>CAWJGT010000001.1:0-525000 GCA_963842525.1 uncultured Holophagales bacterium
CGGGATCCGGGGACTGCAGCCCGTCCGGCTCGATCCCGTGGCCGAGGATGGGATCCGAGGACTGCAGGCCGTTCGGGTCGATCCCGTGGCCCGAAAGCCCGAAGACACTCCGGAGCAGGCTCCGGATCTCTCCCGCCACCGCCGGGAAGACCGGGCTAGCCTGCGGCAGGCGATCGCCGGCCGCGAGGGCAAACGGAGGGGCCGCGACCGCCACAAGGAGGAGGCGAGCGACGGCGCGGACCAGGGATGGCGCATGATCAGTCCCTTTCCGGGCGCGGCGATCGCGGCGGTTCCGTCCAAGGGGGACCTCGGGGCCGGCCCTACAAGGAAAAGTGCGGTGGATGCCGGATTGCCGGCCACCTCGGGATCTGATGGGGGGCGGGGAGGGGCATATCACCGCGTAGAAGGCACCCGGGATAAGTCGTCCCCGCAGGGCGGATGAAACAGAGATGCGTCGAGATCGGTCAGTTTTTTTCCGCCGAGACCGCGGGCGCTTATCTGACGATCTTCGACGGCTAAGCAGCCCAGGAGTTGCTTTTATCGCCCTCCGCTGGTCGCGTTGACTCCCTGGAAGCGGAGGCGTATGCTCTTCTAAGTTGAGGGAGGACAGCACGTTAGGGCCGGCAGAACGAAGAGCGCCGATGTGCTTAGCCGGCGCGTAGAAGCCCTAAAGGGCGTCGCTCCCCGTGGCGGTTATTCGGTAATCCTGGACCCGCAGCCCGTCCGGCTCGATCCCGTGGCCGAGATCGGGATCCGAGGACTGCAGGCCGTTCGGGTCGATCCCGTGGCCCGAAAGCCCGAAGACACTCCGGAGCAGGCTCCAGATCTCTCCCGCCACCGCCGGGAAGACCGGGCTAGCCTGCGGCAGGCGATCGCCGGCCGCGAGGGCAAACGGAGGGGCCGCGACCGCCACAAGGAGGACGAGAGCGACGGCGCGGACCAGGGGATGGCGCATGATCAGTCCCTTTCCGGGCGCGGCGATCGCGGCGGTTCCGTCCAAGGGGGACCTCGGGGCCGGCCCTACAAGGAAGAGTGCGGTGGATGCCGGATTGCCGGCCACCTCGGGATCTGATGGGGGGCGGGGAGGGCATATCACCGCGTAGAAGGCACCCGGGATAAGTCGTCCCCGCAGGGCGGATGAAACAGAGATACATAGAGATGGGTCGTTTTTTCCGCCGAGACCGCGGGCGCTTATCTGACGATCTTCGACGGCTAAGCAGCCCAGGGGGCGCCTTATCGCCCTCCGCTGGTCGCGTTGACTCCCTGGAAGCGGAGGCGTATGCTCTTCTAAGTTGAGGGAGGACAGCACGTTAGGGCCGGCAGAACGAAGAGCGCCGATGTGCTTAGCCGGCGCGTAGAAGCCCTAAAGGGCGTCGCTCCCCGTGGCGGTTATGCCGCAAGCACATCTCTAGTAAGACATGCGCTTTTCACAACGATTGGGACTGACACCCGTCCGTGCTGCCCTTCAAGGGCGATCTCTCGATTCGGGTACGCGAAACCGGCTCTGGAGCGTTCTTGCGCAATGCATTCCCGTGCCACCTCCAACGATGCCACTGAATAAAACTTGGATGGGCGCGTTGTACCGGGAGCTTGGGGCTGACTTTTTCAAGGATCTTATGGATGAGTTTCCGAACACCGATCAGGAAATAAGACGGCAGCTGAAGAATCTGGTGCTCAACGCTGAGTGGTACGAGGTCTATGACCTTATCGAATTTCTCGTCAACTCCCCCAACAACTCCAATCGCGAAAGCCTACGCGAGTCTGTGAATGCAGTACTGTCGCAGGAAATGGCAGGCTTCAGATTCGGCGAGGGTGTGCTCGTCGAGATCACCGATGAGAGAGAGATAGCGGCGATTGAAGACGCGCTCGCGCAATCGAGCCTCGATCGTTTCAATCCAGCCCGCTTTCACCTGTTGACGGCGTTAGAACTCCTATCGGACCGCCGAGCCCCTGATTACCGCAACTCAATCAAGGAATCTATTTCGGCCGTTGAGGCGATCGCGCAGATCCTGTCAGGTGATCCGCAGGCGGAACTTGGGAAGGCGTTGAAGTCGATGAAGACAGGGGTGCCAGTGCGCGGTGCCTTTCGATCAGCCCTTATGTCTCTGTACGGCTACACGAGCGACGCGGAAGGCATCCGGCACGCACTCACGGACGAACCCAGCTTGGACGCGGCCGATGCGAAGTTCATGCTCGTCATCTGCTCTGCGTTCGTGGTCTACCTGATTCAGAAGTCGGCAGCGCCTCGTCCGGCTTCCTGAAGCAATCGGCGAGCATTGTGGCGGTTACGGCATAACCAATCGTTGCAGCTGACGAAGCCGCTCACCGTTCCAGCCGAGTCCATAGCTTCATCCCCGCGGCTTCGCAGCTGAACTCAAGCGTAGGCGCCAGCAAGACCGACACGGAGTTGAATCGGAATGCCAGGAATCGGCCTGCTGAACGAGAAGGCGCTCCACGCATCACTGAAGCAGTGGTACGCATGCCCTGGAGATCGATTTGAGGTCACGGTCGGCGGTTTCGTAATCGATATTGTTCGAGCAGAACTGCTGATCGAGATTCAGACGGGCAGTTTCGCATCCATCAAATCGAAGCTCACTAACCTGGTGCAATCACATCAGGTACGGTTGATCTATCCGATAGCCCAGGAGAAGTGGATAGTCCGGTCAGCGACAGATGATCTTCGTCGAGTCGTTCGCCGGCGGTCGCCCAAGAGAGGGCGGTTGGAGGACCTGTTCTGGGAATTGGTAAGTATCCCGCAGTTACTGTCGAACAGCAACTTCTCACTCGAAGTGTCGATGATTAGGGAAGAAGAGGCGAGGCGCTACGAGGGGAAGCGGCAATGGCGCAGGCGAGGATGGGGTATTGAAGAACGTCGGTTGCTGGAGGTCGTGGACCGACGGTTGTTCAAGGACACGACGGATTGGCGAGGGCTTCTTCCCGAGGGCCTGGAGTCATTCATTACGGCAGATCTCGCCACGGCCACGGACACGGGAGCGGTCTTGGCACAGAAGATGGCGTATTGTCTACGAAACGCGAGAGTAATCGAGGTGAGAGGGCGGCGGGGACGCGCGAATCTGTATCGAGTGGCTGGCGCCTGACGTCGTTCCACCCGAACATCGCGTAGCGGTCGGCAACGGGATGATGCGGCCATTCCTGCTCGTGGGGACGATAGACAGGCCGGACACTGCCTTGGGGAGCTTGTATCGTCTTGGCGGAGCTCACGGCGTCTCCCGGGCAAGCTTGCGTTGCCTTGGCCGAGCTTGCGTTGCTTCAGCGGAGCTTGCGCCGTCTCGTCGCAAGCTTCTGACGCCTTGGCGGAGCTTGTGTCGTCTTGGTGGAGCTTGCCGCGTCTCCGGGCAAGCTTGCGTTACCTTGGCGGAGCTTGCGTTGCCTCAGCGGAGCTTGTGCCGGCTCGTCGCAAGCTTCTGGCGCCTTGGCGGAGCTTGTGTCGTCTTGGCGGAGCTTGCGGCGTCTCAGTGCAAGCTTACGTTGTCTTGGCGGAGCTTACGTTGCTTCAGCGGAGCTTACGCCGGCTCGTCGTAAGCTTACGCTGGCTCAGCGTAAGCTCCGCTGGCCCGATGTAAGCTCCGCTACGCCAGTGTAAGCTTACATCGGCTCGCCGTAAGCTCCGCCAGGCCGTTGCAAGCTCCGCTGGCTCGATGCCAGCTTACGCTGGCTCAGCGTAAGCTCCGCTGGCCCGATGTAAGCTCCGCTACGCCGGTGTAAGCTTACATCGGCTCAGCGTAAGCTCCGCCAAGCCGTTGCAAGCTCCGCTGGCCCGATGCAAGCTCCGCCACGCCGATGTAAGCTTACGGCGGCTCGCTCGAGGCTCACGACGCACACACCGTCTCGCGCGCCAGGACGACGCCGGTCGTCGCCACGCCGACGTGCCAATTTGCGCCAGCAGAACTAGACTTGGGGGCTATGAATGAGCGGAACGAGATGCTCCTCGAGCTTTCGTCGCACCTAAAGTCTATGCGTCTCAAGCGCGGCTGGAGTGAGGCAGAGCTGGCGCGGAAAGCCGACCTGCCCGAGCAAACGATTCGGGAATACGAGGCCGATCCTTCAAAGCTCACGGAGGAGGTGGGCTGCCGGGCAAATCACGCGCTGACGCGGTGCCGTGCACCCTGGCGTCCACCCACCCAAAGCGAGCAGCAGGCCAAGCTGCACCAGGTCGAGGCGGCTTTAAACATCGACCAGAAGGTCCTTCGGGAGGCGCTGAAGGTCGTTGATAAAGCCTTGACGCCTGATCTGAGCCCACAGTGGACTGGCCGCCTTCTTCTCACCAAGGCGGCGGTTCTCGGCGAATTGGGCCGAGAGGAGCGGGCCTTGGAAGCCCTGCAGCAGGCTGAGCTTTGCCTTGGTCTTGAGGAGAAGGAGCCGTCGATCTGGTTGCGCTTGCGGCTGGATCAGCTCTATTTTCTCTGCAACGCGGATCGCTTTAGCGAGGCTGACGCTCTGTTGGCTGAGGCCCGAGAGCTCGCGGCCGACGAAGGGAACGCTGCCGAGCGGCTGGAGCTCTCTTGGCTGGAAGGGCGCATCTCCGCCGGGCTCGGCAGATTGGCTGAGGCTTTGGATACCCTCCAGCGTGTGCGGGCCGAGCATCTTGCCGCCGGTCATCTCTTTGAAGGCGTCAGCGCCACGCTCGACGCAGCGGCGGTGCTGGCTGCGCAGGGCGAGCTCGCGAGCGTTGAGGAGATCGCTCGGGAGCTGGAGCCATTGGCGCAGAAAAAGAAGCTGGCGGATGTGTCCCGTTCGACTCTCAGGCTGTTCTGCAGGGTGGTGGGGCACGGCGGCTTGAGGCCTGAGACGGGACGGAGATTCGCGGCGGAATTTCGTAGGACCGACACTCGCTTGACACGCCCTTATCCGATTCCGGGTTGGGAGTGAGCGACTCATTCCGGGCGACGCCGGCTTGGCTGTGCAGTTGCGCAAGGCCGGAACCTGTGATTGAAGCGTCTCCCAAACTGTAGGATGGTCCATTCGGAAGCCCAGGGTGTAGCCCTCTCAGGGAAGCTGCACGTCCGTCTCGACGCCGGGCGTGACGACGACGGAGGTTTCCCACGCCTGGCCGTCGGGGGCCGAGACCTTCACGGTCCATGGGCCTGGCGGCAGACCGTCGACGGTTCCGCTCCCTCCGACGAGAGGCCATTCCTGGCGCAACACGCCGATCGCATCCAGGTCCTGGAAGGCCTGGCCGGCGGGATTGAGGAGGACCAGACGCGCTACGAGGTTGCGCTCGACCAGGGCCGGCACGCGGACGCGCAGCCGTCCCGCGACCGGCAGGACGACGCGTACGGGCGGCCCCGGCACGGTCGCCGGGACCCGTACCGCGACGAAGGGGGGCACGGAACCCGAAGTGCCAGTCCACTTCCCTATCTGCCGGCGATCAGGGTAGGCTCGGCGGATCGTGATGGGCTCCGACGACGACCGCACCTACGGCGAAGTCTGCGCCGATGTCTATGACCAGTGGTTCGGCTCCTGCGAGGAGGCGGCCATCGATGCCCTGGCGGAGCTGGCCGGGTCCGGGCGCGTCCTGGAGCTCGGCATCGGCTCAGGTCTGATCGCTCTGCCCCTGGCGGCGCGGGGGATCGACCTGCACGGCATCGACTCCTCGCCCGCCATGGTCGCCAAGCTGCGCGCCAAGCCTGGAGGCGATGCGATTCCCGTCACCATGGGGAATTTTGCCGATGTGGCGGTCGAAGGCGAGCTCTCGCTGATCTTCGTCGTCTACAACACCTTCTTTGCCCTCCAGACCCAGGACGAGCAGGTGCGCTGTTTTCAGAACGTAGCGGCGCGTCTGACCCCCGGCGGGGTGTTCGTTCTGGAGGCTTTCGTGCCGGACAGCGCCAACTTCAGAGAAGGGTTGAAGGTCACTGCGGTGACGGACGAGCGGATCCGCCTGAAAGCTTCGGAGCACGATCCTGTGCGCCAGCGGCTGAAGAGCCAGCACATCGTGATCCGGAATCAGGAGATCCGGCTCTTCCCGGTCGAGGTCCGCTACGCCTGGCCGGCTGAGCTCGACCTGATGGCGCGGATCGCCGGCCTCCGGCTCCGCCATCGATGGAGCAACTGGAATCGGGACGAGATCCGGGCGAACAGCGAGAAACACATTTCCGTCTACGAACGGATCGGTTTCTGAAAGGCCCCTACTTCCAGCGGAAGATCTTGAGGGCGACGGCGAAGCTGACGACACCCCAGGCGGCGAGGATGGCGAGGCGGGGAGCGATCTCCACCAGGCCGGCGCCTTCGTTCATGACCGCGCGCAGCGCCTCGTTGAGCGCCGTCAGGGGCAGGACGCGGATCAGCGGCTGCATGGCGTCCGGAAACCTTTCCGAGGAGAAGAAGACCCCCGAGAGCAGCCACATCGGCAGCATCACGAAGTTGCCGAGGCCGCTCGCCCCTTCGATGGTGCGCACCCGGGAGCCGATCAGGAGCCCGAGGCCGCAGAAGGAGACGGCCCCCAGCACACAGACGGCGACGAGCAGGAGCAGCGAGCCCCGGATCGGCACGTCGAAGGCGAGCCAGCCGACGCCAACCAGGATCGCGATCTCGGGCGGCAGGAAGGTCAGCCGTCCCAGGATCTGCGACAGCAGATAGTCGCTGCGCCGCATCGGGGTGGCGATGAGGCGCTTGAGCAGGTTGCGGTTGCGCGACACCGTGATCGAGAAGGCGAGGCTCCAGATGCTGGCGCCCATGAGGTTCATTCCCAGCAGACCCGGGACCAGGAAGTCGATGTAGCGCGAGCCCTTCTCGGTGACGCGCTCGGCGCGCACCGGCAGCGGATCGGCGCGTCCGGCGGCGCGTTGCAGGACGTCGTCGGCTTCGAGCCGCGCGATGTGCGAATCAGGGCGGGTCTCGTCGAAGCGAAAGACGACCGGCGGGCCGGGCTCGACGAGCAGCGAGATCTTGCCGGTGCGCAGGGCCTCCCGGCCCTCCTGCGCCTCGTACAGCCGCGGCAACAGCACGGGCGAGCTCGCCAGGGCCGCCAGGATCTGCTCGGCGTTGGACTCTGGCGCGGCGACCACTCCGGCCGGGATGCGGTCGGGCGGCTTCTGGCGGAAGGCGAAGCCGAGCACGGCGGCGAGCAGCAACGGAAAGATGAAGACCCAGAAGACCGCCTCGGGCTCGCGCATGAACTCTCTGATGCGGCAGGCGGTCAGCTCTTTCAGGGCACGCAGCCTCACCCCCCTGGCCCCCCTCTCCCATCGCCCCCCCGCCGTCCGGGAGAGGGGGGAAGAAGATAGCGTCTCAGGCATCGCGCAGCTCCCGGCCGGTCAGGGACACGAACAGGTCCTCCAGGGTGGCGCGGTGCGTCGACAGATGCGCCAGGCGCGCGCCGGCCCGCTCGACCACGGCGAGCAGGGCGGGCACGCTGTCGGTGACCGAGGTGACGGCAAGCGCCCAGTTGGGACCACGGCGGTGAACGTCCGACACGCCGGGCAGGGTCAGCAGCTCCTCTTCGGAGAGCATGGGCTCGGAGAGGAATTCGATCACGTCGGCGGCGTGCAGCGAGCGGATCAGCTCGGCCGGCGTGCCGAGGGCGATGACGCGGCCGTGGTCGACGATCGCCACCCGGTCGCACAGGCGCTCGGCCTCGTCCATGTAGTGTGTGGTCAGCAGCACCGTGCCGCCGGTCTCGCGGAAGGCGGTGACCTGCTGCCAGAGCTGGAGGCGGCTCTGCGGATCGAGGCCGGTGGTCGGCTCGTCGAGGAACAGCATCTCGGGATCGCCTACCAGGGCGCAGGCCACGGCCAGGCGCTGCTTCTGCCCGCCCGAGAGCTTGCCGACACGGGCGTCGCGCTTCTCTTCCAGGGCGAGCGCAGCGATCACCTGCTCGGGGTCGCGCCCCTGGCGGTAAAAGGAGCGGAATAAGCGCAGCACCTCGGCGACGGTGAGCTTGTCGTTGAGCTGCGTCTCCTGGAGCGAGACGCCGAGCCGCTCGCGCAGGCCGTGGCCATCGCCGCGCCAGGTCTCCCCCAGCACCACGACCTCGCCCTCGTCCGGCTCGGTGAGGCCTTCGAGGATCTCGATGGTCGTGGTCTTGCCGGCGCCGTTCGGCCCGAGCAGGCCGAAGCACTCGCCGCGCCAGACCTCGAGGTCGAGCCCGGCGACGGCGGTGACGTCGCCATAGCGCTTGACCAGGCCGCGGCAGAGCACGGCGGTCGGGGTAGGCGCGGGGGTGGAGACGGCGGCGGACATGGGGGAGGAAAAGTAGCACATCCGAAGAGGGGTGAGGTTCCCGTGCTATTCTCGCCGTCACATCTTTTCTCTACTGCCAGGAGGCGAGGTCCATGCGTCAGGTCCGGTTCACCGATCGGCTTCGGTATGCGTTCGACAACAGCATGTCCCGGGGGGCGATCGCTCTGATCGGCTATCTCGGTCTGGCCTCTCTGGCTCTCATCGGCCTTGCGGCGCTGATAATCGTCCTCTTCAACATCGCGCCCGATGGGGAGGGCCAGCCCGGGTTTCTCGAGGCCGCCTGGCTGAGCCTCATGCGCACGCTCGACTCGGGCACCATGGGCGGCGATGCCGGCCAGGGGTTCCGGGGGGCCATGCTGTTCGTCACCCTGGGCGGCATCTTCATCGTCAGCGCCCTGATCGGCGTCATCAACAACGGCATCGAGGACAAGCTGACCGAGCTGCGCAAGGGGCGGTCGTTTGTGCTCGAGCGCGACCACACGCTGATCCTCGGCTGGTCGCCCAAGGTCTTCACCATCCTTTCCGAGCTGGTGCTCGCCAATGAAAACCGGACCAAACCGCGCGTCGTCATCCTCGCCGAGAAGGACAAGGTCGAGATGGAGGACGAGATCGCGGACAAGGTGGGGTCCACGGGCAAGACGCGCATCATCTGCCGGACCGGCACGCCGCTCGACCTGAACGACCTCGAGATCGTCAACCCGCATGCGGCGCGGTCGATCATCATCCTGGCGCCGGAGAGCGAGGAGCCCGACTCCGAGGTCATCAAGTCGATCCTGGCGATCACCAACAACCCGCACCGCCGGCCGGAGCCGTACCACATCGTCGCCGAGATCGACGAGCCGCGGAACCTGGAAGTCGCCCGCATGGTGGGGCGCGACGAGGCCCAGCTCGTGGTCACCGGCGACCTCATCTCGCGCATTATCGTGCAGACCTCGCGGCAGTCGGGCCTCTCGGTGGTCTATACGGAGCTGCTCGACTTCGGCGGCGACGAGATCTATTTCCAGGAGGAGCCGCAGCTCGTGGGCCGCACCTTCGCCGAGGCTCTGCTCGCCTACGAGGATTCGGCGATCATGGGCCTGCGCTTCCGCGACGGCCGCATCCAGCTCAATCCGCCGATGGACACCCGCATCGCGGCGGGCGACCAGGTGATCGCGATCGCGGAGGACGACGACACGGTGCGGCTCTCCGACCGGCGCCTGGAGATCGACGAAGGCGCGATCCAGAGCTCGCGGCCGTCGGATCCCCGGCCCGAGAAGACGCTCCTCCTCGGCTGGAACGAGCGCGGCGCCACGATCCTCGAGGAGCTCGACCGCTATGTCGCGCAGGGCTCGGAGCTGGTCCTCGTGGCCGACATCGAAGGGCTGGAAGAGCGGCTCGCCCGCGATATCTCCCTCCAGAACCAGCGGCTCACGGTGCGGGAGGCCGACACCGCCGACCGCCGGGTGCTCAACGGGCTCGGGGTCGAGGGCTTCGAACAGATCATCATCCTCTGCTATTCGGACGTGCTCGGGATCCAGGAGGCGGACGCGCGGACGCTCATCACGCTGCTCCACCTGCGCGACATCGCGGAGAAGGGAGGCCACGATTTCCGCATCGTCAGCGAGATGCTGGACGTGCGCAACCGCGAGCTCGCCGAGGTCACCCAGGCCGACGACTTCATCGTCAGCAACAAGCTCACCAGCCTGATGCTCTCGCAGATCTCGGAAAACAAGGAGCTGAGCGCCGTCTTCGCCGACCTCTTCGATCCCGAGGGCTCCGAGATCTACCTCAAGCCGGCGGCCGACTATGTCGAGACCGGCCGGTCCGTGACCTTCTACACCGTGGCCGAAGCGGCGCGCCGGCGCGGCGAGGTGGCGATCGGCTACCGCCACCTTGCCCTGTCCAAGGACGCGTCGCAGTCCTACGGAGTGGCGGTGAATCCGAAGAAATCGGACAAGGTGACCTTCGCGGCCGAGGATCAGATCATCGTGTTGGCGGAGGAGTAGCAGGGCCTGCATCGGCGCGCGGAGCAAGACCACCGAAGCGGCCGGCGCAGAAGGCGGCTCGCTTTCCCGTCTTCGAGGTACCTGCGGGCGCCCGGATGATTCCAGCCTCGCTGATCCGGAAAGCCCTTTGACGAGGATGACACCGTCTGACAGGGCGTCTCGAAAGTCTCTGGACGAAGAGTTTCTCCCTGGGACCGCGGGCGTCTCGCCCGCCCTCTCCTCACGCTCGGGCCGGCGTCGGGTTGGCGGCAACGCCGCGGTCGATGAAAGCCTGTGCGGGCGAGACGCCCGCGTTCCCAGGGGCCCCCACCACGCAACCTGTTCACCTGCTCGGCCTCCTCCAAGGCAATCCAGTGGGTGGTCTCGTCGAAGAGGACGAGCCGGCCCTGATCGCAGAGGTCGAGGGATACAGCCCTTCTAGGATTCGAGGTCGAGGGGATCGTGGAGCTCGCGCGAGGGCAAGTCCAGGTCGGCGCCCCGTGCGGGCCCGAAGATCTTCAGAAACAGATCACCCAGCCTCTCCGGCGATGAAACGGCTCGCGTGAGGATCTGCCGGGCTTCCTCCTCCATCGACACCCCGCGCCGCGCCGCGCGGTCGCGGAGTCGATCATGGATTTCGTCGTCGAGCTTGCGGATGCTCAGGCTGGCCACAGAGACCTCCTTGCCATAGCGCCGGTCCACTGCTAGCACATGCTAGCAGTGGCTGCGGACAGAGTATGCTGGGAGTGGCAGCGCTTCCGGCGGGATGATGCCACGAACGGACACCGGGCCGGCGAGGAGGACCCATGAGATATGTGATGAAGGAGAAGCTTTTCGACTTCGGGGACGATTTCGTCATCCGGGACGAGGACGGCCGCGAGGCTTTCTATGTCGACGGCAGGGTGCTGGCGATCGGCGACAAGCTGGTCTTCAAGGACCGCGCCGGGCGTGAGCTGGCCCGGATCGAGAAGAAGCTCCTCTCCTGGGGGACGACCTACGAGATCTACCGCGACGGCCGGCATGCCGCGACGGTCAAGAAGTCGCTGTTCAATTTCCTGCGGTGCACGTTCACGGTCGACGTCCCCGGGCCGGGCGACCTGGAGGCGCGCGGCGATTTCCTCGATCACGAGTACACCTTCACCCGCGGGGACGAGGTCTGGCCCGCGTCTCCAAGAAGTGGTTCTCCTGGCGGGACACCTACGGCATCGATATCCGGGAGGGCGAGGACGAGGTCCTCCTGCTGGCGTGCGCGGTGGTGATCGAGCGGTCCTGCCACGACAAGGAGGATGGCCATGACTAGGGCGTCGGCCCTGGCCTTCGGCCTCCTGCTTCTCGCGCTCCCGGGAGCCGCCGCCGAGCCGCCGGCAGCTCCGGTGCCGGGGCTGCCGGAAGACGTTTCGCCGCTGCCGGCCGAGGCCGCGCAGCGCATGGACGAGCTGATGAAGGCCGCCGAGAAGTACCGTGGGCTCAAGGCGAAGCGGCCGGTGGCCTCGGGCGTGATCGAAGAGAAAGTCCTGCGCGGCAAGGTCGCCGAGGAGCTGCAACAGGATCTGCCTGCCGAGGTGCTGCGGGCCCTGGGCGCCGGCCTCCAGGCGTTCGGCCTGCTCCCGGCGGACCTCGACCTCGCCCGCTACTACCCGGAGCTGCTGACCAGCCAGGTGGCCGGCTACTACGATCCGGAGCGTAAATACCTGAGCATGGTCCACCGGGACGGCAGCCTGCTGGGTCCGGCGGCCGACGGGCTCGGCAAGCAAGCCGAGCAGCTCGAGGAGATGCTCCTCGTCCACGAGCTGACCCATGCGCTCCAGGACCAGCACTTCGACCTCAAGACCTTCGTCGAGGCCGCTCCGCTCTCGGACGCGGGCGTCGCCCGGCTGTCCCTGGTCGAGGGCGACGCAACGCTGACGATGTTCAATTTCTTTATCGGGATGCCGATCGAGGCCATTCCCGGCGCTGGCCAGGCTCTGAGCTCACTCGATTCCGAGAAGCTCCTGGCCGCGGGCATGGACCTGCCCGGCACCCGCGAGCTGGCCGGCGCGCCCGCCTGGCTGCGCGATACGCTGCTCTTCAGCTATCTCGAAGGGTATTCGTTCTGCGTCAGCGTGCGGCAGAAGGGCGGGCAGGCGCTCCTCGACTATTCCTTCAACCAGGATCCGCCCCGCTCTTCGGAGCAGATCCTTCATCCCGAGAAGTGGCACACGCGGCGCGACGATCCGGTCGTCCTGAGCTGGCCGGACCTGTCGGGCCGGCTTCCGGGGTTCCGCAAGGTGACCGAGGGGGAGCTGGGGAGCTGGGATCCGTACCCTCCTCCGTGGAGTCTTGCAGGATGCCGGCCGGGCCTCGGCCGCGGCGGCCGGCTGGGGAGGCGACCGGTTCGCCCTCTATGAAAAGGACGGCCGCCGCGTCCTGGCGTGGATCACGGAGTGGGACACCGAGGCCGATGCGAAGGAGGGCCTCGCCGCGGCGGAGCGGCTGGGCGAAGGGTGGCGGGTGGATCTCGTCGCCCCGCGCCGGATGGTGGCGCTGCGTTGGGCCCGGCGCGGCGAGGTTGCCGGGCTCAAGGCGGCCCTGGCCGCTGTTCCGGCCCCCCGGCCCGAGAATCGGGACCTCGACCTCGCGGCGCGCGGGATCGGCAAGGAAGGCGACCCCTCGAAGCTGCTCCAGAGTCCGATGGCGCAGCAGCTCCTCAACCGGGAGAAGCCTTCCGGTTGACGGGAAAATGATCGGACGGGAGGGCCCTCGCGGGTATCCTCCCGTCGATCTCCCGCGGATTCGGGACCTCTACCGCACCACTTCCATCAGCCGGTCCAGGGTCGGGATGTGCCCGCGCTGCTTCTCGAGCAGGCCGCGGAGCATGGCCTGGCAGTCGGCGGGGAGGTTCTTGTCCTCCAGCGCGTCCTGGTAGTCCTTGAGGCCGTGCTCCTCCCCCTCCTTCAGGGCCTTGAGCGCCGCCTTGTTGCCGAACAGCTTGGCCGTTCCCTCGACCGCCTTGGCGAACGTGCCCCAGGGGCCGGAGCCTTCCGAGGGGCGGCCGCCGTGCTGCTCGATGTGGTGCCAGAGCGCGTCGGCCGCATCGCGGTGGTCGCGCTGGAGTGCCAGCAGGTCCGCCACCCCGGGCTCGTCGCTGTCGGCGAGCTTCTCCAGGGCCTGGCGGTAGGTCTCGATCGCGGACATCTCGCCTCGCAAGAGGCTGTTGAGGGCGGTGATATCGATCGTTGTCGTCTGCATTGCATGTCCTCCTTGACAAGCTGTGATGACCAAGTAGAAGGGCTCTCTCGGCCCTGCCCCGGCAGGGCCTGCAAGCGATGTGCCGGAGGGGGCTATTCAGACCTCGCCGGAGGGGACGGTCGCCGTTCGGGCGGTGCGGATGCGGACGTTCTTGATGCGGTTGTTCTCGGCGTCCAGGATCTCGATCGAGACCGGCCCGAGGTCGATCCGGTCGCCGACGGCCGGAGCGCGGCCGAGCTCGGAGAGGACCACGCCGCCGATCGTGTCCTCATCGCGGTCGGACAGCTCGATGCCCAGCTCGTCCTCGAGGTCCTCGACGAGCATGCCGCCGGAGACCTCGTAGACCCCCTCCTCGGTCTCCCGCACCTCGGGCTTCTCGACGTCGAACTCGTCCAGGATGGGGCCGACGATCTCCTCGATCACGTCCTCGAAGGCCACCACGCCCGAGACGCCGCCGTATTCGTCGAGGACCGCGGCAATGTGGAAGCGCTCGGTGCGCATCCGTTTGAGCAGCCGGTCGAGCTCCAGGCTCTCGGGGACCATGGCGATCTCTCGCGCCACCTCGCGCAGGGACGCCAAGGGGCGCTCCCGGCGGAAGATGTCCTTGATGTGGACGAGGCCGACCACATGGTCGAGGTCCCCATCGCAGAGGGGGAACCGCGTGTGGCCGCTGCGGCGTGCGATCCGCAGGTTCTCGGCCACGGAGCGCGTGGTCGAGAGGTAGACCACGTCCTGGCGGGGGATCATGATCTGCCGCGCCACCCGGTGCGACAGCTCGAAGATGTTGTCCAGCCACTCGCGCTTCGTCTTCGAGACGTGCGCGGCGTCGCTGGAGGCCAGGAGGAGGCGCAGCTCCTCTTCGTCGTGCGCCAGCTCGCCCTCGCTCACCGGCGCGATGCCGACCAGCCGGAGCAGGAAATTCGCCGTGTGGTTGAGCAGCCAGATCGCCGGGTAGGTGATCTTGTAGAAGACGATCAGCGGTAGCGCAACTGCCAGCGCCGTCGGCTCCGCCTTGCGGATGGCGATCGATTTGGGAGCCAGCTCGCCCAGCACGATGTGCAGGATCATGATCACCAGGAACGCGGTGGTGGCCGCGGCCGAATGGAGGATCTGCGGATCGCTCGTGAACGGCCGGACGACCGGCTCGATGATCCAGGCGAAGGCCGGCTCGCCGATCCAGCCCAGGGCGAGGCTCGCCAGGGTGATGCCGAGCTGGGTCGCCGACAGGTAGGCGTCGAGGTGGCGGACCATGTGCCGCGCCATCTTGGCCCGGCGCAACCCTTGCTGGACGAAGGGCTCGAGCTGGGTCGGCCGCACCTTCACCAGGGCGAACTCGGCGGCGACGAAGAAGCCGTTGAGCAGCACCAGCAGGAGCGCCAGGAAGAGCCCCAGGACGGGAGAGTCGTCGAGGGGAGTGCCGCCCGGGACGGACGCGGCGAGGAGGAACGGGCTCACCGGCGCACCTCTGCCCACACCTCTTCCGGGAGGGGCTTGGGGCGGCCTGGCAGGATGGAGTGGAGACGGGGACTCGGAGGGTCTTGACTCAAGGCGGGACGTATTTTAACACACCCCCGCCCGGACGTTTTTACAAGGCTGCGGAGCCGCCGCGGGAGCCGGAAGCCCTCGCGGCGGGAAGTGGGACTGGCTCAGAAGCGGGCGCGGAGTCCGAGGTAGACCTTGCTCTGCACCTCGTCGGCCGTATCCTGCACGAGGTCGAAGCGGCCGGCCCCGAAGGCGCTCAGGGAGCGGGTGAGGCGGAGGTCGAGGCCGAACTGGGCGTTGGCCCCGAGCTTGGTCTCGCTGCCGCTCTCGCGCGGATCGCCCGTCGCCAGGGCGGCGTCGATGAAATGGACGCCGAGGCCGACGCCGAGGAAGGTCTCGGCCGCGGCGAAGGGGAAGGCGCCGACCAGGTTGACGCCGAGCAGCAGGTCGCTCCCTTCGATCTGGTTGCCCGACGACTCCCAGTAGCCGATCTCGGGCTCGAGATAGCCCTGGATGCTCTTGTCACCCCGGCCCCGGTCATACCCCTCCCCCCCGTTCTCTTCGTCGTCGTAGCGTCCGACCCGTATGCGGAACGCGGCCATCAGATACATCTCCGTCTCGTCCGCGGGCTCGACGAGGCCGACGCCCACGGCCAGCGCCCAGTTGGAGACATCGGCCCCTTCGTCGTCGTAATTGTCGTCCTGCTGTGCCCAGGTCGGGCCACTGCCGAGGAGCAGGGCACCCGCCACCATCGAGGTCGTCAGCCAGCGTCTCATGTCATCTCCTCTCGCGAACGCGGATTTCTGTGCTTTTTAGATGCCTTATCGTAGCATGGGCCTTGGCCAGTTCCCAAGGAAACCCTCGATGCCGCCGTCCGGAAACAGCCTCCGCCGTGCCTTACGCCGCAGTCCCCGCGAATGGGGTCTTTTCGCCCGGGCCTGGCTCACCTTGCTCGTCGCGGATCTCTGCCTCCGCTGGCTCTCCTTCCCCCGCGTCGAGCGGCTGTTCGCGCCGTCTCCGGCACGGTCGAGGATGCAGGCCGACGACGAGGCAGTGCGGCTCCGGGTCTGGGCCGTCGACGCCGCGGCCCGGCACCATCTGCGCCCCATGACCTGCCTGCCACGCACGCTCAGTCTGCGCTGGCTCCTCGGCCGGGCGGGCATCCCGACGGACCTCAGGATCGGGGTCGCACGCCAGGGCGGCCGGCTCCTCGCCCATGCCTGGGTGGAACGGAACGGACAGTCGATCGGTGAGCGCGAAGGGGAGCTGTCGGCCTTCCATCCCCTGCGCGAAGCGTCCTCTTTGCGCCGCTGAGTCACGGTGCCTCCGGCGGTCGCTCGGTCTCGCCCTGCAGGCGAAGGAGCCGGCGGGAGGCCAGCGTCTGGACGAACCGGACCAGGTCGGCCTCCAGTTGCTCCGGGGCGACGTCGTACTCCTGGAGCAACTGGCGATACGCGGCTCCGACGTTGCCATGCTCCTTCAGGAGGAGCCACATCCGGGTTCCCACCTGGTCGAGGCCGAAATAGAGTCCTGTCTCGGTATCCAGAAGGACCGTTTCGCCTTCGATCTCGTGGAAGAGGACGGTTGACGGCACGGACAGGCGCGTGGCGAGGTCGATCGTCCGAGGCGCGGAGCTTCTCCATAGGCTGCGTCAGTCCAGGACCGGCGGAACGGCGCGCCGGACACTCTCCACCACCCGCGGGAGGTGCTCGAATCCGGAAGGATAGGAGAGCCGGTAGAGCGGCACCGCCCCGGCCACGCGCGCCAGCGTGTCGAGGCGGACGGGCTGGAGGCCCGCAGCTTCCACCATGTGGGGGGTGAAGGAGTGCCGGAGCAGCTCGATGACTGCTGCCGCCGGCGGAATGGGACGAATCTCGATCTCGGGCTCGTTCCTCCGCTCGGGGAGGAAGATCGCCGCGAGGGGCGCGGGCGAGCCATGGAACCGGCCGAGACTGGCCGGCCCCCCGGAGAGACCGACCGGCACGCGTCGCTTGGAGAGCCGCGGGTGGACGAGCGGCAGGTGCTCGAAGGCGCCGAGGAAATGCCCGGCCGCGTCCGGCCACATACGCATCTGCGGGTAGCCGGGCCGGACGAAGAAGACGCCTTCCCGCTCCTCCAGAGCCGCGATGTCGTCCGTCAGCAGCGGACAGCCGGCCTCCTGCATCAGCGCGGCAGCGATGCCGGTCTTGCCGCCCCCCTCCGAGGAAAGAAACGCCACAGCCCGGCCGTCTACGATTACGGCCGAGGCGTGCAGGGCAGGATGGCCGAGGCGTTCGAGCCAATAGGCCAGGACGGGGCCGAGAAGGCGGATCTCCACCACCGCGAGATGGTCAGGGCTCACCGCCGGGCTCCCACAGGCGATCCAACCTGGACGGAGATGGAAATCGGCGAGACCTGGGAAGCACAGGAGCTCACAGGTGTCCTGCCGGTAGAGCAGGGCCGCGGGCTCGCCGTCCGCTGTGCGGAAGGGACTGCGGTAGACCAAGTGCTCCCGGCTGGCTGTTGCGAGCGGCTGCCTAGTGAGAGTGATGGTCAGCGCGGCGGGAGGGCTCCCCGGCACGAGCGGGCTGACGAAGGGGAATTCGCTTGCCAGGTCGAGGCCGAAGAGGTGGTAGAAGCGCAAGGACGTCGACTCCTCCGATCGCGGGAGAGAGTCTATCTTCAGCCGGCGCGAGAGGCAGGAAAAGGGGAGGGCTCCAGAGCCCTCCCCCCATGTGTCGATCCCGTTACTGGCAGGAGGCGTCGATCTTCACCCAATCCAGCTTGAAGAGCTCGTTGTCGGCGCCGTAGTTGCTGCTGACCCGGAACCGGATCCGGGTGTTGCTCGCGATGTAGCTCGAGATGTTGTAGCTGCGCGAGCCGGTGTACGTACCGGTGAAGCCGGAGAGCGTCTCCAGCACGGTGTAGGTGGAGCCACCGTTCTTCGACACTTCGATGACCACCGCATCGTCAGGGTCGACCTCGGTGCGGACGTGGAAGCTGAAGCTCAGCGTCGCGGAGGCGAAGCCCGAGAGGTTCGCCTGGCGCGCCGCGCTCGGCTGCGTGCCGGTGTCCGGGTTGTCGCGCAGGAACAGGTAGCCGCTGTACGGGCTGCCCACGGTCACATTGCCGCTGCTCACGCCCACACCCGCGCTGTCGGACTCCACCCACGCGCCGGCCCAGCTCAACGTGCCGTCGTTGTTCGAGAAGCTCGCGTTGTTGAAGTGATCCTTGAAGTATCCGGCCGCCGTGCAGGCTGGCGGTGTGCGGTAGCCGAAGTCGACGTCGGTGCGGTTCTGGCCGGCGCTCAGAGTGAAGGTCGCGATGTGCGCCGTGCCGGTGCCGTCGAGGTCGTAGGTCTGCGTCATCCCGGCCGGCAGGGTGCTCGACACCACCTGCACCTTGTAGGTCCCCGCCGCGAGATTGGTGAAGCTGTAGTTGCCGTCACCGCTCGTGGTCTGGGTCGCGAGCACGGTGCCGCTCGAATTGAGCAGCTTGACGGTGACTCCGTTGAGCCCCGTCTCGCCGCTGTCCTGCACGCCGTCGCCGTCGGTGTCCTTCCACACCCGGTTGCCGGCCGAGGCGGTCTCGGGCGTGTGCCCGCCGCAGGTGGTGTCGATGCGCACCCAGTCGACCTTGAAGTACTCATCGCTGGCGCCGTAGTTGTTGCTGATCCGGAACCGGATCCTGGTGTTGCTCGCCATGTAGGCCGAGATGTTGTAGCTGCGCGAGCCGGTCTGGTTGCCGGTGAAGCCGGTCAGGGTCTCCAGCACGGTGTAGGTCGAGCCGCCGTTGTTCGACACCTCGATGACCGCGGCGTCGTCGGGGTCGGTCGCCCGGACGTGGAAGTCGAAGGACAGCGTCGCGGAGGCGAAGCCGGAGAGGTTAGCCTGGCGCGCCGCGCTCGGCTGCGTGCCGGTGTCCGGGCTGTCGCGCAGGATCAGGTACCCGCTCACCGGATTCCCCACGGTCACGTTGCCGCTGCTCACTCCCGCCCCGGCGACGTCGGACTCCACCCACGCGCCGGACCAGCTCAGCGTGCCGTCGTTGTTCGAGAAGCTCGCGGTGTTGAAGTGGTCTTTGAAGTAGCCAGCCGTGCAGGAGACCGGCGGCGTGCGGTAGCCGAAGTCGACATCGGTACGGCTGGCAGTGAGGTTGACGGTCGCCTGGTGGGCGCTCGCCGTCCCGTCGAGGTCATAGGTCTGCGTCATGCCGGCCGGCAGGGTCGCGGTGTCGATCTTCACTGTATAGGTCGTCTCAGGCAGGTTGGTGAACGTGTAGTTGCCGTTGCCCGAGGTGACCGTGCTCGCCACCTGGGTGGTGCCGATGAAGAGGCGCACGGTGACGCCGTTGATCCCGGTTTCACTGCCGTCCTGGACGCCGTCGGCGTCTGCGTCGTTCCACACCCGGTCGCCGAGGGACCGCGTGCCGCGGTAGCCGAAATCGACATCGGTGCGGTTCTGGCCGCTGTTGAGGGTGACCGCGGCAGTATGGGGAGTCCCCGTGCCGTCGAGGTCGTAGGTGGGCGCCAGGCCGCCGACCGGCAAGGTGGAGGCGACGACGCGGACGGTGTAGGAGCCGGCCGCGAGGCTGGCAAAGGTGTAGTTGCCGTTCGAATTGGTGGTCGTCGTGGCGATGACGGTGCCGCCGCTGTTGAGCAGCTCGACCGTCGTGCCGCCCAATCCGGGCTCGTCGGCATCCTGGGACATGTCACCGTCGGTGTCGTACCAGAGGCGGTCGCCGATGGAGCCGGTCTGGGGCGGCGTGCAGGAGGCGTCGATGCGCACCTCGTCGACCTTGAAGAAGTCGTCGTCGCCGCCGTAGTTGTTGGCGATCCGGAACCGGATCCGGGTGTTGCTGGCCATGAAGGCCGAGATGTCGTAGGTGCGCGAGCTGATGTACGTGCCGGTCAGGCCGGTCAACGTCTCCAGCACGGTGTAGGAGGAGCCTCCGTTGTTCGAGACCTCGATGACCACTGCATCGTCGGCCTCGACTCCCCGGATGTGGAAATCGACCGTCATCGTTGCGGAAACGAAGCCGGTCAGGTTCGCCTGGCGCGCCGCGCTCGGCTGGGTGCCGGTGTCGGGGCTGTCGCGCAGGATCAGGTAGCCGCTGACCGGGGTCCCCACGGTCACGTTGCCGCTGCCCACCCCCGCCCCGGCGGTGTCGGACTCCACCCACGCGCCGGACCAGCTCAGGCTGCCGTCGTTGTTCGAGAAGCTCGCGGTGGTGAAGCGGTCCTTGAAGGTCCCCGGCGTGCAAGGTGGCACGCGGTAGCCGAAGTCGATGTCGTCGCGGTTGGCGCCGGCATCGAGGCTGAACGTCGCCGTGTGGGGTGTGCCGGTGCCGTCGAAGTCGTAGGTCGGCACGAAGCCCGGGGGCACGGTGCTGCTGACGACGCGGACCGTGTAGTTGCCGGCCGTCAGGTTGGTGAAGGAGTAGCTGCCGTCGCCGGAGGTCGTGGTCGAGGCGATGACGTTGCCGCCGCTGTCGAGCAGCTCGACGGTGACGCCGTTGATCCCCGCCTCGCCGCCCTCCTGGATGCCGTCGCCGTCGAGGTCGTTCCACACGCGGTCGCCGACCGAAGCGGTGCCGCGGTAGCCGAAGTCCACGTCGTCGCGATCCTCGCCGGCCGCCAGCGGCACCGTCGCGCTGTCGGGCGTGCCGGTACCGTCGAGGTCATGGGTCTGCTCGAGTCCGTCCGGAAGGGTGGAGGGCACCACCCGTACTGTGTAGGTGCCGGGGAAGAGATGGTCGAAGGAGTAGTCGCCGTCGCCGCTCGTCGTGGTTGAGAAGAGGACGTTGTCGTCGCCGTCGAGGAGCTCGAGGGTGACGTCGTTGATCCCATCCTCGCCGGAGTCCTGAACCCCATCGCCGTTGCGGTCGAGCCAGACGCGGTCGCCGATCGAGCCGGTGCCGCGGTAGCCGAAATCGTAGGTGAGGACGTTGTCGTCGATCACCGTCTCGGTGAGCTGGACGGGCGTCGTCGCGATGGCGCCGTCGAGCGGCCCGCCGGGATCGGAGTTGCTGGCGGCCACCCGCACGGTGTAGGTGCCGGCCTCCACCGGGAACGAGTACTGGCCGTCCGCATCCGTCGTCGTCGTCGCGATGACGACCCCCGTGCTCCCCACGAGCTCCACCTCGACGCCGGCGATCCCGGTCTCGTTGCTCCCCGACTGGATGCCGTTGGCGTCGAAGTCGCGGAAGACGGTGTCGCCGACCAGGAACGGGCGCAGGGGCACGCAAGGCACGAAATCGTCGGACACGCACAGCGCTTCGGACGGCAGGCGGACGGCGTTCAGGTTGCTCATGTCCGCACCCTGAACTCTCAGCTCGTAGGTCCCGGCCGGGACGCTCGTCGTCGTAGCGTCCATGACCGAGGCGTTCGAACGGGTCCGTCGAGATCCGGAACTGCTCCCATTCCTGATTGCCGGACGGGTTGGGGTTGGTGAAGCTCTGGCTGTCGGGGAACAGGAGCTGCTCAAAGATGGAGGGGGGCCGCAAGAACAGCGCCGCGGCCGGGTTGAGGTCGTCTGGGGGGTTGCCCGTGCTCAGCCCAAGCCCCGTGGCCACCCCCTCCGGGACTGCGTCGCCCGTCGCCCAGGGGGGCAGGAAGGGAGCGTTCGGCGTGTCGGGATCGTCCGTGTCCCGGACCACGCCGGAGAAGTCGCCGTGATCGAAATCGCCGTCCCAAACGAAGATCTCGGTCCTCGGCTCCAGGATGTTGAAGAAGAAGCGGAACGTGCCGTCGTAGGTGGTGGGGACGAAGACCGGGAAGAGGGGATAGATGATCCGCGCCTCGTCCAGGTTCGACAGCGAGGCGATGTAGGAGAAGGGCTGATCTGCCAGCCGGATGCTGACCACCCCGTCGGTGCGCAGCTTGAAGGCGTTGTAGGACGCGACCGAGTTGTCCAGCAGCTCGATCACCAAGCGGTAGAAGTAGTTGCCGCTCGGTGCCTGGGCGCCGACACTGGTGTTGATCGGGTAGTCGATCCAGGCATTGCTCGGCATGGTCGAGGAGCTGGTCACCGGGACGCCTGGCGACATCTCGACGACGGTCGCCCCGCTGCCGTCCGCCAGCGGATCGGCGTACAGCGTGAAGCTGTACGGGATGCTGGCGCCGAGGTCCCAGTGCCTCCTGCCGGTGCCGTCAACTTCGCCGCCGTCGCCGTCGAAGACTCCGAGCGCGAACGAAGTCGCCCCGGCGGGAACCGCGAACTGTACCTCCAGGCGCTCCTCGCTCAGCGTCACCAAGCCGGTCCCGGACGCGATGACCAGGAACCGCCCATCAGTGGAGCTGCAGCTCGGGAAACATTTGAACTGGCCTTCTGCAGATTGTGCCGCGAAGGTCCACCCCAGCAGCAGGACCGCTGCCAGGACGAACTTCCTCACCTCTCTATACCCGGGACGGATCATTGGGAAGCCCTCCAAAAGATTCACTGACCTGGCCATGATTTCCCCCGAGCGTCAGGAGAGCGTCAGGTCGTGGCGGGGAACATCGCGCCAGGGTGCGGCAGAGGGCTCGGGAGGCGGGAGGGGTGGGCCCGCGCCTCGCGGCGCGGGTCCGTCTGCCTACGGGATGACCCGGCTCAGTCGCGGTGCGGAGCGCAGAGCTGGCCGTTGTTGTAGTTGTCGAGCTGCGTGTGCCAGGGCGAGGCCTGGGCCCACGCGGAGCTCGAGCCGCCGACGTTGCTGCCCGGCGGATGGGCTGCCATCCAGGCATCCGCCGACGCGGCGGTCTGGTAGATGCAGGATGGATCGTTGCCTGCGATCAGGCTGAGCTTGGTGGCGACGAGCTGCTTGAACAGGTCGATCGACTTGTCGCCGCGGCTCGGAGTGCCCAGGAGGACGATCGCCTGGTCGCGCGTGTAGACCACGCCGCCGATGGTGATGGTGCTCACCGGCCAGGCCGCGGGGTGGTTCTTCCAGTAGCCGATGGTGGCGGTGCCCGGAGCCGGCGGGCGGTAGCCGAAGTCGGCGTCCGTCCGGCTCTGGCCGCCGTTGACCGCCGCGGTGGCGATGTGGGCCGTGCCCGAGCCGTCCAGGTCATAGGTCTGGGCCATGCCGGCCGGCAACGTCGAGGAGACGACCTTGACCTTGTAGGTGCCGGCCAGGAGGTTGGGGAAGGTGTAGTTGCCGTCCCCGGCCGTCACCGCGGAGGCGATGACGTTGCCGGCGGTGTCGAGGAGCTGCACGGTGACCCCGTTGATCCCCACCTCGCCGGCGTCCTGGACGCCGTCGCCGTCGTAGTCGAGCCAGACGCGGTCGCCCAGAGAGGCGGTGCCGCGGTAGCCGAAGTCATAGGTCAGGACGTTGTCGTTGACGACCGTCTCGGTGCGCTGGTTGCCAGTCGTGGAGATGGTGCCCGCGAGCGGCCCGCCGGGGGCGAAGTTGGAGGACGCAGGCTGGATGGTGAAGGTGCCGGCGTCCACCGGGAACGAGTAGTGGCCGTTGGCGTCCGTGGTCGTCGTCGCGATGACGGTCCCCAGCGATCCCAACAGCTCCATCACCACGCCGGAGATCCCGGTCTCGCCGGCGCCCGACTGGATGCCGTTGGCGTCCGGGTCGCGGAAGACCGTGTCGCCGACCAGGAACGGGCGCAGGGGCACACAGGGCACGGATTCCTCCGACACGCACAGCGCCTCGGACGGCAGGCGGAGGGCGTTGAGGTTGCTCATGTCCACGCCCTGGATCCGCAGCTCGTACGTCCCGTCCGGGACGCTCGTCGTCGAGGCGTCCATGACCGAGGCGTCGAACGGGTCCGTGGAGATCCGGAACTGCTCCCACTCCTGGTTGCCGGACGGGTTGGGGTTGGTGAAGCTCTGGCTGTCCGGGAAGATCAGTTGCTCGAAGATGGAGGGTGTGCGCAGGAACAGGGCGGCGGCTGGGTTGAGGTCGTCCGGGGGATTGCCCGTGCTCAGCCCGAGCCCCGTGGCCACCCCCTCCGGGACGGCGTCGACCGTCGCCCAGGGGGGCAGGAAGGGAGCGTTCGGCGTGTCGGTGTCGTCCGTGTCCCGGACCAGGCCGGCGAAGTCGCCGTGGTCGAAGTCGCCGTCCCAGACGCTGATCTCGGTCATCGGCTCGGCGACGTTGAAGAAGAAACGGAACGTGCCGTCGTAGGTGGTGGGGACGAAGGCCGGGAAGAGGGGATAGATGATGCGCGCCTCGTCCAGGTTCGACAGCGAGGCGATGTAGGAGAAGGGCTGATCCGCCAGCCGGATGCTGACCACTCCGTTCGTGCGCAGCTTGAAGGCGTTGTACGACGAGAGCGAATTGTCCAGCAGCACGATCTCCAGGCGGTAGAAGTAGTTGCCGCTCGGCGACTGGGCGTCGACGCTGGTGTTGATCGGGTAGTCGGCCCAGGCGTTGCTCGGCATCGTCAGCGAGCTGGTCACCGGGACGCCCGGCGACATGTCGACGATGGTCGTCCCGCTGCCGTCCGCGAGCGGATCGGCGTACAGCGTGTAGCTGTAGGGAATGTTGGCGCCGAGGTCCCAGTGCCGCTTGCCGGTGCCGTCGAGCCCGCCGCCGTCACCATCGAAAACGCCGAGCGTGAACGAGGCCACCCCGGCCGGGACCGCGAACTGCACCTCCAGGCGTTCCTCGCTCAGTGTGACGAGGCCGGTCCCGGAGGCGATGACCAGGAACCGTCCATCGGTCGAGCTGCAGCTCGGAAAGCACTTGAGCTGACCTTCTGCGGGCTGCGCCGCGAAGGCCCATCCCAGCAGCAGGACCGCTGCCAGGACATACCACGTACCCTTTGTTCTCACCGGACAGATCATTTTAAGTCCTCCATTGCAAAATAAGAGTACTTCCAGGCAAGCAGAGGGACGTCGCTCCAGACCAACGCCGGAACCCACCGCGTCCGCCTGCAGATTCACTTCGAATCGATGCAGTGGAGTCTGGGGAGTCTGCGTCAGGAAAACGTCAGGGACGGATCAGGAGGGCGGCGTTCTCGCGAAAAGGCCACGCTCTTGCAAGGTCTTGAAGAAGCGCGAAAGGTCCGTAGCGAGGGTCTCGTCCGGGACGTGGTAGCGCGCGTGGAGAAGGCGGAGTGCGGGAGCCAGATCGCCTCCCCGGAGGAGCGCCCACCACATGGCATGGGCCGTCCCGAGCAGGCGGAAGACCTCCCCGGTGTCGAGCCGATGGACGATCGTCTCGCCGCGGCGCCAGGCGAACAAGACCGCGGGCGCGGGGCGCCAGGGTCCGGTGCCCCGCGGCTGGACCTGGATGCGGGAGCGCGGCACGGCGGCCTGTCCCGCGCCCCGCTTCAGGCAGCGCTCCGGCGGCACCAGCTTCCAGCCAAGCTCCACCTCCGCAGTCTCGGGGTTCCAGACCACGCGGTCGGGTTCGTTCCAGGGGAAGGCAATGCGCTCGCAATCGCCGAGCCAGTACCGGCCGGGGCCGAGCCGCTGCTGCCAGCGCTCCCGGGCCTCGGCCCAGGCTCCGGCGAGGCGGTCGGGTCCCTCGTCCCGGAGGTCCTGGCCGGCGATGCAGACCAGCACCCGCGGCTCCCGGGCCTGCAACGCTTCGCGCAGAGCCGGATGGGAGTAGAGATGGGCAAAGATCACTCGCGGGGCGATGCAGCGGCCGAGAAAGGCGGCGAACCGGGCGCCACTCAAGGAGCAGTCGTCAACGACGACCAAGGGCTCTTCGCCGTCCTCTGGAGCCGCGAGCACCCGGTCGGCCGGCACGTCGAGGTGAGCGGCCAGCAGGCCGAGGACGATCAATCCTCCCCGCGGGATCGCCGTATAGCGGAAGCCCCGGACCTGCGTGATTCCGTACTGCCGGATGAGCTCGCCGGCAAGCCGCCTGACCGCCGTCTCCACCTCCGGGTATCCCACGCAGCGAAGACGGCCGGGCGCGCTTTCGAAAGCGCGCGCCTGGTAGAGGAGATGGGCCGGATTCATTCCGGTCTCCCCGGCGATGATCCCGATCACCGGGTCGGGCGCGGGACGCAAGGCGAAGGTGATCCCGGGGAGGCTGCGCCATGGCTCGCTGCCGGCGAGAGCCCGGGCGAGCGCGATCAGCGCGGAGCGATCGCTGCGCAACCCGAGGCTGCGACGATAGTGTCGAAGGGAGGGAGTGTCGAACCGGAGGATGCAGACGAAGGAGGGTTCCTCACCGCGCTGATCAGATGGCGGCTCCCGCTCAAACGGCCTTGGTGGTGAGGAGGTCATAGTCCACGGCAGCCCCGGCGCCGCCGCGCGTGAGCTCCAGGAGCGAGCCCCACTCGATGAGCTGGGGAGCGCTGTACTTCTTGCGCGGGCGCCGTCCCGGGCCCGGGCCCGGACCAGCGTCCGGCCTGGGCCATGGACCGTGGCTTGCCATATCCTCAGACATCTCTGACTCCTCTCGACACCCCGCTGAAGGATGACACCGGCTCATCCGAAGCCGTTGGATTCGACACCTCTTCCCGCGAGCGCAGCCAGGATTCGGCACAGAGAAAACCGATCAGTCGATGCGGCGGCGCGAGCCGGTCCGTGCTCGACCAGTACGCCTCCCACTCCGCGCGCAACCCGTCGCCGGACGCCAGGCCGGACTGGACGACCCGCGAGCCCGCGAGGAGGCCCAGCACCCGGCTCTTCTCGCGGTCGCGCAGCCCGCGGTGCTGGAGCTCCGCGAAATGGGCCAGGCTCGTCCGTTGCCGCACCTCCTCGGGGAGGATCCCCCGCATCGACTCGCGCAGGATCCACTTGATCCAGCCGTCGCGGAAGCGGACCCGCGCCGGCACGGCGAGGAGGAAGTCGATCACCCGCCGGTCGAGGAAGGGGAGGCGGACCTCGACCCCGGCATGATCCGCGGCGATCCGCAGGGCCGCGAGCTTCGCCGAGAACGTCCCCTCGGTCAGATAGCGGAAGCTCTCCTGCGCGGCGAGCGTCGGCAGCGGCGGCATCACCTGGGGCCGGCCCGCGCGGGGTGTTCGGGGGGCGCGGCGGGCGAGCCGGCGTACCGCCTCCGGCACCGCCGGCCGGACATAGGCGTCCAGCAGGAGCCCCGCGGTTGTCCGCCGGCTGTAGCGCCGGAAGTGGGGAAGCTCGGCGAGCAGCCGCCGCGCCTCCACGTCGCGCAGCTCGAAGGGCTTGTGGTAAGGCTCCCCGCTCAACACCTGGTCGCCGCCGATTCCGGCGAGCACGATCCGGCAGCCGTCTTGGCGGGCCTGCCGCAACGGCCGCAGGAGCAGGGCGCGGGTGATGCCGACCTCGGGTTCGGCCTGGGGATAGCCCTCCTCGCCGCCGAGCTCGCGCAGGCCCCAGCAGTCGTCGCTGGGGATGCAGGTCATCCGCGCCCGCGGGCAGCGGCGGGCGACCGCCTCCGCAAACTCCCGCTCCTCGGCTCCTGGCGTTTCGGCAAACACGGAGGAGTAGAAATGGAGGTCGATGTCCGATTCCAGGTGATGGGCCGCGCAGGCGATGGCCGAGGAGTCGAGACCGCCGCTCACCAGGAAACCCACGGGGCCCGGGCCGCGCAGACGGCTGCCGACCGCGGCGAGGAAGATCTCGCGGAAGCGCTCCACGTACTCCTCGTCCCGGCGCAGCGGAGGGCCCGGCTCGGCGCCGAACGTCCAGTAGCGCGACAGGACGAGCCGCTCGCCCTCCACAACCATCCAGTGGGCCGGTGGCAGCCTCTGGACGCCGTGGTAGGGCGTCTCCGCGATCCAGCGGTCGAAGCGCCAGGCAAGGAGGTCGCGCAGGAACGGCTCGTTCACCGCGGGAGGAGACTCCAGGGCAGCCAGCACGGCGTCCAGGGTCGAGGCGGCGGTCAGCCGGCGGCGATCCAGCGCGTAGTAGAACGGACGGACCCCGAGGGGGTCGCGAGCGCAGAAGAGGCGCCGCCGGCGCGCATCCCAGAGAGCGAAGGCGAAGTCGCCGATCAGCCGGCGCGGGCAGTCCTCCTCCCAGCGCTCATAGGCGGCGAGGACGATCTCGGCATCGGTGGCCGTGCGCTCGTCCACCGCACCCCCGAGCTGGGCGCAGAGCTCCGGCCGGTTGTCGAGGCGCAGGTCCGCGGCGATCCACAGGCCGCGGCCGGCAAGCCCGACCGGCTGGCCGGGCTGGACCGCGGCCCCGTCGCGCGCGAAGACCGCGGCGAATCCGCTCACTTATTAAATTTCCCCCTGAGGTGTGGTTTCGCCATGGCGTTGGTCCTGGGTCCTTCTGAGCAGGGTCGAGGCGTTGGATGCCCCGGCGCGCTCCACCTAGGAGCGCTCCGTCCGCGGGGCGCCGCCCTCCGGGGCGGCCTCCTGCTGCGGTTCCTTTTTATCTCCAAGGTGCTGGCGGACCAGCTCTCCGATCTTGCCGGGATCGTTCAGGTAGTGCTCTTGACCGGTCTGGAGGTTCTTGATGCTCCCTCGGAGCGCCTGC
The DNA here is from genome assembly GCA_963842525.1 of uncultured Holophagales bacterium. Lineage (GTDB taxonomy): Bacteria > Acidobacteriota > Thermoanaerobaculia > Multivoradales > UBA5704 > UBA5704. Next base: position 28,220 of record CAWJGT010000001.1, read on the forward strand.
TCTCCGGGGGCGGCTTCCGGCTCCACCCAGAAACGCACCAGGAAGGACCCGGACTGATGGTTCCGGGATCTCTTCTTGCCCCGACCGGTCTCGCCGGTTTTCTCTTCGTTGCTCTCCATGACCGCGTTCATCATTATCATCCTATTCGGGACTTTTGATACTTTCAGCATGAAGATGAGGCGTCAGGGAAGCGTCAGGAAGCGTTCGGGGGAGCCCGGGGACCCGGGATCCGTGGAGGCCGGCATGGCTCCTGCGGGTGCGGCGGCGGCCGGTCCTGCGCCCGGGTTGCGGGTACGGCTGCTGGGCGGATTCGAGGTCTGGCACGGCGACCAGCCGGTCGGCGGCTTCGAGTCGCAGAAGGTGCGGGCCCTCCTCGCCTATCTGGTCAGCCACCCCGACCGCGGCTTCAGCCGTGAGAGCCTCGCCGGGCTGCTCTGGCCGGACCGCGACCCCGAATCGGCCCGCCACGCCCTGCGCCAGGCAGTCTACAACATGAAGGCAAGCCTGCCGGACAACAGCCCGGGGGAGCCGCCCATTCTCAGCGACCATCTCGGCCTGCGGTTCAACGCCCGGTCGGGTGTCTGGGTGGACGTGGCGGCCTTCGAAGACGCCCTGCGCCGGGGCCGGGAGCAGGACAGCGTGGACCCCCACCACCTCTCGGCGGCCGTGCACCTCTACCGCGGCCAGCTCCTTGCCGGCTTCTTCCTCAAGGACAGCGAGTCGTTCGAGGAGTGGCTCGTGGCCGAGCAGGAGCGGCTCCGCGAGGCGGCCCTCGACGGTTTGCGCACGCTCATCGAGGTCTACCGGCGGCGCGGCGAGCACCGCCTCGGCATCCACTATGCCCGCAGGCTGATCGCCATCGAGCCGCTCTCGGAGGAGACCTGCCGCGACCTCATGCGGATGTGCGCCCGGGCGGGCCGGCGCAGCCTGGCCCTGGCCGAGTACGAGCGGCTGAAAGGCCTGCTGGCGCGGGAAGCTCGGCGTGGACCCCCTGCGGGAGACGCGGGACCTCCATCAGTCGATCCTCCTCGACACCGCCGAGGAGGAGGTCCCCTTGCGCGACGACGCCCCGATCGGCCCTCTCGTCCCGCTGGCCGGCCGGGTCGAGCCCCTGGCCCTGCTGCGCACCGCCTGGAAGCGGGTGCTCGGCGGCGCGGCGCAGCTCGTCCTGGTGACCGGCGAGGCGGGGGTCGGCAAGACGCGCCTGATCAAGACCTTCCTCGACGTCGCAACGTCGCAGAAGTGGGCCGCGGTGCTCAAGGGGAGCTGCTTCGAACGCGCGCCGGTGGTGCCCTACCGGGCCGTGGCGGAGATGCTGGCCAGCGTCGTGGCGGACCCCACTGAAGCCGCCGAGCGGGTGCTGGCCCTGGCCGGCCCGGAGCAGCTCGCCGACGTCGCCCGGCTCTGCCCCGCCCTGCGCGACCTGCGCCCGGACCTGCCCGTTGCCGCGCCGCTGGCCGGCGCAGCGGACTGCAGCCGCTTCTTCGCGTCCGTCGCCGGCTTCGTGGCAGGCCTCTGCACCGGCGGCAGGCCGTCGTCTCCACAGCCGGTCATCCTCTTCCTGGATGACTTCCACCTGGCCGACCAGGACACCCGAGCGCTCCTCGACCACCTCGTCGTCGATCTCGCGGACCTCCCTGTGCTGGTGGTCGTCGCCAGCCGCTCCGCCGGGGCGGGGGAGGCCTTCCTGCTGCAGTCGGCCGGCGCCGGGGCTTCCCGGATCGACCTGGGGCGCCTCTCCGCGGCGGCGGTCCAGGAGATCGCCGGCTCCCTGGTGGGCGAGGAGCAGTTGGCCGTGCTGGCCCGCCTCCTGGACGAGCGCGGCAGCGGCCTGCCCCTGGCCGTGGCCGAGCTCATCAACCACTTCTGGGACGAGGGCCTGCTCATCCCGCAGGGCGGGTCCAGGTGGCGGCTGGCCGAGGCGCTCGACGAGCGCCTCGTGCCCCGCGGCGAGCCCCTTCAGGAGCTGGTCGCCGCGCGCATCCGCCGCCTCCCCAGCTCGACCCGCCGGCTGACGGCCCTGGCCGCGGTGGCCGGTCACGCCTTCGACTCCGGGCTCCTGGAGAAGGCTGGGGACGAGCACGCCGCCGTCGTCGAGATCGGCCTCGAGGTCCTGCTCCGGCGCTGGCTGATCCGCCAGCGCCTCCAGCACTGGGCGAGCGGCCGGCGGCAGCGCGACATCGTGCTCTGGAGCGAGGGCGCCCGCCGGGGCAGCTTCGAATTCGCCCATCCGGTTCTCCACGACCTGATCTATGAAGAGATCCACCCGCTGCGGCGGCAGGTCCTGCACGGCGAGGTCGCCGCCGCCCTGGAAGACCTGCACGGCGGCCAGGTGGACCGCGTCTGCGAGGTCCTGGCCCACCACTACACGGCGGCGGGCGTCTGGGGCAAGGCCTGGCTCTATCTGGAGATGTCGGCCCGGCGGGCCCGCGACCTCCTGGCCCGGGACGCCGCCCGCCACCATGGCCGTCTGGCCCTCCAGGTCCTCGACCGCCTGGAGGCCGCCGCCCCGGGCGACGGCGCCTGGCGCGAGGCCCGCCGGCTTCTCGAAGACCTGCTGAGCGAGATGTCCGGTCCGGATCCCGAAGCTGCCGCCTAGCCGCACTTGCCGGGATCCGGGTCGAGGAGCTCGCGGTAGGGCTCGCCGCGCGCACAGCCGAACCGGGCGGCGAGCTCCGACAATCTTGTTTCGAGCGCCTCCCGGTGCAGCGGGCTGAGCTCGCGGCCGGATCCGGCCTTCCCCTGGCGGATCACCCCCGGGAGACCCGGCCGGGCGTCCAGGAAACGGCTGTCGAGCTTCTCCTCATGCCGCTTCATGAAGCCGAGGCCGCACCGCTCGACGATCCGCGCCAGATCCTCCTCACGCAGGGGAAGGCCGCAGAAGCGGGCGACGCGGCGGGCGGTGCCCGCGAGGTCGGCGACGATCTCCTCGTAGCTCAGGAAGAGGACGTTCGGGTCGTGGCGGTGGGGCCACCAGGACCGCAGGTGCTGGAACCAGGTCGAGGAGGCGCCCCAGCCCTGGCGCAGGAACTCCTCCGTGAATGCCTCCAGGCTGGCTGTCTTGCCGAGCAGGCGCGCGTGGTGGAAGGCCGACACCGCCACGTCCCGCACGTCGCGCACGACGTAGATGAACCGGCCCTGGCGCGGGAGCTGGCGGCGGAGCAGGTGCGTCTTGAAATACCGGGGAGAGGTGAGCGCCTCCAGGCGGTCGGCGCCGTTGCGCAGGAGCTCCCGCTCGATCCAGGGGCAGACGTCGTCGATGTGCGCGATGTCGTCCATGCCGCCGCCGGTCGTAAGCTGGTACAGCATCATCTGCATCAGCGTCGTGCCCGACTTGGGATAGGTGACGAGGAAGACGTCGTCCGGCCGCGGCCGGCAGATCCCCCAGCCGATCCGGTACATCAGGGAATGCTGGAGTGCATGCCCGGTCCGCAGGAGGAGCGCCGGCACCGGCATCAGCGCCCTCCAGACCTTCGTCGAGAGCTTCCGTCGACCCACGCCGAAAACTTAGCACGCCTGTGGGGGTTGACAGGGCTTGACAGCCCCTCTCCCTCTGCCTACACTGTTAGCAGTCACCGGCGACGAGTGCTAACAACGCGCCGGCGACCTCCACAGCAATTCTGGTCAATCCACCGTTGAAGGAGGTAGAGCCGTGAACATCCGTCCGCTGCACGATCGTGTCCTGGTCAAGCGCGTCGAGACGCAGGAGCAGGTCCGGGGTGGGATCATCATCCCCGACACCGCCAAGGAGAAGCCGCAGGAGGCCGAGGTCATCGCCGTCGGTCCGGGCAAGCTGACCGACGACGGCAAGCGCTCGCCCATGGACGTCAAGGAAGGCGACAAGGTCCTGATGGGCAAGTACTCCGGCAGTGAGATCAAGATCGAAGAGAACGACTACGTGATCCTGCGCGAGGATGAGATCCTCGCCGTGATCGGCAACGGCCATCACGCCTGAGCTGCGGCTCCGCCGACAACAGATTCCTGACTTCGAGCTCGAAATACCGGGAGGTATCAAGATATGGCCAAGCAGATCATCTACTCCGGGGATGCGCGTGCAGCGATCCTGCGGGGTGTCAACAAGCTCGCCGACGCGGTCAAGGTGACCCTGGGTCCCAAGGGCCGCAACGTCGTCATCGAAAAGAAGTTCGGCTCGCCGACCATCACCAAGGACGGCGTCACCGTCGCCAAGGAGATCGAGCTCTCCGATCCGCTGGAGAACATGGGCGCGCAGATGGTGCGCGAGGTCGCTTCCAAGACCTCCGACGTGGCCGGTGACGGCACCACCACCGCCACCTTGCTCGCCCAGGCGATCTACCGCGAGGGCTCCAAGAACGTGACCGCCGGGGCCAACCCGATGGAGATCAAGCGGGGCATCGATCTGGCCGTCAAGGCTGCCGTCGCGGCCGTCGACCAGCTCGCCCGGCCGGTCGAGGGCAAGGACATCGCCCACGTCGGCACCATCTCGGCCAACAACGACGTGGAGATCGGCGGCATCATCGCCGAGGCGATGGAGAAGGTCGGCAAGGACGGCGTGATCACCGTCGAGGAGGCGCGCGGCCTCGAGACCACCCTCGAGGTGGTCGAGGGCATGCAGTTCGACCGCGGCTACCTGTCCCCCTACTTCGTGACCGACCCCGAGCGCATGGAGGCGGTCCTCGAGAACGTCAAGATCCTCCTCAACGAGAAGAAGATCAGCTCGATGAAGGACCTCCTCCCGGTGCTCGAGCAGGTGGCCAAGCAGGGCCGGCCGCTGCTCATCATCGCCGAGGACGTCGAGGGCGAGGCGCTGGCCACCCTGGTGGTCAACAAGCTGCGCGGCACCCTGCACGTGGTGGCCTGCAAGGCGCCGGGCTTCGGCGACCGCCGCAAGGCCATGCTGGAGGACATCGCGACCCTGACCGGCGGCAAGGTGATCTCCGAGGATCTCGGCATCAAGCTGGAGAGCGTGCAGTGGAGCGACCTCGGCGACGCCAAGAAGGTCGTGCTCACCAAGGACGAGACCACCATCGTCACCGACTCGGACGATCCGCAGCGGCGTGACGTGATCGGCGGCCGCGTCAGGCAGATCCGCAACCAGATCGAGGAGACGACCTCGGACTACGACCGCGAGAAGCTGCAGGAGCGTCTGGCCAAGCTGGTCGGCGGCGTCGCGGTGATCAAGGTCGGTGCGGCGACCGAGACCGAGATGAAGGAGAAGAAGGCCCGCGTCGAGGACGCCATGCACGCCACCAAGGCGGCCGTCGAAGAGGGCATCGTCCCGGGCGGCGGCGTGGCCCTGCTGCGCGCCATCAAGGCGGTCGACGGCGTCCAGGCCGAGGGTGACGTCCGGGTGGGCGTCAACATCGTCCGCCGGGCGCTCGAAGAGCCGTCGCGGCAGATCGCCATCAACGCCGGCGAGGAAGGCTCGGTCGTCGTCCGCCAGCTCCTGACCGGCAACGGCAACAGCGGCTACAACGCGGCCAACGGCAAGTTCGAGGACCTGGTGGAAGCCGGCGTCATCGACCCGGCCAAGGTCACCAAGACCGCGCTCCTGAACGCCGCGTCCATCGCGGGCCTGATGCTCACGACCGAGGCCATGGTCTGCGAGATCAAGGAGAAGGACGAAGGCAAGGGCGGCCCCGGCGGCATGCCCGGCGGCGGCATGGGCGGCATGTACTAGACAGCCGCTCCCTGCCGGCGGTGCTCCCGCCGGCGTGAAGATCAAGACGGCCGGTTCCGGGTTTCCGGGATCGGCCGTTGGTGTTTTTGGGGCGACGCCCTGTCCCCCCCGGCGGGGGGAGCCGCCCCCTCGTTGGTAGTGTCCTAGTTTTTCAAACTAGGACACTACCCCCCTCGTTGGGGAGGACGCCCCCCTCCCGTCGGGAGCCGGCCCCCCCAGCCGGGGGGAGCAACCCCCTGTCCGGGGGACCTTCCCCGCTCCTGGGCGCAGATGAGACCGCCGGGGTGGCGAGGGACACGACTCCTGCATGTCCGTGCGTCCCCGCGGGACCACTGCCAGCCACCGCGGCGGGCGTAGATGGTCCCGCGGCGAACACTGCCGGCCCCGCGGGACCACTGCCAGCCGCCGCGGCGGACGTACATGGTGCCGCGGGGAACCTTGCCGATCCCGCGGGGTCACTGCCAGCCGCCGCGGCGGACGTAGATGGTGCCGCGGGGAACGCTGCCGTTCCCACGGGACCAATGCGAGCCACCGCGGCGAATGTTCATGGTCCCGCGGGGTAGTGCTGCCCCTAGACAAGTTACACCCGCGCCAGCACCCCTGCCACCGCCTTGCGGGGCCGGAGGGGAGCCGGTGAGACACCGGGCCGATCGGGGGCCGGGTACCCGGCCCGAGGGGCGGGGGTGGAGCGGAAGTGATCGCCAGCACCTTGACATGGCCCTACCGGTGGCAACAGCATCGCCGGCATGTCCCCTGAGAGCCTGTGAAAAAATCCCGGTAAGCGGTTCGTAGCGGAGCGTATCCATGAGATACTTACTGCATGAGCGACACTCTGTTCCCTATCCCTGCGCCGGAAGTGAGTGCTGAGCCCGCCAAAGCGAAAGGGGTTCCTCGTTTGGTGGTTCCTAACCGGTCGCAGATGGAACTGCGCCCCGTGGACCTGGAAAGTCTTCTGCCGCCGGATCACGTTGCGCGTGCCGTCTGGGAGTTCGTGGAGTCCCTGGATCTGAGCCCTCTGTACGCGGAGGTGCAATCGGTGGAGGGGGGTGCCGGCCGTCCAGCCATCGACCCGCGGATCTACATGGCCTTATGGTTGTACGCCACGATTGAGGGCGTGGGCAGCGCGCGAGCCCTGGAGCGTCTGACGCTTCAACACGATGCGTATCGGTGGATCTTGGGGGGTGTATCGGTGAACCACCACTCTTTGTCGGACTTTCGGGTGCAGCACGAGGAATTTCTCGATCAGGTGCTGACGCAGAGCGTGGCGGTGTTGATGGAGCAGAAGCTGGTGACACTGAACCGTGTGTCGCAGGACGGCATCCGTGTGCGTGCCAGTGCCGGTGCGGCCTCGTTTCGGCGTCAATCGAGTCTGGAGCGCTGTCTACAAGAGGCACAGGAGCAGGTCGAACGCCTGCGCGAGGAGCTGGAGAAAGACCCGGAGGCGACGAATCGTCGTCAGACGGCAGCCCGGCAGCGCGCGGCGGAGGACCGCCAGCATCGGGTCAAGGCGGCGTTGGCGCAGATGGCAGAGGTTGCGGCCAAGAAGCCAGCGGAGAAGAAAGACCAGGCGCGGGTGTCGACGACGGATGCCGAGGCACGGGTGATGAAGATGGGGGATGGAGGATTTCGTCCAGCGTACAACGGTCAGTTTTCGGTCGACGCCGAGACGCAGATCGTGGTGGGAGTGGATGTCAGCAACAGCGGCAGCGATCAGGGTCAGTTGGTGCCGATGCTGGAGCAACTGGAAGAGCGCTATGAAGTGATTCCGCCAGAGAGCTTGGTCGATGGTGGTTTTGCCGGTTTGAAAGATATCGAGAAGGCCAGCGAGTTGGGCACCACGGTCTATGCGCCGGTCGCCAAGCCGAAGGACAAGACGCGCGATCCGTATGTGCCTCTGTCGACCGATTCACCGGCAATCGCGCAGTGGCGCCAACGCATGGGCACACCGGAGGCCAAAGAGATCTACAAGCAGCGGGCGTCGAGCGTGGAATGTGTCAACGCTCTGGCTCGCAACCGCGGGCTGCAACGTCTGTTAGTGCGAGGCCTGCACAAGGCCCGAGCGGTGCTGCTTTGGTTCGCCATTGCCCACAACCTGATGCGCACCCTCTCGCTGGGCGCGGGCTGCGTCGCATCGGCATAAAGGTCAGGGCCTCGCGGCGAAAAGGAGGGTAATTCCCCTGTCCAAGTCTGTTTTCGACCGCTTGTCGCTGCCTTAGCTCGCGTCGGATACGATGTGGCCCCTGACCGCGCACGCTTTAGGATCCTCACATCTATTATGCGCCTTGTTACCGCCCTCCGCCTTCCAATCTCGGACCCGCGATTCCTTCACAGCCTCTGACGCTAAACAATTCATCCTCAACGTCGTCACGGCGGTTGTCTCGGTGGTAATCGTTGCCGCCCTCGGCGCCGCATTCGGTTGGTGGCCGTTGCTTTGGGGGTGGCTCCAGAGCGGCGAGGGTGAGGTTGCTCACCGCCTCGCTTTCTTGCTGGTCGTCGCCTTGCTTCTCTATCGCCACGTCGCCCCGCTCCGGCCGCTGCCGGTTATCGTTACTCCTGTATCAGAGCCAGGCAATTACGCAGTCTTGACGGTTCGCAACCTTGGGCACGGCGGCGACTTCTACGCTACTGCCGAAATATTGGATGTCCGGCAGCCAGGAGTGAGCGGCGGGTTTAGGCGCCTCACCATGCGTCCTAAATGGGGGATGGACCGGAGAGGAGGATTCTCTTCTGTTTCGATCGACCGCCGGGGAACCGGCGACCTCTGTCTGGCAAAGATCTTTTATGATGAAACAACGAGCGGCATGATAGAAGTGCACCTAACTGATGAAGGCAAAAAACAAGAATGGTATTGCTACGAAAGAGGAGATCCGGCCGGCGGCGTAGAGATCGACTTGGAAGTCACTGTGATCAGGAAGGAAGCCCGCGAGTTCTTTCGCTTCCTCCCCATCCCCCGCCCCTACGTTGGAAGGTTTACCGTCAAAGGTAAGCCAGACGGAATCGCCACGTTAGAAACTCCGCCGGCTCATTGGTGGTCTCGATTCGTCTAAGCCGCCTTAGATTCGATCGCCACGGCCCCCGCCCCGTTCCCCGTCCGCAGCTCGGCTTCCCGCAGGAGGTCTTCCAGGGTCCAGGGCTTGCGCTCGATCTTGGCGGCAACGGCCGGGGGCATCCGGAGCGACTTGTGGAATTTCACGAAATTGTAGTAGGCCACGAAGACGCTCACGGCCGCCGCAAGGTTCTCCCGCTTCCGAGAGAAGCCGTTGGACAGCAGGACGAACCGCCGGAGCCCGGTGCGCAGGGTCCAGTTGAATCGTTCAATGCGGGAGGTCCCTACGCGGTCCTCATCCGGGGTGCCAGAGATCCAAAACTTTTCACTGCCTATTAAGCGAGGCGGCGCATATCGCCGCCCCTCTTTCCCTCCCACATTGCCGAATTCTTTGACGAGCATGCCGTAATCAACCCGAGCACCAAGGTGCTCTTCAACCGCGTTCGGATAACCGTCGAAACCGTCTGTGCTGATCTGAAACCGGCCATCCGTGGCACGTGCCAGCCGGGCCATGAAAGCGTTCGCATCCGCTGAGGTGCGCCGCCCGACGTGGTGAGCGAGCAAAACCTTCGTACTCCGCTCGATGCCGAGGAAGACGTAGCAATCGCCGGCCACCGCCGTATCGTATTGCCGCTTGCGGCGTACGGCTTCCTTGCAACGCACGAACGACCAGATCTCATCGCACTCTACGTCTATTACTTCAATGCCGCTGATCTTCTCTTCCAGGAGCTTGGCGCATCCTTCCCCGAGGTCCACCAGGAGCCGGAGAATCGCCCGCTGCGTGACACACGTAAGCCGCTCAATCGCCCGGATCGATGTCCCCTCGCAAAGCAGACCGAGGATGCGAGCGGCAACGTCATCCGGGAGCCGGCGGGAACGGCGAGCAGCTCGGGGTAGCTTGGACTCGACCCAGACCCGCCCGCAGTCACGGCACTTGAAGCGGCTCCGGCCGTCCTGGGTGTGGCCGTAGGGGCGGTGTGACTCGCTCTGGCACTCGGGGCAGGTAGACATGGGCGGGCTCCTTGCGGTAAGCCCGGCCGGAAGCCATAATCAGCGTGCTGGTCTGCTCGGCTTCGGTCGGGCGGGCAAGGCCCTGGGGGTCGTTGACGCGACTTCCAGGGCCGTTTTCATGCTGTGAGTATAGCACAAGGATATCCTCTGTCAACCCCCTATGTTGACTCGGAGAATCTTTCTGGTAGACTTAGGGCATGAAAGACACTAGGCCAACGGACACCCCTCCCCACCGCCCCCAAGGTCGGACCCAGACGGAGCCGGTCCTCCTGCGTTTCGAGCCTGCGCACCTGGAGATGATTGACGCTGCGGCCGGGCATCTCGGGCTTGCCCGGGCTTCCTGGATACGCTCAACTTTGCTACAGGCAGCGAGGGGCGTACTTAAACAGGCAACTACTGTATCTTTACTAAGTCCTGCTTGACCTTCTCCAGCGCCTCGCCGCTGAGCTTGCCCGCGTCCCGCTGATCTCGCGCCTCCAAGGCGGCCTGCAGGATCTCTTTCACCGCCCGAGGAAAGCGCACCGCACCCCCTGTCGCCTTCTCCAGCAGCTCCTCGCAACGGCGCAACAGATGCGCCAGACAGGTCTGATGAGTCGCTTCTTCAAATTTCTGATAGGGAGCCCAACCATCAGCCACCAGCACGCCGACAAAGCCCTCCCCCAGGACCTCAGAGGCCTCGGCATAGCCACGACCCGGCTGGATGCTGTAGACCGTCTCGCTGCGATTGGTGAACACCCACAACCACACGCTATAGCCCCCCTCCCGCCAGCCCGTCTCGTCCGGGTACACCACAGGAGAGCCTCCGGATCTTCGCCTTCAGCTCCTCGTACAAGGGCTCCAGCTTCTTACTCATGCGAAGCAGCGCGCGGCACAGGGCCGAGCGCGACACAGACAGTCCAGCCAGCTCCTTCAGCAACGCGGCGATCTTGCCGTAGCTCAAGCCTCCGACCTTGTTGAGCCAGGCGGCGAGCCCCAACACGTTTGGACCGAGTTGCACGTTGCCGACCCGGAACGCCTGGGAAGTCTGGCGCGGGTGACGCCCCACAGCTTCCCGGCCACATGCCGAGCACTTCCCATAATGGAGGATGAACTCCGTCGTCACCGGCCGAATCGGCGGCAGATCGGTCTGATACTGGCGAGCTTCGCCCTGCGGAATGACCTGACCCCCACAGTGCTCACAATACAGCGGGCACTCCACCACGATGGTTTCGTCGACGTGATCGGGCACAGCTCGAGTCGCTTGCTGACCATATTGATCCCCGGCTTTGCGCCCTGGAGACTTGGGATCCTCGCTCGGATCTCCCTTCGAGAAGGGGGCAGCCTGGCGTTTGCCCCGGCGCCGTAGCTCCTCGACAAGTTTCTCCAGATCGACGATTCGGCGCTTCAGGTGCGCAATCTGGCGCTCCTGCTCCTCCACCCGCTGGCGAAGCTCACCGTTGTCTTGGCGAAGCTCAGAGTTCTCTTGAAGGAGTTCCTCGTAAGTCGGCATGCCTGAAAGACATTAGACCATGCCGAGAAGAGAACTTCAAGCCCTTGCGGACGTGCCACCGCTCGGGGAAGGCGGCACTAGGGCGGTAAACAGATACGCTAGCTGAAAGACGCGGACACGGCTCCTATCCTTGTGCTTTGGCGTCAAAGGGGGTAGCATTGGCATGATCTTACCGGAGGCAGAATTGACCGCAATCCTAGAGGACCCCTCGAAAGCGATTGACGGCGACCTCTACTGGACGCTTCGCAACGATTTTGGCCCATTCGCGTTTTTCCAGGCTCGTGTTGACTCCTCGGAAGGTTGGCCTATCTTTATTAAAGGCAGCCATAATCACGAAGCATCAAAGTTGGCTTTCGCCATCATTCACCAAGGCTATGGCCGCAGGATATATGGTCTTTGCCTCGGTTACGGACATACCAATTTAGACAGGAGTAGAGCGGAAAGCCCGCACAAGCATCGCCCAAGAGAGAGCGACGATAAGTACGCCTATGCTGCCTCCGACATCACGGCGACAATTCTCGACCCGCTAGACGTGTGGAGCCAATTTTGCCGCGAAGCACGGATCACCCATCGGGGAAGGCTTCATCGCCTTCCCTCCATCCAGGCGGAGCTTCTATAATGCTTGCACCGTGTGAATGGATCGCCGCCTCAATGGGTAGCTTGTTTGAGTGTGAACCCTTGGATAACTACATCCGAATTCGCACTCCCTTTATGTATCCGGACGGAGATTCAGTTGACTTGTACCTGAAGGAACAAGGCGCTATCTTGATGCTCACTGATTTAGGCGAGACCCTCCAGTGGCTATGGATGCAACAGGTAGCAGAGCGTCGCACGAAGAAACAAGAGCGGCTGATCCAAGACATTGCGGCAGGCGCGGGCGTTGAGTTGTTCCGCGGGATGTTAATTGTAAGGTTGCGAGACCAGCAGGAGATGGCACAAGCGGTTACCGTACTTAGCCAAGCGGCGCTTCGTGTGTCTGATATCTGGTTTACGTTTCGATCGCGAGCCGGCGAAACTGTCGTCGATGATGTAGCGGAATTCCTAACCGAGAAACACTTCCGGTTTGATCAGGAGCCTAAATTCATTGGGCGCTCTGGTCGGGTATGGCGGGTGGACTTTCAAGTACGGCACCCGAGACGCAGCTCGTTAGTGAAAGTGTTGAGCACCGGCAGCAGGACGGCGGCAAAACAGGCTACTGATACGACGGTCGCTTGCTGGCATGATCTAAGCAATCGGCGGGAAGGGCCGGAAGCTTTGCAATTTGTCTCTCTATTAGACGATGCCGTGGATGTTTGGGCACCAGAGGATATCCGGCGGGTTGAAAATATTTCTGAGGTTGCGTTTTGGTCTAGGCCGGATGAATTTGCGGAGAAGCTTGCTGCATAATGAAGAATACCGGGCTAGCGCTGCGCTCTAGCCCGGCTTGCGGCTCTATATAGCCTCTCGTTGAAAACGATTTACGATCGGCGCAGGATCTTCGGCGGGCTCCCTTCCTCCCCAACGAACCCATAGGCGCGCCAGCTCGGAGGCGAGGGAGCGGCAGAGTGCGGCACGGCGGAACGTCGCGAGCAGCCGGCCGTCCGGGATGTACACCAGGGAGTAGATGTGGCATCCGTGGTAGCCAGGGCCGGCAGCGTCGCCACGGAAGTAGCCGAACGGCTCAGCGACCCACCCCGGTAACTCGGGCTCTGTGCCGTCCATGAGATGGACCCGGAAGCGCCTTTGCCGCCATGCCAGGGGCAGTGGCTTCCCGGCTCGCCTGATATCTTCCAGGTGGCGGTCTGCGGCTTCCGCCAGCCAGGACCCTACGGATCTGTGGCCGTGAGCTTCTGCCGCTTGCTTCCACCTTGCCGACTGCCGGACATCGGCCCGGACAGAGAAGACGGCAACCTTCACCGCATTACCCTTTCCCGCGCCTGCCACTTCCGATGGACATCTGCCGCCTTGCCGAAGTCGGGGCCAGTGACGAGAAGGGGATCAGCGGAGTCCCAAGCAAGATCCAGAGCCGCCAGCTCAGCCGCCGCCTCACGGCATAGGCTCTGCCGCGGGAGGGTGAACATGGCGGCTTGGGATGCAGCGTGAAATAGGGTGTAGCACCCGCCGGGCTCCAGGGAGTGGCGGGAGCCGCGGACGATGCAGAATGGACCAGCCACCAGGACGGAAGCGACCTCTGCCGCGGGCCTAGAGCTCCCGGCAGGCCAGAGGAGCACAGCCAGGATGCGACGGCGCCAGCGAAGGGGGAGGGCGATCACGACTGGCCCTCCTTCTCCTCCTGCTCCTCCTGCCGCTCCCGCCACTCTTCGTACAGCTCGGCCGGCGCCAGATCCCCGGCCTCGTCGAGAGACTCGATAGCCGGCTCGATGTCATCTGCGAGGATGCACTCGATTGATCCAATCAACGCGAAGGTGAGGGACTGCGGCTTCCGGTGCTCGCCCTGGGCTTCCGCGTCTTCTGCGGTGTACAGCTCCGGGAGAGAGTGACGGACGCCCCTGAGGACCATGGCGACCTCGCGCAGCTTGCCGGCTGCACAACGGATCAACCGTTGCGCTGCAATCTCGTCTCGGGTCTTGGGGGTGAAGGTGGGTCGGGTGGGGTTAGACTTCTCGGGCCTGGGCATGGGACTCGCTCCTCTGCCTGGGTAGGCTCGGGCGGGGTGGTCATAACACCCCGTTCGGGCCGCTACGGTGGGTCTGTGGGTGGGAAGATGCGCTCTCCCCTCCTGGAGAGGGGAGGTTAGACCGGTCCGGTAGGATTGTGGACCGGTCCGGGCGTAACTATTCTAGGGGCAGCACTACCTCCCGCGGGGAACCTTGCCGATCCCGCGGGGCCACACGACGACGGCCTCTTCGGCACGACTTGGACGCTATGCTCGGAGATGACCGGCCTCGCTCGCGCTGTGCTGACGGCGCCGGCGTCTGCCGAGCTTCTGCTCCAGGACGTCGCCCATGACACCGAGTAGGCCACCAATGCCCACCACCACGTCGAGCAATCTCTGCTCCGATGGTTTCTTGGGCCATCCAGCGCCATCGATGAGCACGCAGACACCCTCGACATAGCGCAGGTCGGCCAGCAGCCTCTTGACATCCCCTCGCACGGAAACTTCCGGGCTCCCCATGGGGCCGTCCAGCAGCTCGGGGTCGGCAAACACGAGCTTCCACAGGAAATTGCCCAGGTCACGGAAATTGACCTCTTGGGCAGGCGGTAGATATTGCAGAAAGCGCTCTCTGAACGGTGCGAGCTCGCTGAAGCTACCCGGACTGGTCCGGACGAGGTGATCCACAAGTGCGGCGTGCTGGTCGACTTCGACCTGCTCGCGAAGCAATGCCAAGACCGCCTCGACCGACTCGCGGAGCTCAGGGAGATTCTCAACACGTGGATTCTGAGGTGCCTCTATGGGATTGCCGCTCATCGGGCCGCCCTTTCCTCAACCCTCCGTACCTCAGGAGACCGTGGCCGGCGCCGGCGTATGGGACGTATGGGCTTGGGCGCCAATGCCTTGCGGGCGATCTTGGCGCAGCGGGGACAGTCCAGCAGGTGGAGGACGAAACCGGCGTCGGAAGTCGGCAGGGCCCGCAGCATCTCCCGCAGATCCCCTGCCTTCGGATGCTTCCATCCCTGCCTCTCAGCCATGCAGAACATCCTCCGGATCGAGCCGGTGGGTGCGCGGGCGGTCCGCCAGGCTCCAGATAGGCGCGGTGACCGCCACACACACCCGGCAGCCGGTCAACAGATGACGCACGACGGCACGCCGTTCGGGGTGGTCGGACTCCCCGCGCAGGAAGCGTTCGAGCTGCCCCTCTCCGGGATGCCTGGTCGACCGGTCCGCCTGCGCGGCGGCTCTCTCCTTGAACATCGCGCCGTCTCCTCCTCAGGGGCGAAGCCCCCATCGCTGGAGCGAGGCTACGGGAGCCCGCGCCCGTCTCCAACAGCGGGACAGCAATCGACGAAAAAGCCGGTTCTCTTTCCCAGGGAACCGCAGGATTCTGCGCCCCGATTTCGTCCCGGCACGAGAGGAGGGAGCATTTTCATTCCCTGGTGTCACGCATCCTGCGCCGCCCGGCACTCTTAGTCTTTAGAATGCGCGACAAAGGAGGGAGCATGGCGGACGAGATCCCATTGGAGTCCCGGGCGTTGCGGCAGATGCGGGAGGCCCATGGTTGGAAGGGCTACCAGTTGGCTGCGGCCCTCGGCATGACGCCGGAGTCGCTGTACCACTATGAGGCAGGGGACACGATGACGCCGTCGCCGGAGCTTCTGGAGCTGGCTGCTGCGAAGATGGGCTACTCGGAAGCCATGGTGGACCGCACCTTCACCTATCTGCGGCTCGCGGACGCCGACCTGGCCCTGGGCGCGTCCGCCGCCGGGCCAGCGCACCGGGAGCTGCGGCAGGCCGCCGCCGAGATGGGCCTGCTCTGGGAGGAGGTCAACGTCTCGATGGGGCTGCGCGCCGGGATCCGGCTCGACGCGCAGATCGAGCGGCGGCGCGCGCCGGACCTGTGGGAGCGCCTGAAGAAGCACACGTCCGCGCAGCGGCGGGCGGTCTATCAGGAGGACGAGGACTACCGGAGCTGGGGCCTGATGGAGGTCCTCTGCCAGAAGAGCCTGGACGCTGCGCGGGACAACGCCCAACGGTCCCTGGAGCTGGCCGAGGAAGCCCTTTTCCTCGCCCGCCTCGTGGACGTCCCCGAGCTCTTCCGGCTGCGCCTGGAAGGTTTCGCCGGCATCCACGTCGGCAATGCCACCCGCGTGGGGGGCCACCTGCCACCGGCCGCCGCGGCGTTCGACGAGGCGCTCGACCGCTGGAAGGCCGGCGCCCCGGGCGACCCCGAGGGCCTGCTCGACGAAGTCTCGCGTGCTCGATCTCGAGGCGTCGCTGCGCCGCGACGCAGCGACGCCTGCCCGAGGCGCTCCACCTCCTCGAGCGTGCCCTCGCCGCCGACCGTACCGGCACCCGAGCAGGCCACATCCTGGTCATTCGGGCCAAGACTCTCGAAGAGATGGGAAGGAACGACGAGGCCGTCGCTACCCTCCAGCAGGCCCTGCCGCGGATCGACGCCCTTCGCGAGCCCCGGCTGCTCTGGGACGTGCGCCAGAACCTGCTGGTCAACCTGGGACGCATGGGCCGCGCCGCCGAGGCCGAGGGGCCGCTGGAGGACCTGCGGAAGGAGGCCCTCCGCCGCGGCAACCGGCTGGACTTGACGCGGCTCGTGTGGCTTCGCGGGACCCTCGACGCCGGCCTCGGCCGGCCCACGCAGGCCGAACGCGCGTTCGAGCAGGCGCGAAAGGAGTTTCTGGCGAGCGGCATCGCCTACGACGCCGCCCTGGTCTCCCTGGAGCTGTCCGTCCTCTACCTGGGCCAGGAGCGGACGGCGGAGGTGAAGGATCTCGCCCGCGAGCTCGCCCCGGTCTTCCATCTCCAGGGGGTCTCGCGCGAGACCCTGGCCACCGTCAAACTGTTCCGCGAAGCCGTGGAGAAGGAGACGATCACGATGGAGCTGGCGCAACAGCTCCTGGCCGATCTGCGCCGTGCAGGATCTTGAGCTGTTTCCCCCTCTCCCGTTCGGGGCGGTTGGCCGGTGGCCGTCCGGGAGAGGGGGCCAGGGGGTGAGGGATTCAGTCGATGCACCGGCCGAACGGGTCGACCGAGCATCCAGCATCGCCCGTCGTGGGAGCACCGGAGGTGCCTTCGCCCGTGCCCGGGATGCACCGCCCGTTCGGGTCGACTGAGCATCCAGCATCGCCGGTCGTGGTGGCGCCGGAGGTGCCGCTTCTCGTGCCGGGGATGCACCGGCCGAACGGGTCGACCGAGCACCCGTTCTCACCCCACAGGGAGGTGAGCGCGTTCCAGAAGCGGGTGAGGAGGTCGAGCCGGGCCCACTCGAAGGTGCCGGCGCGGTCCGGGCCGGGGAGGGTCCGCGGCGGCTCGGCCAGCGCCCACGAGGCGGCGAGAGACCCGGCGAGCAGCAGGACCGCGATCTTGCGGCGGAAGGACGTGCTCATGCGCAGCTCCTTTCGGGGCTGCCGCCGGCCCGGGCCGCCATGGCCACGGCGGCGGCGCCCGCAGAATTATGGTGCGATCCAGGAGCCGGCACCGCGACAACCCCAGGTTTTCGGAGGAGACGACCATGAAAACCCTACGCGGGCGGCCCGGCCTCGGCGCCGCCCTGGCCGCGGTCCGGATTCTCCAGGGAAAGAGCCGCCCGGAGGTGGAACGGGACGCCCGCCTCAAGCCGGGCACCCTCTCCACCTATGAAGAAGGCCGGACCACGCCGCAGCCGGCCACGCTGGAGCGCATCGCCGCCGCTCTCGGCGTCTCCATTCCGGTGCTGATCGCCCTCGGCGACCTCCTGGCCGCCTTTCACGGGCTCCTCGGCGGCGCCTGGATCGCCGGCGTCATCCGCTCTGCGATCCGGCTTGCGCGGGCCGTCCACGCCGCGCTGTCTGCGCGGGTCGAGGCCATACCCGTGGCACCTCCTTGCGTCAGCCTGCTCCCCGCCGAGGAGGAGCGGCGGCAGGCTGCGGAGCTGTGGCAGCGGCTCGAAGCGTACACGGCCGACCAGCGGCGCGCGATCTACCAGGAGTCACCGCGCTTCCAGAGGTGGGGCCTGGTGGAGATCCTCTGCCAGAAAAGCCTGGACGCCGCGCGGGACAGCGCCCAGCGGTCCCTGGAGCTGGCCGAGGAGGCCCTCTTCCTCGCCCGCCTCGTCCCCGAGCCCTTGCGCCAGCGACGTGGAAGGCTTTGCCAGCATCCATATCGCAAACGCCACCCGCGTGGGGGGCCAACCGCGAGCGGCCCGCGTCGCGTTCGACCAGGCCCTGGACCGCTGGCAGGCTCGGCGCTCCGGGCGACCCTGAGGGCCTGCTCGACGAATCTCGCGTCCTTGATCTTGAGGCGTCTTTGTGTCGCGCGGAGCGCCGCCTCCCCGAGGCGCTTGACCTCCTTGACCGCGCCCTCGCCGCCGACCGCGGCGGCGTCCGGGCGGGCGCATCCTGATCATCCGAGCCAAGACCCTGGAAGAGCTGGGCAGGAACGAGGAGGCCGTCGCCACCCTCCAGCAGGCCGTGGCGCGGATCGACGCCGAGCGTGAGCCCCGGCTGCTCTGGGACGTGCGCCAGAATTTGTTGGTCAACCTTTGCCGGCTCGGCCGCCATGCCGAGGCCGAGCAGTCGCTGGGGGACCTGCACATCGAGGCGATGCAACTCGGCAACCGGCTGGACTTGACTCGCGTCATATGGCTCCGCGGGACCATCGACGCCGGCCTCGGCCGGCCTGAGGCGGCTGAAGCAGCCTTCGAGGAGGTGCGGAAGGATTTCCTGGCAGACGGCATCGCCTACGACGCCGCCCTGGTCACCCTGGAGCTGGCCGTTCTCCATCTGAAGGAAAGGCGCACGGCCGAGGTCCAGGAGCTGACCCGCCAGCTCCTCCCGGTCTTCAAGGCCCAGCAGGTCTCCCGAGAAGCCCTCGCTACCGTCAAGCTGTTCTGCGAGGCCGTGGAAAAGGAGACCATCTCCGTGGAGCTCGCGCAGGGCTTTTTGGACGACCTCCGCCGGGTTGGGGCGTGACCGTGGGGGAAGGAAATCTCAGAAGCGGAAAAGGACGCCGACCTCCGGGGCCACGTCCGGAGCCTGCTCGGTGAGGCCGACGCCGCAGTTGAGCTTGAGGAAGGCCCGTGGGGAGAAGAACCACTGGGCCTCGCCGATCAGGAAGACGTCTTCGGTCTCGCCCTCGACCGCCGCGACGAGGCGCCAGCCCGGCGAGACGCGCTTCAGGTACTCGACGGCGTACTCGCCCAGCTCGACCTGGCTTTCCTCGCCGTCGTAGGCGATCGTCGCGCGTCCCGTGATCGTTCCCCAGCGATAGCCGCGGATCACTCCGAAGCCGAGCTTCCCCTCCCAATCGTGGGTGCCGATGAGGACCTCGTTCTTCTGGAACGGGAAGACGACCTCGAGGAAGCTGAACAGCTCCGGGCGATCCGCGGTCTCCTCCTGCCAGCGCCAGCGGAGCTGGGCCTCGACGTCGCCCAGCCCGGACTCCTCGAGGTGGGCGGGAACGGCGCTCGGGTCGTCGGCGGCCTTGTCGAACGTCGCCTTGGTGTAGACGGCGCCTTCGAGCTCTACCGCGAGACGGTCCGAGATCCCGTAGGCGAGGAAGAGCAGGTATTCGTGCTCGACCAGCTTGCCGAGGAAGTCGTCGCTGCCCACGAACCCGAGCTCTCGTGGCTGATACTCGAAGGCGGTCGTCTTTGAGTACTCATAGAACGGATAAACCAGGATCTCGCCCTTTTCGACAAAGGTGCCGAAGGAGGACGTCGAGAGACCCCGGCCCCGGTCGGAGAGGTATTCCGGCAGCTCCGGATCCTGGGCGCCGAGCGGCGCACCGGCCGCGAGCACTGCAACGGCCGCCAGTACCATCCGGCAGGCAGACCGGGCTCCGCACTTCGAACCGGACCGGCGCATGGTGAGGCTCCTTTCTCCGAGGCTGCCGCTGCATTGCGCACCTCCTCTTCCGTTGGATGCACGAAGCGAGAAAGTCCTTCGCGGAGGAAACCTCGATTCGGCAGGATCTCGCAGCCGGATCGCGCCGGGGCCGGGTGCGGTAGACTTATCCTTTCGACGCGAAACGAGGTCTACCATGCTCCAACGCACCCGCTTGCACGGACCGCTCGCGGTCCTGTTGCTGTCAACCCTGTCCCTGAGCCTCGGCTGCTCGGTCAATCCGGCGACCGGCAAACAGCAGCTCAACTTCTACAACGAGGCGGAAGAGATCGAGATGGGCCAGCAGGCCAACGCGGAGATCGTCACCTCGGTGGGGCTCTATGACGATCCCGAGCTGCAGGCCTATGTCGAGGATCTGGGGATGAAGATCGCCGCCGCCTCGGAGCGGCCGCATCTGCCCTGGAGCTTCAAGATCGTGGACGATCCGGCGGTCAACGCCTTCGCCCTGCCCGGCGGCTACGTTTACATCACCCGCGGGCTCCTGACCCACCTCGAATCCGAGGCAGAGCTGGTCTCGGTCCTCGGCCACGAGGTCGGGCACGTCACAGCCCGCCACGGCCTCAATCAGCAGAGCAAGCAGGTGCTTGCCATCGTCGGCATCGGCATCGCCGCGTTCCTCGACCCCGACCTCGAGGAGCTGGCCGGAGTCGCCGGCCTCGGCATGTCGCTGCTCTTCCTCAAGTATGGCCGGGACGACGAGCGCCAGGCCGACGACCTCGGGCTGCGCTACATGGTGCGCACCGGCCACGACCCGCGCCACATGCCCGAGCTCTTCTCCGTCCTCGAGGGGGTGGCGAAGGTCGAGGGGGTGGGCCGGCTGCCGAATTGGCTGTCGACCCATCCGAACCCGGGAGCCCGCCGCGAGCGCATCCAGAAGGAGGTCGACGCCCTGCCGGGGGATTTCAGCCAGGCCGTGGTCAACCGCGACGGCTACCTGCGCCGGCTGGATGGCGCGGTCTTCGGCGACAACCCGCGCGACGGCTTCTTCGAGGGCAACGCCTTCGTGCATCCGGACCTGCGTTTCCGCATCGAGTTCCCCGACGGTTGGGAAACCGCCAACGAGACAGCTTCGGTTTCAGCGTCGCAGCCGGGCGGCAACGCCGTGGTCCAGGTCGCACTGGCGGAGAAGGGCACGCCGAAGGAGGCCACGGACGAATTCTTCGCGGCAGAGGGGGTGACCCGCGGCGAATCCTGGGAGAAGCGGGTCCACAGCCTGCCGGCCCAGTGGAACCGTTTCGATTATTCGGACGGTGACAGCGAGCTGCACGGCACGGTCGCCTTTGTCCAGCATGAGGGAAAGGTCTTCCAGCTCCTTGCGCTCGCCGCGCCGAAAGAGTGGACAGACAACCAGGAGTCCATGGAGGAGGCGCTCGCCACCTTCTCCCGCCTCGACGATCCGGAAGCCCTGAAATCCCAGCCGAACCGCCTGAAGCTGGTCGAGATCCGCAAGGAGATGACCCTGGAAGAGTTCAACCGCCAGTACCCGTCCGCCGTGGAGATGCCGACCCTGGCCCTGATCAACCACGTGCAGCCGACCGATCCGATCCCGGCGGGGTCGCTGGTCAAGCGGGTCGTGAAGGCTCCTTGATTTTATCCTTCCCTGTGCTCCAGCCGGTAACGCCACGGAAACGGAGGTTGGCTGTACCGGATGAGACGGAAGGACCGGCCCAGCACGGGGGATCGGAGCCAGCCTTCGGCATCGGGAGGGACTGCGGCGTAGCGGTCCCCCTGAAGACTGAGAACATCGAAGCGGAGATGCTTGCCGCGGGCGTCCACCTGCCAGAGCTCGCGGACACCCGCCCTGGCGTAGTGCCCGGGCAGACGCTTCAGATCCTTGTTCACCGAGGAGTCGCTCACGATCTCGACGATCAGGTCCACGGCTCCTTCGAAAGCCATGATCTTCTCCGAATCCTTGCGGACCGAGGGAGCAAGACGGACCCGGCCGCTCTCGATCGACTCTCGGAAAACGACGATCACGTCCGGCTCCGTGGAGACAGCGGCGAACGGGGAGTTGAACCGGGTGGTGTCCGATTGCACATCACCGAGGTCGCTATCGAGGACCAGGTCCCCCAGCTTCCGGACAATGGCGATCTTCGGTGAACCGTGTGTGTAGATGGCCTCCGCGCACATGTCCGCCTCTATCTCCCCCGCGAGAAAGTCGATGCGCCCGGATTCGGGGAACTCGTCCGATTCGATCCAACGCAGGAAGCCCTCGTACGTATAGGCCTCGCTGGGAATCGGGAAGTTCTCCTCGGACAGGACGGCGTGTCGTCGGGCCATGGTGGAATTCTACCTCCGGAGGGTCTATCCCCGCAAGGCCAGCGACAGGATCCCAGGCAGCTTTGCGAAGGACGGGCTGGCCTCGAAGGCCACCAGCTTGGGTGTCAGCCGGTGGGCGGTCTTGTGGGTGATGAACCACGCCGGCTTGGGGATGGCGCGGAACGGCGCCCGCACGACCGCCTTCTGCGGCCGGTCGAACATCAGCGTGTTGTGGACCCAGCCCGTGCCGGACTGGATATCGGTCCGCGTATGGCCCGGGAAGGCCCCCCATGGAGTGATCACGAGGCCATAGCCGATGGCCGCCCAGTGGTTCACCGAAACGGTGCCATAGCGCAGATCGGCGATGGCCTTGTCGACCGCCTCCGCCACCGACGGATCGCGTAACGCGGCCGGATGGACGATCAGGGTGGCGTTCAAGGTGCCCCAGAGCGTGTCGTTGCAGAAGGCCACCGCGCGCTCCAGGTACTCGGGGACGGTGGCCGCGCCCAGGACCGTTTCCGCAAAGAGGCTGCAGAAGGCTTCCGTCCGGAAGCAGATGTCCTCCCGGTAGCCCGAGTCCACACCAGGCACCAGCATCCAGGGGAGACGGTCACCGGACCGCTCGCCGAATGTTTCGGCCTCGGGGTGCGCGGCGAGGAAGGCATCGAAACGGTCGCCAGCCCCGGTGTACCAGGCCCGGCGCGGCGGCGTCGTGCGCAGCACGTCACGCACGGAGTCGAGGAGGGGCCGGCGCTGCGGCGAGGCGGCGTGCTGGATCACCAGACGCAGGGCATTGCAGTTGAATCCGGCGTTGTTGACCAGCATCGTGGCGATATTTTCCGCCTGGTAACGGAAATCGACCTCGCTCCATGAGCCCTTGGGGCCGGGAACCACGATGACCGGGCTCACATTGCCCAGCTCGGAGGTGAAGCGTTTGGTGTTGACCGGCTCGTCGCGCTCCTTGCGCCGCCGTCCTTCCTCGCCGGGACCGAAGACGATGGCCTCGTACGTGCGGTCCGACCCGGTGATGTGGATCTCGTCGACGCCCGGGTGCTCGACGAGGTAGGCGCCCTCCTCGCCGCCGCCGTACACCACACGCAGGAAGCCCTGCTGGATCAGGGGACGCATGCCCTCTTCCATCAGCGGCCCGAGGTAGACATTGATTGGGTGGGTCTTGAAGAGGACCACCCGGTCCTCGACGAAAAGCTTGTACAGGGCATCCATGGGGCCGATCGAGGAGACGTTGCCGGCTCCGAGAACCAGGGAGACGCCACCGGCGTTCTCCCGGAGCGGCTTGGCGTGGTAGGCCACGGCCTGGGTCTCGGCGAGCCCTTCGGCCGTCACTCCGGGCTCCATCCAGACGTCCGCGGTGACTCCGCCATAGAAGATGCTGTCCCAGATGTCGTAGGGGAAGATGCGGGCCGTGACCTGTCCGTCCGTCCGCGTCCGCACCGAGCCGGGGATGCGCGGCCGGCCGTGCTTCTCGATGTCCGCCAGGGAGAGCCGGAGCAGGCGCAGGTTGCGCAGGATGAAATAGGGGCCGGTCAGCGACTCCTCGGCATGCCCCCGCTCGGGGTCCAGACCCTCGGCCGCGATGCAGGCAGCGGCCCAGCGGCCGGCGACAGACAGGAAGCTCCGGGTCAGCTCCTCCAGGAGCCGTATGCGGTCGCGGACGCTCGTCTCCACCCAGGCGCGCTTGCGCTCCTGCAGCGCGGCAACTGCGGCGTCCATGGCCTGGCGGGAGGACGGAGGATGGTTGGAAGCGGACGGGGGCGCGAGGGCGATCGTCATCGGCGAGCCTCCTGGGCCGGAGCGTGAGCAACGATAGCACGGCTGTTTCTCTACTGAGCACGGCGCAAATCGAGCCTCATCACGCTGCTGTACGCGTAAAGAGTCGCACTGAATCGATTCGCTGCGATCCTGAACGCGTTCGGAGTCGCAATAGATCCCTTCAGAGTTGCATTCAAGATGTTCTTTGCGACACTCAATCCATTTTTGCCAGCGGGAAGCAGCCTGCGCAGAGGAGCCAGAGGATTCTTTGCGACGCAATGTCGATCTGAAGGCGCACAGAAGGGCTTGGCGGCGCGATTTATCGCAAGACTGCGACGAGAGATCAATTGCGAGTCGCGCTTGGCATGTGCGCAGTCGCAAGAATGGCGCGCTAAGTCGCAGGCAGGCTCCAGGAGGTGCGGAAGATGGATTGTGAGTCGCTCTGTACGTGCAAAGAGGCGTGCTGAGCATCTGGCTTGTCGCACTGTGTCGACCTTGCGTCTCTTCCAACGCAACGAGGCAGGCCCGGAAGGTAGGCAAAGTCGCACTGAACGCGTACCATGTGACGTGGCCTGGACAGAGGACCCGCTTGGCGCTAGCGTTGGCGCAGAGCTCGACGTCGTGCGACGTCCATGCGACCGACTGCGACGCGGCTCAGGACCTTTGCGACTCTGAATCGGCCAAGGAGGTCACCTTGAGCACCAAGCTGTCCGTCGAGCAGTTCCTCGCGGAGCTGAAAGCGGAGGTCGAGCACCACCGCGCCCAGGAGGCGTTGCATGCTCAGCAGGAGGTCTTCCACCGCGAGCAGCGGGCCCTCCACGCCGAATCCCTCCAGGTCGCCCAGGAACGACTCGCGGCTTTCGAGCAGGCCACGCTGGCGGCGAACGAGTTGGTCGAGCGCCGGCGCGAGGCCGCCAAGCCTCCCAAAGTGGACGAAGAGGCCGCGACCAGCCGGCTCACCACGATGACCGATTTCGTGGCGTACCTGATTCAGGGCAAGGCACCGGAAGAGACCTTTGGTCCAAGCAGTCTGGCGCGCGAGGTCGATCAACGCTTCCGTACGCGGCTCAAAGCTCTTGTCGGTCCGCGCAACGTCTCCGCCGCCCTCCGCCGCTTTGCCACGGCCGGCCGCATCCACCTCATCCGCAAAGGCAAGGGTCCCATCGAGGCGCTCTACGCAAAAGCACGCAAGCCATCGCCTGCGTGACACCCCGGCTACCTGCCCGCCCCGGAAAATCAGAACCTCTGCTTTGCGGGAGAACGTGCCTCCGGGGTTCTGCCTGTCCTTGTTTTAAGACGCTCTTGGCATGTCCGGCATAGCGCTGCACCGGAAGTAGGTCTCTCTGGACAAATCTGAGGTCGCCGGCATGCGAAATCCCCGGAGCCCCTTCAAAAAAGCGGGTCTTTTGCCTGCCGCCCTGCAATATTTCCGGCCTGTCCTCCAAAAGTCGCCTGAGCCTGGTAAAACGGCCTGAATCCCATCTATTGATCGTCTGCACGGGGGCTGACTACGATCCTCTTCGATGGCGACCAGGAAGAGAAAAGACGAGATCTTCAAGGATCTCAAGCTGTATTTTGGCAAGGCGCTGGCCCGGCTCCGCGGCAACAGATCGCAGGAGGCGCTGGCCAAGCTCGCCGGCATGGATTCGGGAACTCTGAGACGTTTGGAGAAGGGCGAGTCTCCTCTTCGACAGGATTATGTTTCGAACATCCTGCGGAGCCTGGAGGTCACACTCGTCGACCTCCTGAGAAGTGTCGCCGACTGCTACGAGGAGGCGGAGAGGGCTCCGTATCACGAGATGTCGCGGGACGAGCTGCTCCGCAGCCTGCGCAAGCTTCATGACGCCAGGGCCCGCTGGGAAAGGGAAGCCTCGGAGATCGATCTCGAGATCAAGCGCCGCCAGATCCCCGACGTCCAATCGTGAATACCGTCAAATCTTCCTGATAAGATCCCGGTCTACACCGGGAGGAAAAGCCATGGGAGATCTGACGGGGCGGCTGCGCGCGGAGTTGGAAAGTTGGACCGAACGTCTCCCCTCGGCCTGGCAGCCGCTGTTCGCAGGCGTCGAGCTGGGCTTCGCCGCCCTGGCTCCGGCTTTTGCGCTCGGCGAGGACGACAGGATCTGGCCGCAGGAGACCAACGACGGCACGGTCACCGAAGCGCTCGGCGACTCCGGTCCGCCGATCCGCTGGACCTGAGGAGTCGACATGCTGCAGGGATCGGACCGTCCGCTGCTTCTCCGCGGCAAGATCGTCCAGCCGGACGGCACGGCGCCGGACCGGTATGTGCTGGTGCGGGACGGCCGGATCGTCTCGATCAGCCGGCAGCGTCCGCCGTTGACGGAAGGCGTCCCCTACGTCAAGACGGAGAGCGAGGACTGGATCTTCCCCGGCCTGCTCGACCTCCACACCCATACGACCTACAACGCCCTGCCGCTCTGGCACTCCTGGCGCGCGCCCTTCGACAACCGTTTCGAATGGCGCGGCGATGCCGGCTACAAAAAGGAGGTCAGCGGCACCTCCCGAACCATCAATACCGAGGAGAACCGGAAGATCCTGGAGGTCTTCGCCGAGCTGCAGGCCGTGACGGGTGGCACCACGGTCCTCCAGGAGTCCCAGCGTCTCGACCAGGAGATCTCGGGCCAGCGGCTCCTGCTCTGCCGGGACACGGCAGATCCGGCGGAGCTGTTCCTGAACGAGAACGGCGTCATCCTCTCCGTGGTCGACTTCTTCCGCCCGGGCGACGACGGCCGGCCGGCTCCGGTCCAGAAGGTCCTCGACGAGTATGTCAAACACCGGAGTGAAGGCACGCTGCTGGCGACCCTGGCCCATCTGGCAGAGGGGCGTTCCGGCTACGGCACCCACCGCGGAGCAGACCCCTATTCACGACGGGAATTCGAGGCCTTCATGGCCCATCCGGCCTTCGCCGATGCCGAGGCCGTCCGTTCGAGCCCGTTGACCCTCATTCATGGCTGTGGGATCGACACGCGCAATCCGCAGCACCTCGACTTCCTGCGGGAGCGCAATATTTCGATCGTCTGGTCGCCGGTCTCCAACCTTTTGCTCTACGGCGATACGCTGGACGCCGAAACGCTCCTCGCGAAGGGGATCAACGTGGCGCTCGGCTCGGACTGGAGCCCCAGCGGCTCGAAGCACGTCTGGGAGGAGGCCAAGTTTGCCCGCTTCTACCTCGACGCCATCGGCGCCCAGGTCAGCGACCAGCAGATCTTCCAGATGGTGACCCGCAATGCCGGCCGTTGCCTGGCGCTGCCCTCCTTCGGCTGCATCGAGCTCGGCGCACCAGGCGACTTCTTCATCCTGCGCAGCCCGCTGGAGACCGACGATCCCATGGAGGTCTTCCTGGCGACCACCGACCGGCACGTCCGGGCGACGATCCTCGGCGGCCGGCCGCTCTACGGCGCCCGCGAGTTCCTGGAACAGTTCGAGGTGGATCTGCAGGGTCTGCCGCCGGAGGAGGGCTCGGCGGTGAAGGACAAAGCGGTCCACCTGCCGGCGGCCCTGGGAGTGGACGTTGCCCGGGACGTCAAGCGGATCGAGGACGCGCTGAAGGCCCTGACGCCGCCGGTCAAGCGGAGCAACCTGCTCGCCAGCTCGGACGCCGGAGGCCGTCCAGGTCTGGCGCGGTTTTCGTGCGGCGGGACTCGATGCCGGCAGCTTCCGTCGCGCCCTCGGCGAGGTGCTTCTTCCTGCCGCGGTGCAGACACAGGCGCCTCTCGGGCTGGCCGCGTGCCTGACCGCCGTGCTGCCCGACGACCGGCCGGCGCACGTACCGGACGAGGTGGCCCTGCTCGTCTACGAATCGCGAGAGGCCTGGGATAAAACGGACCAGACCACCGCGGGACGGCTCTGGCCCCGGCTGCGGGGCGCGCACTTCGGACCAGCCAGCCAGAGCGGCTTCGCGGAGAGGCTCGACGGAGCCCTGGAGCCGGACCGCCCGTGCTTCCTCTTTACCGACGAGGCGGACTGGCTGCACGGGCTGACGAAGGTCCTGGTGGCGACGACCGCTTCCGGGCAGACGGGAGAAGCCTTTCGTGCCGCCGTCCAGAGCGCCCTCGCGGCGCTGCAAGGAAATCGTCCTGCGGGTCTCGACGGCGCCATTGCCGTGGTTTCCGCGGACGGCGTCCTTATCTATTGGGAGCACTGGACCGACGCAGCATCAGCAGGCAACAGCCGGATCGCAAGCCTGGCGGCGCTCGGCACGCCGGTGCTCCTCGCCAATGCTGTCCCCACCAAGGTGGCGGCCCATCCGGCGGAGCTCCATCCAGGCCTCGAAATCAAGGGAGGGGAGTGCCTGAGCCTTCGCTTCGAACGGCGGAGGCTGTACCTCTATTGAAAGACGTCAGCTATTCCCGGACGCAGCTCAGGGTTACACGAACAGCGGCACGACCTCGAACCGTTCGACGTCCACCAAACCCACGTCGGTCAGCTTGAGCTTGGGGATCACTTCGAGGGCGAGGAAGCTCATGGCCATGAAGGGGTCGCGGAGGTGCGCGCCGAGGCCGTGGGCGGCTTCGAGGAGAGCTTTCATGCCGTCCCGCACTTCTTCGATCGGCCGGTCGGACATCAACCCGGCGAGCGGGAGAGGCAGGACGGAGAGCACGGACTCACCTTCGGCCGCTGCCAGCCCGCCGCCGGTCCGCGCCACCGCCAGGGCGGCTGTGCGCATCGAGGTGTCATCGGCGCCGATCACCACCAGGTTGTGGTGGTCGTGGGCCACCGTGCTCGCGATCGCTCCACGCCGCAGGCCGACGCCGTGGACGAAGCCGAGCCCGGCCTGGCCGCTGCCGCGGTGCCGCTCGACCACGGCCATCTTGAGGAGGTCCCGGCCGGGATCGGCCGCGGCCTGGCCGTCGCGCACGGCCGTTTCCATCACCAGCGCCTCGGTCAGGAGCTGGTCGGGGATGGCGCCGATCACCCGCACGTTCCGTCCCTCGGCCCGGATCGCGAAGTGGAGCCGCTCGGGGTCGATATGGACCGTGGCCGGGAGGCTGGCGCTGTAGGAGTGCCCGTGGTGGTCGTGGATCAGCCGGCCGTCGCGTGCCACCAGGGCGCCTTGGCGGACGACCATCTCGGCCTGGGGTGCGGTCAGGTCGGAGAAGACCACCAGGTCGGCGCGCCGGCCCGGGGCCACGGCGCCGCGGTCGCGCAGGCCGTAGTGCTCGGCCGGGTTGAGCGTCCCCATCCGGATGGCGACCACGGGGTCGATTCCTTCGGCAATGGCCATCCGGATCAGGTGGTCGATCGATCCCTCTTCCAGGAGGTCGGCCGGTTGCCGGTCGTCGGTGCACAGGCAGAGCCGCCGCTCGTTCGCCGGCGTGACGAGGGGCAGCAGCGTCCGCAGGTTGCGGGCGTTGGTGGCTTCCCGCAGGAAGATCGTCAGGCCGGCGCGAAGCTTCTCCCGGGCCTCCTCGACGGACGTGCATTCGTGATCGTTGCCGATGCCGGCTGCCGCATAGGCGTTCAGGAGATGCCCCGAGAGGCCGGGGCAGTGACCGTCGATCGGCCGGCCGCGGAAGGCGCGGAGCTTGGCGAGCACCTCCTCGCTGCCGGCGATCACCCCGGGAAAGTTCATCACCTCGGCGAGGCCCAGGACCCGCGGATGGCCGAGCAGCGTGGCGAGGTCGTCCGCCTCCAGCCGTGCGCCCGAGGTCTCCAGGTGGGTGGCCGGCACGCAGGACGGGGCGTTGACGAGCACGTCGAGCGGCGCCCCCTCGGCATCGTCGAGCATGAAGTGGATGCCGGGGAGCCCCAGCACGTTGCCGATCTCGTGCGGGTCCGTGATCACGGTGGTCACCCCGCGCGGCACCACGGCGCGGGCGAATTCGGCCGGCGGCACCATGGAGCTCTCGATGTGGACGTGGGCGTCGAGGAAGCCGGGAGCGACGAAGCAGCCGTCCAGGTCGAGGACCTGCCGCGCCTCGTAGCCTTCTCCCAGGCCGGCGATCAATCCGACCGCGACAGCGATGTCCGTCCTATGGATCTCACCGGAGAGCACGTTGACGAGCCGGCCGCCGCGCAGCAGCAGGTCCGCGGGCTGATCGCCGCGGGCGACGGCGAGGAGATGGGGAAGGTCCATGGGGGGAGGATATCGCTCCTCCCCCCGATCCGGGAGTGTGGGCTAGGTGGCCCAGCCTTCGCGCGGCGCCTTGGGCATCACGAGCCAGAGGATGAGATAGACCACGATGCCCGGGAAGCCGGCCGAAAGGACCGAGACCAGCACATAAACGACGCGCATCGCGGTGGGGCTCCAGCCGAGCCAGTCGGCCAGGCCGCCGCAGACTCCGGCGATGATCTTGTGGTGTCGAGAGCGATACAGAGCCATCGTGTCCTCCTCTTCGAACCGGCTGGGCCGGCCCACCCTTCCCTACGACGGTGGGCCGGCAGGGTTTCGCCCGGCGAGCGCCTCAGGCCTCGCCGGTGGAGTCGACTGCAAGCTCCTGGCCGGCCCCGTGCCGCGCAGCCACCACCGCGGCGGTCATCAGGCCGCAGGTTGCTGCAAAGATGAGCAGGCCGGCCAGGGTGATCCATCCCGCATTGTCCTCCGGCCGGGCTAGGGTAATCAACGGCGTCCACATGTCAAACACCGCCCCAGGGTTGTCCTTCAACAGCTTGAGAGCATCCAGGAAGGCGAGGAGCAGCGCGGCGAAGGCGAACCCCACCGTGCCGCCGGTGAGGCCGCGGGCCACGAGCTGGCCGCGGGTCAGCGGCTCGCGGATCCTCGGCGGCTCGATCTTGAACTCGACCTCGCGGGCGTTCCACGGCACGAAGCGGGCAAGCATGATCATCCCCGGGATGCCGAGTGGGAGCGTCGCCCAGAAAAACGGCGCCCAGCCCACCGCATAGGCCGCATACCCGGCGATCGGTCCGGAAAGGATGCGCGGCAGTCCGAAGAGGCTGGAGAACAGGGCGTACTGGGTCGCCGAGAAGCGCTTCTGGGTCATGCGCAGAAGGAGCACGCTGAAGGCGCCGCTGCCCAGGCCGGAGCAGAGCTGCTCGAAGGTGAAGGCGGCCCACATGAGCGGCCGGTTGAGCTCCGTCTGCTGCGCGAGGAGGGCGTAGCCGGCGTTCGAGAAGATCTGGAAGAAGCCGAAGATCCAGAGCGCACGCCCCAGTCCGAGCGGCGCCGTCAAGAGCCCTCCGATCAGCGTGCCGATGATGTTGCCCCACAGGCCGAGGGTCCCGACGACGAAGCCGCGGTCGAAGCTCGTTGTACCCCATGTCGTTGAGAAAGGGGCGCTGTAGCGCCTGCACCAGGTTGTCCGCCAGCTTGTAGAGCACGACGAAGGCGAGGATCTCCAGGGCCCGGTGGCGGGCGAGGAAGCCGAGGAACGGATTCCAGACCGCCTCCTTGAGCGTCCTCGGCGCGGCCCCTACAGCAGCCGGCTCCGGGGCTTTCCACACCACCAGGATCATGGGCAGATAGAGGCAGGCCAGGAGGACGTTGACCACGGGCCAGCCCCACATGCCGGCGAACGTGATGGAGAGGCTGCCCGCGAGGAAGTAGCCGATGCGCCAGAGGAAGTTGCGCGCACCCACCGCGACCGGCTGCTCCTCCTTGTGCAGCACGTCGACCGCATAGGCGTCGATGGCAACGTCCTGCGTGGCGCCCGCAAAGGCGATCGCCAGGGTCATGGCCAGGACCACCCAGGGGGTGTCCGGATGGTTGCCGACGCCGGCCAGGGCGAACATCGCGATGAAGAGGCCGATCTGGGCGATCATCGCCCACCCGCGCCGCCGGCCGAGCTTCGGCGGCACGAAGCGGTCCATCAACGGCGACCAGGCGAACTTGAACGTCCACGGGATCTGCGCCAGGGTGAACAGTCCCACGATCCGGATGTCCACCCCGATGTCGCGCATCCAGTCGGGGATGGCGATCCATGCCAGCCCCAGGGGCATGCCCGAGGCAAAGGACATCAGGACCACGGACCAGGTGCGCCAGGAGGTGAACGCCCAGGCGAGGCTCTGGAGGGTGGTGGGCTTCTTGGGCTTGACCGGTTCGCTCAATGGGATCTCCCGTGCATCCCCATCACAGCGCCTCCACGCGCGCCCGCAGCCGGACGAGTCCCTCGTGGACCTGTTGGAGCTCGCTGTGGACATCGTTCAGCTTGTCGCGCTCGGCGCGGACGAAGCGGGTATAGGGGCCGATCGCCTCGTCGATCCGCCGCAGGCTGCTCTCGATCTCGCGGTCGAACTGGCTGGTCAGACCGGTCATGAGCTGCACGCGCAAGAGTCTCGATCTTCTGCCGCAGCTCCTTCTTGGCGTCGTGGCGGCGGTTGGGGATGATGAAGAAGCCGAGCACCGCGATCGTGCCCGCGGCGAGGATGCCGGTGACGTCGGCCGCGGCCGTCACTGCGATGTGGGTGAGGACGGCGCCGAGACCGATCGCCCCGACTTCCACCAGCGCCGTGCCCGCCACCGCCACCTGGACCGACTCGGCCAGCCGGTTCGCCTCGGCCTCCTTGTCGTAGCTCGCCACCGACTTCTGGGCCTCCCGCCCGGCGCTGTCGAGCAGGCGGGTGCGGCTGTAGTCGAAGCTCCGCCCGACCTGCCCGACGATGCGGTCGGCGTGCTCGTGCCGGCGCTTCTGGAGGTGGTCCATGACCGCCTGCCATTGCCGCAGGTCCGCGGCGACCATCCAGTCGATCACCTCCGACACCCGCCGCTCGATGAGCTGCGGCGCGTCGCCCACGACCTTCTGCTCGAAGTCCGCCTTCATCTTGGACT
Organism: uncultured Holophagales bacterium; assembly: GCA_963842525.1. Lineage (GTDB taxonomy): Bacteria > Acidobacteriota > Thermoanaerobaculia > Multivoradales > UBA5704 > UBA5704. Next base: position 60,696 of record CAWJGT010000001.1, read on the forward strand.
TGTTGAGCAGGTCGAGGAAGCGCGCGAGGCGCATGGTCTCGTCGAAGAAGGCCTCGCCGCGGTTCTCGAACTCGTGGAGGACGTTGTCCACGTCCGAGAGCCGGAAGCGGAACTCCCGCTTCATGTCCTCTTTATAGAGGGCGAGCTGGCGCTCGATGTCCTCCAGGGTGGTGAAGTCTTCCTTGAGGAGGTCGAGCCGGCCGTTCGGTTATCTGCAGGTACTTGCCCGACAGGTGGGCGGCCACGCCGAGCGGGTTCATGAGCTTGAGCCGCACCCGTTCCTTTTCGTCCAGGGTCTCGACGAGGTAGTGCTCCAGCTCCTCGAACCGGCTGCTGGCGAGGAGGGCCGCGTCGCCGTTAGTCTTGGCGCGCAGGGCCAGCCGGGCGGCCACGGGGAAGATCTGCGGGTGTGAAGCCCAGGAGGGCCTGGGCGTTGTCGGCGATGAAGGCGCGGATCCGCTCGACGTCCTGCGGGTCCTCCAGGATGTCGATCTTGTTGAGGACGACCACGATCTTCTTGCCCCACTCGCGGATGCCCTGGAGGAAGGCGCGCTCGCTCTCGGTGAACGGGCGGTCGGCCGAGGTGACGAAGAGCACCATGTCCGAGCGGGGGACGAACTCGCGGGTGATCGCCTCGTGCTCGCGGTGGATGGCGTTGGTGCCCGGAGTGTCGACGATGTTGATGTCCTGGAGGAGGTCGACCGGCGCGGTGACGCCGGTCGAGGGCCGGCTCGAGGGTTTCGCGGGTGACCTCGGGGCCGTGCTGGATGAGGTGGATGCGGGTGGTGGTCGGGGTGACCCCCTCTTCGAGGACCTTGCTGCCGAACAGGGCGTTGATGAAGGCGCTCTTGCCGGCGTTGAACTCGCCGGCGATGACGAGGAGGAAGAGCTCGTCGAGCTGCCGGGCGGACCCCTGGAGGGTCTCCTGGTCCTCGGCCGAGGCGTCGAACCGCGCCAATGCCTGCCGGAGAGCTGCCACCAGCCGGCGGTTCTCGGCCAGCAGCTCCTCTTCCTTCTTTTTGAGGATCCTCCGCAGCATCGGTCCCCCCACCCGGGGGACGATAGCACGGGGTGTGCCAGGGGGCGGGTGGATGCCTGGGCGAGGGTAAAGAAGGGGTGAAGAGATCAGCGCACCATCATGCCCGTCGGAGACCCGCCCGGCGACGCCCCGCCCGGCGATGAATCGCCGGGCTAGCAACAGCGCCCCATGAATGGGGCTTGAAGCCGGGTTCACCCGGCGCTGTTCCTAGCCCGGGCATTCATGCCCGGGTGGGGAGGCCGCGCCAGCCCACCCTCGAAACCTCTCCTCCGTCGCCACGTATTCACGGCCGGCGTTTTCCCTGGGCGCGATAGGATCTCTCTGCTCTGCTCTTTTCAAGGAGGCTGACTGCATGCTCTTGCGTTTCTTGTCCCGCCGCGCCGCCGCGGCCTTCGTCGCCGTCCTGCTCCTGGCCCTGCCAGGCAACCTGACCGCGGCCGCGAAGCGGCCCATCACAGAGAAGGACCTTTTCCAATTCGTCTGGATCGCCGACCCCCAGATCTCTCCGGATGGCAAACAGGTCGCCTTCGTACGGGTGACCGTCAATGCCAAGAAGGACGGCTACGACACCGCGCTCTGGATGGTGTCCGCCGACGGCAGCACGCCGGCCCGGCCGTTCACCAACGGGCTGCGCGATGGCGCGCCGCGCTGGTCGCCGGACGGGAGGTGGATCGCCTTCGTCCGCCCCCCTGAGAAGGACGGCAAGGTCCAGGACCCGCAGATCCACCTGATCTCCGCCGCCGGAGGCGAGGCGTTCGCGATCACCGACATCCCGCAGGGGGCCGGTGCAGCGGTCTGGTCCCCGGACGGCAAGACGATCGCCTTCGAGGCTGCCGCCAACGAGAAGGACCTGGAGAAGAAGAGGAAGGAAAAGGACCGGCAGGGAAAGACCGGAGACGCCGCCGAGGAGGAGGAGCGCGCGAGCGACGTCCGCGTGATCACCCAGGCGATCTACCGTTTCAACGGCGCCGGGTATACCGACTTCACCCGGCATGCCCATCTCTGGACGGTGGACGTGCCCGCCCCTGGCGCCAAGCTCCCCGAGGCGCGACAGCTCACCCGGGGTGATTTCGACGAGTTCGGCCCCGTCTTCTCTCCCGACGGCTCGCGCCTGTACTACGCGACCGACCGCGTGAAGGAATCGTATTACGTCCTGCCGGACAACGACCTCTGGGCCGTGCCGGCCCGCGGCGGCGAGCCCCGGCAGGCGGTCAGCATCAACGGCCCCATCGGCGATTTCGTCTTCTCTCCCGACGGCCGCCGCATCGCCTTCACCGGTTTCCTCAACGCGGAGCCCGAGCGCTCCCACAACCAGTTGGACCTTTTCGTGGTCGACGCCCAGCCCGGATCGCAACCTGGGGATCAACCGCGGAACCTGACGGCGGACTACGACTTCGACGTTGCCGAGGGGCTGGTGAGCGATCAGCACGCCCCCCGCGGCGGCCGGCCGCAGCCGGTCATCTGGAGCGCGGACGGCCGGTCCCTGATCGTTGCCACAGGCGAGCGGGGCCGGGTCAACCTGCAGCGTTTCGACGTGGCCACCGGCAAGGCCACGCCGGTCACCACTGGGGACCAGGAAGTCGCGTCCTACACCGCGACTCCGGACGGCTCGCTGGTTGCGATGGTCGTTTCGACTCCCACCGTGATCGGCGACCTGTACGTGCTCGACACTGCCACGGGGAAGGTGAAATCGCTCGTGCAGCCGAACGAGGAGCTGTTCTCGCAGCTCGACCTGACCGCGCCCGAGGAGATCACCTACCCGAGCTTCGACGGCATGCAGATCCAGGGCTGGATCCAGAAGCCGCCGGGCTTCGATCCGCGGAAGAAGTACCCCTTCCTCCTCCAGATCCACGGCGGACCGCACGCCGCCCACGGCTACGCCTTCTTCCACGAAGTCCAGTGGATGGCGGCCAAGGGCTACGTCGTGCTCTATCCGAACCCTCGCGGGAGCTCGTCCTACGCGCAGGACTTCGGCAACGTCATCCAGTTCGAGTTCCCGGGCGACGACGCCAAGGACCTTCTGGCCGGCGTCGATGACATGGTCAAGCGGGGGTACGTCGATCCGAAGCGGCTCGGGGTGACCGGCGGCAGCGGCGGCGGCATCCTGACCAACTGGATCGTCACCCAGACCGACCGTTTCGCCGCCGCGGTCTCCCAGCGTTCGGTCTCCAACTGGGTCGACTTCTGGTACACGGCGGACTTCAGCCAGTTCACCAAGTTCTGGTTCCGCGGCGCGCCCTGGGAGAAGCCGGAGGACTTCGCCCGGCTGTCGTCCATTACCCACGTCGCCAACGTGAAGACCCCCCTGATGCTGATCGAGGGGGAGGACGACCTCCGCACCCCGGCCTCGGCCGGCGGCGAGCAGATGTTCCGGGCCCTCAAGTACCTGAAGAGGCCGACCGTCATGGTGCGCTTCCCCGGAGAGACCCACGAGCTCTCCCGCTCCGGCCAGCCCTGGCACCGGATCGAGCGGCTGCAGCACATCCTGAGCTGGTTCGACAAGTACCTGCTGGGGAAGAAGATCGACCTCTACGACGCGCCGTGACGCGGCACCTGCTGCAAGATCTCTTCGAGGCAGGCGGTGAGCCTTCGGAACGAGGCACACCGCCTGATCGCGAGGTCGAGGTCCATCTGGGCAGCGAAGGCCGGTGCATCGTCGCGCTCGAGGTACTTTCGTCTCCCGACCATGTTGCTCGTCAGCCGTTGCTTCGCACCACGGATGCTTTCCGGATGTTCCGGTGCCCTGGCGTCTTCTCGAATGCCACGAACGCCGCGAAGAGAGTCCTTGCTCCCCAGGAACCAGGCCTCGAATTCCCGGGTGGCTGCCACGACGGCGGCCGGCAGAGGCGTGGTCGCCCGGCATCTTTCCAAGAGCGTCGTCTCGAGCCTCGCCGGGTCATCATCGTCCGCATCGAGGACCACCAGGACGGCGACAGTCCCCCTCCGGGATCTGACTCCCTGGATCAAGGCTCTCTCCAATTCGCCCGTGCAGAGTATCCGGTGTCGTCCCACCCGGAAGGGCGGGGCGACAGCAATGTCTGATCGATCAACGCGAGCCAGTAGACGACGCAACAGAACCGGGATCGCCGGGATCTCGGAATGGCCTTCGACGATCGGGAGGATCGCTCTGTTCATGGAGTACTTTGCGTTTGGATCTCGCCGAAGAGATCGACGCTCCCCGAGGAATCCTCCGCCGCCTGGACATCCTGGCTCAGCTCATCGATCCTCAGCAGCTCGCCGGGGGTATAGAGGTGTTCCCGGATCGCTCGCCGGCTCGCATCCGACAACGGGGCGATCTTCGTACGGCCATGCTCGATTGTGACGACACGGATCTGGTCGTCCCTCAGATCTTTGGAGTCGAGGATGTCGGGGCTGTGAGTCGTGACCAGAACCTGGCGGTCCTGAGCAGCATCCAGGAGGATTTGGACCAGCAACTCGGCAGCGGCCGGATGCACAGTCGCCTCCGGCTCTTCGATGGCTATCAGCGATGCCTGCCGAGGCTGGTAGACAGCGAGCAGAAGCCCGAGCATGCGCAACGTGCCGTCCGACATTTCCCAACCTGAAAACTCCCCGGGATGTTCATGTCCGATGTCGTGATGAAACTCGATCGCGGCCTTTTGGCCGATGACGCGGGTATAAACCTTCCGGACACCCTCAGTAACATAGGAAAGGATGCGGCCAATGCGCTCCTGCTGCTCGGGTCGCGTTTCTTGGAGGAGCTTCAGGATCGCAGCCGCATTGCTCCCGGTCCGCTCGAGGAATTCTTCGGTTTCCAAGCTCTGCATCGAGCCGATTGTTTCGGGATCGATGGCATAGAAGCGCATCGAAGTGAGAAAGTCATAAACGGGCCGAAACTCCTCCACGGCCGCGGCAGCGAAGAGAGCCAACCGGTCCGGAGAGATCTGGGGGCGAATCCCAGGGATTTCCTGGAGGAAGCGGCCTTCGGCGACCTCAAAGCCGGTTGCGTCCTCATTCCCGGAGAGAATCCTGCAGCGCTCGCGCGCGACCTGGAAGCCGTTGGAGGCTCCCCTGGCGATCTCAAGGGTGTAGTCCGCGAAAGCGGATTCCGCCAATTCGATCAGGACACGGAATCCGAATCGGGCCGAGGATCCCGACGCCCACTGAGAGATCACTCTGGCTCCGCCGCGGTTGGCGAGCGCGTGATGTGGCGAGCTGTCCAGGCTCTCCTGCACGAACGCCAGTGCATCCACAAAGTTGCTCTTTCCGCTCCCGTTCGCTCCCACCAGCACCGTGAAAGGCTCCAGATCGACCACCGCCTGGCCGATGCTCTTGTAGTTTCGGATCTGGACTTGCCGGATTCTCGGGATCATGGCCGTACCCGCTTCACGATATCAGACCTTCCAGACTGTTGCTCCTGCCGCGGAACGTGTAAAATGCTTCCGCAGCATATCAAGCGCGGCAGGAGCCCTGGAGGCCCTCGATGAACCGAACTTTCCGACGTACCCTTGTCCTTTGCTTCGCCGTCCCGGATTTTCGCCGCGACCGCGGAAGGGCTCTTCCAGAGCGAGGACAGCGGCGCGAGCTGGGACCTGAATCCCGGCGTCCCGGCCGGGCAGGCCGGCGTTGCCGCCGTGGCGTTTGACCCGGCGTCGCCCGGCACGATCTACGCCCTCCATTCCGGAGGTGTCCTGAAGAGTGTGGATGGAGGCGCAACGTGGACGCTGAAGAACAGCGGCCTGCCGGCGGAATTCGATCGCCTCTGGAAGCTTGCCGTCGACCCGCGGACACCCGGCACGCTCTACATCGCCCGGCACTCTCTGCCCGAGGAGGAGGCGACCGTCTTCCGGAGCACGGATGGCGCCGCGACCTGGTCCCCGACGGCCGAAGGGCTACATGGACATCAGCTCTTCGAGCTGGCAGTGCATCCCGCGACCTCGATCCTCTATGCGGCGACGATGGACGGTGTGTTCCAGAGCAGCAACGGCGGCCAAACCTGGACCGCTCCGGCTGCGGGAACACCGGTCCGCCCGGCGCGGGCGCTTGCCGTGCCTTCCGGACCGGCGGAGGTGGTCTACGCCGGGGTCGAAGTGGAAGGCGTCTTCAAGAGCACCGACCGCGGCGTCTCCTGGCGCACCGTGAACCGGGGGCTCCACGGCCTGGAGATGGATTCTCTTCTGATCGCTCGCACCAACCCATCGATCCTCTATGCGGGCGTCTCAGGATGGGGGAGTCTGCGAAGCCAGAATGGAGGAGCGACGTGGACGCGGGTGGGCGCTGCGTCGATGAACGGAGCCCAGGTCGATCCCTGGGTGATCGCCATCGATCCGAGCGATGCGCGCACCGTGTACGCGATCTCCGCCGGCAATGTCATCTGGAAGAGCACGAATGGCGGCGTGAGCTGGCGTTCCATCGCCGAGGAGGACATGGCCTGCCTGCGTCTGGGGAGCTTCGTGATCGATCCGATGGAGCCCGACAACCTCTTCGTGGGCGGCTACGAGAGCCAGTGTCCGGAACGGCGCGATGTGTGTCTCGGCTTCCACAGCGCCGACGCGGGAGAGAGCTGGTCGTGCCTGAAGAAGGCGCCCGAGAGCGGCCTGCTCGCGCTCGCCATCGATCCCGTCCGGCCGTCGACGCTCTATTCTATCGGCCTCTACGGCGACGTCGTGAAGACCACGAACCGGGGAAAGAGCTGGACGACCTTGGGCAGTAAGCTGCCCACCCGGGGCGGCGGCAGCTCCCTGGCCGCCACGTCGTCCGCGCTCTACGTGTCCCTGCCGGACGGCATCCACAAGAGCCGCGACGGTGCCGCCACCTGGACCCCGGCCCGCACGGGGCTCGGTCATCTCACCTTTGGCCTCGCCGCGACGCCGGCCAATCCGTCCATCCTCTATGCCGTCTCGATGACCTTCGATCCGTCCGGGACCACCGAGTATGGTGTCTACCGCACGACGGACGCCGCCGGCTCCTGGCACCGGCTGACGAAGGAAGGCCTGCCGCCGGGACCGCTCGGCGCGGCCATAGCCCATCCGCGGTTACCACGGCAGGTCTTCGTCCTGACGCCGGCCGGCATCTATCAACTGAAATGAATGTGCGCGCGGGAGCACTTCCTGTAGAGTCAAATAAAACAGCTTTGCAGGAGGTGTTCCTGATGTCCCAGCGGTTCCGTGTTGTCGTGCGAAGCGCTCTTGCCGTCCTGATCCTTGCCGCCGGGCTTGTCGCCCCTCTCCAGGCTGCCACCGATCCGACCTATGCCGCGCTCCGTGCCGCGAAGCCGGACGGGCGGAAGATCCCGGTCCAGGGCCTGGTGCTGGAGCGCGACGCCTTCCGGTTCCAGCTCGACTCCGGAGCGCTCCACCAGCCCGTGCAGGTCGCCGGCTTCAACTACGGCAAGTTCGAGAAGCTCGAGCGCAAGGACGACGTCAGCGGCCTTCAGGTGGAGGTCTTCACCGGCACGGACAGCCCCTACCTGGGGCCCCAGGCGGGAAAGGTGACCGCGTCCCGGCTGGCGGACAGCGCCGCCGTGGACGGGCTCAACTCCGCCCGCGTCTTCACCGCCTACTTCGGCGCGCTCCCGCAGACCCATGTGGCGATCACCCAGCAGGCGCAGTGGTCGTTCGGCCAGTCGTGGCCGTCGCTGATCTTCCTGCCCTATGTGGCCTTCCTCGACGGGACCCAGCGCAATGCCCTGGGGCTCACCGGCGCGGCCGACTTCATCAACCAGGTGGGGTTCCACGAGTTCGCCCACGTGGCCGACGTGCCCTGGTCAATGCCATGGGGGAAGTCCTGGCACGTGACTGACCGCTTCCTGGTGTAGAGTAGAATTCGTTGTTCCTCAGGAGGTACTGAAGATGTCCACCACCCGCCTGTCTCCGTGGCGTACGCTCGCGGCCCTGGCCCTCGCCGCTGCGCTCGCCACCCCTCTGCACGCCGCAAAAGATCCAACCTACACCGCGCTCCGCGCCGCCAAGCCGGACGGCCGGAAGATCCCTGTCCAAGGTTTGGAGCTCGAGCGCGACGCCTTCCGGTTCAAGTTCGACTCCGGGGCGTTCCACCTGCTGGCCCCGGTCGACGGGCGCACCGTCGGTGCGGTCTTCGTCGGCCAGGGGAGCTATCGGTTGAGCCCGGCGACCCCCAACGAACGGCGGCAGCTCGCCCTGTCGTCGGGTGGCGGCCAGGACTTCGAGACGCTCACGGACAACTTCGAGGATCTGCTGCTGCTGTTTGCCGACGACACGGCGGAGGAGATCCAGCTCCACGCTCCTGTCCAGACCGGAGCGCCCGATCCGAAGGCGCTCCAAGTCCAGGAGGCCTGGCTCAAGAGGCAGCGGAAGGACTTCAAGATCAACTTCCACGTGCGCATCCTCCAGGACCTCCTGAACAGCCCGGGCCTGCGGAGCGGCGTCTTCCTGGCCCTGGTCAACGGCAAGAAACACCCGCCCGCCCTGGCCGCCGTCGATCCCAACGGCGCCGGCGCCTTCGGGCCCCTGCTCGGCGGGGAGGACACCCTCTTCCTGGTCGCCGACCCGAACAAGGGAGGCCTGTGGTATCTCAGCGACCGCCAGGCTGAAGTGGACCGCAAACGGGCTCTGCCCGAAAAGCGGCTCGCCGATGCCCTCGACTATCGGGTCGAGACCAGCATCGAGAAGGACACCGACGTCGCCGGGACCACCACGGCCCGCTTCAAGGCCCTGGTGCCGAACCTGCGGGTCCTGCCCTTCTACCTGCTGCCGGAGCTTCGCATCGGGGAAGCGTCGTACGCGGTCGAAGCCGCGGGGTCCGAGCCCGCCTGGAAGCCCGCCGCCTTCATCCAGGAAGACAAGGAAGAGGACGCTGGCGCAGCCCTTATCTTCCCGGAGCCCCTCGCCAAGGACTCCACCATTCTGCTCCGGCTCTCCTACAAGGGAGACGAGGTGCTGGAGGACGCCGGCGACAAGAACTACTTCGTCCTCGCCCGGGCGGCCTGGTACCCCGACCTCGGGATCTTCAGCGATCTCGCCACCTTCGAGCTGATCTACCGCGTCCCCGCCGACAACGAGGTCATCTCGGTCGGCCGCAAGGTCGAGGAGCGGAGCGAGGGCAAACAGGTCGTCTCGGTCTGGAAGACCGATCATCCTGTCCAGATCGCGGGCTTCAACTACGGCAAGTTCAAGAAGCTGGAGAAGCAGGATGAGACGAGCGGCATCCTGGTCGAGGTGTATACCAACCCGGGTACGCCGGACGGCATCCGGGAGATCAATGACCTGATGAGCCGGTTTGGCACCGGCGATGAATACATCGAAGGGGCGGAGGAGTTCTCCGGCGCGGCGCCCGGGGCGAACCTCGGCACGATCAACACCTCCAAGCTCGCCGAAGCGACGCTCGCCGACGCCCTCAACTCCGCCCGCCTGTTCACCACCTATTTCGGCCCCCTGCCGCAGAAGCACGTGGCCATCACCCAGCAATCGCAGGCTTTTTTCGGCCAGTCCTGGCCGTCGCTCATCTACATGCCCTACATCTCCTTCCTCGACGGCACCCAGCGCCAGCGGCTCGGCCTCACGCAGGCCAGGAACTTCGTCGAGGAGGTGGGCTTCCACGAATTCGCCCACCAGTGGTGGGGGCATCTCATCGGCTGGAGCTCCTACCGCGATCAGTGGCTCTCGGAAGGCTTCGCCGAGTTCTCGTCGAGCCTTGCCGTGCAGCACACGAAAGGTTGGGGTGCCTACTTCAAGTTCTGGCGTGACCGCCGCAAGGAGATCCTCGACAAATACCCCGGCAACGCCATCCCCCACTATCAGGCGGGACCGATCACGCAGGGCTCGCGTCTGGTCACACCGCGCACCCCGTCGGCCTACCAGACCCTGATCTACGCCAAGGGCGGCTATGTCCTGCACATGCTGCGCATGCTGATGTACGATCCCGCCTCGAAAGACCCCGATGCCAGCTTCATCGCGATGATGAAAGACTTCACCTCCACCTATGGCAACAAGCATCCGTCGACCGCCGACTTCCAGAAGGTGGTCGAGCGCCACATGGTGCCGGCCATGAACGCCACCGGCGACGGCAAGATCGACTGGTTCTTCAACCAGTGGGTCTACGGTACCGAGATGCCGCGCTACGTGGCCGATCTCAAAGTCGAGAAGGCGTCGGGTGATGAGTACCGCATCTCGGGCAACATCAAGCAGGAGGGGGTCTCCAAGGACTTCCGCGCCCTCGTCCCCATCTACGTCGAGTTCAACAAGAACGAGGACGCCCGGATCGGCATGATTCCCATGGTGGGAGAGACCTCCGTGCCGGTCGATGTCAAGCTGAAGCTCCCCAAAAAGCCGAAGCGGGCACTGGTCAACGCCCACGGAGAAGTGCTGGCCCGCGACTGACCGGCCGGCACCCGGTTGACCCACGCACGGAGATTGCAGATCTCCGGGAGCATGGCGAAGAGCACGATCGAACGACCGACCACTTCCCGAAGGTGCGTTGGATCGCAAACCTGCTGGCGGCGCGCCGCGAGCGAGAGCGGACGTAGTAGGATCATGCCGTGCTCAACGGAATACTCGGCTCAATCGTATAGATTGGTAACGATGTAGCGTGCCCGGAAGCTCCGGGCCGCCATTCCCGTGGAGGACACATCCATGATCGATCGGGTCCAGAAGGTCTTGAAGAGCCGTTTCTTCGCTGTCGCCCTCGCTCTGGCGCTCACCGGCTTGGCGCTAGCGGTCCCGTCGACCACGAACGCCTGCCCACCGCACGAGATCGAGACGACCTACTACACCGATGCTTCGAAGACCGTCGAGTGTGGCTGGAAGATCATCACCTGCGGTTGCGGTGTCTACCAGGAAGGTTGTGTGACGAGCTACTACACCCGCTTCACCTCCGCTTGCTGATCCTCCCTTTGCAGCGTTCTGGCGGGAGCGGCCGTGGAGCCTCGGGCCCCCGGCCTCCCGCCTCGCTGCTGGGAAGCTTTTGAGGCCTCGGCTTCAGCCTTCTCCTGCCTGCCTCCTGGGCCAGTGCAAGGACTTCGGCCTCTCCTCGGTCGAGGTGATTCAGGAGCGACAGTGCAATGACCGGGGTCGTGTTGACGACAACCGTCTGCGGCTCCTCAGGCATTTGCCAAATCCTCGGCAAGCTCCTCGGGATCAACACCTATAGGAGACAGACCGAACCGGTTCAGGGCGAACATGAACTCCACTCGGCCGATCCCTGCAATTTCCGCCGCCCTTCCGGTGGAGACCCGACCGAGCTCGTAGAGCTTGACAGCGAGGAGCAGACGCGCCTCTGCCTCGAATTCCTCCGGGCTTTCTTTCAGGGACAGGAGGAGGTCATCGGTATACGGGATGGTCAGTGTTCGTGTCATAGGGGACTCCGATCCAGGGACGCTCAGAGCGAGCCCCAAAGGTGCAGTGTCGCATACGCCCGCCAGGGCCGCCATCTCTCGCCTAGGGCTGCGATCTCCTTCCCCGTGATCCCATCCCCCTGCGGCGTCAGCGCCCGCATCGCCTTCACCACCCCCAGATCGCTGGCCGGAAATGCATCCCGATCTCCCAAGGTGCGCATGCGGACGTAGGACGCCGTCCAGGGGCCGATGCCGGGAAGGGCGAGGAGGGCGGCCTGGGTCTCCTCGGGTGGCGCGGACCGCAGGCGCTCCCAGTCGAGCCGGCTGTCCAGGATCGCCTGGGCTACGCCATGGAGGGCCGCGGCCTTGGCGCGGGTCAGGCCTACGGCGGCGAGCTCGGTGGGTTCGGCGGAGGCGATGGCTTCGGGGCTGGGGAAGGACAGGAAGCCGGTGTCGTCCAGCGGCGGTGCGGGCGCGCCGAAGCGCTCGGTCAGCCGGTGGACGAGGAGGGAGGCCACGCCGACGTTCACTAACTGGCCGACGATTGCCCGGGCGATGCCCTCGAAGGGATCGATGTACTGCAGCAGGCGGAGGCCGGGACGGTGCGGGACCAGGTCGCGGAGCAGGGGGTCCTTCGCGGCCAGGGAACGGAAGGCGGCGAGGTCGACGTCCAGGTCGAACATGCGGGCGACGACGGCGCGGAGCTCTTCTGGCGGGAGGTCCGGGGAGGACCGGGCCTGCAGGGAGAGCCGGCCGTCCCGCCCTTTTTGAATGCGCAGGGCGAGGACGACCGGTCTCCCGGCGATGCGGAGGCTGCGGAGGTACTCCTTGTCCGAGATCTCCTCCAGCGAGGGGACCGTCCGCTCGGACAAGAACTTCCAGGTCCAGGCGAGGTCGAAGTCCGGCGGCAGCGGGATTTTCACGCCCGGTTCCGCGCTCCTTCCCGCTCGCGCTCTTGGATGCGCCGCTTGCGCTCCTCCCCCCAGCGGTAGCCGCCGGACGCACCGTCTCCCCGGACCACGCGGTGGCAGGGGATCACCAGGGCGGCCGGGTTGCTGGCGCAGGCCTGGGCTACGGCGCGGGCGGCTCCGGGCCGGCCGAGGGCTGTTGCGACCTCGCCATAGGAGCGGGTCTCGCCGTAGGGGATCTCCCGGAGCGCCTTCCAGACCCTCTCCTGGAAGGCGGTTGCCTGGAGGTCGAGGGGCAGGCGGAGGTCCGGGGAGGCCCCTTCCAGGTAGCGGACCACCTCGCCGATGCGCTTGCGCAGCCCTTCGTCCGCCTCGCCGGCGCGCTCGATCTCGGCCCGGGGATACTCGCGCTGCAGGGCCGCCGCGAGGTCCTCGTCCGAGTCACCGAGCTGCACGGCGCAGACTCCCCGGTCGGTCATGGCCACGAGCAGCCGGCCGAGCGGCGACGGCGCGGTGCCGTAGCGGATCCGCATGCCGGGGCCGCCGCGGCGGTAGGTCGCGGGGGTCATGCCGAGCCGGGCGTCCGACTGCTCGTAGACCCGGCTGCCGGAGCCGAAGCCTGCCTCATAGGTGGCGGTGGTCACGTCGTCTCCCTGCTGGAGCCGCTCCTTGAGCCTGTCCAGCCGGCGCGCCCTGGCGAGCTCGCGGGGAGACACCCCGGTCAGCCGCTTGAACGTCCGCTGCAGGTGCCAGGGGCTCATGCCGACCTCCTGGCCGAGCTTCTCCAGGGTGACCGGCTCGTCGAGGTGCTCTTCGAGGTACGCGCTGACCCTCTCGACCAGGCGCGCCGCATCGGAGTCCGCGTTCCTGGGCCGGCAGCGCCGGCAGGCCCGGAACCCCGCCCGCTCCGCCTCGTCCGGCCCCGGGAAGAACCGCACTCCTTCCCTCCGCGGCCGCCGTGACGGGCACGACGGCCGGCAATAGACACCGGTCGACGCCACCGCATAGACGAACTGGCCGTCCATCCGGGTGTCTCTCGCCATCACGGCGGTCCAGGCTGTCTGCTCTTCGATCATTCCTCGTTCCAAAACGTTCGTCGCTATCATAGCCGTCTCCTTTCCCGATGTCCGAAGGCTACGCGGACGGGAGACGGCGGACCATCCGCGCCTTGCGGTCAAAGCACTGATCTTTCGCTAGGATGCTCGCATGGGACTTCTTCGCGACCTCCGCCATGCCGTCCGGACGCTGACTGGCCATCCCGGCTACACCGCGGCTGCGGTGCTCACTCTGGCGCTGGGGATCGGGGCCAACACGGCGATCTTCAGCGTCGTCGATGCGGTGCTGCTGCGCCCGCTGCCCTTCCCGGAGCCGGACCGGCTGGTCGACGTGCTGGCCGTCCGGTCGGGACCGGAGACGGACCGGGTAGCGATCAGCCCGGCGGACTTCCTTGCCTGGCGTGCCCAGGGGCGGGTGTTCCAGGACCTCGGCGCCTATGTCCCCTTCGGCAGGCTCGACTGGACGGGCGGCCCGGAGCCGGTGCGGCTGTCGCGGCATCTGGTGTCCGAGGGGCTGCTCGCCGCGCTGGGGGTGCGGCCGGCGCACGGCCGGCTGTTCGCCGCGGAGGAATACCAGGAAGGCGCCCGCCGTGTGGCTTTGCTCAGCGACCGGCTGTGGCGGACCCGGCTCGGGGCTGATCCGGCAGCGGTCGGCCGCAGCCTGACCCTGGGCGGTGAGGTCTACGTGGTCGTCGGCGTCCTGCCGCGCGATTTCCGTATCCGCGGCGGCGAGCCGGACCTCCTGCTGCCGCTCGCCTTCGGGCCGGCGGCGGCGGCCGACCGTGAGTCCTCCTATCTCGGCGCGATCGGCCGGCTGCGTCCGGGGGTGTCGCTGGAGCAGGCACGCCTCGCGATGGGCAAGGACTTCAAGGACGGCAAGGACACCAACGATCAGACGATGACGGCCAGCCTGGTGCCTCTGCATGAGGTGATGGCTGGGCCGGCCCGGACAGCTCTCTTCGTGCTCTTTGGCGCCGTGGTCTTCGTGCTGCTGATTGCCTGCGCCAATGTGTCCGGCCTGCAGCTCGTGCGCGCTGCGTCGCGCCAGCCGGAGATCGTGCTGCGCTCGGCGCTCGGCGCGGACCGGAGACGCCTGGCGCGGCAGCTCCTGGTGGAGAGCGGCGTCCTGGCCGTCCTCGGCGGACTGGGCGGCGTGCTCCTTGCGGTCCTGGCTCTCCGGCTGTTGCCCGACGCGCGGGGCGTCTACCTTCCGCGGGACGTGGAGCTGGGCGTCGACCTGCGGGTGCTCGGTTTCACCTTGATCCTGACGCTGCTCGCCGGGCTGGTCTCCGGGCTCGCACCGGCCCTGCGCGGCTCGCGGGCCGACCTGCGCGCGGCGTTCCAGGCCGGGGCCGCGGGGTCGCAGGAAGGCGGCACGTCGCGCCTCCAGGACAGCTTCGTCGTGGCCGAGATCGCCCTGGCCCTGGTGCTGCTCTGCGGCGCCGGCCTGATGCTCCGGTCCTTCGTGCGCCTGCTGGGCGAAGACCCCGGCTTCGAGCCGCGGCACGTGCTGACGATGGAGATCGAGGTGCCGGCGGCGCGGTACCCTGAGGCCGCCCAGGCCGCGGCGTTCTACGCCGGGCTGCTCGACCGCCTCGGGCACCTGCCCGGCGTGACGGCTGCCGGTGCCGCGAAGGAGCTGCCTCCCGACACGCCCTGGGGCTTCCGCCCCGTGCTGGAGGGCCGGGAAGAGCCGGAAGAACCCCAGGAGTCACTCGCGGGCTGGCAGCTCGTCACGCCGGGCTATTTCGCAGCCATGGGCACCCCCGTGCTGCGCGGCCAGGCCTTCACCCTGAGCGACCGGGAAGGGAGCCGGCCGGTGACGGTGATCAACGAGAGTGCCGCCCGCCGCTTCTTCCCGGAGGTCGACCCTGTCGGCCGGCGGGTGCGGTTCAATGACATCTGGCACGAGGTGGCCGGTGTGGTGCGGGACCAGAAGACCCCGGGCGAAGCGGCTGGCGGCTCGCCGGTCTTCTACTTCGCCCATGCGCAGCTCCCGGTGCCGTCCGATTTCCTGCGTACCATGGCCATCGCGGTGCGCACGGAGAAGGACCCGCTCGCCCTCGCCGCCGCGGTGCGCCGCACGCTCTGGTCGCTCGACGCGGACCTGCCGGCGGCGGAGCTCCAGCCGCTGGAGCAGCGCCTCGTCGGCGGGCTCTTCTTCGCCCGCTCCCACTTCAACACCGTGCTCCTGGTGCTCTTCGCCGGCCTCGCTCTGCTCCTGGCGATGATCGGGATCGCCGGCCTCCTCTCCTACCGGGTGCGCCGCCGCACCCGCGAGCTCGGCATCCGGATGGCGCTCGGTGCGCAGCGGGCCGACCTCCTGCGGCTGGTGATGGCGCACGGCCTCGCCCTGACTCTCGTCGGGCTCGTCCTCGGCCTCGCCGGCGCCGTCTCCCTGACCCGCGTCCTGGCGAGCCTCCTCTATGGCCTGGGCGCTCTCGATCCGCTCACCCTCGGCGCGGTCGTCCTCCTCCTCGCCGCGTCCGCCTCCCTCGCCTGCTATCTCCCCGCCCGCCGCGCCAGCCGTCTCGAGCCCGTGACGGCGCTGCACGCCGACGTCTAGCGCCTTCAGCGCCGTGGTGCGGGTCGTGGGCGCCGCGGTGGCCCGCCCCCATACCGTGGTATGGGCCGCTCACACCGGGGGATGAGCAGCTCATACCGCGGTATGGTATCGCCATACTGGGGTATAGTTGATCCAAACCGCGGTATGAAGATCACATACCCGGGTATGTCGAGATTGAACCTTGGAACGTTTGCTTCATACCGCGGTATGGTTGACTCGCACCACGGTATGGTGACAACATACCGTAGTTTGGCTGACTCATACCGAGGTGCGTGTGGCTCGTACTTTCACCCGGACGAGCCGTTCTGGCCTTGAGGGGAGGAGAGAATGCCGATTCCGACTGCATACCCCGACATCTTTCAGGACTGGAGCCTACTGCTCGCCGCGGTGCGGAAGAACCTGGAAGCCTTGCCGGGGATCGAGCCGCTGTTTCGCGAGATGGAGAGGGTCGCAGCCGAGGCCAAGTCGCTCAAGGGGGATCAGGACGAGCTCCAGGCGCGCCGGCAGAAGGCGACGCAGGACCTCAAGGAGAAGATCCGGGAAGGGCGCGATCTGGCGATCGTCCTGCGTGGGATCGTCCGCTCGCGGCTCGGACCCCGCAACGAGAGGCTGGTGCAGTTCGGGATCGCACCCATCCGGAAGCGCGGGCCCCGCTCGCGCGGGAAGGCCGCCGGGAACAGCGATGCCTCGCAGCCGGCGAACGAGGAGCCGCAGGCCGAGTGAGGGTCGAGGCGGCAAGGAAAGCCCTCTCCCCCTGGCCCCATACGCGCTAGCTTTGCGCCGGAGGTCGGGTCGTGCGAAGCGCCTGGTAGAGGCCTTCGAAGAGGGCGGTCCCGTGGCGCTCCAGCTCGGCGTCGGGCCAGCCGGCCGCGGCCCAGCCGCGCAGGACGGCGTCGATGCCTGCGGCCTCGGGGGAGGCCGGGCCGTCCCGCAGGTCGATCTCGTGGACGACGGCGGCGAGGGCCCGGAGGGCAGGCTCGTCGAGGCGGAAAGCCGCGAGCAGGGTCTCGAAGGTGCAAAGGTTGCCGCTGTGGCCGAACTCGGCCTCCCGCATGTCGAACGAGACCTCTCCCGCGGCGGGCTCGTCGGCGTAGCGGACCACGGCCTCCGTATCGATGAAGCGGCGGATCAGCCAGATCGAAGCCAGACGGTCGACGTGCGGGCGCGGCCGGGTCGCCCAGGTCCGGCCGCGGTAGCGCGCGAGGTCGGCCTGCGGCACCTCGCGAGGGGCGGCCTCCTCGCCGGCGATCGCCTCCGCGAGCCGGTTCAGGGCCGCGGCAGCTTCTGTGCCCTCCGGTGCCTGGAAGAAGTCGATGCGCGCCACCTCGGCCTGGCGGCGGCGCAGGCGTTCCAGCCGATCGCGGAATCCGGCGCGGTCGTCGTTCGCTGCGCGGGCGCTGCCGGCCGCTTCATCGGCCTCGGCGGCGATCTTCCGGTAGTCCTCGTCACGGGCGGCGCGGGAGAGCTCGATCACCCGCGCCTCGGCCTTGTCCTCCAGCCGCTCGGCATGGAGCACCAGCGCCTCGCCGCCCCCGTCGCGGATCTCCTGCGCCAGCCAGTCGAAGGCCTCCCTGCTCTCGGCGCCGTCCGGCAGCAGGTAGAGCGAGCCGGTGGGCGAGACTGCTCCGAGCTGGCGCAGCCGCCGCCACACCGCCACGCGCTTGCTGGACGAGGCGGGGGAGGGGAGGGAGTAGGCGAGGCCGACCCAGCGCATGGGGGGAATCCTACCGACCTCACCCCCTGGCCCGCTCGGCCCTCTCTCCCTGCCTAAGACCCCGACCCCGATCCCACCACCCTAAGCGCCGTGGGCGGGCAGAGCGCCTTCGGCGTGTCCGTGGTGAAATTGACACGGCCCGGTGGGGGAGGGACGACCTCGAAGAGGAACGGCCTGATGCCCTGCTCGCGGTCGAAACCCTTCACCAGATCATAGAAGACCTCGAAGTCGGCGACCGGCTGGTCGAGCTCATCGGGCTCTGGCGGCTCGGGGAGCCCGATGTGCTCGAACTCGCGGCTCATGAGCCTCACACGGACTTCGCTCGTCCCATCCGGAGGAGCGAGGAACAGCGTCTGGGCCGGCTTCCCCTCCTTCTTCATGGAGAGTGCCACGTGTATCGGCACGTTCTCGATGAGGAGCTGCCAGGCTGGCTGCCACTCTCCGGTCCAGGGGGTTCTGGTCGAGGGGCTCGATCCGGCAGGAATTTTCGCTCAGCGCGTGCGTCGCGAGCGTGCCCCGTTCGAGCTTCACCTGCGTGATGATCCGCCCCTTCCGGTTCAGGGGGGCCGCGTCGAGGCCGGGCTCGAGGGCTCCGTTGCCGGGGGAGGCCTGTTCCATGGTGACGAGCCAGAACAGAGACCTCTTTCGCCGGGTGTCGGGTTGTCGACATCGTTTGGCACGCCGGTGAGCAGCTTGAAATCGGAGTGAGCCCGGGAAGAGGCAGGATCTCGATCTTTTCGGTCTCGAGATGGCAGATCCCCCGGCCGTCGTTGGTCGAGAGATCTACCGGGCGCGTGCTGGAGGCCTGCCGGTTTTGCAGGTCGAAGTCCAGGATGGGGAAGTGCGGGTCAAGGATCTCCTGCTGACCGTTACGCCGGTTGTTCAGCGGGCGCGGCTTGAGCAGGTTGGGCACCAGGATGGTCACGGAGTCGGCGGATTCGAGGCTCGTGTCAAAGGTCCGGTCTGGAATGACGGCCATCAGGCCGGAGAGGATCATCCGGAAGGTGAAGGGCATTGTCGGTCTCCTGTCGATCGGTCAGGGTTGAAGGGCGTGGGCCGCGACGACCTCGAAGGCTCCCCAAGTCCAGGGAGCCCTGTGCTTCTCTTCGCGGCCTTCCAGGAACGAGAGATGCGCTTCCCGGAGGGCGCCGACCGGATCCGGCCGCGCGAGGAGGCTTTTGTAGAAGACCGCGAAGAAGCGGTCCGCCGTGCGGTCGTCGACGTTCCAGAGGCTGGCGACGACCTGGGGCACGCCCACGGCGAGGAAGGCCCGGGCCAGGCTCGTGCCGCCTTCGTCTGCCGCAGGCACGGCGTCCGCGGTGCCGCAGGCGGAGAGCACGACCAGGCGCGTGCCGGTGAGGTCCAGCCGGTAGATCTCCCAGGCGGAGAGAGCCCGGAATCTCCGGCGCCCGACGGGGCGAGCACGAGCTGGGAGAGGAGAGGGTCCCTGGGATCGGTGACGGCATGGCCGGCGAAATGGACCATCCCGGAGCGCGGGGCCAGATCCAGGAACGAAGCCTTGGTCGCCTCGGCGCCGCGTACCAGGACCGAGCCGGGAAGGAGCCGCGCGATCCGGGCCGATTCCTTTTCGGTTCCGCGCAGGGACTCCAGACCCGGCCAGAGATTGACGTTGAACGCCGGATTGCCGATGACGAGGGCGGCAGGCGGGGGTAGCCCGGCTGGGCTGTCCCGGGCCGGGGAGCGACATACAGGGTCGCGCTCGGCGCGCAGGCAATCCGGTAGTCCTGGATGAGGTAGCGGCTCGAGCGCGAGTCCCAGAGGGCGGCGAAGGGGACGCCGTGCAGGGCCTTGTCCGGAAGTATCTGTTTACCGTCAGCGGCACTTTTGGGGAAGGTTTTCCCTGGACACACGTCCGCGCTGGCCAGGCGACCTGACGAGGGCGAGCGGCTACCGACCTGGAGCCACGGATAACTCGTGGCGAGAACTGTTACGGTGGCTGTGACGCAGGAAGTATTGCCTCAAGCTTCGGTAGCTGGGGGCTGCGCAGAAGCTGGGGCAAGATCTCGAGTGTCCCGACTTGGTGTTGCTGAAATGTGCGCAGGGCACTCATCAAGACCGCTTGCGCCTGGGACCCCTCGGCCGTCCGATTTCCCCCAGATGTCTTGCGGTTGATGACCGCCGGGCGAATCCCTTGTTCGGCCGGCCAATTGGTCGCCTCCACATCCGTGCGTTCCAGGAAGACAAACAGCTGCTCCTGGTGACGTATCAAATGCTGAGCCAGACGCTGGTTGTCGGGGTTCGTGAACTGCCCCGACAGACGCCTTTCCATCTGGAGCTCCAAGTTCTGCTTGACCTTCTCCAGCGCCTCGCCGCTGAGCTTGCCCGCGTCCCGCTGATCTCGCGCCTCCAAGGCGGCCTGCAGGATCTCTTTCACCGCCCGAGGAAAGCGCACCGCACCCCCTGTCGCCTTCTCCAGCAGCTCCTCGCAACGGCGCAACAGATGCGCCAGACAGGTCTGATGAGTCGCTTCTTCAAATTTCTGATAGGGAGCCCAACCATCAGCCACCAGCACGCCGACAAAGCCCTCCCCCAGGACCTCAGAGGCCTCGGCATAGCCACGACCCGGCTGGATGCTGTAGACCGTCTCGCTGCGATTGGTGAACACCCACAACCACACGCTATAGCCCCCCTCCCGCCAGCCCGTCTCGTCCGGGTACACCACAGGAGAGGCTCCGGATCTTCGCCTTCAGCTCCTCGTACAAGGGCTCCAGCTTCTTACTCATGCGAAGCAGCGCGCGGCACAGGGCCGAGCGCGACACAGACAGTCCAGCCACTCCTTCAGCAACGCGGCGATCTTGCCGTAGCTCAAGCCTCCGACCTTGTTGAGCCAGGCGGCGAGCCCCAACACGTTTGGACCGAGTTGCACGTTGCCGACCCGGAACGCCTGGGAAGTCTGGCGCGGGTGACGCCCCACAGCTTCCCGGCCACATGCCGAGCACTTCCCATAATGGAGGATGAACTCCGTCGTCACCGGCCGAATCGGCGGCAGATCGGTCTGATACTGGCGAGCTTCGCCCTGCGGAATGACCTGACCCCCACAGTGCTCACAATACAGCGGGCACTCCACCACGATGGTTTCGTCGACGTGATCGGGCACAGCTCGAGTCGCTTGCTGACCATATTGATCCCCGGCTTTGCGCCCTGGAGACTTGGGATCCTCGCTCGGATCTCCCTTCGAGAAGGGGGCAGCCTGGCGTTTGCCCCGGCGCCGTAGCTCCTCGACAAGTTTCTCCAGATCGACGATTCGGCGCTTCAGGTGCGCAATCTGGCGCTCCTGCTCCTCCACCCGCTGGCGAAGCTCACCGTTGTCTTGGCGAAGCTCAGAGTTCTCTTGAAGGAGTTCCTCGTAAGTCGGCATGCCTGAAAGACATTAGACCATGCCGAGAAGAGAACTTCAAGCCCTTGCGGACGTGCCACCGCTCGGGGAAGGCGGCACTAGGGCGGTAAACAGATACGTCCGGAATGAAGACGAGCGTCTCCCCGCGCGCCGCTCCTTCCAGCCAGGGGCGGACGAGCAGCTCGAACAGGGCCGAAGAGGCCTTCTCCCAGGCTGCGCTGTCGGTGCGGTGGAGGGACCGCAGCGCAGCGACCTGCCGTTGGAGGTCTTCGCTGGAGACCGGCCGGTCGGCAAAGAGGACGCCCTTGCGCCGGACCCGCCACATGAGCAGCCGCTCGGGCAGGACGGCGTACTGTACCAGGGTGGTGCCGGAGGGGGAGCTCGCGGCGGATGGCTCCGAGGTCCAGCGGCTGCGGTTCGGCGGCGAGGAGCCTCGTGCGGTCGGCGCTTCCGATGCCCTTGGCCTGCGTGCGCGCCGCCAGAGCCGGCAGGCTGCGGGTGCGTGCGGTGTCCGCGAAGAGGAAGGCCGCCTCCGGCCGCCTGCGCTCGAACGCCTGGAAGGCGATCATTTCGTCGAACGCCTCCTCCGTCCTGTTCAGATAGGCGAGCCGCTGGTCCTCGCTGGAGAGCTGGGCGCCGAGCCGTTCATAGGCGGAGAGCGCCGCCTGGAGGTCCTCCTCGGCGCGCTCCAGGTCGCCGGCCTGCAGGAAGGCACGGGCGCGGAAGCGGTAGACCCAGAGAGTGAGGAAGTTGTGCCCGATCTCCTCATAGAAGCGCAGCGAGGAGGTGAGAAGGGAGACGGCTTTCCGGGCATCGCCCGCCAGCATCATCTCGCCCTCGATCATCGAGATGTCGGCCATGGCGCGCCGGCGGGCGGCGCGGTCGGACAGGCGCTCGGCTCCCTGGCGGGCCAGACCCAGGTCGTGCCAGGCCCCCTGCCGGAGACCGGCCCGGCTCCGCAGGAGGCCGCGCCAGTGGTAGGCTTCGACCAGGGCTTCCGGAGTCGTCGCCTCCTTCGCCTGGAGCACCGCCTCGTCCTGGAAGCGGAGAGCGGCCTCCAGCTCTCCATCCGCCAAAGCGAGAATTGCCGCATTCGAATAGAGGATGTACCTGCGCACGGGATCCTGCTGGGCCGCGGCGTCGCGCAGAGCGCGGTACCGGTAGCTCCAGGCATCCCGCTGGCGGCCGATCTGCTGCAAGGCTGTGGACAGCAGGCCGTGGACGGCTGCGACGTTGCCCGTCTCTCCGAGGCGCTGGAAGCAGGGGAGCGCCCTCTCATACTCGCGGGCCGCCGCCCTCGGGTCGCCCTGGTCCGAATGGATCAGGCCCCGCATCCAGAGGACATGGCCAAGGAGCGCTCCATAGGGTGCCTTGACGAGCTTGCGCTGGAGGCTCCCCAGAGCAACCGCGGACTGGCGCAAGGAACCGAGGCGGTAGGAGCAGGCAGTCCGGTAGAAAACAGCCCGTGCGGCAAAGGGGCTGTCCGCGCGGGCGAGAGCCTCGCCGGCGGCTGCGAGCTCTTCTGCGGCACCCTCCTGCGCGCCGCGCCGGTACAGGAAAAGGCCTCGCTTATAGGCGCGGTGTCCGGCCACCAGGGAGGACAGGCGAAGGCTGTCCCGCCGGTCCTTCGCGGCGTCGATCACTGCCACTGCATCGTGGACCAGGCGGTCGCCGCTGGCCCCTGCCAGGGCTCCGCCGATCGTGCGGGCCGTCTCCAAAGCCCGGCCCGCCGCGTCCCCGGGCCGGCCCCAGGAGTCCGCCCATTCTCCGAGCAGTCCCTCGGCGCGCTCACGCGCCGCCTGGGGGTCTTCACCTGCCGCTGCCGCCGGAGGCCGGTCCAGAGCCATCCGCCGCTGCTGCGCCTCCTCGCTCCAGCCCGGCTCCGGGCCGAGCTGAGGTATGCATCCCAGTCCTCCCGGGCTCCGGCACGCAGGAAGAGGGACTCGGAGAACCGGCCCGGTTGAACAAGGCTTCCGGGAGCGCCGGATCGGCCTTCAGCGCCCGCTCTACGGCCCCGAGCGCCCGGACCAGATCCCCGGGCTCCTCCCGCTGCCGGGCGCGGAGGAAGTAGGCGGCGGCGAGGTCGTTCCAGGCGGCCGCGTCGCCAGGGGCGGCGGCCGTGACGCGCTCGAGCCGCCCGACGGCCCCGGCGATCCTCGTCCTGCTCCCCATCACCAGGTCCAGGACGGCCAGGGCATGGAGCGCCTGGGGGGACGGCTTCGCCCTGGCCTCCCTCTCGATCTGCTGCAAGGCCTCTTTCAAGCTTGCGCGCTCGGGAGTGCCCAGGTCCGGCAGGCCGGAGCAACGGGATGCGGGGATCAGCCGGGAGCTGTCCGCCAAGGGCTGGCAGGGAGCGTAGTCGAAGCCTCCCGTCAGGCGTGGCTCCGCGGGCCGGCGTCCCTCCAGGGCGCGGGCGAGGGCCGGCAGCCCCGCCCCCGAGGCCACCCGCGCTGCCTGCGGGGTGCGCCAGCAGGTATACGCCGCAAGGCTCGCGGCCCCGAGCGAGAGCGCCGCGACCAGTTGCGATCTCCTCATGGAGACATCCTCGACCGCGCAGCCGGAGCTTACGAAAAAATCTGCCCAGGGGATTCCGGCGGATCGCCTCTCATCGTACCAGAAGGCCTCGAGGTCGGGCGAGAGGCTGGTCGTTGCGCGGTGCATGACGGTCTCTTTCGCTTCGATAGACGGCTCCGCGTCCCCTTTTTCCCGCGCTGAAAAGACGCGACCGCGTCCGTCTGTAGAGACAGACAGTGAGCCAGCGCAACCGAACGCCATCTGCTATGACAAGGAGGCAATCATGGAGAAACGCAACCCGGAGGACGGGCAGACCCCGGACCTCTACCTGGAGCGCGAGGACGACCTGCTGAACGACCTCGACCCCCACCTCCAGGAGCTGATCCTGGCCCAACGCGCCGGCGAAGTGCCGGACAGCTCGATCGTTACGGATGTGAACGGAGTCTTCCGTGTGGACGTGATCGCGAAGCTGAGAAACCCGGAGGAGGAGGTCCCGGGGTTTCAGGTGGTGAGCACGATCGGCGACATCGTCACCGGCTCGGTCGCGCTGCCCGACATCGAGAGAGTCCGCCGGCACGACAACGTCAGGAGCCTCAAGGCGGCCACCCGTGTGCAGCCGATGCTGGACGCGTCGGTGCCGGAGGTGCGCTGTGACGCCGCGACGCTTCGCAATGCCTTCCCCGACATTGACCAGGGGATCGACGGCAGGGGCGTGATCGTGGGGATCGTGGATATCGGTTGTGACTTCGCGCACAGGAGCTTCCTGGACGGTTCCAGCTCCCGCATCCTCTCTCTCTGGGATCAGCGGGAGCGTAACGCCACAGAGCAGCGGCCTGTCCGTCCGACCGCGCCATCACCGGCGGGCTTCGGCTACGGCCGGGAATTCACGCAAGCCCGGCTCAATGACGCCCTTGCCAAGAGCGATCCCTATGCGGACATCGATCATGAGCTGGCGGCAGCGGCCCACGGCACGCACGTCATGGACATTGCGGCCGGGAACGGGCAGAACGGACAGCCCGGAGTGGCTCCCAGGGCCAGCCTGATTTTTGTCCATGTCGACATCGACGATGTCGCCGATTCCGAATCGCTGGGCAATTCCCGGCGCCTGCTGGAAGCTGTCGAGTACATCTTCCGGAAAGCCGGCTCCACCCCTGTCGTCGTCAACCTCAGCCTCGGCACCCACGGCGGGCCGAAAGACGGCAGCACTCTCGTCGAGCAGGCCCTCGACCGGCAGCTCGAAACCGCCGGGCGGGCGACCGTGATCGCGGCGGGCAACTCCTTCAACCTGCGGTCGCACGCTCAGGGCACGGTCCAGCCCGGCCAGCCGGTGACTCTATCCTGGGAGATCATCCCCTTCGACCGGACTCCCAACGAGTTGGAGGTCTGGTATGACTTCGCGGACGGATCCAGCCTGGAGGTTACCCTGACGGCCCCGAACGGCACGTCGCTGGGGCCTGTCCCGGTCGGGGAGACCTATGTGATCCGGAATCAGAATGGAATGAGGGTAGGGCGGGTCATCCACCGGAGGAGGGATCCAACAATGGCGACCGCCAGATCGACATCCTGCTCCAACCGTCTCTGTCGTCAGGGAGCTGGAAGGTCAGGCTGGAGGCCCGCGGCTCCCACCTGTTCCGTTCCATGCCTGGATCGAACGCGACGACTCGGCCAGTCCACCTTTACGCCAGCAGGAGAGCCGGACTCACACCCTGGGCTCGATTCCGCGGCCGGCGCACGATTGCGGTGGGCTCTCATGACCCGCGGGACCCGCAGCGCAGGCTTTCAGGGTTCTCCGCCTCGGGTCTACGCGGGATGGAAGGGCCAAGCCGGACGTGAGCGCACCGGGCCAGCACATCGTAGCTGCCAGAGCGCGCGGCGGCACCACGCAGAAACAGGGGACCAGCATGGCCGCCCCGCACGTGACCGGGCTCGTCGCGCTCATGCTCCAGGTCAACGGTGCGTTGTCCGCCCAGAAGATCCTGGACGCGCTGAAGCGCGGCACGGCGCAACCCGCCCGCCGGGACCGGGCAGGACGCACGGTACGGGAACGGCCGGATCGACGGCGTAGCGGCCCTGCAGGCGGTCCAGACGCCGGTCGCCGTCCTGGTACCGCCGCCTCAGGCCAATGTTGTGGTTCCTGTACCACTGGCAGAGGTCATTCCGTCCAACGGACATGCATAGTGCCGGCTCTGCTCGCCAGCCTGATCTCCGGTACCTATCGCATCGACGTCAACGTCGAGCGGCTCGAAAACTAGCAGCAGGCCAGGGTCGCGGCGCCTCTGTCGGCAGCGCCGCGGCCTCACGCGCTCACGGGTGATCCTCCTCCGGCTCTCCTTTCGGTCCCCAACGGGCATGGACCAGGCAACCGACCACTCCCACGGCAAAGGCGGCGTAGAACGGCCACCTCCGGTCGAGGGTCCACAGCCAGCCGCCGATCAGCGGGGCCGGGAACACGGCGAGGCCGCGGATCAGGTAATAGAGGCCGACGGAGCGCCCGCGTGCCCCGGCGGCGGCGAGGTCGAGGATGAGCGCCTTGCGCGCCGGCTCGCCGGTCTCCCGCAGGCCGCCCACCACGAAGGCGGCGGTCAGCGCGGCGGGTCCGGCGGCGGTGGCGAGCGCCAACGGGAAGAGGGCGAAGAAGGCGAAGGTCAGGAGGACGAACGGCTTGCGGTTCATCCGGTCGGACATCGTGGCGACCGGCAGGTAGACGAGGGTCGCGGCGATCATCTGGACGCTGGTCAGCCAGCCGAACTGGATCGCGGTGCCGCCCAGGACGTCGACGACGAAGAGGAGGATGAAGACCTTGGGGATGCCCTCGGCCCAGCGCGCCAGGACGTCGGCGGCGAGCAGCCGCTTGAGGCCCGGGTCCATCCGCCGCCAGAGGCTCCGCAGGTCCTGCGGATCGGCAGGCGGTGCCTCCCTTTCCTGATAGGCGCGCCGCAGGATCCAGATCCCCAGGAGTGCGAGGCCGATGGTGACCGCCACCCCGGCCCGCACACCGCCCTGCATGCCGAGGCCGACGATGAGGGCGCCCCCCAGCGGCGGCGCGAGGATGATCGGCACCCTTTTGAGGGTGGACTGCACCCCGAACCCGATCGCCCGTCTCTTGGAGGGTAGATGGTCGCCCAACACCGCGAAGATGGCCGGCAGCGTCAAGCTGCTCCAGGCCATGACGAGCACCGTGCCGGCCAGCACCCACGGCCAGCTCGGCGCCACCAGATAGAGGACATAGCCGGCGATGGCGAGCAGCGCGAAGAGGATCAGCGACGAGCGTCGGCCGAAGCGGTCCGCGAGCCAGCCGCCCGGGTAGGGATAGACGGCGTCGAGCAACTCACGAAGGGTCCCATAGAAGGCCACCCCCCACGCTCCGGCCCCGAGCACCTCCAGATACTTGGGCACGAAGCGCACCCACAGCTCCTCGCCCATCCCCAGGACGAGGAATGCGGCGAGCATCGCGACGACGTTGCGCTCCAGCCCCAGGGAGGAGCGGAAGCGGGAGAGTGGCGGAGCGGCGGCGGGGAGCACGAAGGAGATTGTAATACATGTTGCTAGATGGAAACAGTAGTTTCACGCTGTGTCATGCTATTTGCGGGGGGGCGGGGTAGAGACGCCCCCAGTCCGTGACCACGAACCTGCCGGGTGCATACAGTCGGGGCGTCTCAAGGCCTCGCCCGCGAAACGGGTTCGCTCTTGCGCAGGAAACACGGATGGGATGGCTGTGCACAGGGACAGCCGGCCCGTCAGCGATGCGCGTACCGTGGACCCATCTCGGCGTCCACGGCGTGCTGTCGGCGTTGGTGGTATCTGGGGCCGTGAGTGAGACGCCCCGACTGTGTGCACCCGGTCAGTTTGGTCACGGACTGGGGCGTCTTCTATGAGAAGGCCCCGAATGTCAAGGCCGCCTTGGCGGCCTTCCCTATCTGGCTTCAGAGCTGCGTCTGTCCCCGAGTCTTCTATCCGCACTCTCGAGGAGTCCGTCGCTTGGACTCGGTGCATGATGGGGTTCCACCGCAGCGGCGCTGCTATCTCTACAGCGGCCTCGTAGGCTGAAGACGCCCAGCGCAGTCGCCGGCAGCGGGGGTTCGAACGCGAGCTCCTATCGACCGTGGTTTCTCCTACCTGAGATTTCCCCCTACCTGAGCTTTTTTACGCTGCTGCCGGCTGGCGGCACAGCTCGTAATCCTCGCCGCTGATCCAGAGCCGGTGCAGCAGCACCGCCAGTTTCCGGGCCACGGCCACCACCGCTCGCTTCTTGCCGTTTTTGCCTCCACGCCGCGCCAGTTCCAGTCCGAACCTGCGTAGATCGCTGTCCTGGCCGAAAGGACCGAGGATGTAGTGCGCGGCCTGCACCAGCAGCCAGCGCAACAGCCGGTCGCCCTGCTTGGTGATCGGCAACTGCGGCGTCGAGCTGCCCGAGCTTCGACTTGCTGGCACCAATCCCAGGTAGGCCCCCACCGAACGCGAGCGAGCAAAACGATGCGGATCGTCCAGCGTCAACACGAAGACCAGAGACGTCAGCGCTCCCACTCCCTTGATCTGGCGCAACCGCTGCGTCACGGCAAAACGCTGCGCCCACGCCTCAATGTCTCGGTCAAAGCCCCCGATCCGCTCACTCAGATCAGCGATCACCGCCAACAGCGGCTCCAGAGAAGCCTTCAGCGTCTGCGGCAAGGCCTGCGACGCACTTCGGGCGAAGCTTTTCGCCGAGCACCCCGGCAGGCGAAAGCCGAACGACTTCACCATCCCGCGGACCTGGTTGACCAGCATCGTCCGGACCTTGACCAGACCCTCCCGGGCGCGCACCACCGCCAAGGCTTGCTGCGCTTCCGGGCTTCGCGCGTGCACCGGACTGAGCAACTCCGGGTCCACTCGGCCCAACTGCGCCAGGCACCGGGCATCCCGCTCGTCGCTTTTGCGCAGGCTCGATGCGATCGCCCGAACCTTGCTGGGATTGGCGGTGATCACCTGGTGGCCCAAAGATTCCAACAACCGCCGCACCCAGGGTGTGTGCGTCCCGCTCTCCAGGATGACCAAACACGGGCTTGCCCCTTCAAAGTAGCGCTGAAAGCTCGCCGAGGTCGTCGACAGACGCTTCTCTTCCAAGATCGCTCCCGTTTCTCGATCCAGACGACAGATCTGACTCGAACGGTCCCCAAGGTCTACGCCCACCACCGCCTCCACCTCCACTCTGATAGCATTCTTCATGGCCACCCTCCTTTCTTGCGCTTTCCAGCGCTTAAATATTCCCAGTTTGCAGGGCCATTTTAAGGCACTGCGCACCGGGAGGGTGGCCTTCTCATCCCATCTCTACCCCCAGCGGTTCCGGAAGGGCTTCGCTGTGCTCCAACCGATCGGCGAGCACGCGAAGGGTCAGGGCCTGCGCCGCGGAGAGGGCGGCTTCCCGCGTCGGGCCGTAGACCATGACCTCAGGGCCTGCGCCGCGGAGAGGGCGGCTTCCCGCGTCGGGCCGTAGACCATGACCCCGGGGAGATCGGTGACGTCCGCGATCCAGCGACCATCGACTTCTCGTTCCAGCTCGACCGTCAGACGCATGAACGGAGGATACCACGCACCTGCCCTACAGGGCTGAGGATTCAGCTACTTCGGCGGCCGGCTGGGCCGCATCTCCACCCGGCTCGGCAGGGCGTGCGGGGGATAGCTGAGCAGGTGGAGGACCATGGAGGCGATGTCCTCCGGGCGGAGCTTCCAGCTCTGGTCGCCGCTCTGGCTGCCTCTCCCGAAGGTGGTGTCGACGCTGCCGGGCATGATTGCGGCCACCCGGATGCCGTGCGGGCGCAGGTCCAGCATGGCCGCCTCGGAGAGGCCGAGCAGGCCGAACTTGCTGGCGTTGTAGGCGGAGCCGCCGGGGAACGGGTTCTTCGAGGCCAGGGAGGCGATGTTGATGATCCAGCCGTGCCCCTGCCGCTTCTGGGCCGGCGCCACGGCGTGGATGAAATAGAAGCAGCCGTCGAGGTTCGTCTGGATCACCTCCCGCCACTGGTCGCCGGTCAGCTCGTCGACCGGCGCGAAGCGGCCCAGGCCGGCATTGTTGACCAGGCAGTCGATCCGTCCGGCCGCCTCCAGCACCCAGGCGACGAAGCCGTCGACCTCCTCCTGGTTGCGGACGTCGACGGGCCGGCCGTCCACCCGGTCGCCGAAGCGCTCGCGCAGCTCGCCGAGCGCCTTTTCGACCGAGCCCGGAGCCCGGCTGCAGATGTAGACGCGCCACCCCTCCGCGAGCAGCGCCTCGGCGGTGCTGCGTCCAATCCCGCGGCTGCCGCCGGTGACGATGGCGATTCTGGAGTTTTCTTCAGCCATTCGCGTAAGCCCTCCTCGGCGTACTGTACCCCGGAATGCCGGAGCCGGACCCCATGTTTTGATGGGTCGAAGGGAGGGGTGCGAGATGTTCGGTTTCATCGATCCGGTCTATCTGCTGTTCATCCTGCCGGCCCTGGCGCTGTCGCTCTGGGCGAGCTGGCGGACGAAGTCGGCTTTCAACAAATACTCCGGCGTGCGGACGATGCGCGGGTTGACCGGGGCCCAGGCCGCCAAGACGCTGTTGGAGCGGTCCGGGATCCACGACGTGCAGGTCGTGCCGACGCACGGCATGCTGACCGACCATTACAATCCGACGAACAAGACCCTGGCACTGTCCGAAGGGGTCTATGGCTCGCCGTCGGTGGCGGCGGTGGGCGTCGCCTGCCACGAGGCGGGCCATGCGATCCAGCACGCCGAAGGGTACAAGCCGCTGTGGCTGCGTTCGGTGCTGGTGCCCACCGCCAACATCGGCTCGACCCTGGGCTACATCGTGATGGCGCTCGGCCTGCTGTTCCTCTACATGGGGTCGCAGTTCGGGCAGAGCATGGTGCTGTTCGGCGCCCTGCTGTTCTCGGCGGTGTTGGTGTTCCAGATCGTGACCCTGCCGGTCGAATTCGACGCCTCGGCGCGGGCGAAGCGGCTGGCGCTGGCCAACGGCATCATCCTGGAGCAGGAGCGCGAGGGCATGGACCGGGTGCTCAACGCCGCGGCCCTGACCTACGTGGCGGCGGTCGTCTCCACGCTGATGACCCTGCTGTACTATCTGTTCCGCGCCGGCCTGCTCGGCGGACGCCGCGATTAGGGACGCGCATCTGGACGGCTTTCGGTCTCCGTCCGTATACTGAGCTGCTATGAATAGAGTGCTGTGCCTCCTTCTCCTCGCCATCGTTTTCGTGCCGGCCGTCGGCTGCGACAAGGTCAACCCGACCGCCCCGAACGGGACCATCCTCACGATGAGCGCCAACCCGGCGCAGATCTCCTTGAACGGTACATCGACCATCACGGTGATCGGCCGCAAGCCGAACGGCAGCCCCCTGAACCGGGGGACCGAGGTCCGGCTCGACGACGACACTCGGCAGCATCGAGCCCTTCGTGCAGGTCGATGACGACGGCGTGGCGACCGCGACCCTGCGGGGCGACGGCCGGCAGGGGGTCGCGACGATCACGGCCGCTACGTCCTCGGCCGGCGGCACCACGCCGCCCGCGACTCCGACTCCTCCCCCCGGCGGCACGACCCCCACTCCCCCGACCGGCGGCAGCAGCAGCGGCACCTCCAGCGTCACCTTGGGCGTGGAGATCGGCGGGGCGGCGAAGACGATCGTCTTACAGGCGACTCCGACCAATCTTCCCTCGACGGGGGGCAACGTCAGCCTGGTCGCCCTTGTGCGGGACTCCCGGGGACAACCGCTGGTCAACGCGCGTGTGAATTTCCTCACCGAGCTCGGGAGGCTCAGCTCGGGAGGTGCGCTGCGGAATACGAATGCGAACGGCCAGGCGACAGATACCCTCATCGTCAGCGAAAGCGACATCGACCTCACGGAGAGCACCGGCTTCAATGTGACGGCTCAGACCGCGGCAAGCGACGGGGTCCTGGTCAGCGACGATTTTCACATCACGGTCCAGAGCGGCAAGCCACAGGCGGATTTCCGGGTGGAGGGGACCGGGCGCAACGTGAAGTTCGTCAGCACCTCGACGGGTGAAGAGCCGCTGACCTTCGACTGGGACTTTGGAGATGACACGGCGCACTCGACGGAGCGAAACCCCAGCCATCTGTATGCCACGGCCTCAACCTACACTGTGGTTCTGGAAGTGACGAACGCTCGCGGCGGCGACGTGGTGACCAAGCGGGTCGAGGTCTCGGCCAGCGGAGCTTCCCAAGATCGTCCCATGACCTGGAGCAGGTGGACCAGGAGCGGCCCTTGGGCCGCTCCTGCCGTCTCTGGCCTGTGGAGCCGGGCCCCCTGCTATAATGCGGCCACTTTGCCGGCCGACCTCGATGCCTTCCGCCCCGTCCCCTGCCACCACCATGCCCAAGGTGTCTCATGAGCGACGCGGTCTTCCCTGATCGCATCACGCAGCTCCGTGCCCGGTGGGAGGGGGATCCCAGCTCCCGGATCTTCCTGCAGCTCGCGGAGGAGTACCGCCATCTCGGACGGGTCCGGGAGGCTCTCGACGTGCTCGACCGGGGCCTCAAGGAGCATGCGGGGTACCTGTCCGCCCTGGTGGCCAAGGGGCGCTGCCACCTGGAGCTGGGCGAGGGGGAGGCGGCGCGCGGCGTGCTGGAACGCGTGGTCAAGCAGGACGCGACGCAGATGGTGGCCAACAAGCTGCTGGTGCGGGCCTATCTCGAGACCGGCGAACCCGCCAAGGCGCGCGAGCGGCTGGACCTCTACAGCCTGCTCAACGACAGCGACCCCGAGATCGAGGAGCTGCGCCGGCGCATCCGGACTCTGGACCGTTCGCCCCAGGCCAGCCCTCCGACGGGAGCATCGAGCCCCATGGCAGAAGCCGACCCCTTGTCCCTGCTGTCCAGGCCCGCCCGCCGTCCCGAGGCCGCGGCCGACATCTTCGACCTCGGCGGGCCGCCGGGCCCGCGCCGCAAGGTGGACGACGTCTTCGCCCTCGACGAGACCGCGTCCATACCGGTTGCAGCGCCTCAGGTCATCGCGCCGGAGCCGGCCCTCGCCATCGAGGCACTGGAACAGGAGCCGGAAGAGGAGACGGAGACGGACGGCGATCTGTTCCCCGGTCTCGCCTCGCGGGACCGGCGGCGGCGTTATCTGGAGGCCCTCTCCGCGGAGGGGCTCTTCGCGGCCTCCCTCCCCGAGCCCGTCGCGCCGGAGCCGCCGGCACCGGTCGCGGACCTCGCACCGCCGTTCCCCGCGCCCGGGCCGCTGCCGGTCCCCGAGGCCGTGCTTCTGGAGCCACCGGTGACGCTGGAGGAGCCCTCCTGGCTGGAAGAGGCCGCGGCAATCGCCCCCTCACCCCTCTCACCACCGGCTCCGGAGCCGCTCGATTTCCCGTCCTTCGCGCCGCCGGCTCCGCCTCCCGCCGGGGAGGAGGACCTGTGGGTCGAGGAGGCCCCGGCACCCTGGTCTCCCGCACCCGCCGCGGAGCCGTCCCTGCCGGAGCTGCCATCCATCGAGCCGCCCGCGCCCGCGTCGGCCGCGACCGCCACCCTCGGCGAGCTCTACCTGCGCCAGGGTCATCACCAGGAGGCGGAGCGGATCTTCCAGGAGGTCCTGCGCCGCGAGCCGGACAACGCCGCGGCGCACGCCGGGCTCGAGCGCCTCGCCGGCATGCCGCAGCCGGGCCCGCAGGAGGCGCCGCCGCTCGACGCCGAGCAACTCCTCGCGGGCTATCGGCCCGGACCGCAGGACACCGGCCCGGCCGGGGTGCGCACGCGCAAGGCCTTCCTCCTGAACCGGTATCTCGAACGCCTGCGGGGGAGCGGATCGCATGTTTCTTGAGCAGCTCAGCCGCATCAGCAACCGGGTCGACGGGGCGCTCGCCCTGTCGCTGGTGGCCAAGGACGGCATGCCGGTCGAGTCGGTGAGCTCGGACCCCAATATCGACCTCGAGGTGCTCGCCGCCGAGCTGGTGGCACAGGCGCGGACGATCTCCGACAACCACCGCGAGCTCGAAGCGGGCGACGTGCAGTGCTTCTCCGTCGCCACCGATCGCTTCACCGTGATGGTAAGCTCCGTCGCTGCGGACTATTATCTGCTCCTCGTGCTGGGCCCGGAGGGCAACTACGGGCGGGCCCGGTTCGAGCTCCGGCGGGCGCGCCTGCTCCTCGAGAGAGAGCTCTCCTGAGGCGCGGGACCTGGTCGCGGCCCCCGGCATTCGCAAAGGGGCTCTATCTTGTTGACATTTGAACAGATCAAAGAGCTGATCGAGCTGGTCGCCGCACGCCAACTGCAGGCGCTGGAGATCGAGCGCTCGGGATTCCGCCTCAAGATCGACGGCCAGTCCGCGGCCCAGCACGTGGTCTACGCCGCGCCGGCTCCGTCCGGCGCTGCCGCGCCCGCCGCCCCGCCGGGGCCGGGGAGCACGGCGCCGCCGCCGGCCGCCCCGGGGACCGCGGCGCCGGCCGTGTCCGGAGCTCCCGCTCCCGCCGCGGTACCGGCTGCCGGACCGCCGCCGGGCTCCCATATCCTCAATTCGCCGATCGTCGGCACCTTCTACCGCGCCCCGTCGCCCCAGGCGCCTTCCTTCGTCGAGGTCGGGAGCCGGGTCAAGAAGGGGCAGGTCCTGTGCATCATCGAGGCGATGAAGCTGATGAACGAGATCGAGTCCGACGTCGACGGCGAGATCCTGGAGATCTATCCGCAGAACGCCCAGCCGGTGGAGTTCGGCGAGCCGCTCTTCGCCATCCGGGCCACGAGCGCCTAGGGTCCAGGGATGTTCAAGAAGATCCTGATCGCCAACCGGGGCGAGATCGCGCTCCGCGTCATCCAGGCCTGCCGGGAGCTGGGCATCCCGACCGTCGCGGTCTACAGCACCGCCGACCGCGACAGCCTGCACGTCACCTACGCGGACGAGGACGTCTGCATCGGCCCGCCGCCGTCCAAGGACAGCTACCTCAACATCTCGCGCATCATCTCGGCGGCCGAGATCACCGGCGCCGACGCCATCCACCCCGGCTATGGCTTTCTCGCCGAGAACGCCCACTTCGCCGAGGTCCTGCAGGAGTGCGGCCTGACCTGGATCGGGCCGCGGCCCGAGGTCATCCGTCTCATGGGCGACAAGGCCAAGGCGCGGCAGACGGCGGCGGCGGCCGGCGTGCCGGTGCTTCCCGGCAGCAAGGAGCCGCTCGCGGACGCCGAGCAGGCCGTGGGGTTGGCCGCCGGGATCGGCTTTCCGGTCATCCTCAAGGCGGCGGCCGGCGGCGGCGGACGCGGCATGCGGATCGTCTGGAAGGAGGAGGACCTCGCGGGGCAGCTCGCCACCGCGCAGGAGGAGGCCGAGAAGGCCTTCGGCGACGGCTCGGTCTACATGGAGAAGTACCTGGTCCAGCCGCGCCACATCGAATTCCAGGTCTTCGGCGACCTGCACGGCAACGAGATCCACCTCGGCGAGCGCGAGTGCTCGATCCAGCGCCGGCACCAGAAGCTCATCGAGGAGTCCCCTTCGCCGGCGCTCACCCCGGAGCTGCGGGCCGAGATGGGCGCCGCCGCGGTCTCCCTCTGCAAGGCCGTGGGCTACGAGAACGCGGGGACGATCGAGTTCCTGCTCGACCAGGACGACCGCTTCTACTTCATGGAGATGAACACCCGCATCCAGGTGGAGCATCCGGTGACCGAGATGGTCACGGGGATCGACCTGGTGAAGCTCCAGGTCCAGGTGGCGGCCGGCGAGAAGCTCAACCTGCCGAGCGGCCTGAAGCCCCGCGGCCATGCCATCGAGTGCCGGGTCAACGCCGAGAACCCCGAGACCTTCGCGCCCAGCCCGGGGCCGCTCAGGACCTTCCAC
This sequence comes from uncultured Holophagales bacterium, assembly GCA_963842525.1. GTDB lineage: Bacteria > Acidobacteriota > Thermoanaerobaculia > Multivoradales > UBA5704 > UBA5704. The sequence continues at coordinate 95,907 of CAWJGT010000001.1, forward strand.
CTGCCCGGCGGCCCCGGCACGCGGGTCGACACCCACGGCTACGAGGACTACGTGATCCCGCCCTACTACGACTCCCTCGTCGCCAAGCTGATCGTCCACGACCGCAGCCGCGAGCAGGCCATCGCCCGCATGCGCCGGGCGCTCGACTTCTTCGTGGTCGAGGGGATCCAGACGTCGATCCCCCTGCACAAGCGCATCCTGCGCGATCCGGACTTCGTCGCCGGCCGCTTCTCGACCCGCTTCATGGAACAGTTCCTCCAGCGCAACCGGGAAGCCGGCGGAGGGAAATGACCGGCGCCGTGCGTTCCAACCGGCAGACGCCGCGGCCGGGGCGGATCTACGCCATCGCGGACGCGGAGGCGCTGGGACCGACCCCGCTGCCGGAAGCCGTGGCCGCGATGGCCGGAGCTGGGGTCCGCTGGATCCAGGTGCGCGGCAAGCGCCTCTCCGGGCGCGACCTGGCCCTTGCCATCGAAGGCTGCTGCCGGGCGGTGGAAGGGACCGGCGCGGCGCTCTGGGTGGACGACCGGGCCGATCTTGCAGCCCTTTTCCCTGTGGCCGGCCTGCACGTCGGCCAGACCGACCTGCCGCCGGCCGCGGCGCGCACCGTCGTCGGCGAGGAGAAATGGATCGGCCTCTCGACGCACAACGAAGAGCAGCTCGCGGCGGCCGACGAGGACCCCGAAGTGGACGTGGTGGCGGTCGGGCCGGTCTTCCCGACCGCGGGCAAGGAGCGGCCGGACCCGGTGGTCGGCCTCGACTTCGTGCGCCGGGCGCGGGCACGGACCGCCAAGCCGCTGGTGGCGATCGGCGGCATCGACGCAGGCAACGTGGCGGACGTTCTGGCCGCGGGCGCGGATGCGGCGGTGGTGCTCGGCGCGGTATGCCGGGGAGAAGACGTGCGGACGGCCTGCCTGCGGCTGCTGGACGCCGCGGGCGGTCCGGGATGAGGGTCTACCTGACCGGCTTCATGGGCTCGGGCAAGACCACGGTCGGCCGTCTTCTGGCCGGGCGGCTGGGAGCACCGTTCGTCGACCTCGACGAGGAGATCGAGCGGCGGGCGGAGATGCGGGTACGGGAGGTCTTCGCGCAGCATGGCGAGCCGGTGTTCCGGCAGATGGAGCACGAGGCCCTGCGCGCCACGCTCGAGCTGCCGGACGTCGTGGTGGCGACCGGCGGCGGCACCATGGTGTTCGAGCAGAACGCCCGGCTGATCCGGGAGAACGGCCTGTCGGTATGGCTCAACCCTCCGTTCGCGGCCATCGTCGGCCGGATCGGAGCGCTGGGCAAGGAGGACCGGCCGCTCTTCAAGGACGAGACGCAGGCGCTCGCCCTGTTCCGGGAGCGGCTCCCGGCCTACCGGCGGGCGGACATGACCCTGGACGCAGCCCCCGAGGAGGGGCCGGAAGAGATCGCGGCGCGGATCGCGTTGCGGATGGCAGAACGGCGGTAGGAGAACGGCTGAGTGCGCTACCTGATCCTCTCGGACATGCACGCCAACTGGGACGCCTTCGAGGTCGTCCTGCGGCGGGCACGCCGCAAGCGCTTCGACGCGGTGCTGGTCCTCGGGGACCTGGTCGGCTACGGCGCCGCCCCGAACCAGGTGGTGGAAGCGGTGCGCCGTCTGGGGCCGCGGCTCTTCACCGTGCGCGGCAACCACGACAAGGTGGCGGCGGGGATCGACAACGGCTCCAACTTCAACCAGACGGCGCTCACCGCGGCGCAGTGGACCATGGGCCGGCTGACCCCGGCGAACCTGCGCTACGTGCGCAACCTGCCGCAGGGGCCGATGCCGATCGAGGAGGGGCTGGCCATTTGCCACGGCTCGCCGCTCGATGAGGACCAGTACGTCTTCTCGGACGTGGACGCCTACGAGATCTTCTCCCGCTACGCCATGCCACTGGTCTTCTTCGGCCACACGCACATCCCCTCGCTCTTCTCGCTGGAGGGACGGCGGCTGGGAGTGACGGCGCTGCGCGGCGAGAGCGGCATGATCACCCTTCACCCCGAGGGCCGCTACCTCATCAACCCCGGCTCGATCGGCCAGCCGCGCGACCGCGACCCGCGGGCCGCCTACATGACCTACGACAGCAGGCGGCGAGTGGTGCACTGGTACCGCATGCCCTACCCCATCGCCGAAGCCCAGCACCGCATCCGCCGCGCCGGCCTCCCCGGCACCCTGGCCGACCGGCTGGCCCACGGGGCGTGACCTCACCCCCTGTCCCCCTCTCCCATCGCCCCCCGCCGACCGGGAGAGGGGGGACGTAGCTGGAGCTTGGAGGCGAGGTCGAGGCTTTCCTGAGAGAGAGTCTCTGAGGAGAAACTGCCAGCTATCCCCTCAGAGCATCAACCACGTTCCCCCTCTCCCGGGGGCAGGGGGGGCGATGGGAGAGGGGGCTAGGGGGTGAGGCGATCCCGCACCCGCACCTCCCGCAGACGCTTGATCGTCGACAGGGCGCCGCCGGCGAGGACGATGTAGAGCCCCCACCAGACCAGGTTGATCAGCGGCTTGCGGGTGACGTCGATGGACAGGCGCGCGGGGTTGGAGATGCCTACGGCCTCGAGCTGGACGGCGCCGCTCGCGGCATTGATGCCGGCCACGAAGATGGAGCCGCCGTCGGGGAGCTGCATCGGCGGCGTTTCCACCGAGCCGGTCGCCGGGTTCAGACGGTAGAGCGGCGTGAGGGTGGTCTTCCGGCCGTCGGCCGTCGTCACCTCGACCATGGCTCCGATCGTCATCGGCTCGCCGCGCTGCATCGCAGCCATCGCGTTGGTGCCTCCGGCCATGAGGTCGAAGCCCGTGAAGCGGAGGTCCATCTTGCCGAGCTGCCCGGACTCGCCTTTGGCGAGCTGGAGCTGCGGCTGCCCGGGATCGAACTCGATCGGCGAGACGTAGAGGTCCTGGAGGACCGTCGTCCGGATGTCCGGATTGACCATGAGCTGCCGCGTCCGGTCGTTGACGAACATCTTGGGGTAGACGAAGAAGGGCTTTTCGCCGGCGCGCTGCACCTGGATCTCCATCCGCTCCTTCTCATGCCCCTGGCGCGGCAGGAACCGGGTGAAGGTCAGCGTCATGTCCTTCACCTGCCGCGGCACCCCCTGCTCCAGGGTCACCTTGGCGCTCTCGTCATAGGCCGAGGAGGCCATCACGCCGAGCAGGATCACGCCGACTCCGACGTGCGCCAGGTACCCGCCCGCGGCGGACAGGCCGCCCGCCCGCATCTTGAGCACCGTCTTGTGCAGGTTGGTGGCCAGGGCCAGCGACGCCAGCAGGACGAAAAGGAGGTGGAACGGGTCGTGGACCTTCCAGACCGCCGCCGCGACCGTGACCGCCACGGCGAAGATCCCCGGGCCGATCAGCTTGCGGAGGATCTCGCCGCCGACCTCCCCCTTCCAGGTGAGATAGGGCACCAGAGACAGAAGCAGTGCGATCAGCAGCGCGACCGGCAGGTTCACCTGGTTGTAGAACGACGGGCCGACCTGGCCGGGGTTCTCCATGAAGCGGGTGAGGAGCGGCGCCGAGGTCCCGGCGGTGATGACGATCGTGGCGACCACCAGGGTGATGGTCGAGAGCACCAGGAAGGTGCCGCGCGACAGGAACGACGGGTCCTCGTTGGGAACCGTCGGCACATGGCGCCAACGGGTGACGATCAGCCAGCCCGAGAGGACGATGAAGCCGCCGAGCAGCGCGACGAGCCAGCCCGAGATCCCGAGGTCCACGAAGCTGTGGACCGAGAAGTCGGCGAGCACGCCCGAGCGGGTGAGGAAGGTGCCGTAGAGGACCGCGATGTAGACCAGGGACGCGAGCACGTAGTTGGCCCGGCGGTAGCGCCCCCGGGTGCGCTCCAGATACAGGCCGTGCACCAGCACCGTACCGAACAGCCAGGGGATGAGCGAGGCGTTCTCGACCGGGTCCCAGCCCCAGTAGCCGCCCCAGCCCAGGGTCTTATAGGCCCAGTAGCCGCCCATCAGGATGGCGCAGCCCAGCACCAGGAAGCCGGCCAGGGCCCAGGGGAAGGCGCGCACCGCCCAGTTGTCCTCTTCGCGCTCATAACCGCGCCGCCAGAGGGAAGCCATGGCGAAGGCGAAGGGGATGGCGCTCGCCGCATAGCCGATGAACATGATCGGCGGATGGATGACCATCCAGTTGTCCTGGAGCAGCGGGTTCAGCCCCTGGCCGTCGACCGGCGTCTCCTTCAGCATGACGAACGGGTTCTCGCGCACCAGGATGAAGAGGAGGCCCAGCAGGGTGAGGGTATAGACCCCCATCACCGGGGCCTCGTTCCTGGCGTTGCCGGTCGTCTTCATCACCAGGAGCCCGAGCAGGGCGCCCCAGAGGAGCCAGATCAGGAAGCTTCCCTTCTGGCCGGCCCAGAACGCGGCGATCTGGAAGTGGCCCGGCAGATCGGACCCGGAGTATTGGAAGACGTACTCGATCCGGTAGTCGCGCAGCGCCAGCAGCAGCATCAGGACGAGCGAGGCCAGGAGGATCGACACGGCGAAGAAGCCATACGAGCGGCGGGCGAAGGGGAGCGCGGCGGCGTCGCCGCGCAGCACCAGCGAATAGCCCCAGATGGACGCCAGGGAGAAGATCACCGCACACCAGAGCGCGAGGGCTCCGGGCAGGTAGAGCTGGGCGAGATAATTCAACATGATCGCCTCCTGGCGTTTGGGCGCTCAGCCGTACTCCTTGACCTCGGCGCCCTGGTATTTGCTCGGGCACTTCACGAGCAGCTTGTCCGCCGCGAACTCCTTGCTCCCTTCGTCGTACCGGCCGATGGCCACGATGCTGATCGCGTCCTCGAAGTTGCCCGGCTTGACGCCCCGGTAGCGGATCCGCAAGGCCTCATGCGTCTCGGGCTCCTGGAGCGTGAAGTAGAGGGACTCCTCGGCGGCCACGTACTTCGAGCTTCCCCTTTTCGAGGGCCCCGGCCACCTGGACGATCCGCTCTGCCTCGCGCGCCTGCTTGTACGACACATAGGGCGTCAGGGTCTCTTTGAACGAAGAGAAAGAGAACCCCGCGAACGCCAGGAGCATCAGTCCTCCGAGCATGTAGAAACGGTTCTTCTTCATTGTTCCTTCTCCATGTCCCGCAGCCGCCGGTTGAGGCGGAGCAGGTAGAGGAAGATCCCGGTCCAGATGACCAGGTTCACTGCCAGAATCCAGCCGTTGCCACCATTGACATCCATAACGTTCACCCCAGGGCTGCCGATTTCCGTTCCGCCAGTGCCTGGAGGCGGCACTGCAGATTGTGGATCCAGAAGAAGAGCGCGGCGAAGCCGAGGCCGCTCGCATAGAGCACATGCTGGATGCGCGGGTCCATCGCGACCTTGCCCTCGGCGTTGACCACCGGCTCCGGGTGCAGCGAGAAGGTGACCCGCGGCACGATCCAGTACAGGAACGGCGTCACCACGAGCCCGAGCAGGGCATAGGCGGCGGCGAGGCGCCCCCGCAGGTCGGGTTCCTCGACCGCACCGCGCAACGCCAGGTAGGCGCCATAGAAGAGCAGCGAGATGAGGAGCGAGGTCTGGCGCGGGTCCCAGTTCCACCAGGCGCCCCATTCGATGCGCGCCCAGATCGATCCGGTGGTGGTGGCGAGGACGCCGTAGAGCAGCCCGAGCTCGATGGCCGCGGCGGCGGCCCGGTCGTGCCGCGCCTGCCGGCCCTTCATCAGGTAGAGCAGGCTCCACACCGCGGCGGCGATGAAGCCGAGGAACGAAGCCCAGGCCATGGGGACGTGGAAGAACAGGATGCGGTACGCCTCGGGGACCCGGAAGCCTTCCGCCGTCCGTGGGGCGTAGTAGAAGGCCGCGAGGATCACCAGGGAGATCCAGGTCCAGAGCAGCCAGGGAAAGATTTTCCGCATCATCTCAAGGATTCCAGACCATGGGGAAGAGCATGAGCCCCGCGATGGTGACAGATGCATCATACAGAAGGAGCTGAGACAGGGCCACTCCGGCGGCGTCGCCGGTGATCGCGTTGCGCGTCAGGTCCACCACCAGCAGCAGCAGGGGCAGCAGGACGGGGAACGCGAGCACCGAGAACAGGGTCCCCTTGGTCCGCGCCTGGGCGATGATGGCCGCCACCAGCGTGCTGCCGGCGGCCAGGCCGAAGCCGCCGCCGGCCAGGACGGCAATCAGCAGGCCCGGCGAGCCGACCGTAAGGTCCATCAGGATCAGGAAGACCGGCGTCACCAGCACCTCGAGGGCTGCCATGAGGGTGAGACAGTAGAGGAGCTTGCCGCAGAACAGGGCCGACGGCGTGGCGGTGAGGCGCAGGGCGGTCGCCGTCTGGCTCTCCTCCTCCTGCACGAAGGCGCGCGGCAGACCGGCCGCTACCGAGAAGAGCAGGATCACCCAGAGGAGGACCGGCAGCACGGCCGAGCCCTGGGCGCGGGCGAGCCCGATCGGCCCCAGGCTGACGCTCACCACGACCAGGGTGGTGAAGGCGAACAGGGCGAGCGTGTTCAGGGCGTAGCGGGTGCGGAACTCGCACCGCCAGTCCTTGGCGAACACTGCCACAGCCTCAGCGGCCCAGGTCGAGGCGTCCTGCCACACGGTCGATCTCCACGGCGGAGGGGTTGGCCACCACGGCCAGCCCGCCGGGGGTCTGGTCGAGGTGCTCGACGAGCAGCTCGCGGGTGGCCCGCTCGCCGGGGGCGTCGAGGTTCTGGAACGGCTCGTCGAGCAGCAGCAGCCGCGGGCGGTGCGTCAGGGCCCAGGCCCAGCGCAGGCGCTGCCGCATCCCGGACGAGAGGGCGCCGGCCATGCGGCCCCGCGGCAGGCCGAGGCGGTCGACCACCGCGAGGCCGCGCTCGGGGCTCACCCGCCGCAGGCGGGCGAAGAAGACCAGGTTCTCTTCCACGGTCAGCTCGCTGTAGAAGGCCAAATCGGGCGCGACATAGCCCACCCGCCGCCGCCGCCGGTCCAGGTCGAGAGGTCCATCGCCTTCCCGGTATTCGATGCTCCCTGCCTCCGGGGCGAGGAGGCCGGCGAGGCAGCGCAGGAGGGTGCTCTTGCCCGAGCCGTTGGGGCCGGTCACCAGCAGCACCTCGCCCGCCGAGACGGCGCCCGAGACCCCCTCCAGCACCGAGAGCCGCCCGAAGCGGCGGCGGATGCCCTCGAAGCGGAGGGAGTCTGAGGCGGCGGCATTCACAGTCGGGAGCATATCGGTAGTGGCCCGGTGACGCAGGAGCGGTGGTATACCATCCTTCCCGCTATGCAACGCGCTCTCACGGTCCTTCTCCTCAATATGACGCTCACCGCCTGCGCGAGCGTGCCTCCTCGGAGCTCCGATCTGCCGGAGCTATTCCCGGATTTGGCCGTGCCGGAGCTCGGCGAGCGGGCGCTGTTGCTGCTGATCGTCGACCGCCAGGCGTACGAGCCCTTCGCCGTGCAACGAGCGCTCGCCGGAAGCCCCGAGCTGCGCGAGGAGCTGGCCGTGGCGCTGGGACGGATCCCCGACCGCCAGGGCCGCCAGCCGCTGATCGGCCTGCTCCTGGACGACGTGCCGGCGGTGCGCCGGGCCGCGGCGTTCGCCCTCGGCGAGCTCGAAGACCCCGGGGCGAAGGAGGCGCTGCTCGCGGCGGTGCGTGACCCTGACCGCGAGGTGGGCCTGCTGGCGGTCGAGGCCCTCGGCAAGCTGAAGACGCCGGTGGTCGAGGTGGCGGAGCACCTGCTGCCGCTGCCCGAGACGGAGCGCACGGCGCGGTTGATCCCGTGGCTTTTCCGCTTCCGGGAGGAGCGCATGATGACGCTCGCCGAGGGAGGGCTGGCGTTGCCGGACCGCGAGCTGCACGCCCTCGCCGCCTATGCCCTGGCGCGCGAGCCGTTCCCCCAGGCCGTGCCGGCCCTGCGCCGGCTGCTCGCCGATCCCGACCCGCGGGTGCGCGGCTGGGCCGCCCGCGGCCTCGGGCTGGCCGGCGTCGGCAAGGATCTGGCGGCCCTGCGCCCCCTCCTGGACGACCGCGAGCCGGGTCCCACGATCCAGGCGCTCCGCGCCGCGCGGGCCCTCCTCACCGGAGGCAAGGGGACGGCGCCGGCCGACTGGGTGCCGAGGCTGCTGGAGCTGTTCGCCGCGCCTCACCCTGGCGTGCGGGTCAGCGCTCTCGAAGCGGCCGGCGCCTGGCCGCTCGCAACCCCCCAGGCCGCCGCCCTCGGGGAGGCGCTCGTACTGCGCGCCACGGAAGGGCAGGGGAGGGAGCGCGGGGTGGCATTGGTCGCTTTGGCGACCGGCCGGCATCCGCGGGCCTCGGCGCTCGTGGCGGATGCCGCCGTTGCCTTGGAAGACCCGGACGTGCGGGCGCATGCGGCCGAGGCGGCGGGCCTGCTCGGCGCCAGCGGCATCCTGGACCGCCTGGTTGACGATCCAGCGCCCGAGGTACGCACGGTGGCTGTCGAGACGCGGCTCGCGGCGGCGGAGAAGGATGCGCAGCGGGCGGCACGGTTGGCCCAGCAGGGGCTGAGCGACTCCGATCCGGGGGTGCTCGCCACCGTGTTCGGCTGGCTCGCCGACCACCCGGTGCTCCCCGTGTCCGCCCTTGCGGAGATCCTCCAGCACGAGCGCCAGAGGAGCGACGACGTCGCCGTGGCCGGGGTGGAAGCGCTCGCCGCACGCGCCGAGGCCGAGGCCGGAGAGCGCGCCGCCGCGGTAGCTCTCCTGGAGAAGGCTGTGGCGGGGGGTGGCTACGTCCTGCGGCGCGAAGCGGGGGACGCCCTGGGGAGGCTCGGCCAGCCGGTGCCGGCGCTGCGGCCGGTCGAGACCGGCAAGGACCTCGATGACTACCGGGAGATCATCCAGCGCACCCGCCGGCCGCAGGACGTGGAGATCCGCACCGCCAAGGGGACGATCCGGGTCCGGCTGGCCTGTCCCGAGGCGCCGCTCACCTGCCTGAATTTCCTCCAGCTCGCCGGCCAAGGCTTTTACAACGGTCTGGGCTTCCACCGGGTAGTGCCCGACTTCGTCGTCCAGGGGGGGGACCCTCGCGGCGACGGCTCCGGCGGCCTGGGCTACGACATCCGGGACGAGATCAACCGTCAGCGCTACCGCCGGGGAGCCGTCGGCATGGCCCGCTCCGGCCCCGACACCGGCGACAGCCAGTTCTTCCTCACCCTCTCCGAGCAACCTCACCTCGACGGCGGCTACACCCTCTTCGGCCAGGTCACCGCCGGCGAAGACGTCCTCGACCGCCTTGTCGCGGACGATCGCATCGAGACGATCGTGGAGGTGCGGTAGACTCCCTCCATGAAAGCCTCCGTCCTGACCGCCGCGATCCTGTCCGTCGTCCTCGCCCTGCCTGCCTGCTCGGACCAGCCGGAGCCCACCCCGACGGCCGGGGCGCCGGCGGATGACGTGCTCGTGGGGATGGTGAGCCGCGAAACGGTCGAGGAAGCGCATCCGGACTGGGTGCAGGCCGAGGTGGCCGCGGCGCCGGACGCGGCGGCCTCCAAGGCGCTGGCGGCGGTCGAGCCCGGCGCCGAGGTCACCGTCTTCCTGGGGACCTGGTGCTCGGACAGCCGGCGCGAGTTGCCACGCCTCTGGCGGGCCCTCGACGAGACCGGCGGCATGGTGCCGTTCCAGATCCGCTATATCGGCGTCGACCGGGAGAAGAAGGAGCCGGCCGCGCCCATCACCAACTACGACATCCGTTTCGTGCCCACCTTCATCGTCGAGCGCGGCGGGCACGAGGTGGGCCGCATCGTCGAGGAATCGCCGCACGGCATCGAGCAGGACCTGCTGGCGCTGCTCAGCGGCAAGGCTAACGGCGTGATCTCCGCGAGCCAGGCCGAGGCGGCCACTCCGCCCCGGTAGGCCTTCCCCATGCACTCCGGCCTCGGCTGGACTCTCCAGCTCCTCGCCCTCGCCATCGTGGGCAGCTCCCTGCTCGTGGGGCTGATCTCGGATCAGATCCGTGCCGAGCTGGCCGTTGCCGCGGCGGGCGCGGTCCTCTTCCTCGTCGGGCGATGGCTGCAGAGTCGGGAAGGCCGGTGACCTTCAAGGGCCACTTCCGCCCTGCGGTTGCAACCTTGGCGCCGGGATTGCGTAATCACCCATGACGAGGGGAGCGGAGCAACCGACCGACGAAGAGCTGGTTGCGGCGGTCCTCGACGGTGATCGGGATCGCTTCGGCGACCTGGTCGACCGATACCAGGGTCGCCTCGTCAATTATCTCTTCCGCTTGCTTCGCAACGTCGACGACGCGCACGACCTCGCCCAGGAAGTGCTCGTCAAGGTGTACCAGGTGCTGGATCGGTACGATCCGCAATACAAGTTCTCGACCTGGCTGTTCCGGGTGGCGCAGAACGCGGCGATCGACCAGATCCGGCGGCGGCGTTTGAAGCTGGTCTCCATGCGGCAGGAAGGCGAGGAGGGGGAGGGGCGCGACTGGGACCTTCCGTCTCCGGAGCGCGGGCCGTATGGAGAGCTGCGCAATCAGGAGCGAGGCGATGCGATCCAGGAGGCGATCGAAGCTCTCCCCTGGGAGTACCGGGAGCTGATCCTCCTGCGGCACTTCGGCGAGCTCCCCTACGAAGAGATCGCGCAGCTCAAGCAGATGCCTCTCGGGACTGTGAAGAACAAGCTCTTCCGGGGACGGCAGATGCTCAAGGAGAGGTTGCAGGATTTCTTGTCGGATTGAGATGAAACCGAGGGGATGTACCGAGGGGCGAGCTGATGAGAAGGCCGGATCACAACACCTACCGTGAATGGTTGAACCTGGACGTGGATGGGGAGCTGCCCCCGGCGCAGCGGGCCCAGCTCGACGAGCATCTCGCCTCCTGTCCGGACTGCCGGAGCGAGCGGCAAGAGATGCTCGCGTTCGAGCGTCTCCTCGTCGAGAACCGTGTGCCGGTGCGGCCGGGCTTCAGCGACAAGGTGCTCGCGTCGCTGCCCGCGGCGGGCTGGGAGAGCCGTTCGCCCCGGACCTGGAGCTTCCCGGCGGCCGTGGCGGTGCTGCTCGCCGGCATCGCGGCGGCGCTCCTGGGGTCGGCCCGGATGGGCTCCTCCTCGTCGGTGCTGTCGACGCTCTCCGCGGTGGGCGGCATGCTCCAGGCGACCCTCCAGGCGGGCGCCGGCCTGCTCGCCGTCTCCTGGAAGGGGCTCGGCCTGGTCTTCACCGAGGCCTTGACCTCTCCCATGAGCCTCGGGGCCTTCGTCTTCCTGGTGCTCTGCCTCAACCTCCTGCTGATCTCCCTCGTGCGCCGGCGGCGGCCGGCGGCGGCCGCCGCAAGGAAGGGGAACGGGGCTTAGCCAAGCTCCCCTTTCTTCCGCAGGTTCCACGCGCTAGAGTCGTGCCGTGCACGTTGTCCTGGCGGCTTTCCTGCTGCTGGCCGATCCGGCCGCATCCCCGACGGTTCCCGGAGAGAAGCCGGCGGCGTTGCGGCTTGCGCCGGGCAGCTATGTCTCCGACCAGATGGTGGCGATCGGCCGCGACGTGATCGTCGAGGGGGAGGCGCTCTCGGACGTCGCCGCGGTCAACGGCTCCGTGGAGGTGTCCGGACGGGTGGCCCGCGACGTCATCGTGCTGGGCGGCGACGTGCGGCTCCACCCGACGGCGCGGATCGGCGGGGACGTTTCCGTTCTGGGCGGGGTCGTGCACGCGGCCCCGGGCTCCCACGTCGAAGGCCGGATGGTCTCCTATCCGACGGCTTCCTCGGCCCTGCTCACCATGGTCGAAGGGCCGACCCTGGGCCTCGGCTTCGCCTCGCCGCTCGTGGTCGGCACCAAGCTCGCCCTGCTCGCCGCCTGGGCGGCGCTGCTGCTCCTGCTGTTCGCGGCGAGCGGCCGGGAGGTCCTGAGCACCGCGGACGACGTCCGCCGCGAGCCCTTCCGGAACTTCTTCGTCGGGTTGACGGGCGTGCTGGCCATCCTGCTGACCGGCCTGCTCTTCAGCGTCTTCACCGGCGGGATCGTGGGGGTCCCCCTGCTGGTGCTGGTTGTTCTCGTTGCCCTGCTCCTCAAGCTGTGGGGGATGGTGGCGGTCTTCTACGCCCTGGGCGACTGGCTGAGCCGCCGTATCCTCCGCCGCCGAGCGCGCCCTCTCAACGCGGCCACGCTCGGGCTGCTCGTCATGGGCCTCATCAAGTTCCTCCCCCTCGTGGGCTCCTGGACCTGGACGGCCGCCACCCTGATCGGCATCGGCGCCGCCCTCTCCACCAAGTTCGGCCGCCGCGAGCCCTGGTTCGAATTGGCATAGCGCCTGTCCTCGCGGACCGGCCGTGATACCGTTCCTGGCCGGAAACCGTATGTCCGCCGCCCTACGCGTCGCCGTCCTCCTCTTTGGCTCGGGCTTCTGCGCCCTCGTCTACCAGACCGCCTGGCTGCGGATGCTGCGCGACGTGTTCGGCGCCTCGACGGCGGCCTCGGCGGCGGTGCTCGCCATCTTCATGGGCGGCCTCGGCTTCGGCGGCCTGCTGCTCGGACCCCTGGCCGACCGCCGGCGCTCTCCCCTCGGCTTCTATGCTCTCCTGGAGATGGGAGTGGCCGTGGCCGCGGGGCTCTCGCCCTGGCTGGTCGCGGTGGTCCAGAAGGCCTACATCGGTCTCGGCGGCAGCGCGAGCCTCGGCCTGCCTGGCGGAACGGTCGTCCGCCTGCTCCTGGCCGCCCTGGTCCTCGGGGTTCCCACCTTCCTGATGGGCGGCACCCTGCCGGCCGCGTCGCGGGCCGTGGAGCGCAGTGCGGACGAGGGGCGCCGTGTGGTCGGCCTGCTCTACGCGCTCAACACGCTCGGCGCCGTGGCCGGCACCCTGCTCACCACCTTCTGGGCCCTCGAGGCCCTGGGCGTGCGCAAGACGGTCTGGATCGCCGCTCTGCTCAACCTCCTGATCGCTCTGGTCGCGCGCAACCAGGCGCGGGCGCTGCCGGCGGAGGAGGCGGCCGGGGAGGGCGGCTCCGCCGAGCCCGCCGCCGGAGGCGCGGATGGGGCCGCAACAGGCTGGTTCGTCCCCCTGGCGGCCGGCGTCGTGGGGTTCGCCTTCCTGCTCATGGAGCTGGTCTGGTACCGCATGCTGGCGCCGCTCCTGGGAGGCTCGTCCTACACCTTCGGTTTGATCCTGGCCCTGGCCCTGCTGGGGATCGGTCTCGGCGGCCTGCTCTATGCGGCGGGCCCGGCGCACCGCCGGCCGACCCTGGCGACGTTCGCCGGCACCTGCGCCCTGGAGGCGCTCTTCCTGGCGCTCCCCTTCGCCGCGGGCGACCGCGTGGCGGTCGTGGCCGCGATGCTGCGGCCGCTGGGCAATGCCGGCTTCTTCCCGCTGATCCTCGGCTGGAGCGCCGTGACGGCGTTCGTGGTCCTCCCCGCGGCCGTGGTCGCCGGCTACCAGTTCCCGCTGCTGATCGCCCTGCTCGGCAGCGGCCGGGAGCGGGTGGGGCGCGAGATCGGGGTGACCTACGCCGCCAACACCGTGGGTGCCATCGCCGGCTCCATCGCGGGTGGGTTCGGCCTGCTGCCGCTGCTCACCGCGCCGGGTGTCTGGCGGCTGGTGGTCGTCCTGCTCCTGCTCCTCGCCGTGGCGGCGGTGATCGCCGGCGCCGCCGGCGCCGCCGGCCAACGCCGCGGCGTTCCGCTCCGTGCGGGGGCCCTCCCCCTGGCCACGGCGGCCGTCGTCCTGCTGCTGCTCTCCGCGCCAGGTCCGACCGCCTTCTGGCGCCACAGCCCCATCGGCGCCGGCCGTGTGGACAGCCACTCCTGGAACGGTCCCAACGACGTGCGGGCCTACCAGGAGATGAGCCGCGAAGGGATCGTCTGGGAGGCGGACGGCGTGGAGAGCAGCGTCGCCCTCAACGTGAGTGACGAGATCTCCTTCCTGGTGAACGGGAAGGCGGACGGCACCGCCCGCTCGGACGCTCCCACCCAGGTCATGGGCGGCCTGGTGGGGGCCCTGTTGCACCCCTCTCCGCGGCGGGCCCTCGTCGTCGGCCTGGGCACGGGGAGCACCGCGGGCTGGCTCGCCGCGGTGCCGACCATGGAGAGGGTCGACGTCGTCGAGCTGGAGCCCGCCGTTGTGGAGGTCGCCCGTGCCTGCGCGGCGGTCAACCAGGACGTGCTGCGCAACCCGAAGGTCCACCTGGTGATCGGCGACGGCCGCGAGCTGCTGCTCACCACCGGCGAGCGTTACGACATCATCTTCTCCGAGCCGTCGAACCCCTACCGCGCCGGCATCGCCAGCCTGTTCACCGAGGATTTCTATCGCGCCGTGCGGCAGCGGCTGCGGCCGGGCGGAGTCTTCCTGCAGTGGCTCCAGGGCTATGAGCTGGACGCTCAGGTCGTGGGGCTGGTCTACGGCACCCTGGGGGCCGTGTTCCCTGCGGTGGAGACCTGGGCGATCCATGTCGACGACCTGCTCCTGGTCGCCAGCACAGCGCCGCTGTCGCACGACGTCGCCCGGCTGCGGGCCCGCGCGGCGCAGGAGCCCTACCGCACCGCCCTGTCGCGGGTCTGGGGGGTCGAGGGGGCCGAGGGCTTCTATACCGGCTATCTGGCTTCCCCGGGGCTTGCACGCGCCATGCACGCGAGGGAGGGGCAGGCGATCAACACCGACGACCATCCGATCCTCGAGTTCGGCTTCGCCCGCAACCTGGGGCGTCGGGGTCTGTTCCGGATGGAGGACCTGAGCGCCCTGGCCGCGTTGCGCCGGGAAGACCGCCCCGCGCTCCAGGGGACGCTCGACTGGTCCCGGGTCCAGGAGCTCCGCTCGGCGCGGTGGGCTTTCTGGGCGCGCGACGTCCCGCAGCCGGCGCCCGGCGTCGACCCGGCCGCTGCCGAGCGCATCCTCGCGCGACGGGCCTGGTCCCGCAGCGACCTGCCCCTGGCCTGCGCGCGCTGGCTCTCCCAACCCGAAGGCCCGGCCATGCCATCCGACCGCCTTCTGGTGGCCGAGTGCATGGCGACCGTACGTGATCCGGAGGCTCCCGCACATGCCGAGGGCCTGCGGCAAGAGCACCCGGTCGAGGCGGACCTTGTTCTCGCCATCTGGCACCTGGCCGCGGGCCGGAGCGCCGACGCCGCCCGGCATCTCGCCGCGGCGTTCCGCGCCGCCCGCGCCCAGCCGTGGACCCACCAGGAGATGCTCGATCGCGGCCTCCTGCTGGCCGAGCGGCTCGCCCTGCGGGAGCCCGCCGTCGCCCGGGTCCTGTACGAGGCCCTGGACGAGCCCTTCGCCGTCCGTCTGTCCGAGAACGCCCGCCTGCGCGTCCGGTTCGACATCGTCCGCGGCCTGGGCTGGCAGGACCGCTGCGTCGAGGCCCTCGCTCCCTTCGAGCCGCATCCGATCTGGGAAGAACAGATCCTGGCCTGGCGGGCGGTCTGTTACGAGCAGAAGGGCCACCCTCTGCAGGACCGCGCCCTGCGTGATTTGCAGGACTTTCTGGACGATGCGCCGCCGAAGCTCGGAGCTGGGCTTCCGGCCTCTCCTTGACCCCTGCCCCCCGATCTCATTACGCTCACGGCGATCTGTCTTTCGGACAGTGCATGGGAGGGATCCAGATACAAATGCAAGAAATTCGAACGATTGGTGTCGTCGGCGCCGGAACGATGGGACACGGCATCGCCCAGGTTGCGGCCCAGAGCGGCTTCCAGGTCGTGCTGGTCGATGCGGCTCCCGTTGCGCTGGAGCGCGGGATCGCGCAGATCGGCAAGAGTCTCGAAAAGCTGGTGGGCAAGGGCAAGCTGACGGCCGAGGCCCGCGAGCACGCCCTCGCCCGCCTCCGGTCCGCGTCGCAGCTCGCGGCCCTGGAGAGCGCCGACCTGGTCGTCGAGGCCGTGGTCGAGAAGCTCGAGGTCAAGCAGGAGGTCCTCGCCGAGCTGGACCGCATCTGTGCGCCGCAGGCGATCCTGGCCTCCAACACGAGCTCGATCTCGATCACCCGGCTGGCCGCCGCCACCTCGCGGCCCGGGAAGGTGATCGGCCTGCACTTCATGAACCCGGTGCCGCTGATGCAGCTCGTCGAGATCATCCGCGGCCTGGCCACCAGCCAGGAGACCTACGACGCCGTCGAGGCGGCGTCGCGGGCCATGGGCAAGACGCCGGTCGAGGTCCACGACGCTCCCGGCTTCGTCTCCAACCGGGTTCTCATGCCGATGATCAACGAGGCGGTCTTCTGCCTCCACGAAGGAGTCGGGAAGGCCGAGGCGATCGACGAGGTTATGAAACTGGGGATGAATCACCCGATGGGACCGCTCGCGCTCGCCGATCTGATCGGCCTCGACGTCTGCCTGGACATCCTGCGCGTGCTCCACGACGGGTTCGGCGATCCGAAATACCGGCCCTGCCCGCTGCTGGTCAAGATGGTCGATGCCGGCTATCTCGGCCGCAAGAGCGGGCGCGGCTTCTACGTCTACGACCGCGGCTGATGGAGACGAGGTGAAGATGTACTGCCAGGTCTGTGGCGCGCCCAACCGGGACGACCACGAATACTGCGTCCGCTGCCACCAGAAGCTGCTGGTGCTGTCGGGGACGCTGCGCGAGGACGAGGACTCCTACGACGAGTCGGCCGAGGAGAGCTTCTCGTTCGACGAGCATCTCCTGGAGCGCATCTCGATCCTCGAAGAGGCCGTCAAGCGGACGGCCGAGACCGTCCGGCAGCTCCTCTCCGCGCTGCACAAGCAGGAGAAGAACATCCTCATCAACCAGACCGGCCTGTCGGCTCTGCGCGAGCTGCTGGAGCAGAAGCACTACATCGGCTGGGAGGAATGGAGCGAGCTCTGGGAGTCCAAGATGGACTACCAGCTCCTCGCCCTGGAGAAGCGGGAGCGCTTCCTCGCCATCAAGGAGCGGATCGCCGCCCTCCACCACGGCGACAAGCGCAAGCTCTTCCTCCAGCACCTGGAGGACGCCGAATACGCCCTCTTCGCCTTCGACATCGAGCGCGCCGTGGCAGCCCTGGAATCGGCCTACAAGCTGGACCGCGACAACTACGAGCTGGCCTATTTCCTCGGCGAGACCCACTTCAACGAAGGCGACGCCGAGCAGGCCCTTGCCTACTTTTCGCGCGTCCTGGAGGTCAAGACAGACCACTACGAGGGGCTCGTCTACAGCGGCGTCATCTACTATGAGCGGGGCGACCACACCCGCGCCGAGGAGCACCTGAAGCGCGCCGTCGCGATCTACCCGGACAGCTTCCTGCCGCATTTCAGCCTCGGCGCGGTCTATGCCGGCCAGGGCAACCTGGCCCGGGCGGTTCTCTTCCTCGAGCGGGCTGTCGAGCTCGACGCAGTGCCGCAGGCGCTCTATTTGCTGGGAAGCTGCTACTACGAGATGGGCAAGCTCTCGTCTGCCACCCGCTACCTCCAGGAGGCGGTGCGGCACGATCCGGCCTTCGAGGAGGCCCATCACCTCCTGGGCCTCGCCTATCTCGACCGGCACTGGACGCGCAAGGCGCTCGACGCCTTCCGCCAGGCGCAGCGGCTCAACCCGAAGAAGCTCCAGTACCACGACCTGGTGCGCTACCTCTCGGGCACCTCGGGCACGCCGCTCCCCGGCGTGCATGGCGAGGCGGAGGCCTGGTTCAAGAAAGGGGAAGAGTTCCTTGCCCGCGACAACCTGAAGCAGGCGCACGCCTCCTATCGCCGGGCCCTGTCCCTCGATCCCGAGAACCCGACGCTGCTCATGTCCTACGCCCTGCTCTGCCTGCACCTCGACCGCAGCCAGGAGATCGAGGCGATCACCCGCAAGGTGCTGGACCTGAACCCGGGCGAGATGCTCAAGGCCACGGCATCCGCGGCCCTGATCGAGGCGCTGCGCAGCCAGGGGAAGTTCCGCGAGGGCAACCGCATCGGCCGGCGCCTCCTCGACGAGGGGAGCTCCAACTTCGCCAAGTCGATCGCCTACTACGAGATGGCCTACAACCTGGCGGAGATGGAGGAGGACCTCGACGAGGCCCTGGACTTCGCCCGTCAGTCGGTCGAGCTGGCTCCCGAGGAGATCAAGCAGTTCCCGCTGGCCGCTCTCGGCTGGGTGCACTACAAGCGCAAGGAGTTCGACAAGGCGGTCGACTTCCTCTCGAAGTCGAGCGAGCTCGGCGCTTCGCACACGACGCTGACCCACCTGGGGATGGCCCTTCTCGCCTCCGGCCAGGAGGACCGCGCGCGCAACATCCTGGCCCACGCCCGGACGGTCGGCAGCCGCGGCGAGGCGCTCCAGGAAAAGATGATGGAGTGCATGAAGGACTCCACGCGCCTGCTGGAGAGGGTGCGCCGCGGCCAGCGGCGATGAGCGACCCGACTCTCCCCGACATCCCGGACGTCCTGGCCGCCCGCCGTGCGCTGGCGGGAGTCGTTCTGCGCACCCCGGTGCTTCGCTCAGACGCTCTCGACGAGTTGGCCGGCGCCCGGCTTTTTTTCAAGGCCGAATGTCTGCAGATCACCGGCTCCTTCAAAGTCCGTGGGGCGTACAACCGGGTGCGGTCGTTCTCGCCGGAGGAGCTCGCTCCAGGCCTGATCACGGTGAGCGCCGGCAACGCCGCCCTCGGGGCCGCCTGGGCAGCCCGCGCGCTCGGCGCCCGGCTCGTCGTCGTGATGCCCGAGAACGCCGTACCCGAGAAGCTCGCCGCGGTCGCCGCGCTGGGAGCCTGCATCGAGAAGGAGGGAGTCACCAACGCCACCCAGGCCTTCGAGCGCCTGGCACGCCTGCGCGAAGAGCACGGCTACACCCTGGTCCATCCCTTCGACGACCCCTACGTGATTGCCGGCGCCGGCACGGCGACCTGGGAGCTGCTGGAGGATGTGCCCGACCTGGAGGCCCTGGCCTTGCCCGCCTCAGGAGGAGGACCGCTTTCAGGAGCCCTGCTCGCCGCCCGCGGCCTCGCGCCGTCGGCCCGGGTCTATGGCGTCCAGGCGGAGGGCGCGGACGGTATCGTGCGTTCGCTCGCAGCCGGGCAGCCCACCGCGCCTGAACGGATACAGACCGTCGCCGACGGCCTCACCGCGCCGAAGCCAGGGGCCCTCAACTTCGAGCTGATCCGCCGCTGGGCCGCGGGCGTCTTCACGGTCCCCGACAAGGCGATCCTGGAAGCGATGGGGTTGATCCTCCGGAACCTCAAGGTCATCGTCGAGCCCGCCGGCGCCGCCGCCCTGGCCGGCGTCCTGGCCGACGAGAGGTTCCGCAGCCGACGGGTGGGCGTCCTTCTGAGCGGCAGCAACACCGGCATGGAGCGGGTGCGCGAGGTGCTTTCCTCCACGAAATGAAACGACCCGGGGGAGTCATCCACCCGGGTCGTCGAGGAGCGTGCTTCGAAGGGGGCGTGCCTGCGGCTCAGGCCTCGTCGGTGGCCAGGCGATTGGCGCGGACGCGACTGGCCACCTCCGCCAGCAGAGTCATGTTGACCGCCTCGCGCTCGGCTGCCTCGTGGATCATCTTGAGGGCGGCGAGTGCCTCCGGATCGACTTTGCGGATCTGAAACAGCCGGACCAGATCCTGGGCGACCCGCAGCACCTCGACCGCCTGACCCTGCTTCGCATAGACAGCGACCAAGTCGAGACCTGCCAGTGCCGCGTCATAGCTGTAGCCATGCTCGGTGAGCTTGTCCACGGCCTCGGTCAACAGCCGGCTGGCCATCTCCAGATCCTCGCCGAGCTCGCGGGCAATCAGGCCTTCCATCCAGATGCGGCGGCTTGTGGTCAACGGATCGGAATATTGCAGATAGAGATGACGGTTCTGCTGGTACAGCTCGGCGGCTTCCCGCGCCGAGCCGCAGAGCACCAGGGTCGAGATCAGGTTGTGACGGATGTGGAGCGCGAGCCAGGGGTCCACAGCGAGGGGCATGGCCTTCCGGAGGGAAGCCACCGCCTGTTCAAGGTTCCGCTGCTCCTGATAGATGAGGGCGCGGATGATCTCCAGGCGAGCCACCTGATTGTGATCGCGGAGAGTCGTGAAGGTCGCCTCCGCCCGGTCGAGGAGCGCGAGGGCCGCTGGAAACTGCCGGAAATCACGTCGCAACGAGGCTTCGAGGAGGTCGATCCTTGCCGCCAGGTCTGGATCGGCACCGCCCCTCTCGAGCACGTTGCGGGCTTCGAAGAAGCACACCAGCGCATCGCGGATTTCACCCGCCACGCGCAGGGCGTTGCCTTCCATGGCGATCGCATACGCTTCGAGATCAGCAAGCGCGGCCATACCGCCGCAGGTCCGGGGATCGGTCTGGCTTGCGATGGAGCCGGCGAGCCGTGCGAGCTCTCGCGCCAGCGTCGGATCGTGAAACACCGCCTTCGCGCAGCGCTCCAGAATGTAAGAGGCGAGGGTATATGTCTGGTATCGGACATCCACCAGGACCGCTGCCTCGCGATCCAGGGATGGCATGGCCAACAGCTCCGCGAGCCGGGTCGGAGTCTCGGCGCGCTCCTCGCTGATCCGTTCCGCACGGCCCATGGCCTCGACGATCGACCTCTCCAGGAAAGAGGGCTCATCGATCCCCTCTTCACGAGGCTCGCGCGCGTGTTCAACAGCCACCAGAGAGACATCCTTGCTCTCGAGCTTCCGCACAAGCGCCCGCATCAACGTTCCTGCCCGTCTGCCCTTCCGATCCTCCATAAACCCCCCTTTGATGCTAAAGCATTGCTCGCCTGCTGGCTCCAATGGCATCTGCTCTGCGTAGATCACCACCCGCCATTTGGATCCATTCCCACTCCTGCTTCCGCCGAACTCGGCCTAGCCGCCCCCATTGCATTCCCTCCGCCGTCGTCTCCGGGGATGAGCGGAACGCCTTGGACCGTAGCCAGGGCCGAGTCGAACAGAAACACCATCCAACCCCATGCCTCGGCCAGCGGGCTTGGGGAGCCCATGACCGGCCCATGCTGCGGCAGCGGACTTGCAAACACCGCTCCGGAGCCCACCAGCAAGGCCAATAGCGCCACCCCCACTCGCAGCTTCATTCCACGAAACATACGATTCTCCCCCTCGGAAGTTACAGGCCCATCATGGGCCGCCGGCTGCACACTGTACTGCTCTACAACCTAGAGTGCACGCCAACGGTGAAAAGGAGCCGCCTACAGAGAACTTCCTTGTCCCACGATCCCAGGGGCCCGACTTCTCTCGACTCACAACTCTTGATCGGCCTCTAGAATACCACACGTCTCCTCGCGCAACGTCAATCCCTCAAAGACCTCAAGCCGCCGGGCCCGCCCGGACCCACCGCTCCAGCGACCGGGACCGCGAAACGCGGCCCGGCTTGGCGGTCCGTGTCACCGCGTCGCGTGGTCCCTGCCATGCGGACCGCGGTCGCTGTCGCCGGGACCGCAGATCCAGTGAGCCATCTGAGAGGCCCCGGCTTGACAACATCGGACGTCCCGCTTACTGTACCGCATGTATAACACACCGTGATGATCCTGCGCATCGAGCCCGCCGACCCCCGCCCGATCTGGAGGCAGATCGAGGAGGGGGTGCAGAACCTGGTGGCGAGCGGCGCGCTCCCCGCCGGTACCGCCGTCCCGTCGGTGCGCGACCTTGCGCGGGACCTCCAGGTGAACCCGGCCACGGTGTCGAAGGCCTATCAGCGGCTCACCGATGCCGGGGTGCTCGCCGTGCGTCGGGGCGAGGGGACGTTCGTCTCCGCCACCCCACCCTCCCTGCCGATGGAGACCCGCCGGCAGAAGCTGCACCACGGCGCCGTGCGTTACGCCAGCCTGGGGATCACTCTGGGGGTCAGCCGCGAGGAGGCGATCGAGAGCCTTGCGGAGGTCTGGCGGAGCCTGGTCGATGGAGGAGAGGAATGAGCCTGATTCGGGTCGAAGCCCTGACCGTCCGCTACGGCCGCCGCCGCGCACTCGACGGCGTGTCGTTCGAGGTGCCTGAAGGATCGGTCTACGCCCTGCTGGGCCGCAACGGAGCGGGCAAGTCGTCGCTCGTGCGCTGCCTCCTCGGCACGCAACGCGCCGCAGCGGGCCGCGCAGTGCTCTTCGACCGGGACGTCTGGCGGGCGCGCGCCGCGGTCCTCGCGGAGGTCGGCGTGGTCCCTGAGGAGCCGGACGCGCCGCAGACCATGTCCGCGCTCCAGCTTTCCCGTTTTTGTGCCCGCCTCTACCCGCGCTGGGACGAGGCCGGCCTGCGCGCACGGCTGGAGCGGTTCCGGGTCCCCGCGGACCTGGCCTTCGGCCGGCTTTCGAAGGGGCAGAAGGCCCAGGTGTCTCTCGCCCTTGCCCTCGCCCCCACGCCGCGCCTCCTGATCCTGGACGACCCGACGCTGGGGCTCGACCCGGTGGCGCGGCGGTCGGTCTTCGACGAGCTGATCGGCGAGCTGGCCGACCGCGGAACCACGGTCTTCCTCACCAGCCACGACCTGGCGGGGGTCGAAGGGATCGCCGACCGGGCCGGTATCCTGCAGGACGGGCGCCTGCTGGTCGACGAGGAGGTCGAGAGCCTCAAGCAGAGGTTCCGCCGCATCAGCCTCCCGGGCGCGGCGGAGGCTCCGGAAGCTCGCGGAGCTGGCACCCCTCGCAGTCGCTGTCCGCGGCTGGGGGGTGGAAGCCGTGGTCGGCGGTTGGGACGAGGATCGGTCCACGGACCTGCTGTACGGCCCCGGGGACCGCGCCGAGGTCTCGGCCCTGACGCTCGAGGAGATCTTCCTCGCCCTGGTGGAAGGAGACCGCCGGTGAGAGGTTTCGTTGCCGTCGTCCGTCGTGAGATCGCCGAATACCGTCTCCTCTTCCCCGCTGCCTTCCTGATCGGGCTGGTCGCCCTGGCGACGCCCTGGCTGCCCGGTACTCGCGGCCACGCCCCTGCTGATCTCCGCGGCGCTGCCGCGTTCTCCCTTGCTGCCATCGTCACCCTCGTCCTTTCCGTGGTGCTGGGGTCTTCGGTCTTCGCGCGCGATCTGGCAGAGAGACGGCTGGGTTTCTATTTCGCGCGTCCCCTGCCGGGATGGGCCCTATGGGCCGGCAAGCTGGTCGCCGCCGTGATCCTCGCTCTCGCCGCCGGAATCCTGGTGCTCGTGCCCTCGGTTGCCGCCGGCGGGCACATGGACCTGGGTGGTTCCTGGTGGCTCGGCGGCCTGCTGCCGGGGGATGTCGGGGAGCTGGTCCCCTTCCTGATCCTCGGAGTGCTCTCGCTCCTGCTCGCCGCGCACACCTTGAGCACCATGGTCCGCGCGCGGTCCCCCTGGCTCCTGCTCGACCTCCTGGCCGCCCTCGCCGTGGCCGCCGCCTTCCAGGCCTGCCGGGGAAGCCTGTTGAGCGAGGGCGCGGTCGAGGCGTTCAACCGGGGCGCTACCCTTTTCTTCCTGGCCATTTTTTTCTCTGCGCTGCTGGCCAGCGCGGTCCAGGTGATCCGTGGGCGGACGGACCTCCGCCGTGGGCACCGCCTGCTCTCCCTCACGCTCTGGGGATGCCTGGGGATCGCCAGCGCGGCTTTTGCGGGCTATGCCGGCTGGGTCCTCCGTGTCGAGCCCGAAGACCTGACCCAGCTCGATCGCATCGTTCCGGCCCCGGCCGGTACCTGGATCGGACTGGCGGGAGGGACCTCAGGCCGCGGGAGGCTCTACCGGCCGGCGTTCCTCTTCGACGCGGCATCGGGCCGGTTCCTCCGTATCCGGAACGCGGGCTACGACTACTACTGGTGGCACCAGCCTTTCTTTTCGGCCGACGGGCGGCGGGCGGTCTGGCTGGACCACCACACCCACGCCGTGCAGAGCCTGGACCTCGCCCGGCCCGGGGCCGAGCCGGTCAGCCTGCCGGTCGTCTATCCGGACTTGCCGCGGTACATCGTCATGTCCCCCGGCGGGACCCGGATCGCCGCTCTCCGCGACGATCGGCTGACTGTCGACGATCTGTCGGCGGGGCGGCTCCTTGCCTCGGTGCCGACGAGGTTCGACTACGGCGACCGGGCCGTCTTCGTGGACGAACAGCGGCTCCGGATCTACCGGACCTCCCGCGACCCCGCGTCGGCCCTGAGCGGGCGCCGGCATCTCGAGATCCTGGAGCTCGACGTCGACGCCCGCCGCCTCCGCACGCTCGGTCGGCTGGCGTACGGCGGCGGGCTCTGGTCCATGAGCCCCGATGGGGAGCACATCCTCCTGCGGGAGAACCACAAAGAGGCCCGGCTGGTCGACGTGGGCACCGGCAGGACCCTCACCTCGATCGCAGCGGAACCGTTGCTGGTCGCCGAGGATTTCCTCGCCGACGGCAGGATCGTCCTGGTCAGCCGGGATCCGTCACGGCAGCGGACGACTTTGACGGTGCTGGACCGGGACGGTACCGAGCGCAGCCGCGCTGTCTTCGCGGCGAGCCGCCTCCTCCTCGGCGGGCAGCCTCTGCCCGGGTCGCTGGTGGTGGCCACGAGCCGCGTGCGTGGGAGCTACACCTCCCAGCGCTGGACCTCCTGGCTGGTTGACCTCGCGACGGGCCGCGTGCGGACGCTCGGCCAGGGTCTGGTGCCGGTGACCGTTCGCCCTATCGGCCCCCAGAGCATCGCCTCGCGGCTGTTCGCCACGGGGCATGGTGGCCTCGTCCTCCTCGACCCGGTCACCGGCCGCCGGCGGACCGTACTGGAACCAGGCTCTCCTGACCTCGGTTCTCCTGACACCCCCTGAGCTGTCTGATCAGAAGGAGAGGTGAGGACGCAGCGCCTCGTCTTTCGTTCCTGGAGTTGATCGGGCCGGACTCCGCAGTTGAACCGGGCCGGGGATTCGGGGACTCACCGATTCGGGGGCCGTCCGGTAAAACGATTCGGGCCGCTGCTGCGTATATGAAAGAGGAAAACCATGCGAAGCGCCATGACATCCCGACCGCAGCCCCCGGCTCGCGCCGCATCGCCGGCCCCGCGCGATACCTCCATCGGAGGGGTCGCCGATTCCCTGCGCGAGCTCCGCCATGCCGACACCGCCATCCGGCAGGTCGACCTCTGCCTCGGGCAACGGCGCCTCCTGCACCGCCAGCCCT
Organism: uncultured Holophagales bacterium; assembly: GCA_963842525.1. Taxonomy (GTDB): domain Bacteria; phylum Acidobacteriota; class Thermoanaerobaculia; order Multivoradales; family UBA5704; genus UBA5704. Next base: position 120,767 of record CAWJGT010000001.1, read on the forward strand.
GGCGCCAGCCGCTCCGCCGTCCCGGCGAGACAGTCTCGGTCCTCGAGAGCATCCGCCGCTTCGAAGCGCGCGCGCGGCTGCACTGAGCCACCCCTGCGTCCCATTTGAACCTTCCGGGCGCCGGGAGGGACCAACTGACCGAGGCCGCCCTCCAGCCTCCTCCAAGCCGCCGTGTGGGATAGCGCTCGCCGGGAGCGCAGTCGCCGCAGGCGGTCTTTTTTTGTGCAGGGCGGGAGAGGGGAGAAAGAGGTCTCTTGACAGGCTCACTCGTCTGATGCATTCTCATGCGCATCGTTTTGCGGACGATGAGGACGAAAGACGACGATGCCAGCCGACACGGAGAACCGGGACAAGCGCCACCAGGAGATCCTCGAGATCCTCCGGGAGACGCGCGTGGCCAGCCAGGGAGAGCTGGTGGAAATGCTGCACGCACGCGGGTTCTCGTGCACGCAGTCGAGCGTCAGCCGCGACCTGCGGGACCTGGGCATCGCCCGCATCGCCGGACGCTACGTGGTCCCGGCGCGAAATGACGACGCCGACCTGGGTTTCCGCGAAATCATGCACTTTGTGCGCGGCTGCAAGCCCGCCGGGACCAACCTGACCGTCGTCTTCACCTCCGTGGGCGCCGCGCAGTCGGTCGCCCTCGCCATCGACCGGGCCGCTTGGTCCGAGGTCGTGGGCACCATGGCCGGCGACGACACCATCTTCGTCGCCACGGGCAGCGCCCACGACCAGCAGCGGTTCATCCAGCGCCTCGATCTTTTCCGGCACGAAGAAAGGTGACGCCATGTCCGATCCGATCGTGCTCGCCTTCTCCGGCGGGCTGGACACCTCTTTCTGCATCCCCTTCCTCGCCGAGACGACCGGCCGGCCCGTGGTCACGGTGACGGTGGATACGGGCGGCCTGGACGCCGCCGCCGCGGCCGACCTGGCGGCGCGCTCGCGCGCCCTCGGGGCCGTGGACCACCTCCTGGTGGACGGCCGGGCCGCCTTCTTCGACCGGGTGCTCCGGTTCCTGGTCATGGGCAACGTCCGCCGCGGCCAGGTCTATCCGCTGTGCGTCGGCGCGGAGCGGGTGATCCAGGCGCAGGAGGTGGCGAAGGCCGCCGCCCGCCTCGGCACCCGCACGGTCGCCCACGGCTGCACGGCCGCGGGCAACGACCAGGTCCGTTTCGAGGTTGCCCTGCGCACGCTCGACCCGGGGCTGGAGGTCCTGGCGCCGGTGCGCGACCGGCCGCTGCCGCGCGCCGAGGAGGTCGCCTTCCTGGAGGCGCGCGGTCTGCCCGTGCCCTCCTTCGGCGCCGCCTATTCGATCAACCGCGGCCTCTGGGGGGTGACGATCGGCGGGCGCGAGACCCTGGACACGGTCGAGTCGATCCCCGAGACGGCCTGGGTGCTCACCCGGGACGCCTTCGACCGGCCGCTGCCGCCGGCGCGCCACACGGTCGGTTTCACCGCGGGGGTGCCGTCGTCCCTGGACGGCGAGGAGCTGGCGCCGGTTGTGCTCATCGAGAAAGCGGAGGCGCTCGCGGCGCCCTACGGCATCGGCCGCGGCATCCACCTGGGCGAGACCATCCTCGGCATCAAGGGCCGGGTGGCCTTCGAGGCGCCGGCCGCCGAGGTGCTCGTCACCGCGCACCGCGAGCTCGAAAAGCTGACGCTGACCGGCCGGCAGATCCGGGTCAAGGAGACGGTCGCGGCCGTCTACGGTGACCTGGTCCACGAGGGGCAGCACCTGGACCCGGTCTGCCGCGACATCGAAGCGCTTCTCCTCAGCTCGCAGGAGCGGGTGACCGGCGAGGTCCATCTCCTCTTCCGGCCGGGGCAGGTCTTCGTCGAGGGAGTGCGCTCGCCGTTCTCCCTGGTCGCGGCCACGCGCGGCGTCTACGGCGAGGCGGCCGGCGAGTGGACGGCCGAGGACGCCCGCGGCTTTTCGCGGATCGCCGCCCTGCCCGGGATGCTGCACGCCCGGATGGATCAGGGCGGACCCGGCGGGTCGGGCAAGAACCAGCCCGTTCCTATCGAGGCGGAGGCCTGAGATGAAGACGATCGTCCTGGACAAGATCGCCTCGGTCACCCGTTCCTGCCAGCTCAAGCGGGAGGTGCGAGTGAGCTCCCAGATCCCCTGCGAGGAGGGGGTGGTGGTCGCGGTGCGCGTGCTCAACGACAAGAGCACCTATAACCAGCTCGAGCTGCCCAGCGGGCGGATGGCCCAGGTCAAGCGCGGAGACATCGTCGCCGGAGCCCTCGGGCACCGGCACGCCCTGTTCGGCTACGCCGGTCATCTGCCGGAGCGGCTGGCCCCGGGCGACCGCATCCAGCTTCTGAACATGGGCGGGGTGCTGGGGGTCTTTGATGGCGGCAGCCCGGACCTCGGCCTGCCCTTCGAGTGCGAGGTGCTCGGGGCCATCCTGACCTTTCCCTACCTGGGAGAGCGGATCGGCGTGGCCGCCCGGATCGGCGATGTCGGCGGCGTACCCCTCGACCCGGCGGCGCCTCTCACCTCGGGCGGCGTGCCGGTGATCGCTCTCGTCGGCTCCTGCATGAACTGCGGCAAGACCGCCGCGGCCTGCGCCCTGGTCCGCGAGCTGAGCCACGCCGGCCTGACGGTCGACGGCTTCAAGGCCACCGGCGTGTCGCTGCGCCGCGACGTGCTGGCCATGGAGGACGCCGGGGCGCGCAAGACGGCCCTGTTCACCGACCTCGGCGTGGTCGCGACGAGCGACGCCAACGCCCCGGCGGTGACCCGGACGCTGCTGACCCGTCTCGCCGCGGGCCGGCCGGACGCCCTCGTGGCCGAGCTCGGCGACGGCCTGCTCGGCGCCTACGGCGTAGCCGCCATCCTGGACGACCCGGAGATCCGCGCCGCCTTCACCGCCGTGGTGCTCGCGGCCAACGATCCGGTCGCAGCCTGGGGCGGGGTGCGCATCCTGCGCGAGAGGTTCGGTATCGAGCCGGTAGCGGTGACCGGCCCGGCCACGGACAATCTGGCGGGGACGCGGATCCTGGAGGAGCAGCTCGGGATTCCGGCGATCAATGCGCGGACGGACGCTCCACGGCTGGCGGAGCTGGTGCGGGCGCGCCTGGGAGTCGGGATCGACCGGATTGGGGTGGAGGTGGTGGCGTGAGGCCTCACCCCCTGTCCCCCTCTCCCATCTCCCACCCGCCCTATCCCCGGGAGAGGGGGGACGTTGCTCAGGCGATTCCGGCGAGCCCGGGCTCAGGAGCTCCGCATACGTCCCCCCTCTCCCGGCGGGGGGTGGAAGGGAGATGGGAGAGGGGGACAGGGGGTGAGGTCTCCGCCCTTATCCTCGGCGGCTCCGGCTATGTGGCAGGCGAGCTGCTGCGGCTGCTGGCCGGCCATCCGGTGCTGCGCCCGGTCGCCGTGGTGTCGGAGAGCCAGGCGGGGGAGATGGTGGAATCCGCCTTTCCTCATCTCGCCGGCTGCTTTCCAGGGCTGGCGTTCTCCCGTCGGGAAGATCTCGCTGGTGTCTTCGAATCGCTCGCGGGCGAGACAGCAGCCATCTTCTGCGCGGCTCCCCATGGCGCGGCGGCGGCGCTGCTCGATGGCGTGCTCGCCGAGGCGGAGGGGGCCGGGGTGGAGGCCCGGGCGGTCGACCTGTCGGCCGATTTCCGGTTCGGGTCGGCGGAGGCTTATACGGCGGTCTATGGCCATCCGCATGGCGCGCCGGAGCGCCTGGCCTCATTCTCCTGCGCGGTGCCCGAGCATGCAGCGGAGGTTTCGACCCCTCATGTGGGCCACCCGGGGTGCTTCACCACCTCGGTGCTGATGGCGACGGTCCCCTTGCTGCGGCTGGGCCTGGTGGAGCCGCGGGTCTCGGCCGTGGCGGTGACCGGCAGCACCGGCGCGGGGCGCACGCCGACCGCCACGACCCACCACCCGGCGCGGCGGAGCAACCTTTTTGCGTACAACCCGTTGAAGCACCGGCACGGGCCGGAGATGCGGGCGCTCGCGGCGGCTGCTTCGGGGGTGGAGGCGGAGATCTGGTTCGTTCCGCAGGCCGGACCGTTCGCCCGCGGTATCTATGCCACGGTGCAGGCGCGGCTGGCGGAGCCCCGGTCCGCGGCGGAGGTCCGGGAAGCGCTGGCCTCTTTCTATAAGGATGCGCCGTTCGTCGATGTCCTGGCCGAGCCGCCGCGCCTCCAGGACGTAGTGGGGACCAACCGCTGCCGCCTGAGCGTCGCGGTGGACGGCGATCATCTGGTCGTCTTCTCGACGATCGACAACCTGGTCAAGGGAGCCGCCGGGGGCGGCATCCAGTGGATGAACCGGCTCCTCGGGCTGCCCGAGACCGCCGGTCTGACTCAGCCCGGGCCGGGCTGGCTGTGAGGAGGGGAGAACGATGATGATGGTGGTTTCCGCCGAGAGCGCGCTCGACCCGACCGCCGAAGAGCGGCGCTGGCTGCTGCCGGTCTATCCGCATGCGCCTTTCGAGCCGGTGAGCGGCGAGGGCGCGCTCCTCCGCACCCGGGACGGCCGGGAGCTGATCGACTTCTATGGCGGCCACGCCGTGGCCCTGCTGGGCTACGGCCACCCGCGTCTCCTGGCAGCCCTCGCCGAGCAGGCGAAGACTCTCTTCTTCCAGAGCAACGTGGTGCCGCTGGAGGTGCGCGCCCGTGCCGGGCGGCGGCTCGTCGAGTGGGGACCCGAAGGCCTCTCCCGCGCTTTCCTGGTCAACAGCGGCGCCGAGGCCAATGAGAACGCCCTGCGCCTCGCCTTCCGGCGCACCGGCCGGCGGCGGGTCGTCGCCATCGAAGGCGCCTTCCATGGCCGGACCGCCGCGGCGGGTGCCCTCACCTGGGGCTCGAAGCGCTGGTACGGCTTCCCGCAGGCGCCGTTCGACGTGACCTTCGTGCCGCGGGGCGACCTGGACGCTCTCGAGCAGGCCCTCATCGCCGATCGCGGGGCCGCGGCCCTGATCGTCGAGCCGGTCCAGGGACAGGCGGGGGCCTACGCGCTCGGCGCCGAGTACCTGCAGGCCGCCCGCAAGTTGACCTGGCGGGCCGGCGCCGTGCTCATCTTCGACGAGGTCCAGTGCGGCATGGGCCGGACCGGTCAGCCCTTTGCGGCCCAGGCGTACGGCGTCACGCCCGATCTCTTGACGACGGCCAAGGGGCTCGCCGGCGGCTTCCCGGCCGGCGCCGTCCTGGTGACCGACGAGCTGGCGGCGGGGCTTGGCGACGGCGACCTGGGGACGACCTTCGGCGGCGGCCCCCTGGCCTGCGCCCTGATCGAGGCGGTGATCGGCGCCATCGAGGACGAGGGGCTCCTGCCGCACGTGCGGCGGCTCTCCGCCCGCATCCGCGAGACCTGCTGCGTGGGGCCGGTGACCGACATCCAGGGCGAGGGCTTCCTCCTCGGCCTGCGCACCGCGCGGCCGGCGAAGGAAATCCACGCCGAGCTGATCGACAAGGGGATCTTCACCGGCACGAGCGGCGATCCCCACATCGTGCGTCTCCTGCCGCCGCTGGTCCTCGCAGAGAGTCCACGTCGACGCCCTGGCCGCGGCCCTCCGGGAGATCCGGCCATGAAGCGCTTCGTGACCCTGGCGGAGCTCAGCCGCGGCGAGGTGATCGAATTGCTGGCCCTCGCCGACCGGCTCGAGCGGCGGCCGGATTCGGACGCCCTGGCGGGCAAGGTCCTGGCCCTCCTCTTCTTCAACCCGTCGCTGCGCACCCTCGCCTCGTTCCAGGCCGGGATGGCGCGGCTGGGCGGCAGCTCGTTCGTCATCTCGCCCGGGCAGGGGAGCTGGCAGCTCGAGACCCGGACCGGCGTGGTCATGGACGGCGCCGCGGCCGAGCACGTCCGCGAGGCCATCCCCGTCCTCGCCGGCTATGGCGACGCGCTCGGCATCCGCTCCTTTGCCGGCGGGACCGACCTCGCGGCCGACCTGGCCGACGAGACCTTCGCCGCCATGGCCGCGGTCTGCCCGGTGCCGGTGATCAACCTGGAATCGGCGATCGACCATCCCTGCCAGGCGCTCGCCGACTGGCGGACTATGGACGAGCTGAACATCCCCACCGAGAGCGGCCGGTTCGTCCTCTCCTGGGCCTGGCACCCGAAGGCGCTCCCCCTGGCCGTGCCCGCCGCGGCCGTCCACATGGCAGCCCTGCGCGGGATGGACGTGACCGTGCTCCGGCCCGAGGGGTTCGGCCTGCCGGAGCCGGTGATGGAGCGGGCGCGCCAGGCCGCGGAGCTTTCCGGAGGCTCGGTCCGCGAGTCCGCCGACCGCCGCTGAGGCCATGCAGGGGGCGCACGTTGTCTATGCCAAGTCGTGGACGGCGCCGGCCCACTACGGCGATCCGCAGGCCGAGGCAGCGCTGCGGGCCGGCCTGCGGGACTGGTGCGTCGGCGAGGACTGGTTCGCCCCGGCCGCACCCGGCTGCCGGTTCATGCACTGCCTGCCGGTGCGGCGCAACGTGGTGGTCCGCGACGAGGTGCTCGACGGACCGCGCAGCGTGGTGATCCGGGAGGCCCACAACCGGATGTGGGTCCAGATGGCGGTCCTCCATCGGCTTTTGCGAGGTGAATCATGAAAGACGTCGGCCAGCGGACCGCCGAGATGGCGGCTCTGAAGCATGCGACCCCCTACATCCGCCTGTTCAAGGGGAAGACCTTCGTGGTCAAGGTCGGCGGCGAGGCGGTGGAGACCGAGGCCGCGATCCGCGGACTCCTGGAACAGGTGCACACCCTCCACCAGGTCGGCATCCGCGTGGTCCTGGTGCACGGCGGCGGCACGGAGTCGACCCGCCTGGCCCGCGCCCTCGGGGCCGAGCCGCGCTTCGTCGAAGGCCGGCGGGTGACCGACGAAGCGGCCCTCCAGGTAGCGGCCATGGTCTTGAACGGCGCGGTCAACACCCGCATCCTGGCGGTCTCCCGTGCCCTCGGCCTGCCGGCCCTGGGCATCTCCGGGATCGACGCCGGCCTGATCCAGGCGCGCCGCCGGCCGCCGGTGCAGGTGAACGGCGCCACGGTCGACTACGGCTTCGTCGGCGACGTCGTCTCCGTCTCCCCGGGGGTGGTCACGACCCTGCTCGACGCCGGCATGGTGCCGGTGGTGAGCCCGCTCTGCGCGGACGACGCCGGCACCGTCCTCAACATCAATGCGGACACGATCGCCTCGGCCCTCGCCGTCGGCCTGCGGGCCGAGAAGCTGATCCTGATGACCGGCGCGCCGGGCATCCTCGAACGGCCGGGCGATCCGGGCACGCTCGTCTCCTACACCGACCTCGCCGGCCTGCGCCGGCTGCGCGACCAGGGATGCCTCGTCAAGGGGATGCTTCCCAAGGCGAGCGCCATCGAGTCCGCGGTCCTGGGCGGCGTCCGGCGGGTCCACATCCTCGGGGCGGACATGCCCGACGGCCTGCTGACCGAGGTCTTCACCAACGAGGGCGTCGGGACGCTGGTGGTCGAGGACGTCGGCGCCCTGTCGCCCGCCGAGCAGTGGATGGAAGCAACGGCCTCTCCGGTCCTGGAGACCGCGCCATGATGCTGCCGCCGCGCGAGATCCTGACCCTCCATCGCGATATCGTCGCGATCCCCTCCGTGTCCGGGAGCGAGGCGGAGCTGGCCGGCTTCCTGGAGGACCGGCTCCGCCGCCGGGGCGCCGCACCGGTGCGGGTCGGCGAGAGCCTGCTGGCCCTGCATGGCGAGGGTCCGGTGCTCCTCCTCGACACCCACCTCGACACCGTGCCGCCGGTCCCGGGCTGGACGCGCGACCCCTGGCAGGTCGAGGAGGCGGACGGCCGCATCTACGGGCCTCGGCGCGAACGACGCCAAGGCCTCGGTCGCAGCCATGGTCGCCGCCTTCCTCGCCTTCCTGGAGGTGCGGCTGCCCTTCACCCTCGCCCTGGCCCTGGTCGAGGGGGAGGAGACGAAGGGGACCGGCACCCAGGCGGTCCTCGCCGAGCTGGCGCGCCGCGGCCTCCCGCTGGAGGCGGCCGTGATCGGCGAGCCCACCGGCCTCGACCTGGCCGTGGCGCAGAAGGGCCTGATGGTTCTGGAGCTGGTGACGCGAGGCGAAGCCTGCCATGCCGCGAACGCCGCAGCCCTCGGCGCCACCAACGCGGTGCGGCTGCTTGCCCGCGACCTGGTGTCCCTGGAAGCGATCGACTTCGGCCCGCCCCACGAGCAGCTCGGCCCCATCACCCTGGAGCCGACGCAGCTCCGGGCGGGGACCGCGCGCAACATCGTGCCGGGCGAGGCCACGGCCGTGCTGGACGTCCGCACCACACCGTCCCTCTCCCGGGAAGAGATCGCCCGGCGCATCCGGGAAAGGGTCCGGGGCGAGGTCCGGGTGCTCTCCGACCGTCTTCTGCCCAAGGCCACGCCGGAAGACGCGCCGCTCATCGTCGCCGCCCGCCGCGCCCGTCCGCACGCCCGCCTTTTCGGCTCGGCGACCCTGTCGGACATGGCCCTCCTGAACGGCACCCCCGCGGTCAAGTGCGGTCCGGGGCAGAGCGACCGCTCCCACACGCCGGACGAGTACGTCCTCCACGAGGAGATCCTGGACGGCGCCCGCTTCTACACCCGGCTGATCGGTTCCTACGCGGAGCTGAGAGTCGAGCAGGAGCACCTGCTGGAGGTCCGGGGGTGACCCGCCTCTGGGACAAGGGAGAGCCGCTCGATGAGACGGGTCCTCCGCTACACCGCCGGCGAGGATCACGTCCTGGACGCCCGGCTCGTCCCCTACGACGTCCGGGCCTCGATCGCCCACGCCGAGATGCTCCAAGGTGCCAACCTGCTCTCCGCCGAGGACCTGACCGCGATCCGGCAAGGTCTGGAAGCCCTCGCCGCCGGACACGCTGCCGGGGAGTGGCGCATCGACCTCGCGGACGAGGACGTCCACACCGCCCTGGAGACCCGCCTGACCGCAAAGATCGGCGAAGCCGGAGCCCGCCTCCACCTCGGCCGCTCGCGCAACGACCAGGTCCTCGCCGCCCTCCGCCTCTACCTGCGCGACGAGATCGAAGCTCTCCGCCAGGGAGCCCTGGAAGTGGCGGCTGCCCTCGATGCCCTGGCCGAACGGGAGAAGGACACGCTCCTCCCCGGCTACACCCACATGCAGCCGGCCATGCCCAGCTCCGTGCCGTTGTGGGCGGGAGGCTTCGCCGCCGAGCTGCGCGACAACGCCGAAGGCCTCGCCGCCGTCCGCCGCCGCATCGACAAAAACCCGCTTGGCTCGGCCGCCGGCTACGGCGTCCCCCTGCTGCCCATCGACCGCGAATCCACCCGGGCAAGCCTGGGCTTCGCCGAAGTCCAAGAGCCGGTGACCGCCGTCCAGCTCTCGCGAGGCAAGGCGGAGGCCCAAGTCCTCTTCGAAACCGCCCTCCTGATGCAGGATCTAGGACGCCTCGCCGCCGACCTCGTCCTCTTTTCAATGCAGGAGCTCGGCTTCGTGAGCCTGCCGCCGGAGATGACCACCGGCTCCTCGATCATGCCGCAGAAGCGCAACCCGGACGTCTTCGAGCTGGTCCGCGGCCGCACCGTCACAGCCCAGGCCTGCCTCCTGGAAGTCCTGGCGATCACCGCCAAGCTTCCCTCCGGCTACCACCGCGACCTCCAGCTCCTGAAAGCCCCCCTCTTCCGAGGCCTCGACCTCGCCCGCGACACCCTCGCGATCCTGTCCGCCGCCCTGCCCGGCATCCGCTTCCACCCCGAGCGCATCCATCTCGACCCCGGCCTCTACGCTGCCGAAGAGGCTTACCGCTTGGTTTTGGAGGAAGGTATCCCCTTCCGCGAGGCGTACCGGCGGGTGGGGGAGCGGTACAACGCGTAGAGAGTGACCTGGATCGATCCAGGCGATCCTGTAAGCATTCGACGTGACCTGATAGTGATCGAGGATGAGGCTGAACGCTTATCAGGCGACTCCGGATGCTTATCGGGGACGCTGGATCGATGTAGGAAACTCTGTAAGCATCCGGGTGACCCGACATCGATCGAGGGTGGGGCTGAACGCGTATCGGTGACTCCGAATGCTTGTCAGGTGAGGCTGGACCGATCCAGACAACTCTGTAGCCATCCGAGGTGACCCGAGATCGATCGAGGCGACGCTGGATGCTTATCGGGTGACCCTGGATCAATACAGGGGACGCTGGATGCATCCAGATGACTCGGGATCGATCGAGGCGAGGCTGAACGCTTATCGGGTGGCCCTGGATGCTTATTATGAGACGCTGGATCGATCCAGGTGACTCTGAACGCATCCAAGATCGCTCTGAGATCATCCGAATTGCCGCCCCCCTGTAGCCCCGAAGGGGCCTTGGCATAAAGCCTGGCGCTTCAGCGCCAGGTTGGCGTCCTCCAAATTTTTCCTGAGCCCTGAAGGGGCGCAGGCACCTGAATCTCAGTGCTCCCACCCCCGCATCGGGGCTCGCGCCCATCGCCCTCGCCGTCGCCCCTTCGGGGCTTGGGGGGAAATTGGGCCGCGGTCCTGGGGTTGAAACCCCAGGCTTGTGCGCCCGTGAGCGCACACGTTCAGAGAGGTGAAAGTCCTCTTCAGGCATACGCTCTCCGGCCTGTAACCGAAGGTAACTGCGTCGCCCAAAGCGAGGTGGAGAGCAACCGGAGGTGAGAGACCAGTCCGCAGGAGACGAAATCGATTCGGCCTTGTGACCCCGACGAGCCTGCAAGCCACTGGCGAAGTCTGGACCCTCAAGGGAGACCCATCGAGCTGAGGGGTAGCGTGCGAAAGCGGCGATGGGGGGGCGTAGGGTGATTGGATGCAGAATGGTCTCAAAGGACGTGTGACGTGAAGCGGGGAGACCTCGGTCGGGCAGGAGACTTGCCGAGGAGTCAGAGTCCTCATAGGAGCTGAGAAGCGCCGTAACGGGCGTGGAGCAAAGGGGGACAGGGAGGTGGATGCGTGACGACTGGACAAGCGGAAAGCAACCGCGCGTCAGTGCCTGTAAGGGCTAAACAAGCCGGAGAAGTCCGGGGCCGGTGGCCCTGGGTGGAACCGCATGTCTGGACGGATCGCATGTTGACGGCCCTCGAAGCTGGGGTCCAAGGAGGCCAATGGTTCAGTCTGATCGACAAGGTCTATGACTCGCGCAACCTGGACTCTTCCTACCAGCGGGTCAGGCGGAACCAGGGAAGCGCTGGGGTTGACCACGTGACGGTCGCGCAGTTCAGCGCCCACCTCGGCAAGAACCTGGAGAACCTGGCGGCTAGTCTGAAAGACGGCAGTTATCGTCCGCAGGCGATTCGCCGGGTGTGGATACCCAAGCCGGGTAGCTCCGAGGAGCGCCCTCTGGGGATTCCGACGGTTCAAGACCGGGTGGTGCAAGGAGCGCTGCGCAATGTCTTGGAACCGATCTTCGAACGGGAGTTTGCAGCCCAGAGCTACGGATTCCGTCCGGGGAGAAGTACCAAGGCTGCGCTGCGTCGCGTCTCGGAACTGCTGGAGGCCGGCTATACCCATGTGGTGGACGCCGACCTGCGCAGCTATTACGACACGATCCCTCGCCAGGGTTTGATGGCGAGAATCGAAGCGAAGGTATCGGACGGCCGGGTCTTGGACCTGGTGCGTGCCTTTCTCGACCAGGAAGTGATGGTGGGTCTGGAGCACTGGACTCCTGAGGAGGGAACTCCACAAGGAGCGGTGATCAGTCCCCTGCTGTCGAATATCTACCTGGACCCTCTCGACCATCAAATGGCCGAACAAGGTTATGAGGTATCTGTTTACCGCCCTAGTGCCGCCTTCCCCGAGCGGTGGCACGTCCGCAAGGGCTTGAAGTTCTCTTCTCGGCATGGTCTAATGTCTTTCAGGCATGCCGACTTACGAGGAACTCCTTCAAGAGAACTCTGAGCTTCGCCAAGACAACGGTGAGCTTCGCCAGCGGGTGGAGGAGCAGGAGCGCCAGATTGCGCACCTGAAGCGCCGAATCGTCGATCTGGAGAAACTTGTCGAGGAGCTACGGCGCCGGGGCAAACGCCAGGCTGCCCCCTTCTCGAAGGGAGATCCGAGCGAGGATCCCAAGTCTCCAGGGCGCAAAGCCGGGGATCAATATGGTCAGCAAGCGACTCGAGCTGTGCCCGATCACGTCGACGAAACCATCGTGGTGGAGTGCCCGCTGTATTGTGAGCACTGTGGGGGTCAGGTCATTCCGCAGGGCGAAGCTCGCCAGTATCAGACCGATCTGCCGCCGATTCGGCCGGTGACGACGGAGTTCATCCTCCATTATGGGAAGTGCTCGGCATGTGGCCGGGAAGCTGTGGGGCGTCACCCGCGCCAGACTTCCCAGGCGTTCCGGGTCGGCAACGTGCAACTCGGTCCAAACGTGTTGGGGCTCGCCGCCTGGCTCAACAAGGTCGGAGGCTTGAGCTACGGCAAGATCGCCGCGTTGCTGAAGGAGCTGGCTGGACTGTCTGTGTCGCGCTCGGCCCTGTGCCGCGCGCTGCTTCGCATGAGTAAGAAGCTGGAGCCCTTGTACGAGGAGCTGAAGGCGAAGATCCGGAGCTCTCCTGTGGTGTACCCGGACGAGACGGGCTGGCGGGAGGGGGGCTATAGCGTGTGGTTGTGGGTGTTCACCAATCGCAGCGAGACGGTCTACAGCATCCAGCCGGGTCGTGGCTATGCCGAGGCCTCTGAGGTCCTGGGGGAGGGCTTTGTCGGCGTGCTGGTGGCTGATGGTTGGGCTCCCTATCAGAAATTTGAAGAAGCGACTCATCAGACCTGTCTGGCGCATCTGTTGCGCCGTTGCGAGGAGCTGCTGGAGAAGGCGACAGGGGGTGCGGTGCGCTTTCCTCGGGCGGTGAAAGAGATCCTGCAGGCCGCCTTGGAGGCGCGAAGATCAGCGGGACGCGGGCAAGCTCAGCGGCGAGGCGCTGGAGAAGGTCAAGCAGGACTTGGAGCTCCAGATGGAAAGGCGTCTGTCGGGGAAGTTCACGAACCCCGACAACCAGCGTCTGGCTCAGCATTTGATACGTCACCAGGAGCAGCTGTTTGTCTTCCTGGAACGCACGGATGTGGAGGCGACCAATTGGCCGGCCGAACAAGGGATTCGCCCGGCGGTCATCAACCGCAAGACATCTGGGGGAAATCGGACGGCCGAGGGGTCCCAGGCGCAAGCGGTCTTGATGAGTGCCCTGCGCACATTTCAGCAACACCAAGTCGGGACACTCGAGATCTTGCCCCAGCTTCTGCGCAGCCCCCAGCTACCGAAGCTTGAGGCAATACTTCCTGCGTCACAGCCACCGTAACAGTTCTCGCCACGAGTTATCCGTGGCTCCAGGTCGGTAGCCGCTCGCCCTCGTCAGGTCGCCTGGCCAGCGCGGACGTGTGTCCAGGGAAAACCTTCCCCAAAAGTGCCGCTGACGGTAAACAGATACGTTATGAGATGGTGCGGTACGCTGATGACTTCGTGATTTTGTGCCGTAGCCGAGAAGAGGCCGAGCGAGCGTTGGCGGAGGTGGAGGAGTGGACGGCAGCCGCCGGTCTGCAACTTCATCCCGACAAGACGCGCATCGTGGACGCCACCCAGCGGGGTGGCTTCGACTTCCTGGGGTACCACTTCGAGCGCGGCTATCGCTGGCCGAGCAAGAAGAGCCTGAAGAAGCACAAGGACACGATCCGTTCCCACACCAAGCGCACGCACGGCATCAGCCTGCGAGAGATCATCCGCCGAGTCAACGCAGTCCGTCGGGGCTGGTTTGAGTACTTCAAACACAGTCACGGCACCACGTTCAAGCCTCTCGACCAGTGGGTGCGGATGCGCCTGAGGAGCATCCTTCGCCACCGGCAAGGGAGACGAGGACGTGGCCGGGGTCAGGACCATCATCGCTGGCCGAACGCCTTCTTTGCTGAGCATGGGTTGTTCTCCTACGTCACAGCCTATGCTCAGGCCCGTCAATCCTCTAGCAGGTAAAACCACCAACTGGAGAGCCGGATGCGGGAGATCCGCATGTCCGGTTCGGAGGGAGGGGGAGCCGGTACTCAACCGGCCCTCCCTACCCCTATTATGCCCACGCCCCTTCGGGGCTCCTGACGTGGGCAGCCTCGATTCACACCGACAAGCCGACGAGAGATGGGCCGTCAAGAGCTTACAGCCTTCTTGATCTCCTTGCAGATTCGCACCCACGCCTCATCGCGGTCTGCCTTGCTCATCTGCGCCAAGGGTTTATCCGGCGATGAGACAGCCTGGTAGTCCTTGAGAGGTGTTTCTTCATAGGCGCTCGCGCGGAGCGGCACCCACAGAATCTTGACTCCTCCCGCTTCGGCTTCCTTCAGCAGTGGCCCGAGCTCATGCTCGTGGATGAAATCCGACGCAAGGAAGCTCGGGCTGACGAGCAACACCGCGGCACTCGTTTGATGAAGCGCCCCACGAATCTGTCGAACCATTTCGAGCCCGCAGCGATCTGCTGATCCGACCAGTGCCTGACGGAGCCTGAGCGCGCGAAGAGCTCCGGGTCCTCGAGGAGCTTTTTCATAAGCTTTTCGTCTTCGTGGCTGTAGCTGATGAAGACTTGATCTCGCATGGAGTCCTCGTTCAATTTCAGATCTGGTTTGGCCTGGAGCGATTCGCTCGCCTTGATCGGCCTCGCCTCATTCCACCCCCGCGCCGCCTCCTCAGCATCCGCAAGCTCGCCATCGCGGCGGTGGTAGCCGTGTTTCTCGATCAGGCGGCGGGCCTCGGCCAGGGCGGCGCGGTCGCGGAAGAGGCGGGCGCGGGTGAGTTGGATGTCCGCCTGGAATAGCGGCATTGGCCCCCGTTCGGCAATTTCCCACGCCTCGTCCAAGTCCGCCTGGCAACCCGCCTCATTGCCCGAGAGATTTCGCAGCCAGGCACGTGTCAGCAGGCCACGGGGGAGATGGTGGGTCGTACCGGCATTGCGGAAGCCTACGATGGCAGCGTTGACGTGGTCGACTGCGGCGTTCGGAATGAAAAATACGGTGTGGGCCTTATAGAACATTGCCCGGGCCAGGGTTAGGTGGTCCAACGCGATGTCGAGAAGCCAGTCTTGCGGTGTAACCCATGCCAGCGTCTGCGAAGCTCTTGCGATAACCTCATCGCAAGCGGCTATGGAGGTTGTGGGCGTTGTACTTGGTACAGTCTCAAGACAACGTTGCCATGCCGCGCGTTCTGCGTCGGACAGCGAGAGATCGCAGTATCGGAAGCCCTGCAACGAGTAGAGCCGGGATATCCGGCTGATTCGCGGCTTGTTCGGTCTCTGCATCCTCGAATAGATGCCGCGACTCGTCGCGACGACCCGCTTGGTGCAGAGCATCGGCCAGCGCCGTGCGGGTGCGAGTCGATAGGAGGAGACGGGGAGACGGGGACGTCGATCAGGCGCAGCTCGGTCAGGCGGCGCAGGACGCGGCGCCAGTCGGCCGGGGACAGGTTCCGCAGCGGCGCGGTGAGGGCGTTCAGCTCGGGCTCATCCGCCTCGCGCAGCACGGCCAGCAGCTTCTCCTCGGCCGGGCGGTCGAAGAAGCCCAGCAGGCGCAGCACGGCGACTTCCGGGCTGGACTCGCCCAGATGCTGCACGTAGGCCCCGAACAGATGCCGCGCGTGGTACCGGTGCTCGGCTGCATCCTCGGCGAGCAGAGGGATCTCGTGACGCCGCCGAATCTCGTGGTCGTCCGTGGCGTCGCGCAGGTAGGTCCCCAGCAGCATCAGCGAATAGGCATGGCCTGGGCATCCTCCACCGCCTGGCGCAGCTCCCTCTCGGGACCGCGAACCTCCAACTGCCGCAACAGCTCCGCCCCGGCCGCTGCGTCCAGCCGATCCAGCGGCTGCTGGACGACCGCCTGGCCGCTCCTTGTCCGGAGCTCCACCACGGGCTGGCGCGAGGTGACCACGCACAGGCCGCTCTCCTTCGGGCCGGACGGATCACCCAGCCGGCCCGCGGCCAGGGAGAGCAGCAGGGAATGAATGGCCAGATCTTTCAGCCGGCCCTGGTCGAAGGATGGCGGATGCTGGAGCGGCTCGAGGCCGTCGAGCACCAGCAAACCGCGCTGCTCGACCAGCAGCCGGGCGAGCGTCCGCCCCTGCTCAGTGGGATCGGTGAGCCGCGGGCCGGAATGGCCGAAGTACTCCAGCGCCTGCTCGAAGAAGAGATCCGACGACGCGTTGCGTCGCTCATCGCTCCCCTGGCTATAGAAGGAATGGACGAAGACCCGCCCCGCCCCGCGCCAGCCGTCGTCGCGCATCTGGGTCAGCCACTTGGCGACGACCCGGGTCTTGCCCGCGCCGCCTTGGGCGTGCAGTACGAAGACCCGCACCTGCCCTTGTTCCAGGCCTGGTCGAGCGCCGCCAGCTCCGCCTCGCGCCCTGCGAAGCCCTCGCCGTAGGTGCGCAGCACTTCTACGCCGTGGGGGGCGGAGTCGTGAGGAGCCGAGGCGGTCATGGGCGCGTCGCGATGGTTCTCTTGGAGATTTGGCGTTGCCTTCATTATGGCGGCTCGGTCCAAGGAGGGACAGCCTCACCTCTCCCATTCTTCCTGCCCTGTGATTACCGCCCTGGAGCCAGCCGAGGTACACTCCCCCCCCCCCCCCCGCTTATGCAGCCTCGGATTCGTCAGGCTGCTTGATCAGAGATTCCGCCGGGATGCCGGCCCGGTGCAAGTGTTTGCGCTCGTACGCTTCGACGAGCGTGACCAGCACGTCGAGCCGCTCCCCCTCGGGTGAGCCGGGCTCGGCTGTCATGAGCGACTCGATCTCGTGGAGGGCCGCCCGATAGTCCTCTTCGGTCTTGATCGGCTTGATGTCCATTCTTTCCTCCTCAGATCGTCTGCGCATCGATCTGGTCGCCTGCTATCCTCCCAGCAGATCCGCGGCCGTGACCAGCTCCAAACCCTCCGATGCTTTGGTGGAACCCGGCCTGGATGCGACCTCGGGCACGAACAGCGCTCGGACCACCTGAGCGTCCTTCAACCGCGAAGGCAGCGGCGGGGCCGGCTTGGCGGCCAGCTCGCGGAATGCTGTCTCCAGGGCCTTGCGCTCGAAGGGACGCGTGCTCCATTTCACTTCCCCCAGCAAGACGCTTTCGCCCTCGATGGACTCGCTGACCACGTCCCACTCCGGTTGCGTACCGTGCCACCAGCGCGCGGCCGGACCCCAGGGGCCGCGCCTTCCCAGAGGGCTCTCGGCCGGCATCCGGGGCACCTGCTGGCGGCTGAGTTCTTCCCAGGCCTGGGCGCAGAGGCTGTCCCAGAAGCGAGCGAGGAGCTTGCGGCGCGCCGCAAGGGTACCGCTGGCGAGTTGGGCGCGGTAGGGGGCGACAACTCGGAACCAGAGGCGAAAGAAGGGGTCGGCAATCTTATAGAGGGCGCGCTTGCTCTTCTCGTTCTCGCCGAACGGCAGCTCGCGGCGGACCAGGCCGAGGCTGAGCAGGCGGTCCAGGGGCCTTGCCATCGAAGTGGCGGGACGACCCAGGCGGCCTGCGATCTCCGAGACCCGATGCGCGCCGGCTCCGATGGCATCGAGCAGGGGACGGGTCTCGAGGGCGGAGGGGATATCTTCCAGGAGCAGCCGGTCGGGCTCGCGATGGAGGGGACCCAGGGGATACAAGACGAGGTGGTCCACCTGGCTCGGCAGATCGCCGCCGGTTTCCTGGGCCAACTCCCAATAGCGCGGAATTCCGCCCCAGGCCGTGTACAGCTCGACCAGGCGCACGCTATCCGGAACGTCGAAAACCTCCCGGAGATAGGTGGGCGACAGAGGCTGGATTTCCAGGATCTCGCGGGCACGGCCGAACAGCGGCGCGTCCCCGGAGAGGACGAAACCCTGCATCATGCGCTGGCTCGAGCCGGCGATCGCCACCTTGAGCCGGGCCGAGCGCGCCTCGTGATCGATCCAGCGCTGGAGCACGCTCGGCAGCTCCGGCGAGGCCAGGACGAGATAGGGAAGCTCGTCGAAGATCAATGGCCCGCGCCAGCCAGCGAGCTCCGCCTCGCGAGCCACGCGGGACAGCAGCGACCGCCAATCGCGGTATTCGACGTCGGCGAATCCGGACAGGACCGCGCCGAGGGCCTCCGCAAAGTAGCGCCGCTGGATTTCGGCCATGGACTGGTCCGCGACGGTATAGAGGCCGCCGTGCTTCTTCGACCATTCGAGCAGCAGCCGCGTCTTTCCCACCCGGCGGCGACCGTAGATGACGACCAATCCGCCCTCGTCCGCTGCTGCGAACCGATCCAACCGGGCAAGCTCGTTCTGGCGGTTGACGAACTTCATTATGCAGGACAGCATAATGCTGCGCTGCATAATCTTCAAGCGAGGACACACCTACCCACGCCCGTTCGTATAGTCTTCCGTTCGCAGCACTTCCGCTGGAGCGCAATCCAGATTGAGCGAGCGCGTTCTCTTCGTCGTCCTGATCCTGGTCTGTCTCGTCCCTTCTGGGCCGTCGACTACCTGCCCACGGTGGACGGGCCGTGCCACACCTACAACGCCTGGTGATCCTGCAGCACGACAACCGGGCGGAGTATCCGCTGTTCGCGAGGCACTATCGGATCGACTGGCGGCCGATTCCCAACTGGTTTCGCCAGGCGGTGCTGGCGCTGCTGATGTGCCGTGTTCAGCCGCGGATGGCCGAGAAGATCCTGGTGAGCGGCTATGTCTTCCTGCTGCCGGTCGCGGCGCGGTATCCCGCCGGGGCCGTGGACCCGGACCGGAGGTGGCTCGGTTTCCTGGTCTTTCCCGCTGATCTACAACCAGCTCTTCCAGCTCGGCTTCTACAACTTCTCCTACAGCCTCGCCTTCTGGCTGTTCGCGGTGGGCTACTGGTGGCGGCGGCGCGACAGCCCGGCCTGGGGTTCGCGGTCAGGATCAACCTGCTCCTGCTGCTCTGCTGGTTCTGCCACATCGTGTCGCTGGCGGTGGCCCTGTTCTCGATCGGCGTGCTCTGGCTGGCCACTCTGCGACAGGCGGAGAGCTGGCGGCGGCATCTGGTCCATATACCGATCCTGTTGCCTCAGATCATCCTGCCGCTCTGGTTCGTGGGCGATCAGCAGCACGGGCCTATCCCGTCAACGCTGAGCCTTGGGCAGATGGCGGGCTATCTTTTCCGCTTCGAGGTGCTTTTCTATTTCGGCGAGGTCCAGCTCTGGATCGGACGGGCTCTGGCGCTCGTCGTCTTGCTTCTGCTGGTCCTGACCGTCATAGACCGGGTGCGGAGGAGAGAGGGCCTTCCGAGCAGAGGACGGCTTCCTCCTTCTGAGCCTGTTGCTCGCCGTCCTCTTCTTCGTCAGCCCTCAGGGGATGTCCGGCGGCGGGCTGCTGAATCAGCGGCTCAGCCTCTATCCCTGGCTGGCCCTGATCCCGTGGCTCGCACCGCGGCTCGGGCGGATTGGGCGGACCGTCGCGGTGGGCCTCCTCGCGGTCCTGGCCGTGGGGAGCGTGATCTACATTTATAGATGGTATCGGGCTCTCGATCCCCAACTCCGGACCTATCTCGCGGCGACCGAGCACATCCGGCCGGACAGCCGGGTGTTGCCTCTCCTCTTCGACCGCGGGCCGTACGGGCTTTACGCGCATCTGATCGGCTATGCCGCCGCCGAGAAGGGGCTCATCGACTGGAACAACTACCAGGCGGCGACCACCTACTTTCCGACCCGGTTCCACGGCAAGCGGGGCCGCCTCCACCGCTACACGTGGATCGAGGCCGACCCCAACACGATCGACGTCCGCACGCTCATCCCGCGGGTGGACTATGTCTATGCCTGGGGGATGCGGCCGGATTCGCTGACGGCCCGCCGCCTCCGCCGGCACTACCGCCTCGTCTACCAGGACGGGCCGGCGCGCCTCTATGTGCCGATCCGCCGGAATTCGCCGCGGCCCGGCGCGCGTTTCGAGATCTCCAGAGGCGCTTCATAGCGCGGTTGTGAGATATTGGTCTGCTGGTCATGTACAACGAGTTCTATGGGTTTCGCGAGTCGCCGTTCAACATCACGCCCGACCCGCGTTTCCTCTTCTTCAGCCACCGCCATCGCGAGGCGTTCAACCACATCCTGTTCGGCATCCGGGAGCGCAAGGGCTTCATCCAGGTGACCGGCGAGGTCGGGGCGGGCAAGACCACGGTCTGCCGGGCGATCCTGGAGGAGCTGGGGCCGCAGGTGCGGACCGCCCTGATCCTCAATCCCTGCCTGACCAGCATGCAGCTCCTGCGCACTCTGCTGACCGAGCTCGGGCTGGAGCCCCAGCGGGACAAGGTGGCCTCCTTGCATCACCTCAACGAGTTCCTGCTCCAGCAGCTCGCCGAGGGGCAGGACGTGGTCCTTTTCATCGACGAGGCGCAGGACCTGGAGCCGGAGCTGCTGGAGGAGGTGCGGCTGCTGTCGAACCTGGAGACCGACCAGCGGAAGCTCCTGCAGATCGTCCTCATCGGTCAGCCTGAGCTGCGCGAGAAGCTGGAGGCGCGGCGCCTGCGCCAGCTCCGCCAGCGGATCACGGTGCGCTATCACCTGAGCCCGCTGTCGCGCATCGAGACCGCGCTCTACATCCAGCACCGGCTGCAGGTGGCGGGGGCGAACGGGGTGCCGTCCTTCAACCGCTGGGCGATCCGGCGGATCCACGGCTATTCGCAGGGCATCCCGCGCCTGATCAACGCGGTCTGCGACAAGACGCTGCTGTGCGGCTACGTGACCGGCTCCGATCTCCTCACCTGGCGCCATGTGGGCCGGGCGGTGCGCGAGCTGGAGGGAGACACCGGATGAGCCTGATCGACGAGGCCCTGAAGCGGGCTCGCCAGGAGGCCGCGCGCCAGGACTCGGCGCAGGCCGAGGGACGGTATGCGCGCGTGCCCGTCTATGAGCCGCCGTCGCGGAATCCCCGCGCCTGGCTGCTCCCGGTCGTGGTGGCCGGCTGCCTGGCCGTGGGGATCGGCGTCGGCCTGATTGCCTCGCGCGGTGGCTCCGCGCCGTCGGCTCCGCCGCCCGCCGTGGCGGAGAACCCGGCTCCTGTGGCCTCCCAGAGCGTCGATCCGCCGCAGCCGCCCGCCACGGCTCAGCCGGAGACGGAGCCGAGGCCCGTTCCCGCACCGGCCGACCTGCCGCGGATCGTCGAAGAGGCACCCGTCCCCGTGGCCCCGCCTCCAGTACGTCCGTCGGCTCCGCCGGTCCAGCAGGAGGCGCCCCGTCCGGTCGCCCCAACCCCTGCGGCTCCGACCCTCCCGAGCACCACTCCGGTACCTCCGTCCGCCGGGCCGGAGATCGCCTTGCCGGCCACCCCGCCGGCCTCGACCTATGTGCGCGAGGTGCCCCTGCCCGAAGGCGGGACCCTGCGCCTGAACGGCATCGCCTTCTCCGGCCAGCCGGTCGCCCTCTTCGGCGACAAGGTCGTCAGTCCGGGCGAGAGCGTCAACGGCTTCACTGTGGTCGAGATCGAGGCGAAGCGGGTCAAGCTCCAGGGGCAGAACGGGGCGACGGTGTACGTCACGCTGCGGTGAGCATCTCTGGTGGCTGCCATTCAGGCAGTCCCCCTTGACAAAGTTAAAGAATAGATGGAAGTATAGCCGTAACGAAAGGAGGCTGTATATGAGTAAGCTTGTGAGATTGCTGTGTCTCTTGTTCATCTGCTCGGTTGTGCTCGGCACCTCCGCCACGGGGTTTGCCGGCGACACAGGACGTCCTTTCACATTTGGCGGGAACGGTGGCGAGAATGGTCAGTCGGGCCTCGATGCGGCCGGGTGTTCCGGCTATTGCTACCCTGGCGCTTCAGATTGTTTCAGCAGTTGCTATTGTGAGGGTAGCCTTTCGTGTTGCGTTGGTGGTTGCGATTGGTGCTGTAGCCAAATCGAAATGTGACGACAGGTCTTGTAAGGCCGAACAGCCGATGACCCGCAGGTTCGATCCAGACTGCCTACTTTGACGCCTGGAGCACTGTCCAGGGAGAATGGCCTTGCAGGGTTCTCCCTGGACTTCCTTGGCCTTTGCCCGTTGTGCCGGGGCATTTCTCCCGCTGATCAGAGCAGCCCGCCGCCGAGGCTCTCACCAGTCGAAAAGAGCCAACCTGGGCGAAGCCAAAGGCTGGCACCACAAAACTCGCTAAGATTCAGGGCACGCCGAGCTTCACCCGATCAGGCGGAGTCGTTGGATGATTTGACGGACTCTCTCCAGATCTGTCATAGCATCATTGCATCGCTGAGGAGGCTGACTGCATGTCCAGAGCTGTCGCTGCGTTCACTGTCGTCCTCACCCTGCTCGCGCTTCCCGGGTTGGAAGCCGAGGCCGAGCCCCGGCTCCTGCGGACCGAGGACGTCTTTGCCCTGAAGACCGTGCAGGCCCCCCAGATCAGCCCGGAGGGGACGTGGGTGGCTTATACCGTCCGATCCATGGATCCAAAAGAGGACACGCGGGATACGGACGTCTGGATGGTCCCCTTCGCCGGCGGCGACGCCATCCGCCTGACGGCGAGCGAGAAGTCCGAGACGCAGCCGCGGTTCAGCCCGGACGGCCGCTGGCTCGCCTTCCTCTCGGCGCGCGACGGCGGCAAGACGCAGGTCTGGCTGCTCGACCGGCGGGGCGGCGAGGCCGTCAAGCTGACCGACTACAAGGCGGATGTCTCCGAGATCGCCTGGTCGCCCGACAGCTCGCGCCTCGCCCTGATCGTCTCCGATGTGGACCCGGACGACCCTGACGCCGAGGAGGAGGAAGACAAGGACGGAGCGGCGGAGGAGAAGAAGCCCAAGACGCCGAAGCCGATCGTCATCCGCCGCCTCCAGTTCAAGCGCGACGGCGAGGGCTATCTGCGGGAGATCCGCAACCATCTCCATGTCTTCGACGTGAAGACGAAGAAGGGGCTCCAGGTCACCGCGGGTCCCTATGACGACCGCGAGCCGGCCTGGTCCCCGGACGGCCGCTCGATTGCCTTCACCAGCAACCGCACACCGGACCCGGACGCCAACGACAACAGCGATGTGTTCGTGGTGGCTCCCGAGGCGGGCCAGACGCCGCGTGCCCTGACGAACTCGCCGGGGGCGGATTCCTCCCCCGCGTTCAGCCCGGACGGGAAATGGATCGCCTATCTGGCCGGCGGCGCGCCCGAGGACGTCTGGTACGACACCAACGCCATCGGCCTCGTTCCGGTCAATCCGGCCGGCGGTGGCCCGGCCCGGCTGCTGACCAAGGAGATCGACCGCAACGTCGATGCGCCGCAGTTCTCTCCGGACGGCCGGTCCATCGTCTTCCTCCTCGAAGACGGCGGCAACGTCCACCTGGCGCGGGTGCCGGCGGCGGGCGGCGCGGTGGAGCGGATCGTGACCGGCGAGCGCGAGATCGAGGACTTCGATGCCGGCCCGAAGGGGGAGCTGGCGGTGCTGGAGAGCCAGACCACCTACCCCTCCGAGGTCTCGGCGGTCGACGGCGGTGATCTGCGCGGTCTGCGGCGCCTGACGCGGGTGAACGACGATTTCCTGGGCGGCATCCGCCTGGCAAAGGTCGAGCGCCTGCGCGTGAAGAATCCGGACGGCCAGGCGATCGACGCCTTTCTGACCCGGCCGCCCGATGCGCCAGCCGGCCAGCGGCTGCCGACGTTGCTGCGCATCCACGGCGGGCCGGTCGCCCAGTTCTCGACCGGGTTCCAGCTCGAATGGCAGGTCCTCGCCGCTTACGGCTACGCGGTGGTGGCGGCCAACCCGCGCGGCTCGTCCGGCTACGGGCGCGCCTTCAGCCGGGCGATCTTCGCGGACTGGGGCAACAAGGACTATGACGACGTGCTGGCCGCGGTCGATCACGCCATCACCCTGGGGGTTGCCGACCCCGAGCGCCTGGGGGTGGGCGGCTGGAGCTACGGCGGCATCCTGACCAACTACGTGGTCACCAAGACGGGCCGCTTCAAGGCCGCCATCTCGGGCGCCAGCGAGACGAACTATCTGTCCAACTACGGCACCGACCACTACCAGAAGGAGTGGGAGGCCGAGATCGGTCTTCCCTGGAAAAACACGGACCTCTGGGTCCGCCTCTCGCCGTTCTTCTCTGTGGAGAAGATCACGACTCCGACGCTGCTGCTCTGCGCCGGGGCGGACGTCAACGTCCCATGCCTCAACTCCGAGCAGCTCTTCCAGGCCTTGCGCCGCCTCGGCCGCGAGACCGAGCTGGTCATCTACCCGGACCAGAGCCACTCGCTCACCAAGCCCAGCTATATCAAGGACCGGTTCGACCGCTCGCTCGCCTGGTACGACCAGCACCTGAAGCCGCAGGCTTCCTCCACCGCGGGAGGAACGAAGCGTTGAGCGCGGGTGCGCCGTCCTTCCCCGTCGTCTCGGAACTGCCGGGCTGGGACCTGTTCTGGGTCCGTCTGGAGGTCCTTCCCGGCGCCGAGGAGGCCATGACGGTGCTGCGGCGGGAGGTGTCGGATGGGGCCCGCGCCTCGCTGGCCGGGGCCGATCCGACCGCGCATCCCACGATGGCCGCGATCCGCCGGCTCTTCCGGGCCGCGGGCTGCGACCCCACCCGCTACCGGCCATCCTCCGAGGGTCTGCTCCGGCGCGTGCTCAAGGGTGAGGACCTGCCGCCGATCCACCCGCTGGTGGACCTCAACAACTGCCTTTCCCTCGACCTCCTTGTGCCGTGCAGCATGATGTCCGAAGGGACCTTCAAGCCCCCAGTGACGGTGCGGGCGGGCCGGCCCGGCGAGAGCTATGAATCCCACCGGGGCCCGTTCCACCTGGAAGGCAAGCCCCTCCTCGCCGACGCCGAGGGGCCCTGCGCCGCGGCGGTCACCGACAGTCAACGGGTCAAGGTGCGCGACGAGACCCGGGCCGCCTGGCTCGCCGCCTGGCTGCCGGCCGGCGTGGTGGCCCCGGAGACGGCGGAGAGGAAGCTGGCGGAGCTGCTGGATAAGGCGCCGGTGGCTCGGGCGGGAACGTGCTATCCTTGACCCATGAGCGTGATTGAAACCGACGAGGACGTGATCGTCCACAAGCCTGCTGCGGGAGAGTTCTGGATCGTCCGGCGCGGAAAGCTTCCGGCCTTCGCCGCCTCCGGCCTCGCGGAGGCACGTTCAACGCACAAGTTTCGGACTAAAGCCGCTAAGACGACTTCCAAGGTCAAGCTCCTTCGACGCTCCAGGACGAAAACGGCTGCCAAATAGGACTGGCCTGTAGTCCGGCTCAGAGAAATTCTCCCAGAGACTTCTCCCACAGTCGGGCCAGCCGGTCCATCGACTCATACCAGGGTTTCGCGACCTTCTTGTTCAGGATCGCGGAGGCCGAGGTCAGGGCCCCGGCCACCAACGGCAATTTTCGATCCCCGGTAATCCATAAAGGCTCCGCCGCGACAGCTTTCCAGCGGTCATCGGAAGCACCCTGCCCGCGTCCGCTGTCCACTTCCCAGAGCTCGAAATTCCCCGAGCTGAGCGCCCTTGTGACCGTCCACCCGGCGTCATAACGATACGGGATTTTGCGCAATGCTTCCGGAGACCGGTGGAGGCGATCGTTCGCAGCAAAGTAGAGCAGATGTCCCTCCCCATCAGCCAACCAGAGCCCAAGCGTCCCGTCGGGTCCCAACAGGGGCTGGAGCTCTTGCCGGAACTGCCGGTCGAGCCACGGGCGATCACCTCCTGGCGCCGCCGGAAGTTTTTGGTGGCCTGGCGCCAGAGGCCTCGCAACCAATGGGCAGGCGGCTTATAGACGCCACCCCGGGAGCTGATCAACTCGTAGACAAAGGCTGTCACATCCACGAAATCCTCGACGAAGACGACTTCGACATTGGATTTGCTCCACTGGTCCGAGAGCCGTTGCGCGAAGCGAGGGAACAGATCCTGTGAAACTCCCAAACCCTGCCGTGGCAGCACCTGGACATGAGGTCCGAGGCGGCGGTCCTTGAGCCGGTTGAGATAGCGGACGAGATTGGGATCCGTCAACGTGGTCCCGAGAAACAACAGCGGACCGCGTGATGCGGCCTTGGGAAGGTCCTCTCCGGGCCAGTCGTGCTCCGGCCGGTAGAGGCGATCGTAGTCCGACTGCGTCAGCACGATGTCCTGACTCTCGAGGTACCTGCCGTCCTTGCGCTTCCTTCCCAACAACCCGTGGAGATGATGGACGGTGAAAGAGTCCAGACCGGAGGGATCCAAGAAATCGAAGCGGCTGAAGCACTTGAGCCCGCTGAGCTCGAAGGCGCGCTCGAGAAGATCGTCGTAATTGGTCGTGAAGAGCTGAATGCCGGTAGGCCCTCTCGCCTGCGCGAGCGCGCCGACGGCAAAGTGCAGGTGCGACGGCTCGAAGTCGTTTCTGGACTCCCCTCCGAAGAGGGCCTCGGCGATCTTCTGCTTGCGTGTCGCCGAGCTGACGCCGGGCCCGAAGGCAGCCTCCGCGCCGAGGAGGAATCCCTGCGCCTGGAGCAGAGCCTCGGCGATCTCTTCGCTTCCTTTTCGCCGCTTGGGCCGGGCCAGCAGGTTCTTGACCAGGTGCGACCAGTCCGGAAGACCTGCCGCGACCGACGCCCCGGCTCCCAGCACGATCGACAAGTGAGACGCTCGCGAGAGACGCCTCAGCGTCTGAATGGCCTGGGTGGAGAACGAATCGACGCCCATCGGTTTCGTGGAACGGAATCAATGCCTATTTTAGACGTGCCGGCCCAAAAAATCCTCGATCAACGCCCGCGCGATGCTCATCTTCGGCGGCAGCAGGGGCAGGTCGTCCGCCCCGAACCAGCGGGCGTCCTCGATCTCGCCTTCCTGGAGGCGCAGGTCGCCGCCTGCGTAGTCGGCTGTGAAGCCGACCATCAGGGAGTGGGGAAAAGGCCAGGGCTGGCTGCCGAAGTAGCGGATGTTGGCGAGGTGGACGCCGACCTCCTCGAAGATCTCTCTCTCCACCGTCTCCTCCAGCGACTCTCCCGGCTCGACGAACCCCGCCAGGGTGCTGTAGACGCCGAGCGCGAAGTGCGGCGAGCGGGCGAGGAGCATGCGGTCTCCCCGCTCGATCAGGACGATCACGGCCGGGGAGACGCGGGGGAAGTGCTGGAGCCCGCAGCGCGGGCAGGTGCGCGACCGCTCTCCGGGGCTCGGCACCGTCTCGGTGCCGCAGCGCCCGCAGAAGCGGTGGTTGCGATCCCACTCGACGATCTGGACCGCCCGCCCGGCGAGCCGCCAGGCGTCCTCGTCGAGCGCCCCCCAGAGGCGCCGCAGGCCCTGGAAGGCCATGCCTTCGGGCGGCTCGATCCCCGCCGGAAGCCCGACCGTGAAACAGATTTCCCCCTGGAGGACACCTATCTCGTGCGGTGCTTCCAGCGGTGTCTCTACCGGTAGGCCGAGCCCGCGGAGGTCGGCCTGGCGGAGCAGCCGTGCCGCCGGGCCGTCTTGAAAGACGAGCAGCTCGCTGCCGCGGAAGGCGAGCCACCAACCCGGGCTCTCGCTCATGGCCGGGACGATATACCGAATTCCGGTGGCGAGCCTTGTATACTCCCGCTACTTGTAGCCGTGATATGCCGGAGGTGTTGATGGATTGCGCGAAGTTTGTCGCCCTCGCGTCGGTGGTCCTGGTCTTGGCCGGGCGTGCTCTTGCCGCGGTCCCGGCGGCCGGGGCCCTGTCCGCGGAACCCGCTGCCGGCAGGCAACTCCCCATGCTCGCGCAGCCGACGGTCTCTCCGGACGGCCGGCAGATCGCCTTCGCCGCCCGCGGCGACGTCTGGACCGTCTCCGCCGACGGAGGGACGGCGCGCCTGCTCGTGACGGATCCCGCCACCGAGTCGCGCCCGCTCTGGTCGCCGGACGGCAAGCACCTGGCATTCATCTCCAACCGGACCGGCAACGGCGACGTCTACGTCTACGCGTTCGCCACCGGGGAGGTCCGGCGCCTGACCTGGGACGACGAGGTCGAGCAGCTCAATGCCTGGTCGGAGGACGGGCGCTGGATCTACTTCTTCCACAGCGGCCAGGACCTCGGCAACATGAACGACGTCTTCCGGGTGCGGCCGGAGGGCGGCACCCCGCAGGAGGTCAGCGCCGACCGTTACGTCAACGAGAGCTTCGCCACCCCCTCTCCCGACGGCCGCGCGCTCGCCGTGACAGCCCACGGCCACCCCACGAGCTGGTGGCGCCACGGGCACGCCCACATCGACGAGATGGAGATCTGGATCGAGCGCGACGGCGCCTACCGCCGGGTGAGCGAGGGCGGTGCCAAGGAGCTGTGGCCGCTGTGGAGCCGCGACGGGCAACGCGTCTTCTTCGTGTCCGACCGGGGCGGGGCCGAGAACCTCTGGGTCCAGGAGCTGGCGGGAAAGGCGAAGCCGCGGCCGGTGAGCCGCTTCACGGACGGCCGGTTCCTCTGGCCGGCCCTCGCGGGGGATGGCCGGGCGGTCGTCTTCCAACGCAACCTGGAGATCTGGAAGCTCGACCTGGCCAGCGGCAAGGCGGCCGAGGTCCCCATCCGTCTGGAAGGCGCCGCGGCCGGCCCGGACGTCGAGCGCGTGCGGCTGACGGACGGCTTCAGCGAGGTCCGCCTCTCGCCGGACGGCAGGAAGATGGCTGTCGTCGTCCATGGCGAGGTCTTCGCGGTCGGCGCCAAAGAAGGGGGGCTGGCGGTCCGTGTGACCGACACCCCCGCGGTCGAGCGGCAGGTCGCCTGGGCGCCGGACAGCCGGCGGCTCGCCTATGCCTCCGAGCGCGACGGCCGCGACGGCCTCTACCTGTATGACTTCGGCACCGGCGAGGAGCGCCGGCTCACCAGCGGCACCACGCCGGCCTTCTCGCCGGACGGCCGCTTCCTCGTTTTTCAAAACGGCCGGCACGAGCTGCGCGTCCTCGACGTGGGCTCCGGCCGCGAAAGGGTCCTCACGCGCACCAACATGGATGGGCCGCCCTTCGCCTCCGAGCGGTCCCTGGTGTGGTCGCCCGACAGCCGGTGGATCGCGGTGCTGGAGTATGGCGACCGGATGTTCCGCAACGTCCGGCTGGTGCCGGTGGACGGCGGCGAGCCCCGGATGATCAGCTTCCTCGCCCACTTCGCCAGCCAGTCCATGTCCTGGAGCCCGGACGGGACCTTCCTCGTCTTCACCACGGGGCAGCGCATGGAAGACGGGCGGCTAGCCCGCATCGATCTCGTGCCGCGCACGCCGCGGTTCCGGGAGGATCAGTTCCGCGACCTCTTTCCGGCCGGACCCCCGCCGGTCCCGCCAACCCCTCCGGCCACCGCACCCCGGCCGGTGGAGATCGTCTTCGAGGGCATCCGCGAGCGTCTGACCATGCTGCCCGTCGGCCTCAGCATCTCGTCTCAGGCCCTGAGCCCCGACGGCCGGCAGATCGCGCTGGTGGCCGAGACCTCCGGCCTGTCCAGCATCTTCCTCTTCGCGCTCGACGAGAGGAACGGCGAGCCGGGCCTGTCCCGCCACATGGCCGCCACCTTGTCTCCCGGCAGGAAAAACATGCTCCAGTTCTCGCCCGACGGCACCCAGCTCTACTTCCTGGACCGCGGCGCCATCAAGGTCGTATTGCTGGCGGACAGGGGAGACCCGCGCCCCTTCCAGGTGACCGCCGAGATGGACGTCGATTTCGATCGCGAGAAGCTCGAGGTCTTCGACCAGGTCTGGCGCTACCTCGACGACCTGTTCGCCGATCCCGGCATGCACGGGGTCGACTGGAAGGCCCAGCGGGCCCGTTTCCAGCCCTATGTCGCCGCCATCCGTACGCGGGACGAGCTCCACCAGCTCCTCAACCTCATGATCGGCGAGCTGAACACATCCCATGCCGCGGTGCGCATGCCGCCGGTTGACACGAAGCGGACCACGGGCCACCTCGGCCTGCGTTTCGACGCCGTCGAGTACGAGGCCTTCGGCCGGCTGAAGATCCGCGAAATCGTGCCGCAGGGGCCGGCCGCGGTGACCCGGGAGGTCCGCGAGGGCGACTACCTCCTGGCCGTGGACGGCCGTGCGGTGGACGGCCGCACCAACCTGGACGCGCTCCTCGACGCCAGGATCGGCCGTCAGACACGGCTCACCGTGGCGTCCTCGCCCGACGGAGGCTCGCGGGAGGTCGATGTGCGGCCAATCGACCTGGTCGCCGAGAAGCGGCTCGCCTATCGCGCCTGGGTGGACGTCAACCGCGCCTACGTCGAGCGGACCAGCGCCGGCCGGCTTGGCTACGTCCACCTCTTCGACATGAGCCAGCCTGCGCTGGACCAGCTCCTCCTCGACCTGGACACCGACAACCATGCCCGGGAAGGCGTCGTGGTGGACATCCGCAACAACAACGGAGGATTCGTCAACGCCTATGTCATCGACATCCTGACCCGCCGCGGCTACATGTCGATGACCTACCGCGGCTTCCCCACGGCGCCGGCGCGCAGCGTCCTGGGCCAGCGCGCCCTCGAGCGTCCGACGGTGCTGCTTACCAACCGGAGCACGCTGTCCGACGGCGAGAACCTGACCGAGGGGTACCGCGTCCTCGGCCTGGGCAAGGTGGTCGGGGAAGCCACGGCGGGGTGGCTCATCTACACCGACAACGCTGCGCTCGTGGACGGCTCCCAGGTCCGCATCCCGTTCATCCGCATCACCGACAGCCGGGGGGAGGACCTGGAGAGGAACCCGCGGCCGGTCGACCTCCAGGTCGAGAAACCGCTCGGGGAAGGGCTCCGGGGGAAGGACTCTCAGCTCGACGCCGCGGTGCGGGAGCTGCTGGACGCTCTCACACCCCAGTCAGTGAGACCAGATACTCTGCGAACACCTCGTTGAAGAGGGCTCCGGGCCGGCGGCTGCGCAGCAGCGATACCGCCTGCTCGCCGCTCAGGCCGAGCTCGACGAGGATCAGGCCCGCCACCAGCGCGGAACGGTTGAATCCCATGCCGCAGTGGGACAGCACCCGGTGCCCGCTGCGCACCATGTCGGCCCCCAGCTTGACCACGGCGCGGAGCTTGGCCAGGTCCGGCAGGTCCTCGTCGTAGATGGGGAAATAGAGATAGAGGACATGGTTGGGCATCGTCGGCACGCCGTGGTCGAGATCCCCATCGAGGTCGATCACCACCGAGATCCCGTGGCGGTCCACGTAGTCCCAGTCGTCGATGTGGGGAGAAAGGTAGAGGCAACCCCCTTCGTCGAGGCAGATCACGTCCATGGCAGCTCCTCTGTTGATCCTCCTCTCCAAACATAGCATGGAGGAAATACAATGGTCCCCAGAGTCACCTTGACGAAGAGGTCGGATTCGATCGCGCAGGGACCCTCGGATTCCACGAGAAATCCTTTCGCACGAGGCGCGCGCCCACGAGGGCGGCAGTCTTCGTGCACCCACGGCCGGCCAGCCGGCCAATCGCAATGGATGTCCCGTACCCTGAGACCTGCCCGTCCCGAGGCGCGGCGGCAATGTAAGGCGTTAAGTAGACGGTTCCAGGCCTCTACCGGTGCTTCCACACCGACGGCCGCTTTTCCAGGAAGGCCTGGAGACCCTCCTGCATGTCTTCGGTGCGGCAGAGATCTTCGAGATAGAGCCGCTCGGTCTCGTCGAGCGCCGCGGAGAAATTGCGGTCGCGGCCGGCTCGCACGGCGGCTTTGATGAGGCGGGTGACGGCGGCGCTCTGGCTCGTCACCTCCGCGGCGAAGACGGCGACGGCGTCGTCCAGGGTCCCCGAGGGCACGCGGCGGGTGACCAGGCCCATCTGGTCGGCCTCTTCGCAGGTCAGGGTGCGGCCGGTGACGAGCAGGTCGAGGGTGCGGCCGGCGCCGAGAAGCTTGGGATAGAGGGCCGCGGCGACTGGGGGATAGCAGCCGAGCTGCACCTCGGGCTGGCCGAAGCGGGAGTCGTCGGTGGCGATCACCAGATCGCAGGCCAGGGCGACTTCCATGCCGCCCCCCAGGCAGTGGCCGTGGACGGCGGCGACCGTCAGCGCGGAGAGATCGCGGAGCCGGCGGACGGCGCTATGGATGGCGGTCAGCATCGGGCCGACCTTGTCGAGGGTGTGGTCCTGGACCGAGACGCCGGCCGAGAAGGCTCGGTCGCCGGCGCCGCGGACGAAGACGAGCTGGAGGCCTTCGTCCATGGCGAGGCCGGCGAGGGTCTCCGCCAGCAGGGTCAGGGCCGGGATGTCGAGGATGTTGAGCGGCGGGCGGTTCAGGGTGACGGTCGCGACCCGTCCCTCCCGCTGACAGAGGACGGCGCTCATTCCGCCTTCCTGGTCTCCACGGCGCGGGCGAACTCCTCCCAGAGCGCGCGCTGCTGGGGATCGGCGATCAGGTTCTCGGGGTGCCACTGCACGCCTCGCACCCACCAGTCTTTGTTGCCATCGAGCTCGACGGCCTCGATCAGACCGTCAGCCGAGCGGGCCACGGGGACCAGGCCGTCTCCCAACTCCTTGATCGCCTGGTGGTGACGGCTGTTGACGGAGGCGGGCTGGCGCGTGAGGACCTTGCCGGTCGGCGTATCGGGCCGCAGCACCTCGAGGGGATGGGCGATGGCGTCCTTGGGCTCGTCGATGCTGTGCGGGATGCCGCTCGGCCTCTGCGTGGGGAGGTTCTGCCAGAGGGAGCCGCCCAGGTAGACGTTCAGGAGCTGGACGCCGCGGCAGATGGCCCAGACGGGAAGCTCTGCCGTGCGGGCCTCGTCCATGAGCCGCCACTCCAGCTCGTCCCGTTCCAGGGAGATCTCGACCTCGGCGTCCGGCAGAGTCTCCTCGCCGTAGCGCTCCGGGGCCACGTCGATGCCGCCGCAGAGGACGAGCCCGGCGGCCTCCTTGGCCAGCTCGGGCACGGCGTCCCGCTCGTCGGGCTCCACGATCCGGATGTCGCCCGCCGGGATGCCGACCGCCTTCAGGGCCTCGACATAGGCCTGGGCTTTCTCTTCCGACGAGGTCGAGACCAGGACGTTCTTTCTCTCTCGCTTCACGCCGCCTCTCTTTCCACAAGCGCTGCGACGCCCATGCCGCCGGAGACGCAGAGCGTGGCGATGCCGCGCTGGAGCCCGCGGGCTTCCATGCCGTGGAGGAGGGTGACCAGGATGCGGGTGCCGGTGCAGCCGATGGGGTGGCCCAAGGCGATGGCGCCGCCGTCGGGGTTGACCCGCGTGCCGTCGGTTTCCAGCCCCTTGAGGCAGGCGAGCACCTGGCAGGCGAAGGCTTCGTTGAGCTCGATCTCGTCGACGTCCTGGAGCGACAGGCCGGTGCGCTGGAGGAGCTTCTGCATCGCCGGCACCGGGCCGATCCCCATGATGCGAGGCTCGACGCCCACGACCTGCCAGTCCACCAGGCGGGCGACGATGGGCAGGCCGAGCTCGCGGGCGGCCTGGCGTGAGGTGACCAGAATTGCCGCGGCGCCGTCGGTGATGCCCGAGGCGTTGCCGGCGGTGACCCGGCCCCCTTCGCGGAAGACGGGTGCCATCTTGGCCAGGGAGGGAAGGGTCACGCCGTCGCGCGGGTGCTCGTCCGTGGCGATCTCGGTGTCTCCCTTTTTGCCGGGAAACCGGACCGGCACAATTTCGGCCTGAAAGCGGCCGGCGGTGCGCGCCCGCTCGCAGCGGAGCTGGCTCTCCAGGGCCCAGGCGTCGGACGCTTCGCGGTCGATGCCGCATTCGAGGGCCAGCTCCTCGGCGGTCTCGCCCATTACCAGCTCCGAGAGCGGATCGTTGAAGCCGTCCTTGTACATGCCGTCCACGATCTCGGCGTGTCCCAGACGGTAGCCGGACCGTGCGCGGGGGAGGAGGTAGGGAGTGTTGGACATGCTCTCCGTGCCGCCCGCCAGGATCACCCGGGCCTCGCCGGTCTTGATCGTGCGGGCGGCGGACAGCACCGCCTGGAGCCCCGAAGCGCAGGCCTGGTTGACCGTGAAGGCCGGCCGGTCGACCGGCACGCCGGTCCGGTAGGAGATCTGGCGGGCGGTGTTCGGTCCGCCGCCGGCCTGGCGGGCATGGCCGAAGATGACCTGGTCGACCTCTTTGGGGTCGCAGCCCGCCCGTTCAAGGCTGGCCTTGGCCGCCGCCGTGCCCAGGTCGGCCGGCGACAGGGACGACAGGGCGCCAAGGAATTTGCCGATTGGCGTCCGCACCGGGGCGGCGAGAACGATGTCACCTTCCCACATAAACCGTCTTCACCTCGGTGTACGCCTCCAGCGCCTCGCGGCCGAGCTCACGGCCGAAGCCGCTCTGCTTGTAGCCGCCGAAGGGGGCTGCGGTGTCGTACCAGTTGTATTGATTGATCCAGACGGTGCCGGCCTGGAGCTGGCGCGCGACCTGGTGGGCCTTGCCCACGTCGCGGGTCCAGACCCCGGCAGCAAGCCCATAAATCGAGGCGTTCGCCAGCTCGACCGCCTCGCGGGGGTCCGCAAAGGGGATCACCGCCAGGACCGGGCCGAAAATCTCCTCGCGGGCGATCACCATGTCGTTGGACACGCCGCCGAGGATCGTCGGCTGCAGGAAGTATCCCTTGCCATTGAGGCCGACCGGCTCGCCGCCGTGGATCACCTGCGCCCCCTCCCGCTTCCCCTCGTCGATGTAACGCAGGACCCCATCCCGCTGCTTCCGCGAGACCAGGGCGCCGAGGCGGGTTTTCGGGTCGAGCGGGTCGCCCGGGGCGAGCCGTTTCGTGCGCGCCAGGAGCTTGTCCATCAGCTCGTCGTGGACCTTCTTCTCGACGAAGAGGCGGGAGCCCGCGGCGCAGACCTCACCCTTGCCGTAGAAGATGCCGGTGTAGGCGCCCTTGGCCGCGGCTTCGAGGTCGGCGTCCGCGAAAACGATGTTCGGCGACTTGCCGCCCAGCTCCAGGGTGACCCTTTTGATCGTGTCGGCCGCGCCGCGCATGATGTCGCGGCCCACCTCTGTCGAGCCGGTGAAGGAGATCTTCGCAACCCCTGGGTGGTGCACCAGGGCATCGCCGACCTCGGCGCCTCCGCCCGGCAGGACGTTCAGCACCCCCGGCGGCAGCCCGGCCTCGGCGGCCAGCTCGGCGAACTTGAGCGCCGAGAGCGGCGTGTAGGACGCCGGCTTGTGGACAACCGTATTGCCGCAGGCCAGGGCCGGCGCGATCTTCCACAGCGCCTGGATGAGCGGGAAGTTCCACGGGGTGATGGCGCCGATCACGCCGACGGGCTCGCGCAGGGTGTAGGCGAGGACGAAGGGGCCGGAAACCGGCAGCGTGTCGCCCGTGACCTTGTCGGCCCAGCCGGCGTAATAGCGCAGCGCCTCGACCGCGGCCGGGACGTCGACGTAGCGCGACTCGAAGATCGGCTTGCCGTTGTCGAGCGTCTCCAGGCGGGCGAATTCGTCGATCCGCTCCTCCAGGAGATCGGCGATCTTCCACAGCAGTCGGCCACGGTCGCGCGGGGTAAGACGGGTCCCCCAGTCCCCCTGGAGCGCTTCGCGGGCAGCCTGGACCGCCCGGTCCACGTCCGCCGCGCCGGCCGAGGCGACCTCGCAGAGCGGCTCCTCGGTGGCCGGGTTCTCGGAGACGAAGAACCGTCCCCCTTCCGGCTCCACCCACTGGCCGCCGATCCACAGCTTGCGCGGCGGGAATTCCACCCGCGCCTGCGCGGTCGCCTCGACGAGAGTCATCTCAGACCCCCTTGAACTCGGGCTTGCGCTTGGTCACATAGGCGTCGAGGCCTTCGCGGGCGTCCTGGCTCTCGAAGAGCTGCTGCTGCAGCTCGCGCTCGATGGCGAGGCCGCTCTCGAACGGCACCTCGGCGCCGGACTGGACGGACCGCTTGATCCGGCCGACCGCCTTGGAGGCCCGGTTCGGCGGGCAGAACTGGCGGGCGAACTCGTGGACGTGGCCCGCGAAGTCGTCGCCCTCGTAGATGTAGTTGACGATGCCCAACTGCTGGGCTTCCTCGAAGTCGATCAGCCGGCCGGTGACCATGAGGTCGATCGCCCGGTTCTTGCCGATGCGCCGGGCCAGGCGCTGGGTGCCGCCGGTGCCGGGGAGCACGCCGAGATTGACCTCGGGCAGGCCGACCTTGCCGGAGCCCTTCTTGGCGATGAGAAGGTCGGCCGCCATCGCGATCTCCAGGCCGCCGCCGACGGTATGCCCTTCGAGCGCCGCAAGGACCAGCTTGGGCGTCTGCTCCAGCCGGTTGAGCGTCTCGTTGGCGTGCAGGCAGAAGTTGTACTTGAAGTAGGGGTCCGACCCCTTGAGCATGTTGATGTTGGCGCCGGCGCAGAAGAACTTCTCGCCCTTGCCCGAAAGAACGATGACGTGGACCTCGCGGTCGAAGCGCGCCTGGACGATGGCCGCGTCGAGCTGGCGCATCATTTCGTGGGTGTAGGTGTTGGCCGGCGGGTCGTCGAGGGTGATGTATCCCACCCCCTCCCGCACCTCCAAGTGGATCAGCGTGCGCTCGGCGGCGGCGGTTTCCGCTGCGATGGTAGCCATATCTTCTCTCCTCCCGTGGTTTTGAGGGTGATCCCGGACGGTTCCGTCCGGCAAGATCTGCGCCGCGTATTGTCACACGAGCGCACCGGGGCGTCCACCCGGGCCCCTCCCCGTCCCTCCCCCGCGCGTCCACCAGCCACCCACCCCGAGCGGGAGAGGGGGTAGGGGGAGAGGGCTCGTTACGATGCGCCTTACAGCTTCTGTGCACCCGCCAACTTGCTGAGATCGCCGTCGAAGGTGCCGAGAGGCAGATGTCCAGCTTTGCGAGCCACTTCCAGAATGAGGCAGTCCGAAAAGCCCAAGGCTGGGCGATTGCGGAGGTGCTGGAGAGCGGCTGCGACGACATCCGACTCCTGGATCATCAGATCCTGATGGTTGAGCAGGATCTCGACGGCTGTAGCGATCTCGGAGGGACCCTGGCCGTAGACCGCGCGGAGGACCCACAGGGTCTCGACGAGGACGATGTGCGACACCCAGGCCCCTTTGGCGACGAACTCCTCGGCGGAGGCAACTTGCGCGGGGTCGTCTCGGACGGTCAACCTGATCAGGACGTTGGTATCAACGGCGCGCATGGCGCCTCTTGACATACTCCTCAATCCCTTCCTTCATCTCCTCCAACGACAGGGGTTTGGGAGGTTCCGGGAACAAGGCCCGGTGCAAATCTTCCGAGGTGTAACGGCCGGCTCGGCGGACGACGATGTCGTCTCCTTGCTCCTCCCATTCGAGGATGGAGCCCGGGCTCAAGCCCAGCCTGCGACGGACCTCGGCGGGCACGGAAATCTGGCCTTGGGCGGTCAACTTGGATTGTGCGAGCGCCATGGCGTCTATAGTACCACGGTAAGGAAGGGCCCGCCCACCCGTGGACGCGGCGAGCCTGTTGGGCTATGATTGAAACGAAATTTCTGAAGAGTCTCCCCAAGGCGTATCTCATTGAGGAGAGGGCATAGCGATGGCACAGCGAACAACAAACGGCCCGCGCATATTACCTCCCCCTCCTCCTGTGCGGCCCCGGGCTGCTGTTCCGCAGACGGTCCGACCCAAACCGGCGCACGCCGGAGCGCCGCAGGCACGCGTGGCGCCAACAGTGGCGAACGTCCCCAAGCCGAAGGTTGGTGGATCTGGGCAGGTGGCGGCCCCAGTCAACGCACAAGGCGCAGTACAGGCAGCAGGCCTCAGGCGCTTGACAGGCATTTCCGCAAGCGAGGCTCTCAGAAGGATTGCGGCGGAGGTGACAGCCACCGGAAACCCTGACCTTGCCGGGCAGAACCGTATTTAGTCCCTTACCAGTGAGATCTTCGCCAAACTGGTAGCGATTGTACGTCACTTTTCATGCAAGGGCCTCTTGGGCCAATTCGGGAATGAGGAACAGTCGCCTGAGCTTGAGCGCCGCGCAGACGACCCTCTGGCCAAGCTGAGTCAAGTAGTACCTGTAGGTGTGACCGATCTTCTTGACCAGACCGTGAGTGCGGAGCCGCTTGAGGATGCGAGCGATCTGTCCGCTGCTCATCCCAGGCAAGAAAGCCTGCAAGTGACGATTGTGGAAACCGCTGATGTCGAGCTCACCTCGGACGATCACTTCAAAGACGGCGCGATCGGTGCTGTCGAAGAGGTTGAACCCGCGCTGTATGCGCTGCCCATCGTGGACACGCTTGGAGATCTTCTCCAGATTCTTGATCCCGGCGGTCGGATCTTCCAGAGCCGAAAGGAACTCGAGATAGCGCCGGTTTGCTGCTCTCATCAACTCCTGGAGGTCAGGCAGACTATAGATGGTCTTCTTGACCGGGGCGTTTTCCATCTCCCAGGTGCCATCTCGGTGTTCCACCCTGCGGTGGTGCTTAAAGGATGTCACGTCGTTGCTGGTCGTCTCGATGCGGAGAACGCGGCCCAGTTTGTCGTACATCTTGATCGAATTGGGGCCCATGTGGTGCTTGATCCGAGTCCCCTCGATCCGGGTATGGAAGTCATTGCCGATCTCGACCTTCGAGCGCTCATCGAGCTTGCGGCCAAGAAACGTCGCCACGTTGTCTGGTTTTACCGTATGGATGGCAGTACGGACCAAAACCTCGTAGAGAGATTCGAGGTCGGCCTTGCTGCGAAAGATGATGTCCGTGGAGTACTCAATCTGCATCACGCTCCAGTGATAGCCGCCCTTGAAACGGACGCCGACCGGGCACAGCCATGTGGCGACTCGGTCAAGGATGCCGTGCAACCCATCCACGCGCATGTCGTCGGCCAGCTTTTGGGCCTGCTCAAAATCGGCGATCTCGACAAGGGCGTTATCAGCCATCTGGAAGCCGATCCCGGCTTTCTTCAACTGGCTTGCCAACCGGTTGTGGCCGTTGTAGTAGAACTGCAGACGAAAAGGAGCCCAGGTCGGCACACGCAAGTAGCAGAGTCCCAGACCCTCCCAGACGAAGTAGAAGTAGTAGTGGAGGCACTTCGCCTCGGTCGACTTCAGGAAGGTCTTGCCGGTCTTCTTGTCGTGCCAGGGCCTGAAGGAAGAGCAAGGCTCCATAGCCGAGAAGATGTGGACCAGGCCCGGGTGGTCACCGCGCTTCCCCAGAATCTCCTTGATCCGCTCCTCTTTGCGAAAGTTTCTCCGCCTGATGAACTCTATCGTCAGGCCCGCCTCGGCGGCCAGGCGTTCAGCGTGCTTGCGGATCTCATCGCGCAGCGGCTCGGCAAACCGGGTGTAGTCGAAGATCCGGATGCCTTGGGAGCCAAGATAGGCACTCATCGCTCCAGCATGGCAGATCTCAGGGTATCTGTTTACCGTCAGCGGCACTTTTGGGGAAGGTTTTCCCTGGACACACGTCCGCGCTGGCCAGGCGACCTGACGAGGGCGAGCGGCTACCGACCTGGAGCCACGGATAACTCGTGGCGAGAACTGTTACGGTGGCTGTGACGCAGGAAGTATTGCCTCAAGCTTCGGTAGCTGGGGGCTGCGCAGAAGCTGGGGCAAGATCTCGAGTGTCCCGACTTGGTGTTGCTGAAATGTGCGCAGGGCACTCATCAAGACCGCTTGCGCCTGGGACCCCTCGGCCGTCCGATTTCCCCCAGATGTCTTGCGGTTGATGACCGCCGGGCGAATCCCTTGTTCGGCCGGCCAATTGGTCGCCTCCACATCCGTGCGTTCCAGGAAGACAAACAGCTGCTCCTGGTGACGTATCAAATGCTGAGCCAGACGCTGGTTGTCGGGGTTCGTGAACTGCCCCGACAGACGCCTTTCCATCTGGAGCTCCAAGTCCTGCTTGACCTTCTCCAGCGCCTCGCCGCTGAGCTTGCCCGCGTCCCGCTGATCTCGCGCCTCCAAGGCGGCCTGCAGGATCTCTTTCACCGCCCGAGGAAAGCGCACCGCACCCCCTGTCGCCTTCTCCAGCAGCTCCTCGCAACGGCGCAACAGATGCGCCAGACAGGTCTGATGAGTCGCTTCTTCAAATTTCTGATAGGGAGCCCAACCATCAGCCACCAGCACGCCGACAAAGCCCTCCCCCAGGACCTCAGAGGCCTCGGCATAGCCACGACCCGGCTGGATGCTGTAGACCGTCTCGCTGCGATTGGTGAACACCCACAACCACACGCTATAGCCCCCCTCCCGCCAGCCCGTCTCGTCCGGGTACACCACAGGAGAGCTCCGGATCTTCGCCTTCAGCTCCTCGTACAAGGGCTCCAGCTTCTTACTCATGCGAAGCAGCGCGCGGCACAGGGCCGAGCGCGACACAGACAGTCCAGCCAGCTCCTTCAGCAACGCGGCGATCTTGCCGTAGCTCAAGCCTCCGACCTTGTTGAGCCAGGCGGCGAGCCCCAACACGTTTGGACCGAGTTGCACGTTGCCGACCCGGAACGCCTGGGAAGTCTGGCGCGGGTGACGCCCCACAGCTTCCCGGCCACATGCCGAGCACTTCCCATAATGGAGGATGAACTCCGTCGTCACCGGCCGAATCGGCGGCAGATCGGTCTGATACTGGCGAGCTTCGCCCTGCGGAATGACCTGACCCCCACAGTGCTCACAATACAGCGGGCACTCCACCACGATGGTTTCGTCGACGTGATCGGGCACAGCTCGAGTCGCTTGCTGACCATATTGATCCCCGGCTTTGCGCCCTGGAGACTTGGGATCCTCGCTCGGATCTCCCTTCGAGAAGGGGGCAGCCTGGCGTTTGCCCCGGCGCCGTAGCTCCTCGACAAGTTTCTCCAGATCGACGATTCGGCGCTTCAGGTGCGCAATCTGGCGCTCCTGCTCCTCCACCCGCTGGCGAAGCTCACCGTTGTCTTGGCGAAGCTCAGAGTTCTCTTGAAGGAGTTCCTCGTAAGTCGGCATGCCTGAAAGACATTAGACCATGCCGAGAAGAGAACTTACCCTTGCGGACGTGCCACCGCTCGGGGAAGGCGGCACTAGGGCGGTAAACAGATACATCTCAGGCAGAGTCCCCGTGATCACGACCCGGTCAAAGCAGGAAAGAACTCCCAAAATCTGGTCCGTATACCGTTCCGTCAACGCAACCATCAGCGTGCCCTCCAAAGATGCCGAAACACCTGCCTCGGCAACCCCAAGAGCATACCCTCTCTCTCTTTCCGCTACTTGTTTGGTTCCGGCTCGGCCGGGTTAGGGCTACGTGCAGGAACGGAGATGGTTTCAATGCAAGCTGGCCTCAAGCGATCTTTGAACAGTGGCGAGCTAACAATAGGGAGGTGGCAAGAAGGCGAGTTATGGACACGACGGTACCGTGGCCTGATAACGATGCGGAAGCCTTGGTGGTGGATCGACTCATCGGACAGATTCAGACTGCGCGAATGCGGACGAATGGCGGTACGTTGTCGTTGTCCGCCACAGGCACTAGTGTAGTGGGTCTGATATCCGGTAACCTGTGTTACCCTCTCCTGGTCTGCCGTACCTCCAGGAGGAAAGAAGATGCGGGTTGCGGTTGAGGTAGTTCTCTCGGCAGAGGAGAGAGAAGAGTTGGAGAGACTGGCGGGAGGCCGGAAGGTCCCTGCGCGTGTTGTGGAGAGAGCGAGGATCGTCTTGCTCGCTGCCGAGGGCAAGCAGGACCGGGAAATCGCGAGACTCTGCGGTGTGGTGCGTCAGACGGTGAGTCGTTGGCGCCGTCGATTTGTCGAGAGGCGAATCGCCGGCCTTCTGAAGGACGCTCCGCGGCCTGGACGAAGGCGGCGGATCAGCGAGGAAGTGATTCGGGAGATCGTTCGCAAGACAACTCAAGAAACGCCTAAGGGCCGGACTCATTGGAGCACCCGCAGCCTGGCTAAGGTGATGGAGTTGAGCCCGAGCACGATAGGTCGAGTGTGGAGGAGTCACGGCTTGAAGCCGCATTTGTCTCGTACCTTCAAACTGAGCCGGGATCCGAAGTTTGTGGAGAAGTTGGACGATATCATTGGTCTCTATATGAATCCTCCCGAGCACGCTTTGGTGCTCTCTGTCGATGAGAAGAGCCAGATTCAGGCGCTCGACCGAACCCAGCCGGGGCTTCCGCTTGTCCGAGGTCGTGCTGGGACAATGACCCACGACTACAAGCGCCATGGGACGACAACTCTGTTCACGGCGCTCAATACGTTGGATGGGACGGTGATTGGAACCTGTATGCCCCAACATCGTCATCAAGAGTGGATCAAGTTCCTCCGTCTCATCGACCGCGAGACCCCGAAAGACAAGGACATTCACCTGATCGCTGATAACTACGCGACTCACAAGCACGCCAAGGTCCGGGCCTGGTTGGAGAGCCATCCGCGGTTCACCGTTCATTTCACGCCAACCAGCGCCTCGTGGCTCAACATGGTCGAGCGCTTCTTCCGCGACATCACAGAGAATCGACTGCGCCGGGGAATCTTTCGCAGTGTGGGGGATCTGATTACCACCATTGACGAGTATCTGGTTCATCACAACCAAGATCCCAAACCCTACATCTGGACGAAGTCCGCCAAAGATATCCTGGAGAAGGTCACCCGTGCCCAGAACGCACTACTTAAGAGCGCATCTGTGTGACCCACTACACTAGTATTTGTACTTATTGCCGCAGACTCATTCGGAGCTTCTGTAGGCACTACGGGCTCACCTGGAGTAACGATCCGCAGTAGTTCACGGATTCTCCCCCTTTCCCTCCCGCCCGAGAGAAGGAGAAATTCCCCTTGACACCTTAGGGGAACCCGCCGTACCATCTCCCCTGGACATCTTAGGGGAACGAAACAATGGCCAAACTGGATCTGCTGCAAGGAACCCTCGACGTTCTTATTTTAAAGGCGCTCTCGTGGGGGCCGCTCCATGGGTATGCGGTGGTGCGCTGGATCGGCCGGCAGACGGGCGATGTGCTCCGCATCGAGGAAGGCGCCCTCTATCCGGCGCTCCACCGGATGGAGGAGCGGGGGTGGATCGAGGCGGAATGGGGAATCTCGGAGAACAACCGGCGGGCCAAGTTCTACCGCATGACCGACCTCGGCCGGCGCCAGCTCCATACTGAAGCCGAATCCTGGCAGCGCTACGCCGATGCGGTCGGCAGAGTCCTTCAGGCCGCCGCGGCCTGAGAACGGAGACGATCATGGCAATCTGGCGGCGCGCTTTCCGTCTCCACATCAAGGGCGGCACGGTCGATCGGGACGTCGACGACGAGATCGCCTTCCATGTCGAAACACTGACCGAGGAGCTGGTCGAGGAAGGGATGGCCCCGCATACGGCGCGGGAGGAGGCCGTGCGGCGGTTCGGCGACCTGGCGCGAGTGCGCCGGGACTGCGTCGAGATCGGCCGGCGCCGGCAGAAGGCGAAGCGGCGCGTCGAGGTCTTCTCGGAGCTGAAACAGGACGCTGTCTTCGCCTTCCGGCAGCTTTGCCGGGCGCCCGGGCTCACCCTGGTCGCCGTCCTCACCCTGGCCCTGGGTATCGGCTCGACGGCCGCGATCTTCAGCGTCCTTCATGCCGTGGTGCTGCGCCCGCTGCCGTTCCCGCACCCGGAGCGCATCGTCCATCTCTGGTCCCTGGAACGGGGCGAGGAGCGCTCTCTCTCGCCCGGCAACTTCTTCGCGTTCCGCAACGAGGCACAGTCGCTCGAGCACCTCTCGGCCTTGCAGAACGCGAGCTTCAACCTGACAGGAGACGGCCTGCCGGAACGCATCCTCGGCGCCCGCGTCTCGGCCGGCTACTTCGCGGCGTTCCAGGCACGGCCGGAGCTCGGCCGCGTCTTTTCCGAGGCGGAAGACCAGCCCGGCCGCGAGCAGGTCGTGGTGCTCTCCTCGCAGCTCTGGCATGACCGTTTCGGGGCAGACCCTCGCGTCGTCGGGCGCCCCATCCTTCTCAACGGGCTGCCCTATACGGTGGTTGGCGTCATGCCCGCCTCCTTCAGCCTGCGCGCGGACGGCCCGCAAGTGTGGGCGCCCATGGCCCTGGAGACCGAGAAGGCGACGGAATTCGGCCATAACTATCTGCAGGTGTTCGGCCGCCGGCGGCCCGGCATCTCCCTGCAGGAGGCCCAGAGCGAGGTCACGGCGCTCGCCCGGCGGCTGGAGGAGCGCGCTCCGGACGACAACCGGGGCAAAGGTGCGCTGCTCGAAGGTTTTGGAAACCGGCTCGTCGGCGGCTACCGCCAGCGGTTCCTTATCCTCCTGGGCGCGGTCGGGTGCGTCCTGCTGATCGCCTGCGTCAACGTGTCCAACCTGCTCCTCGCGCGCGGCGCGGCCCGGTCGCGGGAGATCGCGATCCGCGCCGCCCTCGGCGCCGGACGCGGGCGGATCGTCCGCCAGCTCTTCACCGAGAGCCTCGTGCTGGGCCTCGCCGGGGCCGCCGCGGGCCTGGCGCTGGCTTACGGAGGCGTGCGCTTCCTGGTGGCGATCAGCCCGCCGGGCGTGCCGCGCCTGGAGCAGGCGGCGATCGACGGCACGGTGCTGGCCTTCCTGCTCGCCGTATCACTCGCTGCGAGCCTGGCCGTCGGGTTGATGCCGGCGCTGCGGACCACGCGGCCCGACCTTCAGGGCATGCTCAAGGAAGGCGGCAGGAGCCTCGGCGGCTCACCGCGCGACCGTGTGCGCTCCACGCTCCTGGTGACCGAGGTGGCCCTCGCCCTGGTGCTCCTGGCCGGCGCGGGCCTGCTGATCCGTAGCGCCATCCGCCTCCAGCAGGTCGAGATGGGCTTCGACCCCGAGGGTGTCCTCACGGCGCAGATCTCGCTGCCGTCGAGCGACTATCCCGACAACAGCCGGATCGTCGCCACGGCCCTGAGGATCATCGAAGAAGTCGAGCACCTGCCGGGGGTCGAGTCGGCAGCGGCCGCCTCGATCCTTCCGTTCTCGCGCTGGAACACCTCCTCGACCTTGACGATCGAGGGCCACGTCACGCAGGACCGAAGCGAGCAGATCGACGGCAACACCCGGGTCGTCACCCCCGGTTACCTTCATACGCTGGGGGTCCCGCGGCTGCGCGGGCGCGACTTTACACCGGCGGACCGCGAGGACGCTCCCGGCGTTGTCGCGATCAACGCCACCCTGGCCCGCATGGCCTGGCCGGGGGAGAACCCCATCGGCAAGCGCCTCGCCTACTCCGCCACGGACGACGAGCCCGACTGGCTGGAGGTCGTCGCGGTCGTAGGGGACTTCCGGCAGGGCCGGGTCGAGCGGGCGGTG
This sequence comes from uncultured Holophagales bacterium, assembly GCA_963842525.1. Taxonomy (GTDB): domain Bacteria; phylum Acidobacteriota; class Thermoanaerobaculia; order Multivoradales; family UBA5704; genus UBA5704. The sequence goes on from CAWJGT010000001.1 coordinate 165,625, forward strand.
CAGCCCGAGCTCTACCTCCCGTTGCCCCAGGCGGTCGGCTTCCTCCAGAACGGCAACGGCGCCTCCGTCGCAATTGTGGCCAAAGCATCGGCCCGAGCGCCGGCCAAACCCTGGGCGCGTCGAAGGAGCGACCCCTCCACCCTCGCGGAGCCGCTGCGCCGGGCCGTCCAGGCAGTCGATCCCCGGCTGCCGGTCTTCGACCTCAAGACCCTCAACGAGATCCGCGCCGCCTCGGTGGCCATAAACCGTTTCAACACGCTGCTGCTGACGGCGCTCGGGGTGATCGGCCTGGTGCTCGCGGCAGTGGGGATCTATGGAGTGATCGCCTACTTCGTCAGCCAGCGCACGTCAGAGATCGGCGTGCGGATGGCTCTCGGCGCCACCAAGGGACGGGTTCTGGTGATGGTCGTGCTGGAGGCCATGCGCCCGGTGGTGGTCGGCCTGGTCCTGGGCCTCGCCGGCGCCTTCGCCGCAACCCGTGCGATGGCCAGCCTCCTCTTCGGCGTCACCGCGACCGACCCGGCGACCTTCGCAGGCGTGCTCGTGGTCCTGGCCGCCGCGGCGCTCCTGGCGAGCTGGCTGCCGGCCCGGCGGGCGGCCGAGGTGGACCCCACGCGGGCGCTGGCGCCTTAGCATCCCCAAGGGTTGGGCCATCATGGCCAAACCGCCTCCCGTAGGGGCAACCCTTGTGGTTGCCCTGCATCGCCTGCCCCTGCGGTGGGAAAATGCGCAGCGGCCGCCACGTGGCAAGACCGTGGGCAACCACAAGGGTTGCCCCTACAGGAGGGGATCGGATGCACCCCACCCCCTGCCAGGCATACCCGGGCAAAGGTGAGGGCTCACCCCCGATCTGCATGAAGCTGACGAGGTTGCCGTAGTTGCCCTGGGTGAGCATGTGCTCGGCCGGCTTCTCGGCCAGGACGCGCAGGATCTCGGCTTCGAGCGCCGCCTCCGGGTCGTCCGCGGCCAGGAGGTGGCGCAGGGGGTGGACCCGGTCGGCGAAGAGGCAGAGGCGCAGCTCGCCGCGGGCGGTCAGGCGCAGGCGGTTGCAGTCGGCGCAGAAGGTGTGGGAGAGCGGGGTGATGAAGCCCACGGTGCCCTGGGCCCCCGGCAGGCGGAAGGCCTTCGCCGGGCCGGTGCGTGGGCCCGCCTCGGCCTCGCTCACCGGTGTCAGGGCTCCGAAGCGCTCCTCGATCCGGGCGCGCACCTCGTCCGACGAGACGTATTCGGCCGCGTGCAGGTGCTCGGTGCTCGCCGTCGGCATCAGCTCGATGAAGCGGACGGCCAGCGGCCGGTCGAGGGTCAGGGCGACCAGCCGCTCGACGTCCTTCTGGTTGGTCCGCAGCAGCACGGTGTTGAGCTTGACCGGCTCCAGGCCGATGGCGAGGGCCGCCTCGACGCCGCGCCAGACCTGCTCCACGTCGCCCGTCCGGGTGATCTGCCGGAAGGTCTCGGGGTCCAGGCTGTCGAGGCTGACGTTGACGCGGTCGACGCCGGCCTCCTGGAGCGCGGGCGCGAGGCGCTCGAGCTCGGTGCCGTTGGTCGACAGGGCCAGGTTCTCGATCCCGGGCAGCGCCTTGATGCGGCGGGCGATCTCCAGGATGTCCTTGCGCACCAGCGGCTCGCCGCCGGTGAGGCGGACGCGGCGGATGCCCAGGCGCGCCAGAGCGCCGACCAGGGTGCCGATCTCTTCCGCCGTGAGGAGGTCGCGGTCGCCGAAAGGAAACTCGGCGTCGGCCGGCAGGCAATAGGTGCAGCGCAGGTTGCAGCGGTCGGTCACCGACACCCGCAGGTAGGTCAGGCGCCGGCCGAACGAGTCGACGAGACGGCTGCCTCCGGCCTCTCCAGGAAAAATCCGGACAGGGATGGGCGGCGGCTTCTCGGGAAGGTCAGGAAGGATCGCGGCGGATCCGATCGTCACCAGGCGGTCCATGGTCTCCTCGGTTTCTCCTCATAGGACCACCGAGCCGCACGGGTGAGCGGATCGGCCCGCCTTTCCAAGCACGGGAGGCGACCCGGTTTCCCGGGCCACCCTATCGGCCTGCCCTCCCGCCGTTGTCCGGGTAGGGTCGAGCAGGCTCGGTGGGCCTGGGCCTCATTCTACTCCAGGGGAGGCGGGAGGGCGAGACCCTCCCATGGCTCCATGCCTCCGGATCTCGCGGGCTCAGTCGCAGTCGCAGCCGCAGGTGTCGAGGTTGCAGGCGCAGTTCCAGCCGACGTGCCTCTGGCAGAACATCGGGTCCCAGTAGTAGCAGTAGCATTCGTTGGCGGTCTCGATCTGGGGGCTGAAGATGTCGGCCAGTTGCACCGGCCGGGCAGCGTCCTGGCCTGGGGAGGCGGGGGTGGCGAGGGTCTGGTCGATCGAAGGCGTGTCCGCAGGGAGAGAGGGGGCCGCGCTCTCCGCGGCGGCCGGGATCGCGGCGAGCAGCCCGGCGAGGGCCATTCCGAGAACGTATGCCTGGATCTTTTTCATGCTCTCCTCTCCTTTCGCGAGGAGCCTCTCCGCAGCCATTGCGAGGAGGCGTGGTTGAGCAGACAAGGAATTCTAAGACAGCTCCGGAAGCGCTTCGCTTGATTCCCGGGTACTCTCTTCTTAGAATCTCAGCGCCGATCCGACGTTTCCACGGGCGAGTCGTGCGCCGCGACGCCGCGAATGATCACCGGGTACAACACAGACGTCCGCCACAACGAGGTGGTCTTCCATGTCCAGACCGAGGACAAGGGACTGGCCAACCCGTTCATCGAGAGCCTGGTCTACGTCGGCGGCCAGGTGCTGGCGAGCAAGCGTGCGGGCTATGCCGAGCTTCTCGCCGAGGGCAAGGAGGAGAGGGACATCGTGGCGCTCATGGACCACCAGCACCGGACCATGATCGCGGCGATCCGGCACGGCAAGCTCGACGCCCGGTTGGCGGAGCTCTTCACCAAGAGCCAGACGGGCCCGCACCCGAGGACCTCCACGGGCGCGTCGACGGCCGTCCCCGAGCCGACGGAGGTCGTCAGGGCGCAGCCCGCGACGGCGGTCCGGCCTGCCACGCCGCCGCCTCCGGTGCTCCCCCCACCCCTCCAGCCACCGCGCCCGGCCCCGGTGCCGGCGTCCGCTCCGGCGCGGGAGCGCACGCTCGACCAGGTCATCCTGGAATACCTCACCAGCGAGGCCGACCAGGAGCAGCTCGTCCTGATGGTCGAGGGGGAGCCCGACCTGGGCCTCGGCCGCCAGGCGGCGATCACGCTGCGCACCAGCTCGAGCAAGAGCGGCGCGCCGGTGGTGGATGCCCAGGTCTCGGTGCGGATGATCTCGACCGTCACCGAGCCGCGCATCCTGGCCACCGGCCGGACCAATGATGACGGGCTCCTCCCTCTCGCCTTCGAGATCCCGCACCTGGGCCGCGGCACCGCCGCCCTGATCATCACCGCCAGCAGCCAGATCGGCCGGGCGGAATTGAAACACCTCCTGTAACCGCCCTCCCCGACCGGGCAGGTCCCTCTTCCCGGCGCGTGTGATATAGCCTTGGGCGATGGACGTTGAAATGGAACGGGCCGTCCTCGACATCTACCTCAACGGGGAGCCGCGCCGGCTGTCGCAGGGCGCCACCGTTCTCGACCTGCTCTCCGAGCTGGGACAGGACCCGCGGACCGTGGCCGTCGAGCGTAACGGCGACATCGTGCGGCGCGCCGACTATGGTGTGACCGGGCTCGCGCCGGGCGACCGGCTCGAAATGGTCCACTTCGTTCAGGGCGGATAAGCAGACGTGGGACCGGCGTTGGAATGTCCGGAGGGCCTGGAATGTTCCAGGAAGGCGAGAGGATGACGGGAGCCCTGCCGGGAGCATCGAGGGTGGAGGGGGCGTTGTCATCCGGGCTCCTCTTTGAGTATCATCCGTCACGTCACGGGCCGCTAGCTCAACTGGCAGAGCAGCAGACTCTTAATCTGCGGGTTGAAGGTTCGATTCCTTCGCGGCTCACCATCTTCCTTCTTCATCTCCCCAGCGAACCCTCGGCGAAAGTGGCGGAACTGGTATACGCGCTAGACTTAGGATCTAGTCCCGAGAGATCGGGTTGGGGGTTCGAGTCCCCCCTTTCGCACCAGGAGAGGACGACGAGCGCATGAGCGTTGTGGTTTCCCTCGAGGATGTCGGCCCCTGCCGCAAGCAGCTCACCGTCGAGGTGCCTGCCCCTGCGGTCGAGGCCGAAGAGCAGCGTGTGATCCATGAATACGGCAGCAAGGCGCGCATCCCGGGCTTCCGCAAGGGCAAGGTGCCGACCAAGCTGGTCCGCCAGCGGTTCGCCAAGGAGATCGAGCGCGAGGTCGTCGACCGCCTCCTGCCCCGCTATTGGCGGCAGGCCCAGGCCGAGAGCTCGATCGAGCCGCTGCTGCCGCCCGAGGTCGACGAGGTCCGCGAGCGCCAGCCCGGCGAGCCGCTGACCTTCGTGGCCACCGTCGAGACCCGCCCGCAGATCGAGCTGCGCAACATCAGCGACTTCGACCTGCCCAACCCGTCGATCGACCCGGGCGATATGGAGATCGACGATGCCGTGAACGACCTGCGGCGCCGCATGGGCAACTGGGTGACGGCCGACCGCTCCGCCGTGCGGGGCGACCGGGTGGTGACCGAGATCACCTCGCTCTCGGGCGCGCACGGCGAGCCCTCCGAGGGAGCCGAGCCGCCGACCAACACGATCACCGTCGAGCTGGGCGACGAAGCGGTCTGGGAGGAGCTCACCCTGGCCCTCTCCGGCCTCGCCGCCGGCCAGGAAACCACCTTCACGCGCCGCCACGAGCATCCCGCACCCCAAGGAGGGGATCAACCGGAGGGCGGCGAGCCCGTCGTCCACGAGCAACCGTTCCGCGTCCGCGCCAAGGAGGTCCAGGAGCGCGAGCTGCCGCCGCTCGACGACGACTTCGCACGCAAGGTGAGCCCGCAGCTCGAGAGCGTCGAGCAGCTCCGCGAGGCGATCATCCGCGAGCTGCGGCGCGGCAAGACCGAGCAGCGCGACGAGGTGCGCCAGCGCGCCCTGCTCGACCAGCTCCGCGAGCGCCACCCGCTCGACCTCCCCCAGGGGGTCGTGCGCAAGGAGGTGGAGGGCCTGGTCCAGGACTACGCCGAGTCGCTGGCGCGGCGCGGCGTCGATCTCGACAAGGCGCAGCTCGACTGGAACCGCATCGGCGGCGACATGCTCCCCCTGGCCGAGCGGCGGGTGCACGCCCGCCTCCTGCTCGACGCCATTGCCGACGCCGAGGCGCTCCAGGTCTCGGAGGAGGAGTTCGAGCGCACCCTCGCCGCGGTGGCGCGCGCCCAGAACACCACGACGCCGGCGCTGCGCCGCTCGCTGGACGAGAACGGACGGCTGACCGCCCTGCGCCAGCAGCTCCGTCGCGACAAGACGATCCGGCACCTGCTCGGGGAAGAGCCTGCCGCGGCGGCGGCCCCCGAAGTGCCCGAGGAAGCTTAGGAGACTCTGTGAACATGCTGATTCCGATGGTGGTGGAACAGACGAACCGGGGCGAGCGCGCGTATGACATCTACTCGCGCCTGCTCAAGGACAACATCATCTTCCTGGGGCGGGCGATCGACGACGACGTCGCGAGCCTGCTCATCGCCCAGATGTTGTTCCTGGAGGCGGAGAACCCGGAGAAGGACATTTCGATCTACATCAACTCGCCGGGCGGCTCGATCAGCGCCGGCATGGCGATCTATGACACGATGCAGTACATCAAGCCGGACGTGTCGACCTACTGCGTGGGACAGGCGGCCTCGATGGCAGCGGTCTTGCTGGCGGCTGGCGCCAAGGGGAAGCGGACCGTTCTCCCCAACAGCCGCGTCCTCATCCACCAGCCGTGGATGCAGGGCCTGGGGGGCCAGCAGAGCGACATCGAGATCCATGCCCGGGACATGTTGATGATGCGGGACCGTCTGGATGAAATCCTGGCCTTCCATACCGGCAAGTCGAAGGAGGACATCCACCGGGACACCGACCGCGACAGGATCCTGAGCGCGACGGAAGCGGTCGAATACGGGATGGTGGACCGGGTGATGCTGCGGCGGCAGTTGGCGCCGCGGTGACCCCTTTCGGGGCTCTCCGCGCACCTCTGAAGGTAAGGAGGAGCTCTCGAAACAGCAGTCCGGCCGGCCGTTTGAAGCAGCGGGCGGGTGCCGCGGAATAGGTTTCCCCGTGGCCCCTGTTTTCACTGGCAAGGTTGACACGGGTTTCGTTTGCTCCTTAGCATGACCGCAGATTCCGGTCACCAAGGCCCGCCAACGGAGGAGAAATGCCGAAGAAAGACAGCGGCGACGAGGTCCTGAGGTGCTCGTTCTGCAACAAGAGCCAGCGCGAGGTCAAGAAGCTCATCGCGGGCCCGACCGTCTTCATCTGCGACGAGTGTGTCGACATCTGCCTCGACATCATCGCCGAAGACCGGATGCTCGAGCAGCAGCAGGACACGAGCCTGCCCAAGCCGAAAGAGATCAAGGCCCTCCTGGACGAGTACGTCATCGGGCAGGAACAGGCCAAGAAGAAGCTGGCGGTCGCCGTCTACAACCACTACAAGCGGATCGACTTCGCCGAGAAGTCCCACGGCGACGTGGAGCTCCAGAAGTCGAACATCCTGTTGATCGGCCCGACCGGGACCGGCAAGACCCTGCTCGCCCAGACCCTGGCGCGCCTTCTGTCGGTGCCGTTCACCATCGCTGACGCCACGACCCTGACCGAGGCCGGCTACGTCGGCGAGGACGTCGAGAACATCATCCTCAAGCTCTACCAGGCGTCGGGCAACGACAAGGAGAAGACGCAGCGCGGCATCGTCTACATCGACGAGGTCGACAAGATCTGCCGCAAGAGCGACAATCCCTCGATCACCCGCGACGTCTCGGGCGAAGGGGTGCAGCAGGCGCTCTTGAAGATCCTCGAAGGGACGCAGTGCAACGTGCCGCCCCAGGGCGGCCGCAAGCACCCCCACCAGGAGTTCCTGCAGATCGACACCACCAACATCCTGTTCATCTGCGGCGGCGCCTTCGTCGGCCTCGAAGAGGTGATCGAGCGCCGCATCAACCAGAAGTCGCTCGGGTTCGGGGCGGAGATCAAGGGCAAGCGCGAGAAGCGCACCAACATGCTGCTCGAGCAGGTCCTGCCCGAGGACCTGATCAAGTACGGCCTGATCCCGGAGTTCGTCGGCCGCCTGCCGGTGGTCGCCACGCTGGAAGAGCTCGACGAGGACGCCCTGGTGCGCATCCTCCACGAGCCCAAGAACAGCCTGATCCGGCAGTACCAGACGATCCTGGAGTTCGAGGGCGTGGAATTGAAGTTCACCGACGAGTCGCTGCGCGCCATCGCCCGTGAGGCGTTGAAGCGCAACGTCGGCGCCCGCGGCCTGCGCATCATCCTCGAAGAGCTGATGCTCGACCTGATGTACACGGTGCCCTCGCAACGTGACATCAAGCAGTGCGTCATCAACGAGGAGGTCGTGGCAAGCCGCGTGCAACCGATCATGCTGTACAAGAAGGCTGGCTGACGGCCGGAGAGATTCAGACGGACATGTCATTACCATTCGTCAATCGCAAGCGCGAGAACCTCCCCCTGGTCCCACTGCGGGACATGGTGGTCTTCCCGCACATGATGGCCCCGTTCATCGTGGGCCGCGAGAGCTCGGTACGGGCCCTGGAGCAGGCGCTGGCGACGCCGGCCAAGCGCATCTTCCTCGCCGCCCAGAAGGACCCCCGTATCGACGACCCCATGCGCGACGACATCTGCGAGATCGGCGTCGTCGCCACCGTCATCCAGAACCTGAAGCTGCCCAACGGCAACGTGCGGGTGATGGTCGAGGGCGTGCAGCGCGGCAAGATCATCGACGTGGCCGAGGGCAACGGCGCCTTGAACGTGGACATCGAGACCCTCGAGATCCACTACCCGTTGAGCGAGGAGCTGCGGACCTACATGGGGAAGGTCCTCTCCGCGTTCGAGCAGTACGCCAAGATGTCCCACCACCTGGCCTTCGAGGGGCTCATGTCCACCCTGAAGCTGGACGACCCCGACCGGGTTGCCGACATCCTGTCCGCTCATCTGATGGTGGCGACCGGCGACAAGCAGTCGCTCCTCGAGCTGATCAATCCGTACGAACGCCTGCAGCGGCTTCACGACCTCCTCGACGTCGAGATCGAGAAGATCAACATCGACAAGAGGATCAACGTCAAGGTCAAGAAGCAGATGGAGAAGGCCCAGAAGGAGTACTACCTCAACGAGAAGATCAAGGCCATCCATCAGGAGCTGGGGCGCAAGGACGACCGCGGCGACGAGCTGCTCGAGCTGCGGGAGAAGATCGAGAAGGCGGGCCTTCCCAAGGAGGTCAAGGAGAAGGCCGAGCAGGAGCTCAAGCGCCTGGAGGCCATGCCGCCGGTCTCGGCCGAGGCGACCGTCTCGCGCAACTACATCGACTGGCTCGTGGCAGTGCCCTGGCGCAAGAGGAGCAAGGAGCGCAAGGACCTCGATCACGCCGAGAAGGTGCTCCACGAGGACCACTACGGCCTCGAGAAGATCAAGGACCGCATCCTCGAGTTCCTCGCCGTGCGCCAGCTCGTCGGCCAGACCAAGAGCTCGATCATCTGCTTCGTCGGCCCGCCGGGCGTCGGCAAGTCGTCGCTCGCCAAGTCGATCGCCCGCGCCACCGGCCGCAAGTTCGTCCGCCTGTCGCTGGGCGGCGTGCGCGACGAGGCCGAGATCCGCGGCCACCGCCGGACCTACATCGGCGCCTTCCCCGGCCAGATCGTCCAGATGATGCGCAAGGCGGGGACGATCAACCCCATCTTCCTCCTCGACGAGGTCGACAAGATGTCGATGGACTTCCGCGGCGATCCGTCGGCGGCGCTGCTGGAAGTGCTCGACCCGGAGCAGAACGATTCGTTCCTCGACCACTACCTGGACGTGGACTACGACCTCTCCAAGGTGATGTTCATCGCCACGGCGAACGTCGTCCACTCGATCCCGCCGCCGTTGCGCGACCGCATGGAGGTCATCGCTCTCTCGGGCTACACGCTCAACGAGAAGCTGGCGATCGCCCAGCAGTTCCTGGTGCCGCGGCAGCTCAAGGACCACGGCCTGTCGCCGGAGAAGATCCGTTTCGAGGCCGAGGCCATCCGGGTGGTGATCGAGGGCTATACCCGCGAAGCCGGCGTGCGCAACCTGGAGCGCGAGATCGCGTCGATCTGCCGCAAGATCGCGCGCCGGGTGGTGCGCGAGGGGCAGGGCGTCGTGGTGACGGTCGAGCCGGACATGATCTTCGAGTTCCTCGGCAAGCCGAAGTTCCGCGCCCGGCGCAAGAACCAGGAGTCCGAGGTGGGAGTCGCCACCGGCCTGGCCTGGACCGAGGTGGGCGGCGAGCTGCTGGAGACCGAGGTCGGCCTCATGCCGGGCAAGGGCAAGCTGACTCTCACCGGCAAGCTGGGCGAGGTGATGCAGGAGTCAGGGCGCGCCGCGGTGTCGTACCTGCGCAGCCGCGCCGAGATCTTCGGCATCGATCCGGACTTCAACGAGAAGATCGACATCCATCTCCACGTCCCCGAAGGAGCGATCCCCAAGGACGGGCCCTCGGCGGGCATCACGATGGCCACCACCCTCGTCTCCGCGCTCACCAGGGTGCCGGTCCGCAAGGACGTGGCAATGACCGGGGAGATCACGCTGCGGGGCAAGGTCCTGCCGGTGGGTGGCATCAAGGACAAGGTGCTGGCCGCCTACCGCGGCGGCATCACCGAGGTGATCCTCCCGAGGGAGAACGAGAAGGACCTGGAGGAGATCCCGGGCGAGGTGCGCGAAGCGATGGAAGTCCATCTGGTCGAGTCGATGGACGAGGTCCTGCGCCTCGCCCTCGACGGTCCGCTCACACCTCTGCTCAAGAGTGGAAAATTCGAGGAGGCTGCTCCACCCGAGCCTCCCGTGGGGCCGGACAGTCTGGCCCATTGACCTAGAGCGGAGCCGCGGAGGCCCGGCGCCGGCGCCTGCCGGCGCAACCTTCGCGGCCCCGAAACCGTTGAAAAGTCCGTTGCGGTCGGCCGGACAGGTCGCTTGAAGATCGAGACCGCGGAATTCGTCCGCTCCGCTCACACGAGCGGAGACTTCCAGCGGGACGGGCGTCCTGAGGTCGCCTTCGTCGGGCGTTCCAACGTCGGCAAGTCGAGCCTGATGAACCGGCTGCTGGGGCGCCGCGGGCTGGCCAAGACCAGCTCGACGCCGGGCCGGACGCGGTCGATCAACTACTTCCTGGTCAACCGGCGCTTCTGGTTCGTGGACCTGCCGGGCTACGGCTACGCCAAGGCCGGGAAGGACGAGCGGCGGGAGTGGGCGGCGCTGGTGGAGGCGTATCTCCACGCGGAGCAGCCCGAGGCCCTCCGGAAGCACCGGAAGACGGTGGTGCTGCTCGTCGACGGGAAGGTCGGGGCGACGCCGCTCGACGTGCAGGCGTACGGGTACCTGGGCAGCCTGGGAGCCGCGATCATCGTCGTGGCGACCAAGATCGACCAGGTGCCCCGCGGCCGCAGAGTGCGCGCTCTGCGCCAGGTCCGGGAGGCTCTCGGCCTGGAGGAGACAACCCCCCTCATCGCCGTGTCCGCGCTTTCGGGCGATGGGATGAAGGAGCTTCTGGGGCGCCGTCGCGTCCCAGTTGGAATCGAGCACAAGAGAAGGATGATTCAAAGGACGAGGAACAACATGGCCAAGCCAACGACACAGAACCAGGTGGACAAGGCGAGCCCGGTCGAGGCGCTCGACATCCGCGCCTTGAAGGAGATGTCGATCTCCCAGCTCACCCAGATCGCCAAGGATCTGGGAGTAGAGGGCGCCACGGGCATGCGCAAGCAGGAGCTGATCTTCAAGATCCTGCAGGCGCAGACCGAGAAGAGCGGGCTGATCTTCGCCGAAGGGGTGCTCGAATGCCTCCCCGACGGCTTCGGCTTCCTGCGCGCCCCGGAGTACAACTATCTCCCCGGGCCTGACGACATCTACGTCAGCCCCAGCCAGATCCGGCGCTTCGACCTGCGCACCGGCGACACGATCTCGGGGCAGGTCCGGCAACCGAAAGAGGGCGAGCGGTATTTCGCTCTGATCAAGGTCGAAGCGGTCAACTTCGAGCACCCCGAAGTCGCCCGCAACAAGATCTTCTTCGACAACCTGACGCCGCTCTATCCGGAAGAGCGGATCAAGCTCGAGGTCCCCGGCGACATGTCGTCGCGGGTGATGGACCTCACCACGCCGATGGGCAAGGGGCAGCGCGCCCTGATCGTGGCGCCGCCGCGTACCGGCAAGACGATGCTCCTCCAGTCGATCGCCCACTCGGTCGAGAAGAACCATCCGGAGGCGATCCTCATCGTCCTGCTCATCGACGAGCGGCCGGAAGAGGTGACCGACATGCAGCGCTCGGTCCAGGGCGAGGTCGTCTCCTCGACCTTCGACGAGCCGGCGACCCGCCACGTGCAGGTGGCCGAGATGGTGATCGAAAAGGCCAAGCGCCTGGTCGAGCACAAGAAGGATGTGGTCATCCTGCTCGACTCGATCACCCGTCTGGCGCGCGCCTACAACACCGTCCAGCCGCCCTCGGGCAAGGTGCTCTCCGGCGGTATCGACGCCAACGCGCTGCACCGGCCGAAGCGGTTCTTCGGCGCCGCGCGCAACATCGAGGAAGGCGGCTCGCTGACCATCATCGCCACGGCGCTGGTCGACACCGGCAGCCGCATGGACGACGTCATCTTCGAAGAGTTCAAGGGCACCGGCAACTGCGAGATCCATCTCGACCGGAAGCTGGTGGACAAGCGTGTCTTCCCGGCGATCGATATCAACAAGTCGGGTACCCGGAAAGAGGAGCTGCTGATGCCCCAGGACGAGCTGCATCGCGTCTGGGTGCTGCGCAAGGTCCTCAATCCACTGTCGACCGTCGAGAGCATGGAGCTGCTGCTGGACAAGCTCTCGAAGGCGAAGACGAACCAGGACTTCCTCAACGCGATGTCTGGCAAGTAAGGGGCGGCCTTGCCGAAGCTGCGCGTCGGCATCGTCAACTTCCTGAACAGCAAGCCGCTGGCCTGGGGCTTCCTCAAGGGGCACCACGCCGATTTGTTCGCGCCGAGCTATCACCCGCCGGCGCAGGTGGCCCGGATGCTGAGTCAGGGGAACCTCGATGTCGGCCTCATTCCCTCGATCGAGGTGCAACGGATCCCGCGGCTGCGGGTGCTGCCGGACCTCTGTGTCGCCGCGCGGCACGAGGTGCGGAGCGTCCTGCTCGTCTCCCGCTGCGCCCCCGAGGAGATCCGCAAGGTCGCCCTCGACCAGAACAGCCGGACCTCGGTCACCCTGCTGCGCATCCTGCTGCGCGAGCGCTGGGGTCTCGACCCGGAGTACATCCACGAGCGCCCCGACCCCGAGCGGATGCTCGCCGAGGCGGACGCCGCCCTGGTGATCGGCGACCCGGCGTTGCGGGTCGACCGCGACCGCTACCACATCGTCGATCTGGCGGCCGAGTGGCACACCCTGACCGGCCTCCCCTTCGTCTTCGCCGTCTGGGCGGTGCGGCCGGATGTGGAGCTGCCCGATCTCCCCTTCTACTTCAAGAGCAGCCTGCGCTACGGCCTCTCGTCGCTCGACACCCTGGTGCGCGAATCGGCCGCCGAGCTGGGGCTCGACAGCGACGAGGTGCGCGCGTACCTGACCGACAACCTGAGCTTCTTCCTGCGCCGCGAGGAGATCGACGGCCTGGAGGAATTCTACCGGCGGGCCCACGCCCACGGCCTGATCCTGGAGCCGAAACCCATCGAGTTCTGGGAGTGATCCCGTCGCCTTTGAGGTAAAGTAAGGCTGTTATGGACCTGCAGCCTTCCGGACGCCCCGTCTCCCAGATCCTCGACGACGCCGTGGCCGGCCGCCGCATCACCGCCGGCGACGCCCACACCCTGCTGCTGGAGGGGGACCTCCTCGAGCTCGGGATGGCGGCCCATACGGTGCGCGACCGCTTCAACGATCCGACGGTCGCCACCTACAACATCGACCGGAACATCAACTACACGAACGTCTGCGTGTACAAATGCCGGTTCTGCGCCTTCTACCGCGAGCCGGGAGACCCCGAGGGCTACCTCCTGCCGTTCGAGGAGATCGGGCGCAAGGTGGAGGAGACGCTGGCGCTCAACGGTACGGGCATCCTGATGCAGGGCGGCGTCCATCCCGACCTGCCGATCAGCTACTACGAGGACCTGCTGCGCTACCTGCGGTCCAACTATCCCGCCTGCCACGTCCACGCCTTCTCGCCGCCGGAGGTCAAGTTCATCGCCAGGAAGGAGCGGATGAGCTTCTATGACGTCATCGCCCGCCTGAAGGAGGCCGGCCTGATGTCCATCCCCGGCGGCGGCGCCGAGATCCTCTCGGACCAGATCCGCAAGGACGTCCTGGCCTATCCCAAGTGCTCGGCCGAGGAGTGGATCGACATCATGCGCCAGGCGCACAGGAACGGCCTGCGCACCTCGGCCACCATGATGTACGGCATGGGCGAGCCGGTCACGGACCGCGTCGAGCACTTCCAGCGCGTCCGCGACCTCCAGGACGAGACCGGAGGCTTCACCGCCTTCATCTCCTGGACCTTCCAGCACGAGCACACGGACATGCCCGACGTGCCCGAGACCTATGCCGAGGAGTACCTGCGGACGCTCGCCGTGTCCCGCCTCTTCCTCGACAACATCGTCCATTTCCAGACGAGCTGGGTCACCCAGGGCAAGAAGATCGGCCAGGTCGCCCTCGCCTTCGGAGCGGACGACATGGGCTCCATCATGATCGAGGAGAACGTCGTCTCCTCGGCCGGCACCAGCTACCGCATGAGCCAGGACGAGATGGAGCACCTGATCACCTCGGCCGGCTACACCCCCCGCCAGCGCACCAACCTCTACGAGCGCCTGGTCACCCGCGACGACACCGCCGAGCTGGCGCGCCGCTACCGGGGCTCCCTGACGCCGCAGAACCGGGATCTGGTGAGCTCGGCGCTTTTGCCGGTGGTGGGATAGGTAAGGGGAGCGTCGAGAAAGTTCCGGGCGACCAGTCACGGCCCTTGTCCCGGCGGAGTTGGAGTATAGCCGCCAGCTAGCTGCGGAGTTCGAGGCTACGGGCCCGCCACATGAATCTTTCCATCAGTGCCAGCGACATTGAAAAGGCCTTGGCTGACCTTGTCTCACACGAGGAGGGGACGAGATTCCAGCGTCTGGCGGTTGTCCTCGCAAGGCAGAGGTGGAGTGAACTCATTGCGTGTGAACGCAAGTGGGATCTTGGGTTGGATGCGTACGCAGAATCCGTGCTCTCTCCTGATGGAGTCGGCAAAGGCCTTGCGTGCTCACTGACGGCCAAAATTCAGAAAATCAAGGGCGACGCTGCCAAGATCCATAAGAACTACCCAGACGTGAAGATTTTGATCTTCGCGACGCCATCCCCCGTCACTCAGCACACAAAGAGTAAGTGGGAGAAGGATGTCTTAAAAGAATTTGGCTACAAGCTGGTTGTCCTCTCTCGCGAGGCATTCATCGCCGATTTATTGAATCCCTCCAACGCATCGATCTGCCGAACCCTGTTGCGCATCAATGTCCCTTTTCAAGAATCAGACGGGGAGATCCTCGAGAGAGCGAGGCTTGCAGCCTACGCAGTGACAGAATCCTGGACTGCACATAGGCGACTTGCTGGGAAGCCGATAATTGCGCTTCAAGCTGTCAAGCTCGATGAAGCAGGCAAAGAGACCATAGGTACGCTGTCGGACGAAAACATCTATGCCGCATTGATGGAAGGTCGTCGGGTAGTGCTCGAAGCTCCTGCGGGGCGAGGCAAGACAACGACACTAATCGAACTCGCAAAACGCAGCGATTCTAAAGTTGTAACGCTCCTAGTAGATCTGCCTGCCTGGATACACTCGCATAGAAACGTTCTTGAGTATATAGCATCATCGCCCCAATATAGGTCCCAGAGCGTCGATGTTGACGCACTCTCCAAGCTTTCTGCGGGAACTCACTTCATCTTTCTTCTGAATGGCTGGAACGAAGTTGCGGACGCCAATGAAGCCACGAGGGTTTTGATGGAACTAGACCGGGACTTCCCAGCAGCTGGGATCATCGTCGCAACGCGTACTCACTATGTAAGCCCGCCGCTCCCGGGATCACTCCGGGCCAGGCTTCTTCCCCTCAATCGCTCGCAGCGACGAGAGTACTTGACGCGATCACTAGGCAGCCAAGCAGAAACACTCGATTCGAAAATCGCCAATGATCCGGTGCTGGATGACCTAACTAGAACTCCGTTGTTTCTTGCGGAGGTCACGACGATCTTCCGTTCAGGTGGTTCAATACCAACAACAAAGAGGGGGGTCCTTGATGCAGTGATACGCTTGTTGGAAGGGTCTGCGGAGCACAGAGATGGACTTCATGGGCCTCCACTTACGGGCCACGCCGCTTACTATCTCGCTGAGCTAGCGACCCAAATGACAACCCTGGGGGAGGTGTCTCTTTCAGCGGAGGAAGCGCGCCGGGCTTCTCGCATGGTGAGTGTTAGATTGCGTGATGATGGACAAATTGCGACGTTGCCAGAGCCGGCATCTGTTCTAGGCACACTTTGTGCGCATCATGTCCTGGAGAGATTCGATTATCCTCGCGTCGAGTTTCGATTCGAGCATCAACAATTCCAAGAGTTCTATGCCGCATCACTATTGAAGTCTCAACTCTTGGAAGCTATTAGAAACGACGATGAGGACGGAACTCGACGATTTGTAAGGAAATATCTGAACGAACCGCGTTGGGAGGAGCCGCTTCTTATGATCGCCGAAGAGATCGGGGCGGCAAGTCGCGAGGCACCTGGAGACGCCGAGCTCCTCAGAGTGGGGAAGGCTCTGGTTGAAAGAGCGCTCAGCGTAGATCCTATATTTAGTGCGAAGCTTTCACGGCGCTGCGGCGCCCGCGTATGGGACAAGCTTAAAGGCCTAGTTGGCGCGCGCTTGCGTTCATGGTATCGCGTGCCCGATGCGCGTCATCGGGAGTGTGCGTTGGCAGCTATGCTTGCCACTGGTTCTGACGACTTCGCGGATGTAAGTATACCGCTCCTCACTAGCGATAATGAACAAACGCGGCTGGCTGCATATCGTGCTGCGGGGGAATTTTACGTCTCTAGCTTGGGCTCAAACTGGAAGAATGTAGTGAGCAGATGGGGTGAGGGAGCACGCATCACGTTCGTTACTGAGTTGATCTATAGTCGTTGGGACCTTGAACCGGTTGTGCGCTTTGCCGAAGGTGACCCAAGTCCAAGAGTTCGAACTGGCAGCGGTTGAGGCGCTAAGGTGGGTTGGATCTGAGACAGATATAACACGTCTCTTGTTCGCTCTGAATGCGGAGGACTTTGAGGCCGCTGTTCAGCGGCTGTTGCTAGAAAGAGTACCAGTCGCTATGAGAGGCCGTGCAATTGCGATCTACCTCAAGGGATTAGAGGATTCGGCGGATGCACCAGCGCGCCTCCGTATCATGCTCGCTCTTGACCGAGCTGGTGTTGCAAGTACTCCAGAGAAGTGGCAGGAAGAATTAAACCAGCTACAAGGCGGCCGTATGGTTGCCGACCTCGAGCCACTACTCGTAGCTTGTCTGGATATTCTTCTAAAGACAGACCCACAATGGGTCAGTCACTGGGTAGCGAGTCGGATCGTGGAGGGATCTCTATGGTGTGAAAGATGGATACACCTCGTAACGAGTGTTCCGGATTCTTTGAAGGAGCACCTCCTCGAAAGGCTAAGCGGAGAGGGGCTTCAACATCGAGAAGCGTCGGATGCGATCGCAGTTCTGGCGACAACTGCAGACGTTTCTCTAGTGAAGCATGCGTTCGGCAAGCTTCGCAATATCAGGAGTGGCCTCTCTCTCGATGATGCAGGTAATGAAGCTCGATGGGCGGTTGTCAGGCAGTTGGATGATCTAATCAGAGCTCTGCCGGCCGCCGTTGCTGTTGAGGGTTCTTTAGAGTGCCCGGCAGAGACTTTTGATGGAGTCGACTTTCTTGTATTGATCGAATTGCTAAGTTCATTTGGCCGGGATTCCCCTGATCTTAGAGACGAATTGCCCGAGGAGCTGCGTGAAGACCTGCGGAGATCTTTGAAAGCAGGCATGCCGTTTGTTCTGAGCCAAGAAGACTTCAGTGGCAAGATGAAGGCGGATTTGGTATCCGCGCTGGCCCGCGTAGGGCGGCCGGAAGACATGGTCGATTTGCGCGAGCTTATCTGGGCCGATGTAGAACGGGTCCGGACAGGGCGCGAAGCCTATGCTCGTGGCGAGCGCAGCGCTATGACGAACGGCTCTTCTATGAGCTATGCTAATTGGAACGTCAGAGCCACAGTTCACCTGGATAGGGAGACGGCCGAAGCCGTACTTGTAGAGCTCCTTCAGGCGCCCGAGTATGAGGGGGATGCTGCCCGAGCGCTTCTACTCTTGGCTAGTAGGGGTAAGTACGGTGAGGAGCGAGCGGTCTACAGGAAGGATTATAGCGGCATTTGGGAGGCGCGATCTAACAAACAGCTTGTCGGGTTTGACGAGGAACTCCGTCAACGTGCTGCGGGCGCCCTCAAGAACCGCATGCTGGCGCTTTTGGGAGAGCGGGAGGCCCAGGGACAGATTGGGGCACTCGATCATCGATTGAAACAGCTAGCCAAAGTGCTTGCTGCGCTTGATCCGCGTGACTCAGCTCAACTAGTCATGGACGTTTTAGCTTTGCCTGGCGATTGGGATGGCTGGACACGTGCCGATGCACTTAGCGCTCTACTGTTCGGCGGCGCTTCATTACCAGCAGGTCGTGTCTTTGCCGTCCTGCGTCCGACCATCGAGATGTTGCATGAGCGCTTGTACGAGAGCACCCAAAACATGGATCTACTAACGAGGTGCCTCTGTTTGCTACCGTTTGTTGACACCCCCTCCACTGGCATCGAGAGGTTACGCAGTGTCCTGTCGGAAATCAGGCTTCCGCCGTATGAGGTTCGAGAGATAGTGACAGCGCTCGGATATAGCCGCTGCAACGAGGCCTTGGCTCTGCTCCGAGAACTCGCGTGCGCTGACGGAAGTGGTCTGCGAGGTATATCGAGAGAGTGGATAGATGCTGTTGCTACAATCTCCGCCCCGGGTTCGACGGAACTATTAATGAGCTTTATAGATGCTGCAGAAACAGGCCTCGATTGCGAGTTGGATATAGACAACTACAGCGACGAGCTGTTGGCTCGACGGCTAGCTGACGTGGTGCGTTCAGAAGCATCCATCTTGACGCGTCTATTACAACTGTGCGAAATGGAACTATCGCTAGCAAGGCGCCTGCTGCTTTCAAAGGTGATCGCGCAGGTGGGAGCCCCGGATGCGGTTTTGGCCGGCCTTAACCTAATCGACGATAATCTAACTCCGTCTGTTCCGCATGATCTAGGAAGAGCAATCGAAACAGTTGTCCTTGAGAGGCGTCCGTATGGCCAGGCGGGCAGCTTCACTCTTAGTCCACGAGAATCCAGCCAGATTAGGGCTCGGCTTTTTGCTATGGCCTTAGACGACGATAGGAGAAAGCAGTCAGCTTTTGTGCTGTTGGGACAAATTGAAGCTTGGCGCCTGCGGTTGGGAAGACCAATGGCTGAGAGTCGGCATCCGGCGTTCGATTCAGGTGAACCATGGCCGCCACTCAGGGAAGGCGAGTAACAGCGAGTGCCTGAGGTCGGCTTGCAGAAGGCTCACCATGGCCAATGGACTTGACGCAAAGCAATCCAAGGCTGGCTGAGATCGAAGCCGCGGCTGCCAGGGTGCGGGAGCAGGCCGGCATCCCCTCGCTGAGACCGAAGGCGATCCTGCGTCAGAGGTTCGACACCTCCGGGGAGAGAGTGCCCTGCTGACGTGGCTTGCCTGCCATGATAGTTTACCTTGTGCGATGAGCATCTACGCCACCCTTTGGCGGCTCAAGTTCCCTCGCTATGGGGACGACCACACGGACTGCGAGTGGATCGGGGTCATAGCTCAGGGCGTCCCGGCTCATATAGGCACCCCCACGCCTGGCTACGGCTACGAAGAGGGGGACCCTTATTCGAGCTTCCTGCCGCCCGCCATAGAGGCTTCCCCCAATGAGGAGGGCCGCTTACTTCGTGCGGTGGTGATCGTCACCGAGGGAACACCCAAGGGGACGGAGCGTTCCGTACAGGAGTACGTCAACCCGCTCCTGACCCTGTCCGGAAAGGCATATGCCACCCTGTTGTTCGGGGAACTCCACGAGAGGATCTGCAACGCACTGCGAGGCGGCCAGCCGCGCTGGATCGCGGAGTCATGGAACTCGGACGGCAACGTCCAGCTCTTGTTCGAGGACGGCTCGTCGAAGGTCATCCGGCCGAGGCCTGAGAGACCGCGGAACCAGACCAACTCCCTCGCGGCCCTCCCTAAGCCGTCCCCAGGCGCCCCTCTCCAGCAACTGCACGACCCTGTGACTGGTCGCCTGGACGCTTCGAAAGTGGCGGACTATCTCAGTGTGCCACTCAACCAGCTCTCGGGAGCACTGGGGAAGAATTATTCGTCGGTCCACAAGACCCCGGCGGCCGTGTCCCTCCAGCCCCGACTGCGCTCGATCAAGAGAATCCTCGAAATCCTGGAGCAGGTCTTTCCAAGTCGTTCCTCGGTGCTCGCCTGGCTCAACTGTCCGCACCCGGACCTGGGAGGGCGGACACCTCTTGCAGTGATCCTCGAAGGATATCCTGATGCCGTCGAGGACATGCTTGAAGGGGCGCTACTGGGAATCCCCTCCTGAGTGCTTCCTGAACGCGACCTCCGGGACGCTCTGCTTTGTTTGCCGCTCAGGTGCCCCTCAGGGCCTTTGTTGTCCTGTGCGACGGCCGGCTCGCTGCTGATAGGCCGCACGGAGCACCTCGACGAGCCGATCGTCCACCTTGGCGAGATCTGTCCGCAATAGTTGACGGCTGGCGTCACGGCGGAGTAGGGTTCCCGGCCAGACTCCGGCCATGCCGAACTGCGCGTCTCTCGTCGTCAATCTCGCCCTGCTTGCGTCTCCGCTGAGTGCCGCGGTGCGCCCGGTCACCGTGGGCGATCTGATGGCTTTGCGCTCTATCGCGGACGTGCGGATCTCGCCGGACGGCCGCCAGGTCGCCTACGTGGTTTCTCAGCCGTCGTTCGAGAAGGACGAGCACGAGGCCGTGCTCTACCTGGTGCCCGCCTCCGGCGGCACGCCGGTGCGCCTCACCTACGGCACGCGCATCTTCAACAAGCCGCGGCCAGCTCCTCAACTGCGCTGGTCGCCCGACGGCACCCAACTCTCCTTCCTCGCCTTCGCCGGCGACTTGCCTCAAGTCTTCGCCCTCGACGTGCGGGCCGGCGAAGCGCGGGCCCTCACCGCCAATCCGCAGGGCGTCTCCGACTACGTGTGGTCGCCCGACGGCACGCGGCTAGCCTACCTGGCGCCTGACGCGCCTTCGGCGGAGGAAGAGCGGCAGCGCAAGGAGAAGTCTTTCGTCATCGAGGTGGACCGCCAGGAGCGCCCGGCGCGGGTGTGGGTGCAAGACCTGGCCGGAGGCGCGGCCCGAGCCTTGAGCCCGCCGCACCACTTCGCCGCCGCCCTCGACTGGTCGCCCGACGGCGCGACCATCGCCTATGCCGCTTCGCTGCAGCCCGGCTTTGTGGGCCAGTTCCATACACGCCTCTACGCGCTCCCCGCCTCCGGCGGCGAGCCGCGCGCGATTCGCGCAATTGTCGACCGCGACGGCGTGAACACGTCGCCTCAATACTCGCCCGACGGCCGGTGGATCGCCTTTCTCTCGACCGGCGGCCGGCCGGAGATGGTCGCGAGTTGGGAGCTCTATCTGGCGCCGGCCGAGGGCGGCGATCCGCAGCGCCTCCGGAGCCTCACGCCCGATACCTGGGTGGCCGAATTCGTTTGGGCGCCGGACAGCCGCTCGCTTTTCGTGGTGCCCAACATGAGCCCATTGCAACGCGGCGCACGCATGTTTGAGCAGCCGCTGCTCCGCGTGGGCCTGGATGGCCGCATCGCGGAGCTGCATCCGGGCCCATTCGTCGATTTTTCGCCCTCGCTGAGCCGCGACGGGCGGCGGATTGCGTTCCGGTCGGTCGAAGCGGCGACCATGGGCGACGTCTTCGTCCTCGATCTCGGCGATCGGAATGATCGGGACGGTCGCACGCCGCGGCGTCTGACCGAGGTGAACCCGGAGCTCCGGGAGCTGGCGCTGGGGAAGCTTGAGCCCGTCCACTGGACCTCCTTCGACGGCATGGAGATCTGGGGTCTGCTGCTCACGCCGCCCGGCACCGGCGGTCTCCGGGACCGCCTGCCGCTGGTGGTCTACGTACACGGCGGCCCGGGCGGCGGCTTCACCTATGGGATGTTCCCGCAGTTCATGCACTCCGTGGGACAAGTGGAGCCTTATCCGCTCCAGGCCATGGCGAGCGCCGGGATGGCGGTCCTGCTCCCCATGCCGCGCGGCGGCGCGGGATACGGCGAGGCCGGCCTCCGCATGATCAAGAACGGCTGGGGCGAAGGCGACTACCGGGACATCATGGCCGGCGTCGACCACCTGGTGAAGGAGGGCGTGGCTGATCCCGACCGCCTGGGCGTGATGGGCGCCTCCTACGGCGGCTACATGACGGACTGGATCGTCACCCAGACGAGCCGCTTCAAGGCGGCCTCCGCGATGTGCAGCATCAGCGACCTCGCCGACCTCTACTACCTCTCCGACGGCGGGGACGCCACCGAGGAGTACTTCGGCCTGCCCTGGGAAGCGCCGGAGGCCTATGCGCGGCATTCGGCCATCACCTACGTCTCCAGGGTCACGACGCCGCTGCTCATCCAGCACGGCGAGAACGACCGCCGCGTGCCGATCGCGGGAGCCACCAAGTTTTACAAGGCCCTCAAGAACCAGGGAAAGATCGTGGAGATGGAGATCTACCCCCGCGGCGGGCACGTCATCTACGAGCCCGACCTCCAGCAGGAGATCATGCGCCGCAACCTCGAATGGTTCCAGCGGTGGCTCCGGCCCTGAGGCCAGCGCACCTTACTGTCCTGCGCGGCGGCCGGCTCGCTGCTGATAGGCCGCGCGGAGGGCCTCGACGAGCCGGTCGTCCACCAGGCCGCGCGGGTTGCCCTCGAAGACGAGGTTGTGGTCCTTGCGGAAGGCGTCGACCGCATCCATCGTGGCGGCGTCATAGAGGCCGAAGTCCTTCATGTAGCTCTCCAAGGCTCGGCGCCGCTCGTCGATCTCCTTCTGGTAGCGCTCGGGGTCGCTGCGCTGGAGCGCCGGGTCCGCCCGTACGACCGGCTCGCGAGGAAATTCCGCGAGGTCCTTCCGCCAGTAGCCGAGGGCGTGGAGCATCCGCTTCAGCTCGACGACGTCGCGGCCCTGGATCTCCGAGAAGGTCCGGTAGCCCAACCGCCGCTGCGTCGTCCAGTAGATCCGGCGCAGCTCCGCGACCGGATCGGGGCTCTCGCCGACGTCGATCGAGACGCTCAGGTGGTCGCCGCCGCGGCCGGGGTCGTTGGGGTCCGCGACACGCAGCGCCGCCGACTGAAGGAGCCCCCAGCGCCGGTCGCCGCCTTTCTCCTGGCCTGCTGCGAGCGCCAGGATCAGCCGCTCGGCGAGCGGCATGCCGGTGCCCTCGGTGCTCTCGAAGTGGTCTGCCACCGCGTCGATGACCTCGCGTCCGACAAGGATGTTGCCCTGGACCGTGTAGTTGCGCCCCTGGCGGCTCCCAGCCCACGCGCCGTTCTCCGTGCCGGTATGGGCGGCGGTGCGGCCCTGCATGTCGATCATGCCGAGCTGCCGGCGCTCGCGCCCCTTGTCGTCGGCGAGGAGCCGCTCGATCGCCTCGCGCGGCGCCACACCCTGCTCGAGCAGGTCGAGCCCCTGCCGGCCGTACTCGACCACGGTCCAGGACTGCGTCGCAACGGCACCGACTCCCGCGCGCGCCCAGGGTACGGCGCGGCCGACGAAGGGCACACGAGTCGTGACGATCACGCCGGCTTCGCCGGTGGCCGGGTCGATGGCGCATAGGGAGAAGGTGGCCTGCGCGGCGCGCGGCGCCAAGCCGAGGACCAGCAGGAGCGACAGGGTGATGCGTTGGAGAGTCACAGCCATCAGGGACCTCCTCGGCAACGGGCTGGGATTTCGGGCACTCAAGCTTTGACGAGGGAGCCGCGAGGTGCGGGAGCCCCGCGCAAAAGGCCCTCGGTCGAGAGGTCCTCGTCTATCGCAGGCCAGTGAATGCCATAGCCGCCACCGCTGATCTGCCAATCCTGGCGCTGCTCGACCGAGGCATGGAGCAGTCGCGGGAACCAAGCGAGGGGCGTGGTGATGGCACGCCCATCCATCAGCTCGACGGTGAAGGAATCCTCCGAAAAGGAGATGTCGCGGACTCGCTCGTCAGCTCTTATCGCCATGATGCCCATGCCATGCCTCCAGAAATGTACCCTGCCTTGCTGCTACGATCCGTTCGATGTCGCGAAGCTCGTGGGCCTTGAATCCCAGGTTCCGAGCGAGCACCACCGGGCTGAGCCAGAACTTCGCAGAAAAGTCGTCTCTGTCAACATGAACATGAGGCGGCTCATTCGGCTCATGGCTGTGGAAGTAGAAGCGATAGGGTCCGTCCCTCAGGATCGTCGGCATCGAGAGAGTTATCTTACTACGTTCTCTTTGGCCTACGGGAGCATCATCCCAGCCCTGCCCACAGGGCAGCCACTCACTCCCACGGAATATCCGGCATCCGCAACCGCTCGACCTGCCGCCCCTCTCCCAAAACGGTGGCCTGCAGGATCTCCTCGACATCCTCGACGGTCACCTGCCGGTACCAAAGGTTGTAGGGCCAGACGGCGACCGTGATGCCCTGGCTGCAGTGCTTGAGGCAGCCGGTGCGGTTGACCATGACGCGGCCGCGGATGCCCAGCTCCTTCACCCGGTCCTTGAAGCGATGGTAGACGTCCATCGAGCCGCGCGGGCCGCAGCTCGGCTTGGCGGAGCCCGGGGGACGCTCGTTGGTGCAGACGAGGATCTGGATCTGGGGCTTGGGCATGGCGGGATCATACCGGAGGGGCGGTTCGGTATGATCGCGGCCTGGAGGGACTCTTGCCCAGCCGATTCGCTCTCGCCCTGCTGGCGCTCTGCGCGCCGGCGACGCTCCTCGCTTTCTGCGTGGATGCCGCGCCTCTGCGGTGGATCGCGGCGCTGGCGGTCTTTCCTGTGATCTCCATGGACCTGTCGGTCGTCTGAGACACTAATACAGCTTGCGCCATGGCCAAGATCTTCATCAGCCATTCCAGTGTCGACAATGCTGCGGCCTTGGCGGTCGCGCAATGGCTTGCTGAGAACGGTTGGGACGACTTCTTCCTCGACATCGAGCCTGCCCGGGGTCTGTCGCCGGGCGAGCGGTGGCAGGAAGCGCTCAAGGCCGCCTCGGACCGTTGCGAAGCGGTGCTCTGCCTGATCTCGCCCGCTTGGCGCGATTCGCCGTGGTGCATTGCTGAACTCTTTTTCGCGAAGCAGCTTGGCAAGGCCATCTTCGGCGCGTTTATCGAGCCTACGCCGCTGGAGAGCCTGCCGCGGGAGATGACCGCCGAGTGGCAGTTCTGTGACTTGGTCGAGGGCTCTGCCCGCCGTGTCTTCCAGGTCTGCTCGGACCCCGTCGTTCCTGCGACCGAGGTCTCGTTCGCCGTTCCAGGCTTCGAGCGCCTCAAGCGTGGCTTGCAGAGGGCGGGCCTCGATGCGGCGACCTTCCCCTGGCCTCCGCCTGGCGATCCGGACCGCGCGCCCTACCGCGGCTTCAAGGCGCTGGCGGCGGAGGACGCGGCAGTGTTCTTCGGCCGCGAGGCGGACATGGTGCGCGGGCTCGACAGCCTGCGCCGGCTGCGCGAGCGGGATGTCGAGCGGATGCTCGTCCTCCTCGGCGCATCCGGGGCGGGGAAGTCCTCGTTTCTGCGGGCGGGACTGTGGCCGCGCCTCGGCCGCGACGACCGCCGCTTTCTTCCGCTCCCAGTCATCCGGCCGGAGAGGGCCGTCATCGCCGGTCCCTCCGGTCTGGCCGCGAGTCTCGAAGCCGCCTTCCGCAGACTGAAGCAAGCCCGCAGTCGCGCCGGCATCCGATCGGTGCTGGCCGAGCCGGGAGGGTTGGATCGCCTCCTCGCCGAGCTGCAATCGCTCGCCAGCCACCGGCTCGGTCCCGACGCTCCTCCGCCTACCGTGGTCCTCGGGATCGATCAAGCGGAGGAGATGCTCAGCGCGGAGGGGCGGGCGGAGGCGGAAACCTTTCTGTCCCTGCTCGCACGAGCGCTCGACCCGGCGGGGAGACGTGTGATGGCTGTCCTCGCCATCCGTTCCGACTCCTTCGAGCGGCTGCAGGCCGAGCCGCTCCTGGCGCGCGCCCAGTGGGCCCTATTCGATCTCCGGCCTCTGGCCCGGGCTGAATATAAAGCGGTCGTCGAAGGGCCGGCCGCCCGGGCCACCGCCGCCGGGCGGCCGCTGCGCATCGATCCGGAGCTAATTGAACGCCTCCTCGGCGAGGCGGAAGGCGCCGATGCGCTGCCGCTCCTGGCCTTCACCCTGGAGCGGCTGTTCGTCGAGCATGGGGGGGACGGTGCGCTGAACCTCCCGGAGTACGAGGCCCTGGGCGGTCTCCGCGGCTCTATTGAGGAGGTAGTCAAGGCCGCCTTCGCCGAGCCCGGGCGCGAGCCCGCCATCCCGGCGGATGAGGCGGAGCGCACACGGCGATTGAAGGAAGGCTTCATCCCCTGGCTAGCCCGCATCGATCCCGACACCGAGGAGCGCAAACGCCGCGTTGCCCGCAGGGAGGAGTTGCCAGCGGAGTCCCGTCCCCTGATCGAGCGGCTCATCACAGCGCGCCTTCTCCTCAGTGATCGGCGCAGGGTCGGGGGCCACGACGGCGAAGTGGTGATCGTCGAGGTGGCGCACGAGGCGCTGCTGCGCCAGTGGCCCACGCTCACCGCATGGCTCGACGAGGACGCCGCCGAGTTGAAGGCTCTGGAAGCGACGAGGCGGGCGGCCGGCGAGTGGAGGAAGAACGGAGACAAGGCTGATTGGCTCACCCACACTGGTGATCGGCTTCGAGCAGCCGAGGTCCTGCGCCAGCGTCCGGACTTCGACCGCCTTCTTGGAGAGGAGGGGAGAGCCTATCTCAAAGCCTGCCGCCGGCGCGACGACCAACTACAGGAGGAACGGGAAATACAAGCGCGCCGCGTTGCTCGGGCGCAGCGCCGCACGTGGGTACTCCAGGCCCTCATCACAGTCATTATCCTCTGCGCTGCCATCTCGATCGTCAACCAGACGCGAAGGGTGGCGCGCCAGACCTCTTTGGTACTGGCTGCCAATGCCCTGGCGGCGAACGACGCCGGTCATCACGATCGGGCCCTGCGCCTGGCGGTCCTCGCTGCGCACGAAGGCTGGCTTTCCCCCGCGGCACCGGAGGCCGAAGCGCAACTCGCCCGGGCAGCGCACGCATCCTCGTTGATAGCGCAGACCCGGCACATTGTCGGGGTAGACTCAGCGTCATTCAGTCCCGACGGCCGGTGGGTGGTGAGCGCCTCCTCGGACAGCGCGCGCGTGTGGGACGCGGCGACGGGAAAGGTCGTCTTCGAGGTTAACGCCGATGTTATGAATTCGATTTCGACCGCATTCTTGAGTCCTGATGGCCGGCGAGTGGTGAGCAGCTCTTTTCTCGGCGCGGTGCGTGTTTGGGACGCGGCAACGGGGAAGGCCCTCTCCGAGGTGAAAAACGCCGACGGGAGGCCCCTCTCGTTCAGTCTGGACGGGCGCCGGGGGGTCAGCGCCTCTTTAGACGGCACAGTGCGTGTGTGGGATGCGGCGACGGGCCAGACCTTTGCCGAAGTGAAGCACGAAAAGTTGGTAAAAGTGGCTTCGTTCAGCCGGGACGGGTCTCGGGTGGTCAGCGCTTCTTTAGACGGCATAGTGCGTGTGTGGGACGCGGCGACGGGCAAGACCTTTACCGAAATGAGGCACGATAAGTTGGTAACCTCCGTTTCGTTCAGTCGAGACGGGTCTCAGGTGGTCAGCGCTTCTTTGGACGGCACGGTGCGGGTATGGGCCGCCACAACGGGGAAAGTCCTCAGCGAGGTGCGTTACCATGGGACGAGCACCTTCGCCTTTTTCAGTCCGGATGGGTCTCGGGTAGTCGGCGCTTCAGAAGATGGCACAGTGCGGATATGGGATGCGGCAACGGGAGAGCCCTTGGCTGAGGTGAAGCATGATGGAAGCGTGAGCGCCGCATCGTTTAGCCTGGACGGTCGGTGGGTGGTCAGTGCTTCTGAGGATGGGGCGGTACGTGTGTGGGATGCGTCAACGGGAAGGACCCTGATCGAGGTAAAGCATGATGCGAGGGTAAACTCCGCATCGTTCAGCCCGGACGGGAAGTGGGTAGTCAGTGCTTCTGAGGATGGTACGGCGTGTGTGTGGAGTGCGTCGCCGGGGAGTCCCCTGGCCGAGGTGAAGAACTCTTCCGCAATGCTGTCGGTGACGTTCAGTCCGGACGGCAGGAGCGTGGTAAGTGGCTCCGATGACGGCACTGTGCGTGTGTGGGACGTGGTGACGAGGAAGCCCTTGGCCGAGGTGAAGAACTCTTCCGCAGTGCTTTCTGTGTCGGTCAGTCCAGATGGCCAAAGGGTAGTTAGCGGCGCCAATGACGGCACTGTGCATTTCTGGGACAGGTCGAGACATTCCCTTCGCGAAGCGAAGCACGAGAAGAGAGTGGGTTCTGTCTCTTTCAGCCCGGATGGCCAATGGGTGGTCAGCGCGGCTGCTTTCGGCACTGTGCGCGTGTTGGATGCAGAGACGGGAAAGTCCATCGCCGAAAACAGGAACCGGGATTTATTGTTGGTTCGAGCGTTCGCATCGTTTAGTCCAGATGGGCGGCGGGTGGTCAGCGCCGCTGCTTTCGGCACTATGCGTGTGTGGGACGCTAGCCAGTCCAATGGACAAAGGCAGGCCGACCTGCTGTTAGGCGGGAATGGCCCATCGTCCAGAGGGGGGATAGCCTCACCGATCGATCCAGTGATTTCTGCGGCGTTCAGCCTGGATGGCCTGAGGATCCTCGGTGTCACCAAGAAAGGTAGAGTGGGCGTGTGGGACGCTGGCGCGGGGAGACTCATTGCCGAAGTGAAAAACGACGCTCAAGTGTCCTCCGCGACCCTCAGTCGTGACAATCGAAGAGTGGTTGGCGTGTTTGACGCTTTCGCGAGAATTTGGGACGCTGCCACTGGGCAGACCCTCACCGAAATGAAGCACGAACATGAGGTGAATACTGCGTCGTTCAGTCTGGACGGTCGTAGGTTAGTCACTGCTTCGGAGGATCGCACCGCAAGGGTATGGAACACCCAGTGGCTTGCGCTTCACGGGCAGAATCTAATCGATGCCGTTTGCCGGGAAAAGCTGAACGGTGCGAAAGTCCTCTCATCTCGAGACATCGAAGTAGCACCTGTTCTCCGTGGCCGAGAAGGCAAAGAGGTCTGCGCGCCCGCTACCTGGCTAGACCGTCTGAGAGGCTTTCTTGGCGAGCGCACCCACTGAGCGCCGTTTCAAAACCTTGAGGCGGCGACATACCGGATGTCGGCGGGTAGCGAGAACAAGTCGCGAAGGGTCGTCGGGCACTATGCCGGCCTCACTCCCACGGGATATCCGGCATCCGCAGCCGCTCGACCTCCCGCCCCTCTCCCAGGACGGTCGTCTGCAAGATGTCCTCGACATCCTCGACGGTGACCTGCCGGTACCACAGGTTGTAGGGCCAGACGGCGACCGTGATGCCCTGGCTGCAGTGCTTGAGGCAGCCGGTGCGGTTGACCATGACGTGGTCGCGGATGCCCAGCTCTTTCACCCGGTCCTTGAAGCGGTGGTAGACGTCTATCGAGCCGCGCGGGCCGCAGCTCGGCTTGGCCGAGCTCGGGGGCGCTCGTTGGTGCAGACGAGGATCTGGATCTGGGGCTTCGGCATGGCGGGATCATATCCGAGCGGGTCCGGTAGAATGCCCGGGCCTGGAGACGCCCCTTGCCCAGCCGCTTCGCCCTTACGCTGCTGGCGCTCTGCGCGCCGGCGACCCTGCTCGCGTTCTGCGTGGACGCCGCGCCCCTGCGGTGGATCGCGGGACTGGCGGTCGCGGTCTTTCCAGCGGCCCTCATGGCCCTGGGCGCCGGCAGCCGGCCGCGCTGGCTGCCGGCGGTTTTCATCCTCCTGGGGATCCTCCTGGCGACGGGTTTCCTGCTCCTTCTTGCGTTGCCCCGGGGGGGACCCGACGTGGGCGGGCTCCCGCTCGGCACCGCGCTGATGCTGTTCGGGTTGGTCCCGGTCCCCTTCGCCCTTGCCTGTTGGGCCTATATCGCCGGCTTCGATCGCTGGCTGCGGGACGAGGACCTGGAGCGGCTCCGCCGGCTGCGCGACGGTGGGGAGGCCTGACGTGCCTCTCCTCGACCGGCCGCTGATCGCCGTCTCGGCGCTCGTCTATCTCCTGGTCACACTCGCCATCGGCGTCTGGTCAGTGCGGCGGACGCGGACCCCTCGCGATTTCTGGATCGCCGGGCAGGGGCTGGGGGTGCTGGTCACCGGGCTGGTCACCATGGCGGCGGCGTTCAGCGGCTTCGTGTTCCTGGGGGGGCCGGGGCTGACGTATCGGATGGGCCTCACGTCGCTCTTCATCAACCTGCCGATCGGATTCACCTCCGCCCTGCTGGGCTGGGCCGTGGCGAAACGTCTGCGCCTCCTCGCCGAGGTGCGTGAGGTCTATACGGTCCCGGACGCGATCCTCTGCCGGTTCGGCAGCCGGTTGACGTCGGGCACGGCGGCCGTGGCGATCCTGGTGGGGACGGTCGGCTATCTCGGCACGCAGCTCCTGGCTCTCGGACGGCTCCTCGAAACCGTGCTCGGCTTGCGCGGCCTCGCAGGCGGCTGGAGCCTCGCAGCCGGCGTGGCCATCGGCCTCGGCGTCCTCCTCTTCTACAGCGTCGCAGGGGGGATGATCGCCGGGGTGTACACCGACGTGTTCCAGGGCACCTTGATGATCCTGGCCGCCTGCACCATCTTCTACTACGCCATGGAGGCGGGGGGTGGCCTGGGATCGATCGCGGCGAGCATCGCCGGCTCGGAGCGGTTCGGCCGGGCCTTCCTGGAGCCGTTCGGCACGACGCCGGTCCTCACGGCCCTGGGCTTCTATTTCGTCTTCGGGGTCGGCGTGCTCGGCCAGCCGCACATGCTTCACAAATTCTTCATGCTGAAGGACCCGCGGCGCCTCAAATGGCTGCCGGTGACCCTCGGCGCCTCCCAGATCCTCTGCCTGCTGATCTGGTTCGGCGTGGGGATCGCGGTGCCGGCGCTGGTGGCCCAGGGCAAGCTCCCTCCTCTGGCTCAGCCGGACGACGCTGCGCCGGCCTTCCTCCTGCGGTTTGCGCCGGAGGCCGTGACCGGGCTGGCCATCGCGGGCATCCTGGCGGCAATCATGTCCACGGCGGACTCCTTCATGAACATCGGGGCCGCCGCGCTGGTGCGCGACCTGCCGCGGGCGTTCGGGAAGCGGACGGCGGACGAGCTGCTCTGGGGCCGGATCGCGACGGTGGGCGTCACCCTGGCCGCCGCCGGGCTGGCCTTCCTCTATGGCGACCTGATCGCCTTGCTCGGCACGTTCTCCTTTGGCACGTTCGCTGCCGCGCTGGCGCCCGCGCTGGCCGTGGGGCTCAACTGGAAACGGGTGCCGGCCGTGGCGGCGACGGCGTCGATCGCGGTGGGAACGGTCCTCAATGTGGGTCTCGAATTCCTGGGGCGGCAGACCTTCTTTCCTTCCTGGCCGAAGCCGCCGCTGCCCCCCGGCGCTCTTCCCACGGCCGTCTCTCTCGCCGCCTCGTTCACGGTGCTGTTCGCCGTGACCGCCTGGGTGGGCCGGCGCGGAGAGGCTGCGATTCCATCCATCCCCCCCGACATCGCTGCGGTGATGGAGGTCTGACATGGACCGAGACCCGAACGTCCGTTTCCTCGTCAATCCAGCGGCCGGGCGCGGCGCGGCCCGCGACTGCATCGACCGCCTCCGCGTTCTGGCGTCCCAGGCGGGCGCCGGCCTGGTGATCACCCGTAGGGTGGGCGACCTCGCCGAGCAGGCCCGCAAGGCGGCCGAGGACGGGGTCGAGCGGCTGCTGGTCGTCGGCGGGGACGGCACGGTGCATCAGGCGATCCAGGGGCTGGCCAACACCTCCTGCGCCCTGGGTGTGGTGCCGTTGGGCTCCGGCAACGACCTTGCCGCGACGCTGGGAGTTCCCCGCGACCTCGAGGTGGCGGTCCGACAGGCGCTGATGGGACCGCTCCTGTGGATGGATCTGCTCCGCCTGGGGGAGACCTTCTCCGCCAGCTACTTCGGGCTCGGCTTCGACTCGGAGGTGACCCGGGTCGCGAATCAGGTGAAGCGGCTGCGCGGGCCGCTCATCTACCCGTATGCGGTCTTCCGCACCCTCGCCTCCTTCGAGCCGCCTTCCTTGAAGATCGTCCACGACGAGGGCACCTTCGAAGGGCGCGTGATGTTCACAACGGTGGCCAACATCCCCCGCTTCGGAGGGGGCATGCAGATCGCCCCCATGGCCGACTTCGACGACGGCCTGCTGGACCTGGTGATCGTCAAGGCGATCTCCAAGCTCAAGCTGCTCACGGTTTTCCCCAAGGTCTACGGCGGGAAGCACGTCGGCCATCCGGCCGTGACCTTCGCCCGTACGCAACGGGTGGAGATCACGGCCGATCGGGAGTTGGAGATTTATGGCGGCGGCGAGCCGGTGCGGCCGATTGCGGCGGGAGAAACTGCCGTCGTGGAGGTCGTGCCGGGTGGGCTGCGGGTGGTAGGTCGCCCCTCACCCCCCTGACCCCCCTCTCCCATCCGCACTCACACCCACCGGGAGAGGGGGGAAAAGTCTCTAGGGTGCGACCTTGAACTCCACGCCCTGGGCCAGCGGGAGGTCGGCGCCCCAGTTGATCGTGCAGGTCTGCCGGCGCATGTAGGCCTTCCAGGAGTCGGAGCCCGCCTCGCGTCCGCCGCCGGTCTCTTTTTCGCCGCCGAAGGCGCCGCCGATCTCAGCTCCCGATGTGCCGATGTTGACGTTGGCGATGCCGCAGTCGCTGCCGGTCGCCGCCAGGAAGCGCTCGGCGTGCCGCATGTTGAGCGTGAAGATCGCCGAGGAGAGCCCCTGCGGCACGCTGTTGTGGATGCGGATGGCCTCGTCGAGGTCGTCGAACTCGAAGACATAGAGGATCGGCGCGAAGGTCTCCTCGCAGGTGATCGGCATCTGCCGTCAGCGCCCAGTCCTCTCCGGCGCTCCTCAGGAAGACCATGATGGCCTTTCATGAGCTTCGCTCCTCCTCCGGCGCAGACTAGAGGAGCGAAACTTACAGAAGCATTACAGTGGAGCCGGACCGATCCCTCGGTGGCTGCGGGCATGTGAGCAGGAAACGTGAAAAAGGCCGCACCTGCTCGATTCACAGAGCATTGGGCCGCTGCCTCTGAATTTCACCACCAGTGCGATCCAGAGAAGGCGAAAAAAGGCCCCGGAGGGGCCCATGGCATGTAGCCCGGGGCCAGAGCGAGGAACGAGCGGCGGCCCCGGGTCTGGAAACGAAAATATTCCCAAGCCCCGGAGGGGCGGCAGCAGACCGATAAGGCACAGGCTTGCTGCCGCCCCTCCGGGGCTTGAAGATTTTTGGGCCTCTCTACCCGGGGCCGCCGCTCGTTCCTCGCTTTGGCCCCGGGCTACACGCCTGAGCCTCTCTAAGGCTCTTTTTTTGCAACAACCGTCTTCACTCACGACCTCGACTTCGGCCACCTGCTCGCGCTCACGCATGCTGCCGGCCCCAGCGTTATCCAGGTCCGAGCCGAGGACGTGTTGCCCGCGAGCATCGGCTCGGTCGTCCTCCGCGCATTGCGCCAGCACCACGAGCTATTGGCATCAGGGCGCTTGTAGTCATAGAGCCTGCCGATTTCAGAGTCCGTATCCTACCAATCTAAAGTCAATCTCCTTTGCCGCCGAACGTGGTTGGTGCTCACCGGCGGCGTCAGCCGTCCCCTGCATGCCCTGGTAGGCGATCGGTTGAGATATTTACATTGGTCTTAGGTCCTCGGGACCATTGACTGCCATTCCGATGGCGAAAAGCTGCGCCGAGCGTTCGCCGGCCAGTTTGGCGAGCGATGGGTTTTGCTTAAGGTCACGGCAGAACTGGTTCGCGGCATCATGAATAGCCTCGAGGAGCGTTGTTAAAGGTACAACTACGATACTGGCGGCTTCACCTGAGCCTGCCAATAAGCGATGCATGGTGGGCTCGTCCTCGGGTGTTCCGACGAGGAAGATACGCCGCGCTTGAGCCGACTCGCTGTAGCGAGACCGTGGGGATTGCGTGTGAAGCAACCCACAACGGAAGGCGTAGAGTTCGAGTGACGTACAGGCTAGATTTGAGAGTGGGTGGAGATATGCGTCGCACCAAGCGACGAAATGCTCCGGTTTAACCTTCGGAGCGCTCAAAGGCCGGGACAGCCACGCCATGGTGTCGATGGCCATGAGAGAGAGTGAGAGCGCCGGCAGCCATTTCCCGGATCTGCTACAAAGTTCAGAGCCATCGATGAGATCTAGGATCCGATCTTCTGCAGTCTGAAGGGACATGATTATTTACCCGGTCGCCTAACCACTGTTGCTGCTCAGCAGCCAGGAAGCGAAGCTTTCTGGTCCGCTGGAGCAGCCTGGGTAGAAGGTGCGCCACTCATTGGTACGCCTTCCACACTCGTGCAGACAGAAGGAGCAGGAAACCAAGCATGAGGAGGTAGTACCGAACCGCATACCAGCGTTCGGCTTTCTTGCCGATGTCCTTCTCAACTGTCCTGGCGATCTCCAAGATCGTCTGCCGATTCTCGAGCAAGGCCCCGATCTTCTCAACATTCATGACCTCGCCAGTATCGGAGTCGGCTACGGGAATGCCTCCTTGCAGCGCCGTCGAAAGTCTCTCGACAGACTCCAGGTTTTTGAGTTTCTCGACGCCGACACGCTGAAGGTGCACAGTGGACTCAATTCTCTTGAATGCAGCAAACGCGGCGCCCACGAGCGTCAGCATGGCTACTAGCTCTAAAGTCGTTGAATTCCAGCCCAGTTTGGCCGGCTGGAGCATTGGCGCTAGGTACCCCAACACAGCGGTGGATAGACCTGCCATGAAGTAGTCGAACTTCTCGGCTGAGTCTCGCCAGAACTCGTAAGCTCGGTTGCTCCCATTCTCGGTCATCAATTGCTCCTAGCCCTAGCCCAGCCCGCGCCTTCTAACCTCATCGTGAACTTCTACCCACCCCGCCGGCAGTTTGCCTCGGGCCTGCTTCCGGCTTCCAAATCCGCGGGAACGAGGTGCATCGCCATGCCTCTATGTGCTTTACCTAATTATACTTAGGGCAAGCCTACGTTGTTCCACGATTTTCGTCAATGGCTCAGTGATTGGCCGCCTATGGGAGTCGGGCCATAGATGGCCCGGTTTGCTTTGGAATTGGGAGAGCGGTGCGTGCGGCTCCGGGGTTGGAAGGCGCTGCTGCCAAAGAGCTTACAGGCATCGGCCCCACCTCTGGGGCGGCGGCATGGACGGTCACCGGCCGACCGCCCATGCCGCAGGGGACTGGTTTTACGCAAAGACTTCCAGAGAGTTGAGGCGGACAGGCGCAGCCCTCTTGACATCCTGCCTTCCTCATCCCTATCATGTGCTGCGGGTCGATTTCGATCCAGAGTATCATCAAAGACCGATGAGGAACGAGAGGAGAGAAGAGAATGACTGAATTCGCCTATGTAGGGACGCTGGGAGCACTGCCGTGGCTCATCGCCGCGCTGGCAGGCATGTGCGTCCGCAACGAGGCGATCCAGGCAATTCCTTCAGGAGCAGCCCTTCCGTGGCCGCAACCGCGCCAGCAGCGCTGCAATGCCGTCGTCTGTTCCCGCCACTTCCGCAGTCGATCTGCTGGGGCTCCGTTCCCCCAAAGCCAGGCGGCGGCGCAGCGGCGCAGCGGCGCAGCATCCCTCCGGCTGCAGGCAATCAGCCCGTATCCACTGCAGAGACCGTTACCGGCGCCAGCGTAAGTCTTCCGGCGCGGATCAGCGTATCCGCTACAGCTCAGCGTATCCGCCGCAGAGAACGCTATCCGCCGCAGATACCCTTATCCGCCGCAGATACCCTTATCCGGCGTAGATAGCGTTATCCAGCCCAGATAAGCTTATCCAGCCCAGATAACGCTATCTGCGGCGGATAAGCGTATCTGCCGCAGATAAGCTTATCCAGCGCAGATAACACTATCCGCCGCGGATAACGTTATCCGCGGCGGATAAGCTTATCCGGCCCAGATAAGGCTATCTGCCGTAGATAAGCTTATCTGCCGTAGATAACGCTATCCGCCTCGGATAAGCTTATCCGCCGCAGATAAGCTTATCCGGGCCAGAATAAGCTTATCCGGCGTAGATAAGCTTATCCGCCGCAGATAACGCTATCCAGCGCGGCCAGGCTTATCCGGAACAGATAACATCCTCTGCCGTAGACACGCCTATCCATGCCGTCCAAGCTCATCCGTGCCGCTGCAAGCTTATCTGGAGAAGCTACCGAAATCGTGCCGGGAGAGCACCGGTTGAAGGTGCCGACCGCGGCGAAAACGACGGCGCGCAGGGCGAGGTCGGCGTCGTCCATGACCAGGATGCCGTTGTTGCCGCCGAGCTCCAGGAGGGCGCGGTCGAGGCGGTCGGCCAGGACCTTGCCCCCTTGCCGCAAAGTCCGCAAAGAGCTAGCTCTCCGAGGCCTTGCATGTAGCTACAGGGGACTTGACGCCGGATCTTTTTGTAGCTACATTCGGCGCGTGGCCGCTTGGGATGAGCAGAAACGGCAAGCCAACCTCCGCAGCCACGGGCTGGATTTCGACGGATGCGAAGCGGTGTTCGACCATCCTGTCGTTACCCAGGAGGACTCCCGCATGGCCTACGGCGAGCAGCGGATCAACCTGCTCGGCTGGTTGCGCGATCGAGTCGTCCACATGACCTATACGGAGCGCGGGGAGGAGCTACACGTGATCTCCCTGCGGGAGGCAACCAAACATGAAGTCCGGTACTACTTCAAAGCCATTTCCGATGAAGCCTGAAGAAATCACCTCTGCAATCGCGATGGCGCCGGAGCGAGTTGACGACCCGGAATGCCCTTATGACCCCAACGACCCTGCAGCAGTGGAGGCGTTTTGGAAGAACGCTACCGTGCTTCGACCCGGGCAGCGCGGACCGGGAAGAAGAGCCAAGAAGATCCTGCTCTCAGTGCGGTACAGCCCAGAGGTCGTAGAGTATTTCAAGTCAACTGGCGAAGGGTGGCAGACACGCATGGACGAGGCGCTCAAGGAATGGATGACATCTCATCGCGCGGAATGATCGTTGTACTCAGTCGCGGTGGAGCATCCAGGTCTTGGCTGCGCCCAACGCCCTTCAAGCTGAGCGACCGGCGCAGCCGGATCGCTCCGGCGCGGGGTTAAACGGCCACTCGCACGTGCTCACGGAGAAACTCAGGAGCGAGATCGGCACCGTTCTCCCACCCCAGCGTGTGATAGGAAAGCGTGAAGCGCTTGAATAGCTCGACGTCCCGGAGAGGACCGAAGACCGGACCATCCAGCTCTTCACTCAGATCGACCTCGCCACAAGTGCCATCGTTGAAACGCAACCAGACTATGTGGTCACGCACATACCGCGCTTCTAAGACATGCAGAAACATAAGCTACTCCAGCGGGTTAATCGGCTTCAGCGGAAGCTTGTGCTGCGCGAGCCGCCAGTCTTCCGCAAGCTACTCCTGACTCGATCTCAACGGTAACCTCGAACTCCCCGTACTCCGCGTGGAAGTGACCTGGAGCATGATCCCGCCCCGAAGGGGCAAAGGCGTAAAGCCTGGGGTTTCAACCCCAGGACCGCGACCCAATCCAATCCTCAGCCCCGAAGGGGCGACGGCATGGGCGAGGGGCGCGAGCCCCGCTGTCGGGTGGCTGGTGGAGAATGCCTGCGCCCCTTCAGGGCTCCCAGGAAATTTGGGGGCGCCAACCTGGCGCTGAAGCGCCAGGCTTTATGCCCAGGCCCCTTCGGGGCCTCCCAACCGAAGCCGAGCGAATCTGACAAAGTAGAATTAGCCGGTACAGATAACATCCTCTGCCGTAGACACGCCTTTCCACGCCGTCCGAGCTCATCCGTGCCGCTGCAAGCTTATCTGGAGAAGATACCGAAATCGTGCCGGGAGAGCACCGGTTGAACCCGCTTTGCCAAGCCGGGACCTATGCCCCGACCTTGAACTCCACGCCCTGGGCCAGGGGGAGGTCGGCACCCCAGTTGATCGTGCAGGTCTGCCGGCGCATGTAGGCCTTCCAGGAGTCGGAGCCGGCCTCGCGTCCGCCGCCGGTCTCCTTCTCGCCGCCGAAGGCGCCGCCGATCTCGGCCCCTGAGGTGCCGATGTTGACGTTGGCGATGCCGCAGTCGCTGCCGGTCGCGGCCAGGAAGCGCTCGGCGTGCCGCATGTTGAGGGTGAAGATCGCCGAGGAGAGCCCCTGCGGCACGCTGTTGTGGATGCGGACCGCCTCGTCGAGGTCGTCGAACTCGAAGATGTAGAGGATCGGCGCGAAGGTCTCCTCACAGGTAATCGGCATGTGCGCCTGCGCCTCGACCAGGGTCGGCTCGACGAAGAAGCCCGGCCGGTCGATCTTCCGGCCGCCGTAGAGGACCCGGCCGCCTTCGGACTTCACCCGTTCGAGGGCCCGCATCATGTTGTCCACCGCGGTCTCGTCGATCAGCGGGCCCATCAGGGTCCCGGGCTCGAGCGGATCGCCGACGCGGACCGAGCGGTAGGCTTCGACCAGCCGGCGCTTCATTTCTCCTGCAATACCGCGCTGCAGGAAGAGGCGCCGGGTCGTGGTGCAGCGCTGGCCGGCGGTGCCGACCGCGGCAAAGAGCACGGCGCGCAAGGCGAGGTCGAGGTCGGCGTCGTCCATGACCAGGATGCCGTTGTTGCCGCCGAGCTCCAGGAGGGCGCGGCCGAGGCGGTCGGCCAGGACCTTGCCGATCTCGCGGCCCATGCGCCCCGAGCCGGTGGCCGAGATGAGCGGCAGCCGTGGGTCGGCGACCATGCGTTCGCCGACGCCGGCCCGGCCGCCGAAGGTGAGGTTGAAGATGGGCGGCGCGTCGTTGGCCGCGAGCACCCGCTGCGCGATACGGGTCACGGCGATTGCGCAGAGCGGCGCCTGGTGCGAGGGCTTCCAGATCATGGAATCGCCGCAGATCGCCGCGACCATGGCGTTCCAGGCCCAGACGGCGACGGGGAAGTTGAAGGCGGTGATGATGCCGATCGGGCCGAGCGGATGCCACTGTTCGTACATGCGGTGCTGCGGCCGTTCGGAGTGCATCGAGAGGCCGTAGAGCTGGCGTGACATGCCCACCGCCAGGTCGGCCATGTCGATCATCTCCTGGACCTCGCCGAGGCCTTCGGACTGGATCTTCCCGACCTCCAGGGAGACGAGCTGCCCCAGCTCTTCCTTGTGATGGCGCAGCTCGTCGCCGAGCTGCCGCACGATCTCGCCGCGGCGGGGCGCTGGCCAGGTCTGCCATGCGCGGAAGGCTTCGAGCGACATCGCCGCCACCCGCTCATAGTCCTCGACGGTCGCCATGCGCACGGCCGCGATGGGCTCGCCGGTGGCGGGGTTCAGCGATTCGACCCGCTCGCCATGGGTCGGAATCCACGTGCCATCGAAGGCGCCCGGGTTCTCGGGCTCGAGGCCGAGGGCGTCGAGGAGGCGGGAGATGTTCGTCAGGGTCGCTACGGTCATGGATCAGATCTCTCCTGGTGGGGGAATTCCTGGGCTCGGGACAAGAAAGCATATCGTAGAACCGCGATGGTCCGCTTCGTCCCTGCTCTATTGCTTGTTTTTACGGCCGCCTGGTGCGGCACGCAGGATGGGGGTGCGACGTTCGCCGGCAGCGCCACGGCAGCGGCCTCGCTTCTTGCAGTCCTTGTCTGGAAGGGCTGCTCCTGGCGCGATCCCCTGCGGCTCGGCAGGGCCGGCCGCTGGCTGTTGCCAGCCCTGTGGGTGGCTGCTGCGCTGAGCGCCTGGGCCTCCCCCGTCCCCCGGGCCGGGCTGGGCGGCCTGATCCTCCTGCCGGCCTTCTTCGGGCTGCCGGATGCGATTGCCCGCTGCTGGCCCGGCGAAGCGCAGAGGAGGCAGGGGATCCGGGCGGTCTCGGGGTTGGTCGGCGCGATCGCCCTGTGGGCCCTTCTCGGCGTGATCCTGGGGGATACACCCCGCGCCGCCTTGCCGCTCGGCCATCACAATCTGCTCGCCGCCTGGCTGGTGATCACGCTGCCGTTGGCCGTGCTGCCGGCCCGGGAGCGCGGGCCTTGGCGCCTCCTGGGAATCGGGAGCGGCCTGCTGGGCATCGCGGCGGTGCTGGCGAGCCGGTCGCTGCTCGGGGGCGCCGCCCTGGCCGTCGAGGTCGTTGGCGCCGCATTCATCCTCCGCCGGCGGTCGTGGGGAAGGGCGTTGCTGGGGGTCGTTGCCCTTTCCTTGGTCCTTGTCCTCGTGCTCCAGGGGCCACGGCTTCTACGGATCGCGGCAGGAGAGGACAGCTCGTCCCAGGCGCGCGCGGTCTATGCGGAAGCGGGGTGGAGAGGCTTCCTGGCCCGGCCGCTCGTGGGCTGGGGACCGGGCTCGGCCGGTTGGACGGCCGCCCTGTTCCTGGCTCCCCGGCCCGGGGTCAACCCCTGGGGAGAGGCGGTCGGCGAGCTCCACTCGCTCCCCCTCCAGCTCGCCTACGAGCTGGGCCTCGCCGGCCTTCTGCCCGCCCTGGGAGCCGTCGGGCTTTTCCTCCGGCGGCGGTTCCGCGAGCGGCGGGAGGCGGCCGACCCCGCCCTGCTCGCGGCGGGGCTGCTCGGGCTTGCGGGGGCCGCGATCGCGGCGCTCGGCACGGCCGCCCTCCACGTGCTGGCGCTCCCGGTGGCCGCGGCCGTCGCTGCCGGGGCCTGCCTGGCCGCACGGTCTGGAGATGCAGCCGGGGAGAGCGCCGTGCCGGTGCGCGTCTACGCCCTCGCGGCCGTCCTGGCCCTCGCGCCGCTGCTGGCCGCGCAGAGGAGCTACGACCGGGCGGTCGCCGCCGACCTGTCCGGCGACCGGGACCAGGCCCGGCAGGCGCTCGCGCAGGCGGTTCGGCTCGATCCCGCCTTCCCCCTGTACCGCATGCGGCTGGCTCTACTTCGGGGGACTGAGGCGGCCGAGCTGGCGCGGCGGGCGGCCGAGGATGGGCATGCGGTGGCCGCGGCGTGGACCGTGGCCGGCATCCTGGGCGAGGCGGAGGGCCGTCCCTGGGCTCCGGCCGCCCTGCAGACCGCCTGCTCGCTGGACCCTCTCGCCCCCTTCCCGCCGTTCTACCGGATGCTCGCCGATCCCGCCGCGCCCGAAGCCGCCCGCCACGGAGCGCACGCCCTGCTCGCCGAGCCCCGGCTGGCTGCGGCGGTGTTCTGGAAGCGGCATCCGGACCTCTTCACGCGCGCCCTCGAGGAGGTCCGCACCTGGCCGGGTGTCGATCCGGGTTGGAAAGAGGCCCTGCTCGCCTCCGCCCCCGCGCCGGGAATGCCGGGAGACGAGGGCGAGCGCGCCCGCCTCGCCCTGGAGATCGACGCCGAGCGCAGCACCTCGCTCTCCCTCTTCCTCTTTCATCGCCGGCCGTGGCCGGCCCAGTGGCCGCTCGTCGCGGTCGCGCGAGGCGCGCTGGAGCGCCTCGATCTGCCGGCCGCGACGGCGCTCGCGACCACCGCCCCGTCGGCCTTCACAGCGTTCGTCTGCCGTCCCCGGTCAGTCCCTGAGCGCCCCCTGCCCACCCGCTGAGCGCTCTCCCGGAGGGAGCCCGAATCTCCACAACCTCTGTGGAAAACCCTGTGGGAAAGTGCCTGGCGGAGGGCCGGAAAACGCGGTACCACAGGGGTTTGGTCCTCTTTGCCCAGATTTTTGTGCAACCAAGTTAAGTCGTTTGGAATGAGAAGTTTGAAAAATTAGGTCCGCTTGATGATTGACGTTTTGTGACGGCACACCCCTCGCGGGAGTGACATTTTTTCCCCCAGACGGAGAGGCGAATTTCAAGCGCAAGTTTTCCGCAGGCCGAAGCCTGGGGGAGGGGGTCGATCAGCCGTAGATCTTGCCGACGAACGGGCCGGCCATGAACTCCTGCGCGTCGATCTGGCTCTGCAGGCAGACGCCCTGGAGGCCCCTTTCGAGGAGGAGCCGCGCCGACTCGGCGAGCCCGGCGGAGGTGGTCGACTGGATGGCTTTCAACCGGTGGCCGGCGATCTCGATGGGACGCACCACCTTCGAGGCTCTCATGCCGCCGGAGCACGCCGTCCGGATCGCGGCCCTCGACCGCGGCGAAGATCACCACCAGGTCGTCGTTGTCGACCAGCGGGACCGTCTCGAGCATCCGCCGGTGGAGGTACTCGATCTGATCGACCCCTGCGGGCGCTTCGGCCAGCAGCGCCTTCACCCAGGCGTAGTGGCCGGGGTAGCGGAGGGTCTTGTAGTCCAGGTTCCGGACGCGTCCCTGGAGGGCGGTCGGGAGGTCTGCCGCCCCCCCGGAGGTCAGCGCCTCCTCGTAGAGGACGCCGTTGATCAGGATCGGGCGGACGCCTTCGAGCGACGGGACGGCGATCGTCTCGAAGTCCTGCACCACGCGCGAGGGTTGGACGTACTCCGTCGCCACGCCGATCGTGCTCCAGGTGAAGGCGTAGTAGTGGGGCGGCTCGGCCACCGAGGTCAGGGCTCCCACCCGCATAGCGATCCGGTCGACCGACGAGACCCCGTGCTGGCGGCAGAAATCCTG
This sequence comes from uncultured Holophagales bacterium, assembly GCA_963842525.1. Classification (GTDB taxonomy): domain Bacteria; phylum Acidobacteriota; class Thermoanaerobaculia; order Multivoradales; family UBA5704; genus UBA5704. Next base: position 207,532 of record CAWJGT010000001.1, read on the forward strand.
GAAGAGCCGGTGCGCCAGGACGTTGACGAAACCGGGGGCAAGGCCGGTCTGGAGGATGTAGCCCTGCTCGGCGCCCGCGGCGATGCGCTGGATCTCCTCCGTCTCCTCGACGTGCTCGGTGAGGTTGGCATAGTGCAGCCGGTGCCGGCGGGCGAGGCCGGCCATGCGGGGCGCCTCCTCACCCGGCAGGCAGTCGAGGAGGATGTCCGCGTCGTCCAGCACGCGCTCGAGCTCCGGCCCCGAGCCGTCGGCCGGCAGGTGGAAGGGCTCGACAGGGTCATCCTGGGAGGAGCCGCTGCGGATCCAGTCGACGGCCTCCCGGGCGGCCTCGTCCCGGGCGTCGCCGATGTGGAGGGCCATCCGCGCGTCCCAGAGCTCGCGCAGGAGCAGGCCGGTCGCCCTTCCCATGCCGCCGGCTCCCGCGATGACGATCTTGTAGGGTCTGCTCATGCTCGCACACAATCGAGCCCGGCCCCTCGTCCCGACTGGTCCGGACCCGCCTCTCGCTGTCTCTCGCGGTGGGAGATGACTGAGAATGGGGACGTTGCCCCCGAAAGCCGGGGCATCCTAGCACCCGCCGTCCCGAGGGGTCAACGAACCGGGTCGGGCACCCTCCGGCGCACCACCTGGCCGGCCATGGCCGTGCGGTTGCGGCCGGTCTCCTTGGCGACGTACATGGCCGCGTCCGCCAGCCGCAGCAGGGCGCTCTTCATGTCCTCCAGGGACAGGTCGTCGGCCAGGTGGCGCCGCAGGGTGGCGACGCCGATCGAGCAGGTCTGCCCCTTGAGGTGCAGGGCCTCGGGCTGGATCTCGCCCGGCTGGGAGCAGAAGGTGGTGCCGATCACCCGGTCCCGGATCTCTTCGGCGACGTCGATGGCGGTCTCCAGGTCGCACCCCGGGAGCAGCAGCACGAACTCGTCGCCGCCGTAGCGGGCCGGGATGCCGTTGCGCTTGGCCACCGAGGAGCGCAGGAGGTGGCCGACCTCGCGCAGGACCTGGCTGCCCGCCAGATGGCCGTGCGCGTCGTTGACCCGCTTGAAGTAGTCGAGGTCGATGAAGAGCACGGCGAGGTCCTGCTCCTCGGCCTGGCAGCGGCGGATGGTCTCCGACAGCGCGATGTGCAGGTAGCGGTCGTTGTAGAGGCCGGTCAGGTTGTCGCGCTTGGCGATCTCCTGCGCCTGCCGGCCGTCGAGCACGTTCTGGATGGAGATCGAGATGTAGCCGGCGAAGATCTCCAGGAGGTTGCGGTCCTCGCGGCTGTAGTCGGGGGCGTCGGTGCGGTTGATCAGCTCCAGGACGCCGCAGACCTCCTGCTCGATCCGGATGGGGACGGCGATCAGCGAGTGGGTCTGATACCTCGTCTCCTCGTCCATCTGGCGGTAGAAGAACCGGTCGGTCGGGGCGTTCGAGGTGACATAGGTCTCGCCGGTCAGATAGACGCGCCCGGCGATCCCCTGGTCGGCCGGGATCGTCCGGCCCACCAGGCCGGTCGACTTGTCCCCGAAGGCGGCGATGAAGGTCAGGAGGTTCTTGCGCCGGTCTTCCTGCTTCTCGGCCGGGTTGTCGAGCAGGATCGATCCTGCCGCCGAGGGGACGAAGCCGTTGGCCCGGCGCAGGACCTCGAGCAGGTTCTCCGCCAAGCTGAGCTCCAGGGGGAAGACGGGGGTGGCCCGCCTCCGCTCGAGGAAACGGACGAGCTGGATGTGGTCGAGGCTGTGGCACTCGATCGCCGTAGGCAGTCCGGGAGCGGGTTGTTCGGACCTCTTCAAGACGGTGCTCCTGCGGCGGCGCTCGTCACGGCGTCACCGGGTCGATCGATGTAGTGTCCCCTCCGTCCGGGAACCCATGCGCGCTGGACCGGCAGTGCTGACGATACCAGAACTTCCGGTACGGCGGAATGCGGGATCCACCAGACCGACCGCCTCCGCCGGGCACCGCTGGTCTTCGCGGCCCAGGACGCGCCACCCGTCTTCCGCCGCGGGCAGCACCCAGAGCTCGCTGCCGGCCGGGAGGCTGGCTTCGACGCCGGCGCAGTCGCGGAGCAGCACGGCGGCGCGCGGGCCGCGCAGGAGCAGGAGCATCCCTGCGAGGAAGGTGACGCAGGAGAGGAGGGCGAGCGAGATCGTCAGCCCCTGCCGGACGGCGAGGGAGACGCGCGGCGGGAGCGGCACCAGGAGCAGCGCGAGGGCCGCCCAGGCGAGACAGGCGCCGGCGAGCACCATCCGGCGGCGGTTCTCCAGCCAGAAGCCCCAACCGGACGGGGAGCTCTCCGGCTCTACCACCCCGCCAGACACCCCGAGCTGCTGCCGGACCAGCTCCAGGTTGTCCTTCAGCCAGGGGTCCCGGCCGAGCGAGCCCTCGGCCCGGCGGTACCAGAGGAGAGCTTCGGGCAGCCGGCCGAGGTGGTGCGCGGTCGTCCCCAGGTTGTAGGCCAGGAGGGGGTCCGATCCGTCGTAGCCCGCGGCATAGACCTCCAGGGCCTCTTCGAGATCCCCGTTCCGGAACAGGCGGTTGCCCTCGCGCAGGGCCGAGGAGGCATCCGTGGCGCCGGGGGGCGCCGCGCCCGTGACGAGCAGGAGGGCGAGCCAGAGAGGGGCCGCTCGCATCGCGGCCTCACCGCAGCCGCTGCAGGAGCCGGCGGGAGCGGGAGACCGCCTCCGAGATCAGGTCCCCGGTCGCCGAGAGCTGCGGCGCATAACGGAGGTAGTGGAGGTCGTCGGCCAGACGGACGAGCTCCTCGGCCGCGGCCGGGTCGGCGCTACGGGCTACCAGCAGCTCGCGCCAGCGGGTCGAGGGGGTCCCGGGCGGGATGTCCCACCGCGCGGCCAGGTGCTCGCGCCAGACCTCCTCGATGCGCGCTGCGGCCTGCCGTGGCCGGCTCTCGGCCGCCGCCTCGCCGAGCTTGCGGTCGAGCCCGTGCAGGGATGGCCGCGCCGTCGCCGTCGCCGCCGTCGCTCCCGTCGCCTCCGTCGCAGACACCGCCGGGTGGCGCCGCCGCGCCAGGGTGACGACCAGGGCGATCCCCCACGGCAGCGCGAACAGCCAGGGGAGCGTCCGGTCCCAGGAGAGCAGTCCGCTGACAGGGGTCAGGGCGGCGCTGCGGATCGGGTGGGGCTCGCCTTTCGCCGTCGGGCCGGAGATCCGCGGCAGGGCGCGGATCGCGAGCGGCGGCACCGCGGCGCGGCGGTATTGCCGGCTCTGGGGATCGAAGTAGGAGATCTCCGGCACCTGCAGCTCGATCCGGCCGGCCCGGTCGGGGACGACCACGTAGCTCCAGGTACGCTTGCCCTGGAGCACCGTCCCGGCGAATTTCTCGTCCCCCTGCTGCTGGGGCGGATGGACGGTCAGGCCCGGCGGCGCGTCGATTTGCGGCTCCGGCACGGTCTGCAGATTGCCCTGGCCGGAGAGCGTCACCGTCAGCGTGGCCGCCTCGCCCATGTGGAGCTCGGGCGGCTCGACGTGTGCAGCGAGCGACATCCGGCCGACCGCGCCGCCGAAGCCGGCCGGCGCCGGAGGGAGCGGCTGGACGTCCACCGAAACCGGGTTGGTCCGCAGGCGGGCCTGCTCGGGCCGCGCCAGCGGAGGACCGAAGAAGCGCCGCTCGAGGACGCGCACCAGGAGGTCCATCTCGGTCGGCTCGAGCGTGCTCCGCCCGGCGCGCAGCGGGAAGATGGCGCGCTGGAGCAGGGGCATCCGCCCGTACCGCTGGCCGCCGACGTCGACCATCTCGGTCGTCAGGCGCTGCGGCAGCGGGAGGTCGCGCACCCAGAACCCCCGGAAGGTGGGCAGCTCGCGCGGCTGGACGGAGCTCACGTCGTCGCGCGTGTAGAGATAGACCGTGTAGACCGCCTGCTGGCCGACGAACGGCCGCTCCGGCTCGACGGTGGCGCGGAGGAACACCGCGGGATCGCGCGGGGCCGGGCGCCAGGGGGGCCGAATGCGGCCGAAGAGCTGCTCGAAGGGGTCCGTGGCGTGGTCCCGCGGATCACTGCCGAGGCCGGTCGGCTCTTCCTGGACCGAGACCTCGCGGTCCCGCAGGCGCACGGTCTCGTCGCGCATCCGCAGGACCACCGAGCGTACCCGTGCCTTGCCGGTGGTGACGGGGCGCAGCCGCCACGAGATGCGGGACGCGCTGGAGAGGGCGCCATTGACGAGACGGAAGTCATCGGACTGATAGGGGCCGCCGACGACCTCAAAGTTCTCCAGCTCGAAGGAAGGGCGGAAGCGCAGCCGCCCGAGGCCGTTGCTGCGGACCTCGATGGTGAAGGAGACCGTCTCGTCGATGCCGATCACCTCCGGCTCCAGGGCCGCCTTCACGATCACCTCGCCGGCGTGGCCGGGCACGGCGAGGACCGTCAGCAACACGAGAAGGAGGGCGAGCGTCCCCCCTCTCCCGGCGGGGGGTGGAAGGGAGACGGGAGAGGGGGCCAGGGGGTGAGGTTTCACCAGTCCTTCCCCTGAACGGCCTTCTGGCGGGACCGCTTGGCCGCCTGCTGGCGCCGCTGCTGGCGCTCGAGGTTCTCGACGGCCTGGAGGAGGGCCGCCGCTTCCCGTGCGTTCATGTCCGGCTGGTTCTGGAAGCGCGGGGCTTGCGAGCCCTGGCCTCCCTGCTGCGGAGGCTGCTGTCCCTGGCCTTGCGACTTGTCCTGCCGGTCGCCGGGCTCGTTCGACCGGCTGGGGTCCTTCTGTGGCGAGCCCTGGTCGCCGCCGCGGCCCGAGGGTTGCCTCTGCCCCTGCGGGCGCCGGCCGCGCGAGCCCTCGCCCGGACCCCGCATCCGCTGCTTCTGCTTCTCGCGCTCGCGCAGGGCGAGCTCGAGGTTGTGCTTGGCGTCCGCATCGCCGGCGGTCCTGCGGAGCGTCTGCTTGTAGGCCTCGACCGCTCCGGCGGCGTCGCCTGAAGCGAGGCGCGAATTGCCGAGGTTGTACCAGGCCGCCGGGGCGAGCTCCGGATCGGCCCCGCGCACCGACTTCTCGAGCTGTCTGATGGCCCGCCGCCCATGGCGGGCCGCGAGGTGCGCCGTGCCGTTGTTGAACTGGGCCCGCGGATCCTCGGGTGCGATCCGCAGCGCCGTGTCCGCCAGGTCCGCCGCCTCGTCCATCTCGTCCTTTTCGTAGGCTTCGATCGCCTTGCCGGTCCGCTCGCGCGGGTTGTACAGCCAGCGCTCGGCCCAGGCAGGGAGGTGTGGCTTCCATGGCAGGGCAGGCAGGGAGGGCAAGGCGGCCCAGCCGGCGAGCAGGAGAATGGGGACGATCTTAGGAGACATGGCTCTTCCGCATGAGGGGTGTGAGGGGGGACCAGGGGGCTACGGCGAGGTAGAGCACCAGGGCCGCCACCGCGGCGGCGAGCGGCCACTGGAACCGCTCCTCCAGCGTGCTCAGGCTCTGGCTCTCCAGCGTCCGCTTCTCCATGCCGTCGATCCGCTGCAGGATCGGCGTCGGGTCGGCGGCGGCGCTGGTGACCCGCAGATAGGAGCCGCGAGTGGCACGGGTGAGCCCTTCGAGCACCTCCTCGTGGAGCTTGGTGACGACGAGGCTGCCGTCCGCCTGCCGCTTGAAGCTGCGGCTGCCCGCCCCGGCGGAGATCGGCACGTAGCCGCCCTCGGGAGTCCCGACCCCCAGGGCGTGGACCACGACCCCCTCCTCCTTGAGGCGTGCGATCCGTCCGTCGATCCCGCCGCCGTGATCCTCCCCGTCCGAGAGCAGGACCAGGACCCGGTGCTTGTCGCCTCCCTCGCCGAACAGGCGGAGGGCGGCTTCCAGCCCGGGAGCGAGCTCGGTCCCGGGGGTCGGCAGGGAGCCCGGCTCGATCGTGTCCAGCAGCAGGTCGATCACGGCGCCGTCGAGCGTGAGGGGAGCCAGCACGACGCCCGTCCCCTCCGTCTGCACCAGGCCGATCCGGTTGCCTGGCATGGCGCGGGCCATTCGCCGCACCAGGCTCTTGGCCACGAAGAGCCGCGACGGAGCGACGTCGTAGGCCCCCATGGACAGCGACGAGTCGACGAGGAAGACCACGTCGACCCCCTGCCGCTCGACCTCCTGCGTCCCGGTCCCCCAGCGCGGCCGGGCGAGGGCGAGCGAGGCGCCCAGGGCGGCGACGGTCAGGCAGACGACCGAGATCCGCATCCGGCGCGGCGAGTAGGTGGGGAGCAGCCGGCTCCACAGGCCGCGCGAGGCCCATGCCGCGTCCGCGGCGAGCCGGCGCCTCCACAGCAGCACGGCCGCCGCCGCGACCGCGAGGGGGATCGCCAGGGCCAGCCAGAGGAAGCGGGGGTCGGCGAAGGTCATGGCTCGGCCGTGATCCTCGCGCCCGCGGCGGCAAAGGGGAGGAGCAGGAAGCCCAGGCCCGCCCAGACAAGCGGCGGAAAAGCCTCGCGGTAGCGGACGTAGCGCTTCACCTGGAGCGGCGTCTTCTCCAGCCGGTCGATCTCGTGGAAGACCCGCTGCAAGCTCTCGGGATCGGTCGCCATGAAGAGCTCGCCGCCCGTGCGCTGCGCAATCTGGCGCAGCAGCTTCTCGTCGACCGGCAGGTGCATCAGGACCCGCCGGGTCTCCGTCCGGCCGGTGACCGGATCGGGGGCGGGGAAGGAGACCGGCACGAGCCCCGCGCTTCCCCCGACGCCGACCGTATAGACCTTGATCCCGAGCCCCTTGCAGACCGCGGCCGAGGAGAGCGGGTCGATCTCGCCGGCGTTGTTGATGCCGTCGGTGACCAGCACGATGACCTTGCTCTTGGCCGCGCTCTCCTCGAGGCGCGCCGCGGCATTGGCGAGGGCGACGCCGATCGCCGTGCCGTCCGGCAGGGTGTTGAGCTCGACCGAGTCGATCAACAGGTCGAGCATCTGCCGGTCGGTGGTGAGCGGCGCCCGGGTCATGGCGCTGCCCGCGAACACGATGAAGCCGATGCGGTCCCCGGGCCGGCCCGCCACGAAGTCGCGGACCACGCGCTTGGCCACGGTCAGCCGGTCCTTGGGCTGGAAGTCCTCGGCCCCCATGCTGCCGGAGATGTCGAGCACGATCTCGATGTCGATCCCTTCTGTGAGGCTCTCTTCCCAGGCATAACCGAGCTGCGGCCGGGCGAGCGCCAGGATCAGGCAGGCGAGCGCCACCAGGCGCGCGTAGAACGGGAGGTGCAGGCGCCAGGAGCCGCTGCCCCGGGTGCCCCGCGATCCCGCGGGAAGGCGGCTGTAGGTCAGCTCGCCCAGGGCCGGCTGCCGGTGGTGCCGCCAGGCGAGCAGGGGCAGGATGGCGAGCAGGAGGAGCCACCAGGGACTGGCGATATGAGGGAAGAGGTCGCTCATCCCGCCTTCTCCAGCCGCTCGGGCAGATCGACCGGCTCGACCGGCCGCAGGTGCTGCTCCATCACGCGCGCGATCTGGCGCGCCGCGGCGACGCGCTCCCGTGTCCGTTCCTGGCCGACCTCCTGCCGCGCGAACTTCACCAGGTCGCAGGCCCTCAGCAGCTCCGCCGCCGGCCGCACCAGGGCCCCGGGCAGGCGGAGAGCGAGCCGGCGCTGGATCTCGCTCGTGGTGCTCTCAAGGGCCGGGATGTCGAGGCTGCGGCCCAGGTACTGCCGGAGCGCCCGGCTGAGGCGCGTGTGGAGCCTGACCGTGGACGGCTCATCGCCCAGGCGGTCGAGCTCGCCCAGCAGCTCGTCGAACGGAGGCAGCGGCGGCCGGGCCGCCTCGGTCGCCGCGACGGTCCGGCGCCCCTGCCGCCAGACGGCCCAGAGGGCGAGGAGTGCCACGGCGGACAGGGCCGCCAGGGTCCACCAGAACGCGGCGCCGATCGGCAACTGGCGCGGCGGCGCGGCCGGCTTCGGCTTGGGGTCCTTTTCATTGGATGGGAAGACCGACCGGACCTGGACCGCCAGGCCCGCGGGGGTCTGCACCTGGAGCGTCCGGTCGCGCAGAGGGACGGCCACCGCGACCGGCGGCAGCTCGACCCGGCCGGTGCGGAACGCCGCGAGGACGACCCGCTGCCGCCAGACCGCCGCGCCATTCTCCTCGCCGGTCCTCTGGGCCTGCCCCTTCTCCAGGACCTCCGCCTCGCCCCAGGTCCGGCCCCGCTGTTCCCAGACCGGGAACCGCGGATCGCCCGCGAGGCTCGCCGGGTCCACCCGCAGGGTCAGGACGGCCTCGATCCGGTCCCCCACCGTGACCTGCCGCGGGTTCAGGGTGACGTCGAGGCGGGGAGCGGGTTGGGCCAGGGCAGGGAGGGACAGGAGGACCAGCAGGCATCCCAGGGCCGCCCGGAGCCCCTCACCCCCCGGCCCCCTCTCCCAACCGCCCTCCCTTCCTCCGGGAGAGGGGGAGGAAAAACGCACAGATCCGGATGAGGCTGCCTCCTGCGAGGCTCCCCTCGCCCGGTGGTGGGGGAGGGCGGACTGGGAGAGGGGTCGGGGGTGAGGGCTCACCGCTGGAACCTCCGGCGCCTCTGCTCGAAGAAGGCCAGGATGGTCTGGAGATACGGCCGGTCGGTCCGCAGCTCCAGGTGGTCCACCCCCAGGCGGCGGGTCAGGCGGGCGAGATCCTCGCGCTCGCGGCGCCGGCGCTCGGCGTGGTGGCGGCCCTGCTTGCGGCCGTCGACGAGGGCGACCCGGCCCGTCTCGGCATCGCGCAGCACTACCGGGCCGACCGCGGGCAGCTCCTGGTCCCGCGGATCGACGATCTCGACCACGATCACGTCGTGGCGGGCCGCCGCGGCCTTGAGCGCGCGCGTGCAGGGAGCGCCCAGGAAATCGGAGATGATGAAGAGCACCGAACGCCGCTTGAGCGTGGCAAGGACCGCGTCGAGCCCGCTCTCCAGGTCGGTCTGCCCGTGCGACGGCCGGTCGAGCACCTCGCGGACCAGGCGCAGCACGTGCGTGCGGCGGCGGCGCGGCTCCAGGAACAGCTCCAGCCGGTCGCTCATCAGGGCGGCTCCGACCCGGTCCTGGTTGCGCAGCGCCGCGAAGGCGAGGAGCGCCGAGATTTCGGCCGCCAGCTCCCGCTTGAGGATCGCCCGCGAGCCGAAGCTCAGGCTCCCCGACACGTCGATGGCCAGGAAGATCGTGAGGTCCCGTTCCTCGACGTACTTCTTGACGAACGGCGTGCCCATACGGGCGGTGACGTTCCAGTCGATCGTGCGGACGTCGTCGCCCGGCTGATAGGGGCGGACCTCGGCAAATTCCATCCCGAGACCCTTGAAGACCGCGTGGTAATCGCCGGCCACCCCCTGGTCGACCAGACGGTTGGTGGCGATCTCGATCCGCCGCACCTTGCGCATGAGGTCGGCAGGCAGGCGCGAGGCCTTCCTCTCGGCGGGGACGTCGATCCGCCGGGCCGGCTCTCCTGCCGCTTCGCTCCGGCGGGACAGCGGCTTGCGCGGTGCGAAAAGACCGAACATGGGCTTCGCCTGCTAGGGAACGGGAATGCGATCGAGCAGCTTCGCGACCATATGATCCGTTGTGATCTCCTCCGCCTCGGCCTCATAGGTCGGGATGATCCGGTGGCGCAGGACGTCGGCCGCCAGCTCCTTGATGTCCTCCGGGATCACGTAGCCGCGTCCGCGCACCAGGGCCATGGCCTTGGCGGCGCGGGCCAGGAACAGGGTCGCCCGCGGCGAAGCGCCGAAGGCGATCAGGTCGGTCAGCTCGCCGAGGCCGGCCGCGCGCGGCTCGCGGGTGGCCATCACCAGATCCAGGACGTAGTTGCGGATCTTGTTGTCCAGGTAGACGGAGTCGACCACCCCGCGCAGGGCGAGCAGCCGGTCGCGGTCGACGACCGGGCTCGGCCGCAGGTCGTGCTCGACCAGCATGCGGTCGAGGATCTCCGCCTCCTCGGCCCGGCTCGGATAGGAGATCTTGAGCTTCATCATGAAGCGGTCCACCTGGGCCTCGGCCAGCGGATAGGTCCCCTCCTGCTCGATGGGGTTCTGCGTGGCGAGCACCATGAACGGCTCGGGGAGCTTCCACGTCCGGTCGCCGAGGGTGACCTGGCGCTCTTCCATCGACTCCAGCAGCGCCGACTGCACCTTGGCCGGCGCGCGGTTGATCTCGTCGGCGAGCAGCAGATGGGTGAAGACCGGGCCCTTCCGGGGGAGGAACTCGCCGCTCCGCTGGTCATAGATCAGCGTGCCGACGAGGTCGGCCGGCAGCAGGTCGGGGGTGAACTGGATGCGCTGCGAGTCGATCGCGAGCGTCTGCGCGAGGGTCTTGACCGCCAGGGTCTTGGCGAGGCCCGGCACCCCTTCGATGAGGATATGGCCGCGGGCCAGAAGGCCGACCAGCAGGCGGTCGAGCAGGTAGTCCTGCCCGACGATGACCTTGCGCAGCTCGGCTTCGATCCGCTTGACGGTGAGCATCTCCCGCTCGAGATCACGGTTCAGGGTGGCGACGTCGACGTTCATAGGCCGATGGCCGGAGGTGCAAGTGAGGTGCCATGGAAAGTGCTCGCCGGCTCCCTCACAAGCGCCGGGTAAATATATGGCGGCATAGGCCTCTACGGCGCCCAACCGGTCGTCGCTCGGCCAATTTGGCACCTGTCCTTCATCCTTCTGATAGTTTGCTCCTCGTGCGTCCGCCGATCCTCAAGAAATCCCTGGGCCAGCACCATCTGGTGGATGGGTCCCTCTGCCATCCCCTGATCCGGTTCCTGGCGCCGACGGGGCAGCGGGTCCTGGAGATCGGCCCCGGAGGAGGAGTGCTGACGGCCGAGCTGCTCGCTGCCGGTGCCTGGGTGATCGGTTGGGAGCTGGACCTCGACTGGGCCGCGGAGCTGCACCGCCGTCTCCCGGACCAGGATCTCCGACTGGTGATCGGCGATGCTTTGGAGATCGCATGGGACCGCCTGCCGTCGCCGACCCTGGTCGCCGGCAACCTCCCCTACAACGTCGCGACCGCCATCCTCGAGAGGCTGCTGCCGCATCACGACAGGGTGCCGCTCGCCGCCGTCCTGGTCCAGAAGGAAGTCGCCGACCGCCTGGTGGCCGGCCCCCGGGATGAAGCCTACGGCTCGCTGAGCGTGATCATCGCCGCCTACGCAAAGGCGAAGATCCTCAGCCGGGTCCGCCCCGGCAGCTTCCGTCCGCCCCCCAAGGTCGAGAGCGCCTTCGTCGGCTTCGAGCTCCAACTCCCGCCACTGCCGGCCGAAGAGATGCCCTCCTTCATCAAGATGGTCCGCCTCGCCTTCGGGCAGCGGAGGAAGACCCTCCGGAACGCGCTGGCGGCCGGCTGGGGAAGGGAGAAGGCTGAAGCCGTGCTCCGGGCGGCGGGAGTGCCCGATCGGGTGCGGGCGGAGGAGCTCGGCCTGGAGAGATTTTTAGAGATTTACCGGGCCTCTCGGTATTGACGGTTGGTTCTACCGGAAGTCATACTAAACAGGAGGAAGAGATGTACCATGCCGACCGTCAAAACCGCGATCTCAATCCCAGAGCCCCTGTTCAATCGCGCCGAGAGCGTGGCACGGGAGCTTCAGATCTCTCGCAGCCAACTCGTCGCCAAAGCATTGGACGAGTTCGTTAAGCGATTCGAGAGACAAACGTTGATCGAGGCCATCAACCGGGCCTACGCGGACGACCCGCCGAATGCAGAGGAGAAGCAGTTGTTGCAGGGAATCCGAGAGAAGCAGCGGAAGTTGCTGGAGTCCGAGAGTTGATCCGGCAGGGGGATGTTTATTGGTTCGATTTCGGAAAACCCTCGGGATCTGGACCTGGGTTTCTTCGTCCCTGCGTTGTGGTGCAGGCCGATGCTTTCAACGAGAGCCTTCTCAATACAGTTGTGGTTTGCGTTTTGACGTCCAATCTCCTCCGAGCTCGGATTCCGGGTAATGTTCTTTTGGATGCAGGCGAAGCAGACTTGCCGGAGCGGAGCGTCGTTGTTGTCTCTCAACTCTTTACCGTGGATAAGGAAGATCTGCTGGACAAGATCGATACAGTCTTACCTGAGCATATTCGACAGATCTTCGAAGGCGTCTATCATCTCTTAAAGCCGGAGGACTTCCCCCTCTGACCGGCCGGCAGCCTCCATGAAGCGGCGGATCTCCGCGCGGCGTGCCTCCAAGCTTGCCGTGCCCGCTGTGCTAGACTTTATGCCTACTTGAAGGCGAAACCTTCAACCAGGACCTCAACGTGTCTGTGGCCATTACCAAGACGACGAAGCCGCGCGAGCGGGCGAGGATCTCGCCGGAGAAGGGGAGCGAGCTGCTCGGCCTGCTGCTGTTCTGCGTCGGCCTCTTCCTCGCGCTCAGCTTCGCCAGCTACCGGCCGGACGACCCGAGCGTCTTCCACCAGGTCGCCGAAGCGGTCAAGGCGAAGAACTGGACCGGCGCCGCCGGGGCGCACGTCGCGGCGGTCGCCTTCGGCTTCCTTGGCCTGACCTGCCTGCTCATCCCCTTCTTCCTGCTGGCCACCGGCTGGCGGCGGCTGCGGCGGAAGGGGGCCCAGAAGGTCGTCGGCCGCGGCTTCGGGGCCGTCCTCCTCCTGGCGGCCACTCCGGCCCTGCTGCAGCTCACCCTGGGCCGGATCTCCTGGCGGGAGGGCTCCGTCGCCACCGGCGGCGCCTTCGGCCAGCTCCTGGCCGAGCTGCTCGACAAGCGCTTCAACTTCATGGGGACCATCGTCATTCTCCTGACCGGGGTCGCCTGCGGCACCGCCCTCGTCGTCCAGTCGACGCTCGGCGACCTGCTGGCGGCCTGGCGGGAGAAGCTCCGCCAGATCTGGCAGGAGCACGTCCTGGCGCGGGAGCGCCGGCGGGAGCGCCGGGAGAAGGAGCGCGTCCGGCGGCGGATCATCACCAAGCACCTCCAGCGCGTGGTCGAGGAGAAGCAGAAGAAGGAAGAGGCGCCGATCCGGACCGGCGCGGTCCCGGTCAGCCGCTCGGTATCTCCGGCATCCCCGGCACCGCCGGAGCCGCCGCCCGGGCGCCTCGACCTCCCCCTCCGGGCCGGCCGGGTCGCCGAGCGGTGGGGAGATGCGGACCCCGGCATCCGCCGCGTGAGCGCCTCGGAGCTCCAGGAGGACGAGGAGTTCCACGCCGTCCGCGCCGCCTACGAATCCCTGCAAGAGGGGCCTCGGCCGTCTGCGTCACCGTCCACGTCGTCCCCGTCTCCACGTTCTGCCCGGTCTCCGAAAGCGGCCCCACAGCCGCAGCTCTTCACTCCGACCGAGATCGCGCCGGGTACCCTGCCGCCGGTCAACCTCCTCCAGATGGGGGACGGCAAGAACGCGATCGATCAGGCCGAGCTGGTGCGCCTGGGCGAGGTGATCCGGACCCGCTGCGAAGAGTTCGGCGTCGAAGGGACTATCGAAGGCATCAGCCCCGGCCCGGTCATCACCGTCTTCGAGCTCCAGCCGGCCCCGGGCGTCAAAGTCAGCCAGGTCGTCAACCTCCAGGACGACCTCGCCCTGGCGCTCAAGGCCGAGTCCGTGCGCATCGACCGCATGCCGGGTCGTTCGACGCTGGGGATCGAAGTGCCGAACCGCGAGCGCGCCATGATCCGCCTGGGTTCGCTTCTCTCCGACGACCGGTTCCGGAAGGCGCCTTCGGTGCTGACCATGGCGATCGGCACCGACATCCACGGCGAGCCCTTCTACGCCGACCTCGCCACCATGCCGCACCTGCTGGTGGCCGGCGCCACCGGAGCGGGCAAGAGCGTGGGCCTCCAGAGCATGATCACGTCGATCCTCTACAAGGCGACGCGCGAAGAGGTCCAGTTCATCTTCATCGATCCCAAACGGATCGAGCTGGGGGTCTACGCGGACATACCGCACCTGAAGTGCGAGGTCGTGGTCGATCCCAAGAAGGCGGCCAACGCGCTGCGCTGGGCGGTGGCCGAGATGGAGCGGCGCTACCGCCTGCTGGCCGAGGTCCACGTCCGCTCGATCGCCTACTACAACCGGGCGATCCAGGACCCGCAGGTGCAGCAGCGCCTCGCGCTGACTGAAGAGGGCGAGAGCGTCTTCACCGCGGCGGACCTGAAGCCGCTGCCCTACTACGTCGTGGTCATCGACGAGCTGGCCGACCTGATGATGGTGGCGTCCTCGGATGTCGAAACCTCGATCGCCCGGCTCGCCCAGATGGCCCGTGCCGTCGGCATTCATCTGATCATCGCGACCCAGCGGCCGTCGGTCGACGTGCTGACCGGCACGATCAAGGCGAACTTCCCGTGCCGCATCTCCTTCGCCACCGCCAGCCGGCACGACTCGCGGACCATCCTCGACCAGGTGGGCTCCGAGAAGCTCCTGGGCAAGGGCGACATGCTGATGATGCCGCCCGGCTCCTCGCGCATCACGCGCCTGCACGGCGCCTACATCTCCGAGCAGGAGACCGCGGCGCTGATCCGCTGGCTCAAGAAGCTCGGCAAGCCCGATCTCGATCCCGACGTGCTCAAGGCGCCGGACAGCGAAGGCAGCAGCGCGAGCGGCGACGGCGACAACGACGACGAGCTCTACGACGAGGCGGCCCATCTGGTCGTGGCCGAGCGCCAGGCCTCGGCGAGTTTCCTCCAGCGCCGCATGCGCGTCGGCTTCTCCCGCGCCGCCCGCCTCATCGACATGATGGAGCGCGACGGCCTCCTCGGTCCCGCTCAGGGCAGCAAGCCCCGCGAGGTCCTCGTCAAGCCCGACTACTTCGAAGAGATCGACGGGGCGCGGCTGGGGGTGGAGGAGTAGGGGCGGCTGCGGATCGTGTAGGCTGTGGCGGGGAGGACACCCATGCTGACCATTGAGACCATCGCCACGGTGACAGAGGACGGCACGATCATGGCCAAGGCGCCGGGGTCCGTACCCAAGGGACGGCACCGAGCCGTCATTGTTCTCGAGGATGCACCTGTCGAGGGAGCGTCTGATCGAGAGGCGCGTCAAAAATTTCCAAACATGGCCTCCTTCCGCGAAGGCCTCGGCGTGCCGGTCCATCCGGGCAACACGGTCCTTGAGATGCGCGAGGACGAGAGATCGTGATTTACGCAATCGGAGTCGAGGTCATTCCGTAGTTTCTTTGCCGCCTCTTTCTTTACCGTCTTTGGGAGCAGCGTCGGTATAATCGAGGCTACTGAACTCCTTCGGTCGCGATGGCGAGCTCTCCGGCATCACGCCCTCCCAAGGTCTTCATCAGCTACAGCCACGATTCCCCGGAACAGATGGATCGTGCGCTGGCGCTCTCCGACCGTCTGCGTTCGCACGGAGTCGATTCCTGGATCGACCAGTACGAGACCTCGCCCGCGGAGGGATGGCCTCGGTGGTGCGCGAGACAGGTCCGGGAAGCGGACTTCGTCCTCGTCATCTGCACGGAGACCTACGAGCGTCGCTTTCGTGGCATCGAAAATGGAGGCCGTGGGCTTGGCTCCGTCTGGGAAGGATACCTCGTCACGCAGGAGCTTCATGACGCGTCGGCCCGCAATACGAAATTCGTTCCTGTTGTCTTTCCCGGTGCTGTTTCGGAGCACATCCCGGATCTCCTGCGCGGAGTGACCCGCTACGAGGTGGGAGGCGACGGAGGCTACTGGCAACTCTACCGTCGACTGAGCGGTCAGGCCGAAACCCCTGCGCCACCTCTGGGGGCTCGTGTCCCTCTGCCCGCCCGGGAACGTCGTGCGGAGCGGTTCACGCTGATTCCCGACCCGCGATACGAGAACGAACAGATGAGAGCCCTGGCCGAGAACCTGGAGAAGGCCTACCGGCGTCTCGAGGAGCAGACCGTCGCAGGTGGTGAGACGAGCACCGTCCGTGAAGAGATCCTGCGCCTCAGGCGGGAGATCCGGGACAGCGGAAGGCTTCAGGCCGGAGATTTCCTGGCTGAAGGTCGCTTCAAGCTCCTCGAGCCGCTGGGCCGCGGCGGTTTTGCCATCGTATGGAAGGCCTACGATCGGCAGCGTCATGAATTGGTCGCGGTCAAGGTGCTCCACGGTCTCCATGCCGAAGACCGTACGCGGCGAGAGCGTTTCTTTCGGGGTGCCCGGAAGATGGCCGAGCTTCACCACCATGGGATCGTGCGTGTGCTCGAAAGCCACCTGGAGGACGCGGGCAACCACTTTTTCGTCATGGAGCATGTAGACGGCGGAGATCTCCGCCAGGCAGTGCTCGAAGGCCATCTGCGGCGGGGCGAGATCCTGCCCCTGATCCTTGCCGTGGGAAGGGCCCTGAGCTTCGCGCACGATCAGGGCGTCATCCATCGGGACGTAAAACCCGCCAACGTCCTGTTGAACGGGCATGTCCCCAAGCTCACGGACTTCGACCTGGTCCGTGCCTTCGATACGACCGGAGGGACGCAGACCCAGGGCCTTCTGGGCACCTTTCTTTATACGGCTCCTGAGGTGCTGAGCAACGCCAAGGACGCAGGCATCGCGGCGGACGTCTATTCGCTTGCCATGACGGCGGTGTTTGGGTACTACGGTCGCGATCTTCCTGCGGACGTCTGGCGCCGGCCGGAGATCTTCCTGGAAAGGATTTCCTGCCCACCGGGGGTACGGGAGGCGCTCTGCCATGGGATCGCCTGGGAGCCTGAGGAGCGCCCCAACTCGGTCACTGAGCTGTGCCGGAAGCTTCGCGATGGGTTTTCCGGCGACCGGCCGGGTCGGAAGAAGCGAGCCCGCCAGCCCCAGCCGGGAGAAGAGAGGGTGAACGAAAAGGACGGGTCGATACTGGTCTATGTGCCAGGCGGAGTGTACGCGCTGGGAGCCATAGACATTTCACCTGCTGAGAAACCCGTCCATCGTGTGCTGCTGAGCCCGTTCTGGATGGCGAGACATCCGGTCACCCACGAACAGTACGGACGCTTCCTCAAGGAAAACCCCGAGGCTCGCCAACCCGCGCATTGGACGGACCGGCGCTACAACCAGCTCCGACAGCCTGTCGTCGGTGTGAGTTGGGAAGAGGCAAAGGCCTATTGCGCTTGGGCGGGGCTCCAGCTACCTACCGAGGCTCAGTGGGAGGCTGCGGCCCGGGGGAGAGACCGGCGGCGCTACCCCTGGGGAAACACGGAGCCGAGCCCGGAGCACGCCAATTTCAACACCCGGGAAGGCCGGACGATGCCTGTCGGAGCGTATCCGGATGGGGCAGGACCCTTTGGAACGCTGGACCAGGCAGGTAATGTCTGGGAGTGGTGCGAGGATGTTTGGAATCCCGTGGCCTACCGCGAACGCGATGGAGTGTTGAACCCGGTAAGCGCGTCTGGTGATCCCCTTTTTCGTGCCTTGCGCGGGGGCTCCTGGCTTGGGTCGACATCGCTTCTTGAGCCAGCATACCGAAGCTGGGCCAGAACCTCGACTCGGATCGGGTACATCGGCTTCCGCTGCTGTCTGCCGGCTTCTTGAAGAGGCGCCATGCTCCGCAGAACCAGTGTCAGCTCACACTGGAGCGATGTCCCGGGACACTGGCCCAGCGTACGCTCCGCAAACCCAGTGTCAGCTCACACTGGAGCAATGCCCCGGGACGCTGGCCCAGTGTACGCTCCGCAAACCCAGTGTCAGCTCACACTGGAGCGATGTCCCGGGACACTGGCCCAGCGTACGCTCCGCAAACCCAGTGTCAGCTCACACTGGAGCAATGCCCCGGGACGCTGGCCCAGTGTACGCTCCGCAAACCCAGTGTCAGCTCACACTGGAGCAATGTCCCGGGACATTGGCTCAGCGTACGCTCCGCAAACCCAGCGTCAGCTCACACTGGAGCAATGCCCCGGGACACTGGCCCAGTGTGCGCTCCGCAAACCCAGTGTCAGCTCACACTGGAGCAATGTCCCGGTACATTGGCCAAGCGTACGCTCCGCAAAACCGGCGTCAGCTCACACTGGAGCAATGTCCCGGGGCACTGGCTCAGCGTACGCTCCGCAAACCCAGTGTCCGCTCACACTGGAGCGCGTGCCGGGCCAGGTGCCATCACTTCCAGCCCGCAGACGGTCGCAGCCGCACGGCGCGCAACACCTCGACATTGGCAAGCTCAATGGTGACGCGTGAGGGCCATGCCGCGAGGCTCTCCATCAGTGCATTGTTCTCCGCTTCGGGTAGCACCAGCTTGACCAGAGCCGAGGAGTCCAGATAGAGCAGCTCGCCACCCACCTCAGTCCTCCTGGCGCTGTTCCGTAAGCGCCTCCGAAATCGTGATCTCGTGGGGCCGATCCGCCGGCGGTCCAAGCTCCGTGAGATCGAGCCGGGCCGGCACGACGCGACCGGCGGCGATCAGCCGCTCCACCGCCGAGCTTTGCCCCGGCAGCGGCGCCAGGATGGCGACAGGCTCGTTCCGCTCGGTCACCTCGAAGCGTTCTCCCTCGGTCACCCGTCTCAGGTAATGACTGCGGTTCTGACGCAGCTCGCGGACGCCCACTTGTTGGGCTTTCATCTTCCAATCCTCCAACATGTAGCACTTTGTAGCACATTGCGGGAGGGTGTCGCTCGTATTAGCTTGCGCACTTCTCAAGAGCGAAGGTCCAATGGAAGCAGGAGTGTCCAAGACGTGCCGGACTCTCCAACCTTGCGGAAGCTCTCTGACTCGTAGAGATGCCTCGCGAAATTGGACGGACTCACGCTCAAGCTGAGCGCAGGGAAACCGTCTTCGCGAGCCACGGCAATGAGCGCCCGAACGAGAAGGCGTCCAAGTCCCCGGGAGCGATGGGCAGGATGCACTGCGACCCCGAGCTTCCGGCGTGCTGGCGTCTACGAAACCGTAGGAATGGAGCTGAGGCGTCCAGAGCCGGAACCAGGCGGCTCCCAGCCGTGCACCTTTCTCCTCAGCAACGACAGCGCGATCGCCCGGCCGCCCCCAGCCCCCGAGAAACTTTCGGGCTTCTGGTTCTTCCCGAAACGCCTCGAGCGAAGGACGTGGTGTATCAGGACTCCAGAAGAATGCCTCGAAGAGCATCTCTTCAAGAAAGACCAGATCTGCCTCGTTGCCTGGCCGGACTTCCGCCACAGGAGCGCTACCCGAGCCCGATCTCCTCAAGAGACCGGGCTGTCAGCGCCCTTTTCGCCAGGAAGCTCAAGCGGTCTAAGGAATCGATCTCCTCGACCTGCCGGCGGACCCGGTCGGGTAAGGCTCCGAAACGCTCGCCGAGGAGATCGAGGAAGAGTGTCCTCGCCCCCTGCTCCCGACCCTCTGCCATCCCCTCGCGCCGCCCCTCTTTACGTCCCTGCGCGATCATCCGCTCTGACCAGGTCATCGCCATGGTTTGGACCTCCCGGTTCTCGTCGAGGTGGCCCAGAGCCTGGAACTCCCGGGCCTCCTCAGGTGTCAATTGTATATAGTATTCGACACAGTCGACCAGAAGAAGTCGCTGGACGTCGTTCAGCCCGGCGGAGGCGATCTTCCGCAGGCAGGCCAGCTTGTGCTCGGCGCGGCTTTGGGAGCCGGGGTCCATCAGGGCCGCCAGGGCCCAGGCCAGAGGCTCCGGCCGGACGAGGAACTCCGTGGCGTTGCAGCCGGCGAGGCCGAAGCTGACGTAGCGAAAGGCTTCGAGGTCCGCTCCGAGGACATCGTCTTCCAGGGCCTCCCGGTGGATGCCGGGCTTGCCTCGCTGGACGTAGACCACGATGGAGAGGATCCGGCAGTTGTGGCGAGCCTGAATCTGTCCCCGGTAGTCCCTGAGCCGCTTTCCCATCCCATCGGTCGCGCGGGCCTCGATCTCCACGTGCACGAACAGGTGCTCGCGCCGTCTCTTCCGCAGAGGCACTTTCGCGAGGAGATCGAGCTCGCGGCGGGTCCCCTTCCGCCAGTCCGTGAAGAACTCCTTGTCCAGGAAGACCGCCCTGGAGAGGTTGAGCTTCTCTGCGATCTGGGGGACGACCAGGCGCAGGAGGTCGGGTAGAAAGGCCCTGAACAGGCCCTTGAAGATCCGGTCATGCATGACGCGGCGTCTCCCGGAGGACGGGGCTGCCGTCCCTCGGCGCGCACGCCTCCGTGTCTACCCCTTAAAAAGACGAAAAACCGTACCCAAATCTGTCATAACTCGGCAAAGTTGTTGAAATCTGGCGTTCCGCCTTGAATGTTCAGGGTGCCTGCGGAAACGAAAAGGGCGGGTTTCCCCGCCCTTTCAGCCGTTCGAGCCCCACCCGCAGGCAGGGCAGCGTCTACAGCTTCCCCTTCGGGCTCTCCTCGCCGCGCTGGATGCGCGGGTTGGCGATGTTGATCTCGCGACGCTGGGCGAGCATCGTGGCGGCGCGCTCGAAGAGGTTGAGGGCGGACTGGATCTGCGGATCGCCCCCGGCGAGCACGCGGTGCCGGGCTTCCTGGCCGAAGAGGCCGTTCAGGATCTCCGCCCGGGTCTGGAGCTCGACGTAGTCGCGGACCTCTTCCTTGGCGAAGGCCTCGTCGACCTCCTGCTGCGTCGCGAGCTTCTCCTTGACCAGCCAGTCCTTGAACTGGTCCACCACTTCCGGGCCGGGCTTCCAGTCGGCCGATTTGATGCGCGCCTTGTTGCGGCCCATGTAGTCGATGCCGAAGCTCAGGTAGGCGTTGCGCGCCAGCAGGAACTGTGAGAAGGGCGAGAGCTCCTCGTCCTTGACCACCACGTCCGGGGTGATGCCGCCGCCGCCGTAGACCTTGCGGCCCAGGTCGGTGCGGAAGATCTCGTCGGGCGTCACCTCTTTGCCGAGCATCTCGGGGGAGCCGGCGTCGGCGTGGGTGTAGTAGTCGAAGTAGGAGCTGTAGTCGCGCTGGATCAGCCGGCCCGACGGCGTGTAGTACTTGGCCGTGGTGAGAGCCAGGCCCGCGCCGTAGGAGAGGTTGTAGACGGTCTGGACCAGCCCCTTGCCCCAGCTCGGGGTGCCGACCACGAGGCCGCGGTCGTGGTCCTGGATCGCGCCCGAGAGGATCTCAGCCGCCGAAGCGGTCCCCTCGTTGATCAGCACCACCACGGGCACGTCGAGGGCCGGATACTTGCCGCTCGCCTTGTAGGACTGGTAGGAGTCGCGCGTCCGGCCCTTGGTCTCGACGATCGTGCTGTCCTCGGGCAGGAACTGGTCGGCCACCTCGATCGCCTGGTCGAGCAGGCCGCCGCCGTTGTTGCGGACGTCGACCAGGAGCTGCTTCATGCCCTGTGCCTTGAGCTTGTCGATCGCCTCGGCCACCTCGCGGCCGGTGCCGCGGGAGAACTCGGTTACCTGGAGGTAGCCCGTGGTCGGAGTGAGCATGTAGGACTGGCGCACCGTGGTCTGCGGGATCTCGGCCCGGGTGACCGACATGGCGAGCGGCTCCGGGAGGCCGCGGCGCACGATGGAGATCTTCACCTGCGTGCCTTTGGGCCCCTTGAGCTTCTGCACCGCCTCGTCGAGGGACATGGAGTCCGTGGGCTCGCCCTCGATCGTGCTGATCACGTCGCCCGCCTGGATCCCCATGCGCGAGGCCGGAGTCCCTTCGAGGGGCGAGATCACCGTGAGCTGCCCGTTGCGCACCCCGACGAGGATGCCCAGACCGTAGAAGCTGGTCTGCTGCTTCTCCCGCATCCCCTCGTAGGCCTCGGGCGGGAGGAAGTTGGTGTGCGGGTCGAGCGCCCGGATCATGCCGTTGATCGAGGAGTAGACGAGGTCGCGGTAGCTCACCTCGGCGCCGTACTTCTCGTGCGCCACGTTGAGCAGCTCGGTGTAGAGCCGGAGGGAGTCGCGCGTCTCGTTGGTCAGGGCGAGGAGGCGGTCGCCCACCAGGCCGCCCACGACCAGGGACAGGGTGAACAGAGCGATTGCGGTGATGCGCCAGGAACGTCTCATAGCTCTAAGAGTGTAGCATCCCCGGGGCCGGTCCTTGACTTTGAGGGGTGGCGGCTCGATGATCGGCAGGGAGACCCGCGATGTTCGGCCTCGGCGTACCTGAGCTCATCTTCATCTTCGTGCTGGCGCTGCTCATCTTCGGCCCGAAGCGGCTGCCCGAGCTGGGCCGTACCGTCGGCCGGGGACTATCCGAGTTCCGCAAGGCGTCGAACGATCTGCAGCGGACGCTCAATACCGAGCTGGCGCTCGACGAGCCGGTCGTGCCGCCGTCGCTCCGCCCGAACCGGCTGCTGGACTCCCTGGTCAACCCGCGGACGGCTGCTCCGGCCGCTCCCATGGCACACGCCGTGCCGGTTCTCGAGTCACCGCAGGAGCAGCCCCCTGTGAACGAGCCGGTCGAGCCCCAGTAGCCGCACTCTGGCCGCCCCTAGCCCCTGATGGCACATCAGCCCGCGCGCATCCCGGCCCCGCCGACCGAGGAGGAGCTGTCCCGCATGTCGCTCCTCGAGCATCTGGAGGAGCTGCGCAAGCGCATTTTCTGGGCGCTCCTCAGTCTGGTCGTGGCGTTCGGCCCCTGCTGGTACTTCCACCAGCAGATCTTCGCCTTCCTCGAGAGGCCTATCAAGGAGCTGAGGCCGGACGAGAAGCTGGTCTTCACCGGGCTGACCGACCCTTTCATCCTCTACTTCAAGGTGTCGACGCTGGCGGCGCTGTTCCTTGCCGCGCCGTTCGTCCTCTACCAGCTCTGGCAGTTCGTGGCCCCGGGCCTCTACAAGCGCGAGCGCTTCTTCCTGATCCCCTTCCTGCTCTTCGGCTCGCTGTTTTTCCTGGGCGGCGGGGCCTTCGCCTACTACGTGGCGTTCCCGCGGGCCGCGGACTTCCTGCTGTCGATGGGGGAGAGATTCGAGCTGATGCTCACGATCGAGCGCTACTACAGCTTCCTGCTGACGATGATCCTCGGCATGGGGCTGATGTTCGAGCTGCCGGTCGTGATCCTGGTGCTCGCGGGGCTCGGCGTGGTGACTCCGCGTTTCCTGCTGCGCCACTTCCGCTGGGCGGTCCTCGTCATCTTCGTCGTCTCCGCGATCATCACGCCCACCCCGGACGTGGTCAACATGTGCGTCTTCGCCATCCCCGCACTGGGGCTCTATCTGCTGGGCATTGCCGCAGCCTACATGGTGGCGCCGAAGGCTAACCGTACCCCAGAGCCTTGAGGCGCGCCCTCTCCTCGTCGGTCTGCTCCCGGGCCTTGGGCTGCGGCCGGCTTTGGCGGTCGGCGAGCCAGCGGCGGAGAAGGTCGGAGAGCTGAGCCTCGGCCGGGAGGCCCTGGCCGGCGAGGTTGCGGGTCTCGCCCGGATCGGCCTTCAGGTCGTAGAGGTAGGCGCCGTCGGCGAAGAACTTGGTGTTTCCCTGGCTGAGGATGTACTTGTGGTCCGGGGTGCGGACCATCAGGCCGAGCCGGCCGGCATGCTCGGCGAAGATGGCGCGCCGCCCGTGCTTCCCCTCGCCGGTCAGCTCGCGCAGGTCCTTGCCGTTCTGCGACGGCACTTCGAGGCCGGCCGCCTTGACGAGGGTGGGGAAGAGGTCGAGGGTCTCGACCAGGCCGTGGATGCGCTGCCCCTGCCGCTCGCTGCCCGGCCAGCGGATCATCAGGGGCACGTGGGTGGTCGTGTCGTGGAGCCCGACGTGACGGTAGCGGACACCGTGCTCGCCGAGGCCCTCGCCATGGTCCGCCACCACGGCGACGACGGTGTTTTCCAGCAGGCCCCGGCTCTCCAGGAACCCGAGGAGGCGGCCCACCTGGCGGTCGAGGTAGGCGACCTCGCCGGCGTAGAGGTCGCGGTTCCCGCCCAGGACTGGCTCGTCGAAGTACCGCGGTCCGGTGGGCCGGAACGGGGCCCACTTCCGCACCGGGCCGAGGCCGGCGGGCGCGGCCGGGCGAAAGCCCAGGGAGAAAGGCTCCGGCGGGGTGTGGGGCGTGTGCGGGTCGAAGAGGTGGATCCAGGCGAAGAACGGGCGCTTCTCGGCGACATCACGGCCCGAGAGCCAGTCGAGGGTCATGTCGACCGCGATCTCGCCCGAGAAGTGCTCGGTGGCGCGGGTGACCTCGTCGAAGCCCTGGCCGAGCCCCGAGTTGTGGTCTCCCAGGTGGGCGGCGGAGATGAGGGCCAGGGTCTCGTAGCCGGCCCCCTTCAGGATCTCGGGGAGGGTCGTCTGGCTCCGCGGCAGGGGCGTGCGCAGGTCGTAGACGCCATGGTTCTTGCCGTAGAGGCCGGTGAGGATCGAGGCGAAGCTCGGGTTGGTGACGTTGAAGACGCTGTAGGCGTCGAGCCAGACGTCGCTCTGCTCCGCCAGGCGGTCCATGGCCGGGGTGAGGCTGGGCTTGCGGCCCCAGGCGCCCACGTGGTCGGCGCGCAGAGTATCGATCCCGATCAGGAGGATGTTGGGCCGGCCCGGGCTCGCGGGGGGCTTCGCCGGCGCCGTGCCGCGCTGGTAGACCGCGGGGCTTCCCCAGAGAGCCGAAGGGAACGGCAGGCCGCGAGCGATCACCTCGGGCGGCGCCCGGAGCTCGAGGATGAGGTCGATCTCACGGCCGGCAAATGCCGAGAGATCAACCTCGATCGCGGCGGGAGCGATCGGTCCCATCGGCGCGACCGGGGCCTCCTGGACCCCGACGACCTTGCCCGGCGCCTCGCGCAGCTCGACCCGGTAGGTGCAGGGACACGGTTTCTCGGCGCCCAGGGGGATGAATGAGAAGTAGGCCTCCGGGCCGACCTTGAGGTGCCAGACGAGGCGGGAGCCGGCCACCTGCTCCAGGGCCCGGACCTGCCCGGCCGTGCGCCGCGGGAAGGCGATGAGCTGCTGGGGCGCGACCAGGCGCATGTCCCGCACCTCCTCGGCGCCGAGGAACGAGATCCGCTGGATCGACACCCGCAGCCACTTGTTGTCGATCGGCATGGCCTCGACCTTCGGCTTGGCCTGCCACAGGTCGAACCGCTCCCACGGCAGCTCCGGAGGCACAGCCGGCTCCCGCCGGCAGGCGGTGAGCAGGAGGAGGGCGAGGAGCGGGAGGAAACGGCGAATCACGGCCCGGGAGTTTAGAACACCCGGTCGTAGACGTCGCGCAGAGCCAGCCTGCAGCCGATCGAGGGGGAGCTCGACGGAATCCTCGATCCGGTCCGTCTCGGTCAACAGCCAGCCGTCCTTCTGGCGCACCCAGTGCTCCTCGACGGTAACCCGCTGCTTCGGTTCCGATGCCATAGAACCAATGTAGCACAGCCCGGATCAGGCGGGCTCCGCCGGTTGGCGCCGCCACCGCTTGTGCCACCAGACCCACTGCTCGGGGCGGCGGCGGATCTGCTGCTCGATGGCGGCGGTCATGACGGCCGTGGCCTCCCGCGGGTCGTCGGGGAGGTCGAGGGCGGGGTGGAAGGTGACGAGGTGGTCGCCGTCCGGGAGGCGCTCGATGAAGGAGGGGATCACCCGCGCTTTCTGGCGGAGAGCGATCTCGGCGGCTCCCACGGGGGTGAAGGCGGGACGGCCGAAAAAGGGGACCCAGACGCCGTCGACCTTGGTGTCCTGGTCGATGAGCATGGCGAGGGCGCCGCCGCTGCGCAGGGTGCCGAGGAGCTGGCGGGCCGCTCCCGGGGTGCCTCGCGCGATGGTGGTCGTGCCGAAGTGGGCCCGGAGGTCCACCAGGATCTTCTGGACGGCCTGGTCGTCCAGGGGCCGGGCCACCGCGGCCGGCGGGAAGCCGCTGTCCGCCAGGACCGTGCCGATCAGCTCCCAGTTGCCGCAGTGGCCGGTGAGGATCAGGACCGGCCGGCCGGCGGCGCGCGCAGCCTCCAGCTCTTCGCGGCCTTGGACCGCGAGGTGCCGCAGGATCTCCTCGCGGTCCCGCTTCAGGAAATGGAGGAGCTCGGCAAGGTTCATCCCCGCCTGGAGGAAGGCGGCCCGGCCGATGCGCCGGCGCTCCGGCTCGGGCACCTCGGGCAGCGCGAGGGCGAGGTGGTCCAGGGACCGGCGGCGGTCACGGCTGGAGAAGCGCCAGGCGAGCCGGCCAAGGGTCCGGCCGTAGGCCA
The DNA here is from genome assembly GCA_963842525.1 of uncultured Holophagales bacterium. Classification (GTDB taxonomy): domain Bacteria; phylum Acidobacteriota; class Thermoanaerobaculia; order Multivoradales; family UBA5704; genus UBA5704. The sequence goes on from CAWJGT010000001.1 coordinate 233,279, forward strand.
GGGCAGCCCGCCGCGGCAGGAGGCCGAACCAGAGAGCGAGGCCGCGGACGGCCACCGGCAGCAAGGCGGACCGCAGACCGCTCAGAGCGCGGCGGCGCCGGGATCTGCCCGCTCCGGACGCGGTCCCGGGCGCCGAGGAGGACCGGATCAGCCGGATGCCGGATTCTTCACGTGGTGCCGGCATCGGATCCCAGGTAGCGCGCGATCAGCTCCTCCCACTGCCCGCGCGCGTGCAGCACGACCTCGCACATCTCGCGCACCACGCCATCCCCTCCCTTGCGCAGCAGGACCCGGTCGACCCGCCCCCGCACCTCGGCGACGGCGTCGGCCGGGGCGAAGGAGAGGCCGCAGCGGCAGAGGACCGGGATATCCAGCAGGTCATCGCCCAGGTAGGCGACCCGCTCGGCGGCCGTGCCGTGCGACGCCAGGAATTCGTCGAAGGCCGGCTCCTTGTCGGAGCGGTCCATGAGCAGGGCGTTCATCCCGATCTCGCCGGCGCGGACGCGCAGGGCCTCGCTGATGCGGCCGGAGAGGATGCCCACCTTGAGCCCCGCCTTCTGCGCCAGCTTGAGCCCCAGGCCGTCGCGTACGTGGAAGACCTTCAGCTCTTCGCCTGCAGAGCCGTAGACGAGGCGGCCGTCCGTGAAGACGCCGTCCACGTCGAAGAGCAGCCATTCGAGGGCCCGGGCGCGCTCCGCCAGGGTTGCATCGGTGAGGATCACGCCGCCTCTCAAAACAGCTCCAGCCGCCACAGGTCGTGCAGGTGGACGACCCCTTCGAGCCGCCCCTCCGGATCACAGACGAAGAGCGAGGTGATGCGGTGCTCCTCCATCTTCTGGAGAGCGGCGGCGGCAAGCTCGTCGCCCGGGATGGTCCGCGGGCTGCGGTGCATGTGCTCAGCCGCCGTGTGGCGCAGGAGCCCGTCGTCGGTTTCGAGCGCGCGCCGCAGGTCGCCGTCCGAGATGCAGCCGAGGAGCCGCCCTTCGGCGTCGACCACCGCGGTGATCCCCAGTTTCTTCCTCGACATCTCGTAGATGGCGTCGCGCATCGGGGTCTCGGCCGTCACCTGCGGCAGGGCGTCGCCCGCGTGCATGAGCTGGTGGACCCGGAGCAGGCGCCTGCCGAGCCGGCCGGCGGGGTGGAGGCGCGCGAAGTCCTCGCGGGTGAAGCCGCGCGCTTCCAGGAGGGCCATGGCCAGCGCGTCTCCGAGAGCCAGGGTGGCGGTGGTCGAGGCGGTCGGGGCCAGGTTCAGCGGGCAGGCCTCGCGGTCGATGGCAGCAGGTAGATGGATGTCGGCGATCCGGGCGAGCGGGCTCGCCGCATTGCCGGTCATGGCCACCAGCGGCACCCCGAGGCGCTTCAGGGTCTCGACCAGCCGCAGCAGCTCCTCGTTCGTACCCGAGTAGGAGGCGGCGAGCACCGCGTCGCCGGGGACGATCATCCCCAGGTCGCCATGGACCGCTTCGGCCGGATGGAGGAAGAAGGACGGCGTGCCTGTCGAGGCCAGGGTCGCCGCGATTTTCTTCATCACGAGGCCGCTCTTGCCCATGCCGGTGCAGACCACCCGGCCGGGGCAGGCACGCAGCAGCTCGACCGCCTGGTCGAACCGCTCGTCGAGCTGGTCGACAAGGCCCTCGATCGCCGCGGCCTCGGTGCGCAGGACCTCGACGGCGACCTCGCGGGAGGTCCTGACGGCAGCGGGCTTTTCGGCGAGGCTCATCGGCCGCCCTCCCGAAGAACCTCACCCCCTGTCCCCCTCTCCCATCTCCCACCCTCCCATCCCCGGGAGAGGGGGGACGTTGTTGATGCCCTTGTGGCGATCTCGCGGAACGGCTCCGGATGCGTTCCCCCTCTCCCGGCGGGGGGTGGAAGGGAGATGGGAGAGGGGGACAGGGGGTGAGGTCTCATGCCGCAGCCTCCACCACGACCTTCCTCAGCTTCACCAGCGATTTGAGCAGCTCCTCCGCCCGCTCGGGCGGGAGCTGGACGGCGCGGTCGGAGAGTGCCCTGTCCGGCTCGGGGTGGACCTCCAGGAAGACGCCGTCGGCGCCGGCGGCCACGGCGGCGCGGGCGAGCGGCTCGGCGAAGCGGCGGTTGCCGCCGCTCTCCTCGCCGCCTCCGGGGAGCTGCAGCGAATGGGTCACGTCGTAAATGACCGGGATGCCCTCGTCGTGGAGGATGGCAAAGCTCCGCATGTCCACCACCAGGTTGTGGTAGCCGAAGGAGACACCTCTTTCGGTCACGGTCACCCGGTCATTGCCGGCGCTGCGGGCCTTGTCCACCACCTTGCGCATGTCGTCCGGCGCCATGAACTGGCCCTTCTTGATGTTCACGGCGCGGCCGGTCGCGGCGGCGGCCACGACCAGGTCGGTCTGGCGGCAGAGGAAGGCGGGGATCTGGAGGACGTCGCAGACCTCGGCTGCCGGAGCGCACTGGTGCGGCTGGTGGACGTCGGTCAGGACCGGCAGTCCGGTCTCTTCGCGGGCCAGCTTGAGGATCCGCAGCCCCTCCGTGAGGCCCAGGCCGCGGAAGCTGCCGATCGAGCTGCGGTTGGCCTTGTCGAAGGACGCCTTGAAGATCAGGCCGATCCCCAGCCGGTCGGCCAGGGCGGCCAGGACGTGCGCGGCCTCCAGGGTCCGCTCCTCGCTCTCCACGACGCAGGGGCCGGCGATCACCGGCAGCGCGTCCCCCCCGAGGACGATCCCGGGGGCCAGCTCGACGGGACGGACCGCCATCGTCAGCCCTGGACCTCGACCTCGGAGGGAACCTCCGGTGCCCGCTCGCTCGCCACGGTCGCCGCCGGGCCTTCGGACATCGTCCGTTCGCGGGCGGTGATCTCGGCGATCTCGGCCTCGCCGCGCTGCCGGCGTTGCTTGTGCTCCAGCGCCGCGGCGATGTAGGAGACGAAGAGCGGGTGCGGCTCGGTCGGCTTCGACTTGTACTCGGGGTGGAACTGGCAGCCGAGGAACCACGGATGGTCCGGCAGCTCCACCATCTCGACGAACTTGCCGTCCGGCGAGAGTCCCGCGACCATCAGGCCGTGCTCCTTGAGCGCCGGCAGGTACTTCTGGTTGACCTCGTAGCGGTGGCGGTGCCGCTCGCTGACGTCGGGCGTGCCGTAGATCCGGCGGGCGAGCGTCCCCTCCTGGAGGTGGCAGGGGTAGGCGCCCAGCCGCATCGTCCCGCCCATCTCCTCGACGCCGAGCAGGTCGCGCAGCTTGTAGATGACCGCGTGCTCGGTCTCCGGCTCGAACTCGGACGAGGTGGCGTCCTTGATGCCGCAGACGTTCCGGGCGTACTCGATGACCATGCACTGCATCCCCAGGCAGATGCCGAAGAACGGCACGCGGTGCTCGCGGGCGTAGCGGATGGCGCGGATCTTCCCCTCGGTGCCGCGCTGGCCGAAGCCGATGGGCACGAGCAGGGAATCGACCTCGAAGATCTCGCGCGGCCAGCTCGCGCTCTCGAGCTGCTCGGCGTCGATGTAGACCAGCTCGACGTGGGCGTCGTTGGCGATGCCGCCGTGGAACAGCGCCTCGTTCAGGCTCTTGTAGGAGTCGGGAAGCTCGACGTACTTGCCGACGATCCCCACCCGCACCCGGTGGTGCGGATTCTTGACCCGCGACACCAGGCTCTCCCAGCGCGACATGTCGCGGTCGTAGTGCGGCAGGCTCAGCAGCTCGAGGACGATATCGTCCAACCCCTCGCGGCAGAACATGAGGGGCACCTCGTAGATGGTCGAGACATCGCGCGCTGCGATCACCTGCCGGGGGTCGACGTTGCAGAACAGGGCGATCTTCTTCTTCATGTCCTCGGGCAGGGCACGGTCGACCCGGCAGAGGACGATGTCGGCCGAGATGCCGATCTCGCGCAGCTCGCGGACCGAGTGCTGGGTCGGCTTGGTCTTCAGCTCGTCGGCCGCCGCGATGTAGGGGACGAGCGTCAGGTGGATGTTGACCGCGTTGCCGCGCCCGAGCTCCTGGCGGAACTGGCGGATCGCCTCCAGGAAGGGCAGCGACTCGATGTCGCCGACCGTGCCGCCGATCTCGACGATGACCACGTCGTGGCCGTCGGCCACCCGGCGCATGGCCTCCTTGATCTCGTCGGTGATGTGGGGGATGACCTGGACGGTCTTGCCCAGGTAGTCGCCCCGCCGCTCCTTGTGGATGACCGACTCGTAGATCCTGCCCGTGGTGTAGTTGTGCCGCTTGCTGGTCGAGGTGTGGGTGAAACGCTCGTAGTGGCCGAGGTCGAGGTCGGTCTCGGCGCCGTCGTCGGTGACGAAGACCTCGCCGTGCTGGTAGGGCGACATGGTCCCCGGGTCGACGTTGATGTAGGGGTCGAATTTCATCAGGGTGACCGAGAAGCCGCGCGACTCCAGGATTGCCCCGACAGAGGCGGCTGCCACCCCCTTGCCGAGGGAGGACACGACGCCGCCGGTGATGAAGATGTACTTGGTCGCCATGGGTGTTCGTCTCCTTCCGTCGTCTCAGGTCTCGGACCCTCGCAACCCTCCCCGCAATCCTCTCAATAATCGCTCGACACGCTCCAGATCTTCCCGCGTATCCACTCCCGGCGAGGACCTCTCCGCCAGCAGCACACGGATCGGGATGCCGTGCTCCAGCGCCCGGAGCTGCTCCAGCGACTCGCTGCGCTCCAGCGGCGTCGGCGTCAGCTCGGCGAGGCGCAGCAGCGCCGCGCGCTGATAGCCGTAGATGCCCAGGTGCTTGAGCGGCCGGGCGCCCCCTTCCTGCCGCGGATACGGGAGGGGCGAGCGGCTGAAATACAGGGCGTACCCCGCCAGGCTCAGCACCACCTTGACCGCGTTCGGATTGCCCGCCTCGTCGTCCTGCGCGTCGGCGGCCAGGGTCACCACCGGGTCCTCGGGGTGCTCCGCGAGATGGCGGGCGATCCGCGAAATCGCCTCCGGGTCGATCAGCGGCTCATCCCCCTGGATGTTGATCACCGCTGCCGCGCGCCAATGCCGGGCCGCCCAGGCGATGCGGTCGGTGCCGCTGGCGCAGTCGGCCGGGGTCATCTCCCAGTTGCCGCCGAAGGCCTCGACGGCGCGGGCGATCCGCTCGTCGTCCGTCAGCACCACGACCCGGTCGAGCCCGCGCGCCTGGGCCACCTGTGCATACACGTGCTCGATCATCGGCCGGCCGGCGATCGGCAGCAGTGGCTTGCCGGGGAGTCGAGAAGATCCGTAGCGGGCCGGGATCGCTCCCACGATACCCGCGCCGCCGGAGGCGGTGGTGATCGGGGAAGCGGATGGGTGCACAGCCTAATCTAAAGCGATCGGGTGGGGGGTGTCAAACGGGGTGAGGTAACATTCCGCGGCTCATGAGATCCCGCGTCCTCCTCCCGACCCTCGCACTTGCCTTTTCCATTGGAGCCTGCGGCGGCAGGGAGACGGCCGGCCCGGTCCGGCTGCTGGTGGACGGCGAGCATGCGCCCGACGTCCTGACCGAGCGCCGCGACGTCGCCAGCCCCCCGGCGCTGGGCGGGAACCGTTTCCTCACCGGGTGGTGGCCCTGGCGCAATGAGGGGACCCTGGTCCTGTCGCCCATCGTCCAGGGCGCCCGGATGGAGATCGTCCACCTGGATGCCCCGGGAGCTGGACGGCGGCGGACCCTGGCGCTCGACCTGCTCCAGGCGGCGCCGGACCGCAAGGTGCGCGTCAAGGCCGCCGGCCGCAACCTCGGTGCCTTTCCCTTGACCGACCCGGTCGAGATCCCGCTGCCGGACGAGCTGCCGGTGGGGCGGGTACTCGTCGAGCTCTCCTTCGAGGAGGGCTCGCGCGGCGTGGTGGCCGCGGCGGTCCGGCCGTCGCTGCCCGAAGGACGGGTGCGCGTCCGCGACGCCGATCTGATCCAATCCGGAGACTCGCTGGTCGACCTGGTGCAGCCGGTGTTTACCGGCGGCGGGGAAGAGACCCTGGTGGGCGCCTTCGTCCCGCCGGCCGAGCCCGAGCCCGGCCAGCGTTTCGTCCTGACCCTCGAGCGGGAGGACGGATCGCCCATCCGCCGCTTCTCATGGTCCCCCAGCCTCTGGAACCGGCTGCGTGGCACGAGGGACTTCGCCCTGCCCCTCGGCGAGGACGTCGGTGGATTCGTGCGCGTCCGCCTCCAGGCGTACGGCAAGGGACCGGCGGGCCGCTGGCAGGGGCTGGGCCTCCAGGGCGGGAGCCCCCCGCCCCCTCGAACACCGGCTCCCGCGTCGGACCCCTTCCCGCCGCCGCGCCTGGTCATCGTCTACATCATGGACGCCCTGCGCGCCGATACCGTCGGCATCCAGGGCGGGCCGCCGGGCATCTCGCCGACCTGGGACCGGCTCGCCCACGAAGGAGCGCTCTTCCGCCGCCACCGGAGCGTCGCTCCCAATACCCTGCCGTCGACCAAGGCGCTCTTCACCGGCCGGACCTTCGTCTCCCACGGCGGCTGGAAGCTGGAGCCCGAGGACGGTCCGACCCTGGCCGAGATGTATCCGGCAAGCCGGCTATCGCACCGGCCTCTTCTCGGGGAACGTCTACATCGGCCCGGCCTATAAGACCGATCGCGGCTTCGAGCACACCGCCCCGGAAGTCCAGATCGACGCCTACACGATCACCGAGCAGCGCCCCTACAACGACAATGCGGCCCAGGCGCACAGGTCCGCCCTCGCCTGGCTGCGGTCTCTGCGTCCGGGCGAGAAGGCCTTCCTCTATATCCATACCATCCACCCGCACAACCCCTACGACCCGCCGGAGCCGTTCCAGTCGCAGTGGACGCGCGGCATCCCCTCGACGATCGACGGCAGCACGAACACGCTCCACGATGTCAAACGTGCCCGCCGCCAGACGAGCGAAGCGGACCGGCGGCGGCTGCGCGGGCTCTACAACGGCTCCTTCGCCTACAACGACGCCGAGCTGGACGGCTTCCTGCGGCAGGTCTCCGCCCTGGTGCCGCCGGCCGACACCCTGATCGCCCTGACCGCCGACCACGGCGAGGAGCATTTCGACCACGGAGGCATCCTCCATGGCTTCACCCTCTACGAGGAGCTGCTGCGCATCCCGCTGCTCCTCTGGGCTCCCGGGCGGCTGCGTCCCGCCGTGATCGACGCGCCGACCGACACGCTCGACCTGCACGCCACCCTGATCGGGCTCTCCGGGCTGCGGCCGCCGGCGGGGCACTCGACCCCGGGCCGGTCGCTGCCGGCCGTAGCGCGTGAGGAAGCCGCGGATCGGCCACATCTCGCCGCGGCCTCCAGCGTCAAGGGCGGGATCTATTCGGCCAGCGCCGGCCGTTGGAAGGTGGTCTGGGCGCCGCGGGTCGGCATCGGCTGGGGGAGGGGGACGGCATCGGCCGTTCGCGCGATCCCGAGTACCTCTATGACCTGGAGAAAGATCCTGGGGAGAAGGTCAACCTGGCGGGCCAGGGGGACCTCGCCGCGGCCTGGCTCCGTTCGCGGCTCCTCTCCTGGATCGAGCGCAACCGCAAATCCGAGGACGAGCCGAAGAAGAGCGAGCCCCTCGATCCCGAGACCCTGGGCCGTCTGCGCGCCCTCGGATACGCGAACTGACCTCCCGATTCGGGCGATTCGGGCCACCACATTGGAGAAAATACCTCTCCGGCGTAAACTTCCCCTTCATGGACCAGGAAGAAGTCCCGCGGATCCTCGGCCTGCTCGACGGTGCGATCCACCGCTCGCGCCGTTCCCGGCGTGAGATCGAGCGAACGCTCGGGCTGGGGCAGGGCTATCTGGGCAGCTTGCTCAAGGGCCGGATCGAGCTGAAGGTCCGGCACGTCTACCTCCTGGCGCGGGAGCTGGGCCTCGAGCCGCTCTCCTTCTTCGTCCAGGCCTCGCCGCCGAAAGAGACGGGATGGCTCCAGCAGCTCGGCGTTTCCACCGAAGCGCCTGCCGCCCTGCCCTCGGAGCCCGCCGCTGAGGAGACGCCTCTCACCCGCGCCGAGATCGAGGATCTGGTCCGTAAGACGTTGAGGGAGGAGCTGGCGAGGGTAGGAGAAGGGCGGAGCAAGCTTTCCTCGCCTAGATTGTGGCGAGCTTTGCGGTTTTCGCGCAGCTCCCGGAACAGACTCGCGACGATCTTGAAGAGATCGACGGTCGCCTCGTTGCGATTGACCGCCTCTCGGAGCATGAGCAGAGCGGCGATCGCCTCCCTGGCGATGTAGCGGGTCCGGAAGGTCTCCAACATGCTGGTTACGAGACGGTGGACTCGGTCCTTTTTTCCTTGCATCAGCCAGACGGCTGCCAAGTCGAAGGAGATCAAGCAGCGTCATAGGAAAGGCCTTCCCGCTCGAAGTTCTCGCGAACCTGCTTGAAGGCCGTCTCGGCGATATTCGAGCTTTCCCAGGCCTGACATAGATTCTGACCCTCTAGGCCCCGCAGCTTGAGGAGGCGATCCGATCGGCATGGTGCCTATACAGCGGCCGCATCTCCCAGAGCTGACGACGGGCAGTCCGGTACTCGCCCAATTCCACCCGGAACAGCAGCAGGTTATGTAGCACATGGAAAGTCAGCTTGGGTCGCGGTCACGGTGAATAAGCCGGAGTCCGCGCGCAAGCAGGCGTATGCCCTCTTCGGGGTCCCCCGTATAGCCAGTGTGCAGTCGCTTTCTTGATCAGCGCCCGCCCAGCATCATGGAGTTGCCCTGCTTCCGAAAGAGATTAAAAGCCAGATCGAGCAGCCGGAAGGCAGCTGGGAACTGACGCTGATCGCAGAAGGAGAGAGGCGGCAAGCTCGGCGAAGCCGGGCACGCAGCAGCGGTGAGCCCGTGAACCGTTCCGTGATGAAGCTCGAGAGCGCGTTGGATCGCGGTCATCTGCTAGCAGAATTGGTCGGCAACCCGATACGCATTGGCCAACTCCCCCCAAGCTCGGGCCTGAGGTCCGCAGGGGCATGCCAGGGCCATACTTCTGGGGATCGAGCCTCTGGGCTGCTTCGGCGCTAGTTTGGCGAGATGGACCATGGCCTTTGGATCCCGATGCCGTAGGGCCAGAAGCCCGCTCCAGGAGCGCTTCGCATAGAGCCATGAGTCCAGAAATCCGGCTCGTCGGTGGAACGCCCCATAGAGAAGCCGAACGTACCTTGCTCGCAGCTTCGGCCCTTTCGTGCACCAGCGCCGGTGAGCCTCCAAGGACAGCTGAAGGCGGCCGAAATGGCGCATTCGTAATCGCGTTCTGCTCGGCCGATGTCGTGGCACTGCCCGCCCGGCCGGGCCGGAACATGGTTCTTGCCAGAGGGGCCATGAGATCCCGACAGCGTGCGCACCCACTGAGCAGGTGACAGACAACGTCCCTTGCCTCAGGGGCGCTAAGCCGGCCTAGCAGGAAACTCTCCAACGCTCTAGAGCTGGGATGCTCACCCATAGACTCTCCCTCCTCTAGGTTCCCGGAAGGCAGAAAGTTTCAATGATTCTCTCACACTTTGGGCGTGAAAGGACGCAACCAAAAGGAGGGCGGCGACCGCCGAGGCGGCCGCCCCCCGTGCCCCGGACCATTAGCCGTTCAGATCGAGCCCAAGCCGCGACTCACGTTCCCTGTGAGTCCGTTCGGACTGCATCCCTATCCCGCGAGCTCCGTCATCTGTGGTCCCGTCCGGGGCGTCCGATCTCCTTCTCTGGTCGCCCCATTCGGGTCCAGCCCACCCCCCCGCTCCCCATCCGCCGACCACAGCTCGACGAACCAACTCCAGACCTTCCCGACGACGTCCCAGTCCCCGGCCTCGACCGGATGGGGGAGGGCGAGGCCCAGGGCGAGGGTCAGGACCAGGACGGGGGCTCCACGACGGACCAATCTGCGCCATGTGGACATGACGTGTCCTCCTTGGCCGCGGGTCGTCCGAAACCGGAAGAGGTGCCGGCGCCCGCGGCGCCGCGTTGATCGCGGTGCTCTGGGCTCGTAACTTATACCCGAAAGCAGACACAGTGGTACGCCCAGAAATCTGAAAACAAGCGTTTCCTTCGCGCCAAGCCTTTTACTGTATGTTGACGTTTTATCCGCAGCGACAGTCCGGCAACAGGGATCTTGTGCCTAGATGGCAGTTCCCCGTTGACAAACGCCCGGCGATGCCGAAGAATGATCCGCGTTATGGCAAAGGAGGATTTGCTTGCGGGAAAACGGAAAGCGGGTCGCGAAGCATCCGAAGGTCGGTGTGTTGCGGGGTTTTTTGCGGTCGCTCTCGGTCGCCGATGCAGGTCTCCTGCTGCATATCCTGGACTGCCCGCGGTGCACTGAGCTGGCGCGCAGAGGAGCTCAGGCCCAAGCCGGTGCGGCGCCGGAAGCCGCAGCTCGAGGCGGCGGCCAGCGGGGATTGAGGGTGGTCCCCGGCCCTGTCCCATGGCCCTGTGAGGGTTCGGAAGGCGGGTGCCGGGGACGTTTTCAACCCCCTTGCACAGGGACCGCGGTCCGCGCGATACGGACCGCGAAACCACGACCTGGAGTGGCGGTCCCTCTCACAGGGACCGCGCCACGTGTCACGCGGACCTTGGGTCCTGCCCGCCGACCGGGCTCCCCCCGACAGGTTTCGCGGTCCGCCTGACCGGACCCACGGTCCGCGCCACAGGGACCGGAAGGCCTGACCGTGTTTCGTGGTCCCGATGACCGGGACCGCGGTCCGCACCGGCCGGCTCGTGCGCGGTCGCAGCGCTCGGCTGAAGCTCATCCGAAAACGCGGCAGCGCCGTATCCCGGTCGGAGACCGCCGTCAGGTAGACTTTCCGGCGGATCACCTGGGGAGAGAGGAACGATGCCGAACCGACGTGCCGGGTGCCTTGTTTTCCTGTGGATACTGCTCATTGTGCCGGTCTGTCCCGGATTTGCCCAGGATGAGCCGGCCGCGCCCGAGACCCAGCCGCAGGAGGCAGGCAAGCCCGGGGAGAAGCCGGCGGAGGAGGAGACGTCCGAGGAACCGGAGGGCCTCCAGGTCTACGACGAGATCCAGGTCACTGGCCGGGCCTCGGAGATGCTGGGGGTCGCCGACTCCGCATCGGAGGGGTCACAGGCCGCGAGGACCTTGCGAAGAGACCGATCCTGCGCCCAGGCGAGATCCTGGAGACGGTGCCGGGCGTCATCATCACGCAGCACAGCGGCAGCGGCAAGGCGAACCAGTACTTCCTGCGCGGGTTCAACCTCGACCACGGTACCGATTTCCGGGTGACGGTCGACGGGATCCCCGTCAACTTCCCCACCCATGGCCATGGTCAGGGCTACACCGACCTCGGCTTCCTGATCCCCGAGCTGGTGGACGCCGTCCGCTACAAGAAGGGGCCCTATGCCGCCGAGGAGGGGGATTTCTCCGCGGCTGGCGCCGCCGAGATCACCTATGCGAGCTCGCTCGAGAAGGGGATCGTGCACGCGGCGTCCGGCATGAATGGCTACGGCCGCCTGCTCGTGGCCGATTCGGTCAAGGCGTATGGCGGCGACCTGCTCGGCGCGGTCGAGGTCCAGCGCAACGACGGCCCCTGGGATCTCCCGGAGGACTTCCGCAAATACAACGGCGCGTTGCGCTGGAACCGGGGCGATGCGGCCAACGGCTTCACCCTGACCGCCATGGCTTACGACGGCCGTTGGAGCTCCACCGACCAGGCCCCGGAGCGGGCCGTTGCGGAGGGCCTGATCGGACGCTTCGGCGCGATCGACCTCACGGACGGCGGCAACTCGCGGCGGACCAGCCTCGCGGCCGAGCGGCGGCGGGGCGGCGAGTCTTCCCTGACCCGCTGGGGTGCCTGGGCGCTCCGCTACGAGCTCGACCTGTTCTCCAACTTCACCTACTTCCTGGACGATCCGGACCGCGGCGACCAGTTCGAGCAGACCGACGATCGCACGGTCGTGGGCTTCCACGTCGACCACCAATGGCTGACTTCCTGGCGCGGCCGGGAGGTCGAGGCTGCCGCCGGCCTCCAGGTGCGCGGCGACGACATCACCAACGGTCTCTTCCACACGCAGGCGCGGCAGCGGCTGGAAACGACCCGCCAGGACGACGTCCTCCAGACGAGCGGCGGCCCCTGGATGCAGGCGCGGGTGCGCTGGACCCCCTGGCTGCGGACGGTGACAGGCCTGCGCGCCGACTGGTGGCGTGCCGAGGTGGATAGCAATCTCGAGACGAACTCGGGGACGGCCGACGACCTCCTCCTGAGCCCCAAGCTCTCCGTCCTTCTGGGTCCCTGGCGGGAGACCGAGGTCTACCTCAACCTCGGCACCGGCTTCCACAGCAGAGACGCCCGCGGCGCGACGATCCGCGTCGATCCCCGGACCGGCGAGCCGGTCAGCCGGGTCGATCCCCTGGTGCGGGCGCGGAGCGGCGATTTCGGCGTACGGACCGAGATCCTGCCCAACGTCCAGCTTGCGGCGACCGCCTTCCTCCTGGAGCTGGACTCGGAGCTGGTCTTCGTGGGCGATGCCGGAGGCACCGAGGCGGGCCGGCCCAGCCGGCGGACAGGTGTCGAGCTCCAGAGCTTCTGGCGTCCGTATTCATGGCTCTCCATCGACGCCGACCTCGCCCTCTCCCGGGGCCGGTTCAGGGACGACGATCCGGCGGGGGACCGCATCCCCGGCGCCATCGAGAGGGCGCTGGCAGCCGGCGTTTCGATCGACGGCCTGGGCCCCTGGTTCGGCAGCCTGCGCCTGCGCTATTTCGGCCCGCGGGACCTCATCGAGGACGGCAGCATCCGCTCCGACGCCACGACCCTGACCAACGCCCGCCTGGGCCGCCAGCTCCCGAACGGGCTCTCCCTGGCGCTGGAGGTCTTCAACCTGTTCGACGAGAAGGCGAGCGACATCGACTACTTCTACGAGTCGCGCCTCCCCGGGGAGGCCGAGCCGGTGGAAGACCTAGGAGGGCCCTTGGTCTTGAGGTACATGACCGAAAGCCAGGCCGCCATGACAGGCAGCCACAGCGGCAGCATGCGGGGGAGTAGCCGTCTGGCGCTGTCGCTCCCGAGCACCTGGTGCTCGTCCCAGAGCAGGACGAGGAAGATGGCGGTGAGCCCCGTGAACGTGGTGCCGTACTCCTTGCGCAGCAGGCGCTTCCAATCAAACCGCATGCTCGCCAGGGTGCGCCGGAAGCCGGTCAGATTGGGGAGGAAGCGGGGGACTTCGCGGCAGTACCGTTCGTACTCCTCCCCGAAACGGTTGCTGAGGTAGGTCTCCTCGGCCGCGACGATCGCCCCGTAGGCGAGCAGGTAGAACGGGACGCCGATCAGGTATCCGGCCAGGGAGTTGTGGACGATCAGGAGGCCGATCAACCCGAGCAGGTTCCCGAGGTACAGCGGGTTGCGCGAGTGGGCGAAGATCCCTTCCCGGACCAACTCGTCGGCATGGACCTGGCGGTTCCTGCCGCCGCGGCGGATATAGGCCAGGCCGATCACCAGGGCGCGCCACACCTGGCCCGCCAGCGCGAGCGCCACGCCCACGGCATTGAGCGCGATGTCCCAGCGGCGGTCGTGGAACGGCCACCGGGCAGGGCTCGCGACGAGGATCCCCAGGAACACCAGGGGGAACAAGGCGTCCCGCCAGCGAAAGAAGAGGCGGCCGGACGCGATCCATGCCCGGTGGAGGGCACTCAAAGGCTCGACTGCTCCGGGAGCGTGGTCCTCGATCACGGCACCGCCCGTTATTTCATCGCCACGAGGGCGCAGAAGTTGTACCACTTGAAGAAGACGTCCACCTGCCCGAAGCCGTGCCGCATCAGCAGCTCGCGGTTTTCCTCCAGCCGGTAGGGCACGAGCACGTTTTCGAGCGCCTCGCGCTTCTGCGCGATCTCCAGCTCGGAATAGCCATGCCGCTTCTTCAGCTCGTAGTAATGTTTGATGAACAGGCGGTTGAAGGTGCTGCTCTCGCCCAGCACCTTTTCGACCAGGATCAGGCACCCTTCGTCGGAGAGGCCGCGGCGGATCTTCTCGACGAGCCGGTCCCGGTAGAGGGGCCGGGTGAACTGTAGCGTCAGGACCAGCAGCACCGCCGAGGCGTTCTGGATCTCCACGCCGCGGTTGAGGTCGCCCTGGATCAGGTCGTACGGGAAGGGGAACCCGCTTTCGGCCAGCTTCCTGCGGGCGAGGTCGAGCATCTCCGCCGAGGAGTCGACGCCGACGAAGCGGATGTCGTGCCCCGGTGGGAGAAGCTCGGCGATCCGCAGCGCGGTGTTGCAGGTCGAGCAGCCGAGGTCGTAGACCGCGGTGCCCGGAGCCGCGAAGTCCACGGCGGTCTCCGCGACCATGCGCTCGATCTCGGGGTAGAAGGGGACCGAGCGGTGCAGCATGTCGTCGAACACCGCGGCGGTCTCCGCCCCGAAGTCGAAGTCGGTCGCGGTCCGCGGCTCAGCGAAGATCTGGTCCTGCGGCGCCCGGCCGGCAACCGCTTCAATGTGGAGTTTCTCGCTGGGGCACATGAGCTCCACTCCTCTTCAGACGGTCCGCGTCCTGGAGACTGAGGCAGGCCTGGAAGACGGCCTGGAAGATCTGCCTCACCTCGTCGGGGGAGAAGGGGCTCGGAGGCTCGCGCGTGAGAGCGCGGAGCTGCTCCTCCTCCCGGTCTGGGTCGCGGCTGCGCAGGCCGTGGCGCCGCTTCAGCCGCGCGATCTCCATCACCACTTCACCGCGCGCCCGGAGCAATGCGAGGATCCAGCCGTCGAAGCGGTCGATCTCGGCCCGGAGCTGGCCGAGCTCCGCCTCAGTATCGGGGGTCTTCGACATCGGCTCCTTTCGTCTGCGCGCTATACTTCACCGAGGCACCGGCTTGGACCGGTACAAAACGTTAGAGGCGGAAACGTCCGAAATCCTTCGCTGCGTATGAGCTCAGGCCGGAAGGCGACATGCGCGTTGGCCGCCTGCCTCTTCCTGGCAGCGTCGGCGGCCCCGATGGCCCTGACGACGGCCGAGGAGCGACCGCCCGGGCAGCGGGAAGAGACGGCCTTCCGCGGCCTGAGCCTCACGGCGGCGCTCCAGCTCCTGCAGGCGCGTGGGTTGCCGGTGTTCTTCTCCAGCAGCGTCGTCCGCGATTCCATGCGGATCGAGACCGAGCCGCACGCGAAGTCGCCGCGCGAGATCCTCGACGAGATCCTCCTTCCCTACGGCCTGCGCGCCGAAGAGGTGCTCGACGGCAGGCTAGTGGTGGTCACCGCCCCGCCCGCGCGCAGGGCGCTGCAGGGGCGGGTCTTCCTGCAGGGTGAGGGACGCCCGCTCGCCGGCGTCCGGGTGTCGGTCGCCGGCGCCGAGGCGGTCACGGCTGCCGATGGCAGCTTCGCGATCCCGGGCCTTGAGGCCGGTACCTACACGGTCGAGGCGCGCAGGAAGGGCTTCGTGAGCGGCCTCTGGTCCGGGGTGCAGATCGCCGCGGACCGCGACCGGCAGATGACCATCGAGCTCGATCCGGTCCCGGTCGTGGCGGAGGAGATTGTCGTGACTCCCGGCCGGAGCGAGGCGGGACAGGACGGTGCGGCCGGTGAGCTGTCGCTCGACGCGGTCGAGTTGGGAAAGCTGCCCCACCTGGGCGACGACCCGTTCCGTGCCGTCGGCCTGCTGCCGGGGACCGCAGGCTCCGAGGCCTCGTCGCGCATCCAGGTGCGCGGCGGGCGTGACGACGAGGTCCTGGTCGTCCTCGACGGCCTCGAGCTGCTGGCCCCCTATCATCTGCAGGAGTTCGACAGCGCGCTGAGCATCGTCGCGCCGACGCTCCTCGACCGGGTGGAGCTGAGCACCGGCGGCTATCCGGCGGAGTACGGCGACCGCATGAGCGGGGTCCTCGACATGACGACGCGGAGGCCGTCCCGCTCCCGCCGCTTCGAGCTCGGCCTCGGCCTGCTCTACGGAGAGGCCTCGGCCTCGGGTGCCTTGCACCGGGACCGGGGGCGCTGGTATCTCGCCAGCCGCAACGGCACCTATCAACTGGCCCTCGCGATCAGAGGGCGCAACGAGAACCCCCGCTACTGGGACACCTTCGGCAAGCTGGAGACCTCGCTGGAAAACGGTCAAACGCTGCAGCTCAACGCCCTCGTCGCGGACGACGACCTCACCCTGAAGACCAGGCCCGAGGGGGAGAGGTACAGGGGCGACTGGGGCAACCAGTACGTGTGGTTGACCCATG
The DNA here is from genome assembly GCA_963842525.1 of uncultured Holophagales bacterium. Lineage (GTDB taxonomy): Bacteria > Acidobacteriota > Thermoanaerobaculia > Multivoradales > UBA5704 > UBA5704. The sequence goes on from CAWJGT010000001.1 coordinate 249,357, forward strand.
GGGCGCTGCTGAGAACCGATGTCTTCGTGGAGTCGATCGCGTCGGCGGGCCGCGTCGACCGCAACCGCACGGGATCGGCGGCGGGCAGCGAGGCGCGGTTCGCCGTGAGCGACTCCCGCGGCCTGGATTTCGCCGGCCTCAAGAACGTCTGGCGCCTCCAGCTCCGGGGGCGCCACTCCCTGGAGGCAGGCCTCGAGCTGCGGCATCTCGGCTCGGACCTCGACTACTCCAACGACCGCGAGCTGACGGGGGTCCTCGCGCCGCTGGACCTGCAGCCGGTGGGCACCACCCGGTTCCAGGGGGCCCTCGACTATGTCCAGACCGGCGCGTTCCTCAGCTCGCGGCTGCGCCCTGCCGACGGCCTCTCCGCCGACGTGGGCTTCCGCTTCGACGACAACGGCTCCACCGACGAAAGCCATGTCAGCCCGCGGCTGAACGTGGCCTGGGAGCCCCGGGAGGGCAGCGTCGTGCGCCTGGCCTGGGGCTGGTTCCACCAGAGCCAGCGGCCGAACGAGCTGCAGGTCGAGGACGGCGAGGCTCGGCTGGCGCCCGCCGAGCTGGCCGAGCACAGGATCCTCGGTTTCGAGAAGCGCGGCGGAGGTGGTGCCACGTTCCGGGCGGAGGCGTGGCAACGGCGGCTGAGCCGGCAGCGGGTGCGCCATGAAAACCTTTTCGATCCGATCGACCTTTTCCCGGAGCTGACGGGCGACCGGGTGCGCATCGAGCCGGACGGCGGCTGGATCCAGGGTCTCGACCTGCTCCTCCGCAGCCCGGACCGTGGCCCGCTGAGCTGGTGGCTGGCCTACTCCTACGGCTCGGCCGAAGACCGGATCGGCGGCCGCCTGGTGCCTCGCGCCACCGACCAGACGCACGCGTTCCGCGCCAATCTCGACTACCGGACGCCGGGCGGCTGGAGCTTCAATGCCGCGTGGCTGTATCACACCGGCTGGCCGACGACGAGGATCACGGCGCGGGTGGTTCCCGGGGACGCGGGGGCCACGAGGATCGAGCCGGTCCTCGGCCCCCTGCGCGGCGAGCGTCTCCCCGACTATCACCGCCTCGACCTGCGGGTGAGCCGCGCCTGGGACCTGCGGTTCGGCCGGCTGAGCGCCTATCTCGACCTGCAGAACCTCTATGACCGCGAGAACGTCCGCGGCTTCGACGGCTTTTCGTTCGAGACAGGACCGGGCGGCGAGCCCCTCCTCCGGTCCGAGACGGTGACGTGGGGGGATCTCCTGCCGTCCTTCGGCGTCCGCTGGCAGCTCTGATCCGGCTTACGGCTGCGTGACGTTTTCGAGCCAGAGCCGGTCGCCGGCGAGGCGATGGCGGTAGCCGCAGCCGGGCAGGACGACGGCCAGGGCCTGCTCGGCCGTCAGCCCCTGGATCGAGCCGTGGAGGACGATCTCCTCCGGCCGCCGGCCGGCGCGCGGCGGCTCGGCGAGCCGCCAGCGCAGCCCGGTCTCCCGCGACACCCAGTCGAGGAAGTCCCGGAGGGTGGCGCCTTCGATGTCGAGCGCGGGTGCGGCGCGCTGGACCCAGTCCCAGCCCGGCCCATAGCGGGGGATCTCCGCGCGGCGGAAGCTGCCGTCCTCCCGCAGCAGGAGCTCGCCGCCGGCCCGGGCCTGGTGGGCCCCTCCCTCGTGAGCGACGAGCACCCGCCCCTCGCGCACCCGTACCCGCAGCGTCCCTGCCAGCAGGCGGACCTCGAACTGGGTGCCGACGTCGCGGATGGACCCGAGGGCCGTGGCCACCTCGATCCCGTTGTCGAGCGCGGCGTCCGCTCCCGAGTCCACGTACAGGGCGCCGCTGGTGAGCGTCACGCGGCGAGAGGAGTCGATCCGCACCGACGAGCCCGCGTCGATCCGCATCGAGGCCCCGTAGGGCAGGCGCACGGCGGCGCGCCCTGCGCCCGTCGTGAGGACCGCGCCGGCAAACAGGTCGGCCTGATGGCCGGTCGCGCCGGCGACGGCCACGTCGCCGGTCTTCATCTCGATCGTGGCGATCGCGTTCTTCGGCTCGGGGGAGGCGGGGCTGGCCGGGCCATACAGGAAGAGCCCGGCGGCCAGCAGCAGGCCGGCGGCGAGGGAGGCGGCAGCCGTCCATCCGAGGCGGCGCCGTCTCGCCGCCCGGCGGGCCTGGCGCCGGAAGACCTCGCGCGCCGCCTCCCGGATGGGAGCGACCTCTTTCTCGGCGAGCCGGGGCCTCCGCCCCGCGAGATGGAGCATTGCGGCGATGTCGTCTTCCGGGTCGGTGCGGTGTTCGTGGTCCATGGTCACTTCCTCGATGCGCGGGCTTCCCGTTCCCGGGCGAGGCTCGCGAATCCGTCGCGAAAGGCCTGCCGGGCGCGGGTCAGGAGCGATTCCGCCGCCTTGGGGGTGACCCCGAGCTGCGCGGCGATCTGCTTGACCGGGAGGTCGTCCGAGTACTTCCACTCCAGGATCTGGCCGTAGTGGGCCGGAAGGTGGTCGATGGCGATGTGGACCAGCCGGGCGAGCTCTCTGCGAAGCAGCTCGCTTTCGGGATCGTCGAGACCTGCTGGGAGCGACTCGAGGACTCCGCGCAGCATCGTCCCTTCTTCGAGGAGGTGGATCTCCGGCTGCGAGCGCCGGGCGCGGCGGAAATGGCCGGTGATCTCGAAGCGGCAGATCGAGCACAGCCAACTGAAGAGCGCCGCTTCGCCGCGGTAGGTGCCGAGCTTCTCGATCGCTGTGCAGAGGGTGGCCTGGGACATCTCCTTGGCCAGCTCCACCTCCTGACCGACGCGGGCGAGGGCGAAACGATAGATGGGATGGAAGTAGGCTTCGAAGAACTGCTCGAAGGCCTCCTCCTCGCCGTCCCGCATGCGCTGGACGAGCCGGCGATCCTCGCTCCGGAGGTCGAATGCTTCAGGCTTCCTGGGCCACATCGCTCGTAAGAGGAGCGGTGTCGGAGAATCCTTCGCGCGCGGTTACCAGAGCCTGGTCCAGCGGAGCTTGATGGCGATCTGATCGACGTTGGGGGAGAAGCGGTAGCCCGATTCGTCGAGGGGGCGCTGCCAGTTGCGGTTCCAGACCACGAAGAGGTCCCTTCCGGGCCGGATCGTCCAGCGCAGGCGCGAGTTGATCCCCAGGTCGCGCGACTCCGAATCGTACTGGGCGAAGCTCGACACGAACAGGTTGGGGCTCAGCCCCCAGACGGTCCTGAGTTGCCAGAGCCGCTGGATGAAGTCTCCCTCCGGCAGGTCGCCGAAATGGATCGCCGATTCGAGCTCGAGCCGCAGCCGCCCCGGGCCGAAGGTCCAGCCGACGAGGTTTTCCCACTGGGTCAGCCGGCCCGTGTAGAAGTCGCCGTACGAGACGGTTCGAACCGAGCCGCCAGGGACGTGACCGTGTGGTCTGGAGATCGGCGCGCCAGCGGTCGAAGCGGTACTCGCCGGGCGGGATGACTACCCCCGAGGCGACCTCGAAGGGGTGTTCGAGCCGTTCGAGCTGCGGTATCCAGTTGATCTCCAGGCGATCGCCCGAATGGGTCTGGGCATTGAGCGGAGTCATGTAGGCCTGCCAGCTCTCGGTCAGTCCGTCCAGGCGGTCGATCCGGGTGACGAGCGCCTCGAAGAAGAGCTGGCGGACACTGCCGAGGAATCCTTTCAGCTCCGGCCGCGGCTTCCAGGCGCCGCGGGTCGTCCACTGGCGGGTGCCGGGCCGAGGCAGGAACCCAAGCGCAGGGTCGAGCGCCTCGCCGAACTCGTTCATCTCGAAGACGAGCTCCACCAGGTCGTTGGGATAGGTGGCGCGCACTCCCCAGCCATCGTCCCGGCCCGGAGCGAGATCGCCCGAGCTGCGGGCGGCCCATCCCGCGAAGGAGAGGTTCTTGTCCTTCCGGAAGGTGGAGGTCCGCCACTGCGCGTCGACGCCGGCGAAGGTGTTTTCGCGCAGGCCGAGCGGATCGCCGCGCGTGGCGAGCACCCCGAAGCGCAGGTGCTCGCCGGCGTCATAGGAAGCCCGCCCGGCGAAGAGGTTCGTCGAAGCGGCCAGCTCCGAGTTGGAGGTCTCGACGTCCAGGGCGGCGATCGACCAGGGACCGGCGCGGCCAAGCAGCTTCAGCCCGGCGTCGATGGGGGTCACCTGGCCTTGGACCAGCCCCACCCGCCGCGAATAGAACGGGATGAAGTCCGGCGCGAGCCCCGAGCCGAAGGAGAAGAGGTTCGAGCCCTCCAGGAAGAACGGCCGCTTCTCGGGGAAGAAGAGAGGGAATCGCGTCAGGTTGATCTGCCGCGAGTCGACCTCGGTCTCGGCGAAATCGGTGTTGACGGTCAGGACCGCGCCGAAGCTCGGGCGTGAAGTTGTAGGAGAGGTCGAGCCCGGCGTCCCCCTCCTCGGTCAGCCCGGATCCGGCGGAACGCAGGTTCTCGCCGCGGCCGACGGCATAGGGCGAAACCGACAGGCCCTTTCCCTGGCCGAGGTCGTAGACGCCGAAGAGCTGGCCGGACCGCCGGAGGTCCGGGAGCTTGGCGTTGAGGCTCACCCCGGCCCAGCGCAGAGTCAGCCGTTCGCGGGCCACGTAGCGCTCGACGTTGAGCCCCCAGCTCGTGAGCCCCGGCCGGAAGCGCAGGCTGCGCGCCGAGATCGAGATCTCCGCGGTCCACCCCTCCGGAGTGCGCCGGGCGCGGGCGTCCCAGATCCCGTCCCACTCGAAGGAGGGGACGTCCTCGCCGGGGACGATGAGCCCGTCCTGGCGGGCTCCGCCCGCGTTGATGCTGAACAGGTAGCCGGTGCGGCGGTCGCCGAAGGTGTCGAGGACAAAAGTGAAAATATCCTCGCCGCGCAGCTCTGCGTCGCGCTCCATCGTGTGGACCACGATCTTCTCCGGCTCCGGATCGGGGCAGACGATGCCGAAATAGAGGTTCTCGCCGTCGGCCAGGACGAGCACCCGCGTCGCGTTCGAACGGGGTCGGCGCTCCCGGCTTCGGGTCCTGCTGGGTCAGGAACGGGACCTCTCCCGCGTTCGCCCAGGATGGCTCGTCGAGAGATCCGTCGAGCGAGATCGGACCGGAAGCCTGGAGCGCTGAGACCTCCGGGGCCGCTCCGGGCACGGGACTCTCCTGGCCCTGCGTCGGCACAGGGTTCTCCTGAGCGAGGGCAGACAGCGGCGCCAGGGCAAGCGCCGCAACGAAGGGCACCACAGCGAGTCTCATTGAAGAGCTGCGGCATTCAACCACAAGTGGTGTCTTCTGTCGAGAGGGGGGAGAAAATCGCGTCTCTGAGGACAGCCTTAGACTTAGAGGGTGTCTGGAAAGGTTGAGGCGGCCCAGGAAAGCCCTCACCCCCGGCCCCTCTCCCATCCGCCCTCCCTTCCCCCGGGAGAGGGGAGAAATGCATGATCAGAAAGCTCCTGGGTGGGGGCTCCCCTCTCCCGGGCGGGTGTGAGTGCGGATGGGAGAGGGGTTGGGGGTGAGGGCCTGCGGCGGGATCTCGCGGAGACTTTCCAAACCCCTCTTAGGGGACGTCCAGCACTGTCCCGTTCCACCGCTCCCGCGCCAGGTCTTCGACGATCACGGCGAGCTGCCGGGCTCCCTGGGGAAGGGAGATGGCGGCGGTGTGGCTCCAGCCCTTCTCCGGCGCCGCGATGCCGGGGAGCGGCTCGTGGCGGATCTGGAGGGTGCCGTCGGCGCCGACGAACGCGAGGGAAAGGCGGACGGCGGCGGGATGGGCCGGGCTGGAGGCCTGGAAGGGCGCGATGTCGAGCTGCAGTCGGGTGGGATCTCCGGGCGTCCCGGCCGCAAGGTCCGTCCGCAGCGGCAGGGTGCGGTCCAGGGAGGCGTCGTCCAGCAGGCGGCGGAGCCGCGCCTCGGCGACCTCCGCGGGCGTCGACGAGCGCTGCCACTGGCGCGCCCGCAGCCGCTGTCCCGAGCGCAGTTGCGCCTGCACCGCGTGCAGCCGGCCGTCGCGCGGATCGGGCGCCTGGAACCAGAGGTGCCAACGCCCGGCCAGGCTGTCGAGAGTGGAGTCGAGCTGCGCCTCGAAGGCGACGAGCTCGCCGGCCGTCACGTTCACCAGCGCCCGCAGCGGCGAGAGGTCGGGCTGGATCTTGGTCTGGACGATCCCTTCCCAGCGCAGCTCGGTGTCCCGCGGTTTTTTCGGGGCCATGACCGGCGGCACCGAGCCGGAGCTTCCGAGCGTATCGCCGCCGCCGTGGTTGACGCGGAACCGGTCGACGTCCTCGGGCGCGTTGTCGTGCTTGCCCAGCTCCTCCGGCTCGCGGAAGGGCATCGGCACGGTCACCCAGCCGTAGGCAGCGAGCAGGCGGGCGGCGTCCATGATGATCGCGGCGCGCTCGGGAGCCTCGGCGGTGTTGGCGGCAGGGGCGGAGCCGGCTTCCAGCCGCTTCAGCTCCTGCGGCGAGACCTGGAAGCCGTCCGCGATCAGGAAGAGGAGGCGCGGCCCGGCCTGCGGCGCGGCCAGCCGCGTGACGAGCCGGTCGCACTGCCGGCGGAGGGTGGCGGCGTCCGGCCGGGAGGACGCTCCCGCCCCTGTGGTGGGACGCCCTCCGGGAGAAGGAGAAGGGCGGTCCCGCTGCCGGCCGGCGCGGGCCACGAGGTCGGCCAGCGCCTGCTCCACCCGGCGCGGCTCGCGGTTCGCCGCCAGGAAAACCTGCGGCTCGGGATCGGCGATCACGATCTCCACCGGGCCCAACTCGGTCAGGCGGGCGGCCCGCTTGGCGAGCGCCAGAGCCGCATAGAAAGCTGTATCCGGCTTCGCCAGGACCTCGTCGGCGTAGACCGTGATGGTCCAGTCGGGCAGATCGACAGCCTCGTCGCGGCCGAAACGGCTGCGGATCCGGCCTTCGGCGATGGGGCCGATGCGGGTCACCGGCCAGCTCCGCCCGTCCTCGATGACCACTAGGTCTTCGGGGCCGAGCGCCGCCTGCTTCAAGGCCGAGAGCTCCGGCACGGACGAGAGCCGCGGCAGCTCGACCACCATCTCGACCTCCCGGACCTCGATCTCCTCGGCCAGGGTCTGGGGAGGCGGGGCGGCCTTCTCTTGAGCCAGGCCGAGGCCGGCGAGGAGCGCTGCCACGAGGGCACCCGCGAGGATGGGTCGAGCTTGTGGACGCATCTGCGAGAGCTGTTCGCAAACTGCGTGCCTTCCGGAAAGCCCTGCTCAGTACACTTCGTCGTGGCTGCCCACGGTCTCCAGAAGAATCGCTTCCGAACCTTCGTGTTCGACGAAGCTGAAGAGGACCCGGAGGTCGTACCCGCCGCTGCAGGCCCAGGATCCCTCCAGCTTCCCTTTGAGCTTGTGCGTGCGAAGCCGGGGATCGAACGCATCCTCCGCGAGGAGACTCATGGCCGTGCCGAGGTCGCGGGCCAGGGAAGCGTCTTTCCTGATCGTGCGGCGGGCGGCCCGCAGGAAACCGGGAGACGGCAGGAGCAGCCGGTTCACGCGAGGATGTCGCCGAGGATCTCGTCCGGCGTTTTTGGGGCGCATCGGCCCGCCTGGAAATCGTGTCGGGCCTGCTGGATCTCCTTCGCCAGTCCTCCCCGGCGGCGCTCGATGAGCCGGCGGCGTACGATCTCGACCAGCTCGGCCTGCTCCTCGATGGTCATCTCGTCAACGGCATCCAAGAGCTCAGCGAATCGCATCGGACCTCCTATCTACGAGGCCAGTATACCGCTGCACCTACCGGGCCGGATTGACGATCCCTCCCGTGCCGCTGCCGCGCGGGTCGGAGGCGGCTTCGACCCAGCCGTCGGCGAGACGGCGGACGATGTGGACCTTGGCGGTGAGGTCGCTGACGTTGATCGTGTGGCCGCGGCGCTCCAGGTCGGCTCGGGTCTCGGGCGACAGGGTGTCGAATTCGGCGTCCAGGCGGTCGGGGAGCCACTGGTGGTGGAGGCGCGGACGGTCGAGCGCGGCCTGCAAGGGGTCGCCGTCGACGATCAGGTTGAGCAGCACCTGGGTGGTGTTGGTGGGGATGCGCGAGCCCCCCCGGCCTCCCAGGGCGACCGCCTCCTTGCCCTTCCAGGCGATCGTCGGCGTCATCGAGGAGAGCATCCGCTTGCCGGGGACGACCGCGTTGGCATCGCCCTGGACCAGGCCGAACATGTTGGGACGGCCCGGCGCCGCGGCGAAGTCGTCCATCTCGTTGTTGAGGAAGAAGCCAGCCTCGGGCACATAGAGGCCGCAGCCGAAGAGGCCGTTCAGCGTGGTGGTGAGGGCCACCAGGTTGCCCTCGCCGTCGACGACCGACAGGTGGGTCGTCTCGCCGCTCCCGGCGACCTGCTCGGTCCCCGGCCAGGGGTGGATCTTGCTGGACGCGGTGGCGCGCTGGCGGACGATGCCGCGCGCCCGCTTGGCGATCCAGTCGGGGTCGAGGAGCTGCGCGGCCGTTGCCTTCGTGGTCGTCGGATCGCCGAGCAGGAAGCGGTCGGCGTAGGCGCGGCGGAACGACTCGGCGAGCAGGTGGCCGCGCTCGGCGCCATGGCGCGGCAGCTCCTTCCAGCCCAGGCGCTCGAGCATGCCGAGCGTCTGCCCGAGGATGATGCCGCCCGATGAGGGGAGCCCCATCGAGGCGACCTTCCAGCCGAAAGCGTCGAAGACCAGCGGATCGCGCCAGGCGGGCTGGTAGGCGCCGAGGTCGGCGGCGGTGAGCACGCCGCCGTGGCGTCGCGAGGCGGCCTCGATGGCCGCGGCGGCCGGGCCGGTGGCGATCCCCTGCGGGCCCAGCTCGGCATAGCGGGCCAGCGTGGCCGCGAGGCTCGGGCAGGCGCAGGACGGTGCCGACGGCCAGCGGCTCACCCCCCGGATACCAGACCTGCGCGGTCTCCGGGAAGTTGAGGAGGAGCTTCCGGGTCTCCTTGGCGTCGAGCAGGTCGTGCAGATGGCGGTCGACCGGGAACCCCTCGGCCGCCAGCTTGAGGGCGGGGGCCACCACCTGGGCCCACGGCAGGCGCCCGTGCCGGCGGTGCAGCTCCCAGAGCCCGGCCGGCGAGCCGGGGACGCCGGCGGCGAGCGGCCCGACGACCGAAGCGCCGGGGATCGGCTCCCCCTTCTCGTCGAGGTACATGCCGCGCCGCGCCGCGGCCGGCGCGACCTCCCGGAAGTCGAGGCTGGTTACCTGGTCCCCCATCCTGACCAGAGCGAAACCGCCGCCGCCGAGGTTGCCGGCCTCGGGATAGGTCACCGCGAGTGCCAGCGCGGTGGCCACCGCCGCGTCGACCGCGTTGCCTCCGGCTCGCAGGGCCTCCACCCCGGCCTGCGTGGCCAGAGGGTCGCCCGAGGACACCGCTCCACCGGTGCCGGTCGGCGCGCGCGGCGAGGCGGCGAGCGCCGGCAGGACGAGGAGGAGGGTCCAGGTGGTCGAGAGGACGGGGACAAGGCGGTGTCGTCGCATCACGGTCTCCAGCGGGAGGTCGGTCCGCGCAAGAGGATAGCGGAGTTTCCGCGCGCGGCGCGCGGGGTGTCAGGGGAGGAGGGTCCGCTCCCGCTCCAGCCGTGCGCGGGCGGCGAGGTCCGGGTCGCGGATCTCCTTGTACCGCAGCTCCGCCTGCCGGAACAGCGAGGCCGCCTCCCGGGTGCGGCCCTGAGTGCGGCGCAGGGAGGCCTCGAATTCGAGCAGCCGCGCCTCGACCAGCAGGTCGCCGGTGCCGTGGGCGAGGCGGCCCGCCGCCTCACGGAGAGCCTCTTCCGCTCCCGGGAGGTCCGCGGTGCGGAGACGGCTCCGGCCTACGCAGGCCCAGGCCCGCGCCTCCATGTCCTTGACCACGGGGGGGGCGTGGAGGCTCGGGGTCGAGGTGGGCCGCCGCGCGGAGGGCCAGCTGGGCGAGACGGGCGCATTCCTCCGGGTCCGCCTCCTCCGTCGCGAGGCTCCGCTCCAACAGCGCCTCGCCGACCCCCCAGATGTGGAGGAGCGGATCGCTCTCCACCCTCTCCGCCTGCGCGGCGGGCGGCAGGTCGAGGAGCGACTCGCAGAGGGCAGGGGCTTCTGCGCGCTCCCGTTCGAGCGTCGCCCGGGCGCGGGCGAGCTGTTCCAGGAGAAGGGAGTCCTCCTCGAAATCCGGGAGCAGCAGGTCGGGATCAGGGTCCACGATGATCAGCTCGCCCGGGTCGCTGTCGAGGCCGTCGACGCCGAGCCCCTCCGGCGGTAACCGGTCCGGCACAAGCGCACAGACTCCGGCGAGATCGGGTTTCATGCCGTCCGTCCTACGCAGTCGTCCCCAGCTTCAAGAGACAGTTGCCAAAGACAGTGTCTTCAGGCCTCGAAAAGCGGACGAGCGCTCAGCCGACCTGCTGCGGCTGGAGGAGCTCGGCCGTGGCCGGGTGAACGATCCGGCCCTCGTGCGTCAAGAGGGAGCCGGCGAGCACCTCGTCCTGGACATCGACGGTGAGGCGTCCGTCTTTCCACAAAAGAAAAAATAAGGCCAGCACGTTGCGGGCATAGAGAGCGCTCGCGTCGTGCGGCATGGTGGCAGGCAGGTTCAACGGCCCCAGGATGAGGACGCCGCCGTGGACCACCTCGCGGTCCGCCTGCGAAAGCTCGCAGTTGCCCCCCTGCTCGACCGCGAGGTCGACGATCACCGAGCCGGGGCGCATCGCCCGCACCATGTCGGCGGTGACCAGCCGCGGCGCCGGCCGGCCCGGCACCAGCGCGGTGGTGATCACCGCGTTGGCCTGGGCGAGATGCTGCTGGACGATCTCGCGCTGCCGGCGCAGGAAGTCCTCGCCCATCTCGCGCGCATACCCGCCGGTCCCCTCGCCGCTCTCGGCGAGCGGCAGCTCGATGAAGCGGGCGCCTAGCGACTGTACCTGCTCCTTGACCGCCGGCCGGATGTCCGACACCTCGACGATGGCTCCCAGCCGGCGGGCGGTGGCGACCGCCTGCAGGCCCGCGACGCCGGCGCCCATGACCACGACCCGCGCCGGCTTGATCGTGCCGGCGGCGGTCATCAGCAGCGGGAGGTACTTGGGCAGCCGCAGCGCCGCCAGCAGGACCGCCTTGTAGCCCGCGATGTTGGCCTGCGAAGAGAGGGCGTCCATGGGCTGGGCGCGCGTGATGCGGGGCACCAGCTCCATCGCCAGGGAGGTCACTCCCTGGTCGGCGAAGGCGCGCACCGTGTCGAGCTCCCGGAACGGCGCGAGGAGCCCAATCACCACAGCCCCCGGCTTCAGGGCGGCGGCCTCGTCGAGCCTCCGGAGCCACCACCTTGAGCACGGCGTCGGCGGCGCTCCAGGCCTCCGGCCCACCTGCCACGATCCGCGCACCGGCGGCTTCGTATTCGGAATCCAGGAAGAAGGCGGACGCGCCGGCGCCTCGCTCGACGCCCACGTCCAAGCCGGCCTTCACCAGGCGCTTCACGGTCTCGGGGGTGGCCGCGACCCGGGTCTCGCCCGGCCGCCGCTCTTTTGGGATCAACACATGGGCCATAGGAAAGCAGATCCTATCTCAGCTCGTCGCCGGGGAGCCGCTCCGGGTCCTCGTCGAGATGAAGGTCGCGCGCCGCCTGGGAGTGCTCGAAGTCGACCTCCGCCTGCGCCGGAGCGGGAGCCTCCTCGGGCGGGGCCGGCCGCAGCAGCGAGACCACGACCGAGACGGCCAGGATGCCCAGGACGATTCCGAGCGACAGCTCGATCGGGATCTCGAACCAGTCGTGGACCAGCATCTTCGCCCCGACGAAGACGAGCACCAGGCCCAGGCCGGAGCTCAGGTATTGAAATTTGTGCATCAGCCCGGCGAGAAGGAAATACAGCGCCCGCAGCCCCAGGATGGCGAAGATGTTGGACGTGAACACGATAAAGGGATTGCGCGTCACCCCGAAGATGGCGGGGATCGAGTCGACCGCGAAGACCACGTCGGTGGCCTCGATCACGACGAGCACCAGCATCAGCGGCGTGGCCAGCCACCGTCCCTGCTCCCGGATGAAGAAGCGCTTGCCGTGGTAGTGCGGGGTCAAGGGGACGAAGCGCTGGAAGAGCTTGAGGACCGGGTTTTTCTCCGGATGGACCTCGGTCTCCTTCTGGGACAGGATCTTGATCCCGGTGTAGACCAGGAAGCCGCCGAAGACGAAGATCAGCCAGGAGAAGCGGGCCAGCAGGGCCGTGCCCATGGCGATGAAGATGCCGCGGGAGATGAGCGCTCCGAGGATGCCCCAGAACAGCACCCGGTGCTGGTACTCCGGCGGCACCGCGAAATAGCTGAAGATGACGATGAAGACGAAGATATTGTCGAAGCTGAGCGACTTCTCGATGACGTAGCCGGTCAGGAACTCGAGGCCGACCTGCGGGCCGAAGCGCCTGTAGACCCAGAAGTTGAAGAGCAGGGAGATGGCGATCCACACCAGGCTCCAGGAGAGGGCCTCCCGGAGCCCGACCCGGTGGACCTTGCGGTTGAACACGCCCAGATCGAGCGCCAGCAGAGCGAAGATCAGGGCGAGGAACGAGCCCCATTGCAGAGGGGTGCCGATGGTGTCCATGGGGCTGAAGGTCGTCTCGCGTACGTAGGCCGATCCGCTCCGGGCTGGCAGAGCATACCCGAAGGGGAGGAAAGAGAAACGCCCCGCGAGCCCGGGCGGGGCGTGGTCGGCGCCGCCGGAGGAGGACGGCCGGCCTTGGAAAGGCCGGGCTCTCCGAGGCTACTTGAGGTGGCTGTTCACCAGCTTGGTCATTTCGAACATGCTGACCGAGTCTTTGCCGTTGAACACCTTTTTCAGCTTGTCGTCGGCCCGGATGGTCCGCTTGTCCTTGGGATCCTGGAGGTTGTTGCTCCTGATGTAGTCCCAGATCTTCTTGGTGACTTCGGTGCGGGGGATGGGCTCGGAGCCGACCACCGCGGCCAGGGCCTCGTCCGGCTGCATCGGTTTCATGAAGGCGCCTCCTGAGCTTCTTCTTTGCTGCTGCCATCGTGCTCCTCCTCTATCCGGAAAGCGTTGGAAATCGTGAACTGCCGGCGAAACCTTCGCCCCGAGGCCCATGCAATTTCCCGGCCTCCAGAGGGCGACCCTCCTCTTTCCTTCCACACTGGCACAGGAGGAGCCGTCACGGCAAGTCCGGGGGGCCCTTGTGCTAATTTTCCCCCCGCCATGGCCTCCCGCTCCCTGTTCATCACCTTCGAGGGCCTCGACGGCAGCGGCAAGTCCACCCACCTGCGGCGGGCGGCCGCCTGGCTGGAGGGGCGGGGGATCCCCTGTGTCGTGACCCACGAGCCGGGCGGGACGCCGCTCGGCGACGCGTTGCGCGCGGTCTTCCTCGACAAGCGCTGGGGGGAGATGGACGGCACGGTCGAGCTGCTGCTGGTCTTCGCCAGCCGGCGCCAGCACCTGCTCGAGGTGATCGAGCCGGCCCTGGCCGCCGGCAGGCACGTGCTCTGCGACCGCTTCACCGACTCGACCCGCGCCTACCAGGGGTATGGACGCGGCGTGCCGCTGGACATCATCGCGCAGGTCGACCGCGTGGCCACGGGCGGGCGGACGCCGGACCATACCCTGCTGTTCGACCTGCCGGAGGAGGCGGCGCGGGAGCGCGGGCATTCGCCTTCGCGCACCAGCCGCGGCGGCGCCGACCGCCTGGACGCCGAGGGATTGGCCTTCTATGGCCGGGTGCGCCGCGGCTTCCTGGCGCTTGCCGCGGCCGAGCCGGAGCGCTTCCGGGTGGTGGATTCCTCCGGGAGCAGCGAGCGCACCCAGGAGGAGGTGCTGGCGGTGCTCGGCGGCTGGCTGGGTATGGGGGAGAGGGGGGAGGGGGCGTGAGCCTCGCCAGCGCGCTGGAGACCGCCCGCAACGGCCGGCTCTATCCGGCGGTGATCCTCCACGGCCGGGACGCGGCGGCCCGGCAGCAGGCGGCGCTGGAGCTCGCCCGCACCCTGCTGTGCGACAGCGCTTCGCCCGCGGCGCGCCCCTGCGGCGTCTGCCGGCACTGCCGGCGGATCGTCTGGCCGGCCGCCGATGGGCAGGGGCTCTTCCATCCCGACTTCCAGGTGCTGGAGCGTGATCTCAAGACCTCGACCTCGGTCGAGGCCACCCGCGAGTTGCTGAAGACGGCCCAGGTGTCCCCTTTCGAGGCGCGCGGCCAGGTCTTCGTGATCGCCAGCGCCGAGACCCTGAGCGGCGAGGCGGCCAACTCACTGCTCAAGAACCTGGAGGAGCCGTACACGACGGCACCCCGCCACTTCCTGCTCCTCGCCCCGGCGAGCCTCGACCTGCTGCCGACCTTGCGCAGCCGGTCGCTCGCCATCTTCCTGGGACCGGCGGAGGCGGTCGATCCGGCCGCCGCCGAGCCGATCGCGCGCGCCTTCGCCGCCGCCCTGGACGGCTGGGAGCAGAGCCGCGCCGCCATCTACCTGCTCACCGCGGCCGAGGCGCTTTCCGGGGCCGGCGGCTGGGAGGACCCGCGGGCCGCCCGCCCGTGGGGGCTCGCCGCGGCCGCGGTCCTGCGTTCGCTCGAAACAGGTCTGGGCGCCTCCCCGGCCGCGCGCCGTGCCCGCCTGGCGCTGGCCGAGGCCCTCCTCGGCGGCCCCGCGATGCGTCTGCGCGGGATCACCGCGGAGCGCATCCTGGAAGGGCTGGTCGCGCGGTATCTGGGTTGATCCACCCCTGTGCTAAAATGCCCGCCTGTTTTTGGAGTCCTCGATGGATTCGAGTCTCAGCCCCCAGGGGTCAAACGCGAAAAGGAGTCACCCAATGAACCAGTTCACACGACGGGCCGGCGTCCTGGCCCTGATCCTGGCGCTCGGCGCCTGGATTCCGGCCTGCTCGGCGCAGGACAACACGAAGCCCTCGCCGGCGGGCAAGGCTGCGGGAGCCGGCGAGGTGCTCGCCACGGTCAATGGCCAGCCGATCACCGACGCCGACGTGCGCCGGGAGTCCGCCGAGCAGTTCGCGCGGCTGGAGAGCGAGTACAAGAAGAACCAGCACGACCTTCTCGAGGGGCGGCTCAACGAGATCATCCAGAACCGGCTGCTCGACGCCGAGGCCAAGGCCCGGAACACCACCAGGGAGCAGGTGCTCGCCGGCATCGCGTCCGCCGAGGTGACCGACGACGAAGTCGACGCCTTCTACGAGCAGAACAAGGCGCAGATCCCGCGCCCGAAGGAGCAGGTCGCGTCGCAGATCAAGGCCTACCTGGGCCAGCAGCGGCAGATGGAGACGCGCGCCAAGCTCTTCGAGGAGCTCCAGGCCAAATACAAGGTCGACATCAAGATGGAGCCGATGCGTGCCGATGTGGCCGCCATCGGCCCGGCCCAGGGCGGCCCGGCGAGCGCGCCGGTGACCATCGTCGAGTTCTCCGACTTCCAGTGCCCGTTCTGCGCCCGCGTGCTCCCGACCCTGGAGCAGGTGAAGGCCAAGTACGGCGACAAGGTACGGATCGTCTTCCGCCAGTTCCCGCTCGGCATGCACCCGCAGGCCCAGAAGGCCGCCGAGGCTTCGCTGTGCGCCGATGAGCAGGGCAAGTTCTGGCAGATGCACGACGCGATGTTCCAGAACCAGCAGCAGCTCGCGGTGGAAAACCTGAAGGCCAAGGCCACCGAGCTGGGGCTGAACGCGGAGCAGTTCAACTCCTGCCTCGACTCCGGCAAGTTCGCCAACCAGGTCGCCGCCGACATGAAGGAGGGCGAGGCCGCGGGCGTCACCGGCACGCCGGCGATGTTCGTCAACGGCCGCTTCATCAACGGTGCGGTCCCGTTCGAGCAGATCGCCGTGGTGATCGACGACGAGCTGCGCCGCAAGGGCGACAACAGCTCCTCGAAGTAAGCGCCGCCCCGGGCGAGCTGAGAGGGGCGTCCCGCGATGCCGGTCGATCCAATCGATCCGGCACCGGGGGCCGCCCCTTTTCCTTGCGCTCCCGATATGATCCTCCGTCATGCCTGGAGACCTCCCTGACGACGACGTCCGCCGGGCGCTCCACCGCGCCGCCGACCACATTGCCGACTACCTCGCGGGAGTCGGCGGCCGCCCTGTCGTGCCGGCGGTCGCGCCGGGCGACGTGGCGCGGCAGCTCCCCGTCGCGGCGCCGCACGAGCCCGAGCCGCTCGACCGCATCCTCGACGACTACGAGCGGCTGATCGAGCCGAACGTCACCCACTGGAACCATCCGGGGTTCCTGGCCTACTTCGGCATCACCGGCTCCGGTCCGGGGATCGTGGGCGAGGCGCTCGCCGCCTCCCTGAACAACAACGCCATGCTCTGGCGCACCTCGCCGGCCGCCACCGAGCTCGAAGAGCGGGTCTGCGACTGGCTCCGCCAGATGATGGACCTCCCCCCGCGATTCCGCGGCCACATCAACGACACCGCCTCGACCAGCAGCCTGGTGGCGCTGGCCGCCGCCCGCCACCGCCTGCCAGGCCTCGACGTGCGGGAGTGCGGGTTGGCCGGCCGGCCGGAGGTGCCGCCGCTCATCCTCTATGCGAGCGATCAGGCCCACTCGTCCATCGACAAGGCGGCGATCGTCCTCGGCCTGGGGACCGGGAACGTGCGGCGGGTGGAGAGCGACGCCGGCTTCCGCATGTCGGTCCCGGCGCTGGAGGCGGCGATCGCCGAGGACCGCGCGGCCGGGCGCCTGCCCATGGCCGTGGTGGCGACCGCGGGCACGACGTCGACCACCAGCATCGACCCGATCCCCGCGATCGCCGACCTCTGCGAGCGTGAGGGGATCTGGCTGCACGCCGACGCCGCCTACGCCGGCTCGGCCGCCATCTGCCCGGAGCTCCGGGCCCTGATGCCCGGTCTCGAGCGGGCCGACTCGATCGTGACCAACCCGCACAAATGGCTGTTCACGCCGGTCGACTGCTCGATCCTCTACGTGCGCGACCCGGAGCTCCTGCGCGCCGCCTTCTCGCTGATCCCCGAGTACCTGCGCACCGACGAGGCGGGGGTGACGAACCTGATGGACACCGGCTTCCAGCTCGGCCGCCGCTTCCGCGCGCTCAAGCTCTGGATGGTGATCCGCGCCTACGGCGTCCAAGGGCTGCGGGAGCGCATCCGCGAGCACTGCGCCCTGGCGCGCGAGCTCGCGGCGCGGATCGAGGCCGATCCCGCCTTCGAGCTGGCCGCGCCCGTCCCCTTCAGCGCCGTCTGTTTCCGGGCCCTGCCGGCGGACCCCGGCGCCACGCCGGAGGAGCAGGACCGGCTCAACGAGACGCTGCTCCGGCAGGTCAATGCCGCGGGCCCCTTCTTCCTCTCGCCCACGAGCCTGGGCGGCCGCCTCACTCCGCGGGTGGCGATCGGCAACATCCGGACCTCCCGCGAGCACATCGACGCGCTCTGGAGTCTGCTGGCGGAGACCGTGGCGACGCTGCGGTCCGCGGGGACGGCCTGATGGCCGGAAGCACGGGCGGGCCGTACAGGTTCGTCCCCTACCGTCCGGAGCGGCTCCCGGACGAGGAGATGCTGCGGCGGGCGCGGGCTTTCTACGCGGAGATGAACAGGCGGCGCAGCGTCCGGTACTTTGCGCCCGATCCGGTGCCGCGCGAGCTGATCGAGCTGGCGATCCGGACCGCGGGCACGGCGCCCTCTGGAGCCCACCGCCAACCCTGGCGCTTCGTGGTCGTGAGCGATCCGGCGCTCAAGCGGGAGATCCGCATCGCCGTCGAGGCGGAAGAGTTCGAGAGCTACATCGGCGGGCGGATGCCCCCCGAGTGGATCGAGGCGCTCGCCCCGATCGGCACCTCGTGGCAGAAGCCGTATCTGGAGACCGTCCCCTGGATCGTCGTGGTCTTCGAGGAGCTGTACGGCGTCGACGCCGGCGGCGGGAAGCACAAGAACTACTACCCCAAGGAGAGCGTCGGCATCGCCTGCGGGCTTTTCATCGCCGCCCTGCACCACATGGGTCTGGCGACCCTGACGCACACGCCGAGCCCGATGTCCTTCCTCTCCCGCATCCTGGGCCGTCCCGCGAACGAGAAGCCCTTCATCCTCTTCCCCGTCGGCTATCCCGCCCCCGGCTGCGAGGTCCCGGACATCCACCGCAAGAGCCTGGACGAGGTCGCCGTCTGGGACCCGGGCTGAGGGGTGGCGGTTCAGGGCGGTGAGGGCCTTCGAGGCATCAGGCCCCGCACCGCCTCGGCCAGGGCCGCGGCGGCGCAGTGGTGCCCGGCGGCGGTCGGATGGTAGCGGTCGAACCGGAGCTTCTCCGGGCTGGCCTCGCGGCAGTCGCGGAAGGCAGGCCGCAGGTCGAGATGGTGGAAGCCGTTCTCGCGGGCGAGCCTGGCGAGGTGGGCATGCTCGCGGCTGTGCTGCCTGTCGTAGAGCTTGGGGAGGTAGGGAAAGACCGCCAGCAGCACCTCGAAGCCGTCCTGCCGCGAGAGCGCCGCGAGCTCGGCCAGGAACGGGGCGACCGTGTTCCCGGCATCCTTTTCGGCCGCCGCCTCGGCCTTGCGCTGCCGGGCTTCCAGCACCCCGTAGCGCACGAACCGGTAGAGGGCGCTGCCGAGGAGCGCCCGCTGCGCTTCAGCCGTGGGCAGGAGGATCTTCCGGTCCCCCTGCGTCTCCCGCAGGGCGGCGAGTATGCGGGGGTCGGGCGGCCGGCGGTCGTTGTGGCAGTAGGCGACGAGCACGAGGTCAGGGTTGAACCGCAGGGCTCGGACGCGAAGCGTCTCCACCTCCTGCATGGTGTTGTAGCCGGAGACCCCGAAGTTGAGCACCTCGACCGGGAGGCCCTGCCGCCGCAGCCGTGCCTCGAGCTGGGCCGGGAACGTGTCCTCGCTGCGGCGGATCCGGTAGCCCGCCGCGATGCTGTCCCCCAGCACCGCGATGCGGTAGACCCCCGGCGGCTTCCCGACGGAGTGGTCGCGGTCCCGGTAGCCGAGCCGGTTGCTCCGGCCCTCGTACTCGAAGAACGACCTTGGGTCTCCCGCGAAGGCGAGGTCCGGCACCGGCTCGAAGAGCAGCCGGGGGTTGGACGAGAGCTGGAACCGCCCGCGGCGGACCGGCGCCACCTCGGGCGCCCCGGCGGCGCGCACCAGCAGCTCGCCCGCCCCGAGGGCGGCGGCGGTGCCCAGCGCGAGAGCCAGGAGCTTCTGGCGTCGAGACGAGGCCGGAGCGGATGGCGGTATCATGGAGGCGGCGGGACGACCTGGCGCGACTTTTGAATCCCAAGAGCCTCGTCCGCCGCTCCGGCTCCGGGACGGGGCAGAGCGCAACTCGACAAGGAGGTCGACGATCGTGTCATCCTCGTTTGGAGTCTACCTGATCGGCTTTATCGTCTTGATCATCGGGCTGGCTGTGGGGGCATACCTGGCCGGGGCCCCGCCCACCTGGATCGCGGTGGGCGTCGTGGTGCTCCTCGGGCTCGGGATCCTCAAGGCCGTGACCCGCACGCAGGCCAAGACGCCGCCGGATCAGTGAGCGGCTGAACGGCGAGGAGACGAGCCGGATCTACAGCACCGTTTCGCGGACGACCTCCTCGACGGTGGTCATGCCGTCTCGGATCTTCTGCAGCCCGCTCATGCGCAGCGTGATCATGCCGCCCTGGACCGCCTTCTGGCGCAGCTCGAAGCGCGCTGGCGCCGGAGAGGATCATCTCGCGCATCTCGTCGTCGATCTCCAGCACCTCGTAGAGGCCGACGCGCCCCTTGTAGCCGGTGTTGCTGCACCGGTCGCAACCGCGCCCGCGGAACAGCTTGATCGTCCGCGACTCGTGCTCGGAGAAGCCGGCGCTGCACCAGTGCGGGGGGAGGCATCTCCGTCGGCTCCTTGCAGAAAGTGCAGATCCGCCGCACCAGCCGCTGGGCCACGATCATGTGGACGGACGTGGCCACCAGGAACGGCTCGATGCCCATGTTCATCAGACGGTTGATCGACGACGGCGCGTCGTTGGTGTGCAGGGTGGAGAGCACGAGGTGGCCGGTCATGGCGGCCTTGATCGCCACCTCGGCGGTCTCGAAGTCGCGGATCTCGCCGACCAGGATGATGTTGGGGTCCTGGCGCAGGAACGAGCGCAGCGCGGTGGCGAAGTTGAGGCCGATCTGCTCGCGCGTCTGCACCTGGTTGATCCCGGCGAGGTTGAACTCCACCGGGTCCTCGGCGGTCATGATGTTGACCTCCGGGGTGTTGATCCGCTGCAGGGCCGAGTAGAGGCGTGTTGGTCTTGCCCGAGCCGGTGGGGCCGGTGACCAGCACCATGCCGTACGGCTTCAGGATCGCGTTCTCGAATTTGCGCAGCGAGTCCGCCTCGAAGCCCAGCTTCGTCATGTCGAGCATGAGCTTGTCCTTGTCGAGCAAGCGCATGACGATCTTCTCGCCGAACAGCGTGGGGAGCACGGAGACGCGGTAGTCGAGGTCCTTGGTCTTGCCGGAGATCTTGGTCTTGATCTTGATGCGCCCGTCCTGCGGCAGCCGCTTCTCGGCGATGTCGAGCTTCGCCATGATCTTGCAGCGGCTGGTGATCGCCTCCTTGAGCTTGAGCGGCGGGTGCATCATCTCGTAGAGGATGCCGTCGATGCGGTAGCGGACCCGGTAGTCCTTCTCGTAGGGCTCGATGTGGATGTCCGAGGCGCCGCGCTTGATGGCATCGGTCAGGATCAGGTTGACCAGCTTGACCACCGGCGCCTGCTCGGACTCCTCTTCGAGGGTCGCGAGGTCGAGGTCCTCCTCCTCCTCGAGGACCTCCAGGTCGCTCCCCGATGTCCTCCGAGAGGTCCTCCATGACCTTCTTCAGCTCGATCGCGTGGGTCGAGCCGTAGTAGCGGTCGATGGCGCCGCGGATCGCGGTCTCGGAAGCCACGACCGGCTCGACGCGGTAGCCGGTCATGAACTTCACGTCGTCCATCGCGAACACGTTGGTCGGATCGATCATCGCCACGGTGACCGTGGCGCCGGCCTTGGCGACCGGGAAGATCGTGTACTTGCGCGCGATGTCGGCGGGGATGATCTTGATCACCGCCTCGTCGATCTCCATGCCGTTGAGGTCGACCGAGGGGACCTTGAAGTGCTGGGAGAGCGACTCGACGAGCTGCCTGCTCGCTCAGGTGCCCGAGCTTGACGAGGTTGGTGCCGAGCCGGCCCCCCTGCTCCTTCTGCAGGGCGAGGGCTTCCTTGAGCTGGGCCTGGTTGATCCGGTTGCTCCGGACCAGCAGCTCGCCCAGCTTGTCGGGCTGGCTGGAAGGTTTGCGGGCAGCGGCTTCCGGTGGTGGTGCCATGCAAATCTCCGTGCTACGGCCGCCATCCCCGTCAACGGGGGAGCTCCTGAATCGAGCGCTCCTGTGTTCCGGTGGAAAGGGGTCAAACCGATGGCACGGGAGTTTAGCAGCTTGCGCCGCCGTGTCCGCCACCCGGGCGGGGGTGATGTCCAGCAGGCAGGCCTTGGTCTCGCCGAAACGCCGGTGGCAGAAGCTGCATGGCAGCCGGACTCAGAGCGCCCGCTCCGGCGCGCCGTAGGGGCCGTTGCGCTCCGGATCGGTGGGTCCCATGACCATGAGCATCGGCGTGCCGAGGGCCTGGGCGAGGTGGGTGGGGCCCGATGTCGCCGCCCAGCACCAGGCGGGCCCGCGCGGATCAGGGCCGCGAGCGTCGGGAGGTCTCCGGCGGCCACGACCTGCGCCGCGCCGGCGGCCGAGGCCTCGACCCCGGCCGCCAGCCGCTCCTCGCCGCGGGCCGCCGCGATCCAGGTAGCAAGGCCCGTAGCATCCCGCAGGCGGCGGGCCGCCTCCCCCCAGCGCTCCGGCGGGTAGACGCTTGTTGGCCCAGCCGGCCCCGGGATGGAGGAGGACGAACGGCTCGCGGACTCCGCGCCGCCGGCAGGCTCGCCGCGGAAGAGCTTCTCCGGCCCGAAGTCCGCCGGCTCCGGCGGGATGCCGAGCGCATCGAGCAGCGAGAGCATCCGGTCCACCGCATGGACACCCCGCGGCGCCACCGGCTCGCTGATCCAGACAGCGGCTCGACGGCTCGCGCCGGAAGCGCCGGGCCGACGCCGATCCGGCGGTCGCTCAGGGTGAGCGCCGAGATCGCGCCCGCCTTGTGGTTGCCCATCAGGTCGAGCGCCACGTCGGGAGCGAAGCGGTCCAGGGCGGCGAGGAAGCCGCCCAGCTCGCGCACGGTGCGCGCCGAGAACGGCGCGCGGCGCCAGTGGCGCAGGCGCACCAGGAGCAGCTCGTCGAGGTCCGGATGCCCCGCGAGCACGGGCGCCATCCCCTCCTCGACCACCCAGCCGATCTGCGCCTGCGGAAGATGCCGGCGCAGGGCCGTGAGCACCGGCAAGGCATGGACGACGTCGCCGAGGGCGCTGGTGCGGACGATCAGGACTCGCAAAACGGCACCTATCCTCGCCCGGGGCTCTACGGCTACGGCAGGCTTTTCACCTTGGCGATCAGATCGCTCGTCGCATGGTCCTTGGGGTCGCCGACCAGGGCAGTGCGGCCGCCGTAGGCGCGGACGACCTCGTACTCGGGGACTCGCTCGGGGGTGCCGTAGTCCGTCCCCTTGCAGTGGACGTCCGGCTTCAGGCGGGCGAGGAGAGGAGCCGGTGAGTCGCCTTCGAAGATGACGACGAAGTCGACAGGTGCGAGGGCGGCGAGCAGCTCGGCCCGTTCCGCCGCCGGGACGACCGGCCGCCCGGGTCCCTTGAGCCGCGCCACCGAGCTATCGTCGTTGAGCGCCACCACCAGGGCGTCGGCCTCGGCCCGCGCGGCCTGGAGGTAGTGCAGATGCCCGACGTGGAGGAGGTCGAAATGGCCGTTGGCGAAGGCGATCTTCTTCCCGCGGGCTCGCAGCTCCGCCAGCAGCTCCGCGAGAGCTTCGACGCTCAGGACCGCTCCCACTCGATCTCCTCGATGGGCCGGCGATCGCTCGCCACGGCGTGGCGCAGCTCCTCCGGCGTGAGCGTGGCCGTCCCCATCTTCATGACCACGACTCCGCCGGCGTAGTTGGCGAGCAGGGAGGCCTCCAGGGGGGCGGCCCCGGCGGCAAGGGCCAGGGCGAAGGTGCCGATCACCGTGTCGCCGGCACCGGTCACGTCCGCCACCTGGTCGGTGCCGTGGACCGGGAGGTGGGCCGATCCGCCGTCCTGGAAAAGGCTCATGCCCCGGCTGCCACGGGTGATCAGGAGGAAGCGCGCCCCCAGGAGGTCACGCAGCCTCCGCCCGGCCTCCTCCAGCCGATCGGGGTCGTCGTTGATCGACGATCCGAGGAGAGCCTCTGCCTCCTCTTCGTTGGGCGTCGCCCCGTCGAGGCCGGAGAAATCCCCGAGCCGATAGCGGCTGTCGCAGACCAGCGTGGCTGCGGGGCCGAGGACCTGCCGGATGTGCGGCAGCAGGCCGGGCTCCACGGTCGCCATAGCCGTAATCCGAGAGGATCGCCGCCCGCACCGCGCCGCCCGCGCTCCAACGCTCCACGGCCGCAGTGAGGCGCCGGCGCTCCTCCTCCGTCAACGCGAGCTTCTCTTCGATGTCATAGCGGACGATCTGCTGCTTGATCGAGTGTTTGCCGCCGCCGAGGATGCGGACCTTGGTAGGCGTCCGATAGCCAGGCCGGACCAGGATCCCGTCCGTGGCAACGCCGCGGCCAGCGAGCTCGTCGAGCAGCTTGCGGCCGTGAGGGTCGTCGCCGACCAGGCCCAGGGGGAGCGGACGGCCACCCAGCGCGGCTACGTTGGCCACCGCGTTGGCGCCGCCGCCCGGCACCAGCCGCTCGCCCTGCCAGGAGAGGATGAGGACTGGCGCCTCGCGGCTGATGCGTTTGGGGATGCCGGTGATGAAGACGTCGGCGACGAGGTCCACCAGCATCGCCACCGGCTGGCCCGCCATGGCGTCGACCAGCCTGAGCAGGCGGTCGGTGTCCGGAGGTGGCTCTCGCGGGGGCATGGACGGGGCGGGATTGTAGCAGGGGAGGCGCGCGCACCGGCTAGAATGTCCGCATGCTCCCTCCCGCGGTCCGGCAGGGTCTGGCGCTCACCGGGCTCGGGCTTGCTCTGGCGGCGCTGTCCGGCTGCCGCGACCGTGCGCTCCAAAGCTGCCGGGAGCTGGTCGAAAGCGGGCGCTACGAGGAAGGGGCCGCTCGCTGCGAGCAGGTCTATACCGAACATGGCGCCCCCGAAGCCGGTGTGCTGGCGGCGCGCGCCGAGTACGGCCTGCGGCAGGGCGATCGGGTGCTGGCCTGGGCGGACCGCCTGAAGGGCAGCTCCGGAGAGGCAGGCGCCCTGGCTTTGGTGGGGTTCGTCCACCAGCAACGCGGCGAGACGGACCTGGCCGTTCGGGCCTGCCGGCGCAGCCTCGACCTGGCCCGTGCGTCTGGAGACCACGCGCGGGCCGCGGGCGCCTTCTACTGTTTCTTCCAATTGTCCTGGTACGGCTCCCAATATCGCGAGGGTCTCGACTATGTGCGCCAAGGCTATGAAGAAGCTGTGCGGGCGGACGATCGCGTGCTGCAGGCCAGTGCGGCCGAGTCGCTCTACATCGTCCTCCACACCATAGGGGATCAGGAGGGAGCCCGGCGCGCCCTGGACCAGGCGGACGAGCTCCTGCCGGCGAGCCGGAAGTTGGAACGCACCCGGATCCTCGCCAACCGAGGCAGCCTGTTGATCGAGGACGGGCGGCTGGAGCTGGCACGCCACGATATCGCGAAGGCTCTCGCGCTGGCGGGAGAGTCTGCAACGCCCCGCTTCTACCGCTCGACCCATCTGAACCTGGCCGAGATCGCCCTGCGCCTGGAAGAGCTCGACCGGGCGGAGCACCACCTCGCCGAGGCCAAGAAACACCTCGAGCCCGAAGGACCGGGCCGCACGGCTTTCCTTTATTTGCGCGCCCAACTCGCGCGGGCCCGCGGTCGGCTGGACGATGCGGAGCGCTTGCTCCTTACGGCCCTCGCGGAGCAGCCGGCGGCCGACTGGCAGTGGGAGCTCGACCATGAGCTGGGAGGGGTGGAGGAGGCCCGTGGCAATCTCCAGGCGGCAGAAGAGGCCTATGCGCGCGCCGCTGCAGTCGTCGAGGAGATGCGGGACGGGCTCGGACTCGACAATGCCAAGGACTGGCTTTTAGAAAGTCGTCGCGTGCCGTTCGAATCCCTCTTCCGGCTTCAGGCCCTTGCCGGTCGTGCCGAAGAGGCCCTGGGCACCGCCGAGCGGGTGAAGACCCGGATTTTCCAGGATGCGTTCCTCCAGGCCATGACCACCGAGGAGGTAGCTCAAGGGGAGGTCTGGACAGAGGCGGCCGACCGGCTTGCGGCCTGGCAGGACCTCCTGCCAGCTATGAACGAGTCTCCCGCTGCGTCACCGCGTCCGGTCGGCCAGGTGCTCGCCGCGATGAAAGGACGGTTCGCCCTGGTCTATTTCGCGGCGGGCGACGAGCTCTGGCTGCTCCGCGTGGCGGGCCGGGAGGTCCGCCTCCGCAAGCTCGCGGCCTCGCGTGCAGAGGCCGCGGATCTCGCACGCCGCTTCGCCGCGGATCCGGACGACCGCCGGACGGCCACGGCTCTGGGAGATCTTCTGCTGCCGTCCGGCACGCGGCCACCGAAAGGGGCCACCATCCATGTGGCCGCCGATGGCGAGTTGGGCCGCATCCCCTTCGCCGCGCTGCGTTCCAGCGAATTGGGCGGTCGGTGTTGGATCGAGGAGCACAGCGTCGCCTATATCCCTGGAGTGAGCCTGATGGCGGAAATCGACGCGCGACCTTCCCGGACCTGGAGCCCGCCTGTGGTCCTGGCCGACGCGCGTGGCGATCTTCCATTCGCGGCGGCCGAGGCGCAGGAGATCGCGATCCTTCTCGGTGCCACGGCCCGGACGGGAAGTGCAGCCACGTCAGAGATCATGGAACAGAGCGCGCAGGCGAGCATCCTGCACCTTGCTACCCATAGCGGTCTGGGCCTCGGAGGAGCATGGATACAGCTCGCGGACCAACAGGTAACCGCCGCCGCGGTGATCGCTCGGCGCCTCCGACCGCGCCTAGCCGTTCTCGCCACCTGCTCATCGGCCCTCCCTCCGGGCCGCTCCATGTGGGGATCGCTCGGTTCGGCGTTCCTTGCGTCAGGCAGTGAGGCCGTTTTGGCTGCTCTCTGGGACGTCAACGATCGGACGGCTCGGAAAGTTGTGCTGCGCTTCTATACCGAAGGCGGCGCGGCCGATCCGGTCGCCGCCCTGGCACGGGCCCAGCGCGCTTTCCACGCCGCGGGAAAACCACCATCATACTGGGCGCCGTTCGTGCTCCTCGGCGTGGACCGGCCGCCCTCTGAAAGCTCCCCTGGAGGGGAAGAAAGGAACAGCAGACATGCGACCCGCGACTAAAGCAACAAACCCGGATCCGGAGCCGCTGACGTTCCAAAAACAGGGCCAGACCCTTCGGGTGACCAACAACTCGGAGGAAGACTCCTATCTGATCTTCGCCAGCACCCTGGAAGGGGAGCCCAAGGCCATCCTATTCAAGGCAGGGACGGTCGAGATCGACCTCACGAATGTGGTGAGCGTGACCTCGTTCCGAGTGGAGGGGGCCTCGAAGTTCGATCTCAGAGAGGAACGCCCGAAGCCTTGCAATCTCGCCAACTGCCCGATCCCCCCGGAGCCTCCGATCTTTGCAGCGTTCATGGTGACTCCGAATGGGCAACGCCAGGCGCGGAAGGGCCGCATCGACCGGATCCCACGCTGAATGCGGAGATTGTTGTATTCCACCGGCCTGCGTCGCCTCATGAGCAGAGGAGGAGGCCGATGCCGTCGAGGAGCGAGATGGTGGTGATCCCCTTTGATCCCGGGCGCGGGGCGCGCCGGCCGGCGAATTCCGGCGCGCACCCGTCGCACGGGGAGGGCCAGGCGTTGGAGCCCGAAGTCCTGGCCGCCCTGGACCGGAGAGACCGGGACCGCGCCCTCGACCTCCTGATGCGGGCGTACGGCAAGCCCCTGTATCGCTACTGCCGGCAGATGCTGCCGGATACGGACCTCGCCGAAGAGGTCCACCAGATGACCTTCGTCCAGGCCTATGAGGGGCTGGGCCGCTTCGCCCGCCGCTCCTCTCTGCGCACCTGGCTCTTCGGCATCGCCCACCACCGCTGCCTCGACGCGCTCAAGATCTCCCGCCGGCGGGAGCGGCGGTTCGAGCTGCGCGCCGAGCTGCCCGAGCGGCCCGTCCCGGGCGGGAGCGCGGAGGACCGGCTCACCGCGCTCTCGCGGGTGCGCGACCTCGCCCGCTGCCTGCGGGAGCTGGCGCCGCGGGCACGCGACGCCGTCCTCCTGCGCTTCCAGGAGGGGATCACCTACGAGGAGATGGCGAAGCTGTCCGGCGAGAGGCCGGCGACCCTTCAGGCCCGGGTGGCCCGTGCCCTGCCCGTGCTCCGGCGCTGTCTCGAGCGGAAAGGGGAGGCCTGATGGAAGGGCGCCAGATGACGCGCTGCGACCGCTTCGAGGAGGAAGCCCTCCTGCGGCTGGAACAGGGCCTCTCCCCGGATGAGCTGGACGAGCACTTCGCGACTTGCCCCGACTGCCGCGAGGCCCGCGCCTTCTACGACCGGCTGCGGCAGGACGTCGCCGGCGCCGGAGTAGGCGAGGAGCCGCCGCCCGGCTGGCAGGCCCAGGTGCGGCAGAGGATCGGGCACCGGCGGACCTGGCGCCGGCGATGGGCCTGGGGGTTCGGCTCCACACTCGCCGCGGCGGCAGTTGCCTTTCTGATCGTGGCCCTCCCCCGGCCGGAGACGAGCCCGGCGCTACGCTTCGAAATCGTCGCCGGCGCCATGGCCCGGCGGGGCGAGGAGGCCCATCCGGGAGACCGGCTGGCCCTCACGGCGCATCTCGGGGCCGCGCGCTTCGCCGAGCTGCGCGTCTATCGCGACGACCGCGAGCTCGTCTTCCGTTGCCTGGGAAGCCCCCTCTGCGTCCGGGACGACGGGACCTTGCAGGCGAGCTTCGAGCTTCCCTCCAGAGGGACCTATCAGGCTCTCCTCCTGCTCTCGCCAGAGCCCCTCCCGCCGCCCACCTCCGGCCTGGACAGCGACACTTCCGCCGCTCTCGATGCGGGAGCCGAGGTCCTCATGGCCCGGCAGGTCACGGTCCGGTAGCTCTCAGCTCCCGGTTCTGACCGCCGCCAGCGTCCGCTCGATCTGGGCGATGTGCTCCAGCGTGTGGGCGCGGAAGATCACGGCGTAGGCTTTCCAGTCGAAGTCGTGGATCCATTGGACGGGAACGGTCCGGCCGTCCTCTTCCTGGACCTTGACAACCATGAGGACGGGGGTCTTGACGTCAAGGGAGGTGCTCTCCGAGGCGGCATCGAGAGCCGCGAGGTAGCCGCGATGGACCTCGCGAAGCCGCTCGAGCTGGTCCGGCCAGGTAGCGCCCAGAGGATTGGCCGAGAGCAGGCTCGCCGGAATCGGCTCCCCAGCGGGAGGAACGCCGGCGATCAGCGACCGGAGCTGCTCGACCGCCGGCCGGTGGCTCTCGACGAGATGGTCCACCACCTCCTGCACACACCACCGGCCCGGGCCCGGCCGCACCCCAACCACCGCCTCGGGAAGGGAAGCGAGAAGCTCCTCGATCCGGGCGAACGTGCCGGCCACGCGCTCGCGGATGCTCGCCAGCGACGCCTCCGTCCCCTTCGCCCGCATATAGCGGAGGGCTGCTTCCTGCTCAGGGCGGAGGCTCATTCTTCCCCCCGGTACTGCTCCTCCGAGACCGGCTCCAACCAATCCGTGTCCAGGTCGATGTTGATGGCCAGATGGGCCATGGGGGCGTCCGGGGTGGCGCCGTGCCAGTGCTTTTCGCCGGCGGGGATGTGGATCGTCTCCCCGATCCCCGCCTCCTGGACCGGCCCACCCTCGTGCTGGAACCGGCAGCGGCCCTCGACCACGACCAGGATCTGCACACCGGTATGGGTGTGCCAGTTGGTGCGCGCCCCGGCGGAAAACTCGACCCGGAAGACCTTGACGTTTGTGGGCGGGCCGGTTTCGGTCATCCGCCGGAGCGTCACCGGGCCAGTGAAATAGCCGGGATCGCCGGGCTTGCCTTCGATCTCGGTGGTGTTCAGGACGCGCATGCCCCGCCAGCCTTTCCGTATCAGCGAACCCGATGACTACGGATCTCGTTGACGATGTCATCCAGGGACATCCCCGCGAAGAGCTCGCGCCGCTCCTCGGTGTAGTCGCCCCGCCCCAGGGTGAACTGGTTGATGAACCGGACGGTGTTGGCGATGCCGATTTCGCGGAACAGAACAGCCACCGCATCGTGGGTGATTTCGTGCAGAGATTTCGTTTGTACAGTCATCTGTCGATCTCCTCGATCAGCTCAAGCGGGGAAACCACGTGCAAAGTGAGGTCGGTCAGAGCTTTCGCACGACGAAGGAGTTTGTCATCGCAGGTGCAAAAGTAGTCCGCCCGGGCCTCGAGGGCTGAAGAGAGATGCAGAGCATCGAGCGGCGGAATACATGCCTCCTCCAGGATCTTCGCGCCCCTGACGACTTCATCTGTCATCCGCATGGCTCGCTTCCTTACCGATCCTACTCGATTCTGTCCCTTCAGCCCGCCGCTGTAAGCTCGACCGTCCTATGTCCTCGCCCGCCGACCGTCTCCGCGACCGTCTCCGCGCCTCCGGGCCGATCCCTTTCGCCACCTTCATGGAAGAGGCCCTCTATGGCGAGGGAGGTTACTACCGCCGCGAGGATCTGCCGATCGGCGAGGCTGGGGACTTCGTCACCGGCTCGTCGTTCTCCCCTCTGTTCGGCCGGGCGACCGCGCGCCTGCTCAGCCGTCTGGACACCGACCTGGGCCGGCCGGCCGGGTTCCTCGAGGCCGGATACGGCACCGGGATCCACCTGGGGAACGTGGTCACAACCTTATTAGATAGGGGAGCCGCGGACCGGAGGGTCCTTGCCTGGGACCGGGTGGCCCGGACGGTGCCGGCCGGGGTGGAGCGGATCGGGTCGCTGGCGGAGATCGGGGACGGGGAGATCGACGGGCTGATCTTCTCCTACGAGCTGCTCGACGCCCTGCCGGTCCACCGGCTCGTCGGCCGGGCGGACGGATCGGTAGGGGAGCTCTGGGTCGCGCTGGACGACGCAGGAAGCTTCGCCTGGCAGGAGGAGGAGCTGTCCGATCCGGAGCTCCTCGGCCTGCTGCGCGATCCGCGCGATCCGGATATCGAGCTCCGTCCGGGCCAGGTGGCGGACCTGTCGCCGGACTGGGGTCCGCTTTACGGCGAGCTGGCCCGCAAGCTGGGCCGGGGCCTGATCGTCACCTGCGACTACGGCTACGAGCGGACGCAGCTCCTCGATCCGCGCGTCCGCCAGCACGGCACCCTCGCCTGCTACTCCCGGCACCGGCTTCACCGCAACCCCTTCGTCCTGGTGGGAGAGCAGGACCTCACGGCCCACGTCGACCTCACGACCCTGATCCGCGCCGGCGAGGCGGCCGGGCTCACCACGATCAGCCTCACCCGCCAGGCCCTCTGGCTCGCCACCTGCGGCCTTTTCGAAGACCTCCAGGGTGCCGACCCCGAGACCCGCCAGGCCGCCATGGCCCTCCTCGACGGCGAGGGGATGGGAGAGGAGATCCGCGTGCTCGTGCAGGCGCGGGAGATTAAAATCTCCCTATGAAAATCGAAGTCACCACTCCAAGCGGGCACCTCATCAGCATCTCCTCCAGCAAGATCACCGGCCAGGAGGTCGTCACCTACGACGGCCAGACCGTATCGGAGAAGAGATCCCTGCTCTATGTGTCGCCCCATTCCTTCTGGGCCACGGAAGAGGGGGAGGAGGTCATCTACGAGGTCAACATCCTCGCCGGCTGGTTCGAGCACGGCTACATCGTCCGCCGCAACGGGCTCCCGATCGCCCACTCCTGAGATCGAAGGCCGGACACCATCGTGCGCTCTATCTGGATCGATCCAGCGTCATCCGATAGGCATTCAGAGTCACCTGGATCGATCCAGCGTCATCCGGCAAGCCTGCCGAGTCGCCGATAGGCGTTCAGGGTCGCCCTGGATCGATATCGGGCACCTCGGATCGATCCAGAAGACTCTGCACCGATCCAGGGTCACTTGATACGCGTACAGGTCCGCCTGGATCGATCGCGAGCCACCTCGGATGCGTCCCGAGTGCTCTGGATCGATCCAGCCTCACTGATAAGCGTTCCAGGTCGCCTGGATCGATCGCGGCTCACCTCGGATGCATCCAGAGAGCTCTGGATCGATCCAGCGTCATCCGATAGGCATCCAGGTCACCTGATACGCGTACAGGTTGCTCTGGATTGATCGCAGGTCACCTCGAGCAGAGCCGGCGGACGCCGAGCGCACCGGACGCAGCACCCAAACGACAGGGCGCGGTAGAGACGCCCCCAGTCCGTGACCACGAACCTGCCGGGTGTACACAGTCGGGGCGTCTACCGAATGGCGCCCTCCGGGCTCGCAAAAAGGCGGTCGAATGAGCCCGTAGGG
This sequence comes from uncultured Holophagales bacterium, assembly GCA_963842525.1. GTDB lineage: Bacteria > Acidobacteriota > Thermoanaerobaculia > Multivoradales > UBA5704 > UBA5704. The sequence continues at coordinate 280,655 of CAWJGT010000001.1, forward strand.
CGGAACTGGGTAGCCCAGGGTGTGAACCCTGGGCGAGCGGGGGCCGGAGTCCTCACCCCCTGTCCCCCTCTCCCATCTCCCTTCCACCCCCCGCCGGGAGAGGGGGAACGCATCCGGAGATCAAAGAGCCGACGGGGTGACCCACTGTATGCCGCGAATTCCCTCGAAATGCCCGTCGGCGCTTACGATTGTCTCGATCTTTTGGTTCAGCATGGTGGCTACGTGGATTGCGTCTCGAGTCGGAAGCGCAGGGTATTGTTCAAGAAGGTCGCACGCGGTCAGCATGTCGGCCCTGGTAACCGGAAGGAGATCCGGAAAGAGGAGGATCGTGCGGCGCGCCAGCTCGCGGCCGGCACTGGCCATCCCTCGCCGGTTCAGCACGAACAGGATTTCCTGGACGACTTCGGAATTGGTCGTCGCAGCGAGATCGCCATGTGCGACCCGTTCGAGGATCTGCTGACTGGGTCTCCGGAAGGGGTGATCCGCCCCGGAGGCGTAGAGAAACACGTTGGTGTCAAGGAAGACCATTGCTGTGGGCCTCTGCGATCTCCTCGTCCAAAGAGTCCCAGTCGCTGAACGGAAGCTCCATGGCGCAGATCTCTTCCATAGCCCGGATCCGATCTTGCTGCTGACTGAGGTATCTCTCCCGCACGGCAGTCCGCACCAGCTCTGCAACCGAGGTACCCTGCCGCCGCGCAACGGCCTCCAACTGCTGGTACTCTTCAGGCTCCATCAAGATTTGGGCACGCCGGGTATGAGCCATGGATGACCTCCTCTCATACTCATCCTCATCAGTATACCTCGGTGCACCGACACGCAGGATGGGGTAGAGACGCCCCCAGTCCGTGACCACGAACCTGCCGGGTGTACACAGTCGGGGCGTCTCTCAAGGCCGCGCCGGCGAAAGGGGCTCGCTCTTGTGCAGGAAACCACCGCCCGGGACCTCTGTGCGTCGCCGGGGCGACCACCCGCCAGCCATTCGCGCACGGGAGGGCCCATCTCGGCGTCCATGGCGTGTTGCCTGCGTTGGTGGTATCTGGGGCCGTGAGACGCCCCGACGGTTTGCACCCGGTCGTTTGGTGGTCACGGACTGGGGCGTCTCTACCCGAGTTCCGGACGGAGCCCCCTTTCCTTGACACCCCACCCGCCTTGGGTAGAATACGCCCGGTTCAAAGAGAGGGGGTCCAGGCAGCACCTCACGGAGGTCCAGGCGCTTTATGGAGAGCTACCTTCCGATTCTCGTGTTCACCGTGGTCGCCATCCTGTTTCTGGCGGCGACGCTGATTGCTGCGCGCCTGCTGCGGCATGCCGCCGGGGCGACGACCAACCTCGACCCGTACGAGTGCGGCAACGAGCCCGAGACCTTCGCGCACGACCACCGCTTCTCGGTCCGCTACTACCTGATCGCGGTGCTTTTCGTCATCTTCGACGTCGAGACCATCTTCCTGTTCCCCTGGGCGGTCCTGTTCGATCGGCTCGCGCTCTTCGGGTTCATCGAGATGATGGTCTTCCTGGTCATCCTCGTCGTCGGCTACGTCTACATCTGGAACCGGGGGGCTCTGCGTTGGGCATGACCGGCATCGGCTCGAGTGGCTCGGGGGAGGCGAACGTCCTCACCACGACCTACGACAAGATCTTCAACTGGGCGCGGCGCTCGGCGATCTGGCCGATGCAGTTCGGCCTCGCCTGCTGCGCCATCGAGATGATGGCGGTCCTCGACCCGCGGCACGACATGTCCCGCTTCGGCGCCGAGGTCTTCCGCGCCACGCCGCGCCAGAGCGACCTCATGATCGTGGCCGGCACGGTCACCGAGAAGATGGCACCTATCGTGCGCCGCCTCTGGGACCAGATGCCGGAGCCCAAGTGGGCCCTCGCCATGGGCGCCTGCGCCACCTGCGGCGGCCCCTACCGCACGTATGCCGTCACCCAGGGGGTCGATCGCGTCATCCCGGTCGATGTCTATGTGCCGGGCTGCCCGCCCCGTCCCGAGGCCCTGCTCTGGGGGCTCCTCCACCTGCAGCGCAAGATCGACCGCATGACGGTGTCGAAAAAGAGCACCGCCGAGGCCCGGGCATGAGCGACGAGCAGGGCCAGCCTCCAGAAGGAAGTGCTCCTCCGGACACTCCGGAGAAGCCCTCCGAGGTACCTGCGGCACCCGCAGCTGAGCCCGCCGCGGCCCGCGAAGCCGCCGAGGCCAAGGCGGATGCCGTTGTGGCCGCCGCCGGGTCGGAGCAGGCCGCCGGCGCCGTCCAGCAGCCGGCCGACATTGCATCCACTGCGCCGCCGGCCGAGAAGAAGCCCCTGACCGACGAAGAGAAGGCCGCCCTCAAGGCCGCCGCGCTGGAGAAGGCGAAGGCCGCCGCCGAGGCGAAAAAGGCTGCCGCGGCGGCCGGAGGCGCCGCGCCCGCGGGGGACAAACCCGCACCTGCGGCCAAGCCCAAGCACGAGGAAGACCCCAACAAGTCGGCCTGGGAGAAGGATCCGGTCGTTCCCGAGTGGCAGGACGCCTCCTCCGATCCGCTGGCCGCGGCGATCAAGGACGAATTCGGCGAGGCCATCGAGTCGGCGCGCAGCTTCGCGGGCGACCTCGCCTTCCAGGTGCGGCGCGATGCGGTCGCCGAGGTGGCGGCCTCGCTCAAGAACAAGCACAGGTTCACCTACCTGGTGGACATCTGCGGCGCCGACTACCCGAAGCGCGAGCCGCGCTTCGACGTCGTCTACCACCTCTACAGCTTCGAGGCGAACCGCCGCGTCCGCCTCAAGGTGGTCACCGACGAGGCGACCCCGGTGCCGACCCTGTGCGGCGTCTGGCGCGCCGCCAACTGGTCCGAGCGCGAGGTCTACGACATGTACGGCGTGCGCTTCTCGGGGCACCCGGACATGACCCGCATCCTCCTCTGGGAAGGCTTCAACGGCTACCCGTTGCGCAAGGACTTCCCCGTCGAAGGAATCGACACCGGCAGCGCCATCTACCCCGAGTACTACGAGCCGTCCGCCGGACCCATCGCGGGCACCGGCACCGGCTGGAAGCCGGCCAAGCCGCCCGAGCCGCCGACCCAGGCAATCCACCGGCAGGCGCTCAGACGCCGCCGGCCGGCGAGAAGACCGCTGCGAGCTAGACGATCATGACCCAGCCGCTCAGCCTGCCGCCGGACGACCACGACAGCCTCTTCGCCAGGGGCGAGGAGATGGAGCTCGACTTCGGGCCCCAGCACCCGTCGACCCATGGCGTGCTCCGGCTCAAGCTCAGGGTCGACGGCGAGCGGATCATCGACTGCTATCCGATCATCGGCTATCTCCACCGCGGCACCGAGAAGCTCTTCGAGCTCCACCCCTTCTTTCAGAACGTCCCCCACACGGACCGCATGGACTACGTGGCCGCGGCGACCAACAACCTCGCCTATGTGGGAGCGGTGGAGAAGCTGGTCGGCCTGGTGGTGCCGCCGCGGGCGCGCTACATCCGCACCATCCTCGCCGAGCTGCAGCGGATCTCGTCGCACCTGCTCTGGCTCGCCACGCACGCGATCGACATCGGCGCCATGACGCCGTTTTTCTACACCTTCCGCGAGCGCGAGCTGATCCTCGACCTTTTTGAACAATATTGCGGCGCGCGGCTGACCCTGAACTGCATGCGGCCGGGCGGCCAGCCGCACGACCTGCCGGTGGGCTGGGCCGACCGCTGCCGCGAGTTCGTCGAGCTGTTTCCGCCGAAGATCGACGAGTACGAAGGGCTCCTGACCAATAACCGCATCTGGAAGAAGCGGACGGTGGGGGTCGGCGTGCTCCCTCCCGACGTGGCCATCGACTACGGCGTCACCGGCCCCATGCTGCGCGGCAGCGGCATCCGGTGGGACCTGCGCAAGGCCATGCCTTACGAGGCCTATCCGGAGGTCGAGTTCGAGGTGCCGATCGGCACCAACGGCGACACCTACGACCGCTACCTCGTGCGCATGGAGGAGATGCGGCAGGCGAACCGCATCGTCGGCCAGTGCCTGGACAAGCTCCCTGACGGGCCCATCATGGCCAAGCGGCCCCGGGTCCTGAAGGCGGGCAAGGACGCCGAGGTCTACCACGGCATCGAGAGCCCGAAGGGGGAGATCGGCTTCTACATCGTCGGCGACGGCACGCCCAACCCGTACCGCTGCCACGTCCGGCCGCCGTCGTTCATCAACCTGCAGTCGCTGCCCGAGCTGTGCAAGGGGTACCTGCTGGCCGACCTCGTGGCGCTGATCGGCACGACCGACATCGTGCTCGGGGAGGTGGACCGCTGATGTTCGACTCGATCCGCGAGGCCGTCGGCGATACGCTCTTCTACTACGCAGTCTCGCCGCTGCTGAAGATCGTCGTCCTCCTCTTCCTGGGCATCCTGCCGCTCATCACCTACCTGGTGCTGGCCGAGCGCAAGATCCTCGGCTACATGCAGGCCCGGTTGGGGCCGAACCGGGTGGGGCCGTGGGGAATCCTGCAGCCCATCGCCGACGTGATGAAGCTGCTGGTCAAGGAGGACACGATCCCCCGCCAGGCGGTCAAGTGGGCGTTCATCCTCGCCCCCTGCCTGGTGGTCGGGCCGGCCTTCATCATCTTCTCGGTCATCCCCATGGGGCCGAAGGGACAGGCCGGCGGGCTCTCGTGGTTCATCACCGACGTCAACACCGGCCTGCTGTTCGTGATCGCCATGGCCACGATCGGCGTCTACGGCCTGATCATCGGCGGCTGGTCGTCGAACAACAAGTTCTCGCTGATGGGCGGCCTGCGCTCGGCGGCGCAGATGATCTCCTACGAGGTGCCGCAGGGCCTGTCCCTGGTCGGCCCGCTGCTCCTCGCCGGCACCATGTCGCTGGTGGGGATCGTCGAAGCGCAGCGGGAGGCAGGCGTCTGGTACATCGTGCCGCAGTTCGCCGCCTTCTTCATCTACCTGGTGGCCGGCGTGGCCGAGTCGAACCGCAACCCGTTCAACCTCCCCGAGGCCGAGTCGGAGCTGGTGGCAGGCTTCCACACCGAGTACAGCGGCATGCGCTTCGCCCTCTTCTTCCTGGGCGAATACGCCAACATGATCGTGATCTCGGCGGTGGCGACCACGCTGTTCCTGGGCGGCTGGCTGCGGCCGTTCCCGAACGTCGAAGCCCTGGCGTTCCTCGACGTGGTCCCCGGGGTGATCTGGTTTTCTCTCAAGGTCTTCTTCTTCCTCTTCGTCTACATCTGGTTCCGCGGCACCTTCCCGCGCTACCGCTTCGATCAACTGATGGACCTGGGATGGAAGTGGATGATCCCGCTGTCCCTGCTCAACGTGGCGGTCACCGCCCTGGTGAAGCTGCTGCTGTTGCCGGACTGAGCGCGGAGGTTCGTATGAGCGCGATGAAACGGTTTTTCGACAGGGTCATGCTGCTCGACCTGTTCGCAGGCCTCGGGATCACCTTCAAGAACATGTTCAAGAAGAAGGTGACGGTGCAATACCCAGAGGAGCGCTGGGAGCCGGCGGACCGCTTCCGCGGCATGTTCCGCCTCGACGAGGACCGCTGCATCAAGTGCACCATCTGCGCCAAGGACTGCCCGATCGACATCATCTACATCGACTGGCACCAGGAAGTGAACCCGGAGACGAACAAGAAGGAAAAGGTCCTGGACCGGTTCAACATCGACGTGCAGCGCTGCATGTTCTGCGGCCTGTGTGAAGAGGGGTGCCCCACCGAGCCGAAGTCGATCTGGATGACCACCAAGAACTACGAGCTCGCCTCCTACGACCGCTGGACGAACCTGTACGTGGAGATGGATGAGCTCCAGGAATGGAAGGTCCGCCCGGCCTACACGGACGAGGAGGTCGCCTGAGTGGACGCGCTCGTCGAGAACGGCCCGGACATCCTCTTCTACGTCTTCGCGGCGCTGGCCGTGGTCTCCGCGGTCGGCGTGGTGACGATGCGCAATCCGATGTATGGCGCGATCTGCCTGCTGGTCACGTTCCTCGCGGTGGCGGTGCTCTTCCTGCTGCGCCACGCCGAGTTCGTGGCCATCGTCCAGATCTTCGTCTACGCCGGCGGCATCATGGTGCTGTTCTTGTTCGTCATCATGCTGATCAACCTGCACCGCCTGCCGGAGGTCAAGCTCTTCGGCGGTGCCACGCCGGTGGTGGTGGTCCTGGGGGTGATCCTGCTCGGCCTGTTCGGCTGGTTCTTCGTCCAGGCGCAGTTCGGCCCGGCATTCACCGAGCCGAAGACCTTCGTCACCGTGCTCGATCAGCAGCGTCAGCTTCAGGAGCTCGGCAACTCGCAGGCCGTGGCCTGGAGCCTGTACACGAAGAATCTCCTGCCGTTCGAGATCGCGTCGATCTTCCTGCTGATCGCGATGATCGGGGCGGTGGTGCTGGGCCGCAGGCAGTAATTCTTGAAAGCTCCGCGACCGTAAGGTTTCGAGGAGAGGTGCGCATGGAGATCACGACGAACCACTTTCTGCTGCTGAGCTTCGCGCTCTTCGCCATCGGCCTGGTCGGCATCGTCGCCCGCCGCAACATGATCACGGTGCTGATGTCGATCGAGCTGGTGCTCAACTCGGTCAACATCAACCTGATCGCCTTCTCCTACCAGTTCTCCGACTTGACGGGGCAGATCTTTGCGATCTTCACCATTACCGTGGCGGCCGGCGAGGCGGCGGTCGGCCTGGGCATCCTGATCGCCTTCTTCCGCCTGCGCGAGACGACCATCCTCGACCAGGCCATGGACCTCAAGGGGTAAGCCGCAGATGAAAGAATGGCTCTGGCTGATCCCCGTCCTGCCGTTCGCCGGCGCCCTCTTGAACGGCGTCCTGCTCAAGGGGCGCGTCAACAAGAAGGCCGTCGGCCTGATCGCCTGCGGCGTGGTCGGCCTCGCGGCCCTGCTGGCGATCCTGATCATCGCCGACTACATGACGGGCACTCCGGCAGGGCCGGACGGGCGCGAGCCGTTCGAGCGGGACTACTACACCTGGATGCCGGCCGGCCCGATCACGACGACGCTCGACGGGGTCAAGGACTTCACGGTCAGCTTCGGCCTCCTGCTCGACCCGCTCTCCTGCGTGATGCTCTTCGTGGTCACCTTCGTGGGCTTCCTGATCCATGTCTACTCGGTCGGCTACATGGCCCACGAGGAGGGCTACCAGCGCTATTTCACCTATCTCAACCTGTTCATGGGCGCGATGCTGCTGCTGATCCTGGGCAACAACTACGCGGTCTCGTTCGTCGGTTGGGAAGGGGTGGGGCTCTGCTCGTACCTGTTGATCGGCTTCTATTTCAAGGAAGAGTTTCCGCCCTACGCCGGACGCAAGGCCTTCCTGGTCAACCGCATCGGCGATTTCGCTTTCGTCCTCGGGGTGTTCGCGCTGGTCTCGACGTTCGGCACGCTCCGCTACACGGAGATCTTCGAGCGCATCGAGGCGAATCCGGCGTTGATGACCGGCTCGTACGTGCTCGGCCTCAGCCTGGCGAGCTTCGTGGCGCTCTGCCTGTTCATCGGCGCCACGGGCAAGAGCGCGCAGCTCCCGCTCTACGTCTGGCTGCCCGACGCGATGGCCGGCCCGACGCCGGTCTCGGCGCTGATCCACGCCGCCACCATGGTCACCGCCGGCGTCTACATGGTGGCGCGCTCGAACGCGATCTATCAGCTCGCGCACGACATCTCCCTGGTGGTGGCCACGATCGGCGCGGCCACGGCGATCTTCGCCGCCACGATCGGCATTGCACAGACCGACATCAAGAAGGTTTTGGCCTATTCGACCGTGTCGCAGCTCGGCTACATGTTCCTGGCCGCGGGCGTGGGGGCCTACACGGCGGCGATCTTCCACGTGACGACGCATGCCTTTTTCAAGGCCCTCCTCTTCCTCGGCTCCGGCTCGGTGATCCACGCCATGGGCGGCGAGCAGGACATGCGGAAAATGGGCGGGCTCGGAAAATACCTGCCGCAGACGAGCAAGACCTTCTGGATCGGCTGCCTGGCGATCGCGGGCGTGCCGGGTTTTGCCGGTTTCTTCAGCAAGGACGAGATCCTGCACTCCGCGGCCGCGGGCGGCTATTGGGTGCTCTGGGGGGTCGGCCTGCTGACCGCGGGCATCACGGCCTTCTACATGTTCCGCGCCCATTACATGACGTTCTCGGGGAAGTTCCGCGGCACGCACGAGCAGGAGCATCACCTGCACGAGTCGCCGCCGGTGATGACCATCCCCCTGTGGATCCTTGCGGGAGGGGCGGTGCTCTCGGGGCTTCTGGGCATCCCGAAGCTCCTGACCCTGGGGTTCCTGCCCGAGAACGCGTTCGGCCATTTCCTCGAGCCGGTCGTGGCCGAGGTGGGCCAGCACTCCGAGCACCACGTTTCGACGGCGTTGGAGCTCGGACTGATGGGCATCGCGGTCGCCGTGGCGGCGGCGGGCATCTTCCTGGCGCGGTCGCTCTACAGCGGCGACCGCGGGCTCGCCAAGGGGACGGTCTGGGCGGAGCGCTTCCCCGCGGTCCACCGGGTGCTCGGCAACAAGTACTACGTCGACGAGCTCTACGATGCGACGGTGGTAAGAGGTTTTTGGGCCTCGGCGCGTGGGCTCTTCCGTTTCGACGCCAAGGTGATCGACGGCTTTTTCGTGAACGGAGCGCGCAACGCGACCGTCGCCTTTTCGCTGATCTCGGGCCTGTTCGACAAGTACGTGGTGGACGGGCTGGTCAACCTGACGGGCTCGGTCCTCGACCTGGGCTCGCGGGGCTTCCGCCGCCTGCAGACCGGGTATGTCGCCAACTATGCGTTGGTCCTGGCGGTGGGGATGTTCGCTCTGATCTGCATCTACATGGTCCTGCGTCTGCGCTGATCAGGAGATGCCTCTGGGGGAATCATGTTCGACTGGGTCCACAGCGTTCCGATCCTGAGCCTCATCACCTACGTGCCCCTGCTCGGGGCGCTTTTCGTCATCTTCTTCATGAAGAACGATCAGTCGCCGCGGATCCGCAAGTTCGCGACCGGCGTGGTGATGATCGACTTCCTGCTCTCCGTGCCGCTCTGGTTCGCTTTCGACCGGGAGGCGACCGGAGAGGGATTGTTCCAGTTCCGCGAGAAAGCGGAGTGGATCAAGTCGATCGGAGTGAGCTATGAAATGGGGATCGACGGCGTGGCCCTGCTGCTCGTGCTGCTGACCACGCTCCTGGGCGTCCTCGCCTTCCTCTCGTCCTGGAGCGCCATCCAGAACCGCGAGAAGGAGTACTACGTCTTCATGCTCCTCCTCCAGACGGGCATGCTCGGCGTCTTCATGGCGATGGACTTCTTCCTCTTCTATGTCTTCTGGGAAGTGATGCTGGTGCCGATGTACTTCCTGATCGGCATCTGGGGCGGTCCGCGCAGGCTCTACGCGGCGATCAAGTTCTTCCTCTACACCCTGGTGGGCTCGGTGCTGATGCTCCTCGGCATCCTGGCGCTCTATTTCTTCAACGCCGGCGGCCTGCTGGGCTGGGAAGGGCTGGGCAACGAGATCAGCTTCTCCATCCGCCAGTTCCACGACATCGCCAGCCAGATCCCCAAGGACCTCCAGATCTGGATCTTCCTCGCCTTCTTCGTCGGCTTCGCCATCAAGGTGCCGATGTTCCCGTTCCACACCTGGCTGCCGGACGCGCACGTGGAGGCGCCCACGGCCGGCTCGGTGATCCTGGCCGGCGTCCTGCTGAAGATGGGCACCTACGGTTTCGTCCGCTTCTCGCTGCCGATCCTGCCCGAGGCCACCCTGGAGCTGCTGCCCTGGATGGCCGGGCTGTCGATCCTCGGCATCCTCTACGGCGCGCTGGTGGCCATGGCGCAGAAGGACATGAAGAAGCTGGTGGCCTACTCTTCGGTCAGCCACCTCGGCTTCGTCATGCTCGGGATCTTCGCCTTGAACGGCCCGGGCCTGAACGGCGGCATCCTCCAGATGATCAATCATGGCCTCTCGACCGGCGCGCTGTTCCTGCTCGTCGGCATCATCTACGAGCGGCGGCACACGCGCATGATCGCCGAGTACGGCGGCATCTCCGCGGTGATGCCCGTCTTCGCCACGATCTTCCTGATCATCACCATGTCGTCGATCGGCCTGCCGGCGCTCAACGGCTTCGTGGGCGAGTTCACGATCCTGGTCGGGGCCTTCGACCGCAACTGGGTCTGGGCCCTTCTCGCGGCGCTCGGCATCGTGCTCGGCGCGGCCTACATGCTGTGGCTGTACCAGCGCGTCTTCTTCGGGCCGCTGACCAATCCGGAGAACAAGGGACTCAAGGACCTGAACCGCCGCGAGCTCCTCTACCTGATGCCGATCGTCGTGCTCTGCTTCTGGATCGGGCTCTATCCGCGGCCGTTCTTCGACATCCTGAAGAAGCCGGTGGACTACATCGTCGCCAAGGTCGACCCGGCCTACAAGCCGGCGCTCGCCGGCACCGGTACGCCGGCAGCGGAAGCGGCGTCCGGCCAGGTGGGGGAGTGAGCCCCGTGCTGCCGAATCCCCAGGAGTTCCTCCTGCTCGCGCCGGAGATCCTGCTCGCCTCGGCGGGCCTGCTCCTGCTGCTGATCGGCACGATCGGCCGCGGCCTGGGCAACCGGGAGTCGGCGCTGGTGGCGTTCGTCAGCCTGGTCCTCACCGGCTTCGTGCTGTGGCGGGTGCGGGTGAGCGTGCCCGGTCGCCTGCTGATCCTCGAGGACACCTTCGTGCTGGACGGCTTCGCCTTCTTCTGGAAGGCGCTGGTGCTGGTGGCGACGGCGCTGACCATCCTGCTGTCGGTCCGCTTCCTCGAAGAGGGGGGCTACCGGGCGACCGAGTACTATGCCCTGCTGCTGCTGGCGACCGCGGGCATGCTCTTCATGGCGAGCGGCTATACGCTGCTCACCATCTGGATCTCGCTCGAGACCATGGCGCTCGCGAGCTACATCCTGGCCGGCTATTTCAAGCGCCACCTGCGGTCCAACGAAGCGGCCCTCAAGTACTTCATCCTCGGCGCCCTGTCGAGCGGCATCCTGCTCTACGGCATCTCGCTCCTCTACGGCGCCACCGGCACGGTGCAGCTCGGCGAGCTGGCGCGGGGCCTCGCGGGGGCCTCCGGCAATGTCCTGGTCCCGCTCGGCTGGCTGCTCCTCGCCGCCGGCCTCTTCTTCAAGGTGGCCGCGGTGCCGTTCCACATCTGGACGCCGGACGTCTATGTCGGCGCTCCGACTCCGGTGACCGCCTTCCTGGCGGTGGGCTCCAAGGCGGCCTCGTTCGCCATCCTGCTGCGCATCTTCTATGAAGGGCTCGGCACTCTGCAGCTCGAGTGGCAGTGGATCGTCGCCGTGGTGGCCGCGGCTTCGATGATCTGGGGCAACGTGGCGGCGCTGACGCAGGAGAACGTCAAGCGGATGCTCGCCTACAGCTCGATCGCCCACGCCGGCTACATCCTGATCGGGGTGCTGGCCGTGTCGGAGATCGGGCTGTGGTCCGTCCTCTTCTACGTGCTGGCCTACAGCTTCATCACTTTCGGAGCTTTCGGCACGGTGATCCTCCTGGAGCGCAAGGAGTACGCGGGGGAGACCTGCGCGGACTACGCGGGCCTGTCCCATCGCGCGCCGTTCCTGGCGGCCATGATGCTGCTCTTCATGCTGGCCCTGACCGGGATCCCGCCCACCGGCGGCTTCTTCGGCAAGGTCTACCTCTTCGCCGCCGCGGTCGAGGCGGGCTGGACCTGGGTGGCGGTGATCGGCGTGGTGACCAGCGCGATTTCCCTCTATTACTACTTCCGGATCGTGGTCTACATGTACCTGCGCGAGTCCACCCAGGCCGCGCCGGTGCCAATGCACGCGCCCGCCCTGTTCGGCGCCATCGCCTTCTGCGCCCTGGCGACCCTGATCCTGGGGCTCTATCCCGAGCCGTTCATCCAGCTCGCCCGCGCCAGCCTGCTGCCGCTGCCGTAGGGTTGTCCCGGGGTGCCGTTTCTGGCGCCGGGGAGTGCCGATTCGGCCGGCCGGCCGGAATGGCGTACACTATTGAAGAAAAGGGTGGGGCCCGGGGGCTTGGAAACGCTCGTCCTCGGAATAGGGCGTGTGCTTGCCGGGGTTTCCTCTAGATGTCCCCTCATGGGGACGCACTCCTCCTCTTTCGACTCCACCCGAGTGAGCCTTGGGAGAGCTGACCCCTCCCCTCCAGCCGTTGGCATTGTATGTGCGTAGTGTCCAGGCCGGAGAGGAAACCGGCTGAAGGGGGTAAGAATGGCGAAGACCAGCGCAGACCACCAGAAAGGGTGGAACTTCGAGGCGGCGGCGATGCCCTTCGTGGACGCGCTCTACAATACCGCCTATCGAATGACGCGCAACGCCGAGGACGCGGAAGACCTGGTCCAGGAGACGTACCTCAAGGCGTACCGTTACTACGACAAGTTCGAGGAAGGGACCAACTTCAAGGCGTGGTTGTTCAAGATCATGAAGAACACCTTCATCAACAACTACCGCAAGAAGCAGCAGGCCCCTGCCCTCAGCGACTTCGCGGAGATCGAAGAATCGTTCGAGAACCAGGTGAGCGAGGACGCCTCCCGGCAGATCAAGAGCCCCGAGGAGGAGCTCCTGGAGAACGTCCTCGACGAAGACGTCCAGCGCAGCCTCGACAAGCTGCCTCCCGACTACCGGATGGTCGTGATCCTGGCGGACCTGGAAGGCTTCTCGTACAAGGAGATCGCCGAGATCCTGGAGGTCCCGGTGGGCACCGTCATGAGCCGCCTCTACCGCGGGCGGCGCCTGCTCGAGGCCGCGATGCTCGAATTCGCCCGCGAGCACGGCTATCTGCGGGAGGGCGAGCCGGCCAAGATGCGGAGCAAGGTCCTGACCTCGAAGTGATACTCCGGCGACCCGGAAATATCCGGCCCGAAGAGCGAGTTGATCTAGAAGGTTACGGCCTCAGGAGCGATGCAGCCGAGCCCGGGGACCGCGGAGGACGGACATGGACTGTAAAGAAGTCGGGTCGATTTTGTTTCTCTTCTTCGACAACGAGATGGATGAGAACCTCATGACCCCGTTCCGTGATCATGTCTCAGGCTGTGGCAACTGCGCACGCCAGGTGGACTACACCCGCAAGCTCCTGCTCATCGTCAGGCATCGATGCATCCGCTGCAGCGCTCCGGACCGGCTGCGACACCGCATCCTGACCAGCTTGCCGCATCGCGGCAGCACCGCCCCCGGCCCCTATTGAACCTCCTCCCTTTTCAGGCACCCTCCATGCTCCGGCCCGACCGCTCCACGCTCCGCCTGGGGACCGCCTGCGCGCTCCTGCTGGCGCTGCTCGCCGTTCCCGCGCTGGCGCAGGACGTCCAGCTCCAGGGCCTCCGGGGGGAGCGGCTGGTCGAGTCCGACCTCGCTCGCGGAACGACGATCATCATCGTCTGGGCCTCCTGGTCGCCGCGTTCCCGCGACATCGTGGCGCGGGTGAACCCGCTGGCCCGCCGCTGGGGAAGCCGGGCCCGTGTCGTGACGGTCAATTTCCAGGAAGACCGGCCGGCGGTCGAGGGCTTCCTGTCCGGCAAGGACCTGGGCGCGACGGTCTTCCTCGACCCCAACGGACAGTTCTCCAAGAAGTACGCGGTGGCGACGCTGCCGGGCCTCCTGATCTTCAAGGACGGCCAGGTCGTCTACCGTGGCAAGCTGCCCGACGACCCGGACCAGGTCATCGCCGAATTCCTCGGCTGACCGGACCTCACTCCCTCCCATCTTCCGAATTGGAAGATCCAGAGCGGCCAGGGGTTGCACCCGGGGCCGTGTCCTTGCTAGTATCCGCCTCGTAGTTACCGCGACGCTTAGAGCCAATCCTCGTCAACCGGGGAGGTCTGCAGGGATGCAGTCGAAAAGGGTTAGTCTTGCTCCGCAATTGCTCCGCCTCGCGCTGCCGCTAGGGCTCAGTCTTCTGGCGGTCGGACTCTTCTTCACCACCCAGAGCCTCGAGGCGTACAACGAGTCGCCGTTCCCCCTTCCTGCCAATCCCCGGTTCAGCGAACGCACCATTCTACCCACCGAGGCGACGTCACGCATCGACGAGGCGCGCGTCCCCGTGGAATTCACCCTGCTGCGCGGCGAGACGGCCGACGACATCTTCCTGAAGCTGGGTCTCCAGGGGGCCGCGGTCCGCGAGGCGACCAGCTCGCTGGCGGAGCACGTCAACGTGCGCAGCCTCCGGGCCGGCAACCGGTACTCGGCGTTTTTCACCCCCGACTCCACCCTCGTCTCCTTCGAGCTGACCCTGGCCGGCAGCGGCCGGGTCGAGATGCAACGGCTGGGCGACCGCTGGTCCACCCACTGGCAGCCGTTCCGGCGCAGCCTCGAGCTGAAGGCCCTGCAGGGACGGCTCGACGGCTCGCTCGAAGGCTCGATCCGGAAGGCCGGCGGGCCGCAGACCCTGGCCTATCAGATGGCCAACGTCCTCCAGTGGGACCTCGACTTCACCCGCGACCTCCAGCGGGGAGACCGCTTTGAGGTGCTCTACGAGGAGATCCTCCTCGAGGGCGAGCCCCATGACATCGGCCGGGTGCTCGCGGTCGTCCTCGAAAACCGCGGACGTCTCCACGAGGCCTACCGGTTCGGCGATTCCGGCGTCTACTACGACGGAGAGGGCCGCCCGCTCAAGAAAATGTTCCTCCGCTCGCCGCTCCGGTACTCCCGCATCACCTCGTCGTTCAGCCACCGCCGCTTCCATCCGGTGCTCAAGACCTACCGCCCGCACTATGGCGTGGACTACGGCGCGCCCGTCGGCACGCCGGTCCAGGTGACCGCCAGCGGCGCCGTCACCTTTGCCGGCTGGGACCGGGGCGGCGGCAAGGTGGTGAAGGTCCGGCACGGCGGCGGCTATGTGACCGCCTACCTGCACCTCTCGCGTTTCGCCGCGGGGATCCAGCCCGGCGCCCGCGTGCGCCAGGGGGACATCGTCGCCTACACCGGAGCCACCGGGCTGGCGAGCGGTCCCCATCTCGACTACCGGGTCCAGCACAACAACCGGTGGATCAACCCGCTGACCCTCAAGGGCGTGCGGGACGAGCCGATCCCGTCCTACCGGCTGGCCTCGTTCCGGGCCTGGCGGGACGAGGTGCGGGACAGCCTGCGCAGCGGCGTGGTGCGGGAGGACTTCGCCGTCCCCGGCGAAGGCTCCGGGCTCCGCTACGCGGTGACGGACGCAGCGCCGCAGGTCCGGCCGGGGGTGGCGGCTCGCTGAGGCCGCCGCCCTCCGCCCCCTTTCCCCTCATGACGACTGCCAGGGCCTGGTGCCGCGTCGATTTCGCCGGCGGGACGCTGGACATCTGGCCTCTCGGCCTCTTCCATCCGGGAGCCCGCACCGTCAACGTGGCGATCGACCTCGCCGCCACGGTCCGGCTGCGGCGCAGCGGTGACCTCTATCGGGTCCATCAGGCCGGGAGCGTCGTCGAGGCCCGTTCGACAGCCGAGCTGATCGCCCATCGCGAGGGGGCCCTGGTCGGGGTCATCGCCGAAGCGCTGGGACTGCCGCCGGTCGAGGTAGACCTCGCCAGCGACTCGCCGCACGGCGGCGGGCTCGGCGCCAGCTCGGCCCTGGCGGTCGCCCTGATCGCCGCGGCCGAGGAGGAGCTGGGCCTCCCCGCGTCGACCGCGGCGCAGCGGGCCCGCCTGGCGCGCGACCTGGAGGCCCGGCTCATGGAGCTTCCGACGGGGCTCCAGGACCACTATCCAGCCATGCTCGGGGGTGCGCTGGAGATCGAAGCCCGGCCGGGCGGCGAGTCCGTGCGGCGGCTCGCGGTCGACCTGGATGCACTGGGAGAGAGTCTGCTCGTCGCCTACTCGGGCATCAGCCACTTCTCCGCGGGCAAGAACTGGCGGGTCGTCCGGCGCCGGCTGGACGGCGACCCCGAGATCAAGGCTCTGCTCGGCGGCATCGCCGAGGTGGCGGCCGCAGTGCCGCCGGCCCTGGAGGCGGGAGACTTCCAACGGGTAGGGGAGCTGATGAGCCGGGAGTGGAGCCATCGCCGCCAACTGGCGGAAGGGATCTCGACCCCGGAGATCGACCGGCTCTTCGCCGCGGCCCTCGCGGCCGGAGCCTGGGGCGGCAAAGCCTGCGGCGCGGGTGGGGGAGGCTGCCTCGCGTTCCTCTGTCCGCCGGAGCACCGGCCGGCGATCAGCGCCGCGCTCGAGCAGGCGGGCGCGCAAGTCCTGAGGACGCGGCCGACCGCCGAGCCGCTGGCGGTCTCTTCCTAGTTCCCAATCCTGTTCATTGATCCGCTTTTCCTAGCCCGGCGATTTATCGCCGGGTGGCTCGCGGCCTAGCGGCTCATCCGCTGCTCGAGGATCTCATAGGCGCGCTTGAGGTCCACGCCCGGGGAGAACAGGATCTCGCGGACCTCACTCCAGCCTTCCCCTTCATTCATCCGGTACTTGACGCGGTCCTTCTCGGCCCACGCGACCAATTGATCCTGACCCGTCTTCGAAGCGAAGAGAGTGACCGGCCCGGCCCCGACCTCCGGGAGAGGGCGGCTGGACGCGACCCGGATCTGGAGCAGGTGGATGAGGGGCAGCGCGGGCGAGCCCGGCGCGACGGCGGCGAGGTCCGAGGAGCCATCGATCTCGATAATGTCTGCCCCGGCACTGGTTGTGGCCGTGGCGTTCGCGTTGCGGAGGCCGCGGCCGGAGAGCCGCGCACCGATGTCGATGATGTGCATGCGGGCAAGGCCGGCGAGGACTTTGAGCGGATCGGCGCCCTTGCGCTCCAGGATCTTGGCCCGGACCGCGTCGCCGATCGCCTGAGCGATCTCGGGCTGGAAGGCGCGCGCACCGATGTCGATGATGTGCATGCGGGCGAGGTCGGCGATCTGCGGCAGCTTGGCGGGATAGTTGAGCTGGTGGCCGATATCGATGATGTGCATGCGGGCGTCGCCGGCGAGCTGCGCGAGCTGCGCGGGCAGGACATCGATCTCCAGGGAGACCATCCGCCGGGAGTCGGGAGAGGCAAAGGACACGACCACCGTCTGGCCGTCGCGCCCGGACTGGATCCGCAGCGACCGGAGAAGCTCGGTCGTGGGGTCGGCGCCACCATCCTCCCGTTCGGACACATCGTGACTGTTCAGGTTGAAGATCGGGCTCTTGCCGATGAACGTGCCGTTCTCGAGGATGATCGGCAGATAGAAGGCTTCGAAGTCGCCACGGCCGTTGTCCTCTTTCCAGACCACATGGAGGAAGGTGCGGTTGCGCGGCTCTGTCTCCCCGACCACCCGGTAGGTGTCGCGGGTGACCGCGATCCGGGGCGAGGTCTTGGCTGCGACGAAATTGCCGAGGATCTGGATCGGCGTGTTCCAACCGTCGTCATCGGCGAACCCGGCGAGCAGGAGCACGGGGTGGATCTGGTTGACCCGGCTTTCCCAGATCAGGAAGACCGTGTCCGAGGCCTCCTCGTACAGCAGGAAGGGCTGGCTCTCCTCGGCGGCTCCGCCGGTCTGCGGCACGAGGTACCGCTCGATGGGGGCGCCGGGCCGGACCACCTCGAGTGCCAGCACCGCGTCGCCACGGTCGGTGCCCCGGGGAGGCGCCCCCTGAAAGAGATCGCCGAAGATGCCCGACCGGATCAGATAGAGCTCGCCGTGAGACCCCACGGTGGCCCCGGTGGCCTCGGTTTGGGCCTGCAGCGCGGGGACTGCCGCAAGGCCGAGGCTGAAGAAGAGTGCGAGAGAGCGAACGAGCGTCCTCATCTCGATATCCTTACGCGTGCAGGTTGACCAGCTTGCGGACATCCACCGCCAGCAGGAAGCCGGGCAGGTAGGTCGCGTCCGGGTAATACTCCCGCTGCAGGCGGGTGAAGTAGCTGCGGGCCGTTGCGACACGGCCCTCCAGGTTCTCCACCTCGCCGAGCAGATAGAGGGAGTTCTTCATGAAATCAGGCTCGCCGAGCTTCTCCGCCAGCTCCAGGGCGAGGACGCCATGGCGCCGCGCGTGGCCGTAACGGCCCACCTCCAGGTGGGCGAAGCACAGGTCGAGTCGGGGCGGAATCTGGTAGGTCTCCGGGCCGTGGCGACGCAGCAGCCGCAGGCTCTGGTGGAGCAGGATGAAGCCTTCGGCGAAGCGCTTCTGGAGGACGCGGCAATAGCCGAGGTTGTCGAGGATCATGCCGCGGGCGACGCCCGGCCCCTGGGGCATCAGCTCCAGGGCCCGCTCGTACTCGCCGGTGGCCTGCTCGACGTAGCTCTCGGCCAGCAGGGTGTTGCCGATCAGGTTGTGGCTGGAGGCGAGCCAGTCGCGGCGGCCGAGGGTCTCGGAGCGCTCGCGGGCGATGCGGGCATAGAAGAGGGCCTTCTTATAGCTCTTGGTCAGCTCGTAGAAGCGCGCCAGGTTGTAGGCGGCGACACGGCAGTTGACCGGATCACCGTTGCGCATCAGGATCTCGCGCAGCCGCGGCAGCTCCCCGTCCCCATGTCCCAGCTCGATGGCGGCAGCCGCCCGGTTGCACAGCGCGAGGTCGATCTGGCGGTCGTCGCCGTGCTCGCGGGCCCAGGCGAGGGCGCGATCGAAGAGATCCTCCGCCTCCTCGATCCGGCCAGCGTCAATAGCTGCGGCCCCTCGGTCCCGCAGCTCCTCGAAGGTGAGTCGCACCCCTTGCTCCATACCCATCCTTTCGGCCTTTCCGGCCTTCCGGCTCCCCTACTCCTCGGAGCCCTCGCTTTGACGACCGCCCTGGGCGTGCTTGAACGCGATGAAGTCCTCGACCTCGCGTTGCGCGTCCTCCGGCAGGGCTTTGAGTTGCTCGACCAGCTGCAGGTCGCGCGGCGTGATGGACTCCTGCGCGATCTCCTCGAAGAACTGGCCGATGCTCAGCTTGAACTCGGCCAGGATGCGGAACAGGGTGTCCAGGCTCACCCGGTACTCCCCCTGCTCCATGCGGGACAGGTCCGACTGCTGGATCCCCAGCCGGGACGACAGCTCGACCTGCGTGAGCTTGTGCTCCTTGCGCAGTTGGCGGATCTTCCGCCCCACGAGCTGGACCTGGTGAACGTGTTGGGTCATCTCGATCGGAGAAGTCCTGAGCGCCATATATGCTACGCTATCATATCAGCGGGGCCTGCTGCACAATCCTAAGACTCCCCCGCGGGGCTGTCAACCTTATTTCATGTCGTTTTGCCCAGAGGAGAGGACCGGACACACCCGTGCGCTACCACATGTTCCTCCTCCGGGAGCTCGTCCGGCGCGATTTCCAGGGGCGCTACGCCGGCTCGGTCCTCGGCTTCGTCTGGTCGCTGCTCCAGCCGCTCTGGCTGATCGCCCTCTTCACGTTCGTCTTCTCGACGGTGATGAAGGTGAGCCTGGTGGGCGCGCGCACCGAGCACTTCGCCCTCTTCCTCTTCGCGGGGCTGCTGCCGTGGACCGCCATCCAGGAAGGGGTGCAGCGCGCCTCGACCGCCATCACCGACAACGCGAGCCTGGTCAAGAAGCTGCGCTTCCCGGCGGAGATCCTGGTCCTGGCCGTCGTCCTCGCCGCCCTGCTGCACCAGACCATCGCCGCCGGGATCTACGTCGGCGCTCTGCTCTGGACCGGCGACTTCCGCTGGGGCGGGCTGCCTCTGCTCCTCCTCGCCGTGCCTCTCCAGATCGGCCTCACCCTGGGCCTCGGGCTGCTGCTGTCGGCGGTCCACGTCTTCTTCCGCGACACGGCGCAGATCCTGGGCATGCTGTTCAACGTCTGGTTCTATCTGACGCCGATCGTCTATCCGCCGCACCTGGTGCCGGAGCGGTTCCGGCCCTGGATCGAGCTCAACCCGCTCACCGCCCTGGTCGACCTCTACCGGCAGGCCTTCCTCGGCGGCAAGCCGTCCCTGGTGCCGGGGTGGGGAGCCCTGGCCGCGGTGGCGGCCGTGCTACTATCCGCCGGCTTTGCCGTGTTCAGACGGCTCAAGGCCTCTTTCGTGGACGAGATCTGAACCGGTCCTCCGGTTCGTGCAGGAGATGCAACGCATGGTTTGGAAAACGCTTTTGATCGTTCTCTGCACGCTGTCGGCACCCGTGGGCTCGTGGGGCCAGTCGCCGCTCCAGCCCCCGGACGCCGCCGCGGCGGCGGAGGCGCTGCGCAAGGCGAAGGCCGCGGCCGCGGCCGAGCAGGCTGCGGAGGACGAGGACACGGTCCTTGTCCCGGCGGCCGGCGAGGAGGAGGTGCTGACCGACGAGCAGGGCCGGAAGTACGTCCTGCGCAAGCTGAAGAAGGAAGAGGGGAAGTACCGGCGCCTCGAAGGCAACGTGATCCGCACCATCTGGGGGATCCCCATCGAAGCGGTCAAGGAGGACGACCAGTACTTCTATTACAAGGACTACAAGGTGGAGCGCATCGTCGACGAGTTCACGGGGCCGACCCCGGAGGACCTGGCCAAGATCGAGGAGTCCTACCGCTTCGACACGCCGGAGAGCCACCGCCTGCGCTTCACCCCGTTCAGCCAGGGCCTGCCCGACTCCGGGCAGTGGCGCAACGGGTTCGACCTCGCGGACATGAACGAGGACGGCCACCTGGACATCGTGCACGGGCCGGCGCGCAAGAGCCTGGGCACCCCCTCCATCTTCCTCGGCGACGGCAAGGGCAACTGGAGCCGCTGGAAGGAGGCGCGCTACCCGTCGCTGCCCTATGACTATGGGTACGCCCGCGCGGCCGACCTGAACGGCGACCGCCATCCGGACCTCGTCCTCGGCATGCACCTGCGCGGCGTCGTGGCCCTGCTCGGGGACGGCAAGGGCAACTTCACCAACTGGAGCCGCGGCCTCGAGCTCCGCAGCGGCGAGGACAAAGAGTCATTCACCTCGCGCGCCCTCGAGGTCGTGGACTGGAACGGCGACCGCCGCCCCGACATCCTCGCCCTGGGCGAGGGGCCGCGCCTGATGCCGGGCCGGCGTGATCCCTCCGAGGCCAGGGAATCCTCCGGGATCCTGCTCTACCTCAACCAGGGAGACGGGAGCTGGAAGATGGACGACCGGGTCGTCGGCCCGGGCCATATCCACGGCGACGCGATCGCCCTCGGGGATTTCGACGGCGACAAGAAGAAGGACTTCGCGACCGGCACCAATGCCATGGACCGCGCCGACCTGGTGAACCTGCACCGGAACGGCCCCAACAGCGCCTGGGAGGTCGTGGCGCTCGACGGCATCGTCCGCCCCCGCTCCTACGTGCGCGGGGTCGCCGCCGGCGACTTCGACGGCGACGGCCGCGACGACCTGGCGCTGGGGATCGCAAGCGCGGAGATCGAGGGGTGGAAGACGGTGCTCGACGTCCTCTTCTCCCGCAAGGGCGGGAAGTGGGAGCGCCGCACCGTCTTTTCCGAGGACGGGCGGGACGGGATCACGGCGGTGGACATCGGCGACCTCGACGGCGACCGCAAGCTCGACCTGGTGGCCCTGATGGGCGAGGGTACGACGCTGGTCTTCCTGGGCGACGGCAAGGGGAAGTTCACCCGCGAGGAGACCGGCATCGCGCCGTTCGAAGGAGGCTGCCGCGGCTACCACGTCCAGCTCGCCGATCTCGACGGCGACGGGCGGGACGAGATGGTGTCCGGCTTCGCGGGGGAGAGCTCCGCGCTGTTCGCGCCCGACCGGTGCCTCTCCGGAGGCGGTCTCCAGGCCTGGGACGCCGTGCGGGCGCAGCCGGAGGCGAAGAAATAGGAGCGAAGAGAAAAAAGAGCCTGGAGGCTTGACAGCTTCTGGTGAGGCTCTATATAGTGCGGCAGCATAAATCGGGCTGTAACCGGACGGGTGCTGCGGCCCGGGCCTTGGTGCCCTCACCGCTGCCGCCCATCACGGATGAAGAAGAAGACGGAAGAAGACGGAAGAAGTCGGCGCGAGCCTGTTCGGAGCGCCCAAACATCAACGATGTATGATATGAGTACACAAAACTTTTAACGGGAGGTGATCGTTCTCTGGAGAGAGTGAGATTCACGGTTGGTTTCGCATTTGTTTACGATGTAACCGCAAAAACCAGGAGATCTAGGAGATCATCCAACCATGAAGAAACTCGTGCTTTGCCTCGCTGTGGCGGGTCTACTGGTCCTTGGGGGCCAGGCCAGCGCGATCATCGGCACCGTCGATGATGTGCCCGCGGCGACCCTGCTGCTGCCCTACTTCGAGGTCGACCTCGACAATGTGAACGGGGTTCAGACCCTGTTCTCCATCAACAACGCATCGGACGTGGCGGCCGTCGCCCACGTCGTGGTCTGGTCCGACCTGTCGGTGCCGGTGCTTGACTTCAACATCTATCTCACCGGCTACGACGTGGTCACGATCAACCTGCGCGACATCTTCGTCAACGGCGCGCTGCCGCGCACCGCCTCGGCGGCCCAGGACACGGGCGAGGCGGAGCCGGATCCCAATCCGACTCCGACGGCCATCAGCAACCAGGGTCTGTTCTCCGATGACGTGACCTTCGCGAGCTGCACCGGCTTCCTGCCGCCTCCGACCCTGCCGGATGACTTCATCCTGCACCTGCAGAACTCGCTCACCGGCCAGGCCTCCAACATCCTGTTGGTTGGCGGAGCCCCCGGCTGCGCGGGTCAGCGCCTGAACGACCGCATCGCCCGCGGCTACATCACGGTCGACACGGTCAACTCCTGCAACCTCGACTTCCCCTTCACCCCCGGCTACTTCATCAATGGCGGCCTGGGCACTGCGACCAACCAGAACATCCTCTGGGGCGACTACTTCTATGTGAACAGCGGCCAGAACTTCGCCCAGGGCGAGACGCTGGTCCACGTCGAAGCCAGCTCGACCGACCCCGAGGTCACGGTTCCTGGCGAGTACACCTTCTACGGCCGGTACGTGGCCTGGGCCGCCGCGGACAACCGCGAGCCTCTGGCGACGAACTTCGGCGTGCGCTTCATCAACGGCGGCATCTTCAGCGGCGGCACCAGCATCCTGAGCTGGCGTGACGCGAAGGTCAACCAGGGCGCCTTCACCTGCCCGGCAGTCTCGGGCGTTCGCCCAGCCTGGTACCCGCTGGGCCAGGAACAGATCGTGATCTTCGACGAGGAAGAGAACCCCGAGGTTCCGAGCACGCTGCCGGTTTCGCCGCCGCGTCCTGGCACCTCTCTGATTCCCTTCCCGGCTGAAGCCAACCGCACGCGAGTCGACGGCCCGGGCCTCCCGGTGACGCCGAGCTTCGGCTGGCTGTTCCTCAACCTGAACCAGTCGAACGCGGTCGCCGGCGCCAATCCGCCGGAGGATCCGCTGGCTGCTCAGGCCTGGGTGACGGCTGTGATGGATGCCGAGGGCCGGTTCAGCGTCGGCTTCGACGCCATCCAGCTCGACAACGCCACCAACGCCAATCACATCCCGATTGGCAGCGGCGACTAAGTCGTCCACTCCGGGTGGGCCCGGCTGCGCCGGGCCCACCCTTTTCTCCTCTCTCGATCCGCTCGTGGGTTGCTGCAACCTGAGGTGCGTCCGTGTGGACGTCGGGTTCCAGAAGCTCGGCGAGAGCTGCGTCCACTTCTACGGAAGGGCCGTTTCATGTACACTCGTCGATATACATGGCTTTACCTGGAGGAGACGATCGGTCCCGATCGACCGGTGGGCTCCAGGAGTTTTGGAAGGAGATCTTTGTGATGGCGGATTCCTCTCCCTTCCCACGGCGCCCTTGGAGCCGGCTCTTCGCTGTGGCCCTCCTCGCGTTGCTCGGGGCCGCGGCCGTATCGTCGCCCCTTCAGGCCCAGCAGTGTGATCGGACCGGCTGCGGCCGGCTCAGCGGGGCATGCGGCGGGTTCTTTGCCAAACCCGCGCCGCAAAACCGGTGGACCGACCTCGAAGCCGTCGATCCCAGCCCCTTGCCGGTCACCCGCGACTCGACCAAGTTCAACCAGTCGGGGCAGGAGACGACCAACATCTTCGACTTCTTCAGTTGGTTCATGTCGGTCGACGTGGAGAACGGGTATCTGATCGGGGCCATCGCGCACGGGATCCAGATCTGGGACGTGCGCACCAACCCGAGCTCTCCGGTGCTGGTGTCGCAGTACAAGGGAGGGTGGGCAGCCCCCGCCGGCAACTGGCCGGAATGGGTCAACGATCCCCACGTCTTCTACCCCCTGTATGACGTCGACGCGCCCGCGGGCAAGGACAACGTGGCCGCGATCGTGGGGGAGGGCGGCATCGGCCTCACGATCTTCGATCTCACGGACAAGTCGCAGCCGAGGCTGGCCTACCGGAGCCACAAGAAGGACATGCGGCAGGTCTATGCGGCCACCATCGGCGGCGTCGACTACGCCTTCGGAGCCGCCTACCAGGGCGAGCCCTCGGGCGGTCTCTACGTCTACAACATGACCGCCGCGAAGCAGTACTCGCTCTGCACCGAGGCCTGGCCGGCGGCGGGAGAGGCGGTCGCCTGCCCGGGCGTCTACGTCGGCAAGACCGGCACGTTGACCAACGTCTATTACGTGGACGGCGTCGACAACTTCGTGGTCACCAGCGCGGGCGCGTCGCGCGGCTTCGAGATCCTGGACGTTTCGAACCCCGCCAGCCCGCAGCAGAAGCTGAAGTCGCTCACGACCAGCAGCGTCTACGGCGTGGCCCTGTGGCGGGAGGGCGCCACCTACTATCTCGGCGCGATCACCGACACCTCGCTGCGCATCTACGACGTGAGCTGCATCACCGGCTCGTGCTCGGGCCTCGGGGCGCCGCTCGCGACGATCCCCATGCAGCTCTCGACCCGCGAGGAGCTCCTCACCTTCTCGCGCAGCGGCGCCACGCCGTTCCTCTACGTCGGCTCGGACGACAACTGCCGGGGCGGCTCGCCGCAGCGCGAGTTCCTGTTCGACGTCTCGAACCCCGCGAGCCCTCGCAGCCTCGGCGGCCAGTCCTACTTCGACTGGTATTACCGGGGCAGCGCGACCGGCTTCAACCGCGTCGCTCCCCGCACGGCGAAGTTCAACAACGAGTACCTCTACCGGGCGGGCCTCTCGATCCTCGACATCCACAAGCTGCGCGTCGCGGGACCGCCGACGGCCGATTTCACCCATGCCCCGACGGAGGTCTATCCGGGCACGCCGGTCCAATTCACGGACACGTCGACCGGCGGCGCGACGGGCTGGACCTGGACCTTCCCGCCGCAGGCCAGCGTCGCGGCCTCGCTCGTCCAGAACCCGGCCAACGTCACGTTCTCGACCACGGGCCCCTTCCCGGCGACCCTGCCGGTCAGCCTCGTCGTCACGAACTCCGCCGGCACCAGCGCGCCGGCCCTCAAGACCGTGAAGGTGCTCGACCCGGCACCGCAGGTGGCCGACACCTCGGTGACGCCGCCGAGCCCGTACGTCTGCCAGCCGATCACCTTCGAGGCCGAGGCCACGGGAAAGCCGAACCTCAGCTACGCCTGGACGATCACGCGCGACGGCGTGACCGCGCCGGTCAAGACGGGCAGCGGCAACCCCTTCACCTGGAGCGACACCAACGCCGCGACGCCGGACGACTACACGGCCGTCGTCGAGGTGACGAACGGCGACAATCAGAAGATCACCGCGCCGGCGACCTTCGTCCTCAATGCGTTGCCGGCCCTGCCCGCCGAGGGTGCCTTCGAGCCGGTGTGCACCAACTGCACGGCGGGCTCGCCGCCGTCCGGCACCGCCCTCCTGACAGTGAACGTGCCGGGAGCGACCGAGTGGTGCTGGGACTTCGGCGACGGCACGACGTTCCCTGCGGGCTGCGTCACCGCCGGCCTGATCTTCGGCACCTTCACCAGCGACCCGGAGAAGGGCCCGGCCACCTCGCACGTCTACACCACGACAGGCGCGAAGGCGGTCAAGGTGTACGTGAAGAACTGCGTCAACCTCGTGCCGCGCGCCGGCTCCCTGACCGTCAACATCACGCAGACCGAGCCGCTGGTGGCCGGCTTCCACCAGGTCGGCCTCTTCTGCCAGGCGCTCGGATGCTTCGGCTCCGTCAACCAGGCCATCACGTTCGAAGACTCCTCGACGGGCGCCGAGGTCTGGGACATCGACTGGAACGGCGACGGCTTCTCGGTCGGCACGGACAACCAGCTCGGGCTGACGGCCAGCGCCTTCACGAACAAGAGGATCACTCACACCTACACCTCCCCGGGCACGTACACCCCCAAGCTGCGGGTGAAGCGCGGCCTGGAGGTGAGCGACACCTACTCCCACACGCCGATCATCGTCAGCAGCTCCAACCCGGGACCGACGGCCTCGATCTCGGTCTCCGGCCCGGGCACCGGCAAGGTCAACACGAGCTACACGTTCGCCGCCTCGGCCACGGGCTGCACGCCGAATAACAGTTGGAGCTGGGGCGTCAGCGGGGGCACCATCGCCGGCGCCGCCGACGGCGCTTCGATCTCGGTCTCCTGGTCGAGCGCGGGGACGAAGACCGTCCAGGCCAGCAACAGCGGCTGCTCCGGCGTCCAGGGCTCGAAGCCGGTCTCCATCACGACCGACGACCCGGGGCCGGGCACCGGCACTCTCGAGGCGCAGTTCTCCTGGACGCCCACGACGCCCAAGTCGGGCGAGGCGGCCAGCTTCAACGGCTCGGCCTCGACCGGCGGTCCCGAGAGCTACGAGTGGAATTTTGGTGACAACACTCCCAACGCCAGCGGCGCCATCGTCTCCCACACCTTCGCGGCGCCCGGCACCTACAACGTGCGGCTGAGCATCCGGAAGCAGGGGACGGGCCCGACCTGTCTCTTCAACATCTGTATCGCCCAAACGACCAAGGCGGTCACCGTGACGTCGTCGACGCCCACGCCCACGCTGAACCCGGGCTACACGGTCGACGCCGCGGCGACCTGCGAGAACCAGTTCGGGTTCGAGATCTGCAGGACCGTGACCAACAAGGTCGTGACCTTAACCGCCAACGAGGCGGACGCGACCTACGCCTGGGACTTCGGAGACGGCAAGACCGGCACCGGCCGGGTCGTCACCCACGCGTGGAGCGCCCCGGGCGCCTTCGGCGTATCGCTCAACGTCACCAAGGGCGGAGCGAGCGGCAGCTCGTCGAAGAACTTCAGCATCAGCGGCGACGTGGTCGGCGGCGGCAAGAAGACCGTCGTGCTGCCCTGGATCGCGCAGAGCCGGGGCCCGCTCACCCAGTCGAGCGACCTCTACCTGCACAACCCGGGCAGCGCGGAGATCGAGGTCACCCTCGAGTTCCGCCAGCGCGGCCTCTCGGAAGCGAACCCGCCGCGGGTGAAGCGCACGATCCAGGCCGGCGCCACGCTGTTCGTGGCCGACGTGCTGCGCGACCTCTTCGACCGCGAGAATTACACGGGCTTCGTCAACGTCATCCTCGAGAAGGGGGTGGCCGAGCCGGTCATCACCTCGTTCAACACCACCTTCTCGAACGACGGCTCCGAGTTCGGCCAGAGCGTGGCAGGGATCTCGCTGAGCACCGCCGGCGGTGCAGCCAGCAGCGGCGCGCCGCCGAACAAGCAGTACCTGATCGGCCTCAACGACAACAGCGAGCGGGTGGCCTACTTCGGGGTCAGCAACCCGAACGACCAGCCCACCACCTATAAGCTGAAGTTCTACGACAGCGACGGCAAGCCGGTGGGCAAGGGCGACTACCAGATCACGCTGTCCCGCTTCGGCCAGAAGCAGTACCAGCCGAAGGATCTGCGGACCCTGTTCGGCGTCCACGACGTCGACGACTTCCGGGTCGAGGTCGAGACCACGGCCGGCGGGAAGGTCTTCCCGTTCGGCGCCAGCATCCGGGTCGGGTCGGAGGACCCCTCGTTCATCGGCACCGGCACGCAGGCCGACGCGAAGGTCTACCTCCTGGGCGCGTTGAGCACCAAGGGCCTCAACGAGAGCCTGTGGCAGACCGACCTGGTGATCTCCAACACGACCGGCGAGGTGATCCTCACCGAGCTCACCTTCACCGGCACCGGCGTCACGGCCGAGCCCACGTCCCCGGTCAAGTTGACCTTGCAGCCGGGGGAGAGCCGGCGTCTGGCCAACGTGCTCGAGCAGTGGGGCCTCACCAAGGCGGTGGGCGTCCTCACGCTCGACAGCGACGCGTCGGGCGGCGTCTTCCCGCTCGTCCAGGGCGAGAGCTACGAGAACACCCAGCCGGCCAGGCGCTTCGGCCAGGCGATGGCGGCCCTCACCGACCGGCAGGCCGCCGGCACCGGCAAGGGCCAATACCTGGTGGGCCTGCGCCAGAACGGGAAGCACCGCACCACCCTCTGGGTGTTCAATCCGGGCGACCAGCCGGGCGACTACGACGTGATCTACCGCGGCCTCGACGGCAAGGAGCTCGGCCGGATCGCGACCAAGCTCGGCCCGGGCAAGCTGCGGCAGCTCAGCCCGAACCAGCACCCGCTGCCCAAGGCCGGCGTCGAAGGCGGCTTCACCGTCCAGGTCGTGGTCAAGAGCGGCAAGGTGCTGGCCTCGGCGCAGGTGATCAACAACGTGACGAATGACCCCGCCTACATCCAGGGCGAGACGCGCTAGCGGCTCTCCCCGTTCTCCGATGATCGAAAAGAGCCGCCGGTGGAGCCGGCGGCTCTTTTCTTTCCTGGCGCTGGCGCTGCTGGCGGCCGCGGCCTGCCAGCCCCGGTCCCAGGGTGAGCTGCCGGGCACCTCTGCGACCCCTGCGACCCCGGCAATCACCGCCGCTCCGCCGCAAACCGAGCCTTCCCAGGGAGACGCCTCGCAGGGCAAATGGCGCAAGGCGCGCCGGGCTCCCGGCCCGTCCGGTGCCGGCGAGCGGGCCGCCGATGTCAAGGCCCTTCCCTATCTCCAGGGCTACCGGCCCGCGGTGGACCGCCCCGAGGTCGTCGTGCACGACGCCTCGGCGGTCGCGCCCGGTCTCAACCTGGTTCTCTCGGGGCACGCCGCCGAGGCGGTGCTGATGGACCGGGACGGGCGGCGCCTGCATCGCTGGCGCCAGCCGCTGCGCCGGCTCTGGCCGGAGCTCGCCGCCGACCCTGACCTGGCGAAGCTCGAATACTGGCGCCGGGCCTGGCTGTTTCCCAACGGCGACCTGCTGGCCATTTACGAAGGGTTGGGCCTGGTCAAGGTGGACGCCCGCTCGCGGGTCCTCTGGGCGCGGCGCGGCGGCTTTCATCACGACCTGTTCGTCACCGCCTCCGGCGACGTCTGGGTGCTCGACCGGGAGGGGAAGGTCCTCCCCAGGATCAACCCGCACGAGGGGGTTCTGGAGGACTTCGTCACCGTGCTCGACGCGCAGGGGCGCACGAAGCGGCGGATCTCGATCGTGGCGGCTTTCGAGAGGTCGCGCTATGCCTCCCTCCTCAGCCGGATGCCGAAGAAGGGCGATATCTTCCATACCAACACCCTCGAGGTCCTGGACGGGCGCTTCGCGGAACGCAGCCCTGCCTTCCGCAAGGGGAACCTGCTCCTCTCGGTGCTCAAGCTGGACGCGATCGCGGTCCTCGATCCCGACCGTGAAGAGGTGGTCTGGGCGCAGACGGGCATCTGGCGCCGGCAGCACCAACCGACCCTCGTCGGTCCTGGCGACCTGCTGCTCTTCGACAACGTCGGCGCCGGGCATGCCCGGTCGCGGGTCCTGGAGATCGATCCGCGGACCGGGGCGGTCCGCTGGCAATTCGGCGGCTCCCCCGAGGTGGATCTCTTCTCGAAGACGCTCGGCTCCTGCCAGAGGCTGGCGAACGGCAATACGCTGATCACCGAGTCCGAGAACGGGCGCGCTCTGGAGGTCACTCCACAGGGAAGGGTGGTGTGGGAGCTCAACAACCCGCACCGGGCGGGGGAGCGCAAGGAGCTGGTGGCCGTGCTGTTCGAGGTGGTCCGCCTGCCCCTCGGCTTCCCCTTCCGCGGCCTGCCGGGCCGCTGAAGCCTCCGGCGGCGGCATGAACATGGCAGGGGAGTTGCTTATTCCAGATCCGTCCCGAAAGACTTTCTTTCGGAGCCCGGGTTCATGTACACTCTTCCACCCAAGCTCGGCTTTTCCTGGATGCCGTCACTGGTCCGGGGGCAGCTCGACAAGGAGCTCCCCTCCGGCCTGCCTGGCAGCCACCGGGATCACGCTCGTGCGAAAATTTGACCAGGAGGTGGTTTCCGTTCCGGAGAGGAGAGTTGTGAGCTGGTTTCTGCTTCCGTTCCCCAAACAACAGATGAGGAGAGAGACTTACATGAAGAAACTGGCAATTTGTCTCGCCCTGCTGGGGCTGCTGGCCTTCGGTGGCCAGGCGAACGCCATCATCGGCACGGTCGACGACGTGCCCGCAGCGACCCTGTTGCTGCCCTACTTCGAGGTCGACCTCGACAACGTCAACGGGGTCCAGACCCTGTTCTCCATCAACAACGCGTCCGCGACGGCGATCCTCGCCCACATCGTGGTGTGGTCCGACCTGTCGGTGCCGGTGCTCGACTTCAACATCTATCTCACCGGCTACGACGTCGTCACCATCAACCTGCGCGACATCTTCGTCCTCGGCGCGCTGCCGCGGACGGCGTCCGACGGGCAGGATCCGACCGATACCATCAGTCACCAGGGCATCTTCTCGCAGGACATCAACTTCGCGAGCTGCAACGGCTTCCTGCCGCCGCCGACCCTGCCGGATGACTTCATCCTGCACCTGCAGAACTCGCTGACCGGCCAGGCCTCCAACATCCTGCTGGTCGGCGGCAACCCCGGCTGCGCGGGCCAGCGGCTGAACGACCGGATCGCCCGCGGCTACATCACGGTCGACACGGTCAACGCCTGCAACCTCGACTTCCCCTTCACCCCGGGCTATTTCGTGAATGGCGGCGCCGGCACGGCGACGAACCAGAACGTGCTCTGGGGCGATTATTTCTACGTCAACAGCGGCCAGAACTTCGCCCAGGGCGAGACGCTGGTCCACGTCGAGGCGGCCCCCGGCACCGGCACGGTCGGTGGTGGTACCTACCCCATCAACCCGGAGACCACGACACCCGGCGAGTACACCTTCTACGGCCGCTACGTGGCGTGGAGCGCCGCGGACAACCGCGAGCCTCTGGCCACGAACTTCGCCGTGCGTTTCATCAACGGCGGCATCTTCAGCGGCGGCACCAGCATCCTGAGCTGGCGCGACTCGAAGGTCAACCAGGGCGCCTTCACCTGCCCGGCAGTGGCGGGCGTGCGTCCGGCCTGGTACCCGCTGGGCCAGGAACAGATCGTGATCTTCGACGAGGAGGAGAACCCCGAAGTCTCCGAGCACGCTGCCGGTTTCGCCGCCGCGTCCGGGCACTTCGCTGATCCCCTTCCCGGCCGAGGCCAACCGCACGCGGGTCGACGGTCCGGCTCTGCCGGTGACGCCGAGCTTCGGCTGGCTGTTCCTCAACCTGAACCAGTCGAACGCGGTCGCCGGCGCCAACCCGCCGGAGGATCCGCTGGCTGCCCAGGCCTGGGTGACGGCTGTGATGGATGCCGAGGGCCGGTTCAGCGTCGGCTTCGACGCCATCCAGCTCGACAACGCCACCAACGCCAATCACATCCTGATCGGCGACTGAGTCGTTTCCTTCCGGGGGACCGGACACCGTCCGGTCCCCCCTTTTCTCTCCAGTTCGTGTAAACTCTCCTGCAAAGCTCGGTTTTCCTTGCGAGACCCTTCCGGAGCGTGCCGGACGGTCCCCTGCGAGCCCGTTCGGGGGTTTTCCCAATGCAAAGGGAGGTTTTCATGAAACAGAAGCTGGCAGTCTGTCTTGTCCTGGCAGGCCTGTTGTTGTTGAGCGGGCAGGCCCAGGCCATCATCGGCACGGTCGACGACGTGCCCGCAGCGACCTTGCTGCTGCCCTACTTCGAGGTCGATCTCGACAGCGTCAATGGGGTCCAGACCCTGTTCTCCATCAACAACGCGTCCGCGACGGCGGTCCTGGCTCACATCGTGATCTGGTCCGACCTGTCGGTGCCGGTGCTCGACTTCAACATCTATCTCACCGGCTACGACATCGTCACCATCAACCTGCGCGACATCCTCGTCCTCGGCGCGCTGCCGCGGACGGCGTCCGACGGGCAGGATCCGACCGATACCATCAGTCACCAGGGCGCCTTCTCGCAGGACATCAACTTCGCGAGCTGCAACGGCTTCCTGCCGCCGCCGACCCTGCCGGATGACTTCATCCTGCACCTGCAGAACTCGCTGACCGGCCAGGCCTCCAACATCCTGCTGGTCGGCGGCAACCCTGGCTGCGCGGGCCAGCGGCTGAACGACCGGATCGCCCGCGGCTACATCACGGTCGACACGGTCAACGCCTGCAATCTCGACTTCCCCTTCACCCCGGGCTACTTCGTCAACGGTGGCCAGGGCACGGCGACGAACCAGAACGTGCTCTGGGGCGATTATTTCTACGTGAACAGCGGCCAGAACTTCGCCCAGGGCGAGACGCTGGTCCACGTCGAGGCCTGCCCCGGGACCGGCACCGGCGGGACCGGGACGTACCCGTTGGCCACCTGCGCCGATGAGACCACGCTGCCCGGCGAGTACACCTTCTACGGCCGCTACGTGGCGTGGAGCGCCGCGGACAACCGCGAGCCTCTGGCGACGAACTTCGCCGTGCGCTTCATCAACGGCGGCATCTTCAGCGGCGGCACCAGCATCCTGAGCTGGCGCGACTCGAAGGTCAACCAGGGCGCCTTCACCTGCCCGGCAGTGGCGGGCGTGCGTCCGGCCTGGTACCCGTTGGGCCAGGAGCAGATCGTGATCTTCGACGAGGAGGAGAACCCCGAATCTCCGAGCACGCTGCCGGTTTCGCCGCCGCGTCCGGGCACTTCGTTGATCCCCTTCCCGGCCGAGGCCAACCGCACGCGGGTCGACGGTCCGGCTCTGCCGGTGACGCCGAGCTTCGGCTGGCTGTTCCTCAACCTGAACCAGTTCGAACGCGGTCGCCGGCGCCAACCCGCCGGAGGATCCGCTGGCTGCCCAGGCCTGGGTGACGGCTGTGATGGATGCCGAGGGCCGGTTCAGCGTCGGCTTCGACGCCATCCAGCTCGACAACGCCACTAATGCCAACCACATCCTGGTCGGTGGCGGCGGCGGCCCCGCCCCCGGCGACTGAGCAGCTCTCTTCGGGGGACCGGCATCGTCCGGTCCCCCTCGCTCTTCCGCGGCCCCGATGGAAACGAATGGAACGGGGTAGAATCCGCAGCGGAATGCCGGACCTGGTCATCGAGGTCGAAAACCTCAGCAAGACCTATCGCGTCTATGCGTCTCCGTGGGACCGGCTGCGCGAGCTGCTGACGCGGCGGACGCGGCACCGGGAGTTCCGCGCCCTCGACGGCGTCGGCTTCACCCTGCCCAAAGGCGAGGGCCTCGCAGTCCTGGGCGAGAACGGCGCCGGCAAGAGCACCCTGCTCAAGATCCTGGCCGGTGTCGCGGCCCCGACCGCGGGCTCCTTGCGGGTCGAGGGGAAGGTGGCCTCCATCCTCGAGCTGGGCTCGGGCTTCCACCCCGAGCTGACCGGCCGCCAGAACATCGTCCTGAACGCGGCCATGCTGGGGCTGAGCGAGCCGGAGCTGCGGCGCAAGATGCCCGATATCGTGTCGTTCAGCGAGCTCGGGGAGTTCATCGACCAGCCGGTGAAGGTCTACTCGACCGGCATGGCGATGCGCCTCGGCTTTTCCATTGCCACCCAGATCGAGCCCGACGTGCTCATCATCGACGAGGCGCTGTCGGTGGGCGACGGCTATTTCCAGAAGAAGTGCATGGACCGCCTGCTGCGGTTCGTGGACGGAGGCGGGACGCTGCTCTTCTGCTCGCATGCGCTCTACTACGTTTCCGCCTTCTGCCAGCGTGCGCTCTGGCTGCGGCAGGGACAGGTAGCCGCGTTGGGTCCGACGGTCGAGGTGGTCCGCGAGTACGAGAGCTTCCTGCTGGCCAAGAGCGCACAGGCCCGGGAGGCTCAAGCCGGGCAGGACGCGCCTGTGGGGCCGGCGCGGATCACCGGCGTGCGGCAGGTCGGCCGGGAGGGAGACGAGGGCGAGGCCGGCCACTACCCGCCGCACGAGCCGTTCGTCCTGGAGGTCGAGTGGGGATGTCAGGATCCGGCGCTGGCCTTCCACCTCGCGGTCGGCATCGACCGGATCGACGACGTCCAGGTGCTGTCGTTCAGCAGCCGCCAGGAAGGCCTGGCTGCGGCCACTGGCCACCGCCAATACCGCGCGCGGCTCATGGTCCCGGAGCTGCCGCTCCTCAAGGGTTCCTTCACCGTCTACGTCTTCCTCCTGGACGAGAGCGCTTTGCACGTCTTCGACCGCCGGATGCTGCGTGGCGCGCTGGTCATCGACAACCCGGAGTTCGTCGCCGGTCTGGTGCGCACCGGGCACCGCTGGGAGGTGGAGGCCTTGCGGCCCCCTGTCGGGCCTGAGGTCGAAGAGCCGTCCCTGCTCGTCAGCTCGAAGCCGTCACGATGACCTGTTCGAGCAGGCGCAGCGGCGGCTGCCTGCCGCTGGAGAGGGCCTCCAGGGCGCGCCGCCGGACGGCGAGCGGCGGCAGGGCCAGGAGCGCTTCCAGCGACCTGGTGCCGAGGTGGGGGAGCCAGGCGTCGGAGGCGCCGATCCGCGGGATCACCCGGCGCCGCCGGAAGCCCGCCTGCTTGAGGAGCCCGAGGATCTCGTGATGGGAGTATTCGCGCAGGTGGAGGCCCTGCGGCACGTCGGAGAAGTAGCGCGAGATGTCGTGCGGCCCCCAGAGGCGGTGCGGGGTCACGCAAAGGTACCGCCCGCCGGGGACCAGCAGCCGATGCATCTCCCGCAGGTGGAGCAGCGCGTCGTCCGGCCGCAGGTGCTCGATGAAATGGCAACTGAACGCCAGGTCCACACTGCCGTCCGGCAATGGATAGGGCGGCGCGTCGCTGACCAGGACCTCGAGGTTGCCGGCCTGCGGGACGATCTGTGCCGACGCTTCGACGGCGGTCGCACGGCGCACGCGCCGGCTCAGCTCGACGGCGAGCGCGCAGTCGCCGCCGCCGACTTCGAGGAAGCGCGTCTCCGGCCGCAGAAAGGGCTCGAGGAGCCGGAGCTGCAAGCCGACCAGCGCGGACTGGGCCGCCGGGTCGTCCTTCTGGGCCAGCGACGGATGATGCGGCACGCGGCGCAGGAACTCATCGTACACCGTGCTGTAGAGGCCGCGCGTCGCGCGCGCCTGAAGGAGCCGCTGCGCCAGCTCGCGCTCGACCTCGAGCTGCTCCCGCAGTTGGTCCATCGTCCGTGTTTCATGAGGAGGGACCGGGTGCGGCATGGGCGGAAAGTCTAGCATCGGGGGAGGAACGAGCCGGTGCGCCTCGCGGTGATCCTGGTCGACTATCACACCCCCGGGTTGGCCGCTGCGGCGGTGGCGGCGCTACGGCGGGACCTGCCGGACAGCGGCTTCGCGGCCGATGAGGTCGAATGGCTCCTGGTCGACAACGGCAGCGACGAGCCCGGCCGCGCCCTCCTCGACAGCCTGCCGGTTGAACGGATCGACCCCGGTGCCAATCTCGGCTATGCCGGCGGCGTCAACCTCGGGGTGGCGCGGTCCCGGGCCGATCTGATCCTCCTGATGAACCCGGACGTGCTCGTCCTGCCGGGCTGCGTGGCCGCTCTGGCTGCGGCTCTGCGCGACGGCGCCGCGGTCGCCGGGCCGCGCTTCTGGTGGGACGGAGACCGGCGGCTGGCGCTACCGCCGTCCGACGTGCGCAGCCGCCGCGACGAGTTGCTCGCCCTGCTCGCAACGCGCGGAGGGAGCTGGGCATCGCGGGCCCGCCGCCGCTGGCGCCGGCATGCCCGCCGGCACTGGCAGGCCCGGGGACCGCTCCGGAGCTGGTCGCTGAGCGGCAGCCTCCTTGCACTCCCGCGTTCGACCTGGGACCGGGTCGGACCGTTCGACGCCGGATTTCCTCTGTACTTCGAGGAGACCGACTGGCTGCGGCGGGTCGAGGAGCAGGGCCTGCCGGCGGTCTACGTCCCGGCCGCGGAGGCGGTCCATCTCCATGCTCAAAGCTCGGTCCGGGAGCCGCGGTCGCAGGAGTGGTTCGAGGCCTCGGCCCGCCGCTTCCGCGAGAAGCACTATGGCGGCTGGTTCGCCGGCCTGCTGGAGGGGCTCGACCGGCGTCTTCCCCGGGCTCCGCAGGAGGCCCTTCCCGAAGCACCGGCCGCCGGGCTGGACCTCGCCGGCTTCCCGTTCCCTCTCTGGGTCGAGGTCTCGCCGAACCGCACGGGTTTCCCGGCCGCCGCCGAGCGGCTGGCCGCGGCGCCCGCGGCACCCTGGCGGCTGCCGGCGGAAGTCCTCGAACGGCTCCCGCCCGGCGAGCTGGTCCTCCAAGTCGTTGATGAGACGGGGCTGGAGCTGGACCGCCGGACGCTGCGCCGGCCGCGTAAGGTATAGTCTCCCGTGGCGGCCCGGTCGGGTTGCACGCTTTGGACGCCCGGCGCGGCTCGCCCGTACACCGGAAGACCGGACCGATTTCCATGACCGAATCCTCGAGCTCGCTCATCCTTGATCCCATTGCGACGGTTGCGCAGCCGGCCCTGCAACCGAGCCCGTTCCTTCATTTCGGCCCCGACCGCCTGTACAACCCGCTGACCGACCGCACTCTGATCGAAGGCGAGCCCGGATACGAGAGCCTCCGCGCGCTCCTGGGTGGTGCTCTGCAGGCCGGGCAGGTGCCGGCGGCGGAGCGTGACCGCCTGGTCCGGGAGGGCTGGCTGGTACGCGACGTCGAGCAGGCCTCGCAGGGCTTCCGGCTCAAGTACGTCTCCCTGGAAGCCCACACGGTCTGCAACCAGGCCTGCTACTTCTGCCCGGTCTCGATCGCGCCGCGCGAGGACTACTTCATGCCCACCGAGCTGTACGAGCGGATCGTGGGCGAGCTGGCCGCCTGGCGCGACACGATCGAAGGCGTCTTCATGATCAATTACAACGAGCCCACCGTGGACAAGCGTTTCGTGGACCAGGTGCGGACCCTCAAGGCCGCCGGCCTGCCGCCGGCCGTGCTCACCAACGGCACCGGCCTGACACCCCGCCGCGTCGACGCGCTCGTCGAGATGGGCGGGCTGCGCTACCTCTGCATCAACCTGTCCACCCTGAACGGCGGGCGCTACCGGAAGGACCGCGGAGACGACCACGTGAAGCTGGTCCTGCGCAACCTGGAGCATGCCCGGGACCGGCCTGTCGCCGACGAGATGGAGATCGTCGTCCTGGGCACGGGCAGCCCCGAGCACCGGAACGACTTCGAGGAGATCAAAGGCCTGTACGCCGGCAGCCGCTTCCACGTCAAATATTCCGAAGTGATGGACCGCGCGGGCTACCTCCAGATCGGCCTCAAGCCCGCCACCGGCAGCCGCCGCCTCTGTGGCTGCGACAACGTCGGCTCGCGGCCTTTCCAGCACATCCACATCACCCCCAGGGGCAAATGCGTCCTCTGCTGCGAGGACTACGACGAGAAGTACGTCATCGGCGACCTGACCCGGGAGAGCGTCCACGAGGTGCTCACCGGCCCGGCCCTGTCCCTGCTGCGGCGCCAGGTCTATGGCATCGCTGAAGCTCCCCGGGACTTCATCTGCAGCGGTTGCACCTTCGCCCTCACCCGTCCGTCCTGAGGCGATCTGGGCCGCAGGTGCCTGGCCACGCCGGCTGCTCTCGATGCGGATCGCCTACGTCCTCCCCTACCCCGAGCTGAACGGGGGCAACAAGGTGATTTTTCAGCACGTCCGCCTGCTCCAGGAGAGCGGCGACGAGGTGACGGTCCTGGCCGAAGGCCCCCGGCCCGACTGGATCCGCATCGACGCCGCCTACCAGGACTGCACCGCCGCGCCGCCCGTGCTGCAAGAGCAGGACCTGGTGATCGCCACCTTCTGGACGACGATCCCCATCGCCCGCCGCCTCGGCATCGGCCCGGTGGCCCACTTCTGCCAGGGCTACGAAGGCGGGCTCGTCCACCTGGAGCCTTTCCTTCCGCGGATCGAGGAGGTCTACTCCTGGAGGCTTCCCACGCTCACGGTGGCGCCGCACCTGGCGGATCTCCTGAAGAGCCGGTTCGGCCGCGAGAGCCGGGTCGTCCCACCGCCGCTCGATCCCCTGTTCCGGCCTTCCCGGATATTCCGCCTGCGGCTCCGTCCCCGGCGCCGCCCCTGGGTCGCCATCCCCGGCATCTTTGCCGCCGAGGTCAAGGGGGTACCGACCGCACTGGCCGCGGTGCGCCGGCTGCGGGAGAGCGGCCTGGACTGCCGGGTGCTGCGCTTTTCGATCCTGCCTCTCTCCGACGAAGAGCGGCGCCTGCTGGAGCCCGACGCCTATCTCTGCGGCGTCCATCCCCGGAAGATCGCCCGCGCCCTCCGGCACTGCGACCTCCTGCTGTTCCCGTCCCGGGCCGAGGAGGGCTTTGGCCTGCCTCTCCTGGAGGCGATGGCCTCAGGCCTGCCGGCGGTCGCGTCGCTGATCCCGTCGACGGTCCGGATGGCCGGCGAAGCGGCTCCGCTGGTCCCCGCGGACGATCCCGAGGCCTTCGCAACAGCCGCCCGCGAGCTGCTCGGCGACACCCGGGCCTGGCGCCATGCACGGGTCCGGGGCCTCGAAGCAACCCGCGGTTACCGGCCGGAGATCGTAGCCTCCCGTCTCGCCGAAGCGGTCCGCTGGGCCGCGGACCATGCTCTCCACAACCCGCCCGAGCCCATGCCGCCGGTTTGATAGGCTCCGCCCATGAGGCTCAACGCCGATCCGCAGGCCCTGCACGAGCAGTACGTCAGCGCCCAGCCGTTTCCGCACATCGTCATGGACGGCCTTTTCCCCGACGAGGTCCTGGAGAACGTGTTGGCCGAGTTCCCGCGGCCCGACGAGATCGCCTGGCGGAAGTTCGACAACGTCACCGAGCGGAAGCTCGGCTACTGGCACGAATCGGCGCTGCGGCCCGACCTCGAGCGCTTCCTCTACCGCATGAGCTCGCCGCCGGTCCTGCAGTTCCTGCAGACCCTGACCGGGATCGAAGGGCTGATCCCCGACCCCTATTTCGGCGGCGCCGGCCCGCACCAAATCCTGCCCGGCGGCTACCTCAAGGTGCACGTCGACTTCAACTGGCACCCGCTGCTCAAGCTCGACCGCCGGCTCAACCTCATCGTCTACCTGAACAAGGACTGGAAAGAGGAGTACGGCGGCCACATCGAGCTGTGGAGCCGGGACGTCACGCGCTGCGAGCGGAAGGTGCTGCCCGTCTTCAACCGCACCATCCTCTTCAGCACGACCGACTTCTCCTACCACGGCCATCCCGAGCCGCTCGCCTGCCCGGAGGGGAGGACCCGCAAGTCGGTCTCCTTCTACTACTATACGAACGGCCGGCCGGACGAGGAGCGCTCGGCGCCGCACGACACGATCTTCCGCAAGACCCACGACCACGACTGGTGAGGGCGCGCCGCCAAAAAAAGTTGGCCCGGCGTGTCGATTCCGCGGCGCCTCGATCGACGTCCAGATAGAGCGAGGGTTTGAGGCCCGGCTCCGAACCTGAACCGACAAGGAGAGACAACCATGAGAGCACTGGTGATCGTCAAGGCGAACGAGGACTCCGAGGCGGGAGTCATGCCCACCGAGCAGATGCTGACCGAGATGGGAAAGTTCAATGAAGAGCTGGTGAAAGCCGGCGTGATGCTCGCGGGTGAAGGGCTCCATCCGAGCTCGAAGGGCGTGCGCGTCCGGTTCGAGGGAGACAAGAAGACGGTGATCGACGGGCCCTTCGCCGAGACCAAGGAGCTGATTGCCGGCTTCTGGATCTGGCAGATGAAGTCGATGGACGAGGCGGTCGACTGGCTCAAGCGCAGCCCCTTCCAGGACACCGAGGTCGAGATCCG
Source organism: uncultured Holophagales bacterium (assembly GCA_963842525.1). Lineage (GTDB taxonomy): Bacteria > Acidobacteriota > Thermoanaerobaculia > Multivoradales > UBA5704 > UBA5704. The sequence goes on from CAWJGT010000001.1 coordinate 320,356, forward strand.
CCCGATCTTCGAGGCGGAGGACTTCGGCGCCGAATTCACTCCCGAGCTCCGCGAGCAGGAAGAGCGCCTGCGTGCCGAGATCGACGCGAAGAAGTAATCACGTCCTGGAATGCCGCGGGACTTGCATTGACGCCCCAAAGGTGGTGTGATCGGTCGCCATGACGGCGACCGACACCCATCGCACGATCGATGCAGTGTGGAGGATCGAGTCGGCCAGGCTCATCGCCGGTCTCACGAGGATCGTGCGCGATGTCGGCTTGGCCGAGGAGCTCGCGCAGGACGCGCTCGTCCTGACCGCCGAGCCGGCGCTCGCCGGCTACCATTTCCTGCCCAGCGTGCGCGGCGACCTCCTCGCCAAGCTTGGGCGCCTCGACGAAGCCAGGGAGGAGCTGGAGCGTGCCGCCGCGCTGACGAGAAACGTACGCGAGCGCGATCTGCTTCTCCGCCGCGCCGCCGCGTGCGCGCGCGGACCGGAGGAACCGCAGGCGTGACCAAGCGTATCCGCCGTGGATGCCCCTATCTGGCGTAGCGGCCCCTATCTGGCGAAGATACCGGTATCCACCGCGACTTAAGCGTATCCACCGCGACATAAGCGTATCCACCGCGACATAAGCTTATCCGGCTCTGCTATGTCTTATCCACCGCAAGATAAGCTTATAGGCCGCGACATAAGCTTATCCGTCGTGTCTATCCTTATCGGCCGCGACTTAAGCTTATCCACCGCAAGATAAGCTTATCTGCCGCGCCTAAGGCTATCCACCGCGAGATAAGGATCTCCGCCGCGACTTAAGCTTATCCACGGCGTCTAAGGATATCCACCGCAAGATAAGCTTATCCACCGCGACTTATCCTTATCCGCCGCAACTCAAGCCTATCCGGGACGTTTTGTGCTAGTCTGCCGCGAGTCAGGCTATTCACCGCGACTTGGACGGCTTTGCGACGTCTAGGGCCGTCTGCCGCAACCTGGGGCTCGCACTGTTGGAGGACGGAATGAGCGCGAAGCTATCGATTGAGGAAGTGCTGGCGAATCTGGAGCAGCGTGCAGTCTTCCACCGCGAGCAGGAGGCCTTTCACGCGCAGCAGGAGGCCCATCACCGGGAGCAGCGAGAGGGCCACGCGGCCGAGCTCGCGTCCGTGCTGCAAAGCCTGGAAGCCTTCCGGACGGCAGCGGCGGCGGCGGTGGGCCTCACCCGGCCGGTTGCGGCACCCCCCGTCCCGGCCACTGTCCAAGAGGAAGAGCTTCCGCCCCCGGGCCGTCTGCGGGTCAGCGAACTGATCCGGAGGATCGTCCGAAGCCCGGGCCTGCAAGAGCCTTTCGGTCCGAACGCCGTGGCCGAGGAGTTCAACCGCCGCTACGCGCAGCGCCTGGGCCAGGGCATCGGCTCGCGAACCGCCTCGGACGTCCTGCGCCGGATGCGCGCCGAAGGCTGGGTCCGCTTGGCCCGCAAGGGGAAGGCAGTCCACGAGGCGCTGTATACCAGGGTACCGGGCTGACCCAGGGAGTGAGCCCGGCTCCGCCGGCTTTTCCTGGGACCATGGGCGTTGCGCTCATGCCGCTTCTCTACTGCGAGCGGGCCGGTCTACAATGTTCCCGAGGAAAACCAGCCATGAACGAGCTGATCTTTGTCGTAGAGGAGGCGCCTGAGGGTGGCTATACCGCCCGCGCTCTTGGCGAGTCGATTTTCACGGAAGCGGACGACCTTGCACAGCTTCAGCACCAGGTGCGCGACGCCGTTCTCTGCCATTTCGACGAGGAGGAAGCGAGGCCGAAGCTGATCCGCCTCCACTTCGTGCGCGAGGAGCTCATCGCCGTATGAGGCTCCCTCGTGATGTCTCGGGCCAAGACCTGGCTCAGGCGCTCGCCTCACTCGGCTATCGACCCACTCGCCAAACGGGCAGCCACCTGCGGCTCACCACAGAGCAGGCCGGACAGCACCACGTTACCATCCCGCGCCACGATCCTCTTCGGGTCGGAACTCTCGCCACGATTCTGCAGGATGTGGCCCAACATTTCGGCTGGACACGCCAGCAGGTCCAAGAGAGGATCTTCGGCAAGACGCGGGCAGATTGACCTTGGCGGCGTCACTGCGGGTGATGCCCAGAAGCTCCGCGGCGCGCGATTGGGAGTAGGTGCCAGAGGATTCTGGAGAGCAGGAGGTCTATCATCGAGGGCAGCGAGCGGCCCACGCGGCCGAGCACGAGACCGTGCTGCGGAGCCTTGAAGCCTTCAGGACGGTCGCCGCGACGGCGGTAGATCTCGCCCGGGTGGTCCCAGCGAGCACCGTGCCGGCCGCTGTCGAAGAGGAGGAGTTTGCGTCCCCCCGGGCGGCTGATGGTCTTGCCTGATCCAGCGAGTCGTCGAGAGCCCGGGCTTGGAGGAACCCTTCGGTCCAGCCGCCGCCGGATTGGAAAGCCGAAAGCAGCTCCCGAAGCAAACTATCGCGGTGCTTGAAGATGAGGCAGGGTCGCTACGATGCGAGAAATGGTGCTCACGGCTGGTGGAATACCGGTTAGGTTACTCAGCGACACCTTTGATCCTGTTGCGCGAAAAACGAACACAGTGATAGGTGTTCCCCGCAACGCATTTCCATGGAATTGGACTGCTCGAGCATACATTCTCGAAGAGAACCAATTTACCGGGCCATTGTGGCCGTGTCCCAACGAAGACTCGGACTTACTTGAATCACTTCCTGTAAAGGCCGGTTCAGAAACTGAGACGTTCCGAGATTTCGTTGCCGCCCATCAAGATGCAATGGTCTTTCTTGAGCCAGCCCTACCAGCGGGTCACTACTATCCACGCATCTGGCGCGGAGGATACCTTCATTCTGAGCAGAACATCTGTACCTATCCCACGATCGAGGAGACTCCGCACTTCGCTTCATTTGTCAGTGGCATCCGTCGATACGAAGGCCTATGTCAAAGATTGATCGAGCTTTTTCGTGTAGTTCATCCAAGTTCCGACAACATCGCTGCGTATGGCGATGAATTGCGCAGTATTCTACTCTTGGCTTGCACGGAAGTAGAAAACCAGTGGCGGTCCGTGCTGAATGCCAACTCATATTCGAAGAAGCGGATGGCGACCAAAGATTATGTCAAGTTGCTCGATGTATTGCGTCTTTACAGGTACCGGATTTCACTAGCTCGTTATCCCAATTACGCGGCAGTTAAGCCATTTGGCGATTGGGACATCAACTCCCCAACGGCGTCCCTGTCTTGGTATGACGCTTACAATTCAGTGAAGCACGATTCCGAGAACAATCTTAATCGCGCAAGACTGGACGTAGCGATCGATGCCGTTGGCGCCATTCTGGTGATGTTGGTTGCCCAATTTGGGCCTTTCGACGTCCGCGAGTACTTGCAAGATCGAACTTTTACGATCGACGATTTCCCCCGATGGACTCCCGATGCATGGTATTATAGGCCGCGTCCGCGGTGCCTTTGGAAGGAATGTAGCTATTCGTTTTGACCTGGAAGGTAAGCCTTGGCAGAGATGCGGGCGTCTATTCTGGGAACGTCAACGACTGGGTGACCGTCGAACTGATGTAGCGCTTTTGCAGCGGGCTCCTGGCGGAGAGTCTCTCTGCCGCCGCGGCGTTACGGGCGGCCCAGGACGGGATCCAGCAGAAGGTGTCTACTCTATGGACAAAGTCATCAGGCGTTTATTCTACGGGAGTAGGAGTCTCTTTCTCTGCCTGTATTTCCGAGCCGTACTGGGGCAGAAGCACCAAGCGGACAACATGACCGCTCCGATCCCGTTCAAACCGGAGTCGGGCGAAGGAGTTTGCGAAAAAAAATTCGTCGCCGCCTTTGGCAAAGATTTCAAGTGGGGCGGCGCCCTCCTTGTTCATATAGTAAAGCCGGTCACCTTCCAGAGTAATGCGCCAGATAGTCCCTGGACTTGTACGGTAGGAGCCTGTGTATTTTATGGCGTCACTAACCTGCATCGACATAGCGGTCGGGTCATAGGGTTTACCCAGGAGATAAGTCGCAATCTTTGGCGCCAAGAAGTCCGGGTCTGGTTTATGGTCCAACGCATTGCTCAGCATGATGACAAGGATGCGCGCATCGGGAACGCGAAGGATGTGAGCCTGAAAACCACTAATTCGACCACCGTGTTCCACAAATTGGTGCCCTTCATAATTAGAAATAGCCCAAGCGTAGCCATAGAAGGTTGAACTCCCACCACTGAGGCGGTAGGGAGTGAAGGCACGCTCTAGCAGTTCGTGTCGGACGAGTCTGTTGTCGTCCAATGAGGCGCTCCAGAGCGCCAAGTCATCAACATTGGACAGAAGGGCTCCGGCCGCATAGGAGACCCGAGGACTCAAGTAGGGCGCGCGCCAAAATCCAACCTTTCCGTCTACTACGTAGCCCGAAGCGCGCTGAGGAACTAGAAGGCCCGGCTCGTCGCAGATGGAATGCTTCATGCCTAGGGGTTGAAAGATCTGCTCTTGAATCACCTCCGAGTAACTCTTTCCGTGAAGCTTCTCAAGGAGGAGGCCTAGAAGGAAGTATCCCGAGTCGCTGTAGGACCATTCCTCGCCAGGATTGGAATCGAGAGGCGCTTCAACGATGCGCTTCAAGATTTGCTTAGAATTGATGTCTAGCCGATTCCAGCGCTCGTAGTCAGCAAGCGAGGTGTAGCTCTTGAGCCCCGAGGTATGTGTCAGGAGGTGCTCGACGTTGACTGAGCGAAGGTAAGCTGGAAACTCCGGGAAGAAACGGGTGATCGGGTCATCTAGTGAGATCTTACCCGCTTGCACGAGGCGAAGAATGGCTACTGCGGTGAACTGCTTGCTAATTGAGCCGAGGGCGAAGACTGTTGTCGAATCAATCGGAATCCCCCATTCGACGTTAGCCAATCCGTACCCCTTACGAAGAACAATCTCATCCCCTCGCCGAACCAACACCGCAACGCCTGGCTGGTTAGGGGGGTACGCCTCTGACACGAGGCGGTCTAGCCGCTGGCTCAGAGTAGGAGGGACCGACTTAGCCGAGAGCGGAAGCCTAAGGAGTAGGACACAGAAGACCGCTAGTACCCAGAGACGCCGCCGTTGGAATGACGGGCCAATCATCTCGGATCCTGGGGGAAACTCCAATAGCCGGGCTTGGGTGCAGGTTGGAGGATCGGATCGTCGTCACCGCCTCCACCGCCGCCCGATAGACGCGGATCTCTATTGTACGCCGAAAGGACCTCACTTGCTCGTTTTGAAAGCTCTGGGTCCACTTCAAGCCGTTCCAGCGCTTCCTGATAATGGGCAAGCAGGACTGGATCTGGATCCTTGATTAAGCGGAGCGACGCAAGGGTCTCAAGTTCCATCTCTTGCTCGAGACGGGATAGTTTTATGTCCTCAGACAGCATAATAATATTAATCTGCTGATCTCTCTGACCAAATAGAGAAGATAGATATGGTACCTTGAGGGTGTGGAAGCCTAGCAAGAAAAAGGTCAACACAAACGACCCCGGAGGGTTATCCAGTGATAGGCTATAGGCACCGTCACTTGCGGTATAGACGTGCTTCGAGCCAATCTGCGAGGGGAAAATTATCTGGACTTCGACATTGGAAAGAGGGGTAAGGTCACTTCTGAAGACAAATCCTCGAATGGCGACTTTCCGCGGACCAGCGAAAGCGGGTTCTGCAACAATCATGAAAATCATGCAGAGGACTAACCATATTGTGCGCGTCATATCAAAAATTCTCCACTATCAGATCATTGAGATGAAGCGGACGACTTGGATCGGACTGGCCCGACATCTGCACAAGAATGAGAAGACGCCCTTCCCTCTTGAGATCAGGGACTCGAACCTCGAGGTAAGCTCTATCTTTAGTAGGTAGGGCCTTAGCGGAAGAGAAATAGCCGTCCTCTGTAACTATAAACGCAAGCCCCTTCTCGATGATCATCTGGTTCGGGGCTGGGACCCGTCCCACAAAGCCCTTGCCGGATGAAATTAAATCCTTAGTTGCCGCTGTGACCACTAACGATTCCTGGGCGCCCTGAAGCCCCTGACCTAGAATCGTCAGCCAGCTTCTACTCCCCTCATCCCGCAGTTTGGGGTGCCTTGGCTCATCAAACGGGTAGGTTGCTTTGCGGTCTACATTCGCTGACGTAGACGTCGACGCTTTGTCCTCGGCGCTTTGATTTTTGTAGATTACCGCAACGACAAGCGGAGTTATCAGCCCGACGATGATTGGGATGATTACCTTCTCCGTCCACCAAGGCTTCTTATTCGGCTTCTGCATAAAACCTTCCGGTCTTAGGGATTGCATTGAGAACTCTCTATATTGTAGTTCTAAGGGCGGACGAAGTCAAGGGCGCTTGAAGGCGGCCAAGCGGTACGCGCCTACGCCTTGGAAGAGGCTCGTAGTGTGATCCAGGCGGGAGAGGTGCCAGGCGTTTATTCTGGGGGGCTGATGCGGGGAATGATTCCAGGCCGTAGGATTTCCTGGGGCCGTGGGCGTCGATTCCACATGCCAGTGCATGCCGCTTCTCTACGGCGAGCGGGTCGGAACTCTCGCCTCGATTCTGCAGGCCGCAAGCGTCCGACTCAGAGGTGGAGCACCAAGCGAAGCCCGGCGTCTAGGCTGGCAAGGCTCTCCGCCGAAAGGGCACCAGCGCGTTCGAGGAAGTCGGCCCGAAGAGCCTTCTGCACGTCATAGACGTTGGCCACCGAGGCCTTCGGCAATCCCGTCGCTTGCCGGGAGAGCTGAACATTGCCCGGCAGGTCCGCCAAGTGGAGACGGCTGGTCAGAGGCACGACGAGAAACGAGCGGACCCGAGGCTCTCGCACGGCATTGCTCTGGACGACGACGGCCGGCCTGCGCTTATCCACCCGCACCCACCAGACTTCGCCCCGGCCTGGCAGGGGTTCACCAGTCGTCGTCACGGTACTCCTCGGCCATCCGAGCTTGCTGGTATTGCCGCCAGTTCCCCTCGTCGCCGGCAACATCCCAACCGTGTTGGTCAATGTACCGCCGGACCTGCGCCTGTATCTGCTCCGCCTCGAGCAGCCGGGCCAGCAAACCGGACCGGGTGGTGCCGCGACGCTGCGCTTCTTCGTCGGCAAAGGCAAGGAGGTGTGCGGGCAGGGAGACTCCGATCTTCATCGGCGGTATGGTATCACAGGCGGAGATACCGCGGTATCTCCTTCCTTTCTGCCACTTCCTGCCGAGCCGTGCGGTGGCTTCAGCGCGTGCCGAGCCGGATGCCTGGACTGGTGCCAGCGCTGTGCTAGGCTTTGGAGCCTATGGGAAAGAGCCGCCTCGAGGCATTCAGCGATGGCGTGATCGCCATCATCATCACGATCATGGTGTTGGAGATGAAGGTGCCTCACGGCAGCGGGTTCGGGACCCTGGTGCCCCTGATCCCGGTGTTCCTCAGCTATGTGCTGAGCTTCGTCTACCTGGGGATCTATTGGAACAATCACCATCACATGCTGCATACATGTCACAAAGTGACGGGGCCGATGCTTTGGGCCAACCTGCATCTCCTGTTCTGGCTGTCGCTGGTTCCCTTCGCCACGGGTTGGATGGGGGAGAATCATTTTGCCCCGGCGCCGACGGCACTGTACGGCGTGGTCATGCTCATGGCCGCAATCGCCTACTTCATCCTGCAGCAGCTCATCATTGCATCACAAGGGCCAGACTCACTTCTGAAGAAAGCTGTCGGAGGTGATTGGAAAGGCAAGTTGTCGCCGGTGCTGTACATGCTCGCCATCGCCACGGCGTTCTGGTCGCGTTGGTTCTCCCTGGGACTCTACGTCCTGGTGGCGCTGATCTGGCTCGTGCCAGACCGACGCATCGAGAAGGCGCTCTCTCTCAGTTAGGTTAGACATGACCACGGCCGCTCACGGGCCTCAAGCGCAGCCGGCGGCATAGAGCTCTCCTGTAACGGCCGCCCCTCCTGAAGAGCCAAAGTGTGCACGGCCGGTCCCGCCGGGGCCGGCCGACAAACTCAAACACTGAGGAGATATGACATGGCATACCACGGCTCGAAAGCACGGCTCTTCATCCTGGGGACGGCCGCCGTCCTGGCGTTTTTCGCTCTCAACGTCCACGCCGATCCCATTCAGGACGGAGCCCTCGCGCCCTACCGCGCCGGCTGGTTTGCGAACGCCGGCCCTCGGGGTCCTCTGACCTGTTCCGAGACCTGCAAGGCAAAAGCGCCGGGCACCCTTGCCGAGTACGAGGCGAGCCCGGTGTCGCCGACCAAGCGGGCTTTTGTGTGCCGTGTGGCGGGGAAGCCCCAGGGCAGCATCGACACCTGGCTCTACGGCAGCCAGTTCGACGACCGCGCCGCCTGCTACACGACCGGTCTCGACCTCAAGGGCTCGTACGCGGAGAAGTACCTCTGCCTCTGCGTCGCCAAGTAGGTGGAGAGGGGGGTGCCTGACGCCTGGCACCCCTGCTGCTTAGGTCTCGAAGACGCGCTCGAAATACCTGCCTTCTGCCGCTTCTGCCTCTTCCTCGTCGATGCCTGGAAATTCTCCGGACGGGTCCGTCCAAGGGGATGTACGCCTTGCGAGGCTCGAAAAGGAGATCAACCCATGGCCTGTGGCAGCATCCATGAAGCACAAGGAGGACAGAGCTTCACCATCAAAGTCAAGGACGGGCCGAAGACGGTCAAAGGCCTCCTCACCTTTGCCGGCGGCAACGCCACCCCGGGGACCAGAGTGCTCACCGACGGAGTGTTGCGGAATGGGCATACGGAACCGGTCGTGGCAGGGCTCTCCTACCATCTGACTCTCCGGCGGGAACCTGTCGCCGGGGCCACCACCGTCGAATTCACGGCACCGAGCGGCCAGGTCATGCCGCCCTGCACAAGTGAGGGGCCGATCGTCGGCATTTGGATCGTTTTCGCCTGAGGTACCCGCTCATGACTCGAAAAGCATGCACAGCTATTCTATTCATCACGCTTGCAAGCGTCCCGGTTCAAGCTTACGGGCTGGAGGCTAAGGAGCCCTGCAAAGCCCTGGAAAGCGAGTCTCCCTCCAAGGCCTTCGTGCGCTGCTCCACAGAGATGCAGAAAGTGACAGAGAAGGCCGAGAACGGAGAGGTGAGCCCGGAGGCCAAAACCATGGTGCGAGCAGTCGCGAAGAAGGCCCTGGACGAGGCGGGCACGCAAGTGTTCGCACAGGCTTCGAGCGCTGATGCGGCGGATGCATCCGGCTCGCGCGTAAGCGATTCCCTCGCCGACCTCCTTCCGCTCCTCCAAGGCGCGGTCACTCCGGCCAATACATCCGGCGACGGTGTGCCTGTGGTGCTCAACTTCAACTCTCCACCCTTTCTGCGGGGCAAGACTTCGCTGCAGGCAGTCCTGTCCGAGCCCACGCTCTTCGCGCCTCTCGAAAAGAAGTTCACCGAGGCCGACCGCGATAACGAGACCAAAGCGTTGCTCGATCGTGCGGGTGGGTTTGGAGATACCACCTACACGCTCGGCTGGTCTCCGGACCTGCGCGCGGGCAACTGGTCGACGACGCGGCAGCTCTTCGGGCGGGAGCCGAAGACCTATCTTCCTCTCATCAATGAATACGCCGATGACGTCTTGTTGCCAGAGTTGTTGCCAGAGTACACCGCCAAAGTCGACAAGCTCCTCAAGGACGCCAGGAAGAATCTGCGTGAGCCGGCGAAAAAGCTCGCCAGCCAGCTCGGCGTCGACCCGGATGTCGTCTACAACGACCTGACATTTTTTCAGCTCCGCGAGAAGGCAGGAGCCACCGCGGATCCCGAAAGTGCCATCGATCTGGTCGACCAGATAGAAAAAGCCGTCAACGATCTCTCGATCCTCGAACGAGACGCCCAGGACACGCTCGATGCGAGGGACAAGCTCGACGAGCGCTTCGCGGCTCTCGTAGGAAACCAACCCGAGCTTCAGGTCCGCGCAAGCTTCCGGGATGCCGACACCGCCGTCGGACCGCGCGATTACGCCCTCTCGGTCGTGTATGCAGCCGGGTCTCGCAACTTCAACAGCCTGCTCGACGACTATCGAGGGCTTATCAAGCAACGGCCGGATACGAGCGGCGAGATCAAAGCTGAAGAGCGGAGAAAGCTCAAGAAGCAAGCCTTCGACGAGCTGACAGAGCGTGCGCTCAACAGCGATTGGTGGCGGATGACCTATGCGATCACCTACAAGAAGATTGACGACTACGACGAGACGTTCGAAGATACGCTCGACGATGGAATCCAGAAGCTTCCGATCCCTCTCAAGGTGTCCGGCGTCGCGGAATGGCAGCTCCGGCTCAACTATTCCCAGCTTGCCGGCCCCGACTTCTTCAACGCGGATGCCCGCCCACGCCTCGCTTTTGCTGTCGAGGGGACCTGGGTCCAGGAAGACGGGGACATCCCCGAGGCATTGCGCCGTCAGGACCGTCTCGTGGGGCGCATCACCTATACGGTCCCATCGACGGACAACCTGACTTTCCCGGTCTCGATCGTCTTCGCGAACCACCCGGAGTTCCTGAGCGAAGACAAGGACCTCAAGAACCGGCTCTCCGCTCATGTGGGTTTGAGCTACAAGCTGGCCCCGCCGAGAGTGGCCAAACCGGCCGAGTAAAAGCGGCCGGAAGGGCTGGCCCCAACAGAGGTACCGTAACAAGGGGTGCCAGACGTCTGGCACCCTTGCTGCCTAGGGCTCGAAGACGCGCTCGAAATACCCGCCTTCTTCCGGCGTCGCCTCTTCCTCGTCGATGCCGGCGAGCCGGCGAGCCAGTTGCTTCTTGTAGTCGAGATCCATCTGCCGGGCGATCTGGATGCGCTGGGCCTGGGGCGAGCCGGCGCCGTGCATCGATTCCGTGAGGTATCCGACGGCGTTGCGGCCGAGCGTCATGTTCTCGATCAGGCGCAGGATCCGCATCCGGGTCTCCGCCGGGATGTCCGCCCTTCCCTTGAGGTACTTGCGCAGCAGGGGCCCGGTCTCGTCGCTCTCGAGCTCCTTCTCCGACGGCATCGTCACCATCAGCCCGCCCGCGAGGTCCTGGGCGAGCCGGCCGATCTCGTAGGGCATCTTCGTCACGTGGTGCTTGCAGACGTTGGCGATCATGTCGTCGTTCAGGTAGCAGCCCGACTTCATCGGCCGCGCTTGATAGGACGAGGCGATGCCCGTGGAATAGATCGTCTCGTTGAGGTGCGTCATCTCCACGAGCTTGTCCTTGACATGGGAGGCCTTGTCGACGCCGTTGTATTCGGCGATCGCCGCGGCGGCGCCGATCAGCACGTCGCCGACGCCGCTCTTTGCAGACGTAGCTCCGCCGGTGATAGCAGGTGAACCGTTCAACCAGCATCGCCGCGTATTCGGTCTCCCCATCCATGAAGACGAGGTCGCGGGGGATGAAGACGTCCTCGAAGATGACCATCGCCTCCTGGCCGGAAAACCTTGCATTGCCGGCGTCGAGCCCGCTTCCCTCGAGATGGCGCGTGTCGCAGGACTGGCGGCCGTAGATGTAGGTGATCCCGGGGGCGTCCACGGGGACGGCGCCGACCACCGCGAAGTCGCGGTCTTCGGGGCCGAGGCGCAGCGTCGGCATGACGATCATCCAATGGGAGTTGATGCACCCGGTCTGGTGGGCCTTGGCGCCCCGGATCCACAGCCCCTCCTCGGTGCGCCGGATCACATGGACGTAGAGGTCGGGATCCTCCTGCTGATGCGGCGGCTTCGAGCGGTCGCCCTTGACGTCGGTCATGGCGCCGCCGACGACCTGATTGCGGCGCTGGACGCCGGCAAGAAAGGCTTTCAGACGCTCGTGGTAGGGGGTGCCATGCCGCTCGTCGATCTCGCAGGTGACGGAATGGCGCGTTGAAAGCGTCCATGCCCACGCAGCGCTGGAAGCAGGTGCCCGTGAGCTGCCCGAGCTTGCGCTGCATCTTGTTCTGCATCACGAGGTCCTCGGGGCTGCCGGCGATGTGGAGGAAGCGGTTGACCCGCTCGCCGGTCAGGGGTGAGACCGCCGTGGCGAGATCGGGCTCGCGCAGCGCCAGGTCGTAGGTCTCGGCCACGGCGTTGATCGAGGGCCGGATCACCGGATGATCGACCGGCTCGTCCACGAGCTCGCCGAAGAGGAAGACCCTGAGCCCACGCCCGCGGAGGCTCCGGATATAGTCCTCGCCGGTGACAATCGGCTGATCCCGGTCCGGCTCGGAGGTCGGTGCAGCGGCGATGGGAACATACGCGGCGGATGTGGGCATGGTCTCTCCCTTCCAGCGGGATGATACCGGATCAGCTCCTAAGCGTCGGGTGCCCGCAGGCAGCGCTCCAGCAGGCGGGCGTCTCCGAGGCGCTCCGTATATGCGGCGAACGCGGCGGTGGGGCCGCGCCAGCGCAGCTCTTCGATGTCGCGGAAGAGGGGTGCGTCGGTCCTGAGCGTCGCTAGGTCCTTGAAGAGCAGCGCCAGGTCGCGCTTGTCCTCCAGGACGCCGGGAGGGAAGCTCTCGATGCTGCCGTGGCGATTGAGGAGCCGTGCCGCCGTCCTGGGGCCGATTCCAGGGATGCCTGGATAGCCGTCTGCGGCGTCGCCGACGAGGGCGAGGAAATCGGGGATCAGGACCGGGTCGACCTCGAATTTCTCGCGGACTCCGTCCGCCGTGAAGATCTTGTTCCCTCGGCGGTCGACCTGCACCACGCGGTCGCCGCGGACGCACTGTGCAAGGTCCTTGTCAGGTGTCCAGATGCAGACCTTCTGGACGCTTTCGTCGTCCGCGGCGATGCGGGCGGCGGAGGCGAGCGCGTCGTCCGCCTCCAGCTCGATCATGGGCCAGACGGCGACGCCCATGGCGGTGAGGGCCTCTTCCAGCGGGTGGAACTGCGCGAGGAGCGCGCGCTCGACACCCTGCGCCGTCTTGTAGCCGGGCCAGAGACGGTTGCGGAAGGACTCGATGACGTGGTCGGTCGCCACGCCGAGGTGCGTCGCCCCCTTCTCGATCATCTCCAACACCGTGTGCAGCACGCCGGCCACAGCCCCGAAAGGCGCATCCTTGCCCTTGTTGAAACGGCGCTGGCCGTAGAAGTGGCGGAACAGCTCGTACGTGCCGTCAAGGAGATGAATCATCATCGGCGATCGTAACACTCCAGCTCATGAGCCGAGCTGGCGCCGATGCGGTAGGATGCGGAGACGGAGGATCATTTCGCCTCCAGGAGGGTTCCCATGTCCGCAGAATCGAAGCCTTTCATCACACCTGATGCCCTGCTGGCCCAGTGGCAGGGACACCGCCGGCTGACCCGGCGCGTCATCGACGCGTTTCCCGAAGACAAGCTGTTCACCTTCTCGGTCGGCGGCATGCGGCCGTTCGGCGAGCTCGCGATGGAGATGGTCACCATGGGCGTGCCGATGGTGCGCGGCGCGGTCTCCGGCGAGTGGAGCACCTCGATGAGCCGCGACCTGCGGCCCAAGGAGGAGATTCTGCGCCTTTGGGACGAGAGCACCGAGCAGCTCGACGCGCTTTGGCCGCAGATCCCGCCGGAGCGATTCCAGGAGACGCTGACCGCCTTCGGCCAGTACACCGACGTGCTGCACAACCTGATCCTGTACGTCATCGACAACGAGATCCATCACCGCGGCCAGGGCTACGTGTACCTCCGCGCACTGGGCATTGCGCCGCCCCCTTTCTACGAGCGGGGCTGATTCGACTCGATCTCTGGGGCGCGGGGCACCATGAGATACGGGAGGACTCACCCTTCCAGAAGGGAGACACCTATGAAAGCTTTGCTGCGTCTCGCCTTGGCCGTCGTCATCCTGGCCGGTGTGGTTACGGTCCCCACATCCGCGGACAGCGCCTCGTTGAGCTGGCAGATCGGCAGCGGCTCGTTCGAGCTGCAATGCGCGCAGTTCTGCATGGTGGCCCTCTGCCCCGAACCGCAGACCTGTGGGGTCTTTACCGACTCCAACGGCCAGCGTGCCTGCGGCTGCCACAATCCCTATGGGGGACCCGTCGGCTCCTGACCGCGAACGTGCGAGGTCAGACCCGGTCCGGGGAGAGGCCTGCCCTGGACCGGGTGCTCAGGTGACAAGTCACCAGCATTCGCAGAAGCATGCGGGGGTGCAGCGACCCAACCCGACTCCGCAGTAGCTCTCGCAATTCATCTGGCAGATATCCTGATACGGACACCACCAGCCGAGGTTGGACTGCGCCCGCTCGCCGGCCGGCGACAGTTGCGTCAAGGAAACAAGAAGACAGACAACCGCGGTAGCCATCGCCCTGTGTACAGCTCGCATAGAATGCCTCCTCTGTGTTGATGTCCTGATTCTCTCCTTCAGCCTTCTACTATACCCGACGAGCCCAGAGACGCCGCACCGATCATCCCGGAAGCGTCAGTCGCCGCCCGCGAGCAGGGCGCGGATCTCGTCGTCCTTGCCGGTCAGTTGCCAGCGGATCAACGACACCGGGATGACCCCGGCGGCATCGACCTCGGCGAAGAAGTCGGAGAGCTTGAAAGCGTTGCCGAGCTGGTGACTGCGCTCGGCCAGCAGACGCTCGATCTGGTATTTGCCCGTGATGTAGCTGCTGCCGTAGGTGGGCTGGCGTAAGTAGAGCTGCTGCTCGAAGCCGAGGAGATCGAGGTCTTCCCGCATCCAGCCACGAGGGGTCCACTTGACGTGAAAATCGCGCCCCTGCTGGAGGGTGAATTCGTTGGCGTGGACGTAGAGGGACCCCAGCCCGCGGGCGGCGCGCTGGGCCAGCATGATCCAGACGATCTCGCGCGCCCGCGGGTTGTCGTCGTAGAGACCGGCGTGCATCATCATCTCTTCCACCCCGGTGGCCAGGCCCTCGGAGCGGCCGGCGAAGATGTTGTATAGCAGTGGGCCACGACGGATCGGGCTGGCGTGCGGCTCCTCCCGCATGCGCGCCAGGTCCCACCAGTGATAGAAGTGGGTCCACAGCGTCATGGGCTCGTAGTGGATGGCAATATGAAAGAAATTGCGCGACTCGACGGGCACGAAGGCCCCGAGGTGGGCGCGCAGCGCCGGATCCATATAGCCGCGGATCGGCATGATCTCTTTCTGCGCCAGGAAGGCGAGGTATTTGCTCGCCGCCTGGTTGGCCCGCCGCGTGTACTCTTCGGGTGAGGCGATCGCGACCAGGGGCGGCAGATGCCGGTTGCGCTGCTCTTCGAGACGGAGGGAGGCGTGGGCGCGGTCGAGCTCCCGCCGCAGCAGCCGGACCTCGTCGTCCCAGGTCATCGGGATCAGATGGACGTTGCGCAACGCCCAGTTGTAGTGCTCTTTGCCGATTCCCGACGGGCCGGTCTTCGAGGGCGCCTGCTGCTCGAGCCAGGCGACGAAGTCCTCCGTCGCGCGCAGGGCCGCGGTGATAGAGCCGGTGAGAGCCTCGCCGGCTCCGCCGGTCCTCCGCCGCAGATCCTCGAGCGTTGCCACCTGATCGCGCATCGTCCCGATGCCTGCCAGCCAGAGCTCGCGCGCATTGCCCACCAGGTTCTGCCGCGCCTGTTGGAGCAGAGGCGGGATGGTCCGGAGCTCCGAGGCCAATCGCGCCTCGTCCGCCGCGGCCAGCGGAAAGGTGTACGTCCACAGCTCGATGATGGCGTGGTGGGTCGGTCCCTCATGGGCCGGGGTATCGCTCTGGTCGGTCCACACCGAAAGGTAGAAGGCCGGGTCGCGGGCCCAGGGGCGAAGCACCCGGTGGTTGAAGTCGAGCCCGTTCATCTCGGCCCGTACGAGGTGGTAATCGACCTGCTGCGCGATGGGCCAGCCGCCCGGATCGATGGCCCGCAACCGCGCCTGGAAGGCGCGCAGCCCCTCGTGCTGAGCCGCCATGGCCGCCGCCCCATAGTCAGGCGCGCCGTCGCGCCGCGGCGGCGGCTCGAAGGCCCTCCACTGCGCGAAGAGGGCGACCAGCGCGTCGTAGCCCGCCGGCACCTCCTGCGAGCGCACGGTGGGAGGCAGCAGCATCGTGAGCACCAGCCCGAGAGTCAGCGCGCGGCTTGCAAGGTGGCGGGGAGCTTCAGAGCCCATGGCGGATTCCTTTCTCGCACCGCAATCTTGTCACGGCTGCGTTGTCATGAGTCTCTCCTTTCCAGATGGGTCTGAGGAGAAGATGAGACACCGCTACGCTTCTTTCAAAGATTGGGGGACAACGGCCCATCTACCTATCCGCCGCAGGCGGATTTAGTTCAACTCGCCGAGTTAAGGCTTATGCGGAGGAGTTAAGGCTTATCCCGGCCGTTTAAGGCTTAACTCGACGAGCTAAGCCTTAAGTGAATGGCGTTAAGGCTTCGGCGGGCCGTTTAGCGTTAATCGGCTCAGTTAACCACCGCGGCCGCGGCCTGAGCCCTCGTCCTTGAGCGCCCATGGGGGGAGTCTCGGAGCGCTCTCGTCCTGGAGCAGGGTACGGGGTCCCTCGCTGGTGGCGGGCGTCGAGACCCGAGAAGCCGGGGCTGTGCCGGCCTTGCTACAATATCGAGAACACCAGGCAACGGGTGTCTCTGGGTTGGTTCTTGCCGCCGGGTGCGCCGCACCCGTGGGAACAGCTTGACCGCACCGCTGAGGAGGACTGTAGACGACGCATGAGCCGCCTCGAAGACCTTCAGCCCAACGCCGCCGTCCGGGGCATCCTCCCGGATGCCCTGGTGACGGTCGTCAGCGTGCAGTGGTTCGGCTCCGAAGCGCTGGAGCTGACCTACAAGGACGCCGGCCGGCAAGGTCGCGAACGAGCTGCTCTACCGGCACGACGAGCCGCGCCTCGAGATCGTCGAGCAGGGCCGGCCGTGGAGCTTCGACGGCGACGGCGCGCTCTTCCGCCTCGTCTCCGAGGCGCAGCGCATCCGCCTCGCGCATCTCTTCGATCCCGTGCTGGCGGTCCACACCTCGGTCGTCGATCCGCTGCCGCACCAGATCACGGCGGTCTACGAGGCGATGCTGCCGCGGCAGCCGCTGCGCTTCCTGCTCGCCGACGATCCCGGCGCCGGCAAGACGATCATGGCGGGCCTGCTCATCAAGGAGCTGATCGCCCGCGGCGACCTCCAGCGCTGCCTGATCGTCTGCCCCGGCAGCCTCGCCGAGCAGTGGCAGGACGAGCTCTACCGCCGCTTCCACCTGCCGTTCGAGATCCTCACCAACGACAAGCTCGAAGCCGCGCGCACCGGCAACTGGTTCCTGGAGAACGAACCTCGTCATCGCCCGCCTCGACAAGCTGTCGCGCAACGAGGACGTGCAGCAGAAGCTCCAGGCGCCGGATTGCCGCTGGGACCTCGTCGTCTGCGACGAGGCGCACAAGATGTCGGCCACGTTCTTCGGCGGCGAGATCGAAGTACACCAAGCGCTACCGGCTCGGCCAGCTCCTCTCGACGCTCACGCGGCACTTCCTGCTGATGACGGCGACGCCGCACAACGGCAAGGAGGAGGACTTCCAGCTCTTCATGGCGCTGCTCGACGGCGACCGCTTCGAGGGCCGCTTCCGCGACGGCGTCCACGCGGCCGACGTCTCGGACCTGATGCGCCGGATGGTCAAGGAGAACCTGCTCAAGTTCGACGGCACGCCGCTCTTCCCCGAGCGCATCGCCTACACGGTGCCCTACAAGCTGTCCGACGGCCGAGGCGCAGCTCTACAAGGCGGTCACCGACTACGTGCGCGAGGAGTTCAACCGCGCCGAGGCGCTGCAGAACGACAAGCGCGCCGGCACGGTCGGCTTCGCGCTGACCATCCTGCAGCGCCGCCTCGCCTCCTCGCCCGAGGCGATCTACCAGTCGCTGCGCCGCCGCCGCGAGCGGCTCGAAAGCCGGCTGCGCGAGCTGGAGCTGCTCCAGCGCGGCGGCCAGGCCGCGCCGGTCCTGGCGTCCACGGTTCCGGTGCTCGACGCCGAGGACGTCGAGGATCTGGAGGACGCGCCAGACAACGAGGTCGAGGCGGCCGAGGAGGAGATCCTCGATCAGGCGACCGCGGCGCGCACGATCGCCGAGCTGAAGATCGAGATCGCGACGCTCAAGCGAGCTGGAGGCGCTCGCTCTCGCCGTCCGCCGCAGCGGCACGGACACCAAGTGGCGCGAGCTGGCCAGCCTGCTCGGCGAGATCTTCACGCCGGCCGCGATCGCCGACCGCGTCGCCGAGCCGACGGCGCCGTACGGCGCCGGCGCCGATCCCGCCGCCCGACGCCGTCGCCGCACCAGAAGCTGGTCATCTTCACCGAGCACCGCGACACGCTGAACTACCTGGAGAACCGCATCACGCACGCTGCTCGGCCGCACGGAGGCCGTCGTGATCGATCCACGGCGGCATGGGGCGCGAGGAGCGCATGAAGGCGCAGGAGTCGTTCCAGCACGATCCCGAGGTGCAGGTGCTGCTGGCCACCGACGCCGCCGGCGAGGGCATCAACCTCCAGCGCGCGCACCTGATGGTGAACTACGACCTGCCGTGGAACCCCAACCGCCTCGAGCAGCGCTTCGGCCGCATCCACCGCATCGGCCAGACCGAGGTCTGCCACCTGTGGAACCTGGTGGCCGAGGAGACGCGCGAGGGCGACGTCTACCGCAAGCTGCTGGAGAAGCTGGAGGAGGCGCGCGCAGGCGCTCGGCGGCCAGGTCTTCGACGTGCTCGGCAAGCTCCAGTTCGAGGGCAAGTCGCTGCGCGATCTGCTGATCGAGGCCATCCGCTACGGCGACCAGCCCGAGGTGCGCGCCCGTCTCACGACGGTGCGTGGAGCAGGCGCTCGACCGCGGCCAGCTCCAGGACCTGCTCGAAGACCGCGCGCTGGCCCACGACGCGATGGACGCCAGCCGCGTCCAGCGCATCCGCGAGGACATGGAGCGCGCCGAGGCCCGCCGCCTCCAGCCGCACTACATCGAGTCGTTCTTCCTCGAAGCCTTCCAGCGCCTGGGCGGCGCCGCCAAGCAGCGCGAGCCGCGCCGCTACGAGATCACCCACGTTCCGGCGCCGGTCCGCAACCGCGACCGCCTGATCGGGCATCGGCGAGCCGGTGCTGCCGCGCTACGAGCGCATCGCCTTCGAGAAGGCGCTGGTCGCGCCGCAGGGCCAGCCGCTGGCCGCCTTCGTCTGCCCGGGCCATCCGCTGCTCGATGCGGTCATCGACCTCACTCTGGAGCGCCACCGCGATCTGCTCAAGCGCGGCACGGTGCTGGTCGACGAGCGCGACCTCGGCACGCAGCCGCGCGTGCTCTTCTACCTCGAGCACGCGCATCCAGGACGCCAGCCTGCACCCGTCGCGGCGAGCGCCGCGTCGTCTCCAAGCGCATGCTCTACGTCGAGCTCGACGCCGACGGCACCACGCGCCACGTGCACTACGCGCCCTACCTCGACTACCGGCCGCTGGCCGAGGGCGAGCCGAGCGTCGACGCCCTCCTCGCCCGGCCCGAGTGCGCCTGGATCACCCGCGAGCTGGAGCAGAAGGCGCAGGGCTACGCGGTCGCGCACGTGGTGCCCGAGCACCTGGCAGAGGTCCGCGGACCGCAAGCTCGAGCTGATCGCCAAGACCGAGGCCGCGGTCAAGGACCGGCTGACCAAGGAGATCACCTACTGGGACCACCGCGCCGAGCAGCTCAAGCTCCAGGAGCAGGCCGGCAAGCCCAACGCCCGGCTCAACTCCGGCGAGGCCCGCAAGCGCGCCGACGACCTGCAGGCGCGGCTGCAAAAGCGGCTGGAGGAGCTGAAGCTCGAAGCGCAGATCTCGCCGCTGCCGCCCGTCGTGCTCGGCGGCCTGCTGGTCGTCCCGCATCGGCCTGCTCGCTGCCATGACCGGGCGCGCAGTCCGCACGGCCACTGCCCCGGTCGACACGCAGGCCAGCGGCCGCGCGAGCCCGCGCCATCGTCATGGACGATCGAGCGCGGCCTCGGCTTCGAGCCGACCGACCGCGAGCTCGAGAAGCTCGGCTACGACATCGAGAGCCGCGTCCCCGGCACCGGCAAGCTGCGCTTCATCGAGGTCAAGGGCCGCGTCGCCGGCGCGGACACCGTCACGGTGACCAAGAACGAGATCCTCTACTCGCTCAACAAGCCCGACGACTTCATCCTGGCCATCGTCGAGTTCCTGGAAGACGGCACCCATCGCGTTCACTACCTGCGACAGCCTTTCCAGCGCGAGCCCGACTTCGGCGTGACCAGCGTGAACTACCACTTTGCCGAGCTGCTGGCGCGTGCGGAGGCGCCGCGATGAAGCCGGCCAAACCTCGGAACAAGCGTCCCCAGGCGACCCCTGCGCTTGCCGCTCCGCCCGAGGAACAGACCTTCGCCGAGGTCGTGGAGATGATCCAGGCCGCCCGCGGGCAGGCTCTGGCGGCCGTCAACACCGCCCTCGTCGATCTCTATTGGCGGATCGGTGAATACATCTCGCGCAAACTGGCGACCGCAAGCTGGGGCGAAGGCGTGGTGACCGACCTGGCCAGCTACATCGAGCGGCGTTACCCGAACCTCAGGGGCTTCACCCGCCGGAACTTGTTCAGAATGCGGCAGTTCTTTGAGACTTACACGAAGGACGAAATAGTGTCGGCACCGCTGACACTATTGCCCTGGACCCACCACCTCCTGATTCTGAGTCGCTGCAGGCGGCCTGAGGAACGGCAGTTCTACATCCGTCTGGCCGTCCAGGAGAAGTGGTCCAGCCGCGACCTCGAGCGTCAGCTCGCCGGCGCCCTGTTCGAGCGCGCGGTGCTGAATCCGCCCAAAGTCTCAACCGCGTTGAGACAATTACACCCCGGCGGACACCGAATGACCCCGAAGAAGAAGCTCATCGAAGTCGCCCTCCCGCTCGACGCCATCAACAAGGCCGGCGCGCGGGAGAAGTCCCCTTCCCGTTGCGCCGGTACACCATCCGCGTCCCCGGCAGCGCTTGCCCGCAGGTCGGTTACGCATGCCCCTTGAACGGTCACGCCTTCCCGTGGAGATGTCGCGCATGCCTGTTCGACAGGTAGAGGCTCCCGTTGAACGGTCACGCGCTCCCGTTGAGCGGTCATGCAGAACTTGCTCACGGTCACGCGTTCCTGTTGAACGGTCACGCGCTCCCGTTGAACGGTCATGCAGTACTTGCTCACAGTCACGCGCTCCCGTTGAACCGGCACGCGCTCCCGTTGAACGGGCACGCGTTCCCGTTGAACGGGCACGCAGAACTTGCTCACGGGCGCGCCTGTTCGCGCTCTTCGGAACGGACACCGAATGACCCCGAAGAAGAAGCTCATCGAAGTCGCCCTCCCGCTCGACGCCATCAACAAGGCCAGCGCGCGGGAGAAGTCCATCCGCCACGGGCACCCGTCCACGCTCCACCTCTGGTGGGCGCGGCGGCCTCTTGCGGCGGCGCGGGCCGTGATCTTCTCCCAGATGGTGGACGATCCCTCGGCCTACGTGGATGTGCTCCGGGCGGACCCGAAGCTGCGCCGGAAGGCAGAGGCCGTGCTCAAGGCCCGTCTGAAGCTGTGGCAGGAGGCCCGGACTCTCGCCGAGAAGGCCAAAGAGGCCGGGCTCCCGGTGCCGGAACCAGGGCCGGCACCGACACTCGACGACATGCTGGCCGACCAGGAGCGCCAGCGGCTGTTCCGCATCATCGAGGATCTGGTGCTGTGGGAGAACACCACCAACGAGAAGGTGCTGCAGGCGGCGCGCGACGAGATCTGGCAGAGCTGGCGGCGGACCTGCGCCGAGAACGCCGATCACCCCCGCGCCAAGGAGCTTTTCGATCGCCACAAGCTTCCCGCCTTCCACGATCCCTTCGCCGGCGGCGGGTCGCTGCCGCTGGAGGCGCAGCGTCTGGGGCTGGAGAGCTACGCCAGCGATCTCAATCCCGTGGCGGTGCTGATCAACAAGGCGATGATCGAAATCCCGCCCAAGTTCGCGGGCCGGCCGCCGGTGAATCCCGACTATCGCAAATCTCTTTTTTCGCTGGGAGCGCCGGCTTCCAGCCGGCCCCATCCGCCCGAGCACAAGGAATGGTTCAGCCGAGGCTACCTGCCGCACTTCGATGTTCCCGACCTTCTGCAATCCATCACCTTCCGGTTGGCCGATTCTCTTCCCCAGGAGGCGTTGGACGAGATGGCCCGTGAGCTCGCGGCACACGCGGAAACCCAACGGCAGACGGAACGAGAGAGGCGCATCGCCACCTACCTCGACGCCGGTCACGGCGCATGCTGGCTCAAGGATCCCCGCGTCGCAGCCCTGGTCGAGAACGCCCTCCTCCATTTCGACGGCCAGCGCTACCGGCTGCTCGCCTGGTGTGTGATGCCCAATCATGTCCATGCCCTCGTGGAGACGAAGGACGGATTCCCGCTTTCGGAGATCGTCCATTCCTGGAAATCCTTCACGGCCAACGAAGCGAACAAGATCCTCGACCGCAAGGGGGAGTTCTGGCAGCGCGAATATCACGACCGCTTCATCCGGGACGATGACCATTACCGGAATGCTGTGGTCTACATCGAAAGCAATCCGGTCAAGGCCGGGTTGGCGAAGTCCGCGGAAGCATGGAGATATTCCAGCGCCTGGAGCTACGAAGAAAAAAAGGCCGGCAAGGATGCCGGCGCTCCCAGCATGTGGCGCGGCGCGCAGGGACTAGCCGAGGACGTGCGCTACTACGGGCAGTGGATGCGCGACGAGGCGGAGAAGCGGATCGGCCACCTCTACCCGAAAGTCGAAGTCACGGTCGAGATGGTGAAGGAGCGGCCCGACCTCGAAGTCCTACGTGGGCCAGAAGCTGACAGTGATCGCTTGGCTCTGGGCGCGCACGGTGAAGAGCCCGAACCCGGCCTTCGCGCAGGTGGACGTGCCGCTCGCTTCCACCTTCATGCTCGCCAATAAGGAGGGCAAGGAAGCGTACGTCGAGCCGGTGATCGAAGGAGACGGCTACCGCTTCACGGTGAAGATGGGCAAACCCAAGGACGCTGATGCAGTAGAGAGTGGCACCAAACTCTCGCGCGGAAGCTTCCGATGCCTATGTCTCGGGCGTACCGATCCCGTACGAATATATCAGATGACGAGGCCAAGGCCGACCGCATGGGCGCGCGGCTGATGGCTGTTGTTGCCGAGGGTGGGCGCGGGCGAGTTTATCTTACACCGACTGAGACTATGGACATGGTGGCGCAAGCGGCAATGCCGACGTGGAAGCCAGATGCTCCGAGCCGAGGGACATGGGCAAGCAATGCTCAAGGGCGCCGTTATGGGTTTCGAACATTTGGCGACTATTTCACCCCCCGGCAACTCGTGGCGCTAACGACCTTCTCCGATCTGGTGCAGGAAGTGCGCGAGCGCGTGAAGTGTGATGCCCTCGCCGCAGACCTGCCGGATGACGGCAAGCCTCTCGCCTCCGCCGGCATCGGCGCTGCGGCCTATGCGGATGCCGTAGGAGTTTATCTTGGGCTTTCTGCAAGCAAGGCGGCCGACAATAATTCGACGATTTGTTCATGGATGCCCGGCATCAAATACGAAGTCGTAAGGAATACCTTCTCACGACAGGCCATCCCAATGACCTGGGACTTCGCTGAGTCGAATCCCTTTGCTGAGTCATCTGGAGATTTCTATCAGCAGGTAAAGCGCGCTCTAACTGTGTTCGAGATTTCCTTCGTCACAGCCGGTGCCAATGGCAGTAGTGCCCAGGCAGATGCGCAGTCTGGCATCGGCTCTGTTCCCCGGGTTGTTTCTACCGATCCACCCTACTACGACAACATCGGCTACGCCGACCTCTCGGATTTCTTCTACGTCTGGCTGCGTCGCTCGCTGAAGTCGATCTTCCCCGACCTCTTCGCCACCCTCGCCGTGCCCAAGGCCGAGGAACTGGTTGCGACGCCCTACCGCCACGGCAGCAAAGAGAAGGCGGAGGCGTTCTTCCTCGACGGCATGACGCAGGCGATGCACCGTCTTGCCGAGCAGGCGCATCCGGCCTTCCCGGTAACCATCTACTAGCCTTCAAGCAGTCGGAGACTGGGACCGAAGGAGACGGCGGCACTGCCAGCACAGGCTGGGACACCTTCCTCGAGGCTGTGATCCGTGCCGGCTTCGCCATCAGCGGCACTTGGCCGATGCGCACGGAGCGTGGAGCCCGGTCGATTGGGGTTGGTACAAACGCCCTTGCCTCCAGCATCATCCTCGTCTGCCGCCCCCGAGCGGCCGACGCACCCACCGCCACTCGCCGCGAGTTCGTCACCGCGCTTAAGGCCGAGCTGCCGAAGGCGCTCGCTCTCCTGCAGCGCGGCAACATCGCCCCGGTGGACCTCGCGCAGGCGGCCATCGGCCCAGGCATGGCGGTCTACACCCGCTACGCCCAGCGTGCTCGACGCCGAGGGCAAGCCGCTTCGCGGTGCGCGAGGCGCTGGCACTGATCAACCAGACTCTCGACGAGGCACTGGCCGAGCAGGAGGGCGACTTCGATGCCGACAGCCGCTGGGCGCTGACTTGGTTCGAGCAGTCGGGCTTCGCCGAGGGCGAGTACGGCATGGCCGAACAGCTCTCCAAGTCCAAGAACACAAGCGTTGACGGCATGGGCGAAGCCGGCATCCTCGAAGCCAAGCGCGGCAAGGTGCGGCTGCTCCGGCCCGAGGAGCTTCCCGCAGACTGGGACCCGACCACCGACGCCCGCCTCACCGCCTGGGAGATGGTCCACCACCTGATCCGCGTGCTCGAAGCTGGCGGCGAGCGCGCGGCGTCCGTGCTCGCAGCCAAGCTCGGCACCAAGGCCGAGATCGCCCGCGAGCTCTGCTACCGCCTCTACACCCTCTGCGAGCGCAAGAAGCGGGCGGCTGAGGCGCTCTCGTACAACGGGCTCGTCCAGAGCTGGCCCGAGATCACCCGCCTCGCCCGGGAAGGGCAAGCTGTACCCGACCGGCCGAAGCTCCCTGGAATGGAGTGACCATGACTCACTTGGCGATCTCTGATGAGCAACTGGCGCAGTTCTGCCGGAAGCAGCACATCCGGCGCTTATCCCTGTTCGGCTCAACGCTCGCGGGTATTGCGAGGCCCGACAGCGACATCGATCTGCTGGTGGAGTTCGAGCCCGGCCGTGAGCCGGGCCTGCTCGGGCTTGCCACGATGGAGGCCGAGCTAGCCGCGATGCTAGGCGGGAAAAAGGTCGACCTGCGCACCCCGCAGGATCTCAGCCGGCACTTTCGCGACCAGGTGGTGCGGACGGCCGAGGTCCAATATGCAGCATGAGGATCGAGTCCGCATCCTCCACATCACGGTAGAAGTTC
Source organism: uncultured Holophagales bacterium (assembly GCA_963842525.1). Lineage (GTDB taxonomy): Bacteria > Acidobacteriota > Thermoanaerobaculia > Multivoradales > UBA5704 > UBA5704. The sequence goes on from CAWJGT010000001.1 coordinate 345,473, forward strand.
TCCCTTTGTTGCGAGCATTGGCCGGTACGATCACCTGAGAGGCTTCAAAATGGCAACAACCAACCACGACCGCGTCAGCAAGGCTCTCGGGCTGCTCAATGCAGGCCTGCGCCCCTTCGTCGAGCGCGAGCTCAAGTCAGTGTTCGGCGAAAACTGGGGCGCCGAGGTGAAGGAAACCTTGAGCGATACGCGCCTCGGTGGCGGTAAGGGTGATGCGCTGCAGGATGTCGCGGTGCAGTTGGTCATCATGGATCGACATTGGGGCGCTGTCTTCCGCAAGACTCTGGGAAAGGCAGAGCGTAGTCTGGTGAACGAGCTTCTGGAGGTTCGGCATCGTTGGGCGCACCAGAACCTCTTCTCGAGCGACGATGCCGACCGCGCGCTCGACTCCATAGCCCGGCTCTTGACCGCGATCTCGGCGCCCGAGGCCGACGAGGTCGGCAAGATGAAGATGGAGCTGCGGCGGCTGATGTTCGACGAGCAGGTGCGCAGCGAGAAGCGCAAGAGCGCCGGCACGGCCATCGAGAGCGCGGCGGCGGGCACCCTCAAGCCCTGGCGCGAGGTCGTCACGCCGCACAAGGACGTGGCGAGCGGACGCTACCAGCAGGCCGAGTTCGCCGCCGATCTCTGGCAGGTGCATCTGGGCGAAGGGACGGACGAGTACAGGAACCCGGTCGAGTTCTTCCGCCGCACCTACCTCACCGAAAGCCTGAAAGCGATGCTGGTCGGCGCCGTGCGGCGCCTCTCCGGCCAGGGCGGCGACCCGGTGGTGCAGCTCCAGACCAACTTCGGCGGTGGCAAGACGCACTCGATGCTGGCGCTCTACCACCTGTTCTCCGGCGTCGACCCCGAGCGAGCTGGCGGGCATCGACGCGGTGCTGGCAGGAGGCGGGCGTCAAGAGCCTGCCCAGCGGCGCAGCGCGTCGTCCTGGTGGGCAACAAGATCTCGCCCGGCAATCCGGTCACCAAGCCGGACGGCACCGTCGTCCGCACGCTGTGGGGCGAGCTGGCGTGGCAGCTCGGCGGCAAGAAGGCCTTCGCCCGCATCCAGGCCGACGACGAGAAGGCCACCAGCCCCGGCGACGTGCTGCGCGAGCTGTTCGTCGAGTACGGACCGTGCCTGATCCTGATCGACGAATGGGTGGCCTACGCGCGCCAGCTCCACGACCAGAGCGATCTGCCGGCTGGCGGCTTCGAGACCCAGTTCACTTTCGCCCAGGTGCTGACCGAATCGGCCAAGCTGGCGAGCAACTGCCTGCTCGTCATCAGCCTGCCCGCCTCGGACACCTCCGGCTCACCGCACACGCAGGCGGACAATGTGGAGGTCGGCGGCCAGCGGGGGCGGGAGGCGCTCGACCGGCTGCGCAACGTGGTGGGGCGCGTCGAGTCCTCCTGGCGGCCGGCGAGCGCCGAGGAGGGCTTCGAGATCGTGCGCCGGCGGCTGTTCGAGCCGATCTCGGACCCGGCGCAATATCAAGGACCGCGATGTCGTGGCGCGGGCCTTCGCCGACTTCTATCGCACGCAGGAAGCGGAGTTTCCGCCCGAGTGCCGCACGGCCGACTACGAGAAGCGCATCAAGGCCGCCTATCCCATCCACCCGGAGATCTTCGACCGGCTCTACACCGACTGGTCGACCCTGGTGAAGTTCCAGCGCACGCGCGGCGTGTTGCGACTGATGGCGGCGGTCATCCACAGCCTCTGGGAGAAGGGGGACAGGAACCCGCTGATCCTGCCGGCGAACATCTCGATCGACGACAACCGCGTCCAGTTCGAGCTGACGCGCTACCTCTCGGACAACTGGGTGCCGGTGATCGAGAAGGACGTCGACGGCCCCAGCTCGCTGCCCCTGCGGATGGACAGCGACGTGCCGAACCTCGGCAAATTCTCCGCCTGCCGGCGTGTGGCACGCACCATCTACCTGGGCTCGGCGCCGCTGACCCAGGCCGCGCACCGCGGCCTCGAAGACCGGCGGGTGAAGCTCGGCTGCGTGATGCCCGGCGAATCGCCCGCAGATCTTCGGCGATGCCCTGCGGCGGCTCGCCGGAGCGGCGACCTATCTCTATCAGGATGGCGCGCGCTATTGGTATTCCACCCAGCCCACCGTGACCAAGCTGGCGGAAGACCGCGCCGAGCAATTGAAGCGCGAGCCGGACAAGGTCGTGCACGAGATCGACAAGCGCCTGCGGGCCGACCTCGCGAAAAAGGATGATCTTCAACCGCATCCACCCGCTGCCGCCCACCGGGTATGACGTGCCGGACGACCTCGAGGCGAGGCTCGTGGTGATCGGAGTGGATCATTCCTACAGCAAGGAGCCGGGCAACGCGGCCGAGACCTTCGCGAAGGCCATTCTGGAGATGCGCGGCAACGCGCCCCGCCTCTATCGCAACGCCCTCGTCTTCCTCGCCGCGGACAAGACCCGTCTGCAGGACCTGGACGAGGCGGCTCGCAAGTATCTCGCGTGGGAATCGATTCTGGCCGAGAAGGCTGGTCACTGAACCTCGATCCACAGCAGGTCAAGCAGGCCGAGACGCAGAAAATCGCCGCCGACAGCGTCGTCACCGCCCGCATCCCGGAAACCTATCAATGGTTGCTGGTGCCCGGGCAGGAGAAGCCGGACCACGCGATCGAGTGGCAGGCCCACAAGCTCACCGGCCAGGATGTGTTGTCGGCGCGCGTGAGCAAGAAGCTGCGGAACGATGAGCGCCTGCTGACCGTTTTCGCCGGCACGAGACTCCGTATGGAGCTCGACCGGGTCCCTCTCTGGCGCGGCGACCACGTGGAGGTCAAGCAGCTCGCCGAAGACTTTGCGCGCTATCTCTACCTGCCGCGGCTCAAGGATACGTCAGTCTTGATCGGTGCCATTCGCGATGGGATGACGCTCCTGACCTGGCAGCAGGAGAGCTTCGCCTTCGCCGACAGCTTCGACGAGAGCGCCGGCCGCTACCGGGGCCTGCGCGGAGGGCAGGGCATTTCTCTCTCCGGCACCGACACGGCAGGCGTCCTGGTGAAGGGGGACGTCGCCCGCGCACAGCTCGATGCCGAGAGCACTCCGGCGCCCGGCGGCGCCGGATCGACCCCGGCCGGGCCGGCGCAGTCCGGAGAGAGCGTCTCGCCCGAAAGCTCGAAGCCCGTGGCGGTCCAGCCCAAGCGCTTCCACGGCACAGTCACCCTCGATCCCGCCCGCGTCGGGCGCGACGCCGGCCGCGTGGCCGAAGAGGTGATCGTCCACCTGGCCGGTCTCCTCGGAGCGAGAGTGACTGTCACACTCGAAATCGAAGCCGAGATCCCCGCGGGCACTCCGGATCATGTCGTACGGACGGTCACGGAGAACAGCCGGACGCTGAAGTTTACGAGCCAGGGGTTTGAGAAGGAGTAAGGGGGAGGCCTTCCGGACAGCTCTCCAAGGCTTTCGAACGTTGGGCTCGTCACAAAATCAGTGTCTCATCTCGGCGCTCAGCGGTTGACCGGCCGCTCGTTGATCCAGTGGAAGCCCCGGCTGATGAGCAGGAACCGGGAATCGTCCATCCGGCGGAACCGGCCGCGGATCTGCTTGCCGTTCACCGTCCCCTCCAAGGCGAGCACGTCCGGCCCGACCCGCTTGAAGGAGATGGCGGCCTTCCACTCCGGGTCGCAGCAGAGGGTGAACACGTGTGGCCCGGGATCCAGTCTGAGCTCGTATTCGTGGACCTCGGTCGCGTGTGGGTACTGGATGCCGATGGCCCCCGGCCACTCGAAGACCAGCCGTCGCCACAGCGTCTCGTCCGTGACCAGCAGCGGCCGGACGGCCCCGTCGACCGCGAGCTCCTCGACCTCCCAGATCCCGTACAACCGCTGCTGGGTCGCCACGTCCGCAAATTGCAGCCTGTCCTCGTAGGATCGGTGGAGCGCAGCGACGGTGATGTACAGAATGAACACCGTGCGGAAGACCAGCGCGGCGAGGTTGCCTTGGCGGCTGGCGAAGAGCGGGCGCTGCTCGGCCGGCGGCACCGGGCGGTTCCAGACGAACAGGCTCGCGAGCCGCCTCAGGTCGGGAGCGGCCAGGAAGACGGCCATCAGGAGCAGGTGGGATGAGTACAGCTTGACCGGCACGTCGTAGCTGAGGTTGAGCATGACCACGTTGCTCAGGACTCCGATGCACACGAGCGCGCCGAGCAGCGTCGTGCGGCGGGCGACGAGCAGCAGGCCGCCGAGCATCTCGGCCGCGCCGGTGAAGATGACGTAGGGAATGGACGCCCCCATGAACGTCCACAGGAGCCCCATCGGCGAGCTCTCGCCGATCGGCTGCAGGAGGGTGCTCGGAAACGGGGTGCCGAACTGCTCCGGGATGACCTTGTACGCTCCATACAGGATCATCGCAGCCGCGAGCGCGAAGCGGACGTAGACCCGCAGCCATGCGTGGAGCTGCGCGTAGTTGGCGCGCCGGCTGTCCAGGAGCGTCCAGACGGCCGTGGCCGCCAGCGCGAGGATCAAATAGCAGAAGATGAGCACGTAGCTGTAGGTCGTGTCTCCCCTGGGGCGATAGAGGACCTCGACCCCGAATATGTGCTCTCCCACCCAGGGCGGGACCACTTTCCAGGTCTCCGTATACGACTCTCTCAGGATCTCGCCATAGGCGGGAATGACGCTCAGGAGGTAGGGGACGTTGTAGAGGACAAGGTAGGAGAACAGGAACCGGAACAGGGCTCGCTGCACGGCTCCCCACGCGGAGTTGTCCTGCCTCAGTTGCTCCATCTTGCCTCCGTGGTCGGTGAGGCCAGTGTACCCTACCCCCCTATTTCCCGTTCTCCTGCTTCGGATCGATCCGAAGCCTTCCAGAAGATTTTGGCGGACTGTCCGGATGACGTGATGCTCATTCAAGAAAGGACTGGGGACAAGATCCACATAACCCTGACGAGAGAGAGGAGATGAGCGGCCCGGCCCGGCGGAGGTGCAAGGCGTTTATCTGAAGGGGGTGAATGGGGGAGCATAGGAAGGACAGGTTGAAATCATCCAGCTTTACACCTATGCTCCCGCCATGGCATTGAACATCAAGAGCCCGGAGGTGGAGAAGTTGGTGACGGCTGTCGCCGCGATGACCGGCGAGAGCAAGACGGAAGCCGTCCTTCGTGCCTTGGCGGAGCGCCGCGAGCGGCTGAGCCTGCAACACCCACGTCGTGAGCGCGGCAGCGATTTCCTGCGCTATCTCAACGAGGAGGTGTGGCCGAAGGCCCCGCCGGGCCAACTTGGCCGTCGCCTCAGCCGCGAGGAGGAGGACAAGATCCTTGGGTACGGACCGGGGGGCGTGTGATTCTCGACACCTCGGTCGTTGTCGCCATCGCCTTGCGAGAGCCGGGCTATGAGGATCTGGTAGCCAGGCTTCGGTCCGCGGAGACGATCGGCATCGGCGCTCCGACCCTCACGGAAGCCGGAATGGTGCTGTCGGCGCGCCTGGGTGTCGAGCCGCAAGCTCTACTGGATCGGTTTCTCCGCGATTTCGGGGTCGTGCCGGTGGTCTTTGGAGAGCTGCACTGGCGGGAAGCACTGGAAGCCTTCCGCCGTTTCGGCAAGGGGCGGCATCCGGCCGCCCTCAACTTCGGTGATTGCCTGAGCTACGCCGCCGCCCGGCTCGCCGACCATCCTCTTCTCTTCGTCGGCAACGACTTCTCCCAGACAGACATCGAGGCGGCCTGAGCGCCCGCGCTTGAGAGCCCGTGAGGGGGAGTCTCATCCTCCTCGTGGCCGGCTCTCTATCTTCTAACTGGACCGGGACTGTCAGGCCCAAAGGATCTCGACTTCGTAGGGCTCCAGGAGCCGGTCGTGCGTGACGAGGGTCAAGCCTTCGGCTTGCGCCTGGGCAACCAGCATCCGGTCGAAAGGGTCCCGGTGGTGGGGAGGAAGGGCGCCGGCCCGCTCGGCGTGGGAGAACGTGATGAGGAGCCTCTCGAAACCGCTCGCGAGGACACCTGCCTCCATCGTGTCGGGGAAGCTCGAGACGGCCCAAAGAGACCTTGATCGCAGCCTCCCAGGCTGAGGCCGCGCTCACGAACACGATTTCTGCCGATGCGATCTTGCTTTGTACGTCGGCGGCCAACCGAGAGGGCTCGCCACGCCACCAGAGAAAGACGTGGGTATCGAGTAGGAGCCGGGTTGAAGGGTTCACTCACGCCCTCACTCAAAGGCGACCTGGATCTCCGGCGGCAGGGGAGCGTCGAAGTCTTCCGAGATGCGCACCCTGCCTTCCCATCCGCCAGGCCGACGCGGCCCAGGAGGCCGATGGAATGGCACAAGCTTGGCGAGAGGCTTGCCCGCCTTGGACAGAATGATCTCCTCACCGTTCGCGGCGCGGTCGACGAGCCGCGAGAGAGAAGTTTTCGCCTCGTACAGATTGTAGATGACCTCGGACATCGGAAGACCCCCAGGTTGACCAACCCTGACCAAGTCTAAGGAGTCCGGTGGTCGCGGTCAAGAGGCAGCGCTCGGCCTTTCTCGCCAACTCCGCAGCCTGAAACAGGTGCACTGTATAGTCAGGGACGGTCCCTCCCTCCCGCAGTGGGAGACCGGAGCGGATGCCGTTAGACCGGAACGGGCGACATGCCGCTCGGGCGACGGCGAAGAGTTGAGAGGAAATCTCGAAGCGCTCGAAGAGGATTTGGCGGGCTTTCGGGACGATTCTGGAGGCCTTCCGGACAGTTCTCCAGGGCTTCCGGACGGTTCTCCAAGGCTCCGGAAAGATTCTGGAGCCCTCCAGAAAAAATTCCAAGGGCTCCAAAAGTTTTTCCAACCCTTCCGAAGACTTCTGGAGCCCTCCAGAACTTTTCTCCAGGGCTTCGGGTCGGTTCCGAAGGCTTCCGGAAGTTTTCTGGACGGCTCGAAAAAATTCTGGAAGGCTTCGGGAAGCCTCCGGAGCCCTCCCGATCTCAATCCTCCTCGTAGCTGATCTCCATCTTCCGGATGCGCAGCGCCGAGATGGTCACCAGGACCGCGGCGAGGACGAGCAGGCCGGGGATGGCGAGCCAGGGGGGCGGCGCGTCCGCGAGGACGGCGAGCGGGCCGGCGGGGAGCGGCACCGGGCAGAGCGATTGGAGGTAGTGGATCACGCTCACCTTCTTGAGCATCGGCGGCAGCAGGAAGTGGAGCCCTTCCCAGCCGAAGACGAGGAGCGCGGGGATCGCCGGGCTCTTGAAGAAGAAGCCGAAGGCGAGAAAGACCGCGCCGTAGCCGATGCAGCCCAGGAGCGTCACCAGCATGTAGGCTCCCAGGTGCCCCAGCCCGGGGCCGCGCAGCAGGAACTGCCCGAGCCCCTCGTGCGGCGCGTAGGCCAGGATGAAGGAGACCACCGTCGAGATCTCGAAGAGCACGGCCGTCACGATCAGGCCGGTCAGGTACTTGGCGGCGACCAGCACCTCGCGCCGCACCGGCGTGAGGAAGTAGTAGTGGAGGGTCCGCTCCAGCACCTCGCGCCGGATCAGGTTGCCGAAGACCGCCACGCAGCCCAGGAAGACCAGTCCCCGTAGGATGAATTGGTAGGTTAAGGCGTAGATCCGTGTCGCTTCGGTCATGTCGCTCGGATCGTCCACGCCGCCGCCGATGATCCGCATCATGAGGATGAAGACCGGCGCGAAGGCCAGCAGGTAGAGGCCGATGCCGCGCCGCCCGAGGAAGCTCTTGCGGAGCTCCAAGCGGAGGATCGCGCGCACTTGGGACCACCAGCGCCGCCAGGGGAGGTTGCGGCCGGCGGACCGGACGGTTGCCGAATGCGTCACCATCTCGCTCACGATTTTCCTCCAGTCGAGCCGATCAGATACTGGTAGACGGCGTGCACGTCGGCGTCCGTCGGCATCACCGATTCGACGGTGAGGCCGCTGTCCACCACGATCTCGTTGAGCAGCAGATAAAGGCTGTCGGCGTCGCGAGTTCGTACGAAGAGGCCCTTGCCGTCGTCGTGGATGCGCGCTTCGACGACATGGTCCTGCGCGAAGACCCGCGAGGCGAGGAGCGACGGCCGGTCGCAGCGCACGAGCACCTGCGCCGGATGCTGCTCTTCCATCTCGTCGCGCACCCCCGAGATGTCCCCTTCGGCCACGACGTAGCCGCCGTTCAGGAGCACCACCTGGTCCGAGATCAGGTCGACCTCGTGGAGGATGTGGCTCGAGACGACGACGTAGAGGCCGCCCGCCGCGAGCTCGCGGAAGAGGGCGATCACCTCGGCGCGGGCCATGGGGTCCAGGCCGTTCAGCGGCTCGTCGAGGATCAGCACCGTTGGCTGGTGGGAGATGGCCTGGGCGAGCTTGATGCGCTGCCGCATGCCCTTGCTGTAGCCGGCCACTTTGCGGCCGGCGGCCTCGGTGAGCCCGACCCGCTCGATGGCCTTCCAGGTCAGTGTGTCGGCCTCGGCGTGTGGCATTCCATGGACGCGCAGGAACGAGTAGATGAACTGGTAGCCGGTCATCCCCGGCGGGAAGGCGTCGTACTGGGTCGAGTAGCCGATGATCCGGAAGAGCTCCTCCGGCTGGTCGGTCGGCACGCCCAGCACGCGGACCGAGCCGCGGGTGGGCTGGAGCAGGCCGACCGTCAGGTTCATCAGCGTGGTCTTGCCGGATCCGTTCGGCCCCACCAGGCCGGTGATGCCGGGCGGGATCGACAGGGTGACCCGGTTGCAGCCGAGCACCTCGCCGTAGAACTTGGAAACGTTTTCGAAGACGATCCGTGCTTCGTTGGGAGCGCTCATCGCACCACCTCGTACGCCCGGATGCGGCGGGAGAGGAGCCACAGGCAGAGGCCGCAGCCGGCGGCCAGGGCAACCCAGGCGGGACCGGTCGGCGGCAGCTCGTTGCCCAGCGGGGTCCGGAACAGGGAGGCCCAGATCGAGCCGATCACCTGCAAGGGGGACAGCAGCATGCCCCACCAGGTGTCCAGGACTTCGTTGAGGACGTTGCCGAAGCCCATGGGGACGAAGAACAGGGCGATCAAGGCGATGCGGGCCACCGGCTTCCACTTCACCCAGCTTGAGATCGCCAGGGCGAAGAGTGACAGGAAAACGATCCACGCCACGCTGCCAAGGAAGATGGCCAGGCCGATCCACCAGTTCGCGGCGAGCCAGCCTCCTCCCTCCAGGTAGGCCTGGAAGAAGAAGAGGAGCAGACCCGGCACCCAGGTGATCGCCGAGAGGAGGATCAACAGCACCGACATCTTGCCGAGCACGTATTCGCTGCGCGAAAACGGCCGCGAGAGGTACAGCGGCAGGCCGTTGTTGCGCAGGTCGGGCGCCACCAGGGCCGGACCGATGAACAGGACGAGCAGGAACGACAGAAACCCCTGGAACGAGAAGCCGTTCTGGAAGAACTCGTTGTCGATCGGCAGGAACTGCTTGAGCTGCTCGACCGGCAGGTCCATGAACAGGAGCGCCGAGACGTTGTGGTGCAGGTAGATCATCAGCAGCCCCGCGAACGGGACCGCGAAGCAGAGAGCGAAGAAACCCGTGAAAAGCTTGCTCTTGAACACCACCTCGTAGGCGTAGCGGGGCAGGATCAGGAAGCGCCACCGCTCCGCGGTCGCCGGCCCGGTGTAACGCACATAGGTCTGCTCATACACGGCCATGGTCGCCGCCCTCCATCGCCTTGAGGAAGATGTCTTCGAGAGAGTCCCGCTTGTAGTCGAGACGGCGGATCTGTACGTTGCGCGACGCCGCGAGCTTGTAGAGGTCGCGGATCTCCATCCCCTCCGGCAGCACCAGCTTGATGCGCTGGCGGGTGCCGGCCGCGCACTCGCACCCCATCTCCTCGACCGCGGCGGCGAACCCGCCGGCGTCGTCGCCGTTCTCGCCGCGCAGCTCGATCTCCAGGAACTTGCGGTTGGCCCGCCGTTCCTCCTCCAGGTTGCTGTAGACGGCGATCTGCCCCTGCTTGAGCACCAGGACCTCCTCGCAGCACTCCTCGACGTCGCGCAGCAAATGGGAGGAAAGAATCACGTGCACCTCGCCGGCCTCGCGGATGTCCTGGATCAGCCGCAGCATGCGCTCGCGGGCTGGTGGATCGAGCCCGTTCGTCGGCTCGTCGAGGAAGAGGAGCTTGGGGCCGTGGACCAGGGACTGGGCCAGCTTGGCGAGCTGCTTCATGCCGAGCGAATAGCTGCCGACGTCGCGGTAGCGCGCCTCGCCCAGGCCGACATAGAAGAGGACTTCGTGCGCCCGTTCGAGGGCTTGCGACCGGGGGACGCCGGACAGCTCGGCCATCAGGCGGACGAAGTGGACGCCGCTCATGCCGGCGATGAAGGCGTCGTTTTCCGGCATGTAACCCAGCAGGGCCCGGATCTCTCGCATTTCGGTCCGGATGTCCCGGCCGAAGATGCGGGCGGTGCCGCTGCTGGGAGGATGGAACCCGAGAAGGGTGTGGAGCAGCGTGGTCTTGCCCGCCCCGTTCGGGCCCAGAAGGCCGATGCACCGGCCGGTGAGGGTCGCGCTCAACCCCTTGAGGATGGGGCGGCCTCCGAGGGGAACCTGCAGGCCCTGGAGCTCGATCACCGGCTGTGCGGCGGTGGTGACCGGAGCAGCGGCAGGGGCGTTCGATGTCATCGACTGCATGGCGAGGTTGGACACGGGCTGCTCCTTGGATGCTTGGATGCGGAAAGGGCGCCGCAGCAGTCTCTACTACGATGTGCGGCGCCCCGGGGTTTCTGCCTACTCGGCCTCGAAGTGCTCGGCGTCCGGGACGTGCCCGTTCATCATGCCGAGGACCCCGCCGAAGCCGGCGAGCGTCTGGAGGTTCAGGCCCAGCGGGCTCTCGTTGGTGCTGGCGAAGAGGATGCGATCCTCATGCGCGTAGGCGTAGACCAGGGTCGGCCCCTGGCCGAGCAGGAAGGTGGCCATCTGGCCCTGGCGGTCCGCCGGTCCGAGCGCGCCCTTGGGCAGCATGTCGGCCGCAGCGTCGGCCAGCGGCTTCAGGTTCTGGTAGAAGAAGGCGGAGACGTTCACCTGGCCGTCCGGACCCAACAGGTCGCGGAACTTGGGCGCCGTGGCCAACGTCACACCCGAATCGCGGAGCTGGAGAGCCCGCTCGAGCAGGGCGCGGCTGGGCGCCGCCACCAGGTAGCCGTCCTCGAAGATGTAGTGCACCTCGTGCTTCGGCTGCTTGGTCCCGAAGGTGTACCAGGTCCGGCCGCCGGAGCGCTGCTCGGTGACCTCGACGGTCGGTTTCCCGTTCTTCCGCAGCTCGTCGTTGAGACGGTCTGCGACCCGCTCGATGGTCTGCTGCAGGCGCGCCGGGTCGTAGACCTCGACCACCAGCTTCCAGGAGGGAGTGGGGAGCAATGGACCATCGACCCCAATGGCGACCTCACCGCCCAACGGCGCGGCCAGATCGTTGCGCAGGTCGAAGCCGTGCTCGTTCTGCAGCTTCGCGAGCTCGGCGGCGATCTCGGGGTTGATGGCCAGCAGGTCGTCCAGCAGGGCCACGGGCTGCTTGACTACGAAAGCGCCTGCCAGGTTGGTCTCGGGCGAGAAGAACGAGAGGCCGCCCATGGGCGCCGGAGCGGCGAGCCAGGAGGCCACGCCCCGCCGGGCCTGGCTGAAGGTGAGAGAGGCGCGGGTCTCGGCCTTGTTGTCGATCTCGCGGCGGTTGAGGATGAAGTGGTCGAGGTCGAGGACGCCCATCTTCTCGGCCACGTCGTGCTCGTCACCATGGCTGGCGTCTTCGCCGACCAGGGTGGCGAGGTCGGCCGCGAACAGCCAGTTGGCGCCGTCGCGGTACTCCTCGGCGATGCGGTCGTGGAAGCGGCTCCCGGCGAAGGGGTTGGCTCCGCCGGAGGCCAGGGCCGCCACCTTGCGCAGCTCGTCGCCGCTCGGGGTGGCCACGAACAGGCCCTGCCCGATCCACAGCCAGGCACCTTCGGTCTCGCCGGTCGCGTCGGCCGGGTCTTCGATGATGCGCAGGCCCTGGTGACCGTCGTCGTGCGCGGCGATCTCCTGCTCGAGCACGGCGCGGAAGGCCGCCGGGTTGGTCACCTCGGCCATGATCACCGGCTCGCCGTGGTCCTCGTCCTCACCCTCGCCCCCCTCTCCATATCCGGGACCGAGGGCGATGGCCACCTCGCCGCCGAGGTGCTGGCCGAGCGCGCCGAGCTTGTCGATCATCTGGTGGAACTTCTCGTCCTTGTTGTTGGAGCCGATCGTCTCCCGCCACCACTGCTGGAGGGTCCCGTTCTCGGCGATCTTCTGGTCGAGGATCCGCTGCGTCTCCTGGAGGTTCCGGCCCAGGTTGGGCAGGCCGATCCAGACCCGCGTCCCCTCGGGAGCGAGGTCGAGCAGGCGGGTGGAGTAGCGCAGGCCGGGCCGTTCCACCTGGGCGTCGATGTCCTGCCCGGCGGCGGTCAGAGCGGCGAGCAGCTCTTCATACTTCTTGGCGTTGCGGCTCCAGGCGATCTCCTGGCGCACCGGGACGGCGGACACGCTGGCGTGGGTCGCCACCTGGTCGCCCGGGTGGAGGATGCTGTCCAGCTTGGCCTGGCGCACCCGCACCTCGCCCTCGATCACCGAGACGCGGGAGCCCTTGGTGCCGTGGTTGACGGAGAAGATGGTCCCGGTGACCGAGACCATGGCGTCGCGGGTGGCCACGAACAGTTGGCTCTTGCGCTGCTTGGCGGCCTGGACGATGACGCGCCCGCGGTCGAGATGGATGGTGTTGCCCTTGCGGCCGGCGTCGAGCCACATGCCGGCGCGGTCGCTCATCTCGATGAGGGACCCATCGGCCATGCGCACCAGGGCGGTCGAGCCCTTGGCGGTGCGGATCTCGTCGCCCTCGGCGACCCAGGTGCCGGCATCGATCGGCTCGCTGTCCTCGCCGTCGAGCAGGTAGAGGTTGCCGGCGATGGATTCGACGCGGGCCATCCGAGCGCCGCCGGCGAAGACGTCCTGGAGGACGAAGAAGACACCGAGGCCGAGGCCGATCACCAGCAGGGCGGCCAGGCCCATCCAGGCCTGCCGCATCCGGGGATTGGGAACGGCTTTGGCGGCCGGACGGGTGGCTTCGCGGTGGCCTTCCTTGGCCTCGCGAAGAGCCCGGCGGCAGGGGATGCAGCTCCGGGTGTGGTCCTCGACGAGCAGGGCGCGCGCCGGGGACAACTCACCACGCAGATAGGCGGGAATCAGGGACTGGAAGTCCTCACAACTGCGGAGGCTCCCGGCGGAGACGGCGACCGGCTCCGCCACGGGCTCGGCGCTGGCGTGGAGCTCCGCGGTGCCGGAGGCCTGGGCAGACAGCCGCTCCCAGACGCGGGCGGCGGCCTGCTCGGCCACGACCGGGTCGATCTCTTCGCCGTGGACTTCGGCGACGGCCCGGTCCAGGGCGTCTTCGCTTTTATTGAAAAGGCTCATGACAATTCTCCTTGAAGCGACCCGAGCTCTTGCTGGAGCCGGTGCCGCGCACGGTGCAGGATGACGGCGATTGCGGTCTGCGAGCTGCCGAGCATCCTGGAGATCTCCAGGTTGCCCAGCCCTTCGAGGTAGCGCAGCGCAAAGATTTCGGCCTGGCGGGGAGAGAGGCTACCCATCGCCTCTCGCAGCCGGCGGGCGAGCTCACGGTGGCCGCGCTGCCGTTCCGGCCCCGCGGTGTCGTCCACCAGTTGGTCGCCGACCTCGTCGAGGTCGACGGCCCTTGCCCGCTTCCTCCTCCGCATCAAATCGAGTGCGGCGTTGACGGCCGCGCGGTGGAGGTAGCTCCCAGCGCTGTTGGATAGATCGGGTTGCTCGTCTCGGCGCAGCAGCCGGGTGAACACGGTTTGCAGCACGTCCTCCGCGTCGGCACTGTTGCCGGTGATGCGGTATGCGGCGCGGTAGACGGCGCCGTGATGCTCTCGGAAGATGCCCTCCAAGCTGTGGAGCGCTTCCGGGCTCGCGGCGGGTTTCTCATAGGCTGCAGCTTGCACGCCTCCTGCCCTCCTTTCTCCTTCACCCATGGAACGCTCCTCCAAGGAGATTGTTACACCCCCCAGGATACGCCCGGGGGAGGGGGGACCGGGGCCGAGCTGTCTTGTCAGCGTATGCTAGTATGCGAGTATGAAGCGTGCCACGATCACCCTGCCTGACGATCTCGCCGAGATGGTGGACCGGGAAGCCCGGCGGCGGCAGACGAGCTTCTCGGAAGTTGTCCGCCACTTCATCGTGCAGGGCTTCTCCGGATCGGCGGAGAAGCCGCGGGAGATCCCCTGGGCCGGCCTCTTCCACGATCCGGACATGGTCCCCGCTGAGCGCTTGGACGAAGAGCTGGCGAAACACTGGGCCGATGATCTCGATCGGGATCGTCGATAGCAGCCCGCTCGTCGCCGCGGCGAACACGGCCGATCCGGCGCACCGCGCCTGTCTCGACGCGCTCCGCACGCCGGGCCTCCACCTTGTGATCCCCGCTCTGTGTGTCGCCGAGGCGGCCTACCTGATCCACAGTCGCCGCGGGCCGCGGACCGAGGCCCGTTTCCTCCGCGGGTTGGAGGGCTTCGACGTCCAGGCTCCTTTCGCCGAAGATTGGCCGCGGATCGCCGAGCTCGTCGAGCAATACGCGGACCTTCCCCTCGGGGGAACGGATGCGTCGATCGTTGCCCTGGCGGAGCGCTTCCGGACCGATATCGTCCTCACCCTGGACCATCGCCACTTCGGGATCGTCCGGCCGAGGCACTGCGAGCGCCTCCGCCTGCTGCCTTGAAGGCGATCCGCCCTCCGTACAGGCTCGGATGCGGAGGGCGGCCGTCCCGGATCAGGCTTCTGGAAGGCCGCCGGCTCAGCTATGAGTCGGCGCGCTCACCTGCAGGGCCAGCATCATGCCCTTGTCCTGGCTGTGGTGCTCCAGCGGGCAGTAGACGCGGTAGGTGCCGGGCCAGAGGTCCATTTCCAGAGTCGTGGTCTTGCCGGGCTCCAGGGCGGTCTTCAGCCCGTTTTCGCCCGCAGGGCCGTCGACCTCGAAGCTGTGGGGCGTCGTGCCGTTGTTGGTGAGCTTGAACGTGGTCTTGCCGGGGCCCACAGAAGCCGGCATCTGGATCTGGTGCTCGACAAGCTCGACCTGCACCACCTGGCCCGTCTGAGGTTGCGGTTCTTTACCGCCGCAGGCGGCGAGGAGAGGCAGCGCAACGAGCAGCGCGGCCAGCCAGGGAGAATTGGGGCGATAATTCATTGATTCATCCTCCTCAGAAAAACTGAATCGTACCCGTAGACCGTTTCGATTCCCTTCACAAGCGAGGAGCCTCTGCTTGCTATTCCCGCTTTAGACTGCCCTGCGGCGAAAAGGTTCCCGGGGATTTCGCCTCACCACACCCGGCAGACCTTCTCCGATTCCCTGACCATCGGCTGGCCCGGCTTGCAGGAGAAGGCGGCGGCGAGCTCGGGCATGTTGACCACCACGCCGTTGATCCGGTACTCGGCAGGCGAGTGAGGGTCCACCTGAGCGCGCAGGCGCCTGGACTCGGGCCGCTCGCCGCCGCAGTCCCACTGGGCGAAGCCCACGAAGAAACGCTGCTCGGGGGTGAGGCCGTCGCGCTGCTCCAGCTTCTGCCCCCGTGTGGCCTCCTTCCAGGCGAGGTAGGCGATGATGGTGCCTCCCAGGTCCGCCACGTCCTCCCCGAGAGTGAGCTTGCTGTTGATCTTGATGTCGTCGATCACCGTGTACTGCGCGTACTGGTCGGCGACGCATTGGACCCGCTTGCGGAACTCCGTATCGTCCTCCTTGGTCCACCAGTCCCGCAGGTTTCCCTGGGCATCGAACTGCCGTCCCTCGTCGTCGAAGCCGTGGGTCAGCTCGTGCCCGATGGTGCTGCCGGTGTTGCCATAGCTCGGGGCGGCGTCGAGCCGGGGGTCGTAGAGCGGCGGCAGGAGCACCCCGGCCGGGAAGATCATGTCGTTGACCAAGGGGTTGTAATAGGCGTTGACGGTGGGCGGCGTCATCTCCCACTCGTCCTTGTCGACGGGCTGGCCGATCTTGTCCAGGTCGCGGCGCGACTCGAAGGTGCGGGCCCGCTCCACGTTGCCCAGGAAATCGCCGCGGCGCACCTCCAGGGCCGAATAGTCGCGCCAGCGCTCCGGATAGCCGATCTTGTCCCGCATGGTGTGCAGCTTGTGCAGCGCCTGCTTCTTGGTCTCCGCGGTCATCCAGGGCAGCTCCTGGATGCGCTTCTCCATCACCGACTTGATGAGACGCACCATCTCCTGCGTGCCGGTCTTGACTCCGGCCGGGAAGACCTTGCGGACGAAGACCTCTCCCAGGGCCTCGCCCAGGTCGCGGTCCACCCAGTCGACGCAGTCTTTCCAGCGGGGCGATTTCTCCTTCACCCCGCGGAGATAGGCATCGTAGAAATCGAAGTTGGCCTGGACGAAGGGGGAGGAGAGATACCGGGCACGGGCCCGCGCGAGGTGCCAGCGCAGGTAGGTCTTCAGGTCGTCGAGGGCTGTTGGCCGCGATCTGGCGCTCGACCTCGCGGTAGAGCTCGGGCTGGGTGACGTTGAAGTCGTCGAGGTTCGGCTCGCCGACGGCCTTCAGGTAGTCGTCCCAACGGAACGAGGGGGTGAGGGCCTGGAGCCCGGCCCGCTGCATCCGGTGGTAGATCTTGTAGGGGTCGCGCTGGTCCACCCGGGAGAGGGCGGCCTTGGCGAGGGCGGTCTCGATCCGCATCACCGTTTCGGCGCTCCTGGCCGGCGCCGGGTCTCCCAGGAGCTCGAACATCCTCCGCACCAGGCCCAGATAGCGTTCGCGGATCTCTTTCGACTTCGCGTCGTCCTTCAGATAGTAGTCGCGGTCGGGCAGGCCGAGGCCTCCTGCATTGGCCTTGCCGATGACCTGGGACGAATCCTGGAAATCCTGTCCGGAGCCGAAGCCGAAGAGCATACCCCCTCCGCCCAGTCCGGGGTGGAGCCGGCCGAGCAGCGACGCCAGCTCCTGCTTCGAGCGCAGCCCGGCAATGGCGTCGAGACTGGGCCGCAACGGGGCCGCGCCGGCCTTCTCGAGGGCCGGCTCGTCCATGCAGGCGGCGAAGTAGTCGCCGATCTTCTGGGTGTTGGCGTCGCGTCCAGGATCGGGCCGTGCCGCCTCCTCGAGCATCCCCCAGAGGAACCGCCGGTTGTCCTCGCCCACTTTTGCGTACACGCTCCACCGCGCCCGGTCGGGCGGGATCGGGTTCTTCTCGAGCCACTTCCCGCAGGAGAAGCGGTAGAAGTCGACGCAGGGGTCGACCGAGCGGTCCATGAAGGACGGCTCCAGGCCGGGGGTGTAGGGGAGCGCCGTCAGCGGCCGCTCGGAAGTGGCGGCAGGCGGCGCCGCGAGGGCCGGCGGTGCGGCGGCGATCGCGAGCAGGAGAAGGGCGAAGAAGGCGGCGCAACGAATTTTCATGCAAGGGCTCCTTGGGCGTGTCTCGTCCGGGACGTATGATTCTAGAGCCTCAGGGTTTTCCGCGTCCCACCCCTTGCCTGCGGCGGCCCAGGAGGAGTAAGCTTTGAGCAGGAGCTAGCCAAGTTCGGAGGGTACGATCATGCCCCCTATACAACCGTTCACGCCGCCTGCCGCCGCACGGGTCCCCGCGAGCCATGTCCAGGCCGCCCTGGCGCGCCATGCGCAGGTCACCCAGGCGAAGCCTGCGGCTACGGCACCGGCTACCGCTCCAGTCCGGGTGTCCCCGGTCGCGCCGCCCCGCGTCACGGCGCCCGGCGCTCCGCAGCAGCCCGGCAGGCCAGGGACTCCCGCGCAGGCCAAGCCGGGACCCCAGCCGCCGCAGCACGGGAGTGGTTTCCGCATCGTGACGGCGAACCCGCCCGGTGGAGCCCACCATATCCGGATCGCCGCCGGCGGCCGGGAGGTCGGCTCGGTCGAGCTGCTCGACGGCGGCCGCGATGCCGTCCGGGTGGTGAACCTGAAGGTCGACCCCGAGCAGAGGGGACAGGGGGCGGGTTCCCACCTCATGCGCGCCGCCGCCTTCGAAGGGATGCGGATGGGCAAGAGCCGGGTCACCCTCGAGAGCCAGGACAATGGCAGCGGCAAGCTCACGCGCTGGTACGAGCGCATGGGCTTCACGCCGCGCGGGCGGAGCGATCGCGGGATGGTCATGCTCGAGACCTCCGCCGCGTCTCTCCAAACCCGGCTCGCCCGGCAGGGCGACCGATAGACCCAACACTGTTCGCTGAGCCTCAGTCGTCGAAATCGTCGAAGGCCCGCTCGTGGACCCTTTCGGAGTAGGGCATCACCACGAAACCCTCGATGGTAGCGGCGAGGCGGAGCCTGTCGTCCAGGCAGACGAACGAGGTACCGCCGCCCAACTGATGGCGCCAGACTAAGGCAGCACCAAGTTGTAAGGCGTCCGCTGCACGCAGGCGGTGCGCCGAGACGAGCCGAAGTGCATGCTCGCGGACCCCTTCGAGCGGCATGATCTCGGCTGCGCTCATCGACAGAGATGCAAGTTGGATCAGTGCTCTCTGCACATCGGACCGCCGGACACGGCCTTCACGCTCTAGCCGAGCCAACGCCCCCGAACACTCCACCCGGGTCGGCCACCAGACGATGATGCCGCGATCCCTGCGGAACAGATCGTGAATTCTGTGGCTGGTGGCCTCCTGCACGAACAAGGGCACAAGGGCGGAGCTGTCCCAGAACCTCAACGCCCGTGCCGCCGATCATCGAGCAATGCGGCAAGCACCAGACCTTCAGGATCCTCAAGCTTCGGCATCCGCAAGAACTCTTCGACGTCCAACGGCTTGATGGGAGGACGCATCAGCCCCTTCCGGATCAACTCCTGCATGGCCTCTTCCTCCGGCAGCACTTGAACGAGCTTCGCGATCGGCTCGCCGCGCTCGGTGATGACGATCTCGTCGCCCGCCTTGACCTGCGCCAGGGTTTCGGAGAGAGAGGATCTCAGCTCTTTGATGCCCATCTTTCTCAACATGCCCCGATCCTATTCGGGCGATAACGACCTGTCAATCCGGAACAGTGCGGCGTCCCTACGCCGTGCCCTGCCCGGACGAGGGGGGCTGCGGCTTGCCGGCGATGGCGAGGAAGAGCTCGTGGACGATCTCCTTGAGCTCGACGGTGTAGGTGGCCAGGTCGCGCATCGACTGCTCGAGCATCTCCGGCGTGGGCCGCACCATGGAGCCCCCCGACCGGGGACGGACCTTGTGGGTCAGCCGCTCGTCGAGGAGCTGGAGCTTCTGATAGGCGTCCTTCAGTCTCTGGGGGTCCATGTCAACCGCCTTTCCGCGAAGGGAGCTGGAGGGTGAAGTCGATGAGCCTCTCGACCTCTTCGGGGGTGAGCCGGCGCCGGAATGCGGGCATCGGGCCGTCCCCCTCGACGATCTGCTGCCGCACGGCCGCGCGGTCCCCTTGCCGGACCATCGGCGAATCCAGGAGGCTCAGATAGGGGTAGAGCTTGTTGGGACGGCGCCCCTGGCCGCGGTCGCCGTGACAGCGCGCGCAATACTTCCGGTAGAGGCCCGGGCCGCTGCGGTCCTGCGGGCCGCAGCCCGCGAGCAGCGGCAGGGCCAGACAGAGCCAGACCCATCTCAACGAGAGGTCCCGGGCGGGCGCAGCGTGCGCACGTACTTCACCAGGGAATTGACCTCCTGATCGGTGAGCTGGGGATAGCCGGGCATCTTGCCGAAGACGCCCCCGCGGATCGCGCCGCGGATGGCGGTCTCGCTGCCCCCGGTCCTCCAGAACTCGTCGGTGAGGTCGGCGTACTGGTCGCCCATGTAGGCCGGAGTGTTTCCCGAGCCGTCGATCCCATGGCACTTGGCGCAGTGCTCGCGGTAGAGCCGCTCCTCCGGAGTCCGCCCCTGCTCGCAGCCCGTCAGCACCGGGAGCATGAAGACCAGGGCGAGCGCCGGCAGCGCGGAACGGCGGAAGGTCTTCATGGCGTGGTCTCCCGGCGGTGCACCGCGGTCGCGGTTGCCTGATCGCGCGGTCGTACCACGATCTCGTCGATGTTGACATGCGAGGGGCGGGTCGTCGCCCAGAGGACGCAGTCGGCGATGTCTTCGGCGGTCAGCGGCGTCATGCCGCGGTAGACGCTCTTCGCCCGCTCCGCGTCGCCGGCAAAGCGGACGAGCGAGAACTCGGTCACCACCAGGCCCGGTGCGATCTCGGTGACCCGTACCGGCCGGCCGAGCAGCTCCAGCCGCAGGGTGCGGGTGAAGGCGCGCACGGCATGCTTGACGCCGGTATAGCCGGCGCCCCCGGCATAGGTCTCGAAGCCGGCGATCGAGCCGATGTCGATGACATGGCCGTCGCCCGAGGCTTCGAGAGCGGGCAGGAGCGCGCGGGTCATGCGCAGGGTGCCGAGGACGTTGCTCTCCCACATCGTCCGCCAGGTCTCGTCGCTGGCGTCCTCGATCCGGTCGAGCCCGAGGGCTCCGCCGGCGTTGTTGACCAGCAGGTGGAGGACCTCCGGGAGCTGGGCGACGAAGGAGGCGACGCTCGCCGCGTCGGTCACGTCGAGAGGCAGGGCGGTCGCGGTCCGCGTCCGCCAGCCGCTTCGATGGAGGCGGCGATCTCGCGCAGCCGGTCCAGCCGGCGCGCTCCGAGGAACACCTGAAAGCCCGCGCCGGCCAGGGCCCGCGCCGTCGCCGCACCGATCCCGGAGCTGGCTCCGGTCACCACCGCGATCTTGCCGTCCGCCATGAGAGTCTGCGATCCTCCGGCCTTATTTATATATGCGAAGGGGGTGCGGGCAAAAGGACCACAAGGACACCAAGGACCACAAGGACGGGTTTTTGAGTCCTTGAAGTCCTTGGTGTCCTTGTCGTCCTGGGTGGGTGGTGGCCTGCCTCCTCACACCTCGCCGAAGGGCAGAGGTCGGCCACCACGCAGGCGGCGCATGCGGGACGGCGCGCCTGGCAGATCTTCCGGCCGTGGTCGATCAGGAGGTGGGACCAGACCGTCCAGTCCTCCTGCGGCACCAGCTTGAGCAGGTCCTGCTCGATCTTCTCCGGATCGGTCTCCCAGGTCAGGCCGAGGCGGCGGGCGAGGCGCTGGACGTGGGTGTCGACCACGATTCCGACGTTCTTGCCGAAGGCGTTGCCCAGCACCACGTTGGCGGTCTTGCGGCCGACTCCGGGCAGGGGCGTCAGCTCCTCCATGGTCTGCGGCACCTCGCCACCCTGGTCCGCCACCAGGGCCTGGCCCATGGCCTTGAGCGTCTTCGCCTTGTTGCGGTAGAAGCCGGTGGTGCGCACCATCTCCTCGAGCTCGGGCAGGTCGGCCTCGGCGTAGTCACGGGCCGTGGGATAGCGCCGGAAGAGCGCCGGGGTCACCTCGTTGACCCGCTTGTCCGTGCACTGGGCCGAGAGGATCGTGGCCACCAGGAGCTGGAGCGGCGTCGCGAAGTCGAGGGCGCAACGGGTGTCCGGATATTCGCGCCGCAGCCGCGCGAGGATCTCGAGCGCCCGCGCCCGCTTCGCCCGCTGCGACTCCCGCTTCGCCTGCGCCGGAGTGATGCCCGCCATCAATCCGACTCTCCCGGCGCCAGGGCCCGCACCAGCCAGTTCACCACCGCGATCACCAGGCCGCCCAGGATCGCCGGCATGCAGCCGTCGACCCGGAGGCCGTCGAGCAGCCAGTCGGCGAGCAGGAGCACGAGCCCGTTGATCACCAGGTAGAAGAGGCCGAGGGTGAGGACGATCAGCGGGAAGGAGAAGAAGGAGACGATCGGCTTGACCAGCAGGTTGATCAGGCCGATCACCAGGCCGGCGAGGAGCAGGTAGAACAGGCCGCCGGTGTAGTGGATCCCCGGAATCAGCCGCTCGGCGATCAGCAGGGCGACGCCGTTCAGCACGATCTGGAGCAGTGTGCGGATCATGAAACGGATCTTACCTCACCCCCTGTCCCCCTCTCCCCTCTCCCCCCCGCCGACCGGGAGAGGGGGGACGTAGCTGGAGCGGAGATGGCGAGTCCACGAATGTCATTCTGAGCGCAGCGAAGAATCTGGGCGGGCGGAGCTTCCCAACCCCCAGATCCTTCGCTGCGCTCAGGATGACACAGCAAAGGTCCCCCTCTCCCGGCGGGGGTTGGGAGGGAGATGGGAGAGGGGGTTAGGGGGTGAGGACCTCCTGCGCCTTCCCCTCCAAAATCTCACGGGCCTGTTTGACCGCCTGGCGCTCGTTCTCGAAGGTCAGCCGGGTGATGCCGGCGGTCCAGGAGAACCAGCCGGTGCCCGAGACCTCGTCGGCGTCGAAATTCACGGGATCGCCGCTGATGTACTCCAGGAGGAAATAGTCCACCTTTTTGTGGATGCGGCGGGCTCCCCGCTCGATGTACCAGTACTCGACGCCGGGCAGCGGCGCCACGATGCGGCCGGTGACGCCCGTCTCCTCGCGGACCTCGCGGATGGCAGCCTCTTCCGGGGTCTCGCCCTCCTCGATGTGCCCCTTGGGGAGCTGCCAGCGACGCCCCTCCTGGGTGGCGATGAGGAGGATGCGCGAGCCGCGGACGATCAGGCCGCCGGCCGAGCGGTGATGCTCGGTCCGCAGCTGCCGGATCCGGCCGGAGGACGGGTTGCGCGGGGGGCTCTTGCGGCGGCGGGCGGGCTTCAGTTGGTCGTCTCCCCGCCCCGGGCCGGCGCCGTCCAGGATGGGAGCGCGGCAGGGTCGACCCCGACCGAACGCAGGGCGGCATTCCACACCTCGTCCGGGTCGGGAGCGAAGATGAGGTCGGTCTGGACCGGGGCGGTCAGCCAGTCGTTGCGGAGGATCTCCTCCATGAGCTGGCCGGCGCCCCAGCCGGCATACCCGAGGAAGAGCCGGAAGGCCGGCGGCGGCGTTTCGGCGAGCGTCACGAGGTCGCCGATGTGCTGGGTCAGGGACACGCCGGGGAGGACCTCGGTCGCGGCCTCGGTCTCCACCTCGGTGGGCGCGAAGAGGACGGTGCCGAGCTGCGGCCTCACCGGCCCGCCGAAATGGGCGACCGCCTCGGTCTCGCCGTGCCAAGTCACCTGCATCCCCTTGAGGATCTCGGGGAGGCGGATGCCGGTCGCGCGGTTGATGATGAACCCGAAGCTCCCCTCTTCCTCGTGATGGATCAGCAGGACGACGCTGCGGTGGAAAAACGGGTCGAGCACCTGCGGCATGGCCACCAGCAGCACCGGGGTCGTCAGGTCGGAGGACACGCCGTCCGTTATCCCATCCATCATCCCGTCCATCTTATCGCGAACCCTCTTGGCGGGCATGGTATCGTTGAAGCCCCCGGGCGGGTCCAATCCGGCCGGCGGCGCCTCCGGCGCCATCCCCCTGTGAGATCCGAGGAGACTGTCCCATGAACGATAGCTTCGGAAGCCGCTCTACCCTGAAGGTGGGCGGCCGTGAGCTCCGGCTGGCCCGCCTCGCCGCTCTGGAGAAGCGGGGATTCCAGCTCGCGCGGCTGCCCTATGCCCTGCGCATCCTGCTGGAGAACCTCCTGCGCCGCGAGGACGGCGAAATGGTGACCGCGGGCGACATCGAGGCGCTGGCGAGGTGGGACCCCAAAGCCGTGCCGTCCCGCGAGATCGCCTTCATGCCGGCCCGGGTGCTGCTCCAGGACTTCACTGGCGTGCCGGCCGTCGTCGACCTCGCGGCCATGCGCGACGCCATGGCGGTCATCGGCGGTCCTCGGGGCGAGCCGAAGCGGATCAACCCGCTGCAGCCCGTCGAGCTGGTCATCGACCACTCCGTCCAGGTGGACGAATACGGCAGCGCCGCCGCCTTCCTCTTCAATGCCGAAAAGGAGTTCGAGCGCAACGGCGAGCGCTATGCCTTCCTGCGCTGGGGCCAGCGGGCGTTCGACAACTTCAAGGTCGTGCCGCCGGACACCGGCATCGTCCACCAGGTCAACCTGGAGTACCTGGCGCGGGTGGTGATGGACGAGACGATGGACGGCGAGCTCTGGGCCTATCCGGACACCCTGGTGGGAACGGATTCTCATACGACCATGGTCAACGGCCTGGGCGTCCTCGGCTGGGGCGTGGGCGGCATCGAAGCCGAGGCGGCCATGCTCGGCCAGCCGGTCTCCATGCTCATCCCCCAGGTGGTGGGCTTCCGCCTCGCCGGCGGGCTGCCCGAGGGGGCCACGGCGACCGACCTCGTGCTCACCGTGACCGAGATGCTGCGCAAAAAGGGAGTCGTGGGCATGTTCGTCGAGTTCTACGGCCCCGGCCTTGCCAGCCTGCCCTTGGCCGACCGCGCCACGATCGCCAACATGGCCCCGGAATACGGCGCCACCTGCGGCATCTTTCCGGTCGACCGGAGCTCGCTCGACTACCTGACCTTCACCGGCCGGCCGGCCGAGCGGGTGGCCCTCGTCGAGGCCTACATGAAGGAGCAGGGGCTGTTCCACACGGCGGACAGCCCGGAGCCGGTCTACACCGACACGCTGGAGCTCGACCTGCGCACCGTCGAGCCGAGCCTCGCCGGGCCGCGCCGGCCGCAGGATCGGGTGCGGCTGTCCGATGTGAAGAGTTCCTTCCTCAAGGAGCTCGACTCCATGATGGTGACTGGCAAGACCGGCCGGGCGCGCCAGCCCGCCACCGGCATGCAGATCCTTGGCGGCACCGCCGCGGGCACGGCCGTGGCCGAGGCCGACGTCGCCACTACCCACGCCGACGCAGCGGCCGGCGAGCTGCAGCACGGCTCGGTCGTCATCGCCGCCATCACGAGTTGCACCAACACCTCGAACCCGTCGGTGATGATCGCCGCGGGCCTGCTGGCCAAGAAGGCGGTCGAGCGCGGCCTCACGGTCAAGCCATGGGTCAAGACCAGCCTGGCGCCGGGTTCGAAAGTGGTGACCGAGTACTACCGCGAGGCCGGGCTCACGCCCTACCTGGAAGCGCTCAATTTCCACCTGGTGGGCTACGGCTGCACCACCTGCATCGGCAACAGCGGCCCGTTGCCGACCGCCATCTCGCATGCCATTGAGGAGAAGGACCTGGTGGCCGTGGCCGTCCTCTCGGGCAACCGCAACTTCGAAGGGCGGATCAACTCCGACGTGCGGGCCAACTACCTGGCCTCGCCGCCGCTGGTCGTGGCCTATGCCCTGGCCGGGCGGATCGACATCGACCTGCAGAGCGAGCCGCTGGGCATTGGCAAGGACGGCGAGCCGGTCTACCTGCGGGACCTCTGGCCGAGCCGGAACGAGGTGGAGGAGACCATCCTCAAGGCCGTGCGCTCCGACATGTTCCGCAAGGAGTACGCCGACGTCTACGCGGGCGACGAGCGCTGGAACGGCCTCACGGTCCCCGAGGGGGACACCTACGCCTGGGATGACAGCTCGACCTACGTCCGCCAGCCGCCCTATTTCGTGAACATGCCGCCCCAGCCGGCGCCGGTCTCGGACATTCGGGGCGCCCGCTGCCTGGGCCTCTTCGGCGACAGCATCACCACCGATCACATTTCCCCGGCCGGCTCGATCAAGGTGGCGAGCCCGGCGGGCCGGTACCTGATCGAGCACGGCGTGGCGCCCAAAGACTTCAACTCCTACGGCTCGCGGCGGGGTAACCACGAGGTGATGATGCGGGGCACCTTCGCCAACGTGCGCATCCGCAACCGGATGGTGCCCGAGATCGAAGGAGGCTTCACCGTCCACCTGCCGTCGGGCGAGCCGCTGGCGATCTACGACGCGGCCATGAAGTACGTGGCCGCCGGAGTGCCCACGATCGTCCTGGCCGGCAAGGAATACGGCACCGGCTCGTCGCGCGACTGGGCGGCCAAGGGCCCGCTCCTGCTGGGCGTCCGCGCCGTGATCGCCGAAACCTTCGAGCGCATCCACCGCAGCAACCTGGTGGGCATGGGGATCGCGCCGCTCGAATTCCTGAATGGGGAGAGCGCCGCAAGCCTGTGCCTGACCGGCTACGAGGTCTACGAGATCACCGGCCTCGCCACCGGGGTAGAGGCCGGCTTCGCCAACGGCCGGGACGTGACCGTCCGCGCCAGGGACGACAAAGGAAAAGTGATC
Organism: uncultured Holophagales bacterium; assembly: GCA_963842525.1. Classification (GTDB taxonomy): domain Bacteria; phylum Acidobacteriota; class Thermoanaerobaculia; order Multivoradales; family UBA5704; genus UBA5704. The sequence goes on from CAWJGT010000001.1 coordinate 371,382, forward strand.
GAATTCAAGGCCCGCGTCCGCCTCGACACCCCGCAGGAGGTGCAGTACTACCGCCACGGCGGCATCCTGCACTACGTGCTGCGGCAGTTGCTGAACCGGGGGTGATTTCGTCACCCATGCCCCGCCCGGCGATGAAGCGCCGGGCTAGGAACGGCGCCCCATGAATGGGGCTTGAAGCCGGTTCACCCGGCGCTGTTCCTAGCCCAGGCATTCATGCCCGGGCGGCAGGGGCGGTAAAGCAGAACATCAATCTGCACATCCAGAACATCTTCGAGGAAGGAGAGCTCGATCCCGGGCCAACCATCCGGAAATTCCGGATAGTTCAAACCGAAGGAAAAAGGGAGAGTGCGCGGCTCGTCGACCACTACAACCTCGACGTGATCCTCGCCGTCGGCTATGAGGCACGTGGTATCGATTCAGGGTTACGCTGCATCGATCCAGAAAATTTGGAACGCGTACAGAAATTTTGGAAGCGGTCCAGAAAATTTGGAACGCGCCCAGAATTTTTTGGAACCGCTTCCGGGTTTCGCTGCATCGATCCAGAAAGTTTGGAACGCGTACAGAAATTTTGGAAGCGGTCCAGAAAATTTGGAACGCGCCCAGAATTTTTTGGAACCGCTTCCGGGTTTCGCTGTATCGATCCAGAAAATTTGGAACGCGTACAGAAATTTTGGAAGCGGTTCCAAAAATTTGGAACGGGTCCAGAATTTTTTGGAACCGATCCAGAAAATTTGGAACCCGTACAGAATTCGTGGAATCGACCCCAGTTCATCCTGGATTCCGTTCAGGCACCCTTCGAACGATGAAATGTACCGTCTCTTCGGACCATGGAGATCCCGATCCAGAGAAGAGACTTGGCATCCTCCGCGACTCCGGGGAACCGCGCCTCGGGATCGTGGCGTGCCCGCAGGAGGAAAGCGGCAACCTGGCGGGCCAGCCCGGAGCTGGCTGCCTCGGTGAGCGCCGCGCTCTGAAACACCGCCAAGGCGGCGATCGCCTCGCGATGGACCTCCTGGGAGAGGAAGACCGGGACCATCCCGAGGACGAGCTCCTTGACCGGTGACCTGCCCCTCCTCGGCATAGAGGCCCGCCAGATCCAGAGCCGCGAGGGCGGCATCATAAGCCATCCCCCTGTCCAGAAACGCGCGCCAGACCTCGTCAAGCATCCGCACCGCCTCCCCCCGCTCACCGGTCCCGGCTGCGACCCGCCCCTCGGCCCACCGCAAGCGCACCAGATCCAGCGCATTTCCCAGCTCCTGACAGAGCCCCTGGACGCCGGGGAGAAGCTCCCGGGCTTCTGCGAGCCGGCCAAGCATCGTCAGATTCCAGACGAGGTTGTGCTGGCAACATAGAAGGAGACGAGGATCGCGGCCCGGGTCTATAAGATGGACGGCCTCCTTCAACAGCTCGACCGCCGCTGCCGGTTGCTCGGCGTCCGAGAAAGCGAACGCCTTCTTGACCATAGCCCGCCCTGCCAGATGCGAATCTCGCTGCTCCGGTCTCCCTTCCTTATAGATAGAGATCACGCGGTCCAGCAGGCCCAAAACCTCGGGGAACCGCCGCTGAGCGATCCGCAGAGAGGCTTTCAGATCCCAGAGGACCGGCCCGTAGCCGAGAGCATTCTCCTCCCGATCAGCCCAGAATCGATCCGAGGCCGCATCGGCCTCCTCGGCGCTCCGGAGATCGCCAAGCACCCTGCGCGCGTTGCCGAGGTGGGCCCAGGCCAGCGACCGCACCTCGTCGAGCCAGTCCTCCTCGAAAGGCTCCCCCGCCTTCAACCGATCGCCAAGAACCACCGCCAACTCGCATGACCGCGCTCCTGCCGGAGTCCTGGAAGAAGGGAAAGGCCTGGGCAAGCCCAGGGGATAGAAGAGCTGTCAGAACGAGGGCTGCGATCGTACGGCCCGTCTTGGGAGGGAACATGGCAAGGCTCCTCTGCAAGCGGCTGCGCCTCACCGCCGCCACGGCCGCGAGCGAGCCGCCCTCAACAACGAGAGTGTCCTGGCTTGGCGACAACGATCCTCCAAGCAAGGCTGGGCGGTAACAGTCTTCCGCCGGGGTGCGGTGGGAGGCCCCTGGGACCGCGGGCGTCCCGCCCGCCCAGGCTTCCAGCTACCTGTGCGTTGCCGGAAGCCCTACGCCGGCCCCAACGTCGTGGAGGGCGGGCGAGACGCCCGCGGTCCCAGGGAGAAAAACCTATTGATGGGTGGCTATGGCATCAGAACTGACTTATCGAGATTTGAGCCCTCCTTCCAGGACGCCTTCTGGGTTTATTGAAGTCCATCACCTCAAGCCGCAAGCGGAGATTCAGATGGAGTATGAGATTGACCCAATCTCGGATTTGCGCCCGATTTGCCCGAACTGCCACGCAATGATTCACCGAGGCAGGGAGATGATGTCGATTGACGACCTGAAACGATTGATTCACGACCATGCCGAACCAAGGTAGAAATTGGGTACAATAGGAAGGAGGCAACAAGGTGGAGCCATAGCCATATGCGCGGAAGCAAGGTCTGGTTCGGCCAACCAGAAGCTTACAGCGAACAGCCAGCTTCGAGTCTGTCGCTGAAGATGCTGCCGTCACGAGTCCGCTTTCCGCTTGAACGAACCAAACGAATCCTACCTCTCGCGACCAGTTCGCGTCGCACGCGCGGTGTCAATCGTCGCGTCGTGGGTGATCTGGGTTTCCGTCTTACTTATCGGGTTCATGCATGTGATTCCGCAGGGAGTAGTCATACTTCTCTTTGCTGCCGGCCTCGCGCCGTACCTTGCTTCGCTGCACATCGTCGAGCCATGGCTAATGCGTCGCGAAGAGAGAAAACATCAGAACCGCCGTGCTGAAGAGCGCGGTGACGGCTAACTCGGTTCTGCAGCCGACGCCAACCCGCGCCGCGTGATCGGCCCCTATAAAGGCAGAGCTACAGATGGGGTGAGACTCTAGCTGTCGCCTCCCGGAACGCCGCCGCGAACAAGCCATAGGCCTCGTAGAGTTCTTTGCCGATTTGGCAACAGTCCGTTTTCTCTCGGTCGCCGCCTCGGCCTCGATCTCGTCTATGAGCTCGGCGGCGGCCTTGACGCAGGGTTGGGAAGAGGTGTAGCTTGCGTCAAGCCCAAGAGGGTGAGCACCTTGCGTGCTCGACCCCTGGGGCCGGCCGCGGAGTTGACCCGCAGGTTGTATCGTATACGCCTGTGGGTGCCTGCGAAACATCACATATCGAAAGGTCAAGTGATCATGTCCACAAACACCATTCGACTTCACCGTGTGCTGCGTGCGACACCTGAAAGAGTCTATCGGGCATTCCTTGATGCCGATGCCATGGTCAAATGGCTTCCGCCGAACGGCTTCACCGGTAAGGTTCACCATCTGGATGCCAAAGTTGGCGGCACCTACAAAATGTCGTTCACGAACTTCAGCACAGGCAACAGCCACTCTTTTGGCGGCGAGTATCTCGAGCTGGTACCCAACGAACGCATTGTGCACACGGACAAGTTCGATGACCCGAACCTGCCCGGAGAAATGCAGACGACGATCTCCTTGCAGCAGGTGTCGGTCGGAACCGAGCTCAACGTAGTGCAAGAAGGAGTCCCCGAAGCCATTCCGCCCGAGGCCTGCTATCTCGGCTGGCAGGAATCGCTCACCCTGCTTGCGCAACTCGTCGAGGCAGAAGTTCCAGAGCAATAACGCTGAGACATTGACCAGGACGGAAAGCCTACTTTTCCAGATCCAGCCCTGCGAACGACGGCTTGCCGAGCGGTGACGGGAAGAGGTTCTTCACCCGCGGACCGTGGGCGAAGATCGCCGCGCCGTACATGAGGGGCACGAAGGGGGCCTCTTCGCCGATGCGGCGGAGGAAGGCGGCGCGGAGGTCGCCCCGCGGGTCCTGGCGCAGCTTGGCGAGCGTCCGGTCGGTCTCGGGGTCGTGCCAGCGGCTCAGGTTGGCGCCTACGATCGTCTTGCGGTGCGGCACCGGGATCGACTCGGAGCCCAGAATCGCTTCGAGGAAGTCGACCGGATCGAGCGTGTCGGCGATCCAGCCGGCGAGCGCCAGGTCGTAGTCCCCGTGCTGCGTCCTGGCTTGATACTCCTGGACGGTGGCCGTCGGCACGATCTCCACCTCGATCCCGAGCTCGCCGAGGCGGGCCGCGATGTACTCGCCGACCTGTTGCGGGTTCGGCAGGTAGGGCCGGGGACCGAAGATGAGGAGGAGCTGCAGCCGCTCCGGTTTCCGGACGCCGGGCTGGGCCAGGAGCTCCCGCGCCTTTCTCCGATCGAACACCAGGCCGTCGTGCAGTTGTCCTCCCTGGGGGCCCCCCTGGGAGAGGATCGGCGGCAGCAGGCCCGTGGCGGTGAAGGCCGAGGCCGTGGCGTAGAACATCCTGGCGATCTCCCGCCGGTCGATCGACAGCGCGATGGCCCGCCGCACCCGCGGATCGCCCAGCCCCGGGCGGTCCGTATTCATGTAGAGGAGGGCGGTCGAGCTGCCCGGCTCGGTCCAGCGGCGGACGTTCTTCAGGCGCAGGATGTCCTCGCGGGAGAGGACGTTCGAGAAGTCCACCTCGCCGGCGTCGAGGGCGGCGAGCAGGGCCTCGGGCCGCCGGTTCTCGTCGAGTGGATAGACCACGAACACGACCTCGTCGAGAGCCGGCGGGTTGCGGTAGTACGGGTTGCGCACCAGCCGCATCCGCTCCGGCGTCGCGTCCTGGGCGGGGAGGAAGGGGCCGGTGCCGAGGAGCGTGCCGCCGGCCTCGCGGGTGGTTTCACGGGTAATATTGCAGAAGCGCCGGGTGAGCACCAGGTCGAAGCGGGCGTTCGGACGCTTCAGACGGAAGTACACCCGGTCGCCGTGCGCCACCACGTCCGCTTGCTCGAGGAAGGTCGAGGCCTTGGACAGCGAGTCGGCCACGTGCTGCGCGGTCAGCGGCGTGCCGTCCGAGAAGAGGATGTCCGGGCGGACGGCGGCGGAGAAGACGGGAGCGCCGTCCGAGGGCCGCTCCGGGCGCAGCCGCTCCTGGAAGAGGATCGGCTCGGGAGAGACCCCGGCAGCCCGCGGCTGGGCGAACGGCGTCTCGTAGACCTGCAGGACCGCGAAGGCGCTGACGAAGTCCTGCGCGTCCCGCGGGTCGAGGGTCGTGACCGGGGTGAGGACCCCCACGCGTAGCGTCTTCGTTCCGGCCATGGCGATCTCCCTGGCGGCCCTTCGTACCACATCTCGGGCGCCATCGCCAAAGCCGGAGCCCTCTCCCCCTGGCCCCCTCTCCCGTGCGTCCCCCGTCCCACCGCCCCGAACGGGAGAGGGGGAAAACACCGTGGCAGCAGCAGGAGGAGAGAATCGTTGGGTGGTGGCGCCCCTCTCCCGCTCGGGGTGGGGAGTGGTGGCCGCGCGGGGGAGGGGTCGGGGGAGGGGCCGCTCAGCGCCGACCGAGCATGTAGACCGACGTCTCGGGGTTGTACTCCCGCCAGTCGAACCAGTAGTCCCTGAGGATGGAGACCTTGGAGAGCTTTTTGCCGGCGAGGGGGCCGCTGCGGGCCACGCCTGCGAAGTCCCATTCACTGCCCGTCTCGGCGTCGACCATCCGGAGCGGGGACGAGCCCGGTTTCACGAAGAGCTGCAGCTCGCGGCCGTCGATCGATCTGTCGAGGGCGCGCACCGATTTGCCGTCCTCGGCCACCACGAGGACCACCGGGATGCCGCCCAGCCGGTCGAGCACCGGGCTCTGCCGCCGCAGTGCTTCTATGGGATAAGCTCGCGCCGCGCCGCCGGCCTTGACGCCGATCACGATGGCGCGGGGCTCCAGAGGGTCGTCCTTCCGCCGCGCGGTCACGACCGGCAGCCGCGCGGTCTCCACCTCCCAGTTTTCGGAAAACTCGCGCCAGGGGGCGCTGTCGTCCGGCCGGAGCACCCGTCCCTGCGGATGCTCGCGCCGCCAGGTCCCGAAGGTCAGCTCCTCATGGGAGACCAGGTCGAGCTGCCGTCCGGCGAGCGGGCCGTGGAGCGCCTTGCCGGTCACCTGCTGCCACCACGAGCCCGTCTCCTCGTCCTGCATGAGGAAGTTCTGGTTGTTGATGCCGGCGAGGTGGAACGTCAACCTCCGCCCATCGACTTCCGCTCTCCACACCAGACCGGTGTGACAGAGCGTTCAGTAGGTGGCCGCGATCGGCACGCCGCCGACCACGTCCTGCACCACGTGGTGGTACGAGACCTGGCGGACCGGGTAGGCGACGGACTCGCCGCCGGCGACGACCGCGAGCACCATGTCCCCTTCCTCGACCCAGCCGGCCTCGGCGGCCGGAGCCTGCCGGGCGGCGGAGAGGGGGGCGAACATCCGCTCGAACATGTTCTGGCGCGTCCACCAGGAGGCGGCCGTGAGCAGCAGGAAGGCCAGGAGGAACGCCGTCCGCCCCCACCGGGAAGCGCCGCGCCACAGCCACACCGTCAAGGCGAGCACCGCCGCCGCGGCGATCAGGGTTCCCACGGGAGCCCACCGGCGCAGGGCGAAGGCCAGCGCGATCCCCTCCGGCGTCTGGGCCTTGAACGGCCGGATCACCAGGATGGGGATCACCACGGCCGCCGCCGTCAGGAGGACCAGGAGAAGGGTCAGGACCCCGGCGAGTATCCTCCGGGAGCGCCGTTCGCGTTCCGGGCTTGCAGACCGATGGGACATGTCGGGCATGAAGGCTTCTCCCCGAGTCGACCGTCTTTGCCGGGATCTTACCCCGGACCAGGGCTTTTCGTCCTGGAAGCGGAGATAAGGTAAAATACCCTCCGGCATGGAACCCGAGGCGCGTTTGCACACCTGGAAGCCGGCACCTGCAGGGAGCGGAGCCGGGCTTGACTCCTCCGGCGCTCTGGCGCCACGATCCCTGCGATGCACACGATCTTCAAGGACTTCACATTTCGCCGCGGCGCATGCGATCCGGGGGCACACCCGGGGGTGCCAGAACCTGCACGGGCACAACTACCGGGTGCGGGTCCACCTGCGGGCCGAACGGCTCGATGCGCTCGGCATGGTCCTCGATTTCGCCGACTTGAAAGCTATGATGCAGGAGGTCGTCGGACCCTTCGACCATCGGGTGATCAACGAGATCCCCCCGTTCGACCAGCGCAACACCACGGCCGAGCTGCTCAGCGAGTACGTCTTCGAGGAGGTGGAGAAGCGGCTCGCCGGCCAGGAGCGCGTCCGGGTCGTCCGCGTCGAGGTCTGGGAGACCGACACCTCTTGCGCCCTGTACGAGCGGGAACAAGGCGGTATATAATCTCTCTGGATCGCGCCGGAGCAACTTTTGCCGCAGGGCGACGTATTGGCTTCTGCCCGGCGCTCCCGATGTGCAGCGGAGCTGCCTCCGGGTCTCCTGCAAGGAAAAAAGATGGCTCGAGAAGGCTTCTTTGGAAGGGCTGCGGATCGACCGCGGCGCGGCATCCGAGACTTCTGGACGGCGGATCTGGATCCCGATCGTCGTGGTCCTGCTCCTGGTGGCCGCGGGCCTGTTCGCCTGGCTCCGTCTGCCCCGTGCCCCGGAGGTGCGGGTGGCGGCGGTGCGCGAGCAGCCCGGCGGCAGCGCGGCCGGTGCCGTGCTCAACGCCTCCGGTTACGTGACCGCGCGCCGCCAGGCCACGGTTTCCTCCAAGGTCACGGGCAAGGTGGTCGACGTGCTGGTCGAGGAGGGGACGGCATCGCGAGGGGACAGCCGGTCGCCCATCTCGACGATGCGACCGTGCGCAAGGAGCTCGCCCTGGCCGAGGCGCAGGCTGACCTCCCAGCGCCGCTCTCTGACCGAGACCGAGGTGCGCCTGCGCGAGGCCCGGCTCAGCCTGAGCCGCGCGCGCCGGCTGCAGGAGCAGGGGATCTCGACCCAGGCCGACCTCGACGCCGCCGACGCCCAGGTCGACTCGCTGGCGGCGCGGCTGGAGGTCGGTCGCCAGGAGGTCGAGGTCTTCCGAGCGGCAGGTCGCGCTGCGGCGCCAGGATCTGGACGACACGGTGATCCGCGCCCCCTTCTGCGGGGTCGTGGTCACCAAGGACGCCCAGCCGGGCGAGATGATCTCGCCGGTGTCGGCCGGCGGCGGCTTCACCCGTACGGGCATCTGCACCGTGGTCGACATGAACTCGCTGGAGATCGAGGTCGACGTCAACGAGAGCTACATCCAGCGGGTGCGGCCCGGCCAGAAGGCGATCGCTACGCTGGACGCCTATCCGGACTGGCAGATCCCGTCGCGGGTCATCATGCCCGTGCCCACGGCCGACCGGCAGAAGGCGACCGTGCGGGTGCGGCTCGCCTTCGAGCAGCTCGATCCGCGCATCCTGCCCGACATGGGGGTCAAGGTGGCCTTCCTCGGCGACGAGGAGGCCGGAGGGCCGGCGGCGGGAGGCGGGCCGGCGCGCCCGGCAGTTATTGTGCCGCGCAAGGCGGTGCGCAAGGATGGAGACAAGGACGTGGTGTTCGTGATCGTCGGGAACCATGTCGAGCGGCGGGCCATCGGGCTCGCGGCCAATCCCGGCGACGAGGCGGTGGTCCTCTCCGGCCTGCGGCCGGCGAGCAGGTCGTGGTCGAAGGGCCGGCGGACCTCACGGACGGCGCCAAGGTCGCCGTCCTGCAATAGGAGATAGAACGATGGACCAGAACGGCACGGTCGTCCGGGTGCAGGACGCCCACAAGGAATACCGTCGCGGCAGCGAGCGGATCGACGTCCTGCAGGGGATCGACCTCGAGATCCCCCCGGGGGACTTCCTGGCTCTCATGGGGCCGTCGGGGTCGGGCAAGACGACGCTGCTCAACCTGATCGGCGGGCTCGACCGGCCCTCGTCCGGCACGGTCGAGGTGGCGGGCGAGCCGGTTCACAAGCTGTCGGACGGCCAGCTCGCCAAGTGGCGCGCCCGCCACATCGGCTTCGTCTTCCAGTTCTACAACCTGCTGCCGGTGTTGACCGCCGAGCGCAACGTCGAGCTGCCGCTCCTGCTGACCCACCTCTCGAAGCGCGGAGCGGAAGAAGCACGTAGCGACGGCGCTCTCGGTCGTGGGGCTCGCCGACCGCGCGCGGCACTACCCGCGCCAGCTCTCGGGCGGCCAGGAGCAGCGGGTCGGCATCGCCCGCGCCATCGTCACCGATCCGACGCTGCTGCTCTGCGACGAGCCCACGGGCGACCTCGACCGCAAGTCGGGCGACGAGATCCTCGACCTCCTGCAGGCGCTCAACCGGGAGCACGGCAAGACCATCATCATGGTCACCCACGACCCGCACGCCGCGGCGCGCGCCCGCCGCACGGTCTATCTCGACAAGGGCAGCCTCGTCACGGAGCCGGTGCCATGAAATTCCTCCCGCTGGTCTGGAGCAACCTGAAGCGCAAGAAGCTGCGCACGGCCTTCACGCTGCTGTCGATCCTGGTCGGCCTTCATCCTCTTCGGCTATCTGGCGGCGATCGAGAAGGCCTTCAGCATGGGGGTGGACGTCTCCGGCGCCGACCGCCTGATGGTCATCCACAAGGTGACGTTCATCCAGCCGCTGCCCATCTCCTACCAGGAGCGCATCAAGGCGTCTGCCGGGGGTCGAGGCAGGTGAGCCACGCCAACTGGTTCGGCGGCATCTACCAGGACCCGAAGAACTTCTTCGGCCCAGATGGCGGTGGACACCGACACGTTCCTCGACCTCTACCCCGAGTTCATCCTGCCGGAGGATCAGATGAAGGCCTGGAAGGCGGACCGCACCGGCGCCATCATCGGCCGCGTCACCGCCGAGCGGTTCGGCTGGAAGGTGGGGGACAAGATCCCGATCCAGGGAACCATCTTCCGCAAGCCGGACGGCTCGGCCGTGGGAGTTCAATATCTCCGGCATCTACGACGGGGAGGAGAAGGGGACCGACGACTCCAGCATGTACTTCCACTACGACTACCTGAACGAGGCGGCGCGCGGCGGCGACTTCGGCCTGGTGGGCTGGTACATCATCCGCATCGCCGATCCGGCCCAGCGCCGCCGAGATGTCGTCGAGCGGATCGACGGCCTGTTCGCCAACTCGCCGGCCGAGACCAAGACGCAGACCGAGAAGGCGATGGCGCAGTCGTTCGCCAACCAGATCGGGAACATCGGCACGATCATCACCGGCGTGCTGTCGGCCGTCTTCTTCACCATCCTGCTGGTGGCCGGCAACACCATGGCGCAGTCGGTGCGCGAGCGCACCGAACGAGCTGGCGGTGCTCAAGACCCTGGGCTTCACGCCATGGCCAGGTGCTGGCGCTGGTGCTCGCCGAGTCGTGCTTGCCTCGCGCTGCTGGGCGGCGCCCTGGGGCTGGGGCTCGCCTGGGTGATCATCACCGCCGGAGGCGATCCCTCGGGTGGGTTCCTGCCGCTGTTCTACCTGCCGGGCGGCAAGCTGGCCCTCGGTGCAGCCCTGGCGCTGCTGCTCGGCCTGGCCACCGGCCTGCTGCCGGCCGTGCAGGCCATGCGGCTCCGCATCGTCGATGCGCTGCGGAGGGTTTGACGATGGTATCAAATACCTTCCACTGGCTTTCCCAGGTCTGTCGCCGTCACCGGGCTCAACCTGCGCACTCTGGGCCAGCGCCGCGGCGCCTCGCTCGCCACGGTCTTCGGGGTGGCCGGCGTGGTGGCCGTCCTCGTCGCCGTGCTGTCGATCGCCGAGGGCTTCCGCAAGACGATGACCGCGGCCGGTTCGCCCGACACGGCGATCGTGCTGCGCTCGGGGCAGCGACACCGAAATGACGAGCGGCCTCGGGCGCGACGACACCCGGGTCATCGCGGAGGCTCCGGGCGTGCTGCGGGCAGGACAGGTGCCGGCCGCCTCGGCCGAGCTCTACGTCATCGTCGACCTGCCGAAGCGTTCGACCGGCACCTACGCCAACGTGCCCTTGCGCGGCGTTCAGCCGGGCGCCTTCAAGGTGCGCGATGAGGTGGAGATCGTCGAGGGCCGCCGTTTTCGAGCCGGGAGCAACGAGGTGATCGTCGGCCGGGCCGCGGTCGCCGAGTTCAAGCGGGCTCGAGCTCGGGTCGACCGGCTGCGCTGGGGCGAGGACGATGGACATGTGGTCGGCATCTTCACGGCCGACGGCGGCCATCGCCGAGTCGGAGATCTGGTGCGACGCCGGAGTGCTCCAGCCGGCCTACCGGCGGGGCGACAGCTTCCAGTCGGTCTATGCGAAGCTCGACTCGCCGCAGGCGTTCGACCGTTTCAAGGACGCCCTGACCGCCGATCCGCGGCTGGACGTCAAGGTAGTCCGGGAGACGGACTACTACGCCGAGCAGTCGGAGATCCTCTATGCGATCATCACCGGCCTGGGCACGGTCATCGCTGGCCTGATGGCGGTCGGCGCCGTGTTCGGTGCCCTCAACACCATGTACTCGGCGGTCTCCGCGCGGAGCCGCGAGATCGCCACCCTGCGCGCCCTCGGCTTCCGCAGCGGCCCGGTGGTCCTCTCGGTGGTGGCCGAGTCGCTGGTGCTCGCGGTCGCCGGCGGGGCGGTCGGCGCGGGTCTGGCCTATCTCGCCTTCGACGGCTACCAGGCCGCGACGCTCAACTGGTCGAGCTTCAGCCAGGTCGCCTTCGCCTTCGCGGTTACCCCCGCGCTGCTCGTCCAGGGGATCATCTGGTCGCTCCTCATGGGCCTGGTCGGCGGTCTCTCCCGGCGATCCGGGCGGCGCGCCTGCCGGTGGCGACGGCGTTGCGCGAGCTGTGAGGACCCTCACCCCCCTGGCCCCCCTCTCCCATCCGCACTCCCTTCCCCCGGGAGAGGGGGGAAGAAGACAGGAGATGCCAGCGGGCCGGTTTCTTGCAGCCCCCTCCCGCAGGGGATAGAATCCTCGCTGGCGTTCCAGCCCCCGGGGGGCTCGGTACGACCTCTGGGAGACCCGCAATGTCTCAGCAAACGAAAGATCTGGTCGAGGAGCCGCCGATCGCGGACACCTCGCCGAGCAACGCTCGGCTCGCCCTCGACGGAAAGGAATATGAGCTGCCGGCCGTCGTCGGTACCGAGGGCGAGGTCGGCATCGACATCATGCAGCTCCGCGCGAAGAGCGGAGCGATCACGCTCGATCCCGGGCTACGGCAATACTGGCGCTTGCGAGAGCGCCATCACCTTCATCGACGGCGAGAAGGGGATCCTGCGCTACCGCGGCTATCCCATCGAGGAGATCGCGGGGCAGGCCCAGTTCACCGAGATCTGCTATCTGCTGATCTACGGCGCACCTGCCGAGCCGCGACGAATTCGCCGACGTTCGAGGCGCGGCTGACCCGCCACAGCCTGCATCCACGAGGACATGAAGAAGTTCTTCGAAGGCTTCCCGACCAGCGCCCACCCGATGGCGATGCTGTCGTCGATGGTCGCCTCGCTGTCGGCCTACTATCCCGGACGTCCGATGACCTCGACCTGAACATCATCCGGCTGCTCGCCAAGGCGAAGACGATCGCGGCGTTCTCGTACAAGAAGAACGTCGGCCAGCCGTTCATGTATCCGCGCAACGAGCTGTCGTACTGCTCGAATTTCCTGCACATGATGTTCGCGGTGCCGGCCGAGCCGTATACCGGTCAGCCCGGTGCTCGGAACGGGCGCTCAACCTGCTGCTGATCCTGCACGCCGACCACGAGCAGAACTGCAGCACGTCGACGGTGCGCATGGTGGGGAGCAGCCAGGCCAACCTGTTCGCCTCCATCTCGGCCGGCATCTGCGCCCTCTGGGGGCCGCTCCACGGCGGCGCCAACCAGGCGGTGATCGAGATGCTGGAGCGCATCCGCCACGACGGCGGCGACTACAAGAAGTACGTGGACATGGCGAAGAGCAAGGACTCAGGCTTCCGCCTCATGGGCTTCGGGCACCGGGTCTACAAGAACTTCGACCCGCGGGCGCGCATCCTCAAGGAGACCGCCGACGAGGTGCTCGGCGAGCTCGGCATCCAGGACCCGCTGCTCGACATCGCCAAGGCGCTGGAGGAGGTCGCACTGCGCGACGAGTTCTTCATCTCCCGCAAGCTCTACCCGAACGTCGACTTCTACAGCGGCATCATCTACCGGGCCATGGGCATCCCGACCAACATGTTCACGGTGATGTTCGCGCTCGGCCGGCTGCCGGGCTGGATCGCCCACTGGAAGGAGATGCGGGAAGATCCCAAGACCCGCATCAACCGCCCGCGCCAGATCTACGTCGGCGAGAGGCAGCGGCGGTTCGTGCCGCTCGAGGAACGGTAAAGCGCCCTATCCTCGGTGCACCATTCGGTGCAGCTTGTCGTGGATCTTGTCGCGGAAGCCCTCGACGCGGTCCCAGATCCGGGGCCAGCGTTGCAGGAGCTGGCGCATCCAGCGGTGGGCGAGCTCGCTCGCGACGGAGAGGATGGCGGCCCCGAGAAGGATGGTGACCACCCCTTGGATGCCGGGGAGCACCAGGCCGGCGACGCCCACCAGCAGCACCACCCAGCCCACCACCAGCACGATCATCCGCAGCCAGAAGGGCAAGGGGCGGTGCGGCTGCCGATCTTGCAGGCACAGTGCGCCTGCATCGAGGTCCGGCGCGGCTGCCGGGAGCTGAGTCGAGGGCTCGGGGCGGCTTTCCTGTGCAGGCTCGGGGTACATAAGTCCAGGCATCGACAGGCCCTCTTTCTACGCTCTGAAACCTCTGCAGGTTCCATTCCTCTTCCCGGTCAGTTGACAAACAGGACCGAGGCGGTCCAGAATATCTCTCGATTTGAGATTACTTCTCAATAAAGGCTCCCGTGCCCGAGGGACATCATGGCAGATGATCGCGAGAAGCAGAAGTTCCTCCAGTACCTCAGGGAAAGAGGCCATCGCGTCACCTCCGAGCGCCTGGTCCTCTTCGACGAGATCTTCTCGCAACACGGCCATATCGATGCCGAAGAGCTGCTGCGCGGCATGAGGTCGCGCTCCCTGAAGATCTCGCGTGCCACCGTCTACCGCAACCTGGACCTGCTGGTCGCGTGCGGCCTCGTCCGCAAGCAGCGCCTGGGCCGCGACCGCTATCTCTACGAGCATGTCCACACCGGACAGCGGCACGACCATCTCGTGTGCACCGGATGCGGGCGTGTGGTGGAGTTCGTGAGCCCGGGGATCGCCGCGCTCCAGGTGGAGATCTGCCGAGCGCACGGGTTCCTCCCTGCCCGTTCAACCCTGCAGATCAGCGGCCTCTGCAACGAATGTGCGAAGGAGCCGAGCGTGACCGGACAGACCACTGCGGCAAGAGAGGCGAGAGAGCGGGTGGCGCATGTTTGAAGCTCTGGTGGTGACGCTCCGCGAGGGTGTCGAAGCGGCCCTGGTGGTGGGCATCATCGTGGCCTTTCTGCGCCGGGAGGGGGGCGACCGCTACCTGGGCGCCGTCTGGTCCGGCATCGCCGTCGCGACCGTGGCGAGCCTGGCCGGCGCATGGCTCCTCTACCGGTGGGCGGTCAACGAGGAGGCCTTCGAGGGGATCCTCTACATGGGCTCGGCGGTCATCGTCGGCTCGATGATGATCTGGATGTGGCGGCATGCCCGTTCGCTGTCCGGCGAGATGAAGGGCTCCCTCGGTCGCATCCTCGGCCGCGAGCGGGCCGGCTCGGTCTGTGCAGGCCTCTTTCTCTTCACCTTCCTCATGGTCTTCCGCGAGGGCGTGGAGACGGTGCTCTTCCTCGCCGCCCTGTCGCTCACGACCTCGGGCCTGCTGGCCAGCCTGGGCGTGCTGATCGGTCTGGCGGCGGCCGTGGCGTTCGGCGTCTTCTTCGTGCGTGGGAGCCTGCGGATCGACCTCGGGCGTTTCTTCAAGATCACCGGCATCGCGCTGGCGATCTTCCTCGTCCAGCTCCTGGTCAACGGCTATCACGAGCTCTCCGAGGCGGGCTGGCTGCCGGCCAACGAGACGACCATGGCCACGGTCGGCCCGCTGGTGCGCAACCAGGTCTTCTTCATCGCCGCCGTCCTGATCCTGCCGCTGCTGCTCCTCCTCGTCCCCGGTACGGCGCGGCCGGCTTCGATCAAGCCGGACGGTACGGCGCAGGTCCGGCTGGACCGGGCGCTCGCCCAGCGCCAGGCGCGTGCCCGGATGCTGGGCGGTGTGCTCGGGGTCATCATCCTGGCGATCCTCGGCTTCGGGTTCGTCTATGCCCGGCCGCCGGCGACGCTCTCGCCTGCGCAGCCGGTCGCGGTCGGTGCGGACGGCCGGGTGCGCATCCCTCTCTCGACCTTCCAGGGGGCGCGGCTCCAGCGGTTCTCGGCCCTGGTGGACGGCCACCCGGTGCGCTTCATCGCCGTTCCGGTGGAGGAGGGCGGACCGATCGCCACCGCGTTCGACGCCTGCGACATCTGCGGGCCGCGCGGGTACTACCAGGACGGCCCTTCGATCACATGTTTCCACTGCGGCTCGGCCATCTTTCCGCCCAGCATCGGCCAGATGGGGGGCTGCAACCCGGCGCCGCTGCCCTCGCGCATCGAGGGGGACGCGCTCGTCATCACGGCCTCGGACCTGGCGGCAGGAGCGCCGCGGTTCGCGGACGGGGCGGCCGACCATACGGGGCACTCCGGGTAGGTCCGCCATGTATGCCCGCCTGCTGCTCGAATCGTTGCGCCGCGGCACCCGCCGGAAGCTCCTGGCCGTTTCCGCTGTAGCGCTCGGCACGCTGGGCGCGACGGCTCTGGCCGAGGTGATGCTCTCTTCGGGAGACCGGATGGCGGCCGAGTTGAGCTCCTACGGGGCCAACCTGGAGGTCCTCCCCGCCGACGGCCGCGGCACGCTGGCGGTCGCGGACCTCGGCCGCCTCCGTAAAATCTTCTGGCGCAACAACATCGTCGCGTTCGCGCCGCTCTATCCGTTGCGTGTGCGGCTGGCTCCCGAAGGGCTCGTGGCCCCGCTGGTCGGCACCTGGTTCGACCGCGAGGTGGAATCAGGCTGGCGCACGGGCCTGCCGCGGGTGAGGCCGACCCTGCGGCTCGAGGGGCGCTGGCCATCCGATGACCGGGACGAGCGGGCCGAGGTGGTGCTGGGGCGCCGCCTCGCCGAGCGGCTCGGGCTGAAGACGGGCGACGAGCTGACGGCGGCCCTGGGGTCCACGGAGGAGCGGCTGCGGGTGGTCGGGATCGTGGCGAGCGGCGGCGAGGAGGACGAGCAGGCCTTCGCGCCGATCGAGCGCGTGCAGCGGCTTGCCGGGCGGCCGGGGCGCTTCGTCCGCGGCGAGGTCTTCGCCTTGACCAACCCCGAGGCGGCGAACAGGCGCGATCCGCGGCGGATGAGCCCTGAGGAGTACGAGGCCTGGTATTGCACGGCCTATCCATCCTCGATCGCGTTCCAGATCGACGAGGCCGTCCCCGGCGGGCGGACGCGGATCGTCTACGGCATCACCACGGCCACGGCGGAGGTCCTCGGCCGCCTGCAAGGCGTGCTGCTCGCCCTGGCCGCGGTGGCGCTGCTGGGAGCCGCGGTCGGAGTCACGGCCGCCATGACGGCCACGGTCCTGGAGCGGCGGCTGGAGGCGGGCCTGATGGTCGCCCTCGGGGCGCCGCGCGCCCACGTGGTGCTGTTCTTCCTCAGCGAGGCCGCGGCGCTCGGGCTGCTCGGCGGCCTCGCCGGCGGCGCGGCCGGCCTGGTCGGCGGCCGGCTGCTGGGCAGCGGGGCCCTGGGCATCGCCGTGCCCTGGATGCCGCAGCTCCTGCCGTTCGCCGCGCTGCTCGGTCTGGCGGTGGCCGTCCTGTCCAGTATCGCTCCCGTGCTGCGCGCCCTGGAACGCTATCCCGCGGACATCCTCAAGAGGGCCGCGGCCTGATGGTCGCCCGGCTCGTCTTCGCCAGCCTGCGCCGGCGGTTCCGCCAGCTCGCGCTGATCCTCGCCGCGGTCGCGGTGGCCGCGGCCACCGTCGCCGCTCTGGCCGGCTTCTCGGCCCGGGCCCACGGTCGGTTCGGCGAGAGCCTGTCGGCCTTCGGAGCCAATCTGATGGTCCGGCCGCAGATCGGGGGTCTGGAGAAGATCCCGCGCGAAGTGGTCGAGAGGGTGCGGGCCGTCCCGGGGGTGCAGACGGCGACGGGCTCCCCGGAGGCGAGGAACGTCCAGGGCTTCGATCGCATCGAGGTGCGGGCCGCGCCGGACCGGCTGGAAGAGATCGAGCGCGCCATCGAGAGCAAGGTCGAAGGGGTCGAGGCCCGGCGAATCCTGCGGGTCAGTGAATCGGACGCCCGCGTGACCCGGAGGCTGATGCTGCTGCTGGTCGCGGTGAGCGCCGTCTCCCTGCTGCTTGCGCTCCTCTCCGTGGGCGCCGCGACCACGGCCCTGGTGGGGGAGCGGCGCGTCGAAATCGGCCTGCTGATGGCGCTCGGATACACGGGCCGCAGGGTGGCGCAGCTGTTCGCGGCCGAGCTGCTCGTAGCGGCCCTCGTGGCGGGGCTTGCGGGGCAGCTCCTGGGAGAGCTCGCGGCGAGCGGCCTGGCGCGCCGGGTGCTCGGCACGACCGGCTCCCTCTCGCTCACCTGGAGCGGCTTCGCGGCGGCGGCCACGGTGGCCGTGCTGGTCGTCGGCACGTCGATGCTCCTCGCGCTCCGCCGGGTCGAGCGGCTGGACGCGGCCCGGGTGCTGCGAGGGGAGTGAGGCCGCCGTGCCTTTCGTCGAGGTCGAGGGTCTCTGCCGGCGCTTCGGGCCGTTGCGCGCGCTCGACGACCTCGCGCTGTCGATCGAGCCGGGCGAGTGGGTGGCGGTCACCGGGCCTTCGGGCTCCGGGAAGACGACCCTCCTCAACGTCCTCTCGGGGCTGGACCGCCCGAGCTCTGGCCGCGTCGAGGTCGGCGGCGTCGATCTCTCCACGCTGTCCAGCCGCGAGCTCGCGCGCTACCGCCAGCGGACGATCGGCCTGGTTTTCCAGCAGTTCCACCTGATCCCCTATCTCACCTCCCTCGAGAACGTCATGCTGGCGCAGTACGTCCACAGTGTGACCGACCGCGGCGAGGCCGAGGAGGCGCTACGCCGGGTGGGGCTCGGCGAGCGCAGCCACCACCTGCCGAGCCAGCTCTCGGGCGGCGAGCAGCAGCGCGTGTGCATCGCGCGCGCCCTCATCAACCAGCCGCCGCTGATCCTGGCCGACGAGCCGACCGGCAACCTGGACGCCGTCAACGAGGCGGTGGTCATGAGCCTCCTTGCCGACCTCCACCAGCGGGGTCACACGCTGGTCCTGGTAACCCACGACCTCTCGATCGCCGCCCGCGCCGACCGCGAGATCCGCCTGGAGCACGGCCGGCTTGCCCTGCCGGAGGAGCCGCAGGCGCTGGAGCTGCAGGCCGTCCTCGCCGGCCTCTGGCGGCTGCTGGAGGAGGACAGGACCGGCGTGTCCGTGGCGCGCCGCGGCATGGCCGAGCTGATCGCGGACGGGCTCCTCGCCTTCCTGGACGGGAAGATCGCCTTCACCGAGAAGGGCCGGGCGCAGGCCGCTGCGGCGGTGCGCCGGGTGCGCTTGGCGGAGGTGCTGCTCGCCCGGACGCTCGCCTCGGTCGAGGAGTGCGGCCGTCCCATGCCGGTCGCCGCCGGCTTCGAGGACCAGGTGTGCGCCTTCCTCGATCATCCGGCCGTCTGCCCGCACGGCCGGCCGATCCCCTCTGGTGGGTGCGGCTGTGCAGGGGACGTGGAAGACGGGACGCGCGAAGCGGCGGAGGCGCGGACGTGAGGACCTCACCATTCCTCGCTGCCACGCTTCTCCTGGCCGCCTGCGCCTCGCCTCCGCTCCCGCGGCTGGACGAGAGTGCGGGCCTCGTCGAGCGCCGTCTCTCAATGATGGGCACCTCGCTCGACGTAGCCGTCGAGGCAAGGGACCGGGAGACGGCCCTGGCGGCGAGCGAGCGGGCGGTTGCGGCCCTCGAGGCTGCCGAGGCGCGGCTGTCCACATGGCGGGACGATACGGAGCTGGCCCGTCTCAACCGGGCCCCGGCCGGGGAGCGGGTCGCGCTCTCGCCGGAGCTGGCGGCCGATCTCACCGCGGCCCGGAGCTGCTGGATGGAGACGGACGGCGCCTTCGATCCCGCGGTCGGTCCCCTGGTCCGTGCCTGGGGGCTGCGCACCGGGGGCCGGCTGCCCGATCCCGAGGAGCTGCGCCGCGCCTTGGCCGCGACCGGGCTGGACGGGCTCCGCCTGGAACCGGGGGCCGCGGTCCGCGAACGGCCTGGCCTGGTCCTGGAGGAGGGAGGCTTCGGCAAGGGGGCGGGCCTCGCCGCGGCGCTCGCGGCGCTCGCGGGAACTCCTGGAATCTCGCGGGTTGCGCTCGACCTGGGCGGACAGGTCGCGGTCCTCTCCCAGACGGGCGAGCCCTGGGCGGTCCCGGTGGCCGATCCGCGGCGCCGCGACCTCTCCGTGATCGAGCTGTCGATCGGCCGCGGCTCGGTCTCGACCTCGGGCAACAGCGAGCGGGGGATCGTGGCCGGCGGCGAGCGCCTCGGCCACCTCCTCGACCCGCGGACCGGCCGGCCGGCCCCCGACTTCGGGAGCCTCACGGTCTGGGCGGTCGATCCCCTGCTGGCGGACTGCCTGTCGACCGGCCTCTATGTGATGGGCCCGGAGGCGGCGCTCGCCTGGGCGGCCCGGCATCCGGGCATCGAGGTGCTGGTGCTCCGTCCCCGGGGCGAGCGGCTCGAAGCGCTGGCCACCCCGGGCCTGGAAGGAAAGATGCGGGCCTTGGCCACGGAGGTCGACGTCCGATTCTGGAGCAGGGAGGAGCCCTCGCCGGAACGCCTGGGAGGGTGAATGACAACCGAGGGCGGCGGGTCGCGGCGCCAACCGGATCGGCCCGCCGTCCTCTCGACCGCGTGGCGCGTCAACGCCGCGCAGCAAGGAGACTGTACATGACTTCGTCCCGATGGGGGGTCGTCTGGGTGTTGGTGCTGCTGTTCTGCCTGCCGGCCATGCCGGTGCTCGGGCAGTCGCAGGAGGAGCGGATCCAGCAGCTCGAGCGGGAGGTCGAGGCCCTGCGGGGCCAGGTAGCCGCCATGAAGAGCGGAGGAGGCCAGGAGGACGATGCCCGGCTCACCGAGCTCGAGCGCCGGATCGAGGTCCTCGCCGGCGAGATCGAGCGTCTGCGGATCGGCGAGGCGGCGGCGACCGCCGACACCAGCCAGTACGGTTTCGGCCCGGCGGCCTCCAAGGTCTACCGGACCGAGCGGGGCCTGTCGATCGGCGGCTACGGCGAGCTGCTCTACCAGAATTTCGACGACGAGCGCGACGACGGGGCGCCCTCCGGCAAAACTGACACCTTCGATCTCCTGCGCGGGGTCGTCTACTTCGGTTACAAGTTCGACGACCGCTGGCTGCTCAACACGGAGGTCGAGTACGAGCACGCCGGCAGCGAGGTGTCGGTCGAGTTCGCCTATGTCGACTTCCTCTGGCGCCCGCAGGCGGGCTTCCGGGCCGGCCTGCTGCTGGTGCCCATGGGCTTCCTCAACGAGCTCCACGAGCCCACCGTCTTCCTCGGGGCCATGCGCCCCGACATCGAGAACGTCATCCTGCCGACCACCTGGAGGGAGAACGGCCTCGGGCTCTTCGGAGACTTGGGTCCCTTCACGTACCGCACCTATATCGTCAACGGCTTCCGGGGCGCTGGCTTTACGGCCGGCGGCCTGCGCGGGGGGCGGCAGAAGGGCAATCAGGCCAAGGCCGAGGACTTCGCCTGGGTCGGCCGGCTCGATTTCACCGGGATGCCCGGCCTGCTGGCCGGCGGCTCGGCCTACGTGGGCGACTCGGGGCAGGATCTGAAGACGCCGGCGGGGCGCGATGTTGCGGTCGGGACCAAAATCCTCGAAGGGCATCTCGAATATCGATGGCGCGGGCTGGAATTCCGCGCTCTGGGCGTCCAGGCCGAGCTCGACGACGTCGCGGACCTGAACGCGGCGCTCGGGCTGACCGGGAGCGCCTCCGTGGGCGAGCGGCTTTCGGGCTGGTACCTGCAGCTCGGCTACGACCTGCTCGCCGGCCGCGGTGGACAGACGTCGTTCATCCCTTATGCGCGCTGGGAGAGCTACAACACCCAGCACGAAGTACCTGCGGGCTTCCGCGCCAACCGCGCCAACGACGTCGAGAGCCTCACCCTCGGCCTCGCCTTCAAACCGATCGACCAGCTCATCCTGAAAGTCGATCATCAGAATTACGACAACATGGCGGGGACCGGGACCGATCAATTCAATGTCCTGTTCGGCTTCATCTTCTGAGGCTTCCGAGCGTGGGGGTAGGGGCGCCTTCGGGCGCCTCTCCCTGCTGCTTGCCCTGCTCGGCTCGCTCGCCGTTCCCGGTGCAGCCAAGGTCTTCCTGTCCGTCGACGAGGCGCTGCGGCTCGCCTTTCCGGGGGCGAAGGTCGAGCGGCGCACCGCCTACCTCACGGCCGAGCAACTGCGGCGCGCCCGCGAGCTGGCGGGCGTCGAGGTGCCGAGCGCGCTGGCCACCTACTACGCCGCCGTGCGCGACGGCAAGCCCGCCGGCACGGCCTGGTTCAACACCCACCGCGTGCGCACCCTGCCGGAGAACCTGATGATCGTCGTCGACCCCCAGGGCCGGGTGGCGCGCGTCGAGGTCATCTCCTTCCGGGAGCCCGAGGAGTACATGCCGCGGGGGGCCTGGTACGACCAGTTCCGGGGCAAGGGTCTGGAGCCGGACCTGCGGCTCAAGCGGGCCATCCGGCCGGTGACCGGAGCCACCTTGACGGCCCGGGCCACGACGGACGCCGTCCGGCGCGTGCTCGCGCTCCACCGAACGGTCCTGGGGACGGGAGTCCCGTGAGCCGTTTCGAGGCCCTGCTCCTCCACCTTTCGACCGCGTTGGTCGGCGGCACCGGCCTGGTCTACGCCTGGATGATCTATCTCGTCCGTCCGTCCGATCCGTACGCAGTGGTCAACCACGCGTGGCAGCCTCATCTCCAGCACCTGCACATCCTCGTCGCGCCGCTGCTGGTGTTCGCCGCCGGCCTCGTCTGGAAACGGCACATCTGGGCCGGCGTGACGTCGGGAGCCGGGCAGAGCCGCCGCACCGGCCTGGCCCTTGCCCTGGCATTCGTGCCGATGGCGGCCTCCGGCTACCTCCTCCAGACTGCGGTGGAGCCGGGCTGGAGGAAGGCCTGGATGATCGTCCACCTGGCGGCGTCCACGCTCTGGCTGCTCGGCTATCTCGCCCACGGCATCCAGGCGTGGTGGGGGCGGGAGACGCCCTGACGGCTGTGGCGGGTGGTGGACCAGGGCGTCTTTATTTTTTCGGCACCTCGCCCCAGCGGTGCTCCACCTGGAGCGGCTCGCCGGTGCCGGTGCCGAGGAACCAGAGGACCGAGGGGTTCGGCCGCACCGACCCGATCCGCAGCTCTCCTTCGCCGGGTCCGGTGATCGTGAGCGTGGCGGCCAGGCCTTGGGCGTCGGCGGCCATGTCGGTGACCGCGAGCGTGGCCACAACTCCCTGTGCGGGCTTGCCGGTCCGCTGGCTCACGTAGGGTGCGAAGGTTTCGCCCGCCACCCGCAGCGGACGCTCCGCCGCGACCGCGATGGCGAGGGCGCGGTCGCGCAGCAGGACACGGCCCGGAGGCTGGGTCATCCCGGGCAGCTTCGGCAGGTTGACGCGCCACCCCTTCCCGTCGAGCCCGGCGCCGATGCCCCGGTAGACGTTTCCCAACTGCACGAAGGCGTTGCCGGCTCCTTGCCGGCGCAGGATCTCGACGGCCCGGTCGACCGCCAGCCCCTCGGCGAACCCCCAGAGGTCCAGAGCGCTCCCGGCAGCCAGAGCTGCGGTGCGATTGCCGGGGTCCAGCCGCAGCCGGCCGCACGCGGCCGCATCCACGGCGCGCTGGAGGGCCTCGGGGTCCTGGAGCGGCGGTTTCTCGACAGAGGACCGCAGGCCCCACAGGCGGTAGAGGTCCCGGCCGAGCGGACCGTGCGCCTGCTCCGACCACTGGCAGAAGCCGAGCGTGCGCTCGAGCGCCGCGAACAGGAGAGGATCGACCTCTGTGGGCCTTGGCCGGCGGCGGCGTTCAGGGCGGCCAGGCCGGCGCCGGCACGGTGCGGGTCGGCCTCCGGGTCGATCAGGGTCTCGTACGCGGTTACTTCGTCAAGGGCCGCCTGGACGGCTTCGCTGGCCCTGTCACGGGAGAGGTCGCGGACCTCGATTTCGAGGGGCTGTTGGAATGCGGAACCGGCAATGCGGAGCGGCTCGACGGCGGAAGGCCGCCGCGGTTTCCGCCGCGAGCAGGAGCGTGACAACGAGGTGGAGCATGGAGGAATGATAAAGGGTCAGCCCCGGCCCGTGCCGCCGTCGCGCACCAGGAAACACTCAATGACGGCGCAATCGCAGAGCAACAGCTCCCTCCAGGCTGCCCGAAGGGTCTTCCCCCAAGGCAGCTTCTTTTTTTCAGCGGAGCCGCACGCGGGCGAAGCGGCGTTTGCCGACCTTGAGCAGGTAGGGCTCCGGCCGCACCGCGACCTCGAAGAACGGGTCGTCGACGCGTGTGCCGTCGATCGCGACCGCTCCCTGCTCGATCAGCCGGCGGGCTTCGGCGTTGCTCGCGGCGAGCTCGGCGGCGGCGAGCAGCTTGACCAGGGGCCAGGCGCCGTCGAGCTCCCGCTCGGGTACCTCGTCCGGCACGCCGCCGGCGCGGAAGACCTTCTCGAACTCTGCTTCCGCCTGCCGGGCCGCCTCTTCGCCGTGATAATCGGCGACCAGCCGCCGGGCCAGCTCCTGCTTGACCGCCTTGGGGTGGAGCTCGCCCGCCTCGACCCCGCGGCGGCGGCCGGCGATCTCCTCCTGGGGGAGATCGGTGAGCAGCAGATACCAATCCCAGAGCAGGGAGTCGGGGATCGACATGGTCTTGCCGTAGACGTCGGTGGGCGTGTCCTCGACGGCGATGGCGTTGCCCAGGCTCTTGGACATCTTGTCGGCGCCGTCGGTCCCGACGAGGAGCGGCACGGTGAGGACGACCTGCGGCTCCAGCCCCTCCTCCTTCATCAGGTCGCGCCCGACCAGGAGGTTGAAGATCTGGTCGTGCCCGCCGAGCTCCACGTCCGCCTTGAGGGCGATCGAATCGTAGGCCTGGGCCAGGGGGTAGAGCAGCTCGTGCAGGTGGATCGGCCGGTTCTCCTGGAAGCGGGTGCGGAAGTCCTCCCGCTCCATCATGCGGGCCAGCGTATAGCGCCCGGCGAGCCGGACGATGCCGTCGGCGCCGAGCGCCAGGAGCCAGCGGTTGTTGTTGTCGATCACCGTCTCGCGCTCGTCGAGGATGCGGAAGACCTGCCGCAGGTAGGTGCGGGCGTTGGCCTCCACCTCCTCCTCGCTGAGCTGGGGCCGGGTCACCTTCTTGCCGGTGGGGTCGCCGATCCGGGCCGTGAAGCCGCCGATGAGGAAGACCACGCGGTGGCCGAGCTGCTGGAAGTGCCGCATCTTGCGGATCAGCACGGTATGGCCGAGATGGAGGTCCGGCGACGACGGGTCGAAGCCGGTCTTGACCGTCAGCGGCTCGCCGGTGCGGCGCGACCGCTCGAGCTTGGCGCGGAGCTGCCCGCGGTCGACGAGGTCGACGGCGCCGCGCTGGAGCAGCTCCATCTGCTCGTCGGCGGGGGGGAAATCCTGGCGGGGCATTCGGAGATGATCAGAAGTTGATGTATTCGAGCTCGGGCTTGAGCACCGGAACGTCGGCGGGAGGCCGGCTGCGCAGCTCGGGCCGCTTGAAGTGGAGGGCCAGCCAGGCGCCGAACACCGCGCCGAACATCCGGAAGCGGGCCTCGACGCCGGGCAGGAAGCCGCGCTTCTTCTCTTTGACCACGTGCTTCAGGTTGTACAGCACGAACGTGGTGATGCGGCAGCCGAGCCGGCGGCACGACCAGTTGAGGCCGGTCTCGATGGCGAACCCTTCGAGGTGGCTCTCCGGGACCGCCTCGAAGACCTCGCGCCGCAGGCAGCGGATGCCCGACAGCAGCGGCCCCGTGCGGCGGTGGAGCGCATCGACCACACTGCCACGGTGGCGGATGCCGATGTTCATGTCCGACCGGCCGGAGAGGACCGGCTCGATGAGCTGGGTCAGCACCGACTCGGTCAGATTGAGGATGTCGCCGTCGACGAACAGCAGGATCGGAGCGTTCGTGTGCTCGACCCCGACGGCCATGGCCATCCCCTTGCCGTGGTTCTCCCGCAGATGGATGGTGCGCACGCCGAGGTCGCGCGCGACGCCGACGGTGCCGTCGGTGGAGCCGTCGGAGATCACCAGGATCTCCTGGATGACGGGCGTGGTCTTGAGGACCTTGACGACCTCGGCCAGGGTCACCTGCTCGTTGTACGCCGGTACGATGGCCGCGATGCGCCGGTGGCTCGGGACGGTGCTCATTCGTCGACCTCTCGATCCGGCACCATATAATGAAATCGTCCTCAGGCAGTGTTTCGAGCATCCTGCGCCGGCTCCCAGGACGGCGGAGCGGGCTCGACCTCGGCCGCCGGGAGCAGCTCTCCCCGGGCGACGATGCGGGCGTCGCCGGCGAGGAGCCAGCGGCCGGTCTGCCGGTCCGCATCCACCTCCAGCTCGAACCCCCCCTGGGTCGCCGCCCGCAGCGGCAGCGCCACGCTCCCGAGCGCGAGGCCCACGGCCGACCCGGCCAGCACACCGGACCCGCAGGAGAGCGTCTCGTCCTCCACGCCGCGCTCGAAGGTCCGGATCTCCATTCGATCCCTGCCGGGAAAGCGGACGAAATTCACGTTGGTCCCCTCCTCGCCGAAGGCCGCATGCGACCGGAGCGCCGGTCCCAGGGTGCGGACCGGGGCGCGGTCGAGACCCTCCGGCCAGACCAGCACGAAGTGGGGAACCCCGACCCGCAGCGCGTATCCTGCATGAGCGATGCCGTCCACCTCGACCGTGAGCTCCCGCGGCGTCTCCACGGCCTCCACCTCCAAGGCGACCCGGGTCGCATCGAGGCGGCGCGCCGCCACGGCGCCGGCCCCGGTCTCGATCCGCACGGCGCCGTCGGCCCATCCCAGATGAAAGGCGAGCTGGGCGGCGCACCGGGTGCCGTTCAGGCAGAGGTCGGCGGGCAGGCCGTCGGCGTTGAAGTAGTCCATGGCCACGCCGTCACGGGTCCGGTGGAGGAGGAAGAGGCCGTCGGCGCCGAGGGAGAGGCCACGGCGGCACCAGGCGCGGATGCGCTCCGGCGGTGGTGTCGCGGCCGGCTCGGCCGCTTCGGCCGTTTCAGCAAGGGCCAGGAAGTCGTTGCCGCTGCCGGAGAGCTTGAAGAAGCCGGTCATGGCAATTTATGGAACGACCGCCCGGACCTCCCCTCCGGGCGCGCTCTCGTTGCCTGCCTGGTCCACCGCCGTGACGCGGTAGGCGTAGGTGGCGCCGGAGGCGACGCCGGTGTCGACTCCGGTGTCGACGCCGGTGTCGATATACTCGGTCGTCTGGACCGGCTGCTCGGTGATCCGGCGGAATGTGCCGCTGTCCCCGTCCCGGCGGTAGACGACATAGCCGGCCAGGTCCTCGGCTTCGCTCGAGCGCCAGACCAGGCGGACCCGTGCGGCTTCGGCGAGGGCGACCAGGTCGGTTGGCACCGGCGGCGGGAAGCGGTCCGTGTACACCACCTCGTCCACGGCGCCGATGGCGCTCTCCACCAGCGGCTCGCTCTGACCCACCGCGGTCACGGTATAGATGTAGTTGCCGAAGGGGACGCCGGGGTCCAGGTAGCTCGTCTCCCCGGACGCCGCGGTATGGACCGGCGAGCGCCATGCCTGTTCCTGCGCATCCCGCCGGTAGATGTTGTAGCCCACCGCTCCGGCCACCGGCGTCCACTGCACGGACACGCCCTCGGGCCGCCCCGTGGCAGTGACCTGTTGCGGAGAAGCCGGCGGGGCCTTGGTCACCAGGACCGCCAGGTTGGACAGCTCGGAGCGGTCGCCGGACTTGCCCACGGTCCGTACGCCGTAGTAGCGCGTTTTTCCCGGCGTGGCGGCGGCGCTGTCCGCCTCCGGCAGCGGCAGGGCGAGGAGGATGCGGTCGCCGTAGGTGGCGGCGCCGACGTCCGCGTCCTCCAGCGTCTGCTTCAGCGTCGCGGTCGCGCCGAAGGCGCGCGGGTCGAGGGCCGGCGGCGCCATGCCCTCCCGCGGCGCGGGCTGCTCCGCCTCGTAGACCTCGACCTTGGAGATCCCGTCGAGAGCCATGCCGGCCGGCGTGGTCTTGGGATAGGTGAAGTCGAGGAGGATCCGCGTCCCCTGCTGGCGCGCCTTCAAGTCCTGGGTCTTCGCCGGGACGTTGCGCAGGGGAGGCAGGGGATCGCCCTGCTTGCCGCAGGCGGTCAGAGCGCCCAGCAGCAGGAGCACGAGGACGGCGGCGTACCGAGCCCTCTCCCCCGACCCCTCTCCCGCGCGGCCACCACCCCGCCCCCCGAGCGGGAGAGGGGCGCCGCCACCCAGCCCTCTCCTTTTCCCCCTCTCCCGTTCGGCGTGGGGGGACGGGGGACGCACGGGAGAGGGGGCCAGGGGGAGAGGGCTCTGGTCAGAGCACATAGCGTGAGAGGTCCTGGTCCTTGACGATGTCGGAAAGAACCCGGCGGACGTACTCGCCGTCCACCTTGACGTGCACCCCGGCCATGTCGGGCGCCTCGAAGGAGACCTCGTCGAGCAGGCGCTCCATCAGGGTGGAGAGCCGGCGCGCGCCGATGTTCTCGGTCGTGGCGTTGACCTCGACGGCGAGGCGGGCGATCTCGGCCACGGAGTCGGACGTGAACTCGACGCCGACCCCCTCGGTCGAGAGGAGCGCCGAGTACTGCTTGGTGAGAGCGGTCTCGGGCTCGGTCAGGATGCGCACGAAGTCCTGCTCGGTCAGCGCGTCGAGCTCGACCCGGATCGGGAAACGGCCCTGCAGCTCCGGGATCAGGTCGGACGGCTTGCTGACGTGGAACGCCCCGGCGGCGATGAACAGGACGTGATCGGTCTTGACCATGCCGTACTTGGTCGAGACGTTCGTCCCCTCGACGATGGGCAGCAGGTCGCGCTGCACGCCTTCGCGCGAGACGTCGGGGCCGCGGCTCCCTTCGCGGCCGGCGATCTTGTCGATCTCGTCGAGAAAGATCATGCCCCCCTGCTCGACCCGCTCGCGCGCCTCGCGGGCGACCTGCGTGCGGTCGATCAGCTTCTCGGCCTCCTGCTGTTGCAGGATCTCGCGCGCCTCGGCCACCGTGACCTGCTGCTTCTTCTTGCGGCCGAAGAGGCCCGGCAGCATGTCCTTGATGTTGAGACCGACCTCCTCGACCCCTTGCGGCGTGAACATCTCGAGGCTCGGGTAGGACGACTCGTCCACCTCGACCTCCACCCGCCGGCCGTCGAGGCTGCCGGCCTTGAGCTTGCTGCGGAACTTCTCGCGGGTGGCGGCGAGGTCGTCCTCCTCGTCCTCCTCCTCCTTGCGCAGGTAGCTGCTGATCGGCCGCGGCGGCACGAGGAGCTGGAGCAGGCGGTCCTCGGCACGGATCGCGGCGGCCTCGCGCACCGATTCGCGCTTCTCCTCCTTGACCATGGTGACCGCGATTTCGACGAGATCGCGCACCATGGACTCGACGTCGCGCCCGACGTAGCCCACCTCGGTGAACTTGCTCGCCTCGACCTTGAGGAACGGCGCCTTGGCGAGGCGCGCCAGGCGGCGGGCGATCTCGGTCTTGCCGACGCCCGTCGAGCCGATCATCAGGATGTTCTTGGGCGCGATCTCTTCGGCGATGTCGGCCGGGAGCTGCTGGCGCCGCCAGCGGTTGCGCAGGGCGATCGCCACGGCGCGCTTGGCCAGGTTCTGGCCGACGACGTATTTGTCGAGCTCCGTGACGATCTGCCGCGGAGTCATGTTGTCGATGACGACACCGGCGGGGGTGGGGACAGGGGCGGCAACCTCGCCGGCTATGGATTTGGCCTTGGCCATTTCTGCTCAGAGCTCCTCAAGGGTCAAGCGGTCGTTGGTGAAGATGCAGATCTCGCAAGCGATCTTCATCGACTCCCGCACGATCTCGGCGGCGGACATGTCGGTATTGCGCAGCAACGCGCGGGCGGCGGCCAGAGCGTAGTTCGAACCCGGAGCCGATCGCAAGGACGCCGTCCTCGTCGTCCGGCTGCAGCAGCTCGCCGGCGCCGGAGACGAAGAAGCTCTTCTCGATGTCGGTGACGACGATCACCGCCTGGAGCTGCCGCAGCGCCCGGTCCAGCCGCCACTCCTTGGCGAGCTCGACGACCGACCGCTCCAGGTTGTTGTTGAACTCCTCCAGCTTGGCTTCGAGCCGCGTGAGGAGAGCCAGGCCGTCGGCGCCGCCGCCGGCGAAGCCGACGAGCACCTTGCCCTTGCCGATCCGCCGGACCTTCTTGGCACCGCTCTTGACGATGGTGCTCTGATTCATCGTGACCTGGCCGTCGCTCGCCATGCAGACCTTGCCATGCCGGCGGACGAGCAGGACCGTCGTCGAGGAAAATGCGTCCATGGGGACGGGATTGTATATCAGCGGACCCTCACCCCCGTCCCCTCTCCCATCCGGACTCACACCCTCCCGGGAGAGGGGCGCCACCAACCCACCCTCTTGATTCCCCCCTCTCCCGGGGGAAGGGAGTGCGGGTGGGAGAGGGGGGCCAGGGGGGTGAGGGTCCTCAGAGCGCCGCCAGGAACCCCTCCGGATCGTCCGGCGTGACCACCAGCCGGCTCTCGCCGAGGTCGACCAGGACTGCATGGCCGAGGTCGCTCGCATAGAGGTCGATCTCGCCCAGGCGGTGCGACTCGAAGCCGCCGCTCCCGGCCGTCACGCCGCCGGTCGTCGCCAGCCGTTCGAGGTACTCGGTCTCCTCCGGGTCGAGCCGCCGGGCCGCGGCGCCCGAGACGGGGAAGCGCTCGCGGCGCCGGCGCATCTGGACCGTGAGCCAGCCGCCGTCGAGGTCCAGCCAGAACGGGTCGAGGTCGCCGCTCATCCGCCAGGCCGTCCAGGGGATCGACGCCACCAGCAGGGCGAGGAGGCCCGGCCAGAACCGGCCCGCGATCCAGGTGGCCACGGCAACCCCCACCATTAATAAGGTCAAGCCGACGAGCAGCGCCCGCAGCTTGCGCCGGCCCCGGAGGATGGCCCCTCCGGGCGTACAGGGGAAACGGACCACGCTCAATCCGTGCCTCGCCGCGCGCGCGGATGGGCATCGCGATAGACCGCGAGCAGCCGCTCCACCTCCAGGTGGGTGTACTTCTGGGTGGTCGACAAAGAGCTGTGGCCGAGCAGCTCCTGGATCGTCCGCAGGTCGGCCCCGTTCTCCAGGAGATGGGTGGCGAACGTATGCCGCAGCGTGTGCGGGTGGACCCCGCGGGCCACCGCCGCCGCGTCGACCCACCGGTCGAGAATCCGCCGCACCGTGCGGTCCGTGAGCCGGCCGCCCGAGCGATTGAGGAAGATCGGCTCGCCGTCGCCGTCCAGGGAGCTTGGAGCACGGATCGCCTCCCACACCTCGAACCACTGCCGCAGAGCCTCGGCGGCCGGCTTTCCGAACGGCACCATCCGCTCCTTGCTCCCCTTGCCCACCACCCGCAAAACCCGGCCGGAGAGGTCGACCGCCCGCCAGTCGAGGCTGACCAGCTCGCCGACGCGCAGGCCGGTGGCATAGAGGAGCTCCAGGATGGCCCGGTCCCGCCGTGCCCAGGGATCGTCCGCGTCCGCCGCGGCCGGCGCCTCGATGAGGTTTTCGACCTCCCCCGGCCGCAGGTGGCGGGGGAGGGTCTTGGGGAACTTGGGAGTCCGCACCGCCTGCGCCGGGTTGGCCGCCAGGATCCCCTCGCGGCACGCGTAGCGGAACAGGCTGCGCACGGCCGAGAGGGACCGTCCCTGGCTGCGCTTGCCGAGCCCCTGCCGGGTGAGCGCCGCAAGGAACGACCGCACCGCCAGGGCGTCGACCTCCTCGGGTCCGACCTTCTCCGGCTCCTTGCCCAGGAAATCCCGCGAGAGAAACTGGAGGAAGCGGAGCAGGTCCCCTTCGTAGGCCGAAATCGTATGCGGAGACAGGTTCCGCTCGCCCTGCAGGTGCTCCAGGAAGCGGTGGATTAACCGGCGCATGGACCCCTCACCCCCGGCCCCTCTCCCATCCGCCCTCCCGAACCACCGGGAGAGGGGAGCGAAGAGCTTTGTTCCGGACGAGTCTTCTTTTCCTCTCCCCCTCTCCCGGGGGATGGGGGGGCGATTGGGAGAGGGGGTCGGGGGGTGAGGGGCTCACGGCGCCGCCACCTCGGCCTCGATCTGCGCTGGCACTCCATTCCGCTCCGCCCAGGCCACGAGCGCCGCCCGGGCCCGCTCGGCATAGGCCGCCCGCCGGTCGCCCCGGCGCACCCTCTCCGGCAGCTCTTCGAACAGACCATAGTTGATGTTGGCCGGCTGGAAGTGCTTCGGATCGGACTCGGTCAGATGCCGGGCGAGAGCCCCGAGCGCCGTGGTGGCCGGGAACGGCTCCGGCTCCCGCCCCTGCCGTCTCCAGGGACAGATAGAGGCCGATCGCCGAGCCCCGTCGCCGCCGATTCGAGATAACCCTCGACCCCGGTGATCTGCCCGGCGAGCCGCACCCGCGGCGTCGGCCTTCACCCGGTAGAGCTTGTCCAGGTGAGTCGGCGCGTTGATGAAGGTGTTGCGGTGGATCTGCCCGAAGCGGACGAAGCGGGCGTTCTCCAGGCCGGGGATGAGCCGCAGCACCCGCTCCTGCTCGCCCCACTTCATGCGCGACTGGAAGCCGACCAGGTTGAAATGGCTCTTCGCCAGGTTCTCCTGCCGGAGCTGAACGACCGCCCAGGGCCGGCGGCCGTCCGGGGCTGTGAGCCCCACCGGCTTCATCGGACCGTAGCGCATGGTGTCCTCGCCGCGCCGGGCCAGCTCCTCGATCGGCAGACACCCCTCGAAGAAGACCGCCTTCTCGAACTCGTGAGGCGCCACCACCTCGGCCTCCAGCGACCGCCTGCCGGAAGGCCGCGGTACTCATCCTTATTCATAGGGGCGTTCAGGTAGTCGTCCCCTTCGCCCTTGCCCCACCGCGACTGCCAGAAGAGCTTCGACAGATCGAGGCTCTCCGCCTCCACGATGGGGGCGATGGCGTCGTAGAAATAGAGGTACTCGCTCCCCAGGAGCTCCTGGAGCTGCCGCGACATGGCCTCGGATGTGAGAGGCCCCGTTCCGAGCACTACCTCTCCGTCAGGGATCGACGTGACCTCCTCCCGCCGCAGCTCGATCCGCGGATGGGAGCCGATCGCCGCCGTCACCCGTTCGGCGAACCGGTCGCGGTCCACCGCCAAAGCGGCCCCCGCCGGCACCGCCGCCGCCCGGGCCGAGCCGATGATCAGCGACCCGAAAGCCTCCATCTCCCGCTTGAGCAGCCCGGCAGCATGGAAAGGATCGTCGCTGCGCAGCGAGTTGCTGCACACCAGCTCCGCGAGGTCCCCCGTCTTGTGAGCCGGCGTCGACCGCACCGGCCGCATCTCGTGGAGTACCACGTCCATCCCGCGCTCCGCGAGCTGCCAGGCGCACTCCGTCCCCGAAAGTCCGCCGCCGACGATATGGACCGGTCCTGCCATGCGGGGGATTATAGGGGAGGGAGCCTTGGGCCTTTCCTGGGACCGCGGGCGTCTCGCCCGCTTCCGGGATCGATCCAGCATGACTCGGGATCGATTTCGTGTCAGGCGGCTTCAGAGAGGCGACGGTTCATCACCCGCCAGAAAGTCGCCACTGCCGCGGACTCGCCGTTGAAGTAATCCTCGAAAAACCCGCAGCCGTTGAGGAGGGGTGGATAGGCGTAGCGTTCGTTGTCTTCGCCAAGCTCGCTCACCCAGTCTTCCGGCTCGCGAGCATCGATGACCGTGAAGAGCTCGTGAGGGTAGAGATAAGGCCGTCCCTGGTCGTTCAGGATCCGGAAATCATCGGCCTCGATTCCGAGGACCACATACGGCTGGCCCGGCGTCAGGTCCGGATAGCGTGAGTCCCGTTCGTGCAGCTCGACGATCATCGTTCGGTGACCTGTTTCCGCTTCAGCTCCACCCCGGCCGATCCCAGGATGTTCGTTCCAGTGAATCTCATATGCGCCATCGTCATCCTCCTGCCCGTGGGCTGCTCTTCTTCACCCATCGGGAGGCACGGCCGCTATATTCTGCCACCAGCCGCTCGACATCTCGAATGAGCCGCCCTTTCGCGATGACTCGCGACTGGGAGATCATCGCTGGGGCTTAAGGTCGGAATGGTGAGCGGCGCCTCCGCCGGCTCGCGACCGGGCAGACAACCTTTCCCCAGCCCCTGGTGTCTAACTGAATGGCTCTTCCGGAGCGTCGTCCGCAGCCCTTCGGGTGATCGTTGCGGCAGAGCGCATATGCCAATTTGACCATGATGGGCGGTCTGCCTCAGAATCTGTACCTCATCCCGGAATCTGTGGGACGCCTGAACCAACAGAGGAAGTGCGCAGGACCGTCGTAGTCCCAAGGGCAGGGGGAGCCATGCCAGGCGATTCGGTCAATGAGTCGGTCGATGTCCTTGTCTACCTGAACCGGGGTGGCCTTCGGGAGGATGCCGGGCCCGCGGCCGAGGAGCGGAAACGCTGGAAATTCGAGTTCTCCTATACCGCCCTGCAGAGCCGGCATATCGGCAATGTCATCTTCTGCTTCGACCCCGGCAATCCCCGAGCCATGATCCGGGCGAACCGGGATCTGCGGAAGGCCGTGATTTGTGTCCAGTCGTCCGGCTTCGAGCTCAGCCCGCAGTGGTTCCAGACCGAGCTTCAATCCGCGCTCCGGGCGAAGCCGGGGCACCTCTTCGAGCCCGAGGAGGCCGAGGGGAAGGCGCTCTTTGAAGCCACCAAGGCGTTCCTCCATTTCGCCGGCGGCCAGATCGCGAACATGAACCTGTCGTCGATGGAGAAGAAGAGCCGGTTTGGGCCGCGCATGCACAACGGCCACACCGAAGGGCAACTCAAGCTCGATCTCAGCCGCAACGGAAATCTGTCCCCAACGGACCACCTCGCATTGCTGCGGTTGTGGTGGCTCACACTGGACTGCTTTCATCGAGGGATCGAGGGTGCGCTGCGTCGACAGGTGCTACCGGATGATCCGGAGAGCCGGGCGATCCGGGCCACCGTCCTGAAGCTGAGGGCCCACCTCGGCGCGAGCCTGCTGGATTTCCAGGTCTTCGATGACCCCAACCTCCTCGCCACTCTCCATGAATCGATGCTGGAATGGATCGATTTCAATCTGGGGAACCGCACCCGTGACGACGATATCGATTTCCTGGACAGCCGGCACGAGGAGTTGGGCGACCTGCTGTTCGAGGTCAAACGGGCGTCTCCACACCTGCTTTCGCCTTTTCGGGGATTGCAGAGCAACGGGGCACCGCCAGCGGTCGGCGATTGGCGAGAGTCCCGGCATATCGTAGTGCGCGAAGCCGTGCTGTCGGCCCAACGGCTGCCGGACGAACGGCGGTCCCGGGACATCATCGATCGTTATGCGGATTGTCTCCATCGGACCGGGGATCTGTTCTCGAAGCGGTATGACATCCGTGAGCTCGTGGCGATCAGCAATGCATGGCCGGAGATCCGGAAATCGCCAGCGCGACGCCTGCCGCTACGCGAAAGGGCCACGGCATTCCTCAAGGGCACCTGGAGACATCTCCCGTGGCCCTATCCAGCCTTTCTCCTCCTGGGCTTGTTCGGCTGGCTTCTGTTTGCTTGGAATACATCTGGAACAACCATCCTCAGGCCTTTTACAGAGACTGCCTTTTCGATCGTATTCTCCGCCCAGTACTCGATTGTCTATGCTATCCTGGCGTACTTCATCCTGTTCGCACCACTGGCAAGGAAGCTGCGTCTGTTTGCTCAGGCCATGCCGAAGATTCTTGGCAGCCTGATCGTCGGCTACGTTCCCCTCTGGCTTCCTCAGGAGACATGGACCTTTCCTTTCTACATGAGCTGGGAGGCCGTTCTCGTCTGCACGTTCGTCCTCCTCATCATTTCGTATCTCTACTTCGCGGTCGAGGTCTCAGGAAAGGTCAAGATGCGAGGAGAGGCCCTCCAGAAGGCAACGGCGGTCTTCCTCATTGCCGCCGCCCAGGCCTATTGCATCGGGTTGCTGATCACCGATTTCTCGGCCCGGTATTTCACAGAGGCCTTGCCGGCCTCTCTCGTTGGAGATACGGGTGTTGGACGGAAAACATTTTCCAACTTGTATGTGATGCTCGACAGCCTGGGGCAAAGTTTTTATATCACGAATCCGCTCTCTCTGTTCGGCCACTTGATCCCGGGCGTCGATCTGTCGGGCTTCACGAGCCACGAGTTCTGGCTGCTTCCGAAGCTCCAGGTCTTTTGGTTCGGATTGGCGATGTTTATTGCCGTCTTCCTGCACATGCTGTGGGAAAAAGACGGGATCCTGGAGCGGCTCTGAGGAGGCGAAGACGACCATGCGACGGCCGGCAATCCTGAAGATGTTCTCCGGGCGCAAGGAGCGCTCCGAAGAGTCGGAGCTGCGGACTTACCTCGAAACCTATCGCTCCTTGCTGACCACGCAGCTCGACGTTCGCCGGTTCGCTGAGGAGGTCGAGGAGCTGAGGGACCGGAACGATCAGCGCGTGCGGGCGTCCAAGAGGAACGAGCTCGCCTACATCTACCTCTATTTCTCTCGGCTGGTGCGCGGAGAGGTTGCGGGCGGGGCGGAAATCGAAGGGATCGACCGGATCTTCTTTTTACCCCTGGATCCGAACGAGCGCATCGCCTTTGTGTCCCACCGCAAAATGGACGAGGAGGAGCCTGCCGCCGAAAGAGACCAGACGGTGTTCGAGTTCTTCCAGTTGCCCGCGAAAGACCGCGGGTGGGGCGGCGCAGGTTCGGCCGGAAGTGACGTCGACGCCACCAGCCTGGACCTCGATGGGGTTGACAGGGATTTTTCAGGGCTTCTGGCGGTGATCGAGAAGGAAGTCGGACGGCCGAGCGGGAGCCTGCTGATCATACGGCAGACGGTCCCCGATACGCCGGCCTGTCTTCTCGTGATCACTTCGCTGCGGGGTGGAAGCGGAGCTGAAAAGAGCTTCGGTGAGGACGATGAGAAGGACCTTTCGGCCTTGACCCGTATGTTCTTTCAGACATACCGCTCGGTCCGGCTGGCGAGCTTCACGGAGGCCTATCGGGAGCTCGTCAACGACAACCTGATCCTGCCGACGCAGTGGAGCGAAATCGAGGCCACGAAGGAGGAGAACCGGATCGATGCTCCGGAGGGCATGTCGATCCGTTCGTTCGCACCATTCCTCTGTTTCTTCTGCGACTCGCTGTCGCGCGCCGACGTCCTCCCCGAGATGGACAACGCGTTCTTTTTCCCGCTCAACAGCCAAGTGTACTACCTGTATCACAACGTCGCCCCGGCGATGCGTCCCAAGCTGAACGCAAGGCTCCAGGTCGGCCACCTGAAGATCGAGGACGAAGAACGCCGGGAGGTTTTCCAGAGCATCCGCAGCCACCTGGCGGACACGAGGCCTCCAGCGCAGGAGGGGACGCGGGAGGATCGGTGTCGGGGGATGTACGCGGATACGCTCGAGCTCCTGTACACGGCCGCCTCGCCGGACGCCGGCACCAGGAAGCTTCAGGGAAGCCTGACAAGCGTCGAGAAGAGGATCAAGAGCTATCTGACGGCGCTCAAACAGCAGGATGAGCACAGGGCCTCGCCGCTCTTCACCGCCATCGAAGTGGCTCTCTTCGGAACGGTCCACTGGGATGAGTGGGGCCTGGACAAGATGGACGAGCGTTTCCTCACTTATCAGGAGGCCGCATCCGTGCCGGCCGACCAGGGGGTCGCGTCCGTGCCGGCCGACGAGAGCGGGTCGTTCGGACGCACGGGCAGCCTTCTCGCCATCACCATTCTGGTTGATCACCTGCCCCTGGGCATCCTGTTCATCAATTCGTTCTTGTCCGGAGCCTTTGGAGAAGAGGACCAGCGTGACATCCAGGCGATCAGCCGGGGTTATTTCCAGACCTTTCAGACACGTATGCTGGCGGACATCGTCAACGAGTATCAGAAGCTCGGATCGAGCCTTTCGGTCTCCGCCCTGAAGCGGGACAAGAGCCTGATCCCCGAGGACGTCCGTGAGCCTCTCGCGCTCTACTTCGAGCGTATGTTCCAGGGATTTGAAGACCTCGAGGTCGGCGCCTTCCTCGCGGTGGACCGCGACAGGCTCTCTGTCTATCAAAAGTCTGCCCGTGGTGGCGTGGCGGGCAGGCGCGTCGAGCTGCGCAGCGAGCCGAGAGGCTCAATACCGGCGGACAGGGCACCTTGGGAGAGGTGCTCGCCAGGGAGATCCGAAGTGCCCCCACGGACGGGACGAACCGGCCCATGGGATGGTTTTACCGCTGGGCTCTCCTCCGCTCCCTCGCGCCGGAGCATGAGGTGCTCGCGGCGTATCCTCTGAACGACATCCCGGTCCGGCTCTTCGGGGCGGAGGAGTACGTGCAGAGCAGCAGCGAGCCGAAGCTGCGCTCGGTGCTTGTATCTGCATGTTTCGAGGCCAGCATCCTCGACGAGGACTTCCCCTTCCTGCGGCAACTGCTGCGCCAGGTCACAGGCGCCGATCTCCTGCGCTCCCATACGGGCTCCGTCATCGCTCTGGCGCTCTTCTACGATGCCCTGCCGGCAGGGTTGATCCTTCTCTGCTCCTCCAGTTTTCCTTGCCTTCACGACCCGGATCGAGGAACGCGACGCCTCCATGGCCACGCGTGCCTTCTTCCTGCCGCTGCAGATGGAAGCACGGGAAGAGGTGATTCATGCCTATCAGAACATCCTCGGCGAAGGGAGCGGGCAGCATCAGGAGTTCTTCGATCTGGTCCGGGACTTCCTCATCGCAATGGCAGAGTCCCTGCCCACGATGCAGGCCGGCCTCTTCTTCTCCCTGGACCGCGACGTCCTCGTCTCGGTGACCGTCGGTCCGGACAGGGTACCTGTTCCCGAACGGTGGACCGGCCGCGCGCTTCAGGATTTCGGACAGGCGTCGGACCTTCTCGAGGATGAGTTGGAAGGCAAGATCGAGAAGATCGAAAGCAGGGCTCGCGGCCTGGAAGCTCCTGCGGAAAAGGGCGATCCGAAGGCACAATCCGAGCTCCGGGATGCCGATGTCCTGCACCTCTATCTGCGAGGGGTCCTTGACCTCTTCCAGGGGAGTCGAAAACCCAAGGACTACGATCTGGGTCGCCTGGTCGAAAGGATTTTCGATCGGCCCCTGCCTGCGGAGCTGAAAGACGCGCAACGGTCGGACATCAACATCGGCCTGCGTTCCCACATCCACGTCCGGGCCTGGTCGAAGTGCCGGTTCCGCGAGACCTTTTCCTATCTCCATCGGGTCTTCGCGTTGGAGGAGAGAGATCCGATGGCGCGCCGGGCCACGGAGATCTACGAGCAGCACTGGAAGGGCGGCGGCGCGCTCCTCGCGGTCCTGGTGCTCCAGGAAGGGTTGCCGATGGGCATTGCTCTCCTGGCTTCGCCGATCGAGGGCTCCTTCACGGAGCATGAGCGAATCGACGTCGACCGGAGCGCGCGGGCGTTCTTCTCGGAAGGCCAAGTCCACCTGCGCGACGAGATCATCCTGGCCTACCGCAACATCGTCCGCGGAATGCTCTCCGAGGCGGGAGCCCAGGAGCACATCGAGAGGTTGAAGGACAGAAACGAGAAGCTTCGTGCTGCCCTGGAAGATGAGCTCGCGGGTTATCTGGCCGTTTTCATGGATGTGATGTTCAAGGCGTTTCGCGCCGATCCGCCATCGACGATCCTGTTCCTGCCGTTCACGGACCAGACGCTCTATGTCGGGCAAACAGGGGAAGAGTCCGCGTCCTGGCTGAACCGGCTGGAGAAGACGGGCATCGAGGGGATCGGGCAGGATCTGCCGGCAGGGACGGCATGGAGCGGTTTCATCGGCGATTGGCTGTATGATCTCTACAAGGACATCCAGGCGCAGAAACCCGGGCTGCCTTCCGAGCCTCCCAACAGCCCGTCGGAAATCCTTTCTGTGCTGCGTGCGGACACGGACACCGCGCTCGCCACCTTCATCTTCAGCGGGCAGAGATATGACGATCCTCTCCAGGAAGTGCACCGCCATGCCTACCTGGCTCCCTTCCAGAAAGTCCTGGTCGGCGAAGCTCCCGAACGGGAGGCCGCTTCCCTGCTGGTGACAGCCCTTCTCTACGACAACCTGCCCGCAGCCGGCCTCCTCATCATCCATTCGCCGGTTCCCTGGCGCTTCCGGAGCAGGACCGGTTGGACGTCGAATCCGTATCCCGGGCCTTCTTCCTCACCTATCGCTCCGTCCGCCTGCGGCGCGAAGCCACCCGTGCCGCCCGGCTTAAGGGCATGCAGGACATGCTGCTTGGAGTGACGCACCGTTTGAAGAACGATCTCGAGCCCACTCTGGGTGTGATCGACTCGCTCCGCAAGATCGTCAATCTGGATTCGAGACAGATCCCGGGCGAGGTCCGGGAGCACGAGCGATTCGGGCTGCTCGAGGCGGGCGAGCTCGGCATCGCCCAGGTGAAGAAACGTTTCGAGCTCCTCCGTTCGGTCATCTCGGACTCGTCTCACGTCCGCAGGGCACGTCCGCTTCGCCATCTCGCAGAGCAGTTCGAGAAGCATGTCGGGGATTACAAAAGGCGTGTCCCCTTGCGCCAGGCGAGGTACAGGACCGAAAAGGTCCGGCTGTCTCTGAACGATGCGACGCCCGAGCCTTTGAGCCCGCTCGGGCTCTCTGCCGACCGCATCATCACGGATCTGGAAGAGACCTGGATCGATGTGTCGGATGGCCTGGACGAGGTGCTGGCTATCTATGCCGAAAACGCTGTCAAGGCTGTCGCGGGACCCCTCCAGCGAGACAGACACGATCCATCTCTGGTGCCTGCGCAATCCGGAGAGCCCAGACCGGATCGATCTCCTCTTTTATGACCGGGTGCTCATACCCCAGGAGAAGATCAGATACATCCGCAACAAAGAAGTGATCCCCATGGAAGTCGGAGGCGGGAGTGGAACCGGGCTCTACAATGCGGGGAACCTCCTGAAGCTGAACGGAGACGGCGAGCAGAAGGTCGACTCGAGCGAGCAGATCCGCGGCACCGCCCTTTGGCTGACGGTTCGAACGGCTTCGGGTCGAGTCCGTGGAAGTCAGCTCGGACGAGCTCGTCGAGAACATCGAACGCTGGCGCGAAGCGGTCCAGCGCGTCGCTGGCGGAGACTCCATCGAATGGAGCCCACCGGAGCGGCTCGCACCCGCCCGGCAGGTGACGCTCTACGACGGCAGCTACATCTGGCGCGAAGAGCTGATGCCTATCCTGCTCCAGATCTTTTTGCAGAGGCACCAGAACCTGCGGCAGAAGAAAAAAGAACCCGCTCTCTATCAAGTTTCGATCCGGATCTTGCCGGCGGACGATGGAGGAGTTGTTGTCGAGCTCCACGACAACACCCGCTCAGG
Source organism: uncultured Holophagales bacterium (assembly GCA_963842525.1). Lineage (GTDB taxonomy): Bacteria > Acidobacteriota > Thermoanaerobaculia > Multivoradales > UBA5704 > UBA5704. Next base: position 411,774 of record CAWJGT010000001.1, read on the forward strand.
TTTCACCAGGGACTATGCTCCGGAGGAGCATCAGAAAGATCAGTTTGAACGCAACCACAATGCTCCCAGCAGGATGGGTCCGTCGGGTGCTGTGGGAAGCTGGTTCGTGGCGATGCAGGACCGTTTGTCCCGGCATCTCGGGGTCGATCTATCCTTCGGAAAGACCGCGGACCGGTATACATCGATTACCCTGAGAGTGCCGCCTGCGCCGCACTAAGTCGACCGGAAAGGAGAGTGCTGTGCGAGTACTGATCGTCGAGGATGGGAACGACGTAGCCCTGCGGTACAAAAGGGAGCTTGCGAGGCATGGATTCGAGTCCCAGGTGGCCGGGGATGTAGCGACTGCCAAGAGGCTGGTTGAGGAACTAACGTTCGACGCCGCTCTGGTCGATATGGGGCTTCCCCGCGATATCGCATCTCTCGATCCTGAGGAGACCCGGGACAATCCCGAGAACGGTCTCCGCTTGTTGGATTGGCTCTACGAGGAGATGGGGATTCCGGTCTTCGCCCTGACGGGAACTCTTGATCCGGAAAAGATGAGGTATATTGAATGCCCCCTGATCCCGAAGCCGGTCAATGATTTCGAGAAAGAGGTCATTGCTCTTCTGAGGAGGCTGCAATGAGCCGCCAGGGAGCAACCCATGGATGGAGTCGTCATGACCGCGAGCCCTGACGAGCGCAAGCGCGCGGCGTTGCAACGTATCCGAGGAGAAGGCATGGACGAAGTACGCGAGCACGCGTTCTTTATTGGAGAGGCCGCATCTGGCCTCGCGGAAGCGTACAGAGGCCGTCGCTACGCGGTCCAGACAGCTCCTGGCCTCATGGAGGGGCGCCAGCTCCTTTCCGAAACATTCCCGGCACAGGGGAAGTCGCCGAAAGTTCTCCTCGTCGTCGCCGTCGACTCTGGGCATGCAGGGAGTCTCGATCCACTGCGGCGTCTTGTCGAGCCGCTCGACCGGCTCCTGGGAGCCGACCCCCGGATGGTGTTGCTCGGTGAAGCGCGTCTCGGCGATTTCAGCTCGGTCCGCAGTCTACTGTGGTCCCATGTCGTGGACTGGTTCTCGGCGGATTTGGAGGAGGCGACGGCGCTACGGCGCCTGGACCGTGCGTGGCGGAGGAATAGCTTCCGGCACCGGCTGCTTGGCCTCGGGCTCGTGTCGGGGGCACCGGTGCACGTGGTGACGCATCACAAGACGCGGTTGCAGATGGCGAAGGACATGAGGCTGGATCAGCTTTCGAAGGAACCGCTCTTCCGCTCCGCCGTCAAGGGGACCACAAACGGCCCTTCCTGGGACTCTTTCGCCGAAGATCTGTACTGGGAGCTCTGGGCATCCATTCAGGACAGCCCTGAGGAATGGGCGGAGTCCTTCGATCTGGGACAAGCGCGGCTCGAGGCTCTGAAAGCGTCAGGGCTGGGCAGTCAGGAAAGCCGGCTGTTGCTCCTTCGCTTCTGGTGTGCGCTCCTTGCGGAGCGGATGGAAGGGGTCATCGACATGACCCGCAAGGATCTGAGGGGAGCTCGAAGAGTATGTCGAGGCTCTCGAGTGTGATTTTCTGCAGGAAGGGGAGGACAATGAGTGACCCGCATGAGTACGAAGTGACCCCAGGGCTTCCGGAAGGCAAGCTCGTCCTGGTGATCGATGATGACAAAAACTTTCGGCAGCTCTGCATTGGCAAGCTCAGGAGGGCTCTGACGGAGCGCGCACCGGAAGAGAAGGATTTGAAGCTCCTCCCAGCGGGTTCTTTGGAGAAGTTCCAGGCCATTCTCAAGATGCTGGAGGCCGACAGCCGGAAAGGCGATCTCGTCTATGCGCTCGTCGACCTTAAGCTGCCGGCAACGGAACGGCGTGAGGAGCCGAATCAGGCGCCCGCGACCGAGAACGGCAGGGATGTCTGCCGGGCGCTGCGGGAGTGGAACGTTTTGCATCTGCTGGTGTCCGGGGCCGGTCGTTCTGATATCGACGAGGTCGTCATCCCTGATCAGATGGACTTCCGGTCCAAGGACGACTTCAACGACCAGGAGACAGTCAAGGAGATTGCCGAGAGGGATCCTTTGCGCCAAACACAAGACACCGATCATCAGCCTGGATTACTGCGACGTCATCGCTTCTCCGGTCGAAGAACGGGGGCAGATGAGGCGCCTTCCCCTGGCCTTCAGGTCTTCGTCGATGCGAAGTCTGCGCAACCGCATCCTTGGCAGGGTGGCTCGCGAGGCGGCCTCGGTCCTGTTCCTCGGTGAGCCCGGTGTCGAATTCGAGCAACTGGCTTGGCTGCTCTTCCGGGAGATCACGCGGAACGGCACTGGACCAGAGCAGGCTCCCAGGTACCAGTACCGCATGTTCAACTGCGAGGGTGGAGCATCTCCCATCGATCTGCTTAGGGAGAGTGAGAGACACCTCGATGACCCGCAGGGTCAGCGGCCGCCTACATACTTCTTCATCAGAAACCTCCACGTTCTCGACAAGGCCAAGCTCGCGCAGTTTTGCGACGAGCTTGGGAGCTCCTCCAGAGTCCGTCTCGGCGGAGACCGCGTTGTCCTGACCCTTTACAAGGGCAAGGGGGATGGAACAGAAAGGCTCCTCGACCTGTTCTGCCTGGCCGGTTTTGATGACTTCGTCCTCCTGGATGTTCCTGGGCTTTCCGGGAAGCGGCGCGAGGACATTGAGGTCTATGCAGAATACTACCGGCGCCAACGTACGGATCAGCAGGACAAAACCGTCCGGTTTCACCCCTTGGCGCTGAAGCTCATCAAGGACTTGGACTACAAGAGACACTTCAAGGACCTCTCCATCTTCCTGGATGGCCTTTTCCGGGCCGTGGGAGGAGGTATGATTACCGCGAAGGTCGTCCGCTCCGCTCTGCCAAGCCAGTTCGTGCAGACAGCGGTCCAGGAAATCCTGGACCATATCCTGACGACGGACGCCGAGGATGAGGAGGCGACCGCGTGGTCTCCAGGCCGTCTTCACGAGATCTGCTCGCAGACTCCTCGTACACCGCGGAGATCAGGAGTCCTCGATGGGCGAGGACGAGGCACTGGATCAGTTCTACCAGGAGCTCGAGAGGATTGACGAGGCGCTCCAGCAGGCGAGCCGCCTGGGTACGGAAGGAAAAACGCTGATGGAGGAGCTCAAGAAACAGAGCCCTGGCTTCTGGCCGTGGAACCGGTACCCATTCTGTCCTCGCCTGATGAAGCATCTCCAACGGAACGGTCTCACGGTGGGCCTCGTCGAAGTCGAAGCCAAGCCGTGAAAGCGAATTCGCCCGCCAAGCCGCTGGTCCTCGTCGTGGACGACGATCCCGCCGTCCGTCTGGAGACCTTCTTCGATCCCGAGCGCTTCGAAGTGGTGCGCTGTTTCGATTGCGAGAGCGCGATCGACGAAATGATTCAGCGTCTGGAAGCTGGAGACGGGGAGGCGTGCTTCGCCTTCGTCGACATCGTGCTGCCGATCCATCGGGGCTCCAAGGAGATGGACCCCCGGGCCGGCCTCCTGCTCATGCAGGAGCTCAAGCAATTGCGGCCGGGCATCTTCCTCGTCCCGATTACAGGAAAAGGATGGGGGACGGAGGCCGCCTCGAAGCGTCGGGATCCTCGACGAGGCGAGGACGATCGGCATCTGGGAGTACATCTCGAAGCCCGTGACGCGGAACGAGGTGCTGGCGGTCGTCGAGAGGGCGATCCGGCAGCACGAGCCGGAAGACGGGGAGGGGAAGGATGCCCTCCTCAAGCGCTATGCCGTGAGCTTCGGCGGAGGAGAGGTCCGCTACATCGTCAGCGGCGACAAGGTCATGCAGGACGAGGTGATCGGACGGATCGCCATGGAGGGGCCGAGCGACACTCCCGTGCTGATCAATGGCGAGACCGGTACGGGCAAGGAGCTCGTGGCCCGGGCGATCCACCAGGCGAGCGGGAGGAGGCGCTTCCTCTCGGTCAACTGCGCCGCAATCCCGGATTCGTTGATCGAAAGCGAGCTCTTCGGGCACGAGAGGGGCGCCTTCTCGGGTGCTGACGGGCGGAGGACCGGGAAGTTCGAGCTCGCCGACGGCGGGACGATCTTCCTCGACGAGGTCGGCGATCTGAGCCCACCGGCTCAGGCGAAGCTGCTCAGGGTGCTGCAGGAGCAGGAGCTCGAACGTCTCGGAGGCACGGAGACGATCAAGGTCGACGCCCGCGTCGTGGCGGCGACCAACCAGGATCTGGAAAACATGATCCGGCAGGGACGTTTCCGCGAGGACCTGTACTACCGCCTCGAGGGAATTGTGATCCGCATTCCTCCCCTGCGCGAGCGCCGGGACGACATCCCGTTGATCGCGCGCTACTATCTCGAGCTCCTCAACGAGAGGCATTCGTGCGAATGCCGGTTGGCCGACGGCGCTCTCGCGAAGCTCTCCGGATACCACTGGCCGGGCAATGTGCGCGAAGCTCCAGAACGCTGTGAGCTATGCATTTTCGAAATGTGGCCGCTCGATGATCTCGGCCGAAGACCTGCCCCCAAAGGTTGCCTCTCGCGATGGGCGGCAGGACCGGCGATCCACTCTCTCCGATCTCGCGCGGGAGATCGTCACAGATCCTCTCCTCAGCCTGGGTGTGGCCAACATGCTGATCACCCAGGAGGTGTATCGACAGTGCAATGGGAGGTCGGAGGCCGCGTGCAAGGCGCTCGGAATCTCCCCCAACACGCTGAACAAGTACAGGCGCTCGATGGACGAGGTCTCGGAAGCATTGATCGCCGCCGGTTTCGACGAAGAGCGTGCGGCGAGGAGCTTGCCGGACTTCGGCTCCGCCTCCTTCCTGAGACGGCGGCTCCGCGCCTTCCTCTTCGGCCTGAGCGAATCTGCTCTCGTCCGGTACCAGGAGCAGAAGGGTTATTCCCGCCAGTGGCTCGACTATATGAAATGGGTCCAGAGTCTTCCGAGCGAAGACGCCGCCGCTCCTGGGAACGGCCGGGAGCCGGGAGCCTGAGCAGCTACGAGGCGAGTTCCAAAATTCCTAACCTTTCCAGCTCTTCCACCGCGGCCTCGACCTGGGATTCGACGGGACGGGCCGGAGCTGACAGGAGCTGCTTCCATTCCGCCAGACACTCGCACGTCAATCCGTCCAGGACCCGCGCGTCCTGTGTCAGGTTGAAATTCTGGATGACCTCCAGGGCGGCCGGAGTGCATCGTTCACAGTTGCTCGGCTCTTTGGTGGATCGCGGATAGACGACGCTGCCCCCGGCGAGCACCTCGCCGGACGGCTGGAGAGATCGCAGGACTTCGATCAGGCTCCACAACCGTGGTGGCTGGTGGAGGTTCTGCCTCCAGAGGAGATGGGCCAGCGTACCCTCCTGGACCGTCAGCGGCTCGACAGATACGGCGTCCGTTCCGCAACTGAATGCGAATCGACCGGTATCGATCGCCTCCTGCACGGCGGTCCGCTCGTCCAGAAAAGGAGGCTTCAAGACGATGTAGGTCGAGCCCGGGCGCCCGTTTCGAGGATGACAAGAAAAATGCGATAGGTCGGCTGCGGCGTCGAGCTTGTTCAGACAGAGGGCCCTGACATTGGCGTCGACCGAATCGAAGCCCAGCCCAACTACGAGCTCGATCGAGCCGAGATCCTCCCGGGCGGACCGGATCGCATCCAGCCGGATCAGCTCGGGGCGGCACTCCACCACCAACCGCTGGACGACCCCACACCGGGCGATCTCCTGAAGGACCTGGGACCGCACCCCGGCATCCAAGCTCCTGATCGTCGAAGAACGATCCCGCCACGTACAGGCAGAGGACCGGACACTCGCTCCGAGCCACGCGGTCGGAGCTGGGTCCGAAAGCTCGCGAGGGCCACCCCCCAGCTCAGCTTGCGGTCCCACAGGCCATCCTTGATGAGCCCGCAGTGCGTGCAGGTGTCGGTCGGCCGAAACCGGCGAGCAGCCCCACGTAGGGAGCGCCGCCGACTTCCCGCTGAGTCACTTCTCCTCGGAAACGGGTTGGAAGAATCGAGAACGTCTCGAGCTGCTGAAAATCCGGGGATGCCGACTTGGGCTCCAGCCGGACGGCTGTCGCAACCAGCCTGCGGACCCGCCCGAGGAGATCGCGGTTTACGCGCTTGTCAACCACGGGGGAGCCAGTCCCAACTCGACGAGGAAATATTTCTGCTCCTCCTGAAGACGATCGAAGATCACCTGGAACTTCACCTGACGCTGCGGATCGAAGTCCCTGATGAGGCCCGCGATGTAGCCCATCTCGTCCTCCAGATAGCCCTTCAGGATCTCGGACCCGCGGTTCATATCGCCGCCGATCTTCTGCAGGAAGATGACGGTGTTGAAATTGGCGATCTCGACGTCCTCGTAATAATCCCGGATGTCGTCGAAGACCTCTCGTACCTGATCGATCCGCTTGAACACGGCCATCTCTTGTCGATATCCCGGGATCTCGAAGAGACGCAGGAGCAGCCGGCGCAGCATTCGAGGTCGGCCGATTTGAGCCCCAGGATCGAGAGGATCTCTTCCTTGGAATACTGTCCTTGCCCCGGAGACTCCCGCCGCTCCTTTTGCAGGTAGGTGACGACCTGGCTCACGCAACGGTGGATCTCAGGGTCGAGGAGATCGTGGTCCTCCAGAAAGCTGATGATCCTCTGGCCCACCCGGTCGAGGTCCGGTCCATTCGCAGGAGTGGGGCCGAGGCTCTCCTGCTCGACGTTGATGTCCATCTCGTACACGATCGTCTGCACGTAGGTCAGCCAGGTGAGCGCACGCAGGAAGCGGTCGAGCTGGACCTCGTGGAAGTCGATGGCAAATTCCTTCATATCGAAGGCGAAGGTGTGGAAGATCTTGCGCAGGACGTAGAAGTGTTCCCGCAGGAAGGCGTCGTGGTACTGCTGAAACGACTCGGACGGGCTCTCGGGAGCCTCGGTGAGATACGGAAAAGACTCCGCCTTGCGGTCGATGAGGGTCGCCTCTCCCTTGCCGAAGATCTCCTTGTCGATCATGGCTCGGTTCTCTCTCCCTGTCCTGCATCACGGATCATCCCGGCGATCTCGATCTCCAGCTTGACGAACTCGGGGAGAGTCTTGGAGGCGAGCTTCCTCGGGCGGCCGAATGGCACGATGATTTGGTTCTTGAGGCGGCTTGGACGGGCGGTGGAGACGTAGATCCGGTCGGCGAGGAAGAGCGCTTCCTCGATGTCGTGTGTCACGAAGATCACCGTGACGCGCATTCTCGCTCCAGACGTTCAACAGGAGCTCCTGCATGCGCCAGCACGTGTCCGCGTCGAGGGCGCCGAAAGGCTCATCCATGAGAAGGACTTCCGGTTGGTTAGCCATGGTCCTGGCAATGGCGACGCGCTGCTTCATCCCCCCGGAGAGCTCTTTGGGGTACTTGTTCGAAAGGCGAGGAGGCCTGTGGCGCGAAGATAGCGCTCCACGGTCTCTCTGCGCTTTTCCTCGGGCTCTTCCCGGAGGCGCAGACCGAATTCAATGTTCTTCTCGACGGTGAGCCAGGGGAACGAAGTGTAGGATTGAAAGACCATGCCGCGATCGCGCCCTGGAGCGTCGACCCGGATGGCGTCGATGTAGACGTTGCCGCTCGTCGAGTTCCTCGAGCCCAGCTACGATGCGAAGGAGCGTGCTCTTGCCGCAGCCGGAAGGGCCAAGGATGACGAGGAACTCACCTTCCCGGACGACGAAATCGGCGTTCTCCACGGCGGCGACCGACTGGCCGTTGGGTCTGACGTACGTCTTAGTGACGTTGGTCGACCTTGATTTTGATCTCTTCGTGGATGTTCAAGGGATGGCTCATTCCTTCCACGGCGAGACGAGCCGGGTCAGGATTCGGAAGCCGAGATCGGTGAGCACACCTATGATCCCGATGACAAGGATACCCGCGATCACCACGCCTGTCTGAAGGAATCTCTGCGCCTCGATGATGCGGAACCCGATCCCGACCTGGGCCGCCACGAGTTCCGCGGCAATAAGATAGGTCCAAGCGGCGCCGATCATGGCGCGCAGACTTTCGAGAATCCCGGGGAGCGCCGCCGGCGTGACCACTCGGAAGAGCACCTGCCTGCGGGTTGCCCCGAGTGTGTATGCCGTCTCGATGAGCTCGCTGCGTACCTCCGCGGCGCAGGCGGCAATGAGGACGAGCAGATAGAAGAACACGCCCAGGAAGATGATGGCGATTTTTTGCGAGTGGCCGATCCCAAGCCAGAGGATGATGAGGGGAATGAAAGCCGACGCCGGCATGTAGCGAAGGAAGGCACAAAAAGGGTTCACGAAAGCCTCGATGGGTCCGAAGCTTCCCATGAGGATTCCCAGGGGAATGGCGACGGCTGACGCCAGCGCGAACGCGGTCATGACTCGGAAGATGCTGGCACCGATATCGCTCCAGAACCTCGGTTCGGTGAGGAGGTCTGCCAGGACGTATAAGACGTCCTGTGGAGAAGGCAGGAAGATCTGGTTGATCATCCCAAATTCGGTCAGAGCCCACCAGAGGAACAGGGGGAGAGCGAAGGCCAGTGTACCCAGCAGGGACCCTTCTTCCGCGGGAGAGCCGGTGTCTAAACTCGAAGGTCGACGGTCCAAAGGACCGGGGCTGAAGGCAGCGGACGAGGCGTTCCACCTTCTCCTTGGAGGCGGGCTTGGTAATCCATCCCGCCATGCCGATCTCGCCGGAGCGCTCCAGCACGTCGTAAGTGTTCCCGTTCATTCCCCACCCATGCCCCGTGATCGGAACGGACTTCGTGGAGGGGCAGATCTTCCTGATCTCCTCCATGAGGCCCAACCCTGCCAGGGGCGTCGGGGTGGGATCGGACCGGTCGACGGGGAGGGCCATGTCGACGACCGCCGCCAGCGGAGCCGGGCGGCCCTTTTCGGTGGCCGCTAGCAGATAGTCGAGAGCGGACTCGCAGTCATAGACGCGAACGGGGCGCAGGCCGGCCTTCTCGAAAAGGCTCTCGAGGTCGAGGGTCCGGTCGTCGTCGACGATCAAGACTTCCTGCGATTTTCTCCGCAATCCCATCGGCTCTCCTCCCTAGGCGAGATGCGAGCTCTGGATCACTGAGGTTTCTGGCTCTCCGCCAAGAGGCTCGTGTCCACGAACTCCTCCGGGGCTACGGCAGTCTTCACCAGTCCTTCGGTTGTCCAGACCTTGCCGGCCGCGGTGAACACGCGCGCAAATTCACTCGGAGAACCTCCTACCCCGAAGTACTTCGTATTCTCCGGATAGTCCGCCAAGCGAATGCCGCCGAGGATGGCGTTCCAGTCGGCAAGAGGAAGGTTCAGGTTCTTTGCCATCAACTTGTTGGACTCGTCAGGATGCTCTTTCATATAGTCGAGAGCGGCAAACCACCCACGGATGAATTTCTTGAAGTCTTCACGGCGGGTCTGGAGGGCCCTCTTGTTCGCCACCACGATGTCGGAGATCAGACCGGGAGCCATCTCCTTGGTCGTGAGCAGCACGTGCCCTCCCTCCCTCTCCGCCGCCTTGCTGAGCCAGGGCTCCCAGGTGACGGCCGCGTCCACTTTTCCGGCCACGAAAGCGGCTCCGGCCTCCCCCGCTTCCATGTAGTTGACTTGGAGGTCGCCGCTCTTGAGCCCGTTCTTTTCCAGGGCGTCGAGGAGGAGGAAATGGGAAGGCATGCCCTGGGGAAAGGCCACCGACCTGCCCTTGAGGTCGGCAACGGTCTTGATGTCCTTGGCGGCGATGATCCCATCTCCCCCGAAGGAATCGTCGGTCTTCAGAATGGCGATCGCCGGAAGGCCGGCGGCGGCGGCATTGGCGAAATCGTCCACGGTCGCTGCCATCGCCTGAATCGAGCCCTGAGCAAGGGCGGCCCGGCGCCCCGCAGCATCGTCGAGGATCTGGATGTCGACCTGGAGACCATCGAACAGGCCCTTGTCGCGGGCGAGGAAGAATGGACCAGAGCCGACCCAGGTGACGACTCCGATGGTGAGCGGCTCCGGGTTCGGTTTGTCAGGTGTGGTGCAAGCGGCCAACCCGAGGAGACAAAGCAGGACGAGTGCTACCGAGGCGACGGCAAAAGTCATTACGCGTTTCATTGCATCCTCCCGGACAGTGTGCGTTCACGTCGTGGAGCTCGCTCTCTCGGAGTACTGCTGCCGTCGCCTGGAGCAAAGCAGGTGCCATGCCCGTCCTGGGGCCATTCTCGTAGGGAGACGGGGCCCCCGGTGACGCTTTCATCTACAGATTTTGATCCAGGCACTACAGAATCTGAGCCGCTACTCCTCCCACTCGAAGGCCTCGAAACCCTTCTCGTCCTCCCCGTCGGCCGGAAGCTTCACCTGCCAAGTCACCCGATAGAGCGGTTCAACCCGGAGGCGCTCCACGACGACCAGCTTGACCTCCCGAGCCGAGGGCGCCTCGGAGGCCCGACGCCCGAGGGCGAGAAAACCTTCCAGGTCGAATGGCTCCTTCGCACTCTGGCCGCCGTGTTCCACATAGATAAGGACAGGGTCCGGCGAGAGCCAGCGCCCTTCGAGGGAGCGCAGGGCCTGCCAGAGGCCGGGGCCGGCGGCGGTGAGCTCTCCTTCCTTTCTTTGCTCACCTCGAAGCTCCTGACACCCGCCCTCGGAGAAAGTCCAGTGCTTCCGGAATCTGAGGCCGGCTCGTGCTCGAGGGTATGAGGCCAGGTGAAGCCCAGAACGTCGGGTTCGAGAGCGCCCGTATGGTTGTATGTATCAGCGCTAGGACCTCGCGCCGATGCTTGACCCGATAGACAGTCACGGCACGGGCCTCTCCGAGGAATCGCATGCGCTCGACGAGAAGGTTGGAGACGGCTCTACCTGGATACGGAAACAGGGGAGCCCCACATCTACAGGCATGGCGTGACGGAGCAAGAGGTTGATCTGGCTGGTAAGGCCTTGGCTGCCTACCGGCGACGTAGGAGGCATCGATGAAGACCAATGACTTTCCCGCTGGCTGGGATGAACAGCGCATCCGGGAGCTGACTCAATACTACGAGAGCCAGACGGACGAGGAGGCCGCCGTCGAGCATGAGGCCGCCCTGTCCAGCCAGACCGGGACGCTCATGGAGGTTCCAACCGAGTTGGTACCACTCGTTCGGGACCTCATCGCCAGACACCGGCGAGTGCGCGAGAAACGGCCGCCAGCTTCGAATCGCTGAAGCTCCCGATAGGCGCCCCAGAGGTGCCAGGCGTTTCCTCGGCACACCTGGCCATCCGAGGGACTCCGGCGGCCTCCGAAGACCTCGCGCTCAGGCTCAGCGGCGGTGTCGCAGCTCCTCCTCGATTCGTTCTGCAAGAAAGATCTTCAGGAGAGACTGGTAAGGGACATCCCGTTTGTTGGCAAGCATCTTCAAGCTCTCGAGCAGCGACTCCGGAAGGCGCAGAGAGATCGTCCGGGTTGACGGCTTGAGCCGGGAGAAGACAACGGGCCTGGCGCGGCTCCAGTCGACATGCTCAGTCGAATCGTGGGTCGCCCAGAACTCCCGCTCTTCGTCCTCCGTCTCAACTTCGGGATCGGCTTCAAACTCCTGCGCTCTGCCGCCATCCCACTCGAATTCCGTGGCCTCGGCCCCGTCACCCATGGCACCTCCTCACCTAGCATACGATGGTTATATACAGAGTCAAGGCAGAGTTGCAGAGCCATCCGAGCGCTTACGATACGAGCTTGGGAAGGAGGGCTCGGATGACCCAACAGGAGCTCGAGGCCGAGGAGCAGCTTCGGCAGGTGGCTTGGCAAGTCCTGATGATGCGCGAGTGCCTCGGAGCTTCTTGGAGTCGGATGGGCGCGGCTCCTGTGCGAGCCGGTCGATGTGCTGGCCGACGAGCCGCGCGTAGTCTTTGGGCAGAGCGCCTGCGCAGCTCCTCTCGTCCTCCCCCGGCTTCACTTGGTTCCGCGGAGGGCCGTGCTATCCTGTGGTCGTCGGCAAGAGGGAATGGGAGGCTCGCTTTCTCCTTCCTTTTGCTGGCGATGCACGATAGGATTCTCTGCAGGAACGACTCCGAACGGGAGCACGCCATGAGCCAGCCAGCCGTTGCGGCGCTTGCGCCTCTGCCCTTCGAGCTCGTCTACAGCGACGGGATACCCTTGGAGACCGAGTGGCACGCCACGCAGTTCCCCTTCCTCATAGAAGTGATCTGCCAGGCCATGGCAGAGCAGGGGAGGACCGACTTTTACGTCAGCGGGGACATGTTCGTGTACTACTCGGTGGAGCAGGCCTGGGCCGTCAAGAAGGGGCGGCGCTACTTCCGCGGCCCGGACGTCTTCTGGGTGGGCGGCGTCGACCGTCATCTGCGCAAGGCATGGGTGTCGTGGGAGGAGGGCGGCCGGCTTCCGGACGTCATCATCGAGCTGCTATCCCCTTCGACCGAGGAGGGGCGGGGCTTCTCTATCCTTCCCAGTCAAAGCTCTCGAAGTCCTGATCCTCCCCGTCGGCCGGCGGCTTCACCCGGAAGGTGACCCGGTACATCGGCTCCACGCGCAGGTGCTCCTCGATGGCCAGCCTCACTTCCCGGTCCGAGGGCGCCTCGGAAGCCCGGCGCCCCAGGGCAAGGAAACCCTCCAGGTCGAAAGGCTCCTTCGCGCTCTGGCCGCCGTGGGCTACATAAATAAGGACGGGGTCCGGCGAGAGCCAGCGGCCTTGCAGGGAGCGCAGAGCCTGCCAGAGGCCGGGGCCGACGGCGGTCAGCTCTCCTTCCTTGTCTTTGCTCACCTCGAAGTCCTCCGGCGACTCCAGCGGAGCGTCCGGGAGGCGGATGGTCAGCGTGGCGGGGAAGGGGTCGTAGACGAGGTGCGAGATCTCGTCCGGCGAGTGGTCCGAGCCCTTGGGGACCAGGAGGACGTCCCAGACCTTCTCCATGGCGTCTTTCAGTCTGTTCACCCGCTCCTGCTCCTGATCGAACGGTCGCCGAGGCTCTCCCGCTCGTCGTCCGGCAACAGGTCCTTGAAGAGGGCGCCGAAGCACTCGCGGGCCCGGTCGGGCCGGTCGTCGAGGTAGCGGTAGAGGTCCTCTCCCGCGGCCAGGTAGTCGGATACGCGGCCGGTCCATTCGTCCAGGGTGCGCTGCATGTCCTGCCGTTGCCGCCGCGAGGCTCGGGACGGCGATCCGGGCGTCAGGACCAGCTCGGCGATGTCGCCGCGGATCTCGTAGGTGACGTTCAAGGAGGTGTCGTTGAAGAAGCGCCGGAGGCTCTCGGGCTCCACCAGGGCGGAGCGGGTCCCCTTGTGCAGCTCGCCCAGGCGCTTTTCCCAGGAGAACCGCTCGGCCGCGGGCTCCATGGTGGCGAAGCGCTGGCTCCAGGGGTCCCAACCCTCCAGCACGGCCTGCCGGGTCTGGGCGATCCGCCGCTCCAGGGCCGGGTTTTTCTCCGTCTCCCGCGCCGTGATCTCGACCGTGCTGGTCAGGAGCACCGCGCCGTTGGGCAGGAACCGGACCGCAGCGTTTCGGTGACCGGCGGCTCGAAGCAGGCAACGAGAACCAGAGCGACGGCCAGCGGGGCCAGGAAGCGCAGATGACGGGGGAGCATGGCGGGATTATAGGAGCCTCACCCCCTGGCCCCCTCTCCCATCGCCCCACCTTCCACCTCTCCGCGCCTATCCACGCCGCTTCGGCATGACGGTCGGCGATTACGTTCGCGCTCTCCGTCTCGACTACGCCGCGCGCAATCCCTACGCGTTGCCTTCGCTCGCGCGCCTCGCGAAAACGGCCGATGTGATTCTCCTCGACCAGCGCGGCATCGGCATGTCTTCGCCGCGGCCGGTTTGTGCCGCGAAACCTCTCGAGCCGCAGGCGCGCTTCGCTCCTTCCTCCGAGATGATGCCTCGCATCCTCGCCGAAACGCGTGCGTGCGTCGAGGAGTGGAAGGCGAAAGGCGTGGACGTTGCCGGTTTCACGGTCGCCGAAAGCGCTGCGGATGTCGACGACCTCCGCCGTGCTCTCGGAGCAGCGAGGATCAGCCTGATGGGCCACAGCTACGGTACCCATCTCGCGCTTGCGGTGATCCGTGCGTACGGCGATACGGTGGAGCGCGCCGCTCTCCTCGGCACCGCGGGCCCGGCCGAGATGCGCAAGCTGCCTTTTGTGCTGGACACTCAACTGGCGAAGCTTTCCATGCTCGCACGCGAGGACCAGTCCATCGGTGCGGAAGTCCCCGACATGACCGCGCTGCTCCGCCGCGTCCTGGCGAAGCTGGAGCGGGAGCCGATGGCGGTGACGATTACCGATCGCTCGCGCCAGGAGAAGGTTCAGGTCCGCATTGGGCCACAGGCGCTGCAGCGCATCCTGGTGGCGGACATCGGCGATGGCAACGACTTTCCCGTCTTCCCGGCGCTGCTCTTGACCATCGAGCGCGGCGACCCGTCGATCCTCGCCTGGTTCGTGGACAAGCGATACAACCAGGTCTCTGGGCCGAACCTCATGGCGTATGGAATGCGCTGCTCGGCCGGCGCAACTGCGAGCCGTGATCGCGAAATCGACCGTCAGGCGCAGCTCTCGATTCTGGGCAACGCGCTGAATGGACCCTATCCTGCGGTTTGTGATGTGCTCCCCGGCATCGATCTGGGCGACGATGTCCGTAAGCCGTTCGTCTCGAACGTTCCCGTGCTGTTCATCTCCGGGACGCTGGACAGCAACACGCCGCCGTATCAGGCGGAGCAGGTGCGCTGGGGTATGCCGCGCTCTACGCACCTCATCGTGCCGAATGCGGGCCATGAGGACCTCGAGCCGAACGAAGAGGTGCAGGCGGCGATCGCCGATTACTTCGCAGGCAAGGACATCGCCTCGCGGCAGATCGCGCTGCCCGTGCCGGACTTCAGAAGCGTGGACGAGGCAAAGAGGGAGCGGCGTCTGGAGTAAAAGGAGGCTACGCAAACGAAAAGGGCGTTTCGGGCGTATAAGGGGCTCAGGGAGGATGGAACATGCGCAGGTATTTTCTTGTCGCCGCGATCGCCGCAATCCTTGGCGCCCTGGTGATGTCGCAGCCGCCGGTGGTCGCGGACGGCCCGGATCAAGTTGCCGTGACGAACTTCCCCGAGGTCCAGCGGGTCGTGGTGAAGGACCAGACGCGGTTCGAAACCAGGAAGGCGGTCGCTGCTCCCATCGACTTGTCGGACGTAAGCCACCTGACGGAGGCGGGGACTCTCGAGGCCTCCGGCTTCACGCACGTCACATTGAGTCTGTCCGGCAGTCTACAGGGGAGCGCCCAGGCTGGAGCCGTGGGCGTTGTCCTGGTGCCCGATGTCTCGGAAGTCACCACGGCGCTCCGGAATGGCGTCTTGCAGCTCGGCCTGCGCGCGGAGGCGACTGTGAGCCCGGCGCAGGGAGGGTATTTCAGCTCGGAATCGGTGACGCTCCGGCTCGGCTTCCCGCGATACAGAGTGCTCCTGTACAACTCGACGTCGAAATCGGCGGATGCAACGGTGTATGCCTACCTGAGCACGTCGTAGCCTGAGCCGCCTGGCCGAGCCTGTGTAGACTCCCTTCCGTGCCTGCGATCGATCCGCGCCTGTCGAGACGCTTTGCCTGGGAACATCCGTTGAACCGCCTGACGCAGGCAGTAGCGGAGCGATCGGCCAGCGGCCTGCCGACGATCGACCTCACGGAGACGAACCCGACGCGGGTCGGGCTTGCCTATCCGGAAGACGAGCTGGCCGAGCTCCTGCGCCGTGGCGCGGCCTCGGCCCATGACCCGCACCCCCGGGGGATCCTGGAGGCACGCGAGGCTGTTGCCGCCGCCCTCTCCCGGCCGGACGATCCGGTGTCGCCGGACGACCTCGTCCTGACCGCCTCGACGAGCGAGTCCTACTCCTATTTGTTCAAGCTTTTCGGCGACCCGGGAGACGAGGTGCTGACTGCCGCGCCGTCGTATCCGCTGCTCGACAGCCTCGCCGCTTTGGACTCGCTCGTCCTGCGCCATTTCCACCGGCGGCCGGGTTGGCCCATCGATCCGGAGACGGTCGAGCTCGCCTTGACGCCGCGGACGCGGCTCCTTGCCGTGGTCCATCCGGGGAATCCGACCGGCGCTTTCCTTTCGGCTGCGGAGCAGGCAGCTCTTGCCACCCTTTGCGCCGCGCGCGGCCTGCCGCTGATCTCGGACGAGGTCTTCGCCGACTACGTCCTCGGGGCCGTGTCGGGCCGTGCCGGTCCGGCGGCTGCGGCGTCCGGCGAGGCCCTCTCGTTTTCGCTCGGCGGGCTTTCCAAGAGCGCCGGCCTGCCCTCGTGGAAGCTGGGCTGGATCCGCGCCGGCGGCCCTCCCGGCCTCCGCCGCCGGACCTTGGCCGCCCTGGAAATGGTGGCTGACAGCTATCTCTCGGTGGCGACTCCGGTCCAGCGGGCCCTCCCGGGGGTGTTGGGCCTCGCTCCGCGCATCCGTGCAGCGATCCTCGAACGGCTGCGGGGCAACCTCACCGTGCTCCGCGCGGAGCTGGCCGGCCATCCAGGTGTCGAGCTGCTCGAGCCCGAGGGAGGGTGGTCGGCCGCGGTCCGGTTCTCCCGCCCGGTCTCCGATGAAGATCTGGTCCTTGAGCTGTTGGAGCGCGCCGGAGTCCTCGTCCATCCCGGCTACTTCTTCGACTTCGCGACGGACGACTTCCTCGTTCTCTCTCTCCTTCCCGAGCCGGATCGTTTTGCCGAGGGAATCCGCCGCCTCGCTGGCTGTCTTTTGACGGAGCCCTGCGCATGACAAAGCTACGCTGTGCCATCCTGGACGACTACCAGCATGCCGCGCTGAGCCAGGCCGACTGGCCCTCGATCTCCGATGCGGTGGAGGTCCGGCCGTTCCATGAGCATTTCGCGAGCGAGGAGGACCTCGTCGCTGCGATCGGTGATTGCCAGATCGTCGTGATCATGCGCGAACGTACGCCGTTCCGCGCGTCGCTCTTCGCGCGTCTGCCCGAGCTGAGGCTGCTCGTCACCACGGGGATGCGGAACGCGTCGATCGACCTTGCCGCCGCGGCGGCGCACGGAGTGGTCGTCTGCGGCACGGCGAGCCGGTCCGAGCCTCCTGTGGAGCTCACCTGGGCTCTGATCCTGGGTCTCGCGCGGAGCCTCGTGCCGGAGAACGTCGCGTTCCGCGGCAAGGGTCCCTGGCAGAGCACGGTCGGGATGAACCTGCAGGGCAGCCGGCTCGGCCTCCTGGGGCTCGGGAAGATCGGCAGCCGGGTGGCACGCGTCGGGATCGCCTTCGGCATGGAGGTGGCGGCCTGGAGCCAGAACCTGACCCGGGAGCGGACCGAGGCCGCCGGCGTGCATCTGGCGGCCTCGAAGGAGGAGCTGCTCGAGAGCAGCGATTTCGTCTCGATCCACCTCGTGCTCGGCGAACGGACGAGAGGCCTGATCGGCGCCGCGGAGCTCCGGCGCATGCGCCCGTCGGCCTATCTGATCAACACCTCGCGCGCCCAGATCGTGGATCGGGACGCCCTCGTCGAAGCTCTACGGAATGAGTGGATCGCCGGTGCGGGTCTCGACGTCTTCGAGATCGAGCCTCTGCCGGAGGACGACGTCCTCCGCTCCCTCCCCAACGTCCTCGCCACGCCGCACCTGGGGTATGTGACACAAGGGAACTACCGGACGTACTTTCGCGAAGCCGTGGAAGACATCCAGGCCTTCCTGGCCGGCTCGCCGATCCGGACGCTGTAGGCCCCCCTCCCCCGACCCCTCCCCCGCGCGGCCACCGCCCCCCACCCCGAGCGGGAGAGGGGCACCACCACCCGGTTTCCTTGTGCTTCCCCCTCTCCCGTTCTACGGGAGAGGGGGCCAGGGGGAGAGGGTCTACCCGACGTCTTCCAGCGGCTCGAGGTGACCGGTGCCCTGCAGGCTGGCGAGGTCGATCGTGCCGTGGAAACGGACCTTCGTGTAGTCCAGGGTCAGCTCTCCGACGATTTTGACGCTCCCGGTCCCGTTCTCGAAGTCGGCGCCGCTCAGGTCGCTCCGCTCCTTGTCGAGCGGGATGCCGAGCTCGGTGCCGCCCCGGGTCTGGGTGAACTTGCAATGGACATAGCCACGGTCGATGGCGGCCTTGAACGCTGGGAGCGTCGGTTCCGGCCGCAGGCTCGCGATGATCTCCTGCTCCTGGGTCAGACGCTGGACGAGGTCATTCATACGCGCTCCTCCTGAAGGAGAGTTGACGGCGCGTCAGCTTAGCAGAGGAGAGGGCAGGGGGCGAACCTTGCCTCGAACGCTCCGCCTGCGTCCCCCCTCTCCCGGGGGAAGGGAGAGCGATGGGAGAGGGGGACAGGGGGTGAGGCTCAGATCCGGACCAGCTCGGAGCCGCTGTGCAGCGAGACGCCGTTCGGGCGGCGGGCGTCGAGCGGCGGGCTCAGGGGACGGCGGAGCTGCTCTTCGCCGAAGAGGCGGCGCAAGAATTTCATCGCCTCCTCCTCGACCAGCTCGGGCCGCAGCTCGGAGACAGGCACCTTCCGGCTCAGCAGCCCAAAGCCCACCCCCTCGTGGGTGATGCGGACCACCTGGGCTGCATCGTCGCTATAGAAGAGCAGCGAGCGCTCGAAGTCCTCCCAGCGGTCCAGCTTGATGCGCAGCCCCGCGGCCGTCAGCCGGTGGAAGATGGAGGCCGACTCCACCTTGCCGACCATCAGGTCCTTGATCTCCTCGAGCACCGGGACGATCGTGGACCGCACGGCGCGGCTGAACAACTCGCGGAAAGGCTCGTTCTGCCGCAGGAAACCCTCCGGACGCATCCTCTTCTCCTCCAGCATCTCCTCATGGCGCCTGAGCAGTTGCTGAAGGCGTTCGGCATTGGCTTTGTTCATCGAGTGGCTCCTCCCCCCGGGAGCAGGCTTGAGAGCCTGTCTGGGGGCTAGTGGTCTCGGACATTCGGCAATGCCAATCTCGTGCCACGAGGGATGGGGTAGACTCCCGGCCCGATGCCGCGCCGCACCGACATCCACTCCATCCTGATTCTCGGGTCGGGCCCGATCGTGATCGGCCAGGCCTGCGAGTTCGACTACTCCGGCACCCAGGCCTGCCGCGCCCTCCGGCGCGAGGGCTACCGGGTGATCCTCGTCAACTCGAACCCGGCCACCATCATGACCGACCCGGAGCTCTCCGACGCCACCTACATCGAGCCGCTGGTGCCCGAGGTCGTCGAGCGCATCCTCGAACGCGAACGGCCCGACGCGCTGCTGCCCACGGTCGGCGGCCAGACCGGGATCAACCTGGCCCTTGCGCTGGCCGAGCGGGGAGCGCTCGAGCGCTACGGCGTCGAGGTGCTGGGGGCGGGCATCGAAGCCCTCCTCCTCGGCGAGGACCGGCTCCTCTTCAAGCAGGCCATGGAAGAGATCGGCCTCAAGGTCCCCAAGAGCGGCTACGCCGGCACCCTGGAGGAGGCGCGCGCGATCGTCGCCGGTGTCGGAGGGGATGGCGGCGATGGGATCGGCTACCCGGTCATCGTCCGTCCCAGCTTCACCCTCGGCGGCGAGGGCGGCGGCGTCGCCTACAACCGGGACGAGCTCGAAGAGGTGGTCGCGACGGCCATCCAGGCGAGCCCGGTCGGCCGCGTGCTCATCGAGCAGTCGGTCCTCGGCTGGAAGGAGTTCGAGCTGGAGGTGATGCGCGATACGGCGGACAACGCCATCGTCGTCTGCTCGGTCGAGAACGTCGACGCCATGGGCGTCCACACCGGCGACTCGATCACCGTGGCGCCGCAGCAGACTCTCTCGGACCGCGAATACCAGGCCATGCGCGACGACGCCTTCAAGGTCATCCGCCGCGTCGGAGTCGCGACCGGCGGCTCCAACATCCAGTTCGCGGTCCATCCGACGAACGGCGAGCAACTGGTCATCGAGATGAACCCGAGGGTGTCGCGCAGCTCGGCGCTGGCTTCGAAGGCTACGGGATTTCCGATCGCCAAGATCGCGGCCCTGCTGGCCGTCGGCTACACCCTGGACGAGATCCCCAACGACATCACCGGCAAGACCTACGCCGCTTTCGAGCCGACGCTCGACTACACGGTGGTCAAGATCCCGCGCTGGGCCTTCGAGAAGTTCCCCGAGGCGCCGCCGACCCTGGGCACCTCCATGAAGTCGGTGGGCGAGGTCATGGCCATGGGGTCGACCTTCAAGGAGGCCCTGCTCAAGGGGCTGGCGTCCCTGGAGCTCGACGGCAGCCTGACGACGCGCGAGCAGCGGGTCTCGGACCCGGTGCGGCTCCGCGGCCGGCTCTCCATCCCCAACTGGGAGCGGCTCTTCGCGGTCTTCGCCGCGCTCCGCCAGGGCTGGACCGTCGAAGAGGTGGCGGCCACGTCGCACATCGATCCCTGGTTCCTGCGCGAGATCCAGGAGATCGTGGAGCTGGAGGCCGAGCTGGCCTGCTGGGACCTCGCCTCGATCCCCAGACTGCTGCTGCGCCGCGCCAAGAGCTACGGCCTGACCGACGCCCGTATCGCCGGCCTGCTGAGCTGCAAGGAGCATGACCTCGCCGCCGCCAGCGAGGCTGCCGGGATCCGTCGCGTCTACAAGCGGGTCGACACCTGCGCCGCCGAGTTCCCGGCCACGACTCCCTACCTCTATTCGACCTTCGGGCAGGAGGACGAGGCCGACACGGACGACCGCCCCAAGGCCCTCATCCTCGGCTCCGGGCCGAACCGGATCGGCCAGGGGATCGAGTTCGACTACTGCTGCGTCCACGCCGCCTTCGCCCTGCGCGAGATCGGCTACGAGACGGTGATGGTCAACTGCAACCCCGAGACGGTGTCGACCGACTACGACACCTCCGACCGCCTCTACTTCGAGCCGCTGACCCTGGAGCACGTTCTGGCGGTTATCGAGCGCGAGAAGCCGAACGGGGTGATCGTGCAGCTCGGCGGGCAGACGCCGCTCAAGCTGGCGCGCGGGCTCGCCGCCGCAGGCGTGCCGATCTGGGGGACCCCGCCCGAAGCCATCGATCTCGCCGAGGACCGCAAGCTCTTCGGCGCCCTGCTGGCCGAGGAGGGGATCCTGCAGCCGGAGAACGGCACCGCGACCTCGCTCGACGAAGCGCTCGCCGTGGCGCGGCGGATCGGCTACCCGGTGGTGGTGCGGCCGAGCTACGTCCTCGGCGGCCGGGCCATGGCAATCTGCTACAACGACGAGACCATGGCCCGCTACATGCGGGAAGCCGCCGACGTCTCGCCGGGCCATCCCGTCCTCCTCGACCGTTTCCTGGAGGACGCCTTCGAGCTCGACGTCGACCTCCTGGCCGACGGCAAGAGGGCGGTCATCGCCGGCGTGCTCCAGCACATCGAGGAGGCGGGCATCCACTCCGGCGACTCGGCGGCGGTCCTGCCGCCCTACCGGGTCTCGCGCGCTGACCAGGACGTGATGCGGGACATCGCCCGCCGCCTGGCCCTCCGGCTGGGCGTCGTCGGCCTGATGAACGTCCAGTTCGCCATGCAGGAGGGCCGGATCTACGTCCTGGAGGTCAATCCGCGGGCGTCGCGGACCGTTCCCTTCATCGCCAAGGCCGTGGGAGTGCCGCTGGTCAAGCTGGCGGTGCAGGTGATGGCCGGCAAGACCCTGGACGAGCTGGGCTTCACCGAAGAGCCGGAGGTCCCCGGCGTCTTCGTCAAGGCGCCGGTCTTCCCCTTCCGGCGCTTCCAGGGTGTGGACCCGGTCCTGGGCCCCGAGATGAAGTCGACCGGCGAGGTCATGGGGGTGGGCACCGCCTTCGGCAATGCCTTTGCCAAGGCCTGGCTCGGTGCGGGGCACAAGCTGCCGCTCGCAGGCACGGCCTTCCTCTCGGTCCACGACCGGGACAAGCCGTTCCTCGTACCCATCGCCCGCCGTCTCGCCGAGCTCGGCTTCCACCTCGCCGCCACCGCCGGCACCGCGGCCTTCCTGGAGGGGAACGGCCTCGAGGTCCGGACGATGCTGAAAGTCCACGAAGCCCGGCCGCACGTCGTCGACCACCTGATCAACGGCGAGATCGCCCTGGTGGTCAACACCCCACTCGGTCAGGCCTCGCACGAGGACGACGGCAGCATCCGGCGCACCGCCCTCAAGTACGACATCCCCTGCATCACCACCCTCTCCGGAGCCATGGCCGCCGCCGAAGGCATCGCCGCCCTGCAGCGCGACGGCCTCGACGTCCGGCCGCTCCAGGAGGTGCACCGGGGGGTGGGGGTACGGGTGGGTTAGAGCAGGCGGGCCGCGCAATCCTTGCTGGTCCTGCCATCCGTCACTACAATCGGCTCTGCCGAGATCAGAGATGGATGCACTCAAGCTGAGGCAGATTTTCGAAAAGCTCGATCAGGCCCTCGAGCATCCGACCGAGCTGCTCATTCGAGGGGGGGCAGCCGCGCTCGCTCACGGGTTGGAGCAGCGAGTGACCATCGACATCGATGTCCTGCCGGCCTCCCGTTTCATCGAGGCGGATCTGCGTCGGGCCTGCGCCGCAGCAGGCCTCGGCTTCAACCCGTCGGATAAGGATTTCGCGGAGCAAGACTATCTCGAGGTCGTACCCGAGGAGACGCTGATCCTCCCGCGTCCGGACCCGGAGCGAGGCTATAACACGATCTTCCGCGGTCTGCGCCTCACCGTCAAGACGCCTCCTGCCGCCGACCTCGTGATTGGCAAGCTGAAGCGGCTCGATTCCGAGGATTTCGCAGACGTCGCGTTCCTGATCAAGAATTTCCGGTTGACCAGGGCCGACCTCGAGGAATCCTTCGACCGGTTGCCGGCACGCTTCAAGGCCGATCCCGTGGTGCAGGACAACCTCCGCTTCGTCATGGAGGATCTCCGGTGAGCGAGGAAACGGATCGGCCTTCGCGCTGGCAGGCAGTTCTCGATCAGATGTTCGAGGAGCTCCGCTCCGGGGCGCCGCGGGCGGAGACGTATTGGGCGCAGCAGCTTGCGTTCGGGCCTGTGTTTTTCTATGCCGTCGTCCTCGCGGTCCGTAAGGTGCCATTCCGCCGGACGATCTGGCGCGCCTCCGGCTGGTGCTTCCTTTGGCGCTCTCGCTGCTCGGAGCGCTGCCCGACGGGAGCGACGGGGACCCTGCCAGTCTGCGCTTGCTGGCGCGCCGGCAGGCTCAGGCGCTGGAGCTCGGCCGCCGCCAACATCTCATCAGGCTCGCTGCGCGTCTCGGTCTGGAGATCTCGAGCCCGCCGTATGACCCAGTCCCCAGACGGTTGCAGCGGCCCTATGAGCTGATCGGCTGGCGGCCTCCTACCCGCACGTGAACGGCTTCTGTGCCGTCGCCGATACCGCCGGATTCGAACAGGGCATGACCTCGGTCGCCGGGGAAGGGATGAGCTTGTTGCCGCCGGCCGAGTCTGCATCGTAGAGGACCTGCATCACCGGGGAGCCGGCTTTCCGGGCGAGGCCGATCATGACCCGTGAGTCGATGCCGCGGACTTCGAAGGCGACGCGGAAGGGCTTGCCGCCGCGTAGCGCCGCGTCGGTGCAAGCCACCGCAGCAGACCGGTCCTGACCGCGCCGGACCATGCCGCAATCGAGGGACTCGGGACCTGCAATCTGGGCCAGCTCCCGGCGCATCGGCCCATTCGAGCGGACGGAGAGCGTCCAGGTGGCGAAGAGCACGCCGGCCGCAACGGCCAAGCCGGTGAGCAGGGTCGACAGATGGCGCGAAGCAGGCATGGCGGGGTCTCTCCGCAGAGGAAACGCAGGAGACCCCGAAACCTTACCTCGCGCCATCCGGTGATCAACAGGGCGGTTTGCTCCACCCTAGATCACCCGCGCCACCGCGGGAAGCCGCCTGAGGGCGGCGGTCGCAGCCCAGCTCAGGACCACTGCACCCAGGAACACGAGGGCCCCTTTCGTCAAGCCGGACAGCGGCGCCTTCAGAAGGAGATACTGCAGCCAGCTCACGAAAGCGTAGTGCAGGAGGTAGATCCCGAAGGCGTTCCTGCGGAGGCTTTCGAAGACCCGGCCGTTTCCCTTCCCGAACCGTACGAAGAGTGCGAGGAAAGCAAATCCGGACGCGGCGCAGGACAGCGCGAAGGAGAGCCCTCCGGCGATCTCCCAACCCCTTGACCCCACGTGAGACGTCGCGGTCACGACCATGGCGATGACCAGGACGAACGCGACCAGAGCGGCGGACAGCCACAGAAACCAGCGCCGCGCCAGTCTGCCGTCCGGCGCCAGCAGGCCCTTCTGAAGGCCGTAGGCGCCGACTCCGATGCCGGCCAGGAAATAGACCGCGTAGTGGAAGAAGCGGCTCGTCTGGAAAAAGAACGGTCCGACCGCGGTCCAAGCGATCGGATTGAAGGCGATCGCCATGGGGAGATAGGCGGCGGCCGAGACGGCGACCAGGAGCCCGAAGAAGAGGGCCGGACGGCGCCAAGCACCCGCCGCCAGCCGGCCGAGACGGTCGCCCCAGCGCGGCATCAGCAGGAACAGACCGGCGGCGACCGCGTCGAACGCCAGCAGGACCCAGAGGAACCATGCGGGGCCGGCCGGCCAGTCGCCGAGGGACCGCCACTGCTGCCAGAAGGACGCGGAGCCGGGGCCGGCGCCCGTTTGCAGATACGCCGGAAAGTAGGCGAGCGGCGCGAGCACGGCCGCGGCCACGAGGAAGGGCAGGCCGAGACGGAGCGCACGGTCCTTCAGAAAGACCGCGCTCCCCTTGCGCTGCAGGCTGCTCCACACGAACAGCCCGGAGAGGAAGAACATCAGCGACATGAAGAAGACGTCGTTGAACCCCACGAGCAGGCTGAACCCCGACCACCGCTGGCTGTCGACGATCGGAAACGCCTGCCACCATCGCGGCTCTGCCACGAGAGAGGCCGGCGGCGGCGGGGCAAAGGGGTGATAGGCGAGCACGGCATGGTGCGCCACCACCATCATGGTGATGACGGCCCGCAGATTGCCGACGGCCACGTTCGTGACCCTGGCAGTCCCGGGAGCCTCGACCACAGTCTCGCTCGCGGCCTCCACGGGCTCCGCGGGCTTTTCCGGGGCCAGCCGCCGGAGCGCGACGAAGCCGCACAGCACGGTCACGCCGGCAAGGACTGCCACATGGATCAGCGCATTGCCCGGGCCACCCATGGCGGTGAACACGAGCTGTTGCAGGTGGTAGGCGGGCCAGGCGGGCGCCAAGGCCTGCAGGCCCTGCGGCAACGGGTAGAACAGACCCGAGAGATGCAGCATCGGAATGTAGATGAGGTTCACGAAAGCCGGCGCGCTCCGCAAGGAGGCCCAGGTCCCGATCAACAGCCCAATCGCGCAGAACGGCACGGCTCCCAGGATGCCGATCAGCGCGACCCCCACGACCCGGCCGGCGGTCAGCGTCAGGTGGCCGAGCGTGAGCGCGGCGGGGATCAGGGTCGCCATGACGATCGCCGCGAACAGCATCGACATGAGCACCTTGGCGAGGAGATAGGCCGCGGCCGGCATCGGCAGCGCGCGCTTGAGCCGGAGGAGCCCCTGCTCGCGCTCGGTCGCCACGTAGATGCCGAACCCGAACATGCCCGGTCCGATGATGCCGAAGACGGCAAAACCGGTGAAGAAGAAGGCTGCGACTGCCGGATCCTTGCGAGCGGCCTCGCCGGCGATGAGCACGGCGAACAGCAGGTAGAGGAGGACCGGCATGCCGAGGAAGGGGATCGCGAAGCCCGGCGCACGGAGCATGCGCACGCATTCATACCGGGCCTCGGTGAGATAGGCGCGCAACAGCCGGCCGGCGGGGATGTCGGAGCTCAGCGCCTGCTCGGTGCCGAGGTTCAGAGAGGTCGAGGTCGCAGCGTTCATGACGGGTTCTCCTGGGTCAGCTCAGCAAAGGCTTCGGCGAGACCGGCGCGGCGGACCTCCAGCCTCGTCAGGTCCGGATCGGAGGCCAGCAGCCGCTCCACGACGGCTTCGCAATGGCGGGTCGTGACGTGCAGGCCGTGCCGGTCGCGGCTCACCTCGTCCACGTCGGGCCAGGTCCGGACCTCTTCCACCGTCAGGGTCGTGCGGCACGTGATCTGCTGGCACGCCACGAGAGCGCGCACCTCGTCCACGGTGCCGGACGCGATCAGGCGCCCCTTGCCGAGGACCGCCACCCGGTCGGCCAGCGCCTCGGCCTCTTCGAGGTAGTGGGTGGTGAGGACGATCGAGGCTCCCTGGTCGACGAGATCGCGCAGCGTCGTCCCACAGCAGCTCCCGCGCCTGCAGATCGAGCCCGACCGTGGGCTCGTCGAGGAACAGGAGCTGCGGCCGGCCGACGACCGCCATCGCAAGCTGCACCTGGCGCTTCTGCCCTCCCGAGAGCTTGCCGTAAGGGCGACGGGCCAGCGCCGTGATGTGGGTCTTCGCCAGGACGGCGTCGACGTCCAGCGGCGCCGGGTAATAGCTCGCGACGAGGTCGACCTGCTCGCGGACGCGCAGCTCCGGCGCCAGATAGACCTCCTGCATCATCACACCGGTCCGGCGCCGGGCCGCGAGGGTCGTCGGCGACTGGCCGAAGAGGCGTGCGGTGCCGGCGTCCGGATGCTGCAATCCCAGGAGCAGCGAGATCGCGGTCGTCTTGCCGGCGCCGTTCGGACCGAGGACGGCCAGCAGCTCCCGGTGCCCCACCTCCAGGTCGAGCCCGTCCAGCGCGACCGTGCTGCCATATCGCTTGTGTACGCCTGACAGCTCTGCCAAGCATGGATCGTTCATGATGGATCTCCTTTTGGCCGGCCGTTGCAAGCCGTCCTGATCCGAGCATGACACCGGCGCGGGTCCTGCCGGAAGCGAAATTTGACGAGCTGGCCCGGCGGAGTGACGAACGGGCAGAACCCTCTCCCCCTACCCCCTCTCCCGTGCGTCCCCCTATCCTCCACCCCGAACGGGAGAGGGGGAATGGCTTTTTCTTTTCAGGGTGGAGGCGCCCTCTCCCGCTCGGGGTGGGTGGCTGGTGGACGCGCGGGGGAGGGAAGGGGAGGGGGTCAGAACGGGTTGTCCGTCAGGGCCTTCAGCTTTTCGTTGTAGGTGCGGCCGGACCGCAGGCGGACGTCGTTGTGCAGGGTGACCACGTACTCGCCGTGCAGGGCCGGCTCGAGCTCCTTGATCCGGCCGACGTTGACCAGGATCGAGCGGTGGATGCGGACGAAGGTGTCGGGATCGAGGGATTTCTCCAGTGTGCTCAGGGCCACATGGACCAGGTGCGACGCCCGGCCGATGTGCAGCTTGACGTAGTTCTCCGCGGCCTCGATCCAGTCCACGTCGCCGATGTCGACGAAAACGGTCTTGCCGGCCGAACGGACCGCCAGCCGCTTCACGGAGCGGTGCGGCGCGGCGATCGTTTCAAGGAGCGACAGGATCTGCCGGCTGGCCTCTCCTCCGGGCTGCGCCTGCAGGCGCTCCTTGGCCCGGCCGAGCGCCTGGGCGAAACGCTCCCGGGTGACCGGTTTGAGCAGATAGTCGATGGCGTTGATCTCGAACGCCCGGATCGCGTATTTGTCGTGCGCCGTGACGAAGACGACCGCGGGCATCCGCTCGGCGCCGATCTCCTGGACCACCGAAAACCCGTCCATCTCCGGCATCTGTATGTCCAGGAAGACGAGGTCTGGCCGCGTCCTGCCGAGGGCCGCGACCGCCTCGCGGCCGTCCTTCGCCTCATGGATGACCGCAAAGTCCGGGTCTTCGGAGAGCAGCATGCGCAGGCCTTCGCGCGCCAGCGGCTCGTCATCGACGATCAGCGTGGTCCAGGGCATGGACTTCCATCACCTCCGTCGCCACGGTTGCCAGCCGGCCCGGGCTCGACGCGATAGGGGAGGACGAGGGTGGCCACGGCTCCGCCCTGGGCGCCGTTCTCCAGGGTCAGCTTCGCCGCGTCGCCGTAGAGCTGCCGCAGGCGCGCCCGCGTGTTCGCCAGGCCAATCCCCCGAATACCACGCGCCGCGTCGAGGCTCCCGGCGGAGAGGCCGGGCCCATCGTCGCGCACCTGGATCTCGAGGGAGCCGTTGACCCGCGCGGCATTGATCTCGATCCTGCCCGCCGCCGAGCGGCGTCCGATGCCGTGGCGGACGGCGTTTTCGACGATCGGCTGCAAGCCCATGTAGGGGACCGCGGCATCGAGAGTCGCCGGCTCGGCGGAGATCTCGACGCGCAAGCGATCCTGGAAACGGACCTGCTCGATCGACAGATAGAGCTCCAGATATTCGAGCTCGCGCCGGAGCGGTACTTCCTGCGCATCGACGTCCTCCAGGACACAGCGCAGGAGATCGCTGAGGCGGGCGAGCATCTCCTCCGCCTGCCGGCCTTTCTCCTGGCGCACCAGCACCATGATCGCGTTCAGCGTATTGAACAGGAAATGCGGCTGGAGCTGTCCCTTGAGCGCGCTCAATTGCGCCTGCACGAGCTCGGATTGCAGCTTGGAGGTCTGGAGCTCCAACTGGAGCGCCTGCCGCCTGCGTTCCTGATACTGGTGGTAATAGTGGAAGGCGGCTTGAATGCCCAGCACGATCCAATAGCTGGAGATGTTGCCATGGAAGCCGAAGACCAGCAGGAAGCCCAACGTGGCGGAAAAACTGGTCATGATCGCGGGAAAGATCCCCAGGCTGGAGAGGATGGCGCTGTCCAGGACGAGAATGACGACGGAAAACACCATGCTGAACAGCAGATGCAGCATCACCCGCCGTAGCCACTTCCGCCGTTCGATGGGAAAGCGGCGGCCGAGCCAGAGGATGCCGGGAGTGAACGCGGCGCAGAGGTAGACCCCCGTCATCCAGGACAACAGGAAGTGCCACCAGGGCGTGGGATCACCGAAGACGAGCTTACGCGTGAGGTCCTGGGAGAGGTAGAAGAGGCCGGCCGCCGTCCACGCCAGGAAATATCCGGCGAGTCGCAGCAGCCCGCGTCGGTTGACCAGTCCCATCAGAAGACCAGCTTAGCGCAGCCCATCCACCGATGGGCTGCGCCGTGCTACGGGGTCCGCAGAGGTGCGAACCGCGCGTCCAGGTCGTGCTCGGCCCGCCGCAGGAAGACGAGGACGTCTTCGAGGAAGGCGACCGTTCCCAGACCCAGCTCGAACGTCTCCCGCAGGAGCTGCACCGCGGCGAGGACCTCGCGCTGGATGCGGAGGGCCCGGAACACCTCGGCGGCGTTCAGGACCGTCTCGCGGGCCTCGCGGCTCCGTTGGAGGCGCAGCAGGACCGTCGCGAGGTCCAGGGCCGCCAGGGCCGCCTGATAGCCCAGCTCGGCCTGCTCGAAACCCTCCCGGACCTCCCGGAAGGTCTGCTCGGCCCGCGCGAGCTTCCCGAGGCCGGCGTCGATCCGCCCTTCCAGCCATTGCAGCTTGAGCTGGTTGATGCGGCCGCCCGCCTGCTCGTAGCGCCACCGGTTGAGGAAGAGCGTCTTGCGCGCCTCTTCGAACCGGCCGCAGTCCGCGAGGAACGCGAGCTGGTTGTGGACCGCCGAGAAGACCAGGTCGGGATCCCGGCGCTCGTCCACGAGCTCGAGCCCCTGTTGGAGGAGCCGGATCGCGCTCTCGGGCTCGCCGGAGTAGAAGGTGAAGATCCCCATGCTCAGGAGGGCGCGGCCCGCGAGGTGCTTCTGCCCGTGCTGGAGATAGAGGGTATAGACGAGGCAGAGGGTCGTCCGGGCCTGCTCGAACCGGCGCCGCGCCCGGTAGAGCGACGAGAGGAGGTCCAGCATGTGGGCCAGCAGCAGCTTGTCGCCGCTGCCTTGACGATAGAGCTCGTACGCCTTGTCGAAGTTCTCCTCGGCGCCGTCGAGGTCCTCGGAGACGCGGAGGGCATTGGCCAGCTCGGCCCAGGCCCGGCACTGGATATCCGCGACCTGCTCCGCCCCGATCTCCGGGGCATCGAGGTCGCGGGCCGCCAGGGTGGCAAGCCGGGCGAAGTCCACCATCTGGGCTGGATCGTCGTGGCGGACGGCCCAGCTCCTCTCCAGGAGCGCCTCCACCAGCGGGAGGCCGCGGTCGTTCCGGGAGAGCCCTTCGAGGGCCAAGGGACCGCCGGCTTCGAGCCGCGCCACGATCTGGCGGCTCCTCTCGTCCTTTCGGCGCCAGCTCTTCTCGTACTTGAGCGCCTTTGCCGTGGCCCGATCGATCGCGGCGTCGTAGGCATCCTCCCCGTCGGGCCTTGTGCTCACGGCCGCAGGGTGGACCTCGAACGCCGCGGGAGCCGCGGCCAGGCAGATCTCACAGCCTCGCAAGAGGTGGCGCAGAACCTCGCTGGACAGCTTCAGCGGCAGCTCGCCACTGGCGAACGCCGACATCTCCGCCGGAGAGGGGTGGTCGGTCAATGCTTTCTCCTTTCGGGCCACTATCTTGACATACGCAGAGCAAGCTCGTCAGGTTGTGACAGGGGCGTCGGGACGGACCACCCCCGGCGAGCCGATCTGCTAGCCGTTTGGATCGATGCAGATCCCATCCTCCCCCTGGATGCTGCCGGGGCTGCACGTCGTCGCGTGGACGGTCTGACATGGAACGCCGTTCGGGTCGATGCAGATCCCATCCTGCTGGTATACGTGCATCCCGCCGCTCGGCTCAGTCTCGCCAAAGAAGCCCAGGACCCAGGTCCAGGCCCTCTCGAAAAGGCCGGGAGATGTGTACTGCCAATCCCCCCGCCCGGCTGCCTCTGCGGGGCCCACCACCAGCAGGGCAGCCGCGAGGATCCCCGCAGCGATGATGCGCCGCGCCGTCCTCTGAGACATCGCAATCCCTCCTTTGCCGCAGGTCGGGCCGGCCCGCCATGGTCCAGCCGCCCGCGGTCGAACATGCTCCGTTGCCGATCCATCCCCTCTCGTACGCGGAACACCTTTTCTGCCTGATGCAGACCCCGTTGTCTTCGGCTTGAACATTATGGTACTCCAAGGACACCACGGATGGGAACCCCTACCGGAGCTGTTGCCAGGCGAGGAGGGCCGTCACCAGCAGCCCGATGACGACCACCGCGGCGCGGGCCTTCTCCTGGCCGATCAGGCGGGAGAAGCGGGCTCCCGCATAGCCGCCCGCGGCAGCTCCCACCGCGAGCACCAGGGCCTCGGGCCAGGAGACGGCGCCGCGGAGGATGAAATAGGCCGCGGCCACGCTGTTGATGCACAGGTTGAAGAAGTTCTTGAGCCCGTTCATGGCATGGATGTCCGTCAGGCCCAGGAACCCGAGCAGGGCGAGCATCAGGATGCCGATGCCGGCGCCGAAATAACCGCCATAGACCGCGACGCCAAGCTGGAGGAGGACGGCGACGGCCCAGCGTCCCGGCCCGAGGTCGGACGGCGAGGGATCGCCCGCGCTCTC
Organism: uncultured Holophagales bacterium; assembly: GCA_963842525.1. Lineage (GTDB taxonomy): Bacteria > Acidobacteriota > Thermoanaerobaculia > Multivoradales > UBA5704 > UBA5704. Next base: position 442,905 of record CAWJGT010000001.1, read on the forward strand.
CCGGGCTGGAAAGAACCGGCGGGACAGGACCCCGCGCAGCATGAAGAGGACGGTGGCGAAGAGGATGAGGACCGGAGCGAGGGCCTTGAAGGTCTGCTCCGGGGTGCGCAGGAGCAGGACCGATCCGAGGGTCCCGCCCACGAGGCTGGGGAGGAAGAGGGTCTTGAGCCATGCCTTGTTGGCCGCGATTTCACGTCGAAAGCCGGCCATGCTCGTGACGGCGCCGGGCAGCAGGGCCACGGTCGACGTGGCATTTGCCGTGATCGCCGGCATGCCGAGGAACACCAGGGTGGGAAAGGTGAGGATCGTGCCGCCGCCGGCCATGGCGTTCATCGCTCCCGCACCGAAACCCGAGGCGGCGAGAGCGACGATCTGGCCGGGGGTCATGGGGTAGGGATTATGGCATGGGGTACGATACCCCCCACCCAGGAGGAGAGCATGTCCGACACCCGCATCGAAAAAGACAGCCTCGGCGAGATCGAAGTCCCGGCCGGGGCGTATTACGGCGCCCAGACGGAGCGGGCGCGGCGCAACTTTCCGGTCTCCGGGATTCCGCTTCCCCAGCGTTTCATCGCAGCCGTCGCCATGACCAAGGGCGAGGCCGCGGCGGTCAACGAAGAGCTCGGGCTGGTCACCCCGGAGGTCGCCGGGGCCATCCGGCAGGCGGCCTCCGAGGTCATCGAGGGGCGGCACGACGACCAGTTCCCGCTCGACGTCTTCCAGACCGGCTCGGCGACCTCGACCAACATGAACGTCAACGAGGTGCTGTCCAACCGGGCGATCGAGATCCTCGGCGGGCAGATCGGCTCCAAGAAGCCGGTCCACCCCAACGACCACGTCAACGCCAGCCAGTCGAGCAACGACGTCATCCCGACGGCCATCCACGTCTCTGCCTATATTGCCATCGAGGAGATGCTCGAGCCCGCCCTGCGGCGGCTGGCTGAAGCCTTGGAGCGCAAAGCCCAGGAGTTCGACCCGATCGTCAAGATCGGCCGCACGCATCTGCAGGATGCGGTGCCGGTCCGCCTCGGCCAGGAATTCTCCGGCTATGCCCAGCAGGCCCGCTACGCCCTGGACCGCCTCGCCGCGGTCAAGCCGCGCCTCGCCGAGCTGCCGCTGGGCGGCACCGCCGTGGGCACCGGCCTGAACGCTCCGTCCGAGTTCGGGCCGAAGGTCATCGCCCGCCTCGCCGAGCGCACCGGCCATCCGTTCGTCCCGGCGCCCAACCGCTTCGAGGCCATGGCCGCCAAGGACGCCGCGGTCGAGACCTCGGGAGCCCTGAAAACGATTGCCGCGTCCCTGACCAAGATCGCCAACGACATCCGCTGGCTCGCGTCCGGCCCGCGGTGCGGGATCGGCGAGATCTCGATCCCCAGCCTCCAGCCGGGCAGCTCGATCATGCCCGGCAAGGTCAACCCGGTGATCCCCGAGGCGGTCCTCATGGTGGCCGCGCAGGTGGTGGGCAACGACGTGACCATCACTCTCGCCGGGATGTCGGGAAACTTCGAGCTCAACGTCATGATGCCGCTCATCGCCTTCAACCTGCTGCAGTCGATCGAGATCCTGGCCAACGCCTCGCGGCTGCTGGCCGAGAAGTGCGTGGAGGGGATCACGGCCAACCGGGAGCGCAACGAGGAGCTGGTCGAGCGCTCGCTCGCCATGGTGACGGCGCTGGTGCCGAAGATCGGCTACGACGCGGCGGCCGAGATCGCCAAGGATTCGGTCAAGACCGGCAAGACGGTGCGCGAGCTGTGCCGCGAGCGCAACGTCCTGCCCGAGGACGAGCTGCGCGAGGCCCTCGACCCCTGGGCGCAGACCGAAGGGGGCATCCACGCCGGCGGCGGCGCGGGCGGGTAGGCGCTCAGCCCCGCCGGCCCCAGAGCGCGCCGACCGCCAGCATGACGCTTGCGCTGCCGACGACGGCGGCGGCGAGCAGGAGGTCGGAGCGGGACAGGCTGGATCCGGCGGCGAGCAGAAGGGCCAGCAGCGCGGCGACGTGGAGGCCCAGGGTCAGGAGGAGCGGAGCCCGCAGCGCCCTCTCGGTGGTCACGGCCCGGCGCATGACCGAGGGTTTGTCCTGTTGCTCCGGCGCCGGACGCGGCGGCGGGGCCTGCGCGAGCGGAGGCGCCTGGACGGGGCGCGCCGGCGGTTCCGGCCCTGCGGTCAGGTTGGCTTTGCCCTCGTCCGGCACCGCGAGGGTGCGGTGGAGGGCGCGCCGGGGGCGTACCCGGATCGGCGGATGCGGGCGGGGCGGACTGACGGGCTGCCGGATCGGATCGGCCATGGCGCAGAGTCCCTCACTTGTTTAGTGACGGACCACGTCAAAATGTTTCGCCGCCGGATGGAGAAATTTGACAGGCGGACCCGCGGCACTGTCCACGGGACCGCCTGCCGGTGGTGGAATCAGACGGGCCTCACCTCGTAGCCGTTGCCGTTCCGGAACAGCTCGACGTGGATGTCCGGGTCGTCGACGTCGAAGAAGGCGACGACCTGGCCGTCGACCAGGAACTCGCAGCGTTGCCCGCGGGTCACATCCACGCTGTGGACCTTTCCCGGTGCGATCTTCCCGCTCTTGGGGATGGCACGGGCCATGCCCATGCCTCCGCCGCTGGCCACCCGATAGTCCGTGTTCTGCCCTGTCGAATTGGAAACATTCATCTCATCCCTCCTTTCGGCCCACCGTGCCGCCGGTGAGCACACTCCTTTCAACCGGCCATCGGCGACCCCGGTTCTGCCGCCGAGCCGACGACCTTCTTTCCAGGGGGCTTCGAGGGCGGCTGCCGTGGCTTGACGGGCTCGCTGGGCTCGGCAGGCTTGGCGGGCTTGGAGACCATGACGCTGAACTTCCCCTTGGACGGCCCCATCAGGATGATGAGACAGGAGGAATCCTTGACCTTGGCTTCGGCCAGAAGGGTCTTGGTCCCTGGCTTGAAGAACCGGATATGCCAGGAAGTCCCGTCAGGCAGCTTCAGATTCTTGTGGTGGCTGTTCGGGCCGAGCTTGCTCGCGAGCTCTTTGTTGTTGCCCGGCTTGCCGGTCACGGGGGGCGGCCCCCCCCCGCTCGCGACTCGATAGTCGGTGTTCTGGCCCGTCGAGTTGGACACATCCATGATTGGTTCTCCTGTTGAAGATCCCTCCACCGTCGGAGGTTCGATGGCGGGAGCGGGGTGGAAATCAACGATCCATGGCACGGACCTCGAAGACGGGCGCGCCGAGGAGCTCGGGCTCACCGCCTGCATTGACACCGCGCAGCATGATCCTGTAACGGCCTGAGGATAGCTTATCAGCAGGTAGCGAGACGATCACAACCGGCACTCCCTCGATCGTCGCAGGCATGAGCGAATCCGGGGCGACCTCGTCTCCCGTGTCGGTCCGGCTCACGGTCGCGGTGAAGGAGTCGAAGCTTTCTTCCTCGTCCAGGAGGAGCTGGACCTTGACCTGCTTCGTCCCGGGACGAAGCTCGAAGACCGCGGTCTCCTGGCTGGATCGCACACCCACGAGATCGAGCGAAAATTCCTGCACGGTCTGGATATCCGGCACCGGCTCGTTCTGCTCGGCGATCTGTTCCGGTGGTGGTGCAGGGGCCGGCTCCGGCGAGGCCTGCTCCCGCTCGACGGGCGTTTTCGCCTGCGGGGTCCCGGTTACCGGGGCCGGTGGGGTTGCCTCCGGCGGCGCGACGTGTGACCGGGGCTCTCCGGGAGAGGGGGTCTCCCTCTGGGCGATCGCCACGCCGCTCCTGGGATCTCCCGGATGTACGGTCTGCTGTGCCAGCCACAAGCCGGCGACGACCACGCTGAGGCTGGCGGCCAGGGCTGCTGCGCGGATCTCCGGCCGGTCGAGAGACAGCCACCTGCGGAAGGGGAGAACGGAGCCACGCGGCTTCGCCTCGTTCCGCTCGCCGGAGATGATGATCAGGCTCCGGCTCACTGCCAGTCGGGCACGGCCGCGTGGTGAGGAGGCCAGCCGCCGGCGGACCGCCGCGCGCTCGCCGGAGGAGAGCTCACCTCGCGCGTAGGCTGCCAGCAGGTCGCCCTCGATGGCCTCGGACAATTCGAACAGCTCGCCGTCGGCGAGCAGCTCCTGCTCCAGGGTCTCGGCCTCGCCGGCGCCGAGCTTGCCGAGGAGGTATTGGCGCAACATCGCTTCCTTGATTTCATCAGATTTCATGGGATCTCCCTCTTCCGTCATTTTCAGCTCCCACTATGGATGTCAGGTTCGGGAGAATCGTTTCGCCGGTCTCCGGAACGGCTCAGTTCCGCAGGCGTTCCCGGACGCAATCCTCGAGCTTGCGGCGGATGCGGTGGACGCGGATGCGCAGCGCGTTCATGGGGATCCCGAGCTGCTCGGAGAGGTCCTTGCGGCCCCGGATGTTGTTCTCCCCCCGGTGGTAGACGAGGACGAGATGGCGCTGCTCGGGGGGGACCTTCTCGAGGCACTGCTGGAGCGCGTCGAGCCGCTCGTCGTCGACCGGTTCCTCGGCCGGCTCCGGCAGCCAGGCGTCGCTCTCGAACGCCGTGCGTTCCCGGTTGGCGCGCCGCAGAACCTCCTTGTAGACCAGATGGGCGACGCCGCAGAAGTAGCCGTACGGATCGGCCGACCGCAGCTCCACCCCCTCGGCCATCCGGCGGGCGACCCGGTTGATGGTCTCGTCGGTCAGGTCTTCGGGAGAGGGACAGCCCCGCCATTCGAAGAGGCGGACCAGCCGGCGGCGGATCTCCTCGTACTTCTCCCCCGCCTTGTTGCGGTCGGGGCCGAGGTGTGCGAGGAGTGCCTCCAGGCCTTCGCGCGTCAATCCCTCGGGCCTCTCCTTCGAGGCCTCCAGATCCCCTCCGGAAGGGCTCACTTCCATTCCCCCTGCAGGGAGAAGCCGGCCCAGTAATAGGGGGAGCGGTACCGCGATTTGCTGGCCATGTCGGCCTGGGCCAGCCGCAGGGCCGCCGCGGGCGGCTTCTTCTGGACCAGCAGGTAGTCGTAGAAGCGCTGCATCAGCAGCGAGGTGGCCCTGTCCTCGACTTTCCAGAGGCTGGCAAGCACGCGGCTGCTGCCGGCATAGAGGAAGCCGCGCGTCAGCCCGACGAGGCCCTCGCCCCGGATCTCCTTGCCGAGCGCCGTCTCGCAGGCGGACAGGACGACGAGATCGGCGTCGAGCTCGAGGTTGTAGATCTCCTGGAGACGCAGGAAACCATCCTCCAGGGGTTTGCCCTGCTGGTCGAACTGCGAGAGCGCGAGCTTCGACAGCTCCGGATGCTCGGTGTTGAGAACGCCATGCGTGGCGAAGTGGACGAAACGGTAATCCTTGAGCCGGCCGCCGATGGCATTGGCTACGGAAGCATCGGCGCCGAGCGCTTTCCAGTGCTCGGTCGGGTCCGGGACCAGACTGGCGATCTTTTCGCCCTCAATCCTCGAGAAGGGGAGATAGTCGAGGTCGTAGGGATCGGCTTCGCTCTGCGACACGGCCCCGCGGCCCGGAACGCCGCGGTGGGCGGCGCCCGCGGTTTTCCTGGCCTCGGCGCGGAGATTTGGGAGGTCCGGGTGGCCCTCGAACAGCGGATCCGCAAAGACGGCCAGGGTTTTCGGGGCGGCTCGCCGGCCAGCCAGCTCGCGCCGCTGCACGGCGAGCATCGAGGCGGACGGAAGGACCACCACCTCGTTCTGGACGAGCTCCTTGGGAGAGGTTGGGAGGGGCAGGGCCGCGAAGGGGACGTACTGAAGCATGCCGTCCCCCACGACGAGCAGCAAGCGGTCGCCCAGAAGCGGCTCGACTTGATCGAGGATGAGTTTGCTCAGCGCCAGGGCGGCGGCTTCGGCCTGCTGGTCGGAACGTCCGGCCTGAGCGTTGTCGCGTGTGGTCACGGCCTGGTAGAACGACACCGCAGGCTCTTCGATCGCCTTGCGCCCTGGCAGCTCGAAGCTCTGGAGGGAGGTCGACGTGACGGCCCAGAGATAGCTCTTCTCCTTGCCGAGGGCATATTCGAGGAGGAGGGTCCTCTCGCCCAGGACCTGCTGCTGGATCTCGGCAGCGCTCAGGGGCTCGGGCTGGGTGAGCGAGGCATACCGTCCACTCGCCCGCAGGTCCGCCTGGACCTGTTCGTAATCGTCCAGGGCTTCCTGGAGATTGCGTTTCGCCTCCGCGATCTGCTCAGGGTCCGCCCCCTGATGGATGAGCTCGAGGTGGCGCCGGTCGCGGGTCCTCACCGTGGCCCGGCGGTCGCGTTCGAGCTGGATCAGCTTCGGATCGGCGCCTTTCTGGATGTCGGCACCTGCCTCGCTCAAGAGATCGAGAAGGCTGCGGGCGCGCGCCCGCTCGCTCACCTGCAGGGCGCGAGCGTCGAACCCCATGCCGGGCTGGCGCGCATGGAGCGACATCAGGACGTCGATCGCCAGCTCGTAGTATTCCTGGCGGGAGGCGAGGAACAGAGCGCTGAGATCCGGGCTCGCGACCCGGCTCCGGAGCGACTCGATCAGGTCGAGCGCTGCCTCCGCGGTCTCGGCGGCGGCCGCCAAGTCTCCCTGCTTTTTTTGAATCCTGGCAAGCTGCACAGCAAGCTCTGCCTCCCAGGCTGTCGCGCTCCGGCTCTGTGCGATCCGCCGGGCGCGCTCCAGCGTCGCCCGGGCTGTGGCGAGCTCGCCTTTTTCCCTCTGTGCTGAGGCCTGGGCCTGCAACGAACGAAGCTCCATGTCCTGGGTTCCACCCGCGAGTCCCGCCACCTGCTCCCACTGGCGGATCGCCTCGTCGCGCCGGCCCATCCGGAGGTACAGGGAGCCGAGGTTGAGGAGCACGCTCACCTGGACCTCGCGATGGTCCGTCTTCCGAGCGAGCTCCCCGGCCTTTTCATAGGCCTGGAGCGCCCTGTCGTGCTGCTCCAGCTTCTGATAGACCAGGGCGAGGTTGTTGAGAGTGGCCGCCTCGGACCGGCGGTCCTCGGAGGTGCGGTTCAGCTCGAGGGCCCGGGTGTAGTACTTGGCGGCCTCGTCCCAATTACCCAGTGCGTCATGGGTGACACCGAGGTTGTTCAGGGAAGCGGCCCGGTCGGCAGGGAGGGTGCGCTCGTCTTCGAGTGCCTCCTTGTAGAAGTCGAAAGCCCGGTCCGGCTCGCCGAGGCGTTCGAAGGCGGATCCGAGATTGACCAAAATGCTCCCCGGGTAGTCGCCGGTCTTTCGGGTCAGGCGGAGAGCTTCCTCGAGGTCCTGGCGCGCGGCAGGGGCCTCTCCGAGGTTGTTGAGGAGATGGCCCCGGTTGTTCAGGACCTTGCCTTGGAGCTCGAGGTCACCCTTTTCGCGGGCGAGGCTAAGAGCGGTCCCGAGAGTCTGGAGCGCTTCCTCGGACCGGGTCAAAAGACTCAGGATGCGGCCGAGCTCGTTCAGGGCAAACATCCGCTTTGCCGGGCTCTGCACCGCCTGCCACAGGTCGGCGGCTTTGCGGTGCAGGTCTGCTGCCTGATCGAGCTGGCCCAACTCGTTCTTGAGAATGCCGATCTGGTAGAGCTCCTCCGCTTCCCGTCCCTGGTCCCCGACCTTCTGCCACAGCGCGAGCGCCCGCCCACGGGTTGCGAGTTGATGCTGCAACGGAGCTTTGTCCACGATTTCCTGGATGGCTGCTTGCGTGGCTAGGACGGCTTCCATGCGGAGCCGGTCCGGCTCGCCGGCTACACGCAGGGGCTGCAGACGGATGCGATAGTGACCTGTCAGCGGGTGCTTCGAGGCGACGGACACCCTGATCTCATAGGCGCCGGGTTGGTCCGCCACGATCGCGAGCTCTTCGACGTCCCGCGTTGCATTCGGACTGTCGATGCAGACCACGACCTTTCCGCTGGGATCGAGCAGCTCGATCTGGATGTCTACGCCCTGTTCAACGGTCGCGTCGAGGAACTGTCCAGCAGCAAGCTCGACGGGATAGCTGTGGACCTCCCCCGTCCGGATCTCCCGCTCCAGGGAGCTGCCGGGGTGGAGAGGCAGGTCTGCGGCGGGGGTGACCGGGCCCAGCGACAGGGCTGCCAAGGCGAGGCAGGACAGGCCCCAGGATGCTCTCGGTGTCCGGCTCGGGAGGCGGCTGAAACTCATCTGATCCTTCGATCCGACCCGGGCTTTCCTCGATCCCCGGGCCGTGCGCCAGCTCAAGACGTCATGGTTCCGCAACCGGCAGGAGTCTGGTCGCCTTATATTCTATCGTTTCATCCAGATCAGCTTCCAGGCAATGGTCCTCCGCCTGCGCTAAGCTGATGCCGTGCGCGTAAGCCCGGCGGAAGAATCGCCTGCGAGCCCGTCCCCCGAGACCCGGCGGGTCCTCCATTGCGATATGGACTGCTTCTATGCGGCCGTGCACATGCGGGACGATCCGTCCCTGCGCGGCAAGCCGGTGATCATCGGCGGACGGCCGGAAAGCCGGGGCGTCGTCGCGGCGGCGAGCTACGAGGTCCGCAAATACGGCGTGCATTCGGCCATGCCGTCGTCGCGGGCCAAGCGGCTCTGCCCGCATGCCATCTTCATTCCGCCCGACTTCCGCCGCTACAGCCGCGAGTCCGAGAAGATCTTCGCCATCTACCGCGAGATCACGCCGCTCGTCCAGGCGGTGTCGATCGACGAAGCCTATCTCGACGTGACGGACCATCTGGGGGAGGCCGGGAGCGCGACCGCCATCGCGCGCGAGGTCCGGCGGAGGGTGCGCGAGGAACGGGAGCTGACGGTGAGCGTCGGGGTGGGGCCGAACCGGCTGATCGCCAAGATCGCCTCGGACTTCCACAAGCCGGACGGCCTGACCGTGGTGCCGCCGCACCGGGTGCAGGAGTTCCTCGCTCCGCTGCCGGTGCGGCGCCTCAATGGCGTTGGTCCCGCGACCGAGAAGGTCCTTGTCGAGATGGGCATCCAGACCATCGCGGATCTGCGGGCGCGGGAGATCGAGGACCTGACCGACCGCTTCGGCGGCAAGCACAGCCGCCTGCTCTGGGAGTTCGCACGGGGGATCGACGACCGGCCGGTGGAGATCCACAGCGAGCGCAAGAGCCTGGGAACCGAGAACACCTACGCAGTGGACCTGGCCGACCTCGCGGAGATGGACGGCGAGATCCACCGCATGTCCGAGGAGGTGTCGGACGCCCTGATCAAGCGCGGTCTCACCGCCTGCACGGTGACGGTCAAGGTGCGCTACGCCGACTTCACCACCGTCACCCGCTCGCGGACCTTTCCCGTGCCGCTGCACGATATCGCCTCGATCGCCGCCTGCGCCCGCGACCTCCTGCGGCGCACCGAGGCCCCCCGCCGGCCCATCCGCCTCCTCGGCGTCACCGCCTCCAACCTGCTGCACGGCAAGATGGTCCAGCTCCTGCTGTTTGAGTAGAGCGTCAGCGGGCGTGAAATCCATTCACGGCGTGGATGATTCGCACGAGCCGAGCAACTGAGAACAAGCCGAATCGAAGGCTACGTTAGACTGAACGGTGCCATGTGCACGGTATCTCCCCGCGAGTACCACGCCCGGCGTGATGCGGAGCTGCGGCGCCAGCGGGAGGAGCTGCGTCTGGAGGTCCTGGAGAAGGCACGATCCGCAATCCGGCGGTTTGCCCCGGAGTTTCCACCGATCCAGGCGGTGGAGGGCTTCGGAGAGCTCTGCCATGAACGAAAGATACCTGGTTCTTGAGCGGAGCATCCAGGCCGACCTGGGGATGATCGCACGCCTCTATGAGGCGCTCGGCGAGACGGATCTGAAGGGGGCCGAGCCCCAGGAGGTTCTCATCGTCATCGCCTACCGTCTCCACAGCCTCTACTCTGCCTTCGAGAACATCTTCCGCAACATTGCCACGGCGTTCGAGAACCAGCTCGATCCGGTAGGCTGGGATCGTCAGCTCTTGCAGCGGATGCGGCTGGATCTCCTCCCGATCCGCCCGGCCGTCATCGACGACAAGGCCTATGGGAGCCTGGACGAAATGCTCCGCTTCCGCCATGTCTTTCTGACCATGTACGGGATCGAGCTCGATGCCTCGCGTCTGCAGGTTGCCCTTCAGAAAACGCTGGCCCTCAAGCCCCTCTATCAGCCGCAGATCGAGAAGTTCCTGGAGTTCCTGAGAAGCCTTTGAGCGCTGGGCGGCGCTGGGCCTCTCAGAGGACCCGCCACCATGGCGAACGGGCAATCCATTCATGACGTGAATGATTCGCAAAGCCGAGCGCCTCCAGCGGATGAATCCCGCCGTTGTGCCACAGGGCGTCCGGGGATTGGAGGTCGCCGGGCGGAGCGCAACGGGAAATGCCGAGGCTGGTCAGCGCCGGCTCCAGGCTCCAGGCGTCGTCTCCGGCCAGAGCGGCTCCCTGGAGACGGTCCTGCCAGGGTGTGAGCAGGTCTGGCACGCGGGAGATGTCTGGCAGCGGATGGACCCGGACGGTCCGCAGGCCCGGAGTGGGACGGAATTGCGGGTCGGTATCTAAGAGGACGGTCCCGGCGGCCAGGGGGAGGCAGGTCGGGCGCTGCCCTCGCATCTCCGCTTCCAGCCGCGCCTGCTGGACGGCGGCCTGGTCCGCGGGGTCGGGCGGACCGGGCGGCCAGGTTTGGGCCAGGACGCGGAGCTCGTCCTCTAGATAGGTGGCGAGCTCTTCCGCATCTCCAGCCGTGTAGACCGCCGCCACCGAAAGGCAGCCCCGTTGGTCGAACAGGGCGATGTCACGCGCCAGCCCCGGAGCCACCTGCTCGGGACGTGCCTCTCTCCCGATCACGGCCAGGCTGGTCCTGGGGCCGTAGCCGACGACCTTGCCCGGCGCCCGGCGCTCCAGGTCTGCGAGCGCCGGCGCATCGCCGTAGGCGAGCACCGTGCCGGCACCCGCCAGGACAGGCGCTTCCAGCTCCTCGTTCCCGCCCGGCCAAGCGACGGCGGCGACGGAGCCCGCAAGCCTTGGCTCGCGACGGATCAGAGCGCGCAGAAAGGCGGGAGCGAACAGCGGCTCCGCCGAGGGGGATTTGAGAAGCACCGGCCGCCGGAGCGCAAGGGCCGGCAGCAGCGGCTGCACTGCCAGCGCCGGCAGGTTCGCGGCGAGCACCACGAGGACCGGCCCGGCGGGTGCGGAAGGTACGCGCGCTTCGGCCTCGGCCAGCAGGACCGCCGCGGGCTCCTTCCGCACGCCTCCGAGCACCGCTTCGAGGCCGGCTTGGAGCCCCTCCGTGGAGAGGCGGCAGAGGCGGGCCCACTCGGAATCGAGCGCCTGGCGTTCCGGCGAGCGGCGGGAGCGGAAGGCCTCGACCGTGCCGGTCCAGGCGGCCAGCAGGTCCGCCGTCGGGATGGCACGGAGAGCCTCCTCCCCCCGCCGGAGCTCGGCCACGAGCCGGTCCAGGTCCGCCGGCGTCCACGGACAGGCGAGCCAGTGCAGGCCTTGCCGCGCGCTGGGCGGCGGGAGGCCCGGAGGCAGGTAGGCGTCGCGCAGCATGCCTAGCCCGCGCGCAGCTTCTCGACCACCAGGGAGCAGCCGCGCAGCTCGGCCCCGGCGGCGCGGCCGAGGAGGCGGAAGCCGTCCCCTTCGGCGACCCCCAGGTCTTCGGTCAACAGGTGGACGGCCGAGCCGACGTTCGCTAGGTCGAAGACGGAGATCAGCCCGGTCGTCCCTGGCGGCGCCTCCTCCAGCGTCTCGGGGTCCAGGATGCGGACCCGCGTCCAGGCCGGGGCCACGAAGAGGTCGAGGTCGCCGCCGAGGAGCACCCGCGTGTAACACTGGCTGGTGAGCTCGGTCATGCCGTACTCGCGGACCACCTGCTCCGGCGGCACCCCCAGCCGGTCTCCCACCCGCTGCAGCAGCTCGGCGCGGGTCAGCTCGGCGGTGCGCCCCTTGAAGCCGCCCGTCTCGAACAGGACGGACCCCGCCGGCAGCCGGAAACGGAGGTCCATCCGGTCCAGCCCGTCGAGCCACTGAGCCAGGGCAAAGGCGGTCGCCAGGACTAGGACGGGCCGGCCCTCGCGCTGGCGGGACCCGGTCCAGGAGCGGGCGCGCGCCGTCTCCACCCCGCGCGGTCCGAACGCCGTGGCGCTCTCCGGCGAGCCCCAGCGGGTGAGGATGTGGTCCACCATGAAGGAGAGGCTGGAGTCGGGGAGCTGCTCGCGGGTCGGGATCAGCGACAGGACCGGCAGGCGGGCCGCGGGGCCGAACAGCGGCAGGCAGAAAGGTGGGAACGAGGAGTCGATCACCTGCCGGTAGAGGTCCGGATAGGGATGGTGATGGACGCTCTGGGTCTCTCCGCCCCCTCCACTCCCTGAAGTCGTGCCGCTGCTGCGGAAGACCTCGACGGCTGGCGCCGTAGCCAGCTCCAGGCTCTTGAAGGCGGCGGACGGCACCGGCGGCACCTGCCGCCAGTCCGTGACCGTGTCCGGGGTGACCCCACGTCCCAGGCAGAGGCGGCCGAAGGGCTCGATCCGCTCGAATTGGAAGGCGAACGCCCCAAGCGCCAGCTCCTCGAACGAGCCGTTCCGCGGATCGGTCACATAGCGGGAGATCCGGTCGACGATCACGGCCGGATTCTGTCACGGCCCCGGGACGTCCGCCGCCGGTTTTCTGCTACAGTACGGCCCGGAGGCCGGTCCTATGCCCGAAGCGTTTCCTTATCCGAAGAAGATCGAGGTCGACAAGCCGCCGCGTGCCAAGGCGCCCAAGCAGTTGGCGGTGATCGACCAGACGGGCTGCACGGGCTGCGAGGCCTGCATTTCCTTCTGCCCGGTCGACTGCATCGAGATCGTGCCAGGGCCCGAGTTCCGCGACTTCATGAAGCTCGTCGAGGTCGACCTGGAGCGGTGCATCGGCTGTCAGCTCTGCGCCCGCTACTGCCCCTGGGAGACGATCGATATGTGGGGTTATGAAGAAGGGGTCGCCGTCGCGCCCCAGCTTACGGTGCGCTCCCTGATCTACGACTACGATCCCGAGACCATGCACGAGGCGGCGGAGGCGCGGAGTGCCTCCTGAGGCGCACGACCCCGAGCTCCAGGCCGCCCTGCAACAGGTCCTGCAGGTCATCTACAAAGACCACCCCCTCAAGGCCAACCAGATCCTGGTGCTCGCCGCCGAGCTGCAGCGGCTCGGCGTCCACCGCCTGGTGGAAGAGCACCTCTCCAAGTTCCAGCTCCAGCTCGACCGCACCGTCCGCCCAGCCTCGTAGCGCAGGCTTTCCCTCGGCCGGGTGTTCCAGGAGGTGAGGTGGGCACGGAACGCGCAGCGGCGGCGAGCGTGGATCCGGGCTGGCAGGTGCTGGCCCGGGTGGCCGCAGGGGACACCGATGCGTTCGCCCGACTCGTCGAGAGCCATCAGGACCGGTTACTCCGGTTGTGTGAGCGCTTGCTCGGCGATGTGGAGGAGGCCCGCGACGCCGTCCAGGAGGTCTTCCTCAAGGCCTACCGCAAGGCCGGCGAGCTCCGGCCCCAGGGGCAGGTGTACACCTGGCTGTACCGCATCGCGGTCAACCATTGCCTGAACAAGCTCCGGCGGCGCAAGCTGGTCCGCTTCCTCCGCTTCGAGGACCCGGCGGACGAGGACGCGCCGCGGTTCGAGCCGCCGGACGGCGCTCCCGACCCCATCGCGGCACTGGAGTCGCGCCGGCGCTGGCAGGCCACCCGGCGGGCGATCGCCGGGCTGCCGGCGGGACAGCGGACGGTCCTCGTGCTGGCGCGCTTCGAAGGGCTTTCGTATCGTCAGATCGCCGAGGTCCTGGGCATCACCGAAGGCGCGGTGGAGAGCCGACTCTTCCGGGCCATGCGCAGGGTCGAGGCCGCGCAGGAAGCGGAGGCCTCGGGGGTTTCAAAGAGAAAGGGCAGACCATGAGACGCACCACGGACATCGAGCTCATGCGGCTCCTCCACGGCGAGCTGCCGGCCGACCAGGCGCGCGGGCTGCGCGCCCGGATGGAGCGGGAGCCCGAGCTGGCCGCCGCCTACGCGCGGCTGGAGCGGACCTGGACCGGCCTGGAGCTGCCGCCGGCCGCTGCCGCCCCTCCAGGCTTCGGGCAGCGCATCCTGGCGCAGGCCCGCCCGGAAGGCCCGGGAGGGGCGCTCTCCTGGTCCGCGGCCCCGGTCTGGGTGCGGGCGACCGCCGCTGCGGCCCTGGTCTTCGGATTGGTGGTCGGCGCAGGGGTCGGGAGCTGGACAGGGCCGCCGGCCGCCTTGGATGTTGAATCGGTCGGATCGGACGGATCGGACGGATCTGAGGAGATCGAGCCCAGCTTTGCCGAGGCGTACTGGGACGCTCTGGGCGAGCTCGACGAGGTCGGGCTGTGAAGCGCTGGTGGCTGGTCATCGTGCTCCTGCTGTCGCTGGGGGTGAACGCGGGGATCCTGGCGACCCTGGCCGTCCATCGCCTGTCGAAGCCCGGCAGGGAGGGGCCGCCGCCAGATCGTGGACCGATCCCTGAAGAGGTCCTCCCCGATCCGAACCCGGAGGGGCCGCCCCCGCGGGTGACCCGGCTGGCCGACCGGCTGGGGCTCGAAGGGGAGCAGCGCCGGCGCTTCATCGCCCTCCAACTGCGCTTCTTCGCGGACACCGTCCGCCTGCGCACCCAGCAGGTGGAGGTCTACCGTGCGCTGCGCCGCGAGCTGACAGCCCGGGAGCCCGACCAGGGGCGGATCGAGTCTTTGCTCCAGGAGGCGGCCCGCCTGCACCTCGCCCTCGAGCAGGCCATGACCCGCAACGTGATCGACAGCCGGGCGGTCCTCGATCCCGAGCAGGAGCGGCTCTACCGCCAGATCCTCTCCCGCCTGCGGCCCCCCGGCCTCCGTCCGGGAGGAGGCCTGGGCGATCAGCCTCCCCGAGCCCAACGCCGCCCCAGGCGGCAGAGGGCCCCCTGGAACCGTCCCTCCCGCCCCGGCCCGCCTGGAGACGAGCAGGAGCCCTTTATCCCCTGACCCCGCGGCGCCAAAAAAAGACCCCGCTTCGTGCGGGGTTTCGGAGGAGGGAGGTTGGAGAGGAGACTTTGCCTCGCTGCCTTCGTCTGTCTCCATCTCCATATACGGACCATCCTCGGCGAGCGTTTGGTCGCCTGGTTGCCGGCAGGATCGATTCGTCGTGTAATTGCGCTTGTGAAGATCGCCACCTGGAACGTCAATTCCATCCGTTCGCGCCTTGACCGGGTCCTCGACTGGACGCAGCGGGAACTGCCGGACGTCCTCTGCATGCAGGAAATCAAGACGGTCGACGATCTCTTTCCCGCGGCTCCGTTCGTGGACCTGGGCTACCGGGTCGAGACCTACGGGCAGCCGACCTACAACGGCGTCGCCATCCTCGCGCGCCGGCCATTGTCCAAGGTGGTCCGCGGGCTCCCGGGCGACGGCCCCGAAGCCCACCGGCGCCTCCTCGCGGCGACCGTCGGCCGGGTCCGCTTCGTGAACGTCTACGTCCCCAACGGGCAGTCGCCGGAGAGCGAAAAGTTCGTCTACAAGATGGAATGGCTCGACCGGCTGCGCGCCTTCCTCGAAGAGTCGGCCTCTCCTGGGGACCCGCTGGTGCTCCTGGGCGACTTCAACATCGCGCCGGACGAGCGGGACGTCCGCTATCCGGAGCAGTGGCGCGGCAAGATCCACTTCCACCCCAAGGAGCACGCGGCCCTGGCCCGGATCACCACGTGGGGGCTCTTCGACCTCTTCCGCAAGCACCACGAGGAGGGTGGCTTCTACTCCTGGTGGGACTACCGGCGGCTCGCCTTCCAGCGCAACGACGGCCTGCGGATCGACCTGGTCCTGGGCACCGCTCCGATCCTGAAGCGCTGCAAGGAGAGCCGGATCGACCGCGAGGAGCGCAAGGGGGAGCACCCCTCGGACCACGTGCCGGTGGTGGTCGAGATCTGACGGCCTACCGCATCCAGCGCGCCGTCTCCCAGCCGAGGTGGCTGTGGTCGTTGAAGAGGCGGACGACGGGCTGGTCTCCCCAGTCGACGACGCTCAGGGTGGCGGAATCGAGGAACATGCGCCGGGCGGTGGCGAGGGGGGCTCCCAGTGCGGCGCAGAGCAGCGCCTTGATAGGGCCGACGTGGCTCACCAGGGCGATCCAGGCGCCGGGATGGCCCTGCGCCAGCTCTCCGGCGAGGTCGAGCATCCTTTCCTGGACCGTGCGCAGCGACTCGCCGCCCGGCGGTGGCTCTCCCAGGTCGGCCTCCCAGCGCAGGAGCGGCTCGCTGTCGCCCCTCTCGATCACCTCCGCGCGGGTCATCTTCTCCCAGTCGCCGAAGCACTGCTCGCGCAGGCGCGGCTCGATCCCGAGCTCGACGCCCCGCGCGGCCGCGATCTTCCGGCCGGTCTCCCTGGCACGGGCGAGCGGGCTCGCATAGACGAGATCGACCGGGAGCGGAGCCAGGGCGGCGGCGATCCTTTCGGCCTGCTCGACCCCGGCCTCGGAGAGGGGCTCGTCGCTGGAGCCGAGATAGCGCATCTCCCGGTTCGAAAGGGTCTCGCCGTGGCGGACCAGCAGGAGGCGGACATCGGGAGGTCTCATGGCAGGCCACAAAGAAGACTATCGCAATCAGGGCCGGAGGGTCTTGCCCAGGGAGGCGGGTAACTGTATCGTCAAGAGTCCATGTGCAGGACTCTGTGCAGCGCCGCTGCCCTGGCCTGGCTGGCCTGGACAGGCTCGGCCCTCCCGGCCGTTGCGGGCCCGGCGGTCGCCGGCCTCGATCCGGCCCGGGTGGTCCTCGGGCGTGGCGAGCCATACGGGGACCTCGATCGCCGAGAGCCATGGCGAGGCGGCGGTGTCGCCTCCGGACTTCGGCCCCGAGGCCGAGGCCGAAATCCTGGAGCCGGAGACGGCCAAGACCTATGAGGTGGGGGCCAAGGGCCGGCACCTCGGCGGCCGGTTCGAGTGGGAGCTCAGCCTCTTCAACATGGAGGAGACGCGCAGTACTACCGTCTGCCGCCGCGCAGCTTCCGGCTGAGCTGGGCCGCGCGGTTCTGAGAGCGGAAGGGTGCTAAAATAAAAGTGGGTGGCTCGGTTGCATTTCCGCACCGAAACGTGCGTGAGCCGTGAGATCTGCAAACACGACCGGCCCTCCTCGCTGAGGTGAACCGGCAACGGGAATGAGGTACCGCCAAGAAGGTTGGCCGGCTGGCAGCTGGTCAGCCGTATTGAGCTACTCAAACCTGCATGTAACCGGGCCGCCCACTGATCAGAAGGTCGCCCTCAGGGGCGCTCGCGAAGTCTTTTCACCACCCGGCTGATCGCTTCGGCGGCACTGTTGAGCCCGGCTTCGTGAGGTTTGTAGAGGGTGACGGCTTTCTCCGGAACGGTTTGAAGGCTCGCGAACGGCGTTTCTTGCCAGTTGATGACCTGCCGCAGAAGCACTGGAACGACTGTCGCCGTCCCTTCCTTGGACCGCTCGAGGGCGCGCTTCATCTCCTTACCCCAAGAATAATCGGAAGCCACGAACAAGGGGCTGATCAGGAGGAGGATGAGATCGGCCTTCTCCAGGTTTTCGCTGATCTTGTCCTCCCAAGGCTCGCCGGCCATGATCCGATGATCGCTCCAGACCTCGATGAAGCCCTTTCGTTGCAGCACGCCCAGTTGCCGGTCGAGGGCCAGCCGCAGCTTTTCGTCCTTGTGGGCATAGCAACAGAAAATCCGGACCTTGCGGGCCGGCGATTCGCCCGCGGAGGTGCTCGGTAGGTCCTCATCCAGGTCTTCGGGATACGGGAAGAGCGGCTCAATCCCGCGGATCCTCCGCATCTGCTCCCGCAGGTCCGCGATCTCCCTGGGAGGCCCCGGGCCCGTTTTTTCGACCAGCCAGCGTTCCACCTGGTCCAGGCGCTGCCGGAGCACCGCAGGCCGGACAGGGTTGCTGTAGGTCCAGACGTCCCGCGCGAACCTATTGACGACTGGAACGGGGTAGATCGTTCGCAGGAACCCGAGAGAGGAGATCGCCTGCATGACCTGGAGCATGTTCTCGACCAGCCGGGCGCGGCGCCGCGCGCTCGGATCGCGGATCGCCCTGAGGAGGGTCTGAGATCGGACGCTCTCGGGCCTGGTCAACAGGTCGACCATCTGGAAGAGCTGCGAGATGGCGATCTGGACCACCCGGACGTCGGGCAGCACGGAGGGGGCTTCCATATTCTGATTTTATAGAACGGCTGCGGCCCCCGCGGCTTCCGGCAGCTCGGTCGCTGTCGAAGGCAGCGGGGAGGCCCCGTTCAGCTTGCTCTTGAGGGCGGCGTACTTGCCGTCCAACACCTCGAAGACGGCGGCGATCTGCTCCAGCCGCTGGTCGAGGTCCACGGTCCAATGCTCGTTCTTGACCGGCTCAAGCTTCAGGCCGTTCAAGCGGTAGGAGAGGGCGTCGAGGCGCATCGGATAGGTACCGACGTGGATCTTGGCGGTCAGGATCTCGGCCCCCTCCTCCAGGTAGCGGAAGAGCTCGTCGAGCACGGCGCCGGTCAGGGACACCTTGGCTTCGCGGGTGGCGAGCCGGACGCTGCCGGTCTCCGGCTCGACCATGACCTCGGGCTCCTCCAGGAGGGCGCGCAGGAACCGGCAGCCGAGGACCGACTGGCCGGGCTCCTTGGGGATCACGACATCGCTCGCCTCGTCGGCCTCCGGGGCTTCGTCGAGCCAGGGGGCTTTGAAGTCGGCCTCCACCCCGGCCTGGCGGAGCAGCGTGAGGACGGTCCCCAGCCAGGTCTTGGCGGTGCTGGCCACATAGAGGATCGGCCCGTCGATGCAGCACTCGATGATCTTCGTCCGCGGCGCCTGGCGCGAGCAGAGCTCCGCTTCGGCCAGCTCCTTGAGCTTCTTGCGGGTTTTCGAGCCGACGAAGGGCTTGCCCGTCGCCTCGATCTCGGCCTTGACCAGCTCCTTGAGCCGCTCGTTGGCTCCTGTGGCGTCCGGCCGGATGCGGTCGATCCGCACGCGGAAGGCCCAGCGGCCCTGGGCGGCCTCATAGGGCGCCTCGATCTCGAACGGGATGAGCCCGATCCGTTCGCGCACCTCGGACCCCGGCTCGATGGCCCAGAACTGCGCGCGCTCGAAGTCCGGCCCCTCCGGCGGGACGGCGACGTTGAAGCGGGTAATGCTGACGGTACTGCTCAGAAGCCCCATGCTGCGGATCCTCCTCGACCTGGGTGGAGGAGGGATCTTAGCCCATTCGGAAGGTGGAGGCGTTTACGGATGCAATCCAGGTGACGTCAAAGTCCGTGGCGGCCCGGGCGGGACCTCACCCCCTGTCCCCCTCTCCCATCTCCCTTCCATCCCCCGCCGGGAGAGGGGGGACGTGGCTGGGGAGTCGGTGGCGAGTCCGATGTCAGAAGATTTCGACGCACCGGGCTCTGGCCTCGTCTCGACCGCATCAACTGCGTTCCCCCTCTCCCGGGGGTGGACGGGTGGGAGATGGGAGAGGGGGACAGGGGGTGAGGTCTGCTCCGGCTGGCCCTCGGCCGTGGCCTCCCCGGGCTCGACCGGTGCCGCTTCGAGGCTCTCTGCCTCCACAGCCTCTTCACCCTCCAGGACGATCTCGTCTTCCATCTCTTCGAAGGCGACCTCTTCGTCTCCGGACGGCTCGTCGGCGAAAGGCTCTAACGTCTCCGGTCCCTCGAAGACCAGGACCTGGCCGGCCTGGATCTCGTCGGGCTCCGGGGCGAAGCCCTCGCCGGCGATCTCCTGGGTGAGCTCGGTTTCCTCCTCGACGAAGTCCCAATTCTGGACCGGCCCCGAGTCCAGCTCGCCCGAGAAGACGAAGCCGACGCTCTCGTCGGTATAGATCTCCTCGACCGTATCGTCGGCCTGGACCCAGTCCGCCTGCGCCGTCGGATTCGCGGCACGCGTGCCGTACCACTCGCCCCGGATGGTGTCGCTGAGCACCGAGGATTCGAGGTAGTCGTCGAGAGTGAGCGGCGCCTGGGCGATGCTCTGCGCCTGCACGATGAGCTGGCCGAGCTGCGCGGCGGTCGTCTTATCTCCTGTTGCAGCGGCGTGATCGCGGAGGGGCTCCAGCCGGCCGGCCAGGCGGGCCTGCTCGG
The DNA here is from genome assembly GCA_963842525.1 of uncultured Holophagales bacterium. GTDB lineage: Bacteria > Acidobacteriota > Thermoanaerobaculia > Multivoradales > UBA5704 > UBA5704. Next base: position 462,844 of record CAWJGT010000001.1, read on the forward strand.
CACGCATCCGCTCGAACCGCCGCCGCTCCTCGTCGTTGAGCGGCTTGCCGGTGCGGAAGCGCACCCATTCCGGGCCATAGCGGTTCCTGAGCTGCCGGTAGGCGGCCGAGAGCGTCCGCATCTCCTGGTCCATCTGATCCATGCGGGGGTCGCGGTCGCCGATCCGCGCCCAGACCGTCCCGAGCTGCGCCAGCGCCACGCTGCCGGACCGCAGGGCCCGGAAGAACGACAGGTCCCGCCGTGTCAGCGAGGTGCCCACGTCGAAGAGGGACGCCTGCATCCGGTCCATCGACATCCAGAAGGCGCCGCCGCGAGGGTCGCGCCGGTCGAGCTTGCCATGGGCCGCCCGGGCGGTCTGTGACCAGGCCCGCTCCGCAATCCGGACCAGCTTCCTCGCATTGACCCGAGGAGCCTTTTGCGCGCCGGCAGCGGGCGTCAGGCCCACGGCGAGCAGGCACAGGCAGCACAGGATGCGCGAAGCTCTCGAACGGAACATGCCTAAAGATCTCCCAGAGATCTGGACACAGCCTCTCTGTCCATCATACGGATCAGGGTAGCACGGCGTTGGATGGGATGAGGAGCAGGAGCACGGTCCGGAAAACGAACGACGGCGCCGGTGCGGGATCACCGGCGCCGTCGATCAAACTCAAAATAGGAGAAAGACCATGCGCGCGGAATACTACCCGGTCGGCCCCGCTTTGGGAAGCCCCCTTTCGCGGCGGGCCGCACGCCAGGGCGGGGGCTCAGCGGCTCGCGCCCGGCTCGGCGAACTCGAACATCATCTCGGTCCACATCTTGACCGGCGTGTCGCCGCGGGTGGCCGGCTGGAACTTGACCCGGCGGGCCGCGGCCAGGGCGGTCTCATTGAACCCGAGGCCGGAGTCGTCCCCCTCGCTCACGACCGCCTCCAGGACGCGGCCCCGTTCGTCGACCAGCAGGTCGACCCGCACCAGGACTTCTTCCAGGGACTGCCCGCGGGCGGCATCCGGATACCGGTAGTTCGGGATGTCCAGAGGGATCGGCGGGGACACCCCGGGCCCGGGCCGGACTCCGCCCTCCCGCACGAGCGGAGGCCGGTATGCCGGGACGGAGCGGGCAACCTTCGTGCCCGGCTCCTCGCGCACTTCGCGGTCGACCGGCGCGGCAGGTTGCGACGACGGAGGGGTGGTAGGGAGCGCGGCCCTCGGCGGCTCGGCGCGCACCGGAGGTGGAGGCTCCGGCTCGCCGCCGGTGATTTCTTCGACCAGGGTCGGCTCCATGGGCGCCGAGGCCTCCAGGTCAGGATCCGCCTCGTCCCCGGCCGGCTCTCCCTCCTCCACGAGCACCGGTTCGGACAGATCCTCGGACGCCCCCTCGTCCACCGGCAGGGAAGATGGCTCCTCGATGACGATCTCTTCGGAAGAGTCCCGCCCGGAGCCTGCCAGCCGGAAATCCGAAGTCACCGCGTACAGGCCGACCAGACCCAGGATGACGGCCAGGCAGACCCCTGCCAGGAGGAACAGGGCGACCTTCCCGCCGGGGCGTGGAGCTGCTGAAGGCGGTGGTGGCTCCGGCTCGGGCGTCCGGGCGTCTTCGGGGAGGGGATCGTAGAGCATCCGTCCGCGCTCTCGCTTGGGGGCGTCCCAGGCGCCCTGGTCGGTCCCACCGCGCCCTTCCGGGGGCCGGAGGAAGAGCTCCGGCTCGCGGTCCGGCTGCTGGCGCGGTCGGACGTCCGGCGCGGAATCCCCGCGGGACGGCTTCTTGTAGAAGGGCTCCTGGTGCTCGTCGTCCTCGTCGAACCGCATGCGCCACCTCCAGGGTCCAGGATAGACCCCGTTTTGGGAAATCTCAAGCGGCTCAAGGACTTGCCGCAGGGCTCCGTCAACGTCGGTGGTGGCTTGGGCGTGACCTCACCCCCTGTCCCCCTCTCCCATCTCCCTCCCTTCCCCCGGGAGAGGGGGAACGTCGCTGAGGCGGTATGCGCGAGTCCCTGGCAAACCTATCTGTGGAATGTTCGCCTCGACCTCGCCTCGAACGCTCCGCCTGCGTCCCCCCTCTCCCGGTCGGGGGGAGGGAGATGGGAGAGGGGGACAGGGGGTGAGGTTCCGCCGGCGCCCCTACACCCCGAAATACCGCGCGTCCGGATGGTGGAAGACCAGCGCGGAGACGCTCGCCTCGGGGTCCATCATGTCGCCTTCGGTCAGCTCGACGCCGATCTCCTCAGGCCGCAGAGCTTCGAAGAGGCCGCGCTGGAATGCCAGATCAGGACAGGCCGGATAGCCGAAGCTGTAGCGCTTGCCGCGATAGCGGGCGGCGAGCTTGTCTTCGAACGGCATGTCCGCCGGGTCGGGGAAGCCCCAGTCGGCGCGCAGCCGGGCATGGAGGTACTCGGCGGCGGCCTCGGCGGTCTCCAGGGCCAGGGCGGCAAAGGCATGGCTCTTCAGGTACTCGCCCTTGTGCTTCCACTCCTCGACCCTTTCGCGGATGCCGTCGCCGGCCGTGGTGACGAACAGGGCGACGTGGTCCTCCGGCAGGACGAAGTCGGTCAGGCAGAGGCCGCCGTTGCGGCTCTGGCGCGGGAAGTCCCAGCCGGTGATCGGCCGGCCGGTCCCGGGGCAGATCAGGGTCAGACGGTCCCCCTGCGCCTGGGCGGGGAAGAAGCGCCAGACGGCCCGGGCGGTCATGGCTCCGTCGCGGGCGAGGTCCTTGAGCTCCTCGATCACCGCTTCCAGCTTGGCGAGCTTGGGATCGCCTTCCTCCTTGAGCCTGCGCACCGAGCCCTTGAGGCCCAGGTGCTTGCCGTAGACCATCTGCGGATTGAGGTAGGCCCAGACCTCGTCGAGGTTCAGCTCCTCGGTGTGCCGGAGGACGTCCGGCGGCTGCGGCACGGGGAGGTCTCTCCGCACGGTGTGGATCGCGGGCGCTACGCCTTCGGACGGTTCGGCGGCCCCGGTGCCGGCTTCCACGGTGTCGGTCGCGATCAGGCCGGCGACCTCCTGCTCCAGGTCGGAGCGGACCGCCGGGTCGAGCAGGCGCTCGACGAGCTTCAGGCCGTGCATCGCGTCCCGGGCGTAGGTGCAGAGGCTGCCGTAGGCCGGGGCGATCTTGCGGTGGGTGAAACGCCGGGTCAGGGCCGCACCGCCGACGAGCAGAGGAATGGCGATCCCCGCCGCCGCGAGGTCGCTCGCCGTGAGCACCATCTGCTGGGCGCTCTTGACCAGCAGGCCCGAGAGGCCGATCACGTCCGGCTTGTGCTCCCAGACCGCCTGGATCAGCCGCTCCGACGGGACCTTGATCCCCAGGTTGACCACCTGGAAGCCGTTGTTCGAGAGGACGATGTCCACCAGGTTCTTGCCGATGTCGTGGACGTCTCCCTTGACCGTGGCGAGGATCACCCGGCCGCGCCCCGCGTCGCCGGCCTTCTCCATGTGCGGCTCGAGCTGGGAGACCGCCGCCTTCATCACCTCGGCGCTCTGCAGCACCTCGGCGACGATGAGCTGGTTCTCGTTGAAGAGGCGGCCGACCTCGGACATGCCGGCCATGAGCGGCCCGTTGATGATGTCGAGCGGCGCCGGCCAGCGCGGATCGGCGAGGGCCTCGTCGAGGTCCTTCTCCAGCCCCACCTTGCTCCCCTCGACCACGGCGCGGGCGAGGCGCTCGTCGAGCGGCAGATCGGCCCGCGGCTTCGCGCCAATCCCAGACGCCCTGCCCCGGAAGTGGGCGGTGAAGGCCTCGACGGCCTGGTTGCCCGCTTCGATATCCCCTACCGGCAGGTAGATCAGGGCCTCGGCCAGGTCTCGCTCCTCCTGCGGGATCTCGGAGTAGCGCGCCAGCTTCTCGGTGTTGACGATCGCCGCGTCGAGCCCGGCCTTGGTGCAGTGGTAGAGGAAGACCGAGTTGAGGACCTCGCGGCCGGCGTTGGGCAGGCCGAAGCTGACGTTCGAGACGCCCAGGATCGTCTTGGTGTCGGGGAAGATCTCCTTGACGCTGCGCACCCCTTCGATGGTCTGCGCCGCCGAGCCGAGATAGGCGGCGTCGCCCGTGCCGCAGGGGAAGACCAGGGCGTCCCACCAGATGTCCTCGGGAGCGATCCCCATCTCCTCGACCAGGATCTGGTAGCTGCGGCGGGCGACCTCGATCTTGCGCTCGACGGTGACGGCCATCCCCTTTTCGTCGATCAGGCCCACGATCAGGGCGGCGCCGAAGCGCTTGGCCAGCGGGACGACCTTCTCGAAGCGGCTGCGGCCGTCCTCCAGGTTGATCGAGTTGAGGACCGCCTTGCCCTGGCAATAGGTAAGGGCACGCTCCATGACCGCGGCATCGGTCGAATCGATCATCAGCGGGGCCTTGACCATGCGGATCAGGCGGTCGAGGAAGGCCTCGACGTCGGCCGTCTCGTCGCGGTCCGGGTCCTGGAGGCAGACGTCGAGCACCTGCGCCTGGGCGCGCACCTGGGCGCGGCCCACCTCGGCGGCGGCCTCGTAGTTCCCGTCCGCGATAAGCCGCTTGAACTTGCGGCTTCCGAGGACGTTGGTGCGCTCGCCGACCAGAAGCGGCCGGTTGTCCGGCGTCAGCTCGACCGCCTCCAGACCCGAGACCAGAGAGCGGTGGTGGTGGGGGATGCGGCGCGGCGGCAGGCCCTTGACCAGCTCGGCCAGGGCGGTCACATGGGCTGCCGTGGTGCCGCAACAGCCGCCCACCAGGTTGAGCCAGCCGGCGTCGAGGAAGCGGGAGAAGACCTTGACGAAGGTGTCCGGGCCCTCGTGATAACGCCCATCCTCGTCCGGCAGGCCGGCGTTGGGGACGCAGGCGGTGCGGGTGCGGCAGATCTCCGACAGGGTCCGCAGATGGTCGGCCATCAGGTCCGGACCGGTGGCGCAATTGAGGCCCACGTAGAGGAGATCGGCGTGCAGCAGCGAGACGGCGAGCGCCTCGGCGTCCTGGCCGCCGAGCATGGTGCCGGTGGTCTCGATGGTGACCGAGACGGCGACCGGAATTTTCCAACCCGCCTGGGCGAAGGCCCTCTCGAGGCCGATCAGGCCGGCCTTGACGTTGCGCGTGTCCTGCTGGGTCTCGAGCAGCAGATAGTCGGAGCCGCCGGCCATCAGCCCCAGGGCCTGGACGCGGAAGTGCTCGATCAGCTCCTCGAAGGTGATGCCGCCGGTCACCGAGATGGCCTTGGTGGTCGGTCCCATGGAGCCGCAGACGAAGCGGATGCGCTCCGGCGTGTCGTGCCGGGCGCAGGCGGCGCGGGCGATGCGGGCCGAGGCGGCGTTGAGCTCGTAGGCCTCGTGCGCCAAATCGTATTCGGCGAGCACCAGCGGCGTGCCGCCGAACGAGTTGGTCTCGACGACGTCGCAGCCAGCGGAGAGGTATCCCTCGTGCACGCCGTCGACCACGTCGGGCCGCGTGGCGTTGAGGTTCTCATTGCACCCTTCGAGGTCCGGCCCGCCGAAGTCCTCGGCGGTCAGGTGGACGCCCTGGAGCGCAGTGCCGGTGGCGCCGTCGAGGACAAGGATGCGCTGCTCCAGCGCCGCGAGCAGGGCCGACGTCCGCGCCTCGAGGTCGGCGGGCCGAGAGGGAATGGGGGTGTCGAAGATCGAATCGCTCGCAGCCATCTCTGTCTTTGTCTCCCGGAAATGAAAAACCCGCCTCGTTTTGCATTACGAGAGCGGGTCTTCCCACCGGACATTTGATTGCCGCCCCTGTCGGAAGGGAGGCCGCATCCTCGCGCATTCGCGCGAGAGGGCACCTTGGGTGTCCGCCCCAGGTTGCCGAGCCCGGTTCTCTTCCCATCAGAAGCCGGGCCGCTCGTAATGCGAGAAGCAGCGTAGATCAGGCGGCTGTGGATGTCAACGGCGGGTCTTCGACTGATCAGGCGTTATCAGATGGTCCCGAATCCACCCCGCCAGATCCTGCTCGGTCAACCGACCCTCTGCCAGACGGAGGAAGGTGAGGTATTTATCCTCTTGGGGCGCGTCGAGATCTTGTCCGTTCAGCTTCAGAAAGGTGCGGCAGACCACATAGGCCGTGCGCTTGTTGCCGTCTACGAAGGGATGGTTCCGGACGAGCCCCCAGGCGTACGAAGCAGCCAACAGGGCGACATCCGGCTCTTCCGCGGAGTACGCAAGGAGGTTCTTCGGCCGCGCCAGAGCAGAATCCAGGAGGCCTGGATCGCGAATGCCCTCGCTGCCACCGTGCTCGGCCAGTTGGCGGCGATGGATGGCCAGCACCACGTCATCGCGGACCCAGACCGGCTCGTCCATGAGGGCTATTCGGCGAGCTTCCGCAGCACGTTGCGGTCTTCGCGCATCACGCGCTCGGCTATCTCCATCTGGGCTGCGAATTCCGGGTCATAGGGAGTCAGCTCGATGCCGGTAGGTGTCTCGATGACATAGAGCGTATCCCCACGATCCACTCGCAGGTGCTGCAGAATCTCCTTCGGCAGGACAACGCCCGTTGAATTGCCAATCGTGGTGAGCTTCAGGGTCATTGCGCGCCTCCTCGAAGCAGGATTATAACAGAAGTTATAACCGTCTTGGAACCGAAATCCGCGCGATCGGGGCCGGCCGACGTGTGACCGGGAGCGCGGTCTGCGTCACCGGTCTCGCGGTCCCTATGATGCGGACCGCGAAACACGTTGCCGACCTGCGGCCCCAGTCACAGGGACCGCGGTCCGTGTGACTGGGATCATGATCGCTGTGACTGGACTCATGGTCCGCCTGACTGGACGCATAGTCCCCGTCACAGGGACCGGAAGACAGCAACAGGTCTTGCGATCCGGATCACAGGGACCGCGAAGCCAGCGACAGGGACCGCAGTCCGCGGAGGGGTGATTCCAGGTCCTGGCGGCTCGACGTGCCGAGAGCGACGGCGGCTCGCGAGACAGGACGCTGGGGCGGCCGGTCCGGAAGCAAGGCTATTCGGCGAGCCTCCGCAGCACGTCACGGTCTTCGCGCATCACGCGCTCGGCCACTTCGAACTGGCGGCGTAGAGAGCTTTGGCATCGACGAGGGATTGAGTCGGGAGGAGATCTCTACTTTCCGCAGAGAAAAGAATTTGCGGACACGCTGGAATGCGCGAACTGGGGCTGGGCGAACGCGCCAGGCAGAGCGCCAGGTGCAGAGCCGGCGGAATGTCGTCGTTGAACAACTCCAGCCAGGACCGGCTCGGCCCGGCTTTCGATGGCGTAGCCGAGCAGGCCCGGCTTCATGCCGGGATCGCGAGCCCAACCCACGATCCAGCCCCGGAGGGGCGGCACGCTCAATAAGAGCCCTGTGACCCGAAGGAGGAACGCAGGTTTCCGCTTGTCGTTACCTTCGCCATCGAGAAGCGCGCTACACTCGCCAGGAGCGAACGAGGGCTGCGATGGTCAAAGGCATAGAAGAAGCGGTGGCGAAGCTCAGAGCAGATCCCGGGCACCCGGTGACGGCCGAGATCGACGGACTTGTCGTCGAGGTCCGCTACAAGGGCCGGCGTACTGCCGCCGACCTCTTCCGAGAAATCGAGCCCCTGGACGACACATCCGCAGAAGAGATGCTGCGGGCCATACGGGAATCCAGGGATCAATCCAGAAAGCTCGAAGCTACCCAGATCCGCCTGAGCTTTGACCTGCGTACTCGACTCAAATATCTTCATCGCCGGGCTCAACGGCAATGCTGCGGTGCTACGTCGCCTCGCCGCATTGAATCCGGAGGACATCATTCTCTGCGCTCCCGTACTCGCCGAGCTCGAATACGGAGCCCGCTTCTCCGGTCAGGAGGAGAAAAATCTCAATAAGATCAAGTCTCTCTCAAGCCGGACGCGCTTCCAGGTCTTTGGTGACGTTGCGGCGCGGCGCTTTGGATTCTTGAAGGCGGAGCTGCGGCGGCGCGGAGCGCCCAAGGCGGATTTCGACTTGTCCATTGCTGCTATTGCTTTTGATCTTGAGGCAACTCTGGTCTCCGACGACCATGCTTTCCACGACGATCCAATTCCTGGCCTTGAGGTCGAGAACTGGCTGACAGCCTAAGACCCGCCAGCACCGCGACGCAGTCGGACCACGCCGCATGGGAAGAAGGCCGGCAGGGATGTCGGCGCTCCGTGCAAGTCACCTCTCACACCTTCAGCTTCGCCATCAGCTTCTTGATCGCATTGGCGCTCTGCATGACGTAGAAGTGGAGGGAGGGGATGCCGTGGGCGAGGAGCTCTTCGCTCTGTTGCAAGGCCCATTCGACTCCGATGTCCACCACCTGCTCGGGCTTGGCCGCGAGGACCTCGTCGGCCAGCTCGGGGGGGATCTCGACGTGGAAGTTGCTCGGGATCGTGGTGAGCTGCTTGACCCCGGTCAGGATCTTGAGCCCGGGGAGGATCGGCACCGTGATCCCGTGCTCCCGGCAGGCCTCGACGAACCGGAAGTAGTGGGCGTTGTTGAAGAACATCTGGGTGACGACGTAGTGCGCCCCCTCGTCGACCTTCTCCTTGACCCGGCGGACGTCGAGCGGCAGGTTCGGCGCCTCGAAGTGCTTCTCGGGATAGCCGCCGACGCCGATGCAGAAGGTCGAGGGCTCGGCGTCGAGCAGGTCCTGCTCCAGGTACTTCCCGCGGTTCATCGCCGCGATCTGGCGGACCAGGTCGCAGGCGTATGGGTTGGCGCTGCGGCCGTATTGCAACGGCTTCTGGAAGCCGCTGTCGTCCCCGCGCACGGCGAGGACGTTGTCGATCCCCAGGTACTTCAGCTCGATGAGGAAGTCCTCGGTCTCCTCGCGGGTGAAGCCGCGGCAGAGGATGTGGGGGACGGCGTCGATCTGGTACTTGTTCTGGAGCAGGGCGCAGACGCCCAGGGTGCCGGGTCGCTTGCGCTTGACCCGGCGCTGGAGGCCCTGCGGCGTCTCCTCGTACATGACCTCGGCCGCGTGGCTGGTGATGTCGATGAACGGCGGCCGGTACTTGACCAGGTCGTCGATCAGGGCGAGGAGCTGCTGGACGTTGCCGCCGCGCAGGGGCGGGATGATCTCGAAGCTGATCAGCGGCCGGTCGGCGCGGGCCAGGTGCTCGGTGACTTTCATGTTCCTGGGGCCGGCAGCGTATCCCGGGGTCCCGCGGGGGTCAAGATGGAGGCAGGAGGGTTTTTCCGGTTCGTATAAAGTCCCGGCCATGAGTCTTTTTGCCACGGGCGCGCGATGAGCCACTGGACCGGGGAGACCGCCTCCCGCCAGGCCCTGCGCGTCCTCGGCGACGGGCTCGCCGCGCTGACCGCCCTGGCCGGAGCGTTCCTCGTCCGCATCCACCTGCCGCTGCCCTTCACGGAAGGGCTCCTGCCGAGCGACCGGCTGGTCTTCCTGGCCCTCGAATGGCCGGCGGTGCTCGTGCTCCAGCTCGCCAGCCTCTATTTCTTCGGCTTCTACGACCCACCGCGTCCGCGCAGCCGGACCGAGGTCGCCCGTCGCCTGTCGGCGGCCGTGGTCGCCCAGGCGCTGGTCCTGATGGGTTATTACTTTCTCGGTAACCGCGGCTTCCCCCGCTCGGTGCTGCTGCTCTATCTCGCCCTCGACTTCCTGCTCGTCCTGGCTTGGCGGCTGGCGCTCGACCGCACGGAGCGCCGCCTCGAGCGGCGGGTGGCGATCGTGGGCAGCGGCCAGGCGGCGCGCGAGATCGCCCAGGCGCTACGCATCCACCCTTGGCACGGCCTGCGGGTGGTGGGCTACGTGCCCCTCCCGCACGAGGCGATGCCCTCTGCGGAAGGCACCGTGGATCCCGAGCTCGGGCCGTGCCTGGGCACGCCGGAGGACCTGCCCCGGCTGCTCGCCGACGGCGCCATCGAAGACATCGTCCTCGCCGACAGCGGCGATTCCTGGCAGACGCGGCTCATCGACAGCCTGGCGGGCACCCGGCCGGACCACACCAACGTGCTCCTCCTGCCCGGCCCCTTCGAGAGCCTGATCGGGCGGATGCGCTATCGCTGGGTGCACGACCTGCCGCTGATCGAGGTCGTCCGCGAATCGGAGTGGCGGATCAACCGGCCGCTCAAGCGCCTGCTCGACCTGGCGGCCGGCTCGGTCCTCTTCCTTCTCGCCCTGCCGGTCCTCGCCGTGTGCGCCATGGCGGTCCGGACGACCTCTCCGGGGCCCGTCTTCTACCGCCAGAGGCGGGTCGGCCGCGGGCGGCGGCCCTTCACCCTGCTCAAGCTCCGCACCATGCGGGTCGACGCCGAGGCCGAAGCGGTGGAGGTGCTGGCCCAGCCGGGCGATCCGCGCCTGACGCCGATCGGGGCGTTCCTGCGCCGGTTCCGGCTGGACGAGATCCCGCAGCTCCTGAACGTCCTCCAGGGGGCGATGAGCCTGGTCGGCCCGCGGCCCGAGCGGCCGGGCTTCGTGCAGCGCTATCTCCAGGAGGTGCCCGGCTACGCCGAGCGCTTCTCCCTCGCCCCGGGGCTGACCGGCCTGGCGCAGGTCAACGGCGACTACAACTCCAGCCCGCAGAACAAGCTGCGCTACGAGCTCGCCTACATGGCCAACTGGAGCCTCTGGCTCGACCTGTCGATCCTGCTGCGCACGGTGAAGATCGTCCTGACGTCGCGCGGAGTCTGAACCGGAGCGCGCTTTCCGGGGACCCACGAAAAGAAAGCTTGACTCGGTCAGAAGCCTGGCTTAGAATACGGATGGCTCTCCATCTATATTTTTGTTGAGGCTGCTTATGTCCGGTCTATCTTTATCTTTTTGCCAGCGATCCTCTCTTTCCAGGTCAGCTCTCGGGCTCGTGTGCCTTCTGGGGCTTGCCGCGGGCGCCGGTACGCTGTTCGCCGCCTCGACCGGGACCAGCGCGCTCCACACCCCCCAGGGCAGCGGCGCCGGCACAGCCAACGGTGACTACATCACGGCCGATCCGGGCGGCCTCGATACCCTGTACCGCTACTTCATCGAGGTGCCTCCCGGGCTGTCCCGCCTGGTGGTGGAGATCTACGATCCGGACATCGGCCGCGGCGGCAACAACGACGAGACCAACGGGCGCGACCGGGACAGGGACGGCTACGACACCCAGGTGGACTACGACCTCATCCGCCCCAACGGCAGCACCGCCGCCTCGCTCAACAACTGCAACACCGGCAACAACTGCACCGACAACGGCTGGCATGCGATCCTCGACAGCACCTCGGCGGCCAACACCGCGGCCGGGCACTGGGAGCTGCGGATCGACATGAGCTCGAACGAGACCGACGGCAACGACATCAACGCCATCGGCATCCGGGCCCACGACAACAACTCCGGCTCGGGTGGGACGGAGCTGCGGGTCTATTACGACTCGCACACCTCGGTCGGGGCCAACCCTCCCGGCAGCGGCACGCAGTCGCGCAGCTACGACCTCTATCCATACGTCACCTCGGGCTGCTCCGCGGGCAAGAACGATTTCGACTTCGACAGCAACCGGGGCAACACGGGCTCGGTGACGCTCGCGAGCCGGACGGGGAGCTTCACCCAGAGCTACGCCAGCACCTCCATGTCCGCCGACAACGTCTGGCGGCGGGACACCTTCAGCGGCTGGGCCTCCGACACCCAGGCGACCGATTATGGGATCTGGCACGCCGGTCTGACGATCAGCTCCTATCTCGTCGGCAGCACGCCGAACGGCAACTATGGGCACCTCTGGCTGTCCAACTTCCAGGCGGCGGCCAACCCGCCCGGGGCCAATCCGACGACGAACGCCTTCCGGGTCTATCTGCCGACGGACGGCGGGGCGGCCCCGGTCAAGCCCTACGTCGAGCAGCTCCTGACCCACAAGAGCGGGCCCAACCCGCTGCCGGTGGGCCAGAGCGGGATCTATCAGGTCACCGTGCGGGTGGTGAACCCGACCGCGCAGTCGATCACCTTCTCGGCGTCGAACCTGGTGACGGCCAACGTCCCGGGCGGCGGCGCGGTCTACAACGGCAACGCCGCGGTCGGCCAGGGGTCGATCGTCAGCCAGCCGGCGGTCAACGGCACCGGCAACGTCACCTGGAACCCGGGCACGGTCACGGCCGGGACGACGACGATCCTCACCTACCAGGTGCGGGTGACCCCGGCCTCGGCGGGGCAGCGGATCCTGGTGACGGCGACCCCGGCCTCCGGCAACGGCACCCGCGCCCAGTACCGCGACGAGACCGACAACACGACCCAGGCGCGGGCCTTATACCTGTTCGGCCCGCTCTGCGAGCTGGCGGTCACCCAGGGGGAGGTGCTGACCGAGGCGGTCGTCTCCTCCTTCCAGGCGGTCCGCGGCGAGCGCGGGGGCGTGCAGATCGAGTGGACGACGGCCTCGGAGGCGGGCACGGCGGGCTTCTACGTCTCGCGCTGGGACCCGCGGGCGCGGCGGTATCAGCGGGTGCACGACGGCCTGCTCGCCGGCCTGGTCCACGCTCCCCAGGGCGGGGCCTATCGCCTGCTCGACGAGGGTGCCTCGCCGCGCGAGCGGCAGGTCTACCTGCTGGAAGAGGTCGAGTCCGGAGGACGGAGGAAGGTCCATGGGCCGTTCCCCGTGACGGTGTCGTGGGAGCGGCGGGAGCGACCGGAGCGACCGGAACGAGCTGCGCTCGACGGGACCTTCGACCGGATCCCGCACCCGGCGGCAGGGAGGGCACGGGACCGGCAGGCGCTCGCGGCGGGCATTTCTCCGCCGCTGAAGCCGCCGCAGCCGGGGCAGGCCGCTCTCCACATCTCGGTGCGTGAGGCAGGCCTCCACTACCTCTCTTCCGGGACCCTCGCCGGGCTGCTCGGCGTCTCGCAGGCGAGCCTCGAGCAGCAGATCGCGAGCGGCATGCTGTTCCTCGCCCGCAGCGGCCAGGAGGTGGCCTGGCACCCGGACGAGGGAGGGGGTGGGCTCTTCTTCTACGGCGAGGCGCTGGACAGCCCCTATGGCGACACCGGGGTCTACAAGCTCCAGACCGGCGTCCCCGGCGTGCTCATGGAGGTCGCCGAGGTGGCCGATGCGCCGGCCGGCGCCGCGGGCGACACGTTCGCCGACGTCCGGCGCACCGAGCGGGACGCCTTCCCGGCCACGGTCCTGCCGCTCGATCCGGACTCGGACTACTGGTTCTGGGAGTTCCTGCAGGGCGGCGATCCGACCTTCGGGCAGAAGACCTTCGCCGTGGACGCGCCGGACGTGGACGCGGCCGGCGCCGCCTCGCTGGCCGTCGACCTCCAGGGAGCGACGGACAGCGGGACCGCGGACGAGCACCACGTCGCGGTCCGGCTCAACGGCACCCCCCTGGGCGAGGCGACCTGGCGCGGCCTCATGGCGCATCGGGCCGAGCTTCCCGGTCCCCCCCGGGCTGCTCCTCGCGAGCGGCAACCAGGTCGAAGTGACCGCGCAGGTGGGCGGCGGGGCTCCCTACAGCATCGTGTACGTGGAGGGCTTCGACCTCGCCTACCGGCGGCTCTTCCGGGCCGCGGGCGACGCCCTGGCCTTCGCGCCGGGCGGTGTTCCGAGCGGGGCCGGCGTCACCGTCTCCGGCTTCTCCGGAGAGGCGGTCCGGCTGCTCGACGTCAGCGATCCGCTGCTGCCGCGCTGGATCGAAGGGGCGGCGGTCGAGGCGGACCTCCCCGCGGCGCCCTCGGCATTCCGGCTGCGCTTCGCTCCGGACGCGGCGGGCCTCCATCTCGCCGCCGGCCCGGGAGCCGTCAAGGCGCCCGCGGCGGTGCGGCCCTGGAGCCCCCGCATCGTCCTCCTGAACCTGGGCCGGGCCGACTACCTGATCATCGCCCCGCCGGAGATGCAGGCGGCGGCGGAGCGGCTGGCAGACCTGCGGCGCTCTCAGGGGCTCTCGGCGCAGGTGATGGACCTGCAGCAGGTCTACGACGAATTCGGCAACGGCTTCCCCGGCCCCCAGGCGATCCGGAGCTTCCTGACCGAGGTCCGGGCGAGGTGGCGGAACCCTCCTCGGTACGTGGCGCTGGTGGGCGAGGGGACCCTCGACTACCGCAACCTCCTGGGGTACGGCGACAACGTGCTGCCGCCGCTGATGGTGCAGACCCCCCAGGGCCTCTTCCCTTCGGACAACCGCCTCGCCGACAGCGACGGCGACGGCATGCCCGAGACGGCCATCGGCCGCATCCCGGTGCTGACCGCGGCGGAGCTGGACGCCTACGTCGACAAGATCGAGGCCTACGAGGCGGCGGACCCGGCGGGCTGGGCCGGCAACGCCCTGCTCCTGGCCGACGCGCCGAGCGAGGGCACGGACTTCGGTGCGGACAGCCGGGCCCTGGCGGAGCAGATCCCGTCCACCTATACGACGGAGCAGGTCGACCTGACGACGACGACGCTCGCCGACGCCCGCACCCTCCTCTTCGACGCTCTCAACAGCGGCACCGCGCTGGTGAATTACCTCGGCCATGGCGGCCTCGACCGCCTGTCCGGCGGCGGGCTGCTCACCAGCGCCGACGTGCCGGACCTGAACAACGCCGACCGGCTGCCGGTCCTCACGGCCATGACCTGCACGGTCAACCGTTTCGCCGTCCCCGGCGTGCCCTCGCTTGGAGAGCTGCTGGTCAAGAAGCCGAACGGCGGCGCGGCGGCGGTGCTGGGCCCGTCCGGGTTGTCGATCCACCCGGACTCGCGCCTGCTGGCGGCGGGCTTCTATCGCCGGACCCCGGACCTCGCCGCGGCGCGCCTCGGGGACCTGGTCCTCGCCGCCTACCGGGAGGTCCGCGGCCTGGGCGGCGATCCCGTCCTGCTGGATATCTACAACCTGCTCGGGGACCCGGCGCTGCGCATCCCCCTGCCCCCGGTCGCGCCGGGCTCGGGAGGGACGAGCGGCGAGTAAGGCCGCCGAGCCCATGCCGGCGCACGAAAAGCAGGACGCCAGCGAGCCGCCCGATTACGGTGGCCGCGGCCGGCGGCCCTACGAGCCGCCGCGCATCCTCTGGCGGGAGCCGCTGGAGGCCATGGCGGCGGTTTGCGCGCCGTCGCCGCCGGCCAAGGGGAACCCGGGGTTCTGTCCCCAGGGACCGATTTCGTCGTAGGCCCCTCCCCCGACCCCTCCCCCGCGCGGCCGCCACACTCCCTCCCCGAGCGGGAGAGGGGCGCCTCCACCCGAGTTCTTCTGGTTTCCCCCTCTCCCGTTCGGGGCGGTGGGCGGGGGACGCACGGGAGAGGGGGCAGGGGGAGAGGGCTCACTCCACGATGGGCAACAGCGTCCGGCGCGCCGCCTGCGCCGCTTCCATCCGCAGCTCCGCCTCGGGATAGACGGCGAGCGGATCGCCCGTCCGCGTGACCGCCGAGCCCGGGCAGAAGCCCAGCAGCATCCCGTCGGAGCCGTAGGACGCGTCGAGCCTCCGCTTGACGTCGGCCGTCAGGGCGCGCACCTCGCCCAGGGCGGCGTTCCCGCTCCAGATCTCGCGGATCGACTGGTGGTGGAGGTTGCCCACCGGCCGGCGCCACTGCACGCAGGGGTAGACGTTGCCGTAGGGATCGATCGCCACGCCCGCCGAGCCGGCGCCGCAGTGCTTCTCGACCGGCACCGGCATGGTGCCATCGTCGCCTCCGCGGGCCAGGATGGGCACCGTGCCGGCCGCCCGGCGCGCCCGTTGCGTCTGCACCGCGAACAGCCGTGCGACCCCGTCGCGGGTCGGCGCGATCGAGAGCGGCTCGCGGTCGCCGTCGTCGCGCGGCGTCACCTCGGGGTCGATCTGCAGGAGGACGCCCAGGGAGTCGGCGAGGTCGAGCATCCCTTCGACCTCGTCCTGGTTCCACACGGTCAGGGTGCTGTTGAGCTTGATCCGCAGCCCCAGGCCCTGCGCCTCGCGCAGGTTGGCCAGGAGCCGGTCGAAGCTGCCCGGGACGCGGGTCTGCCGGTCGTGGGTGGCCGCGGTCGCGCCGTGCAGGCTGGACTCGACCAGGAAGGGATCGACCTCGTCGCGCAGGCGGCGCGCCATCTCGCCGCGCAGGGCGTGCCCGTTCGTCTTGACGCGCACGACGAACCCGAGCTCGCGCGCGCGGCCTCCCAGGCGCAGGAAGTCCGGGTGGGCGAGCGGCTCGCCGCCCGAGAGGGTGAGGTGGAGGACGCCGAGGTCCGCCAGCTCCTGGAAGAGGTCGAGGTACTGCCCGGTGCGCAACGGCTCGCCGCGCAGGCCCAGGTCGTTGTAGCAAAAGAAGCAGTCGAGGTTGCAGCGGTAGGTCAGCTCGACGAGGACCGAGAACAGGCGGTTCTCGCGCCAGGTCTTTTGCAGGACGTCCTCGAACCGCATCGAATCACGCTACCAGCATGCCCTCGGCCGCCAGCTCGGCGGCGAAGGCGATCACGTCCCGCTCCAGGCAGTCGGGGTCGGCGTCATACTCGCCGGCCAGCACCTCCAGCCAGCCGCGCACGGAGCTGCTGCCATCCGCCAGCTCCAGGAGACGGGCCGCCAGGTCGTTGAAGACCAGGACCTCCGCCGCGCTCTGGCGGACGACCACGGCCTCGCCGTCGATGCGGCGGAAGCGCAGATCGGGAGCACGTCTCAGGATGCTGCCTACTTCGACGGGAACCATTTGTCGTGCAGTATAGACCAGAAGCCTCCGCGCAGAGAGACCTCCAGGGCCCAGGCGGGCGGAGCCTCTCCTGCCGGAAGGAGCCGGAGCAGGCCGGCGAGCAGGGCCTCGCGCCGGTGCGGATCGGCGTTGACGAACGGCGAGCAGGAGAGGAGCAGCGCCGTGGCCTCGGCGCGGCCGAGCGGGCGGAGCGCGTCGTGGGGGCTCTTTTCGAGGCGGAAGAGCGCGCCGAGAGGCAGCGGGGGAGCCGGCTCCCCCGCATCCCCCAGGTCGCCGGTGAACGGCAGCGGCTCCACCACCGGCCGGCCTGCCGCCAGCCGCAGGGCGTTCAAGTCGTCGGAGAGCACCGTGGCGCCGCGCTCCAGCGCCATCCGGGAGAGGGTAGTCTTGCCCGCGCCCGAGCGGCCGAGGAAGAGGAAGCCGAGGCCATGGACTGCAATTCCGGCGGCGTGCAGGACCGCGCCGCCCTGCTCGTGCAGGCGGTAGGCGACGAGGACGCGGAAGAAGTTCTCGAACATCCCTGCAAAGGCTTCGCCTTCGTCCGCCGTCCACAGCGCGCCGGCGAGGTCGGGCCGCCAGTCGAGCCTCCCCACCAGGCGGATGCCCGCCAGACGCACCGACGCGGGCGTGAAGTCGAAATCGAGCCCGTACTCCCAGCCGCGCACGTCGACCTCGCGGAACTCTTCCTTGGAGATGCGGAAGAGGACGGTCTCGACGGCCTTCTCGGGCCAGGGCGGGGACAGGAGCCAGCCGCCGAAGCGGTGCCGCACCGCCTCCTCCTGGAGGGCGCTCAGCCCGGCGCAGCGGTAGGGGCCGCCGGGCAGGGCGAGGGCCACCTCGCGGTCGCCCCAGGGCTCGCCGCTCCGCCGGGCCGGGAACAGGTCGGGGTTGACCAGGAAGGCGGCGCCGAAGCTCATCCGGTCCCAGGGGTCAGTGGGCAGTCAGGCGGCGGAGGGCGTGCCGAAGGTACTCCAGGGCGGCCCGCAGGCGCAGGACCGGGCCGGCGCCGGGTCCGGCCACCCGGCCGAGCACCCCGTCGAGCGGCACGGGGAAGTCGCGGCACGCGCAGCCGTCTCCCCGCGTGACACAGGCGAGCCGGCCTGCGTGCAGCCGGTAGCCGAGGAACCGGTGCACCCGCAGCCGTCCGTCGGAGGACCGGAAGACGAGGACGTCGCCCGGCCAGTAGAGCCGGGCCGGCGCCACCTCGACGCGGTCGCCGTCCGCCAGGCGGGGGGCCATGCAGCCGCCCCGGACCGTCACCTCGACCGGCCGCTCGCGCGCCATCGCGCGGAGCGTGGCGAAGACCTCGGGCGAGTCCGGGATTCCGGAGCGCATGGATGCATTGTAAACGGCGGGCCGGATCTCGCGGACGCTCACGGCGCGCGGAATTCTTCGGGTATGGAAGGGGCGAGGCGCGGGTCGAGCCGCAGGGCGAGCCCGTAATTGTGGACGGCTTCCTCGGTCCGGCCCTGGCGGGCGTAGGCATGGCCGAGGCCGAGGTAGATCTCCGGCCGGGGCTCGATCGCCTCGGCCTCCCGGTAGGCTTCGGCGGCAGCCTCGTAGTTGCGGAACAGGAGCTGGAGCTCGCCGCGCGCCATCGGGATCTTGACCTCCACCGGATCGAGCTCCTGCGCACCGCGGAGGGCCTGGAGCCCGCCCGCCAGCAGCGCGAGGGGAGCCCGGCCCCGGCTGGACGCCGCGACGGCTAGCTGCTCTACCCCCCGGAGCTGGCGGCTCGCCGCCATGGCGGACCGCCAGCGGACGGTCTGTGCGGCGAGGGCCGCCGCCAGGACGATCAGGGCGATCCAGGCCAGGGTCCGGCCCTTCATGCCTCCTCCTCCTCGCGGTCGCCCCGGCGGAAGACCCAGCTCAGGAAGAGCAGCGCGGGGAACGCGATCAGCGCGACCCGGAAGGGAAAATGCACCAGGCAGAGCACGGCGAGAGCCGCCGTGCCGGACCATGCGAGCGCGCTGTCATTGCGGCGGCGGTCCGGGGCGCGCGCTCCGCGGCGCAGCGCGACGAGGAGCGTCCAGAGCCCCCAGCCCAGGGCGGCGAGGCCGGGGATCCCCCACTCCGCGGCCACCTCCAGCGCCTCGTTGTGGGCGTTGGCGAACACGGGCTGCACCTGGCGGGTGAAGAACGGGGCCCCGCGGTCGAGCAGGGCCAGCTTGGCGGGCACGAACTCGGGGAGGTAGGCGCCGTGGCCGACGCCGGTCCAGGGATGCTCGCGGAACATCCAGACCGCCGCCCGCCAGCCGTCGAGCCGTCCGGTGAGCACCGCGTCCCAGCTCCCCTCCCGGGCCTGCTGCACCTTGACGGCGATGCGGCTGCGCAGCGGCGCCACGGCGAGCACCAGGACGAGCGCCAGGGCGGCGCCGCTGCCGAAGACCGCGACGGCCCAACGGCGTGGCAGGATCAGGGCCCAGAGGAGGGCGCTCCCCAGGGCGAGGGCGGCCAGCGCCGCCAGGGTCTGGGTGAGGGCGATGGCATAGACGCAGAGCGCCAGCGCCACGACAGTCCCCCAACGCGCCTTGCCCATCGCGCCGCGGGCCAGAGACCATTGAGCGATCAGCGCCGGGAGCACCAGGTAGGCCGCCAGGTCGCCCGGGTTGCCCGCCAGCGACGTGACGGACAGCCGCGGGTCATAGGCGACCCCTACCAGCTCCAGCGGTTGGAACAGCCGGTGGAACTGGAGGATGCCCAGGAGCCCCAGGGCCGCGGCCGGCCAGAGCAGGACGCGCAGCAGGCGCTCCAGCCGGTCCTCGTCCAGCGCCAGGCTCCAACCCACCAGTGCGACAGCGCCGATCCAGAGGTCGGCCAGCGCTTCGCGCACGTGGAGCGGGTGGTCGCTGGTCCACCACCCCAGCGAGGCGACCAGCAGCGCCGGCACGACCGCCCGCACGGCGCCGTGGCGCCAGACGTCGGCCAGGCGGACCTCCGCTGCCTTGCGCAGGCGCCAGCTCAGGAGGAGGACCGAGGCCAGCGCCAGCCATTCGCTGACCATCAGCTTGGGGAGGCGGAACGACTCGTCGGCGGTCGGCGCCAGCAGGAACGGCGGCACCAGGATCGTCAGCCAGACCGCCAGCACGCCCAGCCGCTCGAGCCGCGACGTCCGGAGCTCGGGGACCGGCCGCGGGGCCGCGCCCGTCCGGTGTCCTCGGGAGGGTTTCACGGCAGTCTGTGCGGTGGCGGCGCGCCGGGCGGGCTTGCGAGACGGCTTCACAGCGGGGGGAGTATATCCCGGCCCCCTCGGCAACCGCGGTTGGGCGTGGTCGAACGAGGGGGCCGGGCGGGAGGGCGTTACGGCTGCGGCGGGCGCCGATATCCGTCCCGGTCGTGATCGTCGTCCCGGTCGCGGTCGTAGCGGCCGTCATACCGTCCATTCCGGCCGCCGCGGTAGCGGCCTCCCCGGCGCGAGTAGTCGTCATAGCGGCCGTAATAGCGGGTCAGCTCGGAGAGGATGCCTCCGATCTGGTCGAGGCCGCGCTCGACGTAGCTCCTGCGCCCGGTGTAGCGCAGCGACTCCTCGGCCGCGTAAAAGGCGTCGAGCAGGCGCTGGAAGTCGCGTTCGGTGCTGCGGGGGTCACGGCCGTAACCATCCACCTGACCGCGAAAGCGGTCCGCCTGCCGCTCGAGCTCGTGCAGGCGGATGGCCACCCGCTCCTCGTTGCGGTCCGGCCGCCGGTTGTTACGTTCGAACTCCCGGTGGACATAGGTCGTGGTGTGCTCGAGCTGAGAGGCGAGCTCGGCCACGCGCCTCATGTCCGTGCGGCCCGGATAGCGTCCATACCGGTCATCCTGGCGGTCGGCGCTCCAGGCGGCCGGGGGCAGGGTGAAAGCGAGAAGTGCGGAGGTCAACAAAATCGTACGTCTCATGGGTTTTCTCCTTGGTTGAAGCCTCGGAGCCTCTCCTAAGGCAAAGCGGATGCCATATCGCAGGATGCTTGAAAACAAAAGAGTTACCGGGATGGAGCGTGCGCGCGGGGGTGGCTGTTGTCTCCTGGAAAGGACGGTTTGACCTCCGCGCGCATCTGGACTGCTAGGCTCCCGCGCCCGGCAGCCGTAACAGACCTGGGAAGGGCATACGCGCTAACTTTGCTCTGGGTGTGGAGGGAGCCGCCGACCGCTGAAGCGGGCGGGCGCGATCCTCGACAGCCGCTTCCCGAAACCATCCTCCTGACCGTCTGAAATGCTGGGGAGACCCGTCCTCTGAGCTGGGGGAGCGGGCTCTGAGTTGGGGGAGGCCCGCCCCAGACAGACACGGGGCGCCGGCTCTGAGTTGGGGGTGAGCCCCCCTGCCTGGGGGAGCGTTCCCCCAGGCCAGATGCGCTCCCCCCCAACCCGGCCGTGTGCTGTCCCTGCGGTGTGGCCTTTCGACTCAGGTAGAATTCCTTCATCCATGCCTGGAGCCAAGACCTTCGACGTCTTTCTCAGCCACAACAGCAAGGACAAGACCGCCGTCCTCGAGCTGGCGGAGTCACTGCGGCGCCGGAAGCTGAAGGTCTGGTTGGACGTGTGGGAGCTGCGGCCTGGGCAGCTCTGGCAGAAGGCCCTGGAAGCGGCCATCGCGAGCATCCGTTCGGCCGCCATCCTCGTTGGGAAGGACGGTCTGGGTCCCTGGGAAGACCAGGAGATGGATGCATTTCTGCGGAGGTTCGTGAAACGCACTGCCGACAGCGTCATTCCCGTTCTGCTGCCCGGCGCCCCGGAAAGGGTCGAGCTGCCACTGTTCCTTGAAGGCTTCACCTGGGTCGACCTCAGAGAGGGCCTGATTCCCGCGAAGCTGGACACATTGGTCTGGGGGATCACCGGCCGCAAACCAAAGCCGCTCCGCGTTGGTCTTCCTCCCCCCTCTCCCGGTGGACGGGGGGGCGATGGGAGAGGGGGGGCAGGGGGGTGAGGATCCCGACCTCGCCGCCTACCGGGCCTGGGCACTGGACCGCTATCGCGGCCTGAGCCTGATCGGCCTCGGGGCGGCCGACGTCCGGATGCGTTTCGAGGTGGTCTACGTACCGCTGCGGATCGCCCGCCGGCCGGGCCGCTTCGAGATGGAAGTCGAGACCGGAAAGCGGCCCGGCCGCGGCCTGGGAGCGGCGGGCTCCGACGAGATCGAGATCGAAGAGATCTTCGCGACCGGCGTGCCGCACTCGCTGGTTCTTGGCCACCCGGGAGCCGGCAAGACGACGTCGCTCCTGAAGCTCCTCCACCTCTGTCTCGCCGAGGGTCCGAAGCCTCGGAGCTTGGCAGAGGGCACCGTGCCGGTTCTCCTCCGGCTGCGGCACCTCACCGCCGCGGACCTTGACCGCCCGCTGGCCGATTTCGCCGAGCGCGAGCTGGCCGAGACTTCCGGCGGCGCTCTGCCGGCCGGACTCGGCACCCGCCTATGGGACCGGGGGCGCCTGCTCCTGCTGCTCGATGGGTTGGACGAGATCGCGGACGAGGCGCTACGCACCCGCGTCTGCGGCTTTCTGGACTTCGCGCTCACCGGCGCCGAGCGGCGGCACATTCGTGCCATTCTCTCTTGCCGCTTCGCAGGCTATGGGGGGAGGTCCGGTTCGGCGAGCATCCAGGAGTACCTGACGGCGCTCCACATCGCCAGCCAGGGGGCCGAGTTGCTCGGCGAGCCGTGCGCCCGCTGCGGCGACGAGTGGTGGCACGAAGTCCTGTTGCTGGTGGTGGGGCTGCCAGGCCGGCGGCTCTTCGGTCCCTTGATGGAGCGGCTGCTCGCCGTGACGGACCTCCCGCAGCGGGAAGACCTGCTGCGCGCCTGCCTCGACGAGGCCGCGGAGGTGGACCTCGAACCTTTGCTGTCCCGGCTCGTTCCGGAAGAGCCACCGCAGCGTCTGGCCGTGGTATTGCGTCTCCTGCGCGGCCGCTCTGATCCGCGGCTCTTGGAACGGGTCACACCGCTCATCGAAAGCACGGACGCCGGGGTGGCTGCACTCGCGCGACAGATCGCCGCCGAGCTGAGCCGGCCGGCGGCGGTGGCCAGGCCGGTCTGCGACCTCTTCGTCGTCCACCACCCGGCCGATGGGGAGAGCGCCTTCGAGTTGGTGCGGGTCCTGCGCCGGGCGGGGCGGCACGTCCTCGTGGCCGGGGAGGACCCGCTCTCGGAAAACATCGCGGAAGGAACCACTGCTGTGGCCGTGTTGGCCGGCCCGAGCGGTCGTCCACCCTGGGAAGTGAAGGACCTCTACCGGACCCTTCGCCTCTTCACCCGGCGCCGGAGGCCCCTCGTGCCGGTGCGGCTGCCGGGTGCCGGAACGTTCCCTGCGCCGCCGGGTGACCTCCCGGCTCTGGACTGGGTCGATCTCCGCCAGGGGTTGGCGCGAGCGGCCGAGGCGTTGGAGCTCGCCCTGGAAAAGAAGCCGGCCATCTTGACGGCACCACCGGCCGGCCAGCCTTCGGCCGAGCCCGGCCGCACCTGGATCGAGCCGGTCACCGGTATTCGTTTCCTCTGGATTCCGGGTGGGCGGTTCCAGATGGGAGGAAACCGGTTCCCCGACGAACAGCCTGTTCACTGGGTTCGGGTCTCCCCCTTCTGGCTGGGGGAGACGCCGGTGACCAACCAGCAGTATGCGCTGTTTCTCGATCAGACCCGCTATCGAGAGCCCGATTTCTGGCGGGACCGGCGCTTCTCCGCCCCGGAGCAGCCGGTGGTCGGCGTGAGCTGGGAGGACGCAGAGGTTTTTTGCGCGTGGCTCGCGCGCGTTTCTGGCAAGGCCGTGGTCCTGCCCAGCGAGGCGCAGTGGGAATTCGCAGCACGGGGGCCGGACGCACGGGAGTATCCCTGGGGCAACGCCGCGCCGGGTGAGACACTGGCCTGTTTCGATCTCGACTTTGAGAAAGGTCAGCCAGCGCCGGTCGGCTCATACCCGGAGGGCCGGGGGCCTTTTGGCACGCTGGACCAGGCAGGCAACGTCTGGGAGTGGTGCCTGGACGTTTGGGACGAGAAGGCATATCAGAAGCGCGCAAAGGGAAGGGAGCCCTTGGATCCAGTGGTCAGTGGCGAAGGGGAAGGGCGGGTGCTTCGGGGCGGCGGCTGTTTCAGCCCCGCGGAGAATCTGCGGGCCGCTTACCGCGACGGGTCCCGCGCCAGGTTCCGGGACGACGATGTCGGCTTCCGCGTCGCCGCCGCGCCCGCGAGCACCTTGAAGCCTTGATTCTTGTTTTGGGGGTCCAGGGGCGGAGCCCCTGGTCGCTGCACGACCGGGAGAGAGGGTCTTCCGAGAGAGGGGTAGAGGCGGCTTGGGTCCTCACCCCCTGTCCCCCTCTCCCATCTCCCACCCTTCCACCCCCGGGAGAGGGGGGACGCGGTTGATGCACCTGAAGCGAGGCCGGAGCTCGCTTCGGGCGTGTTGACATCGGGCTCGCCGCGGAGGCGCCAGCTACGTCCCCCCTCTCCCGGCGGGGGGTGGAAGGGAGATGGGAGAGGGGGACAGGGGGTGAGGACCAGGGGCTCCGCCCCTGGACCCCAAACAAAACCCAAAGAATCAAGGGCTCGCGGGCGCGGCGGCGACGCGGAAGCCGACAAGGTCGCTCCGGTCCCAGGCGTGGCTCCCGAAGCGGAAAGCGGCCCGCAGATTCCCCGCGGGGAGGACCCAGCCGCCGCCCCGAAGCGGCCGTATCGCGTCATCTGCTTTTGTCAGTCCAAGGTCATCCTTGCACCACTCCCAGACGTTGCCTGCCAGATCGCAGTGACCGGACCAGCCATTTCCTGCCGGATAGATTCCCACCGGCGTCGGGCGGCCTACAGTACCGTCGAAATTCGCATGCTCAGGATCGGGTTCTTCCGCGCCCCAGGGGTACTCGCCCACCACCGGAGCCGCCGCCTTCTCCCATTCGGCCTCGGTGGGGAGGCGCAGCGGCATTCCTTTCTGCTCGCTCAGCCAGCGGCAATAGGCGTCCGCCTCATACCAGGAGACCTCGGTCACCGCGCCCCTGGACCCCAGACGAAAGCCAAAAAAATCAAAGAATCAAGGGCTCGCGGGCGCGGCGGCGACGCGGAAGCGGCAAGAAAACCGTCTTCGACCTTGAGGATGGGGCGGTCGCCGTCGATCCCGTCGACCATGGCGAGGGCGAGGCGGGCGAAGGCGTTCCAGGCAAAGCGGTCGGTGAAGCCTTCCTTCTCCCGCAGCGCGGTCCGCGAGGCGATCAGCCATTTGATGACTGCCCTGTAGACGCGCGACCGCCCTTCCGGCAGGTGGCCCTCGTTCCAATGCACCACGCAGAGGCAGGTGAGCATCACCGGGTTGGTGGCGAGCCGGCGGACCCGCGGCAGGTCGCAGATCGCGGAGACCAGGTCCGCCCGGTAGCGTTCGGCCTCGCCGCGCAGGGCTTGCGGGTCTTCCGCCGCATGGAGGCCCGCAACCCAGTGATCGAGGAAGGTACGGATCTCAGCTTCCCCGAAAGGATCGATGACGGCGGTGTGAAACCCCATCCGCGTCCTGCCAGTGGGAAGCAGCCATGAACTCTTCGTGGCCGACTGTGACGTAGCTCTCGATTTTCGCAACGGCATCGAGAATATGCCGCAGGTAAGGCTCGTCTCGGCTCACAGCGGGACGGCTTCAGAGAGAACTTGCTGCCGCAGGTAGGGGGACAGGGATTGCTCCGTGACGACGTCCACCGGACGATGAACGAGATCCTCCAGATCCTGCTTCAGTCCAATCAGGTCAAGGAGCGAGCGTTCGTGCCCAAGAGTCACGAGCAGATCGAGGTCGCTGCCCTCGCGGCCTTCGCCCCTGGCCAGGGAGCCGAACACGCGCACATTGCTGGCCCCATGGCGCTTTGCCAGATCAAGGATTTTCGCGCGGTAGTCCCGGAGAAGAAAGGCACTCATGAGGAGATCAGTCTAACACCCGGCTGCGCATCGACCCGCTACGCTTGGCGACACAGCCACGCCCAGGTCCCCCTCGGCCGGCGGGGGGTGAGGGCTCACTCCCTTTCCGGCCGGATCCGCACGAGCTGCGCGTTCGAGTCGACGCCGTCCTTGGTGACGACCCAGACGAGGGCGCAGCCGTCGTGGAGGCCGCTGGTGGGGAGGGTGGCGGTGATCTGCTGGGGCGATTCCTGCCAGCGGGGGTCGCCCTTGGCGCGCAGCTCGACGAGGACGTTCGGGTCGTCGCGGTTCCGGTCGTGGGCCTGTAGGACCAGGACCCTGTTGCCGCGGCGGCCGAACCCCTCGCCGGAGACCGTGACCGGACCACCCGGATGAAGGAAGAGGCTCCCGGCCTCGGGGGTGTCGACGACTCCCTGGGGCCCGATCGAGGGGCAGCCGGGGGGCAGGGTCGCCGGCTGGCCGCGGAGGAGAGACTGCAGGACCGATCCCGAGAGCGTCATCTCGGCGGTGCGGCCACGGAAGAGGCCGTAGAGGAGCCAGTCGATCTGGCCTTCAGGGTCTCCCTCGTCCCGGAGATCCCCCACGCACGGCGTGCGCCGCCCACCGCGCCAGCCGTTGTCCAGCGCCTGCCAATGGATGACATAGGAGACCTGGAAGGCGCCGGGGTCCTCCAGGGCGAGGACCAGCTCCCGCACGTAGCGCGCCGCCAGGCACTCGCTGTAGATGGAGCGGGCGAAGCCGAGCTCCCCGAGGATGAAGTTCTCCTCCCCGACGTCCCGCCGGCGGCGGCGGACCTGCTGCAGAGCAAAACCGAGGTCGTTCTTCAGTGTCTTCGCCAGGCTCGCCTCCGGCCGCTCGCGTTTCACGTTGAGGCTCTGCCAGGCGGAATAGGAGTAGTAGTCCACGCTGACCCGCGGCGCCACGGTGTCAATGATGCAGAGCACCTCGCCGTCGCCGCAACGCACGCCGTCGCGCTCGACGAGGTTGAACTCCAGCCCGGAGTAGAGCTGGGCCGAGCTGCCGGGCCGGCGGGCGCGGGCTTCCCGGACCCCCTGGGCCCGCGCTTCGGTGCGGCTGATGAATTCGTCCCATTCCGGCGAGCCCGGAGGCTCCGGCCCCACCGCGTTGTCGCCTTCCCAGTTGAGGAGGATGAAGGTCTTGCCCGCATAGGCCGGCTCGCCGAGGAGGTGCTCACCCAGCCGGGCGATCTGGCGCCGCACCGCCGCGAAGCCGTTCGGCTCATTGCTCGAGATGGACACGGTGATCAGGTAAGTGCGGAAACGCGGGTCGCCGAAGAGGGCGTCGTAGGCCGGGCTGGCGGCGATCCGTTGCAGGTACCGGTCGCCGGACGCGTTGATCGGCGGGTTCACCTGGTAGGAATCCGCCGGGCCCATGTAGATGCGGATGGTCCGGCTGCCGATCGCGGCCACCTTGTCGGCGCCCCAGGCGAGGCGGTTCGGCACGCCGGGCCAGGCGGAGATGTCGGCGCTCCAGTGATAGACGCCGAAGCGGTCGGCCCGCGCCGTGGGCGGGTCCGGCACGGCTCGGGCCGCAGCGGCGCCCAGGGCCAGGAGGGGGAGGGTGAGGAGCACGGGGAGGATCGAGGGCGAGCGGACAGGCATGATGATCTCCTCGCCGACAGAGACGACGAGAATAGGATATCCGGTTCAGTGCCCGGGCGGTGCCGGGCGAATACGGACGAGGAGGGCGTTGGACTCGATCTTGTCGTCGCGAGAGACCCAGACCAGGGCACAGCCGTCGCGGGGGTCGTTCGCGGGAAGGGTGGCTTTGATCTGCTGCGGCGACTCGAACCACAAGGGATCCGACGCTGACTTCTCGAGGTCGTGGATCACGTTGGCAATGGGCGGCCGGATGCTCCGGCGATCGTGACCTCGGAGGATCAGCACGTGATTGCCTTGGGGTCCGAAGTTGTCACCGGAGAGGGTGAGGGGACCGCCCGCTTGGAAGAGCGGCTCACCTTCCGGGGCAACGATCCTCGGGCATTTCTGCGGCACGGTTGCCGGCTGGCCGCGGAGCAGGTCGCGCAGGACCTTGCCCAAGACGGTCATCCCGGCGTCGCGCCCGCGGAAAAGGCCGTAGAACAGCCAATCGACGGAGCCTTCCCCCGCACAGGGCGTGCGCTTCCCGGTGCGCCAGCGGTTGTCCAGCAACTGCCAGAAGATGGCGTAGGAGAGGCGGAACGCGCCGGGAGCGTCGAGGGCCTCCGCGACCTCGCGGAGGTAGTCCGCCGCCAGGCACTCGCCGAACTGCGAGCGGGCGAAACCGAATTCGCCGAGGAGGAAGCTCTTTTCCTCCACGTCGGGCCGCCGGCTCCGCACCTTGGCCAGCGCGAAGCGGAGATCGCTGTCGAATTTCTCCTTCAAGCTGCCTGGCGGCTCGTCGAGCTTCACGTTGAGGGTCTGCCAGGAAGAGTAGGAATAATAGTCGACCGTGACCCGTGGCGCGACGGAATCGATCACGCAGCGTACCTGCCCGTCGCCGCAGCGCACGCCGTCGCGCTCGACGAGGTTGAACTCAAGCCCTGAGTAGAGCTGAGCAGAGCTGTTGGGACGGCGGGAGCGGGCGAGCCGGACGCCGTCGGCCCGCGACTGGATCCAACGAGTGAAGCCCTCCGTCGCTGTCGCTGGCGGGGCTGGGGTTGGGCCGGGGGCTGGGCGCAGGGCGTTGTCCCCTTCCCAGTTCAGGAGGATGAAGGTCTTGCCCGCGTAGGCCGCCCGTGTGAGCAGGTATTCGCCGAGCCGCAGGATCTGGGTCTTCGAATCCCGGTACTCGGTCGAGCTGAAACCGTCCTGCCAGCCGCCTCCTTGCTCGACCGGGGCGTAGGTGTAGACGGTGAGCAGGTAGGTACGGAAGCGGGGATCCCGGAAGAGGGCGTCGTATTCCGGGCTGGCGGCGATCCGCCGCAGGTACAGGTCGTCTTTCGGGTTCGTTTTCGGGTTCGCTCCGTAGGAGTCGGACGGTCCCAGGTAGACGCGGATCGTCCGGCTGCCGATCTCTGCCACCTTGTCGGCGCCCCAGCGCAGGAGCTTCGGCTGGCACGAGGGCGGGGCGCCCAGCGGGCACGGCGCGGCAGTGTCGTCGGCGGCCCAGTGATAGATCCCGAAGCGGTCCGTCCGCAGCGCCGGCGGAGCGGGGACGGCCTGAGCCGGAACGGCGATCAAGCCGCTCAGAAGCACCGCCGGCAGGGCCGGCAGGATCGCCGAGGACCAGCGAGACATGGTTGTCTCTATTGTAAAGCAAAAACGGCTGCGGAGCTCCTCAGTTCACCGCGTTCGGCACCGCCAGCCCGAACGGCGCGATGGCGGCGTCGAAGCTGTCGCCGTCGGGGGTGACCATGCGGTAGGAGCCGTGCATGGTGCCGACGGCGGTGGGAAGCGGACAGAAGCTCATGTATTCGTAGGCATCGCCGGGGGAGAGGACCGGCTGGTCTCCCACCACGCCCGGCCCCTGCACGCGCTGCTCCTCGCCGTTGCCGTCCGTGATGATCCACTCGCGGCTGACGAGCTGGGCCGTCTCCGTGCCCTGGTTCGTGATGCGGACCTGGTAGGCGAAGAAGAAGTAGCTCTCCTCGGGGGCGCTGCGCTCCGGATCGTAGAAGCTCTGGACCTGCACCCGGATCCCCCGGGTCGTGATGTCGCTCATGGCCGCTTCATTATGCCACCGGCGCTCGGCCCGGAGTTGCGCGGCGCTGGGATAGAATCCGGCGCGACGAGAGGAGGCCCGCAATGGAGTGGCTGAGCAACCCGGAGAGCTGGATCGCACTGCTGACGCTGACGGTGCTCGAGATCGTGCTGGGCATCGACAATGTGATCTTCATCTCGATTCTGGCCGGCAAGCTTCCCAAGGACGAGCAGGGGAAGGCCCGGAAGGTCGGTTTGGCCCTTGCCATGTTCATCCGCCTCGCGCTGCTCGCCTCGATCGCCTGGATCGCC
This sequence comes from uncultured Holophagales bacterium, assembly GCA_963842525.1. Taxonomy (GTDB): domain Bacteria; phylum Acidobacteriota; class Thermoanaerobaculia; order Multivoradales; family UBA5704; genus UBA5704. Next base: position 492,094 of record CAWJGT010000001.1, read on the forward strand.
CGGCTGACCTCGCCGCTGTTCACGGCGCTCGGCCAGGAGATCTCCGGCCGCGACCTCATCCTCCTGGTCGGCGGCCTCTTCCTGCTCGCCAAGGCGACGCACGAGATCCATGAAAAGCTGGAGGGAGAGGACGGCACGGCCACCGCCAAGGTGCGCGCCTCGTTCACCGGCGTGATCATCCAGATCCTGCTGCTGGACATCGTGTTCTCGCTCGACTCTGTGATCACCGCCGTTGGCATGGCGAACGAGCTGCCGGTCATGATGACCGCCGTGGTCATCTCGGTCCTCGTGATGCTCGTCGCCGCCGGTTCGATCAGCGACTTCGTCTCCCGCCATCCCACGGTCAAGATGCTGGCCCTGAGCTTCCTGCTGCTGATCGGCATGTCGCTGGTCGCCGAGGGGCTCGGCCAGCACATCTCCAAGGGCTACATCTACTTCGCAATGGGCTTCTCGGTCTTCGTCGAGATGCTCAACCTGCGGCTGCAGAAGAAGAGCAAGCCGGTCCACCTGCACGAGCCGTACGGCCCGGCGGAGGAGCCGCCGGGCGCCGCTCCGACCGCCTGATCTTTTCCCCCTCTCCCGGGGTGGGGGGGAGGGGTGGCGGGAGAGGGGGTCAGGGGGTGAGGGGCCTACCGCCGGAGCTCGCGCACCTCGCCGCCGGAGAGCTCCAGGACCAGCATCGGCCCGTTGATCTCCAGGATCTTCCCCTGGCCGTAGATCGGCAGCGTCAGGATGTCTCCCACCTGGACGGCCGCCAGGTCGACGCTGCCGGCGGTCGGAGGCAGCCGCAGCAGCTCGGCGGCGCTCCGGCCGGCGCGTTGCGGCTCCGGCTCGCGGAGGGCGGCCGGCTCGGCGATCGGGCGCGCGCAGTTGTCGCAGTGGCCGCAGTGGTTTTCGAGATCCTCGCCGAAGTAGTCGGCGATCGCCTTCCACCGGCAGAGCGCGGTCTGGGCGTAGTGCACCATGCGGCGCAGCCGGTCGCGGTCGGTCTCGGCCCGCTGCTCGTAGCGGCGCGCCATGTCGTCGAGCTCCTCCGGGGAGAGGTCCTTGCGCAGCAGGCGGAACTGCCCCGGCTCGAGCTCTTCCACCAGCTCCAGGTCCTTCATCGTCGCCAGCACCACCCGGACCTTGGACTGCGCGACCTCCCGGGCCCGTTCGTGGACCTGGCTGTCGAGGACCGGCTCGCGGTGCGCCCGCAGGCGCTCGAGGGCCCGGTAGACGGCCGCGAAATGGTCGGGCTTGGGATAGCGGCCGTTGAGGAAGAAGATCTGGGTGTTGCGGTCCTCCGGCTGGTAGAGCAGCACGCAGCGGGCGGGCTCGCCGTCGCGGCCGGCCCGGCCGGCCTCCTGATAGTAGGACTCCAGCGAGCCCGGCAGGTTGTAGTGGAGCACGAAGCGGATGTCCGGCTTGTCGATGCCCATGCCGAAGGCGTTGGTGGCGACGATCGCCTCGAGCTCGCCCGCCATGAAGCGGTCCTGGCTCCGCTTGCGCTCCTTGGCCCCCAGGCGGCCGTGATAGCGCGCCGCCGCGAGCCCCAGGCTCTCCAGGTGCTCGGTCACGGCCTCGCAGTCGCGGATGGTGGAGACGTAGACGATCCCGGTGCCGTCGATCTCCTTGAGGAGGCGGGCCAGGTGCGCGCGCTTGAGGTCGTCGTTCCGCACCGGGATCACCTCGAAGCGGAGGTTCTCGCGGTAGATCCCCGTGTAGACCACCTCCATGTCCGGCCGGCCGAGCTGCTGCAGGACGTCCTCGACCACCTGCGGAGTCGCGGTGGCCGTCAGGGCCAGGACCGGCGGGTTGCCGAGGGCCTCGACGGCTTCGCGCAGGTGCAGGTAGGAGGGGCGGAAGTCGTGGCCCCACTGCGAGATGCAGTGCGCCTCGTCGATCACGAAGACGTCGATCCGGTTGCTGCGCAGGGTCTCCAGGAATGCCGGCTGGGCGAGCCTCTCGGGGGTCACGAAGACGAATTCGTGCTGCTCTTTCTGGATCCGTTCGAGGATCGCGCTCTCCTCTCGGGACGTCAGGGTGCTGTTGACCTGCGCCGCGTCGATCCCCAGCTCCTGGAGCTTGTCGACCTGGTCCTTCATGAGGGAGATCAGCGGCGAGACGATGACGGTGGTCCCGGGCATCTCGGTCCCCGGGAGCTGGTAGCACAGCGACTTGCCCGCGCCGGTCGGCATGATGACCAGGGTGTCGTTGCCGGCGACGACGGAGCGGATCACTTCCTCCTGTCCCTCGCGCAGCGATTTGAAGCCGAACTTGCGCCGCAGGATCCGGCGCAGACTGGAGATCTCGATGGTCCCGGTCATGGTTGTGTTCCTTCCAGAGGGCGATACCTGAGCAGGCACCTGCCGCCAAGGGAAGCAACGCCCATTGCCGCAGACGCGGGCCCAAACAAAAAAGGCTTCTGTAACGTAGGAGACGTTGACGGAGCCTGACCCTGAGGGCTACACTATCACTCCAACGTTTCCTGAAAGGGGTATAGGTCCCCGTTGCGCCCTCGGAGGGTGCAGCCGTTGGCTCTCGCTGTCGATACGAGTCAGAAGGACGGGGTTGTCATGATCACATTCGTAAGCATCCTTTTGGTCGGAGCGGTCTCGGGCTGGGCGCTCGAGCAGAGCTTTGGACGCAACCTGCTCCGCTGGACCCGCCAGAAGAGGATGCAGATGCGTGTCCTGCGCCGGCAAGGGGGCAATCCCTTGCGCGTCTGGCTGCAGGAAGAGGATTAGCCCCCCTGATTCCCTCTCTCCCGATCCGGGGGAGAGGGCTAGGGAGAGGGGGGATGGGATCAACCCGTGGTCACCGAGACGCGGTGCCAGGCGTTGTTCATATAGCCTTTGAAGTTCCAGACATGGGCTGGGCTCTCGGGCTGCGTCTGGGCCGCCGTATCCCAGGCCCGGCAGACGAGCTCGTGGCGGCCCGGCGCGAGCTCGACCCGGGCCGCCCACAGCCGCCAGGCCCAGGGCGAGCGCGCCGACGACAGATCCGCCACGGTCCAGCTCGTTCCGCCGTCCACCGAGAGATCCACCCTTTCGACGCGCCGCTCTCCCGCGAAGGCCCAGCCGCGGACGGTCACCGGCCCCGCCGGCAGGGCCTCGCCCTCGGCCGGCGAGCAGATCACCGACGACACGTTCATCGGCCCGAGCATCAACCCCTTGTCCCAGTCGACCGTCTCCGGCCCCACGCCCGGGGGGAAGAGCCGGTAGGCCCTGGCCTGGAAGTAGCTCGCGGACGGCTCCTCCTGGACCGTGACGTGGCTCAGCCACTTGACGCTGCGGGCGCCGATCCAGCCCGGCACCACGACCCGCAGGGGGCCTCCGTGCACTGGTGGGAGGGGTTGCCCGTTCATCTCGTAGGCGAGCAGCACCTCGGGCCGCAGGGCCTTGTCGAGCGGGATCGAGCCGCCGAAGCAGAAGCGGTGGCCGTGGCGCTCGGTCTCGTCCAGGCCGGTGAAGGCGACGTGGTGCGCCGCGGCGTCCGGCTCGGCTGCGGTGAGCACCTCGCGCAGCGGCACGCCGCCCCATTCGGCCGTGCTGATCGCCTCGGTCCCCCAGCCCAGCTCGTTCGGAATGGGGGCGACGGCCATCATCTCCTCGCGGCGGTTGCCGGCGCACTGGAGAGTTGCGGCCACGGTGACCCGGGACAGGCGTTGCAGCTCTTCGAGCGAGATGCGGAACGGCCGCCGCACCCGGCCTTCGACGGTCAGCCGCCATGCCCGGGGATCGACGTCCGGCACCGCGCCGTGGTTGCGCACGAAGAACAGATCGCGGGGCGTCAGGTCGCTGCCGTGGAGACGGCTGGGAGGGGGGCCGGCATTGAAGGGATCCTCTTGCCGGACGAGAAAATCCGGCACCTTGTCGAACCTGGTCCGGATCATTCCGTGTATTCCAGGGCCTTGGTGGCCTGGCGATACAGGCCGTCGCGCCCCTCGCGACCCGAGCGGTCATCGCCGACGGGCTCGAAGACCGAGCAGTGGTCCATGTCCCCGCCGTAGACGTGGAGGGTGAGGGAGGTCTTGTCCGGCCGCGAGTTCGCCAGGATGTGGTGCTCGAAGGGCGGGATCAGCGCTCCCGCCGAGCCCGCCCGGGCGTGCACGCTGTCGCGCTCGACGAAGCGGAAGAGGCCGTCCCCCAGGTCCTCGACCAGCTCGAAGCGGCAGACCTCCATCTCCCCTTCGATCACCCCTTCGACGCACCAGATGCCGGCGTGGTCGTGGAGCATGGTGCGCTGGCCCGGTCCCCAGGTCATGACCACGGCGGTGAAGCCGAGGTCCGGGTCGCTGTAGAGGAGACGGCGGGAGTAGCAGTCCGGCCGCGGCGTCCGGAACTTTTCCGGCAGCCGGAGCCCTTCTTCGGGGATGAAGGACTCCAGGTCGCTCTTGATCCGCTCGGCGATGGCGGTCACGTCGCCCAGCCGCACCGCGTCGCGCAGCCTGTCGATCAGGGGATCGACCACCGTGTGCGTCGTCAGCATCGAAGACCCTCCTCAATCCTGCTCAAGATAGGTATAGCCCGACAGCCCTTCCTCGTAGCTGCGCAGGAGCCGGCGCGACTCCTCCAGCGTCATGCGCTTGGCGCGCAGGGCGGTCTCCGCGGCCTTGCGGACGCGGGCGACCAGATCGTCCCGGTTGTAGCGGACGTAGCGCAGCACGTCGGTCACCGTGTCGCCGGCCACCACGCCGTCGATCTTGTAGTCCTCCTCGGGGTCGAGGGAGACGTGGATGGTGTTGGTGTCGCCGAACAGGTTGTGGAGGTCGCCCAGGATCTCCTGGTAGGCCCCCAGCAGGAAGGCGCCGAGGTAGTAGGGCTGTCCGGGCGTGTACGTGTGCAGCTCCAGCACGTCCTTGACGTCCCGGCGGTCGATGAAGTGGTCGATCTTGCCGTCGGAGTCGCAGGTGATGTCGGCGAGCACCGCGCGGTTGGCGGGCTCCTCGTCGAGCCGGTGGATCGGCACGACCGGGAAGAGCTGGTCGATGGCCCAGGAGTCCGGCATCGACTGGAAGACCGAGAAGTTGCAGAAGTAGGTGTCGGCGAGCGACCGTTCCAGCCCTTCCAGCTCCTCCGGGACCTCCTGGAGGGTGCGCGAGATCTTCAGGACCTTCTGGCAGATGGCCCAGAAGAGCGACTCCGCCAGGCCGCGGTCCTCCAGGGACAGGTGGCCGAGCTGGAACAGGGTCAGGCACTCGTCGCGCGCCGTGATGGCGTCGTGATAGGCCTCGAGCAGGTTCTTGCGCGACACCTCGCGATACGTGTCGAAAAGATTGCGCAGCGATGGCTCGGCGTCCGCCGGCAGCACGCGCGGGAGCTGGCCGACCGAGAACTCGGAGACGCCGAGCACGTCGATGACCAGCACCGCATGGTGCGCCACGGTGGCGCGGCCGGACTCGGAGACGAGGATCGGGTGCGCCACCTCGTGCGCGTCGCAGACCTCCATGACGCCGAAGACGACGTCATTGGCGTACTCCTGGAGGGTGTAGTTGAGCGACGAGGTGAAGTTGGTCTGCGAGCCGTCGTAGTCGACCCCGAGGCCGCCGCCGACGTCGAGATAGCCCAGGGGGGCCCCCAGCCGGACCAGGTTGACGTAGACCTGCGCCGCCTCGCGCACCCCCTCCTTGATGGCGCGGATCGAGGAGATCTGGCTGCCGAGGTGGAAGTGCAGCAGCTCGAGCGAGTCGAGCCGGTCGACCTCGCGCAGGAAAGCGATGGCGTCGAGCATCTCGCGGCCGGAGAGGCCGAACTTCGAGCGGTCGCCGCCCGAGGCCTCCCAATGGCCGGAGCCGCGGCTGGCGAGGCGCGAGCGGATGCCGATGCGGGGCCGCACGCCGGTGCGCAGCGCGATCTGGTGGATGAGCGACAGCTCGGACGGTTTCTCGACGACCAGGATGACGTGGCGGCCAAGCTGGGAGGCGAGGAGCGCGGTCTCGATGTACTCCTCGTCCTTGTAGCCGTTGCAGATGACCAGCGCCTCCTCGTCCTCCAGCATCGCCATGACGGCGAGCAACTCGGGCTTGGAGCCCGCCTCGAGGCCGAAGTGGTACGGCCGGCCGTATTCGACGAGCTTCTCGACGAGGTAGCGGTCCTGGTTGACCTTGATCGGGTAGACCCCGCGGTACGAGCCCTTGTAGTCGTATTCCGAGATCGCCCGCGCGAAGGCCTCGTTGAGCTCGACGACCCGGGCCTTGATGATCTCGGAGAAGCGGAAGAGCATTGGCGGGCCGATGCCGCGCTCGCGGACCTCGTCCACCAGCTCCTTGAGGTCGATGGCCGGGCTGCCGACCCCGCCGGGATGGACGAGCAGGTGGCCTTCGTGGCTGACCGAGAAGTAGTTGTTGCCCCAGCCGCGGATGTTGTAGAGGTCGATCGAATCGGCGGGGGTCCAGCGCTTCGTCAGGGTCGCGGTCGCCATCGCGGGTGGTGGTGCCTCCAGGCTTGTCGGGGTTTTTGTTGTCTGCGGATCGAACGGCGGCACAAAGCCGCAGGGCACTTTAACACGAACCCCCCTGCTGACTTCACGGCACCACCCGCGCGCCCCGGCGGGTGGTGAACAGGAACAGGTGCTGGGTGGGGAGGTCCTCGATCGTCTTTTCCAGCGTGAAGCCGGCCGGGGTCCATTCGGCGAGCACCTGCTCGACCGACATCCGGTGCTCCGCGGAGATGTGCGCCGCACTGTCCCCTTCGGCCCGGTATTCCACCAAAGCCACCCGGCCGTTGGGCTTCAGGCTCTGGCGGATCTTCGCGAGCATGGGCTGCGGGTCCTGGAATTCGTGATAGACGTCGACCAGGAGGACCCAATCCATCTCCCGCTGCGGCAGGTTCGGATCGGTCTCGGTGCCGAGCACGGGGACGATGTTGGTGATCCCCTCCCCGGCGGCGCTTTCTTTCAGCCGCTCCAGCATCTCGGGCTGGATGTCCTCGGCGTAGACCTTGCCGGTGGGCGCCACCGCCCGGGCCAGCCGGCGGCTGTAGAAGCCGGTACCTGCTCCGATGTCGGCCACGACCTGGCCGTCCCGCAGGTTCATGGCCTGGATCACGATTTCCGGCTTTTCGAGCTCCGCCCGCCCTTCCCGTTCGAGCCAGTCCGCCCCGCCGCGCCAGGACAGGACATTGGCCGGCTTGCGCGGCTGCACGTCGGGAAGCGCCGGCTTCTGCCGGGCCGCGGGCGGAGCCGGCGAGCAGGCGAGGCTCAGGAAGAGGGCCAGGACGAGGGACAGAACGAGCAGCGGCTTCGCGGTCTTCGGCATCCTCATCGGTGCGCCTCTCCTCAGCGCTCCACCGCACGGCAGGGCGCTGCCGGCGTGCCCTGGCAGATCCGGCCGTCGGCCTCCGGTGCGATGCCGCCGGGCTCCGCGGCGGCCAAACCCTCGACGACGAGCTCCTTCAGGTCCTTGCCGTCCGCGGCGCAGTCCTTCACCACCTGATCGGGTTTGAGCATCGTGTAGCCGTCCTGGTCCCCGGCCTGCGGGTTGACCAGGTAGTCGCCGACGACGAGCAGGAGGGGCTCGGCCGGATCCACCGGACGGGCTCCGCCGCGCGCGAGCAGGGTGAGGTCCCGGGCGTCGCGGCTCTCCTGGTCGTGGGTGTAGGCGAAGCCGGAGATCTGCAGCCAGCTCCCGCTGCCCGGCCAGCCGCGCACCGCCTGGTCCGCCACCTTCTCCAGGATCGAGCCGTCGATGCGCACGAGGTGGATGGGCGTCGGATAGGCGAACAGCTCCTCGATGCTCTGCTGGGTGATCGCGCCGGGCGCCAGGTCCTGGTTCAGGCGGAGCGAGCCCGAGTTGATGAACGCCCCCTGGGCGCCGCAGGCGGCGAAGGCCGCTGTCATGCGGTCGGCGATCCAGTCGCCGAGGTTGGTCTCGCTGCCGCGGATCTTGTTCTCCTCGGCGTCGAGCTGGACGCGGCTGTGCCCCACGACCTTCTCGAGGCAACCCATGGGCTCGCCCTGCTTGCCGCAGAACATCTTCTCGTGTTTTTCGAGCCAGCCGTCCACCCGCGCTTGCACCGCAGGGTCCGGCGTCAGCCCGGCCGCGTCGGTGAGCGGGCGAAGCTCGTGGCGGACCGCCAGCCGGCCGTCCGCCGGCAGGGTCAGGTGGACCACCACGGCGGTGCGGGCATCGGCGTCCGCCTTGAAGAGCCAGCGTCCGCCGGCCTCGATCGCCATGGCCTCGTGGTCGTGGCCGCCGAGGATCAGGTCGGGTCCGTCGGCGCCCAGGCTTTCGAGGAGGTCCTTGTCCTCCGCCACGTTCAGATGGGTCAGGCCGATGACCACCTCGGCGCCGCGGGCCCGCAGGTCGGCGGCGAGCTTCCTGGCGGTTTCGATCGGGCCGAGGATCTCGGTCGCGTATTCCGGCTGCTTGACGCCCACGGTCAGACCGAAGATCCCGATGCGGATGCCGCCGCTCTCCACGATCCAGGTCGGCGCCAGGTTGTCCGCCGCGACCACGGGTTTGCCGTCGGCGCCGTTGGCGAAGACCACGGTGCCGTTGAGCCAGCGGAACTGCGACTGCTCGACCCGCTGGTCGAGGAGCGGCGCGTCCTTCGCCTTGTCTTTGTCGAACTCGTGGTTGCCGAAGACCGCGAACATCCGGTTGTCGAAGGCGGCCGGGTCACCGTCCAGGTTGTTCAGGACGTCGATCATCTGCTCGCCGTTGTAGGTGCGGCTGAGGAAGGACGGAAAGAGGATGTCGCCGCCGTGGGACACCAGGAGGTCGGGGGCCTCGCGCTCCAGCTCCTCGCGCAGGGTGCGCAGCCGGGCGAGATCGCCGACGGTGCCTCCCTCGACGCCCTCGATCCTGTAGACGTCGTTGATGTGGAGGAGGACGGCTGTGCGCTCGCCGCGGGCCGTGGCCGGTCCGGCCGCAGGCGGGCGGTTCGCGGCGCAGCCGGCGCCGCAGAGGGCGACGAGGAGGAGCCCCGCGAGCGGAGCGCCGAGGCGTGGGAACAGAGATCGGGTCATCAGTGGTCTTCCCGGGGGAGAGGGTGCTCCAGAATCATATAGTCACGGACCGGCTCGCCGCCGAGCAGGTGCTCCTGGATGATGCGCTCCAGGACGGGCGGATCGCAGTGGCCATACCAGATCCCGTCGGGGTAGACGACCGCGATCGGGCCGCCGCAGCAGATGTCGAGGCAGTTGGCGCGGGTGGTGTAGACACCGCCTTTGCCGAAGAGCTTCAGCTCCCGGAGCCGTTGGCGGAGGTACTTCCACGCCCGGATCGACCGCTTGCGGCTGCAGCACTTGGCCTCCGTCGGGTCGCAGCAGAGGAAGATGTGGCGCTCGACCTTGGCGATCCGAAGCTTCTCGGCCGTGCGCCGCTGCTTCTTGAGCAATTCCTTGGGGGGTACGTCGTCGCCCATGGCAGCCGTCTACTGTACCAGGCGGCGTTCCGATGCATAAGATTCCACACGGACGACCCGGAGGACACCTCGCATGCGCAACGGCTATCCCCTGGTGGAGCTGCACCGGCATCTCGACGGCAACGTGCGGATCGAGACCATCCTCGATCTGGCGCGGCGGCATGGGATCGACCTGCCGGCGTGGACGCTCGAGGAGCTGCGGCCGTACGTCCAGATCACGGGGAGCGTGCCGAGCCTGGCGGACTTCCTGGAGAAGTTCGCCCTGCTGCGGCGGGTCATGGTGGACTACGATGCGGTGCGGCGGATCGTGCGCGAGAACTTGGAGGACGCGGCGCGTGAGGGGATCGATTACATCGAGCTGCGCTTCAGCCCCTATTTCATGGCCGAGGAGCACGGGCTCGACACGTTCGCGGTCGCCGAGGCGGTCTGCGATGCGCTGGAGGAAGCCCGGGGGACGATCCCCGTCCAGGCGAAGCTGATCGGCATCCTCTCCCGCCACTACGGGCCGGAAGTGGCCTGGCTGGAGCTGGACGCGGCGGTCCGCCACCGCCACCGCGGCATTGTCGCCCTCGACCTCGCCGGGGACGAAGCGCTCTTCCCCGGCGAGCTGTTCGTCGAGCACTTCCGCGCCGCCCGGGAGGCCGGTCTCCGCACCATTGCCCATGCCGGCGAGGCGGCCGGGCCGGAGAGCGTCCGCCAGGCGGTGCTCGGCCTCGGGGCCGAGCGGATCGGCCACGGCGTGCGCTCCATCGAAGACCCCGCGGTCCTCGATCTCCTGGCCGATCGCGGCATCGTCCTGGAGGTCTGCCCGACGACCAACCTGCACACCAGCACCTGCGCTGACTACCTGTCCCATCCCCTCCCCCGGCTGCTGGAGCGGGGCCTGCGGTGCACCCTGAACACCGACGACCCGATCATCAGCGGGATCGATCTCGCCCACGAGTACCGGGTCGCCAAAGAGGAGATGGGCCTCCCCGAGGCCGACCTGCGCCGGATGCAGGAGACCTCCCTCGCCGCCGCCTTCCTCACGGACGAGGAGCGCTCGGCCCTGCGGGGCGATTGATCCGCGTCCGGCCTCCGCTATACTCCCGCCCCGTTCTGTCAGGAGGGTCTCGAGAATGGCGAAGTCGAACGGCATCGATCTGTCCAAGCTGTCCATCGAGGAGTTGGAGAACCTCGTCCGCGACGCCCAGGCGGAGATCGTCAACCGCAAGGAGGCCGAGAGGCAGCGGGTGCTCGATCAGATCCGCGAGCTGGCGGCGAGCATCGGTACGACGCCGGAGGCGCTGCTGAAACAGCAGGCCGGCGGCCGGGGCGGCGGCGGCGCCAAGGTCGAGGCGAAGTACCGCAATCCGGACGATCCTTCGCAGACCTGGTCGGGCCGCGGCAAGCGGCCGCAGTGGATCAACGAAGCCCTCGCCGCGGGCAAGACGCTCGAGGATCTGGCTGTCGAGTGAAGCCACCGCTCCCTCTCTCCATGTTTCCTGTAACATCTTTAGAAGATGGAGAGCTTCAAGGAGGTGAGCCATGGAGTCCAGGAAGATCGCGAAGCAGGCGCTCCGGTTGCTCGGTCTGATGCTGGTCGTCGCCGCTCTGCCGGGTTGCCCGGCCGACAAGGGCGGTGACGGCGAGGTCTGCGGCGGCATCCAGGGTCTGCAGTGCCCCGAAGGGCAGTTCTGCGACCTGCCGGCCGGGAACTGCCAGGGAGCGGACATCCAGGGGACCTGCGTCGAGCGTCCCGAGGCGTGCACGCGCGAGTTTCGGCCGGTGTGCGGCTGCGATGGCAAGACCTACTCCAACGATTGCGAGCGGCGTCGCGCCGGAGCCCAGAAGGACCACGACGGCGAGTGCACGGCAAGCTCCCCCTAGGAGCCCGGTCTATCCCGTGTAGGAATCGTCCTGCTCGATCTTCGAGAGGACCCAGTCGAACTCGCCGCTGGTGATCTTGGCGCCGCAGTGCTGGCACTGGCCGGCCATGTTGGTGTCCAGGGCGGCGCCGCAGTTGGGGCAGCTCTTGTCGGTCCGCGGCGCGCCGCGCACGCCTGCGCCGCGGATCAGGGTCCAGTACTCGGAGTAGTAGCGGTCGGCGCGCGGGTTGCCCGCCACCACGTCGCCCGTGGCCTGGCGGACGGTGGAGTCGCGGCCCGCTCCCCAGACGCGGAAGGTGACCGCGTCGAACCAGCGGTCGCGGACGATCTTGACCAGGGTGATCTCGGTGATCCGCATGCCTTCGAGGACGTTGCGCAGCCCCTGGCGCCGGTAGGCGTCGATCCAGTACTGGAGGTAGTCGAAGAGGCCGTCCGAGACGTAGGGCCGGACCGGCGACAGGTCCAGGGCCGTCCAGGCGGCGTTGAGCTGGTCGTAGATCAGCCGCACGCGGGCGGCCAGCGCCTCCTCAGTTGCCGCCGGATCGTCCCGCAGCAGCTCGGCCCGGCGCGCCGGCAGGTCCGGCTGGAAGATCGTCGACCAGCTCGTGCCGACCTCCTGGACCGTCGAGGTCAGGGCCGGCGGGCGCTCCTTCAGGCGGAGGAGCTCGATCGACTCGGCACTCCAGTCGAACCGGCCGCCGGAGACGACCTCGCCGCAGTACTCGCAGCGGTTGCCCTTGGCCGCGCCCGCCGGATCGAACGGGGCGCCGCAGTTGGGGCAGTGGAAGCTCTTGGCCTGCTCCGGCGGCTTGGTCCGCGCTCCCGCGGCGCGGACCAGGAGCCAGCGCTCGCGGACGTACTGGGTCCGCTCGCTCCCGGCCTCCCCGACCGTCACATTGGCCTCGAAGTCCAGGCCGACCTCGACCCGCTCTTGAGGTTGGCCGGCAGCCGGCACGGAGAGACGGACGACGCGCAGAGCGCCGACCACCACCGCCGTGACCGGCACGCCGGCGGGCGGGCGTTGTTGGAGCTGGGCCCGCGCCTCCTCGCTCAGGTAGGGCGCCAGGGCGTCGAGGTCTCGCTGGCTCGCCCGCGCCTGGTGGGCCCGGGCATAGAGGGCGTAGACGAAGTCCTCGAACAGCACCGCCGAGAAGTCGGGGTCGAGCTGCCGGATCGCTTCGAGGTCCTGCGAGCGGGCCTGCCCGGCCGACAGCGCCGGGACCGGCGGCGGAGGCGGCGCCGAGTCCCAGCTCTGGGCCGCCCCCTTCTTCATCCTGCTCCGGAAGCGCACGACGACGACGATGACCACGATCGTCAGCGGAATGCCGACGGCGGGGTAGCGGATCACCAGCTCGAACCAGATCCGGATCAGGAAGAAGATCAGCTCGCCGCCTCCACCCCCACCCCCTCCACCACCGTCACCGCCGCCCGAGTAGCCCTCGCCGCCCCCGGGCCGGGCCAGGACGGCGACCGGCATCAAGAGAAGGAGGAGAACGACGAAGGCGAGCGCGGCCCTCACCCCCTGGCCCCCTCTCCCGGAAACCGGGAGAGGGGGGACGCGACGGTGTCGCCGGGTCTTCACCTTTCGTGGACCTCGTCAGCCAATTCGTCCACGTCCTGGGCGCTGCGGACGAGGGCGGGAGACAGGATCGGCGCCAGGGCCTTCACCCTCTCGGCCACCGCGACGCCGTCCTGCCCGCTCCGCACCGCCTCCAGAATCTCCTCCACCGCGTGGCGCCAACCCTCGGTCTGCGCCAGCGTCTCGACGCCGAGGTCGACCACCAACGCCGCCTCCCGTTCGAGCAGCGAGACGTAGAGGAGCATGCCGGTCCGCCCAGCCGTGCGATGGATGCGCCTGGCGAGGAATTCAGCCGCGGCTGCCTGGTCGACCCAGTGGATGCGGTCGCGGCGCCGGGTAAGGAGCCGCCGGAGGATGACCGAGCGCGAGGTGACCAGTCCCGCCAGAACCCCGGCGAAAAGGGGGTCGAGGACGAACCAGACCAGCCGGAACTCCCAGGGAGAGAAGAGCAGGAAGACCAGGACAGCGAGGGCGCCGACGATCCCGCCGATCAGGCCGGCATGCAGGTAGGAGCCCGACCGGGGCCGGACCGACACCACCAACTCGGCGCTGCTGTGGGCCTCGACCGTCCGCACCGCCTCGAGCAGCGCCCGCTTTGCCTGGTCGGTGAGAAAGGGTCGCGGCATGGCTGGAAGGGAGTCTATCGCAGGCGGTCTCCTGTCCCTGAGAGCGCCGGCGTCTCGCCGGCCCACGAGATTGCGCGCAACGAGGAGGCCGAGGGGGTAGAGGTGGCTTGAGTCCTCACCCCCTGTCCCCCTCTCCCATCTCCCTTCCACCCCCCGCCGGGAGAGGGGGGACGCGGCTGAGGCGTCTGTGGCGAGAGCTGTTGTCGAACGCCGATGCGGCGAAATGGAGAGAGGATCTGGCCTGATCCAAACTGGATGAGGAGAAATTCGGAGAAGATCTTTGGAGATCCATTTCGGATCAGGCCTGGTCGTCCGAAGATGAGGACAGGAAGAAGAAAGATCAGGACAGATCCAAGGAGGATCAGGACAGATCCAAGGAGGATCAGGACAGATCGGAATCAGATGTCCTGAAATTTCCTCTCCCCCAGGTCATCCAGAGAGGTCCTCGACGGGCCCGCGGTCCCAGGATTCTCTCCGGTTCAAAGTTAGCGCGTATGGGACAGGGGGCGAGGTCTTTCCCCGCGGCCGATCCGCCTGCTACAGCGCCCTCGGCACAACTTTTCCTGCTCGAAGGAGATCTCGCCTGCCAAGTTTCACCTACTGGCGCGCTCGCGAATTGCGAAAGGCGATGACGCCTGCCGAGGAGAAGCTTGCTGCCGCGGATACACAGTGCTTCGCTTTTCAAACCGGGAACTCTTCGAGCAACCCGAGGAGGTTCTCGATCGGATTGTCGAGGTGGTCGCGGAGATTGCACGCAACAAGGAGGCGGCGGGGTAGAGGCGGCTTGAGTCCTCACCCCCTGTCCCCCTCTCCCATCTCCCACCCGCCCATCCCCGGGAGAGGGGGGACGCAGTTGGTGCATCCGAGACGAGGCCGGAGCCCTGTGCCTCGGGGCGTGTGATCTCGGGCTCGCCACGGACGCCTCAGCTACGTCCCCCCTCTCCCGGCGGGGGGTGGAAGGGAGATGGGAGAGGGGGACAGGGGGTGAGGACACGGCTCCGCCCCGCCCCTCCGGAGCCGGAAAGCCCTCCTGCCGTATGGATGCAGAGTCATCCGACAAGCATCCAGCGCCATCTGTATAGGTACAGACTCACCCGATAGGCATACAGATCGCTCTGGATCGATCCCTATAGGGCCAGGAGGCGGGGTTACAATCCGCCGCCATGACCGACCCCCTCCCCCGCTGGTGGGTGCCCAGGTTCGCGGGCTCCTGGGACGCGCTTCCCGCCCTGCCGCCTCTGGTCCTCGCGGCCGACGGCGGGCCGGCCGAGCTGCCGACCGTCGTGCGGGTCGGCTGGGACGACGAGGCGCTGCATGTCCGTTTCGACTGCACCGACGACCATGCCTGGGGGACCTACCACCGGCGCGACGCTCCCCTCTATGAAGAGGAAGCGGTCGAGGTCTTCCTCGCCCCTGGCGAGACGGACCCGGTCGACTACTTCGAGCTGGAGGTGAGCCCCCTTGGCGCGCTGTTCGATTCGCGCATCCACAACCCCACCTCGCTGCGGGCGAACCTGGTGGCGGACGTCGGATGGGACTGCCCCGGCGTCCTCTGGGAGGCCGGCCGGACCGGGGCGCGGCAGGACTGGTGGGCCACCCTGGCGATCCCCTGGAAAGGAATTGCGCCGGAGGGCCCTATTCCGGGACAAATTCCGGAGGTCTGGCGCGCCAACTTCTATCGCATCGAGAGGCCGGCGGACGGGCCGGCCGAATTCTCCTGCTGGTCCCCCACGCTGACCCGGCCGGCGGACTTCCACAAGCCGGCGCGTTTCGGGCTGCTCGAGCTGTCGCCGCGGAGACGGTAGACCCGGACCCAGCGCTCCTGGTACACCAGGTCCACCTCCCGGTCCGGTCCGGTCGCCAGCTCCAGCTCGAACTGGCGGAAATCGCGGAGTTGCCCGCTCCTGCGCAGGTCTTCGAGGTGGAAGACGAGATGGGAGACCCACATGTCGCGCAGCAGGTCGAGCCCCGCGCGGTCGGGTGCGAAGCGCATCCGTTGGATGAGGGCCACATGGCTGCGCGGCTCGTAGCCGCTGTAGCCGTTGGCGATCGGCTTCCAGTGCAGGATGGAGTAGTACATGTAGGTGTTCTCCCGCCAGTTCAGCCGGATCGGAAACTCGACGAGCGCCTTCACATCATCCTGGCGGGCGATCCACCGGTAGACCGGAGGGAACCGCTCCTCGCGCAGCATCGGCACCCAATGGACTTCCTGGGGGGCCAGCTCGACCGCCAGCCCCAGGATCAGCGCGCCGGCCAGGGCGAGGCGGGCCGGCCGGCTGCGGAGCCGTTCGAGCCACAGGTCCACGCCCCGGGCGGCGAACCAGACGACGGTCAGCGACACGAAAGCGTAGAAGCGGGCGGGCACGCGCATGCCGTCGAGCCCGGGGACCACCTGCGCCAGGGGGACGTAGACGAGCGGGTGCGTGAGCGCGAAGCAGAGCAGACCCGAGAACGCCAGCCCCCGCTCCCAGACGTCCATGCCGGCCGTGTCCAGGAGGGGACCTCGCCACCGGCGGCGCAGGGCCCACCAGAGGCCCAGGGAGAGGCCGAGCAGCAGGGCCGGAGCGTACCAGTCCCAGGCGCCCAGCCCAAGCGGCAACCCGGGCCGGAGCCGCGGCCGGGTCAGCGTCAGCAGGTCGCCCCAGGCATAGGCGGCGAGGGCGAAGAGGAGAAGCGTCCAGAGCGCAGCCCGTTGCCCCGAGCGCAGCTCTCTTTTTTCGCGAGCCCGGTGTCGGCGCAGCCAGCTCCCGAGGCCGCAGAGGAAGAGGATGGTCGGCAGGAAGCCGGCGAAGAGGGCATTTTCGGTGCGGAAGAAGGCCTCGACACGGGAGCCGAGCTGTGAGCGGAAGAAGGCCTTCTTCGGCGCCCACCAGTAGAGATTGGTCGGCGCCGGGCTGAGATAGCTCGCGAAGGTCGCCCCGAAATGGCCGATCTCCGTCTCGTCGCGGACCAGGTCGAGCCGGCGCGAGGTCTTCAGATAAGGAAGGAAGAACGCCGCGAGCACCAACGCGGCCACCAAGCCGACCGGGACGAGGATCCGCAGCGAGCGGAGCGAGAGGAGCTTCCCGGCCCTGGACGAAAGCCCGGTTGACCAGCAGCACCAGCATCGGGAAATGGATCATGTAGGCCAGGTAGCTGCCGCCGGTCACGTGCAGCAGATAGAAGAGCAGGAAGAGAGCCGCGTGCCGGGGCCGCCGTTCGGCGAGCAGACGGTCCCAGAACCAGAGCGTCAGCGGGATCCACTGGGCGATGAGGATCTGGATGTGGTTGAAGTGCTGCAGCCGGAACGGCGAAAAGGCGAACATCCAGCCGGCCAGCAGGGCTGCGAGCCAGGACCGGCCGCCGCCCTGGCGCACCACCCACGCGGTCGCCAGGGCGCTCGCCACGAACGAGGTGAAGAAGAGGACGTTGTAGCCGGCGACGGCGTTCGGCACGACCTCCAGGAAAGCCGCGAGCTGGAGGGCCGGCCCGAACAGGTGGTCCGAGAGAGCGAGGGTGCCGCGGGTGGGCCAGAAGATGTTGGCGTCCCAGAAGTGCGGCAGGCCCAACCTTATTTGATGGACGCCCCATTTGAGCACCCAGAGGTTGAAGACCGGGTCCTCGGGCACCGGCGCGATGTGGTCCCCCCCGACCCGCCAGATGGGGCGGAGGTAGACCAGGGTGAGCAGCGTGGTCGCGGCAAGGCCGGCCAGGGCCGGGAGCCACATCCTCCCCCCCGCCGCGGGGACCTCCTTCCTCTCCATGATGGCGGAGAGTATCCTTCCGCGGCGTCCTGAGCCACCATGCCTCCCACCCTCTCCGACCGTACCGCCGTCCGCCTGATCTGGGGCGCCTTCGCGCTCGGCCTGCTGCTGTCGGCGGTCCTGGTGGTCCGCAGCCAGGTGGCCGGTGACCAACTCAACCTGCTGGCGCGCGGCTGGCTTCTGCTGGATGAAGGGCGCTGGATCTCCTACGGCAACCCGATGTCCACCGGGGGGAAGACGCCGGGCGGCATCA
Source organism: uncultured Holophagales bacterium (assembly GCA_963842525.1). Classification (GTDB taxonomy): domain Bacteria; phylum Acidobacteriota; class Thermoanaerobaculia; order Multivoradales; family UBA5704; genus UBA5704. The sequence goes on from CAWJGT010000001.1 coordinate 509,513, forward strand.
CCAGCCTGCTCGTCGGGCTGCCGCTCTTCGTCTGGCGGGACCACCGGGCGGCCACGCTCGTCGTCCTCGCCTTCCACGTCCTGGCCTGGCTGATCCTGGATGGGACGCTGAAGCGGCGTCTGTCTCCGCGCGGGCGGCTCCTCTTCGCCGTCGTCTACTGGCTCAACCCCTGGCGGCTGTACTTTTCGGGCTTTCTCTGGAACCCCAACTACCTCTTCCTGTTCGGCGCCCTCCACCTGTGGAGCTGCCTGGCGCAGCGCGATCGGGCGCGGTTCTGGCCCTCCTTCCTGCTCGGAGCCGGCCTGGTGCTGGCGTTCCAGATCCACGCCTCGGTCGTCCTGCTGGTGGCGGCCTCGGCCCTGCTGTGGCTGCGCGGGTATTTCAAGCCGCACTGGCTGGGCGGGATCGCCGGCGCCGCGCTCGCCGCGCTACCCCTGATCCCCTTCGTCCTCGACCTGTACGAGAACCCCGTTCTCGTCACCGAGGCGGAGAAGGGCTTCCCGGGACGCGGGCTGCTGCTGGTCTTCCCGCTCCTGCGCGGGCTGTCGTACTGGCTGCGCTATCCCTCGCTCCACCTTCCGGGAAAGGCGGTCCGCTTCGACTTTTCCGACGTGCTCGGATCAGACCCCTGGCTCGGCGTGGGCCTGACGTGGATCTCCCAGGTCCTGTTGGCGCTCACCGTCCTCGTTCCGATCGCGGCCAACGTCTGGCTGTGGCGCCGCAACCGCCATCGCCTCCGGCGGCGGTTGCCGCCGGACGCTTCCGACCGGATCTGGCTGCAAGGGTACGTGCTCTGGTGTTTCGTAGCGGCGGTGATCGTCTATTCCCTGGCCCCCACCACGGTCATGTACTGGCAGGGGGTGCTCCTCTTCCACGCCTGCGTGCTGCCGCTGGTCTTCTGGGCCGGAGCGCTCTGGCGCACCCGTCACGCCGCCCGCGTCACCCGGGGCGTCCAGCTCTGGGCGGCCTCGGCGGTCCTGCTGACGCTCGCCCTGGCCTTCGGCGGCCCGCAGTACCGCTGCGGCGGCCGGGACGACCTCCACTTTCCCCTGTCCTCCCACTCTCCGATGTTCGACGAGCTGCACATCCAGCAGACCTGCCCCTGGCCCCTGGACCAGCCGGTGACGTGGTGGCCGGACGTGCTGCCCAGGGGCAAGGAGTAGCCGGACGCGAGCCGGTTACTTCTTCCGCGCTCCTTTCTCCCGTTCCTCGAAGTAGCCCTTGTAGAGCAGGCCGGCGAGGATGCCGCCGAGGGGGCAGCCGACCAGGTAGACCCAGATGTCCGAGAAGTTGCCGGTCATCAGGGCCGGGCCGATCGTGCGGGCGGGGTTCAGGCTCGCTCCGGTCAGCGGGCCGCCCATCAGGATGCAGAAGACCAGGGTGAAGCCGATCGCCAGGCCGCCGGGGATCGTCGCCTTGCCGCTGATCCCGGCATTCATCACCGCGTTGACCAGGAAGAAGGTCAGGATCGCCTCCACCACGAAGCCCTTGACCGGGTCCATGGCGAACGTGACGCCGCCGGCCGTGGTCACACTGCTGGCGACGGTCGTGGCGCCCAGCCCGGTCTCGGTGCCGCCGAACAGCCACCAGAGCGCGGTGGCGCCCAGGATGCCGCCTGCGATCTGGAAGACGATGTAGGAGACGGCGCGCTTGGTGTCGATCTTGCCGGCCGCCCAGACGCCGAGCGTCACCGCCGGGTTGATGTGCGTGCCCGAGATGTGGCCGTAGGAGTACGCGAAGCCGATGATGACGAGGCCGTGCGCGAAGGCCACTCCCACGAGCCCGCCGAGGCCCAGCGCCCCAGCCCCGGCGCCGATGAAGATCAGGGCGAAGGTGCCGATGAGCTCCGCTACCAGAGACGTCGAAAGCCTGTCGTACATGCGAACCCTCCCTCTGAGAAATGAAGTCCGCGCCGGCGGGGGAACCGCTCTCCGGTCCCACCGGCGCTCACTGCTTGCGGATCACCACCTCGACGCGCCGGTTCCGCTGCCTGCCGGCTTCGTCGTCGTTGGACGCCACGGGACGCTTCTCCCCCCAGCCGCGGGTGGCGAGGCGGCCCGCTTCGATCGTCTCCTTGTCCACCAGCCAGCGTTTGACTGCTTCGGCCCGGCGCTCCGACAGCTTCCGGTTGTAGGCGTCGTCGCCCTTGGCGTCCGTGTGCCCGTCGAGTTGGACGTTCTCCGACGGGTAGGCGCGGATCACCGTTGCGAGCTGCGCCAGGGCCTGTGAGGCGTCCGGCCGGATCTGGGCCTTGTCGAAGTCGAAGAGGACGTCCGCGGGGAGCTCCACCCGCACCTCGAGGTCCGTCTCCTGGGCGCCCAGTGCCCGCATCGCCTGGCGGACCTCCTGGACCGTGGCGACGATGCGGCTCCCCCCGCCGGCCACGCCCCCTTCGAGGCCCTGGATCTGCAGGACCGTGGGCCGGACGTCGAGAGCCCGCTTCGCTCCCAGGCGGGCGACCGCAGCCTCGGCCGCCGCTTCGGTCGCGGCAGCCCAGGGACCGAGGTCGGTGGGCGGGTCCGCGGCGGCGAGCCCCGGCAGGGTCCCGAGAGCTATCAGCGCCAGCAGCGCCAGAGTCGTGCGGAGCCGCATCTCAGGAGTCCTGGATCGGCAGGTCTTCGAATGGCGGCACGCTGGGGATCTGCAGGGTCACCGCCTTGACGTCGGCCGGCGGCGCCGGGAATTTGATCCAGATGGTCTGCGCCTCCCCGGGCGCCATCTCCTCGTACCAGCGGTCGGTCCAGTTCTGGCGCAGGGCGGCGATATAGGCGCCCTTCTCGTCCTGCAGCGCCTCGTACTTCTTGCCGGCCCCGAGGTCCATCAGGTAGACCTCCTTATAGAGGATTTCGGGCTGGACCTCCGCGGTCCCCTGGTTGCGGAGCCGGACCTTGGCGGTCAGCGTGTTCCCCTTGCGGCGGAACTCGGTGACCTCGGCGACGATGCCGGCCCAGTTGGTCTCCTGGCTGGCGATCGGTGCTCCGCCCGTCGCCGCGGAGGACGCCGGTGTGGCCGCCGCCGGGGTGCCCTCGGCCTGGACGGGAGGAGACGCCGTCTCCGTCCCGGCCGCCGGAGCGGCGCTGCTCGAGCTTTCCGGAGAGCCTGCGGCCGGCTCTTCTTTCTGGCAGGCGGCGGTCAACAGCAGGACGGTGAGGAGGGGGACGCCGAGCTTCACGTTCATGAGCGGTTCCTCCTGGCCCTTGTTGGGCGATCGGGCTCCAGGAGGAATATACAACGTCCAGCTATCCCAGCAGGCTCTTGAGCTCCTTCAGCGACTCGAGCTCCTGCTCCAGACGGCGGACCGTCTCCTCCAACTGCTGGACGCGTTGGGAGAGCGTAGGCCCGGAATGAGTAGCGGCCAGGAGGGGGGCCTCCGGCGACTCGGGCTCCGCTCTTTCGGCGATGTCTCCCACCAGGTGGGTCCAGCGGGTCTCTTTCTGGCCGGGCCGCCGCGAGGTCTCGGCCACCAGGGGCTCGTCCTCCGCGGCCATGCGGCGCAGGGCTTCCTCCACCTCTTCGAGCGAGCCGAACGGATGCATGCGCTCGCTGCGCGTTCGCAGCTCCCCCGGGGTCTGCGGGCCGCGCAGCAGGAGCAGGGTCATCAGCGCCTTGCCGGCCCGGTCCAGCCCCCAGCGGCGGACCACGCTCTGCTGCCACCGCTCGGTGCGCGCCCCCTCGCTGCGCCAGACCAGCACCTCCTGGCGCAGCCGCTCCAGGGCCGCGTCGACCTCCCCCTCGGAGACCTCCATCACCGGGTCGCGGTTGGTCTTCTGGTTGGCGCCGGCGAGCACGGCGTTGACGGTCATGGGGACGGCGTCAGGCGTGGTCTGCTCCTTCTCCAGCAGCACGCCGAGGACGCGGATCTCGGCGGGATCGAGCTTCCTGGTGCGGGTCGACACGGGCCCTCCTCTTGGCGGGATCTTACCCCTCCTTTTTTGCTCCGCCGCAAGCTCTTGATTTTTCTCTCCGACAGTGCCATGCTTCATCGGTCCAAGCAAGCGCACGTGGTTGGAAGCGGCATCAGAGATATCACCCTGCCATCACTCCCCCCCGCAGCACACCGATCCGAGGCGCACAGCAACTTCTAAACAGGATGCACCCAGGCTGTCAGGAACCTGAGGGACCATCGGTCATGCGTTTGCCGAACCCATAGCTTCGGGCCGCCGTTTCGTACGCAGAGACGCTGAGAGATCGTGTCGTTTCTTGATTCAGAGGAGAGACTCCCGAGATTCGCGGATTGCTGTTTTGATTTCGGTCCTCCTTTCCGGAGGGCGGAGGTTGCCGCTTCGTGCGGCGTAACAACAACTCTATTGTTGTAAGGAGCAAAGAGTATGGCCGAACAAGGTGTCGTGAAGTGGTTCAATGACGCGAAGGGGTACGGCTTCATCGTGCGGGAGCGCGGTGCGGACGTCTTCGTCCACCATGCCTCGATCATTGCAGAGGGCTTTCGGACCCTGAGCGAGGGGGATCGTGTCTCCTTCGAGGTTGTCGAGGGGCCGAAGGGCCTCCAGGCGAAGAACGTCGTCAAGATCTGACCGGCTTCGGCTCTCGATCATCCGGCGCCCCGCCCGGGACCTTTCCCGGCGGGGCTTTGCCGTTTCTGGGGGGATCTTCTACCGGAAGTCCGAGCGGAAGCTCTGGAAGTTCCGGGTGTCGCGGGTGCCGCGGCGGCCGTAGCGGGAGGCCGCGGACTCGGCGCGGACGATGCGGTCCTCGGTCAGCGGATGGCTGGCGAAGAACTGCTCGACCTTGCCCGGCCGGCTTTTCCGCATCTGCAGGAGCTGCCGGAAGAAGTCGGCCGCGCCGTAGGGGTTGTAGCCCGCCTGCGCCGCGAGCGCCACGCCCCGCTGGTCCGCGTCGTACTCGGCCTGGCGGCTGTAGCGGGTCAGCACTCCGGTCCCCACGAGCTGGGCGAGGATCCGCTCGCCCTGTCCGGCGTCTCTGCCCAGCAGCAGCCCGGCGATCATGTTGTAGCCGTACGACCGGCTCATGAGCTGGGTGCCGTGGCGCTCCGTGCCATGGCTGATCTCGTGCGCGAGCACGCCGACGAGCTGGTCGAGAGTGTCCGCCTCGGCGATCAGGCCGGAATTCACGTACACCAGGCCGCCCGGCAGGTTGAAGGCGTTGACCGACGGGTCGTCCACGATGAAGAAGTCCCACGGGCGGTTGCCCAGCGGGGTCTTGGATGCGAGCCGCCGGCCGACATAGTTGATGTACTCCTGGGCTTCGCGGTCGTTGACCAGGCGCATCTGCTGGAGCACCTGCTGGTGCAGGTCGCCCCGCATCGACCACTCCTGATCGAGAGAGACCAGGTTGAAGCCCTTGGCCTCGGCGGCGGGGGCTGCGGCCAGGAGAAGAACGGCCAGGAGGGCCGGTTCGATCATTCGATGGAGACGGACATTGCGCTGCAAGCTCATTTTGGTGCCTCCTCTCTGCGCAAGCCCCCGATCCACCGGGGGTCGCTCCCCAATAGGGCAAACGCCGTGCCACACCCGGCCTGAAGCATCGATCTTCCTGCAAGAGAAGGATTTCCCAAGGAAGGGGCTCTCCGCGCCATGGGCCGGGGGACCGGCGGATCGTCCTCCCCGGAGGACACCCGTGTTAACATGCGACGACGAAGCCCGCATGGAACCTCTTCTCTTCTCCTATCGCCTGGTCGTCTCCTACCGCGGCGCGGCGTACGCCGGCTGGCAACGGCAGGCGAACGCGCGCACGGTGCAGGCGGTGCTGGAGGAGGCTCTCGAGACGCTGCTCGGCCACCCGGTCCGCGTCACCGGCGCGAGCCGGACCGATGCGGGGGTCCACGCACGGGGACAGGCGGCCGGCCTCGAGCTGCCGGAGCCCTTCCCGCCGCGCGGGCTGGTGCACGGGACCAACCACCATCTTCCGGAGGACGTTCGGGTGTTGGCCGCCGGCCGGGTGCCGCCGGGATTCCACGCGCGGAAGCACGCCCGGGCCAAGGAGTACAGCTATCGCCTGGTGCGCTGCGCCGTGCTCTCTCCCCTGGACGCTCCCTTTGCGGTGCAGGCCGGCCCGGACCTCGACCTGGAGGCGATGCGGCGGGCCGCGGCCTGCCTGCCGGGCCGGCACGACTTCTCGGCTTTCGCCTTGGCCGGGGGATCGCACGGCCAGCCGTTCCGCACCGTCTTTGCGGCGGCCTGGGAGGACGAGGGGGAAGAGCTGCGCTTCCGGGTGGAGGGAGACGGGTTCCTCCGCGGCATGGTTCGTGCCCTCGTGGGGACGATGATCGAGGTGGGCCTCGGGAGGCGCTCGCCGGAAGCCTTTGCCGGCCTGCTCGCGGGGGGGCCGCGGGCGCAGGCCGGCCCGACGGCGCCCGCGCATGGCCTGATCCTCGAACGGGTGCTATATCCTTCCGCCTGGCAGTGTCCGGAGGGTGTGGAGGGCGATGTGGTACCGTAATGGGGTTTTTTTGACCATGGTGGACCTGACCAAGCTCGCAAAGCCCGGCTCTCCCGAAGAGCTCCTCGTCCGCCGGATCGATCTCGGCCGGCTGCCCCAGCACGTTGCCATCATCATGGATGGCAACGGCCGGTGGGCCAAGTCGCGGTCGATGCCGCGGGTGGAGGGGCACCGGGCGGGCGTGGCCTCCGTCCGTGACACGGTGGAGGCCGCGGCCCAGCTCGAGCTGGAGGTGCTGACCCTCTACGCCTTCTCGGTCGAGAACTGGAAGCGACCCCGCTTCGAGGTCTGGACGCTGATGAACCTCCTCAAGGAGTACGTCCGGAAGGAACGGGAGACCCTGATCGAGAACGGCATCCGTTTTCACGTGCTCGGCCGCTGGCGGGACCTCGACCCGTCCGTGGTGCGGGAGATCGAAACCACGCTGGAGGCCACAGAGCACTGCACCGGCATGAGCTTCAACATCGCCCTCAACTATTCGGGGCGGTGCGAGATCGTCGACGCCTGCCGCCGCATCGTGGCGGACTGGGCGGCGGGCAAGCGCGCCGACATCGACGAGGAGACGATCGGCCGCTATCTCTACACCTCGGGGCAGCCCGACCCCGACCTGCTGATCCGCACCTCCGGAGAGCTGCGGGTGAGCAACTTCCTGCTCTGGCAGATCGCCTATGCCGAGATCTGGGTGACGCAGACCCTGTGGCCGGACTTCGGGCGCCGGGACCTGTTCGAGGCGATCCTCGCCTACCAGGGACGCGAGCGCCGCTACGGCGCCGTCGTGCAGCCGGAGGATTTCTTCGCGTCCGGCGTCTCCAGCCCACTCGGCGCATTCGGCGCCTCCGGCAAGCTTCCGCGCTGAGCCGCCGTCCGCGATGCAGCGCCTCCTCACCGCCGCTGTCCTGACCCCCCTGGCGCTGGCGGCGCTCTTCCTGCTCCCCCATCCCTGGTGGTTCGTCTTCGAGGCGATCCTCGTCGAGGCGGCGGTCTGGGAGTACATCGCGATGGTGCGCGCCCGGGCGCCGCGGGCGCCGTTGCGGGCGCTGCTGCTCTTCGTGCCCCTGGCGGCGGTGGCCATGAGTGCCTCGATGAACGGCGGCTTCGTGGCCGAGCGCCACCTCCTCGTCGCCGGCGCCCTGATGTCGATCGGTCTGGGCACCCTGCTGCTGCTGAGCCGCACGCCGCTCGAGGACTCGATCCCGGCGCTGGGCATCCTCGGCTTCGGCATCCCCTATTTCGCGGTGCCGATCGCCAGCCTCCATCACCTGCAGCGCGCCGATCCCTGGCTGGTCTTCCTGCTCATGGCCATCGTCTGGCTGGGGGACACGGCGGCCTATTACATCGGCTCCCGCATCGGACGGCACAGGATGGCGCCGGTCATCAGCCCCAAGAAGAGCTGGGAAGGGGCGGCCGCCGGCTTCGTGGTCAGCCTGATCGCGGCGGCGGTATGGAGCGTCTGGCGGCTCGAGGAGCTCGACCCGGCCCTGCTGGTCGTCGCCGCGGCCACCGCCGCCGCAGCCCAGGTGGGGGACTTGGTCGAGTCCATGATCAAGCGGGGCGTGGGCGTCAAGGACTCGGGGAGCGTCCTGCCGGGGCATGGCGGCGTGCTCGACCGCCTGGACGCCATGCTGTTCGCGGCTCCGGTCCTGCTGATCGGCCTCTGGCTGCTGGGGGTGGACGGCGTCACCCTGTCCCAGTAGGTCCTCATCCTCTGGGAATGCCGGAGGAGCGCAGGGCGGTTCGGTATAATCGAGCTCTTTTGGCACACCAGCCGTACCGCGGGCTCGTGCTCGGGGGGAGCGGTCTCTTATCTCGAAAGGCAGCATCGGAATGAACGTCGATCCCGTCAACTTCCTTACCAACACCCTCGCCTTCATCTTTGCGCTGGGTGTGATCATCGTGGTCCACGAAGCCGGACACCTCCTCGTCGCCAAGGCGTTCGGCGTGCGGGTTCTCACCTTCTCGGTCGGCTTCGGCAAGAAGCTGTGGGGCTTCCGCCGCGGCGAGACCGAGTACCGGGTCTCGGCCGTGCCGCTCGGCGGCTACGTCCGCCTGGGCGGGGAGAACACGGAGGAGTCGACGGGCGATCCGCGGGAGTTCCTGAGCAAGCCGCGCTGGCAGCGGGTGCTCGTCTACCTGGCCGGACCGGCGATGAACGTGGTGCTGGCGATCGTGCTCTTCGCCGCCCTGTTCATGGTCGGCATCCCGACGATGAACTTCCCCGACATGCCGCCCGTCCTCGGCGGCGTCGAGGCGGGCTCGTCGGCGGCCCAGGCCGGGCTGCGCCGCGGCGACCGCATTGTCTCGATCGACGGCACCCCGATGGAGAACTGGCAGGACGCGCTGATGACGCTCCTCACCTCGGGAGGACGCCCGCTGCGGCTCATCATCGACCGCGGCGGCAAGACCTTCGAGGCCACGGTCACGCCCACCCTCGATCCGCGCAGCGACCGCGGCGACACCGCCGGCATCCTCCCTGCTCTCCGCCCACAGATCATCCAGGTCATGGGAGGGACCCCGGCGCAGGCCGCCGGCTTCCGTCCCGGCGACGAAATCCGGCACGTCGACAAGCGGGCGGTCACCGACGACAAGGACTTCGTGGCCTATATCGAGAAGCGGGCCGGCCAGAGAGTTGACATCGAGGTCGTGCGCGACGGCAAGGCCCTGATCCTGCCCGTCGTGCCGCGCGACGACGGCGGCGTCGGAAAGATCGGCGTGCAGATCGGCTTCTACCAGCGCTACGGCCCGGCGCGGGCGGTGGTGGAGAGCCTCCGCTTCAACGTGCAGATCGTCAAGGACACCTTCTCCATCATCGGCAAGATCTTCACGCGCAGAGTGTCGGCCAAGGGGGCGCTCGCCGGTCCGCTGGAGATCGCCAAGCAGAGCGGCGAGGCGGCGCGCACCGGCTTCAAGCAACTGCTCTACATGATGGGCTTCATCAGCATCAGCATCGGCATCATGAACCTGATGCCGATCCCGATCCTGGACGGCGGGCAGATCTTCATCCTGGCGATCGAGGGGGTGATCCGCCGCGACCTCTCCCTGCGCCTCAAGGAGGTCGTCAGCCAGGTCGGCTTCGTCCTCATCGTGCTCCTGATGGTGATGGTGCTATGGTTCGACTTCCAGAAACTCTGACGGAGGGAGCCTGATGCCTGGTCCGATCTCGATCGGCGACGAAGCGCCGAACTTCGACCTCAGCTCGACGGAAGATGCGCTTCTGATGTTGAAGGACGAGGTGGTGCGGACGGTGGTGGTGGTCTATTTCTTCGCCGATCCGGCCAGCGAGCGCGCGCACCGCGACCTCGACGCCCTGAACCGCCGCCTCGGCAAGCTGGCCGGCCTGCGCACCCGCGTGCTGGCGGTCTCGCCGGCGAAGCTGGACGACCTCAAGAAGCTGCAGGTGGAGCGCAAGCTCCTCTTCCCCCTGCTCCACGACGACCGCAACTTCTCCGCCGCCTACGGGGTGGCGCCTCCGGAAGAGGGCAAGCCGGCCGCTCCGGCGCTCGTGCTGGTCGGCCGCCGCCAGCGCATCCTCTGGCAGGCCAACCCGGTCGCCTCGGCCGAGGAGGCTCTGCCCCAGGTTGAGAAAGTCCTCGAGGAGCAGCCTTCTCCCACAAAGTCCTATCCGAAGAGCGTCATCAACCGGTGGGTCGACCGCTGGGTGAACTGAGGGTCCTGGTTGGGAAAATCCAACCTGGATGCCAGTAGGTCTGGGGTTTGACGGACCCGGGGATGCAGGCTGGCGCCGGGCCGGTACCCTTGAACCATGGGGACCCAGGCGCCGGGAGCGGATTCGGAGAGCGAGCCGAGCCGGTTCCAGAACGCCCATCCCGACGACCGGCTGCTCGAACGCTTCCTGCGCGGCGATTCGACGCCGCAGGAGAACCAGCGCATCGTGCGTCACCTCCTTTCCGGCTGTCCGCGCTGCCGGGAGAAGATGCTCCCGCTCTGGATGTTCCTCGCCGAAGGTTCCTTCCGCGGTGAGGACCGGCGGGAGGGCCCGCGCCGGCCCAGGGCTGACCCGGGAACGTCACGGGGCGAAGCTCGCCGGCCCCTGGCCTGACTCTGCTGAAAAAGCGACGAGCTGCACCGAGGTGCAGGTGACCTGCGCCATGGTGCAGCCGACCTGCACCGCGGCGCGGGTAGGCCGGCCGAAGTGCAGGTGAGCTGCGCCGAAGCCGGGCTCAACTGCACCGCGGCGCAGGCCGGTCCCACCATGGCGCAGGTCACCTACGCCGCGGCGTGGGTGCGCGCGCCGAAGCGTGCAAACCTCCCAAATCGGCGCAGCTCGCCTGCACCTCGGCGTAGTCCGACCCTCGCGGTCCTGGTGACGTTCAGGATCACCCGCTATAATGCGAGGCGATTGCAGGAAGGAAGGATGAAGGGGTTCCCATGGCCAAAGCACGTGTCGCCGTACTCAAGACCAAGCCCGATACCGTCCTGGAGGACGTGGGGCGGACGATGGACCTCGCCGAGGCCCGCCGCCATCTCGCTCCGGGCGTGACGACGATCCTCAAGGACAACATCTCCTGGCACTTCCCCTTTCCCGGGGCCAACACCACACCCTGGCAGCTCGAAGGGACGATCCAGAAGCTGCGCGCGGACGGCCATCGCGACCTCGTCTGCGTGCAGAACAACACGGTGGTGACCGACCCCAAGAAGGGCGAGCGGCTCAACCGTTATCTGCCGGTGCTCGACAAGTACGACGTGCCGGTACGCTACAACTGCTTCGCCGACGACTTGAAGTGGGTGCGCTACGAGCCCAAGGGGAAGATGCTGGCGCTGCACAAGATCTACCCCGAGGGAATCACCATCCCGGAATTCTTCCTGGGCAAGAACATCGTCCACCTGCCGACGGTCAAATGCCACATCTACACCACGACCACCGGGGCCATGAAAAACGCCTTCGGCGGCCTGCTCAACACCCGGCGGCACTACACCCACTCGTGGATCCACGAGACCCTGGTCGACCTGCTGACCATCCAGAAGGAGATCCACTCGGGGCTCTTCGCGGTCAAGGACGGCACGACCTGCGGCAACGGCCCGGGGCCGCGCACCATGATCCCCGTGGAGAAGGACATCCTGATGGCCTCGGGGGATCAGGTGGCGATCGACGCGGTGGCGGCCAAGATCATGGGGTTCGACCCCATGAAGATCAAGTACATCGCCCTGGCGCACGAGGCCGGCCTGGGCGTGGGCGATCCGCGGGACATCGAGGTGGTCGGCGAGGATATCTCGAGCTGGAACTACCGCTTCACCGTGGGCGACAACGCGGTCTCCCGCTTCGGCGACCTCGTCTGGTTCGGGCCGTTGCACTGGATGCAGAAGCTCCTGTTCCGCACGCCCCTGGTCTACTTCTTCGTCTTCGGGTCGTACTTCTACCACGACTTCGCGTGGTACCCGACCATCGGCAAGCACCGCATCGAGCAGTACAAGAAGAACAGCAAGTGGATGCGCCTCTTCGAGCAGTATCCCGAGGTGTCGTCCGCGGAAGAGAAGGCCGCCTGAGCGCCGAGCCCGAAGAGGGGACGGGGCTCGAGCGGCTCGGCCGCCGGCTCCTGGTGCCCCTGGGCCTGGGGGTGCTCGTGGTCGTCGGCCTGGTGTGGACGGCCGATCCGCGGGAGCTGGCGGCGAGCCTGCGCCGGTTCGACCTCCGGCTGCTGGTTCCGGTCCTGGCGCTCTCCCTGGTCAACTACGCCCTGCGCTTCGTGCGCTGGGAGCTCTATCTGAAGAAGCTGGGGGTCCCGCTTGCGCGCGGCCGGAGCCTGGCCATCTTCCTGGTGGGATTCCTCCTCTCGGTCACGCCGGGCAAGGCGGGAGAGCTGGGCAAGGCCTGGCTGATGCGCGAGCTCGGGGGCGGGCCGGCGTTGCGGGTGGTGCCCGCGGTGGTCGCCGAGCGGCTCCTGGACCTCCTGGGCAACCTCGTGCTGGTCGCGGTGGGGGTCCTGGCGTTCCCGGGCGGGGTGTGGTGGTCGCTGGCCCTCCTGGCCGCGGTCGTCCTCGGCACCGTCGTCCTCACCTGGAAGCGGGGAGCCGGGATCGCCTTCCGCCTCCTGGGGAAGCTGCCGCTGATCGGCCCCCGCACGGCCATGCTCTCCGACCTCTACGAGAACCTGCGGAGCCTGCTGACGCCGGGCTTGTTCGCCGCCGGGATGGCCCTCTCCGTGGTGGCCTGGGGAGCCGAAGGGCTCGGGTTCTTCCTGGTGGTCCGGGAGTACGCGCCGGCCGCCGGGTTCCTGGCGGCGCTCTTCAACTACACCGCCGCCACCGCGCTGGGCGGCCTCTCCATGCTCCCCGGCGGCCTGGGAGCCGCCGAAGGCTCCCTCGCCGCCCTCCTCCACGCCCAGGGGCTGGCCACCGCCGACGCCAACCTGGTCACCCTGGTCATCCGCGGCGCCACCCTCTGGTTCGCGATTGTCCTGGGATTTCTCGCCCTGCCGTATGTAGTGCACCGGCTGGCGCGGCGGGGGAAATAAGCCCTCGCCCCTCACCCTCAGTGCATCCCGCCCTCACCGCCCTTGACCTGGCCGACCATGTCGCGGAGGGTCTTCTTGGCGTCGCCCAGGACCATCATGGTGTTGGGGCGGACGAAGAGGTCGTTCTCGATCCCCGCGAAACCGGTGTTCATGCTGCGCTTGAGGACGATGACGGCCCGCGCCTCGTCGACGTTGAACACCGGCATGCCGTAGATCGGGCTGCCCGGCGAGGTCTTGGCCGCCGGGTTGACCACGTCGTTGGCGCCCACGACCAGGACCGCGTCGGTGCGGGCGAACTCGTCGTTGATCTCCTCGATGTCGAAGAGCTGGTCGTAGGGAACGTCGGCTTCGGCGAGCAGCACGTTCATGTGGCCCGGCATGCGGCCGGCCACCGGGTGGACGGCGTACTTGACCGTCGCGCCGTGGCCCTCCAGCAGCGAGCCGAGCTCCCGCACTGCGTGCTGGGCCTGTGACACCGCCATACCGTAGCCGGGGACCACGATCAGCGACTGCGCCGCTTCCAGCACGCCGACCGCGTCTTCCAGGGTGGCGATGTTGTAGCTCGCGCCCCCGGCGGGCATGGCGCCGGGTTGCGCGGTGTCGACCTTGCCGCCGAAGGCGCCGAACAGGACGTTGCTGAACGACCGGTTCATCGCCTGGCTCATCTTGAGAGAGAGCAGGAAGCCGGAGGTGCCGTCCAGGGCGCCGGCGATAATCAGGACGTAGTTGTTCAGCGCAAAGCCCGTGGCCGCGGCGGCCAGGCCGGCGTAGGAGTTGAGCAGCGAGATCACCACCGGCATGTCGGCGCCGCCGATGGGCAGGACGAAGAGGACGCCGAGCCCCAGGCCGATGGCGCCCATGAGGAAGAAAAGCGCGCTCTGCCCCGGATCGACCACCACCACCACGAGCAGGACCAGGGCGCTGAAGAACAGGACGACGTTCGAGACGTTCTGTCCCTTGTAGGTCACCGGCGCGCCGGTGATCAGCCCCTGCAGCTTGCCAAAGGCCATCAGGCTCCCGGTGAAGGTCAGGAAGCCGAGGAAGACCTCGAGGCCGAGTGCCCCCATCGTGAAGCGGTCGATGCCGGCGCCGCGGTGGAGGTACTCCGAGACGCCGACCAGGGCCGCGGCCAGGCCGCCGAAGGCGTGCGACAGCGCGATCCGCTCCGGCATCTTGGTCATCGGGATCCAGATCGACATGGCGCCGCCGATCAGAGACCCGAGGATCAGGCCGAGCGCGATCCACCGGAAGGTGATGATCTCTTCGAGCAGCAGCGTGCCGACGACGGCGACCAGCATGCCGAACGCGCCGAGGGCGTTGCCCCGCCGGGCGTGCTTCGGCGACGACAGCCCCTGGAGAGCCAGGATGAAGCAGACCGAGGCGATCAGGTACGAGAGGGGTGCGATCGACTCTCTCATGACCGGTCGCCGCCCCCGCGCTTCTTCCTGAACATCCGCAGCATGCGGTCGGTGATCAGGAAGCCGCCCACGGTATTGATCGTGGCGCAGGTGACGGCGACGAAGCCGAGGATGGTGCTGACCGTGCCGTAGCCGGCGCCGGCCGCCACCAGCGACCCGACCAGCGAGATGCCGGAGATGGCGTTGGTCCCCGCCATCAGGGGCGTATGGAGCAGCGGCGGCACCTTGGAAATGACGTGGTGTCCCAGGAACCCCGCCAGGACGAAGATATACAACCCGAAGAGAAGCTCGTTCGACATAGGTGCCGTAAGCCCTTCTGCAAGAGTGGGTCGGCGGACCGGCCGTCTATGCTAGCACGGGCCTGCCGTGGGTCCTTTTGCCAACCGCCGTATACTCCCGCCGGGAGGCGACGATGGACGAATCGACCGAGCGACAGACCTGGCGGCCCCTTCTCGAGGGCGCCGATGCCGAGCGGGCCCGTGAGGCCGTTGCGGCCGTTGCGGCCGAGCTGGACCCGGCATGCCGCGAGGGCGCCGGGCCTTCCCTGGCCTCGGGTTCGGCCGGCCTCGCCGTGTTCCACGCCTATCTGAATGCCGCCGAGCCGGACGCGGGCCACGACGACTCGGCCATGGCCTCCCTCGACGCCGCCATCCAGGCCGTGTCCGAGCAGGAGCTCTCGCCGCACTACTACGCCGGCTTTCCGGGCGTGGCCTGGGCCGTGGAGCACCTGCGCGGGCGGCTCTTCGAGATGGACGAGGACGACGAGGATCCCAACGAGGAGATCGACGCAGCCGTGCGCGAGCGCCTCGGCGTGTCGCCCTGGCGGACCGACTACGACCTGATTGTCGGCCTCGTCGGTCTCGGGGTCTATGCCCTGGAGAGGCTGCCGCGGCCGGCGGCGGCCGGGAGCATCGGGCGCGTCCTCGACCGCCTGGAGGAGATCGCCGAGCGCCGGCCGGAGGGCACCACCTGGTTCACCCCGCCGGAGCTCCTGTGGGAGGGCGCGCGGACCCACGCGCCGGACGGCTACTACAACCTGGGGGTGGCGCACGGCGTCCCCGGGGTGATCGCCTGGCTGGCCGAGGTCGTGGCCTCCGGGGTGCAGGCCGACCGGGCGCGGGCCCTCCTCGGCTCCGCGGTCTCCTGGCTCCTCGCCCAGCGGCAGGACGGCAGCGCCGGCTAT
>CAWJGT010000001.1:537500-808628 GCA_963842525.1 uncultured Holophagales bacterium
GAAAGTCTAAGGTTTCCTGAGGAAGGTCAATCCGCTCAGGGTTAGTCGGTCCCTAAGGCGAGGCCGAAAGGCGTAGTCGATGGGAAACAGGTTAATAGTCCTGTACCAGTTCGGGATCGTTCGTACGAAGGGGTGACGCAGAAGGATAGTCCGGCCTGCCATTGGATGTGCAGGTTCAAGCGTGTAGGCGGGAGGTGCAGGCAAATCCGCACTTCCTCAACGCCGAGGCGTGATGTCGAGGCCTTCGGGCCATAAAGCGGGTGACTCCATGCTGCCAAGAAAAACCTCTAAGGAGAGACCGGGCTGACCGTACCGCAAACCGACACAGGTAGACGGGGAGAGAATCCCAAGGCGCTTGAGTGATCCCCTGTGAAGGAACTCGGCAAATTAACACCGTAACTTCGGGAGAAGGTGTGCCGTCTGGGGTCGAGGAGCTTGCCTCCAAGGCTCCGGGCGGTCGCAGTGAAAAGGCCCAGGCGACTGTTTACTAAAAACACAGGACTCTGCAAAGTCGAAAACGACGTATAGGGTCTGACGCCTGCCCGGTGCCGGAAGGTTAAGAGGAGGGGTTAGCCGCAAGGCGAAGCTCTGAATCGAAGCCCCGGTAAACGGCGGCCGTAACTATAACGGTCCTAAGGTAGCGAAATTCCTTGTCGGGTAAGTTCCGACCTGCACGAATGGCGTAACGATCTGGGCGCTGTCTCCACAGGGGGCTCAGCGAATCTGTAGTACCGGTGAAGATGCCGGTTACCCGCACGTAGACGGAAAGACCCTGTGCACCTTTACTGCACCCTGGCAGTGAACCCCGGTGCGCTATGTGTAGGATAGGTGGGAGGCTGTGAAGCCGGCGCGCTAGCGTCGGTGGAGCCAACGGTGAAATACCACCCTTAGCGTACTGGAGTTCTAACAGAGGTCCGTGATCCGGATCCTGGACATTGTCAGGCGGGTAGTTTGACTGGGGCGGTCGCCTCCCAAAAAGTAACGGAGGCGCGCGAAGGTTCCCTCAGGCTGATTGGAAACCAGCCGTAGAGCGCAAAGGCAGAAGGGAGCTTGACTGCGAGACCTACAAGTCGAGCAGGTACGAAAGTAGGCCTTAGTGATCCGGTGGTCCCGTATGGAAGGGCCATCGCTCAACGGATAAAAGGTACGCCGGGGATAACAGGCTGATCTCCGCCAAGAGTTCACATCGACGCGGAGGTTTGGCACCTCGATGTCGGCTCATCACATCCTGGGGCTGAAGCCGGTCCCAAGGGTTCGGCTGTTCGCCGATTAAAGTGGTACGTGAGCTGGGTTTAGAACGTCGCGAGACAGTTCGGTCCCTATCTCGTGTGGGCGCAGGAGACTTGAGGGGATTTGTCCCTAGTACGAGAGGACCGGGATGGACGAACCTCTAGTGCACCAGTTGTCACGCCAGTGGCACAGCTGGGTAGCTATGTTCGGAAAGGATAACCGCTGAAAGCATCTAAGCGGGAAGCCCCCCCCGAGATGAGGTCTCCCTGAAGACCCCTGGAAGATGACCAGGTTGATAGGCAGGAGGTGTAAGCGCAGCAATGCGTTGAGCTGACCTGTACTAATCGGTCGATCGGCTTGACCAATTTATTACTTCTCCTACACCCCCAGCGAACCCTGTCGCTCCTGACCCAATTCTCCGTCAATACCCAAATGCTCTTTTATAGATTCAACCTTTTCCGGTGGCTCTGGCGAGGGGGTCACACCCGTTCCCTTTCCGAACACGGCAGTTAAGCCCCTCCGCGCCGATGGTACTGCCCGCGCAAGTGGGTGGGAGAGTAGGTCGCTGCCGGAAAGATCTTTTCAGGCCCTCCCACAAGGAGGGCCGTCGTTTTTCTGTGCCAGAATAGGGCCCGTGATCGGCCAGACAGTCTCGCATTACCGAATCGTCGAGAAGCTCGGCACCGGGGGCATGGGCGTGGTGTATCGTGCCGAGGATCTGCGCCTCCAGAGGTCCGTTGCCCTCAAGTTCCTCCATCCCGGCGCGCGCAGCGATGCCAAGGCGCGCGAGCGCTTCATGCGCGAGGCCCATTCGGCTTCGCGGCTGGACCACCCCAACCTCTGCACCATCTTCGCGGTCGAGACCTCCGAAGACGGGCAGATGTTCATCGCCATGGCCTACTACGAAGGGGAGACCCTGGGGCAAAGGCTGCGGCGGGGCCGCCTCGAGGTCCCTGAGACGATCGAGATCGTCCTCCAGGTCCTGGCCGGCCTCGCATATGCGCACGAGGAGCGGGTCTATCACCGCGACATCAAACCCTCCAACCTGATGATCACCCGCCGTGGCGAGGTGAAGATCCTCGACTTTGGCATCGCCCGCCCGGCCGAGGACACGGCGATCACCCAGCTCGGCATGGCGGTGGGGACCCTGCCGTACATGTCTCCCGAGCAGTCGATGGGCCGCGAGGTGGACCAGCGGACCGACCTCTGGGCGGTTGGGGTTCTCCTGTGCGAGATGCTCACCGGGGAACGCCCTTTCCGCGGTGGCAATACCACGATGCGGCGCTCGATCCTCGAAGCGAGCCCAGAGCCGGTCACGGACCTTTCCACCCGGGACCTCGCCCTGCTCCAGCCGGTCATCACCAGGGCGCTCGCCAAGGACCCGGGGCAGCGCTATCAGAACGCCCGGGAGATGCGCGATCATCTCCTCCAGGTGCGGAGCGTCGCCAACTCGACCGTGGGCAGCCAGGCGGCTGCGCCTCTCCAGCCCTCGATCGCGGTCCTTCCCTTTTCGGATCTCAGCTCGGAGCGCGATCAGGAGTACTTCTGTGCGGGCTTGAGCGAGGAGCTGATCAGCGCCTTGGCGCGCCTGGAGGGGCTGCGCGTGGCTTCGCGCACCTCCGCGTTCCAGTACAAGGACCGGGCGGTGGACGTCCGGGTGATTGGCCAGCAGCTCAATGTGCGGACCGTGCTCGAGGGGAGCGTCCGCAAGGCCGGCAACCGTCTCCGGATCACGGTCCAGCTCACGGACGTGGACGCCGGCTATGGCCTCTGGGCGGGGCGGTACGACCGCGAGATGGAGGACATCTTCGCGGTGCAGGAGGAGATCGCGGAGAGCATCGCGGCCACGCTGCGGGAGACGTTCTCCATTCCGATGAAGGGGGCTGCCGCGCGGTCGCGGACCGGCAGCGTCGAGTCCTATCACGCCTACCTCCGCGGCAGGTATTTCTGGAACAAGCGGACGGAGGATGACATCCTCAAGGGAATCCGCTGTTTCAACGAGGCCGTCGAGTCCGATCCTGGATTTGCGCTGCCGTATGCCGGGCTTGCCGACTCCTACGTCCTCCTCGGGCTCTACGGCGCCGCGCCGCCGAGCGAGGTGATGCCGCGCGGGCGCGAGGCTGCGGTCCGTGCGCTCGAGCTGGACCGGACGCTGGCCGAAGCGCACACCTCGCTGGGCTGCATCAGCTCGCTGTACGACTGGAACTGGGCCAAGGCGCGGGAGAGCTTCCGGCGCGCGATCGAGCTCGCTCCCGGCTATGCGACGGCGCACCAGTGGTATGCGATGGATTACCTGACCCCTCTCCGGCAGTTCGAGCGGGCGGCCTCCGAGCTGCGGATCGCCCAGGAGCTCGATCCCCTTTCGCTGCCGGTCCTCTGCAGCATCGCCATCCAGCGCTTCTACATGCGGGACTATGCCGCCGCCATTGCGCAGTGCCGGCAGGCGCTCGAGGTGGATCCCGAGTTCGCGACCGCCCGCCTCTTCCTGGGGTTGAGCCATGTGCAGCAGGAGCGGTACGGGGAGGCGATCTCCGCGCTGCAGGCCGCGGCGGCGCTCGAGGAGAGCGACGAAGCCCTGGCCGACCTCGGCTATGCCTATGCCCGGGCGGGAGAGGTTCGGCAGTCGCGGAAGATCCTCGATCAGCTCGTCGAGCGCGCGCCGAAGCGATATGTCTCTTCGGCCCTGATCGCGCAGGTCCATGCGGGGCTCGGGGAGGCGGGTCCGGCCCTGGAGAGGCTGGAGCGCGCCTGCGAGGAGCGGGCCACCGAGCTGGCGTGGCTCCAGGTCCGCCCCTTCTTCGATCCGTTGCGTGAGGATCCCCGGTTCGTCGCCCTGCTGTCCCGTCTCGGCTTCGAGGACGGCCGAACGTCGGCATGAAGGTGTCCGGCAGCTCGTGAAGGGCTTCCCCCTGCCATCCCGCTGGCACCGCCGGGGCGGTCGTCTGCTTCTGGCCGGCTTTCTCCTCACCTTCGCCCTTGCCGGTGTCGCAGCCGTGTGGCTCCGCGGCGGCGCTGTTCCCCCCGAGGGGCGCCGGCCCTTCCTGGTGGTGGGCATCGACGGCGGCGAGTGGAAGGTGGTGCGCCGCCTCTGGTCGGAGGGGAAGCTCCCCCACCTGAAGGACATCGCCGACCGGGGTGTCACAGCAACGCTGCGGACGGCCTACAACTCCTCTCCGGTCATCTGGACGACCGTGGCCACAGGGGTGACGCCGCGCGAGCATGGGATCACCGATTTCGTGGTGCCGACGCCGCAGGGGGACGTGCCGATCTCTTCGGACGTGCGCAAGGTGCCGGCGCTCTGGAACATGCTGTCCAAGGTGGGGCGCCGGGTGGCGGTGCTCGGCTGGTGGGGCTCGTGGCCCGCCGAGGAGGTCAACGGCGTGGTGGTGAGCGACCGGGCCCTGCTGGACCTGGAGAGGAGGGTCTATCCGTCCTCGACCCTGCCGCGGTTCCTGGAGGATGTGCGCGAGGCGGGGGCCGCCCCGGGCCTGTTCCGGGTCGACGAGGAGGCGCAGCTCCGGGATGCGGCCATGGCACGCACGGCGGAGCGCCTTGCCGGCGAGGGATACGACCTCCTCCTCGTCTACTTCCGCAGCCCCGACATGGTCAGCCACGGCGACTGGAAGTACTTCGAGCCGGAGGAGTTCCCCGGCATCGACCCGGCCGAGCTCGCCGCCAGCCGCGACCGGGTGCCGCGCGTCTACGAGGCCGTCGACGAGGCGCTCGGCCGCATCCTCGATGCCGGGCCGCGCGGGGTCAATGTCGTCGTCCTGTCGGATCACGGCTTTCATGCCGCCAGCCCGGAGCAGGTGAAGGTGGTCCTGGACATGGATGCCGTCCTGGAGAGGCTCGGCTATCTTGCGCGGCGCGGGCGCGGCGTCGACTTCTCAAGGACCCGGGTCTACTCCTACGGTTCGCCGTCGTTCCGCCGGGCCAGGTTTCTCCGCTTCGCGCTCGCGGGCCGGGAGCCAGGGGGGCGGGTGCGTCCTCCCGACCGGGAGGAGATCCGCCGGCGGATCGCCGCGGACCTGGCGACGGTCACCTACGAGAGCGGTGCGCCGATCTTCCACGTGCGGGATGCGCGCCCCCGGGAGGTCCGGCAGGGGGCGGACTTCGTGGTCGGCGTCTCGCCGGACCGCGCCACGCGAGTGCTGCTGGTCCAGGGAGAGCGCTTCTCGGGGGCCGTGTCGGAGATCGAACGGATCTCCGGTACGCATACGACCACGACGCACGGCTTCTTCTTCGCGGCGGGCCCTGACATCGATCCGGAGGCGAAGGTCGAGGGGATCCACATCCACGACATTGCGCCGACACTCCTCTACGGGCTCGGCCTTCCGGTCGCCGAGAATTTCGCGGGCCGGGCCTGGACGGAGCTCTACACCAAGGAGATCCGGGAGGCGCGCCCCCTGCGGACCATCCGTTCCTGGGGTGTGCGGAGGGGCGGTGGCGCTCGGACCTCCGGAGCCGACGAAAAGCTGCTGGAGGAGCTGCGGGCGTTGGGTTATCTGAACTGAGTTCCTCCCTCCTCTGCCCTGGCATCCGCCTTGCGAACACTCCCTGCGTGGAGAAAAGGAGGGAGCGATGAGCGGAAAGAGCGAGGGGACCTTGTGGGACGCGGGCGTGGAGATGCCCGTCTTTCCACCTCTCGAAGGGAATGCACGGGTCGACGTGGCGATCGTGGGGGGCGGAATCACCGGCCTGACGGCGGCCCGGCTGCTGGTCCGCGAGGGTAGGCGGGTGGCGGTCCTCGACCAGGGACGGATCGGCAGCGGCACGACCGGGGGCACGAGCGCGCACGTCACCCAGGTGCCGGACCGCCGGTACAAGGAGCTGGCCTCCAAATTCGGCCGCGATGCCATGCGCACGGTCGTCGAGTCCTCGCGGGTGGCGCTCGACCGGATCGCCTCGCTGGTCGAGGAGGACGGGATCGACTGCGACTTCGTCCGCATCCCCGCCTGGCTCTACACCGAGTCGGAGGACGAGGTCTCCGGCCTGGAGGAGGAGGCCCGGATCGCCCGGGAGGCCGGCGTGCGCGCGGAGCTGGTGCGCGACGTGCCGTTGCCGTTCCCCGTGGCCGCGGCCATACGCTTCGAGGGCCAAGCCCGCTTCCATCCGCTATCCCACCTCGCTTCCCTGGCCCGGACGGTGGTGGCGCACGGAGGCCGGATCTACGAGGACACCCGGGTTGTCGCGGTCCACGGCGGCGGCCATGGTGATGACAAGAACGAGCCCTGCCGGGTCGAGACCGAGCGCGGCGACGTCCTGGCCGACACCGTGCTCTTCGCCACCCACACGCCGGCCGGGTTCTCGCTCCTGCATGCCGAGATCGAGCCGTTCCGCTCCTATGTGATGACCGTGCGGCTGCGCGGCGAGGAGCCGCCCGACGGCCTCTTCTTCGACACCGCCGATCCCTACAACTACACGCGCATGCAGCCCACCCCGGAGGGTCCGGTCCTGATCGTCGGCGGGAAGGACACCAAGACGGGGGACGAGCACGAGGAGGAGAGCTACCGGGCCCTCGAGGCCTACATCCGCCAGCGCTGGGACGTCGAGTCGATCGAGCATCGCTGGTCGGCCCAATTCTACGAGCCGCCGGACGGGCTGCCGCTGATCGGCGGCGCCCTGACCTCGCCGCGGGTGTTCGTCGCCACCGGCTACTCGGGGACCGGTCTGGTGTTCGGCACTCTGGGCGGCATGCTGCTGGCCGACTTCGCGATGGACCGCGACAACCCCTGGGCCGAGGTCTACCGCACCTCGCGCTTCAAGCCGCTCGCCGGCGGCCCCCAGGTGGCGAAGCTCGGCTTCGAGGTCGCCACCCGGTTTGTCAAGGACCGGGTGACGGTCCCGAAGGTGGGTGACCTGTCGGAGGTACCGGTCGGGGAAGGGCGGGTGGTCGAGATCGGCGGCGAGCGGGTGGCGGTCTACCGCGAGGAGGGCGGCGCGGTTCATGCGGTGTCGCCCGTCTGCACCCACGCCTTTTGCATCGTGCATTGGAACGCGGCCGAGAAGAGCTGGGACTGCCCCTGCCACGGCGGCCGGTTCCAGCCGGACGGCTCGGTGATCGAGGGGCCGCCGGTGAAGGGGCTGGAGCCGGTGGCGATCGAGTCTCTGACCGCCACCGGGCAGCGGTAGGGTACTCGTCTGGCTCCCTCTCCCCCGGTACCGGGGGAGAGGCTGGGGTGAGGGGGGACGGGATCAATCCTTCCAGATCGTCTTCCACCAGGGCTCGTCGTCCTCGGCGGCGGGCCCGCTCGCCTTCAGGTTCATCCGGCCGCGGATCTTGTTGATGTCCCAGCCGGTAAGCTTGGCCAGCGTCTGGGCCTGCTCGTCCAGGCGGTGCGGCAGATCCCGGCGGTATGCGGCGGCCTGCGGACAGCTATCGTTTCCCTTCCAAGGATGGCGCAGGATGTAGCGTCCCTGGAAGGTGGTGCGGTCCCCGGTCTCCTGGAACACGAGGTCCTCGGGGAAGTGGGCCGCGTCGTAGCGCACGTGGAGCCGGGAGAGGAAGACGTCCTGCGCGCCTCCGGGCATGTCCGGGCGCGGGCTTTTGCGCTCGATCCAGAAGACGCCCAGCTCGCGCAGCTCGTCGCTCGACAGCGGATCGGCGGCGCAGGGGTCGCACCAGGCCATGTCCCAGGCGTATTCGAGGAAGACCACGCGCATGTCCTCCTTCTGCACCTGCCGCGCGAACATCGCGCTGATAGAAGTCGGCGAACTCCTCCTTGACGAAGAGCGGGACCTCGGCGTCCGAGGGCAGGCGGACCGTGCGGTAGTTGGTGGTCTCGACGCGCCCCTTGCGGGTCAGGGCGTAGACGAACAGCTCCTGCGGGCCGTCGGCGTTGACCATGCCGAGGCGGATGGGGAGCATGAACTTGGGCGATCTCGTAGGCGACCTGGATCGGCCGCAGGTAGGTGAAGCCGAGCTTCGACTGCTCCTTCAGGTTCACCTTGGCGACGAAGAACCGCATCCCCTGCTTGAGGTAGCTGCCGAGCACCTTCGAGGCCCCGGCGGGGACGCGGTAGCCGCTCTCGCGCAGCCAAGTCTCCAGCCCTGTGCTCTGCGTGGCCGAGAGGATCAGGATGTCGTACTCGCCCACCGTGTAGCTGGCCTCGATCGTCACCCCCAGGCTCTTCGCCCGGTCGGCGGCGCCGCCGGCCGCAGCCGACATCTGGGGAGCGGCCTGCCGCGACTCGTAGAGCACGGTCCTGCACGGATTCTCGTCGAAGTACTCGACCAGCCGCGGCGCCGAGTAGGCGTCCAGGTGGTCGAGCAGAGCCTTCTCCGCGACGTGGATCTGCTCCCTCTGGATGAAGGTCGGCACCGGGATGACGACGGCGAACTCCTTCGGGTCTCCCTTGAAGTCGTTGGCCATGGTCAGGACGGTCCGGTCGCCGTCGCGCACCAGGACGACCTGCGAGGCCTTGTTGAAGAGCTTCGTGTCGGCCTTGGCCACGTAGAAGCCGCAGAAGCCCAGGGCGGTGCGCGCGGTCACGATCATGAGGGCCGCGGTCAGACAGAGAAAAGGCGAGCCGTTTCACAGGATTCTCCTTTCGTGCCGCCAGGCGTAGCGCTCCCCGGGCAGGAGCCGGTCGAGGAGCGGCACCACGGGGGAGAGGAAGGCCAGGGACAGGAGCAGCCCGTTGGGCCGGTAGAGGACGAAGTGGACGAAACCGGCGCCGAGGGCGACCAGCAGGGCGAACAGGATCCGGCCGGCGCGGGAGTCGGGCGTGGTCCTGGGGTCGGAGATCATGAAGAAGGTGAAGATCAGGAACGCGCCGCTGCCGAGCTGGTGGAGCGGGATGGCCGTCGGCTGCCCGAGCCAGAGCGCCCGGCCGAAGAGGACGGCCAGGTAGAAGGCCAGGAAGGCCCAGGTGACGTCGCTCCGGGCCGCCCGGTTCACCACCAGGCCTCCCAGGCAGGCGACGAGGAAGGCGAAGAACGCGGCGCTCCCCCACTGGCCGGGGGAGACCCAGACCTGCCCGGTGGCGAGCATCATGGCGACGATGCCGAAGTTGGTCGGGTTGAACAGATGCTTGCCGCGCCAGCGGATCACGAACTTGCTGGCGATGGTCACGGCCGCCGCGACGAAGGCGAGGAGGAGCGAGCCCGTCCGCAGCAGCAGGCAGAGCGACAGCCCCGAGATCAGGGCGCTCCGCGGGTCGAACGCCGGGAGCCGCCAGAGCCGCGTGCAGGCATACTGGGTGAGCAGGGCGGTGGCGAGGAGGGCCGCCGCCTGGAGGGGATGCACCTCGAGGTCGAGCCGGGTGACCCCGTAGATCAGGAGCGAGGCGAGGACGGCGATCTGGTAGAGCCGCGGGTCGCGGAGCGGGCGCAGGCGGGCGCTGGCCGCGGTCGCAGTGTTGGGATGGGGGGTGGCGAGGATCGTCGACGTCATCGGGGCAGCTCCTCGGACCCTTATTAGACACGCCGAGCCTGGGAAAAGAAACCGGCCTGCGAGGGGACACCCGCAACGGATTCCAGGTTAGAATCGTATGCACAAGCATCGACCAACGGAGTGAGGTTTTTCCCGATGCCAAGAAATGAAGCACGTCTGCTGTCCACACTGGCCTTCTTGCTCGTCTCGTTCGTCTCGACATCCGCCTGGGCCGGAACCCTGCCGCTAGGACCCAAGATCAACGTCAACGTCTGCACGACGTTCACCTGCTCGGTCTCTTCGCCGGCGGTCGCGGGGGCCGCATCCGGCGCCTTCGCGTTCGCCTGGGAGGGGACCAGCGCGGCCGATCCCCAGGGGATCTCCGGCCGTTTCTTCACCAAGACGGCGGCTCCCCGCGCGATCGTCCTGGTGAACAAGGACAAGCCCGCTCAGCAGTACGACACGGCGATCGCCGCGGACCGCGGGGGCAACTACGTCGTGGTGTGGTCCGAGGTGAACGGGAACAACAGCGACATCGTGGCGCAAAGGGTCAATCCCGCCGGTGCGGCGATCGGCGCCCTCGTCCGGGTCAGCGCCGACCCTCCCGGTTCGCCGGTGGCTCCCGCGGACCTCGAGCCGGCGGTCGCCACCACGGCGGACGGCGGTTTCGTGGTCGCCTGGATCCGGGTGATCCCGCCCAGCGGGAAGCTCACCGGGCTCGCTGCCCGACATCCTGGTGCGCCGGTTCAGCAAGACCGGGGCTCCGACCGGGGCGCCGGTGAAGATCAGCACCGGCCTGGTCCGCGGCACGACGCCGGACCTGTGCGTCGACAGCTCCGGCCGGGAGGTCGTGGCCTGGATCACGGTGAACGAGAACGTGCCGTTCAAGCCGAACAAGAAGGGCGTCGCTCTGCGGCGGCTCTCGGCGAAGAACGCTCCTCTCGGCAATACGCTCGTGGTGGCCCAGCCGCTGGCCACGGAGTCCGAGGTCGCGCTCTCCTGCGGGACCGGCGGCTCGTTCGTGGCCGTCTGGACGAGCGACCTGCCTTCGGGGGCGTCCGGCCCGATCGGAGTCGTGGGGCAGCGGTTCGACCAGGCCGGGAAGCGGGTGGGAGGGGTCTTCCAGGTCAACAGCGACGCCACAGGGGAGCAGACCTCGCCCGCTCTCTCGCACGATGCGGCGGGGAATTTCGTCGCAGTCTGGCGGACTCATTCGACCGTGGGCGAGAAGATCGCCGGACGCCGCTTCCGCTCCACCGGTGCGCCGGACGGTGCGGAGCTCACGGTGCACGCGCGGACCGCGCCGGAGGGGAGGCTCTTCCGGCCGGACGTGGCCCACATGGGCCCCGGCGGAGGGTTCGTCGTGATCTGGCAGGAGGAGAGCTTCGCCACGTTCGCCCAGCGCTTCCAGGCGACGGCGGCGCGGCGCTAGCTACAACGAACGCCCGGCGGGCGTGCGGCCGGCCGGTGTTCGCCCAGCCACCAGGGCGGTGACGGCCGCCGCTCCGGCCTGCCGGAGGACGGCGGCCGCGGCCTCCAGCGTCGCGCCGGTGGTGGCCACGTCGTCGACCAGCAGCAGGTGGAGGGAGCGGACCCGTGCACCGCGCCGGACGTGGAAGGCGCCGTGGAGGTTGGCGAGCCGTCCCATCCTGCCCAGGGAGGTCTGCGGCGGCGTGGCACGGACCCTCCGGAGGACCGGCATGAGCGGCAGGCCGAGGCGGGCGGCCAGGGCGCTGGCGATTTGCTCGGCCTGGTTGTAGCCGCGCAACAGCCGGCGGCGCCAGTGGAGCGGCACGGGGATCACGGCGTCGAAGCCGGCGAGCTCGCTTCCCCACCGGTCCGCCAGCACTTCGCCGAGATGCCGCCCCAGGTAGTCGAGCCGCCGGAACTTGAGCGCCTGGACGACCGCCGGCAGCGGATCTTCGTAGCTCCACAGCGCGAGCAGGCGATCGAAGGCCGGCGGATGCTCCCGGCAGGAGGCGCAGGTCCCGCCGGGCAGCTCGATGCCCGTGCCGCAGATCGGGCAGGCGTCGGCCGGGACTGGCCGCAGCCGTGCGCGGCAGGCCCGGCAGAGCCCCAGGGCCACCCCTGTCGCGGGCAGCGGCTCGCCGCAGCCGAGACAGGGCGCGGGGAGGAGGACGTGGAGCAGCCGGTCGCGCCATCGTGGGAGCGGCGGCGTGACGCCGGAGGGTCCCTCTTCGTATAACCGTGCAGCCATGACCGGTGTGGCGTGCCGGAAGGCTATACTCGCCGGCGTGGCGGCCACGGCCGCAAAGGAGGGGGATCTTGAAGCATCATCACCATCGCCTGCTGGGACTTGCGCTGGCCTGCGCCGCGCTCCTGCTGCCGGGCGCCGCCAGCGCCCAGGAGCGGTACAACTACACCGTCGGGGCCCTCGGCGGGATCGGCGGCTCGATCGACGTCGACCGCGGCGACGACCTCGCCAACACCGGCTATCAGCTCAACCTGACGATGATCACCGAGCCCAGGACGCACGTGGGATTCCGCCTCGGCAAGCTCGCTCTCGACGGCGAGGAATTCTTCGGCTCGCTCCGCGAGGCCGAGCTCTCCTACGTGACGGTCGCCGGGGAATACCGGTTCCGGCAGGCCTATTACGAATCCGGAGTCTACTTCGGGCTCGGGGGCTATCGCCTCGAAGGGATCGGAGGGGACGACCGGGACACCTCCGACACCTCGGTCGGCCTCGCCGTCGGCATCACCGGGGAGTTCAAGGTCAACCGGTGGCTCGGCGCGCTTGTGGAGATCTCGGGCCATTGGGCCGACTTCGACGAGGCGCAGATCTTCGCCATGGCCCATGGTGGCCTGGCGATCCATTTCTGAGGCGCTGATCGGAGGACCTCTAGGGAAAGGGCGGCCGGCGGAGGTTTTCGGATCTTCGCGGCGATCTCGAGCAAGGGCTCACGGGCCGGAGCTCGATACCGCTGCGGTGCTGGCCGGCAGGGAGCGGAGATGGCTCGCCAGGCTCTCCCGGATGGCGGGGTCGTCCCAGTTGGTCATGCCGACGAACTTTTCGACGACCTCGCCGCGCACCACGAGATAGGTCTCGGGCAGCTTGTTGGTGCCGTAGCGGTTCGCCACGTCCCAATCCGGGTCGAACAGCACCATGTCCCAACCCGACCCGAGGAAGGACGTCACCTTGGGGATCGAGTCTGCTACCGCGACCATGACGACCGAGAAGTCCTCGTGGGGGTTGAAGTCCTTCGCCAGGCGCTGCAGCGCCGGGATCTCCTGGATGCAGGGCGGGCACCAGGTGGCCCAGAAGTGGACCAGCGACACCGGCGCGAGCTGCGGTCCCAGCGTGGCGGGCTGGCCGCCGGCGTCATAGAGGAAGCCGCCAGGCTCCTTGAAGGTGCGCCCGTCGCGCGGCCAGAAGAGCGCGGCGAGCGCGCAGACCCCGAGCGCGGCAACCAGCAGCTTCGCCTGGAGCCCCAGCCCTTGCGGCGATCCGGTCGTGGCGGGCAGGGCCGGGGCCGGTGTCATCGTGTCGGTCTTGGTCGTGGAATTCATGGTCGTGCTCCGGCGTTTTCCAAAGCGAGGGCCGGATCCTGACCCGATTCCCTCGCTTCCTAGAATAACCCCATCGGACCTGAAAGTTTGTACAGCTTCGAAGAAAGTCGATTCGCACGCCCCCGTCGGGCGTTCCTGGTCGGCCTGATCGTGCCGGGCCGGCCGGGCCACGTCGTCGAGGAGCACCTGGACGAGCTGGCGCAGCTCGCCGAGAGCGCGGGCGCCGAGGTGGTGGGCCGCGCCATGCAGGGGCGCAGGGCTCCTGATCCGGCCACCTACATCGGCCGCGGCAAGGCCGAGGCGATCGGTGCCACCGCCCGCGAGCTGGGTGCCGACCTGCTGGTCTTCGACGACGACCTGTCGGCGGGCCAGATCAAGAACGTGGAAGAGGTGAGCGGCCTGCCGGCGATCGACCGCAGCGGCCTGATCCTCGAGATCTTCGACCAGCGGGCCCGCAGCCGGGAGGCGCGCACGCAGGTCGAGCTCGCGCGCTGCAACTACATGCTCCCGCGCCTGACCCGGCAGTGGACCCACCTGTCGCGCCAGGGCGGTGCCAAGGGCGTGCGCGGCGGCGAGGGCGAGAAGCAGCTCGAGCAGGACCGCCGCCTGCTGCGCGCCCGCATCCGCCGACTGGAGGCGGACCTCGAGAAGATCGAGCGCACCCGCGGCGTGCAGCGGCGCGGGCGCCGCGGTGTGCCGACGGTCGCCCTGGCCGGCTACACCAACGCCGGCAAGTCGACGCTGTTCAACCGCCTGACGCACGCCGGCACCCTGGCGGAGGACCGGCTGTTCGCCACGCTGGACGCCAAGCTCCGGCGCGGCATGATTGGAGATAACGGCGATGGCAGCAACGGTGGCAACGGCGGTCATGGCGGCAACGGCAGCGCGGTCTTCTCCGACACGGTCGGCTTCATCCGCAAGCTCCCGCACCACCTCGTCTCCTCGTTCCGCAGCACGCTGGGCGAGATCGCGGACGCCGACCTGGTGCTCCACGTGGTCGACCGCAGCCATCCGCGCTGGCGCGAGCAGTTGGAGGTCGCCGAGGCCGTGCTGGACGACCTGGGGGTGGACCGTGACCGCATCCTCCAGGTGTTCAACAAGAGCGATCTCGTCGCCTCCGGCGAGCCGCGAAACGGCGGCGTCTGGGTGTCCGCCGCGACCGGCGAGGGGATCGAGGCGCTGCGGGCCGAGATGGCGAGCCGTCTCGCCGCGCCGAATTGACACATCCGCATCGACTCGCTAGTATTCCCCGGCTCGCGTGGGGCCGTAGCTCAGTTGGGAGAGCGCTTGAATGGCATTCAAGAGGTCGAGGGTTCGATTCCCTTCGGCTCCACCAAACTCACCTTACCAGTCTGATTTTGACCTAACATATTGAAAATACAGGCAGTTGCGGGGGTTCCAAGTGCCCTTCCGTCGAAGGTGACTCCTTCGGGGAAAACGAGCGGCTGGAGTGTGCGCTTCTCGGGAGCGGGGACGGTTTGCCAGAGGCTGGAAGTGCTTGAAAGTAAAGGCTTTGCATAGCCGAGGGTCCTTTCCAGGTCGAGGTCTTCCTTCTGGGCAGTGCCGAGTTCCAAGTGGGCGCAGGTCAGGGACTCGTCGAGCGTGACCAGCTCCCGATCGTAGGTCGGACGGTCCAGGGCCTGGTCGTAGACGTAGGCGTGGACGAGCCTCTGCTTCCGGCGCTCCAGCTCGGCAATCCGCCTCTTGGCTACGGCTGCCTGCTGCTCGGATTCGCCGCGCAGATCGTGCCAGACTGAGAGCAGCATCTCCTCGACCAGCCGCACTTGGCGGTCGGGGAGCTCCACACGCCGCAGGAAGTGGCTGAAGGACTCTTCGAGCCGCTCGGCTCGCGCCTGGGCCGCTCCACAGCCCTTGATCCAGCACCGGTAGTACGGATAGGTCTTCCCCATCTTGCCGCGGCTGTTGGAGGCTGTCATGGGCTGCCCGCAGACCGCGCAGCGCACGAAGCCCCGCAGGGGAAACTCAGGATTCTCCTTCAGCCGCGGCGGCTGGATGGTGTGGCCATACCGCCCGTCGAGCCGCTGCTGGACGCGCGCCCAGGTCACGGGATCAACCAGCGGCTCGTGCAGGCCCTGGGTCTCGATTCCCCACCTGTCCGCCCGCACGGTGCCTTTGTAGAAGGGATTGCGCAGGAATTTCCTGAACTCCTGGTAACGGACCGGGCGGCTCTTCTTCGACATCAGGCCCAGGCTGGTCAGGCGCTCCAGAACATCGGCCGGGGCATCGCCGGCGGCGACCGCCTCGAAGCCCTGGCGCATCAGGATGCCTCGCTCCCCGTCGTGGACGGTGATCTTCCTGCCTTCGGGGGAACGGTCATGGCGAAAGCCCAAGGGCGGCGGCCAGGGCCAGCGGCCCCGGGAGACGGCCTCTTTCATGCCGGCCGTGATCTTCTCCGCCCTCAGCTCGTTGTCGAGCTGGTTGAAGACCGCAAAGACGCCTTCGATGGCCCGGCCGGCCGCGGTGTCTTCGAGCGGCTGTGTGGCGGCCCGGAGCTGGGTCCCCGACTTCAAGAGGACCTGCTTGAGGGAGGTGTGGACGTGGACGTCCCGGGCGAACCGGCTGGTGTCGTAGACGACGACGAAGTCCACAGAATGGGACCGCAGGTCGGACAGCATGCGGCGGAGCTGGGTCCGGTTCGCCGTCTTGGCGCTCTCGCCCTCCTCACGGTAGACGGCCTCGACCGACCAGCCGTTGCGGGCGCAGTAGTCGCGGCAGGTCTTTTCCTGGACATCGAGGGACAGGTTGGAGACCTGTTCCTCGGAGGAGACTCGGGTGTAGATGACGGCTTTCATGGATCATCCTCCGCTTGACTTCCGTCTGCACGATTTATATCATATTTTGGGGTCCGGAGGACGGCCGGCGGGCAGATTTTTGGCGTCGCGTTGGGCACGATAGGCCTCGATCAGCAGCCGGGCGAGACGGTAGGCCTCTTCCCGCATGATCTCGAGCTGGCGATCGTCGGCCGGCGCCTCGTCGCCCAGGATTTCGCGGCATCTCTCCAGGGACAGCATCTATCCGGCGCTCCCAGGGCTCTGCGGGAGCAGGCCCAGCTCGTGGAGCCGCGTGCGGAGGCGGCGCCGGCTGATGTGGAGGTGGTGGGCTATGGTGGCGAGGCTGGGCTTCCGCCGGCCTCGCAGGCGGGCGGCCTGGAGGTGCAGGTCCCAGGCCTCTGCCAGGACGGCGTCATCGAGGGGTTTCGGGGGCTTGCCTCCCCGGCGGTGGCCTCCCCGGGCGGCCAGGGCCCGGAGGCGGGCGGGGTCGTTGACTCTGCCGGCCTGGCGGAGGGCTTTGAGGTGTTTGCGGGCGGTGGCTTCGGAGACGCCGAGCTTGCGGGCGATCTCGCGCAGGGTGAGCGGGTGGCGGCCCCTGCGGCCTTCCCACCAGTCCAGGAGCTCCTCGGCATTGACGGTGGCCGAGGGCCGGCCCCAGGTTGCCCCAGGGGTGCGCAGGCGCGCGAGCTTCGCGGCCTCGGCGCGGAGCTGGCGGTCGAGGCGGGCGGAGAGGTCGAGCCAGTCTCGCCAGCGGATGGCCCCGGCCGGGTCGGTCGTGTCGAGGTGGTCGTCTACGGCGATCAGGGCGACTCCCTGGGCGGCGAGGAGGTTGCCCAAGCCGGTGAGATGGCGCAGGGAGCGCGCCAGGTGGCCCAGGCTGGGTACGAGGATGCCTTGGATGGATCTGGCTCTCACGGCCACCAGGAGGCAGCGGTGGCCTTCTCTCGGGCCTTCGTGCCAGGGGCTTGGGTCGGTGTGCTCCGCGGCGATGGTCCAGCCTCTGCGGGCCGCGTAGGCGGCCAGGCCGGCGAGAGGGTGCTCGACGTCGTCGCCCGCGGTGCGGGCGTAGAGGGCGACTTTCACGATTTCCTCCTGCGCTTGCGGGGTCGCGTTCGATTGCGGTAGCGCGCCAGGACTCTGCGGATGGCGGCCGCGGTGAGCGGGCCTCGGCCACTCTGGAAGAGCAGCTCCGGTTGGCCCCAAAGATGTGTCTGGTTGAGCCAGAGGATCAGGTGCGCGCCGAGGTCGTCGGGCAGGGCTCTGGACCAGCGGAAGCCCTGGCGGCGGACGGAGACGACCACGCGGCGCCTGGTGGTCATGGCGATCGCCGAGGCGCGGAGGGCGGCGATCTCGGCGGAGCTCAAACCGGCCGCGGCGAGCACGAGGATGGCGCTGTCGCGCAGGCCCAGGGGACGGCCGCGGTGCATTTCGCCCGGATTCACCCGCGCAAGGAGCGCACGCGCCTGCTCGCGGTTCAGGGGCATCAGAAGGGATCCGGTCCGGCCGGGGCCGGGGTCGCTCGGTTGCGGAAGGAGGTGGTGGAGCCGGCCCAGGTCAGCTCGATGGTGCCGGTCTGCCCGTGCCGGTGCTTCGCGACGATCACCTCGGCGAGGCCTCGGAGGGTGTCGTCGTCGGGGTTGTAGACCTCGGGACGGTGGATGAAGGCGACCTGGTCGGCGGCCTGCTCGATGGCCCCGGACTCGGCCAGGTCGGCGAGCTGGGGCCGGGGATCGCTGCGGCGGGTGAGCTCTCGATTGAGTTGGGAGAGGACGAGGACGACGACGCCCAGCTCGCCGGCGAGCTCTTCGAGGCGCTGGGTGATGTGCGCGATCTCCAGGCGCCGTTGCTCGAAGCGGGCTCCGGCATTGACGAGCTGGAGGTAGTCGACGACCAGGAGGGCCAGGTCGGGATACCGGGCTTTGAGCCACCAGGCCCTCGCCTCCAGATCGCGCAGGACGAGGCCAGGTGTGTCGTCGAGGTAGAGCGGGGCCGCCAGCATGCGCCGGGTGGCGGCGTACAGCTCCTGCCACTGGCGGCCGGAGAGGTGGCCGGCTCGCATGTAGCGGGCGGCGACATCGGCTTCGGCGGAGCCGAGCTTCATGCCCAGCTCGTCGGAACGCATCTCCAGGGAAAAGACTCCGACCGGCTTCTGCAGGTCCACGGCGACATGGCGGGTGAGGTCGAGGGCGAGAGAGGTCTTGCCCATGCCGGGCCGTCCGGCGAGGACGTAGAGGCCGCCTTGCAGGAGGCCGGGGCCGAGGCGATCCCAGGCCGGGTAGCCGGTGGCGAGGCCCTGGAGGGTCTCGGGGCGGCCCTCCTCGATGGTGAGGAGGAGGCGGTCGAGCACCTGGCCGGCCCCCGCCCAGCGGACGCGTGCGGCGCGGCCGAGGAGGTGATCGGCGGTGTCACGGAGGCCGGCCAGGCAGCTCGGCGACGGGGCGGGCGGTGGTGGCGGTCTCGATGATGGTCTTCCGGGTGCCGGCGATGAGGTCGCGGCGGACGCTTCGTTCGCGGACGATCTCGGCGTATTCGTCGAGGCGGTCGAGGTCGGGCAGGTCGAGGTCGAGGGTGGCGAGGTAGGCCGGGCCGCCGACGTCGGCCAAAACGCCGGCCTGCTCGAGGTGGGCCTGGAGGGTGAGGAGGTCAGGGGTGGAGCCGGCGTCGGCGACGTCGAGGAGGGCCTGGTAGAGGACGCGATGGCGATCGACGTACCAGTCGCGCGGCTCCAGGCGGGCGCGCACCTGGACGATGCGCATCGGTTCCAGGAGGAGGGCGCCGAGGACGGCTCTCTCGGCTTCTTCGCTGTGGGGAAGGACGAGCTTGCGCTTCATGACCTTGCCTTTCTCAGGCGGACGTCGTTGCCGCCTGTGCGGACGCGGAGCCCGGAGAGCCAGCGGGAGAGCAGGGGCGGGGGCGTGGCAGCGTTGGGGTTGCGCAGCAGCTCGGGGAGGAGCTGGCTGGTGACGACGGTGGGCAGACAGGCCTCGTCCCGGGTGCGGGTGATGAGGATCAGGCGCTCCATGTACCAGTCGGCGGCGGCGCCGGAGAGGGGCTCGTCGAGGACGAGGAGGGGGGTGGCCAGGAGGGGGCCGAGGACCTCTTCGGCGGCGGCGAAGTCGCGCTGGATGCGTCGCGCCAGCTCGGGGCCGGAGATCCAGCGTCCACGCCTTCCGGTGCGGAGGTGCTCGGCGAGCAGGACGATGGCGAGGGATGTTTTGCCGGTCCCGGTGGGTCCCCAGAGGGCGACCCACCGGGGGGTGCCGGACCAGCTCTGCAGGGCTTCGGGCCAGGGGCGCTGGAAGTGGGTGGACCAGCTTTCGCGGGTGAGGCCGCGGAAGAGCTTGGGGATGCCGGCGCCGGCTTCGGTGAGGGCGGGCACGGAGGTGTGGGCGTCGTGGCAGGTGTGACAGAGACCGTCGGTGGGGATGGCGGTGAAGGCGATCTGGGCTTCGCCGCACTTGCGGCAGACCCAGGGCCGGCCGAACGAGCCCTCTCCCCCTGGCCCCCTCTCCCGTGCGTCCGCCGGCCCTCCGCCCCGAACGGGAGAGGGGGAATGCGAACCCTCACCCCCCTGGCCCCCCTCTCCCAGCCGCACTCCCTCCTCCCGGGCGAGGGGGGAATGGGTCCTCACCCCCTGGCCCCCTCTCCCATCGCTCTCCCTTCCACCGGGAGAGGGGGGACGCAGGCCGTTGTCTTCGTGGGTCATGACTCCTCCGTGGTGTTGATGATTTCGAGGGCTTGCTGCCAGCGGATTTCGTCGGCGCCGGCGGCTCGCAGGAGGTCTCGGCCGGCCCGGGCGTCGAGGGGCCGGGCCGGCTCGGGCCGGACGGCCTGCTCGATGACCACGCGGTGGATGTAGCCGAGGGGCTCTCGCTTGTTTGCCAGGCCGGCCTGGATGAGCCGGCTGAGTAGGGCGAGGAGGGACTCGATGCCTCCGGCGGTCTTCGACCAGAGGCCGATCTGGGCGGGGCTTGGACGTGGGATGCCCGCCTCTTCGAGCAGGAGGTTGACCCGAGAGACGGCGCTCTGCGGCTCCGTCAGGGGCCGGAGACCGAAGGTCTCCTGTTTTTTTGTCTTCGCTTTTGGGGGGTAAGGGGGGATTTGGGGGTCTGGGGGAAAAGGGGGGACCGGGGGGTCCGAAAAGGTGCACTCGGCTGCGCCTTTTTGGGCGGAAAACGTGCAGCCCACTGCGCCTTTTCCTTCGGAAAACGTGCACTCGGCTGCACCTTTTTGGGCGGCGGATTCTTCGGAAAAAGGTGCAGCCGGCTGCACGTTTTTTGGACCCTCACCCCCCTGGCCCCCCTCTCCCATCGCACTCCCTTCCACCGGGAGAAGGGGGAATGGATTGGGTGGGCCGACGAGGAGGCGGTAGGTGGAGAGCTTGCCGCGGCCGTGGTGGGAGATGACGGCGAGCTCGCCTTCCTGGACCAGCTCGTCGAGGAGCTGCTGGACGCGGCGACGGCGGAGGCGAGATCGTTTCTGCAGGGTGGCCTGGTCGATGATCCACTCGCCGCGCTGGTCGGAGTAGCTGGCGATGACCATGAGGAGCACGAGATGGGAGCCGCCTTGCTTGGCGTGCTCCAGGACCGCGGCGAGGTGCTCAAGCCCCAAGGGTGGCTCCCAGCTTGGACAGGGCTCCCCGCAGGACAGGACGCGGGTCGTAGGCGGCGGCTGGATCGGCCCAGAGATGCCATTCAGTGTGGCCCTTGAGGCAGCTCACGAGGCGGCCGGCGTGGAAGGCTTCGAGCAGCTCTCGGCGGTACGCCTCATCGGCGCAGGCCGCAAAGGACGGGGCGAGCGGCGACGTGGCCCCCGGCGAGATGTCGATCGCGCCGGGGGTCGCGCTCGCCGCGACGAAGCGGATGGCGATGCCTTGGAGCGGCGCAGCAGGGGGAGGTGCCGGCGTGGTGCGTTGGGGCGAGTTGCTGGCTGGCGGGGCCAGGCGCCAGAGCCAGGAGGCGGAGGCCGGGGTGTCGTCGTCCGCGGCGAAGCGCTGGCTTTCGATGGCGAGGCCTTCTTCGCGGAGGTCGCGCAGGCGGCGGTCGCCGGCGGCTCCCCCGGCCCAGGGCTCTCGCAGGACCCAGGTGGGGACCCAGCCGGGAGGCGCGAGATGCCGGCCGACTCTCCAGCGATGGAAGCGCCTGCTGGTCTCGACAAGGAGGTTGTAGACGCGGGCGGCGGTGCCGGAGATGGAACGGCCTCCTGGCAGGGTGGCCTCGTCGGCGAGGTGCCAGCCGGGCGGGAGGGGGGCCTGGTGGTGGGTCATGGCCTCACCCCTGGCCCCCTCTCCCATCTTCCACCCGCCCTTCCCCGGGAGAGGGGGAACAAGCGCCAGCGGTGGCTCCTGCGGCGGTGGCTACGGCGGCTTCGAAGACCTCGGCTTCGGCGAGGCGCTGCTCCCAGGTGGCTCTCCGGCGCTTGTCGAGGTCCTCGACGACCTCCATGTAGAAGGGCTGGCAGATGCGGTCCGGTGGGTAGTTCACCAGGGCGCAGTGCATGGTCTCGCTGCCGGCGAGGATGCCGAGCTGGCCCTGGTAGTGGGGGCACCAGTCCTTCGCGCAGAAGTACAGGACGCCGGAGCCTTCGACGAAGCGGGCTTCGGCGATGGCTTCGCCTTGGCGGAGGGCGAGATGGACCAGGTTCATGAGGCGCTCTCGACTCCGACGGCTGCCTTGGCGTCAGGGTCTTGATAGTCGGGCTTGAGCTCCTCCGGCTCTACACCGAGGGCGCGTGCGAAGTCCCTTGCCTTTCTATCGGTTAAGGGCTGGAGACGGCGTTCGATCCGCGACACCTCGCCGCGGTCGGTAAATCGCCCGGCCCGGCGAACCCGGGCAACCAGCTCATCCTGAGAGACGGCCCTGAGAATCCTGGCCAGTTTGAGGGGGCTGATAGCGGTCGGCTGAAGGACCATGCGTGGTAGAATAAACAGCCGTACCTGGTATGTCAATACCATATCTAGAGGTAACCACGACTAGATTTCCTAGTACAACATTTGGTATGCTCTCTCCATGAGAGATCCAGAGGCGGAGGTGGAGGCCATCCGACAGGGGATTCGTGATCTCGCTCGACAGAACGACCGTGGCTTCGCGTGGATCGATCGGAAGCTAGGATGGAGCGAGGCGACCACGAGCCAGATCATGCGAGGCCGCATCAAGCTCCAGGTGATGCACGTCTTTCAGATCCTCGAACTCTTTAAGGTCGAGCCTGAGGACTTCTTCGGGAATTTGTATGGCAAGCCGATAGAGACGGCGCGCCAGATGATGGCGCGCCGCCACCTACACGCCGAGGCGCCGCAGGTCCGGCGGGACAGCCTAGGCCGCAGGAAGGAGACGTCTAAAACTTAGACCGCGACTGCTGGAATTGGTTGCCGAGGCGCCGGCTGCAAAAAGATTTCCTTCGATGCCAGCATGAGGGTTCGCACGACCTGCCCAACGGTAGAGGGCATGACCTCGAACCGAAGACGACGTGCAACGGCGGCCTCCGGCCCGATGCCAAGAGCTTCGAATAAGGGTTGTACCGCATTGACAGCAGCGAGCACTTCAGCCAGTCGGTGCTGGCGGGCCAAGACGATTCCCAGATCGAGCCGACAAAGGGCCTCTTCATAGAAAAGGCCAGCTTTAGCATAGGCTTCGCCCGTGCGGCGAAGGAGCTGCTCGGCGGACTCATCCAGGCCCAACGCTTCATCGATGTGAGCCACCAGCCAAAGACGATGCGCCTGCACGAGGGGTTCATGTCTAAGCTCGTCGAACAGTGGCTCTGTCGCGGAATAGACGGCCCGTGCGTGACGCGGCCGACCTTGGTCAACTAAGTTCCACGCCAACGTATGGGAGATGGAGGCAGCGAGATGAGGGTCGAGGCTAGGCTCAACCCGATTCATTGCTTTCTCCGCAAGCCGCACGGCGCGGATGGGATTCCGATTTTTGCCAGCGACCATGGCTTCGACAATAAGGCAGCGAGTAAAGCCGTTTTCGTCGCCAGCCGCCTCATAAAACGCTCGAGCCCGCGCCAAACTGGATTGAGCCAAATGAAAGCGCCGCCAATCGCGAAACAGAGAGCCGCGTAACTCCCACAACCTCGCAGCGAGAAGTGCACTGCCTGTTCCGAGGCTCAAGGCTTCTTCTGCCACGGCAAGCGAGGCTTCGGCCTCTGGGAAGTGCGCCAGCAGCCTAAGGCTGTTTCCCCTCTCGCACCAGGCTGCTCCTCGGGCATCTTGATAATGCTGTACTGGTCTTCTGTCGCAAACTGCGTCAGCGAGGATTGTTGCAAGTTCCGCCCAATGCACCATACCGCCGATGTCTGTGAAGCGAAGCGAAAAGCTGTAATCACTAAAGCTAAGAATGTCCTCCGTAGAAACGCTCCGCGGAGGATTGGAGGCTAACAGGAAACGTCTCGAAGGAGGGTGAGCCTTGAAGCGGTCAAGCAATATAGAAGAATCACGGCGCGCGTGGAGGATCATAGGATATAATGACATTATTAATGAACGCTTGGCGGAGAACATTCTCCCCGCGCGCGCGATGAGTGTCAAGAACCTCCCTTCCCGGCCTTTTAGCCTCCGCACCTACCGTTAGGGTCAAGGCAACCGCCTCCTTCAGAGGTTGGCGCAACCCCATGGGGCGGAGACTTCGGATCGGGTACCACCCCGTCAGCAAGCCAGGCGGCGAGGTCGCTCCAGATGCTGGAGAACCAGCCGAGCACCGAGGCGCGGACCGCGGTTGGGGCTGCCTTTTCCTGAGCCGCGAGATGCGACGGCAGGGATGCGAGCGCGATGGCGATCGCGCTGGCCGCCATGAGTTTGCGGAACATGGTCATTGGACACCTCCCTTTGGATCGGATTCGTATTTATTGCGAACCCGGAAAAGATATTACGTCAACCGGAGACCGCGTACAACGCGGTCAAGCTCGGTATGGTACGCCTTAACGAGGTTCAGTGACACTACCTTTCCGCGACTGAGCGAAGCGGCGACTTCACGGGCGAGCTCGGCGGTGGCTGAGGCCTTGAGACGCCCTGGCGGCGGTGGTTGCCGAAAGGGTGGTGGTCGTGGACTAGGGCGTCTCTACCCCGCCCTACCCGCGGGGGGCGGCTGGTTGTCGGGCTGGCGGTGGTCCAGCTCGGCCCAGATGGCTTGGGCGGTGGCGCGGTGGACCATCTTGGGGCCTCGGATCTGGCAGAGGTCGCCGAGGTGGTTGCGGGCTACGAGGATCAGTCGGTGGCAGAGGGCGAAGTCGGCTTCGTAGTAGGTGAGCAGGCTTTCGAGGGTGTCCAGGGTTCCCTGTGTCATGCGGTTCCGCTCGTGGGTGCCGAGGGAGCTCTTCGCGACGTCCGCCTCGCGTGCTACCTCGCCCTGCGTCATCCCGGCACGGTAGCGGAGCAGGATTAGCGCGACGTGGAGCTCGGCGAGGCTTGTTCTCGGGGTTCTCTTGACCGGCGATCTTCTGCGCTTCGCCGGCCGGGGATTTGGTATCTTCATACCAGAATTATTGGTTGATAGTACTAGTTCCGTCAAGACGGAATTTGGTACAATGAGCCGGTGCCTCCTCTGGAAGGTCTTGGACAAGCTCTTGAGGCTCTACGGCGGCGGAGAGGTTGGAGCGCTGCGGAGGCGGCTCGCCGGACGGGCATCGATCAGAGCAATCTCAGCAAATACGAGCGCAATGCCAAGGGCATCACGGCGGCGACGCTGGATCGCATCCTCGACGCCTATGGGGCCACGCTGTCGGAGCTGGCCGCGACTCTGCGCGAGGTACAGGGCGGCCCGGCGGTGCGCTGGATCGTGCCCGGAGAGGTCAGCGAGGCGGACCTCCGGCTGGTCGTGAAGTTGGTGCTTGGGAAGAAGTGGGCGCCGGACGAGGAGGACGACGAGGAGGAGGAAGAGGAGACCGCGGAGGGCGAGGACGAGCTGAACGGCGGGGAGGACGAGGAGTAGGCCGGGCCCTCACCCCCTGGCCCCCTCTCCCATCCGCACTCACACCCGCCCGGGAGAGGGGGAAGAGGTTACTCGCTGGCGGTGCTGCGACGGGCGGGCTGGCGGACTTCCCTTTCCAGGTAGTGCGCGACCGTCTTGAGCAGCTCGGCTTTGGGATAGGCCATCGCATCGCGGAGGAGGAGGGCGGCTGTGCTCTCGCGGGCGATCCCGAGGGTACCGAAGACCTCGTGCACCTCGGCGCAGAGGTCGCGGGCCTCGCTGGTGCGTCCTGCGGCGGCCAGGAGCGCCGCCAGATGAAGGGTCGCGATGGCCTGCTCGTACAGCATGCCGACCGCGGCGAAAC
The DNA here is from genome assembly GCA_963842525.1 of uncultured Holophagales bacterium. Lineage (GTDB taxonomy): Bacteria > Acidobacteriota > Thermoanaerobaculia > Multivoradales > UBA5704 > UBA5704. The sequence goes on from CAWJGT010000001.1 coordinate 562,693, forward strand.
CCTCGCGGCAGCGCTCGTAACCCTGCTCCGCAGCGAGCGGGTGGCCGAGCCCGTCGTCGATGCGGGCGTTCAGGAGCACGATCCGGATGGCGATGCCGGGCTCTCTGCGGGAGAAGAAGAGGCGGCTGCACTGCCGGCTGAGGGCGTGGGCGTGTTCATATTTTCCGGCATCGCAGAGGCCCCAACAAAGGCTCTGAAGGCCGGAAAGCCGCAGCTTGTCATCGGCCCGATCGTCGATCGCAGAGAGGGCGCGGACGAAGGCCACGATCGCCTTTTGCGGCTCCCCCGCCTCTCGCAGTGCAATACCTTCGCTGATCAGAGCCGAGGCGTAGTTGGCGGAATCGCCAAGGGACTGGAAGAGAGCTGCGGCAGCGCGGAAGCTCGATGCCGCCGAGTCGAGGTGGCGAAGATCATGAAGCAGGCCGCCCTCGATCCAGCGCAGCTCCGCCCCAAGGACGGGCTTCTGCGAGCCGGAGGCCCATGCCTCCTTGGCCTGCTCCAGCGCTGTTGCTGACAAGTTGAACTCGGCCCGGCGGCGGTGCGCATTGGAGAGGTGCAGGTAGGCGCGGCAGAGAGCGTCGGAGGCCGAGGCGCTCGGTGGAAGCTGGCGTGCCACGGCGACGGCCGCCTCCGCACAGTCGAGCATCCTGTCGGGGTCGCCATACCGATGCTCGAAGCACTGCTCGACGAGGTGCTCGACCAGAGCGGGCTCGCGATATCGACGGAGCGAGCCGGCCGCCAGGAGGCGGCGAGGACGCGGGAGCTCGAGGAGCTCTCGGGCGAGCTCGTGGGGTGGGCGGAATCGGCTTGGCAGCACCTTGGCATTCCTCTACGGACTGGAATAACGTAGATGCAGATTATAGAGGGTGTCAAGGGGCGGAGGACCACGGGCACGCGGGACCTGCGTGCCCGTGATCACACTACGAACGGGGTTGGCAGGTCGGGCTGCCCAAGGGGTCGATGCAAGGCGAGCCGTCGCTCTGGAGCGTGGATGGAGGGGCCGGATAGGCCGGGTCGCCGTTGGAGTCGAGCGAGTACGAGGTGTCGGGCGCGTCCAGGCCGAAGAGCGGCGCCAGGAGATCGACCACGGCAGCCCACCAGCTTGCGGCCTGGCTGTCGAGGCGGCCGCCGGGCCAGGCGTGCGCCGGCGTGACGGCGAGGCTGAGGGCCAGGGCGATTCCGAGCACGAGGATCCTCATCCGATTGGTCATCGTCTTTGTCTCCCCTGCGGCGGCGGCGCCCTCCATGGGCGGAGGCCCCGCATTGGGGCAAGTGTGGCAATGGGAGGAAGGGACGTAAAGGACGGCAAGGACAGCAGAAACGGATGCGGGCGGGGCCCGGGCAGGTTTTGCCCTACCTGGAAGAGAGCTGAGAAGTGGGGACGGACACGGAGGATGCTCGGGCGGAGCTGAGAAGGGGCCGGCGTGGCGGTATGGCCTCAACTGCCCGCCTGCAGCACCGCGGGAGACCAGAGGATACAGGAGCCTAGCCAGGCACTCACGGCGGAGGAAACGGCTGGCACCTATCCGGCACCTATCCGGGCTGACCGGAGGACACGTGAGCCAGACTCGGAGGAAACGGCTGGCACCTATCTGGAGCACCTATCCCGCCCCTATTTCCAGCAGCACCTATCCGGCAGGTTATAATACTGCGAACTTACCACTTGGGTGAGGGTCATAAGGATGAAATGGAACGAGGGCCTAAAAGGCGCCTATCTGCGGATCGCAGCGACGAATAGATCCCCACTTCGCATTGTCGCTGGGCCGGGCACCGGTAAGACCTTTTCGCTGATGCGGAGAGTTGCTCGCCTCCTTCAAGAAGACGGGGTGAAGCCGAAGCGCATCTTCGTCTCGACATTTACTCGGACCGCAGCGCGAGATCTTGAGAAGACCCTTCGGGAGATGGACGCCGAAGGCGCCACCGACGTGCGCGCCGGTACTATCCACTCCTTCTGTTTCTCGGTGCTTGCCCGAGAGGAGGTTTTCCTTGCTACAGGGCGATCCCCCCGACCCCTACTTACAGCGGAAGAGCGGTTCCTGTTGGAAGACCTTAGGGGGGAGCCTTTTGGGAAGTTGTCGGATTGCAAGAATTTGCTTCAAGCTTTCAACGCCGCATGGGCAAGGCTACAGAGCGAAGAGCCTGGCTGGCCCGCCAATGCCATCGATCGGCAGTTTGAGGCAACCCTTGATGGTTGGTTGCGCTTTCATCAAGGGATGTTGATCGGAGAAATCGTTCCGGTCACACTCAGTTTCCTGCGAGACAATCCGTCGACGCCCATACTGACAGCGTTCGACCATGTTATCGTAGACGAGTACCAGGACTTAAATCGTTCCGAGCAGGTCTTGCTTGATGTTCTTGCTGCGAATGGAAGATTTACCTTGGTTGGCGACGAGGACCAGTCAATCTACTCGTTCAAGCATGCGCACCCGCAAGGAATTTCGCAGTTCAAGGTTAATCATCCTGAGACTCACGACGAGAGTCTCGAAGAGTGCCGCCGATGTCCGCAGACTATAGTGAAAATGGCAAACGCACTAATTACATACAATCATAACCGTCAACCCAGGGAATTGGAAATAAGGAGTGAAAACTGCCAGGGTGAAGTGCATATAATTCAATGGTGGGATATAGCTGAAGAGGCACAGGGGATAGCTCGGTTTATCCATGCTCGTGTCCAAGGAGATGTGGTCGGTGCTGGAGAGGTCCTCGTACTTGCACCGCGACGACAGTTCGGCTATGCGATCCGGGACGCGCTGAAGAGGCTGGGAACGCCAGCTGTCAGTTTCTTCCAGGAGGAAGCTCTGGATGGCGATCCAAAGAAGTTAGGAACGAGCCAAGCTCAACAAGCTTTCACACTGCTGAACCTACTGGCCGACCTGGAAGACCGCGTTGCGCTCCGCTGCTGGTGTGGTTTTGGTAGCCCGTCGCTTCGTAGCGGCGCCTGGAAGCGTCTTCGCCGCCACTGTGAGCAGACTGGACAGTCACCGAGGGAGGCTCTCGAGCAGATGATCCGGGGGGAGTTGACGCTCCCCAACTGCCAGGAGCTCGTTAACCGGTTCGCACTGCTTAAGGAGAGTCTTTCTGGCTTGACTGACCTATCGGGCAAGGGCCTGATTGACAGGCTATTTCCGGCAGATCAGCGATGGGCCCAGGCGCTTCGAGCGGCGGCTGAGACCATCGACAGAGAGGATGTCGATGCTCTAAAGCTAAGAGAGGGGGTGCGGACTGCGATTAGTCAGCCAGAGTTGCCGGTCGATGTCGATTATGTCCGCGTGATGAGCCTTCATAAGTCGAAAGGTTTGACGGCCGATCTGGTTGTTGTCACTGGCTGCATCCAGGGTCTCATCCCGAAGGTTGATCTCGACCTAACGCCCGACCAGCAGGCAGTGATGCTTGAAGAGCATAGAAGACTGTTTTACGTGGCATTGACTCGCGCTCGACAAACCTTGGTTTTGTCCAGCGTGATGCGCTTACCTCAAGAGTTGGCCTACATCTACCAGTTGGGCGCGGGGGCTGGCACCATGGCGACTACGTTTCTGAGCCAGCTAGGCCCTACACGGCCAGTGCCGGTCCAAGGTAAAACCTTTCTACGCAATCAGGGGTTGTAGAGTGAAATGAGGGGCCAAATTACAGGATATCAAGGAGCGTGGCGAAAGGCGAAGCGGCGGATCAGGAGTGCAAGTTCATGAAAAAATTACCAGCGAAGACCATTTCTCCACGGTGCCGCATTGGGCTCGTACAATTAGCGACGATTCCAGCCTACGTTACACCCAAAGTTGAGTGGCTTCGCGAACCTGCTCCTCCTCTTGACGAAAAGACGCAACCATATCTAGCTGGCATAAAGAATAAGCCGGGGATTCAGGGATTGAGGGATGCAATATATGAAACCTACGGTCAGGACCTATTTTCAAAACTTCGCCTAATCCTTCAGGCGGTTGCGAGCCACCACGTGGATCTTCTTGTCTTTCCTGAGTACTCAATTCCTTTGTCAGCACTAAAGCAGCTGTCCCGCTGGGCGAGAGAAAACTCTTCGACGATTATCGCTGGAAGTCACACTGTAGTAATAACTCCTACTGCTCTCAAAGAATACGCAGATTGTGGTTTAAGAGCAGTTCAGGAATCGCCCAACGACTTTGCTAGAAAAGCGTTATCGCCAATATTCTTTGCAGATGGCCGTACAGATTTCCGCCTCAAGGTTACAAGATCCAAATGGGAGCCAGATCTTCTGCTCGGTGAGGCTGACCAAGAACCTTTTACGATTACCCTTCAGGGGCAGGAAATCAGCGTTCAACTACTAATCTGTATTGATGCATTAAGGCTTGGCATGGTCGGACGTGGCGCCAAACTGCTGGCCGTCTGTGCGTTGAGTCCACAGATCGAGCCTTTCCAGACTCTCTTTACACAAGCCCTCATCAATGAAGTTCCCGGCGTAATAGCCAATAGTGCAGTATACGGAGGTAGCCAATTTTCATTGACGGGCCCATCCACAGCTAGTGACTTTGCTGAGCTTCTCAAGGTTGGCACTTCCGATGAGGTGCTCCTGATAGCCGATGTCGAACTCGGGAGGCAGTTCCAGAAACGGCGGTCTGTGGACTCCGAGCCCTCGTGGAAGCTCGTCGCGCGAAAGCCACTGCTGTATAGGGCGGTCTCATCACACGCCCGCTTAAGTGATTTGTTGGAATCGGCGAGGGCCAATACTACACTGCAAGTCCCCTTATCGGTACTCAATGAATTTGCGTTAGACCCTCATTTGCCAAAAGCTATGAGGCAACAACTTGAGATGTTTATTGGTGCATCTCAGGAAGGAGCGATTACACCTGCGGAAGGGCAACTTCTACTAGATGCAATCTCAATTCCTGAGGTAATCCTTCCCTTCTGGAATCGGTGCCGACAAGGTTTAGAGGAATCCAATCGCCAGATTGCCACACTTCTTCCTGATTACCCAGATGATGGCAGTCTAACAGACGCACTTCAGACCGTGAGCTATGGCATGAGGCACGCGAAAGGTAGGCTTCTGCCGCTGACTGTCCAACCATCACCACTTCGCGAAGGATCGGCGCAGGCTCCCCATCTATTCGTCAACCGCGAAGACGAGGTAGGTCGGCTTAGTAGACGACTTCTGAAAGATCCGGTCACCCTGGTAACAGGCCTGGCAGGAATCGGAAAGAAAACTCTTGTACAGAAGGTGATCGATGAGCTTTTTCCTCGGTATCACAAGAAAGCCATTCACTGCGTCGATGGGATGACACCTTCTGAACTCCTGGAAGCACTTGCTGCAGCTCTTCTGGCGCCAGAACGGCTGAAGAAATTGGACGCTGCAAGCAAAGTACGTGAATGCCACATCTTGGTCGTTCACGATCTGGATCTGGTAGATTTTAGAGGCTCCGGCTTAGTGGATCTAGTGCAGTATTGGGAATTGCTCCACGGTACGGCGATCAGGATAGTTTTTCTTGCCTCAAGAAACATAAGCGAGCTTGATATTGCTAGCTTATCGCTAGGACCGCTCAATGATGATGATACCAGGAGAATATTTGATTATTACTGCCGCCTATTTGGGGTATCGGCAATTGGGCAGTCAGATATTGTAGCTCATTTGTGGGGTTATCCGCTTGCAGCGCGAACAGCAGCCACGCTTCTGAGGGAAGGCGGTGGAGAAACGTTTGCGAAGCTTCGCTTCTTGAAGAAATTGCGGAGCGAGGTTGCAAAGATCCTCTTTAGAGGTTTGTCGCTCAGCGGCGAGGAGCGAAAGGCTTTGGAGGCGTTATCTATCTTTAGGAGGCCTGTAGAAGCTGAACTCGTGGAGAGGCTTGGAATTCAGGATAGTATTGATGGTCTCGAAAGCCGCTTCATACTATCACGCGAAGACGGGAGAATTTTTGTTATCCCACTTGTCCGGGAAGTGGCAATCGAAGATTGGATTAAACAGGGCGCTGCAACTGCTTATCATCGTATCGCGGCGAACCACTTCAAGGACCAAATTGCGTCCTCCGACAGCATACGCAGATTTGAAGCCACAGATGAAGCCGTCTATCATTTCTCCAGCATAGGCGACTTCGTTACAGCTCGCTCGCTCGGTGGTGATTGGTTTCAGCGGGCTCGCTCGGCATCACGAGATCTATATAGGCGCCGTGGCTATAAGGAAAGTGCGGCCATATGTGAAAAGGCACTTGAAACAACGCCGACAGATCGCGATTTTCTCGTAAGGCTTGTTATGTGTTCCTCTAAATTGCGGAGGTGGCCTCGCGGGAAGGCGTGCATTGAACGACTGCGTTCTCTTGGTTCAGTGCCAGCCAAGGCTCTTACTTCCTATGGAGAGGCACTTGCGCGCGCGGGAATTCGACAGGAAGGGAAAGCCTATCTAGAGGAATGCCTAGAACAGCACCCGGGAGACCCCTATGCACTGGCTGTTCTTGCTAACGTGCACTTAGATGAGGGTAATCTGGCTCTTGCGAGAAACCTTGCTGACGAGGCACTAGAAGGAGATGCTCTGTGTGTGCGAGCGCTTGAAGTGGCGAGTATCATATCGCGCAGCGAGGGAAACAACGAGCGCGCGTATGAACTGGCTTATCGTCTCATGGGCATAGACCCCCAAAGAGGGGAAAGGATCTTTCAAAAGGCGCGAAGCGCTCTTGTTAAGAAATACGGCGGGGGTGTGCCCGGTGACCTGCTGAAGAGGCTTGAGTCTTGAACCTAGCCGGCCGAGGGCTGCTGGTCGAGCGAAAACTCCTCATTGAGGTTCTACGAGAAGGTGCGCGACTGTTACTTGGCCGCTGTGATCGAGTAAGTTTCAGCTAAGGTGAGCTTGAAGCCGTTGACCTTTGGCCAGACGAGCCGGGACGAGACGGCTGGCACCTAGCGCCGGCTCGACCGTGCTTCCCCGGAACCTACCGACCTTGGCCGAGGGCTTTTCGGCCCGGCGCTTCGGGCTCGCCTGAGGTTTCGGAATCCGGTGGCACCTATCCGGGCAGGCTACCACGCCGCGGCACCTCTGCCGGGATGTCGCAGCCTAGGAAAGTCATCGGCGCGTGGTTCTGCGCTCAGTGCACTACGGGCTGCAAACGACTTTCCCAATCGATCGGGAAGAAGCGAGCCTTCTCCCTCTCTCCTCTGAGCGAGTAGCCAGGCATCCCTTCTCTCTGATAGGCGGTCACTTCGAAGACTTCGCCATCGACTTCGACCCGATCGCCTGGCTGGTAGGCGGGGGGCACCTCCCTCCAGCGGGCCTGGAAGTCGGCGATTCGGGCCTCGGCCTCGCGGAGCAGCTCGGCGAGTTGGTCGGGGGTCAGTGCCATTGGGGGATTATAGGGCAAGGCGGGTGGCGCGGGGGGCGAAGGCCTCACTATCTCGGTGAAGAGGCTTGGCACCTATCGCCGGGGGTGATACCTAATCCGGGCACTTAGAAGCTGGCGAGTTTCAACTTGAAAGCAAACGGTTCCTTTGACAGACGACATCGACGACAAGCAATAGTTATCTTCCTCCTAAATGTTGAGCGTCGTCACGTATAGGGTGATACTATTAGGCATCAAGCATGCGAGAGGAAATTATGACCAGAAAGGGTTCCGAGCCTCTTAGGACTCCGGGCGACAGCGTAGCTGAAGACGTTCATGCCAAAGGTTGGGATTTCGAACAACTCCTCGGCCAGCTAGAGGAAGAATATAGGAAGTCAGGTATACAGGACTTCTGGCACCGAGAGAGAGACGCTATCCGCTCTGCTCTTCAGAGCGTAGCTAGCACGCTCCCGAGAGCTCGTTACTCGCCCGATAAGGTGCTCGGCGTTGGAGGCTCGGGCGTGGTCATACGGTTGAAGGATTCGCTATTTCCGAGAGTAGACAACGCGCTCAAATTTCCTCGCCCAGTTGCTGGCAAGGTGGAACTCGTGGCAGAGTTGCTAGGAAGAGAGATTCAATATTTGGCGCAGCTCCGCCATCCTGGTATTGTAAAAATTCTGTACTATAGGTACGCCAAAGACATACCGGGCTATGGAACACTTCCGTTTTACTTAATGGAGGCGGTAGACGGCGTATCGTCCGGTAGGTTCGTTCGCAAGGAACTAACGCAGCAGCAGCAGCTCGTGGATCTAGTGCACAACACCGCTGCCATATTACAATATCTTCATACACTTCCAATCGGAGCCTTCGCCCACTTAGACCTCAAGCCCGATAATTTTATGGTTGACCACACAGGCCAACCTATTATGATTGATCTCGGCACCTGCAAGCGCATTAGTCCAGAGGTCGATAATACTACCGTTGCATGCACGCGCTCATTCGCTCATCCTCAACTGATTCGCCAACTGACGGAAGATCCTTCTGACGAGAATCGCGCAAGGGGGGAAGTTCTACGCTCGGCTATCAGATTAAATTGGGATCTCTGGTCTTTTGGGTTAATGCTTATATCGTGGCTTGGATTTGATCATAACACCGGGCATCTTGAGGTGCCCAGAATTCTTGATCTTTTAGATCCATATACCAGAAAGTATCTGCTACTCCTCTCTGCTCGCCTGCTTGCCGAGAATCCACCCACGTGGTTGCTGAAGAGAGTCGGCCTTAGTCATGAGTTCCTTAAGACGGTCCCCATTACTACCGCCTCGGAACTTAAGGAAGCGTTAGACAGACTTGATGGCTCACAAGGTCCACTTGCTAGAGTCCAGGAGTTTCAGGTTCGAGGAAGTGGCACTATTCAGGCTGCACCTGGTACACATGTACCGGTTACGAAGGCTTTGTCAGCGGTCCTTGAGCATAGACTTTTTAGAAGGCTAAACACGATCAGTCAACTGGGGTTAGTTTCGCAGGTGTACCCTGGCGCAAAGCATACTCGAAGAGAGCACAGTTTGGGCACCTATGCAAATACCCTTAAGATGGTTCGGGTACTGTATAACGATCCTGTATCGCCGCTGTTCCGTCAAATTATTACGGATGACGACTGCCGAGATTTGCTCCTAATTTCGCTACTTCATGATATAGGACACTTCCCTCTAGCCCACGACTTGGAGGATGTAGACAACAAACTATTTAACCATGTTGAACTTACTCAGGCAATGCTCAAGGGCCTGTGGGAGAAGAAGAAAAGAGGCAGTACAAAGGTTAGCTTTGATTCACTCGAAGCCGTCTTCACTCTGTGGGGTACCACAAGCGATCGCCTAATGTCAATTTTGGCCGCAAAACCAACGAGCAATGACTCTAGCCCGAAACGCAAGTTGCTTCGCTCAATAATAAGTGGACCCATTGATGCGGATAAGCTAGATTATTTGTTTCGAGATGCTCGACATCTCGACCTGCCATACCCAAACGGCGTCGATGTAGATCGCTTATTCAAGTGCCTCACAACAGTCGTCGTGGACAGAATCGAAGGAGGCTACAAAGACATACCAGTTGTTGGGGTGCATGCAAAGGGGAAGGTATCTGCCGAGTTCCTTAGCATGGCGAGGTACGCCATGTTTTCTCAAGCATATTGGCATCATGCGGTGCGTGCGCAAAAGTCGATGCTCCTGCGGGCAGTTGAAGCCTTGCTAGGTGAGGAGAGCGAGTCAAAGATTAGAGAACTGCAATCAGCTTTTGTGTCGATGGTGTGTTCTCTCCCAGAGAGTCTATATGATTCAAGAGAAGTTAGGAGCTTGTTTGAAGATGATCCTCAAGCGGCTGACCGGTTAACTTCACCTCTTGGAGGGCACGGAACAGATCTTGCCGCCACTGATGCCGCCGTTCTTTCGTGGCTTTACAAGCGCCTGACTGATGCTAACCGTCCAGAGTCTTTGCTGATAGAGGGAATCCTCAGGCGCAACCTGTTCAAGCGACTTTGGGTGGTAAGCAGAGATATGGAGAGTCAGCGGTGGGACAAGATCGTCCGGATTTGGGAGAAGCTGGATAGGATCCAACGGCACAAGGTAGCTCACGAGTTTGAAAAAAAGGTCGCCGGCCGAATTGCAACAGAGGGATTGCAGAGCATAACTTCGATGGCTGCGGAAAGCGCAGAGGACAAGGTCGATCGCTTAACACGGGGGCAGAGCCCCTGGTTGCTAATCGATATACCAGGCGACCGACCTGGCTCTGAGATTGGACTTTATCATGTACTTGAGAGCCAACGTCGTAAGCTGCGGAAGGATGATCGGGCTGTCGGCGAGCTGGAGAAATCAATAGTCTGGGAAGAGTACGCTCGCAACCTTCTAAGGGTTGCAGGCAAGGTTAGGATCTTTTGCGCTCCTGATTTGGTTGACAGCATAGAAGCTTCGGTTCCTTGGGAAAAAGGAATCGAAGATCTTACCACCGTCCTTGAGCGTGCCGAGGTTTGAAAGAAATGGAATCAGGGCCAACCTACGGCTCCTGGGCAGATCAATTAAAGAGGTCGATCTATAGGGTGAAGGATGTCGTTTTCACCTGTCCTCCTCCTTTTCACAATCGCTGGCGATCCAAAGAGACTGGCCTCAAACACGTTTTCGGACGCCCTTACTCATAGTCCCCTGGCAGCGTCGGCCTAGGAGGGGTGGTAGCGCCTTCCAGGCGCCGGGTGAGCGCTTCGTTGGTTCGGGTCAGGGCTTCGAGCTTGGCCTGCATCTGGGCTTCCAGGGCGGCTAGCTCGGCTTTGTGGCGGCGTTCACGCTCTTCGGCTAGGGCCTGGAGGGCCTCTCTTTCGCGTTGGTAGGCCTCCTGGCGTAGTGCGTGGCCCTCCTCGAGGATCCGCACGTCGAGCTGGAGTTGCTCCTGGCGCTTGTCCTGGCGGCGCTGGAGCCAGCGGCGGAGGAGCTCCAGGAAGGCGGCGCTGCCTCCGAGGGCGGCCAGGCCGGTGACGATGCGATCGACGAGCTCGCTCATGAGGGAGGGCCTCGTGATTTTCAGGCGGTAGCCGGAGGTGAGGGCAACCACAAGGGTTGCCCCTACATGGGATTGCGTCGGGTTGGACATCAGGACCTCCTACAGAGGAGATAGGCGTCCGCCTGGGCGGGGGTGCCGTTGGTTGGGTGGTCGAGGGAGACCAGCTCGATTCGCTGGCCGGGGTGCAGGGCTGTGACCTCGTGGATGCGGCCCTGCTGGAGGAGGTCGGCGGCGTCGTAGGGCCAGGCGGGGCGGTGGTCGTCGATAGCGTTCGAGGTGTAGAGGGTGGCGCCGTTCAGGAGGAGGTCGACCTGGGTCTGGCCGGAGTCCCCTCCCCCATTGTCGGAGAGGCGGTAGAGGACGTCTTCGAGGATGAGGCCGTCGTGGAGGATCACGGCGTCAGCGATCGGGCCGGGGGTGGGTGGGAGGGGGCCTCGGAGGTGGAGGACGACGGTTTCCGCGGCGTAGGTGCGGCGGTCTTGAAGGTCGATGACCTCGTCGGCGTCGGTGGTGGCGATCCAGAGGGGGCCGAGGCTGGTGGTCTCGGGGGGTGGGGCGGTGGGGGCGGCGAGCTCCCAGGCGCCGTTCGCACGTTGGTAAAGGCACGTGGTGGTGGTGGGCGGGAGGAGGAGGTCGGTCACAGTCGAGTGATAGCGGAGGGTGCCCCCGGCTATGGCTCGGCCGGGGTGGAGGCGGAGATGGAGGCCGGTGCCGGGCTCGACTCGGTAGCGGTCGAAGAGGCGGAGGTCGGTGAGGTGGGTGGAGTCGATCTCGGAGACGGCCGAGGGCTGGTAAAGGACTTCAAGGACGGCAAGGACCGGCTCCCAGGAGGGCGCCGAAGGACGGACAGGGACGGGAGCTTGCAGGCTCTTGGTGATGGTGAGGCCGTTGGGGCCGATGGAGAGAACGGCGAGATAGGAGGTGCCGGGGGCCAGGGGGGTGGCGGTGGCGTCTTCTTGGGAGAGGGCGAGGGTGGTGGCGACGTGGCCGATGAGGTCACCTCGGTAGAGGAGGTGGCCGGCGGCGATGTGGACCTGGTCGTCGGACGGGACGGAGGGGGTGACCTGGAAGCCCTTCAGGAGGGTGCTGTGGCCTCGATCTCCCAGGCCGGTGAGGATGCCTTCTCGGGTGCCGGGCGGGACAGGTAGGGAGTGATCGGCGGCCAGGACGGCGAGACGGAATTGCCAGGTCAGCGAGGCGGCCGTGGCGGGCGGGCGGAGCTTGAAGTCTCCGTAGCGGATGCCTCCGGAGAGAAGGGTCCGGATGGGCAAGGAGCGCCAGGCTCCTACGGGAATCCAATCGGTGATCTCGAGGAACTGGCCAGGGGCGTTGCTTGCGTCCTGGCCGGCTAGGCGGAGGCGGCCCCAGAGCTCGTCGGTGGGGGGCACTCCTGAAGAGGCCCACTGGCCGGTGGTGGGGCCGAGGACTTGAAGGACGACAAGGACATCAAAGACATCAGGACCGGTGTTCTGGAGGGCGAAGGGGATGATGGCGCTGTCCTGGCCGGCTTCGAAGGGGTCGATGGTGACATCGTGCATGGGGGTGAGGTCGGGATTGAGGATCTGGATCATCTCGGGCTACTCCAGGAAGAAAAGGAGATTGGGAAAAGCGTCGTGGATGGGGTGGCGCGCCACGGAGACGCGGGCGGTGGGCTCGCCGGCGGTGGCGGTGCTGGGGGCCTCGATGATGACGGGGAGGTCTCCTTCGGGCGGAGTGCCATAGAGGAGGGCGGTGATGCCGTCCGTGGAGACGGCGGCGTTGATGGCTTGGCCGAAGCCTTGGGCCAGGGCCCAGGCGCCGGTGGTGGGCCAGCGCGGGTCTGTGTCGGCTCCGAGAGTCGGGGGTAGAGATCGCAGGGTGTTGGACGGGACGGCCAGGCCGAGGGAGGTGCCGTCCGCGGCGGCGAAGCCTTGGACGAGACCGAGACCGGCTCCGTCCTGGGACTCGGCTCCGGTGAGATCGAAGGCGAAACGGGCTCCGGCGGCGTCGGTGACTTCGAAGTTGAGGTTGTCGTACCAGGTGGTCGCGAAGTGGAGGCTTGTCGGGGTCGCGGCGACGGTGGCCGCGGAGAAGAGGTCCCAGCTTGCGACGAGGGCCGAAAAGACGACGGTGGCGACGGTCTGCGGGTTGGACAGGTCGCAGGCGGCGGTGCGAAGGGTGAGGGTGGCCTGATTGGTGTTGGGCTCGTCTTCGTGGTCGGGAAACTCGACCCACCAGAGCTGGCCCTGATGGTAGACGGGGGGCGAGCACCAGGCGGCGACGGTGCCCTGGTAGGTGTGGAGCTGGGCGGCGGCTACATCCCAGACGGTCAGCTCGTTGTCGCCGCTGCGCCAAGCGAGGGAGCCGGGGCCGACGGCGGCGTTGGGATCGATGGCGATGAGGGTGCCGTTTCCGCCGGATAGGGACTCTCCGGAGAGTGGGATAGAGCCTCGGTCAGCTAGAAAGGTGCCGTCGCTAGCATAGAGGGCGGCGACCAGGTGGCCGGTGTCGAGGAAGGCGTAGTAGCGGGGCACGGCGGACGAGACGGAGACGGCGTAGGCGTCGGCTTTGCGGTGGCGGAGGCGGGTGAGGGGCATGGGAGGTCAGGTCCTTCCGTAGGCGATGGGGGCGCTGGTGATCGGGCGGGCGGTGGCGGCTACGGCGAGATCCAGGAGAAGAAGCTCGGGGGAGACGAACTGGAGGGCGAGGACCTCGAGGTCGGGATTCAGGGTGCCTTCAGAAACAGATGGGTCGGGGTCGAGGAAGTCGATTCGGATCCGGTCGTCGAAGCCTCGGCCTTGGACGGTGACTTGGACCGTCTGGCCGGGGTAGTACTCGGATGGATCGAGTTTCTCGATCCAGAGGGTTCCGGCGGGGATGGTTTCGGAGGTGCCGATGCCGGTGATTCCGGAGCGGTGGAAGGGGGCGAGACTGGGATTGAGGAGGACGGTTCCGGTGTAGTGGTTGTTGGGGGTGCCTCTCGTAACGCAGCGGGCGTCGGTGCGCTGGAGGCGCTCGGTGCCGTCTTGGTGGCGGCCTAGGACTCTCGCGGTGCGGGCGGGGGCTTGCTCTCTTTCACGGCGATCGAGCAGGTTTCCCAGGAGAGTGAGGATCTTTTCGGCACCGGTCATGGGGCGGCCTCCTGAGCCCTCTCCCCCTGCCCCCCTCTCCCGTGCGGCCACCGGCCCGCCTCCCCGAACGGGAGAGGGGGAAGGTGCGGAACCTCACCCCCTGGCCCCCTCTCCCATCGCACTCCCTTCCCCCGGGAGAGGGGGGACGCGGTCCGTGTCATAGAGGCTGCTCCAGGGTGTAGGTGGCTAGGATCTGGGGACGCGGAGAAAAAACCCAACGCTCGGTGCGGCGGGTGACTAGACAACGGTGGTGGATGCCGCTGCGGGGATCTATCAGGAGGATGGTGTCTCCGGGTCTGGTGGCGCAGATGGGGCGGATGACGGTGTGGATGAAGGCCATTCTTCTCGCTCGCCGGCGGCTTGCTATAAAGGCGGCTTCTTCGGGGGATTGGGCGTAATCGAGGGTCAGGACTTCGACAGAGGGTCCCCACCAGGTGGCGGCGACGGGGTCTTCGAGGATGATCTCGAAGGGGGTTTGGGTGAGGCGGGTCCAACTGGATTGGCGGTAGCGGGGGCGGGGGGCTCGGCCCATGACGAGGCGGCTCACGGCTCCGGTGCCGTCGTCGACCAGCTCTTCGTAGGTGGAGTCGTCCAGGACGTTGTAGGCGGTCGTCTTGAGGCTGGTGGTGGCCCAGGTCTCGTGGGTGAGATTGGAGCTGGAGTCTCCCCAATCGTGGGCTCCGGCGACGCGGCGGGGGGCGTGCCAGCCGGTGGTGGTCTCGACTTTGCCGGTCAGGAGGCCGTCGGCGGAGAGGTGGTTAGAAGTCGTCTTGCGGATGACTCTTTGGAAGGGGGCGAGGAGGTCTTTCTGGCCGGCTCCTGAATAGTTGAGGAACCAGGGGACTTCGGAAACGGCGGTGCGCTGGGAGTACCAGGCGGAGGTCTCCTGGACCTCTTTCGTCACGGCTCCGGTGTCACCGTATTCGTGGTGGATCTCGTCAACCTGGGCGAGGCCGAAGTCTTCGATGCGGAGGAGGGCGGTCAGGGCGGTTTCGAAGGGATACCAGCTCAGCGCGTCGTCGCCGATTCCGGCTCCTACGACGTTGGGTGTGGATGAGCCGGCGTTCCGGACGGCCATGGGGCGGCTGTACCAGCGGAAGGTCTCGATGCGGCGGGCGGTCTCGGTGCCTTCGGCATCGTAGGTGGGCAGCTCCCGGCGTTCGCCAGTCTTCACGAAGGATTCCTGGCGCCAGGCTCGGCAAGAGCCTTCCTCGTCGAGGAAAGCCTGGGCCCAGTAATAGCCGTCTTCGACGGGGCCGGGGGGCTCGCCGGCGAAGGGGGTGCGGAGCTTGGCGGCTCTCGGGTTGTACCAGCCCCATTGCCTTGTGATCTTGGCGATGGTCAGGCCGGCCTGGTCGTGGGTCTCGGTCTCCAAGACGGAAACGAGCTGGAAGGTCTCGGCGCTGGCGGCGGCGATGGGTTGGAGAGAGCCGTCGGTGAGCTGCATGGCGACGGCTTTCTTGACGGCGTAGAAGTCGAAGACCTCGTCTCGCTGCTTGGTGATCGTGATGCCGGTCGGGGCTTGCGTGGTCTGGGTCGAACGGATCACCCACTGGCTCGGGACATCGGTGGGGGCGGCGGACTCGATCGAGAGGACGTCTCGGAGGGTCCAGACGTCGTCGGGGGGCTCGGGGGGCTGGCGCAGCTCGACCCGGTAGGCTTGGACGAGCTGGTCGTCGGCGAGGCGCCAGGACCAGCCCTCGGCTTCGCAGAAGGCGGCCAGAAAGGGCCAGAGCTTCTGGCTATCGGTGAGGAGGGGCTTGGTGTAGAGGGCTCCGGCGGGGACGTCTGCGGTGAAGCCGGCGTCGGTGAGGATCTCGCGGCAGATGTCTCCTCGGGTGAGGCCCTCGTCGGCGGCGAATTCGTAGCAGAGCTCGTGGCGATCGTAGAGGCGGGACGGGTCGCCGCATCTGACGCGAAGGGTGGGCTCGAGGCCTTCTTGCTGCTCGCAGGAGAGGACGTAGCCGAAGGCTCGGCGCCAAGTGCGGAGGGTGCCGATCGGGCCGGCGGTGACCCAGATTTCGACGGGGGTGGAGGTCCAGGTGGTCTCGGTGGATTGGATGGACCAGCGGCGGCCGACGAGGGTGAAGGAAAAGAGGACGGCGGGGGTGTCGATGGAGTCGTCGATTTCGAGGGGGCCTAGAACGGCGGAGGCTGGGAGCCAGGTGTGGCCTAGCTTGATTTGGAAGTTGTAGGCGATGGAGGAAGAAGAAAGATTTTCGATCAGGGAGCGGGAGACAACGCCCAACAGGGTCGCAGAGTTGGGGCTGGCGAGGTGGCCGCGGAGACCCTCACCCCCGGCCCCTCTCCCATCCGCACTCCCTTCCCCCGGGAGAGGGGAGACAAGCTTGAAACTCGCGGAGGTGGCTACGATCGGCATCACTGCTCCGTCTCGACGAGGGCTATTCGTCTCGGCTCTCGGATCCAGTCTCGGTAGTGACGGGACTGGTCTTCGGCGGCGGTGACCATGGCGAAGAGGGGGACGAGTTGGACGATCAGTCGGGTGCCTGATGGCGGGGGCTCAGAAAGCTTGAAGCGGCGGCCACCTTGCTCAAACCAGCAGTCGCCGGCGGATGGGGTGTCGGTGGCGTAGGTGGCGGGGTCGGGCTCTTGGATGGACAAGGCGGTGCTTCCCCAGCCTGGGCGGATGGTGGGATGGAAGCGCTCGGGTGGGGCTCCGGCGGGCGGGGTCAGGAGATGGTGGGACTGGCGCCAGGGGAGGTCCCATTCGGCGCGGTGGCCGTCGGCCAGGTAGCCGAGGGTGACGTGCTTCCAGAGGGTCAGGTCGTGCGGGCCGGGGAAGGCTAGACGTGCTTCGACTTCTTCGGCTAGCGGGCCTAGATGGCGGTAGTCGAGGGTGACTCCGTACCAGCGGCGGATGACAGGGGCGCCGGGAAGCGGGGCCAGGCGCTGCTCTCTTGTGCTGCCGTTCGCCATGCGGATGGTGCCGACGAGCTCGGTCTCTACGACTTCCCAGGAGTCGGCGGCGGCTCCGAGCAGGTGGAGGCCGTCGAGAGTCGGGGCGGTGGCGGCTCCGGTGGTGCTCATCAGCCGCCTTTCTTCAGGGCGTCATAGAGAGCCTGGGCGAGGTCGGAGAACTCGCTTTCGGGGAAGGCTCTCTTGATGTCTCTTACGATCTCTTCGACTCTCTTCAGGGTGACGGAACCCTTGCGGAAGAGGTCGATGATGTCGGCGAGCTGCTTGGCGAAGAGGAGCTGGGTTTTGCCGAGATAGTCCTGGACTCTTGCGATCTCGACGGAGCCGTCCTGCAGGCCCTGGATGAACTCTCGGACCTGGTCTCGGTAGAAATTGAAGTCGAGACCTCTCAGATATTCCCTGAGACGCTCGCCTCCGATCTGGGCATCGCCGTAAAGGGTGATGAGCTGTTGGATGGGAACGGCTCCGATCTTCACGGCGTCGATCAGCTCGCTCACGGCTTTGTTCCAGAGGTTCGTGTGGTTGGAGACGGCTTGCTGGAGGTCGTCGAGGCGGGTGGTGATCTGCGATTGCGCGGTCGCAGCTTGCTGGTGGAGGTCGGCTAGGGTGGTGGTGACAACCGCAGCAGTAGAGGTGGATTGGGCGGAGACAGAGGACATCAAGGACTGCAAGGACTGCAAGGACGGAACGGCAGAAGACGTGGAGGTGGTGGCGAGACGCTGGGTGGCGTCTTGAGCCTGGTTGGCGCCCTCGGTGATGCGATCGAGGAGGGCGGCGAGGTCCTGGAGCTGGGTGATCATGGCTGGGTGGTGGTGAGCTGGGAAACGGCGGTGGCCGCTTCGTGGGCTTTGGCGATCACCTGATCGAGCTGGGCGAGGAGGGGGGCGAAGGCTGTGCCTCCAGAGCTCTGGATGGACTGCAAGGCCGCGGCGAGCTCGCCGATGGCGGTGGCGGCGTCTCGGAAGATCTGCGGCTCGCCTTCCTGCTCGATGGTTAGGCGGGCTTTGACTTCGGCGTCAGGCATGGGGTGTCCAATCTCTGGAAGTGATGACCTCGACGGTCAGGGGCGGGGCTATAGCGTCGTTGGTTTCGCCGATGAGGGTGATTTCCTCGGCGATGGCTCGGGTGTCTTTGGCGACTCGCTTCGCGGCGTCGATCCTGGCGGAGGTGAATGTAAACGTGATTGATTCTCGATGGGTAGCGTCGAGCTGGCGGCCGGTGAAGGCGAGCTGAGTTTCTAGGCGGGCGGCGGCCTCGGCTTGGTCAGCGAAGAAGGGATCGACGAGGGCTCTCTCGATCTTCAGGGAGGGTGCGAAGAGACCGTCTCGCAGGAGGGCGTAGGGGTAGCGGCTGCCGTTGCCTCGTTCTTCGGAGAGGGGCCAGGAGAGATCGAGGTTGCCTTTGCGGCACCTCATGGTGGTCCAGGGGTCGGCGCCGGGGGCCGTGCGGAGGGCGACGGTCCAGTGGGCGCTGGTGAAGCGTTGGAAGCCGGAGAGGATTGGGAGGTCGGGGTCTGTCCAGTGGCCGGGCGGGGCGAAGGTGAAGACGTCGCCGGAGGAGAGGGCGGCGTGGTCGGCGGCGGTGCCGGGCCAGATGATTTCGAGGGGATCTCGATTTTCGTCCCAGAAGCCCAGGTCGAGGCCGTCGGCTCCTTGCAGGTTCTGCCAGATGGCTTCGCCGTTGGGGTCGAGGACGACGTCGACGGGCGGGCCGGGGAAGGTGGGGGCTCCGGCGGTCTGCTCGACTTGGAACTGGAGACCGCCCTCGACTTGGGCGACCTGGACGTGAACGGGGCCGGCGGATGGGTTGCGCAGGGCTCCTCGGAGATAAGGGCCGAGGGCATAGGTGCCGAGGTTGGCGGGGGCCGCGGCGGGCGGGCCCATGCGGGTCCCGT
This sequence comes from uncultured Holophagales bacterium, assembly GCA_963842525.1. Lineage (GTDB taxonomy): Bacteria > Acidobacteriota > Thermoanaerobaculia > Multivoradales > UBA5704 > UBA5704. Next base: position 581,439 of record CAWJGT010000001.1, read on the forward strand.
GGGCGACGAGGCCTTCGAGCTTGACGGGAATCTCGGTGTTGTCGCCGATGGCGAGGGAGAGCTTGCCGAACTTGAGGCCGTAGAGCCAGGTGCGCAGGACGGGGCTCTTCGAGAGGAGGGCGTAGAAGGAGGTATCGACTCCGTTGCGAGAGGGATGGAAAAGGTATTGATAGATGCCGGGAGCCAGGACGGTCTTGGTGGCGAGCCCGAGAAGGTGCTCCAGGAAGTCAAGGATGGTGCCGGTCGTGAGACTGAGGGACCAGATGGACTTGCCTCCCTTCGGTCCTGGGACGCCTCGCTCCAGATAGCCGCTCTGATTGACGGCGGCTCCTTCTCTCTGGTCGTCGAGCAGATCGGAGTCGAGCGGCAGGACGGCTTTGTAGGTGGTGAGGCTGCCTCCTGGAACTCCGAAGTTTCTTTCGCGGCCTACGGCCCAGAGGACCGCAGAGCCTGTGGCTCCGAGCTGGTTCACGGGAGGGCCTCCTGGTCGCGCAGGTCGATGGCGGAGCGGTACTCGATATTGATCACGGTTAGGAGCAGATTGGACGGGAGCGGCGTGGCGTCGAGCTGCACGCGCTGGATGCGTGTGACTCCTTCGGTGAGAAGAGCGCCGTCCGGATCCTGGAGGACGCCGGCGTTGCGGCGGACGATCCGGCGGAGCTGGGCGACGATGCGGGAGCGCAGCAGGTCGGCGGTGTCACCCCAACCGGCCGGGGGATTGGTCACCAGGGCGAGTTGGACGACGGTGGTGTAGCTCGCGCCATAGCTCGACGTCGTCTCTCGTTCTTCGTCGGCGAGGATCGAGAGGGCAAGGCAGGGGGCAGGCAGGGTCTCGGTGCGGAGGATGGAAGCCATTTCGAGGATGGAAATCTGATCGTCTCTCGGGAAGACGGTGCGGAGGGGGGCGTCGGCGAGGAGCTGCTCTCGCAGTACCTGGAGGATGCGAGCGTCGAGAGACCAGGGGAGGGCTGGGTAGATGGTGGGATCAGGGAGTGGCATGGAAGTAGTGCTCCTGGATGAGATCAAGAAGGGCCTGGACTTCGGCTGCGGTGACGTAGACGAAGGGGAAAGCCTGGACGGTGCGCTCGCGGCCGGTCTTGGGGTCGGTGAGGGTGCCGCCGTCCTGGAGGGTCCGGGCGAAGGGGGCTCGGGCGCCCACTTCGAGGGCTCGGTCTTCGAGCAGGAGGGTGGTGATGCTCTGTAGGAGGTCGCCGGCGCGGATGAGGGCTGGGCCGGCGGGTGGGTGGCCGTAGTAGGCGCGGATCTTCTGGGTGACGGGTGCTAGTGGGGGCCAGGGGGATTCCGGGCCGGATTGGTCGTGGATGTGGGAGTGGAAGTAAGCCTGGAGCTTCGCGGCCAGGGCTTCGAGGAGGGGGCGCGGGGGCTGCTCCAGGCGGGCGGCGGCGGCTTCGAGGAGGGCCTGGGCGGCGGCGACGCCTTCGAGGGTGAGCGTGAGGCGGAGCATCAGGCCCCCTCCCCCGGCCCCTCCCCCGTGCGGCCACCGGCCGCCGCCCCGAACGGGAGAGGGGGGAAAAGAAGATCCTCACCCCCGGCCCCTCTCCCATCTCCCTCCCAGGCCCCCGCCGGGAGAGGGGAGAAAAGCAAGGACGAACACGGACGGACACGGACGGTCATCACCAGTCCTCCAGGTCCTGGAGGCGGAGGCCTCGGGTGGTGGGGCCGGTGATGGCGATCAGCGGAGACACGTCGTCGGCTGGCGGGGCCTGGGGGAGGTCGAGGCTGGCGGCTCCTCTGGCGACGTCTCGGAGCCAGGTGAGGGCTTGCTGGGTCTCGGTCTCCAGGGCGGGGCTGGGCTGGCCTCCGGTCACGAGGCGGCGGTGGGCCAGGACGGCGACTTTGGCTTTCAGGACGGGGGGCGTGGTGGCTGGGGTGGATGGAAGCGTGGAGCGATAGCGGCCGAGGAGGTAAGACGTTGCTTCGGCTTCGGCCTGGTCGATGGCGGAAAGGAGGGCCGGCTCGCCCCCCTGGCCGGCGAGGCGGAGGATTTCCGCCTCGCCGCGGAGGGCGAGCAACTCGGCCGGGGTGAGGTAGCGGGGCGGCATCACCGGCGCTTGCGGGGCGCTTCGGCGGCCGCCATGGCGAGCTCGGGCTCAGGCTCGACCGGCGCGATGGAGGTCGGCTCCTGGACCCGCTCCGCCTTCAGGTTGGGATCGAGGACGCCAGGATCCACGGGAGTCGCGAAGGACTCCGGCTCCTGGACGCGCTCGGCCTTGAGGTTGATGATGGTGATCTCGACGTCAACCGTGCCGGGCGAGACCTCCTGGATCAGGAGATGCTGGTCCTGGGCGATCTCGCGGGGCAGCATGTCGCATTCGAGATAGGTGGGCTGGGCTCCGAGGACGAGGGTCATGGAACCGCCGGGATAGGAGACGGTGCGGCGGCGGGTGCCGGAGCCCTCAGGGCCTTTGGCGCTGACTTCACGGTCGGTGCGGATCTTGAAAATCATGTTTCTTCTCCTTGTAAAAGCTCAGTCCGGGTCGATCCGGACCGCGCACTGGGGGAAGCCCGGCTCGACGCCGTACTCCCCATCCATTCCGAAGCTGATCTGGGCGTGGGAAAACGACTTGGTCGTGTCGAACTCGATGCCGTTGGGTTCTCTCGTGGGCATCCAGAGAACGGGTCTCGGACCGGTCGGGAGCGAGAGGATCATGTCCACTTTGTTTTCGGTCCCCGGGGCAGGGTTGTAGTCGAGCCAGAGGCTGAACTTTTCTTTCCAGGTGTTGGGATCGGCGCCGAAGCTGGGCTCGGTGCGGAGCAGCTCGTAGGCTTGGAAGACGTCCGTGGATCTCGTGATGACGATCAGGTTTTGCCTCACCTGGTCGGCGGAGGCGAGGGCGTCTCCCCAGAGGCGGATGGACATGAGCCGGAGGAGGGCGTTGGTGATCTCGGAACGCGCTTCCATTACGTCCGGCTTCGCAGGGATCTGGCGAACGACATGAACGACGTTGGAGTAGCCGCGGCCGTCGGGGTGGACGTGATCGGTGTCGAAGAAGTTCTGGCCGTCGTAGGCGAGACGGTTGTGGCGCAGGACTTTCACCGCAAGCATGACCTTGCCCGCGGCGAAGCCTTCGGCGATGGCGGCAGACTTCTGCTGGACGGTCGCGAGGGCGGTGCCCCTCTCGATGTCGTTTCGATCGACGGCGTCGGTGATCTCATATTTCTCGCCAACGATCGTGATCGGAGTTGCGAAGGAGCGCTGGACGATGCGCTCCCCCACCCATTTGTGGAGCTGCGTGAAGAGGGTGGTCCATTCGATCGTGAGGCTTTTGGCTCTCGTCGGATTGGGGACGGTCGCGGTGAGCTGCGGCAATAAGGCATTCGCCGCGGACCGGTCGTAGAGGTCGAGGGCGTAGGGGGTGACGACGCGGGCGATGCTTTGAAGCTCGCTGAGCATGGCTTACTCCACAGGGGGCTCGGCGCCTGGCACCCGTTCGACGTCGATAAACCAGGTCGACGGACCGTAGGGACGGGTGAAGCGTCCGGCTTGAATGGCGTTATTGGTGAAGGAGGCGGAAACGGTGTTGTCGTCGACGACGAAGGCGGGGGCGCCGGGCCGGGGAGTGCCTCCAGTGACGTTGAAGAGCCATTCGCCTCGGGTGTCGACTCGGACGTAGCGGGCGGCGTCGGTGTAATCACCGGAGGTGCCGAGGGTGCCCGCGGCGCCGAAGGCGTTATTGAGGCCTTCGCGGCAGACGCCTTGGACGGTGAGGCCGTCGGTGTCGGAGGCGGGGACCGCGCGCCCTGAGCCGCTGGTCGCGACGAGAGCTCCGACGAAGAGAACCGCTCCAGCGGCGGCCGGAAGCGGCAGGATCTGCGGTTGGTGCAGTGCCCAGATGCGTTGGGTGTCTTGTGTGAGCGGTGGCATGGTTGAACCTCAGTTCGTGCGGAAGCCGAAGGCGGTGGTGGTGAATTGGTACTTGGCGTCGAGCTCGCGGCGACGCTCGGCGGAAAGGCCGAGGGCGGTGGTGGCCTGGAGCTCCTGGTCGGCCAGGCGGCCGGCGGTCATCGCTTCGACAGCGGGGACGGCGGCGAGGATATCGAGGAGCCGGTCGGCGATCGCGACTTCGGTGGGGGGCTTCGTGGGGTCGTCCTGCAGCTTCACGGTGGCGGGGGTGCGGGTGGCGAGTAGCTCGATGAGGAGCGGCTTGGCGAGATTCGCCATGGCGGGGGTGAGACTTGCTCCGAGAGCCTTCAGGCGGCTATCGGCTTGCAGCTCGGCTTTCTGCCTCAGGATGATGGCGACGGCCTGGTCGCTTTCGACGACTCGCTGTTGCAGGGCGGCGCTCAGCTCGACTTCACCAGGGGCGGACGGTGGCGAATCACTTTCGGACACGGGGGGCTCCTTTCTGGAGGGCAGCACGTACTGCGGGCGGCAGAGGGTGACCGGCGGGAGGCCGGCGATTGCGGGTCGGGCATTGCCGAGGAGGGCGCAGCCGGTGAAGTACCAGCCTCCGGTCACCGGATGGCTGAGGGCGATTTCGGCGGAGCGGCGGGTGTAGCGCTTGGTGCGGATCAGCTCGACGGTGGCGGGGTCGAGGTCGGTGTAGCGGACCCAGAGGGCGTCGTCCTGGAGCCAGATGCGCTCGCACCAGCCGAGCGACGGGCCAGCGGTGTTGTGGTCGAGGTTGAGGCTCGCCATCTCGATGGAGGGGTCGTAGGCGGCGGCCATCTCAGCGAGGCGCTCGGTGGTGATGACGATGCCGTGGGTTTCGGTGAGATCGATGGGGACGAGGGCCGGGAACTCCAGAGCCGGGGCTTCGCCGGCGGCCAAGTCGATAATGTGATCGGTGGCGGCGGGGGTCCAGAGGACGGCGCCGGTGATGATGCGCGGGGTCATGGGGTCACTCCTGGGCCTCGGAAGCCGGGATCGGGCAGTGCGGGGAGGCCGGTGTCGGGGGCGATGGGCCAGGGGCCAGTAGGCTCGGGGCCTGTGTAGCCTCGGGCGGCTGCTTCTTCGGCGGTGACGACTTCGATACGACAGCGGCAGTTGTGGCCGGCGGGGGTCCACCAGGTCTTCCAGATCGGATGATCGATCGCGAAGACTTTGCCGTGCATGACGGCGTGGTTGTGGAGCGGACGTTCGCGGACTCGGTCGTCGTCTTCGGTCAACCAGATCAGGTAGGGGATCTGGCGGGAGGACGACAAGGACGACAAGGACGACAAGGACGACAAGGACGACAAGGACGACAAGGACGACAAGGACGACAAGGACAGCAAGGACGGCAAGGACGGCAAGGACGGCAAGGACAAGGACGAAAAGGACGGGGAGGGGGCGGCTGGCCTTTTGACTACGGGCTCGCCTTCGCCGGGGGCGGGGACCCTCATGGTCATGCGGTAGTAGCCTTCGGGGACGGCGACGTCATCCGCGAGGGCATGGGCGATGCCCTGCATGCGCTGGGCTCGGTCGGCTGCGTCGGTGGAGTCGTAGACAGAGCGCGGGATGGGGGCGCTGGGGCCGAAGTTCAGGAGGACCATCCAGCGGATGAGGGTGTCGGTCTCGAAGGAGCCCAGAAGGTGGGCGTCGTGATCGACTGTTTCGAGGCGAACTTCGTTGGAAACCTGACTCTTTGCGAAGGAGCCGGGGCCTTTGGCCAGGCCGCTCGTATCGACCTCGCCCAGCAGCAGGAGGGCTTCGGCTCGATCGAGCCAGGAGAGGAAGGCGGCGTAGCTGGCGTCTCCTCCGCGGGAGGCTTCGAGGAAGGTGATGTCGAGGCCGTCCGGCAGGGCGATGGAGGTGCCTGTACGGATGGCGTCGAGGATGGCGAGCAGCCGGGCCTGCTGCTCCTTGTTGGCGACCTCCTGGCCGGGCTTGTAGGGGTAGGTGCCTTTCGCGAGCGGCTGCGCGAAGCGTTCGACGAAGAGGGCCCAATACTTCGAGGCGTGCTTCTTGAGGTACCAGACCCAATAGAGCCGGTCGAGCAGGGCTCTGCCCCACGGATTGTCCTTGGTGCCGTAGGACAAAACCTGGAACTTCATCGGCGGTGCGGCGACGGGTGCGATGCGCACCGGGTGATTGACGATGTGAAGGGATCTATCGCTCGCGGCCCAGCCGAAGCGCCACATGGGGCGATCGATCAGATCGACGGGGAGCCAGGCCCCGGCCAGGGGACCTCGCGGGGCCTGCTCCCACATGATTTCGTTGATGGCGACGCCTTTGAGAATTGCCTCCAAGGTGTTGGAGATCGGGACGACGCGGAGCGGGATCTGCGACAACGCGGTGCGGACGAAGAGGGCAGTCTCTTCGGCCTTCGGAGAAGAACCAGCGGCTCGGATGAAGCGCGGCAGGGAGAGGACTGCTTTGACTCTTTTTTCCCAGAGGCCGGCCATGGTCGTGTCTGTATCGACCATCCGGTTGTAAAGCTCGCCCACTCGATCGCCGACCTCGGACCGCTCGCGCACGAAGCGGGAGGGGTGCTGGATCTCCTGCCATCTTCCGAAGGCGCGGAAGAACATGGGATCGCCCCCGAGCTCGCCCACGAAAGGGCGGAGCTTGCGCTCCGCCTCCAAGGCGGTGACGACCAACTCGGCGAAGAGCTGGGCGGTCGGGGCGAGCGCGAGGGCGGTCTCCATGATCAGAGGGCCTTCAGGATGTCGAGGGAATCGATCGGGCTTGCGGCGGGGGTGGCGTAGATCAGGGGCGGCGTGAAGGCGCTCCAATCAGCGGTGAGCTTGCGCAGCTCGGCGACTCGCAGGGCATCGACGAGGTGGTCATTGACTTTCGAAAAGCGGCGGGCTTCGCCGGACTGCGAATAGGTGTGGTTTGCGAGGAGGTGGCGGACTTCGGGGTCGAAGGGCAGCTCGAGGCCTCGGCCGTGGAGGCGGCGCTCGATCAGTTGGGTGCCCAGCTCTTTGTAGGAGATGAGAACTTCGCGGCCGGTGGCCGGATCGAGCTGGGCTTCTCCGGTGGTGGGATCGAGAGCGGGCGTGGCGCGATTGAAGACGTAGCCGCTCAGGCGGTCGCCGAGATCGGGGATGAGGAGGTCGACGAGGACGCGGCCGACTCCGGTGGCGTCGATACCCCAACCGCCGGCCGGGGCAAGAATTGCGTCGAGGGCGAGGATGAAGTCCCGCTGCGCGTACCAGTTCCAGCCGGTGAGGTGGAGGCGGAGGACTACGGTGTCGGCCAGGCCGTTGCGACGTTCGAAAAGGATTTCCGTCACGGTGGCGGAGCCGACATCCACTCCGGCGGTGAGGTCTCCGGGGATGGGGCGGAGGAAGAAGTGCGCCAGATCCCAGATGGCCTTCTGGCGCTGAGTGGCGTCCCAGGTGTCCCAGGCGGCGACGTCGAGGGTGTCTTGGAGGACGGTCAGGTAGGGCTGCAGGGTGGCTTCTTCCGCGAGGTCCTCGTCGGGGTGATCGTCGGCGCCGCGATCCTCACCCCCGGCCCCTCTCCCATCTCCCTTCCTCTCCCCCGCCGGGAGAGGGGAGGAAGAATCGCCCCAGGGATAGGAGGGGTTGAGGCGGCGGGAGAGGGCGTCGAGGTGGCCGGCTCGGGTGTCCCAACGGAAGGCGATGGAGAGGTAGTCGGGGATCCAGGTCAGAGCGGGCTTGAGGAGACGCTCGGGGAAAAGTGAGTACTCGGGGTCGCCAGGGAGACCGAGGATGTTGTGGACGTAGCCGGGCTCGTCGGGACCACCGTAGAAAGCGATAAATTCCTGGCGGCGGTCTTCGCTCCAGAAGGGGGCGGGCATGATGGTCTTCGGCCAGTGGAAGCGGACCCAGATCCGGCCTCCGAGGTCTCGCGCCAGGACGCGGACTCCCTCCGGCGTCGCGGAGACAGTTGGGCGAAGGAGCTGCTCGATCACCAACTCGGGTGTTTCGGCCGGGATGATCGAATCGGCGGGGACTGCGTTGTCGGCGATCCTTTGGAAGGTGCAGAGGCGGTCGCCGGTGGGCACGGAGTAGATGCGGATCTCGCAGCCGGGCTTGGCGGCTCTCCAGAATTCGGCCCAGCTTCTCGGATTGACAACCTTTGCCGCTTCGTCGTGCAGGAGCCAGCCGCGCACGTGGATGCCGCGGTAGGCGCGGCCATCGTGACCCGCTGGGCGGAAGAGGACGCGCAATCCATTGCGCCAAGTCAGACGACGATAGGGCTTGGTGGTGCGGGTGCGCAGGGAATCGCCGAGGAACGGGTTGGCAGTGAGCTGCCACTCGACCTCTTCCCAGATTTCGTCGAGGTCGCCGTCCAGGGCGGAACCGACCAGGACGCTGCCCCGCTCGGCGGCGAGACAACCCCAGAGCAGGAGGCCGACGATTTCGCGGCTCTTGCCGACTTCGGCGCCGTCCTGGTGGACGACGTGCCCGCGGAAGCGCATCGACGGGCGCTGGTAAGGGAAGAGGCTCCAGAGCCCACCGCCGTCTTCCGGTTTGTTGACCAGGTTCGTCTCGACCCAGAGCACCGGATCGGCGTTGATCAGCCACCACTGGAGGCGGTCGGTGTCGAGGACCTTGCCGCCGAGCTTGAGGTCACCGCGTTCGAGGGCTTGCCAGGACCAGCGGTTGCGCCGGAGGAGGGCATCGATCAGCTCGGGCAGCGCGGGGTGGAGCAGCTCGATGCTATGCATCGGAGTCTTCCCCCTCGCCGGCGAGTCCTCGCCGCATCTGGCTCACCCATGCAGCACGTCCCGCCAGGCCGAGGCCGTGGTCTCTTTCGCGCTCGCCGCTCGCTTTCGGGGTGATCGCTTGATCTGCGGCGGTGTGGCCGAGCTGCCGCAGGAGCTGGAAGGTGTTTGCTGCACGGGGATTTTCGACGGGGCGCTCGGCGACGATCTCGAAGCTCGCCTTCGGCGTTGCGGCCCACGACGGGGACCTGGACGACGAGTCCCTCCCGCATGAGGACCGCGAGCTCGTCGTGAGCCAAGGCGAGCTGGCCGGCCATCGATGTCGCAGCAAGCTCGGCCAGGCCGTTGAGGTCGCCGGCCTGGATGGCAGCCAGGTATTTCTGCATCACATCGTGATGACCCAGGGAGACGAGGCAGGCAGAGAGGCCGGCGCCTCGCGCCTCGACGGCGCGCTTGACGTCGCAGGTGCCGGTGCCGTCGTTGGGGCAGACGGCCGGCTTGCAGGGTGGAAGCGCCTGGCCGAGGGCGGTGGTCGCGTACTGGCCGGTCTTGACCGCGGCGGCGCGGCGCTGGGCGCGCTCTTTCGCGGACAGGGGCTTGCCCTTGGGCCGGCCGCCCTTGCCTTTGCTCTCCTGCTGTGTCCGCTTCGGCATCTTGACAACGCTCCTCGTTCGGGAGCAGCTTGAAAGACATGAGCGCTAGACCCCAAATCGGCGACCCCCGGCGTACAGGTGGTAAACAGCAGATTGCAAAGAAGTTAGATCCTCTCGGCGGTACCGCGGAGAGTCACAGGACCTGTGATTCACTCGACGGTTGGACGGCCTTCTTGATCAGCGTCCGTGGGCGGACGGAGGGGACGGTGCGGCGGTATCGGCGGCTGGTCGAGCGGCTGTTGGAGGACTCTGGAAAACCGTTCGCGCAGCTCGGCCGGGAGGACGTTGAGCGGCATCTGCGGCGGCTGCATCTGGCCGGCCGTGGAGAGTCGGTGCGCCAGGGGGTGGTCGTGGCGATCCGCTCTCTCGGCGAGTGGTGCATGGCTCGCGGGATCTTCGATGTGAATCCGTGGGCGTCGCTGTCGGGGCCGCGGCCGTATCAGCGGGAGATCAAGGTGCTGACGGTCCGTGAGGTGTCGCGGCTGCTGTGGGGCGAGCGGCCGGGGACACTGCCTCGCGATCTTCGAAAGATGCGGGACCGGGTGCTGCTGGGCGTGGCCTATGTGGCGGGACTTCGCGCGTCGGAGATTGGGCCACTGGAGGCCGAGGGGGTGGTGTGGCAGGAAGCGACTCAGACGTTCAGCATTCTGGTGCGGCGCGGGAAGGGGGCAGGCGCGGATGTGCGGTTGCCGCTGGATCGGCCGGTGTCTCGGATGCTTGCCATGTGGCTGGCGGCGCGGCCGGCGGGCCGGTTCCTTTGGGGACGGGCGCTGACGCGGGGGGCGGTGCGCAAGGTCTTGCTTCGGCGGTTCGCGGAGGTGGGGATCGAGGCGGGTGGGCGGCGGATTTCGCCTCATGTGCTACGGCACAGCCTGGCGACGCATTTGCTTGCGCAGGGGCTGGATATCCGGGAGGTGCAGCTTCTGATGCGGCACCGGTCGATTGCGACGACGGAGAAGTATCTGCATGTGAATGTGGATCGGCTCGGGGCGGTGTTGGTGCGGCGGAGTCCTTTGGAGGGGCGGGGGCGGAAGAGGGTGGCGAGCTCGCTGCGGCCGGCGATGGCTCAGCTTCTCGGGGAGCTTGGGGGGCTGGTGCGGGGGGAGTGACGGGCGAGGGAACGAACACAGACGGACACGGACTGGCACGGCAGACGCGGTGCGACGATCAGGAGCCATTGAGTGGGTCGAGCAGGAGTTCGAGCAGATCCCGGCGGATTTTCCGCTGACGGGCTGATGGGATCGAGTCTTCGTCGCAGGCGAGAAGCCATTGCAGTTTGGCGATCAACTGGGCTTCGGTGTTGGTGTCGTTAAGCTGGCGGACGGTCAGGAGCAGGTTCCAGGTGGAAATCGTGGTGTCGGGGTGCTCACTTCCCAGCACGCGCTCTAGGATTTCCAATGTCTGTTCTTGCAGCCTCCTGGCACCGTCGAGAGCGCCAAGAGCATAGAGGATTTCTGCCAGGATTCTCCTCGACATCAAGGTGTGGCGGTGCTCGCCCCCCAGCACGCGTTCTTGGATTTCCAACGTCTGCTCTTGCAGCTTCCTGGCACCGTCGAGATCACCGAGAGCATGGAGGATTTTTGCCAGGTTGTGCCTCGACACCAAGGTGTAGGGATGCTCGCCCCCCAGCACGCGCTCGTGGATTTCCACTGTCTGTCCTTGCAGCTTCCTGGCACCGTCGAGATCACCCATACCAAAGAGGTTCCTGGCTAGTCTGTTTCTCGAGATCAAGGTGTAAGGGTGCTCGCTCCCCAATACGCGCTCGTGGATTTCTACTGTCTGCTCTTGCAGCTTCCTGGCACCGTCGAGATCGCCGAGAGCATCGAGGATATCGGCCAGGTTGTCCCTCGACGTCAAAGTGTCGAGATGCTCGCTCCCCAGCAAGCGCTCTTGGATTTCTAGTGTCTGCTCTTGCAGCTTCCTGGCACCCTGGAGATCACCGAGAACATAGAGGCTTCTGGCTAGGTTGGCGCTCGCCACCAAGGTGTTGGAATGCTCGCTGCCCCAGTCCTCTAAGGACAGCGCCAAAGCCTCTTCGATATCAACCTTGGCGGCTCGGATGTTACCCAAATTGAATTGCGCAAAACCAATTAAGTTAAGAGCTTGGGATCGCTTCATAGGCTCATGACATACTAGCTTCCAGGCGGCCAAGGCATCTGTCAGTGACTCAGAGTATCGTCCAACAGCTATTAGCAAACTTGCGCGCAGCAGGTGGAAATCGGCGAGTCGATCAAACGGCAGCACGGATAAGTCGTTCTCGCCCACACCGATCGTCGCCTGTGCGTAGGCCTCAAGTACTGCCAGCCGTCGAAAAGCTGGCCATGCCACTGAGTCGTTGGCCACGCGCCACACCAGCTCAGGATCGATCTCCTCGCACTCAATTTCGGCGCGAACCTCGGCTTGCAGAGCATCGGCTGCCTCCAAGCTGATCCACCAAGCCAGCGAGCGTTCGTAGGGCTCGCGCTCCCGGTCGCCTAGGTGGTCGGCGATCGAGAGAAAACAACGCGCCCAGCCCCTCTTGGTCATAGGCACCCTCTGCTCCAAGAACCGCAGCAAGGTTGCGGCTCGCATTTCTCGGTCCATCTCCGACTCCTGGTCCAGGACCACCCGCGGCAGCAGCGGATGCGTGAAGGCGTAGGCGTTGTATCCGTGGAACCCGGCGATGTGGAAACCCAGGTCGGTCAGCCAGCCGAGCTCGCCTACCAGCACGTCGTCCACCCAATCGATCGCCGCTTCGGCCGTGGGCTCGTCGAGGTCCAGGTGCTCGATCAACGCTGCCATGGGTATGTAACGACCGCAGAGCGCAGCGAGAGATAGGAACTCGCGGAGCACACGGGCCAGCTCCGGCTCCTCCTCAGCCAACGTGGCCAGGGATTTGTCTACCTCCTCGAAAAGGCCGCGGGAGAAAGAGTGGACGAGTCTGGGATCCTTTAAACCAGCCGGTGGTAATCGCCACGTTTCACCCTCAGAAAGCAGGATCTCGGCCTCCATCAGATCTGCTAATCGGTTCGTGATCGCTGCAGGCCGTCCGTGACAGCAGTTCATCAGCGCCGACACCAGATCGTCGGGAAACTCGTTTGGCTCAAAGCGCCGATTGAGCAGATCCCGCAGCTCGGCTTTTTCGAGGGGTAGCACGTCGAAGCGTTCGAGCGCGGAGCGGGCCTCGGGTGCGGCTCGCTCTGTGGCCTGGTCCAGCGGGCAGGAGAGCACCAGCAGCAGGCGGTCAGGGGCCCGTTCCGCCTCGCGTATCAGCCAGCGGCGCAAGTTGCTGGTCAGTTGCGGGCTATCGGTCACGTGTACCAGCAGCTTGCGGTCCCGGGTGAGCTCGTCAAGAAAGCGGTGCAATGTATCGGGGTCGTCGCGCGGCGGCGCACTGTTACCGCGAGTGGGCTGGCTCAGTACGTCGGCGAAGCGCTTCAAAGGATCTTCGAACTGCCAGAGTAGGGAGAGGAGCGAGGCCGCTACCACGGACGCTTGGCCGATCAGATCGAGCTTGCTCAGCGTCTTCGCCGCAGACTTCACCGCTCCCTTGACCTTGTCCCGCGCCGCCTCCCGCTGGCGTTCCTCCTGGTCGATCAGGTGGCGGAGGTATTCGGTGAGTGGGTTCTGAATATCGGGCTCAAAGCCGTCGAGATCGAGGTGCCAAACGGCCACCTTGCGCCGCTGGTCGCGCGCTCGCTGGGCGGCGGCATCGCAGAGGAAGCCGCGGCCGATTCCCGGCTCTCCCCCGAGCACGACGACTGCCGGGGAGCTGTCGTCCAGCAACAGTTCCATCAGAGCATCGATGTGCTCGTCCCGTTGGAAGTTGAACCGGCCATAGAGGGATTCCGGCCACTCGAACCAGAGCTTACGGAGATCCTTCGCCCGCGGGATCATGCCAGCCCTCCAGTGGAGACTGAATCTGAAGATGCCGGGATGATTATAGAGCGCGGCAAGGACTCGCAGGACGCAGTGCCCAAAAACGTGGTTCTGAGCACCGCTGTTTCCGGCCGGCCGGCGTCGCGGAAATGCCTGTGCGGCTTGGGTTTGGCCGTGGTCATCCGTCTTTCAGACCCCCTCTCCTCCCGCCGCAGCTCCGAAAACGAAACCAGTTCCGTTTTTTCCACAGGGTAAAAGGCCCGCCGGGACTGCGTTTCCGCGACTTTGACTGGTCAAAAAAGGCGGTTCTAACCGGCGCAGAAAGGCAACCGCAGGAAGGTGGTTTGGACGGACCCGCCGGGCGGCGGTTGGGGGACGCCGCGGCAGGCGCGGACGAGCGTGTGCTGGGGCAGCGCGTTGGACCTGGAGTGCGTGGGGTTAGAGTGAGTCACTCACCACTGAAGCCACTCCGTATCGCAGACGGCACACCCGCTGTGTTGAGTCGCGCTGTGATAGCAGCGCCCCAGGGGGAAGGCAGAGGAAGCCCCGCGAGCGGCTTCCTCCTGCCTTCCGGAAGAGCGTGGTTCTGCCTACTGCATCTCCGTTTCGGACTCTTTGCACCTGTCACCGAGTGCCAAGCACGTGCACGAACCATCGTCGTAGGTGCACTTGAACGTACCTGGCCCGCATGTACACGAGCTAGCTATGACCCCCGGTGGCTGACCAAAGAGAGGCACCGCGGCCACGATCGCCCAGGTCACGGCAAGGAGTCCGAAGATCCTTAGAATCGCTTGTCTCTTCATTTTCGACCCTCCTTTCTGGGTTTAGTTGTGCTCCTACTAGTAGAGGTGCCCACGTTATGGGTAGCGTGACAAGAACCGGGCCGCCGGGGGCGGGGGCCGAGGCCCCTGGCAGGGGCCGGAGGGGGATGGGCGGGGCGGGGTGGTCGAATGAACCCGGCAGGTTGGCGGAGCGCTTCGAAGGCATGGCTCCATCCGGCCAGCGGAGCCAATCTGCCGGACCTTGCTGCGGGGGGAGCGGGTCGCGCACTGTGCTTCCACGAAACCTTGGGAACGCGCTGTCTTTGGGAGGCCCGGGTTGTTGCCCGCCCCTGGTTAACATAGTGCGAGCGCATTATGTTAAGGCGAAGCCCGTAGGCGGGGAGTGGCGCAGGGCGAGGTTCGGATAAAGCGCTTTATTTATCGGAACCTCGCCCGTGTGGGAGGGGGAGCCGCCCCCGCCGGAGCCAGGGGCGGGCAGCTCCCGGGCCGAGGGTGGGGGAAGCTCCGGAACGCCACTGCACGGTGCGGGACCCGCGGGCGGGGGAGATCAAAATGGGGCGGGCGGACGGAGATTGGGTGGGCGCGCCAGAGGACCGGAGGCAGGCTTTTCACGGCCGTAGGCTCTGGGGCGGCCACCCGGCCTTATTTCATACACCGCTGCCATCACCACGTCAGGATGGACCTCGAGCGGGTGGGAGCAGGTTGCGGAGCGCCCCGCGCGGAGTCAAGCTGCGGGGCGGAAAGCTGCGGGGACCACGATGGCTCTACCGCCGATGGAGCGAGTACGTCCCCGCACGGAGCTGCATCGGCGGGGCACGGCGGCTCGCAAGCCCTCCCCATCAAATGGGTGGGCGGGTGTGGAATTGGGGTGTGCGTCCTGGAGGACCGGAGGCCGGCTGCTCACGGCCGCAGGCTCCAGGACGGACACCCCGGCCTCGCAGGATGGAGGCACCGACTGCGAAGAGGCTGAGCGCAGAGAGGGTGGGAGCAGTTCGGCGAGCAGCTTGCGCGGAGCCGATCTGCGGGGCGGAAAGCTGGGAGTCCACGATGGCCCTACCGCCGATGGAGCGAGTACGCCCCCGCACGGAGCTGCATCGGCGGGGCACGGCGGCTCGCAGGCCCTCTCCATCAAATGGGTGGGCGGGCGTGGAATTGGGGTGTTCGTCCTGGAGGACCGGAGGCCGGCTGTTCACGGCCGCAGGCTCCAGGACGGACACCCCGGCCTTGCAGGATGGAGGCACCGACGGCGAAGAGGCTGAACGGAGAGAGGGCGGGAGCAGTTCGGCGAGCAGCTTGCGCGGAGCCGATCTGCGGGGCGGAAAGCTGGGAGTCCACGATGGCCCTACCGCCGATGGAGCGAGTACGTCCCCGCACGGAGCTGCATCGGCGGGGCACGGCGGCTCGCAGGCCTTCCCCATCAAATGGGCGGGCGGGTGTGGAATTGGGTGGGCGCGCCGAAGGACCGGAGGCAGGCTTTTCCCGGCCGCAGGCTTCGGGGCGGCCACCCGGCCTTTTCAAAAGACGGTCGCCGTCCCCGCCTGGCGATGGAGCTCGCTCGGGTGGTCGGCGGGGCGCTGCCGTCCTCGCCCGGCTGCTGGCGCGCGGGGTGGTGGCGTGTGCGTCAGCGAGCTGGTGGGGGTGCGCCTTTCACGGGAGTCTCCGGGGACGCGGGTGGGTGGCGGGGACGTTGCCGTCGCTGCGGACGGATCGATCTCGCGCGGGTGGTCGGCGGGGCGCTGCCGTCCCCACCCGGCTGCATGGCGCGCGGGGTGGTGTGGCGATTGTGTCAACGGCCAGGTGGGGGCGCGCCTTCGACGGTGCTCCGGGGCCGCGGGTGGGTGGCGGGGACGTTGCCGTCCCTGCGGGAGCTGGCCGCCGAGAGGGTGGATGGTTGGGGAGTCGTCCGCCCCCCCAACGCCTGAGCACAGAACGTGGACGGCCCGGCCCCCGCGGGCGGGGGGCTTCTTCTTTTTCTTTCCTGCCCCTTATCGGCCCGCTCGCCGGGGCTGTGCGTAGATGTGGGAATCCCGGCGAGGTGGTGGCCGGTGGGCCGGGATTTCCAACGGGTGTGGGAAGGTCCGGGGGTGGAAGGGCGGCGGCCCGGAGCTTTCCATACCCGGTCAGCTTCCACAGCCCGGGAGGGGGAAAGCCGCCGTCCCCACGATGGATGGACCTCGAGAGGATGGGGCGGATGGTCGCCGTCCCCACGGAGGGCGGAGCTTCGCGCGGGGGCGATTGCGGCCAGCAGGCCGGGGGAAGCTGGCCGTCCCCCCGATCGGTGGGGCTTGAGAGGGTGGGCGGCAGGGTAGGCGTCTCGCAGATGTATAGATATTTTGCTATGCAAATTCTATCTGCTGCGCGCGCCCCTCACAAGGTCGCCCAGGCCGCGTCCAGGCCTGCGTAGTCGCGGCCGGACGTGCGTGCAGACTTGCGTGCGGACCTGCGCGAGCCGCGTGCAGGCCTGCGTGCGGCTTGCGCGGGCCGAATCCTGCGGCCCCCACCCCCCTCCCTCCCCTTCGGATATGCTCTCTCGCGGATGGCGGATCTCGATGGAGGAACGAAACTCAGGTGCTTCAGCCCCCTACTCCACTGCTGCGCCGGCTACCTGCCCCCACGCATGGACGTCCCGCAGCCAGGCGAGGAGTGGGTTCCAACTCTCGCGGAGTTGGTCCACCAAATCACCTTCCCGGTCTTTTCTTGACCTGACAAACTGAAATTCTCGGCGCTGCTCGCCGTCTGGCCGCCGGCCTTTGCCATGGAGCCGGGCCTCTTCGTTTGGTGGAACGATCTCACCAGCCGCTGGTGGGAGCTCCTGCTGGCTCTCCTGGGTCTCGCCCCGGCCGGAGGTCCAGGCGCATCTGCGCTTCCTGGCCGGCGCCGTCCTCGCGGTGGCGCTCCTGGTCCCCGCGAGCCTCGCCGTCACCGGAGGGCAGGACGCGTACCGGGCGTTCCTCGCCAATACCCGCAAGCACCAGGCGACGCCGTTGACCAATCACATGGGGCTGCGTACGGTGGCGGCCTGGCGGCCCACCGAGGTCGGGCGGCGCCTGGTCGACGAGACCGCCGCCGATCCCTGGCTGCGTTGGAAGGAGGCGCGGTTGGCGGCGTGGCGGCAAGTGCGGCCCCTCTCGGCGCTCCTCGCCGGTACAGCTCTCGTCCTACTCGGCCGGGCGGCGCGCCGCCGGCCGGAGCCCTGGGTCGCGGCAGCGCTCGCAGCGCTCTGGATCGCTTTCGCGGTCGAGCTCACCTCGTACTACTACGCGTTCGTTCTGGTGCCGGCGCTCCTGTGGGTGGAGAAGCGGTCGGCCGGCATCGCTCTCCTCGCGCTGGCGGCCTTCTCGCAGCTCGTCTCGCTCGGTCCCCTTCTGAGGATGCCGGGGATGCCGGCCTGGCTGGACGAGCAATACACGCTGATCTCCCTCGCGACGATCCTGGTGTTTGCGGGGATTCTCGTCGCCTTCGGGACCCCTTCCCTGAAGCCGAAAGGGCGTCTTCCTTGAAACGCCTCCTGCCATTGGCTACACTCCCGTGTGGATTGAGCGGCGAAGTGGGTTGTCCGACCGGAGCTGCGGCCCAGGCCTTGCCATGGCTCCACGGGTCTCGTTCTCCTCTCGGGAGCCGGGCCGCTCGATGGAGTCATGTCGGGAGAGTGTCTTGCAGCCCAGGAAAGTGCTCGTCGTCGACGACTCGAAGCTGATGCAGAAAATGTACGAGGTGATGCTGCGGCAGTATCCGCTGGTGTACGCGTCGGACGGCCTCCAGGCGCTCGACCGTCTCCGCGAGCACGCGGACATCGACCTCGTGCTGCTCGACATCAACATGCCGAACATGAACGGCTTCGAGCTGCTCTCCAGGCTGCGCTCCGACGGGGTGCACGACGACCTGGCGGTGATCATCATCAGCACCGAGGGGCGGGACGAGGACGCCGAACGGGGTCTCCAGGCGGGAGCGGCAGCGTACATCAGGAAGCCGTTCCACAGCGAGGACATCCTGGAGAAGATTTCGCAGATCCAGAAGGGTGCCGAAGCTTGAGCGACCGGAGCGTCAAGGAAGCCAACCCGCGGGTCCAGCCCGCCCCCGTCCCCGGCCTGGAGCTGGTGGCCGAGCTGCGTTCGACCCTGGAGCGCGTCGGCGAGCTGGCGCGCATCGTCGAGCTCAACCTCCGCGAGGCCACCCAGCACGACGAGCCGTCGTCGTCCGACGAGCGGGCCCAGGAGCTCGAGCGGCGGCTAGCCACGGCGGAGTCGGACGTCAAGGAGCTGGCCTCCCGCCTGGTCGACTCCGAGCACCAGAGCGGCCGGCTGATGAACCTCTATGTGGCCACCTACCAGCTCCACGCCACCCTCGACCCGGCGGAGGTGCAGGCGACGATCGCCGAGATCGCCATCAACCTGCTGGGGGCCGAGCAGTTCGTCCTGCTGCTGCGCAAGGACGACGCCGACGACTACGAGATCGCCCTCCTCGAAGGGATGTACGACGGGGTCAAGCCGCCCTACGACGGCGAGTCCTACAGCGCCGGCGACCCCATGGTCGACGCCACCTTGAAGGACGGCGTGCTGCGCCTGGGCCCCACGCCCGAGTCGCCGGTTCTGGCCGCGGTGCCGCTGCGCGTGCAGAACGACATCGTGGGAGCGCTGGTGGTGCTCAAGCTGCTGGAGCACAAGCCGGTGCTGCGGGCCGAGGACCGCGACCTGTTGGACCTGCTGTCCGCCCATGCCGCCTCCGCGCTGTTCGCCGCGCGGCTCTTCGCCACCAAGGACCGCAAGCTCCGCACCCTGGAGAGCCTGGTCAAGCTGGCCCGCGGGGAGTGATCCCTCGGATCGATCCACCTCCGTTGCCGTCCTGAAGCGAGCCGCACGATGGGTATCTCGGGAAGCCTCAAAGACGTCTCCGTCGCCGATGTGATGCAGTTCATCCATCTCGGCCGGCGGACCGGCACCCTGCTGCTCCACCGTGGCGCGCAGCGGGCGATGATCGGCTTCCACTACGGCCGGCTGGTCAGCGCCCAGGCGCCCAGGACGCCCAAGCTGGGAGACCTCCTGGTCTCGTCGGGCATGATCGACCGCGGCATCCTCGACAAGGCCATCCAGACGCAGAAGGACTCGATCGAGCACCGCTCGCTCGGGCAGATCCTCGTCTCCTCGGGCTCGATCGAAGCCGAAGGGCTGCGCAAGGTGATCGGCCAGCAGATCGAGCAGGCCGTCTCCGAGGTCATGGTCTGGGACAACGGCACCTTCGAGTTCGCCATCGACGACCTGCGGCCGATCGACGACATCGCCCTCTATCCCAGCGACGTCCTGCCCGACGCCGACATCAACACGCAGATGGTGCTGCTGGAGGCGGCGCGCATTTTCGACGAGCGCAACCGCGACCGTGCGGAGGGCGTGGTGCCCGAGGACACCTGGCCGCGCGGCGGCTACGAGGCCGGGGACGCCACCAACCCGACCATGGTCATGAGCCCGTCGGTACGGGCGGCGACTTCCGGGGCCTCCGCGGTGGCCGAGCCGGAGGACGAGGTCGAGCGCCAGGGGCCGAAACACGCCGCGGAGCTGCTGCGCCTGCACGTGGTCTCGCCCGACCAGCCGTTCGTCCAGGCCCTGGCCGACGCCCTGCAGCACGAGCTGGCGGCGGTCGAGCTCAAGGGGCTCGGCCAGGCGGGCAAGACCGAGCTCCACGAGGTGCCGCCGATCGTCCTGCTCGACCTGCGCGGCGAGGAGGTGACCCTGGAGCAGGCCGCTTCCCTCCACCGCGCCCGGCCGCGCGCCTCCCTGATCGCCCTGGTCGAACCGGGCACCTCGTTCGTGCGGGTCTACGAGGCCGGCGTGCTCGCCGCGATTCCCGCCGAGGTCGAAGCGGTGGTCGCCTGTGTCGAGAACGTCATCGAGAGCCGGCGCGACCTGGTCCGCGGCCTGCCGCGCGAGGCGTCGCGGCCGGGGATCGAGCGGCTGCGGCGCGTCTACGGCGACCTCCGTTCGGGCCTGATCTCGGCCACCGTGGCGCTCAACCTGATGCACATCATTTCGGAGTCGGTGGAGCGGGCCGTGCTGTTCCTGGTCAAGCGGGACCACCTGACGGCGCTCGGCGCCTTCGGCGTCGACGTGCGCGGCCGGCCGCTGGCGGAGTCGACCCGCGCCCTCAAGCTGGACATGACCGGGGACAGCGCGCTCATGCGCAGCCTCGAGAGCGGCGAGGTCCAGTCGGTCGAGTTCGACGAGGCGGGCCTCCCCGACGCCCTGCGCACCATCCTGGGCCGCCCGCGCACCGGCCAGATCGTGGTCTTCCCGGTGCTCGGCGCGCAGCGCGTGATCTCGATCATCTACACCGACAACGGCGACCGCGACGAGCCGATCGAGGACATCGACATCCTCGAGCTCGCCACGGCCCAGGTCGGCATGGCCTTCGAAAACGAGCTGCTGCGCCGGCAGATCTCGCAAGGCCGGGATTAGCCGCCGATTCCCGCCAGCGGATTGAACGGCTTCGCCGTATACCCGGCGGGGGGCTCGTAAAGGCCGGCCGGGGCATCCTTCGTCTCGGCCGAGATCAGCTCCTCGCGGGTCTTGAACCGGGCGCCCATGGCGTCGACGCTGTCCTCCCGCAGGACGGGAAAGCCTTCGACCTTCTCGAGCTCGCGGGCCCAGTCCGCGGCGCCGGGCTGGAGGGCGGCCAGGGTGGCGGCCAGGCGGTTGAGGTTCCGCCAGGCTTCGACCTCGGGGCTCACCCACAGGGTGCTGGCGATCTTCATGCCCGTGGCATTGGTGATCTCCATCTGGACCCGGCGGGCGTTCCAGGCGTTGACCTTGCGGGTCTCTCCCGTAGAGGACACCTTCACGGCGAGCTTCATCTGCTGCGCCCAGAGCGCCCCCACCTGTTCCTGCCCCTTGGGCATCAGGCGGACGAAGTCGACCGGCAGGATCAGCTCGCTGTAGGTCTTCTCGGGATGGTTCACGACGTACAGCTTGTTGCGGTCGAGGCGCAGGATCGTCGAGCTCTCCCCCTCGTCGCGGCGCAGCCGGTCGGCGCCCACCCAGATCCGGACCTCCGTGTCCTTGGCCGGCTGCGTCTCGCCCGCGACCTGAAAGGCGTCGGTATGGCTCTTGAGCGTCAGCAGGGAGTCGGCGCCGGAGGCCGAGGCCCAGGCGAGAAACAGAAGCGCGAGGAGGAAGGCACGTCGAGGCATGGCGAGCTAGCTTAGCCGTCCGTGCCGGGCTTGACAATCTGAGCCAGCGGAGCCGCGTCCTTGCGCCGCACGTAGAGGAGCTTCTCGACCTCGGCCACCACGTCGTCCCGTTCGTCGACGACCTCGACCTGGAAGACCGGCTCGATCTTGCCGTCGCGGTCCGCGGCGGCCCGGATTTCGGCGATGCGCTCCTCGGGGATGTGGAAGGTGGCGCGCACGGTGCCCCGTCCGGGACGGCGGAAGCGGATGGTGGCCGCCTTGTCCCAGACGACGTAGTCCCTCCCCAGGTGCTCCAACAGGATCAGCATGAGGAAGGGGTCGCACATCGTGTAGAGCGATCCCCCGAAGTGGGTGCCCACGTAGTTGCGGTTCCACCACCGCAGCTTCATCCGCACCTCGAAGGTCCGGAAGTCGGGAGAGACACGCACCCGCACACCGGCCCCCAGGTAGGGCGGGTACAGGTTCAGCAGCCGGAGCATCCACCGCGTGCGGGATCGGGTCATGGGACGGAGATTATCGCCTCTTGGGAGGGTCAAGGCCCGGGCAGGCTCTCGGGTCCACCCGAGCCTTTCGACGGCCAGCGCGAGGCTAGGCGCAGGTGTGGCTGGGGTAGCAGCTCACGCAGGTGTGCTGAACGCTGCAGATCATGGCGCTTTCCACCGGACACTTCGGCGGCGGCGCGGGAGCGGCCCCGACGAGCCCCGCGAGGTTCTGGTTGTCGAGGACTCCCAGGGTCTCCTTGGAGAGCTTCAGCTTCTTGACGTTGTTGTTCTTCTTCATGACGGGTCTCCTGGTCGTTCCGGAATGTCTCAAAGGGCTGAGCTTCCAGAAGGGTCTGAGGAGAGGAACGAGCGCTCCGCACAGATCCCCTCACCAGCGCGCAATCAGTGCTCAGGGACGCGCAGCCGGAGAGTGGGGAAGATCGGCGTGAAGTCGTCGCCGTTCCTCGTGATGAGACCCTCGAAGCGAGCTGCGAAGGCTCCGATCAGGATGTCGGCCAGCGGCCTCTTGGAGAGCCCACCGGAGCGCCGGCGCTGAACGAACTCAGCCCAGGCCTCATGGGCACGGAGGGTGTCCGCCCAGGTCCAGTCCTGACGGAAGTCCACTCCGACCCCGGAAAGGAATTCGTCCTGCAGGCTACGGTCCGCCTGGAATGCGGGAGCGAGCTCGGTGTAGGTCATGGGGCAGATTACCAAGCCGGCCTCGGCGCACGCTTCCAGCGTCTGGGCAGAGACGACGCCAAAGGTTGGATCTTCATCCAGGACGTCGATGAGGACACAAGTGTCCACAACCCACGCCATCAGCGATCGCCTTCACGCAACTCATTCATCCAGTCCTCGGTCCTGCGTGCCGGTCGGAAGCGCCGGGCGAAACCGAGCATCGCCATGGCGCCTCGTGGCTCCGGCTCCGGGAGCACCTGGACGCGGATCTCATTCTCTCCCGACTTCTCCCAGAGCAGGCGTTGCCCCTTCTCGATGCCGAGCTCTTTCCGGAGGTTGGCCGGAATCGAGACCTGGCCCCGCTCGGTGACAACGGAGACATTGGAAGCTCCAGGCATGGCGCCAGTCTATCATGCAGACTCATCATGTGGGACCCGGTGGCTTATAGAGATGGGCCGGCGACGGAGGGGGACCGGCAGGGGGTGATCGCGGCGACGAACGCGCCGGCGAGGCTACGCCAGATCGATCTCAGCCAGGTACGCCTCCTCCAGGTTGGGCTCGACCGGGTTTCCTTCGAGGGGCTCGCCGGGGCGGGCGATGGCGCGCACCTGGATGCCTTCCAGGCGGCGGACCCGGGCAGTGATGCGGTAGGTGTGGCCGAAGGCGGCGAGGTCGGTGTCGGCGATCAGCGCCTCGAAGACCCGGCCGCGGGCGCGGGCGGCCAGCTCCTCGGGCGTGCCGTCGAAACGGAGACGGCCGCGGTGGAGGAGGAGCAGCCGCCGGGCGGCGGCTTCGACGTCGCTTGCGATGTGGGTCGAGAAGAGGACGATCCGCGCGCCGGCCTGCTCCAGGAGGATCTGCCGGAAACGGCTGCGCGATTCGATATCCAGCCCGGTGGTCGGCTCGTCGACGATCAGGATCGGCGGCGCCCCGAGGAGCGCCCGCGCAATGCCCACCCGCTGCCGCATGCCCCCCGAGAAATCCCGCACCTTGCGCCCGGCATGCTCGGAGAGCCCCACGGCCGCGAGCAGCCGCTCGATCTCGTCGTGCCGCGCCCGCGCGTCGTCCATCCCCCTCTCCAGGGCCCAGTGGTCGAGGAACTGCTCTGCCGTGAAATCAGGATAGGCATTGAACTCCTGCGGCAGGAAGCCGATCCGCCGCCGGTACTCGGCCAGGTTCTCGGCCGCGACCGGGACGCCGCGGTAGATCACGTGGCCGCGGGTGGGCTGGAGGAGGCCGGTCAGCAGCCGCAGCAGGGTGGTCTTGCCCGCGCCGTTCGGCCCCAGCAGGCCGATGATCCCCGGCTCCAGCGCGAAGCTCACGCTTGAAAGGGCGGGGACGCCCGAGCGGTAGATCTTGGTGAGGCTGCGCACCTCCAGCGCCGGCGGCCCGGGCTCGCTCCAGACCGGAGGCCGGCGCCGTTGGCGGTCCTCCTCGGGGTCGCGGGTGCGCCAGCGCGCCAGGCCGGCCCGCAGGGGCGCGACCACGAAGGCGGCGGCGAGCAGGGAGGCGCCTCCCGCCAGCGCCGCGGCCCGCAAGGGGACCACCCAGCGGAAGCGGATCAGGTCGGCTCCTACTGTAGGCGCCGCGAGGGCGAGGGTCATGGGAAGGACGGCGGCGAAGACCCAGGCGCTCTCCCGGCGCAGCGCACGGTACAGGCCGGCGGGCGGATCGGCAGGGCCTGAAAAGGGGGCTCCCGCCGCAGCCAGCTCGGCGACCGCCGGCAGGGCCAGCGCGAGGGCCGCGGCCAGGGCGAATACCGTCAGCTCGTCGGCTTCCCCGAGGCTCGCGCGGATGAGCGGTGCCGCGGCCAGCAACCCCACCGCCAGGGGAACCAGGGTCACCAGGGCTTTGAGCGGCGAGCCGAGACGGCAGGTCCCCACCGCGAAGAGCAGGAGGGGGACGGCGAGCGCCAGGCCGAACGCCCGCCAGCGCTCGCGCTGCCAGAGCTGCGGGGCCAGGGAGGGCCGCTCCAGGTCGACGCCCGCCGGAAGCGGGAGCTGCTCCAGGTTGCGGTCGATGTTCTTCACCAGGTCGCGGCGCAGCTCCTCGCTGTTCAGCGGAAGCTGGACCTCGACCGGAAGCACGAAACGTCCGGACTGCCGGCCGATCCGCGGATAGACGACCTCCTCCCGCAGGCCCAGGACGGCGGCGGGGACGACCGTCCTCTCGCCGAGGCGGAGCGGCCGGCCCAGCACCTGGGCCGCCAGGGGGATCGCCCGGTCCGGGTCCTCCGGGGTGCCCGCGGGCACGACGACGAGCGAGCGCTCCGCTCCGGTCGTGGCGTTCCGGGGCAGGGGGACCTCGACGGGCGGCCGGCTCGCGGCGCCCAGCCTCGAGGCGATCTCCTTGACCTCGCCGGGCGGCGATCCGCCGAGGGGGCGCAGGCTCAGCAGGATCGAGGGGTCGCCCCATCCCGAAATCCACCAGCGCCGCACCTTAAGGTTGTCCAGCCGGTTCAGGATGCGGTCGTAGGCGATGCGCAGCGATCCCAGGTCGGCGCTACGCAGGACGAACCGGTAGCGCTGCGTCTCCTCGTCCAGCCGGGCCCGGTCCTCCAACTCGAAATCCAGGGCGCGTCCTGCGGCTGCCTGGAGGCCGGAGTCGATCTGCGCCGCGCCGGCGCCGGGGATCCTGTAGCGCAGGCGGGTCGCGAGCCGCGCCATGCGGTCGGGCCGGCGGTCTTCGGGGCGCACCTCGGCCCACACGAACGCCTGCCCGGGCCGGGTGTTGCTGCCGAAGCGTACGACCTCCGCAGTCCGGGCGAGCTCCTCTTCGACCTGCCGGACCTGCTGCTCCGCCTCGGCGAGCGTCGAGCCCTCGGGCAGGCGGAGCCGGACGGTGAGGTTCCCACCGTCCGGCGACAGGTCGCCCGGCTTCGGGACCAGGGCGCTGGAGAAGAGGGTGACGGCGATGGCACCGGCCGTCACCACGGCAAGGAGGACAGTCCCGGGATCGCGCAGGGTCCGGCGCTGGCTGGCTGCGAGGCGGTTGGGGAGGAGGCGGACCCTCTCTTCCGTCCCGGGGAGGAGGGCCGCTGCCGCCAGCGCCGCCGCCAGGGAGAGGAGCAGCGCGCGGGCGGGCTCGCCCAGGAGAGGGCCCAGGTTCGTACCTGCCAGGGCGACGGCGATCGGCACGGCCGCGGCGGCTGCCACAGCGGTCGCCGCCAGAGGCCAGAAACCCTTCCCTTCAGCCCGGAGGATGCGGAAGGCTGCGGCAGGGAGAACGCCTGCCACGCCCACCGCGAGCGCGACCAGGGTGGTGACATTCAGGGAGATGTTCGCCAGCCAGAGGGCATTGGCCGCCGCGGCGACCCCCGCTGGCAGGGCGAGCCCTAGCGCGAGAGCCCCCGGCCGGCCAGCCAGGACACCGCCGGCCGCGGCAATCGCAGCCGCGGCGAGGAGGGCGCCCAGGGCGAGCCGGCCCAGGAGGCTTCGCAGGGGCTCCGCCTCGCTCCAGTCGACCGTACCGCGCAGGCCGCCGGGGAGAGAGGCGACCCGCTCGCGCAGGGCGCGGTCGGTGGCGAGAAGCGGCGCGCCATTGGCCCGGTAGATAAAAAGGGCCTGAGCGGGTGTGCCGTTGTAGCGGACACGGATCCACGGCTCCCGCCAGCGTGGGCGGACCGCCGCGAGGGCGCCGAGCGGGATGGCGCCGCCCGCCCGGCCGGGGATGGGCAGGCGCGCCAGCTCGTCCGGGGACGCGGGCGGGATCACGACCGGCAGGCGCCGGTCTCCCAGCCGGACCCGCCCCAGGAGCACGGTGCGGAGGGAGCCCTCGACCTCGCGGCGGACGGCCATGGCGGTCCCCCAGGGATCGAGTGTGCCGGGAGCCAGCTCGATCCGGACCTCCTCCTGGCGCAGGCCGAGCGGCTCGACGGCCCGCACCCCCGGGATCGATCGCAGGACCTCGGCAGTCCGCTCGGCGTCCGCGTCCCGTCGCACGCCTTCCAGCCAGACGACGGCAAGGAGCTCGCCCTCGGCCTGCGAAGCGGGCGCGATGTCGAGCCGGGAGCCCGCCGGCAGACGGTCCCGCAGGCCCGCCAGCTCCGATTCGAGCCGCGCCGCTTTGCGCTCCGGATCGGTGCCGGGTGCAAACCGCACGGTGAGAGTGGCCCCGTTCGTGCTCACCTCGCCGCGCGTCCCCTGCACACGGCCGAGGCTGCGGACAGCCCCTTCGATCTCCTCGATCCAATCGCGGGCGACCTCTCCCGGCTCGCTCCCCTCTTCGGACAGGGTCAATTGGACCGTCAGCTCCGGGAAGCTCTGCCGCGGCAGGTAGTCCATGGGCAGGCGCACGAAGGCCACGGCGCCCAGGAGGAGCAGGCCGAGGGTGAGGATGAGGCGGGCGCGGCGGCCGAGGCCCCTCACCCCCGGCCCCTCTCCCAACCGCACTCCCGCCCCCCGGGAGAGGGGAGAAGGACCAGAATCCCTGTCGCCGGAGCGAAAGCTCCCCTCTCCCGGGCGGTGGGGGTGGGCGGTTGGGAGAGGGGCCGGGGGTGAGGGGCCTCTCATCGCGCCTCGGCCTTCTCTCGAGGGATCCGGTGGAGGACCGGCACCAACAGCAGCGACGCAAACGTCGAGGTCACCATCCCACCCATCACCGCGATGGCGAGAGACCGGCGCAGCTCCACCCCTTCGCCGCCGAGCAGGGCCAGTGGCAGCATGCCGGCCAGCGTGGTCAGGGTGGTCATCAGGATCGGCCGGTAGCGCTCGGCCGCGGCGAGGCGGATGGCCCCGTCCATGGGCTCGCCTGCGCGCCGGTGCTCTTCGATCCGGTGGACCAGGACGATGGCGTTGTTGACGACGATCCCGGCGAGGAGGATCAGCCCGAGGAAGGACAGCACGTCGAGGCTCTGGCCGGTGACCAGGAGGAGCCCGAGGGCGCCCCCCAGCGCCACCGGCACGGTGGTCATCACCACCAGGGGGATCTTGAACGACTCGTAGAGCGCTGCCACGGTGAGGAAGACCAGGACGACCGAGAGGGCGAGCGCCAGGCGGAGCTGGCCGAAGGCCTGCCGCAGCTCCAGCGCCTCGCCGCCCGGCGTCAGCTCCTCGTCCGCCCCTTGCGTCAGGCCGGCGAGGAGAGCACCTGCATCTGCCGAGCCATCAAACGCCAGACGCACCGCGGGCCGGCCGTCCTGCCGCTCCAGCACGGCCGGCCGTGCGCCGGGCGCGATCCGGGCGACCGCCGCGAGTGGTATGGCTGCGCCTTGCGGTCCCGGCCCGGCCGCGTGGACGGCTACGGGAAGCAGAGCCGGGTTCGCGGGCATGGCCGCCTCGATCCGGATCTCGGGCTCGACCGCATC
Organism: uncultured Holophagales bacterium; assembly: GCA_963842525.1. Taxonomy (GTDB): domain Bacteria; phylum Acidobacteriota; class Thermoanaerobaculia; order Multivoradales; family UBA5704; genus UBA5704. Next base: position 608,956 of record CAWJGT010000001.1, read on the forward strand.
CATGCGGACCCGGCCGGCGGTCTGCTCGCCGAGCCCCTGCCGGACCTGCGCCTCCAGCAGGCCGCGGTCCGCCCCCAGCTCCGCCAGCCGGGCCAGGTCCCAGGAGAGGAGCAGGGCTTCCTGCGGCCGGGAGCGTTGGCCCGGCCTCTCGCGCAGCCCGGCCTCGCGCAGGCGGTGGGCGGCCCGTTCGGCCAGCTCCCCGGCCCGCTCCGGCGTCGCCGCCAGGGCCATCACCTCCAACCGGCGCCCTGCCCGTTCGATGGGCTCCACGAAGGCGCTTGTCCGGGGCTCGACCCAGGCCTCGACGCCGGGCAGCCGGGAGAGCGCGGCCTTGAGGACCGGCCGGGCGCGTTCGGCGCTCGCGGAGTCCGGAAAGGCGAGGACGATCCGACCGGTCTCCTCCTGGTCCTCGGAGGGGAGGAGCTGGGTGGCGGTGCGGTGCGGACCCTCACCCCCGACCCCTCTCCCATCCTCACTCCCGACCCCCGGGAGAGGGGCGCCACCACCCAGAGACTTCCCTAACGGTGTCTTTCCCCCCCTCTCCCGGGCGGCTGGGAGTGAGGATGGGAGAGGGGGGCCAGGGGGGTGAGGGTCCAGCGCCGCCACCGCCCAATCCTCCACTTCGCGCCCCATCCGCCGGGCCGCCTCCGGCGCCAGGTCGGGTACCAACCGGTAGCGCACCAGGAGCTCGCGGCTCTCGGCGTCCGGCACCAGCTCGCGCGGAAGAAGAACGAGGGCAACCGCGGCCAGCGCAGCGACCAGGACCCCGGCGAGCACGGCCATGGCCGGCCGGGCGAGCGCCGCGTCGAGCAGCCGCAGATAGGCACGTCGTCCCGGGTTCCGTCCCTCATCCGCCTGGGAGCTGTTGCCGGAGAGCACCGGCGTCACGGTCAGCGAAAACAGGAGCGAGGCGGCGAGCGAGGTCACGATGGCAAAGGCCTGCACGCCGAAAAAGGCGCGGGCCAGGCCCTTGAGATAGAGGAGAGGGAGGAAGACCACCGCCGTGGTGAGGAAGCTCGCCACGAGCGGCAAGGCAATCTGCCGGGTCCCGGTGATCGCCGGCTCGCGCTCGCCGCGGGCGCGGGCGGTCTCGATCGCCTCCAGCACCACGATCGAGCTGTCGACCAGCATGCCGGCGGCGAGGGCAAGGCCGGCGAGGGAGATCACGTCCAGCGAGGTGCCCGCCAGGTGGAACCCGGCGAAGGCGGTGAGCATCGACGCCGGCACCACCACCGCGAGGGCCAGCGTCGGCCGCCAGCGGCCGAGGAAGATCCGGATCGCCCCGGTGCCGATCAGCAGGCCGAGCAGCGCCGCCGAACCGAGGTCGGCCAGGGAGGCGGCGACCTCGCGGCTGCGGTCCTCCACGACCTCCAGCCGCAGGCCAGCGCGGGTGCGGGTGGCGATCTCGGCGGTCCGCTCGCGCACCCGGGCGGCCAGGGCAACAGCGTTCGCCTCCGGCGCCCGGAAGACCCGCACCAGCACGCCGTCCCGGCCGTCGAGCCGGAACGAGGCGCCGTCGACCACCTCCTCCAGGGAGATGCGGGCCACGTCGCCCAGCACGCTTTCGCCCCTCGGCCCGGGGATGCGGAGCGCGCGCAGCGCCTCCAGCGACACCGCCTCCTCGCGCACCAGGAGCGGCCGCACCGCGGCGCCGGAGCGCGCCCGTCCGGCCGGCGCCGCGAGGCCCACCGGGCGCAGCCGCTCGACGAGATCCACCGCGGTCAGCCCCCGGGCGGCCAGCGCCGCGGAGACCGGACGCACCACGACGTGCCGCGGCGTGAGCCCGACCGCCTCGACCCGGCCGGCGCCCTCCAGCCGCGCCAGCTCGGGCAGGAGGAGCTTGCGCGCGAAGGCCGTGCGGTCTGCCCCCGAGCCCCCGCCGAGCACGGCCACCCCGACGATCGGCTCCGGATCGCCCGCCGTCATCTCGATCGAGAGGCTGCCGGGATCGGTGCCCCCTCCGATCAACCGGCCAGCCGCCGTTCGGCCTCGATCCGCAGGCGGTCGGCGTCCGTCTGCCATTCGCTCTCGACCCGCGCCCGCACGAAACCGTCGCCGGTCAGCGTCCGCACCGAGGTCACGCCGGCGAGCGAGGCCAGGCGGCGCTCCAGGGGGCGCGTGACCTGGTCGAGCACCTCCTCGCGCGATCGTCCTTCCGCGGCGACCGTGACCTCCAGGCTCGGCCGTTCGACCGAAGGGAGGAGAGATACCGGCAGCCGCAGCAGCGAGAAGGTGCCGAGGACGACCAGCGTGAGGGCGCCGATCAGGGTCGAGATCGGCCGTTCGACGGCCAGACGGATCATCGCACCGCTCCAGGCCTGTTCTCCTCGATGACGGGCTCCTGGACCTCGGCGATGGGGTCGCCGTCCGCGAGCAGGCCGGCGCCGCCGATCACGATCCGGTCGCCCGGCGAGAGGCCGCGCAGGATTTCGACGCGTCCGTTGCCGCGGGCTCCGGTCTCGACCGCCCGCCGCCGCGCCACGAGGCCGATGCGGTCGTGGTCCACGAGGTAGACGGAGCTTCCCGGCCTCGGAGAGGACGAGCGACTCCTCGGGCACCGTGAGGGCCTGTTCCCGCGCCTCCAGCTCGACATGGATCTCGACCCCTTCGCCCGGCGCCGGCAGGCCCGTGGGGTCGGTGACCTCGGCGACGAGCCGGATGGTCCCCCCGGCCTCGACGACCGGCGCGACCTCGCGGATCATCCCGGCGCCCGAGGGCTCCGGCGCGCCGGGCGCTGCGAAACGCACCTTCAGGCCCGGCCGCAGGCGCTCGCGGTCCGCGGCGGCAGCGTGCCCCTCGATCTGCAGCGGCCCGCCCGAGGCGATGCGGGCGAGCACGGTGCCGGCCGCGATCTCCGACTCCGGCGGGATGCGCCGGTCGACGATCAGCAGGCCGCCGACCGGCGCGCGCAGAGCGAGCCGGGAGAGCCGGTCCTCGGCCGCGGACAGGCGGCTGCGCGCCAGCTCGGCTCGGCCTTGTAGGCGGCGAGCGTGGCCGCCGCCTCGACCCCGGAGTCGAACGCCCGCTGATGCCGCGCCAGCTCCGAGTTGGCCACGTCGAGCCGCAGCCGCGCCTCGGCGAGGCTCGCCTCGGCATCCTGAAGCGAGACCCGGGCGAGCACCTCGCCTGCGCGGACCTGCGACCCCGGAGGACAGGCCGTCCGCGAACCGGCCGGGATAGCGCACCCGGCCGCTCACGGGCACCGCCACCTCCGCCATGCCGCCCGGGCGGACCACCCCAAGCAGGGGCAGCATGGGTTGGAACGGCCCCCGGGCGACCTTCTCCAGCCGCACCGGCGTGGCCGGAGGCGCCTCCCGCTCATCAGCCGGGGCCGGCCGGCAGGCGGCGAGGGGAAGAAGGAGAAGGAGCAGCAGGGCGAGGAACCTCACCCCCTGTCCCCCTCTCCCATCGCCCCCCCACCGACCGGGAGAGGGGGGACGCGTTCCCAAAGTTCTCCTCAAGCCGGGTCTGAAGAGGCGTAGCAAGCTTCTTCTCTCCTCCGGTCCTGGGACGAGGTATTTGCAGAATGCCACGGGTGCCACAACGACGTCCCCCCTCTCCCGGTGGAAGGGGGGGCGATGGGAGAGGGGGACAGGGGGTGAGGTCTTCATACGTCCTCCGTCGTCACGAGATCAGCGTCTCCGGCCGGCGCAGCCGCCGGCGGGCGTAGAGGTAGAGGATGGTGGCCGCGGCGGTGAGCACCGCCAGGCTGGCGAGCCAGGGAATCGACTCCTCGGCCCCGAGCAGCAGTGGTCCGAAGTCCGCCCAGTGGCGGCTCGGGATCGGGTTGAAGAAGAACCAGTCCTTGAGCAGGACGATCGTGCCCATCGAGGCGAGCCAGACCCCGCCGGCAGTCTTCAGGCGGACCGCCCAGAACAGGGCTACGGCGCCGAGGAACAGGCTGACCGCCGCGATCTGCGAGACGACGACGAGGAGCGGGAAGGGCCGGGTCGCAAAGAGCCAGCTCGCGAGCATCGACCGTCCAGCCCTGGACCACCATGACGAGGCAGACCGCGCCGACCCGCCGCAGGAAGTACCCCTCGGCGTCCGGCGCCGAGAGCGCGAGGTCGAGGCAGCCGGCGCGGCGCTCCAGCATCACCAGGCCCGACAGGGCGGGCAGCCCCAACACCAGATACGGGCCGAGGACGACGAGTGCGTAGACGCTCTCCGCCTCACCGGTCGAGAGCAGCATCTCGAGAAAGGCCAGCCCGAGGATCAGCAGGTCGATGACGCCGAACAGCACCAGCCGGCGGCCGAGCAGCAGCTCCAGGGAGAGGCGGACCGCGCGCAGACCTCGCTTCACCGTGCTTCCCCGTTGAAGTAGAACCGGTCGCGGTTCCCGGTCATCAGCATCAGGCGGTGGCATTTGTTGTCCGGATCGAGGAGGACCCCCTGCGGCCGGTAGGGGCTCTCCAGCGCGAAGGGCGCGGACTCGCCGGTATCGACGCGCAGGGTGGTCTCGGCCGGCGCCACGTCGGTCATGAGCACCACCCGGCAGGAGACCTCGCCCTCGCCTTCGTTGCGCATCCTGCCCGTGGCCCGCCAGAGATTGCCGGCGCGGCGGAACTTCACCTCTTCCAGGACCGGCCGCGGCATCTTCCCGGCGAGGAAGAAGTCGCGGATCATCCCGTCCACCGGCCGCTCGCTCCGGCGGCGCAGGATCGCGGCGAATTCGTCGAAAGTCGCCGGCTGGTCGCCCCCGGCGAGGAGCTCCTCGGCCGACGCGCGCAGCGGCTCCGCGCCGGTCTGCTCGGCCAGCGCGGCCACGAGAGAGGGGAAGCGGGCCCGCCAGTAGACCCCGTATTCCGGCTTGAGGGCCGGCGTCTGGATCCATCCGAGGTCGGACAGCCGGCTGATCTGCACGGTCGCCCCGCTCCGGGAGCCGACCCCGAGCCGCTCGAGGACCAGATTGCGGAAGAGCTGCCGGAAGAAGTATTGCTGCTCGAAGGCGAAGGGGCGCCGGGCCAGGAGCCGCGAGGCCACGACCTCGGCCACCAGGCGCTCCGGCGGCACGGGCTGGTTCCAGAGGAGATCGATCTCCCGGACGAAGGCCAGCCGGCCGCGCACCTGGACGTAGCTTCTCTCCGGGTCCCAATAGGCGTAGCTGCCCATGGGCCGGGGATTCCGCTGGCCGTGAGCATCCTCGCCCGGCCATTCGAGGACGACCAGACGGTCCAGGCCGCCGATGCCGGGCCAGGCGTCGCTCATCATCCGCGCGCCGCGCGCGAGGAAGCCGAGGTGGAGCTCCCCGATCTCGCGGTGAGCGGGAAAGACCGCCACCGTGGCGCCGGACCGGTTCCCCTCGTCCCCCAGGATCCGGTATCTCCCGCCTGCGACGCCCAGATCGTGCAGCGGCTGCGCGCACCGGCTGGCCAGCCGCCCCAGGCGGGCCACGCCGCCGCAGGTGTCGGCCAGGAAGAGGCCCGGCGGCACCTCCAGCGACAGCTCGATCTGCGCCTTGGGGCGGTAGACCTCGTCCGCCACGGTCCTTTCCTCGGTCAGCGCCCAGGTGCCGTAACGCAGGATCGGCGACAGGTCGCTCGCCTGCCAGGTCCACCCGGTAGCCCGAAATCGACGGCACCTGGAAGCTGCGCGAGTAGTCCATCAGGTCGCGGCCGAACTCGGCCTGTTGATGAGCTGCGATGGGGCGGGTCGTTGCCACGAGCCGGGCCGTCGAGGACTCGGGCGGCGGCGGGAGGATCGCCGCGGCCGGGCGTCCCGTGAGGCGGAACCGCAGCTCGCGCCGCTCCCCCGGCCCGATCGGCGGCTCCAGATCGACCTCCAGGCGGTCCCAGGCGCGGTGCAGCCGTATTTTCCCCCGGTCCGCCGTCGCCTCCTCCAGGACCAGCTCCGGGTTGAGCTGGAAGGCGACGTGGCGGTGGGGCTCCCTGCCCTCGTTGCGCAGCTCGGCCGCGACGCGCAACGTCACCTCGGAGCCCGGGGCCGAGGCGGCCCGCGACGCGCCAGCGGCCGGGCATGACATCGCGGGAGGTCGGAGCCGGCCGGCCGCTCACCTCCGCCTCCTGCCGTTGCCAGGCCAACCCGTCGTAGTGGTGGGCGCGGGCGAGGCCGACGCCGGCCGGCACGGCGGCCAGCAGCAGGGCCAGGGCGACCGTCAGCCGGTCGGCCGGGGCCGGCGCCGGATCGGGCACGAAGCGCTCGCGCAGCCGGCCGAGCACGGCGAGGAAGCTGCGCAGCGGATGGTCGGGCCGGATCGTCCGCGGCCGGATGTCCGGCTGGGTGCGGCGCAGCCAAACGACCGACAGGCCGAGCGCTGCGGTCGCCAGAGCGGCCAGCAGTGTCCCATCGCCCAGGCTCTGCTCCGCCGCCGAGGCCAGGTCGAACCCCGCCTCGCAAGCCGGGTGCGGGAAGAGCATGCGGCCCTCGTCGGAATCGAGGGCCATCAGCATACGCTGCACCATGTAATTCGCGCTGTCGAGGGAGAGCCCGGTGCGGGCCGTGAGGCGGTAGCCGAACAGGGCGAGACCCGCATTGGCGAGTTCCGGCACCAGGAAGATCGCCGCGCCCGCGACCACGAAGGTGCTCATCCCGCCGCCGCCGAGCGTGCCCAGAGCGAGCCCCAGAGTGGAGCCCAGGAAGGCCAGCGGCAGGATGCGGAGCAGCCACGGCCCCCAGAACACGGCCGGCGTAGGGATCTCGTACCCCGTGGCCAGCGCCAGGCCGGCCGCGGCGACGATCGGCAGGGCCGTCAACGGCAGGATCAGGATCTCCAGCGCCAGCCAGCGGCGGAGGACATAGCCGGTGTTGGTGAGCCCGGTGAGAGTCACGGTGGTCCAGGCGCCGCCCCCCTGCTCGCGGGTGATCCCGTCCAGCGCAAGAAGCGCCGCGAAGACCCCTGTCAACAGCGGCGCGACGGTCAGAGTCTCGTAGGCGAACGCCGCGGCGCCGATCGTCTGCTGGAACTGGCCGCGCTGGACGTAGATCAGGATCGCCGGCAGCGAGCAGAGCCCTACATAGGCGGCGGCAAAGGAGCGGAACCGCAACGACCGGAGCTGGGTGCGCAGCTCGTAGGCGATGAAGGCGGCGGTCATCCTCATGCCGCCGCCTCCTCCGCGGGCCGTTCGGCCAGGCCGCGCACCGCCAGGAAGGCGCCGTAGGCCTCCTCCAGAGTGACCGTCCGCGGCCGGGCGCCGGGGATCGGCTCCGAGCACCAGACCACCCGCTCGACCGCCCCCTGCCGGTCCGCCCGCCAGGTCACCTCGACCGCGCCGTCCGGCAGGGGCTCACCCTTCTCTCGCGACGGGAACCTGCCAGAGCCGGCCCGCCGCAGCGCGCAGCAGCTCGGTGGGCGTGCTGTCGAAGAGCACCGTCCCCTGGGCGATCACTGCCAGCCGCGGGCAGGTGGCTTCTACGTCTTCTACGATATGGGTGGAGAGCAGCACCGCCGTGCTCTCGGCGATCTCGGCAATCAGCGACCGGAAGCGGATCCGCTCCTCCGGGTCGAGCCCGGCGGTCGGCTCGTCGACCACCAGCAGGCGGGGAGAGTGGATGAGCGCCTGGGCGATCCCGAGCCGCCGCTGCATGCCGCCCGAGTACTCGCCCGAAGCCCGGTTCGCGGCACCGGCGAGCCCCACCGACTCGACCAGCTCGCGGACCCGCGCGTCGAGCGCCCTGCGGCCGAGCGGCACCCCGCGCAGCCGTGCGCAGTGCGTCAGGTACTCGCGGCCGGTCAGATGCCCGAGCGGCCGGAAGTCCTGGGGCAGATACCCGATGTTCCGCCGGATGGCCGGCCGCAGCGCAGGCCGCGCCGCATCGAGCCCGTCATAGACCCGCCGGCCGGAGGTCGGCTCCAGAGCCAGCACCAGGATCGACAGGAATGTGGTCTTGCCCGCGCCGTTCGGCCCCAGCAGCCCGAGCATCCCCTTGTCGAACGACAGGCTCACCCCCCGGAGCGCCCGCGTGCCGTCCGAATAGGTCTTGGTGAGGTCCGCCAGCTCGATCATCCGCGCCTCCGGGATAGACGATTCCCATTCGGGCTCGCACCCGCTTTTGGGGAAACACCGCAGCACTGGGACTGCTGCCCAAGTGTACTACAGAACCAACACACTGTACGAACGAATGTGGTGGAATGTTTACCTTACCCCCTGTCCGCCTCTCCCGGTCGGGGGTAGGGACGAGTGGGAGGTAGGGGTGGTGTTGAATCCCACGCAGTTTCGTGACCGCCGTCATAGAATGCACCGCCGCGGTCTAATCCGGATAAGCGGGATTCACCGGGACACGATCATGCGGCTCCTGCGGGTGGCGTGTGGCAAGTGCGAGGCGATCTTGGGCAAGCACCTCCGGGCGGTCCCGGTAAAGGACGGGCTCCCTGCGGCGGCAGGAGACGGGGGAATTACCAGGCTTTACCGCCGAAGGTACCGTGAAGCGATTCGCCCCCCCCTCGGGCTCATAGGTGCTTGACAGGCACCCATGAGGCGGCTAAGATTTAGACGGCGAAGGGGAAAGCTAACCGGGCGCCACAGGAAATCAAAGGAACGTTAGGGGACTTCGGTCCCTGGCGTATTTACTCCGGGTCTGCGAAGCACACCGGTTATTTGGGATGACAGAGCCAAGCGCCATTCTTGGGATGGGAACAACTGGTACCATGCGTGCAAAACTTGCGGCGCAAGGATCTGTTTGCCCTTGATTATGCAGCGATCTCGAAAAATTGGTCGGAGCACGGCAGTGGTGCGGGACTCATTACTACATCGGAGCCCTGAAGCAGCGCATATCGGTTATCGGGAACAAAGGCAGTTCTTGTCTCGAATCCAGAACCAAGACGCGCGGATTGTAGTCCCTACGGTAGGATTGAAGAGCGACCGAAGGAGAACGAGCTTTCTACGCGCTGCTGGCGTACCTCGATACAACTACGCTCTTGATCCTGCATACATGCCGAACTGCGAACCTAGCAGGCAGCACAAGATGGCCGACCTCAAGAGAAAGCGGCAGACGTCTATCTAGCGGTAGACATGTATCGCCTAGCCGTCAACAACGAATATGATACGGCATATCTGTTGTCGTCCGATGGTGACTCACTCCCGCTGTACTGCCGTGCGCGAGCTAGGCAAGAAGGTATTTTGTGCCTCTCGCCCAAGTTATGCCAAGAATCACGCCAACACTTATCACCCTCAAAAAGATTGGTTCAAGGACGCTACGCTACGCCCGCAGGGAATCTGGGCGCCCGGCGCGCGGCGCACCGCGGCGGCCGCCGCGGCGGCGCGGCGGAACGGACGCCGGAGACGGCACGCGCGCGGGCGGGCGGCGCCCGGACCGCGGGGAGGCGCCCGCGGCGCCGCCGGCCGCCCGGGCCCCGACGCCCCCCCCCCCCCCAGGGGGACAGGGGGCGAGGCGCAGGTTTTTCCCCCGCCATGGGTTCCAGGAAACATGAAAGCAGCAGCCCTCACCCTCATCATCCTCTCTGCCGTCGTGCTCTGCCTCTCCTGGGGAGGGAGGCTCGGCGGCTGTCGAACATCAGCCGTCCCTGCGCCTACTCTGGAAAGAGGCCGGGCTCACCGAGCGCGAGGCGGCGGCCCATCTCCTCAACCGTTTCTCCTATGGCCCACGACCGGGCGAGATCGAGAAGGTGATCGAGCTGGGCCTCGACCGCTGGCTGGAGCGCCAGCTCGCGGCCGACCTCCGCGAGCCGCGGCTCGACCGCCTGCGCGAGCTGCCGGCCCTGGAGATGTCCACCGCCGAGATCGTGCGCACCTATCCCCATCCCGGCCTCGTGCTCGCCGAGGCGCGCCGGGCGGGCGTGGTCTCCGGCCGCCGTGGGAAGGACGATGCGGAGGAGGTCGCGGACGAAGAAGCCGGCCTGGAGAAGACCCGCGAGACCGTGCGCCGCTGGGCCCGCGAGCAGGGCTACCGCTCGCAGCGCGAGCTGCTCGGCCAGCTCATGACCCAGAAGCTCTATCGCGCCGTCGACGCCGAGAACCAGCTCGCCGAGGTGATGACCGACTTCTGGTTCAACCACTTCAATGTCTCGCTGACCGACAACCAGGCCCGCGGCTACCTGCTCTCCTACGAGCGGGACGCCGTCCGCCCGCACACCCTGGGGGATTTCCGCGACCTCCTGGGCGCCACGGCCCGCCACCCGGCCATGCTGCTCTACCTCGACAACGCCCAGTCCGCGGCTCCGGCCGGAGCCGTGACGACCCTGAGCCGGGAGATGGAGCGCCGGCCGCGACTCCGCGGCAGGTCGAGCTCCCCGGATGCCCGAAGGCCAGCGGCGCCGCAAGCCGAGCGGCCTCAACGAGAACTACGCCCGCGAGCTGATGGAGCTGCACACCCTCGGAGTCGACGGCGGCTATACCCAGGACGACGTGGTCCAGGTGGCCCGCGCCTTCACCGGCTGGAGCCTCCTGCCGCCGGGCCCGCTGCGGGGCGAAGCCGAGCGCCGGCTGCGCCTCGTGCGCCGCGCCGGAGGGCTGGGCTTCGAATCCGCAGGCGAGTTCCTCTTCCGGGCCGACCTGCACGACGCCGGCGAGAAGATGGTCCTCGGCAAGCGCCTGCCGGCCGGCCGCGGGATCGAGGACGGCAAGGACGTCCTCGACCTCCTGGCCGCCCATCCTGCGACGGCCCGGCACCTGGCGACCAAGCTGGCCGTGCGCTTCGTGTCGGACACCCCTCCGCAGGCGCTGGTCGACCGTCTGGCCGCCGTCTAGCTGAAGACCGGCGGCGACGCGCGCGGCGCTGCTGCGCGGCGATCGCCGAGTCGCCGGAATTCTGGAGCCGCGAGGCCGTGGGGGCCAAGATCAAGTCGCCCTTCGAGCTGGCGGCCTCGGCCCTGCGCGCCACGGGCGCCGAGATCGAGGAGCCGCGCGTCGTCCTCCAGTGGATCGCCCGCATGGGCCAGCCGCTCTACGCCTACCAGGCGCCGACCGGCTATCCCGACCGCGCCGAGGCCTGGGTGAACACCGGCTCGCTCCTCGAACCGCATGAGCTTCGGCCTGCAGCTCGCCGCCGGCCGGGTGCACGGAGTGGAGATGGACCTGCCCGCCCTGAACGGCGGACGCGAGCCCGGGTCGCGCGCCGAGGCCCTGCGCCGTCTACGCCGGCCTCCTGCTGCCCGGCCGCGAGCTCGAGCCGGTCCTGAAGCAGCTCGGTCCCATGGTGGCGGACCCGAAGCTGGCAAGAAGGTCGACCAGGCCACCCGCCAAGGAGACCGCGGTCGAGCAGGTGGCTGGGCGGTGATCCTCGAGCTCGACCGCGAGATGGTCCAGCGGAGCATCGATCGCTGCGACCCCGCGTGGCCCTCGTCCCGATCTCCCTTACCGACCCCCGCCGGGAGAGCGGGAGAATGCCGGGATGATCCGTCGGGAGCGGTCTCCCCTCTCCCGGGGCTGCGAGGGTGGGAGATGGGAGAGGGGCCGGGGGTGAGGACCAACGAGCGTCGAGCGAAGAAGAGATGAAGGAGAAACCCACCATGCTGACCCGCAGACTGTTCCTGAAGGCCGGCGGCATCGCCCTGTTCACCTTGGGCACGGGGCGGGCCCGGCTTCCTGACCCGCGCCGCCCTGGCCGCCGCGGGACCGGCTCCCCATCGCGCCGGCGCAAGGTCCTGGTCACCATCTTCCAGCGCGGCGCCATGGACGGCCTCGCGGCCGTGCCGCCTCTCGCGACGAGGCGGCCCTCCGCACCCTGCGGCCGCGCCTCGCCATGAGCGCGGCCCGCCGGCCGGCGACGAGGCGCTGCTCGACCTCGGAGCCGGCTTCGGCCTCCACCCCGCGTTCGCAGCCGCTGCTGCCGCTGTGGAAGGAGCAGCCGCCTGGCCATCGTCCACGCCGTGGGCTCGCCCGACCCGACCCGCTCGCACTTCGACGCCCAGGACTTCATGGAGACCGGCACGCCGGGCCGCAAGGGCACGCCCTACGGCTGGCTCAACCGCGCCGTGGGCCTCCTGGGCCAGCGACGGCCGCCCTTTCCGGGCCGTGGCCCTGACCCCCGCCCTGCCGCGCTCCCTCTACGGCGACGCAGCCGGCGCTCGCGGTCACCAACCTCGCCGACTTCAGGGTCCGGCTGCCCGGCGCCGACAGCACGGCCGCCGCCGCCGGCCAGGGCTTCGAGGCCCTCTACGACCAGACCTCGGAGCGGTCCTGCGCGACACCGGGGGCGAGACCTTCCAGGCCGTCCACATGCTCACCCCCGAGGCATCGACCGCTACCGGCCGGCGGACGGCGCGCGAGTACCCGCAGACGCCCGCTGGGCAACGCCCTGCGGCAGATCGCCATCCTGGTCAAGTCCGACGTCGGCCTCGAGGTCGCCTTCGCCGAGTCCGGCGGCTGGGACACCCACGTCCAGCAAGGCACCGTCTCGGCAGCTTCACCCGCCAGGCCCGCGACCTCGCCGGGTCGATCCACGCCTTCTGGACCGACCTCGGCCCCGCGTACCAGGACCAGGTCCTGCTCACCACCATGACCGAGTTCGGCCGCACCGTGCGCGAGAACGGCTCGGGCGGCACCGACCACGGCCACGGCTCCTGCCTCTTCGTGCTCGGCAACAAGGTGGACGGCGGCAAGGTCCACGGCACCTTCCCCGGCCTGGACCGCGGCGCCCTCTACGAGGGGCGCGACCTGCCGGTGACCACCGACTTCCGCGCCGTCTTCTGCGAGCTGGCCGGCAAGCACCTGGGCGTCAAGGACGACGCCAAGCTCTTCCCGGGATGGACGGGCGGGCGCCTGCCGTTGATCAAGACGTAGGGCCGCCCGGACATGAATCGCCGGGCGACCTACAATCACGGCATGAAGCTCGCCCTCCTGGCCCTGCTCGCCGCCGTCTCCCTGGGCTGCTTTTCCGGAGAAGCCGCACCGGTGCCCGCTCCAGCCGCCGTGGCCGGCGACATCTGTAAGCCGCTGATGGCTTCGCCGCAGCCGGTCTCTCCTCCTGCCATCCCAGGGGTCCAGCGGGTGCGCATCCTCGCCTTCGGCGACTTCGGCACCGGTGGCCGTTCCCGAGAGACGTGGCCCGCGCCATGGCCGAGGTGGACCGCCGCTCGCCCTTCGACCTCGGGATCACCCTGGGGGACAACTTCTACGAAAGAGGGCTGAACAGCCCGATCCACCCGCGGTGGCGGACCAACTGGGAGGCCCTGTACAACGGGCTCGGCATCCGGATCTACGCCGTCCTGGGCAACCACGACTACTACGATTCCGCGAGCCCGCCGGCCGAGATGGCCCGCTCGCGTCTGAGCCGGACCTGGTGCCTGCCGCGCCCCTACTACACCTTCCGGGCCGGCCCGGTGCAGCTCTTCGCCGTCGACACCGACCCGATCGCGCGAGGGGACGCCTCGGTCGAAGAGCAGCTCTCCTGGCTCGACGGTGCTCTCGCCGCGAGCCGCGCCCCCTGGAAGATGGTCTACGGCCATCACCCCATCTACACGAACGGAGAGCACGGCGGGGACCTGGGATACATCCCGCCGCTCCGCCAAGAGCTCCTCCCGCTTCTCGCGAAGCACAAGGTGGACGTCTACCTGGCCGGCCACGACCACGACCTGGAGATCCTGAAGCCGGACGAGGGAGTGCGTTTCCTGGTCTCCGGCGGAGGCGGCAAGGGCGTTCGTCCTCTGCGGACCAGGGCCTGCCGCGACTGGGCCGCGAGCCGCCTGGGTTTCACCGTGCTGGACGCCGGCAGGCAGGACCTGACCGCCACCTTCTACGGAACCAACGGCGAGCAGCTCCACGAGGTCCGGCTGCGCAAAGGCCAGACGGTTCCGGACTGCCGGAGGCCCGGCCCCCCATAGCCCTCACCCCCCTGGCCCCCCTCTCTCCCAGCCGCACTCCCCAACCCCCGGGAGAGGGGGGAAGAGGCACGACGAGGGAGTTTTTGGGTGGGGGCTCCCCTCTCCCGGTGGTCGGGAGGGCGGTTGGGAGAGGGGTCGGGGGTGAGGGGCCAGGCTCGCGTAGGACTTTCGAGACACCCTCAGAGGTGCCCATAGACTTTTGTATACTCCACCAGTTTCACCCGCTGACCGCTCTTCCGTTATCCTTCGAAGGTCCCATGCCGTCTTTCACGCACCTAGAGTTCCATCGAACGGGTATCGGCCTCGTGCCGGAGGGCGGCGAGCGACACCGCCATCTACGTCGCCCAGGTGCCCGGCAGCCGCAGGCCCTGCGGTCCTGCACCTGCAGGCGAGCAAGAAGAAGACGTGTGACCACCTGAAGGACCTCTCCCGGGCGGTCGCCGAGGTCGAGAAGGCCTTCGCTGCGCGGGGTGGGAGGCGCCTTCGAGGCGTCCGTCTGGTACCGGCTGGCGCGGCTGCTGTTCGAGGGCAATCCGCAGCCTCGGCCAAGGTGCGGGTGCTGCGCCTGGCGCGCGACGGCGGAGCCTCATCCGCGTCACCTCGCCGGCGGCGACGAGCTGGCGGAGATCTCGACACCTCGGCGCGCGGTCCGGTTCCTCGAGCGGACCGGCAAGGCCGCGCTCGGGGCAGGCGTCTTCGACCGCGCCGGCCTGCTCGAGCGGCTGGCCCTGTTCCAGGCCACCGAGCAGGAGCGCCTGCTCCACAAGGCCGGGATGAAGACGCAGCGCCAGAGCTGGGAGGAGAGCTTCTGGCACCGCCTCGCCTATCACTGCGTGCGCGAGATGGAGGAGGGAGACCGGGAGCTTCCACCCCGCCATCGACGAGGCGGGCGGCGGGTTCACCTTCACCTATCCGGCGCGGCAGCGAGCCGGTCGTCGTTCGCCGTGCCGCGCGACCGCGTGCGGGCGGCGCTGCAGCTCCTCGCCGAGGAATATCCGGAGCAGGAGGACCTGGCCTCCGGCCCATCCCCCTGAAATCGATCTTCCGCGTCACCCAGGAGACCGAGCTGGACCTGGAGGTGCGGCCGGTCATCCGCGCCCTCCAGGCGAACGGCGAGGAGCGTTTCCTCGAGTGGCCGACGTCGAGAAGTTTCGCTACGGCAACCTGATCTACATCAAGGATCTCGGGTGCTGGCCGAGCTGGAGCGCGAGGGCAAGGAGCGCAAGTTCAAGGCGCCGGTCAGCATGAAGCTGCAGCGCAGCCAGGTGCCGAGCTTCCTGGCCGAGCACGCGGAGGCCCTGGGCGAGGGGCTGCTGGTGCTCGACGAGCCGCTGCGCGACCGGCGGGTCTTCGAGGGCTCGACCGGATCGAGATCTCCGCCGTCGATTTCGAGGAGGCGCTGGAGCGGAGCTGGTACTGGCTGGCTATCGAGTACGGTTTCGGCAGCCATGTGGTGTCGCTCGCCGAGATCCTCGCGGCGCGCAAGGCGGGCTCCCCTACCTGGAGGCGGCGGGCGGATGGATCGACCTGAACGCGCCGGCTTTCCGCGACCTGGACGGGCTCCTGGAGCGGCCGCGGGGAGCGCGTCCGGCTGTCGGCTAGCGAGCTGCTGCGTCTCCAGGCCAGGGCGAGGCGCCGGTGTCGCGGTCGGCGGCGAGGGCGCGGCGCTCCTCGGCCGCCTCCTCGAGCTGCGGCCGGCCGCGCCGTTCCGCCGACGCGGGATCGCCACGGCGCTGCGGACCTATCAGCGGATCGGCGTCGACTGGCTGCTCTTCCTCTGGGAGAACCGGCTCGGCGGCCTGCTCTGCGACGACATGGGCCTCGGCAAGACTCTGCAGGTGCTCGCCCTGATGGTCACCCTGCTCGAGGGGGGGAAGGGGCCGAGCCCTTCCTGGTGGCCTGCCCCACGAGCGTCCTTCCCCATTGGCGGAACCAGATCCGCCGGCACGCTCCGGGGCTCCGGCCGATCGTCCACCATGGCCCGCAGCGGCGGCTGCCGGAAAGCTGCGGCGGGCGACGTGCTGCTAACCTCCTACGGCGTGCTGCGCCGCGACGCCGAGGCGCTCTCCGCGATCCCCTTCTCGCTGGCCGTTTTCGACGAGGCCCAGAACCTCAAGAACCGGGGAACGCAGGCCTGGCAGGCGGCCGACCACCTGGTGGCGGACGTAAAGCTGGGCCTGACCGGCACGCCGATCGAGAACTCGCTCGGCGAGCTCAAGGCGCTGTTCGATCTCGTCCTCCCCGGCTATCTGGGAACCGACGAGGGCTTCGAGGATCGCTATGTCCGGATCGAAGGAGCCCGCCGAAGCTGGGACCGCATCCGGATGGAGGACGCACCGCGCGAGCTGCGGCGGGTGATCTCCCCCTTCATGCTGCGGCGTCTGAAGTCGTCGGTGCTCGACGAGCTGCCGGAGAAGATCGAGGACGTCCGCACCTGCGCGCTGTCGGACGATCAGGTCCGGCTCTACCGCGACGCCGTCGGGGCCGGGGGCCGAGCTGGCCCGGCAGATCGAGGCGGCGACGGACGGGCCCCTCCCCTACATCCACGTCTTCGCCCTGCTCAGCCTGCTCAAGAAGATCTGCGACCATCCCGCTCTGGCCATGGGCGACCTCGACCGGGCCGCGAGCTCGCCTCGGGCAAGTGGGACCTCTACCAGGAGATCCTCCCCGAGTGCCTGGACAGCGGCCAGAAGGTGGTGGTCTTCACCCAGTTCCTGGGCATGATCGAGCTGATGGACCGCCACCTCCAAGGGCTCGGCATTGGCTTCGTCAAGCTGACCGGAGACGACGAAGCGCGGCGAGATCGTCGACCGTTTCAATCACGATCCGGATTGCCGGGTCTTCCTCGGCAGCCTGAAGGCCGGTGGCACGGGCATCGACCTGGTGGGCGGCTCGGCCGTGATCCACTACGACCGCTGGTGGAACGCGGCGCGGGAGGACCAGGCGACCGACCGCGTCTACCGATTCGGCCAGAAGCGGGCCGTGCAGGTCTTCAAGCTGGTCACCGAGGGGACCCTCGAAGAGAAGATCGCCGCCATCATCGAAAAGAAGCGCCAGGTGATGGCGAGCGTCGTCCAGGAGGACGCGCCCGAGCTGGCCAAGATCTTCACCCGCGAGGAGCTGCTCGACATGCTGCGAGGGCAGTGAGACCCTCCCCCTGGGACCGCGGGCGTCCCGCCCGCCTGGTAGAAATAGGTACCCAGATAGATTATCTGCATCTCTAGGGGTGTTGACACGAACAATGCGGCGTGCCATGATCCAACCATCGCAATTCTGCTTCCAACATAGATGTAAAGGAAACAGAGGAGCGAGGTATGAGCCGGTATCCATTCCGATGCCGGTTTCCTCTCCGGAACGGAGAGAAAGGAGAAAGCAGTCATGCCCAAGGCGAAGCGTTATCTGAATCGCGTCAACGGATGGGATCAGACCGCGGCCGCCGTCGAGGCCAACGCGGCCGACCTCCCGCACATGGAGGCGCACCGTGTCCAGCTCGTGGCCTTCAGCCAGGAAGCCAAGAGCCTGACCCTCCAGCAGGCGGACCTTCGCAGCCAGCAAGCAGGAGATCACCCGCAGGCTGCAGAAGGTGATGAAGGACGGGGACGCGCTGATGGACTTCCTGCTGACCGGAGTCCGCCAGCACTACGGCAAGGAGAGTGAGAAGATGACCGAGTTCGGGCAGCAGCCGTTCCGCGGCCGGGCCACCAGCGGCAAGCGGAAAGCGAAGCCGGACCCGGAGCCGCAGACCTCTTCGAGCTCGACCCCTACCCCTGACGCCGTGAAGTAGCCTGCCGTCTCGGGGGCGTGCTGCCAACACGCCCCCTCTTTTCCCCTCTCTCGACAGCGCGGATCCCTGGCCCTCTCTCGTCCCGACCGCGCGGATCGTCCCGCTGCCACTCTTCGCCAGTGCCATGGTCCGCGCTCCGGCTCACGTTGTCCGCGGTCAACATCCCATGGACTCGAGTCCATGCTCCAGGGACCGCGGTCCGCAAGCCGTGTCCTACAGTCCATGCTTGAAGGACCCGAGTCAACGCCCCGTGTCCTTTAGTCCATGCTTGAAGGAGCGCGGTCCGCGTGCCATTTCCTTTAGTCCATGCTTGAGGGCACTCGAGTCAACGAGCCGCGTCCTTTAGTCCATGCTTGAAGGACCCGCGCTCCGCGCCTCATGGCCTTTAGAACCTGCTTGAGGGACCCGAGTCAATGAGCCGTTTCCTACAGGCCGTGCTTGAAGGACCGCGGTCCGCGAGCCGCGTCCTTTAGTCCATGCTTGAGGGACCGCGGTCCATGGGACGTGAACTGCGGACAACGTCACGGCTGAGGAGGGGCATCTGCCTACCGATGAAGAGCGATTCCGTCCGAGGGAAAGCGGCGGTCAAAGGAATAGACCCCCTCCGCATCGCGCTCCCGAGCTTGCGCCCAGATCAGGACATCCGCGAAGGAGTTGCGTTTCGAATTGCGGCAGAGAATGAAAGCCTGGGGAACACGGGGCTTGGAGACCGTGGCGAGCCGAAGGTTCTGCCGCTGGACCAGTTCCATCAAGATGTCCACGATGTCCGGACGCGACATCTTGTAGAACGAGCCGAGCACATAGGCAGTCTCCATCAGCACGAGCTCGCTCAGGAGCAGGGTTTCGTCGCTGTCGATGACCTGGGCCGCTCGTTCGGCCATGTTGCGACCCCGTACCTGTTGTGGTAGACAGTGACTGACAATGACTCTCAGGAGATGTTCATGCCTCAAGTCAGCGCCCGATTCCCTACAGAGCTCGTCGAAGAGATCGACCGGGCCGCGAGTCGATTCCACCGCACCCGTGCCGAGCTCATCCGGCAGGCCGTCGAGTACTACCTGGACGATGTTGAAGACCTCCAACTCGGTTTGGAGCGGCTCCAAGATCCGTCGGACCCGGTCTTGGACTGGGAGGACGTGAAGCGTGAGCTACTCCATCAAGATCAAGGCTAGCGCGGCCAAGTCGCTCAGCCGGATCCCCAAAGCCCACCAAACACGTTTGATCCAGGCCATCGACCGCCTGCGGAAGGAGCCACTCGCTGGAGGCACTCTCAAGGGAGAGTTTTCCGGGCTGCGGCGATTGCGCGTTGGCGACTACCGGATCGTGTACGAGGTGTTGCACGAGATGGTCACGGTTCTCGTCGTTCGGATTGGACATCGTCGTGACGTGTACCGCTGATGCCAGCTCGAGCTATATCGGGCCTACAGCGAATTTCTGGGCGCCTTCGGGACGGCCCGCGGAGAAAACTCCGGCGGGGGGCCCCAGCCAGGCGCGAGATCACTGCTCATACTGCTTGGTCAGGATCGCACCATCTCCAGGATCGATGACGTAGTGGGGTCCACCTCCCTGGAAATGGGGATCTTTGAGCTCGTAGTCCACGTGCCATCCGTCCCGCTCGAGAGAGACGCTGGCACGATACGGAGAGAGGTCTCGATAGACTCGCTCGGCATCCAGGCGAGCGACCCTCAACGCCTGGTCGCTTGTGATGGACGGGACCGTAACTTCTGCGATCGTGCCGGGTGCCATAGGTGCGCTGATGAATGGGTGGCACCTATTCGGGCAACGTCACCCTGGGGCGGGGCTTCAATCTCCGAAGACGTCCCGGAGACGCTCGGCGGTCAAAACGCGGTCGCTCCATTCCAGCAGCCGATCCGCATCCGCGGAGCGCACCCGTTCATCGATCTCGGGGGCTAAAGGGCCGAATTTCAAGCGGAGCTGCCGGAGCAACATTCGGGCCTCTCCCTGCTGGAGCCCCTGCTGGAGTCCCTGCTGGAGTCCCTCTTCGAGACCCTCCTCGCGGATCTGACGGTTCCACCGGTCGATGCTTTCTGCCAACATGGTTTCAAGCTCCTCTAAAGTCAGCGTGTCGGCGACCTCCGCCAGCGCAAGTCCGAATCGCGGCAGGATGACCTTCTGCAGCCAGGTCTCGAACGCCCGCCGCAAGGAGGCCTCCTCCGGAGGGATGTTCCGCCGCAGCCGATGGACTCCGGTCAGAACATCCGCCCAATCGCGGCTCTTCTCGATAAAGAACAGGTCGGCCGCCGGGCTCTTCAGCGATTCCAAAAACTGCCGGTCGTAGGCCGACTCATCCACCAGCCGGTAGCACAACCGCGGCCGATAGATCTCCGCCGAGGGGTCCAGATCTCTGACCAGAGAGCCGAGGTCCGTGGCCACCCTCCACGGCTCGCCTCCATTGTAGACGAGGACCGCAATGACCGGTGGCAGCTTCTTCCAGGCCACCGGTGGGAGATCGGCCAGCAGGGTCTGGTAGAGGAGGCCCTTATAGACTGTAAAGCGCACCGGCATGGAGGGGTCCGGCCGCGACTGGAAGCTCGATGAGGACGTAGATCTCGGCCGGCTCCCCTCCGTCCTTGCGCCGAAACTTCCAGACGATGTCACTCTCGCGGTTCTCGTGCTCGTCGGAGACATAGGAAGAGCTGACCCGCTCGCCGGAGTCAAAGTCGATGAGCTCGACCCACGGCTCGTCCACGATCTTCTGGAGGAGATCCTGGACCATGCGGCGGTGAGTGAAGAAGAGGCGATAGCTGAGGTCGTGTTGTCCCATGATTTCTCGCGGGACTCTACCACCGATCACCCGAACGTAAGGCTTGTCCACCAAACGACCAATCCCTGCCTACCGATGAGGAGCCATTCGTCCGCAGGGAAGCCGGCGGTCAAAGGAATAGACCCCTCGGGCATCGCCCCAGCCTCCGAAGCCGGCGACCAGATCAGGACATCCGGGAGGATCCCCTGAGTCCCTCGGAAACAGCCTCCTCCCTAGGCCTTGCATGCTTCGTCTTCCGCCCCCTTGACCTCCGGGGTGAGAGGGCGCTCTGATGAGAACAGCCGAGGCTCCCCTTCAGAGAGCGGTTGTGCTCCGCAGTGGAAAGAATCTAATCTCCACGTGGTCACCTCGGCTCAACTGCGGACTTGCTAGTCGTATCCCGTTTTCAGCCCGAGAGCCTTAATTATTGAGCTTCTCTATGACAACCTGCCCTTTCTGTCCTCCACCAACGCCTCATGGCAGCACTCCTCAAGAAAGTATAACTCCGAGTGAGGCCAGGCGACCCCAAAGGTATGCGGTGAACAGGAGAGGCAACGGAGAGGGGCCTCTTCGCCGTCCCATCGCCTCGCCGGTCCTCGACGAGATCGCCCTGGCCTGGGGCTCGCCGGAGAGGTGGCGTAACCGCCGCCGGAGCGCACTCACTCGGCTCCCATGACAAGGACGCGGCCATATTTCAATCTCTCGAAATACGTCCCGATCCGGTCTCGTGCGGTCAAGCCCAGTGGTTGGCTCGCCTGAAATCTCCGCGCGTCGTTTTGCTGCAGGCTCGGCTCGCCTCTGCGGCCACATTTGTAAGAGCGGTCCACGAACAGGAAGGCGAGAATAGATTGTTAGCCTCCTGTGGATTAGCCTGCTGGGAGAGGTGCGAGAAATTGGGAGGACGTTTGTTGGTGCACCCTCCTAGGAAAGCCGGCAAGGTGGTTACGGCTTGTCTCGATTGAGTTGATCGTCCTGGGGGTCATCGGGCTGGCGGCTTCTCCTGACAGCAGGGGGATTCACATGCTCATTCCTTCGTCTTCATCAGTTACTCACATCTAGAGGATGAATTTTTTGGCCTACTTCTGCATCTGATTTCGAAGGCATTGGCGTGTCGGTGTGGCGAGACCAAGAGGGAACCAAGCCAGGCACCCGCATCTTCTTCAAGCTCAGTCTGAGAACTGCATTACAGACAGCTCAATGATTTCCGCCATGTCTTTCTGGGAATTCACTTCTATCGAATTGGGGTGGTGCTGAGAATATCGAGCAGCTTACGTTCGCTTCCAGTCAAGAAGGAGCAAGCCTGGAACAACACCCGGACTGAGCAAGCCGGGGCCATAGTGCCGCCGCGGTTGTCGTCGGATATCAAACAACACATCGATTTCACCGGCTCGCATCAGGTCGGTTTGAGGCAGCTTGCTGGCTCATTACTCCCGCAGAATACTAGTGATTGCGTGTTCGGAGGCAGCACGGGGATGGGATCTCGCGTTCAAAAGGCATTTCGGGCGGAAGAACTGAGACGAGGCTTTCCTTCTCTTGGTAATTCCAGGAAGTTATCGATATATCGAGCGAAATATCCCGCCTGGGTCGCCCGACAGGATCGCCAGTTGGCCTCGATGCAGGCGTAGCCGGTGAGATGCCCTGAGAGGAGGTCAGGGGCAACGTACATTTGGTCTATATATTAGAAGATAGTGATGGTCCTGATCGTGTCGTCGGCGAACCCGCTATGGGGCGTGGCACAGAATATCCGAAACCGGTTTGCGGTACGTCCTACTGAGGCCTGAAGCGCTATTCGTTAGCAGACCGATGTCGTCTGGAAGTAAAGCAGACGCTTTGCAGGTATCTTTCTCCAGTTCATGAACGGTGTCCCGAGCTCAGGTGTCTGTTAGGCAGGCTCAGTCTTTACAGCATAGATCAGGTTGCTGATTTTGTCGCGCAGGGTACCGGCGTATCCATTCTTCCTGGTGCTATTGTAGAAGCTGATGCTGTAGCCCAAGGTAAGCTGTGGGCGGTGGAGTTACCGGGCGATTCAAGTCGCTCCTGGTACGGCCTATGGAATATAAACCGCTGGTGAACGCTGGCAGCGGAGCACTTGGTAAGTCTGTTCAAAGACTTCGGCCTACGGCTTTCCTGCACTGGGAGTTGGCGAGCCAGCTTTGAGGATTCGGGATCTCAACTCCTTCGTATTTGATGGACCTTCACCCGGATATTAGCTTTTAAAATTTCCTTCTTCCAGTCCAGGATTCTCTCCGTAAACCGAAGATCGTCGCTCCGCGGCCGAGCAAAAGGCACTGGAACCTCAGTAACAAAGCGGCCCTCGCTTTAGAACGACCACCCTGTCCGCGAAAGATATTGCCTCCTCAATAAAAGCGTGTGAAAAAGATGATGGTCTTTGGCGAGTCCTTCGAGATCGAGATAAGCTGTTTCTGCATCCTCTCGCGGGTATGCGAATCCCAGTGCTGCGAAGGTTTTTTATTTGATCAGCACAGCATGCTCCGGGATTGGGGGCGAGAGCCCGGGCCAGGGCGACGCGCTAAATTTGTCCCGCTCACAACTTATGTGGGTATTGGCGCGCGTAGGTCCTCTGATCCCCGATACGCTCCAGGAGGCCTCGCAGACCCGCTCCCTTTCGCGGACCTCATCGGCATGCCACGTATTTGCAACGCGATGTTGACCTCCGGTCTCGAACCAAGGGAACAAGTGGTTGCTCTGTGAGGCTTAGTGGATGAGCATTCCTATTACTTCTACCTCCCCCTGGAAGGAAATGAACCGCGCGAGCGCGTGTTCAGGAGAAGTTCTCACCTCCCCTGCGCCCTGATCTGCCTACGACAATGAGTTGCCCGCTTAATTGCTTCCCTGGGAAAACAAAAATGACATCCCGCAAGTAGGGCTGATTCTGGCCATAGGTCACGGAAAAGACCGGCAGGCGCGCAAACGACAACAGATTCTACTGTTCGCGGCCATCGCCCGTAGGCCTTCATCCAAGGAAACGTGAGCCGCACAAATGTTGCGAAGGCGGCATCGGGGAGTCAACCAGTGGCGCCGAGCACCGCCAAGGCCTCAATCATCCGGTCGATCTGATAAGCCATATATGTGATTCGAACCGGAAACCGATTCCGGATGATGTGCGAGTGGATTCATTGAACGTACAGATGATGACGTATGCGACTGCGATCGAATTCCGCAGCCCTGCCACGATCGCTGGAAGCGCTGCCGGAAGGACGACATAGGCCAGAACCGCAGCGCGCGATCGGGTCAGCAAGCGGGCGCTCCATAAGTACTCGATCGGGATTCTCGCTGCGCCGAGGTGCGTGTTGATCCAGGTCGGGAAGAACACGGCGAAGCTGGTCGAAAAGATCTTCGCGCCGTCGCCGATCCCGAACCAGACGATCACCAGGGGGATGATCGCCACTGGCGGCAGCGGACGCAAAACCTGGATTACAGGCCCAAAGATGGCGTCGGCGGTCCGGCTTCGCCCCGTCGACAGCCCGGCGGCCATTCCCATCCCTCCCCCAACTAGGAAGCCGACCAGCAGACGCAGAGAACTGGCTTCGACGTCCCTCCATAACTCCCCCGTGCGGCTCCAGGCCAGCAAGGCGGTCACCACCTTCGACGGCGGAGGAAAGAGCGCGGGGTTGCTCACGGCATACCGCGAAAGCAACTCCCAAAGCACAAGCAGGAAGGCGATCGGAACTCCCCAGAGAAGGAAGCGGCCCGCTCCACCGAAAAACGCGGGACGGGCCTCCGCCCGTTGGCTTGAAATCCCCATCTCAAGACCGCTCCCGGGTTTTACTTTAGCTGGACCAGGTTCGGATCGACTTCGCGAAGCAGTTCTGCATCGACGATTGCCCGGAAATCAGGGACTGGCGTACCCTGGGGAACCGTACCCTTTTCGATCGCCCACTTCGCCTCGGCTGTGGTGAGCTCGATAAGAAGAGGAGTCAGCGCAGGGCGGAACACAAAGTTTGGCCAGATATCGTCCACCACCTGCCGATCCAGCTTGGTATACCGAGTCACGATCGCTTTCGCGTCGTCAGGCCGCTGCGCCACGAAGACCGCGGCGTCCTTCAGCCCTCGCAGGAACGCCACCACGTCCGCCCGCCGCGCGGTGATCGTCTTCGGCATGACACTGGCGACGTAAAGCTCCCGAGTAGATGCTCGGGTCGGCGAACGTAACGCCCTTGTCTCCCATGGAGCGCTCGGCGAAGCGGGCGAACGGATCGAAGATCGCGATGGCGTCGACGGAACCGCTGGCGAGGGAAGCCGGCATGTCTTCCGGCTTCTGGCTGATAAGCTCTACTTCCGTGGCCGCGATCCCGTACTCTTTAAGAAAATTATACGTGAAAAACTCGGGACCGCACCGAATGATGTGGCGAGCTTACGCTTCTTGGCCTTGAAGTACTTCAAGGCGTCCTCGAGGCCCGGCTCTCGGCGAGCCACAACGCGGACCTCATTGATCGTGCGTTCAACGACCTGCCCCACGACGCGGAAATTGCTACCCTGGAGCGTCGAAAGCGCTACCGGCACCTCGCCCGAGACAGCCACGTCGAGAGAGCCTCCAGAAAAGCCTGCAGGGCGAACTTTCCGGCCGTGAACTCCTTGAGCTCCACGTCCACGCCATGCTTGTCGAAGAACCTTGGTCTTCCGATACCATCAGCAGCGCCATAGCAGGTGAAACTTGGATACCCACGGAGAGCTTCGGAGTTTGCGAGCTCGATCGGGAATTTCTTTCTCGTCCTCCCTAGCCTTCTGGCATCCCAAAACTCCAAGCACGGCCGTCAGGAGCAAGCCGACGGTGATTCGTAAGCGAGGTTTCATATTATGCTCCTCAATGTAAGCATTTCGTTAAGGTATAGATTCAAGATAAGACAGCATCTGCGATGCCGTCGGGAACGGCTTCTTTCCAAGAATACCCCTTACACCAGGAGCATCCACGTACCGGCTTTCCAGCCATCTCCTTGATGCCCTATCGTCGACAAGTTCGGAGCACACCACGACAGGAATCAACGAGACAATCCGAAAAAGTTTGGTGATTACAGCCAATCCCTCAAGTTCGCTGTTCCCGAATCTGCTATCAATTATTGCTAACTGAGGACCAAAAGCTCGGATTCTTTCCTGCTCTTCATCCAGGGTGGGCGAGGAAGGAGGGAGAACAGAGCAACCATGATCTCGGAATGTCCGCGCGAACCGAATAATGTCCTCAGGTTCATCGTCAATCACTAGTATCTTGGCTTCCATTTCTCGTTTCCCCTTGAGATAATTTTTGACTCTCGCGCACGAACACGACAAAATGCGCTCCTGGCCACTGCGTCTTATCAGCCGACTCACTTTGCTCATCGAGAAACATCTTTCCACCAAGGTTCTCTATGGCGCGTCGCGAAAGGTAAAGGCCGTAACCGTGCGCGGTACTTTGGCCATCCTGGACAGCCTTACCAGAACCGGGCTTAAAAAGATGGGGTCTAACCATCGGGTCGATACCTGGACCATCATCTCGGACGCCAAAGCGGAATCCTGAAATTGGCTCGGCAACCTTTTCTACAAGAACCTCCACCTTATTGTCTGCAAAGTGCCACGCGTTGGCCAGAAGATTATCCATGACCTCCCAGAAGGTAGTTTTGTCCACCCACATTTCCCAGTCAGAGGGTATAACCTCCTCTTGGCCTGCTGGTGAGCTCAAGCCCCTTGGCTTCATATTTTTTACTATTGATGAACAATAAAGTGGCAACAAATTCTCGAACATTGACATCTGCTGCCCTCACCTTGGAGAAGGCATCAAGGTCGTCCCTAGCGAAGGTAAGCATTAGATCTTCTGCGCTTTGGCGAAGTGCCATAACTCTTTCTTCAATCTTTCTGAAAGACTCTATAGCGCTTCCGACGTGGGCGAGGAGCGACTCGAGAGGCGTCTGGAGCCCATGCGCCAACATCTGCACAAAAGCGCCCCTCGCCCGATTGAGTTCCTCAGCCAATCTGGCGCGCTCGTCACACCTGCCTCCTCACGGAGGCGAACACCGCTCAGAAGAGAGTGCGCAACTAACTGTAGCAAGCGCGTCTTCGTCGGGTCAAACTCATTCTCTGGTGGTGGTCCAATAAAAGCGATCCCGCCTATCAAATTCTCTCCAGCATGGACAGGCGCGAGAACAACTAAGCGCGGTAATTCGATTATACCCTTGCGAAGCGCGATTAACGTGACGCGGCAAATGTTGCGAAGAAGATTAAGCGCTCCAGCGGCAGAAAACGCTTCCGCTTCTCCACTCCAGACCGCCAACCGCATCGCAATCTCTTCGACTACTATTGGAGTCTGCCTCAGGCATGCCTGAACGCAGTCCTGCTCAATTGACTTCTCAGGCTCGGGCCCACGAGTAACTCGCTGAAGCTCAGAAATAATCGATGACGGTATGACAAGGTGATTAGGAGCCGGCCTTTGACTCACGGAATCGTTGGACGAGAGCAAAATCACGGCCGGATTGCCGCGCATTTCTTGACCTTTGAACCGCAAATACGGAGGCACGCTCCTTTGGTTGACCTCAAGGGAATCGGAATGCTGCGCCAATAAGCTTTCAGGCTCTACAGGGTACGATATGCGAAACCACTCGGCACTCGGCTCGCTCTCACTGACAGGATGCCTCGTCGCGTAATGCAATGTAAGCCAATCAACTTTACGATTGCGCATCGCCCCAGCCATGGCCCGATCTGAGAGTATACTGCGTAGCTGATCGACAAGCCATGTTTTGTAGACCACGTGCGGCCGTTCAAATTCATTCCCAAAGCCAGCAAAGGCAGAAGAGATTAAAGCTAACGCATCGAGAACAAGGTCGGTAAAGCTTGCAGACTTCTCGCTCACACTACTCTCCTCAATAACTGAGCTTCATCATGAGCATCCTCTAGCTCATTTAGAAGCACATCCGCAAGCTCCGTCGGCGTTACGTCGCACGTCTGGAGAATTGCCAGGCCGAAATTTAAACAGTATGCTGCAAAGAAGAACGCCATGGCGACTTCCAGCACCACAATCCAATTAGCCAACGGAGAATTCCCCGGATGAATATCACCGTACCCGACAGTGCCAGCTGTGACAACACTGAAATAGAGCGCTTCCGTCAAGGAAACAGAAGACGGACCGTTAGGGCACACAACAAAGGCATGACCATCCGTAAGGACATGTGCTGAGAGGTACAGCGACCCAAAGCAGAATATTAGAGAAGTTCCCGCAAGAAGAAGCGAAAGAAAGAACTGGCGACTTTTTGCTAGCCTATAGATCCGTATGTGACTCTTGAAATCAGTTCTTGCCTCTGCTATAAAATCCGGAAAGTTTTCGGGGATGAGCCTCTGATGCCTTGCGTCATCACATGCATCACGAAGGTAATGTACTTCCTCTGCCGGGAGTGTGAGGAGTATGTCTTCGTATGCAAAAAACGCTTTTCCTGGTACGTAAACTGGTGGCTCGCATAAGGCAGCGAGAGTGGAAAAGAACGACCGCCTCGTTTTAACGATTGTATGGGTACTCGGAATCGGACGAAAAAAGCGAAACGCACTGACGACTATGGTACCAATTACAATCAACCCCAGAGTAAGACAAATTACCGCAGTACTGCGCATGATTACTGCGTTCATGCTAGAAAAATAACCAATGACAGGAATTCCCAAAAGCGCCACGAGAGCCAATCCGAGACGAACAATTTGATATAGATAGATCTTCACTTTAACCCTCGAACAAACCCGAGAAGAGCTTCGGCGGACGGAAAATCAGGAAATTTGCCGAAGGCGGCAACGACACCCTGCTCTCGAAGGGCCCGCCCTCTTTCTGCTTCCCCCATGGGCGAATGTGTAAAAAGCTTCGAGCAAACGACAATTGGAGGCACACCGCAGGCAAATTCTATCTCTCGTATTTGATCGATGAGCCGGTATCCATCCTCTCGCGATTCACCAATAACTAGGTCAGTTACAATCAAATCTGGACAGAACACAAGCAGAGCAGCTCGCGCACTCTCATCCAGAACAGGCCGCCTAAGCAAGAGCAAATCCACGGTCGAATTCTGGAATACGCTTTTGAATCTAACAAGAGAGTCTCTCGAATCGTCGAAAATCACGATTCGAATGGCAGACTTGGTTTCCATGGCTTGCATCGTTCCCGTACTTGCCATCAGAAGGCAGTTTTACGATCGAGAGAAAGAAATTCCTGTGCCGAGGGGAGGTCTGGATACTTTCCGAAAGCAGCCTTCACTCCTGGTTCTGCAAGGGCACGCGCCTTTTCCCCTTCGCCCATGGGAGTTTTGGTAATCAATTTTGAGCAAACTACAATAGGAGGAATTCCGCCACGAAACGGCACCTCCCGAAGCTGGGCTATAAGACGGTAGCCATCTTCTCGCGACTCTCCCATCACGAGGTCTACAATGATGAGGCTGGGCTGAAATGCAACAAGTGCTGTGCTAATGTTAACATCCACCTCAGGTCGCCTGAAATAGAGAAGTTCACAACCGCTCTCGTTGAAAGCATTTGCGTAGCGCTTTAGCGCATCCCGAGAGTCATCGAAGATAACAACGCATTTCGGGATTTCAAGTGGCGTTGTCATCTTCTACCGCCCTTGTCGATGAAACCTGTTCCACGCCTTTCACCCAGGGCAACACCCGCCGGAGTGTCCGCTCCAAGCCCTCCTTCAGGGTCAGGCTCACGCTGGGACACGCCAAGCAGGCTCCGCGTAGGCGGACGCGAACAACACCCTCTTCGGCAGAGACGAGCTCGACACCACCGCCATCCGCCTCCATGGCGGGACGCAGGGTTTCCAGAACCCTCTCCACTTGGTCGGCGGCGGAACTATCCTCCAAGGTTGCAGTCTCGGCGATGGGGCGGACGCAGCGGAAGCCGACGTTCGGCGCCGTGGCGTGCGGATCTAGAGCACCTCGGTTCGCCGTGCGCAGCCGGAAGGGCTGGATGACATTCCAGGCTCCTCCGCGGCGGGCCCGATGAGTTCCAGCGCTTTCGACTGGACTCATCGAGGGATCGACGGAGTAGGCATCCGGCTGGTACCAGTTCTCGCACCACTGCCAGACGTTGCCAACCAGGTCATAGAGGCCGAAGTCGTTCGTAGGGAATGCGCGCACTGGCGTCGTGGGTGGAATTTCCGCCGGTTGGCGAGCGAAATTGCACTGCGTTCCATCCGGCTCCTCGGAACCCCACGGGTAAGCCTGCTGCTCGCGACCCGCCCTTGCCCCCCGCTCCCATTGGGCTTCCGTCGGTAGGCACTTGCCGGCCCAGCGGGCATAGGCGGATGCATCCTCCCAACTGACGAGAAGGACTGGATGTTCCAACCTATCGGGCGTTGCATAGCTGCGCCATGACAGGCCAGCGATAGCCCGATAGCGGCCAGCGCGATATCCCCACGCCGCCCCTGCACGCTCTGCCTCCGTGACATGATTGGTGGCCTTCACGAATTCGCCAAACTGACAGTTTGTAACGAGGGTCTCGTCCATCCAGTAGGCATCCAAGTAGACTTCGTGAACCGGCCGCTCGAACTCCCCCCCTGCCTCACTACCCATGAGGAAAGCTCCAGCAGGAACTAAGACCATCCCGGACAAATCGGAAGCTGCTTCAATTTTTGCCATATATTCTCCTTCAGCCCAAGAAATGCCCATGGAGTCCATGCGCACATCTCTATAGGTAGGAACGTAGATGCTCTGTGCGTAGTACCGCCACACTATCTTAAAATTTCTTAGTATGCAAGGAGCGGCCGAGACGCCTGTAGATTAGGCGCCAGTCGTCCTTTCAAGCGTTTCCTTAACATAGATCCTTACAGCCTGAAAACTTCCAGATCCTTCCTCCTCGTCCCTGCTCGAAGCCCCTCCCGAGGCCATTCCGGCCCCGCGTACTCCTAAGACAGATCGCCACCTGTTATCTGTGGACACGCGTACGCGCAGTTTGTTTAGGCTCGGGCGGCCTCGGCCTCGGGAATAGGAGTCCTCGATCGCAGGCTCTTGAGGCGACCGCGTCGCTGGACCTCGCCCTGCTGGCGAGTTTTTGCGCGACGGAAAGGCTTGGGACTTTAGGGCAGGCTTCCCCCTGCCGGCAGGTCAAGGGGGAGGTCCAGGTCAGCGCACCGGCAAGCCTCCTCCCCCTTGTGGCACCTTTTCAGAAGAGGCGGCTCTCTCCCGGCCGCGGCGGCCGCCGAGGCGCAGCCGCCTGAAAAGGAGCCTCCTATGACCCGTTTTCCGGCGCGCCGTCTTGCCTTCGTCGTCTTGGTCCTTGTCCTCCTGCTCGCCCCTGGGGTGGGCCGCGCCTGGCCTCTTGGCCCGGAGGGTCCGGCGGCGGCTGGACAGGCCGGAGAAGCTCGGTTTCTCCTCCTGGATCGGCAGCCTTGTCTCGTTCCTCTGGGACAGCATCACCGACGATGACGGTGCCGGGGTGAACGCGACGGCGACCGATCTGGGGCCTGAGATGTATCCGGACGGGGTAACGGCCGATCTGGGACCCGACATGGACCCCAACGGCTAGCCTTGCCTGAGCCGGTGGCGATCATGGAAGATTGTCGCCGGCGATTCTCCTTTCCAGTGTCACAGAATCCCGCCCTGCGGCAACTTACTATGGAGAAGGACGTCTTCGGAGGAGAACCATGGCCGACCTCCACATCACGCGGGATCTCCTACGCGTTGTCTCCCGAGGAGAGATTCCACCTCGGCTGCTGACCCAGCTTGGCGTGCAGCACCTGATGACCCTCTGCCCGCACTGCCGGGCGGAGATCCTGGCTTGGCAGCGAGAGCGCGAGGCCGGTCCTCCGGGCTACGACCGGGCGTTCCGCGTCCTGCCGGCTCTTCTCGGGCGGCATGCAGAACCGGCGGACCGCCAGCAGGTGGAGGCCGAGCGCGATGCGAGGGCGCTCCTCGATCTGCCTCGGGAGGAGCGGATCGAGAAGGTTCGCCGCGCGAGGGTCCGTTTCCGCGGCATGGCCCTGGTCCGGCCCTCCTTGACGAGAGCCGGCGGCAGATCCCCGCAGACCCGGCCGAGTCCTTTCATCTGGCGGAGCTCGCTCGCACCGTCGTCCACCATTCGCCCGCGGCGCCTGACTCTTTCGACCTGACCGCGCTCGCCGCGGCGTGCATGGGCAATGCCCGCAGGGCGGCGGGTGCTCTCCGGGAGGCCGAACGTCTTTTCGGGCATGCCCGCTATGTCATCACCCATCATGGAGTGACCGAGACCGGGGTCCTGGCCAGGATCGACGAGCTGGAAGGGTCCCTGCGGAAGGACCAGAGGATCTTTGACCGCGCCGAGGAGCTGCTGACCCGATCCGCCATGCTGTATCGGGTGATCGGCGCCACGATCGAGACCGCTCGCGTTCTTCTCAATGTGGGCGATGTCTTCTTCTACCG
The DNA here is from genome assembly GCA_963842525.1 of uncultured Holophagales bacterium. Taxonomy (GTDB): domain Bacteria; phylum Acidobacteriota; class Thermoanaerobaculia; order Multivoradales; family UBA5704; genus UBA5704. The sequence continues at coordinate 640,590 of CAWJGT010000001.1, forward strand.
AGGAATGCCGGATCAAGCCATCGCGGTTCTCCGCACGGCCCTCGAGGAGATCCCAGCGGACACCCAACCGAGGCTGTTCCTGAACGGCCGGCACAATCTGGCCCTCTATTTGATCGAGTCCGGCCGGTACGACGAGGCGGCCGATGCTCTCGACACGGACGAGGACCTCTATCGCCGCTTTCCGGAGCCGTGGACGCAGCTCCGGCTCGTGTGGCTGCGCGGCAAGATCGCGGTGGGACGGGGAGAGGCCGAGGTGGCCGAGCGGAGCCTGCTCGAGGCCCGCGACGGCTTCCTCGGCCTGGGGATCGGCTATGACGCCGCGATGGTGTCGCTGGACCTCGCCCTCGTCTATCTCCGCCAGGAGCGGAACGCCGAGATCCTCCGCCTCGCCGAGGAGATGTTCCCGATCTTCGAGGCCCAGGACGTCCACCGGGAAGCCATCGCCGCTCTCCAGCTCTTCCAGGAGGCCGCCCGCCGGCAGGAGGTCACGGCCGAGCTGGTGCGCGATCTGGCGGTGTACTTCCGGGAGGCTCGGATGGACCCATCGCTTCGGTTTCGGGAGCCCTGAGCCTCACCCCCCTGGCCCCCCTCTCCCATCGCTCTCCCCCCGACCGGGAGAGGGGGGAACGTGGTTCCGCCGCGGCATGGATTGCGCACGTTCCCTACCGGCACTATCATGTGTTCGTCGGCCGTAACCGGAATCCGGAATTCGCTGTGCCACGACGAGCCGCTGGCCGGTTTTGCAGAGCGAATGGCGAAGAGCCCAAGGAGCGAAGGTGCTCACCGCAGTCGAGGGTATCTATAAGGACGGGGAAGTGGAGCTTTTGGAGCGGCCGGCGGGCCTGAGGGAGGCACGGGTCATCGTCACCTTCCTTCCTCCGACGCCCGCTCCGTCCTCCCAGGCAGAGGCTCGCGACCGGATGCTCAAGCGGATGCGGGAAGGAATCCCTCTGGGCGGACCGCCGTATCCCAGGCTTCTCGAGCTTGCTGGAAGTGGCCTTTGGGAAGGGGATCTCTCGGAGATGAGGGGAGACACCCCTTCACGGCAGGAGGCTCCTCGAGATCGCTAAACTCCGCTGCGCCACACAACACGCAGGCACAAATGGCGCGGGGGAAGCCCGGCGATGAATCGCCGGGCTAGCAACAGCGCCCCATGAATGGGGCTTGAAGCCGGGTTCACCCGGCGCTGTTTCTAGCCCGGGCATTCATGCCCGGGCGGAAGGGCGGCTCACTCATGCTCCTGCTCCAGCAGCAAAGCTGCTGAGGTCCCAAGGTCGGTGGCGGGCCGTCGGGAGAGGCGTTCGTGCCATTCGTAGCGAGCCATCTCGCGTTCGAGGGCCGCCAGGGCGATGTCGCTGATCGTGCGCTTGTGCTGCTGCGCATAATTCCGCAGGCGTTGATGCAGGGCGTCCGGTAGATTCTTGACTTGGAGGTTTGCCATAGCATGATGTTGGCATGCTCGCGGCATGCAGTCCAGGTACACCGACTCACGCGCGTCCCCCAGCTCTAGGATTTTCCCCGAACAGATCGGCGAAGGCGTTCGATCTGCTCTCGCAGAGGCTTCCAGTACGCCGCGTCCAAGCGCCGCTCTTCGTCTTCCTCATTGCGCATGGCTTGGCCGAGAGCGCCGCTCGCGAGATTCTCGGAGGTCGCCAGCGCGAGGAGGGGCCTTTCCCGAACGAGCCCCGCCACGGCATCGGCGTGAGCCTGAGCCGCCTCCACCAGAAGCTCTGGAGACCGGAGCTCCCGGAGCCAGAAGAGGATCCGTTCCGGTGTCGGCTCGGCCCGATGGCTCAGGTAATTGACGTCGACCAGCCGGCGGATCATCGGCCAGTCTTTGTCTCGTTGGGTTTTCTTGGCGGCCACGAGGTCTGGCAGAGCCATGACTTCCAGCGTCTCGTCCTCGAAGGCGAAGGTGGTCCGCCGCGCCCAGAGCTCGGGGAACGGTGCGACGCCGCGCAGATGCGTCATGACATCTATTCGCAGTCCAGCGACCTCCGGCTGTTGACAGCGAAAATGGACGGCAAGGCCCTCCGTCAGGTGTTGCAGCGCAAAGGGTGGGACGGCGATGACCGCGGCGTCCAGCTCCGCGAGGGCGGTCTCGAGGCGGCCCAGATTGGTGGGGTCCGGCAGCAGGGCCAGGTCGAGATCGCGACTAAACTCCGCTGCGCCGTACAACACGCAGGCCTGGCCGCCCATCAACAGGTGGGCGACCTGATGTCTGCGGATCGTAGAAAGGGCTTTGCGGATCGGGCTCGGGATCAAGAGAGCCTCCCATCGCGACAAAATGGTGCCAGAGCCGGGCGCTCTCTTCCCAACGCTCCCAGGGTGTCATCCGGTACCAGGCAGCCCACTCCGGCTCGCAAATGTCGTCGATCTCGACCATCGGCGGGATGGTAGCACGGCCCCGCGGGATAGAAGTGCCACCCACCTCGTCACAAGACCTCCTCACTCCCGCACTGTGTACTCCATGTAGAGCTCGGTCTCGTGGAAGTCCTGCTGGAAGCGCTTCCAGGCGGCGGCGGTCATGCCGTCCGGACGCTCCTCGCGGGGGAAGGGGTCGTCGATGCGGAAGACACGGCCGGCGCACTTCTCCTTGAGGCGGTTGACGAGGGGGTCGAAGGGCATCTTGTTCCAGCGCTTCTTGACCGCCATGTCGTGGTCGACCGGAACAAGAGCGACAAGATCGGGATGGGTCATCAGCTCGAGGCCCCGCGGCTCGTCTCCCAGGCCGCGGACGGTGGCGTTGTGGCTGCCGTGGTGGCCGACCTTGTAGAGGACGGTCCGCTCCAGCAGGTCCGCGGTCTTGACCTCCCGGGTCTGGCGGCCCTCCTTGACGGTCCAGGTGAGGTTGTCCCAGGAGAGCCAGTTGCCGACCTGGGCGTCGGCCACGAAGAGCAGCACCTTGCCCGTCCCGGTGATCTCGATGGCCATTGCCAGGCTGGTGTTGTTGGTGTAGCTGTCGAGCTGGAGCGCGATCTCTCCCGCGGTGCCCAGCCAGTCGTCGTCGATGCGCCGCCACCTGGAAGGATGCTTCTCCTCGAAGCCGTAATGGTCCTGGAAGAACGGCATGTCCTTGGCGTCCTTGGCGGGGACCCGCAGCCGCTCGTCGAACGGGAAGCTCAGGTTCCACAGCTCCCGGTCGACGTTCGACATGGAGGTCTCGTCCTGCACAGCCATGAGGAAGGCGGTGCGGGCGGTCACCGCAACACCTTCGGAGTAGACCTCCTTGCCCTTGACCGTCGGATTGATGCGCCGCAGGGTCCGTTCGTCGTGCGGTGGGCCGAGGATGTAGAGACGCACGCCAGGGACCGAGCGGATCCCCTTGGCCTTGGGCAAGGGGAGCGGACCCTCTCCGGGCCGCCGGTACTCCGGCTCGGTGCCGGCAGCCTTGGCCATCTCCCGCAACGCCAGGAGCGCATCGCCGGTGCTCAGCCGGCCCGCGGCTCCAAGAGCACCGCCAAGGTCGCCTCCCCCGGCGGCGGCCAGCGCCGTCGGCGAGTCGCCGAAGAAGCCCAGGACGTTGTCGATGTGGGTCATGGCCTGGGTGTCGACCGCACGCGCGAGGGCGAGCCGCAGCCCGTCCACGTCCTTGCGGAACTGGTCGCGCAGCCGGTTGGCGAGCTCGTCCTTGGGGTCTTCGGTCCAGGCGAACCAGAGGTTGTGGATGCGGAGCTTTTCGAACACCGTCCGCGCCTGGAGGAAGCCGGAGACATGATCCCAATGCTCGTGGGTGACCGCCAGGAGGTGGACGTCGCCGCCGGTCGCCTCGCGGATATCCTCGGCGACCTCGGTCATGATCGTCCCCGGGTCCGGGGTGCCGAGGATCACGCCGCAGTCGATCAGCATATAGAAAGGTTTTCCGGTGGTCCCTGCGAAGGCCAGCAGGAAACAGTCCCCCAGGCCCTGCCGGTACATGCGGACGGTGACGCCGGATTCGGGAGCTTCCATGCGCGCCATGGCTTCCTCCTATTCCACCGAGCGGTGCAGGAACGCGAACGGTTCCTTGAGCCCGCTCTGGCTCAGGCTGCCGAAATAGAGGGCGCGCAGCGACGTGTCACCTTCTCCCGTGAGGAAGGCCCGCTGCCGCTCCATCCGGCGCTCGTTGTTGATGTCCTTGTAGATGTAGTAGCGCACCTCGAAGGACTCGGCGTCGACGATCACGGTGGCGCCGCCGCGGAACTTGAAATCGGGCGGCGGCGGAGACGCCTCCTCGCCGCGGTCGACCCGCGCCTGGAGGTTGCGGTCGAAATAACCGGGCCGCCACTGCGTCACCTCGATCACCAGGTCCACCAGCAGGTCGCCGTCGGGGCCGACCCGGCGGCAGGGGCGCAGCGAATGGATCTCGAACGTGCTGCCGTCCCCGCCGCGCATCCCCTTGAGGACCTGCGGTTTTTTGATCAGCTCGCTGCCGGGTTTGTCGAGCTGCTCCATGACTTTCCCATGGAGCAGGGCCCGCAGCTCGCCCAGCCGGTTGTAGGTCTGCTCGCGGTGGCTGTGGAGGTCCCAGCGGCGGGCGTCCTCGGGCAGCTCCTTGAGGAAGTCCAGGAAGACCGGCGTGAAGTCCTCCGACGACGGCGCCGACCAGAGCAGGCTGTCCACCGACAGGCTGCGCACGTCCCGCGGGTAGATGCCGTGGCGGCGGAAGGCTTCGACGACCGCGATGCGGTAGCCCCGGTCGTCGTCGCGCACCAGGTCGTGGTCGGCAGTGATCAGGCCGCGCAGGTAGTCGCCGAAGGTCAGGTCGACCGGCGGGCAGTAGTCGAGGGCGCGGAGGCACATCATGAGGATGTGCTGCGCGGACTTGGCCGCCTCGGCTGCGAGACGGTCGACCAGGTCCGGATGGAGGTGCCCCTCGGGGAGGACGCCGGTGCCGCCGGTCGCGATGCGCAGCAGGTCGGCCGTGCGCGTCCGGTAGATGGAGATGAAGGCGTCGAACACCGCCGAGACCAGGAGCGCGCCGCGGGCGTGCGGCTCGGCCTCGGCGAGCCGGGCCGGGTCGGGCTGCGCGCAGCTCCCAGCGGCCGGTTTTGTCGTTGAAGCCGCCCAGGGCGTCGCGCAGCGCGCCGCGGGCGCCCATGGCCTGGCCGAACTCCTGGGCGAGCTGGCCGAGGAGGTTCTCGGTCCCCAGGTCCCCACGCGTCTTGGCGATCTGGTTGCACAGCACCTCGGGGAAGGAGAAGTGCTGGAAGAGCGCCACGATGTCGGCGAACGCCTCGTGGAAGGCGAGCACGTCCGAGTTGCTCGGCTCGTTGAACCGCCGGTGCAGGCCGTCGAGCAGGGCGTGGGTGGTCTCGTGGGCGATGATGTCGTGCGACAGGCAGGTGAAGACCATGCCGCCGGGGAGATGGTCGCGCACGTCGGAGGTGCCGGCCGGGAAGTAGCCGAAGAGCAGCGCCTTCTTCTGCGGGCTGTAGTAGGCGTTCGCCTCGCGCAGCGCGTGCGGGTAGATCCGCAGGCGCGGCACGTACTCCTCCTGGTATTGGTCGTTCTCCTCGTAGAGCCGTGGCGCCCAGAAGACGGTGCGGCCCAGGGCCTTCTCGAAGTTGCGGATGGTCATCATGGCCACGGCGTAGACCATCTGCTGGTGGAACTGCGGGTTGCCTTCCGAGCAGGCGAGGCCGTCCTGGGCCAGCAGGTACGGGTCGTTGAGATTGACGGGCTCGTAGAAGCAGCCGCTCGCCGGATCGATGTCGACGACCTCCACGTATTCGCCGACCGGTCCGGGCCGCGGCAGATCCTTGCCCGTCGCGGGGTCGACCTCCCAGGGGACCTTCACGGTGATCTCGTTGATCCCGTAGTACTCCAGCTTCCCCGAAAGGCTGGGGTCGAAGGCGTAGACCCGCAGCCGGCGGAAGGGCGGGCGCCGGACCGGGATCGAACGGGAGCGGGGGGGCGCCGGCGCGGTCTCCGGAGCCGGGGATGGTGGCGTCGCTGTCTCGGACATATCGGGCATGAGGTCGGCTCCTCCCACTGCGCCTCGCTTCTTCACATCTGTGTCCCGTGCCTTTCTATTATCCTATCTTCTGGTGCCATATGACATCAGATGAGTTGAAGCCCATCGAGCCCATCTTCGTCGCCGATCTCTTCCCCGGTCTGCACTGCGAGCTCCTGGAGCTGCTGCGGGGCCTGCAGGACGACGACTGGGCTCGCCCCACCGCGGCGCGCAGGTGGTGCGTCAAGGACGTGGCCGCCCATCTCCTGGACGTCCAGATCCGCAGGCTTTCCGGGCTCCGGGACCATCACGCACCGGCTCCGCCCGGCCCCATCGAGAGCTACGGGGACCTGGTCCGCTTCCTCGATAGCCTCAATGGCCAATGGGTCGAGGCAGCGCGGCGCATCAGCCCGCGGCTCTTGATCGATCTCCTGGCGCTGGTCGGCCCGCAGCTCGCGGCCGTCCTGGCCTCGGTCGACCCATTCGCGCCGGCCCTCCCCGTGGCCTGGGCTGGCGAAGAGGCCTCGCCGGCCTGGTTCGACGTCGCGCGCGAATACACCGAGCACTGGCACCACCAGGCCCAGATCCGCGACGCCGTGGGCGCGCCGGGCCTCGTCTCCCGCGCGTGGCTCCACCCGATGCTCGACGTCTCCATGAGAGCCCTGCCGCACGCCTACCGCGACACGGCCGCCGAGGAGGGAGCCGCCGTGGTCTTCGAAGTGACCGGCGAGGCGGGCGACACGTGGTCCCTGCTGCGCGAGCCGCAAGGATGGACGCTCTTCCGCGGGGAGGCTGAGGAAGCCCTCTGCCGCATCATCTTGAGCGACGACACCGCCTGGCGGCTGCTCTACAACAGCCTTGCGCCCGAGGAGGCGGAGGCGCGGGTCGAGGTGACCGGCGAGCGCGCGCTGGCGGAGCCGTTGCTGCGGACCCGCTCGGTGATGGTGGCGGTACCGGTTTGGGGGGCAGAGAGGCGACCAGCGCTCCCTAAACGGGCCGAGCGCTGACACGCCAATGTGACGCGACGGCGACGTCAGTGACTGACGGCGGCGGGCGCGGCCTGGAGGCTTCTGATGCGCCTCAGGTCGGCGGCCTCGGCGATGCCAGCGTGATACAGATCCCAGCGAAGCTGCAGGTTCAGCCAGAACGCCGCGGAGGTGCCGAAGAACTTGGCGAGGCGGAGCGCCGTGCTCGGGGTCACTCCCCGCTTCCGGTTCACCAACTCGTTGACACGCTGGTAGGGGACGTGGATGGCTTCGGCCAGATCCCTCTGGGACAGGGACATCGGCTTGAGAAACTCCTCGAGGAGCATCTCTCCGGGATGGGTAGGCTCGCGGTGGGTGGGAACTCGTACCATAGATGCCTCTTTTGCTGCCTAGGTTAGCTCGTCAATGTAGAGGCTCTGCGGGCAACTGCGGCGGGCCTCCTTGGTGTTTCTGCCATAGAAAATGTCCTCTGCGCCCTGCTCCTTGAACGAGCGGATCATGGTGACATGGTAGCACGGATGGCATGCTATAGGGAGAGCGGAGGGAACCAGCGCCGGGTGAACCCGGCAAGCCCCATTCATGGGGCGCTGTTCCTAGCCCGGGCATTCATGCCCGGGCGACTACGGCCCCCCGACCATCCGCCAGAGCTGATAGCCGATCCACATCAGCCCTGCGTCGGCGAGGCCGTGGCTGAGCCAGGGGCCGTAGAGCGAGCCGCTCCGGTGATAGGTCCAGGCCCAGATGAGGCCGGCACAGGTGACGGTCAGGGAGAGGAGCCAGGTCGCGAGGCCGTAGCCGCCGAGGAACTGGCCGACCAGGATGACGTGATGCGCGGTGAAGGCCAGGCTGGAAAGGATTGCCGCGCCGGCGACAGGGAGGTGGTGGCGGAGGCGGCCGAAGACGAACCAGCGCCAGTAGTACTCCTCCAGGAGTGAGTGGAGAAGCGCGTAGAAGATTGCGAGCAGGAAGTATTCGCCTGCCGTATCGATCCCGAAGGAGGCGATCTTCCGTGCCACCGCCGCCGGTGCCCGGTTCGAACGCCGGGCTGCTCGCGAGGAGCGGCCTCCAGGCGGCAAGCAGGAAGGCCAGCACGGCCAATCCCGAGAGCAGGCCGATCCACAGCCCCGGCAGGGCCGGCTTTTTCAGAAACCGCAGCGGCCGGCGCTCGATCCCGAGGATCCAGAGGAGTGGAAAGGCGAACTGGACGAGCTTGCAGGCCGCGAAGAGCGGCGTCGTCCATGGCGTGCCGGACAACGCCACGAAATAGAGCCAGGTTGCCAGCGTGGGGAACAGGCACGCGAAGGCGAGCGCCATGCCTTCTCCCCCTCTCCCGGGGGCAGGTGGGGCGATGGGAGAGGGGGCCGAAGGGTGAGGGTTCGCGAGCGGCTCCAGCGGATTTCCCTCAGGAGAGGAACATGGGCAAACCCATCACGCCCACGATCTTGGGACGGTATTCGTCCCGGTCGTAGAACTTCTCGACGTCGACCTGCTTCTTCCCTTCGCCGGTGACCTCGATGGGCTGTGTGCTGTAGCGGCCCGCATTGATGGACACCAGCCTTCCGGTCTTGCCCGCCAGGATCAGGTCGGCTGCGAGAGTGGCGAAGTTGTTGGCCACCAGCCGGTCGAGGGAGTCCGGCGGCCCCGAACGCATCAGGTATCCGAGGCGCTGGTAGATGACGCGGTCCCCGGTCGTCCCCTGCAGGGCCTCGCGCAGGTGGCGGCCGACGCCGCCGAGCTCGCGGTGGCCCACGGCGTCGGCCTCGCCCGCCTCGAACGGCTGCATGCCGATAGGGTGGGCCCCTTCCGAGATGGCGGCGACGGCGTAGTTGCTGGGGTTCGAACGCTTGTCCTCGGACAACATCCGGGCCACCGCCTCGGTGTCGAAGGGGACCTCGGCGATCAGCGCCCGGTCGACGCCCGCCAGGTAGGAGGCGAGCAGGCAGGTCTCGCCCGAGTAGCGGCCGAAGAGCTCGACGACCAGGTAGCGCTCGTGCGAGCCGGCTGCGGTACGCAGGTCGTTGATGAAGTTCACGGCGCGGGTGACAGCGGTCGAGAAGCCGATGCAGTAGTCGGTGCCGAAGACGTCGTTGTCCATGGTCTTCGGCAGGCCGATGATCTTGACACCTTCTGTATGAAGACGCCGCGCGAAGGAGAGCGTGCCGTCGCCGCCGATGGCGACCAGGGCGTCCAGGCGCAGGTGCTCGAGGGTCTCCAGAGCGGCGGCGGTGAGGTCGATCAGGCCGTTCGGACCCGGCGGCGGGGCCTTGCTCCGCAGGTGCGCGGGGACCGCTTCCGGCCGAGTGAGGGCCGGATTGATCCGCGAGGTGTGGAGGATGGTCCCGCCGCTGCGGTCGATGGTGCGCGTGTTGCCCCGTGTCAACGGCAGGGTCCACTCGTCGTTGCCCGGAGCGTCGCGGAACGGGACCATGTGGAGCAGGGCCGCCCAGCCGCGGCGCAGCCCCACCACCTCGTAACCGGCATCGCGCATCCGCCAGACGAACGTCTTGATCGCCGCGTTGAGGCCGGGGACGTCGCCGCCTCCGGTCAGGATGCCGACGCGGCGGGTCATGGACGACCCTCCGGCAGTAACGCTACCTTTGTAGCGATACAATGGCGCGGGGCCGGAGCATGCCCGGAGGTGAGCCCAATGGAAGAACAACGGCTTTTGGAGCGAATCACAGTAAATCCCGCGATCTTCGGCGGCAAGCCCATCCTCCGTGGCCGGCGCCTCGCGGTCGAGCACGTCCTCGGGATGCTGGCCGCCGGGGACTCGCCAGAGATCATCCTGGAGGGATATTCCTGGCTTGAGCCGGAGGACATCCAGGCCTGCCTCGTATACGCTGACGAGCGCATCGAGCCTCTTGCCGCGGCGTGGGCGGGTGCGTTCGGCCTCGGCGGCGGCATAGTCCGCGCGGAGCGGATCCGGGAGATGAGGAGATCCTGGAGCGGGAGTACAGCGAAGCCAGGGTCCTCGTGACCCTGGACAAAGACTTCGGAGAGCTGGCGATCGCTCAGGGAAAACCTCACTGCGGAATTCTCCGCCTCGTCAACCTCTCGGCTCTACGGCAGGCTCCAATCTGCATTCACGTGCTCACGATCCACGGCGAAAATCTGGCGGCTGGCGCCCTCATCACTGCGGAGCCCGGCCGCCTGCGAATCCGGCTTCCCCGGTGGAAGTGTTCTTCTTCCTCCCCCTCTCCCGGTGGGCCGGGAGTGCGGATGGGAGAGGGGGCCGGGGGGTGAGGGCTCACATCCCTCCCACCGCGGCCATGCGATCGATCAGATCGACCACCCGGTTCGAATAGCCCCATTCGTTGTCGTACCAGGCGATGACCTTGGCATAGCCGTCGCCTGCGGCGCTGGTCGAGAGGGCGTCGAAGACTGACGAATGCGGGTTGCCGATGATGTCGGTCGACACGTACGGGACCTCGCTGTACTCGATGATCCTGGCGAGCGGCCCCTCGGCGGCTTCACGGATGGCGGCATTGATCGCCGCGGCGTCGGGTTTCTCGCGCAGCCGGCAGACCAGGTCGACGATCGAGCCGTCGGGCACGGGCACGCGCATCGCCATGCCGTCGAGCTTTCCTTTCAGCTCCGGCAGGACCTTGCCCACGGCGCGGGCCGCGCCCGTGGTCGTCGGGATGATGTTTTCGGCCGCCGCCCGGCTGCGCCGCAGGTCCTTGTGCGGCACGTCGGCCAGCCGCTGGTCGTTGGTGTAGGCGTGGACGGTGGTGACGAAGCCCTCCTCGATGCCGAACTTCTCGTGCAGGACCTTGGCGATCGGCGCCAGGCAGTTGGTCGTGCAGGAGGCGTTCGAGACCAGCTTGTGCTCGGGCTTGAGCTCGTCGTCGTTGACCCCCATCACGATCATGGCGTCGATCTCGTCCTTGGGCGGCACGGTCAGGATCACTTTCTTGGCGCCGCCCTCCAGGTGCTTGGCGATCGCCTCGCGCTTGGTATGGACGCCGGTCGATTCGATCACGATGTCGGCCCCGAGCTGGCCCCAGGGGATCTTCGCCGGGTCCTTCTCGGCCGTCATGGCGATCTTCTTGCCGCCGACGTACATGAAGTCGTCGTCGCTCGTCACTTCCTTTTCGAAGACCCCCATCACGGTGTCGTACTTGAGGAGATAGACGAGCTGCTCGTTCTCGTAGAGGTCGTTGATGCACACGACCTCGATGTCGTCGCGCTCGGACAGGATGCGGTAGACGCTCCGCCCGATCCGTCCGAACCCGTTGATGCCGACCCGGATCGCCATTACGCCACCTCCTTTTTCTGCGCGGCGTGGTCGATCCCCTCGAGCTTCCGAATGAGGTCCACCAGCCGGTGGGCGTAGCCCCAGCCGTTGTCGAACCAGGACAGGGTCTTCGAGACCTTCTCGCCCAGCACCATGGTGGCCAGGCTGTCGAAGGTGCTCGACGCCACGCTGCGGATGATGTCCGACGAGACGATCGGGTCGTCCTCGTACTCGACGATCCCTTTCCAGCGGCTGCTGGCCGCGGCGGTCCGCACCACCTCGTTGATCGACTCGACGGTCACCGGCCGGTCGTGCCAGCAGACCAGGTCGACCACCGAGCCGTTGGCCACCGGCACGTTCATGGCGAGGCCGGTGAGCTTGCCGCGGAGCTGCGGCAGCAGGCCCATGACGACCTCGGCCGAGTTGGTCTCCTGCGGGATGATGTTCTCCGCCGCCGCCCGGCCGCGCCGCGGGTCCTCGGCGGGCACGTCGGCCAGCCGCTGCTGGTTGGTGTAGGCGTGGACGGTCGTCAGGTAGCCGCGGTGGATGCCGAAGGCGTCGTCGAGGATCTTGAGCACCGGCGCCGCGCAGTGGGCCGTGTTCGAGGCGTTCGAGATGATCCGGTGCTCGGGCCGGAGCTGGTCGTCGTTGACCCCCATGACCACGGTGATGTCCGGCGGATCCACGGGCTGCGAGCAGAGGATGACCCGCTTGGCCCCGGCCGCCAGGTGCTTTTCGAGCTCGGCGCGGGTGCGGAACCGCGAGGTCGCCTCGATCACCGTGTCCACCCCCAGCTCGCCCCAGGGCACGTCGCCCGGCTTTTCGCCCGACAGCATCTTGATCTGGCGCCCTGCCACGTAGAGGTGGCCGTCGCGCAGGCTCAGCTCGTCCGGGAACCGGCCGAGGATCGTGTCGAAGCGGAGCAGGTAGGCCAGCGCGGCATGGTCTGCGATGTCGCTGATCGCCTCGATCCGCGGGTCGCTGCTGTTGTAGAGGATGCGGAAGATGTTCCTCCCCACCCGTCCCAGGCCCATCAGTCCGATATGTGTGGGCATATACGGCACCTCCTTCCGACTCGGCGCGGGCTGCCCGTTGCCCCGCAGGAGTCCCAGGCTCAAAGTAACACGATCCGTGCCATGGGGCTCAACCCTGGTCCGGGCGGGCGCCCCCTGGTGACGCGGGATGACATGGCAGTGCTGCTGGGTGTAGACTCCAATAGAGACCAATGAATCAAGCGATAGGGCTGGTCACGGTGGTCGTCCGCGAGTACGACGAGGCTCTTGACTTCTACGTCAAGACGCTTGGGTTCACTCTCGTGGAAGACTCTTTCGTCCCAGAGCAGAACAAGAGGTGGGTCGTCGTTGCGCCTCCTGGCTCAACGGGAGCCGGGCTGGTTCTCGGGCGCGCCGTTGGGGAGGACCAGGCGTCGCGGATTGGCAGACAGACCGGTGGTCGAGTCTTCCTGTTCCTCTACACCGACGACTTCTGGCGCGATTTCAATACCTATCGATCCCGGGGCGTCCGCTTCGTCAGGGACCCGGCAGAGCAACCGTACGGAACAGTGGCTGTGTTCGAGGATCTATATGGCAATCTCTGGGATCTCGTTCAGTTGCGGAATGGTCAGCCGAGCCGTGGTGGCGCCTAACCATTCGTTCGAGCGGACGCTCCCAATTCGCGGCGGCGGCGCCCGGTACACATGAAGTCTCCACTAGGCTTGGCGGCGGCTATCGTCTTCCTCTCGGCACTCCCGATCGCGGCGCTTTGCGAAGGGATGGTGGAGGGCCGAGGCGGCGAGATCGCAATTCATCTGATGCTCGCATTGGGAGCGGCACTCATGGTACCCGCAGCGTTCGATTTTCGGACGCCCCGATGGATCGCCTGGACAGGATCCACGTCCGCGGTGTTCCTGGCCGTCACCTTCCTGCTGCAGGGTGTGAGTCTATGGACGCAAAATGATGCGCTGATTCATCTGGCGTATCAAGTCCTGGGCCAACGGATGGAGTCGTTGGCGGGCGATCTGTTTCTCGTATGGTGTATCGCGGTGCTGCTCATGGTGAGCCGTGGACCGATAAGGGTTGTGGGCGCCGTCGCGCTCGCTCTGGCCGTCGGCATGAGAGTCTACGCGTACTACCTGTCCTCGCTGGGCAGCTCGCTCAGCGCGAAGGCGCCGGCGCTGCAAGTGCTGGCGCTGTTGCCATTCGTTTGGCTAATGCTGGAAGCGAAGAAGGCAGCCCCTGCTTCCTCCTCGTCTCCCCCCGGGCCGGCCCGGGATGCCGCCGCCGCGCCCTCGGGGTGACATGGCAGGGTTGCCGGGTGTAGACTCCCACCGAGGCTGGCGCTGCCGTTCAACTCCAAGAGCCGTAGGGGTCTCCCGGACGCGACGTGTAGAATGCGCCAATGAGATTCGAATGGGACCCAGAGAAGGCGAGAGAGAACGATCGCAAGCACGGCGTGTCGTTCGAAGAGGCGGTCTCGGTCTTTTACGACTCTTTAGCCACCACTTTCCCGGATCCGGATCATTCTGTCGGAGAGCTTCGTCTCATCACTTTTGGTTACTCCGCGCACGACAGACTCCTCGTTGTAGCTCATGCCGAGTGTAAAGGGACAGCTCGAATCATCAGTGCACGACACGCAACCGCACATGAGAGAAAGCGCTATGAAACCCACAACCCCCGCAGAAGACGATGACCTGCGTCCCGAGTATGACTTCGACTTTTCAAAGGGTGAAAGAGGTCGCTATTTCAAACGCCTCCTGAAGGAGGGTAGCAACATCGCTGTCCTCGAGCCAGACATCGCCAAGGCCTTTCCGGACTCGGCTTCGGTGAACAAGGCTCTGCGCTCTCTTCTTGAAGTGGCACGCGCGGCCGCAGGCCCTTCCCGGCGCTCAACGAAAGCGGCTCGCGAGCGGGCCGCCGGTTAGCCTGGCCCAACCGTGGTTTGCGGCGCGCTGAGAGGGGGACACGTCATGGCAGAAGTCATCCTGAGCTCCATCCGCAAGGACTACGGCACGGTCACGGTCATCGAGAAGCTGGACCTGGAGATCCGCGATCAGGAGCTCATGGTCCTGGTCGGGCCGTCCGGCTGCGGCAAGTCGACGGCCCTGCGCATGATCGCCGGCCTGGAGGAGATCTCGGGCGGCGAGATCGTCATCGGCGGGCGTGTGGTCAACGACGTGCCGCCCAAAGACCGCGACATCGCAATGGTCTTCCAGAGCTATGCGCTCTACCCCCACATGACCGTGCGGGAGAACCTGCAGTTCGGCTTGAAGATCCGCAAGACGCCGCGCGACGAGATGGACCGGCGGGTGCGCGAGGCGGCCGAGATCCTCGGCATCACGGAATTCCTGGACCGCAAGCCGCGCCAGCTCTCGGGCGGCCAGCGCCAGCGCGTCGCGGTGGGCCGCGCCATCGTGCGCAAGCCCGCTGTCTTCCTCTTCGACGAGCCGCTGTCGAACCTCGACGCCAAGCTGCGCGTGCAGATGCGCGCCGAGATCTCCAAGCTCCAGAAAACCCTGAAGACCACGACGGTCTACGTCACCCACGACCAGATCGAGGCCATGACCATGGGGAGCCGCATCGCGGTGATGCGCTCGGGCAAGCTCCAGCAGGTCGGCACACCGCTCGAGGTCTACGAGCGGCCGGCCAACCTGTTCGTCGCCAGCTTCATCGGCACGCCGCCGATGAATTTCTTCCCCGCGACCCTGGCCGACGGCGGGGCGACCGTGGTCGCGTCGGGCTTCCGGCTGCCCGTGCCCGAGGCTCTTCGCACGGTGACCGCCGGAAATGACCGCGGCGATGGGCGCAAGGTGGTGCTCGGCATCCGCCCGGAGAACATCCGCGAGACGGCGCGCGAGGGCTCCGGACAGACCCTGACACCCCTGCCGATCACGGCGCGGGTCGAGTTCGTCGAGCCGCTCGGCCACGAGGTCATCGTCCACGGCCGGGTCGGCGACGACCTGATCGTGGCCAAGACCGATCCGCACCGCTCGCCGGAGATCGGGGCCGACGTCCCGCTGGTCATCGAAGTCGGCGCCATCCACCTGTTCGACGCCGGCACCGAGCAGCGGCTCGCCGCCTGAGCCGCTCCTCTCAATCGGACACCGGAGTGTTAGGCTTGGCGGCATGAGCGCCGTCCTGGAGCATGTGCCGGAGAGTCCCGCTGCCGTCGACAAGCCATCTCTGGCCAGCGTGCTCGCCGAGGTGGCCGAGACTGCAGCGGAGACCCTGGAGCTGCAAGAGGTCTTCGACCGGGTAGGGACCGCGGTCCACCGGCTCATCCCCTTCGACAACATGGGAGTCGTGCGGATCCTCGATGGCCGCTCGGCGGTGCTCCACGCGACGACCGTGCCGTGCGACGAGCATGAGGCGGAGTGCTCCGAGCCGGAGCCCCTGGCCTCCTGGTCTCCGCGCATGCGCCCGCGGCCGGGCCCCATCCAGCGGCTGGACGACGGCCTGGTCGAGCTGGACCCGAAGTTCCCCATGGACGCGTTCCTGATCGAAAAGGGCGTCCGGTCGGCCCTGTGGGCGCCCTTCCGCATGGCCGAGGGCTGGAGCGGCGGCGTGTGGTTGAGCGCCCATCGCCCCAATGCCTTCAACGATGAGCACCAGGAGCTCCTGCGGCCGATCGCGGCGCTTCTGGGCTCGGCGGTCGAGCATTGGCGCATCTGGGACGCCGAGCGCGGCCGGCGGGAGCGCCTCGACCTGCTCGAGACGCTGATGGCAGCGCTCGCCGAGTCGCTCGACATCCGGGAAGTGTTCGCGCGGCTCTCGGCAGCCGTGCAGCCCCTCCTGCCGCACGACCTGCTGGTCCTGACCGAGCTCGACTTGCGCGCTCGTTCGATCCGCATCGTCGCCTCCGCGGGGGAAGCCGACATCGCGGTCCCCGGCGAGCCGATCGCGCTCACCGACGAGGAGACAGCGCGCCGCGCGCAGGACTTCGAGCTCATGCGCGACATCCAGGCGGAGGTCGTCCCCGTCGACCGAGCGCGAGCGCCTCATGGTGGCCTCGGGCATGCGGTCCTGGCTGCGCGTCCCGGTGTGGCTGGCGGGCGAGGCGCGGGGAAGCCTCGGCTTCTTCCATCGCGAGCCCGCGCTCTACGGCAGCGGCGACGTCGAGGTTGCCGGCCGCGTGGCCGACCGCATCGCGCTCATGCTCTCCCACCAGAAGCTCGCCGAAGAGGCCCGCATCGCCGCCGAAGCGCGCGAGCGCGCCGAGCGGCTGGAGGCGACCGTCGAGACGCTCGCGCGCGAGTTGGAGACGCGCGGGCGCGGTAGGGTCGTCGGTGCCTCGTCGTCCTGGAAGGCGGTTCTGCTCCAGGCCGGCCGCGTGGCTCCCTCGGAGACGACGGTGCTCATCACCGGGGAGTCAGGGACCGGCAAGGAGGTCGTCGCCCACCTGCTCCACCAGGGCTCGCCGCGCGCCAGCAAGCCCCTGGTGGCGATCAACTGCGCGGCGCTGCCCGAGCATCTGCTCGAATCGGAGCTCTTCGGCCACGAGAAAGGGGCCTTCACCGGCGCCATCGCCACCAAGATCGGCCGCCTCGAGCAGGCCGCGGGCGGCACCCTCTTCCTCGACGAGATCGCCGAGATGAGCCCGCTCGTGCAGGCCAAGCTCCTGCGCGTCCTCCAGGAGCGGGAGTTCCAGCGCCTGGGAGGGACGCGCACGCTACGCGCCGACGTACGGGTCATCGCCGCCACCAACCGCGACCTCGGCCAGGCGATCGCCCGCCAGCAGTTCCGCGAGGACCTCTACTACCGCTTGAACGTCTTCGGAATCCACGTCCCGGCCCTGCGCGAGCGCCGCCAGGACGTCCTCCTGCTCGCCGACTGTTTTCTCGAAGACCTGGGGAGGACCATGGGCCGGCCCGCCGCCGGGATCTCGCGCGACGCCCGCGAGTGGCTGCTCGCCTATCCCTGGCCAGGCAACGTCCGCGAGCTGCGCAATGCCATCGAAAGGGCGATCCTGCTCTGCGACGGCGGACTGATCACGCGCGAGCACCTGCCGGCTGCGGTGGGCCGACACGAGGCGGCACGCCCGGCTGCGGGCAACGGCTCGCTCGACCCCGACGCGCCCTTCCCCGCCGGCGGAGTGGATCTGGAAGAGATCGAGCGCAGCTTCATCGAGCGGGCCCTGCGGGACGCACGCGGCAACAAGTCCAAGGCCGCGCGGCTCCTGGGCCTCACCCGCGCCCAGCTCTACTCACGCCTCGAGAAGTACAGCCTCGGATTTTGATTCAGCGTCCCGGACACCGGCCCAGCATGGCTGCGGTGTAACATTCGGAATCTTCGCCGCGCCTTAAATGAAGCTGAGGGGTAATCCAGGCGAGGCGCCGCGCAGCCCTCAGTTCACCAGATCGTCGGCGCGGAGCGCGAAGGACAGATCCTTTGTTTTCGCGAGACAGCTCGCATCCAGACCTTCCAGGCCGCCGGCGGTGACGAAGGCCTGGATGATCTCCGAGACGCACGGGTCCGTATCGTTGTGTCCCCGGTTGGGCAGGACGAGATGGCGCGCGTTGGTCAGGGACTGCGCCACTCTCTCACCATAGCGCGGCGGGGTCACATGATCCAGGGCTCCAGACAGGATCAAGGCAGGAGCTTTGGACTGGACCGGCGCTCGGAAGTCTTTCGGCAGCCAGCCGCGCGTCCACTCCCCGCAAGCGAGGACCTCCCGGCCGAGACGGAATTCGCCCATGAAAGTACCAGCCGTTGCCGCCGGCAGATCGGCCGCGTCAAATTGCGGGATCTCCTCGCTGCAAACGATCGAGAGATAGATGCCTTTCGGAATCCCGCTCTCTCCACTGGGCGTCAACCTGCGGGCGAGCGATGGATACTCGCCTGCATGGGCGAGGTGGATCAGCAGGGGCAGGTCGCGGATTCTCTCCGCTGAATACAACGTACTGAAAGCAAAGCCGCGCAGAATCTCGGCATCGATCGGAACCTCCACCTCCAGGCTGGTCTCCGGCTTGCTCACTTTGACCTTGACCGGCTTCTCGGCGAGGCGTTTCAGAAGCGTGCCGAATTCCTGGGCGAGGTTCGGAAAGGCGTCGTGGCAACGCGGCTGCCGGGCGCAAGCGGCGAAGGCCTGGTCCAGCGCCTGCTGCGAGGACCGGGGAATCTCGAGCCACGTCGGCACGTCGAAGGGGAGCACGCCCTGCAGGACGACGGACCGGACGCGTTCCGGATCCTGGCGCAGGTAGACCATCGCCGCCTGGGTCCCATACGACGCGCCGTAGAGATTGAGCCGCGGATAGCCGAGCCAGTCGCGGACCTCGTCCAGGTCGTCCATCGCCACAGGAGTCGTGTAGTAGCGCAGGTCGGCCTTGCGCTCCAGCTCCTTGCGGCAACGGCGGACCGCCTCCAGGAAGCGGGCCTCGTCCCGATACTCCGCATTCGCGGGATCCGTAGGCAGCTCGCAGTCCAACGGATTGGAATCCCCGCTCCCCCGCTGATCGATCAGCAGGATGTCACGGCGCAGCCGCAGATCGGGAAACGCTTGGCTGAAGTAACGGGCGTACCGGGTGGCCGGCGCGACGCCGCCGCCGGCGAGAAAGACCAGCGGATCGGGCGCCGCATCCGGTGTCTTCGCCGGCAGAACCACAATCTTGAGACCGATCTTCCTTCCCGTTCCGGCGGCGCGATTCTCATAGGCCTCATACCGGCCGCACAGGACCTCCTCGTCCACGTCCGGCACGCGGCAGGGCGTCAGCTTGTCGGTCAGGCCGCGCCGCACCTTGGGGTCCGAAGTTGCCGTGGAGCATCCGACGATGAGCAGTCCGAAGACTGCAAGCGCTCTTCTCACGCGAGCCTCCTCATGCCAGGCAACCCATGCGTTCACTACGGCCTGATCCCGTTCCGGGTTACAGGCTTCGGCAAGTGGCCTCGATGAGGACCGGTGAGCCTACCGGTCGGCGGTTAAGTGTGCCTGGCGGCGCCCCTTCCCGACCAGCACACGGAGCTCGCGCGGCTCCTGGCGATCGAGGGCAAGGCCTGGAACCATCCTGTGCTGGTCGGCGACCTCCTGATGGTTCGCAACGGCGAGGAGATGGCCGCATTCCGGCTGTCCCTTGCGGGCGACTGAGGCGCCTTGGACCGAAGAAATGAGGCGAGAGGTCAACCCGGGTATTATGCTCTTGCTGCATGGTCCACTTCATCCGGTGTCTGATAGCGCTCCTGGCAGGCCTCATACCGCTCGCCGGCTGTGGCCGCAATGAGGCCGACGAGCTTCAGTGGGTACGCGAGGAGATCCGGCGATTA
Source organism: uncultured Holophagales bacterium (assembly GCA_963842525.1). Lineage (GTDB taxonomy): Bacteria > Acidobacteriota > Thermoanaerobaculia > Multivoradales > UBA5704 > UBA5704. Next base: position 660,000 of record CAWJGT010000001.1, read on the forward strand.
GGTTATATTCGTCCGATTGAGCCGCGGCTTATCCTCGAAACCGGATGGGCACCCTGTGCTACCGAGCCTCGGAAAGCGGCCGCTGGCGCTGGATGCTCATACGAAGCGCTCATCCGTACCGAGCTTCCAACTCGGCGCTGCTCGCCGCTTCCGTCTCAAGCGTCCTCCGGATACCGCCAGCTCGTTAATCTCGCCCGCCGCCTCGATAGAAGGCCATTGCAGGAACGTAGCGCCGCCTTGGCTGCGCTTCCTCTGTTCATCGAAGCAGATGAGAGCAACACGACGGCTACGATCCTAGCGCTCAAGGCCTTTGGAAGGCAGCAGGACGCGCTTACCGATCTCTCCGCCGTCTACCTGCACCTCGCCGGCGTTTCCAATCGACCGCATCTTCTCCTAGAGAGCCTTGAAGCTTCTTCGGAAGTTCTCGTGGGTCGTCCCGATGATCCCCGCGCGCTTTTCAATTGGGCGCTGGGCCTGTCGCAGCTTAACCTCGTCACCACCGCCCACCACGCCTGGACCACCTATCTAAAGACAAGCTCCTGCGGATGGCTGGGCAATGGACGCGCGGGATCATCTTTCGCGAGTCACGAGCGGCACCTACCAGCAAAGGTGGGTCTCGGAGGCAGAGGAGATTCGTAAAGCCGCCCGCGCCGGGGAGAGCTCGAAACTGAAGGCAATCGTCGCGCGTCACCGTCAACGCAGCCGCGAATGGGCGGAGTACGATCTGCTCACAGAATGGGCCACCAAGGACGGAGAGGCTGCCGGCATGGCGCTGAGGATTGCGGGCTTGGTCGGGACCACCCTGACTGAGATCAACGGCGACCGGATGCTCACCGAGGGGATTGCAGCCATCACTGACGCTAAAGATACTCCGAGGCGGCTTGCACTCCTACGAGCCGGTCACAGCGCTCTGGCGACCGGGTTTGAGGATCTGTACCGTCATTGGCAACTCGAGCGAGCCCGCTATCACTTTCGGCAAGCGCGCGGGACTCTTTCCGACAGTCCTTACTCGCTGTGGGCGGACTTCTATCTAGCCCTGATCGCTTATTACCAGGGTGACTATAGCCGCGCATCGGCTTCACTTAAAACTTTGGGGGAGCGTATCGATCGAGAGCATTATCCGGTGCTGGCCGGAAGGGTGCTCTGGGTTAAGGGACTGATAGCCGCCGTTTCCACACATAGCCTGGAAGATTCGGACAAGCTCTACCGGCAGGCACTGGAAATTTTTTGTGCCAGCGGCGAGGATGAAAACCTTGCGGCCACGCACGCTCTACTTAGCGAGGTCTTGAACAAGCTGGGACGTTATGAGGAGAGCTGGCAACATCTTTACAACGCCCTCGCGAAAGTCAATCGGATTTTCGATCCGGTCAAGCACCATATAGTACTCGAAGTAGCAATTCTCAACGCGCGCCGTCAGGGTCTGAACCGCGTAGGGCTTGCCTTCGCCGAGGAACACCTCCACGTCGCCCACCGCACTGAGAGCGCCCAGATTCTTCATTACGCATTCATGCACCGCGCTAGCCTGCGGTATGCCCTGGGCGATCTGCAAGGAGCCCAGGCCGACCTCGAACAGGCGCGTCGCGCGGCAAAAGATCTTGATGATCCGAACCTGCGAAAGCGTTCCGCCGCGGACCTCAACCTCGTCAAGGCCGAGATCCACGTCGAATCCGATCCTCGCCGTGCGATCTCCCTGCTGGATCAAACGATCGGCCAGTACAAGCTGACTAAGTACTCCTACCTCCTTCCTCAGGCATATGGATCCCGCGCCCGGGCCTTTCTCCGTCTCGGCGAGCTGAAGCTTGCAGAACGGGACCTCAGTCGTCAGATCCACATCTACGAGGAGTCCGCCGATGAGATCCTCCAGGACGTCTTCCGCCTTTCCCTCCTCGACCAGGCAGCGTCGGCCTTTGACAAGATGATTGAGCTCCAGGCCGCCCAGCCCGGCCGGCAGATTCTTGCCCTGGAGTACTGCGAGAGGGGGCGCTATCGCGCGCTCCTGGACGCCTGGACGAGAACCTCGCTGGAGTTGTCCTTCAAGCTTGGAATTGCGCCGGGGACTGGCTTCGATCCCCGCACTCTTCAGGGAAGACTGCCGCAGGACGTCGCGATTCTGGAGTTTGCTCTTCTCGACGACCATTTACTGTCGTGGGTTATCACTCGAGCCGACATCACGATGGTGGCGCAGAGGGTGAAGCGTCGAGACATGGCCGATCTGATTCTCGAGCTCGACCGCGGCCTCAACAGAGAGCGTAACTCCTCTGTCAGCCGCGAACTGTACGACCTTCTGGTGCGACCCGTTACGAAGGAGCTCCGCGGCATTTCACATCTAGTCGTGGTCCCTGACAAAGAACTCTTTCGAGTTCCCTTCGAGGCACTCGTCGATCGGCAGACGGGACGCTTTCTCATTCAGGGCCGGATGGTCTCCTACGCGCCAAGTGCCTCACTCCACGTTCGCCTGCGGGAGAAGCTGAGCCGCGACCGGAAGGCTCCCCTCGCGCTCACCCTCGCCGCGACAGGTGCCGAGAACGGCGGCAACCGGTACGTGTCTCTGCCTGGGGCGGTTGCGGAGGCCCACTCGATCGCGGCTGCCTATCCTCGCGGGAGTTTGCTTGCGAACCCGAGTAAGGAGGAGTTCCTTGCGGCGTTGAGCCGTAACCAGGTCCTTCACTTCTCGGGGCACGCCGTGCCAGATGTAGAGCGACCCTTCGCGTCCAAGCTGGTACTGGCTGACACGCCAGCTGAACACACCGAGGTCTACGCCTACGAGCTCTATGATCGGACGTTTCCCGATCTGAAGCTGGTAGTGCTCTCGGCCTGCGGCACGGCAGAGCCCACCAATCCGGCGCTCGGAACGGCGGCGACCCTCGCAGGTCCCTTCCTGGCGGCCGGCGTACTTCAGGTCATCGGGAGCCAATGGCGGGTCGATGACGCCGCAACCCGCCTCTTCTTTGCCGCCTTCCATCGCCGCGTTGCCAAAGGGGCGGACGCCACAACCGCTCTCCACGCTACTAAGCTCGAGTTCTTGCACAACGGCAATGCCGACCTCGCGTCTCCGCGTGTGTGGGGCGCCTTCGTGCTCGTGGGCGGATAGGAATCCGGCTGCGAATTCTCGCCTCAGGTCCGTCCAAGTCTAGCGAAGGACGAGATGTCAGCGTTAAGAGCTGAGGCCGGCCTTTGGCTCCGGCCTGACTTGAACGAACCGTTCACGACCGTTTGAAAGGAGGCTCGCCTTGAGCGAAATCCCGCCTTACAAATTCCACCTGATCTTCAAAGGTCTATTCCGTTGCGTGCCGGACAGACAGAACAAGCGCTTGAGTGTTCTGCTGGTGGACGCACGCTCCCCGCGAAGGAGCAGCACTGGAGAGCCCCTCCGCGATCATCGCGCGGCGATCGAGTTCCGACTCAAAGACTGGCGCAACACTACCATTGAGCGTCTCCGGAATTTTGTCACGGTCAACAAGCGCAACAAAGACGAAGTCGGCATCTTTCTGCTGGAGCGGCACGATATCAAGATCGGGCTCAACGACGGTATCTTTTCTCCTGGATTGACTTTCAACGAAAGGGCCGATTCTCCGAAAAGCTTCCTTAAACTCCCAAGAATGGAAGATATCTCGCCGGGCTCAGCCCGGATTCACCCCGATGCAATAGCATTCGGTACCAACTGCATCGCCCGCGTGCTTGATCTCGCACATGGCGAGGTGGGGTCCGAGCGTCCGAGCAAGCGCGGAGAAACCACACTCTCCTGGGCGTTCTCACTCCCGCGGGAGCGCTCGATCCTGCAGGTGCTCAGGACTACGGAGAGTCCCGAGAAAGATCTTTTGAGCCAAAACTCGCCCGGAACGGGAAGCCGATCAATCTCGATCTCAGAGTCACCTTCGATGTGCCTGGCAGCGCGTCGGTGATGATCGATCCAACTAACTTTCCCAACGACCTCCCAAGAGTCAACCCTCCTGCCTTCATATTACGTCCTTTGGACGGAAAGGACCTGGAAGTCTGGGTCAAGAACCGGGAACTCGATATGATCCTGACCGAATCGGACAAAGAGGGAGACGAGGAGGGCTGTCAGAGCGAGAACGTCGACTTCGACTGGGACCTCCAGTACAATCTCAGTGCCGAGACACCAGACAGGCGGATCCCTTACCGAAGCGATGCGCTCAATGGCGATGTAACCGCTGGCGGCTGTGCCTGCGGTGGCTGTTCCGGTGGCGGACCCTAATTCAAGCGAGGCTTCTATGAAAAGAGAGAGATTCTGGGTGGTCGCTGTAGCGATGGCGTTGGCAGCGCGTAGCGAGCCGGCGTTCAGTATCGTTAATGGAGGATCGGCCGTGTTGGCGGACTTCCCGGCGATTGGCTCTTTCGGATCAGGGAACGGCGAGTCTTGCACTTCAGTGCTGGTAGGCCCTCAAGCTCTGCTTACGGCGGCTCACTGTGTGGACTCCTGCGGGAAGGGAATTGCGCGGTTTACCAGCACGGCGGGCCAAGCAGCGCGTGAGGCATTCTGTACCGTTGCGCTCGACCTCGACCTTGCCGTCTGCCTCTTGAATTCAAAAATCGAGAATATACTGGCTGAACGCCTCAACAGTAAGAACGCTCCAAGTGTTGGCGGCCAACTGCTCTTGGCAGGTTTCGGTTGTGATGGCTCTCCTGGGAGTAGTGGCCCCTTCCGCACGGGAGCCACTAAGATCATATCCTTTGCCGACGACGACATCAGAATCGGCCAAGGAGCTTTCCTCTGCGGAGGAGATAGCGGTGGCCCGGCGTATCTCCTTCAGTCTGCGACAGACCCTACTGGTCCGCGTGTCGTGGCGGGTATCAATGACAACGACTTGGATGTAACGAATGTCACCATGACCGCGGCCAGGGACTTCTTGCGCGGTTGGACAGAGAAGCATCCGGAAGCCACAATCTGCGGGTTCACTCCAGGCGCCCAAGGCTGCCGGGACTGAGCGCGTGCCATGAGCTTGCATGAAGTATAGGAGGCCGGCCGCTCGTTCTTCCAAGCCACTTGGCGAAGGCCCGCGTGGTTCTCGCCCACTCCCGGCGCAGAGGAAGATCTTGAAGGGGAGGCCAGCGGCACCTCGTGCCGGTGCCCCGGACGCGGAGGCCCTGTTCCTCGGCTTCGGCGGGCGGCTCGGCTTTCGGTTGGCGGGCCAGGGCCGGGCCGGGGCCTGCTGCGAGCAGGGAATACGGGTTGAGAGTGCCGCCCGACGGCGGGTAGATGCCGTAGTGGAAGTGAGGCAACGTGGTTGCGCATTGCCGGAGTTTCCGACGTAGCCGATCACCGTGCCGGCCTCGACCCACTGCCCTTGGCGCACATCACCCCAGCGTTCCAGGTGCGCGTAGTAGTGCCGCCATCCGGCCGGCCCGGACGCCCATACCGTGATGCCCCCCAGCCCATTCGTCCCCAGGCCGGAGACATACCCTTCCGTCGCCGACAGGACCGGCGTGTTCTACTTCGCGAAGATGTCGATCCCCTCATGCTGCCGCCCGCCGCTGCGCGGATCTCCGTAGCCCAACGGTGGCGTGCTCAGGGACCAGGGCTTGATGCAGACTCCTGTAATTTTCCAAGAATGTAGGCATTTGGGAGACACGTGACGCTGATCATCCCTGAGCAGCTTGCCGCCACGTGCCGCCGAACGCCTGAGCGCCGCACCTGGCTCGAACTGCTGCCTAACACCATCCGCGAGCTGCAAGACAGGTGGTCGTTGTCGCTGGGCGCCCCTTTCGACGGTAACGAGGTGAGCTGCGCTTGGGTCGCGCCCGCCGTGCGCAGAGACGGGACCCGCGCCGTTCTCAAGCTTGGAATGCCGCACATGGAAGGAGAGCACGAGATCCAGGCCCTGCGTTTCTGGGAAGCTGGTCCAACGGTGCGCCTGCTCGAAGCCGATGACGATCTCAACGCGATGCTGCTCGAGCGTTGCGAGCCTGGAACGGCGCTCCGCCATCTGCCGGAGCCTGAACAGGATGTGATCCTTGCGGGTCTCCTCCGCCGTCTCTGGCGCATGCCGGCAGCGCCATACCCCTTCCGTCCTCTCTCTGCCATGATCGCTCACTGGGCGAACGAGACGATCGCGGACTTTGCCAGATGGCCAGATGCGGGGCTGGTCCAGGAAGGCCTCCGCCTCTTCGAGGAGCTGCCGCGTACGTCACCCGACGACGTGTTGCTTGCCACCGATCTGCACGCGGGCAACGTCCTGCAAGCGCAGCGAGAGCCATGGCTCGTCATCGACCCCAAACCTTTCGTTGGGGTATCTGCGTATGACGCAACCCAACATCTCCTCAACTGCGAAGCGCGGATGCGCGCAGATCCGGCTGCAACGATACGCCGCTTCGCCGACCTCCTCGAAGTCGACGACGAGCGCATCCGGCTGTGGCTGTTCGCACGCTCAGCCGCGGAGCCCCGTGACACCTGGGACGACGACTCACTCGCCCTGGCGAGGAGGCTCGAAACCGTGAGCACCGGGCATGTACGTTCGTGGGGTGTTACATCTAGGACCCTGCAGCCGAAGAGGGCCGGGCCGGACCTGCTGCGAGCAAGGGATACGGGTTCAGAGTGCCGCCCGACGGCGGGTAGATGCCGTAGTGGAGGTGCGGCGACGGCGGGCTGCGGCATTGCCGGAGTTTCCGACGTAGCCGATCACCGTGCCGGCCTCGACCCACTGCCCTTGGCGCACATCACCCCAACTTTCCAGGTGTGCGAAGCAGTGCTGCCATCCGGCTGGCCCGTTGACCGTATCCGCCACGTTCTCCGGAACCCGTTCGTTCCCAGGCCGGAGATATACCCTTCCGTCGCCGACAGGACCGGCGCGTTCCGCTTCGCTAACATGTTGATTCCCTCATGCTGCCGCCCGCCGTTGCGCGGATCGCCGTAGCTGTCCCACAACCGTCCCTTGGCCACACCCACCACCGGGATTGGTAGCGACTCTGGCGGCGGCTGCGAGAGCAGCTCGTAATAGCGCGGGTCGAGGAGGGGGCATCGTCACGCAGGCTCCGGCGAGGACGAGCAGAGGGAGGAAAGCGAGGGCGGCGGAGTGCTTCAGACGTCTCATGGCAGCCTGAATAACAGTCCTTCCGCCGAAGCTCTTCCCAACGGCTGGGCTCAACCCTCTCTCTTTTCTGGGCGGGCGCAGAGATTGCCCTGACAGGCCTCGATCAAGCCGGCGATCTCGCGCGGCGCGAGCTGCGCGAAGTCATAACTGGCCTCCCCTGCCGCTGCCACGTCGATGTCCTGCGCCAGGTACGAGGCGAGGGCGCTGCACCTCGTCGCGTACCGCCACGGCCACCCTTTGCTGGCCGGGGGAAAAGGCGCAAGGTCAGGTCGTAGAGGAAGTACTGCCCGTAGGCGATGAGCATCTTCTGGCGTGGCACCGTCACCGGCACTTCGACCTGCCGCACCGGCGACGGCTCACCCCCTGCGGGGCTGGTCACCACCAGCAGCCGCAGCTTGCCGGCGAAAGCCTCGCCGCTGGGCACCAGGGAGAGGCGGAAGAGCGGGATGTGCAGGTGCAGACTGCATGGCGACCATGCCGTCGCCAGCGTCGGTGCCATCGCCGGACTCGAGGCCGACGTCCAACGGGTTGTCGGCGAAGCCGTGCATCAGCGCCGCCAGCGTGCGGTCGATCGTCTGCTCGATCGGCGGCTTGTCGCGGTAGTTGCGACGGTAGTCGAGCCGCGCGCCGGGGCGCGACAGCCGCACCTCGATGCGGTGCTCCTTGCCGTCGCCCTGGTGCGTGGGGGCAAAGCCGAGGCTGTAGTAGGTCGCGAGCTCCTCCCTGGCGCATGCGGACGAGGTCGGCGCTGTAGTCGTTGCCGTCGAGCAGCGCGCGGCCGCCTGTTTCGCTGGCGAGGAAGACCAGCGGTTGCTTCAGGTTGCTGGCGAGCGTCGAGCTCACCGCCTGCAGCTCCAGCAGCCGCTCGTCAGGCCCCAGGCTGGCGCCGCCGCCCGCCTGCAGGCCGCTCGCCTGCAGGGTATAGAGGCTGACCCCCTGAGCGTTGGCGTGGGCCGCCAAGCGCCGCAGTTCCTCCGTCGATCGAATAGGACTGCACGTCGAGGGCAACGTCGTTGACGTTGCCGGGCTTGGAGTAGCCCAGCGAGTCGACAGGAGAGAGCTGGTCGCGGATGTACACGCCTTCCCGCGCCGCGCCGCCGCCGCACAGCCCAAAAAAGGCCTGGGCCAGCTCTTCGCCCGGGTTGAGGGGAATCCCATCGGTGACGAGGAGCAGGGCCTTGCGTCCGGTCACGCCGGCGAGCGAGTTGACGACGAAGCGGAGCCGGCCGAGGGTCCGCAGCGCGTCGGCGCGCATCGCCTTGGCGTAGTCGCGCACGTGCGCCGCCACGCTGGAACCGCAGTAGCCGCCCTGCTTTGCGTGGACCTCCTGCTCGTTCATCATGGACTCGAACGCGCTGCGGCGGGCGGTCTCGGCGTCCAGCGCCTGCCGCCGGCGTCGCTTCGATCTCCGCCAGCACCCGCCCGAGGGCCGCACGGTCGGTGGAGAACGGCAGCCGCAGCTTCAACCCGAGATCGTCGGACACCACCGAAACGCGGTCGGCGGGCAGCGCAGCAGATGGGCGTTGGCGAAATCGCCCACCTGGCGCAGCACGCGGGCGCGGTGCGCCGGCCGGGAGGTGCTGGTCGTCGACGTAGACGAGGAGATGGGTGCCCCCTTCGGCCGGCGTGGAGAAGGCGGCGCGACCGCCTCGCGGGGAGCGGCCGGGGCAGCGGGAGCCGGCGAGTTGGCCGCCGCCGGCTCGATCGACGCAAAGTGGGTGATCTCGACGGGCTTGCCGTCCTCGAAGAACTGGAAATCGCGGCGGTCGAGGCCGGCGATCGGCTGGCCGGTGCGGTCGGTCGCCCTCACCTCGATGGTGATCAGGTTGACCTCGACCACTTCGCCAAAGGGAGGCGGAGCAGGGTCCGCGGGCGGCTTGGCGGCGACGGCCGGCGTCGACGAGGCCAGCAGCAACGGCAGCAGGGTGCAGGAGAGCAGGGTTTTCACGATCAGATCCCTCCCAAAGTAAAAGATTCGACTTGTTCCAGACCCTCCATGCAAGGAGGAAACCATACGCTCTCCAGAAGGGATATGCTCCACGGACCGTCCTCCAGAGCTGACGGCGCGGTCTCTCAGCGGGGACGGCGAGAGACCGCTGCTGCCAGGCGTTTTCGCTAGAGCTGTCGCGCCGCGAGATGCGCGGACATGGCGCGGCGTCCGGCTTCGATCAACGCTTCGAGCCTCTGGCCCTGCATGTCGAACTCGGTCGTGCCATAACCTTTTGCCGGGACCCGGCAGATCTCCTTCTCGTGGTCCTGGATCAGCATGTTGTCCTGGGACTTGGTCATCGTGTCGACCAGGCGGGAGACGCGCTGGATGGTGGGAGATTCCCTACCGACACCGGCGGCTGAGGCTGGTTCGGGGCTCCGGGAACCGGCAGGTTCTCGTCGATCAGGAGCCCGAGGTTGCCGGCTCCGGCCGGGTCCGTGCTGCTGCCCATGATTTCCTTCGTAAAAGCGTCGCTCGTCGCGATCAGCCGGATAGGAAAATTCGAGAGCACGCCGCCGCCGTCCTCGACCGCCTCCTCCGCACGCAGGCGATCCGGTGCGCGACATGGCTCGCACCATCCAAAGCCGGGGTGTCCACTGGGTCCTGATCGCCGCCCGCGGCAGCTCCGACAACGCGGCCCTGTACGCCAAATACCTGTGGGGCTCGCGCAACGGTCTCCCGGTCGCACTGGCTGCCCCCTCGCTGTTCACCCTTTATGGCACGCCGCCAAAGCTCCAGGGAGCGCTGGTGGTCGGCATCTCGCAATCGGGCCAGTCCCCGGACATCGTCAGCGTCCTGGCCGAAGGGTACCGCCAGGGCGTTCCGACCCTGGCGATCACCAACGATCCGTCCTCGCCCCTGGCCCAGGAAGCGGACCTGGTCCTCGACGCCTGCTCCGGTCCCGAGCAAGCGATCGCCGCCACCAAGACCTACACCACCCAACTCCTCTCGATTGCCCTCCTGTCCGTGGCGCTGAGAGGTGAGAAGACCGAAGCCATCGAGCGAGTGCCGGAGCTGGTCCAGCAGGCGTTGGCCCTCAACAGCTTCATCGAGCAGGCGACGCAACAATACCGGCACATGACGCAGTGCTTGGTCCTTGGCCGCGGCTTCAACTATGCGACGGCCTCCGAGTGGTCGCTGAAGCTCAAAAGAGACTCGCCGGCGTCCTCGCCGAGCCGTACTCCTCCGCCGACCTGCAACATGGTCCGGTAGTCCTCATCACCCAAGGTTTTCCCATCCTCGCCGTCGTGCCCGGCGGGGCGGTGTTCGAGAACCTCCTGGCGCTGCTCGCATCCCTGGTCGAAAACCGCGGCGCCGAGCTGATCGCCATCTCCGACCAGGACAAGGCGCTGGCCCTGGCACGTACCCCGCTGCGCCTGCCCCCCGACCTGCCCGAGTGGCTCAGCCCTGTGGCTGGCATCGTCCCCGCCCAGCTCTTCTGCTACCACCTCACCCGAGCCATGGGCCGGGATCCGGAGGCGCCGCGAGGTTTGAGCAAGGTCACACGGACGTGGTGAGAGGCCGGGGTCCACGACGGCGCCCGCTCTTCCTGGCGTCCTCTATAATGCCGACGGACCTCCGGTAGACCCCAAAGTGAGGCCTCCCGGCGACAGGGGACGGAATGGAACAGGCTCAGCTCAACTGGATCGCCAACTTCATCTGGGGCATCGCCGACGACGTCCTGCGCGACCTCTACGTGCGCGGCAAGTACCGCGACGTCATCCTGCCGATGACCGTCCTGCGCCGGCTCGACGCCGTGCTCGAGCCGACCAAGCAGGCCGTGCTCGACATGAAGGCGTCGCTCGACAAGGCCGGGATCGTCAACCAGGACCAGGCCCTGCGACAGGCGGCCGGCCAGGCGTTCTACAACACCTCGAAGTTCACGCTGCGCGATCTCAAGGCCCGCGCCAGCCAGCAGCAGCTCCAGGCCGACTTCGAGGCCTACCTCGACGGCTTCTCGCCCAACGTCCAGGACATCCTCGAGAACTTCGAGTTCCGCAACCAGATCCCGCGCCTGTCGAAGGCCGACGCGCTCGGCACGCTGATCGAGAAGTTCCTCTCGCCGGACATCAACCTCAGCCCGAACCCTGTCCTGCAACGGCGACGGCTCGGTGAAGCACCCCGGCCTCGACAACCACGCCATGGGCACGATCTTCGAGGAGCTGGTCCGCCGCTTCAACGAGGAGAACAACGAGGAGGCCGGCGAGCACTGGACGCCGCGCGACGCCGTCAAGCTGATGGCGAACCTGATCTTCCTGCCGATCGCCGACGAGATCGAGTCCGGCACCTACCTGCTCTACGACGGCGCCTGCGGCACCGGCGGCATGCTGACCGTCGCCGAGGAGACGCTCAAGGAGCTCGCGCCAGCAGCACGGCAAGCAGGTCGCCACCCACCTCTACGGCCAGGAGATCAACGCCGAGACCTACGCCATCTGCAAGGCCGACCTGCTGCTCAAGGGCGAAGGCGAGCAGCCGACAACATCGTCGGCGGCCCGGAGCATTCGACGCTCTCGAACGACGCCTTCCCGTCGCGCGAGTTCGACTTCATGCTCTCCAACCCGCCCTACGGCAAGAGCTGGAAGAGCGACCTCGAGCGCATGGGCGGCAAGGACGGCATCAAGGACCCGCGCTTCGTCATCGAGCACGCCGGCGACGCCGAGTACTCGCTCGTCACCCGCTCCAGCGACGGCCAGATGCTGTTCCTGGCCAACATGCTCTCCAAGATGAAGCACGGCACGACGCTCGGCAGCCGCATCGCCGAGGTGCACAACGGCTCGTCGCTCTTCACCGGCGACGCCGGCCAGGGCGAGAGCAACATCCGCCGCTGGATCATCGAGAACGACTGGCTCGAGGCCATCGTCGCCCTGCCGCTCAACATGTTCTACAACACCGGCATCGCCACCTACATCTGGGTGCTCACCAACCGCAAGCCCGCGCACCGCCAGGGCAAGGTGCAGCTCATCGACGCCACGCAGTGGTTCAAGCCGCTGCGCAAGAACCTCGGCAAGAAGAACTGCGAGCTGTCCGACGAGGACATCCAGCGCATCTGCGACACGTTCCTCGCCTTCGAGGAGACCGAGCAGTCGAAGATCTTCCCCAACGCCGCCTTCGGCTACTGGAAGGTGACGGTCGAGCGCCCGCTGCGCCGCCGCGGGCATCGACCCGGACCGCGCCTACACGCCGAAGGAGATCAAGGCGCTCAAGGAGAGCTGCCGAGCGCGACGAGGCCGCGCCGCCGGTGATCCGGAAGATCCACAAGAAGGGCGCCGAGGCCGATCCGCTGCGCGGCCTGTTCGCGGTCACGATCGACGGCAAGCCGGCCGTCGTCGAGTACGAGCCGGACCCCGACCTGCGCGACACCGAGCAGGTGCCGCTGCTCGAGGAGGGCGGCATCGAGGCCTTCCTCCGCCGCGAGGTGCTGCCGCACGCGCCCGACGCCTGGTATCGACCCGGACGAGCGTCAAGACCGGCTACGAGATCAGCTTCACCCGCTACTTCTACAAGCCGCAGCCGCTGCGCACGCTGGAGGAGATCCGCGCCGACATCCTGGCGCTGGAGAAGGAGACCGAGGGGCTGCTGGCGGAGATCGTCGGGAGTGGGGGACGGGCGGCCGTATGACCGAACTACGCCCATGGGCAGGCTTCGACAGCCTTGTGGACGGGCTTGTGCAGTTGCAGGTGCAGGCGGGGGCCGCGGCGGCCCGCTCGATCGACGAGATCCTTACGCTGCGCAACTGGTTCATCGGGGCGTGGATCGTCGCCTACGAGCAGGAAGGCACCGACAGGGCCCGCTATGGCGAGGGGCTCATTGATGCCTTGGCTGCGGCATTCAAGGCCCGTGGCATTGAAGGGCTCTCGGGGAGGAACCTCCGGAATTACCGTCAAATCGCCTTGGTCTGGCCGCGGCTGGCGACTCGCCAGATGCCATCGGGCGAGCTTGGCGCACCCGGCCAGATTTGGCAGACGTTGTCTGCCGAATCCATGCCCGCCTTACCCACCGGTGGCGAGCTTTTGCCGTGGCAGGACGACGCCTGCATTTCGCCGTGGACGAGCACGAGGTGCGGTTCTGCACTCATCTCAAGGGGAAGGAGTCATGGTTCCTCCCCTTCAACCAGGGTTGGAACGACGGCGCAGGCAATCCGCCGAACCCTTACGGATTGAAAACCGATTATCTCTGGAAGCGCATCCTCACCCTCGAGGGCCTCACCGACATTCTCGAGAACTACGCCCAGATCGTCGAGACCAAGGACGAGAAAACCGGCAGGAAAAAGGCGGTGCAGATCTGGCCGCGCTACCATCAGCTCGACGTGGTACGCCAGCTCCTGGCCGATGTCGCGTGGAACGGTGCGGGCAAGCGCTACCTGATCCAGCACTCGGCAGGGAGCGGCAAATCCAACTCCATTGCCTGGCTCGCCCACCAGCTCATCGGTTTGCGCAAGGACGATGCGGAGGTCTTCGATTCTATCCTGGTCGTCACCGATCGGCGCATCCTCGACCAGCAGATTCGGGACACGATCAAGCAGTTCGCCCAAGTGAGCGCTACGGTGGGCCATGCGGAACACTCGGGAGACCTGCGCCGGCTCATCCAGAGCGGCAAGAAGATCATCATCACCACGGTGCAGAAGTTTCCCTTCGTTCTCGAGGAGATCAGCAAGGAGCGCGAGCACCGCGGGCGACATTTTGCGATCGTCATTGACGAGGCCCATTCGAGCCAGGGGGGCCGGGCTTCGGCGGCGGTCAGCATGGCGCTCTCGCAAGCCGGCGCCGAAGAGGACGACGAGACGGCCGAGGACACGATCAACCGGATCATGGAGTCGCGCAAGCTCCTGCCGAACGCGAGCTACTTCGCCTTCACCGCGACGCCCAAGCCAAAGACGCTCGAGATCTTCGGTGAGCCCTATGAGGCCGAGGGAAAGATCAAGCACAAGCCCTTCCACCCCTACTCAATGAAACAGGCGATCCAGGAGGGCTTCATTCTCGACGTGCTGCAAAGCTATACGCCGATCGAGAGCTACTACAAGCTGGTCAAGAAGATCGAGGGGGATCCCGAGTTCGACACCAAGCGGGCGAAGAAAAAACTGCGCCGCTACGTCGAGGGGCACGACCATGCGATCCGGCTCAAGGCCGAGATCATGGTCGACCACTTCCACGAGCAGGTGCTTGCCCTCAACAGGATCGGCGGCCAGGCGCGGGCAATGGTGGTTACCAGCGGCATCGAGCGGGCCATCCAATACTTCCTCGCCATCCGCGGCTACCTGGTCGAGCGGAAGAGCCAGCACCGGGCGATTGTCGCCTTTTCCGGCGAGTATGGAGACGAGAAGCTCACCGAGGCCAGCCTCAACGGTTTTCCCAGTAGAGCGATCCCGGATCGTTTTCGCGAGGACCCGTACCGCTTTCTCGTCTGCGCCGACAAGTTCCAGACCGGCTACGACGAGCCGCTGTTGCACACTATGTATGTGGACAAGCCCCTGGCCGGGATCAAGGCGGTCCAGACCCTGTCACGGCTGAACCGGGCACATCCCAAGAAGCACGACGTCTTCGTGCTCGATTTCATGAACGATGTCGACACCATCCAGATGGCGTTCGCCGACTACTATCGGACGACGGTCCTCAGCGAGGAGACCGACCCCGACAAGCTGCACGACCTCCAGGCCGCGCTCGACGGCGAACAGGTCTATGCGCAGGACGAGATCGACACCTTGGTCGAGCTCTACCTGGGCGGCGCTGGCCGCGAGCTGCTCGACCCCATCCTGGATTCCTGTGTCGCCGTCTACCGGGAGCGGCTCGACGAGGACGGGCAGGTCCGATTCAAGGGCGACGCCAAGGCTTTCCTGCGCACCTACGGTTTTCTCGCCTCGATCCTGCCGTACACCAACGCCGGTTGGGAGAAGCTGTCGATTTTCCTGAGCTTCCTCGTGCCCAAGCTGCCAGCGCCCAAGGAGGACGACCTTTCCAAGGGCATCCTCGAAGCGATCGACATGGACAGCTACCGGGTCGAAAAGCAGGCCGCGATGCGGATCCAGCTACCGGACACGGACGCCGAGATCGCGCTGGCGCCGACGACCGGCGGCGGCCGTAAGCCGGAGCCCGAGCTCGATCGCCTGTCAAACATCCTCAGGGTCTTCAACGATCAGTTCGGCAATATCCCGTGGACCGATGCCGACCGCGTGCAGCGTCTGATCACCGAAGACATCCCGGCGCGAGTCGCGGCCGATGCGGCGTATCAGAATGCGAAGCAGAACTCGGACCCGCAGAACGCCCGCATCGAGCACGACAAGGCGCTTGCCCGCGTCATGACAGCCGTGCTCAAGGACGACACCGAGCTCTTCAAACAGTTCAGCGACAATGAGTCTTTCCGGCGGTGGCTGACCGACACAGTGTTCGGAATCACCTACGACCGCCCCGCGGAGGCGGGCCTGGAGCCTCCGCCTGCTCGATAGCGTTTCTGGCTATGCGCCGGCACCAATCTATGCACCCACAACCTCCGCAGCCCGCGGCCGTGGGCGGTACGCGGGCTCGGGGATCTCGGCCAGGCGTGAAGAGTGCACCTGCGGGCCCAAGGCGTAAAACTGACAGAAGCTCATGACGAGCGGACGCCACGCATCCGGATCGATGCGGTTCTCGTGTCCTGCGAGCAGCAGATGTTCTTCGATGTGGACGCGCACAATGCGGACTTCGAGGGCGATCAGATTTCCCTTGCGCGCGGGATCGTTCTCCGCGATCGGATGAGCCTTTTCCAGCACGGCTTCGAGCTGCACCGGGCATTCACGAATCCGCGGTGGTGCGACGATCTCTGACTCGTCGGACGTCAGCCCCGCCACGCCGAGCTTGTCCGGTTCGTACTGATATCCCATCGCCACCTTGTGGGGTGGCACCGGGTTCGATCCGGTGAGCCGGGCCAGCCGATCGACGGCTGCAACCTGATCGACCGACGGCAGGTTCAGCACGCACTCTCCCGTCCGCAGGATGTTCGCCGGCGTCTTCGATCGCGCTCCGAATCCCAGCAGGCAGCTCCACCCGAGCCACCACGCAGAAGACATCGGCGCCACGTTGGGTGATCCATCCTCGTTGAGCGAGCTCACCAGCACCACCGGTGTGCCGAAGTAGAGGATCGCCGGTTCGATCCCCCCGGCATCTCAGGATGAATAGGGAGCGGCGGTCTCGTCCAGCGTGTCGAAGATCACCTCGCTTGGCGGGCCCAGGGGTTGGACGTTGGGGTCGACGCCGGTCAGGTTGCGGACCTGGTCCTTGAACCACAGATCGAAGGGCCGGATGGAATCGGCATATGCCTGGGCTTTGGCGCTGGGATCCTCGTCGATCTCGGTGACGCCGATCACCATGGGGCCGTGCGGCGTCTCCTGGTAGTGCCAACTTTCGCGGACGACGCCGAAGCTCTCGTAGAACTCCTTCGCCTCCTGGCGGCGTGGGCCGGCCATCTCGGCGGCGAGCTTGCGGATGTCCTCTTCCTTGCCTGGGAGCACGGGGTACACGCGGACGATGAGCGGCATGAAGATCCCTCCTTCGTGATTGACAGGATTCTAGCAGCAGAAGTCACACAGGCGACGGTCTGGGCGCTTGCGCGTAGAGCGCCTCGATGTGGCCCTTGCCCTCGCGGAGGAGGTGGATGCGGCCGGCGGCGGCGAAGCGGCGGAGGGCGGAGGAGACGGTTCGCGAGCCGGCGAGGCCTTTGAGCCGGGTGCGGAAGCGCTGATTGACCTCGCGCGCCAGGCCGTTCGGACCAAAGGTCTCTTCCGGTGCCTTGCCCTCAATCAGGTACGCCACGAAATCGCTCACCGTGGTGAGCCTGCCGGTCGCCGCCTCTTCGTCGACTTTGGGAGGCTTGGCGGCCGCTCGCCGGCGCTCGACCAGCTCGTTCGCCGCCAGGGTGGCCTGCTCGAAGGCCGCCAGACGCTCCTGGGCGACCTGGAGAGATTCGGCGTGGAGAGCCCGTTGCTCGCGGTGGAAGACCTCCTGCTGAGCGTGCAACGTCTCCTGGGCGCGGTGGTGCTCGACCTCCGCTTTCAGCTCCGCGAGGAACTGGTCGACGGACAGCTTGGTGCTCAAGGTGACCTCCTTGGCCGCTTCAGAGTCGCAAAGGCCCAGAGCCGTGTCGCAATCGGTTCTGCGGGTGGCGCACAGCGTCGAGCTCTCCGCCAAAGCTAGCGCAAAGCGGGACCTCTGTCCAGGCTCACATCAGTGATAAGCGTTCAGTGCGACGTTGCCCGCCTTCCTCAGGACGAGGAACGCGACAGATCGCTGTCGGTTCGGTTGCGAGAGGCGCAAAATCGACGCAGTGCGACGAGACGGATATCTATTGCGCCTTTTCGCGCGCACAGCACGACGCCGCATTCGCCTATTGCGCCTCAATGGAGGATTTTTGCGCCCGCTTGCGCTTATTTTGCGCTCGCTTACGTGCTCAGCGCGACTCTGGATCGGTTGACCGTCGCAAACACGTGAAGCTTCTCGACACATCGACCCTCCTTTGCGCCGAGAGTTCCGCATGGTGTCGCAAGGATCCCCTGGGGGCCTTTGGCACAGTCCGTACCCAGCCGGCGAAGTGGATTCATCGTCGCAAAGTACGCGTTCAGTGCGACTCGATATCGATGCAGCGCGACTCTGAACGCATGCAGCGTCGCGATGAATCGATACAGCGCGACTCTTTGCGCGCTGAGGAGCATGAGAAGGCTCGTTTTTGCGCCGTGAAAAGCCGTTTGCGTCATGAAGGGGCCGTTGGGCCCAGAAGCCGAAGGATTTGAGGCGGGCACGCATCCAAGAGCGGCAGGGCATCCCATCGCCTACCCCTCGGA
Organism: uncultured Holophagales bacterium; assembly: GCA_963842525.1. GTDB lineage: Bacteria > Acidobacteriota > Thermoanaerobaculia > Multivoradales > UBA5704 > UBA5704. The sequence goes on from CAWJGT010000001.1 coordinate 677,845, forward strand.
AGGAGGGATCGACATGACCAGGTGGTTCTACGGGCTCTCTGCTGTGGCGCTCCTCGCCGGGATCGCCGTCTCCGCCGCCGGGCAGGAACAGCCCGTCACGTTCGAGTTCAGCTTTTCGAACCCCGGGGCCCGGAGCATGGGATTGGGCGGCGCCTTCGCGGCCCTGGCGGACGACGCCACGGCGGCGTTCGCCAATCCGGCGGGGCTCGTCCAACTGATCGAGCCGGAGCTCTCCGCCGAGGGGCGCTCCTCTTCGCGCCGAACTGAGTTCGTCCAGGGTGGGCGCGTGTCGGGCGAACCGAGCGGGCTCGGCATCGATACGGCCGGCGGATTGCGCCACGGAGTCGCCAAGACGGACCAGACCGATGTCCCTTTCTCATCGCTCGTCTACCCGGTCAGGAGGTGGTCCTTCGCCCTCTATCGCCACACCTGGGCCGATTTCGACTTTGCGAGCCGGATCGATGGCCTTTTCGGTGTAGAGGAAGGAGAGGACTCGCGCGCCGGGGATATTCTCGCGCAGACTCGGGTCCAGGTCGTCAACAGCGGCCTGGCAGGTGCCTTCGAGATCACGGAGCGGTGGAGTGTCGGTCTCGGGATCGTGTACTACGAGGCGGAGATGAGCTCGTTCGCGGCGGAGTTCGCGCAGGATGAGGAAGCCCTTTACGAGCGCAGCACGTTTCCGGCCGAGCTTCTCGACACCACGTACTCGCACCAGGCGAAGGGCACGGACGTGAGCCTCCATGCGGGCTTCCTCTGGCGCGCTTCGCCGCAGTGGTCGGTGGGAGGCTACTTTCGTGAAGGGCCGCGCATGAAGCTCCGCGTGATCGAGACCGCGGGCCCGGCCGAAGGCGACGTGCCGGAGGGCACGATCGTGCTGGACGAGAGCAGCCCGCTCGATCTGCCGGACGTTTATGGTCTCGGAGTCGCTTTCCGTTCCAAGAATGGCGCCTGGGCCGTGGCCTCCGAGTGGTCGCGAATACATTATTCCTCGATCACGCGGGGCCTCGACGTCGACGTTTTGGATCCGCAGCAGATCCGGCTCCGTGACGGAGACGAGCTCCATCTGGGTCTGGAGTACGTTTTCGTCCGCTCGCAGCCGATTGTCGGCCTGCGGCTTGGTGCCTGGCGGGATCCCGCTCACCAGGTCATCGCCGGGCCGGACGCGGACATCTTCGAGAAAGCGGTCTTTCAGGCCGGCAAGGATGAGATCCACTTCACCGGCGGCATCGGCCTGGTCCTCGGGAAGTTCCAGGTCGACCTGGGGATCGATCATTCGGATCTGGCCGACCTCTCCTCGCTGTCGCTCGTCTATCGGTTCTGAGGTGTCGCCGGTGAAATCGCTGTGCCTTGCCTTGGCCCTGGCTCTGCTCCTCGCACCGCCGGCCCATGCACAGACCTGGTACGAGTCCTACCACAAGGCCGAGGAGGCGCTGGACGACAAGAAGTGGAGCGAGGCTGTTCATCACCTCAACGCCGCGTTGGAGCAGAAGCCGAGCTCGAGCGCGAACAGCCGCACCTATGGGATGCGGTTCATCCAGTACTTCCCGTATCTCAAGCTCGGCATCGCCTACTACCACCTCGGACAGGCCGACGCCGCTCTGCAAGCGTTCGAAACGGAGCAGCGGCAGGGGGCGATCGACCAGTCTGGAGACGGCCGCGCCCTGTTGCAGACCTACCGCGACCGGATCCAGAGAGAGCAGTCGGCGGAAGCGGCCACGCGGCAGCGCCGCGCGCAAGATGTCGTCGCCGAGAACCTGGCGCTGGCGCACAGGCTCGAGGAGCAGGGCCGGCTCGAAGATGCTCTCGCTGCTGTCACCAAGGCTCTTGCCGTGGCTCCGGACCATTCCGAGGCCCAGGATGCGCGGCGGCGGCTCCTGGCTGCGCTGGCTTCGTTGGCCGAAAAGCAGCGGCAGCAGGAGGAAGAGGAGCGGCTCACGAGGCTGCGCCGCCAGTCCCAGGAGCATCTCCGCGCTGAAGTCGGGGGCCGGCAGGACAAGCCGGAGCGGCAACGTTTCATCGCCCAGAGCCTCCGCCGCGCGACCGAGCTCGAACGCGCGGGGAGCTCGCGAAATCCCTGGCCGAGCTGCAGGCGGTCCTCGTCCTGGACCCGCGGAACGCGGAGGCCCGAACGATCCAGGAGCGGATCCTGCGTGCGCAGGCGGCGGCCGCGGAGTCCGGGGCGGTTCGCCAGCTCCTGACCGAAGCCGAGCGACTGTTGCAAGCGGGCGACTACGAGCAGGCCCTGCGAACCGCCAACCGCGTGCTGGTGCTGGAACCGGCGAATGACGCGGTGCTCCGGTATATCACCCAGGCGTATGCACGGCTCAGCGATGACTTGCTCGCCTCCGACGACGCACCCCCCGCCATCCTCCTCGACGACGGCCCGCCGGTGGTTCCCTCTCCCGAGCTCGTCCTCAGCGGGACGGTCTACGACGACGCACCGGTCAAGATCCAGTTCCTCGACAAGGACCGGCCGGTAGGCCGGGGAACCGTCCAGGCCCGAGAGCTCCACGGCATCTGGGTCACCAACTTCAGATGGCAGCACCGCGTCCCGGCCGGGGTCTCGACCCTCGACGTCGTCGCGGTCGACGAGGGAGGGAACCGGACGACGGTCCCGTACAGGGTCGAGTACGTCGTCCCGTTCGTCCGCTCGCTGTGGTTCCCGGCCTCGATCACCGCCGGCCTCGCCTCCGTGGGCCTCGGCCTCGTGGCCGTGAAGGCGCGGCGCCGGCGCAAGCGGCTGCGGGACCGGTTCAACCCGTACATCGCCGGTGCGCCGATCCTGGAGCACGCGCGGTTCTTCGGCCGCCAGCAGTTGCTCGACTATGTGCTGCGGCGGATCTGCAACAACAGCGTCATGCTCTATGGAGAAAGACGGATCGGCAAGACCTCGTTCCAACACCAGCTCAAGAAGTGTCTTGCCACCCTCGAGGATCCCGACCACGTGCTCTATCCGGTCTACATCGACCTCCAGGGCACGCCGCAGGACAAATTCTTCGCGACGCTGGCGGCCGAGGTCTTCCATGAGCTCGCGCCGAAGCTGGAAGGCCTGCAGCCCTCCGCGGCCCCGGTCCAGGAATCCTACGGGTACCGCGACTTCGTCCGGGACGTCCAGCGGGTCCTGAAGGCTTTGAAAAGCCGCACGACCAAAAAGGTCAAGCTCGTGCTGCTCATCGACGAGGTCGACGAGCTGAATGATTACGACCCGCGGATCAACCAGAGGCTGCGCAGCCTGTTCATGCGGGAGTTTGCCGACAACCTGGTTTCGGTCGTCTCCGGCGTGGGGATCAAAAAGGATTGGGACCGTGAAGGGAGCCCCTGGTACAACTTCTTCCAGGAAATCGAGGTCAAGCCCCTCGATCAGGAGGAGGCCAGATCGCTTATCGAGGCTCCGGTGCGGGGCGTCTTTGCGTTCGAAGAGGGCGTGGCGGACGAGATCATCCGGCGGACCGGCAGCAAGCCCTACCTGATTCAACGGCTCTGCTCCGGTCTGGTCGATCGGATGCACGAGGAGCGGCGCCGGAGGATCACTCTGGCCGACGTCGAATCCGCGTGCCGGATCGAGGGGCTCTAGCGAGGATTCGAGACCATGCCGGTCACTCCCTACGTCGTCGGTCAGTGGGTTCGCGAAGAGCGGTTCTACGGCCGCAGCGCGCTCATTACAGAGATTCTGGAAGGCAACCGGAACTGCCTGTGGATCCTCGGCACGCGCAGGATCGGCAAGACGTCGATCCTCAAGCAGCTCGAGCACCTGACCTCGACCGCGCCGAAACCTCGCTATGTCCCGCTGTACTGGGACTTCCAGGGCTCGGAAGAGGCGGAGGATCTTCACCAGGGCTTCCGCGATGCGCTGTTCAACGCGAGCGACAGGCTGGAGGCGCTCGGCATCCCGCTCGCGGACGTCGACAGCGACGACCTGTTCACCGCGATGAGCCGCCTGCGCCGGGAGCTGCGCGCGCGCGACCTGGTCCTCTTGCTGCTGGGCGACGAGGTCGAGGAGCTGGTCACGATCCACGAAAGAGCGCCGGGATTCCTCCGCCGGCTGCGCCGCGCGTTGCAATCGCCCGAGAACATTCGAACGGTTTTCGCGTCGACGATCCGATTGTGGAATCTCGCTGCCGAGGAATCGACGACCTCGCCCTTCCTGCACGGCTTCACGCCGCCTCTCCCGATCCGGGGCTTGACCGACGACGAGGCACGCTGCCTCGTTCGCCAGTCGCAGCTTCCGCCCGCTTCGCGGCCGCAGCTCGACGAGCCGACGATCGAGGTGATGCGGGCCCGCTGCAACAATCACCCTTATCTTCTCCAGCTCCTCGGCGAGCGCTATCTCGAACGCGGGGACCTGGATCAGGCGATCGAGGAGATCGCCACCGACGAGATGGTCAGCTTCTTCTTCAGCGCCGACCTGGCGATGCTGACGGAGGCCGAGCGCCACATCCTCGACATCATCGACGAACAGAAGGAGCCGACGAGCAAATCCATCCGCGAAAGGCTCGCCCTCGAATCGACGTCGCTCCGTGGTGGCCTGCAACGGCTCGAGCACCTCGGCTTCATCCACCGCTCGCCCCAGGGCGAATATTCCCTGGCGAGCTCGTTTTTCAGGAGATGGTTCGCCGAGCTGGCAGAGAGGCGCCGGGGACGGCCCGACATCGAAAAGCGGCCGACGGTCCTGGCGCCGCGCCGCGCCGCGGCCGGCGTTTCCTCACCGGTGCCACCACTGCGGCGGATCGACAACCGCTACGAGCTTCTCGTCCGCCTCGGGAACGGCTCCAGCGGCGAGGTCTACAAGGCGCACGACACTCTGTTGCGCACGGTGGTTGCGGTCAAGATCCTGAAGCGCGAGCACTGCGTCGACGAGGAGGCCGTGGAACGGCTGCGCCGCGAGGTGGTCCTGGCCCGGGACCTGTCGCATCCGAACATCCTCAAGATCTATCACCTCGGCGATGACCAGGGGCAGAGATACATCACCATGCAATACGTGGACGGCCCGGATCTGTCCAAGGTCATCGCGAAGGAAGCGCCCCTGGACACCGACCGGGCCGTCGTCGTCGCCGGCAAGCTCGCGGCGGCATTGGCCGCTCTCCACCGGTGCCATGTCCTGCACCGCGACATCAAACCGTCCAACGTCCTGATCGACGAGGCAGGAGAGCCGCGCATCACCGACTTCGGCCTGGCGCGCCTCGACTGGGGGCCGGCCGTCACGCGGGACGGGTTCTTCCTGGGCACCCCGGAGTACGCGTCCCCGGAGCAGGCTTCGGGCGAGCACCTGGACGAACGATCGGACCTCTACGCCCTGGGGATCGTGATCTTCGAGATGGTCACAGGCCGTCGTCCATTCACCGCCGAATCCGCCAACGAGATGCTGTTCAAACAGATCCGGCAACCGCCGCCCGCCCCGCGGGACCTCATGCCGGCGATCCCTGCGCCGCTCTCGGACCTGATCCTGCGCTGCCTGGCCAAGGATCGGGCACACCGCTTCCAGAGCGCCAACGAGCTCCACGCCGCGCTCGGCGCGTTGCGGCAGCCCTGAGAGGGTGTTTGGAAAGTCCTCACCAGCGAACACGATCGGCCGGCTGATGATCCGGGTCCGTCGTATCATCCTGAGCGTAGCGAAAGATCTGGGCGGTGGTAACGGCTCAGAATCCAAGACCGGAGCGGGCTCGCGGCCTCCCTTCCCCCAGATCCTTCGCTACGCTCAGGATGACACGACGGGGCTGGGTGCCCAAGACGGACCTTACCAGCTCGCTTGCGGCCCCTTTCCAAACACCCTCTGAAGCGGTCATCAGAGTAGAACCAGGAACGAGACCACGACGGCACCGTCCCGCAGGAAGCGGATCACGGCCCGCCCGCAAGCTCCACGCCGAGGGCCTTCAGTCGCTGGCCCAGGGCCTCGAAGGTGCTCTCAATCGCTCCTTCAAATCGAATCGGCAACAGCCCTCCCAAGTCTGACGGGAGCTGCCCCTGCTGTTCTTTGGAAGTTCCCCATTTCTGCAGCACGATGAGCCTCTGGAGGCCTCGCGAGAGTCCCATCGCGATCCCGATCTCGAGCAGCACGTTGAGACGCGGGTACGAGCTCCCGTCCGGAGCCCGATCATCGGGTGTGCAGACCGCAACGAAGGCGCCGCACTCGTTCATCCGGGAGACCAGCCCCTGCCCGATCTCCGTGGCAAGGGTCGCCCCTGAGATAGTTTCCGCCACCAAGCCGTTCTCTGTCAGGAACTCCTTGACCCTCCCAGTGGCGCCATCGGCGTGCCGGTCGTGGCCGTAGATCAGGAAGACCTTCCGGCGGTTCACATAGACCCCGCGCTGCGCCAGCTCCTGCCGGATCTCTCCGGCCATCCATCCAGGATGGGTCGACTTCGACTTGGGTATGACGTTGGGAGGGAGGTCGCCGATCTTGAGGCGATCGTAGAAGTTGGTGATCATGAAGATCGGGAGGGAACGCCCGGCATGGGCCTGCTCCGTGATCTTGCGCGAGAGGTCGAGCCCGACACGGTCCTCGTCGCCGAGAGCCTGTTTATCGGCTTCAATCAGGTCGACGATAATGAAATCCCAGGTTCCGCCAGAGAACCGGTCGATGAAGTCCTTTACCTTGTCCGCAATCTCCAAGTCGATGTTGTAATGGCGCCGTAGAGACTCCTGGAGCATGCGCATGTAGTCTTCGGGTTTGTCATCCCAAGCCAGGGCCCGCATTTGCGTCCTCCTCAGTCCCTCGGCGCATTGCGTGCCAGCAGGGTAAGAATGGCGACGGTGCCTCGTTCCTCGCTTTTTTTACCGATCTCCAGCGAGCCTCCATAACTCAGGATGTCCCGCCGGTGTTGCCTAAGCGTGTCCTGCGAGCTGAAGCCGCCGAACGTGCCGCAATCGGAGATCACGGTCAGCCGGGAATAATCGCGCAGTTCCGTTTCTTCCGGCGGCGGTGCGGAGGCCTCGATCTTCTCGAGATCCGTCGACACGAGGTCCGCCCAGCTCTCACCCTCGGCGAGCACCCAGCCAGCGAAGGAGTGTCGAGCGTTGGTGAAAAGGTTACGAAGTGTCTCGCGGAGTAGGTGCGGCTCGCACAAGACGAAGCACTCTGTCTCCATGGCCCGGTACTTTGCCAGCTCGCGGTCCCAGACGTTGCTGTAGCCATGGACGGTGAGCACCTGGTTGGCGTTCTCCAGTGCCGCCACGATGAGTTCGCGGAACGGTACGATGTAGCGGTGCAGCAGCGTCCTCAGGTACGAGCCGGGCTCCCAGAGAGCATAGAAGATCCGGGTGCGCAGGCGAACGATGGTACTGAAGTCGCTCTTGGCGACGATATTATTGATCCGGATGTTCTGAAAGATGTTGCCGAGAAGCACAGTGTCCTGAGAGAACCCTGGCAGCTCGGGCTCGTTTGAGAACTGCTGGGCCTCGGCACGGCTGGTCTGGGCGAAGAAGAGGAGTTGGCGAACGGCGCTGGCAATCTCCTCCAGGATTCCGGCTGTGTACACGGCGTCCTCAAGGAGCTTCTTGGTTTCCACCTTATCAATGCGGACACGCTGAACTTCTTCCTTCGGGTCGGCGGACTCTCGGAGGCTCACGAGCCCTTCCAACTCCAGCAAGGCCGCGTCGAGGCTCGAATAGATGGGATTGTGCCCCTTCTTGGGCGTCGTGACTTTGCTGTGGAGGTAGCGGATGACTTGATGCTTGGCCTTGAGCTCGTGCGCTCCAAGCTCGGTCAGGAGCAGGTTCAAGTTGGCTTTGACCCGGTTCTTCCGGCTGCGGGCCTCTCCCTCGCTGTCTTGTGGCAGGTTCTGCTCAAAAAAATTGATGAAGCGGGTGGCGGCCTTCTTCATCCGGTTCTTAAGCTCGACGGCAACTTCGGGCTGATGGAACTTGTGATGCGAGAAGTGCATCAGCATGGAAAGGTTCCAAGCGACGCGCTCATCGCCGAAATACTGGAACAGGTTTTCGGGATATGCGACCCACTCTTCGGGCTCGCGGCCGCAGGTCAGGACCTCGTGAATGAACTGATCGTAGTCGAACTCGTGATCGAGGAAGGAGAAGACAGAGACACCGAACAGCAGGTGGGTCTCCGTGTCGACAATCTTCTCGATCTCCGTGATCCGCCGCCGGCCCTCTAGCTCAAACCGCCGCTCGCGGAGGCTCTGGATACGCTCGATCAAGGTGCTGCGGAGATAACGGAACTTGCCCGTCATCTTGAGGTAGCTGAGGTCCGAAAGGAGAATCCCGAAGAGCTTGTAGAGAGTCTCCTTGTCGGAAAGGTTGGCGATCTCCTGGATGAAAGGAGCATAGTCCCGAGATTCCACAACGTTGCGGCAGAGGAGCGCGAGCTTGCCCTCCTGGGAAGCAACTGTGATCGAAACGCGTCCTATTTCCAAGGTGTAGTCGGCCGGCAAGGGCTGTGAGGTGGGCTCTTCGAAGTCCCGAGAGGTCAGACTGTGGGAACGGAAGTACTTCTGGTCCTGGTTCATCCAGCGGCGGAAGCTGGGGACCCGCGTTTCGGCCGAGTAATATTGGAACAGCGCACCAATCGTCTGCTGCATCCTCGTGATGTCGTCGCTGTGAATATCTGGGAGGTTGTACAGCGAAATGAAGGTGAAGCCCGCGTCGCCGACTGGTACGCCGTTTCCGATGCCGCGCAGGAGCCGCTTGATGCGGGCTACGAAGTTGCTGGTGTGCAGCCCCATCCGGTTGAGCAGGCAGATGGCGGTGATGCTCTGCACCGACTGGGAGGCGAGCAGGGAGACAAGGTTCCGTAGTTTCTCCGAAGTATGAAGGGAAAAGAGCAACAGGAGGATATGACCGTTTTGGATTTTCTCGATGCTGGGAGGGAGCAGGAAGTAGCTGCTGGAGGTTTCGAGCGAATGGACGAACACGCACGGCTTCGGTTCCTTGTTCTGGGTCAGCCGGCGGTCCTCAACGAACTCCTTGAAGCGTACATCCTCGCGGTTGAAGGTGGTCACGATGGCCGAGCCTCGATCGACCGCCTCTTCGATGGCGGCCCAGATCTTGTCTCCGTGCTCACTAAGCAGACATTCCACCCGGATCGCCGTCGTGAACCGCCGGAGATCCATCTGATAGAAATTGAAGTCGATGGCTTGTGCGGACTCAAGGTGATCGAACAACTCGATGTCGCTAAAGTGGGGCCGGAAACCGTTGGGTAGCAGCAGCTTCTCTTCCGGCAGTACCGTGACTGGATTGATCTTGAAGATCTTGTCGGCGGCAATGTCGGCGGATTCGACGAAAGGGATCGGACGCGTGGTCATCGCGTGGATGCGCAGAGGCGGAGACTGGTCGTTGAAGACGAGACGTGGATCGGCGATGAGGTACTCTCCGGTCACTACTACGCAGAGCACGCCGACCGGAGCCCCGCCGACCTCCTTGACGATCTCCGCCATCCTTCCGACCAGAGTCCCCGTGGCCATGACATCGGTGACGATGAGGACCTGCTCCCCTTTGAAGTCAAGAAGCCCGCGGTTCTCGAAGTTCAGGAATGGATAATGGCCAAGGTAGTGGGTATCTGTTTACCGTCAGCGGCACTTTTGGGGAAGGTTTTCCCTGGACACACGTCCGCGCTGGCCAGGCGACCTGACGAGGGCGAGCGGCTACCGACCTGGAGCCACGGATAACTCGTGGCGAGAACTGTTACGGTGGCTGTGACGCAGGAAGTATTGCCTCAAGCTTCGGTAGCTGGGGGCTGCGCAGAAGCTGGGGCAAGATCTCGAGTGTCCCGACTTGGTGTTGCTGAAATGTGCGCAGGGCACTCATCAAGACCGCTTGCGCCTGGGACCCCTCGGCCGTCCGATTTCCCCCAGATGTCTTGCGGTTGATGACCGCCGGGCGAATCCCTTGTTCGGCCGGCCAATTGGTCGCCTCCACATCCGTGCGTTCCAGGAAGACAAACAGCTGCTCCTGGTGACGTATCAAATGCTGAGCCAGACGCTGGTTGTCGGGGTTCGTGAACTGCCCCGACAGACGCCTTTCCATCTGGAGCTCCAAGTCCTGCTTGACCTTCTCCAGCGCCTCGCCGCTGAGCTTGCCCGCGTCCCGCTGATCTCGCGCCTCCAAGGCGGCCTGCAGGATCTCTTTCACCGCCCGAGGAAAGCGCACCGCACCCCCTGTCGCCTTCTCCAGCAGCTCCTCGCAACGGCGCAACAGATGCGCCAGACAGGTCTGATGAGTCGCTTCTTCAAATTTCTGATAGGGAGCCCAACCATCAGCCACCAGCACGCCGACAAAGCCCTCCCCCAGGACCTCAGAGGCCTCGGCATAGCCACGACCCGGCTGGATGCTGTAGACCGTCTCGCTGCGATTGGTGAACACCCACAACCACACGCTATAGCCCCCCTCCCGCCAGCCCGTCTCGTCCGGGTACACCACAGGAGAAGCTCCGGATCTTCGCCTTCAGCTCCTCGTACAAGGGCTCCAGCTTCTTACTCATGCGAAGCAGCGCGCGGCACAGGGCCGAGCGCGACACAGACAGTCCAGCCAGCTCCTTCAGCAACGCGGCGATCTTGCCGTAGCTCAAGCCTCCGACCTTGTTGAGCCAGGCGGCGAGCCCCAACACGTTTGGACCGAGTTGCACGTTGCCGACCCGGAACGCCTGGGAAGTCTGGCGCGGGTGACGCCCCACAGCTTCCCGGCCACATGCCGAGCACTTCCCATAATGGAGGATGAACTCCGTCGTCACCGGCCGAATCGGCGGCAGATCGGTCTGATACTGGCGAGCTTCGCCCTGCGGAATGACCTGACCCCCACAGTGCTCACAATACAGCGGGCACTCCACCACGATGGTTTCGTCGACGTGATCGGGCACAGCTCGAGTCGCTTGCTGACCATATTGATCCCCGGCTTTGCGCCCTGGAGACTTGGGATCCTCGCTCGGATCTCCCTTCGAGAAGGGGGCAGCCTGGCGTTTGCCCCGGCGCCGTAGCTCCTCGACAAGTTTCTCCAGATCGACGATTCGGCGCTTCAGGTGCGCAATCTGGCGCTCCTGCTCCTCCACCCGCTGGCGAAGCTCACCGTTGTCTTGGCGAAGCTCAGAGTTCTCTTGAAGGAGTTCCTCGTAAGTCGGCATGCCTGAAAGACATTAGACCATGCCGAGAAGAGAACTTCAAGCCCTTGCGGACGTGCCACCGCTCGGGGAAGGCGGCACTAGGGCGGTAAACAGATACGGTAGTGGATCGTCACCTTGTCGCGTTCGTCTTCGATCGAGGCGTGGACGTGCTCGACGATGTGCTTCGAGGTCGCGGTCGAGGTCACGAGCGCCGAAAATGGAGTCTTGCGGCGGATCTCCCGGATCTTGGCGGCGAGCATTGCAATGAACTCGTTGAAGTCCCCCCGCTGGTCGAAAAGCTCCCATAGAGTGATGAACTTCTCCTGAAATCTTCCCGAAGTGAGCTCGAACGCCGCCCGACCCTCGTGCCCATTGCCCATCTGCTGCTTCCAGACGTTCGCGTCGAGGAGCATGCCGCTCTTCGGGTTTTCGATCAGTTCCCGGAGTTTGGGCGCGTATTCGATAAGGGCAGATTCGTTGGTTGCATCAAGAATATCAGGCATGGCGTACACTTATCCGGCAGAAATCGACGTTGTGGACGCAGAGTCTTTTCGTGCTATGGCGAACAGATCTTCAAGATATCATTAGCGTCGTCCACCGTTTCTGTGACAATCCCGTGACAGAGAAGGATTGAAACTTCCCGATCTTCGCCGCGAGGAACCCTCTATATGTCCGAGCATATCATAGTCTGCGGAATGGGCGACATCGGTTACCGCGTCGTCATCCTGCTGCACCGGCTCGGGGAGAGGCTCGTGGCGGTCACGGATCGGGTGCGGGATGAGCGGCGCATGGTGGCTGAGGGGCTCGGGGTGAAGGTCCTCCTGGGGGACGCGCGCAACGAGCGGCTGCTGATCGAGGCAGGCCTGTCTTCGGCGCGCGTAATCATCGCGGCCACCGACAACGACCTGGCCAACATCGAGATCGCTCTCGACGCGCGGCGGATCCGGCCAGACATCCCGGTGGTGGTCCGCCTGTTCGACCAGGACCTCGCCCGCCAGCTCGAGGCCGCCCTGCATCTGCACAGGGCGCTCGGCATGTCGGCGCTTGCGGCGCCCAGCTTTGCAGCCGCCGCGATGGGGGATTCCATTCTCGCCGGCTTCACGGTCGGCGACGTGCCCTATGTGGTGGGGCGGCAGATGGCCTGCACAGGCCCTCTTGCCGACTGCGCGAACGTGGGAGAGGTCGCCCGGCTCCACCGGCTTCAGACGATGGTCCTGGAACGCCCGGGGCAGGAATGTGTGGCACTGCCGCCTCCTGGTGAGGTACCTCGGCCGGGAGACCGGCTGTCCCTCTTCGGCCGCAAGGAGGACTGGGACGGTCTGTTCGCCGTCCCTGACCGCGCAGCTCCGATCGGGAGAAAGGCTTCCCGGCGCGGCCTGCGCCGGGTGCTGGGCCGCGCCCTCGGCATCTGGCGCGACGAGCCCATCGCGCTTCGCGCCGTGTTTCTGAGCCTCTGCGTCCTGATCCCCGTGACGGTCTTTCTGTTCCGTCAGTTCCTGAACCTCTCGTTGACGGACGCAATCTTCTTCACGATCACGAACCTGCATGGCGAGATCGGGCTGACGGGCGCGGGACCGGAGATCAAGCTCTGGGAGATCCTGGTCATGGTCCTCGGCTCGATAACCATAGCTACTCTGTACTCGATGCTCACTGACTACGTGGTGGGCGCCCGGCTGCGCAAGCTCCTCGGCGGCCGGCCCATGCCCAAGAAAGGTCACGTCGTGGTGGTGGGGATGGGCCAGATCGGCTACCGGGTGACCCTTGCGCTCCGGGAGGTCGGGGTTCCGCTGGTGGCCGTGGACTCCGATCCCGACGCGCCGTTCCTCGCGACGGTCCGTACCCTGGCGCCGGTCGTGATCGGGGACGCCCGTCTCCCCGAGACCCTGGAGCGCGCCGGCCTTGGGCGCGCCCGGGCCGTCGTGGCGGCCACCAGCGACGATGCCGTCAACCTGGGGATCGGACTGGCGGCCCGCAGGGAGAGCCCGAGCGTCCGCACCGTCGTGCGTCTGTTCGACGCCGACTTCGCCCGCAAGGTCGAGAGTGCCTTGGGGATCGACGCAGCGCTCGGCGCCTCGCGGATCGCAGCGCCGACCTTCGCCGCATCAGCCCTGTATCCCGACGTGGCGAAGGCGTTCATCGTGCAGGACCGGCTTCTCATTCTGCGGCTCTGTCGGGCCGGGGCGGACTGGTCCCGGAAGAAACCGACCGACCTCGAGGCCGACGAGGGCAGCCCGGTTCGTATCTTGATGCGCAATGGCGAGCTGCCCCAGCCGGGGGGCGCCGAGAGGCCTCTCGCCGAAGGTGAGGAGGTGCTTGCCGCCCTCTGGCGGAAGCTGGAGCCGGCGCCCCATGAATAGCACGTCGCGGGCGAGCTACCGCAGGCCGAACAGATACAGGAGCGCCGCGTAGCCGCTGGGTAGAGACCGGGGCGGCTCGTGCAGATCTGCATAGCGCACGGCCATTTCGAGGAAGAACCGGGCGTGGAAAAACGCCTCCAGAATTGGCCGGGTCACCTCGGTCCAGTTTTTGTTGTCCTCGGGCTTGAAGACCTTCCCGGTTCCCGACTCGATGATCTCGACGAACCAGGGGTTGAGCGGCAGGTCGGGGGCGAGTGCCTGCAGCCTGCGGACGATCGACTGGGTCTGGTGCTGCAACCCATAGACCTTGAAGCTTTGATGGTAGAAGCGGTAGACCGGGTCTTCATAGCCCCAGTGATTGCTGCTCTCTTCGAGCAGCTTTTCGAGCTCAGCCCGGTCGCGCCGCAGGCTCAGGAGCAGAGCCTGCTCGGCATCCGGTGCGGCGGCTTCCCTGGTGTCAACAGGAGGAGCAACTGGAGGGGTGGGATCATCCGAGGGCTTCGCCTCGATCTCGACATTTTCTGACGGCGCCGGAAACCTGTCCCAGTCCAAGTCCGGAGAGACAAAGCCGGGATCCTGGCGGACCTCCTCCCAAGGCCGGATCCACTCGACACAGCCATGGGTGAAACGGACCGCGTACTCCACCCACCCAGAGTCTTCAGAAGTATCCCGAAGGGAGGTGTAGATCCGGAGGTCACCATGAATCGGCCACTCGATGTCGCGATCCGGCCCGCGCCCGCCGCGCCACGGATGCCGGATCAAGCGGCCGTTACGGGTGATCGTGTACCTGCCGAGAGCGCACTCCAGGTCCTTCGTCTGGAATTCCAGATTCTGATGCCGTGCATCCGGCAGCGGATACTCGCAACGGACAGTGTCGAAGAGACCCATGGCTGACGCCTACACGTGGCAGGCTGTGAATGTGGAGCGGGGCGTGCTGGGCACGCCCCGCTTTCAGCTCCGGCTGCTACGGCGTCGGCGTGAACCTCACTTGGCCGCGGATCTCGCCGCCTGGGAACTTGGTGCTGTGGACGTTGACGTAGGTCGCTCCAGAGCGCATGGCTCGCAGCAGGGCCTTGATCTGTTGTGCCCCGATGCCCTGGTTCGCGGCGCCGGCTCCGACGTTGGCGGCGGTGAAGGTGCCCGTGAGATGGGCGGGCGGCGCCGGGCAGGCCGGCGTCCCGGCCGGCGGGTTGGGGAGGTTGGAGCAGAAGAAGATGACGATCGCGCCGTTGACGTGCTGCTCGGCGAAGTGGATGTGCGCCTGCGTGACGGGGGCGGACAGGTGGTCGAATGTAAGGTCCCACTCGATCGACGTGCCGGCCGCGTTCACCGTGGCCTCGAAGCGGCCGCCGCCAAAGGTGAAGATGGCGGGCACCTCGTTGAAGCCGGACAGGTCCGTGACCGCCGTGCCCCCGAAGTCAAGCGGCTGTGCGGCTGCCGGGAGGGCACCGGCCAGGGCGAGCAACGCGATGCAGGCGAGAGGGGCGAGGGAGAAGCGCTTCATGACAGTCCTCCTTTCCGATTGTGAAACCACCTTCGAAACGGGGCGCCAAGGGGCGAACAGCGCGAGACCAGGAGAGTATCTCCATCTATGGTTTGTCGCAAGATTTCAGCGCATGGTTCAATCAGAGCACGGAAATGCCCCCGGAGCGGTGTTCGAACCACCCCGGGGGCTATATAGAACGGGGGGTCAGATACCCCGGATCCAGTCGGCTCAGGCGGCTGCGGCGGGCTCTTCCTCCGGGGCCGCCGGGCGGCGGCGGCCGAAGAGGCGGGCGATACGTGCGAAGGGCCGCCACTCCACAATGTCATCGAACAAGCTATATGCGACCGGCGTGCCAAGCAGGGTGAGCAGCAGCGCCATGGTCTGGCCGCCCATGATCACCGAGCCGATGGCCCGGTTGGTGCCCGCGCCGGTGCCCGAGGAGGCGACCAGCGGGATCATGCCGGCCACAAAGGCCAGCGTAGTCATGAGGATCGGCCGCAACCTGTCGCGGTTGGCCAGCCGGATCGCCTCCGCCCGCGGCAGGCCCTTGGCCCGCAGGCCGATGGTGTGGTCGATCTGCAGGATGCTGTTCTTCTTTACAATCCCGAAGAGCACCAGGATGCCCAGCGACGAGAAGATGTTCACCGACTGGTCGAGCAGCACCAGCGACAGGAGAGCGAACGGCACCGTCATGGGCAGCGCCAGCAGGATGGTGACCGGGTGGAGCCAGCTCTCGAACTGGGCGGCCAGGATCAGGTACATGAAGACGATCGACAGCAGGAAGGCGATCATGAAGTTCCGCGCCGCCTTACCCTGCTCGCGCGACCGGCCGGTGAAGCCGTAGGAGTAGGCGGACGGCATCTTGAGGTCCTGCGCCTCCTGCATGAGGGCGTCGAGCACGGTCTGCGACGAATTGCCCGGCAGCATGTTGGCGTAGAGCATGACCTGCCGCCGCCGCGAGATGCGGTTGACCAGCGACGGGCCCTCGCCCTCTTCCATCGTCACCACGTCGCGGACGTTGACGGTGCCGCCGCGCATCGTCGGGATCTCGGCCTGTGCAATCCCCTGCGCGTCGCTCCGGTCGCTCTCCTCGGCCCGCACGTGCACCTCGTACTGCTCGCCGCCCTCCATGTAGCTGGTGATCTCCTGGCCGCCGACGAGGACGTTGAGGGTGGAGGCAATATCCTGCACGTTGACGCCCAGGTCCGCGGCCTTGGCGCGGTCGATGCGCACCCCGAGCTCGGGCTTGCCGACGATGAGGTTGGTATCGGGGTCGACCACGCCGGGCGTGGACTTGAGCCGGGCCATGAGCTTCTGGGAGTAGACCGTGAGCTGGTCGAGGTCCGGGCCGCCGATCCAGAACATGATCTCGGTGTTGATGCCGCCGCCGAAGGCGTTGACCTGCGACACCAGGGTGCGCAGGTTCAGGGCCGCGTACTGCGGCAGGATCTCCTTGCGGACCTTGTCCTGGATGTCGAACTGCGTGCTCTCGCGCTCTTTGACCGGCACGAGGCCGACATAGATGACCGCCAGGTTCTTGGTCTGCTGCGGGTCGTCGCCGATGGTGAGGACGGTCCGGTCGACGCCCGGGATCTTGCGGATCCGCGAGGCGATCGAGTTGCCGATCTTCTCCGTGGACTCCAGGCTCGACCCTTCCGGCACGCGCACCTGGACCTCGAACTGCGATTCGTCGTCGACCGGCAGGAAGGTCTTGTCCACGATCTTGAACAGCGGGCCCATGGAGAAGAATACGCCCAGCATGAGCAGGACGATGACCCAGCGGTGGGCCATGGACCAGTCGAGGAGCGCCAGGTAGCCGCGCTCGACGAGGGCGTAGGGGCCGCGGCGGCTGCCCGCCTCCACGGCGTGCTCCCGTTCGGCATGGCTTTCGTCCTCGTCCTCCTTCTTTTCGACCGGGCGCAGCCAGCGCGAGCACATCATCGGCGTCAGGGTGAAGCTGACCAGCAGCGACACGGCCACGGCAGCCGCCATGGTGACGCCGAACGAGTTCATGAAGCGGCCGACGATGCCGCCCATGAAGGCCACGGGCAGGAAGACCGCGATCAGGGACAGCGAGGTGGCGAGGACCGCGAGCGCGATCTCGCCGGTGCCGTGGAGGGCGGCCTCCCGTGGCGTCATCTTCTTCTCTTCGAGGAAGCGGAAGATGTTTTCCAGCACCACCACGGCGTCGTCGATCACGATGCCCACCACCAGGGCGAGCGCCAGCAGGGTGATGACGTTGAGCGTGAAATCCATGTACTGCATCACGCCGAAGGTGGCGATGAGCGAGGTGGGGATCGCCACGGCCGAGATGATGGTCAGGCGGAACTTCTTGAGGAAGAGGAGCACGATCAGCGAGGCGAGCAGGGCGCCCAGGACCAGATGCTCCTGCACCGCGGCGACCGCGGCATGGATGTACTCCGACTGGTCGCGGACGACGGTCATGTCCCAGCCTTTGGGGAGCTGGCTGCGGAGCAACTCGATGCGCTCCTTGACGCGCTCGATGACCTCGGCCGTGTTGGTGCCTGACTGCTTGCGGACCTGGAGCACCACCGCGGGCCTGCCGTCCACCCGGGCAATGGTCGCCGGCTCGGCGATGCTGTCCTCGACGCGGGCGACGTCGCGCACCTTGACGGGGTAGCCGTTGCGGGGCGCGATCGCGATGTCGCCGAATTCCGCCGGGTTGGCGACGCGGCCGTAGGTGCGCAGGGTCAGGTCGCGCAGCCCCTGCTCCACCTGGCCGCCGGGGATCTGGACGTTCTGCGCCTGGAGAGCGCGGACGAGGTCGGCCACGGTCAGCCCCATGGCGGCGAGCTTGTTGGTGTCAGCAACGATATTGATCTGCCGCGGCTGGCCGCCGATGATGCGTACCTGGCCGACGCCCAAAGTCGATTCAATCTGGCGCTTCAAGACCTTGTCCGCCAGCTCGGTGACCTCGCGGGTCGGGGCCGGGCCGGCCAAGGCGATCGAAAGGACCGGCGAGGCGTCGGCGTCGATCTTCGAAATGACCGGCGGATCGGCCTGGCGCGGCAGCTCTGCGAGGATGGTGTTGACCTTGTCCCGGACCTCCTGGGCCGCCACGTCGCCGTCTTTCTCCAGGTCGAACTGGATGTTGACGATCGAGATGCCCTCCGAGGAGGTGGACATGAGCTGGTCGATGCCGCTGATGGTGTTGACCGCCTCCTCGATCTTGTCGGTGACGTCGGTCTCCATCTCCTCCGGTCCGGCTCCGATCAGCCGCGTGGTGACCGTGACCATCGGGAAGTCGACCTTGGGGAAGCGGTCCACGCCCAGGCTGAAGTAGGCGACCATGCCCACCACGACCAGGGCGAGGATGAGCACCGTCGCGAAGACCGGACGGCGGATGCAGATCTCGGCGAGCTTTTTCATCTCACGTCTCCTCGCGGCTCACCCGCGGCCCGCGGCGCTGGGCTCCCGCCGGGAATCGAGATCGATCTCGACCTTGGCGAAGAGGCCCGGCGACAGACGGCCGTCACGGTTGGAAAACTCGGTCTCGACCGCGACGGTGCGGGTCGAGGAGTCGACGACGCCGCCCACCAGGGTCACCCGGCCGGTGAAGGTCTCGCCCGGATACGGATCGACCGTGGCGGTCACCTTCTGACCCTCGCGCACCTGCGAGAGGTAGCGCTCGGGCAGCCGGAACCGCAGCTTGATCGGCGCGGTCTGGACGATCACGAAGGCGACGGTGGCTTCGCCCAGGCGCTCGCCGACGTCGGTCCGCTTCTCGGCCACCACGCCGGTCAGGGGCGAATGGAGCGTGGAGTCGGCGAGCCGCTGGCGCGCCAGGTCGCGGGCGGCCTCGGCAGCCTCGACCCCGGCCTGGGCGGTCTGGTAGCTGCTCTGCGAGCGGTCGTAGGCGGCGCGGGAGACCGAGTCCTTGGCGACCAGCTCCTCCTTGCGGTGGAAGTCGCGCTCCGCCTCGGCCGCGGCGGCCTTGGCCTGGGCCACCTCGGCGTCGGCCCGCTTGAGGTCGAGGGACAGGTATTGGGTCTCGATCTGGAGCAGCGGCTGGCCCCTGCGGACCCGCGAGCCTTCGTCGACGAACATCCGTCCGACCCGGCCGGGCACGCGCACGGCGACCTCGGAGCTCACCGGCGCCACGAGCTCGCCGGTGGCCGACACCAAGCCTCCGTCTCCCTCCTCCACGACCGGCGCGCCGGCAGCGTTCCCGTTCTGCGGCCGGGCGAGGCCGGCCACGTCCTTCACGTCATCCGGCAGAGGCGGCGGGGTCGTCTCCACGGCGGCATTCGGGGTCTCGGGCGCGCCCTCCGAGGCGTCCGAGCCGCACGCCGTCAGCCCTGCGACGGGCAATAACAACAACAACGATATCGAGAGAAGCTGACGCTTCATTGCAAACCCTCCGGGGAAAAAGTCTTTTTCAACAGCCCGGCAGCGGCCCAGACCTGCAGCTCCGCCAGGTTGCGGTCGAGCTGGCTCGTGGCCACGGCACGGCGGGCTTCCGCGAGAGATGTTTCGGCGGCCTCGGCCTCCAGGGAGGTCAGCTCCTGGGCGCGGTACAGCTCATTGGCCTGGGCGTATTCGGCCTCGGCGGCGGCGAGCTCCTCGCGGGCGAGCTGCAGGCTGGCTGCGGAGGTCTCGAGCGCCACCAGGGCCTGGCGCACCTCCTCGCGCACGGCCTGCTCCGCCTGCTGCACCTGGAACCCGGCCTGCCGTTCGCGCTCCTGGGCGGTGATCACCCGCCCCTTGATCTCGCCGCTGGAGAAGATCGGAACGTTCACGCGCAGCGAGAGCTGCCCGTACTGATCGGACGGGAAGGCCGAACGCTGGCTGATCCATGCGCCGTCCGCCGTGACCAGCGGCAGGTAGGCCCCCTTCTGCTTGCCGATTTCCAGGTGGGCGATCTCCTGGGCGGTCCGGGCCTGGACCACCTCGGGACGGATCTGCGCCGCCGAGGCCAGCAGCTCCGGTTCGGAGGGAAGCGGCGGAAAGACGTCCCCGGGGTCGGTCACCTGGAGCGGCGCGTCGAGCGCAAGATCGAGCCGCAGCCGGCCGACCGCGGCCTCGCGGGACTGCCGGGCCGCGGCCAAGCGCCGCTCGGCGCCCTTGATATCGGCCTCGGCGCGCAGGACGTCCACCCGCGTGGACTCGCCGGCCTCGAAGAAGATCTGCGCCTGATCGCGCCGGCGGCGGGCCAGATCGACGTTCATCTGCTCGACGGAGAGCAGCTCTTCGGCTTCCAGGATGGCGAGGTAGTTGGCGACCACGCTGGCGATCACCTGGTCCTCGGCGTCGGAGAGCCCCTGGCGGGCGCTCTCGATGCCGAGCCGGGCCTGCTGGATCGCCTTGCGCTCGCGGTTGCCGGCGTAGACCGGCTGCGAAACGACCAGGCGGTAGCTCCAGTCGTTCTCGGGAAGGATCGTGCGCGCGTCCTCTCCTGACCCGAAGGCGACCTCCTGGTCATTGCGGGTGACGTTCCCTTGGAGGTTGATCTTCGGGAGGATGGCCGAGAAGGTCACGCGTTCCTGGGCCTGGAGCGCCGACACCTCGGACCGCGTCCGGCCCAGGAACGGGTTCTCGGTCAGGGCCCGGCGCAGGGCCTCGGGCAGCGTCAGAGTCACAGGCGATGCCGGGGTCGTGGGCGGGGAGACCTGCGCCGCCACCGTGGACGGCAACAATAAAAGGAACAACAAGGCTCCGGATTTCAAGTGGAAGATCTCCTTGGACAGGGGCCTAGGGCGCGGCAGGCGCCCGCAGGCCCGCAGAGAGAAACGGAATCAAATAGCCGAGGGCCTCATCCGGGTCCGCCGCCTGGCAGAGCCCTCTGGAGTACTGCTCCAGCAGATTGCCGCAGCCGACCGTGTGAACCATGGCGCCGGCCACGAAGTGAAAGCGCCAGAGCACCTCGGGCTCGGACAGGTGCGGCAGGATGTGCTGGAGAGCGGCGGAGAAGCGGCGGATCATCTCGCCGAACTCCTCCATCACCACCGCCTGCACCTCCTCCGACGGCTCGGCGAAGGCGCGGCCCATCAACCGGGCGAAGCTGCACGTCCGGCCGTGTCCCTCGCGGGCCCTCCTGCGCAGCAAGGGCGCAAGAAAGGCGCTCAGAACCTGCTCCACGGCATCCTCCGCCTCCAGGCCGCAGGCGTCGAGCAAGCGCAGCCGCTCCTCGTTGAGGGGCTTGATCCGGCGCGAGAACACGGCGCGGACCAGCCCCTCTTTGGATCCGAAGTGATAGTGGACCGCCGCCAGGTTGGCGCCGGCCCGCTGGGTGATCATCCGCAACGAAGCCGCCTGGATGCCGTGCTCGGCGAACAGGCCCTCGGCCGCGTCGAGCAGACTCTCGCGGGTATCAACAGGCTCGGTTTGCGTCTCAGTGCTGATCATTGGTTCAAACGTCCGTTTCAAACGAACGTTTGAACTATGGCGGGGATTCCCGCGGCTGTCAAGCCCTCTCGTGGATCACCACCCGGACCGTCCCCAGCCCGACGCGCCCATACTATCCGCATGAAGTGCAAAGAAGCCGCGGAATCCTCTTGACACTCGCTGGAGGGTAGTTCATCATCCTGACATAGTCGTTGGATGCTTCACCCGGATCATTCGCTATTCGTTGAAGGAGAAGGACATGGCTGAACATACCTATGTAGGGAAGCTGGGCGTTCTGGCGCGATTCATCGCCGCGCTGGTCGCCAGCGCTGCCAACGTCCTCCACCTGGACGGTCTTCGCGTCCGGATCGAGACGATCCTGGCCGAAGCGCAGGGAGTCGCGCGGGAGCAGGCCGCCCTCGTCGCCAGCAAGCAGGAGGCGAGCTGGCGCATCCGGACGCTGCTCACCGAAGGCGAAAGGCTGGCGACCGCGGCAGGCAAGATCCTCCAGAAGGACTACGGCCTGCGGTCGGAGAAGCTGGCGAAATTCCACCTGCAACCGTTCCGTGCCCGCAACCGCCCCAGCAAATCCAGGACGGCGCTCCAACCCCCGCCCAGCCCCACCACTCTCGCGGCACTCGCGGTCGCCCTGCTGTAGCGTCCACTCATCTCTCCCTTTTGTTCCGCTCCCTCTCCGAAGGCGCCCCTCGCTGTATAAGCGTACCCACCGCAGAGATCGGTATCCACGCCAGCGTAAGCTTATCCACCGCAGATAAGCGTATCCGAGCCAGCGTAAGCTTATCTGGCGTAGATAACACTATCCGGCGCAGATAAGCTTATCCACGCCAGTGTAAGCTTATCCAGCGCAGATAAGCTTATCTGGCGCAGATAACGTTATCCAGCACGGATAAGCTTATCCGCCGCAGATAACACTATCCGCCGCGGATAAGCGTATCCAGGCCAGTGTAAGCTTATCTGGCGCGGATAACGCTTATCCGCCGCGGATAACGTTATCTGGCGTGGATAAGCTTATCCGGCGTAGATAACACTATCCGCCGCGGATAAGCTTATCCAGGCCAGTGTAAGCTTATCTGGCATGGATAACAGTATCTGCCGCGGATAACGTTATCTGCGCTGGATAAGCTTATCTGCCGCAGATACGCCTATCCAGGACGTCGTATGCTTATCTGGAGCGGATGGCGGTATCCCCAGCCGATATCTTCCAACGCATAAATACGCGCCCAAGGACGACGGCAGCTCTACTTCGCCAGTTACATGGAACCGCAAGTAGGATGTGTAGACCCGTATTCGCTGGGCTGGGAGGTCGGCGCGGGGTTCGGCGGCCTTTGCTTAGGCAACTTGCGAACTCTTGTTCTACAAGTGACGCGATCTGGCCGGGTCATCAGCCGACATTGCCACAAGAAACCCAAGGCCCATCATACCTTGAATAATGATACAGCGCGTACGCTGTTCTGCGCCAACTTCTTTGCTTGCACGTCTCTTCCGCAAAGCTCTGGGCCGCCCTTTGCTCCTGCCGAATCGCTTCTGCGATCACTCCAATGGCCCCGCCCTTCTCGACCTGTGCGAACCTTAGTTCCTTCCCCGAGTGCCTCAAAGTTCCCCAGAACTGGAGAGGTGGTTCACGTTGTATTTGGAACTCGAAAATTTCATCTGGCTTGGTGTCCTGGCGAGGTATCTCAATTAGGACTGTTGGTCGCGAAACGTCGATAAGTCTCCAGCTTCCCTTTAGGCCGTCGAACAAGACGACATTGTCATCGTAAAGGCTAAATGAAATCTGCCGTGGCTCACGGACTCCCGCATTGCTGTCTAGATTTATGGTCGCTTCCCAGCGGCCGACCAGGAACGGCTCCAAAATAGGACCAATGCTCTTGCTGGTACACAGAACAATTCCCAGAACGGCAAGGACGACGGCACCCGACTTGGTACCAGCCAGAGCTTTCTTTACAGCTTCGTGTATCACGGTAGTCCCCTTCCTCCCAAACAGGGTTTACTCTTGTCGCCGAACGATATGTCGATGAGCGGCGGAACCGCACGATAGGGCGGTTTCCGTCCGCTCGATCGGCGGGGTTAGGCGGCATCCCTCCGTTTCTTCGGGCGTTGGGCCAGCAATAGCGAGTCACCTTTGGCTTCACGCGCTTGGGTCTTGTCGCTTGACTCTCCACCGCAAGAAATCCAGCCTTCATTCGTAAAGGACCAATGCCAAGCAGCGTATACAGTTCTGCGCCAGCCTGTTTGTTGGCATATCTTAACTACAAATTCTTTGTTCTGCCTCTGTTCCTCGCGAATGGCTTCCGCGATTACCCCAACGGCTCCACCCCTCTCGACCAGTCTAAATTTCAGTACGTTCCCCGAGTGCTTCATGGTGCCCGATAACTGGAGAAGTTCCTTCCGATAGATTTGCAGCTCGTAAAAGTCGTGTGGCTGGGCCTTATCTTGGCGAGGTGTCTCAATCAAAACTACTGACCGTGAGACGTCGGCGAATTTCCAGCTTTCTTTTATACCTTCAAACAAGGCGACATTGTCGTCATAGAGACTGAGTGAGATGTACCTTGACTCACGGTGCCCGGCGTTGCTATCCAGAGTCATGGTTGCTTCCCAGCGGCCTACCAGGAACGGCTCCAACATGGGGCCGATGCTTTTGCTGCTGCATAGAAATACGCCCAGGACAGCAATAACTATTGCCCCGTCCTTAGAACCAGCCAGTGCTTTCTTTGCAGCCTCGTATATCACTTAGTTCCCCCTTCCTTCTGGGCAGGGTTTGTGCCTGCCGCCGAACCTTTTCCTCACAGATTCGCCGACACCCCGCCCACAGGCATATACGACACCACCTGCGGGTTGACTCTACGGCCATTCCACGGTGTCGAGCGTGCACGGTGCTCATCCTCTTCGACTTAGCGTACTCTAACTCTCTTCCGTACCTGCGTCAAGACCGCCGGGGAAAACCCGGCAAGAGGCTATTGCATGGCGTGCTGTACCCGGATCCTCATCAGACCTTCTCCACTATGACGTCGTATGCGTATTGAGCGAGGGCGCCGAGATCGCCAGGGTCCGAGGTGAGCACCGTTCCGCCTGATTCGGCCAAGGCGACTACGAGCGCATCGACTGCGGAGCCTCGCCGTGCCAGCCTCCGCAACTGCGCAGCTCGCCGTGCCAGCGGCTCGCCGATCTCCTCCACGATGTCGCACGTCTTCAGAAAGCTGTTTGAGAGAGCGTCGCGGCCCGGATGCCCGTGCAAACACTCTACGAGCACGATGGAGGGAACAAGGGGCGGCCACAGATCCTCTTCGCGAAACGCCAAGATCAGCGCTGCCACCTGCCGAGACCGCTCGGCCAGCCGGCTCACTCCGCCCGAATCGAGGACCAGCACGACGGTCAGCCCACCTGACGGGTGGGTCGTTGCCGTCGCGCAAGCCGCCGCGCGACGGTGACGGCGCGTGTGCGCTGAGCTGCGGCAGGTGGCCCCACCTCGGCGACCAGATCCGCAATGTAGCGGTCGGTTTCGGTGAGCAATTCCAGCCGACGAAGCTCCGCACGCACAGCTTTCTGAAGCAGCTCCGAGGCCGGTAGACCGCGGGCCTTCACCAGTTCGTACAAGTCGTCGGGGAGGTAAACTTGCATGCGGGCCATACGCCTAAGTATACACCCTCAACGCCTACATGCACGCCTGCGATTCGCGTGCGCCGCGATAGACTCCGGTACGACCGAATGGAGGAAGAAATGGCCACAGAGATCGTGCATGTAATCGCCCTGTTCGTCGCCGCGCCGGGGAAGGAGGAGGAGCTCGAGCAGGTCCTCACGACGCTGGTGGAGCCGACCCGAAAGGAGGCGGGGTGCATCCGCTACGACCTGCTGCGCGGCTTCGGCAGCTCCGCCGCATTCGCCTTCATCGAGGAGTGGGAGAGCGCCGAGACGCTGGACGCCCACTCCAAGTCCGCCCACCTGAAGGAGGCGGGAACGAAGATCCCTGCCCTCGTCGGCGCCCCGGTGAGCGTCGAGCGCTACCGGCAGATCCGGTAGGGAGGGGCCTCGCCGGTCGGGTCAAGGGGAAAGTGCCTGCGCTCGTAGGCTTCTACCAGTGTAACCAGCACGTCGAGGCGCTCCCCCTCGGCAGAGCCGGGCTCGGCCGTCATGAGCGACTCGATCTCCTGGAGGGTCGCCCGATAGTCTTCGTCGGTCTTGATCGTCTTGATGTCCATTCTCTTCCTCAAAACCCTCGAGGTCGGGCCGGTCCCTTCGCTGCGAGGCCATTACGCCCTTGCCGCAGTCCCACTATCTCTCTATGCAGGTCCCGGCTTCAGCTCGCTGCGGATAAAGCCAAGACCTTTCTCGAAGCTGACGATGAGCTTGCAACCGAGACTGGCCAGCTCGTCGTACACGCTCGGATTCGCGAAGCCCTTTGAGTCGCGGTTGAGGAAGCACTTTGGCCCCACAGGTGCGTCTTCGAGGTGAGACATTACAGACGCATAGACCACCGCGTCGGAAGGAGAGAGCGACAAGCGAAGCTCTTCCTGGCGCGCACGGGCAGCAATGGCGGCGGTTTCCAGCAAGAAGTTCGTTTCGGCGTAGACGATCACGCAGCCATCTGCGCCTTGACCGTGCCGTTCCGGATGGAATCGAGAAGGCCCGAGTCCTCGAGCCACTTCGCGGCCCCTGGCTCAGGTTCGGCACCCGCAACCAATTCCGTCAACCAAGCGTAGACCAGCAGCTCGAAACCGTGCTCGCTCATCGTTTCGAGAAGGTTTGGGACCACACGAAGATAGGGCGCAAGAATGGCTGCCGTGTCACCCTCGAAATCGGGGGGTCTTTGCCCCTCAGGATCGGGTCTGCGCCATAGGTACAGGTGATCGCGCAGTGCGAGCAGGAAGTACTCGCTGCGCGGGATGGCCGCGTGGATGAAGAGGTTGTGAAGGAAACGACCGGCCCACTCGGGTGTAGGTGCGACGGTGTTCCTCGCCTCCACCACGAGCTGGACGCCACGATCGGGTCCTTCAACGACGAAATCTGCCCGGGGGCGGCTTTCTTCCATGGGGCTGATTATACTCTTCCTACGGCTTGTCCAGACCCAGCGCCCCGATATCGACCCGGTAGATGTCGCCCAAGCCGTTGCCCGGTCCGCTCAGGAGGCGGGAGAAGCTCGTCGTAGGTGAGGCGCTTTTCGAGCGGCTGGTCGGTGAAGCCGCGGGTGCTGGCGAAGAAAAGGTACTTGCCGTCCGGAGAGAGACGGGGGCCGATCTCGGTGCTCGGGGTGTTGATCGGCGGGCCGAGGTTGCGGGCTGGCGTCCAGCCGCCGTCGCGAAGGGTGCTCGTCCAGAGGTCGCCCTGGCCCTGACCTCCGGACCGCGCGGCCATGAAGATCAGGGTGCGGCCGTCCGGCAGGATCAGCGGCTCGAACTCGTCCTGGGGGGAGTTGACCGCGTCGCCCAGGTTCTCCGGCTCGGCGTACCGGCCGTCTACGAGCCTCGCGCGGTAGAGGTCGGTCCTTCCTTTGCCGCCGGGGCGGTCGGAGCCGAAGTAGAGGGTGCCGTCCGCGGCCAGGGTCGGGAACCATTCATTGCCGGCCGAATTGACCGGTGCTCCCAGATTGCGCGGCTCGCCCCAGCCGGTCGCGGTCTTCTCGACGACCCAGATGTCGAGGTCCTCCTTCGGCTTGTTGTCGATCGGGCGGTTGGAGATGAAGTAGAGCTTCGTTCCGTCGGGCGTAATGAAGGGGTCGGCGTCGCTGTAGCGGCCGGAGAACGGGGCCACCTCGGGCCGGGTCCAACGTCCTCCTTCGAAGCGCGAGAAGACGATCGTCCAGAAGTTGAATCGTCCGTCGCTCTTGAGGAAATAGAGGGTCAGGCCGTCCGGCGAAAACTGTGGGTGTGTCTCGTATTCGCCCGTCGGGATGCTCCCTGGCGCGAAGACCTCCGGGACGGGGACCGGCCGGTCGGACGCCCACGGCTGGGTCTGTCGCCTGCACGACACTCGACCCGCCGGTGAGCAGGAGCAGCAGGGCAACCCGTGCGCGCTTCAAGCTACCCTCCCGACTTCCTCCCCGCCAGGATGACCTCCCGGCCGGCCAGGTAGAGCAGCACGCAGAGGACCGCGAAGGGGATCAGCGCCAGGGCGTCCGCGGACGGCCCGCTGAAGAACGCGTTGGTGCGGTCCATGTACTGGGTGATCCGGTCGGTGAAGTCGGTCAGGGCAGCGGCCATGAAGGCGATGACGATGCCGGCGATGGCGCCTCCCGCGATGTAGCCGGAGGCCATGAGGACGCCGGGGCTCTTGTCTCCTTCGGCGGCGAGCTCGTCTTCAGAGAGCTTGCGGTGCGCCAGCTTCTTGCGCAGGTGGAGGTCCACCAGCCAGCGGACCAGGCCTCCGGCCAGGATCGGTGTGGTGGACGAGATCGGCAGGTAGACCCCTACGGCGAAGGCGAGGGACGGGATGCCCGACATCTCCAGGACCACCGCGATCATCACCCCAAGGAGGACCAGCCCCCAGGGCAGCTCGCGGTTGAGGATGCCCTTGATGATGTAGGACATCAGCGTCGCCTTCGGGGCGTCGAACTTGTCCACCCGTTGGCCGTTGGGCCGCGTGTCGTGGACGCCGTTGATGCCCGGGTCCACCAGGTAGACAGGGGTGCCCTGGGCGTCGACCAGGTAGCGGCCGGCCGGGCCGCCCTGTTCGTCTGTCTTGTGCCAGACGCGATAGGTGCCTGGATCGTCGGCGGCCTGCGGACCTTTGAGCTTCTCCTCCTTCAACGTCGAGAGCACGGCGGCGGGGACCCGCAGCTCCGGCGCATAGCCCTGGGCCACGATCGTTCCGGTGGCACGGTCGGCGACCGGCACGTAGACCGTGCCCGAGTCGTTCAGGCGGAGCAGGATGGGCGCCAGGACCAGGGCCGAGGCGGCCGAGCCGAAGAGGATTGCAATCTGTTGCGACCGCGGCGTGGCGCCTACCAGGAAGCCGGTCTTGAGCGACTGGGCGATGGTGCCGCCGTTGGAGGAGGCGATGCAGACGATGGCTCCCACCATCAGGGCCGTCACGTAGTAGCTCGGGCCGGTCCAGCCCAGGATGAGAAAAATCAGGCAGGTCAACAGCAGGGTCGCCACGGTCATGCCCGAGATCGGGTTCGACGACGAGCCGATCTCGCCCGTCAGGCGCGCCGAGACGGTGACGAAGAGGAAGCCGAAGGCGACGATGAGGATCGCTCCCAGCAGGTTCATGTGCAGGGAGCGGAAGGCCAGGATCAGCGCCACCATCGCCAGGCTGCCGAAGACCACCACCTTCATGGAGAGGTCGCGGTCGGTACGCGGTATCGCGACGGCGGTGGCCGCCGCGGCGTCCCGGCGCCCCTTGCCGACGTCCGAGAGGCCGCCGCGGATGCCATGCCAGATGGTGGGCAGCGAACGGACGAGGCTGATGATGCCGCCCGCGGCCACGGCTCCGGCGCCGATGTAGAGGACGTAGGCGTCGCGGATGTCCTGCGGCCCCATCTGGCCGATGGGCATGGTACCGGGAGAGATGACGCCAGGCGCCGCCGCGCCGAAGAACTTGATGGCCGGGATGAGCACCAGATAGGCGAGCACGCCGCCGGCGCACATGATCGAGGCGATCCGCGGGCCGATGATGTAGCCCACGCCGAGCAGCTCGGGCGAGATCTCGGCGGAGACCGAGCCGGCCGTGAACGGGGGGCCGAAAACTTTTTCCGGGATGTCCTTCCAGGCCTTGAAGGCCGCCATGGCGGTCTTGTAGAGGACGCCGATGCCGAACCCGGTGAAGATGGTGCGGGCGCCGAGGCCGGCTTCGTCGAGAGAGATCCCCGCGCCGTGGCGCGCCGCGAGGGCCCGCTCCTCGGGCGTGGCCGCGGCCTTGAGCACCTCGGCGCAGGCCGTGCCTTCCGGGAACTTGAGCAGGCCGTGCTGCTCGACGATCATGGCCCGCCGCAGCGGGATCATCATCAGGATCCCCAGCAGGCCACCGAGGAGCGAGACCAGGATCGCCCGTACGATGTCGAGGTCGAAGCCCAGGATGAGGACCGCCGGCATGGTCACGCCGATGCCGAAGGCGAGCGACTCGCCCGCCGAGCCGGCGGTCTGCACGATGTTGTTTTCGAGGATCGAGGCACCCCGCGTGCCCAGCTTCTGGAGGATGCGGAACAACGTCACCGCGATGACCGCGACCGGGATCGAAGCGCTCACCGTCAGGCCGACCTTGAGCACGAGGTAGAGAGAGGAGGCGCCGAACAGGGCGCCGAGCACCGTGCCCAGGATCAGGGGCAGGGGCGTCATCTCGGGGAGCTGGACCTCGGCCGGGATGAAAGGCCGGAAGACCGGTGTCGCCTCAGGCGTCGGAGCCAGCGGTTCGATCTGGTCGGGAAAGGCTTCTGGCGTGGCCATGGGTGGACCCTAACATAGGCGGGCCCCTCACCCCCCTGGCCCCCCTCTCCCATCCGCACTCACACCCACCCGGGAGAGGGGGGAAGAGAAACCACGATGGAAATTCCTGGGTGGGAGGCTCCCCTCTCCCGGAGGTCGGGAGTGCGGATGGGAGAGGGGCCGGGGGTGAGGGCTCCGTCTACATCATCGCGACCGGCGGCGCCGGCTCATCCGGGCTGCCCGCGTTGGCCAGGGGCACGCGGACCAGGACGAAGGCGATGAGCGCCATCACCACGAGCCCGAAGATGTACGACGGCGTCTCGAAGATCACGGGCAGCGGCCATTCGAAGAAGTTGAAGGTCGCGGTCCCCAGCCCGACGAGCGCCTCGCCGGCGATCAGGCCGGACGCCACCAGCACGCCGACGTTCTCCACGCGCGCCTTCTGGGCTTCGTTGAAGCCCTTGCGCTCGCGCATCCTGTCGGTCAGCCCGCGGATCATGCCGCCGACGAAGATCGCGAAGGTCGTGGCGAGCGGCAGGTACATGCCGACCGCGACGAGCATGGGGCTGCGCACCTTGAGCAGGATCATCGCGAACGCCCATGAGGATGCCGACAACCACGAGAGCCCAGGGCATGTCCCCGCCCACGATCCCCTGGGCGAGCGATGCCATCAGCCCGGCCTGCGGCGCGGAAAGCTGGCGGTCGCCGAAGCCGATGCCCCCGGCCTTGATGTTGCCGAAGTGGAGGATCATCACCGGGAAGTACATGAGGAGGCTCGCGCAGACCACCGCGATCAGCTCGACGATCTGGATGGTCCGCGGTGTGCCGCCGAGGATGTAGCCGACCTTGAAGTCCTGGAGCAGCTCGCCGGCCACCGCCGACGATACGCAGACCACGGCCGCCACGCCGAGGACCGCCACGATGCCGCTCGCTCCCGACACGCCGAGCGAGACCATCAGCAAGGCCGCGATGATCAGCGTCGAGAGCGTGAGGCCGGAGATCGGGTTGTTCGAGGAGCCGATCAATCCGACGAGATAGCCGGACACGGTGGCGAAGAAGAAGCCCGCCAGGAGCATCACGAGGGCGGCCACGATGGCTCCCATCACGAGGCCCGTCATGTAGACGTAGAGGAAGGTCATCAGGACGAAGACGACGGCGATCAGGAAGAAGACCGTGCGCGAGCTCATGTAGCGCTCGGTCCGCCCGACCTCGGCCTCGTGCACGGCCTTGCCTTTGAGCTCGGCGAAGGCCCGCGCGAGCCCTCCGAACAGGTTCTTCCGCATCCGGTAGAGCGTGTAGGCCGCGCCAACGAGCATCCCGCCGACGGCGATGGGCCGGACGATGAAGCGCCAGACGAGGAGGACGGTGCCGGCCCAGCTCTCGGTGTCCGAGCCCGGCGGGAGGAACGTCTGGAGCTGAGGGCCGAGAAGGAACATGAGGAGCGGCACCATGAGGCCCCACGCGAGGACGCCGCCGGAGAAGTTGAGCGCCGCCAGCTCGGGGCCGATGATGTAGCCGACCCCGATATAGGCCGGGCTCACGCTGGGCGCCGCGAACGTGGTGACGCCTCCCGTGGTCAACGCGGGAGCGCCGGCGCCGGCGCCGGCGCCCAGCCGGATCTTGCTCAGCCCGGCGAGGGAGCCCACCTTGATCAGGAGGTCCTTGTCCTGCGCGAACAGGCGGAGGACTCCGAGGATGTACACCAGCGCGCCGAAGCCCATGCTGTAGAAGAGGTACTTGGCCGCCTGGGCGCCGCGCTGTCCGGCCTTGTGGATCTCCGAAGCGGCCACCGACTCGGGGAACGGAAGCTCGCGGTCCTCGACCATCACGCGGCGCACCAGGGAGACGAACAGGACGCCCAGGACGCTGCCGACCAGCATCAGCGCCGTGGATTTCCAGTAGGCGTCCTCCGGGGCGAAGGACGGCCACACACCGGCGATGACGAAGGCCGGCAGCGTGAAGATGGCACCGGCCGCGACGGACTCGCCGATCGAGCCCGCGGTCCGCGCGATGTTCTCTTCGAGGATCGACCCCTTCCGCAGGCGGAGGATCGCCATGCTGATCACCGCGGCCGGGTAGGTCGCGGCGATGGTCACCCCGGCGCGCAGGCCCAGGTAGGCGTTGGCCGCACCGAGCACGAGCGTCATCACGAGGCCGAGGAACACGGCGCGGAACGTGAACTCCCGCATCGCGACGCTTTCGGGGACGAAAGGCTGATGGCGAGATCCGGCGGGTTGCTTGGACTCTTGATTCCCGTTCATCGGAGCCCTCAGGTTGGCGGTTTATGTGGCCGGGCGACTTTACCGTGCAGGCCTGGGGCTGTCAACGCGACACGCCCAGCCGGGGAGAAACTCCGGCGTCTCCTCTTCGTATCCACAGGGGGAGCCTGCGGCCGTTGCTCTCGGATTGACAGGCCAGATGTGGAGATTGCCACGATATGCCCCGGAAGCGCGTCCTGATCGTCTCGTCGGCGGACGACCTGCATGCCAATGCCCTGGCGTACGCCCTGAAGAGGAAGGGCCACGGGTGCGAATGCCTGTTCACGCCGGATTTCCCGACCCTCCTCGCGATGTCGATGCGCCAGGATCCGGAGGACCGGGCAAGCCGGCTCCTCATGCGCGGGCACGGCATCACGGAGGACGACCAGAGCGAGCCGTTCGACACGATCTGGCTGCGCCGGCAGAAGGGCGCCTTCCTGCCTGAGGACATGCACCCGGGCGACAAGGAGATCGCGTCGTACCAGTGCGAGAGCTTCCTGGCGAGCGTGCTCGCCTTCCTCGATCGGGGACCGGGCACCTTCTGGGTGAACCCCATGTCGAGCGATCCGTGGGCTCGACAAAAGCCCTACCAGTTGAGGAGCGCCGTCCGGGCGGGCCTGACGATCCCGGACACGCTCGTCAGCAACGATCCGGCCGAGATCCGGGCCTTCCTCCGCGAGCAGGGTGGCGTCGTCGCCCACAAACTGCTGGAAAATGCCGCCTGGATCTCCGGCGATGAAGAGCATGTGTTTGCCGCCTATACTGCTCCGGTCACAGCGGAGCAGCTTCCCGAGGACGCCGTGGTGCGGCTGTGCCCGGGCATTTTTCAACCTCTCCTGCAAAAGCGCTTCGAGGTCCGGGTCGCCTGCCTTGGAGATTTCCTTGTGGCCCTTCGCATCAACTCGCAAACGAATGATCGCGCGGCGACGGACTGGCGGGCGGGTCAGTTCAATATCGAGATGGAGCCGTACACCCTGCCGCAGGAGGTTGCAGAGGGCTGTCGCCGTCTGCTCAAGGGGCTCGGCCTGGCCTACGGAGCCATCGATTTCGTCGTGACCCCCGAGGGCGAGCACGTCTTTCTGGAAGTCAATCCCCAGGGGCAGTTCCTGTTTCTCGAAGACCGCGCGGGGTTGCCGCTCCTCGACATGTTCAGCGAGCTCCTCGTGGCAGGCACCCGGGAGTTCACCTGGCGCGATGACCATGAGGTGGTGCGCTTCGAGGAATTCCTGGAGTCGCGGAAAGAGACCTGGCCTGTCGAAGCCACCCAGCATGTCTATCCCCCCAGGCCCATAGGCGTGCCGGACATGGCGTGAGGAAAAGGAATGAGCGAGGACCTGCCCAGTATGTTCTGGGTGTGACGATAGGAGCCTCGATGAAGGAGGAAACGAAATGAAGAATGAAGGACAGCGCCTGCTTTGCCGAAGCCTCGCCAAGGAGCTCAGCCCGGAAGAGCTGAAGATCGTGCGCGGCTCGGAGGACAACCAGGACCCGGGTGGTAGTGGCGGTGGCGGCGGTCCGACCACCCTGGCGGTGACGGGCCTCGGCCATGAAGACAACTAGCCACTAGAGAAGTGAGAGCGGATTGCCGAAGCGCACCTGCGCCGCCCGCCGTATGCGGCGCAGGTGCCTACGGCTCTGGAGCACGCTTGGCGCTGTCAACGCGATACGCCCAGCCGCGGCGGACCAGACCCCGGCTACACCCGCACCTTCGCCGGCCCCGCGGCCTTGACCTCTTCGCTGACGCCGGACTCGTACTTCTTGAAGTTCTCGGCGAACATGTCGGCGAGCTGTGTGGCCTTGGCGTCGTAATCCGCCGGGTTCTTCCAGGTGTCGCGCGGCCGAAGGACCTGGTCGGGGACTCCCTCGATGTGCGCCGGGACGTTCAGGCCGAA
The DNA here is from genome assembly GCA_963842525.1 of uncultured Holophagales bacterium. Lineage (GTDB taxonomy): Bacteria > Acidobacteriota > Thermoanaerobaculia > Multivoradales > UBA5704 > UBA5704. Next base: position 711,605 of record CAWJGT010000001.1, read on the forward strand.
GATCGGGTCGGTCCAGGTCTCGGCTTGGTCGAGCTCGCCGGACAGGGCCGCGGCGACCATCCGGCGGGTGAAGCCCAGCTTCATCCGCTGGCCGACGCCATAGGGTCCGCCTGTCCAGCCGGTGTTGACCAGCCAGACCTTCACGTCGTGGCGCTTCATCTTCTCGCCCAGCATCCCGGCATAGACCCCGGGATGGCGCGGCATGAACGGCGCGCCGAAACAGGTGCTGAAGGTCACCTTGGGCTCGGTGATCCCCTTCTCCGTGCCGGCCACCTTGGCCGTGTAGCCGGAGAGGAAGTGATACATCGCCTGCTCCTCGCTCAGCCGGCTGATCGGCGGCAGCACGCCGAAGGCGTCGCACGTCAAAAACACGACATTGTGCGGATGGCCGGCTACGCCGCCGAGGTCCACCCGTTCGAGCTGGGTCAGGGGATAGCTGGCGCGGGTGTTCTCGGTGTGGCGGTCGTCGTCGAGGTCGAGCTTGCGGGTCTCGGGGTCGGCTACCACGTTTTCCAGGATGGTGCCGAAGCGCCGGGTCGTTTTATGGATCTCGGGCTCTCCCTCCGGAGAGAGGCGGATCACCTTGGCGTAGCAGCCGCCCTCGAAGTTGAACACGCCGTCGTCGCTCCAGCCGTGCTCGTCGTCGCCGATGAGCGTCCGGTCGGGATCGGACGACAAGGTGGTCTTGCCGGTGCCGGACAGGCCGAAGAAGAGCGCCGCGTCGTCCTTGGTGGCGCCGTAGTTGGCGCTGCAGTGCATCGGGAACACCCTCTGCTGCGGCAGGTAGTAGTTCATGACGCTGAAGATGCTCTTCTTGATCTCGCCGGCGTACTGGGTGCCGCCGATCAGCACCATCCGCCGCGCCAGGTCGAGGAGGATGAAGGTCGAGCTGCGGGTGCCGTCGCGCGACGGCTCGGCGTCCAGGGAGGCGACGTTCAGGACCGTGAAATTCGGCTCGAAGGAGGAGAGAGCCTGCCCATCCTCCTCGCGCAGGAACATGTTGCGGGCGAACAGGTTGTGCCAGGCGGTCTCGGTGATCACCCGGACGTTCAGCCGGTAGCGCGGGTCGGCCCCGGCATAGCCGTCGAAGACGAAGAGGTCGCGGCCCTTCACGTGCTCCAGGGCGCGCTGGAGGAGGCCGTCGAAGCGGTCCCGCTCGAAAGGCTTGTTCGAGTCACCCCACCAGATGTCGTCGTCGATCGAGGGATCGCGGACCACGAAGCGGTCGTTGGGCGAGCGCCCGGTGTGCTGGCCGGTCCGGCAGACCAGGGGGCCTTCGCAGGCAAGGACGGCTTCGCCCCGGCGGATGGCTTCTTCGATCAGGCGCGCCGGCGGCAGGTTCCAATGCACCGTGCCGGCATCGGCGATGCCCAGCTTGTCCAGTCCAGAGCTGCTCACGAACGGCCCTTCATTTCGCATCCGTCACCTCGGTCGGTTCAGGGAAAGATAATCCACCAGGAGCCGCGCCATGGCCCGCATGCCCACCGCGACGGAGCTGTCGTCCGCCCGGAAGGTGGGTGTGTGCAATCCGCCGGATGTCGTGCCCGGTTTGACGACGCCGAGCCGGAAGTAGAAGCCCGGGACGACATTGGCGAAATAGGCGAAGTCTTCGCCGGCCATGGTCGGATCGACGATCTTGACGTTGCCGGCCCCGAACGCCCGCTCGAGCAGAGGCCGGACCTTCTCGGTCAGCGCCGGATCGTTGACCGTGGCCGGCGCGTTGCGCTGGTACTCCATCTCGAAGGCGCCGCCGTTGGCGCGGGTGATCCCGTCCAGGATCTCGCGCATGCGGCGCTCCACTGTATTGCGGACGTCCTCTTTATAGGTGCGCACCGTGCCCTCGAGGAGGACTTCCCCTGGGATGATGTTGAACCGCTCGCCGCCGCGGACGATGCCGACGGTCAAGACGCTCGGCTCCAGGGCGGGCAGGGTGCGGGAGCGAATGGTCTGCAGGGCCAGGATGGCCTCCGCCGCCATGACCACCGGATCGATGGCCAGGTGGGGATAGGCGCCGTGCGCCTGCTTGCCCTGGATGCGGATGCGGAACTGGTCGACCGCGGCCATGGTCGGGCCGGGGTTGAAGCCGATCTGGCCGACCTCCATGTCCGGGAAGGCGTGCAGGGCGAAGGCGGCCTCGGGCTTGCCGCCGGACCAGACGCCCTCTTCGAGCATCAGCTCGGCGCCGCCGCGCTCGCCCGGCGGCGGTCCCTCCTCGGCCGGCTGGAAGATGAACTGGATGGTGCCGGGGATCTGGTCCTTCATGGACGTCAGGACCGCGGCCACACCCAGCAGCGCGGAGGTGTGGATGTCGTGGCCGCAGGCGTGGGCCACGCCGACCTCCTGGCCGAGGAAAGTGTCCTTCTTGGTCGACCGGAACGGGAGGTCGGTCTGCTCGATGACCGGCAGCGCGTCCATGTCGGCGCGGGCGGCAATGAGCGGGCCGGGCCGGCCGCCGCGCAGGACGGCGACGACGCCGGTCTTGGCGATGCCGGTCTTGACCTCCAGGCCGAGGCCGCGCAGGTAGTCGGCGACCAGCTTGGCGGTCTCGGTCTCGCGGTTGCTCAGCTCCGGATTCTGGTGGAGCTTGTGGCGGATCTCCACGATCTGCGGAGCCATCTGCTCGACAGCACGGTCGATCCGCGTCCCGAGATCGATCTGGGCTGCCGCGGCAGCCGGGATGGCGAACGCTCCGAGCACCGCCAGCGCTGCGCGCCCGGTCCTCCAACGAGAGTGCATGCCTGCCTCCAAGCGAGGAGCGCCGGCCGCTCCACGTCCGGGAGCGACAGCGCGGGACGAAAAACCTGTGGAGTCTACACCGAAGTCCCGGCAGGTGCGGGAGGGAGGCGATTCATGGGGCGCTGTTGCTAGCCCGGCGATTCATCGCCGGGCTTTAATGCCCGCCGGCCGCGTCTCCCCAGACCTGCTGGAGACGCCGGTCACGGCCGCAGCTCGAGCGGTAGAAGTTGTACCGGATGGGGTTCTTCTTGTAGTAGTCCTGGTGGTACTCCTCGGCGGACCAGAACTTCGCGGCCGGCACGATCTGCGTGGCCACCGACTTGCCGAGCTTCTTCTCGACCTCCTGCTTCGAGGCCTCGGCCAGCCGCTTCTGCTCGTCGCCGTGGTAGAAGATGGCCGACCGGTACTGCTCGCCGGCGTCGCAGAACTGGCGGTTCACCGCGAACGGGTCGATGTTGTGCCAGAAGACGTCCAGGAGCTTCTGGTAGCTGACCTTCCTGGGGTCGTAGACCACCTGGACGGCCTCCGTGTGGCCGGTGCCGCCGGACGAGACCTCTTCATAGCTCGGCTTGTCCTTGCGGCCGCCGGTATAGCCCGAGGTGGTCGAGGCCACGCCGTCCAGCTTGTCGTAGGGCGGCTCCATGCACCAGAAACAGCCGCCGGCAAAGGTGGCCACGGCGAGGCCGTTGGCCGGCTTCGGCGGCTGGGACGTCTGGGCGGGAACGGCCTGTGCGGTCCGTGGGCTCCAGAGCACCAGGACGACGAGGCCGGCGAGGATCAGGATCAAGGCGAAGGTGGCTGCTGGTTTCATAGGTTCTCCCACGATCGTCAAACCGCCCTGGAGCCCCCGGGATTCCGGGGCGCGGCTGTAACGCGCCGGCCGCGGGCGATCGCCGAAGATGCTACGGACGGTGCGTCGCCGCGGATTGCCGTGCCGGTGATATCGTTGTACCAGGCCATTTTGCCAAGCCAGACCCTTGGAGAGCTCGCATGAACGTTCCAACCCAACCCACGTACTCTGCTCCGCCCCCGAAGAAAGGCCTCAGCCCGCTTGCCTGGGTCGGCATCGGCTGCGGCGTCATCGTCGTCCTCGGCGTAATCTCCTTTGTCGCCTTCGGCTTCTGGGTGAAGAACAAGGCCACCCAGTATGCCGACAAGTTCGAGAAGAACCCGACCATGGCCGCCGCGGAGCTGGCTGTCCGCATGAACCCGGAGCTGCGAGCTCGTCAAGATGGACGAGGACAAGTCCACCCTGACTGTCCGCAACAAGAAGACCGGCGAAGAGATCACCCTGAACGCCGAGGATGCAAAGGAAGGGCGGTGGAGCGTCGAGACCAAGGACGGCACGACGACCTATGACTCCTCCGGGGTCAAGGTGACCGGCGCTGACGGCCAGGTGGCGACCTTCCAAGCCGGCGGAGGTGCGCCCCAGAACCTCCCCTCCTGGCTGCCCGTCTACCCGGGCGGCACGGCGCAGGGCTCGATCGACTCCAGCTCGGGCGAATCGCGCTCCGCGGCCTTCAGCGTGACCACGAGCGACCCGGCGGACAAGGTACTCTCCTTCTACGAGCAGACGCTGAAGGATGCGGGCCTCAAGGTCGAAAAGACCACCTTCAATACCAATGACCGGTTGAGCGGCGGCGTGGTGAGCGGCACCGGCGAGAACCCGACCCGGCAGGTCGGCGTCACCGTCTCCACCCAAGGCGACGGTACGACCCAGGCCGCGGTGTCGTTCAGCGAGACGAAGGGCTAGGTCAAGAAGGCTGAATTGCAGGCGAGCCGTGCTGCAGGTCGGCGATCCGGCCCCGTCGTGTCATCCTGAGCGGGAGCGAAGGATCTGGGGGATGGGAGGCTCGAATCGGCGCGGTTCGCCAGCCGGAGCTTTCCCCGCCCAGATCCTTCGCTACGCTCCAGCGGCAAGGGGCCGAAGCGCCGGTCGAGTTGGCGGAGCAGGGTCTGTTGGATGCCCTGGTCGCGCAGGAAGGTGCGCAGCAATCGTTTGAACAGCAGGTCATGATCGGGCATGGGTAGATCCCGGGAGGCGCCGCCTGCCCCATCGGCGCGCACACCTCCCTATGCCCTATAAAAAGACGAAAAACGGACCGCCGATCTTGCATAACTCGCCAAGAAAGTCGCGGCGAGCCCCAGATCAGTCCCGCGGGATCTCCTGGTCGAGGTTGACGGCGCTGCCGGAGAGGCGGGCGATGAGCATGAGGCGGCGCTTGAAGCGGAACTGCCTCTCGTAGCGGACGATGCGGTCGACCACCTGCTGGTCGTAGCCGCGCTCGACGACCTCGGCCGGGCTCAGATCCTCGTCGAAGAGCAGGTAGAGGACCTCGTCGGCGGTCTGGTAGTCGAAGCCGAGGTCGCCTTCATCGGTCTGCCCGGGCCAGAGGTCGGCCGAGGGGCGCTTGGCGACGACCTGCCCGGGCAGGCCGAGGTGCCGGGCGAGCTGCCAGACCTGGTGCTTGTAGAGGTCTCCCAGCGGGTTGATCGAGCTGGCGTTGTCGCCGAACACGGTCGAATACCCGAGCAGGATCTCGGTCTTGTTCGAGGTGCCGAGCACCAGGCAACCCAGCTTCTTGGCCTGGTCGAAGAGGATGCTCATCCGCTCCCGCGCCATCTTGTTGCCGCGCCGGCCGGGGTCGGCGTCCGGCTCGGCCGCGTCGAAGTAGGCGTCCACCATCGGCGAAATGTCGATCTGCCGGTGCGGGATGCCCAGGTGTCCGGCGACGAGCAGGGCGTCGGCCAGGGACTCGGGGCTGGAGGTGCGATAGGGCAGAAGGAAGGCGTGCACCCGCTCGGGACCGAGGGCGCGCGCGGCCAGGGCCGAGGAGACCGCCGAGTCGACCCCGCCCGAGAGTCCCACGACCACGCCGGTCGTGCCCGAGGTCTCGACCCCATCGCGCAGGAAGCTGGCGAGGACCTGGACCGCCAGCCGGGGATTCAGGGCGAGGCCCGCGAGCACCCGCTCCCGGCCGTTCACGTGGGACCCTCGATGTCATTCCGCTCGTCTTCCAGGAGCGGCAGCCGCCAGCGCAGCCGGTCGGCGTCGTGCAGGTCGATCTCGGCGACGAGGAGGTCTTCGTCGAGGAACGGCGCACGGCATTCGACCTCACCGCCCGGCCGGACGACATGGCTGCCGCCGGTATAGAAGGAGCCCTCCTCCCAGCCCACCCGGTTGCAGTAAAGGACCCAGCAGGTGTTCAGGAGGGCGGTCGAGCGGGTGAGCATCTCCCAGCTCTCGTGGGTCGCCGGGGCATCGCCGGAGCCGACGCGGCCGGGACCGGCGGACGTCACGATCAGCAGCCGGGCTCCGGCCGCGGCCAGCCGCCGCGCCAGCTCGGGGTGCCAGAGGTCTTCGCAGATGAGGACGCCTGCCGGACCCCAGGCGAGCCGCGCGAGGTCGATCCGCCGGCCGGGACGAAAGAAGCGCTCCTCCTGGAAAAGGCCGTAGGTCGGAAGGTAGAGCTTGCGGTGGATGTGGAGCGCGGTACTCCCAGGGGGCCCAGGGGGCCCGGAGAGCAGGACTGCGCTGTTGTGGAGGACGCCGCGATCGCTCTTCTCGACGAAGCCGGCCACGACCGACAACGGCCGCGCCGCCTCGGCCAGCCGCTCCAGGACCGGGGAGTCGGGTGCCAGTGCCACGCGCGAGGTCAGATGGAGGAGACGGTAGCCGGTGAGCGACAGCTCGGGAAAGACCAGGAGGTCGACCCCGCGCGCCCGCGCCCGCTCGATCCAGGCGAGGTGGCGGTCGACGTTGAATTCGACGTCGCCCAGCCGGCAGTCGATCTGCGCCAGGCCGACGGTCAGGCGCGAGCTCCCCTCGGTCCTCCCTGCAGCCATACGCGGGCGGATGCTAGCATGGGCACCCCATGGAACTGCTCCGCCGAATGCCCGCGATCCTTATTGCCGGCCTCCTCGGCTTCCTGGCCACGGCCGTTCCGGCCCAGACGCCCGGAGCGGCCCGGCCCGCGCAAGCCCGGCCCTCCCAGACACCGCCCAAGCTCGAAGACCGCATCATGGCCGTGGTGAACGAGGAGCCCATTCTGGCGTCCGAGATCGACCGCGCCATCGCGCTCGGCCTGAAGCAACGCCAGCCGGGGGACAACGAGGCCGCGTTCCGCCGCCGGGTGCTGAACGACCTCATCGAGGAGCGCCTGCGCTTCGAGGAGATCGACCGCTTCGGCTTCGAGCAGGTGCCCGTGGACCAGATCAACCAGGAGGTCCAGAAGATTCGCAGCCAGCTCCCGGACGAGGCCGCCTTCCAGAAGGTCCTCAAGCAGAACGGGCTGACTCTCAAGGACCTGCGCCAGCTCGTCGCCCGCCAGCTCATGGTGCTGACCTACGTGGACGAGCAGCTCGGCCCGCGCGTCTTCGTGAGCCTGGACGACATTTCCAACTACTACCAGACCGTCTTCGTCCCCGAGATGCAGAAGCGCGGCCAGAAGACGCCGCCTCTCGAAGACGTGCGCGACCAGATCCGCGCCGTGCTCAAAGAGCAGCGGCTCAACGAGGCGATCGAGAAGTGGACCGAGGATCTGCGGCGCAAGGCCGACATCCAGGTCTTCTTCGACCCGCCCTCCGGCCCGCTGCCGCCGGTGGTCAAGCGGATGCCCTCTCCCCCTGGCCCCCTCTCCCGTGCGGCCACCACCCACCTCCCCGAACGGGAGAGGGGGCCAGGGGGAGAGGGCTCTAATACAGCTCTTTGTAGTGCGTCCGGCTGGTGAGCACCCGCCGGAGATAGCCGCGGGTCTCGTGGAAGCCGACCTTGGAGAAGAATTCCTCCATCTCCTTGCCATAGCAGTAGCTCCGCCAGAGCACCGCCTGCGGCTCGCCGGCGTTGTAGGCTGCGACCGCCTGGAAGTCGAGGCCGCCGAAGTCCTTCAGCAGGGAGGCGACGTAGGCGGCACCCAGGGCGGCCGAGATCTCGGGGCGGTAGAGGTCCTCGGGATCGAGCCGTCCCGTGTTGTTCTCGGCGGCGATGCGGCGCGCCGTGGGCAGGGTGAGCTGCGTGAGGCCGCGCGCCGCGGCCGGGGACAGGACCGAGCGGTCCCAGCGGCTCTCCTCCCGGATGATGGCGGCCAACAGGCCGGGATCGACGCCGCGCAGCCGGGTCTGGGCCGTGATCGTGTCCCGGTAGGGGAAGGGGTAGAGGAGGTTGTGGAACGGGCGCGGCTGGAGCGCCAGGGGGACCCGCGCCGGGGTGCGGACGCGCAGCATCTCCGCATGCACGATCGAGCGCTCGACCTCGCCACCCGCGGCCAGGATCCGGCTCCCCGTGAAGGCGAGCGCGGGCTCGCTCACCGGGAAGTGCGTGCGGACCGCGGGTGCTCCCTCGTGCCAGACGCCCAGGGAGAGGAGGATCTCCTCGGGCTTGCGCAGCGAAGCCCTCCAGAGCGGCCAGCGCTCGACGGGCACGTCGCCGAGCCGCAGGAAGGGCGCGGCGGTCCGGTCGGCGAGCAGGATCTGCCGGAGGCGGCGCCGCGCCGCCTCGCCGGTCGCGTCCTGCGGTCCCAGGAGAACCCAGGCGCCATAGAGGTCCTCGGGCGCCTGCGACCCGGCGAGGCGCCGCCCCTCGGCCGCTGCGGCTTTGACGAGCGGCTCCGTTCCGAGCCTCCGCACGGCGGCCTGGGACAAGGGGTGGTAGAGATCGATGCGGATCGCCGTGAGATACGCGGCCACCGCTCCGGCCCAGCTCTTGTCGAGCTCGGCGAGGCGACCACGCCAGTAGGCCAGCTCGATGCGGTCGTCGGGGTTGGAGGGCACGGCCCGGTCGAGCCATCCCCGGGCGCGGTCGCGCCGGCCGCGGACGATGTCCGAGGAAGCCAGGAAGAGCGCGGCGCGCAAGACCGGATCGGCCGCTGAGTCCCAGCCCTCGCGCCGCGCGGCGAGCAGGTTGTAGAGCGGCAGGGCCGAAGCCTCGGCGCCGCGGCGCCAGTCCAGCCGCATCGCGCAGAGCACCGAGGAGCCGGCCCATTCCCCCTCGGGCTCGGCCTGCCAGGCCTTGCGGAAGCTCGCCGAGGCCAGCTCCCACCTCCCCAGGAGCTCGTAGGAACGCCCCTGCTGGTAGAAGGCCCGGGCCCGCTCGCCAGGCGCCTTCGCGAGCTGCGCCAGCTCGCCGAAGAGGAAGGCCGCCGCGTCATAGCGGCCCTGCCAGAAGTGGGAACGTCCCAGTGCATAACGCGTCTCGAGCAGCTCCTTTTCGGAGAGCGATCCGCCGCCCAGAGCCAGGCGCAGGTGCCGCAACGCCCGCTCGAAGTCGCGGTGCTGGTGGAAGGTCAGGCCGAGGAGCATCGGCGCCCGGCCGCGCTCCTCGGGGGAGACCAGCACGGCGAGGCGCTCGGCGGCCAACCGCCCCAGATCGTCCCCGCGGTTCTCGTCCAGGATCTTGACCAGCAGGTTGCGGGCGAGCTCGCGCATCCCCTGCCGGAGCGCGCAGTCGGCCTCGACGAGGAGGAGCGTCCGCCGCGGCGCCAGGGCAAGGTCGTCGGTCTCCAGCCCCTTGAGCAGGCGGCAGTCGCCTCCCTGGCCGAGGGTGCGGGCGAGGAGAAGGGAGGCCTCATGGCCGAGCGGCGCCGGTGGATTCGCACCCACCACCGAGGCGACCAGCCCGGCGGCGACCTCTGGATGGTCCATCCGCTCCTGGTCGAGCGCCATGCGGTAGCGGCTGTGGAGGGCGAGGTGCGGCGCGGAGGCCATGGCGGCGCCGAAGGCCTCGCTGGCGCCGGCCGGGTCTCCGAGGAGGTCGTAGAGGTGGCCGAGGAGGAAGTCGAGCCCCATCCGGCGGGCCTCGGACGGCCGCTCGGCGAGCTCGCGCTGGACGCCGGCGAGCGCGTCCCGCGACCGTCCCGCGAGCTGCAGCTCGACGAGATCCGGGCGTGGATCGATGGTGATGCCGGCGAAGAGGACGAAGGCGGCGAACATCCCAGGACGCGCTCACAGGGAGGCGGTCGGGATGCCCTCCGCAGCCGCTCAGGCTGCGTGCGCTTCCGCCAACCGTGCCACCCGTGCGCCCAGGTTCTGCAATTTCAATTCCATGTTCTCGTAACCCCGGTCCAGGTGGTAGATGCGGTCGACGACGGTCTCCCCTTCCGCCGCGATGCCGGCCAGGACCAGGCAGGCCGAGGCGCGCAGATCGGTCGCCATGACGTTCGCGCCGTTGAGCGGCCTGGGGCCGTGGACCCGCGCCGTCCCGCCGTCCACCCGGATGTCGGCACCCATTCGCATCAGCTCCGGCGCGTGCTGGAAGCGGTTTTCGAAGATCGTTTCGCGGATCGTCGACACGCCGTAGGCCTGGGTCATGAGGCCCATGAACTGCGCCTGGAGGTCGGTCGGGAAGCCGGGATGCGGCGCGGTCTCCATGTCGCACGCGCGCAGCTCGCCGCTCGGCGCACACGCGGATGCCCTCGTCCGTGACCTCGACCTCGGCGCCGACCTCCGCCAGTTTGTCCAGCAGCGGCGCCAGATCGGCGGCGCGCGCATCTTCGAGGAGCACGTCGCCGCCGGTCAGCGCGGCGCCGATCAGATAGGTGCCGCCCTCGATGCGGTCGGGGATGATCGTGTGGACCGCGCTGCCCAGGCTCTCGACCCCTTCGATCCGGATCGTCGCCTCGCCCGCGCCGGTAATGCGCGCGCCCATGGCGTTGAGGAGATCGGCCAGGTCGACGATCTCGGGCTCGCGGGCACAGTTCTCCAGGACCGTGGTGCCGCGGGCCAGGCAGGCGGCCATGAGCACGTTCTCCGTGCCGGTGACCGTGGGCATGTCGAACCGGAAGCGGGCGCCGGTCAGGCGCTCGGCCGTGGCCTCGACATAGCCGTGGCTCGAGATGGACCTCGGCGCCGAGCGCTTCCAGTCCCTTGAGGTGCTGGTCGATCGGCCGCACGCCGATGGCGCAGCCGCCCGGCAGCGAGACCCGGGCCCGGCCATAGCGGGCGACCAGCGGCCCCAGCACCAGGACGCCCGCGCGCATGGTCTTGACCAGGTCGTACGGCGCCTCGAACGGCGGTTGCGGATCTTCGCGGCGGAACAGCAGTGCGCTGCCGTTCTGCTTGCAGTCGAGGCCGAAATGGTTGAGCAGCCGGCACATGGTGCGGATGTCCCGCACCCGGGGTACGCGGTGGAGCTCGACGGGCTCGTCGGTGAGCAGGCTGGCGGCGAGCGCCGGCAAGGCCGCGTTCTTGGCTCCGCTCGCCCGCACCCGGCCGACCAGCCGCGACGGTCCGAGGATCTGGAATCTGTCCATGCCCCCTACCTGCCGGAATGCCTCTTCCCTGGCTACCGGCGCTTCAATGTCAGGACGCGCGGGATACGGGAGTAGTCGTGCCATGCGCCGGCCCATTGCAAGGCCGATGCCCCGGCCAGACGGCGCAAGATGTCGAGCTGTCCGTAGCCGATTTCCACGATGAGCCGTACGCCGGAGCGCAATCCGGCGCCCTCTTCGAAGAGGCGGGCCAGGATGGATTCTCCGGTTCCGGGAGCAAAGAGTGCCAGGTGCGGCTCAAAATTGCAAACCTCGGGCGACAGGGACGGAGCTTCCGCCGGATCGATGTAGGGCGGATTGCTCACCACCAGGTCGAAGCGCGAGAGGTCGAGCCCCTCCGTCAGGTCCAGGCCGGCCGGATGGACGCGGTCGCCGACCCCGTGCCGACGCGCATTGCCGGCCGTCACCGCGAGAGCGCCCGGGGACAGGTCGCCGGCCACCACGCGGGCGCCCGGGACCTCCAAAGCCAGTGTGACGGCGATGCACCCGGAGCCGGTTCCCACGTCCAAGATCCACGGCCGGGGCGGCAACGGCTCGGCGAGCGCCGCCTCGATCACATGCTCCGTCTCCGGCCGTGGGATCAGCACCCGCCGGTCGACGTGGAAGAGGCGGCCGTAGAGCTCCTTCTCCTCGAACAGGTAGGCGACCGGCTCGCCGGAGAGGCGCCGCCGGAGCAGAGCCTCGAACCGTTCCGCCGCCGCAGCCTCCACCTCCAGGTCATCGCGCGCCAGGATCTGCGCCTCCGACAGGCCGAGGACCCGGCCGAGCAGGAGGGACGCCTCGCGCGGCGGAGCACCGAACGAAGTCGCGGCCAGCCGCGCCCGGGCGGCGGCGAGGAGGTGGGAGATCCTCACCCCCTGTCCTCCTCTCCCATCGCCCCCCCACCGACCGGGAGAGGGGGGACGTAGAGGAGACGGATGTGCTCGTAGGAAGCTGCTATCGAGGCATTGAACGATGCTGCGCCGCTATGATGGGCGCTTTCGAACAATTCGCTGCCATGCGTTCCCCCTCTCCCGGAGGCAGGGGGGGCGATGGGAGAGGGGGACAGGGGGTGAGGTCTCACGGCTCAAGCACCATAATGAGTGTATCGAAACGAAACTCCCTCCCTGGCGCCTAACGAAAAGAGGGACCGCACCAGCATGGCTTTCGGCACCAGGATCTCAGATTCCCTCTTCGGCTTTCTCTATCGCTTCCGGTTCCGGTACGACCTTTTCCTCTCCTATGCGCGGAGCGACGGCAAGCCGTATGCCCTCAAGCTCCGCGACCAGCTCAAGGCCCTCGACTTCTCCTGCTTTCTCGATCAGGACGAGCTGCCGCCCGGCAACTCGCTCCGCAGCAGCCTGAGCCGCGCCCTGCGGCGGAGCGCCACCCTTGTGGTGATCGGGACCGAGCGGGCTCTCAAGTCCACCTACGTGGCGCAGGAAATCTCCGAGTTCACCGCCACGGGCCGGACGATCATCCCCATCGACTTCCAGGGGACGCTCGCCGATCCGCCCTGGAGCGTCCTCCGCGAGCGCGACCTGGTCTGGATCGATGAAACCAGGGAGGCCCTGGAACGGGGTGCCCCCTCACCCGCGGTGGCCGACGGAATCGACAAGCTCTTCAAATACACACGGCGCAACGTGCGGGTCCGCGGGCAGATCCTGGCGACGGCCTTCCTCTTCCTGGTGGGCGCCGCGGTCTCCGCCTGGATCATCAATGGAAAAGTGCGGGAGCTAGGCCAGGCCGTCTCGGACGCGACCGAGGCTAGGCAGGCTGAAGAAAGGGCGGCCGAAAACGCGCGGAAGGAGGCGAAACGGGCTGATAAGAATCGGGAGGATGCGGAAAAGCAGGCTAAGGAGGCCGTAAAACAGAAGGATCGTGCGGACGAGCAGGCACGCGAAGCGAAAAAGCAGGAGGGGATTGCGCTCAAGAACGCCGAGCGGGCAGAGCAGGAACAGCGACGCGCCGAGGAGAAGACGCTGGAATCCCAGGCCCGCCTCCTCGCCACCGAAGCCGCACGGGAGCTGGACGGCAGCACCGACGGGCTGATCCGGAGTGTGCTGCTCGCCGCGGAGTCGCTGCGGAAGACGCAGACCCTCGAAGGCCGGAACGCCCTCGCCAACGGCCTGCGGCTCCTTCCTCCCCGCCCGGAGGCTGTCTTCCCCTGTTCCTGTGGTTTCGTCCGCGCAGCGGCCTTCGATCCCGACGGCCGCCGGCTGGCGGTAGCTGGGGAGGAGGGCCTGGCGATGCTCGATCCGGCGGAGGGCTGGCGCGAGCTGTTCCCTGCGCTGAAGGGGCGATTCGTGTGGGGCCTGGCCTTCAGTCCGGACGGCCGCTCGCTGGCCGTCGGCACGGCCGGCGAGGTCCATGTCCTGGAGGCAGCGACAGGACGTCCTCTGGCAGTGATTCCGACGGGCAGCGAGCTCGTCCGGGACGTGGCCTTCAGCCCCGACGGGAGGTATATCTGGCCGCCGCCGCGCGGGGCTTCTCTGCAACCCTGCTGGAAAGGGGCTCCGAGGAGGGCTCCTGGCGACCGGTCGTCCCCGCGCCCAGCATCCAAGAGGATGTCACCCCCATCACGTCCCTGGCTTTCAGCGGCGATGGCAGATGGCTCGCCCTGGGCGGAGTCAACAGCGTCGCGATCTGGGACCTGGCCCGGAAGGAGAAAGCAGACCAGGCGGAATCCGGGACCGTCTGGAGCATCGACTTTCTGGCCGGTGGCAAGGGCTTCAGGGCGGCGGGCGACCGGGAGATTCGCTTCTGGCGGATGGAGGAATCGGCAGATGGCAGCGTAGATCTGTCGGAGAGCCCGGAGAGCAGGAGGAACGGCGAGGACATCTGGGCTCTCGCCCCTGGCCCGGAGGAAAGCAGCTTCGCGACCGCGAACAGAGACGGCACGGTGCGCCTGTGGGGAGACTCCGGCGGAGAGGAACGCAGCCGGATGATCCTCGCGCAACGGATCGACCCTGCGGTCGCCCTGACACCGGACGGCCAGAAGCTCGTCGTTGGCAACGGCAGGAGCCTCAACATCTGGCAGGTCTCCGATTCTCACGAGCTGGCGCGGTTCGAGGGGGTGAGCGCCGCGGCCTTCAGCCCCTCGGGCCGTTGGCTCGCCACAGGAGGAGACCGGACGCTGCGGCTCCTCCAGGTTCCGCAGACGGACACGGCGGCCGGCCCGGAGAGCTGGCCCGAGGTCGCCCGCTGGGGCGTCGAGGGAGAGGTCTCCTCCGTCGCCGTCAGCCCGGATGGACGGTGGCTCGCCGCGGCCCTGGGCAGGACGATCCAGGTGGTCGACACCCGGACCCGGCGGACGGTCCTGCGGACAGAGGTGGAGAGCAAGGACGCTCTGTCGCTCGCCTTCAGCCCGCAGGGCCGGTGGCTCGTGGCAACGGCGGGGAGCGTGGTCCATCGGATCGCCACCGGCACGTGGCAAGCGGCGCCACCCATGGAGCTTCAGGAGAGCCTGGGCCGCCTCGCTTTCAGCCCGGACGAGGCCTGGATGGGGACGCGGACGGAGTTTTATTACGTCCGCGGAGAGGGGTTGCGCCGGCCCACGCTGACGCGCGTCTATCAGACGGAGACCGGCCGCCGCGTCGCCTGGCAGTCCCACGAGGACGAGGACCTGCGCGGGATGATGAACAGAAAATCAGATCGCTTCGAAGGGCCGCAGGAGAAGCAGGGGGGCCGGATGGACCTCGTCCGGCAGGTCCCGTCCTGGCGGGAGATCCGGCATGAGGTACCGAAGTCTGTGATGAGCCCCGACGGCCAGTGGCAGGCGAAGAACGACGACGACGACGTGAGGCTGGAGGACAAGCGCTCCGAACGCACGGTCGAGCGCCTGGCCCATGACGGCCTGCTCGATGTCTCCTTCAGCCCTGACGGCCGCTGGCTGGTCACCGCCGGAGGCGGAGCCGTCAAGGTGTGGCCGCTCAAGGCAGAGGATCTGATCGCCCAGGCCTGCGAGCGCCTGCCGCAAGACCGCCAGCCCGCGGAATGGCCGGAGGCCGTGCGGTCCCTGATGGCCCCCGGCCCGTGCGAGGCGGCGGCCGGGGCACCACCGGGGTAGGTCCATGAATCTGTCTCCCTGCCTACCAGGGCTTCACCTTCAGCCACGCGACCACGAGGTTGGTGTGCTCGTTGAAATCGTCAATCTCGCGGGCACAACGCGCAACAAAACCACAGTCATGGACTGTGAAAACCAGCGCCCGCAAAAAAGGCTCACGTCCACGACCACAACCCTTGTGGGAACCACAGCGGCCAGGGCGTCTCCTCCAAGGCCCCCGACACCACGAGGCCACCGCTCGGCACACGCCGACCACCCTGCGGCGCCGGCCGATGGACCTGCGAGGCGCGATGGCGGACCTGCAGGTCAAGCCAGTCGACCTGCAGGGTGCGCTGGTGAACCTGCGGGTCAAGCGGGTGAACCTGCAGGGTGCGCGGGTCAACCTGCAGGTCCACCTGGCGAACCTCCAGGTCCACCTCGTCACGCCGCAGGTCCACCGGCAGACGCCGAAGGGCAGGCCCGCTGACCCGCAGGTCCACCGGCAGACGCCGCAGGGTGGCAGGGGCACGCGAGAGGTCCGGCTAGCCCTGCGGCTCCGGCTCCAGCACCACCTGCACCTGCACGGTGCCGCCGGGGGTGACGGTGATCGGGGTCTCCTTCGGGGCGAACCCATCCTTCTCGACCTTCAGGAGATAGCTCCCCGCAGCCAGCCGGGGGAATTCGAAGGCGCCCTGATCGTCCGTCTGGACTCTGGGGCCCGAGAAAAAGATGTCCGGCTCCGGGCCACTCCCGCGCAGCGAGACCAGGGCTTCGGGGACGGGTGAGCCGGCGGGGGTGAGGACGTGGCCTGCAGCGGAGCCGGTAGAGATCTCGATCGACACCTCCTGATCGGAGGTCAGCTCCAGGGACCGGGCATATCCGGGGCCGGCGTCGGGCGCGATGAGCAACTGCCAGGCTCCGGGCTGCAGGCCGTCGATCTCGAAGCTCCCGTCGTACCGGGTCGATGCCCGGCGCGTCTCGGAGCCCTGGCGTTGCGAGGCAACCAGGATGTCGGTTCCCGGCAGAGGCTTTCCGTCCAGAAGAACCTGGCCCGACAACTTGAGGCCGGCCGCGAATTGGAGGTCCAGCACCACCTCCTCTCCCGCCGGGGCGACCTCGACGGAGCCCTCGGCCTGCCGGTGGGGGTACAGGTACGCGAACACCCGCCAGGTTCCCGGAGCGGCATCAGGGATCTGATAGCGGCTCCCCGGGCCGACGGTCCCGAAGAGGCGGCCCCCGGGCGGCCCTTCGAGCATCGCTACGATCTCAGCTCCGGCCAGCTCGTCCGCGGGCAGTCCCAGGAGGCTCCCCACGATCCGGGCCCCTCGGGCGAGCCTCAGCTCGAGGCCCTCGACGGGCCGGCCAGCAATGTGGACCTCGCGCGGGTCCAGCGTCCGTGCGAAGCCGGAAGCGCTCCCCTCCAGTTGAAAGATCCCATTGGTAACGGCCGGGAACAGGAAGGTGCCATCCATGCGGGAGCGGGTGGAAAAGGTCTGGCGCGAGCGGACCGGCCTCAGGAGGAGGGCCACAGCCGGCAGCGGCGTCCCCTGTGCGTCCGTCACCCGGCCGGAGACCTCGACGCCGCTGTCGAACGCGAAGTCGAGGCGGTTCACGCCCGGCCGGACCTCCGTGGGCCTCTGCAGGAGCTGGTCGTTGCCTTCGACCCTGACCATGACATTGTGCTCCCCCAGCTCGAGCCCCTCCAGGCGATAGCGCCCCTCGGTGTCCGTCGCGCCGTGGGGCGAGGAGAGCATCCGATCGTCGCGGTCCTCGAGATGGGCGCGGACGTCCGCCCCGGCCACAGGCTCTCCGCGGCCATCCACGACGCGGCCTTCGAGGATGGCACCCCTTTCCAGCGTGACCTCGACCGGGGCGGCATCGCCCTGCTCCGGGAACCGCAGCCCCCGGACCAGCCGCATCCGATAGCCTGGGGCCCTCACGCCGAACGAGACCTCCCCCGCATCACCGGTCAGGACGAACTTCCCCTCGCCGTCGGTCGTCGTCGGGTGGTAGGACCAGTGGCCGTAGCCCGTCTTCCCGCCGCCGAGGCCCCTCTCGTGCTCGGTGAACGTGATGACCTGCGCTCCGGCGACCGGCCGCCCTTCGGGGTCCAGCACCCGGCCGGTCAAGCGGCGAAGCGCCAGATCCTGGAGCACGACCTGGACCGGCTCGAGCGTTGGCGCCTCCAACCCGGGAAGGTTGCTCTCGGCATATCCCTCGCGCGAGACGCTCAAGTGGAACCGCCGTCCCCGCGCCAGACCCGTGAGGCGGAAGCGCCCGTCGGGACCCGTGACGACTGTGGCGCCGGTGGAGGGATACGGATCTACCGAAGCGCCCTCGACCGGAGCTCCGCGCGCGTCGATCACCCGTCCTTCGACCTCCACGCCCTCCTGCAGTGTGACCGTCCCCAGGTCCACCTCGCCCGCCGTCCCCGTGATCTCCACGCCCGGCAGGCGGACCGACACGAGCTTCGGGTGCTCCACCCACAGATCGAAGCGTCCCGCAAACAGGTTCTGGAAGCGGAACGCGCCGGCAGCGTCCGAGATGGTCCTGAAGAGCTGCCTCCCAGGGTCGTGCGACCGCCTGGGATTCTGCTCCCCTCCTTCCGCTGCGCGGCGAAGAGTCAGCCTCGCCCCTGGAATCGCAGCCCCCTGCTCGTCCAGGACCTTCCCGACGGCAGTGCTGCCCCGGCTCAGGACGATCCGCAGAGGGGGTGTGGCTTGCCCCGGAGACGAAGACCAGGCCGGCAGGAGGGCTTCCGCGAACGCCTCCCGGGTGACCCTGACCTCATAAGGCGCCGCGGCAGGGAGGCCGCGGATCTGGAAGCTCCCGTCCGGGTTGCTCCAGACCGCATCCCGGGACGCCAGAAGGCCGCGCTCAGAGCCCGG
Organism: uncultured Holophagales bacterium; assembly: GCA_963842525.1. Taxonomy (GTDB): domain Bacteria; phylum Acidobacteriota; class Thermoanaerobaculia; order Multivoradales; family UBA5704; genus UBA5704. The sequence continues at coordinate 729,517 of CAWJGT010000001.1, forward strand.
CGCTGTGGCCTCGAGCCGGGCGTCACCGACCGGCCGGCCTTCGGAATCCACGACACGCCCGAGGATCGAGCCGGCGGGATCCAGCAGCACGGTGATGTCCGGAGAGCTCCCTTTCTGCGGCTGCTGAGACGATTGCACATGGGCCGCCGCGACGGCCCGGAAGGAGGCCTGCTGCGAGCCCGGCGCGAGAGGAAGGCGGAAGCCGCCGTCCGCCCCGGCCCGCACCCAGGTGCGCCTGCCCCAGAGCAGCGCTCCGGGCAGGGGAGCGCGCGTGGCCGCGTCGAGCACCCGCCCTGCAACGACGGCCGGGCTGTTGGACAGGGTGACGACCTTCGGCTTCGACCCGTCCTCATCCGGACCGAAGGTCAGCTCCGCCCACTCTCCGGTGGGACCTTCCAGCATCAGCCCGGCACGTTGCTGTGGGACGAGCAGGCTCAGCCGGCCGGCCGCGCCGGTTGCGGTGATCGGCCGTCGCTGTTGCCAGAGCACGGCGCCGGCGACCGGTCTGCCGTCCCTGCCGCGAACCTCCACGGTGCGCAGCGGACCGGCGGCGAGGCGGATCGTCTCCTTGCCGCCCACCTGGGCTTCGGCCTCCTGGCCGAGGAATGCCGGAGTCAGGGCCGTGAGGTCGATCCGCTCCCCAGCGCGGGCGAACCGTTGCAGGACTTCGGCTGCTTCCTGGCCAAGGAGCGACAGATCCAGGGCCGGGAGGTCGATCCGCTCCGCAGCGAGGGTGGACAGGTGCAGCTTTCCCTTCTCTCCGGTGGTCCCGCCACCATCGACGGGCCGCCAGCCGGTGTTCTCCTCCCGAAAATTGAACCCCTGGGGCCCGCTGGCGGAGAAACGGATTCCCGCGAGTGGCTGCCCTTCGGGTCCCAGGACCGTCACCTCGGTCTCGACCGCGGGCTTCAGCCGGGCCGGCGGGAGCTCGGTCTCCTCGACCAGCGGTACCGGGTCCCGCTCGACCGCTACGCAACCCGGGGCCTGGACGCGGATGCGGAAGAGACCCTCCTCGGGAGCGAAAAGCTCGAAGGAACCGTCGGCCAGAGGCCGGGCCGAAGCGAGCGGCGGCGGCTCGGGGCCGCCCGCGAGGAGACGGAGCGCGTCGTCGTACCCGACAAACGCAGGGAGCAGGTCGATCCGGGCACCGGCGGGAACCGGCGCGGCGATCCGGCCCGTGACCCGCACCGGCGCCGCCACGACCGGGAGCGCAGCGGCGAGGACGCAGGCCAGCGCGAAGGCAAGCTGTCTCTGCATACGCCTCCTGATCAGATCCTATCCGAACGGCCCGTGCTCGAGCACCACTTGAACCTGCGCCGTGCCGCCGGGTGACGGTGAACTTTTCCTGGCGCGACCGGAACCCGGGCCACCACGCCCGGAGCCGGCTGCGCCGAATTCTGAGCCTCCTGCACCGTGGCGCAGACGACCTGCGCCGTGGCGCGGGCTGCCACGCCGAGGTGCAGGCGGACTACGCCGTGGCGCAGATACCCCACAAAAACACCAGGAAACTCTACGAATCGGCTGGCTCAGCCCCCGAACCCGTGTAGCTCGAAGACTTTACGGCGCAGAAAGCCCTGAGCTCGCCCGGCTGGCCGCCGACCCGGAGCAGCTCTATCCGTCCGTTTTCTGGGCCGCCTCCGAGTACATCGCATCCAGCCCCACCCCGGCCAGCTCCAGCGACACCCCACCCGCCGCGGCAAGCAACAGCTTCAGCGACTCCGGCGACCGCACCAGGCAGAGCGCCACGTGCAGGGCGGGCGGAATGTCGTCGTTGAACAGCTCCAGGTGCGCCACCACCCCGCCCCAATCGCCCCGGCTTTCGATGCCATAGCCGAGGAGGTCCGGCTCGCTCCGCAGCCGGAACGCCTGATCGCGGCCCGTGGCCGGCAACACCGCCGCCAGCAGCCGCGCCAGCCACAGGGTCTTGCACACCGCCACCGGCCGGAAGCCCCGAGTATAGCTTTCACCCGGCCGGAACAGCCCGTACCCGTGCTCCAAATGCTCTTCGATGTGCCACGGCCCGGCCGCCTCGGCCTCGGCCGCGAACGGCGGCTCGTCCTGCTCGCCAACTCTATCAAGGAAGGATGAAACGCGTTGCGGGGGGAGGGAACCTCTTTGCTACTATCGGTGTAGCCACGCATGGGCCTCGCACTCCTTGCCAGCGCCCACAAGGGGCGCTTCCCTCCGCCCCCCGGAGGAGATGTGTGTAAAGGTAGGGGTTGAAACCCCAGGCATCACGGCTCCGGCTCCAGCACCACCTGCACCTGCACCGCGCCGCCGGGGGTGACGGTGAGCTTTTCCTGGCGCGTTCGGAAGCCATCGGCCCGGATGCTCAGCTCGTAGGTACCCGCGGCCACGCCCGGCATCTCGAAATCGCCCGCATCGCCGGTCCTCGCGGCGAGCGCCGAGGTCCATGCCGTCTGGTCGTAGACGAGGCCGTGCGCCAGGATCTCCACTCCGGAGACCGGCTCGCCGCTGGCCGCCAGGACCCGTCCGGCGATCGCACCGGTCGCGATCTCGATGTCGATCTCGCGGTCGGACGTCAGCTCCACCTGCTGGCCGTGTACGATGCCGCGGCCTTCGTGGAGGATCGTCAACTGGTAGGTGCCGGGCGCGAGGGCCGGAATGGAGAACGCGCCTTCGTAGCCGGTCCGTGCTTCGCCCCCGAACGGCCCTCTCTGCCCTGGCCCGTAAGCCGTCAGCTTCGCACCCCGCAGCGGCTCGCCGTCCACCAGCACGCGCCCGCTCAGGGTCACCCCCTTCTCGAAGCTCAGGTCGAGATGGACCTCGCGATCTTCCGGCTCGATCCGGACCGTCCCGGCGGCCTTCCGGCCGGACGGTGTGGTCGCGGTCACGTTCCAGTCGCCGGGCGTGAGGCCCTCGACGGTGTAGCTCCCATCCCAGCTCGCACGGCCCTGACGATCGAAGTCGAAGCGCTTGCTGGTCCCGATCTGCACCTGTGCGAGCTCCTCCGGGTCCAGGCCGGAAATCCGCCCCCGGAGGGTAGCTTCCGGCTGGCGCTTCAGCCGGACCTCGATCCCGGAGACCGGTGCTCCCGCTACCTGCATCGGGCTCGGATCCGCTTCGGCGAACCCCTGGCGCCGGACCGTCAGTCTGTAGGTCCCATCCTTGACGTAGGACAGAAGGAACGATCCGTCGGCCGCGGTGGAGGACCCGAAGCCCGAGACGTTGTCATTGCGCAGGATGACCTCGGCGCCGGAGATGGGATCTCCCGACTCCTCGTCGAGCACCTGGCCGGAGACCTCGACGCCGGCGGCCTTCTCCAGGACGATCTCGACCTCGTTGGCCCCGGGCTGGACCGTGACCTTCACCTCGGCCGGCAGGCCGACGGCAGACATGGCGGTGACCGAAAACACTCCCGGCTCGAGGTTCAGAGAGAATCGTCCATTGCCGTCCGTGAGAGCTCTTTCGCTCTGCCAGGAGGCGCGCCGGGTGGCACCGATCTCCTCCGAGGACCGGACCGGCCGCGCCCAGATGCTGACCTTCGGCAAGGGCTCACCTGCCGAATCGCGCACGCGGCCGTCCAGCACGGAGCCCCCTTCGAGCGAGATCTCCAGGCCGTCGAGGTCCCGGTTGTCCGGAACCCGCAGGCCGAACAGGCGCCGATTCTTGTAGCCGCGGGCGGCGACCTCCAGATCGAGGCTCCCGGGCGGCAGGTTCGGGATCCGGAACTCTCCGTCCGGCCCCGTCCGGCCCCCCTCCCGCGTCGACTGGGAGATGCCGCCTCTGGCCCTGTCGTCCTGGACGAGGAGGACGCTGGCGTCCACGACCGGCTCGCCGCTCGGGCCGAGCACCCTGCCGGAGGCGCTGCGGGCGGTGGCGAGCTCGATGTCGAGGGGCACCAGGGTCGGGGCCTGCACGCCCATCGCCTCGGCAGGAGGATGGCCGGGATGCACGATCCGCAGGTCGTAGCGCCTCCCGGGCCGGAGGTCGGCGAGGAGGAAGCGGCCGTCCGCGCCGGTCCGCGCCCGTAACTGGGGCTCTGGCGGGAGAGGTGGATGCTCCATGCTCATCCTTCCACGGACCGGGAGCGCCGCGATCTCGGCCCCTGCGACCGGTGCTCCCTGGCGGTCCCGCACGGTCCCCTCCAGGGCCGCTCCGCGAAGGAGGGTCACGACGCCGAGGTCGGTGGCGGGTGTGCTGGCGATCTCGACGCCGGCACGGCGGAGCGGAGCGAACCCCCGGCGCTCCACCTTCAGGTCGTACAGGCCCGGGCTCAGCCGGCGGACCTCGAAGCGGCCGTCTGCACCAGACGAAGCGCGAAATTCCTCCTCGTCGAACCCCATCGGCCCCGGGACCGCCAGGCTCACCGCGGTGCCTCCCACCGGCTGCCCGGACTCGTCGACCAGCCGGCCGCGCGCCGACCGGCCGGTGTCCAGGACGATCCGGACCGGAGCCGGCGCACGGCCCGGGGATGCCGTGCGGGCCGTGGCCGAGGCACGGGCAAACCCGTCCGCGGACACGGAGAGCTGGTAGATCGCCCGCGGCAGGAGGCCCCGCAGCCGGAAGCGGCCGTCCGGCCTGCTCCAGGCGCGCTCCCCTTCTCTGAAGTACCGGGGGCGGGCGTCCTCCAGGGTTTCGACGCGGGCCCATGGCACCGGCCTCCCCTGCGCGTCCTCGATGCGGCCCTCGACAGCGGCCTCGAGGCGCAGCGCGACCGCCACCTCGACGCCGCGGACCGGCAGGTAGTCCGGGCTCAGGTATCCCGCGGCGAAGACGCCGAGCTGGGGAGAGAGACCCCAGGGCACCGGCAGGCGGAAGCGGCCGGACACATCTGTCCGGACCGGCGGCGCGCTAAGCCGGGGCTCGCTCCAGACGAGGGCACCGGCCACGGGCCTGCCGGAGCCGGCCTCGGTCACCCGCCCGCGGACGAGCTGCGGCGGCGCGGTCCACAGCGGCCACGGCCGCCCCGGGACCAGGGCCGGTGGAGGTGCATTCGGGATGCCGGCCCACCGGCCGTCCGGCGTCTCGATCGTCAGGAGCTGCGCTCCGTGGATCTCTTCGAGGCTCACCTTCAACCGCCCGTCGGGACCGGAGAGGCCGACCGGCTGCGATCCCCGGCGGAGGAGAGCCCGCGGCACCGGACGGCCCTCGGCGCCCTGGATCTCGACGAGGTAGAGAACGGCGGGTTGTCGGAGCTCCACCGAGGAGCCATCGACCGCTTGCTGCACCAGCCAGAAAGCGCCGCCGCTCGCGGCGTACAGGCTCATCGATTCGTCCGGAGACTGCGGCAGAGCGAGCTTCCCGTCCGGCCCGGTCCGGCCCCGTCGCGGGACCCGCTGCCAGCCGGAAGGGCGTGCGAGGTCCCGCATGTCCGGAAGGGATTCGGCGAGCACGAGCAGATCCGGAAGGGGCCGGCCACGGGGGCCCATCGCCCGCACCTCCAGGGACGAGGAGGCGGGCTCCAGCTCCACCGGGGACAGCTCCTTGATGCCCCCGACTGCGACCCCGGGCTGCTCGAGCGGCAGATACCCGTCGGCCCGCACGACCACGCGATAGAGCCCGCTCTCCGGAGCTTCCAGCTCGAACGCACCGTCAAGTCCCGGCCGCGTCGAGGCCAGAGGAGGAAGCTCGGTCCCTTCGAGCCGCCGCACGGCGTCCGCATAGGTCTCGACCGCCGGGAACAGCTCGGCCCTGGCGCCAGCCGCCTGTGCGGCAGGGCCGAGGATCCGGCCGCGGATCCGCACCGGCTCGGCCGCCATCGGCGAAGCGAGGGCCAGGATCGAGAGGACGGCGAGAGCGCAGCGTGTGCCCTGCATGCTTCGGTCTCCTTCTGGAATTCTACCCCCGGTGGCCTGTGATAAAACCCTTCCACGTCATGAACGCGAAAACCCTTCTCGCCGCTCTGCTCCTGCTCCCCGCCTCTGCCTCCGCCGCTCCGGCCTGCCAGAGCCTCGCCCCGCACCTGGACGCGGGCGGCAAGGCGGTCCATGTCATCGCCGAATGGACCGGGCCGCTCGGATTCCAGCACTACCGCAAGACGGTCGCCGGCTCGCTGCGAGAAGCCGGCGCGGCCGACGCTGCAGCAAAAGTCGAGGCGCTGGAGCCGGGCCGGCCCGTGCCGCCGGAGTCGTCGGACCTGGCCGCCTGCCTGCTGCGCCACTACACCGTGGCCCGGTACGGCGAGCGGATCGTGGCCGACCTGCGCGACCTGGTGCGCTTCCGCACCTACGCCGAAGAGGGCCGGGAGAACTGGAACGCCCCCGAATTCCTGCGCCAGCGCGAGTGGCTGGAGCGCCGCGCCCGCGACCTGCGCCTCGCCTTCAAGTCATACGACGGACGGGTCGAGGAAGTCACTCTCGCCGGGCCGGCCCCGATCCTCGCCGTGCTCACCCACGGCGACGTGCAGGACGTCGCGAACCAGCACTGGTCCTCGCCGCCCTGGGAGGCCCACCTGGTCGGCGAAGGAGGGAGCGCGAAGATCGTGGGCCGCGGCACCGAGGACGACAAGGGGCCGATCGCGGCCACCCTCTGGTCCATGGCGGCCCTGCGCGATACCGGCTGGCCGCTGGCCAGCACCGTCCGCCTGCTGGTGGCCAATGCCGAAGAGTCGAGCTGGGAGGAGATCCCCTACTACCTGGAGCGGGCGCCGATGCCGGACATGACGATCGGCGTCGACGCCTCCTACCCGGTGACTCATGCGCAGAAGGGCTACGGCGTCCTGACCTTCCGGGGCCGGGGGGCCACCCAGGACGAGCCGGCGGACTGGCAGGTGATGCAGATGTCCGGCGGCAGCGGCATGTCGATCATCCCGGAATCGGGCGAGGCCGTGCTCGAGCCGGTCGCCACCCGGAGCGAACGGAAGGCTGAGCTTCCCGCCGAGCTGCCCCGCCTCGCAGCAGAGTGGTCCGCGGCCCATCCGCCGGCGCGGATCACGGTGCGCCAGGAAGGGAGCAGCTTCAAGGTGACGGCCGAGGGAAAGGGAGGCCACTCGTCCGAGCCCGCGAGCGGGCACAATGCCCTGGGGGACCTCACGGCGTTCCTGGCCACCCTCCACCTGAAGATGGACGCCTGGGGTTCTCTCGCGGCCTTTGTGGGGAAATTCGTCGGGACCGAGACGGACGGCCGCTCGCTAGGCATCGCACACCGCGACGAGGTGATGGGCGACCTCACCTCGAACCTCTCCTTCCTGCGCGAAGACAAGGGCGTTCCCATCGCCGAGGTCAACATCCGGGTGCCCCGGGGCATTACCAACGCCGCGATCACCAAGCGCATCGCCGAGCTGGCTGCCGGGTTCCGGAACCTGACCGCAGCGGCCGTCGACACCGAATCCGCCCTCCTCAGCGAGCCGCACCTCGCTCCCACGGACAGCAAGCTCGTCTCGACGCTCCTCGCCGTCTGGCAGGAGGTGACTGGAACGCCCGGCCGCCCCATCGCCATCGGCGGCGGCACCCAGGCACGGCTGTTCAAGGGGGGCGTCGACTTCGGCCCGGCCAGCTCGATGGAGCACTACCGCGGCCACGGCCCGGACGAGTACCTCACCGTCGACGAGCTCCACCGCATCGCGGAGCTCACGGTGACGGCGCTCTGGCGGCTGGGATCCCAATGAAGGAAATCAGTCCTCCACGGTGAATTCGTAGAAGAGGTCGTTGAAGACCGACCGATCGAGGAACTGATCCCATTTCTCTTTCGACAGCACCTGCGGGCTGGGCTGCGCCACGGCGCGGTCCATGACGAAGACGCGGCCCTTGGCTTTTTCGAGCAGCGCCTTGTAGATGGCCGGCAGCGGATGGACCCAGGGATCGGGTTTCAACGCCAGCGCCCATTTTTCATTGGCCGGGATCATGGCCACGAACTGGTCCGCGAGCTCCCCCTGGGCCATCTCCCGCAGCCCGCCCTTGTTCATGGTTGCGTTGTGGCTGCCGTGGTGGCCGACCTTGTAGAACACCGTGCGGCCCAATAGATCGTTCACCGTCACTTCCTCGCCGCCGGCGAGCCCGTTGGCGGCGGTCCAGCCCTTCTCGGGCCACGAGACCCAGTTGCCCCGCTGGGCGTCGCCGACGAAAAGCAAAACCTTTTTCGTCCGCGGGAGCTCGATCGCCAGCACGAGGGACGTATTGTTGATGTAGTTGTTCAGGCGCAGGGCAAACTCCTCGGCGCCGCGCAGCCAATCGGCGTCGATCCTCCGCCAGCCCCGCTCGTCGTCGTCCGGGTACTCCTTGGCAAACCCATAGTAGGCTTCGAAGAACTCACCGTGCGCGGGGTGCTTCCCCGCGGCGCTCGCCGGGATGCGGTGCCGGGGCTCGAACGGCTGGTAGGCTTCCTGCTCGTCCGAGGTGCCGGCGGCGCCGGCAACCGCGGCGAGGAAGGACTGCTCCTCGGTTGCCGCGAAGTGGAACTCCTCTTCCCCCCGGGGATCCATGTCCTTCAGCCTGGCCTCGTTCTGCGGAGGGCCCAGCGCGAAGAAACGGATTCCCGGGACGTTGGGCAAGGTCCGCGGCGCGCTGTGCGGGCTCAAGTATTCCGTGCCTTGCCGCAGGTCCGCGCGCCGCTTGACGATCTGGATTCCCTCCTTGTTGGTGATCCCCTTGATCTTTCCCGGATCGGTGGCCGCGAGCCCCCGGTCTTCATCGGACAGCTCGAATTCGAGGAGGGCTTCGAGGGTGCTCCGCACCCGCTCGTCGAACGGGTCGCTGACTCCCTGGAGCCGGTCGGCCGCGGACACCAGACCGAGCAAGGTGTCTTTATATTTCCTGCGCATTTCGTTGGCGAAATCGTTCTCAGGGTCCTCGGTCCAGGCGAGCCACAGCTTGTCGATGGTCAAATTCTCGAAGACGGCCCTCTCCGAGCGGAACCCCGAGACGTGGTCCTCGTGCTCGTGGGTAACCGCCACCAGGTTGAGGTGGCCGCCGGTGGTATCCCGGATGTGTTCCGCCACGTCCTTGATCGGGCGGACCAGCGTCGATCCCTTCTTCATTCCGCAGTCGATCAGCATATAGAACGGCTTGCCGTCATCCTGCCGGAAAGCGAGCAAAAAACAGTCGCCGTGCCCCTGGCGGTACATGCGGACCTTGACTCCGGACCGGGGCGGCTCCATGACGACCGACGAGGCCGGCGGGGCGCCGGACCCCGCCGTCTCGGCAGGGCTCCGCACAGGGCTGCGCTTCGCGGCCGTCTTCTTCGACTTGGCGGCGCGTTTTGGAACAGTTTTTTTCGGCGCGCGTTTCGCGGCTGCCTTCTTCGGTGCGGGCTTGGGTTTCGCGGCTGCTTTTTTCGCCATGGCGGTCCTCGCAATCAGATCAGAAATCAGGGACTGCTACCGTGCGGCGGTGCACGGCCGCGAAATGCTCGCCGTCGAGGTCGACGGCCGGGGCGGCGCCGTAGAACGGGTTGTCGATCGCCCCCTCTTCGCCCTGGAGGAACCTGCGGACCCGGTCCAGCTCCTGGTTGTCGGCCACATCGCCGCGGGTCGAAATGGCGTAGCGGACACATTGCCGGGCCGGGTCGAGGATCAGGGTGCAGCCGCGCCGGAAGCGGAAATCCGGGGACTCGATCTTCCCATCCCCTTCGTCGACGGCCTTCTGGACCTCGGGGTCGAAGTACCCCCGCCGGCGCTGGCGGACCTCGACCACCAGGTCGGTGACCAGCGTGTCGCGGAAGCCGCGGCGGCGGGAGACCCGCACGGAATGCACCTCCAGCGAGGGAGTGCGGCCGTCCCGGCCCCGGTAGACCGAACGCGGTGCGCCGGGGTCCAGGGTCAGCCCGAAGGCAGCCAGTTGGCGCCGCATCGACTCCTGCATCAGCCAGAAGTAAGTGATCTTCGCGTTCTCCTCCATCGTGTCGAAGACCTTCTTGCGTTCCGTGGTCAGGTCCCAGTCGAGCGTCAGCTTCCCGACCTCCTTCTTGCCGTCCTTGCCGGCGGGCATCTCGATGCCCTCGAAAAGAGCCTTGGTTGCCGATTGATCGTAGGCGGCTTCACCCGCTCCGTCTTCGTCCAGCAGCGGGAAGCGGAGGTCGCTCTCCGCCATGCTCCGCACTCCCTCGGGGTAGATCCCCCACTGCCGGAAGGCCTCGATGAACGCCACCCGCTGATTGTTCTGGTCATGGGGATAGACCTCGGTATCGGCGGTGACCACGGCCCGCAGGTAGGTGCCGAAATCGACGTCCACCGGCGGGCAATAATCGAGCCCACGAATGCACATGGTCAACACGGCGTCGGCGACCGCCGCAGCCTCCCGGGCCAGCCGGCGGACGAGATCGGGATGGATCTCCCCCTCGCGCAGGACGCCCGTGCCGTTGGTGGCAATGCGGAGGAGATCGGCGCTGCGCGCCTTGTAGATGGCCAGGAACGCCGAGAACACGGCGGCCAGCAGGATGCCGCCCCGGTCGTGCGGCAGGTGGGCCTCCTGCAGCCGCGCAGGATCGGGCTTGTGGGCCTCCCAGACCCCGTCCGCGTTCTTGCTCCCCAGCGCCTCGCGGAGGGCGCCGCGCTTCCCCAGGGCCTGGCCGAACTGCTGCGCCAGCTCGCCGAGCATGCTCTGCCGCTCCAGGTTGCCGCGGGTCCTGGCGATCTGGTGCGCGAGGATCTCCGGATGCGCAAAACGCTGGAAGATGGCCACGATGTCGGCGAACCCCTCGTGCAGCGCGTGCACGTCCGGGTTCGTAGCCTCGTTGAAGGAGGGGTGCAGCCCGTCGAGCAGCGCGTGCGTGGTCTCATGCGCCACCACGTCGTAGGACAGGCTGGTGAAGACCATGCCGCCCGGCGCCTGCCCCGGTCCCCGGCCGCGGGTGGGAAAATACCCGAACAACAGCGCCTTCTTGCGCGGGCTGTAGTAGGCGTTGGCCTCCCGCAAAGCGTGCGGATAGATCCGCAGGCGGGGGACGAATTGCTCGCCGGTGACCTGGCCTTCCTTGTTGCGGATCACCCGCTTGGCCCACAACGCCACCCGGCCGAGGGCCCGTTCGAAGTGGTCGATGGTGTTCATCGCCACGGCGTACACCATCTGCTGGTGGAACTGCGGCCCCCCTTCGGCCGGCGAGAGGCCGTCCTGAGCCAGTAGGAAGGGGTGATTCAGATCCACCGGGGCATAGAAGGCATCGCTGGCGGGGTCGAAATCCACCACCTCGATGTAGTCGCCGACCGGGCCGGGCTTCAGCCCCTCCTCCCAGGCCAGCTCCAGCGTCAGCTCGCTGATCGACAGGGTATCCAACTGCGCGCGGACGCCCGGATCAAAGGCGAACACCCGCAATCTGCGCTGAGCCGGCTTCTGGTTCATCGTCCACCTCCTGCAAAGCTAGGTCTCCCCGATCCTATGGTCTCTGGCGCGTCGCGTCAAAGCTATAGGGAATGTGCCATGAGCGGACTGCCCTGCGCCGTATTCAAAACCCGCCATGTAGGGGCGGGGCTTGTCCCCGCCCGGGAGGGGATAAACTAGCGCCTGGGATCTCGCCAGATCACCTGCTCGTCCCGGCGCGACGAAAAGAAGTCCGTACACGTCCCATCTCCGCGACCCGTCACGCCGCCATCCGGGTGGCACAACAGGGCCCCTGACTCCTCGTACAGGTCGCTGTAAACGTCACAGCACCTCGCCGGCCGAAAATAGACGGTTCCCCCACGGTAGCGGTAACGAAGGATGGACGATGGCGGATTGGTCACAGGCTCGCTCTCGAAACACCAGATCGGCGTCCCCGCTCCGGATGATCTCGTCGGCATGCTCCGGCTCGGTGATCATCCCAACGGCTCCGGTCCTGATGTCTGCCTCGTTGCGAATGCGCCGGGCGAAAGGAACCTGATAGCCCTTGGCGACCGGAATGCTCACCCGCGGCAGCGTCCCGCCGGAGGAGACGTCAATCAAGTCCACTCCAATCTCTTTGAGACGTTTCGCCAGCTCGACGGACTGCTCGATGTCCCAGCCCCCCTCCGCCCAGTCCGTCGCCGAGATCCGCACGAAAAGTGGTAGATCCTCGGGCATCAGCCCGCGCAACCGCTCGGCCACCCGCAGCAGCAGGCGCATCCGGTTCTCCAGGCTGCCGCCGTAGCGGTCCTCCCGGTGGTTGCTCAGCGGCGAGAGGAATTCGTGCAGCAGATAGCCATGGGCCGCGTGGATCTCCAGGACCCGGAAGCCGGCCGCCAAGGAGCGCCGGGCAGCGGCTTCGAAGGCGACGACGACCTCGTCGATGCCGGCCTCGTCGAGCGGCACCGGGACCAGGCCGCCGTCCAGGAACGGGATCGGGCTGGGGCCGACGACGGTCCAGCCGCCCGCTTCGGGTGGAATGGGACGTCCGCCCTTCCAGGGCGGCTCGGTGCTGGCCTTGCGCCCGGCATGGGCCAGTTGAATGCCGGCGACCGCCCCCTGGTCCTGGACGAAGCGGGCGATGCGCGCCAGCGGCTCGACGTGCTCGTCGCTCCAGATCCCCGTATCGCTGGGCGAGATCCGTCCGTCGCGGTTGACCGCCGTGGCCTCCACGAAGATCAGGCCCGCCCCACCCACGGCCCGGCTGCCGAGGTGGACCAGGTGCCAGTCGTTGGCCATCCCCTCCTCGGCACTGTACTGGCACATGGGCGACATGACGATGCGGTTGCGGAGAGTCACGCCCCGCAGGGTCAAGGGGGTGAGAAGGCTGGAAGATGACATCGATATAATGTCCCTAAGGCTTGCTGACAAGACGTTCGTACAACGCATTCACATAGGGATCCACGCGGTAATTGAGGATCTCCACGCCACATTGTCGCCAATATTCAATTCCCTGGCTTTTGAGCACAACCGCCCAGGATCTGGGACCTCGGTGGTTCTTATGGGCAAAACGGACGAGCGACTCGATGTCTGGAGGCGCCAGGCCGTGGCCCAGAAATAGCAGTGGACTTGCCAACAGTTTTTCCTGAATTTTCGCTGGGAGCACATCAGGGATGCGCGCTGCCAAGTCCCAGTAATCGAGTCGCGTGGCGGCGTAGCTCTCCGGCATGCGTTCATCGCGATCGAAGCCACCGTTCAGCTTCACTATGACAAATCCATCCGAAAGCTTACGGATATTGCGTGGCCGCTCAATGACACGAAGACCATTTTCCGTATCTTGATGATAGAAAAGTCCGCGATGGGGCCCGGCTGCCTGATAGGAGAACAGATGGTACGGAAGGCGGGCCTGTGTCAATCGATACTCGAGAACATCTTCGTAGTTGGTCGTAAAAATCATCGGAAACGGCAGCGGCTGTCCGGTATGGGTCCTGAGCTCGGCCCAAGCCGCGAACAGCTCGTGGGTGTCTGGCGCCTCGAATGGAGTGAGCCTGAAAAGCTTGCGGATCTCTGCATAAAGCTCCTCCCGGCTGTAGCGGTCCGCGATGTACTGAGCCACCGCAAATCGATCCTCGCTGAGGGCCTCGCACTCGAAGATGCGCGCCAGCTCCCTATAGAACGCATCGGCCTTCATAGCCGGAGACGAGTAGATCGCGGAGCCCAGGAAAAACGTGAGCCGGCCATCTTCGATGAACCGAATCACGCGATCGAAATGGGCGTCTGGCGGTACGCTCCGAGGCAGGGCAGGAGACGGCTTGGGCGGCACGGCGGCGATCTGCGGCGGAAGCCCCTCGGCGACCGGTCTATCGATCGTCCGTACCGAGATTCGCTCGACGATGCCCGCCACCAGGTTCTCGACCTGCAGAACATGCTCTTCGGGACTCTCGGCGTGATACCAGAGCGGCAGCACACCACACATCCTCAGGTGCTCCTCCTTCTTCACGAAATCCGCCGGCTCGGTTGGTGCTCTCATGATGGCGAAGTGACGGATGCCGGCGTACTCGCGGTGGACTCGCTGAAGCAATCTGACCGTACGGTCCGGGCCCAGGCTTGCTCCTATGAACAAAAGAGAACGGCTCGAAAACAGCAGTCGCTCCGCCCCTGCGAGCAGCTCACGCTTCCTCTCAGGTTGCGCCCTGCCGTAGTTTGCATCGTAGTCCGACTTGGCGAAAGTGCGCCCGACGCGATCCTGCCAATCGCCGTGCAACTTGATGAGCACCCGGCGATTGCCGTGCAGGGCATCAACGATCAGATCAGGCCTCGGCCCGGAAATCACGGACTCGAAAGGTGCACCATTGGCCTCGAAAGCACGTTCGAGGACTCGATCGAAGTTGGTAGTTACCACCGGGCCGCTCGCGAGCAATGGCAGTAGCGAAACCATTCCGGTGCGAAAATCAAAACCCTCAAGGTTGCTGTCGCCGGCGGATGCAGCGACCATGTTTTGAAACCCGTCCGCTCCAAGCTCCTGAAGCAGCGCTTCCGCCGCGCCCTCATAGCTCCCCTTGCTCAACTGCCTTTCGATGGTCCTTTCGAGACGAGGCGGAGCTACGCTCAGGATGTCCAGCGGAGATCAGAGGATGGTACCCATCTTGTCCCAGGTCGTCGCATCGTAGCCGAGCACTGGCTGACCACTGGCGGAGACCGTGCTGAAATCCCAGGCGGCGGTCTTCGAGAACATCAGCTTGGCGATCGCTTTGCTTGCTCCAGACGCGAACTTGCCCTTGTACTCGTTCTCGTAGATGGTCCCGCGCGGCGCGCGGCCGGAGGCGAGGGTCAAACCGAAGCCGTAGAGATGGTTGATCTCCTGCGCCGTACATGGCACGATCGCATTTTCGAGGATCTCGACTCCGTAGGTATCCTTGAGCAACCCTTTGAGGTCGGCGAGAGTCCGGAGGGCATGCCCACCTCCAAGGATCCCCACCACCTCGTCGTCTTCGGAGTCGCTCTGTCCACCACTCGCCGCCGCCACAGCAGCAGCGGAGCTCACGTGAGCACGTTGGATCGTGCCTCGGAAAACGCCATTCGTCCTCTGTGCGGTTTTCGCCTGAGCCATCCGCGCCAAGGCGCTTTGCACGTGTGGCGCAACAGGTCGCGCCGCCGCATGCGGAGTCTGGACCAGGTTTGATACCGCTGATGAAGACTGTGTCGCCGGCAATGACCTCTCCGGCATCTTTGCTTGAGCCATACCCGCGACGGCTGCCTGCACATGCGCAGCCGGAGCACGCGCCGGGACAAGTGGCAGATGCGACGGCATCGACGGCTTTCCTGGCATGGGCAAGCCTCCTGGAACCGTGGACGGACTGCGACCCTTCTCAGAGTACTCCTATCCTTCCTGATTAACAATGCAAGGGGCGAGAGCAGCGAGAGCGGCTGTCGAGGCTGCGGCGAGTCGCCGAAGCGTTGTAAGGTTCCCTGGGACGAGGCACCCCCGAGGGAAAGGGAGCTCTCTGATGTGGACATCCACCCGGTTCACGGAGCGGTTCGGCCGCCGCTATCCGATCGTGCAGGGGCCGATGGGGGGCGGCGCGTCGACGCCTGAGCTGGTGGCGGCGGTCTCGGGCGCAGGTGGGCTGGGATCGCTCGGCTGCTATCACCTGGAGCCCGCCGCGATCCTGCGCGCCGCGGCCGACATCCGGCGCCTGACCGACGAGCCGTTTGCCCTCAACCTCTGGATCCCCCGCGAGCAGGAGGACGCCGGAAGCCCTACGACCCCTGTAGGGGCAACCCTTGTGGTTGCCCACGGTCCCGAGGCTGCCCGGGCCCTGACGCGTCTCCAGCCGTACCGGGACGAGCTCGGGCTGCCGCCCTTCACGGAGCCTCCGGCGCCCACCGTCCAGGACTTCGAGCTGCAGTTCGAACGCCGTGCTCGAAGCCCGGCCCGCTGCCTTCAGCTTCATCTTCGGTTTGCTGCCCGCGCCGATGGTGGCGGCGGCGCACCGGCGGGGGATCGAGCTGATCGGCACTGCGACGACAGTCGACGAGGCCGAGGCCCTGGAGGCGAGCGGCGTCGACCTCGTGTGCGCCTCCGGGTTCGAGGCCGGGGGGCACCGCGGCAGCTTCCTCCGTCCCGCGGAGCAGTCGCTCACCGGCACGCTGTCGCTCGTCCCCCAGGTCGTGAGCGCCGTGCGGGTTCCGGTGCTGGCCGCGGGCGGCATCGCCGACGGCCGCGGCGTTGCGGCGGCTCTGGTGCTCGGCGCCGAGGCGGCGCAGATCGGCACGGCCTTCCTGATGTGCCGGGAGTCCGGAGCGAGCGACCTCCATCGTGCTGCCCTCGCGGACCACGCTCGCGCGCGGCGCACCACCCTCTCCCGGGCCTACACCGGCCGGCTCGCGCGGATGCTCGCCAACCGCTTCACGGACGAGATGGCTCAGCCCCCCACCGAGATCCTCCCCTGGCCGCACCAGAACGAGCTCACCCGGGAAGCTCGCCTTGCAGCGGCCCGCGACGGCCGCGAGGACCTTCTGCCGTTTTACGGCGGCCAGTCGGCATCCCTGGCTTCCCCCGGTTCTGCCGCCGACCTCGTGGCAACCCTGGCCGCGGAGACCCGCGAAGCTTTCGAGCGGTCCGCGTAAGGGGGCAGCCCCGAGCACTTCGCGCCGAACGTCGCAAACGGAGCTTCCTTTGCGACGAGTCAGCCATTCAGCAGCGCACCCAATCCATGTCTCGGCGCAAAGAAGCGATTCAGTGCGACGCGATAGAGATTCAGCGGTGCAAAGATCGATCTCGCGTCGCACTGGATCGATCCTTTGCGCCTCGATAAGCCTTCCTCGATTCCTGGATGGGTTTTGCGCCACGACGAAGCGCTACGCCGTCGCACGTAGACCTGCGACGGCGCAATAGAGTCGCACATCGGCGCAAAATAGACTCTCATCGCCTCGCTGTGCGCCAACAGAGCGACGACGAAGGCTTTGTCGTCGCAAATTATCGATAGAGAGTCGCAAAGGATAGATTCGCGGCGCACTCTAGTCATCCAACGGCGCACTGAACGCTTCTTTGCGCCGGGCAAACGGATACTGCGTGACCCGCTGCCGTTGTCTGCGAGGCCCCGCCGGGCCTTTGCGCCAGCGGGTGTACAATGGAGCCTCGATCTGGAGCCCGCACCATGAACCGTTTCCTTCGCCCGTTGCCCGCCCTTCTTGCCATCCTATGGCTCGCCGCCACCGCGCTATCCGCGCAGGAGACCGGCGACCGCGCCGGCGAGGCACCCTCGCGCCGTCACCATCGGTACCCACGGCCTCGTCGAACGCGGCCAGGGGCCTCGAGGCCAGGGGCGGTGGCGAGGGTTCCCGATCAGCGTCAGCCTGCGCGACGCGCCGCTGCCGGAAGTCCTCCGCGCGTTCGCCCAAATCGCCGGCTTCAACCTGGTCCTCGACCCCAGGATCCCCCAGGGGACCGTGACGGTCGAGCTCAAAGACGTGCCCTGGGACCAGGCGCTGCACGTGATCCTCAAGACCCACGGCCTCGCAGCCGAGGTCGCGGCCGGTTGTGGTTGATCGCCCTTTAAAACGCCCTCACGGGCCTCTTCGGGAGTGGAGGAACGGTGCTGGGCAGCCTTGGATGAAGGGGTCCGGACGAGCGCACGGTCGACGGACGCCTCTCGACCGGGATCGTCAGGCCCGCCCTGACCTGAAGCTCTCCAAGGCGGGCGGAAAGGCTGCGGGGAGCGCTCTTCCGCCGATGGAGCGACCTGCGCTTGCTGGAACGGAGGAGAGGTCGGAGCAGCCAGTCCGGAAGCTCTGGGAGGTGCGCAGCCACGGCTGGATTCTCGCACACTGGGTTGGCGAAGTCTCCCGCAAAGATCTCAGCATCCAGGCACGATCCGCAGGAATCCCCGACGCTCAGCTCCTGATCCCTGCGGACGGGGAGGCTTTGGAACTCGTCCTCAGATCTTGACGCTAGTGCCCAGCAGACGCTAGTATTTTGGCATACTCACTGCAGCACAGCTACTCTTGGATGCCGAGGACCCGAAAGAATGCCTTACGAATTTTTCTTCAGCTATACGCGGGCCAATAATGACGATTATCTCCGGAAATTCTTTGCCGAGCTGAACGACGCGGTCCGCCGCAAGGCCGGTTATCCCCAGGGGACCCTGACGGGCTTTTTCGACCAGAAGCGCCTCGAAGCGGGCACGGAATGGAACCAAGCCCTGGTCACCGCGCTCCAGGAAAGCGCGACCCTGGTCTGCGTCTACTCTCCCGCCTACTTCAAGAGCGAGTTTTGCGGACGGGAGTGGGGGGTTTTCGAGGAGCGCTGGCGGCTTCATGGGGCGCTTCGGCAGGCAGCAGATCCCGCAACCTCGGAGTGGCCCTCCGTTATCAAGCCTGTCCTCTGGATCCCGCTCCAGGAAGATCTCCCGGCCGGCGTTGGCAGCAAGCAGTTGGCTGGCGGCAACCCGCAGGGGGCGTTGAGCACGGTGGGTCTACTCAACATGCGGATGAGATATTCGAAGTACAGGATCGGTTATTTGGACTTCATCGACAAACTTGCGGATGAGATCCTGAAGGCCCGCGGTATTTATAAAGGCAAGCTGCCACGGGTGACTCCCGAGCCTGACTTCCGGACTTTCCAGAGCGCCTTTCACGCACCGCCGGCTCCTGGACAGGCTGCGGCTCCGAAGCCACAGGACCGTGGTCCCAATGGCGTCCAGTTCGTCTTCGTCGCCGGGAAACCTGACGAGTTGCGGGGGACCCGCAGCGTCGACAGCTACGAGCAGAAAGGGGGCAGGGATTGGAAACCCTATTACCCTCAAAAGCTCAGGCCTATCGGAGCCCTCGCTCAAGGCGTCGCCGCGAGCGAGGACCTCGACTTCTTCAGCGAGGAATTGCCCTTTAGCGCACAATTGCCCCAGGACGTGCGCAACGCCGAGAATCAGGCGAACATCGTGGTTTTAGTCGTCGACGGATGGACCGCTACATTGCCTTCCTACGATCAGATCCTCGAGCAGTTCGACAAGGAGGGCTACTTCAACTGCAGCGTCCTGGTCCCTTGGAACGACGCCGATGCCGAGACCGCCCAGCAGCGTGCCGCGCTCGAAGCCCAGGTCCGCAGCGTCTTCCGCCGGCACTCGAGACATCCGCTCTATTTCCGGGACGCCATCACATCGGAAGAAGATCTGAGGGAGCAGCTCCGTGACGTACTGATCCGCCTCAAGGCAGAGGTTTTCAACCAGGCCCCAGTGAGTCGGCCGGTGCCGAACGGCGGAGTCAAGCCCGTCGTCTCGGGTCCTGGAGGTGACCGGTGAGCAGCCGTCCTCCCGGCACGATCATCACTTTCTATTCCTACAAGGGCGGTACAGGCCGTTCCATGGCGCTCGCAAACATCGCCTGGATCCTGGCGTCCAGCCACAAACGTGTACTGGTGGTGGACTGGGATCTCGAGGCTCCGGGCCTGCACCGCTATTTCCGTCCCTTCCTGCTCGACAAGCAGCTGAGCTCCTCCGCGGGGGTGATCGACTTCGTGATCGATTATGCGACCGAAGCGATCAAACCTGTCACAGAGGGAGAGCCGTTGCCCGACAACTGGTACATCGAGCAGGCCGACATCCTTCGTTATGCCATTACGCTCGACTGGGAGTTCCCATCGGGCGGCGTCCTCGACCTCATCCCAGCGGGCAGGCAGGGCCCGAGCTATGCCGCGCGTGTAAACTCGTTCAACTGGCAGAACTTCTACGAGCGCTTGGGCGGCGGCCGGGTCCTGGATGCAGCCAGAGACCATATGCGGGCGGAGTACGACTACATTCTCATCGACAGCCGGACGGGCGTCAGCGACACCTCCGGCATCTGCACCGTGCAAATGCCAGACGCTCTGGCGGTCTGCTTTACCTTCAACAATCAGAGCATCGAGGGAGCCGCCGCGGTGGCGCGCTCCGCTCATGAGCAGCAGGCCAAGCGCAGTGATCGCGCCTTCAGGGTCTTCCCCATTCCCATGCGGGTCGATGCGTCCGAAGTGGACAAGCTGAATACCCGGCGGCGCTACGCCTGGTGGATGTTCGACTCCCTGCTGAGCCACATCCCGAGTGCCGACCGCAGGCTCTATTGGGGCGAGGTCGAAGTGCCCTACATCCCGGTCTTCGCCTACGAGGAGATCCTCGCCTCCTTCCGCGAAGAGCCGAGCGATCCGAAGACCGCTCTCTCTGCCATGCTGCGGACCACCCGCCACCTGACCGGCGTCGGTGGCGAATACTCTTTTTCCATCTCACCCGAACAGCGGCAGGAGATCCTGGCGGAGTTCGCCAGCACTCCCGGGGAATTCGCGCTGGACAGCGCTCCTGTGATTCCAAAGGAGACGGCTGCCGAAGAGCAGACGCGGGTGGCCGAAGGCGCCTTTGCGTCTTTCTCTCCGCAGGAGCAGGCCGATCTCCGGCACCTCCTGACCCGTCTGGTGCGGATCGCCGGCGGGCCGGACGAGGCGGAGGGAGCTCACGGGCGGCTGCGAGTGAGAGTCCAGGATCTGGGTCCGGCAGCCCTCCCCCTCATTGACAGGCTCACAGCGCTGAGGCTCCTCACGGTACAAATGGAGGCCGGAACGAAGAGTGTGGAGCTCGCCGATGACGGACTCGCGCAGAGCTGGCCTCGCCTGCGCGACTGGATCGCGGGGGACCTCGAATTCCTTCTCTGGCGCCAGAGGCTGCGGGACCGTTGCCGGGATTGGGAGAAGACCGATCACAGCAGCGACCTGCTGCTGCAAGGGTTGCCGTTGAGGGCAGCGCAGCGCTGGCTGCTGGAACGGGGAGCCGATCTCAACGAGGTGGAGACTGCCTTCATCCAGCAGTCTGCCGCGCTGGAATCCCGCTCGCAGTACTCATTTTCCGCCCGAGGCTTGCGAGCCTTCATCATCCGGCCGTTCGGCATCAAGCAGGAGATCGATTTCGACCGTGTGGAGAAGGAGCTGATCGATCCGGCTCTCAGCCAGCTCAATGTCGGGGGCCGGACAACGGTCGATATCCTGCGGGCAGGCAACATCCGGCTCGACATGTTCCAGCGGCTTCTCGCCGCCGATCTGGTCGTCGCGGATGTCTCGATCCATAACGCAAATGTCTTTTATGAGTTGGGCATCCGCCATGCCCTGCGGGATAAACGGACCTTCCTGCTGCGCTGCGAAGGCGATCAATATCCTTTCGATCTGCAGACCGATCGTTATTTTGTCTACCGGAAGGACAATCCAGCGGCCAGCCTGAGCCTGCTGACGACGGCTCTCGCGCGTACGATCACCTCCGAGGACATCGACAGTCCCGTCTTCCGGTCGCTCCCCGGCTTGAGGCAGCAGGACGGCTCGAGCCTCCTGGCGATCCCGCAGGATTTCATCGATGCCATCGAGCAGGCTGCGGCCACGCGCCAGCGTGGCGACCTCGAGCTGCTTTCCGCGGAGATCCGGGACCTGGAATGGGCGCGCGGAGGACTGCGGATCATCGGCCGCAAGCAGTTTGATATCAAAGCCTATTCTGGAGCGCGGAGCACCTGGGAGGCAATCCGGAAGCTCGACCCGGATGACTTGGAGGCGAATACGCTGCTGGGAACCATTTACCAGCGCCTGGGAGAGCCCGTGAACTCCGACCAAGCGATCCAGCGTGTCCTGCGCCACGATGAAGCAGCGGGAGACCAACGGGCCGAGGCTCTTGCCCTTCTCGCCCGTAATGCCAAGACCCGCTGGAGGGAGGAGTGGCACAGGCTCCCCTCCGAGCGCTTGCGTGAGGAGGCCTTGCGCTCCCCGTTCCTTGAGGAGTCTGCTCTCGCGTATATGCGAGCTTTCGAAGAATCCTTCAATCACTTCTACCCGGGCCTGAACGCGCTGGCAATGCTTACGGTTCAAATGGAGCTGGCGAGCGCTTTGCCGGAGATCTGGTTCGAGCGCTTCGATCAAGAAGAGGATGCCCGGAGGGAGATCGAAAGGAGAAACGAGCAGATCCGCAAGATCGCCTCTGCCGTGGAGCTGTCTCTGGCGGCAGCCAAGTCGCGCCTTGAGCGCCGGCAGGAAAGCGACATTTGGGTGGAGATCAGCGAGGCCGACTTTATCTGCCTGACCTCGAACCGACCGCGACGGGTCGCCGATGCCTATCGCAAGGCTCTGGCGAGCGTCCCGGATTTTGCCATCGATGCGATCAACGGCCAGCTCAGGATGTACCAACTGCTTGGAGTCCTGAGCGCCAACGTCGAGGCTGCTCTTTCCATACCCACCTTTACCAGGCTCGGGCCAGAGACGCCGCAACCCGCCGGAGAACGGCCGCGCGCCCTTCTTTTCACCGGCCATAGGATCGACGCCCCCGGCCGCGAGGAGCCGCGCTTCCCACCCGACAAGGAAAGTGTCGCCCGGGAACAGATCCAAAGCGCGGTGGCCGCCGAGATGGCGCGGCCGGGAGGCGTAGCCTATGGAATCGCGGGCGGGGCGAGCGGCGGCGACATCCTCTTCCACGAGGTCTGCGCCGACCTGGGAATGTCTACCCGTCTCTACCTCGCACTGCCGAAAGGCGACTATATCGTCGAGTCGGTTCAGTCGGCCGGGCCTGAGTGGGTCGAACGCTTCAACCAGCTCTACCAGAAACATCCGGAGGTGCGCGTGCTCTCCCCCTCTTCGGACCTCCCGCGGTGGCTCAGCGAGAGACCCGGCCAATATTCAATCTGGCAACGTAACAACCTGTGGATGCTCTACAACGCGCTCGCGGAGGACAACAAAGACCTGACCTTGATCGCCCTCTGGGATGGTAAGGAGGGCGACGGGCCCGGCGGCACGGGAGACCTCGTCACCAAGGTCAAGGAACGCGGCGCCAAAGTGATCCACCTGAACACCGAGGCGATTTTCGTCACCTACTCAACGGAGCCCGCATCATGAGCCGTTTCCTTCGCCCGTTGCCCGCGGTCGAGCTCAAGAACGTGCCCTGGGACCAGGCTCTGCACGTGATCCTCAAAACCCACGGCCTCGCAGCCGAGGTCGACGGCCGGTTGTGGCTGATCGCGCCGCCCCGCTAAGGGCCTGTCCCACGAGCGCCATGGATCACCCCGCCGCTTTCCGCCCCGAGGACCACGCCGTCTACGGCTCCGGCAAGATGGGCAAGGCCACGCTCTTCCAGTCCGACCGGCTCCTGGTGGGCCTGAACGCCTTCGAGCCGGGCCAGGAGCACCGCCTGCACGGCCACGCCGGCATGGACAAGGTCTACCATGTCCTCGCCGGCCGCGGCGTCTTCCTGCTCGAGGGGCGCGAGGAGCCCATGGCGGCGGGCACCATGCTCATCGCTCCCGAAGGGGTCCTCCACGGCATCCGCAACACCGGCGACGAGCGCCTGCTGGTCCTCGCCATCCTGGCGCCCTCGCCTTGAGGGCGGCGCTCCGCAGTTTCCCCCATTTCGCCGCGCCAGGGCCGTCTATCAGCCCTGGTCCAGGTGTCCCGTGGCCGAGTCGCCCATTTCGACCCGCCCGTCGGGAAAGTACTCCCGCCAGCGGCGGGTCACGGTGGCCGCGGTCTCCTCGTCGGCGAAGAGCTCCTTGGGGAACCACGGCTTCATCCGGGCGTCGAGGAGGATAGGTGCCTTGTAGGAAAGGTGATGGCGGACCACCGTGGTGCCCGCGGCATGGAGGTCCGCCGCGGGCTCGAAGCGGGTGAAGGTGGCCCAGAGGAAATTGATCGGGCTCGCGGCGGCGCGGCGCGGCTCGTCGGTCAGCACCAGGAGCGGCCAGCCGGCAAAAGCAGGATGACCGGCGAAGCGCGCCGCGGCCCCGGGGTCCTCCGCATACGAGGGTCCTCCCAGGATCAGGCAGCCCGGGCAGAAGACCCGCACGTCGGTTACACCCTGGGGGACCTCGGCGGCCGTGAATTCGCGCGGCAGCTCCCGCACCGGATCGCCGAGGCCGAGCCAGACCCCCTTCGAGCCCTGATTGACCGCCGGGCCTGTGTAATCGAGCGTATCCATCGAGAGGTTCGAGAGCACATAGAGGTCCGTCTCAGGGTGGGTGCGCTCCAGGATGTGCTGGAGCGTGCGCGGAAAATCCTTCAAATCGACAGGCCGATCGGTCACCAGGAGGAACTTGGTCAGCGAGAGCTGCCCTTCGCCGAGGATGCGGAAGGCGCTCGCCATGGCCTCCCGCCCATAGCGCTGCTTGACGACCGCCGCGGCCAATGAGTGATAGCCGGTCTCGCCGTAGGACCACAGCGACTCGACCGCCGGCATGACCAGGGGGAAGAGCGGCGACAGCAGCTCCTGGAGCAAATCGCCGATAAAAAAATCCTCCTGCCGCGGCTTGCCCACCACGGTCGCCGGATAGATCGCGTCCTTGCGCCGGGCCATCCGCCGCACGTGGAAGACCGGATAATCGTGCTGGAGCGAGTAGTAGCCATAGTGATCGCCGAACGGGCCTTCCGGCCGCCGCTCGCGCGGAGGGACCTCGCCGATCAGCGCGAATTCGGCCGAGGCGACCAGCGGGTGCGGCCCGGGGCCGGGCGCCACGAGCCGCAGCCGCTCGCCGGCGATCAGCGAGGCGAGCATCAGCTCGGGGACGTTCTCCGGGAGCGGCGCGACCGCGGCCAGGATCAGGGCCGGCGGGCCGCCGAGGAACACGGTCGCCGGCAGGCTCTGCCCCCGCGACTCGGCCACGGCATAGTGGAAGCCGCCGCCCTTGCCGATCTGCCAGTGCATGCCGGTCGTCCGCGGGCCGTGGACGTGGAGGCGGTACATCCCCAAGTTGTGCCGCTTGGCGTCCGGCCGGCTGTCCGGGTGCTCGGTGTAGACGAGAGGCAGGGTGACGAACGGGCCGCCGTCCTCCGGCCAGGTGGTGAGGACCGGCAGGCGATCGAGCCGGACGTCATCTGTCACGACCTCGGCGACCGGCCCGGAGCGCATCCTCCTGGAGCCGATCCGCAGGGCCTCCCGTCCGATGTCGCGCGCGCCCCAGAGCTTGCCGGGCGTCGGCGGCAGCAGCGTCTCGGCGAGATGGACCAGCCGCCGGATCAGGCGCAGCGGCCGGGTGCCGAACGCCAGCTCGGCCCGCCGCGCCGTGCCGAAGAGGTTGGTCGCCAGCGGAAAGTCGGACCCACGGACGTTGGTGAACAGCAGCGCCGGCCCGCCCGCCGCGATCACCCGGCGATGGATCTCCGACGCTTCGAGCCGTGCATCCACCGGCGCCTCGACCACGGCGAGGTCGCCGTCCCGGCGGAGCTGGTCGAGGAAGGCACGGAGGTCGGGGAACGTCGGCTCGCTCACGGCGGTGAGTGTATCCGACCTCACCCCCTGTCCCCATGCGCTTTAACTTACCCCCGGGACGTGCCAGATCGCCCAAGGTTCACACCCGGGGCTACCCAGTTCCGCCCTCCGGGCTCTCGAATCCTGGGCACTTCGACCAACATTCTTGCGAGCCCGGAGGGCGCCATTCGGTAGCCCAGGGTGTGAACCCTGGGCGGGAGCTTCGATCGTCATCCGCACCATACGAGCCTCCTTGACCATTTCCACCTTACCACGGAGGGATGAGGCTGTATCCTTGTGCGGCCCTGAGCAAGGAGCCCGATCCATGGCCGAAGCCCTGCCCGCCCCGATCCATGAGCCTGCCGAAGCTCCCGAGCCGCGCCGTCCCTGGCGCGCCCTCCGGCGGGCCGGCCTGGCCATCCTCCTCCTGCTCGGCATCCTGACGATCGCCCTGGCGGCCGGCACCCTGTGGGTCCGTTCCAGAGTGGAGGCCAGCCTCCCCCAGCTCGACGGCGAGCGGGCGATCCCCGGCCTGGCGGGGCCGGTGACCATCGACCGGGACGCCCTCGGCGTGCCCACGATCCGGGCTGCAAACCGGCAGGATACCGCGCGGGCCCTGGGCTTTCTTCATGGCCAGGAGCGCTTCTTCCAGATGGACCTCCTGCGCCGACAGGCTGCCGGCGAGCTCGCCGAGCTGTTCGGCCCCGCGGTCGTGGACAACGACCGGCTCAACCGCGTCCACCGGTTTCGCGCGGTGGCCCGCCGGACCATTGCCGGCTCCACAGCCGCGGAGCGGGCCCTCATCCAGGCCTATGCCGATGGGGTCAACGCCGGCCTCGCAGCCCTGGGAGAAAAACCTTTCGAATACCTCGCAACGCGCACCGAGCCGGCGCCCTGGAAGCCCGAGGACACGATCCTCGCCTCGTTCGCCATGTTCATCGAGCTGCACGACGAGGACGGCAGCCGCGAATCGGACCTCGGTCTGATGAAGGACCTGCTGCCCGCACCACTGTTCCAATTCCTTGCCCCGATCGGAACGGAATGGGATGCGCCGCTCGTCGGCCAGCCGTTCGCCACGCCGCCGATCCCCGGCGCTGAAATCTTCAACCTGCGGGGCCATCCGTCGCATCTGCCGAAGGCGGCGGCGCTCGATCCGGTCGCCCCCGCTCACCCCGGGTTGACACCCGGGCGGGCCCTCGGCAGCAACAACTGGGCAGTCGCCGGCGCGCACACGGCCGACGGCCGCGCCCTGGTCGCCAACGACATGCACCTCGGCATCGCGGTGCCCAACACCTGGTACCGGGCCTCCCTCGTCCTGCCGGACGGCGCCGGCGGCACAACCCGCATCACCGGCGTGACCCTCCCCGGCACACCCGTGGTCGCGGTGGGAAGCAACGGCCACGTCGCCTGGGGATTCACCAACAGCTACGGCGACTGGACCGACCTCGTCGTCCTGGAGGTCAATCCCGGGAACTCCGAGGTCTACCGCACGCCGCAGGGACCACGTCGTTTCGAACGCGCGGTCGAGCACATCCGCGTCAAGGGCGGACCGGACGAGACGCTCGAGGTCCGCGAAACGATCTGGGGACCGGTGATCGACAAGGACCATCGCGGCCGGCCGCGCGCTTTCGCCTGGACCGCCCACCGTGCCGAGGCGGTCAACCTCGGCCTCCTGGGCCTGGAAACAGCCCGCACGGTCGACGAGGCCCTGGCGGTCGCCCACCGCACCGGCATCCCGCCGCAGAACTTCGTGGTGGCCGACGCGACAGGACGGATTGCCTGGACGATCATCGGCAGGATGCCGCGCCGCATCGGTTTCGACGGCCGGACGCCAATGTCCTGGGCCGACGGCGCGCGCCGCTGGGACGGCTGGCTCGCGCCGGACGAGGTCCCGCAAATCGTCGATCCGCCCGCCGGCCGGATCTGGACCGCCAATGCCCGTGTGGTCGACGGCGCCATGCTGGAGAAGCTGGGCGACGGCGGCTATGACCTGGGCGCGCGGGCACGACAGATCCGCGACGACCTGTTCGCCGTCGAAAAGGCCACGCCGCG
This sequence comes from uncultured Holophagales bacterium, assembly GCA_963842525.1. Lineage (GTDB taxonomy): Bacteria > Acidobacteriota > Thermoanaerobaculia > Multivoradales > UBA5704 > UBA5704. The sequence continues at coordinate 756,488 of CAWJGT010000001.1, forward strand.
GGACCTGCTCGCCATCCAGCTCGACGATCGCGCCCTGCTTCTGGAGCGCTGGCGGACGCTCCTGCTGGACACCGTGACCGCGCGATCCGTGGCCTCGCTCCCCGCGCGCGGCGAGCTGCGGCAGGTCGTCGAAGAGAGCTGGACCGGCCACGCCTCGACCGGCTCGGCGGGATACCGGATCGTCCGGACCTTCCGGTACCTCGTGGCGGAACGCGCTTTCGACCCGCTCATCGCCCCCTGCATGACCGCGGACGACCGGTTCGACGGCCTGTCACGCCAATTCGAAGGGCCGCTCTGGAAGCTGGCCACCGAGCGTCCCACCTGGCTGCTCGACCCACGATACGGGAGCTGGAACGACCTCCTGCTGGAAGCGGCCGATGCGACGGTGGCCGACTTCGCCGGTCAGGAGGGGACCCTGGCCGACCGGACCTGGGGAGAGCGCAACACCACCCGCATCCGGCACCCGCTCTCCCGCGCCGTCCCCTTCCTCGGCCGCTGGCTCGACGTGCCGCCGCGTCCGCTCCCCGGCGACGAGGACATGCCGCGCGTCCAGAGCCGCGCCATGGGCGCCAGCGAGCGCCTCGTGGTCTCCCCCGGCCAGGAGGACAAGGGCTTCTTCCACATGCCGGTCGGCCAGAGCGGCCATCCGCTCTCCCCCCACTACCAGGCCGGCAACAAGGCCTGGGAAGAAGGCCGGCCGACTCCCTTCCTGCCCGGGAAGACCGAGCACACCCTGCGGCTGGTGCCCATATCGGGCCGGTCCTGAAAAGACCCGTGTCAGGCTCCTCCGATCAGCACCCCGCGGTTCGCAACGAGCAGGTGCTCGCGCGCCAGCTCTCGGCGGCCCAGCAGACGGCGATGGCGCTCGGCGGCGCGATCGGGACGGGCCTGTTTCTCGCCAGCGGCTTGTCGGTCAACGTGGCCGGACCGGCCGTCATCCTGTCCTATGTGATCGTGGCCGGCATCTCGCTGCTCCTCGGACGCGCGCTGACCGAGATGGCAGTGGCCCATCCAACGGCGGGCGCCTTCGGCGTCTACGCCGGGATGTACATCTCGCCCTTCGCCGGCTACGCGGTGCGCTCGAGCTATTGGCTGATGGAGGTGATCGCGACCGGCGCGCAGTTGGTCGCCGCATCGATCTACATGAGCTACTGGTTTCCGGGGGCGCCCGGGGCCGTCTGGGTGCTCGCGTTCTCCGTTGTGCTCATGTACGTCAACTCGCGCGCGGTCGGCCGCTTGGGCACGATCGAGTCCTGGCTCGTCCTGATCAAAGTCGTCGCGGTGGCGCTGTTTGTCGGCCTCGCCGTGCTGATCGTGCTCGGCCTGACCGGCAAGCCCGCGATCGGCCTCAGGAACCTCACCGGACAGGGCGGCTTCCTGCCCTTCGGCCTCCAAGGGGTCTGGCTCGGCTGCTGTTTCGTCATCTACTCGTTCATCGGCGTCGAGATCGTCGGCGTCACCTCGGGCGAAGCGACCGACCCGGCCCGCACGATTCCAGCAGCCATGCGCCGCATGGTCCTCGGCCTGTCGGCGATCTACATCGTGACCATCGCGCTGCTGGTCGCCCTGACACCGTGGAACCGGCTAGGCATCGGCGAAAGCCCCTTCGTGAGCGTTCTGACGGAGATCGGCATTCCCGGCGCCGCGGGTCTGATGAACTTTGTCGTGCTGAGCGCCGCGCTCTCGAGCGCGAACGCGAACCTCTACCTGATCACACGGGCACTGTTCTCGCTGGCGCGCGCCGGCTTCGTCTCCCCGGCGCTCGGCGCCGTGACCGGGCATGGCGCACCGGTCAACGCCTTGCTCGTGTCGGGCATCGGCCTTGGAGGGGCCGTGCTGGTTCGCGCGCTCTGGCCCGACTCGGCATACGTGTGGTTTTTCGGCGTCGCCCTCTTTGGCGCGCTGTTCGTCTGGCTGATGATCTTCGTGACGCACATCGCCTATCGCGCGTCCGCCGCCGGAGGCAAGACGGCTCCGCTGGGCTCCTACGCGGGAGCCGCCCTGATCGCCGCGATTCTGGCGTCCACCTGGTGGGTCCCCGGCCTGCGGTCCACCCTGGTTGCCGGCGGCCCGTGGCTCCTGCTGTTGGCGATCGGCTATCGGTTGTCGGCCGCGCGGCGCGGCCCGTGAGGCAGCGATAACCGGCTGGCCGGCGGACTCGGGATCGATCCTGAGCCGCCGGCCGAAGGGTCAGCCGCGCGCCTAGCGCACACCGGCCAGAGAAGCTTTCCAAGCGCTCAGTGCATCAACGTCCTCAGGCAGCGGAGCGTCCAGGAATTCGAAGTGGCGGCCGTCGAGGAACGAGGCATAGAGCATCCGCGGGTCGAGGCGGCCCGATTCGTCGCGCAGGTTCGAGCGGTTGCGCAGGACGGTGATCCGCGGCGGGAACAACTCCGTTGCGGCCAGGTCGGGGATGCCTTCGCCGGTGAAGTCCGCCGCGACGAGCCCTCGGGGGCCGGCTCCGAGCGCGGCGGTGGCGTCGCGGGTGAGCCCTCCGTTGCCGTCGTTGCGGTAGATCTCGACCCGGTAGGGGGCATTCGAGTTGGTGACGGCCAGGTCGAGGTCCCGGTCGCCATCGAGATCAGCCAGGGCCAGATCGGCGGGGAAGTTCCCGGCCTGCAAGACCCGCGGGCTGCCGAGCTGCCCCAGTCCATTGTTGAGGACGACTGCGATCGAGTCTCCGTTGCCGCTGCTGACGATCACGTCGGGCGCTCCGTTGCGGTCCAGGTCGCCGACGGCAAGGGAGGTCAGGATCTGTCCGCCCAGGCCCGCCGGGACCGTGATGGCTGGAAGGAAGCCCAGGCCGTTGCCGCGCAGCACCGAAATGTTGCTGGACAGGGCATTCGCGACCACGAGGTCCGGCTTGCCGTCCAGGTTCACGTCGGCGATTGCGACATCGATCGGGTTTGAGCCGGCGGTATGCGCCCTTATGCTGAAGCCTCCTCTGCCGTTGTTGCTCAGGACGGCGACATTGTTCGAACGGTGGGTTGAGGTTGGCCGCCGCCAGATCGATATCGCCGTCGCCGTCGAGATCGCCGGCGGCGAGGGCCACCGGACCGCCCAGGCCGGTGAGATGGCTGGCGGCGACATCGAAGGCTCCCGTGCCGCGGTTGCGCAGGATCGCCACGGAACCGCTGGTGCTCCGGCAGACGGCCAGATCGACGTCGCCGTCGCCGTCGAAATCCCCGGCCGCCAGGCACGCGGGCCGGCCCGTTACGCCGGGACCGGAGCCCTGTGGAAAGACGCCGTCACCGCGATTGGTGAAGATCCGCACCGAGTCGGAATTGTTCAAGGCCGCGGCCAGGTCGACGTCGCCGTCGCCGTCGAAATCGGCTGCCTCCAGGGCGACCGGCGGGCTGCCGGTCAGCACGGTTGCCGGGGACAGGTCCAGGGTGACCGGGCCGCCGGTCAAGGGATCGTCGGCGGCGACGCTGAACAGCAGCGCAAGCCCCTCGCGGCCGGCCTTCGGGTCCGGCAGGCGGACGAATTCGAAGGCATCCACGTCCGTACCGGGCTGCAGGCCGAGATGTGCCGCCGGCTCGATGAGCTTCTGCAGGCCGCCCTGGGGAGGCGAGAGGTAGATGGCGCCCGGGTCGAGCCGCTGTCCCGTCGCCGGCTCGCGGAAGGCCGCCTCGTGATCCGCTGAGAAATACCAATGGTTGCAGGTCCCTGTAGCAGGCAGCACGTCCAGGGAGTCGGCATCGTCATCGCGGCTTTCACCGCTGTCCGGGTTGGGCCCCAGGCTCACGTGCAGCCCCGCTTCGTCGGTCACCGGATAGATCAGGTACAGCGGCGCCGGCGTGAACGACCCCAGGTTGAGGCCGACGACCTCGTCGTCGCCGGGGCTCGTCCCGAAGCGTGTGCCGAGCAGGGGGGACAGGCCGGAAGCCGGCACGCTGCCCGGCGGGCCGGCGTAGTGCCCGGCGGGATCGTCGTCGAACGAGACCAGCAGGAAATTGGGCCGATGGAGGCATGGAACCCCGCTGGCCGGGAGCGAAGGCAGGCCCGGGCCGAAAGTGCCGGGCTGGAGCGGCACGCCGAGGTTGTCGTGGCCGTCGAGGTCGAAGAACGCAGGGGTCACGGCATCGCCTTGCCCGCGGCCGACCGGCGCCGCCGAGAGTTTCCGGTGCCATCGGGAGCCCGCGGAGAGGGATCCACACCGAAAGCCCGTTGGTCATCCTTGATCCCATCGGCGCCGCCGAACGGCAGGGGCGGCCCGATCCACCGGTAGACGTCGCCCGGATCAAAGCGCTCGTTGCCGTTGCGGGCCGGATCGCTGATCTCGGAGTCCGAGCCGGTATCGAGCGAGAATTCCAGGAAGCCATCGGTCAGAGCCCCGACAGGGAAGGGATCCGGAAGCGCCTCCACCCTGAAGCGGATCCGGCCGCTGAAGCCGGCAGACGAGTGATCCTGGTTTTTACAACCCGGGCAGCGGTAGTCATAGCCCGGGGAATCGATCGTCGCGCCGGCCTCGGAGCCGACATCGAGGGTGATCACGTCGATCCCGGCGCGGACCACCACCAGGCCGATCTGGTTGACGAGGCGGTTCCAGCCGCTCAGGCCCGGCGGGTCGGCGATCTCGAATCGGCCCGTGAGCTTCTCGGCCCCGTTGATGGAGAGCCGGCTCTTCCGGGCCAGTACAGGGTCCTCGAGGACGTCCTCGTGCTCCGTGGAAGCTCCGGCAAACTGTTCCCAGAAGTAGAAGACGCGCACCCTTGTACCTCGTGGTACGCCTCCGACCAGCAACCTCAAGCGGGAGCTCAGATTCGAGTAGGCTGCCGTTTCTTTAAAGCCTGCCTCATCGTCACAGAATGTGCTCGCCTGATTCTCCCAGTCGATTTGCACCTGCCGGGTATTGACGCCATCGACGAACATGGCGCCGTTGAAGCTCCCCGAGCAGAATGCCGGAGGCAAGCCCGCGCGGTTCCGTCTCTCATGGAGCGCTCCGGCGGCGCAGGTCGCGGCCAGGTCCCTGCCGTATAACGCGGCGAGGAAAGGACTGAAGGCCAACGACCTGCACGTCTCTTCGACGGGGCCTCCGCCCGGGGTGTTCGCCCATGCTTCCGCCTCGGCATCATAAGTGAGGCTCGAGCCCACGACTACCAGCACCTGAGCCTCGAGGGCCGGCGCGGCGGCGAGCGCACATAAAACTGCGAGGGTCGGCAGTGCTTTTTGCATGAATCCCTCCCCAATGCACCTTTTTTTATAAAGGTATGCGCCGGAGAGGGGTTGTTTCTGCGCCCTCCGCGGCTGTTTCAACACAGTTGCGACTTAGGTTTCGGACTGGCACGGCTTCGACTGGGCGAGCGCGCGACCATCAGCTTCCCCCTTCCCTGTTTTGCGGATCGCTTACCTAGGAGTGAAGAAACTGAGGAAAACATTTCGCAGAAGCGGCCCCGGGGGCCGCGAGCATCTCCGTGATCTGCAACTCAGCTCACGTCAGACCTCCCTTCATGCCGCACTGTCAGCCACTTCGTCAGGGTTGGGGCGGGCTCGCTCCGGGGGCCACCCCGAGCTTGTTGGATGTCGTCAGCCCAGACTGCGCTAGAGAGCGGCCACCACGACCGGCTGGCCCCACTCCGGCGTTTGCGACACTTTCAGGTGCAGCACGAGCCGCGAGGCGGGCAGCCCGCCGCGAGTAGCTCGCGCTGTGCCGCCGGTCCGGATTAGTAGTGGTAGCGGAGCTGAGCAAGGAGAACGGAGTCGTCTTGGATTTTGTAGACAATCCTATGCATCGTCGTTGATGCGGCGCGACCAGTAGCCCTGAAAGGCGTGCTTCAGAGGCTCTGGCTTTCCAATACCGCTGAACGGGTCGCGCTGGATCTCGCGAATGAGGTGATTGATCCTGGCAACCAACCTGCGGTCGGTCTCCTGCCAGCGCGTTCAGTCTGTCAAGGAGTGTGGGCGTCTCATCCTATGCGGGAGAGGAGGGGGACGCGGGCGGAGCGATCGAGGGCATGCTATTCTGTCTTACCGAAGGCTTACGCCGGAAGGAGCGGAGTCAACCATGAGCGAAGGAGAGGGCAGACAGTTCTCGGATCGGACGTATTCGGTCCGGCTCTCGACCAAGGGCAAGCTCGTGGTTCCCAAAGAGGTCCGGCTGCGCCACGGGTGGAGCGAGGGGGTCGAGCTCGTCCTGGAAGATGAAGGGGATAGGGTCTTGGTGCGTTCGGCCCGGCGGCTTCCAGAGACCACCCTGGAAGACCTCGTCGGTTGCGCTGGCTATCGAGGGCCCGCAAAGACCCTGGAGGAGATGGAGGCCGCGATCGCACGGGGAGCCCGGGAACGCCGGTGATCGCGCTCGACGCCAACAACCTGGTCCGGGTGTTCACGGCGGATGATCCGGATCAGCTCGCCGTCGCGCTGGAGACGATGAGAACCCAAAACCTCTGGGTCTGCAAGACCGTTCTCCTCGAGACCGAGTGGGTCCTCCGCTACAGTTATGAGCGGCGGGAGAAGTGCCGGGAGAAGTGCCAGCCGAACATCCAGGGCTCTCCAGTGTCGCAATTCGGCGCTGGGCTCGGCAACATCACTCCAGATCCTGATACCGTGCATCCGGCAGGCGGACGTGCCCCGCTCTGTCAATCGACGGTGGCGAACCCCTGGGCTTGAAGAAAGGCTTCGAGGGCGGCGACGAAGCGCTCTGCGGAGGCCACCGCCCGCTCCGCATCCTCGGCGCTGATGGCCGGGAAGATCGAATAGTCGCCGTTCTCCCGCTCATCTTTGAGCTCACGGAGGATCGACGCCAGCTCTTCGGGAAGCCGCCCGGTTTTGACGAACCTGAGGCCGAAGAGGCTCTTGAGCCCTTCGTGGCTGCGCGGCTCGTCACCTTCGACGAGAAGCACTGCTTCGGCAGCATGGAAGACGGCGTAGTACGCGGGCGAGACAGCATCGGCCGGATATCCTGCGGCGAGCACATGCTTCGCTACTGCCAGCTTGTCCCGCGCCCTGGCGAAGGCTGCCTTTAGGCGCTCTGCGATCTCGTCGGTGGCCATAGCACCCTCTCGTCGCGCACGTAGTTGCGCCAGAACGGCAGGGAGGATCGCCGGAGCCGCTCGAAACGCTCCCGATCCACGATCTTTGTCGAAAGGTCGACGTTGTGTTCGAGCTCGAGCGTGGTCGCCAGCCGATGGATCGCGTCTCGCGCCTCACCCGAGGCGCTGCGCAGCACCACCATGAGGTCGTAGTCCGATCGCCAGCGCGCCTCGCCGCGGGCCCGGCTCCCGAAAAGCGCCACCTGCACGGGCTCGTCCCCAGCCGCTCAGCCAGCGCCTCGGCGAGCTCACGGGCAACATCGAAGGCTATCGCAGTACGCATCACGGGCACTAGTCTACCGGACCCCCCAGAGGTGTGCCAACCGTTCCCCAGCCGGCGCCCTTCTTGCCGGACAAGACCGAGCACACCTACGGCTGGTGCCGGGGCCGGGATGAGCTTGCTTCGCCGACGGCTCGCGCTGTGCCACCGGTCCGGATTAGTAGTGATAACGGAGTTGAGCAATGAGAACTGCGTCGTCTTGGATTTTGTAGACAATCCTGTGCTCGTCGTTGATGCGGCGCGACCAGTAGCCCTGAAAGGCGTGTTTCAGAGGCTCTGGCTTTCCGATACCGCTGAACGGGTCGCGCTGGATCTCTCGAATGAGATGATTGATTCTGGCAACCAACCTGCGGTCGGTCTCCTGCCAATACAAGTAGTCCTCCCAAGCCCGCTCCGAGAAAATGAGCTTCACTCGGCGAGGTCTCGTTCGGTGCCGCCACCACGTTCAAGCTCGGCGATCGCTTCAATCAAACGCCTTGCGTTCTTCGGGCTGCGCAGGAGATAAGCGGTCTCTTCGAGAGACTTGTAATCCTCAAGCGAGAGCATCACCACAGAGTTTTCGCCACTCCGCGTGATGATGACAGGTTCATGACTCTCGCAAACATGGTCCATGGTTTTCGCCAACTCGGCACGGGCTTTGGTGTAAGAGATCGAGTCCATTGTGAGCTCCTCAAGCGTACAGGAAACTGTACAGGGGCGCGCTCAGCGTGTCAAGAAGCAGCGGCGGCGGCTTGGCTAGTTGCTGCTCGCTACTGGATAATAGAGGGATGGGCAGGTCTCACCAAGCGGTTCTTGACACCCTCCGGGGGCAGCTTGAGCAGCGGCCGGAGATTCTCGAGGCCTACTGCTTCGGCTCGACGGCGCGGGGCGAGGCGGCGGCTCATAGCGATCTCGACATCGCCGTCTACGTCGACCAAGCGCGCCTGCCGCCGGCTCCTTTCGGGTATGCCGCCGAGCTCATGGCCGGCTTGATGGCGGGGCTTGGCCTCGATGAAGCCGATGTCGTCGTCCTCAACGACGCTCCACCGTTGCTCTATCATCGGGTGCTGCGCGACGGCGAGCGGCTGCTGAGCCGCGATCTCGCCGCGACCACGACGCGCGAGGGTCGCGCCCTCTCGCGCTATTGCGATTACCTGCCGCAGCTACGCAAAATCGACCGTGAGCTTGCAAGGCGCCTGGCCGACGGCAGCTTCGGACGATGACTCCCGGACGGCTCGATGCGGCTATCGTCCGGCGCCATCTGTTGGCGCTCGACGAAGCACTGCAGGTTCTCCGCAGCCACCAAGGGCGCAGTGTGGACGATTTGGTCTCCGATCCGGAGGAGCGCTGGATTGTGGAGCGGGGGCTCCAGATTTCGCCCAGAATGCCCTTGACGTGGCGACCCACATCGCGGCCAGCACCGGCCGCGACGTTCCGGACTACGCCACCGCTATCGATCGCCTTGCCGAGATGGGTGTCCTGCCGCGCGAATTCGCCACCCGCTTTCGCGGTGTCGCGGGCTTCCGCAACGTCGTCGTTCATGGTTACCTGGATATCGACGTCGCCCTTCTGCACCGCCTGCTCAACGACCATCTCGAGGACTTCACGACGTTTGCGCGGCAAGTCGGATCGTATCTCACCCCATGAACCCGAGATCCGGCGATCGCAAACCGCCCGAGGTTGGGCAGCACGAGCGGCAGGTCGCTGTCCGCCACCCCGAACCAGCGGGCGAGGGTCGCCGAGTACTCGTCCACCGAGGTCGTCGGGATCCAGCGCCCTTCGCCGGCGTCGTTCGGCCCGTTGATGGCAAGGGTGGGGATCTGGCCGTAGAAACGGCCGCCGCGCACCGCTCCGCCGAGCACGAAGTGGTGGCTTCCCCAGCCGTGATCGGAGCCGTTGCCATTCGAAATGTATGTACGCCCGAAATCTGATGCGGTGAAGGCGGTCACCGAGTCGGCGATGCCCAGCTCGGTCATTGCGGCGTCGAAGGCGGTGAGGGCGCCGTCGAGCTCGACGAGCAGGTCGGCGTGCGCGCCGTCGAGCGCGGTCGCCCCTACCTGGCCGCCGTGCGTGTCGTAGCCCTGGGCGGCGCAGAAGAAGATCTGTCGGCGCAGCCCCAACGACTCGCGCACCGAGACGAGTTGGGCGATCATCCGGAGCTGCAGCCCGAGGTCGGTCTGCGGGAACTGGGTGGTGAACGGCGGCGCCCCGGCCAGCGCGCCGGAGAGCAGCTCCTGGTTGTCGAGCGCACGCTGGAAGATGCCGCTGTAGCCGCGCTCGAAAAGGTTTCCATAGCTGTGCCCGAGCAGGCCGCGGACGGCGTTGGAGGAAGCGTCGGCGCCCTGGTCGGCGGGGACGTAGGAGCTCAGGCCCACCGGCCCCTCCGGCGACACCTGGTACTGGGTCACGGTGTTGCCCACCTGGAAGGTGTTGGTGCCCGCCACCGAGATCGACATCGAGACGCGCGCGTTCTCGTTGAGCGCGTGCAGCAGGTCCGCGGCGCGCCCGCCCCAGCCGGTGCGCGACGGCTGGTCAGGCAGCGAGGTCTGCCAGTGCACGGTCTGGTCGCTGTGCGAGAAGAGCTGCGGCGGCACCGCCGCGCTGCGGCTCAGGAACTCCTCGCGGGTGAGCGGCGCCACCAGCGGCCCGACGTTGGCGACCAGCGCGGCCTTCCCTTGATTGAACAGGCCCCGCACTCCGGTGAGGCTCGGGTGGAAGCCCCACTCGCGCGCATCGCCGGGCGGGGTCGCAAGCGGCGTGAGCGGCAGCAGCGCGCTCTGCGGCAGCGCCAGGGCGGCGCGCGCCGCAGCGTACTGCGCATAGTCGGAGGCAAGCGTCGGAACCAGGACGTTGTTGCCGTCGTTGCCGCCGTAGAGGAAGACGCAGACGAGGGTCTTGGAGTCGACGAGCGGCGCCGCGGCGGCGATGCGCCGCAGATCGAAAAGGGTGTTGGCCGCAGCGGTCATCCCCACCGCGGCACAGGCGGACTGGCGCAGGAACTGGCGGCGCGTCAAGCGGCGGTTCTCGGTCATCTTCCACCTCCTATTTCTGCACCACGGACTCGGGAGCCAGGCTCGCAAGCCACAAGAGGGTGAGCACGCGTTGATCGGACTGGCGCGGGAAATCGGCGTCGGCCAGGGCGCCGCGCAGGATGCCGCGCGTCGCGTCGGACATCGAGCCGGCGAAGAGCAGCAGGTCGATGCGGTCGAGCAGGGCCTCGTCGGTCGGCGCCCGCGGCGGCAGGAACGGCAACAGATCGACGGTGAAAGGTCCGTTCCGCCCTGCCGCGCCGAGCACCGCGAGTTGGAAGTTGGCGGCGCCGACGATCGTCGTCTCGGTCGTGATCTGGAATTCCGGAGAGACCAGCCCGGCCTGCGCGATCTCCCCCGGCAGCGCGAAGCTGGGCTCGAAGAAGTTGAACACCGTCGGCGCGCGCAGCGGAACCTGTCCCAGGCCGAGGCCCTGCCGGTCGAAGCGCCACCGTCCGTTGCGCGGCTCGGCGTCGAGGATACGCAGCAGCCCGACGAGCCGCACGACAGGCTCGCGCAGGTGCCCCTCGTCCGGCCGCGCCGCGACCACCGCCGCCCGCGCCTCGTAGTCGAGCAGGATGGCGCGCAGGACCGCCTGGAGGTCGCCCCGTTCTCCGGCCCCGTTGTCGGCGAACGCCTGCCCGCAGCGGTAGACGTATGCCGGGCTGGGATTGCTGGTCACCAGCCGCTGGATCAGGAAGCGGCAGAAGAAGGGCCCGACGTTGTCGTGGTTGACGATGACGTCGAGCGCCTGCTCGAGGTCCGCCCGCGCGCTCTGCCCCGCCGGCAGGACGGCGCCGTCGAGCAGCCGCTTCTCGTCGGTGGCGTGATACACCGCCCAGGATTCCATCGGGATTCGATAATTACGCTGCGGACGGAAGAAGCGCTGCGGCTGGCGCTGGTCCTGGCCGCCGAACGTCCAGCCGGTGAAGGCGCGGGCGAAGGCCTCCACCACGTCCTGGTCGTAGGTCGGGATCGGCTGGTTGTCGGCATCCAGGTGCAGCGTGCCGTCGGGGTGGAGCTCGTAAAGGCCGATCGAGAAGAGCTGCAGGATCTCGCGAGCATAGTTCTCGTTGGGGTTGCGCCCGAGCTCGGGGAGCGTCTTGCTGCTTCCCGCCATGTCGAGGTAGACCCCCATCGTGGGGCTGAGCGTCGCCGCCTCGAGCAGCTCGCGGAAGCTGCCGAACGCGTGCCCCGCCAGCAGGTCGAGATACCCCGCCAGGCCGTCCGGACCGTTGCGCACGTCGGCGTCCTGGTCGGAGACGACGAACAGCTCGGAAAGCGCGAAGGCGACGCGCTGGCGGAGCTGGTCAGGCCCCTGGACGGCCTGGCTGTAGAAAGACTCCCGCACCAGCCCGGGCGTGGGCTCCTCGCGCTGCGCCGCCAGGAGGTCGTAGGCCGCGAGGTGGGAGGCCGCGGGCAGCGCGAGCTGCTCGTCGAGCCAGCGGTTGAAACCTTTCTGTTGCAGGGCCTCGACCTCGCCGGGCCGCGGCCCGTAGGTTGCCTGAAGGAGGAAGCGGGCCGCGTCCTCCTGGCTGGGAAGCCCCCCTGGGAGCGCCGGCGGCGGAGGCGGTGGCGTGAAGGTCTGGCTGCCGTTCGACTGGCGGAAAAACCCCTTGATCTCACCCGCCGGATAGGCTCCGGTATGGAGGTTGAGGTAGCACTCGCCGCCCCGCAGCGCGGCGAGGATCTCCGCCGTGTCGAAGGTGCCGGCCGACTGGATGCGCCAGACCCGCGATCCGTCGGCCTGCGGCGGCGTCGTGTCGATGTCGAAGAGGATCGTCCCGTCGGAGGCGTGGATGTGCTGGCTGGTGATCGGGCCGGTAAGAGCTGGAGAAAGAGAAACGCAGCACCGCGGCCTTCTGGTCCTTCGTCAGGGTCAGGGTCGAGGAGCCGGAGCCTCCGCTCGACGCGCCGCTCTGCGGAGTGAGCGTGGCGAGGAAGAGCGTGCCCCCGGTCTCGGAAGGCGGAGGCGGCGGCGCGCTGAGCTTGTAGACCCCCCTCGTGATGCCGCTCGTCTTGAGGCCTTTTTTATAGGAAATCGCCTTGAGCGTCGTCTTGGCGGTGAGCTGGACCGGGCCCGTGTAGACCGGGCTCGTCTTGCGCGACGGGTTGGAGCCGTCGGTCGTGTAGTAGATCTTGGCGCCGGCCGTGGCCGTGGTGATCGTGACCGCGAGCGGCGCCGTGTACGTCCCCGCCTTGGGAGAGAAGACCGGCGCCGCGGCCGTCCCCTGGGCCGCAGCGGCCACGAGGTCCGGGGGGCCATGGTGAGGGTGGGCGTCCTGCGCCAGCACCGGCATCGCCAACCAGAGTAGACCCGCTCCTATCGCCCCGATTGCCAGCATCGCGCCGTTTCGCATGGTGCGCCTCCGATCTCGCTGCACCGATCCGGGTGCCCGCTGGCCGGTGAAACCACTGAAGCGGCGGTTTCCTGCGGCCAGGGCTCTCGGATCACTGCCGAGCGTTTGGTGATCCCGCTCTGCGCGCACAGCAACCGCGATGCCAGGTGCGAAAGCCGACGGTAAGAGGCGGAAAACAAAGGGCTTGCCGGTGACCCTACGGACGCAAGCCGACTCATCTTCGACGTTTTCGTCGAGGAGCGGCGACGAGACTGTCGAAAAGAGCGAGTCGTCGGCGCCGCCGGGCCCTCACCTCCCCGGCCCTCCTCTCCCAGCCTCACACCCGCCCTTCCGGGAGAGGAGGGAGATCGGATCATCAAGGGTTGCGTTGTTCGAGTCGTTGATGGATTTTTTCGAGAACGGAGTCGAGGTTTTCCAGGACCTCTTCATTCGTGAAGCGTAGGACCTTGTAGCCCAGGGCGACCAGATTGACGTCCCGGTTCTCGTCGTGGATCTTCTGCCGACGGTCCTCATGTATCCCACCGTCGAGCTCCAGCACGAGCATCCGATCGTGGCAAAAGAAGTCCGCAATATATTGTCCGATCGGCACTTGACGGCGGAATTTCAGGCCGAGGAACTGCCGATCGCGCAGCTTCTCCCAGAGCACTTCTTCGGCCAACGTGGATGCCCGGCGAAGACGCTTGGCGCGGACGAGGGCTCCGGGACCCGAAACAGGCATGACGGGATCATAGAACTTCTCCCTCCTCTCCCGGAAGGGTGGGTGTGAGGCTGGGAGAGGAGGGCCGGGGAGGTGAGGGCCCGGACGGCGCCGCCGACGCTTCAAGTACCACCGAGTGACATGGAGACGAGGTGGCGCGGCGTGATCTTCGCGGCCGAGGGCATTCCTCCATGTATGATACGCAGGTGCAAGGGATTCTATGCTGTCCAACATGAACACCAGCCACCGCGCGGCACTCGCCGCGATGCTCGCGGCCAGCCTTTTAGCGTTTGGCTGTGCAGGCCGCCGGGCACCCGCTACACCGGCCGAGCCACCCCCGGAGGCGCCGGCGAGCGCGCCGGAGGCCGAGCGTCCGGCGGGCACCGGGGAAGCGCCGCGGCCGGGGCTGCGCGACCTCTGCCGTCAGGGGCCTGACGAAACCGAGATCCTCGACGAGACGCGCCAGACCCTCGAGGAGACCTTCTGCAGCGCCACCCTCTGGCTCGACGGCCTTCTCGGCGGTGAGGCTGATGTCGAGAACGCACGCGCGGTGTCGGGCCGGGTCGATCTGTCGACGCTCTACACGGAGTTCGACGGGTTCACCCTCAAGGAGCGCCTGCGCCTCAGGTACGACCTGCCCAACCTCGAGCGGCGGCTCAACGTCTTCGTCGGCCGCGATGAGCGCGACGAGTTCGTCGAGGACCGGCGCGAGGGGTTCGCCGTCCGTTCCTCGGTCTTCGGCCTGGAGGACGAAGAGGAGTGGCTCGCCGGCCTCGGCTATTCGCCACCGGGCCGCTGGAACAGCAAGATCGACTTCCGCGTCGGCGGCAAGTTGAAGAGCGCCCCCGAAGTCTTCGCCCAGAGCCGCTACCGGCGCAACATCTTTGCCGGCGACCGCAACGTCTGGCGCTTTCGGGAGACGGTCTTCTGGGAGAACCGCGAAGGTTTCGGATCGACCACCAGCCTCGATTTCGACCACGTCCTGCGTCGCGACCTCCTCTTTCGCTGGGGCAACATCGGCACCTTCTCGGAGTCGACCGACGGGATAGCCTGGCGCTCGGCGGCCCTCGCCTACCACAACATCCGCCGTTCCCGGGCCGTGGCCGGGGAGCTCTTCCTGCGCGGTGCCACCCAGGCCGAGGTCAAGCTCAACGAGTACGGCACCCGCGCCATCTACCGCCAGCCGGTGGGAAAACCCTTCCTGTTCGGCGAGCTGGTCGTCGGCTACACCTGGCCCCGCGAGGAGCGCGATCAGCCACGCGAAGGCTCGGCGATGATCGGCTTCGGGCTGGAGCTCCTGTTCGGGCGTGAGCCTTACTGAGCCTGTCCCCAAAGAAGCAGCGGTGGTCGCGGATGGATTATGACGGATAGCTTTTCTGCCGCCGTCTTCGTGATTTCTCCATGGTGCCGCACGTCTCCATCTGGCACCAACGGCGAAGGCCGTTCCGGCTGCGATCGATGTACATCCAGCCACAATCGGGCGCGGCGCAGACCCGAATCCGCCGCGCCTCGTCAGACGTCAGCAGAGCGGACGCGGGCCACACGATCGGCCAGAGGATCGAAACCAGGCGCTCTTCCCTGCCATGCCAGGCCCACTCCGCCACCTTCAAGCGAGCGCTCCGCCCCTGGCGCACCGGCAATCCGCAGCCACGGCAGCGTGTCGGTGAGGATTTCGTTGAAATCGTCCCAGGAAGAGCCCGGCCGCTCACCGGCGGCGATGGACCCGTAGAGGCGCTGGAGCACGATGGGAGGAAGACTCATGATCGTACGCACCTGGCGGGGAGCGAACAAAAGCGGAAGACGCGGACGCGTACCTGCAATACCTTCATACAAGCGGCTTCACCCAGTATCGCGCCACACCGGGAAACCTCGGCGTGCTCGGACTGCGGCGCATCAGCGAGGGGCGGGCGGAATTCCTCCTGCTGACCTTCTGGGAGTCGGAAGAAGCGATCCGCCGCTTCGCGGGAGACGACATGGGCCGCGCCGTGTTCTATCCCCAGGATGATCGATTCCTCATCGACAAGGACGAGCACGTCAGCCACTTCGACGTGGTCTTTCAGGAGGGATGGGAGCAGTCGTGACGACCTCGGCGGACGCCGTGGGTGATCGCAGCAGTGTCCCACGGGCCAAGCTGATAGCGGCGTTCGCCGCGATCTATCTGTTTTGGGGCGGGACGTTTCTCGCGATTCGCTATGCCGTGGCCGACGTGCCGCCGCTGCTCACGATTGCGATCCGTTGCGCCGGCGGCGCGCTGCTCCTCTATGCCTGGCTTGCCATACGCGGCCAGCTCGAACGGACGACGGCGGCGCAGTGGCGGGTCGCGGGCATGGCAGGCGCGCTGCTGTTCCTCGGTTGCCATGCGGTGCTCGCCTGGGCCGAACAGCGGGTGTCTTCCGGTCACGCGGCGCTCTTGATGACCTCGATCGCGCTCTGGCTGGTGCTCCTGGACGCCTTGGTCGAGCGCCGCCCTCCCCCGGCGCGGGTCCTCGCGGGGTTCACCCTCGGAGTCCTGGGGATCGCCGTGCTGACGAGCCCCGGCGGCGGGTGGTCGGGATCGCTGTTCGACCGCGTGGCACTGGTCGTGAGCGACCTCTTCTGGGCCGCGGGCTCGCTCGTGGCGCGGCCTTCTCGGAATTCGCGGCAGGGCACCCGGCCCGTCTCCGTCGTGCAGTTGACGGCCATACAACTCGCCGCCGGCGCCGCCGTTGTGCTCCTCGCGAGCGCCGTCTCGGGCGAGCTCTCCGGCTGGACGCCGGCACAGGTGACGCCGCGGGCCGCGGCGGCGCTCGGTTTTCTGATCGTCTGCGGCACCGCGCTCGGCTTCGCCGCGTACACCTGGCTGCTCACGGTCACGACGGCGGCTGCCGTTGGCACCTACGCCTTCGTGAATCCCCTGATCGCGCTCGGCCTGGCGTGGGCCGTGGGAGACGAGGAGCCGAGCGGCCGTGCGCTCGTCGCGGCCGTGCTCGTGATCAGCGCCGTAGTATTGACTCGAGACCCATCCAAAGGAGCAAAAACGTGACCGCGACCGTCCCTGACGATCTTGATGCTTTTTTCGATGCGAACGCGGCACGCCTGCGCGCCGAGCTTCTCGATTTCCTGCGGATTCCGAGCGTGAGCGCCCGGGCCGAGCACCGTCCCGATGTGGAACGCGCGGCGGAATGGCTCGCCGGCTCGCTCCGCGCGGCAGGGCTGGCGGCGGAGATCTACCCCACCGCCGGTCATCCGATCGTTCTCGGCGAATGGCGACGGGCTCCAGCCGGCGCCCCGACGGTGCTGATCTATGGCCATTACGACGTGCAACCAGCCGAGCCGCTCGAGCTCTGGGACTCGCCGCCGTTCGAACCCGCCCTGCGGGACGGGCGCATCTACGCCCGCGGCGCAACGGACGACAAGGGGCAGCTCTTCCTCCAGGTCAAGGCCCTGGAAGCGCACCTCGCGACGCGCGGCGAGCTGCCGGTCAACGTGGTGCTCGTCGCGGAGGGGGAGGAGGAGATTGGTAGCGTACACCTCAGACCGTTCCTGGAGCGCCATGCGGACCGGCTGCGCACGGACGCAGTCGTGATCTCCGACTCCGCAATGTTCGCGCCCGGTCTACCGGCCATCCTGTCCTCGCTGCGCGGCATGGCCTATTTCCAGATCGACGTGCATGGACCGGCCGGCGACCTGCACTCCGGGAGCTATGGCGGCGCGGTCGTGAACCCCGCGACGGCGCTCGCGCGCATCCTGGCCACCCTGCACGACGCCGATGGACATGTCGCCATCCCCGGCTTCTACGACCAGGTGCGCGAGTGGCCGGCGGAGCTCCGCGAGCAGATGGCGGGCCTGCCGTTCGATGACCAGCAGTTTCGGGAGGAGGCCGGGGTGACCCACCTCGGTGGAGAGGCCGGCTACACGACCCTCGAGCGGCTGTGGACGCGGCCCACGTGCGAGGTCCATGGGCTCCTGAGCGGATACACGGGCGAGGGGGCGAAGACCGTGCTCCCCGCGTCCGCGATGGCGAAAGTGAGCTGCCGCCTCGTTTCCGATCAGGATCCCGCCGAGATCGACCGCCTTTTCCGCGCTCATGTGGAGCGGGTCGCGCCGGCGGGCGTCCGCGTGGAGGTGCAGTACTTCGTTGGGGGTCCCGCCTGGCGCGCAAACCTGGAAGGCCGGCTCTTCGAGGCCGCGGGCCGGGCCCTCGTGGCAACGTTCGGTCGGGAGCCCGTGATCGTCGGCGATGGAGGCTCGATCCCCGTGGTCAACGATTTCGAACGCATTTTCGAAGCGCCGGTGCTCCTCCTGGGTTTCGGTCTGCCAGGCGAGAACGCGCACGCCCCGAACGAGTGGCTCAGCGTGGACAACTTCGAGCGCGGCCTGCGAACAGTGGCGGTCCTGTGGGAGGAGCTTGGCAGGGGCTGATCAGCACAAGCTTGGCGCACAGCCATCTCGAGGAAAAACCGGGGTGGAAGAACGCCTCCAGGATCGGCCGCTGCCTCCCAGGTCGATCCCGAGGATTGCTTCGTCAGCCACGGCGATCATCGTATCCTGCGAGGCCATGAGCCTCGAATCCGAAATCTTCGAGCAACCCGCCGTCCTCGAACGCCTCCTCCGCACGCAGGCGGAGCCGGTGCGCGACATGGCTCGCACCATCCGTAGCCGGGGCGTCCACTGGGTGCTGATCGCCGCCCGCGGCAGCTCCGACAACGCGGCCCTCTATGCCAAATACCTGTGGGGCTCGCGCAATGGGCTCCCGGTCGCCCTGGCCGCCCCCTCGCTGTTCACCCTCTACCGCACGCCGCCGCAGCTCCAGGGAGCGCTGGTGGTCGGGATCTCGCAGTCGGGCCAATCCCCGGACATCGTCAGCGTCCTGGCCGAAGGGCGCCGCCAGGGGGTTCCGACCCTGGCGATCACCAACGATCCGTCCTCGCCCCTGGCCAAGGAAGCGGACATGGTCCTCGACGCCAGCTCAGGCCCCGAGCAAGCGATCGCCGCCACCAAGACCTACACCACCCAACTCCTTTCCATCGCTCTCCTGTCCGTGGCCCTAACCGGAGAAAAACGCGGCGAGGAAAGCCACACCGAGGCCATCGAGCGAGTGCCGGAGCTGGTCCAGCAGGCGTTGGCACTCGACAGCTTCATCGAGCAGGCAACGCAACAATATCGCCACATGACGCAGTGCGTAGTCCTCGGCCGCGGCTTCAACTATGCGACGGCCTCCGAGTGGTCGCTGAAGCTCAAAGAGCTCGCCGCCGTCTTCGCCGAGCCCTACTCCTCCGCCGACCTGCAACATGGTCCGGTGGCCCTCATCACCGAGGGCTTTCCCGTCCTCGCCGTCGCGCCAGGCGGTGCGGTGTTCGAGAACCTCCTGGCGCTGCTCGCGTCCCTGGTCGAAGAACGCGGCGCCGAGCTGATCGCCATCTCCGACCAGGACAAGGCGCTGGCCCTCGCGCGCACCCCGCTACGCCTGCCCGCCGATCTACCCGAATGGCTCAGCCCTGTGGTGAGCATCGTCCCCGCCCAACTCTTCTGCTACCACCTCACCCGCGCCATGGGCCGGGATCCGGAGGCGCCGCGGGGTTTGAGCAAGGTGACGCGGACGTGGTGAGTGGGCGCGGTGGCTTACCCGGCGGCACCATGACGACGCACAAGTTCCCATTTGCTGAGGTCGGGCACGCCTTTCACATGATGGAGACCAAAGAAGACAACATCATCAAGCCGCTGATCACCTATTGAGTCGACGGAGCTCGGCTTCGGCGTCGTCCGGGCGCCGCGGACCGTGGACGATAACCTGGTCTTAAAGGGTGTTTGGAAATCGAGCCCCGCAGGGGCGGACGGAATTAGCCCGGTACGTCAGTGCCGGGTTGGGAGGCACAAATCCACCATCCAGCCCCGGTAGGGGCGGCAGGAAATCCGGTGGGTTGAAATGCGTTCGGTTCCCGGGATTGAAATCCATACCTTTACACACATCTCAAAGCGCCCCTTGTGGGCGCGGGCGCGTAGACCCGGGTTTCAACCCGGGGTCGCGGAGGCCCGGCCCGTTTCGAGCCCCTTTCAGGGGCGTCGGCGAGGATGGCGCACAGGCCCGCCGTCCTCGGGCACCGCACACCGACGGCATTGCGCTTCCGTCTGCGCCATCGCCCCTGAAAGGGGCGCAGGGAGGATTGGTGGATCTCGCACCCCGGGTTGAAACCCGGGGCTATGTGCCAGCGCCCACAAGGGGCGCTTCCCCCACCCTCCCGGACAGGATATGTATAACGGTGTTCTCGTGTGACTGAAATGCCAAGCGCGCGTAGGGTCAGATGCGCTCTGCTCGACCTCCTTCGCTCGTCGAGCATGCCGTAGTTGCGGCTTTCCGCGGCACAGGGCCGACCAGAATGCTTCTCCAAATGCCTCGGCGGTCTTGACGCAGGTTACGAAGAGGTGTAGGGTGCGCTAAGTCGAAGAGGATAAGCATCTTGCATGCTCGACAATCTGGGACCGGCCGTAGACTCAACCCGCAGGTGGTGTCGTATACGCCTGTGGGCGGGGTGCCGGCGAATATGTGAGGCAGAGGTTAGACGCAAAAGAAGCATGCTCGTATGAAACAGACAATCGACAGTCGCTTTGCTGACCTAGTGGATCAAGGCCATCGCCTCTTAAGCGAGCTTCCTCTTGACAATAATAACCTCGGATATTGGGTGCTCAGGGAGTCTATCCCCAAATACCAGGCATGGATAGCCTCGACTGTTAACCTGCTAAGCAACATCGCGCTACCAGCAAGTTACTATGTCGAGGAAAGCAGACGATTGGTTTCCGACAAGGACTTGGCGAGGGGAATACCGACGCACGTAGTGCAGAAGCTTTGCGCTCTCCTTGTATCTGCCTACGAAGAATGGAATGCGGGGCTCCTTAAGAGAATTGAGTATGTGCTGATCGCGGCAACATTTGACGACTTCCTCGAACACGCTGCCCCTTATCATAAAGGAAATAAAAAAACAGAGGCCGCCGTTCTGGCGAGCGCTGTGCTTGAAGATACCATAAAGAAGATCGCCGAAAAGCAAGGCATAGAAACGAGTGGCAAGAGCTTGGAGCAACTAGTGGATGCCCTCGTTAGCGCCTCGGTGTTTTCCTTAGTTCAAGGCAAGAGGGTAAAGGTCTATTCCGGAGTACGTAATCACGCGCTTCACGCTGAATGGGACCGTTTTGAAATCAGAGACGTCGGAGAGTTGATCAAGGGCACACGGACCCTTATCGAGGATTTTGTTTGATAGAAGCTGCGCATCGAACCCGCGCTTGCACCGGTCAGACGGCCATCGCCGCCTTCCGGTGAAGCGACTAGCGCACGCTGGTCGGCTTGATATCACGAAGGAATGCCAAGCTTCACACACCTGCAGGGCCAATATCTCGCTTTCATCGACGCGTACACGAAAGTGAGCGGTCGTCCACCGGCGGAGGCTGACTTCCTGCGCTACTTCAAAGTCTCGCCGCCCTCGGTCCACCAGATGATCCTTACGCTTGATCGCCTCGGACTCATTACACGTTTGCCGGGCCAAGCGCGATCCATTCGTCTGAATCTTCCGTCCAACGAGATTCCGCGTCTCGAGTAGGAGTGCAAGCCCAAAGGGCGTGGCGAAGGTGCCCCGAAGGGGCTCTGGCGTAAAGCCTGGCGCTTCAGCGCCAGGTTGGCGTTCCCCAAACTCTCCGGAGCCCCGAAGGGGCGCAGGCATTGCGTCAAATTTGCCGTCGCCCCTTCGGGGCTTGGAGGCGTGGAGGACCCTGACCTGGCGCTGAAGCGCCAGGCTTTATGCCTGCGCCCCTTCGGGGCTCCTCGTCGCCGTCGTCGTTGGGCGCGTATTTATGGGATGGAGGATATCGGTTGGGGATACTGCCATCTGCTCCAGATGAGCTACGACGCCCAGCGTAAGCTTATCCAAGCCAGATAAGCTTACACTGGCTCAGATAAGGGTATCCGCGCCAGATAGTGTTATCTGCGCCAGATAAGCCCACGCTGGCCTGGATAAGCTTATCTGCGCCGGATAAGCTTATCCACGCTGGATAACGTTATCTACGGCAGATAGTGTTATCTGGGGCAGATAAGCTTATCTGCGCTGGATAAGCTTACACTGGCGTGGATACCGTTATCCGCGCTGGATAGTGTTATCTGCGGCAGATACGCTTATCCGTCTTGGATACGCTTATCTGCGCCGGATACGCTTACACTGAGCTGGATAACGTTCTCTACGTCAGATCATTTAAACAGCGGTGGATGTCTGTGGAGAAGGGCGCGGAACAAGGGGGAGCGTGGCGGGCACGCTCCCCGGAGGAGTGACACTTACTGCGGATCGATCGCGAGGACCGCGGGAGTGGCGGGGTCGGGCGGCGTCTTGGCCTTGCGGCCGCGGAACGGCTGGAGGTGGAATTCCGCGAGCTTCTCCGACCGCAGGCCGTAGTGCTGCTGGAGGATCTTGCCTGCCGCGGTCGCCAGCCTTTCGCCTTCGGTGAGCAGCGTACGGATGCGCTTGCTCGCCTCCTGCTTGCTGGCGACGAGGGCGGCGTGCTCCCGCACGACTCCTTGCGCTTCGGCCAGGATCGCCTCGATCCGGACGCGAAGGCCTTCCAGGTGGGTGAGCTCGGCAGCGTTGGCGAGCAGCGCGGCGATGAATCGCGCCAGTGCGCCCAGCTTCCCTGCATAGGTACGTTCAGACATTTTGCTTCTCCTTTTTGAGCCCGAGGGGGCTCGAACACCCGGCGCCGGAAGCGGCGCCTGATGTGTGCATAGAGTCCACGACTTTCCCGGCGGTGTCAAGAGCCTCGTTGACTTTCCCGGTCGACTGTGCGAGCCTCCTGCATATTGAAGGACGCGCGATGATGCCGATCGACCGAGCAGGACGATCGGGAACGCAAGGCTCTTTGACAATAGAGAAGGACGGCGGCCCCCGGGTCCAAGGGCGCCGCCGTCCGCCCGGACGGGTCCGCTGTGTTCCGGCGGACCCGGTCCCTGTTTCTCCGGCACCTACCCCTTGCAAGACTATGGGAAGGTGCGGTAACGTCTTCGCAGGCGAAAGAGGAGAGCCTGCGATGGGACGTGAATCTGGAGATCTTCTGCAGGGGACGCTGGGTCTGTTGATCCTCAAGGCGCTGGCCGGCGAGGAGCGGCACGGCTACGGCATTGCGCGCTGGATCGAGGAGGTGACCGGCGGAGTGCTGCAGGTCGAGGAAGGGTCGCTCTACCCCGCGCTACGGCGGCTGGAGGACCGCGGCTTCGTCGAGTCGCGATGGGGGCTTTCGGAGAACAACCGCCGCGCCCGCTTCTATGCGGTCTCGCGCGCCGGCCGGCAGCACCTGCACGCCGACGCCTCCACGTGGATGCGCTTCGCCCGCGCCGTCATGGGCGCGCTCGAGGCCGAGCCGTCGGTCGTCTGAGGGCCCGGCCGATGCGCGACCAGCCGCGTTGGCGCCGCTATCTGCGCTTCT
The DNA here is from genome assembly GCA_963842525.1 of uncultured Holophagales bacterium. Classification (GTDB taxonomy): domain Bacteria; phylum Acidobacteriota; class Thermoanaerobaculia; order Multivoradales; family UBA5704; genus UBA5704. The sequence continues at coordinate 779,302 of CAWJGT010000001.1, forward strand.
GGGGGCCGGACGTCGAGGCGGACATCGACGACGAGCTCCGCTTTCACCTCGACATGCGGGAGCGCGATTTCCGTGCCGCCGGTCTCCCGCCTGCCGTCGCCCGTGAGGAGGCCCTCGCCCGTTTCGGCGACCCCGATCAGGTGGCGCGCTGGCTGCGCGATCACGATACCCGAAAGCTCCGCCAGCACAGGAGGACCGAAGCGATGAGCGATCTGATGCAAGACACCCGCTATGGGCTGCGCAGGCTTTGGAAGGGGCCGGGCTTTACCCTGGCCGTCGTCCTGGTGCTCGCGCTCGGCATCGGCGCCACCACCGCGATCTTCAGCGTGCTCGACGCCGCCCTGCTGCGGCCCTTGCCGTATTCTGAGCCCGAGCGGCTGGTCGTGGTCCACGACCTGAGCCAGAAGGGCGAGGAGCTCCCCGTGTCATTCCCCGAATACCTGAGCTGGAAGCAGGGGAAGGAGATCTTCGCTGACGTCGGCGCCTACTGGACGACGACGCACCCGCTGACCGGCGACGGCGAGCCGGAGATGCTTGCGGGCGTCCAGATGTCGGACAACCTGCCGCGGATGCTGGGGGTCTCTCCTCGCATCGGGCGTGCGTTCGCGCCAGGGGAGGAGAAGACCAGCGGCGAGCGCGTCGTGATGCTGAGCGAAAAGCTCTGGCGGCGCCGTTTCGGCGGCGACCCGAAGATCCTTGGCCGCACCATCAGGCTGTCGGACCACCCCTTCACCGTGATCGGGATCATTCCCCCGGGCCGGCGCTCGCTCGTTCCGACCGGCCTGGCCGCGGCGCGGGAGGCCGACTTCTGGATGCCCCTGCGGCTCGATACAGAAAACGCGGGCGACATGCATTTCATGGACGTGATCGGCCGGCTGCGCCCCAGGCTCGATTTCGCGCAGGCCCAGGACCGCATCGCCGACTTCGCCCGCCGGCTGCAGGAGACCGGAGCAACGGACCACGGCATCCGCCTGTCCCGGATGGAGCGGCTCGTGATCGGCGATGCGCGGCCGCTCCTCTTCGCCCTGGCCGGCGCCGCGATCATGGTTCTCCTCATCGTCTGCACCAATGTGGCCAACCTGCTCCTGGCGCGCGCGGCGGTGCGGCAGGGCGAGATCGCCGTGCGTGCGGCGCTCGGCGCGGCGCGCGGCCGGATCGTGCGGCAACTGCTGGTCGAGACCCTTCTCCTGGCGCTGCTCGGCGGCGCCGCCGGCGTGCTCGTGGCGCAGGCCGGCGTCGCAGGCCTCCGCGCGCTCGGCCCGGCCCGGATGCCGCGGCTCGCCGAGGCCACGGTGGATGCGCGCATGCTGGTTTTCGCGCTCGGCCTGTCCCTGCTCACCGGCCTGCTCTTCGGCCTGGTGCCCGCGCTGCGCGCCTCGCGCACCGACCTCGCCGAGGTCATGAAGGCCGGTGCGCGCGGCAGCATTGGCGGGCCGGTCCGCGACCGGTTGCGCGGCGCGCTCATCGTGGCCGAAGTGGCGCTCTCGTTCGCGCTGCTCATCGGCGCCGGCCTGCTCATCCGCAGCCTCGACCGGCTGCTCGCCGTCGACAAGGGTTTCGACGCCGAGCACGTGATCAGCGCCTTCGTCCTCCTGCCGACCACCTACGCCGAAAAAAGCCAGCAGATCGCGTTTTTCCGCGAGCTGCACGAGCGCGTAGAAAGGCTCCCGGGCGTGCAGGCCGTGGCGTACGTCAGCACCCCACCCCTTGTAGGAGGGAGCTGGGGCGGGTTCGGCATCGAGGGCCGCACGTATCCGCGGGAAGCGGAACCGAACGCCCAGAAGCGGGTCGCCTCGCCGGGCTACTTCGAAGTGCTGCGCACGCGGGTCCTCACCGGGCGCGCCTTCGAGGAGCGGGACGCGGCCGGCGCGCCGACGGTGGTGATGGTCAACCAGGCTCTGGCGCGGCGCTATTTCCCCGGCGAGAGCCCGATCGGCAAACGCATCGACTTCCGGTGGGATACCAACGGCATGCAGGAGATCGTCGGCGTGGTCGCAGACATCCGGGAGCAGGGGCTTCACCAGCCGGCCGAGCCGTCGATCTACATCCCTCTGGCGCAGCGCCCGGACCCCTGGGCCTATCTCGTCGTGCGCACGGCGGGAGATCCGAAGAACATCGTCCCCTCGCTGCGCCAGGTGGTGACCTCACTCGATCGCAACCTGCCGCTCTCCGAGGTGCGTACGCTGGAGGACCTGGTGGACGAAGGGCTCGGGGAGCGCCGGCTCGCGATGTCGCTCTTCTCCGCCTTTTCCGTGCTGTCGCTGGTGCTCGCCGCCCTGGGCCTCTATGCCGTGATCAGCTACATGGTGATCCAGCGGCGGCAGGAGATCGGCATCCGGATGGCTCTTGGCGCACGCGCCGAGCACGTCATCCGTTCGGTGTTGGGGCAGGGACTGGCGCTGATCGCGGCCGGCGCGGTGCTCGGCGCGCTCGCCGCCTTGGGTCTCGGGCGGTTCCTGGCGGGGCTCGTCTTCGGCGTCGGCACCACCGACCCCGCCACCTTCGCCGGCGTGGCGCTCCTGCTGGTCATGACGGCGCTCCTGGCGAGCGTGGTGCCCGCTCTCCGCGCCGCCCACCTCGATCCGGCGAGCGTGCTGCGCAGCGAGTAGAACTGTATACAAGCCCCAGACAGATGGGCGCCCTCCTCGGGGAGGGAGGAGTCAGTGACTTGCGAGGTACTCCTGCCTGGTGTATCGATTGTAATAGCTTGCCCAGGTCTTTCCCATGGACGGATTTTCGACTTCGGAGGAAGGCCGGGGCACCCACACAGCAGTGATTTGATCGGGCTTGATCTCTTCCCAGACGGCGACTTCATTCTGTTCGGCGTGTGGATTTCTATGCTTGGTCAAAATGGTGTAGGCGACGTTGGCGTCGACCCCCTGGTACCATTCGATCTCGATTTCAAAGGCGTATTTGCCATAGCGTTCGTCCATGCCGGTGAGGTCCTTGGTAGTGGCAATCCAGTTGGATCCTTTGCCCTGATCGACCGTGATATGTGTTACGAGGTCTTCGTACCCGCTTCGGGTCCATCCGGTCGCGAAGACTATCGATGGATCCCTGTCGGTCCGCCGGTAGACGGTGCCGCCAGGGAAGAGGTATCCCCAGTAGCGCTTGGGCATGCCCGACGCAAGGAGCGCGTAGGCGGATGGCGAGCTGCTGCCTGGATTGATGGAAATCGTGAGAGCTGCGCTCCCGGAAGAGGAAGAAGAGGAGGAAGAAGAAGAAGAAGAGGAGGAAGAAGAAGAAGAAGAGGAGGAAGAAGAAGAAGAAGAGGAGGAGGAGGCGCGCTGGATGACCGGCGGTTTCGGCCCGTAAGGGGTTAGAACGCGGCCCCGCGGCGGAAGAGGCGCCACGGGAGGCGCGGGCCTGGCAGTGGGCCGGACGGGTGCCATCCGTGCCTGTACGGCCTGAAGTGCCGCCACCACGTGGGCGGCAGGTTGGCGCTCGGCCGTCGTGCGCTTGGCTTGGACCGATTTGACCGGCGGTCTTGTTGCGACAAGTGCCGCCTGGACATGGGCGGCCAAAGGCTTGGCCTGGACAGCGCCTACCGTTCTGATGAGGCCTGGTCGAGCCGGTGGAAACGGTGCGGGCATGGTGCGGACTCCGGCGGTGGCGGCAAGCGTATCACGCCTCCAGGCACCAAGGTGCCCCACGCCCTGGTTTGGTGGTTGCGAGAGATCGGCCGTGCGACCCAGAGTAGAGCTCTGCTACCGGCGCCCGGAGCCCGCGGTGGCCACCCGGGCGACGAGGACGGCGAGGGCGGTATCGGCCTCGCTGCTCTCGCCCTTGAGCTGCAGCTCGGTCTCCAGGAGGTCGGAGGGGAGCTTCGCCAGCAGGGGCTCGGGGAGACGGCTGGCGGCCAGGTAGGCGCGGTGGAGGCGGAAGGGGTGGAGGCCGGCCAGCGGGTTCTTGCCGCCGCCGGGGACCTCGCCCTGGAGGGCCGGAGCATGGCGGTCCTTGAACCGGCCGTAGTTCGCCTCGCCGGGCGGGATGCGGGCGGCGCGCATCATCCCGCGGATGGCGGTGAGCTGCCGGCAGAAGCCGGCGAAGAGCGAGAAGAAGGACAACCGGGCATTGAGCGGCTCCTCCGCCGAGGTCAGCAGCCGGTGCAGGCGGTCCAGGGCCTCGGCGCCGCGCCCGGCGGCCACCGCGTCCAGGAGCTGCCAGACGTCCTCCTCGCCGCGGTCCTCCACGGCCTGCTCGACCAGCTTGCGTTCGATCCGGCCGCCCTCGGGGACCAGGTTCGCCAGCTTGCGGTATTCGCCGGCAAGGCGGGCGGTCGAGTCGCCTTCGATGGCCTTGCTGGTGCGCCGGCCGTCGCTCTCCTGGCGCAGGGTGCGGTGGGCGAGCTCGGCCAGGGCGTCGGCCGCGATGGCCACGCCGGTCTGGCGCTCCAGCTCCTCGCCCAGGAGGTCGAGACCCTGCCAGCCGCCGCCCCGCTCCGCGGCCTCGATGCTGCCGGTGGCCAGCACGGCCTTGGCGAGCAGGCGGACCACCGGATGGTCTGCCGCCACCGTGCGCTCGGCCAGCACCAGGACGTGCCCCTCGGGCAGGCCGCCGCGGATCAGGTCGGCGAGCGCGGCGACGTCGCTGTCGCCCTGGCCCTGGATCCCCTCGCCGCGGGCCGCTTCGAGGAGGACGGCGAGGCCGGTGCGCAGCTCCTCGACCTGCTTCTTTGTCCGCGCCCGGGCGCCCTTGCCGCGGCGCGCGCCTTCGAGCACCCAGGCCGGCAGCTCGGCGAGCAGCCGCTCGGACGGCCCGGCGTAGGGGTCGAGGTCGAAGAGGTGCAGAGCCTGGAGGAGGCGCGAGGCAGCCTGCCGCTCACGGGCCGAGAAAGCGCGGGATTCGCCTCCGGGGCCGCCGGTGCCGGAAGCCAGCGGCAGTGCTTCGGCCGCGTCGTCGATCAGCTCGGCGGCGGCGGCGCGGTCCGCGAAGATGGCGGTATCGACCGCCAGGACCACCTTGGCGGTCGCGAACAGGGAGTAGGTCCGGAGGTCCTGCAGGAGATGGGAGAGCGACGTCGGGCGGCGGTGGGTCTCGATGCGGTCGGGAGCGCAGCCGAGGGCCTCGGCCAGGACCTCCGCGCTCCGCAGGGCCGCGGGCTCCGCCAGTACCAGGTCGCCGTGGACGAGGCACACCTGGGGACGATGCCCGCGGCGCAGGGCCGCGAGGAAGCTCTCGACCGCGCCGGCCAATCGATCGATCCCCTTCGGCGCGGCTCAGGAGGCTTCGGCTTCCAGGAGGCCCTTTTCGGCGAGCTCCTGGCAGTCGATGCAGAAGCGGGCCCAGGGCACCGCCTGGAGGCGCAAGGGGTGGATCTGGTTGCCGCAACTGGCGCAACGTCCGTAGGCCCCTGTGTCCATCCGGATCAGCGCATCCTCGATCTGGAGGAGCAGGGCACGCTCGCTGTCCGAGATCGAGAACATAAGCTCCCGATTGTAAGAATTGTTCGCTCGATCCACAATATCCTCGGTGCCGTCATCCGCCGACTCCTGCCCCGCCCGGACGTCCTGCTTGTACATGTTGAGGATCTCCTGCCGCTGTTCGAGCAGGCGTTTCCGCAGGTCTTCGTAGTTTTCCTGGGGAACCTCGGCAGTCTGCACCACCTTGGCCTTTTCTGTCTTGGCCACTCTGGCTTCTCCTTTCCACTCGTGAATCAGGGCAGGCGATGATAACTCATTCCAGCTTCGATCGAGAGCGCACGGTAGAGCTGCTCATACAGCACGACCCGTGCCAGCTCGTGGGACAGGGTGAGCCGGCCCAGCGACAGGGTCCAGCGGGCGGATTCGAGCACGGAGTGGTCGAGGCCGAGGTCGGAGCCGATGAGGAAGACCACGGGGTGGGGCCACTCGCCGCGCAGGCGGGCCAGACGGTCGGCGAGCTCCGGCGAATCGGGCGTCTCGCCGCTGCTGTCCAGGGCCACGGTCCAGACGGGCTGCGGGACGGCGGCGAGGAGCGCCTGCCCTTCGGTCTTCTGGCGCTGCGGGTCGTCGGCGCCGGCGCGCGCCCGGACCGGCAGGTCGCGCACGGGCACCCAGCGGGAGAGCCGTTTCCGGTAGTCCGCGCAGATCTCTTCCCAACCCGAGCGGTGGTGGCGTCCGGCCCAGACGACGACGAGCTCGCGGCCCACCGGTCAACCGATCGCGGTCTCGTCGGGGTCGCCGTTCCGGCCCGCCAGGTAGAGCTCCCACTCGGCGAGGTAGCTCAGCGCGCGGAAGTCCCGCATCCGGTCGAGGAAGACGACGCCGTTCAGGTGATCGAACTCGTGCTGGACGATGCGCGCTTCGAAGCCGCGGGCGATGTAGTCGAGGCTCCGGCCCTCGCGGTCCAGGCCGCGGACGCGGACCGCCGGGTGCCGCGGCACCATCCCCCGCAGATCGGGGATGGAGAGGCACCCCTCCCAGTCGTAGGCCAGCTCCCGCTCGTGGGGGCTGATCATGGGGTTGAGGACGACGTGGAGCGGGATGTCGGCGGCCGGATCGACATGGCCGGCGGACTGGTAGACGAAGATCTGCAGCTCTTCGCCGACCTGGGGAGCGGCCAGGCCGACGCCGTGGGCGTCGAGCATGGTCTCGACCATGTCGTCGATGAGCTGTTGGACCTCGGGGCTGCCGATCCGGTCGGCCGGCACCACCCGGGCGAGGGTGCGCAGGGACGGATGACCGAGCCGGACGATGGGGCGCACGGGCATGATAGGGACAGATTATACAGTGTGTGCAAAGGCGTCCCCCGAGGAGGTGCCTCGCGCCCTCGCCCAGGGTTCACACCCTGGGCGAGGGCGTAGGGTCCCGAGATGAGGGTCAACCGACCTTGGTGCCGCAGCCGGGACAGAACTTCGAGCCCGGCGCGAGCTTCTGGCCGCAGTTGGAGCAGAAGGCCGGCGTACCCCCTGCGTCCGGGGCCGCCGCGGCGTCCGCGGGTGGAGCCGGCGCGGCCGGTGCGGTGCCCTGGCCGGGCGCCCCAGGGCCGGAGCCGCCGCCCTGCATGGCCTCGCGCATCATGTTCGGGAGCATCATCCCGACACCCACTCCGAGGCCGGCACCCACGGTGGCGCTCGCGGCACCGCCCTGCTGCTGTGCCGCGTCGCCGATCGCCCGCGCGGTCTTGAATTTGAGGTAGGCGTTCATGTCGCCGATCGCCCCCATCCCGCTCCGCTCGTCGATCAGCTTCTGCACCTCCTCGGGCGGGGTGATCGCCCCCACGAAGAGGTCGACCAGCTCGACGCCGTACTTGTTGAAGTCGTCCGCCACCCGCGCCTTCAGGCCCATGGCCAGCTCGTCGTAAAGGCGCGGCAAGTCGAAGATCGAGGTCATGTTCTCGCCCAGCACATCGTTCAGCCGGGCCACGATGGCGTCGCGGAACCAGTCCTCCAGCCCGTCGGTGGTGAAGAGCCCGCGCGTGCCCACCACGGTGTTGACGAAGAGCTGGGCGTTGACCACCCGCACCGCGTATTTGCCGAAGGCGCGCAGGCGGACCATGGCGAGGTCCTTGTCGCGGAAGACCACCGGCTCCTTGGTGCCCCACTTGAGGTCCATGTAGGTCCTGGTGGAGACGAAGACCACCGCCGCCTGGAAAGGCGACTCGCCGCCGAACGGGATGCTGAGGATGCTGGCCAGGATCGGGACGTTCTGGGTGGCCAGCGTGTGGCGGCCCGGGCCGAAGGTGTCGAGCGCCTTGCCATCGCGGAAGAAGACCGCCTGCTGGCTCTCCTCGACGATGAGCTGGCTGCCGAGCCGGATGGCCGACGTGCCCTGCGCCGGCACCCGCGACACCATGGTCTTTCCCGAGGGATCGTGGTATTCGATGACTTGCATGGCTCGGGTCTCCCCTACGATTCCGCCGCGCCCGTGCCGCGGACCACGTTGCTGACGACGAGCTCGCGCTGGCGCCACTTGTCCTCCAGGGCGCGGACTCTCTGGTGCAGCCGGTCGAGGGCGGCCGCCGGATTCTCCGGCCCAGGCGCCGGCAGGGCCGCGACGTCGGCCTGCAGCACCTCCAGGTCCTGGAGCACCGAGAGGTCGAACTCGTAGAGCCGCTGCAGCTCCGCCTCGCCGATCTTCACCGGATCGAAGAGGCCGCTCGCGCCGTAGTCGGCGAAGCGGATGGCCTGCGACAGGCCGTCGATCTGCCGGTCGAGGCGGTCGAAGCCGCCCAGCGCGGCGATCTGTCCGGCGTCCGTATAGGTCCGCGCCTTGTCGCGCAGCTCCAGCTTCAGCCGTGCCAGCTCGCCGGAGAGGTGCTCGCGCTGGAGGCGGTCCACGTCGCGCCGCAGCTCGCGGTCCTGGAATCCCCTGTAGCCAGGGATCTTCTCGCCCAGCTTTTCGAGGACGTTGCGCCCCGCCCGGGCCTGCTCGTAGCCGTTGGTCATCGCATCCTCCTCACAGACTTATGCTATCAGAGCGGAGCCTGCGAAGACCTCACCCCCTGGCCCCCTCTCCCGTCTCCCTTCCACCCCCCGCCGGGAGAGGGGGAACGCATCCGGAGCCGTTCCGCGAGCTCGCCACAAAGGCACCAACAACGTCCCCCCTCTCCCGGGGACGGGGCGGGTGGGAGATGGGAGAGGGGGACAGAGGGTGAGGTCCCATCTTCCCGTCGAGCGTAATTTTCGTTATTCTCTCCACGCGGAATTCTTCAAGGCAGTCTTGATTGCTCAAGGGCAATCCTTTTTTCCTGGCGCTCGGTGCCGCAATCCTGATCTTCGGGGGGTGCTCCCGCGGGGACGGAGGAGCTGCGCCAAGCCCGAATCTGCTGCTCGTGACCCTCGACACGGTGCGAGCCGACCGAATCGGCTCTTATGGCTACAGGGCAGCCGAAACGCCCTGGCTCGACCGCCTGGCGGGCGACGGGGTGCGCTTCGCGCAGGCCTCGGCGCCGGTGCCTCTCACCCTCCCATCGCACGCCAGCATGCTCTCCGGCCTTCTGCCGCCTCATCACGGCCTGCGCAACAACGGCGTCGGCACCTTCCCCGAGGGGCCGTCCACCCTGGCCACGCTGCTCGCGGCGGAGGGCTACCGCACCGGCGCCTTCGTCGGCTCCTTCGTGCTCGACCGCCGGTTCGGCCTGGGGCGCGGGTTCGAGGTCTACGATGACGAGATCGAGAGGGATCCGGTCGCCGGCACGACCCTCGAAGCCGAACGGCCGGGCCGGGAGGTGGTCGACCGCGCCCTCGCCTGGCTCGCCTCTGCCAGGACCGATGACTCCCGTCCCTTCTTCCTCTGGGTCCACCTGTACGACGCCCATGCCCCCTACACGCCGCCGTCGCCGCACCGCGAGCGCCATGCCGGGCGTCCCTATGATGGCGAGATCGCCGCGGTCGACGAGCAGGTCGGCCGCCTGCTGGCGGCGCTCGAGCAGCGCGGCCTGGCCGGGCAGACCGTGGTGGCGGTGTCCGGCGACCACGGCGAGGGGCTGGGCGACCACGGGGAGCTTACCCATGGGCTGCTGCTCTACGAGCCCACCCTGCGCGTGCCGCTCCTCGTGCGCGCGCCGGACGTGAAGCCGGGCCGGGTCGTGCGCACTCCCGTCAGCCTCGCCGACCTGGCCCCGACCCTGGCCGGTCTGCTCGGCAAGGGCCTGCCGGCGCCTCCGGTGGGAACGCTCGACGGCCGCGACCTCTCGGCCCCGTTGCGGCAGGGCGAGGAGCCGCCGCCGGCTGACATCTACGCCGAGACCCAGTACCCGGCGATCTTCGGCTGGAGCCCTCTTGCCGCTCTGCGGCGCCGCGATCTCAAGTACATCTCCGCCCCGCAGCCGGAGCTCTACGACCTGGCCCGCGACCCGGGCGAGGCAGCCGACCTGGCGCGACAGAGGGAGGAAGGCCAGCTACGCGGCTTTGCCGGCCGCCTGGCCGAGATCGAGGCCGGCGCCGTCGAGGCCCCGCGCGGCGGCGTCGATGCGGAGACGCGCGCCCGGCTGGCGAGCCTCGGCTATGCTGCCGGAGGGACCGCGCCGCCGCGCCGCCGCACCGGCGACCCCGGAGCTGCCGACCCCAAGCGCATGGCGCCCCTCTTCGCGCGGTACGAGCGGGCGCACGCCCAGCTCCGCAGCGGCCGGGCGGAGAGCGCCCTGGCCGAGCTCGAGGCCCTGGTCGCCGCCGACCCGGGCAACCCGGTCTTCCGTGGCGAGCTGCGCCCGGGCCTGGCGCGAACGGGGGGAGGTGGAGAAGGCCGTGCCGCTCCACCGGCAGGCCGCGGCGGACGCCCCCGACGACCCCGAGGCCTGGTACAACCTGGCGTCGACCCTCCAGGAGGCGGGGCGTACGGCCGAGGCCCGGGAGGCGATCCAGCGGGCCCTGCGGCTCGATCCGGCGCGGCCCGAGGCGCACAACACCCTGGGCGTCCTCCTGCTCGCCGAGGACCGGCCGGAGGCGGCGCGCCAGGAGCTCGAGCTCGCCGCCGCGCTCGATCCGCGCAACGCCACGGCGCTCAACAACCTCGGCAACGTCCTGCGCGGCCTGGGCCGGGCCGCGGAGGCCGAGCGCGCCTACCAGCAGGCGATCGCCGTCGCGCCCCGCTACGCCGAGCCGCTCAACGGCCTCGGCACCCTGGAGGTGGAGCGGGATCGGCCGGCTCAAGCACTTTCCTATTTTGACCGGGCTCTCCGTCTGGCGCCGCGCTACCACGAGGTCCGCCTGAACCGTGGCATTGCGCACGAGGTCGCCGGAGAGCCGGACGCGGCGGCGGCGGCGTACCGCGATTTCCTGGCCGCCACCGAGGGCGACCGCCAGTTCGCCGAGCAGCGCCGGACCGCCCGGATGCTGCTCGCAAGGATCGAAGACAAGAGAACGACCACCACTCAAGAGAGGAGGTGATTCAGGCCCAGGACCCGCTCCCCTCACTCCCGTACTCCGATATCCCGAGCATTTTTCGATTCCATACGTCCGATTCCATACGGTGTACAGAGGACTCCAAAGGAGACTGTGCCATGAATTCCAGAAAACCGCTGATGCTCCGCGGCCTCGCGCTGGCGATCCTGCTGGCCCTGGCCTGGACCATCGCCTTCGCTCCCGGAGCGAGCGCGCAGACCGCGGGCGCCTCCCTCGTCGGGCATGTCCAGGACAAGGACGGCGCGCCGCTGCCCGGCGTCACCGTCACCGTGGCCAACAAGGAGACCGGCCTCGAACGGTCGACGACCTCCGGCGCCGACGGCACCTTCCTGCTGCCGTCGCTGCCCGTCGGCACCTACACCGTGAAGGCCGAGCTCTCCGGCTTCGCCACGGTCACCGTCGAGGAGGTCCGGCTCAACGTGGCGTCGCAGCGCACCCTCGACGTCCAGATGAGCCAGACCTCGGTCGAGGAGACGATCACCGTCGTCGACGAGGCCCCGCTGGTGCAGACCACGCCGAGCATCGGCACCGTGGTGAGCGAGCAGCAGCTCGAGAACCTGCCTTTGAACGGCCGCCAGTTCGCCAACCTGGCGATCCTCGCGCCGGGCACCTCGCTGGCCTATAACTCCGACCCGACCAAGCCCGGCCAGCTCACCGTGGCCCTCAACGGCGGCATCGGGCGCAACGTCAACTACGTGATCGACGGCGGCGACAACACCGACGACACGATCGGCGGCGCCCTCCAGAATTTCAACCTGGAGTCCGTCGAGGAGTTCAACATCCAGACGCAGCAGTACAAGGCCGAGTACGGCCGCTCGAGCGGCGGCGTGCTGACCGTGGTGACCAAGACCGGCACCAACCAGTTCGAAGGGACCACCTGGGGCTTCTTCCGCGACGACAGCCTGAACTCGCAGACCGAGACGGAACAGCTCAGCGGCTCCGACAAGCAGCCCTATGAGCGCAAGCAGTACGGCCTCGCGCTGGGCGGCCCCATCGTGCGTGACAGAGCTCGACTTCTTCGCCACCTACGAGAAGACCGAACGCGATACCTTCTACACCCTCAACACCGATCCCGACGGCGGCGATCCTCTGCCGCCGATCTTCCCGTCGCTTCAGGGACAGTCCTTCGCGACGCCGTTCGAGGACGAGCTGATCACGGCGAAGGCGACCTGGGACCCGTCGCCCAAGCAGTATCTGCAGGTCCGCTATGGCTATCAGAAGAACAGCGACAAGTACGGGGCCAGCCCGACCACGACGCCGACCGCGCTGGGCACGGTGGGCAACGAGTACAGCTCGATCCTCGCCGGCCATACGTACCAGATCGGATCGGACGCGCTCAACGAATTCGTGTTCCAGTATACCAAGTTCGACAACCTGATCAGCGCCGACTCCAACGATCCGTCGCTCGTCTACCCCTCCGGCGTCATCACCGGTCAGAACGGCAATACTCCGCAGGCCACGCACCAGAAGAAGTACCAGTACAAGGACGACCTGAGCTTCGCCAGCACCCTGGGCGGCCGGACGCACCAGTTCAAGACCGGCCTCAACTACATCCACGAGCCTGTGCTGGGCGGCGACTTCTCCACCGGCCTCGCGGGAGCGTTCGCGCTACGCGATGACGTGGTCGGCTCGCCGGTGACCGACATCACGATCTTCGGCGGGTTCTTCGGCATGAGCACCCCGGTCGACCAGTACAGCGGGTACGTCCAGGACGACATCTACTGGAACGACCGCCTGACGCTGAACTTCGGCCTGCGCTACGACTATTGGGACGGCTTCGACCTCGACCAGAGGACGAACCCCATCTGGCAGACCCTGTCCACCCAGACAAGGTTCAACGAGTACTATCTGCGCGACTTCCAGGGCGGCCAGGGCGGCGTGCTGGAGAACGACGACGACAACATCGGCCCACGGCTCGGCTTCTCCTACGACCTCAAGGGGGACGGCCGGCAGTTGCTGCGCGGCGGCTGGGGCATCTACTACGACTTCCCCTACACGAACGCCACCATCCTCTTCCCGGCCGCGTCCGTGCAGTCCAACTTCGGCGTCGTCTACAACGCCAACGACCCCAACGGCATCCGCAACCCGGACGGCAGCTTCTTCCAGCCGGGCCAGCCGCTGCCGCCCAACCAGCTCCCAGCGGCCGACATCCCGCCGCCCAACGAGGTGGCCTCGCCGACCCTGGCGACCCCCTACGCCGGCCAGGGCTCGCTCGGCTACTCCTGGCAGGCGACGAACTGGCTGGGCCTGAACATCGAAGCCGTGCGGATCAACTACCGGGACATCCCGTACCGGTTCCGCGCCAACCCGTTCGTCGACGCGAACCGCAACGGCGTCCGGGACCCCAACGAGACGCGCCGTTTCCCGGACTTCGGCAACTTCCGGATCTGGTACGGCAATGGCCAGGCCACCTACAGCGCCGTGAACCTGAGCGCGCGCGCCCGCCTCGGCAGCCGGGCCGAGATCCAGGGCTTCTACACCTATTCCGAGGCCAAGGGCAACGTGCTCGCCGGAGCCGACGAGTTCCGGATCACCGACGCCGGCCACCAGTCCGATGTCGGCTCTCCCCGCAACGACGTCTCCGTCAATCCGCTCGATCCGCAGTGCCCGCAGTGCTTCGGGCCGCTCAACACCGACGCCCGCAACCGGCTGACTCTGAGCGGTGTCTGGCGCGGACCGTTGGGGATCAACTTCGCCGGCATGTTCCGTTACCGCTCGGCTCTCCCGTACACCAAGCACCTGAACGCGGACATCAACGGCGACGGCTTCATCCTCGACCTGCCCGCGGGCGAGTCCGTCAACTCGGGCCGCGGCTCCTCGTTCCAGCAGCTCGACATCCGGTTGTCGAAGGAGTTCTCCTTCGCCGACGCCGTCACCGTCGAGCTGATCGGCGAGGTGTTCAACGTCCTCAACGAAGAGAACCCCGCGCGTTTCGACCGCTTCGGCGAGCCGCACGCCTTCGCGGGCGACCCGCTCCAGGGCGAGCAGCGCCTCGGCCAGCTCGGTCTGCGCATCCGCTTCTAGTCAGCGGTCGGAGATCGGCTTTGGTGTAGTCCTGGGGGGCGCTTCGGCGCCCCCTTTCATTGTTTCGTATTCGACCTTGCGGCCCCCGAAGGAAAGCGTCCACCGCCCCTGCCCCCGGCTCGAGAGGAAGGGGCCCGCGAGCAACGGATAGTCGAGGTCGAGCGCCTTGCCGCCGACCGTCGCCCGCTCGCCCGGGAGGAAAGCGAGCCGGGTGCCGTCGCTCGCCGTGAAGCGCAGCTCCCGCTCGACCACTGCCAGGCGGCCGGAGGCCACCCGCTTCTTCCAGACCTGGAAGTCGCCGTCCTCGGCCCGGCGGCCGGCCTCCAGCGCAATGGCGGCCGGCTGCCGCCGCGGCACCGCCGCCCAGGAGCCGTGGAAGCTCTTGTCCCCCCCGTAGTAGCCGGGGAAGCGTTCCGGCGCGGGCGCGACGTCCCATCCGCCCTCGGTCACCAGGGCGACGTACGTGTCGCCGTACCGCGAAACCACCACCTCGCCGCTCTCGCCGGCTGCTTCCGGCTTCGACCACGGCGGCGCCAGGTAGGCATGCCCGGCACCGTCCGGCCCCTCCCCGACCCCGAGCCGGGCCACGGCGACGTTGCGGTTCCCCACGGCCAGGTCCTGTCCGGCGAAGCTCTTCCACCGGCCCGAGCGCACGTTGCTCGTCCGGCTCCAGAGGTAGAGCGGCGCGAACTCCGGGCCGGAGGCGTAGAGCGTCGCCATGATCTCCTGCCCGCCGGAGACCCCCAGGCGCAAACCGCCGACCGACTGCGAGGTGCCCAGGATGTAGTCCGGCGTCGCGTAGCTGTAGAGAGCGGTGTTCAGGTCCAGCCGTTCGGGCTGCGGGATGCGCCGCCGCGCCCGGATCTCGTAGGGCGGCTGGCTCTTCCGCTCGGCCAGGAGGCGCTTCACCGGCTCCGGCATCTCGTAGGCGCTGGTCCCGATCTCTGGACTGTCCTTGAAGGAGATCTTGCCGGCTTCGCCCATGCCGGCGGCCAGCCAGGCCCAGGCGGGCCAGCGCGTGTTGTCCGGCCCGAGCGCCCAATGGACATAGGTGCGGCTCTTGGCGCCCGCCGGAAAACCGTCCACCTGCTCCTGCGCCCACTCGGCGAAAAGCAGGTCGAGCTGCCGGGCGGCGAGGCGGCGCACCGTCTCCTGCGGCGCGTGATCGACAAGCTGGAGGAGGGCGGTCATCGAGGTGCCGATGTAGCCCGGGCTTTCGGCTTCGTACCACCCCTCGCGGTCGTGCGCGAGGAGGAAGGCCTCGGCGTAGCGTCCCCAGGCCACGGACGCCGCGGCCCGGGGTGACCCGGCCGGCCCGGGATCGACCTTGAAGGCGGCCAGGCAGCGGGCGATGCGGACGATCCGCTGGTTCTCGGTCTCCTTGAACCGCCAGGGATCGCGGATCGACGCCTCGTTGGGCGGCGGGACATAGGTCGCCGCCGCGGCCCGCAGCCGGGCCTGGAAGCTCGGGCGGCAGCACCTGGGCGTACTGGAGCGCCACCCGCTGCAGCGACACCAGGGCCCGCTCACAGCCGACCTTGTTCCACTTCTCTTTGCACTCGTCGATCGTGCCGGCGACCCAGCGGACCGCGTCCTCGCGGGCCGCGGGATGAGCAGACCCGCCGGCAGCGGTGTTGGCGGTGTTGGCGGCCACGGCAGCGGCTGACAGGGCCCCGTAGCTGCGCCGCTCTTCATCGAGGCGGATCCTCTGCGCGAACCGCGCCATCTGGGTGTAGGACATCTCGAGATAGCGGAGCTTCCGCTCGGCGATCCCCACAGGCTTCGCAGGGCTTGCCTCGGCCTGGACGGCCGGAGTGGATGCCGGCTCCTTCCGGACCTCCGCCGCCTGCCCCGCCCGCGCCTCGGTCGCCTGGTGGAGAGCCCGCCAGGGCCTCTCCTCCGAGCAGGCGGCCAGGGCCGTGGCGAGAGCCAGGACCGCCAGCGCGGCCCCGAGCATGCCAGAATGGCGCCTGGCGCGGTGCGGGTCGTTCCTGGGAAGCTTTCTCATCTCGGTCACCTCGCCCCCTCTCCATGCAGGATCAGCGCCGTGATAGCGTGTCCTCCTTTCGAAGAGCCTCCGCTCGCGACACCTTCCAGCGGAAGCAGTGTCCTGGAGTCAGTTGGAGCCCAGTTGGAGCCAGAGCCATGAGCATCGAGATCAACGGCCCGGTTCGGGTGCGTTTCGCACCGTCGCCGACCGGCTTTCTGCACGTGGGCGGCGCGCGCACCGCCATCTACAACGACCTGCTGCGGCAGAACGCGGGCGGCGCCTTCATCCTGCGCATCGAAGACACCGACAAGCAGCGGTCGGACGAAGCGATGACCCGGCAGATCGTCTCGGCGCTCGCCTGGATCGGCATCGAGTGGGACGAAGGGCCGTTCCTCCAGAGCGAGCGGCTGCCGCGCCACCGCGAGCGGGGGGAGGAGCTGCTTGCCGCGGGCAAGGCCTACCGCTGCTTCTGCACCCCCGAGGAGCTGGACGCGCAGCGCGCCGAGGCCCAGCAGAAGGGGCTCGCCTTCCGCTATCCCCGCACCTGCCTGAACCGCCCGCAGGAAGAGACTGACGCCCTCCTGGCCCAGGGCAAGCCCTTCGCTGTCCGTTTCCGGATGCCGGACGAGAACATCCGCTTCGAGGACATCGTCCGCGGCGACATGGACTTCCCGCCGGACGCGCTCGACGACTTCATCATCCTGCGTTCGGACGGCACGCCCACCTACCACATGTCCGTCGTGGTGGACGACATCGACATGAAGGTCACGCACGTGATCCGGGGCGAGGACCACCTGTCGAACACGCCCAAGCACATCCCGCTCTTCCAGGCCCTGGGCGGCGAGGTCCCGACCTTCGGCCACCTCCCGCTGATCCTCGGCCCGGACAAGAAGCGGCTGTCCAAGCGCTACGGCGCAACGTCTGTCGAGGAGCTCTGCAACGAAGGCATCCTGCCGCAGGCGCTCTACAACTTCCTGGCCCTGCTCGGCTGGAGCCCGGGCGAGGACCGCGAGGTCCTGTCGCGCGCCGAGATGGTCGCCCTCTTCTCGATCGACCGCCTGAACGCCTCGGCGGCCGTGTTCGACCGCGAGAAGCTGCTGTGGATGAGCTCCCAGTACCTCTCGCGGCTGTCCACCCCGGATCTGATGCCGCACCTGCGTCCCTTCCTGGAGCAGGCCGGACTGGGCGACGCCGATCCCGACCGCCTCGCCGCGGCGGTGGAGCTCCACCGCACTCGCTCGAGGACCCTCAAAGAGCTGGCCGAGCACCTGGTCCCCTACTTCCGCGACTCCCTCGTCTACGATCCGGAGGCCTGCGCCAAGTTCCTCAAGGACGGCAGCCTGGTCGACCACGTCGAGGCCCTGAGAGCTCGCTACGCCGCCCTCCCCTCCTTCACCAAGGAGGCCCTGGAGGCGGAGCTGCGGTCCCTGGCCGACGAGAGGCAGGTCAAGGCGGGAGCGCTCATCCACCCCACCCGCATGGCCCTCTCCGCCACCCAGGCCGGTCCGCCGCTCTTCGACCTGGTGGAGGTGATGGGCCGCGAGACCACCCTCCGGCGCCTGGACCGCTTCGCCGGTTTCCTGCGGGAAGTGGGGAATAGGGAGCCCGCCCTCCAGAGTTGACCAAGCCGGCCGGGATTCGGTACCCTACCGGCTCGTCCTGCTGGGAGGTCGTTCAACGGTAGGACAAGCGGCTCTGACCCGCTTAATCGGGGTTCGAATCCCTGCCTCCCAGCCAATTCAGCTTCCGCTTTTCGAGGCCGCCGCAAGGCGGCCTTTGATGTTTCCAGGCTGCCAATGAAAATAAAAAAAGGGGGGCGTTGCCGCCCCCCTTCGTTGTTCCGGCTGGCGTGTCGGCTCTAGAAGTCGTAGCGCAGGCCGAGCTGGAGGGTGCGCGGGTTGCGGATGAAGTCGTCCTCGACACCGAAAGTAGCGTTCGGCGTCGGACCGATGCCGAAGATCTGGTTGTTGTTGCTGACGAAACGCGTCTCGCGATCGCTGCAGTTGAAGCACTCGGCGAACACGGCGAGCTCGCCGGGGCCGAGGTTGAACCCTTTCGACAGACGCATGTCGAGCGTCCAGAAGTTGGGCTGCCGCTCGCTGTTGCGGCCGAGGTGGACGCCGTTGACGGTCGGTCGGTCGGTGCCGGACTCGCCGTCGCTGTTCAGGTCGACGTTGGCCCGCGGCGTGAAGGGCGAACCGGTGGCGAAGCGGAAGGCGCCGGAGAGCCCGATCCCCCACAGCGGCGTGTCCCACACGCCGTTGAGCACCACTTTCCACTCCTGGTCGCGGTTGGACGGACCCCAGCTCAGCTCGGGGTTGTTGTAGTCCTCGAGCTGGACGCCGGCGAAGTTGCGCTCGTTGGAGTCATGGTCGCGGTCCTCCGACCAGGTCACCGCTCCGTAGAGGCTGTAGTTGCCGGAGTAGCGCCGTTGCAGGGTGAGGGTGGCCGCCTTGTACTCCGACTCGCCGTCCGAGACGTCCATGACGATGCGGTTGTACGCCGCGAAGCGGCGTGCGGAGCTGTAGCGCGGCAGGCCGTTGGCTGCTGTGACGCCAGCGGCACAGCCCGGGTCGCTCGTCGAGGTGCAATACAGGCGGTTGAAGTTGGTCAGCCGCTGCAACTGGTTGCCTTCGGCATAGGTAAGGTCGACGCCGAGGGAGAACAGCGGCATGATCTCACGCTCCGCACCGACGGTCAGCCGGTCGGTGTAGGGGTTCTCGAAATCCGGATCGACGGTGAAGACGTCCGGGGCGGCCGAACCGCCGGTGACGTTCCTGAAATCCACCCGCTCGATGCCCGCCGGTGTCCAGCCGCCATTGATGGCGCCGGCGCCGCTACCCCAGCCAAGACCGATCAGGTTTGCTGGCGGCCCGGTGCAGAGGCCACTGGACTGCGGGCAGGTGATGGTGAGCTGCGCACCGCGCACGCCGTTGGCGGTGAAGGGCTGCGCCCACAGCAGAGCGGGGGTGCGGCTCCAGTACCGGCCGAGCGAGACACGCACGGCTGTTTTGGGATCCGGCGACCAGGAGAGGCCGATCCGGGGCGAGATCTGGTTTTCGGAATCGGGGATCTCGCCGGTGAGGCGCATCGTGCCGTTCGGCCCGGCTTCGTTCGGATTGAGGATCGGGTCGTTGGGGTTGTCGAGCGTCTCGAGGCGCAAGCCGACGCTCAGCGTCAGATTGGGGCTGGCGAACCACTGGTCCTGCACGAAGAGGGCGGTCTCTTTCTGGCTGAAAGAAGCCGCGCCGGCCTCATCCGAGGACAGGCCGTTGAGCCCGCCGAACTGCCGGTACTCGCGCCATTGCCCGGCCAGCAACTGGGCCTCGTTGCCGAAAATGAAGACGCCGCGCCAGTTCCCCTTGAAGATCTGGTCGACGCTGGTTTCGTTGTACTCGACGCCGCCTTTGAAAACGTGCCGGTCGCCGATCAGGTAGGTCAGGGTATCGGCGAACGCCTTGCGCTCATTGGTGGTCTGGATGGGGAGGAAGGACACTTCACCGAAGCGCAGGCCGCCGAGCTGGATTTCGGGCAGGTTGAGCCCCTTGTCCTGGCGCGGCGTGTCCTCGTCGATGAAATTGAGGTTCAGGTCGTTGAGCACGCTGCTGCCGAACTGGCCGGACCATGAGCCGACGTAGGCCTTGGTGTCGAGCCCTTCGATCCCGTTGAAGCTCTCAGTGCGCGCACCCGAGTTCGAACGAGCCGTTGACGCCCTCGTAGTCGATGATGTTGGCGCGCAGCATGAACCGCTGGGTCGGGGTCGCCTGGTAGTCGACGCGGCCGAAGGCCACCGAGCCGTCCTGCGTCTGTACGTACTCGGTCGGCGAGGCGAGCACCGGATAGCGGCCGAAGATGTCGGCATCGAGGTTGGCGGCGTTGATGGGCACCGTCTCGCTCTTCTCCTGGTTGTCGTAGGACAGGAAATAGAACAGCTTGTCCTGCACGATGCGGCCGCCGAGCGAGCCGCCGAACTGCTCTTTGTCCTGTTCGGCCGGCTCCGTGCCGTTGGGGAAATTGGCGATCAGGCTCTGCGGCTGGTTGAAGTAGAAGAGCGAGCCGTGCGTGTTGTTCGTGCCGCTCTTGGTGATGATGTTGACGAAGCCGCCGCCCGAGCGCCCGTACTCGACCGAGGCGCCGTTGGTGACGACCGAGAACTCCTTGATCGACTCCTGGGAGATGGAGAGCGGGGCGCGGCCTTCGGCGCCGCCGACGGCACCGCCGAAGAAGGCGTTGTTGTAGTCGACGCCGTCCACGGTGATGCTGGTGTTGATGCCGCGCTCGCCGGAGAGCGACAGGTTGCCGCGCTCGGATTCGAGGCGGCTCTCCGGCGTCAGCAGAACGAGCTGCTTGAAGTCACGGCCGGCGCTCGGGATCGCCTCGATCTGCTCCTGCTGGATCGTGGTGCCGATCTGGGTGTTGGTGACCTCGACGACCGGCAGCTCGCTGGCGGTCACGGTGATGGTCTCCGCCACCGACGAGCTCTGCAGGTTGAAGTTCACGGACGGGGTGGAGCCGAGGAGCAGGCGGACGTCCGGCGCCGTCGCCGTGGCGAACCCGTCCAGCTCCGCGACGATGTCGTAGGTCCCGGTCGGCAGGTTCAGGATCCGGTAGAAGCCCTGCTCCTCGGTGACGGAGACCAACTGGAGACCTGTCTCCTTGTTGGTCGCCGTCACGGTCACCCCGGGCAGGGGGGAGCCCGAGGCGTCCTCCACAGTGCCGGAGATCCGGCTGGTGGTCACGTCGGTCTGGGCAAAGGCCGATCCGGCCGTCCCGACGGCCAGCAGCAGAGCCGTCAGGGCAAGAACCCAGAACCGAGAGCGGTTGGAACGGACACGCACCATAGATGAGGTCCTCCTTTTCAGCGCGTAGGTTTCGAGCGGATTGTACGCGAGGAGGCCGGGCCGCGCCCATGGACTGTGCAACTTTCCTGGAACAGGTCCATGGCGACTGGATGCCACCACCCGCTGTGCTAAGCTCCGCCCGCGAATGCGGTCAACGATCGGCGGAATTATACCCCGAACCGGCCCTCCGCGTTCCCTCTTCTCAAGATCCAGTATGAGCTCCGCGGAACGGCCCCTGGTGAGCGTGATCATGGGGAGCCGCTCCGACTGGGAAACCCTCCGTCACGCAGACGAGATGTTGACCCGTCTCGGCGTCCCGCACGAGTGCCGGATCGTCTCCGCCCACCGCACGCCCGAGCTGATGCGCGACTTCGCCCGGGGCGCCGAGGAGAGAGGGGTCGAGGTGATCATCGCCGGTGCCGGCGGCGCCGCCCACCTCCCCGGCATGGTGGCGGCCCAGACCCTGCTCCCGGTGCTCGGCGTCCCCGTCCAGAGCCAGGCGCTCAACGGCCTCGACTCGCTGTTGTCGATCGTCCAGATGCCCTCCGGGGTGCCCGTCGGCACGCTGGCGATCGGCAAGGCCGGAGCAGCCAACGCGGCGCTCCTCGCCGTCCGCTTCCTGGCGCGCACCCGCCCCGAGCTGCGGGAGAAGCTGCGCGACTTCGTGGACGAGCAGACGCGGCGGGTGCTCGAAGAGCCGCTGCCGTGAGAGCCCTCTCCCCCTGGCCCCCTCTCCCGCGCGTCCCCCACGCTCCCACCCCGAGCGGGAGAGGGGGAACGCGGTCGGACGATCGGTGTGGATAGCCGCGTCATCCTTCCGGGGTCCGCGGTGGGCGTGCTGGGCAGCGGCCAGCTCGGCCGGATGTTCGCCATCGCCGCCCGGCGGATGGGCTACCGCGTCCACACCCTTTCTCCCGACTACGACACTCCGACCGGACAGGTGGCCGACCGGGAGGTCCAGGCCTCCTACGACGACCTCGACGCCGTCCGCTCGTTTGCCCGCGGCGTGAGCGTGGTGACCTTCGAGTTCGAGAACGTCTCGGCGGCCGCCACCGAGGCCGCGGCCGAGCACGCCCCGGTCCGGCCGGCCGGCGCGGTGCTGCACACCACCCAGAACCGGCTGCGGGAAAAGGGCTTCCTGCAGGATGCGGGGTTCCCGGTCGCTCCCTTCGCCCCGGTCCGTTCCGCAGAGGAGCTGGCGCAGGCGCTGGCCCATGTGGGCATCCCGGCCGTGCTCAAGACGGCCGCCTGGGGATACGACGGCAAGGGGCAGGTCCGGATCGATGCGCCGGGGGAGGCGGAGGCGGCGTGGAACAACCTCGGCCGGGCGGAGGCGATCCTCGAGGCCTTCGTCGACTTCGAGCGCGAGGTCTCGGTGGTGGCCGCGCGCGGGCTCGACGGCTCGTTCGCCCACTTCGGCGTGATCGCCAACGACCACCGGAACCACATCCTGGACGTCTCCGTGGCGCCGGCTCCGGTGCCGCCCGGGGTGGTCCGCGAGGCGGTCGGGATCGCGCAGGGGATTCTGGACGAGCTGGACGTGGTGGGCATCCTCTGTGTCGAGATGTTCCTCGCCCGGGACGGCCGGCTGCTGGTCAACGAGCTCGCGCCGCGGCCCCACAACTCCGGCCACCTGACGTTCGACGCCTGCGTGACGAGCCAGTTCGAGCAGCAGCTCCGGGCCATCTGCGGCCTCCCCCTCGGCTCGACCGAGCTGCTGCGGCCGGCCGCCATGGCCAACCTCCTGGGCGACCTCTGGCGGTATGGCGAGCCGGGCGAGCCGGGCGAGCCGGACTGGGCCGCCGCCCTGCGCTTCCCCGAGGTCAAGCTGCACCTCTACGGCAAGGCGACGGCGCGTCCGGGGCGCAAGATGGGGCATCTGACCGCTCTGGCAGACACCCCGGAGGAGGCGCGGCAGCGGGTGCTGGCTGCGCGCGCAGCGCTCTGCCCCTGAAAGCCCTCACCCCCGACCCCTCTCCCATCCGCACTCACACCCGCCCGGGAGAGGGGAGCCCCCACCCAGGAGCTTCCTGGTCATGCTTTTCTCCCCTCTCCCGGGGGAAGGGAGGGCGGATGGGAGAGGGGCCGGGGGTGAGGGGCCAGGGCTCGCGCAGGAATTTCCAGACACCCTCTCGGATAGGATGAGGCCATGACCTCCACCTGGATGATCTATGGCGCCAACGGCTACACCGGCGAGCTCGCCGCCCGCGAGGCCGCCGCTCGCGGTCTCGGTCCCATCCTCGCCGGGCGCAACCGCGAGGCGATCGAGGGCCTGGCGCGGGAGCTGAGCCTGCCCAGCCGCATCTTCTCTCTCGACAACCCGGACGAGACCCGGCGGGCGCTGGAAGGGGTGACGGCGGTCCTCCACTGCGCCGGGCCGTTCATCCGCACCAGCGCAGCCATGGTGGCGGCCTGCCTGGCGAGCGGAGCGTCCTATCTGGACATCACCGGTGAGATCCAGGTCTTCGAGACGGTGCTGGCGCAGGGCGATGCGGCGCGGCAAGCGGGGGTCGCGCTCCTCCCGGGGGTGGGGTTCGACGTGGTCCCCAGCGACTGTCTCGCGGCCCGTCTCGCCGCGGCCCTGCCGGACGCCGTCGAGCTGGCCCTGGCCTTCGCCTCCGACGGCGGGACCTACAGCCGGGGGACGCTCAAGACCATGATCGAGAACCTGCCGCACGCCGGAGCCCTGCGCCGGAACGGCCGCATCATCCCGGTCCCGGTCGCCCACGACGTCCGCGAGATCGACTTCGGCGGGCGCTTCGGCCGGCGCTGGACCGTGACCATCCCCTGGGGGGACGTCGCGACCGCCTTCCACTCGACCGGCATCCCGAACATCCGCGTCTACACCGGTGCTCCGCGATCGTCGATCCGGCGCATGCGGCGGATGGCGCCGCTCCTCCCGCTCGCCGCCTGGAAGCCGTTCAAGAAGCTGCTCCAGGCGTGGGTCGGGAAGACCGTCACCGGCCCGAGCGCCGAGGTCCGCCAGACCGCCCGGACCTATCTCTGGGGAGAGGCGCGCAGCGCCGCCGGCCACACCGCAACCGGCACGCTCGACGTTCCCGAGGCCTACCACTTCACTGCCGTCTCCGCGGTCGAGTGTGTCCACCGAGTGCTGGAAGGGAAGGTCCCGGCCGGTGCCTGGACCCCGTCACAGGCCTTCGGGAAGGATTTCGTGGGCGAACTGCCGGGCGTGACGGTGGGTGAGGTGCGGCGAGGCTGAGCCCTCACCCCCCTGCCCCCCTCTCCCAGCCTCACACCCACCCGCCCGGGAGAGGGGGGATTGCTTTGTCATCCTGAGCGCAGCGAAGGATCTGGGGGAAGGGAAGCTCCGCCGCCCAGATTCTTCGCTGCGCTCAGCGGGAGCCCCCGACTGTCATTCTGCCCTGCCTGCATCCCCCCTCTCCCGGGTGGGTGGGTGTGAGGCTGGGAGAGGGGGGCAGGGGGGTGAGGGCGGCCCTGGCCCAAGTTTTGCCTCGCCTTCGACCCGTGATCGACCTCTGGTACAAGAACGCGATCATCTACTCCCTCGACGTCGACGCCTTCCAGGACTCGAACGGCGACGGCGTCGGCGACTTCCGGGGGCTCGGCGAGCGGCTGGACTACCTGTCCAGCCTGGGCGTGACCTGCCTCTGGCTGCTCCCCTTTTATCCTTCGCCCAACCGGGACAACGGCTACGACGTCATGGATTATTACGGGGTCGACCCGCGGCTCGGCACGCTCGGCGACTTCGTGGACTTCATGCGCAAGGCCCGCGAGCGCGGCATTCGGGTGATGATCGACCTGGTGGTCAACCACACCTCGGACCAGCACCCCTGGTTCCAATCGGCCCGCCGGAGCAAGGACTCCCCCTACCGTGACTACTACATCTGGTCGGATACCCTCCCCGCGAACGCGCGCGAGGGGATGGTCTTTCCCGGCTACCAGGACGCGGTCTGGGACTGGGACGAGGTCGCCGGTGCCTACTACTTCCACCGGTTCTATGCCCACCAGCCGGACCTCAACATCTCCAATCCGGCGGTGCGCGAGGAGATCTGCCGGATCATGGGCTTCTGGCTGGAGCTCGGCGTCTCGGGCTTCCGGCTGGACGCGGCCCCCTTCCTGATCGAGATGAAGGGGGCGGACGCCCGCCCCGGCGAGGACCAGTATGCCTATCTCCGCGAGTTCTGCGATTTCCTTTCCTGGCGTCGCGGCGACGCGATCCTCCTGGCCGAGGCCAACGTCTCGCGGGAGAAGGTCGAGAAGTATTTCGGCGAGGGCGCGCGGATCCAGATGCTCTTCTCCTTCCTCCTCAACCAGTACCTCTTCCTGGCGCTGGCGAAGCAGGAGGCCGCTCCCCTGATCCAGGGCATCGAAGCACTCCCCGTGCCGCCGCCCACCGGGCAGTGGGCGAACTTCCTGCGCAACCACGACGAGCTCGACCTCGGCCGGCTCACCCCGGAGGACCGGCAGAAGGTCTTCGCCGAATTCGCGCCCGACCCGGCCATGCAGCTCTACGAGCGCGGCATCCGCCGGCGCCTGCCTCCCATGCTCGGCGGCGACCGGCGGCGGATCGAGCTGGCCTACAGCCTGCTGCTCAGCCTGCCGGGCACGCCGGTGCTGCGCTACGGCGAGGAGATCGGCATGGGCGACGACCTGTCGCAGCCCGAGCGGGAGAGCGTGCGCACGGCCATGCAGTGGTCGCGGGAGAGGAACGGCGGCTTTTCGACCGCGCCGGCCGACAAGATGGGACGATCCTCCATCGCGGACGGCCCGTTCGGCTATCTGAACGGGGTCAATGTCGAGGAGCAGCACAGGGACGAGGACTCGCTCCTGCATTGGATGGAGCGGCTGATCCGCACCCGCAAGCAGTCTCCGGAGATCGGCTGGGGGAGCTGGAAGATCCTGGAGGCCGGCGACCCGGCCGTTTTCGCCCACCGCTGCGACTGGAGCGGCGGCACGGTCGTCGCCGTCCACAACCTGGCCGACCGCGCGGCCGTGGTCCGTCTCGGCCTGGATGGCGAGAAGCCGTTGCCGATGATCGAGATGCTGGGCGACCAGCCCTACCGGCAGATCCGGACCGACGAGGAGATCGACCTCGAGCCCTACGGCTACCGCTGGTTCCGCATCGGCGGCGCCAGCCGGTTCCTCTTTTGAGCATTCGCTCGTGGCCCTCGTAGGCTTGCTCGCAGTGCCTCGCAATTCTGGTATCGTCCGCGCTGAACTTTTCGCGGAAAGGCGGGGGCTTGCCTTACACAATCGAGTACTCACCCGAGACTCTCGACCATCTGAGAGCCCTGACTGCGAGAGATCGTTCCCTCGTGCTCGACGAAGTCGACGCTCAACTGAGGCACCAACCGACCATCGAGACGCGGAACCGCAAAAGGATGAGGCCCAATCCTCTGGCTCCCTGGGAGCTTCGCATCGGTACCCTGCGCGTCTACTATGATGTGGAGGAGGCTCCCGAGCCCAAGGTGCTCATCCGCGCCGTCGGCATCAAGGAGCGCAACCGGGTCCGGATCGGCCGGAAGGAGTTCGAACTATGACCGTGCGGAAAGTCGAAGTGGCCGATGCGACCGAGTCTTTGGCGGCCTATGTCCAAGAGGCGGATGCAGGCCCGGTCGTGGTCCTGAGCGAAGGACGGCCGGTCGCTGCGCTCATCGCCCTCGAAAACACGGACCTGGAAACGATCGCCCTGAGCACCGACCCCGAGTTCCTGGAGATCATCCAGAGATCCCGAGACCGTCAGTCCCGGGATGGTGGCCTGTCGAGCGCAGAGGTCCGCCGCCGTCTGGAAGACCAACCGTAGTTGGGTTGACGCACCGACGAGGAGATCGACCTCGAGCCCTACGGCTACCGCTGGTTCCGCATCGGCGGCGCCAGCCGGTTCCTCTTTTGAGCATTCGCTGTCGACTGTGTCGTTCGGATGCGTTCAGCCTCACCTGGATCGATCCAGAGTCATGCGATACGCATCCAGAGTCACCTGTAAGCGTTCAGGGTCATCCTGAATCGATCCAGCGTCGTCTCGATGCGTTCAGCGTCACCGTGGATCGATCCGGCCCTCGTGAAACGCATCCGGAGTCGCCTGGAAGCATCCAGGGTCACCCTGCATCGATCCAGCAACGTCTCGATGCGTTCAGGGTCACCCTGCATCGATCCAGCTCACGCGGAATCCATCCAGAGCCGCCTGGAAGCATCCAGGGTCACCCCGGATCGATCCAGCGTCGTCTCGATGCGTCCAGCGTCACCCTGGATCGATCCAGCTCGCGCGAAATGCATCCAGGTCACCTGAAACGCGTTCAGGATCGCCCTGAATCGATCCCGCATCACCTCGGATGCCTCCGTCGAGCCTCTCCTCTGGGCTAGAATTCGCGAATGCCCTCTGTCTTCCTGAGCTACAGCCACAAGGACGAGGTGTGGAAAGACCGCCTCAAGACACACCTCGGCGTCCTGGAAAACCAGAAGCTCCTCGAAACCTGGGACGACCGCCGCATCGGCGGCGGGGACAACTGGTTCGAGGAGATCCAGGACGCCATGGCGAAAGCCAGCGTCGCCGTCCTCCTCATCTCGGCCGACTTCCTGACCTCGCGGTTCGTCCTTGAGGAAGAGATCCCGCGGCTGCTCCAGAGACGGCAGGAGGATGGGATGACCGTCCTTCCGGTGATCGCCCGCTCCTGTGCCTGGCAGGACGTGAGTTGGCTGCGAGAGATCAAGGTTCGTCCTCTTGATGGACAGCCGCTGGCCGGTTTTCGTGGGGATCGGCGAGACGCCGAGCTCGCGAATATCGCCCGAGAGATCCAAAGGATGGTGCAGGTCGAAGACCGGGAGTTGGCAAGGGGCCTGCGGGAGCGGCAGGACGACTTCCTCAGCCGGGTCGAAGACCTCTGCCGGCATCATGAGCCGGAGGCAACCGTTACGCGATACCCATCCCCCGGAAGAGCAGATTCCTATTTGCGTGTGACCCGGCGCAAGGGGAACATCAAGGATGTCTATCCGGTGGGCATCATTGAGCACGGCCTTTCGCGGGAAGACTTTCAATTCTTCCTCGACCAGATCGATGCGCCTTACCGCCGGAATGACCCTGGCCTCATTTCCGTCTTGGTCTATGGTGGCGAGTCCGCCGCCCAAGACCTCGTGAGTGAGGCAGAACGTCGCCGGGTCCACCTCCAGAGCTTTTTGGAATACCAGGGCCTGATCGATTTTCGGACCTACCTCGCCGGCCAGACCGCCCAGCTTGAGAAAGACCCAATCTACCCGCCTCGGCTCTATGTCGAGCAGCGGATGCGCACCGTCTCCCTTCTCGGTCCGGGAGAGGAAGAGTCCGAGGATGCCCTAGCAAAGGTCCGGGATTGGCTGGCCTCTCCCTACGGGCGCTTCCTTGTCCTCCTCGGTGACTTCGGTACCGGAAAGACCTTTCTTCTTCATCAGCTCGCGCGCCGCATGGGTACAGCAGATGCAGGGCTCGTCCCCATCCTTTTGCAGATGCGCTCTCTGGAGAAAGGCCGGAGCCTCGACGCCCTCCTCGCCCAGCACTTCGCCCAAGAAAAGATGGAAGGATTCATCGCCGACCTGCCGGAAGACCAACTCCTCCAGGCCTGCAAGGAAGGAGGGGAGATCTCCGCGGCCAACTCTACGAGCTCCTCCTCACCCGCTGGCTTTTTGAATTCGAACGCGTTCACCCCAAGGGAGCGCCCCCGGGGCTGTCGGTCGAGGAACGCTGGCAGGCGGTCACCGTGCTCGCGATGAGGCTCTGGCAGAAGACTGATCGCTTCGTGAACCTCTCCGATTTGAGCGAAGAAGCGGCGCGGGTTGTCAAGGCTGTCGGCCCGGCCGCTCCGGATTCCGAGATGGTCGCCTTCCAGGTGGGATCGGGGACGCTGCTCGTTCGAGACGACGAGGGAAACTTCTCTTTTCTCCACCAGTCGATCCTGGAATGGCTCGTAGCAAAGAGCGCAGTCAAGGAGCTCGCGAAGGAAGCAGCTCCCGAGGTGCTCGCTGCACGAGAAATTTCCGCACTCATGGCCGATTTCTTCGCCAGCCTCGCCAGCCCGGGGCAGGCGGTCGGCTGGGCAAGGACGGTGCTGTCAGCCCCAGGTGGGGAGACGGCGAAAAAGAATGCTCTTCTGGTCCTGGAAAGGCAGAAGGAGACGGACTGGCGGTCGTTCAACCTCGCCGGCCAGGATCTGCGCGGCAAGGACTTCTCTGGCCAGGATCTCGCCGGTGCAGATTTGAGAGGAGCGGACCTCACGGCGACTCGGTTGATTGGAACCAACCTGGCTTCTGCGCGGCTGGCGAAAGCTCAGCTTCGGGAGGCCGACCTCAGTAAAGCCCTTCTGACCGGGGCGGACCTCGCCGGTGCCGATCTCACCGGAGCCCGGCTGGCCGGAGCCGATCTGCGAGGGGCTCGTCTGGAGCAGGCCCGCCTCCGGCGCGCCAAGCTCCTGGGTGCCGTGCTCGATGGCGGTGCCCTACAGGAAGCCGACACGTTCGGTGCCTCCTGGCACGGCCTTGACAGTCTCGACGTACAGATTCCCGCTCAAGGGGAATGTCTCGCCGTCGCCTGGAGCCCGGATGGCGAGCTCCTGGCACGCACGCGAATTCAATCGTTATCTGGAATGTCAACAACGGTCGCGAGATCCGCGCCTTGGTGGGACACCAAAACTGGGTTTTG
>CAWJGT010000002.1:0-10947 GCA_963842525.1 uncultured Holophagales bacterium
GGCCGCGTTGTGCTGCTGGAAGTGGATGACCAGGAACTCCCGCTCCAACTGTTCGAGCGAGATGCAGAAGTCCCGTGCCGCCAAGCCGGCGGTCATGAGGTTGGCGGTGGAGACGAAGAGCTGGACCGGGTCGAAGCTGGCGTTGCCGCCGGGCAGGCGCTCCCAGGCCCTCTTGAAGGGTTCGAGGAGATACCGGGAGGTCCCGAGCGTCATCAGGTTGGCTGCCTGGTAGCCCCAGTCGAGTGGGTTGAGGGAGATGCTGGCGACCTGCCTCGGCCGGTTGGCGACGAAGATCGCCTCGGCCGGGATCCTGCCCGCCCGGTCCACGGTGAACCGGATGATCTCGATGGCGGCCTCGAACTCGCCGGGACCGTAAGACAGCAGGCCCGGCCGAGGGTTCTTGATGAAGGCGTAGCCGAAGCCGTAGCGGCCCAGCAGGCCGGGCGTGGGCTCTTCCTCGTCGAAGACGAAGTCGCGGTTCATGACGAGGTAGCTCCCTTCGTTGAGCGGCACGACCAGGCTCGGCGCGCCGGGGCCGAAGGGCTGAAAGGAAAATCTGAAGTCGAAGATGCGGACCGAGGGCAGGATCCATTCGAGCTCCGGCCCGATGCGGCGCAGGTCGACGATCTCGTAGCGGTCGCTCTCCGGAAACCCGCGAACCTCGCCGCTGCGCCCTCTGAAAAATGTTGCGAGAAGCCGAAGCCGACCTGCGACGGGTTTTCCTCCGGGCACCAGCTCAGGGGGCGCAGCAGGCCGGGCACCCGGGTCCGGTCCTCGGCCGGGATGTACGCCTCCGGCAGGCGGAAGTGGCTGACGCGCATGAAGTAGCGCAGCACGAACTGGCGGAGCTGGTCGCGTGTCCACTGCACCGCCTTGGCCTTGTCCGCGACCGGCGACTTGGGCTGGTCGTAGAAGAGGGACTGGTAGTTGCCCATGATCGCCATGTCGCGGCCTTCGACCTGGGCGACGTCGAAGAAGCCGAAGCTCTCGTCCGGGCGGTTGAAGCTGACGGTGAGCGGGAACTTCTGCGCGAAGCTGTCGGTGGCGCAGGCCCGGTCCCACCAGCGCTTGAGATCCAGGCCCCGGCGCAGGTAGAGATCGGCGCTGTCGAGCACATCCCGCTCGTCCTGCGAGACGCTCCAGGGGGATGCGGCCTGCCTGCCGCAACAGCCGTTTCCGCCCCAGACGCCGGCTTGAGCCGTCGAGCTCACGTTGGCGTCTCCTCATTCGTCTGCCACGTACAGCGCAGGGTGTATCCGCCGTTGTAGTGCTTCTCGGGGAACCAGAGCGTCGCCCGGCCTTCATAGCCTGGAAGATCGCCTCGGCGGACGTGGACTCCCTGGCTGCCGTAGTTGTCCACTCCCGACGTGTCGCCCGCCCTTTCGTTCCGCTGGATCTCGCAGGTGTAGGCCCGTGGATCGGCGCTGACCGGCAGGTATCCGGGCGGCAGGCCGTGCCGGACAAAACCGTAGGTGCGGCTTTCGATGGCGAGCGTGCCTTCCAGGGTGACGTCGTAGTTTTTCCCGTTCCACGCCTTGGTGAGGGTCACGCGGCCTCTCCCGCCGACCTGCGAGGGGGTGCCGGAGCCGCCCCAAGTCAGGATCGAAGGCGGCGAAACCGGCGCAGGCGTGACGACGGGCCGCGGCGAAACCCCGCGCAGTGCGTCGCGAATGCCCTCAAGGGCCTCGGTCTTCTTGCTCTTGCATTTGAGCGGCCAGCGGGCGAGCACCTGGTAGGACACCCGGATGTATCTCTTCTCGTCCAGCGGGATCCGATGCCGGCGGCCGGACTCTCCATCTGGCTGCAGGTATTCGGCGATGACCCAGGCCGCGAAGCCGTCTGCGGTCATCCCGCCCGTCACCAGGATCTCGCCGGAGCCGTCTGGCAGGATCTTCTCCTCACAGCGGCGCACGGAGACGAGGGTGTAACGCACGAGCTTCAGGGAATTGTCCTGAAGATCCCGGGAGTCCCAGTCCGGAGCCGCCGTCTCGCGGGACGCCGGCTCCCAGAACGGCAAGGGCCGCGAGGTGCCCGAGGTGCCTAGCGCGTGCACCATCTGCCCCACGGTGGCATCGATGAACGTGCCGAGGAAGCTCTGGAGCGTCCACATCATCAGTCCGGAGCTCCTCTGCCCGGTAGGGGGCAACGGAACAGCGCGGCCAACCCGCCGCTCTGCCGGAGCCTCGGGTAGGTCTGCCGCAGCGCCGTCTCGCAAGGGCCGGTCACGAGGTCGCGCCCGAGCGCCGGCAGGCCCGGACGGGAGCCATCCGGGCGGTACCCGAGGAAGTTGGCCAGGTGAGGGTCGTGCCCCACGGCGTCGTACCAGATGAGCACGGCCGAGGAGACGCCGTTCGCGAAAGCTTCGCCGGACGCGATCTCATGGCCATGGCGCCACAGCACGTCCGCGAGGACCTCGGGGTGCCGGATGTTGACCAGGGTGAGGGCCCAGGACAGGCCGGCCGTCGCGTTGAGCCGGCCCGGCTCGTGCGGCGGCTCGTCGCACGCCTTGCGGAAGGCGCGGCCGGCGGCGCCACTCCAGGGCAGGGCGTGAGTGGGCGCGAAGTAGAGGCCCCGGCCCACGCCGTGCCAGAAGAGCTCGGCGAGATCCGGAGCGGCCCATTGCAGCCAATCCCCGAGCCCCTGGACGCGGTACGGGTAAAGGTTCCTCGCCACGAGCCCCAAGGCTTCGGCGGCAAGGTCCCGATAACCGGGAAGGGCGTTCTCTGCCCAGAGAGCCAGCCAGCCCTCCAGGCCGGTGGCGCTCCGGTCGGTCTCCAGCAGCCGGGTGGCGAAAAAGAGCGCCGCGCCGGTGTGGAGCGGGATGGCGGCGCGGTCCGGCAGCCTTTCCAGGAACCGCCGCGGAGGGTCCACCGCGGCCCACGCGTAGCCTAGGCCCTCGGCCGTCCATAGGAACGGGTAGGTGCCGAGCTCCGCGGGATGGGGTATGGCGGAGGCCTGCTGGAAGCGCTCGAACGCTTCGAGCTTGTTGGCGAGCTCGAGCCATTCGAGCCCCGCCGCGGCCGGCAGAACGGCTCCCGCGGCCGCGGCCGATTGCTGCAGCATCCGCAGGGCCGCCCCCATGCCTTCGCGGATGGCAGTCTCTCCCAGCGCCGTCGAGACTTGGCGAGCGCCGAGCATCATCATCGAAGAGGACAGATCCATCATCGATTCGGCGAGCTCCTGGAACGTACTCCGGGGCACTGTCCACCAGATTGCTCATCCTCCTTCGCACCGGCCCCGGAAGGCCATGGAGATCCGCTCAGCTACGCCCTGGCCTCGCTGGGCCGGAATCCCCGGATCGCTCTCTCGATGTCGCGCAGGACGTCGACCTGCCGGTTGTCGCAGCAGTCTTCCGGACGCCGCCACGACTCCAGGACCCGATGGTAGACCCGGAGATATCTCTTCTCGGAACGGGAGAGCCGCGGCCCGCTGTCCCTCGATTCCCGCTCTCTGTCGTCCCCCTCTCCGTGGTCCTCCCTTCTCCCTTCGTGCCTGTGCTCGTGCCTCTCGTCGTCGTCCTCTCCCTGCAGGTAGCGCGCGATGACCCAGGCGGCGAAACCATCATCCTCCATGTCATCCGCGTAGATGACCTGCCCCTCTTGATGATCCGCTCGTCACAGGGTTTGATCGACACGATCGTGTACTCGACCAAGTTGACGGTCTCGTCGTGATCACAGCAGTTGCAAGATGACATGTGTCGTTCCTCCTTACTGGCTTCTTGATTGGCTTCTTGGGTCCATGAGTTGTCTCTATGCGTTCCAGCCCCCGGGAATCCCATGCCCAGGGCATTTCCATTTCCATACGGGTTCGAGTTGTAGAAACCCTGTCCGCCCCCCGGCTGCTGCATGCCGCGCATCCCTCCGAGCGATCCGAGCGCTCCGATCGCCCCAATCGCTCCAGTAAATGCGTTGATGAGCCGAAGGCCATCAAAGGGCATCAACATCATCTGAGTGAAAATCTGCGTCATGTTCCATGCACCTCCTCGCGTCTCACTCACCGGGTCCTCCCCAGAGCCCACAGCAGAAAGCCTCCGACCACCAGGAAGAGAGTCGCGGAGACCTTCTCTCCTTGACCGGCGAGCGCGCCCGCCTGCACAAAATAGTGCAATAGCAGAGCCAATGCGGCCATTACCATCAACGCCGCGGCGAGCACGAGATGCGAGCTTTCCGCGCGCCGCGGCGCACGGCCCTCTCGCGGGGAAGCCAGCCGCGCATCCTCCTCGGCGCCCCGGGTCAGCAACTCGTCGAGCCGTTGCGGCAGCGACACCATCAGCAGGGCGTAGCGGTCGAGCTGACCGCTCCAACTGTCGAAGCTCATCGCCTCCCGCACCTGCGAGAAGCCGGCGAGCAGACGAACTCCTGCAAACCTTCGCTCAGCGGATCATACCCCGCGCGAGCCGCTGGCTCAGGAGGGCTACCGCGAAGAGCCCGCGATAGAGCTCCAGCAGGGGACGGCGCGGGCGGTAGCCGCACTCCCGAGCCGTGCGCGCGTAGAGGAAAAGGTGCTCGGCCAGGCTCTCACCGCTGGGGGTCCAGGAGCCGTCCCGGAAGGGCACGATCTGGCGCAGGCGCAACCGTAGCTCCTCCTCTGATCTCGCGCCGTCCTCGCACCATCTCCCGCAACAGAGCGGTGCAGGCAGCGTCCGGGTCGCGCGAGACCACGGCCACCAGAGCCTCCCCTAGATCGGGCGGCAGGGCCGTGGTCGAGCGGGCGAAAGCGGTACCCTGGAAAGCAATCCGGCCCTCTGGCAGCACGCGCACGTCTTCCGCGCCCAGATCGAGCGGGAACAACCGGCCCGCGAGCACCTGGCGCCACCAGAGGGCGCAGAAGCTCCGCGCCAGCTCTCGCGAGCCCGCGGGGGCCACCTGGCTCAAGGAGACGCCTCCCGGGTCCGCGACCGTGAGCAGCCGCGCCGTCGTGAGACGCGGAAGACCGCCGCACGGCCAGGCGTTGAAGACCTCCGCGTCCCCCGCCAGCAGGTCGAGGTCCTGGACCGCGGCCGGAGATCCGCCTGCTCGTGCAGGTGCTGCCGGAAGCCTTCGAGCGTGTCTTTGACGGCCGCGGCCGTCCAACCCTGGGCCACCAGGGCCTCGCCGGCGAGCGGCAGCACCTCCAGATCGGCCTCGACTCCCTCAGCCGTGTCCTCCCGGACCAGCCGCACGATCACGGGCTCTCCGCCCGCCAAACGGCCCCGGTGCGCCTGAAGGAAGAGCCGGGACTCGAACGGCTCCGCCTCCAGATCCGCGAACCCATTCGCGAACGGACGGCCCAACTCGGCCACGATCCGCTCGTGGACCGCGCCGGCCGGCAGCGGCGGCACCCGATCGGACAGACTGGCCAGCTCGAGGGCGTCGCCTACCGCGAGGAGGTCGACGCGCGAGGCGAGATAGAGCCCGAAGGCCGAGAAGACCGGGCCGAGCTCCTCGAAAGCCCCGCGCAGGCGGCGGCCGAGCGTGGCCCCGGAAGCCCCAGCCTCCAGGCGGTGCGGACGGCGCAGCAACTCCCAGCGGGCGAGGCAGGCCTCGACACCGCTCCGCCGCTGGCGCTCCGCACTGCGCTGCGGGTTCATCTCGCCACCCCTCTCTCGATCTTTGCGACCAGCGCCGCCAATTCCTGATACCGGAAGATCTCACCCAGACGGCCCTGCCGCTTGAGCACCGGGTAGTAGACGTCGAGCGCGGTCTCGGCGGGGGTCCGCACCAGGTGCTGCCACAGGTCCGCCACCCAAGTTCCGGGGGCTGGTACTCGTAGAAGGTGGCGAGGAACGGCGCCTCCGGCGTCGTATCGGCTCGCATGATGGCCGAGGAGGCCACGCCATTCGCGAAACCGCCATCGCGCGCCAGCTCCTCGCCATAGGGCGAAATCAGCAGCTCGGCGAGGATGCGCGGGTCGCGCTGGGCGACGAGCACGTAGGCCCAGGCCGCGCCGGCCAGAGCGCTCAGGCGTGCCTGCTCGTCCGGGGCCTCGCGCCAAGCCATCTCGAAGATGAAGGGGTCGGAGCCCGGCACGAAGTTGACGGGCGCGAAGAAGAGCGCCCGGCCCACCCCGTGCCAGTAATAGCCCAGGACGTCGGGAGCGATGTCGCGCACCGCGCGGTCGACCGCCCCAACCAGGCCGGAATGGAACGTGCGGGTCACCAGCCCGAGCGACTCGTAGGCGGCGCCGACGTAGCCGGGCCGCGAATTTTCATGGCAGAGCTGGAGGATCCGCGCCACGATGCGGCGCAGCTCCGGGTCCGGCGTGTTGGTCCTGACGCCATTCAGGCAGGTCTGCGCGAAGGACAGCCCGATGCCGGCGTGCAGCATGGCCAGGTTCTTGTCCGGCAGGCCGCTCGTCCTCTCGTCGTCGAGGATGCCGTGGGGGGTGACGCCCTGCTCCCAGAAACTGTCCCCGTAATCGTGCCCCAGTCCCTCGACCGCCCAGAGGGCGCGGAAGGGACCCAGGCCGTAGGCGCGGCCGAGCAGCTCGTAGAGTGGGAAGGGCGGGTCCGTGGGGACGCCGATGAGCTTCGCCACGTCCAGAACCAGGCAGAAGACTCCCCCTTGTCCCGCAGCTCGGTCAGGCGAGATCGCCCACGCCGCGGGCAAGTTGGCGGGCGGCCTCGCCCGAGCGCTGTGCCACGTCGCCCGACGTTTCCACCCAGAGGCGCGGGTCGAGCAGGTCGGGCGTGAGGAAGTTCGGCCCCATCGTCAGCAGGGCGTTCTGGAAGCACTGGCCGAGTTGGTAGAAGCGGCGCAGACAGCCCTCGGTTCCCAGCGTCTCCGCCGCCGTGCCGGTCACGGCGTCGAAGGCGCTGCTCACCCGCTGGCGGTCCCGCGAAAGTGGCGAGAACGCGCGCACGAGTTGCTGGGCGCCGTACAGCGGCATGGCCCACGAGAGGCTCAGAGCCGCTTTGGTCAGGTCTCGCATCAGGGCCTCGACCGGTTAGCGGCGGTACCTGTTCGAACGCCTGCCGCCGGAGGACGACTGTCCGCTGCCGGAGGGCTGATAGCCGAGGGCGGCGGCGGTGGCGGAGGCCGCTTCCGTGACGGCGCGGGCGCCCTCCTCCATCGACCGGGCACCGTAATCCGCCGCACGAGCGCCAGCGTCCGCGGCACGGTTTTGTATTCCGTGACGCGCCAGTCGGAGTCCGTGGAGCCCCGGCCCTGGCCGCCGGATCCCTGGCCATAGCTGCCGGAGTCCTGACGGGCATAGCCCATGGAGCTCTGGCCGTAGCCCTGATCGTGGCCGGGGGAACCCTGGCCCTGGCCCTGTCCCGACCGCTGCATCCAGGCGTTGGGATCGAACACCCCGAAGCCGAGATTGAACATGACGTCCACCATGCTGCGCTGAATCTGGTCGCCGGCGTCGAACATGCTCTTCATGGTCGATCCGAGCTGCTCCCTCATCGAGCCGGTGACGGAGTTGAACCCGTCCGCCGCTTCGCCGAACGGGCGGCTCATGTCTCGCGGGAGGGTCAGGTTGAGCATCTGCTTCATGCCATAAAGCGGCATCGCCCAGGAAAAACTGAGCATCGACTTCGTCAGCTCACGCATGGGAGGTCTCCTTTCCTGTCGGGCAGGCTCATATACACCTGCGCAAGGTTTTCAGAAACATCGCCAGCGACGCCGCCGCGATGAGGATTTCCGCTGTAAACAGGTTGGCGCCGATCGCCGCGCTTTCGCCGGTCACCGTAATGAGCACCGAGATGGCGAGCGTGACGGAGGCGAACCGGAAACGCCTGGAGCGCCGGCACGCCGGTGGCCGGCCGGTCCGCCGGCAAGGTTTGCGGGGTCCGCTCGCGGCGCGTCATCCGGTCGAGAGACTGGAGGGCGCGCGCACCCCCGTCCTGCGCCAGATTGCCGGTGGCCGCGGACCACTCGACCATACGGTCGTAGGAGAAGAGCATCCGCCAGCCTTCCTGCCGCAGGTGCCGGTCGCAGGCCGCGGCGAGATAGCTGCCGACGTCGAATCCGGGAGCGAAACGGGTGATGGAGCCCGTCGATCGCGATGGACGAGCGGATGTACTTGACGACGTCCTGCTCGGGCCAGATCCGTGGTGGGCCCGCGACAGCCGCAGCATGTCGAGCATCACCAGAGTGAAGTTCTTCTTCAGCTCGCCGCTTCCTTGCCCTTGAGCTCGTACCAGGTATCGGCCTGCCTCTCCACGCCGGCGCGGAAGCCCTCGGGATGGGAGTTGCCGTCCATCACCGCAACCTTGAAGAACGCTCGGCACATGGCGTCGAGATCGCCTCGCGTGTAGGCGAGGGTGAGGCCCACCAGGTACCGGCGCGAGTGGCGGCTGAGCACTCCGGTGATGCCGAAGTCGACGTAGCCAACGACGTTGTCCGGCAGGATCATGAGGTTCGCCGGGTGGAGGTCCGCGTGGAACATGCCGTGGAGGAAGGCGTCGCCGAGGAAGTTGTCGATGACGTTGCGGGCGAACTCGTCGGGCTCGAGCCGGACAGCTCCAGGCGGCGCAGAGTCATCTCGTCCCCGGTTTCACGGGCGCGCAGGTAGCCCAGGAGCGTCGCCCCCTCGAAGAACTCGGCCACCAGCGTGCGGCGGCTGACACAGCTCGGCAGCAGCTTGGGCACGCGCTCGGCGGGGTTGCCCCGCTGTTACTCGGAGTTGCTCCATGTAGCGCGCCTCGCTGCGGTAGTCGAGCTCTTCGGCGGTCCAGACGATGAACTCGGTCAAACGGCTGACCGCCCAGTAGAAGAGGCGCAGGCGCAGGTGGCGGATGAGCCAGAGCATCGAGCTCATCAGGCGGATGTCGCCGGAGAACTCGACGTCGACGGACGGCCGCTGGACCTGGACCGCGAGCTTCTGCCCGTTCAGGTAGGCCACGTGGACCTGTCCGATCGAGGCGGTGGCGAGCGGCTCCGTCTCGATCTGGTCGAAGTCTCGGAAGGCCGCTTGCCCAGCTCCTCCAGGAAGGTCCGCTCGACCTCCTCGTACGGGAAAGGTGCCACCCGGTCGAGCAGATTGGATGGGCTTCGCAGACTTCGAAGGAGACGATGTCCGGCTGAAGCGCCAGCATCTGGCCGAGCTTGATGAACGTCCCGCCCATGTCCTCCAAAAGGACGCGCAGCCGCTCCGGGCGCGAGAGATTGCCCGGCGGCAGACGCCGCGCCAGCCACCCCAACCAGGGCCAGCCTCCAGGCGCGGCCCCAGCAGCATGGAGAGACCGTGCGCGATCAGCACGCGCAGGATTCTGCCCAGGCGACGCGCGTTAGCGAGGACGGTCATGGCGGACGCTCAGAATAGATAGACACTTCGACATCCTAAAGGAGCGGGGTCCAGGGGAGGAGAAAGCGCGGGACCAAAAGGGATCTAGACGCGATGACTTTCCTCGGCCGCCGCCATTTGGGGATTGTTTGCGAATGAGCGAAAGAAGATGGACTTCCGCCGCACCAGCATCTCGTCGATCGCTGACTGCATCCTGGCCTTCACCTCGCGGCTGATCTCACGCACGATCGAGGGGTCTTCCGCCGCCTCGGGACCGTACGTCTCCTGGACCGGCATCGGCTCCAGGAACCGTGTGTGCCACTCGAGGAAGGGGCAGGCCGGGGAACGGGGAGTTGGGCCGAGCGGCAGGTAGAGCCACTCGGTGGCGCGCTTGACCCACTTCCAGTCGAGCCGGCCCCAGATGGGGTAGATCTCGGCGCTCCCCACGGTGACGAAGGGCACGATCGGGGCACGGTTCCTGAGCGCCATCTTCACGTACTCGTCACGCCCGAACTTGCCGAGCTTGTAGGCTTGACGGTAGGGGGTGAAGGCGCCGTGGATGCCCTCGGGGAACATACCCAGGAGCCCTTCCCGTTCCAGCACCCAGTCGGCGTTCTCCTGGCAGGCCACGATGCCGCCCAGCTTGGTCATGTAGTTGGCCAGGAAGGGGTTCTTGACGAGGCAGGGGTGGATCAGGAAGCGCGGGACCCGTCCGGTGGCCCGCTTGACGGCCACCAGGGCCATGACGCCGTCCCGGGCATGAAGCCCCGGTGAACGCCGGTGACCACCACCCTACCCTGCCGCGGCACGTTCTCCAGACCCTGGTACTCGATGCGCCAGTAGTGGTCGTGGAGGAAGCGGAAGAGGGTGCGCTCATAGGCCCCGATATAGTCGAGGTCGAGCCCGAAATCGTCCGGCTCCGGGGCTTCTCCATCGCTGCCAAAGGCGGCCAGCACGGCCTCGGCGCTCGTCTTCTTCGGGACGAACCCCAATTCGCGCTCGATCGTCTTTCCGGAGACGGTCGCGTTGTGTCGCAAGTAGTCGAGCCAGCCGCCGCCCCAACCGAAAGGAATCCGCCGCACGCCCGCCAGGCGCAACGCGACGCGCACCGGCACGGCTCCCCGGGGAGCGACGTGGTAGACGCCGGGCTTGCCGGCACCGTCTCCACCGCGCACCGCACGGCCTCGGCCAGATCCTCGGGGGCGAGGACCTGGAGCGCGGGGTCGAACCCCGGCGGCACCACGGCCGAACGGCCGCGCAGCATCATCGAGAGGGGATCGGCTCCGTCGCGGGTCCCCACCGGGGCGGGGCGCAGAATGATGCGCTCCCAATCCGGCAGCTTCGCCGCGGCCAAGGCCTCGAGATCCCGCCAGGCGCGGGCAACGGGATGGTTCCCTTCCGGCCGATAGGACTCCGTCACGTAGCCAGGGTTGTGATGATGGGGATCGAGGGCTGCGGCGGAAGAGAGCAGGACGAGCCTGCCGGTTCCCTGGGCAGCGAGGCCCTCGAAGGCGGTGCCGGCCGACTCCAGGTCCGGTCCGGCCTCAGTGAGCCGGGGACAATAGACGACGGTTCCGGCCTCCCCCACTCCCTCCACCCGCCCAGCCAGGAGAGTCGTTACAGAGTCTTCGGGGCCTTCCGAGGATAAATCTTGCCATGCCGTTGCTTCCTTCAGGCCCGGCGAGCCGCGCAGGACCGTCTGCGCCACCCGCTGGGCTGAAACGATCACCGGAGTGA
>CAWJGT010000003.1:0-1998551 GCA_963842525.1 uncultured Holophagales bacterium
CAGGTCTGCTTACCGATTCTGTTGTAATGACCGACAACCTCGCCACGCTCGCCTGGACAGAGATCCAGCGGGTCGTCGGCCGCCTGCCGATGGCAGAGGTGGAGCAGGCCCTGCGGCATAGCTTGGGCCTGTAGCGCGGGTCGCCTCCCGTAGTGGCTGCCGGCGTGAGCTATCCTGTTCGGCTGGCACTTCCGCGGGGGGGCGCTGGAGCCAGCGGCGGAGGACCTCTAGGAAGGCGGCGCTTCCTCCGGTTTGGACGGGAATCCGTAGGACACAGGCTAGCTAAGGGCTCAGAAGTTCCGCAGCAGCCGCTCCCTGTCCCGCGGACCGAGCTTCCAGTCCGCGGGACAAGGCCCGGCGTTGATCTCAGCAGGCGTTGCTGTTATCGCAGCTTGTATAGCTGTAACAACCGGGATACATAAAACCACTGTTGACTGGACCGGTGTCGTCTGCAGGAATTCTATAGTTAGGATCCGGAATGCCTCCCGCGACGCCTTCGAGATTTGCCGCGAGATGGCGGACAGTTTCGCGGCTCAAGGTCAACCTCTTGGGACTTTTTCTCATGCGAGCTCCTTCCTCTGGTTCGATGTCCAGAAGCTCTTGTCCGATAGATCTCGGAGCAAGACTCCTGGTCCCTAGATAAGCCTCATTTGATAGTGGCCAATGGGGGCGAAGCATTTCAGGAGCGGTCTGGTGTAGGCGTGTCACTTGAGTGCAGGGCTGTGCTTCTCGGACCCGGGTTGTGGCGCCTACTGCGAGTACGACTGGGGAGCCCCCGGGAATAGGTGTGCCTCGCGCCTGCCCCCGATCAGGGGTGCCGGCGCAGGTGCTAGCCACTTATTCTGGGGCCGGATTGACGCAGACCGGCCGGGTCAGCCGCTCACCGCTGCCGTTAGCCGCCAGCGCTAGGTGCCACCCACTTATTCTGGCCACCCACTTATTCTGGAAAGCCGGGAGGGTGCAGCGGCCCTATCCGCATCTCACTCGCCTGTTTGAGGCGTACGTGAAAGAGGTGTGACAAGACCCGCCCCCGAGGGAGGATATCCTCGGGGGCTCTTGGTTGTTGGCAGCGTGTACACTTCCCCGATCAGGGGTGCCAGCCACTTATTCTGTTGGGGCGTTAAGATCCCGCCCGCTAGACGCACCAGACTAGGGAGTGGGACTGCGGAAGACCCTCCCTTCTTCCACCCACCCCCGCCGGGAAAGGCCTCCCTCCCTTTTGATTTCAGGGCTTGGTGGCGCCCTCTCCAGGGTTGCGGGGGGAAGGGGAGGACCGCGCAACTACCCATCGCCGTACTCAACGAGATGGACATGAGCTGGTTCACCGGACACGATCGGCACCACTGCCGGGGTCACCAGATCGCCGGGCCACGGAGGCCGCGAGGTGTCGGCGGCGAAGATCGCAGAGACGGTCAGATCGGCGGCAGCGCCGGTGTACGGTACTTCGAAGCGCAGCGTCGAGGCCGATGACAAATCGATATCCGTTACGTCGAGAACTAGTCGGGACACGACCATGGCGCGAACATCTGACTCGGAGGTGTTTTCGACTCGAACCTCTAGCTGTGCCGGGCCGACGGTGCGACCTAAGGCGGGAAGATGCACGACGACCTCGACGTGGCGAGCGGTCATCGCTGACGCACCACCACGTAGCGTGCTTCGGCAATGACCGCTTGGTCTGCGAGGTTCGTGATCGTGAAGAAATAGTCCAGACCACCGCCGACCGAGCGCCCGGTCTTGTACTCCCAGGAGAGAAGCGGACCTGCGCCAGCCGGGCCATCGGTGCAGATAACATCCCAGTGAACAACCATGCTGACGGGCCAACCGCTCGTCACAACCCGCGCCACTTGGCGAGAGGCTATCGTGATGCGGAACTGGGTGCCGTCACCGACGCTGGGAACTACGTTGTCGCTCCCGGTCGTGGTAGTGGTCGAATAGAGATAGCGTATGGCGGCAATGTCTCCGTCGCTGACCCCCTCCCGCTGGCCGAACTCCGGATTGGCCGAGAGCGCCTCTAGCGTCGGCTGGCCGTTGCTGGTGAAAGCGTCCGGCGGGTAGTGCATGATTGACCCGAAGTCGTAAGGGCCCACGTCGTCGCCGTCGGACACCTGCTGACGAAAATTGTGCTCATACCCTGGTAGAACGTTCTCCCACCGGACGCGCACATAGTTGTCGCGGTCCCTACGGCTCTGCTCATGCCAAAGCCCCAGCACGTGGCACAGCTCATGGATCGCGTTGCCGACCGTGCAAGTCGGACTTAGACGAACCACTTGCCGTCCGCCTGCCCGCCCTACTCGTGAGCTGCAGAAGGCTGACACCTCAAAAGCTATGTAGTCGTTTATCCACAGCTCGCGCGGGACGAACTGGACGGGTGTGCGACGAGTTAGACCATCCACGGCAGCAGCGACGATGCCATGGATCGGCGAGGACGTTGGAACCGACTCGTACGGCACCCGACCCTGTGGCCAGCGCTTCGAGGTGTCCGCAACGACGGCGGCCTGCATCTCGCCGGCGGCGGCGGCAAGCACCTGCGCCGCAGTCGCCAGCTCCCCCGGAGTACCTAGCTCGATATCGTCCTCGAAAATCGCTCGACCGTTGACGACGCTGAACTCGACCCTTTTCGGTCCGTACCTCCCAAGAGCCACGACACCGATGCCGACTCCTGCCCGCCCGGCCACTACATCGGCCTGCTCCGCAGTGCTGGCAACACCCACGTCGGAGCTCAGCTCATCCTCTCGCTTGCCGCGGCTTGCGCGACGGGGAACATCTGTGTCGGAACTCATCTCGTCTTCCCTTTTGCTGCGGATTGCGCGACTGCCAGTGCGGTTACCATCATTGGGTGGTACAGCACCAGGAACTGCTCCGGATGGCCGCGCAGTGCCGAGCGCGCAATCGATGCCCATTGCGGCATGACAATCCCGGTCCACACCTCTGCCTCTGGCTGCCACTGCCCCGATAGAAACCGAGCGGCAAGAACAAGCTCGACCCCCACGTCGTACCCCCACTCGGTACTGGCGAGCTCATCGGCGACCCTTGCAGCTGTCGCCCCTAGCTCGGCGGCCAGCGGGCCCGAGGCGGGCACCGCACCGAAGTCGGTGGCGTAGAACGCGACGTGCGTCAGTTCGTACAACGACATGACCGAGGCTTCCACCTTGACTGCGCGCAGCGCTGGTAGAGCGGATCCGGTGAGATGTGCTGAGACATGGGCAATTTCCTCCGGGCGCCACGGCGGCCCGAGGGCGAAAACCGCCCGTTCCGACTCCACGACAAGGTCAAGGATGTGCTGATCGTGGAGTCTCTGCTGCTCCATTGCCGGGTCGAGCCAAACACGCGCTGCGTGCAGCGCCCACTCCTCCGGTCCGGGGTTCGCCGCGCCAACTCGCAACGCCGGAGCGGCAAGCACGGACCGGACCGCGGCGGCGAGTACCGTCGAGCCGCTCTCCGGGTAATCCCGCTCGAGGATCGAAGCGAAGAGCGCGATATCCGCGAGCGCTGTCAGCCCCGGCTCGAATCTGGGGTCGTTGGTGAGGAGCGTCAACAGAACTTCTACGTTCCCCGCCAACTCCGTGATGAGTGACTCGGCGAGACAAGCGAGATCCTCTCCACCCATACCCCACCGCGACGGGCGCGCGACTAGCCAGCTTTGGGCGCACCCCCGCCGGAGACGTATCCGCCACCTTCTCCGAGTGCCTGACTGCCTTCAAGACCCTGGACC
Source organism: uncultured Holophagales bacterium (assembly GCA_963842525.1). Classification (GTDB taxonomy): domain Bacteria; phylum Acidobacteriota; class Thermoanaerobaculia; order Multivoradales; family UBA5704; genus UBA5704. Next base: position 3,713 of record CAWJGT010000003.1, read on the forward strand.
CGCTTGAGGACAGCTGCGGCGTTGCCCAACCGGTTGACCGCGATCCGCTGAAGGTCCCCGGGGCGGAGGGCCGAGGCGTTCGATCCGCAAGCTACGATTGCCAGCCACGCGGTCGGTGACGTGTTGGGGTTCAGGCCTAGGGTCTGGAGAATCTCACCCCGGTTTAGGGCTCGGCCATCCGGCATCACGGCACGAGAGTTCAGAGATGCAATCCTGTTGATCCCGATTCCTACATCGGCCTGGGTGTTGGGATCATTCTCCTCGCTCGTTGCATCGAAGTCGATAAGGTCGCTGCTCATGGAACGTTCCTCCTTCGATAGTTGGCCCTCGAGAGCCGACTAGGGTTAGCTGTAGTTGGCGGCAACGAGGCCTTGCGGCACGCTGCTGCTGACCGTTTGGCCCAGCCTCCGCAGCAGTGCGGCGGCGGTTTCCCTCAACCCCGAGCGGAACATTGCGTCGAAGTTATCGCAGTACGGCGCCAGCTGCGTTCCCGTGCTGTAAAGAGCGAACTGCGCGCAACCTCCACCGCACACGAGCGCCATCGGACAGGCCGTACACTCGGGAATGAGTCCGACGTGGCGGGTAAACCACTGTGCTGTCTTCGCTCCATCGAGTATCAGCTCGGCCTTGCCGTCGCAGAAGTACGTGCCGATGCGGCTGTCAGCCTTCCCTACTGATTCCCAGCAGCTGTAGACATACCCGTCGGGAGCGAAGACGTACTGGCCCGTGTTCGCGGTACAGTAGTTTCCCTGAACCGGGACCTGAAGACCCTCCAACAGAGCAGGCATCCACTTCGCGCGGATGTTGATGCTTGGCGCATTGAGGTAAAGGTTGGAGTACTGTCTCGCCAGGTGACGAAGCCGCTGGTCCATCTCGTGCAGTGCAATGTCGGTCGATACCGGTTGACCGGGCGTCATCTTGTAGACCGTGTTTGCGTAGATGAGCAGATCGGGATGGCCGAGCCATCCGTAGCTGCCGAACTCGCCCAGCAGTTCCTCGAAGTGCTCGAGATTTGTCAAGTCTAGATGGACACGAATCTGGACGAGCGTGTCGCCGCGCTCGAGTAGGCGGTTGACGTTGCCGACCACCTTCCGATATGACTTCTCAGTACCGAGCGCGATCCGCCGTCTGAGTACCACCAGAACTATAAGTGCCAACCGAATCTTGGACCTGCCATTGGACACCTCACATCGAAGGAGGAGTCTAAGCCTTCGGGGAGTAGGTGCGGCGGATAAGGTGCGCGAGGAATAGGTGCCTGAGGCTTCTTGGGGAGCCTTGGAGTATATGAGGTCTGCGGGGCCTGCGGTCACAGAGTACCAGCCAGCAGAGGTGCCAGACACTTATTCTGGCAGCTACCCGTCGCCCTCCCGCAGGGTCTTGAGCACTGCCCGCAGGGTGTCCAAGGTGATGGGCTTGGCCAGGAAGCCGTCCATGCCCGCCGCCTCGCAGGCCTCCCGGTCGGCGGCGAAGGCGTTGGCGGTCAGGGCCACCAGGCGCAGGCGTCTGCCGCCGCCGGCCGCCTCCCGGGCGCGGATGGCGCGGGCCGCGGCCAGCCCGTCCAGCACCGGCATGTAGATGTCGAGCAGCACCAGGTCGTAGGCCGCGCGGGCGGTGGCCTCGACCGCCTCCACCCCGTTCTCCACGCACTCCACGGCGATCCCCAGGTGCTGCAGCATGGCCTGGACCACCTCCCGGTTCACCTCGCTGTCCTCGGCCACCAGGACCCGCCGGCGGCTCAGGACGGCTCCGGGCTGCGATCTCGGCGGGCTCGGCGAGACGGGCGGGACCGACGCGGCCGGGGCCGCAGCGTCCTCGGCCGCGGGCTCGGAGACGAGCGGCAGTCGGACCGTGAAGGTGCTGCCGCAGCCCGGGGAAGCTCGCCACCGCGATCGTCCCGTCCATGGCCTCCAGCAGGCGGGCGGTGATCGCCAAGCCCAGACCCGTGCCGCCGAAGCGCCGATCAGGGGTGCCAGCCACTTATTCTGTTGGTACAACCTGCTCGGCTGCCTTCTGTTGGCAGGACGGCATCCTGAGGCGGAGCAGCTTCTACCCGAGGTCGAAGGACTCTTCGGAGCTTTGGGCCAACCTCTCGACCTCGTACGCCTGAGTTGGGCTCGGGCCAACATCGCCTTCGGTCTGGGAGACCTCCGAGCAGCAGAGGAGATCTTCGACCAGGTCCGGCAGGAGTTCGCCGCCCGCGGCATGGCGTACGACGCCGCTGTGGTCTGCCTCGACCTCTCGCTGCTCTACCACCAGGAAGGCCGCACCGCGGAGTTGAAGCAACTGACAGGAGAGTTGGTGACGATCTTCGAAGGGCAGGAGATCCACCGCGAGGCGATCGGGGCTTTCTACCTCTTCCAGAAGGCCTCGCTGGAGGAGCGCCTCACCGTGGACATCATCACGCGGCTGGCCGACGTGCTGCGGAGGTATCGGCCGGGGAATGGGGTGTAGGGTATCGAAGCTGGGACGAGCGACTTTGGCTGGGGGTGATACCATCAAGGAACTATGTTGAAGACGATCGAAGGCATCTACAGGGAAGGCAAAGTCGAGCTTGCCGAGCGGCCAGAAGGCGTAGGGGATGAGGTGCCGGTCCTCGTGACGTTCCTTCCACCGCACCGGATCGACCTCAGGGCGCAGGGAATCGACGAGATGCAGGCAGCCAACCTGCGGGCCCGCCTGAAGATCTTCGCCGCCGACTGGGATGACGCGGAGATGGGCATCTATGACGACGACTACGACACCGCCAAGGCCAAGCTGCAAGCGAGGTGACGTCGCTCTCGCGCTTTTTCCCGATTCTAACCTGCGAACTGCCAAGCTCCGCCCTGTACCGCGGCAGCAGGGGCACTTGTCGTTCTGTACGACTCTAGGGCCGCCCCGGGAAGGGAATTCGGCTTGACAATGCCACTTAATGTAGCTACAGTAATCCATGCGGGTTGAGTTCGATCCTGCCAAGGACGAGGTCAACCTAGCCAAGCACGGTGTGTCCTTGGCGCTGGCGAGGCAGCTTGATTGGGACGCTGCGCTCGTATGGGTGGACGATCGGTTTGCCTATAACGAGGTGCGCATGATCGCTCTCGCTCCCGCGGCAAACACGCTGTACTACGTGGCCTTTGTTGATCGTGGTGAGACTCTAAGGATTATCAGCCTTCGCCGAGCCGAACGTCGTGAGGTGAAGTATTATGTCGAAAGCCTCTAAGCGGCCGGTCATCGTGCCGCCCAGTCCGGAAGAAGACGCAGCGATCGTCGCTGCTGCAAAGGCAGATCCGGATGCGCAGCCGTTGACGGATGCGCAACTCGCTGCAATGGTCCCGATGCGGAGCCTTCGCGGCAGACCGAAGTCCGAGAAGAAGAAGCTACTTCTGTCGGTGCGCTATAGCCCCGAGGTCGTTGCCTTCTTCAAATCCACAGGCGAAGGCTGGCAGACCCGTATGGACGACGTGCTCAAGGAGTATGTGGCGCACGCTGAGCGGCGGCGCTAGGGCGCTCAGTTAGTCCGCCGGTCGTCGCCGGCTACCCATCGCCCTCCGGCAGGGTCTTGAGCACCGCCCGCAGGGTGTCCAAGGTGATGGGCTTGGCCAGGAAGCCGTCCATGCCCGCCGCCTCGCAGGCCTCCCGGTCGGCGGCGAAGGCGTTGGCGGTCAGGGCCACCAGGCGCAGGCGTCTGCCGCCGCCGGCCGCCTCCCGGGCGCGGATGGCGCGGGCCGCGGCCAGCCCGTCCAGCACCGGCATATAGATGTCGAGCAGCACCAGGTCGTAGGCCGCGTGGGCGGTGGCCTCGACCGCCTCCATCCCGTCCTCCACGCACTCCACGGTGGTCCCCAGGTGCTTCAGCATGGCCTGGACCACCTCCCGGTTCACCGGGCTGTCCTCGGCCACCAGGACCCGCCGGCGGCTCGGGACGGCTCCGGGCTGCGATCTCGGTGGGCTCGGCGAGACGGGCGGGAGCGATGCGGCCGGGGCCGCAGCGTCCTCGGCCGCGGGCTCGGAGGCGAGCGGCAGTCGGACCGTGAAGGTGCTGCCGCAGCCCGGGGCGGTCGCCACCGCGATCGTCCCGTCCATGGCCTCCAGCAGGCGGGCGGTGATCGCCAGGCCCAGACCCGTGCCGCCGAAGCGCCGGGTCGTCGAGGCATCGCCCTGGGTGAAGGGCTGGAACAGGCGGGCGCGCTGGGCCTCATCCATGCCGATCCCGGTATCGCGGACCGCGATGGCGAGGCGCCCCTCTCCGTCGGCGCTGGCGATGACTCTGATGGTGCCGCCGGGGGAGAACTTCAGTGCGTTGGAGACCAGGTTCAAGAGCACTTGGCGCACCCGTATGGGATCGGCCAGCACCCGGCGCGGCACCGTCTCGGGCCAGTCCAGGACCAGCGCCCCTCCCCGCTCGCCGACCTGGGAGCGGTACAGGGCCAAGGTGTCGGCCGCGGCGGCCCGGGCGTCGACCGGCAGCCGCTCCACCTCCAGGCGGCCGGCCTCGATCTTGGCCCAGTCCAGGATGTCATTGAGGATCGCGAGGAGCGTCTGGCCGGAACGCCGGATGGTCTCGGCCTGGTCGCGCTGCTCGGGCGCCAAGGGACCCGAGGCCAGGAGGTCGGCCATGCCGATCACCCCGTTCAAGGGGGTGCGGATCTCGTGGCTCATGGCGGCCAGGAACTCGGACTTGGCCCGGTTCGCCCGCACCGCCTCGTCGTGCTTCGTCACCAACTCGGCGGTGCGGCGGTCCACGAGCGTGGCGGCGATGGCAACCGCGATGATCACCGAGGTGACGACGGCGATCACGACGGCCATCCATCGCGGCTCGAACACGACCCTCGGGGACCCCATGCTGCCGGGGTAGAAGCGGACGGCATGCATGGCGGTGTAGTGCATGCAGGCCACGGCGCAGCCCATGGCGCCGGCGCCGGCCACCTGGCGGAGGAAGGGGAGAGTGGCGCCGCCGGGGAAGAACTTGATGTAGAGGGCGAGGGTGGCGAGCACGTGAGCGACGAAGATCGACAGGGCGAACAGGAGGGGCGCGTACCCCATCATGGCGTCCATGCGCATCGCTTCCATGCCGGTGTAGTGCATGCCCCCGATCCCCAATGCCATGAGCAGGCCGCCGACATTGAGCCGCCACCATGAGATCCTGGCGCGGTCCATGAAATAGAGCGCCATGGCGCTCGCGAACACAGCGGGAACCATCGAGAGGAGGGTGATCGTGAGGTCGTAGCTGACCGGAATCGGCAACGAGAAGGCGAGCATGCCGATGAAGTGCATGGACCAGATGCCCGAACCCATGGCGGCGGCACCGGCGGCCAGCCACCGGCGACGGATTTGTGGCGATGGCGCGCTCGCCATCCGTTCGACGACCTCGAGGGCGGCGTAGCCGCCCAGCGCGGCCACGAAGAAGGACAGCGCCACCAGGAACGGGGCGTGGGCCGCAGAAAGCTCCTGGCCCAGGTCGGCGTTGGGGGCGATGAACCTCCAGAAGAGCATATCGGTTCCTGCGACTGAGAAAGCGAACCTATTCTACAGCGCGCGGCTCACCGGGGCGATAGGGGCCTCTTCTTCTGGGGAGGACATCATCACCAGCTACAATGCGGCTGGCGCCTTGGGTGCGTGATTCAGGGCACTCGGTCCTGCTTCACGCCAACACCGGCAACATCATCTTGCACATCATCAAGCGGCCTTGTCGTAACGGGGGCTTTGAGACGCCCTGAACGCGGTGGTATCCACAAGCGCGGTGGTCGCGGACTAGTCGGAGCCTGCCTTCGGCGACCCAGGGTGATGAAAACAGGCTCCGGCGCCACCCTACCCGCCGCCCATTTTCGTCTTAGGGCGTCTCTACGCGGGACGAAATATGATTGGGCGTGACATTCACCCGTTCGATGCCTGAGGCACGTCGCCAGGCTGTCCGCTTGCTCTTGTTCCGCCTTCCTATGTGGTGACCAGGGTGCCCCCGGATGGGTGCCAGCCACTTATTCTGGGGCCCCCTTGCGACTCGGCTGGCCCCGTCGCAGGCTCCACAGCCCGCGCGCCGAGAGGATGACGGACAACATCCCGCTCGCGCCAAGCGCGATGTTCGTCCAGACCCAGAAGAGGGCGCCGCTGGAGTTGGCGGCGATCCGGCCGCCGATAAGTCCCCGACCCTGCATGTGGAGGACAGGGACGCCAGATGCAAGGATCGCCCCGAGCAGAATGAGGACCAGCCCCAATCGCCGCTCGGCGAGCACCAGCGTTCCGCAAAGCCAGACTGCCAGGATGAGCAGGCCCCCAAAGGCAGAGATGGTTCCCGGCTCGATCCCTCGGGCGACTTCGTCCGCCCAGTGCAGTGAGAAGAAGAGGATCGAGAGCAGAGACGTGACGGTCAAGATGACGTTGTTTTTCATGTGCGCCAGTATCGCGGCAGGCGTGCCGCGCCAACAACCAGATTGCGACGAAGGGCGGATTCGCGCGGACGAACGGGGGTTACATCTGCCGGAACAGGTGCACGTAGTTGCGGCTCACGGGCAGCACCTCGTCGCGGCCCTTCAGGTGGATCTCCGCGGTTTCATTGTCGTGTCGCCTCACATGGCTGATCGCGCGCAGATTCACGACGACCGACCGATGGACCTGTACGAACTGCTCCGGGTCGAGCTGCTCGAGCAGTTCCTTGAGCGGCGTCCGGACCACCGCCTGGGCGGCCTTCCCTCCATCGCGCCAGGCGACGAGTGTGTACTTCGCGTCCGACCGAAGGTAGTCGACGTCGTCGATCGCGATGAGGCGCAAGGTTTTCCCCGCTTGTGCCCGAATCCAGCGCAGCGGCTCGGCCTTCCCGCCGCCCTGCAGCTTCGCGAGCTGGGCGCTGAGTTGCTGCAAGAGCTGCTCGGTGTTGATCGCAGGCCTCGATGACTGCAGACGTTCCTGGAGGCGGCTCACGGTTTCCGCGAGCCGCGCCTGTTCGACCGGCTTCAGAAGGTAATCGAGTGCGCCCTGCGCAAAGGCCTGCACCGCGTAGTGATCGTACGCCGTGACGAACACGAGATGCGCGCGACGGCCGATGTGGTTCGCGGCATCGACGCCGGAGAGGCCCGGCATGTGGACGTCGAGGAAACAAATGTCGGGATGCCGCTCGTTCGAACAACCGCACCGCCTCTCGCCCATTGCGCGCCTCGGCCACGATCTCGAGCTCGGGCCAGACGTTCGCGAGCTGGCGCCGCAGCGCATCGCGCAGCAGCGGCTCATCGTCGGCGATCAACGCCGTTGCAGGAGCGTTCATGTCTGTGCCGGCATATCGACTTCGACGGCGACTCCGCGGGGGGTGCCGGCTGTCAGGCGCAACTGCGCCGCATCGCCGAAGATCAGCCGCAGCCGTTCGCGCAGAGCCGTCAGCCCGGTCCCGAGGCCGTTCGCCGAGGGGCGGAGCCCGACGCCTGTGTCGGTGATGCGGACGACGCAGCGTTCACCAAGCCGTTCGATGTCGATGTCGATCCTGCCTCCTTCTTCACTGGGGTCGATCCCGTGGCGCACGGCATTCTCGACCAGCGTCAGCAAAGTGGTTGGAGGACAGCGCACCTCCAGCGCCGAGGGGTCGACGTTCATCGCGTACTGCAGGCGATCGGGCATGCGCATGTGCATCAGCTCGAGATAGGGCCGCACGAGCTGCAGCTCGCGCTCGATGGTGGCGGCGGGCTCGTGGAGCTGCGGCACCGCCGCCCGCAGGTACGCGATGAGGCTCCGCAGCACGATCGACGCACGCGGCGAGCCGGCATCGACGAGCGCCTGCACGTTCGCGAGCGTGTTGAAGAGGAAATGGGGGGCGACCTGGCCCTGCAGCAGATGCAAACGCGCGTCGAGCGCCTGTCGCTCGAGCTCACTGCGCTCGAGCGCGAAGGCGAGCTTCTGATGGCGGGCGAAGGCTTCCTTCTGCCGGACGATCGCCGCGAGCGCCGTCCATGGCGCGAGCAGGATCGCGGCGAACCCGAGGAGAATCCAGTCGTGATTCTTACCTGGGACAAGAAGGTGCATCACGAAGATCGTGACCGCCATGGAAAGGCCGACCGCAACGACTTGAAGCACCCACCGCTCGATCCAGCGCGGCAGCCTCCGCGGCCACACTTCGAAGAGTGCGAACGCAGCCGTCCCCGACAGGCCGAGGAGGATGGTGTTGAGGAAGAGTAAGGACAGAGAACCCTTCCATGGCATCACGAGCAGAAGGCCGGCGCCGATAGCAACTGCCAGCGCGACGGCAACGCGCCGCGCTGTCTTCGCAAGGATGCCAACCGGTCTCGCGGCCGTCGCCACTTCGGACATTGCGGCCGAGGATACCTTATGTGGCAGTGGTGACCAGGGTGCCGCTGGCAATGACCCGCAGCAGCTCGTCGATCTCGACGGGCTTGACCAGGTGGTGGTCGATGCCGCTTTTGCGCGAGCGCTCGCGGGCTTGCTCGTCGCCGAAGCCGGACACGGCGATGATCAGCGGGTGGCGGCCAGCGGGCCGGCACCGGAGCCGGGCGGCGACCTCGTATCCTGTGATATCCGGAAGGTCGAGGTCGAGAAGGATGGCGTCGAAGGGCTCCTCGCTCGCTGCCGCCAGCGCCTCGCCGCCGCAGGTGACCGATCGCGCCTGGCAGCAGCGAAGGTTCAGCAGCTCGGTGAGCGCCGTCGCCGCGTTGACGTTGTCGTCGACGACCAGGATGCGCCGCGCTGCCAACGAAGGGGCCGCGGTGCTTTCGGCGGGCACTTCCGGAGCCGCCTCCGCGGCGAGCGGCAGCCGGATGGTGAAGGTGCTGCCTCGGCCCAGCCCTTCGCTACGGGCCACCGCCGAGCCCCCGTGCAGCTCGGCGAGCTGCCGGACCAGGGTCAGCCCGATGCCGAGGCCGCCGGCCATGTGTCCGCTGTCTCCATGCCGGGCCTGGATGAAGGGCTCGAAGATCCGCTCGATCATCTGGGGATCGATGCCGAAGCCGTGATCGCTCACCTCGATGACCGCCACCTCCGCCTCGCTGCGCACCTCGAGGCGGATCTCCGTTCCCCGGTCGGAGTACTTGGACGCATTGCCCAGCAGGTTGGCGAGCACCTGTTCGATGCGCCGCGGGTCGGCATCAACGTGCAGGGGCTCGCCGGGCAGAGAGAAGATCAGGTGCTGCTCGGAGTCGGCCAGTCGCGCGGCGGTCGATGCGGCGGCTGCCTCTACGAGTTGAGCCAGCGGGACCACCCGCCGCCGCAGCTCGAGCTTGCCGCGCGCGATGCTCGAGACGTCGAGCAGGTCGTCAAGCAGGCCGGTGAGCTGCCGCACCTGGTTGCGCATCATGGCCAGCGCCCATTGTTCCCGATCGGCGCCGGCCCCCCCTTCGAGCAGGCGCAGCCCGCCGTCGATGCCGGCGAGTGGGTTGCGGAGCTCATGGCCGAGCACAGCCATGAACTGGTCCTTGCGGCGCTCCTCCTCGCGCAACCGCTCCATGGTCTGCTCCAATGCCCTTCGCGTCGCCACCTGCTCGGTGACGTCGTGTGCGAAACACAGGACGCCGTCGACCCGTCCGTCCTGGCGGAGGGGTGCCCAGGTGACGTCGATGCTGCGCCAGGCGCCCTCCTCCTCGCCCCGCGCGCCGGCGAGCGACAGCTCGAGCTCGGGACTGGCACCGCTCACCCCATCCTGGAACGCGCTTTCGAAGGCCTCGAGGAAGCCCTGGCCCCGGAGCTCCCGGAGAGTCTCGGCGAGCGGCCGGCCGAGCAGCTCGCGCCTCCCGACCAGCTCAGTCGCGCGCGGGTTGGCGAAGACGCAGACGTGATCCGGCCCGTGGGTGGGTCAACACCGCCGCGGGGGCGCGCTCCAGGACCTCCTGCCGCCGCCGCCGCTCTTTCTCGCTCTCTTCTCGCGCGGTGCGCTCGCGCCACAGGCGGCGCGCCGCGTCCTCGGCTTCCCGGCGGCCGGTGATGTCGCGCAGCGAAGCCAGGCAGGCGCTACGTCCGTCCCACAGCAGGTCGACGACACGCATCTCGGCCACACGGCCGCCGGGCAGGTCGAGCTCGGTGGTCTCCCCCGAAACCACCGGAAACCCGAAGGGGCAGCCGAGGAGCTCCTCGCGCCGCCGGCCGAACAAGGCCTCGGCGGCGGAGTTGGCGAACCGCACTGTGCCCTCGGAGTCGACGACGACGATCGCATCACCGATCCCCTCGATGATCCGCTCGCGTTCGGCGTTGTGCCATGCGATCTGCGCATTGACCTCGCGGAGCTGCGCGTTGGCTTCCTGCAGCTCCGACTCGAACAACGCCCGGAAATCGGGCGTTGGAACCGCAACTTTTTTTCTTTCGGACCATGGCCGCTCATCGGGTGCGTTCTTTCCCGGACTCACCGCCGGTGCACCCAGCTCTCTGCAGGCGCCGTGCCAGACTCGTTCCTGCGGGAAGAGGCCCTCCAGCCGTGCCAGCTCTTCGCGCGAATGCACGGGATTGCCGCTCAAGATGCCGCTCACCGAGCGGAAGGGCTCGCCGAGATGCATCCCGGTCGCGTCGATGGTCACCTGCCGGATCTCCTTGTCGTGCGGCGAGCCGCGCATCTTGAGCACCATCAGGCCGCGCTGCATCTCGCCGAACATCTCGACATACCGCAGCAGGATGATCGAATCCGTCAGGCTCGAGATGTGGGCTTCGGTCACCGACGTACCGCCCACCAGGGTGGGCGTGGTGTTGGTGAACAAGCCGGTAATCGAATTCTGCTTGATGAACGACGTGAGGTCGATCACCATCTGCCGAAACGCCTTGGGCGGCCCGACCCGCTCGAGCGCCGAGAGCGAGTCGATGACCACGCGCTGCGGCGCGAGCTCCTCGATCATCCGCTTGATGCGCAGCAGGTGGTCCTGCAGCCCGCGCGCCTCCGGATACTCGCAGTGGACCCGCAACACGCCGTCGCGCTCCATGCTCTCGAAATCGACTCCCCAACCGGCGGCATTGCGCACCAGTTGCTCGCGGCTCTCCTCGTAGCCGAACAGCAACCCGCGGTCTCCCTGTGCGGCCCCGCCGGCGAGGAAGTGGGTGACTGTCAGCGTCTTGCCGGTTCCGGTGGCCCCGGAGACCAGGATCACGGAATCCCGGAAGAAGCCACCGCCGCACATTGCGTCGAGCTCGGGATTGCCGGAGGTGACGCGGAGGTTCGACGAATGCTGCTCGAGCGGGATGCCGGTGAGCGGGATCACCACCAGGCCGCGGTCGGCCTCGATCACAAACGGGTGCTCGCCCTTCTGGTGATCCGTGCCGCGGAACTTGAGGAGCTCCAGCGTGCGCCGCCTCTGCTCGTCTTCGAGCACGTTGCGGAGCACCACGACATTGTCGGCGATGAATTCCTCCACGCCGTAACGGCCGACCGGACCGTACTCTTCCGTCCGCTCGGCGGTGAGCACCGCCGTGACCTCCATTTCGCGGGCGGCGCGGGCGATGCGGAACAGCTCGTTGCGCACCACGGACGCGTCCTGGAACTGCGAAAAAACGGCAGAGAGCGAGTCGACCACCAGACGCCGCGCGCCCGTGCGGTCGACCGCGTTCTTGATCCGTGCCATCACGCCGCCCAGGTCATATTCACCGGCCTCGATCATCTCCTCCTCGGGATTGGGCGAAGCGTCGACGAAGGCCCACTTCCCGTCCTCTTCCCAGGCGGACAGATCCCAGCCGAAGCTCGCGACGTTCCGGCGGATGTCGTCGGGGCTCTCTTCGAACGTGACGAAGACCCCGTGCTCGCCGAGCTCGGTGATGCCGCGGGCGAGGAACTGCGCGGCAAAAATGGTCTTGCCGCTTCCCGAGCTGCCGGAGATCAATGTCGAACGATTGGCAGGCAGGCCACCGTAGGTGAGACGGTCGAAACCGGGAATGCCGGTCAACACCTTGGCCGGTGGGAGCGCCCGCGTGCTCATGGATTCCTCCTCGTCACTGGTCCTCCTCCTGCGCACGTTCGTCGCGGGGTCGCACATCGAGGCCCAACAACACCTTGTCGCGGTTGGACAGGTCCCCGATCACCCGTCGCAGCGGTGGCGGCAACTGTTTGATCAGCGTCGGCGTGGCCAGGATGCGATCGTCCTCGGCCAGTTGCGGGTGTTCGAGGACGTCGATGATCTCGAGCTCATAGCATCCCTCGAGCTCCTCCTTGCAGAGGCGCCGGAGGTTGGCGATGGCGCGCTCGGCTCGCGGCGATCGGCCGGTGACGTAGAGCTTCAGCAGATATCGTTCCAGGTCGTCCTTCCTTTCTCCAGCCAGCGGTCGCGATAGACGGTGACCAGATGCCCCATGAGCTCAAGCAGCCGCACGCGACCTTCCGCCAGGTAGAGCTTCATGCGCTGCGGTCCCTGCTCAGCTTCCCGCTGCTTCATGACGGTGGCATGCAGCTCGACAATATCGCGAGGCCCGGCGCGCAGCTCGGCCGCTGCGCTGGCCAGCTTCTGCAGTTGATGCTCGAGCACCACCGGCCGGCGCTGCAGGATCTGCTCCACGGCGCGGTCGAGGATCTCTCCGTAGTCGCGCGTCAATTCGGCGAAGCGCTCGGGGAAGGCGGCCCGTAGCGGCGCCGGGCGGCTGCTCGCTCCGTCGCCGAGCGAGGCCGGCCACTCCGCCTGATGCCTGGCCAGCACCTCCCGCATGCGCGCCACTTCCACCGCGTGGCGTAACGAACGGGCGGCGAGGGTGCCGTAGAGCCGCTCCGCAACCAGGTAGTCGCTGGCGCCGAGCTGCACGGCTTTAGCGGCCAGCGGCTCGTCCCCGGCCGCGCAGAGCACGACGACGGGCAGCGCGGGAGCTTCCGCACGGATGGTCACCAGAGGCCCGAGCCCCTGGCCGGGCGGCGAGATCGGCAGCAGCACGATGTCGATGTCCCTGGCAGTGAGCTTTTCGAGGGTCTCCGCCAGGCCGGAGGCGCGTGCGAGCTCGAACCGTGCGCGCTCCGGCGAGCCTTCGAGCGCCGCCGCGAGCTGGGATGTCACCTTCCCATCCGCGTCGACGACGAGCACGCGGAGGGATTCGCCCGTGTCCAGGGGAGCGGCCGCGGTGCTTCCGTCGAGCTGATCCATGACGGGCGTGGCGTTCTTCAGGGTTTCTCCACCAGGCGTTCCACCTCCTCGACGAACCGCGAGGGTGAAACGGGTTTGACCAGGTAGCCGGAGCAGCCGAGATCCCGCGCTCGCTGGCGGTCTTCGTCGAGCGCATGGCCGGTCACCAGCAGCACCGGCACCTCGCGCGTGCGCTCGTCGAGCTTGAGGCGCCGCGTCATCTCCCAGCCATCGACGCCAGGGATCGAGATGTCAATGACTGCCACGCATGGAAGAGCGCTGTCGACCATCCGCAACGCCTGTTCGCCGTCGCCGGCTTCGTGCACGCTCCAACCGGCGTGCTCCAGCAGCGCCCGGTATGCAAGCCGGGTCTCCGCATCGTCCTCGACGAGCAGGACCGGCCCTCGTGCTCCGCTGCCCATGGCACGTCCTCCCGGAGGCGGAGTGTAGCATCAGCGGATGGGTGCCACCATGCGGCCCTTCTACGCGGGACGAAATGTGATAGGGCGCTGGCCGCGTTCGCAAGATTGTGAACAAAAGAACGCCAATCCCGCGGGGGATGGCGAACAGCACGATGGCCGCAGCCGGAACTACGGGCCGCTGGCGAGGGGGATCGTCAATCTCCACATGTCGTTGAGCAGCACCGGCGCGAACTCCGCGGTCGCTCCCCCGAAGATGTAGAGCTCGTAGGCGGTGGCGGTCTTGCGGGAGAAGTAGAACTGGCCGAACCTCGGAGCCGGCGCGGGCCCCGTCATCGCGGTGTCCACGCGCGTCCAGGTCCCGGCGTGGAGATCGAAGTACCAGACATCGGACAGGGTGGTACCGTCGAACTTGCTGCCACCGAAGAGCCAGATGCGGTCGTTGTGCTCATCGGCGATCAGCTTCGCGTTGTCGCGGTGGCCCGGTCCGCCGGCCTCGTCGAAGGCGATCTGATCCCAGGTCTCCGTGTGGATGTCGAACATCCAGAGGTCGCCGAGGTAGTTCTCCGGCGTGAACAGACCGGTGCCGTTCACGGCGTCGTTCGTGTATCCGCCATAGACGATCAGGGCGTTCCAGCCCTCGGAGTAGACGAGCGGATGATGGGCTCGAGCGCGCGGGGCGGGCGAGCCGGTCGAGACCTGCTTCCAGCCGTTCTTGTAGCGGACCAGGTTGTGCTGGAGGCCGTCCGGACGGTTGATGAAGGCCGGCAGCGTCGACGACGAGCCCGAGAAGGCGTACACGACGGTCTTCTGCTTCCCTTTCTTTCGCACGGCGACCGCTTCCGTGGAGCGGTTGGCGCGCCCGATTTCAGCCGCGCTCTGCGAGATCTCCGTCCACCCGTGCACCGGATCGAACCGGAACGTGTCCTGGTGCGTGAGGTCGAGCCCGCGCCGGAAAGGACCTCTCCCGCCGGAGACGATCAGTGCGTCGTCTTCGGCGATGCACCACATCATCGACTCGGCCCTGGCGGACGGCCCGCCCGGGTATTGGCCGGGTTGGCCGAGGTCGTACCAGGTCAGCGTGTCGACGTCGAAGACGCTGAAATCGGCCACGGGCTCGTCGTTCGGGAAGGTCCCGTTCAACCCGCCGAAAATGTAGAAGAGGCCCTCATGATAGGCGCTCGCACCGTCCCAGAGCGCGTCGGGGACGGCGCCGCCCTGCGGAATCTCGGTCCAGTATGGCAAGCCCGGCTGGGCGACGCTCCGGCGGATCCCGGCGAACGAGAGCAAGAGTGCGAGAGAAGCGATGAGAACGATCCGACGCTGAACCCTGCGTGTCATCCGGCTACCTCCTTGTTTCAGGAAAAGGCGGGCTCGCCCCCGGTGCATCGCGAGCGTACACGCGCGGGGATCAGCACGCAACGCAGCCGTTCCCAGCATAAGGGCTCGGCACAAAATAAGTGTCTAATTTCGGCTCTTCAACGCGGCCTTCCAGCGAGCTGACAAGGTCTGTCCTGGGACCCCAGACCCGTGTCGTGTCATCCTGAGCGTAGCGAAGGATCTGGGGGCAGGGAGGCTGCACGCCGCGGGACCACTGCGAGCCACCGCAGTGAGCGTCCATGGTCCTGTGGTGGCTCCCGCCGGTGCCGCGGGACCACCGGGAGCCACCGCAGTGAGCGTCCATGGTCCCGTGGTGGCTCCTGCCGGTGCCGCGGGACCACCGGGAGCCACCGCAGTGAGCGTCCATGGTCCCGTGGTGGCTCCTGCCGGTGCCGCGGGACCACCGGGAGCCACCGCAGGGAACGTCCATGGTCCCGTGGTGGCTCCCGCCGGTCCCGCGGGACCACTGCGAGGCACCGCAGGGAACGTCCATGGTCCCGTGGTGGCTCCTGCCGGTGCCGCGGGACCACTGCGAGCCACCGCAGGGAACGTCCATGGTCCCGTGGTGGCTCCTGCCGGTGCCGCGGGACCACTGGGAGCCACCGCTGGCACCACTTGAGACTCGCGATAGAGTTGAGACAGTAATTTGTGATGAACCCTAAAGATCCGCAACGCCGTGCGCATCCTGTCTAGGGTGGAGATTTTGGGAAGCTCGGCATCCACCCTAGAGAGGAGGGCGGCGGCGTAAAAATCATCGCTAGAGAGGATAGACGCGGTGGCCGGCGGGGACTAACCTGCGGATGTACGAAGCCCTGGAGAAAAGGAGACTCTATGCATTCCAAAAGTCGCGGAGCGCGCACGGGACTGGCTCTGGTGTTGGCGTTGGCAACGGCAGGGATCACCGATGTTGCGACAGCTCAGGAGCCCGTCGTGGGCGCCACCTGCGCCGGCTCGTTGACCATGAGCTTTTCCCCGCCGGTGGCCTTTCTCCTGCCGCCGGCGCAGGGGCCGTTCACCGTCGTCACCGGCACCGGTTCGCTCACCACCTGCGTGGCGCTCGACGACGGTCCCACCACCGGCACGTTCGCGTACCAGGTGTCGGGCCACCTGACGTGCACCTCGGCCGGGACCGCCACCGGCACGCTTGATATCGTGTGGGCGGACGACAGCGAGAGCCATGTCGAGCTCACGAACCTGTTGCTCGGCTTCACCAGCGCCGCAGGGGCCGCAGGGCTGACCGGCACCGTGACCAGCGGCCGCTTCGCCGGGGATCAGCTTCAGGTCGTCAATGTGCGCAATCCCGTGGCGTATCTCCACTGCGTGCTCACCGGGCTTTCGCAGACCACCGGGACGCCTACCCTGATCTTCACTCACCTGGAGTGAGAGCGGGCCGGCAGCACGGAGCCCAGGGCATCGGCCTGCGGCCTCAGCCCTGAGCTCTTGCGAGTAATCGGCTGGAACCTAATCTGGCACCTTATCTGGGGGGGCCGGTCATGGGGACGGCGGCAGGCACTCGATGTCCGCCGCCGCCGCCCTCTGCTTGATGAGGTTGTAGCACGCCTGGCCCTGCTCCACGGTGATGAATTGCGCGACAGTGTTGAAGTTGCCGCAGAACGCCTCGGGCGCAATCGCCGCTACCGGGATGAAGTCGCTCGAGGTAAACAGGGCCACGATCTCGGAACCGGGTTCGGAGTTTTCGGTGCACGACAGCAGGGTGCCGTTCTGGCCGTTCAGCGTCTCGATGAAGCCGGGGTACTCCCCGACGCACGGGCAGTCGAAGCACGATCCCGCGACGTCGCCATGGCCCAGGTGAGCCGATAAGGCGTTCTCGCTGATGGAGATGGTGTGGAAGTTGCCCGGGTTGCCGGGCGGGAAGTGGCAGACCTGGACCTTGTTCTTGCCCGCCCAGGCCGCCGTGGCGGTCAGAACGAGCAGCGTCAGCAGAGTGGTGAAACTCAGGTTCCTAGGATGCATCATACATTCCTCCTGTTGAAATTCGCCCGCCGTGGGCGAGTCTCTCCGGGCCCAGGACAGCAGAAGATCCAGGCGTGGGCGAGCTTCGTGCTCACCACGGAAGTTCTTCTTGCCAAGAGCTGTGGGACCGACGATCCCAGGATAGCAGCCGGAGAAGCTGGCGTACATCCTCTCTAGCGATGAGGCGGCACGTGGCCTTTGTGGTGACGGAGGCCTTGAGACGCCCTGAACGCGGTGGTATCCACAAGCGCGGTGGTCGCGGACTAGGGCGTCTCTACGCGGGACGAAATGTGATAGGGCTTGACGTCCACCCTTTCAATGCCTCGAGCTGTGGGTACACTCGAAGGTCGCCGTTCATCCCGGGTGCTCCGCCGCCGTGGCCGTAGCTCCGCTGCGGCCCTTCTCCCTGCACGCCGAAGCCATATCCGTACTGCTCCTGTTGCTCACGGGTCGCTTCGGCGAGCATCGACTTGGAGATCAGCTTCCCCGACTCCAGCGCCTGCGCGAACCGCATGAGATCGCCGACCGTCGAGTAGCCGCCGCCCGCGGACGTGCCCCTCCACGGGAGCGTTTCGGTATTCGGCACCCAGGTATCGCGGGACCTCATGTATCCGGCAGACCGGCTCGGCACGTCCTCGGTTTCAGGCAGGGAGTCGGTGGAGGTCATGCCGGCCGGCTGGAAGATCTTGCTGCGCACGTAATCATAGTAAGACGTACCAGTCACTTTTTCGATGAGCGCGCCGAGCAGGACGAAGCCATAGTTCGAGTACTCGTACCGCGCACCCGGCGCGTACTTGAGCCCGCGCGGGCCATAGAGCTTCACATAGTCGCTGTGCTCCCGCAGCGTCAGGCGGTTCCGCTCGAACGCGGGACCGAAAATGTTGCCGGTGCCTCCGGTATGCGTGAGCAGGTGCCGCACGGTGACCTGCGAGGCCACGTCCTTGTTCGGATAGTCGGTGAGATATTTGCCGATGGGGTCGTTCCGCGCGAGCTTGCCGGCCTCGACGAGCTGCAGCGTCGCGACCGCGGTGGACATCTTTCATCGAGCCGAGGCGGAACTTCGTCTCGGGCGTATTGGGAGTGCCAGCCTCCCGGTTCGCAAGGCCCCAGGCTTTCTTCCCCAAAAATTGAAGGGCTCCATACGGAGCCCTTCAGAACCGACCGGAAGTCCTCGGGGCAGCCAGTGTGCTGGTTGGCTGTCCCCGAGGAGACCGCTGCGTGGACCCTAGCCGCGCTTGAGCATCGCGAGGGCCAGGATTGCCATCCCGATCGCCAGGGCCAGCAGGCCGAGCTCCGACAGAGTCGGGATCGCCACAATGCCCAGGTCGATGATCGTCGGGTTGGACGCCCCGGCGGCGGCCGGATCGTCCGTCTGGCGCGTCGTGTCGTTGGTGCCGTCGCCGTTGGAGTCGAAGAAGATGTCTCCCTGGTTGGAGATGACCCCCGTGGCAGTGGGCTGGATGACGGCCGTGATGGTGATCGTCACCGAGCCGCCCGCCGGGATCGAGCCGTTCCAGGTGACGGTGTTGGTGCCGGTGGTCGCTACCGCGGTACCGCTCGTCGCGGTGGCGGTGAGCAGGGCGAGCTGCGACGGCAGCACGTCGGTGAATTCGTCGCCCGGATTGTCGCCCTGGGCGACCGAGCCGTTGTTGGTCAGCACGATGGTGTAGGTCACGGTGCTGCCCGGGGTGTAGGGCGGTCCGGAGACCGTCTTGGTGCCGGTGACATCGGCGCCGGCCGGTGCTCCGGTGATGGTGTCGCTGTCGGTGGCACTGTTGTTGGCGGGGTTCGGATCGGCCAACCCGGCCGGTGAAGTCACAGTCGCCGTGTTGGTCAGCGTGCCGGTCGCTGCCGCCGAGAGGGTGCAGCTCGCCGTGTAGGTGACGCTGCCGCCCGAGGGCAGGTTGACCGTGTCGTTGATGTTGCCCGAGCCCGCTGCTGTGCAGGTGCCGCCGCCGGCTCCCACGCAGGTCCAGGAGCAGGTGAGGGACGCCGGGAAGGTGTCGGCCACGGTCGCGCCTGTCGCACTGTCCGGTCCCGCGTTGCTCGCGGTGATGACGTAGGTCACCGAGCCGCCCGCGGTCACCGTGGTGACGCCGTCGTCCTTGACGATGGAGAGGTCGGCGCTCGCTGCCGTCAGCGTGTCGGTGTCGTCCTCCGAGTTGTTGGCAGGGTTCGGATCGGTGACGCCGGCGGGGGCCGCCACGGTCGCCGTATTGGTCAGGGTGCCGGTGGCCGCGGCCGAGATGGTGCAGGCCGCCGTGTAGGTGACGCTGCCGCCCGCGGGCAGGTTGACGGTGTCGTTGATGTTGCCCGAGCCCGCTGCCGTGCAGGTGCCGCCGCCGGCTCCTGCGCAGGTCCAGGTGCAGGTGAGGGACGCCGGGAAGGTGTCGGCCACGGTCGCGCCCGTTGCGTTGCTCGGACCGGCGTTGCTCGCGGTGATGGTGTAGGTCACCGAGCCGCCCGGGGTCGCCGTGGTGACTCCGTCGTCCTTGGTGATGGAGAGGTCGGCGCTTGCTCCCAGCGCCGTGTTGTCGGTCGCCGAGTTGTTGGCGGGGTTCGGATCGGTGACGCCGGCCGGAGCCGCCACGGTGGCCGTGTTGCTCAGGGTGCCGGTGGCCGCGGCGGAAATCGTGCAGCTTGCCGTGTAGGTGACGCTGCCGCCCGACGGCAGGTTGACGGTGTCGTTGATGTTGCCCGAGCCCGCCGCCGTGCAGGTGCCGCCGCCGGCTCCTGCGCAGGTCCAGGTGCAGGTGAGGGACGCCGGGAAGGTGTCGGCCACGGTTGCGCCCGTCGCGGCACTCGGGCCGGCGTTGCTCGCGGTGATGGTGTAGGTCACCGAGCCGCCCGGGGTCGCCGTGGTGACGCCGTCGGTCTTGGTGATGGCGAGGTCAGCGTTCACGACGACCGCTACCAGCGTGTCGGTGTCGGTCGCCGAGTTGTTGGCGGGGTCGGGGTCGGTGATCGCACCGCCGGAGACCGTCGCGGTGTTGGAGAGCGAGCCCGTTGCCCCAGGGTCGATCGAGCAGACCGAGGTGTAGGTCACCGAGCCGCCGGAGGGGATGTTGGCGGAGTCGTTGATGTTTCCGACGGTCGGTCCGGCGGTGCAGGTGCCGCCGGCCGCGCCGACGCAGGTCGTCGAGCAGGTGAGCACGGCCGGGAAGGTATCGGTGACGGTGGCCGCGGGGTTGCCGACCGTGCCACCGTTCGAGACCGTGATGGTGTAGGTCACCGAGCCGCCGGGAGTCGCCGTGGTGACGCCGTCGGTCCTTGGTGATCGCCAGGTCGGCCTCGGCCTCGCCGAGTGTCCATTCCGAGAAGGAGGAGATCCCGGTGACCGTGGCGGTATTGGCCGCCGTGTTGATCGTGCCGCCCTGATCGGAGTAGTCGGCAGGGCCTCCTCCCTCGTGCTTCAGGACGCGGAGATTGGCCTCGGTCACCGTCCCCGGGATGTCCGCCGGGTCGAGATAGGTGAAGGTGAGGTCGGCGGTGATGCCCGTGGCCGTCAGGTTCCAGTACCGGGTGATCACCGAGCTCGAACGGCTGGATGCCCGGAGCGGGCGTCTGGACTGCGGCCACCGTCACGTCGGCCGGGAACGTCCCGGCCGTGGCGTTGACGGCGACGGGGGAGAAGCCGTTCGCCGTGCCCACCTCGAACGTCTTGTTGGCGGCTGCCGCGTAGGACTTCTTGAAGTTGCCGATGACGTAGCCGGTCGTCCGCGTCACGGTGCCGGCCGCGGAGTTGAAGTAGATCGTGTTCGGCCCGGTGATGAGGTGCGACACGCCCAGGGCGAGCGCCCCGGCGGCCGCGCCGTTCACCGTCACGTCGCCGCCGGCGATCGTGATGTCGTTCGTGTTGGTGATGCTGAGCAGGTTCAGGGTGCGGGACGGCGGCATCTCGTTGCCCGTCGTGCGGCCGGTCAGCTCCGGCGCGTACAGCAGGTTCACACCGCCCGTTCCAGGGTTGAAGACCGGGGGCACGTCGAAGCCGAGCACGGGATCGGTGACTCCGGCGACGCCGAGCTGGACCACCGCGGTGGTCGCTCCGCCGTTGCCGACGGTGAGCTTGCCCGAGCCGGTCAGGCCGCCGGCGAAATTGTTGAACCGGGCGGTGACGACCTGGTTCACTGCCGGATCGATCGAGACGCTGTCGACGTTGTCGACCTCGAAGGCGGTCAAGCGGCGCCGTGACCACGCCGGTGCCGTTGTAGGTGGTGGGGCCGCTGCCGCCGAGGAAATAGAAACGTGTGCCGGCCGTGGTGCCGGTGAGCGTCCCGTTGTTCGTGAACATCGAGCCGATCACCAGGCAGATCTGGCCGTTGATGGTGAGGCTCGTGCCGGTGTTGATGAGGGTCGTGCCGTTCAGGTTCACCTGCGCGGTCGCCGTCACCAACTTGTTGTTCGTGGTGTTGTCGATGATGAGGTTGGGGAGGTTGCCGCGGATGTTGAAGGTGAACTTGGTGACGGTCGCCCCGGTGCCGACCCGAACCGTACCGGTGGCTGCAACGATGTTCGTCGCGAGGTTCTGATAGTCGATCTGCGTGGCGCCCGTGCTCGCCTGGACGATGTTGATCGTGCCGCCGGTCATGTTGAACGTGGCGGCCGTGGAGAAGAGCTCGAACGTAGCGAAGTTGCTCTGGCTGTTGCCGACCAGGCCGACATTGACCGTGCCGCCGCTCTGGTTGTAGGTCACGGCGGTCTGCGGGCTGAACTGGCCCGCGCAGTTGAGAACGCCGGTGCTCTCGATCGTGAAGACGGCGCCGGCCGCCCCGCGGAACGAGTGAGTGACCAGCGTGCCCTGGTTGAACGTGCCCTGGCTCAGCCGGAAGACTCCGTTGTTGACCGCGTTGCCGGCCTGCGCCGCGACCGTGTAGTTCGGATTGTTGAGCCAGAACCCGAAGCTGACCGGGATGGTGTAGGCGGCCACGGCGAAGACCCGGCTGGTGCCGGTGAAGGTGCCCGAGATCTTGATCGTGCCGTTCGTCATCACCAGCCAGCCACCGACGACGGTGTCGGTGGTCACACCGCGCACCGTGAAATTCGCCGGCATCAGCTCCATGACCGCCGCGGGCGTGATCCCCTTGTTGACGGTGATCTGGCGGATGTCCGTGGTGGCGCCCGTTCCCGAGAACGACGTGTTTGCCGTGCTCGTGAAGGTGATGATGGCGCCCGCCGTGTTGGCGTTCGTCGAGAAGTCGAGCGTTCCGTCGTTGACCAGGTTCCCGGCAGTGCTCAGGTTGTGGCCGGTCTGGGTGCCGGCGGGATTGGACTGGAACGTGCCGCCCGCCTGCACGTTGACGTCGCCCCCGGTGGTCAGGGTCCGCGCCGTGGTCTGCTCGAACTCGAGGATGCCACCGCTGGCGATGGTGACCGAGAACGCGACGGCAGCGGTGTCGATGGTCACGGTATGCCCGGAGGCGATCGTGACCGCATCTCCCGCTGCAGGTACGCCCGCGGGAGTCCACGTGGCGGGGTTGCTCCACAGACCTGTGGCTGCCGAGCTCTTGGGATTCGGCGCCGGGGTGGCCTGGGTGCCCGTGGACGCGGCTGCGAGAGCACCTTCGGAGAAGGCCACCACTCGCCAATCGTAGGTTGTCGAAGGAGCGAGCCCCGAGGCCGCGAAAGACGTCGCGTTCTGGGGCGCCACACCGGCGAAGGTGTAGTTGATTCCGCCGTCCGTGGACGAGTAGATCGCGTAGCCCACCTCGTTCGGAGAATCACCCCAGTTGACCGTCATCGTGGTCTGCGTGACTCCTGTGAAGGAGAGCGCTCCTGCCGGTGTGGGCGCCGGCGAGCAGAACGAGAAGGTCCGGCGAGCGCCATCCGTGGCCGAGGTCAGCACGGTGATCGCTCCCGCGGTGTACAAGTTGGCCACCGGGGTCGCCGAGGCGCCGTTGAAGGTGGGCGCCGGCGTGCCGCTCTGGGCTGCCGTGACCGAGCCCACGGTCCCCGCCGTGTTGCTGCTCGAGAACCCGATGTGGGGATCCCGCGAATTGACGTCCGCGGCCCCGGCCGCGCTCATCGTCATCGAGCCGTAGACGAACTCGATACAGCCGCTCGTCTCGAAGAGGCGGACCTGGTAGGTGAGGTCCGCCGTACCGCCGGCGTTGAAGTTCGACTGGTTGTTGAGCCACTCGATGATCGCCACCCGGTTGGGCGCCGTGCCGTTGACCTTGAAGTGGACCTTGCCGTCGCCCAGGTGGGTGCGCTGGTCGGCGCCATACGCGGTGACGATCTGCGGAGCCGCCTGCGCCAGAGGCTTGTAGGGTGCCGCGGTCTGGGCCCCGAGTGCGAAGCGCAGGACACCGTTATCGTTGATGCTGAATTGACCTTGGCGAACGCCCATGAAGAAGAACTCGAAGCCCAGGGGCGTCACCGGCGAG
The DNA here is from genome assembly GCA_963842525.1 of uncultured Holophagales bacterium. GTDB lineage: Bacteria > Acidobacteriota > Thermoanaerobaculia > Multivoradales > UBA5704 > UBA5704. The sequence continues at coordinate 26,852 of CAWJGT010000003.1, forward strand.
GCGGTGTCGTCGAGGTTGGCATTCAACAACGTCGTCGTCCCGCTGCTCATGTCGGTGAGCGAGCCTGTCGTCGTGGTGGTGAACCCGTAGTTGGCGGCGTTGGCCTGCGCGTTGGCCGTCGAGGCGGCCAGGAGAGCCAGAAGCAATGCCAGGGCAGTCGCGAGCTTCATTTTCATGGGATCTTCTTTCTGGGCTGCGAGGTTCGAGTCCGCTAAATCCTTGGGCCCGCAGGGCATGGGTACAAAGCACTACGCACAGGCAGCTCTCCTACACCGCCTGACCAGGCACTACAGGACGACCTTCTTCTTCTCCGGACCTAAGCGAGGACTACAAGAGAAGCACCTTGTATCTGTTCCAGAAACCGGGCCAGAGTACCAGAAGGCCCCCAGAGGTTGCAAGCCTGCTCCACCTCAAAGGCGTCCTCCCGAATGGAGCCCGGTGTCCTCTCGGTGGGTCACTTCTTTCGTTGCGCCGCCCGGCGAGGGCCGGCACCTCCCTTGCTGCTGCAGGATGTCTGTCGATGGGGCCTCTCAAACCAAAAGGAGGGGGGATGAAACTCTCTTTTCCGTGGGTGTTCGTGGCGACGCTGGTTGCCTTGCCCTTGACGGGCCAGCAGCCTCAGGCCGAGATTCCAGTTCTCGATGAAACGATTGACGTCCGGGTCGTCAATGTCGAGGCGGTGGTCACCTCCGCGTCGGGCGAGCGGGTGCGCGGTTTGTCGGCGGAGGACTTCCGGCTGCTGGTGGATGGAGTGGAGGTGCTGGTCGAGTACTTCACGGAGGTCGCGGAGGGGACGTCGGTGGCGGCGGCGCCCAGTGCTCCGGTCTCCGCGGGCGAGGAGGTGGGGCGGAGCTATCTGGTTTATGTGGACGACTCGTTCTCCCTTGCCAACCGGCGCAACGAGGTGTTGGAGAAGCTCGAGCGCGACCTCGCGCTGCTCCGCCGCGCAGACCGGATGGCGGTCCTCGCATTCGACGGCTCCCGCATCGACGTGCTCTGCGGCTGGACCGGCGAAGCGGGGAAGCTCCGCGAGGCGCTCGCCGCGGCCCGGCAGCGCCCGGCTCAGGGTGGAGCCCTGCTGGCACGACAGCGGGCCCTGCAGGCCGACGTGGAGGAACGAAGCGAATCGCTCTTGTGCTGATAACCTCCGCTCTGCCATGGACGAGAGCCCGCCCGACATCCTCGCAGTGGACCGGAAGATCGATCCGGCCGATCTGGCACGCCTCGCGGCTGCATTCTTCGAGGATATGGTCAAGTATGTAGTCGATGTCGAGAAAGGCAGAGCCGCTGTCGGCGGCGAGCTCCATGCAGATGCCGAGCAGCTCCTCCTCCAGGAAGGCAGCCTTCAGCCCGATCTGTGGGGAGCCAACTACTACCCGGGCAAAGGCCGGGAAGGTTGCATCGAATACACCTCGCTCATCAACATCCGGCCCTCGCAGGGAAACCGCGGGATGGAAATCATGGATCCTGCGATCCGTGAGCGTGTTCGCGAGCTCACATTCGCATTGATTGGAGAAGGAGAGCCGCTCGCGTGAGCCAGCACGCTTCACTTTCGCCCGAGCGCTGGGCGCGCTTCAGTCTCGATCAGCAGGTACTGATGATCGGCAACGAAATGAACCGGGCATCGCAATGGAGGACCGAGGAGGACTGGCCGAGCCTTCAGCGCTTGTATGAGCGGGTGTTGCGGCTGGTCGACCTGACGGTGGAGGTGCAGAAAAAGCCGACTTTCCGCCGGGAACTCCTTCGCTGGCGGGACCTCATTGCGGCTCTCTACATCGGCTCCGGCCCCAACCCGCAGGAGCACGCCACCGCTTTTCGCTCTCTCCTCCTTCTGACGCCAACGGCGGCCAGACAGATCCCTTTCGTGCTTGGTGACACGTAGGTCTGTCCCTGCCCGGCTCTCCCGGCGTTCGGCCGCTCTTGACCCGCGGACCGCGGGGCGGTATCCTCCCGCTCTCGCGGCGGGATGTCCCGCGCAAACCTGTCTTCGGGGCGTAGCTCAGCTTGGTAGAGCGCACGGTTCGGGACCGTGAGGCCGGAGGTTCAAATCCTCTCGCCCCGACCATTTCCCTCCTCAGCAGCGATCGCCCGACCGGGAAACACCCTCTCCGGGCGCGGATGCCCTACCTTATTAGATAGGAGAAACCCGATGGCCAGGATCGGAGCTGCTTTCGCCACCCTCTTGCTGCTCGCCGGCATGGCGGCGGCCCAGGACGGGACCCGCGTCCGCGACCAGGTGCGCGCCTGGCGGACGGCGCACGAGGCGGAGATCGTCCGCGAGCTCGCGGACCTGCTGGCCCTCCCCAATGTGGCCAGCGATCTCGGCGACATCCGGCGCAACGCCGACCACCTGATGGGGATGCTGCGCCGCCGCGGCTTCGAGGCCCGGCTGCTCGAAGGTGGGGAGGGGAGCCGCCCGGCGGTCTTCGGCGAGCTGAAGACTCCTGGCGCCCGCCGGACGGTGGTCTTCTATGCCCATTACGACGGCCAGCCGGTCGATCCGTCCCGGTGGCATTCGGACCCGTGGAAGCCGGTGCTGCGGACCGGGCCTCTGGGCGGCGAAGGGGTGCGCGAGGTCGGCCATGCCGAGATGACTGAGATGAAGGGACCCTTCGGGCCGGAGTGGCGGATCTTCGCCCGTTCGGCGAGCGACGACAAAGCGCCCATCGTGGCTCTTCTCGCCGCTCTCGACGCCTTGCGCACGTCCGGCGTCCGGCCATCGGTCAACATCAAGCTCTTCCTGGAAGGGGAGGAGGAGGCCGGCTCGCCCCATCTGACCGATCTCCTGCAACGGCATGCCGGCCTGCTCGCCGCCGACGCCTGGATCCTCTGCGACGGGCCGGTCCACCAGACCCGGCGGATGCAGGTCTATTTCGGGGCGCGCGGGGTTTCCGGCCTGGAGATGACGATCTATGGACCGCTGCGTCCCCTGCACAGCGGCCACTATGGCAACTGGTCGCCCAATCCCGCGGTCGCGCTGGCGCACCTGATTGCGAGCCTGCGGGACACCGAGGCGCGCATCCTGATCCCCGGGTTCTATGACGACGTGCGGCCGATCACCGATGCGGAGCGGCAGGCGATCGCCGGCCTGCCGCCGGTCGAGGCGGATCTCCAGCGGGAGCTTGCGCTCGGCCGCACGGAGGGGAAGGGAGCGCGGCTCCAGGAGCTGGTCATGCAGCCGGCCCTGAACCTGCGCGGTCTCGCCTCCGGCAGGGTCGGGGATGAGGCAGCCAACGTGATCCCCACCGAGGCGCGCGCCTCGATCGACTTCCGGCTGGTGCCGGACCAGACCCCCGAGCGGGTGCGCCAGAAGGTGGAGGACCACCTGCGCCGCCAGGGGTGGCACATCGTCTCCGCGGAGCCGGACGCCGAGACCCGGAGGTCGCACCCGCGGCTCGTCCGCCTCGACTGGGAGCTGGCCTATCCTCCGGCGCGCACGGACATGACTCTGCCTGTCTCGCGCGCCGTGGTGAAGGCCGCCGGCGAGGCGGCGGGCGGATCGGTGCTCGAGATGCCCATCCTGGGAGGCAGCGTGCCGATGTACCTCTTCACGGAGGCCCTGAAGGTGCCGATCCTCGGCGTGCCCATCGTCAACCACGACAACAACCAGCACGGGGCCGACGAGAACCTCCGGCTGCAGAACCTCTGGGACGGGATCGAGGTGTACGCGACGCTGATGGCGCGGCTGGAGTGGTGAGGTGACAAAGGACTAAAGGACCACAAGGACAGCAAGGACTCCAAGGACGACAGGGGAGGGGGTGTCCCTGTTGTCCTTGCTGTCCTGGGGGCCAGGGGGCCAGGGGGACAGGGGGTGAGGTTGCGGCTCCGGGTCAAATCTTCTATCCTACGACCCAATAGAAAGCGTGCAAGCGCGGGAAATTCGCGCTCCCAGGGGCCGGAGCGCCTTCCGCGGAGAGAGCCGTAGCAGGGCTGTTCCCCGCCGGCGGCAAGGAGACACAGGGATGGAGCCAGAGTCGACGGTCCGTGCCGGAGGACGGCCGCTGCCCGAGTGGGTTACCCAGCTCACCGAGAGCGCTCTGCTCGGATGGATGGCGGTCGTGCTCCTCACCCTTGCCGGATTCGTGCTCCTGTCCGCGGCGCAAGCTCCCTCCGTGGTGACCTGGTTGTTCGTCGCGCTCGGCGCCGGCGGGGTGGTGGCTTATGGCTTTCTGGTCTATCCGTTCTGCCGGCGGCTGGAGCGGCGGCTGCCCGAGGCCGAGGAGCGCTGGCAGCGCCTGGAAGGCCACCTGGTCGCGGTGTTCGACGAGCTCGGGGCCGGCGACCTGGTGCGCTCGGACCGGCATACGCGGAGTCTCCCGGACAAGCTGTCGCGGGTCTGCCAGGCGGCCAGCGAGTCGCTCAGCCACCTTGCCCAGCAGATCCAGGACAGCTCGATCGAGGTGGCCTCGGCGGCCGACGCGGTCAACAAGATCGCCTCCGACCTGGCCTCGGGGTCGCAGCAGCAGGCGGCGTCGGTCGTCCAGATCACGGCTGCCATGGAGGAGCTGGCGCGCACCGCTTCGCAGATCGCCGAGAGCGCCGGCCGCCAGGCCGTGCTGGCCGCCCGGGCCGAGGCGAGCGGCGATGCCGGAGCCGTGGCCGTGGACGCCGCGGTGAACGGGGTCGAGGAGGTCCAGAAGCGGATCAGCACCATTGCCGCCCGGGCCGATGCGCTGGGGTCGCGCTCGAAGGAGATCTACCGCGTCCTCGACCTGATCAACGAGATTGCGCAGGAGACCCATATCCTGTCCCTCAATGCGGCCATCGAGGCCGCGGCGGCCGGCACTGAAGGACGGCGTTTCTCGGTGGTGGCAGAGGAGGTCCGGCACCTCGCGCACCGCTCGCAGGAGTCGGTCGAGTCGGTGCGCGGCCTGCTCGACGAATTCTCGGGCTCGATCCGCACCACGATCGTCGCCACGGAGGAGGGGAGCAAGGAGGCGAGCCGGGTGCTGGAGCGGGCCCGCTCGGCCTCGACGGCGATCGCCGAGCTGCGCCACGCTTCGGCCGACACCTCCCGGGTGGCGCAGCAGATCTCGATGGCCACCCAGCAGCAGAACGCCGCCTCGGACGAGGTGGTGATGACCCTGCGCGAGGTCAGCCAGGTGGTGCAGCGCATGACCGGCGGGCTCAGGAACCTGTCGAGCACGGCCGACCGTTTGAACCAGCTCGGCCTGACGATCCAGCTCCTGGCGCAGTCGTTCCACCTGGAATCCCCCCGTTCGCTCAAGCACCTGGTCGAGGAATGGTCGCAGAAGCTCCAGCGGGTCGGCTCCGCGGAGCTCGAGCCGATGCTCGCCGAGATGGTACAGGGTGCCCCCTTCATCCAGATGGGCTATTTCGTCGATACGAGCGGCTACACGGTGGCCCTCTCCTGCAACCGCGGCCTCGCCCAGGACAACGGGCACGCGATGACGGCCAACATGCGGGAGATCGACATGACGCGCCGCCCCTGGTACCGGGCGGTGTCGCGCGAGAAGCGCTCGACGCTCACGCCGCCGTACGATTCGCTTTTCAACGGCGAGAAGGTCTTCACGGTCGCCTCGCCCATGCTCGGCCGCGACGGCTCGTTCCTCGGCGTGGTCGGGATCGACATCAACGTCACGGGATGGACCAGGATCTGACATGGCCGGCCTCGGTGGCGGACGCAGGGGCCTCACGGCCGGCAGCCATCTGCTGGTGCAGGCCGGGGAGTACGTCTGCGCCCTGCCGATCGGGTCGGTCCGCCGCGTGCTGCGCTCCCTGCCCGTCCACCCGCTGCCGGGCTCGGCCGTGGAGCTCAAGGGGCTCGCGGAGTTCGCCGGCGAGCCGCTGCCCGTCCTCGACCTCGCCCGCCTGGTCGACGCGCCGCCGGCCGCCCATCCGAGCTACCCGGTGACGGTCGTGGTCTGGGTGGGGTCGCCGTCCGAGCGCGAGCTGGTCGGCCTGGCTGCGGATGCGGCCCTGGACGTGGCCGAGGTGCCGCCGTCGTCGGTGGTCGGCGGGGACGGCGGCTTGGTCCTCGGGGAGGCTCCGCTCGGGGAGGCGTCGGTGCGGGTGCTCAACCTCGAAGCCCTGGGGCAGGCACATTGAGCGCGCCGGCGGCGCCATCGGGACGGGGCTGGCTGTTGCTGCGCGGCGGCGGCGCGCTGTGGGGGGTGGAGAACGCCGCGGTGCAGGGGCTGGCGCGCCACGGCGGAGTTTTCCGGATTTCGCTCGCCGGGCGGATGCTCTACGCCGACGAGGTCCTCGGAGTGGTGCCGGACCTCGCGGTGCGGCCGGTCTCCCGGGTGCTGCGGCGCTTCTGGCCCGAGCCGGCCGGCGGTATGGCCGTGCACGCCGAGGAGCCGCTGATGATCGTCGATCCCCGGGTGCCGCCGCGCGCGCTCGTGGAAGGAGAGGTCGAGGATGGCGAAGGTCGCGACTGAAGCGGGCAACCACCCCCTGACCGGCCTGTGGATCGCGGCCGGGGCCGCCTTCTCCGGCCTTGCGCTGATGGCCGTGGCCGAGGCCTGGGGAGCCCAGGGGTGGCTCTTCGAGGCCTATCTCCTGATCGCCGGGTTGCTGGTCGCCCTCTACGCCTGGTACATCTATGGCGGCCAGCGGCTCCGCAGCCGCCAGGTGGAGGAGGCCGAGGCGCGCAACCGGCGGGCCGAGACGGCGCTGGTCCAGGCCCTCGAACGGCTGCGGATGGGAGACCTGGTCAACTGCGCGGAGCGGTCGCGCGAGCTGCCGGGCCGGCTGGCGGCGAGCTTCGCCAATGCCACCAACGCGCTCGACATGCTGGCGCAGCAGATCCAGGAGAGCTCGATCGAGGTGGCCGGGGCGGCCAACTCGGTCAACGAGATCGCCACGGAGCTGGCCTCCGGGTCCTCCCAGCAGGCGGCCTCGGTGGTGGAGATCACCGCCGCCATGGAGGAGCTGGCCCGCACCGCCTTCCAGATCGCCGAGAACGCGGCCACCCAGGCGAGCCTGGCGCAGAAGGCCGAGGAGGCCGGCGACCGCGGCAAGGCCGCGGTCGGCGAGGCGGTGCAGGGGATCGAAGAGGCGAGGAAGCGGATCCAGGGGATCGCCAGCCGCGCCGAGACCCTGGGCGTGCGCTCGCGCGAGATCTATCGCGTCCTCGACCTGATCACCGAGATCGCCCAGGAGACCCACATCCTCTCCCTGAATGCCGCCATCGAAGCGGCGGCGGCGGGCGAGCACAGCCGGCGTTTCTCCGTGGTGGCCGAGGAGGTGCGCCGCCTTGCCCAGCGCTCCCAGGAGTCGGTCGACTCCGTGCGCAACCTGCTCGACGAGTTCGCCAGCTCGATCCGCGCCACCATCGTGGCCACCGAAGAGGGGAGCCTGGAGGCCACCGGCGTGCTCGAACGGGCGCGCACCGCCGCCTCGGCCATCGACGAGCTGCGCACCACGGCGGGCGACAGCGCCCGGGTGTCGCGCGAGATCTCGCTCGCCACGCAGCAGCAGAACGCCGCTTCCGACGAGGTCGTGCTCACCCTGAAGGAGGTGAGCTACGTGGTCCAGCGCATGGCTGACGGCCTCAAGCAGTTCACCGAGACCGCCGACCGCCTGCACCAGCTCGGGCTGGTCATCCAGATGCTGGCGCAGTCCTTCCATCTCGACTCACAGCACTCGCTCAAACATCTGGCCGAGTCCTGGGCGGGCGAGGTGCGCCGCCGGCTCGGCAATTGGGAGGCCATCGAGCGGCTGATCAACGAGCAGGTGCAGAGGAAGCCATTCGTCGAGTGCCTCTACTTCTACGACGGCCGGGGCGGGCAGGTGGCCCTCACGGTCAACCGCCAGCTCGTGGGCCATGGCGAGATCCCCCCGGCGGTCAAGGCGGGCGAGGGGTTCACCGAACGGCCCTGGTACAGGGCGGCCGTGCACGAGAAGCACACCATCCTGACCCCGCTCTTCAACTCCCTGCTCACCGGCCAGCCGATCTTCACCGCCGCCACCCCGCTCTACGAACGGGGCGACCTGGTGGGGGTCCTCGGCCTCGACGTCAACGTCGACAGTTGGACGAAGATCTGAGCGCCGTTCAATAGGAGCCTGTGTGGATCCGGAGTTCGCCGATCTCGTTCCGCTCTTCGTCGAGGAGGCGCGCGACCGTATCGAGCGGCTCTCCTCCTTCGTGCTCCGGCTGGAGACGGACGGCCGGGCGGTGGTCGAGATCAAGCGCGAGCTGCACACTCTCAAAGGGGCCGGCCGCATGCTGCGGCTGGGGGCCCTCGCCGAGCTCTGCCACGCGGCCGAAGAGGTCCTCCAGACCCGCTCTCCCGATCTGCCCGGGCTGATGACCCGGGTCGTCGATCAGCTCAGCAGGATGGTGGACGCGGTCTCGCACGGCAACGATCCGCTGCACGACCCCGAGCTGCTCGGCCTCCTCGGCCAGCCGCGGGCGAAGCAGGCCGTGGACCCGCCGGCCGCCCCTCCCGCGAAGGAGCCGGATGCAGCCCTTCCAGCTCCGGCGCCTGCGCCCCGCAGTCCCCTCGCCGGGGACATCCGCGTGGACAGCGCCGCCCTCGACGCGGTGGCCGAGCGGGCGACCCAGGTGCGCATCCTGGCGCTCTCCGGCCGGCAGATCGTCGAGAGGCTCTACGACCTCGCCCGGCTCGCCGAGGAGGGCGTGCGCGAGCCGCAGCCGGTGCAGGTGCTGGCCGTCCTCTCCACCATGCTGCGGCGGGTCGCGGTGGAGCTCGAGGGCGGGCAGCGGCGGCTGGTCCGCGCCGGCGAGCAGCAGCTCGAGAAGATGCTGGCGCTCCAGCTCCAGCCTCTGCGCGGGGCGATGCACGTGCTCGCTCGCCATGCCCGGGAGCTGGCCCGATCCCTTCACCGCGAGGTCGAGGTGGAGCTGGAGGGGGAGGACACGCGGCTCGACCGCCGCATCGCCCGCGAGCTGGAGGACGCGCTCCTCCATCTGGTGCGCAACGCCGTCGACCATGGCATCGAGCCGCCCGACGTGCGCGAGGGCAGCGGCAAGCCACGGATCGGGCGCCTCCAGGTCCGGGCCGTGCCGCAGGGTCCGAAGGTCCGCCTGTCGATCTGCGACGACGGAGGCGGGGTCGACGTGGCCGGGGTGATCGAGCGGGCGGTGGCCCTCGGACTCGTGGACCGGGCGAGCGCCTCCGGGCTGAGCCGGGACCGGGCCCTGCGCTTCCTCTTCACCCCGGGGTTCTCCACCCGCGGCCAGGTCTCGGAGATCTCCGGCCGCGGCATCGGGCTCGACGTGGTGGCCGGCGTGGTCAACCGTGTGGGTGGCGAGATCTTCCTGGACACCGAGCCGGGCGAGGGCACCACAATCACCATCGAGGTGCCGGTGGCGCGCCGGGGCGAGGCGGTCATGCTGGTGCGGGCAGGACAGCTCCGGCTGGCTCTCCCCTCCGCGGTGGTGCGGCGGGCCACCCGGCTCGACCCGGACAAGGTCGTCGAGCGCGACGGCCGGAGCTTCGCCCGCTTCCCGGACCGGCTGGTCCCGTTCGTCCCGCTCGCCCGGCTCTACGGCCAGACGGCGAGCGACCAGCAGCTCCTGCTCGAAGGGGTGATCTCGGGGCAGCCGCTGGCGCTGGCGGTGGACGACGTCGAGGGAGAAGAGGAGGTCCTGGTGCGTCCCCTCACCCGGCGGGTCGCCACCGACCGGCTCCTCGAAGGGGTCGCCCTGCTGGCGTCGGGAGAGCCGGTCGGGGTGCTCTCGCCGACCGTGCTGTCGCAGCGCGACGTCCTGCGCGCTCTGCCGGGCGGGCGCGACCGGATCGTGATCCACAAGCTGCGGGTCCTCCTGGTCGACGACTCGCTGGTGACCCGCGAGATGGAGCGGCGGCTGCTGGAGGATGCCGGCTTCCAGGTGGCGGCGGCCGGCGACGCCGACGAGGCCCTGGGCCTCCTCGGCGAGCAGACGTTCAACTGTCTGGTCACCGACATCGAAATGCCGGGCATGGACGGCTTCGAGCTGACGGCGCAGCTCCGGGCCATGGAGGGCCTCACGCAACTGCCGATCATCGTGGTCTCGACCCGCGACCGGCCCGAAGACCGCCTCCGCGGCCTCAAGGCCGGCGCCGACGCCTACCTGACCAAGCAGAGACTGGACGCCGGCGAGCTGGTGGACCTCGTGCGCCGCCTCGGGGGTGGACGTTGAACCGCATCCTGGTCGTCGACGACAGCGAGATCACGCGGGCCATCCTCGCCCGCACCCTGCGCGGCGCCGGCTACGAGGTCCTGGAGGCGCGCGACGGCGCGGAAGGTGCGCTCATCGCCCTGCGGGAGCGGCCGGCGGTCGTCATCACCGATCTCGAGATGCCGATCATGGACGGCTTCCCCCTGCTCCGCCTCCTCAAGGCCGACCCCCTCTGCGCGCACATCCCGGTGCTCATCCTGACCAGCCACGCCGAGGCGGCATCGCGCTTCTGGAGCCTGCGCACCGGCGCCGACGCCTACCTGACCAAGGACCACCGCCCGCAGGACCTGGTGGCCACCGTGCGCGCCCTTGCCCGGCAGTCCGCCCGGGCGGACGCAGCCGCTCCCACGAATGGCGGCCCCGCGGGCCCGCTCCTCGCGGCCTCGGGCACCGAGATCGGCCCGCTGGACGTGCTGGCTCGGGTGGCGCGCCAACTCGACGCGAGCCTCCTCCAGGCGACGGTGATCAACACCCTGCTCGAGCGAGGCATGGCCGCCGCCGACTTCCACGAGGTCAGCCGCGCCGCCCTGGAGACCCTGGGCGAGGTGGTGGATGCGCGGTTCCTGGCCGTGGCCGTGGCCGAGCCCGAGTCGGCCATGGTGCAGATCGTCCTCCAGGAGCCGCTGGGTCAGGTGGGCCTGGACGTGCTGCACGACCTGCTCGTCCACCGTCTCGACCTGCCGCCGGGGAAACCCATCGAGGTGCAGGTGAGCGGCGCCCGGGGCGAGGGGTCGGTGGACCTCGCGGGCACCCGCTGGTGGCCGCTGTCGTTGCGCGACGCCCGCGGCGTGCTCGCCCTCCTTCCCCGTGACCAGCAGCCTTTCGGCATGGCGACGGCCAGCCTGATCGACGACCTGACCGGAGCCCTGACCCTGGTCCTCGACAACGCCCGCCTGTCGCAGCGCCTGCGCGAGCTGTCCACCCTGGACGGCCTGACGCGGCAGCTCAACCACCGGGCCATCTACGACCGCCTCACCGAGGAGCTGGACCGTTCGCGCCGCTACCGCTATCCGATGAGCGTGATCCTCGGCGATTTCGACCACTTCAAGGAAGTCAACGACTCCTACGGCCATCTGGCTGGAGACGCGGTATTGCGGGAAGGGGCCGCGGTGCTGCGCCGCTGCCTGCGCTCGACCGATCTGCTCGGCCGCTACGGCGGCGAGGAGTTCCTGGCCGTGCTGCCGCAGGTCGACCTGGAGGCGGCGAAGCTGGCCGCCGAGCGCCTGCGCCAGGGCCTGGAGAGCTTCCCCGTGCGGCTCGAATCCGGCGTGACCGTCCACATCACCGCCTCCTTCGGAGTCGCCTCCCGCGACGAGCTCTCCTCCCAGGTCACCGGAGACCTCCTCGTCTCCCTTGCCGACCGCCGCCTCTACGAGGCCAAGGACGCGGGAAGGAACTGCGTGCGGCCATAGGCGCGCCTTACCAGACCGTATCTACGATCGCGGACGAGCGGATGTCATCATCCTTGGTGACCAGCGTAATCCCCAATTCCATCGCGGTCGCCACGATCATCCGGTCTGCAGGATCCCCGTGGAATCCACTATCGAGAGTGCCTGCTGTCACCGCAATAGAGGGAGTGATCGGGAGCACCCTGAAAATGTCTCCCGGCAGGGCTCCTTGGACCCAGATCCGGACGTCGCGATCGAATGCCAGGCGCTGCTTGGAGACCAGCATAGCCACCTCCCAGCAACTGATGGCCGAGACGCCGAGCTCGTCGGCGGCTGCGATCGCCACACGAGCGGCGGGGGAGAGGCGTTCCGGGGCGGCGTTCCACCAGACCCAGACATGCGTGTCGAGAAGGATCAAGATTCGGCGTCCCAGGTCTCATCCGTGGGAGAGACGATGTCCTTCTCCCAGAGGATACTGCCCAGGAGGGGGCGCGGCTTCTCGAAGGGAATGACCTTGGCGACGGGTTTGCCCTGCCGGGTGACAATGAGAGTCTCTCCCGTCGCCGCGACCTCGTCGAGCAGAGAGAGACTATGGTCTGCAAATTCCTCTGCGGCTACGGAACGTGCTTTGGTCGACATGGCTCAGTCCTCGATCGGTTCTGGCCGGGGCGGCCTACGCCTGCACTTTAGTCTACCTCTTCGGCAGACTTCGGGCCTTCAGGGTAGCCCTCAGGCCGCTCCCAGGAAGTCACGGCGGATCCGCTCCATCCGCTCCCGGTTGACCCCGAAGTCCCGGACGCCATAGCGGGCTGCCGAGCGGAAGTGGATCTGCTTCGCTCCGTCGTCGAAGGCGAATTCGACGTCGTCCGGGAAGCGGAAGACCCGCGAGCGGCAGACGGCGTGGAGGTAGTCCGGCTCGTCCTGGACGATCTTCGTCCGCTCCATGGCGCGCAGGACGCGGAGCAGCCGCTCCCGCGCTTCGGCCGGCGGGCCCGTATACGGGATCGGGTCCATGTGCTTCGAGCCGGGCGGCGCCAGGGTCGAGACGCAGTTCGGGGTCCGAGGGCAGGGGGCCAGCCGGGAAATGGACGGTGTCGTCATCGCTCTGCCGCCATCCTACTCTATGATGAACGGCTTCTTGGAGACCGCGCCATGACCTCGCTCGACAGCCTGCCCACGCCCGCGCTCCTGCTCGACCTCGACGTGCTGGAGCGGAACCTCGGGCGCATGGCCGGGAAGGCCGCGTCCCTGGGCGTGACCCTGCGCCCGCACATCAAGACCCACAAGTGCATCGAGGTGGCCGAGCGCCAGCGGGGCCTCGGGGCCTCCGGGATCACGGTCTCGACCCTCTACGAGGCCCGGGTCTTCGCCGATCACGGGTTCAACGACATCACCTGGGCGTTCCCGGTGATCCTCAACCGGCTGGATGAGGTGCGGGACCTGGCCGGCCGGGTGACGTTCCGGGTGGTGGTCGATTCCCTGGAGGCCGTCGCCGCCTTGGACCGGCTCGGCATCCCACTCCATGCCTGGATCAAGGTGGACTGCGGCTATCACCGCGCCGGGGTCGATCCCGAGGCTCCCGAGGCCGTGGAGGTGGCCCGGGCGATCGCCGGCTCGCCGCGGCTGACGTTCGACGGCATTCTCACTCATTCGGGCCATTCCTACAACGCCAAAAGCCGGGAGGAGGCCGCCGCCATCGCCGAGCAGGAGCGCCGGGTGATGGCCGGCTTCGCCGAACGCCTGCGGGTCGAGGAGATCGAGGTGCCGGGCGTGAGCGTGGGGTCGACCCCTGCCATGTCGACCGTGGCGAGCCTGGAAGGGATCACCGAGGCGCGGCCGGGCAACTATGTTTTCCATGACTACGCCCAGGTGGTCATCGGCTCGTGCGCGGTCCGCAACTGTGCCGTTACGGTCGTGTCGAGCGTGGTGTCCTCCCGGGGCGCCCACCGGGGGGACAACCGCTGCGTGGTCGACGCCGGGGCCCTGGCCCTCTCCAAGGACACGGGGCCGGACCGCCCCGAGCATCCGACGATGGGAGAGACGTTCGCCGACTATGCCGCGGGTGTCCTGAGCCCCGGCGTGCGGCTCCTCTCCCTGTCCCAGGAGCACGGGATCCTGAGCGCCTCTCTGCCTGTGGGGACGCGTGTGCGCATCCTCCCCAACCATTCGTGCCTGACGGCGGCGTGCTTCGACGAGTATTTCGTGGTCCGCGGCGACGAGGTGGTGGACCGCTGGCGGATCTGGCGCGGCCGTTGACGCCGCGAGCACTATGCTAAGCTAAAGCGCCCTGCCGAGCGGGGGGAGAGGGTGGCGTTGTCACGCCTGGGGCACTTCCGGCACTTAGGAGAAGGGAAGATCCACTCGGCCGCCGGCCGGGTTGAAACGGACATCCGATGAGGGACAAGGAGACATCATGAGCTGGGAAGACCGCGAAGACACTACGATCTACAAGGTCGTGATGAATCACGAGGAGCAGTATTCCATCTGGCCGTCGCACCGCGAGAACCCCCTGGGCTGGAACGACGTCGGCAAGCAGGGGCCGAAGCAGGAGTGCCTGGACTACATCAAGGAAGTCTGGACCGACATGCGGCCGCTCTCGCTGCGTAAGAAGATGGAAGAGATGGAGCGCGAGCGCCAGCAGCAGCAGGAGCAGGAGCCGCAGCAGGGCCAGGAGAGCAACTGACCGGCCGGACCGCGCTGTTCGAAAGCCTATGAAACCCAGCTCTTCCCCTGCCGAGCGGTGGCTGGCCTACCGCGAGGTCAATCCGCGTGCCCGGCTGCGCATGTTCTGCTTCCCGTATGCCGGGGGCGGCGCGTCCGCCTATCGCGGCTGGGCCTCGTCGCTGCCGTCCGACGTCGAGGTCTGCCCGGTGCAGCTTCCGGGCCGCGAGAGCCGCCTGCGCGAGCCGGCGTTCGACCGGCCCGTGCCGCTGATCCAGGCGGTCGCCGACGCCCTGCAGCCGTGGCTCGACATGCCGTTCGTCTTCTTCGGCCACAGCATGGGCGGCATGATCAGCTTCGAGCTGTCGCGGGAGCTGCGCCGGCGGGGCCAGAAGCTGCCACTGCACGTCTTCGTCTCCGGCCGGCGGGCGCCGCAGCTCCCGGCCCGGGACGAGCCGATCCACGACCTTCCGGAGCCCGAGTTCATCGCCCAACTGCGCGAGCTCAACGGCACCCCGGAGGAGGTCCTGCAGCACGCCGAGCTGATGAAGCTGCTCATCCCCGTGCTGCGCGCCGACTTCGCGGTCAATGAGACCTACGAGTACACCGAAGAGGAACCCTTCGACTTCGGGCTCTCCGCCTTCGGCGGCCTCGGCGACGAGGAAGTCACGCGCGAGGACCTGGCGAGCTGGCGCGACCATGTGCGGGGCCGCTTCCGCCTGCGGATGCTGCCGGGGGACCACTTCTTCCTCCACGGCGCCAAGGACCTGATCACCGAGGCCGTGGCCCGCGACATGGCCGAGCTGCCGGTCCCGGCCTCGTGACCGGCTTCCCGCCGCGCTCCGGAGGACCCGTCCTGGAGCTGCCGCCGGGCGAGATCCACATCTGGTCCATCCGCCTGGACCCTCCCGCCGACCGCGTGGAGCGCCTCGGCCGCTCGCTCTCCTCCGACGAGTGGGAGCGGGCGAATCGCTTCCGCTTCGACCGCCACCGCCGGCAGTACGTGGTGGGCCGCGGTGCCCTGCGGTCCCTCCTCGCCGCCTATCTCGGCACCCGCCCCGAGCTCGTCCGCTTCGGCTACGCCGATCGGGGCAAGCCCTTCCTCTCCACCCCCTTCGCGGAGAGCGACCTGCGCTTCAACCTCTCCAACTCGGACGAGCTGGCCCTGGTCGGCTTTGTGCGAGGGATCGAGATCGGCGTCGACATCGAATACCTGAAGCCGATGCCCGACTGCGAGCAGATCTCCGAACGGTTCTTCTCGGAGAGCGAGCGGGCCGTCCTGCGGGAGCTCCCGGCGCACCAGAAAGAGGAAGCCTTCTTCAACTGCTGGACGCGCAAAGAGGCCTACCTCAAAGCCGTCGGCACAGGCCTCGCCGCGCCGCTCGACTCCTTCGACGTCACCCTCGCCCCGGGCGAGCCACCGCGCATGCTCACCCTGGAAGGAGACGCCAGCCGCGCCGCCCGCTGGGCCTTCGAGCACTTCCGTCCCGCCGACCAGTACATCGGAGCCTTCGCCATCGAAGGCAAGCCGTCAGGCGAGGGGGAGTGGCGGGTAGAGCGCTGGAGCTTCGAAGGGTAGACCCTCCTGCGCTCGGTATCCACCGCGGCGTAAGCTTATCCACCGCAACATATCCTTATCCACCGCAGCGAAGCTTATCCACCGCGACGTAAGGATATCCACCGCGACATAAGCTAATCCACCGCGTCTGGCGTTATCCACCGCGAGATAAGAATATCCACCGCGACGTATCCTTATCCACCGCAAGATAAGCGTATCTGCCGCGACGCAAGGATCTCCACCGCGACTTAAGCGTATTCACCGCGTCTAGCTATAGCAGTAGCGTATCACGATCTCACCGCAAGATAAGCTTCTCCGCCGCGACGTAAGCTTATCCACCGCAACTTAAGCTTATCCAGAGCTTCTACGAGTCCCACCGGCCGCTGGCCGCGCTTCACCGCAACCTGGAGCGGGAGAGAACAGATGTCGCTCGGCGCCGCCGCGAGCTCTATTTGCCTCAGAGCCGGCTGTGTAGCGCGGTAGATGCGTAACCGCGCCTGCTCGGGAAAAGATGCCGCGGCGTTGTCAACTGGGCTACGCCTGCCCGAAGTGGAGCGAGGGCTCCGTCCGGCCTAAGCCCACCCCGACATAGGGCAGACAGCGGTTTCGGCATCCCGGAAGACTGCGATCCCCTGGAAGGGTGGATCGTGGATCCGAGCCAATGCCATGTCTGTGAAGCAGCCGCGTCCTAGGTTCAAAATGTGCCTGGGGAGGGCCTGCGGTCAGCAATGATCGTGGTGTTCTTCTGCGAGATGCACGGGCATACCCGCTGTCACCTCATTCGGAACGAGGGCACCTCATTCCCGCGTACTTCTCGGGACGCGGACGCGGGTTGCCGCAGCCGGTCCGCCGGGAAGTGGGACCAGGACGCCGACTATCGCACGCACTGCCGGGGATCTAATACCTTCCCTGCTTCCCGTCGTCTGAGCCTGTAGTGGAGCGAGTCGCCTCTCCTGTGGGCGAGGCAGAAAGGGATGGCCATGAAGACGACGAGGAATCGATGGATGGGATGTGCGATGCTCGCGGTCTGGGTTGCCGCCGTGCCGGTGGGTGCGGCGGTCATCACGGTCGAGGCTCCGGCCGACGACAACAACACACAGGACATGACCTGCACCCTGCGCGAAGCGGTGCAGTCGGCGTTCGAGGACAATCCTAATCAGTCCAACAAGGGGTGCACGCCTGGGAATGGCGCCGACACAATCGTGTTCGACGCGGGCGCGGTCCCGCCCGGGACGGTGATCAAATTACCGCTCGGCTCGATCTCGCTGAGCTCGAGCGTGACGATCCAGGGGCCGGCCACGTTGAGCAACGCGGCCGGCTCTCCGATCTTCGTGCTCGCCAGCTCCTTCAAGATCACGATCAAGGATATCGACTTCCACCAGGGCTCGACCTCGGGAAGCGGAGGCGCGATTCTGATCAACGGCGGTGACGCCGACGTGACGATCGACAACTGCACCTTCACCGAGAACCAGGCGGGCTCGGAAGGCGGAGCGATCTCGGCGGGCGGCGGCAAGCTCACGATCAAGAATTCCTATTTCGGGCTCAACACTTCGGGGCAGGGCGGCGGTGCTGTCAAAGCCTCGGGGATCGTGACGATCGAGGACTCCTGGTTCGAGGACAACGTCGCCGGTTTTGGCGGCGGCGCGGTCTACTGCGGAACAGGGGCCTTGACCGTGAAGCGAAGCTACTTCGGGCTCAACATCGCGAGCGGCGGCCGGGGCGCGATCTTCACCGGTGGCGGTGGCCTTCACACCCAGTGCAGCACCGAGATCCTCCACTCGCATTTCTACGCCAACCACACGTTTGGCGACAGCAACGGCGGCGGACTGTACATCGGGGCGAGCGGCTCTGCCAATGTGAAACAGTCCCTGTTCCACCTCAACAGCGCGGGCTTCGGTTCGACGCTCGGCGGTGGCGGCGGCGGCATCTTCAGCCAGGGGGAGACCGTCCTCGACCGCGTCGTGATCTGGCAGAACGTCGTCAAGGGGGGCTTCGGCGGCGCGGGGATCCAGTTCTTTGGAAACTCGACGAAGAAGAGCACCGTGGTCAACTCGGCGGTGTTCAAAAATACAACGACCGCGAAGGACGCGATGAAGATCGACGGCGAAGGTATTCCCTGCTCGGACATGGAGGTCTGTCTCGGTGCCGGAATCTCGGTGGTCGGAAAGGCCGAGGTGGAGATCATCGCGAGCACGCTGGCTTCGAACTCGGGCCGGGAAGAGCTCTTGGTCGACAGTGATGGCAAGGTGGAGCTGACCAGTACGCTGATCGACGGCGAGCTCACCGACCAGACGTGCGGCGGGCAGTTGGGGCAGATCCACGACGGTGAGCTCAACGCGGGAGGGTTCAACCTCCAGTGGGGCGGGCTCTTCGGCAATCCGACCTGTCTCGTGATCGACAAAGGAAAACCCGACATCCAGATCCTGACCGGCGGCAGCTTCCCCGCCTCAACCCCGTTCGGTCCGCTCGACTTCCCCTACCCCCGCCCGAGCGCGGCCGGTGCGGCGGTCGAGGCGGGAGATTGGGTGAGCTGCGCGATCTTGCCGGTCGACAGCAAAGATCTCCTGGACAAGGATCGACCGCTCAAGTGCACGGTGGGAGCGGTCGAGACGTTGAACTGAGGTCGAATGCGGTGAGCTTCTTTTCCTGGGCGGCCGGCGCCGTGCCGGCCGGCCGCATCCAGGCCTCCAGGTGCCCCTTCTGCTCGGCCGTGGCCACGGGGTCCGGCTCCAGCTTCCATTTGAGGCGCGGCTCTTCGCCGAAGGTGATGGGGAGGTGGAGGATGCGCTCGCGGCGGGCGATGAGGAGGGTGGCTTTCTGCCCGGGGCGGTAGGCTTTGAGGCGGTCTTTCCAGACTTCGGGTGGGATGCGGTAGTCGTCGAGCGCCAGGATCTCGTCGCCGTAGTTGAGGCCGGCTGCGTAGCCGGGGGTGTCGCGGCGGAGCTGGGTGACCATCAGGCGTCCTCCCTGGACTTCGGTGTCGATCCCCAGCCAGCCGGCGGGTTCCTTGGGCTTGTCGCCGTTGTCCTTGTCCTTCTCGCTCTCGGTGAAGTGCAGGCCGAGCCAGGACAGGGCTTCGGAATAGTCGAGCTCGCCGGTCCCTTCGAGCACCTGATCGAACCAGGGGTCGAGGTCGATCCCCGCCACCTCCTCGGCGGCGGCGCGGAATTCGGCGCCCTCAAATCCATGCTCTCCTGAAAATCTTTGCCAGAGCCGGCGCATCACGTCGTCCAGGCTGGCCCGGCCGTTGGTGGCGCGACGGATCTTTACGTCGAGGAGGAAGCCGACGATCGCGCCCTTGGTGTAGTAGCTGATCCCCGTGTTGAGGCTGTTCTCGTCCTTCCGGTAGTACTTGATCCAGGCGTCGAAGGATGAGTCCGCGAGCGACTGGACCTGCCGTCCCGGCGCGGTCTGCAGCTCTTCGATCTGCTTGCTGAGGTGCTTCAGGTATTCCTTGCGCGTCGAGAGGCCGGCGCGATGGACCAGCAGGTCACAGTAGTAGGAGGTCAGGCCCTCGGCGGTCCAGAGGTCGCGGGTGTAGACCTCCTGCTCGTAGTCGAAGGGCCCGAGGGCGACCGGGCGGAGGCGCTTGACGTTCCAGGCGTGGAAGAGCTCGTGGCTCACCAGCTCGAGCCAGTCCACGTACCCTTCGCGGGTGCGCGCTTTCCAGCGGCTGGTCATCAGGACGGTCGAGTCCTTGTGCTCGAGGCCGCCGCCGGCCTCGGTGATCATGTTGAAGAAGACGTAGCGCGGGTAGGGGGGACTGCCCCAGAGGGCGACCTGCTCGCGCACGATCCGCTCGGTGTCCGCGGCCGAGCGCGGGCCGTCCCAGATGGTGCCTTCGCCCTCGTTGACCAGCAGATGGGGGCGGCCGGCGACCTCGAAGCGGTAGAGCCGGGCGTTGCCGGCGTAGAGCGGCGAGTCGACCAGCGTGTCGAAGTCCTCCGCCCGGAAGCGGAGCGTGCCGCCGTCCTCGACCGGCTCGGCGAGGGGGCTCACCGCCACCTTCCAGGCGGCGGGCAGGACGACCTGGACGTCGTGAGGCCGGTTCTTGCCATCTGCCAGGGTCAGGAAGGTCGGCGCGCCGTTGACGATCGCGAAGTCCTGGTCCACGAAGTTGGTCCGCACCGTCATCTCGCGCGAGTAGACCCGATAGCGCACACGGACGCGGGGGAGGCCGCGGGTCTCCACCTTCCAGCGGTTCTTGGTCGACTTGTCGAGGGACAGCGGCTCGCCGGCTTCGTTGGTGGCCGAGACCTCCTCCAGGTTCCGGGAGAACTCCCGGATCATGTAGGAGCCCGGCGTCCAGGTGGCCATCATCAGCTCGACCTCGGGGCGTCCGTCGGTCGGGAGCAGCGCCTCGACGTCGATGTAGTGGGTCCAGGGCTCGGAGAAGCGCACGGTGTAGGAGATCGGTTCGGGCATCGCGGCTCCGTGGGCAGGGACAAGACCTGAGATCGCCAGGACGAGGAGGATCGGCATCAATAGGGCTCTGGCTCTGGACATGAGGGGACCAAAGTACAGGAGATCCCCTCGATCGCCAAATGGCCGGCAGGCCGTATACTCCGCCCCCATGCGAGGCCCGCAGCACGAAACAAATGCCCTCCTGGAGGAAGATGCGCCGGCCCTCTTCCGCGCGCTCTCGCCTCTCGGGCGGCGCGCCTACTTTCCGCCGGACGTGCCTGCCCAGAGCGCCGAAGCGCGGGGCAAGGAGATCAACGGCACCATCGGCCAGATCACCGACGGGCGGGGCGGTGCTGTCCCGCCGCCAGCTCTCGCCCAGGCCTTTTCAGGGCTCTCGGCCGCGGACCTCAGCCAGGCCCTGCTCTATTCGCCGATCGAAGGGCTGCCCGAGGTCCGGCACCGGTGGCGCGCATGGCAGCGGCGCGATCTTCTGAGAGAGGTTCCCTCCAGCCTGCCATTGGTGACAGTCGGCTTGAGCCACGGACTGTCGATCCTGGCCGACCTCTTCGGCGGCGAGGGACGGGCAGTCGCCATTCCACGGCCTTTCTGGGGAAACTATCGCCAGGCCTTTGCCGTGCGCACCGGCGCGGAGGTGCGGACCGCGCCTGCCTATGTGGACGGCCGCTACAACTGCCACGCCACGGCCGAGGCTCTGGCGGACCTGCCGGACGGCGAGCCCGCGGTGACGATCCTCAACCTCCCCTCGAACCCCGGCGGGTACTCGCTGACGGTCGACGAACGGCGCGAGGTCTGCGCCTCCCTGGTCGCCATGGCAGAGCGGCGGCCCCTGGTGGTGATCTGCGACGACGCCTATGCCGGGCTGGTCTATGAGACCGAGATCCCGCGCGCCTCGCTCTTCTGGGACCTCGCGGGCGCGCATCCGAGCCTCGTCCCGGTCAAAGTCGATGGGGCGACCAAGGAGTTCTCCTTCTTCGGCGGCCGGGTGGGCTTCCTGACCTTCGCGGTGGATCCCGATTCAGGAGCCGCCCGGGCGCTGGAGAGCAAGGTCAAGATGCTCGTGCGCTCCAGCGTGGGCTCGCCGATCACGTCGAGCCAGGTCGTCCTCCTCCAGGCGCTGCGCAAGGAGGGGATCGAAGCGGAGGTGGAAGCGGTCCGAGCCCTCCTGGAGAGTCGGTACCGGGCCCTTCAGGGAGCCCTGGCGGAGACCGATCCCAAGCTCCTGACCGTGCTCCCCTTTAACTCGGGCTGCTTCGCTCTCGTCGAGCTGCCCGAGCGGCTCGGCCTGACCGCCGAGGCCGTGCGCCGCCACCTCCTGGACCATCACGACACCGGGCTGATCTCGATCGACGCGCGCTATCTGCGCATCGCTCACTGCTCGGTGGATTCGTCCGCGCTTCCCGAGCTGGTTCGCAGGCTGGAGAGAGCGGTGATGGAGCTGTGCCGCCGGCCGTAGGCGAAATAGATCACCAGGCCGAGCGCCAGCCAGACCAGGAGCCGCAGCCAGTTCTCCGAAGGAAGGGAGAACATCAGGAGCAGGCAGGTGCCGATGCCCAGGATGGGCACCAGCGGCACCAGCGGCGCCCGGAAGGGGCGCTCGGCCTCCGGATGGGTGCGGCGCATGACGAGGACCGCCGCGCAGACGATGACGAAGGCGAGCAGCGTCCCCATGCTCACCAGCGAGAGAAGCACCTGGATCGGCAGCAGCCCGGCCAGCGTCGCCACGAACAGGCCGGTGGCGATCGTCGACTTCCAGGGCGTGCGGAAGCGGGGGTGGACGTCGCCGAAGAAGCTCGCGGGGAGCAGCCCGTCGCGCGCCATGGCCAGGAGCACGCGCGGCTGGCTGAGCATCATGACCAGGAGCACCGAGGTGATCCCGGCCACGGCGGCCACGGCCAGGAGCAGATGCGCCCAGCCGAGGCCAACCCGTTCGAAGGCCTCGGCCACCGGCGCCGCCACGTCGAGCTCAGTGTACGGGACCATGCCGGTGAGCACCGCCACCACGCCGAGGTAAAGGACGGTGCAGAGGACGAGCGAGGTAAGGATGCCGATCGGCACATCCCGTTGCGGTCTCTTGGCCTCCTCGGCGTGGGTGGAGACCGAATCGAAGCCCAGATAAGCGAAGAACGCGAGGGCCGCACCGGCCATCATGCCGAGCGGCCGGCCGCCGGGGTCGGCCTGTCCGAGGAGCGTATGGCCGAAGGCGCTCAGGCCCGTAAGGCCGTAGGGCGCGAAGGGATGCCAGTTGGCGGGGTTGACGTAGAAGGCGCCGACAACGATGACGAACAGCACGGCGACGACCTTGATCGCCACCATCACGGCGTTCAGCCCCGCGCTCTCGCGGATGCCGACGATCAGGATGACCGTCACGATCGCCACGATGAAGAGCGCCGGCAGGTTGATCACCGCTCCCGTGGGGACCAGCCGTCCGATCTCGGCGTCGTAGGCGATGGGAGGGCCGGCGAGCGCCGGAGGCATGGCCAGCCCGAAGGAGCGGAGCACGCTCTGGAAGTAGCCGGACCAGCCGCTCGCCACCGTGGCGGAACCGACCGCGTATTCGAGGACCAGGTCCCAGCCGATGATCCAGGCGAAGAGCTCGCCAAGGGTGGCATAGGCATAGGTGTAGGCCGAGCCGGCCACCGGCACCATCGAGGCGAACTCGGCATAGCAGAGCGCCGCGAAGACGCAGGCGAGCCCGGCCACCACATAGGACAGCATCAGGGCCGGGCCGGCGACCTCCTTGGCAATGGCACCGGTGGTCACGAAGATGCCGGTGCCGATGATGGCGCCGACCCCCAGGCTGGTGAGCTGGACAGGGCCGAGCACACGGCGCAGGCGGCTCTCGCCCTTGAGCTCGGCCAGCAGCACGTCGAGCGGCTTGCGGGTAAAGAGAGAATGAGGCATGGTCGTCCTCCTCGTTCAGGTCTGAGAGGAGGGTAGGAGAGAGGACGGGAGGGGCTCTATGCCGGCACCTCCGGGGACCTCCGGAGATTATGGGGAGGTGGCGGGAGGTCCTCACCCCCTGTCCCCCTCTCCCATCGCCCCCCCTGCCCCCGGGAGAGGGGGGACCTAGATGAGGCCGGTCCGCGAGACCCAATGCTGTTCGTTCAGTTGAGTTGTCTGAAGCCGTCTTCGGCCATAGATCGGCACGGACGCCTGATCTACGTCCCCCCTCTCCCGGTCGGTGGGGGGGCGATGGGAGAGGGGGACAGGGGGTGAGGCACCGCCCGCCCCACCCGCAGCTCATCGCGCAGCCGGTAGGCGTGCCGGGCGGTGACGATCGCTCCGGGATCGGCGAGCCGGCTGCGCAGCAGGTGGAGGTGCCGGGCGGCGAGGTTGGTCAGCTCGGCGCGCAGGGCTCCTTCCGGAGCAATGCGCTCGCCGATGTCGACCACCGGGATGCCTGAGCCCCCCGGGCCGTCCCCGAGCCGGTCGGCGATCAGCCGGCGCCAGGTCTCTCCCTCCTGGCTTTCCGCGCGCAGGCGCAGGCGGCGATCGCTTGCGACGGTCCGGCCTCCAAGCTCGACGCCCCCGTCTGCGGCAAGCCAGACGACGAGGTCCATCTCCATTTCGACCTCCTGCCGGTCCTGCTCCGTCGACCCGACCGCGGCGGGAGCGAGGCGCCGGGCCCCCTCGACGGCTTCGAGCGACCAGGGGAATCTCCGTTCGAGGAAGGAGCGGAGCGTGGGGACCACGACCTGCGCGAGATCGCCCTTCTCGAGCACGTCGCGCGGATCGAAGCCGGCCTCGGCCAGGTCGCGGCCGAAGGTGGCCTCGTAGCCCCGCTTGTTGGAGAAGAACCGGCAGACCGGCGGGCGCGTGGGGAACATCCCGCGGACCGTGGCGGCCAGGTCGATCGACTCCCACCAGCGCTCGGCGGACAGGAAGGAGAGGGTCGCGAGCTGGACGTCCTGGAGGAGGAGGCCGCCCGGCCGCAGCAGGCCCGCGAGGGTCCGGCAGAAGGCGCGGGAGGCCGAAAAGACCTGCGGATCGAGCGTGATTCGCCCTCCTGACGAAGGCTCCGGCAGTGTTGGAGGGATTGCCGCGGCCACCCGCAGCCCCGGATGGGCGGAGAGCCAGCGCTCGACCGTGGCCGTCGTGTCCGGGCCGGGCCGCTCCAGGCAGAGCACGCCCAGGTGGGGGAGCACCTCCGGCGCTCCCGCGGCCAGCGCGTGGAGCAGCTCGGTGATGTGGAAGAGGTGGTCCTCCACGACCACGATCGGGCGGCGGGAGAGAAGCATGGCTTCAGGCGCCATAGTGGACGAACGCACTCCAGAAAACGGGATGGGAGTAGACAGGATCAGCCTTTTCCCCGGAGACCCGCTCCAGGAAATCGCTCAAGGCTGCGATTCCGTCCTTGCTGATGCGGCCCTCGGCGAGCCACGCCCGTAGCTTCTCCTGAATCACCGGCAAGCTCGCGCTCCTCAACCACTGCTGGGCTTGTCGCAGGGCGGCACCGGGGCGCAGGCCCTCACCCAGGAAAAAATCGTAGAACCGGCCGATGCACAGCATGGTTGGAACGTCGTCGACCGGCCAGAGGCTGGCGATCACGCCGGCAGCCCCCGCCTGGAGGAAGCCGGCTGCCAGGCCTGTGAATTCGAGTGGGGCGTGGTGGGTGTCGTAGACGCCCGTGCTGCAGGCCGAGAGCACCGCCAGCCGCGGATTCCCCAAAGCCTTCGCCTGGAGGAGATCGGCCAACGTCAAGGTCTCGCTGGCTGAGAGCGCCAGGCGGGAGCGGGTCGGGTCGTCCTGATCAAATTCGCCGTGGGTGGCGAAGTGCCACAGGTCTTTACCGGCAAGAAGAGCGAGAGCTTGGGCCGGGGTGCGCACTTCCGCCAGAGTAAGAGGATCTTCCGCGGAGAACCAGCTTTGGACGAGAGTGGCCTCGGGCTTGGAGGCGATGAGGTTGCCTACACTGTCAGCCTCGATCACCGCGGCCTGGGCCGGTCTCGCTCCGGCCTCCACCGCTCGCTCGCGGGCTCGGGCCATAGCGGTCAAGCTGGGTGCGTAGCTCAGCTCGTAGCAATCGGCCAGCGCCTCCCCAGTCGCCGGGTCGCAGGCCAGCCCGAGGGGGAGAAGACCGAGGCCGCCGTGAGGCAGGAGGACGAGCCTGGCTCCTCGAGGGATCCCTGCGGCGTCGAGGTGCTCGACGAGGCGGCCGGCGAAGAGATGCCAGAGCTTCGCTCCGAGCTTCCCGCTGCATCTGTTCCCATGGCTCGGCGCCCATGTCCCAGAGCACGAGCAGATGTCGCGATCGAGAGCTTCTCCGGGCTGCCTCGTCGAGCCACCACTGGAGAGCCTCCTCCAGGAGCTTGCCTCCTTCTTCCTCTAGCTCCAGATCGACGATGCGGATTCCGGCCCGCCCGTTCTCCTCAAGACCGAGGAGGACCCAGCTTCCTGCCTCGGTGAGGATCGGTGCCACAATTACGATGCCGTCCCGCGTGCAGGCGGCCACCAGATCCTCGATGTCCTTCGGCCCCATCTCTCCCGGTGGGCGGTAAGGGTCCACGATCTCCTTCATGCGGCGCCGTCGCTGCGCCAACCGTTCGAGGAGAGCCTGCCGGTCCTCGATCCGGCCTCCGGCGCTGAGCGCGTGCTCGAGCCCGCTCACCTCGTTCTTGGCCTCCTGCAGCTCGTGCCGCTCGGCCGCGGAGAGGCCGAGGGTCTCCAGGTGCAGAGCCTTGGCCAGCAGGCGTGCCCGGCTCGATTCCCAGAGAGCGAGAGCCCGCCTCGCATCGCCGAGCCGGAGCGAGGGCACCGGGATGTCCGCCGCCAGCCTCCCGAGGGATCTCAAGGTATCCAGGGCTTCCGCGTCGTGGACCTCGATACCGCCCACCAGAAGGTCGGCGGCACGCAGCACCGAAACGAAGGCAGCCTCGGCGGCCTGCCATTCCTGTCTCCGCAGGTGCACCATGCCCAGGGTCAGGGCCCCGGTCACGTGCTCTCGGGGAGCCCGCTCCAGGGTGAAGACCTCCAAGGCTTTCTCCATGCTGGCCCGGGATTCCTCGTCGATCGATTCCATGAAGGACGAGCCGATTTCGATCTGCTCCCCGAGTAGTCGAAGCTTCCCGTAGGCGACAGCGCGGTTCTTGTGCAGGCCGGCCCACTTCCAGGGGTCCGCCTCCCGGTGCGCCCGCGTCAAGGCGGCGTCGTAGGCAGCAATGGCTTTGTCGAGATTGCCCACAAATTGTTCCGGCGGCGGGAGGCTTTCAGGTAACCGGCTATAGGCGCTTCCCAGGCCCGCCTGCGTGAGAACCCAGGAGCGGGGATCGTCGAGGGGAGTAAGAATCTGAAGAGCATCTTCGAAGGCAGCAATCGCGAGCCGTAGGGTCTCGTCCGAATGACCCTCCGGCGACCTCAGCCAGGCATGACCGAGGTTCTCCTGCAGGATTGCCCAGAGCTGACGGTCATCCTCACGCCGTAGACCCTCCGCGGCCTTCCTGAAGGCCTCCATGGCCGAGGCGAAATTGGTTTTGGGCTCACCCCGGCGGCGAGCCATGTAGGCGTTCCCGAGGCTCATCCACACATGGCCCATACCGCTGGGGTCGCTGACGGCGCGGCCCAGGGACACGGCCTCTTCGAGCAAGGCGATAGCTTTGTCAACGTTATCCGCCGGCGGGCCTGCGATGCGATCGAGAAAGGAAGCCGCGAGGTCGAGGCGGACCGACCCGCGGAGACCCGGATCGTCCTGCCGATCAAAGACGGCGAGGGCTGCCTGGAGGTGCTCGATGGATGCCTCGAGGTTCTTCTCCGGATCATCCACGGACCGCGCCGCGAATGCATTGCCGAGAGCCACCTTGGCGTGTGCCCATTCCACCGGCGTTGCCTCGGGATCGAGCACTGTCAGAGCTCGCTGCGCCGCGGCGATCGCCTCCTCGACGTTGGTGGAGAGGCGGTAGCCGGGCCGCCTCACCAGAACACGGGCCAGCGCGACCTGCGCATCGGCCCAGTCACGAGGGTGGTCGGTCAGCACGCTGGCGGCATCCTGAAAGTCAGCGATGGCACCTTCGAGATTGGAGCGCAGAGGCCCGAGGACCCGCGACGCCATCATCCGGCCGCGATCGATTTTCGCCAGCCCGTGCCGGTGCGGATGCTCGTGGCGCGTGAACACCGTCAGCGCCTCGTTACAGGCGGCGATCGCCGCCTCGACGTCCTGCGCGCGCTGACTTGTCCGGCTCTGCGCCATCAGGGTCAGCGCACGATGCATCTGGAGGTGGCCCCAGGGAAGGCCATCGGCGCGCGTCAGCAGCGCCGCGGCTGCGTCGAACGCGGCCAGAGCCTGCTCGGCCTGGGCTCGATCGCCGGGTGGAGCCTCTTTGATCAGGGCACGACCCCGGGCATAGTGGCGTTCCGCTTCAGCAACGCGCCTGGAGGAAGGGCGGCGCGCGGTCGCCCGCACCGGACGCGCTGCCGGCGGCGAGCTTTTCTTCCTGACGAAAGCCACCGGTGCTCCCTGCCGCTTCTGAAGCCACCTGGCGAAGGGAGCGAGCAGATGTTCCGGCTTCAGCTCCGTTTTCTCCTGCAACCGCGCGAGCTCCGCCTCTTCCGGCGGGCCGAGGCTTTCCAAGACCTGCTTGCCCATGGTCTCGCGGTCGCCACGCGCAATGGCGTCAAGGGCTAACAGGCCATCCTTGTCGATGGGGAACAGGCGCTTCGCCCAGGCCATGTAGTAGGAAAATGCGTCGACGAAAAAGGAGAGGCTGGCGCCGTCGCCGGTCATCAGGCGCCGCTCGAAAGCAGGATGAATCCTGTCTTCGACGATGCGCCGCAGGACCTCGTCTTCTGGCGTGATGCCGGTCAGGCTGAGATGGAATCTGGCATTCTCGTAGAGGCTCCGCGGGACGTCTCGTACCACAGAAGAATCCTGACCATCCCCGAACAGGATCTCGAAGTAGGCGAAGCCGGCCAGGAGCTGCTCACTCCGGATCCGGAGCCGCCGTTGCTGCTCCTCCTGGGGAGGGGAGTGCACGCTGATCAGAAAGCCCCTCTCCTCACTGCGGGACTGCAGAGATCTGAGCTGTTCCTGCATGGCGCCCCGGAGCCGCCAAAGCCTGCGCCGCGGGATCGCCGTGAGGAGCCGCGCCAGGAAGCCGTGAGGATGAATGGAGAAACGCTGTGTCACCCAGGTCCCGTGGAAATCGGCGGCGAATTCCATCTCCAGCCGGGAAGTGACGAGCCCGTCGGTATTGTCGAGGACGAAGCGGCGCGGCCGGTCCTCTTCGCGGACGAAGCGCTGTTCCTTGAGCGTCCTCGCCTTCTGAACCACCTCCGGCGGCGCACCGTGCTCGCTCAGCTCTCGTGGATCCGGAAGCAGCGCCAGCGTGTGGAAACAGACGTCATACGCGAGCTCCGGCTCGACCCCGAAGACCTCCCAGGCGGCGACGGTCCGGTGCTTCATGGGGTGGCGTCGGCCCGGTCCATGGGGGTACTCTACCTGGACGCAGCGTCGATGATCTCCTCGCCCGATCCCACACCCGGCCGCCGGCCGCCGCGCCTCCTGTACCTGGGAGCTGTCCTGTTCCTCGGGCTCGCGCTGGCCGCGGCGCATTCCATCCGCCGTGAGTGGCACCGGCGGGTCGGCCAGGAGCAGGCGGCGGCCCTCTTCGAGCTGGTCCAGGACAAGACGCCGGCGCGGCCGACCGAGACGCCCGGCGTGAGCGCCTGGCTCCACCTGGCCCTCAAGCGCTACCGTGGGCAGATCCCCGATCTTGAGCGGGCCCGTCTCTGGGGCGAGATCGCCGACTGGCAGGACCGGCGTTCGGTGCCTCCGTCGCTCGCCGGGATGCGTGACCTCCTGGCGAGCCCGGTGAAGCCGGCGCCGTCCCACTCCGTCCCTCGCCTGCTTCCGGGCGCTGCCCTGGGTGACATGAGCGGAGCGGCCCGGTCGCCGCTCCAGTTCCGGGTGCAGCGCTTCGTCGAGCTGGACGGCTATTGGCTGGTGGTCACGCGCCGCAAGGCGCTCGACGAGGCGGATCTGACCGATCCGGCGAACGCCTCGAATCGCTTCCTGACCTCGGTGGGGCCGCACCTGCTGCAGCTCGCCGAGCGGCTCGGCGCCTCTTTGGCCGCCCGTCCCCTGCCCGCGACGCCCGGAGCGGTGCCGCCGCGGGTGGTGCGCGTCTATGGCCTGTCGGAAGACGGGACCCTGGTCACGATGCCCCTGGGCGAGCTGGCGCCGGACCCCGCGGCGCGCCGTCGGGTGGCCCTGGACGAGGGGCGGGAGCTCCGCAAGCTGCCGCAGCTTCCCAACTTCGTCTCCAACGAGTTCTTCTTCCAGTTCGATGACAACCGGCCGCAAGGGCAGGTCTACTACTCGGGCCTCTATCTGGACCTCGGCGGGCAGGGGGTCGTGGCCACGATCACCGTGCCCTGGCGCGACCCTGCCTCCGGGACCGCCGGTGTCCTGGCAACGGACCTGACGTTCGACATCGACTGGCAGGCCTTCGCCCGCCAGATCGGTCCGCCCCTGGTGGCCGAGGTCGTCGCCCTGCCGCCGCCGCCGGAGGAACGCTGGCGGCCGTGGAGCGATCTGCTGGCTGCACTGCCCTCCTCCCGCGATCGGGCTCTGGGCCGCGCGGTCGCCGCCGCGGCCGAGCGCGAGCGGCGGGAGGGGTTGTTCGTGACCCCCGGGTCTGTCCAACACAGCCTCGTGGAGGGGCAGGGTGCGGTCGCGGCCCTTCAGGTCTCGGCCCGGAACTGGCTCGTCATCCTCTTTCCGAAGACCGGCGCGGACTTCCCGGTTTTGTCGTTGGCGCTGCTCCTGCTGCCCATGGCCCTGTCGCTGGGCGGCTTCGAGCTCTACCGCCGGCGGGCCGAGCAGGCGCAGGTCAAGGCCGAGCGCGAGCTGGCCGAGAAGCAGAGCCTCCTCAACACCATGCAGGTGCCGCTCCTGGTGGTCGATCCGAACTCGGACGTGGTGGCGTTCGGCAACGACGCGGCCCGCCGCCTGGGGATCGAGGCCGGGGTGCGGATCGCCGACATGGTGGCCGGCGACGAGCGGGCGCGCCGACACTACGAGCGGATGCAGGTGGCCGCACCGGACGCGCGGCGGGCTTATGGGCTCCCTCTCCGGGTGCGCGGCGAGTCCGGCGAGCTGGAGACCCGCTATGCCGTGGTGCGGTCCGTGGCGGTGACCGCGCCGATCGAGGCCCTGCAGGCCGACGAGCGGCACCGGCTGGGCATCCTTTTCCTCCTGGAGCCGGAGGACGACCTGGCCCTGCTGACCGACGATCTGGTCCGCGAAACCCGTGAAGAGGAGCGGCGGCGCCTCGCCGGGCTCTTGAGCCACGGGGTCGACACCCTGGTGCGGGTGCTCTCCCATGCCCTCACCCGCGGCGGTGAGGGGGAGCTCGTCACCTGGCTCGCCGGCTATGTCGAACGGAGGATCCGGGTCACCGCCTGGCTCCTCGACCACTGGGACGCAGAGCCACCGCTGCCTCCGGCCTGCGCCATCGAGTCATCCCATGCCCGAGAGACCCTCGCCGCCCTGGAGCGCGTCCTCGCCCTGGCCGCCACGGACCCCGAGCTGCGTTCCAGCCTGCACTGGGACAACGGCGCCCTGTCCGGCAGGCACGGAGGCCCGCCTCTACAGATTTCCTGCGACTGGCCCTCCCGCTACTGGTTCCCGCTGCCCGTGCGGGGCGGCTTCGGCCTGTTCCTGGAAGAGGTGCTGGTCAATGCCATCCGGCACAGCCGTCCAGGCTCCGTCCCCCGCCTCACCCTGCACCTGGATCGAGGGCGCCGGGAGCTGCTGGTCGAGGCTGAGAACGAGGTGCGGGACGGAAGCGTCTCGCGGCAGCGGGGCGAGTCATACGGCGGCCTCCGCATCCTCGAGCGCCTGGCCTTCCTCTTCGGATGGCAGGATCTGGCCTTCGAGGAGTCGGGAAGCACTTTCCGCGTAAGCTGGCGGGTGCCGGTCAGCGAGCGAGAGGAGCCGGACGAAGCAGATTAAGACCCCCTCCCCGACCCTCCCCCGCGCGACCACCAGCCCCCCACCCCGAGCGGGAGAGGGCGCCCCCGCCCAATCCCGATTTTCTGCTTTTCCCCTCTCCCGCTTCGCGGGGGAGGGGCAGGGGAGGGGGCCTACATCAGCCCCTTCACATACCCCCCATCCACCGTGATCGCCTGCCCGGTCAGGTACGAGGCCGCCGGAGTACAGAGGAAGGCGACCACCTCACCGATCTCCTCGGGCCGGGCCATCCGGCCGATGGCGGTAATGGCTGCCCAGTTGGAGAAGATCTCCTCGCGGGATTTGCCGGTGCGGGCCGAGGCCGCGGCGGCGAGCTCGTCCTGCCGCTCGGTCAAGGTGTAGCCGGGGAGCACGGCGTTGACCGTGACGCCGTCGGGCGCCACCTCCTGCGACAGGGTCTTGAGATAGCCGAGGACCGCCGGCCGCAGGGCGTTCGAGATCGACAGATTCGGGATCGGCTGCCGCGACGAGATCGAGTTGATGGCTACGATCCGGCCCCAGCGGCGCTCGCGCATGCCGGGCAGCACCAGCCGGCAGAGGCGGGGGATGAAGAGGAAGATCAGAGGAAGGGCGGCGGCCCAGTCTTCTTCCGTGATCTCCGCGGCCGGCTTGGCCGGCGGTCCGCCGCCGTTGGGGACCAGGATGTCGATCGGTCCGACCCGGCGGGTCGTCTCCTCGACGAGGCTCTCGAGCGACGCCAATTCGCGGACGTCCGCAGCAATGGCGGTCACGTCCGCGCCCGTGGCGGCCAGCCGGGTCCGGGCGGCCTCCAGCTTGTCGCCGCCGCGGCTGGAGAGCACGATGCGGGCTCCCCGGCGGGCGAGAGCCTTGGCGGCGGCGAAGCCGAGGCCGCTACTGCCGCCGGTGATCAGGGCGACGCGTCCGGTCAGGTCGTCCGGGTTCTGGCTGTCGGCGCTCATCCGATCCTCTCTCCCTGTTCGTTGTAGGTGTAGACACCGCGCCCGACCTTGCGGCCGAGCCGGCCGGCCCGCACATGCTGCACCAGGAGCTGGTTCGGGCGGAAGGCCTCGCCCAGCGTCTTGTGCAGGAACTCCAGGATGGCCAGGCGCACGTCCAGCCCCACGAGGTCGACCATCTCGAACGGCCCCATGGGATGGTTCAGTCCCAGCTTGAGCGCCTTGTCGATGTCCTCGGCGCTCGCCACCCCCTCCTGGAGCATGCGAAAGGCCTCATTGCCGATCAGGGCGTTGATCCGCGAGGTGACGAACCCGGGGGCCTCGTTGACCAGCACGACCTCCTTACCCATGCGCTCGCCGACGCGGCGCATCGTCGCGAGGGTCGCCTCGGAGGTCTCCAGCCCGCGCACCAGCTCGATCAGCTTCATCACGTGGACCGGGTTGAAGAAGTGCATGCCGCCGAAGCGGTCGGGCCGGCCGGAGCCGGCGGCCATCTCGGTGATCGAGAGAGCCGACGTGTTCGTGGCGAGGAGCGCCTCCTCGGGGCAGTGACGGACCACCTCCTGGAAGGTGCGGACCTTGAGGCCCATGTCCTCGGGTACCGCTTCGATAACCAGGTTGGCCGTGGCCACAGCGCCTGCGATGTCCTCATAGAG
Source organism: uncultured Holophagales bacterium (assembly GCA_963842525.1). Classification (GTDB taxonomy): domain Bacteria; phylum Acidobacteriota; class Thermoanaerobaculia; order Multivoradales; family UBA5704; genus UBA5704. The sequence goes on from CAWJGT010000003.1 coordinate 59,576, forward strand.
ATGGAGGCTGCTCTTCGCGGTCGCGGCAGCCTCGGCGTCCACCTTGCCGAGCTGCACTCCCTTGTCAAGGTTGCGGTGGATCGCGGCCTCGGCCTTGCGCAAGGCCTCGCCGCTGGTGTCGAAGAGATGGGTCGTATAGCCGGCAAGGGCGGCGACGTGCGCGATGCCGCGCCCCATCGTGCCCGCGCCGAGGACGGCGACGGTCGAGATCTCCGTGCTCATAGGCTCTCAGGACACCGGAAGGGTGTAGAAGCCGGTCGTCTTGCCGGCGAGGTTGCGCAGCTCGTCCGCGATCGCCAGCGTGTTGCGCATGGCGGCGGCGGCGAGCTCCTGCAGCTCGGGCGTCGTGCAGTGCCTCTCCAGGAACTCCCTGCCGAGTTGGTGGTGGTGCGCCTCCTCAGGCTGGATGGTGTCCTCGTAGAGCCGGGCGGTCCCCTCGTCGCCAGCCGACCGGCAGAAGTTGACGAACTGGGTGTTGCGCACCTGGGCGATCGCTTCGCTGGTGAACGGGCCGGCGGCGACCCTCTCGACGGTGGTGCGCAGGCCGCGCAGGTACTGATAGAGCGGGCTGTGGCCGTCCGCCAGCGGATCGAAGTCCGCGAGGTCCTCGCCCAGCTCGGCGAGGCGCTGGCTGATGAGGCCATAGTGGCGCATCTCGTCGCCGCACTGGAGGGCCAGGAGCATCTTGGCCTCCACCTCCGGTGTGGTCGGCATCCACAGCCCGGCCAGCTCGCTCGCCTCCAACTCGCTCTTGAGAGCCAACTGGAGCAGGGTGATGACGTCGACCTGACCCTCGGCCTCCGATTCGAGGGTATCCGTCTCCCCGAGCCGCGAGAAGAGGCGGTCCATCTCTTCCATGAGACCGGCTACGAATTCCTTGCTGTTCACGAAAAGTCTCCTCCCTCCATGCTCCTTATTCTAGCGTGCGCAGGACCGCGCGGACCGGGGATGCGTCGAGGCCCGCCATTTTGAGGGGCAGGGCAATGAGCTCGTAGACCCCCTCGGGGACGCCATCCAGGACCAGACCCTCCAGGATCGCCACGCCGCCCCCGAACAGGGCGTGGTGGGCGTCGAGCGTCTTGCTGTCGAATGGATCGACCGAAGGAGTGTCCATGCCGACCAGCAGCACGCCGCGCTCGGCGAGCTGGCGGGCGAGCTCAGGCGACAGGGCGGTGAAGCGCTCGGGGAAGTTCCGGCGGTCGCGGACGCTCTCGCTCTTGAACAGCAGCCGGCCGGGGTTGGTCAGGTCGACCCCCTCGACGTGCCGCGGCTCGATCAGCGGCTGCGGCGGGACCCGGATCACCCGGCAGGGGCCGAGGTAGGTGTCCAGCGACATCTCGGAGATGCCCGCGCCGCGCGGCTCGGTGTGGAATGGCGCGTCGGCGTGGGAGCCCAGATGAGGTGTCGTGGTGATCGACGACAGATTGACCGAGGCGCCTTCCGCGAGGGACCAGGTGAGGCGGCTCTGGAACGGGGTGTCGCCGGGCCAGACGGGGAGATCCGGGCGGACGGTGGGCGAAAGGTCATAGAGCATGGCGCCCTCCTTGCCCGGATCATAGCCCCTCTCCTCCATGCCAGGAGCGGTTTCCCCCTCTCCCGTTCGGGGTGGTGGGTGCGGGACGCACGGGAGAGGGGGGCCAGGGGGGTGAGGGTGCCTCAGCGGCCCGGCTCGGAGATCTTCTCCACGACCTTGGCGAAGTCCTTGTCGCCGACGGCTCGCGCGCGGGCCAGGTCGGCCTGTGCGATGACGCCCAGGAGGCAGTTCTTGTCGTCCACCACCGGGATGCGCCGCACCTGGTGTTTGGCCATCAGGTCCCCGACGTCGTCGAGGCTGTCGTCGATGCGGGCGCAGGCGAGATTGCCGGACGACATCGCGTCGCGTACCGGCGTGCTGGCCGGCAAGCCATGTCCGAGCACACGGAGGGCCAGGTCGCGGTCGGTGACGATGCCGGTCAGGCGCAGTGTGTCGCGGCTCTCGATGACCGGCAGGCTGCCGACGTCCTCGGTCTCCATGAGGCGCGCCGCCTCCTGGGCCGTGGTCTGGGGAGTGATACAGGCGGGGTTCTGAGTCATCAGATCTTTGGCATGTTTCGCCATGCTGGAAACCTCCTTCGTGACGTGGTACCAGCCCGGGTACCGGGCCCGCTGACGTACTGTGCAAGAGCCGGGCCGGCTTCACCCGATGGAGCGTCGGAACACCGCCCGTACGCACACGAGCGCCAGCAGCCATCCGGAGATGACGTCCAGGATGTGATGCTGGTGGATCAGGACGGTGGAGGCGGCGATCAGGAGGGCCCATGACCAGAGCAGGATCTTGATCCCTCGGGGAGCGCGCGGCGAGAAGACTGCGACGCAGACGACGGCGAAGGCGACGTGTAGCGAAGGCACGAGGTTGTAGGTGAGGTTCAGCCGGTCGGCGCAGTGATAGAGACCCGCCCAGATGCCCAGCTCTCCTTCTGAAGGCGGCGGGAAAGCAAGCTCTGCGGGGACCAAAAGAAAGCCGATGCCGCTCCCCAGGATGAGGACGGCCATCGTGGCGACCAACGCGCGAAACTCGCGGCGGGTCCTGACGACGAAGGGCGCCAGGACGAACAGGAGGTACAGCGACATATAGAAGACCGTCATCGCGGGGACGAAGGGGATGCGGAAGCTCCATCGGCAGATGGACGGCCAGCCGCGGGCTGCGGCGCGCGGTCAGGAGGTCCGCCCCGCCATAGACGAAGGCGAACCAGAGGCTGTTCGCGAGCGACAGCAGCCCCGCAGATCGAAGATGGGGCCAGCCGGGCCAGGCTAGGAAGGGGTCCAGGGGTCACCCAGGTACTGCAAGACCGCCGCAACGAGATCGCGCACATCCGCTTTCGGCTGCAGGTAATGGTCGGCGCCCCACACTGGATAGACCAGCCCCGGCCGGGCACAGACATCCGCGAGGACCAGTCCTCCGTCGTTGGGTCCAAGCGGAGTGAGCCGGCGATGGCAGCGCCGCGCGATAGCGCGGGTCAGATGCACACGGAGAGGGAAGCCCACGATGCTGATCATCTGGATGTGCGCCGGCAGACGCAGCTCACAGTCGAGCGGGTGCCCGGGACCGTAGAGCAGGTCGTCGAGGAAGCCCAGGCTCTGCCCGCGCAGCTTGTAGTAGAGACGGTTCAGCACCGCGCCCGGGCTCCGGGACAGCAGCCACTCCGCCATCGGAGTGCCTTCGAGGATCCCGCAGAGGCTGACCCAGCCGATCACGTTTTCGAACGCGGGCCCGGCGCCGGGTTGTGCCAGCGCCATCTTCAGATCCGCGCCACCTTTGCTCAACGAAGCCAGGATGATGCGCCGCCGCGGCTGCCGCGCCAGCCAATCGCAGATGATCCGGGCATTCTGTTGCAAGGTTCCGGTGCTCGCGATCGGGATGAGGTCCGTCGGGCAGCCGAGCCGCTCCGCCTGCTCCCGCACGACGTGGCCGTCCGCGCCGGAGCGCGGATTCTCCCGGTAGAAGACGCCTGGGACGATCACGAGGATCGTTTGCGGGTCCCAGGCGGCCGGCGCCCGCCGGCCGCGGATCTCTTCGATGCGGCGGATGAACGGTCCATGGATCGGCGACTCCCGCACGCTGCGATAGAGCAGGGTCGTCGCCGCATCGATCCCATCCCTGGCAGCGATCTCCCGCAGCTCGCCGGCGCTCGGGAGCGTCGCGCGATCGAACAGCACCGGAGCGTCCAGCGCCGCCATCATGCCGGCTTACGGCGCCTGCCGAGAAGGAAGCCGGCCAGCCAGTCCCACGACGAGCGCGATGCCGCCCTGCCCACCAGGCCTGCGCTTGGCCATCGCCAGGAGCGGGTTGTCGAAGAGGTTGTCGGACATGTGCAGGTTGGCGACCAGCCAACGGTCGCCTTCCTTGACCAGCGTGGCGCTCCACCGCGCAGGCAGATCGAACGTCCTGCCGCTGGTCATCCGGAAGTGCTCGACACGCGCTTCCGAAGGCGATGCCGGTGTCGCCGCCGTAGAGGATGGTGAGCTCATCCACCTCGACGTCCGCCTTGTAGCTGTCGACGGCCTTGTCCGGGCCGGTCAGCATGCGGTTGAGGTACGTGCGCACGCCGTCGCGTCCGCGGCTGACCTCCGCGTTGTGCCAGGTGACGGCCACATTGGGATGGAGATAGGTGAGCTGGCGCTCGATGTCGCCCTTGCCCATCGCATCGAGCAACCCGTCCCGCAGTGCGCGCAGCTCGTTGTGAACCGCTTCATCCGGCGGCGGCGCTTGCGACGACATCGGTACGGCTGCTACGCACAGGAGCATCAGAGCTGCGACCGTTGTCTTCATCTTGACCCTTTCGTGGCAGCGTCGCCACCCAGTGGAAAAAGTCGATCATGTCCTGATCGTTCGGTCCAAGACTCGCAGGGTTATATCGGGTTGCACGTAGACGGCGCGTCTCGTCCTTGAGATATCCGTGCGTGAACAGCCTGCGCACCCACAATTGCAGCGGCGTGAAGAGCCGCAGCGGGAACGACGCTCGGCGCGCCAGGACAATCCCCTGGCACAACGTCCGGCCGTCCTCCAGAGGCTCCATCACGAGGAGGAAGCCGCTTCGCACGCGGGCGAAGTCGGAGGTGATCACGGCGAAGGTCCCGCCCCAGATCGTCAGCGTGATCTTCACCGTACGCCCCGCGCCGACCCGCAGGAAGTGGTCGAAGATCGTATGCCCCACGACTTTCGCCTCGTAGCTGTTGCGCCGCGCGAAAGGAGCCGGGCAGTCGATCGCGGGCGGCCCCAACAACTCGCGGTCGTGGACGGCCGCGAAGTGCTGCCGGTCGAACGCGTGCGCCGAATTCATGTACCAGGTGCAGTCGGCGACATAGCTGAACAGCTTCGCCGCCACGAAGTCCTGCGGCTCCGCGTCCAGGAAGAAGGGCAACGGAAAAGGAGCCTCGCTCCCGTTGAAGAAGAAGAGATAGCCATGCCGCTCCTCGACGGGATAGGTCCGCAGGCAGGCAAAGGAGGGAATGTGCGATGAATTCGGGATCGACGTGCAGACGCCGTCCGTGCCATAGCGCCAGTTGTGGAACGGACATTGAATCGTCTCGCCGACCACCGATCCCAGGCCGAGGTCCGCGCCCAGGTGCGTGCAATGCGCGTCCATGAGCGCGACGCGTCCGCTCGCCGTCCGAAAAGCCACCAACTGCCGTCCCAGGATGCGCTTGGAGAGAGGGCCCTGGAGCAACTGCCGGCTCTCGCAGAAGAGATACCACGACGGCGGATAGGCGGAGAAGGCGTCCGCCGGAGGAGCCTTGGGTAGACTAATGGATGACTTTCCCAGCATAGCGATTCTCCACGCGCTCATCGGAAAACTGCGGGCCGCGCCATTCGTGCAGATAGGCCTTGAGCAGGCTGCCGCGCCCCTCCTCCCGGGAGGAGAGAGAGGGCAGATGGATCCACGGGACCGTCGGGCGCATGTGATGATTCAGATGCCAGTTGTGGTTCAGCCAGACGAGGTCGAGCAGCCGGAACGTGCGCAGGTTCAGCGCCCCCTTCTGCACATGGCGCTCTGTCCCGTAATGGTGCGCGTACTGCATCGCCGACCAGGTGAGCCCGAAGCCGAACAGCACCACCAGGTAGGAAAGAATAGGAATGCTCCAGAAATAGATCAGCGCGGCATGCAGGAGGATCGCCGCCAGCGCCTCCGCCTGGATGAGCCGGCGGTATTTCGGGTTCAACGACTCCAGGAAGGCTTCCGTGGGCCGGTTGAACTTCGTATAGCGCGGTGTGATGATCGACGGCCGCAGCGCAACGACGAAATTGGTGAGGAGGATGAGCACCCAGAACATCCCCGTGAGCGTGCCGTAGAGCTGGACGTATTTCCAGAAGCGGTTCTCGTCCTCGAAATACAGGTCGAACGCTTCGTCGTCCGAGCGGTTGCGGATGTGATGGCCGATGTGTCCCTGGCGGATCAGGTGGAACGGCGCGGGGAAGAAGAGCGCCAGGATGGCCCCCACGGTTTGATTGACCTTGGGATTCGGATGCAGGAGGTTGTGCTCGGCCTCGTGCAGCATCGCGTAGCCCGAGTTCATCGTGATCCCATAGGCCAGGGACAGCAACGCGATCCAGCCCCAGGAATCGACCTGGCCCGTTGCCCAGAGGATTGCACAGAGGCAGACGACCTGAGCCGCAGCGATGCCGAGGTTCAGCCGCGCGGGGATCGGAAACTCGGAACGGCTCATGGTACGACCTCCAGCCGTGGGTGATAACCACAGAGCTTCAAGCCGCGGAATTCCGGCGCTCGATCGAAGCGGGCGAACGTCCTTGGGACGATCTCGCGCGAGTAGAGGGACTTCCTGTACGCCTCGTCCCGGGACAGCGCCAGCAGCTCGCGCCGCATTTCGGGCAGGCGCTCGCGCAGCTCCGGCAGCTCGCGCACCAGCTCGTCGAGTACGTGCAGTTGGGCGCGCTTCGGTGCCGCGAAGAATTCCTCCATCATCCAGGCGAACAGCTTCGCATTCATCGTGCGCAGGAAGGGGCGAGCACGCAGCCACAGCGCATCGAGGAGCTCCTCGTCCCAGCGCACATGCCGCGCTTCGTCCGCCAGATGAAGCCGATGCGTCGCGACGAAGGAGGGCTCGATCGTCGTCGGATTGCGGAGATAGCTTCGCGAATAGAACAGGGACCGTTCCTCCTGGAGGAGCATCAGCCAGAGGAACAGAGGGAAGGAGAGCGGGTGATTCACGGTCCACCGCAGGACCGGCACCAACACGGCAGGGGTCTTGATGAAACAGGTATTCCGGTTGCCATAAAGGTGAGGGGCACAGCGCTGGTTGAGCCGCCGGAACATCTCCGTATGCTGCCGTTCCTCGTCGCGAAACTGCCGCAGCCCTTCGGCAAGCCGGTCCGGCCACGGCTCGCGAAGCAACGCGGCGAGGAGCGGCCCGAGGGCCGCTTCGAAAAACATGATCTGTTCGTTGAAGTAGAGCGCGTGGAGCTGGTTGTACCGCAGGCGCTGCTCCGCCGTGAGCTCCCGGTACGACGGTGTGTAGAAGAGAGGCGTGAGCTCGGCCGGAATGAAGGGTTTCCCTACATCGAGGGGAGCCTCTTCAAGGAGGGACGCCACCGCCATTGCATTCATGGTCATTCGAGTCTATGCCTCGTACACAGCAGCGTCAACGTGTTTTCCGAACACCTCGGCCCATCCAGGCTCCGGCGACAGGGCCAGCGGCTTGACGTCGCCCAGCCGCTGGCCGCGCTGGCGGCAGCGGTCCAGATACAGGGCAAAGGCACCCTCGTCCAGCGGCGCGACCGTCACCGGCGCGAGCTGACCGAGCTGGCGGCAGAGACGGTATTGCGGGTTGGCCGACAGCTCTTCGTCGAGGATCTCCGGGAGGGCTGGTGAATGGCTCCTGGATTCCAGATAAAGGATGTAGCCGGCCGGGAGCGCGCAGGCGGGAGCGAGCAGGGCAAAACGGGGCGCCAGGCCGACGCGCCGGAACGCACGGTCGAGAGCTCCGGCCACGAAGGCTTCGTGAAGCTTTTCGCCGCGCAGGTCGGAGACGTGGCCCTCCTTGCCAAGGAAGCGGAGAGAAGGCGTGCGGCCGAGGAAGCCTTCGACGCGCACGCGGTCTTCCAATCGGTAGCGGTAGAGCCCGCCGCCGGTCGTCACCACCACCGAATATATGCCCCCCTCCTCGAGCTCCCACGCGAAACGCGGATGTCCGTCCTCGAGGAATTCGAAAACGTGAGAGCGGATCGCGAGCGGCCATTTTCCCGCGAAAGGAATCGTCACGAACCCTTCCGTGGCAAGCAGCCCTTTGGGCTGGATCTCCACTCCCGGGAATCTGCGCGCCAGGCCGGAAAGAGCGAGGGCCGCATGAGCGTCCCCCCAGCAACTGATCAGGCCGAGGCGAGGCCAGATGCGGACCGGCTCTTCCGGAGAGAGGCGCCGCAGCTCGGCGGCCCGGCGCGGATCGAGGTCCCGCAGGAGGGATTCCCAGAACGCCGGCAGGGCCTCCAGCAGGAGAGTGAGGAAGCTCGGGTGCCAGACGGAAATCAACGACAGATCGCGGCGTCGGAGGAGGAAGAGCAAAGTCACGTAGCGGAAGGTGTCGACATCCTTGATATGCCTGACAGCCCCTGGCACGGCCAGCGTGGCGTCGGCGAGCCGCTGCCAGAAGCCGCCCAGGTATGCGGCGTCCTCCTCGAAGCCGACCCGGACGGCCGAAGGCGCCTGCTCCTCGTTCGTCTCGATTGGGGTGATCGACCAGTAGGCCGAGCCGAGGGCGAGCCGGGGCCTGCACGCATAGAGGTCGAACACCCAGGGGGCCACGGCGTGGCGGATCTCCCGTTGCATCTCTGAAGTATAGGGAATGAGCTTCGCCGCCGCTGAGGAGCCGCCGGTGGGCTCCAGCGTCCGCACAGGCGAACGGGTCAGGACGCCGGCCTCGCCAACCCGGATCCGCTCGACCCACGGCGCGACGTCCTCCCATGAAGCAAGGGGAACCCGGTCCTGGTATTCCTCCGCGGTCCGGATCTCCCCGAAGCGGTGCGCGCGGCCGAAGGCGGTGCCGGCGCTGTCACGAAGGTAGCCTCGAAGGAGGGCACGCTGGATGGCCTCCGGGTCGTCGAGGGCCTGGCGGAAGCGGAGGTAGCCAGGGAGATTGGCTGCGAGCCAGGGGAGGGACCTCACCCCCTGTCCCCCTCTCCCATCGCCCCCCCACCGACCGGGAGAGGGGGGACGTTGTTGAAGCTTCCTTTGCGAGTCCATGGCCGTTTCGAGGCACATGGCTTCGACCTTGCCACTGGGGCACAAGCCACGTTCCCCCTCTCCCGGTCGGTGGGGGGGCGACGGGAGAGGGGGCTAGGGGGTGAGGTCATCCCCACATCCTCCGCCCCGCCCGCGTCAAGTTTTCTTCCGCCAACTCGGTCAGACAGACGAGGCTCGTCCCCTCGCACCCAGCCGGGGTTCCTCTCCAGGAAGAAGGCCACGTGAGGATCTTCCAGCCGGCCCGGCGGGATCTCGGCGCATCCCTCCCGCAGCACCTGCGGCTCTGGGAAGCGGACGATCCCTTCCTTGTCTCGATAGAGATCGCCGAATCGCTCTCGGGCGAGGAAGCCGAGCAGCTCCCGGACCTCCGGCGGTGTCGTGCCGTCGTGGCGCGGCCAGAAATCTCGCCAGAAGACGGGGAGGAAGCGGTAGGTGCGGAAGCCCGAGGTCAGGAGCAGCCACCAGAGCCTTCCCCGGGGATTGCTCTCGCGCAGCGTGCGGACCGCGGCGATCCAGCAGCGGGGGAGCGCGGCGGTGCCCCAGGCGTCCTGCTCGACGATCGTGTCTCCCGAGTAGACGACGGTGACCGGCTCGCCTCCCGGCGGTGTCGTTTCGTAGATCCGGAGCGTCGAAAAGCCCCGGAGGCAGCCGTCCTCTTCGAGGAGCAGCGCCCAGTTCTTTTCGGCGAGATCGGCTGCGAAGCGCTCGCGCGTGACCCCGGCGAAGTAGGCGGCGAGCAGATCGAGCATCGCCTCCCGCTCCGCGCTTGTCAGCTCTTCGCGACGCACCAGACGACCCCTCACAGCAGCGCCGCCTCGACATGGGGGAGGAGGCTGCCGTCGAGGGCCGGTTCCTCGTCTCCATCCCAGTGGACGGTGTACAGGACGCTCGCATATTCCCGCGGGCGGAAGCGGCGCTTCAGCCACGGCAGCCAGGGGTGGTGGGCCGCGAGGCCGAGGACCAGATAGGAGAGCCGCCGGGCACAGGCTTCCGCGTGGGCAGACTCCATGAGGGCCCGGAAGACCTCCGGATCGTCGCGGTCGACTGCCAGGTGCGAGACATACGCGTGCGGGAGCGGCTCGCCGGGATCGGGCAGGCGCGGCGTGCCCAGCCAGCGGCCGAGCCGGTTCAGAAGGGGGCGCCAGCGGGCGAGGCGCGGGCCGTAGCCGCGGACCACCACCTGTTTGAACGAGCTCTGGTCCCAGATTGCCAGGCAGCCTACCACCTCGCCGTCCACCATGGCCAGCCGGAAATCCTCCGGCGCCAGCCCGCGGCTGCGCTCGTTCGACAGGAGCTCGGCCTCGGTGAAGAAGGGGGCCGCCTGGTAGCGACGGCGATTGCGCGCCAGGCAAGCCGCCACTTCGCCCATCAGTCTGTGCGTGCCGCGCTCGATGTGGACCGACGCTCGTCCGCGACGCGGACGGAGCGCCGGCAGGATCAGTGTCGAGAAGCCTGCCAGCTCGCGATAGCGGGGCAGACCCGGCACGCTCGCTTCGAGGAGGCGGCGGGCCATGCGGTTGTCCGCGATGATCGAGGTCACGTCGAAGGGAGCTTCGTCCGGCCGCCGGAGATCCTTCAGGATCCGGTAGCCGCCGGCGAGGAGCCGGACCCGTCCCCGGTAGGCCCGGTCGAGCCGGAGCTGGGCGAGGTAGCCCAGCCGTCGCGGCGTGCCGTCCACAAAGGCGTTCCAGACCGACCGGCTGCCCATCCCCACGATCTCTCCTGTCGCCGGATCGCGGGCGACCACCGTGTGATGCGGCTCCCCCTCGACTCCGGCGGCCAAGAAGGCGCTCGGCTCCCGCTCCAGGGAGACCCGGATCTCTCCCTCCATGGGGTTGTCGCGCAGCAGACGCCGGAGCCCCGCGTCGTCTTCCGGGTTCTCCGGGGTTGCGAGCTCGATCCTCACTCTGGCCTTTCTCAGCTCGCCAACAGCAGCTCGCCCTGCCAGCCCTCGTCGCCCAGCGGAAAACGGTTGCGGCCGTCGACGTCCGAGCGGTGGAGGTAGTTGATGAGGAAGAAGTTGCGGAACATGAAGCCGTCCGACCGGTTCACCCGGTCGACGGACCGCCGCAGGATGCTCGGCCAGGAGTAGAAGGACCGCCGGGCCTCGACGCAGCAGCGCTCGACCTCCTCGGCCGTCATGCTCGCGGGCCGGAAGGGGACCTTGTTGTAGCTGTACTCGTCGTCCAGCCACCAGGCCTCGTAGAGGAGCTTGCCCTCGGCTTCCAGGCGCCGGTAGAGCGGCGTGCCCGGGAACGGCGTCAGATGGTTGAAGGCCGCGATATAGAAGCCATGCTCGCGCGCGAAGGCCACGGTCTCCGGGAAGCAGCCCGGCGTGTCGTCGTCGTAGCCGAAGATGAAGGTGCCATAGAGGCGGATGCCGTGCCGCCGCAGGTTTGCGAGCGCCTTGAGATAGCCGCCGCGCATGGTGTTGAAGCTCTTGTTCATGACGCGGAGGTTGTCCGGGTTGAGGCTCTCGAAGCCGATCAGCACGCCGCGGCAGCCGCTGCGCCGCAGGAGGTCGAGCAACTCCTCGTCGTGCGCGGCGTTGATGCTCGCCTGGCTGACCCAGCGGATGCCCAGCGGGATGAGGGCGCGGTAGAAGTCCTTGGCCTCCTGGAGGTTCGAGGTGATGTTGTCGTCGACGAAGAAGATCAGGCGCGCCTGATGGCGGATCTCCTCGATCTCGGCAAGGATCTCGTCGATCGGCCGCCGGGTCTGGGTGGCGCCGAAGACGGTCTGGACGGCGCAGAAGTCGCAGCGGAAGTGGCAGCCGCGGCCGGCCTCGACGAGCCCGATGGGAAGATAGCGCTTGCCGCGGAAGATCCGGCGGTCGGGGCGGACGCCGGCCAGCGACGTGCGTCCCTGCTGGCGGTAGAGCTTGCGGGGACGGCCGTGGCGCCAGTCGTCGACCACCTCCGGCCACAGCGCCTCGGCCTCGCCGACCACGACCGCCTCGGCGTAGCGGGCCACCTCGTCGGGGCAGAGGCTGGCGTGGAAGCCGCCCATCACCACGGGCACGCCGCGGCGCCGGTACTCGGTGGCGATCTGGTAGGCCCGCCGGGCCGTGTAGGTCTCGACCGACATGGCCACGAGGTCGGTCGGCTCGTCGAAAGGGATCGCCTCCATCCGGTCGTCGTAGAAGCGGACCTCGACGTCCGGCGGAGTCAGGCCGGCGATCAGGGCCGGCGGCAGCGGCTCCATCTGCCAGGTGCGGATGTAGGACCGGTCGCCCGCGCGGCGGCCGATGCACGGGTGGATGAGGGTGAGCTTCAAGCCGCCTGCCTCGACCGCCCCAGCCCCAGGATCCAGTCGCAGTTGTAGAAGCGGTGCAGGTTGTGCGCGTAGAAGCGGTAGCCGAGGTTGGTGCCAATGCGCACCGGCCAGGGGCTGGGTGACGCCGCGAGCCGCCGGACGATGGAGCGCACACTGTAGGCGTACCGCCAGGCTGTCTCGATTCCGCTCTGGAGCTGCTCGACGGTCATCTGCGCCGGCTGGAAGACGACGTGCTGGCCGTCGTAGAGCTCCCAGTTGCGGGTGAGGATGCGGCCTTCGCTGTCGAGCCGGTGGAACAGGGCGGTGCCGGGAAAGGGGGTCACCATGGCGAAGCGCGGCAGGTCGATCCTGGCCTCGACCGCGAACCGGGCGGTCTCCAGGAAGACCTCCGGCGTGTCGTGGTCCAGGCCGAAGACGAAGCAGCCCTGGAGCGCGATGCCGTGCCGGTGGAGGGTCTCGACCAGCTCGCGGAAGCGCTCCGGAGAGTTGAAGGCCTTCTTCGAGTCGCGCAGGTTCTCCCGCGAGATCGACTCCAGGCCCATGAGGAGGCCCCGGCAGCCGCTTTTCTGGGCCAGAGCGAGCAGGTGAGGATCGTCGGCCAGGAGGACGGTCGCCAGCCCGTACCACTGGACCTTCAGCGGGATGAGCGCCTCGAACAGGCGCGCCGCGTAGTCGCGGTCCGCGATCAGGTTGAGGTCGACGAAGATCAGCTTGCGCGCCCGTTTCTGTCGGATGTCGGCGACCACGTCCTCGACCGGCTTCTGGTAGGGCTTCTGCCCCCAGGCGGACGGGACGACGCAGAAGTCGCACTTGTGGATGCAGCCGCGCGTGGCCTCGAAGACGTCGTCGGTGAGGAAATGGCTGCGGGGCAGCAGATCGCGCCGCGGGAAAGGGCGACCGGCGAGAGAGAGGCCCGGCCTGCTGGTCGTAGCGCGGGCGCAGGTGGCCGGCTGCGAAATCGCGCAGCAGCTCGGGCCAGCTCTCCTCGGCGTAGCCGACGACGATCGCAGTCGGCGTGCGGCTGGGCGTCCTCCGGAACCAGGGTGACGTGCGGGCCGCCGAGCACGACGGTGATGCCGCGGCGCGGAAGGCGGCGGCCAGCTCGTAGGCCCGCACCGCCGTGCCGGTGATCACCGTCATTCCGATCAGGTCGGCCTCGATCGCCTGCGGATCGACCTCCTCGATGCCCTCGTCGACGAGGCGGATCTCGGCCTCCAGCTCCGCCGGCACCAGCGCGGCCAGCGTGGTGAGCGTCAGCGGCATGTAGCGGAGCGACTTCTTCCAGATGCCGCCCCGGTGGCGGTAGAGCGGCCCTTTGGGGGAGATCAGGACAATCCGCATGACCTATCGTCGTTCTCCGCTCTCTCTCGCTGTCAACTCGCCAGGTCGCGAGGCATCGCGAATCGGAGGCAGCGAAGTCCGTGCCAGGCCGCCTGAGACGCACAAGCGCCTGTGAACCCGGGAATGTGCCGCGGCCTGGGCGGTTTTCCCGAGGGACATTGCGTGTACGCGGGGTCTACAGGGAGTGTACGCCTGGCGCAGAAGATTACAGGGCCTCGTCAAGGTCGGTGGTGGCGCGGGCGGGAGACCTCACCCCCTGTCCCCCTCTCCCATCTCCCACCCTTCCATCCCCGGGAGAGGGGGGACGTAGTTGATGCCCATGTGGCGAGCTCGCGGAAGGGCTTCGGATGCGTCCCCCCTCTCCTGGCGGGGGGTGGAAGGGAGATGGGAGAGGGGGACAGGGGGTGAGGTCTCCCGCCCGCGCCACCACCAACCTGTCCGCCCTTCGCGCAGAGCCAAAGACATGTGACTCTGGCCCTGCGCCATGTGTCTTTGCCGCTGCGTCATGGGCGGAGCGCCAGAGACTTTAGCCGCAGCTTCACTGCCAGGTGTCTTTGCGGCTCTGCCCTTGGCGCAGAGCCAAAGACATGTGACTCTGGCCCTGCGCCATGTGTCTTTGCCGCTGCGTCATGGGCGGAGCGCCAGAGACTTTAGCCGCAGCTTCACTGCCAGGTGTCTTTGCGGCTCTGCCCTTGGCGCAGAGCCAAAGACATGTGACTCTGGCTCTGCGCCATGTGTCTTTGCCGCTGCGTCATGGGCGGAGCGCCAGAGGCTTTAGCCGCAGCTTCACTGCCAGGTGTCTTTGCGGCTTTGCCCTTCGCGCAGAGCCAAAGGCATGTGACTCTGGCTCTGCGCCATGTGTCTTTGCCGTTGCGTCATGGGCGGAGCGCCAGAGGCTTCAGCCGCAGCTTCACTGCCAGGTGTCTTTGCGGCTCCGCCCATGGCGCAGAGCCAAAGTCGCCAGCCTGCTTTGGGCGGCCGCGGCTTCCCGGTCGATTAAAACCCTACGTTCGGCCTGGCCGGCACGTTGGGCCGAGTGGTCAGCCAGCTCCAGGCCAGTCCCTGCTTGAGGAACCGAGGTCCATAAGAAGCTCAGGATGAGGTTGGGCGGCAGGGCAGCATGCAGATCGAGGCTGAAGAATGCCTACGCCCCTTCGGCTTCCGGAAAATTTGGGGTCGCACCTGGCGCTGAAGCGCCAGGCTTTACGCCCATGCCCCTTCGGCAAGCCGGCCCTCAGGGTCCTCCGCATCCCCGAGGACGCACTCCAGGCGGGCGACAGGACGCCCCCTGTCGAGGATCAGGATCGTCTCGCCGTGCCGTACCTGGTCCACCAGCGCGCTCAGGTTGTTCTTGGTCTCGGTCAGGGTGGCTCTCTTCATATGGCTAGAATAGCCACGACGCTCCCCCCAAGGCAAGCCGTCGCTCACTCCCCTGGCAGCTCCAGCGTAAACACGGTCCCCTTGGGGACGTTGTCCTCGACGCGGATCGTGCCGTTGTGTTCGGTCACGATGCGGTGGACGATGGAGAGGCCCAGGCCGGTGCCGCGGCCTTTGGTGGAGTAGTAAGGGAGGAAGAGCTTGTCCCTGGCCGCGAGAGGGATGCCCTTGCCGGTGTCGGCCACACGGAGCTCCAGGTGCCCGTTGTCGCGCCGGGCCGCCACCGTGACCCGGCCCGGCGCCTGGGTCGCTTCGACGGCGTTGTCCAGCAGGTTGATGAGCGCGCGGCGGATCTGCTCGCCGTCCAGCAGGACCGTCGAGAGCGCCGGGTCGACCTCGGCCGCGACCTCGACGCCGGGTTTCACGTTGCGGTAGAGGTTGAGCGTGTCGCCCACCAGGCGGGAGAGGTCCACCAGGCTGGGCCGCGGCCGGGGCATGCGGGCGTAGCGCGAGAACTCGTCGACCATCTCCTGGAGGTTGACCACCTCGCGGACGATGACGTCGACTCCCTGCTCGACCGCCGCGCCCAGGCCTGGATCCCCCTGCTGGTGCTTCATGAGCATCCGCTCGGCCGCCAGGCGGATCGGGGTGAGCGGGTTCTTGATCTCGTGCGCGATGCGCCGCGCCGCCTCGTTCCAGGCCGCGAGCTGTTGTGCCTTGAGCAGCTCCTGGCTGCTCCGTTCGAGCTGCAGCTTGTTGCTCTCCAGCTCCTCGGTCATGCGGTTGAACGACTCCACCAGCACCCCGAGCTCGTCGTCGGCCTCGATCTCGACCCGGTGGGAGAGGTCTCCATCGGTGATCTTCCGTGTCCCGTCGGCCAGGGCCTGGATCGGCACGGTCACCCGCCGCGCCAGGTAGAGCCCGACCCAGGAGGAGGCGAGAAGGATCAGCAGGGTCACCATCAGGAAGATCAGCATGTGGCTCGCCCGCAGGTCATCCTTCTGGACCTCGAGCTGGCGATAGGTCTGGTACTCCTGCACCAACTGCTCGCGCTTGCGGGCAAGCTCCGCGGGGATGAGGCGGCCGGTGACGACGATCACCCGGGGCGTGCCGGCCGACGTGACCGCGGTCAAGGCCAGGGGTCCGGGGAGGCCGGGGAGGTTTTCGACGCGCGCCACCGTGCCCTTGTCCAGAGCTTCGGCGAGGAAGTCGCGGTCGATCTCGGGAAGGTCGGTCATCCCGGACAGCGACCTCATGACAGCATGCACGAACTCGGTCCCTTCATAGACTGCCAGGAGGTCCAGGTCCAGGTCTGCGAGCAGCTCCTTCGCGCGGCGGGTCAGCCGGGGCCGCTCGTCCGCCCGCACGAGGTCGATTCCTTGGATCTGCGCCAGGGTCAGCCGGGCATCGCGCAGGCCGGTCCGCTCGATCTGGTCATAGAGGCCCTGCGCCACCGCGTTGCCGCGTTCGAGCACCGGCGCCAGCGGCGTGCTGAACCAGCGGTCGATCGAGCCCTGGAGCAGCTCGGTGGCGATGGCGAAGAGGAGGAGGACAGGGATCAGCGACAGGCCGACATAGGTGGCGACGAGCTTGAGCTTGAACGTCGAGCCGAGGATGCGGTGCCGGCGCTCGATGATCAGCTTGAAGACGTTGCGCAGCAGGACGAAGAGGATGGTCAGGATCAGGACGGCGTTGGCGTACGAGAGAGCGAACAGCAGCACGCGGTTGGCCAGCAGGGCCTCGGGGAGGTCGCGGCCCCGCTGGAGGAGATAGAAGATGGCGGTGAAGACCAGCAGCAGGACGAACAGGCCGGCGATGATCAGCCGGTGGTTCTTGCGGTGGCGGTTGAGCTTTTCGCGCAGGTCCATGGCCGGGGGCCTCAAGAGCCGCTGGGAGGGCGGAACTTGGGCGAGTCCTTCCAGTCGGTGGCGATGGTGACCGGGATGAACGACAGCAGGTTGCGCGAGCCGAGCTCGGCCTGCACTTTGATCAGCAGGCGGCCCTGGCGGGGGACGCCCGCGAGGTCGAAGACCGGCAGCGGGCCGATCCGGGCCATGGCCTCTTCGGCCGCCTGGCGGTCGTGCACCGTCCGGCTCTCGACCAGCTTGTCGTCGAGCTTGACGTGGATGCTGTAGGTCCGGGCGACCGCGTCATGGACCGCCACCACCTCGAGGGTGCTGGCCTCGAGCCGGCGGTCGTACCAGCGCTTGCGGTCGCGGTGCAGCTCGAGGCGGTAGAGGATGGAGGTGGGCAGGCCGCTGTCGAGCCGCTGCGCCAGGCGCCGGTCGAACGCGTCGCGCAGGGTGAAGGCGGCGAGCACCCGGTCGCCGTCGAGGGACACCTTGATGTCGGAGATCCGGGCCTCGGCGGCCCGCGCCCCGGAGGCCGCGAGCAGCAGAAAAAGTAGCGCCAGGGCGGGTCTCATCAATCCAGGCAGTGTAGCAGCACCGAGCAGCAGGTATGTAGAGGCGGCTGCTACGGCGTGACCGTCCCCTCCGCGGAGACCTGGAAGGCGAGCCCCGGCTCGATCCCGGTCCCCGGCGTGTCCACGATCCGGGTGAGCCGCACGTTGTTGGCGAAGACGTTCTCGGTGCTGGCGCCGGTGACGTGCGTGTCGCAGGCGTTCGGATCGCTGACGCGGATCCGGTTCTCGGTGCCGACGGGCACGTCGGTGAAGGTCAGCGTGAAGCGGTCCGGCGGCTGGACGTCGAAGACGACCAACCGGTAGCCCTGCCAGCTCGGATGGATGTGGGTCCGACCGATGCCGTTGACACACCCTGGAAACGCCGCCTGGATGGCGGGATCGACCGTGGTGGACGAGTTGTAGACGAACTGCACGGTCGTGGTCCGCGGGGCGGTCGGACCCGGGTCGCCGCCGCCATCTCCACTGCATGCGAGCAGAGCGGAGGCGAGGACGAGGGCAGGGAGGGAGTGTCTGATCTCTCGGCGGATCTCGTATCGCATGGCTCGGATCACCTTTCCAGTACGAAACGCTGCGGGAAGATCTCGGCGAGGCGGACCTCTTCCCGCTCTCCCTTGTCGTTGCAGGCCAGGATGGGAAGGTCTTCGGCGAACTCGACCAGGGTCTGCCGGCAGAGGCCGCAGGGACGGGACGGCGGGCTGGTGGAGGTCACCACGGCGACGGCCTGGGGCCG
The DNA here is from genome assembly GCA_963842525.1 of uncultured Holophagales bacterium. GTDB lineage: Bacteria > Acidobacteriota > Thermoanaerobaculia > Multivoradales > UBA5704 > UBA5704. Next base: position 77,460 of record CAWJGT010000003.1, read on the forward strand.
GCGCAGGCCGGCCGACGCCGCGGCCGACATGGCGTTGCGCTCGGCGCAGATGGAGAGCGCCGGGATGCAGTTTTCGATGTTCGCCGCGGCCCAGACCGAGCCGTCCTCCATCAGGATCGCGGCGCCGACGGGGAAGCGGCTGTAGGGCGAATACGAGCTTTCCCGCGCCTTGGCGGCCGCGGCGATCAACGGTTCCCAGTCCATGCGCCGGAATGTAGCACGGTGCGCGTTGTGATAGCGTACCGCCGCGCTTTGCGCACCCGTCAACCAACGGAGATCTTCCGATGCAAAATAAAGTGACCGTGGTGGGGGCCGGCAACGTCGGGGCCACCACCGCGCAGCGGATCGCCGAGGCCGAGCTGGCCGACGTCGTCATGGTCGACATCATGGGCGACCTGGCGACCGGCAAGGCGCTCGACATGATGGAGGCCGCCCCGGTCCTCGGCTTCAATGCCCGGATCTCCGGCGGCGGCGACTATGCCCCGACCGCGGGCTCGGACGTCTGCGTCGTGACCTCCGGCCTGGCTCGCAAACCTGGCATGAGCCGGGACGACCTGCTGGCCAAGAACACCGAGATCATCCGCGAGGTGACCACGCAGCTCGTGAAGCACTCGCCGGACACGATCATCATCATGGTGACCAACCCGCTCGACGCCATGTGCGAGGTGGCGCGCCGGATCTCCGGTTTCCCCCGCGAGCGGATCTTCGGCATGGCCGGCGTGCTCGACGCCGCCCGGATGCGCTGGTTCATCGCCGACGAGCTCCGCGTCTCGGTCGAGGACGTGGACGCCTTCGTCCTCGGCGGCCACGGCGACACCATGGTGCCGCTGCCGCGCTATGCCACGGTCAACGGCATCCCGCTGCCGCAGCTCCTGGCGGCCGACCGGGTCGAGGCGATCAACGACCGGACGCGCAACGGCGGCGCCGAGATCGTCAACTACTACAAGACGGGCTCGGCCTACTATGCGCCGTCGGCTGCGGTCTTCGACATGGTGGCGTCGATCCTCCACGACAAGAAGAAGATCCTCCCTTGCGCGGTCTACCTGCAGGGTGAGTATGGCTACTCCGACCTCTTCGTCGGCGTGCCGTGCGTCCTCGGCCGCGGCGGCATGGAAAAGGTCATCGAGCTCGAGCTGGCCGAGGACGAGCGCGCGGCCCTCGAGCGCTCGGCCGATGCGGTGCGCGACCTGGTGAAAGGTCTGCCGAGCTTCTAGACCTCACCCCCTGTCCCCCTCTCCCATCGCCCCCCCTGCCCCCGGGAGAGGGGGGACGTGGTTCGAGCGACCGAGGCGAGGTCGAAGCAGGGTCGATGCAGGACCCGTCACCAACTACATTCGATCCCGCCGAACGGCCAATGTCCTCGCCACAATCGCCTCAGCTACGTCCCCCTCTCCCGGTCGGTGGGGGGGCAATGGGAGAGGGGGACAGGGGGTGAGGTCGAAACTCCACCACGTCCTCTCCCGTACCTGATTCCGATGCGGCACCGGCGCGATCTCGTTCTGTGGGTCCTGGCGGGTGTCCTGGGCGTCGGCCTGCTCGCCTGGGCCTGGCCGCGTGCCTTCCCGTTCCATCCCCGGCAGTGGTCCGTCTCCCGCGAAGAGGCGGTCGACATCGCTCTCGCGCGGCTTACCGACCTCGGCGCGCCGGTCGAGGACTCCTATGTAGTCCCCGTGCTCGCCTCTGACGCCCAGATCGAGCGCCGGCTGGCCACCCTGCCGGGATCGCCCGATCCCGAGCGGCTGCGCGCGAGCGGCCTCCCCGACCAGGTGGCCGTCTGGGAGGTCTTCGTCTACCCACCAGGAGGCCGGTGGACCGACTGGAGATACCGGGCTCAGATCTCCGTGTCCGGCGAGGTGCTCCTGCTCCGCCTCAACCTCGATCCCCAGGAGAAGGGGAATCCGATCGACCCCCAGGCGGCGCGCGACCGTGCCGCCTCCTTCCTCGCGGCGCAGGGGTTCGACCTCGGGCGCTATGGCGAGCCGGAGATCCGCAGCCAGCAGCTCGCCGCCCGCACCGACCTCACCGTGCGCTACCCCGACCGCCGTGCCCTGGTGGGGGACGGGATCACCCACGGCGTCGAGGTCGTCTTCGCCGGCGATCGCCTGGCCGGGTTCCAGCCCTGGATGCAGGACCCCAAGGAGCGGCAGGTCCAGGAGAGCCTCCAGAGCCTCCAATTTGCCGGCCTGGGCCGGCTGGTGCTCGTCTGGCTCTTCCTCGCCCTGCTGGCCGCCCCCTTCCTGAAGCGCTACCACGAGGGGGAAATCGGTGTGCGCCGGGGCGGCCAGATCTTCGTTCTGGTCGCAGGGTGCGCCCTGCTCTTCCTGCTGATGACGGCCCGCTCCGCCGGACAGGATCTCGGCCTCGGCCTGGCCACCCGCGAGCAGACGACGTGGGTCCTGTTCACCGCCCAGATCGTCTTCCGGGTCGTCCCCACCGCGCTGCTCGCCTTCTTCGCCTGGTCGGTGGGGGAGTCGATCTGCCGCGAGCGGTGGGGTCACAAGCTCGCCGCCTTCGACGCTCTGTTCCAGCGTGACTGGGCCAACGCGACCGTGGCGCGGTCGTCGCTGCGCGGCGTGGCCGCGGGGCTCTTCCTGGCGGGCGCCTTCACCGCTCTGCTCTGGGGGATGCACGAGGCCGGAGCCACCCCCCTGGCTTCCATCGCCATGGCCAGCGCCAGCCCATGGCCCGGCCTGGAGATCGTGGCGAGCCTCCTCGCCTTCAGCCTGCCGGGCTTCCTGGTGGCATTGCTCTCGCTCCTGCCGGTGGCGGCGCGTCACCTGGGCCGGGTGCTCGGGGTCCTGGCCGCGGTGGTCCTGGGCTCGATCGTCCTCTTCCCGAACCTCCTCGCCGTGCCGCTCGTCTGGGGGCTCCTCGCCACCCTGGCCTTCGGTGTCCTGCCGGTGGTGCTCTTCCTTATCTATGACCTGTTGACCGCGCTGCTCGCCGGCTTCATGGCCCAGGGGCTGTTCTTCGCCTGGCCGCTGTTGACCGCGGGCGACAGCTCGCTGCGGGTCCAGGGCGGCCTGGCGCTGGCGGTGCTCGCGGCGCCGCTGGTGGTGAGCCTCCGTGCCCTGGGCAGCAAACGGGAATTCGTCTACCGCTACGAGGACGTGGCCCCCCACGTGCGGCGGATCGCCGAGCGCGAGCGCCAGCGGGTCGAGCTGGAGACTGCGCGGCGCATCCAGAGCTCCATCCTGCCGGAGCTCCCGCCCCGCCTGCACGGCGTGGAGATCGCCCATGCCTACCTGCCGGCGAGCGAGGTCGGGGGAGACTTCTACGACGTCCTGGCCCTGGAGGATGGGCGGCTCGCCGTGGCCGTGGGGGACGTGGCCGGGCACGGCGTCTCCTCCGGCCTCATCATGGCCATGGCCAAGTCCGCCCTCGACGTGCAGGTGACCTTCGATCCGGACGTCCGGGCGGTCTTCCACACCTTGAACCGGATGGTCTACCAGACTGCCCGCAAGCGGCTTCTGGCCACTCTCTGCTACCTCCTTCTCGATCCGCGCCGGCGCGAGATGGTCTATGCGAGCGCCGGCCACCTGTACCCCTACCGGGTGACCTCGCGCGGCACGGTCGAGGCGCTGGAGTCGACCGCCTATCCGCTGGGGGTGCGCAGCGACCTCGAGATCGTGCCCCGCACGGCCGCTCTCGACCCGGGGGACATCCTCTTCCTGTTCAGCGACGGGCTGGTGGAGGCGCGGCCGGAGGGGCGGGACGAGGTCTTCGGCTTCGACCGCCTGGAGGAGAGCCTCGCGCGCCACGCCCACAGCGGCGTCGAGGGCCTGCGCGACGGCGTGCTCGCCGACGTGGACCGCTTCACCGGCCCGATCCCGCGCGAGGACGACCAGACCGTCCTCGTCCTGCGGCTCCCGTAAGCCCTTTTTCCTCAGGAGATTGAGGTTTTTTGAGGAAGTTTGAGCCGTTCTTTCATGACCTTTGAGAAGACTCAGGCTACTCTGTTCCTGTGAGTGGACGGGCGAGGCGCTGCTGGAGGTTGTCGTTCTCGTTTCCTTGTTGTTCTTGTCGTTGTCTTGGAGGGAGCAGGAGAAGCACACTGACGATCTGCTGTTGTGAGATGTCCAGGAGGATGAGCTGGAATGGAACCCGGGGGTGCCCCGGGTTTTTCTTTTTGGGGCCCACCAGCAATTCAGGAGCCGCTGAGGTTTTTTGAGTTACTTTGAGGCTATTTTGAGGCCCCCTGTCATGACCTTTGAGAGTGGACCGGTTACTCTGCCGTTGTCGGGTTGAACACGAGAGAGAGGGATGTGACTTCTTGCTGCTGTCGTTCTTTGCTGGTCTGCTGGTCTGTAGGTCTGTAGTTGTCCTGGAGGGATATGATGTAACTCTGAAGTTCTGACTTCGCGAGGAGGGAACCTGCGAAGACCCGGGGATGCCCCCGGGTTTTTTATTTTGGTGGGATGTCGGCTGAGAGCGCAGGGATGATGCCCGCCGCCGCCTCGACGGTCATGTGAGCTTCGCCAATCGCCCGCTGAGCGTCCTCCCGCGAGTACTGCTCCGTGGGGATGAAATCGATGTCGCCATAAAACGAGAACTCCCGCTCCTTGCGCAGGCGGGTGGAGATCTGGGCAAGCTGCTCCAGCCGGTCTCGTTCCAAGGCTGGGAAGCGGTCCTCGAATTGCAGCAAGAACCCACCGACGTCATGCCACTTGGGAGGCTCGACTCCGACCTGCCGCAGCATGCCTTTGAGAGACAGCTCTACGATCTCCTGTGCCTCCCGGACCACATCGGAGAAGGCTCCTTCGTCGAGCAAAACTTGAAGGATCTTCAGGCGCGACCGCGCTTTGAGAAGATAGCTCTGCGCCAGCGACAGGTTGGTCACAGCTCGAACACCTCGCCGGGACGGTAGTCGGGCTTGAGGTCCCAATACCAGGCATTGCCGAGCCAGACCCGTCGGGCCCCGAGTTGCGCGAGGCGCTCTCGGAGCCTGTCGAGCTCCCGGGCGAAGAAGCCTTCCCGGTCGAAGAGGATCCGGGAGTCTTCGGTCATATCCAGGAACAGGGGGCTACCATGGCCGGCCTCCTCGGGCGTCTTGAGGATAGGCGAAAGAGGAGGAGCGGCTCCAAGCTCGGAAAGCACAAACCTGCCGAAGCGCTTTTCGACCTCTTCGAACTCCTCGACCCGGCGCACCCGCCCGTTGGGCAGAGACTCGGAGATGAGGAGGAGGTCGATGTCGGAATCGGGCCTGGCCGTACCGCGGCCAGTAGAGCCGAAGATCACCACGGCAATCAGCCGCTCGCCGTAAACCTCTTCACAGGCGCGAAGGAGGGCCGAGAAGACCTGCTCGAGGTTTTGCCTGGTGGGGTCAGCCAGAGTCATCGGCGGATTATCGCATGGTCCGGAGGAGCCCCGCTCGGGGCCGGGAGATCCGCTACGACAGCAGCAGCTCCAGATCCTCCCGGCTGAGGCGGGCGATCAGGCTCTGGTCGGCCTGGATGATGGCGTCGGCGAGGTCGCGCTTGCTTTCCTGGAGCTGCAGGATCTTCTCCTCGACCGTGTCGCGCGCGACGAGGCGGTAGGCGAAGACCGGCCGCGTCTGGCCGATGCGGTGGGCGCGGTCGATGGCCTGGGCTTCGACCGCCGGGTTCCACCAGGGGTCGAGGAGGTAGACGTAGTCGGCGGCGGTCAGGTTGAGACCCAGCCCTCCGGCCTTGAGGCTGATCAGGAACAGGCGGCAGCCTGCATCGGACTGGAACTGCTCGACCCGCTCCCGGCGGTCGCGGGTGCGGCCGTCGAGATAAAGGTAGGGGATCCCCTCCGCGGTCGAGGTGGCGGCGCACCAGGGCGAGGAAGCTCGTGAACTGGGAGAAGACCAGGGCCTTGTGCCCCTCGGCGAGCACCTCGCGGAGCTGGGGCAGCAGGAGGTCGAGCTTGGCGGCGGGCTCGTCGCTACGGTCGCGGTCGAGGAGACCGGGATGGCAGGCCGCCTGCCGCAGGCGCAGCAGGGCTTCGAGGACCAGGATCTTGGTGCGCCCGAGCCCCTGCGCTTCGATGCGCCCGCTCAGCGAATTGCGGTAGTGGTCGCGCAGCTCGTCGTAGAGCCGGCGCTGCTTCGGCGGCAGCTCGCAGTAGAGGGTCTGCTCGACCTTGGCGGGCAGCTCCGGGGCGACCTGCTCCTTGGTGCGGCGCAGGAGGAAGGGGCGCAGTGCACGGGCGAGGAGCGTCCGCGTCTCCGCGTCCGGATCGCGCAGCTCGGTCGACCTGGCCCGCAGGAGCGGGGAGGCTCCCAGCATGCCGGGGTTCAGGAACTCGAGCAGGCTCCACAGCTCGCCCAGATGGTTCTCGATCGGCGTGCCGCTCAGGGCCAGGCGGTGCCGGCCGCGCAGCAGGCGGGCGGCCTTGGCCGTCTGGCTGTCGGCGTTCTTGATCGCCTGCGCCTCGTCCAGGATGACGTAGTCGAATTCCGTCTGGCGCAGCGTCGCCAGGTCCCGGCGCAGGGTGCCGTAGGTGGTGAGCACGAGGTCGTAGCCCTTGAAGGCGTCCTCGTCCCGGGCGCGGCCGGTGCCGGTGTAGTCGAGAACCCGCAGCCGGGGCGTGAAGCGGGCCGCTTCGGCGAGCCAGTTGAAGACGAGCGAGCGGGGGACCACGACCAGCGACGGCCCCGGTTTCTGCCGGGTGGGCCGGGTGCGCGCGGTCCGGCGCGCTTCGAGGAGGGCCAGGACCTGCACGGTCTTGCCCAGCCCCATGTCGTCCGCCAGGCAGCCGCCGAAGCCGAAGTCGCGCAGGAAGTGGAGCCACCCCAGGCCGGCGCGCTGGTAGTCCCGCAGCTCGCCCTGGAACCCCGGCGGCGGGTCGGCCGGGGCCACGCCCTCGAAACGGTGGAGGCGGTTGCGGGCGCGGGCGAAGGCCGCGTCGCAGGTCACCTCGGGCTCGCCGGCGAGCCATGCGTCGAGAAGGCAGGCCTGGACCGGCTGGAACCGCACGTGGTCCTTGTGCGTCTGCCCGAGGCCGGCGACCGGGGCGAGCCGCTTCAACCATTCTTCGGGGAGCAGGCCGAGCGTTCCGTCCGAGAGGGGAACGAATCCGTCGCCTCGTTCGAGGGCGGCGAGGAGCTCGGGCAGGCGGACGATCTCGGGGGTCCCGGGGTTCGCGCCGGAGAACTGCGCTTCGCCGTGCAGCTCGAACCAGTCGACGCCCGAGCTGACCGCGAGCTGGAAGTTGCCGGCGGACCGATACAGCTTTCCCTTCGCCTCGACTTGCCATCCTTCCGAGAGAAGTGTGCGTACGGCCACCGCGACCCGGTTCGCAGGGATCGGCATCGGGAGCGTCTCGGAGCCGTTCCGGGCCGGACGGAATCCGAGGTCCGGCAGGCGGTCGGCAGCCCGCTGTTCCGCCTCGGGGTCGCGCAGCAGGAACTGCCGGTCCTCCCTTTCGTAGAGGCCCCGGCCGGGCGCCCCGGCGGGCACCTCGCGGCCGTCATAGAGGAAGGAGAGCTCCGCGCGCGGCCACTCGCGGTAGCTTTCCCCTTCGGTGGCCGGCCGCAGGCGGAGCCGCGGCATGGGGACCGGACGAACCTCTTGAATGCGCATCGCCTCCGGCAGGTCGAGCCGGGGCATCCGGGGCGAAGCCACGAGGCGCTCGAGCAGCTCGTCCCGGTCGGCCGCCGGCACCCGCAGCGTTCCGAGGCTTTGGAGCAGAGGGATCCAGCCGAAGTCGCCCCGGACGTCGAGCCGGGCAGCCCGGCCGCCGGTGAAGACCAGCCCCGAGCGGAGCACGAGAGCCGGCTCGGTGAGGCCCAGGCGCTCCCCGTTGCGGCGCAGGGAGCCGGTCACTTCACAGTCCTGCGCTTCGTTCTCGCGCACCTCCAGCCAGAGCTCCCAGGGCTCTGCGTCGTCCCAGACGAGGGGCTCTCCCTCCGATCCAGGGCTGCGGCGCAGGCGGCAACGCCCGGTGGCGCAGAGGAGAGGGACGAGCGTGGCCGCCGCCGGCTCGGGGAAGCTGGGGGAGGAGGGGACGGTCTCCGAGACGGAGGCATAGGAGTACCAGGTCCGCCAGGGGCTGCTCTGCGGCGCGCCGGCCAGCAGAGCGAGGACCTCGCGGTCGGCGGGGTCGGGCAGGCGGGGGATCTGGCTGCGCGAGACCCGCAGGGGGTAGCTCTTCCCCAGCGTGCCGTCGAGCTTCCTCCGTGCGCCCAGGAGGTCCAACTTGAGCCGCTGGACCTGTCGCGTGGCCTCCGCGTCGATCACATAGACGATCTCGTCCGCGGAGGTGAAAGGAGCCTCCTCCCGGCTGATCGTTGCGAAGAGGTCGCGCCAGACCGGAGGCCGGCTCTGCATGGAAAGCTGGGGAGTGCGCGGTACCGGGGCGGGCTGCGGCGGCCTGGGTCGCTTCTTGTCCTCGAAGCGCCCCCCTATCCAGCCGTCGTCCTCTTCTTCCTCCTCGTCCCCAACGTCCTCTTCGTCCTCATCCCAGATCTCACCTTCGTCGGGGTCTTCCCAGTCCTCCTCCACCGCTACCTCGGCGACGAGCACGCGGGGCAGGCCGCCTCCCGGGCCCCGCAGCCCGCCTTTTGCGTCCGCGGCCAGGATCGTCGCCCATACGTGCTGGCAGGGCTCGCCGCGGTCGGCGATATAGGGGCAGGTGCAGGAGGCGTACAGGCGCTTCGACTCGCGGGTCAGAAGGACATGGTACTCGTCGGAGCCGAAGACGGTCGCCGCCACGACATCGCGGTCGCTGGAGGTGACGGAGACCTTGCCGTCCCGGAAGTATTGCTGGCCGCGCTTGCGGACTCCAGAGTCGACGGAATGGGCGAGAGTGGAGGCGAGCGTCATCGGGACACATGCTATCAATTCCCGAGTCGCATGACGAGATCGCGGACAAGCACATTGGAAACCATCGGCCGTCCGATGACGTAGGTGAAGGCGTAGGATCATGGCCGTGTCCGACCCAATCGCCGAGAGCACCTCTGTCCTGGACAGCGCCGACTTTTCCGGCGCCGCCGGCCGCCGTCGCCGTTCCGCCGTCGGTCGCCGACGGCGTCGAGCGCTCCCTCGATCCGCGTTCGATCGCGCTCCAGCGGACCGTCGGCTGGATCGTCGCCGGCTCGATCTCGCTCGGCCTTCTCCTCGGGGTCGGCATCCTTCTGCTGGTCCCCATCCCGGGGTGGATCAAGGCCCTGGCCGCTCTGCTCTGGGCCGGCATCACGCTGACCCTGGCGTGGCTTGCGCACCGCTGGCCCGAGATCGAGCACCGCCACGCCTCGTACAGGGTCGACGGGCAGGGCCTGGAGATCCGCCGGGGTGTCGTCTGGCGTGGCGTCCTCAACGTGCCTCGCTCGCGCGTTCAGCACACCGACGTCTCGCAGGGCCCCCTCGAGCGCAGCCACGGGCTCGGCACACTGGTCATCTACACGGCGGGCACCCATCACGCGCGGGTCGACCTGCACGGCCTGGACTATTCGACGGCGCTCCGCATCCGCGACCATCTCCTGCCGCGGGAAGGCGACGATGCCATCTGACCAGCGGCTCCACCCGCTGTCGGTCCTTTTCAGCTTCCTGACGCAGCTCAAAGGCTTCGCCATCCCGGGGATCCTTCTCCTTGTGGGCGCTGGCTCCGCGGGCTGGTTGGGCTGGCAGATGTGGACGGCCCTGTTCCTGATCCCGCAGGCGCTCGTATCCATCGCCCGGTACGTCTCGTTCCGCTACCGCTACGACGAGAACGAAATGGTGATCCGGTCGGGGGTCCTCTTCCGCAACGAACGGCATATCCCCTACAGGCGCATCCAGAACCTGGACGCCGTGCAGAACGTGCTCCATCGCCTCTTCGGCGTCGTGGAGGTCCGCCTGGAGACGGGCGGCGGCGACGAGCCAGAAGCGAAGATGAGCGTCCTGCCGCTCGCCGCTTTCGAGGAGATGCGGCGGCGCGTCTTCGCGGAGAAGAGCGGAGCTGGCGAGCCGGCGGATGCCGCCGCTGCAGTCGCCGAATTACCCGCGGGCCGGACCCTCCTCCATCTGCCTCCGCGCGAGCTGATGCTCTATGGCCTGATCGAGAACCGCGGCGTCGTGCTCCTCGCCGCGGCCTTCGGACTGGTCTGGGAGCTGGAGTTCTTGAGCGGCGGCTTCGACAGGGTCTTCGGCCGCATCTTCGGCGAGCAGACGTCGGGCCGCGGCCTGGTCCGCTCCATTGCGTCGGCGTTGCTCGGCCAGGGAGGGCTGCCGGTGGGCCGGATCGCGCTCGCCCTGGGGGCGTTCGTCCTCCTCCTCCTGGCCCTCCGGCTGTTCTCCATGGCCTGGGCGCTCGTCCGCCTGTATGGTTTCCGGCTCACCCTCGCGGGAGAGGACCTCCGCACCGAGCTCGGCCTCCTCACGCGGGTCACCACGACGATCCCGCTGCGCCGGATCCAGACGCTGACGATCCGGGAAGGGCCGCTCCATCAACTGTGCCGGCGCGCGTCGGTGCGTGTGGACACGGCCGGAGGCAGCGGCGGTGAGGAGGGCGAGGGCGCGAAGCAGCGCGAATGGCTGGCCCCGATCCTGCGCCGCGCCGAGCTGCCGGGCCTTCTGCGCGAGGTGCTGCCCGAGCTGGATCTGGCGGCGGTTACCTGGAATCCTGCCGCTCCCCGCGCCTTCCGGCGCGAGCTCAAGACCTCGCTCCTCGTGGCCGTCGCGGTCGCCCTGCCGTTCGTCCTTCTCCTGAAGTGGTGGGACCTCGCCCTGCTGGCGGTCCTCGTCGCCTGGGCCGTCGCCGCCGCCCGCCTGCACGTCGCCCATCTCGGGTGGGCCGTGACCGGCAGCGCGGTCCTCTTCCGCAGCGGCTGGCTCTGGAAGCAGGTGAGCATCGCGCGCTTCGCCAAGATCCAGGCCGTGGCGCTCCACGAATCCCCCTTCGACCGCCGCACCGCCATGGCGCGAGTCCGCGTGGACACGGCCGGCGCGGGGGACCTGTCGCACCGCGTGGACATCCCCTACCTCGCGCGCGAGACCGCCCAGGATCTCTACAATCTCCTCGCGCTGCAAGCCGCCCGCACCGCGTTCCGGTGGTGAGGGCCCCGTCACTCCTCCCGCAGCACCTCGATCGGGCGCCGTTCGAGCGCCCGGAGGCTGGCGGCCAGGCCGGCGGCGATGGTGAGGATCACGCCGCTGGCGAGGGCCACGGCGATGGGCAGCGGCTCGAAGCGGAAGTCCAGCTCGAAGCCGTGGTGCAGGATCCCCCAGGCCAGGGCCGTGCCGCCCGCCGTGCCGATCAGCGCGGCGACCAGGCCGATCAGGGCGTATTCCACCGCGAAGGTGCCGGCGACGTTGCGGCGGGTCATCCCCAGGGTCTTGAGCAGGGCCACCTCGCGGCCGCGGCGGACCGAGCCGGCGGTCACCGCGCCGGCCAGGATCGCGATCCCGGCGAGCACCGTGAAGCCGCCCAGGAAGCGGATGCCGACGCCGATCCGGTCGAGCACCTGCGCGACCTTTTCCAGGATCTCGCGGATGCGCAGCAGCGTCACGTTCGGATAGCCGGCCGCGAGCAGGTCCTGGAACCTCTGCTCCGTGCCGCGCGGGAGCTGGAAGGCGGCCAGCCGCAGTTGCGGCGCGTTCTCCAGCACGCCCGGCTCGACGACCAGGAAGAAGTTGATGCCGAAGGTCCGCCAGTCCACCGTCCGCAGGCTGGTGACCTTCAGGTCGACGGGCACGCCCTGGATGTCGAAGCGGATCATCGAGCCGAGCTTGAGGCCCATGTCGTCCGCGAACTCCTGCTCCACGCTCACCTCGGCGTGCGCCGGATCGTTCCACAGGGAGCCCGCGACGACCTGGTTGTCGGCGGGCAGGTCCTCGACGTAGGTCAGGCGCTGCTCGCGGGTCAGGGCCCAGCGGCGCCCGCCCTCGCGATTGTCGCGGCCATTACGGCCATCCCGGCCACGGCGTTGCCCGCGGGTCAGCTCCGCGACCGTGCGGCCGTCGAGGGCCGAGATCCGGGCCATGACCACCGGGACCGACTCGATGCGGGTTGCGCCCTCGCGCTGGAGCAGCGCCAGGATGCCAGGCCATTGGGCCGGCTGGACGTCGACCAGGAAGGCGCTGGGGGCCTCCGTGGGCATGTCCGTCGACAGCTCCCGATTGAGCCGCCGCTGCACCAGCGACATGGAGAGGACGACGAGCACGCCGAGGCCGAGGGCGACGATGGCGCCGACGGTCGAGGCGCCGGGCCGGGCGAGCGCCGCGATGCCGTGCCGCAGCCACGGGCGCCGGACGGACTCGCGCGGCATGCGCCGGATCCCCCGCGATACCAGGAGCGCCGCCGCGGTGAGGGCGAGCGCGGCCACGGCGACACCGGCGGTGAAGCGGGCGCCGAGGTCCCACGAGCGCGCCTGGAGGCTCGCCATGGTCCACACGCCGAGGATCAGGGCGAGCACCGTGGCGGCGGTGACCCAGCGGTGGGAGGGAAGCGGCTCGGCCTCGCGCCGCAGCACCCGGGCCGGCGGCACGCGCAGCACGGCCGAGAGCGGCGGCAGGCTGAAGAGCACCGCCACGCCGAGGCCCAGGCCGAGCCCGCGCAGCAGCGACTGCGGCTGCCAGGGGCGGACCAGCTCGGCGGGAATCAGGTCCGGGAAGAGCGACGGAAGGGCGAGCTGGACCAGCGCGCCGGCAACGATCCCCACCAGGCTGCCGGCGAGGCCGAGCAGCGCCGTCTGCCCGAGATAAAGGGGAAAGATCTCGCGCGGGCGAAGCCCCAGGCACTTGAGCACCGCGATGGCGTCCAGCCGGCTCGCCATCCAGGCGCGCACGCTCTGGGCCACGCCGATGCCGCCGACGAAGAGCGAGAGCAGAGCGACGAGGCCGAGGAAGCGGTCGACGCGCGCGATGCTCCGGCGCAGCGCGGGCTGCGCCTCGCGCCAGGTCTCGATGCGGTAGAACGACAGGTCGGGCAGCAACGCCCGCCGCAGCCGCTGCTTGGCGGCGTCCAGCTCCCCTGCCGAGAGGTCTTCGGGGAGCTTGAGCAGCGTGCGGTAGCCGATGCGGCTGCCGCGGCCCACCAGGCCGCTGCGGGCAAATGCCTCCGGGGACAGGAAGACCCGCGGCCCCAGGGTGAACGATATGCTGATGCGGTCCGGCTCCGAGAGCACCTCGCCGGCGATCCGGAAGGGCTGGCCGCCGATGCGCAAGGTGTCCCCGGTGCGCAGGCCGAGGCGCGCGAGCAGCTCGGAGGCGACGACGGCCGTGCCGGGACGCAGGAGGCCGCGCAGCGGCACGCGGGGCCGCAGCTCGAGCTTGCCGTAGAAGGGATAGTCGCCGCGGACGACCTTGAGCTCGACGAGCTGGCTCTTGCCGGGCCGGCCCGGCGCCTGGGGTGGGCCGGTGACGACCGTGACGGTCTCCTGGATGTCGGTGCGCTGCGCGTCTTCGAGGCCGGCCTTGGCGAGGTCGAGCCCCGGCGGCAGCGGCCGGTTCCCTTCGATCGAGAGGTCGGCCGCCAGGAGCTGCCGGGCCTCGGTGCGGATCCCTTCGTCCAGGCTGGCCGACATGCCCGCGACGGCGACCACGGCGGCCACTCCGACGGACAGGCAGGCGACGAAGAAGGTGAGCCGGCCGCGGGCGCCGCGCGACTCGCGGATGAGGCTGCGGAGGTAGAACGCCAGGCTCAAGCCGTCATCCTCCCGTGGCTTCGGTGACCAGGTCCTCCACCCGCTCCATCACCTCCTCGCGCTCGATGCGGCCGTCGCGGAGGTGGATGAGGCGGTCGGCGAGGGCGCCGACGGCCGCGTCGTGGGTGACCAGCACGAGGGTCGTGCCCTCGCGCCGCCGCAGGTCGGCGAGGATCTCGAGGATGCGGCGGCCGGTGGCGCCGTCGAGGTTGCCGGTCGGCTCGTCGGCCAGGAGGATCGGGGGGCGTGCGGCAAAGGCGCGGGCCAGGGCCACGCGCTGCTGCTCGCCGCCGGAGAGCTGGCTCGGGTAGTGATGGCCCCGCTCCCCCAGGCCGACCGCGGCGAGCAGCTCGTTGGCGCGGCGCACCGGGTCGGGCTGGCCGAGCAGCTCGATGGGGAGCAGCACGTTCTCGCGCGCCGTCAGGTTTCCGAGGAGCTGGAAGCTCTGGAAGACGAAGCCGATCTTGTGCCGCCGCAGGAGGGCGAGGTCGTCCTCGGACAGCCCCTGGATCGGCGCGCCGTCGATGAGGACCTCGCCGGAGGACGGGCGATCGAGGCCCGCCATGAGGGCGAGGAGGGTGGACTTGCCGCTGCCCGACGGCCCCAGCACCGCCACGAACTCGCCGGGCGCGACCGCCAGGTCGACCCCGTCGAGGATGGTGAGGGTGCGGTCGCCCGAGGGGAGGCGGCGGGTGAGCTGTCGCAGCTCGATGCGCGGAGTGGTCATCGGACGGAATAAGCGAAGGGCGCCCCGGTTTTGTTCCACGCAGGATGGTACGACCGGCGCCGGCCGATCTTACCCTGTCTGGTTTGGAGCACTGGAGATCGAGATGGCGACGACCTGGCGCAGACTTCCCTTCCTTTTCTTCCTGTCCTTCCTGTTTCTGGGGCTGCTCGCCTGCAGGCAAGTTGAGACCGGGGAGACCTCCGAGGCTCCCGCGCCCGAGCGGGCGGCGCCTCCTGCTCCAGCCGCCGCCCCTGCTCCCGCGCCGACCGCCGCCGGGGGCTCCGGTCGTCGTCTTCCTGGGCGACAGCCTGACGGCCGGCCTGGGCCTCGACGGCGACCAGGCCTATCCGGCCCTCCTGGCGCGCCGGCTCGCCGAGCAGGGCACGCCGGCCCGGGTGATCAACGCCGGGGTGAGCGGCGACACGACCGCGGGCGGGCTCTCCCGTCTCGACTGGCTGCTGCGCCAGAAGCCCGACGTGATCGTGGTGGGTCTGGGCGGCAACGACGGCCTGCGCGGGGTCGACCTGGCGCAGACCGAGAGCAACCTGCGGGAGATCGTCCGCCGCGCCAAGGCCGCGGGAGTGCGCGTCCTCCTGCTCGGCATGCGGATCCCGCCCAACTACGGCCCCGAGTACACGAGCCGCTTCGAAGCCATGTATCCGGAGATCGCCAGGGAGCAGGGTGTCCCCCTGGTTCCCTTCCTCCTCGAGGGCGTCGGCGGCATCGCCGACCTCAACCAGGAGGACGCCATCCACCCGACGGCAAAGGGGCAGGAGATCGTTGCGGACAACGTGGAGCCCTACCTGCTGGAGATGTTGGAGATCCGGGCGGCCGCAGCGCGGTGAAAAAGCAAGGACACCAAGGACAACAACGACGCCAACGACAAGAACGGCGTCCTTGAAGTCCTTGATGTCCTTTGGGTCCTTTGGAGACCCGGTTCGGCGGCTATCTGCCCGGCCCCTTCGCCCCCTCCCACAGCGCATCCATCTCTTCCAGCGTCGCCTCGGCCGCGGAGATCCCCTTTTCGGCGAGGCCCTTTTCGACCTGCTCGAAGCGGCGGCGGAACTTGCGGTTGGTGCCGGCGAGGGCGGCTTCGGGGTCGATGTCCAGCTTGCGGGCGAGGTTGGCGAGGGTGAAGAAGAGGTCGCCGATCTCCTCCCGCACGGCCTCCTTGTCCTGGCTTGCGAGAGCCTGGCGCAGCTCGGCGGTCTCCTCGTCGACCTTGGCGAGGACGGATTGGGCGTCCGGCCAGTCGAATCCGACCCCGGCGGCCTTCTGGGTCAGGCGGTAGGCGGCGAGGAGGGCGGGGAGAGAGCCGGGGACGCCGGCGAGGAGCGATTCGCGGCCCGGCTCTTCCCGCAGCTTCCGGCGCTCCCAGGCTTGGCGCACCGCGTCGGCGTCGGCCAGTACCTCGTCGCCGAAGACGTGCGGGTGGCGTTCCACCATTTTCCGGTGGACGCGATCGACGACCTGTGAGACTCTGAAGGCGCCTGCTTCCTCGGCCAGCCGTCCGATGAAGGCGACCTGGAAGAGCAGGTCTCCGAGCTCTTCGGCCAGCTCCCCCCAGTCGCCGCTGTCGATGGCGCCGGCCACCTCGTGGGCCTCTTCGAGGAGGTAGGCGCGGACGTCGGCGAGGCCCTGCTCGCGGTCCCAGGGGCAGCCGTCCGGGGCGCGGAGGCGGGCCACGAGGTCGAGCAGCTTCTGGAGATCGGGGGTTTCGGTCATCGGGAGGCCTCCGGGACCGGGGGCGCGCTTGCCCGCCGGGAAATCGGCTTGCTACGATTTTTCAACAGCTCGTCGAGAACCGTCCCGAGAGCCCGTCAGAAAGGAAAGGTGTCCAGGGTGAGCAGTCACGACAGAGAGATCAAGGTCACCGACAAGCGGATGTTTACGGCAGACGGCGAGCTGCGCGAAGAGTATCGCGACCTCCTGGAAAAAGCGACCTCCGCGCCGGCTCCCGCTGCCACCGCCGCCGAGCCTGCCGAGCCCCCGGCGACCGCCGCGCCCCACGCGTCTCACGCCCCCCAGACACCACGCGGCACCGCGGCGGACCGGCGGCCCGCGCAGCGCGAGCCCGCGCCTCCTCCGGCGCCGGACGTCCCCCTCGACCTGCCGGAGGACTCGTCCGACTTCGGGCCTTCGTTCTATGACCTCGTGGCGATGATGGCCGAGCCCATCCCCATCTACCTGGGCGACGTCGAGCTGCCGAACGGCCAGTCGGCCGAAAACCTGGAAATGGCCCACCTGCACATCGACCTGCTCGACGTGCTGCGGCAGAAGACCGCCGGCAACCTTTCGGTCCAGGAAGCCGCTTTCCTCGAGGACCTGCTCTACCGCATGCGGGTCCGTTATGTCCAGAAGACGCGTTAGCACCCTCCTGGCCGTGGCGCTCCTCTCCGTGCCGTTGCCCGCGGCGGCGGCCGGCGGGCAGGTGTCCTCGGCCCAGGTGACCGGCGTCGAGATGACGCCGCCCGTGCGCCGCGCCCTGAAGCAGCTCGAAGAGCAGTGGCTGCAGTGGGTCGTCCAGAACAGCCAGCAGGGCTCCGACCGCGTGGTCGACGACCTGCTCGCCACCGCGCGGCAGCTCGGGATGGCCCGGCTCCCCGACCTGAGCGTCGGCACCCTCGCGCGCGCCGTCCAGGCGGCGCGGGCCGCGGACTTCGCCCGCGCCCGCTGGGCCCTCGCCGCCGCCGAGCGCCTCGACCCCGGGCGGCCGGAGACGGCCTTCGCCGCCGCCACCGTCGAGCGGTTGGCGGGGAGCTATCCCGCCGCGTTCGTGGCCCTCGTCCGCGGCTACGTGCGCGTCTTCGGCCTGACGATGGAACGCACCCTCTGGCTGCAGAACCTCCTGGTCTGGGGCCTGTCGCTCCTGCTGCTGGCCGGCGCCCTGTTCATCGCC
Source organism: uncultured Holophagales bacterium (assembly GCA_963842525.1). Classification (GTDB taxonomy): domain Bacteria; phylum Acidobacteriota; class Thermoanaerobaculia; order Multivoradales; family UBA5704; genus UBA5704. The sequence goes on from CAWJGT010000003.1 coordinate 94,674, forward strand.
CTCCAGATGGCGACCAAGGGCGGCGACCTGTGGCGCGACCTGGTGGGCTTCCTCTCCCGCCTCCTCCCCGGGCCGGTGGCGGTGGTCCTGGCCGTCGCCGTCCTGGTCTGGCCGGCGGCTCTCCCTTCGGGGCCGCTGTGGCTCCCTCTCTACTGGTCGGTGCTGCTCTGGGCGTACTGCTCGACCAGCGAGCGCGTGGTGCTGGCGGCGCTCTGGGCCCTGGTGGCGGTGAGCCCGGTCCTCATCGGCCTGCAGAGCCGCCGCATCGCGGTGATGCTGTCGCCGCCGGCCCAGGCCATGGAGAGCCTGCAGCGCCACCGCCTGTATGGCAGCCTGTTTGCCGACCTTGGCGCGCTACGCTCGCTGCTGCCCGACAGCGCGCCGGTGAAGCAGCTCCTGGGAGACGTCCACCGCTCGCTCAACCAGTGGGACCTGGCCTCTTCGCTCTATCGCCAGGTGCTGGAGCAGGAGCCGGAGAACACGGCCGCGCAGATGGATCTCGGGGCCCACGCCTTCCTCAAGGGGGACTTCGGCACCGCCATCCAGCACTTCCAGAAGATCGCTACCGCCGATCCGACGAGCGCTGCCGCCCAGTTCAACCTGAGCCAGGCCTATTCCGAGTCGTACCTGTTCGACGAATCGAAGCGCGCTCTCGCCCAGGCACGGCAGATCGACGATGCGCGGGTCGACGTCTGGATGCGCGACGTGGCACAGCAGCGGGTGGTCACCTTGAACGGCGGCATGGCGCGCATCCCGGAGATCCGGCGCGAGCTGCTCGCGGCCTACCACACGCGCGAGGCCCCCTCGGCGCGCCTGGAGCAGATCCGCAAGGCCCTGCCGCTGGCCGTGCCCGTCGGCCTCGCGCTGCTGACCCTGGCCCTCTATGTCGCCCGGCGCCCGTTCCGGGATGCGGAGAGGTCCGAGCCGGTGGCGTACCGGCCGTATGGGCGCTGGCAGCGCGTCCTGCTGCCCGGCCTGGTCTCCGCCGAGGCCGGGGAAGGGCCGCAGAGCTTCCTGGCGCTGCTCCTGCCGGCGGCCCTGCTGATGCTGCCGCTGTTCGGGGGGTTGGGCTATCGCATCCCCTGGGGGTATGATCCGGGCAATCTCGCAGCCTGGATCCTGGCGATCCTGGGTCTGTCCCTGTACGTTGGCGCGCGGCTCCGCTGGGAGCTGCGCAACGAGGTATGAGCCGCGCTCGCCTGCGGGCACGGCCGAGGACCGTCGACGATGGCCGTTGAAGGAAATCTCGAGCTCTTCAAGCTGCCGGAGATCCTGCAGCTCGTCTCCCAGCAGCGCAAGACCGGGATCCTGACCGTCCAGGGACAGCAGGACATCATTGCCATCTCCTTCCTGGATGGGAAGATCGTCGGCGCGGACGCCCTCAACCAGACGGTGGAGGAGGGCCTCTCGCAGGTGCTCGTCGACGAAGGGCTGATGGCCGCCGCCGAGTTCAGCCGTGCCCTGGCCGAGCAGCAATCGGCCGGCAGCCGGCTGGTGGATCACTTGGTCGAGCGGCGGTACGTGACGCGCGAGGGCCTGCTCCACGCGTTGCGCCTCCAGACCTCCCGGCTCCTCGAGCAGCTCCTCGGTTGGGACAAGGGGGAGTTCAAGTTCTATGGCGGCGACGAGGTCCCCTACGAGGAGGGCTTCGTCCCCATCGCCGTCGAGGAGCTGCTCTTCCAGGCCGGCCAGAAGGCCGCCGCCGCCCGGCCGGCAACGCCGTGGCCCGTACCGGCACCGGCCGCGACCGGACCGCGCCCGGTGGCGGCTCCTCCACCGCCGGGGTCGTCGCCGCCCGCTCCCGTCCCTCACAACCCGACCCCTGTCCCGGTCCCGGCGGCAGGGTCCGCGACGGCTACTCCGTCGCGGACCGGGTTGCGGGTCGTCCGCAAGGAGGGCGCTCCGCCGGCCTCTTCCGCCACGCGGGTCGTACCGGGCTCCCTGGTGGCGGCCGAGGGGGAGAGGGCCGGCCCCTTCCGCAAGATGAAGGTGGAGGCGCCGGCCGCCGGTCCCGCGCCGCGGCCGTTCCTGCCCAAGCTCCTGGCCGCGGGCCTCGCCGGGCTCGTCGTGGCCGTCCTGCTCACCCGGCCGGAGGCGCTGATCCTCCCCTTCCCCTGGCAGCCGGAAGAGCGCGCTGCCCTGGCGCAGGACCAGCGGGCCTCCCTGTACCTCAAGATCGACCGCGCGGCGAAGACCTGGTTCCTCCACGAGGGCCACTTCCCCTCCAGCCTGGCGGAGCTCCAGCAGGCGGGCTTCCTCGGCCGCGGCGACCTGCGCGACCCGCAGGGGCACCCCCTCCGCTACACCGCCGGGCAGGAGAGCTACACCCTGGAGCCGGTCCAGGGCGACCAGCCCATCCCCGGCGCTGAGACCAGCGAAGCCATCACAGGCAACTTTCTCCTCGATCCGGAGCTCCTGAACCTCCCCACCGATTCCACGGCGCCGCCCCTGGTACTGCTGGATTGACGGCGGCTCCTGGAATAAATCTGCGTCCGTTCTTGTCAAAGAGGGTGCGGCGGAAAGTTGACACGCCGTCACTAAGGTTTTAGACTCTGAGCGAAGCCGCGGGGCCAGGTTCCCTGCCTGGCGGTACGCAGCAGAGCAAAGGAGGGTACAGCGTGAGCAAGATCATCGGAATTGACCTGGGGACCACGAACAGCGTGGTTGCTGTCATGGAAGGCAGCGAGCCGAAGGTCATCCCCAATGCGGAAGGCAACCGGACCACCCCGTCGGTCGTGGCCTTCGCGAAGAACGGCGAGCGTCTCGTCGGGCAGGTGGCCAAGCGGCAGTCGATCACCAATCCCAAGAACACCATCTTCTCGATCAAGCGGTTCATGGGTCGCAAATACGACGAAGTGAACGAAGAGATGAAGATGGTGCCGTACGGCGTCGAGCGGGCGGAGAACGGCGATGTCCGCATCAACATCGACGGCAAGAAATATTCGCCGCCCGAGATCTCGGCCATGATCCTCGGCAAGCTGAAGCAGGCGGCCGAGGACTACCTGGGCGAGAAGGTGGAGCGCGCGGTCATCACCGTGCCGGCCTACTTCAATGATGCGCAGCGGCAGGCCACCAAGGACGCCGGGCGGATCGCCGGCCTCTCGGTCGAGCGGCTGGTCAACGAGCCCACCGCGGCGGCGCTGGCCTACGGCCTGGACAAGAAGAAGGACCAGACGATCGCAGTCTACGACTTCGGCGGCGGCACCTTCGACATCTCGATCCTGGAGGTGGGCGAGGGCGTGGTCGAGGTGAAGTCCACCAACGGCGACACCCACCTCGGCGGCGACAACATCGACCAGCGGATCATCGAGTGGCTGCTCGAGGAGTTCAAGAAGGACCAGGGCATCGACCTCGGCAACGACCCCATGGCCATGCAGCGCCTCAAGGAGTCGGCGGAGAAGGCCAAGATCGAGCTGTCCTCGGCGCAGGAAACCGACGTCAACCTGCCGTTCATCACCGCCGACGCCTCCGGGCCGAAGCACATGAACGTCCGGCTGAGCCGGCCGAAGCTGGAGCAGCTCGTCGACGACCTGGTCCAGCGCTCCATCAGCCCCTGCCGGCAGGCCCTGAAGGATGCCGGGCTCGAAGCCAAGGACATCGACGAGGTGGTGCTCGTCGGCGGCCAGACCCGCATGCCGGCCATCCACAAGGTGGTCAAGGACTTCTTCGCACGGGAGCCGCACAAGGGCGTCAACCCGGACGAGGTGGTGGCCATCGGCGCGGCGATCCAGGGCGGCGTGCTGGCCGGCGACGTCAAGGACATGCTGCTGCTCGACGTGACCCCGCTGTCGCTGGGCATCGAGACTCTGGGCGGCGTGTTCACCAAGCTGATCGACCGCAACACCACGATCCCGACGCGCAAGAGCGAGATCTTCTCGACCGCGGCGGACAATCAGACCTCGGTCGAGGTGCACGTCCTCCAGGGCGAGCGCGAGATGGCGCGGGACAACCGTACCCTCGGCAAGTTCCACCTGGTGGGCATCCCGTCGGCGCCGCGCGGCGTGCCGCAGGTCGAGGTGGCCTTCGACATCGACGCCAACGGCATCACGCACGTGTCGGCCAAGGACCTGGGTACGGGCCAGGAGCAGAAGATCACCATTACGGCCTCGAGCGGCCTGTCCGACAACGACATCGACCGCATGGTCAAGGATGCCGAGTCGCACCGGTCGGAGGACCAGGAGCGCCGCCGGCAGGTGGAGGCGCGCAACCGGCTCGACGGTCTGGTGTACAGCACGGAGAAGACCTACGAGGAGCACAAGGACAAGCTCAACCCGGACGAGAAGGGGCAGCTCGAGCAGGCGCTCCAGGAGGCCAAGAGCGCGCTCCAGGCCGAGGACGCCGCGCAGATGGAGCAGGCGGCCGAGCGGCTGACCCAGGCCTCGCACAAGCTGGCCGAAGCGATGTACCGCCAGCAGGCGGAAGCCGGGGCCGGTCCGGGTGGCCCGGGGTCTCCCGGCGGCGGCGGGGCGGCGGGTGGTGGCCAGGGCGCCGGAGCCTCGGACGAGGTGGTCGACGCCGAGTACGTGGACGTGGACGAAAAGCGTTGAGCTCGTAGCCCATGGCGCCGCTCAAGAAGATCTACCTCGAGGAGCTCGCACGCATTCAGGAGAGGATCAACAGCCTCTTCGAGCAGGCGCTGCTCACCTCGGATTACGACGACCCGGACGGGAGCCTGCCTGGTACGTGGGCTCCCGCCGTGGACGTGATCGAGACCGAGGACTCCTATCTCCTCTTCGCCGAGCTGCCGGGAGTGCGAAGGGAGGACATCCAGTTGCAGGTGCGGGACCGGCGGTTGGAGATCTCCGGCCGCCGGCAAACCATGGGAGAGAACCTGAGCTTCCTCCGCATGGAACGCAGCTACGGCCCGTTCCGCCGCGCCTTCGACCTCGGCACGCTGGTCGAGGCGGACGACATCACCGCCGGCTTCGAGCAAGGAATCCTGCGGATCCAGGTCCCGAAGCGGCCGGCTGCCGTGCAGGTGCCCGTTCGGGAGGAGGCCTGAGATGCCGGGCCGGCGCAAGTCCGAGCAGAAGTACGTGATGATCAGCGTGGTGGCCGAGCGCTACGCAATCCATCCGCAGACCCTGCGGCTCTACGAGCGCGAGGGCCTCATCAAGCCCACCCGCAGCTCCGGCAACACCCGCCTCTATGACGAGGAGGCCATCCGCCGCCTGGAGATCATCCTCACCCTGACGCGCGACCTGGGGGTCAACCTGGCGGGTGTGGAGGTGATCCTCAACATGAAGGAGCGGATGGAGAAGATGCAGATCGACTACGACCGGATGCTCGAGTACGTCCGCCGCATGGCGGAGGAGCGCCGGCAGCCCGAGAAACAGCACGCCCTGGTCAAGATCCAGAGCGGACCCCTCACCAAGATCCGCTGAAACCTCACCCCCTGTCCCCCTCTCCCATCGCTCTCCCTGCCCCCGGGAGAGGGGGACGTTGCTCTGTCATCCTGAGCGAGGCGAAGGATCTGGGGGGATGGGAAGCTCCGCCCGCCTCCGTGCTACCATAAGGCAGCGGTTGCGTCAGCGCACCGACTGGTGATCTGATGGCGCAACCGTCGGGATTGTTCCAAGAGGGAAGGCACGTATGTGCGCGCTGCCGCTCGAGCAAGAGATCGAGTACCCCGCCTCCGACGGCCAGCCCATGGCCGAAACAACGCTTCACCGCCTGGTGATGTCCGACATGATCGAAGGCCTCGAACGGCGTCATGTCGACGTGGGGGACGTCTGGGTGGGCGGCAACCTCCTGCTCTACTACCGGAAGGGAGACCGGAGGAAGTCCGTGGCTCCCGACGTGCTGCTGGCCCGTGGCGTCGAAAAGTGGCCGCGGAGGACCTATCTCCTCTGGGAGGAGAAGCCTCCGGCCCTGATCTTCGAGATCACCTCCCGCTCGACCGCGGACGAAGACACCGGTTTCAAAAAAGGCCTCTACGAGCAACTCGGCGTGGCCGAGCTCGTTCTCTTCGATCCCTTTGCGGAGTACCTGGAGCCGCGCCTCCAGGGCTACCGCCTCGAACGGAGCCGCTATGAGCCGATTCTGCCGAACCGCGATGGCTCGCTGGACCTCCGGACGGCGGGAGTGACCGCGCGCTCCGAAGGCGACCGGCTGCGGCTGGTGGACACCGCCACCGGAGAGGCCGTCCTGTGGAACGACGAGATCGAAGAGGCACGGCGGTTGGCCGTAGAGGCGCACAGGTTGTCCGAGGAGGCACGCCGGTTGGCCGAAGAGGCACGCCGATTGGCTGAAGAGCGTGCCGCCGAGGAGTCCGCCGCGCGCCGTTCTGCCGAAGAACGCGCCGCCGAAGAGGTTGCCGCGCGCCGATCGGCCGAGGAACGTGCCGCCGCCGCCGAGGAGCGCGCCAGTTCTCTCGCCGAGGAGCTCGCCTGTCTACGGCGCGAATCAAAGCCCTGAGGACGCTGTCCCAGCCTGGGGTTTCAACCCCAGGCGCGTGCTACCATTTCCCCGCGATGCCAGTCAGCGAAGCGTTGGACGAGCCGTGCCCGCTCTGCGGCGGCCGGGGTTGGGTCATCGAGGCGGACGGGGGCGCGGGGTCGGCCCGCACCTGCGCCTGCCGCGAGGAGGGGGTTTCCCAGCGCCTCCTGGCCGCGGCCGGGATTCCCCCGCGCTACCGCCACTGCAAGATCTCGAGCTTCCAGGTTTCGAGCGCATCGCCGGGGCTCCGCGCCCAGCTCGACAGCGCCCGCAAGACCGCCGAGCAGTACGTCGAGGGCTTCCTCCAGGAGGGCGGGTTCCGCAAGTCCGGGCTGCTCTTCGTGGGCCCTCCGGGCGTCGGCAAGACCCACCTCGCCGTGGGCGTCCTGGTGGAGCTGATCGAGCGCTTTCGGGTGCGCGGCCGGTTCGCCGAGTTCACCTCGCTGATCCACCAGATCCAGGCCACCTTCGATCCCGGCACCCTGGAGTCGAAGCGGGAGGTCCTCGATCCCCTGATGAGCGCCGAGCTCCTGGTGCTCGACGAGCTCGGCGCCCAGCAGGCGACACCCTGGGTCCGCGACATCCTCTACCTGATCATCAACCACCGCTACACGCGCCAGCTCCCGACCCTCTTCACCACCAATTACCTGCTCGACGACGTGCCGAAGAAGGGGGCGAAGCCGCCTGCCCTGGTGCGGACGAACCTGGACCGCGGCGCCGACCCGCCGGACGCCGCACCCCTCGCCCCCTCCGTGGAGCACCTGGCCGCCCGGCTGCCAGCCATGCTGGTCAGCCGCTTGTATGAGATGGCGCAGCCGGTGGTCATGACCGCCATCGAGGACTTCCGGCGGGAGCACAAAGTCCATGGAGACTCGCCTGCGCTGAGAAGCGGCCCGAATCTTGCGGAATCTTGCGAAGACTGACAACTCGGCATCGGAGAATCTGACCGCGTGAAGACGAAGTGGCTCCTTGTGCTGGTCCTGCTCCCGCTCCTGATCACCGCCTCCTGCCGGACGGCGGCTCCTCCCGTCCAGAGGCCCGTCCCCCCGCCGCCGTCCCCGCCGGTCGAGCCCGCGCCACCCGCTCCGGAGCCCGAGCCGGTGCAGCCGGCTCCCGTCGAGCCGGTGCCGCCCTCGGCGCCGGTCCAGCTCAAGGTCGGCCTGGCGAGCGATCTCGAATCGGTGACCTTCCCCTGCTGCGAAGAGGGCTTGAGCGTGACGGTCGGCGACGCGCCGGTGACGGTGTCGTCCCCCCTGAAGGTCGAGCCCGCGGCGGCGAGCGCCCAGCAGGGCTACTACCGGCTGCAGGTGGCCGCCCTGCGCGACGAGCGTCAGGCCCAGGAGCTGGCCGCGCGGCTGGCGCGGGAGACCGGGCAGCCGGGCGAGGCCCATTTCGACGCCGGGATCGACCTCTACCGTGTGCGCGTCGGGCGCTATGCCACCCGCGTGGACGCGGAGCAGGACATGCGGCGTCTGGGGTCGCTCGGCGTCGCCGGCGCCTTCGTGGTCAACGAGGGGGCCGCGGTCACGGCGCCGGCCCTCCGCCTCACGCAGGGCGCCGCGTCCGCCGTCTACCCCGGGCGCTGGCTCGCCGTGACGCCGGTCAACGGTGTCAGCCTGCGGGTCCAGGGCAAGCGCTACCGCGGCCGGATGCTCGTCTACCTGAACGACCGCGGCGCGCTCAACCTGATCAACGAGCTGCCGATCGAGCAGTACCTGCGCGGCGTGGTGCCGAGCGAGATGGGCCCCGAGCAGTACAACCAGGTCGAGGCGCTCAAGGCGCAGGCGGTGGCGGCGCGCACCTATACCCTGCGCAACCTGGGCGAGTTCTCGCGCGAGGGGTACGACATCTGCGCCACGCCCCGCTGCCAGGTCTACAACGGCATGGCGGTCGAGCACCCGCTCTCCGACCGCGCCATCGCGGAGACCGCCGGCCAGGTTCTGCTCTATGAGGGGCACCTCGCCGATACTCTCTACAGCTCGACCTGCGGCGGCCACACCGAGGACGCCCCGGTCGTCTTCCCCCTGAAGACGGACGAGCCCTACCTCGAAGGCGTGCCCTGCATGGAGCGGGGCTTCACCCGGATCGGCGGGACCCTCCGGGCCGGGATCGGTTTCCCCGAAGGGCTGACCCGCACGCTGCTGCCGCCCGCGGCGGGTGCCCCTTCACCCCTGGGGCTGTCGGCGCGGCTGGAGCACTTGGCCCTGCTCGCCGGCCTGCCCGTGCCGCGGGAGCGCCTGGGCACCCTCGACCGGCGGGAGGTCCAGCGCTTCCTCGCCTACGCCTTCGACCTGGCGCTCGACGCCCGGCTCTTCATCGCGCCCGAGGACGTCCCCTACCTGCTGCACGATCCGCCGCGGGACTGGAACGACGAGGACCTCCGCCGCGCCGCCTGGCTGATCAAGAGCGGCATCATGACCGGGCCGCTCGCCGAGCCGGTGGACGCCGAGGAGATCGAGCACATGCTCCTCGCCCTCGCCGAGCTCGTGCGGGTGGTGCGCCGGGAGGAGGTCTCCTACCTCGGCCTCGACCAGGGGCAGCTTACGGTCCGCTCCGGCAAGGAGGAGAAGACCTATCCGCTGCCCGACCGGCTCCTCACCTTCCGCCGCCGCGGCGACCTGCTGTTGAGCGCCGACCTCGGCCTGCTGCCCAGCGACCGGATGACCCTGTTCTGGCAGGGGGACACCCTGGTTTCCGTGACCCAGGAGGTGGACCTGGACGGCGTGGCCTTCGACCGCAGCAGTCCCTACAGCTCCTGGACCCGCTTCCGCACCGATTCGCAGCTCGCCAGGCAGGTGAACCAGCGTTTCCCCGGGGTCGGCTTCGTGGACCTGGAGGTCCTGGGGCGCGGCGAGTCCGGCCGGGTGGGGAAGATCCGCATCCGCGGCGACAACGGACAGGTCGTCGACGTCGAGGGTCTGCCCGTCCGCTGGACGCTCGACGTGCCGGACACTCTATTCACCACCAAGCGCCTGGCGCCCAAGAGCCAGGAGGCGGGCTGGCTCTTCACCGGCCGCGGCTTCGGCCACGGCGTGGGGATGTGCCAGGTGGGCTCCTACGGCATGGCCCAGCGCGGCCACACCTACCGCGAGATCCTGACCCACTACTACACCGGCGTCGAGGTGAGCACGGTGCGGTGGCAGGGAACGGCGGCTCCGGCGGGGAAGTAGGGGCGGGGCTTGTCCCCGCCCTTTGTTGGACGTAAGCTCCCACCATGGCCGTCCAGGACCTCCGCAACCGCCCCACCCTGGCCCCGCGACGGGTGGAGGAGCCCCATCCGGAGCGCAATCCGGGCCTCCCGCTCGACCTCGGATGGGTGCGGGACGTGCGGGTCAACACCAGCGCGGTCGAGCGCCGGGCGGCGACTCTGCCCAAGCGGCGGACGGTCAAGAAGGACTGGCAGGCGGCCTGGTACCTGCGGGCCATCACCTGCATGGACCTCACCACGCTCCAGGGGGACGACACGCCTGGCCGCGTGCGGCGGCTCTGCGCCAAGGCCCGCCAGCCGGTGCGGCAGGATCTTCTTGAAGCGCTCGGCGTCGCCCACCTCGACATCCGGGTCGCCTCGGTCTGCGTCTACCACAACCTGATCGAGCCTGCCCGCGAGGCCCTGGAAGGCTCGGGCATCCCGGTCTGCGCCGTGTCCACCGGCTTTCCGGCCGGGCAGAACCCGTTCTCTCTGCGGCTCGCCGAGATCCGCGAGTCCGTGGCGGCCGGCGCCGAGGAGATCGACATCGTGGTCAGCCGCGCCCACGTGCTGACCGGCGACTGGCAGGCCCTCTACGACGAGATCCGGGCTTTCCGCGAGGCCTGCGGGCCGGCCCACCTGAAGACCATCCTCGCCACCGGCGAGCTGGGCACCCTGCGCAATGTGGCGCGGGCGAGCCGGGTCGCCATGATGGCCGGCGCCGACTTCATCAAGACCTCGACCGGCAAGGAGAAGGCCAACGCCACCCTGCCGGTCTCGCTCGTCATGGTACGGGCGATCCGCGACTACCAGGAGCGCACCGGCTTCCGGATCGGCTTCAAACCGGCGGGAGGGATCTCCACCGCCCGCCAGGCCGCCGACTGGCTGGCTCTGATGAAAGAGGAGCTGGGTCCTGAGTGGATGCGCCGCGACCTCTTCCGCTTCGGCGCCTCCAGCCTCCTCGGCGACCTGGAGCGCCAGCTCGAGCACCATGCCACCGGCCGCTACTCGGCCTCCTTCCGACACCCCCTCGCCTGAGGACAGCTTGAGGTCCCTGCCATGACCGTCGCCGAGATCTTCGAGACGATGGAGTACGGTCCCGCGCCGGAGAGCGCCGATCCGGCCCAGGCCTGGCTGGAGGCGCGGGACCGCGAGATCCTGCCCTTCATCGCGGGCGAATTCCGCCGGCCGGCCGCGGGCGAGCTATTCGAGACCATGAACCCGGGCACGGGCAAACCGCTCGCAAGGATCGCCCAGTGCGACGCGCCCGAGGTGGACGCCGCGGTCGAGGCGGCGCGGGCGGCCCAGCCGGGGTGGTGGGAGCTGGGCGGCCACGGGCGCGCCCGCTACCTCTACGCCATCGCAAGGCACGTGCAGAAGAATTCGCGCCTGCTCGCCGTGCTGGAGACCCTGGACAACGGCAAGCCGATCCGCGAGACCCGCGACCTCGACGTGCCGCTGGTGGCCCGCCACTTCTACCACCACGCCGGCTGGGCCCAGCTCATGGACCGGGAGCTTCCCGGCTACGTGCCGGTCGGCGTGGCCGGGCAGATCATCCCCTGGAACTTCCCCCTGCTCATGCTGGCCTGGAAGATCGCGCCGGCGCTCGCCATGGGCAACACGGTGGTGCTCAAGCCGGCCGAGTTCACGCCGCTCACCGCCGCCGCCTTCGCCGGGATCTGCCAGGACGTGGGGTTGCCACCCGGCGTGGTCAACATCCTTCAGGGCGACGGCCGCACGGGCGAGCTGATCGTCCGCCATTCCGGCATCGACAAGATCGCCTTCACCGGCTCGACGGACGTCGGCCGCCTGATCCGCGAGGCCACGGCCGGCACGGGCAAGCGGCTCTCGCTGGAGCTGGGTGGCAAATCCCCCTTCGTGGTCTTCGACGATGCGGACCTGGACGGTGCGGTCGAGGGGGTGGTGGACGCCATCTGGTTCAACCAGGGGGAGGTCTGCTGCGCCGGCTCCCGCCTGCTGGTCCACGAAGGCGTGGCCGAGGCCCTTTACTCCAAGCTGCGGGCGCGGATGGAGACCCTGCGCGTCGGCGATCCGCGCGACAAGGCGATCGACATCGGCGCCATCATCGCGCCGGTGCAGCTCGAGCGCATCGACCGCCTTGTCAAGCAGGGGGTGGAGGAAGGCGCGAAGATGTGGCAGCCGTCCTGGAGCTGCCCGCGGGACGGCTGGTTCTATCCGCCGACCCTGTTCACCGGGGTGTCGCCGTCGGCGACCATCGCCCAGGTCGAGATCTTCGGTCCGGTCCTGGTGGCCATGACCTTCCGCACGCCGGAGGAGGCCCTCGAGCTGGCCAACAACACCCGCTTCGGCCTGGCAGCCAGCGTCTGGACCGAGAACGTCAATCTGGCCCTCGACTTCGCCGCGAAGATCAAGGCCGGCACGGTCTGGATCAACAGCACCAACCTCTTCGATGCGGGCTCAGGCTTCGGCGGCTACCGCGAGAGCGGCTTCGGCCGCGAAGGCGGCAAGGAAGGCCTCTGGGAGTACGTCCGCCCGGCCTGGGAGGCTGCACCGTCGCATACCGCTTCGGAGAGTCGATCCTGAGCGAAGCGAAGGATCTGGGAGGGGGACAGCCTCGGAGGATGAGGACGCCCCCGCCGGGATCTTCCCGCCCATCGACCGCACTGCCAAGATGTACGTCGGCGGCAAGCAGGTCCGTCCGGACGGTGAAGCGGTCCGCAAGGTGCTGGGGCCGGACGGCCGACTCCTCGGCGAGGTGGGGGAGGGAAACCGCAAGGACGTGCGCAACGCCGTCGAGGCGGCCCGCAAGGCGGCCCCCGGCTGGGCCACGGCCACGGCCCACCTGCGGGCCCAGATCCTCTACTACCTGGCCGAGAACCTGGGAGCCCGCGGCGACGAGATGGCCCGCCGGATCGACGCCATGACCGGCGTGGGCCGAGAAGCTGCCCGGCGCGAGGTGGAGCTCTCCATCGAACGCCTCTTCACCTACGCCGCCTGGGCCGACAAGTACGCCGGCCGCGTCCAGGCCACGCCGCTGCGCAACTTCACCTTCGCCGTCCACGAGCCGATCGGCACCCTGGCCGTGATCTGCCCCGAGCCGTGGCCGCTCCTCGGCTTCATCTCCACGGTGGCTCCGGCGGTCGCCATGGGCAACGCCGTCGTGGCCGTCCCCTCCGAGCGCTGGCCGCTCGCCGCGACCGACCTCTACCAGGTCCTGGACACCTCCGATGTCCCGGGCGGCGTCATCAACATCCTCACCGGCAGCCGCGACCTCCTCGCCGGCGTCCTGGCCGCCCACGATGACATCGACTGCCTCTGGTACTTCGGTACTCGCGAAGGGAGCGCCGCCGTCGAGCGCGCCTCGACCGGCAACCTGAAGCGCACCTGGGTCGACTACGGCCATCCCCGCGACTGGACCGACCCCGAGCAAGGCGAAGGCGAGGAGTACCTCCGCGAGGCGCTGCAGGTCAAGAACATCTGGTGCCCGTTCGGGGAGTAGGGAACGGGATTGCTCTTGTGTAGCAAATCTGCTACGCTCCGCTCATGAAGAAGATCGCGCAGCGGGAGCTGCGGAACAACAGCGGCGAAATCCTGCGCGAAGCAGAGGAAGGAGAGCACTTCTTGATCACCGTAGGAAGCCGCCCGGTCGCCCTGCTGTCCCCTTATCCCAAGCGCCAGTGGGTGCCGAAAGCGGATATCGTGAAGCTGCTGCGTTCCAACAAGCCTGATCCCGACTTCTTCGAGGATGTCGCGGAGCTTGGGACTCTCGACGACCTCACGGATCCATGGGAACGCTGAGCCGCGCAGTCCTCGATACATCCGTGGTCATCGCCCAGACCGAGGAGGACCTGGAGGAGGCGCTTCCCCGGGAAATGGCCATTTCGACCGCCACCTTGGCGGAGCTGCACTATGGTGTTCTCGTCGCCAAGGATGCAGAGACCCGGCGGGTGCGGCTCCGCCGCTTGGGGCTCATCGAGGCGATTTTCGACCCGCTGCCGTTGGATGCCCAGGTGGGGCGTGCCTTCGCGACGGTGGCGCACGTGGTGAAAGCCGCGGGCGGCCAGCCCCGTGCACGTGTCATGGATCTCTGGATCGCCGCCACGGCTCTTGCCTACAAGCTCCCTCTCTATACGCGGAATTTCGACGACTTCAAGCTTCTCCAGCGGATCATCGAGGTCCGGTCGATCTGAGCTTTTCGCGCTGGGCTCTTATAGAAGGAAAGAGTCAGCTCCTGTAAATCGGGCCCACTCGTGCGAGCCAAAGCCCTTTTGGCTGCGGCCTGAAGAGCCCGAAGAGCAAATCTCGCTCACTTCCGCGAGCAAAAAACCTTTTCCCTCGGGCTTTGACCCTCTTGGGCTGTCAGAAGCCTTTGCCCGTCGGCAGAGGGGCTTTCCTCCCGGCGAAAGACTTGTAGATCGGACCTGGAGTTGCCCCGGTTTCGTGGACACTTTATCCTTTGGGATAATAGGAGTGTCCGATGCCCAGAACCCGTCCCCCGTACAGTCCTGAGTTCCGGCAACAGATGGTGGAGTTGGTGCGAGCAGGTCGCACCCCGGAGGAGCTGTCGCGAGAGTTTGAGCCATCGGCTCAGGCGATCCGCAACTGGGTCCAGCAGAGCGGCGGGAACGTCGAGAGTCGTCGCGAGGCCGGCGGCCTGACGAGCGCAGAGAACGAGGAGCTGCGCCGTCTGAGGCGGGAGAACCGTCAACTGCGTGAAGAGCGGGAGATTCTGGCAAAAGCCGCGGCCTGGTTCGCTCGGGAGACCGGATCGATTCCGTCGAGGTGTTCAGATTCGTGAGCGCCAACCAGGCGAAGTACCCGGTGCGCCGGCTGTGCCGTCTGCTGGGAGTCTCCCCCAGCGGGTACTACGCGTGGTCGCGTCGATCGATCTCGCAGCATGCACGGTCCGACGCGGAGCTTGTGGCGCGGATCAGAGCCATCCACGAGCGTTCGCGGGGGACGTACGGGTCGCCGCGGATCCACGCAGAGCTGCGCGCTTGCGGTGTGCTGGTGAGCCGCAAGCGGGTGGCTCGGCTGATGCGCGAGGCGGGGTTGCGGGGAGCCAGTCGTCGTCGCCCGATCACCACGACGGTGCGGGATGCGAAGAGCCGTCCGGCCCCGGACCTGGTGAAGAGGGACTTCGCGGCCGGCGGTCGCGATCGGCTCTGGGTGGCCGACATCACCTACATTCCGACCGGGTCGGGGTTCCTGTACCTGGCGGTGGTGGTGGATGCCTGGAGCCGTCGTGTGGTGGGCTGGTCGATGGCCACGCATCTGCGGACAGAACTGGTTTTGGAGGCGCTGAACATGGCCTTGGGGCAACGCCGGCCGCAGGGAGTGATCCATCACTCCGACCAGGGGAGCCAGTACACCTCCATCGCCTTCGGCCAGCGCTGCCGTGAGGCCGGCGTGCGGCCGTCAATGGGGTCCGTGGGTGACTGTTTCGACAACGCGCTGTGTGAGAGCTTTTTCGCCACCCTGGAGTGCGAGCTCTTGGAGCGCCGTCGGTTCGGCACGCAGGTGGAGGCCCGCCTGGCCGTCTTCGAGTTCCTCGAGGGCTGGTACAACCCGCATCGTCGTCATTCGGGCCTGGGCTACCTGAGCCCAGTGGAGTTCGAACGACGCGGGGAGGCGGCGTAACGTGACGCCAAACCGCGGCCCGCTACGCGTTTCCGTAGGACCTTGGTGCTGGGGGGCTCTGCCCCCCAGGCCCCCCGAAGAACGAGTTGAGAACCCAAGCCCTAAACCGTCCACCAAACCGGGGCAGGTCCAACCAGAGGCTCTCAGGCGCGAGCCATTAGGCTTTTGCAGCAGGGTCAAGGGCTCTTCCGGCTGTCATTGACCTTTTCCCCGGTCCAAAGACTCAATGCTGGGAGCAAAAGATCTTTAGGCAAGGCCATCTGGTGGCAACTCGGGAAGTCAACGCTTTAGCGGCTTCCTATATGCCGCCGAGCGGCCGGAGAGGGGCGGGGGCGTGCCGGACAGGTGTATTTGGGCTCGCGCCTTGGCGAGACGCATGATGTGCTCGAGCTGCAGGTAGTGCTCGAGCTCAGAACGCTCCTCGGCGGAGAGGCTTCCTGCCTTCTCCCGGGCGACAAGGTTGGCTACGCGGGCCTTGGCTTCCTCGGAGGCCCGGTGAATCTCCATGGCTCGCACTCTACACCAGACGCGGCCCTGCGACCTCGCCGGCGCGCCTTACCGGCTGTGCTTGTAGACCAGCTCGATGAGCTCGTCGTACATGGATTCGGCGTCGGTGCCGCCGGACCGGATGGCCTGGGTGGCGCAGTGCTTCAGGTGGTTGCGCATCAGCTCGCGGCCGACGGCGCGGAGCGCTTCCTGGACCGAGGAGATCTGGGTCAGGATGTCGGCGCAGTAGCGCTCCTCCTCGACCATCTTCTGCAGCCCCCGGACCTGCCCTTCGATCCGGCGCAGGCGCTTCAGGTTGCTCGCCTTGAGGCCGGTATCGACGCCGGCCGCCTTGCGCTCGTGCATCGGCTCGCTCATGACGGTCTCCTCACGGGTCACGCCAGCCGCGCGCGGCGGAGACGGAGGCTGTTGGCGACGACGCTCACCGAGCTGAATGCCATCGCGGCGCTCGCCAGGATCGGCGACAGCAGGAGGCGGAGCACAGGATAGAGCACGCCGGCCGCCACCGGAATGCCGATGACGTTGTAGACGAAGGCCCAGAAGAGATTCTGCTTCATGATCCGCATCGTCCGCCGGGAGAGAGCGATCGCCGTGGCCACGCCACGCAGGTCGCCTCGCATCACCGTCACGTCGCCGGCCTCGACGGCGATGTCGGTGCCGGTGCCCATGGCGATGCCGACGTCCGCCTGGGCGAGCGCCGGGGCGTCATTAATCCCGTCGCCCACCATGGCGACCACCGCACCTTCCTGCTGGAGCCGCCGGATTTCTTCCACTTTGCCCTCGGGGAGGACGCCCGCCACGACCCGCTCGATCCCCACCTGCCGGGCCACCGCCTCGGCCGTGCGCCGGTTGTCGCCCGTGAGCATCACGACCTGGAGGCCCATACGCCGCAGGTTGTCGACGGCCTCGCGCGCAGTCGCCTTGATGGGATCGGCCACGGCCAGGAGACCGGCCAGCGCGCCGTCGATCGCCACGTAGATCGCCGTCTTCCCGTCGCCGGCCAGGCGCTCGGCCTCGGCCCGGAGCGGGTCGACCTTGATGGCGTAATCCGCCAGCAGCGCCTCGTTGCCCACGGCGAGTGCATGGCCGTCCACGACGCCGACGGCGCCGCGGCCGGTCATCGACTGGAAGCCGTCGGTGGAGCTCAGGGCCAGGGACTTCTCGCGGGCGTGGCGCACGATGGCGTCGGCCAGCGGGTGCTCGGACGACGCCTCCAGCGAAGCGACCAGGCGGAGCATCTCGTCAACCGGCAGCTCGGCCCCCGGGGGCGTCACGACGTCGG
The DNA here is from genome assembly GCA_963842525.1 of uncultured Holophagales bacterium. Taxonomy (GTDB): domain Bacteria; phylum Acidobacteriota; class Thermoanaerobaculia; order Multivoradales; family UBA5704; genus UBA5704. Next base: position 111,710 of record CAWJGT010000003.1, read on the forward strand.
TCACCGCCGGCTGCCCCTCGGTGATCGTGCCGGTTTTGTCGAGGACCACATGGGTGACCTCGCCGGCACGCTGGAGGACCTCGCCTCCCTTGAACAGGATGCCGGCCTCGGCCCCTTTGCCGGTCGCCACCAGGACGGCGGTCGGCACGGCGAGGCCCATGGCGCAGGGGCAGGCGATGATGAGGACGGCGACCGAAGCCGCGAAGGCGCGCACCGCAGCCGGCGGGCCGTCCCCGGCCACGAACCAGACCACGAAGGTGGCGATGGCGATCGAGAGCACGACCGGCACGAAAACGGCGCTGATGCGATCGGCCAGCCGCTGGATCGGGGCCCGCGAGCCCTGGGCGTCGCGCAGGAGCTGGACGATCCGCGCCAGCACGCTGTCGGCTCCGATGGTGGTCGCCCTGTAGCGGAAGGCGCCGGTCTTATTGATGGTGGCGCCGATCACCCGGTCCCCAGGCCCTTTCGCGACCGGCATGGACTCGCCGGTCAGCATGGACTCGTCGACCGCACTCGTGCCGGAGAGGATGTCTCCATCGACCGGGACGCGCTCGCCGGGGCGGACCACCACGATGTCGCCGCGATGGACCTCCTCGACCGGGACGTCAACCTCCTGGCCGTCGCGGAGCACCCGCGCGGTCTTCGGCTGCAGCGAGACGAGCGACCGCAGGGCCGCCGAGGTACGGCTCTTGGCCCGCGCCTCCAGTGCGTTACCGGTCAGGATCAGGGCGATGATGATGACCACCGCCTCGTAGTAGACGTCCGGCGCCAGGCCGTTGCGCAGGAAGAAGCCGGGGGCGACGGTGGCGACCACGGAGTAGAGGAAGGCCGCGCCTGTGCCGACGGCGATCAGGGTGTTCATGTCCGCGGCGTGGTGGCGGAAGCTCGTCCAGGCCCGGGCGTAGAAGTGCCGCCCGGCCCAGCCCATGACCCACAGGGTGAGGGCCAGCAGCGTATAGGAGAGGACGCCAGGGTCGATCCGGTAGAGCCAGGGGAAGATGCGCTCCAGGGCCGGGCTCATCGACTCCATGGCCCAGCGCATGAACGGATCGGCGACCGTGCCGTGGGCTGCATGCGCTCCTGCCACCATCAGAGGCATCGAGAGGAGCATGGCGCCGGCGCCGGCCGCGCCGCTCACCACGGCTTTGCGCCGCAGCGCGCGGTACTCCTCGTCCTGGGCGCGGTCCCGCGCCTCCTGCTCCTCGAAGGCGGTGCGCTCCGGCCGCGGCATCTCAGCGCCGTAGCCGGTCTCGCGGATCGCCTCCACCAGAGCCTCGGGTGTCGTGGCCGCCGGGTCGTAGGTGACCGCGGCGTTCCCCGTCATCAGGTTGACCGCCGCCTCCTGGACGCCGGGCGTGCGCTCCAGGGTCTTCTGGATGGTCCCCTGGCAGCCGGCGCAGGTCATGCCGCTGACCGGGATCGTGACCCGGGCCCCGGCCCTGGGCTTCTGCTCGTGCAGCGTTGCCGTTGCCATGACGTCTCCCTCAATCTTCGACGATGAGCCGGCCGCGCAGCATGCTCATCCCGCAGGTGAAATCGAAGCTCCCCGACCGGTCCGGTGTCAGATCGACGGCCGTCTTCTGGAAGGCGGGGAGGAACTTGCGGATGCCGAAGTCGGGCAGGACGACCTCCTCGGAGCAGCCCGAGGTCTCCTGCCGGTCGAAGACCAGGCGGACCGGCAGGCCCCGCTTCACCCGCACCTCGGCCGGCTCGTAGCCACCCTGGACGGTGATGGCCACCTCCTGCCGCCCCTCGGCGCCGGCCACGGCGGACGCGCTTCCGCGCCTGGCCAGGAAGAAATACCAGTTGACCCAGGCGATGGCCGCCATGCCGGCAGCGACGATCAACCAGTCTGTTGTGCTCATACGACCCCCCTCATCGCGCAGAACCAGCATACCCCCCTCCCCTATTCCTGAGCAAGGTTGCGAGTCTGGGAGGGGGATGAAGAGGGGACCGGAGGTGAGGCCCTACCGCGCCAGCACCCGCGCCAGCTCGAAGAGGCTGGTGTCGAGCGGCTTCCGGGTCGACACGACCTCGGCGAGCGGAGTGGTCGCGATCGCGCCCCGAAGCTGACCGACCAGAATCCCGTGCTCCCCGCGGGCGAGGCATTGCGTCGCCGCGGCGCCCAGCCGCGTGGCGAGCAGCCGGTCGTAGGCACCGGGGTTGCCGCCGCGCTGGACGTGGCCGAGGATGGTGGCCCGGAGCTGGTCGAAGCCGAGCCGCTCGCGATGTTCCTTGAAGTGCTCGATCAGCCGCGCTGCGTTGTATTTCGACCCTTCGGCGACGACCACCACGGCGTGCGCCTTGCCGCGCTCATAGGCCAGGCGCAGCTCGGCTGCCAGAGCGTCGGGGTCGGTCTCGATCTCCGGGATCACCACCGCTTCGGCGCCGCCGGCGATCGCCGCCATCAGGGCCAGGTAGCCGCAGTCACGTCCCATGACTTCGACCAGGAAGGCCCGCTGGTGCGACGAGGCCGTCACCTTCAGGCGGTCGATCGACTCCAGGGCGATGTTCAAGGCGGTATCGACCCCGATCGTCACCTCCGAGCCGTAGAGGTCGTTGTCGATCGTCGAGGCGACCCCCACGACCGGGAAGCCCCGCTGCGCGAGAGCATGGGCGCCGCACTGCGAGCCGTTGCCGCCGATCACCACCAGGCCGTCGACGCCGGCCCGGACCAGCTCGCGCACCGCCTTGGACTGCCCCTCCTCGTCGCGGAATTCGTGACAGCGGGCGCTGCCCAGACAGGTGCCACCGAGCTGCAGGATGCCGCCGACGTCGCGGGCCCGCATCTCCTGGAAGTCGCCGATGAGCAGCCCGGCGAAGCCGCGCCGCACGCCCAGCATCTCCCAGCCCTCGCCGAGGCCGGTGCGCACCACCGCCCGGATGGCGGCGTTCATGCCGGGGGCGTCTCCCCCGCTGGTCAGCACGGCGATCCTCTTCATGCGCGCTCCTCGTGCGGACGAGACTCTATCGCAGGCGTGCTATAGTCCCGCTTTCTAGCCGAACAGTCGGGGAGCTCTCTCTGCGTTCGGGATCTCAGGCGGGTCGTGTCTCCGAGCCAGATCTTGATCGACGACGAACGTCGGGCGTTGCAGGAGTGCGAGGCGCGACTGCGCGAGGCGAGATCGGCGTTGGCGGCCCTCGCGGCCGGGACGGCCCATGAGGTGCGCAACCCCCTCTTCGGCATCTCGGCAACCCTCGACGCTCTTGAAGCCAACCTGACCGCCCCAGAAGAGATGCCCGAATACATCCGGGTCCTGCGCGAGCAGCTTCAGCGCCTGAGCGATCTGGCGAAGGACCTTTTCGATTACGGCAAGCCGCCGCGGCTCGACCTCCGGCCCGGCTCCCTCCAAACGGCCGCTGGATTGGCGGTCGAAGCCTGCGCCGCGCTGATCGGACAGCGCCGGGCCACGGTCGTCAACCTGATCCCGGAAGACCTCCCGCCCTTCCGCTTCGACCACGGCCGCATCGTGCAAGCACTGCGCAACCTGCTGGAGAACGCGGTCCTCCGTGCCCGCCCCGGCTCCGCGGTCGAGATCGACGCGGCGCCCAGCCGCCTGGAGGATTTGCCGGGCGTCGAGTGCGTGGTCAGCGACGCCGGCTCCGGCTTCAGCGTGGAAGACCTCCCCCGGATGTTCCAGCCGTTCTACTGCCGCCCGCGCGGCGCCACCGGGCTGGGCCTGTTCATCGTCCAGCGTATCGTGGACGAGCACGGTGGCCGGATCGTCGCCGCGAACCGTCCCGAAGGGGGGACCCGGATTTCTCTTTTCCTTCCCGTTCTTCCCGGATCACCTCCGGGCGCGGAAGACGCGCTTCTAGCGCCGTCAGGAAACCCGGGCGCGATGGCCAGACACAAGATCCTCCTGGTCGACGACGAGGGAGGAGTGCGCTTCGGCATCCAGAAGTTCCTCGGCGCCAAGGGCTACGAGGTCCGGGAGGCGGACTCGTGCCAGGGGGCCGAGGAGCTCTTTCGCGATACGCGCCCCGACCTCGCCGTGATCGACTACCTGCTGCCGGACGGCACCGCCCTCGACCTGCTCCCCCGGCTGCGCCAGATCGATCCGGGGGTGCCCGTGCTGATCCTGACCGCCCACGGCTCGATCGACCTCGCCGTGCGCGCCATCAAAGAGGGCGCGGAGCAGTTCCTCACCAAGCCCGTCGAGCTGCCGGCCCTCCTGCTCGTCCTCGAGAAGCTGCTCGAGAACCAGCGCAACCGGCGCAAGCAGCTCGCCGGCACGAGCCAGCGCTCGCGGCAGGCCGTCGACCCCTTCCTGGGGAGCAGCGGCGCCATTGGCCGGCTCTCCGAGCAGGCCGGCCGGCTGGCCCTGTCGGACAGCCCGGTCCTGATCGAGGGCGAGACCGGCACCGGCAAAGGGGTGCTCGCCCGCTGGCTCCACGAGCACGGCGCCCGTGCCGAGGAGGCGTTCGTCGACCTCAACTGCGCCGGCCTCTCCGAGGAGTTCCTGGAGACCGAGCTCTTCGGCCACGAAAGGGGGGCCTTCACCGGAGCGAGCGCCGCCAAGACCGGCCTCCTGGAGGTGGCGCACCGCGGCACCGTCTTCCTCGACGAGATCGGCGACATGAGCCTGGCGGTCCAGCCCAAGCTCCTCAAGGTCCTGGAGGACAAGAAGTTCCGCCGCCTCGGCGACATCCGCGACCGCTTCGTCGACATCCGCCTCCTGGCCGCCACCCACGAGACCCTGGCGTCCCAGGTGCGGGAGAAGCGCTTCCGCAGCGACCTCTACTTCCGCATCAGCACCCTGCCGCTGCGGGTGCCGTCTCTGCGCGAGCGCACGGAGGACATCCCTTTTCTGGCCCGCTACCTGCTCGGGCGCATGGCCGCCGACCTGGGGCGCGGCGAGGTCGAGCTTGCGCCGGCGGCCGAACGGGCCCTCCGGCAGTACGCCTGGCCCGGCAACATCCGCGAGCTGCGCAACGTACTGGAGAGAGCGCTCCTTCTGGGCGGACGGCAGGCGTTGGAGCCGCGCGACCTCCTGTTCGACGCCGCGCCTTCCGGCTCCTGGCCGCAGGACACGCGCCTCACCCTCCGGGAGCTCGAAGCCAGCTACATCGAGCGCGTGCTGCAGGAGGAGCAGGGAAGGGTGACGGAGGCCGCACAACGCCTCGGCGTTCCCCGCAGCTCTCTCTACGAAAAGATCAAACGCTACGGCATCCCTGTGTCCAAGATCTAGACGAAATGTGTCCAGGATCTGGACAGCCTTTTGTCTGTTCGCCCTTGCTCCCGTGCTTCAAACTGCGGAGCCGATGGGGCTTGGGGGCCGGGAGCCCACCGGCCTGGGGTTGGCACCGTCGTTGCTCTATAGAGTGACATTCCCTCCTGCGGTGCGCCGAGCATGGTGGTTAAAGCTGTGCTCAGCGCCCCACTTTTTTTCTCCAGGCTTCTTCCTCTGCGGCAATCCGGCGCCGTGCTGCGGCTGCGGGGCTGAAGATCGACTTCGGCGTACACTTCATGCCATGCGCACGGACGAGCGCCGCACCCTCGAAGACCTCGGCTGGAGCGACTTCTTCGCGGCGGCCTTCGAGCCCCACGCGAAGCAGGGCCTGGTGCCGGGGCGGGTCGTCCGGGAGGGCAAGGGAGTCTATGGGGTGTCGACGGGCGAGGGCGACCTCTCGGCGGCGGCGTCCGGACGGCTGTGGCATGGCGAGGAAGGCGTAGGCCGGCCGGCGGTCGGGGACTGGGTCGCTCTACGACTCCCCACCCTGCCAGAGGAGCCGGGGCTGATCCGTGCCATCCTGCCGCGCAAGAGCAAATTCTCCCGCAAGGCCGCGGGATCCCGCACCGAAGAGCAGGTGGTGGCGGCCAACGTGGACACGGTCTTCCTGGTGACAGGCCTCGACGGCGACTACAACCTGCGGCGGATCGAGCGCTACCTGGCCGTAGCCTGGGACGGCGGCGCCGACTCGGTGATCGTCCTCAACAAGGCCGACCTCGTGCCGGACATCGACGAGGTGGTCCGCGAGGTCGAAACGGTCGCCCTGGGGGTGCCCATCCACGCCGTCAGCGCCAAGGCGGGGCAGGGGATCGAAGCCCTCGCCGCCTACCTCGAGCCGGGGCGGACCGTGAGCCTCCTCGGCTCGTCCGGCGCCGGCAAGTCGACGATCATCAACCGGCTCCTCGGCTCCGACGTCCAGCGGGTCGCGGAGGTGCGGGAGAGCGACCAGCGGGGCAGGCACACCACCACCCACCGCGAGCTCTTCCTGGTCCCCTCCGGCGGGCTCGTCCTCGACACCCCGGGCATGCGCGAGCTCCAGCTCTGGGACGCGGACGAAGGGATCGAGGCCGCCTTCGCCGACATCGAGGAGCTGGCCCAGGGATGCCGCTTCGGCAACTGCACCCACAATGGCGAGCCCGGCTGCGCCGTCGAAGAAGCGGTCCAGACCGGCGCGCTCGACCCCGACCGGCTGGAGAGCTGGCGCAAGCTCCAGCGCGAGCAGCACCAGGTCCACCTCCGCCAGGACGGTCTCGCCCGCCTGCGCGAGAAGCAGCGCATCAAGGCCATCCACAAGGCCGCCAGCCGGTTCCGCCCTAGGGGGTGAGGCGCCAAAGCGGAGCCGGTCAAGGCCTGCGCCGGATCTCGGCACTGTACTTTCTTGCATTTAGCTTCACCGAATTGCGTCCCGCCGGGTACCATGACGCCTTGTTTGTGGTAATGTTGGCCTACCGCGCAGCCGTAGCAGGAACTGCCCCGCATCCGATGACGCGCTAGAGGCTTTGGGCTTGAGGGGCGGTGACCATGGCGGATGAAGTACCGGGGGGATGCCCCCTCCGGAGCCGGGATGCCTGAAGGCTGATGCTGCGCGGACCGTGCATGGACTTGTCGCTAATTTTCGGATCGTCTCCGTCACCCGCCGCGTGGCCTCTAGAGAGGTGCGCGGGCGTCGCCGTTGAGGAACCCCCAGCATGAACGCACTCCGTCTCGCTCGCACCCGCTCTGGTCTCGCTCTGCTGCTGACCGTCCTGAGCCTCGCTCTAGCAGCGAGCTTCGTCCCGGCATCCGCCTTCGCTGCCGGTGGTGCAACAGATCCCTACACGCTGGGAGTGTGCCGGATCTACGACAGCCGGGTTAGCGGCGGTCCGATTGTGATCAACCCTCCGGACCTCGAAGCGATCCGGACGATCCCGGTAATCGGCGGGGCATGCGGTCTGCCGGCCGACACCAGGCACGTTACGCTCAACGTGACAGTCGTCGAGGCTACGGCGCCAGGCCAAGTGAGCCTGTCCCCGGGAGACATAGCGCCGCCAGCCCTTCCTCCGGCTCCTCCGGGAGGCGAAGCGCTAGCGGTGGCAGGACTTTACTTCGATCCTGGTTTCCCGGGGCGTTCTACGCTACCAAACCCGATGACCGTACAGCTCGCAGGAGACGGGAGCGGCACGATCAAGGTTGCAGCTCGGCTGCGGAATCAGCCCGCTGCAGGTGCTTATCCGCTGAGTTTTCATTTGGTCCTGGACATCAACGCGCACTTCCGGGATTCCGCCGTGGCGCAGGATGACGCCCCCCCAGACATTCCAACTGTACCGGAAGATAGCGCCCCCACAACGATTGACGTACGGGCGAACGATCTCGGCCCGCCGGGCGGCGGACCGTTCAGCATCGACTCCGTGACACAGCCCGCTAACGGAGAGGTGGTCATCACCAACTCCGGCGCGGACCTCACCTACGAACCGAATCCGGATTACTGCAACAGTCCGGGTGGGACGCCGGACACATTCACCTATACGCTGGAGCCGAGTCCCTCTACGGCCACGGTCAGCATGACGGTGATTTGCAGCAATGATGCGCCGGTCGTGGATCTCGATCCGGACGACTCGGGCGGCAACCGCCCTGACTTCACAGCCACCTTCACCGAGGGAAGCGGCGGGGTCAAGATCGGTGACACGGACCTTGCGACAAGCGACGCCGACGACACCAACCTCCAGTCGGCGACGATCACACTGACCAACCGCCCGGACGGCGACGGTGTGGAATCGCTGAGCGCCGACACGACAGGGACGGCGATCACCGCCCTCTACACGCCGGCGACGGGCGTCCTCGCATTGACGGGCCCGGATACAGTGGCGAACTTCCAGCAGGTCCTGCGCACGGTCGAGTACGACAACACCTCGATCAACCCCGACACCACGGCGCGTTCGATCACGGTGGTGGCCGACGACGGCGACGACGTGAGTGCCACGGTGACGAGCACGATCAACATCGGCGCAACCAACGACGCGCCAGAGCTGACAGCCGGCGGAGTGCTGAACTATGCCGAGGATGATCCGCCGACCGCGATCGACACGACGATCACGGTAAGCGATGACGACGATACGAACCTGGAGTCGGCGACGGCGCAGATCACGGGCAACTATCAGAACGGCCAGGACGTGCTGAGCTTCGTGGACACGCCGAACATCACGGGCGTCTTCACCGCGGCGACGGGGACGCTGACGCTGACGGGGACGGATACGCTGGCGAACTGGCAGACGGCCCTGCGCAGCGTGCGTTACAACAATACGTCGGACAATCCGTCGACGCTGGCGCGGACGGTGACGTGGATCGCCAGCGACGGCAGCGACCCGAGCGCGCCGGTCACCAGCACGATCAACGTCAGCACGACCAACGATGCGCCGGAGCTGACGGCCGGCGGAGTGCTGAGCTATACCGAGAACGATCCACCGGCCGCGATCGATACGACGATCACGGTGAGCGATGACGACGACACGAACCTGGAGTCGGCGACGGCGCAGATCACGGGGAACTACCAGAACGGGGCGGACGTGCTGAGCTTCGTGGACACGCCGAACATCACGGGTGTCTTCACCGCGGCGACCGGTACGCTGACCCTGACGGGGACAGATACGCTGGCGAACTGGCAGACGGCCATGCGCAGCGTGCGTTACAACAATACGTCGGACAATCCGTCGACGCTGGCGCGGACGGTGACGTGGATCGCCAGCGACGGCAGCGCGTCGAGCACGCCGGTCACCAGCACGGTCAACGTCAGCGCGACCAACGACGCGCCAGAGCTGACCGCCGGCGGAGTGCTGAATTATGCCGAGGGTGATCCACCGGCCGCGATCGACACGACGATCACGGTGAGCGACGACGACGACACGAACCTGGAGTCGGCGACGGCGCAGATCACTGGGAATTACCAGAACGGGGCGGACGTGCTGAGCTTCGTGAACACGCCGAACATCACAGGCATCTTCACTCCGGCGACTGGCACGCTGACCCTGACCGGCAGTGACACGCTGACGAACTGGCAGACGGCGTTGCGCAGTGTGCGTTACAACAATACGTCGGACAATCCGTCGACGCTGGCGCGGACGGTGACGTGGATCGCCAGCGACGGCAGCGACCCGAGCGCGCCGGTCACCAGCACGATCAACGTCAGCACGACCAACGATGCGCCGGAGCTGACGGCCGGCGGAGCACTGACCTATACCGAGAACGATCCGCCGGCCGCGATCGATACGACGATCACGGTGAGCGATGACGACGATACGAACCTGGAGTCGGCGACGGCGCAGATCACGGGCAACTATCAGAACGGCCAGGACGTGCTGAGCTTCGTGAACACGCCGAACATCACGGCCATCTTCACCGCGGCGACGGGGACGCTGACGCTGACCGGGTCGGACACGCTGGCGAACTGGCAGACGGCCCTGCGCAGCGTGCGCTACCACAACACCTCGGACAACCCATCGACGCTGGCGCGGACGGTGACGTGGATCGCCAACGACGGAGACGCGTCGAGCACGCCGGTCACCAGCACGATCAACATCAGCGCAGTCAACGATGCGCCGGAGCTGACGGCCGGCGGAGCGCTGAGCTATACCGAGAACGATCCGCCGACCGCGATCGATACGACGATCACGGTGAACGACGACGACAACACGAACCTGCAGTCGGCGACGGCGCAGATCACGATGAACTATCAGAACGGCCAGGACGTGCTGAGCTTCGTGAACACGCCGAATATCACGGCAGTCTTCACCGCGGCGACGGGGACGCTGACGCTGACCGGGTCGGACACGCTGGCGAACTGGCAGACGGCCCTGCGCAGCGTGCGCTACCACAACACCTCGGACAATCCATCTACGCTGACGCGGACGGTGACCTGGATCGCCAGCGACGGCAGCGCCTTGAGCACGCCGGTGACGAGCACGATCAACGTCACGGCGGTGCCTGACGCGCCGACCTGCAACCCGCTGCCGGGCGCCTTGAACTACAGCACGCCCGGCAACACACAGCTCCACGCCGCTGGCGCTACGCTGCCTGGAGTGACATCGATCAGCGACCCCAAAAACGCTCTGACCGCGGCGAATGCCACTGACGCGGACGGTCCGCCGCCGATCACTGTCGTCCCGTTCTCGGGCAACACATCCGGAGGCGATTGGGTTCTGAATGGCGACGGCTCGTTCACGTTCGTACCAAACGCTGGCTTTACCGGGCCGGCGACCTTGGCCTTCCAGGTCAAGGACAACGGGGGGGCGACGGGCAGTTGCGCCACGATCAACGTCAACGTGGGGCCGAGGGTCTGGTACATCCACGATGTGGTCGATGGAAACAACCCGGCAGGCGGCGACGGCCGCTCTACGAACGCTTTCGACAGTGTCACGGCGTTCAACACCGCGGCCACGGACAACAACGGCGACATCATCTTCGTGTTCGAAGGGAACACCGGCGCGACGCCGCACACCGGGAGCATTACGCTCAAGGACGGCCAGAAGCTCTGGGGTCAGGGGATCGCCCTCAACGTACCTGGCTTCGGCACGCCGCTGGTGACCGCGACCAACAAGCCTCGGATCCGGACGACGACCGCAAGCACCAATGTCGTCTCCGTCCCCGCGACCGCCGGCAACCGGAGCAACGTCGAGATCCGCGGTCTCGATCTCGAGGCGACCGGTGCCACCTCGAACGCCATCGACGTGACCTCCTCCGGCGGCAACACCGTGGGGATCACGATCAACGACAACAACGTCCGCGGCGCCACGGCCGAAGGCATCGATCTCAACGCTGGCGCCACGGCCGCGTTCTCGGCGACCGTTCAGAACAACACGGTCACCGCGGCTGGTAACGGTATTGACACCCGGGTGAGCTCGACGGGCACGACGACCGTGACGGCGTCGAGCAACATGATCACCTCCACGGGCGGCAACGCCTTCGACGCACGGACCCTCGCGGGGGCGAGCGCGCTGCGGGTGGCTCTCGACAGCAGCAACGTCGCGGCGGCGGGCACCGGCATCCTCATCGACGGCTCGGTCGCCGGTACGACGACCATCACCGGCTTCGCGAATAACGTGGTCGATGGCAGCACGGTAGGCACCGGTATCAGCATCACAAGCGCCACCTTCGACGCCAATACGACCACGGCGGGCTTCCAGCAGGTCTCGGGCGGCAACACAGTTGTGGGAGCCACGGGGGTGGGCAACGGAGTTGGCGGCTCGGGCATCTTTATGACGAATGTGGCCGGCGATCTCGCCTTCACCGATTTGAGTGTCTTCGCCGAGGGCGTGGGCGGCACCGGTCTGCGCATCAACGGCACCGGCGCGGTGAACACGGGGGCAGGCACGGGTACTCGGGTGACCGTGAACAGCGCCGCTCCGGGGAGGATCATCGAGGCGACCGGCGGGCCGGCCGTGGACGTCAACAACGCGACGATCGATCTCCAGCTCTCGAGCCTCAAGAGCACCACCACCAGCACCGGCGTGTCGCTAGTGAACGTCTCCGATGGTTCAACGACGAACGCCTTCTTCTCGGCACCGTCCGGTAGCAGCATCACGGCAAGCTCCGGGGCCGGTCCGGCCTTCAACGTCAGCGGCGGCAACGCGAAGATCACCTACGGCGGCACGATCACCAACAACGGCACCGGCCGGGCCGTATCCATCGCAACTTGGAGTGGCGACGACGCCGTACCCGGCGACGACCTGCTGCTCTCAGGTGCTATCGACGAGAACGGCGCCGGTATTCTAGTGAATGGCAACGGCGGCAGTCGCTCGATCACCTTCAGCGGTGGGATGGATATTGACACCACGACCGGCGAGGGCTTCGCTGCGACGAGCAACACCAACACTGGTGGGCTGCATATCACTGGCACAAACGATATCACCTCGACCAGCGCCACCGCGCTGCGCGTCACCAGTACCACCATCGGTTCGTCGAATCTAAACTTCCGCAACATCTCGTCCGGCAACAACACTGCTGCCGCCGACCCGGCGAGCGGCATTGTGCTCAGCAACACGGGTTCGTTGGGTGGACTGACAGTGACGGGCACTGGCAGTGCCGATAGCGGTGGCATCATTCAGAACACCACGAGCCATGGTATATCGCTGACCAGCACGCTGAGCCCGTCGTTCAGCCGGATGCGGATTCAGAACACGGCGGGCAATGGTGTCAGGGGTACGCAGGTAACCAACTTCACGTTTACAAACGGCACGATCGACAACTCTGGTACTGACCTTGCCGCCGAAAGGTCGAACATCGCGTTCAACGATACTGCGGCAGGGACGGAGAACAACCTCTCAGGGACAGTTACGATCACCGGAAACACGCTAACGAACGCCTACTACCACGGGGTGGATATCTTCAACTTCAACGGCACGATCGCCGACGCCACCATCTCGAGCAACACGATCACCAGCACGAGCTCGACGGCGACGTCGAAGGGCTCGGGCATCCGCTTCGTCGCGTTCGGCTCCGCGACAACCGTTGCCAACGTCACCAAGGCGACGATCGCCAACAACGTCGTCTCCAACTTCCCGAGCGCCACCGGGATCCAAGCGCAGGGCGGCAACGGGAACGCCGCCGGACCGGCCGGCGTCTTCGGGACCTCGGGAAGTGCCACGAACGTCATCGCGATCACCGGGAATCGCGTCGCGGGGTTCAGCCCAGCGATCAGATTGGGCGCCTTTGCGATCCTCGCGAACGTCAACGGCAAGGGCCAAGGGAACTTCGACATCTCGGGCAACGGCACTGCGGCCAACCCGGTGACAAACGTCATTGGCAATGCGATTTCGCAGGGCTCTTTCGGACAGGCGATCGTCACCTCGAACATCAACAACAACGTCATCGTTGCGAATAACCAAGCCGGCGCGCAGGGCATCGGCGCCGGTACGAGCCAGACCTTCGGAGCCGCCGATACGCCGAGCCTGACGGTCACGATTTCGAACAACCAGATCAGCCAGACCGACGGCAACGGTATCCTCGTGACAGCGCGCGACGCCACAGGGACGGTCCGGGCGAAGATCCAGAACAACACCGTAGCAGCGCCTCTTGGCGGAAATAGGAACGGCATCCGGGTGGACGCCGGCAACGCCGTGAGCGTCAACGACTCCGTGTGCCTGAACATCTCGGGTAACACCAGCGCAGGCGTCGGCCTCTCTCCGGAGGGTATCGGTCTTCGCAAGCAGGGAACCATTGCGGCTACCAACAACTTCGCCCTTCACGGGTTTGCGACTTCCCCTGCCAACCAGGCGCAGACTGCGGCCTACTCCACATCTCAGAATCCGGGGAGCGCGAGTGGGACGTTGATCATCAGCGGCGACAACTTCAATTCCCCAACCTGCTCGTTCCCGTGAGGGGAGAGGAGCCGGGAAGGTCGGAATCGTACTTTGGGAGAGGAAACAGTAGCCGATCCGGAGCCCGACGAGCTCCAGAAAAGGAGGAGGAGGGAGAATGGCGGAACCGTTCTTGTCCGAGATACGGATCATGAGCTTTGTCTACGCCCCGAAAGGTTGGGCCCTCTGCAATGGGCAGCTCCTGCCCATCAATCAGAACCAGGCGCTCTTCTCACTGCTTGGCACCACCTTCGGCGGTGACGGTCGCGTGAACTTTGCGCTTCCTGATCTGCGTGGCAGGACACCCATCCATGTCGGCTCCGGTCACACACTGGGCGAGCGCGGAGGCGAGCAGGCTCATACGCTCTCAATCGCAGAGCTCCCCGAGCACGTCCACGTGTGGAACGCGAATGGGTCACCCGCGACGACCAATACGCCCACCAACGCGCTGTTGTTAGCGGGGTCCACGGGCGAGCAGGCCTGGGGGCCGGCCACCAACCTGGTCGCCATGAGCCCGGCGACGATCCTCAACGTGGGCGGCTCACAAGCACACCTGAACATGCAACCTTTTTTAACCCTCAGCTTCTGCATCGCCCTGCAGGGCATCTTCCCGAGCCCGAACTAGGAGGAGAGCCGCAATGGCACAACCATATGTCGGTGAGATCCGCATGTTTGCCGGGAACTTCGCTCCCGCCGGATGGATGTTCTGCGAGGGGCAACTCCTGCCAATCTCCGAGAACGAGACGCTCTTTCAACTGATCGGGACGACCTATGGCGGCGATGGAGAGTCGACCTTCGCTCTGCCCGACCTGAGGGGCCGCATCCCGATCCACCAAGGGAACGGCTTCATCCTGGCGGAAACTGGGGGTGCGGAGGAGATCACGCTGACCGTCAATCAAATCCCCGCGCACTCCCACGCCGCGCTCGGGTCGACGAACACGGGCACCGGGACGGCGCCGCTGAACAGCGTGCTGTGCAACTTGGCAGGCGCCACCAACGCGGGCTACGGGACGGACAACCCGCAAACCAACCTGAGCCCGCAGAGCGTGTCGCCGGTCGGTGGAAGCCAGCCACACACGAACTTCCAGCCCTACCTGTGCGTCGATTTCATCATTTCATTGTTCGGGATCTTCCCGAGCCCGACCTAGGAGGAGACATGGCGGATCCGTTCGTTGCGGAAATCCGGATCTTTCCGTTCAACTTCGCACCCAGGGGATGGGCATGGTGCGATGGGCAGTTGATGCCGCTGTCGCAGAACACGGCGTTGTTCTCGTTGTTGGGTACCACCTATGGGGGAGACGGCAAGTCCAACTTCGCGCTGCCGGACCTCCAAGGCCGAGCTCCAATGCACCCCGGCCAAGGTCCAGGACTCTCACTGCACGACCTCGGAGAGACCGGGGGTAGCGAGACGGTCACCCTGCTCGAAAGTGAGATTCCATCGCACAGCCATGCCCTGCGAGCCTCCGCGCAGGACGGGACGACGCGCATCGTAGCCGGACAACAACCGGCAACGGGTATCGGAGTTTCTTTCTATGGGCCGCAGCCCTCGACCGTGACCCTTAGTCCCAGTGCGCTTACACCCGCCGGTGGCGACCAGCCGCACAACAACCTTCAGCCATACCTGACTTTCTACTTCTGCATCGCGCTCCAGGGCGTCTTCCCGCCCCGGGGCTGACCAACGAGCTACACCGGGCGGCGGCTGGATGAGCCGCCGCCTTTGCATAGATGCTTTTATTTATCTGTTCGCAGAGATGATCGCCGAGAGACCAGCGCCACCGTCCGTCGTCCTCCGTCCGATCACGGCGGAGGACATGGATTTCCTTCTCCGGCTCTATCGCAGCACCCGGGAAGAGGAGCTGGCGATGGTCGTGGACTGGTCCGAGGAGCAGAAGGACTGGTTCATCCGCATGCAGTTCAACGCCCAGCATGCGTGGTACCAGGAGCATTACGTCGGGGCTTCCTTCGACGTGATCCTGGTCGATGGCGAGCCTGCCGGACGCCTCTATGTCCACCGGCGCGAACGCGAGATCCGGCTGGTGGACATTTCCTTCCTGCCTGAGCTTCGCAACCGCGGTCTTGGCTCGGCTCTTCTGCACGGCCTCATGGCGGAGGCCGAGGCGGCGGGAAAACCGCTCACGATTCATGTCGAGAAATACAACCCCGCCATGCGCCTTTACGAGCGGCTCGGCTTCAAACCCATCGGCGAGACCGGGCCGTATGACCTCATGGAATGGAAGGCGCCTGGGGCGGCTGATCAGTTGAACACCGCCTCATAGCACATCCCCTGTCCATCCGGGCCGATGGGGACCAGGAAGATGTCTATCGGCTCCATCTGCACGTGCTCCACCCGGTAGATGGCCTGCGGCAGGACGGTCTGGCGCGGGCCGCGGAAGTACACCGAATAGGGCTGCTTGCGGGGGCCGTCGTGCGGCTCGTGCAGCCGCACCTGGTAGAGGACGGCTTCCAGCGGAGCCTCGGCGCCGTAATGGATGCGGAAGGGCGTATTGAGATGCTCCTCGAACGAGGAGTGGGTTAAATCCTGCAGCATGGATCGATTCCTCCTGTCTGGGCTCAGCCCGACTCTAAACGACCGGGACGGGGATGTCGACCCGCCAAGCGAGCCGCTGCGATAAGCTGAGGGCATGGGACGAACGGTCGTTGCCTTCGCAGCGCTGCTCGCCTTCGGAGCTGTCGCCGTCCATGCCTCCGGCAGCCCCACGTGGCTCGAGCGGAGCAACGAGAACACCCGGCTCATGCTCGACGTGCAGGCACGGTTCAGTCCCGAGACCTCCGGCGTGTTCGGGGTCGAGGGGCTCGACGAGATGGTGGTGGGCCTGCCGCTCGACCGCCCCGCCCAGGAGGCGCAGGCCTGGGAGACGGCGGTGGCCGAGCTCGAACGGAGGCTCGCGGTCGAACGGGATCCGGCGGTGCGCCTGGACCTCGAAATCCTGATCGATGCCGGGAAGCGGTACGTCCAGGACCTGCGTCTCGAACGGAAATACTTTCTCCCTGTCTTCAACCTGCCGCAGATGGTCTTCCAGGGGCTTCGCGCCCTGCTCGAAGACCGGGTGCCGAAGGAGCGCCATCCGGCCGCGCTGGTGCGCCTGCGCAAGTACGCCGGGGTCGAGCCGGGCACCACGTCGCTCGCCGCCCAGGCGACCGCCTTGCTGCGCGACCGGCTCGATGATCTCGACGATCCCGGGCTGCTCCCGCCGTTCCGCGACGACCTTGAGCGGCAGCTCAACAACTCGTCCCGCTTCGTGACAGGGACCGCCGATCTGTTCCGGCAATACGGTTTGACCGGCTGGGAGGAGCCCTACGCGAAGCTGAAGGACCAGCTCGACGCCTATGACGCGTTCCTCCGCGCCGAGGTGCTGCCGCGGGCCCGCCAGGACTTCCGGCTGCCCGAGGAGGTCTACCGTTTTCGCCTCCGCCAGCGCGGCATCGACATGAGCCTCGAAGATCTCGTGAGCCGGGCGAAGACCAGCTTCCGGGAGATCCAGAACGAGATGCAGACCGTGGCCGCGCTGGTCGCGAAGGAGCGCAATCTTCCTTCTTCTGACTACCGCGACGTCATCCGTGCCTTGAAGCGCGAGCAGCTCGTCGGCGAAGCGATCGTCCCGCACTACCAGGCGCGTATCGCCGACCTCGAACGGCTGATCCGCGAAAACAAGGTGGTGACGCTGCCGCAGCGGTCGATGCGTATTCGTCTCGCCAGCGCGGCCGAGAGCGCCGCCGTTCCCATGCCGAACGTGCCGCCCGTGCGCCTCCTCGGCAACACCGGCGAGACCCCCGAGCTCGTCCTGCCTCTGCGCATCCCCGGTGAAGCGGGCGAGGGACAGGTCGGCTTCGACGACTTCACGTTCGAAGCCGCCTCGTGGACGCTGACCGCCCACGAAGGGCGTCCCGGGCACGAGCTGCAGTTCAGCTCGGTCATCGAAAAAGGGGTGTCGATCGCGCGGGTCATGTACGCCTTCAACAGCGTCAACGTCGAGGGGTGGGCGCTCTACGCCGAGGCGGAGATGAAGCCGCTGCTGCCGCTCGACGGCCAGCTCATCGCTCTCCAGCACCGCCTGCTGCGCGCCGCTCGCGCCTTCCTCGATCCCGGGCCTGCAGACCGGCGCCATCTCGCGCGAGGAGGCGTTCCGCGTCCTCGAAGAGGAGGGTGCCTTCTCCCATGCCATGGCCCTCCAGGAGGTCGAGCGCTACACCTTCCGCACTCCGGGTCAGGCGCCCTCCTATTTCGTCGGCTATTGCCGTCTCCTGGAGCTGCGGACCGATGTCGAGCGGTTGCTCGGCGACCGCTTCGACCGCCAGACCTATCACGATTTCGTCCTCGCCCAGGGATTGCTCAGCCCGGCGCTGCTGCGCAAGGTGGTGATGGAGCAGTTCGTGCCGGCGCAACGGCCCAGATGACGAATGGATATAGGACCTCGTGACCTCGCAATGTTAAGCTGAAGGTCATCGAAGGGAGCTCTTATGGCGGGAGAGGAAAGAGCGAACAGGCCCAAGCGGTGCTTCGTTGTCATGGGCTTCGGGCTCAAGACCGACTACGTCACGGGGCGGAAGCTCGACCTTGACAAATCGTACCGGCTGCTGATCAAGCCCGTTGTGGAGGAGAACGGCCTCGCCTGCGTCCGGGCCGACGAGATCCGCCATTCCGGGAGCATCGATGTGCCCATGTATCAGGAGCTCTTGACGGCCGACCTTGTCATCGCCGACCTCTCGACGGCAAACCCAAATGCTCTCTATGAGCTGGGAGTCCGGCACGCGTTACGGCCAGAGACGACGATCGTGATCTCCGAGAGCAAGTTCCCCTATCCTTTCGACCTGAACCACATTTCGATCACCAGCTATACTCATCTGGGCGAGGCCATCGATTACGACGAGGTCACGCGATTCCGCCATGTGTTGGGCGAGACGATCCAGGCCGTCCTCAAAGAACCGAAGACGGACAGTCCGGTCTACACGTTCCTGAGCCAACTCACGCCTCCCTCGCTCGGCGGGCCTGCCGCCCAGGCGATGGCGCAAGCCGAAGAGGCCCTGGAGCAGGCGGGTAAGGCCGTGGCTGCGGTGGCGGACAGTATCCAGCCTCCCGAGCCCGGCCCCGAGGACAGGACGCTGGCCATGCTCATCGCGGAGGGAGAACAGGCGATCCGCGCGGACCGCTTCTCCGACGCGAAGACCCTGTTCGATCGCGCCCGGAGGCGCTCCATGGACAGGCCCGACAGCGATCCCCTGCGGCATGATCCCTACCTCATCCAGCGCTCGGTGCTCGCGACCTACAAGGCCCAGCAACCCGACGAGCTCTCGGCTCTGCGCGCGGCGCAAGATGTGCTTGCTCCGCTCGGCCCCGAGGAATCCAACGATCCGGAGACGGTGGGGCTGGCTGGCTCCATCGCGAAGCGGCTCTTCGAAAGGGGCGAGGGGGATGAGCATCTCACTCAAGCCATCTGGTATTTCGGGCGGGGCTACTATCTCCGGAACGATAGTTATAACGGGATCAGCCTGGCCTATTTGCTGAACGTCCGCACCGATACTCCGCTCGACCCGACGAATGAGGACAAAATCGCCGATCTCGTCTGGGCCAATCGCATCCGGCGCGAAATCCTCCCTCTGTGCCACCGGGAATTGCAGGAGATCCTCGATCGCGAGGAGCGGACGCAGACGAAACACGACGATCTCGTGAAGGAGCAGAAGGCTCGGGACCGAGAAAAGAAATTCTGGTGCATTGCCACAATGGCTGAAGCCCAGCTCGGCCTCGGCGAGCTCGCCAATTTCGAGCGGATGCGATCCCAAGCCCGGAAGCACTTTCCCGCAGACTGGATGGTGTCTACCTTCGAGGAGCGTATCGAGAGGCTGAGAAGGCTTCTCGAAAAGCACGGTCATCTCCTGAATCCGCCATGGCCCGGAAGCCTGGCCGGCCCTGGCGGTCCGGGCTGAGTAGCCCGTCAGACTCTCCTTCTCGCCCCGACCTGCTGGTCGGACCGCCGGAGAACATGAAATGCGAACGACACTCCCTGCTGCAGTGATCTGCCTTCTGGTCGCCAGCAGGCGGCGACCTTGGCATCGATCCCCAGCGCGTGGCCGGCTACGGGACTTCCGCCGGCGGTCATCTAGTGGCCAGCGCAGTCACCGTAAGTTGCCCGCCAGCAGGCACCGAAACGGCACGTGCCGAGCCGGACCTGCTCCTGTTGTGGTCGCCTGCGCTCGACATGGCGCGGGACGGATGGTTTGAGAAGAAGCTGCAGGGCCGGGCTCCGGTGAACGACTACTCGCCCGCAGACCACGTCAGCGCGACGACACCGCCGACGAGCATCGTCCACGGCGCCGAGGATACGCTGACGCCGCTCGCGGGCGCCCGACGTTACTGCGATCGATTGGTCGCGGCCGGAAAAGCCTGCGAGCTGAACGTGTACAAGGGCGTCGGGCACCTCCTGACGAGGAACCTGGCGAACCAGGAGAGCGACTACGATCCCGACCCCGAAGCACGCGCCGACGGCATCGCGCAACATGCGAGCTTCCTTCGGAAGATGGGCTTCATTCCATCTGGGTAGGCTCCCCGGAGCACACAGATCCTTGCAACCGGTCCCACCCACCTGAGGCGGCCGTCCGCCCCACGAAGGTCTCCGCTGGGAGCGCCGGCATCCTTGCCGGCGATCCCTGCAAATCTAAACCCCAAGCCCCAGCGGTGCGTTGGCCTTCCTCCATGCCCTGGGCCGTTCCCACCGCCCATGGCCCTCAGAGTCCGGCAGATGGCCCTCAAGGGCCGGCAGGATGCCCTTGAGAGCAGCCGCATCGCCCTCAGGGGCGAGCACGTTGCTCCTAGTGGCGAGCTCATGGCCCCCAAGGGCGAGTGCGTTGCCATCAGGGGCCGGAGCATGGCCCTCAAGAGCCGGCGCGCTGCTCTCAAGGGCGAGCTCATGGCCTCCAAGGGCGAGCGCGTTGCCCTCAGGGGCGAGCCGATGGCCCCCAGGGGCGAGCACGTCGCCCTCAAGGGCCAGTTCCCCCAGGATAGGTGCCGGCCACTTAGTTTGGGAGGCATCTCGTGCGTTGACTCTCCTAAAGCAGGGGTGTATGCTCTTCTAAGTTGAGGGGCGACAAGACGTTAGCGCCGGAGGAGCGAAGATCGGCGAGGTGCTTAGCCGGCGCGTAGAAGCCCTAAGAAAGTCGCTCACGCAGACGGTTGAACTAAACCGCTACGCGGTAGTGCCCTCCGAGCCGAATTTCGCTTTTTTTAGCCGATTTCTTCTCCAAGACGACAAACGTTTCTGAGCGGTCTACCTTTCGGGCTGTACTTTCCCGAAAGGAGGACCCCATGACAGAGATGCGTCACGGATGGAAGAGGAGTTGAAGCTGCGGGGCTACAGCCCGCGCACACATGAGGCGTACATCCACTGGGAACGCCAGTTTGCCGCGCACTATCGTCGGCCGCCCGAGCAGATGGGAGCTGAAGAGGTTCGCGCCTACCTGGTCGATCTTCTCGAAAATCGTAAGCTGGCGCGGTCGTCGTTGGTTCAGGCCTTGTGCGCTTTTCGTGCGAGCCGGCGTACTGTTGGTCGCTCTTTGTACTCTGGGCTTGGTCGCCGGCATCTGTGGCATCCTGTTCAATCTTCGCCCGTTGCGCGCTGCCCTTACGATTCCTCTGATCGGGACCGCTGCCAACGCAATCCTTTTGTGGTACTACGCACCGCCATTCCTGGGACTCGCCTTCTAGTCGAGGGGATATTGAACTCTGGTGAAGTAGCGGCGGCGAAGCTGCTGCCGCCCCTACCGGGGCTTGGAAATAATTTTGTCTCTATTTACCCGGGGTCGCCGCTCCTTCGTCGCTCTGACCCCGGGCTACACGCCGTGAGCCCCTCCGGGGCCTTTTCTGTTGGAGCCTATTTGGCAGGCGGAGAGACTTGGTACACTTCGACGGACTTTCGAGGACAACAGATCATGACGGCTCCTGAGACTCTCGACAACCTGTTTCGCGTGGCCGTATCGGCGATGGACGCCGGTGATTTGGCCACGCTGCAACGCCTGCTGGGCGAGCATCCAAGGCTGGTGTGTGACCGCATCGACTCTCCCGGCGACTGGTTGCGCGACACGGTGGGCGACGCGCTCGACGGATTCTTCCAGCGGCCCTATCTGCTTTGGTTCGTGGCGGAAGATCCGGTCCGCAATGGCAAGCTGCCTGGGAACATCGCGGAGGTGGCTCGCGCGATCATTCAGGCGGCAGAGCGCCAGGGCGTGGACAGCTTGCAGGAACAGCTCGATTATGCCCTTCGACTGGTGGCCTGGTCATGGATCGCACGGGATTGCAGTGTGCAGACAGTGCTCATCGATGTGCTGATCGATGCCGGTGCTTCGCCGGGTGACACGATTACGCATGACGCTCTCATCAACGGCAACTTCGCCGCGGCCGAACGTCTCGTTGAGCGCGGCGCGAATCTGACGTTGGCGACTGCCCTTTGTCTGGAACGTTGGGACGACGTGGCGCGTCTCGGGCCGACGGCAAGCGGCAGGGACAAGCAGGTGGCGCTGGTCCTCGCCGCTCTCAACGGCAAGGCAGAGGCGCTCGCGAGGCTGCTCGACCTCGGCATCGACCTGAATGCCTACAGCACCGACATCTACACGCATGCGACGGCCCTTCATCACGCCGTGTCTTCGGGCTCGCTGGATGCGGTGAAGGTGCTCGTGGAAGCCGGGGCCGAGCTCGGCACCAAAGACCGCGCCTGGGATGGGACGCCGTTGGAGTGGGCCGAGCATTACAGTCGCGAAGCGAAGGGAGAGGGCGCAGGGAAACTCTACCCCGAAATCGCCGTATACCTTCGTGAAAATGCTGGAGGTGCGTGAGGCGAAGGCGGACCAGCGGTGGGCTCGAAAGGGTAGGGAAGACCTGGCTCCGGGGGGATCGGAGAGGGGAACCACGACGCCCGTGCCCTTTGGGGCAGCGAGCACGGGCGGTTGTCAAATCCGGCGTGGTCTTTACCGATTTACAACATGTCGCGATGGTCCCGAGGACCTCCAGCCCCTCCGGTGCGGGGTCGAGCCTCGTTGACATTGAGCTTCCGGCCCATCATGTCCCGCCCGTTCAAGCCGTTGATCGCCGCTTCGGCTTCCGAGTGCTCGGGCATTTCGAGGAAGCCGAAACCCTTGGACTGCCCCGTCATCTTGTCCTTGATGATGGTGCAGGACACGACCGTGCCGTACTCCTCGAAGGCTTGCTTGAGATCGTCTTCGGTGAGACGGTAGGGCAGGTTGCCGACATACAGGTTCATCGATTCTCTCCTTTGGGGCTTGGGTCTCGGCCCATATATCTTGCAAAAGATCTGCCCGATTTATCGATAAACGTGAAATTATCGCGCGGAGGCCTGCGGGAGGGATGCAGGCGGCGGGGGACCGCCCCGCCGCCGTGAGGGCTCAGCCCATCGAGGGATAGAGCTGCCGGTAGCTGTCGGTCAGCACCAGGACGCGCTTGACGTAATCGCGGGACTCGTCGATCCCCAGGTTCTCGACGAAGTCGTCGAGCTCGGCCTCGGGCCCGGCCTCCTTCCACAGCCGCTGGATGCGGTTCGGCCCGCCGTTGTAGCCGGCGACCGCGAGCTCGACGTTGCCGTCGAACATGTTGAGGAGCTGCCGGAGATAGGCCGTGCCCAGCTCGATGCTGAACTCCGGGTCGTAGAGCCCGTCGGACGGATAGCGGCGGTCGAGCCGGCGCGCCGTCTCACTCGCCGTGGCCGGCATGAGCTGCATGAGCCCGCGGGCGCCGACCGGGCTGGTGGCGCGCGGATCGAAGGCGCTCTCCTGGCGGATGATGCCGGCCACCAGGGGGGCGGGCAGATCGTTCTCCCGGGCCTGGGCCAGGATCGTCTCGCCGTATTCCAGGGGATAGTAGGCGCGCAGGACCTCGTCCGGCACGGCCGACTGCCGGGGCCCGCCGAGGGCGGGGAAGGCCTCGCGCAGCAGGGCGATCGAGGTGCGGCGGCCACCGTCGCGGCCCATGATCAGGGCCTTGAGGGCCAGCAGGTCGCGCGGGTCCGCCTTCGCCTCCACGAGCTCCATCTCGCGGCCGGCGAGCTTGTCGAGGCCGAGGTCGGTCAAGGCCTTGGCCCGCTGCAGCAGGGGATCGACCAGCCAGGAGCCGGCGGAGCGTGCCAGCTCGATGTCGGAGGACACCGGCGGCACCCCCAGCCGGGCCATGGCGCGGCGGCGGTAGAAGTCGGTGGTGTCCGAGGAGGCGACCAGCCGGCGGTAGGCCTGGCGAGCGCCGTCTTCCCGGCCGAGCTTCTCGAGCGCCCGCGCCTGCCAGTAGAGGCCGCGCTGGGCGTCCGTGTGGCCGGGATAGATGTCGGCGAGCTCGGTCCACCAGGTCACGGCCTTCTCGAGGTCCTGGGCGCGGTATTCCTCCCAGCCGCGCTCCCAGAGCTTGCGGGCGCCGGTCGTGTCGCGCGTGTCGATGCGGCGCAGGATGCGTAGCGCATCCATGGCGGGCTCGAACAGACCGGCCGCCAGGAAGTCCTCGTAGAGCCCGCGCAGCGCGTCGACCGTCATCTGCGTGGCTCCGAGCTCGGCGGCCTTCGCCAGGTGGCGGTGCGAGGTCACCAGCAGGGCCCGCCGCTCGGCGCCGCCCAGGCGGAGCCCGGCGCTGGCCGTGGCCATGGCGCGTTCCCACTCCAGGCCGGCCTGCTCCACGGGATCGTGGGCGTCCACCTGATCGAGCACGGTGAGGGCGTCCTGCGCGCGATCCGCCTCGGTGAGGGCGCGCGCCTTGATGAGGTGCCATTCGAGGTCCCGCTCCGCGGCAGGGACGTGATCCAGGGTGTCCAGAGCGGCGGTGAGGCGCTCCACGTCGAGGAACGAGCGCGCGCGCTGCATGACCCCGCCGTTCGAGAGCACGTGGTTCCAGTCGATCGAGCCGTCCAGGGCGCGGAAGGTGTCGGCCACCTCCAGTGCGCCGGCGGTCATGGGGGCGTCGACCAGCAGGCGGCGGGCCGCCTCGCGGCGCACCTGGTGGTCGTTCAGCTTCTTGCCCAGCTTCCAGGCGAGGTTTTCGATCTCGACGGCCTCCTCGCCGCCGATCTTCTGCCGCCGCGCCCCGTCGATCAGCTCCAGGGTGCGCCGCTCGTCGCCCGCCTCGTAGGCGAGCTCGGCGGCCTCCAGGAAGGCCCGGGCGCGCAAGGGCGACGCGGGGTAGTCGGCGATCAGCCGGCCGAGGACGGCGGCCGCCTTCTCGTGGTGCCCGTTGTCCTGGGCGCTCTCGGCGAGGAGGTAGAGGCGCCAGTCTTCGAACGCGTTGCCGGGGGCCGCGGCCTGCGCCAGGATCTCCTCGGCGAGCGCGAGCTCGTCCAGCTCGTGGGCGTACAGGCCTTCGAGGATGCGCGCGCGCTCCGCCTCGTCCGGATACCGGCGGGCGACCTCTCCAAGGAGATGGCGCGCCTCTTGCAAATCATTGTTGCGAAGGGCCTGGGCGGCCGGGGCGTAGCGAGAGGTGAAGGACCAGGGGCTGAAGGCGATGGGTGGGGAGGGTAGCGGTGGCGTTTCCGCCTGCACCTTGTCCGGGAGGCTCAACTGGATGTAGAGGAAGGCAACGACACAGAGCAGGAGGACAGCGGCAGCAAGACGAAAGCGTGAAAAATTCACCACACCTCCAGTACGTCACGAGTGAGCTCTTACGACGGACGGGTTACCTTCCCCGACTCCGCCGGGTGGGTGCTTACAAAGAGCCCAACACCCATAGCTCTTCTTCCATTCCCCTTCCGGGAAATTTGTAAAAATTTCTGTCTGTTAGGATGTTGGCCCGGGCTGCTCGGGGTCCCGGGAAGGAGATAGGCATGTCGATCCTGGATTGGCTGGGGCTGCGCCGCGAGGAGCCGGAGGCGGGCGCCGGCGGCGACACGGAGGGCGACACGGAAACAGTGCGGCGGATCGTGCGCGAGCTGCGGTCGCTGGAGCCGCCGCGGGCGCGCCATCTGGCCGCCTTCGCCTTCATCCTGGCGCGGGTGGCGCACGCCGACCTGGAGATCAGCGAGGAGGAGATGCGGAAGATGGAGCGCATCCTGCAGGACGTCGGCAAGCTGCCCGAGGCGCAGGCGGTGCTCGCGGTGGAGATCGCCAAGCGGCAGAGCGAGCTCTCGGGCGGCACGGAGAATTTCCTGGTGACCCGCGAGCTCCGGGAGGTGGCCACGCGGGAGGAGTGCCGGGAGCTGCTCGACTGCCTCTTCGCCGTCTCGGCAGCCGACGACTCGATCTCGAGCGCCGAGGAGTCGCAGATCCGCCAGATCGCCAGCGAGCTCGGCTTCAGCCTCGAAGAGTACGTGGAGAT
This sequence comes from uncultured Holophagales bacterium, assembly GCA_963842525.1. Taxonomy (GTDB): domain Bacteria; phylum Acidobacteriota; class Thermoanaerobaculia; order Multivoradales; family UBA5704; genus UBA5704. Next base: position 137,581 of record CAWJGT010000003.1, read on the forward strand.
CCGCTCCGCCTGGAACGACAAGCGCGCGGTGCTCAAGGGGCTGCGGTAGCGCCCTCTCCCCCTGGCCCCTCTCCCGCGAGAGCGGGAGAGGGGGAATGCGTCTGCCGACATCCTTGCGCCCCTGCCTCGTCGTCTGCGACAATGCCGCCGTTTCCTCAGCCGATGCCGAAGGGGAGGTGCGGTGGCGAAGCACGATACCAGCTACAAGGCGCTGTTCTCTTATCCCGAAATGGTGGCCGACCTGATTCGCGGCTTCGTCCGCGAGGAGTGGGTTGCCGAGCTCGACTTCTCCACCCTGGAGAAGGTTCCGGCGAGCTTCGTCACGCCGGATATGAGTCCCCGCGAGAGTGACGGCCTCTGGCGGCTGCGCTGGGGACGCAAGCGCTGGCTCTACGTCTACATCCTCCTGGAGTTCCAGTCCAAGGTCGATCCTTTCATGGCGCTGCGCGTGATGGTCTACCTGGGCCTGCTCTATCAACACCTGATCAGGGAGCACCAGCTCACAGCCTCCGGCAAGCTTCCCGCGGTCCTGCCGCTGGTTCTCTATAATGGGTTGAAGCCTTGGCGGGCCGCCCTGGACATCGCCGAGCTGATCGAAGATGTTCCGGGCGGTCTGGAGCGCTATCGGCCGCAGCTCCGCTATTGTCTTCTGGACGAAGGGCGGATTGCGACGGCCGAGCTGGGGTCGCTGCGGAACCTGACGGCGGCGCTGTTCCGGTTGGAGAAGAGCCGTGGCCCTGAGGAGATCGAAGGGATCCTGGTCGCCCTGATCGAGTGGCTCCAGGAGCCGGAGCTGGCCGAACTGCGGCGCGCGTTTGCCACCTGGCTGCGGGATGTTCTGCTCCCCGCCCGGGTGCCTGGAGTGGAGATTCCGCAGATGGCGGATCTCGAGGAGGTCAAGACGATGCTGGCGGAACGAGTCAAGGAGTGGACCCGCGAGTGGCAGCAGGAGGGCTTCGAGAAGGGGCTCGAGAAGGGGCTCGAAAAGGGGCTTGAGAAGGGGCGTGCGGAAGGGCTTGAGAAGGGGCGCGCCGTTCTGATCCGCCAATTGGAGAGGCGCTTCGGGCCTCTGCCTCAAGAAGCCCGGCAGTGCATCGAAGCGCTCGATCTTGAGGCGATCGTGGAGCTGAGCGCCGCGGTTGCGACGGCCCCGTCGCTTGCGGCTTTAGGGTTGAGCTGACGAGGGCTAGGCCGGTCGATCTCGTTCGCTCGCAACGATTTCGAACACCGGGCTGAGGCCGAAGCCTTCGGCTGGTCGCCCCAGATTCCGGCCTCGCTTGGGTCGAGACGTAAGATAAGATACGGTCTTGCGGCCGGTTGGGGCGTGGTGCCTGCCTCTCGCAGTAGGTCCCCGTTTTGCAGAGCAACTCCCGAGAGAGGTAGTAGACGATGCGTGATCGTGATCGCGGCAAAGCCAAAGCCGCTGGCTGTTTCCTCCGTACCCTGCTGGCCCTGGCACTCCTGGTGGTGGCCGTGGCGGCGTTCGCCACCTTCTACACGGGGGCCACGCCGGAGGTGAGCGTCCAGTCCAAGCTGCCCGGCATCGGCCGGCGGACGCCGATCCACATCCGGATCGAGGACCCGCAGCGGGTCTCCAAGGTCAAGGTCGAGGTGGTTCAGGGTGCGGACGTCAAGCCGGTCCAGGAGAAGGAGCTCCAGCCGGGGTCGTCGTTCGCCTTCGGCGGCGGCGAGCCGGTCGACATGACCGTCGAGGTCGGCCGCGAGACGGTCCAGGGGCTGCGCTCGGGTGAGGCCACGGTGCGGGTGACGGCGGAGCGGGCGGGGACCTGGCTGCGGCGGCCGGCGCCGGTCGTGGCCGAGGTCAAGCTCCCAGTCCGCCTGGCGCCGCCGACCCTGCAGATCCAGTCGAATTTCCACTACGTGAACCAGGGCGGCAGCGAGGTGGTGGTCTACCGGGTTGGCGAGGGGGCGATCCGCGACGGCGTCCAGTCCGGCGACTGGTGGTTCCCGGGCTTCCCCTTCCCCGGCAGCAACGACAAGCAGCAGCGCTTCGCCTTCTTCGCCGTGCCGTACGACATGGGCGATGCATCGCGCATCCGGCTGGTCGCGGTCGACGAGGTGGGCAACCGGGCCGAGGCCGGGTTCATCGACAAGTTCACCCCGCGGCCACTGAAGACCGACACGATCGATGTGAACGACGCCTTCATGAACAAGGTCGTGCCCGAGATCATGTCGCAATCGTCCGAGGTTTCGGACCAAGGAAACCTCCTGGCCAACTACCTGGAGATCAATCGCAACCTGCGAAAGAAGAACGCGCAGACGCTCAAGGATTTGGGGCAGAAGTCGGCCCGTCAGTTCCTTTGGAGCCAGCCCTTCGAGCCGATGATGAATGCCGCGATCACCGCCGCCTTCGCCGACCGCCGGACCTATACCTACAACGGCAAGAACGTCGACCAGCAGGACCACCTCGGCTTCGACATGGCCTCGGTCGAGCGCGACGCCATCAAGGCCTCGAACAACGGCCGGGTGGTGCTGGCGCGCTTCTTCGGGATCTATGGCAACGCCGTGGTGATCGACCACGGCTATGGCATCCAGAGCCTCTACGGGCACCTCTCCTCAATCGGGGTGCGCGAAGGGCAGGAGGTCCAGCGCGGCCAGGAGCTGGGCCGCTCCGGCCAGACCGGCCTCGCGGCCGGCGACCACCTGCACTTCACCATGCTCCTCCAGGGCCTGGCCGTGACGCCGGTCGAGTGGTGGGACCCGCACTGGATCCAGGACCGCGTCGCGCGGAAGCTGGGGCCGACGCTGCCGTACAACGCCAAGGCGGCAGCGCCGGCGGCGTCCGCTACATCACCAGCGCGTACCCGACCTTGAAGAACAGCGTCCGGTCGGCGCGGGTGAGGTCGACGATCTCGTCGCGCCGCACCTCGCCGCCGACCTGGTTGTCCGAGTAGCCGAGGAAGAGCACCGTCTGCGGGTTCAGCTTGTAGGAGAAGAGGAGCTGGCTGAACAGGTGCTCGTCCTGGCTCGGCACCTCGGCAGCCGTGTAGAGGTCCTGGTTGTACCGGAAGTCCTCGTACAGGAAGGTGGCGCGGACGAAGGTGCGGATGTTGATCTGGTAGACCGCCCGCATCTCGCTCAGGTTGACCTCCAACAGCTCCTCGTCGCGCACCGTCACCCGTTGCAGGTCGTGGGAGGCGGTCATCCGGAGGTGGCGGCCGAAGTTGTAGCCGACCCAGGGGCGGATGCGCAGCAGGTCGCCCGCCCGGGTATGGGCGAAGTCGATGGTGTCCGCCACCGTCGAGGACAGCCCGAGGTCGAGGGCGCCCGTGGGCCGCATTTCCATCTCGAAGTGGGTGAAGCGCTCGTCGAAGGTGACTCCGTTCCAGAACCGGTCGCGCCGACCCGTGTCGATCATGTAGAACGACTGCAGCGGGCCACGGAGCTGGAGCCAGGTCTCGAGCTCGCGTTCGAGGACGTTGCCGCCGGCGTCTTCGGTCTGGTCCCAGTCGCCGCCGAAGGTGAAGCTGGTCCACCAGCCGTCCGGCTTCTTGGCCCACCAGGTGTGCTCGAGCCCGGCGAGGCCCAAGGTATAGCCGACCTGCGGCATGAAGCCGAGATCGGCACGGAACTCGGGGTCGATGTCCTCGTAGCGCGCCCACCAACCCCAGTTTCGCGTGCCGTGGTTGTAGCCGACGCGCCAAGCCGAGCCGTCGAGCTGCCCCTCCGGCAGGCCGTCTCCTCCTGTCCCTCCTGCCGCTCCCGCCCCCCCCGGATACTCCGTCCGGGAGCCGAGAGCATGGGCGGTCACCACGTCGCTCGGCGTCGGGCGCCAACGGCCGTCGATCCCGAAGACGTCGTTCGAGTAGTCGCCGCCCGCGCGGTGGGTCATCACCGCGCCCAGGGTGGAGGAGGCCCCGAGGTCCACCCGATAGCGCAGGGCGGCGTTGGTCGTCTGTTCCTTGAGCTCCAGGCTCCTGGAGGACTGGCTGCTGGGGAGGAGGGACGTGCTCGCGTCGTCCTGCGCCACGAAGACGCCGATGCCGTGCCTGCCCTCCTTGCCGGTCAGCTTCGCGCCCCACGACGGGTCGACCACGGTGCGGGTATGCACGATGTTGAAGGGGGTCTCGAAGAAATCCGCCCCCTCCAGGAAGAACGGCCGCTTTTCCGGATAGAAGAGCGCGAACTGGCTGTTGACGTCGAACTGGGTGGCATCGGCCTCGACCTGCGAGAAGTCGGGGTTGAGGGCGCCGGAGAGGATCAGGTTCGGAGTGATCCCCCAGCGTGCCGTGAGCCCCAGGTTGGCCTCTGGGTCGCCATCCTCGATCGAGCCGCGGGGGAAGTCCTGCCGCGCGTCGGTCCGATGGGCCGTCAGCGTGGGGTCGAGCTCGATGTTGCGCCCCGGCGTGACCCCTGCGAATCCGGTCACCTTCGGGATCTGGCAGAGCAGGCAGTTGTCGTCCGGGTCGACCGTCGCGGTGGTCATCTGGTGGCGCCGGCTGCGGGGGTAGGAGCGGAAGGCGCCGAGCCCCCAGGTCTGCTCCCCCGCGGCGCGCTGGAACCGCAGCGAGCTGAACGGGATGGCGATCTCGACCGTGTACCCCTGCTCGTCGATGCGGCCCGCGGACTGCCAGATGGCGTCCCAGGCGGCATCCTCCTCCTCGTCCGCGGTCTCGTCGAGAGAGAGGTCCATCTGCACGCCCAGCGGGTTGACGAAGATCTCGAAGCCGCGGCGCTCGTCGTTGAAGGTATCAAGGAAGAGGCCGACGAAGTCGTCGCGGAACGGCGTATCGCGGTCCGCGAGGTTGGCGCGGATCGCCGGCGGGTCTGGGTCGTAGGCCCGGAAGGCGGCATAGAGCTTGTCGCTGTCGTAGGCCAGGTAGGCGATCGTCCTGACCGGCGCCGGCACGTTCTTGCCCGGATCGATCTCGTTGTCGACGCGGACGACCAGGGCATGGCGCCAGGCCTCCTCCTGGAGGAGCCCGTCGATCCGGATCTCCGAGGTGATGCGAGGCATCCGGTAGTGCAGCTTGCCCGCGGTCGTACGTTCCGGAGCAGTCGGCTCCGTCGCCTCCAGGGTGAGCTCGGCCGGCGCGGCGGCAGCGGCTCCGAGCGGAAAGGACAGGGTCAGGGTCGCAAGCAGGCAGGTGGAACGGAGTGATTTCAAGTCAGGGCCCTCCGGCAGATTCAATCTCCGCCCTGACGTACGCAAAGAGGGGGGGCTGGGTTACAACGGGCCCTCACCCCCCTGGCCCCCCTCTCCCATCCGCACTCCCTGCCCCCGGGAGAGGGGGGAAGAAGGCAGAGAAGCCATCTCATTGTCGGATCACCACGACTCCCCTCTCCCGGTGGATCGGGAGTGCGGATGGGAGAGGGGCCGGGGGTGAGGGCTCAGCGTCGCCGGCGGGCGTTCTGGCGGGCCTGGAGCAGCTCGGGCAGGTGCTCCAGGATCCAGCGGTCGGCGCGGTCGAGGTTGCGGTACAGCCTCTCCCGGCGCCGGAACTCCGGCGTATGGAAGTACCGCCGGCCGTTGCGCACCACCGGCGGCAGGTCGGCGTGCAGCAACTCGTGGTAGACGACCGCCTCGAGGACGTAGCGGGGCACCATGGGCTGGTCGAGCACCCGGTGCAGGCGGATCAGCCGGTCCTCGTAAGAGTAGCTGCCGAGCTGGAGGCTGGACGTGCGGCGGCCCCGCCGGCAGCGGTGGGCCTCGCCGACCGAGGACCGTCCCCAGGTGATCTCGACCTTCAACCGGCTGTCGAAGTAGCGCTGGTTCAAGTCGTCCACGATCTGGCGCAGGTCGCAGGAGATCCCCTCGGTCCGGAGCGAGGCGCGGCGGGGGCGTCCACCCTCTGCCTTGTGGGAGAAGTGCTGGCGGATCGTGAGCAGGGCCTGCCGCGACTTGTCGGTCCCCTTGCGGCTCTCGACGAAGACGGCCACGGCGGCAAGGACCTCCGGCGGCGCGTCCAGGAAGCAGCGGTGGATGCGCAGCGCAAGCTGGTCCCCGGGCCGGCCCGGCCGGACGCTCAGGATCGTGCGGCGGTTCTCGGTCAGCGTCAGTGCGGCGACGCGTCCGCCGGTCAGGCGGTTCAAGGCTCGCATCAAGGCGAGCCGCGGACCTTCCGGATTGGGGACGACCGTGGGCCGGGGGTGCTCGCCCGTGGCCCGGGGCAGGACTCGGATGCCCGTTCCCGAACAGCTCCAATTGGAGCGGACGGCGACCCGCCGGTCCAGCGGGACGACCGGCGGACCGGCGCAAAGGTCCGCGGGAGGGTTCCCTGGAGGGGCGAGGAAGAGCCTGGCTCGAAGATCTCATGCGTCGTCGATCCCCTCTTGGCCGACAGAGGAAGGACACTCTAGCACAGGGGTCTCACCCCGCCGGTTCCGTTCGACCTCTCTTGAACCCAGACGTTGCTTGGACTATGGTGCACAGGGTAACCCGATGCAGAAAGATCACGGCCTGCAGAGACTGGTCACGCTGATCCGCGAGCGGACAGGCAACGTCGTCCCGCCGAGCCGGTATGCATTCCTTGAAGAGCTGATCGAGCGGCGGTCCCAGGCCCGGCGCTGCGGCTCGGCGGCCGAATACGTCCGGGAGCTGGAGACCGGCGGGGTGCCGGGGGAGTGGGAGAACCTCATCCCCCTGGTCACCATCAAGGAGTCGTACTTCTTCCGGGCGCCGCAGCAGTTCGACATCATCCGCGAACAGATCCTGCCACAGCTCGTCCGCGCCCGGGCCTCCGCGAAGCATCTGCGCATCTGGTCCGCGGCCTGCGCGCGAGGGGAGGAGCCGGCGACGCTTGCCATGGTGCTGGCCGAGGAGCGCGCGCTGGCCGGCTGGACGTGGAGCATCATGGCGACCGACCTCGACGAGGAGGCCCTTGCCGGAGCGCGGCTGGGGCTCTACGGCGAGCGGGCCGTGGCGCAGGTGCCGCCGCCGCTCGCCCAACGCTATTTCAGCCCGCGCGGCAAGCTCTACGAGCTCGATCCGGCGTTGCGCGCACGCATCGAATACCGGCTGCTGAACCTGGCCGAGCCGCCATACCCCCTGCCGGCGCGCGGGTTCGACCTTATCCTGCTGCGCAACGTCCTCATCTACTTCCGCCAGCCCCTCCAGCGGCGGGTCGTGACACACGCCGCGCAGCACCTCTCCGCGGAAGGCTACCTTTTCCTGGGCGCCTCCGAGACCCTCTGGCAGATCCAGGAGGAGGGCCTGGAGGCCGCGGGCCTCGGCTCCTGCTTCGCGTACCGGCTGCCCCGGGAGCCCCGGGCGGAGCGCTCTCCCACGAAAGCCGCACGGCCGGCTGCAGGACCGGAGGAGCGCTCCGTGCCCCCGGTCGTCGTCTCCTCCAGGCCGGAGCCGCCCCTGAAGCCCGAAGACGTCCAGGAGCGTCTGCGGGCTGCGGCCCGCAGCCTGGCCGGGAACCGGATCGACGAGGCGAGCCGGGCGCTCGAGCAGGTGCTGGCGGCGGACCCGTCGGAGCCGGCCGGCCACGCCCTGGAGGGGTTCCTCCACGACGTCACCGGCCGCACCGGCGAGGCGGTCGTCTCCTACCGCGCCGCGCTCTACCTCGACCCCGAGCTCTACCAGGTGCGCCTCCTGCTGGCCGACTGCCTCCTGCGCCTCGGCAACCGCGACCGGGCCGAGCACCACTACCGCGAGGTCCTGACCCATCTCGGCAACGACCGCCAGCGGGACCTGCAGATCCTGGAGGACCTCCCGTTCCCGGACCGCCTCCGGGCGCGGAAGCGGTGCCGGCAGGTGCTGGGGGGCGGGTAGGCTCCCCTGGCATCCTCCCGCCGATCGCGCTACATTCAGACTTGTATGGCTGTTCGCGTCCGCCCCGCCGCTGTGGCCGGAGCGTTCTACCCCGGCTCCCCGGACACCCTGCGGTCGACCGTCGAAGGCCTTCTCGCAGAGGCTCCAGCGCCGGATGGTCCCCCGCTCAAGGCGCCCAAGGCGATCATTGTGCCTCATGCGGGGTACGTCTATTCGGGGCCGGTCGCCGCGTCCGCGTTCCGGACCGTCACTCCCCTGGCCGGGTCGATCGAGACGGTCGTGCTTCTGGGGCCCGCCCACTTCGTGCCGATCCAGGGGCTCGCTTTGCCGGACACGCGGGCCTTCGAGACGCCGCTCGGCCAGGTGGCGATCGATCCCGAGGGAGTCCAGGCCGCGAGCCGGCTGCCGCAGGTCCGGGTCCAGCCGGCGGCCCATGCCCAGGAGCACTCCCTGGAGGTCGAGCTGCCGTTCCTCCAGGTCCTCCTGGGGGAGGGCTTCAAGATCGTCCCTCTGGTGGTCGGCGATACTGACGGTGACGAGGTGGCCGAGGTGCTGGAACGGCTTTGGGGCGGGCCGGAGACCCTGATCGTCATCAGCTCGGACCTGTCCCACTACCTCTCCTATGAGCAGGCGCGGGAGGCCGACCGCCGGACCGCGCAAGAGATCCTGGAGCTGGGAGGGCCGCTCAAGGGGCGGCAGGCCTGCGGCGCGCGGCCGATCAACGGCCTGCTCGCGGCGGCCCGCCGGCTGGGGCTCACCCCCGAGCTGCTCGACCTGCGCAACTCAGGAGACACCGCAGGAGACCGCTCCCGGGTCGTCGGCTATGGTGCCTTCGCCTTTCGGGAGGCGGCATGAGAGAACCCCAGGGTGAGATCCTCCTGGTGATCGCGCGGAAGAGCCTCGCCGATGCGTTCGGGCTGGGGGAGGGGGCGGAGTATGGCAAAGGCGAGCCCTGGCTCCGGGAGCCGGGCGCCTCCTTCGTGACCCTGATGCGGTACGACCAGCTCCGCGGCTGCGTCGGCTCGGTCCGCGCCTACCGGCCGCTGCTCGAAGACGTCTGGTCCAATGCCCGCGCCGCGGCCTTTTCGGACACCCGGTTCCCGCCCCTCGGACGCGACGAGCTGCCGGACGTCTCGATCGAGGTCTCCCTCCTGTCCGCGGCCGAGCCGATGGAGTGCTCGTCCGAAGCGGAGGCCCTGGCCCTCCTGCGCCCGGGCCATGACGGCGTGATTTTCGAGTGCGACGACTGCCGCAGCACCTTCCTGCCCCAGGTCTGGGACCAGCTCCCGGACCCCCGCGACTTCCTCGGCCACCTCAAGCGCAAGGCCGGCCTGCCTCCGACCTTCTGGAGCCCGCAGGTCCGTCTGTTGCGCTACACGGTCACGAAGTGGGTGGAGCGGGAGAGGACCCCTCACCCCCGGCCCCTCTCCCAACCGCCCTCCCGGCCCCCCGGGAGAGGGGAGTAAAAGTCGCTTCTGTTCCCCCCTCTCCCGGAGGTTGTGGGGGGCGGATGGGAGAGGGGGGTTAGGGGGGTGAGGGCTACTCCGTCCGTAGCGCCTCGATCGGATCGAGAGCGGCGGCGCGGCGGGCGGGGAGGACGCCTGAGAGCAGGCCGGTGACGACGCTGACTGCCACCGCCAGCACCACGAAGAGCAGCGGCGTGTGGATGGGCAGGCCGGGCACGGCGAGGCGGAGCAGGGTGGCGAGGCCGAGCCCGGCGAGCACCCCGATCGAGCCTCCCAGCGTGGCCAGGGCCGCGGCCTCGGTCAGGAAGAGGAGCTGGACCTGCCGCTGTGTGGCCCCGATCGCCCGCACCAGGCCGATCTCGGAGGTCCGCTCGCCCACCGCGATCCACATCATCGTCAGGATGCCGATCGCCCCCACGAGCAGCGAGATGCCGGCGATCGCTCCCACCGACATCGTGACCACGTTCATGACGTTGTCGAAGACGACCAGCATGGCCTCCTGGCTGGTGATCGTGAAATCTTCGTTGCCGCCGTGCCGGTCGGTCAGCACGCGCCGGACGTCCCGCTCCACCCGGTCGGTCAGGCCGGCGTGGCTGAAGACGATGTGGATCTCGTTGACCTCCGGGAGGTTGAAGATCCGCAGGGCGGTGGCCACGGGGATGTAGGCGGCGTCGTCGATGTCGAAGCCGAGGAACTGGCCTTTCGGCTCCATGATCCCGATCACCCGGAAGCGGCTGCCGGCGATGCGGACGAACCGGCCCAGCGCGTTCGCTTCGCCGAACAGCTCGCGCTTGAGCTTCGGCCCGAGGACGACCACCTGGGAGCCCCGGCGCGGGTCCCCCTCCGGCCAGAAGATGCCCTGCCGGACGCGGAACTTCCACGCCCGCGGCACGTTCGGCGTGACTCCATAGATGAAGACGCTGCGCCCGCGGCCGCCTCCCTCGACCCTGGCGGTGCCGTAGCCGTTGGCCACGATCTCCTCGACGCCCGCGATCCGCCCCAGGGCCATGGCGTCGTCGATCGTCAGCTTGCGCGTGGTGCCGCCGAACACCCCCGGGATGCCGCTTGTCTGCGACTTGCCCGGCACCACCGACAGGATGTTGGTGCCGAACTGGGAGAACTGGCTGACCACGTAGCGCCGCGTCCCCTCGCCGATCGAGGTCAGCAGGATCACCGAGGCGATGCCGATGGCGATGCCCAGCATGGACAGGGCCGACCGCAGCTTCTGCCCGGCGACGGCGTGGAAGGCGAGGCGGAGGAGGTCCCTCACCCCCCTGACCCCCCTCTCCCATCCTCACTCCCTTCCCCCGGGAGAGGGGGGAAAAAGGAAAAAAGATAGGGTGGAATGCTTTTGTTTTGCTCCCCTCTCCCGGGTGGTCGGGAGTGCGGGTGGGAGAGGGGCCGGGGGTGAGGGTTCATCGCGACGCCAACGCCAGCACCGGGTCCAGCCGGGCGGCGCGGCGGGCCGGGAGCCAGCCGAAGAGGAGGCCGACGCCGAAGGAGAGGCCGAGCGCGGCGGCTACGGCCCAGGGCGGCGGAGAGGCCGGCAGGGCAGGGTAGAGCCCCACCAGGATGCGGATTGCGGCCCAGCCGATGGCGAGCCCCACCAGGCCGCCGGCCGCCGAGAGCAGCGCGGCCTCGGTCAGGAAGACAGCCAGCACCTGGCCGCTGCCGACGCCCACGGCGCGCAGCAGGCCGATCTCCCGCGTGCGCTCCGCCACCGCGACCAGCATCACGTTCATGATGCCGATCCCCGCCACCGTCAGCGAGATGGCGGCGATCGCTCCCACCGCGAGGGTGAGCGCGCCGAGGATCTGGGAGAAGGTGGAGACCACCGCGTCCTGGGTGAGGACCGTGATGTCCTCCTCGCCGTGCCGCTCCGTGAACAGCCGGATCACCTGGGCCTTGACCCGTTCGAGGTCGGACGCACCGCGGACCTGGATCATGACCCGGAAGAGCGACCGCCGGTCGAACATCTTCATGGCCGTCACCACCGGCACGACGACCACGTCGTCGAAGTCCATGCCGAGCTGGACGCCCCGCGGCGCCATCACCCCGAGGACCCGCATCCGCCAGCCGCCGATGCGCACCACCCGGCCGACCGGCGACTCGCCCGGGAAGAGCTCGCGCGCGACCTTGGTCCCCAGCACCGCCACGGGACGGCCGCGCAGGGTCTCCTCGTCCGGCAGGAACTCGCCGCTCTCCATGGTGAGCTTGCGCACCTCGTAGAACTCGTCGGTCGAGCCGGCGATGAGCACCTGCCGCCGCCGCGCGCCGTGGGCTACGAGCTCGGTGCCGACGACGAGCGGCGCCACCTTCTCGGCCCCGGGGATCTGGCGTACCACGGCCTCGGCGTCCTCGAGCGTGATGTCGTTCGCTCCGGCGGCCAGGCCGGGGATGCCTGTCGTATCGGTCCTGCCCGGCACCACGATCAGCAGGTTGGTGCCGATGCTGGCGAACTGGTCGATCACATACCGCCGCGCCCCCTCGCCCAGAGCCGTCAGCGCGATCACCGCCGCCACCCCGATCGCCATGCCGACCAGGGACAGCAGGGTCCGCAGCCGGTGCCCGGAGAGGGACCTGAGGGTGAAGCGGAGGAGGTCGGAGGGGCTCATGGCGCGAACAGGTCCGCCGTCGCGGCCACGTCCGCGCCGGCGAGGCGCCGGACGACATGGCCGTCCACCAGGACGATGATCCGCTCGGCGCGCTTGGCCACCGAGGGGTCGTGGGTCACCACGACCAGGGTGGTCCCTTCACCGTTCATCCGGTCGAGGAGGTCGAGGATCTGCTTGCCGGAGCTGGTGTCGAGGTTGCCCGTGGGCTCGTCGGCGAGGAGCACGCGGGGGCCCATCACCGTGGAGCGGGCGAGGGCGACGCGCTGGCGCTCGCCGCCGGAGAGCTGGTCCGGGCGGTGGTCCATGCGGGCCCCGAGGTCCACCGAGCCGAGGGCAGTCTCCACCCGCTGCCGGCGCTCCGCCCGCGACAGGCCGGCGAAGATCATCGGCAGCTCCACGTTCTCGGCCGCGGTCAGGCGCGGCACGAGGTGGAACGACTGGAAGACGAAGCCGATCATGTGCCGCCGCACCTCGGTCAGCTCCGCGTCCGAGAGGTGGGCCACGTCCCGGCCGTCGAGGAAATAGGAGCCGCTGTCCGGGCGGTCCAGGCAGCCGACCGTGTAGAGGAGGGTCGACTTGCCCGACCCCGAGGGGCCCATGATGGCGACGTGCTCGCCCGTCCGGATGTGCTCGTGGATGTCCACCAGGGCGTGGACCGGCTGGCCGCCGAGCTGGTACGTGCGGGAGATCCCCTCCAGGCGGATCACCGGCCGGCTCCGCGCGCCCGCTCGGTGGTCCCCTCGGTCGTCCCATCGGTGGCAGGCGGAGTCACCCGGACCTCGGCGCCCGCCTTGACCTCCGGCCGGTCGAGCGACGTGACCACGAGGTCTCCGGCCGACACGCCCGAGCGCACCTCCGTCCAGTCCCAGTTCTTGAGACCGATCTCGAGCTGGCGTTCCACCAACAGCCCGTTCTCGGCCACCAGGACCCGGTTGCCTTCGAGCAGGGCCGGCGTCGGGACCCGCAGCACGTCGGGGTGCTCCTCCAGGATCACTTCGACGTCGGCCGAGGTGCCGGGCAGCAGCCGCACACCCTCGGGGAGCCCGTCGAAGGCCGCTTCGGTCTCCACCGTCCGGTTCTGCTCCTCGCGGTCGAGCACGTATGGGGCGATGCGCGCCACCCGTCCAGGGAAAGTCCGGCCGGGATAGGAGTCCACCGTGATCCGCGCCGGCCGGTCCACCTGGATGCGGGCCGAATCGACCTCGTCCATGGGAGCGCTCACGTAGACCGACTCCGGGTCGATCAGGTCGATGACCGCCGGGATCGGCATGCCGGGCGGCGACGGCGTGGTGTACTCGCCGACCTCGATCGACACATCGGCGACCACGCCCGGGAAGGGGGCGCGGATCACCATCAGGCGGGTCTGCCGCGACGCGAGCTCGATCGACGCCTGCGCCTGCTCGACGCCGGCCCGGGCCGCGCGGCAGGCGGCGGCAGATGTCTCGACCGACGTCTGGGCCTGGTCGAGGACGTCGGCCGAGATGATCCCCTCCTTGGCGAGCTTCGAGATCCGGGCGAGCTCGCGGCGGGAGCGCTCGGTGGCGGCGCAAGCCTGCTCGCGCTGGGCCTGGACGGCCTGGAGCTCGCGGCGGGCGAGAGAGGTCCGCGCTTCCAGCACGTCGGTGTCGAGCCGGAGCAGGATGTCTCCCTGTTGGACCCGGTCCCCCTCGCGGTGCGGGACCTCGACCGCCCGGCCGCCGACCTCAGGGGAGATCTGGGCCCGCCGGCGGGCCTTGACCGTGCCCGCCCGCGAGTTGGTCACCGTCTCCTCCACCCGTCCTCTGCCCACGGGTACCGCCTGCACCTCGATCGGCTTGGGAGCGAGCACCGTCGTGCGGAGCGCGAACGCCACCGCCACGATCACGAGGATCGCCGCGATCCGGATCACCCATCGCCGCATAGCGGCATGACTCTATCATTGTGGCATGATGGATTCCGGAAGGGAGGGCCCCCGATGTTCCGCAAGATCCTGATTCCCGTCGATTTCAGCGAGAAGAATGAAGCGGCGCTCGAAGCCGCCCTGCAGATGGCCCTGCACCCCGACCGGCAGGAGCCCGAGGTCACCCTCCTGCATGTGATCGAGACCATCGAGCACATCTCTTTCGAGGAGATGGGCGACTTCTACCGCGGCCTGGAGACGCGGGCCGAGGCCAAGCTGAGCGTCATGGAGGAGCGGTTCCGCGCCGCGGGGGTCAAGGCTTTTCACGAGACCCTCTACGGCAAACGGGCCGAGACCATCGTCCGCTACGCGGAGGAGAGGAGCTTCGACCTGATCCTCCTCTCCTCCCACAAGGTCGATCGCGACCATCCCGCCCTGGGCCTGGGGACGATCAGCTACCGGATCGCCATCGTGGCGCGGTGCGCCGTGCTCCTGGTGAAGTAGGGGAAAGGGTCCTCGGCCGCCCTCATCTCCACGATGAGGCTAGGCGACGTGGCGCGGTGCCAGGGCCGGCCGTCGAAGTCCCCCCAGAGCCGGGAAATCCGGAGCCCCGCCCTGCGTCCGCGGCGCTCCAGCTCCTCGACCGACCAGAGGCGGGCCTGGAACGAAGCCTCCTCGACGCACCGGCCGCCGAGCCGGTACTCCCAGCGGGCCGTGCAGATCCGGCTGCCGGGATCGCAGCGCCAGGTCTCCCGGACCCGCAGTCCGCTGCCCTCCACGGAGCGCTCCCCGGTCCACCCCTGATCCCCGGAGGCGACCCGCCCCCGCTCCGGCGGCAGCCACGCCGCGTCCAGCAGGAACCGCCCTTCCGGCGCGAGGTGCCGGGCCACGGTGGCGAGCGCCCGGTCGCGGTCCTCCTCCAGGATCAGGTGGACGAAGGGGTCGTCCACCGCCACGACCAGGTCGAACCGTGCGCGCAACCGGACGTCGCGCATGTCAGCGACGAAGAGGGTCACGTGGGAGAGCCCGGCGAGCCGGCGCCGGGCCGTGGCGACGAGCTCCGGGCTGAGGTCGAAGGCGACCACCCGCCGGGCGTGGCGCGCCAGGAAGGCCGTGGCCCGCCCCGTGCCCGCACCCAGCTCCAGCACCCGGCACGGCGTCCCGGCAGCGGCCCGGGTCCAGAAGCCGGCGTCCCCCCGATCGCTCAGCTCGAGATCGAAGAACGGGAGGATGCGGTGGTAATACGCCTGGACGCCGGAGGAGTGTCCGGTTTCCTGCGGCGCTGGAGGAGGCCCCTCGATCACGGCAACGCTCATGCCTCCTCATCCCCTGCAATGAGTGGGCCGGCCTTGAGATAACTTGAGATAAGATGACAGTAAATAAAGACAAGCGCGGTATGGACCCCTGCGTTCCCGGCAGATCCTCCGGCGGCGCAGACTCCCCCTCCCGCGCGGGAGGAACGACTCATGGCCAGCAGGAAGAAAGCGGTACCGCCCCCGGAGGAAAAACCGGAGCCCAGGAACAAATCGCGGAACGTCGAGGTCTACGCCCCCAAGCTGCTCCTGCACCTGATCGGCGTGGACCGGGCCCCGACAAATGACGTCGCGGAGTGGGAGGCAGCCTATAAGCGCGACCTGAGGCCCGGCTTCGCTGCGCTGTCCGGACAAGGCAGCTTCAACCACCAGCAGATGCTCCGGGCCGTCGATCTGTGGAAGACGAACGACCCGTCGTGGTGGAAGACCTACCTGCGCTGGCAATGCGGCGTGGAAGAGCCGCCGCCAGAGCACGCCCTGCTGCGCTTCTTTGGCGGCAGCGAGCCGTTCAGCCCGACCTATGAGCCGTTCCGCTGGGGCTCCGTGCTGGCCGCCCGGCTCTGGACCCTCCGGAAAAGAGACGCCGAGCTGCTGCGGCTCACCTCGCGCTACGCCGAGGCGATCTGTGCCCTGTGCGCCTTGACGGCGGTGCCCTGGCCGGACACCGCGCGTTCCGTCAACAGGAGGGGGGAGCCGGTCTACCGGGGTCCTTTCGTCTCTCCCGTGGGAGAGCGCTCCAACCAGCACGTCGTCTCCGACCTGGGGCCCCTGTTCGGGTTCTCCGTGCACTGGCCGGACGTCTGGGTCAAGAACCTGGACTCCTGGCCGCTGCGCGTCGCCCATGAGCTGCGCGGCGACCTGGGGGTGAACGAGTCCCTGGCCGAAGACCTGAAGAGCCACGTCAACGGAGAGGACCGCGCCGGTGTCCTCGAACGGGTGCTCAAGGGCATCACCGTGCGGGGGGAGAACCGGGTCCTCCGCTTTCCGGAAGGCCGGCTGGTCTACAAGCTCGAAAGGACCAACGGCAACACGCCCTGCATCTTCTACGAGTGGTACGACTTCACGACGAAGACCGCGACCATCGGCTTTCCCTGGCCGGAAGGCCGCGGCGCCCGGCTGCGGGGTGCGGGCCAATGCGACATCGTCGAGGAGGACGGAACCCGCAAGGTCGTCGCCCAGACGGAATACGGCACCGTCTCCTTCTCCCTGCCCGCTGGTGGATTCTCCCGGAGCGCTCTAGGAACGGAGGGCTTCCGGAGAGAGAGCTGAAGCGACCCGCGACGCGGCCGTCGTGGCAAGCTGGCTTCCCGCGCAACGCGCCACCCAGGCGGACCCGGTGTTCCTCCTGCGGGCGAATTAGGCGCGAACGAATCCGAGGTAGGATGGAGCGGAAGCTCTGCGTCCGGCATCGATTTCAGATAACTCTGGATGCCTTCCAAGAATTCTGTATCGATTTCGGGTGACGTGAAACGCATTCGAGGCCAGATGGAATCGATTTCGCGTGAGGTGGAATCGATTCCAAAAAATCTGGATGCGTTCCAAAAATTCTGAATCGATTTCGCGTGACGTGGAACGCGTTCCAGTTTAAGTGAAATCGATTCCAAAAAATCTGGACGCGTTCCAAAAATTCTGAATCGATTTCGCGTGACGCGGAACGCGTTCCAGTTTAAGTGAAATCGATTTCACGTGAGGTGGAATCGATTCCAAAAAATCTGGACGCGTTCCAAAAATTCTGAATCGGTTTCGCGTGACGTGGAACGCGTTCCAGTTTAAGTGAAATCGATTTCACGAGAGGTGAAATCGATTCCAAAAAATCTGGACGCGTTCCAAAAATTCTGAATCGGTTCAACGTCACCCGCTACGCGTTCAGGGTCGCGGTGGATCGATCCAGCGTCATTCTGGATCGACATCCTTCCCCGCCCGAGAAGACAGGATACCTTCATCCCGATAGGGCAGGCGCGTCCGGCCGATCGAGGCCGGGCCGGCGTCCTGCCGGAAGGGAGCTTTCCATGTCCTGCAAGTCTCTCGGACTCGGAGCCGGCCTCGTCCTCCTCCTCGCCTGCCTGGGAGCCGCACCGCTGACCGCCGCGCCGGGGCCGCGCGGGCTCGTTGCGCCCGAGCCAGCCGCCCGGAGCCTCCTCGCCGACCTGTGGACCCTCTTCGGCCGGCTGTTCCAGACTGACACGGCGGACAACCGGTGCAGCATCGATCCCGATGGATGCCCGGCCGCGACCGGCGACAACCGGGGCAGCATCGACCCGAACGGGCTGCTGTCGGAGCCGGACAACCGGGGGACCATCGATCCCAACGGCTGACTCCGGCCCGGGGAGCCGTCCTGCGGTCGCGGCTCCCCGCATCTTCCCTTGCATCCGAGGTTCCTTCTTCAGGTAAACTGTTCTCGACGAGAGAGACGGAGCCCGGCATGACCTCCTCCGACCGCCCCAGCCCCGAGGACCTCGAACGGGTCGTGGCGAGCGCCCGTTCCGAGATCGTCCGCCTGTTCGAGGAGCGGGGAGTGCCGGACGAGGAGGCCGAGCGCCGGATCGGCGACGCCCTGGTGCGGCTCGCCTGGCGCTGGGGCCGGGTGCGCAACCGGGCCCGCTGGCTGGTGACGACCCTGGACAAGGAGACCCGGAACCGTGAGCAGACAACCCGAGAAAGACCCGCAGGAGGATGAGCAGCCCCCGACGGGGGAGCCGAAGACGCCCGCACCGGCCAACCGCTACGAGAGGCCGTTGGACCGAGGGCTCGCTCGCGGGGTCCGGGAGCTTCTCCCGGCTGTTTCAGGAGATCGACGAGGGGAAGGCTCTCCTGACCGACCTCTTCCGCAGAAGCGCGCCCGAGCGCAGCGTGGCCGTGGTGGAGGAGACCCGGTTCCAGGCGCTCGGGCTCTGCGAGCTCCTGCAGGCGAGGAGCCAGGAGCTCTGGTTCTCCGACCCCGCCGCCGCGGTCGACCTGGCCGAGCTTGCCGTCGCCGTGGCCGGCCGGCTGGACGAGGAGCACTACGGCCGAGCGTTGGTCGAGGATGCCCGCGCCCTGGCCTGGGGCCATCTGGGCAATGCGCGCCGCATCGCCTCCGACCTCCGGAAGGCGGAGGAGGCGCTCCAGACCTCCGAGCAACACCTCGCCTTATCCGATGCCGACGCTCACACCGAGGCCCAGATCCTGAGCTTCAAGGCGTCCCTGAGAAACTCCCAAGGGCGCTTCGATGAAGCAACCCAGCTCCTGGACCGAGTCATCGCCATCTACCGCGACGCCAGGGATCGCCACCTGGAAGGCAAGGCTCTGATCAAGAAAGGAATGGTCATGGGAGACGCGGGCCGGCACCGTCCGGCCGTCCGCCTGCTCCGGCAGGGGCTCTCTCGGATCGTCCCCTTCGAAGAACCGGCCCTCCTGGTCTCGGCGCGGCACAACCTCATTCTGTATCTCCATGAGAGCGGGAGGAACGCGGAGGCGGAAAGCGCTCTTGTCGAGACGCGTGGGCTCTACGACGAGTTGGGCCAGCCGACGCACCGGATCCGCCTCGGTTGGCTGGCGGGGAAGATCGCCCGCGATCTCGGCCGCCTCGACGAGGCGGAGACCGTCCTGCGGCAAGCCCGGGACGCCTTTATCGCCCAGGGCATCGGCTTCGACGCGGCCCTGGTCGCCCTCGACCTCGCGCTGGTCCACGTACGGAAGGGAGACCGCGCCGAGATCAAGCATCTGGCGGCGGAGATGGTCCCCATCTTCCAGTCGCGTGACGTGCACGCGGAAGCGGCCGCCGCGCTGGTCCTCTTCCAGAACGCCGCCGAGGCCGAGGAGGTCACCGAAGATCTGGTCCGCCAGATGGCCGCCTACCTCCAGCGCGCCCGGCACGACCCGGATCTGCGGTTCGCCGCCAGGAAGAGGAGCTAGTCCGCCGCGGGGCCGTCGCCGATCAGCAGTTGCCCGAGCAGTCCCACCCCGCGATGGTGCAGGCCTTGTAGATTTCGCAGCTCGGCCCGGTGTTGCCACCTGCGACCGCTTCGTCGCGCAGCTCAATGCTCTCGGATTGGAGTCGGAGCAGCGTCTCTTTGTTGAGGGTGATTTTCTTGCCTTCTTTGGTCTTCTTCACGGCTTCTCCTTCGGCGCAGCGGTGAACCTGCACAGGAAGCTGTGCGGACGCGAAGATCCTCTCACCAACGACCACGCACTGCAACAGGCTCAGACTCCCTTCCCCGTGGCCACGTCGCTGGTGACGTCTTTCTAGAGTGATAGGATCAGATGATGAAGTCGAGAACTTTCCCTGAGCTGTTTGAGGAAGCGGAGCGGCACGAAGACTACTGGGTGGCGGGCGCGATCCTCGAGCTCACGGAAGACGTAGTGCGGGAGATGGAGCGCCAGGGAATCACCCGCACGGAGCTTGCGCAGAGACTCGGCATTACCCCCGCGTACGTGACCAAGACCCTGCGCGGCCAGGTGTGCTTCTCCCTCGCCACGATGGTGCGGCTGGCTCGCGCGCTCGACGCGGAGCTCCGCGTCCAAATCGCAGGCCCAACTGTGACGACTGCGAAGAGAGCACACCCCCGGTGAGCAGTCGAAAGCCGATTAACCGTGAAGCGGCGCGAGAGGGCGCTCCGCCACGGCCACCCCCCGACGCTCCAACGCTGGCGGGCGCTGCATCACCTTGCGGGCCGCAGCGCCGCGCTTTGGGCCTCTCTGGTGGCCGACCGTCCGGCCACGCGGACCTTTTCCTACCGAGAAGGGCAACGAGCAGAAGACAGGGCCGCTTCGGTGGAAGTTCGTCCGTCCCCAGCTTCATCCGGGTATGTGGCTCGGCGAAGAGGCACCTAGTCCGGGCCGGATCTCCAAGACCGGCCGCCACTCGCCCTTCCACCCAAACCAGGCGGGACCCAGTTCCTAGGCAATTTGCATAGTTACCCTGCGGCAGGTGAAGTTCTCGAAGATCTCGGCGCCAAGTTCGATTTGCCACCCATGCAGCGCTGGCGAATCGGTTTAGCTCTTCAAGATCTTGGACGCTTTACTGCGGCCCTTAACATATTTCGGGAAATTGCATCCGTATCCCAAGATGCGGGATTGTTTGCTGTTACCACTTTGCACGAAGCGGGAGAGGCTGAACTACTTATTAGCATACTACGCGACCCGCTTGTAGATCCAGTTATACGAATGCTGGCCGCGCAGCACTCTGGTGAACTTGGGCGTGGAGAGGAGGTTCTAAAGATCGCGGCCCTTGATAGCATGGACGACTCTGGGCGGAAGGCGGCTATTTCAGCTCTCAATTTGCTTGGTAGAAAGAGCGATCTTGAGGTGCTCGTGCGCAGAAGAGATTTAAAAAGTGATTTATGCTTCGCTGTGGCAGAGAGCTTGGAGAAGACACGTAGTGATGAAATATTAAGCAGAATAGCAGGGGATCGAAAAGCCTCGAATGATGCTCGGATGGCTGCCGGCATTGCTCTTAAAAAACTCGATCGGCTCGAAGTCATCAAGGCCTTGGCTAGAGATAAGACTACGCCTCGTGAAGTTGCACTATTCTTCGGAGTCCTGGCTGGCGCTACAGATCTTGCATCGCTTAAAAGGGCCGTAGGGCCAGGCCGGGCCATTCCAGGCCGACCTTATTTCCAGCAAAGAGGAAGGAAGAAGCGTCCAAAGAAGCGTTAATGCAGAGGGAGTCTTCCTTCAATAGATGCATGCTGGAAGGACTACGCGTGGCGGAGTTTTCGTCGGCAAAAACCTCATCTCCTGATATGGAGCCCGAGGAGGATCCCGTCCGTGCTGAGTACGTCTCGCGCGTAGCCGACCGCAGCGAGCACGTCCTCGCGGGTCAGACCGGGGTAGTCGACGAGGATGTCATCGATCGCGGAGCCGGCAGCGATCTTTTCGAGGAGGATCTCCACCGTGATCCGAGTGCCCCGGATGACGGGCTTTCCCAACATAACTTGCGGGTTGATGTTGATGCGTTCCAGGAGATCCTCCGGTATAAGGTGGCTCGGGGAGGGGCGGCCTTCCCGGCAGGCGTAGTCTAGCAGGAACCGCACAGAAGGTCCCGCGCCCGTCCTCCATCGGGGCTCACGCCCCTCGTCCCTGCCGCCGCCCGTTGGGGCTTGGAGAGATGGGGGATGCCTTCCCGGGGTCGCCGCGCCTTCGACGCTCGGACCCCGGCTCTATGCTGTCGCCCCCTCTGGGGGCTCAGCAGCCACAGGCCGAGAGCGCTCCCGGGAACGTGAGGATGGACGAAGTGATGGTAAACTCACGAGGCATGAGGTTGAGCGTATGGTGACCCGACACGTCGAGTTGACAGAAGAGCAGAATGAGACTCTGGAGCGGCTTGCCGCCTCTGAGGGACGACCCGTCTCAGAGCTGATCCGTGCCGGGGTGGATGTCGTCCTGGGTAGAAGGGGATCCACCCTGCGCCTCGTCCATGGCAACGGCAAGGGGACGTCTGAGCAGGCGCCGCGCCTTTCGGAGAAAGAGTCGGAGCTTCTCCTGGCGATCAATCGAAGTCTGCCAGAGCCAAGGGCCGGGCGTTACCGAGAGCTGGTGAGCCGGCGCCGGGCGGGTACGCTCAGTCCGAAGGAGCATCAGGAGCTGCTGGACTTGACCGACCAAGTGGAGCAGTTGCAGGCCGAGCGGATCGAGCATCTGGCAGAGCTTGCGCAGCTCCGCGGCCGGCCGCTCGGAGTGCTGCTGGAGGAGCTCGGAATCCGGCCCTCTCCGTCCGAATGATTGACAAACACTTGGGGAGTGCGCGGAGGGAGGGGGTCAAGTCTCGCGCCGCGGGCTTTGTGAGTACTGCCGCAGCCAGGATCGTTTCGCAACCCAATCGTTTGCGGTCGAGCACATCGTCCCTGTTCAGGCCGGAGGAGGGAGCGATTTGGACAATCTGGCTTTCGCCTGCCAGGGCTGCAACAACCATAAATACACCAAAGTCGAGGCTCTCGATCCTGTGACCGGAGAGGCCGTCGCCCTCTTCCATCCAAGGCGCGATCGGTGGCCTGACCATTTCATCTGGAGCCACGACTTCGCTCGCATCGTCGGCCTTACCGCCAAGGGCCGGGCGACGGTCGAGGCGCTTCGCCTCAACCGTCCAGGTCTCGTGAATCTGCGGCAGGCGCTCTTCCGCTGTGGCGAGCACCCTCTCGCGGAACCAGACGAAGACTCCTGATAGCCCCGGCGGCGGTGCAGAAGCCGGAGCCCAGCCGGTCGAAGCTACCGGAAGGCTCTGAAGAGAAGGCTTGCCAGCGCCCAGGCCAGCATCAGTATTCCGAAGATGAGGTTGCCGCGACGAGGCCTGGGGCGCACCTGGGGCATGAAAGAGGTGGTCAGGAGCGCAATGGCAGCCGCGATCAGCCACAGCTCGGCGGGGAAATCCTTGAGGCCGAACCGCTCGATCAGGATTTTGAGGAGCTCGACCCCCCCTTGCGCAACGATCAGGCATACGGCCAGGAAGGCGGCAAAGAGGAAGGGATTCTCCAGGCTCCAGCGATGTCGTTTCACCTCGACAGGAACGGTAGTGGGAAGGCCGGCTTGCACGAGGGCGACGAGGTCGGGCATCGCTTCGAAACCGGCGAGGAGGAAGGATGGACCGGTCCGCGGAAAGACCTGGACGGACCCCGGCGTACCCCGGGAATCCTGATGGATCCGGACCTTCTTGATCTCTTCCCAGGGGACCTCGTGCCGGAGCTTCCCAGACTCGCGGACGATGCCGTCAGGCCGTACGAGAAGCCGTGAACGGCCCCATTTGCGTAGCTCAACCTGGACGAGCAGGAACAAGACGAAGGCGGTGATCCCAACGGGAACGAACGCGGAGATCCGAGCGCCGCCGCCGCTGCCGACGAGCGCGTGCACAGCGACGAAGGCCAGGATCATCAGGATCAGGATGACCATGCGCCTTCGAGCTCTGGCGAGGAAGTCTTCAGAAAGGGTGAATTCCTGGGTCACGGAGTCACTCCAGACCAAGACCAGGGACGAACATGGATCGCAATGAGACTACCACAGACAGGTCTCCCATCCTCCGACCCCCGTGCGTTGACACCGCACCACCCCGGCGATAGAGTCCGCGCGAAACGGAAAGAGCAGGGGTCTCGTTCGCTGCTCCGGGGGCAGCGGTCGGAGCGGATGCCTTGAGCCGGTCCAAACCTATCGAGGTCGCCGTCGTTGGCGGCGGATGCGCTGGTCTCACGGCGGCTTTCGAGCTGAGCCGGCCGGAGCACCGCGGCAGGTTCCATGTCACCGTCTATCAGGTCGGGTGGCGCCTGGGTGGCAAGGGCGCTTCCGGGCGGGGGGCGGCCGACCGCATCGAGGAGCATGGGCTCCATGTCTGGATGGGGTTCTATGAGAACGCCTTCCGGCTGATGCGGGAGTGCTATGCCGAGCTGGGCCGCGATCCCAAGACCTGCCGCATCGCGACCTGGCGCGACGCTTTCTTTCCCGATCCTTATGTCTGCCTGACCGAGCGCTGCGGCAATGACCGTGGGGGTGACGACTGGCGCTTCTGGACGGCGTTCTTTCCGGAGGGGCACGGCAACCCCGGGGACCCCCTGCGCGACGAGAACCCGTTCACGGTCGCCGGCTATCTCTCCCGCTGTGCGACGCTGCTGCGCTCGCTGCTGGTCTCGGCGTGCGACCAGGCCGCGCCTCCCGGCCGTCGCGACCGGCCGGAGCCTTCGGTCTTCTCTCCCGAAACCCTTCTCGAGAACATCAACCGGCTGCTGCGCTATGGCCAGCTCGCGACCATGGCCGGCGTGCTGGAGGCTTGCCGCCTGCTGGAGGGGGGCCTGGCTTCGGTGGTGCGCGCCCCGGACAACCTCATCCTCCGCCTGATCGACGCGGTGGCGGCCGGCGCGCGCAGGCTGCTGGAGACCCTCTGCCAGACCAACGACGAGACGCGGCGCATCTGGGAGCTGGTCGACCTGGTGCTCGCCATCCTGCGTGGGTCCGTCCGCTTCGGGCTGGCCACGCATCCCAAGGGGTTCGACGCCATCGACGACTACGACTGGCGCGAGTGGCTGCGGCTCAACGGTGCGTCGGAGGCGGCGCTCGATTCGGCGTTCCTGCGCGGGGTCTACGACCTGCTGTTCGCGTATGAGGACGGCGACCCCGAGCGGCCCCGCATGGCCGCCGGGCAGGCGTTGCGCGGCGCGGTGCGGATGTTCTTCACCTATCGCGGCGCCCTGTTCTGGAAGATGAGCTCCGGCATGGGGGACATCGTCTTCGCCCCCCTCTACGAGGTCCTCCGGCGGCGCGGCGTCTCGTTCCGGTTCTTCCATCGTCTGGAGAACGTCCGGCTGGCTGACCCGGCACAGCTCGCTCCGGGCGAGCGTCCCTATGTCGAATCTTTGGAGCTCGACGTCCAGGCTGAGATCGAAGGGGATGAGTACCGCCCCCTGATCGACGTGCGCGGCCTGCCGTGCTGGCCCGCGGCGCCGGACTGGGACCAACTCGTGGACGGTCCGCGGCTGCGCGACGAGGACTGGCGCTTCGAGTCGTTCTGGGATCGCCGCAAGGCAGGGCAGCGCACGTTGCGCGTCACCGAGGACTTCGACTTCGTCGTCCTCGCCCTGGGCCTCGGAGCCATCCCTCATGTGGCCCGCGACATCCTGGCCCGCGATCCGCGCTGGCGCGACATGGTGCGCCACGTCAAGACGGTGGAGACCCAGGCCTTCCAGCTCTGGCTGAAGGAGGACGCCCGCGGCCTGGGATGGACCGGCCCGGCGGTCAATCTGTCGTCCTTTGTCGAGCCCTTCGACACCTGGGCTGACATGCGGCAGCTCATTCCGGAGGAGAGCTGGCCCGTGCCGCCGCGGTCGATCGCCTATTTCTGCAACGTCCTGCCGGGCCCGGCGAAGGCGCCCGGCCGGTCGCGCAAGGGCTATCCGGCCGAGCGGCACAAGGAGGTGCGGGAGAACGCGGTCCGCTTCCTGGAGCGCGATATCGTCCAGCTTTGGCCGCGTGCGGCCGGTCCAGGCGGTTTCCGCTGGGACCTGCTGGCGGCCCCGGACAGTGGTGTCCAGGGCGAGGCCCAGGGGGAGGCCCGGTTCGACACGCAGTTCTGGACGGCGAACGTGAATCCCTCGGACCGCTATGTGCTGACGCTCCCCGGCAGCTCGAAGCACAGGATCTCGCCGCTGGACAATACTTATGACAATTTGACCATCGCCGGGGATTGGACGGATTGTGGGCACAATGCAGGCTGCGTCGAAGCGGCGGTGATAGCGGGCCGGCTGGCCGCGCACTCTCTTTCCGGGTCGCCCGCGCTGGAGGATATTGTCGGCTATGACCATCCGTAGGAGGAGCCCGAGGTGAAGGGCCAACGTCTGCGAAGGGAGGACCCCGTGAGGACGGAACCCATCCGCAATTTCTCGAACGCCTTCCGGACCGATCCCTGGGAGGACCCCGATCGGTATGGAACCGGCGACCCATGCGGCCCCGGTCCGGCCGGAGACGCCGGAAGGTACCGCGACCGCGCGTCCTGGAACGACGTGGTCTCGCGCGGCGTCGAGCTCGGTTATCAGGTGATCGAGGACCAGATCCGCCAGGGCCAGCGCGTGGCTCGCGACCTGAACGATCGGCCGTACGACGTCGGCCGGATGAGCGACGACCTCTGGGAGGTCACGGAGAGGAGCTTCCGTTACTACTCGGAGGCGACCAATCTCTGGATGCAGTTCCTGACCGGCATGTCCTGGATGGGGGGCCCCGGGATGGGCGGCCCCTGGACGAGGCCGTGGGGCAGGCCTGGGGACAGACGGCGCCCCGAGGAGGCTGCGTCTGCGCCATCCCCGGCCGAGAGCGGCTGGCGCCGGGTGGCCGTCGCGTTCGAGGTGGACTCTCTCCGCCCGGTGAGCGTGGAGCTCGACCTGCATACGCCCGGCGACGTCGCCCTCCCCCTGGCCGCGGTCGGGCTGCAATCGCTGGAGGGGCACACGGCGTTGACGGAGATCACGTTCGAGCCCGGCGTCGTCCGCGAGGGGGTCCGCCTGCGGCTGCGCATTCCGGACGACCAGCCGGCCGGCTTCTACACCGGCGTGGTCTTCGACCAGCGCACAGGACAGTCACAGGGCACGCTGTCGGTGCGCGTGTCCGAGCGGGTCGAGCGGGTCGAGCGGGACTAGGGCGATGGCTGCCGCGGATCTGCCGAAGCTGGTCCCGGAGGTCTTGCGGGAGTACAGCGAGATCACCCGCGAGGCGCTGCGGGAATACCTGCCGTCGCGGGAGCCGCGGCGCCACCTCTACGACCTGCTGCCCGACTACCCGCTGCGCGGCGGCAAGGGGATGCGCCCGAGCCTCTGCATCGCCACGGCGCGCGCTTTCGGGGGCCGGCTCGAGGACGCCCTCGGCACGGCGGTGGCCATCGAGCTGCTCCACAACGCCCTGTTGATCCACGACGACATCGAGGACGAGAGCGAGGAGCGCCGCGGCAAGCCGACGCTGCACATGCTCCACGGCATCCCGCTCGCGCTGAACGTCGGCGACATGCTGACCCTGCTGAGTCTGCGTCCGCTGATCGAGAACCGGGCGCGGATCGGCCCGCGGCTCGCCATGCAGGTGATCGAGGAGACCGAGCGCATGGCGCAGGAGTCGGCCGAAGGGCAGGCCATGGAGCTGGGCTGGCGCCGCGACAACACCCTGGGCGTCGACGACTCCGACTACCTGCTGATGGTCCTCAAGAAGACCTGCTGGCTGGCGTCGATCCACCCCTGCCGGGTGGGCGCGCTCCTCGGCACCCACGGCGGCCTTTGCGGCAACGACCTCGAGCCGTTCCTCCGTTTCGGCTTTTTCCTCGGCGCCGCCTTCCAGATCCACGACGATCTGCTCAACCTGGTGGGCGATCCCGGGAAATTCGGCAAGGAGCTCGGCGGCGACCTGTGGGAAGGCAAGCGGACGCTGATGCTGATCCACCTCTACCGCGAAGCCGCGCCCGCCGAGAAGGACCGCATCTCCGAGCTCCTGGGCCTGCCGCGGGAGCAGAAGAGGGCCGCCGACATCGCCTGGATGCGCCGGCGGATGGACGACTACGGCTGCATCGAATATGCGCGGCACATCGCTCACGGACTGGCCGGCGCCGCGCTCCACGAGTTCTCCCTCCTCTATGGAGGACTACCCGACTCGCGGGACAAACGGTTCATCGAAGGCATGGTGACCTGGGTCTTCGAGCGGGAATCGTGAAAGGCTCCGCATGAAAACTGCTCCCGATCCTGGCAGCCCTCTCCTCGCCAGCCCGTTCCTCTCCCGCAGCCCCGGGATGGTCCCGCCGTTCAACTTCCCCGGCGTGACCATGCGCGTCTTCCCCCTGAAGGCGGACATGTACGTCCTGCGGGCCTTTTGCGACAAGTACCTGAACGTCGCCCCGCCCGAGGTCGCCGAGTTCGAGCCGTTCGCCCCGTTCGTCTACATGATCGTGCTGCACTACGGCAAGATGTCCGTGGAGGCCGCCAACCTCGGGTGGATCTCGCAGCACGAGGTGACCTTCAGCGTGCCGCTCCTGTGGCACCGGCGCCGCGCGAACGGGCGGGAAACCGTCGACTGGGCCTACGTGACGCCCTTCATCTTCGTCGACAATCCGCTGTCGCTCACCACCGGACGGGAGGTGTACGGCTGGCCGAAGGTGCTGTCACATTTCCAGAGCGACATCGACCGCTGGATGAGGTCCCCGACCAACGCGCAGACCCTGATGTCGATGAGCACCCTGGTGGTCGACCAGATCGGCGGAGTCGAAAGCGAGCAGGTGCTGTTGGAGATCGAGGACACCCTGATCCCCAACACGCCGCTCGCGCCGCCCGCCTACAAGCCCCTCTTCCGGGCCTTGACCGCCGCTCCCCGCGCGCTCTTGAGCTCCCTGTCGTTGGCCAGCGACCTGATGTCGATCTGGACCGCGCCGCCGCTGCTGGGCTATTCGCCGAACGATCGCCGCCTGCTGATGCAGAGCCTGGCCCAGGGCTTCCAGAGCACGCTGCCGCTGCGCGGGAGCCCGTACTACAACATCGTCACCCAGAAGCAGTTCCGGGACGTGCAGTTTCCCCAGACCCTCTGCTACCAGGCCCTGGTCATGTCGCGCATGACCCTCCGGCGTTACAACCGGGGCGGCCTGCTGGGCGACTTCAGCTACTTCCAGGGCGATAACTCGGGAGGGCTCCGCATCCTGGTCCACCGCTATGCCACGCAGACGATCGTCGACATCCTCGGGCTGGAGGTCGACCAGCAAATGGCGGTCGCTGGCAGGGCGGTCGACATCCTGATGCCGATCTACCCCTTCTGGCTCGACCTGGATGTCGAGTACGGGCGGGGATCGACCCTCTGCTGGCGGACGCGCGAGTCGGCGTGGCACAGGGGGTCCGAAATCCTGCCGTCGGCGCCGGCGCAGCCGCCGGGCCACCTCTACAACACGGCGCAGGGGCCGACGTTCGTGGACATCGGAGGGCCCCAGCAGTCCGACGACACCACGATCAACATCCTCCCGCTGCTGGCGAGCTTCGAGCGCCTCCAGCAGGTCGTCGACAACTACCTCAACGTCGCGCCGGATGTCAGGTTCGAGGCCTGTGGACAGTACGTCTATCTCGTCACGATGTCCTTTGGCCAGGTCACCTCGTCGCTCGACGCCCTCGGCTCCATCGCCGGGCGGGAGCTCGCCTTCTATATCCCGGTCTTGCAGCGCGGCGCGGACGGCCAGGAAAAGAGAGCCCTGCTGGCCCCCTTCATCTACGCGGACAACTCCACGGTCGCCGTCACGGGCCGGGAGGTGGGCGGCATCCCCATGATGCAGGCCCAGCTCGCCAGCCCGCCGGACACCTGGATGCGCGGCCCGTCGGGCTGGCGCACGCTCCTGCAGGTCACGACGCTGCTCTTTCCCGTCCAGGACCTCGGCGTCGAGGCCACACAGCGGGTGCTCCTGGACATCTACGAGGGGAATCCGGAGGCGAGCGTGAGCCCCTTGCGCAAGCCGGGGGCCGCGGCCGCGGGCGAGGCGCTGGAGACGGAGCTGCGCCAGAGGGAGGAGCTGCGGCCGGCGGACCCTGAGGATCTAGTGCCCGGCGGGGACTTCTTCCTCGAGATGCTGGAGAGCAGAGAGCTCCGGGTGGTCACGCTCAAGCAGATCCCGGACTCGTGGGATGCGTCTCGCGCCGCCTACCAGGAAGCTCCTGATCACCGGCTGGTCCGTCGTGGGGCCCGACGACCCGAAGGCGCTGCGGGAGGAGCTGCATGTCCGGATCTTCCGCTATCCCAGCGCGCCCATCGTCGAGACTCTGGGCCTGCGGTCCACGGCGAGCGGCAGCGTGGGCGGCGTCAATTTCGACGTCTGCGAGGTGGTCAAGCCTCACTCCGTCCGGCTCTCCCTGCGCAGCCATTGCCTCGGGTCGCTGGGCTGGCGGGCCGGCGGGGGAGCATGGCACGGGCCGGCCTCCTCCGGCCTCGTGAAGGGGGCTTGAAGCCGGCGGGGTGCCCGAACGAACGGAGAGCCAGGAGAGGAGATCCCGAGAATGGACCTGCCACGGTACAGCACCGGACGCGGCCCGGAAGATTCGGCTCCGGACCTCGTGCCGCCGTTCCTCTTCCCCGGGACGACGATGCGCGTCTTCCCCCTCAAGGCGAACATGTTCCGCCTGCGGCACTTCTGCGACACCTACCTCAACCTGATGCCGCCCACGGTCGCGCGGTTCCAACCGGCCCTCCCGTATGTCTACATGATCGTCCTCGACTACGGGAAGATGGCCGTGGAGGAGGCGAACTTCGGCTGGATCTCGCAGCATGAGATCACATTCAGCATACCGCTCGAATGGCAACGGCAGCGCGCTGGGTGCTGGGAGCTGGTCGACCAGGTCTACGTGAACCCCTTCATCTTCGTCGACAGCCCCTTGTCGCTGACCACGGGGCGGGAGGTCTACGGCTGGTCGAAAATCCTCACCGAGCTGAGCCCCGGCATCCACTCGTGGCTCTCGGACCCGCGCGGCCCGCAGCGGCTGATGAGCCTCCGCGTCAAGGGCCTGGCCGGGATGCCCGCGCCGAAGGGCGTGCTCCTGGCGGAGGTCGTCTCCGAGCCGCCGCCCAACCCGAGCCTGGTGCCGCCGGACCTGAATAACGCCTGGAATCCGCTGGTGTGCATCCCCCGGGCGCTCCTCGGCTCCTGGAGCCTCCTGCAGGACTTCTGCGACCTGTCCGCGGCCCTGCCCATCCGGGGCTATGGGCCGAGCCCGCTCTCCTTCTTCGAGCGGCTGCTCCGGTCGGGGAGGAGGAACAGCCCGAGTCAATCCGAGTCCGCCTCCGGCATCGTGACCCTCAAACAGTTCCGCGACGCCGAGCATCCGGACTGCGCCTGCTACCAGGCCCTGATCCATTCCGAGATGACGACCCGGAGGTTCAACCGGGGCGGCTTGCTCGGCGACCTCGACCTGCTGCGCGGCGACACTACGGGCGGCTATCGGATCCGCCTCCACCATCTCGAGGCCTTGCCGATCCTGGAGTCGCTCGGCCTGGAGGCAGCCCGGGAGGTGGGGTTCGAGTCCTCCTACGTGGCGACGCTGAGACCGGTCTTTCCCTTCTGGCTCGACCTGGACCTGGAGTACGGCACGGGCCAGGCCGTCTGCTGGCGGACGCGGGAGTCCGACTGGGTGGTGGCCGGCAAGCCGGCCATCAAGGGGAGCGGGTCGCAAGCTCCGGCGGCGCCCCGCGGGAACCGCTACAACACCGTCCAGGGCTCCGCCGTGCTGCCGGGCCCGTTCTCCTACCCGCAGACGACCCTGCACGGCTTCGCCCTCGCGGCGGACCCGGGCCGGCTCAAGAAGTTCGTCGACGGGTACCTCAACCTCGACGGCCTCGAGGCTGAGGCCGGCCTCCGCTTCGAGCCCTGGGGAAACCTCGTGCTCCTCGTCGTTGTGCACGGAGAGATCCGGTCCCAGGCGACCGCGCTCGGGTCCCTGCCAGCGCGGGAGGCCGGCTTCTTCGTCCCGGTCAAGGTATTCGAAAAGCGGACGGTGCCCGGCAGGGGTGCGGCTGAAGAGGGGCCGTACAGCGTAGCCCTGGTGACGCCGTTCCTTTTCACGGACAACAGCCTGCTCGCCATCGCGCACCGCGAGATGGCGGGGCATGCGATCACCGAGGCCACCCTGGAAGGGCCTGACGATCCGCGGCTCCCCGGGCCGGAGGTATCCCGCTCCCTGTTGCGGGTGGTGAAGGACGTCTTTCCAGGCTTAGGGCTGGGACTGGGCGCGGAAAAGCGGGTGCTCGTCGAGCTCGTCCAGCAACCGGGACCGGCGGACTGGCAGCTCGCGGGAGGAGGGGGCGACGAGGGACGGGTCCTCTCGGATGTGCTGAGCCTGGCCCGCAACATCATCACGCTCAAGCAGTTCCGCGATGCTCAGGACCCGAGCCGCGCCTGCTATCAGTCGTTCGTCTCCATCAAGAGGATCACCGGGGCGATGGTTCAGCCCACCAAGATCACCGAGAACATCCAGGTAAAGATCCACCGCTATCCCAGCCACCCGGTCGCCGAGATGCTCGGGCTCGCCGGGGATGACTCCGGCGCCGCGGTGGAGACCTTCCAGCCGCTGCTGGCGGTCTGGGCGCAGGTGCACCTGCGCACCGCCAGGCTCCGGGAGATCTGCTGGCGGGCAGGCTCGAAGTGGCAGCGGCGGCACGAAGAGCTCCGCTCCCTGAGCCTCCGCGGCGAGACCAAAAAGGAGGTGGGGAAGATCGAGACGATTCTGAACAATGTCCTGGATGGCTGGAATACCCGGCTCGGCAACGTGCCGGCGAGCGCCGCGGCCCCCGCTCCGCTCCGAGCCGCCCGCTCGACGGCCCAGGCCCAGGCCGACTACGTCGAATTCACCTGGGGCCAGCAGTTGCCCGCGCCGTACACGTTCAAGGATGTCCGTCTGCGCGGCTTCACCCTGGCCGCCTCGTACGACAAGCTCGCAGAGCTCTGCGACAGGTTCCTCAACTTCAAAGGATTTCACTACGAGCCGTTCCCCACGCTGATCCCGGGACAGTCCGTGGTCTACCTGCAGGCCCTCACCTACGGGTCCATCCGGTCGCTCGTCCCCGCCTACGGGAACGCCGGGTACAGCCAGCAGGACGAGGTCTACTTCGCCGTTCCCGTGATCGATCCCCAGACCGGCGATTTCGGCCTCTTCACACCCGTCATCTTCGTGAGCAATCCCTGGTCGCTGACCGCCGGCCGGGAGGTGCTCGGGTTCCCCAAAGGCCTGGGCCAATTCGAGCTGCCCATGGATATGGAGAACCCTTATCCGATCCGGGTGGAGACCATGGCCTTCAACGAGTTCCAGCCCGAGAGCCGGCTCTCCTGGGGGCCGCTGCTCGAGATCATCGACCGGCCGGGGCCGGTGGCCGCGGCAGAGGAATTCGATCCGCGGGGGTTCTGGCCTTTCGGCGACCTGCGGAAGCTTCATGGCGACAGGGGGCCTCTGCCGCTGAAGAAGGACTACTTCGACCGGCTGGAGGAGATCGCGAAGGAGATGAGCTATTCGAGCATCCAGCTCAAGCAGATCCGCGGCCTGCTGGCGGCGAAGGCGGCCTACCAGGAGGTCGTCCGCTCGACGGTCAAGCTGACCTCGCTCGACAACGGCGGCTTCCTGCCGCCCGCCGGCATCCGGCTCTTCACGACCGAGACCCTGCCGACCGCGGACGTCCTCGGCCTCGACGTCCAGAACGGCGTCGTGGAACCCTACCTCCCCTTCTGGCTCGACTGCGGCTTCGACTTCCTGGACCCGGTGGTGGTGTAAAGCGTTCAGCGCCAGGCGGGCGGCCGGTTATCGCACTCCGCCTCCCTCGGGCCCGCCTTTTTCTCTCTTGACAGGACCAGCGGGACGGCGACAAGCTATTCCGCACTCATGACGGCGACCCGGAGGCCGGGTCGATCGTCTGTTGCAGGAGGGAATCGCGGCTCTGCGATACGAGGAACCTCAGCTCGAGCCAACGGAGGTGGACCTGCTGGCGGCCTTCGACGTCCTGGTCCAGGAGGTCGGGCGCCTGCGCAAGCTGCTCCTGAAGCTGGGCCATGCCCAGGAGCTGTTCCAGGGCAGGGTCGAAGAGGAGGTCGGGCGCCTCTCCCAGGCTCTGGACCGCGGCACGGCTGCCAGCCCCGGGGACCGGGACGCCGCCCGAGACGCCGCCCGAGACGCAATACCGAGCCCGCCCCAGCTTCGGACGTTGATGGAGCTCGACCGGGCGGTCCTCTATCTGCTCGCCTTCGTCCAGGATGGGGGCCGCGGCCCGCTCGCGAGCAATCCAGGGGAGGCGGACATGAGCCCGCGCTCGGTCCGGGAGGGGCTGGCCCTCCTGCAGGTCCGCGTGCGCAACCTCCAGAAGTCGTTCGGCCTCGAGCCGATCCCTTCGACGGGCTACCTGTTCGACGACCGCTGGCACCAGGCGTACGGCGTCTGCCACCGGCCCGATCTGGAGGATGGCGAGGTGGCCGAGGAGGTCCTGCCCGGGTACCGCCTGGGAGAGAAGGTGGCGCGGCCGGCTCTGGTGATCGTCAACCGTCACATGGAGGGACAAGAGTGAAAGAAACGATTTTCGGCATCGATCTGGGGACGACCAACTCCTGCCTCGCGCTCGTGGAGCCGGGCGGGCCGCGAGTGATCGACATCGACGGCCAGCCCATCGTCCCGTCCGTGGTGAGCCTCGACCGCAAGACCGGCGCGATGATCGTCGGGAGCCGGGCGCGCAATCGCCTGGCGCTCGAGCCGGGGTGGACCGTGCGCTCCATCAAGCGGCGGATGGGGCTGAACGAGCCGGTGCGGATCGGCGACCGGACGCTGCTGCCGGAAGAGATCTCCGCCGAGATCCTCCGCTATCTGCGCGAGCAGGGCGGGGAGGCCTGTGGCCGGGAGGTGCGCCGGGCTGTGATCACCGTCCCCGCGTACTTCGGCGACGCGCAGCGGCGGGCCACCCTGCGGGCCGGCGAGCTCGCCGGGCTCGACGTGGTGCGGCTCCTCAACGAGCCGACCGCCGCCGCTCTCGTCTATGACCGCACCTGGGTGCGCGGTCACGGCGCCGGAGCGGCGCTATCGGACATTGCGGGAGCGGCGCTGTCCGACGTCGCCGGCTCCGGGCCCGGGGCACCGCAGCGGGTCCTGGTCTACGACCTGGGCGGCGGCACGTTCGACGTATCGGTGGTCGAGATCGGCGGCGAGATCAACGAGGTGCGCGCGAGCTGCGGCAACAACCATCTCGGCGGCGACGACTTCGACCTCCTGCTGGCGGAGCACATCCTGGCCGAGGTGCGCGAGCGCTACGGACGCGATCTCGGCGACGATCCGCGCGCCCGCGCACGGCTGCTCGACGCCGCGGAACGGGCGAAGATCGACCTCTCGACGCACCCCTACGCGCGGGTCACCGAAGAGGCCCTGGCCCCGGGGCTCCATCTCGACCTGGAGATCGAGCGGACCGCCTTCGAAGAGCTGATCCAGCGCGATCTCGACGGTACGCTTGCGGAGGTGGACCGCGCTCTCGCGGAGGCGCGCCTGCGGCCCGGGCAGATCGACCGGGTGGTCCTGGTGGGCGGCTCGACGCGCATCCCCAAGGTTCTCCAGATGCTCGAAAACCGTTTCGAATGCCCTGTCGAGCACGCGATCGATCCGGCTCTGGGCGTGGGGTTGGGCGCCGCTCTGCAGGGCGCCATCCTGGGCGGTGAGATCTTCGACCAGATCCTGGTCGACGTGGCGGCCCACTCGCTGGGGGTCAGGACGCTGGGCGGCGCATTTCCGATGAGCATGGGGGAGCATTTCTCGGCCGTCATTCGCCGCAACACCCAGATCCCCGCCACCCGTTCGGAGGTCTACTTCACGATCCACGACAACCAGGAGAAAGTGCAGGTCGCGGTCTATCAGGGCGAGAGCGTCCGGTGCAGCGAGAATACCTTCATTGGTCACTTTTTCTTCGAGCTGGCGCCCATGCCGGCGGACAGCCCGGTGCTCGTGGAATTCAGCTACGACCTCGACGGGATCATCCGCGTGGTGGTGAGCCAGAAGGGCACCGACCGGCGCAAGGAGGTGACGCTGAGCACCCGCCGCGGCGGCCCGGATGCCGCGGATACCGCGGCGCCGGTTGGAGCGCGGCCGGTGGACAACTACATCCTGCGCAAGGCCCGGGCGCTTGCCGCTTCCCTGCCGGCCGGCGACATGCAGGAGCGCCTGCGAACGGCTGCTGTTGCCTACGAGGCGGAGCTGGGGCGCGGCGAGGGATCGCCCGATCTGGAGCAGGCGGAGAACGAGCTTTTGGAGCTTCTCGAGGCGCTGGAGGAGGCGCCGCTGTCCAGTGAGCCGTAGACGGCAGCAGAAGAAGGAGCTTCAGCGGCTCGTGTCTCTGGAGCGGCAGCTCGAGGCTCTCTATCAGCGCGGAGCCGACGGGGAGCTCCTGGAGCTGGCTCATCGGCCCGGCCGGCCTGCCCTGTCGCCAGAAGCGGCCGGTCTCTACGGGGAGGTGGTGGACCGGACGTTGCGCCGGGCCCTCGCCGGCAGTGACCTCGCAGCGGTCGACCGCCTCCTCCGGCAGATCGGCCGCGAGGCTGCGGACCGGCCGTGGGTGCGGCTCGCCGAGGCCGTGAGGCATCTGGTGGAGGGGAAGCTCGACGCGGCCCGAACCTGCCTGGCCGCGTTGTCCGATCCTTCGCTCCCGTCGCAGCTCGTGGCAGCTCTCGCCGCGTTCTGCGCTCCGAGCCCCGAGCCCGCCGTCGAGGAGCCGGTGCCGCAGGCCCTGGACCGTCTCTACCGCTCGCTCGCCACCCTCGCCGAGCAGGGCTCCCGCCCGGAAGCCGTCCACCTTGCGGGCCTGGAAAAGGACGTGGCACTCCTGTGTGCGGAGCTCTCCGGCGATCCGGCGGCGAAGAAGCTGCTCGATGCCGCGCAGGCGTGCCTCCTCCGCCTGGCCGAGCTGGCGGACCTGGAGCAGGCGCTGCGCGGTGAGGAGGGGAGCGCCAACGTCCATCGGCTCTTCCTGGAGCGGGTGAACCGCCTCTCCGGTCCCCTGCTGGAGGCCCTTCGCGACAGTCCGGCCGTTCCCTTGATGCAGCCTCTGCGGCAGGCCCTGCGTCTGCGCTGGCGGGCGGTCCTCTCGCTCGTGATGGGGCGCGGGGACGATGAAGCCTGGCCTGCGGCCTTTGCGGGCTCCCCCTCTCTCTTCGCCCTGGACGTGGAGGCTGGCGATGGCCGGGCCCGGCTGGCACATCGCCAGGAGCTGCGCGAGCTCCTGGCGGCCGGGCGTTACCAGGCGCTCGCGCGCCGGTTGGCCTCCTGGAGCAGGTCCGAGCGGGTGCCCGAGCGCCTGGCCCGGCTCTGGAGCCTCGAGCTCTGGGCCTGGGAGCACGCGGCGACCGGCGGGGCTATGGAGGATGAGATCGTGGCGGCGCCCTCGGACACGGAGATGCATGATGTCCTGCTCCGCCTCGTGGCCATGGCCGGCGAGATCGAGCAGCGGTTCCCTGCCGAGCAGCGCCCCGAGGTCGCCCGCTTCCTGCGCACGGGGCTGTTCGATCTCTTCGAGACCGTGTACTTCTGCGACCATTTCCTCGCCGCCGCCGCGGCACTGCTCCGGCACCTCCCGGACGACCCCGGGCTGCTGGGAGTGGCGGTCACCGCCGCGGTCTGTGCGCAGGATCACCAGGCGTGCGCTGTGTTCGCGTCCCTCATCGCGGCCCGGACGGGTGTGCCGGACATGGAGCAGGAGCCCCTCTTGCGGCTCATCCCCCAGCTCGCGCATGAACCGGCGCGGCACGCCGCGCGCATTCTGCCCCTGCTGCGCCCCCTCCTGGAAGGGGAGGCCTGGTCGCGCGCCGTCTCGGCGTTCGCACAGCGGGTCACCAACCTCGCCTGCTCCGGTCTCCGCCGGGACGACAGCGAGCTCTGGGTGCACGACATCGTCCGGGACATCGGGCTCTACCGGACCGCGCTGCCCGACTCGGGCCAGCTCGCCGTCCTGGACGCAGCGGTCCGCTGCCTGCGCAGAGCCGGCGAGCCGCGGGATCTGCGCCAGCTCCTGGAGAGGACCCCCGGCCTCGCGCCGGCCCTTGTCGCGGTGCAGGTGTTGGTGGCCGCCGGCCCCCTGGTGCTCCCGCCCGTCCGGAAAGCTCTCGAGGATGTCCGGGAGACCGCCATCGAGCGCCTCGACGCCGACTGGCGGGTGTGGCGGCCGGCGTTACCCGACCTGGTGATCGGTGCGGAGAAGGGAACGGTCCGTAAGCTGCGCAAGCGGCTGCAACAACTCCTGCGCCAGCGCGACCTCGGCGACACGGACCGGAAAGCGTTCGAAGAGATGCGCGAACAGATCCAGATGATGCAAAGCCTGGAGAAAGACCTGTGGCGAGACCTCGGTGGCTGGAGCATCCCCCACGACGAGGACGACAAGAGCGAGGAGAGCAAGCCGCCCCGCCCGAGGAAGTCACGCCGGCGCGCTGCCGGCGACGACCTGCAGCCCGAGCCTTTCTGAACCGGAGGCCGTTGCATGGACGATTCCTATCAAGTGCTCGGGCTGAAGCCGGGTGCCGCCAGGGAAGAGATCGATCGCGCCTACCGCACCCTGGTCCGCCGCTATCCGCCGGAGCTCAATCCCGAGCGTTTCGCCCTCATCCATGACGCCTACGACCGGCTCCGCTCCTTCGAGCGCACGATGGAAGAGGTACGCAAAATCCCCGAAGCCGGGCTGGACTCGCTGTTCCCGGTGCCCCGGATGAGCCTGCGGCCTTTCGCTCCCCTGGACGCGCCTCTGCAGCCGCAGGACCTGGAGCCGCTCCTGCGTCCGTGGCGTTGTATCCTGCTGGCACGCCTGCTCCGCGAGCACCTCGCAGAGCGCTGAGCCGCAGGTTCGGCCCTGGGAGCGCCGGCGTCTCGCCGGCTCTACTTCCCCGTAGCCGCCTCCTGGACCCCCAGGGCGCCGCCCGAGCCTCCCCTCCCTTCAGGCCTCTCCTCAACGGCCAAGAGCAGCCGCCTCAATAGGGTCCTCAGGCTCGTTCGGAGGTAACTCGGGCCACGCGCACCCTGGGAAAAACAGCCCTGGCTTGGTCGACCGGTTGGCGGCCGGCCGCGCGGCGGAGTAGAGTCTTGCCTATAGGCGGATCGACTCCGAGCGAGCTCCCGATGTCCTCTCCTGACGAAGTCACCCGGCTGTTGCGGGCCTGGCGAAGCGGCGACGCGGGCGCTCTGGAGGAGCTTGCGCCGCTGGTCTATGCCGAGCTTCACCGCCTGGCCGAGAGCCGCATCCGGCATGAGCGGGCCGACCATACCCTGCAGGCCACGGCCCTGGTGCACGAGGCCTATCTCCGGCTGGCGGGCGCCGACGCTCCCGACTGGCAGGACCGGGCCCACTTCTTCGCCGTCGCCGCGCGGATGATGCGGCGCATCCTGGTCGATCATGCCCGCGCCCGCGGCGGCCCCAAACGCGGCGGCTCCGTGCGCAAGGTCTCACTGGAGGAAGCCGCCGTGCTCACGGACGAACGCACGGAGGACATTCTCGAGCTGGACGAGGCCCTCGGCCGGCTGGCCGCTTTCGATCCCCGCCAGCACCAGGTGGTGGAGCTGCGGTTCTTCGGCGGCCTGTCGGTCGAGGAGACGGCGGAGGTGCTCGGCCTGTCTCCGATCACGGTGAAGCGCGACTGGCGGGTGGCGCGGGCCTGGCTGTATGCGGAGCTTGCGGGAGCCCGGGGAGCAGAGGCGTGACGCCCGAGCGCTGGCGGCGGATCAACGAGCTGTTCGAGCAGGAAGCCGCGCTCGATCCGGCCGGGCGGGCCGCCCGCCTGGAGGCGGCCAGCGGCGGCGATCCGGAGCTTCCGGCCGAGGTCGAAAGGCTTCTCGCCGCGGACCTTCAGGCCGGCAGCTTCCTGGAGAACCTGGTCCAGTGGACCCCTGAGGAGCCATCGGCCGCCGGGGGAGACCTGCCGGCGGACCGGCAGATCGGGCCCTATCGGATCGAGCGCGAGATCGGACAGGGCGGGATGGGCACCGTCTATCTGGCGGCACGCGCTGACGGCCTGTTCGAAAAAGAGGTGGCGGTGAAGGTCGTGCGCCGGGGCTTCGACACCGCCGACGCCCTGCGCCGCTTCGAGCTGGAGCAACGGATCCTCGCCCGGCTGGAGCACCCCGGGATCGCCCGGCTCTATGACGCGGGCACCACCGCGGAGGGCCGGCCCTATGTTGTGATGGAGCACGTCGAGGGGCTGCCGATCCACCGCTGGTGCGAGCAGCACCGGCTCGCCGTGGCCGAGCGGCTGAAGCTCTTCCTGGAGGTCTGCGCGGCGGTCCACTACGCGCACCAGAACCTGGTGGCGCACCGTGACCTCAAGCCGAGCAATATCCTGGTCGATGCCGCCGGCCGGCCGCGGCTCCTCGACTTCGGCATCGCCAAGCTGCTCAGCCCGGAGGGTGAGGTTGCCGCCGACCTGACCCATGCGGCGCAGCGGCCCATGACCCCCGGCTACGCGAGCCCGGAGCAGATCCGCGGCGAGCCGGTGACCACGGCAAGCGACGTCTACTCCCTGGGCGTCCTCCTCTACGAGCTGCTCGCCGGCCGGCAGCCCTTCGCCCTCGCCGGCCTGTCCCCGCGCGAGATGGAACGGATCGTCTCCGAGACCGAGCCGCAGCCGCCCAGCCGGGCAGCCGGCAGCCCGGAGCTGCTTGCCGGCCGGCCTGAAGGGGCCGAACGGCTGCGGAGGTTACTGGCGGGGGACCTCGACCGCATCGTCCTCAAGGCCATGCACAAGGAGCCCGGCCGGCGCTATGCAACGGTCGATCAGCTCGCGGACGACGTCCGCCGCCATCTCACCGGCCTGCCGGTGCTCGCGCGCGGAGACTCCTTCTGGTACCGGGCCGGCAAGCTGGTGCGGCGCCACAAGCTGGCGGCGGCCCTGGTCCTGGTCGTGACGACTGCCGGTCTGGGGACCGCGGTGCTCGCCGTGGAGAGGGCGCGCGCCCTGGAGCGAGCTACGGCCGCTCTCGTCCGCGCCGATCGCGAAGCGGCCAAGGCGCGCGAGGCGACCGATCTCCTCGTCGAGCTGTTCAAGCTGTCGGACCGCCGCGAAACCGCCGGCGAGACGGTCACCGCCCGCGAGGTCCTGCGCCAGGGGACCCAGCGCGTCGAGGCGACGATCGCGAAACAGCCCGAGATCGCGGGCGAGCTGCTCGGCACGATCGGCCGGGTCTACCTCAACCTCGGGCTGCCGCGGGAGGCGGTGCCGGTCCTTCAGCGGGCGTTGGCCGCACACCGGCGCGCCCGCGGCCCGCGCCATCCGGACGTTGCCGCCGCTCTCGACGATCTGGCGCGGGCCCTGCGCGACGAAGGGAAATACGCGGCGGCCGAGCCCCTGGCCCGGCATGCATTGGCGCTGCGCCGCGATCTGCTGGGAGAGGACCACCCCGACGTGGCCGCGAGCCTCGGCAATCTGGGGGTGCTGCTCTTCCGGAGCGGCGAGTATCCGGCCGCCGAGGCGGCGCTCACCGAGGCGCTGGCCCTCCGCCGCCGCCTCCCCCTGAACGAACGGGTCCTGCTTGGCGACAGCCTGACCGATCTGGCCTTTCTGTACCAGGCGAAGGCGGAGTACGGCCGCGCCGAGTCCCTTTTTCGCGAGGCGGTGGAGGTCTATCGCCAGCAGCTCGGGCCGGAGCATCCGACTGTGGCGAGCGGCCTCAACAACCTCGCCATGACGCTGTACCGCAAGGGCGATACCGCGGCGGCCGAGCCTCTTCTCCGCGAGGCGTTGCGGCTCCACCGCCGTGATCTGGGGGACGACCACCCGGCGGTCGCCGCCTCCCTGGAGAACCTCTCCGGCATGCTCGCGGAGCGCGGCGACTTCACAGCGGCCGAGCCGCTCGCCCGCGAGGCCCTCGCTCTGCACCGGAAAACGTTGGGTGACCGGCACCCCACTGTGGCGGGAAGCATCAACAGCCTCGCCGTCCAGATCCACTCGCGCGGCGACCTCGCAGCCGCCGAGCGGCTGTTCCGCGAGGTCCTGGCGTTGCGCCGCGAGATCCTCCCCCCGGAGCATCCGGACATCGCCTCTTCGCTCCTGGGGCTCGGAGCCGTCCTGTCCGACCGGGGCGAGGAGAAGGCCGCCGAGCCGCTCCTGCGCGAGGCGCTCGCCATCCGCCGCCGCGTGCTGCCGCCCGGCCACTGGCGCATCGCGACCGTCGAGAGCGAGCTCGGAGGCTGCCTCGCCCGCCAGCGCCGGTGGCAGGAAGCGAGGCCGCTGCTGGTCGACAGCTACTCCCGGCTGCGCCAGGCGTTCGGCGCCGAGAACCAGCACACGCGGCGGGCCTTCGCCCATCTCGCGCGGCTCACCGCTTCTTCCCCCCCAGGGGGTTGAGGGGTTCTTATTGCAGGCCGCCCCACCTCTCGATCAGCACCTGGACATCCGACAGCCCGACCAAGCCGTCCTGATCGAGATCGAAGGGGCATTTCTG
Source organism: uncultured Holophagales bacterium (assembly GCA_963842525.1). GTDB lineage: Bacteria > Acidobacteriota > Thermoanaerobaculia > Multivoradales > UBA5704 > UBA5704. The sequence goes on from CAWJGT010000003.1 coordinate 178,970, forward strand.
GTTCAGGTGGGCCGCGACGATCTGCTGGTCTTCCAGGTCCACCGTGCCGTTGCCATCGAAGTCGACGTTGGGATAGCCGGTGCCCGCCGGCCCGAAGAAGCAGGCCACGAGAGCGACGTCGTGCAACGTGACGACGCCGCTGTTGTCGACGTCGAGGCCCGGATCGCGGGCGTCCCACTTGCCGTTCAGATTGGCGTCGATGAAACAGTTGCCATAGCCGGCGAGCAGGGCCACCAAGTCGCGGCAGTCGATGACCCCGTCGCCGGACAGATCGGCGCCGGCTTCCGCGCACGAGCCCCAGTGCCCGAGCACGAAGGCGCGGTCGAAGCACCCCACGACGCCGTCATGGTTCACGTCGGCGGCCATGCCCGGGGCTGCGGAGCCCCAGTCTTTGACGACCAGCCCCAGATCCGCGGCATCGACGACGCCGTCTCCATTCACGTCCGCGGAGAGGACACAGTGTCCGCCCGGGCAGTCGGGCCCGGTGAGCTTGAGGGTACAAACGGTCGGTGCCGCCAGCGCGCAGGTGGGTGCGAAGAGGACGATCAGGACCGGGAGGGCGGCAGGGAACATTTGGATCTTGGGTGTCATCGCGTCTCCTTTCCTACAAGGGTGCCTGGCAGATGGCCGAGCGCGCCCCCACTCTCATCAGCGGAGAACGCTGGCGAGAGGGATCATGGGGGTGCTAGAATCGCTGCATGATGGCACGAGCGTTGGCCGCCACCCTGCAGATCACCTTCCTGGCTCTCCTCGCCGGGCCGGCTGGCGCTGCGCCGCCTCCGGTGCCACGAGGCGCCGAGATCCGTGTCAACACCGACACGCAGGTCTCTCACTTCAACCCCTCCGTCGCCGTCTTCCCGGACAGCCGCTTCGTGGTCGTCTGGTCGGCGACCTCCGGAGCGCGGGCGCGGTTTTTCGACAGCCAGGGAAGACCGACGAGCGGCGAGCGCCGCCTCGCGGTCAGCGGGATCGTCGATCAGGTCGTCGCGGACCGTGACGGCAGCTTCCTCGTGGTCTGGAGTGGGGGCACGGGCCCCGCGCTTGGCGTCTACGTACGCCGCTTCAACCGAGACGGCATGCCGCGGGGCAAGGCGATCCGCGCCAACGCGCCCAGCACATCCAGCCGGTTTGACGCCGTGGCCGCCATCGGACCGGATGGCCGCTTCGCAGTCGCCTGGAAAGCGCAGGTCGACGTGTCCGAGGAGAGCGGCTATACCAACGCCGTGGCGCGGATCTTCACCGCCAAGGGGACCCCCGTCACGCCGGAGATCCTCCTTCTCGAAGGCGATGCCGCCGGCGCTGCCGGAGACGACGCCATCGACGCCTATCCGACCAGCCTGGCCCTGACACCCGACGGCACCCTGGCGGCGCTGGTCCAGTCCTTTGAGTCGAGCGGCTGTCTCAATAGCTACCTGATACGGGTGCCTTCGGCGGGTGGGTCCCTCAGCTCGCAAGCTCTGGGCTCGATCCTCTGCGCGCCGGACTATTTCGGCTCGTCTCTGGCCATGGGACTGGATGGCAGCCTGGTCGCCACCTGGAGCGACTTCTCGATTCGGGCCCAGCGATTCTCTCCGGACGGAACCCCCCGGGGCCAGTACTTTGGGGTCAGCACCGGGCAAGATGGTCAGACCGACGCGGCGGTCGCTCTGCAGGCCGGCGGGAGCTTCGTCGTCGCCTGGGCCGAGCCGTTCGGGCGGGACGGGGACGGCAGCGGCATCTTCGGCCGCGCCTTTGCTCCCAATGGAGCACCGCGCACGCAGGACTTCCGGATCAACGTCACGACGGCCGGCAACCAGCACGATCCGGCGATCGCCGCGGCCCGTCAAGGTCCTGTCCTGGTCGTCTGGACCCAACTGACTCCGGATGGCCGGAGCGACGTCTTCGCGCGCGTGCTCTCGGCGAAGCCATAGCCGAGCGGCGCCGCACCCACCGCGCGGGCTCGCCGCGCAGCCTCACAGCATGCACGAAGGATCCGGCCAGCTATGCCGCGCAAGCCGATCCGCCGTGGATAACGATATCCGGCGCAGATAAGCTTATCCGAGCCAGTGTAAGCTTATCCGCCGATCAGATAAGCTTATCCGCCGTGGATAACACTATCCGGCGCGGATAAGCTTATCCACCGCGGATAACACTATCTGGCGCAGATAAGCTTATCCGTGGCAGATAAGCTTATCCGGCGTGGATAACGGTATCCGGCGCAGATAAGCTTATCCGCCACGGATAACACTATCTGGCGTGGATAAGCTTATCTGGGCCAGTGTAAGCTTATCTGGCGCAGATAAGCTTATCTGCCGTGGATAACACTATCCGGCGCGAACTAAGCTTATCCGTGGCAGATACATTTATCCGACATGGATTACGGTATCCGGCGCGGATGGCGTGATCCGGGCCGGCTCAAGCAGATCTGTCGCAGATATCAGCATCCCACTCATCTCGCCAGCCGGCGATTTAGCTCCTCTTTACAGCTACAGGAGTTTGACGCGAGAGGAGGCGTGGAAAGGGCCCGTGCACGCCGATCCCTGCGGCAGGGCGAGTGCAGCGAGGGTTAGGCGGCCAGTCACGAGCATAGGAGAAGGTCAGTCGATAGCTTCGAGGATGGCGTCCATCGGCAGACGGACAGCAGTAAGCAGCCAGGCGCAAAGTGCGAACGCACAAAGAATAGTCCCGCCAGACACCAGGACAGCGTAGAGAAGGGATGGTCGAGACCTTTTGAGGATGTCGATTGCAAGGATGGCGAAGGGTGCCAACAGGAGCCACCACCACTTGTAGGTTGCGACGAAGAACCGGGTGAGCGTAGGGAGTGGCGCGGCGAGCCCGGTTAGAAGTTTGTCAAAGTCGGGGGCATACCAATATGTGAAACCGAGAACGAAGAGAAGAGACAGGAATGCGGCCGCGAGAAGGGCCGAGGCGACGATCCTGTGTGGCTGGCTCATAGCAGTGCGCTCTCGGTCCGCAATAACGTCACGTGGGGGCACGATTGATCCCTGGCCGCCTTACGCGCAGATGGTGAGCGGCGGGAACCACGCTGTTTGCGGTTTCCGTCCGCTCGACCGTGGGGTTATGCGTCCCCTACTTGGTTGGCTCGTTCGGTTCTTCGGATTCATCGTCTACTGCACCCCTCAGCCGGCGCCCCTCGTACCTGTGCAGCAAGTGATCGAGCATCATTGGAAGCTCCATCATCATCATGTGCGCTTCTTTCGAGGAACCGCCGAACTCTTCCATAAAAGGGCCACGGCTAACATATTTGACAACCCGCCGCAGGCGCTCGATCGCTCTCTGCGCTGCCTTGGGATCGCCGTCCTTGACATCACGATAAGCCTCCATGATGATCTCATAGAGCCAAGGATAGTCGTCTCGCAGAAGGCCACCGAACATGAGCAATGCAACAGGATCCTCTCCGTCTTCAGACATCATATGTGCCATTTCGTCGAACATCATAGGATGAAACCTTCGACGGCGGCGTGATCGCGGAGCCTGTTCGGAAACTATACCCTCAAGATCGCGAAAACGCGAGTCGAGGCCCCGCACACTAGTAACAAGCTCTTCAAGGATCTCGTGATGAGGCCGCATATGTCTTTCAGTCGGGGCTTCCTTCGGAATGCCAGCCAACCGCTTTTCAAGCTCCGGCCACAAAGCGGCGAATAACTGTTTAACGCGGTCGTCGGGAATCGCTTGGTCCGTGGCATGGTTTATCGACTGAACCACCTCGCCCAGTCCGCTCCTTTCGACTTTTTTGGCTTGAAACTGCGCAAGTGGTCCCGTAATGTCACTGAACTCAAGATTGAAGAGAAGAGGAATGACCTTGGCACCCTGCATCGACTTCGCAAGGGCTCCGGCCTCAAACAACACCCAAGGCGAACCGACGTTCTCCGGAGTCACACATATTACTCCAAAGTTCGATGCTTCCAACTCTTTTGCCACAGCTTGTGCCCAGCGGTCTCCGGCAGACACATCCGCCTCAGAGAGCCAAGGCTCCACATAATGGAGTACGAGCGGGAACCACTCCCGTAATGCCTGCGCGAGCGCTTGGCTACGCTCTCCGCTCCAACTAATGAATAGCTTCATGTAGGTTCCTCGCTTAACCGCATCGGTTCACGCCGCATAATAAGCGTCTATCCGGGGTCCTCCCACAACACAGCTCCGGAGTCCACCACCTTCTCAGGGGAGGACCGCGGATAGACGCACGAGGAGCGACAGCCTTCAGGGCTTCTACGCGCCGCATAAGAGTCCCTGGCTCGTCGCGTCCTTGCCCGTAACTTGTTCTCGCGCCTCAACTTGAAGAAGGATACGCCTCCGCCTTGAGAGAGTCAACGCGACTGGTGAAGGGCGATAAGGCACCCGGAGGGGGCTTCTCCGTCTCCGGAAGACGGATACGATGCTCTGCCCTTGCTCAAAGGGTAGACCTATCTCTATGGCTCTCCGGGAGATCGTGCCACCCAGACGGACGCCCGCCGGCGTCTTCTGCGTATTGACTACAGGAAACGTCTCGTTGACTCGGGTCCGTGAGACCTCGAGTGCGGTGCGCGGCAGGCTCAGCGAAGCTGCGATGCCGCTGAGCCCGGTGCCGTACGCTCTCGGCGGAGACAGTGCTCCGCCGTGAACGGACGGCGTGGCCGATAGTGCGCTGAGGAGAGGTTCGAGCGCGGTCCGCGCGCGACCGAGCGCAGTTGGCACGTCCCGGCGCGATCTACGGCCGCACCTATTCTCAGCTGCAGCCGCACCGAGATCGACTGGTCGAGCCGCGTGGAAAACCGCAACTTAGTCGGCGGTCTCGAACGAGCCCTCGAAGATCGTCTGGTTGCCGTTCTTCTCGATGGTCAAGACCTCGAAGCCGTACTCCCTGCCGGGGCGGAGGATCTCGGGCGGCACGCGCAGGTGAGTCAGCCAGGCCGGGACCTTGATCGACATCTCGGCGATGCCATCCCCCGAGACGATCACTTCGTAGCCAGCGATCTCGACCCCCGCCGGGCTGGTCACCGGCTCCCAGTTGATCACCGTGTTCGTGCGGTCCTGCGGCACGCCCTCCTGCGGCGTGAGGATGTTGGGTGCACCCGGGATGCGGTGGCTGAATCGGGCCTTGGCCCGGACCCTCTCGCCGTCCTCCGACCTGCCCTCGAAGGTGTAGAGACCCTCCGGGAAGAGCGCGAAGAGCTCTGCGAGCGGCAACTCGTCGAGCGATGGCTCCTCGCCCTCCACGAAGAGCTCGCTCAGGCCGATCTCGCCGAGGGCGTTGACGCCGGCGACGTTGAAGATGACCCGGCCCTGGGGATCGGTGATGCGGATCGACTCCCACTCGCCGTCGAGGAAGATGTGGACTCCTACGTCCTGGTCGGTGTCGTTGAACTCGATGAAGATCTTGGCTTCCTCCAGGGTCGCCGCGGCCAAGGGTGTGGCGAGGAGGGCGAACGAAGCGATGAATAGGAATCCTCGTGCTGCTTTCTTCATGGCGTAGGCCTCCTTTTGCGGTCACTGGGCGCCGATCTTCGACACCCACCTCCTTGGATGCGCCAGCAGGCAGAATCCTTCGCCTTCAGCAGGTTTGAGGCACTGTAAGTAGCAGGGCGGTCCCTCCGCTCCGTGGTGGGGCGGGGGAGAGAGCCGCCTCGAAGGCGGTGCCTCATGATGGCACCGCTGGATGTCGTGCCACAAGAAACTCCAGGCACCTATTCTCAGGCACCTATTCTCCCGGTAAACAGATACACCCCCAGGCACCCCTTGGGGGAGCACCATTACGACCGTCCTGCATAACTTGCCCAGGTGGGGAGTGGCTCAGTGGGGCAGGAGCGGCCATAGGGACGAGTTGTCCTGATGAGGCTGAAGGCTCCTGCCAGAGCATCTCAGAATGGAACCGTCGGACACGAAGCGGAGGACGACTCGGCCAGCGCTGGCCGTCCCGACTTGATGAAGAGCATGTTCTTCGTGGAGGGCTGCTGGCTCAGGCGGCGCGGGACTCGAACAGGATCTCCTCGTCTGCCGGGCTGACGAAGCTATACCCTCCGAGCTCGGCGATCTGATCCTCGGTCAAGCCGGTCAGGAGCATGACGATGTGAGCCCACATCGGTCCGTGCCTCTCGTCAAGAGGCCCGCTCGTGTCGAAGGCCACGAAGACACTGGAGGCCGGTAGTTGTGCAGATTCCCTAGCCGTCAGCATCGCTCGAGTCTGCGGGCTGAGTTGGAACGTGGCCCCGTTCATCTGCTTCCCGACGTCAACGACGATTTGCGACGTGACGAACCTCCGGACGGTGTCCTGACGCAACAAGTCTAGTACAGCGGCCTTGCGCGCGGCTAGGTCCGGTATTATGTGGGACTGATCGAGGCACTGTAAGAGGCAGGAGGCGGTCCCTTCGCTCCGTGGGGCGGGGGAGAGGGCCGCCTCGAAGAAGGTGCCTCATGATGCGCACCGCTGGATGCCGTGCTGCCCTCCTGTCCGTCGCTCTCGCTCTGCTGGTCATCCCCACCCTCCTGCCGTAGCTCCGATCGTGCTTGCATTTTGCAGTCAACGGTGTCAGGATGCTGGCATGAGTGTACAGATCACCATCCGTGACGTGCCGGACGCGGTGAGGGATGAGCTCGCCTCGCGGGCAGCTCTACAAGGCAAGTCGATGCAGGAATACCTGCGTGTCGAGTTGGAACGCCTGGCCGCACGCCCTCCGGTCGAGAAGGTGCTCGAGCGGATCCGGGAGCGCAAGGCGACGGCAGGAGTCAGGCTCTCTCCGGAAGAGATCCTGGGCCACCGTGACGCGGACCGCCGGTGAGCCCAGTCGTCGACGCGTCGCTCCTGGTCGCCGCCACGTCGGATCCGGGCGCAGAAGGAAGATGGGCCGAGGACGTGGTGCGTGCCGGTAACCTGGTCGCGCCCCATCTGGCTCTCGTCGAAGCTACGAATATCCTCCGACGGTTCGAGCTAGAGGGCCGGCTTGGCCGGATGGAAGCCGGTGCCGCTGCCCGTGATCTTCTTCTGTTCGACCTCGAGTTGATGCCCTTTACCCCATTCGCGGAGCGGGTCTGGGAATTGCGGGCCAACGTAACGAGCTACGACGCCTGGTACGTTGCGGTGGCCGAACAATGCGATCTCCCCCTGGCGACGCTCGACCGCCGTCTCGCCAAAGCCACCGGCCCTCGCTGCCGCTTCCTGCTGCCGCCCTAGCCGATATCCAGGACATACTTCCCGAGATCCCCGATGCGTTGCAACGTCTCGGGACGAATGCGCGAGGCCTGGTTGATCGCCGCTCGAGCCTCCCGTGGGATCAAGGCGCCCTGGATCGAACGCCGGGGCTGGGCTGACCGGTTGGCGCTATAGCCATGCCATACCGACCCATTGAAGATGATGATTGATCCGGCTGGGCCACACGCGATGACCTGCCCCTCGTAGACATCGGTCGCATCCTTCATCGACTCGGCAGGCTCGTGGGACAGCAAATGCGAGCCAGGCACGAAACGCGTGGCGCCGTTCTCCTTGTGAAACTCGTCAACCATGAGGATGAAACCGACCAGCGGCCACCCATCGGCTTGATGCTTGACGTCCACGTGAAGCGCCTGTGCCGGCGCGCCCGGTTGCAGCGTCCTGGCGTGCATCGTGCTGAGCTTGAAAGGTCGACCAATGATCCGGCAACATGCAGCCAGCAGGCGACCGTACATGTGTGGTTCTCGCAGTCTTCACGAAGTGCACTCAAAAACTGATTGAACGATTTTTCGTCAGTGACCTTTTCGAGCAGCTCTCGCAGTTGGTCGGCCGGCATCGGGCTCCTCCCCGGGGATTCCGTTTCCGCAACAATACCGCAGATGGCCCTGAAGAAGGCCGGCGCGGTCACCGCGTGCCGTTGCGATGACCGCGCTACGGGTGCCGCTCAGCTCCAGGCCGAGCCCGCCACCTGCTGGTGCTGACGTTGAGGCGGTTCCAGACGTTGATGGTGGCAATCAGAGGCGGAATCGATAGACGACCGTACCGGAGTCCGACACGTCCATCTCGCTGAAGCTGCGGAGGTGGAGCCGCTGGAGTATTTCCTCGGCTTGCTCCAAGCTCATACCACAATCGGCGGCCACGTCCACGGCGGTAACGATCCCCTGCCGCTCTCTTGCCACCCTCAGCACGGCGGCTTCCTTCGCCTCTCCTTTGCGTCTGGCAGCAGCTCTTCGGACGCGCCAGAAGAGGAACAAGCCGCCAGCCAAGGGGAAGACCCCGAACAAGAACGAGAGCAGCAGGTTGGTGGATGGGGAATACTCCGAAGTTCCCTCGAGGGTTCCGATGAGGATTCCTGCAAGGATCACGACGCCGAAAAGGCCGATGAGCAGGGCACCGGCAAGCAGCAGCCTCTCGCCGAATCTCATAAGTCTCCCTTGGACCGTCCGGTCCTTTGGTCCTGCGCGGATTGTATCCGGCACCAGGCACTTCCGGGTAGAAGGTGCACCCAAGAATCCCCATGCACCTCTTCTGCCGCAGCGCGGCCATCCCGTCTCGCGCACCAGCGTGCGCAGGTAGGCCAAGGCGGCACCGAAAAGGGCTTAGACTACTAGACGCCCCGGCCGTGCGCCGCGCGGGCGGACACCGATGGAGCAAGACCTATGACCGAACCTGCGCCGCTGATCCAGCCGACCCTCGCCACGCCGGTCGAGCAGATGTTCCCGACGTTGACGCCGGCTCAGGTGGCGCGGATCGCGGCGCATGGACGTGTGCGGCCGATCCGGCCGGGCGAGGTGCTCGTCGAGGCGGGAGACCATGCGGTGCCGTTCTTCGTGGTCAAGACGGGCCGGATCGAGGTCGTCCAACCGTCCGCCGGCAGCGAGACGCTCGTCGCCGCTCATGGGCCGGGCCAGTTCACCGGCGAGGTCAACATGCTGTCCGGCCGCCGCACGCTCGTGCGCTCGCGGGTGGCCGAGCCGGGCGAGGTCATCGAGCTGGACCGCGAATGCCTGCTGGAGCTCGTGCAGACCGACAGCGAGCTCGGCGAGGTCATCCTCCGGGCCTTCATCCTGCGCCGGGTGGAGCTGATCGCGCACGGCGTGAGCGATGTCGTTGTGGTCGGCTCGAATTTCTGCTCGGGAACGCTGCGCGTCCGCGAGTTCCTGACCCGCAACGGCCATCCGTATTCCTACGTCGACCTCGACCGCGACGCCGGTGTCCAGGAGCTGCTGGATCAATTTCACATCGGCGACGAAGATGTCCCCTTCCTGATCTGCCGCGGCGAGGTGGTGCTGCGGAATCCGACCAATCAGAAGATCGCCGACTGCCTCGGCTTCAACGAAGGGATCGACCAGAGCCATCTCCGCGACGTGGTTATCGTCGGCGCCGGCCCTTCGGGATTGGCTGCGGCGGTGTACGGCGCGTCGGAAGGGCTGGACGTCCTGGTGCTGGAGTCGAGCGCGCCGGGCGGCCAGGCGGGCGCGAGCTCGAAAATCGAGAACTATCTCGGTTTTCCAACCGGCATCTCGGGCCAGGATCTCGCCGGCCGCGCCTATACCCAGGCGCAGAAGTTCGGCGCGCAAGTGATGATCGCCAAGGGCGCCCAGCGGCTGGCGTGCGACCGTAAACCGTACGCCCTCGAGATCGACGGCGGCTCGCGCGTGCCGGCACGCACCGTCATCATTGCGACGGGCGCCGAATATCGCAGGCTGGCGCTGCCGAACCTCTCACAATTCGAAGGCGCCGGCGTCTACTACGGCGCCACCTTCATGGAGGCGCAGCTCTGCGTGGGTGAAGAGGTGGTCGTGGTGGGGGGCGGAAACTCCGCCGGCCAGGCCGCGGTGTTCCTCGCCCGGACGGCCCGGCGCGTGCACATGCTCGTCCGCTCGGACGGGCTCGCGGACACCATGTCGCGCTATCTGATCCGGCGGATCGAAGACAGCCCCGCGATCGCCTTACGGACCCGCACCGAGATCACGGCCCTCGAAGGGAACGGTCATCTCGAGCGCGTGCGCTGGCAGGACCACCAGACGGGGGAGATCGAGACGCACGGCGTCCGCCACGTCTTCCTCATGACGGGCGCCGCTCCCAGCACGAGCTGGCTCGACGGTTGTATCAAGCTCGACGAGAAAGGCTTCATCAAGACCGGACCGGACCTGTCGCGGGAAGACCTGGCCGCCGCGGAGTGGCCGCTCGTTCGGGCACCTTATCTCCTCGAAACCAGCCTCCCCGGAGTCTTCGCGGTCGGCGACGTCCGGGGCGGCAGTATCAAACGTGTGGCGTCGGCCGTCGGCGAGGGATCGATCGCCGTCTCCTTCGTGCACCAGGTTCTTCACGAGTGAGGGAAAGGAGAGATCCATGCCCGGCGAAACCTGTTCTCATCTCGATGCGATCAAGACCGTCACCCACGAGAAGCGCCACGAATGCGATGAGTGCGTGAAGATCGGCTCCCGCTGGGTCCATCTGCGGACCTGCCAGACCTGCGGCACGACGCTCTGCTGCGACAGCTCGCCGAACCGCCACGCCAGCAAGCACGCGCACGCGAGCGGGCATCCCGTGGTCGCCTCGGCAGAGCCCGGGGAGCGCTGGCTGTATTGCTATCGGGACGAGGCCTTCACGGAATATTGAAGTTGGATCTACGGGAGGCCCGCAGCTGCAAGCGATCGTGCCGCAGAACCAGGCGGCTGTAGCGGTCATGCTTCGGGTGCCGGGGAGAGCCGCCCGGGCATGAATGCCCGGGCTAGGAACAGCGCCGGGTAAACCCGGCTTCAAAGCCCCATTCATGGGGCGCCATTCCTAGCCCGGCGATTCATCGCCGGGCGGGGCTAAAACACCCTTCTACATCCGGTGCCGCGTGGCCAGCTTCGTCAGGTCGATGAAGTCCGGGTCCGTGTGCAGGCTCGCGAACATGAAGTCGTCGCGGGCTTCCTGCATCTCCATGGCGCGCACGGCGTCGAACTGCTCGTACTGGTAGAAGTGCCGGCGCAGCAGCTCCATGGCCTTCTTGCGGTCTCCCACCTGGGCCCAGATGGCGGCGAGGTTGTAGCTTGCTTCGAGCACCTCTTCGTTGGCGCTCGCGATGCGGGCGGCCTCTTCTTTCTGTCCGGCGGCGGCCAGGTAGACGGCGGCGAAGATGCGGTTGTAGCGGTCGTCGGGATCGAGGGCCAGGGACTGGCGCATGTAGCCGGCCGCCTTGTCGGCCTGCTTCTCGGAGAACCAGTAGACGGCGAGGTTGCGGTAGGTGATCGGCAGCGGGTGCTCGGCGATCGACGTCTCGAAGAGGGCCAGCCCCTCGGCGAAGCGCCCGCCGTGGATGGTCATCTTGCCGAGGCCGTGCATGGCGACGGCCCGCGCGATCGGGTCCGCCGGCTGGGCGAGCACGCGCTCGAAGGCGGTCCGGGCCTTGCCCCAGTCGCCGGTCTGATGGCGGTAGACCTCGCCCAGGTAGCGCAGCGCCGTGGGGTCGGCGGGGTCGAGCCGGGCCGCCTTGGCGTAGAGCCGCTCGGCTTCGGAGTAGCGGCCGGCGAGCTCGGCGCGGAGCCCTTGGAGCAGGGTAGGCTCGACGGCGGCGATCCGTCCATGGACGTCGGGATCGGCGAGACCGTCCGGGCCGAGCCGCTGGAGCTCCGCCTCTTCAACGGTCACGCCAAGCTTGCGCAGGCTCTTGGCGGCCTTCTTGCCGAGGCTCGGGAAGAGGCAGCGCTGGTCCCAGACCTGCTGCAGGTCGGCGATGGCAGCCTCGCGGTCGGCCGCAGCTTTCTTGTCGGCGGCCTTGAGGAGGGCTCCCAGGGTGGACTCGCGCTTGTCCATCTCCGCATTCAAGAGCTGCTCGACGGTGCGCGCCTCCAGCTTGCCCCCCTTGGAAGGCACGCGCCCGAGCTCCGTGCCGTCGGCGGCGGTGAGGATGGCGAGCGGTTCCTCGGCCGGGGCCTTGAAGCTCTCATGGAGCGCTTTGTTGTCGGTGGTCACGATGGCCATGGCCACGCAGCGCGCGCCGGCGAGCGACAGGGCGCGCGAGGTCTGGAGCGGCGAGGTCCGCGCTTCGTCGGGCGAGGTCGGGAACCAGTAGACGGTGAGCGGCGCCCTGGGCTGCTCGGCGCCGGGCGCGAGCACCTTCCAGGAGACGCGGTAGACGACCGGCTCGCTGCCGCCGACGTTGGGTACGACGCCGCCCGCTCCGCCTCCTCCACCGCCGCCGCAGGTGGCAGCGGCCGGCAGGGCCGGCAGCAGCAGGACGAGAACGAGCGCGAGACAGCGGAGACGGTTCTTCATGGCGTCGAGCCCTCCGGGTCGGGAGTCCAGGGGACTATGATACGCCGAAGATCCATGCGAGCTGCCCTTCCCAGGAGCGTCAAGACCGCCGAGACCGCGACCGGCCGCCGCGTCCCTCTCTGGCTCAAGCTGGCCTACACGGCCTGGGTCGCGGTCTGGGTGCCGGTCTACTGGTATTACAACGGCCCGGACAATTTCCTCTGGCTGTGTGACGTCGCGAACCTGATCGTGGCCGTGGCGCTCTGGCGGGAGAGCCGGCTGCTGTTCTCGTCCCAGGCCGTGGGGGTCCTGCTCGTGCAGGTGGTCTGGGCGGTGGACTTTCTCGGCCGCCTGTTCTTCGGTGTCCATCCGGTCGGCGGCACGGAGTACATGTTCAATGTCGCCGAGCCGCTCCTGCCGCGCCTGATGTCGCTCTTCCACCTGGTCATGCCGCCGCTGCTGCTCTGGGGCGTGAGGCGCCTGGGCTACGACCGCCGCGCCTGGCGCCTGGAGACTGCGCTCGTCTGGGTGCTGCTGCCGGTGACGTTTCTCCTCACCGGCCCGGATGTGAACATCAACTGGGTCTGGGGACCGTTCGGCAAGATCCAGCACGTGATGCCGCCGTGGCTTTACATGATCGTCAACATGGCGGCCTACCCGTTGCTCCTCTTCCTGCCCACCCACCTCCTCCTGAGCCGCTGGCGGGTCCTCACCCCCGGCCCCTCTCCCGTCTCCCTTCCGTCCCCCGCCGGGAGAGGGGAGGAATAGAGCGGCTGCCGGAGGAGCGAGGCCCGTGCCCGGCAGCCGGTCTGGAGGGATCAGTTGGTGGCGTAGACGGTCACGAGGAAGCTGCCGCCGTTGCTGCCGCTGGGATTGGCGATGTAGAGCCGGCGCGACTTCACGATGTCGGTCGCCGAGCCGTTCGTGAGCTGCTTGAAGATGACCGGATCCTTCTGGGCGCTCTTGTCCTCCATCACATCGAACCGGACGTTGTCGGGCTGCTCGGTCTCGGAGACCTCCCAGGCGAACCCGGTGTAGCCGGAGGGAACTTCATCGGTGCTGAAGTTCCCGCTGGAGCGGTGGTCCTGCCCCTTCTGGGGAGAGCCTTCGGAACGGACACTGGCGATTTGCACGCGTTCGGACATGGCTGATTTCCTTTCAGTTCCCTTGAATGTTCGATTTGTGCGGCGGCTCAGTTGGTGGCGTAGACGGTCACGAGGAACGAGCTGCTGGCGCCCTTGGGATTGGCGATATAGAGCTGCCGCTTCTGCTCGATCCCGGTCTGGCTGCCGTCCGTGAGGTTTTCGTAGATGGTGTGGTCCCGCGCGGCGCTGCGGTCTTCCATTACGTCGAAGCTGATCCCGTCGGGTGTGGGGACGCCGGAGATCTCCCAAACGAACTTGCTGAAGCCGCCCGGCACGTCCTCGGTGCTGAAATTGCCGCTGGAGCGGTGGGACTGTCCGTCCTGGGGCTGCTTCGCTGAGGTAACGCTGGCGATCTGGATCCTGTCGGGCATTTCGTCCTCTCTTTCTTTTCGTTGAGCGCGACCGCTCGTTCGATCAGGTAGTGGGACGAGATCGCGAGCTATCGCACCCGCGGAGGAAGGAAATTTGAGGAAGGTGCGTTCAGCGGCCGGCGACCCGGAAGGGATGGCTTCCGAGATCGGCCGGCGGAGCGCCGGGGCGCAGGCCCTCGACGGCGAGGCGGTAGTCGCCGGGAGGGAAGAAGCCGGCGGGGAAGGAGACCATCAGGACTTCCAGGGCGTTCGGCCGCAGCCCATCCTGGCGGAAGAGGGTGCGGCCCCGGGCGCCGGTCACGGTCACGCGGTAGCTCGCGAAGCCGGGATCGGCCCCGGCGTCCACGGCGAGGGTGACCGGGCTGCCGCGGTGGAAGGTAGCGGCCGGCTCGCCGGGCTCGTCGCGGAGGACGCTCAGGAGGAGGACGGTGGGGACCAGGGGCCGGGCCGCCTCGGGAGCCGCGTCGGTCGGCCTCTGGGCTTGCGCGAGGCGCCGCTCCAGGTCGCGGCGCTCGTCCTGCCGCTGTCGCTCGCTCGCGGCCAGACGGGCCTCGGCGTCGCGGCGGGCGGCTTCGAGCTGCCGCTGCTGCTCGGTCTGCTCCTGCCGGGCCTGCCGCAGCTCGCGGTTCTCGCCGAGGAGCCAAAGGGCCGGCAGGGCGGCGGCGGCGAGGAGGACGGCGAGGGTGAGGCCGATCTGGGCGAGCCGGCCGCGACGGGCGAGCCAGGCCAGGAGGCCCGCTCCCACCACGGCGCGGGCCGCGTCCTCGGCGGCCATGGACTGGAGCCCCCGCTGGAAGCCGCGGGCCATCTCGATCTGCTCCATGCACTGCGGGCAGGCGAAATAGTGCTCCTCGAAGCGCGTCTCCTCCTCCGGGTCCAGGAGGCCCCGGTGGTAGCGTTCGATCAGCCCGTGCTCCTCGATGTAGGCGTGGTCCATGGCCTCAGCCCTTCAGCTCCCCCTTCCCTAGTGGGACGAGGAGGGCAAGTATCCCAAGAACCAGGAGGAGAGCTGTGGCGGACCGGCCGAGCCGCTCCAGATACAGCTCCTTGTAGCGCTGGCGGGCGCGGTGGAGGACGCGGTTGAACTGCAGGCTGGTGAGGCCGAAATCATTCGAGATGCGGTCCTTGTCCTCCTCGGCGATGTAGTAGCGGAGGAGGATCTGGCGGTCGCGGTCGTTGCCGAGCTCGTGGATGACCCGCCGCACCAGGGAGACGTTTTCCCGCTGGAGGATCTCGCCGAGCTGGCCGGGGAGGCGTGCGGGCACGGTTTCGAGGGCCTCGCTGTCCGGCTCGGTCTTGCGCCGCGCGGCCTTGCGGTAGTGCTCGATGGCCAGGTTGCGGGCGATCTGGGCGAGGAAGCCGGGGAGCCTGGCGGCTTCGCGCAGCTCCCCGGCGCGCAGCTTCTCGAGCACGAGCCGGAAGGTGTCCTGGAAAAGGTCTTCGGCCTCGGGCCGGCCATTGGTGTGCCGGTCCAGGAGGATGGCCACCGGACGGCCGTACAGCTCCACCAGCCGCCCTTCGGCGTTGCGGTCTCCCGTCCGGATCCGCGCGACCAGCGCCGCCGGATCGTCCCCAGACGATGTAGTGCCCGTCTCGCGCGTTGCCAGAATCGACAGCCCCTGTCGGTTGCGGGGCGCGATTCTAGCACGCGGGCTACCCCTCGACCTTCGGCGACGGCGTCGTCGGCGGGGTGTCGTCGGCCCCCCAGACGCCGACCTGGTCGGGGTCGCCCCAGACGTTGCTGCCGTAGATCCCCCGGGTCCGGGTCCCGCCAAGCGACGTGATGTCGTAGCGGGAGATGTAGATCCGGAACGGCTGGTCGTTGAAGAAGCCCTTCCAGACGAGGTTGGATTCGGACAGAGCGAACTGCAGGGGTTGGCCCGTCTCGTCGCTCGTGGCGAGCACGACTTGGCCCGCGGCGTCCAGGATGGCGAAGCCGACCGCCACGAAGTAGCCGTCCGTCAGGACCGGCGGCGTGTCGCCGTATGTGCCCGTACCGATAAGGAATTGGCCGCCGACCTGCAGCAGCGGGTCTGGAGCCCCGTTGACGGGAGAGCTGGCGACGTTGCGGATGGTGTAGGCGCCGACGAAATCCCCGATGTTGGCCACGACGATCTCCTTTCTGGTTTCCTGCTGGAGGATGTTTCCTTCCGGTCAGTGGGACGAGGGTACAGCCTGTCCCACCTCCGGGCCGGCTTTCCAGTCCCCCTGCCAGTCTCCCTGGAGGATGAACCCGGCCCAGAACCAGGGGTCGCGCCACCGCCGCTCCTGCCGCACCGCGAGCTGTGCAGCCCGCAGCGCCGCGGCCGGAGGCAGGCCGTCCGTCCACAAGGCGCGGTAGAAGCGGGTCATGAGCGCGGCCGTGGCCCGGTCCTCCACGCGCCAGAGGCTCGCCACCACGCGTGGCGCTCCGGCGTACAGGAAGCCGCGGGTGAGGCCCACGAGCCCCTCCCCCCGCGCCTCCCGGCCGAGGGCGGTCCGGCAGCCGCTGAGCACCACCAGGTCGGCGCCCAGGCGCAGGCCATAGATGTCGCGCAGGTGGAGGAATCCCTCTTCGGGCTGCCCGTCCGGGCTTACATTCGAGAGTGCCAGGCCGGACAGGGCCGGGTGCTCGGCATCGATCACGCCGTGAGTGGCGAAATGGACGATCCGGTAGCCCGCCAGCTCACCGCCGAGAACCCGTGTCCGGCTCGCCGAGGCATCGAGCAGCACGAGAGACTGGCCCTGGGGCGCCAGGGCCGCGATCTCCTCGGCCTCCTGCCGGGAGGCCGGCAGGCGCTCGAAGCGGGCGCCGTCGTCCTCCCGCACCGCCAAGGTGGCGGGGGAGGCGGGTTGGACGCCGGCGAGCCGGGGATCGCGCGCATCGAACACCGGGTCCGCCAGGATGGCGATCTGCCGCGGCGCCGGAGCGCGCTCCCGGAGCGTGCGCCGTTGGACTGCGAGAGCCGAAATCGAGGGCACGTACACCACCTCGTGGCTGGCGAGGACGGGAACGCCTGACCCCGGCGCCGGCAGGGCTCCGAAGGGGATGTAGTGAAGGGCGCCATCCGCCTCGACGGCCAGGCGGCGGAAGCGCGCCAATTGGCTGGCCACGGGAGCGAGCAGCAGGCGTCCCAGCTCCGCGGCCGAGCGCGCCTCGCTCTCCCGGTCGGCGGGGTCGAAAGCGCTCAGCCCTCCATGCAGCCGGCGGGCGGCCTCCTCCAGGACGGCGCGGCCCGGCAGCTCGTAGCTGTCCAGCGAGCCGGCGGTGACCGCCCAGAGAGAGCTGCGCTCGTCGCCGAGGGCATAGACCAGGAGGAGCGTCTCCGGATCGAGGAGGGCCTGGATCCCGGCAGCGCTCAGGGGGCGGGGATGGGTGAGAGCGGCCAAGTCGGGATTGCGCTCGCGGATTTCGGCCTCGACGAGATCGAGGTCACGGAGGAGCGCACCCTGGTCATCCTCCAGGGCCGCACGGGTCTTCGGATCGCGCTCCCGTAAGGCCCGCTCGGCCTTGGCGCTCAGGCGCTGCTGAAGAGATCTCTGGCGCTCGACCAGGGCCGCGCCGGCGCCGCTGCGGAGGTCGACCCCGGCCTCGCCCAGCAGCTCGAGGAGCGTCCGGGCGCGGGCGCGCTCGCTGCTCTCCAGCGCCTGGCGGTCGTACCCAGCCCCGGGATCGGCCCGGTGGGCCTCCAGGAGGAGATCGCGGTGCAGATCGTAGACGTGGTAGAGGGAGTCCGAGTAGGAGGTGCGGAGGTCCGGAGCGCCGATCCGCGTCCGCACATCTTCCAGGAGGGCGAGGGCCTCTTCGGTGTGCACGCGGGCTTCGGCGGAGCGGCCCATCCGGCGCTCCAGCTTCGCCAGCTCTTCGAGCGCTCGCAGCTCTTCGGCTCGATCGTGGACGCGGCCCGCGGCCTCGCGAGCCGCCGTGAGGCTCGCCAGAGCGGCCTGGGTCTCTCCGAGCTCCCCCTGGGCTCTGCCGAGGCTGCGCCGGGCGTCCGCCTCGCGCGGCAGGTCGCCGGCGGCCTGCAACCGCTCCAGCGCCTGCGTGAGGGCCGCCTTCGCCGCGGCCGGATCGCCCAGCAACTGCCGGGTCCGGCCCAGATGGCTGAGAGCGATCCCTTCGCCCCGGCGGTCGCCGGTGGCGCGCGCGATCTCCAGCGCCTGGGTCAGGGGATCGAGCGCGCCGCGAAAATCCTGGAGCGCGATCCGCAGCTCGCCCAGGCTGATGAGCGTGAAGGACTCGCCGGCGCGGTCCCCGACCTCGCGCCAGAGTGCCAGGGCCTGCTCGTGGCTGGCGAGCGCCTGGGTGTTCTCGCCCAGCCCCCGGTAGAGCGTGCCGAGGTTGCCGAGCACCCGCGCCTGCCACCGGCGGTCCTCCACGGTCCGGAACACCTCCAGCGCGCGGCCGTACTGGGCGAGGGCTTCCTGAAAGTCGCCCAGCTCGCGCTGGAGCACGCCCAGGTTGTTGAGCGTCCGTGCCTCGCCGCGCCGGTCGCCGGTCGCCCGCATCCGTTCGAGCGCCTGTCCGTACGCCGCCAGGGCCTCCTCCGGCTCGCCGAGCACATCCCAGGCGCGGCCCAGGCTGGTGAGCGCGGCCCCTTCGAGAGCCAGCGCTCCCGCCTCCCGGAGCCGCGGCAGCGCGCGCTGGTAGCAGTCGATGCCGGCCCGCAGCTCGCCCCGGGACAGGTCCATCAGACAGAGGTTGTTCGCCGATCCCGCCTCGCCGTAGAGATCGCCGATTTTCCGCTGGATCGCGTTGGCGTCCGCGAACGACCCCCGCGCCTCGGCGACATGGCCCAGGAGCCAGAGGTCGAGCCCGATCTCGTTGCGGGTGGCGGCTTCCCAGAGGGACTCGCCGAGCTGCTGCCAGAGCGGCAGGACCTGGCGGCCGAGCTCCAGCGCCTCCCGCGTCTCGTTCGTCAGGCGGGAGAGAACGGCCAGGGCATAGAGCGTCCGGGCCTCCTCGCGCCGATCGCCCAGGACGCGCCACAGGGGGAGCGCCTCACGCCAGGCGGTGAGCGCCTTGCGGCGGGCCTCGGCCGATCCCTCGAAGTAGGCGCGCCCCGCCGAGGTCATGGCCCGCTCGGCGTCGCGGCGCGTGCGGTCGTCCTCGGCGGCCTGCGGCAGCTCGTCGAGCCGGATCTCGAAGCGCCCCGGCGGCGCCCCTGTCTCGCGAGCGCGCACTTCGATCCGGTAGCTCCCGGACGCCGCGGGCTCCAGCACCAGCGATTCGGCCCCCTGGCGATCGACCGGATTGTCCACCGCCACCCGCTCGCCATCCGGCCCGGTGGCCGCCAGGGCCACGTCGATCCCGCGCTGCTCCACGGTGATCCGCCAGACCCTGCCGCCGGCCAGCTCGGCCGTCCAGGTCTGGGCCTCGTCGTCGGCCAGCTCGCGCGCCACCGGCTGGCCGGGGCGCAGCGCAGCCGGGTCCGGCGCCGCGGCGAGCAGCGAGAGTCCCAGGACCAGCCGGGTCAGCAGACGGAGCGTAGGCCGGAGCATCGACATGTGGGCCTGGAAAGCCGGAGCACCAGGGCAGCTCGGTTCAGGATCGGGCCGATGATACACCGGACCGCCTGGTAGAAGGCTTCCGCCAGACGACACGTGGCAGTGAAGCTGTGGCTGAAGCCCCTGGCTCTCCGCCCGTGGCGGAGCCGCAAAAGCAGTGGCGGAGAGCCAGCGCCACCTGTCTTTGGCTCAGCGCCCATGGTCGGTCGGCCTCCGGGGCCGGGAGTGGTATAGCCTCTCACCCGCCGATCGCGCGACGCAGTGGAGTTTCGGAGGGCCTGGGACGCCCGCGGGCTCGGCGGGGAGGCGCGAGCCTGGGTGGATCGCTGCCGCGAGGCCCTCGAAGACCGGGACGGCCAGCCGCCGGACTTCGAGACGCCGGCTGGTGCGCTGTGGTTGTTCATGGTGGTATCCCAAGCCAATCGATCTCTTCAGGCTGGTGCTTTGGCGGAGGCCGAAGCGGAGTACGACGCGATCCGGCTAACGCTCGAGAAATCCAGCAGCGAGCAGGCAAAGAGGCGCCTCGCCGTGGCCTACCATCAGCTCGGGAGGGTGGCCGAGGATCATGGAGATCTGCCGGGAGACGAGTCGTGGTACCGCAAGTCACTGGAGATCACAGAGGCGCTGGGGGATCAGCCTGCGATGTCTATGTCCTACCATCAACTCGGGAGCGTGGCCGAGGCTCGCGGGGATCTTGAGGGAGCCGAGTCGTGGTACCGCAAGTCCCTGGAGATCGAAGAGTCGCTGGGGGATCGACCCGGTATGGCCTTCACCTATGGGCAACTCGGCCTTCTGGCGCTAGCCCGTGGGGACACGACAGGAGCCCTGGACTGGACGGTCCGTTGCGTGGCCCTGTTCCCCGAGTTCCCCCACCCGGCGACAGGCCCGGGGCCCCACAACCTCGCCCGACTCACGGCCAACTTAGGCATGCCGGCCCTCGAAGCGAGCTGGCAGCGCTGCACGGGCGGACCGTTGCCCGAGCCGGTATGGGCGTGGGTGGCGGCGCGATTGGAGAAAAGTTCCGCCTGAAGCGCCACCAAAGTATTGACAGGCACGACCGGATCAATAGAATCGCGGTAAGCAGTCAGAAGATCCCGGTCGATCGCAGCTCGCAGGCTGGCCTTTTTCCGGCCAACGAGACGGCGAAACCTCCTGAATTGCCACGTCGCCAGCCCTGAAGGGGCGACAGCATAGAGCCTGGGGCGCAAGCCCCAGGAAAGGGAGATCCCCCACAAACCCAAGCCCTGAAAGGGCGGTAGCAGACCATGGCCAGCAGCCTCACCAATCTCCTCTACCACATCGTCTTTTCCACCAAGGAACGCGTCCCTTTGATCCATGACGATCTTCGGGAATCCCTCTACGAATACGTCGGTGGAATTCTTCGTGCCGAACGGAGCATCCTTCTTGAGATTGGCGGCGTGGCGGACCATGTCCACCTGCTGGCGAAGTTGAAGGCGGACCTCGCGGTCGCGTCGGCGGTGCGACTCATCAAGTCAAATTCCACCGGCTGGATCAACGACAACCGAAAGATCCAAGGACGATTCGAATGGCAGTCTGGATACTTCGCGGTCTCCGTGAGCGAGTCCCGTGTGGCGGAGGTCCGCCGGTATATACAGACGCAGCAGGAGCATCATGCGCGGATCTCATTTCGGGATGAATTGATCAAGTTGCTCAAGAAGCACCGCATTGCGTTTGATGAGAAATATTTTTTGGGTTGATGGGGCGGTCTGCTGTCGCCCCTTCGGGGCTTTTCGATGTGTGTGGGGCGTGTTCCTGGGGCTTGCGCCCCAGGCTATATGCTGACGCCCCTTCGGGGCTGGCTTTCCGGCGGTCTTGTCGCGATAGACTCCTCCTCATGCCCTCCAGGTCCGCTGCCAAAGGCTGCATCTTCTGCTCGATCGTCCGCGGCGCAACCGAGGCGCTCCGGGTGTACGAGGACGAGCTGACGGTCGTCTTCCTCGACCACCGGCCTCTGCTGCCCGGGCACTGCCTGATCGTCCCGCGGACCCATGTCGAGACCCTGCCGGAGCTGCCGGACGGGCTCGTGGCGCCCCTGTTCGGCACGGCCCGCCTCCTCTGCCAGGCCGTGGAGAAGGGGATGGAGGCGGAGGGGTCGTTCGTGGCGGTCAACAACAAGATCAGCCAGAGCGTGCCGCACCTGCACGTCCACGTGGTCCCCCGCTGGCAGAAGGACGGGCTGTTCTCGGCGAAGCTGATCTGGAAGCGGAGCCCCTACAAGGACGAGGCGGAGCGGCGGGCCGTCCAGGCGAAGATCCGGCGCGCGGCTGAAGAGATCGCCGGAGAGGAGGCCTAGCGTGGCCGCGGAGCCCAGGAAGACGCCGGACGCCGAGCCCCCGGCGCTCTCGCCCGCGGCGGTGCTCGGTGTGATCGAGGCGGTGGTGCGCGGGCTCCATCCGCAGCGGCGGGACCTGCGCCTGTCCCTGGACGCGTCCCTGGAACGGGATCTCGGGCTCGACAGCCTGGGACGCGTCGAGCTGGTGCAGCGCCTGGAGCGGGCTTTCGGCGTGACGCTCCCCGCAGGGATTCTCGGCTCTGCGGAGACCCCGCGCGACCTCCTCCAGGCCCTGGCGGCCGGCGGCGCATCCGGCTTCGGCTTCCGGGAGGACCTGCTGGAGCTCGGAGCCGGCGAGCCGGCGCCGGAGCGCACGCGGACGCTTCTCGAGGTGCTGGACTGGCACGTCCAGCGGCACCCGCAGCGCCGGCACGTCCTCTTCTATCCCGGCGAGGGCGAGCCGGAGGAGCTGACCTACGGCGACCTCGACCGGCGGGCCCGCGCCGTGGCCGCCGGTCTGCGGGCGCTCGGCGTTCAGCCGCGGCAGACGGTCGGGCTGATGCTCCCCACGGGCCTCGACTACTTCGCGGCCTTCCTGGGCACGCAGCTCGCGGGCGGCATCCCGGTCCCTCTCTATCCGCCGGCCCGCCGCAGCCAGATCGAGGACCATCTCCGCCGCCAGGCCGGCATCCTCGCCACCGCGGAGTCCTGCCTCCTCGTCACCTTCGACGAGGTCCTCCCGCTCGCCCGCCTGTTGCGCGCCCAGCTCCCCGAGCTGCGCCGGGTGATCACGGTCGAGGAGCTGTCGTCCCTCTCCAGCCGGGACGGGAAAGCTCAGGTCGCCGAGGTGGCGGAGGAGGACCTCGCCTTCCTCCAGTTCACCTCCGGGAGCACGGGCAGCCCGAAGGGAGTGATGCTGACCCACGCCAACCTGCTGGCGAACCTGCGGGCCATCGCCAAGGGGGCGGACCTGCGGGGGGACGACGTGGTGGTGAGCTGGCTGCCG
Source organism: uncultured Holophagales bacterium (assembly GCA_963842525.1). Classification (GTDB taxonomy): domain Bacteria; phylum Acidobacteriota; class Thermoanaerobaculia; order Multivoradales; family UBA5704; genus UBA5704. The sequence continues at coordinate 201,423 of CAWJGT010000003.1, forward strand.
CTCTACCACGACATGGGGCTCATCGGCTCGTGGATGGCGCCGCTCTACTTCGGCATGCCCCTGATCCTGATGTCGCCGCTGACCTTCCTCGCCCGGCCGGCGCGCTGGCTCCAGGCCATCCACCATCACCGGGCGACCCTGTCGCCGGCCCCCAACTTCGCCTATGAGCTGTGCGCGAGGAAGGTCGAGGACGCCGAGATCGAGGGTCTCGATCTTTCCTCGTGGCGCTTCGCCCTGAACGGCGCGGAGCCGGTGAGCCCGGAGGCGATGCGGCGCTTTTCCGAGCGCTTCGCCCCCTATGGGTTCGATCCGCGGGTCATGGCGCCGGTCTACGGCCTGGCGGAATGCTCGCTGGCGCTGGCCTTCCCGCCGCTGGGGCGCGGGCCGCTGGTGGACGCGGTGGACCGCGAGACGTTCCAGCGCTCCGGCCGGGCCGTGCCGACGGACAATCCGCAGGGCCTGCGGTTCGTCTCGTGCGGCCTGCCTCTCTCCGGCCACGAGGTGCGCATCGTCGACGAATCCGGCCGCGAGGTGGAGGAGCGGCAGGAGGGGCGGCTCGAATTCTGTGGCCCGTCGGTCACCAGCGGCTATTACCGCAATCCCGAGGCGACCCGGAAGCTGATCCGCGGCGAGTGGATCGACTCGGGCGACCGCGCCTATGTGGCCGCGGGGGAGATCTACATCACCGGCCGCGTCAAGGACATCGTCATCCGCGCCGGCCGCAACCTCTATCCCCAGGAGCTGGAGGAGGCGGTCGGCGAGATCCCCGGGGTGCGCAAGGGGTGTGTGGCCGTCTTCGGCACATCCGACCCGGCCACGGGGACCGAGCGGCTGGTCATCCTCGCCGAGACCCGCGAGCGCGACGCGGCCGCGCTGGAGAAGCTGCGCGAGGCGATCCAGGACCGCGCGGTCGACCTCCTGGGCGGGCCGGCCGACGAAATCGTCCTGGCGCCGCCGCATGCCGTGCCCAAGACCTCGAGCGGCAAGATCCGCCGGGCCGCGAGCCGCGACCTGTACGAGCAGGGGCGGATCGGCCGGCGCGGCAGCTCGGTCGGCTGGCAGCTCGCCAGGCTCGCCGGCACGGCGGCGAGGGCGCAGGCCGGCCGCTGGCTGCGCTCCGCGGGGGACCTTCTCTACGCCGGCTGGTTCTGGACCGTCTTCGTCCTGGCGGCCCTGCCGGTCTGGACCGCCCTGGCGCTGACGCCCGGGACGGCGCGCCGGCGGCGGCTGGCCCGTTGGGTCGCCCGCGTCCTCGCGTTCCTCACCGGGACCCGGCTGCGGACCGAGGGGCTCAGTAACCTCTCCAATGGGCTCTCCGGTGGGCCGCGGATCGTGGCCTCGAACCACCAGAGCTATCTCGATGCCTTCGTCCTGACCGCCGTCCTGCCGCCCGACTTCGGCTATGTGGTCAAGCGCGAGCTGGAAGGGAATGTCGTCGCGCGGGTCCTGCTGCGCGGGTTGGGCGCGGTCTTCGTCGAGCGATTCGATCCCGCGGTCGGAATGGAGGAGACCCGCAAGGCGGTGGATGCGGTGCGCGGCGGGGATTCACTGGTGATCTTCCCCGAGGGGACCTTCCATCGCGCCCCAGGGCTCCTGCCGTTCCGCCTCGGCGCCTTCGTGATGGCGGCCGAGGCGGGCGTGCCGGTCGTCCCGGTGACGATCCGCGGCACCCGTTCCAAGATGCGCAGCGGCTCCTGGTTCCCCCGGCGGGGCGTGGTGACGGTCACAGTCGCGCCGCCGGTCCAGCCCACGGGGACCGGCTGGGACGCCGCCCGCAAGCTGCGCGACGCCGTCCGGGCCGAGATCCTCACCCGCTGCGGCGAGCCGGACGCGGGCGGTTGAGAGGTGTCTCGAAAGTCTCCGCGAGGTCGCAGCCGAGGGCCCTCACCCCCGGCCCCTCTCCCATCCGCACTCACACCCGCCCGGGAGAGGGGAGCCCCCCACCCAGGAGCCTCCTGATCATGCATTTCTCCCCTCTCCCGGGGGAAGGGAGTGCGGATGGGATAGGGGCCGGGGGTGAGGGCCCTCGGCGACGCCCCCAGCAGAGTTTTCCAAACACCCTCTGAGAGGCGGGCTCAGCCGAGCCCGGACGGTGCGAAGATCAGCAAGAAGGTGAACAAGCGGGATGATGCGTGCGGTGTTTCGCGTCATGGCAGCACCTCCGACACTTCCATTGTGCGCTCCGGGCGCCGCGACTGCAACGCGCACCCGGTCTAAAATGCTCCGAGAGAACTCGCCGTGAGCGGACCCGATCCCATTCTCCAGCCTCCGGACGCCGCAGAGCGGCTCTCGTCCGTGGACTACGCCTGGCTGCGGATGGACGAGCCGGCCAACCTGATGATCATCAACGGGGTGCTGGTCCTGGACGAGCCGGTGGATTTCGGCCGGTTGCGCTCGGTCGTCGAGCGGCGGCTGGCAGTGCTGCCGCGGTTCCACCAGCGTGTGGTCCTGCGCAAGCGGAAGCCCTACTGGGAGCCGGATTCCAATTTCGACCTCGACGCCCACCTCCAGCGCCAGCCGCTGCCGGAGCCCGGCGACGAGGCGGCCCTGCGCCAGGTCCTCAACGGCCTGATGAGCTCGCCGCTCGATCCGGAGCGGCCGCTGTGGAGCCTGCACCTCCTCGAGGGGTACAACGGCGGCTCCGTCCTCTTCGGCAAGATCCATCATTGCATCGGCGACGGCGTTGCGCTGCTGATGGTCGTCCTCTCGCTGACCGATCTGGCGCCGGGGCCGTCGGCGGCGCCCAATCCGGTCACCGGGCTGCTGCGGGGGAGCGAAGAGGAGGTCCATGCCGCCCGCGAGCTCGTCGAGCAGATCATGCCCGATGCCGTGCGCCTCATGGCGATGCCGGTCGAGGCGCTGCGCCGGACCGCCACCTGGGTCAAGGGGCTGGGATCGGTGGCGGCCTTCGGCCGGCTCGCCCTCCGCCTGCCGGACCCCAGGACGATCTTCAAAGGTCCGCTCGGGGTCGAGAAGCGGGTCGCCTGGTCGGACGCGGTGCCGGTGGAGGAGGTGAAGGCCATCGGACGGGTGTTGGGCGGGACGGTCAACGACGTGCTCCTCACCGTGGTGGCCGGCGGCATGCGGCGCTACCTGGAGCGGCGCGGGCAACCGGTGAACGGCCGGCTGAGCTTCCGCGCGGCCATGCCGGTCAACCTGCGCCCGCTGGAGAAGATGGCACGGCTCGGCAACGAGTTCGGGCTCATCTTCCTCTCCCTGCCGGCCGGCATCGTCGATCCGGCGGCGCGGCTGACCGAGCTGCGGCGGCGCGCCGCGGCGCTCAAGCGCTCGCTCGAGCCCCTCGTCGTCTACCGGGTGCTCCAGCTCCTGGGGATGACCCCGCTGGTGGTGCAGAAGATCGTGGTGCGCATCTTCGGGACGAAAGCCACGGCGGTGATGACCAACGTGCCCGGCCCGCGCGAGACCCTGTACCTGGCGGGCAAGCCGATCCGGGAGATCTTCTTCTGGGTGCCGCAGTCGGGCCGGCTGGGGCTCGGCTTCAGCATCTGCAGCTATGCCGGGCATGTCCGGGTCGGCGTCGGCACGGACGCCTGCCTGGTCCCCGATCCCGAGGCGATCGTCGAGGGTCTCCATGAAGAGCTCGCGGCGATGCGGGAGCTGGCCGGCCTCCCCGCCGCGCCCTCGCCTGCGTAATGCCCTTTTTCCGCTATGCTTGTGCCATTACGACGAGGAGACTTCAGCCGATGAGGCTAGAGACCCGGTTCTTTCCACTCGTGATGGCGCTGCTCGCCATACCTGCCAGCTCTCCGGCCCAGGCACCCGAAACCAGCCCGGTCCCTGCGGGCGCCCTCAACACCTGGACCTTCAGCACCGACGCCTCCAACAACCTGGTGATCCAGGACCTCTCCTCGTTCAGCTCGTCGCAGGGCACGGCCGTCGGCCAGTCGATCTGCCTGCAGTTCGTCATGCCCTGCCCGACCGACGCGGTGCGGACGCGACGCCGCTATTCGTTGCGCAATCAGCGGGAAAAGGGGGCGGAGTGGAGGATGGAGCTGGGCGAGGCCAGCTTCCAGAACGGCGCCATGACGCTGCCTGTCCAGGTGGGTGTCATCGAACAGGGAGTCGTGCAGATCCTCAGCTCGCCGGGTCCCTGGACCGCGGACCTGCGGCGGATCCCCGCGGCGGAGCTGCGGGCCGGAGAAGGTAAGAAGTGGAACGTGACGCTCAGCCTGGCCGAGGACTCCTCGGGCCAGGGGTGCTGGATCGAGGTCCAGTGCCCGGCCGGCGGAGGCTAGCCGGCCCGGCCCGATCGCGTGGGGGCGGAGAGGAGTAGAATCGTTTCGTATGACCTCGGCGGTTCCTACCGGCGGGACGCGGCGGGTGGCCGGGTTGGCGGTGTTGGTCTTCGCCGCTGCGGCAGCCCTCTCGTTGAAGGCGGGGTTTGACCTGGTCCTGCGGCGGGGGAGCTTCCCCGCCTGGTTCGTGCCGGCGTTCGTGGCCGGCCTGGGGGTCCTGCTCGTCTGGGCCGGCGCGGTCACGGCCCGGATCTGGAAAACCCGCAGCACCGCATTGCCGGCGGGCGGCGGTCTCGCCCGCGCGGTCTGGCTGCTCGTCCCCCTCTCCTTCGTCTGTACCTCGACGGTCCACCAGCTCTATCCGTTCCGTCCCTCGCTGGCGGCGGCCTGGCCGGAGGCCGGCCCGGTGCTCCGCTTCAACCTTGTGCTGACAGGCCTGGGCTTCGCCGCCGCGGCGGTCCTGTCGGTCCTCTACCTCGCCGGCCGCCGCCGCACGGCCCTGCTGGGCCTCCTGGCGCTCGGCCTCGTGCTGCTGGTGCCCAACGACGACTGCGCGAACCCCTTCAACGCCTGGTGGCTGGCGACCGTCGGCGCCTCGCCGCTGATGTTCGTGCCGAACCTCTACGCCGGACTCTTCGCCGCCGGCGCCCTGCTCGGGGTCTGGCCGCGATGGAACGCACTGGCCGTGGCGGGGGCGTGCGCCGGCGTCGCGCTCCTCGGCCTCGGGCACATGACCCGGGTGATCTGGTAGGCGATGGCGGGTATAATGAAGGCATTGGCACGTATGCCTTACAGTCTCTCGCCTCGAAGCCTGGGGCAAAGTCAGGAGCACCGGGAGCCGCGACCGGAAGGTCGGCCCCGGCGCAGTGCTTTGGTCTACCTTCAAGGAGAAACGTCATGGAGCTTCCGCTCACCATCACAGCGCACGAAGTGGATCTTCCCGAGTCGGTCGAAGCCGTCATCCGTGAGAAGGCTTCGAAGCTGGAGAAGTTCAACGGCCGGGTCATCGGGTGTCACGTCACCGTGGAAGGCCCCGGCCGCCATCATCGCAACGGCGGTCCCTACAACGTGCGCATCGATCTGACCGTCCCGGGCAGCGAGATCCTGGTCAACCACAAGGCTGCGCCGGAGCTGACCGCCGCGGTCCGCGAGGCCTTCGATGCCGCGCGCCGCCGGCTCGACGAGCACCGCGACCTCATGCTGGCGCGGAGGAAAGAGGCGAAGCCGGAGTAGGGCTGCCGCGCGCCGGCCGCGAGGTCCGAGGCCCCGGGGGAACCCGGGGCCTTTTCATTGGATGAGCGCTTGACCGCCTCTGGAGATCCATGCAACTCTTCGCGGACCCAGAACCGACCCGTCGTCGCGTCTGAAACCGAAGTCGGCCTGCGAGCAAGGAGCTGTCCAGGCGTCGGCTTTTCTGTTGCACCGCCTGCGCCTGACGGAGGGGATCAGAGATGGCCTTGATCGAGATAGGCGGGGGTCTTTCCCGCGGATTGGACCCTGCGCGAGGAGGTCCTGCCGGCCCGGTCGGAGGCCGGGAACCGGAACGGCGCCTCCGAGGTCTTCTGCGATGCCGTCGTCCTCGTGGCCACGGCGCTCCACCTCGATTCCGCGGGGACAGGGCCTTTCCTCCAGTGGCTGCGCCGGTTCGACCTGCCGACCTTCCTGGTGCTGACCCGCTTCCATCAGATGCGGCGCACCGAAGACGTGATCCACCGCAAGACGGCGGAGGCCGCGCGGCGCCTCGACGTCCTCCGCCTCCGGGTCTTCGCCTGCTCCGCGGAGCCCGGCCCGGGCCTCGTCACAGTGCCGGAGGCGGCGCGCGAGATCCGCTCTGCGGTCGAAGCCGGTTTCCCGGAGGTGCGTCCGCGGCACGTCGTTGCGCTCAGCCGTGCCTGGCTCGACCGCTCCCGCGCCGAGGTCCGAATCCTGCGCGACGGCCTGCAGGAGCGGCGCAGCCACCTCCGGGCCGAGTCGAGGGTGGCCCGCAGCACCATACGCGGGCTCCTGGTGCTCGCCGGGACCGTGGGGGAGTCGCTGCGCCGCTGGAGCGCCGGCTTCGTCGAGAGCGTCGGAAGCCTGACCTGGGGCGCGATCCGGCCCCAGGTGGAGCTGGACACCGCGGCTCGTGACGAAGACTGGGCGGCTGCTCTGCAACGAGCCCTGTCCGCGGCCCTCGTCGAGCGCTGGCGCGCGCGATCGGCATCCACCCCCTGGTGCTCCTGGGCGACGGCTACTTCAAGATCCCCGAAGGAGAGCTCTTCCACTATACGCAGCCGCTGGCCCTGTTGCGGGAGCACTCTGGCCGGAGCCCTGTCGTGGCCTTCCGCTGCCCGCGCGACATGGCGCCGCTCTCCGGGCGGGCCAGGCAGTACTTCCAGGCGCTCGGCGCTCTTGCCGTCCTCGCCCGTGCGCGCGGCTTGGCTGAAGGTTTCCGGCATCTGGAGGCGGATCTCGCCCAGGCGTGCGAGGGCGCACAGGCGGCCGGCTCGGCCGGAGGGATGCGCAAAGCGTTCCTGATGCTCCTGTACGGCCGGCTGGCGGCGATCCGCGAAGCTCTCGCCACCTGCATGAGCCCGGACCCGGGCGCGGGGGCGGCGCGCCTCCGTGCTCTCCGTGATCTTCACCGCCCGGCTGAGCCCGCGCCACCAGTTGCCGCGCGAATTTGCGCTCGACAAGGCGGGTTGGGAGCTGTTCCAGGGCGGCGAGGGCCGGCCGCCGCTCGCCGAGGACCCGATCTGCTACCTCTTCCTCGACAAGGCGCGCATTCATCTGCAGCACGACTTCCTGCGGCTCGCCTCCCTCGTCGATACGCCGGGGCTCGGCTCGGTCACCGACCGCCACGACGAGATCACGGAGACGTACCTGCGCGGCCGGAGCGGCCTGATCGTCAAGATGGATCACCAGTGGGAGCGCAGGGAGATGTGGCGCCTCGTCCACCTCATCCGGGCGCTGCCGGAGGAGCGGACGCGTGGCCTGCGCTCGGACCTGAGCCGGCTTGGTGGCGAGCTGCGGGAAGAGATCCAGGACAAGCACGGCAAGCTGGAGCGGCGGCAGGAGGCCGCGGCTGCCGAGCAGAAGAAGCTCCTGGAATCGATCCTGCGGCAGACGGAGGACGCGCGCAAGCAGCTCCAGGCCCTCCCCGGCGTGATCTCGGCCCAGGAGAAGAAGCTGACCGGCAAGCAGGACTCCCTGCGAGATGGTCTGGGCGCTTTGCAGAAAGAGCTCCCCGAGCAGTTTCACAACCGCCGCGAGCTCGGCGAGATCCTCAATCGAATGATCACCGAGCAGCGGTCCCTCTTCCAGCAGAGCGCTCGTACCATGCAGCGGCAGATCCGCATCGCCCAGGTCCTGGGCGGCCTCGCTGCTCTCCTCTCGCTGATCGCCTGGCTGGCGACCCGCACCTGACCGAGCATTGACCGCCTGCTGCGGATCAAGAGACGCCCGACCGGTTTGGCGATGCCTGTCACGCGGACCTGGCTCCCTGCCAGCGGGACCGTGAAACACGGTCCGGTCTTGCGGTCCGTGTCACTGGGACCACGCTCCCTGTGACACGGACCCTGGGTCCGGTCACGCGGACCGCGATCCCCGCCACAGGAGGCTCCAAGCCGGACGCCGGACCGCAGGTCGACCGACAGGCCCCAAGGTCCGCGTGACGCATTTCGCGGTCCCAGTCGTGCGGAGCCCGGCAGAGCCTCACCCCCTGGCCCCCTCTCCCGTGCGTCCACCACCCGCCACACCCCGAACGGGAGAGGGGTCGGGGGAGAGGGCTCACAGCGGCGGCCTCGCCACCAGCACTTTCCAGACGTCCTCTGAGGATCTTGGGGGCGGCTCACAGGTAACCCAGCGCCCGCAGCCGCTCGCGCGCCTCTTTGTCGAGTTGCGCGGGCTCGGGCTTGAGGCCTTGCCGGCTGCGCAGGATCTCGGCCCGGATCTGCGCCAGGAGCCAGCCGGCCCGCACGGGGTTCTGGCGGATCCGGTTCGGGCCCTCCTCGCCACTCCGGTCGAGACGGAAGAGCTGGGGGCCCGGCGCCAGCGCCCAACTTTGCGGCAGGATGGCCTTCCAGCCGGCGTGGACGATGCTCACCCCCGTCCGGTTGCGGTAGCTCAGGTGGGAGAAGGCCTTGCGCGCGGTCAAGTCATCCGGATCGGATTCCAGGGCGGCGAGGCGGCGCAGGTCGGTCCCCGGCCGGCCGGCCGGCGGCGCGAGGCCGGCGGCACGGAGGATCGTCGGCAGGAGGTCGACGTGCTGGGCGAGCTGGCGGACCCGCTCGCCTCGGGTCTGCCCCGGCCACTTCACGATCAGCGGGATGTCCAGGACCTCCCGGTAGAGGTCGTGGGCGTGGCCGATCTGGCCGTGCTCGCCGAGCTCTTCGCCATGGTCGGACACGAAGACAACGAGCGAGCCGTCGTAGAGCCCACGCGACCGGAGGGCGTCGAGGAGCGCGCCGAAGCTGCGGTCGTTGCCGGCGACCTCGGCGTCGTAGAGGGGGATCAGCTCGCGGACCAGCGCTGCCCGGCTCTCCCCCCGCGCCGCGTAGACCCGCTTCAGGTCCTCGGTCGAGCCGGCCTCCGGACGAAGCCCCGGGGCGAAGCGCACGCGGTCCTCGAAAGCGGGCTCGTAGGGAGCGTGCGGATCGAGGGTATGGATATAGAGGAAGAAAGGGCTCTGCCCGGCGTGGGCGTCCAGCCAGGCCAGGACGCGCCGGTTCACCGTGCCGGAGCCTGTCTCTTCCATGTCCAGAGAGAAGTCGTCGAACCCCTGATCCAGGCCGGTCGCCGGGCTGACGTGCCCGTTGGTGCTGAAGGCCGCCGTCCGGTAGCCGGCGGCGCGCAGCAGCTCGGGCAGGGTCGCGGCCTCCGCAGCGAGCTTGTCATCGAGCGTCCGGACGCCGTGAGCCAGCGGTCCCAGCCCGGTCAGGATCGAGGCGACCGAGGGCCGGGTCCACGGTGACTGCGCCACGGCGTGCCCGAACAGGGAGGCCGTCCGCGCGAAGGCGTCAATCCGCGGCGAGGTGGGCTGCCGCGACCCGTAGGCGCCCACCCGGTCGGCACGCAGGGTGTCGACCAGGTAGACGATGACGTTGGGACGTCGTTTTTCTCCCCCTCTCCCGGTACCGGGAGAGGGGGCCGGGGGGTGAGGGCTTTGGGAGAGGGGGGAGGAGGGACGGGCACGGACCACAGGGCGTTCCAGGACCAGTCCGCCGGCCGAGGAGGGGTTCGCCGGGACGGCGCGCAGGGTGAGCCGAAGCAGGTGGTGGCCATGTCCGGGCAGCTCGATCGACTGACGGTCGGGGCCGGGCTCGAGGGTCTCGAGAATTCGTTCCTCCTCGCCTTCTTCCTGGGCGGCGACCACGAGACGCCCCTCTCCCCCGCGCGCCTGGAGCCCGCCGAGCCAGAGGATTCCCTCGGAGGGGACGTCGAGGTAGTAGACGGCCTCGGTCCCGAAGGGGAGGACCAGCGTTCCCGCCTCCGCGCGCGGCGGCTCGACGGCGCTCGCGCGGGCTGGCCGAAGGCGCAGCAGGTCCCAGGAGACTGCGAGATCGCGGTGGTCGTATCTGATCACCCGGCGGTAGCGGAAAGCCAGGCGGTTCCTGCCGGCCACCTGGGCCTCTCGTGGCAGCTCCACCGTGTAGTCGTGGAGCTTGGGGCTCAAGGTCAGCTCGGCCACCCGCTGGCCGTTCAGCTCGACGGTCATGGTCTGGAGGGCTTTGTCCCCAGCTTCGAACGGGGCGCACCGCAGCTCGGCCCGCAGGTCGCGCGGCGCCGCCAGGAAGATCTCGACGACCGAGATCTTCCCTTTGCTCCAGACGACCGTCGGCCCTTGGCGGCCTCCCCCCTCGTTGCGGTACCAGCCGCTCGCCAGATGGGTCCGGGCCGCCGCCGTCCCGAAGTCGACCTGCCCGACCTCCCGCCGTGCTTCGGCCACTGGGAGGAGGGCGGCCAGGTCATGAACCGGCTCCAGAGGGCCCTGCGTCCGCGCGCAGGCTCCAAGGGCGAACGCCAGGGCCAGGGCTGCGGAACGGGACCTCGGGGCGACCACGGTCCGCGGAAGGTAGCACAACGGTTTGCCGATCTGTGTTGAAGCTCTTCCATGTCGTCGGGAGCTGTGGTATACGTCCGACGCACCTTTGTACCCTGGTCGAGACGCACACCCTCAGGAGGTGACCATCGTGCTGGACTTCGTCAGGAGCGGACTCGTCCGCTGCATCGCTCTGCTTGCCTTGCTTGTCTACGTCCCACCCCTGGCTGCCGCCACGGCTCCAAGCCCGAGCGACAGCAGGCCCAAGCTCGGCCGTATGGTCGACGCCCGGGTCAACTTGAAGGATTCCTACCAGCGGGCCACGGGCGCCCGGTCCGCGGCGGCTGAGGCAGGCCTTGCCGAAGCTCGCCGCAGGGCCCCGGCGATCGGCGCCGCCATCGCAGAGCTCAAGCGCAGCCTGCCAGGCCTGGAGGTGAAGTTCTCCGGCCTGACCGGCGGCGTCATCTCGGTCCAGAACAAGGGCGGCGCGTTGACCGTCCCGGCTCCCGGCCGCAGCAGCGAGGAGATCGTGCTCGGCTTCCTGCGCGATCACGCCGGCCTCTACGGGCTCTCGGCCGCCGACGTCGCCGATCTCGCCGTCCTCGGCGACAGCCCCGGCGGCGAGAGCGGGCTGCGCATGCTCCGCATGGAGCAGCAGATCGCCGGCCGTCCGATCTTCCAGAGCGAAACCCGCTTCCTGCTCGACCGCCAGGGCCGCCTGGTGAAGAGCGTCGGGTCGCTGGTCCCGCACGCCAGGACGTTCGCGCCGCATCTGCCGTCGGCGCAGCTCCTGCCGCGGCGAGGCCATGTCGCGCCTGATGGCGGCCCATGGCAGGACCGTGGGTCCCGCCGCCTTCACCGTCACCGGCCAAAGCGGAGTGTGGACCGTGCTGGCGTCGACGGACGAGCTCGTGGCCGGCCCGATCCACGCCCGCGAGGTGCTCTTCCCGCTCGCCCCCGGCCTGCTGGTGCCGGCGTGGTCGCTGGTCGTGTTCACCAGCGGCGACGAGGACTGGTACGCCGTCGTCGACGCCGAGACGGGCGACCTGCTGTGGCGCAAGAACATCCGCAACTATGTTTCGACCCACGACGCGCGCTTCCGGGTCTATGTGCAGGCCGACGGCGTCACTCCGGCCGACAGCCCGGCGCCGCAGTCGCCGAGCCCGGCAGTCTCCGGGGCCGGCACCCAGTTTGCGGAGATTCTGCCGTCGCTCGTCAGCATGCATACCGCCATGGACGCCACGGCCAGCCCGGACGGCTGGATCAACGACTGCCCGGGCGGCATCTGCACGGCCAACGAGACCCAGACCCTGGGCAACAACGTGCTGGCCTGCCTCGACCGTGAGGCGTGCCGGCCAACACCTGCGATACCGGCGCCAACAGCGTGCTCGACGGCAACGGCCGGCCGACTGGCAATCCGGACGCCAACACCCGCGACCGCGACTTCCTCGGCACGGCGCCGCGTGACTTCCAGACCAACTACCTGCCCGCCCCGCAAGGCGGGGCCGCCGGTGCCGAAACCGGCCAGACCCCGACCGGCGTCGGCGTCCCTCAGACGATCTTCCGGCGCGGCTCGGTGACGCAGCAATTCTACGTCTCCAACTGGTACCACGACCAGCTCTTCGCCCTCGGCTTCGACGAGGCCGCGGGCAATTTCCAGCAGACCAACTTCAGCGGCATGGGCCTCGGCGGCGACCGCGTCCTGATCGACGTGCAGGACGCCAGCGGGACCAACAACGCCAACTTCGGCACGCCGCCCGACGGCGTCTCGGGCCGTGCCCAGATGTTCCGCTTCACCGGCCCCACGATCGACCGCGACGGCGGCCTCGACAGCGAGATCCTGATCCACGAGCTGACGCACGGCACCAGCAACCGGATCGTCGGCAATGCGGCGGGGCTCAACTGGGATCCCGCGGCCGGCATGGGAGAAGGCTGGAGCGACTTCTATGCCGTGGCGCTGCTCAACAACACCAACGCCGACGATCCGGACGGGCAGTACGCGACCGGCGCCTACGCCACCTACAAGTTCATCTTCCCCACCATCAGCCCCGCCTATGTCGACAACTATGTCTACGGCATCCGCCGGTTCCCGTACAGCACGGACAACACGGTCAACCCGATGACCTGGGCCGATTTGAGCGACGTCAGCTATGACTTGAGCGGCGGCATCCCTCCCGACCCGCTCGACAGCTCCTTCGGCGGCGGCGCGGAGGTGCACAACGCCGGCGAGCTCTGGGCTCTCTCGCTGTGGGAGGTGCGCGGCCGGATCATCGCCGACCCAGCCGGCGCCAACGGCGACGTGCCGACCGGCAACCAGACGACGCTTGAGATCGTCACCGGCGGCCTCAAGATGACGGCGCCCGATCCGACGTACACCGATGCGCGCGACGCGATCATCGACGCCGACTGCGCCACCAATGCCTGCGCCAACGAGGAGTCGATCTGGGGAGGGTTCGCCGACCGCGGGCTCGGCTATCGGGCACGGTCCCCCTACTTCGTCGCGATCGCCTTCATCTCCAGCCATCAGGGGGTCGAGGAGTCGTTCAACAGCCCCTACCTCGACGTCGTGGACGCGGGGACCGACGTGGCCATCGACGACACCGCCAGCAACAACAACGGCGCGATCGACCCGGGCGAGGCGGTTGCGCTCACGGTCACCCTGACCAACCCGTGGCGCGCCGCGAGCAAGGCGGTGGCCAGCGCGACCGCGACGCTCACCACCTCCACGCCGGGCGTGACGATCTTCGACAACACCGCCACGTACGGCGCCATCGCGCCCCAGGGCACGGCCGCCGGCGACGTCTTCACCATCGCCGTCGACGAATTGGTCCTCTGCGGCAGCGCCATCGACTTCACGGTCACCACCGTGTTCGAACATCGGCACCACGGCGGCCACCTTCCGGCTGCGCGTGGGCGCGGCGAGCGGCACGGATCCGGTCGTCACCTACACCGGCAATCCCGCTCCGGATCTCGCCGTCCCGGACAACACCCCGCAGGGCGTCTTCCACACGATGACCATCACCGACGACTTCGAGATCGCCGACATCGACTTCCGCGTCGACGACCTTCCCCATACCTTCGTCGACGATCTGAACGTGATGCTGCAGGGGCCTTCCGGCCTCGGGATCGACATGGTGGGCCTCATCGGGCTCATCGGCGCGGGCGGCGGCAGCGGCGACAACCTCCTCAACACGCTGGTCGACGACGACCAGCCGTTCGACGCCGCGCACGACATGATCGCGGCACCGAACGCCGGCAACGCACCCGGTTTTGACGGGCCGTGGGTGCCGGAATACAACTCGCCGTCGTGGCCGGCCGTCGTCGGTCTTGCGGGCGATCCGACCGGCAACCTGACGTACTTCGACGGCCTCAGCACGCAGGGAGACTGGAGCGCGCTCGCCGCGGACGAGTTCGGTGGCGACATCGGTACCCTCAACGCCTGGTCGATCCTCGTCACCCCGGTCCATTTTGTCTGCTCACCGTTCCTGGGAGGGGTGGCCGACGTCTCCGCGACCAAGACGGTGACCGGCACCTTCACGGTCGGCGGCACGGTGACGTATACCGTGACGCTCACCAACGACGGCACGGCAGCTCAGGGTGACAACCCGGGCGACGAGCTCACCGACCTCCTGCCGGCCAGCCTGACGCTGGTCAGCGCCGTGGCCACCAGCGGCACGGCGGGGACTGCGGGCAACACGGTCACCTGGAACGGCACGATCGCACCTCTCGGCGGCACGGTCACCATCACGATCACCGCCACGATCAACGCCGGGACCCAGTGCACCTCGATCACCAACCAGGGCACCGCGTCCTTCGACAGCGACAATGACGGTACGAACGACACCGCTGTTCCCACCGACGACCCCGGCGTGGTCGGCACGGCCGATCCCACGGTCTTCACGGTCCAGTGTGCGGCCGTCACGGCGACCAAGACCGTGAGCGGCACGTTCACAGTCGGCAGCAACATCACCTACACCATCATCCTTTCAAACTCGGGCTCCGGCGCCACTCTCGACAACGCCGGCGACGAGCTCACCGACATCCTGCCGGCCAGCCTGACGCTGGTCAGCGCCGTGGCCACCAGCGGCACTGCGGGGACCGCGGGGAACACCGTCACCTGGAACGGCAGCATCCCGGCCGCCGGCAGCGTGACCATCACCATCACCGCCACCATCAACGCCGGTACCGGGTGCACCACGATCTCCAACCAGGCGACGATCGCCTTCGATGCCGACCTGAACGGCACCAACGAGTCGGCGGGCGTCAGCGACGACCCCTCGGTCGGAGGCGCCAACGACCCGACGACCTTCGAGGTCCAGTGCGTGGACCTCGAGGCCACCAAGACCGTGACCGGCACTTTCGAGCCCGGTGGCATCGTGACCTACACGATCGTGATCGAGAACAACGGCAACGCGACCGCGACGGGTGTGGTATTCACCGACGACCTGCCTGCCGGCGTGACCCTGGGACCGGGCGTCCCCACGTCCACGATCGCTCCGCAACCCACCAACACCGACCCTGTCACCTGGACCGGCGACATTCCGGCCGGCGGCAGCGTGACCATCACCATCCAGGCCACGATCGACGATGACGCTTCGGGTACGATCAGCAACCAGGGAAGCGTCGCCTTCGACAGCGACCTCAGCGGCACCAACGACACGACGATCGATACCGACGACCCGGTTCCCCCCGGTAGCGACGATCCGACCGCGTTCGTCGTCGGCGGCACGGTCGCGATTCCGACGGCCTCTGAGTACGGCCTGCTGCTGCTCGGGCTCGGCCTGCTGCTCGCCGCCTGGAGCGTAATGCGCCGCGCATGACCTGACGGTCCAGAGCGCGTCGCACTCCGCGACACGACAACGCCTCACCCTCTCGGGGGTGGGGCGTTTTTCTTTTGTATGGGAGGATGGCCCGCGAGTGCCCGCACGTACCTGGAGGGAGGAGACCGCGTGAGATCCCGATCCTGGTTTTTGTTGGTCGCCTTCGGTCTTGTGGCGGTGCCGGCAAGGCCCCTCACCCCCGGCCCCTCTCCCATCGCCCCCCCTGCCCCCGGGAGAGGGGAGGAAGACCAACTGTCGCTGTCAGCGGCGGTGGAGCGGGCCCTCGCCGGGTTTCCCGCGGTCGAGGGCGCGCGCGCCCGGCAGGAGGAGGCGCGCTTGGCGCTCGGCGAGGCCGAGGTCGGCCTGCGGCCCCGCGGCCGGTTCAACGGCTCGGCCACCCAGTACCAGGAGCCCATGGTGGTCACGCCGATCCACGGCTTCGGCCCGGGGCAGTTTCCCTCGTTCGACGAGACGCTCTTCCAGGGCACCCTCGGCGTGAGCTGGACGCTCTGGGACGGCGGCGCCAACGGCGCCCGGGTGCGGTCGGCTGTCTCGCAGCTCGAAGTTGCCGGCGCCGCCCTGACCGCGGCCGAGCAGTCCCTGGCCGGCCGGGTCGCCGCGGCCTACCTCACCGTGCTCGGCCAGCGCCAGGTGCTGGCAGCCCACAACCTGCGCCTCGCCTCCCTGGAGGCCGAGCGGTCCCGGGTGCAGCAGCGCTTCGACGTGGGACGGGCGGCACGGCTGGAGGTCCTGCGCGCCGAGGCCGCCCTGGCGAGCGCCCGTGCCGACCGGGTCCGCCTCACGGCCGCGGTGGACAATGCCGAGCGCGATCTCGCCCGTCTCCTCGGGGCACCGGTGGAGGAGACCCGCGCGGACCGGCTCGTGCCGGTGGCCCTGGCCGACTTGAAACCGCCGGACCGGGAAGCCCTCGTCGCCGAGGGGATCGAGGCCAGCCCGGCCGTGGCCCAGGCGCGCTCCCAGGTCGCCGCCGCCGAGGCCGGGATCGCCCTGGCGCGGAGCTCCCTGAGGCCGGAGCTGCGGGCGGTGGCCAACCTGAACGAGTGGGGCTCCAAGGACGGAGACTTCGCCACCGAATGGAACGCCGGCTTCCAGGTCGCCGTGCCCCTCTTCGAAGGCGGCGCCACCCGCCGGCGGATCGCCCGCGCCGAGGCGTCCCGGCGCGCCGCGGCCGAGCAGCTCCGGCTGGCCGAGCTGCAGGTGCGCGAGGACGTGGACCGCGCCGCCGCCCGCGAAGAGGAGGCCCAGGCGCGCGCCGAAAGCCTCGCCAGCGCGGTCGAAAGCGCTTCGCTGAAGTCGTCCGCGTCCAGAAGCTCCTCCTCGACGAGGGGGCCGGGACCCAGACCGACTTCCTCACCGCCGAGGCCGACCTGTTGACCGCGCGCGCCAACCTGGCCGAGGCGGGCCACGCCGCGATCCTGGCGCGCGTCGACCTCGCCCGCGCCGCCGGCCGGCTGGGCCCGGACTGGCTGCGGAGCAATGTCCTGGATGTGTCGCAGGTGGAGACCAACCCATGAGCCCGAAGAAGATCGTGCCGCCCCTGCTGCTGTTGGTCGTTGGCGGAGCAGCCTTCTGGTTCTACCGCTCCCAGCGGATCGAGCCCGACGAGGACACCCTTGCCGCCTCCGGCACCGTCGAAGCCACCGACGCGCAGCTCGGTTTCGCAGGGGCGGGCCGCATCGAGTCGATCGACGTCCGCGAAGGGGACGCGGTCGCGGCCGGCCAGGAGCTTGCCCGCCTCGATCGCGCCGAGCTGGAAGCCCGGCGCGCCCAGGCCGTGGCCCAGGTAGCGGCCGCCCGCGCCGCGCTCGCCGACCTGGAGCGGGGCTCGCGCCGCGAGGAGATCGCGCAGGCCCGCGCCGCCTTGACCGCCGCCGAGGAGAGGCGCCGCGACGCGCAGCGCGACCTGGAACGCACCCGCCGGCTGTACGAGGGCGGCGCGGTCAGCCGCGAGGCCTTGGACAAGGCAGAGACCGCCCTCGACGTCTTCACCGCCCAGCGCGACCAGGTCGCCGAGCAGCTCCGGCTGGTCCGCGAAGGGCCGAGCCGCGAGAAGATCGACGCCGCCCGCGCCCAGGTGGCCCAGGCCGAGGCCGCCCTTCAGGGAGCCGAGGCCGCGCTCGGCAACACTGTGATGAGCGCGCCGTTTGCGGGCCGGGTCACCGTCCGCAACCGCCAGGCCGGGGAGACCGTGTCTCCCGGGGCGCCCGTGCTCACCTTGATGGACCCGCGCGACCGCTGGGTGCGCATCTACGTCAAGGAAGACCGCCTCGGCGCCGTCAAGCTGGGCACCCGCGCCGCCATCACCTCCGACACCTATCCTGGAAAGACCTATCCCGGAGAGGTCTCCTACATCTCCTCCGAGGCCGAGTTCACGCCGAAGAGCGTGCAGACCGCCGAGGAGCGGGTCCGCCTCGTCTATGCCGTCAAGGTGCGCATCACCGGCGACCCGGGACATGAGCTGAAGCCGGGGCTGCCGGCGGACGTGCGGCTGGAGGTGGCGCCGTGATGGAGGGGCCTCACCCCCGGCCCCTCTCCCATCTCCCACCCGCCCTTTCCCCGGGAGAGGGGAGAAATTTCGCCAGAAAAGCCTCTGGAAAGAGTCTTCTTGCATTGTTCCCCCTCTCCCGGCGGGGGGTGGAAGGGAGATGGGAGAGGGGGTTAGGGGGTGAGGTCCCTTGATCCGCGTCGACAACCTCACCCGCCGCTTCGGCGATCTCGTGGCTGTGGACCGGCTGAGCTTCGAGGTGCGGCGCGGCGAGCTGTTCGGCCTGGTCGGCCCGGACGGCGCCGGCAAGACCACCACGCTGCGCATGCTGGCCGGCGTGCTCCGGCCCACGGCCGGGGACGCGATGCTCGACGGCGTCTCGGTGGCGCGCGATCCCGAGCGGGTCAAGCACGGCCTCGCCTACATGTCCCAGCGCTTCGGCCTCTACGCCGACCTCACAGTGATCGAAAACCTCCAGTTCTACGCCGACCTCTACCGGGTGCCGCGCCGCGAAAGAGCAAGCCGCCTGGAGAGGCTTTTCCAATTTTCCAACCTGGGCCCGTTCCGCGACCGGCTGGCCGGCAAGCTCTCGGGCGGCATGAAGCAGAAGCTCGGGCTCTCCTGCGCCCTTATCCACCAGCCGGTCATCCTGCTCCTGGACGAGCCCACCTTCGGCGTCGACCCGGTCTCCCGGCGCGACCTCTGGCTGATCGTCCACGAGATGGTGGCCGAAGGGGTGACCGCGGTGGTGAGCACGGCCTACATGGACGAGGCCGAACGCTTCGACCGGCTGGTCCTCCTGCACAAGGGGAGCCTGCTGGCCCTGGATGCTCCCGAGGCGCTGCAGAAGGGCTTCGACGGGCAGGTCCTGGAGCTGCGGGTGGACCGTCCGCGCGAAGCCCGCGAACGGCTGCTCGGCCATCCGGCGGTACGGCGGGTCGCGCTCTTCGGCGACCGCCTCCACCTCACCGTCGCATCGCCCGGGACGGACGGCCCCGCGGTGACGGCGGCCCTGCGTGAAGCCGGCTTCGCGGTCGAAGGCGCGCGCCCGGTGCCGCCCTCGCTCGAAGACGTCTTCATCGAGAAGATCGCTGCCGCCGAGGCAACTCAGGAGGCAGCATGAGCCGCGTTCTCTCCTCTTCTGGAGCTGCATTGTCTTCCCCCCTCTCCCGGGGGTCGGGAGTGCGGATGGGAGAGGGGGGCCAGGGGGGTGAGGGGGCCATCGCCGTCGAGGTCGAGGACCTCACCCGGACCTACGGCGACTTCGTGGCCGTGGACCATGTCAGCTTCGCGGTGGAGAAGGAGGAGGTCTTCGGCTTCCTCGGCCCCAACGGCGCCGGCAAGACGACGACGATCAAGATGCTGACCGGCCTGGTGCCGCCGACCTCGGGCCGCGGCAAGGTGGCGGGATTCGACATCCTGACGGGAGCGGCGGCAGATCAAGCGCCACATCGGCTACATGTCGCAGCTCTTCTCGCTCTATGCCGACCTCACGGTCGAAGAGAATATTGCCTTCTTTTCCGGCCTCTACGGCGTGTCCCGGGAGCGCCGGGCCGAGCGCCGCGACTGGGTGCTGCAGATGGCCGGGCTCGTGGACCAGCGGGAGAGGCTGACCGGCGAGCTCTCCCTGGGTTGGAAGCAGCGGCTCGCCCTGGGGTGTGCCGTGCTCCACGAGCCGCCCGTCCTCTTCCTCGACGAGCCAACCTCCGGGGTGGACCCGATCTCGCGCCGCTCCTTCTGGGACCTGATCTACACCCTGGCCACCGCCGGGACCACGGTCTTCGTGACCACCCACTACATGGAAGAGGCCGAATACTGCCACCGGCTGGCGCTGATGAACCGCGGGAAGCTGGTCGCCCTCGACACGCCGGCCCACCTGCGGGAGGGTCTGAAGCAGCCGCTGCTGGAGGTCCGCACCCCCGCGGGAGCCCGGGCCGCCGAGCTGCTGGAGAAAGCCCCTGGAGTGGTCGGAGCCGGCCTCTTCGGCCGCACGCTGCACGTCACCCTGGAGGAGGGAACGAATCCTGCCGCGGCCCGCCGCGAGATCGAGGAATTCCTGGGCTCCCACGGCGTGCCGGTCGAGAGCATCGAGGAGATCACCCCGTCCCTGGAGGACGTCTTCATCGCCCTGGTCCAGGAGGCCGGGGGAGCGCCGGCATGAGCCTCACCCGCCTGCTCGCCATCGCCCGCAAGGAGCTGATCCAGCTCCGGCGCGACACCCGCAGCCTGATCCTCGCCTTCCTGCTGCCGGTGCTGCTGCTCGTCCTTTTTGGCTATGCCATCTCCTGGGACGTGCGCGACCTGCGCACGGCCGTGCTCGACGGTGACCGCTCGGCGCGCAGCCGCGAGCTGATCGAATCCTTCCGCGCCTCCGGCTACTTCGAGATCGTCGATCACCTGGAAAGACCTGCCGAGATCGGACCCCTGCTCGACCGTGG
The DNA here is from genome assembly GCA_963842525.1 of uncultured Holophagales bacterium. Lineage (GTDB taxonomy): Bacteria > Acidobacteriota > Thermoanaerobaculia > Multivoradales > UBA5704 > UBA5704. Next base: position 221,462 of record CAWJGT010000003.1, read on the forward strand.
CGCCATCCAGATCGCCCTGGTGATCCCGCCCGGCTTCGCTGCCGACGTGGACGGCGGCCGGACCGCGGCGGTCCAGGCGATCGTCGATGGCAGCGACGCCAACACCGCCACCATCGCCCTGGCCTATGCCGAGGCCGTGGCGCGGTCCTGGTCCGCGCGGGTGATGCTGCACGGCGCCGCGCTCTCGTCCATTCGGCCGCCGGTCGAGGCCGCCTCGCGGGTCTGGTACAACGAGGAGCTGCTCAGCCGCAACATGATCGTCCCCGGCCTGGTGGCCGCCATCATGGCGATCATCGCGGCCATGCTCACCTCGCTGACCATTGCCCGCGAGTGGGAGCGCGGCACCATGGAGCAGCTCGCCGCAACGCCGGTCTCGCGCCTGGAGGTCGTCCTCGGCAAGCTCCTTCCCTATATTGCCATCGGCCTGGCCGACGTGGTCGTCAGCGCGGTCCTCGGCGTCGTGCTGTTCGACGTCCCTTTCCGCGGCAGCCCGGTCCTCCTGCTGGCGCTCTCGTCCCTCTTCCTGATCGGCGCTTTGGGGCTCGGCATGTTCATCTCGGCGGCGGCGAAGTCGCAGGTCCTGGCCACGCAGATCGCCATGCTCGCCACCTTCCTGCCGACCTTCCTGCTGTCCGGCTTCATGTTCGCGGTCGAGGTCATGCCGCGCCCCCTCCAGGCGCTGAGCTTCCTCATCCCGGCACGCTATTTTCTGGTGGTCACCCGCGGCATCTTCCTCAAGGGCGTGGGCATCGAGGTGCTCTTCGTCCAGGCGCTGCTGATGATCGCCTTCGCCGTGGTGGGCCTCGGCCTGGCGGTGCTCAAATTCCGCAAGGAGCTGGGATGAGCCCCGAACGGGTCTTCGAGATGGTGCGCAAGGAGCTGCGCCAGGTCTTCCGCGACCCGCGGCTGAAACGGGTGATCTTCGTCGCCCCGATCGTGCAGCTCCTCGTCTTCGGCTATGCCGTCTCGACCGACGTCCGCAACACCTCGACCCTGGTGGTGGACGGCGACCGGACGCGCGCCTCGCGCGAGCTGGTGGACGCCTTCACCGCCTCCGGCTATTTCCGCATCGTGGGGATCTCCGAGCGGCCCGCCGACCTCCTGCGCGCCCTTGACCATGGCGACGCCGCGCTGGGCGTGGTGATCCCCCCGGGGTTCTCGCGTGATCTATCCGAAAGCCGGGCGCAGGTGCAGCTCCTCTTCGACGGCACCAACTCCAACCTCGCCACGGTGGCCCGCGGCTATGCCGAGCGGATCGTCCAGAGCTATGGAGCGAGCCGCGCGCCGAGCCCGATATCGGATCAATTGTCTCCGGCTGTGGACCTGCGGTCGCGGGCCTGGTTCAACCCCGAGCTCGCGAGCCGCACGTACAACGTGCCGGCGGTGATCGGGGCCCTGCTCCTGCTCCTCTGCCTGCTCCTGACCTCGCTGGCGGTGGTACGCGAGCGCGAGATCGGCACCCTGGAGCAGCTCCTGGTGAGCCCGCTGGAACCGGGCGAGCTGATCCTCGGCAAGAGCCTCCCCTTCGCCCTGATCGGCCTCGTCGACCTGGGGCTGGTCACCGCCGTCGCCATCTTCTGGTTCCGCGTGCCCTTGCGCGGCAGCCTGCTCCTGCTGCTGGCGGCGAGCGTCCTGTTCATCCTTTCAGCGCTGGGCCTGGGCCTGCTGATCTCCAGCATCTCCAACACCCAGCAGGAAGCCTTCATGGCCGCCTTCCTGGTCTTCCTGCCCGCCATGCTGCTGTCCGGCTTCATGTTCCCGGTCGGCAGCATGCCGCCGGTCTTCCAGACCATGACCCTGCTGAACCCGCTGCGCCACTACCTGGAGATCGTGCGAGCCCTCTTCCTCAAGGGCGCCGGTCTCGAGGCGCTCTGGCACCAGTACCTGGCGCTCCTCGCCATGGGCACCGGTCTTCTCTGGTTGGCGGCGCGGCGGTTCCGGAGCGCGTGAAGGGGCTGGCTCCGGGACCGGCCGGCAGCGCCAGCTCAGTTGAAGGCCAGCATCTCGCCGACACTGATGATCGAAATCAAGGGCGTCTGGGAGCGACTGTGCAAGCCGAAACGTGCCTCAACCGACCTCCCAATCGGGTTGCCTCGGATGAGGTGGACGAGGATGGTGGTGTCGAGGAGAAGAAGGTCCGAGTGCCCGATCACGAGAGCTTTTCGAGGGCCGCAAGGATCTCTTCCTCGCTCTCGTCCCCCGGCCAACGGCCCATGATGGCGTTGATGCCGGAGCTTGGAGTCTGAGGCCGATACAGGGCTCGGCGGTCGAGCTTTCGGAAGGAGGATAGGTAGGAACCCGTAGGCTCATCGGGAGGAGCTTCTCCGGATTCGTCCCCGTTCCTCCGGGCATGCCGCCGCAGCAGGGGCTCGACACCGCTGTGGATCAGATCGGGAACGGAGCGGCCCTCCTCGCGGGCGGTCTCTTCCAGAGCCTTCATTTCTTCGTCCGTCAGCTTGACATGCGCGATCGCCATGGCGCCTCCCTTGGGACCTCATCCAACTCCATCAAAATCATAGCACGTCTTCGTGCGGCATTGTTTCCTCTTCAGACACCTTCCGGCTCCCTGCCGACCCGGCTTCACGGGGAACGAACACTCCATACTCTTTGTGGAAGACGTACTTGCCGCTGCGGAGCCCTCTGTATCTCCTCCTCCGAAGCCGGCGGGTTCAGGCTGGCGGACGTGGAGGCTCGGGTGAAGGCGAAAAGCTTGGCGCAGCGCCAAAGACCGTGGCGCTGGCTCTCCGTCACTGCCTTTGCCGCTCCGCCATGTACGGAGCGCCGGAGGTTTGAGCTGCCGCAATCCCGCGCGCTTCCTCGGCCTCGCCGACCTGGGCACGATCGAGCCCGGCAAGAAGGCGACCTCGTCCTCCTCGACGCCGACCCCCTGGCCGACATGGCGGACGTGGAGGCCCGGGTGAAGGCGTCGGCCGGGGGGTTGACGGAACAGCGCAGACGGCCTATCCGGAATACCTCCCGGCGGTCTTCTTACCTCTCCACGTATCCTTCCTGCACCCGCACCTTGGCCCCTTCGGCGCCCCGGACGCGGAGCTCGATGCGGTGCCAGGTGCCGCGGCCGTTGTGGATGGAGGGGTAGTAGCCGAGGACGTACTGGTCCCGCAGCTCCTGGAGGATGCGGACCAGGGCTCCCTGGACGTCTTCGATGCGGGCGATGGGCTCGATGCGCCCGCCGCTTTCGAGGACGGTGCTGCGCAGCTCGTCCATCTCTTTGCGGTGCCCTTCGGCGTCGCGCCAGGCGGAGTAGAGGAGCTGGAGGGGGGCCTCTTTCTCCGGGCTTTCTTCCTCGCGGGGGACGCGCAGCCAGTAGACCACGGCCTGGCTCTGGCGGGCGACGACCCGCACGCGCTCCATGGAGAGCACGCTTTCGACGTCCACGCCGTCGGAGAGGAGGACGACGACTTTGCGGCCGAGCTTGCCTTCGAGGCGCTTGATCCCCAGGTAGAGGGCGTCGTTGAGCGCCGTGCCGCCCTCGCGCCTCGACCTCGCCCAGGCCGAGGGTGAGGATCGACGGGATGTTCGTGAACGGGGTCTCGAGCAGGATGTGGTCGGAGAAGAGGACGAGCTTCGCCTCGTCGAGCCGGCTCATGGAGCGGACGAAGGAGCGGGCGCCGTCGAGCGCCCTCTGGAGCCGCTCGCCGCGCATGCTGGTGCTGGCGTCCAGGAGGAGGGTGGCATTGAAGGGGATGTCCCCGCGCTCGAAGGTGATCATCTTCTGCTCGACGCCCTCGTCCAGGATGGTGAAGTCGTCGCGCGTGAGGCCGGCCACGGGCCGGCTGCCGGCGTCGATGTTCACGAAGAGCTGCTGGAGATGGACGTCGATCTCTTCGTCGACCTGGAGCGGCGCCGCGGTCAGGCTGGCCGAGGTGCTGGCGCCGGCCGCGTCGAAGGCCACGACCTCGATGTGGTGCTCGGCGTTCTCCTGGCCGGCGTCGACGACGATCCGCCAGGGCGGCTTTTCGAGGACTCCAACCCGCACGCGGTCGAAGTAGACCTCGACCCGCTGGGCCCGCCCGCCGCGGACGGCGGCCACGATCTCGACCTGGCCGAAGAGGGGCTGGCCGGGCGGCGGGCTGACGATCGACACCTCCAGGGCCGCGTGGGCGGGTGCGGCGAGGAGGAGAAGCAGGAGGACGAGGCCCCTCACCCCCGGCCCCTCTCCCATCCGCACTCCCGACCGCCGGGAGAGGGGAGCGAAGAGCCTTCCTTTTCCCCCCTCTCCCGGGGGAAGGGTGTGAGGATGGGAGAGGGGGGCCAGGGGGGTGAGGGTCCTCACGAGCCGCTCCTCGCCGCGCTGCTTCCCAGCGCGACGGCCAAAGCGGGCAGGTGCTCCGGCACGCTCTCTTCGAGCTCCTTCCGGGTCTGGTCCAGCAGGTCGAAGGGCGGCTGGTTGTAGCGGTGGCGGGCCGCCTCGCTGGAGTCACCGGGTTGGGTCGAGCTTCCCGGCTTGAAGCGGGCGAGGGCCTGGCGGGCCCGGGTGGGATCGCCGCGCAGGTCGTAGAGTTGGGCGAGTTGGAGAATGAGCTTCTCGTCCCCGGGGAGCCGCTTCTGGCTGTCGAGCAGGAGCTTTTCGGCCTCGTCGAGCTGGCCGGCCGCGATCCTTGCGCGCGCCAGCTCATGGCAGGCCAGGGCGAGCACCCAGGGCTCCGGCTCGGGCGCCTGGACGAGGCCGGCCAGGAGCCGGTCGGCGTCGCGGCCCTTGCCGAGCCGCCGCAGGTTCACGGCCAGGCGCAGCCGCGCTTCGCCGTGCTCGGGGTCGGCCTGCAGCAGCTTCTGCAGGTGATCGACCGCCTCGGGATAGCGCCCGGTACGCTCGGCCTCGACGGCGAGGCAGAGCAGGGCGACGGCATTGGCCTCGTCGAAGGCCAGGATCTGCCGCAGGGTCCGGTTTTTGATGCCGGGCGGCGCGGTGGCGATCAGGTCGGCGGCGAGAGCGAGCAGGAGGCGCGCCGCGGTCTTCCGGCCGGCCGGGTCGCCGCTCCGTTCGGCGTAGAGCTCGATCAACCGGAAGGTCAGCTCGCGCGCGTGGGTGGAGAGGAGGCGGTCCCGGCGCGCCTGCGCCTCCCGGTAGAGGGCCTCGTGCAGCAGGATCACGGGGATCAGGCTGCGCGGACCGGCCGCGGTGAGGTCCCTCGCCACCTCCAGCTCGACCTCGGCCAGGTCCTCGGAGCCGGAGCCGCCGCGCGCCAGCGGGCCTTCGAGCTCGGCCACGGCTCGCCGGGCCGCGGGGCCGTCTCCGGCCGCGAGGAGCTGGAGGGCCTGGCGATAGGCGCCGCGCACGGGCTCGGCCTTGAATCGGGGCTGGCGTTTGCGCGGGGCCTCGGCCCCTCCGGACCCCTGGCGCCCCGCGGCCGGCGCCGCTGCAGCGCGGGGGCTGCCGCCGAGGAGCTGAGCCCAGACCTTGCCGCCTCCGCCATCGGTGAGCAGGACGAACGGCGCCGCGTAGGAAAGGGTGTCCGACGGCGCGGCAAAGGCGAGGCCCTGGACTTTGGGGAGGACGGCACGGATCACGTACCGCCCCGCCTCGATCCCCGTGGGGACGAAGGTGGCGGTCAGCCGCTCCACCCCGGCGTTCCCCTGCCGCGCCTGCCGCTCCTCGATCCGGGCGGGGAGCTGGATGACACGGGCGCCGTCAGGCCGGAGGATCTCTACCTCCAGCTCCCGGAGCTGGCCCACACCGTAGGCCCGCAGCTCGAAACTTGCCTCCTGGCCGATGCCGAGGACCGGCTGGGCCGCGGGGAGGCCGCCGCCGGCGAGCGCCGCGGGCGAGCCCGGCTCCGGCCGCGCGGCAGACCGGGCCTCCACCCAGGCATCCGGCGCCGGGTTCGGAAAGACCGGAGGCAGGAGGAGCGCGCTCAGCCCCTGCGGCCGCTCGGGCACGGAGAGGGGAAGGATGCGCAGGCCCACCTCGCCGGTCAGGCTGTTGCGCACCAGGGCCCGCAGCGAATACTCGCCGGCCGGCAGGTCCAGGTCGGCCAGGTACCGGACGCCGCTGCGGGCGACCTCGTCGCCGCGGCGGGCGAGGTCGACCTCCACGGTCTCCAGGAGCGATCCCTGGACGCTGTCGTTGTCGGAGAGGGCGTAGAGGCAGACCTCGAAGCGCAGCAGGTCGCCGGTCTGCCCTTCGAGCAGGGAGGTGCCGTCGATCTCGAGGAGGATCGCGACGCGGGCACGCCTGGGATTGCCGGCGTCTCCGGGAAAGGGGAGGGCGAGGACGGCCACGTGGATGCTGCCGCCTCGCTGGCCGCTGACCAGGAGGGCGGCGCTCTCGACGCGCAGGCCGCCGGTGGGGAGGACGCGGACCGGCGGGGTTTCCGGTATTGGCAATTCTGGCGCCGCTGCCGGCTCGGACGGGGGCGTCTGTGCCGCCGCGTTGCCGCTCGCGAGGAGGACCAGGAGGAGGGCGGCCGGAACGCGGGCCAGGCTGAATCGGAACACCGGCGCTGATGGTAGCACTCCGGATTGGCCCAATGCCTGGTAAAATAGCGGGCTGTCTGGAAAGGAGCGCAGCATGAATCGACGGGCTCTCTCGATCGGTGTCCTGGTTTTCCTCTCATTCACAGCCGTGTCCCGGGCCGCGGATCCGGAAGAAGCCCGGCCGCTCCTGCGGTTCGTCGAGGGACGGATCTGGAAGTCGGCCGACCTGCCCGGGACGGTCGCCGAGCGGGCGGTGAGCCTCGACCCCGGGGCGCTTCATGCTTCCCGGATGAGCCTGCCGTTGCTGGACGGCCAGACCTACGAGCTGGTGCGGACCGGCCTCGAGCAGCGGAGCGCGGGCGATTTCGCCTGGCGCGGCCAAGTGCTCGACCCGAGCGGAGCGGAGGAGCCCTTCGGCAGCGTCACGCTGACGATGAAGAACGGCGCGGTCCTCGGGCGGGTCTCGGTCCCCGGCGCCTCGTACCAGATCGCGCCGGCCGCCGGCGGCGGCTACCGTCTGGTCGAAGTCGACGATACCCAGCTCGATCCCTGCGCGGTGCACAGCTTCGGCGGCGGCTTCGCGCACGAGGTGAGCGAGATGGCCACGGCGGTCCAGGTGCCGCTCCGCCCCGAGTTCGCGAAGCCACCCAAGGTCCCGCCGACGACGAACCTGCGGCTGCTGATCCTCTACACCGACCGCGGGGCGCAGCAGATCGGCGGCCTCAGCGAGCTCGAGAGATGGATCCGGAGCGACGTGGACCTGGGCAACGCCTCCTTCACGAACAGCCGCATCCCGGTCCAGGTCGAGCTCGTGGGGATGGTGAGGCTCAACTACATGGAGACCGGCGATCCCTATACCGACCTGACCTTCCTCCGGATGTCCAACGACGTCGACCATCTGCGCCGCGAGCACGGCGTCACCCACGTCATCCTGATCGTGGGACAGATGGACTTCGCCTGCGGCATCGGGGACCTCATGCGCAAGGACAAGTACCTGGACAACAGCCGGCCGTTCCAGGGCAGCGCTGTGATCCGGGCGAGCTGCCTCGGCGGTTTCACGCTGATCCATGAGATCGGGCACACGCTCGCCGCCGAGCACGACCCGGCTTCGGGCTCGCCGGTCCAGATCGCGCTCTTCCCCCATGCGTACGGCCATATCGTCGAGGACAACTTCCGCACCGTCATGGCCTATCCGAACTGCTTCAACTGCCCGACGGCGCCGCACTTCTCGAATCCGGCGGTCCGGTTCGACGGCGTTCCGACCGGCATTGCCGGCAAGCGGGACAACAGCAGGGTCATCGGCGTTACGCGGGCGAAGTTCACCGGGCCGCCGGACGAGGGCTGCGTGCCCGGCCCCATCACCATGTGCCTGGGCGAGGGCCGGTTCAAGGCCGAGGTCGAGTTCCTGGATCCGCACGTCTTCAAGCTCGGCTTTGCCAAGGTCCTGAACGGCACGGACACGACGGGCTACTTCGGCTTTGGCGATGCCGCCAGCCCTGCCGTCGCGCTCCGGGTGGCTCCCGACGGCAACCGCGTGCAGGTCGCGTATGGCCAGCTCACCGACTTCCCGTTCGAGCTCACCATCTCCGACCTGCAGACCGGCGGCGTGAGCCAGTACTACGATACGCAGAACGCCTGCGGCGGCTCGGATCAGAACGCCTTCGGCGGCCCGATGTTGGTGTCGGCGGCGGCGGTGACCGGCGAGGCCAAGGCTAAACCCGCTGCCTGCCCCACCACGGCGGAAACGCTCTGTCTCCACGGCCGCTTCCAGGTGACGGTGGATTGGAGGAATTCCACCGGCGAGGGGCGGGCCAACGTCTCGACGGTCTCCCGCCTGGCGGGCTCTTTCGACTTCGGCGACGGCGGGGACCCCGAGCTGGTGGTGAAGATCAGCCCCGTCGGTAAGAAGAATTTCGGCGTCTACTACGGTGCACTGAGCAACCAGCAGTACACCCTCACCATCACCGACATCCGTACCAGGGCGGTGAAGACCTACGAGAACCCCGCCGGCAACCACTGCGGCGGCAACGAGATTCCGGCTTTCTAGGGGCAGGGACTCGGGCGCCTCCGGAGCGAGGCGCCCCTTGGGGTTGGCGTTCCAGGTGTCCCCTACTGCCTCGCCTCCCCCGAGGGTGCCTGGCCAGGGGTGTAGATGCCGGTGACCGCCGAGTCCACATTGCCGAGCTCGTCGCGGACGGCCACGGCGATGCGGTGCTCCTCGGGACGGAGGAGGAGGGGCATCTTGTAGCCGGCGGTCTGGCCGAGGGCGGTCAGGATCTGGTCGTTCGGGACCCGGATGGGGATGGCGATCTCCTGGACCGGCGAGCTGCGGCCCTTGCGGTCCCGCGCGCTCACGAAGACCGAGACCTTTCCTTCATGGTAGGCCCCCTGCGGCAGGAGGACCAGCTTCGCCAGCGGGAACTTGACCAGCATCTCCACCTGCATCTGCCCCTTCTTGTCCTTCGTCTCGCGCACCAGCTCGAGCTCCACCTCCAGCGGGTTCTTCCCCGGGTCGAGCAGCAGCGCGGCGAGCGTCCGGTCGGTCATGCGGTCCCGGCTGGTCCGTTCCCGCCGGCCGTCGCGGTGGCGCACCACCAGGTCGCGGTGGTTGCGCATGCCGACCTCGATCTTCCGGTTCCTGCCGTCCTTCCGGGCCTGCGGGACATAGCCCAGCGAGTAGTAGGAGTCGAAGTCGTCGCGCATACGCGCCAGGATCGGGCCCGGGTTGATGGCGTCCACGGAAGACAGGCCGCCGGTGCCGTCGGCCAGCCGCTGCAGCGATGTGGTCAGGTCGAAGGATTCGTTCCTCTCGAGCTCCACGTTCCAGGCGAACATTCCGCCGGATTCGGCCGAGAGCCCGGCCAGCTCCTCGGTGGCGCCCAGGGTGTAGATGGTGACCCGGTTGCCGTTGGCGTGCTCGACCATCTGGCCGAAGAACCGGGTCAGGTCGTTCTGGAAGCTGTCGAGCGGCGAGGCGCCGGCCTGCCGGCTGACCTCGGGGAACTTGTTCTGGTAGGCCTGGAAGAACGTTTCTCCCGGCCGCTGCGACAGGCCGCCGCCCACGTAGAGGAGGGCCTTGCGGCCGGGCAGGCCGGCCAGGGCATCGGTGAAGCGGGTCAGGGCTTCCAGGGTGGCCCGCGTCTCGTTGTAGCGCTGCTGGGCGTAGAGGCGGATCCCCGCGTAGAGGCTCTCGGCGACCTTGACGGAAGCATCCGACCCGTTGTCGGCGCCGCCGGACCCCGCGCCGGCGCTCTCGATGTCCAGGAGGAGCCGCCGCTTGTCCATGGCCCGCTCGACGCCGCGCGGCGCCCCCTTGGCCACCTCGTCGAGGGCCGCGAGCAGCGCTGCCCGGTCGTCCGTGAGCTCCTGCACCAGGTCGACGTTCGAGCCTTCGTAGGTCCCGACCAGGGCGAGGTCGCCCGGCCGCAGCCGCGGGATCACTTCCTCGCGCAACGACTTGAGGAGCCGGTTGCGCGCCGGCGCCGTGAGGCTCAGGTTGTCGAAGAGCAGGGCCAGGTGGAGCCGCTGCTCGTCCTCGATCGGGGCCGGGGGCGCGGCTGGCGCTTGGGTCGGACCGATCGTTCCGATCGGGCCGGTCGGTCCGGCCACCGCGGGAGCGGCGGCCTCTCTGGCGACGGCGAAGAAGTTGGTGACCTCCACCGGCTTGCCGTTCTCGAGGACCTCGAAGTCGTTCTGGGTCAGGCCGGTGACGCGGTTCCCCTGCCGGTCGGTGACGAAGACCTCCAGGTTGACAACCTCGACGTCGATCGATTCGTAGAAGGTCTCGGGCCCGGTCGTCTCCGGCTCCTGGGCGCCGGCGCCGAAGGACACCAGGAAGGGGAAGAGGACGAGAATCAGGAGAGAGAACGGTTTGCACGGCATGATCGCGGCTCCCGGGATAAGAGTCATGGTAGCAGAAGCCCCCGCGGGGCGGCGGCCTGGTTCTGCTATAGTTCGGGCAAGGGTTTGCCAAGGTCGCCATATGCGCCTGCCGGAGCAGGCTGAGACACTCAGCGCCACCATGACGAGAGGCCTCCGCGGCTGCTCGGAGAGTCCCGGTTGATCGGCAGCACCATCTCCCATTACGAGCTTCTCGAACGCCTCGGGGACGGGGAGACCGCCTGGAAGGCGCGCGACCTGCGCCGTGGGCGGCTCGTCCTTCTGCGCCTGGTGCCGCGGCAGAACGGCTCCCGGGATCCCCTCGCCTCGGGCGAGATCGAGCTCGCGGCGGCGCTCGACCACCCCAACATCTGCGCCGTCGAGGATGCCGGCAGCGCGGACGGGCGGGCCTTCCTCGCCATGGCCTGGATCGAAGGGGAGACGCTGGAGGAGCGGCTTCGGCGCGACCCCCTGAACCCGCAGGACGCCTTCGAGATCGCCTCGCAGGTCGCGGCCGGCCTCGCCGAGGCGCACGAGCGCGGCCTCGCCCACCGCCGGCTCGCGCCGGCCAGCGTCCTGCTGGCGCCCGGCGGACGGGTGAAGGTCCTCGACTTCGGCCTTGCCGCCCTCGCCGATCCCGAGCCCGGCGGGTCTGAAGCGGGGGACGCCCTGGAGATGTCGCCGTGGCGTTCGCCCGAGCAGCGGCGCGGCCGGCCCGGCGACGCCCGGTCGGACGTCTGGGCTCTCGGGGTCCTCCTCTACCGGATGATCGCCGGCCGGCTGCCGTTCCGCGAGGCAGGCGAGATCCCCGAGCCGCTGCCGCCGCTCGACGCCCTCGGCGGGGAGCTGTCGCGCGAGCTCGGCCGCCTCCTGGACCGGGCGCTGGCCTTCCGGCCGGAGGACCGCTTTCCGGGCATGGGAGAAGCTCCAGGTGGCCTTGCAGACCCTGGTGGGGACGGGTGCCCTGCCGCGCCGCCGCGCATCCGGCGGCTCGTTCAACGCGAGCCAGACCCGTGTCGAGGGGAGCGGCAGCGGTTTCCGCTCGGTCGTCCCCGGTGCGCCGCGGACCGATGCCCGGCTGCCCTCCGGCCTGATCGGCCGCACGGTCGACCACTACGAGATCCGCGAGAGCCTGGGCGGCGGCGGCATGGGAGTCGTCTACAAGGCCGAGGACACCCGCCTGCAGCGGACCGTGGCGCTCAAGTTCCTGCCGGCGGAGCTGACCCGCGACCCGGTGGCCAAGGCGCGCTTCCTCCAGGAGGCGCGCGCCGCCTCCGCGCTCGACCATCCCAACATCTGCACCATCCACGAGGTGGGCGAGACCGAGGACGGCCAGCTCTTCCTCGCCATGAGCTGCTACGACGGCGAGACGCTCAAGCGCCGGATCGAGCGCGGGCCGCTGCCCGTCCCCGAGGCGATCGACATCGGCAAGCAGATCGCGCAAGGGCTGGCCAAGGCGCACCGCCAGGGGATCGTCCACCGCGACATCAAGCCGGCCAACATCATGGTCACCGGCGACGGGATCGTGAAGATCCTCGACTTCGGCCTCGCCAAGCTGGCGGGCGCCGCCGGGCTGACCCGCGCCGGCTTCTGCCTGGGAACGCCGTCCTACATGTCGCCCGAGCAGGCGCGCGGCGAGGTGGACCACCGCACCGACCTCTGGTCGCTCGGCGTGGTCCTCTACGAGATGCTCACCGGCGTCACCCCGTTCGGGGGGGACACCGATCAGGCCATCATCTATTCGCTGCTCACCGAGGAGCCCAGGCCGTTGCGCGAGCTCCGCCCGGAAGCGCCGCCCGAGCTCGAGCGCGTCCTCGGCGGCCTCCTGGCCAAGGACACCGCGGACCGCTATCCCACGGCCGAGGCGGCGGTGGCGGACTTCAAGGTGCTCTCCGGCTCCACGGCGGGCGCCACCATCCAGTCGCTGCCGGCGGTGCGCCGGCGGGGGATGCCGGGCTGGGTCAAGGTGGCCTTGGGCGGCGCCGCGGCCCTGGCCTTCCTCGCGGCCGGCTGGTTCCTGCTGCGGCCGGAGGAGCGGCCGCACTTCAAGTCCCGGCACCTGACCGAGCTGGAAGGGCGGGAGTCCTATCCCAGCCTGTCGCCCGGCGGCGATGCCCTGGTCTACGTGGCCGTATCGGACGGCGACCAGGACATCTTCTGGCAGCGGGTCGGAGGCGGCAATCCGCGCAACCTGACAGCGGGCTCCCCGGCGGCCGACACGCAGCCCGCTTTCTCCCCGGACGGGCAGCAGATCGCCTTCCGCTCGGAGCGCGACGGCGGCGGCCTCTTCCTCATGGGGAGCACCGGCGAATCGCCGCGCCGCCTCACCGACGCCGGCTACAACCCGGCCTGGTCGCCCAACAGCAAGGAGATCGTCTTCGCCACGGAGGCGATCAGCACCCCCTGGAGGAGGTCGTCGAAGAGCGAGCTCTGGCGGGTCGACGTGTCGACCCAGGCAAAACGGAAGATCTACAGCGGCGACGCCGTGCAGCCGAGCTGGTCGCCGGACGGCCGTCGTATCGCCTTCTGGGGGCTCCCCGGCGGGACCACCCGGCGGGCTCTGTGGACGATCGGAGCCGAGGGCGGGGAGCCCGTGCGGGTGAGCCCCGACGACGACTACTTCTACTGGAACCCGGTGTGGTCCGCCGACGGCCGTTGGCTCTACTTCGTCAGCGACCGGAACGGCAGCATGAACCTGGCCCGGGTGCGGATCAGCCAGCGGACCGGACGGGCCGAGGGAGAGATCGAGCAGATCTCCGCGCCGTCCCCCGATAACGGCTTCCTGAGCGTGTCGCGCGACGGCCGGCACATCGCCTACGCCACCAACGAGGGGCGGAGCAACCTGGAGCGGATCGACTTCGACCCGGTGGCCGGCAAGGCAGTCGGCAGTCCGGTGCCGGTCACCCAGGGGACGCGCCTTGTGCGCTTCGGCGAGGTGTCACCCGACGGCCAGTCGGTGGTCTACGACACCTCCGAGCCGCAGGAGGATCTGTTCGTCATCGATCCCGGCGGCCTCACCCGCCAGCTCACCAACGACATCCACAAGGACCGCATCCCGCGCTGGTCGCCGGACGGCACCCGCATCGTCTTCTACTCCAATCGCGGAGGAAAAGACTACGAGGTCTGGTGGATCCGCCCGGACGGCAGCAGCCTGGAGCGCGTGTTGTCGATTCCAGGCACCAGCCTCCTCACCCCCGTCCTGTCACCCGACGGCAGGCGTCTGGCGTGCGGTCTGGGCTATACCGAGGTGGCCGTGTTCAACCTCACGGCCCCACCGGACCGGCGCCGGCCGCAGCCTCTGCCGGCCCTCGGCCGGGGGAGCTTTGGCCCGGAGACCTGGTCGCCGGACGGGGCCTGGCTGACAGGTCCCGCCCAGAAGGAGGACGGCTCGCCGCTGACGCGCATCGTCGGCTATTCCTTCGCCACCGGCCGCTATCAGGAGATGGTCGCCAGCGGCACCGCCCCAGTCTGGCTGCAAGACAGCCGCCGCCTGCTCTACATCGATGGCGGGCGGATCCATCTGTACGACCTCGCCACGCGGCAGCATCGCGAGGTCCTGGCACCTCCCGCGGGCCTGACCTTCTCCCGGGTCACGGTCAGCCCGGATGACCGGAGTCTGTACTGTCTGCGCGCGTCCGACGAAGGGGACATCTGGCTGCTGACGAAGAATTAGGGCCTCCCTCCAGCGCTCCCGGCCCAACCCTCTGCTATGCTTGTGTCTTCAACAGAAGCAGTGTGTCGAGCCGCCTTCCGCAGGCGGGGGCGGACACAACCGGAGGGTGCCGGCAGGAAGAATATGTGCCGGCTGGCCTATCAGACCCGGGGGACCTCCCCCGCGCGAGGTGAGACATGGCTTTCAAGCTCAAGGACCTGATGATCAACCTCATTCCGCCGGGCGTCGGCAAGGGCAAGGAGGGCTGCCTGGAGGCCTCGGCGCCCGGCCAGTTCTGTGGCACTGCCTCGGCGGGCGCCGGGTTCTGCGGCACGGCTTCCGCGGGTGCCGCAGGCTTCTGCGGAACTGCCTCGGCGGGAGCCGGATTCTGCGGCACAGCCTCGGCGGGCGCGGGGTTCTGCGGTACGGCGTCGGCGGGGGCAGCGTTCTGCGGGACAGCCTCGGCGGGGGTGCAGTTCTGCGGCACGGCGTCGGCAGGCGCGGCGGCGGATCCGCGGGCTGCCCTGGAGGGCCTGGTCCTGCTCAAGCAGCAGCTCCTCCAGGCGCTGGCGCAGGTCGAGGAGCAGGAGAATGCGCTGGAGGCCGCTTGCCGCCCGCAGTCGCTGGAGGAGGCCGAGGAGCTCGAACGCCACCTGCGCGACGCTCTCGAGGAGCTCGAGCAGCACAAGCGGGAGCTCCGAAAGCCGAAATAGAACGGCCCGGCCTGCCACCATAGATGAGTTGACCACCGCCGGTGCTCTCCCTCGCTTCGAAATCGTCGGCCGCCTCGCGGCCGGGGATTCACCTCTATGCCGGGCGCAGGATCTGGCGAACGGGCGCCCGGCGCTCGTCCAGCTCCTGACGCCCGACCGGGAGGGCGTCGAAGCGCTGGCGCGTTTCCGGCGCGCGGCTCTCGCGGCCTCTTCGCTGGGCCACCCCCACATCGCTCGTCTCGAAGAGGTCGGCGCGGCCGGCGGCGATCTGTGCCTCGCCCTGGCACCCGCCGCGGGGGAGCCCGAGACCCTGGAGAGCCGCCTCGCGCACGGTTCCCTGGCCCGGGACGAGGCTGTCGGGCTGGCCGCGCAGATCGCCGCCGGCCTCGCCGAGGCGCACGCCGCCGGGATCGTCCATGGCGACCTGCAGCCCGACCTCGTTCTCTTGACGCCCGAGGGCGAAGCCAGGATCACCGCCTTCGGCCTCGGCGAGCTGGCCGACGCCGCGGCGCATCCCGGGGCCGCCGCCCCCTACCGGCCGCCCGAGAGGCTCCTCGGCGCTCCTCCCGACCCGCGGACCGATGTCTGGGCCCTCGGCATCATTCTCTACCGCATGCTGGCCGGGGTGCTCCCGTTCCGCGGTCTCGACGAGCGGGAGAGGGCCGAGGCCATGCTCCACCTGCGGCCCGACCCTTTGCCGAACCGTGCCTCCCTGCCCGCGGGGCTCGAGGCGGTCGTCCTGCGCGCCCTGGCGCGGCGGCCGGACGACCGCTATCCCGATGCCCGGACGATGGAGGCCGACCTGCGTGCGGTGGCAGCCGGCGCGGCGGTCGCTCCGCAGTCCGGCTCACGGCCCGATCTGCAGCCCGATTTACAGCCGACCTTGCTGGAGATCCCCGTGTCCCGCGCGCCGGAGCAGCGCCTGGTCCGGCAGCGGAGCTCCCCGGATCGCCCGGCGGACCCGGCTCTCCACGGCGCGCCGTCCTACCGCCTGCTCGAAAAGATCGGCAGCGGCGGCACGGCCGTCGTCTATCGCGCCGAGGACACCCTGCTCGGCCGGTCCGTGGCGCTCAAGTTCCTCGCTCCCGAGCTGAGCCGCGATCCCGAGTCCAAGGCGCGCTTCCTGCGCGAGGCGCGGGCCGCCTCGGCGCTCGACCATCCCAATCTCTGTACGATCCACGAGGTGGGCGAGGACGAGGAGGGGCGGGTCTTCCTCGCCATGCCCTGCTACGAGGGAGAAACCCTGCGCGAGCGGCTCGAACGGGGCCCGCTGCCGGTCGATCAGGCGCTCGCCATCGCGATCCAGGCGGGCCAGGGGCTCGCCCGCGCCCATCGCCAAGGCATCGTGCACCGCGACGTCAAGCCGGCAAACCTCATGCTCACCACGGACGGGGTGGTCAAGGTGCTCGACTTCGGCCTCGCCAAGCTGGACGGCGCCGCGCGCATCACCCGCGGGACCGCTGCCGGGGGCACCCTGGCCTACATGTCGCCGGAGCAGGCGCGGGGCGAGGAGGTGGACGCACGCTCCGACCTCTGGTCGCTCGGCGTGGTCCTCTATGAAATGGTGACCGGGAGCAAGCCCTTCTCCGGCGACACGCTGCAGGCGGTGCTCGCGGCGATCCAGCGGGCCGAGCCGGAGCCGGTCTCGCGCCTGCGGCCCGAGGCTCCGACGGAGCTCGACCGGATCCTCGCCCGCCTGCTGGCCAAGGACCCTGCCGGCCGCTATCCCGACGGGGAGAGCGCCGTCGCCGCCCTGCGGGCGCTGCGCGGTCCCGAGACGGTCTCGGGGCGCCGGCTCCAGGCGCCCGTGCCGCGGCGGCGGCGCTTGTGGCGGACCGCTATGCAAGCGGGAGCGGTGGCGGCCTTCGTAACGGCCGCCGGCCTGCTGCTTTGGAGCTTCGGCCCGCGGAAGCAGGGCGGCCCGGTGCTGGCGGCGACCTTCACGCCGCTCACGCATGGAGAGGGCCGCGAGACGTTCCCCAGCCTGGCGCCCGGAGGCGAGTTCTTCGTCTATGTGGCCCCCGACGGAGGGGATCTGGACATCTTCTGGCAGCGGATGGGCGGCGACAATCCGCTCAACCTCACCGAGGGCTCGCCCTGGGACGACACCCAGCCCGCCGTCTCGCCGGACGGCCAGCAGATCGCCTTCCGCTCCGAGCGGGAGGGAGGCGGCCTCTTCCTCATGGGGGCCACGGGCGAGTCCGTCCGCCGTCTCGCCGACGCCTGCTTCAACCCCGCCTGGTCGCCGAATGGCCAGGAGATCGCCTGCGCGACCGAGGGGATCGCCCATCCCCGTGGGCGGCTCGCGCGCAGCCGGATCTGGCGCATCGAGGTGGCCACCGGGACGCGGCGGCTCGTGGACACAGAGGACGGCGTGCAGCCGAGCTGGTCGCCCCGGGGCCGGCGGATCGCCTTCTGGGGGCTCTCCGGCGATTCGGCGCGGCGGGCACTCTGGACCGTTGCGGTCGACGATGCGGAGGAGGCGGAGGCCAGGGGCGAGCCGGTCCTGGTCCTCGACGACGGAGCCCTCAACTGGAGCCCGGTCTGGTCGCCCGACGGCGTCTGGCTCTACTTCGCCAGCGACCGAGGCGGCAGCATGAATCTCTGGCGGGTGGCGATCGACGAGGAATCGGGCCGCGTCCGGGGAGAGCCGGAGGCGGTGATGGCCCCGAACACCGCGAGCGTCCTGCCCAGCCTGACGCGGGACGGCCGCCGCATCGCTTTTGCCGGCGAGTCGGAGAGGTCGCAGCTCGTGCGGGTGGCTTTCGACCCGCAGAGCCGGCAGGCGGCCGGACCGCTCCAGCCGGTGAGCCAGTGGACCCGCGCGGTCCGCTCGGGCGACGTCTCGCCGGACGGGCGGTGGATCGTCTTCGACATCTCTGCGCCGCAGGAGGACCTCTTCCTCGTCCGCGTGGACGGAGGCGGCCTGCGCCAGCTCACCGACGACGCCTGGCGCGACCGCATGCCCCGCTGGTCGCCCGACGGGCAACGCATCCTCTTCTACTCCGACCGCGGCGGCAAGTACGAGGCGTGGGCCCTTCACGTGGACGGCGGCGAGGCCGAGCAGCTCACGCGCATCCCCGGCCGGCAGCTCTTCGATCCGATCTGGTCTCCGGACGGCCGGCGGCTGATCTGCGCGCTGGAGTTCCGCGGTCCGTATGTGATCGACCTCGCGGAGGCGGGCTCCGCCGCAAGCGAGCCGCGGCCCCTCCTCCCCCTGGACGAGGCGGACGATTTCGCGGTCAGCTCCTGGTCGGCCGACGGCCGGCGCCTGGCCGGCTTCGACCGCGCGTCGCGGATCGTCCTCTTCTCCTTCGCCACCGGCCGCCGCGAGGTGCTGCCGGAGACGGGTGAGGAGGTGGCCTGGCTGCCGGACGGCCGGTCGCTGGCCTTCCTGCGTGACGGGGAGGTCTGGATGCTGGAGGTCGCGACGCGTCGGACGACCCGGGTGCTGGCGCCGCCCCGGGGCTCCGCCTTCAAGCGGCTCGGCGTGGCCCCCGACGGCCGGTCGCTCTATCTCGTGCAGGTGAGCGAGCAGGGGGACATCGGATTGCTGACGCTGCCGTAGGCTATACTTTCCTCGCGATTCATTTCTTCTGTTGGCTTTCGAGGAGGTGGAGCTTTGCGCTTCCAGATCCGTGACCTCACGGCCGCTGTCTTGCCGGCCGACGGCTTGCGCCTGTTTCCCTGCACCTGCCGGGTGTCGGCAGATCCGCCCCCGGAACAGCCCCAGGAAGCGCCAAGACCGCGGCCCCGTCCGCAGCCGGGTCGCGTTCCGCCCTGCCGGGGCTCCAACGCACCCACCGACGACTGTCCGCACCCCGGGGACGACTCCGAGAGGCAGGCTGGGCTCGCGCTGCTGAAGCGCCAGCTCCGCGCGGCTCTTGAGGCGCGGTAGCCGCCCGCGCCGGAGCGCTCTACTTCCGTCCGGGACACTGGCTCATTGATCGGCAGCACCTTCTCCCGCTACGAGATCCTCGACGCGCTCGGCAGCGGGGGGATGGGAGTCGTCTGGCTGGCCGAGGACACCCGCCTCGGCCGCAAGGTCGCCCTCAAGCTGCTGGCGCCCGAGCTGACGCGCGACCCGGCGGCCAAGGCCCGCTTCCTCCAGGAGGCCCAGGCCGCGTCGTCGCTCGACCACCCCAACATCTGCACGATCTACGACGTCGGCGAGACCGAGAACTGCCAGGTCTACCTCGCCATGCCCTCCTACGAGGGCGAGACGCTCAAGGCGCGGATCGCGCGCGGCCCCCTCTCCGTCGACGGCGCCGTGGACATCGCCCTGCAGGTCGCCAAGGGCCTGGCCAAGGCGCACCGGCAGGGGATCGTGCACTGCGACGTCAAGCCGGCGAACCTGATGATCACCGCCGACGGGGTGGTCAAGATCCTCGATTTCGGGGTTGCCCGGCTGGCCGGGCCTGCGGGCAGCGGCACGGAGTCCCATCCCACGGGCGCCGTGGGCACGCCGGCCTACATGGCGCCCGAGCAGGTGCGCGGCGAGGAGGTGGACCCGCGCACCGACCTCTGGTCCCTGGGCGTAGTCCTCTACGAGATGCTGGCCGGCCGCCGGCCGTTCACCGGCGAGCGCGACCTGATGGTGCTCCATGCGATCCTCACGTCCCGGCCGGCACCGCTCTCCCGCGCCTGTCCCGAAGCACCGCCGGAGCTGGAGCGGATCGTCGTCCGCCTGCTGGCGCGCGATCCGGAGAGCCGTTACCCCGACGCGGAGAGCTTGCTCGCCGACCTGCGCCGCCTGACGGGGCCGGACACCGGCGCCTTTCCTGCGCCGTCGTGGCTGCCGCGGGGCCGCACCCTGCGGCGTGCGGCCGGGCTGGCCCTCGCCCTCGCGGTGGTGCTCGCCGGCGTCTATCTCTCCCTCTGGGGGGAGATCACGCCTCCTCGTGCCGCGCCCGAAATGGGCGTCATCCGCCTGACCAACCAGCCGGGGGTCGAGTCGTTCCCCAGCCTCTCTCCGCAGGGCGATTTCTTCGTCTACGCCCGGTCGATCGAGGGCGATACGAACATCTACCGGCAACGCGTCGCCGCGGAAGCCATTCCGGTCGACCTGACCGCGGGCTCCCCGTACGACGACACGCAGCCCGCCTGGTCGCCCGACGGCAAGCGGATCGCCTTCCGCTCGGACCGCGCCGGCGGCGGCATCTTTCTTATGGGGCCGAACGGTGAGGAGGTGAGCCGCCTCACCGGCTTCGGCTACAACCCGGCCTGGTCTCCGGACGGCCGGGAGATCCTGTTCACCTCCGAGCCGGTCGACGATCCGGGCGGACGGATCTCCCGCAGCCACATCTGGCGCGTCGAGGTGGCGACCGGGCTCAAACGGCTCCTCGTCGAGCGCGACGGCATGCAGCCGAGCTGGTCGCCCAGTGGAAAGCGCATCGCGTACTGGAGCCTCCGTCCCGGGAGCACGGGCCGGGTCCTCTGGACCATTTCAGCTTCCGGCGGCGAGCCCGTGGAAGCTATTGCGGACGACTTCATCAACTGGAGCCCGGTCTGGTCGCCCGATGGGCGCTGGCTCTATTTCGCCAGCGACCGCAGCGGCAGCATGAACCTCTGGCGGATCCGGATCGACGAGCGGAGCGGCCAGGTGCAGGGGAAGCCTGAAGCGATCACCACCCCTTCGCCTTGGAGCGGTCCACTGAGCATCAGCCAGGACGGCCGGCGGATCCTCTTCGCGGTCCGCAACACGGCGCGGAGCCTGGAACGGATCGCCCTGGACCCGGCGGGTCCCCGCGTCGTGGGACGGCCGCAGCCTGTCGTCCGGAAAGCGCTTCCGATCGCGTTCGGCAAGGCTTCTCCGGACGGCCAGTGGATCGTCTTCAGCACCCTGCCCCCACACGAGGAGCTGTTCGTCGTCCGGCCGGACGGCAGCGGCCTCCGCCAGCTCACCCAGGACGCCTATCGCAACCGCGGGCCAGGTTGGCTGCCCGACGGCCGGATCGTCTTCTTCTCGGACCGGGGGGGCCGCTTCGGCGCCTGGGCAGTCCGGCGCGACGGCACCGGCCGCCCGGAGCCGGTCGCCGCCAACCGCGGCGAGCCGATCCACAATCCTCTCGCCTCTCCGGACGGCCTCTGGCTCGCCTGTACTGTCAACTTCCTCAATGCGGCCCTCATCGACCTTGCGCTGCCAATGGAGCAGCGGATCCCGGAGTCGCTCCCCTCGCCGATCCCCGGCACGACCTTCTTCCCCAGCTCGTGGTCTCCCGACAGCGGACAGCTCCTCGGAGAGGTCCAGGGCCGCGGCATCTTCACCTTCTCGCTCGCCACCCGCGAGTTCCAGCGGCTGGCCGGCCGCGGCACGCTGCCGGCCTGGACGAGCCAGGGACAGAGGATCCTGTTCACGGACGAGGGCAGGATCTTCGCGCTCGACGTGCCCACAGGAGGACGGGGTGCGGCAGGACGCCGGCGCGAGCTGTACGCGCCGCCGGAGTCGTCGACCTTGACGGCCTTCGACGTGAGCCCGGACGATCGGACCCTCTACGTCGTGCAGAAGCCGGCCGAGGGAGATGTCTGGATGCTCACGTTCGGCGGATTTTAATATATAATACTTCATGGTAACCGCGGCATCGACCTCGTTTCCGTCCCCTTCGCCCGGGTGGGGCCTGGGACGAGGCCCGTGCGCTTCCCACGAGGACATCAGTGACAAGGAGACAAAGGAGGACACAATGAGCTTCAAGTCGAGAGATCTATCGGTGCAGGTCGGCCCGGACGAGGGTATCGACACACCCTGCTGCCCGTGCCGGAGCACCGGGGACGAGTGGCTGGGCAGCCCGGGCGGCTCCCAGTTGGACGACCTGCGGCAGCGGCTTCGTGCTGCTGTGCAAGCCGAGTCCCGGCAGTAACGATCGGCGGAGCTCTTCTGGAGATCTAGCGGGCGGTGGATATCCTGACGCGCGACTTCCGGGCAAATCCCCGCTTCGAGCTTGTTTTGTTTGACCGCCTTCCACGAGAGGAGCGCCGGGCGCTGGCGGACCTGGCGCGAGAGCCTGGTTTCTATGGCGTGTTGCGGCCCGGTGACGGCAGCAGCGGCAGCGGTCTGGGCCTCAAGTCGGTGGACCGCGACACGGCGCTCCTCTTCCTCACCCTGCGTGAGCCGGGCCCCCTTCCTTCCTACGTCTGCTCCCAACTGGGCGCGGCGGCCTTGCGGACCGTCGTCGGCCGGCTGGTCGCCGACGGCGTGCTGGAGGTGGAGAGCGGGGGGGCCTTCCTGTCCGGCGCGGCGGCCTTCGAGCTCCTTGCCGAGGGCGCGGCGCGGTCCGCGACCTCTGGCGGGAGCGGCCGGCTCGCGGAGCTGTCTCTCGCGGCGCTCCGCTACGGCCAGGCGCTCGCCGTGGACGATCCGCTGCTCCTCTCCTGGCGCCTCTACTGCTTCCACCGCCGGCCCCTGACCCCGGCCTGGAAGCGGCTCCTGCCCGCGGCCGAGGCGGTCGAGGCGCACCTGGGGATTGCGCCTGGGGGAGGGGCCCGCCGGCTTCTCGACCGGAGCTGGTCGCGGACGGCCCCGGTCGAGGGGTGGCTGAGCTGGCGCGCGCGCGCCCGGCGGGCCGCCGGTCCCGCCGCATCCTCCGCTGCGGAGGGACCCACCTGGAAGCTCTATGTCAGCCCGGTGCCCGAGGCCCTGGCCGCGTCCTTCGGGGAGATTCTGGAGGCCCTCACCGCGGCGCGTGCCGATCAGTTCAAGGTCGGCGCGGATGCGGCCGGGCTGCTCCGCCCGGACAAGATCGTCGCCTATTTCCCGAGCTTCGAGCGTCTCGCCGCGGCGGCGGAGACCCTCGCCGGGCGGCTCGCGGGAGCCCCGGCCCACGGCGTTCCCTTCACCTCCGAGATTGGCGGCGGAGGCCTCCTCTCCTGGGGTGTGGACCCGCCGCGGTCGCAGAGGACCTGGAGCGAGGGGGAGAGCTGGCGGCTCTGGCTGACCCACCGGCTGGCGCGGGCGCTGCTGGCCGCCCGCGTCCAGTCCGCCGATACAAGCGTTGATCCCGCCGCCGAGCCCTGGCGCTTCGCCCTGGAGCGCGTGCGCCTGGAAGGGGTCGACACCGCGACCTGGACGCCGGGTGCGCTCCTCTGGAAGGGCTGATCCACGATGGCCATCACCGACCCCCTGGTGCTGTCTCCGGACCTGCTCCTGGTGCCGGTTGTCGACCTGCCGGAGGAGGTGCGCGCCCGCTTCGAGCATGACGAAGGGGACGTCGCGGTCACCCATCCGCGCTCGCGGACGCCCTCCCGCATCCTCGACGCGCGCTCGGCCGAGCTGCTGGAGCAGTTCCGTACGCCGCGGACGATCGTCGAGGCGGTGATCCACTTCAGCCGCGCGCGCGAGGCCGACCCCGAATCCACGCTGGAGGAGGCCTTCCCGCTTCTGCAGCGTCTCCTCGATTCCGGGTTCCTGGTCCCCGAGGGGAGCGACGAGGCGGCGGGCGTCCATCCCGCGCTGGCGCCGGGGGAGGAGGTCGCCGGGTATGAGGTTTTCGAGTGCGTGCAGGGGCTGGAGGACACCGAGCTCTACCAGGTGCGAAGGCCGGCCGGGCTCGCGGCCCTCAAGATCGAGCGCCCGGCCGCGGCAGGCCGGCGCGCGGAGCTCTTTGCCCGGGAGGAGGCGATCCTGGCGCACCTCGGTGGGGAAGGGACCCCCCGCCTCCTCGCGGCCGGAGAGCTCGACGGCCGGCGTTGGATCGTGCTCGAGTGGTGCCTCGGCGTCGACGCCGCAACCGCCGCCCTGGAGCTGCGCCAGCGCGGCGAGGCCGGCCGGCCCGGGTTGCTGGCGCTCTGCCGGGGGATCGCCGCGGCCTATGCGCGGCTCCACGAGAGGGGGGTGGTCCACGGCGACGTCCACCCGCGCAATGTCCTGGTGGGACGGGACGGCGCCGTGCGGCTGCTCGACTTCGGGTACTCGCTCTGGGACGGCGGCGCCGCGGAGATCGCCCGGCCCGGGCGCGCGGGCGTGGCCTTCTTCTACGAGCCCGAGTATGCCGCGGCGGTGCGGGCGGACCGGCCGTACCCGGCAGCCTCCACGGCTGGGGAGCAGCACGCGGTGGCGGCTCTCCTCTACCTGCTTCTGACCGGTGCCCACTACCGCGACTTCTCCCTCGAACGGCAGGAGATGCAGCGGCAGATCGCCGAAGAGCCGCCTCTCCACTTCGCGGAGCGCGGCGCGGAGCCCTGGCCGGAGGTGGAGGCGGTCCTGGCGCGCGCCCTGCGCAAGGTGCCCGAGGAGCGGTTCTCTTCCCTGGCCGATCTGGCCTCCGCGCTCGCGGAGGTGGAGGTCCTGCCCGTCCCTGTCCGGGGTCCGGCGTCCGAAAGCCGCGAGGCCGAAGACCTGCTCGACCGCTTCCTGGAGCGCGCGGGTGAGGGGGGCTCGCTCTTCGTCGCCGGGCTCCCCAGGGCGCCGACCGCGTCGGTCATGTATGGGGCCGCGGGGGTCGCCTGTGCGGTCTACCGGATCGCGCTGTCCCGGGAGGACGCGTCTCTCCTCGCCCTGGCTGACATCTGGGCGGAGAGGGCTGCTGCAGCTTCCGGCTCGGAGGATGCCTTCTACAACCCGGAGATCGGGATCGACTCCGGGACCGTGGGGGAGAATTCCGTCTACCACACCGCTGCCGGGGTCCACGCGGTCCGCGCCCTGGTCGCCCATGCCCTCGGCGTGTCCGGCATTCAGGCTGCGGCCGTCCGGGCCTTCCTGGCCGAAGCGCGGCGGCCCTGTCCCCAGATCGACCTCGGCTTCGGCCGTTCGGGCTTCCTCCTGGCCGGCTCCCTGCTGCGCGACACGCTCCGGCCGGACCCTGCCGGCCCGCGCGCCGAGCTGACCGCCTGGGGCGAGGAGGTCCTGCGCGGCCTGTGGCGCGAGCTCGACCGGCTGCCTCCGGTGGCGGACCCGCGGCGGCCGGCCGGCCTGGGGGTGGCGCACGGCTGGGCCGGCCACGTCTATGCCGCGCTCCGCTGGTGCCGCTCGGCGGACACGCCCTTGCCCGCCCGTCTCGAAGAGCGGCTCGCCGGCCTTGCGGAGCAGGCGCGTCCCTGGGGGAGAGGGTTGCGCTGGCGCTGGCCCGGCGCGCCGGACGGGTCCCTCAGCATGCCCGGCTGGTGCAACGGCAGCGCGGGGTTTCGTCTTCCTCGGCACCCTCGCCGCGGAGATGCTGGGGGAGCCCCGCTACCGCCAGCTCGCCGAAGGGGCGGCCTGGAACGCCTGGGAGGCATCCGACCGCAACTGGAGCCTCTGCTGCGGCCTGGCCGGCCGCGCCTGGTCCCTCCTCCATCTCGCGCGGCACGGCGGCGGCCCGGAGTGGCTGGAGCGCGCCCGCCTCCTCGCCAACCGCGCGGCCCGTGAGGTCGCCCGCGGCGTCGAATCGCCCGACAGCCTCTATAAGGGAGAACCCGGCATCGCCGCCCTGGCCGCCGACCTCGCCCGCCCGGAGGCGGCAGCCATGCCCTTCTTCGAGGAGGAGGGGTGGTGACCGAGGGCTAAGACGGCGGCCGGGAGCCGGGCGGGGCGACGGCGAGGATCTTCTCGATCTTCTTCGGGTCATCCGGCAGCAGGCCCGAGGCGGGAAGGCGGGGGACCAGCCGGGCCCAGCGCTCCTCGCGGGCGAAGACGTCGCGGAAGATGGCAAGGGCCTTGTCCTCCTGACCGGCCACAAAGAGCGCTACCGCCTGCCAGAAGGGGAGCTCGGCGATCTCCGGGGCGAGCTCGCTGGCTTTCGTATAGTGCCGCAGCGCCGCCGGGAAGTCGTTTTTCGCCACCGCCTCATCCCCCTGGTTCATCTCCTCGTAGGCGCGGTGCAGCGCAAGCAGCCGCCGCAGCTCCACCAGCGGCTGCGGGTTGTCGTCCACCCGCAGGTCGACCAGCTTGTCGCGCCACGGCTCGCCGGTCGGCTGGGCGCGGACGATGAGCAGCGCCGCGCTCTGCCGGCCGCGGATGTCGCCGCCCTCGGCCTCGGCGGCGTCCAGCGCCGCCAGCATGCGGTCGGCGAGGTCCCCCTTGGCGCTCTCGAAGGCGCGGGCCATGGCCGGCCAGACGGTCGGCTTGTCCATCAGGTTCGCCTGCACCGAGTACGCGGCCCCGGTCTGGTGCCCGGCGGCGTGGATGCACTTGGGGCCGGTCCAGGCCGCGACCCGCCCCTGGCGGTCCACCATGGCGACCTGCCGCACGTCCTTCTCGGGGTCTTTGGCGAGCAGGGCGTCCAGCGCCTCCTGCGCCGATTTCCCCTCTTTCATCAGCTTCAGGCCGAGCGGCCCGTAGTCGATGCGGACGAACGACTGCGTGGCGACCGCCCCCACGCCCGCCTCGGCCCACGGCACGGTCGGCCCGACCTGGAACCAGTGGCTCTGCACCGCGACGCCGAAGTCGCCCGTCGCCGGGTCGCGGGCCACGATCGAGTAGGTGTGCGCCAGGGGATCACGCGCCAGCAGGGGGAGCGGCAGGAAGGCGGCGGCCAGACAGAGGACGGTGAGACGCGTCATCGGGACCTCCTGTTGGACTGCCGGGGAGCGTCGCAGAAAACCCGCCCCGAGGCAATGTACGCAAAAAGCCCTTCCCTCAGCCTCCCGGGTGACATATCATGCTTGGACTCCGGAACAAGTTGTTGACGGTTCCGTCAAGAAACGCCAACGTACCCATGCAGAGTCTTGCCGACAGAGCGCTCTTTCCGGCGGTCCGGACGGGCGCGAGCAGGACGCTCCGGGGAGGAGCCTTCCTGGTGCCTCTCGCGCTGGGCGGGGCCTGCACGGCCGCGACGCTGCTGCTCTGGCGGGAGCTGGGCGCGGAACGGACCGCCTCGGGGCTGAGCTCGCCGTTCCCGGAGTCGGTGCTGGTCTCGGGGCTCCTCGTCTCCTGGCTGCTGGCCCTCTCGGTCTGGCTGCTGCAGCTCGCCCGTGCCCAGACCCGGGCCGAAGAGGTGGCCCGGCGGGAGCTCGAAGCGCAGATCGCCGAGCGCACCCAGGCCGAGAAGCGCTACCGGACGCTCTTCGAGCGCAACCCGGCCGGGATGTACCGCAGCACGGTCGAGGGACGGATGCTCGACTGCAACGACGCCTTCGTGCGCATGTTCGGCTACCCGGACCGCGAGACCCTCCTCGGCCTGCCCGTCTCGGCGCTCTACCATGACCCGGCGGACCGCGCCCGTCTTCTCGACCACTTTTTCCAGGGGGAGTCGCCGCAGAACGTCGAGGTGCAGCTCCGGCGTTACGACGGCGAGCCGTTCTGGGGGCTGCTGTGCGGTCCGGGCGGCGCGGTCCGGCCGTACCAGGACCTCGACGGCGTCGCCGTGATCGAGGGGGCGATCCTCGACATCACCGACCGGAAACGGGCGGAGGAGGCGCTGCGCGAGCGTGAGCACGACCTCGTCCTGCTCGGCGAGCTCGGGGGGCTGCTCCAGACCTGCGACTCGGTCCAGGAGTCCTACGTCGTCATGTCGCGCCAGGGGAGGAAGCTCTTCCCCCACCTGCACGGGGCCGTCTACCTGATCAGCCCGTCGCGGACCGATCTCGACCTGGTGGCCTCCTGGGGGGATGCACCGTCCCTGCCCGGCGAAGGCCTCTTCCGTCCGGAGGACTGCTGGGGCCTCCGCCTGGGGCGGGAACACCTGGTGAGCGATCCGTCGCGGGACCTGGTCTGCCGCCACCTCGGGGCCACGCCGCCTGTCTCCTCCCTGTGCCTGCCGCTGGTCGCCCTCGGCGAGACCCTGGGCGTGCTCGTGCTGCGGACCGGGGAGCGGCCCGGCGCCGCCGAGGGCCTCGGCCGCGCGCGCTGCCAGCTCGCCGCCGCGGTGTCCGAGCAGCTCGCCATGGCCGTCGCCAACCTGCGGCTGCGCGAGACCCTGCGCCACCAGTCGATCCGCGACGCCCTGACAGGGCTGTACAACCGGCGCTTCTTCCAGGACTCCCTCGATCGGGAGCTCCGGCGGGTGCGGCGGCGGGGGGCCACCCTCGGGCTCCTGATGATCGACGTCGACGACTTCAAGGTCTACAACGACACCTACGGCCACGAGGCCGGCGACCTCCTCCTGCGCCTGCTGGGCGATCTGCTGCGGCGGCGGGTGCGCAGCGAGGACATCGCCTGCCGCTACGGCGGCGAGGAGTTTGCCCTGATCCTGCCCGAGGCTTCGCTGGAGACCACCCGGATGCGGGCCGAGGAGCTGCGCGAGGAGGTCAAGCGGCTCCGTCCCGTCTACCAGGACGGCCCGCTGGGCGGCATCACCGTGTCGATCGGGGTGTCCGCCTACCCGGAGCACGGGCCCCTGGGCGACGACATCGTGCGCGCGGCCGATACGGCGCTCTACCACTCCAAGGCCTATGGCAGGGACTGCGTCTCGCTGGCAACCGTCTCCCCGCCCGACCGCCGCCTCATGATCCCCGAATGAACGGGCCTCCCCGGTTCGCCTTCTCGCCCTGGAAGATCGCCGGCCTCCTGGCCGGGCTGCTGGCCTTCGCCCTGCTCGCCGGGCTGGACACCCCACTCAAGCACGACCCGCAGTGGGGGAGCCGGCCGGCCTACGCCGCGGCGGGGGCGGCCCTCATGGCCATCTGGTGGCTGACCGAGGCGATCCCGATCTACCTGACCGCCTGCGTGCCGCTCTTGGTCTTCCCCCTTTTTGGCGTCTTCGGCCCGGGGGTGGGTGAGAACGTGCGCGGAGCGGCCCTGCCGTACGTCGATCCCTACATCTTCCTTTTTGCGGGCGGCATGGGGATCGCCGCGGCCATGCAGCAGTGGAACCTGCACCGGCGGATCGCGCTCGGCATCATGGACCGCATCGGCAGCGACCCGCGGCGGCTCCTCGCCGGCACCCTCGTCGCCACGGCCTTCATCTCCCTGTGGATCTCCAACACCGCGACCGCGGCCATGATGATGCCCATCGGCCTGGCCGTCGTGGCGCAGGTCGAGGACCAGACGGGACGGCGGCGGCTCGCGAGCTACGGCATGGCGATCATGCTGGCCATCGCCTATGGAGCCAACGTCGGCGGCATCGGCACCAAGATCGGCACGGCGCCGAACGCCCAGTTCTCCGGATTCATGGAGCGCCAGGGGGTCGAGGTCTCGTTCCTCCAGTTCCTGGCCGTGGGGCTGCCTTTCGTGCTGCTCTTCCTGCCGTTCGTCTGGTACATGCTCTGGCGCATCGGCCGCCGCGACGGTCTGGAGGGGGAGATCGGGGCCGAGATCGTCGCCGGGGAGCTCGCGCGGCTCGGCCCCGTCCGGCGGCCGGAACGGATCGTCCTCGGTGTCTTCCTGCTCACGGCCGGCCTGTGGATCGGCGGCAAGTGGATCACCGCCTTCCTGAAGCCGCGGGTCACCGCCTTCGATCTCGGCTCGGCGCACGTCGAGGGCGGCATCGCGGTGCTCGCGGCCCTGGCCCTGATGCTCTGGCGCACCGGCGGCCGGCAGATACTCGGGTTCCGCGCCCTGGCCCGGGTCCCCTGGGAGACGCTGCTCCTCCTGGGCGGCGGCTTCGCCATGGCCGCGGCCATCCAGCAGAGCGGCCTGTCCGCCTGGCTGGGGGCGCAGCTCCTGGCGGTGCGCGGCCTGCCGCCGTTCGCCCAGGTCCTCCTCTCCAGCCTGGCCGTCGTGGGGCTCTCGGCCGTGGCCTCGAACACGGCGACCATCGCGGTCATGCTGGTCGTCCTCCGGGACGCGGTCTCGCCGGAGATCCTCCCCACGGTCCTCTTCGCCGCGACCATCGCCTGCTCCTGCGACTTCGCCCTGCCCGCCGGCACGCCGCCCAACGCCATCGTCTTCGGCAGCGGCTACGTCACCATCCCGCGCATGGCGCGGACCGGCGTGGTCCTCGACATGGCCGCGGCCGTGGTCGCCGCGGTCTGGTGCTGGCTGATCGTCCGATGGGTGCTGTGAGATCTCAATCCGGTATGATTTCTGGCGGAGCTCCATGTTCCTCCAGGACATAAGAAACGGCCGCGGCGACACCCCCAAGCTCGACGAGGAGCTCCAGCGCCTCTTCGACCGGTACTTCCGTTCCATCGTCCATTTCTTCCTGAACCGGGGTCTCGCGCGGGAAGAGGCGCTCGATCTCACCCAGGAGACGTTTCTTCGGGTCTATAGAAGCCTGCAGGGGTTCCGCGGGGAGGCCGGCGTCCAGACCTGGCTCTTCCGGATCGCGACGAACCTCTGGAACAATGAGGTGCGCCGGCGGAAGGCCGAGAAGCGGGAGGGATGGGAGGTCTCGCTCGAAGGTGTGGTCGAGGGAGGGCATCCCGTCCGGGCGGACCGCCACTTCGACGGCTGGTCGGAGCCTGCCGGTCCGCTCGATTCGATGCTGGACGACGAGCGGCGGCAGATGTTGCGCGAGTCCCTGGACGAGCTTCCCCCGCAGATGCGGCGCTGCGTCCTGCTGCGCATCGACCAGAACCTGAAGTACCGCGAGATCGCCGGCGTGATGCAGGTCTCGATCGAGACGGTGAAGTCCCAGCTCTCCCAGGCCCGGGACCGGCTGGAGCGGAAGCTGGGCAGTTATTTCGATCCTGTGGACGTCTGAAGTGACCGAGGTGTTGTGGTGGACAACGAGAAGGACCTGAAGATCGGCGTCCGCGCCCTGGCGGCGGAGGCGCGGCGCAGCCTGGAGCACCCTCTCCCTGAGGAGCTGCTCGACTACCAGGCGGGCGACCTGCGGGAGGCGGAGAGGGAGCGCATCCAGGAGCACCTGGCCCTCTGCCCGGGCTGCGTGCGGGCGCTGCTGGATCTCGAAGCCTTTCCCGATGTCGAGCCCGTCCGGCCCGAGGACCGGCTTACCGACGCCGAGCTGTCCCACGAGTGGCAGCGGTTCCGGCAGGCCGTGGCGCCGCTTCCCGCCGCGGAGAGGCCCCGCGTCTCGCATCCCGTTCTCGCTCTCGCGGCGGTCCTGCTGCTCGCGGTCGTGGGCCTCTCCTTCTGGGTCCTGCGATTGCGGGGCGAGGTGCGCGATCTGTCCGCCCCTCAGGCCGGCATCCTGGTCGCCGATCTGGTTCCGCGGGATGAGGCGGTCGAGCGGGCAGAGGGCGATGGAGAGGTGGTCCGCGTGCCGGGTTGGGCGGACCGCGTCGTCCTGATCCTCAACCTGGCCGATCCCGTGACCCATCCCGCGTACCGGGTGGAGATCGCGCAGGACGGCCGGGAGGTCTGGCGCCGCGCGGGGATCCGGCGTAGCGCGGACGGCACCTTCGCTCTGGAGGTTCCACGGCGGCTCCTGCCCGCGGGCCGGTACCGCATCCGGCTCTTCGGGATCGAGGGCGGCGCCGAGCTGCCGGTGGCGGAGTACCGGGTCCGGATCGAGCCCGTGTAGCGTACCCACACCTGTTTCTGCCTGTTCCTGGCCACCTTCTGAGCCGGCTGCGCCGATTTCTGAGCTTCCTGCACCGCGGCGCAGCCGACCTGCGCCATGGCGTGCGCTGGCCCGCCGAGGTGCAGGCGGACTACGCCGAGGCAGGGCCCACCTGCACCGTGGCGCAGGCCGATCCCACCGTGGCGTAGGCCGACCCCACCATGGCGCAGGTCACCTGCGCCGCGGCGCGGGTGCTCCCGCCACGGTGGGGCCCACCTACGCCACGACGGAGTCGACCCCCACCGTGGCGCAGGTGGCCCCCGTTTCGGCGCAGAACGTCCACAAAACAGCCAGGAAGCCCCCAGAATCGGCCGGCGCAGCCCCCGAACCGGTGCAGCTCGAAGACTTTACGGCGCAGAAAGCCCCTGAGCTCGCCCGGCTGGCCGCCGACCCGGTGCAGCCCTATCCGCCCGACTCTGTGGACACCTCCGAATACATGGCGTCCAGTCCCACCCCGGCCAGCTCCAGCGCTACCCCGCCCGCCGCGGCCAACAGCAGCTTCAGCGACTCCGGCGACCGCGCCAGGCAGAGCGCCAGGTGCAGACCAGGCGGAATGTCGTCGTTGAACAGCTCCAGGTGCGCCACGACCCCACACCAGTCGCCCCGGCTCTCGATGGCATAGCCGAGGAGGTCCGGCTCGGACCGCAGCCGGAAGGCCCGGTCGCGGCCCGTGGCCGGCAGGATCGCCGCCATGAGCCGCGCCAGCCACAGCGTCTTGCGCACCGCCACCGGCCGAAAGCCGCGAGTATAGCTCTCACCCGGCCGGAACAGCCCGTACCCGTGCTCCAGATGCTCTTCGATGTGCCACGGACCGGCCACCTCGGCTTCGGCTGCGAACGGCGGCTCGTCCTGCTCGCCAACTTTCTCAAGAAAGGAAGGATGAAACGCGTTGCGGGGGGAGGGAACCTCTTTGCTACTATCGGTGTAGCCACGCATGGGACTAGCTCGCCTTTGCGTTGGTCAGGCTCGGGGTGAGGGGCCAACCTCGCTCGGGCCGTCTGTTTGGGATTTTCCTCGAAACGGACAGCGACAACGGGGGTTGCCGGTTTCGTTCGTCTGGGAGAAGCACCTCCTTTCCGGGAACGTTCCTGCCGAATTACCGCCAGTCTACCGCATCGGTTGCGCTTGTCAATACCCCGGGAAGGCCTTGCTGGTAGCGCCGGGCGATCCATTTCATGCCGACCGCCATCTGTGCCACCTCTTGCGCGCGCCCGACGGCGACGTGGAACGTCGACCTGAGCACGCGGCGAGCCGCGCCTGGGCCTCGTCGGCCCGTCTTCGTTCGGCGGCGAGCTCCCGCTCGGCCTACTGCCGGACGACGAGGATGGCCCTGGCGTTCTGAAGCGCGCGCGGACGGCACCTTTGCCCTGGAAATCCCGCGGCAGCTCCTGCCTGCGGGGAGCTACCGGATCCGCCTCTCCTGCCTGCGGGGAGGTGCCGAAGTGCCGGTGGCGAAGTACGCGGTCCGGATCGAGCCCGAGTAGAGCAGGACTCCGTCAAAGTCGGTGGATGTCCGCTGCTCCTATGCCTCAGCCGCCGGAGCGCCCTTCGAGCTCGCGCCGGAGCCGCTGCAACTCCTCTTCAAGGGCGCGCCGGGCCGTGGCCTCTCCGGCGGCTCGTGCTTCCGCGGCCTGAGCCTGCGATTCCGCAGCTTGGCGCGCCTCGGCTTCTGCGGCTCGGGCCGCTTCGAGCTCATCGTCCCACAGGAGGGGCTCGCCCGTGGCGGTGTCGACCAGCCGCAGACGATTGCCCTCGGGCCGCAGCGTCAGGCCCGTCGTCCGGCTGAGCAGCGAGCCGTCGAGATGCCGCGGGATCGGCTGATAGAGCCCGTTCTTGAGGCAAAGGCCTTGCAGCCGGGGCCGCAGGTATTCCTCATAGGGATCGAAAAGAAAGTACTCTTCAACCCCGATCTCCTGGTAGATCCTCTTCTTCTTGGTCTGGTCCTTCGACGCGGTCTTGCGGGACGTGACCTCGATCACCAGGCTCGGGGGACACTCTTCCCAGAGCAGGTAGTTCGGCCGTGGCCATTTCTCCACTCCCTTGGCCAGCAGCACGTCCGGGGCAATGGCCGCCTTCGGGTCGCCCTGTCGATAGCAGAGGAACAGATTGCCTCCCACCCACACGTCCGGCACGGTGGCATACCGGCGCTTCAGCGCGCCAATGCTGTCCGTCATCACCTCGCGGTGCAGCGTGGTCTCGGCCATGGGCTGGCCGTCGGAGGTGGGATACTCGATCGCCTTCTCGAGTGGAATCGCGGCCATGGGTGCCTTCCTTTCCCCGACGGGTTGCAGCATCAGAGCACAACACCCTCCGGGGCGCAACGTCTCGCTGTTTCAGGGTAGCACGGCAGGGCGTGGAAATGAACCCTCACTAATGGGGGTGAAACACCCTCTTGGGAAGCCTCCAAGAACCCCATGTGCGCGTCCGGCCGCCCCTGGCGGTGGGCCGTCCGGCTTGTTACGATGGGCTGAACAGGTGCCCAGATGAGCCGGCCCTCGCCTTCACTGGCTGCCGCCTTGACGGTGCTCGCCGTCCTGTCCGTCCTCCTTGCGGTGGCGGTCCCGCAACCCCGTACGAGCCGGGGCGGTGCGGTCCACTCCTACGGCATCCTCCTGCGTGCCGGAGAGTTCCTCCACGTCGCCGTCGACCAGCTCGGGGTCGACCTGACCGCCTCTCTCGTCGATCCGGCGGGACGGGAGATCCTCACCGTGGACAGCCCGACCGGCGACCGGGGACCGGAGTCGCTCGTTGTGATCGCCCGCCGGCCGGGGACCCACGTCCTCGAAGTCCGTGCCCTGGAGGCCGGGGATGCAGGACGCTACGCCGTGCGGATCGTGGCGCGGCGTCCTGCCACTGGCCTGGACCGGAGCCGGGCGGAGGCGGCGAGGCTCTACGGGATCGGCGAGCGCAGGCGCATCGCGGGGGGCACCGCATCTCTGCGGTCAGCACGCGATGCCTACGAGGCGGCGCTCGGTAGATGGCGCCGTCTCGGAGACCTTGCCCAGGAGACCGTGGCGCTGCGGCGGATTGCCGAGGCCGATTTCGTGCTGGGGGACCTGCGAGCCGCCCGGGATCACCGGCAGCAGGCCCTCGGCCTCTGCCGCCGTCTGGGCGACGCGCGCCAGGAGGCCGCAGTCCTCCTCGATCTGGGGGTCGCCCAGCGCCTGCTCGGGGACCTGCGCTCGGCGGAGGCCTCCTACGAGCTGGCCCTCCACATCGCCCGCGAGCTCGGCGACCGCTCGACCGAGGCCTGGGCCTTCAACAACCTCGGGAAGCTCTACGACAACGGGTCGGAGCCCCAGAAGGCGCTGGACGCTTATGAGAGGGCCCTGGCGCTCTGGCGGGACCTGGGCGACCGCTCCCGCGAGGCTACGGCCTTGCACAACCTCGCAACGGTCTACAGCCTGATGGGGCGCCTGCCCGAGGCGCTCGACCTCCTCGGGCAGGAGCTGTCGCTGCGGCGGGCTGTGCAGGACTCGCGGGGCGAGGCCGCCACGTTGATGTCCATCGGCTGGGTCCACACCCTGGCAGGCGATCCGCAGCGGGCGATGCCTCTCTACGACGAGGCGATCCGCCGCTATCGCGGGCTGGGCGATCTGCGGGGCTTGGCCGCGGTCCTCGACCGGCGCGGCACCGCCCTGGCCCGGCTCGGCAGGTTGCCGGACGCCCTGGCCTCCTACCGCCGGGCTCTCGCCATCTTCCGGTCCACCGGCGAGCCCGGGAGCGAGGCTCACACCCTGGCCAACGTGGGGTGGATCCACGACGCGCTCGGCGATCCGCGGGCCGCCCTGGCCTGCCAGGAGCGGGCCCTCGGGCTGTTCCGCCGCCTGGGCGACCGCCATGCCGAGGCGGAGACCCTGCTGGCCGTGGCGCGGGCCGAGCGCCGGCGCGGCCGCCTGGACCCGGCGCGCTCCCGCATCGAGGAGGCGCTCCGGCTCCTGGAAGCCCTGCGCGGCGAGCCGCGCAGCCCGGAGCTGCGCACCTCGTATGTCGCCGTCCGCTACGACTTCTTCGAGCTTGCCATCGACCTCCTCATGGACCTCCACCGGCGCGATCCGCGGCAGGGCTTCGACGCCCGGGCCTTCGAGGTCAGCGAGCGCGCCCGGGCACGCAGCCTGATGGAGGAGATGGCCGCGGCGCGCTCGCGGCAGCAACCCGGCGCGGACGATCACCCAGCGCCGGAGCCGCTCCGTCTGGAGGGGGTCCAGAGCCTCCTCGATCCGGACACGCTCCTCCTGGAGATCGCGCTCGGCGAGCCGGCGAGCCATCTGTGGCTCGTGAGCCGGGACGGTCTGATCTCCCGGCGGCTCCCCGGCCGGGCGGCCCTGGAGGCGCAGGCGCAAAGGGTCCGCGATCTGCTGCCGCGCAGCCACCGCCGGGGCGTCCGCCGGCAGGCCGACCTGGAGGCCGCCGCCCTCGGGCGGACCCTGCTCGGACCGGTGGTCGACCAGATCGGGAGCCGCCGCCTGGTGATCGTGGCCGACGGTGCCCTCCTGGGTGTCCCCTTCGCCGCCCTGCCCATTCCCGACGGACCGGCGGCCGGCCGGCCGCTCCTGGCCGACCATGAGGTGGTCCAGCTTCCCTCCGCCTCCGTGCTCGGCCTCCTGCGCCGCCAGATGGCGAGCCGCCGGCCGCCGCCCCGCACCCTCGCGGTGGTGGCGGACCCGGTCTTCACCGCGGACGACCCGCGCCTGCGGCGAGGCGACGTCCGGCTTGCCGCCCTGCCGGCTCTCGCGCGGCTTCCCTTCGCCGGCAGAGAGGCGGAAGCGCTCCTGCGCCTGGTGCCGGCCGAGGACCGGCTTGCCGCGCTCGGCTTCGCCGCCAGCCGGGAGACCGTGCTGGGCGGGGGGCTGGCCGATTACCGCATCGTCCACTTCGCCACCCACGCCTTCCTCGATGCCGGGCACCCCGAGCTGTCGGGGCTCGCCCTCTCCCGCTTCGACCCGGGCGGACGGCCGCGGGAAGGCGATCTGCGCGCCTGGGAGATCTACGGCCTCGATCTGCCGGCCGACCTGGTGGTGCTGAGCGCCTGCCGCACGGCGCTGGGCCGCCACGTGCCCGGCGAGGGCCTGATGGGCCTCACCCGCGCCTTCCTCCATGCCGGCGCCGGCCGCGTTCTGGTGAGCCTCTGGAACGTCAACGACGAGGCCACGGCCGAGCTGATGAGTCACTTCTACCGCAACCTGCTGGAGCGCGGTGTCCGCGGCGTCCGCGGTGTCCGCGGCGTCCCGGCCGGCCGCGCCCTGCGCGAGGCCCAGCTCGCGCTGCGCAGCGATCCCCGTTGGGAGGCGCCCTACTACTGGGCGGGCTTCACGCTGCAGGGAGATTGGAGGTGATCTGAACAAATCGCCCTTCCGCCGGGTCACTAGGGCCTGGACAGAGACGAACGAGATCGGCAACCGCCAAAGGAGGCAAGATGAACCGCGAAGCATTCGGCCCCAACGTGCTCGGACCCGTCCATGAGTCCACTCCTCCGCCCGATGAGAACGACGGTTCCAAGACCGGTCGAGAGGTCCCGCCTGCCACGCCGCCGAAGCCTGGGCGGAGCTGATCCGGGCCTCTGGAGGAACCAACCATGCCCGAGCCGCGCCGCAAGCATGCGCTCGTCATCGGCATTGACCGCTATCCCGGGATGGGCGAGAAGCTCCAGCTCCGGGGGTGCGTCAACGACGCCAAGCTCATCACGCAGGAGCTGTGCGGCCGGTTCGGGTTCCCTTCCAAGGACGTGACCGTCCTGAAGGACGAGGCGGCGACCCGGGACGGCATCCTGTCGGCGATGCGCGGGCTGCTGGAGCGGGTGGGCCGCGACGAGGTCGTGGTCGTCACCTACAGCGGCCATGGCTCATGGATGCCCGATCCCGACGGCGACGAGCCGGACGGCCGCGACGAGACCATCGTCCCCTTCGACAGCGGCCGGGGGGACCACCCCTGCCGCGATATCCCCGACGACGAGATCCATGCCTGGCTGCTCGACCTGAGCGAGGTCACCCCCTACATCACCCTGATCTTCGACTCCTGCTTTTCGGGGGGGATCGTCCGCGACACGTTCTCGGCGCGGACCCGCTGGGTGCCGCCCCACGACCGCCCGGTCGAAGCTGCCCGCCGCTTCCGGCCGCGCGCGCGGGGCCTGCGCTGTTCCCCGTCGCCGAAAGGTCCCAGCGGATGGCTCCCGCTTGAGCGAGCGCTATATGCTGCTTGCGGGCTGCCGCCACGACGAGTGCTCGCACGAGCATGCGGCCCGGCCGGAGAGATGGCGGGTGGCCTTCTACCACGGAGCGCTCACCTACTTCCTCTGGAAGGAGATGGACGAGGCATGCGCGGAGGATGAGCTATCGCGACATGTTCGAGCGTGCGAGCGGCCGGGTGACGGCCGGTTTCCCGCCAGCATCCACAGCTGGAAGGG
Source organism: uncultured Holophagales bacterium (assembly GCA_963842525.1). Lineage (GTDB taxonomy): Bacteria > Acidobacteriota > Thermoanaerobaculia > Multivoradales > UBA5704 > UBA5704. Next base: position 258,860 of record CAWJGT010000003.1, read on the forward strand.
GCGCGGGACCGCGGGCCGTTCGGCTCCCGCCTCTTCGCGCCCTCGCGCTTTCTGCCTGTTTGCGGTCGCCGGGGGGAGCGGATCACGATCGGCGGCGGGGCGGCGCACGGGCCTGACGGTCGGATCGGAGTGGGCGATCCACCCCCAGGGGCGCCAAGGCCGCGGACGGGACTCCGCGCCTCGCTCTGGCCCGGGTCTGCCGGGTCGACGCCGTGCAGGCGGAGGCGAGATCCGTGGGGGAGGACGGCTCGTCGTCCCGTGCAGGCCGGGGGACCGGGCCTTCGAGCACGCCCACCAGTACGGTGAGATGCGGCTGGCCGTCGAGATCGACGCGCCGGAAGGTTCGCGGGAGGACCTGGCCCGGGCTGTCCATCGCTCGAGCCTGTTGCGCCTGGCGAAGAGGAGGGAAAGCGGCAGGCGAAGGTTACCTCCTCTCTCCGCGACAGCGGTGGAGCGAAGTGATCCCGTGCCGCAGCTCGGAACGGTCGCCGAGCCGGTATGGGCTGTTGTCGGGCAGGACGGCGATCTGCTGATGCCGGTGTGATCCCCGCTGGAGAGCCCGGCGCTCTCGGCCGGCTCGTCGACAACCTCAATGCCCGCGCCCGCTACGAGAACATCCTGCAGCTCGAAAATCACGATCCGGAGAGCCGGCTAAGGGGTGCATCCGTTTCCGCCTGCTGCGCCGGCAAGGCGAGAGATGGGAGCCGGCCGAGGGAGACTCCGCCGTCTTCGCCGAAGGGGAGAGACTGGCCCTGGAAGTCGAGAACCGGTGCGACGGAGCCGGTCTACATCAGCGTCCTGGACCTCGGCCTCTCCGGACGGGTCAGCCAGGTCTATCCTGTACGCGGCGCCCGCGAGCCGCTGGCGCCGGGCAGGACCCTGCAGGTCGGCGTACGGAAAGGCGAGGAGCTGGAGTTGTACATGCCCCGGGCCTTCCCGTTCACCGGCGACCCCGCGACCGCCGAAGGCACCGAGCACCTCAAGCTCTTCGCCACCACCGGCGAGGCCGACTTCGAGCTGCTGGAGCAGGGGGATACCGCGCCGTGCGCGCGACGCGCCAATCCGCGGACCCGCTGGCCGAGCTGCTGAGCGCGGCCCTGGCCGAGGACGCCATGCGCGAGATCCGGCCCACAGGCCCATGTCCCGGACGCCGACTGGACCACGGTGACGCGCCCGTTCCTCTGCGGCGGAGGAAAGGGTCGTGAAGTACCGGGATTTCGTGGTGCAGATCGGGCCGCCGGCCGGAGAGGTCTTCCCGGTGCGGGTCCTGGAGTCGCCGGCGGGTGCCGGTTCCGGCGAGTCCGTATGCCTGAGATGGTGCCGGCGGGTTCGAGCAGCGGCGAGGGTGCGCGAGACGTGGCCGGGCCGCTGCACGGCGGCTCTCTGCCCGCGCCCGAGGAGATGGGACGGAGGCTCTTCGCGGCTCTCTTCACGGGCGAGATCCGGGACCGCTACTACCAGAGCCGGGGTGGCATCGACGACGGCGAAGGTCTGCGCATCCAGATCCGCTGCGATCCGCGCCAGCCGGATCTCCTGCCGATCCAGGCCCTGCCCTGGGAAGCTCCTCTTTCAATCCGACGCCCGCTGCTTTCTCGGCCTCGACCGCCGAACGCCGGTCGTCCGCTATCTGGATGTGCCCGCGCCGGTGGAGCCGGCACCCCTGCCGGAACGGCTGCGGATCCTTGCCGTCCTCACCGCGCCGCCCGCATCGCCGAACAGTCCGCTGCTCGACCTGGAGCGGGAGCGCCGCTGGATCGAGGAGGCCTGCGGCGCCCAGCCGCGCCTCGAGCTGACGATCCTGGAGCGACCCGATCCGCAGGCCCTCCGCGACGAGCTGCTGCGTGCGGTGTCTCGCCGGGAGCCCTACCACGTGCTCCACTTCGCGGGGCACGGCACCTTCGACGGCGAGCGCGGCGAGGGAGCGCTGCTCTTCGCGACCGCGGAGGGCGAGGCGCGGCCGTTGACAGGGGACGAGCTGGCGCTCCTGGTGCGCGGCACCGGCGGGCTGCGGCTGGCCGTCCTCAACGCCTGCCACAGCGGCAGGATGGGTGCGGAGCCGGACCAGGATGCCTTCGCCGGCGTGGCGGCGGCGCTGCTCCTGGGCGGCCTCCCCGCGGTGCTCGGCATGCGCCGGCCCATCCCGGACGACTCGGCCGTCGCTTTCAGCGCCACCCTCTACCGGCGCCTCGCGCTGGGCGAGCCGATCGACGCCGCGGTCACCGAGGCCCGCCTGGCCATCTACCGCCGCGGCCGCCCGGCGGCGGAGTGGAGCACGCCGGTGCTCTTCCTGCGCGCCCCCGACGGCCGGCTCTTCGCGGGCGAGGAAGGCGGCGACGCTGCCGCGCTCGCCGGCTACCTGGGGCGCCTCCGCGAGGCCTGCGCCGCGGCGTTCGCGACCCAGCTCGTCCGGCCCGACCGCCTGTACGTACCGCAGTTCGCCGGCCCGCACGGTGGAGAGCCGGCCGCCGAGGTCGAGCTGCTTGGCGAGATGCTCGGCTTCTGGCAGGGCGAGCAGCCGCGGGTCGCGGTCCTCGGCAACTATGGGATGGGCAAGAGCTATTTTGCCTGGAAGACCGTGCTCGATCAGGCCGAGCGCGCTGGCGGAGCGCGGGGCCGCATCCCCGTGCTCTTTCCGCTGCGCGACTTCAACTACGGGGCCGCCGAGGCTGCGGAGGGGCTGCGGCACGACCTGGTGGACCAGATCCTGGGCCATCTCCGGCGGCTCGACTTCCCGGTGGCGTCGCGGCGCGAGCTCGTGCGCTGGATCGAGGACGGCCGCATCGGCATCGTCCTCGACGGCTTGGACGAGCTGCAGATCCCCGGCAACGTCTCGTGGCGGAGCGTCCTCGCGCCCCTCGCCGCCATCCCCGGCGCGTGCTTCGCCGTCACCGCGCGCACGGCCTATGTGGGCGGCGCGGCGGAGCTCGACGGCTGGCGCGTCCTCCACCTCCTGGAATGGAGCGAGCGGGAGTGGCGGCGCTTCCTGGAGCTCCGGGAGGACCGGCTCGCCGCGGTCGGCGGCGTCGATGCCTTCCTTGCCCTGGTGGCGAACCGACCCCAGCTCTCCCAGCTCACCACGCGCCCCCTCTGGTGCGCCATGATCGCGGCGGTCGCCGACCGGATCGCCGGCCTGGAGGACCTGGATCTCCCCGGGCTCTACCAGGAGTTCTTCGACGAGGCTGTCCGGCGCCGCAAGCTGGCGCACCAGGTCCTGTCCGTCCCGTGGCGCTACTGCGCCATGGAGCGCTTCGCCGAGGAGTGCGTGCTCGAGCGCCGGTCGTCGCTGCACGAGCGCCAGCTCGTCGCCCTGCTGACCGCGCTCTTCGAAACCATCGGGGAGCCGCGGCTGCGCGAATACCTGGCGCAGGAGGCGAAGACGTACGCCTTCCTCAACTGCGATCCCTACCGCCACTACAGCTTCGGGCATGCCTCGTTCGAGGGCGATTTCCTGGCCGCGCGCATCGCCCGCCGGCTCGTCGGGGAGGCCACGGGGCGGCCGTCGGGGCCGCCGGAACGGGTCCCCGGGCGCGACGTCCTCCTGGCCTGGGGCCTCGACGAGGACCAGGTGACCTTCGCGGCCGGCATCCTTCAGGGCGACCGGATCCTCCGCTCCCTGGGGATGCTGGAGCCCGAGGACGAGGGCCATGCGCAGCTCTACGCCGCCGTCTCCGAGGACCTCCGGAAGCGCCTGGAGAGCGACGGCGAGCCGCCGCCGCTGCGGCGCAATCTTTTCCGCCTTTTGCTCGCGCTGTCGCGTGGCCGGCGGCGCCCGCGGCTGCGCGGCCTTCGCCTCGACGGCGTGGATCTGTCAGGCCTCGACCTGTCCGGCTGCGACTTCGAGAACGTGGGGTTTGAAGGGGCCAACCTCTCCGCGGCGCGCTTCGCGAACAGCCGGCTGGCGCGCTGCGTCTTCCATGGCGCGGTGATCGACGGCGCCGACTTCACGGGCGCCGATCTGGCCGGGGCCGATCTGCGCGGGGTCGACCTGCCGCAGGTCCCGCCGGTCCTCGCCGGCCTGCGCAACGCGGACAGGGCCCAATTGGACGCGCGGGAGCGCCGGATTTTCGCGCTCTCTGACCGGGAGGGTTGAGCCGTGTGGGAGCCGCTGCTCGAACGCGAGATCGAGAGCTGCACGTCGCCGGGGTGGTGGCGCGGGAGCGGCCAGCGGACGGTGTTCTGTCTCCTCGACCCACCCCGCCACGCCCTGCCCGCGGAGGCCTACCGCAAGGCGCAGGAGAGCACAGTGCAGGTGTTCGCCGCGGTCCAGCAGTACCGCGCCGCTCCGCTCCCCATCGGCCTGCAGGACGATTTCTGGACGGTGGCGCAGAGGGATCTCGGCCCCGCCTTCGATCGTCCCCTCGCAGCCGATACTGCCGGCTACATCCAGCGCGGCGGCACCGGCATCGTGGCGGCCATCGCCGCGGCCAAGCCGCGTCCGCCGGTCCTGCGGCTGGAGAGCGAAGGCTTCGTCGCGGCCTACCAGCGCCTCCAGCAGGAGGCCATCTCGTTCATGGAGGATGCGGCGCCGTTCTTCGGCGCCCTGGTCGGCGCCTGGCGCGAGGCCGAGGCGCGGGTCGCCACGCCCGGGGTCCGCGAGCTGCGAGCGGCGCTGGAGGGCTTCCGGTCGCTCCAGGGAGGGCTGAGCGGCTCCCTGCGGGGGATCGCCGGCCTCGCCCGGTCCCTGGGCGTGGACCTGGAGACGCCGGCCTACCGGCCGATTGCCCTGTACGAGAAGATCGCCGAGCTCGAAGAGGGGCTCGACGAAGCCGCCACCAACCGTGACAAGAAGGCGCTGGAAGACGAGATCCGGGCACGCGTAAAGCCGCAGGCCGTCGAGCCGCGCGCCGCCGTGGAGCTCGCCCTCTACGAGCTGCTCGACCGCCACGAGGACGACGAGGACTACCGCGAGACCATCGCGGCCTTCCGCGAGCTGCTCGCACAGCCGGTCCTCCCGCCGCTGCCTGACTGGCTCCCCCGGTCGGTCGCCGAGAAGGTCGAGGGCTTCAGCGGCGACTACCTCGTCCAGGCGATCCGTATCCGGCCGGAGGATCAGCACCGGCCGCACAAGGGGCACGGCGAGCTGGTCTCGCGCCTCCTGGAGCTGGCCATCGTCCTGGGCATCGATCCGGCGCGCTATGCGCGGCTGCAGCGATTCGTCTACATCTCCAACCTCAACCACAGCATTCACGCGCTCAGCGGCTACGCTGCCGGCCCGGCGCTCCTGGCCGCGGTCGAAAAGCTGGGCGAGACCCTGCTCGCCCGCCGCGCCTCGGACCGCGAGAGGCGGCTCCTGGAGCAGGACCGGATGGCTCGATTCCTCGCCGAGCTGGGGAGGTTCCACCTGGTCTACGACGCCGGCCTGCGGCGGGTGGTCCTGGGCTTCGACCTCGCCGGCTTCTGCCGCCTGCTGGCCGATCTGGGCGCCCGGCTCCCTGCCGGCTGGGAGGAGCGGGCGGCCGATCTCGATCGCCGGTTCGCGGCGGTGCGCGAGCTCTACCAGCGGACCCTCCTGCGCGGCAAGGACCTGGCAGGCAGCCTGCTCGCCGGCGCGGCGCAGCTCGGCGCGAGCGCCGCGATCCTCTACTGCGACGGCTACCTGAACCAGATCCTGGCCCCCTGGCTCCAGGGGCGCGATATCTCCTACTCCTTTCTCGTGCCGAAATGGTGAAAGGAGGAACGGCGTGGCAGATCTTTCCGATGTTCCCGCAGCCGCTGCCGAGACGGTGGAGAAGAGCTGCCGGGGGAACCGCTACTGCTCGTTCACCGGACCCTTTCACCCGGAGCACCTGGCGGGGACCGGCCGCGGCCGGCCGCACGTAGTGGGGCGCTGCTACAGCTTCGGCTGCGGTGCCTACGTCTGCGACCGCTGCGCGCACCGCCGGCCCCTGCCCGGGCCGGACGGCCAGGCTTCCGGCCGGCTCGAAATGCTGTGCTGCCCCTTTGACGGCGAGCCTCTCGGGCGCGGCGACACGTGGCTGGTCCTCAGCCCGGAGGGGCGGGTCCGTCTTCCCTTAACTGCTGAACGTGGAGGGTCAAAGATCATGCTTCTCACCCGGCAGCACTTCATCGAAATCGGACAGCAGTACAAGGTCTCCGAGGGCGAGGCGGCCACCATGTTCAACGTCTATGAGAGCGGCTTCCGCGAAACGGCACCGCCACACGCGCCGATGGAGGTCAATGAAGGCGTCCTCCAGACAATCCATCTCATCATGGTGCTGGTCTCCGCCTACAAGAGCGGTGGGATCAGCGACGAGGAGCTGGCCCGGGGCCTTCAGAAAGCGTTTGCTGACCGGCAAAAAGCAGCGCAGCCGAAGCGCGGCTTTTTTGCACGCCTCTTCGGAAGGTGAGCCCCGTTCGCCTGAAACCTCCGCATCCTCCCGCCGTATCTCCCTCTTGACGACAGATGTAGTCACCGGGTAGGATGACTACAGACGTAGGCAGATGTGGAGAACGACGGAGGACGGATGAACCCCAGATCGATTGGAGACCAGGAGCTGGCGGTGCTGCGGTACGTCGCCGAGCAGGGGCCGACGACGGTGGGCCAGGTGGCCGAAGGGTTCGGCGAGCCGCGGGGGCTGGCGCGCTCGACGGTGCTCACGATGATGGAGCGGCTGCGCCAGAAGGGGCATCTGGACCGCGAGCCGGTGGACGGTGTGTTCCGGTACTTCTCGCCGGTGCCCGAAGGAGAGCTTCTGCGCGGCGCGGTGCGGACGTTCGTGGAGAAGACCCTCGACGGGTCCGTGTCGCCGTTCGTCGCCTATCTCTCGGAGACGGCGGAGGTCTCGGAGAGTGAGCTGGCGGAGCTCGAGGATCTTGTGGCCCGGCTCAAGTCGAAAAGGAAGGAGGGTTGAGATGGACGGCTCGGCAACCCTGATCGGCCTGATCGGCCGTGCCTCGCTCCAGGGGGCGATCGCGATTGTCGCGGTGTGGGCCGTCTGCCGGCTCTTCCCGCGCCTGCCTGCCTCGCTGCGTTGCGGGCTCTGGTGGCTCGCCTGCCTGAAAGTGGTCCTCGGGCTCGTCTGGACCAACCCGGTACCGCTGCCGGTTCTGCCGGCCGCCGAGCGGCCACCCGTGACGCTCGTCGCCACGGCTCCCATGGCCGAGGCGGGGCCGGCTGCGGCCCACCCCTCGGCACCGCTCGACGAGGCGGCGCCCTTCCCCTGGACGCTGGTACTGGTGGGGCTCTGGGCCGCCGGTCTCGTTGGACATCTCGCCTGGACCACCGGCCAGCTCCGGCGGGTTCGGGCAATCGTCCGGGAGGCCGAGCCCGTCAAGGAACGCTGGGTCGTGGACCTCTTCGCAGGGCTCCGGGAAGAGCCCGCATCACCCCGCGCGCCGAGGTGCTTTCCGCAGAGGTCGAGACGCCGCAGGTCCTCGGTCTGTTCCGGCCGGGGTCTTGCTTCCCCGGCGCACGCTCTCCCGCCTCTCTCCCGCAGAGCTGGCGATGACCCTCTGCCATGAGCTGCTCCATGTGCGTCGCGGCGACCTGTGGCTCGGCTGGGTGCCGGCGCTGGCGCAGCGGCTGTTCTTCTTTCACCCCCTCGCGCGGCTCGCGGTGCGCGAGTATGCGTTGGCCCGCGAGGCCGCCTGCGATGCGGAGGTGCTGCGGGTCCTCGATCCCGCTCCTGACGCCTATGGCCGGCTTCTCTTGAGATTGGGCGTGGCGCCTCGGGTCCCGCGGCTGGCCGCGGCGGGCGCCGCGCCCTCGGTTGAAACTCTGAAAAGGAGACTGATGATGCTGCAACAAGCTTCGGATAGAAAGCGCCTTCATCCCGCCTGGTGGGGGCTGGTCGTCCTCGTGGCTCTGGTGGGCCTGATCCCGTTCCAGATGGTGGCCCAGGGCCCGGAGGAGGAGGTCGCTCCGGTGGCCGCGGTCGAGCCTGTGCCTGAGATCGCGCCTGTCCCCGAAGGCGCGCCGGTCCCCGTGGTCGAGCCTGCGCCGGAGGCCCTGCCTGTCCCTGCGGAAAGCTCTCCCCGCGCCCGAGGCCCTGCCGGCCGTGGCGGGCGTGCCCGGTGCAGCAGCGCCTGTGCCCGCTGTGGCGGGCATGCCCGGTGTGGCGAGCGTGCCTGGTGTGCCATCCCTGCCCGTCCTCGCCGCCGCCGTGCCAGGCGCCTATCCGGCACCTCATGCGAAGGGGGCCGGGCAGTGCCGCCGGCGCCTCCGCGGCCGCCCGCGCCGCCAACTCCACCCAGAGCGCCGAGGGCGCGGCACGCTTCGTGGACCGACGACGGCGATGATTCCTATGTCGTCCGGCTGGATGGCAACCATCACATCATGAGCGGTTCCAGCTCGGAGTCTAAAAAAGGCCGGCAAGCTCCTGGTCTGCTCCGGGATCTGGTTCGAGCGCGACGGCAAGGAGTACGTCATCCGCGATGCGGCGACCGTCCGGCAGGTCGAGGGTGCTCTTCAAGCCCCAGACTCAGCTCGGCGAGAAGCAGGCCGGCCTGGGTGAGAAGCAAGCCGGCCTGGGAGAGAAGCAGGCGAAGATCGGTGCCCAGCAGGCCAAGCTCGGCGCCAAGATGGCTGGTCTCGGCGCGAAGCAGGCCTCTCTCGCCGCCCAGCAGGCGAGCCGGGGAGGGGAGGAGGATGACGATCTCGAAGAGAAGATGGAGGATCTTGGCCGCCAGATGGAGGCACTCGGCCGCCAGATGGAATAAGCTCGGCGAGCCCATGGAGGCAGCTCGGGCGCCAGCAGGAGAAGCTCGGAGAGCAGCAGGAGGCGCTGGGTGGGCAGCAGGAGAAGCTGGCTGGAGCAGGCCGAGCGCCAGCTCCGGACCATCCTGGACAAGGCGCTCGCGAGCGGTCTGGCCCAGGAAGTGAAGTAAACCTCACCCCCTGTCCCCCTCTCCCATCGCACTCCCCCCACCGGGAGAGGGGGAACGCGTCTGATTGCCTGCGGCATTTCGGGGGAGGGTTGGAGTGGCGGAGAGGCGTTCGGGTGCAGCATGCTGTGCCCCTACAGCCTCCACTGGCAGGCAGCTCCGGTAAAAACCGCGAGGCTCCGCCTACGTCCCCCCTCTCCCGGTGCGGGGAGGGGGGCGACGGGAGAGGGGGCCAGGGGGTGAGGTCACGGCCACAGCCACCAGATCGCCCCCCCCCCCGCCAGCGCCGCCCGAAGAGGACCGCCACCCGCCCGAAGAGAGCCCGGGTACCGAGGACGGCGACGATCCCCGCCTTGAAGACGAGGTTGGAGAGCACGGCGAGGAGGATCGCCCGCCAGCCGTCGCCCGCGGGGATGCGGCCGGCGTCGACCAGCCGGGCGGTCGAGAGGGTGAGGGCGTCGACGTCGGTCAGCCCGGAGAGCGCGGCCACTGTGTAGAGGCCGGCGGTGCCGAAGCGGTCGCGGGCGAAGGCGACGGCGAGGAGCACCGCGGCGTAGAGGGCCCCGAAGAAGAGGGCCGACCTGAGCTGCGCCGGGTTCCCCGGTTCGGGGGGCTCCGCGGCGTGGTCCCGGTCGGCGAGCCAGGCGACGACCGAAAGCACCGCCGCCACGCCGAACATGGCCCCGATCGGCGGCGCCAGGGCGAGGATCTGACCGGGGCCACGACCGCGATCTCGACCAGCACGCGGGCGAAAACGACGGTCGAGGCGATCATCACCACCAGGGCCGCCAGCCGGGAGAGCTTCCGGCGCCTCCTTCGTCCGGCGGGCGTAGCTGACCGTGGTGGCCGTGCTCGAGATGAGGCCGCCGAGGACCCCGGCGAGCACCGTCCCCGCCCCGCGCCGAACAGCTTGTACGCCACATACCCCGCCAGCGACAGCCCGACGATCAGCACCACCATCCACCAGATCTGGTAGGGATTGAGCACCCCATAGGGCCCAATGTCCCGGTCCGGCAGGATCGGCAGGATGACCAGGGCAGAAGGACGAGCTGCATGATCGCCCGGATGTCCTGCTCCCCCATCCGCCCCACGAACCGGTGGAGGGGCTCCTTCAGATGAAAAGGACCGCAACCGCCCCGCCCAGGACGACCGCGAGCGTCAGCGGCGCGACGACCGTCCGGGCGCCGACGCCGTACATGACGAGAGCCGCGAACTCCGTCGTCTGCCCCGGATCGGCCTCCCCCTCGCGCAGCCGCACCAGGTTCCCCGACATCACCAGCCCCGCCACCGCCAGCAACCCCACCGCCACCACCCACCCGCCGAACGCCCGTCCGAGCAGCGCCGCCACCGCCCCGAGCAGCGTGATCAGGGCGAACGTGCGGATCCCCGCGATGGCGGAGTCGATCCGCTCCCGCTGCAGCCCGACCAGGAGCCCGAGCCCGAGGGCGACGGCGAGCTGGAGGAAAGGCTGCGGGATCAATTCAAATAAGGTCTCTCCTGCCGGGCGGGCGGTCGGGTACGGACGGACGGACGAGGGGATCGTGCGCGAGGCGCTGGAGGGAGAGGGACCTGCTCCGATCTGCTCCGGGAGTCGGACAGTTCGCGCCACGGATCGGACGGTTTGCGCCAGCGGTGGGACGGTCCATGAAGCGGGTCGGACAGTCCGCCCCGCAGGTCGGACAGATTGTACCGCGGAGCGGACAGTTCGCGCCGAAGGTCGGACAGTTCCCGCCGCGGGGTGACCGCCATCATATCCGGCGTGAACCGTCCGACCCACGGAGCAAACCGTCCGACCTGCTTTGGTGGCGCCCGCGAGATCGGCGCGAACTGTCCGTTCCGGTCTGGTGGCCACAGCAAAACCGGAGCGAGGTTCCGACCTGGTCTGGTGGTCGTCCCAAAATCGGGTCAACCGTTCGCCGCCCCGAACGTCGCCGTAGAGACGCCTGGTCCGGGACCACGAACCTCACGGCGAAGCCAAGCGAGAACGAGAAACCATTGGCGAAGATCGTCCCGGCCAGGGAAAAGGAAAACGAGCCGCACGCCCTTTCCGGGTTCCAAGGAGGCCCGAGGACGACGATCCGTTCTTCTCAACGATTGAGGAGATCGTGGAAAGCCGTTTCGAGCACAGGCCGAGAGTGCTGGGAGAAACCTCGGCCGCCCGCCAGAGGACGTCTACGCGGTGAACGGCTATCTGCTGGACACCAACGTTCTTTCGGAGCTCCCGCCAAAAGCCCCTGCCTCCAAGTTCTGGAGCGCATCCGCCGGGTTCCTGCGCTGACCACATCATCGATTTGTGTGCTGGCTTCCGTCATGGAGCCCCCCCGCCGGGAGAGGGGGGACGCATTCGGAGCTACCGTGCCGGACCTCGCCGAACTGCCTCAGCAACGTTCCCCCTCTCCCGGGGATGGGCGGGTGGGAGATGGGGAGGGGGCCAGGGGTGAGGTCACGGCCACAGCCACCAGATCGCCGCCCCGCCCGCCAGCGCCAGCCCGAAGAGGACGGCGATGCGGCCGAACAAGGCCCAGCATGGCCCCGATCGGCGGCCGACGGCCCGAGCTGGCTCAGCGCCACGATCGCGACCTCGACCAGCACCCGGGCGAAGACCACCGTCGATGCGATCATCACGACGAGAGCGGCCAGCACCGTCCGTGCACCCGCTCCGAACAGCTTGTAGGCTACGTACCCGGCCAGCGACAGGCCGACGATCAGCACCACCATCCACCAGATCTGGGAGGGGTTGAGCACCCAGATGGCCCCATGTCCCGGTCCGGCAGGACCGGCAGGATGACCAGGGCGAGGAGGACGAGCTGCATGACCGCCGCAGGTCCTGCTCGCCGATCTTCCCCACGAACCGGTGGAGCGACTCCTTCAGATGAAGCAGGACCGCGACCGCGCCCCCCAGGACCACGGCGAACGCGAGCGGCGCGACGACCGTCAGGGCTCCGCCCGATTACATCACCAGGGCCGCGAGCAGAGAGTGCCGTTTGCCTACGATGGCGCATGGCTTTATCTCTCTTTTTCTTTCTGCGCTTACTAGCTCGGAAAACCCTTGTCTTGCCGATCTGTTGCGTATAATCGGTAACGCGAAATCGCTCAACGAGACCGGGAATGGGGTAGACCCCCGTCCCTGACAAGCGACAAGGGAGCCTGGAGAGAAATTTCTAAGTTCGTCCGTCCAATTTGGGAATAGCTTTGCGGCTGAAATGACCTAAGGGAGTGCGTGCGACATTGATACCAGGTTAATGGTAGAAAGGAAGAACGATGGCGACTGACTACATTCTTATCTAGAACGGTTTGTTTAAAGCAAACCGCGTCAGCCACACCGACGGCAGCAAGGAGCAGAACGGTCCAACGCTGCAGCTCGCGTGCCATGGCGATTGTGCACTTGGCAATGTATGACGCCTACGCGGGCGTAGTGAAAGAGCCGGCGAAATTGCCACATTACATCACGCCCGCCACGCCGCTCCATCAGGTTCCTCCATCCAGGCAGCGGTCGGGGGAGCCGCGTTCGAGACCCGATGACTCTCTACCGAGCCAGCTCGAGTCTTCGAGGACAAGCTCTTGATGCATGGCGATGGATCGAATCCCGGGCATGATTTCGGCCGGCAGGTCGGGCAGGCGATCTTGATGGACCGCGAGGAGGACCCGGCAGCAAGTCAAGGCAAGTACCGGCCCACAAGGGACGTGGCGGGCACCGAGTTGATCAACAACCCTAGCCAGGGGTTCCACGGACCGGCCTATGGTACCGCCAAGGCTTTCGCCCTCAAAGCCCTCCACAAGTTGAACAAGCCGCCCTTCGACGACACTGTCTACGAGAAGGCGCTGCGGCAGGTTCGCGCCAAGGGAATCAAACCGGAGTTGATGGGAGAGTTCCCGCCAATCTCCAAAACGACCGCCGCTCTGCGGAAGAGACCCTGATCGGGATCTTCTGGGGCTACGACGGTGCCGCCGGGCTCGGCACGCCGCCGCGCCTCTACAACCAGATCGTACGGAAGATCTCGATCGCCAAGGGGACCAGCGAGCGCGACAACGCCAGGTTGTTCGCCTTCGTCAACGCCGCCATGGGCGATGCCGGCATCCTGGCCTGGGAGCAGAAGTACGTCCATGATTTCTGGCGGCCGGTGGTCGGAATAAGAGAGCACGACAAGTCGCTGGGCCCCATCGATGAGGGACAGCCGATGCCGGCGGCGGACCGGATCTCCAAGGACGCCGATCCCTCCTGGCTGCCCCTGGGCGCGCCTTCATCCAATTCGGCAAGTGCCTGCGTGATGACCGCCCAAGCGACCTTCCCATTCGCCAACGCGCAGTTCGGCCGGGTGAAGAACTTCACGCCGAACTTCCCGGCTTACCCCTCGGGCCATGCCACCTTTGGGGCGGCCGCCCTGCACATCCTTCGCCTCTTCTACAAAGTCCCCGCAGGAGATACAAACCCAGACACCCTGTTGAACGGGTTGAAGAACCCGGATGGCACGGACATCTTCTTCGTCTCCGACGAGCTCAACGACAAGACGCAGGACAACAACGGCACAGTCCGCCCGCTCCACCGCCGCAAGTTCAAGGACGGTGTGTGGGACATGATCATCGAAAACGGATTGAGCCGCATCTTCCTGGGTGTCCACTGGAGCTTCGACGCCTTCGCGGTCAAGGCCAACGGCGCACCCAATCTGTCGAAGAACATCGGCGGCGTGCGGCTCGGATTGGATATCGCGGAGGACATCTTCGCCTTCGGCGGTAAGAAGGCGCCGAAGAAGTCGTCGGTTTGAGGGGGGAGCAACCTCGCAGGAGGGACGGTGCTGGGCCGTTCCTCCTGGGCTCACCCCATCTTCAATTTTCTCGCCTTGTGCTCAGGCCGACTTTCATCACAGGTCGCTAAGGCGGGTTATAAATACTCGCTATCTTGAGAAGATCAACACAGGCATAAAACGGCGTGACAAAATGAAATTTTGCCTCAGCGGTGGTGTATGAGTAGAGTCCGAGCGCATCCCCCCTGTCAGCTTCCTTTTTTTCCATCACTGTGAGGGAGCCTGAGTCTCCCCATTGACCGAAATTCTGGCCTCTCACAAGAATCTGGTTATCAAACACGACTTTCGTCGGATTCATTCCGCTCATGGTGATCTCGTACGAGATCATCGCGGTCACGTCGAGTACTTTGCCATTCTTGTCACTCGCCAGATTTGTCACCTTTCTTTTCACAGTCTGCGGAGCATTCTGCTTTGTTATGTACTTCCCGCTGATCCGCCCATCTCTCTTCAGATCGACCCTGCCCTCGCATGGATCGACCTCGTCCTCGCATGGCAGGAAGAGTGCGCAGTCCGCTGAGTTGCTTTGCCCTTGCCCGGTATTGAACCCGCCAAAGCGCCACGATTTTCCCGCTGGTTTAAAGTCGTTTGGTGGAGACAGGACCCTCACGACGTGCTCTTCTCGTAAGTAAAAAATGTGCTCCACTGTCAGAACGGCCTTCGTCGAATCTTCGTGATAGACAAAACAACCTACACATCCCGGGTCCCCATCTTGCGGCTTGATCACCGACGCGGGTTCCAGTGAAAATTTTTTTCTGACCGCCGCCAAAAGATTTCCAAAGAAAGTGAAAAACCCGTGTCTGATGGCCTCCATTGGCGGCGGAGCGGGCGTGCCTCTATGCAACTCGACGAAGTCCAAGAAATCGGCCTCGACGCTCTGAAGGGTGGCCAACGCCGCCTCGCGGTCAGTGTAGAAGACGATGAGTCTTTCCTCGACAGGATCTATTCCCACCCCGTTGATGCCATCTGCAGTACCATTGACTATTCTGGCCTTTAAAGTTTTTTTCATCTCTTCGATTCGAGCGTCCATTATCTGAAGCCCTCAAAGTAACCGCCAGTACAAGGCTTTTCTGTTGCCCCCGCCGAATCGTCTCTGGGAACCGGCACACGCCAGCAAAGCCATCGACTGGTTTCGCTGGAGAGGCCATAGAACACTTCGAAATCCGGATCGGGAATTCGTTGAACTCTCCTTGGGAGGATCGGATCTGGTTGAAAAAGGGCAGGGATCTCTGTCTCTGTGTGTACGATGTCGATCCGCAGCACACCCCTTTCTGGGATTTTTAGTATGTAGTCGGAAATATCCGGATCGCCGCTTTCTTTCCAGATCATGCTCTTGATCGTCACCTCATACCAATCGGCCGGCAGGCGAACCTTCCACGTCAGTTGGTTTGCTAATTCTCTTTTCCAAACCCGCTTTCGATATTTGGGAGTGCCAAAGAAGGAATAGACGTAACCAAAATCAACTTTATCGCGCTTGTTTCTAAAAAAGCCGGTTACTGCCAAGTCGCCAGTGGTTAACTGAAACGCAGCGGACAGGCCTCTCCTGTCGAAGTCTTTGCTCTTGGGATGGAACCGGAGAGATGCGTATCTATGTTTTGGCGAGATTTCCGACATCTGCGGCATATAGCACTTCACGTCGGGATGTATGGTGATTTTATTGGTTGGGAAACCAAAATCGAGTTGCTCTCCAAGCAAGAGGATAGCCGCTTGAGCCGGTGGACGAGTATCCACCGCTTTCTTTGCGTACTCCCCATCCTGAAAGAGAGCTTCTATTTCGCCGGTAGTCTTATCCTTGTCAATTAGATCTTCGTTGACGATCAGAAAACCGAAGTGCGGGCTGCGGGCCGGCAGGAGGTTTTCGATGGGGCGCCACCGCGAGGGAGTGGGTACGAGTGCGTTCGGCATCAGCGCCCATAAAGTATCACCGTCGGGAACGTAGGCGATGGCTCCATGCAAACGCACCTCTAGGTACTTAGTTGATTCTTGATGCATGCTTTTTCCCTCCTTGCTTGGAAACGTATCTCGCATAGCCGGCCAGGAACCTCCAGCTTCGCTTCCCGCATCAGATCCCACTCTCAATCACCTCCACTCCTCCCCATGTCCACGGCCGCTCTTGCCAATCCTCGATCTCCTCTCGCGCCTGCCGCACCGCTGCCGCCGCATCGCCCAACTGGCGGCACGACCTGTGGAACATGGGAAAGTAGCTCGCCGCATCGTCGTCATCAATCTTCCAAAGGGTCCCGACTACGGCTCTTGCGCCGCTGGCCAGGAACGGTCGCGCCAGGCCGCCGAGGCCTTCGCCGCTGCTCCGGCGACGCTCTCGCAAGCCGAGAGGACGACCAGGGGCCGGCGCGGCAGGTCGGGAAGCTCGCTGCCAGAGCCGGTCCAGATTGACAGTCTCTTTCTCAAAGGCCAGCCAACTCCACTCGCTGCGGGTCGAGTTCGCCGAGGCGTGCGTCGCAAGATGGAGCACATCGGCTCTCGGTGCGCACCTGCGGAAGCTCGCCCAGTCGTTGGCCCGGCAGCGGTCCGAAGCAGCTCCTCCATAGACCTCGCGCACAGCATCGGACTCCCCGACCGCCCGGGGCAGCGGATCGAGACCGAGAGCCGGATGAAATGAGGCGAAGCCCAGGCTCAGCACCGGAAGCCCCTCGTACGTAGGAACGGCGCGCCGGCCCTGCACAAAGCCTAGGAGTTGGCGCACGCTCGGAGCGAAGGATAGGAGGAATATCTCATCCAGATAGCCGCCGGAAGCTGGATTCCACAAAGCGCGGAACGGCACGCCGTATAGCTCGGAATCGGGAATCAGGATCACTCGCTCCGTTCCTGCCGGCAGGCGTTCCAGGACGGGTGCAAGGAGTTCCTCAAAAAGCGCTCCAGAACTGCGCTTCCAGGCATCCAGTTCGCGCTCCCGCGAGAGCGAGCGGATGCGTTGGCCGAGCTTTTCTTGAAGAGTGAGGATCACCTGGTCCAGGCGCCCTCGGCTAAGGATCCACGCGACGGCCCGCTCGCCGAAAACTGCGTATTCGACGATGGCCGTATCCGCCGGCACGGCGGCGGTGAATCGGTCCACGTCTTTGCGCCCGGGTAGCCAGAGCTCGGCGCTCCTGCGGGGGGCCAGGCGGTCGCGCATCTCCTCGGACAGCAAGAAAGCGGCCGGGCTCGGCTTGCTCCCGGCCGCATCAAGCTCCATCTTCAGAAGCTCCTCGTAGACTTGTCGCAGCTCGCTGGGTGAGCGCCTCTCGGCGCGCTCCGGCCGAAAACGATCGTTCTGATCCCAACGCCGGAATAGCTGGAGCCCGGCCCAGTATTCGGCAGATGCCTCCTCCGGGCGGTCGAGCCGCTGGAGGACTTGGGCTCGCGCGGCCCGCGCCCGCGCCGCGGGAACCGCGAGCCCCCTGGCCTCGTAGCCCGCCGCTACCTGGTTGAGGAGCTCGGCGGCCTCTTCCCGCTCGGTCGTGGACCTGTCGTTACCGGCCAGCCAGCGCGCCCGCGACGTGGTGAGGTCGATCTCCGTCCGCTCCTTGCCATCAGAGTCCGGAGCGGCAAGCAACAGCTCCCCGGCTTGGTTGAGGGCGTCCTTGGCAGCCGCCACGTCCGGTGTGAGGGCAGCTACCCGAAGCCAGGAATCCACCGCACACAGGGGCCGGTCGGGAAGATCTGGGCAGGCGTCGGCCGCTTCCATTCTCAGCTCGACGGCCGCTCGGCTAAACCGGCCGGCCGCCGCAGTGGCAGCAACCACATAGATGGAGTACCGATCCCAAGGATCCACCACCCACGATGCAGCCAAGAGCGCAGCAGCCAAATCCGTCGACGACTCACGCTCCCGACCAAGCAACCCGAGCAACTCGGCGATCATCGCCGCAATGACCGAAGAGGTTTCTCGATCACCCAGCGCCTCGAAATGCTGTCGGGCATCCCGATAAACGTCGACCGCCGCCTCCAGCCGGCCCTCCAAACTGATCCGAAAGGCGGCAATGCGCCGCGCCTCAGCCGCGATGGAAGGAAACCGTCCCCTCTCGGCCGCCAGATCGAGATCGTGGAGCTCGGCCCAGTCCGGCTCCGTTATCAGCCAGGCCCGCAGTACTCGGGCTCGCAGCTCAAAGGGACTTGTCGCGGCCCGAAAATCCGCAATCGCACTTTCGAGGAGCGCGAAGGCGGCGCCCGTCTGCTCTTCTCGCGCGCGCGAGCAGGCACGGCCAAAGGCTTGGTGGCCACGAGCTAGCCGGTCGAGTCGCGTTTGGTCTCCAGCCTGTTGGGCCTCGCGGATCGCGGCAGCACTTGCCGCCAGAAGCCGGCCGCCGTTTCCAGGAAGAGTCGATGCAACGACCTCGGCATCGGAGAGAGCTGCTTCGGCATTGGTAAGAGCTGCCGCGGCATCGGCCTGTCGGCTGGCGAGAAATTGTTCCGCCCAGCGAGTGAGGAGAATCCTCTCGCCAACCAGACGGGCAGCCCATGGATTTCTCTCCACCGCGGCAAGATCGATTTCCGGAGTCGCAAGTAGCTCGCTCCAGGACCGGCTCGAGGGAGCCTCCTGCTCCAGCCGGTTGAGCCGCTGTGCCGCTTCCTGAGCCCAGGCGGATCTGGCGTCCTGATCCAGGTAACGCCGCCAAGCGGCGATAGGCCGGGCACGCAGTCCGAGTCTTTCGAGGGCGAAGGCTTGGTTGAACAAAGCTGGCAACGAGGGTTCCAACTGCGCCGAGCGCTGGGCCAGTTCGACGGCTTCAAGCGCGGGCCACGGGTCTCCCGTGACATCGCTCTCCGCAAGCAAAGCCGCCGCAAGGTCATTGAGGAACCGAGGATCGTCAGGTTTCTGGGCGAGGGCTCTCCGAAGCAAGGCGACTGCCGCGTCTGGTTTTCCATTCAGAAGGTTAAGAACGGCCAGTGCTGCCCGGCTCTCCGGTGAAGCATTTCGTGCATCGGCCGCCCTCTGAATCGCCACAGAGATCTTGCGGGGAACAGGCAATTCGTGCGAGGCCTCTACGGCCGAAGCGGCGTCTCCACGAGTTGAGGTCGGAGCACCCCCGGCCTTGGTGGAGGGCCGACTCGTGGAAGATGGGCGGCGGTAGGGTCTGTAGGAGCTTCTCCCCGGACACGCGCCCTTCGATCGGCCGAGACGGCCCGAGAGAGTCCAGCAAGCGCTGATGGTCCTTGCTGTAAGCCTGCTCACTCCCAGGCTCCGGGGCAAGAAACTCCTTGAGCGGAGTCAGGGCGAGCAGCCCAACGAGGCTGAGTCCAAGGAGTGACCACCGCAAGGCTCGCCGCAACGCGCCTCCGATCTCTCGACGTGTACCAGTCTCGCGGAGTGCGCCCATCCACCAAGGGTGGGCCCGGCACAAAGGCAGACTGGAGTCGATACAAGACACAAGATAGCACGGGGCTGAAGCGTTCGTCGAGCTGCCGAATTACCGCCGATGCTTATCCAGATCTCATCCTAAAGGTAGACGGACGTTGCCGCCGTTTTCCGAAAATCCCAACCAGAGATTGGACATAATGCCTCTTAGTCACACTACCTGGTGAAGCCGGGCTACACATCAAGAGCACCCACTTCTTATACAATCGACCCGTTACTACGGTCTCGTCGCCAACCTCCTCCATGGCCACCCTCCCCTGCCCCCCCGAGCTGACCCCTGAGCAGCTCTTCCTTGCCTACCTGAAGGACATCCAGGAGGCGGCGGCCCGCGCGTGCCGGCGGCATCGGCTCAGCCCAGAGGCCGCAGAGGATTTCCCCTCCTGGGCCATCGAGAAGATCATCGACGACGACTACGGCGTCATCCGGAAGTTTCAGGGGAAGAGTACTTTTCGCACCTACATCACCATGGTCGTCCAGCGCCTGATGCTGGATTACAAGAACCACATCTGGGGGAAGTGGCGGAAATCGGCGGAGGCGGAGCGGCTGGGACCGGTGGCGGAACGGCTCGAGGTGCTGCTGGTCCGGGATGGGGTGCCGTTCGAGGAGGCCTGCGGGCTCCTGCGGACGAACGAGAAGGTGGAGATGTCCTGGGAGGCTCTGGCCGACTTGGCGGGGAAGCTGCCTTTCCGCAATCCGCCCCGGCGGATGGAGCGGGAGGAGGCGCTTCTGAATCGGCCGGGAGGCGAGCTGGATCCGGAACGGCGTATGCTTTGGAGGGAGGATCAGGCCCGCTGGCAGGAGATCCTAGCCCTGTTCGCTGGGATCCTGAAGACTCTCCCCAAAGAGGACCAGGTCATCGCCAGGATGCGAGGCGAGCAGAAGGTGGTCGACATCGCCAGGTGTTTGGGATTGGACCAGAAGTCGCTGTATCGCCGGCTGGAGAAGATTTTCGCGACTTTACGCGCCGAGCTCGAGAAACGCGGGGTTACTACGGAGGAGATCCGAGAGATCCTCGGATTCCCGGAGGGCCACTTCGATGCCTGACTGGCCGACCCGGGTAATCCTGGTTCCGCGTCCGTCCCATAGGGTGAATGAGCTTGTGCGCCAGAAACTTGGCGCAGTCTCCTTGCTGGAGTAGTGATGGATTCTTCTAGCGATACATGCCTGGCAATGGATGCATGTCCTCCCCTAGAGGACATTGCGGCCTTCCTGGACTGCACACTTTCGGCCGAGGAGCGGGATCGGATCGTGGCCCACCTCGCCGATTGCGAGACCTGTTATGAGATGTTCGCCGGGGCCGCGGACTTCCTGACAGGCAAGCCGAAGGACCTGGAGACCATGACCGAGCCGGAGGGAAAGGTGGTGCGGTTCCCTTTCCCGAGTAGGACGACACCCCCCAGGTGGCTTGCTGCGGCCGCCGCAGCCGCATTGGTTGTGGTGGTCGTTGGGGGCGGATTCGTTTACCGCGACATGTACACACAGCCAAAGTTGGCCGTGGCCGAGTTGACTGAGCCGGTCTTGAGCAAGGCTGGAATCGTTGGCCAGCTTTACGATTGGTCCCGATTCCGAGGCCTCGGGAGCCCGAGTGGGTTCGAAGAGGAAGACGCCCGACGCGCCTTCATAGTGGGTGCCCGTCTCGTGGACCTCGGCTTGAGCTCCCACGTCGGGGACGTCGAGCAGACCCAGGAGGCCCTTCGGGCAATCGGTGAGCAACTCGACAATGCCCTTCTGATGGACGCCATGGCAAAGCGCTATCTCGCCGAAAAGGAGAAGGTCAAGACGGCATCGGACGCTCGGGAGATCGCCGAACAGATACAGGCGAGGGAGAGAGAATTAGAGAGCGACGAGGCCTCGACACTACTCCCCGAGTATCTCGCCTTCGGCAAGTGGGCCGAGTCGGGCCACGTGGCCGCCGCTCTCGAAAATCCTGCGTTCTTCGAGGACCGCACCAACCGGCGTTTCCTTTCATGGCTGCTCCGGCAGGAGGAGGAACCGGAGCAGCCGGGTGCTCTTCAGCTCCTCCTCTCCCGGCTACAGCACCGAGGCGAGATGCCGCTGGATTCAGAGGTCCTCGATCCTCTCCAGAGGATACAGGACACCCTGGCGCAGGGCGATCTCCAGAAGACGGACTATGAAGCCCTGAAGGCGAGCTTCGACAGCATCATTGGGCATTACGACATCTAGATTCGTCTGACTCGCGATCGATCCAGCGTCACCCTGAACGCGTATCGAGCGACCTGGATGCATTTCGGGTCACCTGGATCGATCCAGCGTGACGCAGAACGCGTTCCGGGCGACTCTGGATGCGTTTCGCGCGACCTCGATCCATCCAGGGTGCTCGATACGCGTTACGGGTGACCGGGATCGATTCAGCGTCACCCTGAACGCATAACGCGTGCCCTGGATGCATTCCGCGTGAGCCGAAATCCATTCAGGGTGACCTGGACGCGTTTCGCGAGCTCGATAGCGATCCAGGATGACTTGAAACGCGCTGCAGGTGACTCTGGATCGATCCACGTGGCTCTGAACGCATGCACGTGACTCTGGATCGATCCAGGTGACTCGAAACGCGTATCAGATCGCTCCAGATGCGTGGTCTCCCGCTCGCCACAGCTCTTCCAGCTCCCTTACCTCCCGCAACAGCGTCTCCCGGCAGGCCCGGAGCTCGTCGGCCACCTTTTTCCTGGTCCGCAGAAGGAGATACGCCCGCGCCTCCTGCCAGAAACGCCGGCTGGTCTCGTAGAAGAGGACGGCGATGTAGCCGGTGACCGGCCCTATTAATAAGGTCAGGGGCACCGCCCAGCCTCCCAGCCAGGGGGAGAGATACCGGGCGGCCAGCCAGGCTTCGATCCCCCAGGTCAGCGGGTAGAAGAGGACGGCTCCCAGCAGCTTGTAGGTGGCGATCTGGTCAGGGATCCGGCGGGCGATGGGTGGGGCGAGGAGATGGATGAGCTGGTAGGGGATGAAGTTGAGGACGGTGCCGACCAGCGCCAGCGGGAGATGGAACAGGAGGCGGAGGAGGGTACGGCCGGCGAAGCGGAGGACCGGGGAGAAGGGGTAGGCGGCGGCGACCTGGTCGTCCCGGAGATGGACAGCCTTGAGGAGCCGGTCGTAAGAACGGACAGCCTCTACGACGGCTTCGACTCTCTCGGGGAAGCGGCGCCTCAGGTCTTCGTAGCCCTCCAGGAAGGCCTGCTGGATCGGGAACTGCTCGGCGAGGCGGCGCCGGCCGGGGAGGTCGACCTGGGCGCGGCCGTAGAGCTCGGCGGCGCGGAGGATCAGCCGGGCCTCTTCCCAGGTGTCGTAGCTCAGGGTCACCTCTTCGAGGGCCTGCGAGACTCTCTCGGTCAGGGCTCGGACGGCTGCGACGTTGTCCGCCCGGTCGAGGGCCACCTCGGGAGCGGGATCGATCGGCTCCCCTACCTGGACGAGGGCCCTCGAACGGAAGCTCACCTTGGCGTCGAAGAGGAGGCCGATGGGGACGATGCGGACGGAGCGGCCCTCACCCCCCGGCCCCCTCTCCCATCCGCACTCCCTTCCCCCGGGAGAGGGGGAGATTGCCGGCGTGGACGCCGGCGCTCCCAGGGCAGACCTCTTCCGCTCATAGCCCAGGACGATCCTGGCGAGGCCGGTTTTCAGGGGCTGGAGGGCGGGCTCGCTGTGGCTCTTGCCTTCGGGGAAGAGGGCGACGGCTCCTCCTTCGGCCAGGACTTCGTGGCAACGGGCGAAGGTCTCCTCGTTCTGCGCGGTGTCCACTTGGTCCTGGCGGCGGTAGACGGGGATGGCTCCGGCCAGGTCGGCCCAGGGGCGGACGACCGGGTTCTTCCAGAGGGTGTGCTTGGCCAAGAGATGCGGATGGACCGGCAGCGGCCCCAGGAGGAAGAGCGGGTCGATCAGGCCGTTGACATGGTTGGCCACCAGGACCAGGGGGCGGCCGCGGGGGATGCGTTCCGCTCCGACCACCTCCACGCTGCGGAAAAAGACCCGGAGGATCAGCCGGAAGAAGGCGGAAAGGATGTCGTCACGGCGCCGCCGCACCGGCCGGCTCCTCGGGGCCTTGGTCGTGCTCTCCCTGCCAGGACTCGGCCGCGGCCCGGCCGCGCCGCTCGTCGACGAAGGAGATCCCGATCAGGCCGAGGACGAAGAAGGCCGCCGTGGAGAGCATGGCGACCCTCTGCGAGCCGGCCGACGAGGAGATCAGCCCGAAGATCAGGGGGCCGATCATGTAGCCGGCCTTGCCTGCCAGGCCCCAGAACCCGAAAAACTCGGCGCTCTTTTCCGGCGGCGTGAAGAGGCCCACCAGGGCCCGCGAGGCCGATTGCAGAGACCCGATCCCCAGCCCCGCGAAGAGGCCGACTCCCCAGAAGAACGCCTTGGTCTCGGAGAAATAGGCACCGGCGCAGACCAGGATCCAGAGGACGAGGGCGATCTGGATCGTCCGCACGCCGCCGATCCGGTCCTGGACCCAGCCAAAGAGGAAGGCACCTCCCGCCGCGGAGAGCTGGAGGAAGATGAAGAGGAGGATCAGCTCGCCGGAGGTGAAGCCCAGGGTGTTGGCTGCATAGATCCCCGCGAACGCGACGACCGAGGTGAGCCCCGCGTAGAAGAGGAGGTAGACGGCGAGGAAGCGGACGATCTCCTGAAAATGGCGGATCGACCTGGCGGTCTCGGCGAGCCGGGCAAAGCCGTCCTGCACGTACTGAAGGGCCGTCTGCGTCCCGCGCGGCGCCCGCTCTTTCAAGAAGAGGAAGGTGGGCAGGGCCGCCAACAGGAAGAAGAGAGCGGTCAGCAGCCAGGCGAGGCGCAGGTTGGGGAGGTTGGCTTCCACGTAGCCGCCGGCCAGGAGGGGCCGGACGAGGACGAGGGAGCCCAGGCCGCCGAAATAGCCGATCCCCCAGCCCAGGCCCGAGATCTTGCCGATGTTGTCCGGCGTCGAGATCTCCGGCAGGAAAGCGCCTGCCAGGTTCTCCCCGAAGGAGAAGCCCACGAAGGAGAGCACGAACATGGCGAGGGCCAGCTCCACCCGGCCAGGAGTGGCGAAGTAGAGCATCGCCGTCCCCACTACGCAGGTGGCGTAGGTGAAAAAAAGAAAAAACTTTTTCCGCCCCGAGTCGTCCGCGACCGCTCCCACGATGGGCGAGAACAGCAGGACGATCAGGTTGCCGACGGCGAGGGCTGCTCCCCACAGGGAGTCGCCCTGGCCCGGAGGCGCCACCAGCCGGGTGAAGTAGACGCCGAACGCCGCGGTGACGATGACTGTCGTATAGCTGCTGTTGGCGAAGTCGAACATCGCCCAGCCGAAGATCTCGCGCCGTTTCGGCGGCGGGTGGGCCCTGGGTGCGGTCATGGTTGGAGGTCTTCTATCACGGACAGGGACCGGTTGCACGGGGAGAGGCCCGCATGGGTGCCCGGGCCGCACCTTGTCTGGTGAAGAGCCAACCTGCTACCCTCAGCAGCCCGGGGAACGTTCAGGAGACTTGTCATGGCCGAGAAATCGAAGCTGGATATTGCCGCCAACATCGCTATCCTGGTGGTCTGCGCGATCGCCGCGTTCATCCTCGTCCGCAACCACTTCTTCCCGCAGCGTCCGCCGGGGGCTCCTCCGGAGATCGAGGCGGGCGAACAGTACGACGCTCTGCGCAGCGTAGTGCCTGCCGGCGCCGAGCGAGCGCTGATCGTGGCGCTCTCGCCGACGTGCCACTTCTGCACCGAGAGCATGCCTTTTTACAAGCGGCTCATCGACCAGCGCAACCAATCGGGCTCGCAGGTCAAGGTCGTCGCGGCCGTGCCCCGGCCCGAGGCCCAGGCCGAGGAGTCGCAGAAGCTCACCGAGGCCGGGGTGCAGCCCGACGCCATTGTGCCGCTGGAATTCGCGGCGGTCCGGGTCAACGGCACCCCGACCATCCTGTTGGTCGACAAGCAGGGCAAGGTCCTCGGCGTCTGGGTTGGCAAGCTGCCGGAGAAAGGCGAGAAGGACGTCCTGAAGACGCTGTAGGCCTCACCCCCTGTCCCCCTCTCCCATCGCACTCCCTTCCCCCGGGAGAGGGGGAACGTAGTTGGTGCTCTGAGGGAATAGCTGGCAGTTTCTTCTCAGAGACTCTCCTTTTCGAGAGATCCTCGACCTCGCCTCAAAGCTCCATCTGCGTCCCCCCTCTCCCGGTCGGGGGGAGTGCGACGGGAGAGGGGGACAGGGGGTGAGGATCTTGGCACTTCTCTTGCTCTCGTTTCCCTATACTCGGGCAATGGTGCTCCGAAGACGTTAAAAAGGGAGCCGAGATGCAGATCGATTCACTTCAGAAACTCTACGTGGAAGAGCTCAAGGACATCTACAGCGCGGAAAAGCAGATTCTTCAAGCCCTTCCCAAGATGGCGAAGAAGGCCTCCAACGAGCAGCTCCGTACAGCATTCCAGGAGCATCTCGAGCAGACGCGGGGCCAGGTCGAACGCCTCGACCGGATCTTCGAGCGGCTCGGCAAGAGCCCACGGGGCAAGAAGTGCAAGGGCATGGAGGGGCTCATCGAGGAGGGCAAGGAGGTCCTCGAGGAGGACATGGAGGACGAGGTGCGGGACGCCGCCCTGATCGCCGCCGCACAGAGGGTCGAGCACTACGAGATCGCCGCCTACGGCACCGTCCGCACCTATGCGGAGCTGCTGGGTGAGAAGGGGGACGCGAAGCTCCTCCAGCAGACGCTCGACGAGGAAGGCACTACGGACAAGAAGCTCAGCCAGCTCGCCGAGAGCACGGTCAACCTCGAGGCGCTGGAGCCTGTTGGAGCCTGACCGGCGAGATTCCTGCATATTGTTGACGGATCGAAGGTGGAGGGCGAGGAGAGACCGATCCGGTGACCGGAAAGAGCTCGTCGAGGGGGAGGCGGAAGGATCTGCGGCGCTCGGTGCGCGAGTATGCGCGTGGCGTGATCGGGGGCCTCATCTTCAGCCTCCCGCTCCTCTACACCATGGAAGTCTGGTGGGCCGGGTTCATCGCCCGGCCCTTGCATCTTCTCGCCTATTTCGCGGTCGGTTTCCTCCTTCTCTTCGGGTACAACCGATATGCCGGGCTCCACCGGGACGCGGGCTGGCTGGAGGTGGCTTTCGAGGCGGTCGAGGAGACGGGCCTCGGGCTGCTGGTGGCGACCGGCCTGCTCTGGCTCCTCGGGCAGATCGACGCGACCATGACGGTGAGCGAGGTCATGGGCAAGATCGTCGTCGAGGCGGTCACGGTGGCCATCGGCGTCTCGGTCGGCTCCGCACAGCTCGGCGGTAATGGCAAGGCGGGCAAGACGGGCAAGGGGGATCAGGGGATGAAAGGGGGCGGGGAGAAGAACGAGCCTCCCCTCGGGCTGTCGGGGCACCTGGCGCTCTCGGCGTGCGGTGCGGTGCTGTTCGCCAGCAATGTGGCTCCGACCGAGGAGATCATCCAGATCGCCGTCGAGGCCTCGCGCTGGAAAGTGGTCGGGCTCGCCCTCCTCTCCCTGGCTTTGGCGGCGGTGATCCTCTTCTACAGCGACTTCCATGGCTCGGAATCGGCGCGCTCGCCCGAGGACGGACCGGGCGTCGTCGCCCTCCGGGTCTCGGTCAACTATGCGATGGCTCTGGCGGTCTCGGCCTTCATCCTCTGGTTCTTCGGCCGGTTCGACGGCGCCTCCCTGGGGATCGGCGTCTCCCTGACCGTGGTGCTGGGGGTTGCCGCGTCGCTCGGAGCGTCCGCGGGGAGGCTCCTCCTGGAATGAGCAGGCTCGAAAAGAACCCGCTGGAATGGACCGTCTTCACGTTCGGCCTTCTCGCCGTGCTCGCCACGGTCGGATTTCTGGTCTACGACGCGGCGACGGTCGACGATGCACCGCCGGACCTGCGGGTCGAGATCGGCCAACCCCTCCGCCGCTCCGGGGCTTTCGCGGTGCCGGTCACGGTGCACAATCGCGGCAGCGAGACGGCCGAAGGGGTCAGCGTGGAGGTCGTGCTCCAGGTGCCGGGAAGCCCGCCGGAGACCGCCGGCTTCGAGGTCTCCTTCGTCCCTCGCCAGTCCAGGCGCGAAGGGTGGGTCACCTTCCGCCAGGACCCCCGCCTGGGCCGGCTGACCGGCCGCGCGGCCGGCTACGAAACCCCCTGACCGAGGTGTGATAGGGTCTGGCGCTTGCGCCGAGAGTGAAGGAGCGTACGTTTGGAAACGTCATCCGTCGTCAGCGGGCCGGCTTCTTCCCACAACGATCAAGACGACGACAGCGGTCTTCGGCCCCTGGCCGGGCTGGCCCTCGGCGCCCTGGGAGTGGTCTACGGCGACATCGGCACGAGCCCGCTCTATGCCCTGCGCGAGTGCTTCCACGGCTCGCATGCGGTGCCGCCGACGCCCGTCAACGTGCTCGGCGTCCTGTCCCTGATCTTCTGGTCGCTGATCATCGTCATCTCGATCAAATACCTGGTCTTCGTCATGCGCGCCGACAACCGGGGCGAGGGAGGCATCCTGGCGCTCCTGGCCCTGATCCGGACGGAACGGGGCCGCCGCGGGATCCTGATCGCTCTGGGGCTCTTCGGCGCCTCCCTGCTCTACGGGGATGGCATGATCTCTCCCGCGATGGCCGTGATCAGCGCGGTCGAGGGCCTGGGCGTGGCGACCTCGTTCTTCGATCCATACATCGTCCCGATCACGATCGTCATCCTGATCGGGCTGTTCATGTTGCAGCGGCGGGGCACCGGCGGAATCGGCGCCCTGTTCGGCCCGGTGATGATCGTCTGGTTCATTGTCATTGCCGCGCTGGGGATCCGCTGGATCGTCCAGGAGCCCGGGGTGCTCGCTGCGATCAATCCTTGGTACGCCGTGGTTTTCTTCGCACGGAACGGCGTCAAGGGATTCCTGGTGCTCGGCTCCGTGTTCCTCGTCGTCACCGGCGGCGAGTCGCTCTACGCGGACATGGGGCATTTCGGGCGGATCCCGATCCGGCTCGCCTGGTTCAGCCTGGTGCTCCCCGCCTTGTTGCTCAATTATTTCGGGCAGGGCGCGCTGCTGCTGCGCGAGCCCGGCGCCGCCGAGCACGTCTTCTACCGGCTGGTGCCGCAGTCTCCCTGGCTGCTCTACCCGCTGGTCGCCCTGGCCATGGTCGCGACGGTGATCGCTTCGCAGGCGGTCATCGCGGGCGCCTTCTCGCTCACCCGCCAGGCTGTCCAGCTCGGCTACACCCCGCGCGTCGAGATCGTCCATACCTCGGAAGAGGAGATCGGGCAGATCTACATCCCGTCCATCAACTGGATCCTGATGTTGTCCACGATCGGCCTGGTGCTCGGGTTCCAGAAATCGACCAACCTGGCCGCCGCCTATGGGGTCGCCGTCACCACCACCATGGTGATCACCACGTTCCTGGCCTACGTCGTAGCCCGCGAGCTGTGGGGATGGGGCCGGATCTCGGCCGTGCTGCTGATGGGGGCCTTCCTGGTGATCGACCTCGCGTTCTTCAGCGCGAACATCGTGAAGGTCCCTGACGGCGGCTGGTTCCCGCTGGTGATCGCCAGCCTCGTCTATTTGTTGATGACCACCTGGAAGCAGGGCCGCAGGCTTCTCGCCGAGCGCACCGGCGAAGGCGCCCTGCCGCTCGAGGAGTTCGTGCGCCAGGTCCAGCCGGGCTCCCCGATCCGCGTACCGGGCACCGCGGTCTTCCTGACCACCAATCCACAGGGGACGCCCACCACCCTGCTCCACAACCTCAAGCACAACAAGGTCCTGCACGAGCAGGTGGTGTCGATGACGGTGGTGACCGAGGAGGTGCCGAGCGTGCCGCAGCGCAACCGGGTGGACATCGAGCCGCTGGAGAAGGGGTTCTACCGGGTGATCGCCCACTACGGCTTCACGCAGGACCCCTGGGCGGCCCAGGTGGTCGAGGCGTTGCGGGACAAAGGCCTGATCCTCGACCCCATGCGAACGACGTACTTCCTCGGCCGCGAGACGCTGATCCCGGTCCGGGGCGGCGGCATGATGACCTGGCGCAAGAGGCTTTTCGTCGTGATGGCAAGGAATGCGGTCCGCTTCACCGACTTCTTCCGCATCCCGGTCAACCGGGTGGTCGAGCTCGGGATGCAGATCCGGCTGTAGACCCTCACCCCCTGGCCCCCTCTCCCATCCGCACTCACGCCCGCCCGGGAGAGGGGGAATGGATCAAACGGGATCAGACTCCCGGCATCGCCTTCTTGAGCGGCTTGAGCAGCAGGGCCAGCACCACGGCCATGAAGAGCGACAGGGCGCCCAACATGGCGAAGAAGGTGGAGTGCAGCATGTCGTCCCAGAGGACGCCGACGCCGGTCAGCTTGTTGCCGATGGCCGTGGCCAGGAACCAGCCGCCCATCATCAGGCCGCGCAGGCGGATCGGGGCGACCTTGGAGACGAGCGACAGGCCCATGGGCGAGAGCATCAGCTCGCCGAGCGTGATCACCCCGTAAGCACCGACCAGCCATGCCGGCGAGACCCGGCCCACGTCGCCGCCCGCCTTGCCGGCGAAGTACATGACGAAGTAGGCGGCGCCCGTCAGGCACATGCCGATCGCCATCTTGGTCGGCGTCGACGGCTCGCGTCCGCGCTTGTCGAGGGCTCCCCAGAACCAGATCAGAGGGAAGGTCAGGAGGATCACCCACCCCGGGTTGATCGCGTTCGAGATGATGCCGCTGACTTCCCAGTCGGTGTTGTCGTTGGCCCAGTAGGTCCATGTCGTCTGGTTCTGATGGAACACCATCCAGAAGACGATGACGATCAGGAAGATGACGATCAGGGCCAGGATCCGCCGCGAGTCGGGGACGAGGTCGATCGGGTTCTGCCGGCTCACGCCTTTGGGCGGGAGGTCCACCGCGACGGCGGCGGACGAGGACGGCGCCTTCAAGCCTGGACGGTCGGCCGCTTCCACGTGGCGCTTGAAGAACCAGAGGATGGCGACCGAGATCACCATGCCCAGGGCGCCCATGAAGAAGGCCGGGTGATAGCCGAACCGGTTCACCATGAATTCGGCGACCACCGGCGCCAGGAAGGCTCCGATGTTGATGCCCATGTAGAAGATGTTGTAGGCGCGGTCCTTGAGGTGGCTCCCCTCCGGATAGAGGTTGCCCACCATGGCCGAGACGTTGGGCTTGAAGAAGCCGTTGCCGACGACCAGGCAGGCGAGGGCCGCGATCATGACCGGGACCGACCGGACCGCCAGCAGGGCATGGCCGGCCATGAAGAAAAGGCCGCCCAGCATCACCGACCTGCGGTAGCCCAGCTTGCGGTCGGCGATCAGGCCGCCGATCAGGGGGCTGGCGTAGACGAACGCCAGGTACCAGGACCAGATCCCGGTGGCGCGGTCCTGGCTCCAGCCGAACCCCTGATCGGAGTTCTGGACGTAGAGGGCCCACATCCCTCCCACGGTGTAGAAGCTGAAACGCTCCCACATCTCGGTGAAGAAGAGGACGTAGAGGCCCTTCGGATGCCGGTCGGCTCCGCTGCCCCCATGGGCTGTATCCAGCGCGGAAGCGGCTTCATTCGCGATACGTGTGCTCATGCTCGAGCTTCCTCCTTCCCTCCGGCGATTTCGGATGTCCGATCGATGGCCATGAGTCGCTCGATCCTCCGCAAAGGGAATGAATGGTTGCGGCTCCCGGCTCCAAGCCGCGCCTCCTCACTTCGACTGGCGGGCGGGAGCTTACCATGCGCCATGCGCCGCGCCGTAGGGCTCAGCAAGGCGGGTGCCAGAGGCCGCCCTCACCCACCTGGCCCCCGAAGGGCAGCGAAGCTCGTCCTCGACCGAGGACAGGGGTGTGCTCGAAAAGGCGACGGTTTCCCGCGCCCCGTTTTCAGGCTCTCCGGCCCAAGGACACCCAAACCCTTGTGGCGCAGTGCTTTCCACTTCGGGTCAGGGAGCGGCGGCGTATGGCACCCCGATTGCTCTCTCGGAATAGTGGCCTATCCGACCCGCGGCGAGCAATCGCCGCGCGGCACCCTGAGGGAAGCCGGACAGCTCGTCGTTTCGTTCCGGCTTCCCTCCCCTCCTCTCCTCCTCCGGACCGCAAGATCGTAGAATTGGCGCTCATGAAGCCGTCCGACCCCCTGTCGCCCTTGCGCGACTCGCTCGCCGAGATCGACCGCGCCCTGCTCGAGCTGCTGCGCCGCCGCATGGAGCTGGCCGCCGAGGTCGGCCGCATCAAGGCCGAGAGCGCCATGCCGGTCGTCGTGCGCGACGTCGAGGACCGGGTGCTCACCCGCGCCCGCCAGCACGCCGAGGCCTGCGGCGTCTCCGAAGAGGTCATGGCAAGCGTCTTCGAGGCCATCATCCGCGGCTCGGTCGAACGCCAGTACCGGGTCGGCATCTCGCTGCGCCAGCAGCGCGGCGGGCGGATGCTGATCGTCGGCGGCGCCGGCGGCATGGGCGGCTGGTTCCGTGGCTTCCTCGAGCTGGCCGGGCACGAGGTGGACATCGCCGATCCGTCCTACGCCAGCGTGCCGGAGGCGCCCGGGCGCTATCGCAGCCTGGACGGCGTGGACGACCTCGACGGCTACGCGGCGATCCTGGTCTCGGTCCCGCTCTCCCGCACGGCGGTGGTCCTGCAGCAGGTCGTGGAGCGGCGGCCAAGGGGGTCGGTCATCGAGCTCGCCTCCATCAAGGCGCCGCTCACCGGCGTGCTGGAGCGGGCGCGCGAGCTGGGGGTGCGCGTCTTCGCCCTGCACCCGATGTTCGGCCCGGGCAAGTCGTTCTACGAGACCCTGACCTTCGTCCTCGCCACGCAGGGCGATCCGGCGGAGGAGAAGCGGGAGCTGGAGCAGTTCATCCGCCACCCCTACACGCGGCTGGTGGCCGTCGCCTTCCCTCACCATGACCGGCTCATGGGCTGGCTCCTCGGCCTCGCCCACCTGAGCAACATCTTGTTCGGCGCCGCCCTCACACAGGCCGGGATCGACGCCGAAGAGCTGCACGACTGCGCCTCCACCACCTTCCGCCGCCAGGCCGAGGCGGCCCTCCTGGTGCTCGGACAGAACTCGGACCTCTATCTCGACATCCAGCACCTGAACCCGCACCGCCACGAGGTCTACACCGCGACGCGCGAGGCCCTCGACAAGATCCAGGCGCTGGTGGAAAAGCACGACCGCGAGGGCTTCCGCCAGCTCATGGTCGCGTCGCGGGGGCTGCTGGAGCGGGAGGAGGGGTAAGACCCTACGTTTCGCCATGGCACGCCGCTTGAACCGCCGGGAAGGATAGGAGGGAGGGACGACATGCAGATCGAAGTCCAGCACGATGAGCAGGCGCAGAAGTACTACGTCCTGACCGACGGCATGGAGTCGGTCCTCAAATACAGCCCTGCCGGGGAGCGGACCCTCAACTTCCGGAGCACGTACGTGCCGCCGGAGCTGCGCGGCCGGGGCATCGCGGACGAGATCGTGCGGGTCGCCCTGGATGACGCCCTGGAACAGGGGTACAAAGTCATCCCCTCCTGCTGGTTCGTCCGCGTCTACATGGATCGCCACCCCGCCAAGTACCAACAGCTCCGCGCCGGGTAGCCTCACCCCCTGAGAAAGCCTCCGCAAGTCGCGGTCGACGTCCCTGCGGTCCGCGCGACAGGGACCACGGTCCGTAACAGGACTAGGGCCGGGCCGCTTCTGCCTGTGCCGCCTTGCCGAACGTTTCGCCGAAGAAATCGCCCGGATTCCAGCTCGGCGCCGCATCTTCCTGCGCCACCTGCCAGGCGAGCATGAAATTGAGCCGCGCGAACGTCGCGCCGGAAGCGAAGTCGAACGTCTGGCGCATGTCATCGCCCGGCTTGTGGTAGGTGGTCTGCCGCCATTTCATGAGGAGCTCTCCAGTGGCGGCGGGATCGTCTGACTTCAGACCGTTGGTCAGGAAGAGGGCCGGGATCCCCTGGCGGACGAAGGAGAGCTGGTCGCTGCGGATGAAGACCACCTCCTCCGGAAAAGGGTCCGGGCTCACCGTGAGGCCCAGGCGGCCGGCCGCCGGCTCGACGAGCTTGCCGAGGCTCGAATGCTCCGCCCCGAAGGCCACGACGTCGCGCACGGGATAGAGCATCAGGAACATGTCGAGGTTGATGTTGGCGACGATCCTGCCGCGGGGCAGGGTCGGATGGCGGGCGAAATAGTCCGATCCCTGAAGCCCCTGCTCCTCGGCGGTCACAGCAAGGAACAGCAGCGAGCGCCGGGGCCGCTCTCCAAGGCTCGCGAAGGCGTAGGCCACCTCCAGCAGGACCGCGATCCCGGATGCGTTGTCGTAGGCCCCGTTGTAGATGGAGTCGCCGTCGATCGGCGCGCCGATGCCCATGTGGTCGAGGTGGGCGGACAGGACGACGTACTCGTCGCGCAGGACCGGATCCCAGCCGGGCACCACGCCGGCCACGTTGGGGCTCTCGGCGCGCTCGTGCCGGCTCACCGTGCGCAGGCTCGCCTGGACGGGTAGCTCGAACGACTGCGGCCGGCCCTCCTTGGCGCCTGCGAAGACCTGCTCCAGCGAGCGGGGCGTCCCCGCGAAGAGGTCCTCCGCCGCCTTGCGGCTGAGCAGGCCGACGCCACGCACCGAAGGAAAGGCGTAGAAGGGCTGGCCCGTCTCGTCGAGCCACAGGAAGCCCGGCTCCTTGCTGGACCGCGCCATGTTCTCCCAGCGGATCCGCTGCTCGTCCTCCGGAGTCAGCACCCCGAGGACGCCAACGGCCCCGTGCGCAACGAGGTTTTCCCGTTTCAGCAAAGTCGACGAGTACCAGGCATGCTGGTCGCTCGGGAAGGCAGCCGGGGCGCCGGACAGGAGCACGACGATCTTCCCGCGGACGTCGATGCCGGCATAGTCGTCATACCCCAGCGCGGTGGCAGTGACACCGTAGCCGACGAAGACCACGGGAGCCGTGACGCTCGAATCCTCCTCGGCAAGGGTCTGGGACTGGAGGAGGAAGTCCTCGCCTGCCTCGAGCTCGGTCCGCTTGCCGTCGCGAATCAGCGCCAGGGAGGACCCGTCCGCGACCGGAGTGGCCTTGCGCAGCGGAACAGCCTGGAAGTAGCCGCCCGCCTCGCCCCCCGGCTTGAGCCCCAGCGCCTCGAACCGCGCCGCCACATACTTTGCCGCCAGCTCGTAGCCGCGCGAGCCGGTGCCGCGGCCCTCCAGCAGGTCGTCCGCCAGGAACCGCATATGGGCCTGGATCGCCTCAGGCTGGATCCGCGACAGGGCCAGGTCCACTTCCGCCCCGGCTGGATGCGCGACAGCCGGAGGAACCAGCGCGAGAACACAGACAGCGGCGAGGGCGGCTTTTTGAGGGCGCGATGCGGGCATTCGTTCCTCCTGGTGACATCGATCCGCGCGCCATTCTACTCGCGCGGGGCCAGCGGTCACGCCAGCGACGCCTACGGCGTGGTACGATTTTGGTCCAATGACATTGAACATCAACATCGCCAGGGACTTGGAGATGGGGCTGCGCGCGGCCGCCGGGCGCGAGGGCTTGCCGCTCGATAACTATGTCCTGCAGGTGATCGAAGGACACCTGCGCGCCGTTGATGATCCGACTGGCGACAATGAGACGGCCTTGCTGCAGCAGGTCAACCTTGGTCTTTCCGACGAGGCTTGGCATCGCCTCCGTGCACTTTCGGCGAAACGCCAGGCCGAATCCCTGAGCCAAGACGAGCAGGCGGAGCTCATCCAGCTCTCCGATGCGATGGAGCAGGCGAACGCGCGCCGCATCGCGGCGCTCGCCAAGCTGGCTGAAATGCGCGGCACCACATTGGACGCGCTGATGGCGGATTTGGAGCTCGCTTCGCCGGGGTATGTCTGAGCCGCAGCTCACATCCTCCTTGAAGGCGTTGGTCGCCGAACGGGCTCGGCTCTGTTGCGAATACTGTCTCAGCCAGTTGCGGTACTCGCCCGACCCGTTTTCGGTTGAGCATATTATCCCGCGTGCCCGCGGTGGTACCGATGATCCGGCCAACCTTGCGCTCGCATGTTCGGGATGCAACGGCCGAAAATACACGCATGTCGTGGCCGTCGACCCCGTGACCGGCGAAGACGCGCCGCTCTTTCATCCAAGGCGGCACCGTTGGTCCGACCATTTCATGTGGAGCGAGGACTTCACCGAGATCCTCGGCCTGACCCGGACTGGGCGGGCAACTGTCCAAAAGTTGGTGCTCAATCGGCCCGGTGTAGTCAACCTACGCCGCACCCTTGCTGGCATTGCCAGGCACCCTCCAGAGTAGCCGCAAAGGAATAACAGAACCGCGCAGAGTCCGGAGCCGTCCGCGTGGACCTGTGTGCGGCTATCCGGCGCTCTCGTAGGCCTGCCGGATCCAGCCGATGAGCTCTGTGTCCACTTCGCCGGCGCCGGTGACCTTCACCTTGTACTGGCACATGCCGCCGGGAGGCAGGGCGGCCAGCCGGTCGGTGGCGGGGATCCCTTTCATGTTGAGGCCGACCTCGATCCGGTCCTTCGTCGCGGGCCCGATCATCGCGAACTGCTTCTTGCGGCGCAGGCTCACATAGCCCTTCTTGGGCACGGTCTCGAAGGTGCCGAATTCCTCGATCGCCGCCATGAGCTTGTCGTGCGCGGCTCGGAGATGTGCTTTGTTGCCGGAGTAGATTTCGCCGATGACATCGGCGGTTGAAGCGCCGCTGGCCTCCGCCGCGCTCTGGCCGTCCGAGCTCAGAGCAAGATGCGCCAGGGTGTTGGCGTCGCCATGCCCGAGCCCGAGCGTGCTCTTCAGCATGTCCCGGATCTCGCCGTGTTTGCTCAGGCCGCTCTGTGCGATGAGAGCGCGCAGCTCGTCGAGGCTCTTTCCCGTCTTGGCTTCGATGTTGCGGAGCTGGGTCTCCCGCGCTTTGTCCAGGCTGCTCATCGGCTCGCACCTCCCAGGGAGACTATATATAAGAGACCGCCGGGCCGCATGGATGGGACCGGCGGCCTGGGCCGCTCCCTTCACCGAACCCTGAAGGGTGCTGAGGTGGTACGATTTCCCTATGACTCTGAAACTGAAGCTTCCGCAAGAGCTGGAGGAAGAGCTGAGCACCGAGGCTTCGAAGCTCGGCCTGCCTCTCCCCGAATACGCTCTCCGCGTGCTGTCAACCCGCCGGCCCCCCGCAGCGACACCGAAGACGGGCGCGGAGCTCGTGGCTTACTGGCGCGCCGAGGGATTGATCGGCACGCGGCCTGAGATCGGTGACAGCCTCGAGCACGCCCGCGCGCTACGCCGGAGCGCGGAAAAGAGGGTACGGACCTGACCCGTGGTTCTTCTGGATACCGACATCCTCATCGACCTTCAACGCGGCTACGGCCCCGCTGTGGCTTGGTTTGACACGCTCGATGAGCCGCCGTCCGTCCCAGGCCTGGTCGTGATGGAGATGGTTCAGGACGCACAGAATTCAGAACAGGTCCGCAAGGCCCTCAAGCTTGTGGCGCCGTTGCCCGTCGTCTGGCCCACCGAGGCGGATTGCGCCCGCGCACTGTCCGATTTCACCGCCTTCCACCTCTCCCACAAGCTGGGTCTGCTGGACGCCCTGATCGCCGCCTGTGCGGTCGGCCGGGGCGCGACCCTGTGTACTTTCAACCGCAAGCACTACAAAGTCGTCCCCGGCCTGACAATTGTTCCGCCGTACGAGAAGTAACCGCCCCTACCCCCGCGGCTTCCTTGCCCGCACGAAGGCGCTCATGAACTTGCCGTCGATCTCCGGGGCGACCGTGGCGGGGTCGAGGCCTGCGTCGGCGAGGAAGTCGCGGGCGTCTTCGATACGGTAGATCCGGGTCGGCTCGACCTCGATCTCTTCGAAACCGGCTTCGGCCAGCAGGGTGCGGTACTCCGACTCCTCCAGGGCGCCGGCGACGCAGCCGATCCACAGCTCCACGTTGCGGCGCAGGGTCTCCGGCACATCGCCGCGGACGACGACGTCGGAGACGGCGAAGCGGCCGCCCGGCCGGAGGACGCGGAAGGCCTCGGCGAGGACCCGGCGCTTGTCGGCCGAAAGGTTGATGACGCAGTTGGAGATGATCACGTCCACGGCGGCCTCGGGGAGCGGGATCGCCTCGATCTCCCCTTTCAGGAACTCGACGTTCTCGACGCCGGCCTTCCTCTGGTTCTCGCGCGCCAGATCGAGCATGTCGTCGGTCATGTCGAGGCCGTAGGCCTTGCCGGCCGGCCCGACCCGGCGCGCCGAAAGGAGCACGTCGATCCCTCCGCCCGAGCCGAGGTCGAGGACCACTTCGCCGGGCAGGAGCTCCGCGAGCATCGTCGGATTGCCACACCCCAGCGAAGCGAGCACAGCTTCGGCCGGAAGGACCGAGGTCTGCGCCTCGTCGTAGAGGTCCGACGTGATCGGGTCCTTCCCCGTGCCGCAGCTCCCGCAGCCGCAGGAGGAGACGGCGCCTTTCCGGGCGTTGCGCGCGGCCTCGCCGTATTTCGCCTGCACCGCATCGCGGAGCGCGGAGGGATCGAGGGTCTGGGTGGTCTGATCGGGGGTCTGGGTGTCCATGTTTGTTCCTTTCTTGGTTGTCAGTTGCAACTACCTGGGCAAAAAAATTTGGCCCTCAGGGGATGCGGCAGCAGCTCCCGCCCCCGGTCTCGACGCGCGCTTCGGCGGCCCGGGCGAGCCGGGCGAGGAGCTGCGTCATGGCCCGGCGGATTTCGGGGTCGAAGCCGGCCAGGAGGCTCTTCTCCTCCTCCAGGATCGAATCCCGGATCGTTCTCTCCAGGGTCCGGCCCGCCTCGGTCGCCTCCAGGAACACGGCCCGGCGGTCGTCGGGATGGGGGGAGCGCGCCACATAGCCCTTGCGCTCCAGGGCGTCCACCACCCGGCTGGCCGTGCTCTTGTCGAGGTACAAGTGCGCCGCGAGGTCGTTCAGCGTCATCCCGCCCCGCCGCACGAGCGCCTCCAGGCCGTAGCACTGGGTCACGGAGATGTCGTAGCAGCAGATCCGGTCGCGGTCGCGGAACTGGTAGACGCGGACCAAATCTGAGAGCGCGTCGTAGAGGCTCGCCGTGTCCCGCTCCAGCTCGGGGTCTTCCGTTTGCATCGGCAGGACCGGCAGGATCGGGAGGGCGGTCTTCGCTTCCATGGAGAGAGCCTACACCAAACAGTTGGCAGTTGCAACTACATTCTGCTCTCGGCTTCGAAATAAGAGGCCGGAGAGGTTACGTTGTCGATTCCAACGCCATGAAAAGACGCCTGATCTCCCCGCTGCTCCTCCTGCTCGTCCTGGCCGGCGCCTGCGCTCCGACCCAGGCCCCCAGAACCGCTCCGGCAGCCAACCCCGCCGCCGCCCTGTCGACCGATCTCGCAGCGGAGCTCCCGACCGATCCGGCCGTGAAGGTCGGCAAGCTCGAGAACGGGCTGACCTATTTCATCCGTAGGAACGCGGTGCCGGCGGACCGGGTCGAGCTGTACCTGGTGGTCAACGCCGGCTCGGTGCTGGAGGACGAGGACCAGCTCGGGCTGGCCCATTTCGTCGAGCACATGGCGTTCAACGGCACCGAGCGCTTTGCCAAGCAGGAGCTCGTGCAGTACCTCGAGTCGATCGGCATGCGCTTCGGGGCGGACGTCAACGCCTACACCAACTTCGACGAGACCGTCTATACGCTGACCGTGCCGACCGACAAGCCGGAATTCGTCGAGAAGGGGCTCGAAATCCTGGAGGACTGGGCGCACGGCATCACCTTCGACCCGGCCGAGGTCGACAAGGAGCGGGGGGTGGTCGTCGAGGAGTGGCGGCTCGGCCGCGGAGCCCAGGCGCGCATGCAGGACGAGCAGTTCCCGATCCTGTTCCAGGGCTCGCGCTACGCCGAGCGGCTCCCCATCGGCAAGAAGGAGGTGCTGGAGACCGCTTCGGCCGAGACCCTACGGCGCTTCTACCGCGACTGGTACCGCCCGGACCTGATGGCGGTCGTCGCGGTGGGCGACATCGACCGGGTGCGGATGGAAGAGCTGATCCGCCAGCGCTTCGGCCATCTGCGCGGCCCCGGGAATCCGCGTCCGCGCGAGCTGTTCCCTGTCCCGGACCATGCCGAGACCCTGGTGGCCGTCACCACGGACCCCGAGGAGACGGACACGAAGATCAGCCTCTTCTCCAAGCAGCCGGTCCGGCCGCAGAACAAGGTCGGCGACTATCGACGGATGATCGTCGAGGCCCTCTACCACGGCATGCTCACCGCCCGGCTGGACGAGATCGCCCGGCAGGCCGACCCGCCGTTCCTGTGGGCGGGGTCGAGCTCAGGCCTGTTCGTCCGGTCGAGCGAGGTGACCTTCCAGGATGCGGCGGTGCGGGAAGGCGAGGTCGAGCGCGGGCTCGCCGCACTCCTGGCCGAGGTCGAGCGGGTGCGCCGGCACGGCTTCACCGCCACCGAGCTGGAGCGCGCCAAGGTGATCTGGCTGCGGGGCTACGAGCAGGCCGCGCAGCAGCAGGGCACGATCGCATCCCCCACCTTCGCGCAGGAGTACGTCCGCGTCTTCCTCGAAGACGAGTCCATGCCCGGCATCGCGGCGGAGCACGCGCTGACCCGGGCCCTCCTGCCCGGCATCGGCCTGCAGGAGCTCAACCACCTCGCCGACGAATGGCTCCAGGACCGCAACCGGGTGATCCTGGTCACTGCCCCCCGCAAGGAGGGGACGGCGGCGCCCACGCGGGAGGCCCTGCTCACCGTCTTCCGGTCCGTGAAGGAGAGCGAGATCACGCCCTTTGTGGACCGGGTCCAGGAGGGTCCCCTGGTCGCCAAGG
The DNA here is from genome assembly GCA_963842525.1 of uncultured Holophagales bacterium. Classification (GTDB taxonomy): domain Bacteria; phylum Acidobacteriota; class Thermoanaerobaculia; order Multivoradales; family UBA5704; genus UBA5704. The sequence continues at coordinate 298,523 of CAWJGT010000003.1, forward strand.
TCCCCGCGCCTGGACGGATCGTCGAGGAGAAGAAGATCGAGGAGCTGGGAGTCACCGAGTGGCGGCTGTCGAACGGCGTGCGGGTGGTGCTGCGGCCGACCGACGTGGGGAAGGACCAGATCTTCCTCACCGCCTTCAGCCCCGGCGGCCACTCGCTGGTTTCGGACGCCGAGCTTCCGTCGGCCCTGTTCGCCGCCCCGGCGGTGAGCGAAGGCGGCGTGGGCAGCTTCGACGAGGTCATGCTGGAGAAGGCGCTCGCCGGCAAGGGCGTGCGGGTGGAGCCCTACATCACGCAGCTCGAGGAGGGGGTCCAGGGGGCCGCCTCGGGCCGCGACGTCGAGACCCTGTTCGAGCTCGTCTATCTGACCCTGACGGCGCCGCGGAAGGACGAGGACGCGTTCCGCTCCTTCCAAACCCTGCTCCACGCCGCCGTCCAGAACCGGCTGGCGCAGCCCGAGACGGTCTTCGGCGACAAGATGACCGAGGCGCTCACGCAGCACCACCCGCGCTGGGAGCCGGTGAGCCCCGCATGGGTCGACCGTATCGACCTCGACACCGCCTACCGGATCTACCAGGACCGCTTCGCCGACCTCGGGGATGCGACGTTCGTGATCGTCGGGAGCTTCACGACCGCCTCGATCAAGCCGCTGGTGCTGACCTGGCTGGGCAGCCTCCCCTCCAACGGCCGCCAGGAGACCTGGCGGGACGTGGGCATGCGGCCGCCCGGCGGGGTCGTGCGGGTGGACGTCGAGAAGGGGATCGAGCCCAAGGCCCAGGTGCGGATGGTCTTCACCGGCGACGCGCCCTTCACCCGGCAGGACCGGCACGACCTGAACGCGCTGGCGGCCGTCCTGGACACCCGGCTGCGCGAGGTGCTGCGCGAGGACATGGGCGCGGTCTACGGCGTCCAGGTGTCGGGCGACATCATCCGCCGGCCGCGCGAGCGCTATAACTTCAACGTCGGCTTCGGCTGCGCTCCGGAGAAGGTGGACGAGCTGGTGCAGGCCGTGTTCGCCGAGATCGACGCGATCCAGCGCAACGGAGTGGCGGAGAGCTATCTCCAGCAGGTCCGGGAGACCGAGCGGCGGCAGCGCGAGCTCGACCTCCAGGACAACCAGTTCTGGCTCGGCATCCTCGAGCTGTACTACACCGAGGGGCTCGACCCCCGGGACATCCTGCGCTTCGACGACCTGGTGCAGACGGTCAGCTCGGACCGGGTGCGGGACACGGCCCGGCGCTACCTGACCACGGAGCGGTATGTGCTGGGGGTACTGAAGCCGGAGGGGGGCGCGGCCAAGGCGGCGAGCTGACCTCACCCCCTGTCCCCCTCTCCCGGTCGGGGGGAGAGCATGGGAGAGGTGGACAGGGGGTGAGGACTGGGCGGGCGGGAAGCTTTTCTCCTCCAGGCCTGTTGTCCCCTCCGAGCTCGCTCACCGCCTTGCATTGACTTGCGGCCGGGCGTTCCTCCCGCTATACTCTGGCCTCCCGCTGCCTGCCATCGGGTTCGAGGCGATTGGTAGTTGACGCCGCTTCGTGTCTCAGTTAGTATCTGCGGGTTTCGCTGCCGAGGGTCCTGCCAGGGACCTGGGCAGGTTGTCTTCGTTCGGAAGACCAAGAACCCTGAACAAGATCGTTCGGGGCCGGAGCATGGGCCTTCCAAGCTCATCGAGGGATGGGCCGGGAGATCTGCCGCTCCGGAGCGGATATCGGAAAAACGGATCGACGGAGATCTGAGACGCATGCCTACGATTCATCAATTGGTGCGCAAGGGCCGCGAGCGCGTGGTGGCGAAGACCAAGAGCCCCGCTCTGCAGAGCTCGCCACAGAAGCGCGGCGTCTGCGTGCGCGTCTATACCCAGACGCCCAAGAAGCCGAACTCGGCGCTGCGCAAGGTCGCCCGCGTGCGGCTGACCAACGGCATCGAGGTGACCACCTATATCCCGGGCGTCGGCCACAACCTGCAGGAGCACTCGATCGTGCTCATCCGCGGCGGCCGCGTGAAGGACCTCCCGGGGGTGCGCTATCACGTCATCCGCGGCACCCTGGACGCCGTGGGCGTGCAGGGGCGCAGGCAGGGACGGTCGAAGTACGGCGCCAAGCGCCCGAAGAGCTGATCCGCTGATCCGAAGACCCTGAGGAGACGAAGAAGTCATGCCGAGGCGGAGAGAGATTCCCAAGCGCGAGATCCTGCCGGATCCGCTGTACAACTCGCAGCTTGTGACCAAGTTCGTGAACGTGGTCATGCGGGACGGCAAGAAGACGGTCGCCGAGCGGATCCTGTACGACGCGCTGGAGATGATCCGGCAGCGCACGAACGACGATCCGATGAAGGTGTTCAAGAAGGCGATCGAGAACGTCAAGCCGGCGGTCGAGGTCAAGTCGCGCCGCGTCGGCGGGTCGACCTACCAGGTCCCCGTCGAGGTGCGCCCGAGCCGCAAGCTGGCGCTCTCCATGCGCTGGATCATCGCGACGGCCCAGAGCCGCGGCGAGAAGACGATGCGCCAGCGCCTGGCCGGAGAGCTTTTGGACGCCGCAGAGAACCGCGGCGCCGCGATCAAGAAGAAGGAAGATACGCACCGAATGGCAGAGGCCAACAAGGCGTTCGCGCACTACCGCTGGTAGGCGCGAATCGCGCTACGCTCCCCGAGCCGTGGCCCCGTGATCCAGGTAACCGGATCTCGCAGGGCCCGCCGGCCTCCAGCCCTCATTGCGTCGACGATTTCGAGCTTCAGAACCAGGTTAGTCAGGACGGAAGAGAGAGAAGACGGTCGCACCATGGCTAGGCAAGTACCTCTGAACGACACCCGTAATATCGGGATCATGGCGCACATCGACGCCGGTAAGACGACGACGACGGAGCGCATCCTCTTCTACACCGGTGTGAACTACAAGATCGGTGAGGTGCACGAGGGGACCGCCACCATGGACTGGATGGTGCAGGAGCAGGAGCGCGGCATCACGATCACCTCCGCCGCCACGACCTGTTTCTGGACCCATGATGAGACCAACCACCGGATCAACATCATCGACACGCCCGGTCACGTGGATTTCACCGCCGAGGTCGAGCGGTCGCTGCGCGTCCTCGACGGTGCGGTCGCCGTCTTCGACTCGGTCGCCGGCGTCGAGCCGCAGTCCGAGACGGTCTGGCGCCAGGCCGACCGCTATCGCGTGCCGCGCATCGCCTTCGTCAACAAGATGGACCGCGTCGGCGCCGACTTCGACCGCACGGTCTCGATGATGCGCACGCGTCTCGCCGCCAACCCCGTGGTGATCCAGCTCCCCTGGGGCAAGGAGGACACCTTCAAGGGGATCATCGACCTGGTCGAGATGAAGGGGATCTACTACAAGGACGAGACCCTGGGCGCCGACTACGAGGTGACCGAGATCCCCGAGGAGTACCTCGACCGCGCCCACAAGATGCGCGAGCAGATGGTCGAGTCGATCTCGGAGACCGACGACCAGCTCCTCGAGAAGTACCTGTCGGGCGAGGAGGTCACCAACGACGAGCTCAAGGCGGCGCTGCGCCGGGCGACGATCGCCAACCAGGCGCAGCCGGTGATCTGCGGCAGCGCCTTCAAGAACAAGGGCGTCCAGCCGCTGCTCGACGCGGTCGTCGACTACCTGCCGTCGCCGCTCGACATCCCGCCGATGGAGGGGACCGACCTCTCGGGCGAGAAGAAGGTGGTCCGCAGCTCGTCGGACGAGGAGCCGTTCTCCGGCCTGGTCTTCAAGATCATGAGCGACCCGTACGTCGGCCAGCTCGTGTTCTTCCGCGTCTATTCGGGCCATATCGAGTCGGGCTCCGCGGTGATGAACGCCAAGCGGGGCAGCAACGAGCGCATCGGCCGGCTCTTGAAGATGCACGCCAACAAGCGCGAGGAGATCTCGGAGGTCTGGGCGGGCGACATCGCGGCGGCGGTGGGTTTGAGGAACGTCACCACCGGCGACACGATCTGCAACCCCAAGAACCCGGTGATCCTGGAAGCGATGAGCTTCCCCGAGCCGGTGATCGCGGTGTCGATCGAGCCCAAGACCAAGGCCGACCAGGAGAAGCTCGGCCTCGCTCTCGCCAAGCTGATGCAGGAGGACCCGACGTTCCGCGTCCACACGGACAAGGACACGGGCCAGACCCTGATCTCCGGCATGGGCGAGCTGCACCTCGAGATCATCACCGACCGCCTGGTGCGCGAGTTCAACGTCGGCGCCAACATCGGCCGGCCGCAGGTGGCCTACAAGGAGACCCTCACCGCCGAGGCCGAGGGCGAGGGCCGCTTCATCCGCCAGACCGGCGGCCGCGGCCAGTACGGCCACGCCAAGATCCGGGTGCGTCCAACCGCCGAGGCCGACTATGTGTTCAACAACAAGATCATCGGCGGCTCGATCCCCAAGGAGTACATCAAGCCGATCGATCAGGGCATCCACGAGGCGATGGAGACCGGTCCGCTCGCCGGCTATCCGATGACCGGCGTCGAGATCGAGCTCTACGACGGCAGCTATCACGACGTCGACTCGTCGGAGATCGCGTTCAAGATCGCCGGCTCCATGGCCTTCCAGGACGCCTGCAAGCGGGCCCGCCCGGTGCTCATGGAGCCCATCATGGCGGTGGAGATCACCACGCCCGAGGACTACATGGGCGAGGTCATCGGCGACATCACGTCGCGCCGCGGCCGGGTGCAGAGCATGGAGGCGCGCGGCAACGCGCAGGTGATCACCTGCAAGGTGCCGCTGTCCGAGATGTTCGGCTATGCCACGGACCTGCGGTCTCTGACCCAGGGCCGGGCCAACTACAGCATGCAGTTCGCGGCCTATGAGCAGGCCCCCAAGAACGTCGAGACCGAGGTCGTGGCCAAAGCGGCAGGGTAAAACCGGCCGGATAAAACTGCGGGCCAAAGATTCATTCGAGCGAGGAGAGAGTCATGGGCAAGGAGAAGTTCCAGCGTTCGAAGCCCCACGTCAACGTCGGGACGATCGGCCATGTCGACCACGGCAAGACCACGCTGACGGCGGCGATCACGAAGGTGCTGGCCAAGAAGGGTCTGGCGAGCTTCGTGGCCTTCGACCAGATCGACAAGGCGCCGGAAGAGCGCGAGCGCGGCATCACGATCGCGACGGCGCACGTGGAGTACCAGAGCGACAAGCGCCACTACGCGCACGTGGACTGCCCGGGCCACGCCGACTATGTGAAGAACATGATCACCGGCGCGGCGCAGATGGACGGCGCGATCCTGGTGGTGTCGGCGGCGGACGGTCCGATGCCGCAGACGCGCGAGCACATCCTGCTGGCCCGCCAGGTGGGTGTGCCCTCGATGGTCGTCTTCATGAACAAGTGCGACATGGTGGACGATCCGGAGCTTTTGGACCTGGTGGAGCTGGAGCTTCGCGAGCTTCTGTCCTCCTATGACTTTCCTGGCGACGACCTCCCGATCATCCGTGGCTCGGCGCTGAAGGCCCTGGAGAGCGGCGATCCGGAGAGCGAGTGGGGCCAGAAGATCATGGAGCTGATCGACGCGGTGGACTCCTACATCCCGCTGCCGGAGCGGGCGATCGACAAGGACTTCCTGATGCCGATCGAGGACATCTTCTCGATTTCGGGCCGCGGCACGGTGGTGACCGGGCGCGTGGAGCGCGGGATCGTCAAGGTGGGCGACGAGGTGGAGATCGTGGGCATCCACCCGACGACGAAGACGGTGGTGACCGGCGTCGAGATGTTCAAGAAGCTGCTCGACCAGGGGCAGGCGGGCGACAACATCGGAGTTCTTCTGCGTGGCACGAAGAAGGACGACGTGGAGCGCGGCCAGGTGCTGGCGAAGCCGGGTTCGATCACGCCGCACACGCGGTTCAAGGGCGAGGTGTACGTGTTGACGAAGGAGGAGGGAGGGCGTCACACGCCGTTTTTCAACGGCTACCGTCCGCAGTTCTACTTCCGGACGACGGACGTGACGGGAGTGGCGACTCTGCCGGAAGGTGTGGAGATGGTGATGCCGGGGGACAACGTGAACCTGGAGATCGAGCTGATCGCGCCGATCGCGATGGAGAAGGGTGTACGCTTCGCGATCCGCGAGGGCGGCCGCACCGTCGGCGCCGGCACCGTCACGGAGATCGTGAAGTAAGGGACAGCCATGGTGAACGAGAAGATCCGTATCCGACTGAAAGCGTTCGACTACCGCATCCTGGACACGTCGACGCACGAGATCGTGGACACCGCGCGCCGTACCGGGGCGCGGGTGGTGGGGCCGATCCCGCTGCCCACGCACATCGCCCGGTACACGGTGAACCGCTCGCCGCACGTCGACAAGAAGTCGCGCGAGCAGTTCGAGATCCGCACGCACAAGCGGCTCCTGGACATCTTCGAGCCCACCAGCCAGACGGTGGACGCGCTGATGAAGCTGGAGCTGCCGGCAGGCGTCGACGTCGAGATCAAGGCATTCGGGAAATAAGGCCGACGAGGTGTCAGTGATGGAAGGCATCCTGGGACAGAAGCTGGGCATGACCCAGATCTATGCGGAGGACGGGACGGTGGTCCCGGTCACCGTGATCAAGGCGGGGCCCTGCCTGGTCGTGCAGAAGAAGACGATCGCGATCGACGGCTACGATGCCGTGCAGATCGGCCTGGTGGAGGACCGTCCGCCGAAGAAGGTGAACCAGCCCCTCGGCGGGCACTTCAAGAAGGTCGGGGTTCCCCCGGTGCGCCGGCTGGCGGAGCTCCCGCTGTCCGACGGCGAGGAGATCAACCCCGGAGACGAGATCAAGGCCTCGATCTTCGCCGAGAAGGACTTCGTCGACGTCGTGGGGACGAGCAAGGGCAAGGGCTACCAGGGCGTGGTCAAGCGCCACGGCTTTGCCGGCGGCCGGGCCAGCCATGGCTCGATGTTCCACCGGGCGCCCGGCTCGATCGGCTCGTCGGCCTACCCGTCGCGGGTCTTCCCCGGCATGCGTGCCGGCGGCCGCATGGGCGGCGAGCGGGTGACGGTGAAGAACCTGCAGATCGTCAAGATCGACGCCGAGCGCAACCTGATCTATGTGCGGGGCGCCGTGCCCGGTCCGAAGAGCGGTTACCTGACCATTCAGCGGGCCAAGCGGGGCTGAGCGCACAGCGCGGTGAGGACAACCCAGTTATGAAGATCGCAGTCAAGAATTTTGACAACCAGCAGGTGCGCGAGGTCGAGGTGCCGGATGCGGTGTTCGCCTATCCGTACAACGAGCACCTGATCCACGAGGCGGTCGAGGCCTACCGCGCCGGGCTGCGCGCCGGCACGCACAAGACCAAGACGCGCTCCGAGGTCTCCGGCTCGGGCAGGAAGCTCTGGCGCCAGAAGGGGACCGGCCGTGCCCGCACCGGCGACATCCGCAACCCGAAGTGGCGCAAGGGCGGCACGGTGCACGGTCCGGTGCCGCACAGCCACGAGAAGCACCTGTCGGTGCGCGAGAAGAAGAACGCTTTGAAATCGGCGCTGTCGCGCAAGGCGGCCGACGCTCAGATCGTGGTCCTCGAGACCATGGACCTGGACGGCCACCGCACCAAGGACCTCGTGCAGCGGCTGGGCGGGCTGGGCATCGCCGGCAAGGCGCTGCTGATCGACAGCCAAGACAACCGGAACCTGTCGCTCGCGGCGCGCAACGTGCCGGGCCTGAAAACGGTCGACGCGCTGGGGGTCAACGTCTACGACGTGGTCCACCGCGGGGTTCTCGTGGTCAGCGAGGGCGCGCTCAACCGGCTGGTGGAGGTGCTGGCGAAATGAAGATCCAGGAGATCATCCGCCGCCCGCTGATCACCGAGAAGTCGACGGAGCAGCGCGAGGACAAGAACATCATCGCCTTCGAGGTGCACCGCGACGCCAACAAGATCGAGGTGAAGCGCGCCGTCGAGACCCAGTTCAAGGTCAAGGTCGCCGAGGTCCGCATCGCCAACGTGCACGGCAAGGTGCGCCGCCAGGGGCGGTACTCCGGCCGGCGTCCGGACTGGAAGAAGGCCTACGTCCGTCTGGTCGAGGGCGAGAAGCAGATCGAGTTCTTCGAGGGGATGTAAGACGATGCCCATCAAGGAAAGAAAGCCGATCAATTCGTCGAGCCGGTTCCAGACCTACGTCACGTTCGAGGAGGTCACCCGGGACCGGCCGCACAAGCCGCTGACCGAGGGGAAGAAGAAGACCGGCGGGCGCAACAACAAGGGCCAACTCACCTCGTGGTGGCGCGGCGGCGGCCACAAGCGCCGCTATCGCGTGGTCGACTTCAAGCGCGAGAAGCACGGCATTCCTGCGAAGGTCGCGAGCGTCGAATACGACCCCAACCGGTCGGCCCGCATCGCGCTGCTCCACTACGTCGACGGCGAGAAGCGCTACATCCTCTGGCCGGACGGGCTGGCGGTGGGCTCGACCGTCGTGTCGGGCGACACCGTCGAGGTCAACGTCGGCAACGCGCTGCCGCTCGCGCAAGATCCCCCTGGGCACGGTGGTCCACAACATCGAGCTCAAGATCGGCAAGGGCGGCCAGATGGTGCGCAGCGCCGGCACCGGCGCCCAGCTCATGGCGCGCGAGGGCTCGTGGGCGCAGGTCAAGCTCCCTTCGGGCGAGGTGCGCAAGGTCCACGTCGACTGCTACGCCACCATCGGCCAGGTGGGCAACCTGGACCATGAGAACGTGTCGATCGGCAAGGCGGGGCGCAACCGCTGGCTCGGCTGGCGGTCGCACAACCGCGGCGTCACCATGAACCCCGTGGACCACCCGATGGGCGGCGGCGAGGGCCGGACCTCCGGCGGCCGCCATCCCACGACGCCGTGGGGCGTGCCGACCAAGGGTTACAAGACCCGGAACAACAAACGCACGGACCGGATGATCGTCCGCCGCCGCAACAAGAAGTAAGGACCGGAGAGAGACATGTCGCGTTCACTCAAAAAGGGCTACTTCATCGACGACCATCTGGTCGCCAAGATCAACGGGATGAACGACCGGGGGGACAAGCGGGTCATCCGCACCTGGTCGCGCCGCTCGACGGTCATCCCGGAGATGGTCGGGCACACCCTCGCGGTGCACAACGGCAACAAGTTCATTCCGGTGTACGTCAGCGAGAACATGGTCGGGCACAAGCTCGGCGAGTTCGCCATGACCCGGACCTTCCGCGGCCACGGCGGCAAGAAGGCCGAGAAGGGCGCCAGGCCCCGGTGACCGGAGGGATTGAGATCATGGAAGTGACAGCGCGGCTTCGTTATCTGCAGGGCTCGGCGCAGAAGGTGCGGCTGGTGGCCGACCTGATCCGCGGCAAGGGGGTCCAGGAGGCGGTCAACCTCCTCCAGGTCACCAACAAGGTGGCGGCCAAGCACGTGCAGAAGTGTCTCAAGTCGGCGATCGCCAACGCGGAGAACCGGGAGGACCACGTCGACGTGGACCGGCTCTACGTCAAGGAGATCTTCGTCGACGGAGGTCCGATGCTGAAGCGGATCCAGCCGGCACCGATGGGGCGGGCGTTCCGCATCCTCAAGCGGCAGAGCCACATCACGATCAAGCTCGACACCCGCAAGGGTGACGGCAGGTAGGAGAGGACGAACGTGGGTCAGAAAACGCACCCCTACGGGTTCCGGCTCGTCTACAACAAGACCTGGCATTCGCGCTGGTACGGCGACGCCAAATACGCCGACACCCTGCACGAAGACCTGAAGCTGCGCGCCCGCCTGAAGAGCCGGCTCGCCCATGCGGGCGTGTCCGAAGTCGACATCGAGCGCGCGGCCGACAAGCTGCGGGTGAGCATCTACACGTCGCGGCCGGGCATCATCATCGGCCGCCGCGGCGCCGAGGTGGACAAGCTGCGCGACGACCTCCAGAAGGAGATGGGGCGCGAGGTCCACATCAACATCCAGGAGATCCAGCGGCCGGAGCTCGACGCCCAGCTCGTGGCGCAGTCGATCGCCGGCCAGCTCGAGCGGCGCGTCTCCTTCCGCCGGGCCATGAAGAAGGCCATGGAGTCGGCCTTCCGGTTCGGTGCCAAGGGGGTCAAGATCATGGTCAGCGGCCGCCTGGGCGGCGCCGAGATCGCGCGCTCCGAGTGGTACCAGGAGGGGCGGCTGCCGCTCCACACCCTGAAGGCCGACATCGACTACGGCTTCGCCGAGTCGCGGACCACCTACGGCGTCATCGGCTGCAAGGTGTGGGTCTACAAGGGCGATCTCCTGAAGGAAAAGAGCCGGCGCGCGAGCGCGTAGAGAAACAGTGCCCGTTCGGAGATTTTTCTCATGTTGATGCCGAAGAAAGTCAAGTTCAGGAAACAGCAGCGCGGCCGGCGCGCGGGCGTGGCGAAGGGCGGCACCTACATCGCCTTCGGCGACTATGCCCTGCAGGCGCTCGAGCCGGGCTGGGTGACGGCGCGGCAGATCGAGGCGGCCCGTATCGCCATCTCGCGCCACGTCAAGCGCGGCGGCAAGCTGTGGATCCGCGTCTTCCCCGACAAGCCGATCACCAAGAAGCCGCTCGAGACCCGCATGGGCAAGGGCAAAGGAAATCCGGAAGAGTGGGTCTGCGTGGTGAAGCCGGCGCGCATCCTGTACGAGCTCGAAGGGGTGCCGGCGGATGTGGCAGAGGCGGCGATGCGCCTGGCCTCGCACAAGCTGGGGATCAAGACCCGGTTCATCACCCGCCACGCGGAGCTGAGGTGAGGAGATGAAAGCATCACAATTTCGTGATCAGACCGTCGAGGAGCTGCGCGAGCGTGAGCGCGAGCTGTCCGAGCAGCTCTTCGCCCTGCGCCTGCAGAAGGTGACCGGCCAGCTCGAGAAGCCGGCGCGTATCCGCGAGGTGCGCAAGGACCTCGCGCGGGTGTTGACCGTCCTGCACGAGAAGCGCGGACAGGTCCGAGCTTAGGAGAACCCATGGCCCAGATGGCGGAAAACACGGCGGAAAAAACAGAGCAGACCCAGGACGCCGGCGATGCGCGCGGGCGGCGGCAGGTCAAGGTGGGCAAGGTGGTGAGCAACAAGATGGACAAGACGGTGGTCGTGACGGTCGAGAACACCGTGACCCACCGGCTCTACCACCGCGGCATGAAGAGGACCTCCAAGTTCGCGGCGCACGACGAGGAGAACCGTTGCAATGTCGGAGACCTGGTGGAGATCGTCTCCAGCCGGCCGCTCTCCAGGACCAAGCGCTGGCGGGTCCGCGAGATCCTGCAGCGCGCCGAGTAGAGGTGAGCGATGATCCAGATGGGAACGATTCTCGACGTGGCGGACAACTCGGGCGCGAAGAAGATCGCCTGCATCCACCTGCGGGGCGGATCGGCCGGGCAGTACGGGCGCCTGGGCGACGTGATCACCGCCTCGGTCAAGGAGGCGGCGCCCGACGGGACGGTCAAGAAGGGCCAGGTCGTCAGGGCGGTCATCGTGCGCACGGTCAAGGAGCAGCGGCGCAAGGACGGGAGCTATATCCGCTTCGATACCAACTCCGCCGTTCTGGTCAACGATGCGGGCGAGCCCGTCGGCACGCGCGTCTTCGGTCCGGTGGCGCGGGAGCTGCGCGAGCGGCGGTTCATGAAAATCGTCTCCCTGGCGCCGGAGGTGATCTGAGATGGAAAAATTGAAAGTCCGGAAAAACGACCAGGTGCTCGTGACGTCGGGCAAGGACCGGGGGGCGCGCGGCCGTGTGCTGCGCGTGCTCGCCGGCGAAGGCAAGGCGATCGTCGAGCGCGTGAACATGATCAAGCGGCACACCAAGCCCAACCCGAACAAGGGGGTTCAGGGTGGCATCCTCGAGCGCGAGGCGCCGATCCAGGTGTCGAACCTGAAGGTCGTCTGCCCGGAGTGCGGCAAGCCGTCGCGGCTGGGCCGCAAGCGGCTCGAAGACGGCCGCGGCGTGCGGGTGTGCAAGAGCTGCGGCGCTACTTTCGGTTGAGGTTTCGAAAGGACATGGCTAAGAACAAGGCGGACACGAAGGGCGAAAAGGGTGGCGGCAAGGCCGCGAAGGCGGGGGCCCGGCCCTCGTCCCAGGCGGCAGACGTCGAGGCACGCCCGACGCCCGAGGGGTATGTGCCGCGTCTGAGGCAGCGCTACCTCGAGGAGGTCGTGCCACGGCTCCAGAAGGAGTTCGGCATCGGCAACGTCATGGCGGTGCCGCGGATCGAGAAGATCTCGCTCAACATGGGCGTGGGCGAGGCGATCCAGAACATCAAGATCCTCGACGACGCGGTCGAGGAGATGGCGGCCCTCGCCGGCCAGCGGCCGGCGATCACGCGGGCGCAGAAGTCGATCGCCGCGTTCAAGGTGCGCCAGGGCATGCCCATCGGCTGCCGGGTGACCTTGAGAGGGAAGCGCATGTGGGAGTTCCTGGACCGGCTGATCACGATCGCGCTGCCGCGCGTGCGCGACTTCCGCGGCGTCTCGGCCAAGAGCTTCGACGGCCGCGGCAACTACACCGTCGGTATCCGGGACCATCTGATCTTCACCGAGGTCGACTACAACAAGGTCGAGAAGCCCAAGGGGATGAACATCACGATCGTGACGACCGCGGGCAACGACGAGCGCTGCCAGTACCTGCTGCGCGAGCTCGGCATGCCGTTCCAGCGCTAGGAGACGCCAGTGGCTACGACTGCAAAGATCGCCAAAGAGAAGAAGAAGCTGAAGTTCGAGATCCGCCACCGCAACCGGTGCCGGGTCTGCGGTCGGCCGCGCGGCTATTACCGCAAGTTCGGCCTGTGCCGGATCCACATGCGGGATCTCGCGCTCCAGGGCTATCTGCCCGGCGTGATCAAGGCGAGCTGGTAGAGAGACGAGGAGACGACGATGAGCATGACCGATCCCATCGCGGACCTGCTGAGCCGGATCCGCAACGCCCATACGGCCAAGCACGACCGGCTGGACATACCCGTCTCCAAGCAGAAGCTGGAAGTCTGCCGGATCCTCAAGGAAGAGGGTTTCATCCGCAACTACCGGGTGGTCGAGGCGACTCCCGTGGGCACCCTGCGCGTCTTCCTGCGCTACAGCGCCGAAGGCGAGCCGGCGATCAACCACGTGGAGCGCATCAGCAAGCCGGGCCGGCGGGTCTACCGCGGCGCCGGCGAGATCAAGCCGGTGCGCAACGGCCTCGGCGTGGGGATCGTCTCGACGTCGCAGGGCCTGCTCACCGACGCCCAGGCGCGCGAGCGCAAGGTCGGCGGCGAGATGATCTGCGAGCTCTGGTAGAGCGGACGTTGGTAGGACGCTGGTAGGAGATAACCGAGATGTCGCGCATAGGAAGAATGCCGATCCAGGTTCCGAGCGGGACCTCCATAGAGCTCAAGGACGGGGTGTTCACCGCCCAGGGCCCCAAGGGCCAGGTGGCGCAGCCGGTGTTCGACGGCTACCCCGTGAACGTGGAAGGGAACGTCGTGACGATCACGCGGCCGGGCGACACCGGGCCGGAGCGCGCCCGGCACGGCCTGCTGCGGGCGCTGCTCGCCAACGCCGTGCAAGGGGTGTCGGCCGGCTTCACCCGGCAGCTCGACATCGTCGGCGTCGGCTATCGCGCCGAGGTGAAGGGCGACCGTGTGCAGTTCGCGCTCGGCTACTCGCACCCGGTGCTCTATCCCATCCCCGAGGGGATCAAGATCGAGATCGACACCAAGGCCAACCGGGTCACCGTCACCGGCGCCGACCGCCAGCAGGTCGGGCAGGTGGCGGCGGAGATCCGCGGTTTGCGCCGGCCCGATCCCTACAAGGGGAAGGGGATCCGCTACACCGGCGAGATCCTGCGCCGCAAGGCGGGCAAGGCCGGCAAGGCCGGGGGCAAGTAGACCGGTAAGGCCGGTGGCAAGTAAGGGGTAAGCCATGACCGAGCATGTGACGAAGAGAATGAAGAAGAAGCGGGAGCGCCGCGAGCGCGCCCACCAGAGGCTCCGCCAGCGGGTGCGCGGCACCGCCGAGCAGCCGCGCCTGTCGGTGTACAAGAGCCTGAAGTTCATCTATGTGCAGGTGATCGACGACGACCAGGGGCAAACCCTCGCGCAGGCGAGCTCGGCCGACGCGGACGTCCGGCAGCAGCTCTCCGGGTCGGGGAGCAACCAGCAGGCGGCGAAGCTCGTGGGCGAGACGATTGCCGCCCGGGCCAAGGAGAAGGGCATCGCGAAGGTGGTCTTCGACCGGGGCGGCTACGTCTATCACGGCAACGTCAAGGCGCTGGCCGACAGCGCCCGCGAGAAGGGTCTGCAGTTCTGAGCCCGAAGGAAGGAGACGAGCTTGGCCAGGGAATTCGAGCGCGAGCGCGATAGTGAGTTTTTCGAGCAGGTCGTCCATATCAACCGCGTGACCAAGGTGGTCAAGGGTGGCAAGAACTTCTCGTTCTCCGCCCTGGTGGTGATCGGCGACGGCAACGGCCGTGTGGGCTATGGCGCCGGCAAGGCGAAAGAGGTGCCCTCGGCCATCCGCAAGGGGATCGAGATCGCCAAGCGGAACATGATCCAGGTGCCGGTCAAGGGGACCTCCATCCCCCACGAGGCGCTGGGCATTTTCGGCGCCGGCCGGGTGTTGTTGAAACCGGCCTCCCCGGGCACGGGCGTGATCGCCGGCGGTCCCGTGCGGGCCGTGGTCGAAGGGGCCGGCATCCAGGACATCCTGACCAAGTCGCTGGGCTCGACCAATCCCCACAACGTGGTGAAGGCGACCTTCGACGCGCTGCTGAGCCTGCGGAGCGAGGAGGACGTCATGCGCCTCCGCGGTATCACCGGCCGGGCCGATCGTGCCGACCGGGTGGAGAAGAAGCCGGGTCAGCCCGCCGGCCAGCCGGCGGCTGCGCCGGCTCCGGCCGTCGAGGAGGCCCCCGCCGAGCCTGCCGCGTCCCGCTGAGCCCGCTGAGCCCGCTGAGAATACCGAGGCCGCCGAGGCTACGGCCTGATGAGCCCGGAGGACACGAGAGATGGCTGACAACGAAGGGAAGAAGATCACGATCCGCCAGGTGCGCAGCTCCATCGGCACGCGCCGCGAGCACCGCGAGGTGCTTAAGGGGCTCGGCCTGCGGCGGATCCGTCACGAGGTGGTGCGGGATGACACGCCCGCCGTCCGCGGCATGGTGAACAAGATCCGGTATCTGGTCGAGCTGGTCGAGACAGCCGAGGGGTGATCATGAAGCTACACGAGCTGTCCCCCGCCAGGGGAAGCAAGCATTCGAGAAAACGGGTAGGCCGCGGGCCCGGCTCCGGGCTCGGCAAAACCGCCGGGCGCGGCGAGAAGGGGCAGAAGTCCCGCAAGGGCTACAGCCAGCGCCTCGGCTTCGAGGGGGGCCAGATGCCTCTCGTCCGCCGTGTGCCCAAGCGCGGGTTCACCAACATCTGGAGGACGGAGTACGCCGTCATCAACGTCGGCGCCCTGGCCGAGCTCGACGGGCTCGACGGGGAGATCAGCCCCGAGGTGCTCGTCCAGCATGGTCTCGTGCGCTCCGGGATGCCGGTCAAGGTCCTGGGCGAGGGCGAGATCGGCAAGCCGCTGCGGGTGACGGCCCAGAAGTTCAGCAAGTCGGCCCGCGCCAAGATCGAGGCGGCGGGCGGAACATGCGAGGAGCAGCAGGCGTGATCGACAGCTTCCGGAACATCTTCGCCATCCCCGACCTGCGCAAGCGGGTGCTCTTCACCTTCGGGTTGCTGGCCGTCTACCGGATCGGGTGCTACATCCCGACCCCGGGCATCGACCCGCAGGCGCTGGTCGAGTTCATGCAGGCGGCCAAGCAAGGCTTCCTGGGGTTCGTCAACACCTTCACGGGCGGGAGCCTGGAGAAGATCGCGGTGTTCGCGCTGGGCATCATGCCCTACATCACCGCCTCGATCATCCTGCAGCTCCTGACCGTGGTGTGGCCCTACCTCGAGAAGCTGTCCAAGGAAGGGGAGCTGGGGCGGCGCAAGATCACCCAGTACACGCGCTACGGCACGGTGCTCATCTCGATCATCCAGGGCACGGGCATCGCCTTGTTCCTGGAGAGCGTGACGACGCCGGGCGGCGCGGCGCTGGTGCCGAACCCGGGCTTCGGCTTCCGCATCATGACCGTGATCACGCTGACCACCGGCACGGCCTTCGTCATGTGGCTGGGCGAGCAGATCAGCGAGCGCGGCATCGGCAACGGCATCTCGCTGATCATCTTCGCCGGCATCGTCGTGGGCCTCATCCCGGCGATCCTGCAGACGGTCGACAGCATCCAGAGCGGCAACCAGAGCCTGCTGCGGATCCTCGTGCTGCTGGCCTTCATGGTGGTCGTCGTGGCCTTCATCGTCTACATGGAGCGGGCGCAGCGGCGGATTCCGGTGCAGTACGCCAAGCGGGTGGTCGGCCGCCGGGTCTACGGCGGGCAGAGCACCTATCTGCCGCTGCGGGTCAACTCGGGCGGCGTCATCCCGGTGATCTTCGCCAGCTCGGTGGTGACCGTGCCGACGGTGATCGCCGGCATGTTCCAGGAGACCGAGTGGGTGCAGCGGCTCGCGGGCTTCATCGGCTACGGGCAGCCGATCTACTACCTGCTGCAGGTCATCACCATCATCTTCTTCTCGTACTTCTACATCTCGATCATCTTCAACCCGGCGGACCTCGCCGAGAACATGCGGAAGTACGGCGGGTTCATCCCGGGCATCCGGCCGGGCAAGCGGACGGCCGAGTACATCGACCGCATCCTGACCCGGTTGACGCTGGTCGGCTCGCTCTACCTGGCGGCGGTGACCGTGCTGCCGGAGTTCCTGCTGACCGGTTTCCACGTGCAGGGGCTGCCGTGGCTCGGACCACGGATCGCGGGATACTTCCCGGAATGGTTCACCACCGGCCTGGGGATCAACTTCTATTTCGGCGGCACCTCGCTCCTCATCGTGGTCGGCGTCGCGATGGACACACTCCAGCAGGTGGAGAGCCAGCTCGTGATGCGCAACTACGAGGGGTTCATGAAGAAGGGTCGCATCCGTGGGCGCCGGAGCTGATCACGAGAATGGCACCGGTCCGCGGGTGGTCCTCCTGGGCCCGCCCGGCGCGGGCAAGGGGACGCAGGCGCACCTGTTGTGCCTGCGTCTCGCTGTCCCTGCCATCTCGACCGGCGACATGCTGCGCCAGGCGGTGGCGGACGGCAGCGAGCTCGGCCGGCGTGTCCAGGGCGTCATGGCCTCCGGCGAGCTGGTGGACGACAGCCTGATGGCCGAGGTGGTGCGCGAGCGGCTGGAGCGGCCGGACGCCCGGGGAGGATACCTGCTGGACGGCTATCCGCGGACCCTGTCGCAGGCGGAGACGCTCGCGGGGATCCTGCGGGAGTCCGGCCGGGACCTGAATGCTGTGCTGCTGGTCGAGGTGCCCGAGGACGAGCTGGTGCGGCGGATCCTGCTGCGCCGGCGGGGTGAGGACGACACCGAAGACGTGGTCCGGGAGCGCCTGCGCGTCTACCGGGAAAAAACGGAGCCGCTGATCGGTTATTATAGGGAGCGCGGTCTGCTGCGCGAGATCGACGGCGACCGGCCGGTCGAGGAGGTCGCCTCCCGGATGTCCGACGAGCTCGGGGTGAGCGGCTGATGGTGCTCAAAACCCCGGGCGAAATCCAGTTGATGGACGAGGCCAACCGGATCGTCCGCCAGGTGCTGGACGAGGTGGGCCAGGCCATCGTTCCCGGGGTGACCCCGCGGGAGCTGGACCGCGTTGCGGAAAAAGTCATCCGTGGCGCCGGCGGCGTCCCGGCGTTCCTGAACTACCGGGGCTATCCGGCGACGCTGTGCATCTCGGTCAACGACGTCATCGTCCACGGCATCCCCAACAACGTCGCGCTGCAGGCGGGGGACATCGTGGGGATCGACTGCGGTGTCATGTACAAGGGGTACTACGGCGACGCGGCGCGGACCTTTGCGGTGGGGGAGATCTCGACGGAGGCCCAGCGGCTCCTGGCGGTGACCGAGGAGGCGTTGCGGCGGGCGGTCGCGCAGGTGCGCCCCGGCGGGCGTCTCGGGGACATCGGGTACGCCGTACAGCGTTACGCCGAGAGCCAGGGGTTCTCGGTCGTGCGCGAGTTTTCGGGACACGGGATCGGCACCGCGCTGCATGAGGACCCACAGATCCCGAACTACGGAGCGCCGGGCAAGGGCCCGAAGCTCAAGCCCGGGATGGTCCTGGCGATCGAGCCGATGGTCAACGCAGGAGGCTGCGGCGTCCGCATGGACGCCGACGGCTGGACGGCGCGGACCGAGGACGGCTCACTCTCGGCCCACTTCGAGTACTCCGTGGCAGTGACCCCGCAGGGGTCCCGGGTGCTCGGGTGGGACCGGATCTGATTTCTGATTGAGAGAGGAAGGACGATTGTCCAAGAAAGAAGAGGCGATCGAGGTCGAGGCGACGGTGATCGAGCCGCTGCCGAACGCGATGTTCCGGGTGCAGCTCGACAACAAACACCAGGTTCTGGCGCACATTTCCGGGAAGATGCGCAAGCACTTCATCCGGATCCTGCCCGGGGACCGCGTCCTCGTCGAGCTGTCGCCGTACGACCTCAACCGGGGACGCATCGTCTACCGTTTGAAGTAGCGGCTGGAAAGGGAATCGGTCATGAAAGTACGTTCATCCGTCAAGCGGATCTGCCCCAAGTGCAAAGTCGTGCGGCGCAAGGGCGTCGTGCGGGTGATCTGCGAGAACCCGAAACATAAACAGCGTCAGGGATAGGAAGAGCTATGGCACGTATCGCAGGGGTCGACCTGCCCCAGAACAAGCAGGTATGGATCGGGCTCACGTACATCTACGGCATCGGCCGGTCGCGCTCGCGCGACATCCTGGCCAAGTCGCAGGTGCCCGACACGACGAAGGTGAAGGATCTGACCGAGGACGAGGCGCGCCGCATCCGTAAGGTCATCACGGATGAGGGCCGGGTCGAGGGCGACCTGCGCAAGGAGGTCAGCCAGAACATCAAGCGCCTGATGGAGATCGGCTGCTACCGCGGTGTCCGTCACCGCCGGGGCCTGCCGGCGCGCGGCCAGCGGACGCAGACCAACGCACGCACACGCAAGGGGCCGCGGCGCGGCGCCGTGGCGGGCAGGAAAAAGGCGACCAAGAAGTAAGGTCGTAGCGAGGAGAGCTAGGAGATGGCCAAAACGGATAAGAAGGACCGGAAGAGCACCAAGAAGCGGGAGAAGCGCAACGTCCCGCACGGCGTGGCGCACATCCAGTCGACCTTCAACAACACGATCATCTCGATCTCGGACCCGGAGGGCAACCTGCTGTCCTGGTCGTCCGCGGGTCGGATCGGTTTCAAGGGCTCGCGCAAGGGCACTCCGTTCGCGGCCCAGGTGGCGGCGCAGAACGCCGGCAGCCACGTGAAGGACGTGGGCATGCGCTCGGTGGACGTCCTGGTCAAGGGACCGGGCGCCGGGCGCGAGTCGGCCGTCCGCGCGTTGCAGGCTTCGGGGCTGGAGGTGAAGTCCATCAAGGACGTCACGCCCATCCCCCACAACGGCTGCCGTCCGCGCAAGCGCCGCCGCGTGTAAGAGAGAGCAGGGCAGGGATCGCCGAGCCGCTTCGGGTGTGCCGGAGCGGCTTGTCTGGCGTCTTCCCAAGCTGAAGTCCCCGTAGCCTCGGGGAGAGGACGTCGAGGAGAGAACACAAGTGGCAAGATATACGGGACCCGTCTGTCGGCTCTGTCGCCGGGAGCGGATGAAGCTGTTCCTCAAGGGAGATCGCTGCTTCAAGGAGAAGTGCGCCGTCGAGCGCCGCAACTTCCCTCCGGGCCAGCACGGCACCCGGCGCGGGCGCCGCACGCTCGGCTACGGCCTGCAGCTCCGTGAGAAGCAGAAGGTCAAGCGCATCTACGGAGTGCTCGAGTCGCAGTTCCGCGGCTATTTCGAGGAGGCGGACCGGCGCAAGGGGATCACCGGCGAGAACCTGCTGGTGTCGCTCGAACGCCGTCTGGACAACGTCGTCTACAGCCTCGGCTTCGCCTCGTCGCGCGCCCAGGCGCGGCAGTTCGTGCGCCATGGGCATGTGCTGGTGGACGGCCGCAAGATCACCATCCCGTCGTACCAGGTGAAGGCGGGGCAGGCGGTCGTCGTCAAGGAAGCCAGCCGGCAGAACGCCTTCATCCGTTCGAGTGTCGAGACCGCCCGCGGAAGGGGCGTCCCCGAGTGGCTGGAGCTGGATGCGGAAAACATGAGCGGCAAGGTGCTCCGACTGCCGACCCGCGAAGACATCAAGCTGCCCATCCAGGAGCAGTTGATCGTCGAGCTCTACAGCCGGTGATCGGGAAGGAGTCACGAATGCTTTGGAAAGGTTTTCAGCGCCCCAAGCGCATCGAAGTCGATCACGAGACACTGACGCAGACGTTCGGCCGCTTTACCGCGCAGCCGTTCGAGCGTGGCTTCGCCACCACGATCGGCAACGCCCTGCGCCGGTGCCTGCTTTCCTCGATCGAGGGTGCCGCGATCACCGCGGTCCACATCGAGGGTGTGCTGCACGAGTTCTCGTCTCTGCCCGGCGTGGTGGAAGACGTGACGGACACGATCCTCAACCTGAAGCAGGTCGCGATCCACCTGCACAGCGAGGAGCCCAAGGTGCTCTCGATCGATGTCGAGGGGCCGGGCAAGGTGATCGCCGGACAGATGACCGAGGATCCGCAGATCGAGATCTTCGATCCGAACGTCCACATCGCCACCCTGAACGAAGAGGCCCGTCTGAAAATGCAGGTCCAGGTCAAGCGTGGCCGCGGCTACGTCTCGGCCGACCGCAACTTCGACGAGTCGATGGGCATCGGCTGGATCCCGGTCGACTCGGCGCACAGCCCGGTCCGGCGGGTCAACTACCGGGTCGAGGCGGCGCGCCTCGGCCAGACCACCGACTACGAGCGTCTCGTCCTCGAGGTCTGGACCAACGGCACGGTCAGCCCGGAGGAGGCGGTGTCGCTCGCGTCCATGCTGCTCAAGGACCACCTCGGCATCTTCATCCAGTCCGAGGAGAGCCTGCGGCACGACGGCGCCGAGCGGAGCCGTGAGGAGCTGGCGGGCCTCGACGCCCTGCTCGCCAAGAATATCGACGAGCTCGACCTGTCGGTCCGCTCGGCGAACTCGTTGAAAAACGCCAACATCCACACGCTGCGCGACCTGGTGCGCCGGACCGAGAAGGACATGCTGGAGACCAAGAACTTCGGCAAGAAGTCCCTCGAGGAGGTGCAGGAGGTCCTGGACAAGCTGGGCCTTGCGCTCGGCATGGACGTGGTGGACCGGCCTGCGGCTTCGGCCTGAGGAGAGCAGATCATGCGTCACGCTGTCAGAGGCAGGAAGCTGGGGCGGACCTCGTCCCATCGCGAAGCCCTGTTCCGCAACCAGCTCCAGTCGCTCGTGATCAGCGAGCGGATCATCACCACGCTGCCCAAGGCCAAGGAGCTGCGTCCGATCGCCGAAAGGGTGATCACCCGCGGCAAGCACGGCACCGTGCACGACCGCCGCTGGGTGCTGCGCTGGGTGCTCAAGCGCGACCTCGTCAAAAAGGTCTTCGATGAGATCGCGCCGCGCTTCACCGAGCGTCCGGGCGGCTACCTGAGGATCGTCAAGCTCGGACCGCGCCAGGGCGACGGTGCCGAGATGGCGGTTCTCGAGTTCGTGGAGCGGGGGGACGGGGCTCCGGCGGAGGCTCCGAAGGAGAAGGCGAAGAAGGCCGCTCCCAAGGCCAAGAAGGACACCGAGAAGAAGGCCGAAAAGCCCAAGAAGGCGGCACCCAAGCCCCGGAAGGAAGGGGGGCGCGCCAAGGAGGCGGCCCCTCGCTCCACGGGGCGGCGCGTCACCCGCCCCACGAAGACGGGCGAGTAGGAAGCTCCCCGACGCGGATTTCGGAACGGCCGGCGGTCACGCCGGCCGTTCGTCTTTCTGGACGGCTGCGCTTTGGCCGGCCCGGTCGAGGAGGACCGCGATCCCGAGCACCAGCGCGATCCCGAGCGCTGCGCCGGCCGGCCCGGAGATCCAGGCGAAATCGCTCTCCGCGAAGTGCCAGGACGTGAGCCAGCGGCTCCAGCCCGCCTCCGCCCACCGCGTCCTTGCCGCCACCAGGAAGGCGATCGCCACACCGGCCAGCCCCTCGCCCGCGATCATTCCTGAAGCGGCGAGCACGCCGGGATCGCTCTCCCCGGCGCCCTGGGGCCGCCGGGCCTCGACCACCCGCCGGACCAGGCCTCCCAGGAAGATCGGAGTGAGGCTTCCGAGCGGCAGATAGATGCCGACCGCGAAGGCCAGCCCGGGAAGCCCGGCCAGCATCGCCGAGAGCGCGAAGGCCGAGCCCGTGCCCACGAGGCCCCAGGGGAGCGAGCCGGCGAGCACGCCGTCGATGACGGTCCGCATCAGGGTAGCCTGCGGCGCGGGCAGCTCCGGTGAGCCGAAGGTGAAGGCCTGGCCGAGGAGGAGCACCGTGCCGGCCACGGCCCAGCAGGCGAAGGCCGCGCCCAGAAACTGGCCCGCCTGTTGCCGGGCCGGCGTCGCTCCCACCAGATAGCCGGTCTTCAGGTCCTGCGAGATGTCCCCCGCTTTGGACGCGGCGATGCAGACCACCGTGCCCACCGTGAGGATCGCCGCACGCGCCGAGGGGTCGGTCCAGCCGAACAGAACGAACACGAGGGAGACCCCGAGCAGGGTGACGAGCGTCATGCCCGACGTGGGGTTCGAGGAGACGCCGATCAACCCCACGATGCGCGAGGAGACCACGACGAACAGGATGCCGAAGAGGCCTACGCCGAGAGCCGCGGCCAGGCGCGGCACGAAGCTCATGTTGCCGGCGAGCAACCCCGGCACGGAGACCAGGGCGAGCACCACGATCGCCGGGCCGGCGAGAACCACCCAGCCGGGCAGATCGCGATCGGTCCGCGGGACGGGGCCTGCGGTATTTGCGGCATCGGGGCCCGTACCCTCCTGGCGCAGCCCGCTCAGGACCGCGCGGAGCGAGGCGACCATGGTGGGGAGGGCCCGCGCGACCGTGACGATGCCGGCCGCGGCCACGGCCCCTGCACCGATATAGCGCACATACCGCGACCAGATCTGCCCCGCCGAGAGGGCGCGGATCGGCGTCGTCGCCTCGGGGAAGAGCGGGCTCGTGAGTCCCTCGCCCACGAGGGCGATGAGCGGGGTCAGCACAAGGGCCGAGATGAGGCTCCCGGAGACCATGATCGCCGACTGCCGGTAGCCGAGGATGTAGCCCACCGCGAGCAGTGCCGGAGCGATCTCGAGCGCCAGCTCGGCCTTGGGAATCCCGGCGAGAGGCGCCGCGAGCTCCGACGGAATCGAGAGCGGCGGCGCCGAGAGCGAGCTTGACGGCGGCGCCGACCGCCAGGCCGATGAAGATCCACCGCCCTCCGGTCCCCTCCGCAGTCGTCGCCCGGAGGACCTCGGCGCACGCGGTCCCTTCCGGGTACGGCAGCTCGTCGGCGCTCTTGACGATCAGCAGTCGCCGCAGAGGGATCATGGCCGAAATGCCGAGGATGGCGCCGAGGAAAGCCAGAGCCGCCACCTGCCAGAAGGGCGGAATGATCCCCCAGAGAAAGAGGGCGGGGATGGTGAAGATGGTCCCCGCTGCGAGCGACGAGCTGGCCGATCCGATCGTCTGCGACATGTTGGCTTCGAGGATCACCCCGCCCGGCCGGCGGCTCATCAGGCGGAAGAGCGCGACCGTGAGCACGGCAATGGGAATCGACGTCGAGACCGTCAGCCCTACCCGCAGCCCCAGATAGGCGTTGGCAGCGCCGAAGATGATCCCGAACACCACCCCGGCCACCGCGGCACGCAGTGTGAATTCGACGATCGACTCGTCTCGTGGAGGCGACAGGTCCATGAGTCCTCCTCTGGGAAACAACGGCAGAGGGTAGCACGGTGCTGCCTGTCCGAGCAGGCTTACCTTATAGCTCGAACGGCTCGCAGCCTTCGAAGGTCTTGCGTCGGCGCAGGTTTTCCCGTGCCACATCGGGCGGGACCTGATCGATCAGGGCCTGAAGCTGCTCCAGCCAGTTGGGTCCGGTGACGGGCCGGTTCTTCCGCAAAGCTTGGATGTCCTCCGGAGTCGTGGGAATGTCCCGTTCGAGATCCGGGAGGTCAGAGGGTTTTCTCGAGCTCATCGAAGCGCTCCATGAGATCGTGGCGTTCGAAAAAAGTGCGGATCGTCCTTCGGTCTACACCGGGCAGTGTGATCAAGAAGCGGAGGTCGGCCATTTCCTGGAATGTTCGGGCGGGATCATTTTTCATGGCAAGCACTTTCAATGCTGCAAGGTGCTCGGGACTGGGAATGGATACCACCCGATTTCCAGGCCCCCTGAGCTGCCGGCAACTGGAGAAGAGCTTATCGCCAGTTTCTCCCTGTACGTAGACGAAATCGAGCTTCTCCCCGGTTGGGATCAGGATGAGAGTGGTTCGAGTAGCCACTTGAGCAGTGCAAAGTTTGATAGCCGAGAGACTCCAGGTACCGGATGAGGTCCTCCTGGGAAGCGAAGTCGACCACCAGGTCCAGATCCAGTGTGGTGCGAGGAAGCCCATACATCACCAGGGCGACCCCGCCGATCACGGCATAGCGGTAGCCCTTCTGGTCTAGGAATGCTGTAACGACCTCAAGGACCTTGCCGATGTCCATGGAGCTCTGGCTTAGAGGAGATGCTTCGGTCCCAGCCGCTCGATCGGCAAGCCTGCTGCCTCGCGCAGCGCCGCCTCGGTGTATTTGACGACCATGGTGCCGCGCCATTGTGCCTGGAAATCGGTGTTGTCCATCGGATAGGCCGGCTTGCGGGCGAGACGGGCGGCCTCGGCGATGACCTCTCCGGTGAGCGGCTTGCCGATCAGGAAGGCGGCGGCCTCGGTGGCCGGGACGGGGTAGGAGCCCACGGCGCCCAGGTAGATGCGGGCCTCCGTGACGATCCCCTGCGGGTCGGTCCAGAGGGCGACGGCGGAAGAGAGCACGGCGAAGTCGATCGAGCCGCGGCGGCGGAGCTTCCAGAAGGCGGAGCGGCAGTGCGCTGCTGTCGGCCCCGGCCGGCAGCAGGAGCCCGGTCACGATTTCGTCCGGACGCTTGGCGAGGTAATGGATGCCGTCATCCTGGTAAAGGCCCTCGATCGGGATCGTCTCGCTCGCCCTCCTTCGAGACCAACTGCACCCGGGCACCGAGGGCGCAGAGGACGGGCGCGGAGTCGGAGGCGGAATGGGCGAGACAGTTGGGCGAGCTCGTCGCGACCCAGCAGATCTCCCCTGCCTCTTTCATGCAGTAGGCGATGGACCGGCGCCAGTCCTCGGTCTGGTTATAGTAGGTGCAGCGCGTGTCCACACAGACGTTGCCGCCGATCGTTCCCATGTGGCGCAGCGGTGGCGAGGAGATCGAGGCCACGGCCCGGGCCAGGGCGGGAAAGCGGCTGCGAATCGTTTCGCTGCGGACGATGTCGTCGAGAATCGTCGTCGCGCCGAGCTGGATTCCACCATTCACGTCGATGCCGGCCAGGCCGGGAATCCGCATCAAGCTGACCACGGTCTGCGCCTTCTGGTGCCGGCGCTTCATGTTCGGCCAGAGATCGGTCCCGCCGGCGACGAGGCGGACCTGTTCTTCTCCAGCGAGGACATCCGCCGCTTCAGATAACGTTTTCGCGATCCGGAAACGAAAGGGGGGTAATCGAAGCATGCGTTACCTGCCGAATGTGTTAACTGTCGAGGAAGTCCTTCGCGCCCGCGCCCAGGGTTCACACCCTGGGCTACCGAATGACGCCCTCCGGGCTCGCGGGAACCAAGGATTCCAGAGCCCGGAGGGCGGAACTGGGTAGCCCCGGGTGTCAACCCGGGGCGAGGGGCGGAGCATCAGCGAGCCCCCTTGAGATCGGTCGTCAGCGCCGCGAGCTTCTTCTTCTTGAGCGCTTCCTCGCGGCTCATCATGGTCCCCGAGGCCGAACGCATGCCGGAGCGGAGCTTCTCGCGATAGTCGTTGATCGCGGTGCCGTCGCCACCCTGCTCGGGCGTGGGGACGATCAGCGTCTCGCCGAAGTCGACCTCGGGGAACGCCTTGGGGCCGTAGCGCGGCTCCCCTTTAGCTCCGGCTTGCAGGGCCTTGAGGATCATGTGCGGATGGATCGGCGTCTCGTCGATCCGCACCCCCACCGCATCCCAGATGGCGTTCGCCACCGCGGGCATGACCGGCAGCAGCGGCCCCTGGCCCACTTCCTTGGCGCCGAACGGGCCTCGCGGATCCGGATCTTCGATCAGATAAGTGGTGACCGGCGGCATGTCCGCGAAGGTCGGGCTCTTGTACTCCAGCATCGACGGGAGCTTGTGGACCAGAGCGTTCGAAAGGTGGCGGGGGAGGCGGCGGAACGCCTGCTCTTCCATCATCACTTCGCCGAGGCCCATGTAGACGCTTCCCTCCACCTGCCCGAGCACCAGCACCGGATTGATCGATTTTCCGACGTCGTGCGCGATCCAGACGTGGACCGGGTTCCAGAGGCCGGTCTCGGGATCGACCTCCACCTCCACGACGGACGCCGTGTAGGAGTAGGCCGGGGAGGGGCCGACGCCCGCGCCCCGGTACTTGCCGGGCGAGCGCGGCGGGATATAGCTGCCGGTCGTGCCCAGGGTGCCGAAACGGGCCTCGGCCGCGATCACCGCCTCCTGGAAGGTGACGCCGTTGTCCGGGTCCGCGGCGTCGAAGACCCGCCGGTCCGCGAACACCAGGCGCGGGACCGGAATTTCGAGCTGCTCGGAGACCGCCTTGGCCAGCATCTCGCGCGCCCGCTCGGCCGCCTGGAGCGCCGCGTTGCCCATCATCAGCGTCACGCGCGAGGAGTAGCTCCCGAGGTCCACTGGAGTCAGGTCGGTGTCGGCCACGCAGAGGCGGATGTCCGAAAGCGAAATTCCCAGCACCTCGGCCACCACGGCGGCGAGCACCGAGTCCGAGCCCTGGCCGATCTCCGCTTCGCCGCAGAAGACGGCGACGCCGCCCGAGCGGTCGAGCTTGAGCTGCACGCCCGACTGCGGCATGTGGTTCCAGTAGATCGGCAGGCCCGCGCCGCAGAGGTACGAGCCGCAGGCCAGGCCCAGGCCGCGCCCCTCGGGCAGCTTTCCCCAGCGCTCGCGGAAGCGGCTCCCCGCGACCACGGCTTCAATGCACTGCCGCAGGCCCATCGAGCCGATGCGCAGCCAGTTGGCCGTGATCGTGTCCGGCTCGGCGAGCATGCCGAGGCGCAGGTCGGCCGGATTGATCCCCAGCTTGGCGGCGATCTTGTCCAGATGGACCTCGAAGGCGAAGCGGGGCTGCGGCGTGCCGTGGCCGCGCTTGGGGCCGCACGGGGGCTTGTTGGTGAAGCAGCGGACCCCCTGGAACTCGTACGCCGGCATCTTGTAGGTCACGGTCTGGAGCGCGCCGGTGTAATAGGTCGAGGCCACGCCGTAGCTGCCGTAGGCGCCGCCGTCGAGCGCCGTGCGCAGGCGCTGGGCGGTGATGCGCACCCGGTCGCCGTCCTTCTTGATCCCGGTCCGCACGTGCATCAGGACGGGATGGCGCCCGCGATGGCAATAGAAGACCTCCTCGCGGGTGAGGCTCACCTTGACCGGCCGGCCGAGCTTCAGAGCCATTTTCGCCGCGGCGATCTCATGGTTGAACGGATCGCTCTTGCCGCCGAAGCCGCCGCCGTTCGAGCAGGCGACCACGCGGATGCGCGAAGCGGGCAGGCCGAGCACCTTGGTCAGGGCGCGGTGGACGTAGTGCGGCGTCTGGGTCGAGGAGTAGAGGGTCACCCGGTCGTCGTCCTCGGGGACCGCCACCGCGGCATGCTGCTCCAGGGGCAGATGGGTGTTCCCCTCGTAGAAGACGGTGTCCTCGAAGATCTCGTCGGCCTCGGCGAATCCGCCTTCGACGTCGCCGAAGGTCATGGAAACCTTTTTGTGGACGTTGCCGTCGTCGCCGTAGTCGTGGATGCGGGGCTCAGGGGTGGCGAGCGCCTCGTCGATGCTCCCGATCGTCGGCAGCGGCTCGTAGTCGATCCGCACCTTCCAGCCCGCCTCGTAGGCAGCGTCCTCGGTCGTCGCAGCCACGGCCACCACCGGATCGCCCACGAAGCGGACCCGGTCGAGGCAGAGGGCGTGCTCGTCCTGCGACACCGGCAGGATGCCGAAGGGGGCCGGCATCTCCTCGCCGGTCAGGAATCCCAGGACGCCCGGCACCTTCTCCGCCTCGGAGAGATCGATCTTCCTGATCAGCGCGTGCGGCACGGTCGAGCGGACGAGCCGCAGGAAGCACATCCGGGGAAACGAGAGATCGTCGGCGAACTTCGTCGCCCCGGTGACCTTGGCCCGGCCGTCCACCCGGCGGAAGGGCTTGCCGATGATGTTCGGCTCGCGCGAGGGGCCGGGTTCTTCCTCGATGCTCCGGTTTCCGAATCGGTTCAGCCATGGAGCCTCAGACCTCCCCCTCTCCCGGAGGAAGGGGGGGCGATGGGAGAGGGGGACCAAGGGGGTGAGGTCTCCCCCCTCTCCCGTTCGGGCGGGGGACTGGAGGCTGCACGGGAGAGGGGGCCGGGGAGAGGGCTCTCCATAGAACACCTCGATCCGGCGGATTCCAATCCTCCCCCCGCATCTGCGCGGCGGCCCATTCCACGCCCTGGACGATCTTGTGATAGCCGGTGCAGCGGCAGAGATTGCCGGACAGCGCCTCGCGGATCTCGTCGCTGCTGGGCCGCGGGTTGTCCGCCAGCAGGGCCTTGGAGGTCATCAGGATGCCCGGCGTGCAGTAGCCGCACTGGGCCGCGCCGAGGTCGGCGAAGGCGGCCTGGAGCGGGTGCAGGTCGTTGCCGATCTGCAGGCCCTCGACCGTCTCGATCTCCCGCCCTTCCATCTCGGCCGCCAGCGCGAGGCAGGAGAGCACTGGCCGGCCGTCCACCAGCACCGCGCAGGTGCCGCACTCGCCGAGCTCGCAGCCGTGCTTGGTCCCGGTCAGGCCGCACTCCTCGCGCAGCACCTCCAGAAGGGTGTGATGGGTCGGAAAGACCACGGCCCGGGTCTCGCCGTTGATCCGCAGCCGGAGGGTGGTCAGCTCGTCGTTCATGCCGTCTCCCTGACGGCCAGCGTTTCGAGGAGGGCTGGCGGCGGGGCCTGCATCTCCTGTCCGGGAGCGAGCAAGCCGCACACCAGGATCTCGGCCTGCTCGCAGCCGATGTCGCGTGCGTTCTTGCCGCCGCCGGGCCGGAACCACTTGACCGTCCAGTTCACCGCGCCGAGCAGGGCGAGCGCCGCCACCTTGGGATCGACGCTCCGGAACAGGCCCTTCGCGGCGCCGTCCTCGATCAGCCTGCGGAAGCACCGCTCGTATTCATCGCGCCCCGCCTGGACCGGTCGCCGCAGCTTCGGCCCCAGGGCTTCGACCTCCAGGTGGGCCAGCGATCCGGGGGTGACCTCGTTGAGCAGCACCACATGGCCGACGAGCAGGAGGTAGAGCTTCTGGTCCGCCCGCAGCTCGAGCGCTTGCACGCGCCCAGCCAGCTCGAGGAGGCTGGCGAGCGTGGTCTGCTGGATGAAGGCGAGAAGCTCTTCCTTGTCCTTGAAGTAGTAGTAGAGGTTCCCGACCGCCATATCCAGCTCGGCGGCGATGTCCCGCATCCCCGTCGCATGCAGCCCCTTCCTCCGGAAGACCCGGGAGGCGGCAGCCAGGATCTCCTGCCGCTTCTCGTGCGGCCGGCCGGAGGAGTCCTGGGTGAGGGCGGCGCGGATTTGAACCATCGTTCAAATCGTGCCATGCGGGGGTGGTCCTGTCAAGGCGGCGAGCCCAAACAGGTGCCTGAGGATTCTAGGGTCGCCCTGTTCGCGGACTGCACCTGCGCCAGACGGCCATCGCTGCCGCGAGGCCGCCGACGGTCTGCTGCCTCGGTCCCAAGTTGCGGTGAAGGGCCAGGCTTGCGGCAGAATAGCCCAAGAAGGGCCAGATCGGCCCAAGTTGCCGTGAATAAGATTAAGTCGCGGCAGATAAGCTTATCTTGCGGTGGATACCCTTAAGTCGCGGTGGATAAGCTTAGACGCCGCGGATAAGCTTAAGTCGCGGCGGAGATCCTTATCTTGCGGTGGATAAGGATATCTCGCGGTGGATATCCTTAGGCGCGGCGGATAAGCTTATCTTGCGGCAGATAAGCTTAAGTCGCGGCGGATAAGGATATCCACCGCAGCTAAGCTTAAGTCGCGGTGGATACGCTTATCGGCGGCGGATACGCTTATCCGGCGGTGGCGATCGGGCTCCGGACCGGATACGGGGCGCCAGGGCGGATAAGCGTCGTCACGGCTGCGGCCCCTCCGGTCCGCGGGTGCAGGCCGCGACGCGGTGGAGAAGCAGCTCGCGCTCGCGCGACAGCCCTCCAAACCCTCTCCGGCTCTTTCTTCGAGATTTTCGCCCCAACGCCTCGCCGTGCAGAATCTTCTTCGTCGCTACAACTGGCTTCGACGCACGGCAAACCAGCCGTCCGGGTTCATCACGGAGCCGCTCTCGCCCGACAGGCGCTGTCCGCCGGCCGAGGATTCGCCTGGCACCCTGTTGGGGTCCAGCCGGGGATGTTGCAGCCGGAGTCTCTGGTGAACATGCTCCGCTCGATCTCGGGCTGGTGTGGCGCCCTGGTCCTCCGCCACCCCTCGGCCGAGGCATTCCGCGCTACTGCGGAGGTGTCCGACGTACCGGTGATCAACGGCGGGAACGGTTGCGAGCACCACCCTACCCAGGCTCTCCTGAGCCCGCAGTGGATGAGCTTCCAGCGGCCGGCTACTTCGATCAGAGCCGAGATGCGCTCTTTGTGCGTTGTGCCGTGCTGGAGCGGATATTGTCGACAGACGTCGATAATCATCTGTTATCGCTAGTTCGCCTAGAGCAGTACGTCCTTCTCGCATCGTCGGGCTCACCTTCTTTTTCGGCGTTTCCGACGCCGGCAACTCCTACCTGCTACGAGGATAACAGATGATTATGGTGCTCGGTCTACGATCCAGCAGCGTTACGAAGCGCTCAAGCCCATTCTGGATGAGCGTCTTCGCCGCCTTTGGGTGGCCGCCGAGGCTGTTGCCCTTGGGACTGGAGGTATTTCTATGTTGGCTGGGATCACTGGCCTCTCTCGAACAACGATCCGCTCAGGCATGGCGGAACTTCGAAACGCGGGCGCGGAGTTGGGTCTTCTTGCTAAGGAGGGGCGTGTACGGAGGCCCGGGGAGGACGCAAAGCCGTTGAGGATCTTCATAAGAGCCTCGATGACGATCTAGCCGAGCTTCTGGAGAGCTTCCAGGAGGGGGATCGTCGGGCCCTGGACTGGACCTGCAAGAGCGTCCGCGCTCTGGCCAAAGAGCTGTCGGTTCACGGGCGTCATGTGAGCTATCGAACCGTCAACAACCTGCTTCATCGAAAGGGCTATCACTTTTCTCCGATCGTTAACTACAAGAAGTTCTCTATTGTGAATCGGCGGAACCAGTACCACTTGGTCTCCCGCCGTTGTTCCTGGTTTCTAACGCGTGGTGAGCCGGTTCTCTCTTTGGTTCTTTTTGAGAAGGTGGCGGGAGAGGCGGAGGGAGGGGCAAAAATTGTTGCGCCGGAACCGAAATCAGCATCTCTGGCTGCCTCGGTCCTTCGCTATTGGTGGGAAAGCAGCAAGGCACAAAACCGATTTCGAGAAAATCGCTTTCTCTTGATGACTGACACCTCTGGCTTGCCGACCGGAGACAGAGACATATGGGTTCCGGCTCTACGAGAGTTGGCGAGAGACCTTGCGGTGGAAATTGTTGTAGCCCATGTCCCTCCCGGAGCGCGGCGTTGGCGGAAAACAGTGAGGGCGATTTCTTGTGTGCTCTCTCCATCGGCTCTCAGAGAGCCAGCCTCTGAACTGTCGATTGAAGTTGATCAAGTACTTCCTCCGGACGCGCAGGGTACGGTTGAGAGAGCCAGGATGTCACGGACGCCTGCACCACAAAGAACGCTGGAGATTTTCCAGGATTGGAACTATATAGTGACATCGCGCTCCGATTCGATCTCCACCGAGTTATAGGACTAGAGCCCGGTCCTCAGGACCCAAGTAAGGCGCTCGAAAGCACTTGCGAACTTCTTCTCGTTGCGCCACTCCGTGAAGTCGGCGACCAGTCGCTCTGCTCCGAGCCGCTGCGCCAGCTCCTCCTTACGGCCGGGAGTGCCGATGAGGCAACCGTCAATGTCGAGGGGGATCAGTACTTCGGGCCAGCCGAGTTGCCGCTCTTTCTCGAGGGCCACTTTGATCTCCTGATCGACCCAGGAACTCGCCCAGGCCTTGTGGGAGCAGCAGAGGAGCATCCTATCGTGAAAGATGATCGCGCTGGCGGTCTCCTCGATCAGTACCGAGCCGCCGCCTACGCTCGCTTCATCTCGCCAGTAAGGAATCCCCCGAGATGAGAGCTCGGCGCAGAGTCGGCCTGTGAATTCTTTATCCTCGTGGCTATAGCTCACAAAGCAGGAGTACCAGTTGCTCTCTGGAGAAAGCTCCTCGATAAAACTTGTCAGCCGGGGAGGGAGGCCCGCGGATTGAAGAAACCATCGCGTGGCACGATGGCGTGGCGATTCCCTCCGGAAAGATCTCGCTGCTGACTCAAAAAGACGGGTGTCGATGATGGATGCTCCTGCGTGGAAGACAGTGCCCAGACCAAGTCCTCCCTCGATTAGCCCGTAATCGAAGGAGGTCCCCACGAACGTGGAGTACCCGACCCGGGTTCTATCGAATCTCGCTTTTAATAGGTTTGCGTGGCGTAGATTTGTCCACTCCATATTGGCTTCGGTGAGAACTGCGCTGTAGAGATTGGCCTCCTCAAGGTTCGCTCTCTGCAGATCTGTTCGTGAAAGGATGGCGCCTCGGAGATTGACATTCCGAAGATTTGCCTGGCGGAGCAATGAGCCTGTCAGTCGTGAATCGTGCATGTTGGTATTTTCTAGGTTGATCCCATTCAAGTTGCGATCGACGGCGACTATCCCGGTCAGATTAGGCCAGTCTGTTGGATTATCCTTTCTCCAGCTGTTCCAGGCTTCAACCCCTTTCTCGAAGATCTGGAGGTGCTCAGGATGGGCCATAGGGGTACGCTCTCACCGGGAAATTTTAGCCTCGGTACACGCCCAGTCTATAGGTGCGCAGAAAGCCTGTCAATCACCGCATGGAGCTCACTTGCAGCTCGCAGAAAGCAAGGAAGCAGCGGACGCCGCCACACTCTTCTTTGTCGCCGTGCACAGGTTATTGATTCACGGTCTTTTCGCTTGCCAATCTCGAACTCTAGGTGCTACATTGTAGGAAAAGAAGCGATGACCTTGAGGAGCGGCATGCTTAACCAGGTTCAGCTCTTGAAGCTTAGTCTCATGGCAGAAGGGGTGGCCGTAACTCCGCGAGTGAGAGAGGCTCTCAGGGGGCGTCCTCTGACTCTTGCCGACTACGCAACGACTTCCGGCATTTCGCTGGTCCTCGGAGAAGAGGTCTGGGTCAATGCACCTCTTCGGGATCACAATTCCAACTTTGTATCGGAAGCGCCGACGCATGTTCTCGATCGGACGGAGTTTGGATACTCTATTTTCTCTCCACGCGGTCGTTTCCCGGCTCGACTTGTTCCAGTTCCTGACTACTATAACGAGAAGAACTCTTCCGAAGAACCTTATACTGCCTACGCCCATACGCATGCGGATCGAGTTAGGATCTCTCCTATTGAAGGCTGTGGAATGATCTGCACCTTCTGCGATCTTCCCTACGAGTATGCCTACAGGCGCAAGCGGATCGACGGCCTGATCGATGCAATTGCAAGGGCGGTTGAGGATCGAGCTCTGCCTGCTCGGCACGCACTGATCTCCGGTGGAACACCAAAGGAGGAGGACTTCGGCTTCCTTAGAACTGTCTATCGCGAGATCCCCGCTAGATTCCCAGATCTCCCTATTGACATTATGATGGTCCCTGTTCCAGGGCTCCTTGACCTGGACGAGCTCCGCGATGCGGGGATCTACGGCCTATCCATTAATCTCGAGGTGTTCAACTGGGAGATCGCCCGTAGGACGATGCGCCAGAAGTACGACCTCGGCCAGCAGCACTATCTCGATTTTATCGAGAGGGCCGTCTCTTGCTTCGGCCCGGGCCGGGTCCGGTCGCTCCTATTGGTTGGGTTGGAGCCCATTGAGGACACGCTGCGAGGTGTCGAAGTACTGGCGGAAAGAGGATGCGACCCAGTGTTGAGCCCATTCCGGCCGGATCCGGCCACACCCATGCGGAAAACGCCTCCACCGGCCGCGGGCTGACTAGCCGAGGTATACATGCGTGCGCTGGATGTGGTCGAGCGGCATGGCGTGAAGTTGGGGCCGCGTTGCATTGCCTGCCAGCATAACACTCTCACCTTCCCAGACGCCTCGGGAGCTTACCATTACTGAGTCTGAGGCAATGAGTGGAAGCTCCCCACGTCGGTGCACCAGGCATGCTTTCGGTCGAAACGGGTTTCCGGAGAGTCTCGAAAAGGCCGAGGCACTGCGGAATCCGACGCTCGAGAGCCAAGACTGCCTCTGTGAGCTGCTGAGGTTCCTCCCGCGAGGAGAGGAGTTCGAGGGTAGCGATCTGATCACGATCATCGGTAAATCGGCATGGGAGGGTTTCGCTTGACCGATCGACGGCGCATCCTCGCATTTATTTCCAACAAACTCGGCTGTCGTGATCTCATCTGGGCCGGATTGCGAACCGACGACATTGAAGCTATTTCTGATCTTAAGCAAGTTGCTGCCTCTTTCTCGATAGTGGGAGGTAACAACCGTGGAGTGTCTGTGCCTAGCCTGGAGTTCGAGGACCTAGTTGGTGTCAGAGTGGACTTGGACAGTTGGGATATAGAGGACCACCTGGATACGCCGCAAGCACACGAATTTCGAGAGGCAATCCTCGCTCGCCTCAGAAGACCAACTGCGCTGCTTCCCTATCGCCCATCGAGATTCCTCTCCTCTATTCTTTTAGCGCGGAGGGATCAATGCATAAATCTCGGACTCTTCTTTGCTCATCAAGCTCTGTTCGAACACAAGCCGTGGGTGGAGACGGAAGTAACCTTTCTCGGTTTGCCGCACGTTCCTTGGGTATATGTGGCTGATGAAGAGCAATCAAAGGTCCTGCGAATGCTGACCAAAGGACCCATTATGCTGCGCGTAAGTCGATCGTCTGGCGGCGCAGGTCTCGTGCGCGTTGATGATCCTGGCTTGCTAGCTGAGCGTTGGCCACGCCGCCAGGAGGCGTTCGTGAGCGCCGCACCCTTCTTAGAAGGAGTCATTCCGATCAATATTGGGGCGACAGTGTGGCACGACGGTGTAACGATGCACCACCCATCGGTCCAACTGATTGGTATACCAGGGTGCACAACACGACCGTTCGGCTACTGCGGGAACGACTTCAGCCTAGCCTCGGATCTTACAGATTCTACGCTGGAAATGGTCGAGGCGAGCGTGGTCATCATAGGCCGCTGGCTTCGTGGGTATGGCTACCTGGGTACCTTCGGTGTTGATTTCCTCGTGCATCGAGGCACGCCTCTCTTCGCCGAGATCAACGCGCGGTTTCAGGGTTCGACGCACGCGTCGAGCCAGCTCTCGAACGAGGCGGGAGAGAGTTGTGTCATGCTCGACCATCTTGCGGCCATTTTCGGCCATGACGCCCCGCCGCCACGGAATCTCCGCGAAATTGTCCGTGAAACCCCCTCCCTGGCACATTTAGTGGTGCACTGGACGGGAAAACGAGCCCCCATAGACAGTGCTCCGCTAATAGCCGCACTGGGCGCCCAAGCATCCCAGTGCCGAATCGATCTCGCTGCTAAACCAGCCCTGATCACAGAAACTGACGGCGTCGTCGCGCGAGTAACGGTACGTGATAGAATGACGACAACTGGTTTCGATCTTAGGGAACCGTGGGCCTCGCTAGTGGGGCAGTGGGTACGCGAGTCGCTGCGCGGGGCGGGTTTTGGGCCTCAGGAGACGACGCATGCGCCTGAGTGACTCTCAGCGATTGAAGTTCCGCCTTCTGGCGGAAGGTCTGGCCGTCTCCTCGAGGCTCGAGATCGACTGAGTGAACTCCGCGGTCAGCGGAAGCTCACGGTGGCAGACTATGCATCGACGAGCGGGATCATTCTTCGTCTTGAGGACGACGTGTGGGTGAATGTACCTACCGCGGAGCACAACAAAAATTTTGTTTTGGAGCCTCCGAACATATTGGATAGATTGCCAGATGGATTCTTTATCCGTGGCAGTGGATTGGAGAGTCCCGCGTCCGTTTGGTTGCCACCGCTCTACCACGATCAAAATCTCTCGGCCGCCCGTCCAGCTAATCAGTTTGTATTCACCCATGGAGATCGGGTCCGCCTCTCCCCTCTCCGTGGCTGCGCGATGCGTTGTACATTTTGCAACATACCGTATCAAGACCGATATGGGACAAAATCTATTGAACCTATGATTGAGGCGCTCCAAGTGGCCTTAGCTGACCCACTTCAACCAGCGCATCACATCTTGATATCTGGTGGTACCCCGCTTTCCCGAGACATCCCGTTGCTTCGGGAAGTATACGAGCGCGTGCTGCTAGCCTTCCCCCACCATCAGGTTGATATCATGATGGTGCCAGTCGACGGCCTATTCGATCTCCTGCGACTGAAGACGCTTGGCCTTCATGAACTTGCAATCAATATCGAGCTCTTCAATACAACGGTGGCAGCGGACCTGATGCCGCAGAAAGCCAAGCAAGGGCTGATGCATTATCTCAACTTCATCGCCGAAGCCACGGATATTCTCGGACCCCAGCGAGTGAGGTCGATGATGATGGTTGGATTGGAGCCTATGGAGGATACGCTAGCTGGGATTCAATCGATTATTCAGGCCGGAGGAGTTCCCGTGCTCAGTCCATTCCGTCCGGATCCGGCGACTCCACTACGCGATATTGCTCCACTGTCGGGTGAAGAGTACGAGGAGATCTTCTTGAGGGCTACTGAGCTTGCCGCGAACGCTGGTGTACAACTCGGCCCCTCCTGCCCGCCCTGCACCCACAACACGCTTACGCTGGCGAGCACAGACCGTGGGGGGGCCAAGTACCCTCATCCCGTACCCGCTCTGGTGTGATATGCGATCCATACTGACAGTGGATGACTTCTCCGAGGATGATATCGATTCCATTTTGGCGAGTGCACGCGAGTTCCATGTGCTCCGCCACATCGAGCGCTCGAGCCTATCAAAACGCCGCCGGTTGCTTGGCCTGATCTTCTTAGAGCCATCTCTCAGAACTCGTGTGGGATTCGCTGCGGCCGCAATGCGACTAGGGTGGGGGGTTGTAGAGATATTCGAGCGCCGGCAAAGTCCGGTCTCGATGGCAGAGAACTGGCTAGATACCCTCCGTGCGGTATCCGGATACTCTGATGTAGTCGTCGCGCGCCCCCGTCGGCGTCTTGGTCATGACGAACTGGCCGATGCAACGGCTTGCCCCCTAATCAATGGAGGGGACATTGGTCCGTGTGCGCAGCATCCCTCGCAAGCGCTTATCAACCTGTTTGCAATGCAGCAACTTGCGGGTCCGATGGCTGGACTGCGTCTCGCAATCGTCGGGGATCCTCGGATGCGAGCCGTTCGAAGCCTTCTCGCCCTTTTGGCACGAATGCCACCGGCAGAAATTAAATTGGTGGCAGACGCTGAGCATCTACGCGAGACGTGCATTCCCTCGATGCTCCAATCGATAGTTGTTGTGAGTTCATGGGACGAGTTGAGTGACATGGATGTGGTCTACATTGCAGGCATTCCACATGGAGTGCTTCCGTCCGATAGGCGCGAGCTTTTGCTGGCCACGGCGGCCCGAGTGGAGGCGCTCCCTGCACACTGTGTGTTGCTTTCGCCGATGCCAGTCATCGACGAGATAGATCCTTACGCAAGGCGGGACGCCCGCAATCGAATGTTCGAGCAGAGCGACTTGGGGCTGTACGTGCGCATGGCAATACTTGAGCACGTCGTGCGGGGCGATTCGTGAGAAAACCGAGTCATGCATTGATGTCTTGGTCGGATGGGGCGTGGGGTATAGCCGGGTATTGCCTGAGGTAGGCATTGCCGGGATAATTGGAGAGGTCATGAACCTGATTGTGGACACCATTTTATGCCGACGCAGCGTTCGTGAGGGGTACGGCGGCGCACCAATTCCCATGGAGATACTTGAGGACGTTGTTCGATGTGGCCTCGCGGCACCTTCGTCGAAGAACGCACGCCCTTGGCGGTTTCATGTCGTTACGGATCACCTAATCCGTGAGGAACTCGCCGTTATGGTGGAGAGCGCCGAAGGCATCAATAGTTACGTTCCCTCCGATCCAGCCACTGGAAAGCCGAGGTCGGAGTATTCATCGACTGTCCTCCTGTCTGCCTCTGTCCTCAGGAAGGCGGCAGTCGCCATCTTAATCGAGAATTCAGGGGCATTTAGCCGTGGTAGGCAGGCGCTCCTCAAGGCAACCCCCGAAGCTCTTGCGCGTTCGATCGTTGGATATACTCTCGAAATCATTGGAGTGGGGGCCGCGGTAGAAAACATGTGGATTGCAGCAGTCGGGCATGGCCTCGCTGGGGTATTCATGGGGGATATCCTCATTGCGGAGCAAGCTATCAAGCAGCGCTTGTCGATTGAATGTGATTTGGTCGGTGTGCTGGCCCTCGGATATGCTGAGACCCGAGAAGCACAGACAATGCGGGATCGTGTCGCGCTCGACGCCGAACAAGTCCGCTGGCTCGTACCGGGTTGAGGCGGCGAGTAGGCAGCAGGGTAGAGGCTCGAAGGACAGGGTCTCCGCTACAGGTGCCACCCATTAGAAGGCTCTTGTCAACGCCCCACACTTCTCCCTCCCGGGAGTGTTCGTTTCCGCAGGCGATAGGTGCCAGAGGTTTCAAGAAGCTCACGTCATAGCAGGCGTTGGCGTGCTGCGTCAAGACGCTTCTGAGGAATCGGGAGCCGGGCTCGCCTTCCTCGCTTCCTTTTACCGGCGATACGCGATAGGATCTTCCGTAGAAACGACTCCGAACGGGAGCACGCCATAAGTGCGCCTGCGTACGGGCGAAGCTGAGGAGGTCCAGTCGTGCCATCGGGCGATCGAAGCAGGACGTGGTTTCCGGAGATGATTGACGAGCTGAGGCAGGGCTGGCGTGGCGATCTCGGCATGGAGGAGCTGATCGCTCTGGCGCAGAGCCTCGATCGCATGTTGCTGGACATCCGGACCAGGCGGGGAATCCGGCCGCCTATCATTCTCTGCCGGAAGTGTGGCAAGCGTGCCCCGGGAGCTGCGCCGCGTGTCTCGGTGCGAGCTACGATTTTGGCAGCGGTGCGATTTGGAATCGGAGCGCAGGACGATGCCGGGCAGCTTGAGCGACTCTGGCAGCGTTATCGTGTCAAGCGGGGGCTTGATCTCTACGGAAGGCCCGCAGTTGCGGGCGATCGAGGAAGGACCGCAGAACCAGATGGCTGTAGCGGTCACGCTTCGAGTGACCGATGAGCCGCCGAGGACCTCTGACCCTCCCGCGGCGACTGCATCTGGCCTGCGTGTTTCGATGCCTGATGCTCTCGTCAGCCGACCGAATCTTAGGAGCGTCCTGCCGATCTGCTGCCGCCCCTCTGGGGCTTGGAAACATTTCGTTTCCAGACCCGGGGCCGCCGCTCCTTCGTCGCTCTGGCCCCGGGCTACGTGCCATGAGCCCCTCCGGGGCCAATCCAGATGACCCAGGAGGATCGCTCCGGGCAGGTGCCGCGGGCACGGTGGCGCCTCCTTCTCCAGAAACTCTATTGACGCGACTGAGGAGTTGACGTATAAACAGGTAAACGAAGAGAAAGGGGGCCCTCATGCGTATTTCGCTCAGGCAAGTCTTCCTCATCCTGTTCGTCGTCTCTGTCTCTGGCGTGGCCGGCCTGGACCGTGAGCTGTTTGGCGAAAAAGGCTCAGTGAAGGTGAGTAGCGCGGGCATTTTCGCCTCGGAGAATTGTCTGGCGGGTTGCGAGTGCGACGGCATGTGCTGCGTTCCAGATGGCGAAGAATGCGTCGAATGTGGCGACTGTGGTGTCTGCTGCGGAGTTACGAAGTAAGGTTCGCCGAAAGGAAAAGACCAAGCACATCAGGGGGCCGAGCCGGACGTGTCCGGCTCGGTCCCTCTGCCGTGGCGAATGACCGCTCAGCAGTAGTTGTTGCAGTAGGTTTTACAGGTCGACGAGCTGCCGTTGGGCAACCTGCACGTGTACGTGGAGTAGTAGGCGGGCCCGCAGCACCAGCAGCCGCAGGTCAGCGGCGCGGCTTGGGCCGGCTTGGTCGCCAGAGCGGCGGCGGTAAGGACGATGGCGGATACGAACAGCAGAGCTTTGCGCATGGTGTCTCCTTCCGGTTCAGCGGACGCCGGTGCGACGCCCTCACCTTCAAGGTGAGCAAGATGGCTTTTCGCGCGCCGCCGCCACCCGCCGCGCGAACCCTGCCATCGCCCGGAGCGCGGCCGGTTCCCTCCTGGGATATCTTAGCCCGCAGCGCTCCGGGCCCTCCGGAGCCGAGACGAGCCCCGCCATGCAAGCCACCACCAACATCAGCCCCGACGAGCTGCGGGAGGTCTGGCCGCTCCTCAACCCCGCCGAGCGGCAGGAGAGCTTCGGGTTCCTGCCGCGGGGGGAGGCCGAGGAGTTCTTCCTGGAGCTGCGGGCGGCGGATCAGCTCCGGATCGTGGTCGAGGCGCCGGTGCCGCTCCGGCGGACCTGGATGCGGCTCCTCGCTCCGGACGACGCGGCGGACCTCCTTCAGCAGGCCCAGCCGGAGGTGCGCAACGAGCTGCTCGACCTTCTCGATCCGGCGACCCGCCGCGAGGTCAACGCCTTGCTCGCCTATGAGGAGGACGACGCCGGCGGCCTCATGAGCCCCCGCTATGCGCGGGTGCGGCCCGACATGACGGTCGACGAGGCGATCGGCTATCTCCGCATCCAGGCGCAGAACGTCGAGACGCTCCACTATGCCTATGTGCTGGACGCCGGCCAGCACCTCCTCGGGGTGATCTCGCTGCGCGAGCTGTTTGCCGCTCCCGGCGGCAAGAAGGTCTCGGAGGTCATGGACGACCGACCTCGTCACGACGTCCGAGGAGACGGACCAGGAGACCGTGAGCCGGCTCCTCACCCGCTATGACCTCGTGGCCCTCCCCGTGCTCGATGCCGAAGGGCGGATGAAGGGCATCGTCACGTTCGACGACATCGTCGACGTGGTCGAGGAGGAGGCGACGGAGGACATCCAGAAGATGGGCGGCTCCGAGGCCCTCGACGCACCCTACATGCAGGTCGGCCTCGGCCAGATGATCCGCAAGCGGGCTGGGTGGCTCGCGGTGCTCTTCCTCGGCGAGCTGCTGACCGCGACAGCCATGGGGTACTACGAGCACGAGATCGCCCGCGCCGTGGTGCTGGCGGTCTTCATCCCCCTGATCATCAGCAGCGGCGGCAATTCGGGGTCGCAGGCGACGACGCTGATCATCCGCGCCCTGGCCCTCTCCGAGGTGCGCGTGCGCGACTGGTTCCGCGTGATCGCGCCGCGAGCTGGTCGCGGGCCTCGCGCTCGGCGTCGATCCTGGGCGCGCTCGGCTTCGCCCGGGTGATGGTCTGGCAGGCCGCCTTCAAGACCTATGGCGAGCACGCCGTGCTGATCGGCCTGACGGTCGCGATCAGCCTGGTCGGGGTGGTCCTGTTGGGGACGCTGACGGGCTCCAGCCTGCCGTTCCTCTTCCGGCGGCTCGGATTCGACCCGGCGAGCGCATCGGCGCCCTTCGTGGCGACGCTGGTGGACGTCACGGGCCTGATCATCTATTTCACCGTCGCGAGCCTGTTATTGAGCGGCAGTCTGCTGTGAAGCCTCACCCCCTGGCCCCCTCTCCCATCGCCCTCCCCCTGCCGGGAGAGGGGGGACGTGGCTCGGCAGATTTGCCAGATTTCAAATGTTGTGGATCGTTTTGCTTCTTGCTTGTGGCGGGGACTCGGGAACGATGGACACGGTTCCGTTGGGAACGATTGGGAGCGCCGGGAGCGGGCCTCCCGCGGTGCCGGGGCTCCGGCCGGGGGTGATGGAGCTGTGGCGTTGGCGGGAGCCTCGCCAGCGGGTGGTGATCGATCAGGCCGGGGTGGCTCTCGGACCGGTCGGCGAGCCCCTCGAGCGCACTCTGTTCCTCACGTCCGGCCGGCTTCAGGACCTCCAGTTCTTCCTCCGCACGTACGCGCAGTTCCGCGCCTGGACGCCCGAGGGCGAGCTGGTCTTCGGCGGCAGGGGGTCCTTCCGGCCAGGTGGGGCGGAGCGGCGGATGGTCCTCGAATGGGCACGGCTCGTCGCGGCGGAGGCCATGGGTGGAAGGAGCAGCTCCGCCTATGGGCTGATGCTGGCCTGGCATCGCGGCGAGGGGACGGCGAGCTGCGACGACCTTGCCGTGTTTCTGACCGGTGAGGTGCTCGCCGGCTCGTGCTCCTGGGACGAGGAGGTCTCCGGCCGCCTCCGCCCCGAGGTGCTCGTCCGGTTCTATGGCTGGTTCGACCGCCTGAAGCCTCTCCAGGAGGGAGGCGGGATCCGGGGCGGCGCCGAGCAGGAACAGTTCCGGATGATCTTCGCCGGCCGCGGCCGGGACGAGGCCTCGGCCACCGAGATCTCGGCTCTGCGGAGCCTCGCCCCGGCCCTCCATCGTGAGCTGGCGGCGCGCCGGCCGGCCCCTCCCCAGCCGCAGCCTCCGCCGGAGGAGGCCGCCGTGGACAAAAAGAGGCCCGGCAAGCCGCCGCAGCCAGCCGCTCCCGAGCCGCCGCCGGGGCCGAGCCTCCTGCTGCCGCCGCAGGCCCCTGGCAGCATCCCCCTGCCGGAGGCGAAGCTGCCGCCTTACATCCCGCCGCCGCCCATCCGGAAGAAGGCCCTCTCCCCCATCCCCTCTCCCGCGCGACCCCCGTCCCCCACCCCGAGCGGGAGAGGGGCGCCGCCACCCGTCCCCTAGGCTTTTCCCCGGGCTCTCAGAACCAACCCTTCTTTCTGAAGAAGCGGACCAGCAGCAACCCCACGATCGCCATCAACCCGAGGGCGAACGGGTAGCCGAAATACCAGTTGAGCTCCGGCATGTTGAGCGGGCTCGCCTCGGGGTTGAAGTTCATCCCATAGACGCCGGCGATGAAGTTCAACGGGATGAAGATGGTCGAGATGATCGTGAGCACCTTCATGACCTCGTTGAGGCGGTTGCTGATGCTGGAGAGATAGACCTCCTGCAGGCCCGACGCGAGGTCGCGGTAGGTTTCGATCATGTCGATCACCTGCACCGTGTGGTCGTAGCAGTCGCGCAGGAAAACCCGGGTCTCGGGGCGGATCAGATGCGATTCCTCGCGCTGGAAGGCGCTGATCAGATCGCGCTCGGGCCAAGCGGCGCGTCGCAGCGCGAGCAGGTCGCGTTTGATCTGGTGCACTTCGTGGAGGACCTGCGGCGAAGGGCGGAGGATGACCTCGTCCTCCAGGGACTCGATCTTCTCGCCGAACTTTTCGAGCGCCGGAAAGAACTCGTCCACCAGGGCGTCGATCAGCGCATAGACGAGATAGTCGGAGCCCATGGTGCGGATCTGGCCACCGACCTTGCGGATGCGCTGGCGGACCGCCTCGAAGGAGTCGCCCGGCACCTCCTGGAAGGTGATCACATAGTTGTTGGCCATGACGAAGCTGATCTGTTCCGTCTCCAGCTCTTCCTTGTAGATCAGCGACCTCATCACGATGAAGTGATACGAGCCGTAATCCTCGATCTTGGGCCGCTGCCCGCAGTTCACGATGTCTTCCAGGGTGAGGCGATGGATATCGAAGATCCGGCCCACGGCCTCGATCAGGGAGACGTCATGGAGCCCTTCGATGTTGATCCAGGTGACGGTCGGCGTGTCGCAGTAGCGGGCCAGTTCCTCGACGTTTTCGATGACCTTCTCTTCGAAACGGCCGGGTCCGTAATCGATGACCGTGATCCGGGTCGGACCCGCCGACGGGGTGTCGGGGGCACGGAGCGTCCCGGGCGCGGTGCCCGGGGTGTGATAGCGCTTGCCCATCCTGGACCGCCGCTTGCCGCCATTGCGAGCCATGGCTCCTCCTGCCGCCCCATCGGGCGGTTCCTCCGAGATTATCGCGGACGTGAACGGGGTGAGGGGCCGCCGTTACGTGCAGACGCTCCGGCCCAGGGCGCCGGCGAGCGCGGCGCAGGCGTCGACCTGGCCGATGGCGGGGGAGGTGTCGCCTGGCTCCGAGGGGAGGAAGCGGGCGGTCCGCCGGATGAGGGCGGCGAGCTGCTGCGGGGTGAGCTTCGGCTCCCGTTCGAGGAGCAGGGCGGCGATCCCCGAGACCTGGGCGGCCGCGAGCGAGCTGCCTGAAAAGAAGTCATATGATCCATGCGGGACGGTGCTGAGGATGTCCACCCCCGGCGCCCCCAGCGAGCCCCGGGCCCGCGAGCGGGCCCGCTGCCGCCCCTCGGCGTCGACCCCCTGCACGCCGAGGACCCCTTGGAGAGTGGCAGGAAAGCTCGGACCGCCATCCCCGGCGTCCGCCGCCACGACCATGATCCCGCGGGCGAGCGCCACGCCCAGCAGCCGGGCG
Organism: uncultured Holophagales bacterium; assembly: GCA_963842525.1. Taxonomy (GTDB): domain Bacteria; phylum Acidobacteriota; class Thermoanaerobaculia; order Multivoradales; family UBA5704; genus UBA5704. The sequence continues at coordinate 343,027 of CAWJGT010000003.1, forward strand.
AGCAGCGGATCGTGCGGGCCGGCGAGGCTGAAGTTGAGGATCTGCGCCCCCTGCACGATGGCGAAGTCGACGGCCTTGGCCAGCGTGTAGCTGTCGCACAGCGCCTCGCGGGTCGCGGGACCCTTCTGCCAACAGGCCTTCAAGGCGAAAATCTCGGCCTGCGGAGCCACCCCGACGATGCCCACCTGGTTGTTCGTCGCCGCGGCGATCACCCCCGCCACGGCCGTGCCGTGGACGTCGCTGGTGAAGGCCTGCTGGCTGCGATCGACGAAGTTGCTGGCCTTCACGATCCGCCCCTGGAGGTCCGGATGGTCGAGGTCGACGCCGGTGTCGATGACCGCGATCCGGATCCCCTTCCCGGTCGACCAGTGGTGGGCCTGCTCCAGGTGGAGGACCTGGACGCTCCTCTGGAGATGGACGTAGGGGTCGTTGTACCCCTGCCGGGCGGCCAGCGTCGCGAACGTCGCGATCGCCTGCGCGGATTCGACCCGGGGATCGGAGGAGAGACGGCGGAGGATGTCCTCGACCGGACGGTTGCGCGGGACCTCGAAGACCACGCACTGCTCGCCGAGCGTGGCGAGGGTCCACGAGAAGACCGTGCGCAGGCGGTAGGTCTGCGCCAGCTCGCCGGTCACGCGCGACCAGATCGCCGGCGGCGCCGGCGCCAGCATGACCATCACCTGCCGGGCCGTGGCCTCGCCCGTCGTGGCCTCGCCGGCCGTGGCCTCCGTGGCTGCTGCGGGTGGAGCCGCTTCCGGACGGCCGGGCCCGGGCGTGCTGCCGGCGCAGCCCCCCAGGCCGAGAAGGAGCACGGCGAGGAGCGCCCTCACCCCCTGGCCCCCTCTCCCGTGCGTCCTCCATCCCCGCACCCCGAACGGGAGAGGGGGAAGAGGAGAAGGCCGGGTGGCGGCGCCCCTCTCCCGCTCGGGGAGGGGGGTGGTGGCCGCGCGGGGGAGGGGTCGGGGGAGGGGGCTCACCGGGCGGACCCTCCCGAGCCGCCGTTCACGGGCTCGGCGAAGCTCACCTTCGGCCGGGCGCGCAGGTTGGCGAGCACGCGGTCCAGGGGATCGGGCCCGGCGGGGACCTCCACGGTGTAGACGCCCAGCGCCGAGGGCCCGGAGACGATCTGGCCGCGCAGGCTCAGGAGGAGGTCCCGGATCTCCTTCTCCGTGGCGCCGTCGGCGAAGACCACCCGCACCAGGATGCCCGGGGTGCCTGGGGTGTCCGGAGATGTGGGCGGGCGCGCAGCCGTCTCGGGATCCGACAGCGTGCGGTAGATCGCCGGCGCCGCCGGCGGTTGTCCAGGCTGGGGCTCGGCTGCCGGACGCCAGAGCAGGAATCCCGCGAGCCCCACGACGAGCAGGAGCTGGGCGGCCAGGGCACCGCGGATCAAGGGTGGAGCCGCGGCGATCCCGGAGCGGAGGGCGCGGAACGGCGCAAACATCCGCCGCCTATCCTTGTCGTGGCGGTCGCCGAGCCCTTTCTCCTCGGCCTCGATCCGCGCCATCACCCGGGCGAGCTGCGCCGGATGGAGCGACGGCGCGATCTCCTCGGTCTGGCGGACCGCTTCGCCCAGCCGGCGGCAGGTCTCGAGCTCCGCCTGGCAGCGGAGGCAGCGTTCGAGATGCCCTTCGACCGTGCGCTGCTCGAGCGTCGCAAGCGTTCCGTTGACGTACCAGGGGAGCAGCTCCCAGACTCTCCGGTGCAGGCGCTCCTCGCGATCCTTGATCATCTACCCTCCTCCTCAACCCGCGTGGCCCGAGATCCCCATCTCCGGCAGCAGCTCCCTGAGCCGCCTGCGGGCATGAAACATCCTCGTCTTCACCGTATTGACCGGACAGCCCAGGATCTCCGCGATCTCCTGGTAGGGAAGACCGTAATAGTAGGTCAGCTCCACCACGGCCCGTTGCTCGGCCGGCAAGGCCCGTAGAGCCCGGCCCAGGAGGCTCGCCAGCTCCCTGCGGGCGAGCAGGCTCTCCGGCTCGTCGCGCTCCACGGGCTCGGCGGTCTCGGACGCCTCGCTGTCCTCCGGCCGCGCACCGGCCGGCCGCCGCGCCAAGGCCTTGAGGGCCTTGTGGTAGGCGATCCCGAAGATCCAGGTCGAGGGCCGGGAACGGCCGTCGAAGCTCGCCGCTCCCCTCCATATCGCGAGCATGACGTCATTCAAGACCTCCTCGACCACGTCGACCCGCCGCGTCAGCTTGAAAAGATAGGCAAAGAGGCGCCGATAGTACTGCTGATACAGAGCCTCGAAGGCCCTACGGTCCTTGGCCGCGATGCGGCGGAGAAGGGAGAGCTCTGAGTCTGGAGCCATGAGCCGCCTCGTGTCCAGTATGTCCCGGAAACGGCGGAAAGGTTCACATCGCGCGAGAAGAACCTTTTTCCGCCCATGGAGGACACACGGACAGCCGCGATCCTGCCCAGGCATCGCGTGCACTGCGAAAAGGAGGTCAGCTCATGTCGCGGACTCGTGGGTTCCTGCTGCTTCTGCTTGCGGTCCTGGCCGTTCCACTGATCATCTCCTCGTGTGGAGGAGGTGGCGGCGGCAGCTCGTCTCCGACGGCGCCGCCGGCGCCGGCGCCACCGGTGGTCGTGGTGGTGCAGGTGAGGGACTTCGGCTTCGAGCCCAGATCGATCACCGTCCAGCCGGGCGATACGGTGCGCTGGGTGCTCGCCGGCGCCGACCGCACGCACACGGTCTCGGCCCGCGACGGCTCGTTCGACAGCGGCGTGTCGTTCAGCAGCGCTGCGGGCGTCTTTGAGCGGCGGTTCGACACCGCGGGGACCTGGGAGTACTGGTGCTCGTCCCACCGGGACTGCTGCTCGATGCAGGGCTCGGTCCGCGTCGGCACCAACTCGCCGCCGCCGATCCCGGGATACGAATAGAGGGAAAGCTGGTCCCGAATTTCTCGAGGAGATCTCTTTTATGCGACACCGCTGTGTCCTGTGGCCGGTCGTCCTGCTCGCCGTGTTGCTGGCTCCGCTCTCCGTCCAGGCGGCCAACGTGACCGTCAACGTCGTGGATTTCGCCTTCAACCCCAGCACGGTCAACATCCAGGAAGGCGACTCTGTGACCTGGACCAACCAGGGCGGCACCCACAACGTCATCGCCGACGACCTCAGCTTCCGCTGCTCCAACGGATGCGACGGAGCCGGCGGCAACGGCAACCCCTCGTCCGCCGCATGGACCGCGACCCGGACGTTCAACCAGGCCGGGTCGTTCGGCTACCACTGCGAATTCCACGGCGTCGGGATGAGCGGGACGATCGTCGTCCAGGGCGGAGGAAGCACCCAAGAGCCGGGCGCTCTGCGCTTCAGCCCGGCGAGCACCACGGTCTCCGAAGGAGCCGGCTCGGCGACGGTCACGGTGCAGCGCATCCTTGGTGACGACGGCGCGGTGTCGGTCCAGTACGCGACGAGCAACGGCACGGCACAGGCCGGCTCCGACTATTCGGCGAAGAGCGGCACCCTCTCCTGGGGCGACAGCGACGACGCTCCCAAGGCCTTCATGGTCGCGATCACCAACGACACCTCCGCCGAGGGAAACGAGACGATCAACCTGGCCCTGAGCAATCCCACCGGCGGCGCGGTGCTGGTCTCTCCGAGCAGCGCGGCGATCACCATCACGGACAACGACGGCAACCCGGGGACTGTGCCTGCGACGCCCACCGATCTCAAAGCCGAGGCCCACTCGACGTCCGAGGCCATGCTGGCCTGGAAGGACGTGAGCAACGAGACGGGCTACCGGATCGAACGCAAGGTTTTCGGCGGCACCTATCAGGAGGCCGCGACCGTACCGGCGAACACGACGACTGCCATGGTCCCCGGTCTGAGCGCCGCGACCTTCTACCTCTTCCGCGTACGCGCCGAGAACGGCGCCGGCTTCTCGCCTTATTCGAACGAGGCCTTCGCATCCGCGTTCGATGTGCCGGCCCCGTGCGTGGACTCGCCGACGACCCTCTGCGTGAACAACGGCCGCTTCCGCATCCAGGCCCTGTGGCGGACGGGCGACGGTGTCGGCGGCAGTGGCGACGGCATGGCCCTGCCCATCGACTCCGCACCCGATTCGGGGCTCTTCTACTTCTTCAGCCCGTTCGAACCTCGAGATGCTGATCAAGGTCCTGAACGGCTGCAGCCTCAACAACCGGTACTGGGTCTTTTTCGCAGCGACCACGAACGTCGAGCTTCTCGGTCGTGGTGACAGACGTCACCAACGGCCGCACGAAGAGCTATTTCAACCCGCTGAACCGGCCTGTCCCGCCGGTCCAGGATACGAGCGCGTTCGCCACATGCCCGTGAAGGTCGGGTGACGGCGGTGCTGCGAAGGGCGCTCGTGTCCGACGTGTAGCTGACACGTCGCCAACGTGTGTCAGAGGCCCCGGAGGGTCCATAGAATGGAACCAGGAATCAGAGCGCCGAATCGCCATAATATTTACTGGAAAAGACTTACCGTTCAGAAGCCCCACAGACAGCGCTTTGGCAAGGCGTTGCTCTCGGCGTCCCCAATCAGTCAACTGCGTCCGATGACGCAAGAAAGGGGATCCTGTCACCTTGCCGTTCGGGTTCCTGGCTCAAGCTACCGCAAACAGCACCACACAGTTCAGCATCCTCGCCTTGCGGGGTACGCAAACCTATGCCGAGTGGCTCAACGACATCGATGCTGTACCGGCTACGTTCGACCTTGCGAATGATGCCGGAGACGTTCACGCAGGCTTCTATGGCCAATATACTGTTGGCACGGATGGGACCGCCTCTCAGTCGGGAAGCCGGCCGGCGGGCTCCCTGGCCCAACAGATCGGCGACCTGTTCGGGAACGGTGGTCTCCTGAACGCGAGCGGGCTGCCGCTCTACGTGACGGGCCACAGTCTTGGGGCGGCTCTCGCCGTGCTCGCGGCGATGGACGTGGCGAGCAACTTCGCCTCCAATGTGAGCTCCCCTGACGATGTATCACTTTGCACCGCCACGGATCTCCACGGACGGCCTTTTCACCTCCGACACGGTATTCGCGGACGCCTTTCAGAAGGCGGTGCCGGGCAGCTTCGCAGTGGTTAACGCAGCCGATATCGTGCCGATCCTGCCACCGTCTTCACTGGCCTTGGGGCCTTTCACCCTCGAGTTCGTGTCTGCCGTAGCGCCGGGCAATACGGTCACCTATTGCGGCCAGCTTGGCGACATCCTTCTCAACCATTCACTCGTAGACAATTACCTCCCTTATACCACGGCACTCGAGCAGGGATTCCCGAGCTAGAAGCTGCGCGGCCAGAAGCCCCGAAGGGGCCTGGGCATATAGCCTGGCGCTTCAGCGCCAGGTTTGCGCCCCCCAATTTCCTGGAGCCCTGAAGGGGCGCTGGCATTCCATCCACCCGCAGCGGGGCTCGCGCCCCTCGCCCATGCCGTCGCCCCTTCGGGGCTGAGGATTGGATGGGGTCGCGGGCACGCTTGGCCGACGGCAGCTTCTCACCGGTAGATATCGCTTCGATGTCCGAGCGCATGAACCACTATGATGTGTTCGCCGTGCAGGACCTCGTAGATGACCCGATAGTCGCCCACCCGGAGCTTGTAGAAATCGGAAAGATCGCCGGTAAGAGGTTGTGGCTTGAGGGAATCGAGGTTCTCGGCAAGCCAGTGGAGTCGTTTCACGATCCGAACCCCGACCTGTCTGTCGAGGTTGGCGAGCTCGCGAGCTGCGAGCTCAAGAATGCGCAACTGATACATCGATCAGGCAAGTCCGAGGCGATGTGCTACGTCATCAAACGACTCACCGCGATCACCTCGTTCGACCGCCGATCGCTGGTGCTCAAGGCGCTGGCGCAGATCTTCCCGTAGCTCAAGCCCGGCGTCGGGGTCGCCGAGGAGCTCGGTGAGCTTGACCGCGATCAGCTCCTTGAGCATCTCTTTGAGCTCCTCTGTGGTCATGTTGGCAACGGTCCCACCCATTTGCATCTCCTTCAGAAGCCTGAATCTTAACACCGGACCAGGAGACCGCGGCGGTTCCGCTCAGGAAAACCAGAGAAACCGCGGAGCCCCAGAAGGTGCCGTCGCCCCGCTGGGGCTTGGGGTCAATCGGGGACCGCAGACCCAGGGCTCACGCCCTGGGCTACACGCCGCCGCCCCCTCCGGGGCTCAGAACATGCTCTCTCCGGTAATCTGGCAAAGTAGAATCAGGAGGCCCGGCCACAGCCCGTGGTGCCGGGGTCAGCGAGGCCAACAGACCCATGGACATTCTCCAGGCGATCGGAAACACCTCGATAGTTCGACTTCGCAAGGTCGTTCCGCCCGGGTGTGCAGACATCCTTGTGAAGCTCGAGTGGGAGAACCCTACCGGCAGCGTCAAGGACCGGATGGCCCATACCGTGATCTCGCGGGCGGAGGCGGATGGCCGGCTGAAGCCTGGAGACACCGTGGTCGACTACACGGGTGGCAGCACGGGGGCATCTCTTGCCTTGGTCTGCGCCGCCAAAGGCTACCGTCTCCAGATCGTCAGCTCCGATGCGTTCAGCCAGGACAAGCTGGATCAGATGGCGGCGCTGGGGGCGCAGCTCACGCTCGTCCCGAGCGAGGGTGGCCTCACCACCAGGAAGCTGATCCTGGACATGATCGAGACCGCCCGCGGGTTGAGCCAGGAGCCTCACACGTACTGGACCGACCAGCTCAACAACTACGACAGCATCGCCGGCTACTATTCGCTCGGGGAGGAGATCTGGCGCCAGACCAACGGCGAGGTCGACGCTTTCGTGCACTGCGCGGGGACGGCGGCCTCTTCGCGCGGCGTGGCTACCGTGTTGAAGCGGTACAAGCCGAGCGTCAGGATCGTCGTCGTCGAGCCCGCCGAGTCCTCGGTGTTGCTCGGGGGGCAGCCAGGGCCTCACAAGATCGAGGGTGTGGGGATCGGCTACACTCCTCCTCTCTGGGATCCGACCCTCGTGGACGAGGTTCTGCCGGTCAAGACGGACGACGCGAAAGACATGGCGAGGCGCCTTGCGCGGGAGGAGGCGCTCTTCGGAGGGACGTCGTCCGGAGCCAACGTCGTCGCCGCGCTCCAGGTCGCGGAGCGGCTCGGGCCGGATGCCAAGGTGGTCACGCTGATGGCCGACTCCGGCCTGAAGTACATGAACACCGACGTGTACAGGAGAAGATGAGGCGGCCGATCGCGTGCTTTGCGTCCAGCACCCCGAAGACCTGGCAAGCAGGTTGCTGTAGGTCTGTCGGTGAGGAGACCAGAACCGATGGAGGACCAGAACACCCCCCGACCCCGCCGTTTTCGCAGGTACGCCGCCGTGGTCCTGCTCCTGGTCTCCGCGCTTTGGACGGTCGGTTGGCTGGTGTCGTCGGGTCCCCTCCCCGACCGGGAGCGGATCCGGCAGGAGGCTTCCCGGCACGGCTTTCGCAGTCCGAATCAGGACGTGAGCGAGCCCGTCCTCCGCGTCCTGTCCTACAACATCCACGGCCAGGCCCATCTCTTCGACAGCCGGTACCTGGAACGCATCGCCCGGGTCATCCGCGAGCTCGAGCCGGACGTGGTCGGGCTCCAGGAGGTGCACCGCGGCGGCTGGAAGGCGCGGTACGAGGACCAGGCGGCAGTGATCGCCCGGCTCACCGGCATGGAGGTGGCCTATGGGCCGAGCTTCGAGGGACGGAGCGCCTCGTTCGGCAACGCCGTGCTCACCTCCGGCGACATCGAGCATGTCGAGGTCCTCCCCCTGCCCTCTCCCGGCGAGCCGCGGACCCTCCTGCGCTCCCGCATCCGCGTCGGCTCCTTCGGCCTCGACTTCTACGTCACCCATCTCGCCGCCTGGGGACGCCTCGGGCGGTCGGCACGAGGCATGCAGACCAATACGCTTCTCGAAAGGCTCCCGCAGTCGGAGGGGCCTTTCGTGCTGGTGGGGGACCTGAACGCCGCCCCGGCCGCGCCCGAGCTCCGGCCGCTCCTGGCGGCGCAGCTCTTCCGGATGTGCGGCGATGCGGCGGTCTGTACCCACCGGATCATGCGCGAGCGGATCGATTACGTCTTCGCCGATCCGGGCTGGACAACCCTCTCGTCGCGCGCCATCGAGACTGGCCCGTCGGACCATTGGCCGGTCCTCGTCGAGCTCCGGCGAGACACGGCATCAACCGAGCTGCATCCGAAGCAGGCCCTGAAGCCGGAGCTTCCGGCGGGGAGGTGACATGGCAGTCGGAGCTGTGGGCAGGCCCGCGGAGGAGCCGCGGCCGGCGCAAGCCCGCAAAGAGGCTCGCACGATCCAGATCTCGCGCGGCGCCGTGGCCCTCTACGTGGCCATCCTCCTCGGCCTGGCGCTCCTGCTCTGGTCGGCGCGGCGGGAGCGGGAGTCCCACGTCCAGGTCCCGGACCTCCGCAGCTTCGAGCCCATGCTCCCGTCGATCGCGGGGCTGACCGGCTCGGCCATCCTCCCGGGCAACCGCATCGAGGTCCTGCAGAACGGCGACGAGTTCTTCCCCGCCCTCTTCCGCGACGTCGCGGCGGCCCGGGAGACGATCAACATCGAGACCTACGTCTGGTGGCAGGGGGACGTCTGCCGGCGCCTGGCCGAAGCGCTGGCTGCCCGTGCCCGCGAGGGAGTGCAGGTCCGGCTCACCCTGGACGCCGTCGGCTCGAAGAACGGGGACGACGAGCTCTTCGAGCTGATGGAGAAGGCAGGCGTCCGGATCGCGAGGTTCCACCCCTTCGAGATCCAGGACATCGGGCTGTTCAATAACCGGACCCACCGCAAGCTCGCCATTTTCGACGGCAAGGTGGCCCACGTGTTCGGCCACGGCATCGCCGAGGAGTGGACCGGCAACGGCCAGGACGAGAAACACTGGCGCGACACCGGCGTGCGGGTCGAGGGCCCGGTCGTGCACGACATCCAGGCCATCTTCACCGAGAATTGGCTGGAGCAGACCGCCGAGCCGCTGGTGGGGACGAAATTCTTCCCGCCGCTCGCCGCGGTGGGTCCGGTGCGGGCGCACGTGACTGCGCTCGCCCCAGGGCGGCGTCTCCAGGCTCGAGCTGCTCTACAAGCTGGCCATTGCCACGGCCCAGAAAGAGCTGCTCATCCAGAATCCCTACTTCATCCCGGACGGCGAGGTCGTCGGCCTCCTCGAGGGTGCGGTCCGCCGCGGCGTGGACGTCCGGGTCATGCTGCCCGGCGTGGTCACCGACAGCTCTGTCGTCCTCCACGCCGGGCATTACCATTACGAGGAGCTGCTGGGCAATGGGATCAAGATCTACGAGCATCAGAAGACCCTGACCCATCAGAAAGTGATGGTGATCGACGGGATCTGGTCCCACGTCGGCTCCTCCAACTTCGACGACAGGTCGCTCGACATCAACGACGAAGCGAGCCTCGGGATGATCGACCCATCGGTGGCGGCGCAGCTCCAGCAGGCCTTCAAGCGGGACCTCGCCCACTGCCGTCCGGTGACGCTCCAGGAGTGGCAGGAGCGGTCGCTCTGGCACCGGCTCGTCGACCGTGTCTCCTACACGGTCAACGAGCAGCTTTGAAGCTTAATTTAACCAAGACGAAGTAAGAAGGCCACATTGACGATCTGAAGCTGATCCCCGGCGAAGCGGCCGCTGGTCACCGTGCCGGTCAGCCCTGCGGCCCCGGCGGCGCTGGTGAAGCCGAGCAACAGGTTCGTGAGCTCGACATGGCTCTCGCTGTCGTCCGCCCACACGATATCGAGCGTGTAACGTCCCCGGCCAGCGCTGGCGGATCACCAAGGAGACGCCCGTGGGGCCGGTGCCGTCCGCCCTGCGCCTCGCCCCCTTCTACAAGAAGTACCTGGACGGCGACGGCATCCCCATCGTGAGCTCCGACAAGGTGTCCGACCGGGCGTTGCTCCAGGCGAGGTTCCTCGCCCGGCAGATGCTGGTCCGCCTGCCCGCCGTGCGCGAAGAGCTGAAAAACAGAGAGCTGACGAAGGGTCGTAGCATCTCCACCCTAGAGATGATGCGCACGGCGTTGCGGGTTTGCTATGGTGGGAACGGCTGCTCGATCCCCTCGACCTTCTCATAGAGGACGAACAGGTCGGCCCTCGGTCCAACCGCGCCGACCAGCTCCCGGCCCAGCCGCTCGCGGGTCACGACACGGTAGCCGCCTTCGACCATGCGCGACGGTGGGAGCTCGTCGACCAGGCAGGCGAGCAAGCGGGTTGGGCCGGGCCAGGGGCGCACGAGAGTAGAGTCGAAGTAGGCCTCTGCGGAGATGAGGCCCGCCGCAGTGAGCCGGTCGAGCGGCTCCGCCCCGGCGAGATAGGCCTGGACCTCATGGCTGGCCAGGAATCCGGCCCCGTGCGCGAGACGCATCGCCGTATCGACTGCGAAGACAGCGTCGGCCCTTAGAGCCTCGATCACGGCCTCGCGGGAGGCAAGGAGCACTCGCGCGACGAGTCGGCCCTGCTCTTGGAAGCTCAGAGGGACGACTCGCACCATGCGGTGCCAGACGGGGCCGGCCACCTCGCGGATCATCCGTTCCCGCCGCAGCGTCTTCTGGTCCCGCCGCAACTCCTTCAGGCGCTCGTCTGCGGTGAGGAACCTCCGGGTGTCAGGCATCGAGCCGCTCCAGAAGGGTGCTCAGCCGCTCGAGCCCGGCCTCGACCTGATGCCTCAGGGACGCATATCCCTGAGCACCGGCATCGGAAAAGGCCGGATCTCTCTGGAGAGAGAAGACGGCGGCCTGAGCGGCGGCGCGAACTTCGGCGAGCCGTTCGGGATCCACGGCGGCGAGGAGATCGCAAACCTCCGCCTCGAAGGCCGCGTCCTCGACTCGCTCGGCGAGGACGAGAAGGGCTTGGAGCTTGTCCTTGGCACCCTTGTGAGCCCGCTCCGTGAGGAGCTTGACGATCACGAAGCTGGCCGGCCTCAAGGCGCGGCCTCCGGAAGGAAGCTCCATCGTCGCCCGGGGAGTCGCCAGGAGCCGGGAGAGGTCTTCCGGAGAGCTTCGAGGATACGAAGGGCTGTCTTCCGGTCAATCACTCCCCGATTGTAGCGGGCGGGGCGGCCTGGTCAAATGCCAAGGAGAAATTCAGCCGAGCCCTTGCATCCGAGATCCATTGGCTTCGCCCATAAGCCTCGCTTCCCCCGCTCAATACAACATCGAGAAAGAAGGGGGTAAGCTCGAGGTCAGCATGGGCGGCGCAGTGGCGCGATCCAGATCCTGGAGGAAAAGCTGGGCAAAGCCATAGAGGAGTGACGAAGGGCGGCACGAGGTCTGCAAGCAGGTTGGCGGGGGGAGGGGTGTATGGTCGAGATTCCCGTCTGGCTGCTCGTCGTCATGGCCTCTTTGATCCTCTTGCTGGGGTTGATGCTCTTCAACAACCTGCGGGAGCGGAATTTCCACGTCAAGGTACCCGACATCGACTCCTTCGAGGAGGCTCTCCCTTCGATCGCCGGCATGACGCGGGCGGTCCTCCTGGACGGCAACAGCGCGGAGGTCCTGCAGAACGGCGACGAGTTTTTCCCCGCCCTGCTCGAATCGATCCGCACGGCCGAGAAAACGGTCCACCTCGAGACCTACGTCTGGTGGAAGGGCAAGATCTGCGAAGAGGTCGCGGAGGCCTTTGCCGAGCGCGCCCGCGCCGGCGTCGAGGTACGGGTCATGATCGACGCGATCGGTGGCTGGCAGATGAAGCGCCGCCTGCGGAAGCTGATGGAAGAGTCGGGCGTCAAGCTGCGCCGCTACCACCCGATCCGCTGGAATGACATCGGGCAGCTCAACAAGAGGAGCCACCGCAAGCTGTCGATCTTCGACGGCCGCCACGGCTACGTCTGCGGCCACGGGATCTCCAAGAAGTGGGTCGGCCACGGCCAGGACAAGGACCACTGGCGCGACACCGCGGTGCGCCTGCGGGGGCCGATCGTCAACGCCCTGCAGTCGGCCTTCTCCCAGCACTGGGTGGAGGAGACGGGAGAAGTCTTCGTGGAGGAGAAATACTTCCCGGACCTCGAGCCCGCCGGCAACCTCCGGATGCACATGATGTCCGGGGCCCCCCTGGGTGGCGTCTCGGACCTGGAAATGCTGTTCAAGATGTCCCTCGCCGCGGCCCAGAAGGAGCTGATCATCCAGGACCCGTACTTCATCGCGGATCCGGAGACGGTGGATCTCCTCAAGCGGGCGGTCCGGCGCGGCGTCGACGTCAAGATCATGGTGCCCGGCTCGGTCACCGACAGCCCCTTCGTCAGCCACGCCGGCCACCGTCATTTCTCGGAGATGCTGAACAGCGGGGTGCGGCTCTTCTGCTTCGAGAGAACCCTGATCCACCAGAAGATCATGATCATCGACGGCGTCTGGTCGCACGTCGGCTCGACCAACCTCGACGACCGTTCCTTCGACATCAACGAGGAGGCCGGCGTGGGCATCATCGACGAAGGGATCGCCAGCCAGCTCAAGGCCGCCTTCGAAGAAGACCGCAAGGCCAGCATCGAGCTGAAGGCGGAAGAGTGGGACCGCGCCTACAACCTCCGCCACCGCGCCTTCGACCGGCTCTGCTACCTGCTCAGCGGCCAGCTCTGAGCGGCGATCCACTCTGCGACCAGACTGGCTGCGGCTCATCTCTCCTCCCTGAGAGTTGTCGCGACGTCGCTGTGCTCGCACTTGGGGTAACCCGCGGTGTCGCAACGAACGGCGACCACGTCTCTGCGAAGCTCGCTCTGTCGCAGGTCATCCTACGCTGCGACAGTGTCCCTTTGCACGGAAAGCCCGCCGATAGCCGCCAGCGAGCCGTGCCCCGGCTTTGTCGCGCCGTCAGCCCGCGAACGCCCAGCGGCGAGAAGGCCGCGACAGTGTCTCCTAGCGCTGCGACAAGACTACCACACAATATGACAGAGCCGGGAAGCTTTAAAACAGAGTCCGCCGAGCTGCGACAAGGCAAGGACGCTACGCGACAGATCTCGATGACTCTGAGACATTGTCCGGGCATGCCGCGACGAATCGTTGAGCCGCTGCGACAGAACGCCGAAACACTGAAACGGAATCTCGGGACTCTGTGGTGAACAATCGACATATTGCGACAATGCAAGCAGCCTCCAAGCTTTTGCCAGGAGACATGCGACGATGTAAGCTCACTCTGTCGCAGAGGAAGGAGACCGTGCGACAATGCGAGCTTGCACTGCGACAGCGTGAGGTGACGCTGCGACATTGCCCGAAGATCTGCGACGCATCGCCGAGATGACGCGACAAAGAGAGCAGCGCTGCGAGCGCGGGCGTCCCGCCCGCCTTCACCAGGGCGTGGGGCCGAGATCAAGCCCTGCACGACCCAAGGCGAAGAAGTACCTCGACCTCGCGAGTGCTGCTCGCCTTCCGGAGCGCAGACTCGAGACTGGGTACGCCGGGAGTGCATATCGCGACGTAGAAGACGCCGGAGATCCTCCGCCCAGGTGCTCCGATCTCACGGAAGGAAATAGGGATAGGCCCCCTCTTGCGTGAAGGCGTTCGGAACCTTATCTGGTCGCCAGAGACGTCTAAGCGCGATCCGGGATGCCTTATCGTCCTTCGCAGGTCGCGTTGACTCCTGCCGGAGGGAGGGGGTATGCTCTCTAAGTTGAGGAAGAAGAACACGTTGAAGGGAAGACGCGAGGAACGGCGCCCCGTCTTATACGGCGCGTAGAAGCCCATAAAGAGAATCGCTGAGTAAGGCGGTTGAACTAAACCGCTACGCGGCGGTGCCCTCCGAGCCGAATTTCGCTTTTTTTAGCCGATTTCTTCTCCAAGACGACAAACGTTTCTGATCGGTCTACCTTTCGGGCTGTACTTTCCCGAAAGGAGGACCCCATGACAGAGATGCGTCGACGGATGGAAGAGGAGTTGAAGCTGCGGGGCTACAGCCCGCGCACACATGAGGCGTACATCCACTGGGTACGCCAGTTTGCCGCGCACTATCGTCGGCCGCCCGAGCAGATGGGAGCTGAAGAGGTTCGCGCCTACCTGGTCGATCTTCTCGAAAATCGTAAGCTGGCGCGGTCGTCGTTGGTTCAGGCCTTGTGCGCTTTGAAGTTTTTCTACAGCCAGGTGCTGCATCGGCCCTGCGAGGTGGAGAATCTACGCTTTCCCCGGCAAAAGAGGAAGTTGCCAACGGTTTTGAGCGAGCCGGAGGTGAGGCGGTTGTTGGAGGCGGCCGAGGACCTGCGGGAGCAGGCGATCCTGATGACGCTGTATTCGGCGGGCCTGCGCCTGGGCGAATTGCTGCACCTGCAGGTTAAAGACATCGACAGCACGAAGATGCAGATTCGAGTTCGTCAGGGCAAGGGTTCCAAGGATCGCAACGTCGTGCTGTCGCGGACTCTGCTGGAAGTACTGCGACGCTACTTCCTGCAGTACAGGCCCGAGGTTTGGCTGTTTTATGGCGAGACGCCGCAGCGGCCACTCAATGAACGGACTGTCCAGCGGATGGTGCGTCGGCTCAGTGAAAAAGCTGGCCTGCGCCAGGGAGTCAGCACCCACACGCTGAGGCATAGCTTCGCCACCCATCTTTTGGAGCGTGGCACGGAGGTACCGTATATCCAGGAGCTTCTCGGGCATCGCAGCGTGCGCACCACGATGCTGTATACGCGGGTCAGTCCGCGAGCGCTGAGCAAGGTGATCAGTCCCTTGGACCGGCTGGACTGGAGACCTCGCGAGTTGACATAGGACGGTGCCGTGTCGGGCACCTCCCGCTTGGAGGTGGCCCACATCTTCCGTCTCTATGGTGAGGAGTATCGGCAAGGACACCGACTCTCCCGGCCGCAGTTGCGGGCCATGCGGGCCATCGAGATCTGCCGCACCGCCTCTCTGGGCGGGCATGTGGACGAGTGTGACCAGTGCGGTGTACGCACAATCAGCTACAACTCCTGTCGCAACCGACACTGCCCGAAATGCCAGGGCCTGGACAGGGATCTCTGGTTGGAGCAGCGCTGTGGCGAGTTGCTGCCGGTGCCGTACTTCCATGTCGTATTCACAGTTCCAGAAGAGCTCAACCCCCTGGCGCTTGCCAACCCCAAGTGGTTTTACGACCTGCTCTTCGACTGTGCCGCCAAGGCGCTGCTGGAGATCGCTGCCGATGCCAAGCACCTCGGAGCGCGCATCGGGGTGCTGGCAGTGCTGCACACCTGGAGCCAGACGCTGCTGCTGCATCCGCATCTGCATTGCATCGTACCGGGAGGAGGCCTGTCGCCGGACGGGCAGAGGTGGATCGCCAGCCGGCCCAACTACTTCCTGCCGGTCCAGGTGTTGTCGCGGCTGTTCCGCGGCAAGTTTCTGGCCCAGGTCAAGGCGGCTTGGAAGTCCGGCCAGTTGCGCCTACCAGAGACTCTGCGCGATCCGTTCACCTTCCAGAACCTGCTCGACCGGCTCTACCGCAAGACCTGGGTGGTTTACAGCAAACCCCCCTTCGGAGGCCCGGAGCAGGTGCTGGCCTATCTGGCCCGCTACACTCACCGGGTGGCGATCTCCAATCATCGCCTCCTCCGTCTGAAAGATGACCAAGTCACCTTCACCTACAAGGACTATACCCAGGGCGGCCGGGTGCGAGAAATGACGCTGCCGGTGGATGAGTTCATCCGCCGCTTCCTGCTGCACGTGCTTCCTGAGCGCTTCGTGCGCATCCGCTACTACGGCCTGTTGTCCAACCGCCAACGTGCGGGCAACCTGGCCCGGTGCCGCGAGTTGCTCGGTGCCCCTCCGTCGGAGCTGTCAGTTGCCGAGCCACCGGCCGGCGAGGGCTGGCAAGCCAGGCTGGTCCGGCTGACAGGCAAGGATCCGACCCTTTGTCCACAGTGCGGGCGGGGCCACCTGCGGCGGGTCGAGGAATTGCCTCCCGCTTGCTCGGCGGCCCGGCCTGGGAGGTCGCCGCCGTGAGACCTGCGCAGGTCCCTGTGGCGTTGCGACTCTCCCAGAGAGTATTGGAGGAGGTGTATCCTCCCGCGATTCTGCGGTACAATGGTGCAAACGAAATCGCTGTGGGAGGAGCCCTTGGCCGGCCACCAACTCCAGGACGAGGCATTCCGGTACCGCCAGCATCGCATCGCGGGGCTTTCCCGGAGGTGTGGGCGGTCGAGGCGCGGCTTTCGCCTGCGAATTGATTTGCCATAGCCCGGCAGGTCGGACTCCCCCGCGGTTTCGCTCAACCGGCGTCTATCCGCGGTCCTCCCCTGAGCAGGCGGTGGACTCCGGAGCTGTGTTGTGGGAGGACCCCGGATAGACGCTTACACGTTGTGCGACAGAAAGATAGAGCTGGTAACCTCCAAGAGTGACGCATGACAGGCAATCGAGCACTTCGGAACCTTACGGATGACCTCACTGCCAAGCTCGAGGACGTGGAATTCCTCGCCTGCTACTCAGCAGCTATAGCACGCGTCGTTCGGCAGCGCGAGAGATGGGCCAAGTGGCTGGTCGCTGTCGCCGCATGCGTACCATTCCTTGCTCGTCTCCGGGCAATCTCAGGACCTACCGTCGACTGGCTGGTGGCGATCGTACCTCTGTTGGCGATTGGACTTCCCATTTGGAATCCAGAGAAAACTATTGAAGCTGCTTCCACACTTCACGGCCGTTATCTTCAGGCGCTCCCGCCACTTCGAGCGCTTTGGCGCAGACTACGAGACTTCGAGGGCCCGAGCGAGGCGACCGGCACCCTTGTTAGCGAGGTCGCGGGTGAACTGAAGACTTTGGAACAGGAACTTGCGTCGATGAAATCGGAGGCATCAACCCTGCCGGACATCCGCAAGCTCAAACTGCGGTGCAAGTCTTCAGTTCCCAAGTACAGCCTTCTCCAAACAGAACCACCCCGGGGGCCTGAGGATGTTGGATACAAGATGGGCAACTGAGGCGGTATGGTCGCACAACCCAGCTCCTCCAGCGGACGGCTAACGCCGCACGCTGAGGCGCGGCAGCGTTGGGCGCAAGGATAGCGCTGAATTTCGGCCTTACGGAAGAAGTCCTGTTGTTGGCCTCAAAGCGAAGGTACCTCGTCGCATCACCGTCCACCCGAATCGGCGGGATGGGCACCTACCGAGGAGGAATGCCATGTCACACCGGATTAGCCGTTCCTCAGTTCTGATCTGTCTCACTCTGCTGGTTCTCTCGCCACTCAAGGGTAACGCTGTCTCAGCTACCGCGGACGACCCGCCGGAATCAGTTACGGCCGTGGTGACTCCGACGGTGTCGCCGGACTCTGAGAACCTGGTCGAGGGCTTGCCCGGCCTGTTCGAGAGAGGGGTGTGCCCCAAGGACGGCCTGGGAGTCCCAGCGCCGATCCAGACGGTGGACCAATGCGCCACCTGTACTCCCTCTATTCCCTGCCCTCCTGGGATGTGTAGGTACTGCGCTGGTGGACCTTACTGCAATTCATCAACCCAGTGCACGTGCCAGTGCATTCCACCATGCTTCGAACCTTTGTGAGCGCCCAACCCCGCCGATCGAGCGGACGGCAAGCCGCCGCTCATCGGCATAAGCGTGTGCGCCAAGACAAGCTTGGCGCTTCTTGCAGGGTGTAAGTCCCTGCCGGGTAAGGTCTAACCAACCACCCGTACCGAGTGTTGCAGATCTGGCGGAGGAGAGTCGACGTCGACGAACCGAACAAGAGGTCTGGAGCGTACACAGGGAACCATGTAGGCCGTAAGGGAGACCGCACCTCCCCCAGGTCTGGTACAGCCCCGAAAGCGCCGATTACAGATGCAGGCGGCGATCGTTTACGTTTGCGAGAAGCCCACGCGAAGGAATCGCTTTGGTGAGATTCTGGAAGCCTGCCGGGGTCATCAGGACATGGCATGCATGGAGAGGAGCGTCGAAGAACTTGGGAGACCCCATTGATTCCTGCACTCTTAGAGAGGCAATCTGCAAGGCGCGAGGCTGGCTAGGCACAGAAGGGGAAACCCGGACCCAGAGAGAATGCCTGGCGCCTAAACGGAGGATCGACGAGAGATGACAGGTAGGCGACCTGAACCGAAAAGGCAAGGGAGACTGAAGATCATTGGGGAGTCGGATCAGCCCATAGTACTCCGAGAACGGGAGAGCCGTTCACATGGGGAAGGAGCTGACGGGAACCCGTAGCCCGCAAAGGAAACATGACCCAGATGCGACAGGCTGGACAACTCATGCCAACCTCCCTGCGGGGAATAGCGAACAAGGCAAGCTCTGACAAGAACCACCGTTTCGGCAATCTCTTTGGTCTGCTGACCATGACGTTCCTTCTGTCCTGCTGGGAGCGAGTCAACAAGAAAGCTGCCAGCGGCGTGGATCGGGTTTCGGCCCGGGCTTACGCGAAGGATCTGGCGGGAAACGTAAGAGACCTTTGGGAGCGTGTGAAGCGGGGTAGTTACCGGGCGAAGCTGGTCCGGCGACGTCACATTCCGAAGGAAGGGAGTACAGCGACTCGGCCACTGGGGATCCCGGCGGTGGAGGACAAGCTGCTCCAGATCGCAGTCTCCCGCATTCTCAATGCCATCTACGAGCCGATCTTTCTGCCGTGCAGTTGGGCATACAGGCTCGGCCGTAATGCGCGGGAAGCAGTGCGGACGCTGAAACAGGAGCTTCAGTTTGGTTGCTACGGTTACGTTGTGGAGATTGACATCAAGGGGTTCTTCGACCGGATCGACCATGAGAAGCTCATGGAGATGCTCGAGCTGAGAATCAACGATCGGCCGTTCCTGCGGCTGATCTGGAAATGGCTCAAGGCGGGAGTATTGGAAGAGGGTGGGAAGGTGATCCACCCGGACACGGGCTGTCCGCAAGGTAGTGGGATATCACCCGTGCTTGCCAATATCTACCTTCACTACGTTCTGGACCTTTGGTTCACGGAGGTGGTGAAGCCCCGGTGTAAAGCGCGGGCCTTCATGTGCCGGTTTGCGGACGATGTGGTGTTCGCCTTCCAGTGGCATGAGGAGGCCGAGCGGTTCTTCCGGGTCCTGCCGAAACGGCTGGCGAAGTACGGGTTGGAGCTTTCGGCGGAGAAGAGCCGGATGGTGCGGTTCAGCCGGTTCCAACTGGGCAAGAGCTCGGAGAGGTTCGACTTCCTCGGGTTCGAGTTCCGCTGGGTGAAGGACCACAAGGGAGTGGCCCGGGTGACGTGCCGGACATCGCGCAAGCGGCTTCGGGCGTCGTTGACCAGGGTGACCGAGTGGATCAAGGCCGAGCGGCACCTGCCGGTACGCCAGTTGGTGGGGGCGTTGAACGCGAGGCTTCGTGGGCACTATAATTACTACGGGGTGATCGGCAACTACGCAAGCCTATGCTCATACTTCAATCAAGCGAAACGGCTGCTGATGAAGTGGTTGGGGAGGCGGAGTCAAAAGAGCCGGATGAGCTGGGTGAAGTTCAGCGCCCTGCTGAAGCGATTTCCACTGGAGGAACCCTGGATCGCGGAGAGTCGGCATCGGCAGATGGTTCTTGTCTGAGTTGCTGAGTGCGGAAGCGAGGGTAACCGAAGAGCCCGGTGCGGAAAAACCGCACGCCGGGATCTGTGCGGGGGGCGCTTCGGCGTCCCTACCGCGACTGAGAGCACGAGATGGATCCCCGAGGTTCTATTCAACACGGCTAAAGCAATCCTTCGGGAAGCTCAGCGGGCGCTGGATGCTCCGCGGCCAGAACATGTGATGTGGGACAGCACCAGCCCGCCGGCACCAGTCGCTCGACCAATTCGGCCTACAACTCGTCTGCTCCGCTATGCTCTCCAGGCCAAGCTGCCTGTTGCGGAGGACCTCTACCTGGAGCTGTGGTAGACTCTGGTTATGGTCGAGGTTCTCGTCCGAATCAAGCGTGCGGTCCTTTCAGGGCATTATGCCTTCAGCGAGAAGGCGCGAATTGAGATGGAGGTCGACGGCCTCACTGACCTCGATGTCGCTGAATCCATCCTCAACGCAGTCGCCATCTACAAACGCCTGCGGTCGCGAAGTCCCCTTCATCGTGGCCAATTAGAGTACCTCTACGTGATCCAGTCCACAAACCTCGAAGGTATGATGATATACTCGAAGGGCAAGCTCGTTCGCGAGCATGGCGAAGATCATTTCTACTTCCTAATTTCCTCGAAGAGAGCTCTATGAGAACACCGCTGAGTAACGAAGGATTTTCAGTTTCCGTATGCCCGACGTGCGGTAGCTCGGCTATTCGGAAGATTTCTGGAAGCTGG
This sequence comes from uncultured Holophagales bacterium, assembly GCA_963842525.1. GTDB lineage: Bacteria > Acidobacteriota > Thermoanaerobaculia > Multivoradales > UBA5704 > UBA5704. The sequence goes on from CAWJGT010000003.1 coordinate 363,121, forward strand.
TCCGGAAACTATAAAGGCGAGACCTATAGCGTGAAGGCGCTAGAGTATTACGCCTGCCCAAATTGTGACGAGAAGGTCTATCCGCCTGAGGCGATGCGACGGATTCAACACGCTTCTCCAGCTTACCGGAAATCGGCTGCTCGGCGAGCAGCGCGGAGGGCGCCCAACCCGGGGCCTCAAGCGGACGCCTGACGGCGCCGCTTATGCCCGATCCCGTTGTGCGCCAAGGTCAGGATTGCACTGGGGACGAGTGGCCCCGTCGTCCCGACACCCTGTTCCGGCACCGGCATGTGGTTACGGCACCCCCGAGAATGACCGGCTACCCGACAAGGGGCGCCGAAATTCCGGTGGTGATGTCCTCGATGGCCCTCGATGGCCCAAGGGCTTGCCAAGCTCTCCTTCAGTGGCGTATAGTCAGGTCGTGTGGTTCGTAGAGACCTCTGTCTTTTCTGGCCAGCTCTATGAGCAACTCCCTGATGACGACTACCGCTCTCTTCAACTGGCTCTTACTTTGCGGCCCGAGCAAGGAAAGCTGATCCCAGGCAGTGGCGGGTCTTCGCAAGATTCGTTGGGCTCTTCGTGGCAAAGGGAAGCGGGGTGGCCTCCGATTGATCTACTACTGGGATGCGGGCGAGGATGTGATCTACTTCCTCTACCTTTATCCGAAGAACCAGCAGGCGAACCTCAGGCCCAATCAGCTCAAGCAACTGAAGAAGGTCATCGAGGAGGATTTAAAGTGAAGGACTCTGATTTTCAGCAGATGCTTGCCAGTGTCAAGGAGGCAGGACGTATCAAGCGCGGGGAACAGAAGCCTGCGCGTAAGTTCGAGGTAAGAGCGGAAGACGTGAAGGCAATTAGAGCTATGCTCAACAAGTCGCAGTCTGAGTTTGCTCTTATGATCGGTGTGAGCGTATCTACTCTCCAGAATTGGGAACAAGGGCGGCGACAGCCGGAGGGTCCAGCGCGAGCCCTCCTGAAGGTGGCTTCCGTGAATCCGCGAGCTGTTGCATCCGCACTGGATCCGAGCCAGGCGCCCAACCCGGGGCCTGCAGCGGACGCCTTGCGGCGGCGCTGAGGCCCATCGCCCGTTAGGCCTCACGACGACGGTAACTACTATGGCGCTTGAGTACAGAGCAGCCCTCCCGGACGATGTGGCCGAGTGCCTCGATGTGCGCGGCAGAACGCGCGAGAACGCGATCTCTGCGGAGGGTCTCAGGGCCAGGGGCATCACCCTGCAGTCTTGGGCCGAAGACATTCGCCAGGGCGCTCTCCCAGGCCATGTGTGTCTTGCGGACGGCAAGATCATTGGGTTCTGCTTTGGAGTCAGAGAGTCTGGGGAAGTCGCTGTGCTGGCACTCCTACCGGTGTTCGAGAATCAAGGCATCGGCAGGTCTCTCCTGAATCGAGTAGTTCAGGAGCTCAGGACGTTCGGATTCAACAGGTTGTTCCTTGGCTGCTCTGCAGACCCTTCGATGCGATCGTACGGCTTCTATCGTCATCTCGGCTGGCGCTCCACCGGCACGTTTGACGCTGCGGGGGACGAGGTTCTTGAATACTTCCTCGAGGAGCACGGGCCGCAGGTTTATCGTGCCGGAGTTGCGTAAAGCTGGGGCAGTCCGGTGAGGCCTATTCGAGCTATGAAGCTTCTAGGTGTCCTGATCCGGGCAGTGACGTACTCAACGCTTTTCATTGGTGTACTGCTCATCTACTTGCCAGCGCAAGCGCTGTCTTGGGCTGGCGTCGCCAGGCCTGCCCGGCTCGGGCTTCCAGAGATCCTTGGAGGTATGGTCAGCGCCAGTGGGGCGGCGCTCGCCGTGTGGTGCATCCTGAGCTTCGCCTTGATCGGCCGTGGGACTCCGGCGCCCTTTGACCCACCGCGTCGTCTCGTGGTGCGGGGACCTTACCGGTACGTGCGAAATCCGATGTATTTGGGCGCCGGCCTGGCGCTCGCCGGTGCCGCGTTGTTCTACAGGTCGAGCGTGCTCCTCGCGTATGCCGGATTGTTCCTTCTGCTCATGCACCTGGCTGTAGTGTTGTATGAGGAACCAACTCTCCGGCAGACCTTCGGCGAGGACTACGAAGCGTACTGCAAGCGGGTTCGCCGATGGTGGCCTACGCTGTGATGAAGGTTTGAAGGGGTGTCTGGAGAGTCCTGCGCGAGCCCTGGCCCCTCACCCCCGGCCCCTCTCCCATCCGCACTCCCTTCCCCCGGGAGAGGGGGGAAATACACGATCAGGAAGGTGTGAGTGCTGATGGGAGAGGGGCCCGGGGTGAGGGCTTTCCTGGGACCGCCTCAACCTTTCCAGACACTCTCTGAGAGGCTCGTGCTGACTGACCCTACGGCACGATCCAGTCGCCGACCGCCTCCACCCCTCCCGGCGCTCCCGGGGCGAGGCGAACGAGATAGCAGCCTTTGGAGGCAAAGCGCTGGCCGGGGCCGAGGCTCAGGCGGGGGTAGACGCCGGGATTCGGCATTCTTTCGGTTTCTCGCTCGACGGATTCGAGGAAGAGATCGCGGGAGAAGCGGTCCGCCAGGTGCATGAGGGCCGTGTCGGCCAGGGAGAGGGCGAGCCAGGTGTCGAGTTGGAGGCGCTCCGGTCCTGGCTTGAGGCCGCGCGCCCGCAGCCAGGCCCTGACCCGGTAGGCGTGCGGCCCCTCCTTCCCCGGGAGGCTCCAGCGCCAAGTCAGGAGGGCCTGTTCGCGCCACATTGCGGGCAGGCGGGACAGGTCGCCGACGAGAGTGGAGGAGAGATAGAGCCGCGGGTGCGGGCCGGGCGTGGCCGGCAGGCTGGCCAGGTCTTGGCCGGAGAGCCAGAGGACGAGCGCGGTTGGTCGTTTCTTCCCGAGCAGGTCGGTCCAGAAGGCCGGGCCCGGTGCGAAGACCCGGTCTTCGAGGTGCGCCGTCCCGGCGAGGGATTGGCGGAGAGCCCGGGCCGCAGCTTTCCCGGCCTCGTCGCGGTAGACCTGGACGATCTTGCCCTTGCTATCCCGCAGGTGCTGCGCCACGGTCGCGGCCTCGACGGCGAGGCCGGGGGAGAGGTAGACCGTCCAATCCCCGGGCGGCACGGTCACGGGCAGGTCGGTCGTGGGGAAGAGGCACGGCACGGCGGCCTGCTCACAGAAGGTATGGACCGGCTTCCAGTCCCCCTCTCCCAGCCCGCCGAGCATGGCGAAGACGGGCTGTTCCCGATAGCGTGCCGTGAGCTGGGCGGTCCAGGTGGATGCCGGTCCCGTGAGCTCCCAGAGGTGGAGCTCCCAACGACGGTAACCTCCGGCGAAGGCCTCCTCTTCGCCTGCCGGCGGCCAGGGGCGCTGGAGACGCCGCTCGACGTCGGCGCTTTTCCAGCGGACGTAGGCCTCCATGACGTCGAGCATGGCCCGGCGATGGCCCGAGTCGGCTCCTGCCGTGACTACTGTTGCGAAGTGGATGGTGGTCTCATCCACCCCTGGATCAGGAGCGGCGGAGAGGGCCTTCAGGTAGGCGATGAGGTGCCCCATCGCCTCCGGGCCCAGCCGGTAGCGCGGCATCAGGGGATCGAGCTCGTGCCCCTCGCGCAGAGTCGCGGCCAGGGTCGCGTCCGTGTAGGGAGGACGGGTCCGTGGGCCCCGGACGGTCGCCCAGGAGCGAGCAGAAAGGTTTTCCTGGAACAGCTTGCGGAACAGGTCGGCCCGCTGTGCAGGATCGCTTCCGAACAGTGCGGGCGCGGTGATCGGCGGTACGACCGTGGTGCCCTCGACGCTGCCGTAGCCGCTCCGGCGATGGCAGGAGGCGCAGCTTGCGGCGGCGCCTTCGAGCGGGATGCCACCCTGGACGATGCCGCGCAGCGGCTGTCCCGAGGGGAGGATGCCGTCGCGGTAGAGGCGCCGGCCGGCCTCACCCCGGGATTGAAATCCCGGGCTAATTCCTGCCACCCCTGCGGGTTTGGATTCGAGAGCCCGGAGGGCGCCATTCGGTAGCCCAGGGTGTAAACCCTGGGCGAGCAGGAAAATCAGCAGCAGTGTGGCGATACGAACGGTCACGGGGCCAGGATACGCCGGACCTCGGCATCCAGCTCGGCTGCGCTTGGGAAGCCGGTGAGCTGTACCCAGGGCTCTCGCGGCGCGGCGCGCAGGAAGGTGAGCGGCTCGTGCCGCATCTTGTCGCCCCGGAAGGCGCCGAAGGCTTTCTGAACAGTCACGACGTCGTCGATCCTGCCGGTCAGGAAGCGCCAATGGCCTCCGGCGCGCCCGGCATGGAAGCGTGCGGCGTACTCCCGCAGGCGGGCCGGCGTGTCCTCTTCCGGATCGATCGAGATCGAGACCAGGCGGACGCCCGGCCATTTTTCCTGGGACGCCGCGAGCGTGCCGGTGAGCACCGGGCAGACGGTCGAGCAGGTGGTGAAGATGAATTGCAGGACGACCGGGCCTTCCCGGTCGAGCTCCGCGGCGAGCGGGACCGGCGCGCCGTCCAGGTCCACCAGCGTGACGTCGGGGATCCGGGTTTCGATCACCGAGCGGCTGTAGCGCGCGGGGTCCGCGACCGGCGCGTGGTGGTTGTGCTCTTGCGCAGCTCCCCCCGCAGCCAGGGCGCTGAGGAGGACGGCGAGAGGAGCGGCAAGGGCCATCAGTGCACCGAGAAAATGGCCACGTCGTGGTGCATCGGATCGAATTGGTAGAACCGCAGCCGGCGCGACGGGTCGTAGTTGAACTGCATCCGCACCTTCTGCAGACCAGGAGGCCCATAGGGGCTCGCGGCCGGCACCGTTACCGGGGTCTTCAGGTTGGCCCACCAGTAGTTGCGGCCGAAGGTGAACCAGCAGCCGGAGCCGCCGTATTTGACCGACGATTTGAACTGGTTTTCCCAACCCCGGTTGCCGCCGAAATCCACGCTCTGATAGCCGTGGTCGAAGTAGTCGCCGTTGTAAAGGGTCGCCTTCATCCAGGTCCCGCGGGTCTGCCAGTTGGGAAACTGGGTGAGGGTGCCGGCGGTGAGCTCGCCGTAGATCGTGTTGTTGACGTAGAGCAGGGTGATGTCCGAGTCGGGGTCGGGCGTCACGCCGGTCGGGAGCTGGGTGCGGTCCTTCCAGTCGAGGAACGCCTCGCGTCCTTCCGCGAGCAGGGCGCGGACGCGCTTCCAGTCCCCCTTATCGGCCGCCGGGCGCGCCTCGCGGAACGCCTTCCACATCCGTTTGGAGGGAGCGAGGTCGCCGATCTTGGCGATGGCCGCCAGCTTCGCCTGCTCGCTGGAGGTCGGCGCCGGCCCGAAGACCGAAGCCTCGATCTGCGGCAGGGTCATGCCGTTGATCGTCTTGCTCGCGTCCTCCATCACCTGGGCGCGCGGCGGATGGACGCGCCAGCCCCAGGTGTAGACCAGGCTGTAGTACCTGCCGGGGGCCATCTTGACCTTGAGGAGGGTCCGCGTCCCGTCCTCCAAGGGGAAGAAGCTCTGGTCCATGCCGGCGAGCGGTGGGGACCCTTTGCCCTGCTGGATCTCGGAGGACGGATCGGCCGTGGCGGACTTCGGGACGTCGAAGTACATGACGTAGGGCGAGAAGTCGTCCTCGCCGCGGTTGAGCACGTCGAGCGTGTAGGTGACGGTCCAGGGCACGTCGGGCACCTGGCTCACGTCGAGGAAGGCGGTGTCGGCCTCGATGCGGCCGTCGTACCAGATCTGGTGGACGTCCACGTTGCCGCCGATCACCTTGCCACCCTGGTCCACGATGGGGACCACCGTCTTCACTTTTTCCGGCCCGGTGTAGTGGAGCAGCGGGAAACCGCTGTAGGCGCGGTTGCGGACCGGGTTCCCTTCCAGGATGTCGACCCCGAGATCGAGAAGCCGGCGCACGGCGGTCTCGTCATAGGGGTCGCGCGGGGCGCGGTCGAGGATCTGCGGCACCGTGGTGAAGATGCGCTGCAGGTCGTCCGTGGGCGATGTCGGGTTGATATCGCTCACCACCGGGTTGCCGTCGTGCAGGTTGTAGGGCACGGTGGGCGTCGAGGGCAGGGTGTTCGGGACCTCGGCGCCGCTGCTGTCGAAGAGGTTGGTGTAGACCGTGGGCAGGAGGTTCGTGCCCGGCGGGTCCAGGAACGGCCGGCTCGGTGCGAAGCAGCTCGCGCAGGTGATGACGGTCGTCGTGTCCCCCTGCGTGCTCTGGCAGGACGCCATGGGCAGGGGCTGCGGGTGGGGATGGTTGGGCTCCGGGCACGGCTTGGGGTCCAGGCACCCCGGAGGTGGTTGCACGCAATTCGTGCTCTGCGGCACGCTCACGGCCGCAACGAGCGCCAACGCTACACAGAGGCCTGCAATTTTCCAGCGGCTGGACCGGGGGGGACAGAAGGGGGCGAGGTCCTTCATGACCGCTCCTCCCTCTTGGTCCACCACGCCTGTTCGGTCAGGGGCACCGGCCCGCGTCGGCGCGGCAGTCCGGAAGCCGGCTGCCGCGCCTGCACCCAGGAGAGGCGGGCGGCGATCCACTGCGGATCGGCCTTGGCCGGGACGGAGCCCCAGAGCCCCGCGGCTGCGTTGCCGTACCGCATCAGCCCCCGCGAGCAGTCCTCGACCGGAGCGCCGGCGTGCTGGTGGGTGGTGTCATGCACGAAGAGCCGCGCGCGGAGAAGCTCGACGGCGGCGGGCTCGCCGGTGAGGAAGAGCCAGCCCGGACCGGCGCCGTGCCGTGCAGCGAGGTCCTGGAGGACACGGGGCGTGTCGCTCTCCGGGTCGACGGTGATCGAGTAGAGGAAGACGTCGCGCCCCAGCCGGTCCCCCAGCAGCGGCTGCAGGCTTTGATAGGCCTTCGCCACGTTGGCGATCACGGGGTAGACCGCGTCGTTCGCGATCGAGAAGAAATGGAGAAGCACCGTCCGATCGCGGATCAGGTCGTCCCAGAACCGCGCCCGGCGGCCGTCATGGGCCTGAATGATCACGTTGGGGAAGTGCTCCGGAGACAGTGCGCAGGAGGGCCCCTCCGGATCGCTGGGCTTCACAACCGCTGGCGCGGCCAGGGAGATCCCGGGCAGAGCGGCTGCTGCGGCGCCTGCCGCGAGGCCTGCGAGGACCGTCCTCCGGTCTTTCATCTCGGGCATGTCGGGCATCTCAGATGTCCTCCCTCTCGTCCGGAGGTGGGCCCTGCTGGTCGTCCTGGCTCGTGCCGTCGGCCGGCCGCGGCTCCAGGTGGGGCGGCACCGGCGGCGTGCCGTAGAACTCGGAGGCCGAGCGCGATCCGGAGAAGCCCTTGCCGGGCTCGACGATGTCCCAGCGGACCATCATCGAGTGGTCCTCGTGGACCACGTTGTGGCAGTGCATGACGTGGCGGCCGAGGAAGTCGCACCAGCGCATCACGACCTTGATCTCGTCGCCGGGCAGGAGCGTGGCCACGTCGCGGCGGGGTCCGCCCATGAAGCGCCGGATCGGCGGGTTGCCCGGCGTCCCTTCCAGGGCCTCGACGAACCTATGCTCCCCCTGCGCCGTGTCCTGCACCCAGCTCCGCAGGTAGGGGACGCCGTTGACCTCCAGGAGCAGGAACTCCGTGAAGTGGCTGTGGATGGGGTGCGCCCAGGTGTTTCCGGCGTTGCGGAAGGTCCAGATCTCGGCCGAGCCCTGCTCGATGCCGGCGTCGATCCGGTTCGGGTCGAAAACCTTGCCGTTGACCGTCCAGAGGCCGCCGTCGTAGTCGAAGACCCAGGTCCGCTCACGCCGGACGTCCGCCGGATCGATGCGCGGCAGGTCGCGCAGCCGGTCGGGGATGCGGCTCGGATCGGGCCCGGTCGCCTCGACCACCTGGAACTGGAGGATACCGTCTCCCGGGTCGAGGATCCGCCCGGACGGGCCTTTGCCGTTCGTCTGCTCGAGCCGGTTGAGGACCGTGACCGTGTCGCCCACCTTGTACTGCGAGAAGTCGATGATCACGTCCACCCGCTGGGCCACGCTGAGGTAGATGCTCTGGGCGGTCACGGGCTCGGGCAGGAAGTTGCCGTCGCCGGTGATGATCGTCCACGGCTTCCCGGAGCTCAAGAAGAGCTGGTAGAAGCGGGACGGCCCGCCGTTCAGGATGCGGAAGCGGTACTTGCGGCGCTCGACCTGGAAGAACGGCTGGATGATGCGGTTGACCGTGTAGCGGTCGCCCAGGATGCCGTCGGTGTTGAACGGGTTCCAGCGCACCTGGCCGTTCTCGTCGAACATGATGTCGTGCAGGAGCAGGGGGACGTCGTACTTGCCGCTGGGCAGCCGCCACGCCGCCGGGTTGGGATCGTTCTCGTTGCCCGAGTCCTGCTCGTCGAAGAGGAGATAGAAGCCCGCCAGGCCCGCGTAGACGTTGGCCGCCGTGAAGTCGAGGCGGTGGTCGTGGTACCAGAGGGTGGTGAGCTTCTCGCGCGGGTCGTGGCAGGCCGGGAAGTTGGCGTAGTGGTGGTCCCAGAACTCCCCGGTGTCGATCCAGTCCTGCGGGTTGCCGTCGCTCTCCGAGGCGGTGTGCCCGTTGTGGAGATGGCTGGTGGTCGACGGCAGCGCGAAGCTGACGCGGCTCACGCCGATCGGCGGCAGCGTGTTGTGCCGGCGCACCAGCACAGGCTCGCCATAACGCGCGTGATAGGTGGGGCCGGGCGTCGTGCCGTCGAACCCCCACGAATAGCTCCCGCTGCCATAGGGCGCGTCCGGGTGGTAGGTCCAGAGGAGCTCCTGCTCGTGGATCTCATAGAGCTTCCTGGGGAGGTGCTCGTCATAGAGCTGGTGAGCGCGCGGATCGGGCGGCGGATCGAGGCTCGCCACAGGCTGCTTGATCGGCGGCACGAACAGCGGCGCCACGAAAGGCCGCACCGGCGGGCTCGGCGTCGCCAGGTCCGGCGGCTCGCCGTCGGGCGGGCAAAGGAACTTGAGCATCTCCTTCGGGTCGGCGGCACGCGCACCGTGGGCCGCCAGGAGGCCGCTGCCGCCGGCCGCGAGGCCGAGCTTGAGCACATCTCTTCTCTGGATCATCGATCTCTCCGAGCTGGCGAGAACAGGTGCGCCGACAGTAGCCGAGGCGCCGGGGTGCGTCAAACACCCCGCGGGTCTATTTCGGATCTAAGGAGGCCCTGCTGTCCTTGGAAGACCCACGCTTCACGCCTCGGGCCACAGCAGCCGGAAGACCAGGCCGGTCACCGCCGCGTAGATCACGGCGTCGAGGAGGCCGCGCAGCGAGTTGGACCAGGGGATGGCCTTCCAGATCGAATCCTGGAGATAACCGAAGCCATACCCCAGGAAGGCGATGGTGCCGGTGATCTGGAGCACCGTCAGGCCGTCGGTGGTGAACGTGAGGGTGTGGCGCGCCACGTAGGCGGTGACGAAGCTCACGAGGAAGCAGAAGAGGAACCACTGGACGAGGTATTTCCCCATGGCGGGAGTGCCGTTGCGCAGGACGGTGATCATGGCGACGGGGCCGTCCTCGTAGCGCTTCTGCATCGCGGGGTCCTTCATCTGGGACTGCTCGAGGCAGTAGGGGATGGTGTAGACGCCGGGGGACTTGGCCGCCGCGCGCAGCGCCTGGGCGACGGACGCCTCGTCGGCGAGCGCCTTGTAGTCGGCCCGGTGGTACTTGAGGACCATGTGGAGGATCGCGCTCACGAGCCATACTGCGACAGCCGAGACGACGACGGGCAGCCACAAGCTTCCGAAAGGCATAATTTCCTCCTCTCTAGAGGTTCGGCCAGGGATTCTATACCAAAGCGTCAGCCAGCCCTCCCCCTGCTACAATCCACCCCGATGAGCCAGCCCGTCCCGCTCTCCCGCCCCGCTCCCGCCCCGCCGGTCCCCGAACCCGCGCCCGAGGTGGAGGTGAGCGTGCTCGTGCCGGTGCTCGACGAGGCCGAGAGCGTGCGGGAGCTCGCGTCGCGGGTGGCCGCGGTGCTCGACGCGACAGGCCGAACGTTCGAGATCATCTTCGTCGACGACGGGTCGCGCGACGGCACGCCGCAGCGGGTGCGCGAGGCGCGGGAGGCCGACCCCCGGGTCAAGCTGGTGCGGCTGCGGCGCAACTTCGGCAAGGCCGCGGCCCTGTCCGCGGGCTTCGACGTGGCCCGCGGCAACATCCTCATCACCATGGACGGCGACCTCCAGGATGACCCGGAGGAGATCCCGCGGTTCCTGGAGGCGATGGAGACGCGCGATCTCGACCTGGTGTCGGGCTGGAAGCGCCAGCGCCGCGACCCCGTCTCGAAGCGCCTCCCCTCGCTGCTCTACAACTGGGTGACCCGCCAGCTCGCGCAGGTCGACCTTCACGATTTCAACTGCGGCTTCAAGGCCTACCGGCGGGAGGTGCTGGAGCAGATCTCCGTCTATGGCGAGCTGCACCGCTACATCCCGGTGCTGGCCAGCCGGCGCGGCTTCACGGTGGGCGAGATCCCGGTCAACCACCACCCGCGGCGGCACGGCAAGAGCAAGTATGGCTGGGACCGCTTGTACAAGGGGCTGCTGGACTTGATCACGGTCCTCTTCATCACGCGCTACACGCGCCGTCCCCTCCATCTGTTCGGCGCCTTCGGGCTGCTCTTCCTGATCGGCGGCTTCGGCATTAATCTCTACTTGGCCATCCTCTGGTTCAACGGCCAGTTCCTGTCCAACCGTCCCCTGCTCCTGCTGGGCGTCCTGCTGATGCTGCTGGGCATCCAGGTGCTGACCACGGGCCTGCTCGGCGAGATGATCACCTTCAAGAACTTCCGGCGCCCCGACAGCTACTCGGTCAAAGAGCGGCTGGATTGAACCTCCTCTTCCTGACCCAGACCTATCCTCGTTTTCCGGGGGACCTGTCGGGTCCCTTCATCCGGGACCTCGCGCTCGGATTGGCGCGGCAAGGGGACCGGGTGACCGTGCTGGCGCCCCATGCCGAGGGGCTGGCCGGGGGGTGGACGGAGGAAGGGGGAGGCGTCGAGGTCGTCACCTTCCGCTATGCGCCGGAGCGCTCGGAGGTCCTCGGCTACGGCCGGACGCTCGAAGCGGACGAGAAGGTCCGGTCGCGCGCCGCCCTGGTGACGCCGCTCTTCCTGCTCGGCCTGCGGCGGGCCGTCCGCCGCATGGTCCGCGGCCGGCGGTTCGACCTGGTCCATGCCCACTGGATCGTTCCCAATGGGGTCGTGGCCGCCGCGGCCTGCGGCAGGGTGCCGCTCGCCATCGGGCTCCACGGCAGCGACGTGTTCCTGGCGGAGAAGCCGGGAGTACGCCGCCTCGCCGGCTGGGCCCTGTCCCGCGCGCGGCTGCTCACCGGCTGCTCGCCCGAGCTGGTCGACCGGGTGCGGGCTCTGGGTTTCCCGGCGGAGCGCTCGCGGGTGATCCCCTACGGCGTGGACGTATCGACCTTCTCGCCGGATCGGCAGCGGCGGCGGATCTGGCGCGAGCGGCTCGGCATCCCGGACGCGGCGCCGCTCCTCCTCGGCGTCGGCCGAATGGCGACCAAGAAGGGGTTCCAGGTGCTTTTGGAAACGCTGCCGGATCTCCTGTCCGCCGCGCCGGAGGCGCACGTGGTGCTGGCCGGCGGGGGCGACCTGTGGGACCGGTTCGCGGCGGTCGCTGCGCGGTGGCCCGGCCGGGTCCATCTCCCCGGCCCGGTGCTGCGCGACACCCTGCCGGACCTCTTCCGCGCCGCCGACCTGTTCGTCCTGCCGGCGGTGCATGACGCCAAGGGGAACGTGGATGGCCTCCCCAACGTCATCCTGGAGGCCATGGCGAGCGGCCTGCCGGTGGTGGCCTCGGGGATCTCCGGCATCCCGCTGGCGGTGGAGGACGGCGCGACCGGCCTGCTGGTGCCGGAGCGCGACCCGGCGGGCCTGCTCCGCGCCCTCTCCAGGCTGCTCGCGGACCGCGACCTGGCGCGCGGGATGGGAGAAAGGGGCCGGCGGAAGGCGGAGACGGGAGCTGACCTGGGACGCGGTGGCGGCGCGCTACCGGGAGGGGTACGAGGCGGCCTTGTCCATGCCGGTCTGATTCCATATACTTCAAGCACTTCTTCAGCCTTTGGGGCTGCACGAGAGGACGATTCTTTTCCTTCTTTCCGATATCGAGGCCCATCTCATGGCCAGCAAGAAGAGCGAGATCGATCGTTCCGGCAAGACCAAGGCAGACCTCGTCGACGTGGTCTACGACCGCCACGGCGGGCTCACCAAGGACGAGGCGGCCGAGGTCGTCGACGCGATCTTCAAGACCGTGAAGAGGTCGCTGGGTCGCGGCCGGACGGTCCGCATCAAGAACTTCGGCACCTTCGAGATCACCGACCGGCCCGGCCGGATCGGGGTCAATCCGGTCAACGGGGAGAGGATCTTCATCCGGCCGCACAAGGGCCTGAGCTTTCGGCCCGCCCGCCGTCTGAAGGACGAGGTGACCCCGTCTCGCCCTGCGCCGCGGGGGCGCGAGTAAGTCCGCATGGTGGGCAAGGCCCGGGTCCAGAAGCGGCTCTACTACAAGATCGGGGAGGCCTGCAAGGCGCTCGGCATCCAGCCGTACGTGCTGCGGTACTGGGAGACCGAGTTCCCCGCCCTCGCCCCGAGCAAGAGCCGCTCGGGGCAGCGCGTCTACAGCGAGAAGGAGCTGGAGATCATCCGGCGGATCAAGGAGCTCCTCTACGACGAGGGCTACACGATCGCCGGGGCCAAGAAGAAGCTGGAGACCGAGCTCGCCAGCGGTGCCCTGGAGGAGACACGGGACGGTGGGCCTGAGCCAGCCGAGGAGGCGCCACCCCCGGCTCCGCCGGCCGCCGCTCGGACCAGGTCCCGCAAGGCCGTGCCGGATGAGCCGGGTGATCCAAGGCAGGCGCCGGAGCCCGCGGCGCTTGACACGGACGCCGCCGAGCGGATACAAAGTCTGCGCTCGGGGATTGAAAAGGCCCTTCGGGAAGCCCGCGAGATAATCGCCCTCCTCGATTCCAACCGCTGAGAAACACCTTCCGGTCGGGACGTGGCGCAGCCTGGTAGCGTACCTGAATGGGGTTCAGGGGGTCCCGGGTTCAAATCCCGGCGTCCCGACCAATATTTCCCTTGTAAACCCCTGATTTCAAACAACTTAGATGGGCCACTGGTCTCTGTTTGCATCTGCGACAAAGCTCCTTTCTGAGGGGGTCGTACGAAAGTCGTACGAAATCAATACAGAATTTTGTGCCTCTCGATCGTCCTGGTCATGGTCGTCCGCTCGCGCCAGTCGAGGTAACCACAGAGAGGGTAGCGCCGGGGGGCGGTTTTTCGCCCTGCTTTGCGGTAGGGTGGGCCGTCGCCTCGCTCAGCCCAGTCTTCGAGGGTTCGGACGGATACCTGCTCCAGGTGCGCCAGCTCGCGCGAGGTGAGGTCTCGGTAGTCGAAGATCGCGTCCAGGCACTGGCGCCGCGGTAGGCCCTCCGCCAGCCGCCGCAGCAGCTCGTTGAGGCCGGGTCGAAGCTCAGTCAAGATCTGGCCCTCCTTCACAGCGGCGGCGCTCGAGGATTCTGTAGATGCACTTGGGCGTGATCGGCCCCTTGGGCCGGATAAAAACGGGCTTGGCGGAGGCCCAGAGGCGACGCTCTGAGAGCCAGGCGAGGAGCCGGCCGCCGAGGTCGGCTGGCAGCTCGGCATGCCAGGTGACGCCGTTGCGTTGGACGGTGACCCAGAGGATGCCCCGAGCCATGGTGATCGCCGTGGCTTGCAGTCTGGCGATTTCCCCCGCGCTCAACCCTGCGGCGGCCAGAGCCATGATGGCGCCATCGCGCAGCCCCACGGGCCAGCCGGCCCGCAGGCGGGCCGGATCGACCCCGGGAAGAAGGATGCGCGCCTGCTCGGGGCTCAGGATCATCAGAAGGGATCCGGGCCGGCGGGGACCAGAGTCACTCGGTTGCGGAAGGAGGTGGTGGAGCCGGACCAGGCCAGCTCGACGGTGCCGGTCTGCCCGTGCCGGTGCTTTGCCACGATCACTTCCGCCAGTCCTCGCAGGGCCTCGTTGTCGGGTTCGTAGACCTCGGGCCGGTGGATGAAGGCGACCTGGTCGGCTGCCTGCTCGATGGCACCGGATTCAGCCAGGTCGGCGAGCTGCGGGCGCGGGTCGCTCCGGCGCGTCAGCTCGCGGTTGAGCTGGGAGAGGACGAGCACCACCACGCCCAGCTCGCCGGCCAGCTCTTTGAGGCGGCGGGTGATGTGGGCGATCTCCAGCCGGCGCTGCTCGAAACGAATGCCGGTGTTGACGAGCTGAAGGTAGTCCACGACCAGGAGGGCGAGGTCGGGATGGCGGGCTTTGAGCCACCAAGCCCTTGCTTCGAGGTCGCGCAGGACGAGCCCTGGAGTGTCGTCGAGGTAGAGGGGGGCGGCGAGCATGCGGCGGGTTGCTGCGTAGAGGTCTTGCCATTGCCGGCCGGAGAGGTGGCCGGCTCTCATGCGATGGCGCTCGAGGAACCAGTCGCGGGGCTCCAGGCGGGTGCGGACCTGGGCGATGCGCATGGGCTCCAGGAGGAGGGCGCCGAGGACGGCTTTTTCGGCTTCTTCGCTGTGGGGCAGGACGAGCTTGCGTTTCATCGGGTTGCCTTTCTCAGGCGAACGTCGGTGCCGCCGGTGCGGACGTGGAGGCCGGAGAGCCAGCGCGAGAGCAGGGACGGGGGCATGGCGGCGTTGGGGTTGCGCAGGAGCTCGGGAAGAACCTGGCTGGTGATGACGGTGGGCAGACAGCTTTCGTCGCGGGTGCGTGTGATGAGGATCAGCCGCTCCATGTACCAGTCGGCGGCAGCGCCGGAGAGGGGCTCGTCGAGGACGAGCAGCGGGGTGACGAGGAGGGGGGCGATGACCTCTTCGCTGACGATGAGGTCGCGCTGGATGCGCCTCGCCAGCTCGGGGCCGGAGATCCAGCGTCCGCGCCGGCCGGTGCGCAGGTGCTCGGCGAGGAGGATGGTGGCGATGCCGGTCTTGCCGGTGCCGGTGGGACCCCACATGGCAACCCAGCGGGGGGTGCCGGTCCAGTGCTCCAAGGCTTGGGGCCAGGGGCGCTCGAAGTGGGTGGACCAGCTCTCGCGGGTGAGGCCGCGCAGGAGCTTGGGGATGCCGGCGTCGGCTTCGGTGAAGGCGGTCGCGGCTCTCTGGGCGTCGTGGCAGGTGTGGCAGAGGAGGTCGGCGGGAATGGCGCCGAAAGCGACCTGGTCTTCGTGGCACTGACGGCAGATCCAGGGCCGGCCCCCGAACGAGCCCTCTCCCCCTGGCCCCCTCTCCCGTGCGGCCGCCGGTCCTCCGCCCCGAACGGGAGAGGGGGAAGGCAAACCCTCACCCCCCTGGCCCCCCTCTCCCATCCGCACTCCCTCCGCCCGGGCGAGGGGGGAATGGGTCCTCACCCCCTGGCCCCCTCTCCCATCTTCCGACCGCCCCCCGCCGGGAGAGGGGGGACGCATGCCGATCGTTTCGTGGGTCATGACTCCTCCGTGTTGTTGATGATTTCGAGGGCTTGCTGCCAGCGGGTCTCGTCGGCACCTGCGGCTCTCAGGAGCTCGCGGCCGGCCCGGGCATCCATCGGCCTGGCCGGCTCGCGCCGGACGGCTTGCTCCATGACCACGCGGTGGATGTAGGCGGCGGGCTCGCGCTTGTTGGCGAGGCCGGCCTGGACCAGCCGGCCCAGCAGGACGAGGAGAGGCTCGACTCCACCAAGGGTCTTCGACCAGACGCCGATCTGGCCAGGGCTCGGCAGCGGGACGCCCGCTTCGGCGAGCAGAAAATTCACTCGAGAGACCGCGGATTGCGGTCCCGACAGGGGCCGGAGACCGAAGGTCTCCTGATTTTTTTCTTTCTGTTTTTCTTCTTCTGGGGGGTTAGGGGGGATATGGGGGTTTGGGGGAAAAGGGGGGACCGGGGGGAGAGAAAACTGGCAGTCGGCTTCCAGTTTTTCGCCAGAAAACTGGCTCGGGCTTCCAGTTTCTCGCCGGAAAACTGGCAGTCGGCTTCCAGTTTCTTCGGAAAACTGGCAGCGGGCTTCCTCTTTTGGTCGGAAAACTGGCAGTCGGCTTCCAGTTTTCCTTCCCGAGCAGAAGGCGGTAGGTGGAAAGCTTGCCGCGGCCGTGGTGGCTGGTGATGGCGAGCTCGCCGGCGGTGACCAGCTCCGCAAGGATCTGCCGGACGCGGCGATTGCCGAGGCGGGCGCGGCGCTGCAGCGTAGCCTGGTCGATGGTCCACTCGCCGTTGTGGTCGGAGTAGCTGGCGACGGCGACGAGGACGATGAGGTGGGACCCGCTCTGGCGGGAGTGCTCCCAGACGGCGGCGAGGTGCTCAAGCCCCAAAGGTGGCCCCCAGCTTGGAGAGAGCGCTCCGGAGGACGGGACGCGGGTCGTAGGCGGCGGCTGGATCGGCCCAGAGGCGCCACTCGGTGTGGCCCTTGAGACAGCTCACGAGGCGGCCTGCGTGGAAGGCTTCGAGCAGCTCGCGGCGGTACGCTTCGTCGTCGCAGGCGGCGAACGATGGGGCGAGCGGCGACGAGGCCCCCGGCGAGATGTCCATCGCGCCGGGTGCCTCGCGCGCCGCGACGAAGCGGATGGCGATGCCTTGCAGGGGCGCGGCGGCTTGATGTGCCGGCGCGGTGCGTTGGGGCGAGCTGCTGGCTGGCGAGGTCAGGCGCCAGAGCCAGGAGGCGGAGGCCGGGGTGTCGTCGTCCGCTGCGAAGCGCTGGCTCTCGATCGCGACGCCTTCTTCGCGCAGGTCGCGCAGGCGGCGGTCCCCGGCGGCTCCCCCGGCCCAGGGCTCTCGCAGGACCCAGGTGGGCACCCAGCCCGCAGGAGCGAGATGCCGGCCGACTTTCCAATGGTAGGAGCGCCGGCTTGTCTCGACGAGGAGGTTGTATACGCGGGCGGCCGTGCCGGTGAGGGAACGGCCGCCTGGGAGCGTGGCCTCGTCGGCGAGGTGCCATCCGGGCGGGAGGGCGGCTTGGTGGTGGGTCATGACCTCACCCCCCTGGCCCCCTCTCCCATCTCCCACCCGCCCTTCCCCGGGAGAGGGGGAACAAGCGCCCGAAAGGACAGCAGGGACAGCAAGGACGGCAGGGACACGGACAAACACGGACGGACACGGACTGGCACAAACGGACGGAGGCCTCGCCCGATCATGCGGTGGCTCCTGCGGCGGCAGCCACAGCGGATTCGAAGGCTTCAGCTTCAGCGAGGCGCTGCTCCCAGGTGGCTCGCCGTTGCTTGTCGAGTTCCTCGACGACTTGAGGTAGAAGGGCTGACAGATGCGGTCCGGGGTGTACTGGACCAGGGCGCAGTGCATGGTCTCGGCGCCGGCGAGGATGCCGAGCTGGCCCTGGTAGTGCGGGCACCAGTCCTTCGCGCAGAAGTAGAGGACTCCAGAACCTTCGACGTGGCGGGCTTCGGCGATGGCTTCGCCGTGGCGGAGGGGGAGGTGGATCAGGTTCATGAGGGGGACCGCTCCTGGCCGGCTACGCCCAGGGCGAGGTGGGCGGGAATGCCGGTAAGGGTGACGATCTGGCGGAGGAACCGCCGCGAGGGGTGGCGGTGGCCTTGCTCCCAGCAGCTCACCGTGGAGTGCCGGACCATCGGGTCGAGGAGGCTGCCGAGGGCTTCCTGGCTGAGGCCCCGGGCCAGGCGCCAGCTCCGCAGCCGCTCGCCAAAGGTTGGTTGGTGGACGGGGCAACTGGATGTCATGAGAAACAAGGTATGACCATTCCGGCAACAGTGTCAAGAGGGAAATTGTGTTCCCGATCATCTCAGGGGCTTGATTTTGCATCCTGCAACATCTATGATGCCGCCATGGCTGGTACAGATCCGTTCGAAGGACTGGGAAAAGCTCTGGCCCAGCTCCGGGAGCGGGCAGGCTTTGCCACGCAGACGGAGGCGGCTGAGGCCCTGCGGTTTGACAAAGGACAGATGTCGCGATGGGAACATGACAACCCCCGCCCGACGCTGGATAATCTGGGGCGCTTGCTGGCAGGCTACGGGGCTACAGTGCAGGATCTGGCAGCCGCCCTCGGTGGCGCTGCGGAAGCCAAGGCCGTGGAGCGGAGCCCTTCCGACGAGGAGCTGCTCAGGTCACTGACGGAGGCGATCCGCCGCGTCGAGGGGCGCCAGACCGAGACGGAGAGCCGCGTCGAGCGGCTGGAGAAGGATCTCGAGCGGGACACGGGGTAGACCTCACCCCCCTGGCCCCCTCTCCCATCGCTCTCCCCCCTACCGGGAGAGGGGGGACGGTGTTCCAGGCTTCAGAAGCGAGATCGGGCTCAGAGCGGCGGATCGGAGGTGGATGGCAGTTTCGCCATTTCCTTGACCAGCTCGGCGAAGTCGTGGGAGTGCGGCTCAGTGCACAGAATGTCATAGGCCCGCTCGTAGGCAAGGCGGGCGGCTGAGAACTGCTGAAGCTCACGACATAGACGGGCGTGCAGCCACTCGGTTTTGGCAGTCAACCGCCCAGGAGGAAAGCGGCGGAAATAAGGTTCCAGAATGGCCAACGCTGATGCTGCTGCGGTGAATCGACCGTCTGCGATCAGAGTCTCCACAAAATTGTGACCGGTCGTGGCGAGAAGTTCGATGGGCGTGCCGTGACCGAGCAGGCCGAGTGCTGAGCGGTATGCATTAAGTGCGCGTTGCCGCTCACCCCAATCGAAACAGACAAGCCCGAGAAGGTTGTAAGTGCGCGCCTCGGCGAGTGAGTCGCCGATCGTTTTATGCACCTCGATAGCGATGGTTAGAACATCCGCTGCGCTTTCGAATCTCTTCGTGTCACGATGAAGGCTGGCTGTAATTTCGAGCAGATGAACTCTGGTCGGGAGGTCGGACGTCGGCCGTGAGGCTGCCCGTTCCAGTGCCCGCTCCGACTCCTTGTAGCGACCGGCGATGCGAAGGGCATTCCCGTATTGCGTCCAAGCAGCGACGATGAGGTCCTCTGGCAGCTCGTGACTCTTCTCTTCCGCGAGAGCAACGGCCTCGCTTGAGAGCTTGAGCATCCCGGTCAGGTCTTCATAGCGAGCTGCAAACGCTGCATCAATGAGCTCTTTCACTCTTACAGCGTTCGCAACTCGCTTGCGTTGCAAGACCATTAGCGCTCCTTCCTGCCCGGGGACTTCGGCGTAAGTATACGCGGAAGGAGCTGGCGATGTTCAACCCCCCGGGCAACCCCAGGGATCTATGGAGCAACCACTCTGAGTGGTCGAGCTGTCCGGCGGAGGGGGAGGAGTCGGACGTTCAACGGCGGCAGGTGCGTAGAGGCCGAACGCTGCGGCTGTGGCGCGCATGATATCGCCCCACCAACCTGAGGAGAGAGACAGTGTAACAACGAAAACAGGGACCAGACGAGAGAACATGGTCATTGGACACCCCCCTTTGGATCGGATTCGTATTTATTGCGAACCCGGAAAATATATTACGGCAACCGGAGACCGCGTACAACGCGATCAAACTCGGTATGGTACGCCTGATTGGCGACTTGAAAAAGACTTGAGTCGGTCGTAGGCCGTGGTGGTGGCCGGGGCGAGTCCTCACCCCCTGGCCCCCTCTCCCATCGTCCAGCCGCACTTCCCCGGGAGAGGGGGGATGTAGACCAGGTCGAAGTCACGCACGCGCCCGTGCGAGGGTTGCGGCGACTTCGCGGGCGAGGTCGGCAGTGGCGGTTTCGCGGCGGGCGGCTTCCTGGAAGACCAGGAGGGCGGCCATGGCTTCTCGGGAGATGTCCAGGTCTCGGAAGACGGTCACCATCTCGTCGGCCAGGTCACGGACTTCGGCGGCCCTCCCCTCCCCCATGTAGGAGATCGCCAGATCCAGGCCGGCGAGGCCGGCGTCGAACGCGTTGCCGTCGTCGAGGAACTTCTGGCGGACCTCGGTCAGGAGCTCGCGGGCCCGGGCCTGATCTCCCAGCCCGGCGGCGATGCGGCCCTCTACCCAATCCAGGCGAACTCGGTCGAGAGCGCTCCCGTGGGCTGCGGCGACTGCCTTCAGCTCTGGGAGAAGGTCGGCTGCCTCGCGGTGGCGGCCAGTCCTGGAGAAGTTGTCTACCAGGTTGTGCCGGACGCAGAGAACGAGGCGCGGGTCACGCTTGGGGTCGATCAGGCCGTTCGCTTTCTTCAGGATCTGGATGGCGGGCTCCGATTCACCTGTCTCGATGAGGGCAAAAGCTTTCGAGATGAGGCTCCGGCCGGCGAGGTGTGGGTCTCGGTGCTCGGGTTGTCCATCCAGAAAGAGCGACACGGCTCGCTCAAGCAGCTCGAGGGCCTCGGGGAAGCGCCGCTGCGCCATCCGAAGCGAGGCCTTCAGATCCAGCAGGACGGGCTCGTAGCCTAGGGCGTCCTCGGAGCTCTCGGTCCCCGCCTCCCACCAGGAGTCCGACATCTCGAAGGACCGCTCGGCCGCGGGCAGGCCGCCCTGCACCCGACGCGCGTTGCCGAGCCCGGCCCAGGCAAGGCTGCGGAGCTGATAGACCCAGGGTTCCTCGAACGGTTCGCCACCAGGAATCGTGTCGGCCACATGGACGGCGAGGTCGGCAAGGTGGACGGCCTCGGCCGGCTGCTCCGGCGCGGTCTGGCAGCTTGTGCGGACCAGCAGCTCGCAGAGGCCCCAGCTTACGAAGCGCGGGTCAGCACGGAGGCGGGCCAGGCGCTCTTCCGGATCCAGGGGCGCGAGCTCCTGCAGGAGACGGGGGGCCTCGGCGCGGGACCGGGCGAGAGCAGCGTCGATCGGGCCGAAGACCTCGGGGAGGGCATTGCCCTGGTGCAGCTCGAGGAGCCAGCCGCCGACCTCTCGGCATTGGGGGCAGACGGCCAGCAGGTGGAAGAGGTGCTCGTTCTGCTCGGCTGTGCGATCCATGGCGAGCAGACGCTCCAGCGCGGTGGCATCGAGGTGCTTGTGCTCCATGCGTTCCTCCTGAGAGTTTCTTCGGCGGAGGAATAGTATCGCATGTCAGGAATCTCGGGGAGGCTGGTAACGAAAATGCGGGCCGGGATTGGAAGCCCGGCCCGCGAGGTCGCTCAGGGACGGCCGTTGGGATCGAGGAGGGAGCCGTTCTCGCCGGGCTCGGAGCCCGCGCTGGCGCTGTTCGGATCGAGGCCGGAGCCGTTCTCGCCCCAGATGGCGGAGAGGAAGCTCCAGAACTGGGCGAAGAGGCCCTGGGCGGACTGGTGATGCTCGGGGGCCGAGTGGATGGTGTGGCCCTGGGGCAGGGCCTTGGCGTGGGTGGGGCCGAGGAGGACCAGGGCTAGCAGGGCGAGGGTGAGGATGAATGGGGGGCGGGTGGGGTGTCGGGGCATGAGACCTCCTGAGGGCCGCCTCGGCTCGGGCCGTCATGGCCGGAGGGGGCGTGGCCTTCAGGAGGAAGTGTGCGCGCGAGAGTGGCCGAGGGGCCGTTCAGCGACCGAAACGTGCAAGGCGCGGCTCTGGCTGCGCAGAGCCGGGTGCTGCCTCATCCTGAGTCTCCTGCGGAGTGAGCAAAGGTGACTGCTGTGGGTCTCGAGCTTCTTCTGTCCGCTTCAAGTCGGCAAAAATGGCCTTCAGGTCATAGTCGAACTTTGCCGCATGCTCTTGGCGAATTCGGCGGACTTCTTGGACGACAGGATCTTCGATCATGGGTCACCTCCGAGGAGCTCTTCGGGAGTACAGATGAACGGTAGGGCAAGGCCCCTTTCAACTAGAAACCGTGCCAGCCTCTTCTGGATTTCGGGGTTGGCGATGTGCGCACAGTTCCAGGTCATCAGATAGTCCACATCATGAAGGGTCGCGACGGCAATATGTAGACCGTCCTCGGCCGCTTTCTCCGGCAGAAGGCGCCGCTGGACAAACTCGCTCGCGAGCAGAAGCGCTTTTTCCGTCAGAGCCAGACGAGGCAGTCCGGCAAGGAGGTCGAGGCGCCGCCGGGCCATCTCTGGATCACCACCCTCGGCCTCGCGGAGCACGAGCTCGGAGACGACGAGGTCGAAGTCGTGCCTGCGCCTCTCCCACCACTCCATTGTAATCTGCTGGTGCGCGGCGGTGATCACCGTCCGGCTCGGACGGGCCGTCAGGTAGCTGATGATCGTCGTTTCCAGGTAGACGCGACGTCCCATGGAGTGGCACCTTACCACAGGGTGATTCTTCTATCCTTTAGCGAGAACCTGCGATCCGGCCCAACGCAATCACCACCGATCGGGAGACGAGAAGCCGTACCCGGGGCGCGGCGGCACGCAGGAGCCGATGGAGGGCGGCGGAAGCTGGCGTGCCACGGCGACGGCCGCCTCCGCACAGTCGAGCATCTTGTCGGGGTCGCCGTACCGATGCTCGAAGCACTGCTCGACGAGGTGATCGACCAGCGCGGGCTCGCGATATCGACGGAGCGAGCCGGCCGCCAGGAGGCGGCGTGGACGTGGGAGCTCGAGGAGCTCTCGGGCGAGCTCGTGTGGTGGGCGGAATCGGCTTGGCAGCACCTTGGCATTCCTCTACGGGCTGTAATAACGTAGATGCAGATTGCCGAGGGTGTCAAGGGGCGGAGGACCACGGGCACGCGGGTCATGGCGTGCCCGTGATCACGCTACGAGCGGGGTTGGCAGGCCGCCGGGTTGCCCCAGGGGTCGATACAAGGTGAATTGTCGCTCTGGAGAGTGGACGGGGGGGCCGGATAGGCCGGGTCGCCGGTGGAGTCGAGCGAGTACGAAGTGTCGGGCGCGTCCAAGCCGAAGAGCGGCGCCACGAAGTTGACCACGGCAGCCCACCAACTCGTGGCCTGGCTGTCGAGGCGGCCGCCAGGCCAGGCGTGCGCCGGCGTGACGGCGAGGCTAGCCCACCCTGCAGCCCTACCTCTCCGTCCTTCAAGACACCCTCGACGTCACCGCCTGGGACAAGTGGGACGCCGACCACCGCCGCAAATTCATCGCCGACCTCGCCAGCTTCCGGCGACCGTCTCTGCACCTTCCAGAGGATCGCCGACAACGCGGTCCCCGCCGAATCGGTTGTCATCGCGATTGCCGACCGGATCCGTAAGCCATGCTCAGCGAGCTTAACGCGCTTCCATCACATCCGGTTTCGCGGGGGTCAGGCGGATCACCGGGACGACGTTGGAGTAGCCGCGACCGTCCGGATGAATGTGATCGGTATCGAAGAAGTTCTGGCCGTCGTAGGCCAGACGGTTGTGGCGAAGGACTTTGACGGCGAGCATGACCTTGCCTGCGGCAAAGCCTTCGGCGATGGCAGCGGACTTCTGCTGGACGGTCGCGAGGGCGGTGCCCCTCTCGATGTCGTTGCGATCAACGGCGTCAGTGATCTCGTACTTCTCTCCGACAATGGTGATCGGAGTGGCGAAGGAGCGCTGGACGATACGTTCGCCGACCCACTTGTGGAGCTGCGTGAAGAGGGTGGTCCATTCGATCGTGAGGCTCTTGGCCTTCGTCGGATTGGGGACGGTCGCGGTGAGCTGCGGTAGCAGCACGTTGGCCGCAGACCGGTCGTAGAGGTCGAGGGCGTAGGGGGTGACGACGCGGGCACAACCCCAGAGGAGCAGGCCGACGATTTCGCGGCTCTTTCCCAGCGCGCCTTCGACGGAGTTCCGGGGACGCGGGTGGGTGGTGGGGACGTTGCCGTCCCTGCGGAGGGATCGACCTCGCGCGGGTGGCGGAAGCGCTTGACCCGCTCGGTCGTGGTCAGTGGACGCCCGCGATGTAGATCACGCCGAGCAGTGCCCGCCGCCATCCAGGCAGGCGACCTCAACGGCCTGGCCGAGCTTGTGGCGACCTCCATGGCGGGCCAGCTCGCGCTTGCCCATGGCGAGCTCGCCGTCCTGATCCAGGAAGGCCTCGTCGTCCAGGTTCCCATCGTGGGCCGTAACGCCGAAGGCGAGAAGGAAAGAAAAAGAAGAAGCCCGCCCCCCGTCCTGAAAGCCAAGGTCGCCGTCCTCGCCCACCGCCGCCTAGTGACCGGAGGCCAGCCAAGCCCATCCCTGGAGACCGAATCCCAGCAAGCCCTCACCTGGCTCCGAGACGTCGTTCTCTCCCCTCGTACGTTTCTCGTACGTTTCTCGTACGTTACCACCCCCGGTTACTGCCGGTCAAGCCCGAGAAGTTCCGGGGAGGAGACAGGTAGGTGAGTCGTGTAAGTCGATTATTTGCCGTTATTTGCCGGGATGTTCCGGGATATTCCGGGAAGTGCGTGGAACTTCACCCCCTGAATGGGGTTCAGGGGGTCCCGGGTTCAAATCCCGGCGTCCCGACCAATTATCTCCCGCATTTCCAACAACTTAGCCTCGCTCGTACCCCCGCGAACGGGATAGCGGACCCCGAATTCATTCCGAGGCTTTAGCCGCAGCTCATTGCCATTGATGCTGAGACCCCGGCACAGCGCGACCTCTTCAGCGCGCCACTGTCTGTATAGAATTGCTAAAAAATAGTACAATGATGATATAGTGCCCGAGGACGATGTTTTCGGGCAGGAGGGGGGGCCCAGAAGGGCCCGCCGCAGCTCATGGCTGCACGGCCTTGCTGATGAAGGGTAGCGGGGCAAGGTGCGGGTCTCAAGGCCCCCTGATTCGGGGGAGCGTTTCTTCCTGTCCCAGGCACCTCACAACAATCCTCGCATCACTCGGGCATGCAACTTTTCCTGCTCTCCTTCGTAGAGGCTTCACATTGTCCACCTCGTCAGGACCGTAGGGTCGATCAGATACAATGTCGGCGTATTCCTTTATTGACCTCGTTCGCGTGCGAGCTGCCGACCATCCCTCGAGGTTGGCGTGCATCTACCTCCATAATGGTGAGGACGAGGCGGCAAGGCTCACGTTTGGGGAGATCGATGCTGGCGCGCGCGCCGTTGCCGCCTCCCTGCAACACTGGGCTCCGGGGGAGACCGGGCAGCAACGGGCCTTGCTGCTGTATCCGCCGGGGCTGGAGTTCCTGACCGCCTTCTTCGGCTGTCTCTATGCCGGTGTGGTCGCGGTCCCCTGTCAGCCTCCCGGCCCCGCCAGGGCAGGGCGCGAGCAGCCGCACTCCGCGCGGCTGCGGTCGATCCTCGCGGATGCCTCGCCCTCCTTCCTCCTGACCACGGCGGCGCTTGCCGGACGCGCGCAGGGCCCCACCGCGGGCCTCGCGGCTCTCGCGCCGCCCCGGCTGCTGGTGACCGACGAGGCGCTCCCCGCAGGGGCCGACGACTGGCGCGAGACCGCTCCGCCGGGCGAGTCGCTGGCCTTCCTGCAGTACACGTCGGGCTCCACCTCCGATCCCAAGGGGGTGATGGTCACGCACGGCAACCTGCTGCACAACCAGGAGATCATCCGCACCGCCTGCGAGCATGACGAGGAGTCGGGCTTCGTGAGCTGGTTGCCGATCTATCACGACATGGGTCTGATCGGCGCCCTGCTCCAGCCGCTCTATCTCGGGTCCTGGTGCGTCCTCATGTCGCCGGTCGCGTTTCTGCAGCGGCCGGTGCGCTGGCTGCGGGCTATCTCCCGCTATCGGGCGCACACCAGCGGCGGTCCCGATTTCGCCTACAGCCTGTGCGTCCAGAAGATCTCTGCCGAGCAGCGTGCGGAGCTCGACCTGACGAGCTGGAAGGTGGCCTTCAACGGCGCCGAGCCGGTGCGCGCTGCGACCCTGAACGCGTTTGCCGAGGCCTTTGCGCCGTTCGGCTTCCGGCGCACGGCGTTCTTCCCCTGCTATGGGCTGGCGGAGGCGACCCTGATCGTCTCGGGCGAGGTCAAGTCCGCGGCCCCGTGCATCCGTCCCTTCCGCGAGAGCGGGAGCCAGGGCGCGGCCGAGGCGCTCTCCCTGGTCGGGTGCGGTCCGGTGTGGGGAGGGCAGGAGGTCGCAATTGTCGATCCCGAGACGCTCGCGGAGCGGGAGGATGGCGAGGTGGGGGAGGTCTGGGTCTCCGGTCCGAGCGTGGCGGCGGGGTACTGGAACCGGCCGGATGCGACGGAGAGCACGTTCCGAGCCCGGCTCGCGCGCGCCGGCGAGCAGAGGTTCCTGCGCACCGGCGATCTCGGCTTCCTGGCGGACGGGCAGCTCTTCGTCACCGGGAGGCTCAAGGACCTGCTCATCGTGCGGGGTCAGAACCACTACCCGCAGGACCTCGAGCTGACGGCCCAGGAGAGCCATCCCGCCGTGCGCGACGGGATGGGGGCGGCCTTCTCCGTCCAGGCGGAGGGTGGCGAGGGTGTCGTGCTGGTGCAGGAGGCCCATCCCCGCCGTCCGCACGACTGGTCCGCGGCTCTGGAGGCGGTGCGCCAGGCGGTGTCCGAGGAGCACGGGATCGCCCTGCACGCCGTCCTCCTCGTGAAGCCCGGCGCCGTGCCCAGGACGACCAGCGGCAAGGTGCAGCGACAGCTCTGCCGGCGCCGGTTCCTCGAGGGGGGGCTCGAGCCGCTGGCCTCCTGGCGGCCGGCCGCCGCGGCAGCGGAGCCCGCGCCTCGTGCCGTGCCGTTTGCGAGGACCGTCCCGGAGTTCTCTGCCTGGCTGCAGGGCCTGGTGGCGCGCCGGCTGGGTCGCGCCGCTGAAGAGGTGGACGCCGCGGCGCCGCTGCTCCGTCACGGCCTCGACTCCCTGGCCTCCGTCGAGCTCCTCCACGAGATCGAGTCGGAGCTGGGCGTCGAGCTGCCGCTCGCGCTGTTGCTGGAGGGGCCGAGCCTCGATCGCCTGGCCGCGGACCTCCACGGCCGGCTCGGCCAGGAGGCCGTGTGCGCGCCCATTCCCCCTGGTCCGGACGGAGAGGAGGGGGAGCATCCTCTCTCCCCCGGGCAGCGGGCCCTCTGGTTCCTGCAGCAGCTCGACCCGGACGATCCGGCGTACCACATCGTCGCCGCCGTCCGCCTCGACGGCGCGATCGACAGCGGCGCCCTGCACCGCGCCTTTCGGGCGCTGGCCGGCCGCCACGGCGCCCTGCGCACCACGTTCTCCCTCCGCCAGGGCGAGCCGGTGCAGCGGGTCCATGCCGACGCCGATCCGGGTTTTGCGGAGGTGGACGCCGCGGGCTGGACCGGGGAGGAGCTCGAGACGCGGCTGGTGGCGGAGGCCTTCCGCCCCTTCGATCTGGAACGGGGGCCGTTGCTGCGGCTCCATCTCTTCCTCGGAGCTTCCCGGGGGGCGGGTGCTTCTGCTCGGGGTCCATCACCTCGTCGCCGACTTCTGGTCGCTCGCCGTGCTGCTGCGCGAGCTCGGCCCACTGTACGAGGCGGAGCGTAGCGGCGAGCCGGCCCTCCTGCCTTCTCTCGAGCTGCCGTACGCCGCCTATGCCCGCTGGCAGGCCGCACTCTGGAACGATGGCGGGGGAGACGAGCGGTACTGGCAGTACTGGAGGGATTGGCACGCGTGGTGGGAGGACGAGCCTCCCGGGATCGCGCTGCCAGCCGACCGGCCGCGGGCGGCGCAGCCGGATCACCGTTTCGCGACCTGGACGTTCCGCCTGGAGGCGCCGGAGGCGGACGGGCTGCGGTCGGCCAGCCGTGAGCTGCGGAGCGACCCTCTTCCATACGCTGCTCGCCACCTTCCAGGCGCTTCTCCACGGCCTCTGCGGCCAGCGGCGGCTCCTGGTCGGCTCGCCCGCGGCGGGGAGGAGCCGGAGCGGGCTGGCCGGACTGGTGGGCTACTTCGTCAACCCGCTTCCCCTGCGCTCGGAGGCGTCGGGGGACCCGCCGTTCGCCGCCTTCCTCGAGCGGTCGCGCCGCACGGTCCTGGAGGCCTTCGAGCACGAGGTCCCGTTCCCCTTGCTGGTCGAGCGCCTCCAGCCGGAGCGGGAGACGGGACGGTCGCCGCTGCTCCGGGCCGTGTTCGCGCTCCACAGATCGCCGTTCCCCGGCCAGGAGGCGCTCGCGGCCTTCGCCCTGGGCGAGCCGGGGGGACGGCTCGATCTCGGCGGCGGCCTGGTCCTCGAATCGATGCCGCTCGCCGCGCAGCCGGGCCAGTTCGATCTGACGCTCCTCGCGGCGGAGCTGGGGGACGAGATTCGGCTGTCACTCCTCTTCGACGCGGCTCTCTTCGACCGCACGACGGTCGGCCGCATGGCCGCGTGCTTCCACACCCTGGCCGGCGCCGTCGCCGCCGATCCGGAGCGGCGCCTCTCGGAGCTGCCGCTTCTTGACGAGGCGGAGCGTCGGCAGGTGCTCGGCGAATGGAACGACACGGCCCGGCGTGCAGCGGGCGCGGGCCGCATCCACGAGCGGATCGCGGCCCGGGCGGCGGACGATCCGGACGCGCCGGCGGTGGTCTGCGGCTCTCGGGTGATGACCCGGTCGGAGCTCGTGCGGCGCGCCGGCCTGCTGGCCGCGCACCTGAGGTCGATGGGCGTCGGCCCGGAAAAGGTCGTGGCGGTGCTCAGCGAGCGGCGCCCGGAGATGGTCGCCGGCCTGCTGGGGGTGTTGGCGGCGGGAGGCGCCTATCTGCCGATCGATCCCGCCCTGCCGCGGGACCGCGTGGCCTGGCTGCTCCAGGACTCGCGAGCGGGAGTGCTGCTGGCGAGCACCGGGGCGAGGTCAGGGCTCGGCCCGCTCGGCGTGCCGACGGTCCTGCTGGATGCGCCGGCCGGGGAGGAGGGAGGGGCGGGAGAGGCTCCGGATAGCGGTGTCACCGGGGAGAGCCTCGCCTATGTGATCTACACCTCGGGATCGACCGGCCTCCCCAAGGGCGTCGGGGTCTCCCACGCCGCGCTCGAAAACCTGATCGACTGGCATCTGGAGGCGTTCGGCCTCGCCGGTACGGATGCCGTGAGCCACGTCGCCAACCTCTCCTTCGACGCCGCGGTGTGGGAGGTCTGGCCCGCGCTCGCCGCGGGGGCGAGCGTGCACCTGCCGGACGAGGAGGCCCGCAGCTCTCCCGAGGCGCTGCGCGACTGGCTGGCGGCAGAACGCATCCGCGTCGCGTTCGTGCCGACGGCGATGGCCGAACGGCTGCTCGCCCTCGACCCGCCGCCGGGAGCCCCTCTGCGCCTCCTGCTCACCGGCGGCGACCGCCTCCGCGCCCGCCCCTCCGGCCTGCCGTTCGCGCTGCACAACAACTACGGCCCGACCGAGAACACGGTGGTGGCGACCTCGGGACCGGTCGCTGCGGCCGGCGGGGGCGGCGCGGGCGGAGAGGACGCGGGGACGCCGCCGAGCCTGGGCCGCCCGATCGCCAACGTCCGCACCTATCTGCTGGACGGCGCGCTCCGGCCTCTGCCCACGGGGTGCGCGGGCGAGCTGTACCTGGCGGGCGCCAGCCTGGCGCGCGGCTATCTGGGGCGGCCCGGCCAGACGGCCGAGCGCTTCCTGCCCGACCCCTTCGGCGCGCCGGGCGGGCGCCTCTATCGCACCGGCGATCGGGCGCGCTGGCTGCCGGGAGGCGAGCTCGACTTCCTCGGGCGCGCCGACGATCAGGTGAAGGTGCGCGGGTTCCGTATCGAGCCGGCGGAGGTCGAGTCGGCCCTGGCGCGCCATCCCGGCGTCCACGAGGGCGTAGTGCTGGCGCTGGACGATCCCCGGCGGGGGCCGGGCCTCGTCGCCTTCGTGGCCGGGCCGGCGGTGCCGGCGGTGCGCGAGCTGCGCGCCTTCCTGAGCGGGATGCTCCCGTCCTACATGATCCCTGCCGCCTTCGTGGCGCTGGCATCGCTGCCGCTGACCGCCAATGGCAAGGTCGACCGACGGGCCCTCGCCGCGCAGGCGGCGATGCGACCGGAGACAGCGGGCCAGGAGGCGCCGCGCGGACCGGTCGAGGAGGTGATCGCCGGGCTCTTTGCGGAGGCCCTGGGACTGGACAGCGTGGGGAGCGAAGACGATTTCTTCGCGCTCGGCGGCCATTCGCTGCTCGCCTCCCGCCTGGTCTCCCAGGCGCGCGAGATCTTCCAAGCCGACCTGACGCTGCGGCGGTTCTTCGCGGCGCCGACGGTCGCCGGGCTCGCCGCCGCGGTCGATGAAGTCCTGGACGGGGCCGAGCGCCTCGCATCGTCTCTGGAGCCGGCGCCGCGCGGACCGGCACCGCCGCTCTCCTCGGCGCAGCGAAGGCTCTGGCTGCTCGGCCGGATTTGGCCGGGGAGCCCCACCTATAACATCCCTGCCGTCCTCCATTGCGCCGGCCGTCTGGAGACGGGCGCCCTGGCGGCGGCTCTCGACGGACTGCGGAGCCGCCATGAGGCGCTGCGCACCACCTTCCCCGAGGAGGCCGGCGGGCCCATCCAGCGCATCTCGCCGGCCGCCGCCCTGCCGCTGCCGCTCGTCGACCTCGCCGCGCTCGGCCCCTCCCGCGGCCCGGCCGAGGCGGAACGGCTGGCCGCCGCCGAGGCGCGCCGCCCGTTCGACCTCGCCGCCGGACCCCTGCTGCGCGCTCTGCTCCTGCGGCTCGGTGCCGGAGAGTATGGCGAGCACCGGCTGGCGCTGACGGTGCACCACATCGTGGCCGACGGCTGGTCGATGGGGGTCCTGCTGCGCGATCTGGCGGCCCTCTATGAGGCGGCCGTGACGGGCCGGCCCGCGCCGCTCCCGGCCCTCCCTGTCCAGCCTGCCGACGTCGCCTGGCTGGAGCGGGCCCGGCTGGCGGACGAGCGCTTCGCTGCACGCGATCGCCTGGTGGGAGAGGCAGCTCGCGGGTGCGCCGGTGCTCCAGGTCCCCGCCGACCGGCCCCGCCCGGCCGTGCGCAGCCTGCAGGGGAGGACCTCGGTCCTGAACCTTCCGTCCGATCTCGTCGCGGCCGTCGCGGCGCTCGCCCGCCGGGAGCGTGCGACGCCCTTCGTGATCCTCCTCGCGGCGTTCCAGGCTTTGCTCTTCCGCACGACCGGCGAGGAGGACCTCGCGCTCGGCTCGGCCGTGGCGCAACGCGGGCGCGCCGAGCTCGAGCCCCTGGTCGGCCTGTTCCTGGAGACCGTGGTGCTGCGCACCGCCGTGGCCGGCGACCTGACCTTCCGCGAGCTGCTGGGCCGGGCGCGCCGTTGTGTCCTCGACGCGTTCCACTATGCCGACGTCCCTTTCGAAAAGGTCGTCGATCGCCTGCGGCCTGAGCGCGGCCTCGGCCACAACCCGCTTTTCGAGGTCAGCTTCGCTGTGGAGCCGGATGTGCCGGACCGCCTGGACCTGCCGGGGCTGGTCCTCACGGCGCGGGGGAGCGAGACCGGGACGGCGAAGTTCGAGCTCGGCCTTTTCATCCGCGAGTCGGCGGGACGGCTCACCGCCGCGCTGGAGCACAGCTCCGACCTCTTCGATGCGCCGACCGCTCTGCGGAAGCTGCGCCACTTCGTCCGCCTGCTCGCCGGTGCGGTCGCGGCGCCGGACGCGCGGCTCTCGGCCTTGCCGCTGCTCGACGAGGCCGAGCGCTTCCAGCTCCTGGCCGAATGGAACGACGTGCCGGGGGAGGCCTCGTCCGCCGGCTCCTGCCTGCACGAGGTGTTCGCGGCGCAGGCGGCGCGCACGCCCGACGCGCTGGCCGTGGTCGGCGGGACGGCAAGCCTGAGCTACGGTGAGCTCGCCGTGCGGTCCCGCGGGCTGGCGCGCTGCCTCCTCGCCCATGGCGCCGGCCCCGGAGCGCGCGTGGGCCTCTGGGCGGAGCGCTCCGTCGGGACGATCGTGGGCATCCTGGCGGCGCTGGAGGCAGGTGCGGCCTACGTCCCTCTCGACCCGGCCCATCCGACCGAGCGCCTCGCGCACATGGTCCGGGACAGCGGCCTGGCGGTGCTGCTGGCCCCGGAGGGCGCGGCGGAGGGGCTGCCCGATCTCGGGCTGGAGAGGATCTCCTTCCGCGGCTCCCCCGCCGCAGCCGGAGCCGCCCCTCCCATCCCCCGCGTCTGCCCGCAAAGCCCGGCCTACGTGCTCTATACGTCGGGCTCGACCGGCCGGCCGAAAGGGGTCTGCTGCCAGCACGCGGCGGTGGCCAGCCTGTTGCGCGACATGGAGCTCCGGCAGCCGCTGCGGCCGGGGGTCGCGTGCTCGCTGTTCACGAGCCTCTCCTTCGACGTCTCGGTCTACGAAATCTTTTCGGCCCTCCTCGCCGGCGGCCGGCTGGAGATTGTGCCGGATGCCGTGCGCGCCAGCGGCCATGCGGTCGCCGGCTGGCTGGCGGAACGCGCCGTCGAGAGCGCCTTCGTCCCGCCCACGCTGCTAGGCGACCTGGCGCGCGGGCTCGAGAACACTCCGGTCCCGTTGCGCCGCCTGCTCGTCGGCGTCGAGCCGATCCACGAGCCGCTGCTGGCCACCCTCGCCGATCACGTCCCGGAGCTGCGTATCTTCAACGGATACGGACCCACCGAGGCCACGATCTATGTCACCCTACACGAGGTCGGCAGCCGCCCGGTCCGCGACCGTCCGGCTCCCGTCGGCCGGCCGGTGCGCGGCAATCGGGTCTATCTGCTGGACCGCGGCCTGGAGCCGGTTCCAGTCGGTGTGCCGGGGAAGCTCTATGCGGCCGGCGCGGGCCTCGCCCAGGGCTACCTCGGGAAGCCGGAGCTGACCGCCGAGCGGTTCCTCCCCGATCCCTTCCACGCCGCGGAAGGGGAGCGGATGTACCGCACTGGAGACCTGGCGCGCCGCCTGCCGGAGGGGGACGTCGAGATCCTGGGCCGTCTCGACTTCCAAATCAAGATCCGCGGCGTGCGGGTCGAGCTCGGCGAGATCGAAGCGGCGTTGCACACGCACCCGGCGGTCGCGGAGGCCGTGGTCGCGACCCACGAGGCCGCGGCGGGCGGTCGCCGCCTGGCCGCCTACCTGGTTCCCGCGGCCGGGGCCGCGGACCGCGATCTCACCGCGGGCGAGCTGCGGCGATACCTGGCCGAGCGCCTGCCGGAGGCGATGGTCCCCGCCGCCTTCGTGACGCTGGCCGCCCTGCCGCTCACCCGCAACGGCAAGGTCGACCGGCGCGCCCTGCCCGCTCCGGGCGCGGAGCGGCCGCACCTGGAGAGCGCCTACGTGGCGCCGCGGACGCCGGGCGAGCGGGCGATCGGCGCGGTCTGGCAGGCGGTGCTCGGACAGGAGCGCATCGGCATCCACGACAACTTCTTCGACCTGGGCGGCAACTCGCTGTTGCTCGTAGACATCGAGGGGCGCCTGCGGGAGGCGCTCGGCCGCGAGGTTCCCATCGCCGAGATCTTTCGCAACCCCACCATCCACGGCCTGGCGCGGGCGCTGGCGATCCAGGAGCGCGAGCCGGCCGGGACGGTGGAGGCCGCGCCGCCGCGCACCGCCGAGGCCCGGGCCGACGGGAGCGCCGTCGACCGCCAGCGGCAGTTCCTGGAAGACATGAAGCGGCGGCGCGCGCAGCGGCGCGCCGGACGCTGAGTTGGAGAACGGACGAAGAAGGCAGTGCAGGAAGATCCAGAGAGCGCGGTCGAAGGGATCGCCGTCGTCGGCCTCGCGGGGCGCTTCCCGGGCGCGGACGATCCGGCCGAGCTGTGGCGCAACCTGTGCGGCGGCGTCGAGTCGATCACCTTCTACGCGCGCGAGGAGCTGGAGGCGGCGGGCGTCGATCCGGCGCTGCTCGACGATCCCCGCTACGTGCGGGCGAGCGGCGTCCTGCGCGACGTGCGGGGCTTCGACGCGGCCTTCTTCGGCTTCAGCCCGCGCGAGGCGGAGCTGATGGATCCGCAGATCCGCCTGTTCCTGGAGTGCTGCTGGGAAGCCTTGGAGGACGCGGGCTACGACACCGAGAGCTATGACGGCAGCATCGGCGTCTTCGCCGGCATGGGGATGACCTCCTACCTGCTCCAGAACCTCCTCTCCCACCGCGACCGGATCGACGCCGCGGGGCCGCTCCAGGTCCGCATCCTGAACGACAGCAGCTTCCTGACGTCGCTGGCCGCCTTCAAGCTGGACCTGCGGGGGCCGAGCATCACGGTGCAGACCGCCTGCTCGAGCTCGCTGGTGGCGACCTGCCTCGCCAGCCAGAGCCTGCTGCATTTCCAGTGCGACGTGGCCCTGGCCGGCGGGGTCACCGTGGTCGTGCCGCATGCCGTGGGCTATCTGCCGCAGGAGAGCGTGATGTCGCCGGACGGCCACTGCCGCGCCTTCGACGCCGAGGCCCGCGGCACCGTGGAGGGGAGCGGCGCCGGCGTGGTGGTCCTGAAGCGGCTCTCCAACGCCCTGGCCGACGGCGACACCATCCACGCCGTCCTGCGCGGCTTTGCGACCAACAACGACGGCGCCGCCAGGGCGAGCTTCTCGGCGCCGAGCCTGGCCGGCCAGGCCGAGACCATCGCCATGGCGCAGGCGGTGGCCGGGCTCCCGGTCGAATCGATCACCTATGTCGAGGCGCACGGCACCGGCACGCCGCTCGGCGATCCGGTCGAGGTAGCCGCCCTCGCGGAGGTCTTCGCGGCCGCCACCGACCGCCGGGGCTTTTGCGCCCTGGGCTCGATCAAGACCAACATCGGCCATCTCGACACCGCTGCCGGGGTTGCGGGTCTGATCAAGACCGTCCTGGCGGTGGAGCACGGGGTGTTGCCTCCCAGCCTGCACTTCCGGACGCCCAACCCGCGCATCGACTTCGCCCGCAGCGCCTTCTACGTCAACACCGAGTGCCGGGAGTGGCGCCCGCAGGGCTGGCCGCGGCGCGCCGGGGTCAGCTCGTTCGGGATGGGCGGCGTCAACGCCCACGTCATCCTGGAGGAGCCGCCCGCATCGGAGCCCGGCGACCCGGCCCCGTCGAGCCAGCTTCTGGTGCTGTCGGCCCGCACGGAGACGGCGCTGGAGGTGGTCACCGAGCGCCTGCTCGGCCGCCTGCGGGAGCCCCTGCAGGCGATGAACATCGCGAACATCGCGGACATCGCATACACCCTGCAGGTGGGGCGTCGCGCCTTCCGCCATCGCCGCACCCTCGTCTGCCGCGACCGTGAGGAGGCGATCGCCATCCTGGAGTCGCGCGATCCGCGCCGGTTGCTCGGCGGCCGGGCCTCCGCCGACGCGCCGCAGGTCGCCTTCCTGTTCCCGGGCCTGGGCAATCAGTACGCCGGCATGGCGCGCGACCTCTACCGCGAAGACGCCGGGTTTCGCGAGCGGATCGACGACAGCGCGTCGCGCCTCCTGCCGCTCCTGGGCCTCGATCTGCGGCAGGAGCTGTACCCGGAGGGAGACGAGGAGGAAAGGACGGCTCCCGGGATCGACCTGCGCGGCCTGCTCGGCCGGTCCGGGGATACGGAGGCAGCGGGGCGGCTGCGGCGGACCGCTCTCTCCCAGCCCGCGGTCTTCGTCGTCGAGCACGCGCTGGCCTGCCGTCTCATGGACTGGGGGATCGTGCCCCAGGCGATGCTCGGCTTCAGCCTCGGCGAGTACGTCGCGGCCTGCCTCGCAGGTGTACTGTCGCTCGATGACGCCCTGCGCCTGGTCGCCGGGAGGGCGCGGCTGATCGACGAGCTGCCGCCCGGGGCGATGCTGGCCGTGCCCGCCGGCCCGGAGGGCATCGCGCCCTGGCTCGCCGGCGGGCTCTCGCTCGCCGCGGTCGCCGGGCCGGCGCTCTCGGTGCTCGCGGGTCCTGAGGCGGCGATCGCCGCATTGGAAGGACAACTGGCCGCCGCGGGGCAGGTCTGCCGCCGCCTCCAGACCTCCCACGCCTTCCATTCGACCCTGATGCAGCCGATCGCCGGCCGCTTCCGCGACCTCTTCGCGTTCGCAAACATCGAGCTCAAGCCGCCGCAGATCCCCTACCTCTCCAACGTCACCGGAACCTGGATCACGGACGAGCAGGCGACCGACCCCGGCTATTGGGTGGAGCACCTGCTTGGCACGGTGCGCTTCGCGGACGCCGTCGACGAGCTGTGGCGCGAGCCCGGCCGCACCCTGCTGGAGGTTGGCCCGGGACAGACCCTGGGCTCCTGGGCGCTCCAGCACCCGGCCGCCGCCGCAGTGACCGATCCGGTGGCGCTGCCGACCCTGCGGCACGCCTTCGAGCGCCAGGACGATTTTGCCTTCCTCCTCCAGACCCTGGGACGGCTGTGGCTCACCGGCGTGCGCGTCGACTGGCCGGCGCTGTGGGCAGGGCAGAGGCGGCGCCGCGTACCGCTGCCGACCTATCCGTTCGAGCGCCAGCCCTACTGGATCGCGCCGCGCGACGGAAGGATCGCGCCGGCTCTCGCACCCCAGGCACCCCAGGCACCCCTGGAACCCCTGACAGTCACTGCGCCGCGTCCGGACGAGCGCGGCGGTCCGGCCGTCCGGCCGCCGGCCGCACAGCGCTCCGGCAGCTATCCCCGGCCGAGCCTCCACGTGCCGTACGCGCCGCCGCGCTCGGAGACGGAGCGGCGGCTGGTGGAGGCCCTGGGCGAGGTCCTCCGCGTCGAGCCGGTGGGCCTGCACGACAGCTTTTTCGACCTTGGCGGCGACTCCCTCCTGGCTTCGACCCTGGTGGCCCGCCTGGGGCGGGCCTTCGGCGTCGAGCTGACGTTGCGCACCGTCTTCGAGGCGCCGACCGCCGCGGAGCTGGCCGCGGCGATCACGGCGCGCCGGGACGGAGGAGAAGCGCCGATCCTCCCGGTGCCGCGCACCGGCGAGGCGCCGCTCTCCTTCGCCCAGCAGCGGCTCTGGTTCCTCGCCCAGCTCGAGCCGGAGAGCGCGGCCTACAACGTCCCTCTCGCCGTGCGGCTGGACGGTGCTCTGGACCGGGCCGCCTTCGCCGCCGCCCTCGGCGGCCTCGTGGAGCGTCACGAGGTGCTGCGCACGACGTTCCCGGCCGTGGCGGGCGAGCCGGTGCAGAGGATCGCCCCGAGGTCGACCAGCGGTGGCCCCCTGGAGCCGCCGCTGGTCGACCTCGGGGCGCTGCCGGCGCCCGAGGCGGAGGCCCGCCGGCTGTCCGTGGAGGAAGCGCTGCGCCCGTTCGACGTGGCGTGCGGGCCGCTCCTGCGCACCACGCTGCTGCGGCTGGGAGCGGACGCCCACATCGTGCTGTTCTCCAGGCACCACATCATCTCCGACGGGTGGTCGAGCGGCGTGCTGGTCCGCGAGCTGGCGGCCCTCTATGCGGCCGCCCGCGAGGGGCGTCCCTCGCCCCTGCCGCCCCTGCCTGTGCAGTACGCCGACTTCGCGGTCTGGCAGCGGCAGTGGATGGCCGGCGAAGCCCTGGAGCCTCTGCTCGCCTTCTGGCGGCAGCGGCTGGCCGGCGCGCCGGCCGTCCTGGAGCTGCCGGCGGACCGTCCGCGGCCGGCGGTCGCCACCGGCCGGGGCGGCCTGCGCACGGGGCGTATCCCGGGCGGGCTCGCCGAGGCTCTCGCGGCGCTCGGCCGGCGCCAGGGGCTCACCCTGTTCATGACCCTGCTCGCCGTCTGGGACGCCCTGCTCTACCGGCTGACCGGCCAGACGGACCTGGTCGTCGGAATACCGATCGCCAACCGTACCCGGGTGGAGATCCAGGGGCTGATCGGCTTCTTCACCAACACCCTGGCTCTGCGCACGCGGCTGTCGCCCGGCGCGGGATTCCTGGAGCTGGCCCCGGGGGTGCGCGAGGAGGCGCTGGAGGCGTTCGCCCACCAGGACCTGCCGTTCGAGCGGCTGGTCGAGGAGCTCGCTCCGCAGCGGAGCCTGGCGCACACCCCCCTGTTCCAGGTGATGTTCGCATTGCAGAACCTGCCCTTCGGGGGGCTTGCCATGCCGGGCCTCTCGCTGACTCTCCTGGCGCCGGAGCAGGGGACCAGCAAGTTCGACCTCAGCCTGTTCCTGGTCGAGGAGGACGGCGGCCTGTTCGCGACCCTCGAATTCGCCTCCGACCTCTTCGACGCGACGACCGCGGAGAGGATCCTGGAGCGCTTCCGGGCTTTACTGGAGGAGGTGGAGGCCGCTCCGGAGCGGAGCCTGGACGATCTGTCCCTGCTGCTGCCGGCCGAGCGGCATCAGATCCTCGCCGAATGGAACGACGTCCCCGCCTGGGACGGCTCCCCGTGTGTCCACCGCCTGGTCGAGGCGCAGGCGCGGCGGACGCCGGACGCCACCGCCGTTCTGGCGGCGGACGGGACGGAGCTCTCCTACCGGGAGCTCGACCGGCTGGCCGACCGGCTGGCGCGCCGGTTGCGGGAGCTGGGTGTGCGGCCGGACGACCGCGTCGGCGTCTGCCTGGAGCGGAGCTGGGAGGGGGTGGCGGCGCTGCTCGCCGTGCTCAAGGCCGGGGGCTGCTACCTGCCGCTCGATCCGGCCTATCCCGAGGAGCGACTGGCCTTCATGCGTGCCGACGCCGCGGCGCGGGTGATCGTTACGCGCGAGTCCCTCGATGGAGCGTGGCCGGATGGGGAGAGCGGAGGAGATCTTCCCGTGGTCGGCCCCGACCACCTGTGCTACGTCATCTACACCTCCGGCTCGACCGGCCGGCCCAAAGGGGTCGCCCTGCCGCACCGCACGCTGGCGAACCTGATCGCCTGGCAGATCGGCGCCTCGGCCGTGCCGGCCGGCCGGACCCTGCAGTTCGCCTCGCCGAGCTTCGACGTGTCGGTCCAGGAGGTCTTCGCCACCTGGGCCGCGGGGGGCACGCTGGTCCTGGTGCCCGAAGAGGTGCGCAGCGACGCCGAGGCCCTGCTGCGCCGGCTGCGCGAGGCCCGCGTCGAGCGCCTGTTCCTGCCGTTCGTGGCGCTCCAGCAGCTCGCCGAGGCTGCCGCCGGCGATAGTGGCGAGCTGCCCCTGCGGGAGGTCGTCGCGGCCGGCGAGCAGCTCCAGATCACCCCCGAGGTGAGGGCGCTCTTCGCGCGCCTGCCCGGCTGCGTGCTGCGCAACCAGTACGGCCCCTCCGAGACCCACGTGGTCACCGAGGCCTCGCTGTGGAACGACCGGCCTGGCGCGGTGGCAGCGTGGCCGGCCCTGCCGGCGATCGGACGGCCGATCGCCGCCACCGCGGTGCGGCTCCTCGACCCGCGCGACGAGCCGGTGCCGATCGGCGTCCCGGGAGAGGTCTGCCTCGGCGGTGCCGGTGTCGCGCGCGGCTACCTGGGCCGCCCCGACCTGACGGCCGAGCGGTTCGTCCCCGATCCATGGCAACGTGGCGGCCGGCTCTACCGGACGGGGGACCTGGGGCGCTTCCGGCCGGATGGCGAGGTCGAGCTCCTGGGCCGGATCGATTACCAGGTGAAGATCCGCGGCTACCGCGTGGAGCTCGGGGAGATCGAGGCCGCGCTCGCAGCGCACCCGGCCGTGCGAGAGGCCGTGGTGGTGGCCCGCGGCGACGGCGCCGGGAAGCGCCTGGTGGCCTGCATCGTGGCGGACGCCGGGGTGCAGGCCCTGCGCGACCCGCTGCGGGAGCATCTGCGGCAGCGTCTGCCGGACTACATGGTGCCGGCGGCCTTCGTGGCGGTCGAGAGCTTCCCGCTGACGCCGAGCGGCAAGGTCGACCGGCAGGCCCTGGCCCTGGGCGGCGAAGAGCCGGGGGACGCCACAGCCGGAGCCGACGCCCCGCGCACGCCCGTGGAGGAGCTGCTGGCCGGGATCTGGGCCGAGGTCCTGGGGCTCGCCGCCGTGGGTGTGCGCGACAGCTTCTTCGAGCTCGGCGGCCACTCGCTGCTGGCCACCCGGGTGGTCTCCCGGGTGCGGTCCGCGTGCGGCGTCGAGCTGCCGTTGCGGGCCCTGTTCGAGAGCCCGACCGTCGAACGGCTCGCCCGGACAGTCGAGGCCGCTCTGGGCTCCGCTGCGGCCCCGGCGCCGCCGATCGTGCCGGTCTCGCGGGGCGTTGATCCGCCGCTGTCGTTCGCGCAGCAGCGCCTCTGGTTCCTCGACCAGCTCGAGCCTGGCAGCGCGGCGTACAACATCGCCGGCGCGGTGCGCCTGCGCGGCGCACTCGAGGTGCCGGCCTTCGCCGCGAGCCTCGCCGCGGTGGCGGATCGCCACGAGGTGCTGCGCACCACCTTCGCGGCCGAGGCGGGGGAGCCCTTCCAACGCATCTGCCCGAGCGGCTCCTGGCCCCTGGTGGTGGTCGACCTGACCGGCCTGCCGGAGGCCGGATGCGCGGAGGCGGTCAGCCGCCTGGCAGCGGCGGAGGCGCTACGCCCGTTCGACCTGGCCGCCGGGCCGCTCGTCCGCGCCACCCTGCTGCGCCTCGGCGCCGGAGAGCACCTGGTGCTCCTCACGATGCACCATATCGTCTCCGACGGCTGGTCCATCGGCGTCCTGGTCCGCGAGCTCTCGGCGCTCTATGGGGTGTTCACAGCCGGCCTCGCCCATCCGTTGCCGCCGCTGCCGGTCCAGTACGCCGACTTCGCGGTCTGGCAGCGGGGCTGGCTCCGCGGCGAGGCCCTGGAGACCCAGCTCGCCTTCTGGCGGCAGCGGCTGGCCGGCGCTCCGCACCTCCTGGAGCTGCCGGCCGACCGGCCGCGGCCGGCGGTGCCCGGCACGCGGTCCGGTGTCCGCCTGGGCCGCCTGCCCGGCCAGCTCACCGCCTCCCTCGCGGCGCTCGACCGCAGCGAGCAAGCGACCGTCTTCATGGGCCTGTTCGCCGCCTGGGGCTCCCTGCTCTCCCGGTGGACGGGACAGGAGGACCTGGTCGTCGGCACCCCCATCGCCAACCGCAACCGGGCGGAGATCGAGCACCTGATCGGTTTCTTCGTCAACACGCTCGCTCTGCGCGTCGACCTGTCGGGAGATCCAGGCTTCGCCGAGCTGCTCGGCCGGGTTCGCGAGACGACGCTCGCCGCTTATGCGCACCAGGACCTGCCGTTCGAGAGGCTGGTCGAGGAGCTCGCACCGGAACGGGCGCTCGGCCACACACCCCTGTTCCAGGTGATGCTGGTACTGCAGAACGCGCCCGCGCCGGAACTGGACCTGCCTTGGCTGACGCTCGAGCCACTCCGCGAGCTGCCGGGCGGGGAAGGCGCGGCCAAGCTCGACCTGACGCTGTCGCTCGCGCCGGCCGGAGACGAGCTGGCCGTCTCTCTCGTCTTCCGGCGCGAGCTGTTCGACGGCACAACGGCCGAGCGGCTGCTGGGACACTTCGGCAACCTGCTGGCGGCCGCAGCTCTCGATCCGTCGCGGCCCGTCGCGGAGTTACCTCTCGTCTCCGCGGCCGAGGGCGCGCAGGTGCTCTGGGAATGGAACGACACCGGCGTTTCGCGGTCCGGGCTCTGCCTGCACGAGCTGTTCACGGCCCAGGCCGCGCGGACGCCGGACGCCGTGGCGGTGGAGAGCGACGGAGAGAGCCTGAGCTACGGCGAGCTGGCGGACCGGGCTGGCCGGCTGGCCGGCCGCCTCCGCGCCCTGGGGGTCGGAACGGACGTGCCGGTCGGCGTCTGTGTCCACAGGTCCGGCGCGATGGTGACCGCCCTGCTCGCCGTGCTGAAGGCCGGCGGCGCCTACGTGCCCCTCGATCCCGAGTTGCCGCGGGAACGGCTCGCCTGGCTCCTCGCCGACAGCCGCGCGCCGGTCGTCCTGACGCGCGCCGCGCTCGCCGGACACCTGGAGGCCGTCGGGGCGGGCCGTGTGCTCGGCCTCGACGACCTGGAGCCGGCCGCGACGCCGGAGGAAGTTTCCGGCCGCACGGGAGATCCGGAGAGCCTGGCCTGCATCCTCTACACCTCCGGGTCGACGGGCCGCCCCAAGGGTGTCATGGCCCCGCACGCGGGCCTGGTCAACCGTCTGCTCTGGGCCCAGGAGGAATATCCGCTCGGCCCTGGCGACCGGGTGCTGCAGAGCGCCGCCTTCGGCTTCGACTTTGCCCTGTGGGAGATCTTCGCTCCTCTCCTCGCCGGCGCCCGCGTGGTGCTGGCGCGCCCGGGCGGGCACCGGGACAGCGCCTACCTGGTGGATCTCATCGCCCGCCGGGACGTCACCGTGGCGCACTTCGTCCCCTCCATGCTGCGCGTCGTCCTGGACGAGGAGGAGGTCAAGGGCTGCCGCGCCCTGCGACTGGCCTTCTCGGGCGGCGAGCCTCTGCCCTTAGAGCTGCGGGAGCGTTTCTTCCACCGCCTGCCCGCTGCCGAGCTGCACAACCAGTACGGCCCGACCGAGGCCTCGATCGACGTCACCCACTGGCTCTGCCGCCCGGGCGAAGGTCCGGGAGCGGTGCCCATCGGCCGGCCGGTCGACAACACCCGGATCCTGCTGCTGGACCGCCGATTGCGGCCGGTCCCCGGCGGCGTCGCCGGCGAGCTGTGCGTCGGCGGCATGAGCCTGGCGCGCGGCTATCTGGACCGACCCGGGCTGACGGCCGAGCGGTTCGTACCCGATCCGTGGAGCCCGCAGCCAGGCGGCCGCCTGTACCGGACGGGCGATCTGGCGCGCTTCCGGGCCGACGGCGCCCTGGAGCACCTGGGCCGTCTCGACCACCAGGTCAAGGTGCGCGGCATCCGCGTCGAGCCGGGAGAGATCGAGGCGGTACTCGGCGCCTTGCCGGGCGTGCGCGCGGCTGTTGTGGAGGCCCGCGGCGAGGGTGCCGCGCGCCGGCTGGTGGCCTGGGTGGCTCTCCGCGAGGAGCGCCCGGGCCTGACGCCTGCCGCGCTGCGCGAGGCGCTCCAGGAGCTGCTGCCGGAGCCGATGATCCCGGCCTCCTGGGTGCTGCTGCCCGAGCTGCCTGTCACTCCGAGCGGCAAGCTGGACCGCCGTGCCCTGCCGGAGCCCGAGGCGCCGGTGGGCGGTGCGGAGGTCTCGCCGCGCACGCCCACCGAGGAGCTGATCGCCGGCGTCTGGGCCGACCTGCTGGAGCGCCCGCGGATCGGCATCCACGACGACTTCTTCGACCTCGGCGGGCACTCCCTGCTCGCCACCCGGGTGCTGTCGCGCCTCCGCAAGGTCTTCCAGTTCGACCTCCCTCTGCGCGCCCTGTTCGAGGCGCCGACGGTGGCGGGGCTCTCCCGCGCCGTCGATGCAGCCGTCCGGGCCGGTGCGCCGGCGTCAGCGCCGCCCATCGTTCCGGTGCCCCGCGGCGGCGACCTGCCGCTC
This sequence comes from uncultured Holophagales bacterium, assembly GCA_963842525.1. Taxonomy (GTDB): domain Bacteria; phylum Acidobacteriota; class Thermoanaerobaculia; order Multivoradales; family UBA5704; genus UBA5704. The sequence goes on from CAWJGT010000003.1 coordinate 405,776, forward strand.
TCTTTCGCCCAGCAGAGGCTCTGGTTCCTCTCCCGGCTCGAGCCGGGGAGCGCGGCCTACAACGTCCCGGTCGCCGTGCGGCTGACCGGCACGCTGCACGGCGCCGCCCTGGCCGCCGCCCTGGGCGAGATCGTGGCGCGGCACGAGGCGTTGCGCACCACCTTCGCCACCGTTGACGGCAGCGCGGTGCAGCGGATCGCGCCGGCGGCAGGCGCCTTCGAGCTGCCGCTCGTGGACCTCGGCGCTCTGGCACAGCCCGAGGACGAGGCGCGCCGCCTGGCCGCGGAGGAGGCGTTGCGCCCCTTCGACCTGGCGCGCGGGCCGCTGCTGCGCGGGGCCCTGCTGCGGTGGGTACCGGGCGAGCACGTCGCGCTGCTCACCCTGCACCACATCGTGTCGGACGGCTGGTCGAGCGGCGTGCTGATCCGCGAGCTGGCGGCCCTCTACGCCGCCGCCCTTGCGGGCCGCCCCTCGCCGCTCGCGCCGTTGCCGGTGCAGTACGCGGACTTCGCGGTCTGGCAGCGCATGTGGTTGCGCGGCGAGGTGCTCGCGGCGCAGCTCGGCTGGTGGCGCGAGCGCCTGGCGGGGGCGCCGCCCGTGCTGGAGCTGCCGGTCGACCGGCCGCGGCCCCCAGTGATGGGCGGGCGCGGCGGGCTGTGCCAGGCCGAGCTCGGCGCGGAGCTGACGGCCGGCCTCCATGCGCTCGGCCGCCGGGAAGGGGCCACCCTGTTCATGATCCTCCTCGCCGCGTTCACGGCGCTGCTCTGCCGGCATACCGGACAGGAGGACCTGCTCGTCGGCACGCCGATCGCGAACCGCAACCGGGCGGAGATCGAGGATCTGATCGGGTTCTTCGTCAACACCCTCGTCCTGCGCAGCGACCTCTCCGGAGATCCAACGTTCCTGGAGGTGGCCGGCCGCGTCCGCGCCGGGGCGCTCGCGGCCTATGCCCATCAGGACCTGCCGTTCGAGCGGCTGGTCGAGGAGTTGGCGCCCGAGCGGAGCCTCGCGTACACGCCCCTTTTCCAGGTGATGCTCACGTTGCAGAACGCCCCCCTGGGAGCGCTGGAGCTGCCGGGGCTGACCCTCGAGCCACTCGATTCCTCCGGCGCCGCTGCGAAATTCGACCTGGCGCTCACGCTGGCCGAGAGCGGAGGCGGTATCGCGGCCGGCCTCGAATTCAGGAGCGACCTGTTCGACGCCACCACGGCGCAGCGGATTCTGGACCGTTTCGCGATCCTGCTCGGCGCGATCGTGGTGGCGCCGGACCGCCGCATCGCGGACCTGCCGCTGCTGAGCGACGCCGAGCGCCACCAGGCGCTGCGCGAGTGGAACGCGACCGGCGAGCACCTGCGGGGAGGTGGCTGTCTGCACGAGCTGGTGGCGGCGCAGGCGGCGCGCAGCCCTGAGGCGGTGGCGGTGGTCTGCGGAGACACCATCCTGACCTACGCCGGGCTGGACGCCCTGGGGAGCCGCATGGCGTGCGGGCTGCGCAGCCGCGGGGTGGGCGCCGATGTGATCGTCGGCCTGCTGGCCGAGCGCTCGGTTGAGATGGTCGTGGGCCTTCTCGCCATCCTCAAGGCCGGGGGAGCATACCTGCCCCTGGATCCGTCCTATCCGCCCGACCGCCTGGGCTACATGGTCGCGGACGCCGGCGCGTCGCTGGTCCTCGCCCAGGAGAGCCTGTGCAAACGCGCGGCCGGATGGCTGGGCGAGGGAGTGGACCTCCTGCCGCTGGGCGCCGGCGGCGCCGTCGCCTGGAGCGAGGGGGGTGAAGCCCTCTTCGCGGAGAGCGATCCGCGGAACCTGGCCTACGTGATCTACACCTCCGGCTCGACCGGCCGCCCCAAGGGTGTCATGGTGCCCCACCGCGGGGTCTGGAACCGGCTGCTCTGGGCGCAGCGGGTCTACCGGCTGGGACCTGGCGATGCGGTCCTGCAGAAGGCCGCCTTCAGCTTCGACTTCTCGGTGTGGGAGATCTTCGCGCCGCTGCTGGCCGGAGCCCGGCTGGTGCTGGCCCGGCCGGACGGGCATCGCAACAGCGCCTATCTGGTGCGCACCCTCGCCGAGCAAGGGATCACCTTCGTCCACTTCGTGCCGTCGATGTTGGGGGCCTTCCTGGACGAGAGGGACGTGGAGCACTGCACCTCTCTGCGCCAGGCCTTCTCCGGCGGCGAAGCCCTGTCGACCGAGCTGCGGGACCGTTTCTTCACCCGTCTCCGGATCCCTCTGGACAACCAGTACGGTCCGACCGAGGCCTCCATCGATATCACGCGCTGGGCCTGCGTACCCGGCCGGGATCCGCACCGCGTGCCGATCGGCGGCCCGATCGACAACGCGCGGCTGTACGTGGTGGACCGGCGGCTCGGCGTGGTCCCGACCGGCGTGCCAGGTGAGCTGCTGCTGGGGGGGCCGGGCGTGGTCCGCGGCTACCTCGGCCGCCCGGACCTGACCGCGGAACGGTTCGTTCCGGACGCCTGGAGCGGCGTCCCGGGAGAGCGGCTGTACCGGACCGGAGACCTGGCCCGTTCCCGGCCGGACGGCACGCTCGAGCTCCTGGGCCGGATCGACCATCAGGTCAAGGTGCGGGGCTTCCGGATCGAGCTGGGAGAGATCGAAACAGTCCTCGCCGTACAGCCCGGCGTCCGCGAGGCCGTTGCGGCGGTCCGGGAGGATGCGGCCCTCGGACCACGGCTGGTGGCCTACGTGGTGCCGCAGCCTGGAGAGGCCCTGGACGTCGAGGTGCTGCGCCGGGCTCTGGCCGGGAACCTGCCGGATCACATGATCCCCTCGGCGTTCCTGATGCTCGAAGCGCTGCCGTTGACGCCGAGCGGCAAGCTGGACCGCCGCGCCCTGCCGGAGCCTGGGCTGGCCGCCGGTGAGACCTCCGAGGCACCGCGCACCCCGGTCGAGGAGCTGCTCGCCGGCCTCTGGGCCGATGTCCTGGGCCGCGAGCGGATCGGGGTGCACGAGGACTTCTTTGCTCTTGGCGGACACTCCCTGCTCGCCACCCGTGTGATCTCGCGGGCGAGCCAGGTCTTCGGCATCGAGCTGCCGCTGCGCACCCTGTTCGAGGCGCCGACGGTGGCCGGGCTCGCGGCGGCCGTCGAAGCCGCGGACCCGGCCGGCAGGATCGCCGCCGCACCCATCCTTTCGCGGCCGCAGGGCGGGGATGCGCCGCTCTCCTTCGCCCAGCAGCGGCTTTGGTTCCTGGCGCAGCTCGAGCCGGAGAGCGCGGCCTACAACGTCCCCACGGCCGTGCGGCTGACCGGCGACCTGGACCTCGCCGCCATCGCCGCAGCCCTCGGCGGGATCGTGGCGCGCCACGAAGCGCTGCGGACCACCTTCCCGGCCGTCGCGGGGGAGCCGGTCCAGGCGATCGCCCCGGCCGGAGGCCCCCTGGAGCTGCCTCTGGTCGATCTCGGCGCGCTGCCGGAGCCCGCGGTGGAGGCGCGCCGGCTGGCTGCGGCGGAGGCGCTACGCCCGTTCGACCTGGTGCATGGGCCCCTCCTGCGCGGCGCTCTGCTGCGTCTCGGCGCCGCGGAGCACATCGCCCTGGTCTCGATGCACCACATCGTCTCCGACGCCTGGTCGAGCGGCGTGCTGATCCGCGAGCTGGCGGCCCTCTATGCGGCCTCCCGCGAGGGGCGTCCCTCGCCGCTGCCGCCCCTGCCGGTGCAGTACGCCGACTTCGCGGTCTGGCAGCGGGGCTGGATGGAGGGCGAGGCCCTGGAATCGCAGCTCGCCTTCTGGCGGCAACGGCTGGCCGGCGCGCCGGCCGTGCTGGAGCTTCCCACGGACCGCCCGCGGCCGGCGGTCCCCACCGGCCGGGGCGGGCTGCGGACCGCCCGTATCTCCGGCGGCCTCGCCGCAACTCTCGCAGCACTCGGCCGCCGCGAGGGGCTCACCCTCTTCATGGTCCTGCTCGCCGCCTGGGACGCCCTGCTCTTCCGGCTGACCGGACAGACCGACCTGGTCGTCGGCGCTCCGATCGCCAACCGCACGCGGGCGGAGATCGAAGGCCTGATCGGCTTCTTCACCAACACCCTGGCCCTGCGCACCCGGCTTGCCCCTGACGCGAGCTTCCGGGAGCTGGCCCTGCGGGTCCGCGAGGAGGCGCTCCTGGCCTTCTCGCACCAGGACCTGCCGTTCGAACGGCTGGTCGAGGACCTGTCTCCGGAGCGGTCCCTCGCCCATACGCCGCTCTTCCAGGTGCTGTTCACCCTGCTGAACGTGCCCCTTGGCGACCTCGCCATGCCGGGTCTCACCCTGTCGCCCCTGGAGCTCGGAGGGCGGACGGCGAAGTTCGACCTCACCCTGTTCCTGGTCGAGGCGGACGGCGGGCTGCTCGCCCGTCTCGAATACGCCTCTGACCTGTTCGACGCGACGACCGCGGACCGGATCCTGGAGCGTTTCCGCACCCTGCTGGAAGGGGCGGCGGCCGATCCGGAGCGGAGCCTGGCGGAGCTGCCCCTGCTGCCTGCGGCCGAGCGCCAGGAGATCCTCACGGAATGGAACGATGTCCACGCCTGGGACGGCTCGCCCTGTGTCCATCGCCTCGTCGAGGAACAGGCGCAGCGGACCCCGGAGGCGACCGCCGTCCTGGCCCCCGACGGCACTGCGCTGTCCTACGAAGACCTCGACCGGCTGGCGGACCTGCTGGCGCGCCGGCTGTGGGGGCTGGGCGTGCGGCCGGACGACCGCGTCGGCGTCTGCCTGGAGCGAAGCTGGGAGGGCGTGGCGGCCCTGCTCGCCGTGCTCAAGGCTGGGGGCTGCTATCTGCCGCTCGATCCGGCCTACCCTCAGGAACGGCTGGCCTTCATGCTGGCCGACGCTGCGGCGCCCGTGATCGTCACCCGCGACCGGCTGGCCGCGGCGCTGCCGCCGCACGGCGCTCACGTGCTGTCTCTCGATGGCGGCTGGCCTGAGGAGCAGGGCACAGATCTCCCTACGGTCGGCCCCGACCATCTGTCCTACGTCATCTACACCTCCGGATCAACGGGCAAGCCGAAGGGTGTGGCCCTGCCGCACCGCACGCTGGCCAACCTGATCACCTGGCAGATCGGCGCCTCGGCGGCTCCGGCCGGAAGGACCCTCCAGTTCGCCTCGCCGAGCTTCGACGTGTCCGTGCAGGAGGTCTTCTCCACCTGGGCCGCGGGGGGCACCCTGGTGCTGGTGCCCGACGAGATCCGCAGCGACGCCGTGGCCCTGCTGCGCCACCTGGTCGAGGCCCGTGTCGAGCGCCTGTTCCTGCCGTTCGTCGCCCTGCAGCAGCTCGCCGAGGCGGCGGCCGGAAGCAGTGGGGAGCTGGCGCTGCGCGAGGTCGTCACCGCCGGCGAGCAGCTCCAGGTCACCCCCGAGGTGAGGGCCCTCTTTTCGCGCCTTCCCGGCTGCGTGCTGCGCAACCAGTACGGGCCTTCCGAGACCCACGTGGTCACTGAAGCCTCGCTGCGGCCGGGCTCTGTGGAGGAGTGGCCGGCCCTGCCGCCCATCGGCCGGCCGATCGCCGCGACGGCGGTCCACCTCCTGGACCCGCGCGGCCTGCCGGTGCCGGTCGGCGTCCCCGGAGAGGTCTGCCTTGGCGGCGCCGGACTGGCGCGCGGCTATCTGGGCCGTCCGGACCTGACCGCTGAGCGATTCGTGCCTGATCCCTGGGGCTGGGGCACCCGGCTCTACCGCACCGGGGACCTGGCCCGCCGGCGTCCGGACGGCGAGATCGACTTCCTCGGCCGCATCGACCATCAGGTCAAGGTCCGCGGCTTCCGTGTCGAGCTGGGGGAGATCGAGGCCGCGCTCGCGGCGCACCCCGCCGTGCGCGAGGCCGTGGTCGTGGCGCAGGGCGATGGGGCGGGGAGGCGTCTGGCGGCCTTCGTCGTGCCGGCCGGTGGGGAGAGTGAGCTGCGCGGGCCGCTGCGGGCGCATCTGCGAGACCGGCTGCCGGACTACATGGTGCCGGCTGCCTTCGTGGCGGTCGACGGCTTCCCGCTGACGCCGAGCGGCAAGGTGGACCGGCGCGCCCTGGCGGCGCGCGGGCCGGAGCCCGGGGAGACCGCAGCCGCCGCCGGCGAGTCCCCACGGAGCCCGGTGGAGGAGCTGCTGGCCGGGATCTGGGCCGACGTCCTCGGGCTGCCCGCCGTCGGCGTGCGCGCCAGCTTCTTCGACCTCGGCGGTCATTCGCTCCTCGCGACGCGCGTCGTCTCCCGGGTGCGCGAGGCCTTCGGGGTCGAGCTGCCGCTGCGCCGGCTCTTCGAAACTCCGACCGTCGCGGGCCTGGCGGCGCGGATCGAGGCCCTCCGCGGCGCGCCCGGGGATCTGCCGGCACCGCCGATCGCTCCGGCGCCGCGCGAGGGTGCGCTGCCGCTCTCCTTCGCGCAGGAGCGGCTCTGGTTCCTGGCGCAGCTCGAGCCCGGGGCGGCGCCCTACAACCTCGCCTCCGCGGTGCTCCTGCGCGGCCGGCTCGATACCCGCGCCCTGGCGGCCAGTCTGGCGGCCCTGGTGCGCCGCCACGAGTCGCTGCGGACGACCTTCGCGGTGGCCGGGGGGCGGCCGGTGCAGGTGGTCGCGCCGGAGTTGGAGCTGCGGCTCCCGCTGGTGGATCTCTCGGGTCTCCCGGGCGCGAGCGGCGCGGACGCGCTCGCGCGGCTGGCCGAGGCCGAGAGCCTGCGGCCCTTCGACTTGGCGGCGGGGCCTCTGCTGCGAGCCCTGCTGGTGCAGTCGGCGGAGGAGGAGCATGCGCTCCTCCTCACCATGCACCACATCGTCTCCGACGGCTGGTCGATGGGGGTGTTGATCGGCGATCTGGCGGCTCTCTACGTCGCCGCCGTCGCCGGGACCCCAGCGGCCCTGCGCGACCTCCCAATCCAGTACGCGGACTTCGCCGTCTGGCAGCGTCGCTGGCTGGCCGGCGAGGTGCTGGAGCGCCAACTGGCCTACTGGCGTCAGGGTCTGGCCGGTCTCCCGGTGCTGGACCTGCCGGCCGATCGGCCGCGCCCGGCGGCGCGCAGCGCGCGCGGCGCCACGCAGGAGGTCGCGCTGTCCGCGGAGCTCTCGGCGGCGCTGGCGAGCCTTGCCCGCCGCCTGGGCGCGACCTCCTTCATGCTATTGCTCGCGGCATTCGACGCCCTGCTCGCGCGCCTCACCGGGCAGCTCGACGTACCGGTGGGCTCTCCCGTCGCCAACCGCAACCGTCTGGAGACTGAGGGGCTGATCGGTTTCTTCGTCAATACCCTGGTTCTGCGTACGGACCTCGGGGGCGACCCGGGCTTCCGCGAGTTGGTGGCGCGGGTGCGCGAGGTCACCCTGGAGGCCTACGCCCACCAGGATCTGCCGTTCGAACGGCTGGTCCAGGAGCTGCAGCCCGGCCGCAGCCTGAGCACGACGCCGCTGTTCCAGGTGATGCTGGTGCTCCAGAACGCGCCCCAGGGCAGGCTCGAGCTTCCCGGGCCTCGTGATGGATCCCCTGGACGTCGAGACCTCGACGGCGAGCTTCGATCTGACCCTGGCTCTGGCCGAGACGGCGCGCGGCCTCCGCGGCGGGCTGCGCTACAGCCGCGACCTGTTCGACCCCGGCACCATGCGGCGGCTCGCCGAGCGTTTCGCGGGGCTGCTGGCGGCGGCGTTGGCCGCGCCGGAGCGCCGGCTGTCGGACCTGCCGCTCCTCGCGGACGACGAGCTCGAGCAGGTGCTGGCGGCGCCGAACCGGACCGCGGTCCCCTATCCGCGCACGGCGACCGTCCACGGCCTGTTCGCCGCGGTGGCCGCGGCCACGCCCGACGCGGTGGCATTGGCGGCGGATGGCGAGCAGGTGACCTATGGCGAGCTGCACCGCCGCTCAGGCCGGCTTGCCTCCCATCTGCGCCGTCTGGGAGTGGGGCCCGAGGTGCCGGTCGGCCTCTGCCTCGAACGTTCGCCCGCGCTGGTGGCCGGCATGCTCGGCATCCTGCAGGCGGGAGGGCATTACGTTCCTCTCGACCCCGGCTCGCCGCGGGAGCGGCTGCGCTTCCTGCTGCGCGATCTTGCGCTGCCGGTGGTGGTGACCGAGGAGCGGCTCGCCGCGTCGCTGCCGGCCGGCGAGGCCGCGGTCGTCCGGCTGGACCGGCTCAAGCCGGCGCAGGCCCCGGAGGCCGGCGCCCCAGAGCTTCCCACGAGCCTCGCCTATGTGATGTACACCTCCGGATCGACCGGCCGGCCCAAGGGGGTCGCGGTCCCGCACCGCGCGGTGGTCCGGCTGGTCCACGGCGCCGGCTACGCCCGCTTCGGCGCCGGCGAGGTCTTCCTGCACCTCGCTTCCCCCTCGTTCGACGCCGCCACCCTCGAGGTCTGGGGTGCGCTCCTGCACGGCGCCCGGCTCGCCGTCATGACCGAACGGGCCCCCTCCCTGGACCGGTTGGAGAGCGCGCTCGCCGTGCATCAGGTCACGACGCTCTGGCTGACCGCCGGCCTCTTCCACCAGGTGATCGACGAGCGGCCGGCCGTCCTCCGCCCTGTATCGCAACTGCTGGCGGGCGGCGATGCGCTGTCGCTGCCGCACGTGCGCAAGGCGCTCGCGGAGCTGCCCGGCTGCATACTGGTGAACGGCTACGGGCCGACCGAGAACACCACCTTCACCTGCTGCCACCGGTGGTCGGAGCCCGGCGAGGTCGGCCCGGTTGTGCCCATCGGCCGCCCCATCTCGAACACGCGGGTCTATCTGCTGGACCGCTGGCTGCGGCCGGTGCCTCCGGGAATCCCGGGCGAGATCTTCGCGGGCGGCGACGGACTGGCCCGCGGCTATGCCGGTCTCGCCGGGCTGACCGCCGAGCGCTTCATCCCGGATCCGGTCGGCGGCGAGCCCGGCGCGCGGCTCTACCAAACCGGCGACCTCGCCCGCTGGCTCCCCGACGGCACGCTCGAGTTCCTTGGCCGCAGGGACCAGCAGGTGAAGATCCGCGGCTTCCGCGTGGAGCCGGCGGAGATCGAGGCCGCGCTCGCCGGCCATCCGGGCGTCGCGGCCGTTGTGGTCGTACCGCGCGACGACCTGCCGGGCGGGCGAGCCCTGGTCGCCTATGTGGTTGCCGAGGAGCGCGACGGCCGCCGGGCCGACCTCTCTCCGGATGCCCTGCGGACCGCCCTGCGCGAGCGCCTGCCGGAGCACCTGGTGCCGGGCTTCTTCGTGCTGCTCGACGCCCTGCCTCTCACCCCGAACGGCAAGGTGGACCGGCGCGCCCTGCCGGCTCCGCGCCGCGGCGAGCGGCCGCACGATGGCGCGGCGTTGCCTCGCGATCCGGTCGAAGAGGTGATCGCGCAGGTCTGGGCCGAGGTCCTCGCCGTCCCCGCGGTCGGGATCGAGGACGACTTCTTCGGGCTGGGCGGGCACTCGCTGCTCGCCACCCAGGTGGTGTCGCGTTTGCGCAGCGCCCTGGGAGTCGAGCTCTCGGTGCGGACGCTCTTCGAAGCGCCCACGGTCGCGGAGCTGGCCGGCCGGGTGGCGGAGACGCTGCGGGAGGGGCGGCAGGAGCGGCCGCCGGCGATCGAGCCGCTGCCGCGCCATCGCGACCTGCCCCTATCCTTCGCCCAGGAGCGCCTCTGGTTCCTCCACCAGCTCGAGCCCGCGAGCCCGGCCTACAACATCCCGATCGCCCTGTGGCTCAGCGGCGGGTTGGAAATCCCGGCGCTGGCCGCGGCGCTGCGCGAGATCGTCCGCCGCCACGAGGTCCTGCGGACGACCTTCCCGGCTGCCGGCGGGGTCGCGGTCCAGCTCATCGCGGCGGAGCCGGCCCTCGATCTGCCGGTGGTCGACCTCTCCGGCCTGGTTGCGGACGAGCGGGATCGCGCCGCCCGCGGCCTCGCGACCCGCGAGGCCCGGCGGCCGTTCGATCTGGCGGCCGGCCCCCTGGTGCGCGTGGTCCTCCTGCGGCTGGCCGGCGACGATCACATCGGGCTCCTGACCTGCCACCACATCGTCTCCGACGGCTGGTCGATGAGCGTGCTGACGCGCGAGCTGGGGGCGCTCTACGAGGCCTTCACCGGGGGGCGGCCGTCGCCGCTGCCCGGGCTCGCGGTCCAGTACGCGGACTACGCGTGTTGGCAGCGCCGGTGGCTGAGCGGCGAGGTGCTGGAGGCGCAGATCGCACGCTGGCGGCAGCGGCTGGCGGACAGCCCCGAGCTGCTCGAGCTGCCCACGGACCGGCCGCGACCGGCCGTGCAGAGCTTCCGCGGCGGTGCCCTGCCGGTGGCGCTGCCCGGGCCGCTCGCGGCAGAGGTCCGACTCCTGGCGCGCCGCGAGGGTGCGACGCTCTTCATGGTCCTGCTCGCCGCGTACGCGGCGCTGCTGAGCCGCTACTCCCGCCAGGAAGACCTCGTCATCGGCTCGCCGATCGCCAACCGCAACCAGGTGGAGATCGAGCCGCTGATCGGGTTCTTCGTCAACACCCTGGCCCTGCGCCTCCGCACGGGCGGCGCTCCGGGCTGCCGCGAGCTGCTGGCGCGGGCCCGCGAAGCGACGCTGGGCGCGTTCGTCGATTCCGAGCTGCCGTTCGAGCGACTCGTCGAAGCCCTGCAGCCGGCGCGCGCCCTGTCCCACGCGCCGCTCTTCCAGACCCTGCTGGTCTGGCAGAACCTGCCCGCCGGCGCGCTGGCCCTGTCTGCGCTCACTCTGGCTCCCTTCGAGGTGGAGAGGGAGACGGCGAAGCTCGACCTCAATCTCTCGCTCGCCGAGGCCGGCTCCGGCATCGCCGGCCGGATCGAATACAGCCGCGACCTCTTCGACGCCACCACCGTCGCCCGGATGGTGGCGCACCTCACCGCCCTGCTCGCGGGGCTTGCCGCGGAGCCCGGGCGGCCGTTCGGGGAGCTGCGGCTGCTGTCGCCGGCCGAGCACCAGCAGTTGGTGGCGCAGTGGAACGACACGGCGGCGCAGCGGCCCGCGGGGGCGACGCTGCACGGGCTGGTCGCGGCGCAGGCGAGGCGGACCCCGGAGGCGGTGGCGGTGGAGCTCGGCGGCGAGGCGCTGAGCTACGGCGAGCTGATGCGGCGCTCGGGGAGCCTGGCCGGCCGCCTGCGCGAGCTGGGGGTGGGCCCCGACGTGCGGGTGGCGGTGTGCGCGGAGCGCTCTCCGGAGAGGGTCGTCGCCCTGCTGGGGGTCCTCCGCGCCGGCGGCGCGTACGTGCCGCTCGACCCCGAGTATCCGCGTGCGCACCTGGCCTTCATGCTGGACGATGCGCAGGCCGCGGTGGTGCTGGCCCAGGAGCACCTGCTGGACGGGCTGCCGCCGGGCGGCGCGCCGGTGCTCCCGCTGGTGGCGGCGATCGCGCGCGCGGGCCGCGAGAGCGACGGCGCAGGAGCCGCAGCGGATCCGGACAACCTGGCCTGTGTGCTCTATACCTCGGGCTCGACGGGCCGTCCGAAGGGTGTGATGGTGCGCCACGCGGGGATGGTCAATCGCCTGCTGTGGGCGCAGGAGACCTACCCGGTCACCGCCTCGGACCGGGTGCTCCAGAAGGCGTCGTTCAGCTTCGACTTCTCGCTGTGGGAGTGCTTCGGGCCGCTGCTGGTGGGGGCCCGGGTGGTGCTGGCCCGCCCGGGGGGCCAGCGCGACAGTGCCTACCTGGTGGAGCTGATCGCCGAGCGCGGCGTGACGCTGGCGCACTTCGTGCCGTCGATGCTGGGGGCCTTCCTGGCCGAGCCGGGCCTGGAGGAGCTGAGCAGCCTGCGCTGCGTGCTCTCGGGCGGCGAGGCGCTGACGCGGGAGCTGGAGGGCCGGTTCTTCGACCGGCTGCCCGCGACGGTGGAGCTGCGCAACCAGTACGGTCCGACCGAAGCGTCGATCAATGTGGCGCACTGGCCGTGCCGGCGCGGGGAGGCCAGCGAGGGCTGGCGTCCGGTGCCGATCGGCCGACCGCTGGCCAACTGCGCGGTCTACGTGGCGGCCGGCGGTTCGCGGCCGGCGCCGGCAGGGGTGCCCGGAGAGCTGCTGCTCGGCGGGGCCGGGTTGGCCCGGGGTTACCTGGGCCGTCCGGAGCTGACGGCGGAGCGCTTCGTGCCGGACCCGTTCGGCTCCGCGCCGGGAGCGCGGCTGTACCGCAGCGGCGACCGCGGCCGGCTGCTGCCCGACGGCCGGCTGGAATTCCTCGGCCGGCTGGACCATCAGGTCAAGGTCCGCGGCTTCCGCATCGAGCCGGGCGAGATCGAATGGGTGCTGTCGCGGCATCCGGAGGTGCGGGAGGCGGTCGTGCTGGCGCGCGGAGCGGAGGCGGAGCGCCGGCTCGTCGGCTACGTGCTGGCGCCGCCGGATGCACAGCCGCAGCCGCAGGCGCTACGGTCCTATCTCGCCGAGCGGCTGCCCGACCACATGGTGCCGCAGACGCTGGTGGTGCTGGAGCGCTGGCCGCTGACGCCGGGCGGCAAGCTGGACCGCGCCGCCCTGCCGGCGTCCGCCGCGCCTCGCACGGAGATCGAGGTCCAGGAGGTGCCCAGAGCCCCGCTGGAAGAGGTGCTGGCGGGGATCTGGGCCGAGGCGCTGGACGTCCCGGCGGAGGCGATCGGCCCCGGCGACGACTTTTTCGATCTGGGCGGGCACTCGCTGCTGGCGACGCGGGTGGTGGCGCGGCTGCGCGATGTGCTGCGGATCGAGCTGCCGCTGCGCGAGCTCTTCGAGGCGCCCACCCTGGCGGCGCTGGCCGCCCGGGTGGCGCAGGCGATGGGGGCCGGCGCGCCGGCGGACGCGCCGCGGATCCGGCCGGTCGCCCGCGGCGGGGTACTCCCCTTGTCGTACGCGCAGGAAAGGCTCTGGTTCCTGCACCAGCTCGAGCCCGACAGCCCGGCCTACAACGTCCCGATCGCCGTGCGCCTGCGGGGCCGGCTCGACCGGTTCGCCCTGGCGCGGGCCCTGAGCGCGATCATCCGCCGGCACGAGAGCCTGCGCACGACCTTCGCCGGGCTCGACGCCGGGCCGGTGCAGGTGATCGGGCCTCCGGCCGCCATGGAGCTGCCCGTCGTGGACCTGGCGGGCCTGCCCGCCGCGCTGCGCGACGCAACCGCCCGGCGGATCGCCGCCGCGGAGGCCCGCGGGCCTTTCGATCTGACGGCGGGTCCCGTGGTGCGGGCGGCCCTGCTCCGCGCGGCGGACGGCGACCACATCGCGCTCCTGACCTTCCACCACATCGCTACCGACGCCTGGTCGATGGGCGTGCTCGTCCGCGAGGTGGCGGCCTTCTACGACGCCTTCTCGCGCGGCGAGCCGGCGTCCCTGCCCGAGCTGCCGATCCAGTACGCCGACTTCGCCGTGTGGCAGCGGCAATGGCTGGAAGGAGGGGAAAAGGCGCGTCAGATCGCGTATTGGCGGCAGCGCCTGGCCGGCGCGCCCACCCTGCTGCAACTGCCGGCGGACCGCCCGCGGCCGGCCGCGCAGACCTTCCGCGGCGCCGTCGAAACGCTGGCCCTGCCGGCAGACCTGGCGCGGCGGCTCGCGGGCCTCTCGCGGCGCGCCGGCACGACTCTGTTCATGACCCTGCTGGCGGTCTTCCAGGAGCTCCTGCGCCGGTATACCGGCCAGGAGGACCTCTGTGTCGGATCGCCGATCGCGAACCGGGCGCGCGTGGAGCTCGAAGGATTGATCGGCTTCTTCGTCAATACCCTGGTGCTGCGCGCCGACCTGTCGGCGGACCCCAGCACGCTCGACCTGCTGGGCCGGGTGCGCGACATGACGTTGGAAGCCTATGCCCATCAGGACCTGCCCTTCGAGTGGCTGGTGGGCGAGCTGGGGAGTGAGCGCTCACTGAGCCACACGCCTCTCTTCCAGGTCATGCTCGCGCTCCAGAACGCGCCGGCCGAACGGTTGCGGGTCCACGATCTCGAGCTCGCCGTTGTCGGCGTGGAGCGGGGGGTGGCGAAGTTCAACCTGGAGCTGGCGTTGAGCGCGACCGGCGACGGCATCACCGGCGCCGCCGAGTACAACCGGGACCTGTTCGACGCCACCACCATCCGGCGGCTGCTGCGGCACTTCGACACCCTGCTCCGGACGGCCGCAGCGGCGCCCGAGCGGCGGCTGTCGGAGCTGTCCCTGCTGGCGGACGAGGAGGCGCACCAGCTTGCCGTCGAATGGAACGACAGCCGCGCCGCCGACCCCGCCAGGCTCGGCTTCTCGCAGCGCTTCACTGCGCAGGCGAAGCGGGCGCCCGACGCCGCGGCGGCCGCCTGCCAGGGCACGGTCCTGAGCTACCGCGAGCTCCACCGCCGCGCCGGCGCCCTGGCCGGTTGGCTGCGGGCTCGCGACATCGGCTCCGGATCGCTGGTGGCGCTGCTCGCCGACCGCGGCCTCGATTTCCTGACCGCCGTCCTCGGCGTGCTGGAGGCGGGGGCCGCCTATCTGCCGCTCGATCCGCTGCATCCGCCGTCGCGCCTCGCCCAGGTCCTGGAGCGGAGCGGCGCCCGGGTGGTCCTGGCCGGCGACCCGCTGCTCGCGATTGCGTACGATGCGCTGGCCGCGATGCGCTCCGGCCGGCCGCCGGCGGTCCACGCACTCGCGCCGCTGGCGGCGCGGCGCGGCTCCGTCCGGCAGCGTTCCGTCGAGGCTGATCCGGCCGCGCTGGCCTATGTGATCTTCACCTCGGGCTCGACCGGCCTGCCCAAGGGCGCCATGATCACGCGCCAGGGGATGCTCAACCACCTCGACGCCAAGATCGGCGATCTCCAGCTCGGCAGCGGGGACGTCATCGTCCAGACCGCGTCACAGTGCTTCGACATCTCGGTCTGGCAGCTCCTCGCCGCCCTGGTCGTCGGCGGGCGGGTCGAGATCCTGCCGGACGAGGTCTCTCACCAGCCGGCACGGTTGCTGGATGCGGCCGAGGACGCCGGCGCGACGGTCTTCGAGACGGTCCCTTCGCTCCTGCATCTCCTGCTCGAGGAGATGGAGAGCCGCGGCTCCGCGGCTCCGCGGCTCCGCGCCCTGCGCTGGCTGGTGCCCACCGGCGAGGCGTTGCCACCCGAGCTCTGCCGCCGCTGGCTCGACCGCCATCCGCGGGTGCCGCTGGTCAACGCCTATGGCCCGACCGAGTGCTCGGACGACGTCACACATCATCGCTTGGCCGAGGCGCCGCCCGCCGGCTCCTGGCAGGTGCCGATCGGCCGGCCGGTGGCCAACACCCGCCTCTATGTGCTCGACCGCGCCTTGCGCCCTGCGCCGCTGGGAGCCGCCGGGCAGCTCCATGTCGGGGGGGCCGGGGTTGGCCGCGGCTATCTGAACGACAGCGCCCAGGCGGCAGCCGCCTTCCTGCCCGATCCGTTCTCCGAAGAGGCTGGCGCCCGCCTCTACGCCACCGGCGACCTGGCGCGCCATCAGACCGACGGCCGCCTCTGTTTCCTCGGCCGCGTCGATCATCAGGTCAAGGTCCGCGGCTTCCGGATCGAGTTGGGAGACATCGAGTCGGCGCTGCGCCGCAACCCCGCGGTGGGCGAGGCCGTGGTGTTGGCCGCCGGCCACGGCGCGGGAGCCGACCGGCTGGTCGCCTACGTGGTTCCCGCTTCGGGCGCGGTCGTCTCGCCGCAGGAGCTGCGGGCGTGGCTCGCGGAGTCGCTGCCGGATTACATGCTGCCTTCGGCCTTCATGACGCTCGCCGCCTTGCCGCTGCTGCCCAGCGGCAAGGTCGATCGCCGGAGCCTCCCGGACGCCGCCGGCGCGACCGGCCTTGGAGCGGCACCGCGCACGGTGCCCGAGGAGCTGATCGCCGCGATCTGGAGTGAGCTGCTCGGCGTCGACCGGATCGGCGTCGACGAGAGCTTCTTCGACCTCGGAGGGCACTCGCTGCTGGCGACCCGGGTCCTCTCCCGCCTGCGCCGGGCCTTCGGGGTCGAGCTGCCTCTCCTGAGCCTGTTCAAGGCTCCGACGATCGCCGGCCTGGCCGGCGAGCTGGAGCAGGCGCTCGGCCGCCGGAGGGGCACGGCGCCGCCGCTCGTCCCACAGCCGCGGGGACGTGAGGTGCCGCTGTCGTTTGCACAGCAGCGCCTGTGGCTTCTCGACCAGCTCCAGCCGGGCGGCACGGCATACAACATCCCCTCGGCCTTCGTCCTCGCGGGCCCGCTCGACATGGCCGCGCTGACCGCATCCCTGCGCGAGGTCGTGCGCCGTCACGAAGCCTTGCGCACGACCTTCGTGGTCCGCGACGGCGAGCCGCTCCAGAGGATCTCGGCGCCAGGGTGCTTCGAGCTGCCGCAGATCGATCTCGCCGCGATCGGCGCAGAGCGCGCGATCGCGCTGGCGCGCGAGCTGGCCGGCCGAGACGCGGTGCGGCCGTTCGACCTCGCCCGCGGACCGCTGTTCCGCGGTACCCTCGTCCGCCTCGGTCCTCGCCGTCACGCAATGCTGTTCTCCACGCACCACATCGTCAGCGATGGCGTCTCGATGGAAGTGTTGATCCAGGAAGTGACCAGCCTGTACCAGGCCTTCTCGCAGGGGCAGCCCTCGCCTCTGCCGGAGCTGCCTGTCCAGTACCCCGATTTCGCCCTCTGGCAGCGGCAGTGGCTTCAGGGAGAGGTCCTGGAGGAGCACCTCGCGTACTGGCGCGAGCGGCTGGCCGGCCTGCCGTCGGTCCTGGAGCTGCCGCTGGACCGGCCGCGCCCACCGGTCCAGTCGCATGCCGGAGCGGCCCGACCTTTCCGCCTGGATGAAGAGCTCTCGGGCGACCTGGCCCGGATGAGCCGGCGCCAGGGGGTTACCCCGTTCATGCTCTTGCTGGCCGCCTTCGGCGTGCTGCTCGCGAAACACGCGGGCCAGGACGACGTCGCCCTCGGCACGCCGATGGCCGGGCGCGACCGGGTCGAGCTCGAAGGGCTGATCGGATTCTTCGTCAACACGCTGGTCTTGCGGCTCGATCTGGCGGGCGATCCCGGGTTCCCGGCGGCCTTGGTGGAGGTCCGGCGGTCCGTTCTCGACGCGCACGCGCACCGGGACCTCCCGTTCGAGCGTCTGGTCGAGGAGCTGCAGCCACAGCGCAGCCTCCAGCATGCACCGCTGTTCCAGGTGATGATGACCTTCGAGGTGGCGCCGCGGTCGCCCGAGCTGGCTGGCCTCGAGCTGCTGCCGCTGGAGATTCCCGCTGCAACATCTCCGTTCGACCTCACTCTCACGGTCATCCAGCGGGACGTCTTTGCCGGCGCCATCCGGTACAACACCGACCTTTTCGATGCGACGACGATCGCGCGCCTGGCGCGGCACCTCGAAGCGCTGCTCGCCGGGGTGCTGGAGGATCCGGCGCGCCGGCTCTCGGAGCTGCCTCTCCTCTCGCAGGCGGAGCGCCATCACCTCCTCCAGGAGTGGAACGACGCGGCGATCGCGCCGCCGCTCGCCGGCGCCGCCGGCGTGCTGATCACGCAGCAGGTGGAGCGCGCTTCCGAGGCGGTGGCCGTGGTCTCCGGCGAGCAGCACCTGAGCTACCGCGAGCTCGACCGCCTCGCCGGGCGGCTGGCTGGCGAGCTCGTGCGCCTCGGCGTCCGGCCGGAGGCGCGGGTGGGAGTGCTGCTCGACCGCTCGGCGGCGCTGCCGGTGGCGCTGCTCGCGGTCTGGAAGGCGGGCGGTGCCTACGTGCCGCTCGATCCCGCCTATCCGGCGGAGCGGCTCGCCTACATGCTCGCGGACTCGCAGGCCGTGGCCCTGGTCACCGAGGGAGACCTGGCGGCGGCGATTCCCGGCTGGACGAAGCCGGTCGTGCGGCTGGATGGGCGCGTGGCTGCCCTGGTCTCTCCAGATGCCGCGCCGCCGGCCGAGGTGCCGCTCGCGGCGTTGGCATATGTGATCTACACCTCCGGCTCGACCGGACGGCCGAAGGGCGTCGGCGTCAGCCACGGTGCCCTGGCCAACTTCCTCCAAGCCATGGCCGTCCGGCCGGGGCTGACCGCGGCCGACCGGCTGCTCGCCGTCACCTCGCCTTCGTTCGACATCGCCGCCCTGGAGCTCTATCTGCCCCTGCTCGCCGGCGCGCGGCTGATCGTCGCCGGACGCGAGATGGCGCTCGACGGTGAACGGCTCGCCGCCGGCTGGGAGCGGTTCGAAGCCACGGTCCTGCAGGCCACGCCGGCGACCTGGGGCGCCCTCGTCGAGGCGGGCTGGCCCGGCGCGGTCCCGGGCCGGGCGCTGTGCGGCGGCGAGGCCATGCCGCCGCACCTGGCCTCAGCCCTGGCCGCAAGGGCGGACGCGGCCTGGAATCTCTACGGCCCGACCGAGACCGCGGTCTGGTCGGCCGCCTGGCGGCTCGACGGCTCCGCGAGCGGGACCGTCCCGGTGGGACGGCCGATCGCCAACACCGGGATCTACGTGCTCGACGAACGCCTGCGCCCGGTGCCGCCGGGCACGTTCGGCGAGATCGCCATCGGCGGCGAGGGTGTGGCACGCGGCTATCTGGGCAGGCCGGAGCTGACCGCGGAGCTCTTCGTACCGGATTCCTTCGGCGGCCGGCCGGGAGCGCGGCTCTACCGCACGGGCGACCGCGGGCACGCGCATGCGGACGGTACCCTGGAGCTCGCGGGCCGGCGCGATCATCAGGTCAAGGTGCGGGGCTACCGCATCGAGCTCGGCGAGGTGGAGGCCGCGCTGGCGTCGCACCCGCAGGTCCGGGCGGCGGCGGTGATCGTGCGCGAGGACGATCCGGGAGACCGGCGGCTGGCGGCGTATCTTGCGCTTCGCGGCCCGGCGACCGGCCCGGACGAGCTACGGCGGTTCCTCGCCGAACGGCTGCCGCTGTTCATGATCCCCTCGGTCTTCGTCGTCCTCGCGGCTCTGCCGCGCACCCCCAACGGCAAGGTCGACCGGCGGCGGCTGCCGGCGCCCGACCGCTCGCGGCCGGAGCTGGAGCAGGCGTTCGCGGCGCCGCGCAACGAGACCGAGCGGCGCATCGCCGGCGTCTGGCAGGAGGTTCTCGGCCTGGAGCGGCTCGGGATCCACGACAGCTTTTTCGACCTGGGCGGACAGTCGCTGCTGCTGGCCCGCGTGCATGCCCGGCTGCGGCAGCAGCCCGGCGGCGAGCAGCTCGTCCTGATCGACCTGTTCCGTCATCCCACAGTCGCGGCGCTGGCCGAGCACATGGTCGCGGCGACCGGCGCCGCGACCGAGCACGAGCGGCCGGCCGCGGCAGTGGAGGACCAGATCGCCCGGCTGCAGGAGGGGCGGCGCCGGCAGCGGTCGGGCCGCGAGCTGCGCCAGCGTGCCGGCGGAGCCCATCATGAGTGAGCCGTGGATGTCTGATGCGACCGGCAACGAGGTCGCGATCGTCGGCATGGCCGGCCGCTTCCCGGGGGCTCGCGACATCGAGGAGCTCTGGCGCAACCTCCGCTCCGGCGTCGAGTCGATCTCCTTCTTCACCGACGAAGAGCTGCTGGCGGCGGGGTTGGATCCAGCGGTGCTGGCGGACCCGAGCTATGTGCGGGCGCGCGGGGTGCTGGCGGCCGTCGAGGACTTCGACGCCCCGTTCTTCGGCTACAGCGCTCTCGAAGCCGAGGCCACAGACCCGCAGCAACGCGTCTTCCTCGAGTGCTGCTGGCAGGCCCTGGAGCAGGCGGGCTACGACAGCGAGCGATACCGCCGGCCCGTGGGCGTCTTCGCCGGCGTGGGGGCGAACGCCTACGGCTACCACGTCCTCGCGAACCGCGCACTGGCCGGCGCCATCGGCGAGTTCCAGGTGGTGCTGGGGAACGACAAGGACTACCTGGCAAGCCGGGTCTCCTACAAGCTCGACCTCACCGGACCGAGCCTCGTGGTCCAGACCGCCTGCTCGACCTCTCTGGTGGCGGTGCACCTCGCCTGCCAGGCGCTGCTCGCCGGCGAATGCGACCTGGCGCTGGCCGGCGGTGTCGCCATCAAGCTGCCGCAGACGAACGGGTATGTCTACCGCGAGGGCGGGATCAACTCTCCCGACGGGCACTGCCGCGCATTCGACGCTGGAGCGCAAGGCACGATCAGTGGCGCCGGCGTGGGGGTCGTCGTTCTCAAGCGGCTCGCTGACGCGCTGGCCGAAGGGGATCACCTCCTCGCGGTGATCCGGGGCTCGGCCGTCAACAACGACGGCGCTCACAAGATCGGCTACACGGCGCCCAGCATCGAGGGCCAGGCCAAGGTCATCCGCATGGCTCAGGCCGTGGCCGGTGTCGATCCCGCCACGATCACCTATGTGGAAGCCCATGGCACCGCGACCCCGTTGGGAGACCCCATCGAGTTCGCTGCCCTGACCGAGGCCTTCCGCGCCGCCGGTGGTACGGCGACAGGCTTCTGCGCGATCGGCTCGGCCAAGACCAATTTCGGGCACCTCGATGCCGCGGCCGGCGTTGCCGGCCTGATCAAGACCGTGCTGGCGCTCCATCACAAAGAGATCCCGCCGAGCCTACACTTCGAAGCGCCGAACCCCGCGATCGCCTTTGCCGAGAGCCCTTTCTACGTCAACACCACCCTCGCCCGCTGGCCCGCCACCGGATCGCCGAGGCGCGCCGGCGTCAGCTCTTTCGGCATCGGCGGCACCAACGCCCATGTGGTGCTGGAGGAGGCGCCCCCGGCGCCGGTGCCCACCCCCTCGCGGCGCCATCAGCTGCTGGTGCTCTCGGCCCGGACAGCCCCGGCGCTGGAGCACCTCACCGCGCACTTGGCCGATCAACTGGAGAGCCAAACGGACGCGAGCCTGCCGGATGTGGCGTTCACCCTGCAGACCGGTCGCCGGCGGTTCCCGCACCGGCGCTTCGCGCTCGCCGAGGACGCGAGCGGCGCCGTCGCCGCCCTGCGCACGCAGGACCCGGCCCGGGTCGGGAGCCGGATGAGCGGCGCGTCCTCCCGCCCCGTCGTCTTCCTCTTCCCCGGACAGGGGAGCCAGCACGTCGGCATGGGCCGTGCCCTCTACGCGAGCGAGCCGACCTTCCGCGCTGGGATCGACCGTTGCGCGGAGCTGCTCGCTCCGGTGCTGGACGTCGACCTGCGGGACATCCTCTATCCGCCGGCGGGAAGGACTGCGGACGCCGAGGCCCGCCTGCGGCGGAGCGAGCTCGCGCAGCCTGCGCTCTTCGCCGTGGAGCACTCGCTGGCCCAACTGTGGATGGAGTGGGGGATCCGTCCGGCAGCGATGGTGGGGCACAGCGTGGGCGAGCTGGTGGCGGCCTGCTTGGCTGATGTCTTCTCGCTGGAGGATGCGCTCCGCCTGACGGCGTTGCGCGGCCGCCTGATGCAGCGCCAGCCGCCGGGGGTCATGCTGGCTGTGCCGCTGGCCGAAGAGGAGCTCCGCCGGCGTCTGCGGTTGGGAGAGGATCTGGCGCTCGCGGCCGTCAACGGACCGGCCCTCTGTGTGATCTCCGGCGCGGCGGAGGCGATCGGTGCCGCGGAGGCCGAGCTCGCCGCCGGCGGGGTCGCCTGCCGGCATCTCCACACCTCCCACGCTTTCCACTCGGCCATGATGGAGCCGGCGATGCGGCCGTTCGTGGATGCGATCGCGGCAGAGCGGCTCGCGGCGTCCCGGATACCCTTTGCCTCCAACGTCACCGGCCGGCTGATGGCAGACGAGGACGCGACCAGCCCGGCCTACTGGGGACGGCACCTGCGGGAGACCGTCCGTTTCGGGGACTGCCTGGATGCGGTGCTGGAGGAGCCCGACCGGATCCTCCTCGAGGTCGGGCCGGGCAACGCTCTGAGCACCATCGCCCGGCAGCATCCGCGGGCCGCGCAGGGAGCGATCGCGATCTCGTCCCTGCGTCGCCCGCGCGAGCAGGAAGACGACTCCGCGCTGCTGCTCACCGCCGTCGGCCGGCTCTGGCTCGCCGGGGCCGCCGTGGATTGGGACGGCTTCTATCGCTGCGAGCAGCGGCAGCGCGTGCCGTTGCCCACCTATCCGTTCGAGCGCCGACGCTACTGCGTGGATCTGCGGCCGGCCGCGGTGTTACGCACCGAGCCGTCACCGCAGCGCGAGGACGGAGCCGTATCCGCGGTCGAGCCCACGCCGCCGGCCGGGCATGCGAGGCCCGATCTGGAAACCGCCTACGTACCGCCGGGCGGCCCGGAGGAACGGCAGGTCGCCGAGGTCTGGGAAGGCCTGCTCGGCATTGCGCCGGTAGGCGCCCATGACGACTTTTTCGAGCTGGGCGGGCATTCGCTGCTCGCCATGCAGCTCGTCGCGCGGCTGCGTGAGGCGATCGGCGTCGAGGTCCCGTTGCAGGATCTCCTTGCCCGCCCGACGATCGCGGGGATGGCGGCGCTGGTCGCCGAGCGGGCGGCGGTGGGGCCCATCGGCCCCGGCTCCGCTCTCGGTGCGGCCCGCCTCCTGCCGCGGCTCGTCCCGGACCCCGACCGCAGGTCTGAGCCGTTCCCTCTGACCGACCTCCAGCAGGCCTACTGGATCGGCCGCAGCGGGGACGTGGCACTGGGCGGCGTGTCGACTCACGTCTACCTCGAGATCGACGCTCTCGGGCTGGACGTGGGCCGGCTGAATCGCGCGCTGGTGCGGCTGATCGGGCACCACGGGATGCTGCGGGGCATCGTCCTGGCGGACGGTACGCAACGCATCCTCCCGGAGGTGCCTCTCTATCGCATCGGGGTGCTCGACCTGCGCGGAGTGACTTGGGATGGGGATGGGGCCGGCGCCGCGCCCGGCCTGGAGCAGGTCCGCCGGCGGATGTCCCATCAGGTCCTGCCGAGCGATCGTTGGCCGCTGTTCGAGGTGCGGGCGAGCCTGCTGGGCCACGGCCGGGTACGGCTGCACATCAGCTTCGACTTCCTGATCGGCGACGCCTGGAGCTGGCGGCTCCTGGTGAGCGATCTCGCCCGCCTGTACCGGGATCCGGAGGCGCAGCTCCCGGAGCTCGCCATCTCGTTCCGCGAGTATGTCCTCGCCGAGCTGGCGCTCCAGGAGGGCGAGCTCTACCGGGCCGCGCTCGCGTATTGGCGCGAGCGCTTGGCGGACCTCCCGGGACCCCCGGAGCTGCCGCAGGACGGGCCGGGCCCGCTCCCCGCGGGCTCCCGTTTCACGCGCCGCGGGGCTCGCCTCGAGAAGGAGCTTTGGGACCGGCTCAAGGCGCTGGCGCGCCGGCGCGGGCTCACCCCGTCCGGCGTCCTGGCGGCCGCCTTTTGCGAGGCTCTCGCCGCGTGGAGCAAGAGCCCGCGGTTCACCTTGAACCTCACCATTTTCAACCGGCTCCCCCTGCACCCCGAGGTCAACCGGCTGGTCGGGGACTTCACCTCCGTGCTCCTCCTTGCGGTGGACGGCTCGGCAGCCGGCCGGTTCGAAGAGCGTGCCCGTCTCGTGCAAGGCCGTCTCTGGGAGGCGTTGGAGCACCGCTCCGTGAGCGGCGTCCGCATCCTGCGCGAGCTGGCGCGGTCGCGTGGTTCCGGTCCGGCGCCGGCGCTGCCCGTGGTGTTCACCAGCATCCTGAACCTCGACGCGGGTGCCGGCGCGGAGCCGGCGTTCGTCGGGGACCTGCCGCGCAGCGAGGTGGTGTACGGCATCTCACAGACGCCGCAGGTCCTCCTCGATCACCAGGTCAGCGAGTCCGCGGGCACCCTGTTCTACAACTGGGACGCCGTGGATGCGGCGTTCCCTCCCGGCCTCCTGGACGACATGTTCGCCGCCTACCGGGTGCTGCTCGAACGCCTGGCGGCAGGAGAGGAGGCGTGGCTGGAGGAGTCGCCTCTCGCGCCGCCGCTGCCATTTCCCGTCCCTGCCTCGCCAGCACTGATGGAGCCCGCACGGCTGGAGTCGCTGTTCGCACGCCAGGTGGCGCGGCACGCCGGCCGGCCGGCGGTCATCGGTACGGACCGCGTGCTGACCTATGCAGAATTGGACCGCCGCGCGAGCTGCCTGGCGCACCGCCTCTGCGCGCTGGAAGTGAGCCGTGACCGACTGATCGCGGTCGTGATGGAGAAGGGCTGGGAGCAGGTCGTCGCCGTGCTGGCGATCCTGCGCGCGGGCGCGGCCTATCTGCCGATCGACGCCGGGCTGCCGCCGGAGCGGCTGCACAGTCTGCTGGCCGAAAGCACGCTGGCGATCACCCAGGCCCGGCTGGAGAAGGCACTCGGCTGGCCGGAGGGCCTCGTGCTCCTGTCCGTCGCCGAAGAGGAGGAGCAGGGCGCGGCCGAGCCGCCGCGGATCGAGGGCCGTCCCGAGGATCTGGCCTACGTCATCTTCACCTCCGGCTCGACCGGGACGCCCAAGGGGGTGATGATCGAGCACCGCGCGGCGGTCAATACGGTGCTCGACATCAACCGGCGCTTCGGCGTCGGGCCCGGCGATCGCGTCCTCGGGCTCTCGTCCTTGAGCTTCGACCTCTCGGTCTACGACATCTTCGGACCGCTCGCGGCCGGCGGCGCACTCGTGCTGCCCGAGCCGTCGGCGGCCCGCGAGCCGGCGCGCTGGACGGAGATGCTGGCCGGCCAGCGCGTCACCGTCTGGAATTCGGTCCCGGCGCTGCTGGACATGCTGATCGAGCATCTGGGCCAGCGCGGGGAGCCGCTACCGGACCTCCTGCGGCTGGTGCTGCTCTCCGGCGACTGGATCCCCGTCAGCCTGCCCGACCGGGTGCGGGCGGCGGCGCCCGGCGGAGTCCAGGTGGTCAGCCTGGGAGGTGCCACGGAAGCCGCCATCTGGTCGGTCCTCTATCCGATCGGCGATGTCGATCCGGCCTGGTCGAGCATCCCCTATGGCCGTCCGATGGAGGGCCAGCAGCTCCATGTGCTCGACGGCAGGCGACAGCCGCGGCCGGTCTGGGCGGTGGGGGAGCTCTACATCGGCGGGGCCGGAGTGGCGCGCGGCTACTGGCAGGACGAGGCGAAGACGGAGGCGGCTTTCGTCCGGCATCCGCGTACCGGCGAGCGGCTCTACCGGACGGGGGACCTGGGGCGGTGGCTCCCCGACGGCAAGATCGAGCTGCTCGGACGCGAGGACGCGCAGGTCAAGATCCAGGGTTTCCGCATTGAGCTCGGAGAGATCGAGGCGGCGCTCGCCCGGCACCCGTCGGTCGCTGCCTGCGCCGTGGTCGCGGCAGGCGAGCGCACCCGCCAGCGGCTGGTCGGATATGTGGTGGCGGCCGATGCCGGCACGCCTGTGGATACGGACGACCTCAAGAGCTTTCTCGCCGCCTGCCTGCCTGCCTATATGGTCCCGGCCGCGTTCATCCATCTGCCGCTGCTGCCGCTCACCGGCAACGGCAAGGTGGACAGAGCCGCCCTGCCGGCGCCCGAGCTGCGGCCCGCCGGCTCGTTCGTGCCCCCCGCAACTTCGGCCGAGCAGGCGCTGGCCGAGATCTGGCGCGAGCTCCCTGGGCGCCGAACGGGTGGGCTCCGCCGACAACTTCTTCGCGCTCGGCGGCGATTCGGTCCTGAGCCTCCAGGTGGTCGGCAGGGCGGCGCGCGCAGGGCTCCATCTGACCGCGAGCCAGGTCTTCCAGCAGCAGACGCTCGGCGAGCTCGCCGCTGCGGCCGCCGCCGCCCCGTCCGACGACGGACCGGTGCCGGTCCCGCGCGACCGCGACCTGCCTCTCTCCTACGCCCAGGAGAGGCTGTGGTTCCTCGATCAGTTGGCCGATGGCAGCGCCGTCTACAACATCCCCAGCGCGGTGCGCCTCGCAGGACCGTTCAATATGGCGGTGCTCGCGCGCAGCCTGAACGAGGTGGTGCGGCGCCACGAGGCTCTGAGGACGACCTTTCCGGAGGCCGGCGGGCGGGCGCGCCAGGTGATCGCCGGCTCCCTGCGTGTGGCGATCCCGGTTATCGACCTGCGGCGGCTGCCCGCGAGCGGCCGGAGCGAGGAGGTCGAGCGGCAGGCGCTGGCGGCAGGGCTCTATCCCTTCCGCCTCGGCAGCGAACCGCTGCTGCGCGCGGTCCTGCTACGGCTGGACGCCGAGGAGCACGTGCTGCTGTTCACCATTGCGCACATCGCCAGCGACGGCTGGTCGATGGCTCTGCTGGTGCGCGAGGTCGCGACGCTCTATGCCGCGTTCACGGCCGGTCGCCCCTCGCCGCTGCCGGAGCTGCCCTTGCAGTACGCCGATTTCGCGGTGTGGCAGCGCCGGTGGCTGCAGGGGGACGCCGCGGCGCAGCGTCTCGCCTACTGGACGCGGCGGCTCGCCGGCTCCGCCTCCCTCGAGCTCCCGGCCGATCGCCCGCGTCCGCAGCGCGCCACGTTCCGCGGCGCCAGCAGGAGCTTCGACCTGCTGCCCGCGCTCGCCCGGGAGGTGAGGGCCCTGGGCGCGCAGCAGGGGACCACCCTGTTCATGACCCTGCTCGCTGCCTACGGTGCATTGCTCCACGTGCTCTCCGGCCAGAACGACGTCGCAATCGGGACCGATGTGGCGGAACGCAGCCGTCCGGAGATCGAAGGGCTGATCGGATTCTTCGTCAATCAGCTCGTCCTGCGCCTGGACCTCGGCGGCGATCCCACGTTTGCCGAGCTGCTGCAGCGGACCCGCGCCATCGCGCTCGAGGCGTTCGATCATCAGGGCATCCCCTTCCAGCACCTGGTGGAAGCCCTCAAGCCGCCGCGGCGCCCCGGCCGGCAGCCTTTCTTCCAGGTCAAGCTCGTCCTGCAGGCAGCCCCGGGGGACGACCGGCCTCCGGAGGAAGGGGACGGGCCGGGCCTGCGCGTGAGCGCCCTCGACCTGGAGTATGGGATCACGCAACTGGACCTCATCCTCTTCGTCTGGGAGCGCGGCCAGGACCTGCGATGCACTCTTCAATATGCGCGCGACCTGTTCCTGCCGGCGACGATCGACCGGATGATCAGGTTCTTCGTCAGGTCGCTCGAGCGCGCGGTCGCCGAGCCGACGACCCGGCTCAGCGCCCTCGGCGCCGAGCTCGAAAACGTGGACCTGGAAACCAGAGCCAAGGAGACAACGATGCAACAGGGACCCAGCAAGTTCAAATCCATCAAGCCGAAAGCGGTCAACCTCTCGCAGCGGCCGGTCGTGTCGCTGGAGCCGCACGGCGACAAGGGGCTGCCGCTGGTCGTGCAACCGGCGGCCGAGAACGTGGACCTGGCCGACTGGGCCGCGCACAACGGACAGCTCCTCGAAGACAAGCTGACGCAGCATGGGGCGGTCCTCTTCCGCGGTTTCGAGATCGACTCGCCGCCGGTGTTCGAGCGCTTCGCGGGGGCCATCTGCCGCGAGTTCTTCAGCGAAAACGGCGAGCACCCCAGGACCTCAGTCAGCGGCAACGTCTATACGCCGGTCTTCTATCCGCCCGAAAAGCAGCTCCTGTGGCACAACGAGAACTCCTTCAACCATCGTTGGCCGCGCAAGATCTGGTTCGGCTGTGCGCGGCCCGCCGACACCGGCGGCGAGACGCCGGTCGTCGACAGCCGCCAGGTCTACCAGCGCATCAGCCCGGCCCTGCGAGAGAAGTTCGCTTCCCGGAAAGTGATGTATGTGCGCAACTATGGCGGCGGGCTCGGGCTCGACTGGCAGACGGTGTTCCAGACCGACGACAAGGCCAGGGTGGAGCAGGTCTGCCGTGACAACCGGCTCGAGGCCGAGTGGAAGGACGGCGACCGCCTGCGCACGCGTTGCGTCAGACCGGCGGTGGTGAAACATCCCCTGACCGGCGAGATGGTGTGGTTCAACCAGGCCCAGCACTGGCATGTCTCCTGCCTCGATCCGGCCACCCGCGAATCCATCTCGACGCTCTTTGCGGAGGAGGACTTTCCCAGGGCCTGCTACTACGGGGACGGCTCGCCGATCGAGGACGCGGAGATGCGGGAGATTCTGGACGTCTACCGGGGCCTGGAGGTCAGCTTCCCCTGGCAGCGCGGCGACGTGATGCTGGTCGACAACCTGCTGGCCGCCCACGGCCGCAACGCCTTCGCCGGTGAGCGCAAGATCATGGTGGTGATGGGCGACATGATGAGTTTCGACGAGGTCGAGTGCTCGTGAGCCGGGGCGCGGATAGGGGATGAGCATGGAGATCGAGGGCTACCGGCTCTCGCCGCAGCAGAAGCGCCTGTGGGCGCGGACTGCCGGCGGTCCGGCCTTGTGCAGCCAGTGCGGGATCCTGATCGAGGGGGAGGTGAGCCCGGACGGGCTTGCCAGGGCGTTCGCCGCCCTTGTCGAGCGCCATCAGATCCTGCGTACGGCGTTCCTGCGTCAGCCCGGAATCCGCTTCCCCCTGCAGGTCATCGCCGCAGGAGACGCACCGCGCTGGCGCGCGGTCGACCTGAGCGCCGATCCGGAGCCGGAGCGACAGGCCCGGCTCGGCGAGCTGCTGCGCGCCCAGGCCGGCACGGGCCGCGATCTGGAGAGCGGGCGCGCCGTCGACGGGGTGCTCGTCCGGCTGTCGGCCGGCCGTCACGCTCTGCTGGTCGGCTTGCCCGCACTGTGTGCGGACGGCCGCACGCTCGCCAACCTGATGCGCGAGCTCGGACGGTTGTACGCGGTCTGCCTGGACGGCGGACCCGAGCCGGAGGAGCCGGTCCAGTACGTCCAGTTCTCCGAATGGCTCTACGAGCTGGATCCCGAGGAGGCCCGCGGCGCCAGATATTGGGACGAGCAGGATCTGGCCGCGTCTCCGCCGCCCGCCATCCCCTTCGGCGAGCGCCGGGCGGGGGGCGTCTTCTCTCCCACCGGCGTTACCGTGCCGCTCGACCCCGGCCTCACCGCACGGTTGCGCGGTCTGGCCGCGACGTGCCGCGCCGCGCCGGCCGACGTCCTCATGGCCGGCTGGCTGGCGCTGCTCTGGCGGCTCACCGGCCGGCCGCAGCTCGTCGTAGCGCGCCTCTGCGAAGGCAGGAAGGACGAGGAGCTGCAGGACGCCCTCGGCCTCTTCGCGCGGTTCCTGCCGCTGCGTTGCACCCTCGACGGCAGCGGCCCGTTCTCCGCTCTGGTCCGCCAGCTTCGCGACGCCGGGAAGCTGGCCGTCCGCTGGGAGGAGCTCTTCGCCCGGCAGGAGGCCGCGGACGGCGCCGGCGAGCCGCCGGTGGCCGCGGCCTTCGAGTGGCAGGAGGAGCCCGAGCCGTTCGCCGCTGCAGGGGTCGATTTTTCGCTCTTCCACCGCGATGCCTGTTTCGAGCCGTTCGAGGTCAAGCTCGCCTGCCGCGAGCGACAGGGTGCATTCACAGCCGAGCTTCTGGTTCGACGGCAGCCTCTTTGCGGCCGGCGACATGGAGCGTCTGGCCGGCCGGCTTCTCGCCGTGCTGCGCAGCACTGCGGCGGATCCCGAGGCTCGCCTCGACGACCTGGAGGCGGTCGGCGACGCCGAGCGGCAGGCGCTGCTGGTGGGCTTCAACTCCACGCAGTCGCCCTCGCCGCAGGGGCGGTGCGTCCATCACCTCTTCGCAGAGCAGGTCGCGCGCACGCCGGACGCAATCGCCGTGGTCGGTGGCGAGGAGCGCCTGACCTTCCGGGAGCTCGGCCGCCGCGCCGGCTGGCTCGCCCGCTGGCTGCGCGGCCGCTCTGTCGGTCCGGACGTGCCGGTGGCGCTCGCCGCCGCGCGCTCGCCGGAGATGCTGATCGCCGTGCTCGGCATTCTCGAGGCCGGTGGCGCCTACGTGCCGGTCGACCCGACTTCCCCGGCGGAGCGCATCTCCTTCGTGCTGGAGCAGAGCCGGGCGGCCCTGCTGCTGGCGGAGCTCCGGTTGCTCGCGGCGCTGCCGGACGGCGGAGTGGAGGTCGTGGACCTCGATGTGGCCCTCGAGCAGGCGGCAGAGGGTACCGGAGGCGCGGGCGGCGGAGCCGTCCCGGAAAGCCTTGCCTACGTCCTCTACACCTCTGGCTCGACCGGTGTTCCCAAGGGGGTGATGGTCACTCACCAGGGGCTCTGCAACTATCTTACGTGGGCTTGCGAGGCCTACTTGGACGGTAGCGGCCGTGGGGCGCCCCTGCATTCGCCGCTCGGCTTCGATCTGACGGTGACGAGCCTGTTTGGGCCGCTGCTCGCAGGCGTTCCGGTGGTTGTGATTCCGGAGGAGGGGCCGGGAGCGCTCGTCGAGCCGCTGGCCGCGGGCGAGCCTTTCGCCCTCGTCAAGGCGACGCCGGCCCATCTGGAGGTCCTCAACCGCC
This sequence comes from uncultured Holophagales bacterium, assembly GCA_963842525.1. GTDB lineage: Bacteria > Acidobacteriota > Thermoanaerobaculia > Multivoradales > UBA5704 > UBA5704. The sequence continues at coordinate 435,752 of CAWJGT010000003.1, forward strand.
TGCTGCCACCGGAGGCTTTCGCCACCGCGACGCGGGTGCTCGTCGTCGGCGGCGAGGCGTTCCGCGGCGAAACCGTCCGGCCCTGGGGCGCCGCACCTACCGCGGTCCGGATCGTCAACGAATACGGGCCCACCGAGACCGTCGTGGGATGTTGCGTCTATGAGCTCCCGGCCGGAGCCCCAATCGCCAGCAACGTGCCCATTGGCAAGCCGATCGCCAATACGCAGATCTATCTGGTCAACCCCCGTGGCCGCATCGTCCCGGCCGGTGTGGCGGGAGAGCTCCTGATCGGCGGCGCCGGCCTGGCGCGCGGCTATCTCGGCCAGCCCTCGCTGACGGCGGAGAGGTTCGTCCCCGATCCGTTTGGAGGCGCGCCCGGTGGGCGGCTCTACCGCTCCGGAGACCTGGCGCTCCTGCGCTGGGATGGAGAGCTCGAGTACCTGGGCCGGATCGACCGGCAGGTGAAGGTCCGCGGCTTCCGCATCGAGCTGGAGGAGATCGAAGCGGTGCTGGGACAGCACGCGGCCGTGCGGGAGGCGGTCGTGCTGGCGCGCGAGGACGTGCCGGGCGACCGGAGGCTCGTGGCCTACGTGGTAGGAGCGGATGGCGGGGCGCGGGAGGCCGGCCTTCTGCGCGAGCACCTGGGACGGAAGCTGCCGGACTACATGCTGCCTGCGGCATGGGTGTGGCTGGAGTCCATGCCACTGACCCCCAACGGCAAGGTCGACCGGCGGGCGCTGCCGCCGCCGGACGAGGTGGGCGGCACCGGGGGCGCCGCGGCTCATGAGCTGAGTCCGGTCGAAGAGATGGTGGCAGGCGTCTGGTGCGAGGTATTGGGCCGGGGGCGGGTCGGGGCCGACGACGACTTCTTCCAGATCGGCGGCCACTCGCTGCTGGCCACGCAGGTGATGTTCCGCTTGAGCCAGATCTTCGGAATCAGGCTACCGGTCAACCAACTGTTCGAAACACCGACGGTAGGGGGGCTCGCGGGCCAGATCGAAGCACACCTGCGGCAGCAGATCGGCCCGGTGCCACCCCTCGTGCCGGCCGGCAGGGAGGGAGAGCTGCCCCTCTCCTTCGCCCAGGAACGGCTCTGGTTCCTCGACCGGCTGCAGGCGGGGCCGCCGGTCTACAACGTCCCCATCGCCCTGCGTCTCTCCGGTGCGCTGGACGTATGCGCCCTGGAGGCAAGCCTCGGGGAGGTCGTCCGCCGCCACGAGGTGCTGCGCACCGCCTATCCCGAGGTCGCGGGGCGGCCGGTGCAACGAATCCTGCAGCCCGGCCGCAGCCTGCCGCTGGTAGATCTGAGCGGGCTTGCTCCGGGCCAGCGCGAGCCGGAGGCGCGGCGCCTCGCCCGGCGGGAGGCGCTCTCCGGATTTGACTTGGCGCGCGGGCCGGTGCTGCGCACGACCGTCGTGCGGCTGGCAGAAGCGGAGCACCTCCTCCTGCTCACCGTCCACCACATCGCGAGCGACGGCTTCTCGCTGCAGATCCTGATCCGCGAGGCGGCAGCGCTCTATGGCGCCTTTGTTGCGGGGAGGCCGTCCCCCCTCCCCGATCTGCCGGTCCAGTACGCCGACTTCGCCAGGTGGCAGCGGCACCTGCTGACCGGTGAAGCGCTCGACCGCGAGCTCGACTACTGGCGCGACCGGCTTTCCGGAGCCCCATCTTCTCTCGACTTGCCGACTGACCGGCCGCGTCCGCCGATCCCGAGCTACCGTGGCGCCGAAGAGCCATGGGCGCTCTCCCCGGTTCTGTCACTCGCGCTCGAAGAAGGGGCGCGGCGCCACGGCGCGACGCTGTTCATGGTCCTCGTCGCAGCGTTTCAGGTGCTGCTGGCGCGGTACGCGGATCAGGAAGAGGTGCTGCTGGGCACCGCCGTTGCCGGCCGGGTACACCCAGAGACGGAAGGGCTCATCGGCTGCTTCGTCAATATGCTGGTTCTGCGCGCCGCCGTGGGCGACGCGCCGTCGTTCACCGGCTTCCTGGCGCGTGTGCGAGAGGCCGCGCTCGGGGCGTACGCGCACCAGGAGCTGCCCTTCGAGCGTCTGGTGGAGGAGCTGCGGCCGGAGCGTGACCTCAGCCGGTCCCCCCTGTTCCAGGCCATGCTCGTGCTGGAGCGGGTGCCGCCGGAGACCCCCGGGATCCCGGGCCTGCTCCTGGCCTCCGAGCCCGTGGGGGCCGCGGTCGCCCGTTTCGAGTGGACGCTGTGGGCGTTCGCCGCCGGTGAGAGGATCCAGGGGACCCTTGAATACGCCACCGATCTGTTCGATCGGGCGACGGTCCGGCGTGCGGTCGGCCACCTGGGGAGCGTCCTGGCCGCCGCGGCGTCCGATCCGGAGCGCCCGGTGCGCGAGCTGCTGCTCCTCTCCGCCGCCGAGCGGCAGCAGATCGCGTGGGAGTGGAACGACACCGGCGGCCGTGCGGTGCCCCTGCCGATGCCGCAGGCATTTGAGGCGCTCGCCGCGAGCGAGCCCGACCGGGTGGCGATCGAGCTGGCCGGCCTCTGTCTGACCTATAGCGAGCTCGACCGCCGCGCGGCGCGCCTGGCCGGCCGTCTGCGGGCGCTGGGCGCCGGCGCCGGAGCCCATGTGGGGATCGTCGGGGTCTGCCTCGAACGGTCGCCGCGGCTCCCCCTGGCTCTTCTCGGCGTGCTCAAGGCCGGCGGCGCATACCTGCCTCTCGATCCCTCCCACCCGCCGGAGCGCCTGCAGCTCATGCTGGACGACTCGGGCGCCGCGATCGTGGTGACGGAGGAGGCGCTCGCATCCCGGTTCGCAGGCTCCGGCGCCGCACTGCTGGACCTCGACCGCGACGATGCCACGCCTGAGCCGGAGGAGAGCCGGGGCTGCGGTCCCTCCCCGGACGACCGGGCTTATGTGATCTACACCTCGGGCTCGACCGGCCGTCCCAAAGGGGTCGAGGTCTGCCATGGCTCTCTCGCCAACTTCCTCGGCTCGATGCGCCGCCGGCCCGGTCTCGATGCGAAAGACCGGCTGCTCGCGGTGACCTCGCCGTCCTTCGATATCACCGCGCTCGAGCTCTACCTGCCGCTCGCCGTCGGCGCCCGGATCGTCCTGGCGTCGCGCGAGGAGGCGATGGACGGCCGGCTCCTGGCTGCGGCCTGGGAGCGCGCCCAGGCCACAGTGCTGCAGGCGACGCCCGCCACCTGGGCCCTGCTGACCGCCGCCGGCTGGCCCGGCGCGTCCGCCGGCATGGCGCTGTGCGGCGGCGAGGAGCTGGGGCCTGCCCTTGCCGAGGCCCTGGCGCGCCGGGGGCCCGCCTGGAACCTCTACGGACCGACCGAGACGACGGTATGGTCGACCGTGGCGCGCGTCGAGCCGGCATCGGCGGATCGTCCGGTTTCCATCGGCCGGCCAATCGCCAACACCGAGGTCCACGTCGTGGACGCGGATCTCTCGTCCCTCCCGGTCGGCCTCCGCGGTGAGCTGGTCATCGGCGGGGACGGCGTGGCCCGTGGCTATCTGGGCCGCCCGGATCTGACTGCCGAGCGCTTCGTGCCAGACTCTTTCAGCCAGCGTCCAGGAGCACGTCTCTACCGCACCGGCGATATGGCGCGCTGGCGTCCCGACGGGACGCTCGCCTTCGCCGGACGACGTGACCACCAGGTCAAGCTGCGGGGGCACCGCATCGAGCTCGGCGAGATCGAGGCGGCGCTCGCGGCCTGCCCCGGAGTCCGTGAGGCGGTGGCGGTAGCGCAAGGAGAGGGGAGCGAACGGCGGCTCGTGGCCTACGTCGCGGGCGGCGGTGCGCCGGTCGCCGCGGTGGCGGTGCGCGCTGCTCTCGCGGGCAGGCTGCCGGCGGTCATGCTGCCCGAGGTCGTCGTCCTCGACGCCCTGCCGCGGACGCCGAATGGCAAGGTGGACCGCCGTGCCCTGCCGGCGCCGGAACGGCCGGGCTCCGGAGTAGGATTGCGGTCGCCGCGCACGCCCACGGAGGAGATCCTGGCCGGCATCTGGGAGGCGGTGCTCGGGCGCCCCGGCGTTGGCGTCGACGAGAATTTCTTCGCCGTGGGCGGGCACTCGCTGCTGGCCGCGCAGGTGGTCGCGCGGGTGCGCGAGCATTTCGGTGTCGAGCTGCCTGTGGCCCGCGTCTTCGAGGCCCCGACGGTGGAGGCTCAGGCGCGGGAGATCGCCGTCGCGTCGGCTCCGGACGCGCCGCCTCTGCGCCCGCTGGCGCGCCGGCCGGGCGGCGGCGAGCGCTGGCCTCTCTCCTTCGCCCAGGAAGGGCTGTGGTTCCTCGCTCAGCTCGATCCGGCGAGCACGAGCTACAACCTCTCGCATGCCGTCGAGGCCGTGGGCGATCTCGACCTGCGCAGTCTGCGGCGGGCTCTGGCCGCCTTGGTGGAGCGCCACGAGGTGCTGCGTACCACCTTCGGTGTGGAGGAGGGGCGCGGCTTTCAACAGCCCGGGCCTCCATGGGCCCCGGACCTGCCGCTCGTCGACCTGCAGGGGCTGGCGCCGGACCGGCGCGACAGAGAGGTCCAGCGGCTCACCGCCGCCGAGGCACAGCGTCCGTTCGATCTGACCCGCGGGCCGCTGCTGCGCACGGCGGTGCTGCGCCTCGGCGCTGCCGAGCACGTCGTCCTCCTCGCCATCCACCACATCGTCGCCGACGGATGGTCGATGGGCCTCCTGGTGCGCGACCTCGCCGAGCTCTATCAGGGCCTGCGCGAAGCGCGGGCGCCGCGGCTCCCCGCGCTGCCGGTGCAGTACGCCGACTATGCGGCCTGGCAGCGCTCGTGGCTCTCCGGCACTGCTCTGGAACGGCGGCTTGCCTTCTGGCGCGAAGAGCTCGCCGGCGCGCCGGTCGTGCTCGAGCTGCCGGCCGACCACCCCCGGCCGGCGTCCGGCTCGCACCGCGGCGGACGGCGCCCGGTGCACCTTGGCGAGCCCCTGAGGCGGGGCCTTCGCCAACTCGCCCAGGGATCGGGCGCCACTCTGTTCATGGCGCTTGCCGCCGGTTTCGCGGCGCTGCTCGCACGCCACGCCAACCGCGACGACCTGTTGCTCGGAGCGGTGACGGCGCAGCGCGACCGCTTCGGGACCGACGAGGTGATCGGCCTGTTCGCCAACACGCTGGTGCTGCGAGCGGACCTCTCCGGCCAGCCGAGCTTCCGCGAGCTGCTCAGGCGCGTGCGGCGGACCGCGCTGGCCGCCCTGAGCCACGGCGACGTGCCGTTCGAGAAGCTGGTCGAGGAGCTACGGCCCGAGCGCGACCTGGCCCACTCCCCCCTGGTCCAGGTGGTGACGGTGCTCCAGAACCTGCCGGTCGGCGCGGCGCAACTGCCGGGCCTCGATCTGCGCCCTCTGGACGCCGGGGTCGCGACGGCCAAGTTCGACCTCACCCTGGGCCTGGTGGAGGCGGGAGGCGAGGTCGCGGGCGCCCTGGAGCACAGCCGTGACCTCTTCGAGCCGGCGACGGTCGAGCGACTGATCGGACACCTGGTCAATCTGCTGGGCGCGGCGGTCGCGGACCCCTCTCGCGGGATTTGGGATCTCCCCCTGCTTGCCGCGGCGGAACGCCAGCAGCTCCTCCTGGAGTGGAATGCTCCGGCCTCCGTGGGCGGCCCGGAGGCCCTCCTGCACGAGCTGTTTGCCGCTCGGGTGGACCGCGATCCGGAGGCCGTGGCGGTCTTGTGTGCGGCGGAGCGCTTGAGCTACCGGGAGCTGGAAGAGCGTGCCAACCGGCTGGCGGGCTACCTGCGCAGGCTCATCGGCGCCGGCGACCTGGTCGGCCTGTACCTGGACCGCTCGCTGGAGCTGCCTGTCGCCGTGCTCGCGGTGCTCAAGGCCGGCGGCGCCTACGTGCCGCTCGATCCGGCTTATCCGAGGGAACGGCTGGCCACCGTGCTGGAGGACGCCGGAGTCTCCGTGCTGCTCACCCGGTCGGACCTGCGGCAGCACCTGCCGGAGACGCCGGCGCGGGTGATCGACCTCGACGCCGAAAGGGAGGCCATCGCACGTCAGCCGGCGGTGCGGCCCGCGGTTTTGGTGCCGGACGGGAGCCCGGCCTACGTGATCTACACCTCCGGCTCGACCGGCCACCCGAAGGGATGCCTGATCAGCCATCGCAACGTGGCACGCCTGTTCGCGGCAACCGCCGGGCGGTTCGGATTCGATGCGCACGACGTCTGGACGCTGTTCCACTCCTACGCCTTCGACTTCTCGGTCTGGGAGCTCTGGGGAGCCTTCCTCCACGGCGGCCGTCTGGTGATCGTGCCGTATTGGGTCAGCCGCTCGCCGGATGCTTTCTACGAGCTGCTGGCTAGGGAAGGGGTGACGGTGCTCAACCAGACCCCCTCGGCGTTCCGCCAGCTCGTCCAAGCCGCAGAGCAGGCGGCATCCGCGCAGCGGACAGCCCTGCGCCTGCGCTGGGTGATTTTCGGCGGAGAGGCGCTGGACCTCGCTGGTCTCGCCCCCTGGCTGGCCCGCCATGGCGATGCGGCTCCGGCCCTGATCAACATGTATGGCATCACGGAGACCACCGTGCATGTCACCTTCCGCCGTGTGGCCGCGGCCGACCTCGCGCAGGCACACCGGAGCCCGCTCGGCACCGCCCTGGCGGACCTGAGCCTCGACCTGCTCGATCCGTTCCTCCATCTTGTTCCGATTGGAGCGCCGGGGGAGATGTACATCGGAGGAGCCGGCGTCGCTCTGGGTTACCTGGGCCGGCCCGAGCTGACCGCCGAGAGGTTCGTCCCCGATCCCTTCGGCCGCACGCCCGGGGCTCGGCTCTATCGATCGGGGGACCTGGCGCGCTACCGGCCCGACGGGGACCTCGACTTCCTGGGGCGCATCGATCAGCAGGTGAAGGTCCGCGGCTTCCGGATCGAGCTGGGGGAGGTCGAGGCGGCCTGCGCCAACCATCCGGCGGTAGGGGAGGTCGCGGTCGCGGCGCGCCGGGAAGGTCCCGAGCGCATGCTGCTCGTCGCCTACCTGGTGCCGGCGGCGGGGCGGGAGCTCGCCGTCGCCGAGCTGCGCCGGTTCCTGCTCGATCGCCTGCCAGACTACATGGTGCCCGCGGCCTTCGTTCTTCTCGACCGGCTGCCGCGGACTCCCAGCGGCAAGCTGGACCGTAAGTCGCTGCCCGACCCGCGTCAGGAGCCGCAGCCGCTGGCTGCCGACACCTCGCCGCGCCAGCCGGCGGAAGCGTTGCTGGCTGCGATCTGGGCCGATCTGCTGGGTATTCCGCAGCCGGGGATCCACGACAACTTCTTCGAGCTCGGAGGCGACTCGATCGTCGCTATCCAGGTGGTCGCCCGCGCGAGCCGTGCAGGGCTTTCTTTGACGCCCAGACAACTGTTCGAACGCCAGACGATCGCCGAGCTGGCGGCGGTCGCAGGGTCGGCGAGGCCGGTGACCGCCGAGCAGGGTCCGGTGACCGGAGAAGTGCCTCTGACGCCAATCCAGCAGCGCTTCTTCGCCGGCGATCCCGCCGATCCGCACCACCACAACCAGGCCTTGCTGCTGGCGGTGCGGACCCGGCCCGACGCCGCGCGGCTGGAGACCGCAATTGCGACTCTGCTCGTCCATCACGATGCCCTGCGCCTGCGGTTTCACAACACGGAGGATGGCTGGCGGCAATGTGCGGTCGAGCCGGACGGCCGCGCGCCCTGGACGTGGATCGACCTTGCGGCTCTGCCGGAGCCGGCGTTCCGGGGCATGATCGAAGGCGCGTGCGCCGCCGCGCAGGCGAACTTCGACCTCACCGCGGGCCCCCTGCTGCGCGCGATGCTGTTCGATCTCGGCGAGGATCGTCCGGGCCGCCTGCTGCTCGCCGCCCACCACCTGGTGGTCGACGGCGTCTCGTGGCGCATCCTCCTCGAAGATCTGCAAGCCGCTTACGAGCAGGCCGGCTCTCGGCAGCCCGTTCGATTACCGACGAAGACGACCTCGTACAAGCGATGGGCCGAGAATCTCGCCGGGGAGGCGCGGTCCGGGGCGCTTCGGGAGCTCGCGGCGTGGACGGCCGCTCTGCCCGGCCTTGCGCCGCCCCTGCCGCTCGACGATCCGGCCGCGCCCGATGTCGAGGCAGGGTCCGCGCAGGTCCTGACGACCCTGACGGAGGAGGAGACCGAAGCCCTGCTGCGCGGCACGCTCGCCGGCTTCCGCAGCGGCATCCAGGAGGTGTTGGTGACCTGCGTCGCGCTGGCCCTGGCCGGCTGGACCGGCTCGCGCCGGGTGCTCCTCGACCTCGAGGGGCACGGCCGCGAGGAGTTGGAGAAGGAGATGGACCTGTCGCGTACCGTCGGCTGGTTCACCGCGATCTACCCGGTGGAGCTCGACTTGGGCGCGGCGGTCGACCCGCTCGCGGCACTGAAGCGGGTCAAGGAGCAGCTCCGCGCCGTGCCGCGCGGCGGCGTGGGCTACGGTCTGTTGCGTTTCCTGGCCGGCGAGGCTGCGGCCGGGCTGCCGCGCCGCGGCCCCGAGATCGCCTTCAACTACCTGGGGCAGCTCGACCGCGCCCTCGACACGGATGCGCTGCTCCAGCCGGCTCGGGAATCGGCCGGCCCCCCGCGCAGCCAGCGGCAGCGGCGGTCTCACCGGCTTGTGCTCGACAGCAGCGTCTCCGGCGGGCGGCTGCAGATGGCATGGACTTTTGGGGCTGGCCACCGCCGCGCCACGATCGAGCGCGTGGCCGCGGAGAGCCTGCGCTTCCTGCAAGCCGTGATCGAGCTGGGGCGCGCGACGGAAACCGCCGCCTTCACCCCCTCGGACTTCCCGCTAGCGCGCCTCGACCAGCGTACGGTGGACCTGCTGGCGGGGAACGATCGCGACATTGAGGACATCTATCCCCTTGCGCCGGCCCAGCAGGGGTTGCTGTTTCATGCCGTTTCGGCGCCGCAGTCCGGCGCCTATGTCTACCAGATGGCCTGCCGTCTCGAAGGGGCGCTCGACGAGGAGTCCTTCGCCCACGCCTGGCAGGAGGTGGTGGCCCGCCACGCGGTGCTGCGCACCGGCTTCTCCTGGCAGGCCGCCGACGAGCCGTTGCAGGTCGTGCGTCGGCGGGTCGCAGCGCCGGTCGAGCGGCTCGACTGGAGCGGCGCCCCGGCGGCCGAGCAACCGGCGAGATTGGACGGCCTTCTCGCCGAGGATCGCCGCCGCGGCTTCGATCCGGCACGGCCGCCCCTGGCACGCCTGGCGCTGGCGCGGATTGGGGAGGGGAGCTGCTGGCTGGTCTGGACCTGCCATCACCTGGTGATCGACGGCTGGTCGGTGCCGGTCCTGGTCCGTGAGGTCCTCGCTCTCTGCGGCGCCTTCGCCGAGGGCCGTCCGGCGGCGCTCGACCGCGTCCGGCCTTATCGTGACTTCATCGCCTGGCTTGCGGACCAGGATCCCTCCGCGGCCGAGGGCTATTGGCGGCAGCGCCTGGCCGGCTTCCGCCGGCCGGTACAGATCGGGTCGGATTCAGCAGCCGGCCGGTCTGGCGGTACGACCGCGCATCTCGCCTCCGTGCCGGCCGGCTTGAGCTGCGCGCTGGAAGAGCTCGGGCGGCGGCATCGCCTCACTCTCGCCACACTGCTGCAGGGAGCCTGGGCCCTGCTCCTCTCCGACCTGGGTGGCACGCTGGACGTGGTCTTCGGCGGCGTGGTCTCGGGCCGTCCGCCGGAGCTGTCCGGCAGCGGAGACATGGTGGGCATGTTCATCAACACGCTGCCGGTGCGGGCCCAGGTCGACCTGCAGGCGGCTCTGCTGCCCTGGCTCGCCGAGCTGCAGGAGCGGCAGCTCGCGGCGCAGTCGTACGCCCACGTGCCGCTCGCCGAGATCCGGCGGTGGAGCGAGGTCCCTTCCGGGCTGCCCCTGTTCGAGAGCACTTTCGCGTTCAACAACTACCCGGCCGGCGGTCCGTTAACGCGTTCAGGCGGCAGTATGGCGATCGCCGAGGTGCGCGAGCTGGAGGCTACGAGCTATGCCCTCGACCTCACCGTGGCCGCCACCGGCGGCGAGCTGTCGCTGCGGATCATGTACGACCGCAGCCGCTTCGGCGGTGAAGAGATCCAGGAGCTGGTTGGCTCGCTCCTGGCCCTGCTCGCCGCGATGACCGAGCGGCCGGAAGGGCGGCTCAGCGACTGCCTCGCCGCTCTCGCGCAACGCCGCCCGAGCGAGCTGGCCGTGCATCGTTTCAAAGCGGTCAAGCCCAAGGCCGTCACCTTGCTGGAAGAGGAGGCGAGATGATCCAGGACGACCTGCCGGCGGTCGATTCGGGTGTGCCCGCCAGCGCTCCGGTCGCCGGGTATCGTCTGTCGCCGCGGCAGCAGAGGATCTGGACGCTCGGCGAGGCCGCTACGGCGTGTTGCGACCTGCGTCTGTGCGGAGATCTCGACCGGTCGGGTCTCGCCACTGCGCTGGAGCGCATCGTCCGCCGTCACGAGATCCTGCGCACCACCTTCCGTCATGCGAGCGGCTTCAAGCTGCCGGTGCAGGTGGTCGGCGCGCAGGCCGGTTTCGGATGGCGGTACGAAGATCTGGCGCCTGGCACCGCGGCGGATCGCGAGGAGGCGCTCGCCACGCTGCTCGCCGCGGAAGCTTCCAGCTCCCTGGACCTCCAGGCCGGGCCGCCTCTCCGTGTGCTGCTCGTCCGCCTCGCCGCCGGCGAGCATCTCCTGCGGCTGCGCCTCCCGGCCCTGTGCGCCGACCGGCGCAGCCTGGAGAACCTGGCCGGCGAGTTGGCGGCGGGCTATGAAGGGATGGAGCCGACGCCGGCCGACGACGACCTCGTCCAGTACCTGCAGTTCTCCGAATGGCACCACGAGGAGCTGGCAGGTCCGGCCGCGGCGGCGGGGCTGCGCTTCTGGCGCGAACGCGCTCTGGCCGGCGGGGCGCCGCTGCCCTGGCTGCTGCCGGCCGCTGCCGGGTCGCCGCCGGCCGGCTCTGCGTCGACGCTCGTGGTCGCCTTGCCTGCCGAAGCCACGGCGGTGCTCAAGCGCGCGGAAGGAAGGGAAGCCGACCTGCTGCTCGCCGGCTGGCAGGCGCTGCTCTGCCGCCTCGCCGGCGGGGAAGAGGCGGTCGTCGGAGCGCTTTGCGAGGGCCGCCGCTTCGAGGAGCTGGCAGGCTCGATCGGGCCGTTCGCCGTCGCAGTGCCGCTCGCCTGCCGCGTCGATCGCGACGCCTCCCTCTTTGACCTCGCCGACCGGGTCGCTGCCGCACGCGCGGAGGTGGGGGAGCGGCTGGATTTCTACGAGCCGGACGGACAGCTCCCGGAGATCGGCTTCGGCTTCGCGGCTTGGCCGGAGTCGCGGACGGCGGGCGGCGTGACCTTCGAGGTCACCGGCCTGCGGGTGCCCAGTGAAAGGTTTGCTCTGGAGCTCGAGGGCCGGCGCCGGTGTGGCGGCTGGGAGCTCGCCCTGCATTACGACCCGGCACGCTATGCGCCTGCGGCGGCCGAGCGCCTGCTCGGAGGTCTCGTCGCCGTCCTTCGTTCGGCCGCCGACGACCCGGGGGGGCGGATCGCGGATCTCGAGATCCTGGACGAGCCGGAGCGCCGCCGTCTGCTGGTCGAGGTCAATGCGACACGGCGCGATTTTGGCTCGGAGCTGGCCACGCACCAGCTCGTCGAGGAGCAGGCACGGAAGACCCCTGCCGCACTGGCCCTGACTTGCGGCCACCGCAGCCTGACCTATGCGGCCCTGGATGTCGCGGCCGAGGCGCTGGCGCACCGGCTCCGCCAGCTCGGCGTCGGGCCTGAGGCGCGAGTGGGGATCTGGGCTGCGCGTTCGCCTGAAGCGGTCGTCGCGCTGCTCGCGGTCTGGAAGGCCGGCGGCGCCTTCGTGCCTCTCGATCCTTCCTATCCGGCCGAGCGGCTCGCCTTCATGTTGCGGGATGCGGGCGCTACGGCCCTTCTCGCCGCGCCGGCGGAGCGTCTCCCCGACTTCGCTGGGCCGGTCCTCGAGGTCGATCTCGATCCCGAGCGCCCGCCGGAGCCTCTGCCGGCCGGAAGGGGCTCGGTGGATCCCGGCAACCTCGCCTACGTCCTCTACACCTCCGGCTCGACCGGCCTGCCCAAGGGGGTCGCAGTGCCGCACCGCGGCCTGGTCAACTACCTGCTCTGGGCCGTCGACCGGTATCAGGCCGCGGCCGGATTCGGCGCTCCGGTCCACTCGTCGCTGGCTTTCGACCTGACATTGACCGGGCTGCTCGCACCGCTGCTCGTCGGCGGGGCCGTCGAGCTGCTGCCGGAAGACATCGGCGCGCTGCCGGCCGCGCTGCGCTCCCGAGGCGGCGCGAGCCTTGTCAAGCTGACTCCCTCCCATCTCGAGGTCCTCCAGGAAGCGCTCGCCGGCGTCGAGCTGGCCGGCCGGACGCACGCCCTGGTGATCGGCGGCGAAGAGCTGCGCGGCGGAGCGCTCGCGCCGTGGCGCAAGCACGCGCCGGAGACGCGGCTGTTCAACGAGTACGGCCCGACCGAGACCGTGGTCGGCTGCTGCGTCTACGAGGTCCCGCCCGGCGAGCCCGCAGCCGGCCGGGTGCCGATCGGCCGGCCGATCGGCAATACCCGGATCTTTCTGCTCGACAGTGCTCTGCGGCCGGTGCCCACGGGCGTGCCGGGACAGATCTTCGTCGGCGGCGCCGGCGTTGCCCGCGGCTACATCGGGCATCCGGACCTGACGGCGGAGCGGTTCGTGCCCGATCCGCTGGGCGGCGAGCCCGGGGAGCGCCTCTATGCCACGGGGGACCTCGGCTGCTGGCTGGAGGACGGCGAGCTGGATTTCCGCGGCCGTCTCGACGGCCAGGTCAAGCTGCGCGGCGTGCGCATCGAGCCCGGCGAGATCGAGGCCGTCCTCTCCGGGCACCCGGCGGTGCGCGAAGCCGCCGTCGTGCTGCGCCGGGATCTGCCGGGAGGGCCTGCCCTCACCGCCTATGTTGTGCTGCGTCCGGGCGCCGCGGCGACCAGCGCCGAGATGCTCGCCGCGGTCCGCGGGCGGCTGCCTGCCGCCATGGTGCCGGCCGCGGTGGTGATCCTGCCGGTACTGCCCCTGACCCCCAACGGCAAGGTGGACCGCACCGCGCTGCCGGCGCCTGCCGCGGGCGGCGCAGCGCCCGGGGAGCGCAGGCCGCGCACCCCGACCGAACAGATGGTGGCGGAGATCTGGACCGGAGTCCTGGGCATCGCGAGCGTGGATGCGGACGACAATTTCGTCGCCCAGGGGGGCCATTCGCTGACCGCGATGCAGATCCTGGCGCGTGTGCTGCGCTGGTGCGGGGTCGAGATCCCGGTTGACCGCTTCTTCGCAGAGCCGACCTTCGGGGCGCTGGTGGCGCGGATCGATGTGGCCCTGCTCGCCGGCGAGGTGCCGCCGGTGCCGCCCATCGAGCCGGCGCCGCGGGGCCGCGATCTCCCGCTCTCCTCGGCGCAGGAGCGGCTCTGGTTCCTGGCGCAGCTCGAGCCTGATGACGCGGCCTATCACATCCTCGCGGCGTTGCGCCTCAGCGGCGATCTGTCAGTCCCGTCTCTCGCCTGGAGCCTGGGCGAGGTGCTGCGGCGCCACGAGGTCCTGCGTACGGCCTACGGCGACGTCGACGGCCGGGCGGTGCAACGCGTCTCGCCCTGGTCGCCGCTGCGTCTGCCGGTCGTGGACCTCGCCGCTCTGCCGGTGCCAAGGCGCGACGCCGAGCAGGAGCGCGTGTCCCGGGACGAGGTACGGCGCCGCTTCGACCTTGCGCGCGGGCCGGTGCTGCGAGCCCTGCTGTTTCGCCTTGCTCCCGGCGAGCACGCCGTCCTGTGCACCATGCATCACATCGCCTCGGACGGCTGGTCGGTGGGTGTCCTCACCCGGGAGGTTGCCGAGCTCTACGACGCGGCGGTGACCCGGCGCCCGCCTCTGTTGGCACCGCTCCCGATCCAGTATGCGGACTTTGCCTCGTGGCAGCGGCGGTGGCTCGCCGGCGAGGTGCTGGAGGCCCATCTCGACTTCTGGCGGCGGAGCCTCGCCGGAGCACCGGAGCGCCTCGAGCTGCCGGCGGACCGGCCGCGGGCTGCGGTGCGCAGCTCGCGCGGCGCGGTCGAGCCCCTCGCACTGCCGGAGCCGCTGGCGCAGGGCATCCGGAGCCTGAGCCGGGAGGTGGGCGCCACCCCCTTCATGACCCTCCTCGCCGCCTTCCAGGTCCTCCTCTGTCGCCATGCCGGCCAGCCGGAGGTGGTGGTGGGCGTGCCCACGGCGGGCCGCCGGCGGGTCGAGACCGAGAGTCTGATCGGCCTCTTCGTGAACACGCTGGCGCTGCGGCTGGCCCTCGGGGATACGGCCGACTTCCCGGCTCTGGTGGAGCATGTGCGTGGCGTGGTGCTCGCGGCCCATGCTCATGAGGACCTCCCCTTCGAAAAGCTGGTCGAGGAGCTCCATCCACAGCGCGACCTCGCCCGGACACCTCTCTTCCAGGCCATGTTTGCGTTCGACAACACGCCGCGCCGGCCGTTCGAGCTGACGGGTTTGCGGCTGGCGGCTCTGCCCCTGGCGAGCGGCGCCGCCAAGTTCGATCTCTCGCTGCTCCTCGGTGAGGCGGGAACCGCGTTCGGGGGGATCTTCGAGTATGCCGCCGACCTGTTCGATGCGCCGACCGTGGCACGGATGGCAGCGCACCTCAAGAGCCTGCTGGCCGCCGTGGTCGCGGATCCGGCGCGTCCAGTGTCCGACCTGCCTCTGCTCTCCGCGCCCGAGCGCCATCAGCTTCTGATCGAGGCCCGAGACACGTCCCGGCCGCGGGACCCGGAGGCTCCTCTGCATCTTCTGATCGCCGGGCAGGCGGCGTGCACGCCCGACGCTATCGCAGTCACCTGGGCCGCGGGTGCCCTGAGCTACGGCGAGCTCGATCGCCGTGCCGACCGGCTGATGCGGCACCTCGCCAGCCTCGGAGTGAGGCCGGAAGTCTGCGTGGCGGTCGCGGCCGCTCGCTCTCCGGAGCTGCTGCTCGGCATCCTGGCGACGCTCAAGGCCGGCGGCGCCTACGTACCGCTCGATCCCTCCCACCCGACCGACCGCCTGGGCTTTCAAGTCGCGGACAGCGGCGCTGTCGTGCTGCTGGCGGACGCTTCCGTTCCGCCGCTCGCCGGCGCGCGTCTCGTCCGGCTCGACGAGGATCTCCCGGAGACTGCGGAGGGATCGCCGCCGGCCGATATCAGCCTCGATCATCTGGCCTACGTCATGTACACCTCCGGCTCGACCGGCCGGCCGAAGGGGACCCTGATCACGCACCGCTCCCTGATCGGATACCTGGACTGGGCGGTCGAGGCCTATGCCGTGACCGATGGTCCTGGCGCGCCGCTCTTCTCCTCGGCGGCGTTCGACCTGTCGGTGACCAGCCTCTTCGCTCCCCTGCTGGCCGGGCGCAGCGTCTATCTGGCGGCGGCGGGCGAAGGGCTCGACCCTCTCCTCGACGTCCTCGCGGCCGGCGCGGGCACAGGCCTGCTGAAGCTGACGCCTGCGCACCTGCGCGCGCTCGCCGCCCTGCCGGAGGGCGACCGGCTCGCCGCCCGGACGCTGGTCGTGGGAGGTGAGGCGCTCTTCGTCGAGGATCTGGCGCCCTGGTGGGAAAAGGCGCCAGGAATGCGGATCTTCAACGAGTACGGGCCAACCGAAGCCACCGTGGCCTGCTGTCTCGAAGACGCGGGCTGCGGCCGGCCCGCGGCCGGGGCGGTCCCGATCGGCCGGCCGATCGCCGGGGCGTGGCTCCATGTGGTCAATCGCGCGCTGCGCCCGGTGCCGCTGGGAGTCGTCGGCGAGCTGCTGATCGGGGGACCAGGGCTCGCTCGCGGCTACCTCGGCCGGCCGGATCTGACCGCGGAGCGCTTCGTGCCGGACCCCTTCGCCGCGCAGAAGGGCCTCCGCCTCTACCGTAGCGGCGATCTGGCCCGCCAGCTCGCCGACGGCCGCCTGGAGTACCGGGGACGTGCCGACGATCAGGTGAAGGTGCGCGGCTTCCGCGTCGAGCTGGAGGAGGTGGAGGCCGTGCTCGCCGGACACCCCGGCGTGCGGCAGGCGGCCGTGGCGCCCCACGACGGCGGTGGCGGCCTCCGCCTGGTGGCCTATGTGGTGGCCGCCGGACCCGGCGCAGCCCGGGTGGACGAGCTGCGCGCCTTCCTGGCGGCACGGCTGCCGGTGCCGATGGTTCCTGCCGTCTTCGTCGAGCTGCCCGGGCTGCCGCTCGCCGCCAGCGGCAAGGTCGACCGGCGCGCCCTGCCGGCGCCCTCCGGAGAACGCCCTGATCCGGGAGACGGTTTCGCGGCGCCGCGCAGCCGTGTCGAGCGCCTGCTCGCCGCCATCTGGCAGGAGGTCCTCCAGCTCGACCGGGTGGGAGTCGACGAGAACTTCTTCGAGATCGGCGGCGACTCGATCCTGAGCATCCAGATCGTCGCCCGCGCGGCGCGCGCCGGTGTGAGGATCACTCCGCGGCAGGTCTTCCAGCATCAGACCATCGCCGCGCTCGCCGCCGCGGCCGATGCGGCTCCGGCGGTCACCGCGGAGCAGGGGCCGGTCATCGGGGAGGCGCCGCTGACGCCGATCCAGCATTGGTTTTTCGAGCAGGAGCTGCCGGCGGCTCACCACTACAACCAGGCGCTGCTGCTCGAAGTCGTCCAGGACCTCGATCCCGGCCTCACCGCCGCCGCGCTGGAGCGCCTCGTGGCACACCATGACGCCCTCCGGCTCCGCTTCGAGCGCCTGCCGGACGGCTGGCGCCAGCGTCATGCCCCGCCCGCGGACGAGCGTCCGTTCGCCGTTGTCGACCTCGCCGCCCTGCCGCCGGAGGCGCGGCGCCAGGCTCTCACCAGGGCCTGTTCCTCTCTCCAGGAGAGCTTCGACCTTGCCGCGGGTCCGCTCTTCCGCGCCGCCTGGCTGGAGCGCGGGCCGGAGGCCTCTCCGCTCCTCCTCCTGCTGGCGCACCATCTCGTGATGGACGGCGTCTCCTGGCGCATCCTGCTCGAAGACCTGGCGGACGCCAGCCGGCAGCTCGCCCGCGGTGAGGCGATCGAGCTGCCGCCCAAGACGACTTCGTTCAGGGCCTGGGCGGAGAGGCTGAGCGAGCACGCCCGGTCCGCGGCGGTGGAGCCGGAGGCGGCGCTCTGGCGCTCTCTGCTCGCGGAAGCGCAGGCGCCGCTGCCGCGCGACCTCGCGACGGGGGCCGATACGCTGGCGACGACCGGCAGTGTCGAAGCTGTCCTGGAGCCTGCGGAGACGAAAGCCCTGCTCCAGGAGGTGCCGCGCGCCTACGGTACCCGGATCGACGAGGTCCTGCTGGCCGCCCTGGGCCTGGCCCTCGCCCGCTGGACCGGCTCGAGCCGCCTGCAGGTGGATCTCGAGAGCCATGGTCGGGAGGAGCTGTGGCCCGATGTCGACCTGTCGCGCACCGTCGGCTGGCTCACGGCAATCCATCCGGTGACCCTCGACGTCGGAGAGGCGGCGGATCCGGGTGCCGCCCTGCGTGCCGTCAAGGAGCAGATGCGGCGCATCCCCGACGGCGGCCTCGGCTATGGATTGCTGCGCTATCTGCGGCCTGGAGCCGCTGCTGGGCCGCCGTCCGAGGTCGTCTTCAACTACCTGGGGCGCCTGGATCCGGCGCTGCCGCCCTCCTCGCCGTTCCGGCCCGCCGCGGAATGGTCCGGCCCTTCTCGCGACGGCCGCCAGCCGCGACCCTACGCCCTCGAGATCAACAGCGGCGTCCTCGACGGCCGGTTGCGCATGAGCTGGCAATACGGCGAGCGCCGCTACCGCCGGGAGACGGTCGAAGGGCTGGCCGCCGGCTTTCTGGCGGCGCTCCAGGAGGTGATCCGGCACTGCCTCGACCCCACGGCGGGCAGACCGGTGCCGAGCGACTTCCGGCGGGTCTCGCTGAGTGAAGCCGATCTCGATGCGATCGCGTCCGAGCTGGATCTCGACTGAGGAGCACCGATGGCGCGCAAGGATCTCCAGGACATCTACCCGCTCTCCCCTGCGCAGCGCGGCATGCTGTTCGAGTCGCTCTCGGCTGCGGGCTCGGGGGTGCATATCGAGCAGCTCGGCTGCCGTTTGACCGGAGAGCTCGACGCGGCGGCGTTCCGGCTCGCCTGGCAGCGCCTGGTCGAGCGCCATCCGATGCTGCGCACCGCCTTTCTCTGGAAGGAGCAGGAGGAGCCTCTCCAGGCCGTGATGCGGCACGCCGAGCTGCCAGTGGAGGAGCGGGACTGGCGGGGATTGCCGTCCGACGAGCAGGAACGGCGGATGGCGGACTACCTCGCCGCCGACCGCCGGTCCGGGTTCGCCCTGGCGAAGCCACCGCTGCTGCGCCTGGCGCTCTTCCAGATCGCCGACGACGTCCACCGGGTGGTCTGGACTCATCACCACATCCTCATGGACGGCTGGTGCGGCCCTCTGCTGCTACGCGAGAGCCTCGCCCTCTACCGGTCTCTCCTCGACGGCGATCTCGATGGCGATGGGCTGGAGCTTCCCGCCGTCCGCCCCTACGGCGATTTCATCGACTGGCTGCGCACGCGCGACCTCGCCGCCGCCGAGGCGTTCTGGCGCCGTACCCTCCTGGGCCTGACCCGCCCGACGGCGCTCGGCCGGGAGACGGAGGAGCCGAGCGCCGGCGAGCCCGCAGAGCGATTCGGAGAGGTGAGCCGGGCTCTCGGCGGCAGCGCGACAGCGGCCCTTCAGGCGCTCGCCCGCGAGCTGCGTTTGACGCTCAACACTTTGGTGCAGGGCGCCTGGGCGCTCCTCCTCGGCCGCTACAGCGGTGGCGAGGATGTCGTCTTCGGCATCACCCTGTCCGGCCGGCCGGCGGAGCTCGAAGGGATCGAGGGGACCGTCGGCCTGTTCATCAATACGCTCCCGGTGCGGATGCGCGTGGATCCCGCCATGGGGCTGGGAGAGTGGCTCCAGGCGCTCCAGGCCCTCAACCTGGAGGTGCGCGAGCACGGTCACGCACCCGCCGGGGAGCTGCGCAGATGGTGCGCCATGCCGGCCCATCTGCCGCTCTTCGAGAGCACGCTGGTCTATGAGAATTTCCCGGCCGACGGGCTGTCGGCGCAACTCGCCGACAGCCCGCTGCGGATTGGCGACGTCCAAGGAGAGGGAGCGCGGACCGGTTTCGCGGTGACCCTCCTGGCGGCCGCCGCCCCGGGGCTCGCGTTCAAGCTCGTCCACGACCGGACGCGGGTCGAGAGCGCAGGGGCGGCGGCCATGCTCGCGCACCTCGAGCGGGTCCTGGAGCGCTGCGCCGCCGGCCCGGACCAGCCGCTCGCGGCGGTCCAGGATGTCGTGCCCGAGGCGGAGATCCCGCAGGTCCGCTCGCGGCGCGCGGGCGCTGCACGGCGCGCCGGCAAGCCGTTCGTGCCCCCACGTACCCTGGCCGAAGAGGTGGTGGCAGGCATCTGGAGCCAGGTGCTGGGGCTCTCCGAGATCGGGGTGGAGGACGACTTTTTCGAGCTGGGCGGGCACTCTCTGGTGGCGTCCGAGGCGGTGGGCAGGCTGCGCGAGGCGTTCCGGCTCGACCTGCGTCTGCGGCACCTGTTCGGTGCCCCGACCGTGGCCGTCCTGGCGGCGGAGATCGCCCGGCTGCGTGGGCAGGACGGCGAGGGCGGCGCGCCCGAGATGCCTGCCTTGGTGCCCGACCCGGAGCACCGCTTCGAGCCGTTCCCGCTCAACGACATTCAACAGGCCTACTGGGTCGGGCGCGGCGAATCGTTCGAGCTCGGCAACGTGTCGACCTACATCTACACCGAGCTCGACAGCGAGGGGCTCGACCTCGCGCGCTTGGAGCGTGCCTGGCAGCGTCTCGTCGAGCGCCACGAGATGCTGCGCGCCGTCGTGCTCCCCGACGGCCGGCAGCGCATCCTGCCGCGGGTGCCGCCGTACGAGATCCCGGTCTCCGACCTTTCCGGCATCGCCGTGGAGGAGCGGGAGGCGGTGCTCGCGGAGCTGCGCGAACGGATGTCCCACCAGGTCCTGCCCAGCGACCGTTGGCCGCTCTTCGATCTGCGCGCCTCGCGGCTCGGGCCGGACCGGGTGCGGCTGCACCTGGGCTTCGACCTGCTCGTCGCGGACGGCTGGAGCTGGGGCATCCTGTTCCGCGACCTGGCGTGGATCTATCTCGGCCAGGACGCGGCTTTGCCCGCGCTCGAGCTGTCGTTCCGCGACTACGTGCTGGCGGAACGGCAGCTCGAAGCCTCGGCCCTGTACCAGCGCTGCCGCCAATACTGGCTGGACCGCCTGCCCGGCCTGCCACCCGCTCCGGAGCTGCCGCTCGCCGGCAACCCGGCGCAGCTCCAGCGGCCACGCTTCGTGCGCCGGGAGTCGCGGCTCGACGCCGCCGGCTGGCAGCGCCTCAAGGAGCGCGCCTCCCGGCTGGCCCTGACGCCGTCGACGCTGCTGCTCGCCGCGTTCGCCGAGGTGCTCGCCCTGTGGAGCAAGAGCCCGCGCTTCACGGTCAACCTCACGCTGTTCCACCGCCTGCCGCTGCACCCACAGGTGCAGGAGATCGTGGGCGACTTCACCTCGCTGACGCTGCTGGAGATCGACTGTGCGGCGGCCGGTTCCTTCGCGGAGCGCGCCCGCCGCCTGCAGGACCGTCTTTGGGACGACCTCGACCACCGGTCCTTCAGTGGCATCCGCGTGCTGCGCGAGCTGGCGCGCCGGGCGGGCGGCCCCGCGCGCGCGGCCATGCCGGTCGTCTTCACCAGCACGCTCAACCTGAGCTCGCCGGCGCGCAGCGCCGCACCTTCCGGCAGTGCCGGGTCCGGCCTGCGGCTGAGCTCGGTCTACAGCATCGGGCAGACCCCGCAGGTGCTCCTCGATCACCAGGTCCAGGAAGAGGACGGCGCTTTGGCCTTTAACTGGGACGCGGTCGACGAGGCCTTTGCACCCGGCGTGCTCGACGACATGTTCGCCGCCTATCGCACGCTGCTCGCGCGTCTGGCCGACGAAGCGATGGATTTCGAGCAGGCCGCGCGCGGGTTGCTGCCGGCGCGCCAGCTCGACCTCTGGCGGGTCATCAACGGAAAGTCCGGCCCGGTGCCGGAAGGACTCCTCCACGCAGGGTTCGAGGCCCGCGCGGCGGAGCGGCCCGAGGCGCTGGCGGTGCTCGCCGCCGACCGCGTTCTCACCTACGGCGAGCTCGAGCGGCGCTCGCGCGCTCTGGCGCATGCCTTGCGTGCCGCGGGCGTGTGCCCCAACCGCCTGGTGGCGGTGGTCATGGAGAAGGGGTGGGAGGAGATTGTCGCCGTCCTCGCGGTGCTGCGCGCCGGCGCCGCTTATCTGCCGATCGACGCTGCACTGCCCTCGGAACGGGTGCTCGATCTGCTGGCGCAAGGCGAGGTGGAGGTTGCCCTCATCCAGCCGGCGGTCGAGCCGCGGCTCGCCTGGCCGGCCGGTCTCCGCCGGATCGCGGTCGTGGAGGAGGAGACGGATGCGGGCACTCCTCTGCCTCCGGCGAGCCAACCGGCGACCGACCTCGCCTATGTGATCTTCACCTCGGGCTCGACCGGGCGCCCCAAGGGCGTGATGATCGATCACCGCGGGGCTCTTAACACGGTCGCCGACATCAACCGGCGTTTCGCCGTCGGCCCCACCGACCGGGCCTTCGCGCTGTCGTCGCTGAGCTTCGACCTGTCGGTCTACGACATCTTCGGGCTGCTGGCCGCGGGCGGCGCCGTGGTCCTGCCCGCGGTCTCGGCGCTACGCGAGCCGGCAGAGTGGCTGGATCTCTGCCTGCGGCACGGTATCACGCTCTGGAGCTCGGTGCCGGCGCTTCTGGAGATGTTGGTCGAGAGCGGGAAGGACGGCGCGCGTTTGCCGGCGCTCCGGCTCTGCCTGCTCTCCGGCGACTGGATTCCGCTGGGCCTGCCGGACCGCCTGCGGGCGCTCGCGCCCGGCTGCCAGGTGGTCAGCCTCGGCGGGGCCACCGAAGCCTCGATCTGGTCTGTCGCCTTCCCGGTCGGGGAGGTCGCCCCGTCCTGGCCGAGCATCCCGTATGGCCGGCCGCTCACCAATCAACGGATGCTGGTTCTCGACCACATGCTTGCGCCGCGCCCGGAGTGGGTGGTCGGGGCTCTCTTCATCGGCGGCGTCGGGGTCGCCCGCGGCTACTGGCGCGACTCCGAGCGCACCACTGCCGCCTTCCTGGAGTCGCCGGAGAGCGGCGAGCGCCTCTATCGCACCGGTGATCTGGCGCGCCTGGCCGGTGACGGCAACCTGGAGCTGCTGGGCCGCGAAGATCTGCAGGTCAAGGTCCGCGGCCACCGCATCGAGCTGGGCGAGATCGAAGCGGCCCTCGAGCAGCATCCGGCGGTGAGCGCCGCGGTGGTGGCGGCGGTGGGGGAGGACCGGGCGCACCGGCGGCTGGTCGCCTATGTCGTGACGTCGCACGACGCCCGCGCCGCCGCGGCGGATGCGCTGGCCGACCGGATCGCCTATCTGGATCTCAAGCTGGGCGAGGCCGGGCTGCGGCGGGGGCAGGCCGGACAGGACGAGATCGAGCTGCCGGCGCCGGGACCCGAGGTCGAGCCGCTGTGGGCCGGGCGGCGCAGCGAGCGCCATTTCACGACCGAGCCGGTCCCCTGGACGGATCTGGCGCTGCTCCTCTCCTGCCTGCGCCAGCTCCGGCTCCCCGGCTCACCGCTGCCCAAGCACCGCTACCCCTCGGCCGGCAGCCTGTATCCGGTACAGGTCTATCTGCACGTCCGGCCCGGCCGGGTCGAGGGCCTGTGTGCCGGCGGCTATTACTACGACCCGAAGCGCCACGGGCTCGTGCTGCTCAGCCCCGAGGGGCGGCTCGACCGCGAGCTTCACGGCCCGGTCAACCGGCCGATCTTCGACGGCTCCGCATTCTCGATCTTCCTGGTCGGCCGCCTCGACGCGATCGCGCCCGCCTATGGTGAACGCGCCCGCGATTTCTGCCTGATCGAGGCCGGAGCAATGTGCCAGCTCCTGATGACCGTCGCGCCCGACCATGGACTGGGCCTGTGCCCGATCGGCAGCCTGGAGCGGGAGGAGCCGCTCGCCGAGCTGTTCGCGCTGGAGGATGGGCACGCCGTGCTCCACAGCCTGCTCGGCGGGCACCCGGCTCCGGCGGCGCTCCGGCAGGCGAACAGCGCGCCGGCCACTTTCGCCGACGCGCTGCGGTCGCACCTCGGGCACAAGCTGCCCGCCTACATGGTCCCCTCCTCATTCGTCTTCCTGGACGCCCTGCCGCTCAACGCCAACGGCAAGGTGGACCGGCGGGCGCTGCCGCGGCCCGAGCAGGGCGATGGACGGGAGAGGCCACCCTTCACGGCCCCGCGCTCGCCTCTGGAGGAGCGGCTGGCGGCAATCCTGAGCGAAGTGCTCGGGGTCGAGCGCGTCGGCGTGTACGACAACTTCCTCGAGCTGGGGGGCGACTCGGTCAAGGCCATCCAGGTGCTCACCCGGGCGCGCGAGGCAGGGATCGAGCTGACCGTGCGGGAGATGTTCGATCACCAGACGGTCGCAGGGCTCGCCGAGACCGCCCGCCAGGGCACGGCCGGAGAGGCGCAGACAGAGCCGGAGCCGCCGGCTCCCTTCTCGATGGCCGCGCTGAGCCTCGAGGAGCTCGAAGACATGCGGAGAGAGCTCGGCGATGAGCGTGAAAGCGACACCCCCGGCGACGGATAACCTGGAGGATGCCTACCCCCTCGCGCCGCTGCAGGAGGGGATGCTGTTCCACACCCTCTACGATCCCGCAGCGGGGGTGTACGTGGAGCAGCTCAGCTTCCTGCTCCGCGATCGCGAGCCCTTCGATACCGAGGCCTTCCGGCGGGCCGCTCAGCGCGTGGTCGAGCGGCACCCGGTGCTGCGGACGGCCTTCACCTGGAAGCGGCGCAAGCGGCCTCTGCAGGTGGTCCGCCGACGGGTGGAGCTGCCCTTTCTGGAAGAGGACTGGAGCGGCCTGCCGACCGCCGAATGCGATGGACGGTGGCAGCACCTCGTGGCCGACGACCGCCGGCGCGGGTTCGATCCGTCCCGGGCGCCGCTCGCCCGGGTGACCCTGGTGCGGCTGTCGGCAGGCGAGCACCGCTGCCTGCTCAGCTACCACCATCTGCTGATGGACGCCTGGTCCCTGCCGCTCGTCCTCCGCGAGCTGCTGGCCTTCTACGACGCCTTCCGCAGCGGGAACGACCTCGAGCTGCCGCTGCCACGCCCCTACCGCAACTACATCGCCTGGCTGGAGCGCCAGGACGCCGCGCGAGCCGAGGGCTTCTGGCGGCAGCGGCTCCGCGGGATCACAGCGCCGACTCCTCTCGGTGTGGACCGTCCGGCCGGAGCAGGGGGCGGCCGCTACGAACGGCGCGCGCTCGCCCTGCCGCAGGAAACCACGGAGGCGCTGGAGGCCTTCGCGCGGAGCCGGCGGCTCACCCTGGGGAGCCTGGCCCGGGGGGCCTGGGCTCTGCTGCTCGGGCGCTACAGCGGCGAGCGGGACGTGGTTTTCGGGGTCACCGTCTCGGGCCGCCCCGACGAGCTGCCCGGGGTCGAGCTCATGGTCGGCCTGTTCATCAACACCCTGCCGTTTCGCATCGACCTGCCGCCCACCGAGCGGCTGGCGCCCTGGCTCCAGCGGGTCCAGGAGCGGCAGTTGGAGCTGCGCGAGCACGAGCACACCCCCCTGGTGGCGATCCAGGGCTGGAGCGAGGTGCCGCGCCATCTCCCCCTCTTCGAGAGCATTCTGGTCTTCGAGAACGCGCCGGAGCCGTCCGGCGGGGCTGCCGGAGGGAGCCTCGAAGTGCCGGACGCGACTTATGCGCCACAGTCCAACTACCCGCTGAGCCTGATGATCGTGCCCGGCCGGCGGCTGTCCCTGCGAGCGCTCTCGGCCTCGGAGCGGCTCGACGGTCCGACCGCCTCGCGGCTGCTCGGACATTTCGCGGCCCTGCTGAGCGGCATGACGGCCGCTCCGGACTGCGTGCTGGCGGACCTGCCGCTGCTGACACCGGCCGAGCGCCACCAACTCGTCGCCGAGTGGAACGACACCGCCGCCGCCTACGACCGCGAAGCCCTGATCCATGCCCTGGTGGCCGCCCGCGCCGCAGCCGATCCCGCAGCCCCTGCGGTGCTCGGCGAAGGCGGGGAGCTGTCCCATGGCGAGCTCGACCGCCGTGCCAACCGGCTCGCGCACCTGCTCGTCGACCTCGGGGTCGGACCGGGCGTGCTGGTCGGGATCGACCTCCACCGCTCGGTCGAGATGGTCGTCGCCGTCCTCGGCGTGCTCAAGGCGGGCGGCGCGTACGTCCCGCTCGACGTCGCGCTGCCCACGGCGCGGGCGGCGCGGATCGTCAACGCGCTCGGGGTCCGCCACCTGGTGACCGAGAGCCGCCGTGGCGCGGCCCTCGCCGGCCTTGCCGCCGCGGCGCCAAGCCTGCGGCACGCGGTGCTGCTGGAGACCCCCGGCAGCTGGATCGAAGCCTGCGGCGAGGTGCGCCTGTGGACGGACCGGGACCTCGCGCGGCAGCCGGACGGCGACCCCGGACCGCGGGCCACCGCCGGCGACGTGGCCTATGTGATCTTCACCTCCGGCTCGACCGGCGTGCCCAAGGGCGTGGTCGTCCGCCACCGGCCGGTCGTCAACCTGATCGAATGGGTCAACCGCACCTTCAGGGTCGGACCGGCCGACCGGGTGCTGTTCATCACCTCTCTCGGGTTCGACCTCTCGGTGTACGACGTCTTCGGCCTGCTCGCCGCCGGGGGGAGCGTCCGGGTTGCCGGCGACGACGATCTGGGCGAGCCGGCGCGGCTGCTCGAGATGCTCCACCGCGAGCCGATCACATTCTGGGACTCGGCGCCCGCGGCGCTGCAACAGCTCGTCCCCTTCTTTGACGCCGCCGAGCCCCGCCCCGGCCGCCTGCGCCTGGTCTTCCTGAGCGGCGACTGGGTCCCGGTGAATCTGCCAGGGCTGGTCGAGAGCGAGTTTCCGGGCGTCGAGGTCGTCGCGCTGGGCGGAGCCACCGAGGCGACGGTCTGGTCGAACTTCCACATTGTCCGGGAGGTCCCTCCGGGCGCGACCAGCATTCCGTACGGCCGCCCGATCCGGAACGCGCGTTATCACGTGCTCGACGCCTCGCTCATACCCTGTCCCATCGGCGTCGCCGGGGATCTCTACATCGGCGGCGAGTGCCTCGCTGCGGGATACGCCCGCGAGCCCGTGCAGACCGCCGAGCGGTTCATCCCCGACGGCTTCGCAGCCGGCGGCACGGTCCTCTACCGGACCGGCGATCGCGCTCGCCGCTTTGCCGACGGGAGCCTCGAGTTCCTGGGACGCGTCGACCAGCAGGTCAAGATCCGCGGCTTCCGGGTCGAGGCCGGGGAGGTCGAGGCGGCGCTGCTCGAGCATCCGGACGTCCGCCATGCGGTGGTGACCGCGCGTGGCGCCGGCGGCGAGAAGCGCCTGGCGGCCTATGTGGTGCCGCAGCCGGAGACCGAGTTGGACGTCCAGACGCTGCGCGATCACCTGGCGCAGCGGCTGCCCGCCTACATGGTCCCGGGGACGTTCGTCCCGCTCGCGGCGCTGCCGGTCACCGCCAATGGCAAGCTCGACCGGGCCGCTCTCCCCGATCCGGAGCGTCCGCAGCCGGCGGCAGGATACGCGCCGCCGAGAAGCTCCCGCGAGCTGCGCCTCGTCCAGATCTGGGAGGAGCTGTTCGGCATCCATCCGATCGGCGTCCGCGACGACTTCTTCGAGCTGGGGGGCCATTCGCTGCTCGCGGTGCGCCTGCTGGCCGAGATCCAGAGCCGCTTCGACTGCGACCTGCCTTTGCGGACCCTGCTCGCGGAGGCGACCGTCGAAGGGCTCGCGCGGCGGCTGGCCGGTGTTGCGGCCAACGCATGGTCTCCGCTCGTGGCGCTGCAGCCGAGAGGCTCACGCCCCCCGCTGTTCTGCATCCACTCCGGCGGCGGCGGCGTGCTGAGCTACGTCGGCCTCGCCCGGCATCTCGGCGAGGACCAGCCGGTCTATGCCCTGGAGGCGCGCGGCCTAGAAGCCGGCCAGGAGCCGCTCGCTACGGTCGCGGAGATGGCGGACCTCTACCTGGAGGCGCTCCGCGGCCTGCGCCCCGCGGGACCCTATTGTCTTGCCGGCTGGTCCTTCGGCGGCTATGTGGCCTACGACATGGCGCAGCGGATCCGCGCCTCCGGCGGCGAGGTCGCGGTGCTGGCGCTGCTCGACACCGCCGTCTGGCGGTGGGGCACGCGCCAGGACGCCGAGTTGCTGGCGGATCTGCTCGGCGAAAGGTTCCCGGGGCTGGAGCTGGACGAGATGCAGCGCTGCGGGAGCCGCGACGAGCTGCTCGCCCACCTGGTACGGCGGGCGAAGGAGCTGGCGCTGGTACCGCCGGGGTTCGAGGTCGAGCAGGCGCGCCGGATGTTCGCCGTCCACCGCCGGCACCACGACGCTGCCGCGGCCTACACACCGGCGCCCTATCCCGGCAGGCTTACGCTGGTGCGCGGCCGCGGCGGCTGGCCGGAGTGGGCCGAGGACCGGAGCCTTGGATGGGGGGATCTGGCGCTCGGCGGCGTCGAGATCCTCGAGGTCTCCGGCGGTCACACCAACCTGCTCGATCCGCCGCACGACCGGGAGGTCGCGGCGCGCCTCCGGCAGTGCCTCGACCGGCTCTCCCTCAATCCGCCTTGAGCGCCACCGTCGGGCTGACCCGGCTGGCGCGCAGAGACGGCAGATAGCTGCCCGCCAGTGCGCCCGCCAGCAGGAGGAGCGGGATGAGCGTGAAGGTGAGCGGATCCCGCGAGCTGACCTCGAAGAGGAGGCTCGCCATCAGCCGCGTGGTCCACAGGGCGGCGGCGAGGCCGAGCACCACGCCGAGCAGGGCGAGCAGGAAGCTGCGCCGCAGTGTCCAACGGACGATCTGGCCACGCCGCGCTCCCAGAGCCATGCGGATGCCGATCTCGTGGACCTTGTTGCGCACCGCATAGGACATCACGCCGTAGACACCGATGACGCCGAGCAACAGGGCGACGCCGGCAAAGCCGGCGAGCAGGGACATGATCACCCGCGGCTGGGCGGCCGATTCGTAGAGCACCTGCTCCATCGAGCGGACCTTGAAGACCGGCACGCCCTTGTCCACCTCCCAGATCTCCTGGGACGCCGCGCGGGCCACGCGCATCGGGTCGGACCGTGTGCGCAGGAGCAGGCTCATGGTGAGGTTTCTCCCCACCTGGCCGTAGGGCCGGTACATGACCGGCGCGGGCTCCACACCGAGGCTCTCGTAGCGGCTGTCGCCGACGATTCCCACCACCGTCGCCCACTCCTCGCCCCCCTCGATCCTGTTGCGGATGCGCTTGCCGAGCGGGCTCTCGCCGGGGAAGAGCTGGCGGGCCATCGCCTCGTTGATGACGGCGGCGGGCGGCGCGCCGGCCCGGTCGCTCGCGTCGAAGAGCCGGCCCGCCGCCGGCCGCAGGCCCAGGGTCTTGAAATAGCCGGGCGTGACCACCCGCCAGTTGACGACCGGAGGGGTCTCGCCGGGTGCCGGCCGGTCCTCGATGGTGAGCCCTCCCCGCCAGCCGCTGCCGGTCATGGGCAGGAAATGGATGGCTCCCGCGGACTCCACCTCGGGGAGCGCGGCGAGCTTCTCCAGCGTCTGCTGGTAGAAGACCTCGCGCTGCGCGGCCTCGGCGTAGCGGCTGTCGGGCAGCACCAGGCGGAGGGTCAGCATGTTCTCCGGATCGAAGCCGATTTCCACGTGCTGGAGTCGCCAGAAGCTCTTGACCAGCAGACCGGCCCAGATCAGCAGGACCAGTGCGAGAGCCATCTCCGCCACGACGAGAGCGCCGTGGAGGCGGCCGCCTCGCACGCCGCCGGCAGTGCTCGCGGAGCCCTCTTTCAGGGTCTCCTGGAGGTCCGTCTTGCGGGCCTGGAGGACGGGCGCCAGGCCGAACAGAAAGCCGGTCGCGATCGAGATGGCGAACGTGAACACGAGCACCGGCAGGTCGACGCCGATCTCGTGCGTCCGCGGCATGCCCTCGGGCAGGAGGGCGACCAGCACGCGGACGGCCCAGAAGGCCAGGAGGAGGCCGAGCCCGCCACCGACCAGGGCGAGCACCACGTTCTCGGTGAGGATCTGGCGCACCAACCGGCGGTAGCTCGCTCCGAGCGCGATCCGGACCGCGATCTCGCGGCGGCGGTTGACCGCCTGCGCCAAGGCAAGGTTGGCCACGTTGGCGCAGGCGATGAGCAGGATGAAGCCGACCGCGCCGAGCAGGGTCCAGAAGACAGGCCGCATGTTTCCCACCATCTGATCGAGCAGCGGGACCACCGAGGCGTCGGCGCCGAAGTCCTCGGGCAGGGAGAAGCGCTCCCGCATGCGCGCCGCGGCAAGCCGCACCTCGCTCTGCGCCTTGTCCGGAGTGACGCCGTCCGCCAGCCGTCCCACCGCCAGGAGGTAGGTCCCGTGATAATCCTCGGCGTCGCTGGGATCGAAGGTGAGCGGCAGCCACAGCGCGGCGTCGATGGGCAGGAACCTGAAGCGGGGCGGCAGGACGCCGATCACGCGGACGGACCTGCCGTCGACGAGGAGGGTCTTGCCGAGGATCTGCGGATCCGCCGCGAAGCGGCGCTGCCAGAGCTCATGGCTCAGGAGCACTACGTTGCCCCGCCCCGGCTGCTCCTCCTCGGGCAGGAACGTCCTGCCGAGCACGGGCTTGATCCCCAGGGTAGGGAAGAACGAGGCCCCCACCGACATGCCGTCCAGCATCTCCGGCGTGCCATCGCCGGTCAGGGTGAAGCCTCCTCCCGCGCCACTGAAGGCGGCGAGATTCGCGAACGACTTCACCTGCCCGGCGAAGAAGGAGTACTCCTCCTTGGAGAACCACTTCTCGGGGAAGACGCCGACCAGGCGCTCGGGATCGGCGTAGGGCAGCGGACGCAGCACCACCGCATTGACGACGCTGAAGATCGCGCTGTTGGCTCCGATCCCCACGGCGAGCGTGATCACCGCCACCACCGTGAAGCCCAGGCGCTTGTACAGGATCC
Organism: uncultured Holophagales bacterium; assembly: GCA_963842525.1. GTDB lineage: Bacteria > Acidobacteriota > Thermoanaerobaculia > Multivoradales > UBA5704 > UBA5704. Next base: position 465,727 of record CAWJGT010000003.1, read on the forward strand.
GCACCGCCTGCTTCAGGTCCTGCTCCATCGGCTCCTCCCTCCTGACGTCGTCATGGTCCTTTGCGGCCCTCAGCGGTCGCCGCCGTTGTGGATGCCGAGGACCTCTTCGAAGAATTCGAGCGCCCGGGGGTCTTTCGACCGGCCCAGCCAGAAGACCGCTTCCTTGCGCAGGGCAGCGTCCGGATGTGTGCGGGCGACCCGGATCAGGCGCGGCACCGCCTCGGCGGCCGGCAGCTTGCTGAGCGCGAAGATCGCCTGCTTGCGGACCTCCAGCTCCTCATCGCTCGTGGCCGCCGATTCGATGGTGGCTCCCGCCTTCTTCCCGGCCTTGTGCGCCAGCCAGAACAGGGCCTGGCCGCGGACGTACGAGCTGTCATCGCCCCGCGCCACCTGGGTCAGCAGCTCCAAGGCTTCGGGCTCCTTGCTGGCCGACAGCCCGAACACCGCACGCTCCCGGATCCTGGGGCTGGGGTCGTCCTGCACGAGGCGGCGCAGGACCTTCAATCCTTCAGCCCCCCGCGCCTCCCCGAGCCAGAAGGGCACCCGCTTGCGCAGGTCGTTGGGCCGGCCCGGTGCCGCGAGGTCGGCGAGATGGCGGTCGGCGGCCGGATCGGCGTGACGGGCCATGGCCCCGAGGGTCGCATGGCTGGCCTGCCCGAGCCCACGACCCGCGAAATCGAGCACCAGGGCCGAGAGGGTGTCGAGGCTTGCCGCCGGAGCGACGCCGGTCAACCACACGACGGGCATCCCCCCGGCGTCGACCTCGCAATTATCCGAGAACATGCGGACGAAATCGAAGCCGCCGCCGGCGGCCCGCAGATAGACGATGAGATCAGCCGGCGTGCCCGGGCAGCCCGGGCTGGGCCCGTCGGACAGAGCCGTGACGTCCTGGCCGCGGAGCAGGCAGCGTGTGCAGCGGCCGTTCGCGGCATGGCAGCAGATCCAGGAGCGGTCGACCTTGATGGGGACGGAGTAGGCGATCCACCCCGTTCCGATCTCGCGGGCGAGGGCGCGCACCTGCCGGGTCAAATCCGGCGCGGCGACGACCGTGCGGCGCTGCGCGGCCACGAGCCGCGGCTCGACCGCACGCGCCGCGGGCGATACGGCGGTCCACGCGAGGAGCAGCGCCAACAGCAGCGGTCCGGAGGATCGGGCTTTCATGGGGTCTCCTTGGGCTGTGCAAGGCCGGAGAGGAATTCGAGGGCCTCCCGCGAGCCGATCCGCGACAGGCCCTGGAGAGCGGCCCGCCTGAGCTCGGGATCGCGTTCGCCTCGGGCGATTGCGATCAACGCCTGGTCGCGGCGCTGGATGGCGAGCCCTTCGAGCGCCGCGCGGCGGAGCTCACGGTCGGTCTCGCGTTCGTAGATCGCGGTCAGGGCTTTCTCCAGCCGGCCGGCGTCGACTCCGCGCAGGCTGCCCAGGTGGCGCGCGGCGATCCTGCGCAGACTCTGCGGCTCGCGTCCGTCGGCGGCGATGCGGGCCAGGTCTTCGAGCTGGCGTGCGGCGGCCATGGCGGTGAGGACCGCTTCCTTGTCCTGCGGGGCCGACCCGTACAGCTTCCGGAGCTGCTCCGCGGCCCGGCGTGTACCCAGCCATTGGATGGCGCTGCGGCGCAGGCCGGGGTCGCGCTCGCTCCGGGCGACCGCGAAAAGCCGCTCGACGTCGCCCGCCACCATGAGGCCGTGGAGGGCCGCCGCCTTGACCTCCGGGTCGGTAGAGGAGCGATAGACCTCCTCGAGCAGGCGGCGGTTCTCCCCGCTGCCGAGGCTCCCCAGATGCCGGATCGCCTGGAGCTGGAGGCCGGGGAGGGTGGCACCGCGGGAGACCTCCGCCAGGAGCGTGCGTGCGCGCGGCGACGTGCACTGCGCGAGCAGGAGGAGGGCCTGCTCCTTGAGAGCCGGCGACGCATCGCTCCGCAGATAGCGGTCGAGCTGCTGCACCACGCGGTCCTGATCGGTATGGAGAAGGCTCGACAGGGCGAGCAGCATGGATTCGTCGCCGGTCTGGGCTGATGAATCCACCGCCATGCCCGCGGCGAGCTGTATCTCCGTGCGCAGCGAGGCCGCGTCGTCGAGCCATGAGCTGCGTGGAGACGAGCGTTGCAGCTCGTCCAGCACGGCGAGCGCCAGGCGCCCCTTGCCTCCCTTGTGGAGTGCGTAGGCCCGCCAGTAGAGGGCGCCTTCGACACGGGGGCCGCGTTGCCGTGCCGCTCCGTCGAAGGCGCGCGCGGCCTCGTCCCAGCGGCTGCGGTTCAACAGGTCCATGCCCTGCTGATAGAGCCGCTCCGCCGCCGCTCGATCCTCCCCGGCCTGCGGCGGCGTCAGGGGAGCTGCGGCGAGCCAGCAGGCGGACAGGAGAAGCCAGATTCCCAGTGCCGCCGTGCGCATCAGAGGCTCCTTTCCAGGGGCGTGATCCCCGCGGCCTGCAACCATTTCCGCTCGACGTCCTGCCGTGCGAGCCGCAGTTCGAAGAGCAGCCCATTGGCGTCGATCGAGGAGGCGAGAGCGGAGGCTCCCGGAGGCTGGTCGGCGCTGTGGGCCGCTTCGACCAGGACCAGCTCCAGCGCTTGGAGCGGCGGCAGCAGCCCGGGCTCCTGCCGCGCGGCGAGCTGGCGGTACAGCCGGTTGGCGGCCAGCAGCTCCTGGGCCCGGCTCCGCACGCCGGGAGAGCCGGCGGCGGGCTCGTTCAACAGCTCGACGAGCAGTCTTTGCGACCGCTCGAGATGCTCGTCGACGGCGTCGAAGAGGAGCACGTCGCGACGGGCGGCGATCTGCCCGCTGTCCGGGCGCGCCGTGCTGCGCCACCACAGGAGGCCCCCGCCGGCGGCGATCAGGAGCGAGGCGGCCAGGGCGGCCGCGAGGGTGCGGCGGGGCGCCCACCAGCCGAGCGGTGGCAGGTCCCGTTCGATCTCGGGCTGCAGGCGCCGCCAGACCCGTTCGCCGTAGCCCTCCTCCGGCTCGGGCGGCGGGGCTTCGTTCAGCAGGGCGAGCACCGCGCGCAGCTCCTCGTACGCGCTACGGCAGCTCTCGCACGTCCGCAGATGGGCGGCCGTGTCCGGGCTCTTCGTCTCGCCATAGAAGAGCAGGATCATCTCCTCCTCGCGCAGGTGTCGCGGCGCGCTCATCTCGGCCTCACCAGGGGGGTCAGGATCTGGCGCAGCTTGCGCACCGCCCGGAACACCGCCTGCTTGGCGGCGCCCTGGCTCAGACCCAGGGTCCGGCCGATCTCCTCGATCGGCATCGCCTCGACGTGACGGAGCAGGAAGGCGGTCCTCTCGCTGGCCGTCAGGCCGCAGAGGGCCGCGTCGATCCTGCGCTGCGCCTCGGCAGAGGTGGCGGCACGCTCGGGAGAGGCCGCCGTCGACGTCAATGCATCGAGATCCCCGGCGGGCTCCTCGTCGAGAGAGGCCGCCGGCCCCGGGGCGCGCTGGCGTGTGCGCAGAAGGTCGCAGGCGCAGTTGATCGCGATCCGGTGCAGCCAGGTGCCGAAGGCGGCATCGCCTCCGAACTGCGGCAGGCGGCGATAGGCCCGCAGGAAGGTCTCCTGCACGACGTCCTCGGCGTCCTGCCGCTGCCGTGTGAGGCGATAGGCCAGGCGGAAGACCTCCGCGCTGTGGATCCTGACCAGCGCGGCGAAGGCCTCCATGTCGCCGCCTTGCGCGGCTGCGGGAAGCGCGGTGTCGCGTTTACGGTCGCGCCGCGCGGGCAGTTCGAATCGCTTCACGTCAAAACCCGCAATGGGTGTCAGCAGGACGCCGAGTCCCGCGGCCAAGAGCTGTGCGTTGTCCGAGCCGCGCATACCAGGTTAGACGGTGGCGAGGCCAAACGGTTAGGTCGAGCTGCGAGCGGCTCTTTCTCTCTCTATAATAAGCGGCCCATGCCACCCTTCCGTTCCGGGTCCTCCAGGCTGTGGCTCCGGGCCGCAGCGGCCCTGTTGGCGCTCCCCTGCACCCTGGCCGCAGCGGGGCTCCTCGCCGGGCTCGGGCGGGCCGACCAGGGCCCGGTCGCGGCCGGGTTCTCCAACCCTCCGGCACCGGCCTCGATGGCGGAGCAGGCCATGGGTGGGGAGCGCGGTCCCTTCTATCCCTCCGCCCTGAGTACCCGCGGCGGCGGCGTCCTGCCGGCGCAGGCAACTCCGCCACCCCAGGCCTGTGGCGGCTCCGGCTGCCATTCCGAGATCGTCGCCGCCTGGTCCTCGTCGGCCCATCGCTTCTCGGGCCTCGACAATCCGTGGTACCGGAAGACCTACGAAGAGATGAAGCGGCAGGCCGGCGCGGTCCCGGCGCGCTGGTGCAGCGGGTGTCACACCCCGGGGCTGCTCACCGCCGGCCTGGAGCAGCCGAACGAGGCCATGAGCGCAGCCGCCGCGGCTGTCTCCTGCACCGCGTGCCATCTGGTCTCGCGGGTCAATAGCTCGATGGGGCAGGCGGACTCCGAGCTCGAAGCCCCGCCGCCCGGCGCCCTGGCCGCGAGCCCGGACGGCAGGGAGTTGCTCGACCCCAGGCTGCACCGCCGGACGTATGGGAAGCCGCTGCTCGCGACGGCCGAGCTCTGCTCGACCTGTCACAAGGCCGCTGCCGACCGGCCGGTCAACGGCGGGCATTTTCTCAACGTGATGAACGACTACGACCCCTGGCAGGCGAACAGCAGCTCGGGCCAGGGGATCACGCAGTCGATCCACTTCCCCGAGCCCAGGACCTGCGCCGACTGCCACATGCCCCTCATCCCGTCCAAGGATCCCGCGGCCCGCGGTGGACGGATCCACTCGCACCGTTTCGCCGCGGCCAATACCGGGCTGCCGGCGTTGCACGGCGACGCGGAGCAGTTGCGGCAGGTGATCGAGTACCTGAAGGCGGGCCAGGTCGGCGTCGACATCTTTGCCATGGGCAAGGGACGGCCGCCCGGCGCGGGACCCGAATCGCGGGCGGAGCGGCTGGAGCACCTCTATGCTCCGCTGAACCGCCTGCGGGCCGCGGTGCGCCGAGGGGAGTCGACCCGCTTCGACGTGGTGCTGCGCACCCACGGCGTCGGCCACCTGTTCCCCGCCGGCAAGAATGTTTTCAAGGACTGCTGGGTCGAGCTCAAGGCCGTGGACAGCCGGGGCCGGACCGTCTTCTGGAGCGGCAAGGCGGACGAGAGCTGCGAGCTCGACCCTGGAGCTCACCGCGTGAGCAGCCTCTGGGTCGATGTGAACGGGCAGCCGGTCGAAGGCTACGAGGTCTGGAAAAGCCATGCTCGGATCTACACCCAGGCCGTCGAGCCGAATACGGGTTTCGTGGTGCGCTTCCGGGTCCCTGTGCCTGCCGACGCGGGCGACATGCTGACGCTCACCGCCCGCGTGCAGTACCGCAAGTTTCGCCTCGCGTTCACCCGCTGGGTGTTCGCCGGCGACGCCAGGGCGCCGCGCCTGCCCATCGTCACGATGGCCGAGGACTCCCTCACCCTGCCGGTCGTAGCGGCCGATGCCGAGCTGCCGGACATGAGCCGCGCCCAGGCCGAGCCCGAGACCACCGAAGCCGAGGCCGAGCGCTGGACCGACTATGGATACGGCCTCGCCGCCCGCGGGGACCTGCCGCTCTCGCGCAAGGTGCTCCAGAAGCTCGTCGCGCTCCGGCCCGCTGACCTCGAAGCTCGGACGACCCTGGGCAACATCGAATGGGCGCTGGGCGACCGCGGCCAGGCCAGGGCCACCTTCGATCGGGTGCTCGCGAGCCGGCCCGGCCACGCCCGCGCTCATTTCTATCTCGGCCTCCTGGAGCGCGACGAGTCCCGGTACGACCATGCGCTCGAGCACCTGCGCGCCGCGGCTGCCGCCTTCCCGCACGAGGCCCTGATCTGGAAGGAGATCGGCCGTATCTCGTTCATGAGCGCGGACTTCAAGGGAGCCGCCGAGGCCTTCGACAGGGCCCTTGCGATCGAGCCCCAGGACTCCGCGATCCACCTGATGATGTCGCAGGCGCAGCGCGCGTTGGGCAACGCGGAGCGCTCACAGCGGCATCAACGGCTGTTCGAGCAGTACCGGCCGAGCTCCGAAGGGGGACGAGCGATCGGCGTCTATCTGGAGAAGGAGCCCCTCGCGGACGTCGAGCGCCGCCTGTTCCATGAGCATGGGTCCGTGCCGCTTGAAGGCACGGACCGGCCCGCGGCGGGTCACGGAGAATGATGCGATGAACGTTGCCCTGAACACGATGAAACGCTCGGCCGCCCGGCTCTCCTCGCTGGGGCTGGCCGCCTGCATCGCGGCGTGCACTGCCGCTTCCCCCGAGGTGAAACCGGCTGCGGCGGTGCTCCCGGCACCGTCGTCTCCAGCGCCTCGCGAGACGGAGCCCCTGCGGTACGTCGACGTGACCGCCGAGAGCGGAGTCCACTGGGTCCACAACCATGGCGGCTTCGGGCAGCGGTGGCTGCCCGAGACGATCGGCCCCGGTGTCATCGTGCTGGACGCCGACGTGGACGGCCGGCTCGACATCCTCCTCGTCAATGGCCGCAACTTCCCGGGCAAGCCCGGCGAGGCCACGACCTCGGCGCTCTTCCTGAACCAGGGCGGGCTCAAGTTCAAGGACGCGACGCGTGAGGCGGGGCTTGGCTTCAGCGCCTACTGCCTCGGAGGCGCCGCCGGCGACATCGACAACGACGGAGATGCGGACGTCTACCTCGCCTGCCTCGGGCAGGACCTGCTGCTGCGCAACGAGGGGGGCCGCTTCCTCGACATCGGCCGGCAGGCCGGCCTGTCGCAGGAGTATGCATTCGGCGCCGCAGCGGCTTTCTTCGATGCCGATCACGACGGCTTCCTCGACGTCTACGCCACCCGGTACGCCACCTGGACCCCCGAAACCGACATCTTCTGTGCCATCGACGGCAAGACCAAGGTCTACTGCACCCCGGCGATCTACAACGGCGCTCCCCAGCGCTACTACCGCAACCGGGGCGACGGCACCTTCGAGGACCGGACCCGCGAGGCCGGCCTGTATGTCACCGACGGCAAGATGCTGGGCGTCCTGCCCTTCGATGCCGATGGCGACGGCTGGACGGACCTGGCGGTGGCCGGCGACAACTCGCCGAACCTGCTCTACCGCAACCTCGGCAACGGCAGCTTCGAGGAGGTCGGGCTCGTCTCGGGGGTCGCGATGTCGTTGGATGGCGGCCTGCGCGGAGGCATGGGGATCGACGCCGCCGATTACAACCGAACCGGCCGCCCAAGCCTCGCAATCACCTATTTCGTCAACGACATGACCGGTCTGTACCGGAACGAGGGCAACACGTTTTTCCTGGACGTCGGGCCGAGCTCGGAAGTGGGACGCAAGACCTACGCCACGGTGGGCTGGGGGTGTTTTTTCTTCGACTACGATCTGGACGGCTGGCTCGACTTCCTGGTGGCCAACGGGCATCTCGACGCCGACCGGCCCTCCCCGTATGCCCAGCCGCAGCAGCTCTTCCACAATCAAGGCCAGGGCAACTTCGTCGAGGTCACCGGCACAACGGGCGGCGACCTGGCGCAGCCGATGGTGGGGCGGGGCGCGGCCTATGCCGACTTCGACGAGGACGGAGACCTGGACCTCGTGCTGACCGCGAACGGCGGGCCGGCGAAAGTCTTCGAGAACCGCGGCGCGGGGCACGGCAACTGGCTGCGGATCGGGCTCCAAGGGACGACCAGCAACCGCGACGGCCTCGGCGCCGAGGTCAAGATCACCGTGGGCGGCGCAACGCAGATCCAGTACGTCCACAGCGGCGGCAGCTACCTCTCGCAATCGCAGATCGACCCGACGTTCGGACTGGGGTCTGCCACGACGGTTGACGAAGTCGTCGTCCGCTGGCCTTCGGGCTCGATACAGAGGCTGACGGGCGTCAAGGCCAACCAGAGCATCAAGATCCGGGAGCCATAAGGGCCCGTCACGAAATAAGCAGAGTCGCCGCAGTTCCAACGCCGCGGAACGGACAGTCGCTACCGGTTCCGGCGCAACCCGCTCCGGCAAACGGACAGTGCCGAGCAAAAGTCGGACAGTCCACGCCGGCAAACGGACAGTCCACGCCGCGGAACGGACAGTCTGTTCCATGGAACGGACAGTCCACTCCGACCAATGGACAGTCCATGCCGCGGAACGGACAGTCTGTTCGGCGGAACGGGCAATCTGTTCCGCGGAACGGACAGTCTGTTTCGTCAGTCGGACAGTCCGCTCCGGCCAACGGACAGTCCGTTCCGGTCCAGTGACTGCCCGTTCCACGGAACAGACTGTCCGACTCGTGGCGCAAACTGTCCGTTCCGGTCTGGTGCACAGCCCGAAACCGGCGTGATCTGTCCATTTCGGAGCCGTGGACAGCGCCAGACCCGAGCTGACTGTCCGTTTGGGCTTGGTGGACAGTTAGAGGCGGGTCCGACCGTCCGCTGGCATTTTCTGCGCCGGGTATCTAGAATCGGGGTTGCCAAACCTCTGGCCGAACCAATACACCAACGAGAGGAACGTCCTCGCGCACTACGAAGGAACCACGCGCGAGATCGCGGCGCTCGACCGGCGGTTGGCCTTCCTGATGGAGCTCCGGGGAGGAGACGACCTGCTGTTGCAACGATGGATCGATGAGGGCGCCGCGGTTGTGGCATCCGAAGGAGGTATGGCATGAACGGCCCGATTCGGGTCGAGGACCTCCCGCCGGAGATCCGGCGCCACCTCCTCGAGCGTCTCAAGCAAAAGCACCGTACGGGCACGGGCCGCGACGTGGAGATCCGGCCGCGTCACGCCGGCATGGCTCCTCTGCCGCTCTCCTTCTCCCAGGAGCGCCTCTGGTTCCTCGACCAGCTCGGAGCCGGGAAAAGCGCCTACAACATCTCGCTGGCGATCCGCCTGAAGGGCCGGCTCGACGCCGAGGCGTTGTGCCGGGCCCTGGAGGAGGTCATGCGGCGCCACGAGGCGCTGCGGACCACGTTCGGTCAGGAGGAGGGGGTCCCCTTCCAGACCGTGGCTCCGGCCAGCCGCCTCGACATACCCCGGATCGACCTGAGGGCCCTGGCCGGGCCTGCCGCGGATGGCGAGCTCCAGCGGGTGAGCTTCGCAGAGGCAGGCCGGCCGTTCGACCTCGCCCGCGGACCTCTCCTGCGCATGGCGCTGCTGCAGCTCGGTGAGCAGGAGCACGTCCTGCTGTCGATCCTGCACCACATCGTCTCCGATGGCTGGTCCCTGGGGGTGTTCATGCGGGAGATCGCGGCGCTCTACGGGGCCTTCCTCGCCGGCAGGCCGTCGCCGCTGCCCGCGCTGCCGATCCAGTATCCCGACTACGCGCTCTGGCAGCGCGAGCGGTTCCAGGGAACGCAGCTCGCCACCGAGCTCGCCTGGTGGCGCGGGCGGCTCGCCGGGCTTCCCGAGGCCCTCGACGTGCCGGCCGACCGGCCGCGGCCCAGGGTGCAGAGCTACCGCGGCGGCAGAGTCGTCATGACTCTCGGTCCGGAGCCCACCGCAGGGTTCCTGGCTTTGGCCAACCGCACGCGAACCACTCTGTTCATGGTCCTCCTCACCGGCTTCGATGCCCTGCTCACCCGGACCACCCGGCAGAGCGACCTGGTGGTGGCGACTCCCGTCGCCAATCGGAACCGTCCCGTGCTCGCCGACCTGATCGGGATGTTCGTCAACAGCCTGGCCGTACGCGTCGACACGGCTGGCGACCCCACGTTTGGCGAGCTTCTCGAGCGTGTGCGCCGGGCGTTCATCGGCGACCTGGAGCACCAGGAGCTGCCCTTCGAGAGAGTCGTCGAGGAGCTGCAACCGGAGCGTGATCTCGGGAGATCGCCGATCTTCCAGGTGATGCTCGTTCTGCAGAGCGCGCCGTTGCCGCCTCTCGCGCTGTCCGGCCTGGAGCTGGAGCCCCTCCCTGTGGATAACGGGGCTGCCAAGCTCGACCTCCTGCTGAGCTTCACCGAGAGCAAGAGCACGCTGGGCTACAACATCGAGTACAGCGCCGACCTCTTCGAGGTCTCCACGGTCGCGCGGCTCGCCGGCCATCTGGCAAACCTGCTCGCCGGGGGTGCTGCGGCTCCGGACACGCGTCTCTCCGATCTCCCTCTGCTGAGCGCGGCGGAGACGGAGCAGCTCCGGGTGTGGAACGAGACCGCGGTGACGTACCCGGCGGGAGGGGCCTGTCTGCACGAGCTGGTCATGGCCCAGGTGGAGCGCACGCCGGACCTCCCGGCCGTTACCTTCGAAGGCCGGAGCCTGACCTTCCGCCAGCTCGGCGCTGCGGCAGACCGCCTGGCCGCGCAGCTCACCCGTCTGGGTGTCGGGCCCGAGGTTGCAGTGGGCGTCCTTGCCGAACGGTCTCTGGAGATGGTCGTCGCCCTCCTCGCGGTCCTCAAGGCCGGCGGCGCCTGGCTGCCGCTCGATCCGGACCATCCGGCCGAGCGCCTCGCCTACATGCTGGCCGATTCGGGCGCACCGGTGCTGCTCGCCCAGGACCGCCTGCTCGGGTGTCTGCCCGGCCCGGGAGCGCAGGTCCTGCACCTCGACGGATGCGCCTCTGCGGAGGGGCCCGCTCCGGTCCACACCAGGGTGAATGTCCAGCCGTGGAGCCGGGCCTACATTCTCTACACCTCGGGATCGACGGGGCGCCCCAAGGGGACCATGAACACCCATCGGGGCATCGTCAACCGGCTGCTCTGGATGCAGGAGCACTTCGGGCTGACATCCGCCGACCGGGTGCTCCAGAAGACCCCGTTCAGCTTCGACGTCTCGGTGTGGGAATTCTTCTGGCCGCTGCTGGCCGGAGCGCGGCTGGTCCTCGCCCGTCCCGGCGGCCACCGCGACCCGGCCTACCTGGTGCGGACGATCGTGGAGGAGGGGATCACCACGCTGCACTTCGTTCCCTCGATGCTCCAGCTTTTCCTGGAGGCTCCGGAGGTGGAGAGCTGCGTCTCGCTGCAGCGGGTGGTCTGCAGCGGCGAGGCGCTGCCGGCCGATCTCGAACGGCGTTTTTTCGCGCGGCTCGCGGCGGGCCTGCACAACCTCTACGGTCCGACCGAGGCGGCGGTGGACGTGACGTCCTGGGCCTGCGAGCGCGGCACGAGCCGCCGTGCCTCGGTGCCGATCGGCCGCCCGGTGGCCAACACGCAGATCTGGCTTCTCGATCCCGCTCTGCAACCGGTGCCGGTCGGCGTCCCCGGCGAGCTGCACATCGGAGGTGCTCAGCTCGGCCGCGGCTACCTGGCACGGCCGGACCTGACGGCGGCGGCGTTCATCCCGGATCCCTTCGCGGGCTCCCGGGAGCCGGGCGCACGGCTCTACAAGACCGGCGACCTCGCCCGCTCTCTCGCGGACGGCGCGATCGACTTCCTCGGCCGTATCGACCACCAGGTCAAAGTCCGCGGCGTCCGCATCGAGCTGGGAGAGATCGAAGCGGCGCTCGCGGCCCAGCCCGGCGTGCGGGAGGCGGTGGCCGGGGTGCGCGGCGACGGCGACCTGCGGCGCCTGGTGGCCTGGGTCGTCCCCGCGGCGGGCGGGCAGGACCTGGCCGCCGGCAGCCTGCGGCAGGCCCTGGCGCAACGGCTGCCGGACACCATGATCCCCTCCGCCTTCGCGGTCCTGGAGTCGCTGCCGCTCTCTCCCAACGGCAAGGTCGACCGCCGCGCCCTGCCGGAGCCGGAGAGCGGCGAACCGGCGGCGCCGTCAGGCATGGCCCCGCGAACGGCGGTCGAGGAGATCGTCGCCGGCATCTGGGCCGCGGTCCTGGGCCGTTCCGGGATCGGCATGCAGGACAGCTTCTTCGACCTCGGCGGCCACTCGCTGCTCGCGACGCGCGTGCTGTCGCGGGTGCGTGCGGCATTCGGGGTCGAGCTGCCGGTGCGCGCGTTGTTCGAGAGCCCGACTGTCGAGGCGCTCGCGTCGAGGATCGAGCCCGGCCCCGCGTCCGCTCCCGCGGAGACGCCGCTGCTCCCGGCCCCGCGCCACGGCGACCCGCTCCTCTCGTTCGCCCAGGAGCGGCTCTGGTTCCTGGCCCAGCTCGAGCCCGGCAGCCCGGCCTACAACATGCCGAGCGCTCTCGCTCTACGCGGAGATCTGCGCCCGGGAGCCCTCGCCGCAGCCCTGGACGCGGTGGTGGAGCGCCACGAGGTGCTGCGCACGACGTTTGCCGCCAGCCCGGCGGGGGTGCCGGTGCAGCGGATCGCGCCGCGCGCCTCCTGGCCGTGCCTGCGGGTCGACCTGGCGGGCCTCCCCGGGGCCGCGCGCAGCCCGGAGCTGCGCCGCTTGGCCGCCGCGGAGGCGTTGCGGCCGTTCGACCTCGCGCGCGGGCCGCTGGTGCGCGGCACCCTCCTGCGGCTGGCCGAGGCCGAGCACGCCGTCCTGCTCACGCTCCACCACTCCGTCTGCGACGGCTGGTCGATCGGTCTGCTGGTGCGGGAGGTGGCGACTCTCTATGACGCCTTCGTCACGGGCCGGCCTTCGCCGCTGCCGCCGCTGCCGGTGCAGTATGCCGACTTTGCCGTGTGGCAACGGACCTGGCTGCGGGGCGAGGTGCTGGAGGCGCAGCTCGCCTTCTGGCGCAATGCCCTGGCGGGTGCGCCAGGGGTGCTCGAGCTGCCGGCGGACCGGCCGCGGCCGGCCGTCCCCAGCGGCCGGGGCGGCACCAGGGTGGAGCGGCTGGGACCGGAGCTGGCCTCGGGTCTCGCGGCGCTCGGGCGCCGCGAGGGGATCACGCTCTTCATGACGCTTTTCGCCGCCTGGAACGCCCTGCTGTTCCGGACCGCCGAGCAGACCGACCTCGTGGTCGGGACGCCGATCGCCAACCGCAACCGGGTAGAGATCGAGGAGCTGATCGGGTTCTTCACCAATACCCTGGCCCTGCGTACCCGGCTGGCGCCCGGAACGAGCTTCCTGGAGCTCGCGCGCAACGTCCGCGACGTTGCGCTCCAGGCCTATGCCCACCAGGACCTGCCCTTCGAGCGCCTGGTCGAGGAGCTGGCTCCGGAGCGCTCGCTGGCCCATACGCCGCTCTTCCAGGTGCTGTTCGCCTTGCAGAACCTGCCGGCCGGCGGCCTCGCCCTGCCGGACCTCACCCTGTCAGCCCTGGACCTCGGGGGGCGGACGGCGAAGTTCGATCTCAGCCTCTTCCTTGGCGAAGCGGGCGACGGCCTCTCCGCTGCTCTCGAATACGCCGCCGATCTGTTCGACGCGGTCACGGCGAGCCGGCTGCTGGAGCGTTTCCGGACGCTGCTGAAAGGAGCAGTGGCCGATCCGGAGCGCAGCCTGGCTGAGCTGCCGCTTCTGCCCGCGGCCGAGCGCCATCAGCTCCTCGCCGAATGGAACGACGTCGCCGCCTTGGAGGGCTCCCCCTGCGTCCACCACCTCGTCGAAGCGCAGGCGCGGCGCACGCCGGAGGCGACCGCGGTCCTGGCAGCCGACGGCACGGAGCTCTCCTACGGAGACCTCGACCGGCGGGCGGACCGGCTGGCGCGCCGGCTGTGCGAGCTGGGCGTACGGCCCGACGACCGCGTCGGCGTCTGCCTGGAGCGGAGCTGGGAGGGGGTGACGGCCCTGCTTGCCGTGCTCAAGGCGGGGGGCTGCTACCTGCCGCTCGATCCGGCCTATCCCCAGGAGCGTCTGGCCTTCATGCTGGCCGATGCCGTGGCGCCGGTGATTGTCACCCGCGACCGGCTGGCCGCAGCTCTGCCGGCCCATGGGGCGCACGTGCTGTCTCTCGACGGCGGCTGGCCCGGGGAGGGAAGTGGAGTCCTCCCCACGGTCGGCCCGGACCACCTGTCCTACATCATCTATACCTCCGGCTCGACGGGTCGGCCCAAGGGCGTGGCCCTGCCGCATCGCACGCTGGCTAACCTCATTGCCTGGCAGCTCAACGCCTCGGCCGTGCCGGCCGGAAGGACTCTTCAGTTTGCGTCGCCGAGCTTCGACGTCTCGGTGCAGGAGGTGTTTGCGACCTGGTCCGCGGGGGGCACGCTGGTGCTGGTGCCGGAGGAGATCCGCAGCGATGCCGAGGCCCTGCTGCATCGACTGCGCGAGGCCCGTGTCGAGCGGCTGTTCCTGCCCTTCGTCGCCCTCCAACAGCTCGCCGAGGTGGCGGCATCCGATCGTGGCGAGCTTTTCCTGCGGGAGGTCGTCACCGCGGGCGAGCAGCTCCAGATCACCCCCGAGGTGCGGGCTCTGTTCTCGCGACTGCCGGGCTGCGTGCTGCGCAACCAGTACGGACCGTCCGAGACCCACGTAGTGACCGAGGCCTCGCTGTGGGGCGAGGTGGAGCAGTGGCCGGCGCTGCCGCCGGTCGGCCGGCCGATCGCCGCCACCGCGGTCCATCTCCTGGACCCGCGGGGCGTGCCGGTGCCGATCGGCGTGCCGGGGGAGGTCCACCTGGGCGGCGCCGGTCTGGCGCGCGGCTACCTGGGCCGGCCGGAGCTGACCGCGGAGCGGTTCGTCCCCGATCCCTGGGGCCGGGGCGCCCGTCTCTACCGCACCGGCGACCTGGCGCGACTGCGTCCGGACGGCGAGATCGAGTTCCTCGGCCGCGCCGACCACCAGGTCAAGATCCGCGGCTTCCGGGTCGAGCTGGGGGAGATCGAGGCCGCGCTGGCGGCGCATCCGGCGGTGCGCGAGGCCGTGGTCGTGGCCCGGGGGCAAGGAGCTGCCAAACGACTGGTGGCCTGCGTGCTGCCGGCGGAGGGTGTGCAGGAGCTGCGCGAGCCGCTGCGGGCGCACCTGCGGGAGCGGCTGCCGGACTACATGGTGCCGGCCTCTTTCGTGGCGGTGGAGCGTTTCCCACTGACGCCGAGCGGCAAGGTGGACCGGCGGGCCCTGGCCCTGGGCGGCCCGGAGCCGCGCGAAGAGACCGCCAGCGCGTCGTCTCCGCGCACACCGGTGGAGGAGGTGCTGGCCGGGATCTTCGCCGAGGTGCTGGGGCTCTCCTCGGTGAGCGTGCGGGACGGCTTCTTCGACCTCGGCGGCCACTCGCTGCTGGCCACGCGGGTCGTCTCCCGGGTGCGCGCCGCGTTCGGCATCGAGCTGCCGTTGCGCTCTCTGTTCGAGACCCCGAGCGTGGAAGGCCTCGCCCGGGCCGTCGAGATCTCCCTCCGGTCCGGCGCGGCTTCGGCGCCGCCGATCGTGCCCGTGGGGCGCGACGGCGACCTGCCTCTGTCCTTTGCCCAGCAGCGGCTCTGGTTCCTGGACCAGATGGAGCCGGGCAGCCCGGCCTACAACATGCCGGCCGCTCTGCGCCTCTCCGGTTCCCTGGACCGGGCGGCGCTGGAGGGGGCCCTGGCAGAGGTGGTAGCGCGCCATGAGGTCCTGCGCACGAGCTTCCCCCAGGCGGGTGGCAGACCTGTGCAACGGATTGCCGCCGCGACCGGGTGGCCTCTGCCGCTCGCCGATCTGACCGGTCTGCCGGAAGGCGAGCGCGAGGCGGAGGCGCACCGCTTGGCGGGGGAGGAAGCCCGGCGGCCGTTCGACCTGGCGCGCGGCCCTCTGGTGCGTGGCGCGCTGGTGCGCCTGGCCGGGACGGAGCACCTGCTGCTTTTGAATCTGCACCACATCGTCTCCGACGCCTGGTCGATCGGAGTGTTGATCCGCGAGCTGGCGGCGCTCTATCCGGCTCTGGCCGCGGGGCATCCAGCGCTGCTGCCTCCTCTGCCGGTGCAGTACGCCGACTTTGCCTGCTGGCAGCGTGGCTGGCTGCAGGACGAACGGCTCGCGGCCCTGCTCGGCTGGTGGCGTGAGCACCTGGCCGAGGCCTCCGCCGTGCTCGCGCTGCCCACCGACCGGCCGCGTCCGGCCGTGCGCAGTGGGCGCGGAAGCCTCCAGCCGGTGCACCTGAGCGCGGATCTCGCCGGCTCGCTCGCGGTTTTCGGGCGCGCTGAAGGGGCGACCCTCTTCATGGTCCTCCTGGCGGCCTGGAACGCCTTGCTGTCCCGCATCACCGGGCAGGAAGACCTGGTCGTGGGCACGCCGATCGCGAACCGCCAGCGGTCGGAGATCGAAGGCCTGATCGGTTTCTTCGTCAACACTCTGGCCCTGCGCACCCGCCTGTCCCCGGGCGACGGTTTTCGCGACCTCACGGCGCGAGCCCGCGGGACGGCGCTCGCCGCCTATGCGCACCAGGACCTGCCCTTCGAGCGGCTGGTCGAAGAGCTGGCACCGGAGCGCCACCTGGCTCAGACACCGCTGGTGCAGGTGATGCTGGCGTTCCAGAACACCCCGGTGGGTACGCTGGAGATGCCGGGGCTCGCCCTCTCCCCCTTGGCTTTCGAGAGCGGGACCGCCAAGTTCGATCTGACCCTGGCGCTGTCGGAGAGCGGAGAGGGGATCGCCGGCAGCCTGGAGCTCGACCGCGACCTGTTCGATGCCGCGACGGGGGAGCGCCTGGTGGGCTGGCTCTCGGTTCTCCTCCAAGGGATCGCCGCCCATCCGGAGCAACCGGTCGGCGAGCTGCCGCTGCTCTCGGCCGCCGAGCTCGACGAGCTGCTGGTGGGCCGCAACCGGACGGCGAGCCCGTATCCGCGGGAGTCCTCGCTGCCCGAGCTGTTCGAGGCCCGCGCCGACCACACCCCGGACGCCGTCGCGGTGGCTTTCAGTGCAGAGGCCCTGACCTACCGCGAGCTCGAACGGCGCGCCAACCGGCTCGCGCACCACCTGCGAGGGCTGGGCGTCGGTCCGGAGACCCTCGTCGGCCTCTTCGCCGAGCGCTCGCCGGATCTGGTCGTGGGGCCGCTCGGCATTCTCAAGGCGGGCGGCGCCTATGCCCCGCTCGACCCGGGGTCGCCGCCTGAGCGCCTGGGCCTGCTGTTGGAGGATCTCGGGGCTCCGGTCGTGCTCACCCAGGGGCATCTGGCCGGCCGCCTGCCCCCGGGCCGCGCCCGGGTGGTGTGCTTCGAAGACGCCGTCGCGGGCCGGGACGAGACCCGGCCGGCGCTCGCCGTTGCACCCGAGAGCCTGGCTTATGTCATGTACACCTCGGGCTCGACCGGGCGTCCCAAGGGGGTGGCGGTCGTCCACCGGGCGGTCGTGCGGCTTGTGCGGGAGACCGGATATGCGTGCTTCGGGCCCGAGGAGGTCTGGGCTCAGCTCGCTCCCATGGCCTTCGATGCCTCGACCCTGGAGGTGTGGGGCGCTCTGCTGCATGGCGCCCGCCTGGCCGTGCTGCCCCCTGGAGCGCTGTCGCTTTCCGAGCTTGGAGGCGAGCTGGCCCGGCACGGCGTCACATCGCTGTGGCTGACGGCGGGTCTGTTCCATCAGATGGTGGACGAGAGCCTGGCCGGTCTGGGGTCGGTGCGCCAGCTCCTCGCCGGCGGCGACGTGCTCTCGGCGGCCCATGTGCGCAAGGCCCTGGCGGGTCTGCCGGGCTGCCGGATCATCAACGGCTACGGTCCCACCGAGAACACGACGTTCACCTGCTGCCATGTCATGGGCTCGGCGGACGAGGTCGGGGGCACGGTCCTGCTCGGCAGGCCGATTGCCAACACCCGGGTCTACCTGCTCGACAGGTCGCTCCAGGCGGTGCCGGCGGGGGTGGCGGCGGAGCTCTGGACCGGCGGCGACGGCCTGGCACGGGGCTACCTGGGACGGCCGGATCTGACGGCCGAGCGCTTCCTCCCGGATCCGTTCAGCGGCGAGCCCGGCGGGCGCCTCTACCGCACGGGCGACCTGGCGCGCTTCCGGCCGGATAGCGCGATCGAGTTCCTCGGCCGCATCGACCGCCAGGTCAAGATCCGTGGGTTCCGCATCGAGCCCGGGGAGATCGAGACGGTGTTGGAATCGCTGCCGAGCGTGCGCGCGGCCGTGGTGGAGGCCCGCGGCGAGGGGGCTGCACGCCGGCTGGCGGCCTGGGTGGTGGCCGAGGAAGGCTGGCGGGATCTGGCGCCCGCCGGGCTGCGCGAGGCGCTCCAAGGGCTTCTGCCGGACTTCATGATCCCGGCTTCCTGGACGCTGTTGTCCGAGCTGCCGCTCACCCCGAACGGCAAGCTGGACCGCCGCGCCCTGCCGGAGCCCGAGGCCGCGGACGCCGGCGGGTCCTACGTCGCGCCGCGCACGCCGGCCGAGGAGCTGATCGTCGCGGTCTGGTCCGATCTCCTGGGCGTCGAGCGGGTCGGGGCCGGTGACAGCTTCTTCGAGCTCGGCGGCCACTCCCTGCTGGCCATCCGGGTCCTCTCGCGCATCCGGGAGGTCTTCCGGGTCGAGCTGCCGCTGCGCGCCCTGTTCGAAGCGCCGACAGTGGCTGGGCTGGCGCTGGCGGTCGAGGAAGCGGCGCGGGCCGGTGCCCTCGCAGCGCCGCCGATCGTCCGGGTGCCGCGCACCGCAGACCTGCCGCTCTCCTTCGCTCAGCAGCGACTCTGGTTCCTCTCGCGGCTCGAGCCGGAGAGCGCGGCCTACAACATTCCCGTCGCCGTGCGGCTGACCGGCGTGCTCGACCGGGCCGCGCTGGCCGCCGCCCTGGGCAGGATCGTGGCGCGGCACGAGGCGCTGCGCACCACCTTCGCCACCGTGGCCGGCAGCCCGGTGCAGCGGATCGCCCCGGCCGGAGGCCCCATGGCGCTGCCGCTGGTCGACCTGGGGGCGCTGCCGCGCCCTGAGGACGAGGCGCGCCGCCTGGCCGCGGAGGAGGCGTTGCGCCCCTTCGACCTGGAGCACGGTCCGCTGCTGCGCGGCACTCTGCTGCGGCTGGGCACGGAGGAGCACGCCGCGCTTCTTTCCATGCACCACATCGTCTCGGACGGCTGGTCGAGCAGCGTGCTGATCCGCGAGCTGGGCGCCCTCTATCCGGCGATGTCCGCAGGCGGGGCCGGGCAGCCGTCCCTGCTGCCCGAGCTGCCGGTCCAGTACGCCGACTTCGCGGTCTGGCAGCGCGGCTGGCTGCAGGGCGAGGCCCTGGAGAGCCGCCTGCGGTATTGGCGGGAGCGCCTGGCGGGGGCTCCGCCTGTCCTGGATCTGCCGGCCGACCGGCCGCGGCCCGCGGTGGCCGGCGTGCGCGGTGGGCTCTGCCGGCACGAGTTGGGCGCGGACCTGACGGCCGATCTCCAGGTGTTCGGCCGCCGGCAGGGGACGACCCTGTTCATGACCCTTCTCGCCGCCTTCAAGGCCCTGCTCTACCGCTCCACGGGGCAGGAGGACCTGCTCGTCGGTACGCCGATCGCGAACCGCAACCGGGCGGAGATCGAGGATCTGATCGGGTTCTTCGTCAATACCCTCGTCCTGCGGAGCGACCTCTCGGGAGGTCCCTCGTTCCGGGAGCTGGCCGGCCGTATCCGCAGCGAAGCGCTCGCTGCCTACGCGCACCAGGAGCTGCCGTTCGAGAGGCTGGTCGAGGAGCTGTCCCCCGAGCGGAGCCTGGCGTACACGCCCCTCTTCCAGGTGATGGTCGTGTTGCAGAACACCCCTGCCGGCGAGCTCGCGCTGCCCGGGCTCACCCTGGCGCCCCTCGATACGGCCGGTGGGGAGCGCTCCGCCAAGCACGATCTGACTCTGTTCCTCGAACCGGCAGGAGAGTCGCTCGACGCTGCGTTCGTCTTCCGTCGTGACCTGTTCGACCGCCCCACCGTGGAGCGCCTGCTGGGTCACTTCATCAACCTCCTCAGGGCCGCCGTGGCAGATCCGGAGAGTCCCGTCGGAGAGCTGCCTCTGCTCTCGGAACCCGAAAGCGCGCAGCTCCTTCTGGAGTGGAACGACACCGGTGCGCCGCAGGCCGGGCTCTGTCTGCATGAGATCTTCGCAGCGCAGGCGGAGCGGACCCCCGCCGCGATCGCGGTGGAGATCGAGGGGGAGACCCTGACCTATGGCGAGCTGGCCGAGAGAGCCGGCCGGCTGGCAGACCGTCTGCGCGCGTTCGGGGTCGGGCCGGAGGTGCCGGTCGGCATCTGCCTCGAGCGGTCGTTCGACCTGGTGACCGCCCTGGTCGCTACACTGGCGGCCGGCGGTGCCTATCTGCCCCTCGATCCCGAATATCCACGCGAGCGGCTCGCGCTGCTGCTCGCGGACGCCAGGCCGGCGGTGGTCCTCACGCGCAGCGATCTGCGCCCTCTCTTCGGGGAGCCGCCATCCGGCGCGCCCTGCGTGCTCTGTGTCGACGAGGAGGGCCTCCCGGTCGCCGCATCCCCGATCTCCGCGGTACAGCCCGCAAACCTGGCGTGCCTCCTCTACACCTCGGGATCGACGGGCCGGCCCAAGGGGGTGATGGCCACTCACGCGGGCATGGTCAACCGCCTGCTCTGGGCGCAGCGGGTCTATCCCCTGGGCCCGCAGGACCGGGTGCTGCAGAGCGCTTCGTTCAGCTTCGACTTCGCGCTGTGGGAGATCTTCGCTCCATGGCTGGCCGGCGCCCGCGTGGTTCTCGCCCGGCCCGGCGGGCACCGCGACAGCGCCTACCTGGTGGACCTCATCGCGTCGCGCGGCATCACGGTGGCGCACTTCATCCCCTCCATGCTGCGGGTCCTTCTGGAGGAGGAGGGTGTCGAGCGCTGCGGCTCGCTGCGCCTGGTCCTCTCGGGCGGCGAGCCCCTCTCCGTCGAGCTGCGGGAGCGGTTCTTCCGCCATTTGAGCGCCGAGCTGCGCAACCAGTACGGCCCCACCGAGGCCTCGATCGACGTGAGCCACCGGCTCTGCCACCCTGGAGAGGGCTCGGGCGCGGTGCCCATCGGCCGCCCCGTCGACAATACGCGCATCCTTCTGCTGGATCGCGGGTTGCGTCCCGTGCCTGCCGGTGTTCCTGGCGAGCTCTGCATCGGCGGAGTCGCGCTCGCCCGCGGCTATCTGGGCCGTCCCGAGCTGACCGCCGAGCGGTTCGTGCCCGATCCCTGGTGCCCTGGCGAGCGCCTCTACCGGACGGGCGACGTGGCGCGCTACCGCTCCGATGGAGCCGTCGAATTCCTCGGCCGCCTCGATCATCAGGTCAAGATCCGCGGCTTCCGGATCGAGCCGGGAGAGATCGAGGCTGTCCTGGAGTCGCTGGCCGGCGTGCGTGCGGCCGTTTTGGAGGTGCGGGGTGAGGGGCCGTCTCGACGTCTGGTGGCCTATGTGGTGCCGCAGGAACGGACGGACCTGACGCCCGCCGGGCTGCGCGAGGCTCTCCAGGGGCTTCTGCCGGACTTCATGGTGCCGGCCGCCTGGGTTCTGCTGCCGGAGATGCCGCTCACCCCGAACGGCAAGCTGGACCGCCGTGCCCTGCCGGAGCCCGAGGCGCCGGCAGGGCGGGAGATCACGGACGCGGCGCCGCGGACGCCGGCCGAGGAGCTCATCGCAGGCATCTGGGCCGACCTCCTGGGCTCCCCTCGCGTGGCGATCCACGACGACTTCTTCGACCTCGGCGGGCATTCGCTGCTGGCCACCCGGGTCGTGTCGCGCATCCGGGCCGCCTGCCGCGTCGAGCTGCCGTTGCGCACCCTGTTCGAGGCGCCGACCGTGGCTGGCCTCGCGGCGGCGGTGGAAGCCGCGGCGCGGGGGGGGGAGATCGCCGTTTCACCCATCCTCCCGCGGCCACGGAGCGCGGAGGCACCTCTCTCCTTTGCCCAGCAGCGGCTCTGGTTCCTGGCGCAGCTCGAGCCGGAGAGCCCGGCCTACAACGTCCCCGCGGCCGTGCGGCTGACTGGCACCCTCGACTGTGCGGCCCTCGCCGCCGCCCTCGGTGGGATCGTGGCGCGCCATGAGGCGCTACGGACCTCGTTCCCAGTCGTGGCGGGAGAGCCGGTCCAGAAGGTCGCACCGGTGGGTGGCCCCTTCGAGCTGCCGCTGATCGACCTCGGCGGGCTGCCGGAGCCTGCGGTGGAGGCCCTCCGGCTGGCTGCGGCGGAGGCGCTGCGCCCGTTCGACGTGACGCGCGGGCCGCTCCTGCGCGGCGCCCTGCTGCGCCTGGAGGCCGCGGAGCACATCGCGCTGTTGTCCATGCACCACATCGTCTCGGACGCCTGGTCGAGCGGTGTGCTGATCCGCGAGCTGGCCGCCCTCTATGCCGCCTGCCGCGAAGGGCGGCCCTCACCGCTGCCGCCCCTGCCGGTACAATACGCCGACTTCGCGGTCTGGCAGCGGGGCTGGATGCAGGGCGAGGCTCTGGAGTCGCTGCTCGCCTTCTGGCGCGAGCGGCTGGCCGGTGCGCCGACCGTGCTGGAGCTGCCCGCGGACCGCCCGCGGCCGGCGGTCCCCTCCGGCAGAGGTGGCCTGCGCACGGCCCGGATCGACGGCTGGCTCGCCGGCGCTCTCGCGCCGCTCGGCCGGCGCGAGGGGCTCACCCTCTTCATGACCCTGCTTGCGGCCTGGGATACGCTGCTCTTCCGACTGTCCGGACAGACGGACGTCGTCGTCGGTTCTCCGATCGCCAACCGCAACCGGGTCGAGACCGAAGGTCTCATCGGCTTCTTCACCAACACCCTGGCCCTGCGCGCGCGGCTCGCGCCTGAGATGGGCTTCCGGGAGCTGTCCCAACGGGTCCATGAGGAAGCGCTCCTGGCCTTCTCGCATCAGGACCTGCCGTTCGAGCGCCTGGTCGAGGAGCTGGCTCCGGAGCGGTCTCTCGCGCACACGCCGCTGTTCCAGGTGCTGTTCACCCTGCAGAATGCGCCCACCGGCGAGCTGCGCTCCCCGGCCTCACCCTGTCGCCGCTGGAGCCCGTGGGGCGGACGGCGAAGTTCGACCTCAGCCTCTTCCTGGCCGAGGCAGGGGGTGGGCTCTCCGCCACCCTGGAATTCGCCGCCGACCTGTTCGATGCGACCACGGCAAGCCGGATCCTGGAGCGCTTCCGGACGGTGCTCGAAGGGGTGGTGGAGGATCCGGAGCGCAGCCTGGCGGAGCTGCCGCTTCTGCCCGCGGCCGAGCGCCATCAGCTCCTCGCCGAATGGAACGACGTTTCTGTCTGGGGTGGCTCCCCCTGTGTCCACCACCTCGTCGAGGCGCAGGCGCGGTGGACCCCGGAGGCGATCGCCGTCCTGGCTCCCGACGGCACAGAGCTCTCCTACGGAGACCTCGACCGGCGGGCGGACCGGCTGGCGCGCCGGCTGGTCGAGCTGGGCGTGCGGCCGGACGACCGCGTCGGCGTCTGCCTGGAGCGGAGCTGGGAGGGGGTGGCGGCCCTGCTTGCCGTGCTCAAGGCCGGCGGCTGCTACCTGCCGCTCGATCCCGCCTATCCCCAGGAGCGGCTGGCCTTCATGCTGGCCGACGCCGCCGCGCCGGTGATCGTCACCCGCGACCGGCTGGCCGCGGCGCTGCCGCCGCATGGCGCTCATGTGCTGTCTCTCGATAGCGGCTGGCCCGAGCAGGAGAACGGGAGAGACCTCCCCACGGTCGGCCCCGACCACCTGTCCTACGTCATCTACACCTCCGGCTCGACGGGCCGGCCCAAGGGGGTCGCCCTGCCACACCGCACGCTGGCCAACCTGATCGCCTGGCAGATCGGCGCCTCGGCGGCTCCGGCCGGCAGGACCTTGCAGTTTGCCTCGCCGAGTTTCGATGTATCGGTCCAGGAGGTCTTTGCGACCTGGGCCGCGGGTGCCACCCTGGTGCTGGTGCCCGAGGAGGTCCGCAGCGATGCCGAGGCCCTGCTGCTCTGCCTGCGTGAGGCCCGCGTCGAGCGCCTGTTCCTGCCCTTCGTCGCCCTCCAGCAGCTCGCCGAAGCGGCAGTCGGGGAGGATAAAGGGCTGTCGCTGCGGGAGGTCGTCACAGCGGGCGAGCAGCTCCAGATCACCTCCGAGGTGCGGGCGCTGTTTTCGCGTCTGCCCGGCTGCGTGCTGCGCAACCAGTACGGGCCCTCCGAGACCCATGTGGTCACCGAGGCCTCGCTGTGGCCGGGCGCAGTGGAGGAGTGGCCAGCCCTGCCGCCCATAGGCCGGCCGATCGTCGCCACTGCGGTTCACCTGCTGGACCCGCGTGGCGCGCCGGTGCCGGTCGGCGTGCCAGGGGAGGTCCACCTCGGCGGCGCCGGTCTGGCGCGCGGCTACCTGGGGCGGCCGGAGCTGACCGCGGAGCGGTTCGTGCCCGATCTCTGGGGCCGGGGCGCCCGGCTGTATCGCACCGGGGATCTGGCGCGTCGGAGCTCGGACGGCGAGATCGAATTCCTCGGCCGCATCGACCACCAGGTCAAAATCCGTGGCTTCCGCGTCGAGCTGGGTGAGATCGAGGCCGCGCTGGCGACGCATCCGGCGGTGCGCGAGGCCGTGGTCGTGGCCCGGGGGCAAGGAGCTGCCAAACGCCTGGTGGCCTGCGTGCTGCCGGCGGAGGGTGTGCAGGAGCTGCGCGAGCCGCTGCGGGCGCACCTGCGGGAGCGACTGCCGGACTACATGGTGCCGGCGGCCTTCGTATCGGTGGAGCGGTTCCCGCTGACGCCGAGCGGCAAGGTGGATCGGCGGCACCTGGCCTTGAGCGGTCCGGAGCCGCAGGAGACGACCGGCGCCGATGCAGCCCCGCGCACACCGGTGGAGGAGGTGCTGGCCGGCATCTTTGCCGAGGTGCTGGGTCTCTCATTCGTCGGAGCACGGGACGGCTTTTTCGACCTCGGTGGTCACTCGCTGCTGGCCACGCGCGTCATCTCCCGGGTACGCACCGCGTTCGGTGTCGAGCTGCCATTGCGTGCCCTGTTCGAGTCGCCGACCGTGGAGGGTCTTGCTCAGACTGTGGAGGCGGCCCTGCGGTCCGGGATGGCTCCGGTGCCGCCCATCGTACCGGTTGGGCGCGAGGTCGACCTGCCTCTGTCCTTCTCCCAGGAGCGGCTCTGGTTCCTGGAAGAGCTGGCCCCAGGGACCGGCGCCTACCACATCCCCCTCTTCCTGCGCCTGTCGGGACGGCTGGACCCGGGGAGGATGGAGGAGAGCCTGGGAGAGGTCGTCCGGCGCCACGAGGCGCTGCGGACCGCCTTCCCGAGCCGCGGCGGGAGGCCGGTCCAATCGGTCACCTCCTGGCCGGGCCCGCGCCTGTCGAGCGTCGACCTCTCCAGCCTGGCCACTGTGCCGCGCCTGGCCACGGCGGCGCGCCTCGCCCGGGAGGAGGCGGTACGTCCCTTCGACCTGGAGCAGGGGCCGCTCCTGCGCGCGACTCTGCTGCGCCTGGGCCACGAGGAGCACGACCTGCTCGTGACCGTCCATCACATCGTCGCTGACGGCTGGTCTCTCGGCGTCCTGGGACGGGAGCTGTCGACTCTCTACGCCGCGGCCTGCACCGGGGGATCCACCTCGCCCCTGCCGCCGCTGCCGGTGCAGTACCCTGACTATTCTGTCTGGCAGCGGCAGTGGCTCGCTGGCGAGGTCCTGGAAGCCCAGCTCGACTGGTGGCGGGAGCAGTTGACCGGAGCGCCCGCTACGCTCGACCTGCCGACGGACCGGCCGCGGCCACCTGTCCCGAGCTTCCGCGGCGCGGTGGAGCCGTTCGCGCTGCCGGAGGATCTGGCCCGCGGTCTGCGAGCCCTGGCGCGCGGCGAGGGAGCCACCCTGTTCATGGTCCTTCTTACCGGGTTCGCCTCCCTGCTGCACCGCTACAGCGGCCAGGACGACGTGGTGATCGGCTCTCCACTGGCCAACCGGGGACGCCGGGAGATCGAGGGGTTGATCGGTCTCTTCCTGAACACGCTTCCGCTACGTATCCGTCTGCACGGTGAGCCATCCTTGCGTGAGCTCCTGGGCCGGGTGCGGGAGATGGCGTTGGAGGTCTATGCGCGCCAGGAGGCGCCCTTCGAGAAGCTGGTCGAGGCCCTGGTGCCCGGGCGCGATCTTTCCCGCAGCCCGGTGTTTCAGGTGATGCTCGTCCTGCAGGAGCCGGGCGAGGGGCTCCGTCTGCCGGGCTTGGAGCTGCACGTCTCTGGCTCCGCACGGCGGCACCGCCAAGCTCGACCTGCTCCTCGGTCTCCGCGAGACTGGTCCTGCGATCACAGGCGCCGCCGAGTGGAGCACTGACCTGTTCGAAGCCTCTACGGTGCACCATCTGCTGGGCCACCTGCGTATGCTGCTTGAGGAGGCGGTCGCCGATCCGGCGAGGCGGGTCTCCGAGCTGCCTCTGCTCTCGGCCGATGAGCGCCGGCAGATTCTCGTCGAGTGGAACGCCACGGCCGCTCCCTTCCCGCGCGAGCTGGGGCTGCACGAGCTGTTCGCGGCTCAGGCGGCGCGCACACCGGCGGCGATCGCGCTGGTCTGGGGCAGCGAGCGGCTGAGCTATCGCGAGCTCGACCTGCGGGCCGCGCGGCTCGCTCGGAAGCTGCTTCGTCTGGGCGTCGGGCCCGAGGTGTTGGTGGGGGTCTGCTCCGACCGGACGCCGGCTCTGGTGATCGCCCTGCTCGCGGTCCTCAAGGCCGGGGGTGCCTATCTGCCGCTCGATCCGGCCTACCCACGCGAGCGCCTGGCCTTCCTGCTCGCCGACTCCGGGACAACGGTCCTGCTCACCCGGGAGCACCTTCTCTCCGTGTTACCCGCCTATGGTGGCGAGGTGGTGCTGCTGGACGGAATCGACGAGGCGGAGACGCCCGAGCTGCTCCGCCGCGATCACGATCCCGAGCAGCTTGCCTACCTCATCTATACCTCGGGATCGACCGGGCTTCCGAAGGGGGTCGCGGTCCGTCATGCGAGCGCGGTGGCCCTGGTTGCCTGGGCTGCGGAGGCCTATGCGCCGGAAGAGCTCTCGGGCGTGCTCGGCGCGACCTCCATCTGTTTCGACCTGTCGGTCTTCGAGATCTTCGTCCCGCTCTCCACCGGCGGTGCGGTGATCCTCGCCGACGACGTTCTGGCTCTGGCCGGATGGCCCGCCGCGGGAGAGGTGACCCTGGTCAACACCGTCCCCTCGGCCATGGCCGAGCTGGTGGGGGCCGGAGCCCTCCCGTCCTCGGTGCGGACGGTGAACCTGGCCGGAGAGCCGCTGCCGCGCGACCTGGCCGACCGGATTTACGAGCTGCCCTGGGTGCGCAGCGTCCACGACCTCTACGGCCCCTCCGAGGACACGACCTACTCGACCGGCACGCTGGTGCCGCGGCACGCGGGCGCACCTTCCACCATCGGGCGGCCTCTCGCCAATACCCGGGTCTACCTGCTCGACGCTCGGCTCCAACCGATGCCAGTCCGGGTCCCCGGTGAGCTGTGGATCGGCGGCGCGGGGCTGGCCCGCGGATACCTGGGCCGTCCGGAGCTGACGGCGGACCGGTTCCGGCCCGATCTGTTCTCCGGCGAGCCGGGCGGGCGCCTCTACCGCACGGGCGACCTGGCGCGCTACCGAAGGGACGGCGAAATCGAGTTTCTGGGCCGGATCGACCACCAGGTCAAGGTGCGCGGCTTCCGCATCGAGCTTGGTGAGATCGAGGCGGCCCTGACCGGGCACCCCGGCGTGCGTGAGGCCGCGGTGGTGGCCCGGGGCGAGGGAGCGGAGCGGCGCCTGGTGGCCCTTGTCGTGCCGGCGGACGCGGAGAGCGATCCGCGCGGCGCCTTGCGCGCCTACCTGCGCAGCCGTCTGCCCGAGCCGATGGTCCCGCAGACCTTCGTCCTGCTGCCGGCACTCCCCCTGACGCCAAACGGCAAAGTGGACCGCCGGGCCCTGGCCCAGAGCCCCGTGCCGGAGGAGGAGCGGAGCACCGCCGGAGAGGCGCCCCGTACGCCGGTGGAGGAGGTGCTGGCGGGGATCTGGGCCGAGGCGCTGGGCCGCACCGGCGTAGGCCTCCATGAAGGCTTCTTCGACCTCGGCGGGCATTCGCTGCTCGCCACGCGGGTCCTCTCGCGCATCCGGGAGGTCTTCCAGGTCGAGCTGCCGCTACGCGCCCTGTTCGAAGCGCCGACAGTGGCGGGGCTGGCGCGGGCGGTCGAGGAAGCGGCGCGGGCCGGCGTTCTTGCAGCGCCGCCGATCGTCCGGGTGCCACGCACCGCAGACCTGCCGCTCTCCTTCGCTCAGCAGCGACTCTGGTTCCTCTCGCGGCTCGAGCCGGAGAGCGCGGCCTACAACATTCCCGTCGCCGTGCGGCTGACCGGCTCGCTCGACCGGGTCGCGCTGGCCGCCTCCCTGGGCAGGATCGTGGCGCGGCACGAGGCCTTGCGCACCACCTTCGCCACCGTGGCCGGCAGCCCGGTGCAGCGGATCGCCCCGGCCGGAGGCCCCATGGCGCTGCCGCTGGTCAACCTGGGGGAGCTGCCGCGCCCTGAGGACGAGGCGCGCCGCCTGGCCGCGGAGGAGGCGCTGCGTCCCTTCGACCTGGAGCACGGTCCGCTGTTGCGCGGAGCTTCTGCTGCGGCTGGGCGCGGAGGAGCACGCCGCGCTTCTTTCCATGCACCACATCGTCTCGGACGGCTGGTCGAGCAGCGTGCTGATCCGCGAGCTGGGAGCCCTCTATCCGGCGATGTCCGTAGGCGGGGCCGGGCAGCCGTCCCCGCTGCCCGAGCTGCCGGTCCAGTACGCCGACTTCGCGGTCTGGCAGCGCGGCTGGCTGCAGGGCGAAGCCCTGGAGAGCCGCCTGCGGTACTGGCGGGAGCGCCTGGCGGGGGCTCCGCCTGTCCTGGAGTTGCCGGCCGACCGGCCGCGACCCGCCGTGGCCGGCGTGCGCGGCGGGCTGTGCCGGCGCGAGTTGGGCGCGGACCTGACGGCCCGTCTTCAGGCGTTCGGCCGCCGGCAGGGGACGACCCTGTTCATGACACTCCTCGCCGCCTTCAAGGCCCTGCTCGGCCGCTCCACGAGGCAGGAGGACCTGCTCGTCGGTACGCCGGTCGCGAACCGCAACCGGGCGGAGGTCGAGGATCTGATCGGGTTCTTCGTCAACACCCTCGTCCTGCGCACCGACCTCTCGGGAGATCCGACGTTCCTTGAGCTGGCCGGCCGTATCCGCAGCGAAGCGCTCGCTGCCTACGCGCACCAGGACCTGCCGTTCGAGAGGCTGGTCGAGGAGCTGTCCCCCGAGCGGAGCCTGGCATACACGCCCCTCTTCCAGGTCATGGTCGTGTTGCAGAACACCCCTGCCGGCGAGCTCGCGCTGCCCGGTCTCACTCTGGCGCCCCTTGATACGGCCGGCGGGGAGCGCTCCGCCAAGCACGACCTGACTCTGTTTCTCCAGCCGGCAGGGGAGACGCTCGACGCTGCGTCCGTCTTCCGTCGCGACCTGTTCGACCACCCCACCGTGGAGCGTCTGCTGGGTCACTTCACCAACTTCCTCAAGGCAGCCGTGGCCGATCCGGAGAACTCCATCGGCGAGCTGCCTCTGCTCTCGGAGCCCGAAAGCGCGCAGCTCCTCCTGGAGTGGAACGACACCGGTGCGCCGCAGGCAAGGCTCTGTCTCCATGAGATTTTCGCAGCGCAGGCGGAGCGGACCCCCGCCGCGATCGCGGTGGAGATCGAGGAGGAGGCTCTGACCTATCGCGAGCTGGCGGAGAGAGCCGGCCGGCTGGCGGACCGTCTGCGCGCGCTCGGGGTCGGGCCGGATGTGCTGGCCGGCATCTGCCTCGAGCGGTCGTTCGACCTGGTGACCGCCCTGGTCGCTACACTGGCGGCCGGCGGTGCCTATCTGCCCCTCGATCCCGAATATCCACGCGAGCGGCTCGCGCTGCTGCTCGCGGACGCCAGGCCGGCGGTGGTCCTCACGCGCAGCGATCTGCGCCCTCTCTTCGGGGAGCCGCCATCCGGCGCGCCCTGCGTGCTCTGTGTCGACGAGGAGGGCCTCCCGGTCGCCGCATCCCCGATCTCCGCGGTACAGCCCGCAAACCTGGCGTGCCTCCTCTACACCTCGGGATCGACGGGCCGGCCCAAGGGGGTGATGGCCACTCACGCGGGCATGGTCAACCGCCTGCTCTGGGCGCAGCGGGTCTATCCCCTGGGCCCGCAGGACCGGGTGCTGCAGAGCGCTTCGTTCAGCTTCGACTTCGCGCTGTGGGAAATCTTCGCTCCGTGGCTGGCCGGTGCCCGCGTGGTGCTCGCCCGGCCCGGCGGGCACCGCGACAGCGCCTACCTGGTGGACCTCATCGCGTCGCGCGGCATCACGGTGGCGCACTTCATCCCCTCCATGCTGCGGGTCCTCCTGGAGGAGGAGGGTGTCGAGCGCTGCCGCTCGCTGCGCCTGGTCCTCTCGGGCGGCGAGCCCCTCTCCGTCGAGCTGCGGGAGCGGTTCTTCCGCCGTCTGGGCGCCGAGCTGCGCAACCAGTATGGCCCTACCGAGGCTTCCATCGACGTGAACCACTGGCTCTGTCACCCCAGGGAGGGCTCGGGCGCGGTGCCCATCGGCCGCCCCGTCGACAATACGCGCATCCTCCTGCTGGACCGCGGGTTGCGTCCCGTGCCTGCCGGTGTTCCTGGCGAGCTCTGCATCGGCGGAGTCGCGCTCGCCCGCGGCTATCTGGGCCGTCCCGAGCTGACCGCCGAGCGGTTCGTGCCCGATCCCTGGTGCCCTGGCGAGCGCCTCTACCGGACGGGCGACGTGGCGCGCTACCGCTCCGATGGAGCCGTCGAATTCCTCGGCCGCCTCGATCATCAGGTCAAGATCCGCGGCTTCCGGATCGAGCCGGGAGAGATCGAGGCTGTCCTGGAGTCGCTGGCCGGCGTGCGTGCGGCCGTTTTGGAGGTGCGGGGTGAGGGGCCGTCTCGACGTCTGGTGGCCTATGTTGTGCCGCAGGAGCCACCAACGGACCTGACACTCGCCGGGCTGCGCGCGGCTCTCCAGGGCCTCCTGCCGGAGTTCATGGTCCCGTCCGCCTGGGTGCTGCTGCCCGAGCTGCCGCTCACCCCGAACGGCAAGCTGGACCGTCGTGCTTTGCCGGAGCCCGAGGCGCCGGCCGGCCGGGAGACCACGGACGCGGTGCCGCGGACGCCGGTCGAGGAGCTCATCGCCGGCATCTGGGCCGACCTCCTGGGCTACGCCCGAGTGGGGATCCACGATGACTTCTTCGACCTCGGCGGCCATTCGCTGCTGGCGACCCGGGTCGTGTCGCGCATCCGGGCCGCCTGCCGCGTCGAGCTGCCGTTGCGCACCCTGTTCGAGGCGCCGACCGTGGCCGGGCTCGCGGCGGCGGTGGAAGCCGCGGTGTGGACGGGCAAGACCGCCTCTCCACCCATCCTTCCGCGGCCCCAGAGCGGAGAGGCGCCGCTCTCCTTTGCCCAGCAGCGGCTCTGGTTCCTGGCGCAGCTCGAGCCGGAGAGCGCGGCCTATAACGTGCCCGCGGCCGTGCGGCTGACCGGCGCTCTCGACCGGGCCGCCCTTGCGGCCGCCCTCGGTGGGATCGTGGCACGCCACGAAGCGCTGCGGACTTCGTTCCCAACCGTAGCAGGGGAGCCGGTCCAGAAGGTCGCCCCGGCGGACGGTCCCTTCGAGCTGCCGCTGATCGACCTTGGCGCGCTGTCGGAGCCTGTGGCGGAGGCCCGCCGGTTGGTTGCGGCGGAGGCGCTGCGCCCGTTCGATGTGACGCGCGGGCCGCTCCTGCGCGGCGCGCTGCTGCGCCTGGAGGCCGCGGAGCACATCGCGCTGTTGTCCATGCACCACATCGTCTCGGACGCCTGGTCGAGCGGTGTGCTGATCCGCGAGCTGGCCGTCCTCTATGCCGCCTGCCGCGAAGGGCGTCCCTCACCGCTGCCGCCCCTGCCCGTGCAATACGCCGACTTCGCGGTCTGGCAGCGGAGCTGGATGCAGGGCGAGGCCCTGGAGTCGCTGCTCGCCTTCTGGCGCGAGCGGCTGGCCGGTGCGCCGGCCGTGCTGGAGCTGCCCGCGGACCGCCCGCGGCCGGCGATCCCCTCCGGCAGAGGTGGCCTGCGCACGGCCCGGATCGACGGCGGGCTCGCCGGCGCTCTCGCGCAGCTCGGCCGGCGCGAGGGGCTCACCCTCTTCATGACCCTGCTTGCGGCCTGGGATACGCTGCTCTTCCGGCTGTCCGGACAGACGGACCTGGTCGTCGGCTCTCCGATCGCCAACCGCAACCGGGTCGAGACCGAAGGGCTCATCGGCTTCTTCACCAACACCCTGGCCCTGCGCGCGCGGCTCGCGCCTGAGATGGGCTTCCGGGAGCTGTCCGAGCGGGTGCGGGAGGAAGCTCTCCTGGCCTTCTCGCATCAGGACCTGCCGTTCGAGCGCCTGGTCGAGGAGCTGGCTCCGGAGCGGTCGCTCGCGCACACGCCGCTGTTCCAGGTGCTGTTCACCCTACAGAACGCGCCCACCGGCAAGCTTGCCCTCGCAGGCCTCACCCTGGCGCCCCTGGAGCCCGTGGGGCGGACGGCGAAGTTCGATCTCAGCCTCTTCCTGGCCGAGACGGGCAACGGGCTCTCTGCCATGCTCGAATTCGCCGCCGATCTGTTCGACGCGACCACGGCAAGCCGGATTCTGGAGCGCTTCCGGACGGTGCTCGAAGGGGTGGTGGAGGATCCGGAGGGCAGCCTGGCGGAGCTGCCGCTTCTGCCCGCGGCCGAGCGCCACCAGATCCTCGCCGAATGGAACGACGTTTCTGTCTGGGGTGGTTCCCCCTGCGTCCACCACCTCGTCGAGGCGCAGGCGCGGTGGACCCCGGAGGCGATCGCCGTCCTGGCTCCCGACGGCACAGAGCTCTCCTACGGAGACCTCGACCGGCGGGCGGACCGGCTGGCGCGCCGGCTGCGCGAGCTGGGCATGCGGCCGGACGACCGCGTCGGCGTCTGCCTGGAGCGGAGCTGGGAGGGGGTGGCGGCCCTGCTTGCCGTGCTCAAGGCCGGCGGCTGCTATCTGCCGCTTGATCCCGCCTATCCCCAGGAGCGGCTGGCCTTCATGCTGGCCGACGCCGCCGCGCCGGTGATCGTCACCCGCGACCGGCTGGCCGCGGCGTTGCCGCCGCATGGCGCTCATGTGCTGTCTCTCGATAGCGGCTGGCCCGAGCAGGAGAACGGGAGAGACCTCCCCACGGTCGGCCCCGACCACCTGTCCTACGTCATCTACACCTCCGGCTCGACGGGCCGGCCCAAGGGGGTCGCCCTGCCACACCGCACGCTGGCCAACCTGATCGCCTGGCAGATCGGCGCCTCGGCGGCTCCGGCCGGCAGGACCTTGCAGTTTGCCTCGCCGAGCTTCGATGTATCGGTCCAGGAGGTCTTTGCGACCTGGGCCGCGGGTGCCACCCTGGTGCTGGTGCCCGAGGAGGTCCGCAGCGATGCCGAGGCCTTGCTGCGCCGCCTGCGTGAGGCCCGCGTCGAGCGCCTGTTCCTGCCCTTCGTCGCCCTCCAGCAGCTCGCCGAGGCCGCAGTCGGGGAGGATGAAGAGCTGTCGCTGCGGGAGGTCGTCACCGCGGGCGAGCAGCTCCAGATCACCCCCGAGGTGCGGGCGCTTTTCTCGCGCCTGCCCGGCTGCGTGCTGCGCAACCAGTACGGGCCGTCCGAGACCCATGTGGTCACCGAGGCCTCGCTGTGGCCGGGTGGTGTGGAGGAGTGGCCGGCGCTGCCTCCCATCGGCCGGCCGATCGCTGCCACCGCGGTCCACTTGCTGGACCCGCGCGGCCTGCCGGTGCCGGCCGGCGTGCCAGGGGAGGTCCACCTGGGCGGCGCCGGGTTGGCGCGCGGCTACCTGGGACAGCCGGAGCTGACCGCGGAGCGGTTCGTCCCCGATCCCTGGGGCCGGGGCGACCGGCTGTACCGGACCGGGGACCTGGCGCGCCGGCGTCCGGACGGCGAGGTCGAGTTCCTCGGCCGTATCGATCACCAGGTGAAGATCCGCGGCTTCCGCGTCGAGTTGGGGGAGATCGAGGCCGCGCTGGCGACGCATCCGGCGGTGCGCGAGGCCGTGGTCGTGGTCCAAGGTCGAGGAGCGTCCAAGCGCCTGGTGGCTTGCATCCTGCCGGCGGAGGGTGTGCAGGAGCTGCGCGAGCCGCTGCGGGCACACCTGCGGGAGCGGCTGCCGGACTACATGGTGCCGTCGGCCTTCGTGGCAGTGGAGCGGTTTCCGCTGACGCCGAGCGGCAAGGTGGACCGGCGGGCCCTGGCCGCGAGCGGACCGGAGTTGCAAGAAGCGAACACTGCCGGCGCGGCTCCGCGCACCCCGGTGGAGGAGGTGCTGGCCGGCATCTTTGGCGAGGTGCTGAGGCTCGCCTCTGTAAGCGTACGAGACAACTTCTTCGATCTGGGCGGCCACTCGCTGCTGGCCACGCGAGTCGTCTCCCGGATACGCGCCGCCTTCGGCATCGAGCTGCCGTTGCGTGCCCTGTTCGAGACGCCGGCCGTGGAGGGGCTCGCCCGCACGGTCGAGGCCTCCCTGCGGTCCGGGGTGGCCCCGGCGCCTCCTATCGTCCCCGTGGGACGGGACGGCGATCTGCCGCTGTCCTTCGCCCAGCAGCGGCTCTGGTTCCTCGACCAGATGGAGCCGGGCAGCCCGGCCTACAACATGCCGGCCGCGGTGCGTCTGAGCGGTCGCCTCTCTCCGGCTGCCCTGGAGGCGAGCCTGGCCGAGATCGTGGCTCGTCATGAGGTGCTACGCACCCGCTTCGAGCAGGCAGGGGGAGAGCCGGTGCAGCGGATCCTGCCTGCGGGCGGCCGGGACCTGCCGCTCGCCGATCTGGCCGGCCTGCCGGAAGGTGCGCGCGAGGCCGAGGCCCACCGTCTGGCGGCGGCGGAAGCCGTTCGGCCGTTCGATCTGGCCCGCGGGCCGCTGCTGCGCGGCGTGCTGCTGCGGCTGGAGGCCGGGGAGCACGTAGCCCTCCTGACCATGCACCACATCGCTTCGGATGGCTGGTCCATGGACCTGCTGGTCCGTGAGCTGGCGGCGCTCTATCCGGCCTTCGCGGCCGGCCTCCCATCGCCGCTCCCGCCACTGCCGGTGCAGTACGGCGACTTCGCGGTCTGGCAGCGGAGCTGGCTCCAGGGCGAGACCCTGGAGGCGCAGCTCGCCTTCTGGCGGCAGCGGCTGGCCGGCGCTCCACCTGTCCTGGAGTTGCCCACCGACCGGCCGCGTTCGGCCGTGCGTAGCGGACGGGGCGCGGTCCTGCCCTTCCGCCTCTCCGGAGAACTCGCCGGCACGCTCGCCGCCTTCTCCCGGCAGGAGGGCGCGACCCTGTTCATGGTCCTGCTGGCGGCCTTGGAAACCCTGCTCTTCCGCATCACAGGCCTGGACGACCTGGTGGTGGGGGCTCCCATCGCCAACCGCAACCGGGCCGAGATCGAGGGCCTGATCGGGTTCTTCGTCAACACGCTGGCCTTACGCGGCCGGCTCTCCCCCCGCGGCTCGTTCCGGGATCTGGCGGCCCGGACGCGCGACGAGACGCTCGGTGCCTATGCGCACCAGGATCTGCCGTTCGAGCGCCTGGTCGAGGAGCTGGCGCCCCAGCGCGATCTCGGACGCACGCCCCTGTTCCAGGTGATGCTCGTGCTCCAGAACGCCCCGGGCGGCGCGCTGGAGCTGCCCGGGCTCACCCTCGCGCCGCTCCCGGTCGAGGCGAGCACCGCCAAGCACGACCTCACGCTCGCTCTGGCGGAGAGAGGGGCCAGGCTGACCGGCGCCCTGGAGTACGACCGCGACCTGTTCGACCGGGCGACGGCAGTGCGGCTGGTGGGATGGCTGGAGACGCTGCTGGAGGGGGCGGCCGCCGATCCCGGCCTGTCCCTGGTCGAGCTGCCTCTGCTGTCCGCCGGCGAGCGGCGCGAGCTGCTGGAAGACTGGAACCACGCCGCCACGGCCTATCCGCGGGAGGCGACCCTCCGCGAGCTGTTCGAGGCGCAGGCCGACCTCGTCCCGGACGCTGTCGCCGTGGTCTTCGGCGCGGAGGCCGTGACCTACCGCGAGTTGGACCGGCGCGCGAACCGTCTCGCTCACCGGCTGCGCACCCTGGGCGTCGGCCCGGAGGTGCTCGTCGCCCTCCTGGCCGAGCGCTCGCTCGAGCTGATCGTCGCCCTGTTGGGCGTCCTCAAGGCCGGAGGCGCCTACGCGCCCCTCGACCCCGCCTTCCCGCCCGAGCGGCTGGCCCTGCTCCTCGAGGATCTCGGGGCCCCGGTGGTCCTCGCCCAGGAGCATCTCGCCGAGCGCCTGCCGGCGGGTGCCCGGGCCGTCCGGCTGGTGGAGGTCTGCGCAGGCGGCAGCGAGGAGCGGCTCTCCGTCCCTGTGGCCGCCGCGGGCCTCGCCTATGTGATGTACACCTCCGGCTCGACCGGGCTCCCCAACGGGGTGGCGGTCGTCCACCGGGCGGTCGTGCGACTCGTGCGGGAGACCGGATATGCGCTCTTCGGGCCTGGGGAGGTCTGGGCTCAGCTCGCTCCCATGGCCTTCGACGCCTCGACGCTGGAGGTCTGGGGCGCTCTGCTCCACGGCGGCCGCCTGACCGTCCTGCCGCCCGGAGCCCTGTCGCTTGGTGAGCTGCGGCACGTGCTCGCAACGTACGAGGTCACTTCTCTCTGGCTGACCGCGGGTCTGTTCCACCAGATGGCCGAGGAGGGCCTGACCGGGCTCGGCGCCGTACGCCAGCTCCTCGCCGGTGGTGACGTGCTCTCGCCCGAGCGCGTGCGCAGGGCCCTGGCGTCCCTGCCCGGCTGCCGCCTGATCAACGGCTACGGCCCCACGGAAAACACCACCTTCACCTGCTGCCACGCGATGAGCCGGCCGGACGAGGTGGTCTCGCCGGTGCCGCTGGGCCGGCCCATCGCCAACACACGGGTCTGGCTGCTCGACGCCGAGCTGAATCCGGTGCCGGTGGGAGTGGCCGGAGAGCTCTATGCCGGCGGCGACGGCCTAGCGCGGGGTTACTTGAACCGGCCGGCATTGACCGCGGAGCGGTTCGTCCCGGACCTCCATAGCGGCGAGCCCGGAGGACGGTTGTACCGGACGCGGGACCTGGCGCGCTGGCGGGCGGACGGGACCGTGGAGTTTCTCGGCCGGCTCGACCAGCAGGTCAAGCTGCGCGGGTTCCGGGTGGAGCCGGGCGAGGTGGAGGCGGCGCTGGCCGCGCTTCCCGCGGTGCACGAGGCGGCAGTGGTGGTGCAGGGCACAGGGGCGGACCGGCGCCTGGCGGCGTTCGTGGTCGGGGAGGTGGACCGCGCCGAGCTGCGCCGCCATCTCGAGCCGCGCCTGCCGGCCTGGATGGTGCCGTCGGCCTTCGTGGTCCTGGAAGCGCTGCCGCTGACGCCCAACGGCAAGGTGGACCGCCGCGCCCTGGCGGCTTTGGAGACGGCCGTGGAACGCGCCGCGGACCTGGTGCTGCCACGCACACCGATGGAGGAGCTGCTCTCCGGGATGTGGGCCGAGGTGCTGAGGCTCCAGGCCGTCGGCCGCGACGACGATTTCTTCGCCCTCGGCGGCCACTCGCTGCTGGCCACGCAGCTTGTCTCGCGCCTGCGCTCGCTACTCGGAGTGGAGATGCCGCTGCGCACCCTCTTCGAGCACCCGACCCTCGGCGGGCTCGCGGCGTGGCTGGAGGGAGAGCGCCAGGGCACCCTATCCGCCGAGCCTGTCCTGCCCGTGCCCCGCGACCGCGACCTGCCCCTGTCCTTCGCCCAGCAGCGCCTCTGGTTCCTCGATCAGCTCGAGCCCGGGAGCTCGGCCTACAACATCCCCTCTGCTCTGCGTCTCACCGGCGCGCTCAACCGGGAAGCTCTGGCCGCCAGTCTCGACGAGGTGGTGGCGCGCCATGAAACACTGCGCACCACCTTCGGCTTTGCGGGAAGGGAACCGGTCCAGCGCATCGCTCCGCATGGCTCCCGGTCCCTGCCGTTGATCGATCTGGCCGGCCTGCCAGAGGCCCGCCAAGAGGGGGAGGCCCGGCGCCTGGCCGACGAAGAGGCGCGCTCCCCGTTCGACCTGTCGCGCGGCTCTCTGATCCGCAGCGCGCTCCTGCGTCTGGCGGACCAGGAACATCTCCTGCTTCTGACGGTGCATCACATCGTCTGCGACGGATGGTCCAGCGGAATCCTGGTCCGCGAGATGGCGGCGCTCTACGCGGCCTTCGCGACCGGCCGCCCCTCTCCCCTGCCACCGCTGCGGGTGCAGTACGCCGACTTCGCCGCCTGGCAGCGGGACTGGATGCGCGGCGCGGCGCTGGAGGCCCAGGTCTCGTACTGGCGGGAACGCTTGGCGGGCGCACCTCACCTGCTGGAGCTGCCCGTCGACCGGGAGCGGCCGGCCGTCCAGAGCTTCCGCGGCGGCTGCGAGACCTTCACCTTCTCGCGGGAGCTGGCCACGTCTCTCGAGAGACTCGCCCGCAGTGAAGGCGTCACGATGTTCATGGCCCTGCTCGCGGGCTTCAAGGGGTTGCTGCACCTCCGCAGCGGAGTGACCGACGTCGTGATCGGAACCAACGTGGCCAACCGGAGCCGGCCGGAGATCGAGCCGCTGATCGGTTTTTTCGTCAACATGATTGTGCTGCGGACCGACCTCTCCGGGGACCCGACGTTCCGCGAGTTGCTCGCGCGGGTCCGGGAGGTCGCCCTGGGGGCCTACTCCCACCAAGACCTGCCGTTCGAGCGGCTGGTCGAGATCTTGCGCCCGGAGAGGAGCCTGAGCCGTCAGCCGCTCTTCCAGGCCGTGTTCTCGCTGCAGAACGCACCGGCCGGAGAGGCCGTCGATCTCGCGGGCCTGGATCTCCGCTCGATGGCGATCGAAAGGAAGTCCGTGAAATACGACCTGGTGGTGAACATGTGGCACGCCGAAGGGCGGCTCGCGGGCTCCATGGAATACAGCCGGGACCTCTTCGAGGCCGAGTCGGTGCGGCGATTGTGGCAGCAGCTCGGGCGCCTCCTCGAGAGCGCCGTGGCAGCGCCCGACACCCGGCTGCGGAGCCTCAACATCCTGTCGCAGCGGGAAAGAGAGCTGCTCAGGGTCGAGGTGCGGGTGGAGGAGCTGGCCGAGGAGTTCTCTTTTTAAAGGGATCAGCGAAAGGAAGCGGCAATGTCCAAGAACGGGCGAATCGATTGCGTCACGATTGGCTACTACGAGCCGAGATTCGATCAATACGAGAAGCAGATCCGCGCCTTCGGCGAGGACTCCGAAGCCTACCGGGACCTGAAGTTCAGCTTCGTGGACCTCGGTGACAGGAAGCTGACGTATGCGGAGCTCCTGAGCCATGGGCACCGGTTGGCGACGGGCGGCGCGGCGGACGCGAAGGACGAGTTCATGTCCGGCGACATCCCGAACCTCGCGGCCGCCTACCTCACACATTTCCTGCGCCGCCGGGGGATGAACGCCAGGTACATCAACCTGTTCCTGCATGAAAAGGAAAAACTCAGAGCGTATCTCGAGGAGGACCCGCTCTGTGTGGCGATCACCACGACCTTCTACAGCCTGAACTTCCCGGTCATCGAAATGGTGCGCGAGATCAGAGCGCACAACGCCGAGACCAAGATCGTGGTCGGCGGGCCTCTGGTAGCCAATCATCACCGCAGATATCCCCCCGACCAGCTCCTGATCGCGCTCGACGACATGGAGGCGGACATCTACGTGATCGAATCGCAGGGGGAGCTCACGCTGTTCCAGATCGCGCAGTGCCTGCGGGAAGGCGGCGACCTGTCCCGGGTGCCTAACATCGTCTACCGCGACGAGAGCGGGAAGCTGCAGAGGACGGAGATCGCGCACGAGACGAATTCGCTCGACGACGATTCCGTCGACTGGCGCCTGTTCGGCGAGGAGGAGCTCGGCGCCACCCTGCAGACCAGGACGGCGCGGAGCTGTGCTTTCAGTTGCGCCTTCTGCGCCTATCCAACGCGGGCCGGCAAGCTCACCCTCGCCAGCCTGGAGACGATCGAGAGAGAGCTCGACGCCATGCGCGACGTGGGCGGAATCCGCAACGTCGTATTCATCGACGATACCTTCAACGTCCCCCTGCCACGTTTCAAGGACATCTGCCGGTTGATGATCCGGAAGCAGTACGGCTTCAACTGGTTCTCCTACTTCCGGTGCAGCAACTCCGACGAAGAGGCGATCGAGCTGATGGCACGAAGCGGTTGCAAGGGGGTTTTCCTGGGCATCGAATCCGGCTCGCCGGCGATTCTCAAGAACATGGACAAGCACGCGGCGACCGAACAATACCGGAAGGGCATCACTCTGTTGCGGCAGCATGGGATCCTGACCTTCGGCTCGTTCATCACCGGCTTTCCGGGCGAGTCGGCGGAGACGGTGCGGGAGACCGTTGACTTCATCAAAGAGACGCACCTCGACTACTACCGATCCCAGATCTGGTACTGCGAGCCCGGAACGCCGATCTACCACCGCAAAGAGCAGTACGGCATCGAGGGGGAAGGGTTCAGTTGGAGCCACGACACGATGGACAGCCTGGAGGCGATGGATCACATCGATCGCGCCTTCCTGGAGATCCGCGAGTCGCGTTGGCTCCCCCAGTGGTCTTTCGACTTCTGGATCATCCCTTATCTGATGGGCAAGGGGCTGTCGCTGGAACGCTTCGCGAGATTCACCGACGAGGCGAACGGCATGCTGGCCCTCGAGATCGCCTCCGTTCCCGGCCATCAGAAGAGCCGGTTGCAGCGGGAGCGCCTGGGAAGGATCGTAGAGATCCTCAAGAACTGACGGTCGAAATGGATGGATGTCAAATGATCCGAGATGAAGTCCAGGAGAAGCACGAGGCCGGCTCCCACGAGGTGTGGTTGGAGAAGGAGGCGGCCTACTGGTCGCAGAAGCTGGCCGGCCCGCCCGAGGCCGTGGGGCTCCCTCTCGACAGGCCTCGCCTTTTGGTCTCGGGTTTCCGACAGGCCCGCGTAGAGATCCCCGTCGAGGAGGAGGTCCAGAGGGGCCTGCTGCAGCTCTGCAAGGGCAACGACACGCTGCTCCTGGTCGCCTTCGTGGCCGTAGTCAAGGCCTGGCTGCACAGGTCCACGGGCGCCGAGGACATCATTGTCGGTACGACGATCCACCGGCGCTACGCGGAAGCTCGCCTCGCTCAACAAGATCTTGTCCCTGCGCGATCGCGTGACCGGCGCCTCGATGCTCAAGGATCTCCTGCTCCAGGTCAAGGAAACGGTTTCGGAAGCGTACGCGCACCAGAAGCTTCCCTTCGACCGGCTGCGCAAGCTCCTGGCAGCCGCGCTGCCGGATCCTGTCTCGCCCCTGTTCCGGGTCGCCGTCCTGATGGAGCAGATCAACGATGTCGCGAGCCTCGAGCGCCTGCTCCCCGATGTGACGTGGATCGTGAGCCGGGCCGACGAACAGATCCACTGCCGGATCGAGTACAACGCGGAGCTCCTGCAGGCAACTTCCGTCCAAGCGTTCGGCGAGGCCTGCATCCGGATCGCATCGGCACTGGTCGCGGACCCAGGAGCCCGGGTCGGGGAGCTTGCGCTCCTGGCGCCGGAGCGGGAACGCGAGCTGCTGCACGATTTCAATGCGAGCGGTCGGGAGTATCCCCGGGACTGCACGATCCACGAGCTCTTCGAGCGCGAGGCGGGGCGCTCCGGTGAGAAGACGGCCGTCCTCTGTGGCTCCTTGGAGCTCTCCTACCAGGAGCTGAACCGCCGGGCCAACCGCCTCGCCCATCACCTGCGACGGCTGGGCGTCGGAGCGGGTGCGCGGGTGGGAATTCTGCTCGACCACTCTCCCGAGGCGGTGGTCGCAATCCTCGCGGTGCTCAAGGCTGGAGGGGCTTACGTCCCCTTCGACCCCTCCTCGCCAGCAGAGCGCTTGGCCTTCATGCTGGCGGACGCAGAGATCGCCGTGCTGCTGACGCAGGACCGGCTGGCGCAGCGGTGCAACGCCGGCGAGGCCGTGGTCCT
The DNA here is from genome assembly GCA_963842525.1 of uncultured Holophagales bacterium. Classification (GTDB taxonomy): domain Bacteria; phylum Acidobacteriota; class Thermoanaerobaculia; order Multivoradales; family UBA5704; genus UBA5704. The sequence goes on from CAWJGT010000003.1 coordinate 507,263, forward strand.
GCGCCTCGACGCGGACCAGCAGCTCTTCGCCCAGGAGAACACCGAAAAACTGCCGGCCGGCGCCATGCCACAGGACGTGGCCTACATCATCTACACCTCGGGATCGACCGGGCGGCCCAAGGGGGTCCTGATCTCGCATTCGTCTCTGGTGAACTATATCTGGTGGTCGAAGGATGTCTACCTGCGAGGAGAAACGCTGGCTTTTCCCTTGTACTCCTCACTCGCTTTCGACCTGACGATCACATCGTTTTTCACCCCTCTGGTCACAGGCAACAGACTTGTCATCCATCGCCCCGAGGAAGGCAGGACATCGGTTCTAGGTGTCTTGCAGGACGATCGGGTAGAGATTCTAAAGCTGACTCCCAGCCACCTCGCTCTGATCCAGGACCGCGACAACCGGGGCTCGAGCATCCGCCGGCTGATCGTCGGCGGTGAGGCCCTGGAGTCTGGATTGGCGAGACGGGTGTACGAGAGCTTCGGGGGCGAGGTCGAGATCTTCAACGAGTATGGTCCCACCGAGGCCACGGTGGGCTGCATGATCCACCGGTTCGATCCTGAGGCGCAGGACTGTGCGTTCGTGCCCATCGGCCGGCCGGCGGCCAATACGCGGATCTACCTCCTCGGCAAGGATCTCAAGCCTGTGGGGATGAACGCGCCGGGAGAGCTGTACATCTCCGGGGACGGGGTCGCGCAGGGATACTGGCGGCGCGACGACCTCACCGCCGAAAGATTTCTCGCAGACCCCTTCCACGCGGGCGGCCGGATGTACAAGACCGGCGACCTGGCCCGCTGGCTGCCGGAGGGCGTGATCGACTTCCTCGGGCGCAAGGACGGGCAGATCAAGTTCCTCGGGCATCGGATCGAGCTCGACGAGATCCGCTGGGCGTTGGGCCAGCATCGAAAAGTGCGCGACAGCGTGGTCTCGGCCACCGAGGACGAGAACGGCAATCGGGTTCTCCTGGCCTACTACGTGGCCCGCGAGGCGCTGGACGTCGCGGAGCTGCGGAGTTTTCTTTCGAGCTACATCCCCGAGGAGACGATTCCAAGCTTCTTCGTTCACATGAAGCGGCTGCCGCTGACGCTCAACGGCAAGTTGAATCATCAGGCTCTGCCGTCCCTGAGCGAGGCGAAAAAGCAGCTTCGGCAGGAGATCGTGGCTCCCCGCAATGCCACGGAGCTGCGGGTCGCGGAGATCTTCCGGCAGGTTCTCGGCCTCCAGCAGGTCGGCATCCACGAGAGCTTTTTCACCCTGGGCGGCCATTCGCTGCTGGCCACGCAGGTGACATCGCGCGTGCGCGACGGCTTCCACCTGGAGCTGCCGTTACGGGCGTTGTTCGAGACTCCGACCGTCGCGGATCTTGCGGCGAGGATCGACGCGGCCGGCAACTCCGGGCATGAGCTCAAACTGCCGCCTCTGGTGCGCTGTCCGCGTGACGGCGACCTGCCGCTCTCCTTCGCCCAACAGAGGCTCTGGTTCATCCATCAACTGGAGCCCGAAAGCCCGGCCTACAACATCCCCGCCGCGGTGCGCCTGACCGGCAGACTGGACCAGGCAGCGCTGCTGGCCGCTCTGGGCGAGGTGGTGGCCCGCCATGAGACGCTGCGCACCTCCTTCGGCGAGGTCGGAGGGAAGCCGGTGCAGCGCATCGCGCCGCCGGCGCAGCTCGCCGCGCCGCTCCTCGATCTGACGGACCTGCCGACCGCGCAGCGCGAGGCGGAGACCCGTCGCCTGGTGACGGAGGAGGAGCGCCATCCCTTCGATCTGGCGCGCGGCCCCCTCGTGCGGGTCGCTCTGCTGCGCCTGGCTTGCGAGGACCATGTCCTGCTGTTGACCCTGCACCACATCGTTTCCGACGGCTGGTCGACGGGGGTGCTGATCCGCGAGTTTGGAGCGCTCTATCCGGCGTTTCACGAGGGCCGGCCCTCGCCGTTGCCGCTGCTTCCGGTCCAGTACGCCGATTTTGCTCTCTGGCAACAGACATGGATGTCGGGAGAGGCGCTGACAGCCCAGCTCTCCTACTGGTTGGAGCGTCTGGAAGGCATCCCGGCCGAGATCGAGCTGCCTACGGACCACCCTCGGCTTGCCGTCCCCAGCGGGCGCGGCGGTTCCCAATTGCTCCGGCTGCCCAGGGGTCTGTCGGATGCGCTGGCCAAGCTCGGCGCGCGGCACGGTGCCACGCTGTTCATGACTCTGCTTGCGGCCTGGAAGGTGCTGCTCTCCCGCTACAGCGGCCAGACCGATGTCGTGGTGGGCTCTCCAATCGCCAACCGGAACCGGACCGAGTTGGAATCCCTGATCGGTTTCTTCGTCAATACCCTCGCGTTGCGCACCGATCTGTCGGGCGGCCCCGACTTCCGCGATCTGGTCGGCAAGGTCCGCGAGGTGACGCTTTCGGCCTATGCACACCAGGATCTGCCGTTCGAGAGGCTGGTCGAGGAGATGGCGCCCGAGCGGGTCCTGTCCCGCACGCCGATCTTCCAGGTCGTGTTTGCGCTCCAGAACGCTCCCGCGAGCACCCTCGACCTGCCCGGTCTCACCCTGTCCCGGCTCGTTCTCGAAGGGGGCACGGCCAAGTTCAACCTGATGCTCTCGCTCGCCGAGAGCGAGGCAGGGCTGGCTGGCAGCCTGGAGTTCAGCCGCGATCTGTTCGACCCGGCGACCGTGGCCTGTCTGGCCGGCCACTTCCAGACGCTGCTCGCGGCCATCGCCCTGGATCCTGCACGACGGACCGAAGATTTGCCGCTGCTTTCTCCGGAGGAGCAGGGCCAGTTGCTGGTGGAGTGGAACCGGACGGCCGGGGACTATCCGCGCGAGGCGACCTTGCCCGAGCTGTTCCAGGACTGGGCGAGCCGGACGCCGGAGGCCGTTGCGGTGGTGTTCGGGGACGAGGAGCTCACCTACCGGGAGCTGAGCCGCCGGGCCCGCCGTGTGGCGCGCCGGCTGCGCACGCACGGAGTCGGACCGGAGGTGCTCGTCGGGCTCTGCGCCGACCGCGGTGCGGATCTGGTGGCGGGCATGCTGGGCGTTCTCGCGGCCGGCGGTGCCTATGTTCCGCTCGATCCGACCTATCCTCGGGAGCGGCTGGCCTTCATGCTGGAAGACGCCGCGACTCCGGTCGTGCTCGTGCAGGGATCGTGGGCCGAGAGGCTGCCCGCCTCGCGGGCGGAGTTGGTGATCCTGGAGGAGGCCGTCCGGGACGAGTCGATGGAGGAGGCAAGGGAGCGGGCCCTGCCGGTCGCCTGGGCCGAGAGCCTAGCCTATGTAATGTACACCTCGGGCTCGACGGGGAGGCCGAAGGGGGTGGCGGTATCTCATCGCGCCATCGTCCGCCTGGTCCGCGACACGGATTACACCCAGGTGGAGCCTTCGGACCGGATGGCGCAGGTCGCGAGCTCCTCGTTCGACGCGGCGACGTTCGAAATCTGGGGAGCTCTCCTGAACGGCGCCTGCCTGGTGGGCATCGAATCGCCGGTGGCCCTCTCACCCGGCGCCCTGGCCACCTGCATCGCGGAGCAAAGGATCAGCGCTCTATTCCTGACCACGGCGCTCTTCCAGCAGATTGCCCGGGAGGCTCCAGAGGCATTCCGGCCGTTGCGCCATCTGCTCTTCGGTGGTGAGGTGGTGGATCCGCGATGGGTGCGCGAGGTGCTGAAAAAGGGCGCTCCCGAGCGGCTCCTCCACGTCTACGGCCCGACCGAGAACACGACCTTCTCGTCCTGGTACTTGGTTGAGCAGGTCTCGGAACGCGCGACGTCTGTGCCGATCGGTCGCCCAATCCGGAACACTCGGGCATATGTGCTGGACGGGCATCTGCGACCCGTCCCCGTCGGGGTGAGCGGGGACTTGTACCTCGGCGGAGACGGGCTGGCCCGCGACTACCACAACCGGCCAGACCTGACAGCGGAGCGCTTTGTGCCTGACCCGTCGGGCTACGAGCCGGGAGGGCGGCTCTACCAGACCGGCGACCGGGCGCGCCATCTCGTGGACGGCACGATCGATTTCCTGGGCCGGCTGGACCACCAAGTGAAGCTACGGGGGTTCCGGATTGAGCTGGGGGATGTTGAAGCGGCCTTAGCCGAGCTTCCCGGGGTCCGGCAGGCCCTGGTCGTGGTTCGGCCAGGAGCGGACGGGAGCATCGATAAGCGGCTGGTCGCCTATGTCGCGGGGGAGGCTGAGAGCGCAGAGCTGAGGCGGCATCTCGAAACCAAGCTGCCGAGCTTCATGATCCCCTCTGCCTTCGTCGTGCTGCCGTCGTTCCCCCTGACCTCGAACGGCAAGGTGGACCGGCAGTCCCTTCCGGAGCCGGAGTGGGGGAGAGCGGAGGCAGAGGTCGACTCGAAGGCGCCGTGCACACCGGTGGAGGAGATGCTGGCCGGGATCTTTGCAGAGGTGCTGGGTCTCAGCAGAGTGGGTGTGCGCGAAAGCTTCTTCGATCTCGGTGGACATTCGCTGCTGGCCACGCAGGTCGTGTCCCGGATACGCGCCGCCTTCGGCATTGAGCTGCCGCTGCGGGTGCTGTTCGAGGCTCCGACCGTGGAGGGTCTCGCTCCGGCCGTCGAGGCCGCGATGCGGTCCGGGATGGCCCCGGTGCCTCCGATCGTCCCAATGGAGAGGGACGGCGAGCTGCCGCTCTCCTTTGCCCAGCAGAGGCTCTGGTTCATCCATCAACTGGAGCCCGAAAGCCCGGCCTACAACATCCCGGTTGCGGTGCGCCTGACCGGCAGGCTCGACCGGAGGGCCCTGCGAGCCGCCCTGTGCGGGGTGGCGGCACGCCACGAGACCCTGCGCACCACCTTCGGCGATCTCGCCGGGGAGCCGGTGCAGCGCATCGCGCCGCCGGTGCTGATCGCGGTGGCGCTGATCGACCTGGCGGATCTGCCGGCCGAGGCGCTCGAGGCCGAAGCCCGTCGCCTGATCGCCGAGGAGGAGAGGCGCCCGTTCGATCTGACCCACGGACCCCTGCTGAGGGTCGAGCTGCTGCGGCTGGACGAGCAGGAGCACGCCCTGCTGCTGACTCTCCACCACATCATCTCGGACGGCTGGTCGATGGGGGTGCTCATCCGCGAGCTGGCGACCCTCTACGCAGCGCACATCGCGGACCGCCCATCTCCGCTGCCTCCGCTGACCGTGCAGTACGTCGATTTCGCGCTCTGGCAGCGGGAGTGGATGCGCGGCCAGGTGCTCGAAGGCCAGCTTCGCTACTGGCGCGAGAGGCTGGAGGGAGCCCCTCGGGTGCTGGAGCTGCCCGCCGACCGCCCTCGGCCAGCCGTCGCGAGCGGGCAGGGAGGATTGCGCTCCTCATATCTACCCGCCGAGATCGCCGGGTCTCTCTCGGCCCTGGCGCAACGGCAGGGCGCCACGCTGTTCATGATCGCGCTCGCCGCCTGGAAGGCCCTCCTCTCGCGTCTCACGGGGCAGAACGATCTGGTGGTGGGGACTCCGATCGCCAATCGCAACCGGTCCGAGGTTGAGGCTCTGATCGGCTTGTTCGTCAACACTCTTGCCTTGCGCACCGAGCTGCCGCCAAGTCTCGACTTCCTCGCTCTGGTGCGCCGCATCCGCGAGGCGACGCTCGGGGCCCTGGCTCACCAGGACCTCCCTTTCGAGCGCCTGGTCGAGGAGCTGTCGCCCGAGCGGAGCCTGGCCCATACGCCGCTGTTCCAGGTGATGCTGGCGGTGCAGAACGCCTCCCACGAGGTCTTGGATCTGCCCGGCCTGACCCTCTCGCCGCTCCGCGTCGAGATGACCACCGCCAAGCTCGATCTGTCGCTGACTCTCGGCGAGACGCCGGCCGGTCTCGCCGCGCACCTGGAATTCAACCGCGATCTGTTCGACGCCGCCACGGCCGACCGGCTGCTCGGCCATCTCGAGACCCTGCTTGCCGCCGCTGTCGACGATCCCGGCTGCCGCGTCGTCGACCTGCCGCTGCTCCGCGAGGCGGAGCGACGTCAGCTCCTGGCCGCCGGGCGAGCGGCGGCCCCGGTCGACCTGCAGTCCTGTCTGCACGGGCTCTTCGAGGCCCAGGCGAGGCGCGAGCCGGATGCGGTCGCGGCCGTCTGTGAAGGACGGAGTCTGAGCTACGGTGAGCTCGACCGCCGGGCCACGCGCCTGGCGTACCGGTTGCGGCGGCTCGGAGTGGGGCCGGAGGTCCCGGTGGGCGTCTGCCTCGCATCCTCTCTGGAGCTGGTGACGGGGCTGGTCGCCGTGCTCGCGGCCGGCGGCGTGTACCTGCCGCTCGATCCGGCCTATCCCCGCGAGCGCCTGGCCTTCATGCTGAAGGACGCGGGCGCGCCGGCGGTGCTGACCCTGGAGCGCCTGGCGGAGAGCCTGCCTGGCGAGGCCGCGCGCCTCCTCTGCCTCGATGCGCCTGTGGACGCAGACGCGGAGGATCTGGCGGCGCCACGCCACAGCGCCGCTCCGCAGAGCCTCGCCTATCTGATCTACACCTCGGGCTCCACAGGGCGGCCCAAGGCGGTCGGGGTCGAGCACGGGCCGGCCGCTGGTCACATGCTGGCCGCCGCGCGGCTCTTCGGCCTCGACCGCGGCGACCGGGTGCTCCAGCTCGCGTCGCCGAGCTTTGACACGTCCCTGGAGGAGATCCTGCCGGCCCTCATCTCCGGCGCCGTCGTGGTGCTGCGCGGTCCGGAGCTTTGGGAGCCTGCCGCCTTCCTGGACAAGCTGGCGCAGCTTGGCATCACCGTGCTCGACATCCCCACGGCCTACTGGCACCAATGGGTGGTGGAGTGCGAGGGGATGGATCGACCCGCCGACCTAGGGCTGCGCACCGTCGCCGTGGGCGGCGAGGCCATGTCGCCTGAGGCGGCGCGCCTCTGGTGGCGGACGCCGCTCGCGGACATCCCCCTGCTCAACACCTATGGGCCGACTGAGGCGATCGTCACCTCCACCTGGCTGCGGGTGGACCGCGAGGCCGCCTCCTCCGCCGCCGGCTCGGTCCGTATCGGCCGTCCGCTCGCCGGCCGCGACGCCCTCGTGCTGGATCGCGCGGGGAGCCTCGCGCCTGTGAACGTGCCCGGCGAGCTGTACCTGGCCGGTCTGCTGCTGGCGCGCGGCTATCGGGGCCGGCCGGATCTCACGGCCGAGAGGTTCGTGCCTGATCCGTACGCCTCCCTGCCTGGCGCCCGGCTCTACCGTAGCGGCGACCTCGCGCGCTGGCGTCCGGACGGGACCCTGGAGTTCCTCGGCCGCGCCGACCAGCAGGTGAAGATCCGGGGGTTCCGCGTGGAGCCGGGGGAGATCGAGGCCGCTCTTGCCGGGCATCCGAAAGTGCGCGAATCCGTGGTTCTGGCTCGCGAAGACGTTCCCGGCGAAACGCGCCTCGCCGCCTATCTAGTGGCGCGCCCGGAAGCGCTTCTCACGGCGGCGGAGCTTCGCGACCACCTGCGGCGGAGTCTGCCGGAGCACATGATCCCTGCGGCGTTCGTGGTGCTCGATGCGCTGCCGCGCACCTCGAATGGGAAGCTCGACCGCAAGGCCCTGCCGGCGCCGGGCGAGCCCCGGGCCGGAGAGCGCGGAGCCTCTTCACCACGCACGATCACCGAAGAGATCCTGGCGGGCCTCTGGCAGGAGATCCTGCGGCTCGACTGCACTGTCGGCATCCACGAGAGCTTCTTTGAGCTCGGAGGACACTCCCTGCTGGCCACCCGGATGCTCTCGCGGATCCGGGGGGTGTTCGAGGTCGACCTCCCCCTGCGCACCGTATTCGAGTCGCCCACCGTTTCCGGTCTGGCCGCCCTCGTCGAGGAGGGGAAGAGAACGGCCCGCGGCATGCGGATCCCTCCCTTCGAGCCCGTCGCGGCGCGCGTGGAGGTACCCCTCTCCTTCTCCCAGCAGCGCCTCTGGTTCATGGACCAGTTGGAGCCTGGAAATCCTTTCTACAATGTCGCCGCAGCCTTCGACCTGGAGGGGCCGCTGGATTTGGCGGTCCTGGAGCGGTCCCTCAGTGAGATCGTGCGCCGGCAAGGCTCTCTGCGCACTGTTTTCGCGAGACGGAGCGGCCAGAACGTGCAACGGGTGCAGCCGCCCGCGCCGGTGATCCTGCCGATCGCCGACCTGTCCATCCTGGGCGAGGAGGCGCAGCAGGCCGAGGTACGGAGACTGGTCTCCCAGGAGGCGCGGGCCTCCTTCGACCTCGCGCGTGGGCCGCTCTTCCGCATCCGGTTGCTGCGGCTTGGCGAGAGCCGGCACGTCTTCCTCCTGACCCTGCACCACATCATCACCGACGGCTGGTCGACCGACGTGCTGACCCGCGAGCTCGTGGAGCTGTACGAGAGCTTCTCGCGGGGCGAAAGCTCGCCGCTGGCGGACCTCCCCCTCCAATACACGGATTTCGCCGTCTGGCAGCAACAGTGGCTGCGCGGGGAGGCCCTGGAGACCCAGCTCGCCTACTGGCGCAGGCAGCTCGCTGATGCGCCTGCGGTCACCCGGCTCCCCACGGATCGCCCGCGGCCCGCGGTCCAGAGCTACCGGGGAGGCCGGCAGAGGTTCGAGCTGTCGGCCGAGCCGTGCCAGCGGCTGCGTGAGCTCAGCCGGCGGGAGGGAGTGTCCCTGTTCATGACCGTGTTGGCCGCCTACCAGGCCTTCCTGTCCTCCTGCGCGGGAGAGGAGGTCGTGATCGTGGGGTCTCCGGTCAGCTATCGCAATTGGGCGGAGGTCGAGGGGCTGATCGGCTTCTTTGCCAACACGCTCCTGTTCCGCGGTGATGTCGCCGGAAACCCCAGCTTCCGGGAGCTGCTCGGGCGGGTCCGCAAGATGGCGCTGGATGCGTTCGCCCACGAGCACGTGCCGTTCGACAAGCTGGTCAGCGAGCTGCGCCCCGAGAGAAACCTGGGCTACAACCCGCTGTTCCAGGTGGGTTTCGCGTTCCAGACGGCTGCCGAGACCAGCCGCGGGAGATCCGATCTCCTCGTACGCCCGTTCGGATTCGAGCTGGAGACAACCCAGTTCGATCTCAACCTGGCCGTGATCGACACCGGCGCGAAGCTGGTAGGCGACCTCCAGTTCAGCCGGGACCTTTTCGAAGAGATCACCGTCGACCTGATGCGGGAGCAGCTCCAGGAGCTGATGCAGAGGGTGGGAAGCGATCCGGAGATCCGGATGAACGATCTGAGACCCCTTTTGGCCGAGGTGAGCAGACGGCGGCTGGGCGCGTTGAAGCGGGAAGCAGCCAGACCACCACACCGGGCCTCAGGAGTGGAAGACGACAGGCTGTCGTCGTGACCGGGAAGTAAGCCAGCGGAGATAGCACATGGAGAAGGTCGTCGAAGGTTAGAGACGAGCCCTCGTCAATACGAAACGGATGGATATCAGTTGATCAGAGATGAAGTCCAGGAGAAGCACGAGGTCGGCTCCCACGAGGCGTGGTGGGAGAAGGAGGCGGCCTACTGGTCGCAGAAGCTGGCCGACCCGCCTGAGGCCGTGGGGCTCCCGCTCGACAGGCCCCGCCCTCTTGTCCCGGGTTTCCGGCAGGCTCGCGTGGAGGTCGGCGTCGCAGAGGAGGTCCAGAGGGGTTTGCTGCAGCTCTGCCAGGGCAACGACACGCTTCTCCTGGTCGCTTTCGTGGCCGTGGTCAAGACCTGGCTGCACAGATCCACGGGCGCCGAGGACATCATTGTCGGTACGACGATCCACCGGCGCTACGCGGAGCTCGCCTCGTTCAACAAGGTCTTGTGCCTGCGCAACCGCGTGACCAGCGCCTCGACGCTCAAGGACCTCCTGCTTCAAGTCAAGGAGACGATTTCAGAAGCGTACGCGTACCAGAAGCTCCCCTTCGATCGGCTGCGCAAGCTCCTGGCACCCGCGCTGCCGGATCCTGTTGGGCCCCTGTTCCGGGTTGCCGTCCTGATGGAGCAGATCAATGACGTCGCGAGCCTCGAGCGCCTGCTCCCCGATGTGACATGGATCGTGAGCCGGACCGACGAACGGATCCACTGCCGGATCGAGTACAACGCGGAGCTTTTCCAGGCAGCTTCCGTCCGGGCGTCCGGCGAGGCCTGCATCCGGATCGCATCGGCGCTGGTCGCGGACCCAAGAGCCCGGATCGGGGAGCTTGCGCTCCTGGCGTCGGAGCGGGAGCGAGAGCTGCTGCACGATTTCAATGCGACCTGTCGGGAGTATCCCCGGGACTGCACGATCCACGAGCTCTTCGAGCGCGAGGCCGGGCGCTGCGGTGAAAAGACGGCCCTCCTCTGCAGCTCCCTGGAGCTCTCCTACCAGGAGCTGAACCGCCGGGCCAACCGCCTCGCCCATCACCTGCGCCGGCTGGGCGTTGCAGCGGGTGCGCGGGTGGGGGTCCTGCTCGACCACTCTCCAGAGGCGGTGATCGCAATCCTCGCGGTGCTCAAGGCCGGAGGGGCCTATGTGCCCTTCGACCCCTTCGCCCCGGCAGAGCGCCTGGCCTTCATGATGGCGGACGCGCAGATCGCAGTGCTGCTGACCCAGGACCGGCTGGCGCAGCAGTGCAGCGCCGGCGAAGCCGTGGTCCTCCGCCTCGATGCGGACCGTCAGCTCTTCGCCCAGGAGAGCACCGAAAAACCGCCGGCCGGCGCCATGCCGCAGGACGTGGCCTACATCATCTACACCTCGGGATCCACCGGGCGGCCCAAGGGGGTCCTGATCTCGCATTCGTCTCTGGTGAACTACATCTGGTGGTCGAAGGATGTCTATCTGCGCGGCGAGGCGCTGGCGTTTTCCCTGTACTCCTCGCTGGCCTTCGACCTGACGATCACATCGCTCTTCACTCCTCTGGTCACGGGCAACCAGCTCGTCATCTATCGCTCCGAGGAGGGCAGGACGCCGGTTCTCGACGTCGTGCGGGACGACCTGACAGAGGTCCTCAAGCTGACTCCCAGCCACCTCGCTCTGATCCAGGAGCACGACAACCGAGGGTCGCGGATTCGCCGGCTGATCGTCGGCGGCGAGGCCCTGGAGACCCGGCTGGCGAGACGAGTGTACGAGAGCTTCGGAGGCAAGATCGAGATCTTCAACGAGTATGGCCCCACCGAGGCCACGGTGGGCTGCATGATCTACCGGTTCGATCCTGAGGCGCAGGACCGTGCGTTCGTGCCCATCGGCCGGCCGGCGGCCAATACGCGGATCTACCTCCTCGACGAGGACCACAAGCCTGTGGGGATGAACGCGCCGGGAGAGCTGTACATCTCCGGGGACGGCGTGGCGCAGGGATACTGGCGCCGCAACGATCTAACGGCCGAGAGGTTCGTGGCCGACCCCTTCCACGCGGGCGGCCGGATGTACAAGACCGGCGACCTGGCCCGCTGGCTGCCGGAGGACGTGATCGACTTCCTCGGGCGCAAGGACGGACAGATCAAGTTCCTCGGGCATCGGATCGAGCTCGACGAGATCCGCTGGGCGTTGGGCCAGCATCGAAAAGTGCGCGACAGCGTGGTCTCGGCCACCGAGGACGAGAACGGCAATCGGGTCCTTCTGGCCTACTACGTGGCCCGCGAGGCATTGGACGTCGCGGAGCTGCGGAGCTTTCTTTCGAGCTACATCCCCGAGGAGACGATCCCAAGCTTCTTCGTTCACATGAAGCGGCTGCCGCTGACGCTCAACGGCAAGTTGAATCATCAGGCTCTGCCATCCCTGAGCGAGGCGAAAAAGCAGCTCCGGCAGGAGATCGTGGCTCCCCGCAATGCAACGGAGCTGCGGGTCGCGGAGATCTTCCGGCAGGTCCTCGGCCTCCAGCAGGTCGGCATCCACGAGAGCTTTTTCACCCTGGGCGGCCACTCGCTGCTGGCCACGCAGGTGACATCGCGCGTGCGCGACGGCTTCCACCTGGAGCTGCCGTTACGGGCGTTGTTCGAGGCCCCGACGGTCGCGGATCTTGCGGCGAAGATCGACGCGGCGAGCCATGCGGGGCATGAGCTCAAGCTGCCGCCTCTGGTGCGCTGTCGGCGTGACGGCGACCTGCCGCTCTCCTTTGCCCAGCAGAGGCTCTGGTTCATCCATCAACTGGAGCCCGAGAGCCCGGCCTACAACATCCCGGTTGCGGTGCGCCTGACCGGCAAGCTCGACCGGAGGGCCCTGCGAGCCGCCCTGTGCGGGGTGGCGGCACGCCACGAGACCCTGCGTACCACCTTCGGCGACCTCGCCGGGGAGCCGGTGCAGCGCATCGCGCCGCCGGCGCAACTCGCCACACCGCTCATCGATCTGACGGACCTGGCGACCGCGCAGCGCGAGGCAGAGACACGCCGGCTGGCGATGGAAGAGGAGAGGCGCCCCTTCGATCTGGCGTGCGGTCCCCTCGTGCGCGTCGCTCTGTTGCGTTTGGCTTGCGAGGAGCACGTCCTGCTGTTGACCCTGCATCACATCGTTTCCGACGGCTGGTCGACGGGCGTGCTGATCCGCGAGATCGGAGCGCTCTACAGGGCCTTCCACGAGGGCCGGCCCTCGCCGTTGCCGCCGCTTGCGATCCAGTACGCCGATTTTGCTCTCTGGCAACGGACATGGATGTCGGGAGAGGAGCTGGCCACCCAGCTCTCCTATTGGCTGGACCGGCTGGAAGGCATTCCGGCCGAGATAGGGCTGCCTACGGATCATCCACGGCCTGCGGTGCCCAGCGGGCGTGGCAGCTCCCGGTGGCTCCGGCTGCCCAAGGGTCTGTCGGATGCGCTGGCGGTGCTCGGCGCGCGGCACGGTGCCACGCTGTTCATGACGCTGCTTGCGGGCTGGAAGGTGCTGCTCTCCCGCTACAGTGGCCAGACCGACATCGTGGTGGGAACGCCCATCGCCAACCGGAACCGGACCGAGTTGGAGCCCCTGATCGGCTTCTTTGTCAATACCCTCGTTGTGCGGACTGACCTTTCGGGCAACCCCGGCTTCCGAGAGCTGGTCGGTCGTGTGCGGGAGGGAACGCTCTCGGCATATACCCACCAGGATCTGCCTTTCGAGAAGCTGGTCGAGGAGATGGTGCCGGAGCGGGCCTTGGCCCGAACGCCGATCTTTCAGGTGGTGTTCGCGCTGCAGAACGCTCCTGTCGGCATCCTCGATTTGCCCGGTCTCACCCTGTTCCCGCTTGTTCTCAAAGGAGGCACGGCCAAGTTCGACCTGACGCTCTCCCTCGCCGAGAGCGGGGCTGGGCTGGGGGGCATCCTGGAGTTCAGCAGTGACCTGTTCGATCCAGTGACCGCGGCGCGTCTCGCCTCTCACTTCGAGACTCTGCTCGCCGCTGTGGCTTTCGATCCGGCGCACCGGATCGAGGAGCTGCCGCTGCTTGGCCCGGCGGAGCGGAGCCAGTTGCTGCTGGAGTGGAATCAGACGGCTGCGGACTACCCGCACGACGCGACCCTTCCCGAGCTGTTCGAGGCCCAGGTGCTAAGGACACCGGAGGCCATCGCGATGGTCTATGGCGACGAGGAGCTCACCTACCGCGACCTGAGCCGCCGGGCCGATCGCGTGGCACACAGGTTGCGCGCCTGCGGCGTCGGTCCGGAATCGCTTGTCGGGCTCTGCGCCGACCGCTCCGCGGACCTGGTGACGGGCATGCTGGGTATCCTCAAGGCCGGCGGCGCCTACGTCCCGCTCGACCCGTCGTACCCGCGGGAGCGGCTGGCCTTCATGCTGGAGGACGCCCACGCTTCCATCGTGCTCGCGCACGAACGGTGGGCCGGTGCGCTGCCCCTGGGCAAGGCGGAGCTGTTGCTCCTCGACGAGGCCGTGCGCGAAGAGGTCATGGAAGGCCAGGGGGAGAGGCTCGCGCCAGCCGGAGCCATGGCGGAGAGCCTTGCCTATGTGATGTACACCTCGGGCTCGACGGGGCGACCGAAGGGGGTGGCAGTTTCTCATCGCGCCATCGTCCGCCTGGTCCGCGGCACGGATTACGCCCAGTTGGAGCCTGCGGACCGGATTGCGCAGGTCGCGAGCTCCTCGTTCGACGCGGCGACGTTCGAAATCTGGGGAGCCCTCCTGAACGGCGCCTGCCTGGTGGGCATCGAATCGCCGGTGGCCCTCTCACCGGGTGCCCTGGCCACCCGCATCGCGGAGCAAAGGATCAGCGCTCTGTTCCTGACCACGGCGCTCTTCCAGCAGATTGCCCGGGAGGCTCCAGAGGTATTCCGGCCGTTGCGCCATCTGCTCTTCGGCGGTGAGGTGGTGGATCCGCGATGGGTGCGCGAGGTACTGAAAAAGGGCGCTCCCGAGCGGCTCCTTCACGTCTACGGCCCGACCGAGAGCACGACCTTCTCGTCCTGGTACTTGGTTGAGCAGGTCCCGGAACGCGCGGCGTCTGTGCCGATCGGTCGCCCAATCCGGAACACCCGGGCCCATGTGCTGGACAGGCATCTGCGCCCCGTCCCCATCGGGGTGATTGGGGACTTGTACCTCGGCGGAGACGGGCTGGCCCGCGGCTACCACAACCGGCCGGATCTGACAGCGGAGCGCTTCGTGCCTGACCTGTCGGGCTACGAGCCGGGAGGGCGGTTCTACGGGACCGGCGATCGGGCGCGCCATCTCGCGGACGGCACGATCGATTTCTTGGGCCGGCTGGACCATCAGGTGAAGCTGAGGGGGTTCCGGATCGAGCTGGGTGAGGTCGAGGCGGCTCTGGCCGAGCACCCCGGAGTCCGGCAGGTCCTGGTGACGGTCTGGTGGCAGGGAGGACCGGATGGGAGCGCCGACAGCCGACTGGTGGCCTACGTCGTGGGGGAAGAGGAGAGCGGAGAGCTGCGGCGGCATCTCGAAGCCAGGCTGCCGAGCTTCATGATTCCATCCGCCTTCGTCAGGCTGCCGTCGTTCCCCCTGACCTCGAACGGCAAGGTGGACCGGCGATCTCTGCCCGCTCCGGAGTGGGGGAAAGCGGAGGCGGAGGTCAACTTGAAGGCACCGTGCACACCGGTGGAGGATTTGCTCGCCACACTGTGGTCCGAGGTGCTCGGCGTCGACCGAGTGGGGAACCGAGACGATTTCTTCGAGCTCGGAGGGCACTCGCTGCTCGCTACCCGGCTCGTCTCCCGCATTCGGGCCGCTTTCGGGATCGACCTGGCGCTACGAGATCTGTTCGAACAGCCCACGATCGCTTCTCTGGCCCCTCTCCTCGAAGACCAGCTCACCAGAGGAAGGAGCTCCGCGGCTCCTCCCATCCGGCCGACTTCGCGAACTGAAGGCGCTCCGCTCTCTTTCTCTCAGCAAAGGCTCTGGTTTCTCGATCAGCTCAAGCCCGGCAACGCGGCCTACAACATCCCCCAGGCGATGCGTCTGGTCGGACAGCTCGACGAGGCGGCGCTTGCCCTCGCCTTGAAGGAGATTGTGCACCGTCACGAGGCCCTGCGCACCACGGTGTCCGACGCCTCGGGCGAGCCGCAGCAGGTGGTCGCCTCGGAGGAGGCCTTCTTCCTGCCTCGCATCGACCTCTCGGGTCTTTCCCGCGAGACGCGGCAGCGAGAAGAGAAGCGGTTGATCGAGCAGGATGCATTGCGATCTTTCGATCTCGCCCGGGGGCCCCTCTTCCGGCCGATGCTGATGAAGCTCGCAGCCGAAGAGCACCTGATGACGGCGACCATGCACCACATCGTCAGCGATGGCTGGTCCATGGAGGTGCTCGTCAACGAGACCATCGCCTTCTACCAGGCCTACAGCGCAGGCCTACCGTCACACCTGCCCGAGCTCCCTGTCCAGTACGCGGACTTCTCCGTATGGCAGCGGGAGTGGCTCGCTGGAGCGGTATTGGAGTCGGAGGTGGACCACTGGAGACAGCGCCTGGAGGGAGCACCCGCAGTGCTGGAGCTACCGACGGACCGGCCGCGGCCAGCAGAGTGGAGCGGTCGCGGGGCGCAAGCGCTTCTGGTGCTGCCTCCATCGCTCTCGGGAGCGCTCCGCAGCCTTGCCCGCCGGCAGGCCGTCACTCCATTCATGCTCTTGCTGGCCTGCTTCCAGGGCCTGCTCCACCGGCATTCCCGCCACACCGATGTATGTATCGGCACGCCGATCGCCGGACGTAACCGCCTGGAGATCGAGGGGGTGATCGGATTTTTTGTCAACACTCTGGTAATGCGCGTTCAGCTCGCGGGCGACCCTGAGCTGGCGGAGGTCCTGCGACGGGTGCGCGAATCGGCGCTCGATGCCTACGCTCATCAAGACCTCCCCTTCGAGAGACTGGTCGAAGAGCTCAAACCGGAGCGGAGCCTCGCCCATTCGCCGCTGTTCCAGGTGATGTTCGCCCTCCAGCCCCCGCCTCGCGGGAAACGTCTCGTACCCGGTCTCTCTGCCGCTCCGGTTCGGGTCGAGAGCGTGGGGGCCAAGTTCGATCTCAGCCTTCTGATGATCGATAGCGGGGAGGGCTTGGCCGGCGGGCTCACCTATGCCACGGACCTCTTCGATGAGACGACGGTCAAGCGTCTGCTGGCACGCTTCGAGACGCTGCTCACGGTACTCGCGGCCGATCCCGGGCAGCGCCTCTCCGAGGCCGCGTTGATTCCCGCGGCCGAGCGGCAGCAGGTGATCGCCGAGTGGAACGACAGTCAGGCCGAGTGGCCGACCCCGCAGGGGCTTTGCCTGCACGAGCTGTTCGAACGCCAGGTGGAGAGGGGCCCCGATTCGGTGGCCGTGGTCTTCAACAAAGAGCAGCTCACCTACCGGCAGCTCGACCACAGGGCGAGCCAACTCGCCCACCACCTCCGCAGGCTAGGCGTGGGGACCGAAGCACGGGTGGCCGTCTGCGTCGAGCGCTCGTGCGAAATGGCCGTGGGGCTGCTGGGTGCGCTCAAGGCCGGAGCGGCTTATGTGCCCCTGGATCCGGACTATCCCCGGGAGCGTCTGGCCTTCATGATCGAAGATTCGGGAGCCTTGGTCCTGCTGACGCAGGAGTCCCTCGCCTATGCTGTTTCGCCGGGCGGCACCCGGACGGTCTGCCTGGACGGCGAATGGTCCACCATCGCTGAAGAGCCTGTGGACAGGCCTGTCGGCGGCGCCACGCCGGAGAGCTTGGCGTACGTGATGTACACCTCTGGATCCACCGGCAGGCCCAAGGCGGTGATGGCGCACCACGCCGGCATTGTCAACCGCCTGCTCTGGGCACAGCTCACATATCCCGTCACTGAGGCGGATCGGGTGTTTCAGATCGCATCGTTCTCTTTCGATTTCTCGGTCTGGGAGTTCTTCGCGCCTCTCGCGGCAGGGGCCTGCCTGGTCCTCGCTCTTCCTGGCGGGCATCGAGACAGCACCTATCTGGTGAGGAAGATCGCCGAGGAGGCCGTTTCGATCGTCCATTTCACGCCCTCCATGCTGCAGGTGTTCCTGCTGGAGGAGGGGATCGAGAAGTGCCGCAGCCTGCGCCACGTCCTGTCTGGCGGCGAGGCCCTCTCGCGGGAGGTCGAAGCCCTCGTCTTCTCTCGCACGACGGCGGTCTTGCGCAACCAGTACGGTCCGACCGAGGCATCGATCGATGTGACGGCACGGCTCTGCCGGCCGGACGATCGCCCGCACCGGACCGTCTCCATTGGCCGGCCGATCGCCAATGGCGAGGTCTATGTTTTGGATGGACACCTGCAGCCCGCGCCGGTCGGGGTGCGTGGAGAGCTGTATCTGGGTGGTGTGGGTGTGGCGCGGGGATACCTCGGACGGCCTGGCCTCACGGCGGAGAGATTCTCTCCCAACCCGTTCTGTGCGCGGGCGGGTGGCCGGCTCTACCGGACCGGGGATCTGGCGCGCTGGCTGGCAGACGGCGAGATCGAGTTCCTGGGGCGGCTCGATGACCAGATCAAGATTCGGGGGCTTCGCATCGAGCTGGGAGAGATCGAGGCTACTCTTGCCGGGCATCCGGGAGTGCGCGAATCCGTGGTTCTGGCTCGGGAAGACGTTCCCGGCGAAACGCGCCTCGCCGCCTATCTAGTGGCGCGGCCGGAAACGCTTCTCACAGCGGCGGAGCTTCGCGACCACCTGCGGCGGAGTCTGCCAGAGCACATGATCCCTGCGGCGTTCGTGGTGCTCGATGCGCTGCCGCGCACCTCGAATGGGAAGCTCGACCGCAAGGCCCTGCCGGCGCCGGGCGAGCCCCGGGCCGGAGAGCGTGGGGCCTCTTCACCACGCACGATCACCGAAGAGATCCTGGCGGGCCTCTGGCAGGAGATCCTGCGGCTCGACCGCACTCTCGGCATCCACGAGAGCTTCTTTGAGCTCGGAGGACACTCCCTGCTGGCCACCCGGATGCTCTCGCGGGTCCGGGGGGTGTTCGAGGTCGACCTCCCCCTGCGCACCGTATTCGAGTCGCCCACCGTTTCCGGTCTGGCCGCCCTCGTCGAGGAGGGGAAGAGAACGGCCCGCGGCCTGCGGATCCCTCCCTTCGAGCCCGTCGCGGCGCGCATCGAGGCACCCCTCTCCTTCTCCCAGCAGCGCCTCTGGTTCATGGACCAGTTGGAGCCTGGGAATCCTTTCTACAATGTCGCCGCAGCCTTCGACCTGGAGGGGCGGCTGGATCCGTCGGTGTTGGAGCAGGTCCTCGGCGAGGTCGTGCGCCGGCAAGGCTCGCTGCGTACCGTTTTCGCGAACCGGAGCGGCCAGCCCGTGCAGCAGGTTCAGCCGTCCGCGCCGGTAACCCTGCCGGTCGTCGACCTGTCCACCCTGGGGGAGGGGGAGCAGCAGGTCGAGGTCCGGAGGCTGGTCGTCCAAGAGGCGCGGGCCCCCTTCGATCTCGCGTGCGGGCCGCTCTTCCGCATGCGGCTGCTGCGTCTTGGCGGGAGCCGGCACGTCTTCCTCCTGGCCCTGCACCACATCATCACCGACGGCTGGTCGACCGGCGTGCTGATCCGCGAGCTCGTGGAGCTGTACGAGAGCTTCTCGCGGGGCGAGAGCTCGCCGCTGGCGGACCTCCCCCTCCAATACACGGATTTCGCCGTCTGGCAGCAACAGTGGCTGCGCGGGGAGGCCCTGGAGACCCAGCTCGCCTACTGGCGCAGGCAGCTCGCCGATGCGCCTGCGGTCACCCGGCTCCCCACGGATCGTCCGCGGCCTGCGGCCCAGAGCTACCGGGGAGGCCGGCAGAGGTTCGAGCTGCCGGCCGAGCCGTGCCAGCGGCTGCGTGAGCTCAGCCGGCGGGAGGGAGTATCCCTGTTCATGACCGTGTTGGCCGCCTACCAGGCCTTCCTGTCCTCCTGCGCGGGAGAGGAGGTCGTGGTCGTGGGGTCTCCGGTCAGCTATCGCAACTGGGCCGAGGTCGAGGGGCTGATCGGCTTCTTTGCCAACACGCTCCTGTTCCGCGGTGATGTCGCCGGAAACCCCAGCTTCCGGGAGCTGCTCGGGCGGGTCCGCAAAATGGCGCTGGATGCATTCGCCCACGAGCACGTGCCGTTCGACAAGCTGGTCAGCGAGCTGCGCCCCGAGAGAAACCTGGGCTACAACCCGCTGTTCCAGGCGGGTTTCGCGTTCCAGACGGCTGCCGAGACCAGCCGCGGGAGATCCGATCTCCTCGTACGCCCGTTCGGATTCGAGCTGGAGACAACCCATTTCGATCTCAACCTGGCCGTGGTTGACACCGGCGCGAAGCTGGTGGGCGACCTCCAGTTCAGCCGGGACCTCTTCGAAGAGATCACCGTCGACCTGATGCGGGAGCAGCTCCAGGAGCTGATGCAGAGGGTGGGGAGCGATCCGGAGATCCGGATGAACGATCTGAAGCCCCTTTTGGCAGAAGTGAGCAGGCGGCGGCTGGGTGCGTTGAAGCGGGAGCTCGGCCAGGCCACCACCACACCGGGCCTCAAGAGCGGGAGACGACAGGCTGTCGTCGTGACCGGGAAGTAAGGCAACGGAGATAGCACATGGAGAAGGTCGTCGAAGGTTTCAAGCTCTCTCCCCAGCAGCTCCATGTATGGGCGCTGCAACGCGGTGCGCAGAGCAGGCCGTATCGTGCCGCATGCGTGGTCCGGATCGAGGGAGACCTCGATCCGGAGGCTCTCGAACGGGGACTCGCCCGCGTCGTCGAGCGGCACGAGATCCTGCGCACGACGTTCCAGCAGCTCCCGGGCCTGGAGATCCCGCTGCAGATCCCGGGTGAGCTGGCGTCCGTCGCCGTGCAGCTTCACGACCTGATCGGCGCAACGCCCGAGGGACAGCAGAGCGGGATCGACGCCCTCCTTGAGGAGATGGGGCGGACCGCGGTCGACCTGGGAACGGGGCCGCTGCTGCAGGCCTCGCTGGTTCCCTTGGCCGCCGGGAAGCACGCGCTCCTGCTCGATCTGCCTGCGCTCTGCGCCGACGCGGGTGCGCTCGCGAGCCTGGTTCGCGATCTGGAGATCTCCTACCGCGGCGAACAGGCGGCCGAGCCCATGCAGTACGCCGATATCGCCGGCTGGCAGAACGACCTCCTCGATGCGCGGGACGAGGTGGCGCGCAAGTATTGGGCGACCCAGAGCTTCACCTCTTCGCTGGACGCCTCGTTGTTCTGCGAGCGCGCAGAGGATCCGCTGGGGAGCTTCGCGCCCCGCCGCCTGGACCTGGGCCTGTCTACGGCGCTCGCGAAGGCGGTGGATGAGCTGGCCCGTCGCCTGGAGACCTCGGCCGAGGTGGTTCTGTTGAGCTGCTGGCACGCCCTGGTGCGGCGTCTTTCCGGGCGCTCCGATGCGGTCCTCGGCGTGGCTTGCGATGGACGCAAGCTCGCGGAGCTCGAAGGGGCGCTCGGCCTGCTCGCCCGCTATCTCCCGCTGCGTTGCGAGCTGGATGGCCGCGCGACCTTCGAGGAGTCGGTCCGCGAGGTCCAAGGGATGATCAGTGACCTCCGCGAGTGGCAGGAGCACTTCACGTGGGAGGCGTTCCCGCCGGCGCAGCAGACGCCCCGCTGGTTCCCGCATGCCTTTGAGTACGGGGAGCTGCCAGCGGATCGGGAGGGCTCCGGAGTGTCGTTCTTCATGGACCGCTTGAGCGTTTGCACCGAGCGCTTCCGGCTGAAGCTCTCGTGCCTGCGGCGGGACGGCATTCTGTCGGCCGAGCTCGTCTATGACGGAAGCGTCTACCAGCGGGAGGACGCGCTCCGCCTCGCAGGGTGGTTCCGGACATTGCTCGAGGGGGCAATCCAGCAGCCGCACGTCCGGGTCTTGGAGCTGGAGATCCTGAGCGCGGCCGAGAGACGCCGCCTGCTCGAGGACCTGAGCGGCCCGCAGGCCGATTGCGGGCCGCTCGCGACTCTCACCGCGCTGTTCGAGGAGCAGGTACGCCGGGCTCCCGGTGAGACCGCCGTCGTCTTCCGGGATCTGCGCCTGACCTACGGCGAGCTCGCCGCGCAGGCCCGCCGGCTCGCCCGGAAGCTGCGCGCCATGGGCGTGGGTCCCGAGGTGCGGGTGGCCCTCTGTGTAGAGAGATCCCTGGACATGATCGTCGGCATCCTCGGCATCCTCGAGGCCGGGGGGGCCTGGGTCCCGCTCGATCCCGCCTACCCCGCGGACCGGTTGGCGTTCATGCTGGAGGACGCCCGGGCCTCGGTGGTGCTGACCCAGGAGCGGCTGCTCGCGGAGCTCTCCCTGCCGGCTGTGAAGGTTCTTTGCCTGGACCGTGACTGGCAGCCCGTCGCCCAGGAGAGCCCGGAGCCTCGCTCCGGCGGCGCGGGACCTGACAACCTGGCCTATGTGATCTACACCTCCGGCTCGACGGGGAGGCCGAAGGGGGTGATGGTCTCCCACCGGGCCATCGTCAACCGCCTGCTCTGGATGCAGCGGGAGCTGCCCCTGACAAAAGAGGATCGCGTCCTCCAGAAGACCCCCTACAGCTTCGATGCGTCTATCTGGGAGATCTTGCTGCCGTTGCTGACGGGAGCCCGCCTCGTGATCGCCGAGCCCGGAGGGCACAAGGACTGCTCCTATCTCCTCGCCGCCGTGGCCGCGCAGGGCGTGACAATCCTGCAGCTCGTGCCTTCGCTGTTCTCGGTGTTCCTGGCGGAAGAGGGATTGCGCGAGCGTGGGCGCAGCTTGCGGCGGGTCTTCTGTGGCGGCGAGGCCCTGCCCGCCGAGGCTGTGGAACGTTCCCTCACCCTGCTGGAGGCCGAGCTCTGCAACCTCTACGGCCCGACCGAGGCGGCGATCGATGCGACCTTCCTGTCCTGCGGGTCGGAGCGGCGCGAGGGCATCGTGCCGATCGGCCGTCCGCTCGACAACGTCCGGGTCCGCCTCCTGGACGCCAGCCAGCGGCTCGTGCCCGCGGGTATGCCGGGAGAAGCTCTGCATTGGCGGCACCGGCCTGGCCCGCGGCTATCTCTTCCGGGCGGACCTGACCGCCGAGCGCTTCGTGCCCGACCCCTGGGCGCCGGGCGAGCGCCTCTATAGGACCGGCGACCTGGCGCGCCTGGGCCCGGACGGCACCCTCGAGTTCCTGGGGCGGATCGACGGCCAGGTCAAGATCCGGGGCTTCCGGATCGAGCTGGGAGAGATCGAGGCCGTCCTGTCGCGGCACCCGGCGGTGCGGGAGGTTGTGGTCGTGGCGCGGGAGGACGCGCCCGGGGACCGGCGCCTGGTGGCCTACGTGGCCTGCCGCCGCGAGGACCAGGCCGGCGCCGGTGAGCTCCGCGCATTCCTGACCCTGACGCTGCCCGAGTTCATGGTGCCGGCCGCGTTCGTCCTGCTCCCGTCCCTGCCCCGGCTGCCCAACGGCAAGCTGGACCGCCGCGGCCTGCCGGAGCCCGAGCGCGCCCCGGCCGGCCGGAAAGGGGCCGTGGCGGTTCCCCGCACTCCGGTCGAGGAGCTCATCGCAGGGCTCTGGGCTGAGCTGCTCGGCATGGACGGGATCGGGGTCGACGACAACTTCTTCGAGCTGGGAGGGCACTCCCTGATGGCGACCCAGCTCACCTCGCGCATCCGCGAGCTGTTCCGGGTCGAGCTCAAGGTGCGGGTCGTGTTCGAGGCCCCCACCATGGCCGGTCTCGCGGAGAGGATCGCGGCCGCGCAGCGGGACGAGAGAGAGACGCCGGAGGCGCCCTCGATCCAGCCAGTCCCGCGCGAGGGCTCTCTGCCCCTGTCCTTCGCACAACAACGGCTCTGGGTGCTCGACCAGATCGCTCCGGGCTCGGCAGCCTACAACCTGCCGGTCGCGGTGCGCCTGGAAGGGCTCCTGAATGCGGCGGCTCTCGCGGCGAGCCTCGCGGAGATCGTGCGACGCCACGAGGCTCTGCGCACCGTCTTTGCCGCTGCGGGAGGAGAGCCGGTCCAGGTCGTGCGGCCGGCCGATGCGTTCTTCCTGCCCGCGGTCGATCTGTCCGGGCTCGGAGAGCGGGCGGAGGAGGAAGCGCGGAGCTTGGCACTCGCGGATGCGCACCGGCCGTTCGACCTGGAGCAGGGCCCCCTCTTCCGCCCCACCCTGTTGCACCTCGCTCCCCAGACCCACGTCGCCCTGGCGACGATGCACCACACCGTGAGCGACGGCTGGTCGCGAGGAGTGCTGATCCAGGAGCTGACGTCCCTCTACGCCGCCTTCGGCCGGGGTGAAGCTCCATCGTTACCCGCGCTGCCGGTGCAATACGGCGACTACGCCGTCTGGCAGCGCCGCTGGCTGTCGGGCGATGTCCTGGCCGCGGAGATCGACTACTGGCGGCGCCATCTGGCCGGGATGCCGGCCCGGCTCGAGCTGCCGACCGACCACCCGCGGCCGGCTCTGCGGACCGACGCGGGCTCCACGCGGTCGCTGGTGCTCGGGGCGGAGCTCACGGCCAGCTTGCACGGCCTCGCCCGCGGCGAGGGCGCGACTCTCTTCATGGTCCTCCTGGCAGGGTTCCAGACGCTCCTCTCGCGCTATGCGGGACAGGAAGACCTCGCCGTGGGCACACCGATCGCCGGCCGCAACCGGATGGAGATCGAGCACCTGATCGGCTTCTTCGTCAACACCCTGGTTCTGCGCGCGCAGATCCCCGGCTCGTCGAGCCTCCGCGACCTCCTGCGCCGGACCCGGGCGGAGACCCTGGAGGCCTACGCCCATCAGGACGTGCCGTTCGAGAAGCTGGTGGAGGAGCTGGCGCCGGAGCGCAGCCTCTCCTACTCGCCGCTCTTCCAGGTGCTGTTCTCGCTCCAGAACGCCCCGGTCAGGGCCCTCGAGCTGCCCGGTCTCTCTCTGACCCCCTTGCGCCTGGAGGGGGCGACGGCCAAGTTCGACCTCACCTTCATTCTGGGCGAGACGGCGCAGGGGCTCGCCGGAGCGCTGGAGTACAGCACCGACCTGTTCGAGGGCCCGACCGTCGACCGCCTGCTTGCCCACTTCCGGAGCCTGCTCACGGCCATGACGGCCGATCCCGGAGCGCGCCTGGCGGAGCTTCCGCTGCTGTCCCCCGCGGAGCGGCATCAGATCGTGACCGACTGGAACGACACCCGGGCTCCCTTTGCCGCCGGCGCCTGTCTCCACGACCTTTTCGAGGCGCAGGTGGCGCAGGCTCCGGGCGCGACGGCGGCGGTCTGCGCGGAGTTGGTGCTCACCTACGCGCAACTGAACGGCAGGGCCAATCAGTTGGCGCACCACCTGGTGAGCTGCGGAGCGCGGAGGGGATCCCTGGTGGCGATCTACCTCGAACGCTCGCCGGAGATGCTCGTGGCGGTGCTGGGCGTCCTCAAGGCCGGCGCGGCCTACGTGCCCCTGGATTCGGCCTGGCCGGAGTCGCGCATCGCCTGGATCCTGTCGACGTTGGGAATCCGGCAGATCCTCACGCAGGGCTCGCGGCTCGCGGCGGTCCAGAGCTTCTGCTCCGAAACGGAGCTCGCGGACGTCGTCTGCCTCGACGAGGTCGCCACGGAGCAGGTCAAGGGGCTCCGGATCCAGGACCGCTCGCACCTGGACCGGCTCTCTACGGAGAATCCGGACCGGCGGGCCGACGCGGACGACCTCGCCTACGTCATCTTCACCTCGGGGACCACGGGGACTCCCAAGGGCGTCATGGTCTGCCACCGGCCCGTGATCAACCTCATCGAGTGGGTCAACCGGTCGTTCGCGGCCGGCCCCTCC
The DNA here is from genome assembly GCA_963842525.1 of uncultured Holophagales bacterium. Classification (GTDB taxonomy): domain Bacteria; phylum Acidobacteriota; class Thermoanaerobaculia; order Multivoradales; family UBA5704; genus UBA5704. Next base: position 532,191 of record CAWJGT010000003.1, read on the forward strand.
GACCGGCTCCTGTTCCTGACCTCCCTGTGCTTCGACCTCTCCGTGTACGACATCTTCGGCATCCTCGCCGCGGGAGGCAGCGTGCGGGTGGCGACGGGAGCGGAGGTGCGGGACCCCCGGCAGCTCCTCGACATCCTGCTGCGGGAGCCCATCACCTTCTGGGACTCCGCTCCCGCGGCGCTGCAGCAGTTGGTGCCGTTCCTGCCAGCTCGCCCGGAGCCCGGCAGCGGTGACCTCCGGCTGGTGTTCCTGAGCGGCGACTGGGCCCCGGTGACCCTGCCCGACCGCATCCGGCAGGCCTTCCCGAAAGCCCGGCTCATCAGCCTGGGCGGCGCCACCGAGGCGACGGTCTGGTCCAACTTCCATCCCATCGCCGTGGTGGAGCCGGGCTGGGTGAGCATCCCCTACGGCCGGCCGATCCAGAACGCCCGCTACCACATCCTGGACTCCGAGCTGGCGCCCGCGCCCGTGGGCGTGCCCGGGGACCTCTACATCGGCGGCGACTGCCTCTTCTCGGGGTATGCCCAGGAGCCCCGGCTGACCTCCGGGAAGCTGATCCCCGATCCCTTCGGTGAAACGGGAGCGCGGCTCTACAGGACCGGTGACCGCGCCCGCTACTGGCCGGACGGGACCATGGAGTTCCTCGGCCGCCTGGACCATCAGGTCAAGATCCGCGGCTTCCGCATCGAGCTGGGAGAGATCGAGGCGACCCTGGCCCAACATCCGGCGGTGAGCGCGGTGGCCGTCCTGGCACGGGAGGACCGCCCCGGCGACAAGCGCCTGGTCGCGTACGTGGTCGCCAGGCCGGACCAGCCGCTGGGAGCCGGAGATCTGCGCGCCTTCCTCCAGGAGGTGCTGCCGGCGTACATGGTCCCGGCGGCATTCGTCTTCCTCTCGTCCCTGCCGGTCACTTCCAACGGCAAGCTGGACCGCCGCGCCCTCCCGGCGCCGGAGCTCCAGCGCTCCGCGCCGGAGGCAGCCCCCGTCGCGCCGCGGACACCGGCCGAGGAAATCCTTGCCGCGGTCTGGATCGAGGTGCTGGGGGTCGACGAGGTCGGAGTGGCCGACAACTTCTTCGAGCTGGGCGGCGACTCCATCCTCAGCATCCAGGTCGTGTCACGGGCGAGCCGGCGCGGCCTGCGCCTGACCCCCAGGGACATGTTCGAGCACCCGACGATCGAGGGCCTGGCCGCCGTGGCCCGCAGAGGATCCGACAGCCGCGACGAGGTGGGCCCGGTGACCGGCCCGGTCCCTCTGACCCCCATTCAACTTTGGTTCTTCGCGCAGCAGCTCCCGCACGCCGAGCACTTCAACCAAGCCCTGCTGCTCGAGATGCGGGATCCGGACGGGGGTGCGGTGCAGTCCTCCCTTCTGCGCCGTGCAATCCTTCTCCTGCAGGCCCATCACGATGCGCTGCGTCTGCGCTTCGAGCCCCCCTCGCCGGAGCGGCCGTTCTGGACGCAGGTGAGCGGCGAGGTGCCCGCGGCGGCCTCCTTCCTGCACATAGACCTGGCGGCTCTGCCCGCGGAGCTGCGAGCGAAAGCCCTGGAGGCTTGTGCGGCCGAGTTGCAGGAGAGCCTGATCCTTGGCGTGGCTCCTCTGCTGCGGGCCGCCCTGTTCACGGCGGCTTCCGGGCAGCCCGACCGTCTGCTCCTCATCCTCCATCACCTGGTGGTGGACGGCGTCTCCTGGCGCATCCTGCTCGAGGACCTGGAGGCTGCATACCGGCAGCTCGGCCGCGGCGAGGAGGCCGACCTGCCGCCGCGGACAGCGCCGTTCCTGCTCTGGGCGCAGAGGCTCGCGGAGCACGCGCGCACCCCCGCGGTCCAGGAGGAGGCGAGCTACTGGCAGACCCGGCTTCGAAGGGCGCCGTCACCCCTGCCCGTGGACCTCGACGCCGGCCCGGACGACGTGGGCTCGACCCGCAGCGTCGAGGTCTCCCTCGATGCCGAGGGGACGCGCGCCCTGCTCCAGGAGGTGCCGCGAGTCTACCGGACGCGCATCAACGACGTCCTCCTGACGGCTCTCGCGGCGGCCTTCGCAGGCTGGACAGGGAGCCGCCGTCTGCTGGTGGACCTCGAAGGGCACGGCCGGGAGGAGCTCTTCGAGAACCTGGACATCTCGCGCACGGTGGGGTGGTTCACGACCCTGTTCCCGGTGCTCCTCGACTTGGACGGGGCGGCGGAGCCGGGCCAGGCCTTGAAGTCGATCAAGGAGCAGTTGCGCGCGGTTCCTGACGGCGGGATCGGCTTCGGGCTCCTCGCGCGGGAGCCGGACGCGTTGCCGCGGGCGCAGGTGGTGTTCAACTACCTGGGACAGCTCGACCAGGCCGTGGCCGCGGACCGGCTCTTCCGGCCGACTCGCGAGAGGAGCGGGGCCACGCGCCACCCCGCGCAGCCGCGGTCCCACCTTTTGGAGATCGGCGGCAGCGTGAGCGGCGGCAGGCTGTGCATGGTCTGGGGCTACAGCGGGAACCGGCACCTGCGCTCGACGATCGAGGAGCTGGCCCGGGGGTTCCTGGGCGCACTGCGGGCCCAGATCGCACACTGCCTCGCCGCCATCGAGAGGGGCGAGCTCGGCTCCACGCCGTCGGATTTCCCGCTGGCCGGCATTGACGCGGCGGGTCTCGACCGCATCGCCGCGGCGGCGGGCGGATCGATCGAGGACCTCTATCCCGCGTCGCCGGTCCAGGAGGGGATGCTCTTCCACAGCCTCCATGCCCCGGAGTCGGGGGTCTACCTGGAGCAATTGAGCCTCGCTCTCGGCGGCGACCTGCACGTGGCGGCCTTCGAGCGCGCCTGGGAGCTCCTGGTCCAGCGCCATCCGATCCTCCGGACCGCGTTCCACTGGCAGGGCCTGGACCGGCCTCTCCAAGTGGCCGTGCCCCGGGTGCCGCTGGCCTGGGACCGGCGGGACTGGCGGGGGCTCCCGGCCGAGGAGCAGCGGGGCCGGCTGGCGTCCTTCCTGGAGGAGGACCGCCGCCGCGGGTTCGATCTCGCCTCGCCGCCCCTCCTGCGGCTGGCGCTGATCCGGCTGAGCAACGACGCCTACCGGTTCGTCTGGAGCCATCACCACATCCTCCTGGACGGCTGGTCGCTGCCGATCCTCCTGCGCGACCTCTTCGCCTTCTACCAGGCCTCTCTCCGCGGCGAGGAGGCCCGCCTCGGGCACGCCCGCCCCTATCGGGACTACATCGCCTGGCTGGAGCGCCAGGACCTCGGCGAGGCGGCGGGCTTCTGGCGGCGGACGCTCCAGGGGTTCGCGGCCCCCACACCCCTGGGCGGCGAGCGCATCGCCGGCCCGCCGGACTGGGCGCACCAGGGGACGCACCAGACCGCGCTGCCGTCCGCCGCCACCGAGGCGCTGCGGGCGTTCGCCCGCCAGCACCAGGTGACGCTCAACAGTCTGGTGCAGGGAGCCTGGGCTCTGCTCCTGGGCCGCTACAGCGGCGAGACGGACGTGGTCTTCGGCGCCGTCACCTCGGGCCGTTCGGTCCCGCTCGACGGTATCGAGGGCATCGTCGGGCTCTTCATCAACACGCTGCCGGCCCGCATCGGGGTAGCTCCGGAGGCGGAGCTCCTGCCCTGGTTGCGGGAGATCCAGGACCGCCAGGCCGAGCTGCGCCAGTACGAGTTCAGCCCTCTGTCCCAGGTCCAGGGCTGGAGCGAGGTCCCGCGCGGGCTGCCGCTCTTCGAGAGCATCCTGGCCTTCGAAAACTATCCGGTGGACCAGTCGGTCCACGAGCAGGCCGGGCGGGGGCTGCGGATCTCCGAGGCCGAGGGCAGGGAGCAGACCAACTACCCGCTCACCCTGGTGGCGGGGCCCGGCTCGCGCCTGGGCCTGCGCGTGCTCCATGACGCCCGCCGGTTCGACGCCCCCTACATCGGGAGGATGCTGCGCCACCTGGAGAACCTGCTCACCAGCATGGCGAACGATGCCGCTCCACGGCTCGGCGCGCTGGCGATGCTGGCCGGGAGCGAGCGGCATCAACTGGTCGTGGACTGGAACGACACGGCAGTCCGGTATCCAGGCACGGAGCTCCTCCATCACCGCATCCAGGCCCAGACGGCCCGCACCCCGGACGCCGTGGCGGTGAACTGTGAAGGGGCATCACTCAGCTATTCCGCCCTCGTGACCCGTGCCCGCCGGCTCGCCGGCCACCTGCGGCGGCTCGGGGTGGGCGCGGACGTGCCGGTGGGGATCTGCATGGGGCGCTCGCTCGACATGGTGGTCGGATTGCTGGCCATCCTCGAGGCCGGCGGGGCCTACGTCCCCCTCGACCCGTCCTACCCTGCCGAGCGCCTCGCGTTCATGCTGGAGGACGCCCTGGCAGCGGGTGCGCCCGTGCTCGCCCAGAGCCACGCCGCGGAGCGCATCGAGCCTCTCCTCCCGCCGGGCGTGCGCCTCGTCCTCCCGGAGGCGGGAGAGGCCACGATCGGTCTGCCGGAAGAGCCGGAAGCCCTCTCTCCCGACCATCTGGCCTACGTCATCTACACCTCGGGCTCTACGGGTAAGCCCAAGGGGGCGATGAACACGCACCGGGCGATCGTCAACCGCCTGCTCTGGATGCAGGAGACCTACCGGCTCACGGCGTCGGACGCGGTCCTGCAGAAGACCCCGATGAGCTTCGACGTGTCGGTCTGGGAATTCTTCTGGCCCCTGATGGTGGGCGCCCGGCTGGTCCTGGCGCGTCCCGAGGGGCACAAGGACCCCTCCTATCTGGCCGGCCTCATCGAGGAGCAGGAGGTCACGACCCTGCACTTCGTCCCCTCCCTGCTGCAGATCTTCCTTACGGAGGAGGGGCCGGAGAGGTGCCGCTCCCTGCGCCGGGTGATCGCGAGCGGCGAGGCGCTCCCCGGCGAGCTGCGGCGGCGCTTCTTCGACCGCCTGCGGCCCGTCGAGCTGCACAACCTCTACGGCCCCACCGAGGCTGCAGTGGACGTAACCTTCCATGCCTGCAACCCTGGCGAGAACGGCCCCACCGTGCCCATCGGCCGGCCGGTCGCCAACGCCGGCATCCACCTGTTGGATCGGGACCTGCAGCCGGTGCCCATCGGCGTGGCAGGTGAGCTGCACATCGCCGGCGTCGCCCTGGGACGCGGCTATCTGGGCCGGCCGGGGCTCACGGCGGAGAGGTTCGTGCCGGATCCGTTCGCGGCGCATCCCGGTGATCGCCTGTACCGGACCGGCGACCTGGCTCGCCGCCGGCCGGACGGAGAGGTCGAATACCTCGGCCGCGTCGACCATCAGGTCAAGATCCGCGGTGTGCGGATCGAGCTGGGGGAGATCGAGGCGCTGCTCGCCCGGCACCCCGGTGTCCGCGAAGCAGTGGTGCTGGCCCGGGAGGACCAGCCCGGCGAGCCGCGGCTGGCCGCGTACGTCGTCCCGCGAGGCGAGGGGGCCGCTCCCGAGGATCTGCGGCGCTTCCTGGGGGCTCACCTGCCGGAGGCCATGATCCCGGCGTCCGTAACCTTCCTGGAGGCGCTGCGACTGCTGCCGAACGGCAAGGTGGACCGCAAGGCCTTGCCCGCCCCCGAGAGAGCAGCTCCCGCGGGCTTCCAGGCGCCGCGGACGCCGGTCGAAGAGATGCTGGCAGGGATCTTCTGCGAGCTCCTGCGGGTGGAGCGGGTCGGGGCGGAGGATGGCTTCTTCGAGCTGGGCGGGCACTCGCTGCTGGCCATGCAGCTCGTCTCCCGGATCCGCGGCGCCTTCGACGTCGAGGTGCCGGTACGGGTGGTCTTCGACGCTCCTGCGGTCCGCGACCTGGCCGACCGGGTGGAGCAGGCCATGCGGGCGGCGGAGGGCGGCCTGCTGCCGGCCATTGCGCCGCAGGTCCGGGGAGGGGAGGCGCCCTTGTCTTTCGCGCAGCAACGGCTCTGGTTCCTCGACCAGCTCGATGCCGGCAGCGCCGCCTACAACCTCCCGCTGGTGCTGCGGCTGGAAGGAGCTCTCGACGCCGCGGCGCTCGCGGCCTCTTTCCAGGAGATCGCACGCCGCCATGACACCCTGCGGACTACGTTCATCCTGGCCGGTGGAGAGGTGGTCCAGAGCATCGCGCCCCAGGGCCCATTTCCGCTGCCGGCGGTTGACCTGAGCGGTCTGGCCGGCCCGCGGCGTGGATTCGAGGCACGGCGCCTCGTCCGGGAGGAGCTGCGGCGCCCCTTCGATCTCTGGCGCGGTCCGCTGCTGCGCGCCGCGTTGCTCGCGCTGGCGGCCGAGGACCATCTCGTCCTGCTCAACATGCATCACATCAGCAGCGACGGCTGGTCGATGGGGGTGCTGGTACGGGAGCTGGGGGCCCTGTACGGCGCCTTCTCCCGCGGCCTCCCGTCGCCTCTGCCCGAGCTTCCGATCCAATACGCCGACTTCGCACGCTGGCAGCGCCACTGGCTCGCGGGAGACGTGCTGGAGAACGAGCTCGGCTACTGGCGCGAGCGGCTGCGCGGCTTGCCGCCGCTGCTGGAGCTGTCCACGGACCGGCCGCGTCCGGCGGTCCAGACGTTCGCCGGCAGGAGCCGGTCCTTCGACCTGGGCGAGGGGCTGCTCGGCAGGGTCCTGGACCTTTCGCGCCGCCAGAGGGCGACGCTGTTCATGACTCTTCTCGCGGCGTTCCAGGCCCTGCTCTCCCGTCACACGGGCCAGGACGACCTGGTGGTGGGCACGCCCATCGCGGGCCGCAACCAGCTCCAGACGGAGGGGCTCATCGGGTTCTTCGTCAATACGCTGATGCTGCGGGCCGATCTGGCGGGCGACCCCCGGTTCGCCGATCTGGTGGGCCGCGCCCGGGAGGCCGCCCTCGGCGCCTATGCGCACCAGGAGCTGCCGTTCGAGAAGCTGGTGGAGGAGCTGCGGCCGGAGCGCAGCCTCGGCCACTCGCCGCTGTTCCAGGTGATGTTCGGCATGCAGAACACGCCGGCGGAGGCGCTGGTCCTGCCAGGCCTCGCGGTCAGCATGCCGCGGACCGAGGACGAGACCGCGAAGTTCGACCTGAGCCTCTTCCTCGGCGAGGCGGCAGGGCGGTTGGCGGCCTCCTTCAACTACAACACCGACCTGTTCAACGGCGTCACCATCGAGCGCCTGTGGAACGGTTTCGGGCGGCTGCTGACGGCCGCGGTCGAGGCCCCCGAACGGCGGGTCTCGGAGCTGCCCCTGCTCGGCGAGGCGGAGCGTCATGAGCTGCTGGTGGAATGGAACGATACCGGCTCTCCTTATCCCGCCTCGGCGAGCCTGCAGGAGCTGTTCGAGGCCCAGGTCCGTAGCACCCCGGATGCCCCCGCCCTGCTGTTCGCGACGAGCGCCGGCGAGAGCACGACCTCGTATGGCGAGCTGAGCCACCGCGCGAACCGCCTGGCGCACCGCCTGCGCGGCCTCGGCGTCGGGCCGGAGAGCCGCGTCGGCCTCTGCTTCGAGCGGTCGCCGGAGATGGTGATCGCGCTGCTGGGGATCCTCAAGGCGGGCGGCGCCTACGTCCCTCTTGATCCGGACTACCCGGGCGAGCGTCTGGCCTTCATGATGGAGGACTCCGGGCTGCGCTGGCTGATCGGGGACGAGCAGACGGTGACTCGTCTCCCTCACCGCCTGATGGACGGGATGGAGCTGATCCTTCTCAAGGGCTCCTCCAGCGATGTCCTCGCTTTTTCCGCGAACAATCCGCCGGTGACGACCGCCGGCAGCAGCCTGGCCTACGTGATGTACACCTCGGGCTCCAGCGGCCGGCCGAAAGGAGTGGGTGTGCCCCACCGGGCCGTGGTGCGGCTGGTCCACAAGACCGGCTATGCCGACTTCGGACCCGGCCAGGTCTTTCTGCAGCTCGCGCCCATCTCATTCGACGCCTCGACGCTGGAGATCTGGGGAGCTCTCTTGCACGGCTCTCCGCTGGCGCTCATGCCCGCCCATGCCTTCTCGCTGGAAGAGCTGGGACGGGCCCTCGAGCGGTATCGTGTCACGACCCTCTGGTTGACCGCAGGGTTGTTCCACCAGCTCGTCGAGCACAATCTCGAGCTCCTCCGGCCCGTGCGGCAGCTCCTCGCCGGTGGCGAGGCGCTCTCGGCGCCCCATGTGCGGAGAGTGCTCTCCGAGCTGCCGGATACCCGTCTGATCAACGGCTACGGCCCGACCGAGAACACCACCTTCACCTGCTGTTACCCCATGCAGGGGCCGGAGCGCATCGGCTCCTCCGTGCCGCTCGGGTGGCCGATCGCCAACACCCAGGTCCAGATGCTGGACCCTCATGGCCAGCACGTCCCGATCGGGGTCGCGGGCGAGCTCTGTACCGGCGGCGCCGGGCTGGCGCGCGGCTACCTGGGCCGGCCCGATCTCACTGCCGAGCGGTTCATCCCGAACCCCTTTGGAGAGCAGGGAGGACGCCTGTACAGGACCGGTGACCGCGCGCGCTCCCTGCCGGGCGGCGAGATCGAGCTCCTGGGGCGCATCGACCAGCAGGTCAAGATCCGCGGCTTCCGCATCGAGCCGGGAGAGATCGAGTCCCTCCTGGCGGAGCACCCGGAAGTGAGGGCGGCGGCGGTCGTCGTCCGGGAGGATCTGCCCGGCGGGAGAGGGCTCGTGGCCTATGTGGCTCCCGCAGCAGGCGCCGCTCCCGAGGCCGCGGCTCTGCGTTCCTTCCTGCGGACCCGGCTGCCGGAGCACATGGTGCCGACCCACGTGGCCTTCCTGGAGGGCCTGCCGTTGACCCCCAACGGCAAGGTGGACCGCCGGGCGCTGGCCCAGGCGGCTCCGGCGCCGGGCCTCGGCTCCGAGGCTCCCGCCGTGGCCCCACGGAGTCCCATCGAAGAGCTGCTGGCGGGGATCTTCGCCGAGTTGCTCCGCGCGGAGCGGGTGGATGTGGAGGAGAGCTTCTTCGACCTGGGCGGGCATTCGCTGCTCGCCACGCAGCTCGTCTCCCGCGTGAGGGACGTCCTGGGCGTGGAGATCGCGGTCCGGGGCGTCTTCGAGACGCCGACCGTGACGGGTCTCGCCGCGGCGGTGGAGCGGGCGCGGCTGGCGGGGGAGGAGACACGGATGCCGCCGATCACGCCGGCTCCGCGGGACGCGGACCTGCCGCTCTCCTTCGCCCAGCAGAGGCTCTGGTTCCTCGACCGGATGGCGCCGGGCAGCGCGGCCTACAACGTCCCGACGGCTGTCCGTCTGGAAGGGCCGCTCGACACCGCGGCCCTGGCGGCGAGCCTTGCCGAGGTGGTGCGGCGGCACGAGGCGCTGCGGACCACGTTCGCCGCGGTGGCCGGCGAGGCCGTCCAGGTGGTGGCCGCCGGCGCCGCGGTCCGCCTGGCCGTGGTCGACCTCTCCGGATCGCCGGGAGCGAAGGAGGACGAGGTCCGGCGCCTGGCCCGCGAGGAGGCGCGGCGGCCCTTCGACCTCTCCCGCGGCCCCCTGCTGCGGGCGACCCTGGTGACGCTCGGCCGCGAGGAGCACGTTCTCCTCCTGACCCTGCACCACATCGCCGGCGACGCCTGGTCGATGGAGGTGCTGGTCCGGGAGCTGACCACGCTCTATGCGGCGTTCTCCCAGGGCAGGCCCTCGCCCCTGCCGGAAGCTCGCGGTCCAGTACGCCGACTTCGCGTGCTGGCAGCGGCGCTGGCTCACGGGGGAGGTGCTGGCCGCCGAGATCAGCTACTGGCGGGAGGGGCTACGGGGGCTGCCGCCGAGCCTGGACCTGCCCGCGGACAGGCCGCGGCCGGTTGTCCAGAGCTTCGCGGGAGCGGGCTGCCCGTTCCGCCTGCCGGAGGAGGTGGTGGAGGGGCTCCGGGTGCTCGCCCGCAGCCGGGGAGTGACGCCGTTCATGGCGCTGCTCGCCGGGTTCCAGACCCTGCTCGCGCGCTGCTCCGGCCAGGACGACCTCGCCGTGGGCACGCCGATCGCCGGCCGCAACCACGTCCAGACCGAGGGGCTGATCGGCTTCTTCGCCAACACCCTGGTGCTGCGCACCGGCTTCGGCGGCAGACCGACCACCGTCGACCTCCTGCGCCAGGTGCGCGCGACCACGCTCTCGGCCTACGACCATCAGGACCTGCCGTTCGAAAAGCTGGTCGAGGCCCTGAACCCGGCACGCGACCTCGAGCCGCTCCCCGCTGTTCCAGGTGATGCTCGCGCTGCAGAACGTCCCGGCCGCGGGGGCGGCTCTCCCCGGCTTCCGGCTGAGCCCGCTCAGCGTCCGCCGCGAGATGGCGAAGTTCAACCTGACCCTGGAGATGGCGGAAGGCGGCCACGGCATGGCCGGCACGATCGAGTACAACCGCGACCTGTTCAACCGCTCGACGGTCCTGCGCCTGCTGGCCCATTTCGAAAGGCTCCTGGAGGGGATGGCGGCCGTGCCGGAGATGGCGGTCGGCGAGCTGCCCCTGCTCAGCGAACGCGAGCAGGCCCAGCTCCTGGAATGGAATGACACGGCGCGGACGGCGCGGGAGGTCCCGCCGGATGCGACGCTCCACGGCCTCTTCGCCGAGCAGGCGAGGCGTTCTCCGTCCGCCCTGGCGGTCGTCTTCGGCCGCGAGGTGATGACCTACGGCGAGCTCGACGACCGCGCCAACCGCGTAGCCCGTCATCTCGGCGAGCTTGGGGTCGGACCCGAAGCGCGGGTGGGCATCGCGATGGAACGCTCGCTCGAGCTCGTCGTGGCTCTGCTCGCCACTCTGAAGGCCGGAGCCGCGTACGTGCCTCTCGATCTCTCCTATCCCGCGGAGCGGCTGGCCGCCATGGCCGAGGATGCCTTCGGCGGGCTCGAGCGGCCTGTGCTGCTGGTGCAGTCCGCGCCGGCCGCCCTGCCGGCGGCGCTCCGCGCGCAAGGTGTGCAGGTGGTCTCCATCGACGACATCCCCGAGCCCGCCGGCGGCAGCAGGGATGACGATCCGGCCGGGGCCGCCAGTCCGGACGGCCTGGCCTACGTGATCTTCACCTCCGGGACGACCGGCCGGCCCAAGGGTGCGATGAACACCCACCGAGCCATCGGCAACCGCCTGCTGTGGATGCAGGATTCCTACAACCTCGGAGCCGGCGACCGCATCCTCCAGAAGACGCCCTTCAGCTTCGACGTCTCGGTGTGGGAATTCTTCTGGCCCCTGCTCACCGGCGCCCGCCTGGTGCTCGCGCTGCCGGGCGGCCATCACGACCCGTCCTACCTGGCGCGCCTGATCGCCGAGGAGGGGGTGACGACGGTGCACTTCGTGCCCTCGATGCTCCGGCTCTTCCTGGAGGAGCCCGCCGTCGCATCCCTCGCCAGCCTGCGCCGGGTGATCGCGAGCGGCGAGGCCCTGCCGGCCGACCTCGCGGCCCGGTTCCATGCCCGCATGCCGGAAAAAACCGAGCTGCACAACCTCTATGGTCCGACGGAGGCGGCAGTCGATGTCACCTCCTGGCCGTGCGGGCACGGCGATGCGCGGACCTCCATCCCGATCGGCCGGCCCGTCGCGAACACCCGCATCCACCTCCTCGACCGCGGCTGCCTGCCGGTGCCGGCCGGAGTTGCCGGGGAAGCTCTATATCGCCGGCGTCCAGGTCGGACGCGGGTACCTCAACCGCCCGGGGCTGACTGCGGAGCGGTTCGTCCCCGATCCCTGGCCGGGCACGTCGCCGGGAAGCCGCCTCTATCGGACGGGCGACCTGGCTCGCCGGCTGTCCGACGGCACCCTGGAATACCTGGGGCGGATCGACCATCAGGTCAAGGTCCGCGGCCACCGGATCGAGCCGGCGGAGGTCGAGGCGGCCCTGCTGCGGCATCCCGGCCTTCGGGAGGCCGCGGTCGTGGCGCGCACCCGGGGTGGTGAGACCTCTCTGGCCGCCTATGTGGTCGCCGCGGACGGGCCGGTGCCGGACGCCCTGGCGGTGCGGGCCTTCCTGCGCGAGCTGCTGCCGGAGCCGATGGTTCCGGCCTGGATCGTCCCCCTGCCGGAGCTGCCGCTCACCGTCAACGGCAAGCTGGACCGGCGGGCCTTGCCGGAGCCGGAGGCCGGGGTCCGCGAGACGGCCCGGACCGTGCCCGCGAGCGAGCTCGAGCGGACCATCGCCGCGATCTGGTGCGAGGTGCTGGGCCTCGACCGGGTGGGGGTCGGGGAGAGCTTCTTCGATCTGGGCGGCCACTCGCTGCGGCTGGTCCAGGTGCAGGCGCGGCTGCGGCAGGCCCTCGGACGCGAGCTCTCGGTGGTCGAGCTGTTCCAGTACCCGACCGTCGCCGCCCTCGCCCGTTTCCTCGACGACGGCCGGCGGGAGGAGGGCCGCCCGGCGCCGCTCGCGCGGACCGCTCCGGCATCCCTGGTGGCCGAGGGCCGGTCCCGGGACATCGCGGTCATCGGCATGGCCGGCCGCTTTCCCGGCGCGCGCGATGTCCAGGAGCTGTGGGACAACCTGCGCCAGGGCGTCGATTCGCTCACCTTCTTCTCCGACGAGGAGCTCCTGGCCGCCGGCATTCCTCCGGAGCGGCTCGCTTCGCCCGACTACGTCAAGGCGGGCCGGGTGCTCGAGGGCATCGACCTCTTCGACGCCGGGTTCTTCGGCTTCAGCCCGCGCGAAGCCGAGCTCTTGGACCCGCAGCAGCGGCTGTTCCTGGAGTGCGCATGGCAGGCGCTCGAGAGCGCCGGCCACAGCCCGCGGGGCTGCCGGGGCCGGGTCGGCGTCTATGCCGGCGCGCGGATGAGCAGCTACGCCTTCAACATCTTCTCGCGCCCGGACATCCTGGAGTCGCTGGGCGACATCGCCGTGCAGGCGGCCGTCGACAAGGACTACCTGGCCACCCGGGTCTCCTACGAGCTCGACCTCAAGGGGCCGAGCCTCACCGTGCAGACCGCCTGCTCGACCTCCCTGGTGGCGGTGCACCTCGCCTCCCAGTCCCTCGGCTCCGGCGAGTGTGACATGGCCCTCGCCGGCGGCGTCGCGGTGCAGACGCAGCAGCGCACCGGGTACATGTACCAGCCGGGGAGCATCCTGTCCCGCGACGGCCGCTGCCGCACCTTCGACGCCCAGGCGAGCGGCACGCTCAGCGGGGACGGAGTCGGTGTGGTCGTCCTCAAGCGGCTGCAGGACGCCCTGCGCGACGGCGACACCATCCATGCCGTGATCAAGGGATCAGCCATCAACAACGATGGCGCTCTCAAGGTGGGCTACACCGCCCCGAGCGTCGAGGGGCAGGCGCAGGTCATCGCGGCGGCCCAGGAGGCGGCCGGCGTCTCCGCGGACAGCATCACCTATGTCGAGGCCCACGGCACGGCCACGCCCCTGGGGGACCCGATCGAGATCGCCGCCCTGACCCAGGCCTTCCGCAAAGGGACCGACCGGACCGGCTTCTGCGCCGTGGGATCGGTCAAGACCAACCTCGGCCATCTGGATGCCGCGGCCGGGGTCACCGGCCTCATCAAGACCGCTCTTGCGCTCCGGCACCGCCAGATTCCGCCCAGCCTCCACTTCGCGGCGCCCAATCCGAAGATCGACTTCGCGGCAAGCCCGTTCTACGTCAACACGAAGCTCGCGGAGTGGCGGAGCGAAGAGGGGCCGCGCCGGGCCGGCGTGAGCTCCTTCGGGATGGGCGGTACGAACGCGCACGCCGTTCTCGAGGAGGCTCCCGCGGTCGAGCCCTCCGGGCCCTCGCGCGCTTGGCAGCTCCTCCAGCTCTCGGCCAGGACGCCCGAGGCCCTCGAGGAGGCCACCGCGAACCTGGCCCGCTTCCTCGCCCACAATCCCGGCGTCAGCCTGCCCGATGTCGCCCACACGCTCCAGGTGGGGCGGGTGGCCTTCGAGCACCGGCGCATGCTGGTCTGCCGCAACGTCGAAGAAGCCGTCGCCGGCCTGGAAGGAGGCCTCCCGGGACGCCTCCTCTCGCGGCACACCGAGCCCGCCCACCGCCCGGTCGCCTTCCTGTTCCCCGGGCAGGGCGCGCAGCACGTGGACATGCTGCGCGGGCTTTACGAGACCGAGCCGGTGTTCCGGCGTGAGCTGGATGCCTGTGCCGAGCGGCTCCTGCCGCGGCTGGGACGTGACCTGCGCGATCTCCTGCATCCCGCGGCGGAGCGGCGCGAAGAGGCCAGGTGTGACCTGCGCCGGACCCGCTTCGCCCAGCCGGCCCTGTTCGCTGTCGAGCTCGCCCTCGCCCGCCTCTGGATCTCCTGGGGGATCCGGCCCTGGGCCCTGATCGGCCACAGCGTCGGCGAATATGTCGCCGCCTGCCTGGCCGGCGTCCTCTCCCTCGACGACGCCCTGCTGCTGGTCGCCGCGCGCGGCGAGCTGATGCAGGGGCTGCCGGCCGGGGCGATGCTCTCCGTCGACCTCGCGGAGAGCGAGCTCCTGCCGCTGCTCGGCCCCGACCTCGCCCTGGCCGCCGTCAATGGGCCATCCCTGTGCGTGGCGTCCGGTCCCGAGGAGACGATCGACGTGCTCGAAGCCCGCCTCGCGGAGCGCGACGTCCCCTGCCGCCGGCTCCACACCTCCCATGCCTTCCACTCCGGGATGATGGACCCGGTCCTCGCGCCCTTCGAGGAGACCTTGCGGCAGGTAGCTCTCAAGCCGCCGGCGATCCCCTACCTGTCCAACCTGACGGGGACCTGGATCACGGCGGCCGAGGCCACCGATCCCGCCTACTGGGTGAGACACCTGCGAGAGACCGTCCGCTTCGGAGAGGGGATCGCCCATCTGCTCGCCGAGCGGAGCGCCGTGCTGCTCGAGGTCGGCCCCGGACGGACGCTCGGCAGCCTGGCCCGGCGGCAGGCCGAGCCCGGCACCGGCCGCACCGTCGTCGCCTCCGCCCGTCATCCCCAGGACGGCGAGCACGACGCGGCCGTGCTGCTCGAGGCCGTCGGCCGCCTCTGGCTCGCCGGTCTCGAGATCGACTGGAGCGCCTTCCGCGCCGGCGAGCGCCGGCTGCGGCTCCCGCTACCCACCTACCCCTTCCAGCGTCGTCGCTTCTGGATCGATCCGGCCCGGCCGGGGAGCGCTCCGAGCACGGCGAGCCGGTCCGCTGCCGAATGGTTCTACGAGCCGTCCTGGAAGGCTGCGGCCAGCGCCGTCGCGGACGCCTTCGTGCGCTCCCACAACGAGAGCCACCAGGTGCCCTGGCTGCGGGCGAGCCTCGAGGAGTGGCTCTCCGGCGAGGAGGGAGCCGGGGTGCTGCGCCGTCTCCTCACCCTGGATCCAGCGGCGCGCGTGATCGTCCCGGCCGTTCGGCCGGAGGACAGGACGGCTCTCGCCGTCGAGGCCGGCAGCGATTCACCGGTCCGCCGGGAGGAGGCGCTCCTGCCCGGCCATGCGCGCCCGGACCTCGCGACCCCCTACCAGGCTCCGGAGGGCGAGGTGGAGAAGCAGCTCGCCGGGATCTGGCAGGAGCTCCTGGGTGTCGAGCGCATAGGCGCCTGCGATGACTTCTTCGAGCTGGGCGGCCATTCGCTCCTCGCCATCCGCCTGCTGTCCCGCATCCGGCAGACGCTGAGCGCGGAGGTCTCCCTGGACGCCATTTTCGAGGCGGCCACGATCCGGGAGCTGGCCACCCTGGTGGCGGCCGCGGGGAGCGACGATCGAAAGCTACGGATGCCGGCCATCCTGGCGGTCCCGCGCGACGGGGCCCTTCCCCTCTCCTTCTCCCAGCAGCGGCTGTGGTTCCTCGACCAGCTCGATCCCGAGAGCTGGGCCTACAACATTCCCCTGGCGGTGGGGGTCCGCGGAGCCCTCGACGCAGCGGCTATGGAGAAGGCCCTGCGCGAGATCGTGCGCCGGCACGAGGCCCTGCGGACGACGTTCTGGACCGTCGAAGGCGAGCCGGTGCAGAGGATCGCGCCCGAGCTGTCGCTCCGCCTGCCGGTCGTCGACCTGTCGGGTCTGCCCGCGCCGGCGCGGAATACCGAGTCCCGGGTCCTGGTGCGCCGAGAGGCGCGTCAGCCTTTCGACCTTGCCGCAGGGCCGCTGCTGCGCTCGACCCTGGTCGAGCTCGGCCGGGAGGAGCGCCTCGCGTTCTTGACGATGCACCACATCGTCGGAGACGCCTGGTCGATCGGCCTGCTCGTGCGCGAGCTGGGGATCCTGTACGAAGCCTTCTCGCAGGGCCGTCCCTCGCCCCTTCCGGAAGCTCGCGGTCCAGTACGCCGACTTCGCCTCCTGGCAACGGCAGTGGCTCTCCGGCGCGGTGCTCGAGGAGGAGCTGGCCTACTGGAGGGAGCACCTGGACGGCTCGGCTCCGGCGCTGGACCTGCCCTTCGACCGGCCGCGGCCGGCGGTCCCGACCTTCGTGGGGGACAGCCGCCCGTTCTATCTGCCGGAGGAGCTGGCCGGCCGCATCCGCGCCTTCTCCCAGGAGCAAGGGGCGACGCTCTTCATGACCCTGCTGGCGGCCTTCCAGGTGCTCCTCTCCCGCACCTGCGGGCAGACCGACATCTCGGTCGGGACTCCTGTCGCGGGCCGCAATCATCTGCAGACCGAGGACCTGATCGGGTTCTTCGTCAATACCCTGGTGCTGCGGACCGACCTCGCCGGCGATCCCACCCTGCGGGAGCTGCTGGGCCGGGTGCGGAGCGTGGCCCTGGGGGCCTACTCCCATCAGGAGCTGCCGTTCGAGCTGCTGGTCGAGGAGCTGCAGCCGGTGCGCAGCCTCAATCAATCACCCCTGTTCCAGGTGATGCTCGTCCTGCAGAACGCGCCGGCCGCGACGCTCCAGGCCCGGAGCATCACCCTGGAATCGCTGCCGCTGGAGACGGGGACGGCCCGGTTCGACCTCACGATCGCGGTGGTCGAGACGCGCGGCGGCGTCTTCGGGTCCCTGGAGCACAACACCGACCTGTTCGACGGCACCACGGCGCAGCGCATGGTGCAGCACTTCGAGGCTCGCGTTGCGGGGCCTGGTCGAAGGCCCGGAACGCCGGCTCTCGGAGCTGCCGCTGCTGACGGAAGGTGAGCGGGCGCAACTGCTCGCGGAGTGGAACGACACCGGCGCCGAGCCGGCCTGGGAGGGTCCCGTCCACGAGCTCTTCGCACGATGCGCCGAGCGGTATCCGACCACCGAAGCCCTGATCTTCGAGGGGACGACGCTGACGTACGGCGAGCTGAGCCGAAGGGCCGGGCGGTTGGCCGCCTGGCTGCGCGTTCAAGGCGCGGGCCTCGAATCGCGGGTGGGTGTGTGCGTCGAGCCGTCGCCCGAGATGATCGTGAGCCTGCTGGGCATCCTCAAGGCAGGAGCCTCCTATGTGCCGCTCGACCCGGCCTATCCGCGGGAGCGCCTGGTGAGGATGCTTGAGGACTCCGGCGTCGAGCTGCTGCTGACCCAGGAGCGCTTCCGGTCCACCTTGCCCGGCAAGGCGGCCCTGCTGTGCCTGGATTCGGAGTGGGGCGTGGTGGAGGCGATGGGGCCTGAGATGGCCCAGACGGAGCAGGTGACGGCGAAGAGCGCGGCCTACATGATCTACACCTCCGGCTCCACGGGCACGCCCAAGGGTGTAGTGGCGGTGCACGGCGGCCTGGCCAGCTTCACGCGCTCCATGGTGGAGGCCCTGGCGCTCGCGCCCGGAGACCGGGTGCTCCAGTTCGCCTCGCTGAGCTTCGACGCTTCGGCGGTGCAGATCTTCCCGACCCTGGCGAGCGGAGCGGCCCTGGTGCTGCACCGCAACCCGCGTGCCCTCTCCACGCGCGAGCTCCTGGAGCTCTGCTCGGCGACGAGGGTGACGGTGCTCGACCTGCCGGCCGCCCTGTGGCGCCAGTGGGTCGGCGAGGGGATGGAGAGCGAGATCGCGGCTCCGATCCGCATGTACATGACGGGAGGCGAGGCGGTGCCGGCGCCGGTGCTGCGGGCCTGGGCGAGCCGGATGGAGCCAGCGGTGGGTTTCCTCAGCTCCTATGGTCCGACCGAGGCGACCGTCACTTCCACGGTCTTCCAGACGACGAGCGGCGAGGTGGACCGGCTCGCCCTCCCGGAGGTGCCGCTCGGCCGGCCGCTGCCCGGGACCGGGCTCTATCTGTTGGACGGCGGCCTCCAGCCTGTCCCGGTCGGCGTCCTCGGCGAGGTCTTTCTCGCCGGGGCAGGGGTGACGAGGGGATACCTCCATCATCCGGGCCTGACGGCAGAGCGCTACCTGCCGGATCCATGGTCCGGGGAGCCCGGAGCGCGCGTGTACCGCGCGGGAGACCTGGCGCGCCGCCTGCCGGACGGGAGCCTTCAGTTCGCCGGGCGCCGCGATCAGCAGGTCAAGTTGCGCGGGTACCGGGTGGAGCTGGGAGAGATCGAGGCCTCCCTCGGGGCCTGCCCTGGGGTCCGGGAGAAGGTGGTGGTAGTGCGCGGAGAGGCGGCAGGAGACAGGCGCCTGGTGGCCTATGTGGTGCCGGAGCGACCGGACGAGCTGTCGGCGGAGGATCTGCTCGCCATGCTGCGGACGATGCTGCCGGCCCATATGGTCCCATCGTCCCTCGTCCTGCTCCCCCAGCTACCGCTGACGCCGAGCGGCAAGATCGACCGCAAGGCGCTGCCCGCTTTCGACGCCTCTTCGCTGCCACAGCAGCGGCAGGAGATCGGCCCGGTAAGGACGAAGCAGGAGATCGTCCCGGCACAGACGCAACTGGAGCTCGATCTCGTCCATCTCTGGGAAGAGCTGCTGGATGTGCGGCCGATCGGGATCCATGACAACTTCTTCGACCTTGGCGGTCACTCGCTCCTCACCGTGCGTCTCGTGGCCCAGATCGGGAAGAAGCTCGGCCGGCGCGTCCCCCTGGCGGTGCTCTTCGAAGGACCGACGATCAGCCACCTCGCGCGGCGGCTTGCGGCCGAGGAGGTGGCCCCGGCCTGGTCGCCGCTGGTGGCGATCCAGCCCGCGCACTCATTCTCGAAGCCGCCCCTGTTCTTCGTTCATCCCCTCGGCGGTGAGGTCCTGGCCTATTACCACCTGGCCCGGCACCTGGGCACGGACCAGCCGTTCTACGCCCTCCAGGCCGCGACGCTGCACCACCAGGGAGGCGAGCCGCACCCCTCCATCGAGGAGATGGCGGCTCGCTATCTCGCGGAGGTGCGGAAGGTCCAGCCGCAGGGCTCCTACATGCTGGGAGGCTCCTCGTTCGGTGGTCTGGTCGCCTTCGAGATGGCCCAGCAGCTCCGCGGGCAAGGAGAGAAGGTTGCCCTTCTCGCCATGCTCGATACCCCGGTTCCGGTGAACGAGCCCGAGCTCTTCGACCTCGACTCCGCAGCCCTCATCCCCGCGCTGCTGCGCCAGCAGGCTCGGGGCCACGGCCGAGAGCTCCGCCTGACCCCCAACGAGCTGCGAGGCCTTCTCCTGGAAGAGCAGGTCGATCTGGCTCTGGGGAGGGCGAAGGAAGCTGGAATCCTTGGCGGGGAGATCGACGCGGCTCTGCTGCACCGCTTCATCCGGGGCTACGAGCCGAGGATGCGGGCGATGCAACGCTACCGGGCCCGCCCCTATCCGGGCTCGATCGACCTGTTCCGTCCCCATGAGTTGGACCCCGAGGAGCTGAGACACGCTTCCGCCGAGCGGCGGAAGCGGCTCGCGGACCCGGCCCTCGGCTGGGGTGCGTTCGCCGCCGGGGGGGTGGAGGTCTGCTACGTCCCCGGCCAGCACGAGACCATGACCGCCGAGCCTCACGTTCGCGAGCTCGCCAAGGCCCTGAAATCCCGCATCGGGCAGGTTGCCGAGGCCGAGGCCGCAGCCCCGAGGCTCTCTTTGACAGAGCAGAGGCGCAGGGGATCGACCCGCAGCTCGAGTCCTGAGGGGCTTAACAGCATCAAGAAGATCGGAATGATCAACTGCTTTTTTGGCGCATGGCCGGGGTGGGCTGATCTGTTCATCGAAAGCTGTCGGTTCAATCCTACAGTCGATTTCTTTCTGGTCAGCGATTGTGCAGCCCCCCGGTGGGGAATTCCCCCCAACGTCAAGATCATCGACCTCGATCTGCAACAGTTCAGCAGGCGCGCGTCGGAGAGGCTGGGCCTGGAGATCCATCTCTCCAAGCCTTATAAGTTGAACGATTTCAAGCCATTCTGGGGAGTCATCTTCGAAGAGTACATCAAGGATTACGACTTCTGGGGATTCTGCGACCTGGACATCATCTTCGGAGACATTCGTGCATTCATGACCGACGAGCTCCTGGACAAGTACGACGTCATCGCGAGCCGGCGGGAGTTCATCACCGGACACTTCCTGCTCTTCAGGAATACCGATGAGATCAGGCATCTGTATAAGAGGAGCTCGGACTGGCAGTGGGTCGCCACGAGCGAAGAGTTCTTGGTCTTTGAGGAATGCGGAATAGGACTTCATCCCAGACTCCTCCAAGGGGCCAGCTTTTCTGACCTGGCACCCGAGGGAGTCGTCGACAGCATGATGCACGTTCTCGCGCGTTCTCCTGAAATCCGTGTCCACCGGGAAACGATCTGCGGTGAACAGTTGTTCATATTAATCGGTGGCAATGCGGACAAAGCCCTGAAGATCCGTTGGGAGAGTGGAAAGATCTTTGATCTCATGGCCGATAAGGAGCTCATATACTTCCACTTCCTGTACCTGAAGTCTGAGGGCAGGCTCTTCCTTCCGCAATGGGAGACTATGCCTCCTGTCTTTCTGCTGACCCGGCGGGGGTTTTTTTGGGTAGGTCAACAAAAGCTGGGGCAGCGCCTCGAAAGCTCTTTCGATCGTGCTCTCTACTTTCTCCGGCGGTCTCTCCCGCTTGCGCCGAAACTTCTCAAGCGGCGGTTCTACAGGATCCTTGGAGGATTGAAGAAATGAGAGATTTGCTGCAAGACGCCCGCTACGGATTGCGCAGGCTGTGGCAAGCTCCGGGGTTTACCGGGGCCGTGATGCTGGTGCTGGCTCTCGGCATTGGCGCCACGACGGCGATCTTCAGCGTGCTCGATGCCGCCCTGCTGCGGCCGCTGCCCTACCCCGAGCCCGAGCGACTGGTCGCGGTCTACGACCTGCAAGGGCAGGAGGAGGCGCCGGCCTCGTCCGCCGAATACCTCGACTGGAAGCGGGACACGGAGGTCTTCAGCGACTTCGGCGCGTACTTCATGATAGCGCTTGCGCTGACCGGTGAGGGTGAGCCGGAGATGGTCCGGGTCGTGCGGATGTCGGCCAGCGTGCCGCGGATGCTGGGCGCCCTGCCGCGTGTCGGGCGCGCGTTTGCGCCGGGCGAGGATGCGCTGGAGGCCGAGCGCGTCGTGATGTTGAGCGAAGCGCTGTGGCGGCGCCGCTTCGACGGCGACCAGAAGATCGTCGGCCGTGCCGTCACACTGGGAGATGAACCGTACACGGTGATCGGCATCATCCCCCCAGGCCGGCGTTCGACCGTTCCGGCCGACCTGGCGGCGGCGCAGGAGATCGATGTATGGATTCCCCTGCGGCTCGAGCCGGAACGCATGCCGCGTAACCTGCACTTCATCAACGTGGTCGGACGGCTGCGCCCCGGGCTCGCCCTCGCGCAAGCCGAGGAGCGCATTGCGGCGTTGGCTCACCGGCTCCGGGAGAGCAAGGTGACGGACCATGGTATCCGCCTCGTCCGGCTGGAACGTATCGTGATCGGCGACGCGCGGCCGCTCCTCGCCGCCCTGGCTGGCGCGGTGGGCATGGTGCTCCTCATTGCCTGTACAAACGTGGCGAACCTGCTGCTGGCGCGCTCGGCGGTACGGCGGCGCGAGATCGCCATCCGCGCGGCGCTCGGCGCGGCGCGCGGCCGCCTCGTACGGCAGCTCATGGTCGAGAGCCTTCTCCTGGCGTTGCTCGGCGGCGGTGCCAGCGTGCTCGTCGCATGGGGCGGCGTGGCCGCCCTCCGCAGGCTTGGCCCCGCCGGTATGCCGCGGCTCGCCGAGGCCGCGGTGGATGCGCGCATGCTGGGTTTCGCGCTGCTCCTTGCGCTGGTCACCGGCCTGCTCTTCGGCCTGCTCCCCGCGTGGCGCGCCTCGCGCGCCGACCTCGCCGAGGTGATGAAGACCGGCGCGCCGGGCGCCAGCGGAGGCCTCGCTCGCAGCCGTCTGCGCGGCGCGCTCATCGTGGCCGAGGTGGCGCTCTCGTTCGCTTTGCTCATCGGCGCCGGCCTGATGATCCGCAGCTTCGGCCGGCTGCTCGCGGTCGACAAGGGCTTCAACGCTGAGCGCGTGCTCAGCACCTCGGTCTCCTTGCCGTTCACCCGCTATCCCGAGCCGTACCAGCAGGCCGCGTTCTTCCGCGAGCTCTGCGAGCGCGTAGCGGCGCTTCCGGGAGTCCAGTCTGCGGCCTTTGCCAGCAGCGTGCCCCTGGCGGGAGATGTCAGCGGCGTAGTCCTCATCGAGGGCCGCACCTTTCCGCCGGACGCGCGACCGGTCGCCCAGAAGCGGATCGCCTCGCCGGGCTACTTCGCAGCGCTGCGCACACCGGTCCTCTCCGGGCGCGTCTTCGAGGACAAGGACGCCGCCGGCGCGCCGCCGGTGGTCGTCATCAACCAGGCCTTCGCGCGACGCTACTTCCCCGGCGAGAGCCCGCTCGGCAAGCGGGTCGATTTCGCGTGGGAGACCACCGGGATGGGGATGCAGGAGATCGTCGGCGTGGTCGCGGATATGCGGGAGCTGGCGCTCCACGAGCCGGCCGAGCCGACGATCTACATCCCGCAGGCGCAACGCCCGTCGAGTTGGGGCTATCTCATTGTGCGTACGACCCGAGATCCCATGGGCATGGTCTCCGCACTGCGCCGGGCGGTGACCTCGCTCGATCGCAACCTGCCGATCGCCCAGGTGCGCACGTTGGAGGAGCTGGTGGCCCAGGGGCTCGCGGAGCGCCGGCTCGCGATGTCCCTTTTCGGCGTCTTTTCCGCATTGTCGCTGGTGCTCGCCGCTTTAGGTCTTTATGCCGTCATCAGCTACATGGTGATGCAACGGCGGCAGGAGATTGGCATCCGGATGGCGCTCGGCGCGCGCACCGAGCACGTTCTGCGCGGGGTGCTGGGCCAGGGGCTGGCGCTGATCGCGGCCGGTGCGGCCCTCGGCGCGCTCGCCGCCCTATGGCTCGGGCGATTCCTCTCTGGGCTCATCTTCGGCGTCGGCACCACCGACCCCGCCACCTTCGCGGGTGTAGCGCTCCTGCTCGTGGCGACCGCTCTCCTGGCGAGCCTGGTGCCCGCGCTGCGCGCCGCCCGCCTCGATCCGGCGAGCGTGTTGCGTAGCGAGTAGACCCCTATCCGCGCGTGCGCCCTGATGGCTTCGTGACTCGCGGTCCCGGCGATTGGGGCCGCGGTCCGCGCGACCGGGACCGCGAAACCGCACTGTGGACCTGCGGTCCCTGCCAAGCGGACCTCGGGTCCTACCAGATGACCTGATGCCCTGCGTTGCGGGCCGCGGTCCCTCTGACAGGGACCCCCGGTCCGCACAGGAGGACCGCGGTCCCTCTCACACGGACCGGAAGTCCAGGGCCGCGTTTTTCAAAACCGCTGATGGGGACCGCGGCCCGCGCGACTGGGGCCTTCGGTCCGCGCCGGGGGCTCGCGAGCCCACAGGCTCCGGCATCGCTGGCTTCGACACGGCGCGCGGTCCGGTCTCTGGAGCGGCGGCTCTGTTTTCAGGCGTTCCGCGGCGGTGGTGGCAGGAAGCCGGTGTGGACGAAGAAGTCGAAGTAGACGGTGAGCAGATCGATATCGAGCTGCGGGCAGGTGATGCCGGAGCCCGCAATGGCCGCCCGGGTGTTGCGGTCGTCGAAGAGGACGACCTTCATCATGCCGGTACGTTGCTCGGCATTCGCTATCTCATTGAAGGCCTGATAGTTCGCCACGACGGGCGCGAATGGCGCCAGGGCGTTCTCGGAGCCCTCAGCGCCCTCGGCACCGCTGCGGATGACGTCGAGCATGTGTTGCACCCACTCCGCCAGCTCCATCCACTCGATCGGATAGCCGTATTCTTGCAGGTGCTCGAAGATATTCCGCAGGGTCGGCGGCTCGGGATGCGGGAACTGATACACGCGGTCCAGGTTTTCGTCCCGCAGGGAGATGTGGACGAGGGAGCGGGCGACGTAGTCCACCGGGGTGACGTCCGCGATCGAGTCGTCGTCCGGCGCCACGCCCACCTGGATGGAGCCCTTGATGACGTTCCACACCATGTCGCGGGTGTTGCCGACGCCGGTCCGGCTGTGGCCGGCCAGCACTCCAGGACGGTAGATGGAGACCGGGATTCCGCGGGTACGGGCGAGCTGGCAGATGTGCTCGGAGACCCACTTGGTCTCGCCATAGCCGCCGAAGAGGCCGGACAGGCTGTCGCTCTCATCGTTCTCGTAGACCGTGGGGTCCTCCCGGAAACCGTACTCGACCTCGGGGATCGCGGTGATGCTGGAGACGTAATGCAGCGGCTTGGTGCGAATGCGGCCGGCCAGGCGCAGGGACTCGACGGTGCCCAGCACGTTGGATGGCTTGAGGACCTTGTAGGGATAGGTGAAGTTGACCCAGGCGCCGCAATGGTAGACGGCGTCGACGCGGCCGGCGAGCGCATCGAATTCCTCCGCAGAGAGGCCGAAGCGGGGCTCGCCCAGGTCGCCCGGCACGGCGACGAGGCGGCCGGCCATCTCCTCGGTCCACGCCTCGCGGGACTGCAGGGAGTCGCGGAGGCGGAGGGTTGCCTGTTCCAAGGACTCGGCGCGCACCAGGCAGTGGATGCGCGCGCGGGTCTGGCGCACCAGCTCGTGGATCAGGAAGGCGCCGAAGAAGCCGGTGGCGCCGGTCAGGAACACCTCGAAAGGATCGCCGGAAGGCACGCGCGGGCCTTCGGCCCGGATCTCCGGATCGAGGGTCACCTCGGCGCGC
This sequence comes from uncultured Holophagales bacterium, assembly GCA_963842525.1. Lineage (GTDB taxonomy): Bacteria > Acidobacteriota > Thermoanaerobaculia > Multivoradales > UBA5704 > UBA5704. The sequence goes on from CAWJGT010000003.1 coordinate 556,914, forward strand.
AGGTCCACGGTCTCGCGGGCGGCAGCCAGGGCGGCGGCGCCTTCCTCGCGGAGCACCGCAATGGCCACCGCCAGCTCGCCCACGGTGGGCGCCTCGAAGAGGTCGCGCAGGGGGAAGTCGACGTCGAGCTCCCGGTGCATGCGAAGCAGGAGCTGCGGTGCCAACAGGGACTGGCCGCCGAGCGCGAAGAAGCTGTCGTGGACGCCGATGGGCGCGACGCCCAGCAGGTCCTGCCAGATCTCCACCAGGCGCTCCTCCGTCTCGTTGCGCGGCGCCGTGTAGGCGTTGCGCAGGTTGGCCGGCCGGGCGTGGCGCTCCAGGGAAGGAGCGGGAGCCGGAGGCGCGGCACCCGGCGCCTCGGCGGGCAGGGCCGCGCGGTCGATTGCCGCCCGATCGATCCGTTCCACCCAGTACCGTTTGCGCTCGAAGGGATAGGTCGGGAGCCACACTCTGTTGCGCCGCTCGTGCGCCGCGAAGCCTGCCCAGTCGATGGGAAGGCCGGCCAGCCAGAGGCGGGCGAGGCCGCCGAGGAGGAAGGTGGTGTCGGCCTGGCTCCGGTCGTAGGAGGGACGCAACGCAGGCAAGGCGACCGGGGCGGCGGCGCCGGCGAGCTGCAGGACGAGGGAGGTCAGAGCCAGCCCCGGCCCGACCTCGACGAGGACGCGGGAGGGTTCGACGAGCAGCTCGGCGATCGCGGCGCCGAAGCGAACGGGCTCGACGAGGTGCCGCACCCAGAAGTCGGGGTCCGTCGCCTGCTCGGGCGTGATCCAGGTGCCGGTGACGTTGGACAGGTAGGGGATGGTGGGTGGCGCCAGGCGCATGCCGCGCAGCAGGGCGCCCAGGTCGTCGCGCAGCGGCTCCATCATCCGCGAATGGAAGGCGTGGGTGGTGGGCAGGCGTTTGGTGGCGACGCCGCGCGCTGCGAGGCCGGCGGCCAGGGCGTCGATGTCTTCCGGCGGGCCAGCCAGCACCGAGAAGGACGGACCATTGACGGCGGCGAGAGAGAGGGGGCCGGTGGCGAGCTGCCGCGCCTCCTCCTCGGGCAGGGAGACCGAGAGCATGGTTCCCGCCGGGAGCTCGGCGATCCCGCGTGCGCGCCGCGCCACCAGACGCAGGGCATCCTCGAAGGAGAAGACGCCGGCCAGGCAGGCCGCCACGTACTCGCCGAGGCTGTAGCCGGCCAGGGCCTGCGGCCTGATCCCCCACTGCTCCAAGACCTTGGCCAGGGCATACTCGACGGCGAAGACCGCCGGCTGGGCGATCTCGGTGCAGTGGAGCGCCGGGGTCTCGGAGGGAGCTGCGGAAGAGGAGGGACGGCCGAGCAGGGCGCGCAGGTCCGCCTCGCCGCAGCCTGCGGCCTCCGCTTCGGGGCCGGTGCCTTGGGGGTAGAGCGCCGCCAGGAGGTCGATCCCCTGCTCGCGCAGCAGCTCGGCCGCCTGATCGAGGGCGGCGCGGAAGGCGGGCTCGTGCCGGTAAAGGCCGAGGCCCATGCCGGGGTAGTGGTCGCCGAGGCCCGGGAGGAGGAAAGTGATGGGCCGCTCGGCGTTCTCCTCGACGCTGCCCAGGAGGCGCCGCGGATCGCGGGCATGCAGGGCGGAGATAGCGTCCTCGCGGTCGCGGCAGACCAGGGCCCGCCGGTGCGCGAAGGTGCGGCGGCCGGCCTGCAAGGTATGGACGACGTCCGCCAGGGGCGCCTCGGGGTGCTTCTCGAGCCAGTCCACCAGGCGGTCGGTGAGCGCCTCCAGCGCTTCCGGGGTGTGCGCCGACAGAGGCAGGAGCTGCCAGGGGCGCGACGGGCCGGAAGGCGGGCGCTCCGGCGCCTCCTCCAGGATGACATGTACATTGGTGCCGCCCATGCCGAAAGAGCTGACCCCGGCGCGGCGGGGAGCTCCGAGAGGCCCCCGCGGCCAGTCCCGCAGCTCCGTGCTGACGTAGAACGGCGTGCTCGCGAAGTCGATCTGCGGGTTGGGGGTCTCGAAGTGGAGGTTGGGCGGGATGGAGCCGTTCTCGAGCGCCAGGGTGGTCTTGATCAGACCGGCGATGCCCGACGCCGCCTCCAGGTGCCCGACGTTGGTCTTGACCGAGCCGAGGGCGCAGAAGCCGCGGGCGTCGGTCCCGGCGCGGAAGGCCCGGGTGAGGGCCGTCACCTCGATCGGGTCGCCGAGGGGAGTGCCGCTGCCGTGCGCCTCGACGTAGGAGAGGGTCCCCGGATCGACGCGGGCCACGGCATGGGCAAGGGCGATCACCTCGGCCTGCCCCTCGACGCTCGGCGCGGTGAAGCCGACCTTCATGAAACCGTCGTTGTTGAGCGCCGAGCCGCGGATCACGGCGTGGATGGAATCCCCTTTGGCGATCGCCTCGGACAGGCGCTTGAGGACGACCACGCCCGCCCCTTCGCCGAACAGTGCGCCCTGTCCTCTGGCGTCGAAGGCCCGGCAGCGTCCGTCGGGCGAAAAGATGCTCCCCTCCCGCGCCTCGTAGCCGCTCTTTTGCGGCACCTGCAGGCGCACGCCGCCGGCCACGGCCAGCGAGCACTGGTACGACAGCAGGGCCTGGCAGGCGTGGTGCACCGCAACCAGGGACGTCGAGCAGGCGGTCTGCACGTTGACGCTCGGCCCGCGCAGGTTGAGCTTGTAGGAGATCCGGGTTGCGAAGTAGTCGCGGTCGTTGGAAAGGTAGAGGTTGAAGGCGCCGAGGGACGCCAGCAGCTCCGGGTTGCCCATCAGATGGTTCATGAAGTAGGCAGGGACGCTGACGCCGGCCCAGAGGCCGATCCAGCCGCGATAGGACTCGGAGACATACCCGGCGCTCTCCAGGGCCTCCCAGACGCACTCCATCATGACGCGGGACTGCGGATCCAGGATCTCGGCCTCGCGAGGTGAGAAGCCGAAGAAGCCGGCGTCGAACATCTCGATGCCGTCGATGGGTGCCGCGGCCCTCGTATAGAACGGCGGCAGGGTGGCCGGATCGATGCCACTCTCCCGCAGGTCTTCGTCGGTGAGGTCGCGGATGCAGTCCACGCCGTCGCGGAGGTTGGCCCAGAATTCCTGGAGGTTGCGGGCCTTGGGAAACCGGCCGGCCATGCCGACGATGGCGACCGCTTCGGGCATATCTTCAGATCGACCCAACTCGTGCTCAGTGCTCATCGGTGCGTTCTCGATCGTCCTCGCCGGCGGGTTGAATCCCGCCGGAGAGAGGTGCCTCATGCTCTCCATGGCCTGCTTTTGAAGGCGTTGGGCGGTGTGCTGCCGCTCGGCCAGATCCTGGACGGCGCGGAACGAGGGCTTCTCGTCCTCCCCCCGCCCCCGCAATTGTTGACTCAGATGGCGGGCCAGCAGGGCGACCGTCGGGAAGCGGAACAGGTCGATGACCGAGATCTCGCTTCCCAGCACCTCGCGCAGCTTCTGGTGCGCCCGGATGACGAGCAGCGAGTGCCCGCCGAGGTCGAAGAAATTGTCGTTGAGGCCCACGCGGTCGACCCGCAGGAGGTCGCGGAAGACGGCGGCGATCGTACGCTCGAGAGAGGTTCCGGGCTCGCGGTATCCCGCGAGGCTGGCGTCGCCCTCCGGTCGCAGCCCCGCAGGCTCGGGCAGGGCGCGGCGGTCCACCTTGCCACTGGAGGTCAGCGGCAGGGCGGGTATGGGGACGAAGAGGGCGGGCAGCAGCGGCTCGGGCAGCCGGTCGCGCAGGAAGGCCCGCAGCTCGAGAGATCCCGGGACCGCCATGCCCTGGCGCGCCACCACCCAGGCCACGAGGCGCCGGTCCTCGTCGCCGCCTCGTCCCCCCACGTCGACCACGGCCTCGTGAAGGCTCGGATGCAGGCGCAGGGCGGCCTCGATCTCCCCGGGCTCGATGCGATAGCCGCGCAGCTTGATCTGCCGGTCGGCCCGGCCGGCGAAGACGAGATCCCCGTCGGTGCGCCAACGGGCGAGGTCGCCCGTGCGATAGAGGCGCGCCCCAGGCTCGCGCGCTGCGAAGGGATCGGGAACGAAGCGCTCGGCGGTCAGGTCGGGGCGCCCGAGATAGCCGCGCGCCACGCCGGCGCCGCCGAGCCACAACTCGCCGCGCACCCCGGGTGGCACCGGCGTGAGGAAGCGGTCGAGCACGTAGGCCCGGGCGCCCGGGATCGGGCGGCCGATCGGGACCAGCGCGCCAGGAGCCAGATCGGTCAGCTCGCTGCGGGTCGCCACGATGGTCGTCTCGGTGGGGCCGTAGGTGTTGACCAGCCGCACGGAGGAGCCGGTGCGCCGCTGCCAGAGGGCGAAGCGGTCGGCCAGGGCCTCTTCGCCGCCGAGGATCACGAGCCGCAGGTCCGGCGGCAGATGTAGATCCTCGGCCTCCATGCCGGCGACCTTCTCGTGCCAGAACGCGGTGGGGAGGTCGAGCACGGTGATGCCGAGCCGCCCGAGCTCGCGCAGGAAGCCCGGGATGGAGGCCGCCATGTCCTCGGGGCGCAGCACGAGCGTCGCGCCGGCGGCCAGGGCCGGCCAGATCTCCTCGGCGCTGGTGTCGAAGCTGAGCGCGGCGAACTGGAGGACCCGGTCGCCCTGGGAGAGGTTGTAGGTGGCGCAGGCGGCGCGGACGAAGGAGGCGATGGCGCGGTGGGGGACGACGACGCCCTTGGGCAGGCCGGTGGAGCCGGAGGTGTAGATGACGTAGGCGGGGGCCAGATCAAAGGACAGCAAGGACGGCAAGGACACCAAGGACGAGGACTCGCTTTCCTTGCGGTCCTTGTCGTCCTTGCTGTCCTTGATCGGGACCGCCCTCGAATCCACCAGCATGTAGTCGCGCCGCTCCTGCGGATACGCCGGGTCAACCGGCAGATACGCCGCTCCGGCTTGCAGCACGGCGAGCATGTGAACGATCAGGTTCGGTGTGCGCTCGGCGGTGAGGGCGACGATCGTGCCGGGGCCCACGCCCTGCTCGCGCAGGTGCCGGGCCTGGTGGCCCGCACGGTCCACCAGCTCGGCGTAGGTGAGGCGGACACCGCCGGCTTCCAGGGCCACGGCGCCGGGCGTCCGGGCCGCTTGCTCCTCGATCAGGCGGTGCAGCAGGGCCTCGCCCGCGGGGACGGCCGGGCCGCGGCTCCAGGCCTGGAGCTGGCGCGCCTGCTCGTCGTCCGTGATCAGGGGGAGCTTCCAGACGCTCTGCTCGGGGTCGGCGACGGCGGCTTCCAGCAGGGTGTGGAGCTGGGCGGCGAAGCGCGCCATGGTCGCCTCGTCGAAGAGGGCGGCGCTGTACTGGAGGGTGCCGGCGATCTCGTCTGGCTCCTCGCCCAGCCAGAGCTCCAGGTCGTAGTCGACCTTCTCGCTCTCGACCGGCAGACCGCTCAGGCGGACTCCGGTGCTCAGCTCGGCCCGGGCCGGCGGGAAGTTCTGCAGCACCAGGAGCGCCTGGAACAGCGGCGTGCGCGACGGATCGCGCGGGAGCTGCAGGATCTGCAGCAGCTTCTCGAACGGGAGGTCGGCGTGCGCGTAGGCTTCCAGGGTGGTCTCGCGGATGCGGCCGAGGAGAGCGGCGAACGAGGGATTGCCCGCGAGGTCGGCGCGGTGCACCAGGGTGTCGATGAAGAAGCCGATGAGCCCTTCGAGCTCCCGCTGCGGCCGGTTGCCGCTGTAGGTGCCCACCGTCACGTCGTCCTGGCCGCTCCAGCGTGCCAGCAGGGTCTGGTAGCCGGCGAGGAGGACCATGAACAGGGTCGTGCCACGCCGCCGGGCCAGCTCGTGGAGACGCCCGGCGAGCGGCTGCGGCAGGTGGATCGGCACCTTGCCGCCGCGGCTGCTGCGCACGGGCGGGCGCGGCCGGTCGGTGGGCAGCTCCAGGAGCGGCGGGGCGCCGGCGAGCCGCCGGCGCCAGAAGCCCACCTGCCGCTCCAGCCTCTCCCCGGCCAGGCGCCGGCGCTGCCAGACCGCGTAGTCGGCGTACTGAATGGGCAGGGACGGCAGGGACGGCGCCCACCTCTGCGCGGCGGCTTCGTAGAGGGCGGCGACTTCCCGATGGATGATGCCCATGGACCAGCCGTCGGCGATGATGTGGTGGACGGTGAGCAGGAGGGCGTGGTCGTCGGCGGCGAGGCGCACGATGCGGGTGCGCAGGAGCGGCGCGGCGGCGAGGTCGAAGCCGGTGGAGGCCTCGGCTCGCACCTGCCGGTGCATCTCGACGTCCCGCGCGCTCTCCGGCAGGCCCGACAGATCGATCACCGGCACCTCCAGCCGGACCTCCGGGAGCACGAGCTGGAGCGGCTCCTCCTCACCGGCCGCGAAGCGGGTGCGGAAGACCTCGTGCCGCCGGACCAGCTCCTGGAGAGCCGCGGCCAGGGTCGGGATGGCGAGCGGGCCTTCGATGCGCAGGGGGCTCGGGATGTTGTAGGCCGGGTTCCCAGGCTCCAGCCGGTCGAGGATCCACTCGCGGAGCTGCGAGAAGGAGACCGGAAAGCGGTTCTCCCCCGGCTGGCGGGGGAGGGCGAGGAGAGGATCGTCCACCGGCGCGCCGGCCTCCCCGAGCTCGGTGATCGCCCGCGCCAGCCCCTCGATCGTGGGCTGCTCGAAGACCAGGCGCAGCGGGAGGTCCACCTGGAAGGCGTCGCGGACCGCAGCCACCAGGCGGGTGGCGAGGAGGGAGTGGCCGCCCAGATCGAAGAAGTGGTCGGTCCCCCCGACCCGGTCGAGGCCGAGGAGCTCGGCCCAGAGGCCGGCGAGGATCTCCTCGGCCGGTGTCCGTGGCGCCAGGTAGCCATCCTCGGGGCGTCGCCCCTCCGGAGCTGGCAGGGCCTTGCGGTCCACCTTGCCATTCGGAGTGAGCGGCAGGGCGGCCAGCATCACGATGGCGGCGGGCACCATGTAGTCGGGCAGCCGCTCGCGCAGCGACCGGCGCAGCTCCTCGGCCGTGGCGTCCCCGGCCACATAGGCGACCAGCCGCCGGTCGCCGGATGCGTCCTCGCGCGCCACCACGGCCGCCTCGCGGACTCCAGGCAGCGCCAGGAGCACCGACTCGATCTCCCCCAGCTCGATGCGGAAGCCGCGGATCTTGACCTGGTGATCGATCCGGCCGAGGTATTCCACCTCGCCGTGGGGGAGGAAACGTCCCAGGTCTCCCGACCGGTAGAGCCGCGCGCCGCCGCCCGCCGGGTCGGGGACGAAGCGTTCTGCGGTCAGCTCCGGCCGGCCGAGATAGCCCCGCGCCAGCCCCGCGCCGCCGACCACCAGCTCGCCCGGCACTCCGATGGGCACCGGCTGCAGGCGTGGGTCCATCACGGCGAGAGACAGGCCGGGGATGGGGATGCCGATGACGCTGCGCCGCTCGCCCCGGGCGTCCGCGGCGCGCAGCGGCCGGACGGTGACGTGCACCGTCGTCTCGGTGATCCCGTACATGTTGACCAGCCGCGGCCGAGCGTCGCCGTGGCGGGCGAGCCAGGGGGCCAGAGCCGCCGGGTCCAGGGCTTCGCCGCCGAAGATCACCAGCCGCAGATCGGCCGCGCCGCCGCGGCGCTCCTCGTCCTCCTGCGCGAGCTGGGCGAAGGCCGAGGGGGTCTGGTTGAGCACCGTCACCCGCTCGCGGGCCAGCAGGTCGAGGAACAGCTCGGGGGAGCGGCTCACCTCGTGGGGCACGATCACCAGGCGGCCGCCGTAGAGCAGCGCTCCCCAGATCTCCCAGACCGAAAAGTCGAAGGCGTAGGAGTGGAACAGGGTCCAGACGTCCCGCTCTGAAAAGCCGAACCAGGGATGAGTGGCGGCGAAGAGCCGGGCGACGTTGCCGTGGCTCACCAGGACGCCCTTGGGACGGCCGGTGGAGCCCGAGGTGTAGATCACGTAGGCCAGGCTCGATCCGTCCGCCAGGGGCTCAAGGTCTCCGGCGGGGAGCGCCTCCAGCAGGTCGCTGTGGACGTCCTTCGCGCCCACCAAGATCTGCACACCCGCGTCGTCGAGGATGTAGTCCTGCCGCTCCCGCGGGGACCCGGGATCGAGCGGCACGTAGGCTCCTCCGGCCTTGAGGACGCCGAGGATGGCGACCACCAGGTCCGGGGAACGCTCCAGGCACAACCCCACCCGGACCTCGGGGCCGACGCCCTGCCTGCGCAGCCAGCGGGCGAGTCGATTGGCCCGGCGGTTCAGCTCGCCATAGCTGATCGTTGCACCCTCCCAGGTGAGGGCCGGGGCGTCGGGAGCCTGCCGGGCGTGCGCCTCGAAGCCGCGATGGAGGGCCGGTTCCGCCGGGGGTTGCCCGCCCATCCCTCCCCACTCCGCGAGGAGCTGATGGCGCTCGGCCCCGCTGAGCAGCGGCAGCTCACAGGCGATCGTCTCCGGCGCCGCCACGGCCGCGGCGAGCAGCCGCTCGAAGCACGCGATCAACCGGTCGATGGTCGTGGCGTCGAAGAGGTCGGTGGCGTATTCGGCCGCACCGCCGAGCCCGCCGTCGTGCTCCTCCAGGCTGAGCGAGAGATCGAACCGCGCCGTCGTCGCGGAGCCGCCCACCGGTCGCAAGCGCAGATCCCGGATCTCCAGGCTCCCGACGGGCGCGTTCTGGAGGGCCAGCATCACCTGGAACAGGGGAGCATGGGCGAGGCTCCTCTCCGGCATGAGCTCCTGGACGACTCTTTCGAACGGCACGTCCTGGTGCATGTGGGCGGCCAGCGCGGTCTCGCGGACCCGGCCGAGCAGCTCCCGGAAGGTGGGCTCGCCGTGCAGCCCGGCACGCAGCACCAGGGTGTTGACGAAGAAGCCGATCAGCCCCTCGATCTCCACCCGGTTGCGCCCCGCGACCGGCGCGCCGACCGTGAGATCCTGCTGGCTGCTGAACCGCGCCAGAAGGGCCTGGAAGCCAGCCAGGAGCACCATGAAGAGAGTCGCTCCCTCGCGCCGGCTCAGGGCCTGCGCCTGACGGACGATCTCCGCCGGCAGCCGCAGGGGCCGTGTGGCGCCGCGGAAGCTCTGCACCGCGGGCCGCGGACGGTCGGTGGGGAGCGAGAGGTGTGGCGGCAGCCCCGCGAGCTGCCCGCGCCAGTAGGAGATCTCGCGGTCCAGAATCTCGCCGTGCAGCCAGGAGTGCTGCCAGGCCGCGAAATCCGCATACTGCACCGGCAGCTCGGGAAGGGGGGAGGGTTTCTCCGCGGCGAACGCCGGGTAGAGAGCCGTGACCTCGCGGACCAGGATGCCCATCGACCAGGCGTCGCCAGCGATGTGATGCAGGGTCAGCGCGACGACATGGTCCTCCTCAGCCAGCCGCAACAGCACGCCGCGCAGCAGCGGACCACGCCCGAGATCGAAGGGCCGACCAGCCTCTTCAGCGGCCAATGTGTGGGCCAGCGCCTCCCGTGCCCTCTCCGGCAGCCCCGACAGGTCCACGACGGGCAGCACGAAGGGCGCCGCTGATTGAATCACCTGCACCGGCGCACCGTCCGGCGCGGCAAAGACCGTGCGCAATGCCTCGTGCCGGCGCACGATCTCACCCAGACAGGCGGCCAGCACCCGGGAGCTCAAGGGTCCTTCGACACGCAGCGCCACCGGCATGTTGTAGAGCGGGCTGCCGGGTTCGAGCTGATCGATGAACCAGAGGCGCTGCTGGGCGAACGACAGGGGCAAAAATCCTTCCCGCGGCACCGGAACGAGAGGGGGAGCCAGCCGGCCTGCGCCGGCCCGGAGCGCCACCTCGACCCGGGCGGCGAGGTCCGCGAGCGCCGGGAATTCGAAGAGATCGCGCAGCGGGATCTCGATGCCGAAGGCGCTGCGCAGGCGCGACGTCACCTGCGTCGCCAGCAGCGAGTGGCCGCCGAGGGCGAAGAAGTCGTCGGCCGCACCGACCCGTTCGAGACCGAGGAGCTCGGCCCAGATGCCGGCGAGGACCTCCTCGACCGGCGTCCGCGGCGCCAGGTAGCCTTCCCCGGCGGTCTGCAGCTCCGGCGCCGGCAGGGCCTTGCGGTCCACCTTGCCGTTTGGGGTGAGCGGCAGGGCGGCCAGCGTCACGAACGCAGCCGGCACCATGTAGTCGGGCAGCCGCTCGCGCAGCGACTGGCGCAGCGTTTCGGGTGAGGCATCACCGGTCACGTAGGCCACCAGCACCCGATCCGACGGATCCGACCGATCGGTCCGATCCAACACCACCACGACCGCCTCGGGCACTCCCGGCAGCGCAGCGAGCACCGATTCGATCTCGCCCAGCTCGATGCGGAAGCCGCGGATCTTGACCTGGTGATCGATCCGGCCAAGGTACTCCACCTCGCCCTGGGGGAGGAACCGCCCCAGGTCCCCCGACCGATAAAGCCGCGCGCCTGGCGCGGCGCCCGAATCGATCTGCCGCGCTCCCGAGTCTCCCCTCGGGTCGGGGACGAAGCGTTCGGCGGTAAGCTCCGGCCGGTCCAGATAGCCGCGGGCTACCCCCGCGCCGCCGACCACCAGCTCGCCCGGCACTCCGAGAGGCACCGGCTGCAGGGATGGGTCCATCACCGCGAGAGTCAGATCGGGGATGGGGACGCCGATGATGCTGCGCCGGTCGCCCCGGGCGTCCGCGGCGCGCAGCGGCCGGTAGGTGACATGCACCGTCGTCTCGGTGATGCCGTACATGTTGACCAACCGCGGCGTCTCGTCACCGTGACGCGCAAACCAGGGGGCCAGGCTGGCCGGGTCCAGCGCGTCGCCGCCGAAAATCACCAGGCGCAGGTCGGTCGCCACGCCGCCGCGCTCCTCGTCCACCAGCGCGAGCTGGGCGAAGGCCGAGGGGGTCTGGTTGAGCACCGTGACCCGCTCGCGGACCAGCAGGTCGAGGAACAGCTCGGGGGAGCGGCTCACGTCATGAGGCACGATCACCAGGCGGCCGCCGTAGAGCAGCGCTCCCCAGATTTCCCAGACCGAAAAGTCGAAGGCGTAGGAGTGGAACAGGGTCCAGACATCCCGCTCGGTGAAGCCGAACCAGGCCTGAGTGGCTTCGAAGAGCCGGGCGACGTTACCGTGGGTGACCAGGACGCCCTTGGGACGGCCGGTCGAGCCCGAGGTGTAGATCACGTAGGCCAGGCTCGTCCCGTCCGCCAGAGGCTCGAGGTCGTCGGCGGGGAGCGCCTCCAGCAGCTCGCTGTGGATGTCCTTCTCGCCGACCACGATCTGCACGTCCGCGTCGTCGATGATGTAGGCCAGCCGTTCCCGCGGCGACCCGGGATCGAGCGGCACGTAGGCGCCTCCGGCCTTGAGGATGCCCAGGATGCCGACCACCAGGTCCGGGGAACGCTCCAGGCACAGTCCCACCCGGCTCTCGGGACCGACGCCGTGCCGGCGCAGCCAGCGGGCCAGCCGGTTGGACCTGCGGTTCAGCTCGCCGTAGCTGACCTCCCAGGTGAGGGCGGGGGCCTCGGGTGCCCGCCGGGCGTGCGTCTCGAAGCCGTGATGGAGGGTCGGCCCCGCCGGAGGCTGCCCGCCCCTCCCTCCCCACTCGGCCAGGAGCTGATGGCGCTCGCTCGCGGACAGCAGCGCAAGCTCCCGGAGAGGCCGATCCGCCTCCTCGGCCATGCCGGAGAGCAACGCCGCGAGATGGTGGAGCAGGCGCAGCGCCGCGGCGCCCTCCAGGCGGGCGCGGTCGTACGCCAGCCGCAGGAGAATCCGGTCTCCTCCCGCGAGGGTCAGCGTGACGGGATAGTTGGTGGACTCGAAGCTGCGCAGGTCGCCGGCGCGCAGGCTGCCGGGGCCGCCGGACCGGGGGCCGAGCGCGGTAGGGTAGTTCTCGAACACGTAGAGCGTCTCGAACAGCGGCGAGCCCGCCGGGACCTCGCTCCAGCGCTGGATGTCGGGCAGCGGAGTGTGCTCGTGCTCGAAGCGGGGGAGCTGGCGCTCCTGGAGATGCTGCAGCCAGGAGACCAGGGGCGCGCCGCCGTCCGCCTGCACCCGCACCGGCAGGGTGTTGATGAAGACCCCGATCATGGTCTCGACGCCGGGCAGGGCGGCCGGACGGCCGGAGACGACGCACCCGAAGACGACATCCTCCGCGCCGCTGTAGCGGCTGAGGAGCACGGCCCAGGCGCCGAGGGTCAGGGTCTGGAGGGTCAGCTTGTGCCGCGCGGCCAGCGCCTGGAGACGGCCGGTGACCGCGGGCGAGACCGCGAGGTCGTGATCGGCGTCGCCGGCAGACCCTGCCGCCGCGGCCGGCCGATCGATGCCAAGCCGGTTGGCGGCGGCGAAGCCCGCGAGCTCCCGGCGCCAGAACGGCTCGGCCCGGGTCGGATCCTGCCTCCGCAGCCAGACGATGTAGTCGCTGAACGGCCGCACCGGCGGCAGCGCCGGTGTCCGGCCCTCCTGGAGAGCCGCGTAGAGGGCTTCCAGCTCCTGGATGAGCAGGGGCAGCGACCAGCCGTCCAGCAGCAGGTGGTGGAAGCTGCAGAGGAAGCCGATCTCCCGGTCGAGGCGCACCAGGGAGAAGCGCAGGAGCGGCGCCTCGCTCAGCGAGAAGGGGGCGTACCGGTCGCGCTGGCGCAGCTCTTCGAGGCGGCGCTGCTGCTCGTCCGCGGAGAGGCCGCGCCAGTCCAGCTCTCGCCAGGGAAGGGTGAATTTCTTCTGGACGACCTGCAGCGGCTGGTCGAGGCCTTCCCAGAAGAACGCCGTGCGCAACGTCCCGTGGCGCTCCACCAGCGTCTCCCAGGCCTGCCGGAATCGCCGGGGATCGAGATCCGCCGGCAGGGTGCAGGTGAGCTGATTGACATAGACCCCGGACCCCGGCGCCAGCAGACAGTGGAAGAGCAGCCCGTTCTGGAGCGGCGAGAGGGGATAGATCTCTTCGACATCCTTCAGGGTGGCCCAATGGGCTGCCAGAAGCGCAGCCAGCTTGTCGAAGCTGCGGACGTCGAGCCCGGCCCTGGGGAAGTCCGCGGGCGAGAAGACCTCGTCCTCGCGGGTCCGGCTGTGCCGGATCAGCTCGCGGAGCGCGCCGGCGTAGGCGGTGGCCAGCCGCTCGACGGTCTCCCGGCGGTGCACCCGGGCGCCATGGGTCAGGGTCATGCGGAGCCGGCCGCCAGCCACCAGGCCGCTGACCTCCAGAAGGTGGGTGCGCCGGGCGCGCGGGCTGCGGGTGGCGCCCGGTATGGCCAGCGAAGGCCGGAACAGGGAGAGCGCGCCGGAGGTGGCGTCGAGCTGGCCCAGGTAGTTGAAGCTGATCTCGGCCGCGGGTGCCGCGGCCAGAAGGCGGGCCGCGTCGCCCTCGCCGCCGTCGCGCAGGTAGCGCAGCAGACCGTAGCCGAACCCGTGCCCGGGCACGGCGCGCAACCGCTCCTTGGCGCTCACGAGGGCCTCGCCGGGACCCGCGTCGCCCGCCTCCAGGATGATCGGGTAGATGGAGGTGAACCATCCCACGGTGCGCGAGATGTCGAGATCGTCGATGTCGCCCATGTCGCCAATATCGCTGCCATTGCCAGGCAATGGCTCGCGGCCGTGCCCTTCGAGGTCCACCCTCAGGCGCGGGGAGCCGGTCCAGCCAGCCAGAGCCCGGGCGAGCGCGCTGAGCAGCGCCTCGTCGATGCGGTTGTGGAACACCGCGGGCACGGTCTGGAGCAGGTCCGCGGTCTCTTCGGCGGTGAGCGCGAAGGAGACTTCGGCTTCCGTGCCGAGGGTGCTCTCGCCTTCGGGGAAGTCCACGGGCAGGCGGGGCACGGCGGCGCGGGCGGCAGCGAGCCAGTGGTCCAGCTCGCGCGCCAGCGCGCCGGAGCCGGCGTAGCCGGCGAGGCGGAGGGCCCACTCCCGGAAGGACAGGGTCTTGGCCGGCAGGGCGGGGCGAAGCCCGCACGCCGCCTGGCGGTAGGCCGCCTCGAGATCCTCGAGCAGCACACGCCAGGAGACGCCGTCCACCACCAGGTGGTGGGAGACCCAGAGCAGGCGCCCCGGCTTTTCGGCGGTCTCGAACCGGACGAGGCGGGTGAGCGGTCCGGCGGCGAGGTCGAAGCCGGTCTGGAGAGCAGCGGCCGCGCGCTCCAGGGTCTCGCGGCGGCGTGACGCCGGCAGGCCCGAGAGGTCGATCCAGTGGAAGGGGGAGACCGGCAGGGCCGCGGCGTTCTCCTGCCGCCAGCCGCCGTCCCCCTGGCGGCTGAACCGCAGGCGCAGGGCGTCGTGGTGCTCGACCACGGCGGCCATGGCGCGCTCCAGAGTGGAGGGAGAGAGGGGCTCGCCGGGCTCCAGCAGGAGGGCCTGGTTGAAGTGGTGGAGATCCGTGAAGCCCTGGGAGAAGAACCAGCGCTGGATCGGCGTGAGGGGGACCTCGCCCGTCTCCGGTCCCTGCTCGAAGCCAGCGGCGCCGGAGGCCTCGACCGCCCTGGCATGGCGGGCGAGCTGAGCCACCGTCTGGTGCTCGAAGAGCTGCCGCACGGTGAGGTGCAGGCCCGCCCGGCGCGCCCGGGCCACGATCTGGATGGAGAGGATCGAGTCGCCGCCGAGCGCGAAGAAGTTGTCCTGCACCCCCACGCGGGGCAGGCGCAGGACCTGCGCCCAGATGTCCGCAAGGATCTCCTCCGGACGCGTGCGCGGCGCCAGGTAACCCTCCTCGGGACCTCGCCGGTCGGGAGCGGGCAGGGCCTTGCGGTCCACCTTGCCATTGGGAGTGAGCGGCAGGGCGGGCAGCATCACGAAGGCGGCCGGCACCATGTAGTCGGGCAGCCGCTCGCGCAACGCCTGGCGCAGCGCCTCGGGCGTGGCGTCACCCACCAGATAGGCGACCAACCGCCGGCCACCTGGCTCCTCCCGCGCCACCACGACGGCGTCGCGGACTCTCTCCAGCGCCAGCAGCACCGCCTCGATCTCTCCGAGCTCGATGCGGAAGCCGCGGATCTTGACCTGGTGATCGATCCGGCCGAGATATTCCACCTCGCCCTGGGGGAGGAAACGTCCCAGGTCTCCCGACCGATACAACCGCGCGCCTAGCGCGGCGCCCGAATCGATCTGCCGCGCTCCCGGGCCGCCCATCGGGTCGGGGACGAAGCGTTCGGCGGTCAGCTCCGGCCGGCCGAGATAGCCGCGGGCGACTCCCGCGCCGCCGACCACCAGCTCGCCCGGCACTCCGATGGGCACCGGCCGGAGACCCGGGTCCACCACCGAGAGGGTCAGGTCGGGGATGGGGACGCCGATCACGTTGCGCCGCTCGCCCCGGGCGTCCGCGGCGCGCAGCGGCCGGAAGGTGACGTGCACGGTGGTCTCGGTGATCCCGTACATGTTGACCAGCAGAGGCCGCTCGTCGCCGTGGCGGGCAAACCAGGGGTCCAGGCCCGCCGGGTCCAGCGCCTCGCCGCCGAAGATCACCAGCCGCAGGTCGGTCGCGCCGCCGTCGCGCTCCTCGTCGACCCGCGCGAGCTGGGCGAAGGCGGAGGGGGTCTGGTTGAGCACCGTCACCTGCTCGCGGACCAGCAGGTCGAGGAACAGGTCGGGCGACCGGCTCACGTCGTAGGGGACGATCACCAGGCGGCCGCCGTAGAGCAGCGCTCCCCAGACCTCCCAGACCGAAAAGTCGAAGGCGTAGGAGTGGAACAGGGTCCAGACGTCCCGTTCTGAAAAGCCGAACCAGGAATGAGTGGCGGTGAAGAGCCGGGCGACGTTGCCGTGGCTCACCAGGACGCCCTTGGGACGGCCGGTGGAGCCCGAGGTGTAGATCACGTAGGCCAGGCTCTCCCCGTCCGCCAGAGGCTCGAGGTCTCCGTCGGGGAGCGCCTCCAGCAGCGCGCTGTGGATGTCCGTCTCGCCGACCACGATCTGCACACCCGCGTCCTCGATGATGTAGGCCAGCCGCTCTTGCGGAGAGCCGGGATCGAGCGGTACGTAGGCGCCGCCGGCCTTGAGGACGCCCAGGATGGCGACGACCAGGTCCGGAGAACGATCCAGGCACAATCCCACCCGGCTTTCGGGGCCGACGCCGTGCCGGCGCAGCCAGTGGGCCAGCCGGTGGGACCGGCGGTTCAGCTCGCCGTAGCTGAGGGTCCCGCCCTCCCAGGTGAGGGCCGGGGCCTCGGGCGCCTGCCGGACTTGCGCCTCGAAACCACGATGGAGGGTCGGCGCCGCCGGAGGCTGCCCTCCCATCCCTCCCCACTCGGCGAGGAGCTGGTGGCGCTCGATCCCGGAGAGCAGGGGCAGCTCCGCAGCGATTGTCTCCGGCGCCGCCACGGCGGCGGTGAGCAGCCTCTCGTAGTGGAGGATCAGGCGGTCGATGGTCGCGGCGTCGAACAGATCGGTGGCGTGCTCGACCATGCCGCTGAGGCCGCCGTTCCATTCCTCCAGCGTGAGCATGAGATCGAACTTGGCCGTGGCTCCGGCCCCGCCCACAGGCCGCAGGCGCAGGCTCTCGACCTCCAGTCTCTCGATGGGGACGTTCTGCAGCACCAGCATCGTCTGGAACAGGGGTGTGTGGGCGAGGCTCCTCTCCGGCATCAGCTCCTGGACCAGCTTTTCGAACGGAACGTCTTGATGGGCGTGCGCGGCCAGCACGGTGTCGCGGGCGCGGCCGAGCAGCTCGCGGAAGGTGCCACCGGTGAGGTCGCCGCGCAGCACCAGGGTGTTGACGAAGAACCCGATCAATCCTTCGATCTCCACCCGGTTGCGGCCAGCGACCGGGGTGCCGACAGCGAGATCCTGCTGCCCGCTGTAGCGCGCCAGAAGCGACTGGAATCCGGCCAGGAGCACCATGAAGAGCGTCGCCCCCTCGCTCCGGCTCAGGGCCTGCAGGCGCCGGACGAGCTCGGCCGGCAGCCGCACGGGCCGGGTGGCGCCGCGGAAGCTCTGCACCGCGGGCCGCGGGCGGTCGGTGGGGAGCGACAGGTAGGGCGGCAGGCCCGCGAGCTGCCGGCGCCAGTAGGCGACCTCGCTCTCCAGGATCTCGCCGTGTAGCCAGGAGAGCTGCCACGCCGCGAAATCCGCGTACTGCACCGGCAGCTCCGGCAAGGGGGAGGGCCTGCCGGCGGCAAACGCCGCGTAGAGCGCGGTGACCTCGCGGACCAGGATCCCCATCGACCAGCCGTCGCTGACGATGTGATGCAGGGTCAGCGCGGCGACGTGGTCACCTGCCGCCATCTGGATCAGCAGACCGCGCAGCAGGGGACCGCGGTCGAGATCGAACGGGCGGGCGGCCTCGGCGCCGGCCAGGGCGAGGGCCGCGGCCTCGCGCCGGCTCTCCGGCAGCCCCGACAGGTCGACCACGGGCAGGGCGAAGGGGGCCGGCGGTTGGATCACCTGCACCGGCGAGCCTTCGGTCGCCGGGAAGACCGTGCGCAACGCCTCGTGACGGCGCGCGATCTCCCCCAGGCAGAGCGCCAGCACCGCGGGGCGGAGCGGTCCTTCGGCGCGCAGGGCCACCGGGATGTTGTAGAGCGGGCTTCCCGGTTCGAGCTGGTCGATGAACCAGAGGCGCTGCTGGGCGAAGGAGAGGGGAGAGGGACCCTCCCGCGGGAGGGGAACGAGCGGCGGAGCGAGCCGGCCGGCGCGGATCTGCCGTCTCTCGTCCACGCGGGCGGCGAGGCTCGCCAGCTGCGGAGCCTCGAAGAGGTCGCGCAGCGGGACCTCGATGCTGAGGGCACTGCGCAGCCGTGAGATCACCCGGGTGGCGAGCAGCGAGTGGCCACCCAGGTCGAAGAAGTGGTCCTCCACTCCGACCCGTTCGCGGCCGAGCACCTCGCCCCAGATGCCGGCGAGGATCTCCTCGGTCGGCGTGCGCGGCGCCAGGTAGCCGGCCTGATCGCCCTGGTGCTCGGGAGCCGGCAGGGCCTTGCGATCGACCTTGCCGTTCGGGGTCAAGGGGAGAGCCGCGAGCGTCACGAAGACAGCCGGCACCATGTAGTCCGGCAGTCGCTCGCGCAAGGACCGGCGTAGCGCTTCGACCGTGACGTCGCCGACCACATAGGCGACCAGCCGCCGGACGCCGGTCCCCTCTTGCGCCACCACGACCGCTTCGCGGACTCCGGGCAGCGCCGCGAGCGCCGACTCGATCTCGCCCAGCTCGATGCGGAAGCCGCGGATCTTGACTTGGTGGCCGATCCGCCCGAGGTATTCCAACGTCCCGTCCGTCCGCCAGCGCGCCATGTCCCCTGTCCGGTAGAGCCGGGCACCACGATCGCTCCCGAAGGGCTCCGGCACGAGCTTGCGGGCGGTCTGCACCGGGTCGCCCAGATACCCGCGGGCCAGGCCGGCTCCGCCGATGCACAGCTCGCCGGCGGCACCCAGAGGTTGCAGCGCGACGGCGTGATCCAGGAGGACGGCGCGGGCATTGCGGATCGGCCGCCCGATCGGCACGTCGAGCCCGGAATAGCCGGAATCGATCTCGAACAGGGTCGCCACCACGGTCGTTTCCGTCGGGCCGTAGGAGTTGAGGAGTTGCACGCGCGGGTCGACGTGGCGCAGCCAGGACGCCACCTGCTCGGGGAGGACCCGCTCGCCGCCGAAGCTGACCAGGCGGATCGAGGCGGGGAGCGCTCCGAGGCGCGCCGCCACCTCGTCGCTCAGCTCGTGCCAGAACGCGGTGGCCAGGAACAGCTCGGTGATCCCCTGCACCGCGGCGTAGTCGAGAAAGTCCGCCGCCGACAGGTGCAGGGCCTGCGGCGGCAACACCAGCGTGGCGCCGCGGCTCAGGATCGGGAAGATTTCCTCCACCGAGATGTCAAAGCTGAAGGAGGCGAATTGGAGGACCCTGTCCAGGGGACCGATCCCATAGTGACCCGCCGCGGTCACGGTATACCAGGCCGCCGAGCGGTGCTGGATCAACACCCCCTTGGGGCGGCCGGTGGACCCCGACGTGTACATCACGTAGGCGAGGTTCTCGGGCGCGGGCCGCGGCGTCTCCCGGTACGCCTCGGCCTCCTGGAGCCTCCCCGCCGGCTCCCGGTCGACACACAGCGTGGGCACGCCGGAATCGCCGAGTCGGTCGAGCAGCCGCTCCTGGGTGAGCAGCACCACCGCCCCGGCGTCGCGCAGCAGCAGCTCCAGGCGCTCCCGTGGGCTCGCCGGTTCGAGCGGCAGGTAGGCCCCGCCGGCCTTGAGCACGGCGAGCAGGGCCACCATCATCTCCACGGAACGCTCCATGCAGATCCCCGCCACCCGCTCCGGAGCCACGCCCAGCCGGCGCAGCCCGCACGCCAGTCGATCGGCCCGGGCGTCGAGATCCCCATAGGTCAGGTGCTCCGGCCCGGCCACCACCGCCACCGCCTCCGGCGTCCGTGCCGCCTGGGCCTCGAACAGCTCGTGCAGGCAGATCTGGTGCGGGAAGGCTGCCGCGGTGTCGTTCCACTCGACCAGGAGCTGGCTGCGCTCCGCCGCGGACAGCAGCTCCAGGGCGGCGACCCGCTGCTCCACGTTGTCCACCCCGCTCCCGACCAAGCGCACGAATTGAAGCAGCAGCCGCTCGATGGTCGGGCCGTCGAACAGGTCGGTGCGGTACTCCGACGAAACCCTGACCTCGCCGCCCCAGCCGTCGACGGCGAGCGACAGGTCGAACTTCGCCGTCGTTCCGGGCGCGCCGAACGGACGCAGGCGCAAGCCTGCGACATCCGTAACCGCCTCCGCGGCGTTGTCCAGGGTGAACATCACCTGGAAGAGAGGGTCGTGGGCGAGGCTGCGTTCCGGATGCAGCTCCTCGACCAGCTTTTCGAACGGCACGTCCTGCTGCGCGTACGCCGCCAGAGCCGCCTCGCGCACCCGCCCCACCAGCTCCCGGAACGTCGGCACACAGGACAGGTCGGCACGCAGCACCAGCGTGTTGACGAAGAACCCGATCAGGCCCTCGGTCTCCAACTGGTTGCGGCCGGCGACGGGTGAGCCCACCGCGAAGTCCTGTTGGCCGCTGTGGCGGGACAGCAGCGCCTGGAATCCGGCGAGGAGGACCATGAACGCCGTCGCCCCCGCGCGCCGGCCCAGGGCCTCGACCCGCTGCGGCAGCTCCTCCGGCACTCGCACCGCCCGCACCGCGCCGCGGACGCTCTGCGCCGCCGGCCGCGGTCGATCGGTGGGCAGCTCCAGCACCGGCGGCAGTCCGGCGAGCCGACGCCGCCAGTCGCCGATCTCGCGCGCCAGCATCTCCCCCTGCAGCCAGCCGCGCTGCCAGACCGCGAAGTCCGTGTACTGTACCGGGAGCTCCGGCAGGAGCGACGGCTCGCCGACGGCGAACGCCGCGTAGAGGGAGGTGATCTCGCGGACGAGGATACCGATCGACCAGGCGTCGCTGACGATGTGGTGCATGGTCAAGAAGAAGGCGTGATCCTCTTGTTCCTCCCCTGGGGTGGCCAACCGCAGCAGCACGCCGCGTAGGAGCGGACCGCGGGAGAGGTCGAACGGGCGGCCGGCCTCTTCGCCGGCCAGGCGGAGGGCCGCCGCCTCGCGGGCTCTTTCCGGCAAGCCCGACAGATCGACCAGGGGGAGCCCGAAAGGCGCCGCCGGCTGGATCACCTGCACCGGCAGGCCGTCGCGAACGGCGAAGACGGTACGCAGGGCCTCATGGCGGCGCACGATCTCGCCGAGAGAGAGGGCCAGGACCCGGCGGTCCAGAGGCCCTTCGATGCGCAAGGCCACCGGAATGTTGTAGAGCGGGCTGTCCGGTTCGAGCTGGTCCAGGAACCAGAGCCGCTCCTGCGCGAAGGACAGGAGGGTGGAAGCCTCCCGCGGCGACGCGACGAGAGGCGGCGCGAGCGACCCCGCGCGAGGCCCTTGCAGCCGCTCGACGGCGGCGGCGAGGCCGGCGATCGTGGGGCTCTCGAAGAAGTCGGGGAGAGGCAGGTCGATCTCGAAGCGGCGGCGCACCCGGGTGAGGACCTGGATGGCGGACAGGGAGTGACCCCCGAGAGCGAAGAAGTCGTGGCCGGTGCCGAGGCCGGACCGGCCCAGCACCTCTTCCCAGATCTCCACCAAAACCGCCTCGGTTGCTGTGGCCGGAACGACGGGGGCCGCGCCGGCGGCGAGGGCCATCTCGGGCTCGGGCAGGGCCTTGCGGTCGATCTTGCCGTTGGCGGACAGCGGCAGGGCGGAGAGGAAGACGAAGGTGTCCGGGATCATGTAGCCGGGAAGCGAGCGGGCCAGGTGCTCCTGGAGCGCGGCAGTCGAGATGATGTCTCCGGCCTCCCCCGCGGCCACCACATAGGCGCACAGGGTCTTCTGCCCGGTCCGGTCGCCGCGGGCCAGCACCACTGCCTCCCGCACGCCGGGAGCCCGGGAGAGCTGGCTCTCGATCTCGCCGAGCTCGATGCGGAACCCGCGGACCTTGACCTGGTGGTCGCTGCGGCCGAGAAACTCGATTTCGCCCTGCGGCAGCATCCGCCCCAGGTCGCCGGTGCGGTAGAGGCGGCGGCCGGGCCCTGCGAAGGGATCGGGCAGATAGGAGGCCGCGGTCTTCTCGGGGTCTCCGGCATAGCCGCGGGCCACGCCTTCGCCGCCGATGTAGAGCTCGCCCACCACCCCGGGGGGAACCAGCTCCAGAGAGCGATCCAGGAGGTAGAAGGTGTTGTTGTCCAGCGGCCGGCCGTAGGGGATGCTGAGCCAGGCCTCGTCGATCCAGTCGACGGGATGGAAGATGGACCAGACCGTGGCCTCGGTGGCGCCGCCCAGGCTGATCACGCGCAGGTTGGGGAAGAACCGCCGGGCGCGTTCGGGGAGCGTGAGCGGGATCCAGTCTCCGCTCAGGAAGGCGAGGCGGAGGTCCTCGCCGCGGAAGCCCGGATCGGTCTCCTCCAGGTACTGGACGAGCAGGCCGAGGGTCGAGGGAACCGAATTCCAGAAGGTGATCCCATGCGCGCTGACCAGCCGCAGCAGGGCGGCCGGATCCTGTACCTCCTCCTGCCGCGCAAGCACCACCTCGCCGTCAGCCGCGAGGGTGCCGAAGAGATCGAAGACCGAGAGGTCGAAGCAGACGGAGGAGACCATCAGCACGCGGTCGCCGGGGCCGACGGCCATCTCGCGGTTGACCCACGCGATCAGGTTGGCGGCGCTGTGGTGCGCGATCATCACCCCCTTGGGGGTGCCGGTCGAGCCGGAGGTGTAGATGGTGTAGGCGAGGTCCTCGGGCCGGGGGCGTAGCGGCACGGGCGCGTCCTGGTAGGCGGTCAGATCCTCCGGCAGGTCCTCCAGTAGAAACGAGATTGCAGACTGCCGGGCGATGAAGCTCTTGCGGGCCGGCGGGTAGGAGGGCTCCAACGGGACGTAGGCGGCGCCCGCCTTGAGCACGCCGAAGAGCGCCGCGATCAGCTCGGGGGAGCGCTCCAGGCAGACTCCGACGTTGTCGCCGGGCTGCACGCCGCGCGCAAGGAGGAGCCGCGCCACCCGGTTGGCCAGGCGCTCGAGCTCGCCGTAGGAGAGCGAGCGGTCGCCGCAGCGGACGGCGGGGAGATCCGGATGGCGGGCGGCCTGCTCCTCGAAGAAGCTGTGGAGGGGCCTCTCGCGGGGGTAGGCGCGGGCCGTGTCGTTGTAGACCGCGACGAGCTGGCCGCGTTCCTCCGCGCTCAGCAGGGCTTCCGCGGCGAGCGGTGTATCGATCCCGCGGATCAGCGCCTCGAGGATCTGCCGGTAGAGGGCCAGCGCCAGCTCGATGTCCGCCTCCTCGAAGAAACGCGGGAGGTACTTGAGCTGCAGGAAGGGGCGGCTCTGCGTGGCCATGACCTCCAGGTCGAACAGGGTATTCGTCATCTCGTCGAGGCGCAGTTCGGGAAACACGCGCGCAACCTCCCCGGCCGACGCCTGGAAGAGGGCGTTGTCGCGGACTTCCTCGATGAGATGGAAGTCCATGAAGTTGAGGAGCGTGTCGAAAATCGGATTCTGCGCCGACTCGCGGAGGCCGACGAGGCCGGCGATGTCCACCAGCGGGATCTCGTGCTCCTTCTCCTCGGCGAGGAAGCGCGCCACCCGCCGAGCCAGGGAGGCGCCGGTCTCCCCCGGCTCCAGACGGAGGCGGAGCGGAAAGGTATTGAGAAAGCACCCGACGATCTTGTCGCCGTCGGGGATTCCCGGCCGGTCGTGGGAGACCACGCCGGTGATCACGTCCTCCTCGCCAGAGGTGACCCGCAGCAGGTGGAGGTGGGCCGCCAGGAAGAGCGCCTGGAGCGGCACGTGCAGCTCCGCGGCCCGCTCGCGCAGGCCGAGCAGCGTCTCGGGGGGCAGCGGCCGCTGGAGGGATCGCATGCCGAAGGCCGTGCGCTCCCGGGTCACCGCCCGTTGGAAGGGGAGCTTGTTGCGGCCGGCGCCGGCCAGGGTGGCGCGCCAGAAGGCCTCGGTCGCGGGCGAGCGGCTGCGGCCCAGCGTGATGGCCAGGTAGTCCTTGTAGCTGCTGGCCAGGGGCGGCAGGGCCTCGATCCGGTCGAGGTCCTCGCAGGCGAGGTCCTCGCGAGCGAGGAGCGCATTGAGATCGAGCCAGAAGGTCAGGTTGCTCCAGCCGTCGAGGATGGCGTGATGCCAGGTCCAGATCGTGGCGAAGGTGTCTCCCGCCAGCCGGAAGAGCTTGAGGCGCCAGAGGATCTCGCCCCGGAAGGCGAACCGGCGGCGCATGTCCTCGGCACGGTACCGCTCGATGCGCGCGCGCTGCTCCTCGGCCGGCAGGCCGGAGAGGTCCTCGGCGTCGCGGACCACCGGCACGCTCCGGAGCACCACCTTCATGGGCTCCTCGAGCTCGTCGAGGTAGAAGGCACTGCGCAGGATCGGATGGCGGCCCATCACCAGCGCGAGGGCGCGCTCGAAGCGGTCGAGGTCGGGGATGGACAGGACGTAGACGTGCTGGTCGTGGTAGACCGGCTGCACGGGCAGCAGGAGGGTGTAGTACACCATCCCCTTCTCGATTCCGCTCAGCGGGAAGAAGTCCTCATACCCCTCGGGCAGCCTGGCGCGCTGGCGCTCGTCGGCGAGGACGGCGCGCTGCAGGCGTTCGATCTCCTTCCGGCCGGCCGCGAGATCGTCGGCCTGGGAGCGGTCCGACCGGGTCGCGATGCGCTGCGCCAGCAGTCCCACGGTCTGGTGCTTGAAGACATCCTGGACGCGCAGGTCGGCGCCGAGGCGCTCGTTGACCCGGCTGACCAGCCGGACGGCCTTGATCGAGTCGCCGCCCAGGTCGAAGAAGTTGTCTGCCATGCCGACGCGCTCCACCTTGAGCAGCTCCGCCCAGATCCCGGCGACCACCTGCTCGAGGGGGGATCGGGGGGCGACGTGCACGCGCGCCGCGGCGGCCTCGGGAGCCGGGAGGGCCTTGCGGTCCACCTTCCCGCTGGGGGTCAAGGGGAGCTCGTCGAGCACCGTCCAGTCGGGCGGCACCATGTGCTCCGGCACCCGGGCCGCCAGGAAGGAGCGCAGCTCAGAGATGTCGATTGCAGCCTCGGCGCGGGGCACGAGGTAGGTCGCGAGGCGGCGGTCTCCCGCGCTCTCTCCGCGCGCCATGACCACGGCGTCCCGCACCGCGGGATGGGAGGCGAGCACCGTCTCGATCTCCCCCAGCTCGATGCGGAAGCCGCGGATCTTGACCTGGAAGTCGAGGCGGCCGAGATACTCGAGAGCACCGTCCGGCAGGTAACGCGCCAGGTCGCCGGTGCGGTAGAGGCGGTCTCCGGCAATGCTGGGATCGAGGACGCCGGGATTGGGGATGAAGCGCTCGGCCGTCAGGTCGGGACGATGGAGGTAGCCCCGCGCTAGCTGCACGCCGCCGATGCACAGCTCGCCGGGGATGCCGAGGGGCACGGGCCGCAGGGAGCGGTCGAGCAGGTGGATGCGGGTGTTGGCGACCGGCCTCCCGATGGGGACGATGCCGCCCCGGGCCTCCACGGCGCAGCTCCACGAGGTGACGTCGACCGAGGCCTCGGTGGGGCCGTAGAGGTTCTCCAGCCGGGCGGAGAGCCGTTCGCCGAAGCGCCGGCGCAGCTCGGGCATGAGGGCCTCGCCGCTGGCCACCACCAGGCGCAGGCTGGCGCAGTCGGAAAGGTCCGACTCCTCCAGGAAGGCCTGGAGCATCGACGGCACGAAGTGCGCCACCGTGACGTACTCGCGCCCGATGAGCTCGGCGAGATAGGCGCCGTCCCGGTGTCCTCCGGGGCGGGCCACGACGAGATGGGCGCCGGTGATCAGAGGCCAGAAGAATTCCCAGACGGAAACGTCGAAGCTGTAGGGGGTCTTCTGGAGGACCCGGTCCCCGGCGGTCAGCCCATAGGCCTCCTGCATCCAGAGCAGGCGGTTGACGATGCCCTGGTGGGGGATCATCACCCCCTTGGGCTTACCCGTCGAGCCGGAGGTGTAGAGGATGTAGGCGAGGCCCTGGTCGGACAGGCCGGTTGGACTCCCGGGCTCGCCGTCCCCTTCCCAGCCCGCTTCGAGGCAGAGGACCCGGGCCGCGATCTGCGGGAGGGCCGGCAGGAGGCGTTCCTGGGCGAGCAGGACCGGCACGCGGGCATCGGCCAGGAGCCAGCCGAGACGCTCGGCCGGGGACTCGGGATCGAGGGGCAGGTAGGCGGCTCCGGCCTTGAGCACGCCGAGAAGCGCCACGACCATCTCGACCGAGCGCTCCATCAGCACGCCGACCGCCGTGTCGGGCCGTACGCCGAGAGCGAGCAGCCGGGCTGCCAGGCGGCCGGAGATCCCGTCCAGCTCGCGGTAGGAGAGCGTCCTGTGCTCGAAGGTGACGGCCGGGGCCTCGGGCGACCGGGCCACCTGCCCGGCGAAGAGCTCCGGCAGGGTCAGCCCGGTCCGGCGCTGCAGCTCCGTGTCGTTCCAGCCGAGCCGGACCTGATGGCTCTCGCCGTCGGAGAGCAGCGGCAGCTCCGAGAGCCGGGCCTCTGGGTTGCGCACGGCGCCCTCGGCGAGGAGCCGGAGGTGGCCGAGGAGGCGTGCCATGGTCGCCGGGTCGAAGAGGTCCCGGTTGTGCTCCATGTCGGCCACCAGGCCCGAGGGGGTCTCCGTCAGGGCCAGGTGGAGGTCGAAGCGGGCGGCACCGCTCTCGGCGGGCAACGGCAGGAAGTCGAGCCCGGGGATCTCGACCGCGCCCGGCGCGATGTCCTGCTGCACCAGCATCACTTGGAACAGAGGCGTATGGGCGAGGCTCCTTTCGGGATGCAGCTCTTCGACGAGCTTCTCGAACGGCAGGTCCTGATGGGCATAGGCGCCCAGGGTCCTGTCCCGCACGCGCCCGAGCACCTCGACCAGGGCCGGGTTGCCCTCCATCTCGACCCGCAGGACGAGGGTGTTGACGAAGAGCCCGATGAGAGGCTCGACCTCGGCGTGGTTGCGGCCGGCGATCGGCGAGCCGATGAGCAGATCCTCGACGCCCGTGTAGCGGTGCAGGAGCGCGCCGAAGAGCGCGAGCTGCGTCATGAAGGGGGTGACGTTCTGCCGCAGGGAGAAGCTCGCGAAGGCCGTGGGCGAGGCCGGCGGGCAGGAGCGCGAAGGCGTGGGCGCCGCGCAGGCTCTGCACGGCCGGACGGGGCCGGTCGGTGGGCAGGTCGAGCACCTGGGGCGCTCCGGCCAGGGCGCGGCGCCACCAGCCGGTCTGCTCGTCCAGGATCGCCCCAGAGAGCCACGCGCGCTGCCAGACGGCGAAATCGGCATACTGGAAGGGCAGATCGGGCAGGGGCGAGGGCCTTTGGAAGGCCGCGGCCCGGTACAGCTCGGCGACCTCCTGCATCAGCAGGGCCATGGACCAGCCGTCGGTGATGATGTGGTGCATGCTGAGCACCACCACGTGGCGCTCGGAGGTCAGGCACAGCAGCGCGCTTCGCAGCAGGGGACCGGCGGCGAGATCGAAGGGCCGGGCGGCCAGGGTGCGAGTCAGCCGGGCGACCTCGGAATCGAGGACGGGGCCGGGCAGGCCGCCCAGGTCGACCACCGGGGGGGCCGCGTCGAGGACGGGCGCTACGGCCTGGACCGGGAGGCCGGCCACGACAGGGAAGGTTGTGCGCAGCACCTCGTGACGGCGGACGACCTCGTTGAGGCTGGCGGCCAGGGCAGGCACGGAGAGAGCGCCGCGCATCGCGATGGCCATCGGCAGGTTGTAGAACGGGCTGTCCGGCTGGAGGCGGTCGAGAAACCAGAGCCGCTCCTGGGCGAAGGAGAGGGGGAGCGAGCCCCCCCGTGGCACCGGGCCGAGAGGTGGCGCCAGCGCGCCCGCGCCGGCCTGCCGGGTTGCCTCGATCCGCGCCGCGAGGCTCGCCAATGTAGGAGCCTCGAAGAGATCGCGCAGCGGGACCTCGACGCCGAAGACGCTGCGAACGCGCGCGATCACCCGGGTCGCCAACAAGGAGTGGCCGCCGAGGTCGAAGAAATGATCCGCCGCCCCGACTCGTTCGAGGCCGAGCACCTTGGCCCAGATCCCCGCCAGGACGTCCTCGACCGGGGTGCGTGGCGGCAGGTAGGCTGCCTCGGCGGGCTGCCATTCCGGAGCCGGTAGGGCCTTGCGGTCCACCTTGCCGTTTGGGGTGATGGGGAGCGCCGCGAGCGTCACGAACGCGGCCGGCACCATGTAGTCCGGCAGCCGCTCGCGCACTGCCCCGCGCAGCTCTTCGGCCGTGGCGTCACCGGCCACATAGGCGACCAGCCGCCGGTCGCCGGGGGTATCCTGCCGTACGGCTACGACCGCCTCGCGGACTCCAGGCAAGGTCGAGAGCGCCGCCTCGATCTCGCCCAGCTCGATGCGGAAGCCGCGGATCTTGACCTGGTGGTCGCGCCGCCCCAGGAACTCCAGGTTGCCGTCCGGCCGGTAGCGCGCCCGGTCGCCGGTGCGATAGAGGCGGGCGCCGGTTGCCCCCCAGGGGTCGGGGATGAATTTGTGCGCCGTGAGCTCCGGCTCGCGCGCGTAGCCGTCGGCCAGGCAGTCTCCCCCGATGTAGAGATCGCCCGGAATGCCCACCGGGCAAGGGGCGAGCCGCGTATCGAGCACGTGGTAGCGCGCGTTCTCGATCGGCCGGCCGTACGGGATGCTGGCCCAGGCCGGGTCGACCGTGCCGACGGGGAAGACGTTGGACCACACCGTGGCCTCGGTGGCGCCGCCCAGCGAGATGACCCGGGCGCCGGGGAAGCTGCCGCGGACGCGGTCCGGAAGAGTGACCGGAATCCAGTCGCCGCTCAGGAAGACGAGGCGCAGGGCCGGCCGGGCGTTCGGGTCCATCCCGGGGAGGAACGGCACCGTCTGCTCCAGGGCCGCCGGGGCCGAGTCCCAGAAGGTGATGGGCTCTTCAGCCAGTGCCCGCAGCAGGCTTTGCGGGTCGCGGATCTCGTCCTCGGCCGCGATGCGGATGGAGCCGCCGGCTCCGAGCAGGCCGAAGACGTCGAAGACCGAGAGGTCGAAGGAGAGAGAGGTGACGAAGAGCACCCGATCGGCCGGGGAGAAGGCAAAAGCCCGGTGCGCCCAGCGGATCAGATTGATCACCGGGCGGTGGCGGACCATCACGCCCTTGGGTGTGCCCGTGGAGCCCGAGGTGAAGATGATGTAGGCGAGATGATCGGGGGAGGAGCGACGGGGGAGGATCGGCCCGATCGGTCCGATGAAATCACGATCGACGCAGATCACGTGAGGCAGCGCAGGCAGGCTGTCCTGCTGCGCCGTCTCGGTGATCAGGCAGGAAATCTCCAGCGCTCCGAGGATCCATTGCAGGCGAGCCGGCGGATGGCCGATCTCCAGCGGCACGTAGGCGGCGCCGGCCTTGAGCACGGCCAACAGGGCCGGGATCATGTGGAGCGAGCGGCGCAGGTGGAGGCCCACCAGCGAGCCCGGACCGACGCCGAGGCTCATCAGGTTATGGGCCAGGCGGTTGGCCCGCTCTTCCAATGCGCCGTATGTCAACGACTCCCTGCCGCAGACGGCAGCGACGGCTTCAGGCGTGCGTGCGGCCCAGGCCTCGAACAGCTCGTGGATCAGGGTGGCTTCGTCGCAAGCTGCCAGGGTGTCGTTCCACTCCACCAGAACCTGGTGACGCTCGGAGTCCGGCAGCAGCGGCAGGTCCGCGACCCCGAGGTCCGGCGCGGCCAGGGCCGCGGTGAGAAGCCGCTCGTACTGGAGGATCAGGCGGTCGATGGTCGCGGCATCGAACAGGTCGGTGGCGTGCTCGACCGTGCCAAGGAGGCCGCCGCTCCATTCCTCCAGGCTGAGCAGGAGGTCAAACTTCGCCGTGGTCCCGGCCCCGCTCACCGGCCGCAGGCGCAGGTTCTGGATCTCCAGGCTCTCGAAGGGAGCGTTCTGCAGAGCAAGCACCACCTGGAACAAGGGTGTGTGGGCGAGGCTCCTCTCCGGCGTGAGCTCCTGGACCAGTTTTTCGAACGGCACGTCCTGGTGCGCATGGGCGGCCAGCGCGGTCTCGCGGACTCGGCCGAGCAGCTCCCGGAACGTGGGCTCGCCGGCCCTGCCGCCGGGCAGGTTTCCAGTTAAATCGCCACGCAGCACCAGCGTATTGACGAAGAACCCGATCAGCCCCTCGGTCTCTATCCGGTTGCGGCCGGCGACCGGCGTGCCTACCGCGAGGTCCTGCTGCCCGCTGCACCGCGCCAGAAGGGCCTGGAATCCAGCCAGCAGCACCATGAAGAGCGTCGCTCCCTCGCGCCGGCTCAGGGTCTGGGCCTGCCGGGTGAGCTCGGCCGGCAACCGCACGGGCCGCAAGGCGCCGCGGAAGCTCAGCACCGCGGGCCGCGGCCGGTCGGTGGGGAGCTCCAGCAGAGGCGGCAGGCCGGCGAGCTGCCGGCGCCAGAAGGAGATTTCGTTCTCCAGGGCTTCGCCGTGCAGCCAGGAGTGCTGCCAGACTGCGAAATCCGCGTACTGCACCGTCGGCTCGGGCAGGGGGGACGGCCTGCCTTCGGCAAACGCCGCGTAGAGGGCCGTGACCTCGCGGATCAGGATGCCCATCGACCAGCCGTCACTGACGATGTGGTGCATGGTCAGCGCGGCGACATGATCCATCTGTCCCCCTGGGGCGGCCAAGCGCAGCAGCACGCCGCGCAGGAGCGGGCCGCGCGCGAGATCGAACGGGCGGGTGGCCTCTTCGCCGGCCAGGGTGAGGGCGAGCGCCTCACGCCGGCTCTCCGGCAGGTCCGACAGGTCGATCATGGGGAGCCCGAAGGGCGCCGCTGGCAGGATCACCTGCACCGGCGCGCCGTCCCGCTCGGCGAAGACCGTGCGCAAGGCTTCATGGCGCCGGACGATCTCCCCGAGGCTCGCCGCCAGCACCGCCGAGGCCAGCGGTCCTTCGACGCGCAGCGCCACCGGAATGTTGTAGAGCGGGCTTCCCGGTTCGAGCTGATCGATGAACCACAGGCGCTGCTGGCCGAACGACAGGGGCAGGTGCCCCTCGCGCGGCGCCTGCACGATGGGGGGGGCTCCTGCCGCCTCACCCCGAGAGCGCAGGGTTTCCACTTTGCCGGCCAGCGCCGCCACGGTCGGCGCCTCGAAGAGCGTGCGCAGAGGCATCTCCACGCCGAACGCCTCCCGGACCCGCGAGACAGCCTGCGTCGCGTGCAGAGAGTGGCCGCCCAGGGCAAAGAAGCTCTCGGTGCGGCCTACGCGCGGCACGCCCAGCAGCTCGGCGAACATCCCCGCCAGCAGCTCCTCGGTCCAGGTCCGGGGCGCCTCCCCGCCAGCCGGTTCCGCTTGAGCATCGGCCCTCTCCCGCCAGGTCCGCGCCAGCTCCTTGCGGTCCACCTTGCCATTGGGTGTCAGCGGCAGGGCCGTGAAGAACACGAACCGGGAGGGCACCATGTGCTCCGGCAGGAGGCCCAGCAGGTGGCGGCGCAACTCGCCGGCCTCGACCTCTCCGGCCACACAGGCCACCAGACTCGTGCCCCCGGCCGGATCTTCGACCGCCAGCACCGCCGCCTCCCGCACTGCGCCGTGCCCGGCGAGCGCCGCCTCGATCTCGCCCGGCTCGATCCGGAAGCCGCGGATCTTGACCTGGTCATCGATGCGGCCGAGGAACTCGAGGTTGCCGTCCGGCCGCAGCCGGACCAGGTCGCCCGTCCGGTAGAGGCGCTCTCCCTCTCTTCCCATCTCGTGGGCGAACGGATCGGGGACGAAGCGCTCGGCGGTCAGCTCGGGACGCCCCAGGTAGCCCCGCGCGAGGCCGTCGCCGCCAATGCACAGCTCGCCCGGCGCCCCGAATGGCACTGGCCGCAGGCGCCGGCCGACCACGTAGAGGCGCGTGTTGGCGATCGGGCGTCCAATCGCCACGGGGCCTGCCGCGGCATCGCCCGGCGCAATCTCGTGGACGCAACAGCCGACGGTGGCCTCGGTCGGGCCGTACTCGTTGATCAGCCGTGTCTGCGGAGCGTGCTCGCGCCAGGGCGCGACGCTCTCGCCTCGCAGCGCTTCGCCGCCGATCACCAGGGCCTTTGTGCCACCCGCGTACTCTCCGGGACGCAGCTCGCGGCGCAAGACGTCGAGGTGCGCCGGGGTGAGCTTGACCAGGCTGAAATCCGGGGCGTTGCGCAGAGCGGCGGCCAACGCTTCGAGCCCCTCATCGAGAAGACGGACCGCGGTGCCCGCGGCCAGCGGCACGAGGAGACTGGTGACGGTGAGGTCGAACCCGATGGCCGAGTGGACAGGGGCGCCTGTCCCCTCACTGGCCGCGTAGGCTTGCCGCGCCCAGAGCAGGTAGTTGACCAGGCCGCGGTGCGGGATCATCACCCCCTTCGGCCGGCCCGTCGAGCCGGAAGTGTAGATGACGTACGCCAGGTCGGCCGGACCCGCGGAGCGTGGCAGGTCTGCTTCGACTTGCCGGGAGATCTCGTCACGGTTGTCCGCGAGCCAGTCGTCCGTGAGCAGGAGGGAGAGCCCCGCATCCTGCACCATCCAGGACAGGCGCTCGGCCGGAGACCCCGGGTCGAGCGGCACATAGGTGCCGCCCGCCTTGAGGATGCCGAGCACGGCCGCCACCAGGTCGGGAGAGCGTTCCAGCAGAATGCCGGCGAGGGAGCCTGGCCCCAGGCCCAACGCGCGCAGGTGATGGGCGAGCTGGTTGGACCGGGCATTCAGCTCGGCGTAGGTCCAGGTGGCTCCTTCTCGGACTACGGCCGGGGCGTGCGGTGCGCGGCGCACCCTCTCCTCGAAGAGCTCATGGGTGCAGAGATCCACAGGGACCGCGCTCTCCGTTCGGTTGAAGGCGAGCACCTGCCGCCGCTCGTCTGCGGTGAGGACCTCGATCTCGCCGAGCGGAGCGCCGCCGAGCAGCCCGTCCAGCACGCGGGAGAACCGCTCCAGGAGACGCTCCGCCTCGTCGCGTCCGAGCAGCGCCGGATCGTGGATGAGATCGGTGCGCAGGATCCGGCCGTCGTCGAGGATCGAAAGCCGCAGGCCGAACCGGTCGAGGCCCAGGTATTCGTCGCCGATGGCGAATCTGGGGCTGCCGGGGTCCGCCGGCAGCTCTCGGGGCCGCCGATAATCGAAGCCGAACGGCCAGCCCGAAGCGCCGTGCTCCGTGAGCAGCCTCTCGACGCACTCGGCAGAGAAGAAGTCCTGGCGCCGCGCGACCTCGGCCACGGTGGCGGAGAGGGTCCGGCCCAGCTCTTCGAGGGTCGAATCCCCTGTCGCGCGGGCGCGGACCGGGAGGTAGCGGTCGAACGGACCCAGTGCGCTCTCGAGCTCCTCGCAGGTCCTGCCGTCGAACAGGGTGCCGGCGACGATCTCCTCCTCTCCCGTCGAGAGATGGAGCGTCGCCTGCCAGGCCGCGAGGAGGATCACGGAGACCGTGGTCCCGTGGCGCGCGGCGGCCTCCTCGACCGGAGCCCGCCCGATCCTCCGGCTCTCCTGCTCCGGGCGAAAGGGTGAGAAGCCGTCCCGGTCCAGCCGCACGCGCACCAGGGCTGAGAGATCCTGCTGGCGCCAGAACGCGGGCCCGGGATTTTCGGCCGGAGATCCTTCCCAGTCATGGAGGACCTCGGCCAAATCGGCATACTGAAAGGCCTCGCTCCCAGGGAGACGGTCCTGGTACATCGCAACGATCTCGGTGGCCAGGAGCTCCAGGGAGACGCCGTCGGCGGCGAGCGAGGGCTGGGTCAGGAGCAGAGTGCTCCGCTCGCCGTCGAGTGCGATCAATGTGGCGCGCAGCAGGGGGCCGTTCGCGAGGTCGAAGGGGAGCTCCCGGACCTCCTCACAGAGCTGTCCGAGAGACGCCTCCCGGCCGGCCAGATTGCGCTCGCTCCATTCGATGCCGGCGGCGTCCTCCACGGACTGAACCGGTACGCTCAGAGAGGGGAGAAGGGGGAACGTGGTGCGCAGGATCTCATGGCGGTCCACAACCTGCTCCACGGCCCTCGCCAGACGCCGCCGGTCGAGCCTCCCCGCGATGTCGATCCGGGCCTGGACGACGAAGGCGGAGGAGGGCTTCCCGCGTTGCGCCCACCAGACGTGCTGCTGGCGGGGTGAAAGGCGGAAACCCTGGCTGACGGTCTTCGGCATCGCTGCTCTCCGTTCGCGGGTCAAGAGACCGGCTGATCCACCAGGACCCGGCGGCGCGCGCGGGCCAGGGAGAGGCTCCGCCTCTCCTGGTCCCGCTGCTCTTCGTCCCGCGCCTCCAGCCGGGCGAGCTCCGCTTCGATCTCGCGCAGGTGGGCGTCCGGGCGCTCGACCACGCTCCGCAGGACGAGCGCAAAGCCGTCCAGGAAGCGGGCGATGGTCGCGGCCTCGAACAGGTCGGTGCTGTATTCCGCCTGGCCCATGATGCCGGCCCCGGTCTCCATCAGGTTGAGCAGCAGGTCGAATTTCGCGGTCTGCCGGGGTACGTCGAGGGGAGCGACCGAGAGGCCCCGCAGGCTCTGCGCCGCGAACGGGACGTTCTGGAGCACGAGCTTGAGCTGGAACAGGGGCGTGCGGCTCAGGTCGCGCTCCGGGCTCAGCATTTCCACGAGCCGGTCGAAGGGGGCGTCCTGGTGCATGTAGGCTTCCAGGGTATCCCGGCGCACCTGCCGCAGGATTTCGCGGAACGTGGGGTCTCCCGCAAGGTCGACGCTCAGCACGAGCTGGTTGACGAAGAGCCCGATGAGGCCTTCGAGCTCCGCGTGCCGGCGGTTCGCGATGTCCGTTCCGAGGACCAGCCGGTCGCTTTCTGCATGCCGGTGCACGAGGACGGCAAAAGCGGCCAGGAGGGACATGAAGAGCGTCGCATCCTCCTGCCGCCCCAGGATCCGCAGGGCCTCCGTCAAGCCGCCTGCGATGGCCACGGGCACGGCGGCGCCCAGACCGCTGCGGACGGGCGGTCTGGGACGGTCGGCCCGGAGCTCCGCCGGAGCGAGCCCGGCGAGCCGCGCCCGCCAGTACTCGAGCTGGCCGTCCAGGGGCTCGCCCTGCAGCCAGCGCCGCTGCCAGACGGCGAAGTCGGCGTACTGGACCGGCAGCTCCGGCAACGGCGAGGGCCTGCCTTCGGCAAACGCCGCGTAGAGCGCCGTGACCTCGCGGACCAGGATTCCCATGGACCAGCCGTCGCCGGCGATGTGATGCAGGGTCAGGGCGACGACGTGCTCCATCTGTCCCCCTGTGGCGGCCAGCCGCAGCAGGAGGCCGCGCAGCAGCGGACCGCGCGCGAGATCGAACGGCCGGCCGGCTTCTTCACCGGCCAGCGCGAGGGCCGTCGCTGCGCGCGTTCTCTCCGGCAGCCCCGACAGGTCGACCACCGCGAGCCCGAAATCTGCCGCCGGTTGGATCACCTGCACCGGCGAGCCCTTCGGGGCCGCGAAGACCGTGCGCAGTGCCTCATGGCGCCGGACGACCTCGCCGAGGCAGCACGCCAGCACCTCGGGGCGGAGCGGCCCTTCGATGCGTAGCGCCACTGGGATGTTGTAGAGCGGGCTTCCCGGTTCGAGCTGATCGATGAGCCAGAGGCGCTGCTGCGCGAACGACAGCGGCAGGGGCTCCTCCCGCGGTGTGTGAGCGATGGGAGCGCCAGGCATCAGAGGCGGTGTAAGCCTGTCCCCGCCGGCCTGGAGCACAGCCTCCACCCGGGCGGCGAGGTCCGCCAGCCGTGGAGCCTCGAAGAGGTCGCGCAGCGGCATCTCGACGTCGAAGGCGCTCCGCAGGCGCGACATCACCCGCGTCGCCAGCAGCGAGTGGCCGCCCAGGTCGAAGAAATGTTCGGCCGGCCCGACCCGTTCGAGACCGAGAAGCTCGGACCAGATGCCGGCGAGCACCTCTTCGACCGGCGTGCGCGGCGCCAGAGGGCTCTCTTCGGGGCGTTGCCTCTCCGAGGCCGGCAGGGCCTTGCGGTCCACCTTGCCGTTCGGCGTGAGGGGGAAGACGGCAAGGACCACAAGCACGGTGGGGACCATGTAGTCCGGGAGGCGCTCGCGCAGGGCCTGGCGCAAGGTTCCAGCGGTGGCATCGCCGGTCACATAGGCGACCAGCCTGCCTTCCCGGACTACCACTACGGCCTCGTGGACTCCAGTCTGCGCGGCCAGCGCCGCCTCGATCTCTCCCAGCTCGATGCGGAAGCCGCGGATCTTCACCTGGTGGTCGATGCGGCCGAGGACCTCCATCCCACCCGGAAGGTGGCGGGCCAGGTCTCCCGTCCGGTAGAGGCGGCCTCCCGGCTCATCTCTCTCCGTCGCGAAGGGGTCCGGCAGGAAGCGCTCGGCAGTCAGGTCCGGCCGGCCCAGGTAGCCCCGCGCCACGCCGGTGCCGCCGATCCAGAGCTCGCCGGGCACTCCGAGGGGCACGGCCTGCAGCTCCCGGTCGAGAAGATGGATCCGGGTGTTGGCAATGGGCCGGCCGATCGAGACCGACCCGGCCTCGTCCGGCCCGATGCGCGCGGCGGCCGACCAGACGGTGGTCTCGGTGGGACCGTAGAGGTTCCACAGCTCGCGGGTCTGCCGGGCCAGGGACGTGGCCAGCTCGCGCGGGAGTGCCTCACCGCCGCAGAGCGCGAGGAGGGAGGGATCGCCGGTCCAACCCGCATCGAGGAGCATCCGCCACGTCGCCGGGGTTGCCTGCAGCACACCGGCCCCCGATGCATGGAGCCGCGCCGCGAGGAGCACGCCGTCCGCGGCCTCGGCCCGGCTGGCCACCTCGACACAGCCGCCGGTGGTCAAGGGGAGGAAGATCTCCAGCGCCGCGATGTCGAAGGCGAGCGAGGTGACGGCGAGCAGCCGCTCCCCGGCGGAGAAGCCTGGGGCTCGTCGCATCGACGCGAGGAAATTGACCAGGGCCTGGTGAGGGACTCCCACGCCTTTGGGACGGCCTGTCGAGCCCGAGGTGTAGAGGACATAGGCAAGCTGGCGGTCGTCGCAGGGGACCGGCTCGCCGCGGTCCCGATCGACCGGGGTGGTCGAAGGGTCGCCGACCGCCTTGCCGTCCAGGCAGAGAACCGCCCCGGGAGCCGGGGGGAGCGCGGCGAGCAGGCGCGTCTCGGTGATCAGCACCTGCGGCGCCGCGTCCTCCAGCACGAGGGCCAGCCGCTTGCGAGGGTAGTCGGGGTCAAGCGGCACGTAGGCGGCCCCGGCCTTGAGCACGCCGAGGAGGGCCGCGACCAGATCGAGGGACCGCTCGAGGGCGACGCCAACGCGGCTCTCCGGACCGCAGCCCAGCCCTCGCAAGCGGCGCGCCAGCCGGTCCGCCCGGGCGTCGAGCTCGGCGTAGGAGAGGATCTCCCCCGCGAACGTGGCGGCCGGCGCATCCGGCGTGCGCGCCGCCTGGGCTGCGAAGAGGTCGTGCACGAGGAGCCCCTCCGGCAGCCGCACCGCGGTGTCGCTCCACTCGGCGAGGAGCTGATGGCGTTCGGCCCCGGTGAGCAGCGACAGCTCCGAGGTCCGCCGCTCCGGCGCCGCCAGGGACGCGGCGAGCAGGCACTCGTAGTGGACGACCAGGCGGTCGATGGTCGCGGCGTCGAACAGGGCGGTGGCGTGCTCAACCGTGCCGCGGAGCCCGCCGTCGTGCTCCTCGAAGGCGAGCGTGAGATCGACTTTCGCCGTGGTCCCGGTCCCGCCGGCCGGCCGCAGGCGCAGGCCCTGGATCTCCAGGGCCGCGACGGGGGCGTTCTGCAGGATGAGCATCGCCTGGAACAAGGGGGCGTAGGCGAGGCTTCGCTCCGCCGTGAGGTCCTGGACCAGCCGTTCGAACGGCACGTCCTGGTGCAGATGGGCGGCGAGCGCGGTCTCGCGGACCCGG
Organism: uncultured Holophagales bacterium; assembly: GCA_963842525.1. Taxonomy (GTDB): domain Bacteria; phylum Acidobacteriota; class Thermoanaerobaculia; order Multivoradales; family UBA5704; genus UBA5704. Next base: position 593,922 of record CAWJGT010000003.1, read on the forward strand.
CCGAGCAACTCCCGGAACGAGGGCTGATCCGTGAGATCGCCGCGCAGCACCAGCGTGTTGAGGAAAAATCCGATCAATCCCTCGATCTCCACCCGGTTGCGTCCCGCGACCGGAGTTCCGACCGCGAGGTCCTGCTGCCCGCTGTAGCGGGCCAGCAGAGCCTGGAAGCCGGCCAGGAGTACCATGAAGAGCGTCGCTCCCTCGCGCCGGCTCAGTGCTTGCGCCTGCCGGGTGAGCTCGGCCGGCAGCCGCACGGGCCGGGTGGCGCCGCGGGTGCTCTGCACCGCGGGCCGGGGACGGTCGGTGGGGAGCGAGAGGAGGGACGGCAGCCCCGCGAGCTGGCGGCGCCAGAAGGAGATCTCGCTCTCCAGGGCTTCGCCGTGCAGCCAGGAGCGCTGCCAGACCGCGTAGTCCGCGTACTGCACCGGCAGCTCCGTCAGGGGCGAGGGCCTGCCTTCCGCGAACGCCGCGTAGAGGGTCCCTACCTCGCGGACCAGGATGCCGATCGACCAGCCGTCGCTGGCGATGTGGTGCATGGTCAACGCGGCGACGTGGTCCTCGCCGTCCAGCCGCAGCAGCACGCCGCGCAGCAGGGGGCCGCGCGCCAGGTCGAACGGACGGGCGGCCTCTTCGCGGGCCAGAGCGAGAGCCGTGGCCTCATGGCGCCTCTCCGGCAGCCCCGAGAGGTCGACCACGGGCAGCCTGAAAAGGGCCGGTGGTTGGATCACCTGCACCGGCGAGCCCTCGAAGGTGGCGAAGACCGTGCGCAACGCCTCATGGCGCCGGACGATCTCGCCGAGGCAGCGCGCCAGCACCGCGGCGGCCAGCGGCCCTTCGACGCGCAGCGCCACCGGGATGCTGTAGAGCGGGCTGCCCGGCTCGAGCTGATCGATAAACCATAGGCGTTGCTGCGCGAACGAGAGAGGCAGCGATCCCTCCCGCGATGTTCGGGCGATCGTGACAAGAGGTGGGGTAGGCCGGTCAGCGCCGGCCCGGAGCGCCGCCTCGACCCGCGAGGCGAGGTGCGCCAGGGCCGGGGCCTCGAAGAGGTCGCGCAGCGGCATCTCGACACCGAAGGCGCTGCGCAGGCGCGAGACCACCTGAGTCGCCAGCAGCGAATGGCCGCCCAGGTCGAAGAAGTGGTCGTTCGTCCCAACCCGTTCGACACCGAGGAGCTCGGCCCAGATGCCGGCGAGCACCTCCTCGACCTGAGTCCGCGGCGCGCGATAGCTCTCCTCGGCGCTCTGCCAATCCGGGGCTGGCAGGGCCTTGCGGTCCACCTTGCGGTTGGGGCTGAGGGGGAGGACGTCAAGGACAACAACGACGGCAGGGACCATGTAGTCCGGGAGGCGATCGCGCAAGGCTTGGCGCAGGCTCTCGGCGGCGGCGTCGCCCACCACATAGGCCACCAGCCGCCGGTCGCCAGATACATCCTCCCGCACAACCACGACCGCCTCACGGACACCTGCGAGGCCGAGCAGCGCTTCCTCGACCTCTCGCGGCTCGATACGGAAGCCGCGGATCTTGACCTGGTCGTCGAAACGGCCCTGGTACTCCAGGTCCCCCCGAGGCGAGAGCCGTACCTTGTCGCCCGTCCGGTAGAGGCGGCCTCCCGGCACGCGGCCGAACGGGTCCGGGACGAACCTCTCGGCCGTGAGGTCGGGCCGCTCCAGGTAGCCGCGAGCCAGGCAGGCACCACCGATGTAGAGATCCCCGGCCACACCGAGCCGGGCCGGCACCAGGCCGGGCTCGACGACGTAGGTCGTGGCATTCCAGACAGGCCGGCCGATGGATGGATAGACCGCCCAATCCTCCGGGTCGGGGCTCAGCGTGAAGGCGGTGGCCACGTGCGTCTCGGACGGGCCGTAGTGGTTGTGGAAGGCGCACTCCGGAAGGCGCCGGAGCAGCGCCGTCATGGCCCGGTTCGTCTGCAGCCGCTCGCCGGTCGTGGTGATCTCCCGCAGAGGTGGAAGCTCCTGGCGGTCGGCAAAGACCTCCGCGAGCTGCTGCAGGACGACCACCGGGAAGATCGCCTTCTCGATCCTCTGCTCCACGAGCAGCTCCGCCAGCGCCGGCATGTCGCGGCGCAGCTCTTCCGGCACCACGGCCAGGGTTCCTCCGGAGCCCCAGCAGGCGAACATCTCGTAGAAGCTGACGTCGAAGCTCAGCGAGGCGAACTGCAGGGTCTGTGCTCGCCCCAGACACGCCGCCAGATGCCAGTCGATCAGGTTGCGCAGAGCCCCATGGGGGAGGGCCACTCCCTTGGGCCGGCCGGTCGAGCCCGAGGTGAAGATCACATAGGCCAGGCTCGCCGGGGACGGCTCGCCGGGTGGCGTCAGCGCCCCAGCATCCGTGTCCGGCTCGTCGTCGCCGTCGACCAGGACCACCTCGGCGCTTCCGGCCGGCAGACGGTCGCGCAAATGACATTGGGTCAGCAGCACCGGAGAGCGGGTGTCGTCAAGCATGAAGGCCAGCCGCTGCTCGGGGTAGCCTGGGTCGAGGGGCACATAGGCGCCGCCGGCCTGGAGGATACCGAGCACGCCCACAACCATGTCCAGGGAGCGCTCGACCATCAGGCCGACCAGGACGTCCGGGCCGACGCCGAGGCGGCGCAGGTGTTCGGCAAGGCGGCCGGCCCGGGCGCTCAGCTCGGCATAGGTCAGCGCCGCCGCCCCGCAGACCACGGCGGCGGCCTCGGGCGTCCGGCGGGCCTGCGCCGCGAACAGCTCGTGAACGTAGCCGACGGATCCGCTCCATCCGGTGTCGTTCCAGGCCAGGCAGAGCTGGTGGTGCTCCGCCTCCGAGAGCAGCGGCAGCTCCGAGACCGGCAGGTCCGGCGCCGCCGTGGCCGCGGCGAGCAGCCGCTCCAGGCACGCGATCAGGCGGTCGACGGTCGTGCCGTCGAACAGATCGGTGGCGTGCTCGACCGCGCCGGCCAGCCCGCCGTCGTGCTGCTCGAGCGTGAGCGTGAGATCGAATTTCGCCAGGGTGGCAGCCAGACCCATCGGCCGCAGGTGCAGGCGCGGGATCTCCAGGATCTCGATCGGAGCGTTCTGCAGGACCAGCATCACCTGGAACAGGGGCGTATGGGCGAGGCTCCGCTCGGGCTCCAGCTCCTGGACGAGCCTCTCGAAAGGCACGTCCTGGTGCAGATAGGCGGAGAGGGCGGTCTCGCGGACCCGGCCGAGCAGCTCCCGGAAGGTGGGCTTTCCGGCCAGATCGCTGCGCAGCACCAGCGTGTTGACGAAGAACCCGATCAGGTTTTCGATCTCCACCCGGTTGCGTCCGGCCACCGGCGTGCCCACCGCGAGGTCTTGCTGCCCGCTGGAGCGCGCGAGAAGCGCCTGGAATGCTGCCAGCAGGACCATGAAGAGCGTCGCGCCCTCGCGCCGGCTCAGGGACTCGACCTGCCGCGTGAGCCCGGCGGGAAGCCGCACGGGCCGTGACGCGCCGCGGTAGCTTTGCGTGGCGGGCCGCGGCCGGTCGGTGGGGAAGCTCCAGGAGCGGCGGCAGGTCCGCGAGTTGCCGCCGCCAGTAGGAGATCTCGCCTTCGAGCGCTTCGCCGCGCAGCCAGGAGCCTTGCCAGGTCGCGAAGTCCCCATACTGCACCGGAAGCTCGGGCAGGGGGGACGCCGCGTAGAGGGCCGTCATCTCGCGGACGAGGATGCCCATCGACCAGCCGTCGCCGGCGATGTGGTGGAGGGTTAGCGCAACGGCGTGTTCCCCCTCCGCCAGCCGCAGCAACAGGCCGCGGAGCAGCGGACCGCGGGCGAGATCGAACGGGCGGACAGCCTCTTCGCCGGCCAGGGAAACAGCCGTCGCCTCGCGCCGGTGCTCGGGCAGCGCCGACAGGTCCACCAGAGGCAGTCCAAACGGTGTTGCCGGCCGGATCACCTGCACCGGCGAGCCCTCCGGCGCGGCGAAAACCGTGCGCAGCGCCTCGTGCCGGCGCACGGTCTCGCCGAGGCAGCGCGCCAGGACATCGGGGCTCAGCGGGCCTTCGACGCGCAGCGCCACCGGGATGTTGTAGCGCGGGCTTCCCGGTTCGAGCTGATCGATGAGCCAGAGGCGCTGTTGGGCGAAGGACAGGGGCAGGGGCGTCTCCCTCGGTACCTGGACCAGGGGAGGAGCAGGAAGCCCCGAGCCGGAGCGTCGCGCCGCCTCGACGCGGGCGGCGAGGTCCGCCAGCGCCGGAGCCTCGAAGAGATCGCGCAGCGGCAGCTCGACGCCGAAGGCCTCCCGCAGGCGCGACACCACCTGTGTTGCCAGCAGCGAGTGGCCGCCCAGCTCGAAGAAATGGTCGCCAGCTCCCACCCACTCTAAGCCGAGCACCTCGAGCCCAGATGCCGGCGAGGACCTCCTCCACGGGCGTGCGCGGCGCCAGGAAGCTCTCCGCGGCGTGTGGCCGCTCTGGAGCCGGCAGGGCCTTGCGGTCCACCTTGCCGTTCGGTGTGAGGGGGAGGACGGCAAGGACCACAAGGACGGCAGGGACCATATAGTCCGGGGAGCTCCTCGCGCAGGGCCTGCCGTAGGGCCTCGGTGGTGGCTTCGCCGGCCACGTAGGCCACCAGCCGGCCTTCCCGGACCACTACGGCGGCCTGGCGCACACCGGGCAAGGCGGCAAGGGCTGCCTCGATCTCTCCCAACTCGATGCGGAAGCCGCGGATCTTCACCTGGTGGTCGCGCCGCCCGAGGAACTCCAAGTTGCCGTCGGGCCGGTAGCGGGCCCGGTCGCCGGTGCGGTAGAGGCGGCCGGCTCGCCACGGGTCGGGGATGAATTTCTCCGCCGTCAGCTCCGGCTCCCGGGCATAGCCGCCGGCCAGGCAGTCGCCCCCGATGTAGAGATCGCCGGGGATGCCCACCGGGCAGGGGGAGAGCCGCGCGTCGAGCACGTGGTAGCTCGCATTCTCGATAGGTCGGCCGTACGGGATGCTCGGCCAGGCCGGATCGACCGTGCCGATGGGGAAGACGTTGGACCAGACCGTTGCCTCGGTGGCGCCGCCGAGCGAGATCACCCGGGCGCCGGGGAAGCGCTCGCGGATGCGATCGGGAAGGGTGACCGGGATCCAGTCGCCGCTCAGGAAGACGAGGCGCAGGGCCGGGCGGGCCTCAGAATTCATCCCTTCCAGGAACGGCACCGTCTGCTCCAGGGCCGCCGGAGCCGAATCCCAGAACGTGATGGGCTCCGTAGACAGCGCGTGCAGCAGACGCTCCGGATCGCGGATCTCCTCCTCGGTGGCGATGCGGATGGAGCCACCGGCCCCCAGCAGGCCGAAGACGTCGAAGACCGACAGGTCGAAAGAGAGGGAGGTGACGAAGAGGACCCGGTCCTCTGGCGAGAAGGCAAAGGCCCGGTACGCCCAACGCAGGAGGTTGGCGACCGGGCGATGGCGGACCATCACCCCCTTGGGGGCGCCCGTGGAGCCCGAGGTGAAGATGATGTAGGCGAGGTCATTCGGGGTTGACCGGCGGGTTGGCGCCGACGGCTCGTATCCGTCCAGATCCAGGCGATCCAGGCAGACCACGTGGCGGACCCTGCCGGGCTGCTCCGAATCGGTCACCAGGCAGGAGATCTCCAGCCGGTCGAGAATCCATTGCCGGCGCGCGGGCGGGTGGCTGGTCTCCAGCGGCACGTAGGCGGCGCCCGCCTTGAGCACGGCGAGCAGGGCCGGGATCATCTGGAGCGAACGGCGCAGGTGGATGCCTACCAGCGAGCCCGGGCCGATGCCGAGGCTCACCAGGTGGCGGGCCATGCGGTTGGCCCGCTCTTCGAGCTCGCATAGGTCATGCGCCTCCTCGCCGCAGACGGCGGCGACAGCTCCGGGCGTGCGCTCGGCCCAGGACTCGAACAGCTCGTGGATCAGGGTGTCCTCGCCGCGAGCCGCCGCGGTGTCGTTCCACTCCACCAGCACCTGATGGCGCTCGGCGGCAGGCAGCAGCGGCAGCTCCATCACGGGGCAGAGGGGGTCCGCGGCGATTCCGTCGAGGAGCGTCCGGAGCTGGGCGAGCAGGCGGGCGGCCGTGGTGCGATCGAAGATCCTGGTGTCGTATTCGAGCCCGCCCCCGGCGCCCTCGCCGCGCCTCGATGAGCATCAGGTTCAGGTCGAACTTGGCGGTGACGCTGTCCAGCTCCAGTGGCCGCAGCACGCAGGCCTGGGAGGTCCGCGGCCTGCGCGATGGCGTTCTGGAAGGCGAGCATCACCTGGAACAGCGGCGCGTGGCTCAGGTTGCGCTCCGGCTGCAGGGCCTCGACCAGCTTCTCGAAAGGGACCTCCTGGTGGGCATGGGCGGCGAGGGCCGTCTCGCGCACCCGCGCCAGGAGCGCATCGAAGCGGGGGGATCCCGACAGATCGGCGCGATGCACCAGGGTGTTCACGAAGAGGCCGATCAACGGCTCGGTCTCCAACTGCGCCCGGCCCGCCACAGGCGCGCCGACGCAGAAGTCCTCCTGCTCGGTGAGGCGGAAGAGGAGGGCCTCCAGGGAGGCGAGCAGGACCATGAAGAGCGTCGCGCCTTCCCGCTGTGCGATGCCGCGGAGCTGTCCCAGAAGGCCGCCCGGGAGAGCGAAAGATACTCGGGCACCGCGGAAGGCCTGGAGCATCGGCCGCTGCGCGATCGGTGGGGAGAGCCAGCACCTGCGGCGCTCCTTCGAGCTGCCGGCGCCAGAAGGCGAGCTGTCGCTCCAGCGGCTCGCCCTGCAGCCAGCGTTGCTGCCAGAGGGCATAGTCGGCGTACTGGACCGGTAATGGCGGCAGTGGCGGCAGCGGTGAGCCGGCGAGGATCGCGGCCATCTCGCGCATCAGGACGCCCAGGGACCAGCCGTCGCTGACGATGTGGTGAGCGGCCAGGAGGAAGGCGTGCTCGTCGTCCGCGAGCCGCAGCAGCAGGGTGCGCAGCAGCGGCAGGCGCGAGAGGTCGAAGGGGCGCCACGCTTCCTGATGGGCCAGCCGCTGCGCCTCGGCCTCGCGCCGGTCCGGTGGCAGGGCCGCGAGATCGATCAACGGCAACTGCCAGGGCCGTGGCGGCGCGATCCGCTGGACCGGCACGCCATCGCGCTCGGGGAACGAGGTGCGCAGGATCTCGTGGCGGCGCACCACCTCGCCGAGCGCAGCGTCGAGGCGGGAGCGGTCGAGCGGGCCGTGGAGGCCGAAGAAGCTCGGCATGTTGTAGGCCGCGCTGTCGGGCTCGAGCTGGGCCAGGAACCAGAGCCGGAGCTGCGCGAAGGACAGGGGCGGATCTCCCTCCCGGATCTGCGGCTCCAGGGGCGGCAAGCTTCCGGAGACACTGGCGGTGCCGGCCTCGGCGATCTCCGGCGCCAGCTCGGCGATGGTCCGCAGCTCGAAGAGGCGCCGCAGCGGGATCTCGACCGCGAAGGAGCTGCGGATGCGCGAGATCACCCGCGCCGCCAGGAGCGAGTGGCCCCCCAGGGCGAAGAAGTCGTCGTGGATGCCTACCGCCGGGAGGTCGAGCAGCTCGGCCCAGATGCCGGCAAGGATCTCCTCGACCGGCGTCCGCGGCGCCAGAGAACCCTCGTGGGCGCTCGGCCGCTCCGGAGCCGGCAGGGCCTTGCGGTCCACCTTGCCGGTGGGGGTACGGGGGAGGACGTCAAGGACAACAAGGACAGCAGGGATCATGTGAGTCCGGCAGACGCTCGCGCAGAGATTGGCGGAGCGCGCCGGCATCGATATCGCCCACTACATACGCCACCAGTTGCGGATCGCCGGGGGTGTCCTCGCGGGCGACGGCCACGGCCTGGCTCACGCCGGGCAGGGCGGCGAGGGCCGCCTCGATCTCTCCCAGCTCGATCCGGACGCCGCGGACCTTCACCTGGTGGTCGATGCGGCCGAGGAAGTGGATGGTGCCGTCCGGCCGCTGGCGCACGAGGTCGCCGGTGAGGTAGAGGCGGCCGCCTGGCGCCGCGGCGCAGGGGTCCGGGACGAAGCGCTCCGCCGTCAGGTCCGGGCGGCCGAGATAGCCCCGCGCCAGGCCGGCGCCGCTGGCTTGCAGCTCGCCCGGCTGACCCAATGGCACAGGCTGCCCCCTCTGGTCCATAATCCGCAGGCCCACGTTGTCCAGAGGCCGGCCGAGGGCCGCGATCTTCCCCGCAGTCAGCTCGCCCGGCCGGCAGGGGTAGAAGGTCACGTCGATGGCGCACTCCGTCGGGCCGTAGAGGTTGCAGAGCTCGACGCCGGGCAGGCGCTCGAAGACTCTCTCGCAGAGGGGCGCCGGCAGGGCCTCGCCGCCGCAGAAGAGGCGTCGCAGCGTGAGGCCGCGCAGGTCTTCGTCCAGGAAGGGACCCAGGACGGAGGGGACGAGCTGGAGCACGGTCACGCTTCGCTCCCGCACCTCCCGCGCCATGGCGGCCGGGTCCTTATGCGCGCCGGGCGGCGCCAGCACCAGCCGCGCCCCGGAGAGCAGAGGCAGGAAGATCTCCCAGATCGCCGCGTCGAAGACGAACGGCGTCTTCTGGAGCACGGAGTCGGCTTCTCCGAGGGAGACGAGGCGCTGCATCCAGAGCAGGCGGTTGGCGATGGCGCCGTGCGAGACGAGAACGCCTTTGGGACGGCCGGTGGAGCCCGAGCTGTAGATCACGTAGGCGAGGCTCGCCGCGGGGTCGTGCACGGGCCGCGCGGGGTCGAGCGGCAGCGGCGCGGGGTCGTGCGCGGGCCGCACGGGGTCGAGCGCCTCCCGCGCGTGCTCCCCCAGCACCAGCTTCACCCCCGCATCCGCCAGCATGTAGCCGATCCGCTCCGCCGGATAATCGGGGTCCACCGGTAGCCAGGCCGCGCCGGCCTTCCAGACCGCGAGCAGGCTCACCACCATCTCCGGCGAGCGTTCGCAGCAGACCGCCACCCGGTCCTCGGGCAGGACGCCCCGGTCCACCAGGAGGCCGGCCAGCCGGCTCGCCCGCGCTTCGAGCTCACCGAAGGTGAGGGCGTGGCCCCCCTGTTCCACGGCGACGCGCTCCGGCGTCCGCGCGGCCTGCGCTGCCACGAGCCCCGCCAGATGATGGAGAGGCGCCGCGCCCAGATCCACCGCGGTGTCGTTCCACTCCACCAGGGCCTGCTGGCGCTCCGTCTCGCCCAGCAGCGGCAGCTCCGCGATCCTCCGCTCCGGGTCCGCCGCGGCGGCGGCGAGCAGCCGCTCGAAGCACAGGATCAGGCGCTCGATGGTCGTGCCGTCGAACAGGTCTGTGGCGTAGCTCGACGCTCCCGAGCGATCTCGCCGTTGCGCTCCTCCAGGCTGAGCGTGAGATCGAATTTCGCCATGGTCCCGGCCCCGCCGGCCGGCCGCAGGCGCAGGCCCGGGATCTCCAGGCTCTCCACGGGAGCGTTCTGGAACGCCAGCATCACCTGGAACAGCGGCGCATGGGCGAGGCTCCGCTCCGGCGACAGCTTCTGGACCAGCTTCTCGAACGGCACGTCCTGGTGCGCATGGGCGGCCAGCGCGGTGTCGCGGACCCGGCCGAGCAGCTCCCGGAAGGTGGGCTCACCGCTCAGATCTCCCCGCAGCACCAGCGTGTTGACGAAGAACCCGATCAGCCCCTCGATCTCCACCCGGTTGCGCCCGGCGACCGGGCTGCCCACCGCCAGGTCCTCCTGCCCGCTGGACCGCGCCAGGAGAGCCTGGAAGCCGGCGAGCGAGCACCATGAAGAGCGTCGCGCCCTCGTGCCGGCCCAGGTCCTGAAGCTGCCGGGTGAGGCCGGCCGGCAGCCGCACGGGTCTGACTGCGCCGCGGAAGCTCTGGACCGCGGGCCGCGGGCGGTCCGTGGGCAGCTCCAGGAGAGGCGGCAGGCCCGCGAGCTGCCGGCGCCACCAGGCGATCTCGCTCTCCAGGACCTCGCCCTGGAGCCAGGAGCGTTGCCAGGCGGCGAAGTCTGCATACTGCACCGGCAGAGCAGGGAGGGGGGACTCCCTATAGAGCGCCGTCATCTCGCGGACCAGGATGCCCATGGACCAGCCGTCGCCGACGATGTGATGCAGGGTCAGCGCGGCGACATGGCTTCCTCTCCGCCAGCCGCAGCAGCACGCCGCGGAGCAGCGGACCCCGGGCGAGGTCGAAGGGACGGAGGGCCTCTTCGACGGTCAGGGCGAGGGCCGTCGCTTCGCGCCGGCTCTCCGGCAGCGCCGACAGGTCCACCAGGGGAAGAGAAAACCCTGTCGCGGTTTGGATCACCTGCACGGGCGAGCCGTCCGGCGCGGCGAAGACCGTGCGCAGCACCTCGTGCCGGCGCACGATCTCGCCGAGGCAGAGCGCCAGCACCCGGGAATCGAGCGGCCCTTCGCCGCGCAGCGCCACCGGGATGTTGTAGAGCGGGCTTCCCGGCTCGAGCTGGTCGATGAGCCAGAGGCGCTGCTGCGCGAAGGATAGCGGCAGGGGACCGTCGCGCCGCGTCGGATGCGATGCGTTCCGCGCCGGTCCGCCGCGCCGTCTCGATCCGGCCGGCGAGGTCCGCCAGCACCGGCGCCTCGAAGAGCTCGCGCAGCGGCATCTCGACGCCGAAAGCTTCCCGCAGGCGCGACAGCACCTGCGTCGCGAGCAGACGAATGGCCGCCCAGGTCGAAGAAGTGATCGGTTGCCCCAATCCGTTCGATGCCGAGCAGATCGGCCCAGATCCCCGCGACGGTCTCCTCGGCCGGCGTGCGCGGCGCGAGGTAGCTTTCTCCGGCGCGCTGGGGCTCGGGGGCGGGCAGGGCTTTGCGGTCCACCTTGCCGTTCGGGGTCAGGGGAAGGACGGCAAGGACCACAAGGACGGCAGGGACCATGTAGTCCGGGAGCTCTTCGCGCAGGGCCTGGCGCAGCTCTTCGGCCGAGACTTCGCCGGCAACGTAGGCAACCAGCCGGCTTTCCCGAACCACCACCGCGGCTTGGCGCACACCGGGCAAGGCGGCGAGCGCCGCTTCGATCTCGCCCAGCTCGATGCGGAAGCCGCGGATCTTCACCTGGTGGTCGCGCCGCCCCAGGAACTCCAGGTTGCCATCCGGCCGGTAGCGCGCCCGGTCGCCGGTGCGGTAGAGGCGGCCCGCCTGCCAGGGATCAGGAATGAATTTCTCCGCCGTCAGATCCGGCTCGCGGGCGTAGCCGTCGGCCAGGCAGCCACCCCCAATGTAGAGATCGCCCGGGACTCCCACCGGACAGGGGGCGAGCCGGTCGTCGAGCACGTGGTAGCGGGCGTTCGCGATGGGCCGGCCGTACGGGATGCTCGGCCAAGCCGGATCGACCGCGCTCGATGGGGAAGACGTTGGACCAGACCGTGGCCTCGGTGGCGCCGCCCAGCGAAATCACCCGGGCGCCAGGGAAGCGCTCGCGGATGCGGCCGGGGAGGGTGACCGGGATCCAGTCGCCGCTCAGGAAGACGAGGCGCAGGGCCGGTCTTGCGCGGACCCCGGCCAGGAAAGGCACGGTCTGCTCCAGGGCCGCCGGGGCGGAGTCCCAGAAGGTGATGGGCTCCTCGGCGAGCGCTAGCAGCAGGCGCTCGGGATCGCGGATCTCCTCCTCGGTGGCGATGCGGATCGAGCCGCCGGCCCCCAGCAGGCCGAAGACGTCGAAGACCGACAGGTCGAAGGAGAGGGAGGTGACGAAGAGCACCCGGTCCTCTGGGGAGAAGGCGAACGTGCGATGCGCCCAGCGGAGCAGGTTGACCACCGGGCGGTGGCGGACCATGACCCCCTTGGGCGTGCCCGTCGATCCTGAGGTGAAGATGATGTAGGCGAGGTCGTCCGGGGTCGACTGGCGCGGCAGGTGCTGACGGCTCGTATGTCGTCCAGATCCAAGCAATCCAGGCGAGACCACGTGGCGCACCCTGCCGGGCTGCTCCGAGTCGGTCACCAGGCAGGAGATCTCCAGCCTGTCGAGAATCCATTGCCGGCGCGCGGGCGGATGGTTGATCTCCAGCGGCACGTAGGCGGCGCCCGCCTTGAGCACGGCGAGCAGGGCCGGGATCATGTGGAGCGACCGGCGCAGGTGGAGGCCCACCAGCGAGCCCGGGCCGACGCCGAGGCTCATCAGGTGGCGCGCCAAGCGGTTGGCCCGCGTTTCCAACTCGCCGTAGGTCATCGACTCGCCGCCGCAGACGGCGGCGACCGCTCCCGGGAGTGCGCCGGGCCCAGCTCCTCGAACAGCTCATGGATCAGGGTCTCTTCCGAGCGACCCGCGTCCGTGTCGTTCCACTCCATCAACACCTGGTGGCGCTCGGATTCGGGCAGCAGCGGCAGGTCCGCGACTCCGATCTCCGGCGCTTCGAGGGCCGCGGTGAGCAGCCTCTGGTACTGAACGATCAGGCGCTCGATCGTCGCGGCGTCGAACAGGTCGGCGGCGTGCTCGGCCGTGCCGCTGAGCCCGCCGTTGTGCTCGGCGAGATTGATCGTGAGATCGAACTTCGCGGTGGTCCCGGCCGTGCTCAACCGTTGCAGGCGCAGGCTCTCGACCGCCAGGCTCTCGGCGGGGGCGTTCTGCAGCGCCAGCACCACCTGGAACAGGGGGGTCTGCGCCAGGCTCCTCTCCGGCGACAGCTCCTGGATGAGCTTCTCGAACGGCACGTCCTGATGGGCGTAGGCGGCCAGCGTGGTCTCGCGGACCCGGCCGAGCAGCTCGCGGAAGGTGGGCTCGTTGTTCAGGTCGCCGCGCAGCACCAGCGCATTGACGAAGAACCCGATCAGCCCCTCGATCTCCGTGCGGTCGCGGCCGGCCACCGGCGTGCCCACCGCGAAGTCCTCCTGGCCGCTCCACCGCCCCAGCAGGGCCTGGAAGCCGGCGAGGAGCACCATGAAGAGCGTCGCACCCTCGCGCCGGCCCAGGGCCTCCAGCCTTCGGGTGAGCCCGGCGGACAGCCGCACGGGCCGCGTGGCGCCGCGGAAGCTCTGCACCGCGGGCCGCGGCCGGTCGGTGGGGAGCTCGAGGAGCGGCGGCAGGCCGGCGAGCTGCCGGCGCCACCAGGCGATCTCGCTCTCCAGGACCTCGCCCCGCAGCCAGGAGCTTTGCCAGACGGCGAAATCCACGTACTGCACCGGCAGCTCAGGCAACGGGGAGGGCCAGCCCGCGGCGAAGGCCGCGTAGAGGGCCGCGACCTCGCGGACCAGGATGCCCGATCGACCAGCCGTCGCCGGCGATGTGATGCAGGGTCAGGGCAGCGACATGGTCCTCCTCCGCCAGCCGCAGGAGCGTGCCACGCAGCAGCAGGCCGCGCGCGAGGTCGAACGGACGGGCGGCCTCTTCGCTGGCCAGGCCGTGGGCCAGCGCCTCCCGGCAGGCCTCCGGCAGCCCGGAAAGATCGACCACGGGTAGCCAGAACGGGGCCGCCGGCTGGACGACCTGCACGGGCGAGCCCTCCGGCGCGGCGAGGACCGTGCGCAATGTCTCATGGCGCCGGACGATCTCCCCGAGGCAGAGCGTGAGCACCGCGGAATCCAGCGGGCCTTCGACTCGCAGCGCGACCGGGATGTTGTAGAGCGGGCTGCCCGGTTCGAGCTGATCGATGAACCAGAGACGCTGCTGGGCGAACGACAAGGGCAGCGGCCCTTGTCGCGGCACCGGAGCCAGAGGCGGAGCGCTCCAGATCGCGCCGTCCCGCCGGGCCTCTTCGACCCGGGCGGCGAGGTCGGCGAGCGTCGGAGCCTCGAAGAGGGCCCGCAGCGGCAGCTCGATGCCAAAGGCCGCTCGCAGGCGCGACATCACCTGCGTCCCCAGCAGCGAGTGGCCGCCCAGCGCGAAGAAGTCGTCGGCCGCCCCGACCCGTTCGAGGCCGAGCAACTGGGCCCAGATGCCGGCGAGGACCTCCTCGACCGGCGTCCGCGGCGCCAGAAAGGCCTCCTCGGCGCGCCGCTGCTCCGGGGCGGGCAGGGCCTTGCGGTCGATCTTGCGGTTGGGGGTGAGAGGGAGGACATCAAGGACAACAAGGACGGCAGGGACCATGTGGTCCGGCAGCCGCTGGCGCAGGAAGGCACGCAGCTCCCGCTCTATGAAGGTGGCCCTGGCGGCAGGCACCACGTAGGCGGCCAGGTATCTCTCCTCCCCCCGGTCCTGGCGCGCGACGACGACCGCTTCGCGGACGCCCGGGAAGCGGCCGAGCACAGCTTCGATCTCCCCCAGCTCGATGCGGAAGCCGCGGATCTTGACCTGCGTGTCGGCGCGGCCGGCGAAGGCGACCTCCCCATCGGGCAGGTAGCGCCCGAGGTCCCCTGTGCGGTAGCGGTCGGCCACGAAGCGCTCGGCGGTGAGCTGCGGATCGCCCAGGTAGCCGAGCGCGATGTGGGGGCTCCGCACCGAGACCTCGCCGAGCTCGCCGATGCCGGCGAGTACGCCGGCCGGGTTGAGGACCAGGAGCTGGACATCGGGGATACCGCGGCCGAGGGGGAGGACCTCCTTGGGACCGTCTTCCTCCGCCACGTGATAGCCGACCGCGCGCTGGGTCTCGGTGGAGCCGTAATAGTTGACGCAGGTGATCTCAGGTGCGAGGCGGCGCAGCCGCGCCACGTCGCGGCGGGTGAGGACGTCGCCCACCAGGAACGCATACCGCAGCGACGGGAAGCTCGACCCGGGGCCCGTCCGCCTCCGAGGTGAGCACCTGCCCCAGGGCAGGAGTGAGGTGGGCGATGGTCACCTCCTCGCTGCGCATCCAGGCGGCGAGCCGGCCGGGCTCGTCCATCGTCTCCGGATCGGGGATCACCACCGCGGCCCCGATCTGCAGCGGGGTGAAGATGTCGCGGTGCAACGGGTCGTGCGCCAGGCCCGAGAGCATGCTGAAGCGGTCGGCGGCCGACAGCTCGAAGCGGCGGCTCAGCCACGGGATGAAGTGGGACAGGGAGCCGTGGCGTCCGAGCACGCACTTGTGCACACCCGTCGAGCCGGAGGTGAACGCCACATAGGCGATGTCGTCCGGTCCCACCTTGATGGAGGGAGGCGTGGGAGGGAAGGTCGCGAGGAAGCCGGGGTCGTCGTCCCAGGCCGGGAGCACCAGACGGCAGGCGCAGCCGGCGATGTCGAGCGCGTCATCGATCTCCGCCGGCAAGGGACCCGCCGCCACCTGGAGCCAGGCGGCCGGCCGGGCCACGCTCAGCATCTGGGCCTGGCGCGGTGCTGGATGGCGCGGGTCGAGCATCAGGAAGGCGGCGCCCGCTTTCAAGGCGCCCAGCACGCCCCAGACGAGAGGTGCGCTGCGGTGCGCCCAGAACGCCACCACGTCTCCCGGCCGGACGCCGTGGTGGTGGAGGAACGCTGCGAGCCGGCTGGAGCGGTCGTCGGCCTCACCATAGGTCCAGGACTCCGCCGGATCGGCCACGGCGAGGGCTCCGGGCGCGCGGCGGGCGTGGCGCCGGAAGACCTCGTGCACCGCGCCCTCCCAGGCGGCCGAAAGCTCCGCCGCCGGATCGGGCAGCACGGCGCGGGCGGCGGCGGTGACCAGCGAGAGATCTCCCACCGGCGCTTCGGGCCGCTCCAGGGCCTGCTCCAGGAACGCTTCGAGCTGGGCGAGGAGGTCCTTCCATGCGCGCGGCGTCGAACAGGTCGGCGTTGTAGACCAGCTCGATGCGCACCCCGTCGCCCCCCTCGCTGAGATAGAAGGTCATGTCCAGCTTGGAGAGGGGCGTGGCCGTGGTCGAGCCCGCGAGGGCCAGCCCGGGCAGGCGCAGCTCCGATGAACGGCAGATTGAGGAGGTTGACCATCACCTGGAAGAGAGGGGTCCGGGAGAGGTCTGCGCGTGCTGGGGCAGGCTGGCGAGGACGGCCTCGAAGGGCACGTCCTGGTGGGAGTAGGCGCCGAGAGTGACCTCCCGCACCCGCGCCAGCAGACCGCGGAAACCGGGCTGGCCGCCGAGATCGGTGCGCAGGACCAGGGTGTTCAGGAAGCAGCCGATCAGGCCCTCGGTCGCGACGGCGCGGCGGCCGGCCACCGGCGCGCCGACCAGGACGTCGTCCTGGCCGCTGTGGCGGTGGAGCAGGGCCTGGATCGCGGCGAGCAGGGTCATGAACGGCGTGGCGCCGTGGGCTCCGGCCGAACGCGGTCAGGCGGCTCGCGAGATCGATGGGAAGCACGCGCGTGCTCTGCCGGCCGCGGTAGGTCTGCACGGCCGGGCGGGCCCGGTCGGTGGGCAGCTCCAGCGGAGAGACCTCACCGCCCAGCCGGTCCTGCCACCAGGCCAGCTCGCTCTGCCGGGACGCCGCGACCACCTCGCGCTGCCAGACCGCGAAGTCGGCGTACTGGACCGGCAGCTCGGGGAGCGGCGAGCCGGCGTAGAGCGCCCCGGCCTCGCGCACGAGGAGGGGGAGCGACCAGCCGTCGCAGATGGTGTGGTGCAGCACGACCAGGAGACGGTGGCGGTCCGGCTCCAGCCGCAGGAGCACGGTATCGAGCAGGGGGCCGCGGGCCAGGTCGAAGCGGCGCAGGGCGTGCTCTCCCGCCAGCCGCTCCGCTTCAGCGAGGCGCCTGGCCGGCGGCAGCCCGGCGAGATCGAGCAGCGGCAGCCCGATGTCCAGCGCCGGCAGGATGTGCTGGCGGGGCTCGCCGTCGACCATGCGGAAGACCGTGCGCAGCACCTCGTGGCGGTCCACCACGCCGCCCAGGGCGGCGGAGAGGGCCGCCACATCGAGGCGGCCCGCGAGCTCGACCGCGCCCGGGACGTTGTAGGTGGGGGCTCCCGGCTCGAGCTGGTCGAGGAACCAGAGGCGCTCCTGGGCGAAGGAGAGGGGCGGATCTCCGGCCCGCGATGCCGGAACGATCGGAGGGAGGGGCGGAGCAGAGCGCCGCGCCGGTCCGCCGCGCCGCTTCGATCCGGGCCGCGAGGTCCGCTAGCGTCGGGCGCCTCGAAGAGGTCGCGCAGCGGCATCTCGACCCCGAACGCCTCGCGCAGGCGCGACATCACCTGCGTCGCCAGCAGCGAGTGGCCGCCCAGCTCGAAGAAGTGGTCGGTCGCCCCGACCCGTTCGACACCGAGCAGCTCGGCCCAGATCCCGGCGAGGATCTCCTCGGCCGGCGTCCGGGGCGCGAGGTAGCTTGCTTCGGCTCGCGGATCAGCTCGGGGGCTGGCAGCGCCTTGCGGTCCACCTTGCCGTTGGGGGTGAGGGGAAGGAGCGGCAAGGACCATAAAGACGGCAGGGACCATGTAGTCCGGAAGGCGGTCGCGCAGGGCCTGGCGCAGGGTTTCGGCGGCGGCGTCGCCAGCCACGTAGGCCACCAGCCTGCCTTCCCGGACCACCGCCACGGCCTCGCGCACCCCGGCCAGGGCGGAGAGCGCCGCCTCGATCTCGCCCAGCTCGATGCGGAAGCCGCGGATCTTGACCTGGTGGTCGCGCCGCCCCAGGAACTCCAGGTTGCCGTCCGGCCGGTAGCGCGCCCGGTCGCCGGTGCGATAGAGGCGGGCTGGCTCGCCAGCGGGTCAGGAATGAATTTCTCCGCTGTCAGCTCCGGCTCCCGGGCGTAGCCGTCGGCCAGGCAGTCGCCGCCGATGTAGAGATCCCCCGGCACACCCATCGGGCAGGGGGCAAGCTGCGCGTCGAGCACGTGGTAGCGCGCATTGTCGATGGGCCGTCCGTACGGGATGCTCGGCCAGGCTGGATCGACCCTGTCGACGGGGAAGACGTTGGACCAGACCGTGGCCTCCGTGGCGCCGCCCAGAGCCATCACCCGGGCGCCGGGGAAGCGTTCGCGGATGCGGTCGGGGAGGGTCACGGGAATCCAGTCACCGCTCAGGAAGACGAGGCGCAGGGCCGGTCTGGCCCTGCGGGTCGATGCCAGCCAGGAACGGCACGGTCTGCTCCAGGGCGGCCGGGGCCGAATCCCAGAAGGTGATGGGCTCTTCGAGCCAGCGACGCGCAGCAAGCGCTCGGGATCGCGGATCTCTTCCTCGGTCGCGATGCGGATCGAGCCGCCCGCCCCCAGCAGGCCGAAGACGTCGAAGACCGACAGGTCGAAGGAGAGGGAGGTGACGAAGAGCACCCGGTCGGCGGGGGAGAAGGCGAACGTCCGATGAGCCCAGCGGAGAAGATTGACGACCGGGCGGTGGCGGACCATCACCCCCTTGGGCGTGCCGGTGGAGCCCGAGGTGAAGATGACGTAGGCGAGGTCGTCCGGGGGACCGGCGGGGCGTGATCGGCAGATCGGTCGGATCGGACCGATCGGTCCGATGAAATCGTCCACGCAGACCACGTGAGGCAGCGCCGTGCAGGTGCCGAGCTGCGCCGACTCGGTGATCAGGCAGGCGATCTCCAGCCTGCCGAGAATCCATTGCCGGCGCGCGGGTGGGTGGCCGATCTCCAGCGGCACATACGCGGCGCCGGCCTTGAGCACGGCCAACAAGGCCGGGATCATGTGGAGCGAGCGGCGCAGGTGAAGGCCCACCAGCGAGCCGGGACCGACGCCGAGGCTCATCAGGTGGCGCGCCAGGCGGTTTGCCTGCGCTTCCAGCTCACCGTAGGTCATCGACTCATTTCCGCAGACGGCGGCGGTCGCGCCAGGGGTCCGCCGGGCCCACTCTTCGAACAGCTCGTGGATCAGGGTCTCTTCAGAGCGGTCCACCGCGGTATCGTTCCACTCCACCAGCACCTGGTGGCGCTCGACGGCCGGCAGCAACGGCAGCTCCGGCACGGGGCAGAGGGGGTCCGCGGCGATCCCGTCCAGGAGCGTCCGGAACTGGACCAGCAGGCGGTGGGCCGTGGCGGCATCGAAGATCGCGGTGTCGAATTCGAGCCCTCCCCAGAGGCCCTCCCCCAGCTCGTGGAGCATCAGGTTGAGGTCGAACTTGGCCGCGACGCTGTCCAGCTCCAGCGGCCGCAGCGACAGGCCGGGCAGGTCTCCCGTCCGCCAGATGGCGTTCTGGAAGGCGAGCATCACCTGGAACAGCGGCGCGTGGCTGAGATTCCGCTCCGGCTGCAAGGCCTCGACGAGCTTTTCGAAGGGGACCTCCTGGTGGGCATGGGCGGCGAGGACAGTCTCGCGCACCCGCGCCAGCAGCGCGTCGAAACGGGGGCATTCCGACAGATCCGCGCGCAGCACCAGGGTGTTCACGAAGAGGCCGACCAACGGCTCGGTCTCCAACCGGGTGCGTCCCGCCACGGGCGAGCCGATGCAGAAGTCCTCCTGCTCGGTGATGCGGAAGAGCAGAGCCTCCAGGGAGGCGAGCAGGGCCATGAAGAGCGTCGCGCCTTCCAGCTGCGCCAGGCCGCGGAGCCGCTCCAGGAGACCGGCGGGGAGAGCAAAGGGCACCAGGGCGCCGCGGAAGGCCTGGAGCGCCGGGCGCGGTCGGTCGGTGGGCAGGGCCAGCACAGGCGGCGTTCCCGCGAGCTGGCGACGCCAGAAGGCGAGCTGCTGCTCCAGAGGCTCGCCGTGCAGCCAGCTCTGCTGCCAGAGGGAATAATCGGCGTACTGGACCGGCAGCGGCGGCAGCGGCGAGCCGTCGAGGAGCGCTCCCACCTCGCGGAGCAGGACGCCCAGGGACCAGCCGTCGCTGACGATGTGGTGGGCCGCCAGCAGGAAGGCGTGCTCGTCTTCCGACAGCCGCAGCAGCAAGGTGCGCAGCAGCGGCGGGCGCGAGAGGTCGAAGGGGCTCCAGGCCTCCTGCTCGGCCAGGCGCCGCGCCTCGGCCGCGCGCCGGTTCGGGGGCAGGGAGGCGAGATCGATCAGCGGCAACTGCCAGGGCCGGGGCGGCGCGATCCGCTGGACCGGCACGCCGTCGTACTCTGGGAACGAGGTGCGCAGGATCTCGTGGCGGCGTACCACCTCGCCGAGCACGGCTTCCAGCCGGGAGGAGTGGAGCGGGCCGCGAAGGCTGAAGAAGCTCGGCAGGTTGTAGGCCGGGCTGTCCGGCTCGAGCTGGGCCAGGAACCAGAGCCGGAGCTGCGCGAAGGAGAGGGGCGGATCCCCCTTCCGGGTGCGGGGTGTCAGGGGCGGCGCGGCTCCGGGAGTGCTGGCAGCGACCTCCGGCGCCAGGTCGGCGATTGTTCGCAGCTCGAAGAGGCGACGCAGCGGGATGTCCACCTCGAAGGTCCGGCGGATGCGTGAGGTCACCTGCGCCGCCAGGAGCGAATGGCCGCCCAGGGCGAAGAAGTCGTCGTGGATGCCGACCGCTGGCAGGCAGAGCAGCTCGGCCCAGATGCCGGCGAGCGCCTCCTCGACCGGCGTGCGCGGCGCAGCAGAGGTCGCTGTGGGGCGTTGCTGCTCCGGCGCCGGCAGGGCCTTCCTGTCCACCTTGCCGTGAGGGGTGAGGGGGAGGACGTCGAGGACCACAAGGATGGCAGGGACCATGTAGTCCGGGAGCAGCTCGCGCAAGGACCGCCGCACTTCTTCGGCGGCGGCGTCGCCAACCAGGTAGGCCACCAGCCGCCGGTCGCCGGGCGTGTCCTCGCGCACGGTCACGACTGCCGCCCGGATTCCGGGCAGGGAGACCAGTGCCGCCTCGATCTCTCCCAGCTCGATGCGGAAGCCGCGAATCTTCACCTGATGGTCGATGCGGCCGAGGAGATCGAGCTCTCCCGTGGCCGTCCACCGCACCAGGTCACCGGTGCGGTACATGCGGGCGCCGGGCTCGGCCGAGAGCGGATCTGGGACGAAGCGCTCGGCGGTCAGGTCGGGACGGTGCAGGTATCCCCGCGCCAGTCCCGCGCCGCCGAGGCACAGCTCTCCCGGCACGCCCACCGGCACCGGCTCCAGCCCCCCCGCCAGCACATAGGCCTGCGTTGCCGTGACGGGCCGGCCGATCGTGGGCGCGGTGGAGCTGTCCCGGGAAACCTGCGCGACCCGCGCAAATGTCGAGTACGTCGTGTCCTCTGTCGGGCCGTAGAGGTTCCATACACGCTCGACCGTCCCTGTCGCATAGATCCGATCGGCCAGGGAGCGCTGCAGAGGCTCGCCGGCCAGATTCACCGTGCGGACGGAGGCCGGAAGGCTCTCCGTGCGCACCAGCTCGGTCATCGCCGAGGGGACGGTGTTGATCAGGGTCACGCGCCCGGCGGCGGGGAGAGCCGGCAGCTCCAGGGCGTTCTGCGCCAGGATCATCGTGCCGCCCCAGGAGAGCGGGACGAACAGCTCGAAGACCGACAGGTCGAAGCTCAGCGAGGTGGAGGCCAGAACGCCGGCCAGCTCCTCCGGTCCGAACACCGTGCCGGCCCAGCGCACCAGCTCGACGGCGCTGCGATGGGTGACGGCGACTCCCTTGGGCACTCCCGTCGAGCCGGAGGTGTAGAGCACATAGGCGAGGTTCTCCGGTCCTGGGAGCGCCGGCGTCCCGCCGGCTCTTTGCAGCGGAGCGCTGCGAGGAGGCAGAAGCTCCTGATCGCCGACCACCAAGGAGGCCCGCGAATCCGCGAGCATGTTGTCGAGACGCAGGCGAGGCAGTTGCGGGTCGAGCGGCAGGTAGGCCGCCCCTGCCTTGAGGATCGCGAGCAGGGTGGCCACCAGCTCGGCCGAGCGCTCCAGGCAGACGCCGACTACCACCTCCGGTCCGGCACCGTCGTGCCGCAGGCGAGCTGCCAACCGGTCGGCCGCCTGATCGAGCTCGCGATAGAGGATTTCTCGCGTACCGTCGACGAGCGCCACTGCATCCGGTGTCCGCCGGGCCTGCGCCTCGAACAGCTCGTGCAGGCAGGCGGGGGGCGCCAACACCGGCCGGGTGTCGTTCCATTCGACCAGGATCTGCCCGCGCTCGGCCGGGCCCAGGAGCGGCAGCGCAAAGACGGACCGGTCGGGTGTCGATATCGCCGCCGCGAGCAGCCGCTCGAGGCTTCCGATCCAGCGGTCGATGGTCGTGCCGTTCGAACAGGTCGACGGCGTGCTCGGCCACCCCGGCGAGCCCGCCGTCCTGCTCCTCCAGGCTGAGCGTGAGATCGAACCGCGCCGTGGTCCCGCCGCCGCCCACCGGCCGCAGGCGCAGGCCCTGGATCTCCAGGCTCGCGACGGGAGCGTTCTGGAGCGCGAGCATCACCTGGAACAGGGGCGTGTGGGCGAGGCTCCTCTCCGGCGTCAGCTCCTGGACGAGCTTTTCGAACGGTACGTCCTGGTGCGTATGAGCGGCCAGTGCAGTCTCGCGGACCCGGCCGAGCAGCTCCCGGAATGTGGGCTCGTTGGTCAGATTGCCGCGTAGCACCAGCGTGTTGACGAAGAACCCGATCAGGCCCTCGATCTCCACCCGGGTGCGCCCGGCTACCGGGGTGCCCACCGCGAGGTCTTCCTGCCGGCTGTAGCGCGCCAGGAGGGCCTGGAATCCGGCCAGCAGCGCCATGAAGAGGGTCGCCCCCTCGCGCCGGCTCAGGGCCTCCGTCTGGCGGATGAGACCGGCCGGCAGCCGCACGGGACGCGAGGCGCCGCGGAAGCTCTGCACCGCCGGCCGCGGACGATCGGTGGGGAGCTCCAGGGAGGGTGGCAGGCCGGCGAGCTGCCGGCGCCAGAAGGCGATTTCGTTCTCCAGGGTTTCGCCGTGCAGCCAGGAGCGTTGCCACACCGCGAAGTCCGCGTACTGCACCGGCAGCTCCGGCAGGAGTGACGGCCGCCCCTCGGCAATGGCCGCGTACAAGGCCGTGACCTCGCGGACCAGGATGCCCATCGACCAGCCGTCGCTGATGATGTGGTGCATCGTCAGCGCGATGGCGTGGTCTTCTTCTCCCAGCCGGAGCACCAGGGCACGCAGCAGCGGACCGCGTGCGAGGTTGAACGAACGGTCTGCCTCCTCATCGGCCAGAGCCGTCGCCGTGCGCCCGCTCTCCGGCAGCCCCGACAGGTCGACCACGGGGAGCCCGAAAGGCGCCGCCGGTTGGATCACCTGCACCGGCGAGCCGTCCTGCTCGGCGAAGACCGTGCGCAACGTCTCGTGGCGGAGGACGATCTCGCCGAGACACAGAGCCAGCACCGCGGCATCCAGCGGCCCTTCGACGCGCAGCGCCGCCGGCATGTTGTAGGTGGATCGGCCCGGCTCGAGCCGGTCGAGGAACCAGAGGCGCTGCTGGGCGAAGGACAGCGGCACAGCATCGCCCCGCGGTGCCCGAGCCAGAGGTGGCGCGGGGAGATCCGTGCCGGCTCGGAGCGCCGTCTCGATGCGGGCGGCGAGATCCGCCAGCCGCGGGGCCTCGAAGAGGTCGCGCAGCGGCAGCTCGACTCCGAAGGCGCCCCGCAGGCGCGACATGACCCGCGTCGCCTGCAGCGAGTGGCCGCCCAGGTCGAAGAAGTGGTCGTTCGCCCCGACCCGTTCGCGGCCGAGAATCTCGCCCCAGATCCCGGCGAGGACCTCTTCCACCGGCGTCCGTAGCGCCAGATAGCTCTCCGAGTGTTGCTGCTCAGGTGCCGGCAGGGCTTTGCGGTCCACCTTGCCGTGTGGGGTGAGGGGGAGGACGTCAAGGACCACAAAGACGGCAGGGACCATGTAGTCCGGGAGCTCCTCGCGCAAGGTCTGGCGCAGGGTGCCGGCCGTGGCGTCGCCTACCACGTAGGCCGCCAGCCTGCCTTCCCGGATCACCACCACCGCCTGGCGCACCCCGGGCAGCGCGGCGAGCGCCGCCTCGATCTCCCCCAGCTCGATGCGGAAGCCGCGGACCTTGACCTGCTGGTCGAGACGGCCGAGGAACTCCAGGGTGCCGTCGGCCAGGCGCCGCACGCGGTCGCCGGTGCGATAGAACCGCTCGCCGCCGCGCCGGACGTACTTCTCCGCGGTCAGCTCGTCCCGCCCCAGATAGCCGCGGGTGACCCCCGCGCCGCCGATCCACAGCTCCCCCGGCACCCCCGCCGGCAGCAGCTCTCCCTTCGCATCGCAGACGTGGAGCACGGCGCCGGGGAGCGGCCGGCCCAGCAGCGGCCGTGCCGGCGCGGGCGGCGGCGGCACCGGGTGCGCGGCGCAGAGGATGGTCCCTTCGGTCGGTCCGTAGAGGACCCACACCCGGGCGGCCGGGAAGGTCTCTCGCAGGTCCTCCAGCAGATCGGCGGGCACCACGTCGCCGCCGACGAAGACGAGGCGCATCTTCGTCACGTCCGGCGCCGCGGCGCCCCGGCGCCGGAGCGACTCGACGATCTGCCGCATCAATGCCGGGACCGCGTGCAGGCAGGTCAGCTCCCCCAGGCGATCGACCAGGCGTTCCACGTCGAGCGTCGGCCGCAGCGGGAAGAGCACGGCCGTGCCGCCGCTGAGGAGCGGCGACAGCAGCTCGAAGAGAGAGATGTCGAACGTGGAGAGCGCCAGGCAGGGCATGCGGTCGTCCGCCGCGAAGCGGAACAGCCGCTGCGTTGCGGCGAGGGTGGCCGCGAGCATGCCGTGCTCCACCTGCACCGCCTTGGGCCGGCCCGTTGTGCCCGAGGTGTAGATCAGGTAGGCGAGGCCCTCTCCCCCGTCCTCTCTCCCAGAGTGGGAGAGGGGGGAACAGCGAAGAAGGGGCGCGGGCCTGTGGCGAGGCCTCCAGCAGAACGGTCCGCGCACCATGCGACGGCAAGCTCGGCAGCAGGTGCTCCTGGGTGACCAGCACCGAAACCGCCGCATCTTCCAGCAGGAAGGCCAGCCGGGCCGGCGGATGGGCGGGATCCAGCGCCAGCAGCGCGCCGCCGGACTTGAAGATCCCCAGCACCCCCACCACCAGCTCCGGGGTGGGCTCGGCGCACAGCCCCACCGTCACCTCCGGACCGACCCCGAGCGTCCGCAGGTGCTCGGCCAGGTGGTTCGCCCGACGGGCGAGCTCGCCGTAGGTGAGGCCCGTCCCTTCGTCTCCGGCGTGGGCCACGGCCAGGGCCTCCGGCGAGCGGCGCGCCTGTTCCTCGAACAGCTCCATCACCCCGGGCGCCGCCGGAACAGCCGTGTCGTTCCACTCGATTCGGAGCTGGTGGCGCTCGCTTTCCGAGAGCAGCGGGATCTCGTCGATTCGGCGCTCCTGCGCCTCGGCCATGCCGGCGAGCAGCACGGCGAATTGCTGGAGCAGGCGCCACGCCGCGGTCTCTTCGATGCGGGCGCGGTCGACAGTCAGGCGCAGGGAGATCCGGTCCAGCCCCATCAGAGCCAGGGTGACGGGGTAGTGGGTGGCCTCGAAGCTGCGCAGGTTGGCGATCCGCAGGCCGCCGGAGCCGCTCGCGGGGTAGTTCTCGAACACATGGAGCGTTGCGAACAGGGGCGAGCCGGAAGGCACCTCGCTCCACTGCTGAATGCGGGACAGCGGCGTGTGCTCGAAGTCGTTCAGGGCGAGCCGGCGCTCCTGGAGGCCCTGCAGCCAGGAGGCCGAGGGGCTCGCCGCCGTCCACCCGCACCCGCACCGGCACGGTGTTGATGAACAGGCCGACCATGGTCTCGACACCGGGCAGCGCGGCCGGGCGGCCGGAGACCACGCTGCCGAAGACCACGTCCTCCTCGCCGCTGTAGCGGTTGAGGAGCACCGCCCAGGCGCCGAGGGTGACGGTCTGGAGGGTCAGCTTGTGTCGCGCCGCCAGGGCCTGGAGACCCGCCGTCACCGCGTGGGAGAGGACGCTGGCGTGCTCGGCCTCGCCCGAGGTGTCGGCCGGGTGGTCGATGCCCAGGGGCGTCGGCTCGGCGAAGCCCGCCAGCTCTTCGCGCCAGAAGAGCTCGGCCCGCGACAGATCCCGCCTTTGCAGCCAGGAAATGTAGTCGCCGAACGGCTGGACCGGCGGCAGCGCCGGCTCCCACTCCTCCCGGAGCGCGGTGTAGACAGCCCCCAGCTCCCGGACCAGGAGGGCCACCGACCAGCCGTCCAGGAGGAGGTGGTGGAACGTCCAGATGAAGCCGGGCTCGCCGTCGAGGCGGACCAGGGAGAAGCGCAACAGCGGTGCCTCGTCCAGACGCAGAGGGGTGTGCCGGTCGTGGTGGCGCAGCTCTTCGAAGCGGCGCCGCTGCTCATCCGCCGGAAGGCCGCGCCAGTCCAGCTCCTGCCAAGGCAGGGAAAGGCTCCTGTGGACGACCTGCCGGGGCTCGTCGAGCCCGTCCCAGACGAAAGCGGTGCGCAACGCCCCGTGGCGCTCCACCAATGTCTCCCAGGCCCGCCGGAACAGAAGGGGATCGAGATCCGCCGGCAGGGTGCAGGCGACCTGGTTTACATAGACCCCGGAATCAGGGGCCATCAGGCTGTGGAGCAGGAGGCCTTCCTGGAGCGGCGAGAGGAGATAGACGGCTTCGGCGTCCTTCAGGGAGCGGCGCCAATCCCGGCAGTGCCGGATCAGCTCCCGCAGCGCGCGGGCATAGGCCGCGGCCAGGCGCTCCGCGGTCTCCCGGCGGTGCACCCGGGAGCTGTAGGCCACGGTCATGCGGAGCCGGCCGTCCGCCACAAAGCCGGTGACGTCCAACAGATGGGTCCGGTGCGCGCGCGGGCTGCGGGTGGAGCCCGCGAGCACCAGGGCCGGCCGGAACAGGCCGGAGCCGGCATCGAGACGCCCCAGGTAGTTGAAGCTGATGTCGGCCGCGCCGCCAGGGCCAGGAGCGTTGCGCAAGCGCTCTCTGTCCGCCTGCAGGACGACCGGCTGGATCGTAGTGAACCAGCCCACGGTGCGCGAGACATCGATGTCCTCGGAGAGCGGCTCGCGGCCGTGCCTTTCGAGGTCCACCAGCAGTTGCGGGGAGCCGTTCCAGCCCGCGACGGCCCGGGCCAGCGCGCTGAGCAGCGCCTCGTCGATGCGGTTGTGATGGACCGCGGGCACGGTCTGCAGCAGGTCCGCGGTCTCTTCGGCGGTGAGCTCGAAGGTGACGGTGGCTTCGTCTCTCACGAGGTTGTCGATGAAAGCCTGGGCGGGCGGGACGCCCGCGCTCCCAGGGAGGCGGCGGGCCCATTCCTGGAACGATGTGGTCTTCGGCGGCAGGGGAGCCTGGCGGTAGGCCCGTTCCAGGTCCTCCAGCAGCACACGCCAGGAGACGGCGTCCACCACCAGGTGGTGGGCGATCCACAGCAGCGCCCCCGTCGATTCGAACAGGGCGAGACGGGTGAGCGGTCCGGCGGAGAGATCGAAGCCGGTCTGGAGAGCCGCTGCCGCCACGTCGAGGGCCTCGCGCCGGCGTGGCTCCGGCAGGGCTGAGAGGTCGATACGGTGGAAGGGGGTGACCGGCTCGGCCGCGGCGTTCTCCTGCCGCCAGCCGCCCGCCTCTTGCCGGAACCGCAGGCGCAGGGCGTCGTGGTGCTCCACCACGGCGGCCATGGCCTGCTCCAGGGCGGCGGGGTCGAGGGGCTCGGCCGGCTCCAGCAGGACGGCCTGGTTGAACCAGTGGACGTCCGCGAAGCCCTGCGCGAAGAACCAGCGCTGGATCGGCGTGAGGGGCACCTCGCCCACGACCGGCCCCTGCTCGGAGCGGCAGGCCGTGCCGGGACCGGCGGCCGCGGCGTGGCGGGCCAGCTCGGCCACGGTCTGATGCTCGAAGACCTGCCGCACGGTGACGAGCAGGCCGGCCTCGCGCGCCCGGGCTACGATCTGGAGGGAGAGGATCGAATCGCCGCCGAGCTCGAAGAAGTTGTCGTCCACCCCGACCCGGGAGAGCCGCAGGACCTGCGCCCAGACGCCGGCCAGGACCTCCTCCTCCCGGGTGCGCGGCGCCACGTGCTCGCGGGTGGACCGCAGGTCCGGAGCCGCCAGGGCGGCGCGGTCCACCTTGCCGCTGGGGGACAGGGGGAGGGCGTCGAGGGCGACAAGGGCGGCAGGGACCATGTAGTCCGGGAGCTGCTCACGCAAGGCTTGGCGCAGTGTCGCGGCGGTGGCGTCGCCCACCACATAGGCCACCAGCCTGCCTTCCCGGACCACCGCCACCGCCTGGCGCACCCCGGGCTGCATGGCCAGGGCCGCCTCGATCTCGCCGAGCTCGATGCGGAAGCCGCGGATCTTCACCTGATGGTCGATGCGCCCCAGGAACTCCAGGCTCCCGTCGCGCCGGTGGCGGCACAGGTCACTGGTGCGGTAGAGCCGCTTTCCCGGGGTCTGCCCGATCGGGTCCGGCGCGAACCGCTCCGCCGTCCGGCCCGGGTCTCTCAGGTACCCGCGGGCCAGCGACGGCCCGCCCACCCACAGCTCGCCCGGTACCCCTGGAGGCACCGGCCGCGCGGACCGGTCCAGCAGAAAGACCCGCAGGCCCTCGATGGGCCGGCCGAGGGACGGGGCCGGACCCGGCTCCCCGCGGGGCCGCGGGGGCACGAGGCCCGCGCTGGTCACCACTGACGCCTCTGTCGGGCCGTAGTGGTTGACCAGCGCGAAGCCGCAGGCCGGGTCCGGGTGGAGGCGCAGGCGGTCGCCCCCGACCAGCAACCAGCGGAGGGTCGGGATCTCCGTTCCCCCCGCGGTCAGCAGGGCCTCGGCCAGAGGCGTGGGCAGGAACGAGACCGTGATCCCGCGGGCGGCCATCCAGGCGGCCAGCCGTTGCGGGTCGAGCCGCGTCTCCTCGTCCGGCAGATGGAGCGCCGCTCCCGAGGCCAGGCAGGGCCAGATCTCCCAGACCGAGGCGTCGAAGCCGAGGCTTGCAACCTGGGTCCGGCGGTCCCCGGGGCCCGTGCCGTAGGCCCGCAGATCCCAACGCACCAGATTCATCAGCCCGCGGTGCGGGATCTGCACCCCCTTCGGCCGCCCCGTCGAGCCGGAGGTGTAGAGCACGTAGGCCAGGTGCTCCGGCTCCACCGCCACGGCCGGGACGGGCGGGTGGCGCGCGATCTCGTCCCAATCGCGGTCTAGGCAGACGGGCCGGGCCCGCGTCTCCGGCAGCCGGTCGAGCAGCGCCTCCTGGGTCAGCACCACCGGGGCCGCGGTCTCCGCGAGCATCAGGGCCAGGCGCTCGGCCGGGTAGGACGGATCGAGCGGCAGATAGGCGGCCCCGGCCTTCAGGACGCCCAGCAGGCCCGTCGGCAGCTCCGGCGTGCGCCCGGCCAGCACGCCCACCACATCCTCGGGGCCCACCCCCTGGGCGCGCAGGAACGCGGCGAGCCGTCCGGCCCGTTCGCTCAGCTCGCGATAGGTCAGCTCCCGGCCCGCCTCGTCCACGACCGCCGGGTCTTCCGGCCGCTCGCGAGCCCGGCTCTCCACCAGGGACGTCACGGGTCCCTCCCAATCTCCTTCCGCGCCGGTGTCGTTCCACTCGGCCAGCGCCTGGTGGCGCTCGGCGGAGGTGAGGAGCGGCAGATCTCCGAGCCGCGTCTCCGGGCTCGCGGCAGCCGCGGCAAGGAGGATCCGCAGGTTCCCGAGCCACCGCGCGATCGTCACCGCGTCGAACAGGGCCGTGTCGTGCTCGCACGAGAGCACCAGGGCGTCCCCCACCTCGGCGGCAAAGAGGGTCAGGTCGAGCTGGGCGGTGCCGGGGTCCAGCCGGAGGGATTCCAGGACGAGCCCCTCCAGCTCGATCCGCGCTCCCGCCTGCCCCACGGCGAAGGCGGCCAGCCCCGGTTCCTGCCCGGGCGCGGCCTGCTGGAGCGCGAGCTGGACCTGGAAGACCGGCGGCCGGCCGGGATCGCGCGCCGGCTGCAACCGCCGGGTGAGCTGCGCAAACGGGAGGTCGCGGTGCGCCAGCGCCTCGGCCACGGACCGGCGGGACCTCGCCAGGAGCGCCGCGAACGGCGGGTCGCCGGCCAGGTCGGCCCGCAGCACCACCGGGTTGACGAAGTACCCGACGACGCCGTCGAGATCGCGGTCGCGCCGCCCGGTGGTGGGGGAGCCGACCAGGAGATCCTCCTGCCCCGTGAGGCGACCGAGCAAGGTCTGGAAGGCGGCCAGGAGTGTCGTGAACAGGGTGGCCCCGTGGGCACGGGCGAGCCCTCGCAGCCGCCCGGTCATCTCAGGATCGAGACGCAGGCCGAGCAGGGCGCCAGCGTGGGCGGCGACCGGCGGACGCGGCCGGTCGGCCGGAAGGTCGAGCGTCAGCGGCGCGCCGCGCAGGCGGGCGAGCCAATAGTGCTCCAGGCGCTCCCCGGCGGGCCCGGCGAGGAGGCGCCGCTGCCAGCGGACGAAATCGGTGTACGCGGCGGAGAGGTCCGGGAGCAGCCGGCCGGCATACAGGGCCGCCCAGTCGCGCAGCAGCGCCGCGAGCGACCAGAAGTCTCCGGCCAGGTGGTGGAGGACCAGCAGCAGGACCCTCTCGCCCTCGGGGCGCATGAAGATCCGGATGCGCAGCGGCGAGCCCTGCCCCAGGTCGAACCGCCGCCGCGCCTCGCGCCGCAGGGCCTGGTCCAGCTCCGCCGTGCTCCACGCCGTCGCGTCCTCCTCCTCCAGATCCGGCGGCAGGCTCGCATGGACCCGCTGGCAGGATTCCGCGAAGGTGGTCCGCAGAGCCGGGTGCCGTGCCGAAAGCGCGACCGCCGCGCGGAGCAGGGCGCCGCTGTCCACATCGGCTCCGAGCCGGGCGGCGGCGGCGATGTGGAAGATGCCTTCGACAGATGTCGAGCTTCTCCAGGAACCAGAGCGCCTCCTGGCCGGGTGAGAGGGGGTGGTCGCCGAGGATCTCGCCGGGGACGAGGGACTGCAGATCATCACCTCCGTCCTCCGCTGTCTCCGCCAGACCTTCGAGAAGGCGGTCCCGCAGCGCCGCGATCGACAGATCGGCCAACGAGGCGCCGGAGGGCGGAAGACCCAGATCCGCCTCCAGCCGCGCCTGGAGATCGAAGAGGGCCAGGGAGTCCAGGCCGGCGGCGGCGAGCGTAGCCTCCGGATCGAGCCGCTCCGCCGCGACCCCGGCGCGGCCGGCGATCTCCGTGCGCAGCCAGACCGTGAGCGCGGCGCTCCGCTCCGGTGGATCGAAAGCGAGCAGATCGAAGCGGGTGAGCAGCCGTCCCGCGGATCCTGGCCGGTCCGTGCTCCGGTAGAGCGCCTCCAGGTCCCCTGCGAGATAAAGGGCGCGGCACTCGCGGCGGCGGATCTTGCCGCTGGAGGTCTTGGGGATCGTCCCCGCGCGGAGCAGGACCACACCGGCGACGCGCACGCCGTGCTCCTCGGCGACGGCCCGCCGGACCGCATCGGCGATCGCTGCAAGATCGCGCGTCTGGAGAGGGAGCCGGCGCTCGACCTCGTGGACAAGGATGAGGTGCTCCTCCCCCTGCTCGTCGATGGAGAACGCCGCTCCGCCAGCGGTGCGCAGGGCCGGATGGGACCGCTCCGCGGTCAGCTCCAGGTCCTGGGGATAGTGGTTGCGCCCGCGCAGGATGATCAGGTCCTTGAGACGGCCGGTGACGAAAAGCTCCCCGTGCCGCACGAATCCGAGATCCCCGGTGCGCAGGAACGGCCCGCTGCCATCGTTCAGCAGGGCTCCGAACGTCTCGCGGGTCTCCGCGGGCCGGTTCCAGTAGCCCGCGGCCACGGTTGGCCCGGCGATCCAGATCTCCCCGACCTCTTCGCCGGCACAGGCGCCGCCCGACTCCGGATCGACGATGCGGAGCTCGTCTCCCATGGGGAGAGCGCCGCAGCTCACCGGCGTGGTGTCTTCGCCCCCTGGAGCCGCGGTGACGAGGAGCGTGGCCTCGGCCAGGCCGTAGCAGGGGAAGAACGCCTCCCGGCGGAAGCCGCAGGGCGCGAAGGCCTCGGCGAAGCGCCGCAGAGTCTCGCCCCGGACCGGCTCGGCACCGTTGAACGCCACGCTCCACGATGACAGGTCGAGCCCTTCCCGAGCTTCGGGGCCCGCTTTGGAGCCGAGACTGCGGACGCACAGGTCGTAGGCGAAGTTGGGACCCCCGCTGGTGGTCCCGCGGAAGCGGTGGATCGCTCGCAGCCAGCGCGCGGGCTTCTGCAGGAACGCCGCCGGGGGCATGAGAACGCAGTCGGACCCGACGTAACAGGGCTGCAGCACGTTGCCGATCAGCCCCATGTCGTGGAAGAGCGGCAGCCAGCCCACGACGACCGACTCCGGCGTCTGGCCAAAGGCGCGGCGCATCATCTCCAGGTTGTGCAGGAGGTTGGCGTGGGTGACGTCGACGCCCTTGGGCGTGCCCGTCGAACCGGACGTGTACTGCAGGAACGCGGTGTCGTCAGGCCCCGGTGTGCAATACCCGCCGCCCGGATCGCCCTCGTCCAGCGGCTCCGTTTCGAGCCAGAGCGCGGGTGCGAGCTCGGGGATCTGCTCGACGAGGGCCTCGCGCCGGGCCAGGAGAGCAGCGGTGGTCAGCACCGCCCGGGGACGGCAGTCGACCGCGATGCTGCGCAGCCGCGGGTCCGGGCGCCGGCTGTGCGGCGGATACGCGGGGACGGCGATCACGCCGGCGTAGAGGCACCCGAAGAAGGCCGCCACGAGCTCCAGGCCGGGGGGATAGAGCAGGAGCGCCCGCTCCCCGGGAGGGACCGCACCAACCAGGGCCGCTGCGATGGCACGGGTGCGCCGGTCCAGGCTGGAATAGGACAGCCGGGCCGCGACCTCCTCCCCCTGGGCGAGCCAGATGTAGCCGCGATCCGGCCGCTCCGCCGCCTGGCGTTGGAGAAGCTCCACCAGGGACCTCGCTCGGTCGCGCATCTCAACGGTCTTCCTCAAGCCATCCTCCACTACCGACATCCAACATCAGATGAAAATAGACTGCCGTGTATACAAAGTTAGCCGGCTCTCGTCAACTGCCGAGGCGACGCCGGAGGCGTATGTGCTACCATCGCGCCGCATTTTTCGGGCGAGGATTTCGGCATGAATGAAGCGCAAGAGAGCGCCCGGCCCAGGCCGGCGTCAGGGTGGGACAAACGTGTTGTTTTCGTGGTGATCCTGGCCCTCCTCGGCGCCTGGATCAGCCTGACTCTGACCAGCTTCCACCTGTCGGGCGGCCAGGGTGGGCCGGCCGTCTTCCGCAAGGTCTGCGAGATGAGCGGCGGAGGTTGCGACCAGGTTCTGCAGAGCTCCTGGGCCATGCTCCCCCGGCAGATCCCTACTGCCTTCGCCGGGCTCATCTACTTCAGCGCCATCGCCCTCTGGTATCTGGCGGTCGGGCGCCCCAACCGGGCCGGCCGCGCCTGGTATGTGCCCATCTTCGCCCTGCAGCTCCTGGGCGCCCTCTTCTCCCTGTT
Organism: uncultured Holophagales bacterium; assembly: GCA_963842525.1. Lineage (GTDB taxonomy): Bacteria > Acidobacteriota > Thermoanaerobaculia > Multivoradales > UBA5704 > UBA5704. The sequence goes on from CAWJGT010000003.1 coordinate 626,813, forward strand.
CCTGCTCGGGGTGATGCTCCTCCAGGTCGGGGCGTTCTGCGGGTGGTGCGCCCTCGTCCACGTCATCAACCTCGTCCTGCTCGGGCTCGCCTGGAAGCTCTGGCCGCGGGGTCCGCGGCCCGCCGGCGAGGCGGCGTGGCCGCCGGCGCGCCTCGGGCTCGCGGGCCTGCTCCTGGTGCTCGTGGTGGCCGCCTTCTGGAACGAGTGGCTCCTCGTCCGCTACTTCCAGGCGGAGGCCGCACAGTTCCGCGGCGACACCGACCTGATGCGGTATCTCCATGTCCGCAACCCCCGGCAGGAGATTCCCCTGCGCGCGGACGACGCGGTGCGTGGCGGCGGCGCGGCAGCCCACACCATCGTGGTCTTCAGCGACTTTCAGTGCCCTTCCTGCCGGAGCTTCGCGGGCTTTTTCAAAGACGAGATCCAGCCCTCCTACGGCGACCGCCTGCGGCTGGTCTTCAAGCACCTCCCGCTCGACAAAGACTGCAACCCGCAGCTTCCGGGAACGCTCCATGCCAACGCCTGCGAGGCCGCCTACGCCGCGGAGGCGGCGCGGGAGCTGGGAGGACCGGAGGGCTTCTGGAAGATGCACGACGCCCTCTTCGCCCGGCAGGCGGACGTGGCGGCAGGACGCTGGGCGGAGCTGGCGGAGAGCGCCGGCCTGGACGGGGCCGCCGTTGCCGAGCGCGTCGCGCAGCGCAAACACCTCGACCGGGTCGCGGAGGACGTCCGGCTCGGAAACGACCTGAAGGTGCCAGGGACGCCCGGCATCTTCATCGACGGCCGCTTCCTGCAGGACTGGACGAGCCTCGATCTCTGGAAGGCCATCCTCGCGGCTCCGCTCTGATGTTTCATGCGAGACCTCGAAGCTCCCTCTCTCGACGAGATCTTCGCCGCCCGTGAGCGCCTGCGGGGTGCGGCCCTGCGCACGCCCCTGGTCCGCCTGAACGCCGAGGGGCCGGCGGGGACCGAGATCTGGCTGAAGCTGGAGAACCTGCAGCCGATCGGCTCCTTCAAGCTGCGGGGCGCCACCAACGCCATGCGCCTCGCCGGTCCGGAGCGGCTGCGCGACGGCGTCCATACGGTGAGCGCCGGCAACATGGCGCAGGGCGTGGCCTGGAGCGCTCGGGAGATGGGAATCCCGGCCACGGCGATCGTGCCTGAGCATGCTCCGGCGACCAAGCTCGCCGCCATCGAGCGCCTTGGCGGCCAAGTCCTCCGGGTCCCCTTCGACCGCTGGTGGCACGTCCTCGCCGAGCACGGCGACCCGGGGCTCCCCGGCCTGTTCATCCACCCCGTGGCGGACCGGGCGGTGATGGCCGGCAACGGCACGGTCGCGCTGGAGATCCTCGAAGACCTGCCGGACGTGGACGCGATCCTGGTGCCCTTCGGCGGCGGCGGGCTCTCCTGCGGCATCGCCGCCACAGCCCGGGCGCTCCGCCCCGAGGTCCGGGTCTATGGCTGCGAGGTGGACACCGCGACCCCGCTCACGGCCTCCTTCGCGGCGGGCCGCTCCCAGGAAACCGAATACCGGCCGAGCTTCGTCGACGGCATCGGCGGCAAGAGCCTGATGCCCGAAATATGGCCGCTGGTCAGCCGCCTGCTGGCGGGAGCGCTCGTCGTCCCCCTCGCCGAGGTTGCCGCCACCGTCCGCCTCCTGATCGAGCGCAACCGCGTCGTCGCCGAGGGCGCCGGCGCCACCTCGGTGGCCGCGGCCCTGGCAGGTGTCGAAAACGCCCGCAAGGTCGTCTGCGTGGTCTCGGGAGGCAACATCGACACCGCCAAGATCTGCGCGATCCTGGACGGGCGGGTGCCCTGAAGCCCGCCCGCCGGTCATCCTGCTGCTAGCTGCCGCCGCCGGTGCCCAGGGCCGCGCGGAGCACCTGGGCCATGGCCCGCAGATCGATGGAGATAGCCCAGAAGCTCTTGTCGTCCCACTCCTTGGCGGTCGGAATCGTATCCGCGGTGCCCGAGAAGGGCGAGCCGACCGTGAGGCCCTGGGTGAGGACCTGGACCTGCCGGAAGTGCCGGCCGTAGGTCAGGGCGATCCCTGCCGGCAGGTCGACGGTGATTCCTGCGAAGGCGTTCTCGGTGATGTCCTCGGGCGCGACGCCGATCGTCGGATTGAGGCGCTTGAACCAGGGGACGCTCTTCTGCATGTCCCTCTTGCCCCAGACGAACGGCGTGTAGAAGAGGGTGTAGACCAGATCCTGGTCCCCCTCCTCGCCGGCTGCGATGACCGTCTGGCTGCCGACCGTGGCGAGCTTGAAGCCGGGGTTGACGAGGTCGGTCCGGGCGGCTCCCAGGGTCAGCATGCCGGTGTAGAGCGGATTGACGTTGAAGTCAAAGCTGCCGGTGGGTGTGAGCTGCGTCTGCTGGAGGACCGAGATCTGGACCTTGCCCTGTCCCGGCGCGAAGTTCTCCAGGGTGAACTCCCGCACTTCGCAATCCGGCACCAGACCCCCCTGCCGGGTGAGAGTGGGGACCGTCTCGCCGGCGCCGAGGATCTGCACCGAGGTCACGTTGCGGAAGGCCGAGGTCCTCTCGGCCTTCATGGCAGGCAACCGTTTGTCCGCCACCACGCGGACCTTCAAGGTGTCGTTCTCGTCGAATTTGGTATCGAGGCCCGAGACCAGGACGACACCGAGCGGCGTGACCACGATCTCCCCTTCATTCTTTTTCTCGTCGTAGCCGGCCTCATAGTTGCCCGGGCAGGTCAGAGCCAGAAGCTGGGCGAGGGTCGGATCGCTGCTCGGAGGCGTCGTCGTGCCGCCCGTCGTCGTGCCGCCGGCCCCGGGCCCGCTGTCGGGCCCGACCTGGAAGGAGCCGATGTTGGCTCCTGCAAAGGACACGGCGAGGCTGGTGCCGTTGCTCACTCCGGACTTCGGGACCACGAAGGCCGCGCTGGTCGCGCTCTGTGCGGTCGGCCCCAGGTTGGTGAGTGCGCCGCTGAGCACGAGCCCCAGGCCGGCCTGGGAACAGTCGACACCCTGGCACTGCACGGTGACCGTGGCCTGATCCTGCGTGACGAGGTTGACCTTGCCTTGCTGCAACGTCGTCGAGGCGATCTTCTTGTCGGCCCCGATCGTAATCGTCCAGCTCTGGGCCTGCACCGCGGTCGCGCTGCAAAGGACCAGCGCGATCGCAGACCCTGCCTTCCAACATGCCCTCATGCGTACTCCCTTCTTCCTGTTCAGGTGGTCGGAATGTCACAGCGCAGCGTCGCGAAGACGAGGCTCGCCGGAGTGAACACGCGCAGGTTGCTGAGCGCCGGCCCACCTTCGCCGACGAGGAACCCGAGAAGCAGGCCCTGGTGGTCGACCAGCGCGGACCCCGAATCGCCCCCCTGCGTGAAGATGTTGACCAGGATCGCCGCATCCAGGCTCTCGGTGGGGATGGAGGCGATGGGATTGACGATGTAGCCCGCCTGGAATCCCGAGACCGCTCCGACCATCTTCACCGTCGTCCCCTGGTCTCCAGGATACGTGATGGGCCTCCAGCCCTTGATTTGCCCGATCGTCGGGAAGCTCCGTGACCGCCGGCTGCTGAGTGTCGAGCGACACCTTGGCCGCGTCGGTTCCGGTCATCGTCCCCTGCCGCAAGCTGCCGAATTGATTGGCGCCAGGCATCGGCGAGACGAATCGGGGCGCCGGGGTGGCTCCTGGGGTGCCGGTCGGGAACTGCTGGAAGGTGGAGACGTGCATGGCCGTGATGGCTACGGTGTCGTGCGCGTCGAGGTCCGTCACCAGCGCGCCAAGAGTCCCACGCTCGCCGCCGTCCATCTGCCCGAGGCTGTCGCCTCCGCCGACCTGGCGCCGGATCGTGCCGAGCTCGATGACGTCCACGGGCAGACGGTGCTTGCCGGAGCGGACGGTCCTGGGGATCCGGGGCGTTTTGGCAGCCGCCAGCTCCGCGAGAGAAAGCTTCCGCTGCACATAGACGGTCAGGCAAGGCTCGCCCGTAGGCGCTCCGGCGCGGAGGCGGAAGCCCAGGCCCAGGCCGACCACGCCCGGGATGGCGAGAAGCTTTGCGCGCCGGGCCTCCATCAGCTCGTGCGCCCATTGCCAGTCCGGATCGACGAGGTGGGTCGGGTGCCCCGGCTTGGTGAGCCGGGCCAGGGTCCGGCGCGCGTCGGCCAGCATCTTCTGAGCCGCCGTGAGGTCCGCGACCGCCTGTTGCATCCCCTTCGGGAGCTTTGCCGTAGGATTCATTGTCGACTCTTTGCCGTACCCTACTCAACCCACGCCATGACCCGCAAGCCCCCTCCGCCGCCCGATCCCGAGATGGGGATGTGGCAGGGTCGGTCCATCGCCCGCCGCTTCGTGTCGCCGGACGGCATGACGGTCCTCGTGGGCCGCACCGCCGAGGACAACGACATCCTCTCCCTGAAGCTCGCGGCGCCGCGCGACTTCTGGTTCCACGTGGCGGGGGAGTCGGGCTCGCACGTGGTGGTGCGCAACCCCGAGGGGCTCGATCGGCTGCCGAAGGAGACCGAGCGTTTCGCCGCCTCTCTAGCCGCCGGCTACTCCAAGGCCCGCAAAGGCGGCCGGGTCTCGGTCCATACCTGCACCTGCGCCGACGTGAGCAAGCCGCGCGGCCTCCCCGCGGGCAAGGTGGTCCTCGACCGCTTCAAGAACATCCAGGTCGCCCCCTGGCGGCCGGACATGGAAGGGGCATGAGCTCCTCGAGCCTGCACGGAGCAGGGGATCTACGAGGACATGACCTTCGACCAACCCCCGACCATGAACGTTCCGTCGCTGGCCTTGAACATCAAGGAGCGCCGCCAGCGGGGGATGCCCAGCAACCTGCAAAACCTTGCAAAGATTTTGAAGACGGCCGGCTATCTTCGCGGACGACACGTTCATCGTCCGCATCAGCGACCATGGCGACATGGCCATGGCGCACGGGCTGCAGCGGCAGAAGATGTTCAATATGTACGAGGAGACGCTGAACATTCCGTTCATTCGTTTCCTGTTGGGCGTGGTGGGGCCCCTGGGACCGCGGGCGTCTCGCCCGCACAGACTTTCATCGACCGCGGCGTTGCCGCCAACCCGACGCCGGCCCGAGCGTGAGGAGAGGGCGGGCGAGACGCCCGCGGTCCCAGGGAGAAACTCTTCGGCCAGAGACTTTCGAGTCCGGACGGTCCGGATGTCGTAGTCTCCGGGAGCCAGGGTGTGGCGAAGGAGCCGTGCAGGGTGTGGTGTAGCGCATCTCCACGCAAACCGCGGCTGCTCGAAGTGCGCGACCCGGGTGCCCCGGCCGTGCACGGCCACTTCGGCGAACTGGTGGAGGACCGCGGCGGTCGGCGCGTAGAGGAGGCTCTCCCGGCACGATTTTGGTAGCTTCTCCAGATAAGCTTGCAGCGGCACGGATGAGCTTGGACGGCATGGATAGGCGTGTCTACGGCAGAGGATGTTATCTGTTCCGGATAAGCCTGGCCGCGCTGGATAGCGTTATCTGCGCTGGATAAGCTTATCTACGCCGGATACAGCTTATTCTGCGCCCGGATAAGCTTATCTGCGGCGGATAGCGTTCTCTGCCGCGGATACGCTTCGCTGTACCGGATACGCTGAGCTGCGCCGGATGATCTACGCTGGCGCCGGTGACGGTCTCTGCGATGGATACGGGCTGATTGCCTGCATCTGGAGGGATGCTGCGACACTGCGCCGCCGCCTGGCTTTGGGGGGAGGGAGCCCGGGCGGATCGCCTGCGGAGGTGGCGGGAACAGACGACGGCGCCGGCTTCGTGGCGTTGCTGGCGCGGTTGCGGCCATGGAAGGGCTGCTGCTGGAGGAACGCCTGGATCGCCTCGTTGCGGACGCAAATGCCTGCCAGCGCGGCGATGAGCCACGGCAGTGCTCCCAGCGTCCCTACATACGGGGAGAGTCTTTCAGTGCGCGTAAGTTCGCGGAAACGGAGACCCTGCGGTTCGAGCCCTTACCCTGCTGGACGCATCTCACGCCGGAGCAGTATCGAGCGAAGATCGCCGATCTGATCGCCGAGATCGAGGCTGAAGCGGCGGCCCAGAGAGAGCAGGCCGGTTGCCAGCCTCTGGGAGTCAAGGCGATCTTGCGCCAGAAGCCGACTGATCAGCCGGTGAAGACCAAGATATCTCCTGCCCCGCTCTTTCACGCCTTCAGCCGCAAGGTCCGCAAAGAGCTCTACGAGGCTTATGGCTGGTTCGTGGCGGCGTTCCGGGAGGCGGCGGACAAGCTCAAGGCTGGAGATCGGAATGCACGGTTTCCGGTAGGGAGCTTTCCACCTCATCTTGCCGTTCGTCAGCGATCAGCCACCCCGCGGTCTCATTCCCGTGCCCGGGTAAGCCGGGCCGGTCGCCACCAACCTTCAAAGCGCCCGTCCGCCTATGCCTGCTTGGTCGGGCAGAGTTGCGCCCACAATACCTCCAGTCCGCTCCAGATCCTGACGTCCCGCGGGAAAATTCGCGTTCGCTCCTCTTTCGGTGTGTCCCGCGAGGATTGCCCGAGTGCTTCGGAAGGGTGAATGCAGCCTGACCGCAGGCGCCGGGACCTCAAGGCTTTCCAAGAAACCCCAGGCACCTATTCCGGCGCCGACCGCCAATACTCGGGGCTCCCCAAGAAACCCCAGGCACCTATTCCCGGCCGCCGATCCCCCACAACTGCTTCGGCGTTATTAGATCCAGCAGTTCACGTAGCTTCATTGTTTCCGGGTCTGGCATTGCGAGATCTCCGTCTTCTCTGACGCAGTAACGCCGCTGCCCCTCACCGGCTGCGTCAGCAGTCCGGTGCAGGGGCCGAGTGAGCCGTTTGTCTTGAAATGTCCTCGACCTTAACTTGCACCCTGCGATTTAGCGCCCGCTTTGTCACCATCTTATCTATGTAGGGTCTGTCAGACTGCTCTGCCACATCTGAAGCTGCACTCAAACCACACAGGCGATGAGTCCTTGGCAATTACATAGATTGCTGCTGTCACCTCTAGCTGTGCTGCGGAAAACAAGAGCACTAGCGAATTGGTCTCGAAGACAGCCTTTGCAAAGGGTGAAAGCTTTACTGTCCTCGGATTTCTCGGATTACAGATCGAGTGTCTTAAAACCCAATCGTAATCACCTACATGAACCCTTTCGGGGTGCTCTACATAGGAGAGGAGGTGCTTGTTGATCTCGGGCCCGATGTCGTTGACAACCCAAGAGAGAATACCCACATCAAGAGTCTCTGCGGTCACCAATCCAATATTATCGACTGCCACGTGGACCTCGACGTTGCTCTTGGGCTCCCTCAACGAGGGCGGTGGCTGCTCGAAGGAGACAGCGGCATCAAGGGTAGGTTGCTGCTTTCTGCCAAGAATGAGATCGGACAACAAGAAGTCGGGCGCCTGTAGGGTAGACTGATTGAGCCTCAAGAAGTACTTGAGCCGCCCTGCCTCTACACAAGGGACAAGGGCCGGCGCTCTCCTCACCGCAGTTACCACAACAGGCCCAGCAGGATAATCAACAACGTGTATCCGGGGTAAAGGTGAAAGGAAGGGAGCCATATCGTGTAAATGCCCCTCCACCCACTTATCCAGGGATTCATTACCCGTTTGCAGACACGCTGAGATTTTTCTGGGCGGCTCGGAAACACCGACGATGAGTACTCCTCCTTCACTGTTGGCGAAGCCACTTATTGCTTGACGGATGGCTTTGACTGCCTCCTTACTGTTGCCCTTGTTAGTAATCTTCCCATCCTTATACTCTAGATGCTGATCCTCTTCTTGGTGGATTTCAACGAACTTCTCCAGGGTGGAACCGGAAAATTTGTAGCCACTCAGCAGGGCCTCCATGGCTTCCTGGGAATCCGTAAACGGCATCTTAGAACGTCCCTATTCGGCTAACAATCAAAAGCTCACCGGCGACGCCAGTCGTCCGGTGAAGCGTGGGGTTATGCGGGCCGCCCTGGTTGGGAGCGGTTCGCGATTAAGGTGAGAATTGCCTTCATGAACTCCTGCACTGCGTCAATCCAAGGCTCTACTTCTCCCGCAGTGATAGCTTCGACTCCCTCGCTGGCATCCCTTTGAGGTGAAACTCTGTCGGCTCGATGGACGATCTGATGGCGACGCCTAATTAACTCGTCAAGCTCGGTGAATGTGTGACGAACCACGGCGGCGTCGATATTTAGACCCGCCAGAACGGTACAGATTTGGGTTGTGTCGTTGTAGGTTGTCGTCAGAAGATGCTCCTGTACCGACCTCTGGATCAGCTCCAGGACAGTTTTATCTCTATGAGCAGCCAATTTTCCAAGGAAAAACTTTTCCGGTCGACCAGATCCGCCAGAACCAGCGATAGGAACACTGTTTGAGCGTTGTTTCGTCAGAGAAAGGGAGCAATATCATGGCGATCGAGCGAAGAAAATCTTCCAGAGTAGCGTGCACTAACACCACCGCTGACCTAATGATATCAGAGAAAGTATCGACAGGTTCTTGCTCGCCGCTTCGGTTGAGCAACTTCCGATAAAGTGCAATGAGCACCTTGGCTCGTGCAAGATTCTCGCTGTGCCTATCGACTTGAGTCCGTATGAACCTGATAAGTTCACGATAACTGGAAAACGCCTCCATAAAGTCCCTACTTTCACCGCATAACCTCATCATGAACTTCTACCCATCCCGCCACCAACTTGCCTCGGGCCTGCTTCCGACTTCCACATCCGCGAAGACAAGGTGCATCGACATACTTCTATGTGGTTGACCTACTTACGCTTAGAGCGATTCTACGGTGCTCAACCATTTTCGTCAACGACTCAGTGGTTGACCGCCTATGTAATCGGGTCATGGGATGGTCCGGTTTGCTTCGGGATTGCGACAGCGTCGGCGTAAGTCACTGAGGGTTCTAAGGTTCTCTCGCCCGAGGAGAGTGAATCTGACCGCCTAAGACGCATCTGACGAAGGTGCAGAGGAGCTTAGCCGGTCGAAAATCGGCCGTAAGGCTGCCGCGGCGTGTGCGGCCTCAGGGCTGGAAGGGTCTTCTGCCGAAGCGCTTACAGGATCGGACCACTCCTGGGGTGTGTCGGCTTAGACGGTGACCGGCCGACCGCCTATGCCGGCAGGCAGGTGCCAGAGCTTTCTTCTGCCCCGGATGGCGTGCCTGCGGCTTGGGTCGGACTGGGGTAAAATGTGTCTCCCTCGTTGGCGGCTTACCGGAGGCGCTCGAGGGAACGGATCCGGGTCTCGTGGGCCGCCTGGATCAGCGCGATGTCGGCGCGGACCTGCTCTTGGAGCGCGCGTCGGCGCGCTTCGTACTCGCTGCGAGTCATGGTGTCCTCCTGGCTTTACAACACGAGCGGAGGACGGCCGAGGTCGAGCGGTCTCCGGCGCTTCCTGGTCTCGCAGCGGACGGTGTGGACCGCACTCAGGACGATGTTGAGTGCGTTCCGGACGGTGCGAAGCACGTTCCGGATGTTCCGCAACGCGTTCCGGATGGTTCGTTGCCCGCTTCGAACCGTCCGCAGCGCACTTCGGACGTTTCGCAATGCGCTCCGGACGTTTCGTTGTCCGCTCAGGACGGTCCGTAATGCGTTCCGGACGGTGTTGTGCGGGCCTCGGACGATTCGCAGTGCGTTCCGGACGGTTCGCTGCAGACTCAGAACCGTCCGCAATGCCCTCCGGATGATTCGATCTGCGTTTCGGACGGTTCTTTGTCCATTCAGAACCGTCCGCAGGGCACTCCTGACCATCCGTGGCGCGGTCAGGCGCCTACCAAGGCCGAGTCTCGATCGACCGGATCGCATCTGTCGCCGCTCTCTGCGGGTTGCGAACCGTCCTTCCAGCGAGGAGGTTCATCCGCTGGCCGGTCTGGATCACCTCCAGGCAAACCGCGGCTGCTCGAAGTGCGCGACCCGGGTGTCCCGGCCGTGCACGGCAACTTCGGCGAACTGGTGGAGGACGGCGGCGGTCGGCGCGTAGAGGAGGCCTCTTGGCGGCAGGGACAGGGCGAGGACCGGCGGGCCGCCCGGAGTCCCGGGCTGGAGGACGACCCTTTCCGGCGTCAAGTCTTCGATCGGCAGGAGCTCGACCGAGGCGACTTCGCGCGGATCGGGGCGCAGGACGGCATCGGGTGTCCCCCAGACGACGACCGGCGTGATCACGAACCCCGAGCGCGTCGGGTAGTCGTCCAGGCAGCCGAGGATGTGCTCCGGCGGCAGGCTCAGTCCGACCTCTTCCTCGAGCTGCACGGAGGGCGGCGGCTTCCGCGGTCTCCCCCGGGTCGCGCCGGCCTCCAGGGCAGGCCCACTGGCCTCCGTGGCGGCTCAGCCCCGACGCCCGGACCGTGAGCACGACGCAGGCCCGGCCCTCCGCATCGGGCACGACCACGACAGCCACCGCGGCCGGCCGTCGTTCCTCGATCGGAACGCTCCGCCGCTCGAACCGGGCGAGGTGAGCTTCCAGCGTTGCCCGGAGGCCGTCTTCAAAGCGCATTGTGAATCAGGCCTGCAAGCGCAACAGGCGCGCGGCATTGCCGCCGAGGATCCCCGATTTGTCTTCGTCCGGGATCGGCAGCGCTCGAATGGCTTCGAGCATCAGCGGGATGCTGCCGATCTGGTGGGGATAGTCGCTGCCGGCCAGGATGCGATCGGCGCCGGCGAACTCGATGGCCAGCTTCAGCGCTCCTTGGTTGAAATTCACCGTGTCATAGTAGAAATGCTGCTTCAGATATTCGGTCGGTGGCCGATCGATATGTTCGCGGCACTCCTTGAACGCGCGGTATCCGCGGTCCAGCCGCTCCGCCAGATACGGAATGGTTCCGCCGAGATGGCCGAGCACCCAGCGGATGCGCGGGAACCGCCGCACGACGCCGCTGAAGACGAGCTTCGACGCCGCGAGCGTGGTGTCGAACAGAAAGCCGTTGAGTGGCATCAGCCAGTATTCCGACATCGCCTCGACGCCCACCGGATAGGTGGGATGGATCATCAGCACGGCGTCGCGCTCGTTCGCGGCTTCATAGAGCGGCCAGAATCGCTCGTCGTTCAGCCCGACGCCGTTCACGTTGCTGAAGAGCATGGCGCCCGGCAGCTCCAGTTGATCCATGGCGCGGACGAGCTCCGCGGCCGAGGCTTGCGGATCGCAGAGCGGCAGCGTCGCGAGGGGTATAAACCGTTGCGGACGCTCGGAGCGCACCCGCGCGAACGCGTCATTGGTGATCTGCGCCAGCTTCACCGCGACGGCCGGCGCCTCGACGTGCGTCCCGGGCGTCGTCAGCGAAATGACCTGGACGTCCACGCCCTGCTCGTCGAGCACCGACTGCCGATAGGAAATGTCGCGGTGGCCCGGCACGATGACGTTGTAGTCGCCCGGGTAGTGGACGACCGGGTTGCCGTCGCCGTCGATCGTGATCCGGAGCGTGCTGCCGGACGGGCCCAGGGCGTCGAGGTATTCGGGCGGGTAATAATGGTTATGGAAGTCGACGATCGGCATGACGATCACCCCCTCGGCTGGCCCATAGAACATAGACAGGCAGCCCGAGCAGGACAAGGCCGAGGCCCCAGGCGCTGTTTTCCGGCTCGGCCAGGACCTGCACGACGACGATGACGGCGGAAGCCGCCACGAAGACCGCCGGCACCAGCGGATATCCCCAGATGCGCCAGGCAGGCTTGTAGTCCGGCCGGCGCCGGAGCCGGAAGAGGCCGGCCGCCATCAGCGCGAAGAAAATCCATTCGGTGTAGATGACGCGCGTGAAGAGCGCTCGATAGGTGTCGGTGATCGCGAGGATCGAGGCCCAGAGAGCCTGGAGCACCAGCGCGCGGTGCGGCGTCTGAAACCTGGGATGGACCGTGCCGAGCCACTTGAAGAGCAGGCCGTCCTGGGCCATCGAATAGTAGACGCGCGGCCCGGCTAGGATGATGCCGTTGACGGCGCCGAACGTCGAGACCATGACGAGCACGGCCATGAGCGAAGCCCCGCCTCCGCCGAGGAGCACGTCCGCCGCATCGGCCGCCACGCGCGTCGAGGCGCGGACCGCGTCGAGCGGCAGCACGCGCAGGTAGATGGCGTTCAGGCCGGCGTAGCACGCCGTGACGATCAGCGTTCCAAAGAGGAGCGCGCGCGGGATGGTCCGCGTTGCATCCTTCGTCTCGCCGGCGGCATAGGTCACCATGTGCCAGCCGCCAAAGGCAAAGAGGCCCGCGACGAGCGCGAGGATGAAACCCTCGCCCGTCGCCGGGTCCGGCGCTGGCGCTGCCGGGGTTCCTTGCGCCGCGCCCTTCCAAAGCAGCCCTGCCGCGAGGAGCGCCACGATCGCCAGGAGCTTGGCGCCGGTGAACAGGTTCTGCACCAGCCCGCCGTGCCGCACGCCGACATAGTTGACGAGCGAAAGCACGAGGATGAGCGCCACGGCAGTGAGGCGCTGGCCCAGGTCGCTCATCGGCACGAAAGTGCCTGCATAGCGGGCGAAGACCATGGCGATGGCGGCGATGATCCCGGTGTGCATGCTCCAGAACATCGCCCAGCCCCAAAGGAAGCCGACGGCGGGGGAGTACGCCTCGCGCAGGAACACGTAGACCCCGCCCGTCCGTGGGAATGCCGAAGCCGAGCTCGGCGCAGGCGAGCGCGCCGAAGATCGTCAGCACGCCCGCGGCCAGCCACACCAGCACGATGCCGCCGACCGAAGGCATGTGGCGGGTGATCTCCGACGGCTGGACGAAGATCGAAGCGCCGATGATGGTCCCGACGACCATCGCCGTCGCATGTGTCAGTCCCAGCGGGCGGGGGAGGGCTTCCGGTTCGGCCATGTGCGGAGGAGTTTATGCCATCCGGCGAGAGCGGCTGGGGAGAGGGCCTTCAGACGGGCGAGGCAGAGGAGCTCCTGGGGTAGAATCGGCCGTCTCCCGGTTTTCGGCACTTCCAAAGGAGAAGGGGAATGCAACAGAGCGCTCCAGGCTGGATCGACGACGCCCAGGCATGGGTAGGGACCCTGAGCGGTTGGGTATGGGGTTGGCCGATGCTGGTCCTGCTGGTGGGGACGGGCTTCTATCTGACGTTCCTCCTGCGCGGGCTTCAGTTCCGTGAGCTCGGGCACTCGCTCTGGCTCGCCCTGATCAAGCGCAAGGAGGAAGGAGCGGGGGACATCTCCCACTTCCAGGCCCTGATGACGGCTCTTGCCGCCACCGTGGGCACGGGCAACATCGCGGGCGTGGCGGCCGCGATCTCCGTGGGCGGGCCCGGGGCCCTCTTCTGGATGTGGATCACCGGCCTGGTGGGCATGGCGACCAAGTATGCGGAGGCTGTCCTCGGCGTGAAGTACCGGGTGCTCGATCCGCGCGGCGAAATGGCGGGCGGCCCCATGTACTACCTCGCCCGCGGCGTGGGCGGACCGCTCGGCAAGACCCTGGGGTGGCTCTTCGCCCTGTTCGCGGCCATCGCCGCTTTCGGCATCGGCAACATGGTGCAGTCCAATTCGGTCGCGGACGCGCTGCGCAGCTCGTTCGGCGTCCCGCCGCTCTGGACCGGCGCCGTCATCGCCGTCCTGGCCGGAATGGTCATCCTCGGCGGCATCAAATCGATCGGCCGGTTCACCGAATTCTTCGTGCCGGTGATGATCCTCTTCTACATCGCCGGGGCCCTCGTGGTGCTGGCGATCAACTGGCGGGGCCTGCCGGCGATCTTCGTCTACGTCCTCAAGGACGCCTTCCGTCCGGCCGCCGCGGTGGGCGGCTTTGCCGGGGCGACCCTCATGGCCGCGGTACGCATGGGCGTGGCACGCGGCGTATTCTCCAACGAGTCCGGCCTGGGCACCGGCGGCATCGCCGCGGCCGCGGCCCAGACGCGGCACCCCGTTTCGCAGGCCCTGGTCTCCATGACGCAGACCTTCATCGACACCATCGTGGTCTGCTCCATGACCGGCTTCGTCATCATCGCGACCGGCTCGTGGACGAAAGTCGATCCAACGACCGGCCTGGGCTTCACCGGCTCACCCCTCACCGTGGAAGCCTTCAGCACCGGCCTGCCCGGGACCTCGGGCGGAGTCGTCGTCTCGATCGGCTTGGCCCTCTTTGCGTTCTCGACGATCCTGGGCTGGTCCTACTACGGCGAGCGGGCGATCGAGTACCTGCTGGGGGCGAAATCCATCCTTCCCTACCGCCTGGCGTTCATCGCCGCCTCGTTCCTCGGCTGCTGGGTGCTGAGCCATCCAGGAAGCGGCGGCTTCCAACTCGTCTGGTCCTTCGCCGACGTGATGAACGGCCTCATGGCCTTCCCCAACCTGGTGGGGTTGTTGCTGCTCTCCGGAGTGGTGGCGATGGAGACGCGGACGTATCTGGCGGCGAGGAAGTGAGGGCCGGTCGCCGAGTTTGCGAAGGATTCCTTGAGCGTCCGGTCCTGAAAACCCGGGCCCGCCTTCGCCGTATCTCTTCCAGCTCGTCGCTGCGCCCTGCTTGGGTGTCAAGGAGGCCTCGGTGAGAGAGTCTGTGCTTGCATTTCTTCTGCTGATTTTCATCACCAACGGCCCGGCCGCGGCGGAACCGGCCGGCGATCCGGTCGAAGGCCTCTGGCTCGGCACCGCCGGAACGGAGAGGGAGAAAATCGAGGTGGGGCTCGAATTCCGGCGCGACGCCGAGGGCGCTCTCCAGCTCTTCCTCACCCAGCCGATCGCGAATTACTTCGGCCTCCAGGCGCCGGGCACCGTGCGGCGCGAGGGAGACCAGGTCGTCGCCGAAGGGTTTGCCCTCTCGCTGCGGCTCCGCGAAGACCGGCTCGAAGGGACCTACCCCGGGCCCAACAGCCCGGCCTCCTTCCATCGCGTCTCGCAGCTTCCGGTCCCGACGCCGATTCCCGATGTCCCGGCCGGCCCGGGACCGGCCTGGCAGACCCGTCTCAATGGGCAGATCTTCGCCTCGCCGGCTGTCTTCGACGGCAAGGTCTACATCGGCACGACCGGCGGCGTCTTCAACGCGGTCGACGCCCGCGACGGAAAGATCCTCTGGGCGGTCGCCGCCGGTCGGCCGATCCTCGGCACCGCGCTGGTCACCGCGGACGCCGTCTTTTTCACCTGCGACAACGGCTATCTCTTCCGGCTGCGCCGCGAAGACGGCAAGGAGGTCTGGCGCTACGATCTCGGGGATTCGCGCGCTTCGCGCGTGCTCGGGCACCCGGCGGTCTTCAACTGGGACTGGCACGGAGCGAAGCCGGCTCTCGCGGACGGCGTCGTCTACGTCGGTGCGGGGGATGGAGGTTTTCACGCTGTCGACGCGGCGAGCGGCCAGCGGCGCTGGCGCTTCGCGACCGGCGACCGCGTGCGCGGCGGTGCTGCCATCGCTGGTGATCGCGTCGTCTTCGGCAGCGCCGATCACTTCGTCTACGCCCTGGACCGCGCGACCGGCAAGGAGCTCTGGAAGCACGACACGGGAGTGGAGATCGAGGACGAGCCGCTCATTGCCGGCGACCGGGTCTTCATCGGCAACCGGGGAGGCGGCCTCTACGCGCTCGCGCTCGCGACCGGCGAGCGGCTATGGAAAACCTTTTTCTGGGGATCGTGGCTGGAGTCGACGCCCGTCCTGGCCGACGGCGTGCTCTACATCGGCTCATCGGATCTGCGCCGGGTCAGCGCGATCGCACCCGAGGACGGCCGCGTGCTCTGGCGCACCGACGTCTACGGCTGGACGTTCGGCACACCGCTCCTCGTCGGAGACCGGATCTTCGCCGGCGCGGCCGGCGGCGACCCGTACTTCATCCAGCACGTCGCAAGCTTTTCGATGCTCGACCGCGCGACCGGCAAGCTCCTCCGCCGCTACCCGCTGCCCGAGGTCCCCGGAGCCCACCAGTGGGGCATCGCGGGCTCTCCGGCCCTCGCCGGAGATCTTGTTGTCGTCTCGACGATTCAGGGTGGGTTGATGGCGTTTCCGGTGAAGTAGACGCCCTGGACGCGCTAGGGAACGGAAGCTTCAATCTCTACCGTCAGGTCGTTCTGACCGGCGAACCCCCCGTTTGCCCCATAGGTTACGAGCAGTACCCAGGTGGCGAAATCTGACCCCAGCCCCTCTTGAGCAGCTTTGATGGCCAGATGCAGAGCCACATTGATGTCCCCGTTGTCCGCAGTACCCGAGAATCGTGCCATGCCGAGTAACCTCCCTTTGCTTTGTTTACGCTTGGTGCCACCCTATGGCGTTTGCCGGCTTTCGTCAACGGCCCGGCGGTTGACCCGCCTATGGAACGGGGCCGCCGGATCGCACCAACTCTGTCCCGTGCATCGGCGACGGCGAGTTCTTTTTGCGTGAGGTCCGATCTCCCTTGACACTCCCATTGCGATCCTTTATGCTTCGAGACTAAATGCCGGGGAAGGGCTGTAGAATGTAGCGGGGGGGTAGGAACGTATGTACAAGATCACTCTGGACATCGAGCAGCTTCCTGAGGGGCCGTACCTGGGTACGAGCCCGGATCTACCCGGCCTCGTGGTGCAGGCAGACAGCGTCCAGGAAATTCTTCGGCTGGCCCCCGACGTGGCGCACGACCTCATCGCAGTGATGGTTGAAACCAACCAGCAACTGCCGTCGGGTATTGAGACGGTCACTGCTCCGGGGCGTGTCCCGGTCCTCGTACCCGCTTGACCTACCGAGAGCTGACCCGCCACCTCCGGCGGCTCGGTTGCGAGCTGATACGCCAGAGCAAGGGGAGTCACGAGATCTGGCACAACCCGAGTCAGAATCGATCGGCGGTCATTCCCAGACATCCAGGCGATCTCCCGGCCGGGACGCTTCGGGCCATTCTCAAGGGTCTCGGTATCACCCCAGACGACCTGATCCCTCGGTAGCCCTCAGGCGAGGCTATGTCGAAAGCGTCCAAGCGGCCGGCCATCGAGAGCAATGTCGTGCGCACGGAGCTTCAACGAGCCGTGGAGGAAGCGGAGCGAGATCTTGCCGAAAACCGCTGGACGGAGCACTCCGAAGTTGAGGCGAAGCTGAAGTGGTGGGCGAGCCGGGAAGACGAAGTCCATCGCCCATGACTCGCGACGAAGGGAACTGTGGTTCTCTCGCAGCTCCTCTGCTGGCGGCGCTTCTCAAGCAGGAGCATCACGGCCGGCCGAGCCGCTTAAGAACTCATCCACGTATGGAAAACTCCTCTCAAGGATTTCTTTCAATCTCGTGTCGACTTGCGTGGTCAGCCGCTTGAGATCGAAGAACTCCAAGACCGCACGCAGATGGGCTTCACTACCAAATGCCAAACCGTGCCGTTCCGCCAAGTACCTTGCCAAAACGTTCAGTTCGCTCGGTGGAATCTCCTCGAATGTTCGCGGCCCCCTGCTTCGCAATCTGATCGGAGGGCTCCCCTTCATTCTGACCACGGAGAAAAGGATGCCGCTCTTACCTGTCTCATCTTCGCAAATGACATGTTCCTGTCGAATGGCATGGTAAAGAGCCTTGTTCATAGTGCTCTTGAGCTCAGGGCCCAGCCGCTTGATGCCGCAGCCCCTCAGGTAAATGTCGTAGGCTCGTTTTGCAACCATTGGACCTTCGACCTCGACGATCCGGACAATGCCTTCCGAGACTCCCTGCTGGTTGATGCTGCGAGGGTCATTCCCAGTAGGGCCTGCATATTCAACATACCTGCTGAATGGCAGGTCGGCATCTCGCGAGTTGACCGAATAAACGGTCAGTCGTGCAATGCTAAAGGGATTTCCGTCTCCAGTCGACGGCTGCAACCGAACCTCTGCTGGAGGTGCATCCTCCCTTACTGAATTGGTTCGTGCCGGCGGTGCGTCAGAAATCGATACCTGAGTGCTCTCGACAATTTCAACAGGCATCACGATGTCTTGACCAACCGCCGGCCCAGTGGGAGAACATACGACGCGGCGCTCGGTATGCACACTCCTCGGCGCTCGTTCGGCGCCCATCGGTTCGATACCTCGCTCATCTAATGTCTTCAAAAGATTGTCCAGCGTGTCCTTCCGCCGACGGATGAAGGCGGAGGCGAAACACCGCCAGAACGCCCAACCGGCGCGTTCCAGGACGCGCTGGCGTTGCATGTCGTCGGCCCATTTGTCTGCTCCATGATACTTGTCTCCGTCGCACTCGACCGCCAGCCGAGCGTCATTGTGTCCCTCCACCACCATGTCGATACGGTACTGCCCGACCCTTACTTGGGGCGTCACCCAGTAGCCTCGCTGCGTGAGCTCGTCGTATATCTCACGTTCGAAAGGTGATTCGCAAAGTTTGCGCAAGTCGTGCGTGCGTACTTCATCCTGAGCGAAGGGTGTCGCGAAGTGTGAGATGAGGTTGCGCCGCAGGCGGTTCGCTTGCGAGAGGTGTTCCGGGCCTACCGAGCGCACCAGATACATCCGGTCCCTTGCGCGCGAAGCAGCTACGTTGAACCGTTGGTCATACATGATTCCGGCGAGCGTCCCGCCCACCTCGTTGGGCGCTGACACCATGGAAAGAAACATGATGTCACGCTCTTTGCCCTGGAACGTGCGGGCATCACCGCACGCGATGCGATGGCGTTGCATGAGCTCCGGCCCGACTTCATCGGATTAGCCTCTCCCATATCTCCCGCGCCTGCTTGTCCGCGAGCAGCGAGACGACCCCGATGGAGCGGCCTCCCATGTTGGGGTCAGCCACGATCGCCTTGATTTCATCGACGATGAACCTCGCCTCGGGGAGATTGACGTCGCCTCTGCGGTAGCCGTCTTCCACGACCACGTCAATGAGGGGCGGGTCGAGACGCTCGGAAGCTTTCGGCAGGCGCAATGGCCGTAGCTCGTGGTTGTAGAACTCGCGCTTGGAGTACTCGATGATTGGGCCGACACAGCGGAAATGTTCCTTCAGCATCACCGCGCTCTTGGCGAATACTACTTTGAACAGGTCATAGATCGAGCGTTCCGGCGACATCTGCGGCCGATAGGTCTCCACCTGGTTCCCTAGGAAGCGGCTCATGAGGCTGCGAATCTTCTCCTCCTCAAGGCCGACGCCTTCGGGGGAGACTTGCTTGTCGTCGCCGACGATGAGCACCTTCTGTCGCCCGTAACAAGGAAGGCAATGCCGTTAGGTCTGATTGCGACGCTTCATCGATGACGACGAGGTCGAAGCAGCCCAATTCTGCAGGAAGTGATTCGGACACGCGGTAGTGGGGCATGATCCAGCACGGCACTGCGGGGTTCGCTTGCGATGCTGCCATACGCGCATCCTGCCTATAGCGCACCGCGCGCTTGCCGGTGCCCTTGCCGATCTTCTGAATAGCGTTGAGATAAGCCTGCAGGGCGGCCCGAATGCTGGGCGAAGCGTTCTCCGCGAGTTTCAGCCATGTTCGTTTCACCACGATGTCACGATAGGCGCGCGACAAATCGCTCTCCACTTCGTGGCGCTCCTTCGCCAGCCTCTTCAGCTCTTCTTGCGCGTCAATCGATTCGAGATAGGTGGCCAGACGCCTCAGGCGCCAAGCGCTGCGCCAGTTGTCCGGCAGAAGACCGTCCACCGTGCCCTCAAGTGGCCGCTTGAGCGATGCGGCGTACTTAGGTGCGCCGGAAGCCTCAACTTTGTCGCAGACCTCACGCAAGGCGGCGAGATGCGTGCCCAGGCCCAGCGCGCGGGATAGCTCCGCCATCAGCGCCGACCACTCGGCCTGCATCCGGGCGTCTTCAATCTCAGGATTACCCAGCGTTTCGGCGAGAAACCGGCGAATGTCCTCTATGACGCGGCCGGTGCGGCCTTCCAGTACCTTCTGAAAGCGCTCCTTGTGAACCCAGACATTGGCGAGCCGGTTCTTGGTGAGGTGGTGCCGCAGCGCCTTCTCCAGCTCAGCGAGTCGCTGCTTGTTATTCGCCACCTCGCGAACATGAGCCCAGTTGGGGAAAACGTGAGAAGCCGCGGCGCAGAGTTCGCTTTCCGCTTTCACTAGAGCCTTCACCTTGAGGTAAAGGGCGTAGTCCTGGGCGGCGGCAAGGCCGTCTTCCGGCTTGTCCCCCGGCACGACTTCAAGTCGAAGCTCGTGGGCAAGAGCGTTCCAGCGCAAGGCCAGCTCACGCAGGCATTTCAACAACGCCAGATGCTCGGCGACATGCTTCCAACTCTCGGTATTGGCAGGTGGATTGCCGAGAACACGAATACTGTCCAACTGCTTCTTCTGCGCGGACCTGCCGAACAGTCCTTTCAGACCAAAGGGGCTCTTGCCCTCGGCGAGATTCCCCACAGCCTCCGCGAGCTCGATATCAAGCTCGATGCCTGCGGGGGTGGTAACCGGCCGCTCAAGAAATGCCTTGCGCCGGTCGACAGCCTGCTCAAGCTCGGCGCCGAGGGCTTCCAGAATCGACATCAGGTTGTCGTTTCCGCCGCACCGCAGCCGTTCGCGCATGGCGACCGTCCAGGGACGATGCGCCTGCGCTACCTCGTCGCGTAGGCGCTGAAGCGCTTCGATGTGCGTGAGGGTTTGCTGAGCGAGAACGAGCGTCTCCTGGGTCGAATCGGCGAGCGCCGGAACGTCGCCATTCTCCACGCTCTGTTTCAGCTTTTCGAACTGGGACAAGTCCTGGTGGACTCCCAGCAGCGTCTTGGAGTCAGGAAACTCCACGAGTTGCGGCAGCGATGCATCGAGGTAGTCGATGTCTTGGCCTAGAGCACGCCTTGCCTCCCGTAGCCGCATAACATCCGCGTCCAAGAACTGCGGGGCGAACTCGGGAGTGATTCCAAGCGTGTCGGGAATCCATTCGAATTGGTCCGAGATTCCCGACCACATCGCGCGCCGCGTCTTGAGGGTCGATCTCCTCGGTTTCAAGCGTGATCTTGGCGAGGTTCCTCTGTGCCCATTCACCAATCTTACGGTCAATGCTGGCAAGCCTGCCATGGAGGGCATCAATGGATTCCTCAAGATGGTTGATGGCCCTTGCGGTGCTTCCGCGGTCGAGGCCCTGCACCTCGGAGGCAATCTTCTGGATGGCGTGCTCGAATTGCTTCATGCCCTCCTGTTCGCTCGTCAACAGCGAAATGGCGAGCGGGCGGATTTCTTCGGGAAGCTTTCCTGCAGCACCCCCAATGCCGGGTCCTTCATCGAGGTCACGAGCACACGCTTGCCTTCGGCTAAGTAGTGGCAGATGACGTTAGCGATGGTGTGCGTCTTGCCCGTGCCAGGCGGACCCTGCACAACGACGCCATCGGAAATATCCAACAGCTGGATGATGCGGACCTGCTCGTCGTTGAAGGGCTTGGGGAAGTAGAGGTCGCGCGCCTTCTTGCCGCTCGTGCTGGGCTCGGAGTGGTATAAGGCGGAGACACCACGGAAGGGTGGCAGTTCGACGACCGGGTTGGTGGTGTCCGGGTCGGTCACGACTGCGGCCACCGCAGGCGGGTAGGCCTCGGCTTCTTCGGCTTGTTTCTTCAGCTTTTCCAGGTCCTGCAGAAACAGGCTGTTGGTGCGCGGACGTGCAAAGAGCACCCATGTGTCGGTGACTTTAAGCTTGTCGTCCGCCTTGGGTAGCGTCCGGTCTTCCGCCGGCACTTCGTTTGGCCAGTAGATACCGTTCGCGTCGAGGTTGGTAACCGCCGTGCGAAGCAGAGGCTCGAAGGTGCCGCGGTCGAACGGTGAAAAGGTTGTCGTAGCTTTCTCGAAGAACTCCTTCGCCGCCTTCTCCAGATCGGCAACGCCAGGGTTGTCGACAGATGCATACCAGTCGACCTCAATGCGAGCATCGACATCCCGCGGCCGGATTTCCACTTCGGCCGTCACGGGGTTGAGCGACATCTCGACCAGACGTCCTACCACCGGATAGCTCACGGTAGCGCCATTGGAGTTCCAGATGCCGAGGCCCACGCCCCAGACGAGCTCGAGTTGCGCTTCGACAATGCCGCCCTCGAGCTGCTGCTTGAGCGTGAAGAGCTGGGAGTAAAGGCGGATGGTCTTGCGGCGGAACTTCTCCTCCTCGGCCCAGGGGCGCCACTTCGTGTCGAGGTAGGTGACGAACTGGGCCTTGACCAGGGCGGACTTGTCGTAGTCGGGGAGCATGACCGTCGTCTTGGGGGCGATAACAGGTTTGCCTTGCTCAGGTGGTCTTAGGACGATGAACAATGCGTGCCCGCTGCAATCAGGCTTACGCCGTCCACGGCCTCCCGTAGCCGCGGCTCTTCCGTTGGCCCCTGCGTCATCTGCACCCAGGGTCGCAGCACCGCGCTGGTAATATCCGGCGGCCTTGTCTCGTGCAGTCGCTCAACGGAAAGCCAAACCTCGTCCTCGCTCTCGGAGCCATTGACGTTTATCCGGATGCCCGGCAACCCTCGGATCTCGTGCTCGTAGAGAGCGAAAAGACCGTGTGCGGCAACGGAAGTAGGTGGCTTGCCCCGCAACCGCGCGGACTGCTGAGCGAATTCGATAAGAGAGAGAAGCCGATTTCCTTCAATACTCATGATACTTCCCATGTCATGGCCGGGGCATACATACTATAGCATTCTTACCTGTCGCCAGCATCGCGCGTCAGGTTGGGTCCAAACCCCGTCGACCCGCGACGGCGGTAAACAGACACCACGGGAATTTGTCAGACTTCAAGCAGTGGACAGCACGTATCAATCTGCATTTCACGGAGCCTGAGGGCAAAGCCGCGATCCGTTGTAATCACGGTTGCACCCAACCGGCGTGCCAGGACTGCGTACATCATGTCGTAGACGCTGTGCCGGCCCTGGGCGGCCGCGACCAACGCCTCTGGCGCCAGCGTGCGTTCGGGAACCAGGCTGTCTACGAGCCCCATACACTCCTCAAACCGGGTAAGGGCAAGGTCCAGAGGAAGAGTGCCTCCACGGATGTACTTCCAGAGCGAGTTTGCGACCTCGGAGCAGTAGAGATCTGGAGTAGAGACGATGGACGCCTCGTCGAGCTTCGTGGCCAGATAGGATGCGTGCTCCCCATTCAGGACGAGGCGCACGGCAGCGGAGGCGTCAAGAACCGCGCGGGTCGTCAACGCTCCCGGTCCACGCGGATGAGACCCTCGGGCGCGGGGGAGAGCTGGCTCAGCGGCTCTGTCTCGATCCTCGCCTTCAGGTTCTTCAGGATCTCGCGCCGGCGTTCTCTCGCCGTGAACTCGGGGATCCGGCGCAGCTCCACGATAGCCTGCTGCGCCAGGCTTCGGTGCTCGGCCTGTGCTCGGAACGCCAGTGCCTCATAGACGTCGTCGGGCAGATCGCGTATCTGGAGAGATGGCATACGTGAAGCTCCTCAGTCTTCATCATAGTGCATGCGTTTCGCAGTAGCAAACAGCGCAAGGACTACGAGGTGAGGGCCCGCCGCCGCAGGTCCCGGTTGCGGCGCCGCTCCGCCTCCTTCCGTGTCCGGCTCGCCGCCCAGGAGCAGATGGGGCAGACGTCCAGGTCGTGGTAGAGGGCCGGGCAATATTCACGGCCAAAGTAGATGATCTGGAGGTGGGCCTTTCCCCAGGTCTCCTCGGGGAAGACCTTCTTGAGGTCTTTCTCGTTCCTCTCGACGCTCTTGCCGTTCGATAGGCCCCAGCGGGCGGCCAGCCGGTGGATGTGGGTATCCACTGCAAATGCGGGGAGCCCGAAGGCCTGGTTGAGGACCACCGAGGCGGTCTTGTGGCCGACCCCGGGCAGCCTCTCGAGCTCTTCGAGCGTCCGCGGCACCTGCCCGCCGTGCTCGGCCACCAGGATTTCCGAGAGGCGCTTCAGGTTCTTCGCCTTCCCACCGGAGAGGCCGATCCTGCGGATCAGCGACTGGATCTCGACGGCCTCCAGGGCCGCCATCTGCTGCGGGGTCGAGGCGCGGGCGAAGAGGTCCGGCGTCACCTGGTTGACCAGTTTGTCCGTGGTCTGAGCCGAAAGGACCACGGCCACCAGGAGCGTGAAGGGATCTCGGTGGTCGAGGGGGATGTCGACCTCCGGGTACAGCTCGTCCAGGATCGCAAGGATGCGCCGCGCCTTCTCCCGCTTCGTCATGGCGGCGCACTTTTATCACATCCGGGGAGATTCGTCGCTTGAAGCGTTACGTACTTTACCTCTTTGGTGCCGCAAAGGGATCCTCGACGTGAGCTGCGGCCTGGGCGGCGGTCAGCTTGCCCTTGCGCGTCGTCGAGGCGAAAAATTCGCAGAGCGTTTGCAGGGTCAAAAAACAGTCGCCCAGGGCCGCTTGCCGCACGATTTCCCGCGCCCTCTCCTGCTGCTCTCCGGCATCCGCGTCGACCGTATAGAACAGGATGTTGGAATCGAGACTGAGTCGCTCAACGCTCATGCAGCTCATCCCGCGAAGGGGCTCGGCCGCCGAGGTGGTGGCTCTGGTTGAGGAGGCGTTCCAATGCGGCTTCCTGCGCCGCGCTTAGAGACCGCTCCTGCCGGGGCAATGGAGAGAGAAGCGCCACGGGTTTGCCGCGTCGGGTAATGACGATCCGCTCTCCGGCCTCCGCGGCCTTCACATAGCGGGTTAGATTTTGATTGACTTCCCGCAGGCTCACTCTTTGTTCCATGAGATCCTCCAGCAACGGGCAATTGTAGCACGTAGAACATCGGAGAACCTCGAAGGGGAGCCCGCTGTGCTTTGAGCAGATCCTCCCGGCTTGGCCCTGGCCGTGTTACACTCCTATGTCATTCCATCCGCCCGGCACGCTGCACGGCTCGGCCCAGGCCCGACGCGAAGCGCGAGTTGCACAATCAGACCATGACGATCACCACCCTGGTGGAGCGCTGATCCATGAAGGGCAGGCACAGTCTCCTGGCGCGGCAGATCCGCAGTCACTTCGGGAGCGAGGACGCGGTGCCCGAGCCCTGCCGCTCCTTGCTCGACGCGGTCGATGCCGCCTACCGCCAGTGGGACGCCGACCGCGCGATGCTCGAGCGCTCCATGGAGCTGAGCTCCGAAGAGCTGATGCAGGCAAACGCGGCCCTGCGGCAGTCGCTGTCGCTCCTCCAGGCCACCCTCGAATCCACGGCCGACGGCCTCCTGGTGGTCGACCTCCAGGGCCGGATCGTCACCTTCAACCGGCGGTTCGCCGAGATGTGGCAGATCCCGGACGAGCTGTTGCAGTCCGGGGAGGACGAAAAAGCGATCGCCTTCGTTCTCGACCAACTCGCGAAACCCGAGGTGTTCGTCAACAGGGTCCGGGAGCTCTACGCGCAGCCCGATGCGGAAAGCCAGGACGTCCTGGAATTCAAGGATGGCCGGGTCTTTGAGCGCTATTCGCAGCCGCAGCGGATCGGCGGCCAGGGCGTGGGCCGGGTCTGGAGCTTCCGGGACGTGACCGAGAGACGGCGCGCCGAGGAGGAGCGGGCGCGGCTGCAGGTCATGGGCGCCCTGGGCCATCTCGTCGGCGGGCTCGCCCACGAGGTGCGCAACCCGCTGTTCGCCATCTCGGCCACCCTCGACGCCATGCTGTCGACCCTCGACGTCTCGCCGCAGGACGAGGAGCTGCGCCGGACCCTCGACTATCTCCGCGAGCCGACCACCCGGCTGACCGAGCTGATGTCCGAGCTGCTCGAGTACGGCAAGCCGTTCGGCGGACATCTGTGCCGGGGCTCGCTCGCGCAGGTCATCTGCCAGGCGGTCACGGACTGCCAGGCCCTGGCTGATGCCCGGGGGGTCCACCTCACCACCCGGCTCGGCGATCCGGAGCTGGCCGTCGGCATGATCCGCCCGCGCCTCGTGACCGCGCTGACCAACCTGATCCAGAACGCCATCCAGCACACTCCGCGAGGGGGGACGGTGCTCGTCGAAATGGTCGAGGTCGTGGAAGGCGACCGCGCCTGGGTCCGTTGCACGTTCCAGGACTCCGGCACAGGCTTCCGGGAGGAAGACCTCGCGAAGATCTTCGAGCCCTTCTTCACCCGCCGGAAGGGCGGCACCGGGCTGGGGCTGTCGATCGTCCAGCGGATCGCCGAAGAGCAGAGAGGCTGCATCCGGGCGGGAAACCGTCCCGAGGGCGGCGCGATCCTGACCCTCGATCTCCCGCCGTGGAGAGAGCCGGCCGGCTCCTCAGGCGTCCTGCAAGAGGGCTGAGAGCCTGTGAAAAAATCCCGGTAAGCGGTTCGTAGCGGAGCGTATCCATGAGATACTTACTGCATGAGCGACACTCTGTTCCCTATCCTGCGCCGGAAGTGAGTGCTGAGCCGCAAAGCGAAAGGGGTTCCTCGTTTGGTGGTTCTAACGGTCGCAGATGGAACTGCGCGTGGACCTGGAAAGTCTTCTGCCGCCGGATCACGTTGCGCGTGCGTCTGGGAGTTCGTGGAGTCCTGGATCTGAGCCCTCTGTACGCGGAGGTGCAATCGGTGGAGGGGGGTGCGGCGTCAGCCATCGACCCGCGGATCTACATGGCCTTATGGTTGTACGCACGATTGAGGGCGTGGGCAGCGCGCGAGCCTGGAGCGTCTGACGCTTCAACACGATGCGTATCGGTGGATCTTGGGGGGTGTATCGGTGAACGACCACTCTTTGTCGGACTTTCGGGTGCAGCACGAGGAATTTCTCGATCAGGTGCTGACGCAGAGCGTGGCGGTGTTGATGGAGCAGAAGCTGGTGACACTGAACCGTGTGTCGCAGGACGGCATCCGTGTGCGTGCCAGTGCCGGTGCGGCCTCGTTTCGGCGTCAATCGAGTCTGGAGCGCTGTCTACAAGAGGCACAGGAGCAGGTGAACGCCTGCGCGAGGAGCTGGAGAAAGACCCGGAGGCGACGAATCGTCGTCAGACGGCAGCCCGGCAGCGCGCGGCGGAGGACCGCCAGCATCGGGTCAAGGCGGCGTTGGCGCAGATGGCAGAGGTTGCGGCCAAGAAGCCAGCGGAGAAGAAAGACCAGGCGCGGGTGTCGACGACGGATGCCGAGGCACGGGTGATGAAGATGGGGGATGGAGGATTTCGTCCAGCGTACAACGGTCAGTTTTCGGTCGACGCCGAGACGCAGATCGTGGTGGGAGTGGATGTCAGCAACAGCGGCAGCGATCAGGGTCAGTTGGTGCCGATGCTGGAGCAACTGGAAGAGCGCTATGAAGTGATTCCGCCAGAGAGCTTGGTCGATGGTGGTTTTGCCGGTTTGAAAGATATCGAGAAGGCCAGCGAGTTGGGCACCACGGTCTATGCGCCGGTCGCCAAGCCGAAGGACAAGACGCGCGATCCGTATGTGCCTCTGTCGACCGATTCACCGGCAATCGCGCAGTGGCGCCAACGCATGGGCACACCGGAGGCCAAAGAGATCTACAAGCAGCGGGCGTCGAGCGTGGAATGTGTCAACGCTCTGGCTCGCAACCGCGGGCTGCAACGTCTGTTAGTGCGAGGCCTGCACAAGGCCCGAGCGGTGCTGCTTTGGTTCGCCATTGCCCACAACCTGATGCGCACCCTCTCGCTGGGCGCGGGCTGCGTCGCATCGGCATAAAGGTCAGGGCCTCGCGGCGAAAAGGAGGGTAATTCCCCTGTCCAAGTCTGTTTTCGACCGCTTGTCGCTGCCTTAGCTCGCGTCGGATACGATGTGGCCCCTGACCGCGCACGCTTTAGGATACCTCACATCTATTATGCGCCTTGTTACCGCCCTCCGCCTTCCAATCTCGGACCCGCGATTCCTTCACAGCCTCTGAGACCACCTCGGCGATGGTCGGCAGCGGCTGGGGTTTGTGCAGGACGGCGTGCACGCCGCGCCGCCGGGCTTCCAGCTCCACCTCGGACGAGCCATAGGCGGTCAGGAGGATCACCTTGGTGTCCGGCGCGATCCGTCGCACGGCGGAGATGATCTCCAGCCCTTCCGTGCCGGAGCTGCCGCTGAGCCGCAGGTCGGCGATCACCACGGCATAGTGCTCTCGGGCCAGCAGCTCCTCCGCCTCTTCCTGGACCCGGGCCGTATCGACCGTAAAGCCCTGCCGGCCGAAGAACAGCTCGAGGGCGAAGAGGATCGCCGGTTCGTCCTCGACGATGAGGAGCCGCTTCTGCATCGCGTCGTCCTCCATGCTCAACGCCCGTTCAGATACTCGACGGCCCGCTTGAGCCCGCCGAGGGTCAGGTCCTCCATGCGGAAGACCTCGGCGATCTTGTGGAGGGTGAAGTTGCCATAGGCGCCACCCCAGCTCTCCTGGGGGATGGGGTTGAGCCAGACCGTATGGCGGAACCGGTCGCGCAGGCGCTGGAGCCAGACCAGGCTCGGCTCAGCATCCTCGGCCAGGTAGTCGATCGAGCCCCGGCGGGCGAACAGCTCCTCCGGCGCCATCGAGGCGTCGCCCACGATCAGCAGGCGCGTATCGGGCTTGCGTTTCAGCAGCTCCTCCGTGGGCAGCGGATCCCAGCGTTGCGGATCCTTGTAGACCTTCCCATAGACCGTGTTATGGAAGAAGTATACGTCACAACGCTTGAACCGGTCCCGCAGCTTGCCGAAGAGGAGACGGGTGAGGGAGACCCAGGGGAGCATGGAGCTGCCGCCGTTGTCGATCAGCAGCACCACCTCGATGCGGTCGAGCAGGTCGCGGCGGAAGACGAGGTCGATCTCGCCGCCGTTCCTGGCGCTCTGGTAGACCGTCTCGTCGACGTCGAGCTGGTCGCGGGGGCCCGCGGGCGCCAGGCTCTTCAAGGTGGCGAGCGCCTGGGCGACGTTGCTGCCGTGCAGGATGTTCTGGTCCGAATAGTCGACGTACCGCCGTTCGCCGATCACCTTGAGCGCGGAGCGGCCGCCTCCGGGGCCGTGGACCCGCACGCCTCCCTTGGCATTGCCCGAGTGGCCGAAGGGTGAATTGCCGCCCGTGCCGACCCAGCGGCTGCCGCCGTGGTGGGCCTCCATCTGTTTCTTGAGCGTCTCCCAGAAGCGCTTCATCAGCTCCTCGGGCGGGAAGGTCCAGATCGCCTGCGGAGGCAGCTCACCCTTGCGCAGGGCCTCTTTGAGCCATTCGCGGAACTGCGGAGTGTCGAGCAGCTCGGGGTCACCTTCGGCCACCCGCGGCACGTCGATCCCGAAGAAGTGGAAGAGAAAGGCCCGTTCGTAGGCGTCCATCTGCTCGACACGCCGCACGAAGCACAGCCGGGCGAACAGGAAGAGCGATTCCAAATCCGGCGCGAGCCCCTTCTCCAGCCCCTTGTAGAAGTCGATCGTGTCCGTCAGGCTGACCGGGACGCCGTAGTCGCGCAGGCGGTAGAAGAAGTCGGTGAGGAACATGGGGCCGGCTCCCGCCGCTCCTTCAGTGCACCACCCGCGGACGCTTGCCGCCGCTGCGGAAGCTCAGGATGTCTTCGGTCCTCTTGAGCAGCGTGCCGACGAAGGGAACCTTGAGCCGCTCCGGGGTGACGCGGGCATGCTGGAGGGCGGAGAGCCAGTTGAGGAGCTCGCTGGTGGCCGGAGGCTTCTCGAAGCCGCGCTGGCGCAGCTCGTAGAAGATGCCGAGGGCGGCGTCGAGGAGCCCCTGCTCGATGTCGGGGAAGTGGAGATGGACGATCTCCCGCATCTGGTCCGGGGTGGGGAAGGCGATGTGGTGGCAGAAGCAGCGGCGCAGGAAGGGATCGGACAGCTCTCGCTTGGCGTTCGAGGTGATGACGATGAACGGCCGCAGTTCGGCTTTGACTGTCTCGTTGACCTCGCGGATGGTGAACTGGCAATCCTCCAGCACGTCCAGGAGGTTGTCCTGCACGTCGGACTCGGTCTTGTCGATCTCGTCGAGGAGGAGCACCACCCGCTCTTCGGCCCGGAAGGCGCGGCCGATCGGTCCCCAGGTCACATAGTCGTGAAAGCGGTTGACGTTCCGTCCCGTTCCGTCGATCCCGAAACGGGCGTCGTTCAGCCGGAGCACGGTGTCCTGGACGTAGCAGGACTCCTCGCCCTTGATCGTCGACTTGCACCGCAGCACCTCGATGGGCATGCCGAGCGCGCGGCTGATCTCGAAGGCGAGCTGCGTCTTGCCTGTCCCCGCCTCGCCGGTCAGCAGCAGGGGCTTTTCGAGGACGAGGGCCATGTTGACGATCGACCCGAGCTCGGGGTCGAGGTAGTAACGGTCGGTGCCCTGGAATTCCATGCCGTGGTCTCTCCGTGGTCCTGCGGCCTTTCGGCCGGGGGGAGAGCATAACAGTCCCCTCGGTGCATCACCCCGGCGCTCCGATCCCCAGCTCCTCGCGGAGCCGGCTCGCCAGTCTGCCGCCCTCCTCGATCCAGCCGCGGACCTCGTCGCCTCCGGCTCCCAGCAGCGCCTCGGGGCCGCTGCGCAGCTTCGCAATGAGAGGGAGGTAGGCCGGGAGGTGGTGCTCGATCCAGGCGGCTGGCACCTCCTCGGTGTCCAGGAGATCGATCTCTTCGAGCCCGGCCCGGGACCGCAGGCCGAGCTCCACGCCTTCGCGGAGTGAGGGGAGCGCTTCGACAGGAAATCCTCCGGAGGCGAGCACGGCGGCCATCCGGAGCTTGCGGTCGGCATTGCCGAAGGCCTCCCGCGCCCGGGCGAGCCGGCGCTCCCGTTCCTCGTCCTTCTCCTGGATTGGAGACTGGTGGAGCAGGCGGCGGCCTTCGGCGGTGAGCTGGAGGATTCCCGCGGCGGCGAGACGCTCGATCGCCTCGAAGGTGGAACGGTCGATCAGCTCCAGGGAAAGGGGGGTAGAAGTTTGGTCGATCCGCTCCTGGAAGAGGGCTTCCACCCGGGAGCGTTCGGCGGTGGCGCCGCGGTCGACGACCGCCAGGAGCAGGCACCTCCGGCTCCTCGCCGGTGCGGCGCAGGAAAATCTCGATGCGGGAGCTCTGGGGCCGCGCTCCGCGGGCCTTTTCGAGCCGCGTCTCGATCTGCGCCAGGACCGCCTCGACGTGCTTGCAGGTCCCCAGGCCGTTGACCTGATGATCGGGACAGCCGCAGGAGTTGTCCCGGCGCGTCAGGGATCGGATCTCGACCTCGTATGCGCCGCGCCCGCCAGAAGCCACCTGGAAGGTCCCGAACACGGGGTGCTCCGGCTCGATGGCTTCGCAGGTCAGCGGCTCGCTCGCCGCCCGTTGCTGCCGCCGCTCGATCTCTTCCTCGTTCGTGGTGCGCCAGCCCCGGGAGCGGGCAGGGCGCTCGATCACCCGCTGGGCCTTGGCGCCGCGAGGCGGGTCGTCCTGACGTCTCGAAGTCGCTCGCATGGCGGATCTTTTACCACAAGATGCGCCCTCGGTTCTCGGCAGATGACACCGCTCCCAGGAGAGCTCGTCGCGGCATACAATCCTGGGCTCGCCATGAAGAAGCTCCTGCTGGCCCTTCTGTCGATCGTGCTCGCCCTCGGCGCCGCCGAAGGCGGGCTGCGGCTGTTCTACGGCGCGAAGGAGCCGGAGGACTTCCGTGTGGCGCTCCGCCGGGCCGAGCGGACCCGCCCGATGCCGGGCGGCAAGCTCACCCTCGGCGAGATGGTGCAGGCCAGCCGTTTCGAGGATGTGGTCTATGAGCTGAAGCCGAACCTCTCAGGGGTCTTCAAGGGAGCTCCCATCCGCACCAATTCGCGCGGGCTGCGGGGGACGCGCGAGCACAGCCTGGAGAAGCCGCCGGGGACGTTTCGGATCGTCGGGATCGGCGACTCGAACATGTTCGGCTGGGGGGTCGGGGAGGGCGAGCCCTATCTCCAGATCCTGGAGCAGCGCCTCGACGAGCTGCCGAACGGCCGGCGGCGGTTCCAGGTGCTCAACTTCGGCGTGCCCGGCTACAACGCGGCCATCGAGGTCGCCTCCTTCGAGCACAAGGCCCTGGCCTACGACCCCGACCTCGTCGTCATCCACTTCATCGGCAACGACTTCGGCCTGCCGTACTTCATGCAGCCGCCCGAGGCCAGGCAGGCCGCGGCCCGTTCCTACCTCTGGCAGCTCCTGGAGGCCCGCTTCGGATCGTCCCAGGACGAGGTCGACCCCGATCTGCTCGGCCATGACCGCAGCCGGCTCGATCCGGACTACCGGGCGCAGGTGCGCGGCCAGTACCAGCACATGCTGGGCACGGACGGCTACAAGCGGGCGATGGCGAAGCTCGCCCGTGTGACGCGCGCGAGGGGCATCCCGGTGATCGTCATGGCCCTCGGCGACGTCGGGGAGCGGGGCGGCCTCTCCCGCCGGGTGGCGGCGGCGAACGGGCTGGGATTCCTCAACGCGGCACCGCGCTTCTACTCCTACCTGGTCGAGAACGGGCTGGGCGCCGACAAGCAGGCGTGGAAGAAGACCTTCCGCATCCCCCGCGACGGCCATCCCAACCAGGTGGCGCACCGGCTCTACGCCGAGGTTCTGCTCGCGGAGATGGCGCGGCGGGGGCTCGTCTGATCTGCCGCAAAATCGTTGCCGCGTAATGTGCGGCGTAATCTTGGCCTCTCATAATGCCCCCAGAGGTTGAGGCTGGCGGCCCAGACCAGGGGCCAGGGGACGCGCAGGGCTTCGGCTCGGGCGAAGTCCGCGCCAGAGGGTGTAGCACACCAGCCTCAACCTTCCCTCCACGGCGGTTCTCCCGAGCCGCCTCTTTTTTGTCCAGATGTGCCGGAAAGAGCCTCACCATCCCATCATCTCGATCGAATAGGGGAGCATCTTCCGCCACCAGGGCCAGTCATGATCGACGTCGTGCCCCCAGACATCCAGGAAGTGGGGGATCTCCTTACGATGGAGCAGCTCCGAGAGCTGCCGCGAGGCGTGCGGCGCCTCGTAGGCCCCCTGGCCGGTGAGGACGTGGATCTGGCAGGACGTGCGCAGGAGGTGGAGGCTGTGCCCCTCCAGGTTGGGCAGATACCA
Source organism: uncultured Holophagales bacterium (assembly GCA_963842525.1). Classification (GTDB taxonomy): domain Bacteria; phylum Acidobacteriota; class Thermoanaerobaculia; order Multivoradales; family UBA5704; genus UBA5704. The sequence goes on from CAWJGT010000003.1 coordinate 659,394, forward strand.
GGCCGGGTTGTTGAAGTAGACGTTGTCGTCGCTGTAGCCGTGGAGGTAGTCCGGCGCCAGGTCGCAGAAGCCGCTCATGGCAATGGCGGCGTCGAAGAGGTCGGGCCGGCGAAACAGTGTGTTGGCCGCATGGAAGCCGCCGAAGCTCGCCCCGGCGGTGGCGACGCGCAGGTCGGGGTTCTGGCAGGCTCCCCGGATGTAGGGGACCACCTCCTCCTCGACATAGCGGGCGTAGAGGGCCTGCCGCCGCGCCTTTTCGGGCACGGGCAGCCCCTCGTCCATCCACGACAGCTTGTTGATGCTGTCGATCGAGAAGATGCGGACCCGTCCAGCCTCGATCATCGGCCCGGCCGCGCCGACGAGCCCGAAGCGTTCGTTTTCCAGGAAATCCGCCGCGGCGGTGGGGAAGAGCAGCACGGGGTGACCCCAGTGCCCGTACGAGACGATGGGCATGTCCTTGTCGAGGATCGGGCTGTGCCAGCCGTCGATCTGCTGTCGCAGGTCCATTCCGCTCCCTCCTGCCGTGAGCTGCCCGGCATGTGGGCGGGGAGGATATCCGGGAGACGGACGGGGGGCAAGCGAAGGCCGTGGGCGAGCTGCACGATGGCTGTGGTAACCTCCAACGGCGACGCCGTCCCGTCCTTCCGAGCTGCCATGCCGCGCTTCTTCAACACCGCCGGTCCCTGCAATCCGGCCGATCACTACATACTGCCGCCGGAGCGTCGCCTGCCGGATCTGCGGGAGCTGATCGAGCGCAAGCTCTACTTCACCCTCCATGCGCCCCGCCAGTCGGGGAAGACCACCTGCCTGGAGACCATGGCGCGTCGCCTTGACAGCCGAAGGGAGGTATGCGCCGCAATGCCTCGCAAGCTGCGAGACCGGCCAGACGGCGGGGAGCGATGTGGAGCGTGGGGTCGGAGCGGTGCTGCAGCTCGACCGAGCGGCGGGCGGCGGAGCTTCCGCCGGATCTTCGGCCTGAGCCGCTCGCAGGCTATGCGGCTATTGAGGCGGAGAGCCGCTTGGTGGCCTATCTCGACGCCTGGTGCCAGAGACCGCCCGGCCGGTACGTGCTGTTCCTCGACGAGATCGATGCACTGCGTGACGAGTCGCTCTTGTCGGTGCTGCGCCAGCTCCGGTCCGGGTATTCGACCCGGCCGCCCGCGTTCCCGCAGTCGGTGGCGCTTGATCGGTCTGCGGGACGTCCGGGATTACCGCGTCCGGCTCCGTCCGGAAGCCGAGAGCCTCGGGACCTCTTCGCCGTTCAACATCAAGGTCCGCTCCCTCACCCTCGCCAACTTCTCGCAGGACGAGGTCGCCGAGCTCTATGGCCAGCACACCGCGGAGACCGGACAGGTTTTCACGCCCGAGGCGGTCGCCCTTGCGTGGGAGTTGACCCGCGGTCAGCCGTGGCTGGTCAATGCCCTGGCCGCCGAAGATGGTGGACCGTCTGGTGCGCGACCGGGCGGTTGCGGTCGAGGCTCGGCACGTCGAGCAGCGCCAAGGAGATCCTGATCGAGCGCCGCGATACGCACCTCGACTCGTTGGTTGACCGGCTGCGCGAGCTGCGCGTGCGGCGCGTCCTCGAGCCGATCCTGGCAGGGGAGCTGCTCTCTCCCGACCTGTTGGAGGACGACATCCAGTTCGTGAAGGATCTGGGGCTGGTCGTATCCGGCCCGGCGGGCTTGGAGATCGCCAACCCGATCTACCGCGAGGTCATCCCCCGTGCCCTGGCCTGGGTCGTCCAGGAGTCGCTGCCGGTGCCCCGGGCGCCGTTCATTGCGCCGGACGGGACCTTGCGGATCGATGCCGCTCCTTGACGAGTTTCACCGAATTCTGGTGCCAGCACGCCGAGTTTTTCCTGGAGCGTCAGCCCTATTCCGAGGCGGCGGCACAGCTCGTCTTCATGGCATACCTGCAGCGGATCGTCAACGGCGGAGGTTTCATCGACCGGGAGTATGGGGTGGGCCGCGGGAGGATCGACCTCTGTGTCCGCTGGCCGCATCCCGGCGGCCTTCAGGTCTGGGCGGCCGAGCTCAAGGTCTGGAGGAATGGCCGTCCCGATCCTCTCTCGGAGGGTCTCAAGCAACTCACGGCCTACCTGGCTCATCTGGGCCTCGATTCCGGCGCTCTGATCCTCTTCGACGGCCGGCCCGCCACCCCACCCATCCCGGAGCGCTGTGTGCGGACTGAGGTCGAGCACGAGGGCCGCAGGATCACCATCCTGCGGCTGTAAGTGTGGGATTCCCCGCTCCCGAGCCTCAGGTGCCAGGCACTTATTCTCCTCAGGTGCCAGGCATTTATTCTGGGGGATCTGCACTTATTCTGGGGGATCTAGACACGGATGGCGGGAACAGGTATTCTCAGTTCATGAGTGCCCGTCCCGCCAGTGCTCCTGGTCAGCCGATCCTTCTGATCGTCGAGGATCTCGAAGACCCGCGGTTTTCCGTCTCCTCGCCGCTCCGGGTCGAAGCCTACTGGGAGCCCGAAGGGGTGACGGTCCACCATCCGGAGTCTGACGTTTTCGGCTATGGCAAGGACGAGGCCGAGGCCTTGGACGATTTTCGCGCGGCGCTCGCCGAACTGTTCGTCACCCTGGACAATGACCGCGTCTCTCTCGGCCCAGCCCTTCAGGGTGTCTTGCGGGTCCTCGATTTCCACCTTCACAAGCGTTCGTGATCCGCCTGTGTCGATCAGCGCCGAGGTCCTGGACCGAGCCTGGGGGAAGGTGGGGATGTCGGTGCAGGATCGGGGTGTAGACCGATGGGCCTATCTGTTCGTGGATGGCAGGCGAGTCATCGCGACGCGGCGGTCGAGAGGCTCGGGCAAGATCCCGGGTCAGGTTCCGCACCTGATCCGTCAGCAGATGAAGCTGAACGAGGAGCAATTTCGTGCCTTGGTCGATTGCCCTTTGACCCGCGAGGGCTATATCCAGATCCTTCGCGACAAGGGCCTTCTCGGGTAGATCTCTCGATGGGGAGAGAGGTGACAAAGACTTCGAAAGCGGCTCGGGGTCGTGTTGTGCGCGGTAGAGGGTCGTCCTCGGAGTCCTCGGTTTCCAGGTAGGCTTGGCTGAGGATGTCCCCTGCCAGGTAGAACGTTCGGCTGCACGGGCCAGGAAACGCATGGCACTTATTCGGGGCCGCATCCCGGCGGCCTTCAGGTTTGGGCGGCCGAGTTGAAGGTCTGGAGGAATGGCCGTCCCGATCCTCTCTCGGAGGGTCTCAAGCAACTCACGGCCTACCTGGCTCATCTGGGCCTCGATTCCGGCGCTCTGATCCTCTTCGACGGCCGGCCCGCCACCCCACCCATCCCGGAGCGCTGTGTGCGGACTGAGGTCGAGCACGAGGGCCGCAGGATCACCGTCCTGCGGCTGTAGGTGTGGGATAGCCGCGGGGCCGCGGACAAGCTCAAGGATGGCGATCGGAATGCGCGGTTCCCGCCAGGGAGCTTTCCGCTTCATCTGGCCTTTGTCAGCGATCAGCCGCCCCGTGATTTCATTCCCGTGCCTGCTGGGTAGCCGAACCGGCTGCCAATCAACTCTCAGAAGCTCTCTCCCTTCTCCTGCGTGGCGACAGAGTTGTGCCCAGCCTACAGCCAGTCGCCGTCAGATCCCCAAAGAGTGCGGGAAAAATCGCTCTGATCCTCCTCGGGTGCGTCCAAGAGGCTCGCTCAGGCCCCTCGGGAGGATGAATACAGGCTGGCCGCAGGCCCCGCGGGCCTCCCATACTCAAGGTTCCCCAAGAATCCCCAGGCACCTATGGGTGGAAAACGTTTTCCTTGCTAGCCCGATTCGAGGGCACAGGAATCAATGGGGGATCCCAAGTTATTGAGATCCCAAATAAAGCATTCAATCTATCGATTTGGAATCTGCAAGCTAAACCGTTTACGCGTGCCGGGCTCGATCGCGCCGAGATGGATCGTGCGGATCTCGTTGTAGGGCGGAACTAGTCCTTCACCGCCGGGGCCTTCGTAGTGATAACGCAGTTGGAGATCTTGCGCCGCAGTTGCGGCAGGGAGGGCGAAGCCGTTTCCACGCAGTTCGTTCCAAGCCTTCGTGTTAAACAGTTGCGCACTACCTTCGCGCGAGCCGAAATAGCCGACGGGCTCACCCGCCCAAAGCTCGAACTGCAGCGTGTACCATGCTTGCTCGTAGTCGCCGCTGAGATCGAAGGCGAGAAACGCGATGTCGGGGTGCGGATTCTCAACAAGCGAGAAATCCAGTTTGTATTCGCCGCCTCCCGCTATCGAAAAGATAAGCTGACTCGCCGACGGATAGCCGGCGTTGCCATCGTTCGCGTTCTTCCAGGCGTTGCAAATGACGATCTTGAGACGCGGATCCCCTTTGAATTCCCAGGTTGGAATGCGGCCGTCGCGATCGGTTTCGCGTGCGAGCATTTCGGCCAGTCGCAACTCGTACTCCCAATTCATCACCGCGCCGCAGAGCACCAATGCCCCTTGGAGCGACCCGCCATTGTCGTCCTTCACCTCGACGTCAATGCGCCATTCCTCAGCCGTGTCGAGCGGACCTTCGCCGCCGGGCGGGCGCGGGAGAACCACGGTCGTGGTGACCAGAGAACCTGCGAGCAATGCTGTGATGATCTTTAGCCAAGAGTTGATGGCCGACCAAGTGCCGCTCACCAGTGCCGCAACAAAGAGAGCGTTCAAGGCCCAGGCGGCCGGGGTGAATGCCAGCCAATGGTTTTCGAAAACGATGGTGCCGCCGAGGGCCGCCCACAGTGCGCTCAAGGACAGAAGGACAAGCGACACGCTCACCCGCTGCTGCTTGCGATAGAGTGCGGCGGCGAGGATTGCAGTGACCGCGATGACGAGAATGACGGCGGCGCCTGCAGTGAGCGAGGCTGCGAAAACCGAGACGGCCGAACCCACGAAAAAGATCAGGAGTCCAATACCCACGAAGAAAAGCAGCACGACGCCCGCGCCCTCATTGGGGTCGTGACCGATTTTGCCTTTGCTGCTATCCAAGTTTCGCATGTGTTTGAGGTTGTCGATCGGCGCGACGGCGAACGCTCAGTAGATGAGCGGCGGAACCGCGCTTTTGCGGTTTCCGTCCGCTCGACTGCTGGGGTTCGCCGCTGCCATTCTCCATTTAGGCCTGCTATAGCGTGGCCTTTGGTAAGTGCTTCTCCAAGGCCGCCTTTATCGAGCCCGTGATCTCCGCATACAGTCTATCTGCCTCAGAGTAGAAGGAAGCAAGTCGCTCGATCGAGGTATTATAGGTATGTTCATCCATGGTTTCCTGACCGAGGCTGAGCCTTTCTGGAGGTCGCGTGATCCGGTCGACCAAAACGGAAGCATCCTGGAGTTTTCTCTTGAAACGATGGAGCATGTTGAACACAGACTCATCGACAAATGCGCGGTATTTATAAAGATTCTCCGTGAGAAGGTAGAGAGCAGGATCAAAGGCTTTAAGAGTATTGCGATTCCTCTCCTCCTTAAACCAGAGCAGCGTCTTCCATTCAGCGTGATCAAGGGGAAAAATCGCTAGAACATCACGACACGCGTTGCGCAGGCGATAGACGATCTCTAAAATTTCCGGATAAATCGTATTCCGCCGTTCAAGTACTGCGAGAGCTTGGTGCTTCTCGATCTCTATAGCCATCTTGGCCCTCTCCTCGATCTCCTTGAATCGCAGATCCATCTTCTTCGTGAGCCAAGTCTTGAGCCAATAGGCAACCCCACCCCCAATAGTCGAAATCAAGGCGGCGTTAAGGAGTAAATCAGAAACGATAGAGATTGGCAATAGTATTTCCCTTCGTGTCTTATCGGATCTGGCTGTGGACGGCGAACGTCTTGGGCGTTCACCGGGGGCGCAGCCATCCGGTGCAACGCCCGGGTTGGCCGCCGAATCGCCTTCGCTCGGAACCCGCCGCGCTGGCCACTTCGCCTTGCTCTGGCCCCCGAACGTCTTCGGTACAGTTCAATATGTACATGCGATCTTCGCCCTTGATGAACTAGAAAAATTGTACATCAGAAGCATGGGCAGGCAAAGAGCCAAGACGGAGATCGAGGCAACCAACGTGCCCCCATCCCCATCGGGGCTCGCGCCCCTCGGCCGCGCCGTCGCCCCTACAGGGCTTGGAGAAATGGGGACGCTGCCTACCTGGGGTCGCCGCGCCCCCGGCGCTCTGACCCCAGGCTCTATGCCGACGCCCCTTCGGGGCTTTGCAGCGTGGCAGTTTGGTGCCGGAGCGCAGCGGAGGCGCCAATTTGCGTGTCTTTCTCAGTGGAAGGACCGCGGCAAGGGGCGCAGCCTCTTGCGGACCGCGCCGCAGCAGTTCCTCAAGCAAGCAAGATATGAGTCCATGCCGATCGCTATGACGGGTCCCCGGTCCCGAGAGACCGAGGGCCAGCCCTACGCTCCGCCGACCACGGTGGCGCCGAGCTATTACTGCCAACGAGCTTCAGCCGGGGTGAGGAATGTCACTGAACTCTTGGAAGAGACGCGTTAGCGCCTCCGGACCATGAACACCAGTGGAGCTCACAAAAACCTCAACCTCGATCGAACCGTCTGACAAGAATTCGACCTCCCATCGCTCACCGGGCACGGCGATCAGCACCATAATGGCTTCGTCACGATTGTGCGCAAGCGAGTAGGAGATTTTTGGGCCTGATTGAGCTGTCCCAGAAACTCAAGAAGGTCGGGTATGAGTGGGCTCACCGCGTCATCCTTAGCACTCTATGCGAACATCCGACGGCCAACACGGTCTTGCTGCTGAGCGGCGGCGTAGCCGTCCGCTCCGGCAGCGTTGTTAGATGCCTTGCAGCTGCAATTCACTCCACGCTTCCTCCAGCACTTCCTTGGGATCAGTCCCTCGCTCAATCTCCTTCACGAACAATAGACTAACGAAGTCGATGTCTGGACTTTCTCCCATCTGGACTTTGTAGGAATACGGCAAGACGTAGAGACCGTACCTAATCCTCCGGTCGCCTCTGATTGTGTGCACAGCGCCAATGACGACCGGGAGGAAATTTTTACCACTTCGTGTCTCCACAAGTGGAAATCTTCGCGCAATATAAGTTACGATTCGATTCTCGGCCTTTGAGAGATCGATATTATAGGGAAACTCTACAACCTCCGGCTCCAAGTCGAGAGAGTCTGGCCAAAGAATTTTCAGCTGCTGGAGTGCCGCATCGGATGGGTTTTGAACGCTCAGGCGAAGCAGGTTTGAGTTATTCTCAAGGCTCGCCGAGAGAATAAGCCGCTTATCAGCTTCAAGCCTTGCTTCGGCCAATTCATCGGCCGTCTTGACTCTTCGGTAGTTCAGAATCCCCACCGCGAGTGCGGCGGCCGTCACTAATAAACCGACCAGTGCTATCCAATTCTTACGGCCTCTCTCTTGACCGTTTGTCATGTGCCTGTTCTTTAGTGTGGTATCTAACCTCTGCCTCACATATTCGGCGGCACCCCGCCCGCAGGCCAATACGACACAACCTGCGGGTTGACTCCACGGTTGGTCCCAGGGTGTCGAGCGTGCAGGGTGCTTATCCTCTTCGACTTAAGCGCACTCTACACCACTTCCTAACCTGCGTCAAGGCCGCCGAGGCACTTGGAGAAGCATTCTGGTCGGCCCTGCGCCTCGAAAGTCGCAACTACGTCATGCTCGACGAGCGAAGGAGGTTGGGACGATCGGGTCCTGAGCACCGCGGACGACGTCCGCCGATCTCGTCACTCACGTTGAGGGCGACGCTGCCCGCGGCATCTTTTTTCGTCTTTCGGCGTGGCGGCGAAGCGTCCAGGAGGAACTCTCGAAGGGCTCGGAGAGGATTTGGCGGGCTTCCGGACGGTTCTCCAGAGCTTCCGGACGGTTCTGGGGGGGCTTCGGAAAAATTCTGGAGCACTCCAAAATTTTTTCCCAGTACTTCGGATCGGATCCGAAGCCTTCCAGAAAATTTCTGGACTACCTCGAAAGAGTTCTGGAGTACTTCCGAGGAATTCTGGAGCACTTCAAAAACTTTTTCCAGTACTTCGGATCGGATCCGAAGCCCTTCAGAAGATTTCCGGAGTACCTCGAAAAAGTTCTGAAGTACTTCCGAGGAATTCTGGAGTACTTCAAAAATTTTTCCAGTACTTCGGATCGGATCCGAAGTACTTCAGAAGATTTCCGGAGTACCTCGAAAAAGTTCTGGAGTACTTCCGAGGAATTCTGAAGTACTCCAAAAATTTTTCTCAGTACTTCGGATCGAATCCGAAGCCTTCCAGAAAACTTCCGGAGTACCTCGAAAAAGTTCTGAAGTACTTCGGAAAGATTCCGGAGCACTCCAAATTTTTTCCGGTGCTTCGGATCGGCTGCGAAGCGTTCCGGCTCGCACCGGAAGCCCTTCGCCCTCCTTGCCTGTCTTTGGGCGGGGACGAAGAAAGGGGGCGCGCGGTCCGCGCGCCCCCTGGAGTGGAGCGGCTACGATTACTCAGTCGGCGGGGGAGCGGGCGATTCCGGGTCCGGCTCCTCGGGCGGCGGCGCCACCGGCCGGGGACGGCCGCGGAACGGCTTCAGCCCGAACTGGACCAGCTTTTCGCTGCGGGTGCCGAAACGCTCGCGCGCCCCCTTCCGCAGGAAGGCCGCCAGGGCGTCTCCCTCCCGAAGCGCCTGCTGCAGCTTCTGCCCGACGTCCTGCTTGGTCGCGGTCAGGGCGCTGAACTCGGCGCTCAGGCTGTTCGCCTGCCGGAGCAGGTTCTCGAGCCGGGAGCCGGGCTCTGCCAGGTACGGGAGCTCGGCCGCGTGCGAAGCCAGGGCTGCCAGGGCCTGTGCCCAGCCGTTGAGGGTGTTCAGGTACTCAGGGATCTTGGCCATACTGCTTTCCTTTCTCTCCTTCCGGAGATATCTCGGCGCCGGAATTGGCGCCGTGAATGTACATACGGTAGAGGGCTCTCGTCCGTTTGTCAAGAGCCATACGGACAAGAAGCCGGCATACTGTCTATAATATTCACAACTAAGAAGGGAGGTGCCCGCTGCGGTCAAGGAGCACTACGGCGCCGCGCGGCATCTCCCGCGGGTTCAGCTCCGGCAAACCGCCGAGGAGAGTATGATCCCCAGGCGAAATGTCGCGCGACTTCTTCTTCCAGAGCATGCTGGACCGGTTCCGCCGCCGCCGCGTCGATCGCCGCGCCGTGCAGGAATTCAGCCGGTCCCTGGCCCTGATCGTCGACCGGGAGGCTCTGGAGGCCAGCCTTGCGGCCCGCATCCGCGAGCTCTTCGATCCGGACCGGCTGATCGTGCTCGAGCCCGATGCGGAGTCCGCGTTTCGCCCCACCCTGTCCTTCGGCCTCGAAGAGTCCGATCTGGAGAGCGCCGGCATCCCGGGCCGCGGGAAGCTCGCGCGCTGGCTGACCGTGAACGAGACCTCTTTCGTGCTCGACCGCCAGCCGGGGGTCCTCGAATTCCTCGACCCCGCGGAAAAGGACCTGTTCCGGACGCTACGCCTGCATGTGGCGGTCCCCATGATTTCCCTCAATCGCCTGACCGGCATCCTCCTGCTCGGTTTCGACCGGTCGCTGCGCAGCCTCGGCCGCGGCGACCTGGAGCTGCTGGGCCTCCTGGCGCGGCAGGCGAGCCTCGCCTTCGAGAACACCGCGCTCTACCGCGAGCAGCGCAAGCGCCTCGACCGTCTGCACCGCGCCGAGCGCCTGGCCGCGGTGGGGCAGCTCGCGGCCGGGGTGGCGCACGAGATCCGCAACCCGCTGACCGCCATCCGCTCGACCATGCAGTACCTGCTGCAGGGGCTCGATACCTCCGAGCCGAAGCACCAATTGGTTGAGGAGCTGTTGAGCGAGGTGGACCGGATCAACAGTACCGTGGGGGGCCTGCTGAGCCTGAGCCGGACCGGCGAGCTGCGGCCGGTGGAGGTCGACCTCCTGGATCCGCTGGCCCGGGCGGTCCAGCTCCTGCGTGCCCGGGCCGGAGAGCAGGGCGTGGAGATCGCCGCCAGCCTGCCGCCGGAGCCGGTTCCAGTCCTGGGCGATGCCGGCCAGCTCAAGCAGGTGTTCCTCAACCTGCTGTTGAACGCGGTCCAGTCCATGCCCGGCGGCGGGCAGGTGCGGGTGACGGTGGCGCCTGGCCCCCCCCGGCCCGGTACCCATCGGGAGGAATGGGCCCACGTGCGGGTCTCGGACTCCGGTCCCGGCATCCCACCTGACAAGCTCCGCCGGGTGTTCGATCCGTTCTACACCACCAAGAGCGACGGCACCGGCCTGGGGCTGGCGATCTGCCACGGCATCGTGGAGCAGCACCAGGGAGAGATCGAGGTGGAGAGCGAGGAGGGCTGCGGCACCACCGTGTCGGTCCGGCTCCCTCTCGCGGGGAGGCAACCATGGCCAGCATCCTGATCGTCGACGACGAGAAGCCGATCCGGCGCATCCTCTCTCTGTTGCTCCAGGACCGCCGGCACCGTGCCACCGAGGTCGGCTCCGGAGAGGAGGCGATCGCCGCGGTGCCGGAAGCCAAGCCGGACCTCGTCCTGCTCGACCTCCGGCTCCCCGGCATGGACGGCCTCGAGACCCTGTCGCAGGCTGCGCGCCCTTTCGCCGCGTACCGACGTGATCATGATGACCGCGCACGGCACCATCTCCTCGGCCGTCGAGGCCATGCGCCGCGGTGCCTTCGACTACGTGGCCAAGCCGTTCGACAACGACGAGCTGCTGATGGTCGTCGACCGCGCGCTCCAGGTGCGCAGCCTGAGCTCGGAGGTGGAGTCGCTGCGCGGCGAGCTGGAGAGCCGCTACGGCTTCACCGAGATCGTGGGCCTCGAGCCGCGAGCTGCAGGAGGTCTTCCGGATGATGGCCAAGGTCGTCCGGGTCGACGTCACGGTGCTGATCACCGGCGAGTCGGGCACCGGCAAGGAGCTCGTGGCGCGGGCCATCCACCGCCGCAGCGCCCGCGCGGAGGGGCCGTTCGTGGCGGTCAACTGCAGCGCCATCCCCCAGACGCTGGTCGAGTCCGAGTTCTTCGGCCATGAGAAGGGGGCGTTCACCGATGCCCGCGAGAGCCGGCCGGGCCGCTTCGAGCAGGCCGACGGCGGCACCCTGTTCCTGGACGAGGTGGGCGACCTCGCCCTCGACGCCCAGGCGAAGCTCCTGCGGGCCCTCCAGGAGAGGCAGGTGCAGCGCATCGGCTCCCGCTCGGCCCGTCCGGTGGACGTGCGCGTCATCGCGGCCACCAACAAGGACCTGGCGCGCGAGGTGCGCGAAGGCCGTTTCCGCGAGGACCTCTACTGGCGCCTGAACGTGGTCCAGATCCGCCTGCCGGCCCTGCGCGAGCGCCGCGACGACCTGCCGGTCCTCCTCGATTTTTTCGTCGACCGGTTCAACCGCGAGCTCGGCCTCGCCGTCCAGTCCATCGCTCCGGATGCGCGCCGGCTCCTCTGCGACTACGACTGGCCGGGCAACGTGCGGGAGCTGGAGAACACCGTCTGCCGCGCCATGATCCTCTGCGAGGGGGATACGCTGACCGTCTCCGACCTGCCCGGGTCGGGTGCGGGGGGAGAGCGACGGCTTCGATGCCTCCCTCGGGTCCGATCTCGTCCGGCTCACCCTGACCGAGGCGGTAGCGCAGGCTTCGGAACGCCTGGAGAAGGTCATGATCCTCTCGCGCCTCGCCGAGCACCGGGGCAACCGCACGGCCACGGCGGAGAGCCTCGGCGTGAGCCGCAAGACCCTGTTCAACAAGATGCGCCAGTACGGCATGACCGGCGAGGAGGCCGAGGACGCGGTGGGTTGAGGTTTCGAGCCCGGAGCCGCCACGCGGCCGCGGGTGTCCGCTCAGATAGTCGAGATAGAGCTTCTCCAGGCTCTCGTAGCGCAGCTCCTCGCGGGTCCGGGTGAGCACCTGGCGGCCCTCTTGCAGGATGCCTACCCGGTCGGCGAGCTGCCGCGCCCAGAACAGGTCTTGCGAGGGTGATCAGCAGCGCCTGGCCGGAGTCGCGGAGGGATTCGAGCAGCTCCACCACCTCGGCCGCCGTCTTGGGGTCGATGCCCGGCGAGCGGCTCGTCGAGGAGCAGGGCCGGAGCCTCCTTGACCAGCGCCGCGGCGATCCCCAGCTTGCGGACCATCCCGGGAGGGAAGCCGGACACCCGCTGCCGAAGCCGCCTCCGGGAGCCCCACCTCGCGCAGCGCCATCTCGCAGTCGGCCCGCGCCCGGTCCGGCCTGCCGCCAGGCGCGGCGAAGAACTCCAGGTTCTGGAGCGCCGTCAGGCGGCCGTAGAAGGCCATGCCGGCGGCCAGGTAGGCGGCCCGCGCTTTGGCTCGCAGCGGGCTCCCGAGCCACGTCGATCCCGTCGATCAGCGCCCGGCCGGCGGTCGGCTGGGTGAAGCCGAGGAAGAGGTTGATCACCGTGGTCTTGCCGGCGCCCGCGCGCCGAGGAGGCAGTAGATCTCGCCCGGCTCGACCCGGAGGTTCAGGGCGTCGAGGGCCAGCGTGCCGTTCGGGTAGCGCTTGCTCAGGTGGATCGCTTCGATCATGGTTCACCTGGGCTCCTGGCGGGCGAAGAGGTAGACGGCGAGGAGCGGCGAGCAGCGAGGGTTTCGAGGCCGAGGAGCGGCCAGGGCCGGCGCCGCGAGCGCCGAGCGCTCTCGGCCACCGGGACCTCCTGGAAGTGCGAAACGCGGGATGTCCCGGGGCTGGACAGTCCGCTGCGAGAGATAGCCGCTGGAAGAAGAGGATGTGGGGGCTCGCGGGGTCGCCGCCGTCCAACCGCCGGACCCGGCCTTCCAGGACTGGCCGGAAGGCGCGGGCCTGGGCGAGGAACGCGCGGTCGCGCCAGCCGCCGGAGCCGGTCAGCCGCTCGGCCAGGTCCTGGATGAGCGAGGGCGGCGAGAGAGGCGGCGAGGTTGCGGGCGAGCCGCGACCTGCCGAGCTTGCGGCCGATCACCCAGCCGCGGACCTCGTCCTGGAGGTGCCCGGCGTCGTTCTCGGCGCGGGCCGAGACCCTCTCCCAGGCGTAGCCGTCGGCGGCCGCCCATTCCGGCGCCCGCCAGCGGCCCTCCCGGCTGGCGTGCTCGGCCGGCGATCTCCCGCTGGGCCTCCAGCATCCGCTGCGCGATCTCTCCTTCGCTCGGGAAGGGGAGAGAGGCGGTGCGCGAGGAGCGCTCCGAGTGCGGGGACGACGACCGCGGTGCCCACCCAGAGCAGCGTGAGAACGCTCAAGCTGGTGGACGGTGCGCGGGTCGCGGCCGAGACGAGGAGGGCGGTGCAGCGCGAAGAACGCCGCCGCCCACAGGCCGAGAGCACCACCAGCCCGGCTTTGAGCAGATCTTCGCTCCCGAGGGGCACCTCGCCCGGTCCGCGGAGCAGCAGAACGCTCGCCGCCGTGCCCCGGACGCGGGAAGCGGCCAGGCAGATCCAGACGGCCGCCAGCTTGCCAGCAGGATCTTCCAGCGGGGGATCGGTGCGAGAGGACGAGCTTCAGGGTGCCGGCCTCGCGCTCGCCGCAGATCGCGTCATAGCCCAGGAGGAAGGCGGCCAGGGAGAGGACGACCCGGATCGCGAACATCCAGTCCGGCGGCGCGGGACTGGGGAGGCGGTGGTTGCCAGGTTGAACCCGCCGGAGCTCGGGCTCGGCAAAGGGGCTCAAGCGCCTGGGCGAAGAGGTCCGGCGTTGCGGACTGGCCGCCGTCCACCGCGAAGGCGAGGCGCCAAGCGGGGCGCAGCGCAGGATGGCGTAGCTCGGCCAGATCGTCCAAGGTCGCCCTGCGCAGCATCCTTCGTAATCCGCCGCGCGCCGCAGCGTGCGCCCGGCTCTCGTCGCGGTATCGCGACGAAGCCGTGAGGGCCGGCAGGATCAGCAGCACCAGGATCAGGACCGAGACGGCCCGGAACCGGAAGCTCGCGATCAGCCGTCTCGTCTCCTGCCGTGCGATCGTCGCGATGACGCGGCGAGGAGCCTCGAGAGACGCCGGGCCAGGCCGCGCAACGCGGCCGGACGTCGGGGAGGGAAGGGGGGGGGCCAGCATCTCGTCATCCCAGAGCGTAGCGCTCGAACCGAGCCCAGGCTGCGCCGGCCGTCACGGCAGTCAGCAGCAGCAGGGCGAGGCCCTCCGGAGCGGCGCCGCGGAGGCGTTCCAGGAATCCGCGGCCCCGATAGGCGAACCGCGGCAGCTCCGCCAGAGGCAGCCGCCGCTGACGGATCCGCCTCGATCTCCTCCCTCTGGAGCTCGATCTTCCGTGCCACCTCCGCCGAGCTGAGGCGGTTGAAGAGATCGCGGACGTTGGTCGCGTCGACCTCCTCCGGCCGGAGCCCGAGGAGGTGCGGCCAGGGATGCAGCCGGTCCGGCGGGTCGTCGGTGAACCAGCGCCAGGAACGGAAGGCTCCGCGGCGCGCGAGATACCCCATGAAGGTGAGGCGATAAGCCCGGCAGGCCGCCAGGAAGTCGTCATGGTCGGCGAGCGAGGTCCCGGAGAAGGTCTCGGAGAGCCGGTCCAGAAGGAAGGCCGGCGAAACGGCCGCAAGGCTCAGCCCCAGCCGCTCCCCCTGTCGCAGACGGTCTTCATACCGCTGCCGGACCGCGTGGAGCTTCCCGGCGTAGACGATGCCGGACTCGATCTCGACCTGATAATAGGCCCGCAACGCTTCGTAGTAGGCCATCGAGCCGTTGCGGTAGCGCACGGCCCGGTGCGGCCCGTCCATATAGGAGATCGCCGTGTGCCCGGTAAAGTCGCGGCGCAGGGGATGACGGGCGCGCACCGTCGCGAGCTTGCGCATCTCCTCTGCAGCCAACTCGCGGCCGCGGGCCGCGGCTCGGCCCGCGGCCTCCTGCGTGTCGACGAGCCCTGCCGCCACCGACCATGCCGCCGACGGGATCACGATCACCGTCACCAGCCAGAGGAGGACCGAGGCCACCAGGGCCTGCGAGGCGCTGCGGGCGAGCAGGGAGACGAGCAGCCCGATCAGAAACATGAGCGTGAGATAGCCCATGTAGGAGGCGAGCAGCGCAGCCACGCGCAGCCCGCGGTCCTGGAAGGTCGCGAGCCCGACCGTCCCGGCCAGGACCCCGCAGCAGACCAGGAGCGCCGCCGCGAGAGGAAGAAACAGCGTGAGCAGCCCGCCGAGCACCTTGCCGGCGAGGACCGTCCGGCGCGAGGTGCCCTGCGCGAGCACCATGCGCAGCGTTCCCTCCTCGCGCTCACCGATCACCGCGTCGCAGGCGAGGAGCAGGGCGAGGAGGCCCAGGACGACCGCCACGATGGTGGTGAAATCCACCTCGGAGGCCGGCAAGGCCACCAGGAGCTCGTTGCCCCGGGAGCCGCCCGCGGCCTCCGCCGGCACCGCGAACAGATGAATGCTCACGTCGGTGCCGAGGCGCGTCTCGAAACCCTGATCAAAGACGCTCAAGGGCTCCGGCGGGCGCACGAGGAGCGGCTGGAGAAAGGAATAGACCGAAGCGCTCGCGAGCTGTCTCTGATGCGCCGCCACGCGGTCGCGGTATGCGTTCCACCGCAGCTCGTAATCGCGCGCCGCGATCCACGTCGAGGCTGCCGCGAGCACGATCGTCAGGATCGCTCCGACCCAGAAGCGGAAGCTCGCCAGGTGATGGAGCACTTCGCGATGGATACAGGCGCGGAGCATGGTTTTCATCCCGATCGATTGCGTTGCGTCACGGTCCGCGGACCGGAAAGTGCAGCCGCCGTGCCAGGGCCCGTCGCAGCGGACCTCGCCGGATCGGCCCTCTCCGGGGTAGCCGGTTACCCTCCGGCGGGTAACGGCTTACCCATTCCACAGCTCCTGGTCGACCCCGCTCCGGGAATCGTCCTCGTTGCCGGCGGCCTGGTCCGGCCCTTGCACTAGGGGACCTGCGTCCGCCGTCATCCATTCCACGATCGAAGAGAGGCCATCATGATCCGGACCAGCAGCTACACGATCTATGTGAAATTGCCGGACAACGATGACGAGGTCCTCCTGGTGCACGGCTACACCGGCGCCTACGACAGGGTCTCGCGGGACGTGGCCGACTTCCTCCGCTCCCGCGAGACCCGAGGCACGGCGAAGCCTCTCTACGGCGCGTGGAGCGCCGAGGCGGAGCCGGAGCCGCGGGACGCGGCGGGCGCCATCTCGGATGCGACGATCGACCTCCTGCGCGAGCAAGGTTATCTAACCGAGCTCTCCCCGGACGAGGAGGAAGCCTTTTTCTCGCAGCTCGCGACCGCGCTCCACGCACGCGCTCTGCAACAGGCGCCGAGCTACATCTTCATGCCGACCTACGACTGCAACCTGCGGTGCTCCTATTGCTATCAGGACCACATGCGCACCGACTGCAGCTTCAAGCACCTGCTGCGCACCATGCGGCCGGCGATGATCGATCGCATTTTCGCCGCCCTGCCGCGCATCGAGGAGCGGCACGGCCTGGACGCGAGCACGCCGCGCCGGCGCAACATCGGCTTTTTCGGCGGCGAGCCGCTGCTCGCGGCGAACCGCCCGATCGTCGAGCAGATCCTCGCCCGTGCCTTCGAGATAGGGGAGGCGGATATCTGGGCCGTCACCAACGGCACGGAGATCGACGCCTATGCCGACCTGCTCGGGCCCGCCGGCATCGCCTCTCTCCAGATCACGTTGGACGGCCCACCGCGCCAGCACGACCGCCGGCGTGTCTACGCGGACGGCTCGGGCTCCTACGAGCGGATCGCGGCCAATATCTCGATGGCGCTCGCAAGGGGAGCCGCGGTCAGCATCCGGCTGAACGTGGACCGCGCGAACCTGGACGACCTGCCGGCCATGGCCGACGAGATCGTGGCCCGCGGCTGGGACCGCCATCCGAAGTTCTCGGCCTACACCTCGCCGGTGCGGGCCGGCAACGGCAAGACCGATCCGAAGTCCGTCTTCAGCTCCGTGGGACCTCGACCGGTCGCTCACGCGGATGCGCGAGGAGCATCCGAACGTGGCGGTCCTGGCGCGCCCTGACGAAGGGATGCGCGCGCGGGCGCGGCGGATCTTCGACGCCGACCAGGAGGTCCTGCCGAGCCTGCGGCCCAGCTTCTGCGGCGCCCACGACCGCATGTACATCTTCGATCCCTTCGGCGACATCTACGCCTGCTGGGAACGGACCGGCGACCCGGACGTGCGGATCGGCCGTGTCACTCCGGACGGCGACGTCGAGATGAAGGCCGACCAGGTCGCAATGTGGCGCAGCCGCACGGTGGCCAGCAACCCGGTCTGCCGGCGCTGCCGCTATGCGCTCCATTGCGGCGGCGGCTGCGCCGTGCTGGCGCTCTCCCAGAGCGGCCAATTCAATTCCAATTATTGTGACGGTTTCGCCGCCCGCTTCCGCGCGAGCGTCGCCGAAGCCTACCTGGCGCACGTCGCCGGGGCTCCGTCGGCCTCTCTCGGGCAGCGGGTCTGTGATCTCTGATCAATGAAGCCTTCGCGGAGGAAGAATCATGAAAAAGACACGACGCGCCCAGGAAATCACCCGTTTCGGCCGTGCCGCGTTCCGCATCACCGCGGCCGACGTGTGCAACGCGGAGCTGCTGGACGAGGCCCTCGCCCGGGTGATCGGAAGCCTTTCGATCACGCCGGGCGGAGATTGCTCTTTGTTCACCTGCCATCTCTACGCGCCTCCTCCGCTCCCTCCGCCCAACGCTGTAACTAATGTAACTGAATAGCCGATCGAGCCCTTCCGGCCCCTGGGAGGTTCCTCCCGGGGGCCTCATCCCTCCGTCGTTCGTAGCCTGCTCTCTCTCTCGTTCACTCCCGTCTGGCTTTCCCGGATTCCCAAACCGTCTTGTGATCATTGGCTCCAGGCGGCAAGGGTAATCGATTACCCAGGAATGGGAAAGCGATGACTCAGTTTTTACGGAAAATGGCTGTAAATCGATGCTCCGGAACTGGCATCGCCATTGCAATTTTCAAAGGCAGGTGCGGTAAGGAGATTGGAAACCCGCCTTGGGTCGAAAAACCGAGGCCCTTTGAAAAGAGAGGAGACAACGATGACCAGGCTGAGCCGCAACCGTGTCCGTTTCTTCGTCCCCGCCGTCGCCTTCGCAGCCGTTCTCTTGCTGGCCCAGGCCGCTCCGGCGCAGATGTGTAACGCCGAAGCCCACAACTGGGTGAAGGCGCATCGCAACGAGCTTCCCCAAATCGTATGAGGAGTTCACGCAGTTCCCTCTGAATTATCGGCAAGCCATCTATTCGGCCCTGGATGCGGGGACCCGGAGCGGGCTCTGGCAGGCGCAGCTCGAGCTCGGCGCTGCAGCGTGAGGACCTGACCGAGGCGCAGAGGGACGTCCTCTTCGAAGCGGTCCAGCTCGCCACGCCTGAGACCTTTGCGGCCGCCAAGAACCGGCGTGAGCGGAGCCGAGCGCTCCGGCAGGTGGAAGAGTTTGACAAGAGGGCGCGTGCGGCGTTCGGCGAAAAGGCGGGTGAGCTCTTTGGACGCCTCGGCCCTGCCGATCTCGAGTTCCTGGTGGTCGACCGGCGCGAAGCGCAGTCCACGAAACAGGGGGTCCGTGGCGTGAATTCGGCCCTTCTCACCACAGCCCCTCCTCTCTGCAGTTGCAGCACCGACTCCGACTGGTGCAACAACGCCTCGCACTGCGTGTCCGGCGGCTGCACGCTGGTCCGCGATGAGTGCGGCACTTGGTGGATCTACGATTGCAACGGCCTGTGCCATGTGAACGGGACGACCGAAATCATTCAGATCCAGCAGTAGCTCGCGAGGTCCCACCTCCGACGAAAAGGGCCCGCGGCGCTGTGCCGCGGGCCTTCGATCGTTCAGGAATACCAGTCCCCACTAATAGCAGTTCTGCCAGAACCAGCCCGTGATCGGGGCAACGCTGCCACCAGGCAGTCGCCGCTCGCGATCACCTCGTCGGCGCACCCGCCGACCTCTCCCGTCCCGTCGTCGACGTCATACTCTCCGTCCTCCGTCCCGAGCGAGCCGGGCCGGTGGCCCGCAGCAGGGCGGCCGAGGGGATGAAGCCGTTCACCGAGCGCGCAGGCCCGTCTGCCGCAACAGCCACTCCCGCTGCGCCTGGAAATATCCTGGTGCGTAACGGGTGTAGATCCGCTCGCCGTCCTTCACCTCGAACTCGAGGATGCCGTGGTCGGCGTTCGGAAAGATTTTCAGCTCGATGGGCTTTCCCTGCTGTTGCAGCCTTTGCAGCTCGACGATGGTGGCCTCGTTCGGCGCCTCCAGGTCCTGGCCGCCGAGGAGCCAGAGCATCGGCACGTCGAGCTTCGCGAGGAGCGGTCGCGAGTCGTGGAACCAGGAATCCTTGGTGGGGAGCTTCCGCTTTATATAAGCCTTGACCAGGGCGTGCGGATACTTGAGGAAGCCTCCGCCTTCCGACCGCCCTGTGCCCCTCTTGTCGAAGACGAAGGCGGCGATGCCGTACGCTGCGAAGTGATAGGGCTCGTGGTAGTAGAGCGTCGCGGCCTCGTCGCCCGAGCCGTGGACGAGGACCACCGCCGGGAAAGGTCCCTCGCCTTGCGGCAGCACCAGCTTGCCGAACAGCTCGATGTCGCCGCTGCGGAAGGTCGCGGCCTCCTCCCGTAGAGGCACCCTCTCGGCGCTTTTGGCCACACCGCCCACATCGGTCCATTCGAGACGGGCAGCCCTCGCCCCCTCCTTCCGGAAACGCACCCGCAGGTTGACGGGCGCATCGGAAGCCCAGCCCGGGCCGGAGTGGAAGGAGAGGCCCTCGTCATCCGAGGGATAGAGCCGTTGGCTCCGGCCGGACTCCAGATCGCGGAAACGGAACGTGTCCTCGTCACTGTGGGCGATGGTGATCACCCGGCCGTCGTCGAAACGGTACGCACCCACGAAAGGCGAGGGCTCCAGGTCCCGCGAGCAGGCGGCCGCCAGGAGGAGGAGAGCGAAAACGGGCGCCAGGTGGCCCAGGAAGGTGCGTCGTCGCATGCCAGTCCTTTCCATGTGCCCGGGATACAGCCGCGGACACACGACGCACACTACGGAAGGGAGCTGCTGAGGGTTCCAGGAACGATCTCAGAGCGTCCGGACGGGCAAGCGACCGGTCGCGTTGACTTGCGCAGTGTAGAATCCTGCGGCGGTACAAGATCGAGGAAACGGAGCTCGCCGTCATGTGGGATACATGCCTGAGGCGCCTCGCCTGCGCCCTCATGCTGCTCGTCGGACCGGCCGTGAGCGAGGCGCGGGCCGCCGAGGGCCCGGCCACGCCTCCAGCGCAGCCCACGCGGGTCGCGGCGAGCTTCTTCTTCAGCACGATCGAGAACGTTGACTCGGTCAATGAGACGTTCAACGCCGATTTCTATCTGCGCCTGGAGTGGGACGATCCGCGGCTCGCGGGGCTGCCTTCCGAGCAGATCGACCGCGCCACGATGTGGCGGCCGAAGGTCGAGGTGGTCAACTCGCGCGACGTTGAGCAGCCTTGGGAGCCGTACCTCCTGTTCCCCGGGCCGGGCAAGCTCACCCTGATGAACCGCTTCCATGGGACCTTCGCCGCGCCCATGGATCTCCACGACTTCCCGTTCGACCACCAGGTGCTCCCCGTCGAGGTCGAGTCGCTGCAATACACGGCGCGCCAGGTGGCCTTCCACTATCCCGGGCACGGGCGCCAGGAGCAGGGCTGGAGCACGATGCTGAAGCAGGAGGAGCTGCTGGGGAGCGGTGTACGGCTGCCTGAATGGAAGATCGAGGCGGTCCAGGTGCGCGAGCTCGAAAAGTACTACAACTTCATGGACGCCAGATATTCGCGGTACCGCATCGAAATCCTGGTCTCCCGCCGGTCCGGGTTCTACGTCTGGAAGGTCATCGTCATCGAGGCGATGATCCTGGTGCTGTCCTGGGTCATCTTCCTGATGGATGCGGGCGAGATCGGCAACCGTTCGGCCGTCTCCGTCACGCTCCTCCTCGCGACGGTGGCGTTCAGCTACGTGGTCAGCGGAATCACTCCGCGGGTCTCCTACCTGACCCTGTTGGACTGGTTCCTGCTGGGGTGCTTCGGCCTGATTTTCCTGTCGATGCTGGAGACGGTTGTCGTCTACCTGCTGCACCGGCGGGGAACGAGGGCCGCCGTGGCCGCGCGGATCGACCGCTGGTCGTTGGCGTTGTTCCCCGTCCTCTTCCTGCTGGTCAATGCCCTGCTCTGGGTGCCGGTGCTGGTGTGATGCTCCTCAGGTTGACAGCAATTCTGGAGCGGCCTAGACTCCGACGCCAATAAACAAGGGGAGGTAGATCGAATGGCACGATTCTCCGGTACTGCGGACAACGGTGACATCAATATAGCCCTGCGCCTGGCGATTGAAGCTGCCAAGGAGGGGTTGGGGTCGGATTTCGTCAAATGGATCCTGATTGTCGCCCACGGGGCCAACGGGGGCGCCGTCGGCCAGAACGACCTGACGGTAGAGATCGAGGCGTACGTCCCCTGATGTCCCCCCTCCTGGGGCGGGGACAAGCCCCGCCCCTACAGGTTCTGCTGCACGATCCTCACGCCATCCACCGCTCTCGATGCATTACCGTTGTGGGCGACGTGTCGGGGTGCCTCCCTGGACGGCGTCGCCGGTGACCACCAGGGCGAAGGGCTGCGGCCCGTTCGGCACGTTGAACGAATGGATGGTCACGATGTAGACGCCGGTCGCCGGGCTGTTGAGCAGCACCTGCTCCAG
This sequence comes from uncultured Holophagales bacterium, assembly GCA_963842525.1. Classification (GTDB taxonomy): domain Bacteria; phylum Acidobacteriota; class Thermoanaerobaculia; order Multivoradales; family UBA5704; genus UBA5704. The sequence goes on from CAWJGT010000003.1 coordinate 680,984, forward strand.
GGTGTTCCTGCGGTCGGCGGCGCCGCCGGTGGCCGAGGTGCCGCCGGCGAAGACGTTGCCGCGCCACAGGGTGCCGGTGGGGCCGTTCACCTCCAGGTCGAGGTCGTTGTTGAGGTTGGGGTTGGCCGCCGGGGTCGACGGGAAGTCGGTCCACGCCAGGGTGGCCTTGAATGGCTCGGCGCTGCTGTTGACGCTGAAGATCCAGCTCTGGGTCTGCGCGCTTCTGGTGAAGGCGGGGGCGTCGTCCTCGACCCAGAGCTTGCGGGTCTGGCCGGTGAAGAAGAGGGCGTTCTCCAGCAGCACGCGGCCCCAGCCCTGGCAGTTGGCGGGGATCGCGGTCGTGCCGGTCATGTTGGCGGCCGAATTGACCAGCGTGGCCTTGAGCAGGGCGGCGGACGGGGTGAAGCCGTTGGCGCTGTTCTCGCTGCCCGTGGGGTACCAGCCTTCGGTGTAGTACTGGCGGATTAGGGCCGTCAGGCCGGCGACGCCGGGCGAGGCCATGCTGGTGCCCGAGCTGAACTTGGTGCCGCAGTTGTTCGTGGTGACGCTCAGGTCGTTGTTCGCCGAAACGATGCTCGACCCGGGGATGGTGATGTCGGGCTTGATGCGGCCGTCGAGCGTCGGGCCGCAACTGCTGAACGAGGACATGGAGTTGGCGCTCGTGCCGCGCAGTGTGGAGCCTACCGAGACTCCGTTCTTGTTCGTGGAGGGGCTGCCGACCGTGCCGGTCCCCGGCCCGGCATTTCCGGCCGCGAAGAAGATCAGGAAGTCCGGGTATTTCCACATGAACTCGTCGACGTCCTGGCTGCCGGCCGAGTAGTTGTTCTGCACCGCGGCGTTCTCGTTGTCGCCCCAGGAGTTGGTGTGCAGGCGGACGCCCTGGTTGTAGGCCTGCAGGAAGACCGGATTCAGGTCGACCACCGGGCAGCCGATACCGGGCAGGTCGCCGCAGTTGTCCACCTGGAAACCGGCGTCCTGGATGACCAGCTTGGCGCCCGGTGCCATGCCGTCGGCCGTGTCGTGGACCAGCGGGGTGGCGAAGTTGTCGCCGGCCGCGGTGCCGGCCACGTGCGAGCCGTGGTCCTGCGTGTCCCACTCGGTGCCCGCGATTCCGCCGTTGCAGTCGTTCGACCAGAGGAAGTCGACGGCGATCACTTTGCGCTGGTTGGTGTCGACGACGGTTCCGCCGTTGCAGGCATTGGTGGGCGGCAGGCCGCGGGCGGGGTCGCGGAACCAGCACATGTCGGCGTCGATGCCGGTATCGACGATGCCGATGACCTGCCCTTCGCCGAAGATCCCCTGGCTGAAGATCGGCGTGGTCTGGCCGCCGGAGAGGCCTGACTGGCCGACCCAGATGGTGGTGTCGTTCGCCAGCGTCCGCCGCCCCTCGACCTCGATCCAGAAGACGTCGCGCAGGCGGGCGAGGCTGTCGCGGTGCTGCGCGATCTCCGAAGGGGCCAGGAGGAGCCGGATGCGGGAGAAGCGGGGGCCGCTGGCCTCACCCACGGACGGCCGGAGGCCGAGGTCGCGGACCTGCTGGACCACCTCGCCGAGGTCTGCATCCGGGAAGACGTGGAGCAGGACCGGGCGCGCCTTGCCCGAGATGAGCCCGCGCGCCGGGTCCGCCGCCTCGGCGGCCTTGAACGCGGCGGCAGCCCGCGAGATCTTGTAAAAAGGATGATAGGGGCCGGACCAGGTCGCGCCCATCCCGGCCAGCCGCTTGCCGGTGAGCGAGCCCGCCGGCACCTTCACCAGGTAGGCGTAGTAGGGGAGGTAGGTATAGACCCGCAGGCTCGCCGCCCGCAGCGCCTGCTCCTGCCGGGCCGTGATCGGGCCGGGGAACTTGACCAGCACGATTTCGTCCTCGACCGTGTCGCCCGGACCGACGCGCAGCGCCTCCGGGATCGCCGGCCGCGGCCGGCTCGTGTCGATGACGGTCGATTCAAGGGAGATCACAGCCGCCGCCCGCGCTTCCAGGCTCCGCAGCTCCTGCCCCCGGAGGACCGGAGAGAAGAGGGTGGCAACGCACAGCACCGACAGACTCAGCGCCTGCTTTGAATTGGACATCCTGTCCTCCATACTGCCCGGCGGACCATGCGGTCTTCATCACCACCAACCATATCGCGATGGCCTACCGGTATGGCGATGCCGCGCTGGCCTCTGTGCTCAATTCTGCTGCACGATCCTCACGTCATCCACTGCTGCTTCGACCAGGCTGGCCGTGCTCGCGTCCGCGGCCTCGATGCGGATGCGCACGGTCTGGCCCGCGAAGGCGGTGATGTTGGCCGAGCCGGTGGTCCAGACGGCGTCCACGTCGGTGGCCGCGCCCAGCCTTTCGAGCACGGTCGAGGTGGTTGTCCCGACCACCCGGATGCGCAGGAAGTCGGCGCTGGACGAGTTATTGCCGTGGGCGAGGTAGTAGGAGAAGGACAGGGTGAGCGTACCGGTCGCGGGCAGGGTGATGGCCGGCGATTGGATGGTGGTCGTGCCGCCGTCGATGTCGTTGGCCCCGGCTGACGAGCCCGCGAGGCGGGCGGTCACCAGGTCGTTGACGCCGCTCACGGTGGTGCCAAGCTGTTTGGGGCCGCTCGAATCGGTCGCCTGCGGATCGCCCCGCTCCCAGAGCCCGAGGGTCGCCGTATCGGTCCCCAAGGGATTGACTGTCCAGCCCAGGCTTGTTTCGAAGTTGTCGAAGAAGACGGTGACAGGCGGCGGTGGCGGGGTGCCTCCCTGGACGGCGTCGCCGGTGACCACCAGCGCAAAGGGCTGCGGCCCGCTCGGCACGTTGAACGAACGGATGGTCACCGTATAGACGCCGGTCGCCGGGCTGTTGAGCAGTACCTGCTCCAGGGTGTTTCTGCGGTCGGCGGTGCCGCCGGTGGCCGAGGCGCCGCCGGTGAAGACGTTGCCGCGCCAGAGGGTGCCGGTGGGGCCGGTCACTTCCAGGTCGAGGTCGTTGTTGAGGTTGGGATTGGCTGCCGGCGTCGACGGGAAGTCGGTCCACGCCAGGGTGGCCTTGAACGGCTCGGTGCTGCTGCTCACGCTGAACGTCCAGCTCTGTGTCTGCGCGCTGGCGGTGAAGGCGGGCGCGTCGTCCTTGGCCCAGAGCTTGCGCGTCTGGCCGGTGAAGAAGAGGGCGTTCTCCAGCAGTACCCGGCCCCAGCCCTGGCAGTTGGCCGGGATCGCGGTCGTGCCGGTCATGTTGGCGGCCGAGTTGATCAAGGTGGCTTTCAGCAGGGCGGCGGACGGGGTGAAGCCGTTGGCGCTGTTCTCGCTCCCCGTGGGATACCAGCCTTCGGTGTAGTACTGGCGGATCAGCGCCGTCAGGCCGGCGGCGCCGGGGGAGGCCATGCTGGTCCCCGAGCTGGACTTGGTGCCGCAGTTGTTCGTCGTGACGTTCAGGTCGTTGTTCGCCGAGACGATGCTGGAGCCGGGGACGGTGACGTCGGGCTTGATGCGGCCGTCGAGCGTCGGGCCGCAACTGCTGAACGAGGACATGGAATTGGCGCTCGTACCGAGCAGGGTGGAGCCCACCGAGACGCCGTTCTTGGCCGTGGAGGGGCTCCCGACCGTGCCGGTCCCCGGACCGGCGTTGCCGGCCGCGAAGAAGATCAGGAAGTCCTTGTGGTTCCACATGAACTCGTCGACGTCCTGGCTGCCGGCCGAGTAGTTGTTCTGCACCGCGGCGTTTTCGTTGTCGCCCCAGGAATTGGTGTGCAGGCGGGCGCCCTGCGTGTAGGCCTGCTGGAAGATCGGGTTCAGGTCGACCACGGGGCAGCCGATGCCGGGCAGGTCGCCGCAGTTGTCGACTTGATAGCCGGCGTCCTGGATGACCAGCTTCGCGCCCGGCGCCATGCCGTCCGCCGTGTCGTGGACCAGCGGGGTGGCGAAGTTGTCGCCGGCCGCGGTGCCGGCCACGTGGGAGCCGTGGTCCTGCGTGTCCCACTCGGTGCTCGCGATCCCGCCGCTGCACTCGCTCGACCAGAGGAAGTCGACGGCGATCACCTTGCGCTGGTTGGTGTCGACCACCGTCCCGCCATTGCAGGCGTTGGTGGGCGGCAGGCCGCGGGCCGGGTCGCGGAACCAGCACATATCGGCGTCGATGCCGGTGTCGATCACGCCGATGGTCTGCCCTTCGCCGAAGATCCCCTGGCTGAAGATCGGCGTGGTCTGGCCGCCCGAAAGGCCCGACTGGCCGACCCAGACGGTGGTGTCGTTCGCCAGCGTCCGCCGGCCCTCGACCTCGATCCAGAAGACGTCGCGCAGGCGGGCGAGGTCGTCGCGGTGCCGTGCGATCTCCGGAGGGGTGAGGAGGAGCCGGATGCGGGAGAAGCGGGAGCCGCGGGCCTTGCCCAGGGATGCCCGGAGGCCGAGGTCGCGGACCTGCTGCACCACCTCGCCGAGGTCTGCGTCCGGGAAGACGTGGAGCAGGACCGGACGCGCCTTGCCCGCGGCGAGCTCGCGCGCCGGGTCCGCCGCCTCGGTAGCCTCGAATGCCGCGGCGGCGCGGGAGATTTTGTAAAAAGGATGGTAGGGGCCGGACCAGGCCGCGCCCATCCCGGCCAGCCGCTTCCCCGTGAGCGATCCTGCCGGCACCTTCACCAGGTAGGCGTAGTAGGGGAGATAGGTATAGACCCGCAGGCTCGCCGCCCGCAGCGCCCGTTCCTGCCGGGCCGTGATCGGGCCGGGGAACTTGACCAGCACGACCTCGTCCTCGACGGTGTCTCCCGGGCCGACGCGCAGCGCCTCCGGGATGGCCGGCTGCGGCCGGCTCGTGTCGATGACGGTTGATTCAAGAGAAATCACCACCGCCGCCCGTGCCTCCAGGCTCCGCAGCTCCTGGCCCCGGAGAGCCGGAGAGAGGAGGGTGGCAATGCACAGCAACAACAGATTCGACACCTGCTTTGAATTGGGCATCCTGTCCTCCAGGGATGGAAGAAGAGCTGCGCGCTCCCTGTAAAAAGGGGTGCCCGAGGGCCGGTTGCGCGCGCCGGTCGCCTGTAGGACAGTTGGCCTCGTCTTTGCAGAAAGATCCTCCCGAAGGAGGATGGAGACGTGACACGAGAAGCCCAACCCCTGAAGACTCTCCCGAGACCGTTGCTTCCCATCCTCCTCTACCTGCTGATTTCCCTGGCCGGGACTCCGGATCTCTCCCGCCTCACGGCCCTGGTCTCCACCCTCATTCCCTGAACGAACGCGCAAGCACTGCGTCGTCGAGCCGCGTTGACGCCTCGCCGTCTAAACGGTAGAGTCCGCGGGAATCTCGGCGGTACGAACCTCTCGATGGGCGAGCGTTTCTCGCTGGGTCTTCCCTGTCTGCATGACGTGGATGGAGGTCTCCTGACCAGACTTCGCTCGCGATCCGTGGCCTCGAGATGGGCGGTTTTCATCCTCCTCGGGCTTTTTGCTGCTTGCTCCCGGGCCGCCTGGGGGGAGGAGACCCCTCCGTCCGACTGGACGATCGACAACTTCCGTTGGACCGGACCCCTTGCGCCGGAGTCTCGCGTGCGAGTGCTCAATCCCTACGGCGACGTACGCCTGCGCGCCTCGGACGCCGGCGAGGTGGAGGTCTCGGCGATGATCCAGCGGCGGACGAGCGATCCCGTGAAGGCCGAGGTGCAGATCGGCCGGCGTCGCGGCCGCCTGACGATCGAGGTGGTCTATCCCGCTGCGCCGCGCGGCGATCTCCACCGGGTCGATATCGCGGTCTTCGTCCCTGCCGGGGCGCAGGTGGCCGTGCGCACCCGGGACGGGATGATCCAGGCGCGTGGCCTGGCGAACGACGTCGAGCTGGAGAGCTTCCGGCGGCAACGTCTTCCTCTCGACCTCCGGGACGGCAAAGGTCTCTGCCGGCCGGGGAAACATCGCGGCCGATCTGCGGCGTAACGGCCGCGCCTCCCGGCTCCATACCCGGGAGGGCGACATCACTCTGCGACTCCCGGAGGACGCCGACGCCCGGGTGCGGATCCACGCGGCGGACGGGATCTCTGTCCGCCGGACCGCGCACATCGACCGCCGGGGCTCCCGCGCGGCGGTCGTCACCCTGGGGGACGGTCATCATCCCCTGTCACTGAAAGCTCGGCGGGGAGAGGTCACCCTCCTCGCTACCCATCCCTGACCGACCTGGTTCGAGGAAAACCCCATGCGCCCGATGACCCGTGCCCTGACCTCGATGCTCGTCGCGGCCCTGCTGACCGTTGGCGGCGGCGCCGCCTTTGCGGCGGAGAAGATCACTTTGCGGGGTGCCGAGCCGCTCGATCCCGCGTATCCGACAGCCTTCAACGGCGACCTGCGCGATTTGCCGCGTTTGCCCGCATGGAAGCCCGGCGATCCGATCAAGGAGATCCCGCGGCGCCATCATCACGACGCGGAGATCACCCCGCCCCCGGCCGAGCCGCAGATCGATCCGCTGCTGGCAGTGCAGGCGAGGGCCCGGAGCAACCGGGCTCTGGGCCCGCCGATCCTGAATTTCGCCGGCCAGGGGTTCACCGGGGTCAACCCTCCGGACACGGTGGGTGACGTGGGCCTCGATCATTACGTCCAGATGATCAACAGCGCGGGTGGCGCGGTGATGACCATCTACAACAAGTCGGACGGCAGCGTGGCCGCCGGTCCCACCGCGCTCGACTCGCTGGGCACGGGCGCCTGCGCCGACGGGCTGGGCGATCCGGTCGTCCTGTACGACCAGCTCGCCGACCGCTGGTTCCTCAGCGAGTTCAGCGATGCGGCCAACGCGCTCTGCGTCTACATCTCCCAGACCAGTGATCCGATCAGCGGAGGCTGGTTCGCCTATCAGTTCAACACGCCCGGTTTCCCGGACTATCCCAAATACGGAGTCTGGCCGGACGCGTACTACGCCTCGACCAATGAAGCCAGCCCGGCGGCCTATGCTTTCGATCGGGCGCAGATGCTCGTGGGCGGCGTCGCGACGGCCCAGCGTTTCACGGCTCCCGACCTTGCGGCCTTCCCCTTCCAGGCGCTGATCCCGGCCGACGCGGATGGCGAGACCCCGCCTCCGGCCGGTGCGCCCAACCCCTTCATGCGCCACCGTGACGACGAGGCCCACAACCCGCCAGGCACGGCTCAGGACTTCCTGGAGATCTGGGAGTTCCACGTCGATTTCGCCACTCCCGCGAATTCCACCTTCACGGGCCCGACCAACATCCCGGTCACCCAGTTCGATTCCGAGCTCTGCGGCTTTGTCTCTTTCAACTGTTTCCCGCAGCCGAGCGGCCCCACCCTCGATCCTCTGCGCGAAGTCGTCATGCACCGGCTGCAATACCGCAACTTCGGAACGCACCAGGCCCTCATCAGCAACCTGGTGACCGACGTGGACGGGACGAACCATGGCGGTGTCCGGTGGTTCGAGCTGCGCAATACCGGCTCTGGCTGGGGCGTGCACCAGGAAGGCACCTTCGCGCCCGACATCCACCACCGCTGGATGGCGAGCGCTGCCATGGACGGCTCCGGCAACATCGGGGTCGGCTACAGCGTCTCGAGCACGACCCTTTTCCCCAGCATCCGCTTTGCCGCCCGCCAGGCCGGCGATCCGCTCGGCACTCTGCAGGGCGAGGTCTCGGTGATCGCCGGCTCGGCCGCGAACTCGAGCAACCGGTGGGGCGACTACGCGTCGTTGAACGTCGATCCGGTGGACGACCGCACCTTCTGGCTCACCACCATGTACTCGCCGGCGAGCTCCTGGGCGACCCGCATCGCCACGTTCCAGCTCTGCGACCCGCCCGGCGTACCGGATATCGTCAGCGCCACGGCGGCGGCGGACAACCGCATCGACGTCACCTGGACCGATGGCACCCCGTCGTCGGACAGCTTCAACGTCTATCGGGCCGATGGAACCTGCGCCGCGCCCGGTCCCTTCGTCAAGATCGCCGACGCGGTGCCTGGCTTCATCTATCAGGACCTGACGGTCTCCGGCGGCTCCACCTACGCCTACCGGGTGACCGGCCTCCTGAATCTGTGTGAGAGCGGCCAGTCGGACTGCGTCGAGGCCACCGCGACCGGTGACTGTACTCTGGGTCCGCTCTTCGCGGGGCTCCAGGCGGTGACCAACGCCGCGAGCTCGACCTGCACGCTCGACCTCTCATGGACCGCGGCGACCTCCCGTTGCGGCGCTGGGGTTACCTATAACGTCTATCGCAGCACCTCGCCCGGCTTCACGCCGGGGCCGGGGAACCAGATCGCCACCGGCGTTACCGGGACGACCTACCAGGACCTCAGCCCGCTGAACAACGCCCAGACCTACTACTACGTCGTGCGCGCCGTCGACACGTTGAACAGCGTCGAGGAGACCAACACGGTCGAGAAGAGCAGCGCTCCGACGGGTCCTTTCGCCCCGGCGGCGCTGAGCGACACGTTCGAAGGCGCGCAGTCGGGCGGCGGCTTCGACCTCCCGGGCTGGAGCCACAGCGCCCTGGTGGGCGCGGTCGACTGGGTCTGGTCCACGCTCCAGTCGAACACCCCGACCCATTCCTGGTTCTCCGACAGCGAGAGCGTGGTTTCGGCCCGCGGCCTGGTGTCTCCCGAGTTCCACGTCGTGTCCGGCTCGACGCTGACCTTCCGGCACACGTTTGCGTTCGAGGGCAGCGTCGCGAATTGCTTTGACGCCGGCACCCTCGAGATCACGACCAACGGCGGGCAGACCTGGACCGTGGTGCCGGACGCTGCATTCACCGCCGGTGGCTTCAACGGCACGGTCAATACCTGCTGCGACAACCCCATCGAGGGCAAGCGGGCATGGTGCTCCGGGACCATCGGAGCGATGACCCAGGTCACCGTCAACCTCTCCACCTTCGCCGGCCAGACGGCGCGCCTGCGCTGGCATGCGGGGGACGACTTCTCCATCCAGGTCACCGGCTGGTTCGTCGATACGGTCAACCTGACGAATGTCGAGCTGCCGACCACCTGCACGCCGGCGGCGCCGCCGGCGCCGCTCTCGTTCTACACCCTGACCCCCTGCCGGCTGGTCGATACGCGCACCGCCGACCTTCCGGCTCTCCAGCCTTCGGCATCGCGCAACTTCACCCTGCACGGGCTCTGCAGCGTGCCGGCGACCGCCAAGGCGCTCTCGGTGAACCTCGCCGTCACCCAGGGCACCGCGGCCGGGCATCTGGTCCTGTACCCGACCGGCACCAGCACACCGCCGACCACCTCGATCAACTTTGTGGCCGGTCAGACGCGGGCGAACAACGCCGTCGTCTCGCTGGACGGCACGGGTCAGCTCACGGTCCTCAACGGCTCCGCCGGCACCGTGCACTTCATCCTGGACGTGAACGGGTACTTCGAGTGATTGACGGCGGCCCGGGTTTTCGGTTAGAGTAGCTTGCAGCCCGGAAGGGACGTGTGGCAGCACGGTTCTTCACAAAGACGGGCTACTTCGCGGTGTCAGGAGTGGGGGCCGGTCTCCGGCCCCTGCTCTCTTTCTGGCCGAGCCCTTCTCCCTTCACTTGCAGCCCTCCCCCTGATCCGTCAGGATTCGATCCATGCGGCTGATCCAGATCGCGGTGGGGAGCCCCAATGCCAATGTCGGGGCCGTGCGCTCGAACGTCGACCGGATGCTCGCGATGGCGCGGGAGATGGCGGCGGCCGGGGTAACGTTGGGGGCCTTCACCGAGCAGTGTGTCGGCGGGTATCCGCCCGAGGACCTGATCCAGTGGCGCGCCTTCGTGGATGCGCAGGGGCGGGAGCTCGAGCGCTTCGCAGCCGAGACCGCGGCGCTGCCCACGGTCTTCGTGGCCGCCGGAGGGCAGCTTTGAAAAAACGGCGGCCATGCGCGGCGACAAGCTCTTCACAGGCAAAGCGCAGTGCGGCACATGCCACGGGCGAAGGAAGCCGGCGCGGAGGCGCCAAGCTCCCCCTTTCCGATCGTCGGCGTCTCGGCCGGCGGGGCTCGAGGCCTTTCACGCAGATGCTCGGCGCGTCGCCGGCTAGGCGCACTTCTCGTTCAGAAACCACGTCACCGGCTTCTCGTACAGCTCCGCAAAACGGCAAAGCTCGACGGGATCGATCCGGCGATCCCCGGTCTCGACCTTGCTGACGAACGATTGCAGCCGCCCGAACTCGTCGGCGACCTCATCCTGCGTCAGTCCGGATTTCTCGCGAGCCTCCCGGAGACGTTCGACCATGGTCTGATATTCAACCTGATGTTCAAGGGAATTGATCGGGCTCATACGGAACAGCAGTGCAACCTCCGTGCCGGAATTCGGTGGTCCTGGCCTGATCAGAGGGCTTCCCACCTCCACGCTGCACACAGGTGTGGAACCTGAATTGGAATATGGTTCTGCAACGAAAGGGTGTAGCGTAGCTTCGTATGGCGGTCCGAAGACGGAAGCCCCCCGCGGCTCCACCTCCCAAGACCGAACCGGCGCCGTCTGCCGTGGCTGAAGCTCTTGCGGAGGAAGCCGGCGCGCCGGCTGCAAGCCCCTCTTTCCCGATCGTCGGCGTCGGCGCCTCGGCCGGCGGGCTCGAGGCCTTCACCCAGATGCTCAGCGCGCTGCCGGTCGATACCGGCATGGCCTTCGTCCTGGTGCAGCACCTGGCCCCCAAGCACGCCAGCCTGTTGGCGGAGATCCTGTCCCGGACCACCGCGATGACGGTCACGGAGGTCCAGGATGAGCCGCGGGTGAAGCCGAACCGCGTCTACGTCATCCCTCCCGACCGCAACATGGTCATCTCGCGGGGGTTCCTGCAACTGCTTCCCCGGGAGGAAGCCCGCGGCCAGTACCGGCCCATCGATTTCTTCCTCCGCTCCCTGGCGGAGGACCAGGGGCACAGAGCGATCGGCGTGATTCTGTCCGGCACCGCCACCGACGGCACCCTGGGGTTGGAGGCGATCAAGGCCGAGGGCGGGATCACCTTCGCTCAGGACAACACGGCCCAACAGAGCAGCATGCCGCAAAGCGCCGTCGCCAGCGGCTGCGTGGACTTCGTGCTCCCCCCGGACGAGATCGCCCAGGAGATCGGGCGCATCGCCCGGCACCCGTACGTGGCCCCGGCGGTGCCAGACCGGCGCAAGGCGCCGCGCAGGCGAGCCGGACTTCAGCAAGATCTTGGAGATCCTCCGCAAGGTCAAGGGAGTCGATTTCAGCCTCTACAAAGCGAACACCCTCTACCGCCGCATCACCCGCCGCATGGTCCTGCACAAGATGCAGGGGTTGCAGGACTACGCGCGCTTCCTGCGGGAAAACCCCGGGGAGGTGGAAGCCCTCTACCGGGACATCCTCATCAACGTGACGAGCTTTTTCCGCAACCCGGAGACGTTCGAGGCACTCAAGGCCAGGGTCTTGCCCAAGCTGTTCAAGAACCGCTCCGGGCAAGAGCCGTTGCGCGTCTGGGTGCCGGGGTGCTCGACCGGCGAGGAGGCTTACTCCATCGCCATCACCTTCGCCGAGCTCACCGCGGCCAGGGGCAGCCAGGTCTCGGTCCAGGTCTTCGCCACCGACCTGAACGAAGAGTGCATCGACAAGGCCCGCGCGGGCGTGTACTCGCAGAACATCACGCACGACGTCTCGCCGGAGCGCCTGCAGCACTTCTTCGCGGAGGTGGACGGCAGCTACCGCATCAGCAAGCCGATCCGCGACATGTGCGTGTTCGCCCGGCACAACCTGCTGACCGACCCGCCCTTCTCCCAGATCGACCTCATCAGTTGCCGCAACCTGCTCATCTATCTGGAGCCGGCGTTGCAACAGAAGCTCGTGCCGCGCCTGCACTATGCCTTGAAGCCGGCCGGCTTCCTCTTGCTGGGGAGCTCGGAGACGATCGGCTCCTACCGCGCCTTGTTCGAGGCCGAAGACGCCAAGCACAAGATCTACGCCAGGAAGCAAGGCACGCATCGGGTGACCCTCGGCCAGGCTCCCGGCCTCTACCACGGTCGAAGCGAGCTCGGCCGCGGCCCGGGTCGCTTGCAGCAAGCCGCGGCCGGGTCCGACGTGCAGACAGAGGCCGACCGCATCCTCTTGGCGAGGTACGTCCCGCCCGGCGTGCTGGTCAACGCCGATCTGGAGATCCTGCAGTTCCGTGGGGACACCGGACCGTATCTGGCGCCGGCGCCGGGCAAGGCCAGCCTGAACCTGTTCAGGATGGCGCAGGAGGGGCTGGCGGTCACGCTGCGGGCCGCGATCAACAAGGCCAGGAAGGACAACGTCCCGGTCCGCGAGGAGGGAGTGCGGGTCAAGTCCAATGGCGGAACCCGGGAGGTCAACCTGGAGGTGGTTCCCGTCAAGGGAAGCTCGGCAGGGGAAGGCGGCTTCCTGGTCCTGTTCGAAGAGCCCGCTCCACCACCAACCCCTCTCCCGCGAGGGAACCGGGGCAGGGGCAAGGCCCCGAGGCCCCAGACCAGGGCTGCCGCGGGGGAGGAGGCCGCCGAACGAGAGAACGCCCGTTTGGCGCAGGAGCTGGCCGCCACGGGCGAATACCTGCAATCGGTGATCGAGCAGCAGGAAGCCGCCAACGAAGAGCTGCAGTCCGCCAATGAGGAGGTGCAGTCGGCCAACGAGGAGCTGCAGAGCATCAACGAAGAGCTGGAGACCTCCAAGGAGGAGATCCAGTCGAGCAACGAAGAGCTGGCCACGGTCAACGACGAGCTGCAGAACCGCAACCTGGAGCTGAACCAGCTCAACAACGACCTGATCAACCTCCTCGGCAGCGTCGAGATGGCCATCATCATGTTGGGGCAAGACCTGCGTGTCCGGCGCTTCACACCGATGGCGGGAGAGATCTTCAACCTGATCCCCACCGACATCGGCCGGCCGATCAACGACATCAAGCTCAGCCTCAGCATCTCCGATCTGGCGCCGTTGCTGGCGGAGGTGATCTACACGGTGAGCCCCAGGGAACGCGAGGTCCAGGACAGCCAGGGGCGCTGGTATTCGCTGCGCATCCGGCCGTACAGGACCCTGGAGAACACCATCGAGGGCGCGGTAATCCTGCTCGTCGACGTGGACACGCTCCGGCGCGCTCGTGAATTTGCCGAGAGCATCGTGGCGACGGTCCGCGAGTCCCTGCTGGTGCTGGATGGCAACCTGCGCGTACAGACCGCCAGCCGGTCGTTCTACCAGACCTTCCAGATCACGCCCGAAGAGACGGATGGCCGTCTCCTCTACGATCTCGGCAACGGCCCTTGGAACAACCCGGAGCTGCGCCGGCTCCTGGACGAGGTCCTGCCCCGGGACAACGGCTTCGACGATTTCGAGGTGGGGTACGAGTTCGAGCACATCGGCTGGAAGACCATGCTGCTCAACGCCCGGCGGCTCTTTCAGGAGAGCGGCCAAAGCTCGTTGACCTTGCTTGCCATGGAAGACATCACCGTGCGCAAACAATTGGAAACGACTCTACGCCAGCGCGTCGAGGAGCTGGCCGCCGCCGACCGCAGCAAGAACGAGTTCCTGGCCCTGCTGGCCCACGAGCTGCGCAACCCCTTGGCACCCCTGCGCAATGCCGCGCACGTGCTGGAGGCTGCCGGCGCCGACGGCGCCGCGATCGAGCAGGCGCGGAACATGATGAACCGGCAGATTCAAAACATGACCCGGTTGATCGAAGACCTGCTCGAGGTGTCCCGCATCACCCGGGGCGAGGTCCGCCTTCGCAGAGAGCGGTTAGAGCTGGCGACCGTTCTCAGGCAGGTGGTGGAGCTGAGCCGGCACCTCATCGAGGCGCGCGGCCAGGAGCTGTCGCTGTCGCTGCCGCGCGAGCCGGTCTACCTCGACGCGGATCCCACCCGGCTGGAACAGGTCTTCGGCAACCTGCTGAACAACGCCTCCAAGTTCACCCCCATGGGTGGCCATTTCTGGGTGACGGCCGAGCTGGCGAGCGAGGGGCATGAGCCTCCCAGCGAGGTCGTGGTGCGAGTGCGCGACGACGGCATCGGCATGGCTCCGGAAACGCTGCCGCAGGTCTTCGACCTGTTCGTGCAGGCGGACCGCTCGTACGATCGCGGGCGGGGGGGGCTGGGGATCGGCCTGACGGTGGTGCACCGCCTCGTCGAGCTGCACGGCGGCAGCGTCGAAGCCCACAGCGCAGGACTTGGACAGGGCAGCGAGCTCGTGGTGCGTCTGCCCGTCTTGCCCCCTGCGGACACGGAGCCGGAGCGGCACGGCGATGCAGGGGGCAGCACGGTCGCAGGTTCGGCGCTCTCCCCTGTCGCTGCCCCGCCGCGTCGCGTCCTGGTCGTGGACGATAACGTGGATACGGCCGAGAGCCTGGCCCTCCTCCTGCGCTTGCGGGGACACGAAGTAGAAGTCGCTCACGATGGACCGGCGGCGCTGGAAAAGGCCGGCTCGTTCCATCCCGAGGTCGTCCTGCTCGACATCGGCTTGCCCGGGCTGGACGGCTACCAGGTCGCCAGCCGACTGCGCCGGCGGCGCCGGACCGCAAGAGCGCTGCTCGTAGCCTTGACTGGCTATGGGCAAGAGGAGGACCGGAGCCGCGCACGACAGGCTGGATTCGACGATCACCTGACCAAACCGGTCGACCCTCTGGTCATCTACGAGCTGCTCGCCCGTCCCCGCGGACGTGAACGGGTACCTCCAGTGAGGTGTTGACGCCGGCTCGGACTTGGGCTAGACTGCCTTCAGCCCGGAAGGGACGTGTGGCAGCACGGTTCTTCACAAAGACGGGCTACTTCGCGGTGTCAGGAGTGGGGGCCGGTCTCCGGCCCCTTCTCTCTTTCTGGCCGAGCCCTTCTCCCTTCACTTGCGGCCCTCTCCCTGATCCGTCAGGATTCGATCCATGCGGCTGATCCAGATCGCGGTGGGGAGCCCCAATGCCAATGTCGGGGCCGTGCGCTCGAACGTCGACCGGATGCTCGCGATGGCGCGGGAGATGGCGGCGGCCGGGGTCACGTTGGGGGCCTTCACCGAGCAGTGTGTCGGCGGGTATCCGCCCGAGGACCTGATCCAGTGGCGCGCCTTCGTGGATGCGCAGGGGCGGGAGCTCGAGCGCTTCGCAGCCGAGACCGCGGCGCTGCCCACGGTCTTCGTGGCCGGGGTCGCGGTGGCGGTCGGCGGGCAGATCTTCAACTGCGCCGCGGTGGTCCACGGCGGGCGGATCGTGGGCATCGTCCCCAAGGAGAAGCTGCCCACCTACAACGTCTTCTACGAGGCGCGGACCTTCTCGCGCGGCGTGCCCGGCCTGGCGCTCGATGCCGCTTTTCGAGAGAAGAGCGTGCCGCTCGGCGACTACATTTTCACCTTCGACTTCGGCATCGTCGGTGTTGAGGTCTGCGAGGACGTCTGGTCCCCGGACGGTCCGATGCGCCGGCGCAGCTACTCCGGGGCGGAGGTGGTGGTCAACGTCTCGTCCTCGCCCTTCCGCGTCGGGGTGGTGTCGACCCGCCAGGAGATGCTCGCCACGCGCTCGGGCGACAACCAGGTGACGCTGGTCTACGCCAACACCTGCGGCTCCCAGGACGGCCTGATCTTCGACGGCGGCGGCTACATCTACCAGAACGGCCGCAAGGTCCTCGACGCGCCGCGGTTCCGCGAGGGCTGGGTGGCCTGCGTGGTCGACCTCGACCGGACGCTGCGCATGCGGCAGGAGCAGACGACCTGGCGCTCGGACTGCGAGTCCTTCTTCCGCAATGAGATTCCGGTGCCGGTGCTGCGGAGCGCAGCGCCCACCGGCGACCGCTCGGCGCTGCACTATCCCATCCCGGCCGGAGACAGCTTCTTCCTGCCGCCGGCCGGGGTACCGACCCGGTCGCCGCGCGAGGAGGTGCTCGACGACCTCATCGAGGCGCTGGCGTTGGGGATCCGCGACTACTACCGCAAGACCGGGGCCTTCCGCTCCCTGGGCGTGGCCCTCTCGGGCGGCCGCGACTCGATGCTCACGCTCCTCCTCGCCTGGCGGGCGGCGCAGCTCATTCATGAGGGGGAGGGGGAGGAGGAGGCCGACGGAGAGGAGCTGCTGCGCCGGGCCGGGGCCACGATCACGGCCTTCTACATGCCCACCCGCTATTCGGGGGAGGGGACGCGCGACGCGGCGGCCGTCCTCTGCCGGGAGCTGCGGGTCGAGCTGCGGATCGTGCCCATCGAAGAGGCGTTCGACCGCGAGGTGGAGGCGGTCGCCCGCATGCTCGCCGGCGGCGAGCCGACGGAGGTCACCCACCAGAACGTGCAGGCGCGGCTGCGTGCCGCGCGCATGTGGAGCTGGGCGAACTCGGCCGGCGCCCTGTTCCTCCAGACCGGTGACATGAGCGAGAAGGCGGTGGGGTACACGACCATCGGCGGCGACCTCGAAGGGGCGCTGTCGGTGATCGCCAACGTGCCCAAGACCGTGGTCGTCGCCCTGCTCGAGCGGTTCCACCAGCGCTGGGGCTTCGAGGGGGTCGCGCGGACGCTGGCCACCACGCCCGGCCCGGAGCTCGCGGCGGCGCAGACGGCCGAGGACGAGCTGATGCCCTTTCCGGTGCTCGACGCCTGCCTCAATTTCTACGCCGGCGAGAAGCTGGCGCCTGCCGAGGTGGCGCTCGCCTTGCGGTCTGCCTTCCCGGACCACGACCCGCAGCGCCTCGCCGCCTGGGCGGACCGCTTCGCGACCCTGTTCAGCCGATCGATCTACAAGTGGGTGCAATCGCCCCTGTCCCTGCACGTCGGCTCCCTCGACCTCGACCGCGAGCGGGCCCTCCAGCTCCCCGTGGTGCAGGACAACGAGTGGAGCCGGGAGCCGGGGTAAGAGGGTGTGATCCACGTGGTGGAGACGATCGCGGTCCTGCTTGTGCTTTGCGTCGCGATCACCATCGCGGTCCGCTTCCATCGCCTTTTGCGCAAAGCCAACGAATCCGCCACCGAGCTGGCGCGGGCAAATGCCGCCTTGCAGACCGAGGTCCGTGAGAGGACCCGCGCCGAGGAGGAGCGCGACCAGTTTTTCGATCTCTCGATCGACCTGCTGTGCATCGCCAGCGCGGAGGGCACCTTCAAGCAGCTCAGCCCGGCCTGGGAGAAGGTCTTCGGCTGGACTCTCGAGGAGCTGCGGTCCGGCCCCTACGTCCACTTCGTCCATCCCGCGGATGTCGAGGCAACGGTCCGCGAAGCCCAGAAGCTCCGGATGGGAGGGGCGACGACCGATTTCGAGAACCGGTTCCGCACCCGCGACGGCTCCTACCGCTGGCTCTCCTGGCGGGTCTCGGCTCTCCCGGACCGTCAGCTCCTCTTCGGAGTGGCCCGTGACGTCAGCGAGCAGAAGAAGCTCCAGGAGAGGAAGAACGACTTCATCTCCGTGGTCAGTCATGAGATGCGTACGCCCTTGACCTCGATCCGCGGCTCGCTGGGCCTGATCGCGGGCGGCGCCGCCGGCGAGATGCCGGAGCAGATCCGCGTGCTGGTGGAGATCGCCGCCAGGAACTGCGAGCGGCTGGGGCGGCTGATCGACGACATCCTGGACATCGAGAAGATCGAGTCGGGCCAGATGGTCTTCCGTTTCGCTCCGCTGGAGCTGACGCCGGCGGTGGAGCAGGCCGTGGAGAGCAACCATCCCTATGCTGCTCCCTATGGCATCGAGCTGCGCGTCGTCGAGGCTCTTCCGGGAGCGCGGACCTGGGCCGACCCCGACCGGGTCCAACAGGTGCTCGCGAACCTGCTATCGAACGCGACGAAGTTCTCGCCGCGCGGCGGCACGGTCGAGGTCGGCGTGGAGAAGCGAGACGGCTTCCTGCGCGTCCGCGTCACAGACCGCGGTCCGGGGGTCCCTCCGGACTTCGAGGCCATCATGTTCGAGAAGTTTGCCAAGGCGGACGCGTCTTCGACGCGGCAAAAGGGGGGCACGGGCCTGGGGCTCAGCATCTCGCGGGCCATCGTGGAGCGGCACGGGGGGCGGATGGGGTTCGAGTCCAGCCCGGGCCAGGGCGCCACGTTCTGGTTCGAGCTGCCCGAGAGGGTGCCGGGGGAGGAGGCACCGTGGAGGGACCGGCCAATACGGGGATAGACTCGGGATAGCGCGCGTGGCGCAGGGTCAGCCGCCCAGGTCCTCCGCGGGCTCATCGGCGGCGCGGCGCAACCCGGCCAGCAGCTCCTCGACGCTGGTTTCGGCCGGCGAGGGCGCGGTCCCCTCGAGCGCCGGCTGAAGGGTTTTCTCCAGACGCCGGGCCGCCACTGTCACAGCGGGGAAGCCGAACGTCCCACCGGCCCCCGCGAGGGAGTGGGCGAGGCGATGGAGCCGCCGCGGCGCCTCCCCGGCCCAGCCGGCGCGCCGGACCTCCTGCCATACCTCCTCGATCTCGCAGAGACGCTCCTGGAGGCGGCCGGCGAAGCTCTCCCGAAGGGCGTCGTCCTCCGCCGCGCCGTCCCGGGGGCGCGGAGGCAGGCGTCTCCAGATCGCGCGGATCTGGTCGGACAGGGCCATCGGGTCGAACGGTTTGGCGATGACGTCCGCGGCCCCGAGCTGGCGGTAGCTCGCGATTTCCTGGGCCTGGACCCGTGCCGTCATGAAGATCACCGGGACCTCGCGCAACGAGGGGGCCTGCCGCAGTGCGGCGAGCGTGGTGGGCCCGTCCATGCCGGGCATCATCACGTCCAGGAGGACGAGCTGGGGAGAGAACTCTTCACAGTGGGCGAGGGCCTCGGCGCCCGAGCTGCAGGCCAGCACGCGAAAGCCGCCGACGGCCTCGAGGGCCGTCTTCGCCACGAGCTGGACGTCGGGGTCGTCCTCCACAAAGAGGATGCGGTTGAAGTCCGATCTCATCTTGTGCCTTTCAGGGACAGCCAGTGTAGGATACTGCTGGACACTATGCAGCCCTCGTCATCCGTTCCATCTACCGATGCGACCTGCCGCCGCATCCTGGTGGTCGAGGACGATCTCGACCTGCTGCGCCTGACGCGCCGCGAGCTCGAAGGCGCCGGCTTCGACGTCTGGCCGGCCCTCTCGGGCGAGGAGGCGCTCGCCACGGTCGAGAAACGGGGCCTGCCTCATCTCGCCCTCGTCGATATCCTCCTGCCTGGGATGGACGGGCTCTCCCTGTCGCGCAAGCTGTATGAGTACACCGACCTTCCCATCGTCCTGCTCACTTCGGTCGACGAGGAGGAGACGGTCGTGGAGGCGATCGCGGGATTCGCGGAGGACTATATCCGCAAGCCGTTCCGGCCGCGCGAGGTGGTGGCACGGGTCGAGAGGGTCCTCCGCCGGATCGGCGACTTCGGCTACGCCCTGCAGCCGGTCATCCGGGTCGACGAACGGCTGTCGGTCGACCTCGGGCACCACTGTGCCCTCATCGAAGGCAGCGCAGTGCCGCTGACGGCCATGGAGAGCAAGATCCTCCACATCCTGATGCGCGACGCCGGCAAGGCTGTCCCGACCGGCTTCCTCCTCGGCCGCCTGTGGCCGCGCGAGGAGGTCTTCGAGGACGCGTTGCGTGTCCACGTCCACCGGCTGCGCGCCAAGATCGAGCCGGAGCCCAGCCGCCCCCGCTACGTGGTCACCGAGCGGGGGACCGGATACCGTTTTCCCCGCCTCCCGTGAGAGCGCGCCTCTTCCGGTTCCGGCCGACGCTCCTGACCCGGGTCGCCCTGGGTCTGGCCGCGGTCGGGCTGCTCCCGCTCCTGGTGTCGTGGGTCGGCCTGCCCAAGGTCTCTCGCGACGCCATGTACGAGCAGGTGCTGCGGACGCACATCGTGGCCGCGCGGACCACGGCGGAGCGCATCGACGCCTTCCTGGCCACCCGCGAGTCGCTGGCGCGCGGCACGGCGGAGAACCCGGCGCTCGCCGCGGCGCCTGCCGGGCCGGCGGCCCAGGAGCTCCTGCGCAGCGGCCTTCAGGCCTGGGCCGGCCTGGGCGTCCTGGCGATTGCCGTACGCGACGCGCGCGGGGCCGAGGTGGTGCGCGCCCAGCTCGTAGGCGCCGAGGTCCGGCCGCGGATCGAGGCGGCCCTGCGGGTCCGGGGCGGCGGACGGGTGGCGGCGGCCGGCGGCGAGCCGCCCGTCCTGCGTGTCGCGGCTCCGCTGCCGGGCGGCGCCGGCTCCGTGGCCCTGGTCTGCGACGGCGGGATGCTGTGGGACTCCCTGCGTCCCGTGGAAATCGAGGACGCCGATCTCGTGGTGGCCGACTCCGGGCGGCCGGCGGATCGCGGGGTCGCTCCCTTCGCTCGCGGACCTCCCGCCGGAGCTGGTCCGGATGGCCCTGACGGGCAAGATCGCGGGGGCGGCGCGCTTTTCCCGTCGCTCCCAGGGAGACGAGCAGGTTCTCGGCGCCTTCGCCCCCGTGCCGGGCACCGGCTGGGCCGTGATCTCCGTCCAGCCCACGCGGGTCGCCGAGGCGGTCGCGGGCCGCATGCGGCAACAGGCTCTCCTCGCCGTGGGCGTGGCGGCGGCGCTCGTCCTGGGCCTCTCGGTCGCGGCCTGGGGCTCGGTCGTCCGGCCGATCCGTCGGCTCGCGGCCGTGCCGTCAGCCCTCGCCGGCCCCGGGTCCCGGCAAGGGACCGGCGACGAGATCGAGGATCTGCGACGGACCTTCGCGGCCCTGCAACGAGGTCTGACCGAGAAGCGTGCGCTCGAAGGAGTGCTCCTGGGCCGCTACCAGGTCGTCGAGCCGCTGGGCACCGGCGCCATGGGCACCGTGTTCCGGGGCTGGGACCCCCGGCTCCAAAGGCCGGTGGCCCTGAAGACCATCCGCCTGAGCGGCGAGCTGACGCCGGAAAAGCGCCGGGACCTGATCGACGCGCTGACCCGCGAGGCGGTCACCGTGGCGCGGCTGAATCATCCGAACGTGGTGGCCGTCTACGACCTGGAGGACGCACCCGAGGGGGCCTTCATCGCCATGGAGCTCGTGGAGGGCTCCAACCTGGAGCGGCTCCTCTGGAAGCGCTGGCGGCTGACACCCGGGGAGGCCGTGCCTCTCGCTGCGGCGATCGCGCGGGGCCTCGCCGCTGCGCACGAGAAGGGGATCGTCCACCGCGACGTCAAGCCCGCCAACGTGCTGCTCGGCCGCGACGGCAGCATCAAGGTCACCGACTTCGGGATCGCGGGCGCCGTCGCGGCCATCGCGCCGGACTCCGAGGCGGTCTTCGGCACTCCCGGTTACATCCCACCGGAGAGCTTGCAGGGGGGCGGCCACGGCAAGGCCGGAGACCTCTTCGCGCTCGGGGCGCTGATGTTCACCTGCCTGGCCGGCCGCCAGCCGTTCGACGCCGACCGGGCCGAGGACGTGCTCTGGGCCACCCTCTTCGGGCCGATGCCGCGGCTCCGCAAGGAGGTGCCCGACCTGATCGCGCCCGTGGAATCGCTCGTCGAGGCCCTCCTGGAGCGGGACCCCGCCCTGCGCCCCGCGAGCGCCGCCGCGGTCGCCGCCGAGCTCGAGCGGATCGCCGTCGAGCACGGGCTCCGTTGGACGCTCGACGAAAGCGCCGGCGAGGAGGCAGGCACGCACGGCGCCGGAGCGCTCCCGGCACAGTGGGTGCACACCGGCCGCACCCGGACGAACGCCCCGGCCGCGCCGTAGGACCTGGAGGCCCTGAGTCGAGAAATGCAAAGTTCAACTCTGCATTTTCCTCTCCTGCCAAATCCACCTATCTCCCTTGGATTGTGTGCCTTACGCCCGTCTCGGCGCTTTCCTCCGTTTTGAGGGCTTGCGTTCCCGGGGACAAGCTGCTCTCCGCGACCGCCGGGGTCATGACGACCTCGACGAACGAGCCAAGACCGGCTCAGAAAGAGGAGAGCAACATGCCTGGCAGAACGTATGCCGTGATTCAGAAGAAATTGGAGCTGCGGAGAAAGGCGCTGGCGGCGAACAACCAGGAGCTTCCCCACCTGGAGATGCCTCGGGTCAAGCTCGACGAGGTGCTGAACCAGGTGAAGGACCTCACGGCGCAGCAGGCGAGCCTCACCGCCGCCAAACAGGAGGTCTCGAAGCGTCTCGCAGAATCCATGCGCGAGGGGGAGATCCTGATGGCCTTCTTGGATGCCGGCGTCAAGCAGCACTACGGCAACCGGTCGGAGAAGACTGGTGGAGTTCGGCCTGCAACCCTTCCGCAGTCAGCCGCGCATCCGCCTGGTCGGGCCGGCCGGCGAGCCTCTGAAGCGGAGCTCCCCCGCCGCCGGCGAACCCGTAGTCCTTGCGTTTGCCGGAAGCCTCCGGGGCGTGGCCACAAGCCATGCCCCTTTTTTCTTGTCCTCGTACCTTCCCGACCTGAGTCTCAGGCTCCGCTCTCCCTGAGTCAGGTTCAACCTGACTGCGGAAAAGTTGAACCTGAACCGAAGCCGGATTCGACCTGACCTTGGGAAAGTTGAACCTGACTGGAGTCAACCTCAACCTGACCAATATCAGGTTCTACTCGACCGAGGTCAGACTCAACCTTACTGTAGAAAAATTGAGCTGACCGCAGTCAACTTCAATCTGACCGAAGTCAGGCTCCACTTGACCGGAGTCAGGTTCAACCTGATCGCGAAAGGTCGAGCCTTGCCGTGGTCAACCTCAACCTGACTGGAGTCAGGCTTCACTTGGCCGAAGTCAGCTTCGGCCTGACCATGGAAAGGTTGAGCCTGACTGCAGTCAACCTCGACCTGACCGGAGTCAGATTTCACTCGATCGAGGTCAGGTTTAACCTGACTGCGGAGAGGCGCCTACTGTATCCCGGAAGGGCCTCTTGGCACTCGACGGACTTTCCACACCCTGCTGGGTTCCTCCAGCGTCATGCGGATTGTACCCGGTTGTATTCGTGGAAGCTCAGGCTCCCGGCGGGCTCAAGCGGGACGTGGAGCGCCGGCCGGAAGAGTAGCATCAGGCGCCGGGCCGACCTCGGCAGGTGTTTCAGTACCTGTCCGTTCGTTAAGGTTAAGATCACCCACAGGTATCGGCTTAGTTTTAGTGGGACAGTCTGGTGCATCAGGACTTCCGGCGGCGAGTGATTCGTTGTCATCGATGAGCGGAGCGATCACAGGGCGGGGGCCGCCAGCGTCTTTTCCCGGTTGTTGCAGGTGGCCGTCAAATCGGCCTGCTTGGTCTGCCAGCCTTTTTCGAGCTTGGTCTTCAGCGCGGCTACGGCCGTCTTCCATCTCGTCACCTGTTCCGTGGAAAGGAGGCGAGGCAGCGGCCGGGGGAACCCCCCCAGGTACTCCCACCGCTTCTCGGGACTGGCGAGGGCTGCGGATCTCCTTCAGTCGCGGATCGGTTTTTTCCTCTTTGGCGGTGGTGACATCTTTGATCTTCGCCAGGGCGAGTTCGGCCTCGTCGAGGCTGGTCGCCAGGTTCTCGAACGCCGATGCCGCTGACGAGTTCTCCGCACAACCCCTCGATCGCGTTCGCCTGACAGTCGCGCATCATCGATCCCTGCCGCGGAATCAAGGTGAGTTTGCGCTCGCGCAAGGCGCTCTCGATCGATGCTTTGGCCTCTTCGCACGTTTTCGCGAACCAGCGATGGGAACGAGGCAGCGGTCCGTCGGATAGGGTCCGCAGAACTGCGTCGGCAGTCGATTCTCGTCGCAGATCGGTGCCGAGCGCGGGCTGGCGGCGAGAAACGCCACCGGGTCGAGATTGGGGGCGAAGGGCCCGGGAGGTTTCGACAAGAGATAGAACGGAACATCGAAGGGCAAGGACTCGGTGATCCTGCCCCGCTGGAGGTTGATCTCCACCACCGTGCCAGGATCCCAGCCCTCCCACTCATTGTCTTTCCCGATCACGACAGGCACCACGATCCCGGCCAATCCAATGAGCGCAATCAAAGCCAAGATGAGGATCTTCGGATTCTGATACCACCTCCCGGGTGGCGCGTAGAGATGGCCGTCCGGGGTGCGCATGAAGACCACCGGTGTTGCCCATTCGAAGCCTTCCGGGTCCATCGAATGCACCGCCTGCCGCGCTTCGGTGACCGCGAGATCCACCGGGTCACCGGCCACCAGCCCGCGATAGAACGTCCGACTGAAGACGATCGCCGCCTGATCGGAGATCGGCGTCCGCATTGCGGCCACGGCGGGCAGCCCTCCCAGCACCAGGGATGCCGCGACTCCCGCAAAAAGGCCGGCTCCTCCCGTACTTCCCGAATCACAGCGCGTTGAGCACGGCGAGACGCAGGGACGGGATGTCCGCAAGCTTGTTAGCCAGATCCTCACCCCGGATCGGGTCGCCACCTCGGTCCGGGCGCTCGAACCAGAGGAGGCTCCCTTCGGCCGCCGCGAAGTCGCCATGGCCCATGAAAGGGAGGATGTGGCACTCCCTCTCGAGCAGGGCGGGACCGCCAGATATCGGACGAAGAGGCGACGCCGGCTGAGCGCCAGGAATTCCGGGGTGCCCGGCTGCCGCATGAGCCCCAGGGCAGATCCTGCAAGGGAGCGACTTGGGGCTCACGCGGGTCGATCATCAGCTTGATCCGCAAACCGAGATCCGGCTGGCCCTCGATCTGGTCCAGACAACGCTCGTAAAGGCGCAGAACCTCGCCGGAAAAGAGGGCCTCGAAGAGCTCTTCGCCGATCCCCCGGTGGGCTTCCAGTCGCCCTCCCTCCTTGTGCACAGTTAGATGCCGCCAGCCGGCGATAGCCTCCGAAAGGCCGGCGCGCTGCCTCGTGGCGACATCGAACGGCAGCCCGAAATCCAGGTAGGTCATGAGCGCGGGCGCGGAAGCGCGCCCTTCAGGTAAGACACCACCTGGAGATGACCGGGTGAGGAAACCGGAGCACGGCAAGGCCGGTTCGGGACCCTAGATCCGTCATGTCATCTTGAGCGTAGCAAAGGATCTGGGGGCAGGGAGGTTGCACGCCGCGGGACCATTGCGCGGCCCCGCGGGAAATGTCCACGGTCCTGCGGTGAACCTTGCCGCTGCCGCGGGACCACTGGGAGCCACTGCAGGGAATGTCCATGGTCCCGTGGTGAACCTTGCTGTGTCCTGCGGGACCACTGGGAGCCACTGCGGGGAATGTCCATGGTCCCGTGGTGAACCACCGCCGGTACGGTGGAACCTTGCCGCTGTCGCGGGACCACTGGGAGCCACTGCGGGGAATGTCCACGGTCCCGTGGTGACGGCCACCGTCGGTGCGGTGAAACCTGCCGGTCCCGCGGGACCACTGCGAGTCACCGGGAACGTCCATGGTCCCGTGGTGGAAACCTGCCGGTCCGCGGGACCGCTGCGAGTCCCTACTTTAGGGACCTACGGCAGCTCGATCTCCCAGGTCTCCTTCCGCACGTTCCCCACCAGGTCGGCTACCTCGAGATCCAGGGCGATCCTCCGGCCGTCCCGCCTGGACCGGAAGGTGAGATAGAAGATGCGGGCACCGGAGTCCTCGGGGAGGATACGCAGCATCTGGCCGGCCCCCAGGACGACATTGCGTCCGCCGGCCGAGAGCCGGGCTCCCGGCGCATGGAGGTAGAGCCGCGGCAGGTCGGCCTCGATCCGGAGGGCTTCGACCGGCAGGTCCGTCCAGCGCACCCCGCCCGACACGCTGATCGGGCCGGACTGGCCGCGTTTTCCCTTGGGGTTGCGGTACCCTCCAAAGGGTTGGTAGTCGCCGAGGTCCCAGCGCAGGTCCGGGGGTGTGTCATCCAAGGTCACCCGGATGGGTGCGAATGTCCCCCGGTTGCCGCAACGGTCGACGGCCACGGCGCCGATCTCCAGCGGCCCGGCGGGGAGCCGCGCGATCGGCCCTGCGGCCTCCTGCCCCTGGACGACCGGCAGCCAGAGGGCCACGCCGCTCCCGGCGTCGGCCGCCGCCAGCTCGGGCCGGACGTCCGGGCCGGCGAAGAGGACGTCCCCCAGCAGGACCTGCGGACCGGCGAGCGAGAGGGTGCCGGCCGGCGGCTCGAGGTCGGCCTGCTGCGAGGTGACCGCGAGCTTCGCCGGCTCGCCCGGATAGCCGTCGAGCCCCGAGCGGCTGCGGGCCGTGGCGCGCCAGAACAGCTCGCCGGCGGGCAGCGACGAGGGCCGCCACGAGGTGCCGGAGAGCGCGGTCACGCGCTCCACCAGGGCGCCGCAGGCGGGGTCGCGGCAGACCTCCACGGTGTAGGAGACCGCGTCCGCGACCGGCTGCCAGGTGAGGACCGGGTTCGAGCATGCCACCTCGGCCCCGGGCGCCGGCGCGAGCGGTTGCGGAGCGGCGAGCAGCTTCTCGGGCGGTGCAGGCGGGCCCGAGGCCGCCACCGCGGTGCCCATCCCTTCGGGCACCCGGACCTTCGTGCCTCCCGCCTCGACCTCGCCCTCGCCGCCGTAGATCATGATCCGGGCGCCGCCCTCTTCGGCCTTGCGGGCGCGGCTGCGGGCCTTACCGGCGGCATCCGGCCGCGCTGTCGTGCGGCTCCCGCCGAGCACGATCTCGACCTCGGGCCGACGCCCGGCCCGACCCGCCTGGGGCAGGACCTCGAGGTCCGCCTGTCCCTCGACGATCTCCACCGACTTGCGCTCGACACCGCGCAGCGCGCCCTGGACCTTCTGCAGGAAGACCAGCGAGTCTTCGGTCACCCGCAGGAGGGTACCGTCGAGGAACTCCATCTCGGCGGACGACCTGGGGTAGGTCCGCAGCCCGTCGCGCTCCACCAGGAGGTCGCCGAGCTGCGCAGCGGACCATGGGATCGGCCGGGGCAGCGCCTCGACCTTGCGCGACAGCCGCGAGAGCTGGGCCGCGGAGGAAGGGCCGCGGGGGACGAAGATGTGGATCCGCTGCCCCGGCACGAGCCGGTTCGGATCGCGGATCTCCGGGTTCAGCCGTGCGAACGCGGGCCAGAGCCTCTCGGCGCCGAGGTACGACTTCGCGAGCCCCTCGAGGGTGTCGCCTGGACGCACGATGTGCGATCCCGGCTCGGTGCCCTCGGGCACCTGGGCTGGTGCGGGCCCGGCGCGGAGAGCGCAGAGGATGGCGAGGATCAATCCGGAGGCTGAGCGGCGGCCAATTCGGGGCATCGGTTCTCTCCTTGTCCCAACATTCTGCACCGGATGACCTTAGGCGCGCCATCACGTTGACGCCCCGCCGCTTTCCGGGCAGACTGCGGGGCCTGTGCCGCGGCTGCGGACGCGGGGAGGCGTAGCGCGATGAAGAAGATCCTGGTGGTGGACGACGAGCCCGCGGTGCTCTTCGCCCTCTCGGAAGCCCTCACCGACAAGCGGCGCGGTCTCAAGGTGGTCACCGCCCGCGACGGCCGGGAGGCGATGGCAATCCTGGACTCCGACCGCATCCACCTGGTGGTTACGGACCTGCGGATGCCCGAGGTGGACGGCTTCGAGCTGCTCGCCCACCTGCGCCGCACGCGGCCCGAGCTGCCGGTGATCGTCATGACGGCGCTCGGCTCGGCCGAGACCTCCGGCCGGCTCGAGCCGGAGGGCGTGCTGGAATGCCTCAGCAAGCCGTTCGACATCGCCGTCCTGCAGCAGAAGATCCACGAAAAGCTGGCGCAGCGGGTCACCGGCCGCGTCGAGAACATCAGCCTCGCCTCGTTCCTCCAGCTCCTGGAGATGGAGCGCAAGACCTGCACGCTGAGCATCACCGCGGCCGAGCGCAGCGGCCGGCTCTACTTCCGGAGCGGCAAGCTGGTCGGCGCCGAGACCGCCGACCTCGCGGCCTCGGAGGCGGCCCTGGAGGTCGTCACCTGGGAGCACGCGGACATCGAGATCTCGGAGGCCTGCCCCGTGGAGGGACCGCCCCTGCCAGGCGGCCTGCCGTTCCTCCTCCTCGAGGCGATGCGGCTCAAGGACGAACGGTTGCGGGCCGGCGGGGCCGACGACGAGGCCGAGATCGACGCCCTGCTCTTCGCGCCGATCCCCGCCGCGGTGGCGCCGCCCGCGGCCCATCCCTCCGATCCTTCCGGGCAGGTCCGCGAGGCCCTCGACCGGGGGAGGGGGATCGAAGGGGCCCTCGCCACCCTGCTCGCCTCGACCGCGGGCACCGTCCTGGCCGCCGCCATCGGTACGAAGTCGGTGGACCTGGAGGGGGCCGCCGCGGCCGCCGCGGCGCTACTGCGCCGCAAGGAGGAGATCGAGGACAGACTGGGCCGGCGCGAAACGGTCGAGGAGCTGCTGCTCGCCACGGCCCGGCGCTGGTACCTGGTGCGCCCCGTCGGCGCGGCGGAGGACCGGTTCCTGCTGCTGATCCTCGACCGCCGGAAGGCCGACCTCGCCCTCGCCCAGGCCGAGCTGGCCGCCATTGCCCGCGACCTGTTGGAGCCGGAGCGGTGAACGGACAAAAAAAGAGGGACGGTCACTCCGTCCCTGAGGAGGCGCCGCCATTGAGGCGGTCGTTGTCGCCAACCAAGTGTCTTTCGCAAGGCGGATGCCAGCCCCGCCGCCGCCGAAGAAATTTCGGCAAGCCGTTCTGATTCAGAGAGTTGCGAGACGCGGCGCGAATTCGAGGCCGGCGGGAATGGTCCGGCCTTCGGGTACGTTTGCCATAATGTCGAGGTGAAAAGACCATAGAGATCATGGAACGTCTGCTGGAGCTGGGCAAGTTGGTCCTCGCGGAGCGCGACCTGGACCGGATGCTGACTGTCGCGATCGACGGTGTGATCGAGCTGTGCGGCGCCGAGCGGGGGATGATCCTGCTCTTCGATCCGGAGAGGGACGGCGAGGTCGTCTTCGAGGTGGCGCGCAACCTCCTCCGCGAGGCGATCGAGCGGCCGGAGTTCGAGGTCAGCCGGACGATCCTCTGCAAGGTGCGGTCCGAGGGGAAGCCCTTCTGGAGCCCGAACGTGCTCGACGACCCGTCGATCGGGCATCGGGCGAGCGTCTTGCGCCTGCTGATCCTGTCGGTGATCTGCCATCCGATCTGCGACGACGGGCAGGTCGTCGGGGTGGTCTACCTGGACAACCGCCGCGCGGGCGGCGTCTTCACCGAGGCCATCGCCGGGCTGGTGGCACGGTTCTCGGAGTTCATCTCGCTCGCGGCGCGCAACGCCCTCGAGCGCCGCCGGCTCAACCAGCGGATCAACTGCCTGTCCGCGGAGCTGCGCGAGCGCTACGACTTTTCCGCCATCGTCGGCCAGGACCCGAAGATGTTGCAGGTCCTGAAGCTGATCGGGCAGATCGCGGACTCGGATGCCACGGTGCTCATCCAGGGCGAGAGCGGCACCGGCAAGGAGCTGGTCGCCCGCGCCCTCCACTTCAACAGCCGGCGGCGGGACAGGGCCTTCATCCCGGTCAACTGCGGCGCCCTGCCGGAGAACCTGCTGGAGGCCGAGCTGTTCGGCCACGTGCGCGGCGCCTTCACCGGCGCGGTGCGCGACAACCCCGGCTGGTTCGAGCGGGCCGAGGGGGGCACGCTGCTGCTCGACGAGGTCGGGGAGCTGACGCCGCCGCTCCAGGTCAAGCTCCTGCGGGTGCTGGAGAACGGCGAGTACTCGCGGGTGGGCAGCACCCAGATCCGCCATGCGGACGCCCGCATCGTGGCGGCGACCAACCGCGACCTGGAAGACCTCGCCCGCGAGGGGAAGGTGCGCCGCGACTTCCTCTACCGGCTGAACGTGGTGGAGGTGGAGCTGCCGGCGCTGCGCGAGCGGCGCTCGGACCTCCCGCTGCTGATCCGCCACCTGCTCGAGCACCTCGCGGGGGACCGCGGTGTGGTGAAGCCGGTGAAGCGGCTGGCGCCGGGGGCCGAGCAGCTCCTGCTGGCCTACGACTATCCGGGCAACGTCCGCGAGCTCCAGAACGTGCTGCAGCGTGCCGTGCTGCTCGCGGAGGGGGAGACGATCGAGGCCCCCCACCTGCCCGAGTGGCTGCGCCGCCCCTCCACGGCCGCCGAGAAGAGCGACGAGGAGCCTTACCTTCAAGAGGGGTTCCGGGCCGCCAAGCAGCGGGTGGTGGACCGCTTCGAGCGGGAGTACATCGCACGCTGTCTGCGGGAGGCTGGGGGGAACATCAGCCAGGCCGCGAAGGCGGCGGGGATCGACTACAAGAATTTCTACACCAAGATGCAGCAGCACCGGATCGATCCGGCCGGCTTCCGGGGGTAGGGCCCTACTCCTTCGCGGCGAGGATCCGGGATTCGCGTCGCGCCCGGAGGTCGCGGAGCGCGCGGAGCATGTCCGCCTCCCGGTCGCGGATTCCCAGCTTGCGGAATTTCTCCAGGGCCTGCTCGTAGGCCTCCTCGGCGGAGGCGAGATTGCCGGCGTGCCGGTCGATGTCGGCGAGGCCCGCGAGGCCGTTCGCGATGCCCTCTTCGTCTCCCATCTCGCTAGAGATCTCAAGGGCTGCCCGGTACGCGGCGCGGGCGTTGTCGAGATGGCCCCGCGCGAGCTCCAGCCTGCCGATCTCGCCCTGCAGTGCGGCGATCTTGCGCCCATCGCCCTCGCCTTCGCTGCACTTTGCATCCAGGGCCTGCCTGTAGCCCTCCAGCGCCCGCGGCAGGTCGCCCGCCAGCTCCGCGAGCTGTGCCGTCTTCATGAGCGCCTGCGATGTACCCTGCGCCTCGGTCCGCGGTCCGACTTCGACGCGCGGGTACACGAGGGCGAGGGCGCCGGCGAGGACGAAGAGCAGGAGCGCGGCCACGCTGGTCCACCGCGTGGACCGCCCCCACCACAGCGTCTCCGGCTCCCGTGACGGGGCGTCCGGGGTCCCCCCTTCCAGCGCGCGGACGATCTCGCCGAGGTCCGTGAAGCGACCCGCCGGCTCGCGTTCCAGGCAACGCAGGATGACCGACTCCCAGGCCGGATCGAGCTCGGGAACCAGCGCGCGGGGTGCGGGCGGGTCCTCCTGAAGGCGTTTGAGGGCGGTGTAGAAGGCGCTCTTGCCGAGGAACGGCAGCTCGCCCGTGACCATCTCGTAGAGGACCACGCCCAGCGCGTAGACGTCGGCTGCCGGGGTCGCCTTTTCGCCGCGCACCTGCTCGGGAGCCATGTACGCGGGCGATCCGATCAGCTCGCCGGTCGCGGTGAGGGTCTCCGACGAGCCCTCCTCCTGCTCCAGGTTCCAGGCGAAGCCGAAATCGGTGACCACCGCGCGCGCCCCTCCCGAGCCCGCGGTGCCGACCAGGAACACGTTCGAGCTCTTGAGGTCCCGATGGACGATCCCGGCGGCGTGGGCGGCCGCGAGGGCCGCGACGATCTGCCGCACGATGGGCAGCGCCTCGGCCGGGGTCAGCCGGCACCGGTGGGCCAGCCGCTCCTCCAGCGTCTCGCCGCGGAGGAGCTCCAGGGTCAGGAACACCCGGGTCCCCCGCGGGTCGCGGTGGTGGACCAGATCGTAGGTGCGGCAGAGGCTCGGGTGGCTCACCCGCCGCGCGAGCTGGATCTCCTGCTGGAACCGGCGCAGGATCCGCTCGTCGTCCGTGATGTCGGGGCGCAGGACCTTGACCGCGATCCGCTTGCCGAGCTCCAGGTCCTCCGCCTCGTACACCTCGCCCACCGAGCCCTGCCCCAGGCACGAGACGATCCTGTAGCGTTCGGCCAGGACCTCGCCGTCACAGAGTGTCGGAGGCGGCGGTTCCACGGGTGGGGTGACCATAGAGCTATTGTACCGCGTTCATCCCTGCATTCCCTGCTACGAGATGGTTCAGAAGGCAGAGAAATAGGATGGAAATGAATCAGAAATGAGTCAGAAAAGAATTCACTTCGAAATGCTGGCAGACTGCGCCCGCAGTTTGAAATAGCGATCCATCGATATTTCGTTCTCTCCGCTTGCGGGCTCGTGAAGACGCCTCCAGGACACTTCCGTTTCAGAGATGACCGAGCACACGGACATTCCGCTCTCCTACGGCCAGCGCGCCCTCTGGTTCGTCCAGCGGCTGGCGCCGGATGCGACCGCCTACAACGTGAGCCTGCCGGCGCGGGCCCGCGGCCTCGACACTGCCGCTTTCCGCACGGCGTGGCAGGCGCTGACTGACCGCCACCCGGCCCTGCGCACGACCTTCCCCGCTCCGGCCGGGCAGGCAGTCGGGAGGGTCTTTCCGCGCCTGGAGGTCGACTTTGCGGAGGAGGATGCCTCGGGCTGGAGCGCGGCGACGGTCGAGCAACGGCTCGGGGACGAGGCGCACCGCCCGTTCGACCTCCAGCAGGCACCGGCCCTGCGCCTGCGGATCTTCCACCTCGCCGGAGGGGAAACCCTGTCGCTCCTCTCCCTGCATCATCTGCGCATCGATCTCTCGTCGCTCGCCGTCCTGGTCGACGAGCTCGGGGCCGCCTATGCAGCGGCGCTCGCAGGAGCACCTCTCGTGCTGCCGGCCCCCCCGGCCCCTCCGGGACCTTCCGCGACCTATGAGGAGTTCGTCCACTGGCAGGCGGAGACGCTCGCCGGAGCCCCCGGCGAGGAGCTGTGGTCCTTCTGGCGTGGGCGCCTGGCCGGGTCGCCTCCCGCGCTCGCGCTGCCGGCGGACCGTCCCCGGCCGCGCGTTCAGACCTTCCGCGGCGGCGCGCGGGAGGTCGTTTTGGGACCAGGGCTGACCCGGCCGCTCAAGGCGCTGGCCGCGTCCGAGGGGGTGAGCCTGAGCACGCTCCTCCTCGCCGCGTTCCAGGCCCTCCTGCACCGCTATAGCGGGCAGCAGGACGTCCTGGTCGGCTGCCCGGTCCCGGGTCGCGGGCTGCCTGATTTCCGGGACGTCGTGGGTTACTTCGTCAATACCGTCGTGGTCCGCGGTGACTTCGCGGGCCGGCCCGGGTTCCGCGAGGTGCTGCGGCGCGTACATCGCCGGGTGGAGGAGGCCCTGGAGCACCAGGACTATCCGTTCCCGCTGCTCGTCGAGCGCCTGCGTCCGCCGCGGGACCCGGGGTGTCCGCCGCTGTTCCAGGTTCTGTACGCGCTCTACCAGGGCGAAGAGGAGCGGGTGAGCCGGCTCCTCATGGGACAGGCGGGCGACGCGCTGGACCTCGGTGGCGGCCTCGTGCTCGAGCCCTGGCCGCTGCCCGGCCGGTCGGCGATGCTCGACCTGGCGCTGCTGATGAGCGACGCGGGGGACCGGATCGCGGCGAGCTTCCAGTACAATGCGGACCTCTTCGAGGCCGCTACGGTCGCCCGCCTGGCGAGCGACTTCGAGGCGGTGCTGGCGGCCGTCCTGGACGATCCCGACCGGGCGGTCGCGAGCCTGCCGGCCTCGTTGGGCGAGGCGTGCCGGAGCGCCCCGCCGCAGTCACCGCAATTACCGCAGGTCCCGCCGCCGCCCGCGTTCCCCGCCGAAAGGGCCGACGAGAGGGCCGAGACCCGTCGCGCTCTTCTCGAGCGCCAGAAGCGCGCGCGCAGCGCCGTATCCAGGAGCCGTCCATGAGCCATCCTCCCGCCGCCGAGCTCGATTCCCTGGAGAATGCCATCGCCGTCCTCGGCCTGGCCGGGCGCTTCCCGCAGGCTCGCACCCTCGACGAGCTCTGGGAGAACCTGCGCAACGGCGTCGAGTCGATCCGCGTCCTGACCGAACCGGAGCTGCTCGCCGCGGGCGTCCTCGCCTCGACCCTGCGCGACCCGAGCTACGTCCGCGCCGCGGGGGTGGTCGAGGGGATCGACCTCTTCGACGCTCCCTTCTTCGGCTTCAGCGCCCGCGAGGCGGCGTTCCTCGACCCACAGCAACGGCTGTTCCTGGAGTGCGCCTGGGAGGCCCTGGAGTCGGCCGGCTACGACGCGCTGCGCATCCCGGGCCCGGTGGGCGTCTACGGCGGCACCAGCGCGAACAGCTATTACCTCTTCTACCTCTTTTCGCGCGCCGACATGCTCAACTCGCCGTCGGCCGGCCAGAGCTTCCTGGGCGGGGACAAGGACTTCCTCTGCACCCGGACCAGCTACAAGCTGGGCCTGCGGGGTCCCAGTCTCGGCGTCCAGACCGCCTGCTCGACCTCGCTCGTCGCGGTCCACCTGGCCTGCCAGAGCCTGCTCAATGGCGAGTGCGACATGGCGATCGCGGGCGGCGCCTCGCTCAGGGTCCCGCAGACGACCGGCTATTTCTGGCAGCCCGGCGGCATCCTGGCGGCGGACGGCCATTGCCGCGCCTTCGACGCCGAGGCCGGCGGCTCGGTCCCGGGCAGCGGCGTAGGCGTTGTGGTCCTGAAGCGCCTGGAGGACGCTCTCGCCGACGGCGACACGGTGCGGGCGGTGATCCGCGGCTCGGCGATCAACAACGACGGAGCCCTGCGGGTCGGCTTCACCGCACCCAGTGTCGAAGGGCAGGCCGCTGTCATCGCCGAGGCCCTAGCTCTCGCCCGGGTCGACCCGGCGACCATCGGCTACGTCGAGGCCCACGGCAGCGGCACTCCCTTGGGCGATCCGATCGAGATGGCTGCGCTCACCCGCGCCTTCGAGAGCGACCGCACGCGCCGTGGCGCCTGCGCCGTGGGCTCGATCAAGACCAACCTCGGCCACCTGGACGCGGCGGCAGGCATCACCGGCCTGATCAAGGCCGTTCTGGCGCTGGAGCATCGCGAGATCCCACCCAGCCTGCATTTCCGGACGCCGAACCCGAACGCCGGCTTCGCGGACAGCCCGTTCTACGTCAACACCCAGCTCCAGGAGTGGACGACGGACGGCGCTCCGCGGCGGGCGGGCGTCAGCTCGTTCGGCATGGGCGGGACGAACGCGCACGTGGTCCTGGAAGAGGCCCCGGAGCCCGAGCCTTCAGGGGTGTCCTCCGGGGCGCGCCCCTGGCAGCTCCTCCTCCTCTCGGCGGTGACCCGCACGGCCCTGGAGGCCGCCACGGACAACCTGACCGCGCACCTGGAGAAGCACTCCGGGCAGCCTTTCGCGGATGTCGCGTACACGCTCCAGGCCGGCCGCCGCGTCTTCGCCTATCGGCGGGCCCTTGTCTGTAGGGACGGAGAGGATACGCGACGGGCCCTGGCGGAGCGCGATCCCGCGCGGCTGCTGGAGGGCTTCGAGGAGCGGACGGACCGCACCGTCGCCTTCCTTCTCCCTGGCCTTGGGGATCAGTACGACGGCATGGCGCGCGGCCTCTACGAGGGCGAGCCCGTCTTCCGCGACGAGGTGGACCGATGTTGCGAGATCCTGCGGCCGATCCTGGGGATGGATCTGCGGGAGGTGCTGTTCGCGGGAGGGGAGGAGGGAGACGGGGACGGTCCCGACCTCCGTGCCCTCCTCGGCCGGAGGAAGGAAACCGGCCGCTCCGACCGCACCGCGATCGCTCAGCCGGCCCTGTTCGTCGTCGAGGTCGCCCTGGCGCGGCTCCTCCGGGAGTGGGGGATCGAGCCGCGGGCTCTCCTCGGCTACAGCCTGGGCGAGTACGTGGCCGCCCACCTCGCGGGTGTGATGACCCTGGAAGACGCCCTGCGGGTCGTGGCACTTCGCGCGCGGCTGATCGAGGAGCTGCCCGGCCGGCGCCATGCTGGCCGTGCCGCTGTCCGAGGCCGAGGCCGCCGGTCTGCTCGGCGAGGAGCTGTCCATCGCCGCGGTGAACGGCCCGGAGCTGTGCGTGGTGGCCGGTCCGGTCGACGCGGTGGCGACGCTGGAGCGGCAGCTCGGGGAGCGCGGCTTGTCCGTACGGCGCCTCGCGACCTCGCACGCCTTCCACTCGAAGATGATGACACCGGTGGCCGCTGCCTTCGAGCGGGTGCTGCGGGAGGTCGACCTCCGCGCCCCTGAGATGCCCTACATCTCGAATGTGACCGGCACCTGGATCACGCCGGCCGAGGCCACCGATCCGGCGTACTGGGTGCGCCACCTTCTGGAGCCGGTGCGCTTCGGCGCCGGGCTGGCGGAGCTGGGGCGCGAGGCCGGGCGGGTGCTGCTGGAAGTCGGCCCCGGCCAGAGCCTGAGCAGCCTGTCTCTCCAGAGGGTGTTTCGAGATCCTCCCCCTGGGAGCGCCGACGCTCCCAGGGAGGAGGGACGGACCGCTCTTCCGACCCTGCGGCCGTCCTGGGAGCGGCGGCCGGACCAAGCCTTCCTCTTGGGCACCCTCGGCCGCCTCTGGCTCGCGGGTGTTTCGGTCGACTGGGCCGGCTTCGCGAAGGAGGAACGCCGGCGGCGCGTTCCGCTGCCGACCTATCCCTTCGAGCGGAAACGGTACTGGATTGAGAGTCCGGTCTCCGAGGTATCCGAGGCCGTGGGACCTCACCCCCGGCCCCTCTCCCATCTCCCTTCCACCCGCCCGCCGGGAGAGGGGGGAGCGCTGACCGACAGCTCCCAGGCTTTCCAAGGTCTTTCTCCCCTCTCCCGGGGAGGGGAAGGGTGGGAGATGGGAGAGGGGCCGGGGGTGAGGTCCATCGCCACCACCACCCACGGCCGTCCCGGGCTCGCCACGCCCTACGTCGCTCCCACGACTCCGACCGAGGCGGCGTTGGCCGAGGTCTGGCAGGAGCTGCTGGGTGTCGCGCCGGTGGGCATCCATGACAGCTTTTTCGACCTCGGCGGCCACTCGCTGATGGCGTCGCAGCTCGTGGCCCGCCTCTCCGCGCGCTTCGGCGCCGAGGTGCCGCTCGTTGCGCTCTTCGAGGCCCCGACCGTCGCGGCGCTCGCCGTGCGGCTTCACGGCGCGCCGGAGGCTCAGCTCGAGACAGCCCTGCCGCGCCGGCCTCAGCGGGATCGCGCTCCGCTCTCCTTCGCCCAGCAGCGCCTCTGGTTCGTGCACCACCTCGCGCCCGAGAGCAGCGCCTACAACAACCCGGTCGCGATGCGCCTGCGCGGCCCGCTCGATCTTGCGGCGCTGACCGAAGCCCTGGCCGAGATCGAGCGGCGGCACGAGGTCCTGCGCACCCGCTTCCCCGTCGAGGACGGCGAGCCGGTGCAGCTCATCGAGGACCCGAGGCCGGTCGAGCTTCAGCGGATCGACCTCTCGCATCTGGCAGGGGAGGAAGGCGAGGCCGCGGCCCGGAGCGCCCTCTGGAGCTTCGTCGAGCCTCCCTTCGACCTCGCCCGCCGGCCGCCCGTGCGCCACCTGCTGGCCCGGCTTACGGAGGAGGACCCGGAAGAAGACCACCTCTTCGTCACCGCCATGCACCACATCCTGTGGGACGAGTGGTCGCAGGGGATCTTCGTGCGCGAGCTCGCCACCCTCTACGAGGCGTTCCGCGACGGCCAACCCTCGCCGCTCCCCGAGCTGCCGATCCAGTACGGCGACTGGGCCCTGTGGCAGCGCGAGCACCTGCAAGGTGAGGTCCTGGAAGAGCACCTGTCGTATTGGCGGGCGCGGCTCGACGGCGCGCCGCGCCTGCTCGCCCTGCCCACCGACCGGCCGCGCCCGCCGGTCCAGACCTTCCGCGGCGCGACCCGCGCCTTCGCCGTCTCCGAGGAGCTGCAGCGGAGCCTCCATGCAGTCTCCCAACGACAGGGCTCCACCCTCTTCATGACCCTCCTGGCGACGTTCCAGGCCCTCCTCGGCCGCTATGCGGGCCAGGAGGACGTGGTCGTCAGCACCGGCACCGGCGGTCGCGACCGGGTCGAGGCCGAGAGTCTGATCGGCTGTTTCATCAACATCCTCCTGCTGCGCGCCGACCTCGGCGGCGGCGTCTCGTTCGACGAGCTCCTGGCGCGCACCCGCGAGAGCACCCTCGGCGCTTTCGCCCACCAGGACGTCCCCTTCGAGCTGCTGGTCGACGCTCTGCAGATCGAACGCGACCCGAGCACCACGCCGTTCGCCCAGGCCATGCTCGTCCTGCTCAACGTGCCGCCCGTGGACCTGGAGCTGCGCGGATTGGAGGTCAAGGGGGTGAGGATCGACCGCCAGGTCTCGCAATTCGACCTTGTCCTCTACCTCACGGAAGAAGGGGGCCGGCTCGGTGGCCAGCTCGAATACAACGTCGACCTCTTCGACGAGGCCACGGTCGACCGCCTGCTCGGTCACTACCGCAACCTGATGGAGCGGG
Source organism: uncultured Holophagales bacterium (assembly GCA_963842525.1). GTDB lineage: Bacteria > Acidobacteriota > Thermoanaerobaculia > Multivoradales > UBA5704 > UBA5704. The sequence goes on from CAWJGT010000003.1 coordinate 718,613, forward strand.
CCGCCGCCGACCCTGGCCGCCGGATCGCGGAGATCTCGTTGCTCTCCGAGGCCGAGCGGCGGCAGGCGGTCGAGGAGTGGAACGCCACCGCTGAGGCCTTCCCGCGCGATGCCTGCCTGCACGAGCTGTTCGACGCCTGGGCGGACAAACAGCCCGAGGCCACGGGGCTGATCTTCGGCGACGAGCCCTTCACCTACGCCGAGCTGAGCCGCCGGGCGAACCGCCTGGCCCACCACCTGATGAGGCTCGGCGTCCGCCGGGGCGACCGCGTGGGCGTCTCCCTGGAGCACGCGCCCGAGGTGGTGGTCTCCCTGCTCGCCGTGCTCAAGGCGGGCGGCGCCTACATGCCGCTCGACCCCGGGTACCCGCAGGAGCGGCTCGCCGCCATGCTGGAGGAAGCCGGTCTGAGCGCCCTCCTCACGCAGAAACGCCTGGCACCTCGTTTTTCTGACGTCCCGACGGTGCTCGTTGATCAGGATTTCGCCGGCGCAGGAGACGAAAGCCCGCGGACCGGCGTGGGGCCGGAGGACATGGTCTACATGATCTTCACCTCCGGATCGACCGGCCGTCCCAAGGGCGTGCTGCTCGACCATCGCGGCCGGGTCAACAACTTCACCGATTTCAACCGCCGCTTCCGCATCGGACCGGGCGACGCCGTGCTCGCCCTTTCGTCGCTGAGCTTCGACATGTCGGCCTACGATGTCCTGGGCACCCTCGCGGGAGGCGGCACGATCGTCCTGCCGCGCCTCGAGGAGCTGCGGGAGCCGTCGCGCTGGGCCGGACTGATGACCCGCCATCGGGTCACGATCTGGCACTCCGTCCCGGCCATGCTGGAGATGCTGGTGGACAGCCTGGAGCCGCGGCCCGAGGCGGCGCCGCGCTCCCTCCGCCTGGTCCTCCTGGGCGGCGACTGGATCCCGGTGACGCTGCCGGACCGCCTGCGCGCGCTCGTTCCGGAAGCCGAGGTGATCAGCCTGGGCGGCGCCACCGAGGTCTCGATGGATTCGACGATCTTTTCCGTCAGCGCGATCGATCCGGCCTGGAAGAGCATTCCCTACGGCGTGCCCATGGCCAACCAACTCGCCTACATTCTTGGGCCGGACGGCGGCCCCAACCCGGCCGGCGTGGCGGGCGAGCTCTGCCTGGGCGGCGTGGGGGTCGGCGCCGGCTATTTCGGCCGGCCGGAGCTGACGGCGGCGAAATTCGTGCCCGATCCGTTCGGGTCGGGCGACCGCCTCTACCGCACGGGCGACCTGGCGCGCTGGCGGTCGGACGGCGTCCTGGAGCTGCTCGGCCGCATGGACTTCCAGGTCAAGGTCCGCGGCTTCCGCATCGAGCCCGGGGAGATCGTGAGCGCCCTGCGCCAGCACCCGGCCGTGGACGACGTCGTGGTCCTGGCGCGGGAGGACCAGCCGGGCGCGAAACGTCTGGTGGCCTACCTGGTGCCGGCCCCGGGAGTTGCGGTCGACGTGGACGAGGTGCGGGAGCTGGCGCGGCGCCTGCTGCCGGGCTACATGGTCCCGTCGGCGTTCGTGGTGATGGAGACCCTGCCGCTCACGCCCAACCGCAAGCTGGACCGCAAGGCCCTGCCGGTGCCGGAAGAAGCCGCGACCGAGCGCGAGCTGGTGCCGCCGCGCACCGCCCTGGAGCAGGTCCTGGCGGGGATCTGGCGCGACGTCCTGCGGGTTCCTGACGTGGGCGCCTTCGATCACTTCTTCGACCTGGGCGGGCATTCGCTGGCAGCCACCCGGGTGGTGACGCAGATCCAGGAGGTCTTCCTGCTGGAGGTGCCCCTGCGCCTGCTGTTCGAGTCGCCGGTGCTCGCCGAGCTGGCGGCCCGTCTGGAGGACCTGGCGGCGCGCGAGGGCGTGGACGCCGCCGGCATCGCCGAGGTGCTGGCGGACATCCAGGAGCTGCCCGAGGAGGAGGTGCATGCGCTGCTCGCGGAGGAGCCCGGATGAGCTTCCTCTCCGAGGAGAAGAAGAAGCTCCTCGCGCTGCGCCTGCGGAAGAAAGGGATTGAGACGCGCGATGCGATCCCGCATCGCGATCCATCCGGGCCCCCCCGCCTCTCCTTCGCCCAGCGGCGTCTCTGGGTGCTGGACCAGCTCGAGCCGGGCGACCCCTTCTACAACATCCCGGCGGTCGCCGAGCTGCGCGGCCCGCTCGACCCGGCGGTGCTCGCCCGTGCGTTCGCCGAGATCTCCCGCCGCCACGAGTCGCTGCGCACCACCTTCACGGCCCGCGACGGCCGGCCGTACCAGGTGATCGCGCCGGCGGCGGATCGCTGGAAGCTGCCCCTGGTGGATCTGCGTGCCTTGCCCGCACATGGACGCCAAGGACAGCAGAGCTCTGAAAGGGTTTCTGGAAATTCCTGCGCGAGCCCTGACCCCTCACCCCCGGCCCCTCTCCCACCCGCACTCACACCCGTCCGGGAGAGGGGAGCCCCCACCCAGGAGCTTCCTGACAATGTATTTTCCCCCCTCTCCCGGGGGAAGGGAGTGCGCATGGGAGAGGGGCCGGGGGTGAGGGACCAAGGCGACGCCGGCAGCAGAGTTTTCCAAAGACCCTCTGAGGCCGAACGCCTCGCCTGGGCAGAGATGCGTACACCCTGCGACCTTGCGCGCGGGCCGCTGGTGCGCACGACCCTGCTGCGGCTGGGGGACGAGGAGCACGTCCTCCTTGTGACCCTGCACCACATCATCTCGGACGGCTGGTCGAACGGCCTCTTCCTGCGCGAGCTGGCGGTTCTCTACGAGGCTTTCGCCGCCGGCCGCCCGTCCCCCCTGCCCGAGCTGCCGATCCAGTACGCCGACTTCGCCGAGTGGCAGCAGGACTGGTTGAGCGGCGAGAGGCTGGAGAAGGAGCTGGGCTGGTGGCGGGAGAGGCTCGCGGGCGCTACGGCCGCCCTGGACCTGCCCACGGACCGGCCGCGTCCGGCCGTCCAGACCTACCGCGGCGCCCGGCTGCCTCTGTGGATCGCTCCCACGGCCACGGAGGGCCTGCGCCGGCTCGCGCGCAGCGGGGAGGCGACGCTCTATATGGTCCTCCTGGCCGCCTTCGATGTCTTATTGCGGAGCTGGACCGGGCAGGACGACCTCGTGGTCGGCTCGCCGGTGGCGAACCGCCGCCGGCCGGAGATCGAAGGGTTGATCGGCTTCTTCGCCAACACCCTGGTGCTGCGTGCCGACCTCGCGGGTGATCCCACGTTCCGGGAGCTGCTGGTCCGCGTCCGCGAGGCGGCGCATGGCGCCTTCGCCCATCAGGACCTCCCCTTCGAGAAGCTCGTCGAGGAGCTGCAACTGGAGCGGGACCTGTCCCGGACGCCGCTGTTCCAGGTCCTGGTCGTCCTCCAGAACGCGCCTCGGGCCGAAGCCCGGTTGACCTCTCTGGAGATCCGGATGCCGGACTTCGATCCCGGGGTGGCCAAATTTGACCTGATGCTCGACCTGACCGAGCTGGACGGCGGCCTGCGCGGCGCCCTCGAATTCAACACCGACCTCTTCGACCGCACCACGATCCAGCGGCTGGCGGAGCGCTTTCATCGGCTCCTGGATGCCGTGATCGGAGATCCCGGGCTGCGGCTGTCCGAGATCCCGCAGCTTTCCGAGCCTGAGGCGCACCTCCTTCTCCACGAATGGGCGGGTGCGTGGCCCTGGGACCGCGGGCGTCTCGCCCGCTCGGAGCCGAGCCGACAGAGCAGGCCCGATCTCGAGAAGAGCGGGCGGGACGCCCGCGGTCCCAGGGTTCTCGCACCGGAACCTCTCCTCGTCCACGACCTCGTAGCCGCCCAGGCCGCTCGTACCCCCGAGGCCCCGGCGGTTCTCGGCCTGGATGACGAAACGATCACCTACCGGGAGCTGGCCCGCCGCGCCAATCGGCTGGCCTGGCACCTGCGCGGCCTGGGGATCGGCCCGGAGTCACGGGTCGCGATCGCTCTCGACCGTTCCGTCGACCTGGTCGTCTCCATCCTCGCGGTCCTGGAGGCCGGTGCCGCCTATGTGCCTCTCGATCCCAATTATCCGGAGGAGCGCCGGACTCTGATGCTCCAGGATTCAGGCGCGGCGGTCGTGCTGACGCATGGCGTCCTGGACGAGTTGGATCTCTCCGGAGAGAGAAAGGAAATCCCTGCGCCTCGGGCCGATTCGGAGGACCTCGCCTACATCTTCTACACGTCGGGGTCCACCGGCCGGCCCAAGGGCGTGGCGATGCGCCACGGTGCGCTCGCCAATTTGATCGCTTGGCAGACGGCGAGCTTGCCTGGTGTCTCGAAAACCTTGCAATTCACCTCGCCGAGCTTCGACGTCTCGTTCCAAGAGATCTTCTCGACCTGGGCGTCGGGCGGGACCCTGGTGCTGATCTCGGAAGAGGACCGGCGCGATCCCGCGACGCTCTGGGCCCGCCTCCGCACGGCCGGCGTCGAGCGTCTGTTCCTCCCCTTCGTCGCCCTTCAGCAGCTTGCCGAGGCAGCACGCGGAGGACTGCCGATCGCCGAGACCCTGCGGGAGATCGTGACGGCCGGCGAGCAGCTCCGGATCACGCCGGCCCTGGCCGAGCTGTTCGCGCGCCTGCCCGGCACCCGGTTCCACAACCATTACGGCCCGGCAGAGACCCACGTGGTCACCTCCTACGAGCTTGCGGGCGACCCGGCTTCCTGGCCACCCCTGCCGCCTATCGGCCGGCCGATCGCGGGAGGCCGCGTCCATGTCGTCGACCGCGACGGCCGCCCGGCCCCGGTCGGCGTACCGGGCGAGCTGCTCCTTGGCGGAGCAGGACTGGCGCGGGGCTATATCGACCGGCCCGAGCTGACGGCGGAACGCTTCGCCCCAGATCCATTCGAAGGCGAGCCGGGAGCGCGTCTCTATCGCACCGGCGACCTCGCGCGCTGGCTGCCGGACGGCAACCTCGAATTCCTCGGCCGCGTGGACACCCAGGTCAAGATCCGCGGCTACCGCGTCGAGCCCGGGGAGATCGAGGCCTTGCTCGGCGCGCATCCGGAGGTGCGCGAGGCCGCGGTCGTCGTCCGCGAGGAGCGTCCGGGAGATCGCCGTCTGGTGGCATGGATCGTGCCGGCCGATGGAGCCGAGCCGGATTCGCGGGAGCTGCGGCGCTTCGTGGCGGAGCGGCTGCCGGACTACATGGTCCCTTCGGCCTTCGTGCTGCGCGAAGCCCTGCCGCTCACCCCGAGCGGCAAGGTGGACCGGCGGACCCTGGCGCGGCTCGTCCCCGAAGGCGGAGTCTTGTCCGCAGGGCACGTGCCGCCGCGCACGCCGGCCGAGGAGCTTCTGGCGGGCATCTGGGCCGAGGTGCTCGGCGTGGCACGGGTGGGCGCGACCGATCACTTCTTCGAGCTCGGCGGGCATTCGCTGCTGGGCACCCAGGTGGTCTCGCGCATCCGGGCAGTTTTCGGGGTGGGCCTGCCGCTGCGCGTGCTGTTCGAGGCTCCCACGCTGGAGGAGCTGGCGAAAAGAACCTCACCCCCTGTCCCCCTCTCCCGGTGGAAGGGGGGGCGATGGGAGAGGGGGACAGGGGGTGAGGTCCCACTCCTCCCCTCTCCCGGTGGCTCGGGAGTGCGGATGGGAGAGGGGCCGGGGGTGAGGGCCCCCCTCTCCTTCGCCCAGCAGCGCCTCTGGTTCCTCGACCGCCTCGATCCCGCCGCCGTGGTCTACAACCTGCCGGTCGCGCTCCGTGTCGCGGGCCGCCTGGATCTCGCGGCGCTGGCCGGAGCCTTCGACGAGGTCATCCGTCGCCACGAGGCTCTCCGCACACGCTTCGACACGATCGAGGGCGAGCCCGTCCAGATCATTCTCGATGCGAAGGAGCTGCCGGCCTTCCCCTTGCCGGTTTTCGACCTGTCCGGCCTTGCGGACGTACGCGGCACCGAGGCGGAGCGGCTGGCCCGCGCCGAGGCTGGGCAGCCTTTCGACCTCAGGCGCGGACCGCTGGTGCGGGCGCTCCTCCTCCGCCTCGCCCCGGAGGAGCACATCCTCGTCTCGACCATGCACCACATCGCGAGCGACGGGTGGTCCATGGGAGTGCTCGTGCGCGAGATCGCCGCGCTGTATACGGCGTTCCGGGAGGGCCGCCCCTCGCCTCTCCCCGAGCTGCTGGTGCAGTACGCGGACCACGCCGTCTGGCAGCGGCAATGGCTGCAAGGGGAGACGCTCGACGAGCAGCTCGCCTGGTGGCGGCAGGAGCTGGACGGTGCGCCCACGCTGCTGGAGCTGCCCGCGGACCACCCGCGCCCGCCGGTCGAGAGCCATCGCGGCGCCGCCGAGCCTGCTCGCCTGCCGGCGGAGCTGAACGACGGGATCGGCGCGCTCGCCCGGCGCGAGGGGGCCACGCCGTTCCTGGTCCTCCTGGCCGGCTTCCAGGCGCTGCTCCACCGGACCGGCGGCCAGGACGACTTGCTGGTGGGCACGCCGGTAGCAAACCGCACCCGGGTGGAGGTGGAGGGCCTGATCGGCTTCTTCGTCAATACCTTGGCATTGCGCGGCCGGCCGGGGCGGGCGGAGAGCTTCCGCGGCCTTCTGGCCCAGACCCGGGCCTCCGCTCTGGGGGCCTTCGACCACCAGCACCTCCCGTTCGAGCGGCTGGTGGAGGCGCTGGGGGTCGAGCGGCACCTGTCCCATGCGCCGCTGGTCCAGGTGCTGCTGGTCGTGCAGAACGCCCCGACGACAGCCCTCGCGCTGCCCGGCCTGACGCTGACGCCCCTGCCGCTGGCGACGGACACGGCCAGGCTCGACCTCACGCTCTCACTGGGGGAGGCGGACGGAGGAGGCCTGGAAGGGTTCCTGGAATACGCCACCGACCTTTTCGACGCCGCCACGATGCGGCGCTTCCTCGGGCACTTCCAGGCGCTGCTCACCGGCGCGGTCGCCGATCCCGGGCGCCGCCTCGCCGACCTGCCGCTCCTGACCCCCGGGGAGCAAGCCGAAATCGCCGCCTGGAGCGGAACGGTGGAGGCCTTTGCGGAGGACGGGGTCCTGCTGCACGAGCTGGTCCTGGCGCAGGCTGCCCGAACGCCTGATGCCGTGGCCGTGGCCTTCGCCGGCGAGGCGCTCACCTGTCGCGAGCTCGACACCGCGTCCGCAACCCTGGCGGACCGCCTGCGAGCGCGCGGAGTGGGCGCGGACGTCCGGGTCGGCCTCTGCGCCGAGCGCTCGCTGGAGATGGTCGTGGGTCTGCTGGCCATCCTGCGCGCCGGCGGCGCCTATGTGCCCCTGGACCCGGCCTATCCCGCCGAGCGCCTGGCATTCCTGCTGGAGGACAGCGGAGTCTCCCTCCTGCTCGCCCAGGAGCGATGCCTCGAACGCCTCCCGGCCGGCGCCGCCTCCGCGGCCCTCCTCCTCGATCCACGGAAAGGGGAGGCGGTACAGGAGCGAGCCCATCCGTCACCGCTGGCCGCCGATCCCGCAGGCCTCGCCTATGTGATCTACACCTCGGGCTCGACCGGCCGCCCGAAGGGCGCCATGGTGTCCCACCGGGCGGTGGTCAACCACATGCTGTGGATGCGTCGCGCCTTCCCGCTGCGGCCGGACGACGCCGTGCTCCAGAAGACCTCCTTCAGCTTCGACGCCTCGGTCTGGGAGCTCTTCCTGCCCCTGGTCACCGGCGCCCGCCTGGTGCTGGCCCCGCCGGGAGTGCAGCAGGACCCCGCACTCCTGGTCCGGACCGCCGAGGCAGAGCGGATCACGGTCCTCCAGTTCGTCCCTCCTCTGTTGAGGATCTTCCTCGACGAGCCCGCCCGGGAGACGCCGGCTCCCTGCGCTTCGTCTTCAGCGGCGGCGAGGCGCTCACCGCGGACCTGCGCGACCGCGTGCTCGCGCGCCTGGATGCCGATCTGTGCAACCTCTACGGACCCACCGAGTGCGCCATCCAGACCATCGTCCACATCTGCCATCGCGGCGACCGGCGGCGCGCGGTGCCGATCGGCCGGCCGGTGTCCAATGTCACCGCCCGCGTGCTGGACCGCTGGGGTGGATCGGTCCCGGTGGGCGTCCCCGGGGAGCTCCATCTGGGCGGCGTGCAGGTGGGCCGCGGCTACCTGGGGCGTCCTGCCCTGACCGCGGAGCGGTTCATCCCCGACCCCTGGGGAGAGCCGGGCGCCCGCCTCTACCGGACCGGCGACCTGGCGCGCCGGCTGCCGGATGGGGAGCTGGACCACCTGGGGCGGATCGACCACCAGGTGAAAATTCGCGGGGTCCGCATCGAGCTGGGCGAGATCGAGGCGGCCCTCTCCTCCCTGCCCTGGATCCGGGAGGCTGCCGTCCTGGTCCGGGGAGAGCCGGGCGAGCCGCGGCTGGTGGCCTATGTGGTTGTCGTGCCTCTTCCCCCCTCTCCCGGGAGGCAGGGGGGGCGGTTGGGAGAGGGGGGCCAGGGGGGTGAGGGGCTCCGCCCCACTCCGACCGTGGGCGGCCTGCGGCAGGAGCTGGCCGGCACGCTGCCCGACCCCATGCTCCCCCTGGCCCTGGTGGTGCTGGACGCCCTGCCCCTGACCGCCAACGGCAAGTTGGACCGCAAGGCGCTGGCGCGCCTCGATGCGCCCGGGGAAGCGGACGCCGCCGGCCGGATCGCGCCGCGGACCTCCACCGAGGAGCTGCTGGCCTCCCTCTGGGTCGACCTCCTGGGCCTCTCCGGCGCGGACCGGGTGAGCGCGCGGGACGGGTTCTTCGATCTCGGCGGGCATTCGCTGCTCGCCACCCGGCTCGTCGCGCGGGTCCGCGACCGGTTGCGGGTCGAGCTGCCCCTCCAGGCAGTGTTCGAGACCCCGGCCCTCCAGGACCTGGCGGCGCGGATCGACCGGGAGCTCCGGTCCGGGGCTCCGGAGGCACCGCCTCTCGTGCCGGCCGGCCCGCCCGCCGCACCCGGGGAAGTGCGGCACGCCCCCCTCTCCTTCGCCCAGCGCCGGCTCTGGTTCCTCGCCCAGCTCGATCCCGGGTCCGCCGCCTACAACCTGCCCATGGCGCTGCGCCTCGCGGGTCCATTGGATGTCAACGCGCTCGCGGCCGGCCTGAACGGCATCGTCCGGCGGCACGAGGCCCTGCGCACGACCTTCCCGGCGGAGAAGGGAGAGCCCCGGCAGGTGATCCGCGGCGACGGGTGGCTCCCTCTCCCGCGGGTCGATCTGTCCGGCCTGGACAGGCAGGCACGGGAGAGCGAGGCGGCCCGGCTCGCCCGGAAAGAGGCGACCCGGTTCTTCAATCTTGCCCACGGGCCGCTGCTGCGCCTCCTCCTGCTCCGACTTGCGCCCGAGGAGCACGCGCTCGTCGCCGTCCTTCACCACATCGTCGGCGACGGCTGGTCCATGGGCATCCTGGTACAGGAGCTGGGGGAGCTCTACGCCGCGTTCCGGGAGGGGAGGCCGCCCGCGTTGCCGCCTCTGCCGGTCCAGTATGCGGACTTCGCGGTCTGGCAGAACGGATGGCTGCGCGGCGAGGCGCTGGAAACCCAGCTCCGGTGGTGGCGCGACGAGCTGGCCGGCGCGCCGCAGGTGCTCGAGCTGCCGGTGGACCGGCCGCGTCCGCCCCTTCAGACCTCGCGCGGAGCGGAGCTCCCCTTCGCGCTGCCGGACCGCCTCGCCGACGCCCTCCGCACCCTCGGCCTGCGTGAGGGCGCGACGCTCTTCATGACCCTGCTGGCCGGCTTCCAGGCCTTGCTCGGCCGTTGCTCGGGGCAGCTCGACCTGCTCGTGGGCTCACCCGTGGCAAACCGGACGCGGACCGAGACCGAGCCTCTGATCGGCTTCTTCGTGAACACCCTGGTGCTGCGCGGCCGGCTGCGAGGCGACCCCACCTTCCGCGAGCTGCTCGGCCGCGTGCGCGTCGACCGCTCTGGGGGCCTGGGCCCACCAGGATCTCCCGTTCGAGCGCCTTGTCGAGGAGCTGGAGGTCGAGCGCTCCCGAGGCCGCAATCCGCTCTTCCAGGTGATGTTCGTGCTCCAGAACGCCCCGACCGGACCGCTGCGCCTTCCGGGTCTGACCCTGGAGCCCATTGCCCTGACGACGGCCACGGCGAAGAGCGACCTTCTCCTGTCCTTCTCGGAGAGGGTGTCCCGTGGCGCGCAGAGCCCTCACCCCCTGGCCCCCTCTCCCGTGCGTCCCCCGGCCCGCCACCCCGAACGGGGGAGGGGGAAGGGGAGAGGGCTGGGTGGCGGCGCCCCTCTCCCGCTCGGGGTGGGGGATGGTGGACGCGCGGGGGAGGGGTCGGGGGAGGGGGCTTACGGCGGCCTGCAGGGGATCTGGGAGTACGCCACCGACCTCTTCGACGCCACGACAATTGCACGCATCACCGGCTGGCTCGCGAGGCTCCTGGAGGGCGCCGTCGACGATCCTGGAGCATCCATCGCCGAGCTGCCGCTGCTGTCCGAGGAAGAGAGCCGGCAGGTGCTGGAGACCTGGAACCGCACGGCGGTGGGCTTCCCTCGCGCGTCGATCCACGACCTCTTCGCCGAGCAGGCGGCGCACCATCCAAACGAGCGTGGCGGTGGTCTGCGGCGGCGAAAGGCTTGACCTACGCCGAGCTGAACGACCGATCGGCCCGCCTCGCCCGCCGCCTGCGCGCCCTGGGCGTGGGCCTCGAAGACCGCGTGGGCCTCTGGGCCGAGCGCTCGGTGGATCTCATCGCCGCCCTCCTAGGCATCCTGCGGGCCGGCGCCGCTTACCTTCCTCTCGACCCGTCCCATCCCCCCGAGCGCCTGGCCTGGATGCTCGAAGATGGTGGTGCGCGAATCCTGCTAACCGACCGTCGATTTTCGGACCTCGCCGCGAACGTCGACGTCACGTCCCCCCTCTCCCGGTTGGGGGAGGGGCGATGGGAGAGGGGGACAGGGGGTGAGGTTCAAGTGCTTTACCTCGACGATCTCGCCGCCAGCGACGATCTACCCTGCGATCTTCCTCTCGTCCCCCCCGAAGCCCTCGCCTACGTCATGTATACCTCCGGCTCGACCGGCACCCCCAAAGGCGTAGCCGTCACCCACCGCAACGTCGTTCGCCTGGTGCGGGGCGCCGACTATGCGCGGATGGGCCCGGAGGAGACCTGGTTGCAGTACGGGCCCGTCGCTTTCGACGCCTCGACGCTGGAAATCTGGGCGCCGCTGCTCAACGGCGGCCGGCTGGTGCTCGTGCCGGGTCAGCGTGCCTCGCTCGACGATCTGGCCGGCCTGATCCGCGACCACGGGGTGACCTCGATGTTCCTGACCGCGGCCCTGTTCAACCAGATGGTGGACTACCGCCTGGAAGGGCTGCGCCCGTTGTCGCAGCTCTTGGTCGGCGGAGAGGCGAATTCGCCGGCGCACATGCGGCGGGTCGTGGAGACGCTGCCGGATCTCGCCCTCAATGCGGTCTACGGTCCGACCGAGGGGACGACTTTCACCACCTGGTATCGGCTGGGCCAGAGCGGAGCCTCGGTGCCCATCGGCCGGCCGATCGCCAACGCGCGGGTCTACGTGCTGGACTCGGATCTGCGGCCGGTGCCACCTGGGGTGGCTGGGGAGCTCTATGCGGGTGGAGAGGGCCTTGCCCGCGGCTATCTCGGCCGGCCGGAGCTGACCGCGGAGCAGTTCGTGCCAGATCCGTTTGCCGATGGCAGCCGGCTCTACCGCACGGGCGACCGGGTGCGCTGGCTCCCGGACGGCATCCTGGACTTCCTGGGCCGGCTCGACGCGCAGGTCAAGATCCGCGGCTTCCGCATCGAGCCGGGCGAGGTCGAGGCCACCCTGGTCCATCACCCGGCCGTGCGCGAGGCAGCCGTCGTGGTGCGCGAGGAGTCGGGCGGCAAGGCTCTGGCGGCCCTGGCGGCCTATATCGTCCCGCAGGAAGGGGCCCCCGAAGAGGGCCTCCCGGCGGCGCTCCAGCGCTTCCTGCGCGAGCGCCTGCCCGAGCCCATGGTGCCTGCCAGGTGGGTCGTGCTCCCCGCGCTGCCGCTCACGCCCAACGGCAAGGTCGACCGCCGGGCGCTGCCGGAGCCGGAGCGGGCCCACGGAGACTACACACCTCCTCAAACCCCGCTCCAGCAGCGGCTGGTCGAGACCTGCGCCGAGCTGCTGGGGCTGGAGCGGGTCGGCCTGCACGACAATTTCTTCGACCTCGGCGGGCACTCGCTGCTCGCCACCCAGCTCGTCGCGCGGCTCCAGGACCAGGGGGTCGAGGTGCCGCTCATGCTGCTGTTCGACGCCGTCGACTTCGCCGACCTCGCGGAGCGCATCACCGAGCGCGAGCTCAGCCAGTCGAGCACCGAGGACATGAGCGCCATGCTGGACGAGCTCGACAACCTTTCGCCGGAGGAGCTGCGCGAGATGCTGGAAAGCCTGGCCGAGCCGTGAAGCTCCTGGTCGCCAGCCTCACCTTCCGCCCCCTCGCGGAGACCGTGCGCGACACCTTTGAGGTCCGGGCTCAGCCCGGCAACAACTCCTCCAGGGCGAGGCGCGTCTTGGGGGGCAGTCGCTCCGCATCGAAGTAGCGGGTGACGACCTCCAGGGCCTCTTCGACGCTGGTCATGAGTCGTCTGGAACATCGGCCTGGGCGGCAACCCGACCGGCCGCCTGGCGTATTAATCCGGCGGGCCGGAAGTAGCCGTCCACATCGCGCGTCGCGTGCCGGGCGTCGAGGGCCAGGCACATCACCGCACCGCCCACCAGGTAGAGCTCGCCGTGCGTGTCCTCGGCGGCCAGCTCCGCGTTCAACAGATCGAACAACCGCAGCATGTCCGACCGGGTCAGGCGGGGGCCGGCCATCGTTACACGCGATCACCGATCGACGAGTCGATGAAGATGTTGCGGCGCTTGAAGGGGACTGGGGCCGTCCGCAGCAGGTGCAACCGCAGGCTCGCCAGGGGGGTGGCGAAGTGCGGGGTCGTCTCCAGAGGCTCGACATCGCGCACCCAGGCGGGGGGCGGTACGTCTCGCTGGTGGGCGGCTAGCTCCACCATGGCTGCCACATAGTTCCTGAGGTATGGGGTGAGCCCTGCCAGATCCGCGTGCTCCACGGCGCTGCACAGCTCTCCGGCAGCGAGGCCGGAAAGGAGGTCGTTGAGCTCCGCCAGCACGAAGCCGGGCTGGTCGTCGTCGCGCAACGCCTCCAAGAGCCGGGCGAACCGCATCCGGGCGTCGGGCAGTGCCCGGGACAGCACGTAGGCGGACATGTTCTACCCCGCCCTACGCGACAGGTACAGAATCTTTTTCTGGTCCGGCGCAATGCGGATCTGGAGCTGCGATGATCTGCTGGCCATGGACTCAGCGTCGCACACGGGCTAGGTGGCGTCAATACACTCGGATTGGCTGCACCGAGATGCGCTACCTGATAGAGCACTCTACGCAGTCGCGCGAGTGAAGGAGCGGCTCCCGGGGCCCCAGGCCGGACCGCTCCTCCGTCAACGCGTACATCGCTTGTCAAAGAACCCGTACTGCCAAATCCGCCACGGTGACCCTGCCTCGATGTGAATAAGATAGATGAAGTGTCTGGCATTGTCCAGATGCACTTGACAAACAGGCGACGCTAGTCCAACGTATGCACATTCAGAGAGTGCACGGCGCCAATTCCGGCGCCGGATGCCTCCGCAAGGAGAGAAAGCCGTATCTGGCAGAGCCCGGCTCCCGCCTCAGCAACCTGCTCCAGCAGGCGAACGGCCTGAGCGCCGAGTACAGCGCCCTGACCGCGACCAAGCAGGACGTCGGGCAGAGGCTGCAGCAGACGCTGCGGGAGGGAGACGCCCTGGCGGCCCTCCTGCGCAACGGGGCGCGCGAGCGCTTCGGCATCCGCAGTGAGCTGCTGGTCCAGTTCGGGCTGAAACCGTTCCGCGGCCGTCCCCGGCCGGCGGCGCCACCGTCGCCCGGGACGCCGGACCCGGAAACACCCGCTCCCTCTCCTTCTCCCGGGCCTGAGTAGGAGCCCACCACTCCAAGGGGCGTGCGGTCCGCGCGCCCCCTTTCCTATCCCCGCAGGAACAACAATGAACCAGTGAGAAGGGCATCCGGTGCGGGTCGGAAGGCTTCGGAGCCGATCCGAAGCCCTGGAGAAACTTTTGGAAGGCTCCAGAAACTTTCCGAGGCCTTCCAGCAATTTTTCCAAGCGTCCAGAAGTTTTCTGGACGCCTTCCGATCCGATCCGAAGCCCTGGAAAAAATTTTGGAAGGCTCCAGAACTTTTTGGAAGGGCTGGAAAAACTTTTGGAGCCCTTCAGATTTTTTCGGAAGGCCTCCAGAACCGTCCGGAGGCCCGCCAAATCCTCTCGGAGCCCTCCTGGACTTCATTCCGACGCTTCGCCATCGCCCCGAAAGACGGAAAAAGATGCCGCGGCCCATCAAGTCGAGTTCCCGGGCTGTAGACCAATTCCGGTCAGCGAACGCCACGGCCGGGCCGTCAGGTTCTGTCTCGGGCACTCGGCCCCGTCGTGTCATTCTGAGCGCAGCGAAGGATCTGGGGGAAGGGAGGTGTAGACGCCCGCCTTATTTCGTGACCGCCCCCTGAGTTTTTCCCGTCTTGCAGCGTGGTTGGATAGATTCGTCGGCGCGGTAGTGCGGGACGATCTTCCCTGTCGTGATCTCGGCAAGGCAAGCGAAGCCCGCCGGGCTCTCCTGCGGTCTTGGCGGACGGGGAAGATGCCCGACGGGCTTCCGAGAGGAGGCCATGGTAAGCGTTGCTGGTTTGGGCTGCAAGCAGTATCGAGAGCGGATGGATGGAGGTGCGGTTCCTGAGTTGAGTTGCCCGGATCCGGAGTGTCTGACTCCGCTTCGGGGTCATGGCTGGTACAGCCGCTATCTGGGAGGAGAGCGGCAGCGGTTGCGTCGCGTGCGGTGTCCGCGTTTGTTACCGCTCACCTGAATCCGTAGAAATCTAATCACCTCGTCGCCCGGAGGGAGGGGTAGGGACCGCTGTTTGCGGCACGGCGAGCCCTGCGTGGGTCTGGGAGAATTTATCAATCTACCACATTCCTCCTCAGAAGTGAACATTGACCCCACTTAAATGCTGTTTTCACCCCCTTGCGGCCCTCTGCCACCACCGCGCTTCGCGCGGGATGATGCTGCTGCTCGATCTGATGATCAGATTTCTACGGATTCTGGTGATCGCCTACAGCGTTGCAGGGTCAGCCATGCGGTGTTGCCGGAGGATGTCTGCGCGTATCGCGATTTGACGTTTGGGGCCGTGGAGGCGGGCCTGGCCGCGGGGTCTCCCAGCGCGGGGGCGGAGGCTTCGGGGCAGATGGGCAGCCCGGGTGTGCGGCGGGTGCGCGGTTGGCTGCGCAGCGCGCAGGAGCCTTATGCCGCGAAGCTCCAGGGGCTTCTGGGACCGATCTCGGGTCCGTGTGGCGGGGGGTGCAGAAGGTGGTGGGCAAGGCGGCGGGTTGGCTGACGCAGTTGCGGCATTTTGTCTGGTCGAGCTTTCGGTACTTTCTCGGCGGGGTGAGCGGTCTTTTCCGCCACGGCCGGCCGGCTCCTCGGTCGCCCCGGGTCTCTCCATAGTTTGGTAACTGGTCATCGGGAGGTTCCCAACTAAGTGCCAGCCGAATGTTAACCTTCTGAAGTGTCAATCGCACTTTCCCGTCTCGTTTTGGTGTGCAAACTGGTTGGTGAGTAGCATCTAAACCCGCCGCGAGGCTGTCGCTCACTCTTCGTGGGCGTTTTGGGCGGCTTGTACGACTTCTTTGGGGGTTGAAGGGTAAACCTCTCCCGATCCCGCGCGCAGGAAGTGGTCGGCGACCGGCTGTAAACTGCGAAGGCTGTCAGCGATCCAAAGGCCCCGAAAGCCTACCCGCTCACCCAGGGTAGGGCCGGCGGGAAGCTGCCTGCCGGGAAGACAACATCGCGCATCCCCGCCTTGAGCTTTTCCGCGGCTGTCCGGAAGGCGCCCAGGAATTCGCCATAGGCCCGGTAGAGCTCGAGACGGACCTTCTTGCTCGCAGCATGGAAGAGCGGAGCGGGCGACTTCTTGGGCTTGGCTGGCCGGTCGTGGCGCTTCTGGGCTCGGATCGCCTCGGGCCCGAGCACCGGCCGCCCCATGGCTTCCCGGACCTCCGCCGCCCGCGCCTCGATGCCGGCGACCAGGGCAGCGATCTGCTCCCGATATTGTTCCGGCGTGAGATGAGCCCAGCAGGGCAGGGGCTCAAGATGGAGGGTGTATTCGGTCGCGAAGTCGAGGTGGTGGAAGGACTCGCCCCTCTGGCGCGCGGCGTACTCGCGGGAGCGGTTGAACCAGTGGCCGACGAGGGGAGCACCGTCCAGCAGGGCGGGAATGACGCTGACGCCCGGCCAGTCCCGGAGCTTTTCCACAAGCCCTTCTTTGACCCCGTGGCTCAAAATGTACGCGAGACGCTCGATCTGGGCCTGAGGCTCGTCGCTGATCGGGATGGCCTGGAAGCGGCGGGACCAGAACTTCTCCCTCCAATCGGCCAGGCGCCCGGCTTCGCGGGCGAGGTTGGAGTTGAAGTGATTCATGAATGATGCGAGCTGGCGGGTGTCGGCGACCTGGAGGAGGAGGTGATAGTGCCCGGAGCAGAAGGCGAAGGCGACAAGGCGGACTGGGTAGAGCTCATGGGCGCGTCCAAGAGCACCGAGGATGATGTCGTTGAGCTCCGCTGAGGGAGCGAGCAGGAAGCGGCCGTGGACGGTCCGTGTGGTGACCTCGACGAGTCCGCTCCCCTCGGATGGCATGAAACGGAGTTTTCGGCTCATGCCCCTTAAAAAGACGTAAAACGGGTCGCGAATCTTGCATAACGAAGCAAAGTTCTTGTCGCGGACCGGGATTGAGCCCGAATTGTTGCTTAGACGTCAACAGAAGGACGTGCCTGATGGAAGGCCCGGAGGCTGTTCTATTCTGGTCCTGTTCGGCTGGCACTTCGGCCGCTTCGGCCGGCAGTCCTGTTCGGCTGGCACTTCTGCCGGCACTTCTGCCGGGCACTTCCGCCGGTGGGAGCCGAACTGAGTGGGGAGCAATCCCTTCTGACCGCCGTGCAGAAGTCAGCAGAGGGCATAGTATATTAGAGGCGAGAGCCTCGAAGGTCCTGAACGGTGCCCCGGTCAGGACCGGGGTGAATGAGAGGAGAAGTCGCTTCGTGAGGAACCACGGCATTGCATCTGTCAAGCAGCGAAAGCTGCCTCTGGCTTGTCCGGAGGATGAAGCCGGGGTTAGGTCACGGGGGAGGACACTCCGGTTTGTCCCACGAACCGGCTGGAGCGGGAGTTGGAGCCATCCAATCCAACATCAGTTCCCGCGACGGCAGTTCGCCGAAGGGCGAATGGCAAGAGGGGCCGACCGAATCAGCCGAACCGCCGTGTACGTGACCCGTATGCACGGTGGTGTGGGAGGAGGGGGTCCGTGAGGGCCCCCCCTATCCCGATTAGGCGGCAGGGGGAAACGCACGTGACAACACAAACGCTATACCTGAGCAGAGCCTATGCAGTGCTGGCCTGGTTTCTAGCCGCTCTCGCCGCCCTGCACATGGCCACCACATTTCGGCTCACCTCGGCAAGCGCCTTCACCAAGGTCTGGTTCTTCGGCGCTGGCGTCGCTATGGCTCAGACTGCCGCCCTCAACCTTCTTCATCGCGCGTACGGGCGAGCTGCTCTAGGTTGGGTTACGCGTGCGTCCAACGTCGTCATGCTCGCGCTTGCAGCCGTTGGGGGGTTTGTCACTGGCGCCAGTGCCACTGAGCTCGTCGTCATGCTCAGTGCACTTGCAACTCTCCTCGTGTTGTCATTCGTCGACAGCGCGACCCGTTCCCGCTAACCATCTACCCTCCGCATGGGCTTTGGCCCCAATAGGTGCCATGCGATTCTGGAGCCAGAACGATTCCGGTCTAGAATAGGTGCCAGAGGATTCTTGGGGCACTTCTGCCGGCGCAGGAGCGGAGCCATGCTGTTCCACGTCAGCGAAGAATCCGGCATCGATCGGTTCGAGCCGCGGCCGTCGCCCTACGCCGATGAGCCCGTCGTGCGGGCCGTCGACGCGGACCGCCTGCGCAACTACCTGCTCCCGCGGGAGTGTCCCCGCGTCACGTACTACGCCGGGCCCGAGACCACCGCAACGGATGTGGAACGGTTCCTCGGATCCAGCCCGGCAGTCATCGCGGTCGAGAGCGCCTGGTTGGAACGCGTGCGGTCCTGTCGGGTGTACGGCTATCACCTGCCGCCGGAGACCTTCGAGTGTATGGACGAATGCGCCGGCTACTTCGTCAGCCGACGGCCCGTTGTTCCAACGCGGGTTGAGGTCGTCGAGGACCTGGTGGCCGCGTTGCTGGGGCGCGGGGTTGAGCTGCGTTTCGTGCCGAACCTCTGGCCCCTCCGCGACGCAGTGGTCTCCTCCACGCTGTGGTTCTCTCTGATCCGCATGCGGAACGCCCTACCGAGGCCGTCGCCGAACGGGGAGGCATAGGCGGAACGCGGGCACGGCTATACTCCGCTCCATGTCCATGCGCGGCGGCTGGATCAATGTGTTCGTGGCGGCTGTCGTCATGCTGGCGACGCTGCCGGGACGGACACAGGGTCTTGGGCTCATCACCGAGCCGATGCTGCTCGAGCTACGGCTCGATCGGGTCGGCTACGCCAACATCAATCTATGGGCGACGCTGCTCGGCGCGATTGTCTGCCTGCCGATCGGGCGGCTGTTCGACCGCGCCGGCCTGCGCAGCGCAACGTTTGTGCTGACCCTCGCGCTCGGCGGGGTGGTCTGGACCATGAGCCGCCTCGCCGGTGGCACCGTCCTCCTGTTCCTGCTGGTGCTGGCGACCCGCGCGCTCGGACAGAGCGCTCTCTCCGTGGCCAGCATCACGGCCGTTGGCAAGTCGTTCGGCCGCCGCGTCGGCGTCGCGATGGGCGTCTACTCGGTGCTGCTCAGCGTGTTCTTCGCGGCGGCGTTCGTCGGCGTCGGCAACGCGGTCCGCGTCAGCGGCTGGCGGAGCGCCTGGGGTTTTGTCGCCTACGGGCTGCTGCTTTTCGCCGCGCCGATCGTGCTGCTGCTCCGCGAGGGGCCGGCACAGACAGCCGATGCCGACGAGCAGGACGGCAGCGCCGGTCTGTCGCTGAGGGCGGCGCTCCGCACGCCGGCATTCTGGGTGTTCGCTGGCGGGACGTCTCTCTTCGGCCTCGTCTCGTCGGGCCTGGGATTGTTCAACCAGGCGATTCTCGCGGAACGAGGCTTCGACCAGCCCACCTACGTCAGGTTCCTCGCGGTGACATCGATCATCGCGCTCGCGGGCCAGGGACTGTGCGGCTGGCTGACGCTGCGATGGTCGATGCGGCAACTGCTGGGCCTCGCGCTGTTCCTCTACGCCGCGGCGCTGGCGGTGTTGCCGCTCCTGACGACGCTGTCGCAACTGTGGATTTTCGCCGCCCTGATCGGACTCTCGGGAGGGATGATCACCGTCCTGTTCTTCGCGGTCTGGCGGCAGGCGTTCGGCACCGCGCACCTCGGCCGGATTCAGGGCGCCGCGCAGATGCTGACCGTTCTGGCGTCTGCGATCGGACCGCTGGTTTTCGCGCAGTGCCAGGCGATGGCCGGTTCGTACACTCCGGCTCTCTGGACGCTGACGCCGTGCGTGTTCCTCCTGGGCCTGGCGGCGTTTCGCGTGCCAATGCCGAGCCCGCTCCCCGTTCCCGCATCTTCACCCGTTTGAGGAGGTCGTCATGGCGACTGTTCGACGCACGCTCGGCATCGCTCTGGTCGTCGTCCTGGTGTTGGCAATCTTCGGTGGTGGCTGGCTGATCGGACGGCTCGGCATCGGGTCGGTCGTCGATCCTGCGTCGCTCACCGGTGTCGAGCGCCAGTTCGCGGAGCGCATGCGTGACGTGACGCTCGTCGGGTCCTTTACGGTCGACGGGCGGGAGGACCGCGCGCCGCGGCCGGACCGCTACAAGATCGCCAGCGTCGAGAAGGTCGGCGACGACCTGTGGCGGTTCAACGCGGAGTGCTGCGGTGTGAACGGTGCCGTTCCGTTCGTCGTGCCGATGCGGTTCAACGGCGACACGCCGGTGATCATGATGACCGAGACGAGCCTGCCCGGTCTCGGCACGTTCACCGTGCGCGTCTTCTTCTACGGCGACCGCTACGCGGGCACCTGGCAGCACGACGAGGTCGGCGGCCACATGTGGGGCCGCATCGAGAAAACGGTGGCTCCTGCTGCTCCATAGTCTTCTCGAGGTGCTAGAGTCCGCTCAATCCGCGGGGCTCACCCGCAAAGACTGAAAGGGGATCTCGATGCGCAAGATCCATGTCTGGGCGACGTGCCTGCTGTGCGCGGCCTTGCCGCTCGGGGCACAGGAGCGGGACTTCTCGAAGGTGGAGGTCAAGGCGCAGCCGGTGTCCGGCAACATCCACATGCTCACGGGTGCCGGCGGCAACATCGGTGTGTCGGCGGGGAGCGACGGCATCCTGATCGTCGACGACCAGTTCGCGCCGCTGGCCGACAAGATCCGCGCCGCGCTCAAGGGCCTGGGCGACGGCAAGCTCAAGTTCGTCCTCAACACCCACTGGCACGGCGACCACACGGGCGGCAACGAGGCCTTCGGCCGCGAGGCGTCGATCATCGCCCACGACAACGTGCGCAAGCGGCTGGCGGCCGACCAGCAGGTCCGGGGCCAGAAGATCGCGGCCTCCCCGAAGGAGGCGCTGCCGGTGATCACCTTCGGCCAGTCCGTGTCGGTGCACTTCAACGGCGAGGAGATCCGGGTCATCCATTTCCCGCACGGCCACACCGACGGCGACAGCGTCATCTTCTTCACCAAGTCCAAAGTGGTGCACATGGGGGACGACTTCTTCGCCGGCGGCTTCCCCTTCGTCGATCTGGAGAGCGGCGGCAGCGTCCAGGGGCTGATCGCGAACATCGCGAAGGTCCTGGCGGAAATCCCCGCCGACACCAAGATCATCCCCGGCCACGGTCGGCTCTCGGCTCCGGCGGATCTCAAGGCCTATCACCGCATGCTGACCGAGACGACCCGGATCGTCGCGGACAAGACGAAGGCGGGCAAGAGCCTCGAAGCGATTCAGGCCGAAGGGCTGCCGGAGGAATGGAAGGAGTGGGGGAGCGGCTTCATCGACACGAAGAGTTGGATCGCGACGATCCACGCGAGCCTCTCCAAGGGCACGCACGATCACAACCCGGGGTCGGGAACACATCACTGAGCGGATAACCGCTGGACTGCCTCCACGAAGGCCTGCGCGTTCTCGACCGGGGTCATGGGCAGGATGCCATGGCCCAGGTTGGCGATGTGGCCGCCGCCGCGGCCGTCCGCGATCAGGCGCTCGACCCGGCGCTCGATCTCCGGGATCGGGGCGAGCAGGGCCGCCGGATCGAAATTCCCCTGGAGCGTGCGGTTCCCCACGACTCGGCGCACCTCCTGGAGCGGCTGGCGCCAGTCGACCGACAGCACGTCCACCGGCAGCTCCTGCATCCCGGCCAGGAGATGGCCGCCGCCGTTGACGTAGTAGATCAGCGGTACCTGCCCGCGGAGCGCCTCGGCGATCTTGCGCAACGGCGGCAGGGCGAGGGCGCGCCAACGTTCGAGATCGAGCAGACCCCCCCAGGTGTCGAACAGCTGGATGGCCTGGGCGCCGGCGGCGATCTGGCCGCGCAGATAGGCGATCGACGTGTCTGCGATGCGGTCGAGGAGCAGCGCGAGCCCCTCCGGGTCGCCGTAGCTCCAGGCCAGGAGCTGGGCGAAGTGTTTGGAGCCGCCGCCCTCGATCAGATAGGCGGCGAGCGTCCAGGGAGTGCCGCCGAAGCCGATCACCGGCACTTGACCGTCGAGCTCCCGGCGCACCAGGCGCAGGGCATCGAAGACATAGCCCAGGCTCTCCTCGACGTTCGGCACCCGGAGCCGTTCCACGTCCTGGCGGCTGCGCACCGGCTGCGGGAACGTCGGGCCATCCCCTGGCGTGAAGACGCAGCTCGGCCCCCATGGCCTCCAGCGGCAGCAGGATGTCGGCGAAGAGGATGGCGGCGTCGACGCCGAGGCGGCGCACCGGCTGGATCGTCACCTCGGCGGCCAGCTCGGGGGTCTTACAGAGCGTCAGGAAGTCCGTCTTCGCGCGCACGGCGCGGTATTCGGGAAGATAGCGCCCCGCCTGGCGCATCATCCACACCGGCAGGCGCTCCGTGGCCTCGCCACGGCAGGCGCGCAGGAAGAGGTCGTTCATGGGCGCGGAGAATAACAGAGTCCTGAGTTACACTTGCGCCGATGTTTCGACTCGTGGCGTACGCGCCGGATGGGGTCCGCCGCTTTCCCGTGCAGAAGAGCGAATCGCTGATCGGCAGCCAGGCCGATTGCGACATCGTCCTGCCCTACACGGGGGTGGCGCAGAAGCATGCCATCCTGCGCTTCGACGGCAGCGAGCTGCGGATCGAGGATCTGGGGAGCCGCAAGGGGATGCTGGTGAGCGGCCGCAAGGTCCGCGAGTCCGCTCTCGAGGTGCTGGACGAGGTCCGGCTGGGCGGCGTCACCCTGCTCGTCGAGGACGTCCTCCCGGAGCCGGAGAAGCCCGCGGCTTCGTCAGAGCCCTACCTGGCCGGCCCGCCGCGCAGCACGCCCGAGAGCCTGCTCGGGCACCTCGCGCGGATCAGCGAGTGGGTGCTCTCCGACACCGAGAGCCGCACCACCTCCGAGACCCTGGTTGACCGCGTCCTGACCGACTTCGGCGGCGGCGT
Source organism: uncultured Holophagales bacterium (assembly GCA_963842525.1). Classification (GTDB taxonomy): domain Bacteria; phylum Acidobacteriota; class Thermoanaerobaculia; order Multivoradales; family UBA5704; genus UBA5704. Next base: position 741,243 of record CAWJGT010000003.1, read on the forward strand.
CTTCCTGTTGCTCCAGGGCGAGCCCGACAAGGCCGGGGTCAAGCTAATCGTGAGCAGCGACCCTGCCCTGCTCGGCAGCGGCGAGGGCCTGCTGGACCAGCTCCTCTCCCACCGCGCGGCCACGGACCAGGCCTCCGCCAAACGCGGCGCCTTCGAGGGCGAGCTGGCCGGCGCACAAGCCTGGATCTGCCACCACACCTTCGGCGCCGTCGACCGCTCCTATACCCTGCTCGCGGCCCTGCCCGTCTTCCGTCCGGACGACGCCTGGTCGCCCATCCCGTTTTTCCGCGCCCTCGGGCATCTGCTGGTGCTCGGGCTGGTCCATCACGTCGGATGGTACGAGCCGATCCTTCCGGGCCATCCCGGGCAGCAGGACCTGTCCCTCGACCCGGGGCTGCAGATCGGCCAGTCGCTGATCATGAAGCAGGTCATGGAGCAGCTCCGCGCCGCGGTGGACCCGGCCGTCCACGTCCTGCTGCGCGGCGAGCCCGGCGTCGGCAAGGAGATGTTTGCCCGCTCCCTCCACCTGTCGAGCGCGCGCCGCAACGGCCCTTTCATCGTGGCGAGCTGCAGCGGCGCGCGGCCCCTCCAGATCGAGGCCGACCTGTTCGGCGCCGAGGTGGCCGGCAAGGGCGGGCCGGTGCGGCGCGAGGGCAAGCTCCTCCTCGCCCATGGCGGCACGCTGTTCCTCGACGAGGTGGACCAGCTCCCTCTCGAAGTCCAGGCGCGGCTCGTGCGCTTCCTGCGCTCCGGCGAGGTCGAGCCCACGGGGAGCAATGCATCGCACAAGGTCGAGGTCCGCCTGATCGCCGGCAGCCGCAGCGTCCTCGAATCGGTGGTCGCACAGGACCTCTTCCGCGCCGACCTCGCCTACCGGCTGTCGCAGCTCACCATCGAGATCCCGCCGCTGCGCGAGCGGCGCGAGGACCTGCCGCTCCTCATCCAGTCCTGCATCAACCGGTTCTGCCACGAGACGGGCAAGCGGATGCTGGGGATCACGGTCAAGGCGATGACCGCGCTGCTCAACTACGACTATCCGGGCAACCTCGCGGAAGCTCGAGAACATCGCCCGCCAGCTCGTCTATCTCGCCCCGCCGGCCCGTCCGGTGGAGATCAACCTGCTGCCCGAGCGGGTGCGCAACGGCACGCCGCTCGCATCCCGTGTCGACCCAGGCTCCGACCTCGACCTGAGCCGTCTCGTCGGCACCTGCGAGCAGTCGGCCATCCGCGAAGCCCTGCGCCGCACCCAGGGCAACAAATCCCAGGCCGCCCGCGTCCTCGGCCTCTCCCGCAACGGCCTCGCCATCAAGATGGAGCGGTACGGGCTGAAAGGGTGAGATGGACCCTCAGGGGCCTTCACTGATCAGAGCGACTTGAGCCTCAGCGACCTCTGCCACCTCCAGGTCAGTGATCGCCGCAGCATCAAGATACTGTCGGATTGCTTCTTCCACGAGCTCACTGATATCGCGGCTTTGGATTCCAGCAAGATAGCGTAATTCCTTCTCCATACGAGCTGTCAACTCAATCGTCATGCGAAGAGGCTAGGGCAGCGCGGGGACGAAGGCAAGCCAAAGGCCCTGAGGAGCCTACAGCCCAATCTCCAACCAGTCCGCAATCGGCTCCGTCGAGCTGACCACGTGCATGCCGGCGGCGGCAAAGCGGTCGAGGGCCTCTTCGGCTTGTGGGGTGAAGTCGAAGAGGAATTCTCCCGGACGCTCCGGATCGGGGACCGCCACCGAAGACATGCAGTCGCGCAGGACGTAGACCTTGCGGGCCAGCTTCTCGTTGCGCGTCAGGATCTCCCCCAGGAGGTCGTCGATCGTGCTTTTGACGCAGTGGCTCGATGCCTGGCCGGCGATGATCACCGCGTCTGACTTGAGGAGGGTCTTAATAAAGCGCGCGTTGCGCTGGGCGAGCGGCCGGCCGTCGAAGCGGATCAGGACCTCCGGCGCCAGGACCGAATAGTTTTCGGTCAGCGGGTGGTCACCCTTGCTCTCGATCCATCCCTTGGCGCCCCGCGCCCAGGTATGGAAGAGCCGTGCTTCGTGGATCACCCCCGCCAGCGGATGGCCGTCGCTCCCCAGGATGCAGTGCGGCGGCCAGAGATAGAGCTTGTACTTGCCTGCCTTCTCCAGCTCCTGGCAGTAGAACTCAACCTGCCGCTCCAGCCAGTCGCCGTCGCCGTCGCAGACCCACCAGGCAATGTCGGGGTTCGGCCACACCCGGCCGCTGCGGATCATGTCGACCGTGATCTCCTGGTGCGGCGCGAGAGGCTGGTCGTCCCCGCCCAGCCAGAAGGAGGGGAAGAAGATCTGGAACGGGAAATGGGTGTCCAGCGTACAGGTGACGTCGGTGACCAGCTCCAGGTTGCGATAGAGGAAGCGTGCGATGCGGTCGCTGTCGTCCATCGCCCCGGTGCCGCTCCGGCCGCCCACGTAGAGGGTGCCCTGGGGAAAGCAGAAGTCCTTCTGCAGGTCGATCAGCAGGAGCTGGATGCGCTTGCGGTCCTGGGACGACGGGCGGATGCCGTGCTCGCGCCGCCAGGCCTGGGCACTCAGGAAAAGCTGGTGCTGGTCCGGGGCATAGCTCCAGTCCCGGGCGCGCGCCGGATCGTAGAAGCCGGGGACGGGCAGCTCGCGCAGCTTGCGGTGGGCCTGGAGGATTGCGGTCACGGCGGGCTCCTTTCCTCAGCCCCCGGAGCATGCACGAGGCCGCGGGCCTCCAGGATCAGCCGGGTCTTCAGGTCGAACAGGCCGAGCTCGAGCCCGACCGGATAGAGGTGCGGGTTGACGAAGCGTTTGATCCCGGGGTGAAGGCTCTGGAGCTGCTCCTGCCCGCGCTGCCGCACCTCGGCGAGCGGCGGCGGATCGTAGACCCGCCGGCCGGCGCGGAAGACCGGCACCAGCAGGTCTTCCGACGGCATCCCCGCCGGGATCTCCTTGCGCCGGGTCAGGTCGCCGGGGTCGACGATCGTCGGGCTCGCGGGCGCTCCAAGCTCCTCGTCGAAGATCATGTCCGCCGCGAATTGGCCATGCGTGGAAAAGCGCCGGACCTGCTGGATCCCCGGCGTCGTGACCTTGACCGCCTGCTCGGACAGCTTGACCTTGTATTTCCATGGAGAGCCGGCGTCGCGCACCGCGGTCAGCTTGTAGACCCCGCCCAGGGCCGGATCGTCGTACGCGGTGGCCAGGCGGGTGCCCACACCCCAGACCGTGATCTTCGCTCCCTGGAGCTTGAGGCTCTCGGCCAGGTGCTCGTCGAGCTCGCTGCTCGCAACGATCTGTGCCTTGGGAAAGCCCCCCTCGTCGAGGATCTTCCGCGCCTCGATGCTCAGGTATGCGAGGTCGCCCGAGTCGAGGCGGATGCCCGTCATCTCGTGGCCGCGCTCGCGCAGCCGCCGGCCCACCTCGACGGCGTGGCGGACCCCCTGCAGACTGTCGTAGGTGTCGACCAGAAAAATTGAATTATTGGGCATCGCCTCGGCCCAGGTCTCGAAGGCCTCCAGCTCGCTGTCGAACGAGAGCACCCAGCTATGGGCGTGAGTTCCCTTGACCGGAATGCCGAAGAGCTTGCCGGCGAGGACGTTCGACGTCGCGGCGCACCCCCCGGCATAGGCGGCCCGGCTGGCGGAGATCCCGCCGTCGATCCCCTGCGCCCGGCGCAGCCCGAACTCCAGGACCGGCTCGCCCTGGGCCGCCAGGCAGACCCGCGCGGCCTTGGTCGCGATCAGGGTCTGGAAATTGATCACGTTGAGCAGCGCCGTCTCCAGGATCTGGCACTGGAGGATCGGGCCGCGCACCCGCACCAGCGGCTCATGGGGGAAAACCGCCGTTCCCTCCGGGATGGCGTCGACGTCGCAGGCGAGCTCCATCCGCCGCAGCATGTCCAGGAAAACCTTTTCGAAGAGCGGCGTGCCGTCGTCGGCCCGCAGGCCTGCGAGATAGGCGAGGTCGTCGTCCGCGAAGCGGAAACCCTCGATCAGCTCGATGGCCGGCGCCAGGCCGCAGGCGAGGGAGAAGCCGCTGCCGAACGGCGGTTTTCGGAAGTGGAGGTGAAAGACCGCCTCCTTGTCCGCGGTCCCCGACTTCCAATAGGCATAGGCCATCGTGAGCTCATACAGGTCGGTCAGCAGCGCCAGCGACGGCCTGTAGATCTCGCTCAGGATGCCCACGCCGTGCTCCCTCGTTACTCGTTCACCGTGGCGACCACCAGCCGGATCAAGGCCTCGACGTCTCGCAGGTCAGACACCTCGACCGGCGAGTGCGAGCTGCGGCCCGGCCACGAGAAGGGGATCATCTCGGTCCCGTTCGGCAGGAAGGCCACGCCGTCGCTCGCGCCGCCGGTCATGCCGTACTGGACCGGGATCCCTGCGCGCCCGGCGATCCCCAGGAAGCGGTCGATCAGCTCGCGCGGGAGCAGGGTGGCGTTGTCCATGGTGCGGAGAACGGCCCCCTTGCCCAGCGGCGCGTAGCCGAACTGGTGCGATTCGCGCGGCGTGTCTGAAGAGACGAAGGTGTCGACCGGATGGACCCGGTCCAGGTCCTTCAACCGGTCCGCGAGGTCCTGGGAGCCGTTGAGCCCGACCTCCTCCTCGACGACCCAGGCGAAGGTCACGCGCCGCTTCAGACGGGATGGATCGATCTGCCGCAGGGCGAGGAGGAGCGCCGTGCAGCCGTTCCTGTCGTCGAAGCCGCGCGCCAGGGCGCGGTGCCGGCCCATGCGGAACATCTGCTTGGGCATGGTGACCGTGCTCCCGGCGTGGATGCCGAGCCGCTCGACCTCCTCCTTGGAAACCGGGCCGAGCCAGACGGTCAAGGCACCTGACATCGCCCATTTTGTGGCCGTACGCCAGTCCTCGCGCGGCTCGAACACAGCGGGAACGGCGCCGCGATCGTTATCGCCGGGGTGGACCAGAGCAGCCTGCGCCTCCCAGGCGCCGCGGATGAGCCCGCCCCGGTTCTCGAGGCGAAGCCGGCCGTCCGGCAGAACCTCCGCCACCCGGAAGCCGACCTCGTCCATGTGGGCCACGAAGAGGATGTGCTCGTCCCCCTGCCCAAAGGTCACGGTGAGGTTGCCCTTGTCGTCGACCTCGGGCTTCGTCCAGGCGGGGAGATGGCGCCGGATCTCCTCGCGCACCGGCCCTTCGGCGCCGCTCACGCCATAGCGGGCGATGAGCGAGGAGAGCAGCTTGGCCGTCTCCGGATGCTCCTGATCCATCTCGAAGGCGGCCGGCGGGGGAGGGATCGGGGACGGCGTCCGGGACCGGGAGCTTCCGCCGGCAAAAGCGAGGATCGCGTCCGAGAGCCGCTGCACGTCGGCGGACGAGACGGTCTCGACCGGCGTGCCGGGGTAGCGGGCCGGCAGGCCGACCCAACCCAGGCGGGCCGCACCCCACGGCGGTGCCGCGCCGAAGCCGCCATCCGGCCGGACGTGTGGAGCCGTCCGCGTGCGGAGCGCCGCCGGGACCTCTCCCGCGCCGAGCGGGCCGGCGCCGGGCTCCGGCAGGCCCTCGAAGACGGGTCCGTCCTCGCCCTCCTTCCAGCCGAACGCCGGGCTCACCCCGAGCACTTCGGCGAACGGTCCCTGCGTGCCCACCAGGTATCGCAATCCCGCGCCGTTGAGGAAGTCGCCTGCGGTCCACGCGAACACCACCGTCCCCGTGCCGGGCTTCGCGATGCGCGCCGCGGCGTCGACCTGGGCGATGCAGGCCGCCTTGAGAGCGGCGGACGGCCCGGCGAGGAGCCCGCCGGCGAGCCGGGACGGCCGGCGGATCAGGGCTACCGGATCGAGCAGGCGGATGCCCATCTCGCCTGCCTCGGCAGCCGACTCCGCCCCCACGTCGATCCAGATGTCGCGGGTCAGGAACGGCGGGCGCTCGACCGGCTCCGGTTCCTGCATCAGATGGACCGACCGGATCGTGACCCCGCCGGGCACCCATCCCCGGGACCCGCCGACCATCACCACATTTCCCTCGTGCGACTGATCCCACAGCGCCCCCTGCAGCCCGCCGCCGGCCCGGAAGACGCGCACCCAGCCGTCAGGCTCGATGCCGGTGACTGCATACCCCGGCTCGCCGAGAGGGCACGCCACCAGCTTCCGCGGCTCCCCGGAGCCCACCGACAGGACCAGGTTGCCCGCCGCATCCTGCTTCACAGGCAGTCCCGGAAGCCGCTGGCGGACGAAGTCCCGCGCCGGCTCCTCGCGGCCGGCCACGGCGATGACGTTCAGGAATGCCTCGATTTCGTCGGCGAGGCCCGGGTTGTCCGCAGCCGCGGGCACGGCCCCGGCTGCGAGCAGGAAGAGGGGAAGAAGGGTTCGTAGGATCACGGGCGAAGTCTATACCGCGGTCCGCTACCGGGTTCGGTGCTACGATTCCGGATACGGAGAAATGTAATGGAACGAGCCCGCCTGGATTCCATCCGTATCGCGTCTCCATGCCCCGCGAAATGGGAGGAGATGGCAGGGGATGACCGTGTCAGGTTCTGCGGTCTCTGCAAGAAGAACGTCTACGACCTGAGCGCGTTGACCCGTGGGGAAGCCGAACGGCTCCTCGGGGAGAAGGAGGGCAAGCTCTGCGCCCGGCTCTTCCGCCGCGCCGACGGCACTGTGCTCACCCGCGACTGCCCGGTGGGATTCCGCGCCCGCGTCCATCGCGCCGTAAGGCGCACCACGGCCGCCGTCGCCGCTCTGGCGGGTCTTTTCGTGCTCGCGCTGGACGCCCTCCTTCTGATCGCAGGGCGCGAAGCGCCTGATCAGTCTGCCAAGCCTCCAGCTCTGGGCCGAGAGGTGCAGCCAGCCCCGGCACAGAAGTCGCCGCCGGCAGTCCTCTCCGAGAAAGAAAGGGAGTTGCTCGGTTCGCTCGGATACGTCAACTGATCCATCGCTGATCCACGTCCTCCTCCGCGCCGCGCCCGCTCGCCCCGGGTTGACACCCGGGGCTACCCAGTTCCGCCCTCCGGGCTCTCGAATTCTGGGCACTTCGACCGCCATTCCGGCGAGCCCGGAGGGCGCCATTTGGTAGCCCAGGGTGTGAACCCTGGGCCAGGGGGCTTAGAATGCTCCCCATGGCCTCCACCCTCCCGACCCCGACCGCCGAAGCTTCGTCTGCCACCTCCTCCGGCGGCCCGCGCCCGGTGCGCGCGCCGCGGGGGATCGAGATCTCCTGCCGTGGCTGGCAGCAGGAGGCTGCGCTCCGCATGCTGATGAACAACCTCGACCCCGAGGTGGCTGAAAAGCCCGACGAGCTGGTGGTCTATGGCGGATCGGGCAAGGCGGCGCGCAACTGGGAGTGCTTCGACGCGATCGTCGCCACCCTGAAGCGGCTGGGCAACGACGAGACTCTCCTCGTGCAGTCCGGCAAGCCGGTCGCCGTCTTCAAGTCTCATGCGGAGGCCCCGCGGGTGCTCATTGCCAACTCGCTTCTCGTGCCGCACTGGGCCACCGGCGACGAGTTCCGGCGCCTCGAAGGGATGGGGCTCACCATGTACGGCCAGATGACCGCGGGGTCCTGGATCTACATCGGCACCCAGGGCATCCTCCAGGGGACCTATGAGACGCTCGCCGAGTGCGCCCGCCAGCACTTCGGCGGCTCGCTCGCCGGCCGCCTCACGGTCACTGCCGGCCTGGGCGGCATGGGCGGCGCCCAGCCGCTCGCCGTCACCATGAACGAGGGGGTCTGCCTCGTCGCCGAGGTCGACCGCCACCGGATCGAGCGCCGGCTCCAGACCCTCTATCTGGACACGGTGGCCGGGAGCGTCCCCCGGGCCGTGGAGCGGGCGCTCGCGGCGCGCGACCGGCGCGAGGCGGTCTCGATCGCCGTCGAGGCCAACGCGGTCGACCTGCTGGAGCACCTGCTGGCCGCCGGGATCACGCCGGACGCGCTCACCGACCAGACATCGGCGCACGACGAGCTCACCGGCTATGTGCCGCATGGCATTTCCTACGCCGAGGCGCTGCGGCTGCGGCAGGAGGATCCGCGTCTGTACATCGAGCGCTCGAAGGCCTCCATGGCGGCTCATGTGCGCGCCATGCTCGCTCTCCAGGAGCGGGGGAGCGTGACCTTCGACTATGGCAACAACCTGCGCGGCCAGGCGCTCGCCGTGGGCGTCGAGCGCGCGTTCGACATCGGCGGCTTCGTGCCGCTCTTCATCCGGCCGCTGTTCTGCGAGGGCCAGGGTCCCTTCCGCTGGGCGGTCCTGTCCGGCGATCCCGAGGACCTGGCGGTGACCGACGAGGCGATCCTCGCGACATTTCCGGACGACCGCAAGCTCGCGCGCTGGATCCGCCTGGCCCGCGAGCGGGTGGCCTTCCAGGGGCTGCCGGCGCGGATCTGCTGGCTCGGCTATGGCGAGCGGGCGCGCGCCGGCAAGGTGTTCAACGACCTGGTCGCCTCCGGGCGGGTCAAGGCGCCGATCGTCATCGGCCGCGACCACCTCGACTGCGGCTCTGTCGCTTCGCCCAACCGCGAGACCGAGGCGATGCGCGACGGCTCCGACGCGATCGGCGACTGGCCGATCCTCAACGCCCTGATCAACGCGGTCAACGGCGCCACCTGGGTCTCGGTCCACCACGGCGGCGGCGTGGGCATCGGCTATTCGCTCCACGCCGGCATGGTCATCGTGGCCGACGGCACCGAGGCCGCGGCGCAGCGGCTCGAGCGGGTGCTGACCGGCGATCCCGGCATGGGGATCGCGCGCCACGCCGACGCGGGCTACCCGGAGGCACTCGACTTCGCCCGCCGGCACGGGGTCGATCTGCCGATGGTCTAGTGCGCACCAAACTCCTCCCTCCCGCCCTCCTGCTCGGCACGCTGGGGGCGCTCTTCCTGCCGCTCCCCTGGTCCGGCCTCGCGTTGCTCGCTGTCCTCGGCCTCTGGCTGTGGATGCGGCCGCCCCGGCGCGAGGTGCTGGTCACGGTGCCGGCCTTGCTCGTGGCGCTCGCCGCCCTCGGCCTGCGGTGGGAGGCCGAGCTGCGGGCCCGCGCTCCGGGCGAGGGATGGATGGAGGAGGCCACCGGCAGGTACGAGCAGCTCTGGGAGGGCCTGCGGCAGGAGGCCCGCACCGCCGCCGAGGCCCTCCAGACTCCACCCGCCTTCGTGCGCGCCCGCCTGGACGCGTTCCACCGCTTGCAGAGGATGAAGCCGTTGGTGGGCGGCGGGCGGCGCGCCTTCGTGCTGCTGGACCCGGACGGCGTCGCGGTCGCCTGGTCCGGCGAAGGGCTGCTCCACGAGCCCGACCCCGATCTGCCGCGCGCCGGGCTTCACTACCAGGCGAGCTTCAGCTCCGTCACGCTGCTCGCCATCGAGCCCCTCCCTTCGGACCGCAACGCGCGGCGGCCCTGGCGGGTGGTCTCCGGCGCCAGCTTCCCGACCGACGTCCTCCCGTTCCGGGTCGTGCCGCGCCGGCTGCGCTGGTCGATCCTCGATCCGCAGGCGGAGCCTCTGCCAGGCGAGATCGCCCTGCGGGTGCCCGGCGCGCCGATCCTGGTCGCCCAACGGCCGGCCGCGGGCGACCCGCTGGCGCGCGAGTGGGCCTTGCGCCTCGCCTGGTCCGGCATCGCCTTCGCCCTCCTCGCGCTGGCGGCGCTCCGCGGCTCGGGACTGCTGTTCCCCTTCGAGCCCCGGACCGGCCTCGACACCGGGCCGCGCCTCGGCCTCGCGCTCCTGTTCCTGGGCGGCATCTTCGCCGCTGGCATGGCGGCCTCCCTCACGCCTCTCACGCTGGCGCTTGTGACTGCGGGGCTGGGCTTCGCGGCGCTCGGGCTTGCGGTGCAGCGGTTGGCGGGACCTCACCCCCTGTCCCCCTCTCCCATCTCCCTTCCACCCCCCGCCGGGAGAGGGGGGACGCATCCGGAGCCGTTCGGCGAGCTCGCCACCGAGGCATCAACAACGTCCCCCCTCTCCCGGGGCAGGGAGGGTGGGAGATGGGAGAGGGGGACAGGGGGTGAGGTTCTCCGCATCGGCCTCCTCGGAGCCCTCGCCATCCTCCTGCTCCTCCTGGCCGCCTGGGCCGTACATCTCGGCGGGCCTCCCATCGACCTCGCCGCGGCCGTTCTGGACCGGCCGGAGGTTTTCGGGCTGCGGCTTGCCCTGGCTGCCGCCTCGTTCGGCTTGTTCTGCCTCGCCGGAGCCCTTCGTCGCGCAAGCCCGCCGCCGGGCGACCGCTGGGCCTGGGGCGCGGCCCTCGCCCTGCTCGCTGGAGCGGCGCTGGCCGACAGCCCGTTCCTGGCCGTGCCCCTCTTCGCCGCCGGAGGAGCGGGAATGGCCATCTATGCCGACCGCCGGCGGCTGCGCGAGGGGCTGGCTCTCGCCGGCCTCGCCCTGCTGGCGGTCCTGGTGGCCGGCGGCGCCTCCGAGGCCGCCTACCTCCTGCGGCTGCGCCACGATGCCGGGGACAAGCTCTTCGACAGGCTGCTCCCTCCCTCGCAACGGGAGCTGACCGCGGTCTCCGCCGAGCTGCGGAGGCACTTCGCGGCGAGCAATCTGGAGGAGCGGACGCCGCGCCCGCCGGCCGGCCTGGTGCGGCAGGACCTGGCCTATGCGCTCTGGCGGGGATCGCCGCTGGCTCGGCCCCATGCCCTGTCCGCCCTCGTCATCCAGCCGCACGAGGGGCCGGCCTCGTCCTTCTCGTTCGGCCTCCCCTCGATCCACGCGGGGCGGATGGACTGGACTCCCGAGATCCGGGATGACCTCCGGCTCCCTCTCTGGGGGACCGTGACGGTAAGCGGCCGGGCAATGATCACCTTCGCCGGCCGGCCGTGGGCGATCGCACGGTGGTGGCTGATGCCGCGGCCCGGCTTCCGCGTCGGCGATCCGCGGCGCCTCACCGACATCGAAGCCGGCCTCCTGCGCGGCGGGCCGGCGCCCGGTCCGTTCGAGGACCTCCCCGGGCCCGTGCTCTACGCCCTCTACACGCCGAACGGGCGCCCCGCCCTCTCCCCCTGGGAGGAGGAGCCGCCCCTGCCGCAGCGCATGCGTATGCCGCCCGGCCAGCAAGGCTCGTTCACCGGCGTGGAGACCCCTTCCGGCACCGCCCGCGCCTGGGTCCGCTCCAGCCGCGCGGGCTGGGAAGTCGTCTATCTCCCCTATGAGACGCCGTTCACCGCCCTCGAACGGGTGGCCAGCTTCGCCGTCGGCGCCCTCTGCCTGCTCGCCCTCGCCATTCCGGCCGTGCTCCTCCTCGGCCTGCCGCGCGCCGCCTTCCGGGACGTCCTGCGCCTCGCGGTGCGCTCCTACTCGAAGCGCCTGATCCTGGTCTACACCTTCCTCCTCATCGTGCCGCTGGTGCTGCTCAACGTCGTCCTGGTGGGCGCCATGAAAGACCGGCTGACCCAGCAGCAGCTCGACGCCGGCAAGGCGGCCCTGACCGCCGCCCAGAAGGTCCTCGGCGAGCGGCTGCTCGAGCTGCCGCCGGGCTTCGGCGTCGATGCCACCCTCGGTGACCGGCTGCTCTCCGACGTCTCGGAGATCGTCCGCCACGAGATGAACCTCTACTACGGAAGCATCATCTACGCGTCGAGCAAGCACGAGCTGTTCACCGCCGGCCTGCTGCCCAACCGCATCCCGGGCGAGATCTATTCAGAGCTGGCCCTCCTCGGCTACGGCCTGTCGTACCGGACCAACCGGGTCGGAGGGACGGAATACCTCGAGATCTATGCGCCGCTGCGCGTGCCCGGCGAGCCCAGCGGCGATGACAAGCTGGTCCTCTCCATGCCGCTCCTCGCTCAACAGGAGGAGACCGACCGCGAGCTGGCCCACCTGCGCCGGCGCGGTCTGATCGCCACCGTGACCCTTTTCCTTCTCCTCGTGGCCGTGGGCACGCGCCTCGCCCGCAACTTCACACGTCCGCTCATGCAGCTCGTCGCCGGGACCGAGCGGATCGCCGCGGGCGCCACCTCGCTCAACCTGAAGCCCACCGAGCTCGAGCTGGCGGCCCTGGTGGAAGCCGTGGACGAGATGGCGCGCCGCATCGCCGAAGGGCGCGAGCGGCTGGTGCGCGAAAAACAAGTCATAGAAAGAATGGTCGAGAACATCACCTCGGGTGTGGTCTCCCTCGACCAGGACGGCCGTGTGCTGATGCGCAACCGCGTGGCCGCCGAGCTCCTCGGCGCCGAGGTGGGCGAGCGGCTCGAACGTGTCGCGGCCGAAGAGCCGCGGCTCGCGCCCGTCGCCGCCTTCCTGCGCCGCGTCGATCAGGAGAGGGGCCTGGAGATGGAGCGCGAGACCGTGCGCCTGGCCGGTGCGGAAGGCGAGCGCGAATGGGCGCTCGTCTGGGTGCCGCTCCCCGGCGCGGGCGAGCCCGCGGCCCTACTCGTCGTCGAGGACGCCACCGAAGTGCTGCGCAACCAGCGCCTGCTCGCCTGGGCCGAGATGGCGCGCATCATCGCCCATGAGATCAAGAACCCGCTCACCCCCATCCGCCTCTCGGCCGAGCACATGCGCGAGGTCTGGCGGGCCGATCCCGAACATTTCGACCGGGTCTTCGAACGTTGCACCACCAACATCCTCACCCAGGTGGAAGAGCTGCGCACCATCGCCTCCGACTTCTCGTCCTACAGCGCCATCCTGCGCATCGAGCCCAAGCCAGGGGACCTCACCGCCGCTGTCTCCGACCTCGTCGAGGGCTACCAGGCCGCACCGCCGAACGGCATCCAGCTCGACCTCGAAGCCGGCGGTCCGATTCCCGCGCGGTTCGACGGCAAGCTCCTCCAGCGCGCGCTCCGCAACCTCCTCGAAAACGCCCTGCGCGCCGCCGCCGCCGGGGGAGGCCACGTCTGGGTCCGGGTGGGGCAGGACGACGGCCACGCCCGAATCTCGGTCCTCGACAACGGCCCCGGCGTCCGCCCCGAAAACCTGCCGCGCATCTTCGACCCCTACTTCTCGACCCACGACACCGGCACCGGCCTCGGCCTCCCCATCGCCCGCCGCGTCGTCGAAGAGCATGGCGGACACATCGCCGCCCACAACCGCCCGGAAGGGGGGTTGGAGGTGACGATTACGCTGCCGGTGTGAACCTCACCCCCTGTCCCCCTCTCCCATCCGCCTGTAGGGGCAACCCTTGTGGTTGCCCCCGGCCTCGCCACGGCGGCCGATTCGCATTTCCTCACCACAGGGACAGACAGGCAAGGGCAACCACAAGGGTTGCCCCTACAGGCGGGCCGGGGGGACGCGAACGCCGCAAACGGCCTCCTCTACGTTCCCCCTCTCCCGTTCGGGGTGCGGGCCGGGGGGCCGCACGGGAGAGGGGGGCCAGGGGGAGAGGGCTCCGGAACCTGCGCCGCCCCTCGAACGTATCCAGCCCGACACGTCCCTTTTCGAGGAGGAGACCCCATGGCGCGTACTGCGGAGAGGCCCCATGGGGCGGAACGGACCGCGAGGCGCGTCGGCTCCACCGGTGTCGGGGCCTCTGTGCTCGCGAGCCCCCGGTGCGGCCCCATGGTCCCAGTCACGCGGATCAAGCTCCCTGCCGCACGGACCGTGGTCCCGGTCATCGGACTCGCAAAGCGCGGCCCGGCCTTCCGCTCCGTGGTACCGGCATCGCGGTCCCTGCCATGCGGATCGTGGGGCCAGTCAGAGGGACCCCGCTGCCCCTCACCGGCACCACGGTCCCTGCGCAGGACTCGAGGTCCGCGTGGCACGCTTCGTGGTCCCGGTGACGCGGACCGCGACTCCTGAGAGCGGCCTCGCGGTGCCGGTCGCGACCGGAGGGAGTCGCGATACCATCTCGCGATCGTGGCCCGTATCGTCCTGACGACTTTCGGCTCTCTCGGGGACATCCACCCCTACCTTGGCCTCGGCAGCGGCTTGCGGGCCCGGGGACACCGCGTCGCGCTGGCGACGCACGGATTCTACCGGGCCAAGATCGAGGCGGAAGGGATCGAATTCTTCTCTGTGCGGCCCGACGCGGACCCGGATGACCGCGCGCTGGTGGCCCTGGCCATGGACATCAAGAAGGGGCCGGAGCGCGTGTTGCGGGACATCGTGCTGCCGGTTCTGCGGGAGAGCTACGAGGATCTGCTCGCCGCGTCCCGCGGCGCCGATCTCGTGGTGGGGCATCCTCTCGCCTTCGCGGCCCCCTTGGTCGCCGGCGTGCTCGGCATCCGCTGGGCGTCGGCGGTCCTGTCTCCGATCGGATTTTTCTCCGCCTATGATCCGCCGGTTCTGCCGCCCTATCCGTGGCTGGCGCGGCTGCGCGTCCTGGGTCCGCGGGTGAATCGCTGGGTGATGGATTTCGGCCGGCGCTCCGTCCTCCCCTGGACGGAGCCGGTGCGCCGGTTGCGGGAAGAGCTGGGGCTGCCCCCTGGCGCGAACCCGATCTTCGAGGGGCAGCACTCGCCGTCTCTCGTGCTGGCCCTCTTCTCGTCGCTCCTTGGGGCGCGGCAGCCGGACTGGCCGCCGCAGACGGTCACCGCCGGCCAGATCTTCTACGATCGCCATGGTGAGTCGACCGGGCCGGCCGAGCTGTCAGCCGAGGTCGAGGACTTCCTGGCCGCCGGCGAGGCGCCGCTGGTCTTCACCCTGGGCTCCGCCGCCGTCCTGAATCCGGGCTCCTTCTTTGCGGAGAGCGCGGCGGCGGCGCAGAGCCTGGGCCGGCGGGCGGTGCTGGTGGGGGAAGAATCGCAGGACAGCCTGCCGGAGTCGATCCTGGCCGTCCAGTACGTTGCCTACTCGCGCCTTTTCCCACGCGCAACGGCGATCGTGCATCAAGGTGGCATCGGCACCGTGGGGCAGGCCCTGGCCGCAGGTCGTCCGATGCTCGTGGTGCCGTTCAGCCACGATCAGCCGGACAACGCCGCCCGTCTCGTCCGCCTCGGCGTCGCCCGCACCCTCGGCCGCGACCGCTATCGAGCCGCCCCGGCCGCCGCCGAGCTCCGGCAGCTCCTCTCCGATCCTGGCTACGCCGAGCGAGCCGCGCAGGCCGGAGAGCACGTCCGCCGCGAGACCGGTCTCGAGACGGCATGCGATGCGATCGAGCGGTTGCTCTACTGAAGGCCTGCAGCCCGAGGGAGTGCTATCCTCGATCCATGCATCCGCTGCTTCTACAACATAGGGCCGGCATCGATACTCTCTGCCGTCGTTCTCACGTGCGGCGGTTGGAGGTATTCGGCTCGGCCGCTCGCGGAGAGGACTTCGACCCCCGGCACTCCGACATCGATTTTCTGGTGGAGTTCAACCGAACGCACATCACGCCGACGTTGGGTACCTTCCTCGAGCTGCGCGATCAGTTGGCCGCCCTGGTGGGGCGGCCCGTGGATCTGGTGATGGCGGGAAGCATCCGGAATCCCTTCATCCAGGCCGACATCGAACGGTCGCGCGAGACGGTGTATGCGTCGTGAGCCGCGTGCGTACCTCTGGGATGTGCGGGAGGCGGCGGACGCCATCCTGGAATTCACGCTCGGGCTTCGCCTCGACGACTATCTCGCCGACCGAATGCTGCGTTCCGCCGTCGAACGGCAGTTTGAGATCATCGGTGAGGCTCTGAACCAATTGTCCAAGGTGGCGCCGGAGATAGCCGCCAGAATTCCGGATCTTCCACAGATTGTCGCCTTTCGAAACCTGTTGATCCACGGCTACGCCACGGTGGATCATCCTACAGTTTGGGAGACGCTCCAATCACAGGTTCCGGCCTTGCGCAACTGCGTAGCAGAGCTGCTGGATGGGTATGGACCGGCTGGCGCCTGACGATTGCCAGGAGCGCCGCGGTCCGGCTAGCCGGCGAGGAGCTGCTCCTCCAGCCGCCGGACGCTGCGTGGCCCTCGTGCCCCCTCCAAGCTGCTCGATTCGCCGCGCGATGCCGTAGAATCTCCCTGAAGTGTCCAGAGACCGAGTTCTTGCAGAGAAGGGTCTTTTTCAGAAAGAGAGGAGCGGACATGGGAATCAGATCACTCAGGATTGTCGCAGCATTGGTGGTGCTCGCCTTCGCGGCGATGGGGAGCTTGGCAAACGGGGAAGATCTTGAAAAAGCCATCTTCGGACAACCGGAGGCCCCTCGAGCTGAGGCGTCTCCCTTCGAAGCTTCTCCCCTGCTGTTTCTCGCCAGTTCCAGCTCCTGCTGGGCGGCTTTGAGCTGCGATGACGGCAGCGTCGTCAATTGCTCCTGTCCAGCGCCAGCCGGCGGGGTCTGTAACGACTATCCGACGGGCAGCCCCTGGGGTGGTTATGTCCGCTGCCAGTGCACCGGCAGCCCATATGTCCAGGAGCACCACTGCAATGCGCCAACCTGCACACAGGCGTCCTGCAACAGCCAGTGTGGTGGCCCGGGAAGTGGCGTTTGCTCTGGAAATACCTGCTACTGCTACTGAGGACCGCTCCGTTGCCGAAGAGCCCGTAAGTCAGCTCGCCGAGATCAGGGCCGTGCTCTTCGGCACATTTGCATCCACGCTGCGGGATTTCAGGCTCGCGATGAGCCGGTGAGAACACCTCCATCAGGCCCCAGACGCGGCAGTACCATGGAGAAGCTCTTACCCTTCGACGAGCGGAAGACAGTGAAGCCTCGGTAGTCGAGCGTCAAGATCTCGAAGACGCCCAGACGCTCGGCGAGAAGCACCAGGGTTGCATCGGCGTAGTCCATCGGTATGTTTGCGTACTTCTCCATTCGGCGAGCGGCCTCGGCCAACGCTGCTGCCTCACTGAAGTCGAAGATTTGCAGCCCGCTTTGCGCGACGAACTCGGCCAAGAGGACGGGACCTCTGCGGTCTGCTGCCAAAAGGTGCATCGCCTCCGTGATGACGGCCGTGGTCGTGAGGAGCTGCCCGGAAAAAGCGTCGAGCCGAGCAGCGACTCGGGCGTGCTGCTTTTCCGATGCGTCGAGGTAGGCGACGATGGGGCCGGTGTCGAGAATCCAGGCTTTCAAGACCGGAAGTTACTCTCGCGAAGGTGAGCGCGCCAGGGATCGGAGGCGTCTTTCTGGAGATGGAGCTGCCCTCGCAGATGGCCAACTCGCTTCGCCATTGAATGCTCTGCCACAGCCTCGCTGAGGATTTCCCGCGCCAGCTCCGGGACGGTCTTGCCCTGCATCGCCGCCCGCTCCTGGAGAGCTTCATGGAGCTTCTCATCCGTGGGGATGGTCAGGGTCAGCATCGTGCTCATGAGAACAGTCTACTCCAAGCGCCAGCCGAGCCCGGCATCGCGGATTTGCATCTTACGCCGCCAGCACCTCCCCCAAAGCCGCCAGGAAGCGCTCCATCTGCGGCCGGGTGCCGACGGTCACCCGCAGGTGGGTGGGGAGCGCGGGGAAGCGGCGGCCGACCTGGACGCGCCGCTCACGCAGTTGATCGATCACCTTGCCGACGTCCTGCCGCAGATCGGTCATCAGGAAGTTAGTCTGCGAGGAGATGGACCGGTAGCCGCGGTTGGCGAGCTCGCCGGTCGCCCAATCCCTCGTCTCCCGATTGAGGCGCCGGCTTCGCTCCAGATGGGCGGTGTCGCTGAGGGCGGCCTGGGCGGCGGCCAGGGCCTGGAGGTTCAGGGTGTCCCAGGCCTGGTGGAAGCGCAGGCGGTCCAGCGTCTCGGGACGCGCCAGGGCGTAGCCGCAGCGCAGGCCGGCCATGCCGTAGATCTTCGAAAAGGTACGCGCCACCACCAGATTCGGATGCTCCGCCACCAACGGCACGACGGACTCGTAGCCGTCCCCGTTTGCATAGTGGTGATAGGCCTCGTCGACCAGCGCGACCGTGCCGGCGGGCACGCGGGAGAGGAAGCCGCGCAGGTCCGGCGTCACGCTCCCCGTGGGGTTGTTCGGGTTGCAGATGTAGACCAGCCCGGCGAAGCGGGCCGCCTCGTGCATCTTCGCCAGGTCGTGCCGGTGGTCGGCGGTCAGCGCGGTCCGGATCACCTCCGCCCCGGCGGCGCGGGCATAGCGGCCGATGGCCTCGAAGGTGGGATCGGCCATCGCCACCGGGCGGCCGGGTCCGGTGAAGGCTGCGGCGCAGAGCTTGAGGATCTCGCCCGATCCGTTGCCCAGGAGCACGTGATCGCTCTCCACGCCGTGGAGCTTCGCGATCTCGTTGGTGAGGGCATCGGCGGCCTCGTCGGGATAGCGCCAGACCTGGTCGAACGCCTTGCGCATGGCGTCGAAAGCCGCGGGCGGCGGGCCGTACGGGTTCTCGTTGGAGCTCAGGCGGACGATGTCGTCCGGAACCGGGGGCGCCGTCTCGGTGCAAGACGCCGCAGGAAGGGGAGAGGGGCGCAGGGCCACCGAGGCGATCCCGGCCCCGAGGAGGCCGGCGAACCGCCGGCGCGAGATGGCAGTGACGAGCTCCATGGCAAAACCTCCGGGTCACAGCCCCTTGAGCAGTACCTCCGCCGAGCTGACCTCGAAGCGGCCGGGCTGGTCGACCTTGAGGTCCTTGACGACGCAGTCCTCGATGAGGGCGGCGTAGCGGCGGGAGCGCATGCCGAGGCCGAAGGCGCGGGAGTCCATCTCCAGGCCCATGGCGCGGGCGAAGTCGCCGTTGCCGTCGGCCAGCATCAGGATCTTCTCGCCGACGCCCCGGGCGTTGCCCCAGGCCCCCATCACGAAATGGTCGTTGACGGCCACGCAGGCGATCGTGTCGATCCCCTTGGCCTTGAGGTCGTTCGCCCGTTCGACGAAGCTGGGCAGGTGCTGGTCGGAGCAGGTGGGGGTGAAGGCCCCGGGGACCGCGAAGAGGACGACCCGCTTGCCACGGCAGAGCTCGGTCGTGGAAATGTCCTTGCCGTCGGACGTCTTCAGCTTCACATCGGGGATCGTCTGACCGATCTCGATCGCCATCGCTCTCTCCCTGGAAGGATTGCCGGCCGGACCCGTGCAAGAAGGTCCCGGCCGGAAGGATCGTATCTCCAAACGGGGCTCACTGGCAGGGGCGGAGGAGCTCCCGTTCGCGCAGCACGGCCCGGCGGAGGGCGTCCTCGCCGGTGAATCCGAGGGACCGGGCGTAGGTGTCGAGGTCGGCCGGCCGGGGTCGGCCGAGCCGCTCCTCGAAGAACCAGCGCCACAGCTCTTCGTCCGTGCATCCCGCATCGGCGAGGGAGGGGTTTTCGAGGCCCCTTGCCGCGACGAGGCGCTGTTTTTCCCGCGCCAGGGCTTGCAGGGCGCCCCAGGCCCCGGTCGTGCGCAGGTGGTCGCGCAGGTGGGGGTCGAGGTCGACCTCGATCATCTGGAGGACCTTGCCGATCAGCGCCTCGTCGCGCATCAGGAGGGCGAACGACTCCGGGCTCATCTCCTGATCGCCGAGCCAGCTTCGTAGCTCTCCCTCGTTGAACAGCCCGCGTTCGCGCCGGAACCTCTCCGCCGCCGCCTCCACTGCTGCGGAATCCACCCCGATGCCGAGCTGTGCGGCCAGCTCGAGGGCGAGGGCCCGGGCCCGGGCGGTTTCTCTGGACCGCAGGCAGAGATCCCCCTGGAGGCCGAGCTCTTCGAGCGCCGCGTCGGCCAGCCGGTCGCGGCCGCCTGGATCGGGCTCTCGCTGCTGCGCCTCCCGGCGGAGCATCTCCCATTCCAGGGTGTGCTGGAAGCGGAAGCGCACCGGCTTCGGAGGCGTGCCGGCGTCCCGCCGCTCGCGGAGGTGGTGCAGCAGAGCGAGGGCATCGGCGCGTTTCTGGTCCACCCGGTTCCGCGGCAGCCAGGACTCCAGGGCGGCGAGCCTGTCCTGTGGAAGGCCTTCGCGGGCGGCGCGCCGGAGGAGGCCTGGAAAGGTGCGCTCGGGGTAATAGAGGCTTTTCGCGATGCCGATCAGCGCCTGCCGGACCTCTGGTGCGAGGACGCCCGCCGCTTCCGCCGCGGCGAGCGTCCAACGCACGTTGACCAGAGCCTCCGAGGCTGCCTGGAAGCCTGCCTCGGCGGGGCCGTGGACGACCGCCACCTCGTCGTCGTCGTCCAGCTCGCCGGCGCGGAATGCCGCGAACACCTCGCCCACGCCCTCCATGCCGAAGACCTCCAGCTCGGCTGCGCGGAGCGCCCCCATGCTGGCCGCTCCGACGACGTGAACGCCCTCGGCCAGGGCCCAGAGGATCTCCTTGTGCAGGACCGCGGGGACCCGCTCGAAATAGCCGTCGACGAGGCCGATCGCCCAGGGGCGCCGGCGGGCCGCGCGGTAGACGTCCCCCCGCGCCGCCGGCGGGAGGTAGACGGCGTCGAGGTGCCGCCTCGCCTCGGCGACGGAGAGGGTGGGCCCGAGGAAGACGACGATCTCAGGAGAGCTCATCCGAGGTGGCGGCCGCGCGGGCCCGCGGCCCAGGCAGATAGCCCGTCAGGTCGGCGTCGGTCTCCAGGCCGGGGACCACGACGTGCACGACGGGAACCCCGAAGGCAGGGTGCGTCAGGTCGACGGCCACCGCCTGCCGCATCCCGGCTTCGGCAAGGCGTTCGAGGAGCCAGCCCACGTCCTCGGCGAAGGTCTCGCTCTCCCGGGTCGGCGCCTCGCAGAAGCCGCGCAGCGGTCCCGTCGGCTCCACGTCCTCGGCGATGCGCTGCGCCTCGTCCGCGTCCCGCAGCCGCTCGTAGTGTTCCAGGCGCAGATCGTCCCGCGATCCGGCGATGGAGGTGAGGCGGGTCTGGGCCGCTTCGGTAAGGGCCCGCAGAAGCGCCACCTCGCGCGCCGGGTGGCACCCCAGGCCGGCGCCTGCGAAGAGCGGATGAAAGGGATCGGGATCGCGGTCGAGGATCGTGCAGCGGAAGGCCGGGACACCGAGGTCGCTCGTGAGGTCCCAGACTGCCACGGCGATGCCGGCGCGCTCGTAGAGGTCCAGGGCTTCGCGGCAGGCGGGATCGTCGACCGTCGCGAGGTCCACGCGCGTGCGCTGCTGGACGCCGGGCGGGCGCGCGAGCCAGAGCGCGTTCGCATCCCGCTCGATCACCTCGCAAAGGGCATGGGAGAGCGCCTCCAGAGGATGGTTGCCCGACGCCAGGCCGTTGGACGACGCGGCGAAGCAGCCGCTTCCCGGGGCCAGCGGCAGGGTGAGGTTCATGTGGACCATCTCGTAGGGGACCCAGACCGCGGTGTCGCCCAGCAGGTCGTGTCCCTCGATCCACAGCAGTTGCAGGTCGTCGTGAAAGAGGCTGGTGGACAGCCGCGGCAGGGCGGAGACCTCCGCCAGCGGATGAGTGAAGCGAAGCTCGTTGAAGCTGGCCAGCTTCAGCGGCTGCGTGATCCGCTCCGCATGGTACAGCTCGATCGCCTCCATCAGGCCGGAGGCGCGGGCGGCGGCCAGGTCGAGCCCCTTGCCCTGGCTGACCGACAGCGAGCGGGCATTCGGGCGGCAGACCATCACGACCGGGAGCCCGATCCGGTCCAACCCGGTCACGTTGGCGACCCGGGTGATGCCCATCACAGGCGCCCAGCGCATCACCCGCTCGAGGGTCTGCTCCGGCGGCACCGCGCGGTGCGTGCCGGTGCGGAACGCCTTGACGCCCGGCTCTGCGGTCCCGGGAGTCATCTCGAAGGACGCTCGAAAGGCGACGGCCGTGAGCTACTTCTTGGGATCGCGGTACGCCTTCAGATTGAACAGATGACTGCCCTCATGATGCGACCCGATCGCGACGATCGGGTGAAGCTTCTTGGGTACGCTGTCCTTCGTGAGGACCGCGTGGGCCACGCCCTGTTTGACCAGGTTCTCCACGAATTTCACGACCTCGGGATTGTCCGTCTTGTGAGGGGCGAGATCGGCATCCGTGACGGCATAGATGCTTCCGTCCTCGCCGACGATGAAAAATTTTCTCTCCATGCCATCCCTCCGGTTCAGGCAGCTTCGGTGTTACGGATTGTCCTCGAAGACGGCTTCAGCGTACCACGGCGGGTCCGGCCGCCTCAATCCCGAGCGAGCCGAGCAGGGCCGCCGCGTCCTGGAGGTCGGGGGTGGCGAACCCTTCGGAGAAGGAGGCGTAGAGGGGGGCGAGGAGATTGCGGGCCTCCTCGTCCCGTCCCTGGCTGCGCCAGAGCCGCGCGAGGCTGGCGGCGGCGCGCAGCTCCAGGGCTTTCGATCCCAGGCGCCGGGCGAGGTCCAGGGCCTGCCGGAAGCGCTCGGCCGCTTCCTCGAGGCGGGCGTGTCCGCCGGGCTCCAGGAGCGCGAGCTCCCCCTCGAGCCGGTGGATCTCCGGCTGCCAGAAGAAGCGGTCCTCCAGGCCGGAGAGGAGCTCGCGGGCGCGGGCGGCCGTACGCCGGCCCTCTTCGATCCGGCCCAGCCGGATATAGCACTCGATCAGCAGCGACAGCGTGTTGAGCTCCGAGAGCCTGGCCCTGGAGGCGCCGAAGGCTTCGATGCCGCCCAGCACGCGCCGCAGCCCCTCGGCATGGAGAGACGGGTCGGGCCCATGGACCATGGCCCAGCCGAGCCGCATGTTGCCGTGCGCCGCCTCATGGAGGAAGCCCTTCTCCTCCGCCAGGGTGACGAGGCTCGCGGCCTGCTCCCGCACGGCGGAGGCCTCGCGCCGGAAATAGCGCAGCCAGGTCGCCATGCTGAGGGCGTCGGCCAGGCTGTATGGGTGGGCGATCTCGCGGGCCAGCACGATGGCCTGCTCGCTGCGCGCGAGGGCCTGATCCGGGAGGCCGAGCTGCCAGAGGACGAGCCCCAGGGTACCGATCGAGGTGGCGGCGATGTCGATGCCGGTGACGGACATGGTGGAGCGGTCCCGCTCGGGAGAGTCGAGGGAGATCCCGCGCTCCAGGAGCTCGCGTGCCAGCGCCGGCTCGCCTCGGAAGAGCTGCGGCAGCGCCGCGGCCAGGTGGGCTTCGAAGAGGAGCGTGCGGTCGCCGCTCGCGTCGGCGAGGCGCATCATGCTCCGGCCGAGCTCCAGGGCCTTCGGAAGCTCCGCCCGGATGAGATGGAACACCCAGAGACCGCGCAGGACCCAGAAGTGCTCCGGCGTCTCCCCCAGCCTGTTGCAGAGCTCCAGGGCGCGCGCATAGCACTGCTCGACCCCCTGAGTGGTGTAGCCCCGCGTGGCGATCAGCGCCGGCCCGAGAGCGGTGCGCAGAGCGAGCTCCTGGGAGTCCCGCTCCCGGCCTTCGGGCAGCGCATCGAGCAGCCCGAGGCCTTTCTCGAAGTGGCCGATCGCCTCGACGTGAGCCGACCGCTCGGCGGCGTGCCGCCCGGCCTCCAGCCAGCAGGGCAGGGCCTGCTCGTGCAGGCCGGCCTCGGTGAAGTGGTGGGCCACCACCTCGGGCCGCGCCGCGGCCTCGGCCGGGAACTGCTCCGTCAGGGCCGCGGCGATCCGCTGGTGGAGCTGCTGCCGGGTGCTGCGCAGGAGAGAGCCGTAGGCGGCCTCCTGGAGCAGGGCGTGTTTGAAAGTGTAGGACGCCGCGGGCGGCACGCCCCGCTGGTAGAGCAGATCGGCGTCGACGAGCCGCTCGAGCTCGCGGCGCAGCGTCTCTTCGGGGAGCGGGCAGACCGCGCGGATCATGCCCCAGGTGAGCTCCCGGCCGAGCACGGCGGCGATCTGCACGACTTCGCGGGTCCCCGACAGGCGGTCCAGGCGGGCCAGGAGGGAGTCCTCGAGCGTCGCCGGGATGGCGAGCGGCGGCAGCGGCGCGGTCAGGACATAGCGCTGCCCCTCCTCCCGCAGGAGTCCCGAGCCGAGGAGCATCTTGGTCAGCTCCTCCACGAACAGGGGCACGCCGTCGGTCTTCGCCACGATCTGGAGGAGGACCTCCGGAGGCAGGGTGCGGCCGCCGGCCACGCCGCGCGCCAGCGCCTCCACCTCGCTCTCGCCGAGGTGGTCCAGCAGGATGTGGACGATCGCAGGGTGCCCTCCCCAGGCCGGACTGAACGACGGGCGGGAGGTGAGCAGCAGGAGGAGCCGCAGGCTCGGGCCCTGTCGCACCAGCAGCTTCAGGAACTCGAGCGTCGAAGGGTCCACCCAGTGCAGGTCCTCGATCGCCAGGACCACCGGCCCGCGCTCCGCCAGGGCGGCGAGGATCCCGAGCAGCGCGCTCAGCGTCTTCTCCTTGCGCCGCTGCGGGGTCAGGCCGAGGGTCTCCCGGTCCTCTCCCGGCTCGAGGCCGAGGAGCCGGGCGAAGAGCTCCCTCTCCTCCGCCCCGGGAAACCCGAGCGCGACCAGCCCTTCCTGCAGCTTGCGGAGCCGGTCGGCCGCCGTGTCCTCGGGCCGTAGCCGGAGCAGATCCTGGAGAAGGTCGAGGACGGCGGAGAAGGCGCTGTTCTGCTGGAAGAGCGAGCAGCGGCAGACGAGCCACCGGTGGACCTCGCCGGCGGCGCGCTCGCGGAACAGTTGGACCAGGCGCGACTTGCCGATCCCAGCATCGCCGGTGATGAGGACTGTCCGCCCGTGCCCCTCCTGGACCTTTTCCAGGCTGCGGAGCAGGGTTGCCAGCTCGTCCTGCCGTCCCACCGCCGGGCTCAGCCCGCGCGCCAGGGCCAGCTCGAAGGAGGTGCGCACTCCGCTCTGGCCCAGCACCTGGTGCACCTCGAGCGGCGCGGAGACCCCCTTGAGGACTCTGGGACCGAGCGACCGGCAGGCGAAGAACCCCTGGACGAGCGTCTGGGTCTGATCGCTGACCACGACGGTCCCCGGCTCGGCGAGCGCGCAGAGCCGGGCCGCGATGTTCGGCGTCTGCCCGATCGCGAGCCGCTCGCGCACCTCGCCGCTGCCGACCTCTCCGGCCACCGCGGAGCCGGTATGGATGCCGACGCGGACTCCCAGCCGGATCCCCTGCACCGCCTCCAGGCGCGGCGTGAGCCGCTCGATCGCCTCGATGATCCCCAGCCCGGCGTGCACCGCGCGCTGCGTGTCCTCCTCGTGCGCCACGGGATATCCGAAATAGGCGAGCAGGCCGTCTCCCAGACGCTGGGCCGTGTGCCCGCCAAAGCGGTCGACCACCTCCCCGGCGGCGTCCTGGCAGGTACGCAGGATCTCCAGGTACTCCTCGGGGTCGAGCCCCGCCGAGGTCGTCAGCGCGCAGAAGAGCACGCTGAGGCGGCGGCGCTCGGCCGCGGGCTCCTGGGCGGGCCACGCCGGCGCCGCGGCCTCAGCCGCCGATGCCAGCGGCCGGCCGCACCTGCCACAGAACTTGTGTCCGGGAGGGATCTCGAAACCGCACGCGGAGCAGACCTGCCGCAGAGGGCTGCCGCACTGGCCGCAGAACCGCATTCCTTCCGGATTGTTCGAGCCGCAGGTGGGGCAGAGCATCGGATCTCTTCGAAGAGCGGCGGCGCCCTATCGTGCTCCGAGGGCCTCTGCCGCCGGCCGGGCCTCCTGCCTGGTCGCAAGGCGAAGATATTCGTCGAGCGGAAAACTGTCCACCTGGACGGCGTCGGCCCGGGCCGCCGCGGCCTCGCGCACCAGGGCGGCCTCGTCCGGCGTGAGCAGGCCCGCGGCGAGCGCCGGCTCGACCAGGGCCTCCGGCGCTCCCGGCGGGGTTCGTCCCGGCGCGGGAGGCACGGGCGATCCGATCCAGCAGAGGAGCGCTGCGGGTGGCGAGAACGAAGGCGCGCTCCAGCCGGCCGAGGGCCTCCTGGGGACCGGCGGGGAGGAAGAGGCCGGCCGTCAGCCGGTCGCGCAGCTCTCCCGGCTGGCGGAGGACCGCGGCCACCTGCGACCCAAGCTGGTCGTCCGGCGGCCGGCCGAGAGGGTTGGCCCGGCACCACCACGCTCCGGCGCCGCGCAGGAGCCAAGCCAGCGGTCCCTCGAAATTCTGATAGATCCCCTCGAAGGCGGTCTGGATGCGGGCGAGGGCGTGCTCGACGGCCCAGCGCGCGAGCGGCAGGTCCTCGTCGCGCCGGCCCTCGGCCTCGAAACGGCGGAGGGCGCAGAAGCCCAGGTACATCCACGACAGGACGTCGGCGAAACGGCCGCTCAGCTTCTCGCGGAATTTGAGCCGGCTCCCCAGGGAGAGGACCGCCAGGTCGGTCAGCACCGCGAAGCGGGCCGAGGCCCAGGAGAGCCTGCGGTAGTAGCGGGAGGTCGATCCGGGCACCGGAGAGCGGACGAGGCGTCCGCGGGTGAGGCCGAGGACGGCGGATCGGAGGAGATTGCGCAGGAAGAAGGCCGCATGGCCGCGCAGGGCACGCCGCAACGCCTTCGCATCCCCCTGCTCCAGGGCCCGCACCTCGGCCAGCGCCCAGGGGTGGCCGCGGAGAGCTCCCTGGCCGAAGATGATCAGCGTCCGGGTGAGGATGTTCGCCCCCTCGACCGTGATGCCGATGGGTGCGCCGGCGTGGCCGGCCGCGAGCAGGTTGCGCGGCCCGCGGCTGATCGCGGCGCCGCCCAGGATGTCCATGCCGTCCTGGACGAGGGAGCGCAGCAGCTCCGTCTGGTTGTACTTGGAGACGGCCGAGAGCACGGCAGGCCGTTGGCCGGCGTCCACGGCGCCGCAGGTGTAGACCCGCGCTGCTTCCATGAGATAGGTCAGGCCGGCGATGCGGGCGAGCGGCTCCTCGATCCCCTCGAAGCGGCCGATCTCGACGCCGAACTGCCGGCGGACCATGCTGTACGCACCCGCCACCCGGGCCACGTACTTGGCGCCGCCGACCGACTGGGCGGGGAGCGAGATCGCCCGGCCGGCCGAGAGTGCCTCCATCAGCATCTTCCACCCCTTGCCGGCCTGGCCGAGGCCGCCGAGGATCTGATCGGCCGGGATGACCACGTCCCGTCCCTCGGTCGGGCCGTTGGGCATGGGCACGCCCATGGGGTCGTGCCGGTCGCCGATCTGTATGCCTGGCAGTTGAGTAGGGACGAGGGCCACGGTGATGCCCAGGTCGTCGGTTGCCTCGGCGCGTCCGAGAAGGTTCTCCGGGTCGCGCAGCCGGAAGGCGAGGCCGAGCAGGGTGGCGACCGGCGCCAGGGTGATGTAGCGCTTGCTCCAGGTGAGGCGCAGGGCGAGGCGGCCGTTGCGGTCATCGACGAAGAGGATGCCTTCGGAGCGGAGCGAGGCGGCGTCGGAGCCGGCCTCGGGCTCGGTCAGGGCGAAGCAGGGGATCTCGTCGCCGCGGGCGAGGCGCGGGAGATACCAGTCCCGCTGCTCGGGCGTGCCGTATGCGAGGAGAAGCTCGCCCGGGCCGACCGAGTTGGGGATGAGCACTACCGCCGAGAGCGCGAGCGATCGCGAGGCGAGCTTGCCGAAGATGGTGGACTGCGCCAGGGCGGAGAAGCCGAGGCCGCCGTAGGCCTCCGGGATCGCCAGACCGAAGAAGCGCTTCTCTTTGAGGTAGCGCCAGACTTCCTCCGGGCAGCTCGCGGGTCTGCCAGAGCTTCCACTCGTCCACCATCCGGCAGGCCTCTTCGACGGGGCCGTCGAGGAAGACCCGTTCGCGCGCCGTCAGCTCCGGATAGGGCTCGGCGAGCATGCGCCGGAAGTCGGGCCGGCCGGAGAAGAGCTCGCCGTCCACCCAGACCGTGCCGGCCTCCAGGGCCTGGCGCTCGGTCTCGGAGATGCGGGGGATCAAGCCCTTGCGCCGCGCGGTCCGGATCAGCCAGGAGGGCATGCTCCCAGAGTACCGCATCCGGGGCGGCGAACCGGCCGCCCCGGTGCGGAGGCCCTACCAGCGGTATTCGAGGCCGGCGAAGACCGAGGCGCCGTCGCCGGGGAGGAACTGGGCGGAGTCGCGGCCCCGCGCGTCCGGGATCACGCCGGTGGTGGCCGCGTAGGTCTCGTCCGTCAGGTTCTTGCCTTCGATGAACCCGGCGATGCCCTTGGCCGGCCGGTATCCCAGCTTGAAACCGAGGACGGCGTAGCCTTCGGCAAAGAGCGTGTTGGCGTGGTCGACGGGATAATCGTCGGGGACCCACTCCAGGTTCGGTCCGCCGTAGAAGCCCGAGGCCTGCTGAACGACCAGCTCGGTCCGCAGAACGTGCTCGGGGATGCCTGCGAGCTGGTTGTCGCCGTAAATAGGGTCGTTGGAAAACAGGAACCGGTTCCAGTTGTAGACCTGGCGCAGGGTCAGGTTCCGGCGGTCCCCGCCGAAGCGCAGGGTGAAGCCGACCTCGGCTCCGGAGTGAAGGGTCCTCTGGGCGTTGACCGTGCCCAGCGGATTGCCCACGGCGTCGTTGAAGCTGAGGAGCTCGTCGTCCACCCGGGCGTGGTAGAAGGCCACGTCCCAGGCCGCCCGCCGGGCGTGGCCGCGGGTGCCGACCTCCACCGTGGTCGCCGTTTGCGCGTCGAGCGGGAGGAGCCCGGTGCCTCCGACGTTGACCAGCTCGCCAAAGGTGGGAGGCTCGAAGCTCCGGCTGACGTTGGTGAAGAGCGAGACCGCGGGGGAGACGTCCACCATCAGGCCGAGCTTGGGGCTGACGCCGGTGAACTCCTGGTTGTCGGTCTGGTCGCCGTTGGCGAGGAATTCGTCGTCGAAGTCCCGCCCCGCCTGCGAAAGCTGGAGGCCGGCCGACAGCCGGACCCCGGGCCACAGCTCCAGACGGTCCTCGGCGTAGAGGTCCAGGTTGAGGGACGTGGTTGCGCCGCGGGCGGTCGGAGCGCCGCGGTGGCCCCCGACGTTGACGAACCGGTTGTCCTGGAGGAAGCCGAGCGCGGGACTGAAGCCGGCGATGAAGACGTTGCTGCGGCCGGCGAAATTGCCGTAGCGCTCATACCGGATGTCGCCGCCGAAGTCGTTGGACTCCTGGTCGAGGACCTGGAAGATCGGGTGGTCGAGGTTCTTGTACGACCAGAACGTGCCGATGTCGAGCAGGCTGGACGGGCTGAGCCGTACGCTCGTGCGGTTCGAGACGCGGTAGAGGTCGAAGTCCCGCTTCTGGTCCAAAGCCAGGTTCCCCGGGGCAGCCTGCTCCCGGTTCGTCTCCATCTGGGCGCGGGTCAGGTTGCCGGGAAGCTCGGAGTCGGTCTTCACCGCGGTGACGAAGAAGCGGGTCTCGCGTCCCTCGCCGAAGCGGTAGCCGAGATTGCCGAAGAAACGCTGGCTGCTCTGGACGCTGTGCTGGCGGAAGCCGTCCTGCGAGGAGTGGGTCAGGCTGAAGAGCGCGTCGAGCCGCTCGTGCTCGACCGCCGCGCTGGCCTGGCCCCGCAGATAGCCGAAGGCGCCTCCCTCGACGCGCACCCGGGCCGGGTCGGCGTCGTGGCCGTTCTCGGACACGAAGTTGATCGCGCCGCCCAGCGTCGAGGCGCCGTACTGGAGGGCGTTGGCGCCGCGGAAGACCTCGATGTAGCGGGCGCTCAGGGGCTCGACGGCCTGGAAGTCGAAGGCGCCGTCGGCGAGGTTGAGCGGCACTCCATCCTGGAGCAGCTTGAGCCCGCGGCCGTGGAAGGTGCGCTGGAGGCCCGAGCCGCGGATCGAGAGGCGTGCCTCCTCGGAGCCGAAGCGGGGCTGGACGAACACCCCGGGTGCGAAGTCGAGAGCATCCTTCAGGGTCGAGGTGCGGCCCTGCTTGTAGCTCTCGGCATCCACGAGGCTGGTGCCGCCCGGGACGTCCGCCAGCTCCTCGGCCGCCGTCTGCGGGCTGGGCAGGGTGAGCGAGGAGTCCTTGTCGCCGCGGACGGTGATCTCCTCTTCATAGGTCGGTGGGGATTCCGGCTCCTCCGGCTGCGGCGGTGCGTTCTCCGCCGAAGTCTGTGCTGCCAGAACGAAGGACAGCGAAGCAAAGGCACACGCGTGCCTCCACGAAAAAGACATGGACAGACCTCCTTTCCAGGTCGTGCGTGACAGGTCTTCGTTGTTTCAGACGAGACGTCAGGCAGCCTGGAAGGAGCGGGGCGGAGGGATTTCTGGAGCGCGCGAGGGGATGCGCGGCAGCCGGTAGGCCGCCTCCAGGGCAGCACCGGCGGGCTCGCGGCTGGACGGGGCTTCGCAGACGCGCTCGACCAGCCAGCCACGCAGGGCGAAGCTGGCGAACAGGACGTCTCCCGTGGCCGGCTGGCGTTGCCGCTTCATGGAGCAGGTCATCTGGACGCCGCCGTCGCAGTGAGCTCCATGAGGAGCGATCAGCCGGCAGAAACAGCCGTTCTTCATCCCGCACGCGCAGGTGTGCTCGGAGAGGAACAAGGCTCCGGCGGGCGCCAGAAGCACGGCCAGCAGGCACACTGCACTCAGACGGGTGGCCGGCCGGCGCAGGAAGGGACGCGCGGACATCTTCCTCAGTCTACACCTGGAATAGAGATCTGTTGCAAAGGGCGAGCAGGAAGCTCATCTGGAGGCGAAAACCATGAACCGGCAGATCACGGGTATCCACCACGTCACCGCCATTGCGCGGGACCCGCAGGCGAACCTCGACTTCTATACCGGAGTGCTGGGGCTGCGGCTGGTGAAGAAGACGATCAATTTCGACGACCCGGGCACCTATCACTTCTATTATGGGGACGAGCAGGGACGGCCCGGCACCATCCTGACCTTCTTTCCCTGGCCGATGGCGCGGCTCGGCTCGCACGGCGCCGGCCAGGCGACGGTGACCTCCTTCTCGGTCCCCGAAGGCTCGCTCGGCGCCTGGCAGGAGCGGCTGGACCGGCTCGGAGTGACGTTCGAGGCGCCGCGGGAACGCTTCGACGAGGAGGTCCTGACCCTGCTCGACCCGGACGGCCTCAAGCTCGAGCTGGTGGCCCGTGCGGATGACGACCGTACGCCCTGGCTGGCCGGTCCGGTGCCGCCCGGGCAGGCCATCCGCGGCTTCGACGGCGTGACCCTGACCGAGTGGAACCCGGAGGTGACCGCCCGCGTGCTGGATGGTGTCCTGGGCTTCCGCGCCGCCGGCGAGCAGCGCGACCGCTTCCGCTTCGAGGCCGGCGCCGGCGGTCCGGGCACCCGGGTGGACGTCGTCGCCAAACCGGACGCACCGCGCGGCCATGTGGCGGCGGGCACGGTCCATCACGTGGCCTGGCGCACGCCGGACGACGCGCAGCAGAAGGCCTGGCACGAAGAGCTGGCCGGGCTCGGCTTCCACGTCAGCGCGATCCTGGACCGGCAGTACTTCCACTCGATCTACTTCCGCGAGCCGGGCGGGGTGCTCTTCGAGATCGCGACCGATCCGCCGGGCTTCACCCTCGACGAGACAGTCGAGAGCCTGGGCTCCGGGCTGCGGCTGCCGCCGTGGCTGGAGCCGGAGAGGAAAGAGATCGAGGCGATCCTGCCGAACGTCGAGGTGCGGCAGGTGGCCGAGAAAGTGGGAGGTGAGAGATGAAGGCGTCGCCGCATCGGGGTCAGCCCGTGCTCGCAGCGGGCCGGTCCCTGGACGAGGCCGATGCGGCCATGGTGATGGTCCATGGCCGCGGCGCCACGGCCGAGGACATCCTGAGCCTGGCGGGTGAGCTGGAGAGGCCGGAGCTGGCATACCTGGCACCGCAGGCGGCGGGGTACACCTGGTATCCGTACAGCTTCCTCGCGCCGATGGAGCAGAACGAGCCGGGGCTCTCGTCGGGCCTGGAAGTCCTGGGCGACCTGCTCCGCCACCTGGAGGCGCACGGCATCCCGGCCGAGCGCACGGTCCTCCTGGGCTTTTCGCAGGGCGCCTGCCTGACGCTCGAATACGCGGCGCGCAACGCCCGGCGGTATGGTGGTGTAGTGGCTCTCTCCGGCGGCCTCATCGGTCCGCCGGGCACGCCGCGGGACTATGAAGGCTCCTTCGCGGGCACGCCCATCTTCCTCGGTTGCAGCGACCGCGACCCGCACATCCCCAGGGACCGGGTGGACGAGAGCGCCGAGGTCGTCCGCAGGATGGGCGCCGAGGTGACCGAGCGGATCTATCCGGCCATGGGGCACACCGTCAACGAGGACGAGTTGAGCTTCGTCCGCGATCTGGTGAAGACGCTCTGACTATTTCCTTTTTCGTACCCAATCCGGGTCGGTGCGACTCCGAGTTGGACGATCCGTCCCGGCGTGCCCAGATCCTTTCTCCGCAGACCCAGGTCAGAGCCCAGGAACTCGCGGATCGCGACGAGGACGCGTTCCGCGTTCTCCCCGGTCGGTTCGATGTAGATGTCGAAATCCTTGGTGGCTCTGGGGCGGGCATGCAGGGCTACGGCGTGGGCGCCGATGATGAGGTACCTAGCCCCACTTCTGTTTAACGACTCGACAAACTCTTCGTAGTCGCGGTATCTCACTCACGCCTCGCGCCTTGAGACTGGAGAGCAGGCAGTCCTGGACGGCGTTGACCCGCTCCTCGGGTGAAAGCTCCTCATACCAGAAACGGAAGTCCTCTTCCTCGGACTCGTCCAGATCCAGGATCCGGGCTTCCCAGAGCCTCCCGTGCCGATCGACGGCCGTCCCTCGCCGTTCCATGCGACAGACGTTAGCACGGCCCTGGCGCATCAGCACCGGATAAGGCCCTCGAAGAGGCCCAGGGCGTGATGCGGAAGGACTTCATCTGGAACCTGGAGCAGCTCAAGGCCGAGTGGACGAAACAGCGGTGAGGCGATCCTCTGTCAGATGGGAGATCACAGCTCGTCGATGCCCATCTGCCTCGTCCGTCCGGCCTTGAAATCGGCGAGGGCCTTATCCGCCAGCTTCTCAAGCTGGTCGCTCGACCGGGCGAGGGTCTGATCCCACTTCGCTTCCCCATGGATGTCATCCAGAAGCTGTTGCGCAATCTCGTCCTGGAGTGTTTCGGGCAACCTCGAAGCCTCTTCAAACGCCTTAGCCAGAAGCTGAGTCATCTCAGATCTCCTTCGTTGCTTCTCCGAGGTAAGTATGACATGGGGCGAGGCGATTGCACCTCACCCCGCCGCGATCCACGGCATCCTGTCTTCGGTCATCTCCCGCCCCTACTTTTTCTCCCGAGGATGCATCAGGCGGAGGACTCCGAGCAGGCTCTGGGGCGCATGGGCGCTGGTGCGCCACTTGCGGCTCCCCGCTGCCAGGCGCTCGGCTTCGCGGTGCGACGACGGGTTGCCCGCCACCAGCATGCCCACCGCGGGCAGGCCGCTCGCCTCCAGCCGCTGGACGACCTGGCGGACGGTGTCCAGGGCCTCGGCCCCGTCCAGCCAGCCGAGGACGCCGGCGCAGCTCGGCACGATGGCTGCGACCTGCGGCTGGGCGGCGGCGGTGAGCACCTGGACGTGGAGCGCGAGCTTGCCCTTGGGGCTGGCGAACGTGGCGCTCCCGGCTTGGCGGAGCTCGACCTGCTCGACCAGCTTCTGGAGCCCTTCGTTGCGGGGGAACCCGGGGGCGCGCTCGATCAGGCGTCGCAGGTCCGGCCAGATCGCTGGCTCCACCAGGACCAGGTAGGGGAGAGCGGCGGCGGGGAGGCCGGCTGCGGCGGCGGACGCGACCAGGTCGGCGATGGCCACGTCGAATACGATGGCATTCGAGATCTCCATCGTGTTCTGGGGCGCCGGGTCGGGGACCTGGTCGCGAGGGGCGATCAGTCCATGCTCGACCAGCCAGGCGACGGCGAGCCGGGTGGTGAGCGGGGCCTCGGTCTCGTCCATGATGAGGTCGAAGAGGCGCGAGCCGGGCTGCTTGAGGAGCCGGGAAAGGATGCGCTGGAGCGGGAGGTGGGAGAGCTCGCCGGCGTCCTTGAGCAGGGTCCCGCTCATGGCGACCAGGGGCTCGCCGGTGGCGGGGAGGAAGCGGCGGCGCTTGTCCATCTCGTCCTTGAGCCAAGCCGCCCGCATCAAAAGCTCGTTCATGGGCAGGTGCTCGGGCGGCTGAGTCCGCGGCTCACCGCCTTCGTCGAAGCGGAAGCTTCCCTCCTCGGTGCAGAGCAGGGCGAGCAAGGCCTCGCTGCCGCGCAACCCCTGCCAGCGGGCGGCGACCAGCTCTCCCTGAGCGAGCTCGACAGCCCCCGAGCCGCCGGGGCCGCGCACCCGGAGGTGTCCACTCTTGCCTACTTGCCGGAGGTACTGGAGCACGGCCCAGAGCGGATGCCCGGCGAGGTCCCCCTGCAGGAGCTGGAGGCTGGCCACCCGGCTGCCGAGCAGGCGCTCCACCCGGATCTCCAGCTCTTCGAGGTCGAAGGGGCGGGCCAGGTATTCGTCGGCGCCTGCGCGAAGAGCCGCCACCCGCTGGGCCGGATCGGCGTCGTCGGAGAGCACAGCCACGCCGACGGTCCGGGTGCCCGGCCGGCCGCGCAGCGCCGCCACAGACACGAGCGCAGCCAGCGCGGGCAGATCGAGAACCACCAGGTCCGCATGGCCCTCGTCAGCCGTCTCGGCCACCCGATCGGCGCTGCCGAGGATCTCGACCTGATGGCCGGCCACGCGCAGCCGATCTTCGAGCACGGCCGCGAAGACCGGGTCCTTCTCGATCACCAGAAT
This sequence comes from uncultured Holophagales bacterium, assembly GCA_963842525.1. GTDB lineage: Bacteria > Acidobacteriota > Thermoanaerobaculia > Multivoradales > UBA5704 > UBA5704. The sequence goes on from CAWJGT010000003.1 coordinate 775,365, forward strand.
CTTGGCCACGGGCACCTCGCTCGATTCCGGGCCATTCTATCTGTCCGTAATGGAGGCGGTGCGCGGCGAGTGCAACTCGATCGGGAGGTGCCGGGCAAAGTCCCCGAAGTCCCCATCCGTGGTCAGGATCGGTATCCCATGGCGTTCGGCGACGGCACAGAGGAGAAAGTCTGTGTTCGACCCCTGGATGCCCTTGGATCTGCACAGGTTGAAGAATTCGGCCGCCCTCTCATGGTCGGTCGTCACGAGGGGGAGGTCCGGGAAGGCGCCCAGGTGGTGCCGCAACCTGTGGAACTGAGCGGGCTCGCGAATCCCGGAGAGGACCTCCTGGCGAATCGGACCGATGAGGCGAGCGCGCGCCTCCCAGATAAGGTGGCGAAGCTCTGGGACCACAGGGTGAGACACAGGCTTCCGGCGGCGGAAGGCCAGGGACCAGACGCTGGTGTCGACCAGCACGCTCATCTCCGCCGCCGCTGCTCCTTGTAGTCGTACGCCGGGTCGTAGTCGATCTTGCCGAAGAGGTCGAGGATCTGGAGCTGCTTCCGGCGCTCGATGTACTCCTTGAGCGCCTCGTTGACCGTCGCCTTCTTCGTCCGGTGCCCTCCGAGGCGAAGCGCCTCCTCCAGGAGCCCGTCATCGATCGCCAGGTTCGTCGGCATCGTGTGCCCTCCCTGTCTACACAATAGCACAGCCGGAAATGTGTGAAGGGGACGCGGTGAGCGGTCTCAAAGCGCTGACTCAGCGCACGCTCCGCAAAGCCAGAGTCAGCTCGCGCTGGCGCAATGTCCCGGGACGCTGGCTCAGCGTACGCTCCGCAAACCCAGCGTGAGCTCACGCTGGAGCAGAGTCCCGGGACGCTGGTTCAGCGTGCGTTCCGCAAACCCAGCGTGAGCTCACGCTGGCGCAGAGTCCCGGGACGCTGGCTCAGCGTGCGCTCCGCAAACCCAGCGTGAGCTCACGCTGGCGCAGAGTCCCGGGACGCTGGCTCAGCGTGCGCTCCGCAAACCCAGCGTGAGCTCACGCTGGCGCAGAGTCCCGGGACGCTGGCTCAGCGTGCGCTCCGCAAACCCAGCGTGAGCTCACGCTGGCGCAGAGTCCCGGGGCGCTGGCTCAGCGTGCGCTCCGCAAACCCAGCGTGAGCTCACGCTGGCGCAGAGTCCCGGGACGCTGGCCCAGCGTACGCTCCGCAAACCCAGCGTGAGCTCACGCTGGCGCAGAGTCCCGGGACGCTGGCCCAGCGTACGCTCCGCAAAACCAGCGTGAGCTCACGCTGGCGCAGAGTCCCGGGACGCTGGCCCAGCGTACGCTCGCAAAACCAGCTTTCACGCCCGGCGGCACACATTGAACGTCCGCCAACACGCAACACCCATCGGCACGACGGAACGCGGCGTTGGTGGCTGCGGGGGCCTTGGAGACGCCCTGGCCGCGGTGGTCACCACAGGCGCGGTGGTCGCGGACTAGGGCGTCTCTACACACGGACGCGTGAGGAATGGACGGTCGTAGGACTGGACGCGATGTAGAGGAGATCACCCGACTGGAGAATCTCGTCCCAGACCTCGGTTCGAGGCGGCAATTCCCCGACGAGTTGGTGACCCGACAGGACCGGGAGATCCGTCAGTGGCTCCTTGCCCTGGATCCTTTCGGCTCTGTAGAGAGCTATGGCCTCGCGGACCAGATCGTCGAAGAGTCGGTTCCTGGCTTCTGCTGCTTGCCGGAAGGCCTCGTAATCGGAGTCCGGTACGGAGACAGAGAAAGTTCTCATGAGTACGTATCATACAAGCTTGGTCTGAGGCCGTCAATTCTCCGCCCCCGCCTCGTGGTAGTCTCCCTTCCGCCTTGCCGAGGCACTCTTATGCCTTGGTGGGGGCGGTCCCTTTCATCGCTCATCTGGAACGAGGCATGCACGAGAGAGTCCTCATCACCGGCGCGGCCGGCGCCCTGGGCCGGAGCGTGGTGACGCGCTTCCTGGACGCTGGCGAGCGTGTGCTCGCGGTGGATGCCGACGAGTCGGCGCTCGGTGAGCTGACCGGGCTGGCTCCGTCGGACCGGCTGTCCGTGCGGCGGGTCGACCTGACCTCGACCGAGGAGGTGCAGGGCCTGTTCGACGACGCCGAGCGCGCTTCGGGCGTGCCGCGGGCCGTGGTCCACCTGGTCGGCGGCTTCCGCTGGGGGCGGATCGCCGACATGTCCGACCGCGACTGGAGCTATCTGTTGAAGCTGAACCTGGATACCACGTTCCGCGTGTTCCGCGAGGCGGCTCGGCGTTTCGAGAAGGCCGGCGGCGGAGCGATCGTGGCGGTGTCGGCTCCGGCAGGCCTGCTCGGCGAGGCCGGTGTCGGAGCTTATTCGGCCACCAAGGCCGGAGTGCTCCGCCTGGTCGAAGCGCTGGCCCGGGAGCTCGCGCAATACGGCGGCCGGGTCAACGCCGTCCTGCCCGGCACCATGGATACGCCGGCCAACCGGGCGGCGATGCCCGGGGCCGACCCGGACAAATGGGCCTCGACCGATGCGGTCGCGGCGGTTATCCACTACCTCACGACGCCGGCTTCCGCCGCCGTCAACGGCTCCGCGGTGCGGGTGCCTGGACCGACGCTATGAACCATGCCCTGGAGTGCCATGTCTATTACGATTCGAGGCGCCATGCGGAGCCGCCTGCCGGGTGCGGCGACCGGATCGACCTCGCCGACCGGCCGGAGGCCGGGCATCTCCTCAATCGCTTTGGCCTCTCGCCGAAGGATGACCTGCCGGCCGTCCTGTTGACCGAGGCCGGCGGCAAGCTGCGTATCGTCGGCCTGCGGCTCACCGAGGAGGAGACCGCGCGGCTCGCTTCCGGGGCACGGCATCCCGGCCGAGCGGCTGATCGTCTACAGCTCCTCCTGGTGCCCGGACTGCCGGCGCGCCAAGCGGGTCCTGGAGGAGGCCGAGCGGCTCTTCGAGGAGGTCGACATCGACCGCGACCCGCAGGCCGAGGCCATGGTGCTGGAGAAGAGCGGCGGCCGCCGGGTGGTGCCCACGCTGCGCTTCGACGACCGGCTGTGGGCCTTCAACCCCGACCCGCCGCTGCTGCGCCGCCTGCTGGCCGGCAGGGCGCTCGACACGACGTAGCGGCGGGCTTCCGGCCCGCCTTTTCGTACCCGCCGTAAGGAGATGCATCCAATGAGGATCGCGGTCTGCATCAAGCAGGTCCCCAACACCGAGGCCCGGCTGCGCATGAGCCGCGACGGCAGGTGGATCGAGGAAGAGGACCTGCCGTTCGTCATCAACGAGAGCGACGAGTACGCTCTGGAGGAGGGGCTCTCCCTGGCCGAGAAGACCGGCGGCGAGGTGGTGGTCTTCAGCCTCGGGCCGGAGCGCGTCAAGGAGGCGCTGCGCAAGACCCTGGCCCTCGGCGCGGCGCGGGCGGTACACCTGTCCGATCCCGCCTTCCAGGGCGGCGACGCCCTGGCCACCGGCCGCTCCCTGGCGAAGGCCATAGGACGCGAGGCGTTCGACCTGGTGCTCACCGGCTCGCAGTCGGACGACCTGCGTTACGGCGCCACCGGGTCGATCGTCGCCGGGCATCTCGGCTGGCCGCACGTCTGGCTGGTCATGGGCGTCGAGCTGGAGGAGGGGAAAGAGCGCCAAGGTGACGCGCGAGATGGAGAGCGGCATCAACGAGATCTCGCGCATCCAACTGCCCGCGGTGCTGGAGATCCAGGCCGGCATCAACCATCCGCGCTACGCCTCGCTCAAGGGGATCATGGCAGCCAAGAAGAAGGAGATCGCGGCCGTGACGCCGGCCGATCTGGGGCTCGACCCGTCGCAGGTGGGCGGTGCCGGGTCGCGGCTGGAGGTGATCTCCGTCTCGTTCCCCCAGAGCGGAACCGGAGCCCAGATCCTGGAAGGCGACGCCAAGACGGCCGCCGCCCGGCTGGTCGAAAAACTGCAGAAGGAAGCGAGGGTGCTCTGATGGCGAACGTCTGGGTGGTCGTGCAGCAGCGGGAAGGCCAGCTCCCTCGCATCTCCTGGGAAGCGATCGCGGCGGCGCAGCGCCTGGCCGCGCAGGCTGGAGGGAAGGCCGAGGCGCTGGTCCTGGGCTCCGGGATCGGACTGGCCGCGGCCGATGTGGCCAAGTGCGACCTGGCCGTGGTACACGTGGCCGATCACGAGGCCCTGCGGGCCTATACGCCGGGCGGCTACATCGGCGCCCTGGCGCCGGCGATCCAGGCGGCGCGGCCGGATTGGATCGTGTTTCCCCATACGTATCAATCGGTGGACTACGTGCCGCGGTTGGCGCAGGTGGTGGACGCCGGGCTGCTGCCCGAGGTCACCGGTTTCGAATCCGGAGAGGGCGGCCTGGTCTGGTCGCGCCCGATCCTCGGCGGCAAGCTCCAGTCCAAGGTGCGGGTGAAGGGCGAGGGGACGGTCCTCGTCTCCGTCCAGTCAGGCGCCTTTCCGGCCGACGGGGTGGTCAAGGGCGAGGCCGAGGTCCGGCCGCTCGACGCCGACCTCTCGGGAGTGGCGCCGGACCGCGAGATCCTCGGCTATGAGGAAGTGGGTGGCGACCAGGTCGACCTCACCAAGGCGGACGTCATCGTCGCCGTCGGCCGTGGCGTCGGCGGCGCGGACAAGATGGGCCCTCTCGAAGAGCTGGCCCGTGCGTTGGGAGCCGAGATCGGCGCCAGCCGGCCGGTGATCGACAACGGCTGGCTGCCGCGCGACCGGCAGATCGGCTCTTCAGGGCAGACCGTCGCGCCCAAGCTCTACATCGCGGCCGGGATCTCGGGCGCCATCCAGCACCTGGTCGGCATGAAGGGCTCGTCGGTGATCGTGGCGATCAACAAGGACCCCGGCGCGCCGATCTTCACCGTGGCCGACTACGGCATCGTCGGCGACCTGCACGAGGTGGTTCCGGCGCTGACCGAGGCGATCCGGGCGGCGAAGGGGTAGATTTCCCGTCCAGTCAGGAGGCGGGCGGCCGGGGCCCCTCACCCCCCGGCCCCCTCTCCCAACCGCCCTCCCTATCCTCCGGGAGAGGGGGAGAAATGCATATGGATGAGCTGAGGTGATGACGCACGACATGTCTTCGCTCCCCTCTTCCGGTGGTCCGGGTGGGCGGTTGGGAGAGGGGCCGGGGGTGAGGGGCCGCTGGGTCGTCCTCAAATTCGGCGGAACCAGCGTCTCGACGCGGGAGAGCTGGCGGACGATCGCGAGCCTGGTGCGGGAGCGGATCGAGGAGGGGCTGCGGCCCCTTCTCGTCGGCTCGGCGCTGAGCGGCGTCACGGATGCTCTGGAGGAGATGCTCGGCCTCGCCGTGCTGGGCCGGCACGAGGCGGCTCTGCACGCGATCGAGGCACGGCATCTGGAGCTCGGGCGGGCTCTGGGGCTCGACCCCGAGCCGGTTCTTCGCGGCCGAGCTCGAAGAGCTGTCGCGCCTCGCCCTGGCCGCCTCCCTCCTGCGTGAGGCCGGCCCCGGTCTCAAGGCCCGCGTCCTGGCCTGCGGCGAGCTGATGTCGACCCTCCTGGGCGTCGCCTTCCTCCAGGGCCAGGGGATTGAAACCGCCTGGCTCGATGCCCGCGAGGCGCTGGTGGCGCTCGACGAGCCGGGAGCCCGCGGTCTCCGCTATGGGCGCAGCGGGCGCGCCTATCTCTCCGCGAGCTGCGGCTGGGAGCGCGACGACGCGTTGCGCCTCCGGCTGGAGGCCATGAAGGCGGAGGTCGTCGTCACCCAGGGCTTCATCGCCCGCAACTCCGACGGCGAGGTCGTCCTGCTCGGCCGCGGCGGGTCGGATGCCTCGGCGGCCTGCTTCGCGGCCCGGCTCGGCGCCGAGCGCTGCGAGATCTGGACCGGCGTCCCCGGCATGTTCACGGCCAATCCGGCCCTGCTCCCGTCGGCCCGTCTGCTGCGCGCCCTCGACTACGAGGAGGCGCAGGAGGTCGCCATCGCCGGCGCCAAGGTGCTCCATCCGCGTGCGATTTCGCCTCTGCGTCACCACAGGATCCCGCTGCACGTCCGCTGGACCCTCCGGCCGGACGCGCCGGGCACCGTGATCTCCGCGTCTGGACCGGGCACCGAGCCGGAGGTCAAGGCGATCTCGACCCGTAGCGGCATCACGCTGATCTCCCTGGAGACGGTCGGGATGTGGCAGGCCGTCGGCTTCCTGGCCGACGTCTTCGCCTGCTTTGCCCGCCATGGGATCTCCGTCGACGCCATCTCGACCTCGGAGACCAACGTCACCGTCTCGCTGGACCCGGACGCCAATGTCCTCGATCCGGCGCTCCGGCGGAGCCTGCTGCGCGATCTCGGGCAGCTCTGCGAGCCGCGGGTGATCGAGCCCACGGCGGCCATCTCCCTGGTCGGCCGCGGCATCCGGGCCATCCTGCACGAGCTCGGGCCCGGTGCTCGAAGCGTTCGAGGAGATCCAGGTCCATCTGGTCACCCAGTCGGCGAGCGACCTCAACCTGACCTTCGTGGTCGACCAGGAGCAGAGCGAGCGCCTGATCCGCCAGCTCCACGGCCTGCTCTTCGGGCACAAGACCGAAGGGCCTGTGTTCGGGCCGACCTGGGACGAGCTCGCCGCCGAAAGGTCGGCCGAGGCGGCGCGCCCAGCGGCGCCGTGGTGGCAGGAGCGTCGCGAGCGAGCTGCTGGCGCTGGCGCCAGGAGGAGGGCCCGGTCTACGTCTACGACGCCGAGACGCTGCGACCGCTCGGTCGCGGCCCTGCGCGGCCTGAAGGCGGTCGACCGGATCTTCTACTCCGTCAAGGCAAACCACCAACCGGAGGTGCTCGCCCGGTTCCACGGCGCGGGGCTGGGGTTCGAGTGCGTGTCGGTCCCCGAGCTGGAGCACGTCCGCGCGCTGTTCCCGGCCCTCGACGGCTCCTGCCTCCTTTTCACTCCCAATTTCGCGCCGCGCCAGGAGTACCGGCGTGCCTTCGAGCTCGGCGCCTGGGTGACTCTCGACAACCTGCACCCGTTGCGCGAGTGGCCGGAGGTGCTTGCGGGGCCGGGAGGTGCTGCTGCGGCTCGATCCCGGCCGGGGCAAGGGGCATCACGTCCACGTGCGCACGGCCGGCGTGCAGTCCAAGTTCGGAGTCGCTTTGGAGGAGCTGGACGAAGCCAGGCGGCTGGTCGAGGAGCGCGGGGTCCGCGTGGTCGGCCTGCACGCGCATGCGGGCAGCGGCATCCGCACCGCCGGGGCGTGGAGCGAGACCGCGGCCTTCCTGGGTGCCGCCATCGAGCGCTTCCCGGAGGTCCGGGTGCTCGACCTCGGGGGCGGCCTGGGGATTCCCGAGCGGCCGGGGCAGAGCCCCCTCGACCTCGACGCGTTGGGCGCCTCGCTGCGCCGCTTCCGCGAGCGGCTACCCCGAGCTTGGAGCTCTGGCTGGAGCCGGGCCGTTTCCTGGTGGCCCAGGCCGGCGTGCTGCTCGCCCGCGTGGTCCAGGTCAAGCGCAAGGGGGGCGTCACCTACCTCGGCCTGGAGACAGGGATGAACTCGCTGATCCGACCCGCCCTCTACGGCGCCTATCACCCGATCGTCAACCTCTCGCGCCTGGGCGAGCCGGCGACCCTGATCGCGCACGTCGTGGGTCCGATCTGCGAGACCGGCGACATCCTCGGCCGCTCCCGGCGCCTCGCTCCGGCCCGGGAGGGAGACGTCCTCCTGATCGCCAACGCCGGAGCCTACGGCCGCGTCATGAGCTCGCACTACAACATGCGCGAGCCGGCAGGGGAGCGGCTGCTGGAGGCAAGGTAGACTGGATGGACGCCAGCAGGGTCAGGGGGCGGCGATTGGAGAGATAGGGTGCACGGTTTTCCGCGGGACTTCTGGGGCAAGCTCGACCAGGCGCCGGATGGCTCGGTGATCGGATGGCATCCGCTCGTCCATCATTGCGCCGACGTGGCCGCCTGCTGTGAGGCGCTGCTGCGCGAGACGCTTCTCGCACGCCGGCTGGCGGCGCTTGCGGGACGCGACCGACTCTCTTCCGTGCAGGTCGCCCGGGCGGGGCTACGCCGAACGGCGGCAAGGGCACCTCAACCTGATCCGCCGCGATCTCGCCTTCGGCTCGGACTCGGCCGGTGAAAGCGTCGCGTTCCCGAGCGGCGACACCGCGCGCCGCATCCCGACCCGCCTCGGGCTGGAAGACCGCCTCGTTCACTTCGAGCCACCGGTGCCGAGCCCGTTCAACGCCGGCCGCGCGATCACCGACCTCACCCTGCCCCATCACCTTGTGGCGCCGGGGACCTCGCCGGATGCCGAGACCGCCGACGAGATCGAGCGGACCGAGGGAGGTTTCTCGTTCCGGTTCGGCGCCGGGCGGTACCTCTACGACCGGCTGGGGCTTCGCAGGGTGGACCTCACCCCCTGACCCCAGGGCGCTGGCGGGGACCTCACCCCCCGTCCCCCTCTCCCATCCCACCGGGAGAGGGGGCGCCGCCGCCCAAAGACATGAAAAAGCGAGGGTTGGGGGTTCCCCCTCTCCCGGCCGGCGGGGGGGCGATGGGAGAGGGGGTCAGGGGGTGAGGTCCAAGGCTGCGGCGCCAGCGGGACTTTGGCGGGAGCCCCCAGGGCGCAGCGCCAACGTCTTCCCCTTGTCGCCGGGACATGTTATCTTTCGTCTTTCGTCCGGGAACGAATCCGAAGGAAGACATTCTATGAGTCAGCCCGCCGTTCAGGCCCTCGACGAAGACCTCTCCTTCGATCTCGGCACTCCTCCAGTGCCATGAGCTTGAATGGGACCCGAAGAAGGCAGCCGCCAACCGTCGCAAGCACGGCGCATCGTTCGATGAAGCAGCAACGGTTTTCCCCTCGATCCGATGGCCGTGTCTGGCTCTGACCCGGACCATTCGCTCGGCGAAAAGCGATACATTACGTTCGGGAGGTCACGGTTGGGTCGGCTGCTTGCCGTATGCCACACGTACCGGCCGGGTACCATTCGCATCATCACTGCACGCCGAGTGACGCGCGGCGAAAGGAAGTTATATGAAGAAGGCTGAAGACGAGATGCGAGCCGAGTACAAGAAAGCTGACTTTGCGAAGCTGGAACGTGGAAAGTTCTACGAGGAGGCGGCGCGAGGGACTTCTGTTGCCTTGCTTGAACCAGCTATCGCAAAGGCGTTCCCCACCTCAGAAGCAGTCAACCAAGCGCTGCACGATCTGCTAGCCCTGGCTGAGAAGGCGGCACGCATCACGCGCCGCGCCAAAGCGCGCCGCTGAAGGTAACTCCGAGCGCGGGCGCGCCCCCCTGGGACCGTCGCCTCGTGACCCTCGTGGAGCCGGGAACCCCGCCGGACGCCGCGACCGCCGCCGAGGTCGAGCAGACCGAGGGAGGTTTCTCGTTCCGGTTCGGCCCCCGGCGCTACCTCTACGACCGATGGCGAGATTGTCAAGGCATGCATACACACAGCTTGCTCGCTCAACCTCTGCTCACCGTCAGGGCCGGAGCCGGTGAACGGCTGAGGACCACCCTCCCGGATCTCCTCGCGCATCTCGGCCGCGGCGAGGAGCTGGAGCCGCTCGCGCTGCGGCCGCACCAGCACCACGCCTGGCACGCCTTCCTGGTCCAACTCGGCGCGCTGGTGCTCCACCGTACAGGGGACCGCTCGCTCGGTTTCCCCGTGCCCGCGGGGATCGACCCATGCCGGAGGCGTTCCACTTCACCGTGAGTCGGTTTCCCCGTGCCCGCGGGGATCCTGATCGCCAACGCCGGAGCCTACGGCCGCGTCATGAGCTCGCACTACAACATGCGCGAGCCGGCAGGGGAGCGGTTGCTGGGCGTGCGGGTCCTCACCCCTAGCCGGCAGACGGCGCGAGGTCAGGCCGCTTTCAGCATGAAGTTGACGTGCACGGCGTCAAACGGGAAGACGATCCGCCCGTCCTCTGTTTTTTGAAGGATTCCCGCGTTGAGCAGAGCATGGACATCGCCATGCACCGCCTTGACGTCCCGTTCAACCCGCCGGGCCGATTCGCGGAGCGTCACCGGCCCGGCACCCGTCAGCACCGAGAGCAGCTCCCACCGCTTTTGCGTCAGAACCTTGAATAAAAGCGCTGGCGTTTCGAAGCTGATGAATTCTCCTTGCGGCTCTCCTTCGAAGGCGCGGAGCAGGCGGCGGTTGGTCTCTTTGCGGGATGAGACCTCCAAAGTCACGGTGCTCATATCAGGATCTCCATTGATCCATATCGTTCCAGAAATCCGCGAGCAGTTGTGCTGGCGTCGTGAAGAGATACGGCGTCTGCTCTCCACCGATGTGTTTGTGATCCCCCTTGCCGGGCTCATTGTCGTAGCGCAGCACACAAGCACCGTTCATCACGAAGGCAAGCCGGTACTTGAAGCCGTGCGTGCTGCCGAGCAAAGGCGAGGGTACCTGCCAAACCACCAGCTCCACGAAGGCGCCCTCAGAAACGACGCGGCGCTCACGGAGCAGCAGCGTCGCTTTCATGTTGGAGAAAATAACAACGCCCAGGGGTGGCTGTCAAGCGGATCAGCGAAGCCCTCACCCCCCTGGCCCCCTCTCCCGTGCGTCCCGCACCCCCCTCCCCGAACGGGAGAGGGGAAACCAGGCAGGTCAGGAAAGGCCGATCTCGAGCTCGCGGCAAACCTCGGGCAGGATCAGCTCCGCTGGGGCGCGGATGCCCTGGACGCCTGGGACGGGCGGCGCGGCGGCTGGATCGATGGAGAGCACCGGCGTACGCCAGCCGAGCGCCTCCCGCAGCACGAGGTCGGTGATCCCCACCGAGAACGACGTGCCGGCGAAGAGAGCGAGAGCCATCCGCTCCACGGCGCTCCGCACCCGGCCGAAGCCATAGTCCACGTGCTCGTCGTAGGTTTCGTCGAAGAGCAGGGCGTGGGCACGCAGCAGAGCGCCGCAGCGGGGACAGCGGGGGAGGCTCTCGCGCACCGGGTGGGTCCGGAAGGCGGAGAAGTCGGCCTCGGCTGCCGGCAGCGAGCCGTGGGGCGCACCCAGGGAACAGCCGTCGCGCGAGCAGCGCACCCGGTCCGCGGTGCCGTGCACCTTGACCAGCCGCTGCGATCCCGCCTGCTCGTGCAGGGTGTCGACGTTCTGGGTGACCAGGAGGAAGTCGCCGCCGCGGCCGACCTGCCAGCGCTCGAGGGCGGTGATGGCCCGGTGGGCCGGATTAGGCTTCGCGTCCAGGAGCCCGTCGAAGCTGCGCAGGAACCACTGCCACCAGCCGACCGGGTCGCGCTGGAAATAGCGGATCGTGCCGATCTCGGTGACGTCGCGCTTCCAGATCGCGTCCGGATCGGTGCCGCGGAAGAGGGGAAGGCCGCTCGCCGCGCTCACGCCGGCCCCGGTGACCACCAGGATCAGACCGTTGCCGGCCTTGCGGCAGGATTCGGAAATCCGGCGAACGTCCCGAACGTCCCCTTCCATGCCGCGGCAGGATAGCATTGGGTGCGGTGAAGGCTTCCACTCTCGACGAGCTCGTTCTCCTTCCGGAGCCGCTGGCGATCCAGCGCCAGTACGACGCCAAGAACTATCGCGTCTTCCGCTGGCTGCTCGTCCCCTGCCTGATCATGCTGCTGGTCGGGATCGGCACGGCCCTCCACGAGCGCTGGGCCGTTGCGCTGGTCTTCTACATCGTCGAGCTGGTGTTCACGCTGGCGATCCTCGCCGCCCGGGATACGCAGCTCGTCCAGAAGTGGTTCCGGCAGGTCCTGATCTGCTGGCTCGCCTTCGCCATCCTCGTCATCAAGGTGGCCAGCCTGTCCGACGATCCCGGCAATGCCGCGAATTGGAGTGGGGCATTCTTCACCGCTGCCGTCGTGTTGGTGCTCTTCCGGCTGCGTTTCTCCGAGCAGATCATCCTGTACGGCGCGAACTGGCTGGCCGCCGAGCTGCCCTCGTTCAACGAGGTGGTGCCGCTGACCGTGGTGTCGGTGCTCGGCCTGGTTGCCTCCTTCGTGTTCACGCAGGTCGAGAAGCGCCGCTTCCTCGCCGGCTGGCGCCGCGAGCACGGGCGGGCCAAGGAACGGCAGCGGATGCGGGAGGAGATCGACACGGCGCGCCGGATCCAGCTCAGCATGCTGCCCCAGGGCTCGCCGGACCTGGACTGGATCGAGATCGCTGCGGCCTCGCTCCCGGCCACCGAAGTGGGTGGCGACTACTACGACTACTTCCGCCTCTCGCCGTCGCAGCTCGCCCTGGTGGTCGGGGACGTGGCCGGCCACGGCCTGGCAAGCGGGCTCCTCCTTTCCGGAGTGAGGAGCTGCCTCTATCTCCTGGAAAAGGACCTCGGCTCGCCCATCGAGGTGCTGGACCGGCTCAACCACATGGTGCAGCGGACCACCGACCGGCGGACCTATGTGACCCTGCTCTGCGCCGTGCTCGACCGGACGGCTGACGGCATTCACCTGAGCCTGGCCACCGCCGGCCACCCGCCGGCCCTCCACCTCGGCCGCGGCCGTTGCGAGGCCCTCGGCAACGGCGCACCGCCGCTCGGCACCTTCCTGGACACCAACTACGAGTTGGTGAGCCGTCCCTTGCTGCCGCGCGACGTGCTCGTCTTCTACACCGACGGGCTGGTCGAGGCGCGCAACGCCCAGGGCCAGGATTACGGCGACGCCCGCCTGGAACGGGCCGTGGCGCGGGCCGCAGAGAAGGGGTCCGCCCGCGAGATCCGCGACGCCGTGCTCGGCGACCTCTCGAACTTCAAAGGCGACTCCGAGCAGGCGGACGACATCACCGTGGTGGTGGCGCGGCTGCGGTAGGGGTTTTATTCGGGATGCCGCCGGGCGGACGCAGTCTCGGAAAACCCGCCAAGCTCGCCGGGGGGAGGGGGAGAGCGTTCAGAGTGGGTTATTGAGCCAGCCGTGCAGCGGCACGGCGAGCCGCCTCGAAAAGGAGCTCGGGCTCACGGCGAGACCGCATCCAGGTCACTGGAGTCTCTCCATCGAGCACGTCCTGGGGTGTTACGAACCAGGATGCAATGGTGTAAGGGGTTTCAACAGCTCCTGCGAAAAGGTGGAGAATGCGCTGGATCTCTGGAAATGGCCGCCCGTTTCGGCCAAACTGGAAGGCTGGATAGAGCTTGCGGCCGCCTGAGCCATCGAGGGCCAGGAGTCGTCCCCGCCGGGCGAGATCGCTCACGGCTTGTCGGCTGCCGACCCCCAGAACGACCTTGGCCTGCTCCATCTCGAAGAGCGGTCCGAGGTGTCCTTTCCAGGCCAGCTCCGTCGCTGCCATCAACGCCGCCCGGCGGCCGAGCGTCTTGGGATCGCGGAGCTCCCGGAGAGTCCTCGGGGAGTCGAAGCTCCAGAAGAGTTTCTTCGAAAGCTCGGGCGGCGGCTGCGAGCGCCTTCGACATGAAGCCAGTCTAGGAGTTCCCGTCAAGTCCGTCAAGAGCGCCTCCGGAGAGCCGGAGAGTCCCGCGCTGCGAGAGGCTCTGATGGTAAGTTATGCCCCGCTTGGCAGGTGACTCCAGGAGGTCCCGATGCGTCGTTTCGTTCTCTTCGCTCTCTTGATGCTGGTGTGGGCTTGGACGCCCCTGAACGCCCAGGTGGCGGAAGCCCCAGAGGAGCAAATCCCGCCGCCGGCCTCTCCGGCCGCTCAGCCGGCCGAGGACTATGCCCCTGACCAACCCGAGCCGGGGAGCGTGGAGAAGATCCGGGAGCACACGACGGCTCCGGAGTTCCTTTCGGCGCCGGTGTCCTATGTGCCGGAGTCGGACACCGTGCCGTCGCCCGGGGACGTGCTGGGCCGGATCGTGGGGACGCCGGACGAGCTGAGCAAGGTCGCCGAGGTGCATGGCTACTTCCGGCGGCTCGACGAGGCGAGCGACCGGGTGCAGGTGCGGACGATCGGCACCACCGAGGAGGGGCGGGAGATCCTGCTCGCCCTGATCTCCGACCCCGAGAATCTCGCCTCCCTGGATCGCTTCAAGGACATCACCGCCCGCCTCGCCGACCCGCGCCGGACCTCCCGCGACGAGGCACGGCAGCTCGCCGGCGAAGGAAAGGTCCTCTACCACCTGATCGGCGGCCTGCACTCCACTGAGACCGGCAGCCCCGAGATGCTCATGGAGCTGGCCTACCGCCTCGCCGTGTCCGAACGCCCCGAGATCCAGGAGATCCGGCGCGAAACGGTCGTCCTCGTGACCCCGGTCATGGAGCCGGACGGCCGCGACCGCATGGTCGAGTGGTACTACCGCCACCTCAAGGGGAAGAAGCTGCCGTATGAGGAGCTGCGGGAATTCAGCGCGCCGCCCTACTGGGGGCACTACGCCCACCACGACAACAACCGGGACGGCATGCAGCGCGCTCTCGCCCTCACACGGGCCCTCCACGGCGCCTACTACGAATTCCATCCGCAGGTGATGCACGACCTCCACGAGTCCGTGCCGCTGCTCTACATCATGACCGGCTACGGGCCCTACAACCGGGCAATCGACCCGGTGACCATCAGCGAGTGGACGCAGCTCGGCTTCCACGAGGCGGGCGAGCTGGCGGCCCTGGGTCTGCCCGGCGTCTGGACCTTCGGATTCTTCGACGGCTGGTGGCCCGGCTATCTCACCTCCGTCGCCAATCTTCATCACTCGATCGGCCGCTTCTACGAGACCTTCGGCAACAGCCTGCCGGGGACCTATGAGCGCGACCTGTCCGAATCGAAGTACCTCGGCAAGCCGGTGACCGACGTCCAGTGGTACCGCCCCTGGCCGCCGGGCAAGAAGGTGACCTGGTCGCTGCGCAACAACACCAACTACATGGAGTCCGGCGTGCTCCAGGCCCTGGAGTACGCGGCGCGCCACCGGCGGGAGCTGCTGGAGAACTTCTGGGTCAAGGGGAACCGCGCCCTGGAGAAAGGGCGGACCGAGGCTCCCTACGCCTGGGCCTTTGCGCCCACGCAGCGCGACCCCGGGCGCCTCGCCTATCTGGTCGAGCAGCTCCGCGGCCAGGGGATCGAGGTCCACCGCCTGACCGCCGGCCTGACGGCCGGCGGCAAGAACTGGCCGGCGGGCAGCTACATCGTCCGCATGGACCAGCCGGCCCGCAACGCCGCGGTCAACCTCCTGGAGGAGCAGAAGTTCCCGGCCGACGAGCCGAACCCGCCGTACGACGACGTGGCCTGGACCTGGCCGCTCCTCTACGGTGTCGAGGGCGCAAAGGTCGACGACCGCAAGGTGCTCGACGCGCCCATGGAGCCGGTCACCACGGCGGCCGAGGTCTCTCCTGGCACGGTCGAGGGCACGGGTGACACCTTTCTCCTGCGCGACACCGGCCAGAACGCCCTTCTCCAGGCGCGCCTCCTGCTGGGGGCTCACCAGGTGGATGCTGCCGAGGTTACTTTCGAAGCCGGCGGGGTCTCGTATCCGGCCGGGAGCTGGATCGTCCAGGCGCCGCGCGAGGCGGTCGAGGAGATCGCGGCGCGGCTGGGGCTGTCGTTCCGTGCCACGGCCGCCCTGCCCGAGGTGCGCCGGCACGTGGTGGACCTGCCGCGCGTCGGCCTGCTCCATACCTGGACCTCCACCCAGGAAGCCGGCTGGGCACGCTATACGCTCGACCAGGAGAAGCTGCCGTATACGTCGCTGAGCGACGCGGACCTGCGGCGCGGCGGGCTCGAAGAGCGCTTCGACGTCATCCTCTTCCCCAACAGCGGCGGGAGCTTTGCGCGGATCGTCCATGGCATCGACCCGAAGTACGGGCCGCTCGCCTACACCACGACGCCGGAGTTCCCCAGCCATGGCATCCCGGACGCCGCGGAGGACATCACCGGCGGCATGGGGTTCGAAGGGCTCGGTAACCTCCAGCGGTTCGTGGAGCGCGGCGGCGTGCTGGTCGCGCTGGCCAATGCCGGGACCCTGCCGGTCGACGGCGGGATGCTGCGGGAGGTCGAGCGCGTGCCGCCGGGCGGCTTCAACACCCCGGGCTCGGAGGTGCGCGCCAAGCTGCTGCGGCCGGAGCATCCGATCGCCTACGGCTATGAGGAGCGCACCAGCGTCTTCCGTGGCAACGGTCCGCTGTGGGACGTGGACAAGCGCCACCGCGGCCTGGTGGTGGTCCAGTTCGGGACCAAGAAGGTCGAGACCGGACGAGGAGAAGAAGGCCGAGGAGCCCGAGGAGGAGCAGAGCGAGGACATCGAGGAAGAGGACATCGACGATTCGCCCGAGGCCGGGACCGCGATGCCCGAGGCCAAGCCGAAGGCGGACGAAAAGGAGGACAAGCGGCTGGTGCTCTCCGGCTTCGTGCGCGGCGAGGATGTGGTCGACGGCAAGCCGGCCATCCTCGACGTGCCGGTGGGGCAGGGAAGGGTGATCCTCTTCGCCTTCAACCCCCTGCACCGCCACCTCAATCACTCGGACTTCCGATTCGTCTACAACGTCCTGCTGAACTGGAACGACCTGCCGCGGTGAGCGAGCCCGTCTCCCCGGAGGCCCCCCCGGTCCTAGTCCCCAACCCCGGCCGCGGCGGCGCCATTGCCGTCGCCCTCGGTATCCTTGCCTCGCGGCTGATCGGGTTCGTGCGCGACCGGGCGATCGGCCACTTCTTCGGCATCGGCCCGCACGCCGACGTCTGGCGGGCAGCGTTGCGCGCGCCCAACGCCCTGCAGAACCTCCTGGGCGAGGGGACCCTGTCGGCCGCCTTCATCCCGATCTACTCGCGCCTGCTCAAGGAGGGGCGGGAGGAGGAGGCCGGGCGCTTCGCCGGTGCGGTCTTCGGGTTGCTCCTCGCTCTCGCCGGCTCCCTCGCCCTGCTCGGTGTCCTGCTCGCGCGGCCCATTGTGAAGGTCCTGGCGCTCGGCTTTGCCCTGGAAGAAGGCGGCGCCGTCGACCGCTTCGAGCTGACGGTCGCGGCGGTGCGCATCATCTTCCCGATGACCGCCGTCCTCGTCCTCTCGGCCTGGGCGCTGGGAGTGCTCAACAGCCACCGCCGGTTCTTCCTGCCCTACGTGGCGCCGGTCCTGTGGAGCGCGGCGATCATCGCGGCGCTGGTCTGGGCGGGCGGCTCGCGTCCGCCCGAGAGCCTCGCTCTCGCCGGCCTCGACCGCATCCTTTTCGCCGCCTGCTGGGGGGCCCTCGCCGGAGGGGGCCTCCAGCTTCTTGTGCAGCTCCCGCTCGTGCTGCGGCTGCTGCGCGGCTTCCGGATCTCCTTCTCGACCCGGGTCGAGGGGGTCCCGGAGGCGCTGCGGGCGTTCGGGCCCGTGCTGGCCGGGCGGGGCGCGGTGCAGCTCTCGGGCTATCTCGACATCTTCCTCGCCGGCTTCCTCGCGCCGGGCGCCGTGGGGGTGCTCGGCTACGCCCAGAACCTCTACATGCTCCCGGTGAGCCTCTTCGGGATGTCGGTCGCCGCGGCGGAGCTGCCCGAGCTGTCGCGGCTGCGGGCGTCCGGCGCGCGCGGGGAGGACACCGCCGGGACCGCTGCTGACCTCTTCGCGCGGGTGCGGCGGTCGCTGCGCCAGATCGCCTTCCTGAACGTCCCTACCCTGGTCGGCTATCTGGCCTTCGGCTTCCTCGTCATCGGAGCGGTCTACCGCACCGGCAAGTTCGAGGTGGCGGACAACTGGCTGACCTACCTGGTGCTCGCCGGCTACACGCTCGGCCTCCTCGCCTCGACCTCGAGCCGGCTGCTCCAGAACACGTTCTATGCCCTGGGCGACACCCGCGTGCCGGCCCGCATCGCCACTGTCCGGGTGGCGGCCTCGGCGGCGCTCGCCTGGCCGCTGATGACCTGGCTCGACCGCCATACCGTCTCCGAGCTGTTCGGCGCCGCCGACCCGGGCAGGGTCCTCCATCTTGGCGCCGTGGGGCTCGCCCTTGCCTCGGGCGTAGCCGCCTGGCTGGAGCTCTTCCTGCTGCGCAGGGCGCTCGCCCGGCGCTCGTCCGTCGCTTTCTTTCCCGGGCCGGAGATCGGCCGGATGATGCTGCTGGCCGGGGCGGCGGCCCTCGGCGCCGGATTGCTCTGGACGGTCCTGCCGCCTGCCCATGTCGCGCTCCAGGCCGCCCTGGTCGTCGGGCTCTACGCCGTGCTCTACCTCGCGCTCGCCCGCTGGCTCGCGCCCGAGGACCTGGGGTTCTGGATCGGCCGCTTCGGGCGGCGGCTGCGCCGTTGAGGCACTTCCCAGGAGACGGCTTCCCGGTTAGACTCGGAGCACTTTCCGACCGCGTGGAGCTTCGTGCAGCACAAGACCACTGAGCAGAGCGAGCCGCTGGCCGTCCAGGAGATCCGGTTCTCCGAGGAGGAGCTGCGCCATCGCCTTCATATCGCCGACCTGCTGGCCCGGCTGGAGATGGCCGAATCGGCGGAACGGCGTTCGGCGTTCCTTGCCGAGGCGAGCGCCCTTCTGGCCTCCTCGCTCGACTACGAGGCGACGCTCTCCAGCCTGGCCCGCCTGACCGTCCCCTTCGTCGCCGACTACTGCATCCTCTACGAGCTGCAGGAGGGCCGTGAGGTCCGCCAGGTGGCGACCGCGCACGTGGACCCGGAGAAGGAGGAGCTGCTCGAGAGGCTCGGCCGCCTCTATCACCCGACGCTCGACAACCCGGCCAGCCCGGCCGCGGGCGTCATCCGGACCGGGACCCCGCGGTTTTCCGCAGATCCGAGCCCGGAGACAGCGTACGCGGTGACAGAGGACCACCAGGTCCTGGCGATCTACGAGCAGCTCCAGCCCCGCTCCTGGATGGTGCTGCCGCTCAGCATCCGCGGCCAGACTTTCGGCGCCCTCTTCCTTGCCACGTCCGACTCGGGCCGGACCTTCGGCGAGACCGAGATGCGGCTCGGCCGGGAGCTGGCCACCCGGGCCGCCGTTGCGATGGACAACTCGCGCCTGTATCGCGAGGCCCGCCGGGCCAATGCCTCAAAAGACCAGTTCCTCGCCGCCTTGAGCCACGAGCTGCGCACCCCGCTGGCGCCAGTCCTGGCGGTGATCTCTTCCATGGAGAGCGACGAGAAGCTGCGCCGGGAGATCGGCCGCGAGCTCTCCATGGTGCGGCGCAACGTGGAGCTCGAGGCCCGGCTGATCGACGACTTGCTGGACCTGACCCGCATCGCCCGCGGCAAGCTCGAGCTGTGCTGCCAGAGCGCCGACCTGCGCCAGATTGCGGGCCATGCCTTGCAGAGCTGCGACGCCCAGGAGGTGCAGAGGAAGCGGCTGTGCTTCGTGATCGACCTCGAGGCCTCGGAGCACGCGGTCTGGGGCGACCCGCCGCGCCTGACCCAGGTCTTCTGGAACCTCCTCAAGAACGCCGTCAAGTTCACTCCGGAGGGAGGCACGATTCAGGTCCGCTCGCGCTGCGGAGCGGAGGAGCTCGCCGTCGAGATCTCGGACACCGGGATCGGCATCGCGCCGGACGTGCTGCCGCGCATCTTCGACGCCTTCGAGCAGGCCGACCCCGCAATCACCCGCCACTTCGGCGGGCTGGGGCTCGGGCTGGCCATCAGCAAGGCGATCGTGGAGCTGCACGGAGGGCGCCTCCAGGCGGCCAGCCCGGGGCGCGGGCAGGGAGCCACCTTCACCATCCATCTACCGCTCGCCGGGGCTCGGGCGGAGGACCCGCCCCTGCGGCAGCCCCCCATCAGGGAGCCGCGGCCGGCCGCGGTGGAGGGCCCCCTGCGCATCCTGCTGGTCGAGGACCACGCCGACACCGCGGAGGCCATGGCCGAGCTGCTGACGATCCTGGGGCACCAGGTCACCGTGGCGATGGACGTGGCGTCCGGCCGGGCCGCGGCCGAGGGTGCCGTGGCAGGGCCCGGCCTGGACCTGGTGATCAGCGACATCGGGCTGCCGGACGGCACCGGTTTCGACCTGATGCGCGAGCTGTCCGGCAGCCATGGGCTGCGCGGGATCGCCCTCTCGGGCTACGGCACCGAGGAGGACATCCAGAAGAGCCTGGAGGCCGGTTTCCTCCGGCACCTCACCAAACCGATCGACCTGGGACGCTTGCGCGAGGTCCTCCGCGAGCTCAGCCCGCTTTCCTCCGGGATCCCACCGAGCCCCTGAGGGGGCCGTTCAGCGCTCGACGGCGGGCCAGGGCGTGCCGGTGACCTCCTCCCACAGGCCCTGGAGGTCCGCCGGGACCGGCGCCTCGAAGGCAAGAGGCCGGCCGTCCCGTGGGTGCTGGAAGGAGAGCCGCCAGGCGTGGAGGGCCGGCCGCGGGAAGTCGCGCAGAGGGGCCTGGACGGAGCGGGGAAGGCCCTTCCAGCGGGCCTCGCCATAGACCGGGTCGCCGACCAGCGGGTGCCCGGCGTTCTTCATGTGGACCCGGATCTGGTGGGTGCGTCCAGTGGCGAGCTCCAGCTCCACGAGGGCGATCCCGGCATGATGAGCCAGCGTCCGGTAGCCGGTGCGCGCCGGCCGCCCCCTGGGCCTCACGGCCATCTCCGTGCGCCGCTGGGGGTGGCGGCCGATCGGTGCCTCGATCGTGCCGGACGGGGGCTCGGGCGCGCCGTAGACGATCGCGAGATAGCGCTTGTCCACCTGCCGTTCCGCGAAGGCGCGCGCCAGCCGGACGTGGGCGGCGGCCGTGCGCGCCACCACCAGGACGCCGCTCGTCCCCTGATCGAGCCGGTGGACGATCCCCGGCCGGCCCGGGCCGCCGACGCCGGCCATCTCCGGATAGCGGGCGAGGAGGTGGTGGGCGAGCGTGCCGCTGGCGCGGCCGGCCCCGGGGTGGACCGTGAGGCCCGCCGGCTTGTCGAGCACCACCACGTCTGCGTCCTCGTAGAGGACCGCAAGCTCGCCCGGCTCGGGCTGGACGCGCTCTTCGCGCGGCTCGGGAGGATTGCATTCGATGCGGTCGCCCGCGGCGAGGGCGGCCGACGGCTTGGCCTCCCGGTCGTTGAGGCGCACCAGGCCGTCGCGGATCCACGTCTGGACCTGGTTGCGGGGGAGGTCGAGCTGGGACGCGACGTGCCGGTCGAGCCGCTCGCCGGCCGCGGCGTCGTCGACGGTCCAGACCCTCACCCCCGGCCCCTCTCCCATCCGCACTCCCACCCCCGGGAGAGGGGAGGAAGAACCTCCCAGAATATTCTCTTCTTCTTCTCCTCTCCCCCCTCTCCCGGGGGAAGGGAGTGCGGATGGGAGAGGGGGGCCGGGGGGGGTGAGGGTTCCCACGGCGGCCAGCACCCCTACGGCGCCGCTTCGTTCGTCTCGTGCCGGTGGTGCTTGCGCGAGCGGAAGCTGTCGATCGCCATCAGCACGATGCCGATCGAGATCGCGCTGTCGGCAACGTTGAACGACGGCCAGTGGTGGGCGCCGACGTAGACGTCGACGAAGTCGGTCACTGCGCCGCTCGACATGCGGTCGATGAGGTTGCCGACGGCGCCGCCGACCACCAGGGCGAGGGCGACCAGCAGCAGGCGGTCGCGCGTGGGGGCGAACCAGAAGTAGACCCCGACGGCGGTCAGCGCGGCCAGGCCGAGCAGGGTCAGCAGCCAGCTCCCGTCCCCGACCCCCTGGGCGGCGAAGAGCCCGAAGGCGACGCCGGTGTTGCGCACGTGGGTCAGGTTCAGGAAGCCGGGGATCAGCGGTTGCGCCGTATGGTGGGGGAGGTGGACCTCCACCAGCCACTTGGTCCACTGGTCGAGGACGATCACCCCCAGCGAGACGAAGAGGTAGCGGAGCTTGGCGAGCGAGGCGCTCAAGGCGGCGCTCCCGGTCAGCGGGGGACGAACGTCGTCGGGTTCCACCATCGGCTCTCCTGTTCTGCTCTCTTGTTTCATCGCGGGAAGCACCTGCGGGCCTCCCGGACCACCTCATCGAGGTCGGAGGGCGCCTGGAAGAGCCGGATCCCGGCGATCCCGGCGGCCCCGGCCGCAGCCGCCTCGCCGAACCGGTCTAGTGTAACCCCACCCAGCGCATAGACGGGAATTCCCATGGTCGCGGCTAGGGCCAGCTCGCCCGGCCCCCGGGGCGGGCCGAAGCGCGCCTTGCCCGGCGTCGGCCAGACCGGACCGAAGGTCACGTAGTCCGCTCCGTCGTGCAACGCCTGCTCGACCTCCTCGACGTGGTGGGTCGAGAGGCCGAGGAGAACGCCCGGCCCGAAGCGCCTCCGCAACGCGGCGAGCGGCGGGCCGTCGGCGGGGAGATGGGCGCCGTCCGCACCAGCGGCAAGGGCGATGTCGACGCGGCCGTTGACCAGCAGGCGGGTGTCGGGCGGCAGGGCGGAGCGGGCGAGCCGGGCGAGGCCATGGAGGGACCGGTCATCGAGGTCTTTTTCGCGGAGCTGGACCCCGTCGACCCCTGCCGCGGCGAGGGCGGCCAGCCACGGGGCGAGGCCACCCTCCGGCAGGGATGTCCGGTCGCTGATCGCGAGCTGCCTAAACCCTGGGGTCCGCATCGGGGCTCCGCCCGGTCAGCAGCGCGTGCAGGTCGTGCGCCCCCCAGACCAGATGGACCAGCCCGAACCCGGTGATGCCGCCGCGCACCACGGCGTGCGAGAGGAAATTTCGCAGTGCGACGAACGGAAGCTGGAGCACGGTGCGGTCCCACACGGTCATCCAGGGCACGAAGATGAGGAGGATCCCCGCTTCGATGCAATAGATGATGAAGAAGAGGCGCAGCAGGGTTGACGGGCGCATGGGCCGGGAGATTGTAATCGAACCCCCGGCCGCCCAGGACCAAAAGGACGGCAAGGACAGCAAAGACAGAGGGAGGGGGGTCCTTGTCGTCCTTGCTGTCCTTGCCGTCCTGGGCGGCGGGTGGGCCTAATCCCGGCGGCGCCGGGGCGGACGTTCGCCGCCGCCCTGATCGCCGCCCCGCGACCGCTCGACCGTCTGGCGCCGCGGGCGCTCCGGCTCGGAGGACCGGGTGCTCCGCTCCCGGGAGGCCGGACGCTCCGGCGGCGCCTGCATCCGCGGCGAGGCTTCTCCGCGATCACCGCGGTCACCGCGGTCGCGCGAGGACGGCGCCGGCGCCGGCCGCTCGTAGCTCCTGGGCGCGATCACCCGCGGCTCCGGCCGCTCGCGGGGCTCGGGCCGCTCGGTGCGCTGCCGCTCCGTAGGCTCGGGCCGCTGCGGCCGTTCATACCCGCCGCGCTCCCGGTCGGCGGAGGACGGCCGGACCGGCTCGGGCTCCGTCCGCCGGATCGCCGGCCGCTCGGGCGGCTCGGCGCTGCGCGAGCGGGGCGTTGGACGGTCGTCTTCCCGCGGGGCGACCCGGATTGTCCGGTCGGGCCGGGGCGCGCCGCCGTCGGCCTCTGGCGCGGGCCGGTTGATCCGCGGTGTCTCGCGCACCGCCGGCCGCTCGGGTTGAGCGGGGCGAGCAGGATCACTGCCGCGGGTCTGGTTCCGCTCGCGGTCGCTGGGGACGATCCGGATGTTTCCGTTCGACCCGTTCGGCCGCGGAGCCCCGCCGTCGTCGTCCGGCGCAGGCCGTCCGACCCGCGGGGTGGCTCCCGCGGCTGGCCGCTGGGGACCCTGGCCAGTCTCGCCGCGGTCACCGCCGCGGTCACCGCCGCGAACTGCCGGCCGCTCGCCGCCGCGCACTGCCGGCCTTTGGGCGCCGCCGTCATCCCCTGGCACGGGCCGTCCGACCCGCGGCCGGGACCCTTCCGTGGGCGTCGCGCCGGGACGGTTTCCAGTGATCACTCGCGTGCTGGGCCGCTCGCCCTCGGTCTGCGGGCGCGGCACCTCGCGGGCGACGCGGGGCGTTTCGCCCTGGCCCGGCTCGCGGGGACCGAGCGTTCGCGGGCGCAGCGGCGTGCCGTCGAGCTGGTTTCCGTCACGGTCGGCCACCACCCTGCGCACCACCGTGTCGGGCAGCTCCGGCCTGCGGGTCACGAACGGCGTCACGTCAGGCAGGTCGCCACCTCCCTGAACACCGCCGCGCCGTCCGTTGGGCTGATCGCGCAGCACTCGCACCGCCGTCCGCGGGTCGTCCCAGGTGTCCGGCGGGATCGGCCGCGTGTCGGTGGTGATGATGCCGCGCTCCAGCGGCGTCCGGCCGCGCATCTGGTCGATCGGGACCGCGTGGCGCTGCACGTTCCAGTGGTTGCGCCAACGGTCATGGGAGCCGTCCCGGAACCCGTCGCGGTAGCCGTGGCGGTAGCCGCGGAAGTAGTTGCTGGACACGAACGTCCAGTGGTTGAACCCGCCCCAGTCGCCGCCGGCCCAGCCGTAGACGCCGGAGCGGAAGCCGGAGTGGTACCGCGAGCCGTAGTAGCGGGTGTAATAGCCGGTCGGGCACCAGCCGACGTAGCTCGGGCCCCAGTACCAGTAGACCCAGGCGGGCGCGAAGCGGCGGCCCGGCTGCCAGACCCAGCCATGGACGGGGAGATAGTCCCAGGTCCCATAGTGGTAGGGAACCCAGCCCCAGGGCTCGTAGGAGACCCAGGTCACGCCGCTCGGCGTCCAGGCCCAGCGGCCCTGCCAGTAGGGGCGCCAGCCGACGGCCACGCGCGGACGCCAGTAGGGGCGGTTCTCGTAGGTGACCCAGCTCCCATGGCGGGCCAGAGGCGCTGCGTCGTACCGCAGGTTGTCGTCGACGTAGCGCACGTCGGCGAGCTGGTCCTGGTCGAGGTTGCGCGCCCAGCGCTCGAGCGAGTCGTAGGAGCCGGCAGCCTCGACGTCTGCACCGGCCGAACGGTCCCCTTCGAGGTAGATCTGCTCGTCGGCGCGCACGATCTGCGAGCCGCGGTCGGTCACGACCTCGGCCTTGCCTTTGCGCACCACCACCTCGCTCCACTGCTCCTGGTCGGTGGTGACGCGGTACGTGCCGAAGTCCTGGACGTAGATCGTGGCGTTCGGGGTCTCGATCCGCGGCAGCTCGTCGCCGAGCGAGTCCTCGGTGACCACGAGCTGGATGTTGCCCTCGATCAGCCGCACGACCGTGGCGCGGTCGCGGGTGTCGGACGAGGCGGCCAGGTGCTCCAGAACGAGCTCGCTGCCGCCGTCGATGCGGAGGAGGTTGCGGTCCGCCAGGACGACCTCGACGTGGGACCGCGAGGGGACCTGGAGGCGGTCTCCCGCGAGCACCGGCTGATTGACCTCCGCCGGCGTGCGTGCGCCCTTCTCCTGGGACGTTCCTGCCTGGACCAGGGTCGCCGACCCCTCCACCACGCGCACATAGCCATAGCTGTCGTCTTGATCGGCGGCCGCCGGCACCGCCAGGGCGAAGAGCAACCCCAGGGTGAGCCAGAAGCGGGACGCCGGACCGCGGCGGGGATCATTCCGAGTCGTCATGTGGACCTCCATGTTGGAAGAACCTCTCGGTCCCCCGTTGGAGCAACTTCCGCGCCACCCCGGAAATTCCTCTGCCTGCGCGCCTTTCCCCCCTGCGCTGAGTATAATGGGCGCGCCTTCGAAGGGGTGCTACCGTCCACCGCAGGCGTCAAGGCCGTCCACCCGCAGCGGCACGGTCCCGCCAGGTTGCGGCCCCTTCGACATCGCGGAGGCTTCTCCCTTGGGGATCAAGAATTGGTTCGGCGGCGCCAAACAGGCCAAGCAGCAGGCCCAGGACAAGGAGCAGGACTACACCATCGACGACCTGATCGTCCTCGAGCGGTACGACGAGGCGGCGGACCGTCTGAAGATGCGGCTCAAGCTCAACCCCCAGGACCTGCACTCCCACCTCAAGCTGGCCGAGGTCTACGCCCAGCTCCGGCAGTTCGACCGGGCGGTCGACGAGTTCGGCTTCGTGGCCGAGGAGTACGCCCAGGACGGCTTCTACGACAAGGGGGTCGCCCTCCTGTCCAAGGCCCAGAAGCTGGCGCCCATGGACCAGTCGCTGCGCTTCCGGATCGAGCGCATCCAGCGCGAGAAGAGCATGGAGCACGTGCGCGCCTACGCCCTCGAAGGGTTGCGCGAGGCCGGCGGCCAGCAGGCCGGCACCTCGGCCGTCGAGCTGAAGCGGCTCTGGCACAACCTGGCCACCAGCACCGTTGTGCAGCGCCTGCCGGGCGACCAGCTCAAGCGGCTGTTCTCCGCCATGCAGCTCGTCCGGGTCGAAGCGGGGACGGCCGTCGCCCAGGAGGGGAGCCGCGAGCAGTTCCTCCTCCTCCTCGTCAACGGCGTCGTCGAAAGCTTCGTGCCGCAGGATGGCGGCAAGGACCTGACCGTGCGCAGCTTCACGTCCGGCGATATCATCGGCGAGGCGCCGCTGCTCGAGCGCGGCGCCTGGCCCGCGGGGTACCGGGCCGTCGAGCCGGTCACGGCCCTGCGATTGACCCGCGAGGGGCTCGAGCAGTCGCTGGTCGGCAACCCCGACCCGCGCGGCTTCCTCGACGTCCTGCGCGAGCAGCACCACGACCGCGACGTCGCAGCCACGCTGCGCCGCATCCGGAGCACCGCCTGATGGCCATTTTGTCCATCCGCATCTATCCCGATCCGGTCCTGCGCGCGAAATGCCGCGAGGTCACCGAATTCGACGCGCGGCTGCGCAAGCTCGTCCGCGATATGATCGAGACCATGCACGCTGCGCCTGGTATCGGGCTGGCGGCGCCGCAGGTCGGCGTCGAGCTGCGGGTCGCCGTCCTCGACCTCTCCGTCGGGGAGGACCCGTCCAAGGTCCACATCCTGATCAATCCGCGGCTCGTCCAGCGCGAAGGGCTGGAGACCGACGTCGAAGGCTGCCTCTCCCTGCCCGGGATCACCGACAAGGTGGACCGCCCGTTGCGCGTCCAGGTCCAGGCGGTCGACCTCGAAGGCCGGCCGATCGAGATCTCCGCCGAGGACTGGCTGGCGCGCGCCCTCTGCCACGAAATCGACCACCTCGACGGCGTCCTGTTCGTCGACCACCTGCGTGGGCTCCGCAAGGAGCGGGTGAAGCGGCAGCTCAGGAAGCTGGCCGCTGAAAGGGAAGCGGTCCTGGCGTGAGGGCGCGGGAAGGTAGCGCGCGGCGGACCCTCCGGCTCGCCCTGGCCGTCCCCGTCGTGTTGGCCGCGGCTTGCGGCGGCGGAGGAGGCGGCGGAGGCCCGACCGAGCCGACCCCACCCCCACCACCCCCGCCGGGCATCACCTTCACGGCCTCGGGCGGAGGGGCCAACAGCATCTCCCTCGTCTCCGGAGCGGCGACCAACCAGACGACCCTCTTCCTCGAGGTCCGCGCCACGACGGTGACCGACCTCTATGGCGTGGCGTTCGACCTGCGCTATCCGAACACGGCCCTGCAGTTCGTGCGCGCCACGGCCGGCGGCTTCCTGGGCGGCGGCGCCACCCTCCAGGCCATCGAGGCGACCCCCGGCACGATCGTGGTCGGAGCCTCCAGGCTCGGCCAGGTGGCCGGCGTGACCGGCTCGGGGCTCCTGATGACGCTGGAATTCACCGCCCCCGCCGCGGGCTCGGGCACCTTCAGCTTCGCGGAGAACACGGCGCTCAACGCGTCCGGGTCTCCGATGCCGGGCCTGACCTGGGCCGCCGGCACGGTCACGGTGACGCGCTGACACCTGCGGCCGATATGCCAGATCTCGTCCTCTACAACACCCTGGGGCGCAAGCCCGCCCCGCTCGCGACCGTCGAGCCCGGAGCAGCCCGCGTCTACTGCTGCGGCCCGACCGTCTACAACGAGGTCCACATCGGCAACCTGCGGACCTTCACGGTCCAGGACCTGCTGCGGCGGACCCTCCGCTACCTGGGCTACAGCGTCCTCCACGTCATGAACCTGACGGACGTGGACGACAAGACCATCCTGGGCGCCCACCGGGCCGGCATTTCGCTCGACGAGTACACCGCGCCGTTCATCGAGGCCTTCCTGCGCGACCTCGACACCCTGCACATCGAGCGGCCGGACGAGTTCCCGCGTGCGACCGAGCACGTGCCGGAGATGATCGACCTCATCTCCCGCCTGCTGGAGAAGGGATACGCCTATACGAACGACGGCTCGGTCTGGTTCAGCATCGCCCGCGACCCTGACTACGGCCGGCTTTCGGGCTTCGACCTCGACCAGGTGCGCCGCGGCGAGCGGGTGGCGAGCGACGAGTACGAGAAGGAGGACCTGCGCGACTTCGCCCTCTGGAAGGCGGTCAAGCCCGGCGAGCCGGCCTGGGATTCGCCCTGGGGGCCGGGCAGGCCGGGGTGGCACGTCGAGTGCTCGGCCATGAGCATGAAGTACCTGGGCGAGACCTTCGACATCCACTCGGGCGGCGTGGACCTGATCTTCCCGCACCACGAGAACGAGATGGCGCAGTCGGAATCGGCCACGGGCAAGCCCTTCGTGCGCACCTGGTTCCACGCCGAGCACCTGATCGTCGACGGGCAGAAGATGTCGAAGTCCCTGGGCAACCAGTACACCCTTCAGGATCTTCTCTCCCGCGGGCTCGCGCCGCGCGCCATCCGTTACCTCCTCCTCTCGGTCCACTACCGGCAGAAGCTGAACTTCACCTTCGACTCGCTGGAGGCCGCCGCCGGCGCCCTGCGGCGGGTGGACGAGATGCGGTTTCGCCTCGCCCATACTCCTGAGAAAGGACAGGCCGACCCCGGTCTGGCCGCCGCCGCCGACCGGCTGCGCAGCGACTCCGTAACGGCCCTGGCCGACGACCTGAACATCGCCGCCGCCCTGGGTGCCGTGTTCGTCTTCATCAAGGACGTGAACGTGGCGATCGAGGAGGGGCGGGTGGGGGAGGGCGACCGGGAGCGGATCCTCGCCGCGCTGGCCGGCATGGACCAGGTCCTCGGCGTCCTCGATCCCGCCGCCTGGCCGGCCGGGAGCGGGGACGGTGTCGACGAGGCGAATGTCGCGGACACTGCGGAGATCGAGCGCCTCATCCAGGAGCGCAAGGATGCCCGCCAGCGCCGCGACTTCGCCGCCTCCGATCGCATCCGCGACGAGCTCACCGCGCGAGGGATCATCCTCGAAGACACTCCGCAGGGCACGCGGTGGAAGCGCAAATGAGCCAGGGCTTCGAGGAGTTCCAGAGCCAGCCCCACAAGCGTGCCAAGGGGAAATTCGGCGAAGAGGAGGCGGTCCGCTGGCTCCTCGGCCAGGGCTACGAGATCGTCGAGCGCAACGTCGTCAACAAGGGAGGCGAGATCGACATCGTGGCCCGGGAGGGGGAGACCCTCTGCTTCGTCGAGATCAAGGCCCGCTCGAACAAAGCCTTCGGTCCGGCCATCGCCGCCGTCGACGCCCGCAAGCAGCGCCGCATCTCCCGCGCCGCCGCCCTCTACATCGCCGTCAAGCGCCTCCACAACGCCCCCTGCCGCTTCGACGTCCTCGGCCTCGACCGGGAGGGCGGCGGCTGGCGCTACACCCTGATCCGCAACGCCTTCCCCTACGCCGGTTGACCCGGAATACGCCGTTCCCGAGCGTGGTTGTCTCTGGAGGCCGCCGCTGGAGGCCTCTGCGCTTGACAGCCCCCCGGCCGGTGACTATCCTTTGCACCTCGTGGCGGGCGGGAATAGCTCAGTGGTAGAGCACAACCTTGCCAAGGTTGGGGTCGCGGGTTCAAATCCCGTTTCCCGCTCCAGTAACTCCGCTTCAGTCCGGCCCTCTCGGGCGACGTAGCCAAGTGGTAAGGCGAGGGTCTGCAAAACCCTTATTCATCGGTTCGAATCCGATCGTCGCCTCCATCCGACCTCCAAAGGGAACCCACTCCTAGCGTGGCCGAGAGTTACGTCTACAGGAGCCGCGGCTCGTTCGAGGAGGCCCGCATCCATGCGGCGGCCATCTATTGCAGCGATGGCCGTTGGGGCAACCAGCTCGACGAGTTCCTGCAACAGGGGCTTCACCTTCCGCGGTACGACCGGCTGGCCTGTCCGGGTGGCCCTGTCGCCCTGGCGGGCCGGCTGAACGCCTACTGGGAGAGCCGGGGAGTCGAAGAGCAGCTCGCCTTCCTCGCCCGCGTCCACGACCTCCGGCAGGTGGTCCTGATCGCGCACCAGGGCTGCGCCTATTACGGGGTCCGGCTGGGCATCCTGCCCTCCCGGATCGAGGAGGAGCAGCGTGCGGACCTGGAGAAGGCAGCCTCGGCGGTCCGGCGGATCGACCCTCGGCTGGAGGTGCAGTGCTACCTCGCCCGTGTGGTGGACGGCTCGGTCGTCTTCCAGAGCCTTTCGTCGTCGTGAGGGTCGTCGTCGCTCCTATCCTCAATTCCCACTAGATCAATAACTTAGAGCTTTTTGAGGCCCTGGTGCGCTGGCGGCATCCGGCATGGGGCATCATCCCTCCCGATCACGGAGAGCACCCAGCGGCCGATCGGCAGGATCAATCCCGTCTCTTCGGCCACCTGGATGTGCAGTAAGCCTGCCCCTCTTCCTATTGCCTTCCCATATGGGTTGTGATATTGGTATCCCATATGAAAGAGATCAAGGCGGATGTGTGGCAAGGCACCCTGGACCTGATGGTGCTCAAAACCCTCGAGACCCTGGGTCCCCTCCACGGTTATGGAATCGCCCGCCGCATCGAGCAGACGAGCGGCGATCAACTGGTGGTCAACTACGGCACGCTCTATCCGGCGCTCCTGAAGCTCGAACAGGAAGGCTATGTCTCGGCGGAGTGGGGCGTCTCGGAAAACAACCGCAAGGCCAAGTTCTACACGCTCACGCGCGCCGGCCGGAAACAGCTCGAAAGAGAAGCGCGGGCCTGGGAACGGACGACCGGGATCATCGCGCGGTTCTTCTCCTCCGGGGAGACCTCGTGATGGGCGCGATGAGAAGACATGTGCGCGCCCCGCTGCGCCGGTTCGCCGCGATGTTCGACCGCGCCCGCCTCGACCGCGAGCTCACGGCGGAGCTCGAGAGCCATCTCGCCATGCACATCGACGACAACCTGCGGGCCGGCATGACGCCCGTCGAGGCGCGCCGGCAGGCGCTTTTGAAGCTCGGCGGCGTCGCCCAGGTCGAGGAGCGCTACCGGGAGCGCCGCGGCCTTCCCTTGCTCGAAAACCTGATCCGCGATCTGTGCTTCGCTGCGCGGACGCTGCGCAGGAACCCCGGCTTCACCGCCGTCGCCGTGCTGACCCTCGGCCTCGGCATCGGCGCCAATACCGCGATCTTCAGCGTCGTCAACGCCGTCCTCCTGCGCCCGCTGCCGTTCCCGCAGCCCGAGCGCCTCGTGCTGGTCTGGGCGACGAATACGGAGACCGGCGACATGGAAGACGTCGCGACCTATCCCGATTTCGCGGACTGGCGGGCGCGGAGCCGGGCCTTCGAGCGCATGACGGCCTTCACCACGCGCGGCATGACGATCGTGGGCCCGGACCAGGCGGAGCTGGTGCCGGCGGTGCAGGTGACGCCCGGCTTCTTCGAGACGCTGGGCATCGCGCCGGCGTTGGGACGGACATTCCGGCCCGACGAAGGAGAAGCGGGAACTGCCCAGGTCGCGGTGCTGAGCGATAGTGCTTGGAGGCGGCATTACGGAGGCCGCGCGGACGTGCTGGGCAAGACGATCCGGGCCAATGAGGAGGCCTGGACGATCGTCGGGGTCATGCCTCCGGATTTCCGTTTCTCTTTCGATTCCGGGCCGCCGGAACAGATCTATGTGCCGCTGGTCCGCGACCCGAGCCGCAATCACGGTTTCCTGCGGGTGTTGGGCCGCCTGCGGCCGGGTGCCCCTGTCACTGCCGCCCAGGCCGAGATGGGTACCATCACGGCGAGCCTTGCCCAGGAATTTCCGGATTCCAACCAGGGAGTCGGAGCGCGGGTCGTGCCGCTCGTGGAGGCTCTGGCCGGGAAGGCCCGCCTCGCCCTGGTGATGTTCCTCGGCGTCGTCTCGCTGGTGCTGCTGATCGCCTGCACCAACGTGGCGAACCTCCTGCTGGCGCGCAGCGCGTCGCGCCAGAAAGAGCTCGCTCTGCGGGCGGCTTTGGGCGCCGGCCGGGCGCGGCTGCTGCAGCAACTGGTGACCGAAAGCATCGTGCTCGCGCTGGCGGGCGGCGCGTTCGGCCTGCTGATCTCGAGTTGGACCGCGTCGCTGCTGGTGAGGCTCCTGACGCAGAGCTTCCAGATTCCACGGATCGAGAGCACGAGCATGGATGGATGGGTCCTGGGATTCGCCCTCCTCCTGTCGCTCGCGACCGGACTCCTGTGCGGAGCCGTGTTCGCACCCGTCGTCGTGTCGGCGAGCCTGGAGGAGAGCTTGCGCGAATCGAGCCGGACCTCCACGGGGAGCCGCGGCGGCCGGCGTCTCCGCAGCACGCTGATCGTGACGGAGACCGCGCTGGCGCTGGTCCTGCTGGCCGGCGCCGGGCTGCTTCTGAAGAGCCTTCTGGTGCTGCACAACACGGCACCGGGGTTCAAGGCGGAGGACGTGCTGACGGTGGATTTCTTCCTGCCGAAGAACAAGCTCTCCCAACCTCTCGAACGACGGAGGTTCTTCGAGGACGTCCTGGCGCACGCCGGGACGCTGCCCGGTGTGCGCTCGGCCGCGCTCGTCGCCAACCTGCCCATGAACGGCGGCTGGGACTCAATTGCAATTCCACGTGACGGGCCGGCCGGATCCGGCTCCTGACCAGGGATTCAGCGCGAATTTCAACATCGCGAGCCCCGGCTACTTCCGGACCATGGGGATTCCTCTGCGTGCGGGCCGGGAATTCGCCCGGCAGGAGACTGAGACGGCGGGCGGAGTCATCGTCGTCAACGAGTCGGCGGCCCGCGCGTTCTGGCCGGATACCGACCCGGTCGGCAGGACCATCGAGCTGCCCGTCGACGACGAAACGACAGTCACCCTCACCGTCGTCGGCGTCACCGGCGATGTGCGGCAACTGGGGCTCGGCAGCGCGCCGCAGCCCGAGATCTTCCTCAACTCCATGCAGCCCGGCCCGCCCTGGCAGTGGCTCACCCTCGTCGTCCGCATGGCTCCGGAGCGGGCAGCGGCTTTGAAAAACGCCGGGTGGTCCGTGGACCGTGACGTGCCCATCACCCAGGTGCGCACGCTCGACGAGGTGCTCTCGGCCTCCCTGGCGGAGCCCCGCGTCTACACGCTGTTGCTCGGCGTCTTCGCGGCGCTCGCCCTGATCCTGGCCGCGATCGGGCTCTATGGCGTCGTCTCGTACACCGTGACGCAGCGGACGTCCGAGATGGGAGTCCGCCTGGCGCTCGGCGCCGAGCGCAGCGCCCTCGTGCGGCTGGTCCTGCGGCAGGGCCTGAGCCTGACGCTGATCGGCACCGGGATCGGGCTCGTCGCAGCCCTGGCGGTGGCTCAGCTCCTCACCCGCTTGTCGCCCGAGATCCAGCCGGGCGACCCGCTGACCCTGTCGGCGGTCTCGGCCCTGCTGCTCGGCGTGGCGTTCATGGCGGCCTACCTGCCCGCGCGGCGCGCCTCGCGCGTCGACCCGACCGTCGCGCTGCGGTACGACTAGAGCCGCCCGGTGGAAGGGCGTCCAACAAAAGCTCCCGACTTGGTGTCTTTCTCTCCAGGAGCGAGGAGGGTGTAGAATCAGTCTGCTCTTTGAAAACCGAAGCTCAACGGCCGGCACAGGCCCCCTGCTCTGGGCAAAAGCCATGCCTGACAAGAAACGCGCCAGCGCCAAAACGCCAATTTGGCCGGCACATAACTGCTCACCTGGATCTTGAACGGGCTCAGAGGGTTAGCCTCCAAGGAGGTTTGCCCGGACGGAAAAAGCCGAGCTCGTCGAGGCTCCATTTTCGGAGATAACCGCTCGAGCCACCTTAAGTCCTGTAGAATCAAGAGCCTGGAAGTGCCGCGGTCGGAACTGCCCTAATCAGTACGGTGGGATTGCGACTTCTCCTTGCTGTGCGGGGGGGCGAATCGCTGCAAACGTAGTCGGAACTGCCCTAATCAGTACGGTGGGATTGCGACGAGGCTTCACTGGACCAACAACCTGACCAGTTCCAGGGGGAACGTCGGAACTGCCCTAATCAGTACGGTGGGATTGCTCAATTAAAAGGCCCCGGAGGGGCTCAAGGCATGTAGCCCGGGGTCAGAGCGACGAAGGAGCGGCGACCCCAGGTAAGGGAGAAAAAATATTTCCAAGCCCCGGCAGGGGCGGCAGCAGATTTGGCTGGGCACGAGCTTGCTGCCGCCCCTCTGGGGCTTGGAAACAAAATGGGCCTTCTGACCCGGGGTCGCCGCTCCTTCGTCGCTTTGACCCCGGGCTACACGCCTGAGCCTCTCCGAGGCTCTTTTTTTGCAACAACCGAGAGTGCGGTGGGATTGCGACGCCACAAGTCGCTGTACACCTTTCGGCGGCCGGGCTTGACAGCGTCGGGAGACAAAAATATTTCCAAGCCCCGACAGGGGCGGCAGCAGATTCGGCAGGGCGTCGGTTTGCTGCCGCCCCTCGGGGACTACGCCGCTTCGGGTGGGCTGGCGACCCGTTCGTACAGCAGGGTGCCGGAGCGGTCGAGCGCCACGGCGCCGGCTGCTTCCAGCAGGAAGGTCAGGGAGGCGGGGGAGACGAGAAGGCAGAGGGCTACATGGAGCGCTTCGATCAGCCTCTCGTCAAAGAGCTCGAGCCAGCCGATGGGCTCGCCCCAGTCGCCCCGGCTCTGGACGGCATAGCCTTCCTGGTCGGGCTCGGTCTTGAGGCGGAAGGCCATGTCGCGCCCGATGCCGGGCAGGACGGCGGCGGCCAGAAGGGCGTAGAACGGCGAGACGAAGACTGCAGAGGCGCGGTGGCCGGCCGCTGCGCTCTCGCCGGCCCGGAACAGACCGAAATGCGCCCCCACAGGCTCGACGTGCCAGGGACCGGCCACGTCGGCCTCGCCCGCGGTGGGCGGCTCGTCGCGGTCGCCGAAGAGGTCGAGGAAATGGGGGTGGAAGGCGTTGTGCGGATGCAGGGTGCTACCATCGTCGGTGCCACGCATGGGATTCATTCTCCTTTGCGTTGGTAGGCCTGGGGTAAGGGCCCTGAACCCTTGCTCCGGGCCGCTTGGTTTCGAGAAACGACGGTTTCGACAAGCTGCGGGTGAGTCGGCGGGGCTTCTGGGTCGCGACCTCCTTTCGAGACACGGGACGACTGAGCTACCGCCACACTACCGCCCCGTGGTTGCGGCTGTCAAGCCCCTTTTTCTCCCTGGGGAGCGCAAACCGGATACCGGGGCATGCGGAGCACACCCCGGTATCCCTCCCTCTCACTCCCGCACGGCCTCAGCTCTCGGGGTCGGTGTCCGGAGTGCTCGCCTCGGCGGGCGCGCTGGCCGGCGTCTTGGCCGCCGCCACCGGCTTGCGCGCCCGTTTACGGCGCGGGATCATCCCGAACTGGACCAGCCGCTCGTTGCGGTAGCCGATCTTCCCCTTCGCCACGGCGCGGATCGCGATGGCCTGGGCCTTGCCGTGGCCCACCAGCTCCCGGATCTGCTGCGTCAGCTCCTGCCGGCCGGCATTCTGCGCCTCCTGCCGCGCCTTGAGGATCCGCGCATCCGCCAGGTCCCTCTCCAGAGACAGCCGTTCTGGTTCCACGGCGCCGAGAAGCTCCGCATGCTCCTTGGCGGCGGCGAGCAATCCCTCCCAGTCCTGGACGATGTCGGCGAACCCATTGATGCTGGACATGACGTCTTCCTCCTTTGAAAAAATCCGCCGCCTCGATTGGCTTCGGATCATTCGGGGCCAAAAAAATAGCTCTGGCCATAATCGGTCAACTAGGTCAAGATAAGACAGCTCGCGCACCGTGTCAAGAGGTCCGAGCGACATTTTCACAGGCTTGAGGGCGGCCCGGTCGGCCTCAGGGTCCCGAAGGTGGCCCTCAGACGCGAGCACATGGCCTTCAGGGGCCAATACCATGCTCCTGGAGGCGAAGCCGACGCCCTCAGAGGCAAGCAAATGGCCCTCAAGGGCAGACCCCTCGCCCTCAGGGGCGAACGCCTCGCCCCTGAAGGCGAGCGCGTTGACCCCAGGGGCGGGCAGGTGGACCTCAGGGGCGGTTTGGAGATGTCTGGGGGCGGCCGCCTGGACCCAACACAGTGCGGACAAGACCGGAGCCGGCGAGAAAGCCCGGCGATGAATCGCCGGGCTGGCAACAGCGCCCCATGAATGGGGCTTGAAGCCGGGGAGTTGAGGCGCTTTTCCCTTCGAGTGAGATAATGGGGCTCCCGGCAACAGCTCCCCGATGACTTTTTTGGCGAGAAATTTCGCCGTATCCCGCGGCGAAACACGACATTCGAAGCGATCGGAAAGGAGGACAAAAATGAACGTTAATCAATTGAAGCGTAACCAGGGTTGGAGGATCGACGCCATCAGTCCGACCGACGTCCACCCGGACGACATAGGGAGGCTGCATACAGAGATTACACTCATCTTCGAGAAGTCCCGCCGGTTCCAGTTATGGGACTATAAGGGTCAGCAGCCAATGGCATGGGGCCTCCTGGCAGCTCGTCGGGTGGCAACAAGAGCAAGCCGTGGTCGAAGGGACGCTCCGCAACAGCCAGACTTTCGTGATCACGTTGCCGGAGGCCTCGGACACAACTGAGCTGCAAGGTCTTCCAAGCCTCAGAGCTGGCCCCCACTCCCGGCCCCGCTTTCACCAGGCCCGAGAAGGGCTCGCGGAAGAGGAGGCCGCGAAGGGGCGAGGCCGACTTGCTCCCCCGGAGGCAGGTTCCTGGACTGCGCTCGAAGGAGGCGGAACACCGATCCGGCCTCCGCGGGGCGGGTCGGAGTAGCGCTGCCAATCGCTTCTCCCGCGCCATAAAGGAAATACTTTATAGTAGGGCCTCCGGCGGCAGATTTTCAGGTCCGGAACGGAGGTTTCGATGAGGCGCGGCTTCCTGGCCCTACTCCTGGTCGTTGGGCTGTTCTCCGGTGCGTCCGCCGTTCCGGGCGGTGCCGGGGAGGACGCTGAGGCCCTCCTCCCCGGCGACATCCGCGAGCGCTCGATCGCGGCGGGGAAGGCCGATGCCTACCGAGTCGAAGTCGAGGATGCCCCCATCCTCATCGTTGTCGAGCAGCGCGGCATCGATCTCGTGGTGGAGGTCCTGGGGCCGGGCGAGCAGGGCTCGCGCGCGGTCGATGCCAGCAGCCGTTGGGGACGCGAGGTCGTTCTGCTGCCGGCCGATGCCGTGGGCCGGCACCGGATCGAGGTGCGCCCGCTGACGCAGGGTGTACCGCCAGGGCGGTACGTGATGTCCGTCGAGCTGCCGGAGGCCGAGGCGGATGGCGCGCGGCGTCTCGCGGCCGCATCGGCGATGAGCCGCGCCGGCCAGCTTGCTACGACAGGGAAATCCGAGGCGCTACGCCAGGCCACGGAGGTCTATCGGGAGGCCGTGGAGGGATGGCGGGCCCTGGGCGAGCGTGTCTGGGAGGCCGAGGCGCTGCATGCCATGGCCTTGACGGAACGGCAGCATGGCGAGCTGCGGGACGCCGCCGACGATTTTGCCCGCGCCCTGGCACTCTGGCGGGAGCTCGGCGAGAGACGGCGCGAAGCGTCTGCGCTGAACGGCCTCGGGAGGACCCATCTGGGCATCGGGGAGCTCGACGCCGCGCGTCGAGCCTTCGAGGGCGCGCACGCCCTCTATCACGATCTCGGAGAGCGCTTCGATGAAGGAGAAGCCCGCATCAACCTCTGCCTCGTCGAGCAGACCGTCGGCGCCGTGCCGGAGGCGCTCGGCTGCTATGAAGAGGTGCGATCGTTGTTCCACGAGCTCGGTGACCAGAGCCAGGAGGCGAGGATCCTCAACAGCCTCGGCGGCATCTACAACGACCTGGGACAGCCCGACGCTGCGCTGGACCACTACGGTAAGGCCCTCACCCGGTGGCAGGAGGCCGGCGATCGCCTCGAAGAGGCCAGGACTCTCAACAACATCGCCGTGGTCTACCGCGCCCTGGGCGAGTGGCAGGAGGCGCTGCGCCTCTACGGACAGGCGCGGGACGTCCTGGCGCCGCTCGGCGACCGCATCCAGGAGGCGGCTCTGCTCAACAACATCGGCTACACCTACAACAGCCTGGGGGAGCCGCAACGGGCCCTGGTCCTGCTGCAGGAGGTCCTGCAGCTACGTAAAGAGACGCAGGACCGCCGGGGCGAGCTGATCTGCCTGAACAACATCGGCCTCACCCAGCGCAGCCTCGGCGACCTGGACAGTGCGCTCGCATACCACCGGCAGGCCCTTGCGCTGGCCACGGAGCTCGACGATCCGCGGCAGGAGGCGGTCACCCGTCTGCTCCTGGCAGAGGTCCTGCTGGATCGGGCCGATTCAGCCGCCGCGTTGCGCGAGCTCGACAGCGCCCAAACGCTTCTGGCAGAGACGGAGAGCCGCCGTGGCGCGGCCATGGCCCTCCACCTGCGCGGCCGTGTGCTCGCCCTCGCGGGCAAGCCGGAGGAAGCCCTGCCAATCCTGCAGGACACCCTGGCCCGGCGGCGGGCCTTGCGCGACCGCGCCGGGGAGGTCGAGACCCTGCACGCGCTGGCCGCCGTGGAGCGGACTCTCGGCCGCCGGGACGAGGCGCGCTCCCATGCCGAGGAGGCGATAGCCCGGGTTGAGGAGATGCGGACCGGCTTCGTCAGCCCGGGCCTGCGGGCGGCATTCCTGGCGACGCAACGCCGCGCCTATGCGCTGCTGATCGACCTGCTCATGGACCGGCATACCGCTGATCCGAAGAAGGGCTACGGCCGGGAAGCCTTTGCCGTGAGCGAGCAGGCCCGCGCGCGCAGCCTGCTCGACGCCCTGTGGTCCGGGAATGCCTTCCACGCCGGAGGAGCGGTCCCCGCCGAGTTGCTCGAGCAGCGGCGGTCTCTGCGCTATCGCCTGGGAGTCAAGACAGAGCAGCAACTGCGGCAGATCAATCCGGGAAGCGAAAAGGCCGAGGCATTGGAGCGGGAGATCGAGGCGCTGCTCACCAGGCTCGACAGCGTGGAGGCCGAAATCCACCGTCTCGCGCCGCGTGAGGCCGCCCTGGCCCAGCCGCCCACCCTCGGCGTCCAGGAGATTGCAGGGCTGCTCGATCCAGGTACCCTCCTGCTGGAGTACTCGCTCGGCAAGGAGCGGAGCTACCTCTGGGCGGTCGGAGCCGACCGCTCCTTTCACAGCTTCGTCCTCCCTGCCCAGCGCGAGATCGAGGACCTGGGACGCCGCGTCTACGAGGACCTGCGCACGGTCGAAGCCGGAGCGGCCGGCGGATCGGACGCGGCGGAGTCCCTGGCACGCATCCTCCTGGAGCCTGTCTGGAGCGAGGCGGCGCGCAGCCAGCGCCTGGTCGTGGTGCCCGATGCGGCGCTCCATGTCCTGCCGTTCAGCGCTCTGCCGGTCCCCAGGCCCGGCCAGGGTTGGAAAGCCAGCGGCTCTCGCGAGCCCCTCCTGGACCAGCAGGAGGTGGTCTATCTCCCCTCTGCGGCGACACTGGCGGTGGAGCGGCAGCGGCTGGCGCAACGTCCTGTAGCGCCGAAAGGAGTGGCGGTGCTTGCCGATCCGATCTTCGCCGCGGACGATCCGCGCTTGGCCGGCACCTCTGTGGCCAGCCGGCAGGCATCTGTCCACAGAGATGGGCAACAAGTCTTCGAGCGCCTGCCGTCCAGCCGCGAGGAGGCGAAGGCGATCGCGGGCCTGGCCCCTGCCGGCGGGGTATGGACCGCCCTCGACCTCAAGGCCAATCGGGACGCGGTGTTGTCCGGCGAGCTGCGCGCCTACCGCGTCGTCCACTTCGCTACCCATGCCATCGCCGATACCCGCAATCCGGAGCGGTCCGGCCTCGTGCTCTCGCTCGTCGACGCGGCCGGCCGCCCCCGGGAAGGGTTTCTCGGTCTGCCCGACATCTACGAGCTCGATCTCGGAGCCGACCTGGTGGTCCTGTCCGGCTGCCAGACCGCGCTCGGCAAGGAAGTCCGCGGCGAGGGGCTCATGGGGCTCACGCGCGGCTTCCTGTACGCCGGCGTGCCGCGGGTCGTGGCGAGCCTGTGGCGGGTGCAGGATCGGACCACGGCGGACCTGATGTCCCGCTTCTACGAGCGCTTGTGGCGCGGCGGCCTCAGCCCCGCGGCAGCCCTGCGTGAAGCCCAGCGCTCACTGCGCCGCAGCAATCCGCGCTATCGCGATCCCTACGCCTGGGCCGGCTTCGTCCTCCAGGGCGACTGGCGCTGAAGCCCCGCCAGCTCCGGTGAGATATCTGTCGGCCTCCCGACAGTAGAAAGGAGAACGTCATCCGGACGCAGACCGGAGGAGGGGGACGATATGGCACTGACAGACTGGACAAGGACCAAGGGCTGGGACATCAGCTCAAGCCCCGCTCCCAGCGGGGATCCGGGAACAGGGGTATCCAGCGGCACGCACCTTAAATTCGAAGACGCGGGCGGCGGTACGCAACTGAGGGTCCAGGTCTCCGGCACCGAATGGTCTGGTGTGATTGGGAACTACGACGGAATAGATACCCTTACGGGGGACCTTGGCAAGCGGACGTTCACGATCGTCCACAATTCCGCCACCAAGAAGTTGGCTTGTACGATCGATCCTGGCTTTTCCCCCCGCTCGCCTCTACTCGGCTTCGGCTTCAACCGGCTCAAGAAGCGCTCGAAGAAGAGAAAGGATCCGCGCGGAGGTCACGAGGGGCCTAGCGATGCCGGCTCCTGGACGGCGATCGAGGGCGGATGAGCGGCTCGGGGGATCGCTCCTGGCTCTCGCGGTATGATGCTCGGCGTTCTCGGTACACTTCCGGCACGGCCCTTCCGGCCGGTCTGCCAACGCCGAGGCGCGGCGGGCGCCATGAGCATGGATACGGGACCACAGCCGGACGAGGCGGAGGTCGCGACCGACCTGGTCCGGCGGATTGCGGCCGGCGACACGGTCGCCGAGGGGCAGCTCGTCGAGCGCTACAGCCGAGGCATCCTCTACCTGCTGCGCCGCCTGGGTGCGCCTCCGGAAGCTCGCCGACGACCTTCACCAGGAAACCTTTCGCGTCGTGCTGGAGCGGCTGCGACGGAAGGGCCTCGACGAGCCGGCCGGGCTGGCTGGCTTCCTCCGCGGTACGGCGCGCAACCTGATGGTCGCCGACCGGCGCAAGGCCGCCCGCCGCAAGACCGAAGCGGACCCCGACGGGCTGGAGCAGGCCGTTCACCCGGGGCCGGGCCAGCTCTCCTCGGTCCTCCACGACGAGGAGGCCGAGATCGTGCGGCGGCTCATCGGAGAAGCTCCCGACGGACCGCGACCGGCAGGTGCTGCTGCGCTTCTACGTCGCCGAAGAGGAAAAGGAAAGCATATGCGCCGATCTGGGTCTGGACAGCCTGCACTTCAACCGTGTCCTCTTCCGGGCCCGCCAGCGCTTCAAAGACCTTCTGGAGCGCTTCCAGGCGCGCCAAGGGATGGAACCTCGAATGTCTTGAAATCTGCAGGAGCAAGGCTACGCCATGAACCACACCTATATCGAAGAAAATCAGGTCGTCGACCGCTACGTGATGGGCACGCTCCCCGCGGAGGAGGCCGACGACTTTGAAGATCACTATCTCTCTTGCCAGGAATGCCTCGACCGGCTCGATCTCGCCGAGTCGGAGGAACGGGGCTTCAAGCGCATGGCGCGACAGGAGGTGGAGAAGGTCTCCGCTGTGCGGCAGCTCGCCCTCGTGGCCTGGCTCGCCCGCCTGAGCCGGTCCCGCCAGATGGCGGCCCTCCTGATGGTGCTGTTCGTCGTCGCCGTCCTGCCGGGGACTCTCGCGCTGCGCGAGATCCGGGAACGCGACCTGGACCTGGAGCAGACGCGCTCGGCCCTGGCGCAGGAGCAGGAGCGGTCAGCCGCAGGCTCCCGGACCGCCGCGGACGCTGAGAAGCTGCGCCAGGATCTCGTTGCGAGGGACCGCGAGCTCGACAGCGAGCGGCAGGCCCGCGCCCAGGCGGAGGAAGAGCGCGACGCGGCCAGCCAGCCCCAGGGCAACGTCCCCATCCTGTTCCTCGATGCGGAGCGCAGCGCAGGGCCTTCCGCGGGCGAGCCCACCCAGCAGGTGCCCCTGCCGCAGTCCCCAGGCGGGATCGTCTTCGACCTGGCGATCGACGCGGAGCGACATCCGTCCTACCGAGCCATCCTGCGCGACCCCCAGGGACGGGAGGTCTGGCGGGGCGGCGGCCTCCAACTGATGGGCGACACTGGAAGCCCGAGTCTGAGCCTCAGCCTCCCGTCAAGGCTGTTCGCGCCCGGCGCCTACACCCTCGTCGTCGAAGGGCTTACCCCCGGCCGCAAGCCGGCCGCCGCAGGCCGCTTCACCTTCCTCGTCCTGCCCGCCCGCTGAAGCCCCGGCCCCGCCGGCAGTTCCACGAAATCCTTTCGAATCCCCTGAGCCGCGAACGATCTCATTCCGTGTGAGATAGCGAAGCCTCTGGCAACAGCTATCCATCGAGATCCAGACCGGCGCACCCCCACTCCTCGTCTGCCGGGAGCAATACGAGAAGCTTTTACACGGCTGAGGTGGCGGAGAAGCGCGATGCCTTGCCATATAGTTGAGAGATGGCATTCCCTCCCACCCGCCGGTCCGTGGTGCTGGCGGCGCGCGATGCCGACCCGGAGGTCCGGCGGCAGGCTTTCGGGACGCTCGCCGAGAGCTACTGGAAGCCGGTCTACAAGTACCTCCGCATGAAGTGGCGGACGGACGGCGAGGAGGCCCGCGACCTGACGCAGGCGTTCTTCGTCCAGGCCCTCGAAAAAGGGACGTTCGACCGCTACGACCCGGACAAGTCTCGTTTCCGGACCTATCTGCGCATCTGCCTGGACGGCTTCGCATCCAACGAGCGCAAGACTGCCCGCCGCCTCAAGCGAGGCGGGGGAGCCGTCCCCTTGTCCCTCGACTTCGAGGGCGCCGAGGCCGAGCTTGCGCGGCAGAGCGCTGCCGAGGATCTCGGCCCCGAGGAGTACTTCCACCGCGAGTGGGTGCGCGCGCTTTTCGGCCTGGCGGTCGACGAGCTCCGCCGGCGGTGCGAGGCCTCGGGCCGGAGCGTCCACTTCGCTCTGTTCGAGCGGTATGACCTGGAGGGAAACGAAGGAGCGGAGCGGCCGACCTACGCCGAGCTCGCGGCCGAGCACGGCCTCACTGCGACCCAGGTCACGAACTGGCTCTTCGCGGTACGGCGGGACCTGCGCAAGATCGTGCTCGACAAGCTGCGCGAGCTGACCGGAAGCGAGTCCGAGCTGCGGACCGAGGCCCGCGACGTCCTCGGGATCGAGCTGCCGTGAGGTGGATCGGAGCGTCTCCTGGCCTCAACCCTGCGTGGGCTTGAGGTGTTTCAGCGGAGAGTCGGCGAGCAGGGTTTCGAGCTTTCCGATCTGCTCCTGGGTCGAATCCTTCATCCACGGCTCGAGAGCCGCCG
Organism: uncultured Holophagales bacterium; assembly: GCA_963842525.1. Lineage (GTDB taxonomy): Bacteria > Acidobacteriota > Thermoanaerobaculia > Multivoradales > UBA5704 > UBA5704. The sequence continues at coordinate 818,399 of CAWJGT010000003.1, forward strand.
CGTATGCCTCTTCCAGGGCTGATTGTCCGCGTGCCTCATCACCAAGGCCCAGATAGGCTTCGGCCCTCGTCGCCAGCACCCAATACCTGTCGGCGCCTTGCGGGGCTTGATCGGACTCCAGCCATCGTTCGCAGATGGTGAGGACCTCCTGGCGCACACGGCGTGCCTGCACGAAATCGGCGATCGCTTCCGCCGGGTCGGTGGCATGCGCGGCCCTGACGTTGAGCAGGTAGGCGAAGTTGATCCCATTGTAATGATCGTTGCGCAGGTAGAAGCCGCGCTCATAGCCGCGTATGGCTTCGTCGATGTTCATGCTGTCCTTCGTCAGATCCCAGAGCCGCTTGTGCACCGAGCCCCAGAGACCGAGCGTTTCGGTGTCATTGGACGTCTCGGGATTCAGGGTGGCGAGCAGCTCGCGTGCTTCCTTGAGCGCCGCCTCTTCGGAGGGGTACTTGCTCTTATAGGTGATGAGGGCGAGGCGCTGGATGATGTAGGGGTCCTCGGTCCTTCCGGGTGCCTCGGTCTTCATCATGCCGCGAATGAAGGCAAGGAAGTTCTTCGCTGCGATGAAGTCGCCTTTCTTCTGCGCCTCGTCCACCTGCTGCATCAGGAGGCTGTGGGTCGCCTTGGCCTCTGGGGCCGGGCCGCCATCCTGTGCGGAACGTCCCTCCGGCCCCTTATCGGACTTTGCCACCGCCGCGGCGACAACCTGCGCGGCGGCTGCGAGGATCGGAGGGGTGAGACGGCTCAGGAACGTGTAGACGGGGCTGTCTTTCTTGGCTTCGGGATCCTTCTTCAGGATCTCGACGATGGCCTCGGTGAGGAGCTGACGGAACCGCATCACCTCGTCGAAACCGATGTCCTCTCCCAGATGGTGATACTGCCGGACTGCGACGTGATTGACGTCAAAGGGGAAGGTTTTGATGCCATCCTCGGCGATGACGACCGTGGTGTACGGGCGCAGCGCATGGCGCACGCCGAGCTCGTAGAACGCGTTCTTGTTCGACGTCGAAAGGTCGGCGACGACGACGTCCGCGTTCAGGAGCTGCTCGTACATCGGCACGTCGATCAGGCCGGAATGCACGATCTCGTCGGCGCGGATACATTTCAATCCCGCAGCTTCGACGGCCGGCTTGATCATGTTCTTGTAGGATCTGTCGAGATCGAGGGTACGACCGGTCTCGAAGTCCGTCTTCTTGCCGAATCCCATCACGACGAAGCATGTTCCGGTGGTATTCTCGGGGGTTCCGCTAGGCATCTCTATGTCCCTTCCAGGTCGTGACGGTGAGCGCCGCGAGCGTGTTCCCTCATTCTACAGCGTAGCTGGCCCGCCAGGAAGGCCGCCCGGCCAGGACGGGCCGCTTCTCACCGTATAGTCGAGGGCATGTGGATCTCCGACGACTCCCTGCGTCATCTGCGGGAGGTGACCGACCGTCCCGAACTGTCGGGCACCCGCTACGAGCTCGTCGAGACGATCGGACGCGGCGGCATGGGGACGGTCTGGCTCGCCCGCGACCGCGATCTCGACCGGGAGGTGGCGCTCAAGGTGGTCCACCTGCCCGAAGGAGAGGGCCAGGAGACCGAGAGGATGCTCCGCGAGGCGCGCATCCTCGCCCGCCTCGAGCACCCGGGCATCGTGCCGGTCCACGACGTCGGCCTCCTGCCGGACGGCCGCGTCTTCTACGCGATGAAGCGGGTGCGCGGGAGCCGTCTGGACGAGCACGCCCGGACCCTTCCCCTGACCGGCCGGCTGCGCGCCTTCGAACGGATCTGCGAGGCGGTCGCTTTTGCTCACGCCCATGGGGTCATTCATCGCGATCTCAAGCCCGAGAACGTGATGGTCGGACCGTTCGGCGAGGTGCTGGTGCTGGACTGGGGGGTGGCGAAAGACCTCACCCCCTGTCCCCCTCTCCCATCGCCCCCCCTTCCGCCGGGAGAGGGGGAACGCAGTTGGTGCTCTGAGAAGGTAGCTTGCAGTACACCCTCAGGGATTTCCTCCTCAAAAAGCCTGGACCTCGCCGGCAAACCTGAGCTGGGTCCCCCCTCTCCCGGCGGAAGGGGGGGCGATGGGAGAGGGGGACAGGGGGTGAGGTCTTCGACCGCCCATGGTACAGTCCTCGGCACGCCGGGATACATGGCGCCTGAGCAGGCGCGGGGCGAGGTGGAGCGGATCGACGAGCGGACGGATGTGTATGCGCTTGGCGCGATCCTCGCCTACCTGCTGGCGGGCGAGGAGCCGGTGCACCGGCCGCTTGATGCCATCCGCCGGCGGGCCATGGCCGAGGCGCCGGAGCAGCGCTATCCGGGCGTGCAGGAGCTGGCAGCCGACCTCTCCCGGTACCTGGCCGGGCTGGCGGTCTCGGCCCACCGGGAGGGGCTCCTCGAGCGGGTGGGACGGTTCGTCCGCCGCTACCGGACCCCGATCCTGCTCATCCTCGCCTACCTGCTGGTGCGCGCCATCCTCCTCCTCGTGCTCGGCCGCTGAGGCGGGGCCTCAAAGGAACCGCGGAGGACGTTGAAGAGGAGAGTGTCGGATATCGAACGACCTCAATCCATAGGGAGAGAACGCGCATGAACAAACCAGTCCTCGGCCTCCTGCTGGGCGGCATTCTCGGCATCTTCGACGGGCTGTCCGCCCTGCTCTCGGCTCCGGAGACGGCGCCGGACATCCTGGGCATCGTCATCGGCTCCACGATCAAAGGGCTGATCGCGGGCGTCCTCATCGGGTATTTCGCCCGCAAGGTGAATTCCCTGCCGCTCGGCATCCTCTTCGGTCTCCTGGTCGGCGCCTTCCTGGCCTTCTGGGTGGCCTTCCTGCAGGGCCAGTACTACCTGGAGATCATGCTCCCCGGGAGCCTCGTCGGAGTCATCGTGGGCTACGCCACGCAGAAGCACGCCGAAGCGCGGAAGTCCGTCGCGGCGGCGCTCATCCTGCCCCTGTTGCTCCTCGCCTCGACCGCCCAGGCTGGAGAGCCTGCCGGGGGGCTGGACGCCAAGGCCGCTTTCGACGTGCTCAAGGGCCTGGCCGGCACATGGGAAGGGACGGCTGAAGGGCAGAGCCCAATCCCCTTCAAGACCATCTTCAGAGTCACCGCCGCCGGGAGCGTGGTGGAGGAGACCCTCTTTGCCGGCACCGACCACGAAATGATCAACATGTACCGCGTCAATGGCGACGAGCTGCGGGTCACCCACTACTGCGCCGCGGGCAACCAGCCCGAGATGACCCTCGACCGTTCGGCCTCCCGGCCCGACGACCTCGTCTTCGCCTTCGCCGGCGGCACCGGCTTCGACCACTCCAAGGACATGCACATCCACGGCGGCCGGATCACCCTGAAAGGCGACGCGATGGACATCGCCTGGGCGGCCTGGGCGGGAGGCAAGGAGGCCGGGGTCAACCGCGGCACGCTCAAGCGCGCGGGCGGGGCGGCGGGACGGTAACGGGAGCTGCTGAACGTTCTCCTCGGAGGTGAACCATGCGGCCCGTCCTTCTGATCCTCGCACCACTGCTGCTCGCGGCACCCATCCAGGCCCAGACGGCCGCTTCCACCGCGGCGCAGGCCGAAGCGCCGGCCTATCGCACGGAGGACGTCCGCTATCCGAGCGGGCCGCTCACCCTGGCCGCCCTCCTGATGCTGCCGCCGCTCTCGCCGGAACGGGTCCCGGCCGCGGTCATCGTCCAGGGATCGGGAGCCAGTGACCGGTCGAACGCCTGGGCGCGCTCCATCGCCGAGGAGCTCGTGCGCGCAGGCGTTGCCGTCCTCCTCACGGACAAGCGGGGCAGCGGGGCCTCCGAGGGAGACTGGCAGACCGCGGACTTTTCCGACTTGGCCGGCGATGCCCTGTCTGGCGTCCGCTTCCTTCGTGGCCGGCCGGAGATCGACCCGGGCCGCGTGGGCCTCGTGGGGCTCAGCCAGGGCGGATGGATCGTCCCGCTCGCCGCGGCCCGCTCGACCGATGTGGCCTTCGTGATCGACATCTCCGGCGCGGCGGTCAGCTTCGCGGAGCAGTCCTTCACCGAGATGGGCAATACCGCGCGCCAAGCCGGCCTCCCCGAAGAGCAGGTCCGCGAGGTCCTGGAGCTCAACCGAGCCGTGGCCGAATACCTCCTGACGGGCGCTTGGGAACGCTATCGTCAGGCTCGGGAGCGGGCGTTGCAAAGACCCTGGGGCAAGATCGCCGCCGGTTTTCCGGACTCGCCGGATCTCCCCCTCTGGACCTTCTTCCGCGGTGTGGCCGGCTACGATCCCATGCCCTACTGGATCCAGCTCACCGAGCCGGTCCTGGTGGTCTACGGAGAAGCTCGACGAGCAGGACAACGTGCCCGTGAAGGAGAGCGTCCGCCGGCTCGAGCACGCCTTCGGGGCCGCCGGCAAGCGGAACCACCGCATCGTCGTCATCCCGGGCACAGGCCATGCCCTGACCGATCCGCAAGGGCGGGAGCTGATGCCCGCCTTCGTGGAGGTCTTGCGTTCCTGGCTGAAGGAGAACGTCTGAGGCGTGCTTTGCGTCATCTTTGACCTCCTACCGGAAGAAGGTGTCCCACCAATCAAATTCTGGTGCATCGCGGCGCGGATAGAAGCGGGCGCGCTGCCGCACCGCTCGGAGTATTTGACCGATCTCACCTTGGGGCGCTCGGGAGAGGCGGGCCCATTCATGGACAAGCTCAGGAGTCTGCACCACAGAGACTCGATGCGTCAGCCCGTCGAGGAGGCGGAGAGCCTTGCGGTCGTCGGTCGCTACAGCGCCTCCGCGTGTCACAGCCAGAGCACAGATCGACGCCTCGCCATCGTCCAGATCGATCGCGAAGCGAACGAATCCGGCGATCTCCTCCTCGGAGGACAAATCCAGAATTGCAAGATTCAAGCTTTCCAACCGCTCCGGAGACATGACCTCTCTGCCGGTTTCGCCGGTCTGCGCGATCGACAGGATCTCCTTCGTTGCCACGAGACGCGAGGTGGCGAAATCATAGGGGAGGGTCTGCAGGATCTCCTGGATCCGTCCGGTGGCAAAGAGATTGATGAGGCAGCAGGCGTCCAACAAGAGCAGTGAGCCCTGCGGGAGGTCTCTGGGCATCTTGTGAGACGGCTGTCCTATCGACCGGCCGAGCCCAGAAGGGGTGTCCTGAGATCGAATGCATCACCGCGCTCGTCCCCTTCGATGGCTGACGCCTCGAGGCGTTGACTTCTTTCCCGTGCTCCCAGGCGATCCGTACGCAAAAACCGCGCGAGCTGCCCTTCGCTGAGCTGTTCCTGCTGCCAGGCTTCGACCGCCAAAGCGATATAGCGGGCAGGAAGGGGCTCTTCGTCGGGATGAATCGGCGCGAGCCCCAGGAATCTCTGGGCCTCACGATCTCGGAACCGTTCCTGCCGCAGACGGTCCCAGGTGCCTGCGGGCATCAGCCGCAGCGCCTCGAGCCTGCGGGTCATTGCCTCCACAGGGACGGCGTAGAAATGAGCGAGCCGCCAGAGGTCTCCATGGGTCATCCCTTGCGGGCGTTCGCGTTCGAGCTCCAGGTACCGCCGCCGCAGGCCCGATGCAGGCATCAGGAACGCCCTTGCGAACGCCTCGGCAAACCTCTCCCCGACGGGCCTGCGCTCGTAGCGTGCCTCGAAAGTGAGGGCCGGCCGGTAGCGGACGGTCAGGAAATGGCCAAGCTCATGGGCGAGGCTCAACCGCCGGCGTTCCGGCGGGTGGCAGAGATTGACGGCAATGCAGCCTCCGGAAGCTTCCGTGAAGGCGAACAAACCCGCCACTTGCGGCGGCAGCGTGAGTTGGAAGACTCGGAGGCCCACGTCTGCTTCGAGGACCTCCCGAAGGTTCACGAGCGATCCTTCGCCCAGGCCGAGCCGGTTCCGCTCGGCATCTGCGACGTCCTCTGCGGCCAGCTCAGGGTCGATTCCCTGGATGTCGTACTCTGCCGGGTAGCGCCGCCGAAGAGGAGCCTGGCAAAGCTCCTCGAGATGGATGTAATCCTCGCAGAGCCGCTGAAGCTCTTCGATCGACGAGAGCAGGTCCGCATCGGCCGGAGCGCCTGACGGCAAGAGCCCTCGAAGCTGGAGGGCGAGTCCCTCCGCCGGTGCACCCCGCTGCAGAAGGTCAGAGACGTTTCGCCCCAAGAGGGAGGAGATCTCGACGAGCTCCCCCGGTTTGAGTCGCCGCTCTCCCTTCTCGATGGCCACGATCGTGGTCCGTGCCATCCCCAGCCGGTCAGACATCTGCTGCTGGGTCCAGCCGCGAGCCTCGCGGGCCTCGCGAACACGAGCACCCAGCGCCCGCGGCTCCACGGCGTCGAGCGGGTTTTCGCTCATGGACGAGAGTCTGCGCTCTGCTTCTGACAATGTCAAGCATCTATGAGATGTAGTCCGGCTTAATGTCAGAGTAGCTGACGCCTCCGAGGCGGGCTCTACTCCCCGACGAGCGCGAGAGCCTTGTCGCGAAGGGAGACGGAAAGGTACCTGCCCTCAGCGACCAGGTTTTCGACGATGGGACGGGCGTGAGCGATCATCCCATCCTCTTGGCTGAGAGCACGATCCCGAGCGTTCCGATGACAGGGATCTGCAGAGCTTGCGCACACCGCCGCCCCTCGAAGTCGTCCAGGATGGCCATGCTCCCGGGATGGGACAGCGCCCAGGCGAGAACCGCAGATTCGCCTGCTCCGAGCTCAAGGCTGGTGATCTGCGGCGGGATCTGCGGGTCGGGGACTGGAGTCAACCAGGCGTGGTGCTCGACAGCCTGGGCCGTCTCGTCCGACTCCTTCGCCCGGATCTCTGCAAGGACAGTTGCCGGAATGGCAACAGCAGGTCCGAGGGTTTTGAGGAGGTCGAGCTGACGGGCTCGGGATAGATGGATCAGGGGTGAGGCATCGATGACCGGCGCCTCAGCCAAGCCCGATCTCCCGTTTCAAATCCTCGAGGTCCACCTGGATGACGTCGATCTTGCGTGCGGCGAGCTCGTCGATGAAGTCTGCCCGGGTGAGGCCGGCGATCTCCGCGGCGCGGCCTTGGGAGATGGCTCCGCGCCGGTACCACTCGATTGCGATGGCGAGACGCGCGTCCTTTTCAACCTCGTCCAGGGATTGGTGGAGTGCGGAGAGAACTCCTTCCGGGATTTCGATGCTCAGTATTGCCATGGTCTGCTCCCTGGACATCTTCCCATGCATGCTGCCTTGGGTTCAATGCCGGTCCCGCTTCCCATACCACCCCTTCAGCACCTCGAACGCCGGCTTGCCGAGGGGGCTGAAGGATTCGTCCTGCGGACCTCCTTGGCCGTGGCTGGGCCATTTCCACCAGAAGAGGCCAGCCAGCCAGGGCTCGCGGTAGAAGGCCTTGAAGACCACCTCGTAACAGCGGGCCTGCATCGCCGGATCGAGGGGCGCGTTGTCTTCCTTCCAGGGCTCGACCGCGGCGGCGGCGCTTGCGGCATAGCCGACTTCGGTAAAGAGGACGGGCTTGCGATGGCGGCGGGCCATGGCGGCGAGCTTTGTCCGCAGCTCGCGCAGGCGCTTCGAGCTTGCGCTCGGCTTCTCGCCGGGCGCGGCGAGCGGGTAGTACATGTTGAGGCCGAGGAAGTCGAGAGCGTCCCAGAAGGGCATGACCTCGAAGTCGTCCGCCCAGTTGGCGGCGTAGGTGAGCGGGCCGGAATAGACGCGGCGGATGTCGCGGATCAGCCCCCGCCAGGCCGCCTGGTGCCGGGTGACGCCTCCGAGCTCGGTGCCGATCACCAGCAGCGTCCACGCGCTCGCGCTGGGCGAGGCCGGCGTGATGGAGCATCCAGCGCCGGTAGTCCTCGAACCATTGATCGAAATCCTTTTCGTTCGCGAAGACGATGTGCCCTGTGAAGACGCCGCGGCTCCAGAGCTGCGGCTTCAGCATGACCTTCAGCCCCAGCTCGTGCGCCTGGCGGATCGCCCGCGCCACCCGCTCGTCGGTCTCGTCGACTCCGCGATAGCGGATGGTGAGCTCGGCCGGGGCGCGGGTGAAGGCGTAGGGGACGATCGCCACCGCGTTCGCTCCCAGGGCGCGGATGCGGGCGAGCTGCTCGCGGGCAGTGTCCGAGCCATAGCCGTGCTGCCCGCCGACCTCATGAGAGAACGAGATCCCGCGCAAAAACCCCGGCGCGAGGGGGATCGCGGGGGCCGAAGCTTGCGGGCTCGCTCCGACCAGAACGAGCGCGGCGCAGAGAACCAGGGTGCCCTTGGCTGCTGCCTGCATGCACCGAGGCTATCGCAGACGTGCCCCTCAGCGCAGAGCTTCCCCGATCCTTCGGCCCTGCCGGGCAAGACCCTGGAGCTCGCGCATCTCGTCCACGGTCTTTTCCAACCAGCGAAGCCGTTCCGCGGGAGTCAGCCGGAGCCCGAGCCGGATGTGGTGACGGCGAGCTCCTCCAAAATCCCAGACGTCTTCTTGGCGGTCGGCTTGGCCTTCAGGCCTCGATGGTCCAGTCACGGAGCCTTCTCTCCGAGCTCGACCACCACCTCCTGGTCGGCTGTGAGCATTACGTCCTGCTCGGAAAGGACCGAGCCGTCGGGCATCCAGACACGCAGCCGGTAGAAGCCAGACCGGAGGCTGGGGATGCGGAACGTGCCGCTGTCGAGCGGAGGGACCGTGGAAGCCAAGACCCTACCGTCGCGCAGGAGCGCGACCTGCAGGGGCATGTTGGGGCCGTCCAGCACGCGGCCGGAAAGGGTGAGGTCCCCGGTTGCGAAGTCGAGGTCCAGGACGGCCTCTCGGGTGTCCGGCGGCACCTGCACGCGTCCGCTTGCCACGAGGTCCACGAGGGAGGGGTGGCCGTCGAGAGGCAGACTGGCCGTCACCTCCCAGCTCCCGGGCTCGAGATCGGTGAGGCGATACCGGCCGTCCAGGTCCACTTCGCCTCGCAACTCGGGCAGTTGCTGCCCTCGGTCAGGGATTGGCCGGAATTCCAAGCCGCGGAGTGAAAAACTCTGTGGGATCAGGGCGTCTGGCGCACCGCCCCTTCCATCGCCGCGAACGCCTTCTCGGCGACCTGCCGGGCGGAGCCGAGGGGGTCCTTGCCGGACTGGATGGTGACGATGAGCTGGACCGCTCCTTTGGACACATGGAGCTGCTGGGCGGTTCCGCCCGCCCAGATCGCCTTGTCGCCGATCCCGGAGACGTCCTTCACGTCGTCCTGGGCTCGTGTCCGGAGGAACGACCGGTTCGATTCGATCCCGCGCCCGGCCGCCCGGGCCGAGGGGGAGGGGCGCACCAGGAGGCTCAAGAGCTTCGGGTGCTCCACCGTGCCCGCGTTGTAGGTGCACTCGAGCCGGCTGCGTCCCACCGCGTCGTCGAGCATGCTGCTCACACCGGCGATGGGCACGCCCGCGATGGCGCGGGCCTCCTGGGAGGTGAGCACTGCGCAGGCATCGAACTGCTCGGGGACCGTCAGGTCGGGCGTCCCTCCCGCATCGGAGCCGCAGGCGGCGAGGAGAGCACCCAGGAGCAACGGCAACAGGGGCAGGTGGATCTTGGGTCGGATCGCGGATTTCATGGGCACGGGCCGATTCTATCCCTCGGAGAGGCTGAGGGGCTCTACCTTCCTTAGAGGGAGGAGGCCCGATCCGCGTTCCCGGGCAAATTGCGAGAGAATCCCCGCATGAGCGAAGATCTCGATTCCCGTCTCTACTTCCGGCAGCTCCTGGCCGGCCGCCAAGTCGCCACCCGCCATCCGGTGGCCGGCCAGATGGCCAATTTCATGTACCTGCTCGGCGACCAGCAGAGCCGGGAGGCCTTCGTCGTGGACCCGGCGTGGGATGTCCGTAGCCTGCTCGACGTGGCGGAGGCGGACGGCTACACGATACGCGGGGCCCTGGTCACGCACTATCACCCCGACCACGTGGGCGGCGACCTGTTCGGGCACTCCATCGAGGGGATCGCGCGGCTCCTGGAGCAGGCGGCGGTCCCGATCTACGTCAACAAGCACGAGGCCGAGGGTCTCAAGAAGGTCACCGGCGTCGCGGAGAGCGACCTGCGGCGCGTAGACGACAGCGACCGGACCCGGATCGGAGAGATCGAGATCCAGTTCCTCCACACTCCTGGGCACACATCCGGGCAGCCAGTGCTTCCTCCTGGGCAACCGCCTCGTCGCGGGCGACACCCTTTTCGTCCAGGGTTGCGGCCGGGTCGATCTCCCGGGAGGTGACCCCGACGCGATGTATCACACCCTCACGGGCAAGCTCGCCAAGCTGCCGCCCGACACCGTGCTCTATCCAGGGCACAACTACGGCCCGACGCCCACCTCGACGATCGGCGACGAGCTGGCGCACAACCGCTATCTACGCATCCGCTCGCTCGATGACTGGCGCCGCCTGATGGGGCGGTCCGGCTTCTGACGCCCGAGGGGTGCGCCGTCACGGCGTCACCCCTTCCAGGCCTGCCACTGCAGGTGGGTGTCGGCCCGGTGCCGGAACCTGGTGACCCGGCCGGAGCCGCCGAAGTGCCAGATATGGATCTCGTCCTCTTCGGTGACGCGTGTGCCCGTCGCTGTCACCGTGGCCTCGACGTCGACGAGCGCCACGACCAGCCCGTCGCCTTCGAGGATCGCCTTGGGGGCGAATTTATGGAAGTCGAGAGCCCCCAGGCTGGCGAAGAACTCGGCGGCGCCGGCCTTCCCGTGCCGCGGCTGCAGCCAGGGCGGGCCATCCCAAGGTTGCGTTCCATATTCCCACTCGACCGACTCGTCCAGACGGTCCAGGATGGCTGCGACGTCTCCGCGGCCGAACGCCGCGTACATCTCCTCGACGGTCTCCTTGTGTCCCACGGGCTCACCTCCTCGGTCTTTTGTTTCCAGAGTCTACGGAGCGGCCCTGGCAACCGGATGAGGGGAAATTTCGGCTACTCTCCCTCCGGCCAGGTGGCGGACGGACTCGAGACCCGATCGGTCCGTGCGTCGAGCCAGGCGAGAAGATCGCGGACCACCCGTGCCCGTTCGACCTCGTTGAGGATCTCGTGCAGGAAGCCCGGATAGACCTCCAGGCGCTTGTCCGCGCTGCCCAGCCGCTCGTAGACCCGGCGAGCGGTCTCGGGGTCGGCGATCGGGTCGTCGCTGCCGAGGAGGAAGAAGGCCGGCAGGCGGATCTCGCCGGCGCGCGCGAAGACCTCCCGCTGGGCGCGGCGGACCTCGAAGAACCAGCGCGGATTGAGGGTCTTGAAAACGAGCGGGTCCGCCTCGTAGGCGGCGACCACGGCGGGGTCGTGGCTCAGCCACCGTGCGGCGATCTCGCTCTTCCCGAGGTGCGTGGGCTTCAGGAAAGAGACGACGGCCGCCAGCCCGGCCTTGAGCGGCGGGACCTTGATCGCGGGTCGGAGAAAGGGGCTGCTGACGGCCAGCGCGGCGAAGGCGCTCGGGCGACGCAGGACATATTGGAGGGAGATCAGACCGCCGAGGCTGTGGCCCACGAGGATCCAGGGTGGGATCGTCCGGTCTGGCTCTTTGGGCCGGGCCTCGCTGATCCGCTCCAGGAAGAGGTCGAAGTCGTCGAGATACTCACGGAAATGGCGGACGTAACCACGGACGCCCTCGGACCGGCCATGCCCGCGCAGGTCGAGCAAATGGCATTCGTAACCGGCAGCGTCCAAAGCCGCGAGGAGCTCGGCATACCGGCCCACGTGCTCCGCGTAGCCGTGCGCGATCGCCACCACGGCGCGGCAGCCCGGACGCAGGTGGTGCTGGACGGCCAGGGCCAGCCCGTCGGCGGTCCGGAGGGTCGACTCCAGCGGCGGCATGGTGAGGAGTACTGTATGGGAACGGGATCCGGAGAGGAAGGAGGCCTGTAATCATCCGTCCAGTAGCCACTCATAGGCGGGCTGCACCAAGATGCCGGGTGCCGTCCTCGGCAGCGCCTGATCGCGGGTAAGCACGAGCAGGCGCTGCGTTGCGTTCGGATATTCCACGGCGGCCTCCTGGAGCGCACGCAGCTCCCGGTCCATTGCGCCTTCGGTCCCCGGGTCAGCGCAAACCTGCACGAGCTCCTCGCCGCCGACGAGATGGCGGGCATGGAAATCCACCTCGAAGCCGCCACCGGTCTTCACGTAACCCACCTCGGCTTTGCGCCGCTCCAACTCGATCAGCACGACGGTCTCCAGTGCGTGACCGAGGTTTGAGCGGCCGCTCGCGTCGAAGGCGCTGATCAAACCTGGGTCCACCGGATAGAGCTTGCGCGGATTTGAGTTGCGCCGCCGCTCCGAATCGGTGGCGAGAGGCACGGCGCTGAGCAGAAACGCATCCAGCAGGTGGCCGAGCATCGCGTGGACCGCGTCCTTGGCCACACCGTGGCCCTGGGCTTTGAGGTCCAGGTAGAGCCGGTGTACGCTGAAGGCGCCAGCCGGATTGCGCAGGCACTGGCGCACGAGCCAGCGTAGCGCCGTGACCTGCGAGATGCCGTAGCGCTCCACCACATCACGAAAGAGCACCGTGTCCACATAGCCCTGCAACAGCTCGATCCGCAGTCCCCGCGCGAGTTGCTGGGCTTCGGGAAAGCCGCCTTCAACCAGATACTCGCGGAACCGTTTCTCGACCAGAGACCGCTCCGCGCCGGTCCAGCGTGTTGCGTCCTGCTTAGGCTCTTCCCTGTGATGGCGCAGGAACTCGCGGAAGCTGAAGGGCCGGATGGTGGTCTCCATCCCGCGCCCGCGTAGCGAGGTGTGGACCTCGCGGCTCAGCATCCGGGCCGAGGAGCCGGATACCACGATCTCAACGCGCTCGGAATCCAGCACTCGACGCACGAAGCGCTCCCAGCCGCTCACGAGCTGAATTTCGTCGAGGAACCAGTGCACCGTCTCTCGCCCGCGCAGCTCCGGGTAACGGCGATAGTGCTCCTCCAGCAGCAGGTCGAGCTGATCCAGCCCGAGATCGGCGAGCCGGTCGTCATCGAAGCTGACGAACACCCCGCGCTCCGGAGCAAGAGTCTGCTGCTGTTCGGCCTGCAACTGGCGCAAGAACGTGGTCTTGCCCGCCCGGCGCATGCCGGTGACCGCATGCACCTTGCCCGGCACCGCCGGCAGCCGGGCATCGCGCCGGGTGAGCGGCGTGGGCGGCGCCGCGAGCGTGGCGTTGAGTTTCTCGAGCAACACCGGATGGAGGGACATGACAGTGGAAGGATCGGAGACAAGGTGTCCTTCTGTCAAGGACACATCGCGTTCGAACCCGGCTCTGGTAGAAGGACAGCTTGGCCTGCTGCCGGACCTGAGCTCTCGAAGCGGTAAGCAATGCTCTGTCGCCGCCTGCCTGGCCCTGGCTACCCGAGACGCTGGCCCAGCGTCGGCTCCGCAAACCCAGCGTGAGCTCACGCTGGCGCAGTGTCCCGGGACGCTGGCTCAGCGTACGCTCCGCAAACCCAGCGTGAGCTCACGCTGGCGCAACGTCCCGAGACGCTGGCCCAGCGTACGCTCCGCAAACCCAGCGTGAGCTCACGCTGGCGCAGCGTCCCGAGACGCTGGCTCAGCGTACGCTCCGCAAACCCAGCGTGAGCTCACGCTGGCGCAGCGTCCCGAGACGCTGGCCCAGCGCACGCTCCGCAAACCCAGCGTGAGCTCACGCTGGCGCAGAGTCCCGGGACGCTGGCCCAGCGTACGCTCCGCAAACCCAGCGTGAGCTCACGCTGGCGCAGAGTCCCGGGACGCTGGCCCAGCGTACGCTCCGCAAACCCAGCGTGAGCTCACGCTGGCGCAGAGTCCCGGGACGCTGGCCCAGCGTACGCTCCGCAAACCCAGCGTGAGCTCACGCTGGCGCAGAGTCCCGAGACGCTGGCCCAGCGCACGCTCCGCAAACCCAGCGTGAGCTCACGCTGGCGCAGAGTCGGCTCGGACAAGTATGTCGAGCTGGTCCGGGGAGGGGTAGGGGATACGGTCGAGTCGGCTTCGATCCTTATCTTTTCTCGCTATGGGCCGCCTCGTCCTCTGAGGGTGTCTCCTCGTCCCAACGGTCCCAGGGATCCGGTGGCACCGAAGGAACCTTGGCGAAAACACGGTCGAAGGCCTCGCGATTGCCCTGCCGGGCCAGGGCTTCCAGGTAGTCCTCCGTCATCAGTGCTGACATCTTCTCCGCCACCGCCGTACTGATCAGCTGGTTGATCGAGATCTTTTCCTTCTTCGCAAGGCCCTTGAGCTGCCGGTGGAGCGAGTCCGGAAGGCGGATGCTGAGAGTCGCCATGGTCAACCTCCGATGACATCGAGGAACGCTTTGGGCGTCACTGCCTGAATCCCGAAGCGTCCGGCCGCCGCGAAGTGTTTTTCGTTGAAGGTGACGATATACCTAGCCCGAGAGGCGACGGCAAGCTCCAGAACCATATCGTCCTTGGGATCAGGCAGGCTCGGTCGCCAGAGGAAGAAGATCTTCTGCCGGTGCGCGACCGAGCAAAGGTACCGGACGATCGAGAGGATCTCCTCCTCTCCCAGGTCCGTCGCGCGATGCAGCACATCCTCATACTCCAGAACTAGCGGCACCGAGACGCAGATCTCGAACTGCCCCTCCCTCAGCAGCGAGACGAGCCGGAATGCCACGCCCTCGCGAGAACGAAACGCCGACACGAGGACGTTGGTATCCAGCACCACCCGCACAGTCGACATGGTAGCACATACGGTATCATGGCGTGGTATGAGTGCTGCGCCTCCCCATTTCGCCTGGACCCGCTTCTGGGTGCCCAGGGACGGTCATCTCGTCCTGGACGACGACGGCTTTCTGGCCGACCCGGAAGGCAGGCTCGGCTCCTTGCGCAATCCCTATGCTCTCCCGTTTGAATCCGTCTCAGGCCGCCGGTGTGCCGTGCTGCTCGGCGAGCCGGGCATCGGCAAGAGCACCGAGTTGGAACGTGTAAACCGGCAAGGAGTCTCCGCTCCTGGTGCCGCGCAGGTGCTGGAGCTCAACCTGAACAACTACAGCAGCGACAGCCTTCTCGTTCAAGACCTGTTTGACAATCCCAAGCTCCGGGAGTGGGTGACCGGCTCTCACGACCTTCTCCTCTCGTTGGACAGCTTGGATGAGTGCATGCTTCGCGTTGAGACGGTGGCAAACCTGCTCTCCTCAAGGCTCGGCCGCTACCCTGTCGATCGGCTCTGGCTCCGGATCGCCTGCCGCACAGCCGTCTGGCCTCCGTCTCTCGAAGAAGCCCTCGCGCGACTCTGGAGCCCGGAGCAGTTTGGTGTCTTCGAACTGCTGCCCCTCCGCAGGAAGGACGTCGAAGCGGCAGCGACAGCCTCCGGCCTCCAAGCGGAGGCTTTCCTTAGCGAGGTGATCTCCCGCAAGGCAGTGCCCTTCGCAATCAAGCCCTTGACTCTCCGCTTCCTTCTCGAAAAGTTCCGGAGAGATCGCCGTCTTCCCGATCAGATCGGAGCTATCTATCTTGAGGGCTGTCGTTGGCTCTGCACGGAGACCAACCCCAGCCGCGTCGAGACAAGCCGGACAGGCAAGCTCACTCCCGATCAGCGGCTGGCTGTTGCGGGGCGACTCGCTGCGTTGACCGTCTTCGCTGGCCGTACAGCCATGTCGCAGGGAGCTCCTGCCGACCGGATCGACGGTGATCTCTCGATCCAGGAAGCCTTGGGTGGATCCGAGGAGGAAAACAGGCAGATTGTGGAGATGACGCTGGATGCCATCCGTGAAACCCTCGACACAGGGCTGTTCTCGGCTCGTGGCCCTTCGGCTCGGTTGGGCGCATCAGACCTATGCCGAGTTTCTCGCCGCCAGATATGTGATCCGCCACGGCTTCGATACTGAGCAAAAGATCTCCCTTGTCACCCACCCTTACAGCTCAAGGCTTGTCATCCCTCAGCTTGTGCAGGCTACCGTCTGCCTGGTCAACATGGATCCCTCTCTCTTCGACGAGTTGGTCCAGGACAGCCCCCACGTCCTACTCCGCAGCGAAGCGAGCGTATGGGATTCACGCCAGAAGTCCGCACTCACGGCCTCGTTCCTGAAGCTCATCGCCGAGCTGAAGCTCACAGACAGAGACGCCGAGGTCAGGAGAAGCCTTGGAAAACTGGATCACCCCGACCTCGCGAGTCAGTTGGAACCCTATATCCGGGACCGAACGGCAAACCCGGTTGTCCGCAGGGTGGCCATCGGCATTGCCGGGGCTTGCCGTGTCACCCACCTCCGAGAGACTCTTCTGGAGCTTGCGCTAGATAGATCCGCCCACCAACCGACACGCGTCCAGTCGATCCGCGCACTTCGAGGGATCGGCGACAACGGAACCCGGCAACGACTTGCTACGCTTCTCGGTACCGACCTTCAGGAAGACGATGATGACGAGATCAGGGGAGCCTTGCTGAGCCAGGTCTGGCCCGATCTCCTTTCCTTTGAGGATCTCACCAGACATCTCATGGTACCCAAGTCTTCTCTCATCGGTGCATACTGGGCGTTCCTCAAGCATGAGCTCGCCCAAGGCCTTCGTCCCAGCGATATCCCCCAGGCGCTCGCCTGGGCAGGCGAGCAGGAAGGTCAGCGTAGCAAACGCTCTCCTCTCAGCGCGGCTGCGGACAACATCATGAAGGTGGCGTGCAGGTATGTCGACGATCCGACAATCCTTGCACCCCTCGTCGGAGTGATGGCGGTGCGCTTGGAGGCTCAGCATTCCCTCTGGGACGAAGACCTCTTCGATGAGACCGAAGACAAACCCCTTCAGGATGTCTGGAAGCGGCATCTTCTTATCCAAGCCCTCGTTGAGCACGCTTCCGATACTCGATCTTTACAGAGACTCCGGATCGTCCGCCGCTTCCGAGAGGACGACCTCTCGTGGCTCCTGCAGCAGGTCTTGACCGCTTCTACAGATGCAGAGCAGAAAAAGTGGTCACTCCTGGTGCAAGAGCTCTTCTTCACCGACATCGACCGTTACTGGACCCCTGTTCTCGAAGCCGCCCTTCAGAACAAAGTCCTTGCACAGGAACTCCGCTTCTGGATTGGCCCAATCACCCTGGACTCCCCAGAGGCTGAATGGCAACGGAAAGAATGGAAACAGTCTCCAGAGCTAACCGCAGACGCAGTGAAGGAGGAAGAGACTCTTCCTTGGGCTTCCTCACTGCAACAGTTCAATCTCGCCCTACAAGAGATCGGAGACGGAGGAAAGGACATTTGGTGGCACCTGGATGGGCTTCTGGGAGACTTACAGCGAGAAGAGTGGAGCGCCGACATCCGCGAATATAGAACCTGGCAGCACCTCGACGGGGAACGCAGAGCGAGAGTTGTCACCGAGGCTCAACGCTACATTCTAGGAGGAGAAGATCCGAGCGACGGCTCAATGAGGAGAAGCTTCAATAGTATCGAGCTTGCCAGCTTTCGCGCCCTCTATCTGGCAAGCTCGGAGGCTCCAGATTTCTGCAACCATTTGAGCCAAGATGTTGTCCAGAAGTGGACACCCATCATAGTGAAAAAACCGGGGCTCGTGGACGAAGGAGCTGAACCCTATGCAGAACTTCTTCGCCTGGTTTCGCAGAAGGCTCCCGATCTTGTGGTGAAGAAAATTTCCCAGGCGATCGACGAACAGAATCGGGCGGCCGACGCCAACGAACACCCGAACCTCGACACCCAGCTCCAGGAATGCTGGAACGATCGGATCGAGTTTCTCCTAATCGAAAAGCTGAGGAGCGGCGAGATGAAGCCGGGATTCAGCGCCTACTTGATGGAGATTCTCCTCGCGAGAGAATCGGAACAAGCCCAGGAGTGGGCCCTGCAATGGCTCGATGGTCCCGTTCCCATTGAACTGGAAGACCAAGAGAAGCAGCTTCGGGTGGCACTGAGCCTTCTGTTCGTCGAAGACAATGCGTGGACAACGGTCTGGAATCGCATTACCTCTTTGACCTCGCTTCAAGACAAATTTGCGGAACAGGCAGTCAGTTATCTGTACGCCAAGTTCGACCAGGGGCGCCTTACAAAGTTCTTAGGACCGCAGTTGGGCGAAATCTGCTTCTGGCTCAGGCAAACTTTCCCCGAGGCTACGCGGTTTAGGCCCGGCGTCCTGCCTAGCCCGCGCAATATCGCCGGGGTCTTTCGGGGGCGGCTCTTCAACTACCTGCAGGAGGCAGGAACTCCGAAAGCTCTCCAGGCTCTACAGCACCTGGCTCGCCTTCAACCCGACGACCTCGGGTTCAAATGGATGCTCGCAGAAGCTCAGCGGGCTTCGCTGCAACAAACCTGGACTCCTCCTGGGCCGGCAACGATTCTCGAAATGGCGCGACGTCGGGATTCGCGCCTCGTGGACAGCGGAGAGCAGCTTCTCGCTGTCATCATGGAGTCCCTTGAGAGGTTGCAGAAGAAGCTGCGGGGCCATACCCCTCTTATCGATTTCTTGTGGAACAAGTGGCCGGAGGGTCAAGGCGGCGTGCGCTGGCGACCTAAAGACGAGGAAGAGTTTTCCAATTTCATCAAATCTCGCCTCGAAGATGACCTGCAGGGGAAGAGTATCGTCCTGAATCGAGAGGTCGAGATCCGCCGAAGTCTGGGGAAGGAGATCCGCCAAGGCCAGGAGACTGACATCCAGGTCGATGCCATCGTCCGTCAGCCTCGGAGCGGAGAACCACAACGGATCTCTGTGGTCATCGAGGTGAAGGGCTGCTGGAACAAGAAGCTGATGACGGCAATGAAGGAGCAACTCGTTGATCGCTACCTTGCGGAGAGTGATTGCTGGCACGGTCTCTATCTTGTCGGCTGGTTCCTCTGCGATGCATGGGACAATGAGGACTACCGAAAAGGCGACACGCCGAAGTGGTCCCTCCAGCAGGTGAGAGAGCACCTCCAAGAGAAGGCTGCCGAACTCTCCCAGGGCGGATTCTTGATCCGCTCTTTCGTCCTCGACACGGCGCTCCGGTAAATCCTAAGGACGTATACGAGCCCTCAAGCTGTATAGAGCAGAGTCCGCGACCGTTCGATACCCTGCCGGAAGTGGGGATTCTTGATCGCTGGAATCATCACCAAGTCGACCGGGCGGGCAAAGAGGATCTCGAGAGCCTCCAGCAAGCCGAAATAGCGATCCGCCATTTCGTTCGGCAAGCCGGGCGCAAACTCTACCAGGAAGTCAAGATCGCTCGGGTCCGGGTCGAAGCGATCCGTGGCGGCCGAGCCGAAGATCTCGAACCTGCGGACTGCAAATTGGTCGCAGAGCGCGTTGAGAGTGTTTCGTTGCTCTTCGATAATGCGGTGCATAGGAGGTAGAGCCGATCATCCTTCGGCGGCATACTGGACCTCGGAGCTTCTCAGGACCTCATCCCGGATCCGGCGGTTGAGGAATTTTGGCGTAACCAAATCCACGTTCCGGCCACCCAGAATGGTCGAAAGCTCCTCTTGCAGGCGGATGAAGCCGAAACCGGGGACATGTTCTGGCTCGAACTCGACGAGCACGTCTATGTCGCTGTCAGGGCGAAAATCCGATCGAAGTACCGAGCCGAAAAGGCTCAGCTTACGGATGTGGTTACGCCGGCAGAATTCGGCGAGCTGGTCGCGGGGGATGTGTGATTTCATGCGACGGCTCTCGATTCTACCGAACCCGCCGCCGCCGGTTCCTGATGTAGTCCGCCAGGATGAACTCGCCGAGGTTGTAGGGGCTGGCGAAATAGGCTCGGCCGCGGTTGATCTGGGTCAGCTTTTCGACGAACTGGGTGAGCATGGGATCGGTCGCCAGCATGAAGGTGGTGATGACGACTTTCTGGCGGCGGCAGGCGTCGGCCTCTTCCAGGGTGAGGTTGACGATCCGCATGTCGAGGCCGAAGGGATTCTTGTAGATGCGGTTGTTTTCGGTGATCGCGGAAGGCTTGCCGTCGGTGATCAGGAAGATCTGCTTGTTGGGCTGCTTCTGGCGGGCCAGGAGGCTCCTCGCGAGCTGTAGGCCTTCGCGGGTGTTGGTGTGGTACGGGCCAGCCTGGATGTAGGGGATCTCGGTCAGCGGCACCGCCTCGGCGCGGTCTCCGAAGAGGATCACGGAAAGGTGATCTTTCGGATATTTGGTGGTGATCAGCTCGGTCAGGGCGAGGGCCACGGTCTTCGCCGGTGTGATGCGGTCCTCGCCGTAGAGGATCATCGAGTGGCTGATGTCGATTGCCACGACCGTGGCGCAGGAGGTCAGGTGCTCGGTTTCGAAGACCTCCAGATCCTCTTCCTGGAGGTCGAGGTCTCCATGGCTCCGCCGCATGGCGTTCTGGAGCGAGCGCGCGGAGTCGAGCAGGTGGATGTCGTCACCGAATTTATAGGGACGGGTCTCAGGGAGCCGCTCGATCCCTTCGCCGGCGGTCTGGATGGGGTGATAGCCGGGACCCGAGCGGTTCAGACTCTGGAAAACCTCCTCGAAGGCGCTGCGCCGGATCCGCCGCTCGCCGCCGGTTGTCAGTTGCATGCCGCCCTCACCGTCCCGCCCGATGAGCTGCTCCTCCTCCAGGCTCGCGAAGAAGGCCTCGAGATCGATCTCCTCCGGGATGTGCCCCTGCTGCTGGAGGTAGCGCATCCAGTCCATCGCCTCCTCGACGTCGCCGCCGCTCGCCAGCACGAGCTGGTTGAACAGCCGCAGCAGGTCGAGCCCGGCGAGGATGGCCTGGATCAGCTCGGGGTCGAGGTAGAGGTACTGGTGGCGCATGGTCGGCTCTAGTTGACGTCTCCCCGGTCGCGTCCGCTGCGGCTGGGGCCGCGGTGGGGCTTCAGGAGCTGGAACTTGACCATCTCCTTATAGCTCACCTGGCTGTCCATGTCGTTGCGCGCGAGCTTCAGGTGCTGGTGGAGCCCTTCGAGCACCATCTCGGCCGCGAGGGCCCGCTCCGGAGCAGACTTGCCGGCGTGGCGTACCGCCAAGTCCTTGAGGCCGGGGACGCGGTAGAGCTCGGTCTCATAGGCGGCGAACGGCTGCTCGTCCGAGACCGTCACCGAGTTCCCTTCGGCGAACCAGCGGATCATGCGCGAGTAGGGACCCCGGTCGTCCTCGCCGCCGCTGCCCACCTCCTTGCCGATCTCAGGGAACGTGCGGTCGAAGACCTTCTTGATCGCCTGACCGAGGAGCCGGCGGGCCACGACCTCGGCGCCCTGCTGCTCGCCCTCGTAGACCATCTCGACCTTGCCGGTGATGGCCGGCAGGAGCATCTGGAGGTCGCAGAGGCGCGGGTAGACCGGCCCGTCGCCGGTCGCCAGGGCGCGCCGTTCGAGGTTCGACACCAGCAGCTCCATGGCCGAGATCGCAACCCGGGCGCTGACGCCCGAGGACTGATCCACGAGGTCGCTCTCGCGCGCCGCGAAGCTGATCTCCTCGACCAGCAGGCGGATGTCCTCGGGGACCTTCACGTTCGGCGTGTCGCGCTCTGTCCAGGCTTCCTGGCGGGTGATGTCGGCGGCGATCTGGGCGTCCCCCGGATAGTGGGTGAGGATCTGCGACGAGATGCGATCCTTGAGCGGCGTGATGATGCTGCCGCGGTTCGTGTAGTCCTCCGGGTTGGCCGAGAAGACCATCAGGATGTCGAGCGGGATGCGCACGGGGAAGCCGCGGATCTGCAGGTCCCGCTCTTCCAAAATGTTGAATAAACCCACCTGGATGCGCGGCGCGAGGTCCGGCAGCTCGTTGATGGCGAAGATGCCGCGGTTGGTGCGCGGGATAATGCCGAAGTGGATCACCTCCGGGTCGGCGAAGGTGAGCTTGCGGGTCGCTGCCTTGATCGGATCGATGTCGCCCAGCAGGTCGGCGATCGAGACGTCCGGCGTCGCCAGCTTTTCGTTGTAGCGCTGCTCGGGGGTCAGCCATTCGATGGGAACGTCGTCGCCTGCCTCGGCGATCAGGCGCTGGCCGGGGATGGAAATCGGGGCGAGCGGGTCGTCGTTGAGCTCCGAGCCGGCGAGCACCGGGACCTCGGGGTCGAGCAGGGTGGTCAGCGCCCGCAGGATGCGGGTCTTCGCCTGTCCCCGCAGTCCGAGCAAGATGAAATCATGGCCGGCGAGCAGGCCGTTGACCACGGCCGGAATGACCGTGCGGTCGTAGCCGAGGATGCCGGGGAAGAGCGGCGCACCGCTCTTCAGGCGCGCCCGGAGGTTGTCGCGGATCTCGATCTTGACCGAGCGCGGCCGGTAGCCGCTCGCCTTGAGGGCGCCGAGCGTCTGGATGTGCTGGGCTTTGGACATCAGTCGTGAAGCTCCTGGAGCCAGTGTTCTGCGTCGATGGCCGCCCGGCAGCCGGTGCCGGCGGCGGTGACGGCCTGGCGGTAGATCGGGTCCGCCGCGTCGCCACAGGCGAAGACGCCGGGGTGGCTCGTCTTGGTCGTGGGCTCGGCCACCTTGATGTAGCCGACGTCGTTCATCTCGATCTTGCCGCGGAAGAGCTCGGTATTCGGCTTGTGGCCGATGGCGTAGAAGACGCCCTGGGTCGGATAGAAGGAGTCGAGCTCGGTCGCCTTGTTGTGCAGCTTGACGCCCTCGATCCCTTTTTCCCGGGTGCCGGCGATCTCGGTCACCACCGAGTCCCAGATCCAGGCGATCTTGGGATTGGCGAAGGCGCGGTCCTGCATGATCTTGGAGGCCCGCAGATCGCGCCGCCGGTGGATGATGGTGACCTTGCTGGCGAACTTGGTCAGATAGGTCCCTTCCTCCATGGCCGAGTCGCCGCCGCCGATGACCACCACCTCCTTGTCGCGGAAGAAGAAGCCATCGCAGGTGGCGCACGCCGAGACGCCGTAGCCCATCAGCTCCTGCTCGCCCGGGACGTTGCCGAGCTTGGCGGTGGCGCCGGTTGAGATGATGAGAGCGTCGGTCCGGTAGGTGTCCTCGTCGGTACGGATGGTGAACGGCCGCTGGTCGAGGTCGACCTCAGTGCCGAGCTGGAACTTGACCTTGGCGCCGAAGCGCCGGGCCTGCTCGCGCATGCGGTCCATGAGCTCCGGCCCGAGGATGCCTTCGGGGAAGCCGGGGTAGTTCTCGACCTCGGTGGTGATGGTGAGCTGCCCGCCGGGCTGATTGCCCTCGAGGACCAGCGGAGCGAGGTCTGCCCGGGCGGCGTACAACGCCGCGGTCAGCCCGGCCGGTCCGGAGCCGAGGATGATGACCCGGTGATAGTTGTCGCGGTTGTGGTGCTCAGAGGTGGACAAGGAAGCTCTCCTCCTGGAGGACGCCTGCGGTTGCCAGCGACCGGCTGAGGTCGTGGGGAAGGCAGTATATCAGCGGCTTCGCCGGGGACCGGGGCTGCCGTCAGGACGGCCTGAAGAGTAGAACAGGCGCCGCCGGAGGGGCCATTCCGGCGGCGCCTGCGCAGGGTGCCGACAGGCGTGCTCGCCGCTACGCCGCGGGCTGCTGCGCCTCGCCGGTATTGCCGGAGCTCCTACCCTCGCGCCTTTTCGTTTCGCCGCGGCCGTGCTGTCGCGGACGGCGCGGCTTGAACGGCGGTGGGGTGGTGGTCCCGTCTTCGCCGCCACCGGGCGGTTGTTGAGTCCGGTTGCCGCTGTCGGCGGTACCACCCGTCAGGGTGGTCATGACCTGCTTGAAGATCTCGTCGACCTTCCTGGGGTCCTGCTGCAACCTCTGGCTCAACAGGGCGTATGCCTTGCCGGTGGCAAAGCCCGCTGCGAAGAATGCGATGGCCAGGTCGAGGTCTTCTTTGTTGGGAATGCTATTGGACTGCGGGGTGTCCATTCTGACGGTCATCTCATCCTCCTGTGACGATCTTTCGGGTTCTCGATGCTGGGAAAGATCCCGGCTTGGCGAAAAGGTTTATGGCCGCCCGCCCGCCAGTCGCCCTGGAGGATGAATCCCGCCCAGTAGTAGGGTGACCTCCAGGCGTCCTCCTGCCACATCGAGACCTGGGCGGCGCGCAGGGCCGCAGCCGGGGGCCTTCCCGCGCCGAGCATCTCGCGGTAGAAGCGGCGCATCAGCTCGGCGGTTGCCCGATCGTCGACAGGCCACAGGCTGACCAGGACCTGGCGGGCTCCGGCGTACAGAAAGCCCCGGGTCAGGCCGACCAGCCCATCGCCGCGGATCTCCCGGCCGAGGGCCGTCTGGCACGCCGAAAGAACGACCAGGTCCGCCGGGAGGTCCAGCCGATAGATCTCGTGGGCATAGAGGAACCCGTTGCGTGGCCGTCCCTGCCGGTCGACCCTGGAGAGAGCGATCCCCGAGAGCTCCGGGTGCTCCGCGTCGAGGATGCCATGGGTCGCGAAGTGGACGATCCGGTAGCCGCGAAGCGCTCCGCTTAGGACGGTCTCGCGGCTGGCCTCGAAGCCGAGGGCCGAGAGGGTCTGCCGCGGGGGGGCGAGCGACAGGATCGCCGCCGCCTCGGCGTGAGAATAGAGCAGCCGGTCCAGCGGAAGGGAGGATCCGACGGCAGGTCCCGCCGATGGCGATTGCATCATCCCCGGCACCCGCGGGTCCGCGATGTCGAAGACCGGGTCGGCAAGCACGGCCAACACTCCCGGCACGTCCCGGCGTCCGGGCTCTCTCGCCAGCAGGGTCAGCGTCGAAGCGGAGGGGAGGCTCACGACCTCGTGCTGGAGGACGATCGGTTGGCCTCCCGCGACCGGCAGGGCTCCGAACGGAATGTAGTGGAGGGCTCCATCGGGGACGACCAGCAATCGGCGTCCGGGAGTCAGCAGATGGGCGACCGGCTGGAGCAGGATCTGGGAGAGCTCGGCGAGCGCGGCGTCCGCCTGGGCCCGGGCCAGCCGCTGGTCGCTGGCGGCGAGCAGGAACGAGGAGCGGCGGGCAGCCTCCTCGATCGCGGCTCGCGGCGGCAGCTCGAAGCTCTCGATCCCGCCGGGTGTGACGGCCCAGAGAAAGCTGCGTTCCCTGCCCAGGGCGTATTCGAGGAGCAGCGTGTCGCGGTCGACAACCCGTTTCTGGATCTGCTCCAGGGAGAGGGGGCGCGGCTGGACCAGGGCGGCATAGCCGGGGCTCGCCAGGCGGATCCTGGACTGGAGCCTGTCGAAACGGGCCAGCAGTCCCCGCAGATCGGTCTCCGCGGCTTCCAGCCGGGCCACGGCGGCGCCGGTGACCACGAGGCTCTGGCGCCGGCGGTCCGCCATCTCGATCCGGCGCGTCAGCTCGGCCTCCTGCGCCAGGAGGGCGGGGTCGACGTCGCGCCGCAGGTCGGCCCGAGCCTCGGTCAGGAGGTCGAGAAGGCTGCGTGCCCGCGCCTCCTCGCTGACCGCGAGTGCCCGTGCATCGTAGCCCGAGCCGGGCTCGCGGCGGTGGAGCTCCATCAGAAGGCTGACGTAGAGCTCGAAAAAGTCCTGTTTGGAGGCGAGGAACGTGGAGCGCAACTCGGGGCTGGCAGGCTTGCCGCGCAGCGATTCGATCCGGGCGAGCGCCGGCTCGACGGCCTGGAGCGCCGCCGTCAGCTCTCCCTGGCGGCGCCGGGCACTGGCAAGGCCAAAGAGGGCCTGCGCTTGGGTCTCGAGGTCGCCGCTGGCTGTGGACAGCCGCAGAGCGCGGGAAAACGACAGGACCGCCGCATCGGTTCGCTCGAGATCAAGATCGGTCATACCGAGATTGTTGAGCGCCGTGGCCTCGCTATTCGTGTCTCCCAGCTCGCGAAAGGTGACGAGCGCCGCGTGGAAGGCGCGCCGGGCGTTGCGCCGCTCCCCGAGTTGATTATGAAAACAGGCGAGGTTGTGCATGGTGATCGCCTGCTCCAGCCGGTCTCCGATCTGCCGCTGGAGGTGAAGGGCACGCTCGTAGGCCTCCAGCACCTCGGCCCGAGACCGGCCGGCGAGGGCACGCGCCTGCCCCAAAAGGGCCAGAGCGATGGCCCTTTCGCGGACGCGGTCGGCCGATTCGAGGAGCCGCAGAGCCAGGACGAGATGATCGATGGCCTTCTCCGGCTGACCCAGGATGATGTATGTGTTTCCTGAGTTGCTGAGCGTCAACCCTTCGTTGCCCCGGTCCCCCAGCTTGCGCCAGACCGCGAGCGCCTCTTCGAAGGCGGTCAGCGCCCGTTCCGTCTCTCCCAGATCGAGCGAGGCGCGGCCGATGTTGTTCAGGGTGATCGCCTGCTCGAACCGGTTGTTGAAGCGGCGGTGGAGGCGGAGCGCCTCGCGATAGCACTCGACAGCCGCCTGGGGATTCCCGAGGGAGCGGTACATATGGCCGAGGTTGTTCAACGCGACGCCGGCCCGGGCCTCCTCGCCAAGCTCGCGAAAGAGCGCCAGGGCCTGCCGGTAGTGATCCGCGGCCTCCCGGTTGTTTCCCAGGGAGGCATGGGTCCGGCCGAGGCTGAAGAGAGCCTCTGCCTCCCGGTCGCGCTGGCCGATCTGCCGGAAGAGGGCCAGGGCCTTCTCCTCTCGCTCCACCGCCGCCGCGAGCGACGGTGGGTCGTCCCGCAGGCGCAGCTCCTCACCCTGGGCGAAGGTCCGCTCGGCGGCGACCCGGGTCCGGTCCCGCGCGGCTGCCGGCCGCAGGACGTCCAGCCGCACGGCGTAGCGTCCAGGGGCGGCACGGACGTCGGGAGACCGAATCTCCAGACGATGCATCCCCGCGACCACGGCCACGACGGGAAGGGGCTCGGGACCCTGCGAGCCGTTGGTGCTGTCGATCGCCGCGAGGCGCCGGCCGTCCGGGCCCTGGAGGCTCACGGCCACGTCGATCCCCCGCTGATCCACGATCAACCCGGCGTAGTCTCCAGCGGCCAGATCCAGCAGGTAGGCGTGAGCCTGGCCGCCTCGCAGCCCCATCTGGACCAGGGTCCCGGGCACGAGGGCGAGCATCCGGGCCTCGGCCGGTGTGGTCTTTGATGGCTCCGTCCCGGGCGCCCGGCAGGCCGCCAGGGTCAGGCCGGCGAGCGCCAGGGCCCGCGTCCTACGAAGGTGGGAGCTGCAGGACATATTCGCCGATCGGCTCTCTCGTGTTCCTGGAGAGCCCGAAGAGCCGGAGCCGATGCTCTCCGGCGCCGAGCGCTTTCCGCGGCAGGGTCAGGCTGAAGGAGCCGAACGCGTTCGGCCGTAGCCCTCGTGCCGTCCAGACCACGGCGCCGTCTGCATCCGAGATCTCCGCCTCGTAATCCTCCCAAGCCCCCCTCTGCGCGGGGCTGAGGATCAACGTGAACAACCGGGCGTCCGGCGGCACCTCGGGCGTGCTCGTGGCGACGCCGCGGCGCGCCCTGCCCTCGGGATAGAGGTCCAGCACCGGGGCGTTGACCTGCGGCCGGGACAGCTCGTCGACGGTCCGGCGCAGCGAGGCGACCCAGACCGAGAGGCCGACCGTGGCGATCAACAGCGAGGCGGCGAGAGCCTGCCACCAGCGCGGCGCCACCGCAGGCCGGGCGCGCCGCGACTCCAGAGAGACGACGGTGGCCGGGCGAGCGGGCTCTTCCCGCCGGATCTGCTCGCGAACCCCTGCCCAGACCGTCTCGGCGGCATTCGGAGGGAGATCCTCGTCCGCGCCGAAGCTGGCGTCTCCGAGCCCGTCGAGATCGAGCAGGAGATCGGCACACTCGCGGCAGGCGACGAGGTGGTCCTGGACTCGCCGCTCCTCCTCGGGCGGCAACCCGCCGGCGTGGTAGGCGGCGAGCTCGTCGGCGTCGAGGTGTCCGCCGGAGCCTCGCTCCAGGGCCAGGGCCTCGACCGCGTCACGTAGCTCCCGGTCCGGCCCGTTCATGCCGCCCCCTCATCGAGCCGGGCGAGAGGGCTCTCGAAATATGGGCCCAGCTCCTGCTGCAGGCGCCGGCGTGCCTGGAAGAGGTGGACCTTGACGGTTTCCGTCGACAAACGCATCAACACCGCGATCTCCCGATATTTCAGATCATGGTACACCCGGAGCATGAGGCATTTCCGCATCTGCTCCGGCAGCTTCTCGATCCCCTCCCGCAACACTCGCGAGCGCTCCTGGCGCAACAGCTCCTCGCCAGGGAGCGGGGTGCCCGTGGCCGGCAGGTCGAGCGGCTCTCCCTCGGAATCCTCGATCGGCACCTCCCGGCCGGCCCGCTTGTCCGCTACCCCCAGGCGGAGGCGCTTGCGGAATGCATTGGTCGCCACCTTGAACAGCCAGGTCTCGAACCGCGCATCGCGGCGGAACGAGCCGATACCTCGATAGATCCCAACGAATGTCTCCTGGGTTA
This sequence comes from uncultured Holophagales bacterium, assembly GCA_963842525.1. GTDB lineage: Bacteria > Acidobacteriota > Thermoanaerobaculia > Multivoradales > UBA5704 > UBA5704. The sequence continues at coordinate 846,405 of CAWJGT010000003.1, forward strand.
GATCGAGGCAGTCCTGGGGAGGGAACCCGCGCCGGGAGAAGAAGTGGAGAAGCGGGCGGTGGTAGAGGTCGCAGAGGCGGCGGAAGCTCTCCTCGACGGCATGCCCCGCCTGGATCTCTGCAAGGATCTGCTCGGTGTCTGCGGCGCGATCGGCCATTCGGTCCGGCTCTGCAATGGCGAACGAAGGCTCAACGATATCACTCCCTCTCATCTGGTGCCGCCGTGGCTCCGTAGACCCGGGGAAGGGAGGTGAGAGCCATGATGGTCAAGACGAGTCTCAAGGCGGGCATCCAGAAGCCCGGCCACTAGCCTACACGTCCGATTCGCTTCCCCACTACGCCGGTCTCCTGCCGGCGTCTTTCCTCATTTGCACGAGATGTAATGCGATCCGGAGAGCTTCCGTGATAACCTCCGTTTATGGCATCGCTGGCTCACGCTCCCCGCACGGCTCAGGATCTCCGCCCCGATGCGGTAATTTTGGTCGTCGAGGGGCCGACCGACGAGCGGATCGTCGAGGGAGTGTTAGCGGCGGCGCAATTTCCTGTTGACCGTGTCAACATCGTGGTCGGACTAGCAAAGTACGGCGCCGCCCGTATTGCCGAGGAATTTGCCGATGCTGCGCCAGGGCAATGTGCGGTACTTGTGGATCTCGATGAGCTCAGTGTGCCCGACGCCCAAGCCCGAGCGCGCGAGCAACTCGGCAATCCTCCCTTCGATGTGTTCTGTGCAGTTCCCACCATCGAGGCGTGGCTCTTTGCCGATGATGATGTTGCTCAGGCGTATGCCAGTCCCGATGAGGACGTACAGCGCATCGTCCGGCGGCTCCCCCTCCCGGAGGAGATCCCGGATCCCAAGCAGCTGGCCCAGTATGTCTTTGGGCCCAGCTCGAAATGGGGATTCATCCGCCAAGTCGAGATCGGCCGCGCCGCCGCCAGGTCGCCTTCGCTCCGTATCTTCCTGGAGGGAATGAGCCGTCTGCTCGGGGTGCCGACGTCACCTCTCATGGAAGGTGTGGCGCGCAACTTCAGCCGCGACATCATCGCCGGACTGGTCCGCGAAATCCCTTCCAAGACCGTCGTCTGGCGCACCTCGTCCGGGGACGAATACACCGCTGATAAGCTGCGTCGCCTCGTCGAGGAGGGAGACGAGGTGGGACGGCAATACGCCTCGGACCTCCTGCGCATCTCCCGCGACTTCCTCCTGCGCAAGGCAAATCGCTCAACATCCCAGTGATCGTCTTCGTGCCCGGATACGATCCGGAGACCGAGGCGAATCTGGCCGTCGCCGAGCAGATTCGCCCTGAAGGCTGCCACGCCCTGCTGGCTCGGGATGCAACCCGTGAAGCGCTTTTGGCAGCTTTGACCGCAATCGACGCGCCGGTCTTCGCCATGTCGCACGGGCGCCGCGATGCGATTCTGGCTCAAGGGGGCGGAGCTGCCTTGCTCCGCGAGGATGCAGCTCTCCTCGGCCTGCGGACAGTCTTTGCCTTCGCTTGTCACACAGCCGCGGATCTGGGGCAGGCGGCCGCGCAGGCAGGAGCGACCTGGTGGGGCTATACAGGTGCCGTCCATGCTCCGGATCCTTCTCCCAGGCTTCTGCCGCTGTTCGTCGGCATCTTCCGCTATATCCGCGACGTGTTCCCGCAAGCCAGATCGAGGCGACAGCGCGCAGCCGTCCTCCTGCGGATCGCAGAACTCTGCCATCAGGCTGAGCACAGGCTCGATGAGCTTTTGGAAACCGATCCAGGACTGGATGCCGGGCCAGCCTACTTCTGCCTTCTCCACATCTGGCAACGTCTGCGAACCTGGGGCCCGGGGGAGCCGGCTCCGCTCAGCCACCAGGACGCTCCTGAGCCGGTTCTCTTTCCTTGATCCGGGTGCTGGCCGGCCCGCTTCTCGGCCACCCCCGGCGCAGGCGTTTTCGCCAGGCGTTGGTCGCGACGTAGACCCACCCCCTCTCCCACCCGCACTCCCCATCCCGTCCGGGAGAGGGGGAAGGGCCGCATGCCGGGAAGCGTCAGTTGTTGCAGGGCACCCAGAACGGGGTCATCGAAGGTGAATTCTCGAGGTAGACGAGCCCGTCGAAGTGCTCGCGGGGGATGTACCAGTTATCCCCGATGAGGATCGGCTCCTCGGGGTCGAGGAAGGGTGGATGGGCGGGGTTGGTGCCATGGAAGTCCAGGTCCGCCAGGAGGTAGGGCTCTCCGAGCTGCTGGAGGCGCGCCTCGGCGGAATTTGGGTCGACGTCCACCGGGCCGCACAAGAAGATCCATGGCCACTCGACTTCCACGTGCGCGGCGGCGAGCGCCAACGCGGCATAGCGATGGCCGATGTCGCGGCTCAGCCAGTCGCCCATGACCGTGAACCCGAGATCTTCGAGCTCGAAGATCCCTTTGCCGATGTGGAAGTTGTGCGCCCACACCGCGGTCTTCTGGGACCCCACGAGCAGCTTGCGGATGCGCTGGAGCACCGTGGCCATTCCGCGGTCCCGGAAGGTGAAGGCCCGGGGATAGTCGGTCTCGGTGTAATACGCCGAGCCCTGCCAGGCACGCACGCCGATCGAGCGGATCTTGGCCCATTCGACCTCGGCCCGCTCGCGCTGCACGGCGTCGGACGGATCGAGATCCGCGAGCAGGGCATCCACCGCATCCAGGGCCGCCAGGCACGCTTGATTGTCCGCATCGGAGACCGGGAATTCGAACGTCACGACCCCGTCACACCGCCGGAGCCCGACAATGCGGGGATCGCCGTCCTGCAGGCCGTGTCCCTGGAGAAACTCGATCAGCGCGGGGCCGTCCATCTCCGGCTGCTGGACGTCGAACCCGAAGAAGGTGATGGGATCGTCCGGATGCGTCTGATTCCAGGAACACATGTAGGTGAGGAGAGCGCCGGTCTCCGTGCTCCTCCAGACAGCGAAGATGCCGCGCAGGGCGTCCCTCACCGTGCCCTGGCAGGTGGCGACGTACTGGCCCGTGACCTCCGCGTACGGCCAGGGGGTCTCCATGGCGAAGGCGCGGAAGCCCATCTCCTCGACCAGGAAGCGGAAGAGGCGGTGCTTCATGGCGTAGTATCCGCCCGAGGTATGGATCGTCTCTCCGAGGCCAACCACCTGGGCCCCTTGCAGGATCTGCCGCAGGGGGGCCAGGTCGGTGTGCGGGAGGCCGGCATCGAGGCCGTCGAGCCGGTAGATCCCACGGTCGACGAGCTGCTCACCGCGCCGCAGGTGAGACGGCGCGACGGTGGTGTGGCCGCCGCTCGGCGGGACGAGATCCCGCGGCGGCAGCATCAACCGGGCATGCGGCGACGGCTCGGCAGGAGCCGCGGCCAGGGACGGTGCGGCGAGGCCGGGCAGGAGAGCCGCGCCGAGGGTGAGGACGAGGGCAGAGAGGCGAAGAGGCCGATCAGCCATGCAACAGGTCTTCATTTCATCTCCTCCAGAGCAGCCCGCCGGACAGCTCTCCTGGATGGAAAGGGATTCCGGGACGGGCGAGTTGACCGCCTTCAGGTTCTACGGCACCCCTGTGCAATTTCAAAGCCCGGGTCGGAGACGCCGGTCCCCCGGGGAGCTTTCCGCGCGGCGGACGGCGCGGTGTCCGTCACAACAGACGGGCAGTGTCCAAGGAAGGGGACGGTCTACGGCCGGAACAAACCATTGCCGCGGAAGGTTGCAGTCAAACGCCTGGACCGCTCCGTCGTAGAATCCCCGTCCGGAGGCTTTTTTTCATGGCAGTCAGCGTCTTCGACCTCTTCACGATCGGCATCGGCCCGTCGAGCTCCCACACCGTGGGGCCGATGCGGGCGGCGCGGCGTTTTGTCCGGCGGCTGGAGGACGAGGGCGCGCTCGACCGGACTGCCCGCGTGCGGGTCGACCTCTACGGCTCGCTGGCCATGACTGGCAAGGGGCACGGCACGGACCGGGCGGTGATCATGGGCCTCGAAGGGGAGACGCCGGAAGCGGTCGATCCGTCCTTCATGCCCAGGCGCCTCGCGGAGGTCCGATCGAGCCGCCGACTCCGTCTGCTCGGACGGCACGAGATCCCGTTCGAGGAGAAGGAGGACCTGGTCTTCAACCGCAAGGAGCTGCTGCCGCTCCACTCGAACGGCATGCGTTTCACGGCCTGGGACGCGGCCGGAGAGGTCCTCGACGAGCGGGTCTATTACTCGGTCGGCGGCGGGTTCGTGGTCCAGGAGGGGGCGGACGGCGAGGCCCGGCTGGTCGAAGACGTCACGGAGCACCCATATCCCTTCTCCAGCGGAGCGGAGCTGCTGGAGCGCTGCCGCGAGAACGGCATGGCGATCTGGGAGCTGATGCTCGAAAACGAGAAGGCCTGGCGCAGTGAGGACGAAGTCCGGCAGGGGCTGCTGCGCATCTGGGACGCCATGCAGCAGTGTGTCGAGCGCGGCTGCCGCGAGACCGGCGTTCTCCCTGGAGGGCTCAAGGTCCCACGGCGGGCGCCCCAGCTCTATCGACGAGCTGCGGTCCCGGCCGGAGGAGGCGGTCAAGGACCCGCTGACGGTCCTCGACTGGGTCAACCTCTTCGCCCTGGCGGTCAACGAGGAGAACGCCGCAGGCGGACGGGTGGTGACCGCGCCCACCAACGGCGCGGCGGGGATCATCCCGGCCGTCCTATCCTATTACCGGCGGTTCACGCCCGGCGCCAGCGAGGAGGGGGTGATCCGCTTCCTGCTGACCGCGGCGGCCATCGGCCTGCTGTACAAGGAGAACGCCTCGATCTCCGGCGCCGAGGTGGGCTGCCAGGGCGAGGTCGGTGTCGCCTGCTCCATGGCCGCCGGCGGCCTGGTTGCCGTCCTCGGAGGGACCAACGAGCAGATCGAGAACGCGGCCGAGATCGGGATGGAGCACAATCTGGGATTGACCTGCGACCCGGTGGGTGGGCTGGTCCAGATCCCCTGCATCGAGCGCAACGCCATGGGCTCGGTCAAGGCGATCAACGCTTCGCGCATCGCGCTCCGCGGCGACGGCTCGCACAAGGTTTCACTCGACCGGGTCATCAAGACGATGCGCGAGACGGGAGCGGACATGAAGACCAAATACAAGGAGACCTCCCGCGGCGGGCTCGCGATCAACGTGATCGAATGCTGATTCACAACATCGATTCGTCTCTTTTTCAGGGAGGTCATTCATGCTAGCAAGCGAAAAGCTGATCGGCGTGTTCAACCAGCAGATCGGGAACGAGATGGGCGCTTCGATGCAGTACATCGCGATCGCCTCCTACTTCGACTCCGAGACCCTGCCGGAGCTGGCGAAGTTCTTCTACCAGCAGTCGGAGGAGGAGCGGCAGCACGCCATGCGGTTCGTCAAGTTCATCAACGACGTCGGAGGGCGGGTGGAAATCCCCGCGATCCCCGCGCCCAAGAACGATTTCGCCTCGGCCGATGAGGCGGTCGGCCAGGCGCTCTCCTGGGAGGAAGAGGTCACACGCCAGATCTACGACCTGGTGGAGATCGCCAAAGAGGACCGCAGCTACGTGGCCATCCGCTTCCTCGACTGGTTCGTCACCGAGCAGCTCGAGGAGGTGTCGTCCATGAGCGACCTCCTCGCGGTCATCCGGCGCGCCGGTCCGGACCGCCTGCTCTTCGTCGAGGAGTACCTCTCACGCCAAGGCCGTGCCGGCCTGGAGAGCCCGGCCGCTCCGGAGGCGGGGGACTAGCGGCTCTCCCATCCTCAGGGCGGTCGCCTAGGCGTTGCGCAAGGAAATCATCTGAATCTCGTGTAGAGTTGTGCGCAAGGGAGGAGACAATCCATGAAGAAGAAGCTTCACAGGAAGCTCGAGCTCAACCGTGAGACCTTGCGGTCTCTCGCGGAGACCAACCTGCGCGGGGTTGCCGGGGTGCGCTCGGACACGTGCGTCATGCAGTGCGGGTCGGGCCCCAACACGGGCTGCTTCGACACCTGCCTCTGCACCTCGCCCGTCGTCTGTGAGTAGGCAGCTCAGCCGAACAGCGACATCTGCTCGCCCGGCCGCCGGAAGGCGGCGGTCGACAGCTCGGGAAAGGGACCGTCGAGGCCGTAGCGCTTTTTGAAGGTCTGGAAGGTGGCGCGGATCTGGTCGGCGAAGATCCCTTCCCCCCGCATCCGGCTGCCGAAGCGCGGGTCGTTGACCTTCCCGCTCCGCAGGTCCCGGACCCGGTTGAGGACTTTGTCCTTGCGGTCCGGGAAGTGCTCTTCGAGCCAGGTCTCGAACAGGCCGGCCACCGCTCCAGGCAGCCGCATCACGACATAGCCCGCGGTTCGCGCTCCGGCTGCTGCTGCGGCCTCCAGGATCTTCGGCATCTCGTGGTCGGTGATCGCGGGCACGACCGGCGCGACCATGACCCCCACGGGGATGCCCGCCGCGGCCAGCCGTTCGACGGCCTTCAGGCGGTCCCGCGGGTGGGAGGCCCGCGGCTCCATCCGCCGGGCGACCTCGGGGTCGAGCGTGGTGATCGACACCATGACCGCGGCGGCCTGGTGCTCGGCGAGCGCCTGTAGGTGGTCGATGTCGCGCGTCACGAGCTCGTTCTTGGTGATGACCCCCACCGGGTTGCGGAATTCCGCCAGGACGGCGAGGCACCGGCGGGTGATCTCCAGCTTGCGCTCGACCGGCTGGTAGGGGTCCGTCACCCCGCTCATCGCCAGCGTCTGGGGCTTCCAACTCCGGGACGAAAGCTCCTTGCGCAGCAGCTCCGGCGCGTCCTCCTTGACCAGGATGCGGCTCTCGAAGTCGAGCCCGGCCGAGAAGCCCAGGTATTCGTGGGTGGGCCGGGCATAGCAATAGATGCAGCCGTGCTCGCAGCCACGGTAGGGGTTGATCGAGGCGTCGAAACCCACGTCCGGGCTGTCGTTGTACGTGATGATCGACCGCGAGCCGTCGCGCAGCAGCTCGGTTTCCACCCGCTCGGGGCCGGGCACCTCCAGCTCGACCGAGATGCGCTCGAACCGGTTCATCGGGTTCTCCGCCGCGCCGCGGCCCCTGGGAGAGACGGGTGGAGGGGTCGAAACGTCCGCCATGGGCGCATTCTACCAGTTGCGCCCTGTTTGCGCTACTTCGGCAGAGCTTCGCCTGAGCTCCGCCCCGTCCTGATCTTCCTCGGCTTCCTCGGATCTGTCGACCCCGATTTGGGCCCGAATCCGATATCCTGGTGAGATCCTGACTTGGAGGTCCCCATGCGGAAAGCTCTCTGGATCGGAGCCGTTCTCGTCGTTTTGCTCGGTGCCGCGGCGGTGGCCGTCATCTTCGTGGACTTCGACTCGCCGCAGCTTGGGCAGCGGCTGCTCGCCGAGGTGAGCCGGCAGGCCGGCGTCCAGCTCCAGGCCGAGGGTTTTCACCTGAACCTGGCCCGCGGGCTGCGTCTGGAGAACGTCCGCTTCGAGACGGCCAGCCCCGCGGGCCGGCTCACCGTCACGGCCGCCGGGCTCGTCGCCGAGCACCGTTTGGCTCCGCTGCTGCGCGGCAAGGTGGAGATCGACCGTGTGGTCCTCTACGCGCCGCGGATCGAGCTGGTGACTCCGCCGGAATCGGGAGCTCCACCCGTCCCCCTACCAGTCGAGGCCGGAGTCGCCCTGGCCGAGACTTCCGCCGCGGCCGTCCCTGAAGAGGCAGGTGGCGGAGTGGACCTGCGGGTCGACCGCATCCATTTGAAGGATGGCGTCCTGATCACGCGCACCGAGGGGCTGCCGGCGCCGGACGTGGAGATCCGCGGCCTGGAGGTCGAGCTGCAGGGCCTTTCGATGGATCCGGCTGCGAAAACCCCGCTCCAGGGTCTTCATGCGGCCGGCGACCTGCGCATGGCCGAGGTTCTCCTCGGCACCCTGCGGGCCGTCGAAGGGCAGGGCCGCCTCGCCCTCGACGGCGGGCACTTCCTGTTGAAGGACTATTTGCTGCGGCTGAACGAGGGCCGGTTCCTGCTGTCGGACTTCGACGCCGACCTGAACCGCGATCCGTTCGCCTACCGGTTCGCCTGCCGGATCGAGCCGCTGGACACCAACACCGTCCTTGCCGCCGGCCCGAACGGCGGCTTCGGTCCCGGCCTGCTGGTCTTCACGGCCGAGGGGACCGGCACCGAGACGCAGGACCTCGCCGGCCAGGGCACCCTGTCCATCGCGGCAGGGAAGGTGCCGGGCTCTCCCCTGTTCAAGGCTCTGGAGCTGACCCTCGGGCGGGTGACCCTGAACGGCTCAGCCTACGACGCCTTCGCTGTCCCTTTCCGCATCCACCGCGACCGCCTGATCTTCGAGCCGTTCGAGCTGCGGACCTCGACCCTCGCGGTCAGTTTCGCGGGCTGGGCGGACATGGCCGGTCCCGTCGACCTCCGCGTGGCCGTGAAGGCGCCGCGCGAGCTTGTGTCGCTGGCGCGTGTGCCGCCCCGGGTACTCGACCTGGTGAGCCAGAACGGCCAGGTGACCGTGCCGCTCCGCGTTTCGGGCGCCCTGGAAAGCCCGCGGGTGACCCCCGATGCGGAAGCATTGCGGGCAATCGGAGGCCACGCCGTCGGGGAGGCCGTGCGGCAGGGAGCCCAGCGCGTGGTCGGCAAGGCGCTCGGCAAGCTCTTCAACCGCCATTGAGAGCACGGCCGGCGAGGGGACCGGAATTCCGCTGTGCTAGCATGCCGGCCCGGTTGTTCCAGAAGACTGTTGAACAGGAAAAGAGAGGAGACGACATGAGAAAGCTGTTGCTTTGCCTCGGAGTCACCGCCATCTGTCTGTTCCTGACGAGTCCCCCGAGCCAGGCCGTTCCACCCATTCTGGCTCCGATCTGCCTGGACTATTGCTGCTACTCCAGTGCGGCGACCTCGACCACCAAGTGCTGGCACAACAGCGTTCTCAGGACCTGCGGCTGGTACTGGCAGAACTACGAATGCCCCTGAGCTGGCGCCCGCCGCTCGAGAGCTAGCCGCCTGCATTCCCTGGCAGGGCGTCCCCGCGCGGCGCCCTGCCAGCCTGAGTGGTCCGTCCGCCCCGTTGACCCCGCCCGCCCCCTTCCCATAGCCTGACCCTGACGAAAGGGGGAACCTTGGTCCGTACCTACAGCTCCTATTTGCGGCTCGACGAGCTCCTGAGCCTCCAGACGCCGGCCTCGGAGGGACCGGAGCACGACGAGACGCTGTTCATCGTCATCCACCAGGTCTACGAGCTCTGGTTCAAGCAAGTCCTCCATGAGACCGACCTGCTGCGGCGCAGCCTGGAAACCGGCGACGCGCCGCGGGCCCTCTCCACGTTCAAGCGGATCCTGACGATCTTCAAGACCCTCGTCGCCCAGGTGGACGTCCTGGAGACCATGACGCCGATTTCGTTCAACAGCTTCCGCTATCGCCTCGACAGCGCCAGCGGCTTCCAGTCCGCCCAGTTCCGGCTCATCGAGTACGCCTTCGGCCACCGCCGGCCCGAGGTCCTCAAATGGATGCCCGAAGGGAGCGCGGAGCTGCGGCGCCTGGAGGAAGAGATGCGCCGGCCGAGCCTCTATGCCTCCTTCCTCCGCTTCCTCGACTCGAACCATTATCCGATCCCCACCGACATCCTGGAGCGCGATCCCGCTCTGCCGGCCCCGGAGGACGAGCGGGTCCAGAAGCTCCTGATCCAGATCTATCGCGAGGACCCCGCCAACCGCGAGGTCTGCGAGCGGATGGTCGACCTCGACGAAGGGCTTCAGGAGTGGCGGTACCGCCACATCAAGATGGTGCAGCGGACGATCGGCGCGAAGATGGGCACAGGCGGTTCCGCGGGGTCCGAGTACCTGGCGAGCACGCTCTTCAAGGCTCTGTTCCCCGACCTCTGGACGATCCGGTCGTCGCTGTAGCCGGCTTGGCTTCAGCTCACCCCGGCTGGCGCGTTTCGGTCATTCCCGCAGGGCCCTCAGCGGATCGAGCCGCGCCGCCCGGCGGGCCGGCAGCCAGCAGGCGGAGAGGGCCACCAGGGCGAGGACGGCGGGCACGCTCACGAAGGTGAGCGGATCGGTGGCCTCGATGCCGAAGAGCAGGCTCGCCAGCACCCGCGTCAGCCCGAACGCGCCGAGCAGGCCGACGGCCACGCCTATGGCCGTCAGTCCCATGCCCTGGCGCAGGATCAGGTGGAGGATGTCCTGCGAACGCGCCCCGACCGCCATGCGGATGCCGATCTCACGCACCCGCAACGTCACCGTATAGCGGAGCAGGCCGAAGAGCCCGATCACCGCCACGCCCAGGCCGAGCAGGCCGAACAGCCCGGCGATCTCGGCGTGCATCCGCGGCTGGACGAGGCTGCGGCGCATCTGCTCGCGGACGGTGCTCAGCTCGACCACCGAGACGTCCGAATGGACGGTCCGCAGCGCCTTGCGCAGCGGCGGGATCACGGTCGCCGGCGAAGCCGCGGTGCGCACCAGCAGCGTCATCCGCGAGTGCCGCCGCTGGAGGGACGAGAAATAGAGGAAGGGCTTGGGAGGCTCGACGAGCGACTGGCGGACGTCGGCGGCCACGCCGATCACCTCGAACCGGGGACCGGGCTCGCCGGGCTTGGGCGGATCGGTCACGGTGAGGATGCGTCCTACGGGGTTGGCATCGCCCCAGAGCCGGCGCGCCAGCTCGCGGCTGACCACGACCACGCCCGGGCTGTCCCTGCGGTCGCGGCGGTCCAGGGCCCGCCCCAGCAGGACCGGGACCCGGGTGGTCTCGAAAAAGCCGCGGGCGACCAGGTTGTAGCCCGCCTCGAGCGGCTTGCCCGGTCCCTCGCCGCTGGTGACCTGCGTGGCGCGGAACCAGCCGGCGAGCGGCGTGACATGCGCGAGGCTGGCGGAGGTCACGCCCGGCACCGCGCTGGCCGCCTCCAGGACCCGCTGATAGACGGCATGCCCATCCTCGCCCGGCGCCGTATTACGCGGCAGATAGAACGTGACGGACACAATGTTGTCCATGTCGAAGCCCGGGTCCACCTGCTGCGCGTAGCGCAGCGTGCGCACCAGCAGGCTCCCGCCAAGCAGCAGGAGCACCGAGAGCGCCACCTGGGCGATCACCAGGACCTTGCGCAGCGTGAGAGCTCGCGTCGGAGCCGCCGTTCCGCCGCTCTCGCTCTTGAGGACGACCAGCAGGTCCCGCCGCACGCCCTGGAGCACCGGGGCCAGCCCGCAGAGGAGGGCACAGGCGCACGTGACCAGCAGCACGAAGGCGAAGGCCCTGCCGTCCAGCCGGACGAGCTCGTCCCCTTCTCCCCAGTTGCCGAGGCCGCCGGGCGCGGTCATCACATAGTCCTCGATCCGGCGAGCCAGAAAGGCGGCGAAGGCGATGCCCAGCGCTCCGCCCGCGGTGCAGAGCAGCAGGCTCTCCGCCATTACCCCGCCCAGCAGCCGCATCCGGCCGGCGCCGAGGGCGGCGCGGATGCCCCACTCGCGCTGCCGCTCCACCGCCCGGGCGAGCAGGAGATTGGCCACGTTGGCGCATCCCAGGAGCAGGAAGAGCACCGCGGCCGCGAGCAGGACACGAGCCGCGATGAGAAGCGGATTCGGGCCCCAGCCTTCGTCGAATCGTGTCGCCGGCACGAGTGCGGGACGGCGCTTGGCGCTCTGTGCGAGGGGAAACACTTCGTCCAGAGCGCGCCCGGCGAGATCCAGCTCGGCCTGGGCCTGCGCCGGGGTGATCGCCGGGGCGATCCGGCCGAGGACCTGGAGCCAGTGCGATTCCGGATCGGCGAGCCGCGCCACCCCCGTCACCTCGTCGGTCTGGGCCATCGGCACATACACCGCCGAGGCGAGGCCCGCACCCTGGTGGCCCTCTTCGACCACGCCGACGACGTGGAAGTCCAATCCGTTGATCCGGATCTGCCGGCCCACCACCTCCGGATCACCGCCGAGGGTCCCCTGCCAGAAGAAATGCCCGAGCACCGCGACCCGCTCGGCGCCCGGCCGGTCGTCCTCGGGCTGGAGGAGCCGGCCCAGCGCAGGCCGGGTGGAGAAGAACGGGAAATAGCCTCCAGTGACCGTCTGCGTCCACGCGAATGTCGTCGTCTCGCCCTGTCCGACCGAGGCGCCGAACCGCGAATAGGCCACGAAATCCTGGACCGCCTTCTGGAGCCTGGGGAGCTCCTGGAGGCTCCGGGTAGGAAACCGTGCCGCGCGGCTCCTCCGCCGTCCCCAGGTAGACCCACACCGTCCGCTCCGGGTCGGGACCGTCGATCCGCGGCCGCAGCATGGCGATCAGATAGGCGAACAGAGCCGTGCTCGCGCCAATCCCCAGCGCCAGCGTCAGCACGATCATCAGAGACATGCCAGGCTGCCGGGCAAGCGAACGCAAAGCCGTCATGACATGCCGCATGGGGCTCCCTCCAAGTCATCCAGGATGGTTCTACGGAGGAGGACTGTAGCACGTCGCGGGCTGTTGCATCGATGCGCAAGAAGCGAGCTGTAGTATCTTTCCGCCGCGACTGGAACAAATACCGGGCCTACATCCAGGACAATCCACATCGCTGGAAACACAACCCAAAGACACCGTAGTCACCATAGATGCCGTAGAGACGCCCTAGTCCACGACCACTGCCCTTTTGGGTACCACAGCGGCCAGGGCGTCTCCGGTCTTGCGATACCGTTTCGGACCGTCACCGGGCGGGGTGGATTGCACCTGTACCACCACGGCCAGGGTGTCTCCTTCATTTATCGCGATACCGTTCCGGACGGTCACCGGGCGGAGGCACCCGCAACGCGAAATCCGATCGGCTGTCGCCAAAACGCCACCAACCCCGGGGCAGGCGGATGTCGGGGACATGATGAAATGTTCGTGGTGGCGGGGGCCGGAGACGCCCTGGCCGCGGTGGTAGCCGATAGGGTTGTGGTCGTGGACTAGGGCGTCTTCTACGGGTGCCGACGTGGGGGAATGGATTCCGGTGGGTGATATAGCATGATCGGACCATGAACCTCCACGACCTCTTCTCGATCGCGGTCGCCCGCAACCCGGGCAAGGCGGCGCTTCGCTTCGCCGCGGACGGGACCGTGAACGATCTCTCCTACCAGGAGCTGTTCGCCGCCGCGGACCGCCTGGCCGCCGGCCTCTTGGCGCGCGGGGTGGAGAAGGGGGACCGGGTCGCCTTTTTTCTGGGCAACCGGCCGGAATTCGTGACCGCCTACCTCGCCGTGCTGCGGATCGGCGCGGTGATGGTGCCGATCAACCTCGCCTACCGGCGCCGCGAGATCGGCCACATGCTGCGCGACGCCGCGCCGCGTCTTCTGCTGACCGAACGGGCCCACCTGCCCATCCTGGACGAGGTGGACGAGGAGGACAGGCGCAGCATCGAGGAGATCCTCCTTGCCGAGGATGTCAACGGCGGCGATCCGGCAGGCCTTACGATGCCCCGGGTCGAGGGAAGCGACCTGGCGATGCTCCTCTATACCTCGGGCACCACCGGCCGCAGCAAGGGGGCGATGATCACCCACGACAACGTGATGGCGACCGTCACCGGCCTTCTCGCCGCCTGGGCCTGGCAGGCGGACGACTCCCTGCTGCTCTCGCTGCCCCTCTTCCACACCCACGGCCTCGTCGTGGGCCTGACCTGCGCGCTGACCGCCGGGGCCACCGTCCTGCTGCGGCGCAAGTTCGACGCCGCCGAGGCGGTTCGCGACCTGCTCGGCGGCGAGCCGACCCTCTTCTTCGGCGTCCCCACCATGTACGTGCGGCTGGTCGAGGAGCTGCGGCAGGACCGCCGGACCGTTCGGCCCTCCGGCGGATGCGCCTTTTCTGCTCGGGGAGCGCCCCGCTCGCGCCGGAGACCTTCGAAGCCTTCCGCGAGCTGACCGGCCACGCGATCCTCGAACGCTACGGCATGACCGAGACCGGTATGAACCTGAGCAATCCCTACGCGGGAACGCGCCGGCCGGGCACCGTGGGCACGCCGCTCCCCGGCGTCTCGGCCCGCATCGTCGACGCCCAGGGCCAGGACGTGCCGCCGGGTTCGGAAGGCGAGCTCCTGGTGCGCGGCAGCAATGTTTTTTCAGGCTACTGGCAGGCGCCGGAGAAGACCGCCGAGAGCTTCCTCCACGACGACCTCGGCCGCCGCTGGTTCCGCACCGGCGACCTCGCCCGGCAGGAGATGGAAGACGGTTATTACACGCTCCTCGGCCGCCGCCACGAATTGATCATCTCGGGCGGCTTCAACATCTATCCGCGCGAGATCGAAGAAGTCCTGACCTCCTTCCCCGGCGTCAAAGAAGCCGCGGTCGCCGGCCGGCCCCATCCCGAGTGGGGCGAAGTGCCGGCCGCTTTCCTGGTCGTCGACGGATCGATCGAAGAGGCCGAGCTGATCGATTTCTGCAAGCGCCAGCTCGCCAGCTTCAAGGTGCCGCGGACGGTTTGTTATGTCGACGCCCTGCCCAGGAACGCACTGGGCAAGGTGCAGAAACACCTGCTGCCGAAGTAGGATTCCGCCCCAGGAGGATCGAGGCATGTCCGGCGACGATCAGGATTTCAAGCAGGCGGTGGAGGCAGGAGACGGGATCTTCGTCCTGCGGGGCGGCGGCGACAAGAGCCGCTCCTGGAACGGCATCCAGTACAAGACCGGCCTGTCGGCGAAGAACGTCAACGCGAAGAAGCTGTCGATGAACGTGGCAACCATTCCGCCGGGCGGAGTGGCCTACGCCCACATCCACGTCGACTTCGAGGTCATGCTGTACATCCTCGCGGGGCGGGTCCGGCACGAGTACGGCCCCGGCCTCACCAAGGTGGTCGACAACCAGGCCGGCGACTTCATCTTCATCGAGCCCGGCGTCCCGCACGAGGTCTTCAACCTGAGCGACACCGAGCCAGTCGTCGCCGTGGTCGCCCGTTCGGACGCCTCGGAGTGGGAGAACATCATCTCCTACGACCGGAGCCGCGGCGCCGCTCCCGTATAGAATCGCGCTCCGGCACGAACCGCCGCAGCCCGAGGAGGACTCTGGATGAAGCCAGCCCCGTTCGACTACCTCGCGCCGGACTCTCTGGAGTCCGCGCTGGACGCTCTCGCCCAGCACGGCGGCGAGGCCAAGATCCTGGCCGGCGGGCAGAGCCTGATCCCGGTGATGAATTTCCGGCTGGCCCAGCCCTCCATCCTCATCGACCTCAACAAGATCCACGAGCTCGACTTCGTCCGCCGTGGCGAGGACGGCGGCCTCTTGATCGGCGCCATGACCCGCCAGCGGCGGCTGGAGCGCGATCCTCTCGTGGCCGAGGCGGCGCCGCTGTTGCGCGAGGCGGTCCCCTGGATCGCCCATCCGCAGATCCGCAACCGCGGAACGCTCGGCGGCAGCCTCTCCCATGCGGATCCGGCGGCCGAGCTGCCGGCCCTTGCCGTGGCTCTTCGTGCCCGTCTGCGGCTCCGCAAGGCCGGCGGCGACCGCTGGGTCGATGCAAGCGACTTCTTCGCGGGGCTCTTCACCACCGCCCTGGAGCCGGACGAGATCCTGGTCGAGGCCGCGATCCCGCCGCTCCCTTCCCGCACCGGCTGGGCCTTCCTGGAGGTCGCCCGCCGTCACGGCGACTACGCCCAGGTCGGCCTGGCCGCCCTCGTCACCCTGGGAGAGGATGACCGCTGTCGCGAGGCGCGGCTGGTCTTTCTCAGCGTTGGAGACGCGCCGGTCGAGGCCCGGGAGGCGGCCCGGCTCCTGGTGGGGGAGGAGATCTCGCCGCGGGCGATCGAAGCCGCGGCGGACAAGGCTTCGCGCGACGAGATGAACCCCCGCGGGGACGTCCATGCCAGCCCCGAGTTCAAGCGGCACCTGGCCCGTGTGCTCACCGGCCGGGCGCTGCGCCGGGCCGCCGAGCGGGCCCGCAACGGGAGATCCTGAATGACGGCTCTCTACAAGGTCTCGGTCACGGTCAACGGCCGGCGCTACGAGCGCGAGGTCGAGCCGCGCCTGCTGCTGTCGGACTTCCTGCGCCACGAGCTGGGCCTGACCGGCACGCACGTGGGCTGCGAGCACGGGGTGTGCGGCGCCTGCACGATCCTCTTCGACGGCGAGCCGGCCCGCTCGTGCATCCTGCTGGCGGTCCAGGCGGACGGCCACGAGCTCACCACGGTCGAGGCGCTCGCGCCGGGGCCCGACCAGCTCCACCCCCTGCAGCAGGCCTTCTGGGAGTGCCACGGCCTCCAGTGCGGCTTCTGCACACCGGGCTTCCTCATGACCCTGGTGCCCTTCCTGGAGGAGAATTCCGACCCGTCCGAAGCCGAGATCCGCCAGGCCATCTCCGGCAACCTCTGCCGCTGCACGGGCTACCAGCACATCGTCGACGCGGTGAAGCTGGCCGCGGAACGGCGGCGTTCTCCGGGAGCGGCTACGGGATGATCGACCGATGATCGACCTCGACCGCGTGGAGGCGCTCTTCGCCGAGCGTGAGCCCGAGGTCCGGGCTTTCCTTCCCGAGGAGGGACGGTTCGACCGCCTGCGCCGCGAGGCTGCGGCTCTCGAGGCCCGCTGGCCCGACCCGGAGCGCCGGCCCCCTCTCTTCGGCGTCCTCGCCGGCGTCAAGGACATCTTCCACGTGGACGGGTTCGAGACCGGCGGCGGCAGCCGGCTGCCGCCCGAGGTCCTCCGCGGCCCCGAAGCGGCGAGCGTGACGACGCTCCGCGCGGCCGGCGCCCTGATCCTCGGTAAGGCCGTCTCGACCGAGTTCGCCTATTTCGCGCCCGGTCCGACGCGCAACCCCTGGAACCCGGAGCACACGCCGGGTGGGTCGAGCAGCGGCTCGGCCGCCGCGGTCGGCGCCGGCCTCGCTCCCCTGGCGCTGGGCACCCAGACGATCGGCTCGATCATCCGCCCCGCCGCCTTCTGCGGAGCCGTGGGTTACAAGCCCAGCTACGAGCGGATCTGCGCCGCGGTGTGATTCCTCTGGCGCCGTCCTTCGGGGCGACGTCGCTCCAGTGGGGTCCAATGGTTACCCAACCGCTGCAAGGCCCGAGTTGGGCTTATCATGGCCAACTGCTTCGAAGTCCCCGACCATTACGGATTCTGCCTCCAGTAGCACAGATGGATGGAAGCGATAGAAGCCACGATTTGTTCCGTTATTAGTAGACACCATCTCCATCTTCAGTATCCGCTTACTGACGAGGTGCGGAAGACTCCATATTGGATCTTTTACTGCGCACACGCAACCCCGCATGAGCCCCAAAGACAGGAGTTCATCGTCCGTGGCTAAGCACGCTTCGCGAACCTCGAGGGCGTTCTTTACAGCGCGCAGAGACGCCTCAGCGTCTCCGGGGAGATGGAGCACGACGAAGCCTTTTTGGGTAGACAGCAAGAGACTCTTCAGCTCGTTGGAGAGTGGGATGCCTTTGGCTTCGGCTGCCTCTTTGCAGCTAATGACGGGACTGGCCAGAACGTAATCCTTCATACAAGGACCAGGCTCTGGGGTGGCCGCGTCGACGCGCACGTGCTTGCTCAGGTCTCGAATGGTAACGACGGCCGCCGTCGACCACACACGCTCAAATGCTTCAAGCATGTCACCGCGATCTTCCGCATCGAGTATAAGCCGCCCTCGACGAAGCTTGCTGGCGTCATCGAAGGCGTAATCAGCGACATACGCGCGAGAGATGCCCGCTGCCCTATCAATAAACATCACCATATCTTCCAACGAGGTTGCTTCGGCTAGGATCGTAGGCCCTACTCTGCGGATGTTGACTCCTCCTTCGAGTAATTGGCGCAATGTCGGGTAAAAATTAGACCATTCGTGATCGGGTACCACGAACAGCCTCCGGATGTCTGCGCCTCGACGCACGGCTTCAATATTCTTCTTTATGTATCTCCGCTGATCGCGATCATCGGTCCAGAACGCTGAAGAGAGAGTCGCTACTCCAATGACCTCACAGGGTGCAACTACTTTGTCTATCTCGTCATAAATTGCTTGGTAATACTGGCCGGGTGAGAGGGCAATCTGACCTCGTGAGGCCAGCTTGAGTATTGACACAAATGAACTCAAGACATAACGGTCTATTTCGGCGTGCCAGGAAGAAGGGACTGCTCGGAAGGTGCTACGAAGCGTGTCAAAGATGCGGGGAAGAGCCGGATATTCATCCTCCATCTCCAGCCTCACACCGGCGAGCCAGATCGAAAGCTGCGTCTCATTACTGCTTGGGTTGCCTGCATCAAAGAGCATGGTTGTAATACCACGTAGATCGCTTGGCAGGACAGCGGACTTGTCGCCGGACTTTGCATGCAAGATGCCTGTTCAACGTTTGCCGAAATGAGAAAGGAACACTCCGAGTTCAAGTAGGACATTGTCGCGAGGCGACATGCGTTCGCCGCCGCGGTAGTTAGTCAGATCATCAGGCGTTGCAATTAGGAGTGCCGCATCTACTTCGGCACCGAGATTGAGGAGTGCCTCGAGTGGGTAGTCACCCGGTCGGAAAATTTCGCGCCAGCCGACAACTGTTGCGCCGAGGGATTCCAACGCAGATCTGACCTGTCGGTCTATATCTGCGGCCTCACTGGAGGATCCAACGAACACTCTCGGCCTCGAACTCATGATTGCCCTCGCTTCCCTCGTGGCTCTTCAGATCCGCCACTTAAATTAAGCATCTATCCGGGAGCCTCCCGCGGCAGAGTTGCTTGCCAAAGGGCTCCTCCACAGCGATTTCGTTTCCACCATTCTACAGCAGAAACCGGGAAGGTGCGCAACACCCCCACGTTTTCAAGCTCTTTCCTCTGGCATTCTCTAAACTTTGTAACGAATTGACGGCACTTGTTATGTAGGCAGGACCTCCGTCGGCGGAGGACGGGTATCAGGAACATGCGCCGGAGCTGGTCCCCCACCTGTGTCATGCCACAAACCCGAGGAGGAACGAGGCCTGTCCGGCGACGACCAGGATCTCAAACGATCTCAAACAGGCGGTGGAGACAGGAGACTGGATCTTCGTCCTGTGGGGAGGCGGCGACAAGAGCCGCTCGGCACGAGGTCTTCAATCTGAGCGACACCGAGCCCGTGGTCGCCGCGGTGGCCCGCTCGGACGCCTCGGAGTGGGAGAACATCATCCTCTACGACCGGAGCCGCGGGGGATGAGCCACTGAGGCTCTTCGCAGCGCCGTTCCCGTATAGAATCGGCCGATGAAGCCAGCCCCGTTCGAGTACCTCGCGCCCGACTCTCTGGACGCTGCGCTGGACGCCATCGCCCAGCATGGCGGCGATGCCAAGATCCTGGCCGGCGGGCAGAGCCTGATCCCGGTGATGAGCTTCCGGCTGGCTCAGCCCTCGATCCTCGTGGACCTCAACAAGATCTCCGAGCTCGGCTTCATCCGCCGTGGCGAGGACGGCGGCCTCTCGATCGGCGCCATGACCCGCCAGCGGCGGCTGGAGCGCGATCCTCTTGTGGCCGAGGCGCCGGCCCGCTCTTGCATCTTGCTGGCGGTCCAGGCGGACGGCCACGACCTCATGACGGTCGAGGCGCTCGCGCCGGGACCCGACCAGCTCCACCCCCAGCAGCAGGCCTTCTGGGAATGCCACGGCCTCCAGTGCGGCTTCTGCACCCCGGGCTTCCTCATGACCCTGGTGCCCTTTCTGGAGGAGAATTCCGACCCATCCGAAGCCGAGATCCGCCAGGCCATTTCCGGCAATCTCTGCCGCTGCACGGGTTACCAGCACATCTTCGATGCGGTGAAGCTGGCCGCTGCACGGCGGCGATCTCTGGGAGTGGCCGGATGCAGGATGATCGACCTCGACCGCCTGGAGGCGCTCTTCGCCGAGCGCGAGCCCGAGGTCCGGGCCTTTCTCCCTGAGGAGGGGCGGTTCGAGCGCCTGCGCCGCGAGGCTGCGGCTCTCGAAGCCCGCTGGCCCGATCCGGAGCGCCGGCCCCCCCTCTTCGGAGTCCTCGTCGGCGTCAAGGACATCTTCCACGTGGACGGGTTCGAGACCGGCGGCGGCAGCCGGTTGCCGCCCGAGGTCCTTCGCGGCTCCGAAGCGGCGAGCGTGACGACGCTCCGGGAAGCCGGCGCCCTGATCCTGGGCAAGACCGTCTCCACCGAGTTCGCCTATTTCGCGCCCGGTCCGACCCGCAACCCCTGGAACCCGGAGCACACGCCGGGCGGATCGAGCAGCGGCTCGGCCGCCGCAGTGGGGGCGGGCCTCTGCCTCCTGGCGCTCGGCACCCAGACCCTCGGGTCGATCATCCGCCCCGCCGCATTCTGCGGAGCCGTGGGGTACAAGCCCACCGGAGGACGGAGGATTCCGACGGACGGCGTGATCCCTCTGGCTCCCACGTTCGACCACGTCGGCCTCTTTGCGCCCGACGTTGCAGGTGTACGGCGCGCGGCGAGGTTGCTGTGCGAAGACTGGCGGCGGGATACGCCGAGCCGCACGCCCCGGCTGGCGGTGACGCAGGGACCCTACATGTCCCGCGTCTCCGCGGAGGGTCTGGCCCATTTTCGCGCCGTCTGCGACCGGCTGGCTGCCGCCGGGTACGACCTGATACCCGTCCCCGCCATGCCGGACTTCGAAGAGATCGTGGCGCGGCACTATCGGATCTTCGCGGCCGAGGCGGCGAGCGTCCACCGCGACTGGTTCGCGCGTTTCGGGGACCTCTATGATCAACGGACCGCCGAGCTGATCCGTAGAGGACAGGGGATCTCGAACGCAGAGCTGGCGCGCGACCGCGCCGGCGTCGAGAGGCTCAAGGACGAGCTGACGGAGCTCATGGACGATTACCGCATCGACCTCTGGATCTCGCCGCCGGCCCTGGGGGCCGCCCCGCGCGGGCTCGACAGCACCGGCGATCCGGTGATGAATGTGCCCTGGACGCACGCCGGGATGCCCGCCATCGGCCTGCCGGCGGGCCGCAACAGCTCCGGCCTGCCGATGGGCCTCCAGGCCGCCGCGCGCTGGTGGGCCGACGAAGACCTGCTCGGGTGGGCGGAGGGGCTGGAGGCGGCGCTGCGCTCATGAGCCCGGAGCCCGTCACCCGCTGCACCGTCCGTCCGGGCGCTTATTACGATTCGATTGTCCTGATGCAGCTCCAGCGTGCTCTGGAGGCGTTGCCGGGCGTGCTCGACGCCGGGGTGGTCATGGCCACGCCCGCCAACCAGGACATGCTGGCGGCGAGCGGATTGGCTCCGGGCGAGGAGGCCGCCGCCGGCCCGAACGACCTCCTGATCGCTGTGAAGGCGGAGAGCGAGGCGGCTGCCGGGGAGGCGCTGGCGCGCGTGGATGCCCTGCTCCAGGTCCGCCGCGGTGGGGGAGAGGAGGACTTCCGGCCGCGCAGCCTCGCGACCGCTCTCCGGCAGCTCCCCGAGGCCCGCTGGGTGCTCGTTTCGGTCCCCGGGCGTTATTCGGCGGGCGTGGCCCACGAGGCTCTCGACCTCGGCCGGAGTGTCTTCCTGTACAGCGACAACGTGCCTCTGGCCGAGGAGGTCGCTCTCAAGCGCAAGGCCCGCGACCGGGGGCTCCTCGTCCTCGGGCCGGACTGCGGGACGGCGATCGTCGGAGGGACGGGGCTCGGGTTTGCCAACCGTGTGCGGCACGGCGGGGTCGGGATCGTCGCCGCCTCGGGCACCGGGCTGCAGGCGGTCGCGGCCCGCATCCACGACCTGGGAGGAGGGATCTCGCAGGCGATCGGCACGGGAGGGCGGGACCTCTCGGAGGAGGTCGGCGGAACGACGGCGCGGCAGGCCCTCGACCTCCTGGGCCGCGATCCGGACACGCGGGCCATCGTCCTGGTCTCGAAGCCTCCCTCGCCTGCGGTCGCCGCGCGCCTTCTCCTCGCCGCTCAGCGTACGGGCAAGCCGGTCGTGGCGTGCTTCCTCGGCCTTCCCACGCCGCTGCGCCGGCTGGGCGGGATCAGCTTCGCGGTAAGCCTGAGCGAGGCGGCGGATCTGGCCGTGCGGCTGGAAGCCGAGGAGCCTGGAGGCGAGGCGCCGGCGGACGGAACGGGCGGATTCGTCCGTGGCCTCTTCTCCGGCGGCACGCTGGCGTACGAGACGCAGCTCGCCCTGGAGGCGTTCCTGACGCCGATCTGGTCGAACGCGCCGGCGGGAGATTCGCGGCATCCTCGCCGATCCCGTCCGCAGCCGGGACCACACGATCCTCGACCTGGGAGCGGACGAATTCACGGTCGGCCGCCTGCACCCGATGATCGACCAGGACCTGCGCCTCCGGCGTTTGCGCCAGGAGGCGGCCGATCCCGCGGTCGGAATGATCCTGCTCGACGTGGTCCTCGGCGATGGGGCGCACGCCGACCCGGCCGGCGAGCTCGCGCCGGCGATCGAGCGGTCCCTCGCGGAGCGAGGCGACGCGCTGACGGTCGTTGTGCTGCTCGTTGGGACCGACGAGGACCCCCAGAACCGGGAAGAGCAGGCCACGACGCTCGCCTGGGCCGGTGCGCGGGTCTGCCGGACGGTGGAGGAGGCCGCGTGGCTCGTCTGGCGGCACGTGGCCGCTGCGGCGGACGGGGAGGACGGAGGCCCGCCGGTCTCCCTGGAAGAGGTCCGCGGTCCCGTGGCGGCCGTCAATATCGGCCTGGAATCGTTCTACGATAGCCTCGTCGCTCGCGGAGCCCAGGCCGTCCAGGTCGAATGGAAGCCTCCCGCTGGGGGGAACGAGAAGCTGGCCGGGATCCTGTCCAGGATGAAGAATGCCCGACATTGACCACGCCAACCGCACGGCCGTCGAGCGCATGACCGCGGCGCGGCCGATGCTGACCGGCGTCGCCGTGGCGCGGGACGTCATCCCCGGGATGCACGACGACCTGCTGCTCCACGCCGGTCCGCCGATCGAGTGGAGCCGGGCCTCGGGACCTCTGCGCGGCGCCGTGATCGGTGCGCTGCTCTTCGAAGGGCGTGCCCGCGACGAGGCCGCAGCGGTCGCCCTCGTCGAACGGGGAGACATCCGGCTGGAGCCCTGCCACCACCATGCCGCCGTCGGGCCGATGGCAGGCGTCACCTCCCCCTCGATGAAGGTCTACGTGGTCGAGGATGCCACCCACGGCCACCGCACCTTCTCCAATCTGAACGAGGGGTACGGAAAAGTCCTGCGCTACGGTGCTTTCAGCGAAGAGGTCCTCGCGAAGCTGCGCTGGATGAACGACGTCCTGGGGCCGGTCCTCGGCGAGGCGATCGCCCTCTCCGGCGGGATCGATCTCCGGACCCTCCTCGCCGAGGCGCTGCACATGGGCGACGAGGGGCACAACCGCAACAAGGCGGGCTCGCTTCTCTTCCTGAAGCTCCTGGCGCCGCACATCGCCCGCGTCACGCCAGACGCCGCCGTCGAGTCGGAGATCCTGCGGTTCATCGGCGACACGCCCCTTTCCGTGCTCAACCCGGTGATGGCCGCGTGCAAGGCCATGGCGGACGCGGCGCACGGCGTCGAGGGGAGCACGATCGTCAGCGCCATGGCGCGC
The DNA here is from genome assembly GCA_963842525.1 of uncultured Holophagales bacterium. Taxonomy (GTDB): domain Bacteria; phylum Acidobacteriota; class Thermoanaerobaculia; order Multivoradales; family UBA5704; genus UBA5704. The sequence continues at coordinate 869,709 of CAWJGT010000003.1, forward strand.
AACGGCACGGACTTCGGCATCCAGGTGAGCGGCCTCGGCGACCGCTGGTTCACAGCTCCGGCACAGGTCCCGGACGGCCTCTATTTCCCGGGCTTTTCGAGCGCGGACGCCAACCCCGATATCGGCGACAGCACGATCACCGAGACAGCCGGGATCGGCGCCTTCGCCATGGCCGCCGCCCCGGCGATCGTCACCTTTATCGGCGGGAGCCCCCGGGACGCGCAGAACGCGACGTTGGAGATGTACGAGATCACGGAGGCCGAGCACCCGCATTTCACGATCCCGACCCTCGGCTTCCGCGGCTCGCCGGTGGGGATCGATCTGCGCAAGGTGGTCGAGCTCGGGATCACACCGCGCGTCAACACCGGCATCGCCCACCGCGAGGCCGGCGTCGGCCAGGTCGGAGCCGGGCTGGTCCGTCCGCCCTTGGAGATCTTCGAAGAGGCGCTGGTCGCTTTCGCCGAAAGATATGAGATCTGAAAGGAGGAGGCCGTGTACGTCCCTTATGACATGAGCAAAGTGAAGGTCCTGGACCTCTCACAGAACTTCAGCGCGGATTCGCCGTCGTTCGCCTTTTATGAAGGCCCGACGGTCAAGTGGGTGAAGCGCCTTGCGTTCGAGGGTGTGAACGCACAGTTCATCTCGACCACCAATCACATTGCGACCCACCTCGATTCGCCGATCCATTTCTACGATCCCGGCCCGGACATCGCCGGCATCCCGATCGACAAGCTGGTCGGCCCGGCGTGCATCGTCGACATCTCGCAATTCGGCGTCGGCGATTATCAGATCTACGGGCCGGAGCACTTCGAGCAGTGGGAGCAGAAGACCGGCATCACGATCGAGCGCAACGACATCCTGGTGATCCACACCGGCTATCACCACTACTACAACGAGGATTGGTACAAGGTTCACAACCAGGAGCAGGCGGACCTGCCGCGCGCCTTCCTGAAGCACCCCGGTCCTCGGAGCCTCTTCGTCGAGTGGGTGCTCGACCGCGGCATCCGCTGGCTGGCCTATGACTGCATCGCCGCGGACCATCCGTTCAACACCAACGTGCGCAAGGCGCGGCCGGACCTGATCCCGGAGGTGGAGAAGGTGATCGGCATGTCGATCGACGAGGCCTTCCCCTGGCCCGCGGACTACCAGTGCATGCACGTCAAGCTCTTCCCGCACGGCGTCTTCCACGCCGAGAACGTCGGCGGCCAGATCGACGAGGTGCTCGACCAGAGGGTCTGGCTCGGCTGCTTCCCCTTCCGCTTCCGGGGCGGCGAGGCCGCCTTCTCGCGGATCGTGGCGTTCGTGGAGGAGCGCTGAGGCGGAACCCTTGATCCCTCTCTCTCCTCCGGCGGACGTCAAGGCTTTCCTGGCTTCGACCCGGCTGTTCGGCGGGTTGGAGGAGGCCGCGCTCGACGAGGTTGCGGGCCACCTGGAGTGGCTGCTCGTTCCGGGTGGAGAGACGCTCTGTCGGCAGGGAGAGGAGGAGGATGGTCTCTATCTCGTCTTCAGCGGCCGGCTGGCGGTGGTCCGCGAGTTCGCCGGCGAGGAGGCCCTCCTGGGCGAGGTGGGCCGGGGGGACAGCGTCGGCGAGATCTCGGTCCTGACCGGGAAGCCGCGCTCGGCGACGGTGCGCGCCCTCCGCGACGTGGTCGTCGCCCGGCTGTCCCGCGCGAGCGCCGAGCTCCTCCTGGGGAAGTACCCCGGCGTCCTCCTGGCGATCGTTCGCACCCTGGCGGGCCGGCTGGCGCCGTCGGAGCGCCCCGCGCGGAGCCGGAGCTGTCTCGCGCTGGCCGTCGCTCCCGTAGGCGATCTGCCGATTGCGAAGCTCGTGAGTGGCCTGGTCGAGTCGTTGTCAGCGCTCGGGCCGACCCTGCACCTGAGCGCTCGGGAAATCGACAGCCGTTTCGGCGCCGGTGCCCGCCACTGTGCCGAGGGGAGCGCCGAGCACGGCCGCATGGCGGCGTGGATCAACGAGCAGGAAGCCAGAACCCGCTTCCTGGTCTACGAGGCGGACGCGGCGGCCTCCGCCTGGACGCGCCGCTGCCTGCGCCAGGCGGACCGCATCCTGGTCGTCGCCTCCGGAGAGGGGGAGCCGTCCCTCGGTCCGCTCGGGCCCGAGCTCGCCCGGCTGGAAGAGGACCAGGGCAGGCAGCTCGAAGAGCTGGTCCTGCTGCATGAGGAGCCGGGCCGGCCCCCGCGCGATACGGCACGCTGGCTGGCGCTCCACCCGTTCCTGCGCCATCACCATTTCCGCTTCCGGCCCGCCGACTTCGCACGGCTGGCCCGGTTCCTCGACGGCAGCGCCGTCGGCCTGGTCCTCGGGGGAGGCGGCGCACGGGGTTTCGCCCACATGGGCGTCCTCCGCGCTCTTGAAGAGGCGGGCATCCCGATCGACCGGATCGGCGGCACGAGCATGGGAGCAGTGCTCGCCGCCATGTATGCCCGCGGCTTTGACTGCTCCACCATGATCGATCTCACCCGCTGGGGGTGGTGCGAGCTGCAGCCGCACAAGGTCTACACCCTTCCCCTGATCTCGATCTGCTCCATGGCCAAGGCCGAAAAGATGCTGGACCGGTGGTATGGCGAGGATCGGATCGAGGATCTGTCGACGGACTTCTTCTGCGTGTCGACCAACCTCACCCGCACGGAGGTGGTCGTCCACCGGCAGGGGAGCCTGCGCAGGGCGGTCAACGCCAGCATGACAATCCCGGGGATCACGCCGCCCATGCTCGGATCCGAGGGAGACCTGCTGGTGGACGGCGGGGTCCTCAACAATCTGCCGACCGACGTGATGCGGGACCTGGGAGAGGGGCCGGTCATCGCTGTGGACGTCTCCGCGAAGCTCGACCTGCGGGCGGACCCGAGCTACACCGACTCCCCCAACCCCTGGCAGCTCCTGAGGAGCCGCTTCCGCCGCGCCGCCGCGTCCCGGCCGTTCCCGAACATCCTGCGCCTCATCCACCGCTCCGCCCTACTCGCGAGCGATGTGTACGCGAAGCAGGCCAAGGGCGAGGTCGAGCTCTACCTCGACCTGCCGATGGACGGGTTCGACATGTTCAACATGGAGGCGCTCGACGATCTTGTGGAGATCGGTTATCAGTTCACGCGCGAGACGCTCGAAAAAACGCCCTGGAGACCGGAGAGCGCGGCTCCCTATGAAACCGGAGGACGGCAGTGACAGCACAGCCCCTTGGCGAACGCATCAAGCGCAATGAAGACCCGCGCCTCCTGACCGGCCGGGCCCAGTTCATCGACGACATCGAGCTGCCGGAGATGGCGCATGTCGCCTTCCTGCGCAGCCCGTACGCGCATGCCCGCATCCTCAGCATCGACACGTCGCGGGTGCTCCAGCGCGAGGGCGTGATCGCGGTCTTCACGGCCGAGGATCTGGGCGACTACTGGCAGCCGGGGCCGCTGCTGGTGCCGCCGCCGCCGGTCGAGGGGATGGTTTTCAACCAGCGGACGCAGGTCCCGCTGGCCAACGGCAAGGTGCGCCATGTCGGCGAGCCTGTGGCACTGGTCGTGGCCGTGTCCCGCTACGTGGCCGAGGACGCGCTGGAGGACATCTACGTCGACTACGAGGCGCTGCCGGCCGTGGTGGAGCTCGAGAAGGCCCTGGAGCCCGGGGTGGCGCTGGTGCACGAGGACGTGGGCTCGAATATCGCAGCGTATGTGCCCCAGAAGAAGGGGGACTACGAGGCGGCGCGGGCGCAGGCCGACGTGGTGATCCGCCGCCGCTTCTCCTACGACCGCGGCGCCGCGGCGGCGATCGAGAACCGTGGCGTCGTGGCGCAGTGGGACGCAGGGGTCCAGAAGCTGACGATCTGGGACACGACCCAGGCGCCGATCCCGGTGCGCAACGGCCTCGCGGCCATGCTCGGGCTCTCCGAGCACAAGGTGCGGCTCGTGACGCCCTTCATCGGCGGCGGCTTCGGCCCCAAGATCATGATGTTCTATCCCGAGGAGGTGCTGATCCCCTGGCTCGCCCTCCGGCTCGAGCAGCCGGTCAAATGGATCGAGGACCGTGCCGAGAACTTCTTCGCCACGACCCAGGAGCGCGGCCAGATCCACGACGCGGAGATCGCGTTGACGCGCGACGGCCGCATCCTCGGGGTCAAGGACTCGTTCCTGCACGACACCGGCGCCTACGATCCCTACGGCCTCACCGTGCCGCTCAACAGCCAGTGCACGCTGATGGGACCTTACCGGGTGCCCAATTATTCGAGCGAGTTCAAAGCGATCTTCACCAACAAGACGATCGTCACGCCGTACCGCGGCGCCGGCCGCCAGCACGGGGTCTTCGTGATCGAGCGGCTGATGGACCTCGCCGCTCGCGAGCTCGGGATCGACCGGACCGAGATCCGCCGGCGCAACTATCTGCGGCCGGACGAGTTCCCGCACGACCACGTGATCATTTATCAGGATTTCGCGCCCCTCTATTACGACAGCGGCAACTATGAGCCGGTGCTCGACCAGACATTGGAGCGAATCGGATACGATCGCTTCCTGAAGGAGGAGCAGCCGCGGCTGCGCGCCGAGGGCCGGCAGGTGGGGATCGGCGTCGTCTCCTACGTCGAAGGGACCGGCATCGGCCCGTTCGAAGGCGCCCGGGTCCAGGTCCAGACGAACGGCAAGGTCACCGCGGTCACCGGCATCGGCACGCAGGGGCAGGGGCACTTCACGGTCCTCGCCCAGGTCGCCGCGCAGCAGCTCGGCGTGGAAGTGGACAGATGTGGATGTCGTGACCGGCGACAGCGATCAGTTCCACTGGGGGACCGGCACTTTCGCCAGCCGCGGCGCCGTGGTGGCCGGCAACGCCGTGCACGAGGCGGCCAAGCTGGTGCGCGGAAAGGCGATCCGGCTCGCCTCCGAGAAGCTCGGAGTCGGCGAGGACCGGATCGAGCTGGCGGAAGGCCAGGCGCGCGTGATGGGCGAGCCGGAGAAGTCGATCTCGCTCGGCGAGCTCGCCCGCTTGGCCAATCCGATGCGCGGCGCGGTCAAGCCGGGCACCGAGCCGGGCCTGGAGGCCACGAGCTATTTCGGCCCCCACCGCGGCGCCACGGCGAGCGGCTGCCACGCAATGATTTTAGAGATCGATCCGGAGACGATGCAGATCGAGATCAAGAAATACGTCGTGGTCCACGATTGCGGCCGTGTGCTCAACCCGCTGATCGTCGACGGGCAGGTCCACGGCGGCGTAGCCCAGGGGCTCGGCAATTGCTGGTTCGAGCAGCTCGTCTACGACGACAACGGCCAGCTCCTGAACGCCTCCTTCATGGACTTCCTCCTCCCCACGGCCCTCGACGTGCCGCGCGTCGAGGTGGGCCACGAGGAGACCGTCTCACCGCTCAACGAGCTGGGCACCAAGGGAGCGGGCGAAGCCGGCGCCATCCCGGTCGGAGCGCTCTTTGCCCAGGCGGTCGAGGACGCGCTGGCGATCCCCGGCCTGGAGATCCTGGAGATCCCCCTGAAGCCCAGCCGGCTGTGGGAGATCGTGATGGCCCGAACCGCAGGGCCGCCAGCGGCCATCGCTGCCGATGTCTGAGCCACCTGCCCCGAGCCAGCGCCCGCTGCTGCCAACCCAGTGCTGACTGCTGGCAACCCAGCACCCGCCGCTGCCAACCCAGCGGCCACCTGCGCCAATCCAGCGCTCACTGCTGGCAACCCAGCGGCCACCTGCACCGCGGCAGCAGAGCTCACGCAGAGCCCGCTGGGAGCGCCGGCATCCTGCCGGCCGAGTCACCAAAAGCGAAATAAGAAGCCGGCAGGGATGCCGGCGTCCGGCGAGCCGGCACAGCTCGCCATAGACCAGAGGCATGAGCTTTTCGAGAGCATCGAGAGCATGCTCGCCTTGACGCGGGACCGCAGACATGCTAAAAAGTTAAGCGAAACCATTCTCGAAGAGGGCGTGCCATGCCTGGATCCTTGGTCCAAAAAGCTTGTGCCACATCGCTCTGTCTTCTCGCGGGAGCCACCAGCGCGGGTACGGCGATGAGGTGTGCGGTGCTCCTCGGTGTTTCGGCGGCAGGGCTCTGGGCGGGGTGGCCTTCGCCCGGAGGGCCGGGCGACCTGGGGACGATCCGGGTGCAGCTGGCCGGAAACGTCCCAGGCGACCGATTCACGTCGGTGCGCTTCGAGAGCCTTCAGGGGACGACCGTCGTGGACAGCCGGATCGTCACGCCGAAACCCGTCACCCTGCCGAGCGGAAGCACGGTCATGGAGGGCGACGCGCGCTTCGGGCTGCGCGCCGGTAAATACGCGGTCTCCGCCACGGCTATCGACGCAAACGGGCTTCCGGTGGCCGCCTGCATGTCGACGACGACCACGGCCAGCGTCGCCGCCGGTCGCACCACGGAGGTCACGCTAGGCGTTCTTTGCGTCGGAGCGGGCAGCGGCGCGACCACGAACCTGATCGAGGTCGTCCTTCCCCGCGAGAGTCCGCCGGTGATCACCGGCCTTTCGATCCAGCCGACGGGAACGATCGTGACGGGTCAGCCGGTCAACCTGGCGGTCTTCGCGGCAGCGTCGGCCGGAACCACTCCACTCGCGTATCGGTGGGCGGTGGCGGCGAGCCCGGCCCGCGTCCCGCCGAGCCTGACGCCGTACTCCGATCTGGCGAACTTCTCGGCGAGCGTGGCCGGTGACTACCGACTGACGGTCAGCGTCACGGACACCAGGGGGCAGATCGCCACCGCGAATGTTCCCATTCACGTCACGCCTGGCCCCGAGCCGCCGCCGCCCCCGCTGGCGCTGTCCACCCAGCGCCCGTGCCACACGGGAAACGAAACGCTGGAAGAGTTCGCCGCGCGCTGCGACAAGGCGATGGGAGGCGTCAGCGTCCCAGAGTTCGATTGCGACGACTCCGACAACACCGAGCCGCCACGCCAGAAAGACGGCCCCGGCAGCACGTGCAGCGCGCCGAACGTCCTGAACCACGAGTGCGATCACGGGAGCCACTTCCGCGTCCTTCACCGCAACGAGAGCAACGACGGCGTCTACATCGTCGCTCACTGTCGAAAGCGCGGACATTCGGGAAGCAACTACGGCGACATCGCCGTCATTCAGTACAACGCGAACAACGGCGCCACGTGCTACTATCAGGCGCTCGGGACTCTCCCCCACAAAGCGCCGGCGCCCAAGAACGGCACGGGCTCGTTCTGGCTGACCCCCGCAGGAACCGTCGCCGCCGATCCCTGTGTCTCGTGCCACGACAACGGCCCGTTCGTTCGCTCACCGTATCTCGCGCAGCTGGGCGAGGTGTGGCCGTTCTACGACGACGAGAACAATGGGTTGAACCCCAACAAGCCGAACCTGTCGGCGGCCGACAAAAACTACCTGCCGGGCACGCTGCAGGGCGACCTTTACGGCCCGTGGAACCAGTCCATGCCCTACAGCTTCGTCGGGTTGAACTTCCAGGACTGGAAGGCGTACTCGATCAAGAGTCTCGACGGGACCTGCACCGCCTGTCACCGCATGGGAGCGAGCAAGTCGGCCGGCTTCTGGAACTCGGGCCGCGGCACCGCCATGGAGTTGGGGATCCTGGCGACCGCCACGACCCAGGCGAACAAGGTGGCGCACGGCACGCTCGACCCCGGGAACACCTCGCCCATCTGGATGACGCCCGGGCAGCTGAAGTTCAATCAGGCGGCGGCGGATTCGACGGACGCCATGCGGAAGTGTGCCGAGAGCATCGTGGCCGGCAAGCCGCTCGAGGGGTGCTCGGCTACGCTCCTCGCGCAGGGCGACACCTGTCCTCCGCCGCCCATCACGGTGAACGGCTCCACCGTCGCCAAGGATCCGACGAGCTGGCACGGTAGCGGCAAGACGCCGCTCGGCCAGCCGGACGGGCGCATTGGCTTCTACGCCTTCACCTCGCTTCACGGGCCGTTCTACCAGAACTCGGCCTGGGAGGCGTACATGAACAAGCCCCCGGCGGTCGCCAACCCGGCCTGGGATCCGCCCAACCAGGCGCCCAACTTCAAAGGCACCTACCTGCGCATCTACATCGAGCCGCCCGGTCAGTGGATGGTGGCGTGGGGGCTGGACGCGACCGACCTCCAGAACAACAACAACAACCCGCCGCCGCCGGGAGGGCCCGGGGGGGACATCGACGGCCTGGCGTTCGACGAGATCGACTCGGTCCCGGATCCCACCAAGTGCAACAACGGCTACACGTCGACCGGGGACATGACCGGCACGGGCAGCCCCCTGAGCGCGACGATCGACAATCCGCAGGGAGTCCGCGCCGCCATCCTCACGGGCTTCATCGGCAACGTGTCCCGCCTCGGCGGCGCGGCGTCGGGAGGCGCGGCGGCGTCGGTCTTGCAGATCAAGGACACCGGCGGCGCGACGGTCCTCTCGCAGACGCACAACAACAGCCCCAATCCGGCGGTCAACCAGTGGTTCACGGCGGAATCGTGGGCGGGAGGGTGCACGGGCTGGCAGGCTTCCGCGCACTACGCCGTGCAACACAAGAAATCGACGAGCGACGTCGTGCTGGTGGACGCGGCCACGGCGCCGAACGTCTTCTGCTACATCGATGGCATCGCCGGCAACTGGGCGCAGTGGCAATCCGACGGAAAGGGCGGATCGATCCAGCCCTACGCCCAGATCTACCAGGACGCCTCGACCGGCGTTCACTTGAAGGTGTGGCCGACCGGGTCGGAGTCGACCGGCGTGTCGGCCTATGCGAGCTGTCTCTACCTGAAGAAATGACCGTTCACCAACACGCGGATCGGGCCCGCCGCCGGCATGGCCCCGGGGTACAAACCCTGCGAGAGTGGTGGATTTCCTGCGTCCCTTCGGGACTTGGGGATGTTTGGGATGGCCTACCTGGGGTTGAAAACCCCAGGCTTCATGCCTGTGCCCCTTCGGGGCTCCGAAGGCACCTTAGAGCGGGCGAAGCCGGCGCCATCCCGGTCGGAGCCCTCTTTGCCCAGGCGGTCGAGGACGCGCTGGCGATCCCCGGCCTGGAGATCCTGGAGATCCCCCTGAAGCCCAGCCGGCTGTGGGAGATCGCCGAGGCCGCGGCAGCGGATTGAAGGCCGTCGTATTGATGGGCGGGCAGCGTTCAGATAGAATTCACTCATGATAGCAATGCAGGCATGGCTTCTGGGAGAACGTGAGGGCTGCAAACCGGCGGTCCTGCCACGGCGCTCCGCCCCTTCTGAAAGGAGAACGCAGTGAAGAGAAAGGTTGGCAAGAAGCTGGGCCTGAGCAAGGAGACGCTCCGCACCCTGGACGAGCTGACTCTCCAGGCGGCGGCGGGCGGCGTCTTTACCGACCGCACCAACGCGTGTTCGGTCTGTACCGCGTGCGCGAGCTGCTTCGACACCTGCATCGCGAACACCGAGGGGGTCTGCTGCTAGCCAGCGCCCCGCATCTGTCCGGCCGCCAGACTGGAACCGCTCTGGCGGCCGGGCTTCTAACCGCACACTGAACATGAGTCTGTGGCAGCCGCTTCTTTCCGCATCCCAGGCGGAGCAAGCCCTCGGGTTGGCGGAGGAGATCGCCCACGCCCTCGAAGCGCTTTCGCGCGACCGGCAGCAGCTCGCCGCAGACCCTGTCTCGCTGGCCAACGGCATGCCCGGCAGCATCCTCTTCTTCGCCTATCTTGACCAGGCGCGGCCGGAGGGCGGTTGGGGAGACCTGGCGGTCGAGGTCTTCGAGACGGCGATCGACGAGATGGCCGGCCTGCCGGCCGATCCGGGCCTCTATGCCGGATTCACGGGAATGGCCTGGGTTCACGAGCACCTGCAGGACTGGTTTCTCGATGGGAGCGACGACACAGGAGCGGACATTGCCGCTGCTGTGGAGAAGGCCCTGTCGGTTCCCTGGAGCGATTATGACCTCATCCAGGGCCTCGTCGGGATGGGCGTCTATGCTCTGGAGCGGCTGCCGCGGCCCGGGGCGGAACGGTGCCTGCGGCGCGTCGTGGCCCGCCTTTCCGAGCTGGCGGAGCTGCAGGCCGGCACTGCGGCCTGGCGGATCCCCGCCGACCTCGTCCCGCCGGACCGGCGCGACTGGTTTCCGCAAGGCTTCTTCTTCACGGGCGTCGCCCACGGGGCTGCCGGAGTGATCTCTCTGCTGTCCGCGGCACACGCCGCGGGGGTGGAGGCCCGGCCGCTGCTCGATGCGGCTGTCCGGTGGCTCCTCGCCCAGCGGTTGCCGCCGGGTGCAGGCTCGGCCTTTTCCTACGAGACCGCGCCCGAGGTCGTGCCGGGTGCGCCCTTCCCGCGTCCGACCCGTCTGGCTTGGTGCCACGGGGATCCTGGAATTTCGGCCGCTCTGCTCGGCGCCGCTCGGCGTGCCGGCGAGCCCGCCTGGGAGCGTGAGGCGCTCGGGCTGGCGCGAGCCGCCGCGGCGCGCAGCGGGTCCGAGAAGTCCATTGCCGACGCGGGCCTCTGCCACGGCAGCGGCGGGCTGCTTCACCTCTTCAACCGGATGTACCAGGCCACTGGAGACCCCGCTCTGGGGGACGCGGCCCGGTTCTGGTTCGACCGGACGCTCGCCCTGAGGCGCCCTGGCGAGGGGGTCGCCGGCTTCCTGTCCTGGGAGATCGACGCGCAGGGCAACTCCGGCGGCCTGGCCGCTCCGGGATTCCTCACGGGAGCCGCAGGCATCGGCCTCGCCCTCCTGGCCGCCGCGACGCCGGTCGAGCCGGCCTGGGACCGTGTGCTGCTGACCTCGATTCCGCCCCGGCAGGAGGCAGACCGCCCGTGCCCTCCTCAAGCCTCGTGAGCCAGGACCCTCCTGCTGCGGACTGGCGTCCCCTGCTCTCCGGCGACCTCGCGGAGCAGGCCCTCGCGGCAGTCGACCACATCGCCGCGGACCTCCGGCGCGCAGCCGTCTCCAGCGCTCCGCCTGAGCCTCTGCCGCTCAACCGGATGCGTTTCTCGCTGTCCGGCGGTCTGGCCGGCCAGGCGCTGTTTTTCGCCTACCTCGATCATGCCCGTCCCGGCGAGGGCCACGACGAGACCGCGGTGGAGCTGCTCGAGAAGGCTTTCGACGACCTGGGCGAGACCGAGGCGGCACCCGGGCTCTGCAGCGGTTTCACCGGGGTCGCCTGGACGGTCGAGCACCTCCGCGGCCGGCTGTTCGACGTCGACGGCGAGGATGCCGGCGCAGAGATTGCCGCCACCCATGCGCGCCTCCTCGACTGCACCCCCTGGCCGCTGGAATTCGATCTGATCAGTGGCCTCGTCGGCCATGGCATCTACGCCCTGGAGCGGATGCCGCGCCCGCTGGGACGCGAATGCCTCGAATTCACCCTGGCGCGGCTGGCGGAGAGCGCCGAGCGCGGACCCCGGGGCGCGGCGTGGTGGACGCCGCCGAGGCTGATGACGGGGCACAAACGAGACGAGGCACCTGAAGGTCTGTACGACCTGGGCATCGCGCACGGCAACCCCGGGGTGATCGCCCTGCTCGGCGAGGCCTGCTCCCGCGGCGTGGCGGTGGAGGTGGCCCAGCCTCTGCTCGCGGAAGCGGTGGCCTGGCTGTTGGAGCAGCAGAATCCCCCGGGATCAGGTTCCCGCTTTCCTCGCTGGATCGCGCCTGGCGACGAGGCCGGGGAGACCCGCGTCGCCTGGTGCTATGGCGATCTCGGGATCGCGGCGGCACTGCTGGGAGCTGCCCGCGGGGCGGGCGAGCCGGACTGGGAACGGACGGCTCGCGGTCTCGCCCGCGGCGCGGCGGCTCGCTCTTTCGAGAGCGCGGGTGCCATCGACGCGGGGCTCTGCCACGGCGCCGCCGGCAATGCCCACCTCTTCAACCGCCTGTTCCAGGCGACCGGTGATCCTCTTCTCGGCGAGGCCGCGCGGGCGTGGGCCGAGCGTGCGCTGAGCATGAGATGCCCAGGCGAGGGGATCGGTGGCTTCCTCAGTTGGGTCCCCAATGCGCGCCTCGAGCGCGGGTGGCAGAGCGACCCCGGCTTTCTCACCGGCGCTGCGGGCATCGGGCTGGCCCTCCTCGCCGCCGCGACCCCCATCGAGCCTGCCTGGGACCGCGCGCTGCTGGTTTCGGTGCCGCCCCGGATCGTGATACGCAGCAGCTAGGCCGCGACCAGAATGCGTGCGACAGCCTCGTCGATGGCGTGTCCGGCCGCCTTCTGAAAGAAAGTGAAGCCGGGCGAAGGGTTCACCTCGAAGCAGTACCAGGTCCCCTCCGGGGTGCGGCGCAGGTCGATGCCGGCCAGGCTGACGCCCAGGGCGCGCCTGTTCCCATAGGCTCCGGGAAGGGAAATCTGTTACAACAATTGCGGCACGAGCCTTCAGGGCACACCGTCCAGATCCACCACCGGCGTTCCCCGCATGAGGGCCCAGTAGAGGGCGAACGCAACTGCGAAGCCGACGAACCAGGCATAGTCATAGAGCACGCGCAGGCTGGGTACGATCAGGCCGATCAGCGCGATGGTGACCCCTGCGGCGAGCGAGAGTAACGCTTTCCAATTCCAGCGGCCGTAGATGCCGTCGGAGGTGTACAGGTCGGCGAGCGAAAGGCGGGCCTTGCGGATGATCCAATAGTCGGCGATGAAAATCCCTGCGATGGGGCCGAGGAAGCTCGAATAGCCGACCAGCCAGCCGAAGATGTAGGTGCCGTAGTCGGAGAGCAGGCGCCAGGGCATGATCACGATACCGATCACTCCGGTCAGCAGGCCGCCGATGGCGAAGGTGATGCGCGACGGCCAGAGGTTGGCGAAGTCGTTGGCCGGACCCACCACGTTGGCGGCCACGTTGGTGGTCAGCGTCGCGATCAGCAGAGCGAAGAGCGAGATCAGGATCACCAGCGGATGGCCCAGCCGTGACAAAAGTGCCACCGGATCCCAGATCGCCTGGCCGAAGATGATGACCGAGGCAGAGGTCACGGCCACGCCGATGAAGGAAAAGAGAGTCATCGTCGTCGGCAGGCCATAGGCCTGGCCGCGGATCTGAGCCTTCTGGTCCTTGGCGAAACGTGACAGGTCGGGGATGTTCAGGGCGAGCGTCGCCCAGAAGCCGACCATGGCGGTGAGCGACGGGACGAAGAAAGCAAGGAATTCGCCGGTCGTTTGAAACTTACTCGGCCGCGCCAGGATCGGTCCCAGGCCGCCGACCCGCAGCATGGCCCAGCCCAGGAGCGCGAGGCTGGCGACGATCAGGAACGGCGCGGCCCAGGCCTCCAGCCGCTTGATGGAATTGCTCCCCCGCACCACGATGTACATGTTCCACAGCCAGAACGCGAAGAAGGAGATCCAGACCGCGCCCGGCACCCGCTCCCAGGCCGGGAATGCGATGCGCAGCATGGTGTGGATCGCCTGGCCGCCGATCCAGGTCTGGATGCCGAACCAGCCGCAGGCCACCAGCCCGCGGAGGATCGCCGGCACGTTGGCGCCGCGGGTGCCGAAGGAGGCGCGCGCCAGCACCGGGAAGGGGATGCCGTAGCGCGTGCCGGGATGGGCGATGAGGACCATCGGCACGAGCACGATCAGGTTGCCGAGCAGGATGGTCAGCAGGGCCTGCCACCAGCTCATGCCCCCTTCGACGAGCCCGGCTGCCAGCATGTAGGTCGGGATGCAGACCGAAAGCCCGACCCACAGCGCCGCCATGTGATAGGTGGTCCACGTCCGCTGCTCGACGCGGGTGGGCGCAAGGTCCTTGTTCCACAGGCGCGGATCGGTCGGTGCCTCGCGCAACTCGTAGAGGTCGCCGCCGTCGCGCTCGACGCGGCGCATCGCCTGGACGCTTGGTACAGGAAGGGTGCCTGCCATCTGTTTGGCCATGTCGGGGCCTATCTTAGCCGCACTGCGGAGCGTCTGGCGGCGTTACACTAGTCGCATGGTGCAGATCGCCTTCGTGACACTGTTCCTCGGGCTGACGGTCGGATCGCAGCCCATCGAGCTGACGGTCTCCCGCCCGGTCGCCGCCGTGGAGCTGCTCCTGCTGGTGCTCGCCGGAGGGCCCGACGGGAGCCGCACCGATCCCGCACTGGTGCGCCACTACCTGGAGCAGATCCGTGTCCCGCTCTATGTCTGGTCCGCCGCCGGGAAGCTTCCCCGGCGGCGTGGAGCTCTGTCGAAGACGTCTCGACCCTCCCCAAGCTCACCAAGGCTTTCCAGAAGATCGAGGAGGACTTGAAGTCCCAGACCCTGATCTGGGTGGACGGCCGCCACCTGCCGCAATCGATCACGCTCTCCCCAGCCGCGGCCGAGGTGGTCGAGCTGCTGGGGCCCTGAGCGCGATGGTCCAGATCGCGTTCCTTTCGCTCTTCCTCGGGCTGACGCTCGGACCGCAGCCGGTCGAGCTGACGGTCGGCGGCCCGGTCGCCGCGGTCGAGCTGCTGCTCGACGGCAAGCCGGCCGGCCGCCTTCAGGGGCCGCCCTGGACCGGGCAGATCGACTTCGGGCCTCATCTGGAGCCCCACGAGTTGGTGGCGCGGGCCCTCGACGACAAAGGCCAGGAGGTCGGGCGGGCGAGCCAGTGGATCAACCTGCCGCGTCCTCCTGCGGAGGTGGAGGTCCTGCTTGAACGCGGAAGCGATGGACGGGTGACCGCGGCACGTATCAAGTGGCAGAGCCTCACCGGCGAGAGCCCCTCGGGCTATGCCATCGACTTCGACGACAAGCATCTGACCGCCGATTCCACCGGCCGCGTGCAGATCCCCGCCTACGATCCGGAGACCAGCCATGTCCTGAGCGTGGAGCTGCGGTTCCCGAAGGCGATGACGGCGCGCAAAGACCTGGCTTTCGGCGGGCGAGGCAGCGCCGAGATCTCGATGGAGCTCACCGGCGTGCCGGTGCGGCTCCGCAAGGGAAAACGGCTGCCGCCGCTCGACCGGCTCCAGGGCTGGTTTCTCGCCGGCGGACAGCCTCTCGCCGTGGCTGCGGTCGAGGACGGCCCGGCACAGCTCCTCGTCGTGCGCGACTTCAAGGCCGGCGAGCCGCTCGCCAGGCTGGGACGGCCGCGGAGCCGGGTGGCGAGGACGGAGGTCGAGAGGGCGCTGGCCGACCCGCAGGTCGCCCGTTCCCAGATGTCTCTCGGCCTCGAGGACGAGGTCCGCCTCGTCTGGCCCACGGCTACCTCCTATAGCGGCCCCGGCGCGGCAGTGTCCGGCGCGCGGGCCGATCTCTTCGACATTACCCGCGAGTACACGGCCAGGGACGGCGGCCTCCTCTGGATCCTCGCCCGGACACTGCCGCCCGCCGAGGCTCCGTCGTCCTCTCAGCGGCTGTCCGACGCCGTGTGCGTCGCCGGGTTGCGCGCTCTGGATGGACACCGGCGGAGGGCGGTCCTGCTGGTCCTGGCGGGGGAGCCGGCCGACGGCAGCCAGTCGAGCCCCGCTCTGGTACGGCACTATCTGCAGAAGATCCGGGTCCCGCTCTTCGTCTGGTCCGTCGTGGACCCCGGGGACAAGCCGACGCCCGGGCTTGCGGCCTGGGGCGAGGTCGAGGACGCCTCCTCGCTCAACAAGGTCAAGAAAGCGTTCGCGAAGCTGGAGGATGACCTCAAATCGCAGGTCCTGGTCTGGGTCGACGGCCGGCACCTGCCGCAGTCGATCACCCTGTCACCGGCCGCGGCCGAGGTCGTCGAGCTGCTCGGGCAGTAGGCCCTTCCTGCGGGCGAGCGTACCGCACCCCGCCGATCTGGGTGATCGCCTGGACGCGGCGGGACAGCTCTTCGCTCGTGAGCTGGCTTTCCGGCAACCCGTCGAAATAGGCGAGCGCCCGGTCGCCCAGGGAATCCTGGATCTCCAACCGGTCGACCGCTTCCAGCCGGATGCGGAGGTCGCCGAGCATGAAGCCGATCAGGCCCTCGTGAATGGAGAGGGGGGTGGCCTTCCCTTCCTGAAGGCCCGGGCTAATTCCGACCGCCCCTGCGGGGCTGGCCTGCGGCAGTCCAGGGAGCCTGGGTGCTGGTAGGCCAGTCTGACAAAGTAGAATTAGGAAGGGGCCGGAGCCAGATGGCTCCGGCCCAATGGGCTGTCGTTCAGGTCAGTGAACTGGGGGAGGAGTCGTCCCCCGCCGCGTGCTCCGGGGGTAGGGCGGCTGCGGATCGGCATCCGGCTGCGGACCGGCGTCTGGCTGCGGAGCCTCGCTCAGCTCTTTCAGCTTCTTCAGCGCCGCCTCGACATTGAGCCTGCCGGTGATCGCCGGGAGCGCCCGATGTGAAGGGGGTGGCCGAGTCGATCAGCGCCGTGCGGATCGTCAGGTTGTTCGTGGACAAGCCATTGGCAATCGCGTAGGACTTCAGCAGAGCACAGGCTCCGGCGACGAGCGCAGCCGCCGGGGAGGTACCGCTATTCACCATATAGGGGACGCGCTCGTCGATCCGGGTCGGGATGGTGGAGTACACCGCCGTGCCCGGCGCGCTGATATGGACCTTGCGAATGTGCCCCCACGCAGGTACCGGCTGGCCGTCCGCGTCGGTCCCGCCCACGGAGATCACGTTGTCGATATCGAAGGAGGCGGGATAATGCAGCGTCTTCCCCTCGTGGTTTCCGGCCGATGCCACGACCAGGACACCCTTTCTTCGAGGGCGTAGCGGATCGCCTTTTCGACGTCGCTGGTCCCGAACTCCTCGCGGATGGGGCTTCCCCAGGCGCAGAGGATGACGTCGGCGCCCTTGTCAACGGCGAATCGTATCGCCTTGGCGGCCAGGCTGCTCGTGCCGACGCCGCGGTCGCTGAAGGCCCGGATCGGCATCAGCTTGCACTTGGGGCAGATGCCGGTGATGCCGATCCCATCGTCTCCCTCGGCGCCGACCAGGCCCTGCGCCATAAGTGCCGTGCCAGTGGCGGTCGTCCGGATCGAGTGCGCCGTCATAGAGGTCCGTGCCGACCAACTGCCCATCCTGGCGGAAGATGTTGTCGTCCAGGTCAGGATGCCGATAGTCGACGCCGGTATCGATCACCGCCACGATCACCGCTTCGCCGCCTTCGTGAATCTTCCAGGCCTCTTGGGCCCGGATCAGCTTCAGAGTCTCTTCCTGGCGGTCGAAATCCTGGTCCGCGGGCTGCCCGGGGAACGGATTGACTTCGATCACGTAGTCGGGCTCGGCGATCGCATTGTTGGGGGCAAGTGCTTCGTGGAGACCCGAAAGCAGGGTCAGCATCTTGCCCGAGGCACTGATCTGGCGAAATTCGCTGGTGGCCGGAGCGGGCTCGACCCGGAAGCTGAAGCTTGCAGGTGAGCTCCGGATCTGGACGTCCGCCCCTCCGGCCTTTTCCACGTCCCTTCTCGCCTTGTCCAGCAGGCCTTGGTCGCCGGCGCTCACGAAAAAGTGATTGGCAACGGTCCAGATCTCTTCGTCCTCGTTGGCCACTGTTGTGCCGACCTCGATCCAACGGGCGAGAAGCGGATAGTGGAAATCGGCCTCGAAGATCTCAACGTTCCAATTCTTGCCGCCGACAGAGACGACGATCTTATCGGTACTGATTTTTCTCGCGGGGAAGCGCATAGGATTTCCTCCTTCAAACGTGAGTGCCCGGAGGGCAGAGGACACTGTTGGGTGTATCGAGATGGTCATGGACTTCCGGGAGCCTGAATGAATCCGTGCCGCTCCGTGTGGCGAGGAGGTCGAAATACATTCTGAGATGCAGGGGTCGTTCAGACTCATTGATCTCGCGATCGGGGAGGTTGGTGATGCTCGCGCGGACCACGTTCTGATCTCTCCTTTCCCGCGAGTCGGCGCGGGCCGGACCGAGCTCCACGAGCCCATCCGGGAAGTTGATCCGGACGGGGACTTCGAGGTTCTTCATGCGCAGCACGCTCATGCCGGCGAGGGCCTTCGACTGGTTCTTGTCGAAGCGTCCGGCACTGTCCTTGAAGTCCCAGATCAGATATCTGCCGCTCAGGCCGCGTGCCACGCGCGAGCCCTCCAGAGTGCCGTGCTCCAAGATCGATGCGGACTGCCGGGACATTTTCGAAACTGCGGAGCCCGCTACCCCCTGTCACGAGGCGGATGTTGAGGAGCCAGTCGAGCCAGACCTCGTCGGCTTCGGTGCGCGGCTCCCGGATGTCGAGAGCGTCGAGCTCCGGCGGGCGCCAGGTTCCTTCCAGGCTGCCCTTGCCCTTCGCCAGGCCGATCGTGATCGGTCCTTCCAACCGCCGCCTACCGATGGGCAGGCCGTCCGGCCCGGGTATGAGATCGTGATTCTTCTGGGAACGCACCGTGAGGTTGCGGACCGGATAGGTGAGGTAGGGAATGTGGGGCGTGTGAGCTGTGCTGGCGGGGCGTCTGCCTTAGGGGCTTCGGGGATGGCGGTCCTCGCTGCTGTTGCCCTGGCTAGCGTGCTTGTGCTCATGGCCCTTGCTGGCGTGGCTCGATCCATTGGTCTTGTGCATGTGGCTCTCACTGCCATGGGCTTGGTGAGCAGGCTCGGCATGGTTGTGACCGTTGCTGCTGACCAGCAGGGCGGTGAGCTTGTCCGGCTTCCGCTTGTCCTTCCCTTGGAGGACGAAAAGGCAGAGGCCTGTGAACGACAGCTCGAAATCGAACGGCATGTAGGTCTCCTTTCCTCGGACTTGTTGTGAGGCGCCCCCACCGGGCGCCTTTCCAGGTTGGCTGCAGCTTTCGAGTAAAGGAGACGGACCCGGCGCTAGTTTTCCGGGCCAAAGACGCCGCCGAAGGCCTCGAAGCCGGCCCAGGCCGATGGGGAGCGGAGGCGCTCGTCGGAATGGCCCAGGAGCTCGCGTTGCGCCGCGCGCAAAGCAACGGCCGGATCGCCACCGCCGCGGAGGGAGCGATAAAAAGCGAGCATGAGCTGCCGGGTCGCCTCGTCCTCGACCCGCCATAGGCTGGACACCACGACCGGCGGCCCGGCGGCCAGAAAGGCGGCGGCCAGGCCGACCAGGCTCTCGCGGCTGGCTGCCGCGCCATCGAGAGTCCGGCACGCGGAGAGGACGACGAGCTCCGTCCCTTCGAGCCGATAGCTCGCGAGGTCACGGGCATACAGAATCCCGGGGTCCTCTCCCTCCGGAGCGAAGACCAGCCGGGAGAGCTTCCGGCGAGGTGGGGTGCAGAAGGGCGTGGCCGGCAAAGTGCACGATGCGGTGGCCCGGCGCACCGGCCAGAAAGGCCCTACGGGTCGCCTCCGTCCCACGGAGGACGTCCGACCGAGGCAGGAGGGTCGCCACATCCGAGGCCTCGGCGTCGGCGGCGGGGAGGCGCCGGAGCCGCGGATTGAGATTCTGGTCGAACGCGGGATCTCCGATGACAAACGCATCCGCCGGCGTAGGCTCGAGCCGGGATTTCCGTTCCAGGGCGGCGAGATACAGCGTGGCGCTGGGTGCGAGGGCGACCGGATGGTCCTCGACCAGATAGCGGCGCCGGCCGGGATCGAAGAGCGCGGCGAACGGAACATGGACGAGGGAGCGGTCCGGCACGAAGACCAGCGGGGAGCCCTCCGGCAACAGTCCTTCCAGCGGGCGGACCAGCCTGGCGTGGAGAGCCGCTGCAGCTTGTTGGATCTCGGGGATCGATGCCCGGCGCTCCACGGCTGAGCGCAGGGCGGAGATGGCGCGCTCGAGCTCTTTTTGCGGGACCTCGGTCTGCACAAGCTCGACGGAACCCCGGCGGCCGACCCAGGCGAGCAACCGGTCGGGGAGCACCAGGTACTCAACCAAGGTAACCCCTTCCGGAAGCTCCGCGAGAATGCGATCGGCCGGCAGCGCCTCGGGCAGGCGTTGCCCTCCGCCAGCCGTCTGAGAGGGGAGCGGGGACGCCATGAGATCGAGCAGCAGCCGGCTGCGGGAGCGCTCGGCGAACGTCAGGGCTGCCTCAACGTCGTGGTGGGAGTCCACCTGGAGGCGGATCATCTCGTCGAACACCGTCTGGACCTGCCCGAAAGCCGTGAGGCGCAGCCCTTTGTCCCGCACGGTTTCACGGATGCGCTCGTGCTCCTCGATGGCGCGCCGCAGGTCGGCCTCTTCCCGGGGGATGTCGCCCAGATTCCGGTAGGCGCGCGCTCGCACGGCCAACAAGCTTGGGGTCAGGTAGAGAAAGCCATTTTCAACCCCGGAGGCGACAGCGCGTCCGGCCAGACGAGCGGCTTCCTCCGGCTCCCTGTCCACAAGCAGGTCGGCTTCGAACAGATCGAAATTGGAGAGGACGCGCTGGCGGGCCCCTGCGGTCAGGATACTGGCGGAGTCCTGGCGGCCGGAGAAAATCTCTTCCAAAGCTTCCGGAACGCGCCCGAGCCCTGCGAGTGCCTGGCCGCGTTGCAGCCTTGCCTCGGCCATCTCCTCGGGCATTTTCAAGGTTTCTGCACTGGCCAGCAGCTCCTCGGCGAAAGCCAGGGCTGGCCCGAGCTGCCCCTGTCCGAGAAGGTCTCCGGCCGTTTGCGAGAGCGCCGCGATGATGTGGCGCCGGTCGCCGGACCGGCGGAGCGCGGCGAGACCTGCCAGCCGTGCCTCCCAGGCGCTCTCGGGCTGGCCGAGGTTCTGGAACGCTGTGGCCAACTGAATGAACGGAATGGCGGAGGCCTGCGGACCTGAGCTCCGCTCCAGCCGGGCGACAGCCGAACGCGACCAGGTGAGGCTCTCCTCCGGACGGTTGCGGACCGCTGCGATGGTGCCGAGCATCCAATCGGCGCGCCCTGCCAGAGCGGGATAGCGGGATGCGATCGCGGGACGCACCAGACGCAGAAAACGCGGGTACGCCGCCATCGGATCACTGTAATAGTCACAGATGCCGATGTAGAGCTCCGTCCACGAGGCGAAGGGGCTGCCGCCGGCCGCCAGCGCCTTGCCTGCCGCAACCAGCAGGGGGCGGGCTTCTTGGAAGTCTCGATCGTTGTACCGTTGCAGCGCTTGGCGGAAGAGCAGGTGTCCGCGCTGCAAAGCCGGCAGGCGGCCTTGAGCCTTGCCAGCCCGCTCGATCGCCGCGACAGCGTCGAAAATCATTGCATCACCGGCTCGGTCGTGAAGGGCGGTCCCGATCTGGCGCGCCGCGGAGATGGGATCGAGGCCCCCGGGAAGGGATCGATCCTCCGCCCAGGCTGTCAGCAGCTCCTCTTCGGCCCAGAGGCGGGCGTGGTCGGGCAGCGCCGAGACGATCTCCTCCACGGTGTGCGGATCGGTGCGCGCCAGAGCCGCCTGGAGGCGGGGCTGCTCCCGCTCCCAGACCTCTGCGAGCGTGGGCTTCTTCAACTCGTCGATGTGGCTCTGGGCGTCGGCGGACCAGGCGGAGTGCGAATCGGCCTGGCGATAGGCCTCCCAGGCTTCGATCGCCTGGCCGGTGAGCTGCAGGTGGGTGAGGGCCTCGGCGCGGTTGAAGAGGGCCTCGGGCAGGCCCGGCGCCGCCTCCAACGCCCGTTCGGCGGCACTCAGGGCGAGGACGAAATCGAAGGGTCGCTTTTCGCTCTGCCCACGGGAGAGGTAGGCGGCGGCCAGGTCGCTCAGCGTGGCGGCCGTCGCAGGCTGCTGGAGGGTCAACCCTTCCAGGGTGAGGATGCTCCTCTGGAATTCGCCAGCGGCGAGGCGGCGGACGCCCAGCCTGTGCAGCGAATCCGGGCTCGGCTCCCCCCGCTCCAGCTCCCGGGTGTCCTGACGGGGCTCCGCTCCGACAGCTGTCCCGGCGAGCCCGCTCTCGCTCAGCCGCAGATGACGGAATACCGGGTGCGAGGGGACGCCCGGCCGTTTTTCAGACGGCGCATCGCCGCATCCATGGAACAGGCTGAGGACGGCCAGGAGACCGCTGATCCATAAAATCCGACGGGCCATGACATCTCTACGAACAGGCAGAGGCTAAAGTTGTCACCCCTCCGCCAGCCGGAAGTGCGGATTCTCGATGATCCCGAAGAAGTTCCCGAACGGGTCCTGGACGATGGCGACCTTGATGCCGCCTCCGACTTCCCGGACGCCGCTGTGCTCGCGGGCGCCTTGCCCGATCAGGTGGGCAAAGGTGGCTTCCGCATCGGCCACGCCCCAGTAGGCCACGGACCCGCCAGGTCCGGGTTTTCCGTCCTCGGTGTCCGGGTCGAGCCCCAACTCGTAGCCGCCGACGTTGAAGCCGACGTAGAACGGCTCGTCGAAGTACGGCTGGATGCCGAGGGCCGAGCTGTACCAAGCCTTTGCCTTGTCCAGGTCGTCCACCTTGTAGATGACGGTGCGCAGGCCGAGGAACGGTGGTTTGTCCATGGACGATCTCCCCTTGATCTGAGGTTCTCTGTGTCGTTGCTCACCGTATACCACAGGGGGCGCCATGAGGTAGTCAGCACCCCGCAACGTCCCGTGTCGAGATTGCCTCTGCGTGAGGACAGCGCTGGTCCGCATGGGCAGTCGGGGGAGGCCTCCTGATCCGCCCTCGGTGCGCCTCCGCAGCCGCTGGAAACCCGCGATCAGGACCGCGTGCCGCGCCGGCTCCGGCCATGTCGGGGCATGTGGGCTCGCGAGCCCCCGGCGCGGACCCACGGCCCCTGTTGTACGGACCTGGGTCCCGGTCACCGGGACCGAAAAAAGCGACCCGTTTTCGCGGTCCGTGCCACAGGGACCGCGGAACCGGTAGCGCGGACCACGGGTCCTGTTCGCGCGATGCGTGGTCCGCGTTCCACGGACCGTCGAACCGGACGCCGGTTCCGTGGTCCCTGGGCAGGACCCAAGGTCCGCGTGACGCGTTCCGCGGTCCCGGTCGCGCGGACCGCGGGTCCTGCAAGCCGTCGACCTCCTGGGCTCGGACGTTTCGTCGTCCGTTCAGAACCATCCAGCTAGATGGACCGGCTGTCTCTGAGTATGGTAGAAGCCCGAGGATGCTCATTTCCATGCCCTCGAACCTCTTTTCCCTGGCTGCTCAACGCGCGGCCGGAAATCGCCCGCCGCGCCAAGGCGGTGATCCACATGGACATGGTCGGGGGCAATCCCGAGATCACCAAGGCGATCTTCCACGTCACCCGGTCACCGAAGAGCCTCCCGACCTTCGTCAACGACGTGGGCGAGGCCTTTGGCCGCTTCGTGGACGGCGTCTCCGCCCTGGCCGATGTACCGCCGGCCGCGCGCGGCCAGCACGGCGCCGATCTCGCCCGTGCCGGCCCCCAGCTCGAGCACGATCTCTCCGGGGGCCGGAGAGGCGAGCGCCAGCAGGGCCTCCGCGACCGCTCCGACCGCATCGGCCGGCAGCCCGGCGCGGCGGTCGAAGCGATCGGCCTGAAGGTCGAAGCGGTCGCGGCTACGCAGCTCAGTGATGGCCCTGATGCTCGCTCTTCGTTCCCGGGGCGTGTACGGTTTGCAGGCCGGGAGCGGCTTGACCGTTGGAGTCTGGTCGCAGTTGTCGGTCAAAAGGCGGCCCGAGTGTAGCACGGGGCCCCCAGCTAGACGGACCGGCTTTCTCTGGGTATGGTAGAAGCCAGGGAGGACGCTCATTCCCATGCTATCGAACCTCCATCGCCAGGCGCTGGGTCGTCTGTCCAAGGACGAAACGACCGCTCTCGGGCGTTTTACAGCTTGGCTGGAGGGCGATTCCGAAGGGGTACAGATCCTGGAGAACCTCCGCGCCGAGGCTCATCTGGTCGGGGACGGAGCGTTTGGTCATGCTGGCGAGCTGTCGGCCTTCCTGCGGCGCTGCGCTGCCCGCTTTGGTGGTGGGGCCGGCCCTTCCGGTTCGCCTCGTGCCTATGAAGATGTGTGCGAGGAATTCACCGGCCGCGGGCTGCGCATCCCTCGGGAGCACCTGCCGGACGCTCTTCTGCGATACAGCACGAGCCGTGCGCTCTTGGGACGGCTTATCGAGCAGTTGTTGGGAGACCAGGTGCTCGCGGACTTCCAGCAGGATCTGCTGCCTCCGGAAAAGGCATGCGAGCTGCTGGCTGCCGGCTGGGACTCCTCTGAGCTCCAGGATGTCATGCTGGGCATCAAGCCAAAGGTCTTCGCCACATTCGAGCACGACCAGCCGGCGCCACGGGATGACGCCACGACTCTGAGCCGGGCTCTGGCCCTTCTCTTCTGGGGGCGCGTCCGCACGAGAGAGGAAATCCTCTTCGAGTCTCTCATATCCGACGGACTCCGTGACCGACCCGCGGTTCCCGACTGTGGCAGAGGCCGGTTGGAGCTCCCCTCTTTCAGCCGGCGCAGGAGCAGAGCCCGGATCTCGGGAACCCTCGCACATGCTGCGGATGGACCCGCCCTCTGGGGCCTCATCCCGCGCAGCCCGAAATTGTGCATGACAACGTTCCGGTTACAATCGTAGAGACCCCGCTGCGTTGGGTCGGAAGGGTTCCTTTGTGAGCGAGACCGTATTTCAGCCACTCGTCCGAGAAGACGCCAGCCTCGACCCCGCCAGCTTCGAGCGGATGGGGGAGAGCTGGATCGAGAGCTGGCTGCGGGAGCGCTTGAGTGGTAGAGACCCTCACTTCCGCATCGATGTTCGAGCGGGCGAGGATCCGGAAGCCTTCGTTGTCGGCCTGCTGAGACAGGCAGGTCCCGCCCATCCGGCGGCGCTCGCCATCGGCCGCTCGGTGTTGCGCCTGCTCGACGAGGCGCGGCGTCTCGCACCTCAGACACCTCCCTGGCTCAGCCCGCTTCTGCAGCTCTGTCAACAGGTGCGACTCGATCTCACTTTCTCGTGGTTCCGCGAAGAGCTTCAGGCGATCGCCAGTGCCCCGGACGCCGCGCGCGAGCGATGGGGTGACCTCCGGACGGTCCGAGACATCCTGCTTGCGGCCGTTCTCCAAGCTCCGGGCAGATCTCCCTCCCCGGCCATGGAAGCCTGGCTGGCGCTCCTGAAAGCTGCGGATTTCTCCTCGCTGGCACTCGCGGGGCTGGGATCTTCCTTCGAGCAGAAGCTTCTGTATCTCTCTGAGTGGTGGAATCATTGTCCGCCAGACCGGAGGGGGCGAGAGCTCAAGTACCTGATCTATCGGGCCCTCGATCAGGAGGAGCCCATTCATACTCTCCTGACCCAGGCTCCCCCTTTTCCTGCCGAATTGCGAGAAGCCATCGACCAGGAATTGCAAGCGCAGGGTGCTCAACCCTACTTCATAGGAACACCAGCATCTCCTCCTTCTGAGGCCTGTGCTCCTGCGGTGTCCAGGCGACGGCTCAAAAAAAGGGTGTTTATTAGCTATATCCACGAAGATCAGAGGTGGAAGGACAGGTTGGCCGCCCACCTTAAAGCACTGGAGAATGTTGGCGAGTTGGAGGTATGGGACGACCGCAAGATTCACGCCGGTGCATCTTGGCACGAAGAGATGATGAGTGTAATAGACGAAGCCGGAGTCGCCGTAATGCTTATCTCGGCCAACTATCTTAGTTCGGAGTTTGTCGCCAGAAATGAAATTCCGCATCTACTCCGGAGGCGTCGGGCAGGGAGCTTAAAGATCATTCCAGTTCTACTCGGCCCTTGTGCCTGGCGTAGGATTCCCTGGCTTGGAGCTATGGGGGTGCGACCACGAGATGGGAAGCCCCTAGCACAGCACAGATTTTTGGAAACAGAAGAACTTTTCAGCGAGATCACCGAAGAGATTTTCGATCTTGCAAGCAAAGATTCTTGAGACGATGCACACTCGACATCATGAGCCAACCTTCGAGTCTGCCTCTCGGAGCCATAATGACCCAGGAGTTCATGCACTTGAACAAAGGCGTAATACTTATGAAGAAAACATCTGTGCTTCTTCCGAAGCATGCAGATCGTGAATCGTTGACTCTGATCACGAGAGATGTCTTTCTCGAGCTGATCGAGAAGGCCCGCGCCGAGATCAAGGCCGGCAAGAAGCTCTCGCTGGCAGACATGAAGCGAGAGGCCTCGCTGTGGGACTGACCGGAACGCGCACGATGACGCTGAAAGGGGGTTTCCTGGCGACCGTTCTGTTGGCGTCGTCACTTGTCTCCCCCATACTCAACGCCCAACTCGCCCCTCCGCCTCTCCTTCCCGAGCCTAGTCGTCCGAGCCCTGGCCTCCGAGCTGTCGGGCACCGAGGCGCGGCGGACGGTGCAGGAGCTGACGCTCTTCCACCGGATGCGTGGCTCGCAAGGTTTCCGCGCTGCGGCCGAGAGCGTGCGCGACCGGCTGCGGCAATACGGCCTTCCGAACGTCGAGCTCCTCGAGCTGCCTGCGGATGGAAAGATTTTCTACGGCACCCAGCGGTCGCGGCCGGCCTGGGATGCCGAATTCGCCGAGCTCTGGGAGCAGGCGCAGGGAGAGAACGGGACCTGGGCCGATGCGCGGCGCGTCGCCTCGTGGGATACACGGCCGGTCACCCTGGCGCAGGACAGCGCGAGCGGCGAGGCCGCGGCGGAGCTGTCGACGTCGGCGCCGGCACGACGGAAAAGGATTATGAAGGGAAGGACGTCCGGGGAAAGCTGGTCCTGACTTCGTCCCAGCCTGAAGCGGTGCGCGGGCTCGCGATCGACCGCTTCGGCGCGGCGGGCATCGTCTCCTACGCCCAGAACCAGGTGACCGGCTGGTGGAAGGAGGACGAAAACCTCGTCCGCTGGGGCCATTTCGGCACCTTCCCGCCGCCGCAGACGTTCGCCTTCATGGTCTCCCTGAAGCAGGCGCGGCCCTGGCAGGAGCGCCTCGGCCGCGGCGAGCCGGTCCGCTCTGCGGGCGAGCGTCCGGGCGGGGCAGCACCCCGGCAGCTACGACATTGCCACGGCGCTGATTCCCGGCGCCGATCCCGCGCTGCGCGACCAGGAGATCGTCCTCTCCTGCCATCTCGACCATCTGCGGCCCGGTGCCAACGACAACGCGAGCGGCTGCGCCACGATCCTGGAGGTGGCCCGCACCCTCGCCAAGCTGATCCGGGAGGGCAAGCTCGCGCCGCCGCGGCGGACGATCCGCTTCGTCTGGCCGCCCGAGATCGAAGGGACGATCGCGCTCCTCAACGCCCGTCCGGAGATCGCCCGCCGCGCCAAGGCCGTGATCCACATGGACATGGTCGGGGGCGATCCCGAGATCACCAAGGCGATCTTCCATGTGACCCGTTCGCCGAAGAGCCTCCCGACCTTCGTCAACGACGTGGCCGAGGCCTTTGGCCGTTTCGTGAACGAGCAGTCCGACGGCTTCGCGAGCACCAACGCCGCCGCGTATCCGCTGGTCGACGCCGAAGGGAGCAAGCGGGCGCTTCAGGCCGCCTTCGTCGACTTCACCGAAGGGAGCGATCACCAGGTCTGGACCGAGGGCTCCTGGCGCATCCCCGCCATCTATCTGAACGACTGGCCGGACCGCTATATCCACACGAGCGGCGACGAGGTCGCCAACATCGACGCGACGAAGCTCCTGCGCGCCGCGTTTCTGGGGAGTGCCAGCGCCTACTACCTTGCTAACCTCGACGCCTCCCAGGTGCCCGCGCTCTGGGAGGAGGTCCGTGGCCACGCTCTGGAGCGGACCGCCGAGGCGCTGGCTCGCCGCGCTCAGCTCCGCGACAAGGCTGAGGCGGACAACCTGCTGCGCTTCCACTTCACCTACGAGCAGGGAGTGATCGATTCTCTGGCCGCCTTCGCCGAGGTGCCGGTGGAGGTCCGGCGCTCCTCCTCAACCTTCCTCGCGGGCCTCCGCGGGCTGGTGGGGGAGACCGCCGCGCCCGCGGCCTCCGGCGAGGCGGTCATCTATCGCCGTGCTCCGCAACCGAAAGGCCCCATGGGCGGCTTCGGCTACGACTACTTCGCGGACAAGACCGCCCAGCAGAAGATTCCCGCGCCCGCTCTGCTCCGCCATCAGGGGCTCTGGGGTGATGGATACGCCTATGAGGCCCTGAACCTGGTGGACGGCAAGAGGACCGTCCACCAGATCCGCGACGACCTCGCGGCCATCTACGGCCCGGTGCCGCTCGCGGCCGTGGCCGAATACCTCCAGGCGCTGGCGAAGATCGGGGTGCTGGTCACGCCCTGAGCCTCGTCAGTGGTTGAAGCGGTAGTTGAGCCGGGCGAAGTAGTAGCCTCCGTTGATGCCGAACGGCAGCGTCTCCCAGCCGTAGACGAACCCGAGCTGGGGGAACGGGAAGGCCTGCACCGTATCCCAATTGTCCGGATATTCGTCGAAGATGTTGAGGCCGCCGACGGTCAGCTTCAGCTTGTCCGTCAGGTTGTAGCCGATCGAGAGGTCGGTGAGCCACTTGCCGCCCCACGTCTGCTTGAAGCCGGGCGTGAAGCCCTCTCCCGCGACCTCGCCGAAGTAGTTGAAGCGGAGATTGGTCGTCAAGGGACCGCGGTAGTACGTGCCGCTCAGCACGTAGTGCTGTCTCGGCTGGCCTTCCTCGATCAGGGTCACCTGCGCCTGGTCGAACAACACTGCCGGCGGCAGGATGTCGGAGGACGACCGGCGGTCGGTGACCTCCGTCTTGTTGAAGTGGAAGGCGCCTTCCAACAGCAGGACCGATTCGCTGCCGAGCTTCAAGTCGTACAGCGCGACGACGTCCAGGCCGGTGGTCTCGGTGTCGATGGCGTTGGTGAAGAAGAGGACCTGGCCCACACCCAGCGGATCGAGGATCGCCCGGATCGGGCAGCGGCTGGGGTTGAACGGGGTGCCGCAGCCGGACGCGTCCTCCGGCTGGATGTTGCTCGAGAAAACGATGCGGTCGTCGATGTTGATCCGGTAGAGGTCAGCGGTGACACGGAAGGCCTCAGAAGGCTTGGCGACCATTCCGATCGAATAGTTGAGGGAGGTCTCTTCCTTGAGCGCCGGGATGCCGAAGGCGCGGGTCACGGCGCTGTCCTGGCGCGCCGTGAGCGTGTCGGTGAGCACGCCGGCGGCGTTCAGGTTGGTCGAGCGCTGGCTGTAGAAGGTCTGCTGGACGCCCGGCGCCCGGAAGCCCGTGGAGACCGTGCCGCGCAGCGAAAAGGCCTCGGTGAAATCGAAACGGCCCGACAGCTTGCCGGTGACGGTGCTGCCGAAATCCGAGTAGTCCTCGAAGCGCACGGCCGCTCCGGCCAGGAAGCGCGACGTCAGGTTGGATTCGAGGTCGACGTACACCGCGGCGTTCCGGCGGCCGTCGTCCACCGCCTCGAGGGGCGACCATCCCGGAAAGCCCTGGGCGCCCGGCTGCGCGATGGCGCCGGTCTGATCGAGGATGCGGATGTTGCGGTTGTTGGTGCGGCCATACTCGTAGGAGACCTCGTCCCCGGCCTCGATCTTGTAATTCTCGTCGCGCCACTCCGCGCCGGTGGCGACGAAGACCGATCCGATCTTGCCAGTGAAGTCCAGGGTGAAGCTGAGCTGGTCGAGGCTCAGGGTCCCGGTGTCCGCCGAGGTCGGCGACTCCTCGAACCGCGGACCTGAGGGGTTGTTGGGATCGCGCGGCTCGTACCAGTAGCTGACGTTGACGGTGTTCTCCTCGCGGAACTTGAATTCGTTCCGGCCATAGTTGACCGCGACGTCGTAGTTCCAGCCGTTGCCGAAGCCGGCGCGGTAGCCCGCGACGAGGGAGGTGTCGGTCGGCTCGGTGATGATCGTCGGCAGGAAGCCGTTCGGATAGATGGCCGGCACGGTCCTGCCGTCGCCGCTCGTGCGGAAGAAGCCCGAGGAGTTGCCCTCGCGATTGGACCAGCCGCCGAAGGCGTAGAGCCTGCCGTTGCCGGCGGGGACCTCGGCATTGAGCCAGACCGAGGCGTCTTTGGCGTCGGGGTCTCCGATGCGCTGCGTGACCTGGGGAGGGCTGACGCGCAGCGAATCCGGCCCGGCGCGGTTCGTCTCGCCGCGGTCCCTGTATTCGGCGGTGAGGTTGACAAAGCCGTCCGTGCCGAGGGCATAGCCGGTGTTGAGCCCGGTCATGAAGCTCGTGCCGTCTCCCTCGTAGGTCTGGCCTCCGTCGAGGGTGAGATCGGTGGCCGTCGTCTGCTTCTTGAGGATGATGTTGATCACGCCGGCAATGGCGTCGGAGCCATATTGGGCGGCGGCGCCGTCCCGTAGGACCTCGATGCGCTCGATGGACGAGACGGGAATGGAATTGATGTCGTAGCCCGCGGAGCCGCGGGCAATGGTCTGCTGGACGTTGAGCAGCGACTGCTGGTGCCGGCGCTTGCCGTTGACGAGGACCAGGACCTGGTCGGGGCCGAGGGCGCGCAGCGTGGCCGGCCGGATGATGTCGGTGCCGTCGCTGATGGTGGTGGAGGAGAAATTGAAGGAGGGCGCCAGCAGTTGGAGGACCCTGCCGGTCTCCGTGGCCCCGGTGCTCTCGATGGCCGCGGAGTCGATGATGTCCACGGGCGCCGGCGTGTCGGTCGCGCTCCGCCCTTCGACGCGCGTGCCGGTGACGGTGATCTCCTCCTCGAACTCCCTCTCCTCCGGCTGCGGCTCCTCGGCCGGCTGCTGCTCTTCCTCCTGGTCCGGCGGCGGCTGCGGCTCCTGCGCCCGCACCCCGGGCGGCTGAACCCACAGAGCTCCCGCCACGACGGCGATGACGACCCACTTCCGGTGCAGAGAGTGATCGCTGATCATCGTCCTTGGTCCTCCAAGTGATTCAGCTAATGGCGCATCCCTTCTACACCCTCCGGGCGCTTCCGTCAACCGCTCACCACCGGTAGTGGCCGATGATTTTGAAGGAGAGGAGGATGTCTTCGTTCTGGGCGCCGGCGCCGATGTTGTGGATCATCGAGTGGCGGTTGGTGCGGGGAACGCGGTCTTCGGCCACGATCCCGATGTGGTAGAGGTTGTTGGGCAGTTGCCAGGCGACCACGTCCCCGGGCTCGTAGGGGGCATCCAGAGGCAGATGCTTCCCCTTGCGCTGCAAGAAGCGCATGAGGTTGGGCACCCGGCGGTGGTCGATGTTGCGGTCCGGGCTCCGCAGCCCCCAATTGCGCGGGTAGGCCGAGAAATTCCTCTTCATGTCCTGGTGCAGCTCGACCTGCAGATCGACGCCGATCGTGCGGAAGGCCCGGACGACCACGTCCGCGCAGACGCCCGTGTCGAGGGGGACGTCGCCGTTCGGATAGCCAAGCCGCACGTAGGAGGGGTCGTACCGGGTCGTCACCCCCACCTGCCGGGCCGCGGCGGCGGCGAGAGCCCTCCCGGTCGGGGCACGTTCGCCTGCAGTCGGGCTCGCCAGCGCCGCGAGGAGCAGCAGCGCTCCGGCCGTCCTGGTCTTGTCCATGACCTTCATTCTATCTGCTTGGTACGTTCCTTGCTATAGACAGATGTGATGGGCCGGCGCTGGAGCCGGCTTCTGAAGATCTCGTGATTTCGAGAGAGGAACACAACATGAAACTGTCCAAGCTCATGGCTGTTCTGTTGATGACGATGCTTCCGCTCGCCTTCGCCTGCAAGACCCAGGAAGAGGCGGCGGTCGACGATGTGGACGATACCGCGTCGACGACGAGTGAGCAGGAGGTGGCAGGGGTGGACCAGCCGGGCGACCTGAACCCGGTCGAGGCCCAGGCGATGGTCGACGACGTGACGATCGGCAAGAAGGTCGGCGCCGACGGCATGATCGCGACCGAGGACCAGGGCGACGACTTCGCTCCGGGCGATACCGTCTACGTCACCATGAACGTCGCGGATACGTCTGCGGGCTCGGCGGTGAAGGTGGCCTGGTATGGCCCCGGCGAGACCAAGATCAACGACGAGGAGAAGTCGGTTGCAACCGGCGACAAGTACCTGACCTTCCAGGCTGATACGGCGAGCTGGGCGAAGGGCGACTACCGCGCCGAGGTCTGGATCGGAGACGAGAAGGTCAACACCCAGCAGTTCCAGATCGTGGACGCGGAAAACGCCGGCAAGTAACAGCCTGGAGCCCTTCCCTTTTCTCCCTGGACCACGGCGGCGGATTGCGCCGCCTTTTTTATTTTTGGACCACGGAGCCGTACTCCCTGGCGAGGAGAGGGTTTGCCGCCAGGGCTTTTCTCAGCGAGGCAGCCGCCTCGTCGAGGCGGACACGGCGGCGGGAGGGGTCGGCCTCCAGTCCTGCGGCGAGGCGCTGGAGGAGCCCTTGGAGGGCCAGGGCGTTCGATTCGTCGGGATTGATGGCGAGGGCCTTGCCGGTGCGGGCGATGCCCTCCCGGAGATCGGCCTCGGGCCGGCCGCCCCGGGCGAGCGTCCCTTCGGCCCGATAGCGGCACACCTGCGCCTGGGCGAGGTAGATGTCTGGAGAGCCCGGGTTCAGGGCCGCTGCCTTCCGCAGGTCCTCTTCTGCCTCCTGGAACGCGCGGTCGGGGTCTCTCTTCTGCCCGAGGGCCCAGCGGGCGGCGACGAGATGGATCCTGGCGCGCTCCAGAAATCCGTCGGCATCGTCGGGATTGAGCCCGATGTATCGGTCAACATGAGATTCGGCGGTGCGGACCTCCGCGCTCGGGTCCTCCCCCCGCGCGCGGAGCGCCTCTGCCAGAGACCGGTGGG
The DNA here is from genome assembly GCA_963842525.1 of uncultured Holophagales bacterium. Classification (GTDB taxonomy): domain Bacteria; phylum Acidobacteriota; class Thermoanaerobaculia; order Multivoradales; family UBA5704; genus UBA5704. The sequence continues at coordinate 901,940 of CAWJGT010000003.1, forward strand.
TGTAGGCCAGGTTGTAGATTCCGACACCGTAGTCGGGAAAACGGTTGACGGCCTCCTGAAAGCTGTCCGCCGCCTTGCGGAGATCCGGCCGCGGATCGCCTCCTCTCGGTGTCAGGTACTCGGCCAGGATCAGATGGCTGTTCCCCAGGTTGTTGTAGGCCGAGGGGCGCTCGGGGTTGACCTGGAGGGCGTGCCCCAGGACCGAGACGGCGTTCCGGGTCGCCTCGGAAGGATCCAGGCCGTGGGCACTATGGTATTCGGCGATGTCGCTCCAGGCTGCTCCCTGGTTGCTGAGAGCCTGGAAATATCCAGGGCTCACCGCGAGGCTACGGTCCCAGGCTGCGATGGCCTGGCGGGTGACAGGCCGGGGATCGAGGCCTCGCCGGTCCTGGTCGCGGGCAAGCCGGAGCCGTGTGAGGCCGAGCTCGTTGTAGTTCGGGGCAACCTCGGGCTCCAGCTCGATGGTCTGCTGGGCCGCCGCGATAGAACGTTGGTAGGCGGGGACCGGATCGGCCCCATGGTCCGCCTCCCACTGCCCCTGGAGACGCCAGCAGGCGGCGATCGTCTTGTGGGCTCGGGCGAGCCTCGGCTGGACCGCGAGAGCCCGCTCCGCCCGCCGCATGGCGTCCACCAGACCGGGCCGGGGGTCGGTCCCCGTCCGCTGCTTGCGGTCCGCACGCCCATACAGCAGCCAGGCCTGATAGCTGAGGGCGTCGGCCAGCTCGGGGTCGACCTCAAGCGCCTGGTCGCAGGCCGCCAGGGCGGAGTCCTCCTCGTCCAGTGAGAATCTGCCGAGATTGCTCAGCACCCCGATCCGCCGGATCTGGCGCCAGCATTCGCCGGCGTGCAGAGGCGCGTTGCTCGGGACAATCGAAAGGAGCTTGCCATAGATGCCTCCCGCGCGATCGAAGGAGAGGAGGGCCTCTTCGCTACGGCCCTCTGCGGCCAGATCGTCGGCGCGGGATGCCCAGGCCTCAGCCTCCAGTTGCACGGCTTCGTACAGCAGCGGGTCCCGGTGCGCCGCCTGGCTCGCCTTCCGGACAGCTTCCTCGTAGCGCCCTTTGTAAAAAGCGATCAGGGCCGCAATGTAGGGGGTCTGCTGGGATCTGTCCCGATAGGCCTCTTCCAGGCGAGCGAGGGCTGGCTGGCGATAGGTCCGCCCCATCTCCTGCCGCGCGTCCTTGCGGGCATCTCCCCGGCTGCTGCTGGCGTCGACCAGGGCCTTCTCGTAAACGAGGCCGAGGGCCCGGCCCAGGGCGGCGGCCACCTCGGGGTTGCGTTCGCCTGCGTTCCACGCCTTCTCCAGGTGAGACCGCGCGGGCTCGGGCTGGCCGAGGGCGAGGTACGCCTGGCCGAGCGCCCAATGGCCCGGTCCTACGGCGATCGGCCCCAGGTGCTCCATCTCGCGGCGGATCTCGTCGAGCTCGCTGCGGAGCGCCCGTTTCGAAGCGGTCACGTCGTGCTTGGGGAGGAGCGATTCGGCGCGCACCCGCCAGCCGATCTCGGTCACCCGTTGGCCGAAGCGTTGCGCGAGGGCGGCCCGCTCGCGGGCCTGCCAGCGGGTGCGGACGATGGCGGCGCCGAGGACGAGGAGGGCCACGATGGCGGTCGCCGTCACGACGGCCAGCGCGCGGTTCTTGCGCAGCCGCTTGCCGGCCCGGTACGACCAGCTCGCGGGCCGTGCCTCGATCGGCTCGCCGTCCAGCCAGCGGTCGAGGTCGTCGGCCAGGGCGCGCGCCGATTCGTAGCGCCGGTCCGGATTCTTCTCGATGCACTTGTGGATGATGGTCCCGAGGTCGGCGGCGACCGCCGGGGCGAGCTTGCGCAGCGGGACCGGGTCCTCCTGGATCACCCGAACCAGGGTGCTGGCCGGGTTGGGTCCTGCGAAAGGAGGCGATCCGGCGAGGAGCTCGTAGAGGACGATGCCGAGGCTGTAGACGTCGGTCCGCCGGTCGAGGGAGAGGCCTTGCGCCTGCTCCGGCGAGAGGTAGGCCGGGGTGCCGGTGATCACCCCGGTGCGGGTCAGGGCCGCGTCCCCCTGGTCCTGCGCCAGGCCGAAGTCGACGACGTAGGGGTGGTGCTCCCCGGCCTCGCCGGTCGCCACCAGGATGTTGGCCGGCTTCAAGTCGCGGTGGATCAGGCCGGTCCTGTGGGCCGCATGGACCGCCCGCGCCACGTCGCGCACGAGGCGGACCGCGAGCTCGGGCGCGATCCTGCCGCGCAGCTCCGAGAGGCTCCGCCCCTCGATGTACTGCATGGCGATGTACGGACGGCCCTCGACCTCGCCGACCTCGTGGACCTGGCACAGATGGGGGTGCTCGACGCGCGCCTGCGCCTGGGCCTCGCGCAGGAAGCGCTCGACCTGGACCTCGTCGTTGCGGTGAAGGAATTTGAGCGCGACCCGGCGGTTGAGGGAGGGATCGAAGGCCCGGAACACGGTGCCCATGCCCCCGGTGCCGAGGAGGCGCTCGATCCGGTAGCGCGGCCAATTGGCGAGGAAACGGTAATCCGCGGGGAACAGAGGCCCGAGACGGCCCTCGGTGGGTGGCTCCATGTGTAAAGGCTCAGGGGGAAAGGCTGCTCTGAGGAGCATAGCAGAACCTCACCCCCTGTCCCCCTCTCCCATCGCCCCCCCTTCCTCCGGGAGAGGGGGAACGTTGTTGGTGCTCTGAAGGGATAGCTGGCAGTTCCTTCTCAGAGGCTCTTTTTCTCAAGGCCTCGACCTTGCCTCCAAGCTCCCAGCTACGTCCCCCCTCTCCCGGTCGGTGGGGGGGCGATGGGAGAGGGGGACAGGGGGTGAGGTTCCCGCCCGTGCACCCCCTGACTTTGACCGGCTCCTGCCTTTCTGACTGCGATACCATCGTCCCGCCTTGAACCCCCCATCCCCCGACCTCCGGCTTCGCTGGACGGCCCTGGCCGTCGCGGTCACCACCGCCCTGATTCGCCTGCCGTTCGCGGCCCGCCGGATGTGGGACCACGACTCGGTCCAGTTCGCGCTCGGGGTGGAGCGCTTCGATCTCGCCGCCCACCATCCGCACCCACCCGGCTACCCGCTCTACATCGGCATCCTGAAGCTGCTGGCCGCCGTAGGCGTCGACCCCCTGCATGGCATGGTCGCGCTCGCCATTCTGGGAGGGGGGCTCGGAGCCGGCTGCATCGTCCTGCTCACTGCCCGTCTCCTCCGCCCGATCGACGTTTCCCCTCTCCCGGCCGCTCTCTTCGCCGGCGCCCTCTACGCCACCAACCCGCTGCTCTGGTTCTATGGCGAGCTGCCGCTGATCTACGCTCTCGAAGGAGGCATCACCGTCCTCCTCGCCTGGCTGGCTGTGCGCATGGAAGACGGGCGCCTCTCCTTCCTCCTCGCCTGCGCCGCCTTTGCTTTGGCCGGAGGGCTGCGGCAGTCGACGATGGTCCTGCTCGCGCCGCTCTTCCTCTTCGGACTGTGGCGGACCTGGCGGCGGGGGAGGCTGCCCCCGGGGCTCTTTTTCGGCGGAGCCGGTCTCGGAGCGGTGCTCGTGCTCGCCTGGCTGGTGCCGCTCTGCCGCGCCGCGGGCGGGTACGGAGCTTACCGCCGCATCGGCGCGGAGCACTTCGGGACCCTCCTGCCGGAGACCTCGATCCTCTACGGCGCCGGCTGGGGCGCGCTCGCGCACAATGTGGAGGTCCTGGTGAAGTGGGCGCTTCAGGGGGTCTTCCCCGGGGCGGTGGCGCTCGTCCTGCTCTGGATGACGGTTCCCGGCCGGATCGTTCCTGGGCTGAAGCTCCTCGCCTCCCGGCTCCCCTGGCTCCTCGCCTGGGCGCTTCCGCCGATCCTGTTCTTCGCCCTCTTCCACGTCACCAAGGCCGGGTACACCCTGATCCATCTACCCGCCCTGCTGACGGCCCTGGCCCTGGCTGCGGCGCCGGCCTTGTCCGCGAGCCGGACCCGGACGGTGGCCGGGACGATCCTCGCCGCGGCGGTCGGCGCCGGGCTCTTCCTTTTCGGAGCCGACCGCCGTCCCGACCAGCCCCGGTGGTGGGCGGTGGTCCGCCACGAGCATAACCGCGGCGCGATCGCAGACTTCGAGAGCGGCCTCGACCGGCTGCTGGCGGCGGTTCGGCGCTACCCGTCCGGCGAGACCGTTCTGGCGGCGGTCGAGCTGTCGGGGACCGGACCGTCCGGCGCAGACGGGTTCCTCTATCCCTGGCACCGGCATCTGCAGTGGTACCTCCCCGAGTATCCGGTCCTGCTGCTCGTCCCGGAAGAGCGCTTCGCTCTGATGGGGGAGGGGCACCGGCCGCTCCAGCGCGAGGAGGGCCGGATCGAGGTGCCGCCGGCCACACGGCGCATCCTGTTCGTCCTCTCCGCTCCGACCGGCGCACGGCTGCCTCTGCCACCCGGCTCCCTCGAACGCATGGGGGACGGCCTCTATCTACTCGCGGTACCTTTCCGCGGCAGCCTGCGGGCCGGGCCGCTCGTGCTCGTCCCTGCGCGGGCGCGTGACGCGGCATGAGACAATCGGCTCCAGACAAGCAAGGAGGTGGAGGTCGTGCGATGAGAAACCGGCTCCGTCTGGGTCTCGGCCGGACTCTCCTGGCTCTTCTCTCGGGGCTCTGCCTCGTGCCGGCGGCGGCCGACGAGCCAAGCCGTTGGCGCGACCGGATCACCGAGGAGCAGGGGATCGACTACCGGGGTGGCGATTACCATTCGTTCCGCGCTCGCAATGTGAGCGCCTGCAGGTCCGCGTGCCGGCGGGACGACCGCTGCCGGGCCTACACGCACAACCTGGAGACCGACACCTGCTACCTCAAGGACCGGCTCGGCAGCCCAGAGGGTCGGCGGAGCACGGTCAGCGGGGTCAAGGAGGAGCGGGGATGGTCCGGCGTCGGGCCTCACCGAGAAGACGGGGCGTCGATTACAGGGGCGGCGACTACGACTCCTTCCGCACGCGCAGCCTCTCTGCCTGCAATCGGCCTGTGGGCGGGACGGCCGGTGCCGGGCCTATACCCATAACGAAAAGACCGATACCTGCTACCTGAAAGGCCGGATCGGCGATTCCCAGAAACCGGCGTGAAACCACGAGCGGTGTCAAGACGCGGCGGTTGAGCCGGCCGGTCCCGCGGCTCCGGTTCGACGAGGCGAGCCGGCCGGGGACGCTCTCCGCGAGCTTTTCACGCGCGGTGTGGCGCGGTTTGCCCGCGGCATTGCTCGCCACGGTGGTCCTGGCCGTCTATGCACCCACCGTGCGCAACGGCTTCGTGTCGGACGACTACCTGTTCCTGCAGATGGCCGCCACCGGCCCGGGGAGCGTGCTGGCCTACCACGGCGGCTATCACTACTACCCGCTCGGCATGGGCCTGTTCTTCCTCCAGTACGAGCTCTGGGGGTTCGATCCGTCGTGGTTCCACGGGGTGGCGATCGCCCTCCATTTCGCGGCCTCGCTGCTGGTCGTCCGGCTCGGGCGCGCCCTCGGGCTGCCGGCCGCGGTGTCCTGGGCGGCCGCCTTCCTCTTCGCCACCAACGGCCTGATCCACGAAGTCCCCTTGTGGGCCATCGGGGTCCTGTATTCGCTGTCGACCTGCCTCTGCCTCGCCGCTCTCCTGGCCTGGCTCGATCACGTGCGGACCTCCCGGTGGCGGTCCCAGGCCGTCTTTCTGATGCTTTTCGCCGCGGCCCTGCTCGCGCACGAGCAGTCCATCACCCTCCTCGCGGTGTGCGGGCTCGCCGCGGCCCTGGTGGCGGGGCGGCCGGAGCCCCTCGCTCGGCGCGCCAGGGAGCTGCTCCCGGCAGCCGTCCTCGTCGCCGGCTACCTGGGGCTCAAGCTGGCGCTCAGCGACGGCACCGACCTCACGCCGGGCCTCGCGGAGGGCCTCGCGAGCCGGGCCGGCCCCTTTGCGCTGCACCTGCTGCGGGTCACGGTGCCGAACCTCCCCAAGGCGTGGGCCTGGCAGATCCTCAGCCCGCCGCTGCCGGCCTTGGCGGCAAACCTCTGCCGCGCGGCGCTGGTCGCCGCGGCCGTGCTGGCCTTCCTGCGCCTGGCGCCGCGCCTCCAGCTCCTGGCGCTGTGGACAGCCCTCCACGTGGGTGTGATGGTCCTCGCGATCGGCATGGCCTCCCGCCATTACTACCTGCCCCTGGCCCCGGCCTCTCTGCTCGTGGCGAGCCTCCTCGCCCTCCTGGCCGGGAAGCTCGCCGGGCGCCGCAGCGAGGGGCCCCGCCGGTGGATGCTGCCCCTGCTGGTTGCTCCTCTGGTGGTCGCCGGCCTGGCGACCCTGAGCTTCCGCAAGGAGGTCTGGGCCGAAGCCGCGGCCCTGGGCCAGGACCTCCTCCGCCAGGTGGCCGCGGCGCAACAGGAAGCCCCGGCGGCCAGGGCCCTCTACGTCGTCGACCTGCCGGACGGCCTGCCCCTGGGCGAATCGGATCCTGCCTATGTCTTCCGGATCGGGTTCGAAGCTGCGCTGCACCTGCGGCAGATCGGGCCTTTCCAGGCGATTACGCGCCTGCACGGAGATCCCCTGGCGCCCTGGACGGAGCCGTTCGGCAGGCCGGCCACGGACGGCGAGATCCAGGCGCTCGCGGCGGATCCGGCGAACCTCGTCCTGCGCTACGATGCCGCGATGCAGCGTTTCCGGCGCGTGACGGAGACCGGCTCGCTCGCACCCGGCTCGCCGCACTCATCTGATAGGAGCCCCTTTGCTCCGAGGAGGAAGACGAATGCGTAGATCTCTTGTGTCCCTGGCGCTGTTGGCAGTCCTCGGAGTCCTTCCCGCGGAGGCCAAGGTTACGCGCTACCTGACGGGCAATGCGGCGGACGTGGCGGTCTCGCTGGCCGGTCCGGCCCACGATTTCGGCGGCGGCAGCACGGACGTCGACGCGGCGCTCCAGTGGATCATCGACCAGGTGCGGGGCTGCACGAGCTGCTCGACCAAGATCGACGTCGTGATCCTGCGGTCGTCGGGGTCCAACGGATACAACGACTACATCTATGCCATGAACGGCGTGGACTCCGTCGAGACGCTGGTCATCACGAAAGCCAGCGACTCGAACACGGCCGCGGTCGAGACCACGGTCAAGAACGCCGAGGTGGTTTTCTTCGCCGGCGGCGACCAATGCGACTATGTAAAGTTCTTCAAGGGGACCAAGGTGGAGACCGCCGTCGAATCCGTCTATGCCAGAGGCGGCGGGGTCGGCGGCACCAGTGCTGGGACAGCGATCCTGGGCGACTTCAACTACGACGGCTGCAGCGGGAGCGCGGTCTCCAGCAACGCGCTGGCCAACCCCTACCACCGCACCGTCACCTTCACCTACGACTTCTTCCACTGGGCCAACCTGGAGCGGACCATCACCGACAGCCACTTTGCACAGCGCGACCGGATGGGCCGCACCCTCGCCTTCCTCGCCCGCCAGATCCAGGACGGCAAGGCGCCGACCGCGCTCTCGATCGCCGTCAACGAGGTGACCTCGGTGGTGGTGGACCGCAACGGCCTTGCCACCGTGATGGGCGACGGCCCGGCCTATTTCATCCTGGCCGACCACGCGCCCGAGGTCTGCCAGTCCGGCGTGCCGCTGACCTATTCGAACTACAAGATCTGGAGGGTCAACACCGGTGGCACCTTCGACCTGCGCAACCGGCCGACGACCGGCTATTACCTGCGCAGCGTCAACAACGGGGTGATCGACCAGAATCCGTATTGAAGCCGGAGGATTTCATATTGGGCGCGGGCGGGGGGCGCCTGGGACCGCGGGCGTCCCGCCCGCGCAGACTCTCATCGACCGCGGCATTGCCGCCATTCCAACGTAGGCCCGAGCGTGGGGAGGGCGGGCGGGACGCCCGCGGTCCCAGGGAGAACTGAGAGGCGGCCGGCGGCGTTCCGGCGGGTCATCGCGGCTCCTGCCTCCGTAGCGCTGCGATCAGACTGGCCGCGGCCTCGGCGAGAGGTTGCTTTCCATCGACGTACGGGCGCCAGTTTTTCTCGAGCGCTTCGCGATAGCTCGCCCAGGTGTTGTTGCGGTCAAAAATCTCGTACACCATGGGTGTGTATCCCGGCTGACCGCGTTCGTCCAGGAGACGGCGCACGGCCTCGCCGGTGGTGTAGAACTGGACCACGTGCCACAGATCGTTCGGGAGCTGGAAATCGACGGCTTTCGCCGCGCTCTCGAGAGCCTCCCGTACAGGGTCTCCGCGATCCATGAGGATATGGGACGCCTCGTGAAAAATGAGCTCGAAGGCGGCAGCGCCTTGTGGCGAGCTTGAGATCAGGACGTCTCCCTGACCGGAATTCGACCAGGACGTGTTGGCTCCGCTCCAGTCCACGGTCTCCACGACGTCCACCAGGACCGGCAAGGTTTTCCATCGCTTCTGATAGAGCTCCTCGAGACGGAGAGCGATCCTCTCCTCATCCGCGGCCAATCTCGGTTGCAGCTCCGCGATCCAGCGCCGGTTCTTTTCGTCCTGCTCTGTCCAACGGCAGGCTTTGTACGCCGGCGTCGCCACTGCCCTGAAGCTCCGGGCCATTTCGACGAACTCCGTACCTCCAGCGGCTTGCCATTCGGCGTCGAAGCCGACGAGCTGCATCCGGAGCAGATACTGTTGGCGGTCATTCCATTCGACCGGTGAGATGATCTTCGCGTAGTAGTCGACCGCACCATCCCACGCGGCGCGCTTTGACGGAGCCAGTTTGTCGAAGCAGGACGCTTCGGCACCGGAGTGGAACAGCTCCGGCTTGCTGTTCTTGCGCGCCAGGCCTGCAGCGACCAACGCGTCATTCAGGTTGGTGTCGAAGTCACTGTACATGGCGAAATGAGGCGTCGTGACGACCGGCGTCCGCTGCTCCGTCTGGCCGGGGCCTGCATTGAGCAGTGAGAGCAGGATCCAGCACCCGAGGGTGACATGCGCGTTCAGGGGGCTTTTCATTCTCGCATTCTCCGAAGTTGCTCGTTCCAGTCGGTCATGATAGCCGTTTGCAGGCGGCTGGAAAAAACGGGCGTGGCTTGGGCGACCACGCCCGGAAAACACGCGGGGTGCCTCCTTGTCTTTGCTTCAATTTTCAAAGAACACGCCTCTCCCCCTGCTGTTTCCTCGAGAGGACGATGGATCATGGCATGCCTGGAACGCTGCGTCAATACCACGATGACTACATCGTGTCCTCCAGGGTGTCGAAAAGGCCGACCTGTACGCGTATCGAGTGAGTTGGATGCTTATCGGGTGACCCGGGATCGATCCAGGTCCTTCCGGATGCGTCCGGTGGAACCGCGATCGTCCCAGACCGGTCCGAATGACGATCGGGTGAGGCTGGATCGATCCAGGGAGCCCGGAGTGCCTGTCGGGTGAGCGCCGATCCATCCCGGCGGACCTGGATGCGTAGCAGACGGCCTGGATGCTTTTCGGAGACTGTGGGGCGATCCGGGACCTTCCGGATCGATCCACGGCGGCCTGAGGTCGATCGCGGCGGGGCTGAATGCCTATCGGGTATCTCTGTCTCGCTGCGGATGACTCTGGATCGATCCAGGTGTCACCCAACGCAACGTAAACGGCCCGAGCTCGCGCGTCGTGCTCTCGACCGGGAACCTGCCTACCGTGGCCTGGACGCGCGAACGCTCGTAGCCCAGGCGGCGGAGGAACTTCCAGGGGTTCTTGTCGGGCGGCGTGTCATAGAGGTCGACAAGGGCGACCGGCCGGCCGGCGGTGAGGCAGGCCTCGATCTCCGTGGACAGGGCCTTCATCCCGTCATCGACCGGCAGGTCGACGGACAGGCTGGTGAGCGCGAGCCGCCGGACGCCCCGCTCTTCGAGAGCGGAGAGGGTCAGCAGCGACTGGAGGTCTTCGTAGCCGGGGTAGACCACCAGGCAGGCGCTGCCGAGCTCGCGGCGCAGAAGCGCGACCCGTTCTTCGCGGGGATAGAAGATGCGGCGTGCGCCGAGGTCGTAGAGGTTCCAGAGCAGGGCGAGGCCGCTCAGCACGAGCATGGCCCGGGCTCTGCGTCCTTGGAGGGGGATGCGGGCGGCCAGGACTCCGAAGACCACCGCGAGCTGGATGTAGAACTGGTCATCTGAGTTATCCCACCAGAAGCCGAAGGCGAGGACCGCGGTGAGCCAGGCGCCGGAGAGGATCGCTATGGTCCGGTCGCGCCGGCAGGTCCAGGCCGCCCAGAGCATGACCGTACTGGCGGCGGCAAAGGCGAGGAGACGTGGGATGACGGTCCACAGAGGCTGCCCGTCCCGGATCGCCGCCACCGCGGGAGACAGGTCCACCAGCGCGCTTGCGGCACCGTAGAGAGCTCGGGCCGCGGCCCATGCGATCCCGGTCAGGGTGGGCTCCAGGCCGTAGGCGATCGTGACGCGTGGAGATGGATCGCCGCCGCCGTAGCGGGTCATCCACTCCAGGAATCCCTGGGACGGCCGGGCGAGGAGCCAGGCGGCTGAGAAGAGGAGGCTTGCCGTCCCCGCCGCTCCGACCAGGAAGCCGGCGGCGGTCCGCGCCCGCTCCTGACTGCGCGGCAGGCCAAGGCCGCCCAAGGCCAACGCAAGGGCCGGGGCGAGGAGGAGGTTCGAGACGAAAAACGCGGACGCGAGAGCCACCGCGGCGCCCGCCGCCAGGGCGCGGGGGAACGTCGGGCGCTCCAGGCACCGCAGGGCGAGGAGGGCGGCCAGGATCACGGCGGGCATCTGGATGATGTGGATCTCGTCGGAGACCCAGAGCCGGGAGAATGCCGAGCTGAAGGCCAGCCAGGCGGTCGCATGGTTGGCGGCGAGGCGGCTCCGCGCCAGCCGGGGAGCCACGCCGCCGCGGAAGAGCGCTACGGCGAGGGCTCCCGCCAGGACGCTCAGCCGCTTGAGCTGGTCGACGGCCTGCTCCCGCGATGCGGGCCCCAGGGGCCCCTGCCACCAGGTGCCGAGCGGCTCGAAGACGAGATGGTTGGGGTTGAGGCGCCAGCTCCCGGCGGCGAACCGGGCGCTCTGCCCGATGCCGTCCGCCGAGACGTAGCCGATCGGCACCGCCGACAGGACGAGGATCGGGATGGCGAGCCAGAGCACGGCGTCCCGCAGGTCCGCGGTGAGGAGGTTCCGCAAGGGCCGCAGGGGCATGGTCACCCCCGCAGGAAGAACGCCAGCTCCTCGAGATCGATGCGCAGGTCGACGTTCTTCAAGGGAACGCCAGCGCGGCGCTTGACGCGGACCGGGGCGAAGTTGAGAACCGCCCGGACGCCCGCCTGGGCCAGGGCGTCATAGTTCTCCTGGGCCGCTTCGGCGGGGATGGCGAGCACGCCGATCTCGACGCCGGACTCGCGCACGATCGCCGGGAGGTCACCAGGCGGACGGATGGTGAGCTGGCCGACCTTGCGGCCGATCTTCGCGGGGTCGTTGTCCACGCCGGCCACGACATGGAAGGCCCCATAGTTGAAGCCGAGATACTGTGCGAGGGCGCTGCCCAGGTTGCCCATGCCGACGATGACCAGGGCGTGCGCCCGGTCGAGGCCGAGCAGCGCGTTCAGGTGGGCGGCCAGCTCTTCGACCTCGTAGCCGACCCCGCGGATGCCGAACTCGCCGAACTGCGCCAGGTCCTTGCGGATCTGTGTGGCCGAGAGGTGATACCGGTGTGCCATCTCCTGCGAGGAGACGCGCCGCACCCCCAGCTCCTGCAGGTGGCGCAGGCAGCGCAGGTAGAAGGAGAGCCGGTTCAGGGTGAGAGGAGAGACCTCCTCCGTGTCGGTCACCGGGCTTTGGTCGTATCGAGAAGCCACTGCAGGATCCCGCTGGGCCAGATGCCGAGCACCAGGGTGCCCAGAGCCGCCAGCACGACGGCGGCACGGCCCCAGAAATCGATCAGCAAGCCTTCCGGCGTCCGCTCCTCCGGCTGCATGTACAGCACATAGACGATGCGCAGGTAGTAGAAGACACCGATCAGGCTGGCCAGCACGCCCAGCACGGCGAGGCCGATCAGCCCGTCGCCGACCGCGTCCAGGAAGACCACGTACTTGCCGATGAACCCCATGGTCGGCGGGATGCCGCCGAGCGAGAGCATGCAGACCGCCAGGCCTGCGCTCAGCAGCGGGAAGCGATATCCCCATCCCGAGAGGTCGGAGATCAGGTGCTGCTCCCCGGGCCGGTTGTAGAGCATCGCCACCACCGCGAAGGCGCCGGCATTCATCAGCGTGTAGGCGATCAGATAGACGATGACCGGCGCCAGCGACTCCCGTTTGAGGACCACCAGGGCCAGCAGCAGGTAGCCCATGTGCGCGATGCCGGAGTAGGCGAGCATCCGCTTGATGTCCCGCTGCACCAGCGCCAGCAGGTTGCCGACCAGCATGGAGAGGACCGCGAGGAAGGCCACCACGCCCGACCACTTGACCGCGGCCCCGCTTGCCGGCGGCGCGCCGGAGACCACGGCGTCGAGCACACGGTAGAGCACCAGCGCGCTCGCCACCTTGGGCGCCACCGAAAGGAAGGCGACAAACGGCGAGGGCGCCCCCTGGTAGGTGTCCGGCGACCAGGCGTGGAACGGCACCACGCTCATCTTGAAGCCGAAGCCGGCGACCAGCAGCAGGACCCCCAGGCTGAACGTCACCGGCACCTGCGACATCCCGGACAGCGCCTGGCCGATCTCCGCGAGCCGGGTGCTCCCGGTGGCGCCGAAGACCAGGGCGATGCCGTAGAGCACGAAGGCGCTCACGAACGCGCCCATCAGGAAGTACTTGATCGCAGCCTCGGCCGCCACCGCGACCCGGCGGTGGAAGACGGCGAGCGAATAGAGGCAGAGCGACAGCAGCTCCAGCGACAGGAAGACCGTCAGCAGCTCGGTCGCCCGCAGCATCAGCAGGAGCCCGGTGGCGCACCAGAGGAGGAGCGCGTGGTATTCGCCGGCGAGGATCCCCTCGCGCCGCAGGTACCCTTGGGAGGCGAGCAGGCAGAGGCCGGTCGCCAGCAGGATCACGAGCGACAGCGCATAGGTGACGCCGCTCGTCTCGAGCAGGCCGTTGCAGGTCAAGGCGGTACCGGCGAGACCGCCGGGCACGACGCTCCAGGCGTACCAGGCCCCCCAGGCGGCGGCAGCGGTCACCAGGAGCCCGATCGCCGTGAACGCCCGCCGCAGGCCCGGCGCGACGGCCTCCGCCAGGAGCAGCAGGATGCCCCCGCCGGTGAGGATCATTTCCGGGAGGAGGCTGATGAGGTCCGCGCGGCTCATCGTCCCACCTCCGCCATCGCCAACTCAGGTTTTTCTCCCCCTCTCCCGGGGGAAGGGGGGGCGATGGGAGAGGGGGCCGGGGGGTGAGGGGCCGGCCGCAACGTCGCCTCGGCGACCGCCGTCCGCTTCAGCCCCTGCTGGAATTGCTGGAGCGTCGCCTCCAACGCCGGCAGGCTCGGCCGCAGGAAATGGTTCGGCGCGACGCCGATCCACAGCATGAAGACGCAGAGCGGGACGAGCGATGCCCACTCGCGCAGGTCGAGGTCGCGCAGGCCCCGGTTCTCCTCCTTGGTGAGCGGCCCCCACACGGTGAGCTCGATCATCTTGAGCAGGTAGACCGCGGCGAAGATGACGCCCACCGTCGCCAGGGCCGCCGGCCAGCCGAGCGCGCGATAGCTGCCGGCGAGGATCAGGAACTCGCCGACGAAGCCATTGAGCGCCGGCAGGCCCACCGAGGCCAGCGACGAGAAGATCAGGAAGAAGGCAAAAACGGGGATCACCTTGGCCAAGCCGCCGAAGTCCTCGAACTTCTTCGTGTGCCGCCGGTCGTAGAGCATGCCGACGAGGAGGAACAGCGCGCCGGTCGACAGGCCGTGATTGACCATCTGGAGGAGCGCTCCCTGCCAGGCGATGAGATCGAAGGCGAGGAGGCCGAGCATCACGAAGCCCAGGTGGGCGATCGAGGAGTAGGCGACCAGCTTCTTCATGTCCGTCTGGACCCAGGCCACGAACGCGCCGTAGAGAATGCCCACGATCGCGAGGCCGACGAGCAGCGGCTGGGCCGCCTCGCTCGCATGCGGGAAGAACGGCAGCGCGAACCGCAGGAAGCCGTAGGTGCCGAGCTTGAGCAGGATGCCGGCCAGGATCACCGAGCCGCCGGTGGGCGCCTCGACGTGCGCATCCGGCAGCCAGGTATGGACCGGGAACATGGGGACCTTGACCGCGAAGGCGAGGGCGAATGCCGCGAAGAGCCAGATCTGCTGCTGGATGGGGAAGTCGAGCCGCAGCATGTCGTCGTACGCGAAGCTCCAGATGTCATTGTTCAGGTTGTGGAACGTCCAGCCCATCCAGAGGATGGCGATCAGCATCAGCAGGCTGCCGCCCATGGTGAAGAGGAAGAACTTGACCGCCGCGTAGACCCGCCGTTCGCCGCCCCAGATCCCGATGATCAGATACATCGGGATCAGCATGACCTCCCAGAAAATGTAGAAGAGGAACAGATCCCAGGCGAGGAGCGTCCCCAGCACGCCGGTGGTCAGGACCAGGAACGCCGCGCCGAAGCCCGGCCAGTGGCGGTCGATGCCGCGCCAGGAGCCGAGGATCACGATCGGCAGCAGAAAGATGCCGAGCAGTGCCAGCGGCATGGAGATGCCGTCCATCGCCAGGTCGTAGCCGATGCCGAAGCGGGAGATCCACTCGATGCGTCCGCCGCCCGCTCCCAAATCATGGACCAGCGGGAAGGTGCCGTCCGGGCTCATGTGCGCGGCCGCGTACATCACGCCCAGGGCGAGCTCGACGAGCGATACGAGCAGGACATAGACCTTGGTCGCCCGCTCGGCGCTGCGCGGGAAGAAGATCAGGGGCAGGGCCGCCAGCGTGGGAAAGAAAACCAGCCGGGTCAGCGTGTTGCCGAGGAGCAGGTTGAGGAGCGTGTCCATGGGTCGGTTCTCGGTCGCCTCAGTAGAGCAGCCACAGGGAGAGCAGGACCACGCCGGCGAAGAAGTAGAGCGCGTAGTTGCGGACGTTGCCGGTCGTGCTGAAGCGGCCCACCTCGCCGGCCATCTGGGTCATCCAGGCCGCGGTATGGATCGCGCCGTCGATCAGGAAGGTGTCGACTCCCTTCCAGAAGAACCGTGACAGGGCCGCGAGCGGCCGGACAATCAGCCGGTCGTAGACCTCGTCCACGTAATACTTGTTGACCAGCAGGCGGTGGACGCCGGGGAAGCGCGCGGCCAGCGTGCGCTCGGTCTCCAGGCTGCGATCGTCGCCGTAGAGCTTGCGGGCGACGAACAGGCCGCCGACGGCGGCGGCAATGGCAAGGACGAGCAGGACGAGTTGCAGCAGGATGCTCATCTCGTGCTCTTCCGGCTTGAGAAGGACGATCGGCTCCAGCCAGTGGTGGAGCCAGTTGATGTCGCGGCCGGCCGAGAGGAGCTTGGGAATCCCGACGAAACCGGCGAGGACCGCGCCCGCCGCCAGGATCCAGAGCGGCAATGTCATGACCGGCGGCGACTCGTGCAGGTGATGCTCTTGATCACCATGCCCCGAGGCATGTTCCGATAGACCGCCGCGGAACTTGCCCGAGAACGTCATGTAGTGGGCGCGGAACATGTAAAAGGACGTCATCACCGCCGTGATCAGTCCGACGAGATAGAGCACCCACTGGTGCTCGGCCGCGGCGGCGTGGAGGATCTCGTCCTTGCTGAAGAAGCCGGCGAGCGGCGGGATGCCGGCGATCGCCAGGCAGCCGATCCAGAACTGTCTGCTCGTCTGCGGCAGGTGCTTGCCGAGCCCGCCCATCTTCTGCATGTCCTGCTCGCCGCCCATGGCATGGATCACCGAGCCGGAGCCGAGGAAGAGCAGGGCCTTGAAGAAGGCGTGCGTGCCGAGATGGAAGATCGCCGCCGTGTAGGCCCCCAGCCCCGCGGCCATGAACATGTAACCGAGCTGCGAGACGGTCGAATAGGCCAGCACCTTTTTGATATCGGTCTGCGTGAGCGCGATCGAGGCCGCGAAGATCGCCGTGGCCGCGCCGATCACCGCCACGAATTGCGAGACCCCGGGCGCGAGCTGATAGATCACGTTGGTGCGGGCGATCATGTAGACGCCCGCGGTCACCATGGTCGCGGCATGGATCAGCGCCGACACCGGCGTCGGGCCGGCCATGGCGTCCGGCAGCCAGACATAGAGCGGGATCTGCGCGCTCTTGCCCATCGCGCCGATGAAGAAGCAGAGCGCGATGAAGCCGGCGAGCGACAGGCCCGCGAAGTATTCGCCCTGCACCAACGCCGGATTGCTCGCGATCCTTGGGAAGACCTCGCTGTATTTGAGCGATCCGAAGTGCGCGATCAGCGTGAACATGCCGATGAGGAATGCGGCGTCCCCGATGCGGTTGACGATGAACGCTTTCTTGCCGGCGAACGGCGGGAACGGCTGGTCGTAATAGAAACCGATCAGGAGGTACGAGCAGAGGCCGACGCCCTCCCAGCCGACGAACATCACCAGGTAGTTGTCGCCCAGCACCAGCAGCAGCATCATCGCCATGAACAGGTTCAGATAGGCGAAGTAGCGCCGGTATCCGGGGTCGTGCCCCATGTAGCCCACCGAATAGACGTGGATCAGAAAGCCCACGAAGGTGACGACGAAGAGCATCACCGCCGACAGCGCGTCGAGCTGGAACGCGATGTCGATCTGCAGCGGGCCGGCGACCCAGGTGTAGAGGGTCTGCACGAAAGCCTGGGACGTGTCGCCTCCCGCATACTCGAAGAGACACCCGAGGGCGAGGAGCAGCGCCAGCAACGGCGCGCCGACGTTGATCACGGTGACCAGCGCCTTGGGCGGCTTGCGGCCGAGCAGGGCGTTGATCGTGGCGCCGGCGAACGGCAGGAGCGGGATCAGCCAGAGCAGGTCGAGCATGGCAACGTTCACCAGCGCATCAGGTTGATGCGGTTCAGGTCGATCGTGTGCCGCTGGCGGAACACGGCGATGAAGAGGGCGAGCCCCACCGCGGCCTCTGCCGCGGCGACCGCCATCACGAACAGGACGACGATCTGCCCGGTGCGCACGTCGAGCTGGCGCGAATAGGCAATGAGAGTGAGATTGGCCGCGTTGAGCATCAGCTCGATCGACAGAAAGATGCTGATGCCGTTGCGCCGGGTGAGAGCGCCGACGGTGCCGATGGCGAACAGCGCGGCGGCGAGCAGCAGATACCAGGAGACGGGGACGCTCATGTCCGGGGTTCCCTCTCGGTCGCGTCAGACTGCGGCGGACGCCGGGCCGCTACCGTGGCGCCGATCACGGCGACCAGGAGCAGGAGCCCGACGATCTCGAACGGGAGCAGGTATTGATCGAAGAGCTCCCGGGCCAGGCCCTTGAGCGAGACCATCTGCGGATCGAGCGGCGTTGCTGGCGGCATTGTGGCCTGATAGGCGCCCAGGGCGAGGATCAGCAGGCCGCCGAAGACCATGGCGGCGAGCACGGCCGCGACGATCTGCGGCCGCTGGCCGGCCATCTGCGACTCTTCCTTACCAATATTGAGCAGCATGATGACGAACAGGAAGAGCACCAGGATCGCGCCGGTGTAGACCAGGACCTGGAGGACGCCGATGAACGGCGCGCCCAGCATCACGAACAGCACCGCCAGCGAGAACAGCGTCAGCACCAGGCTCATCGTGGAGTAGACCGGATTCTTGTGGATCACCACCACGAGCGCCGATCCCAGCGCCAGCACGGCGAAGATGACGAAGGTCAAGAGCTCCATGGCAACGCTCCCGTCACAGCCAGCCCGCCAGGGTCATCACGGCGACCAGGATCAGGTTGAAGATCGCGAGCGGCAGCAGGACCTTCCAGCCGAGCCGCATGAGCTGATCGTAGCGGAAGCGCGGGAAGGTCCAGCGCACCCAGACGAAGATCATCAGGCAGACCGCCACCTTGGCCATCAGGATCATCAGGCCCAGGGCCACGCCGAGCAGCCCGAGGCCTTCCAGCTCGATCCCCGGCAGGCTCCAGCCGCCGAAATAGAGCGTCACGCCGAGCGCCGAAAGAACGGCCATGTTCGTGTACTCGCCCATCATGAAGGCGGCGAAGCGCATGGCGCTGTATTCGGTGTGGAAGCCGGCGATCAGCTCCGACTCCGCCTCCGGCAGGTCGAAGGGGAGCCGGTTGGTCTCCGCGAACGCGGCGACCAGGAAGATCAGGAAACCGAGGATCTGGGGGATGAACATCCAGATGTGATCGCGCTGGTACTGCACCACGTCGCCGAGGTGGAACGAGCCCACCGGGATCACCGCGGCCAGCACAGCGAGCGCCATCGCCAACTCGTAGCTGATGAGCTGCGCCGAGGCGCGGATCGAGCCCATCAGCGAGAACTTGTTGTTCGACGCGTACCCGGCGATCACCAGCGAATAGACGCTCAAGCTGGCGATGGCGAGGTAGAGGAGCACCCCGCTGTCGACGTTCGCGATCACCATCCGGTGGGTCTGGCCATTCGCTACGAGATCCGGGCCGAAAGGGATCACCACCAGGGTGGTGAAGGCCGGCAGCAGGGCGAGCACCGGCGCCATCAGGAAGAGCGGCTTGTCCGCCGCCGCCGGCATGACGTCCTCTTTGAAAAGGAATTTCAGGCCGTCCGCCAGCGTCTGGAACAGCCCCAGCGGCCCCACGCGGTTCGGGCCGAGGCGGTCCTGGATGAGGGCGCTGCCGCGCCGCTCCACCCAGTTCATGATGGGCGCCACGTTGAAGAAGACCAGGATGACCACCGCCATCTTGAGGACGGTCGCGGTGAGGTCGGCCGGCATCGTCAGACCTCCAGCGTCGTTGCCGCGGTCGTGGCGTCGACGGCAGCCCGGGCCTCGGGGACGTTCAGGGTGACGCCGACCGCCGGCAGTTCCTTCCAGCTCAGCCCGGCGAAGGCCGGGTGCCCGGCGGCGAGACGGTCGAAGACCTGGCCGGCCGTGAGCTTCGCCCACGACGGATCGAAGCGCGCCAGCAGCTCCACCAGCGGCTCGATGAGCGGCCGGCTCTGACCCGGGGCGGGGTAGGCCGCCACGAAGCGCTGCAGCCGCCATTCAACGTTGACGAATGTGCCGTCCTTCTCGGCGTGGTTGGCCACCGGCAGGGCGATGTCCGCGGCCTTGGCGAGCGGCGAGTCGGCCCAGCCGAAGACCACCAGGAGCTTCGCCCGGCGGAGGCGCTCGACCGTGTCCGGATCGTAGGCCGCGCGGCCACTATTGCCGCCAAGATCGCTGTCGAGCACGATCAGCACGGAGCAGCGGGACGCGCCGTCTCCGAGCAGCAGCTCGTCGGCATCGAGGATCCCGGTCGGCGAGGTGCCCGGCGTCAGGCCGGCCAGCTCGGAGCCGCGGCGGTTGGGCGCGGCCTCCGTGCCTGCGATACCGCCCTTCGTGTTCGGGATCGTCCAGGTCGGTCCGAGCTCGACCGGCACCGAACGGTGCGGCGAGCCCGCGGCGTCGGCCAGCTTCGCGGCAACATGGGCCTCCTCGACGGTGAGGAAGCCGGAGCCGAGGAAGGCAACCGGCCCGTCTGCCAACTGGATCCGCCGGTGGACCAGATCGAGGGCCTCCTTCCAGCCGCCGAGGAAGCCTCCGTTTCCGGTGGCCTCGGGCTTGACGCGGACCGCGGCCAGGCGCGGGGTCGAGACGTAGCGTTCGAACGTCGAGCGCCCGTAGTCGCACATCCAGTAGTCGTTGACCTCGGGATTGAAGCGCGGCTTGTAGCGCTTGATCTTGCCGCGCCGGTGCTCGATCGTGATGTTGCACCCCACCTCGCAGCCGGTGCAGAGCGACGGCTTCTTGTCGAGGTAGAAGACGCGCTCGGCGAAACGGAAGCGGGTCGAGGTCAGGGCTCCCACCGGGCAGATGTCCACCACGCAGGTGGAGAGGTGGGTCTCCAGCGGCTTGCCCGGGAAGGTGCCGATCTCGGCCCGGGCGCCGCGGTTGAAGAAGCCGAGCTCGCCCGTCTGCGAGACCTCCTGCGTGAACCGCACGCAGCGGGTGCACTGGATGCACCGGTTCATGTTGAGGATCACATTCGAGCCCAGCGGGATGCGCTCGCGGCCCGGATAGGTCCGCTTGTCCTCGAAACGAAAGCGCGAGAAGGCGACCCCGTGCTTGAACGAGTAGTCCTGGAGACCGCACTCGCCGGCCTGGTCGCAGATCGGGCAGTCGAGCGGATGATTGATCAGGAAAAACTCCATCATCCCCTTCTGCGCCTCTTCGACCTCGGGCACGTCCGTGCGCACCACCATGCCGTCCTTCATCACCTGGGTGGAGCAGCCGGCCTGGAGCTTGGGCATCTTCCGGCCGTTGTCCGTGATCTCCACGAGGCACATGCGGCACTGGCCGACGACCGACAGGCGCGGGTGATAGCAATAGTGGGGGATCATCACGCCGGCCTTGAGGCCGGCCTCGACGAGGTTCGTGCCGGCCTCCACCTCCACCGTGCGGTCGTTGATCGTGACTTTAGGCATTCAGGCTCCGTTCTGAAAGACCCGGCGCTTGGGGAACGGGCAGCGCCGCTCGCGCACGTGCTGCTCGATCTCGGGGAAAAAGCGATCGACCAGCGACTTGACCGGCCCGATGGCCGCGTCGCCGAGGGCGCAGAGCGAATTGCCGCCGATGTGGCCGCAGATCGAGAGGAGGAGCTGGCCGTCCGCCTCGCTCCCTTCGCCGTGCTCCAGCCGCTTGAGGAGCAGCTCCATCCAGTTCGTCCCCTCGCGGCACGGCGTGCACTGCCCGCACGATTCGTGATTGAAGAACTTGGCCAGGCGCGCCACCGAGCGGACCATGCAGGTCGTGTCGTCCATCACGATCACCGCCGCCGAGCCGAGCATCGAGCCGGCCTTGGCGACCGTGTCGAAATCCATCTTGATGTCGATCAGCGACGCCGGCAGGATCGGCGCCGAGGCGCCGCCGGGAATGAACGCCTTGAGCGTGCCGCCCCGCCACATGCCGCCCGCGGCTTCGAGCATCTCGCGGAACGTGATGCCGATCGGGTGCTCGTACGTGCCGGGGCGCTCCACGTGGCCCGAAATGGCATAGAGCTTGGGGCCGGTGTTCTTCTCGTCCGTACCGATCGCCTTGAACCAGTCGGCGCCGCGCGTGAGGATGTGCGGCACGTTGCACAACGTCTCGACGTTGTTGATGACCGTCGGCTTGCCGAAGGCGCCTACCACGGCGGGGAAGGGCGGCTTGACGCGCGGCTGGCCGCGTTTGCCTTCGAGCGATTCGAGCATCCCCGTCTCTTCGCCGCAGATGTACGCTCCGGCGCCGCGGTGGACGTACATGTCCAGCTTGAAGCCCGAGCCCATGGCGTTGTCGCCGAGGATGCCCTCGTCATAGGCCTCGCGGATCGCCCGCTCCAGCATCACGGCCGACTTGGTGTACTCGCCGCGGATGTAGATGTAGCAGGTGTTGGCCTGGACCGCCCAGCAGCAGATGGCGCACCCCTCGATGAGCTGGTGCGGGTCGTTTTCCATCAGGAAGCGGTCCTTGAACGTGCCCGGCTCGGACTCGTCGGCGTTGCAGACGAGGTACTTGGGCGTGATGTTCTTGGGGATGAAGCTCCACTTGAGGCCGGCGGAGAAGCCGGCGCCGCCGCGCCCGCGGAGGCCGGACTTCTTGACCTCCTCGATGACCGCGTCGGGCTCCATCTTGACCGCCTTGGCCAGCCCCTCGTAGCCGCCGCCCTTGCGATACCCCTTGAGGGTGATGGCCTCGCGGCGGCCGGCGTTCCGGGTGAGCACCGGTTCGAACATTTACTTCAGCCCTCGCACGATGTCGCGCGCCCGGCGCGGGGTGAGGTTCTCGTGATAGTCGTTGTCGACCATCATCATCGGCGCCGTGTCGCAGGAGCCGAGGCATTCGAAATGGACATAGGTGCAGCGGCCGTCGGGCGTGATCTCGTCCTCTCCGACGCCGAGCTCCTCGTGCAGCGCCTCCATGATCTCCTCGGAGCCGCGGAGCTGGCACGACAGGTTCGTGCAGACGCGGATGCGGTGGCGTCCGACCGGTTTCTGGTGATAGAGGTCGTAGAAGGTGACGACGCCATACACCTTGGCCGGCGCGAGATCGAGCTCGGCGGCCACGGCCTGGATGGCCTCGTCGGGGAGCCAGCCGCCCCACAGGCGCTGAGCGATGTGGAGGGCCGGGAGCAGCGCCGCCTCGGTCGTGGGGTAGCGCGTGCGGATCTCGTCGAGCTCCCCTGCGCGCCTCGGGAGTGAACCCGGGAGCAACCTTCGGCTCGCTCACGCTCATGACAGCTCTCCAAAGCCCCTCGCGGTGTTCGCGGTGTTCCCGCGGCGGGGTCCGAGGTCGAGGCCGCCCTTGAGCCAGGCATAGGCGTACCCGACCAGGATGAGGAAGATGAACACCATCACCGCCCAGAACAGATCCCATCCCCCTTCGCGAAGGATGAGGGCCCACGGATAGAGGAAGGCGGCCTCGAGGTCGAAGACGATGAAGTCGATGGCGATCAGGAAGAAGGCGATCGACATGCGCTTGTGCGACCGATCGAGGAGCGGCATGCCCGACTCGATCGTCGACGTCTTGACGCGGCCGCCGCGCTGGTCGCCGAGCAGCCACGACAGGCTGAGGATCGCGATCCCGAGCAGGATGGCGAATCCCATCGTCAGCAGAACGGGGTAGTACTGCTCCGGCAACGGTCAATCCTCCAGCAGCAGGTGACGCCCACTCCAGGGCATGTGAAGGATGTCACAAGCTCGGGGGCGGGGGCAAGGGTCCTCAGGGTCCGTTGAATGAGCGGGTGGGGGGCCCTGGGAGCGCCATCGCCAGCCCCGCCCGGCGATGAATCGCCGGGCTAGGAACGGCGCCCCATGAATGGGGCTTTGAAGCCGGGTTTACCCGGCGCTGTTCCTAGCCCGGGCATTGATGCCCGGGCGGCAAGACGTGCCAAAGTTAGAGCCTGTGCGCCGGCCCAGCCCAATTCAGGGAGAATAGGGGGATGCCCGAGCCAGGCAAGCCCGACTTCTTCGTCAGCTACAACAAGGCCGACCGCGCCTGGGCGGAGTGGATCGCCTGGGACTTGGAGGAGACCGGCTATTCGGCGGTCCTCCAGGCCTGGGATATCCAGCCGGGGCAGAACTTCGTCCTCCAGATGCAGCGCGCGACGACGGAGGCGGAGCGCACCCTGGCGGTCCTGTCGCCCGACTACCTGACCTCACTGTTCACCCAGCCCGAATGGGCCGCCGCCTTCGCTATAGACCCGACAGGTCAGGACGGCAAGCTGGTGCCGGTCCGGGTCCGGGAGTGCGCCCCTCGGGGCCTGCTGTCGCAGATTGTCTACATCGATCTGGTCGGCCTCGCCGAGGAGACAGCCAGGGAGACCCTCCGGGCCGGAGTGCAGAAGGGGAGGGCCAAGCCGCCGGTGCGTCCGTCGTTCCCGGAACGGGCTCGGGAAGCCCAAGCGCGCCCCAGCTTCCCCGACGAACCGTCGCCGGACAAGCCGCCCCTTTCTTATTTCTATAGGTCCATGGCCCCGCCCCGGGAGACCTTCGTCCACCGCAGTGAATACGACCGGGTCGTCGAGGCGCTCCTCGCTGGCCCCAAGGGCGAGCGGGCCGGAACGGTCGGCATCACTACGGCCCTGCGCGGCGCGGGCGGCTTCGGCAAGACGGCCCTGGCCATGGAGGTCTGCTGGGACGAGCGGATCCAGCTCGCCTATCCCAACGGCATTCTATGGGCGACGATGGGCGAGACCATCGAAGCCTCCGGGCGGCTCATCCAGATCCGGGAGATTCTCCGCTGGTGGACCGGCAAGGAGCCACCCTCCTTTGAGACTGCGACCGCCGCCGGCGCCCGTCTCCGCGAGGTGCTGGCCGGCAAGCGGGTACTTCTGGTCGTCGACGACGTCTGGAAGCCCCAGGACGTCGAGCCCTTCCGCGGACTCGGCCCCGGCTCCGCCCTGCTCGTGACCATTCGCGACAGCCGCACCCTGCCGCCGGAGCGGACCGCCATTATTGAAGTGGACGCCATGGCCTCCCCCGAGGCCGTGGCCCTCCTCGGCGCGCGCCTGCCAGAGGACGACACGGCCCGGCTCGGTGCCTTGGCGGCCCGCCTCGGCAAGTGGCCCCTGCTCCTCAAGCTCGTCAACCGGCAGCTCCGGGAGTTGGTGGAGGAGGATGAGCTGCCGCTGCAACAGGCTCTCCGAGAGGTCGAAGAGGCCCTGGAGGCGGAGGGGGTGACGACATTCGATCAGGAAGATGCCGAGAGCTGCCGGTTGGCTGTGGCGCGGACCTTGGAGGTCAGCCTGAAGCGCTTGGCCGAGGCGGACCGCGAGCGTTACGGTACGCTCGCCATCTTCCCGAAGGACGAGAACATCCCGCAACCGATCCTCCAGCGGCTCTGGGGCTTGCCGCCGCGCGAGGTCCACAAGCTCTGCGGCCGGCTCCACCACCTCTCGCTCCTCCTGCGCTTCGATCATACGGCCAACACGGTCCGCCTCCACGACGTGTTCCGAGCCTGCCTGCTTAAGAGGCACGAGACCGAGATCCCGGCCTTCCATTGCCGCCTGCTCGACGGCAGCCGCCCCGCCTCAGGCCGGTGGGCGGACCTGCCGAAGACCGAGAGCTATCTGTGGTGGTCCCTGGCCTACCACCTGATCGGGAGCGGACAATCCGGAGTCTGCCGGGACCTCCTGCTGGACTTTGATTTCCTCCAGGCGAAGCTCGCGGCGAGCACAATGGTCAAGTTGCTCGGCGACTACTCCTGGTTTCTGGAGCAAAGGGACGAAGAGCTACGGCTGGTTGAAGGCGCCTTGCGGCTCTCGGCCCAAGTGCTCGCGAAGGATCGGGATCAGCTCGCGCCTCAGCTCCTCGGCCGGCTGCTGGACCGGGAAGAGCCTGGGATCCAACGCTTGCTCCAGAGGGCTCGGGAAAGACATCCTGGAGCCTGGCTCCGGCCGACACGGGCGACCTTCGTACGTCCAGGGGGCGCCCCCTTGATCCGTACCCTGGAAGAGCGCGCCAATGGAGTCACAGCGGTAGCCGTGGTAGACGGCCGCCGCGCGGTGTCCGGCTCAAATGACGGGACGCTGCGGGTCTGGGACCTGGAAAGTGGCGAGACCTTGCGCACCTTGGAAGGGCACGCCGCTGGGGTCACAGTGGTAGCCGTGGTAGACGGCCGCCGCGCGGTGTCCGGCTCAAATGACGGGACGTTGCGGGTCTGGGACCTGAAAAGCGGCGAGACCCTGCGCACCCTGCAAGGGCACGCCAATGAGGTCACAGCGGTAGCCGTGGTAGACAGCCGTCGCGCGGTGTCCGGCTCAAACGATGGGACGCTGCGGGTCTGGGACCTAGAAAGCGGCGAGACTCTGCGCACCCTGCAAGGGCACACCCATTGGGTTACGGCGGTGGTGATGGTAGACGGTCGACACGCGGTGTCCGGCTCGATCGATAGGACGCTTCGGTTGTGGAATCTCGACAGCGGTGAGACCCTCCGCATCCTGGAAGGGCACAGCGCTGGGGTCAAGGCGTTGGCCGTGGTGGACGGCCGTCGAGCGGTGTCCGCCTCGAACGACCGAACGCTGCGGTTGTGGGACCTCGCCAGCGGCGAGACCCTGCTTACCCTGGAAGGGCACACCTATTGGGTCACAGCAGTGGTGGTGGACGGCCGTCGCGCGGTGTCCGGCTCGGCCGACGGAACGCTGCGGTTGTGGGACTTGGACAGCGGCAACGGGACGCTGCGGTTGTGGGGAAAAACCAAAAAAAATCTCGCTGTGTTGATCCTGGATACGCCTCCAACCGCTCTTGCCTTCTCCCCAGCGAGCAGTACGCTGGTTGTGGGAGATCAGGCGGGCCGGGTACACTTCTTTGCCATCGAATCCGAGTCCGAGGAACCGCCACGCCTTTCCTGAGACCCGGAGCGACTGCGCCCTGCTGAGAGGCTCCGCTTACACTACCCTGCATGGCCAAGATTTTCCTGGACATCCCGGAAGACTCGTTTCTGGCCCTCAAGGTCTCAGCTGACGAGATGGGCGAGATGCTTAGAATGGCAGCGGCGGTCAAGCTCTATGAGTTGGAGAAGCTTTCGTCAGGAGCCGCCGCGCGACTTGCCGGCATCCCGAAGCCGCTCTTCCTGGTCCGTCTCGGTGACTACGGCGTCCCGACGTTCTGCCAGACCGAAGAGGAATTGCGGAGGGACCTTGAGAATGCTTGACCGGTTTCTGGAAAACCAGCCCCTTGGGGCGGCCGGGATTAGCCCGGGTCTTCAGACCCGGGAAGGGAAGCCACCCTCACCATCCAGCCCCGCCAGGGGCGGCAGGGGCTCGCCGGGCGGATTCCTGTCGCCCCTGGCGGGGCTCCGGGGGTTTTGGGGTGCGCCTGGTTCCCGGGATTGAAATCCCGGGCTAATTCCGGCCGCCCCTGGCGGGGCTGATTTTCCGTATTCTCAGCGACCGAGGCGTGCGAGCAGACGTTCGCGCAGGCCGTGCTGGGGGAATTGGGCCTCGATCTCCCGGCGGATCTCTGCGGCGGCGGCCCGGCGGCTCTCGAGATATTCCTCGACCTCCTGCCGGTGCCGGAGGTAGTAGGTGATCACCGCAGGGCTCTTCAGCCCGGATTGGCCCCGGGAGCGCTGCCCGGCAGATCAGTGAGCGCCGGACTCCGATCGACCGCCGTATTGCCGTCAACCCAACGTCGACCCGAACGCCGTGGGGGGCGGGCGGGACGCCCGCGTTCCCAGGGAAGGCCGGGCACCCGCTGCCCTTCCTTGAAGGCGAGCCCGTTAAGGTTGGGCAGTCACTGCCCTTCGTTACGGGGTGACCCGTTAAGGTTGGGCAACCGCTGCCCTTCACTAAGAGGGCACCCGTTAAGGTTGGGCAGTCGCTGCCCTTCGTTAAGAGGTGACCTGTTAAGGTTGGGCAGTCACTGCCCTTGGTCAGGAATCGGACGGGATTTCGGGGCGCAGAGCTGGATTTCTGGCGGTGGCGCGGCGTTAGCCGGTTCGGATCGCGCCACGAGTTGATCGCCCGGCGTCGCTACCGAGCTCCGCCCTTCCGCTCCCAGGGAAAGAACGCCTCGACCGGAATCGAGATCTCCGGCCCAGACGCTCGTACTCCTCACGCGTCCAGCGGTAGAGATCGACATCCGCGATGCCATGGTGCTGAATCACCTCCAAAGGCTACCACGATCCCGGAACCGGCGTCCGTGGCCATCCAACCACCGCTATGATGGTACCGCATCGGGAGAGGCGAAAAAGGATCTCGGGCGAACGGACTATATAGAATGCGAGAGGAGGCTCTGATGCGACGGACAGCATGGATGGGGCTGATGTTCCTGTTTCTGGTCGTCTCCGCGTTCGCGCGGCAGGCGGAGGTCTCTCTGGCCTTGCGGGGGTTGGACCCGGTGGAGCTGGTTGCGGGACGGGAGGTTGCGGGCCGCGAGGAGCTCGCCGTCGTCCGCGGGCACTACCGGTATCTCTTCGCCAGCACGGAGAGCCGGGCCGCATTCAACGCGAGCCCCGAGCGGTACTCGATCCAGTTCGGCGGCGCGTGCCAGAGGATGGGTCCCCTGGGCGGCCTGGGGAGCCCGGACCGGTTCCATCTCCATGACGGGCGGATCTACATCTTCGCCTCGGATTCCTGCCGCAACAGCTTCAAGAAAGACCCGGTGCGGCATGTCGACCGCGACGATCCGCTGCCCGAGGGGACGGCCGAGGAAGTGCAGCGGGGCGAGGCGCTCGTCCAGCGCATGCTCGCGGGCCTCGGCGGCGCCGACAAGGTCGACTCCGTGGCGAGCTATCGCGCGACGGTCAAGAGGGTCGTCCAGGGCAAAGACGGGTCCGTGGAAGGGACCCTCGGGCTGACGGCGGCGTTCCCGGACCGCTTCCGGCGCGACGAGACGTGGGCACCCTGGACGGGTACGCACGTGGCAGCGCCCGGCGGTGGCTTCATCACCTCCGG
The DNA here is from genome assembly GCA_963842525.1 of uncultured Holophagales bacterium. Taxonomy (GTDB): domain Bacteria; phylum Acidobacteriota; class Thermoanaerobaculia; order Multivoradales; family UBA5704; genus UBA5704. The sequence goes on from CAWJGT010000003.1 coordinate 929,758, forward strand.
CGAGGAGTGGTGGCCGAGCGACGAGTCGGTGCAGGCCTACCTGGTCCGCGAGCTCCACCGGATGCCCCTCGCCCTGCTGAAGGCGCGCCGCGAGCCCGGGTTCCGGGCCGTGGCTGCCGGGCGTGGCAGGGTGGGGGAGACCGAGGTGGAGGTCCTGCGCGCCGGCGTGCGGGGCGCGACCACGACCTTGTCGGTGGACCCGGCGACCGGCCGCGTCCTGGAGGTCACCTATCCGGGTCGCACCGACGACGGCATCGGGCAGGTGACGAAGAGGTTCTCCGACTTCCGCACCGTGGACGGCGGCCTCGTCCTGCCCTTCCGTGAGGAGATTCTTTACAACGGCAAGCCGGCTTCGACACCTGTTGACCGGTACGACTCGATTGCGGTCAATTCCCGCATCGATCCGTCGCTCTTCCAGCCGCCCGGGTAGGACGCGCTTGATGCGGGCGCACGTACCTCCCGAACGATACCCTGGCGCACGGGCCGACGACAGGGGCACCCTGCTCTATCGCCATCCATGGTACCCTAGCGCTCTCGGACGCAGACTCCTGTAGGATAGTGATGAAGTCTCACGTACGGGCAGGTCCGTATCGTCCGACGGCCGCGCCACAGCGGCGTAAAAGGAGGGTTAGTGCCGAACTCAGATGCATTCGCCCGTCGCCAGCGAGAGCGGGCGCGTAAACAGCAGTCCGAAGAGAAGCGAGTGAAACGGCAGGAGCGGCGGGATCAGAAGAAGCAGACCGGGGGTGGCTTGCCGGTCGACCCGATGAACGATCCCACGATCGACTGGGCCAACGCGGTGCGCCAGATCCCGATTCCCGACGTTCCCGACGAAGACGCCGGGGAGGCCGGGGAGAAGACCGAGGGCTGACGCGAGGCGACTCCCGGGCCGAGGTGTAGAGCCCCATCCGTCGCTCCCCAACCTCGCGGGTCCAACCCCCGGCGGGGCATCTCCAGTGGTGAAGGAACGTCTACGGCCCGTCGATCTTTTCGTAGTTCTCCTCTCTAGCGGATAGCCTGCGCGGTTTGTCCCGACCCGGTCCGGGCGATTCCGCGCACCTGGATGTATAGAGGAGGCTCTATGCGCCCAATCGCGGATCTCCAGACCGGAGAGGTCACCGCGCTCCTCGCGGCTTGGCGGGACGGCGATCCCCAGGCTCCCGGACGGCTGATGCCTCTCGTCTATGACGAGCTGCGCCGGCTGGCCGCGCGGTCCATGCAGCGCGAGCGGCCCGACCATACGCTCCAACCCACGGCCCTGGTCCACGAGGCCTATCTGCGCCTCACGGGCGCGTCCGCCCCGCGCTGGCAGGACCGGGTCCACTTCTTCGCCGTCGCGTCGCAGGTCATGCGGCGCCTGCTGGTCGACCATGCACGGGCCCGCTGTACGGGCAAGCGGGGGAGCGGCGTGCGCGCCCTGCCTCTGGAGACGGTGCTGGAGGTCGGCGGTCCCTATGGCGGCGGCCCCGAAGGGCTCCTGGCCCTCGACGAGGCGCTGCGGGAGCTCGCGGCGCACGACCCCCGCAAGGCGCGGATCGTCGAGCTGCGCTTCTTCGGCGGCCTGACGCTCGACGAGACGTCCGAGGCTCTCGGTCTCTCCACGTCGACGGTCACCCTCGAAGCACGGCTCGCCCGCGCGTGGCTCTATCGCCGCATGCGGGAGGAGATGCCACGCGATTCGTGAGCGGAGGTCTCAGGTTCCAGGCGGGCCTGGTGCTACCATTTCCCCCGTGCTGCCGTACCCGCCTCGAACCGTCCGTATCCCCCAGCCCTTCCGCACTGCGACAAGCCTCCTCTTCCTTCTCGCTCTGAGTCTTGCTTCAGGTCTGGCCTCGGCAGCGGCCGAGCCTCTTCCCAAGCTGGCGGTGGAGGCGTTCGAGCTGGAGAACGGGATGCGGTTCCTGCTGGTACGCCGGCCGGGGGCTCCGATGGTGGCCACGGGGTGGGGAGTGCGGGTGGGATCGGGCGACGAGCGGCCCGGGGTGACCGGGATCAGCCACCTGCTCGAGCACCTCATGTTCCAGGGAACCACCCGGATCGGGACCCGCAACGCCGGCCGTGAGGGCGACCTGATGGCCCGCCAGGACGAGGTCTGGGACCGCCTGCTTGCCCTCAAGGGACAGCCGCCGTCCACCAACCGGGATTCCGAGATGGCCGGGCTTCGGAGCCAGCTCGACAAGCTGCTCGCCGACCAGCGGCCGCTGATCCTGCGGGGAGACCTCTACCGCATCTATCACGAGGCCGGAGCAGTCGGCATCAACGCGCTCACGGACCGGGATTTCACCGCCTTTTACGGCCAGATCCCGGCCAACAAGCTGGAGCTGTGGTTCTGGATGGAGTCGGACCGGCTGCTCGCGCCCGTGTTCCGTGACCTCTACAACGAAGGGCAGGTCGTGGAGGAGGAGCGCCGGCAGCGCCTGGAGTCCACGCCCCTGGGGCCGGCCCTGGAGCGGCTCGACGCGGCCATCTGGGAAGGGCATCCCTACGCCTGGCCGACCCTGGGGCGGACCGCGGACCTCGCCGCGATGACGCGCGCCAAGGCCGAGGCGCATTTCGCAGCCTACTACCGGCCCGAGCGCATCACCGCCGCCCTGGTGGGAGACTTCGATCCCGAGCAGGTGAAGGCCCTGGCGCGTGCCTACTTCGGACGGTTGCCCCGCCGCGGCGAGCGGAGCCGGGAGGCCGCGCCGGCCACCGTCCCGGCCACCGTGCCGGCCCGGGCCGCGGAGCAGAGGATCGCCGAGTCCTGCGAATGCGCACCCCAGGCCCGGGTGCTCTATCGCACGCCCGCCTTCGGTCACCCGGACACCTATGCCCTGGACGTCCTCGCGGGGCTCCTCTCCGGCCGGCCGGGCCGGCTCCACCGCGGGCTCGTGCTGGGCCGGGGGACCGCCTTCGCAGCCTTCGCGCTGCACAACGCCTGGCGGCATGGGGGGCTCTTCACGGTGCAGCTTGAGGCCAAGGGGAGCACGGCGCCGGACGATCTGGTCGCCGCCTGGGACGAGGAGCTGCGCAAGCTGCGAGCCGGTCCGATCGCCGAGCGCGAGCTGAAGAAGGTCAAGAACCAGATCCTCACCGACTCCTGGCGCCGGCTCGCCGATCCGCTCGCCCTGGCGCTCAGCCTCGCCACTCTCGACGCCCAGGGGGACTGGAGCCAGATCAATCGCTGGCCCGAGGCCACCCAGGCCGTGACGGCCGAGGACGTGCGGCGGGTGATCGATGCGTATCTCCGGCCGCAGGGGCGGACGGTGGCGGTGTTCGCGAGGGCTTCCGGGGGGCGGCCATGAAGGCGCTCCTCCCTCTCCTTGCCTTCCTGGCCGCCACGGCGCCGCAGCCGATCGCGATCCCCTACCGCCCCGAGGCTCTGCGTTTCGAGACACTGCGGTTCGAGGTCCCCCGCGCCGAGGCGCACCGGCATCAGCTCTCGAACGGCGTGCCGGTCTACGTGGTCGAGGACCACGGCCTGCCGCTCGTGGATGTCGCCCTGGCGGTTCGGGCTGGCGACTGGCTCGATCCCTCGGGCCACGTGGGGCGGGCGTCCTTCGCCGGGGCCCTGCTGCGGCGGGGCGGCGCGGCTTCGCGGACGTCCGACGAATTCGACGAGCAGGCCGATTTCCTCGGGGCGGAGATCAACAGCGTCGGCGGCTCGACGCGGAGCGGGGCCACGCTCAACGTGTCCAGCCAGGGCTTCGGGGAGGCGCTCGACCTCTTCTGCGAAATGGTCAAGGCGCCACGCTACGAAGCGGCACGGGTCGAGACCGCGCGGAGCAATCTCCGCGAGAGCCTGGGACGGCGGGCCGACGATCCCCTGGAGGTGCTCGACCGCGAGTGGCGGCGACTGCTCTACGGGCCGGACCACTACACGGTCCGCGAGGTCCTGCCGCGGCACGTCGACGCGCTGACGTCCCAGGATCTGGGCGCCTTCCAGCGCGCGGCCTGGCGGCCGGAGTCGATGGTCGTGGCCGTGTCCGGCGACGTGGCGACCGCGGACGTCCTGGCCCGGCTGGAAAAGTGTTTCGCCGGGTGGCCTGCGGCGTCCGGCCCCGCTCTGTCCTGGCCGCCCCCGGCCTCGACGCAGGTGCCACGGCCCGGCCTCTATGTCGTCGAGCGCGACATCCCGCAGGCCAAGATGGCGCTTGGACACTTCGGGGCGAAGCGGCGGGGCTGGAACGATCCCGACGAATTCCCCCTGCTGCTCTTGAACGAGATCCTCGGCGGCCACGGGAACCGGCTGCTGCGAAAGCTGCGCGGGGAGATGGGCATCGCCTACGGGGGCCAATCGGCGTTCGAGCTCGGGCTCCATGAGCCGGGGAATTTCCAGATCTTTCTGGAGACCGCGAATGCCTCGGCGGCGCAGGCCCTCCAGGTCGCCCTGGCCGAGGTGCGGCGCCTGCGCGAGCAGCCCGTTCCCCAGGGCGAGCTCGCCTTTGTCAAGAAGACCCTGGTCGACAACTTCCCGCTCCTCTTCGACACCGCCTCCAAGGTCGCCGGCCGCTTCGCCGAGGACGAATACCTCGGCCGTCCCCATGACTACTGGCAGGCCTACCGCGACCGGGTGCAGCGGGTGACCGCGGAGCAGGTCCAGCAGGCGGCCCAGCGCTATCTCCAGCCCGACCGAATGGTGATCGTGGTCGCGGGGCGGTGGGCCGAGATCCAGCAGGGCGCGGCGGCGGCGGGGGTGAAGCTCGATGCGCTCGCCAAAGGGCCGGTCAACCGGTTGCCGCCGCGCGATCCGGTCACGCTGGAGCCGGCCTCCGGGGCACGAGACGTGCATTAGGTTCAAGCACCGCAAGACCCGGGCCGTATGCCGGGCGCAGAGATCGCCTCGGAGGGGTCCCGATGACGCAGGAACGACCGCGAGCCGTCCGCCTGGGGGGAGCCCCGGGCTATGCCCTCACAGTGGACCTGGAGGAGTGGTATCACACCTGTCTGGTCCCGAGCTATGTGCACCCCGAGGACCGTCCGGACCTGCCGCAGGAGCTGGACCGGCTCCTGCCCGAGCTGCTGGAGGTCCTGGCCGCACACGGCTGTACGGCCACGTTCTTCGTGCTGGGCGAGGTGGCGAAGCGGCTGCCGCACCGCGTCCGCGAGATCGCCGCGGCGGGGCACGAAGTGGCGAGCCACGGGTATCTCCATCTGCGCGCCTGTGAGCGCTCGCTGCGCGATTTTGCTGGCGACCTCCGGAGGTCGAAGGCGCTGCTGGAGGACGTCGTGGGCGAGCAGGTCCTCGGTTTCCGCGCCCCGGAATGGTCGCTGCGCAGTCTGGACAGCGCCCGTCTCCCGCTGGTGGCCGAGGCCGGCTTCCTCTACGACAGCTCCCTCGCGCCATATCCCTTGTCCGGACGGCTGAGCAATCCCCGTTTCGCCTCGCGCCTGGTCTGGGAGGGCACCGTCCGCCGGGACCTGCTGGAGTTTCCACCCCTCACCTTCGGCGGTGTGCTGCGGCTGCCCGCCGGGAGCTGGACCGGACGGATGGTCCAGCCGTCGACGCTGGCCGATGCGGCCCGGTCGCACCGCGCCGCGGGCGGGCTTCCCGTGGCGGTGGTGCATCCCTGGGAAATCTCGGGCCGGCCCACGCCAGGCCGGCTGACCGGCGTCGCGCGCTTCGTCCACGAGACCGGCCGGCTCCGCTTTGCCGCGCGCTTCCACGAGCTGTTGCAAGCGCTTCCCTGGACGACGGTGCAGGCCGCTTCCACCGGCCTGGCGGCCGCGGTCGAGACAGCGCTTCCGCTGCGGGCCGCGCGCCGGGCAGGCTGACCGATCCGTTCACCCACAGTCCTGGCTGCTAGGAGACCAGCAGCAGACTTTTCAGGTGCCGTCTTATAGGCTCTGGATTGTGGGGGAGCGCGGGAGAGAGAGGGTTGGTGCGAAAGGGGGGACTCGAACCCCCACGGCCTTGCGACCACAAGATCCTGAATCTTGCGCGTCTACCAATTCCGCCACTTTCGCAGCGCCGGAGATTGTAGGGAGGAGGAGGAGGGATGTCAATCACACTGCCAGGAGCCGAGGCGCCGCTACGGGAGCGCGCTTTTGCCCTGCTCGACAAGGCGGGTCGGGCAGGGCTGGACTACGAGGATCTGCTTCGCGAGCTGGGCGGCGAGCCGGACGGGCTGAAGGCGGCCCTCCAGGGGCTCGAGGCCCGGAGCCGCGCCGTCGAGGTCGAGGGACGGTGGTACGCGGTCGAGCACACGCCGTGGGAGGTGGGGATCGTCGACCAGCTCGAAACGGGGGATGTCCTGCTGCGGCCGGGGTTTCGCCAGGAGCCGGGGGTCTTCATCCGCCGCCGGCAGCTCAAGGGGGCGCTCCACGGCGACACGGTACTGGTCCGCCTCCTGGGGAGGAAGGCCAAGGACGACAATTGGAAGCTCCCCGAAGGGGCCGTGCTCAAGATCCTTGCCCGCCGCTTCGAGACCCTGGTCGGCACGCTCGCGGCCGACGGCGAGGGGCGGCGCTGGCTCGAGCCATACGATGCCAAGCTGCCCGTCGAGTTGGAGGTTCTGGAGGCCGAGCAGGTCCCCGAGAGCCACTACGTCGTTGTGCGGGTCGAGCGCGGGCCGCAGCCGCTGGGCCACGTCGTCGAAGACCTGGGGAGCCTCGAGACTTCGGGGACGGACGTCAAGGTCGTCCTGCGCCATTACGGCATCCCGGAAGACTTCCCGGCCGCCGTGATCGAGGCGGCGGCCTCCCATCCGCCCGATCCGCGGCCCGAGGACTGGGCCGGCCGCGAGGATCTTCGCGACCGCACGGTCTTTACGATCGACGGTGTGACCGCCCGGGACTTCGACGACGCGGTCTCGATCGAGCGCCTGCCGAACCGGACCTTCCGCCTGGGAGTCCATATCGCCGACGTGGCCCACTACGTGCGCGAAGGGGCGCCCATCGACCTGGAGGCCTACCACCGGGGGACCAGCGTCTACTACCCCGAGCGCGCGATCCCCATGCTGCCGGAGGGGCTCTCGAACGGCCTCTGCTCGCTGCGCCCCGATGTGCCGCGCCTGACCCTCTCGGTCTTCCTGGACCTCGACCGCGACGGCCGCGTCCTCCACCGCCGTTTCGCCGAGACGGTGATCAAGAGCAGCCGCCGCATGACCTACGACGAGGTGCGCCGCCTCCTGGAGGAGCCGCAGCAGGGTGATTTGAACGCCTACGGTCCGATCCTCCTGGCCCTGCGGGAGATGGGCTTCCTGATGGATGTCCTCCACAACCAGAGGTTGCGGCGCGGCTCGATCGACTTCGACCTGCCGGAGGGGAGCGTCGAGCTCGGCACCGATGGGACCGTGGTGGGGATCATCCCGAGCCAGCGGCACGTGGCGCACCGGATCATCGAGGAATTCATGATCGCCGCCAACGAAGCGGTGGCGCATGAGCTCGAGATGCAGGGCATTCCGGCCCTCTACCGGGTGCACGACCAGCCCGATCCGGACCGGCTGGCCGACCTGCGCGACGCGCTGCAACCGCTGGGGATCGATCTGCGGGGCAACTTCGACGCCCTGCACCCCGCGGCGCTCCAGGATGTGCTGAGCCAGATCCAGGGCAAGCCGGTGGAGGGGTTCGTCTCGTCGCTCGTCCTGCGCACGATGCAGCGCGCCCTCTACAGCCCGGAGTGCCGGGGCCACTATGCCCTCGCCTCGCGCTACTACACCCACTTCACCTCGCCGATCCGGCGCTACCCGGACCTGGTCGTGCATCGCGCCTTCAAGGCCTTGCTCCACGGCCGGATGGCCGAGCACGCGGCCTCGATGGCCGACCGGCTGGTGGACATGGGGGAGCACACGAGCCGCACGGAGCGGCGGGCCGAGCAGTCGGAGCGGGACCTCCTGCAATGGAAGAAGGTCCGCTTCCTGGCGGACCGGGTGGGGGAGACCTTCCGCGGCCGGATCACCGGGGTCCAGCCCTTCGGCCTCTTCGTCCAGCTCGACGAGCTGTACGTCGACGGCCTGGTGCCGATCCGGACCCTGGGGGACGACTACTACATCTATCACGCCGATTCCCATCATTTGGTGGGGGAGCGGACCCGGCGGGTCTTCCGCCTCGCCGACGCCGTCGAGGTCGAGCTGACCAGTGTCAACCTGCGCCGCCGGGGCCTGGACTTCAAGATCGTCGGCATGCCCGAGGCAAACGCCCGGCCCGAGTTGCCCCGTCCCAAGGAACGCACCGCGGACGGGCGGCGGGGGAGGAAGGGGACCGGCGAGGACCGCAGGGAGAAGCGGGAGCGAAAGCGGCGGTAGGACCGCTCGGATAGAATCCCCGGCGTCATGGCCCTGACCCCCACCGTCGCAATCGTCGGCCGGCCCAATGTGGGCAAGTCGACCCTCTTCAACCGCCTGGTGGGGCGGCGCAAGGCGATCGTCCATGACATGCCGGGGGTGACGCGCGACCGCATCACCGGCATTGCCGAGATCGCGGGGGACCGGCACATCCAGGTGGTCGACACCGGTGGGCTGATGCTCGGCGAGGACCCCCTGGGCCTCAGCCGGCAGGTCTTCCTCGCGGTGGAGGAGAGCGATCTCCTGCTCTTCCTGGTGGACGGCAGGCAGGGGCTGGTGTCCGCCGACGAGACGATCTGGGAGCGGCTGCGGCGGTACAACAAGCCGGTGATCCTGGTGGTCAACAAGGGGGACACGCGCGAGGCCCGCGAGCGGTTCCCGGAGTTCTACAGCCTGGGCATCGACCAGCAGCTCCTGGTCTCGGCCGAGCACGGTAGCGGCATCGAGGACCTGCGCGAAGCGCTCGCGCTGGCCCTGCCGGAGCTGCCCGAGACCCCCGCGCCGGACGCTCCGGCCATCGCCATCGTCGGCCGGCCCAACGTCGGCAAATCGTCGCTCCTCAACCGGATCTCGGGCTTGCCGCGCGCCCTGGTCTCGCCCATGGCGGGCACCACCCGCGATCCGGTCGACACCCTGATCGAGCGCGCTGGCAAGAGCTATCTGCTGATCGACACCGCCGGCATCCGGCGCCGCAGCCAGACCTCCGGCCAGCCCGAGGAGCTGGCGGTGATGATGGCGCGGCGGCAGATCGAGCGGGCGCAGGTCGCCGTGCTGGTGCTCGACGCCTCCCAGGGGATGACCAGCGGCGACATGGCCATCGCCGGCACCATCTGGGAGCTGGGCCGCGCCGCCGTGGTGGCGGTCAACAAGTGGGACCTGCTGGACGACGAGGGACGGGAGCGGCTGGAGAAGTCCTACGAGAAGCTGCACGAGATGCTCGCCCAACCCGGCCGGGTCAACGTCTCGGCGCTGTCGGGCCGCGCAGTGGAGAAGCTGTGGGGCCCCATCGACCGCGCGCTCGGCGCCTACAACGTGCGGCTGGGGACCGGCCAGCTCAACCGCATCTTCGAGGCGGCCATCAAGAAGGTCGGTCCTCCCTCGCTCGACGGAGCGCACTGGAAGGTCTACTACACGACCCAGGTCTCGACCGCGCCGCCGACCTTCATGCTGTTCGCCAACCGGCTCCTGCCCCGGAACCACCACTACCGCCGCTACCTCGAGAACCGTATGCGTGAGGAGCTCGACCTGCCGGGCGTCCCCGTGCGGCTGGTGATCCGGAAGCGGACCGAATGACCAGATGACCAAACCATTGCGGTGGGGCTCCGGCCCCCTCCTCCCGCTGCTCGCCGCGGCGCTGCTCGCCGGCGCCTGCAAGCTCCGGCCGGGAGACGGCGCCTCCCTCCGCGGCGGAGCGCAGGAGAAAGGGACGTCCGCCCTGATGGAGGAAGCTGCCCGGGCCCAGTACCGGCCGCCTGCGGACGGGCGCCTCGACGGCCGGCAGGTCGAGAGCTTCCTGGCGGTGCGGGAGCGTGCGCTGAAGATCCGTGAAGAGCGGCGGGAAGACCTCGCGACCGCCGACCTGCGCGCCGCCCGGGACTTGGGCTACAACCCGAAGGAGCTGCGGTGGATTGAGGAGCGGGTCCTCGAAGCCCGGGTCTCCCGCCTGGGTGAAGACCTCGACCAGCGGATCGATGCGAGCCGGCGGCAGTTCGTCGAAGATCTGCAAGAGGAGAGGAAGACGGTTACCGATCCGGTCCGAAGAGCGGAGGTCGATCGGCTCATTCGGCAGTTCAGCCCGAGATCGTCCAACCTCCCGCAACGGACGCGCCGGGGCTCAGTCGGTGAGGCCGTGCGTCACAATGCGGAGCTGCTGGCGCGGTACGAAGAGAAGCTCGAACGTCTGGAAGGGGCTCGAGCTGAGTTGTGAGAAGGAAGCTCACCCTCAGGTTGCGTCGCAGGCTCAAGGGATTCGGGTGCCTGTGTGGCTTCCTGATGCTCCGTCGGCGAAACCGATAAGACCGTGATCAGGTCAGCGAACCTTGTGAAGTCCTGTGCATTGAAAGTGAGAAGAGAACGAACACCGTGAATCAGCATGCAGGCGACGATGTTTGCATCATGGACCTGCTTCCCCGCGACTTCATAGCGCTCGACCAGCTCGATGAGTCGCGCCGAGACCGCAGAATCCTCTTGAATCACGTGAAGCTCCGACTGAAATGTGCGAACGTTGTCGAGCGCATCACGGAGCGTGGATTTATCGACCCTGCCCGCGTCGGGGCGAGTTGCCACAGCGAGATATTCTCTGACGATCTGTGTGCTGATGACGAGCTGCAATTCCTCGCCGGCGGGCGAAGCTCAGCAACGCCTCTGCGTCACGCTGCCACGGCGAACGAGCGTTCGTCGCATACACCAGAACGTTGGTATCGACGAACCACTTTTCAGCGGCCGTCATCGCTGTAGATGTCTTCGCGGCGAAAGGCTGCGTCCGCGGGCCAGCCATTCAGATCGAGGAGCTTCAGCCGGAGGGGTTCCTTCGAGGTTTCCTTGCGAGGCAGGCGTATTACATCCTCGATGACCAGAATGGCCCGGTGCGTTCCAGGCACGACATTAGGCGGGGCTTGAGCCACGACACGTAGCTCCCCATCCTTGGCAACGACAGCCTGCGTCTCCAAGACCATCATGGGTACCAAGTGTACGTCAGGCTTGGGCGACCAGCAAGCCACGACTCTACATATACTCTCCCGCGACATGAACACCTATGAGACACCTGGGATGAGACAACGCTGGGCGACCCGCCTGGTCTGCTCGCGGACGGGAGAGGCCGGCGAGCTCGACGCGCCGGCGTTTCTCTCCCCGGCTGGAGCGCCCTGGCTGGTCGAGTACGATCTGGATGCCGAGAAGGGAGAGCGGCTGCGGCGGGCCCTGCCGGACCGGCCGTGGACCCTCTGGCGGTACCGCGAGCTGCTCCCCCTTGCGCATTTCGACGAGCGGGTGGACCTGGGAGAGGGGGGAACGCCCCTCGTCCGCCTGCGCCGCCTGGCTCCTCCGGGTGTCGAGGTGCTGGTCAAGGACGAGGCGCTCAATCCGACCGGCTCGTTCAAGGCGCGCGGGCTCTCCCTGGCGGTCAACCGTGCGCGGGAGCTGGGAGCGCCGGGGGTCCAGCTCGCCAGCGCCGGCAATGCGGCCCTGGCCCTCACGGCCTATGCCGCGGCGGCCGGCATCCCGGCGCGGGTGGCGTTGCCGGCCGACACGCCGCGGACGGTCTTCGAGCGGTGCCGCGAGCATGGCGCCGAGGTGCTCTCTTCGCCAGGGACCCTGGTCGATGCCGCGAAGCTGTTGGGCGAGGGTTATTGGAACGTCTCGACCCTGCGCGAGCCCTACCGCGCCGAAGGGAAGAAGACCATGGGGCTCGAGCTGGCCGAGCAGCTCGGCTGGGAGCTGCCGGACTGGATCGTCTACCCGCTCGGCGGAGGCACGGGGATCGTGGGCATGCACAAGGCCTTCGGCGAGCTGCGGCGGCTGGGTCTGATCGGCCCGAAGCGGCCTCGTTTCGTCGTGGTCCAGATGACCGGCTGCGCGCCGATCGTGCGCGCCTTCGCCCAGGGGCTGGATGCGGCGCCGGCCTGGGAGGACCCGCAGACGCAGGTCTGGGGCTTGCGGGTGCCGCGGGCGATCGGCGATTTCCTGGTGCTCCGGGCGGTGCGCGAATCCGGCGGACGGGCGATCGCCGTGGACGAAGATCGCCTCCCCGAGGTGACCGGCCGCCTGGCCCGGCAGGAAGGGCTCCGTTTTGGACCCGAGGGAGCCGCCGCCTTTGCCGCGCTGGAGGACCTCGCCGCCGCCGGGGACCTCCAGGAAGGGGAGCGGGTTGTGGTCTTCCAGACCGGCGATCCGGCGAACTACGTGTGAAGACCTTTCTCGACTCGCTCGTCTCCTCGGGGACCGCCACCGCCGTCGTGGGCCTGGTGGGCACCGCCGATCGCATCCTCTGGGAAGCCGCGGCCGGCGAGGCGAGGCCTTCGGTTCCGGCGGAGGTGACGACCCGCTTCGACTACGCCTCCATCACGAAGCCGTTCGCGGCCACGTTGGCCCTGGTCCTGGATGCCGAGGGTATCCTGCCGCTCGCCGCCCGCCTCGGGGACATCTGGCCCGAGGCGCACCGGGATCTGGCCCGTACACCGCTCTCCGACCTTCTCCGTCACCGCTCCGGCCTGGCCGCATGGGCTCCCCTGTACCACCTCTGCCGGTCCCGCGAGGAGGCCCAGAGGCTCCTGCTGGGCGGCGAGCTGCCGGGTGCCCGGGCCGAGACGTACAGCGACCTCGGCTTCCTCCTCTGGGGATGGACGGCCGAACGGCACACCGGCGAGCCTCTGGCTGCTCTCCTCCGCTCGCGCGTCCTCGATCCCCTGGGCCTCTCTGCGGTCGAGCCGGCCCCCGGCGATCAGCCGGACATGGCGGCGAGCCGGATGGACACGGGCAAGGAGGTGGACCTCGCGGCGAGCCAGGGGCTTGCGATCGAGACGCTCCCGCCGCCGCCCTTGGGCCACCCCCAGGACGGCAACGCCCGTTTCCTCCTGAGCCTCCCCGGCCGCTCCGGCCTTCTTTCGGGTCACGCCGGCCTTTTCGGCCGGGCTCGCGATCTCTGGGCTCTGGGCGCGGAATGGCTCGCGCCCCGGCGCTTGTTGGAACCCGGGGGCGTCGCTGGAGCTCTGGCCGGGGGAAGGCGCTTCACCCTGGGCTGGTTTCGCAGGAGCCTGCGCTACGGCGCCGGCCGGGCGCTCTCGCCCTCTACTTTCGGTCACACCGGTTTCGCAGGCGGCAGCGTCTGGATCGATCCTGAGAAGGGGCGGATCTTCGTCCTGCTCTCGTCGCGGATCGATCCGCGCGCCGACGTGCACCGCTGGCGGCGGCAGTTCCACTCCCTGGCCGTCCGTACGGCGGGCTGAACATCGATAGAATGTTCTTTTGGAGGTACAGCGCAAGATGAATCCCAAAGACCTGGTCTTCCTCGACGGGGTGCGGACCCCGATGATCGAATACAACACCGACTTCGCCGAAGTCTCCGCGATCGACCTGGCGGCGCATGCGGCGCGCGCCCTTTTGGAGCGGACGGGGGTCGCAGGGAGCGAGATCGACCACACGATCGTCGGCAACGCGCTCCAGACCTCGCCGGACGCCATCTACGGCGCCCGCCATGTAGCCCTCAAGGGCGGCGTGCCCAAGGAGATCCCGGCCTTGACCGTCAACCGGCTCTGCGGCTCCGGCATCCAAGCGGTGATCTCCGGCGCCCAGATGATCCTGACCGGCGACGCCGGGACCTGCCTGGCCGGCGGCATGGAGAACATGTCTCAGGCCCCGCATGTGATCTGGGGCGCGAGAAGGGGGTTCAAGCTGGGGCAGGGACAGCTCCAGGACCTGCTCATGGTCTCCCTGATGGACAGCTACTGCGGCTGTTACATGGCCCAGACGAGCAACAACCTCGCTCGCGACTACGGCATCAGCCGCCAGGAGCAGGACGAATTCGCGCTGCGCTCCCAGCGCCTCGCCGCGGCGGCCTGGGAGGCCTGCAAATTCAAGGAGGAGGTCGTCCCGGTCGAGGTGGGGAAGGGCAAGAAGGCCCGGCTGGTCGAGAAGGACAGCCACCTGCGCCCCGAGACCACGATGGAAGACCTGGCCGGCCTGCCCACGGCGTTCGACAAGGACGGCTTCGTGACCGCTGGCAACGCCTCCGGCATCGTGGACGGCGCCGCCATGATGCTGCTGACCACGGCCGAGCGGGCAAAGGAGCGCGGCGTCGAGCCGCTCGGGCGCATCGTCTCCTGGTCCGTGGTGGGCGTCGAGCCTTCCCGCATGGGCATCGGCCCGGCGCCGGCGATCCAACAGGCTTTGCACAAGGCGGGCATGACTCTCGGCGACCTCGACCTGATCGAGATCAACGAGGCGTTCGCCGGCCAGATCCTGGCGGTGGCGAAGGAGCTGGACCTCGACGTCGACAAGCTCAACGTCAACGGCGGCGCGATCGCGCTCGGCCATCCGCTGGGTGCCTCAGGCACGCGGCTCCTGATCACCCTGCTCAAGGAGCTGCGCCGGCGGGGCGGTGGCGTGGGGGTCGCCTCGGCCTGCATCGGCGGCGGTCAGGGGATCGCGATGGTGGTCGAAGCCGGCGCATGATCGACCTCGGCGGGGTCAAGGTGCTCGTGACGGGCGGCAGCCGCGGCATCGGAGCCGCGTGCTGCCGTCTCTTCGCCCAGGCCGGCGCGGCGGTCATGATCCAGTACATGGCGAGCAGCGCCCGGGCTCGGCAGGTCCTGAACGACCTGGAGCAGATCTCCCAACAGCCGCACCGGAAGGTCCGCTGCGACGTCACCGAGCCGGAGCAGATCCGGCAGCTCTTCGACTCCGTCCGCAAGGAGTGGGGCGGGCTCGACTGCCTGGTCAATAACGCGGGCGTCTGGATCCATGACCCCTTGGTCGAGCTCGACGAGACGAAGCTGGGAGCCACCCTGGCGGTCAACGTCGTGGGCCCCTTCCTCTGTGCCCGCGAAGCCGTGCCGTTCCTCCAAAAGTCCCAGGACGGCAACATCATCAACATCAGCTCGACCGCCGGGCAGCGGGGCGAGGCCTATTACAGTCCCTATGCGGCGAGCAAGGGGGCCATCATCTCGGCCACCAAGTCGTGGTCGTCGGAGCTGGCCCCGAAGATCCGCGTCAACGCCGTGGCCCCCGGCTGGGTCGACACCGACATGACGGCCGAGGCTCTTTCCGGCATACGGCGGGAGCAGGCTCTCGCCAGTATCCCCCTCCGCCGCGTCGCCACCCCCGAGGACATCGCCGGCCCTGTCATCTTTCTGGCCTCCCCCCTCGCCCATCACATCACCGGCGAGATCCTGAACGTCAACGGGGGGAGCGTGTTGGTGGGGTGACGTTCCCCGTGGGCAGGCGGCTTTCGGTGGTCCTCGCGCTGGTCGCGACCTTCGGCCTGTCGGTCCTGCTCTTCGTCTATGCGAGCCGCCGGGAGGAGGAGGCCGTGCACCGGGTCTTCGAGGACCGGGCGCAGACCCTGGCCTCGGCTGTCCGTGTGAGCTGCGAAAGCCACCTGGAGGTCCTGATCTCGGTGCAAGCCCTGTTTTCGAGCGTCCCGGCGGTCGGCGGGCAGGAGTTCGGCTCGTTCGCGGCTCCGACCCTGCGCCGCCATGGACAGCGGCCGGATTCAGTTGCAGATGGCGGAAGTGGACCTCCAACTGTTGTTCGAGCAATCTCTGGAAGCGGTCCATCCCATGGCCGACGAGAGGCGGACCGCGCTCGTCTCCTCGCCGGCCGGGGTCCGGTTGCTGGCGGATGCGGACCGCATCGTCCAGGTCCTGATCAACCTCCTTTCCAATGCCGTCAAGTTCTCGCCCCCGGACCGGGAGGTCCGTCTCTGGGCCGAAGAGAAGGAGGGAGGCTGGATGCGGGTCTTCGTCAAGGACCAGGGGCCGGGCATCCCGGATGGCTACCGGCAGAGGATCTTCGAAAGGTTCGCCAGGGTGGAGACCGCGGACAGCCAGGACAAGGGAGGGACCGGTCTCGGCCTCGCCATCTGCAAGGTGATCGTGGAGCACCACGGCGGGAGCATCGGCGTCGACAGCGAGCCCGGAGTGGGAAGCACCTTCTGGTTCGATCTGCCGGGGGCCGAGAGCAATCAGACCAAATGACGCAGGATCTCCCCCCTGGGAGCGCCGGCGTCCCGCCGGCCAGGCGTCATCAGCAACAAGACAGCCTGGGCTTCATCGATGCGCCAGTTGACGTCTTGCTTCGGCTCGGACTTCTTCCCAGGGGACGCCGGGCTCGCCGGCCAAGGCGGCTCGCGCCCGCCGCTCGATCTCGGCGATCCACTCGTCTTCCGTTCTCTTCTCGGCTGGGCGGGAAGCGAGACTGTGGAGAATGCCGTAGGCGAGCTCCTCCCTCTGATCTTCGGCCAGTTGGAGGGCTTCTTCCAGGAGCTGCGCAGCGGTCCTCGGCATAAGCGTAGCTTACCTGAGGACAGGCGCCGCAGCTACCTGCCGGCCTCAGCCTCCTGCAGATATCCCAGGCACTTGTAGATCAGCTTGGCGGTGAGGAAGTCGCTCGCCGGCTGATTGCCGATGGGGGCCAGCTCGACGATGTCCATGGCCACGACGGTTTTGGTCTGGAAGAGGTGGCGCAGCAGGCCCAGGGTCGGCGTCCAGAGGCCGCCTCCCGGCTCGGGGGTGCCGGTGGCGGGGACGAGGGACGGGTCGAAGTAGTCGACGTCGAAGGTGAGATAGACCTTCTCCGGCAGGCCGGCCAGCATCTTCGGGAACAGCTCGGCGGCGCGGTCGAGCTGGTGGCCCCAGATCACCGGCAGGCTCCGCTCGCGGACGAGCGCGGCCTCGGGGGACGAGAGCGAGCGGATGCCCACGGCCAGGGTCGGGATGCCGGCATCGACCACCCGCTTCATGATGCTGGCGTGGCTGTAGCAGGTGCCCTCGAACTCCTCCCGCAGGTCGGCATGGGCGTCGAACTGGACGACGCCGATCCCCGGCCAGACCTCCTGAGCGGCTTTGATGGGTGCCTGGCTGAGGCTGTGCTCGCCTCCCAGGGTCACCAGGAATTTGCCGTGCTCGAGATGGAGGCGTGCTTCGGCCTGGAGCTCGGCGAGCCCTTCGCCCATGTCGAAGCTCTCGGGCAGGAACGGCGGGAGGGTGGCGATGCCCTGGGTGTAGGGCTCGCTCCCCAGCTCCTCGTCGTAGAGCTCCATGGCCTGCGAGGCGCGCAGGATCGCCGAGGGGCCGTACGAGGTCCCCTTGCCGTACGATGTCGTGCGCTCGAAGGGGACGGGCAGGACGGCGACGCGGGCCGTCTCGTAGTCGCTCGCCTCCGGCTCCAGCAGGCCGAAGTTGGTGGGCAGGAAGGGCATGGCCCGCGTTTCTAGCAGGCCGTCCCGCAGGTGTCAAACCTCCTTCCGCCCCCCTGCCGAAAAAACTTTGGCGAGTTATGCAAGATCGGCGGCCCGTTTTCCGTCTTTATAGGGGTGAGGCCCACTCTCGGGCCGAAGGAGGAGCGCGATGGAGCTTCAGTTGTCCGACGAGATCCGCGACCGCATCCGCACGGCCCGGCGGGCCTTGGTCTTTTCCGGAGCGGGCGTATCGCGGGAGAGTGGGCTCGACACCTTCCGCGGAGCCGGCGGGCTCTGGGAGCGGATGCGGCCCGAAGAGCTGGCCACCCCCGAGGCGTTCCGGGCCGATCCGGGCAAGGTCTGGCGCTGGTATGCATGGCGCTGGCAGACCGCCGCCGCGGCCCGGCCGAACCCCGCCCACCTCGCCCTGGTGCGCTGGGAGTCCCTCTTCCCGTCCTTCCTCCTGGCGACCCAGAACGTCGACGGCCTGCACACCCGGGCCGGGAGCCGCAACCTCCTGGAGCTGCACGGGACCCTGCTCCAGGCGAAATGCAACCGCTGCGGCAAGCGGCGGGACATGGGCGAGGCGATCGCCGAGTCGCCGGACGAGCCTCCGCTCTGCGCGTGCGGCGGCCCGTTCCGCCCGGCCGTCGTCTGGTTCGGCGAGATGCTCGATCCCTCCGTGCTCGGGCGGGCCCAGGAGGAGGCGGCGAGCTGCGATCTCCTGCTGTCCGTCGGGACCTCGTCGACCGTCTATCCCGCGGCTGGTCTGATCGACCTGGCGCGGGGAGCCGGCGCCTGTGTGATCGAGGTCAACCCCGAGCCCACCCCGTACTCGCGGCGGATCGACCTGCAGATCGCGGCCCCAGCGGGCGAGGCCGTGCCACGGCTCACCGAGGAGATCGAGCGATGCCGGTCACTTGGATGATCCGCGAGCTGCCCAAAGGAGAACGGCCGCGCGAGCGGCTGCTGAAGCAGGGGAGCGGCTCGCTGGCGGACACCGAGCTGCTCGCGGTGCTCCTGCGCACGGGCCGGGTCGGCGCCTCTTCCCTGCAGATGGCCATGGAGCTCCTGCACGAGAACGGCGGCAACCTCGCAGGCTTGCTGGCGGCCACGCCGCAGTCGCTCAAGCGGCCGGGCCTGGGGCCGGCCAAGGCCGCGGCGCTCCTGGCGGCCCTGGAGATCGCCCGCCGCCTGGCCCGCGACGAGATGATGCAGGACCGCGAGCCCTTGCGCCGGCCGTCCGAGATGGTCCGCTACCTGAACATGCGGTACCAGTCCCGGGACCAGGAGATCCTGGGAGCCCTCTTCCTGGACATCCGCCAGCGCCTCCTCGGCGAGCAGGAGATCTACCGTGGCACCCTCGATCAGTCAGCCGTCGAGCCCCGGGAGGTCCTCAAGGAGTGCCTGCTGCGGGGCGCGGCCGGCGTCGTCATCTTCCATACCCACCCGAGCGGCGACCCGTCTCCCAGCCAGGAGGACCTGGACTTCACCCGGCACATGGCCGCCGCGGCCGACGTGATCGGCATCCGGCTCGTCGACCACCTGATCCTCGGCCGGCCGGGCCGCTGGGTTTCCTTGCAGGACAGAGCGCCGTGGTAGCCTTCCGGCCCATCATGAGCCCGTTGCACTACCACCTCGATTGCGCCAGCGGCATCGCCGGAGACATGTTCCTCGGAGCCTGTCTGGACCTCGGCATGCCGCTCGACGTGCTGGCCGAAACTGTCGCCCGGCTCGGCCTTCTCGGCGTGTCGGTCGAGAGCCGGAAGGCCTTGCGCGGAGGGCTCACCGGGACCCGCTTCCGCGTCCTGGTCGACGGCCGGCCGCTCGAAGGGCCGGACCCGGAGGAGGCGGGGCATTCTCATTCCCATGACCACGAGCATCCCCACACCCACGAGCACAGCGGCGGGTACCATCACCATGATCATCACCACCATGACCATGGCCACGGGCGGGACCTCGAATCGATCAGCCGGTTGATCGGGGAGAGCGGTCTCTCGGCTCCGGTCAAGGAGCGCGCCCTCCGTCTCTTCTGGCGTCTGGGCGAGGCGGAGGCCAAGGCCCACGGCGTGCCGATCGAGCGGGTCCATTTCCACGAGGTAGGCGCGGTGGACTCGATCGTGGACCTCGTCGGTGCGGCGGCGGCCGTCGAGCTGCTCGCCCCCGAGCGCCTGACCTGCAGTCCGGTCAACGTCGGCAGCGGGCGGGTGAAGACGGCGCACGGGGAGCTGCCGGTGCCGGCGCCGGCGACCGCGGAGCTGCTCCGCGGTGTCCCCATCTACGGCGGTCCGGGCGGCGAGCTGACCACTCCGACCGGAGCGGTCCTCCTGGCCGAGCTGGTCGACGAGTACACCGAGCTACCCGCCCTCGTGCTGGAAGGGGCAGGGTACGGCCTCGGCCGCAAGGATCTCGCCCACCAGCCGAACGCCGTGCGACTCCTGCGTGGCCGCGGCGCCGAGGTTGCGCCGCAGGTCGCGGTGATCGAATGTGAGGTCGATGACCTGCCGGCCGAGGGGTTCGGGTTCCTGATGGAGCGCCTGCTCGACGCCGGGGCTCTCGACGTCTTCTTCACCCCCGTCCAGATGAAGAAGAACCGTCCCGGCATCCTGATCACCGTCCTCTGCCGTCGCCCGCAGCTCGACGAGCTGGCCGGGACCCTGCTCATGGAATCCGGCTCGCTCGGCTGCCGTTATACCTTGGCGAACCGCTTCGAGGCGGAGCGCGAGACGGCCCAGGTCGAGACCGCGTTCGGTCCGGTGCGGATCAAGCGGGCCCGCTTCCAGGGCCGCCCTCTGGCCGCCGCACCCGAATTCGAGGACTGCAGGCGGCTCGCCCTCGCCGCCGGAGTTCCCTGGCGGGAGGTCTACCGCGCAGCCCTGACATCCGCGGCGGCGCTCGACCGGTAGCGCCGGTCCCGAAAAGACATGATGGCAGTGACAGAAGTCGACAAGGCCGCCGAGCCGGCGAGCCGGCTCGAGCTGGGCCTGGCCGGCGGCGGCTATCTCCGCTGGGCAGTGGCCGATCTCACGGATGTAGTTCAGGAGGCGCGCGACCGGCACGATATGGGGCCGGTCGCCACGGCGGCGCTCGGCCGCTGCATGGCGGGTGCGGCGCTGCTGCTGCGCCTCGCCGCCAAGGCCCCGACCCGCCTCTCGATCGAGGTGCGCGGCGACGGCCCCATCCTCCGCGTCCTGGCAGAGGCCGACCAGGAAGGCAACCTGCGCGGGCTGGTCGGGCATCCCCAGGTGGACGTCCCCCACTGGTCGAGCCACAAGCTGGCCGTCGGCCGTGCAGTGGGAAACGGCCACCTCTGGGTGCGCCGCGAATTCGCGCGAGGCGGCGGCTACCAGAGCCAGGTCGAGCTGGTCAACGGCGAGATCGGGGA
The DNA here is from genome assembly GCA_963842525.1 of uncultured Holophagales bacterium. Taxonomy (GTDB): domain Bacteria; phylum Acidobacteriota; class Thermoanaerobaculia; order Multivoradales; family UBA5704; genus UBA5704. Next base: position 950,303 of record CAWJGT010000003.1, read on the forward strand.
GGACCTGGCCCACTATCTCCAGCAGAGCGAGCAGACGAGCTCGGCCGTGCTCCTGGGCGTCCTCGGCAAGCCGAGCGGCGTGGCCGCGGCGGGCGGCATGATCGTCGAGGTCCTGCCCGGCGCCCCGGAGACGGCGATCGACCAGCTCGAGCAGAACATCTTCCGCATCCGGGGGATCAGCGAGCTGCTCGAAGCCGGCGGCCTCCCCCATGTCAAAGAGATGGTCCTCTCCGGCATGGACCACGAGGTCAAGGAGGTCAGCCCGCTCCGCTACCGGTGCCGCTGCAGCCGCGAGCGCCTGCTCCAGCACCTCGTGCTCCTCCCGGCCGACGACCGCGATTACCTGCGGCGCGAGGACGGCACGATCGACGCCGACTGCGTCTTCTGCGGGACGCACTACGTTTTCACGCCGGAAGAGTTGCTAGAATCCCCCCCTTCATGAGCACCTTCTATCTCACCACCCCGATCTACTACGTGAACGATCTGCCCCACATCGGGCACATCTACACGACCACCGTGGCCGACACCCTGGCGCGCTACCGGCGCATGGCCGGCGATGACGTCTATTTCCTGACCGGCACGGACGAGCACGGCCAGAACATCGAGCGGGCGGCGCGCAAGGAGGGGGTCACCCCCATCGAGCTCGCCGACCGGGTCGTGTCCCAGTACTTCGTTCTCCGCGACCGGCTCGGGTTCTCGTACGACGACTTCGTCCGCACGACCCAGGAGCGGCACCAGCGTGGCGTGTACGAGATGATCCGCCGCCTCGAAGAGGCCGGGGACCTCTACGCGGCCACGCACGAGGGGTGGTACTGCTCCCCGTGCGAGACCTTCTATACCGAGAAGGAGCTGGGGCCGGAGAAGACCTGCCCGGTCCACGGCAGCCCGGTCGAGTGGAAGTCCGAGGAGAACGTCTTCTTCCGCCTGTCGAAATACCAGCAGCCCCTGCTCGACTGGTACGAGCAGCATCCGGAATCCGTCCGCCCGGCCAGCCGTCTCAACGAGGTGCGCTCGTTCGTCGAATCCGGGCTGCGCGATCTGTCGGTCTCGCGCGCCAACCTGGAGTGGGGCATCCCGTTTCCCGGCTACCCGGGTCAGACCGTCTACGTCTGGCTCGACGCGCTGACCAACTACATCAGCGCCTTGGGGTTCGGCAACGAGGACGGTTCTCTCTTCCGCCGCTTCTGGGAGAACGGCAAGGTCCGCCTCCACCTCATCGGCAAGGACATCCTGCGCTTCCACGCCGTCTACTGGCCGGCCTTCCTGATGTCCGCCGGGCTGCCCCTGCCGACCACGGTCTGGGCCCACGGCTGGTGGTACCGCGACGGCCGCAAGATCTCCAAGTCCGTGGGCAACATCGTGCGGCCGGACGACCTCATCGACCGTTTCGGCAGTGACAGCGTCCGCTATTTCCTGCTGCGCGACATGGTCTTCGGCCAGGACGCGAGCTTTTCGGACGAGGCCTTCGTCAACCGCTACAACAGCGACCTGGCGAACGACCTAGGCAACACGGTCAGCCGGCTGGTGACGCTCTCGCGCCGCGCCTTCGACGGCAAGACGCCGCCCGAGCCCTGCACCGACAACCCGCTGGTCGAGGCCGCCCGCCGGATTGTGCCCGAATACCGGGCGGCCATGGAGGACTTCGCCTTCAGCCGGGCCCTGGAGGCGCTCTGGCGGCTGCTGGCCGAGACCAACCAGTACATCGTGACGCGCGAGCCGTGGAAGCTCATCAAGGAAGAGGGGCCGACGCAAAAGCTGTCGCGCATCCTGTGGAACGGCCTCGAAGCCGTGCGCATCGTGGCGGCCGGCCTGCTGCCCTTCATGCCGAAAGTGGCGCCGCAGGTCCTCGCCGCGATCGGCGTAACGGATGTGCCTGCGAGCCTCGCGGCGCTGGAATGGGGCGGCACGCCGAACAACGCCGAGCTGCCCGAGCCGAAGCCGCTGTTCCCGCGGATCGACAAGGAGGCCTATCTGGGCGAGAAGAAAGCGCCGGCCGCTCCGGACAAGCCCAAGAAAGAGGAGGGGAAGAGTTTGCTCTCGATCGACAAGTTTTTCGAAACCGAGCTGAAAGTGGGCACGGTGGCCGCGGCGGAAAGGGTCCCCAAGTCCGAAAAACTGATCAAGCTGTCCATCGACCTGGGGGAGGAGGGCCCGCGCACCCTGGTGGCCGGCATCGGCCTCGCCTACCAGCCGGAAGACCTTCTCGGCAAGCAGGTCGTGGTGGTTGCCAACCTCCAGCCCGCCAAGCTGATGGGGGTCGAATCCCAGGGCATGGTGCTTGCCGCCTCGATCGACGGCAAACCGGTCCTGCTCCACCCGGGCGCCCAGGTCCCCAACGGGACGCGAGTGAAGTGACGGGTATCGATCTTTCCGGCCCGATCGACTCCCACTGCCATCTCCAGAGCCTGCCGCCCGACGAACGCGAGCGGGCCCTCGACCAGGCGCGGGAGCGCGGGGTCCAGGGCTTCCTCGTCCCGGCCATCAAGCTCGCCGAGGCCGAAGACATCCTCGCCTTCTGCCACCGCCATCCGGACGTCTGGTGCGCCCTGGGAGTCCATCCCCACGACGCCTCCAGTTGGCAGGAGGGTGACCGGGAAAGGCTGCGCGCCCTCCTCGCCGATCCCAAAGCCGTGGCGGTGGGGGAGTGTGGCCTCGACTTCTTTTACGACCACTCGCCAAGGGACGTCCAGTTCCATGCTCTCCGCGAGCAGTGGGAGCTCGCGATCGACCTCGGCCTCCCGGTCGTGGTCCACAACCGGGACAGCAATGACGAGATGTTAGGGGTCGTCCGCGAAGACGCCTTCCAAGACCTCCAGGCCGACTTCCATTCCTTCGCCGGCGGCCTCGACATGGCAAAAGAGCTGATCGCCCGGGGCTTCTATCTGGGCCTCTCTGGCATGATCACCTTCCCCAAGGCCGATAACGTCCGCGAGGTGATCCCCATCCTGCCGCCTGACCGCTGCCTGGTCGAGACGGACACCCCCTATCTGGCCCCAGTGCCCTACCGGGGCAAACCCAACCGCCCCGCCTATGTCGTCGAAATCGCCGCCCGCCTCGCCCAGGAGACCGGCGAGACCCCCGAGCAGGTGGCGCGGCGGACGGGGGAGAATTTCTTCCGGCTGTTCGCGAAGGCGGCATATCTTCCATCCACACCTCACCTTATAATCCAGGGAGGGCGGACCTTGGCGAACTCGAAAGGAGGAAAGACATGAGACACCATTTGGGACGACTCAGTCTGGTGCTGTTGGCCCTGGCGTTGACGGCGATCTGTTCACTGTCCCCGGCATCGGCAAGCGTCAACTGCTCTCAGTTCAATAAGCCGGGCTGTTACTACACCTGGGATGCTGCAGCGGGTTGTTGCCGTCCCAATTTCGGCACCTGTGTCTGGTACTGCTTCTGAGTGCAGGGACGCGTAGCCGGGCCTGTCACGGATGAGCTTCGCGCCGATGACGTTCTCTTCACCGGATGCTGTTATCTGGCGTGGATAAGCGTATCTGTGGCAGATAGTGTTCGACAGGCGAGTTGGTGGAGATCGAAGCCGTGTAGTCCCCGTTCAAAGCAGCCGCCGGAGCAGGTAGCGGGCAGCCCCTACACCGGGTTCGGCACGTCGATGAACTCCGCCTCGATCCTGAACTTCTCGGCGAGGTGCTCGCCCAGGGCCCGGATGCCCAGCCTTTCGGTCGCGTAGTGGCCGCAGGCGAGGTAGTGGATCTTCGCCTCGCGGGCCACGTTCATCACCCATTCGCTCACCTCGCCGGTGATGTAGGCGTCGAGGCTTTCGGCGATGGCGCCGTAGAGCTCTCGCTGCGCGCCGCCGCTGATGATGCCGAGGGTGCGGACGGGGTCTGGGCCTTCCAGGAAGGTCATCGGCTCCTGGCTGTAGACGCGGCGGCAGCGGGCGATCAGCTCGGCGACCGCGATGCGCTCGGGGAAACGGCCCTTGAAGCCGATCGGCATCCCTTCGTGCAGGCCGAACGCCTCCAGGTCGACCAGGCCCAGGTCCCGGCAGGCGATGGCGTTGTTGCCGAGCTCGGGGTGGCGGTCGAGAGGGAGGTGGTAGGCCAGGAGGTTGATGCCGGCCTTGATCAGCTCGGCCAGCCGGCGGTACTGGAAGCCGGTCACGACGCGCGGCATCCCCTCCCAGAAAAGGCCGTGGTGGACCAGGACGGCGTCGCCTCCGGCCTCGCGGGCGCGGACGAAGAGCTCGTGGCAGGCCGAGACGCCGGTCACCACTTTCCGGATCTCCTGCCGGCCTTCGACCTGGAGGCCGTTCGGGCCGTAGTCGCGGCCGTGGGCCGTGTCCAGGAGCTGATCGAGATAGGTGACGAGGGTCTGGCGATCGACGGTGGGCATGGCGCCGAGTCTACCAGCGAAGCGGAACACGCTGAAGGATGCGGCGAGCCTGTGCCGGTGGGCTCCCAGAGGAGAGGGCTCAGCTTGCATATCGAGGAGCTCTCTTGGTATGTACCAGACGGGTCCATTTTCATGTTATATGTTTGTGTTTGTATGAGACGCACATCCGTAGAGATCGACGAAGAGCGGCTCGCCCGGGCCCAACGGGCGCTGGGCACGACAGGCATCAAGGACACCATCGACCGGGCATTGGACGAGGCCCACAGGGCCGAGTTGCGTCGCCGCCTCGCCGAACGCATCCGATCCGGCGAGGGAATCGACCGCGGCGAGGAGCTGCTCAAGGCAAGCCGCCGGTAAGGGGCAACGGAGCCGGCGGGAGCCTCCGTAGACTCTCTACATGCACGCGACAATCCTCACCCTCCTGACCCTCCTCCCGGTCCAGGCACCTCCCCCGAAACCCCCGGAGCCGGCGAGCCTGATCGAGATCCATGTCAATCCGCTGGTAGACCTCCACTACTGGGTCCGCAGGCTGGCGGCCGAAAGCGGCGAGCTGCCGGCGATCGACGGTCTGCCTGCCGCGGTGGCGGCCGTGCGACGGGTGGGCACCGATATCGGCGGCCCGATGGCCTGGGGTGTGATCGATGGCGGCCTGGTCGAAGCCGGGAGCGTGGACGAGCTCGCCCGCCTCGCCGCCGCTCTCCCCGAGACGTTCCAGACGAGGGGCGGGCGCGAGGTCCGGCTCCGGGAGGCGGTGGCGCGCCTTGCCGAGGCATACCGCCCTCTGGAGAAGCTTTTTCTTGAAAAGATCTGGCCTGTGCACCGGAAAGCCTCCGAAGAGGTGGCGGCCGGGCTGCGCCGCGACGTCCTGCCGAAGGCGCCGGAGGTCTTCGCCGACCTGAGCCGCCACCTGGAGGTTCCGGTCCCGAGCCGGCCGGTCCCTGTCTACCTCGTGGGGGCCGCTCCCTTTCCGCGAGCGTTCACCCACAGGTCGCAGAGCGGCGGGGTCTGCATCGTGGCTCTGGCGGGGATGCCGGCGTCCGAGGCCCGGGAGACGATGGTCCACGAGCCGATCCATGCGCTGGACCTGGCTGGAGGGGAGGGGGACGTGCTCTCCAAATTGGACTCCCGGCTGCAGGGCTGTTCCCGGCGCGTCTCCCCAGGAGGTCCATGACTTCGTCCACACCCTGATGTTCGTGCAGGCGGCGGGGACGGTGCGGAAGGTCCTGGACCCGGGCCACAAGGACTACGGTGACACCGCGGGCTACTATCCCAAGGTGCCCCGCGCTACTGCCGTGGTGCGCCCCGCCTGGGAGGCCTACCTCCGCGGCGAAATCTCCCGGGACGCCGCCCTGGAGCGGATCGCCGCGGGGTTCGCCCAGGCTACAATTCCATGAATGCCTGAGAGCCACACGGCCTTCCTCAGCTATGCCCATCAGCATGAAGCGTGGGTGAGGACGCTGCACGCCAACCTGGAGCGGTGCCTTGCCCATCTCGGGCGGCCGGGGACGGTGTTCCTCGATCAGGTGGACCTGGGGGCCGGCCGTTCCTGGGTGGGGCAGCTTCAGGCGGGGCTCGAAAAAGCCGGCCGGCTGATCCTGGTGGCGACTCCCGAAGCGCTTGCTTCGCCGCGGGTCGCCGACGAGTGGGAGACCTTCATCGCCCGCCGCCGCGACTGGCGGCAGGGGAATCTCCAGGTCGTCCTGCTGATCGATGCGCCTCTGCCGCCCTTCCTGGATGGCGTCCAGCGGGTGGATTTCCGGCGCGGCGGCGAAGCGCAATACCGCCGGGCGCTGCAGGAGCTGCTGTCGGGCCTCCTTGGCCACGAAGACCGGCGCGACCTGCCGGCGCTCTCTCCAGAGATCGAGATCCCGGCGGCGCCCGATCCCGGTCTGCCTAAGGAGCTGCGCGGCCGGTTGGTGGCCTGGCTGGCGCCGGCCGTGCGGAGCAGGATGCGCCGCCTGGCAGTCGCTTCGGGGCTCCGCCTGGAAAGCAATGCCCTGGAGGGACACCCCTCACCCGAATGCGCTGCCTCGGCAGCCCTGGTCCTCGCCACGGGAAAGGATGACCCGGTCCAAGGGGCTTTGCGGATCGTCGACGTTCTGGCCGAGCTGGTGGAGGAGGAAGAGCCCGAGCGGGCGGCCGAGCTGACGCCGCTCCGCGCCGAGCTCGAAGAGCTGCGTGGCGCCGGCCCCGAGCGCGGCCTCCTGCGCGTCTACCTGGAGGCGGTCGACCGGGACCATGCGGAGCTGGTGCCCTACTTCCAACGCCAGGCCGAGCTGGCCCTGCTCGACCGGGTGTACGTGCAACTCGAGCTGAGGCCGGAAGAGCGCGGTTTTGCCGCGCGGGAAGGGACCGGCGGGGGAGCTCCTGCGGCCGCTGGGCCTGCGGGAGCTGTTGGAGCTCGATCCGGCGGAGCACCGCTGGGTTACCCGCCGCTGGGTGGTGCGGGGCGATCCGGGAGCGGGCAAGACGACGCTCCTGCGGCACCTCGCCGCCACCCTGGCGAAGGAAGAAAAGGAAAATCCGCGCCCGCGCCGGGTGCCGGTCTTCGAATCGCTGCCGCGCCTGGTCCGGGAGCGCGACCCGCTGCTGAACCGGCTGGCCCGCCGGCTGGAGCGCGCCGGCCATCCGGCCCAGGGGCTCCAGGCCGTGCTCGACCGGGCGGGACAGGAAGGACGGCTGGTCCTTCTCTTCGACGGCCTGGACGAGGTGCCGAAAGAGGAGCGCGACGAGGCCGAAAAGATGCTGCGCGACGTCGCCGCCCTCTGGCCGTCCTCCACGCTCGTCGTCACCACCCGTCCCATCGGTTATCACCGGCTCGGCCATGAGCTCCTCGAGCTGGACCTCCTGCCGCTCGACGCCGGCCATCGCCGGGAGTTCCTTGCCCGCTGGTTCGGCCGGCGTGCCGGCGCCCCCGATTTCGCGCGCGCCGACCGCGAGCTTCCGGTCCTCGAAGAAGATCCCGGGCTGCGGGAGCTGGCAGGCAACCCGCTCTACCTCACTCTGATGGCGCTGCTGCTGGAGAAAGGGACCGCGCCCGACCGCAACCGCACCCGGCTCTACGACCAGGTCTTCGAGCTGCTGCTCGAAGGCAAACACCGTCCCGATGGCGAGCCCATCGACTGCCAGGCCGGCGTGCGGGAGGTCCTGCGCCACCTCGGCTACGGCATGACGCTGGACAACCGGGACACCGAGCCGGTGACCGCCCTGGAGGCGCGGCTCTACCAGCCGGAAGCCGACCGCCTGCGCGAGCCCCTCGAGCGCGTCGCCCGCTGGCGGACGAGCCTGCGGCCCTTCCTCGATGACCTGTCGCGCAAGACCGGCATCCTCGGCCCGCACGACGGCCCGGACGCCGATTGGCGCTTCTGGCACCGAACTTTCCGCGAGGCCCTGGCAGCCGAGCGGCTCGAGCAGTTAGCGGCAAGCCGTGGCAACGAGGCCATCCTGGCGTTCGCCCGTGAGATTGCCGGCGACGAGAGCCGCTGGGCCGAGCCCTTCGCCCTGCTCACCGGCCGGATCGCCGACCCGGACGGCCTCGTCCGTGCCCTGGTCGAGGCCAACCGCTCCCTCGGCCTGCGCGCCCTGGCCACGGCCCCGGAGACTGCGGCCCGAGACCCTCACGGCGGTCCTCGCGCTCAGCGAGCAATGGCAGGAGAGGGCCGAGGTCTACCGCCGCCTCCCCGAGCTCGTCGGCGACCCGGAGCGCGCCCTGGCACTCCTCGACCGGCTGCGCCGGCAGACCCGCAACGGCAACGACCTCTACTTCCTGGACCTCGCCGTGCGCTCGGCCGGCGAGCGCTGGCCGGACCACGCCCGAAAGGCCGCCGATTTCCTCAGCCGGTTCTACAGCCACATCCCGCCACCGCCGGACGACCTCTTCCAGTGGATCGACACGCCCCTCGACGGCCGGGTCCCCCTGTGGCGTGAGATCCCGGCCGGCCGGTTCTGGATGGGAAGCCCGGAGGGAGAAGGGGACAAAGACGAGCACCCCCGCCACGAGGTGGTGCTCACCGCGCCTTTCCGGATCGGCGCGGTGCCGGTCACCAACGCACAGTACCTGGCCTTCGACCCGGAGCATCAGGCGACCCCGTGGGAAGGGGTCTCTGCGGCCGACCTACGCTTCCATCCCGCCGAGAGCGTCACCTGGTTTGAGGCCATGTCGTTCTGCCGCTGGCTTGCCGCGCGAGCCCCTTGGGCGCGCGGCGCCCGGTTGCCGCTGGAAGAGGAATGGGAGCACGCCTGCCGTGCTGGGACCGAAACTCGGTACTGGAGCGGAGACGACGACGCCGGCCTGGAACGCGTCGGGTGGTACGGAGCCAACTCCGAGGACCGGACGCACCGCGTTGGCGAAAAACCGGCGAACGCCTGGGGTCTTTACGACGTGCACGGCAATGTATGGGAGTGGACGGCGAGCCTTTTCACCCAGCAGTATGAAATCCCCGAAGGTGGGGTCCGCCTCGATTCCGCGGCCGTCGAGCCGCCTCTTGAGACCGAGCCCAGCGGCGCGAGGCGCGTGATGCGTGGTGGGTGCTCTTGGGATGTCGCGGTCTGGACGCGTGCGGCGGTTCGCGGCATCGGGAGCCCGGGCCTCGTGATCGGGAACCAGGGCTTTCGCGTTCTGCTCCCCGGCGCCCCGAGCTTCCAGGCTATAGATCTTGGATCATAGAGGGTGTGTTCTATGCGGCCGGCACGGCAGCCGGCGGCAAGAATTGACCCTTTTGCTGCCGCTGGCGGTGAAGAAAGCGGTGACGGTGACCCCCGAAAGGCAGGTTTCCGGCCGGCCGGGCAGGAGCCGATGATCCAATCGTGGAGCCCCGACCGCCCAGCATTGTCCGTATCTTGCTGGCTCTGCCACCCCAATGACCTTGGTGGCCAGCTTTGCGCCGCCAGATGGTCAAGATGCTGCCGTTTTCGGCAAAGCGTGCCGGAAAGGTGTAAGCGATGTCTGGTGTAAGAGTCTGCGGACTGCGGCGTTCTCTGAAAGGAGGACCCGAGCATGGAGCTTTCCATCCGAGAGGTCGCAGTCTTGCTGGGCCGGAGCCCCCGGACGGTGCGTGCACAGGCGTCGCGGGGAGACCTGCCCGGCGTCAAGCGCAACGGGCGCTGGCGCATCGAACGCCGCAACCTGCCCCTCACCGAAGACCAGCGGCGCGCTCTGCAGGCCAAGGCCGATACGATCCGCGACACCGTGGAGGCCGCGCTGCCGTCGCGGATGGCGCGCTCGGCCGGGCAGCGAACGCGCTCCATCGCCGATCTCGAGGCGTTCCGCCGGGGAGCGCAGCTCCTGGCGGAGATCCGGGCCGCGAGCCCGGAAACCTTCCGCAGCTCGATTCACGCGCGGGTAAGCCGTCTTCTGGAGAGGGCATTGCTGGCTTTGGCCGAAGCGGTCCAGCAATTCGACAGCGGGCTCAAGCTGGCGGCGGCGAACCGTGCCCGTGCGGAGCTGGCCCAGGTCACAGGGCTTCTCCTATTGGAAGCCGGAGTGCCACCCGCTGAGCCGGTCCACCGCTGGGTGAACGTTCTGGAAGCCGAGGTCATCCCGATGGTCGCTGCATTCGCCCGATGGGCCGACGGCCTGCGTGGGGGACGCCGGTGAGCTGGCGGGAAGCGCCGCTCTACGTGGAAGCCCACGACCTCGCGGCCTGGGTCATGGAACGGGTGAATGCCTGGGCATGGGACCGGGACCGCAACCTCGCCCCCCTCGTCGCCGCTGCGGCTTCCGAGCTCCTCGCTCAGATATCTCTTGCTTTGACCTTCCCCGGGACGAGGAGTTCACACCTGGAGCAGGCCGATCATGCAGTCGTCCGGTTGCGGGTGCTCTTGCGTCTCTCACACCAGCTCGGACTGTTGTCTGCGGGCAGTCTCCGCTTCGCCTCGGGTCGGCTGCAGGCTGTCGGCCGAATGATCGGCGGCTGGCGCAAGCGGTTCGAGCATCCAACTGAAGGAGACCGTAATAACCAGCCTTTGGAGCTTGATCCAGGGGGCGGGCCCCCAGCGGCGCGAGGCGCGTGATGCGTGGTGGGAGCTCTTGGAATGACGCAGACAGGACGCGTGCGGCGTATCGCAACATCAGGAACCCGGGCAACGAGATCAGGAACCAGGGCTTTCGCGTTCTGCTCCCCGGCGCCCCGAGCTCGCGGCAAAATGCAATACCGGCCCCGAGCAGGTCCGCCCCCGGCGGTGGGCTTCGGCCCGTCCGCTCACGCCCACCCGTTCCAGTAGCTCCGGAGCAACGGATCGCTCTGGGACGACCGTCCGGGTGGGCACTTTCTTGACTTGTCATGCGGACTGCTACCGGCCTCTTTCGTGTTCTGTGCGATCCGAGCCACCTCGAACGAGCGGCGGATGCGACGGTGCGTGAAAAACGGCGGCGGCCCGATGTCGCGTGGTTTCTTTTTCACCGCGACGAAGAGCTGGCGCGGCTCGGTGCTGACCTCACGGCCGGCCGATACCACCCCGAACCTCCCAACCTGATCACGATCCGGGACCCCAAGCCGCGCTTGATCGCGCGGGTGCCGATCACCGACCGCGTCGTCCACACCGCACTGGTCCTCCTCATGGAGCCTGTTTTCACGCGAAGCCTTTCTCCGGATGCTTATGCGTGCAGGCCCGGCTATGGAACACACCGCGCCGTCTTGCGTCTGCTGGAGCACATCCGCAAGCATCGTGTTCTCATCCACCTGGATATCAAGAGCTACTTCCCCAGCGTCGATCTCGAGGTGTTGCGCTGTCTACTGCGGCGGCGGATTCGTGACGAAGCGTTCCTGGCCGTCGTGGATCGGGTGCTGGCTGCGGGGTCGGGGATCTATGACGCGCCGCAAGCTCGGGCTCGCGCGTGCCTTGCTGCTGACTGGCCGCCTCCCGGCCGCGGCCTGCCGATCGGGGCCTACACCAGCCAGCTCTTCGCGGCTCACGTCTATCTCGGCGAGCTCGACCATTTTGTGAAAAGAGAGCCTCAAGGTCCCCGGGTATCTCCGTTATGTCGATGATCTGTTCCTTTTTGGTGAACGACGCATAGACCTTAGGCGGTGGCGAGCCGAGGTGGGGAGCTGGCTGGCGCAGGAGCGGGGCCTGAGGCTGAAGCACCCGGAAGCACGGATCCTATCTTGCCTGGGTCACCTGGATGCGTTGGGATACCGCATTTCCCGGGAAGGCATTCGGTCGCTGCCACGCACGTTGCGCCGGCTCGGAAGCAGGGTTGCCCAGGAGCTGTGCCGGCCGGCTCGCAGATCACCGTGCGCGGAGCTTGCGCGCTCTATCGCTGCCTCTGCAGGAGTCGTGTTGTTTTGAGGCGCCGCCCTGGAGCGGATCGTCGCGGGGTTCGCCAAGAAATAAAAACGGCGGGCCCGGAGGCCCGCCGCTACGGTTCCCGATGAATGTGTGCCTTACCGGCCACGTCCGCCGCGGTCGCCGCCTCGTCCGCCCCGCTCGCCGCCACGCCCGCCGCGGCCGCCTCGCTCACCACCCCTCCCGCCGCGCTCCCCCCGCTCGCCGCCCCCTTCGCCGCCTCCGGCCATCGCCATCTCCATCCCCTCGTACTGCGCGGGGTCGTAGTCCGGCGCTTCCATGATGACGGCCTTGCGGGAGAGCCGCACCCGGCCGGTCTCGTCGATGTTGATGACCTTGACGGTCATCTCTTCCCCCTCCTTGACCACGTCGGAGACCTCGCGGACGCGGTAGGGGGCGAGCTCGCTGATGTGCACCAGGCCGTCGGTGCCCGGCATGATCTCGACGAAGGCGCCGTAGGCCTCGACGCGGCGCACCACGCCGGTGTAGGTCTTGCCCACCTCCGGCACCTCGGTCAGCCGCTCGATCATCTGGATCGCACGGCGGGCCGCCGGCTCGTCGGGCGAGGCGATGACCACCCGGCCGTCGTCCTCGATCTCGATGTTGCAGCCGGTCTCCTCGATGATGGAGCGGATCGTCTTGCCACCGGGTCCGATGACGTCGCGGATCTTCTCCTTCGGGATCTCCAGGGTGTAGAGGCGCGGCGCGAACTTCGAGATGTCGGTCCGCGGGTTCGGGATCGCCCGCTCCATGATGTCCAGGATGTGCAGGCGGCCGGCCAGCGCCTGGGCGAGGGCCTGCTGCATGATCTCCCGGGTCACGCCGGTGATCTTGATGTCCATCTGGAGGCCGGTGATGCCCTGGCGCGTGCCCGCCACCTTGAAGTCCATGTCGCCGTAGTGGTCTTCCTGGCCCGCGATGTCGGAGAGGACCGCGAAGCTGTCCTCGCCCTTGATCAGGCCCATGGCCACGCCGGCCACCGGCGCGAGCAGCGGCACGCCGGCATCGAACATCGCCAGCGAGGCGCCGCAGACCGTGGCCATGGACGAGGAGCCGTTCGACTCCAGGATGTCCGAGACCACGCGGACGGTGTACGGGAAGTCGTCCTCGTGCGGCAGGACCGGCAGCAGGGAGCGGCGTGCCAGCACGCCGTGGCCGATCTCGCGGCGGCCCGGACCGCGCAGGAACTTCACCTCGCCCACGGAGAAGGGCGGGAAGTTGTAATGCAGCATGAACTTCTGGATGCTTTCGCCCTCGTACTCCTCGATGATCTGGGCGTCCCGCCGGGTGCCGAGGGTCGCCGAGACCAGGGCCTGCGTCTCGCCGCGGGTGAAGAGCGCCGAGCCGTGGGTGCGCGGCAGGAGGCTGGCGTCGATGTCGATCTGGCGCACCTCGTCGAGCCGGCGGCCGTCGAACCGGATGCGCTCGTTGAGCACCACCTCGCGCAGGATCTCCTCTTCGAGGCGGGAGATGACCTTCCTGATCTGGCCGCGCTTCTCGGGCGCCTCGGCCGGGACCTGCTCGAGGTACGGCTTGACGACCGCGTTCACCGCGTCCTTGCGCTCGAACTTCTTCTTGGTGAAGAGGGCGGCCTTGAGCGGCCCGTAGAGGTCGCCCCGCACCTGCTGGTAGAGCGACTCCGGGTAGAGCTCCGGCGCGGTCCACGACGGCTTCTGGAAGCCGCTCTCCCGGTAGAGGTCGTGCTGCGTCTTGACGATCTTCCGGATCTCGGCGTGCGCCTGGAAGATGCAATCCAGGATGAGCTCTTCGGAGAGCTGGTTGGCGCCGGCCTCGACCATCACCACCGCGTCCTCGGTGCCCACGACCACCAGGTCGAGGTCCGACACGTCGCGCTGGCTGTTGGTCGGGTTGAGGATGACCTGGCCTTCGATCAGGCCAACCCGCACCGCGCCCACCGGATGGTAGAACGGGATGTTGGAGAGCACCAGCGCGATCGAGGCGCCGTTGATGGCCAGGACGTCCGGGTCGTTCTCGCCGTCGGCCGACAGGCAGAAGGCGATGATCTGGGTGTCGGCGATGTAGCCTTCGGGGAACAGGGGGCGCAGGGGCCGGTCGATCTGGCGGGAGGTGATGATCTCCTTCTCGGTCGGCCGTCCCTCACGCTTGAAGAATCCGCCGGGGATCTTGCCGGCGGCCGAGGTATACTCGCGGTAGTCGACCGTCAAGGGAAGGAAGTCCCTTTCGACCCCCGCCTTGGCTTCCATGCAGGCGGTGGCCAGGACGACTGTGTCGCCGTAGCGGACCGTGCAGGAGCCATTGGCCTGCTTGGCCAGGTACCCCGATTCGAGGATGAGCGACCTCTCCCCGATGGGAATCTCTTTACGCTGCCTCATAGCTTTTCTTTTTCCTTGTTTTCGCTTGTCTCTCGTCTGCCTACGTGCCTGCTCGTTGCGGGATCGGCCGTGGCCGGCTTCGGGTTTCGAGGCGGGCCTGGCAGGATGGAGCAGTCCCGACCCCCTGGTGGGGCAACCCCCAGAGCGCGTCGGGACTCTTCCTGCCGGATCGAGGAGGGCTACTTGCGGAGCCCGAGGCGCTCGATGGTGGCGCGATAGCGCTCGAGGTCCTGCCCCTTGAGATAGTCGAGCAGGCGGCGGCGGCGGCCCACCAGCTTCAGGAGGCCGCGGCGGCTGTGGTGATCCTTCGTATGGGTCTTGAAGTGGCCGGTCAGCTCCGTGATCCGATTGGTCAACAGAGCGACCTGCACTTCCGGCGACCCCGAGTCCGTGTCATGGACCCGATACTGTTCGATGATCTGCTTCTTGACTTCCGTGGTTTGCGCCAAAGCAAACTCCTCCTTACATTTCCGGGCGGCATTGTAGCACAAAGATCTAGGCTATTGTCGAAAGACCACGCGCGGCTGGACGATGCCCACGCCCGCCGTGCCGATGCGCTCGACGACGGTGCCGACCGCGATGAATTCGCGCCGGCGGTTCATCAGCTTGACCCAATCCCCCTCTTCGCCCGGCAGCTCGCGTACCAGCACGGTCTGGCCGTGGCTGATCCGCTGCTCCTGCTGCGGGTCGGCGGTCACCTCCCCGAACGGCAGGGGGATCTGGTCGAACGGGATCCAGGCCTCGCCGGGCGTCTGGCCGGCGTCGACCGCCTCCTCCAAGCGGGACAGGGTCACCGCGGATTCGACCGGAAAGGTGCCGATCCGGGTGCGGCGCAGGTCCGCCAAGTGGCCGCCCACGCCCAGGACGCCGCCGAGGTCGTGTGCCAGGCCCCGCGCATAGGTGCCCGAGGAGCAGGCGAGCCGGAAGCGGATGACGCCGTCCTCCAAGTCGCCCAGCGGGGTGAGCTCGAAGACGGTCACCTCCTTGGGCTCGGACGGCACCTCCTCGCCGCGGCGGGCGAGCTCGTAGTACTTGACCCCCTGCACCTTCTTGGCCGAGTAGGGGGGAGCCTTCTGCTCGATCTCCCCCTCGAAGCGGCGCATCGCCTCGGCGACCATGTCGCGGGTGAGCGCCGCCACCGCTCCGGCGGGCGCCTCCGCCGTCACCTGCCCGGAGGCGTCGTAGGTGTCGGTGGCCACGCCGAGCCGGATGGACCCCTCGTAGACCTTGGGGGCGCGGATCAGGAACCGGGTCAGGCGGGTCGCCGTCCCCAGGGTGAGGAGCAGCAACCCCGTGGCGTCCGGGTCCAGGGTCCCGCAATGCCCGATCTTCTTCTGGCGGAGGATGCGGCGCACCTTCTGCACGACGTCGTGCGAGGTGAAGCCGCCCTCCTTGTCGACCAACAGCAGCCCGTCTTTCATCGTCATGCTACGCAGGTGCGGGCTCACCGGGCTGCGACAGGGCGGCGGCGAGCGCCTCGACGACCTGCCGGCGGACTTCCTCGCCGTCCCCTTCCATCACGAAGCCGGCCGCGTTGCGGTGTCCGCCGCCGCCGTGGTGCCGGGCGATCTTCTCCACGTCCACCTCGCCGCGGCTGCGCAGCGAGACCTTGTGGGTGCCGTCGTCGCGCTGGCGGATCAGGGCCACGGCCTCGACCCCCGCGACGGAGCGCGGATGGTCGATCAGCCCCTCGGAGTCGCCGGGGGCGGCCCCGACGCGGGCGAACATCTCGGGCGTCAGGCGGGCCGTGGCGATCCGCCCGTCCTCGTGCACCTCGAGGGTCTGCAGCATCTCGCCGATCAGGCGGACGACCGCCAGCGGCTGGCTCTCGTAGAGCCACTGCGAGACCTGCTCCGGCTGCGCGCCGTCGCGCACCAGGGCGGCGGCGGCCTCGAAGGCGGCGGGGGTGGCGTTCGAGAAGCGGAAGCCGCCGGTGTCGGTGACCAGGGTCAGATAGAGGCAGCTCGCCGTTTCGGGCTCCAGGGCCATCTTGAGCCCCTGGGCCAGCCGGTAGACCATCTCGCCGACGGCCGGCGCCGCGGTGTCGACCCAGTTGACCGCGCCGTAGTGCTGGTTGCCCAGGTGGTGGTCGATGTTGATCACCGGCCGGGCCGCCAGGTGCTCTTCGAGCCCCGTGCGGTCCGGGCTCGGGCATTCGAGCACGATGATGGCGTCGAACAGGTCGGGGAAGCCGGCCGGCGGCTCGGCGCCGTTGTGGATCCGGTCGCTGCCGGGCAGCGGCCGGTAGATCGTCGGCGTCTCGTCGCGGTTCCATACCGTGGCGCCCTTACCCATGCGACGCAGCAGGCGCGCCAGCCCGAGCGCCGAGCCGATGGCGTCGCCGTCCGGGTTGATGTGGCTGGTCAGCAGGAAACGGTTGCCCTGCCGGATTCTCCGCAGCAGGTCTTCAGGAGCTTTCATCCCGCCCATCGTGCAAGCTCTCCAAGAGGTCTGAGATTCGCTGGCTGTGCTCGGCACCGCGGTCGAGCTCGAAGACGAGCTCGGGAGTGGCCCGCGTCCGCAGCCGGTGTGCCAGCTCGGTCCGCAGGAACCCCCGTGCGTGGTTCAGGCCCTCGATGGCCCCGAGGCGTTCTTCATCGGTGCCCAGGACCGAGACCTTGACGATGGCGCGCCGCAGGTCGTGCGTCACGCCCACCTCGCTGACGGTCGCCAGCTTGATGCGCGGATCGTGGACCTCCCGCAGGAGGAGGTCGGACAGCTCCGCGCGGATGAGGTCGCCGATGCGGTTGTCGCGCCGCTTCATTGCACCCCCTCCAGGATCTGTGGGTCCCAGCGGGTCAACCAGGCCTCGGGCTCGCTCTCCACGAGGCTCCGGATCTGTTCCATCATGTTCTCCATCTCGCTCTCCCCGTTGGTCACCACCGCCATCGAGATCTCCGCGCGCTGGTGCAGGTCGTGGAAGCCGGTCTCCGCGATCGAGACCCGCCAGCGCTGGTGGATGCGGTCCACCAGCGATTTCACGACCCGCCGCTTGTCCTTGAGGCTGCGGCTCGAAGGGAGATGCAGCTCGAAGCTCGAAACTCCGACCACCATGGGCTCGTCACAACCCTCTCTACAGGGATTGGAAACCGGGGGAGCCCGCCGCCGTGGCGAGCCCCCCGCCTCGCGCCTTACAGGACCGGCGCGACCTCTTCG
Source organism: uncultured Holophagales bacterium (assembly GCA_963842525.1). Taxonomy (GTDB): domain Bacteria; phylum Acidobacteriota; class Thermoanaerobaculia; order Multivoradales; family UBA5704; genus UBA5704. The sequence goes on from CAWJGT010000003.1 coordinate 967,453, forward strand.
CGCTGGTAGGCTTCGATGAAGTCGCCCGGCTTGACGTCCTGGAAACGCTCGAGGCCGATACCGCAGTCGAAGCCGGTCCGCACCTCGGAGGCGTCGTCCTTGAACCGCCGCAGCGATGCGATCTTGCCCTCGTACACCACCCGGTTGTCGCGCACCAGACGGACGCCGGCCGTGCGCGAAATGACCCCCTCCACGACGTGGCAGCCGGCGACCGTGCCCACCTTGGGCACCTTGAAGGTGTCGCGCACCTCGGCCCGGCCGCTGGCCACCTCCCGGAAGGTCGGCTCGAGCAGGCCGGTCATCGCCTTGCGCAGCTCGTCCAGCAGCTCGTAGATGATCGTGTGCAGCCGGATGTCGATCCCTTCCTTCTCGGCGAGGTCGGCCGCGCCCCGTTCCGGACGGACGCTGAAGCCGACGATGACCGCGTTGGAGGCCGAGGCGAGCAGCACGTCGTTGGTCGAGATCGCGCCCACGCCGGAGTGCAGGACGTTGAGCTTGACCTTGTCGGTCGTGAGCTTGCCCATCGCGTCGCGCAGCACCTCGAGCGACCCCTGCACGTCGGCCTTCAGGACCACGTTGCAGCTCCTTGGCCTCACCCTCCTGGATGCGGTTGAAGAGCTGGGCCAGGGAGAGCCGGCCCGGACCCGTGGTCATCTCGCGGTCGCGGTGCTCCTGGTGGCGGTAGGTGGCGATGCCGCGCGCCTGCGTCTCGTCCTGCACCGCCTGCAGGATGTCGCCGGCGCCGGGCAGGGTGTCGAAGCCGGTGACCTCGACCGGGGTCGAGGGGCCGGCCTCCTGCACCCGCCGGCCACGGTCGTCGGTCATCGAGCGGACGCGGCCCCAGGTGGCGCCGGAGACGAAGATGTCGCCGACGTGCAGCGTGCCGTTCTGCACCAGCACGGTGGCCACGATGCCGCGGCCGACTTCCTTGCGCGCCTCGAGGACCGCGGCCTGGGCCGAGATCTCCGGGTTGGCCTTCAAGTCCAGGATGTCGGCGGTCAGCAGGATCATCTCGAGCAGGTCGGAGATGCCCTCCTTGCGCAGCGCAGAGATCGGCACCATGACCGTGTCGCCGCCCCAGTCCTCGGGCTGGAGCCCCTGCTCGGAGAGCTCGCGCTTGACCCGGTCGGGGTTGGCGTTGGCCTTGTCCACCTTGTTGATGGCCACCACGAGCGGCACCTTGGCGGCCTTGGCGTGGTTGATCGCCTCGACCGTCTGCGGCATGACGCCGTCGTCCGCCGCCACGACCAGCACGACGATGTCGGTGACCTTGGCGCCGCGGGCGCGCATCATGGTGAACGCCTCGTGGCCGGGGGTGTCGAGGAAGACGACCTGCCGGCCGTTGACGTCCACGTGATAGGCCGCGATGTGCTGCGTGATGCCGCCGGACTCGCTCTCGGTGAGCTTGGAGGAGCGGATGGCGTCGAGCAGCGAGGTCTTGCCGTGGTCGACGTGGCCCATGATGGTGACGACCGGTGCGCGGCTGGCGCGGGCGGCCTCGGCCGGCTCGGCGCCCTCCTTGCCGGTCTTGCCGGCCTCCTGCTCCTCGCGGAGCTGGACCTCCTCCTCGAAGGACACCAGCATGACGTCGACGCCCAGGTCCTTGGCGAGCTGCTCGGCAAGGGGCAGCTCCAGCACCTGGTTGATGCTGGCCAGGATGCCGCGGTCGAACAGCGACTTCATCAGGTCCTTGGCCTTGACGCCCAGCTTGTCGGCGAACTCGCGGAGCGTCATGCCCTCGCGGATCATGATCGGACCGTCGGGCCGGGCCTTCTTGAAAGTCAGGAGCTTGCCGCCCTCCTCGCGGTCCTCCTCCTGCCGGCGCTGGGCACGGCGGGAGCGGCGGCCGCTGGCGAGCGTGTCGTCCTCCTCCTCCATGGTGTTGAGGGTGCCCTTGTACGCCGTGAGGTCCTCCTCCTCCGCGGGCTTCAAGCCGGGCTTCTTCACGCCCTTCTTCTTCTTGTCCCGCGCGATCTGCTCCTGGGCCCGTTCGGCCGCACGGCGCTTGAGGTCCTCGGTGGTGAGCGGCGGCGGAGCGCCGGGCCGCCCGGGCATCGGCGTGCGCTGCTGCATGGGTCCCCCCGGCCGCTGGGGACCGCCGGTGCGGTCACGGTCGAACGGCCGCTGCGTGCCGCCCGGCCGGTCGCCCGGCCGGTACTGTCCGCCGGGCGCGCCGGGTCCGCCGGCCGGGGGACGCGTCCCCAGGGGCGCGGACGGCCTGCTGGCGCCTACGCGCGGATCGCGTTGCTCGCGGCCATCACGCCGCGGCGGCGGAGGCGGCGGCATCTCGGGCCGCCGGGTCGGGCTGGGCGCACTGACCTCCGACATCGGTGCCGGAGGCGGCGGGGGAGATGGAGCCATGGCCTCCGGGTGCGGTGCCTCCAGCACCGCGGCGGCCGGCTGCGGCTGGGCCTGGTGCAGCGGCGCCGGCGCCTCCACGGCCACGGCCACGGCCGCCGCTTCGACGGGCGGCGGGGCCATGGAGGGTGCCGTCAGGGGGGGCCGCTCGGACATCGGCATGTTCTGAATGCGCGGCTCGACCCTCTGGATCAGCGTGCGCGGTCGGTTCGGACGCAGCGGGTTCGCCGTCGGCCGGCGGACCGGAGGCGGGGGCGGTGGACCACCGCTCCGGCGGCGGTCGGGCTGCGGCGGAGCCTGCTCATCCCGCAAGATGACCTCCCGCGGGTGCGGGAGCTTCTTGCCCAGCAGGATCGCCTGGACGATGTCGGTGTCGATGTGAGCGTCGTCGCCTTCGACCCGTACTCCGATGGACTTCAACTTGAAGGTGAGGTCCTGGTTGGAGATCCCCATCATCCCCGCGAGGTCCTGGATTCGAATCTTTCCCATAGTCTTCTTTCGAGCTCCTCTTCAAACCCGGGCCGCCCTGCCCGGCCCCTACGGGCGCAGTCGGCTGCGCCCGCCGGCAAATACTGCTACGGCTTCTCCTCGCCCGCGGTGGTCCCGGCCTCTTCGGCCGCGGCCGCCTCATTCTCGCCTTCCTTGCCTTCCTCGGCGCCTGGCCACTGCACGGTCGTCCGCTGCTGCTCCTGGAACGCCCGGCTGAGCGCGGCCATGAAGTCCTCGTCTCCCATGGAAGTCGAGCTGGCCTCCGGCGCACGGAAGGTGCGGCCGATGTCCGCCGCCTCCCGCTCGGTGCGGGCAGTCTGCTCGGCGGTCAGCGCTTGCGCCCAGTCGCCGAGCCGGTCGGCGAGGCTCTCGTCGATCCCCTCGATGGCCATCAGGTCGCCGCGCGGCGCGTCGAGGATGGCTTCGATGGTATCGAGCCCGGCGGCTGCGAGCTGCTCCGCGATCTCGGGCGTGACGCCCGCCACCGAGACGACGGAGGTCTCGTCGACCGCGTCCTCGGCCGGCGCGGCGCCGGACAGCGCGGTCTGCAGCATGCGGGCGAGGGCGTCGGCCACCTCGTCCTTGACGTCGCTTTCGCTCTTGATGTCGATACGGCAGCCGATCAGCTCCGAGGCCAGGCGCACGTTCTGGCCGCGCTTGCCGATGGCCAGCGAAAGCTGCTCGTCCTCGACGATCACGTCGAGGTGCGGCACCTCGCCATGGTGCGTCACCGAGACGCGGGTGATCTTGGCCGGCGCCAAGGCGCTCTGGGCGAAGGTCACCAGGTCGTCGCTGTACTCGATGATGTCGATCTTTTCTCCGCGCAGCTCGCGGATGATCGACTGCACGCGCGAGCCCTTCATGCCGACGCAGGCGCCGACCGGATCGACGTCGCGCTCGCGGCTGTAGACCGCCACCTTGGCGCGCTCGCCCGGGGCGCGCACCGCGTTCTTGATGACCACCGTGCCGTCATAGATCTCCGGCACCTCGGTCTCGAACAGTTTGACCAGCAGGCGGGGATCGGTGCGCGACAGCACGATCTGCGGCCCCTTGGGCTGCTTGTGCACGTCGACGATGACGGCGCGGATGCGCTCGCCCTGGCTGTAGCGCTCGTGGCGGGCCTGCTCGGAGCGCGGCCCCACGGCCTCGGTCCGCCCCAGGTCGACGATGATGTCGCCGCGCTCGAAGCGCTTGACCGTGCCGTTGACGACCTCGCCCACGCGGTCGATGTATTCGTTGTAGATGTTCTCCCGCTCGGCCTCGCGGACCCTCTGGTAGAGCACCTGCTTGGCCGACTGGGCCGCGATCCGCCCCAGGCCGTCGGTCGGGATGGGGAGGTGGACCTCGTCGCCGACCTGGGCGCCCGGCTTGTGGTCCTGGGCCTCGTCCACCGTCCACTCGGCGAGAGGGTCCTCGACCGTCTCGACGACCTTCTTGACGATGAAGGCGTCGAACTTGCCGGTCTCGCGGTCCAGGTGGGCGCGCACCGGCTCCTTGATCCGGTGCTGCTTCTTGGCGGCCGAGGCCATCGCGTCCTCGAGGGCCGCGATCCAGCGGTCGAGGTCGATGTCCTTCTCGCGCGCCACCTGGCGCAGGATCTCGTTCAGATTGATCTGTTCCGCGACTTGTGCTTGAGGCATCTTTTCTTCTTCTTCCTGTTCTTCCTGTCGTCTACAGCTCGATCTCCAAGCGAGCCTGGCGAACGTCCCGCAAGCTCACCTCGCTACGCTCCCCCTTCGGCTCCTCGACCAGCACGGCGCGGGCGTCCTCGTCGGGCGCCCCGTCCGGCCGGTCGAACGACTCGAGCCGCGCGACCACGGTCCTCTTCCGGCCCGTCCCGGGGTCTTCCATCGTGACCCGAACCTTCCGCCCCACGAAGCGCTCCCAATCGCGCGCCCGGTAGAGCTGCCGGTCGAGCCCCGGAGAGGATACCTCCAGGACATAACGGCCCGGACCGAAGTCCACGACGTCGAGGTAGGCCGAGACCTGCTTGGAGACGTGCTCGCAATCGGAGAGCGTGACGCCCTCCGGCTTGTCGAGAAAGAGCCGCAGGACCCCACCCTTGAGCTCGGCGTGCGCAAGCTCGCAACCGGCGGCCTCCGCGATCTGCTCGAGCTCGGACCGGAGCTCGTCGAGCCGGCCGGCGCTCTTCCGGGACTGGCTCATCGTCCACCTACCCCTGCGCTGTTCCGCTGACGCCGTCCTTACCCCACAACAAAAAAAGTGGGCAGGACATGCCCACTCCTTACCGACCGGAGCCCGGTCGGGGCAAGCTGGCTGATTGGCATTATAGGGAAGAGTGGTGAGAACGGCAAGCTGACACCAGCCGGTGTACTAGAATGCGGGTCAACATCTCGCGAGGGGAGGTTGCGCCGCCCCTATCTGTACCACGGCGCGGGAGGAGCGCGTGCTCACACTGACGTACATCGCCTTCGCCGTCCTCGGCTGCGGCTATGTGGCCGTCTCGGCCCTGCTCGGCCACATCGGGGACTCCGGCGACGGGGGAGCGTACAGCGGCAGCGAGGGGACCCACACCGCGGCCGAGAGCTATGGGGTGGATGGCGGCGGCCATGGCACGGCCGAGGCCGGGGGCGGCGGCGGCGCAGCCTTCCACTTCCCGTTCTTCTCGCCGCTGGCGGTGGCGACCCTGGTCACCTCGATCGGCGGCTACGGCCTCATCGCCCTGCACGGTCTGAAAGTGGGGGAGACTTGGAGTCTGCTGATCGCCATCCCGGCCGCCGCCGCCACCACCTATGGGATCACCTACGTCGGCTGGCGGCTGACGAGCAGCTCGCAGCCTTCGAGCGTCATCCGTCTGGAGCAGATCCGCGGCGCCCAGGGTGAGGTCACCGTGCCCATCCCGCCGGGTGGGGTCGGCGAGGCCCTGGTCATGGTGGGCGGGCAGCGCTACACAGCCCCGGCCCGCGAACCGGGAGGCGGCGAGGTCCCTCGCGGCGCGGCAGTGGTCGTCGTGGGGATGACCGGGGCGACCCTCATGGTGAGGGCCGTCACGCAGGAAACGTAAGACGTTCAAGGAGCATCCGAGCATGGACGGCCTAGGAAACGTTCTGGTCCTATTCGGGGTGGGTGCGATCATCGTGGGGGTGGTCGGCTACATCGTCACCTACCTCGCCTTCCTGAAAAAGGCGGGGCCCAACGAGGTGATCGTCGTGTCCGGCCGCGGCCAGGTGAAGTTCATCACCGGCAGCGCCAAAATGGTTGTCCCCCTGTTCCACACCTGGAACAGGCTGTCGCTGGAGATCATGACGCTCGACGTCACCACCCCGGAGGTCTACACCTCCCAGGGCGTGCCGATCGCCGTCGACGGTGTAGCGCAGATCAAGATCAAGAAGGACGAGGCTTCGCTCAACGCCGCGGCCGAGCGCTTCCTGGGCATGGCGCCGGCGGCGATCGCCAAGATCGCCCTCGAGACCGTGCAGGGGCACCTGCGCGGCATCCTCGGCACCCTGACGGTCGAGAACATCTACATGAGCCGCGACCAGTTCGCGCAAAAGGTGCAGGAGATCTCGGCCGGCGACCTGGCCAACATGGGCCTGGGGATCGACTCCTTCACCATCCGCGACATCCGCGACAAGCACGGCTACCTGGAGGCCCTGGGCAAGCCGCGGATCGCCGAGGTCAAGCGGGCCGCCTCCGTGGCCGAGGCGGTGGCCGCCAAGGAGGCCGCCATCGCCGCCGCCGACGCCGAGCGCGAGACCCGCGAGCGGCAGGCCGAGGCGCAGCGCCTGGCCCAGGAGGCCGAGGCCCGCCGCGACGCCGCCGTCGGCGAGGCCAACGCCGAGCGCATGCGCCGCCAGCAGGAGGCCGAAGCCGGGGCGCGCCGGGCTGCCGAGATCGCCAACTACCAGGCCGCGCAGGCCATCGCCGAGGAGCAGGCCACCGCCAACCTCAAGAAGGCCGATGCGGAGATGGCCTACGAGCTGCAGAAGAAGACCATCGAGATCCAGGTCCAGGAGCAGGAGATCAAGCGCAGGGAGAAGGAGCTGGAGGCCACCATCCGGCGCCAGGCCGACGCCAAGCGCTACGAGATCGAGACCCTGGCCTCGGCGGAGCGGCAGCGGATCGAGACCGGGGCGGCGGCGGAGCGGATGCGGCTCACCACGGTGGCTGAAGGCGAGAAGGCCCGCGGCCTCGCCGCCGCCGAGGTGACCCAGGCCCAGGGTCTGGCGCAGGCCGAAGCCGACAAGGCCCGCGGCCTCGCCGAGGCGCAGATCAGGGAGGCGCTGGGCCTGGCCGAAGCCGAGGCGCGCAAGGCCCAGGGCCTCGCCGAGGCGCTGGCCATGGAGAAGAAGGCCGAGGCCTGGCGCATGTACAGCGACGCCGCGGTCCTCCAGATCCTCGCCCCGATCCTGCCCGAGATCGCCCGTGCAGTGGCCGAGCCGCTGGCCAAGATCGACCGCATCACCCTGGTCAACACCGGCAACGGCGACGGCTCCGGCATCGCCAAGATCACCGGCGAGGTCGCCCGCGTGATCGCGCAGATGCCGCCGGTCGTGGAGTCTCTGACCGGGGTCAAGCTCGAGGAGCTTTTCAGCAGGATCCGGGGGGCCGCTCCGGAGCCGCCGGCCGTGCCCAAGCCGCCGGATGCGGGAGCCTGAGCATGCCAAAAAGGCAGATTTTGAGCGTTGACGGGAGCGACTCTCCTCCTGGAATTTCTATGGCAGGCGCCTTGCTTGTGGCGTGATAGGAGAGGAAGAAAGGAGAACCCTTAATCTCATGAGCACTATCCAGAAACGTCATCTCGCCACGTTCCTGCTCGTCCTGGGGGCGGTCGTCTTCGGCATGGTCCTCGCCGGAGGTCTCCAGTTGACCCTGCCCGGGATGGCGGATCCGGAGAGTTCGTTGTCAGCCACTCAGCAGATCGCCAATTCGAGGCCGGCGATTACGAGCCTGCCCAGCTTCGCAGACCTGGCCCAGGCGGTCGACCCGGCCGTCGTGTCCATCCAGGCGGCGACCATCGAGAAGGGCCCGCGCGGACGCCGGGGCATGGACCCCTTCGAGTTCTTCTTCGGCCCGCGCAACCGCGGCGAGCGGCCGGATCAGCAACAGCAGCAGCCGCAGCAGCAGCAAGAGGGGGACCCGGGCGAAGAGTTCCGGTCCGATTCCGGCGGCAGCGGCTTCGTCATCAGCCGTGACGGCCTGGTGGTCACCAACTACCACGTCGTCGAGGGCGCGAGCGAGGTCAAGGTCCACCTGGGCGACCGCGACTACACCGCGGAGGTCAAGGGGGCCGACCAGGCCACCGACATCGCCCTGCTGAAGATCAACGCCGGCCGCGATCTCCACTACCTGGAGCTCGGCGACAGCGAGGTGGTGCGGGTTGGCGATTGGGTGATGGTGGTCGGCAACCCGCTGAACCTCGACAAGACGGTGACCACGGGCGTGGTCAGCGCCAAGGGCCGGTCGCTGGGCATCAGCGACGCCTCGTTCGAGAATTTCATCCAGACCGATGCAGCAATCAACTTCGGCAACTCGGGCGGCCCGCTCATCGACATGCAGGGCCGGGTCATCGGCATCGCCACGGCGATCAACTGGGGGGCCGAGAACATCGGCTTCGCGGTGCCGGTCAACACCTTGAAGCAGGTGCTGCCGCAGCTCCGCGAGAGCGGCAAGGTGAGCCGCGGCTACCTGGGCATCCAGGTCAGCAACCTCAACTACACGCAGGCGCAGGCCTTCGGCCTCGAGTCGACCGACGGAGCCCTGGTGGGCTCGGTCGACAGCGACACGCCGGCCGGCAAGGCGGGCGTCCGCCACGGCGACGTCGTCACCGAGGTCGACAGCATCAAGGTCAAGACCACCCGCGACCTCATCAACTACGTCGCGGCCAAGCCCCCGGGCGCCTCGGTGACCCTCAAGGTCTGGCGCGACGGCAAGACCTTCGACCGCCAGGTCAAGCTCGGCGAGCGGCCCGGCCTGCAGCAGGCGGACGAAGCCGAGCAGCCGGACGAGGACGAGTCCGGCATCGACTGGCTGGGCATCCAGTACCAGGGCCTGTCGGACAACCTGCGGTCGACGCAGGGCATCCCGGAGGACGTCAACGGCGTGCTGGTGACCAACGTCACGCCGACCAGCCCGCTCTATGAGCAGGCGGTGCGGCCGGGCAGCATCATCACCGAGGTCAACGGCCGCGAGGTCAACAGCGTCCGCGAGCTCGAAGAGGCCGTGAAGGGAGTCAAGTCGAAGTCGTACGTGCGCTTCTACGTCGTCAACCTCGGCCGCGGCGGCGCGCGCCAGCCGTTCTTCGCGGTCGTTCAGGCGCCCTGACGCCCGCTCCCGCTCCGACACCTGCGGCCGGCCCCACGGGGGCCGGCCGTTTTCTTGTTAGACTGAAGTGACAATGGCGAGACAGACCGACAGCATCCGAGCCTCTGTCCTGGTGGTGGATGACGAGGCCGCGATCCGCGACAGCCTGCGCATGATCCTGGAGTACGAGGGGTACCGCGTGGACGAGGCGTCCGGCGGGTCCCAGGCCCTGGCCAAGGTGGCCGAACGGCCTCCCGACGCCGTCCTCCTCGACATCAAGATGCCCGAAATGGACGGCCTCGACGTGCTCAAGGCCTTCCGCGAGCGCGGCTACGACATGCCCGTGCTCATGATCAGCGGCCATGCCGACGTGCAGACCGCGGTCGAGGCGACCCGCCGGGGCGCCTATGACTTCTTCGAAAAGCCGCTGCAGCGCGAGCGCATCCTCGTCGCCCTGCGCAACGCGGTGGACAGCTTCCGCCTGCACACCGAGAACACGGTGCTGCGGCAGGAGCCCGACCAGCTCGTGGGCAGCGCGCCGGCCATGCGCCGGCTCCGCGAGACCATCGAAAAGGCCGCCCCGACCCCGGCCACCGTCCTCATCACCGGCGAGAGCGGCACCGGCAAGGAGCTGGTGGCGCGGGCCATCCACCGCATGTCGCCGCGGCGCGACCGGGCCCTGGTGCAGGTCAACTGCGCCGCGATCCCCGAGGAGCTGATCGAGTCCGAGCTGTTCGGCCACGAGAAGGGGAGCTTCACCGGCGCGGTGCGACGCCAGATGGGCAAGTTCGTGGCCGCCGACGGCGGCACCATCTTCCTCGACGAGATCGGCGACATGTCAGCCCGCACCCAGGCCAAGGTCCTGCGGGTCCTGCAGAGCGGCGAGGTGGAGCCGGTGGGTGCCGAGAGGACCGTCACGGTGGACGTGCGGGTCGTGGCGGCCACCCACCGCAACCTGGAGGAGGAGATCGCAGCCGGCCGGTTCCGCGAGGACCTCTTCTACCGCCTGAACGTGATCCCGGTTCGCACCCCGGCGCTGCGCGAGCACCTGGAGGACGTCCCCAACCTGGTGGACTACCTGGTGAAGCGCTACGGCGAGCTGAACAACTACAAGCCCAAGGAATTCGACCCGGAAGCCATCGCGCACCTGAAGTCGCTGCCTTGGAAGGGAAACGTGCGGGAGCTCAAGAACCTCATCGAGCGCCTGCTGATCCTCTCCCCCGGGAATCCCATCACCCGTGAGGACGTGATCACCGCCACCGGAGGGGCTCGCCCCGAGCTGTCGAGCGCCCTCCTGGCAGTCGAAACCCTGCGCGAGTTCCGCGATCTGTCGGAGCGTATGTTCATCCTCTACAAGCTGGAGGAGAACAACTGGAACGTCACCCAGACCGCCCAGGCGATCGACACGCCGCGCAGCAACCTTTACAAGAAGCTCGAACAGTACAACATCCATCGAGAGGAGCCGTCCCGTGAACCCTCCTGAACGCGAGCGAGTGCTGATGCGGATGCTCGAGGAGAGCGGCGCCCTGCGCCGGGGCCATTTCCTGCTCTCTTCCGGCCTCCACTCCGAGGCTTACGTGCAATGCGCGCTCCTGCTGGAGGACCCGGTCCGCGCCCGGCGGGTGGGGGAGGATCTGGCCCAGGAGCTGCGCACCTTCCATCCCGACTCGGTGCTGGCGCCGGCCCTGGGAGGCGTCATCATCGGCCACGAGGTGGCCGCCGCGCTGGGAGTCCCCTTCCGCTTCACCGAACGCAAGAGCGAAGAGATGGGCCTGCGCCGCGGCTTCAGCCTGCGCCAGGGCGAACGGGTAGTGATCGTGGAAGACGTGGTCACCACCGGCCGCTCGACCCTGGAGACCGCCGCCCTCGCAACCAGCCGGGGAGCCCGCGTCGTCGCCATAGGAGCGATCATCGACCGCACGGCCGGCCGCGACCCGTTCGACGTCCCCTTCCGCGCCATCCTCGAGCTCGACCTGCCCTCCTATCCGCCGACCGAGTGCCCGGCCTGCAGCGCCGGGGCCGTACCGCCGGAAAAGCCGGGCAGCCGCCCGCAAGCCGAGCAGGCCGACACCATCGGCGCAGCAGGTACGGAGACCCCGACTACCACAAGGTCGGAACGGGGAGAATAGACCCGGGGACGGATAGCAGCGCCGAGGCTCAGGATCTCGTGTCGGCGATTGAGCTTGCACTGGCTGAACACTCTTCAGGCCACCGGTCCCGGGAGGATTTGTTCGAGCGCCGCCAAGTACCACCGCCGCCAGCTCCTCGCCGAATCCGAGGTGCGCGACCTTCGGCTCGTCTGCGCGCGGCCGGCTGGTTTGCGTCCAACAATCCTGCGACCGACCGTGTCTTGTAGAATAGAGGCGGAGATCCTTTGACAACAGAACCACGGCCCCACGGCTCACCGGCCCGGGAAAGAATCGTGCCAATCAAGAATCATGCCAGGTTAAAAATGGCATCTTGTCAACGGGGTAACGGCGCAAGGCGCAAACCTCTGGAGACATGAGGCTTGCGGTCATGAACGGAGCTGGAAAAGACCCCATGGAAGAGCCACTGGGAAGGCCAAAAAGGGGGATAACGGCGGAGCAGGGGTTAAGTGGCGTAGAATCAAGGGCCTGGAAAGGCGACAATTGACCAGAGCAGTACGGTGGGATTGCGACTTCTTGTAGCGCGACTTGACCTCGGCGTCGACGGTGTCGTCCGAATTGACCAGAGCAGTAGGCCCAGCACCAGATGTCTCATTCGCGCACGCCCTGCATAGCATCTACATGCCATGGGCCCTCCGGGGCCTTTCCCGCGGCTGGTTGGCGTCCAACAATCCTCGCCATGGCGCAGCGTCCCGAGACACAGGCCCGGCGTACGCTCCGCAAAACCAGCGTGAGCTCACGCTGGCGCAGCGTCCCGGGACACTGGCCCAGCGCACGCTCCGCAAACCCAGCGTGAGCTCACGCTGGCGCAGCGTGTCGGGACGCTGGCCCAGCGTACGCTCCGCAAACCCAGCGTGAGCTCACGCTGGCGCAGCGTGTCGGGACGCTGGCTCAGCGTACGCTCCGCAAACCCAGCGTGAGCTCACGCTGGCGCAGCGTGTCGGGACACTGGTCCAGCGTACGCTCCGCAAACCCAGCGTGAGCTCACGCTGGCGCAGCGTGTTGGGACACTGGTCCAGCGTACGCTCCGCAAACCCAGCGTGAGCTCACGCTGGCGCAGCGTGTCGGGACGCTGGCCCAGCGTACGCTCCGCAAACCCAGCGTGAGCTCACGCTGGCGCAGCGTGTCGGGACACTGGCGCAGCGTACGCTCCGCAAAGCCAGCGTGAGCTCACGCTGACGCAGCGTGTCGGGACACTGGCCCAGCGTACGCTCCGCAAAGCCAGCGTGAGGTCACGCTGGCGCAGCGTCTCGGGACCGAAACTGCTCGCTCCGGAGCAACCGCGGACCGGCGGTGGTCTCTGGAAGGGATGTCGCCGCTGCGGAGACGCCCCACGGGGCGTCTCTACAGTGGGGGCGCAGCCCGGGGTGGGTGGGAAGGATGGCGGGTGAGGGCGGCGCCCGGAGAGATGCCGTAGAATCGGCCGGTCTCCTGGAGGTGCCCATGCCCACCCGTCGCGAGTTCCTCGGCGGCCCGGCCGTCGCGTCCGCGGCCGGACGTGAGCACGGAAGGTTTCGGGAGCATTGCTGGAAAAAGTCCCCTCCTACAGGAGCCCTGCAAAGATCTCGCGAAAGGTCCGCTTCAGATCCTGCAGGGTCGTCTCGTCCAATTGCCCGACGACTCGCTGGATCTGGTCCAGGACGACCGTTTGGATAACCGGCTTGATGACGGAAGGCTCTTCCAAGCCGCATACCTGGTGGTCGTGGATGTCAACGCTGCCGTAGGTGTCTTTGTGGAGGAGCTTGGTCGTGATGCGAGCGCCGATCAGCTCTTCGCGCTCCCGATGGTAGCGATGCGAGCTGAGGACAACGACCGGGGCTGTCTTGGAGCCTTCTTGATTCGTGAATGGAAACCTCTTGATTCGTACGACTGTGCCGACCGGGAGATCAAGCGTCATCGTCGCTCCAGAAGGTTGAGCGCGACATCTCATGGGCCTCACGGACGAGCACCCGATCCCTGAGCTTCAAGAGGCGTTGAAGGCCAAGGCCAAAGGCCGCGAGCGCTAGGCGAGCAGCCTTGCTTCCCCGGTCGTAAAGACTGACGGCGCGGTTGGTCAGGGGCCCGCCAGGCTGCTTTGAGGCCTGCCGGCGCTGGAGGTCGGAAATCCTGGCATGCTCCTGGAGAGGGGGGCGGTTACTTTCCTCTTCCTTGCTCAACTGACGCACGGCGTCGGCCACGTCTTCCTCCGTCAGGGTGGCATCCAGCGCTTCGAGGTCGCTGACATAGCGATCGATCGCGGCCCTGAGCGCGCCAGCGCTGCGCTCGCTGGCAACCAGCCTGGCCTCCTGGGCATCCAATGCAGCGACTGCGTCGTCCATGGCTTTTCGATCCAGAGGCGTCTCCAGGGCAAGCTCGGGCTCGCCCGCAGAGGACAGATAATCTTTGAGCCGTGGTACCGCCATAAAGCCATTGTACGCCAACGTTGACATCTTCTGCAAAGATGTAAGGCCCCGTCAGCCATCCTCTTCTCGACAATATTATAGTGCAGAGGAGCCACGAAGGCACGCTGCACCCTGTCAGGTCACCTCGGACGCGTTCGAGATGCCGTAGAATCGGCCGGTCTCCCGGAGGTGCCCATGCCCACCCGTCGCGAGTTCCTTGGCGCCGTCCTCGGCCCGGCCGTTGCGTCTGCGGCCGTCGCCTCGTTCGACCTGCTCGCCGCGAGCCGCGCCCTGGCGGCGGTGGCCGCCCGTCCCGGGTCGCCCGAGGAGGTGGCGGCGGACGAGTCGTTCTGGTTCGAGATCCAGCAGGCGTTCACGATGGATCGCAGCATTGTGAACCTGAACAACGGCGGGGTGAGCCCTTCACCGGCCGTGGTCCAGGAGGCGATGAAGCGCCATCTCGACTATTCGAACTCGGCGCCGCCGCCGTATGCCCTCTGGCAGATCCTCGAGCCGCAGCGCGAGACCGTCCGCCAGCGCATGGCCCGCTTCTTCGGCACCGACCCGGAAGAGATCGCCCTGACGCGCAACGCGTCCGAAGGGCTCCAGATCTGCCAGCTCGGCTTCGACCTGGAGCCGGGCGACGAGGTCCTGACCACCAATCAGGACTATCCGCGGATGCTCACCACCTGGGACCAGCGGGCGCGGCGCAACAGGATCGTGGTCAAGCAGATCTCCCTGCCCGTCCCGGCCGAGGACGAGGACGAGGTGGTCGACCGCTTCCGCCAGGCGGTCACTCCGAGGACGAAGCTGATCCTGATGTGCCACATGATCAACCTGAACGGCCAGATCCTGCCGGTCCGGAAGGTGGTCGCCATGGCCCGGGAGAAGGGCATCCCGGTGGTCGTGGACGGCGCCCACACCTTTGCCCATTTCCCTTTCCGTCAGGAGGACCTGGGCTGCGACTACTACGCCACCAGCCTCCACAAGTGGCTCTTCGCCCCGCACGGCACCGGCATGCTCTACGTCAGGAAGGACAAGATCGCCGGCCTCTGGCCGATGATGGCCGCGCCCGTGGCGATGGACGGCAACATCCGCAAGTACGAGGAGATCGGCACTCATCCGGCGGCCAACTACCTGGCCATCGCCGACGCCCTGACCTTCCACGAGGGGATCGGCGCGGAGAGGAAGGCTGCCCGCCTGCGCTACCTGCGGGACCGCTGGGCAAAGCGGCTGCTGAAGAGCGACCGGGTGAAGCTCCACACCAGCCTCGATCCGCGCTTCTCCTGCGGCATCGGCACCGTCCAGGTGGTGGGGATCGAGACCCCGAAGCTCGCCCAGCACCTCTGGGACCGCTACCGCATCCTGGTCACCCCGATCGTCCACCCGGAATTCGAAGGCTTGCGGGTGACGCCGAGCGTGTACACGACGCTCCAGGAGATCGATGTCTTCTGCGAGACGATGGAGCGGGCGGTGGAGAAGGGGATCGCATAAAGCCGCCCGCCCCCGGTCAGGGGCGGGCGCGATTTGACCAGACACCCGATCAGGTCAGTAGCTGACCCTCAATTGATAGGTCGTCCGGGTCGACGAGTAGCGGAGGACGCGGACGTAGACGTTGACCGCCGAGGCGCCTGTGTTGGTCCAGGATGCCTGGTCGGGCGTCGTGCCGCCGTTGGTCGAGCTGGCGACCGCGCTCCCCGTCGTCGAGTTGTAGATGTAGACGTCGTAATCCACCGTCAGGCCGTTGAGCAGCGCCGTCACCGTCCTGCCTGCCGGCAGGCTCAGGCGGAAGTAGTCGTTCTGCTGCGACGTCGAGTCGTTGAGGAAGGTCCCGGAGATCTGGTTGCAGGTCCCCGTGATCACCTGCGGCGCAGTGGCGGTGTTGTTCGGCTCCACCTCCGATGGTGTTGGTGCAGGTCGAGCCCGTCGTGTAGCTGCCGACGAGCGACACGCCCGAGAAGGCCGTGTAGCCGTGCAGCATGACGTGCCAGGTGCCGGCCGCCGGCGCCGGGAAGGTGCAGGTCTCGTTGTTGCCGCCCAGGTACGGCCGGCAATCGTAGGTGGAGGTGGTCGGCGCCGAGCCGAACCGCACGTACAGGTCGGCGTCGCCGCTGCCGCCCGAGATCTGGAACTGCAGGTTCGACGCGCCCGAGGGCACGCTCATCGTCCAGAGCTGCTGGCTGCCGGTCGCTCCCGAGATCCCCGCCACCGGAACGCCGTTCGTCAGCACGTTGCCGGTGCAGGCCGAGGTCGTCGCCTGCGCCTGCGCCGAGTTGCCCGAGCTGCAGGAACCGTTCGACGCCGTCACCACGTAGTAGTAGGTCGTGTTGCAGGAGAGGCCCGTGTTCGAGAAGGAGGTGGTGCCCGAAGTCCCCACCGACGAGTAGGGCCCGCCGCTGGTCGTCGAACGCAGGACCGTGTAGGAGGTGGCGCCGGAGGAGGCGCTCCAGTTGAGGTTGATCTGCGACTGCGATGCGGCGGTGGCGCCCAGCCCGGCCGGCGCCGCGGGCGGCGTGCAGGGGCCGGTGGAGTTGTCGATGCCGTTGGTGGTCGTGGCGCCGGTGCTGCCCGCGTCGAGCCAGTTGGAGAGGCGGGTGCTGTTCGTGCCGCCGCCGGTCCAGGAGACGCTGAAGCGCCCGTAATAATCAGAAAGGTTGTTGCCCGTGGCGCCGCAGGAGGACGGTCCGCCGTGGAGCTGGCCGACGAAGCGGCCGGCGCTGTTATAGAGCGGCGAGCCGGACGAGCCGGGCTCGGTCACACCCGGCACGGTGAACGGGCCTGGAGGATCGGTCGCCCATTTGGCCCACAGGTGGCTGCCGTCGCCCGGCGAGGTCGTGCCGCTGTAGCTCGTGCTCACCATGTCGGTGATGACGTAGGTGATCCGCTTCTCGTCGGTCGACGGATGGTGGATCGAGGAGCAGGGAGCCGCGGCGGTGCACACGTGGCTGCCGGTCGAGCGGTCCCAGCCCGCCCAGTGATGGTTGTAGGCCGTGACCGGCGGGTCGTCGAGCTCGACCAGCGTGAAGTCCGACGCGGCGTTGGCGGCGCGGAAGAAGGAGCCGGTGTGGAACTGGGTGAGCGTGCCGTCGCCGGCCGCCCCGCTCGCGGCGCTGCCGGGCGTCCGGCAGAAGGAGTTCTGGTAGTTCCAGTAGACCACCAGCGAGGCCGCATTGCCGGAGGTGATCGAGCAGTGGTTGGCCGTCATGAAGTACATCTTGCGGTCGCCGGCGGTGTCGTTGACGAGCGAGCCGGTGCAGAACGTGGAGCCGCCGGTCGAGATGACGCCCACCGCCCGCATCTCGTCGCGCCAGGTGTCGCCGGTGGCCAGGCACTCGACGTCCAGGTTGCAGCTTCCGGACTTGTTGTAGGAATCGGCGGAGATGGTGCCGAAACCCCGGTAGCCCTGGTTGACCCAGCCGAGCTTGAGGTCGACCGCCCGCACCTCCCGCTTCGGCACGGTGAGCTCCACGATGAGGTCGTTGGTGGTGACCACCGGCGTCCACAGCTCGCCATGCGCCTCGTTGTCCGCGGCGGTGAAGGGCCGCGAGACCTGGGTGCCGTCCGCCGAGTACAGCAGCAGGCGGCTGCGCTTGGACATCTTGAAGCGGGTGAAGCCGAGGTTCAGGGACGTCGTCCCTTCGCGGCCGACGACGCGCAGCCGCCAGAGCATCTGGCCGTTGCCGAGGTCTTCCCACGTACCGTTTTTGGCGGGAGTGATCGACACCCGCTCCGGGATGGCGAAGCGCGGCGGCAGCCCCTCCAGGTCCCGGGCTACATCCTCTTCCCCGATGCGCGCCAGGTCCAACTGCACACCGACGAAGGAGTCGACTCGATTGACGCCGGCCACGGCGTGCCTGGAGGCTGTGGGAACAACGTCCTCGGCGGCATGGGCCACACTGCCGAGGGCGAGGGTGAGCAACATCAGCCAAGCGAGCTTACGATGCATTGTTCCTCCCGGTCAGATCAGTAGCTGACCTTCAGTTGATAGGTCGTCCGGGTCGACGAGAAGCGGTAGACGCGGACGTAGACGTTGATCGCCGAGCCGCCCGTGTTGGTCCAGGACGCCTGGTCCGGGGTCGTGCCGCCGTTCAACGAGCTCGCCACCGCGCCGCCGCCGGTCGAGTTGTAGATATAGAGGTCGTAGTCCACCGTCAGGCCGTTGAGCAGCCCCGTCACCGTGGCGCCCGCCGGCAGGCTCAGACGGAAGTAGTCGTTCTGCTGATTCGTCGAGTCGTTGAGGAACGTCCCGGAGATCTGGTTGCAGGCCCCCGAGATCACCTGCGCCCCGTTGCGGCTGTTGTTCGGCTCCACGTCCGAGATGTTGTTGCAGATCGGGCAGGCCTGCGTCGTCGCCTGCGCCTGCGCCGAGTTGGCGGAGCTGCAGGTGCCGTTCGACGACTGCACCACGTAGTAATAGGTCGTGTTGCAGGTGAGGCCCGTGTTCGAGAAGGACGTCGTGGCCGAGCTCCCAGCCGTCGCGTACGGTCCGCCGCTGGTGGTCGAACGCAGGACCGGATACGAGCTGGCGCCGGAGACAGCGCTCCAGTTGACGTTGATCTGGGTCGGCGACGCGGCGGTCGCGCTCACCCCGGTCGGCACCGCGGGCGGCGTGCAGGGGCCGGTGAAGACGTCGATCCCGCTGATGGCCGTGGCCCCGGTGTTCCCCGCGTCGAGCCAGTTCGAGAGGCGGGTGCTGTTCGTGCCGCCGCCGGTCCAGGAGACGCTGAAGCGCCCGTAATAATCGGAAAGATTGTTGCCCGTGGCGCCGCAGGCGGACGGTCCGCCGTGGAGCTGGCCGACGAAGCGGCCGGCGCTGTTGTAGAGCGGCGAGCCGGACGAGCCGGGCTCGGTCACACCCGGCACGGTGAAGGGGCCCGGAGGGTCGGTCGCCCATTTGGCCCACAGGTGGGTGCCGTTGCCCGGCGAGGTCGTGCCGCTGTAGCTCGTGCTCACCATGTCGGTGATGACGTAGGTGATCCGCTTCTCGTCGGTCGACGGATGGTGGATCGAGGAGCAGGGAGCCGCGGCGGTGCACGTGTGGTTGCCTGTGGAACGGTCCCAGCCCGCCCAGTGATGGTTGTAGGCCGTGACCGGTGGATCGTCGAGCTCGACCAGCGTGAAGTCCGAGGGGGAGCTGGCGGCACGGAAGAAGGAGCCGGTATGGAACTGGGTGAGCGAGCCGTCGCCGTTCGCCCCGCTGGCGGCGCTGCCGGGCGTCCGGCAGAAGGAGTTCTGATAGTTCCAGTAGGCCACCAGCGAGGCCGCATTCCCCGAGGTGATCCCGCAATGGTTCGCCGTCATGAAGTACATTTTGCGGTCGTTGGCGGTGTCGTTGACGAGCGAGCCGGTGCAGAACGTGGAGCCGCCGGTCGAGATGACGCCGACCGCCCGCATCTCGTCGCGCCAGGTGTCGCCGGTGCCCAGGCACTCGACGTCCATGTTGCAGCTTCCGGACTTGTTGTAGGACTCGGCGGAGATCGTGCCGAAGCCGCGGTAGCCCTGGTTGACCCAGCCGAGCTTGAGGTCGACCGCCTGCCTCTCCCGCTTCGGCACGGTGAGCTCCACGATCAGGTCGTTGGTGGTGATGACCGGCGTCCACAGCTCGCCATGCGCTTCGTTGTCCGCGGCGGTGAACGGCCGTGAGACCTGGGTGCCGTCCGTCGAATACAGCAGCAGGCGGCCGCGCGGCGACATCTTGAAGCGGGTGAAGCCGAGGTTCAGGGACGTCGTGCCTTCGCGGCCGACGACGCGCAGCCGCCAGAGCATCTGGCCGTTGCCGAGGTTCTCCCAGGTGCCGTTCTTGGCGGGGGTGATCGACACCCGCTGCGGAATGGCGAAGCGCGGCGGCAGGCCCAATCCGTCCCGTGCCGCGTCCTCTTCCCCGATCCGCGCCAGGTCCAACTGTACGGCGGCGAAGGCGTCCACGCTGTTGACGTTCGTCACGGCATACCTGGAGGCTGTGGGAACAACGGCCTCGGGAGCGGCATGGGCCACACTGCCGAGGGCGAGGGTGAGCAACATCAGCCAAGCAACCTTACGGCTCATCTCCAGTTTCCTCCGATCTCCTGAAATGCGGTCACGGCTGCCTTGCCGCGAGCCAGAAACGAGGGTGAATCCAACACTACTCCAGTAATGGTGCGCGCCGAGGGCTTTCAGGAGCCGGGGAGAGGCGGGAAGCTCGTCGTACAATCAGGCCAGATGCGGAAAGTTGCCTGCGACGACGTCAAGCTTCTCGACACGGCGGCCGTGATCCTCACCCCCTGTCCCCCTCTCCCATCGCCCCGCCACCGACCGGGAGAGGGGGAACGTAGATGGAGCTTGGAGGCGAGGTCGAGGATCTCTCGAAAAAAAGAGCCTGTGAGAAGAAACTGCCAACTACTCCCTCAGAGCACCAACCACGTCCCCCCTCTCCCGGCCGGTGGGGGGGCGATGGGAGAGGGGGACAGGGGGTGAGGCGCCGCCGTTTCCACCGCGCCGCCTTTGCGCTGGCCGGCGTCTACAACATCGCCTGGGGGCTTTTCTCGGTCGCGGACCCGCAATGGCTGTTCCGCTGCGCGGGGATGCCCCCGGCCAACTACCCCGAGATCTT
Organism: uncultured Holophagales bacterium; assembly: GCA_963842525.1. Taxonomy (GTDB): domain Bacteria; phylum Acidobacteriota; class Thermoanaerobaculia; order Multivoradales; family UBA5704; genus UBA5704. The sequence continues at coordinate 987,681 of CAWJGT010000003.1, forward strand.
CGCCTGCCTCGCCATGGTGGTGGGGCTCTACGGCATCCTCTATCTGGAGATCGCCCGCCGGCCGGAGCGGGGATGGCTGCTGGCGGCGGTGGGGCTGGCGGGCAAGGTGCTGGGGCCGATCGGCCTCGCCGTGCTGCTCGTGCGCGGGGCCTGGCCACCCGCCACGCTCGTCCTCTGCCTGACCAACGACCTCATCTGGTGGATCCCGTTCGGGCTCTACCTGGTGGACGCCTGGCCGGCCTTCCGGACGGACCTCAGCTCTCCGCCTCGACCGTAACCGCTATCCGGCCGCGATGTCCGGCACGGAGGCTCCAACCGCGTCCCCCCTCTCCCGGTTGGGGGGAGTGCGATGGGAGAGGGGGCCAGGGGGTGAGGTCTACTGCATGTCCGCGAGCTCGCGCCGCATCCGGTCGAGCTCGTTCATGGCGTCGATCTTCTCCTGCTCGGTGCCCTGCATGTTGCGGATTTCCTCCTCCTTGCGGGCGATCTCGGCGGCCTTCTCCTCCATCTTGCGAGTCTTGTCCGCTTCGGCCGAGGACGAGGCGGTGCCGCCCGGGGGCTGCGAGCTCGGCATCTGGCAGCCTGTCGCGCTCAGGAACGAGAAGAGGAGCGAGAGGACCAGCCACGGCAACAGACGACGCATGCGGCTTCCTTGCATGGGAACCTCCCTTACCATAGCCGGCCAAACCAGCGGCTCAGCGCGTCGTTCTTGAAGATCGGCTTGTGGGCATGGCTGTGGAAGTTGATCCCCATGTTGATACCGCCGGACCAGCCGAGCCACATCCCGGCCCCCAGCGCAAAGCCGAGCTTTTGCCCGGGCGTCACAAAGCCGGTGACCTCCGGATGGAGCCAGAGCCAGAACGCGGAGCCGATAGCGGCGAAGTGCAGGCCGCAGAACAGCAAGCCGTGCACGTCCTCCGGATGGGAGAGCCAGCGTCCGAGCCAGGCCGGAGCGGTCACCAGGTCCGGCGGGCTCGGCCCGGTCCAGCGCTCGACATAAGTTACGAGATGCAGCATCACCACCGCCAGCGGCAGCGACAGCCAGGGCCCCCAGAGGAGCGAGCCCCAGATCCCGGCCAGCGCCAGCAGCACATAGAGCGAGCGCAGGACGGCGTACCCCAGAAATCCGACCATGCAGGGCCTCCTGCGCCAATGATGCCACAGGTAAACCTCACCCCCTGTCCCCCTCTCCCATCGCCCCCCCACCGACCGGGAGAGGGGGGGACGTAGAGGAGGTTCCAGGGGTGAAGCCGAAGCTCTGACTCCACAGAGACTCTGTTGGAAGACGGTTTTGCACAGAGCGTAGAGAGCTCCGCCTGGGTCCCCCCTCTCCCGGTGGAAGGGGGGGCGATGGGAGAGGGGGACAGGGGGTGAGGTTTTTCCGGCCGCCGTGGAGGCCATGCTAACGACCATGGACATCCCGGCCCCGACTCCTTTACAGTCAGGCTAAATCACGGTTCTCGACCCGGAAGGGGACGGACGATGAGCGATCTCTCCCATACGGCAACCGCGGCAACCTCCGAAACCACCCCCGGCGATCCCTCGCTCGTCCAGGAGCTGCGGCAGCGCCATGCGAAGCTGAGCGCCCAGGACGGCCGGGCTCGACCCTTCGAGCTGCGTCTGCCGGACCGCACGGAGTATTTGATTGGTGGCGCGATCGATGGGGGAGGCGAGCCCGCCTTCACCGTCCAGGTCATTACCGAGAAGGGCCTCGCCGCCATGGCGGCCTTCGACGAGCTGGCGGTGGCCGAGGCCTACATGGACGGCGACCTCGACATCGAGGGCGACCTGCTGACGGTGCTCAAGCTCCGGCCCGTCTTCGGCGACCCCCACCCGTTCAAGTACCTCTTCGCGACATACGTCGAGCCCCTCCTCCTCGGCCAGGTCGGGCGCGACAAGAAGTGGATCAAGAGCCACTACGACGTCGACCCCAACTTCTTCCTCCTCTGGCTCGACGGCAAGCTGCGCGCCTACTCGCACGGCTTCTTCGAGGACGACGGCGAATCGCTGGAGGCCGGGATGGTGCGCAAGTTCCAGTACGCGTTCGACGCCTGCGGCATCAAGCCCGGCCAGCGTGTGCTCGACATCGGCGGCGGTTGGGGGTCGTTCCTGCAGTTCGCCGGCGAGCAGGGCGTGCACGTGACCTCGATCACCATCTCCGACGAGTCCGAGAAGACCATGCAGGACCTGATCCGTCGCCGCGGCCTGACCTCGTGCGAGGTGGTCAAGGAGCACTTCCTCGAATTCCGGCCCGCCAAGCCCTTCGATGCCATCGTCAACCTCGGGGTCACCGAGCACCTCCCGGACTATCGCCGCACCCTGGCGCAATACGAGCGTCTCCTGAAGCCGGGCCGCCGGGTCTACCTCGACGCCTACTCGGGCCGGAAGCACGGCATGCCCTCGTTCATCTCCAAGTGGGTGTTCCAGGGCAACACCTCGCCGCTCTGCCTGGAGAAGTACCTCGCCGAGGTGGCGCGCACCTCCTTCGAAGTGGTGGTGATCAAGAACGACCGGCACAACTACTTCCTGAGCTGCAAGAAATGGGCGGAGAACCTGGAAGCGAAGCGCGACGAGGTCATCGCGCGCTGGGGCAAGCACCTCTACCGCCGATTCGTCCTCTATCTGTGGTCGGCGGCCAACTCTTTCGAGAACGGCACCCTGAGCGCGCACCACATGATCCTGCAACTGCCGTCGCAGGGGAGCGCTCCGCGAGCAGGCCTGGAGTCCTGGTCGTGAGGGAGGCCGCGAGCCAGGCCCCGGTGATCCTCAAAGGACCCGAGGCCTTCGCGGTGGCGCCCTACACGCCGAGCGAGATCCGCTTCCACGTCATCGGCGGCGTGCTCAACGGCACAATCGCGCTGAGCGGGCTCGTCTGGGTGCTTACTACCTGGGGGAAGAATGCGCCGGCCTGGCCCTGGGTCCTCCTCGCGGTCTTCGCCGGCATCTACACCGCCGACCTCGTCTCCGGCCTGCTGCATTGGGCATTCGACACCTGGTTCGACGAGGACATCACCTTGCTCCGCCGCATGGTGCTGCAAGTCCGCGAGCACCACGTCTATCCCAACCGGATCTTCCACATCAGCTTTCTCCATGACGCTGGCACACTTTCCTGGATCGCGCTGATCCTGACCGCTCCGCCCATCCTCTGGGCGATTCTTTCCGGCGCCGGGCCGGCCGCTGCCTACATGATCCTGGGAGTAGTGATTTTCGACATCCTCCTGGTCAGCATGCTCGCCTTCCACAAATGCGGGCACCGCGCCCGCCAACCGCGCTGGATCCGCCTGCTGCAGAAGAGCGGTCTCCTGCTCTCGACGCACCACCACAGCCAGCATCACCTGGGAAACCACGACTTCAACTATTGCATCATCAACGGCTGGGCCGACCGCACCCTGGGCCGCCTCGGCCTCTTCCGCGCCCTCGAATGGGTGATCGCCCGCTGGAGCGGCGCCCATCCGCAGCGCAACGATCACGAATGGTTGCGCCGATTCGGACGCAAGATCGTTGGGCGCAAGGCATGAGCCAATTATCAAAGTACGTGGAGAAGTGGCTCGCGGGCGACCTGGAGCTGGCGCCGATCACCGCCCTTCTAGGAGTGCGCCCTGTCTCGCTCGGCGAAGGCGAAGCGAAAATTGAGCTGACCGCCAGCGAGCGCCTCCACAACGCCATGCGCACCGTCCACGGCGGCATCTTCTGCGACCTCGCCGACGTGGCCATGGGAGCCGCCCTCGCCACCGTCACCGCCGAAGGCGAATCCTTCTCGACGCTCCAGCTTCAGATGAGCTACTTCCTGCCCGTCGTGGAAGGCCGGCTCACCGCCCACGCCCGCGTGATCCGCCGCGGCCGAGCTATCGCCCACCTCGAATGCGATCTCGAAGATGGCGAGAGCCGGCTGGTGGCCCGGGCGACGTCGGTGTGTGCGATTCGGCAGGCGGGATGACTTGGCCGCACAAAGCTTGCCGGCCTTATGGCGAGCATCTATTGCTCCATTGGCCATCCTTCCAAGGAGTTTGAGATAGTCAAGAGCACCGCGGCGCGGATACTTCGACACACGCTTACGGACTTGGTTAGATTTGTTGATCGAGTGTTGGAGTATAATGCGTGCCGGATCGTTTTAAAGCGCGTCTTTCGCTAAGGTTGGACACGGTGGGCGGCACGGATTGTTTTGATATGCGAAGTGTAGTAGCACTTCGGCTGCTTGCGTTGAGCCCAGCAGCAAAGGTAGTGGGTGAGCGAGAAGAAGTCTGAGCTGCTAAACTCGGGAATTTCTGAGTTCGACAAGCAGATGGTTCTTCGACTCATCGGGTGAACGCAGCACCCGCCACGAAGCAAGGCGATAATCGCGGGCCGGCTAGTCCGTCAGAGCGGGGTTCACGAGGATGGTGTCCCGCGAAGTCAACCCGACGGCTTGCCCGCGCCGTAGACGACGCAACGCACCCACGGCCCGCCGTTAGGCGCACAGTACACACGACTCGACGGTGGTGCACAAGGTACGGCCGCAAAGGTCGAGTGACCAACTTCCGGCAACGGCCCGAATCGCCAGGATCTCGCATGAGCGCTGGGGTCGAGCAGACTCCGCTCTCTCTTGCCCTTCCCGAGAAAGACATCGCCGCGCAGGATTCCAGGGCGCCGACCGGCATCTCGCCGGCCTCCAGTGCCGTCCGCCCGAGAGAAAGGCGGCGTGCCAAGTGAGTTTCGTGCATGTCTTCAGTGTACGCCGGTCGGCACCAACGCCGACCATTTGCCCGGCCGGCTACGCAGGTTGAACAGTGTGCGTCCGCTGGAAATGGTCGGCCTCCCGTTGCTAAGCCATTGACTTAGCACGAGCACTGGCCTACACTGCTGATGTGAGGGTGGCATGGGACGAAGCCAAGAACCTCGAGAACCGGCGGAAGCACGGCCTCTCCTTCGAGGAGGCTGAGGAGCTTTTTGCATCAGGGTCCGACTACCTCGAGATCTTCGACGAGGTCCATTCCGAATCTGAAGATCGCTTCATCGCCATCGGCCCCGTCACTCGCGGCCTCATTCTTGTTGTGTGGACTGCGCGTGACGACGACACGCTTCGTATTATCAGTGCTCGCTGGGCCAACGAACGTGAGCAGGCCCTCTACTACACCTACATGGACGAAAGCCGATGACCGAAATTCCGGAGCTAACCCAGGAACAATTCGCTAGGGCCATTCCCGCACGTGTGCGAAAGCGCCTTATGCTTGGGCATTTTGAATCAGGCGAGGACATCGCTGCATTACGGCGCTTTATCGGGCTCACTCAGGCGCAGTTCGCCCACGCCATGGGCATCAGCGTTCATACTCTCAGAAACTGGGAGCAGGGTCGGCGACACCCCGAGGGTCCCGCGGTGGCATTGTTGCGCATCGCAGCCCGACATCCGCGGATCATTCGGGAGAATATCGAGAACGTTGAGTCCGCAGCCTGAATGGCAGGAGGCGACGGCGAGGGTCGTGAGCCCGAAGCGCGGGGCGATCTTTTGCGAGTAGAGAAGGTGTATACTTTTTTCATGCACCCCGAAGATCTCCTACGCTGGGTTGAGTCTCGCCGGGCTGCTGAGCAGCGCGAGAAGTTGGAAGCCCGTGAGGCCGGTCCTGACTCCTCAGGCGCGATCCAGAGCGCTTTGGCGCTGGTGGCTCTAACGAGGCGCCTTCACGGATGGCCCGTCCCGGAGGACCCGGTGACTCTGCGGCAGGATGCCCTGGCCAGGGAACGGTGGGACCGGGTCCGCGCTTATTTCGGCAAGCCATCAGGGTGAACACGATGAAGTTCAAAGAGCTTGACACTGTGGTTCTTGATTGCGACGTGTCTGGGGCCATGAGACGCCCGGCTGGTGTTCGCAACCACGCTGACCATTTCGGCCGACCGGCAGCAAACGCTATAGACGACAGGCTATGACTGAAACTCCGGAGCTGACTGAGGAACAATTCGCCAGGGCTATTCCCGCACGAGTGCGAAAGCGCCGGCGCTCTCTTGGGGCGGCGAAGCCGGATGGCGAATATGAGTTTGGCGAGAGCTACCTCATCGTGAGCCTTGGCGAGCCGAAGAACGACGCCTGCTACAAGCTTCTTCGCCGCCATCATTGAGCGCACTGGAGGGCCTCGAACATGAACGAGCAGCGGCATCCGGTCCTCACCATTGGGCATTCCACGCACTCCATCGATGCGTTCATCGCACTGCTGCGTCAGCACGGCGTGACGGCGTTGGCCGACGTGCGCGCGGCCCCTTTCAGCCGCTTCAATCCGCAGTTCAACGAGGCTCGCCCGCCCAAGGTTGGCGCACCTACGGACATGGCATGGAGCCCGTCGTGCCAGTGAGGATTATTCAGCGTTGTCGAGGATATAGCCTAGCGGGTTGACCGGATCGCCGTCGACGCGAACCTCGTAGTGGAGGTGATACCCGGTCGAACGTCCGGTGTTGCCGACCCGGCCGACGACATCGCCGCGCTTGACCCGTTGCCCCGGCCGGACATTGATCGCCGACAGATGGCCATAGCGGGTGGTCAGGCCATAGCCGTGGGCGACGAACACCGCCTTGCCGTAGCCCCCGTCGACGTCGGCGCTCACGACGATGCCGTCCGCGCTGGCCCGCACCGGATGGCCCGGCGCCGCGGCGATGTCGATGCCCTGGTGGTTGCCGCTCCCGTGGGTCAGCGGATCGGTGCGGTAGCCGAAGCCGCTGGTGAGGATCCCCCGGACCGGCGCGATGGCCGGCGTGGAGGAGATCCACCGCTGGCGCTGCTCGAGCCGGGACTCGACGGCGTCGAGTTGGCCGGCGAGCTGCGTAGCGCGGGTCTCCATGGCCGGGAGATCGGCGAGGCCGACGTCCTCCGTGGGGACCTCGCCGCCGATTCCGGCCTCGCCGCCGTGGTCGAGGCTCTCGATGCCGGCGACGACGGCGAGGTCGCGGGTGCGGTCCTCATAGCCCGTGAGCTGCTCCTGCAGCTTCTGGATGCTCGACCCGAACGTCGCGCTCATCTGCCGGAGCTGCTCGTTTTCCTGGCGCAGGCGCGCGATCTCGATCGGATTGGCCGGGCTGTGGAAGTGTGACCCGATGAAGTAGAGGGAAGCGACGGTGAGGAGGAGGAGAGCACCGGCGGCGACGCCGATCTGCAGATTCGTCACCCGCCACTTGCGTAGCTTGGCGTGCGCGTGCGGGACGAAGATGATCGTATTGTGCTGTCGAGCCATGCCCACCCTACACGAGACATCCCCAAAACCAGTCATCGAACCGGCTCCGAGAACTTCAAGAACAGGGACGCCGAATGGCGAGGAGCGTATTGTAACTCCCGAGACTCGCGTGTCAAGGGGCAGATAAAATATGGTGATCTAGCATTCCGGCGGTGTGTAAATTGGGAACCGGCGGGCCCTGGAATCCGGCGGCTACTCCCGCTGCAGGCTCACGATGGGGGCCGCGGGAGCGAAGATCGTTCCGTCGTCGTCGATCCGGGGTGCAGTCTCCCCGAAGTCCGCGCGGGATAGATCGCGCACCACCTGGATCGCCTCGCCGGAGGGATCGAGCTTGGGGCCGCCGGGCTTGACCTGCTTGGCGGGATGGATCTGGCCGCCGAGGAAGGCGCCATCGAACCCCAGCCGGGCCTCGAGGATCATCGAGAGCCCGGCCGGGCCGCTCAGGTTCATGGCTCCATAGGTGGCGAAGTTCCCGAGAGAGTATGCGATGAGGCGGCCCTTGTAGACCTCCATGCCCCGGAGCACGTGCGGCCCGTGCCCCACCACCAGATCCGCTCCGGCGTCGATCACCGCCCGCGAGAAGGCCCGGAGGTCGCCGCGCTTCTCGCTGTAGAACTCCTCGACGCCGTGAGGCACGTGCTGGCGCGAGGCCCCCTCGGCCCCGCCGTGGAACGACACGATCACGATATCGCTCTCGGCCGCCAGGGAGGAGACCGCCTGGCGAGCCGTCTCGATGTCGTTCAGGTTGTAGGAGTACGCCCCGGTCGAGAACGCCAGCACCGAGACCTCTTTTCCCTTGACGGTGAGCTGGCCGATATCGCCGACCTCCGCTCCGGAGTGAACGACGCCGAGGTCTCTGAGCACCTTCTTCGAGCTTCTCTCGGCCCCGGTCGCCGAAGTCCATGGCGTGGTTGTTGGCCAGGCTCAAAACGTCGAAGCCGGCGTCCTTGAGGTGCTTGCCGTAACGGGTCGGCACCCGGAACGCGTAGCACCGGTTCGAACTCCTGCGGGCATTTGGCGGTGGTGCCGCCCTCGAGCAGTGGCCCCTCGAGGTTGCCGAACGCCAGATCCGCGGCGGCCAGGAGAGGTGTCACCTCGGCCAGCATCCCCACCCCGTCGTCGGGGGGAAGCCGACCGCCCGTCGCGTCGGGGAAGGTCGAGCCCATCATGACATCACCCACTCCCACGAACACGATCTCGCCGTCGCGCGCGAGATCACGTGCGGTTCGAGGAGCGGCGGCGGGCAGCGGGGCGGCGGACGCCAGCACGTTGGACGGCGTGCCACCGTCGTCGAGCATATAGGCGAGAGGGTCGACCGGCTCGCCATCGAGGCGCACCTCGTAGTGGAGGTGGGGACCGGTCGAGCGTCCGGTGTTGCCGACCCGGCCGATCACCTCGCCGCGCTTGACCTGCTGGCCCGGCAGGACGTCGATGCGCGAAAGGTGGCCGTAGCGGGTCGTCATGCCATACCCATGCGAGATGTAGACGGCGTTGCCAAGGCGGCCCGCCACGCCGGCTTGCACGACGATCCCGTCGGCGGTGGCCTGGACCGCCTGGCCCAGGGCGGCGGCGATGTCGATCCCCTGGTGCAGGCCGCGCCCGCGCGTCAAGGGGCCCCTGCGGTAGCCGAAGCCGCTGGTGAGGATTCCCTTGACGGGAGCGATCGCCGGAATGGTCGAGAGCCATTGCCGCCTGTCGGCGAGCTTCGCCTCCAGCGCGTCGAGAGAGCCGCCGAGCGCTTCGACGGCCTCGCCGCCGCCGCCCGCCTCGGCCTTCTCGGCGGCGGTGGCGGGGGTGTTGAAGTACGAGAAGAGGAGTAAAACGGCCGCGAGGATCAGGGTAACCCGCAGCTTGGCGTGCTCGGGAGGGTCGAAGAGGATCATGCGGTGCCGTTTTGACCTGCTCATGCCGACGACATTCGGAGCCGCTGACACCTGCCGACTCCAACCTGTAAGAGAGCAAAAACCGGTGATGCGGGGCGTATTGTAACCCGCGGAAGCGGGGTGTCAAGAGGGGCTGCCTGTGGAGACGAACCGGCGGGTTGCGAAGCCTGGCTCGAGCGTTGGGCCATGGGGAACCGCCCGACACCCCGGCAAGAGGGGGCAAGCGGCGAAGAATAGGGCTTTTCTCCGCCGCAGTGGCTTCCGCGACCGCGAAGCCAGCCTCGGCCGCGCAGGGGTACAGATCCTTGCCGGGACGGATGGAGTGGGTACCGGGACGTTGCTTCCCGGTTTCGGCCTCCAGCATGAGCTCGAATTGCTGGCGCAAGCGGGGCTGACTCCGCAAAGACCTTGGGAGCATCGAGGCAGGCAAGCTTGCGGATCTGGTGATTCTCAGCTCCGATCCGCTCATCGATAGTCGCAATACCTCAAAGATCGACGCGGTCATGATCGGGGGGCGCCTGCTGGACAGGAAGGCTCTCGACGAAATGCTTGCGCAAGCAGAAGCCGCGGCCAGGAAGAGCTGACTTGATGTCAATCGTCCTCAGATTCGGCGAGCGCTGCCCGTTCTTGTGCAAAGCGCTCCCGCAGTTGGAGGTCGGAGAGGCCTGGAACGTTGCTGTCCACGCTGCGCAGGACGGCCGCGAGGCTTCCCGAGAGGAGGTCGGCTCCCGCGAGGACATCACCGAGGATTTGCGGCTTGCAATGGCCTGCCGCCTGGCGGGCAATGTCGAGAGCCGCGGCGATGTCGCGTCCGGCCGCGAGCGGTGACTCCGTGGCGGCAGCGAGCGTCTTCTGCATCTGCTCGCTCCGGGCAGCCTTCTCCTCGGCGGTTCCCTTCGGCAGGGCCAGGGCCTGCATGAACTCCTTGTAGGCCGCGATGTCGTGGTCCGCATGAGCGCTGAGGCGCGCGAGGAGCTCGTTCCCTGAATGCAGCAGCGGGTCGAGGGCTGCGGCCAGCTCCGTATCAGCCCCTTTCCGTGTGATCTCCAGTCCCATCAGGACAAGCCCGAGCCCGAGGGCGGCGCAGACGCATGCCGCCGAGGCGCCGCTCGGGGTCGGGCTCGGGAACGCCGTGCGGTCGCGGAAGTCGGTAAGGGTCCACGACCAGACCGAGTCATGCATGTCCTCAGTGTATGCCATCGGCCTTGCGTCCATCCTCGGCCTTCGGGTACCTTGGGCCATAGGAGGTGGCCTCATGTGCCGGAACATCAAGACCCTCTACAACTTCGAGCCGACGGTGACGGAGGGAGAGGTGCGCGCGGCTTCGTTGCAGTTCGTGCGAAAAATCACTGGCTTCAACAAGCCGTCCAAGGCGAACGAGGCCGCGTTCTTTGCCGCTGTCGACGAGATTGCCAGGATCTCAGCCGATCTCCTCAGCAGCCTCGAAACGAGCGCACCGCCGAAGGACCGGGACGAGGAGGCCGCCAGGGCGAAGGAACGCTCCGCACGCCGCTTCGCGACGTGAGGATCCGGCCCGAAACCTTCTGATCCTCACGCGCGTAGGGCCGCACTGAATGCGCGCTTTGAATGCGATACCGAAGAAAGTGAGGATTCCATGAAGAAGCTCTTCGCACGCAACGTGCTGCTGCTCTTGTCCCTGCTCGCGGCGCCGGCGGCCCGGGTCGACGCCCAGCCCCCGCCAGATCCGGCAGTCCAGGCCGAGCTCTTTCGGACCATCTCGTCGCTGGACAGCGCATTCTTCGATGCCTACAACCGGTGCGACCTGGAGAAGATCGGCTCGCTCCTCACGGAAGATCTGGAGTTCTACCACGATCAGACCGGGCTGAGCCGGTCACGGCAGGCGTCGGTCGATGCCGTCAAGCAGAACATCTGCGGCAAGGTGCGCCGGGAGCTCGTTGCAGGGACTCTCGAGGTCTATCAGCTCAAGGGTTATGGCGCGGTCGAGATCGGCGAGCATCGCTTCTGTGACTCCAGGAAGTATGAGAAGTGTGGCGAGGACAGCGGCGTTGCGAGGTTCGTCATGCTCTGGCAGAACAAGGACGGTGTCTGGCAGATCTCGCGGGTGATCAGCTATGACCACGTGTCGCATCACTAGCGGGGTGACAGCCGCCGGCCGGGGACCGCTGCCATTTCTTCGCGGCGGCGGCAATGGCCATGCGGCACATCCTGGTGGACCGCGCCCGGCGGCATGCGGCCCTGAAGCGGGGCGGTGCCGGCCAGCAGGTCGCTTTCGATTCGTCTCTGCTCCAGGTCGAGGCCAAGGCGGTCGAGATCCTGGCCCTGGACCAGGCGCTCCGCACGCTGGCCAAGGCCGACGAGCGGCTGGCCCGTCTGGTGGAGCTGCGGTTCTTCGGCGGCCTTACCCTGGAGGAGACCGCCGAGGAGCTGCAGCTCTCCGAGCGGACCGTGCAGCGGGACTGGCGCGCGGCGCGGTCCTTCCTCTACCGCACCCTCCAAGCGGCGCCGATGGGATGAAGCGGGACGGCGAGCCGGCTCCCGAGCGTTGGCAGCGCATCCGCGCCCTTTTCGAGCGTGCCCTGCCACATATTCGGACCCCACGCTCGTTCCCAATGCTCAGATCCAGGTCGTCGATCAGGGCGATTATGTCGCCACGATGGCCTTCAACCTGCTGCCGCCAGGCACGAGCGGGCAGGGAACCCCCCGAACCATCCTCGCTCTCCTGCCCCAGGGCGGCGTTCAGATGCCTCTTCTTCAGCAGCCGAGCGGGGGAACCGTCGACCTCGTGATCGATGGCAACGGGAACGTGAGCCCGCAGAATTCCTCAGCCCGCTTCAAGGAGGACATCCAGCCTCTGCAGGACGACTTCCACAAGGTTTTGCTCCTCGAGCCCAGGGCATTCGCCTACAAGGACACGGGAGCCCGCGGGATCGGCTACACCGCCGAAGAAGTCGACGCGGCGGATCTCCACAACCTCGTCGCCTACGATGACGAAGGCAAGCCTCTGGGCGTGCACTACAAAATGCTTTCCATCTACCTGCTCGAGCTGGTGAAAGAGCTGCGGACCACGCTGACGGAGGTCCAGGCAGAGGTCGCGGCGCTCAAGAGCACGACCCACTGAGAAAGGCTATCGAGACGCCCCGGGTTGGAAGCTCAGTAGTGGACAACCCGGGGCGTCAGCCCTCGCGTCAGACCTTGACGGATCTTCGTCGACATCTACGCTACACTAATCGGCTATGAGCATTTGCGTTGTTCGACTGGGAAGCGAGAGAGCAAAAGGCGAGGGGCTGCGCATCGGGACCGTGCGGCGGCCTCCACGGGGAGTGCCGAAGGAGCGTCATGCGGCCGAAAACTGGTATGACGTGTGGCTCCCGAACCTGGCACCGAGCGCCGAGTTGGTCAAGGAGGCTCAGGCGGTCACCACGCCCCGCGAGTGGGAAGCCTTCTCGCGGAAGTACCGGGCTGAAATGGCCAGGTCGGAGACTGCGAAGGTTCTGGACCTCCTCGCGGCGTTCTCGCACCAGGTGAATTTTTCGGTGGGGTGCTATTGCGAGGACGAAGCACACTGCCATCGCTCGGTCCTACGGGAGATTCTGGTTGAGCGGGGAGCCGAGGTCGCCTGAAGCCACGCCAGGCCTGACGCCACGCCAGGCCGGCCATCGACAAACCCGCCCGGGCATGAATGCCCGGGCTAGGAATAGCGCCGGGTGAACCCGGCTTCAAAGCCCCATTCATGGGGCGCCGTTCCTAGCCCGGCGATTCATCGCCGGGCTTCTCCGGCCTTGACGCATCTCTCTCGCAGCGTACACTAGCGCCGTCTTGTTCCTCTGAAGTCGATCAGACCGGCGGCGCGCAGCACGCCGGGCCTCCAAAAGGGGTGGCATGCGACGCAGTCGAGGTTTCCGACGGGCAGCTCTCGCCGCGCTCTTCGCTCTGGCAGCCGGCGGTGAGAGCGCGCAGGCGCCTCCGGCTGCAATCCCTCTTTCTCCCGGTACAGAGCTTGAGCGCGACTTTGCTGCCGGCTCATCCCAGGTCTTCGAGGCCGAGCTTGCCGCAGGCAGCATCTACCTGCTCGCGGTCGAGCAGCGGGGGATCCACCTGGTGGTCGACGTGCGCGGGCCGGACGGCGAGAGCCTCGTTGCGGTCGATTCTCCACTGGACCGCTGGGGGATCGAGGACGTTCTTCTCCGTCCTGCCTTCTCGGGCACCTATCGGGTCGAGGTGCGTGCCGAGAGGAGGGGAGTCGGGCCTGGCCGTTGTGTAATCCGCCTGGACGAGATTCCCGCGGCCGATCGCGAGCGAGTCTCAGGCCTGGCCGCGATGACGCAGGCGGGCACGATCCTGCGCCGCGAGCCCACGGGCAGCCTCGACAAGATCCTGGCGGCCTACCAGGAGGCGCGCGGCCATTTCCAGGCTGCCGGTGACCGGCCGGGTGAGGCTGAGGTGATCGCGGCCCTCGCCGAGGTCCATCATCGTCTGGGGAAGCAGCGGCAGGCGGTCGAGCTCTATCGCGAGGCGGTGTCGCGCTGGCAGGAGCTGGACCGGCCCGAACGCGAGGTGCAGGCCTGGACCGACCTCGGGCTCACCCTCTGGGAGATGAGCGAGCTTCCTGCTGCCGACGAGGCTCTCGCGCACGGCCTCGATCTTGCGCGCCGTCTCGGTCTGGCTTACCACGAGGCCGATTTGCGCAACAACCAGTGCCTGGTCCTGCACGCTCGCAGCGGCATCCAGCCGGCGCTCGCCTGCTATCGGGAGACCCTGGCGCTCTATCGGCAGCTCGGCGAGACGAGGGACGAGGCCACGGCTCTCAACAACCTCGGCTTCGCCTGGTTCAACCTGGGCGAGCCGCAGCCGGCCGAGGAGAGCTACCGGCAGGCGCTGGAGATTCGCCGGAAGACCGGCGACCGGGCCGGCGCGGCCCAGGCGCTCAACAACCTTGCCGTCCTCTACCGCAGCCTGGGTGAGATCGACAAAGCGCTCAAGGCCTACGGCGAGGCCCGGGAGATCCTCGCGACCCTGGACGACCGCCGGCAGGAGGCCGCCACTCTGAGCAACCTGGGGGTCGCCTACATGGCCATCGGCGAGATGGACAGAGCCCGGCTCTATCTGACCCAGGCCCTGGCGCTCCGGCGGGCCGTCGAGGATCGGCGCGGCGAGATCGCGACTCTCAACAACCTCGGCCGACTGGAGAGCCGCAGCGGCGCGCCTGACAAGGCGATTCCTTTCTATCAGCAGGCCCTCGAGGTGGCCCGCGCCACGTCCGATGCGCGGAACGAGGGGACCAGCCGCAGCTATCTCGGCCAGGCCCTGGCAAAGGCCGGCCGTTCCGCCGAGGCGCTCGCCGAGCTCGACAAGGCGCTCGCCCTGCAGCGCCAGACCGGCGACCGGCCCGGCGAGGCCACCACCCTGGGGCACAAGGGAGAGGTCCTGGCCGACACCGGTCAGGCTGCTGAGGCCTTGCCGTTTTTCGGACAAGCCATTCTCGGTTTGCGCGCCGCCGGCGACCGCGCCAATGAGGCCGTGGCCCTCGCCAAGCGGGCCGCCGCACTGCGGGACCTTGGGGAGCTCGACAAGGCGGCGAGCGATGCCGAAGTCGCCATCGCAGCTCACGAATCACTGCGCACGCGCCTGGGCAACCCCGAGCTCCGCGCCGTCTTTCGCGGCTCCCGCAGTGACGCCTATGAGCTCCGCGTCGATCTCCTGATGCGCCTGGCCGCTGCGCGGCCCGGCCAGGGTTTCGACCGGGCCGCCTTCGAGGCGAGCGAGCAGGCGCGCGCCCGTTCGCTCCTCGACGTCCTGCGCGAGAGCGGCGCCACGATCCGGAGCGGCGTCGATCCGGCTCTCGCGGCGCGGCAGCACGACCTCGAACGCCGCCTGGCCCTGAAGACGGACCGGCTCCAGATCCTCCTCGGCCGCGGCAAGGGGGGGCAGGAAGAGAGCAGGACCCTGGAGATCGAAAGCGAGCAGATCCGGGCCGAGCTGGACAACCTCGACGCCGAAATACGGCGGAAAAACCCGCGCTATGCCGACCTCACCCATCCCGGCGCTGCGAGCACGAGCGAGATCCAGGCGCTCCTCGACTCCGGGACGCTCCTGCTCGAATACTCCCTCGGAACCGGGCGGAGCTTTCTCTGGGCGGTCGATGCGGCCGGTCTGCGCTCCTTCGTCCTGCCCGGGCGGGAGGAGATCGAGCGCGAGGCCCGCTCCTTCCACGAGGCCCTGAGCACGCCCGCTCCGGACGGCGATGATCAGCGGGAGCGCATCGGGCAGACGCTCAGCCGCGTGCTCCTCGGTCCGGTGGCGGGCGATCTCGGGGACCGTCGTCTGGCGATCGTGCCAGACGGAGCTTTGAGCTACATCCCCTTCGACGTCCTGCCCGAGCCCGGAGGGCGCCATTCGGTAGCCCAGGGTGTGAACCCTGGGCGAGGGCTCCTCCTCGAGCAGCACGAGGTGGTCGTGCTGCCGTCGGCGTCCGTCCTGGCGGCCGAGCGGCGGCAGCTCGCCCGGAGGCCGCCGGCCCGCGATCTCGCCATCGTGCTCGCCGACCCGGTCTTCCAGCCGGACGATCCTCGCGTTGCAAAGAACGGAAATCCGACCGCGGTCGAGCGGCGCAACGCAGGCTTGGACGGCCTCCTCCTGCCGCGTCTCCGCTTCTCCCGACAGGAAGCCTTGACGATCGCCGCCCTGGCCGGACCGGGTGCGGTCACCACCAGGCTCGACTTCGCAGCCAACCGCGATCTCGTCCTCTCCGGAGGCCTGCGCGACTTTCGGTATATCCACTTTGCCACCCATGGCATCTTCGACGCGGAGCGGCCGGAGCTCTCGGGCCTCGCCCTCTCCCAGGTCGATCCGGCCGGGAAACCCCAGGAAGGATTCCTCCGCCTGCGCGACATCTACGACCTCGACCTTGCGGCCGACCTCGTGGTGCTCTCCGGCTGCGAGACGGCCCTGGGCAAGGAGATCCGTGGCGAAGGGCTCCTCGGCCTCACCCGCGGCTTTTTCTACGCGGGAGCGCCGCGGGTCGTCGCGAGCCTCTGGTGGATCGACGACCGGGCGACGGCGACACTGATGGCAGAGCTCTATCGTGGTATGTGGGCCGAAGGCCTGCGGCCCGCCGCGGCGCTCCGCCAGGCCCGTCTCTCCCTCGCACGCCAGCACCGCTTCCGCGATCCCGCCTACTGGGGAGCCTTCGTTCTCCAGGGGGACTGGCAGTGAGCAGAGTCACTCATAACAAGGAGAAACAGATCATGCCACTCGTCGACTATGCAGGCAGGATATGGAAAGTCATCCATGTCGAAGGGGACCCGCCGTGCCAGGTGGGAGATGATGTCACATTTCCCGTAAAGCTTGGTGAGTCCAACGACGTGACAGTCAGTTGTAGCAGAGAGGGCGCTACGACTACTTTCAACGGGCGGTATGATACAGGGTCCGATACCATCAAGGTGGACGGCTACGAGATCCGCATGGTGCTGTGCATTAAGCTCATGACGACGGAGGGTCTGATCGCGGGGTCCTGGACTGCCGAAGATCAAGGGCCTTGGCCTGGCGACGGCTAGGCTAGAGCCCCTCCGCCCCTCCTCTCTCCCTCCCTGTTGGGGCGGCCCGGCGACTGACAGCCGGCCGCCCAAAAATTTCTTGGAACAAACTGCGCCGGCGCCTCACTCCTGAGACGAAGCGGCTCGCGAGGCGCGCCGGAACGGCGGTCAGAAACGCCACAGGGCTCTCGATGGGCCGCAACGACCAACCTGTGTCGCGCGGGCCAGACTGTCCAGGTCCAGCAGCTCGACCCTGCGAGCGGCCAGGTCAGCCAGACCACTATGGCTGCTTAGGGCGTGGAGAACGCAATTAACAGAAAACCCGAGGAGGAGCGAAATGAGCGCGATGGGCTTTGGACAGAATGTGACAGGCGGTGGCAAGAATCCCGTCCGGATCGAGGTCACCAAGGGGAAGAACAGCGGCTCGGGTACCTTGGCGGAAGCCATCGACAAGGCCAATGGAGCCAAAGGGCGCGAGACGGAGATCGTGATCACAACGGACATCGATCCGAACAAGACCGACCTGGTCGTTAGCGCCAAGAAACTCACCATCCGGACTGAAGGCGGCGCCGTCATCAACGGGAACCATCTGGTCTTCGACTGTACAAAGGCTGATAACATCTGGTTGACCGACCTGCGATTCGACTCCGACGGGGAGAGCAAGCCGCGAGATACCATCTCGATCGACGCCACCAAGGGACGCGGGAAGACAGGATTCTGGATTGATCACTGCTCCTTCGAGGCGTATTTCGACCTGAACATTACCTCGAACACCCGAGACAAGAAAGGCGAGCCGCCCCTCCTGATCACCGTCTCGCACTGCTACTTCCATGACCGGAACCCGACCGGCGAAGACCACAGGAACCACGGCGCACTGGGGATCCATGGGGCTGGTGAAAAAGAGGGGGGCCCGGATCAAAAAACCAATGCCTATGCGACGGTGTACCGCAACTACTTCGAAAACGTCCGGCGGCGCTCGCCACGTAGCTCGCAAAGGACCTTCGTTCATGCGTTCAACAACGTCCTCGTGAATTGGGGGAACGGCGATCCCAACCCCGCCCCCAAGGACCAGGTCAACGGAATGCTTTCCGGCAACTTCGGAATCCTCGCCGCGGAGGCGAACTATTTCTACGCCGGCGTATTCAAGTCGGCGATCAGCGTCGCGAAGGGCAAAGCGCCAGGCGAGCTCTTCGTGGGTGTGGACCAGCTCGTGAACCTGTATCTCAATGGCGCGCTCGACCCGTTCAAGGATCCGAACAATGAGCTGCCTAAGGGCCCGCCCCCGGATCCGACAAAGAGCTCAAGAAGAGGTATGACGAGGCACTGGGAGCGAAGGTCCCCCAGCGTGACCCAATCAACGAAGCGTTGAGCGACACCATCAAGAAAGAGGCCGGGGCGCGGTCATAGGGCCGTCAGTGGGGGAGCGCATCGCGGCGGGCTGCCGGTCTCTCCGGCCGCCCGCCCAGCATTGACGGGCTGTACGTTCTGGAGCACTTGCGGATGCCGCTTGCGATTCTTGGTGATCTGGCGATAGGCCCGTACCTGCGGATCCGCAAGGTGTCCACGGATGGCAACGTAACTGAACTGGCCCGGATCTGGGGGAGGCGCAGTTTCGCCGCAGGGGGGGTGATGGCCGCGATTGTTGGCGTAATTGTTGTGGCGACGTGGTTTCGCAGCCGGAGGAGGTCGCCCAACACGCCGCTGCAGCCGACGAGCTACGCGCCCACGTTATCCGCTATCGTTCCCTTCCGAAGCACCCAGGTGCTCATGGACCGGAGGTTCTGGACGAGTGTGGTCTTCAGGGGGTCGAGCCAGATCCCCCCGAGCCGGTCGGTCGTCCGGCGGAGAATCTCCTCGTCCACCAGGAATCGCTGTGATCCGTCCGGCAGTTGATACCTCCTTCCTGCCAGCGGACGGACGCGTTGCTCCAGACCGATGGTCGACGCCAGTCGAGCGAAGAAGAGGCCACCTGGGCGGAGGACACGCCACATCTCATCGAGCATGCGATGGAAGTGCTCTTCATCTCTCGCGAAGTGAAGCACCGCGCTGCACACGACCACGTCGAAGCTCTCGGCGGCGAACGACAGGGATTCCAGAGGGCTGACCTGGAAGTTCTCCGGAGGCAGCGTCGGCGCGAGGCCGGCCGCCAAGCTTCGAACCTGGTGCACCGCCGATTGATTGTCGTCGACTCCGAAGACCTCGTAACCTGAGCGCAGCAACCAAATCAGGTTCCTTCCCCCGCCGCAACCGGCGTCCAGCAGACTCATGCCCGGGGTGATCCGCCCCTTCAGGAGCTGATCGAGGAGATAGATGTCGATGTCGCCCAGGAGCTCATGCAGGTCCATGGCGGCCAAAGATAGCGTAGGAATGGAGAATCCCATGAAACCTGAAGATCTCTGCTTGCATAACTTTGCGGAGTAAAGTACATTGCGGCGCTACAGGCAGGCCGCAACGCGGCATGAGACTCGTGTCTTCTGGGGGAGAGCCGACCATGACAAAAGCCACGATCGCCGGCGGGGCGTTCGCCACCGTGCTCGTCCTCCTCGCCCTCGCCGCCGGCTACCGGGCCCTCAACCAGGACGTCCACCCCGCCGCGGCGACATCGCCCGCGATCACACCCTCAACCACGCCGGCGGCGGCGGAGACCCACCCGGCAGCGGAGACCCCCCAGGGGTTCCTCTACGGCCGGATCACCACCGTCGACGGCGCCACCTACGAGGGGCGGCTGCGCTGGGGGGGCGACGAGGAGGCGTTCTGGGGCGACTACTTCAACGGCTTCAAGACACGAGAACCCCTGGGCTCGCCCACGTGCCGCCAGAGCGGCTGCCCAAGGAGCGCCGCCCGATCGAGATCTTCGGATTCAAGATCGCCGGCAGGGAGCGCCAGAGCGACGCTCGGCCGGCCTTTCATGGCGCGCTTCGGCGACATCGCGCGCATCGAGGCGCGCGGCCGTGACGTGCGGGTGACTCTCAAGAGCGGGACCGTGTTCGACCTCGACCGCTTCGAAGCCAGCGACTTCGACGACGGCGTGCGGGTGTGGGACGGCAGGCGGGGCGTCGTCGACCTCGACAGTCTGCGGATCCGCACGATCGAGCTCCTCCCCACCGCCGCGGCTGGGCGCCGCCCCCGACCGGCTGCACGGTACGGTGCGCACGCGGCAGGGCGACTTCACCGGCTTCGTCCAGTGGAACCGGGAGGAGTGCGTCGGCTCCGACGAGCTCGACGGCCGCACCGCCGACGGTGAGCTCAGCCTGCGTTTCGACACCATCCGCTCCATCGCGCGCCGCTCGCGCGACAGCTCCCTGGTGACGCTGCTCGACGGCCGCGAGATCGTGCTCTCCGGCACCCACGAAGTCGGCGACGGCAACCGCGGGATCTACGTCGACGACCGGCGCTACGGCCGGGTGCTGATCTCCTGGGACGCCTTCGAGCGCGTCGACTTCAGCCCCGGCGGCGGCAGCACGGCCCCGCCTACGGCGACTTCCCGCCGGGGCGCCCGCTCACGGGCAGCGTCACCACCCGCGCCGGCCGCCGCCTCGCCGGCCGGCTGGTCTACGACCTCGACGAGAGCGAGACCACCGAGACGCTCGACGCCCCATCCCAGGGCGTGGACTACACCATCCCCTTCGGCCTGATCGCCTCGATCGTGCCCCCCGGCCGCGAAGAGCGCGGCGCCCAGCGCGCCAGGGTGACCCTCCATAACGGCGAGGAGCTGCAGCTCGAGCGCACCGGCGACCTCGGCGAGGGGAATGCCGGCATGCTGATCTTCGTCGACGGCCGTCAGCGCCCCGAGTACGTGCCCTGGACCGACGTCGAGCAGGTCGACTTCGACCGCCCGCCGGCGATGTACCCGCCGCTCGGCGGGCGCTAGGTCACGGGCCGTCGCTTCACCACCGGCCACAATCTGGCCACACTGGTTTCCCGGAGCGCGGCAATTTGATAGTATAGAGACGTTATCCGGAGGTGCAGTACTGTAGCTATGTACCAGCTCGAAATGACGGAGAGTGCCCGCGAGGACTTGCGCTTCTTGGAGAAGCCTTTGCGGCGCTACGTCTTGGAGAAGGCTGAACGCTATTTGTCAGCGGAGCCTTTGCGGCCGGCCCTCAACCGGAAGCCACTCCGCCCCAACGAGCTTGCTTCCTGGGAATTGCGGATCGGGTCATTTCGGGTCTTCTATGACGTCAAGATCGAGAGTAGGATCGTCTTGATCAAGGCGGTTGGCCGGAAGGAACGTGACCGTCTCCTGATCCGCGGCAAGGAGACCAGGCTATGAAAAAGGTCGAACTCGACTGCCATCTCGAACCTGGAGGATCTGCTGGATCTTGCACAGGAAGACACCATCCTTCTCAGGACTCCAGAGGGCCAGGAATTCATCGTATCGTCCGAGGTCGAGGACTTCGAGGCTGAGCTGGAGTCTCTCCGGAACAACAAGGAGTTCATGGAATTCCTCGACGAGAGGTCTCGCGAAGAGAAGACCTACTCCCTCGCAGAGGTCAAGAAGCACCTCGGCTTGGACTGAGGCTCGTCACCCGCTCCCGGCAACAAGGAGGGCACCTCCGATGGTCGCAGGAGACGATGGAGACATTATTCGAGGACTCGGTTTCGTGACCCTTCATTCTGCTTACCTGGAAGAAGAGGTTGACAGGTGCGCAGAGGTGCTCAAAAGCCTTGGGGCTTCTATTGCTGAGCCGCCAATTCCGAAGTGGCCAGCCCAAAAGTTAGAGTACTGCCTGAACCGGTGCACAGAACTCGGCATTGACCACTTGCTTGTTGTAACCCACGCATTCAGGGGGGGCAAGTCACTATTCAAGCGGCGCAATGATGTTGTGCACGGCAGAACCTACGCTCAGACTAAGGGGCCAGATATTAGACGATCCGGAAGACCCGGGGTCCCGGACTGCCCAGTTACATCGAAAGAACTCTACGAACTGGCCGATGACTTCTACGAGACAACGAAAATTGTAAGCCAGATTACCGACTTTTATATACCAGATGCAGTGGCGAACAAAGGATCTGTAGAACCGGCAGACTCCAACCGCCGAACCCACGCTTCCACCGGACGGTCGGCTTCGCCGCCCGCAGCGTCAAAACGTTAGGGGCACCGCGGAGCTACATTGATGTCGAACTCAAGCATTAAGAGCGCTCTCCAAAAGGTACTCAATAGTCATGGGTATGGCCTACACTATGCCATCATTAGGAAGATGGATGAACTTCTGCAGGATGGGCGTGCCTTTCCTTGGCAGCTGGCTGCGGTCGAGCTTCCTGTAGAAGTGCGGGGGGAGCACACGAGAGTTGATATTGTATTAAAGCACATCGTTAGATCCGTCTATATCGTTTGTGAGTGCAAGAGAGTAAACCCATCTCTATCAGAGTGGGCGTTCGTGAAGGCGCCCTACGTGACTCCTCCGGATTCGGCAGAGTGGATTTTTGCCGAGTCGGTGATGTCCGATGGCCGGAGTAGTTTTCAGACAAGCGTCGACCGTGTCGGATCTTCAAAGGAGGTCTTTCATGTAGCGGTCGAAGTTAAAAGCGATAAGGCCGGGGATCAATATGGTCACGGCAGAGGAGGAATCGAGGGTGCCGCAACCCAAGTGCTTCGATCTGTCAATGGTTTCGTGCACTTCCTCAAGAGCAATAGCCCGCTTCTAGCCATAAATGACCCAACCTCCATAGTGCCGGTTGTTTTTACCACAGCGTCGCTCCGTACCACAAACTTGGATCTTGGTGGGGCCAATCTAGAAAATGGGCATGTCGATTTGGCGGACGTTATCATCCAAGAAGTTGACTGGCTATATTATCAATATAGTCAAAGTCCAGGTTTGAGGCACACGCTGGGGAGCTCGCATAGCGGTAAATCCATTGCAGATATCTTGCAGGCAGAGTTCACCCGGACGATAGCGGTAGTGAATCCACAGAGCCTCGAAGCGTTCTTTAAGGAGGCATTGGGATTTATGCGTTGATGGCGCGCCTAGCGCGGTCGGTCGAGCGGACGTCTAACGCCGCCGCTCACCTCCAGAAACGGTAGACAACCCGATCATTACCCTTGATCTTGCAAAACCCCTGAGAGCAGATGCTCTCGAGATACTTGTATCGGCCTATAACTCTCAAGCATCTCAATCCAAAGGAACTGCCCGACTGGTCACACACGTTCGGCCAGGTTGTTGTGGTTGAGCATGCGGGGCTTCGTCACATTCATGTGGCTGGCCAGGTTGGAGTGGACGTCCACAAGCAGCTCGCAGGTGACGGCGGTCTGGAGGCGCAGCTTGACGGCGCACTCAAGAATCTCGAGCTTGCACTGGCGGCAGCCGGGGCGGCATGGGGCGATGTCGTCAAGCTGACGATTTTCGTTGTCAACTATCAGCCTGCGTACGCTCCTTTGATCACCCGCGCCATCTCCTCGAGGTTCAGTGCGAGTCATCTTCCCGCGCTCTCCCTGGTAGGCGTGGCCGCCCTGGCCGATTTGCAGTGGCTCGTGGAAGTCGAGGCGAGTGCTGCCGTTGTTTCAGGACATGCGACAGAATAACGGCGCATCGTCTCAACTCAGACACCGTTGGGCGCCGATCGGCCGAGAGGGTGCTATCTCCGGGCCTTTCCGTCGCTTCACCACCGACACAATCTGGCCATAGTCTACGGTGATCATAAGACCCCTTGACTTTGGCACTTTGTCGTGTAAAGTGCCTCGTGCTTTGTGCCGCAAAGCACTTCATCGAGCGAGGACACGACATGGAGCTCCGGATACGAGACGTTTCCAAGACCTATCCCAACGGGGTGCAGGCATTGAAGCAGGTCAATCTGACCATCCCCTGCGGGATGTACGGCCTGCTCGGCCCCAACGGCGCCGGCAAGTCCACGCTCATGCGCATCCTGGCCACGTTGCAGGAGCCGGACGAAGGCAGCATCCGCCTCGGCGACATCGACGTGGTGAGCCAGAAGGAGGAAGTGCGCAAGACGCTCGGCTACCTGCCGCAGGAGTTCGGCGTCTATCCGAAGGTGAGCGCGGAGAAGCTGCTCGATCACTTCGCGCTGCTCAAGGGCATCGGCGAGCGTCGGGCGCGCAAGGAGGTCGTCGAGGCGCTTCTTCGGCAGACGAACCTGTGGGACGTACGCAAGCAGAAGCTGGGCGGCTACTCGGGCGGCATGCGGCAGCGCTTCGGCGTCGCCGTGGCGCTCCTGGGCAACCCCAAGCTGATGATCGTCGACGAGCCGACGGCGGGGCTCGACCCCGCGGAGCGCGTGCGATTCCTGAACCTGCTCTCCGAGCTGGGCGAGAACAGCGTCGTTCTCCTCTCCACGCACATCGTCGAGGACGTGAGTGAGCTGTGCACGCGGATGGCGATCATCGACAGAGGCGAGATCCTCCTGGAGGCGGAGCCGCTGCGCGCCGTCGATGACCTCCGTGGCCGGATCTGGCGCCGCGTGGTTTCGAAGTCGCAGCTCGCCGACCTGGAGCGCGAGCATGCGGTGATCTCCACGAAGCTCCTCGCCGGGCGGACCGTAGTGCACGTCTTCAGCGACTCGGCGCCCGGCCCCGGCTTCGAGCCCGCCGAGCCGGACCTCGAGGACGTCTACTTCAGCACCATGACGAGGCACATCGGCCGGCGCCCTGATCGACGCAACAACCAGCCGGAGCCGGCGGTGTAGCGATGAAGCTCCGGGGGATTTTTCGTTTCGAGCTCGCCTACCAGGCACGCCGTGCCTGGCCGTGGCTCTCCTTCTCCGCCCTCGTCGTCTTCGCGTTCCTCTTCACGAGAGAAGCCCTCGTCGCCGACGCGCTCTACGACGACATCTACATCAACTCGCCATTCATGATCGCGGGGGTCACGCTGTTCACCTCCCTGATCTGGCTGCTGGTGGCGGCGCCCGTGACGGGCGAGGCGGCGGCGCGGGACGTGGCGACGGGGATGCATCCGCTCGCGTACACCATGCCCATCAGCAAGGCGGACTACCTCGGGGGACGCTTCCTGGCTGCGTTCGTTCTCAATGCGCTGATCGTGCTCGCGGATCCAGGTGGGGAGCCTGCTCGCCGTCTACCTGCCCGGCATGCATCCCGATGCGGTCGGCCCTTTCCGTCCCGTGGCATATCTCACGGTCTACGCCTTCCTCGCGCTGCCGAACGCGTTCTTCGCCGTGGCGATCCAGTTCGCCCTCGCGACGCTGAGCGGCAGGACCATGGCGAGCTATCTCGGAAGTGTCTTCATGTTCTTCATGGCGTGGATCTTCGGCAGCCTCATCCTGTGGCCGCGGCCTGACCTGGGGAAGATGGTGGATCCGATCGGCATCACGATCTTCTTTCGGGAGCTGGCGCCGCTCTGGACGTCGATCGAGAAGAAGACGCGCCTCGTCACGCTGGAAGGCACACTGCCATGGAACCGCCTCCTCTGGCTCGGGATCTGCCTGGGGGTGCTGGCCTTCACGTACGTGCGCTTTCGCTTCGCGCACCGGACGGGCCGCGGCTGGCGGCGGCGATGGACGAGGCGCTCGCTCGCGCCGATGCCTGCCGGTATCGGCATGACGGGCATCACGGCGAGCACGCCCATCTCCGTCCCGCAAGTCCCGCGCAGGTTCGACGTCGGGATGGGGGTGCGGCAGACGCTGGCGGTCGCCTGGGACTCGTTCCGGTCGATCGCGAAGAGCTGGGCCGGGCTGGCCGTGCTGGCAGGCATCCCGATGCTCGCGGTCGTCCTCGTGGTCGATCAGATGTCGCTCAATGGCGTCCCCCTGGTTCCCACGACCGCGCGAGTCATCACCGAGCTGGCAGCGCCCCTGACCGCTGAAATGACCCCGTGGGTCATCATCCCGCTCCTCATCGTCTTCTTCGCCGGGGAGCTGGTCTGGCGGGAACGGGATGCGGGCCTGGGGGAGATCACCGATGCGCTGCCGGAGTCGGAATGGGTCCTCTTCCTCGGCAAGTTCCTGGGGCTCGGTCTCGCTGCTCTTCGTGTTGATCGGCACTGCAGATCGCGGCGGGGATGCTCGCCCAGGTGATCCTGGGCTCTGACGAGCTTCGAGATCGGGCTGTACGTGACAATCCTCCTGGGGCTCACCCTTCCGGAATATCTCCTGTTCGCCGCGCTCGCCCTCGTGGTGCACGTGCTGGTGAACCAGAAGTACGTCGGCCACCTGGTGGCGATCATGGCCTTCGTGGTCATCGCCCTTGCCCGCCTGTTCGGCATCGAGCACCACCTGCTCATCTATGGCGATGGGCCCGGGTGGTCCTACACGGAGATGCGCGGGTTCGGGCCGTTCCTCGGACCCTGGGCCTGGTTCAAGCTCTACTGGGCCGCGTGGGCGCTGGTGCTCGCGGTGGTGGCGCGGCTGCTCTGGGTGCGCGGCAGGGAGACGGGCATCGGGGCGCGGCTCCGGACAGCGCGCCTTCGCCTCACGGGGGCCACGGCGCGTGCGGCCACGACGGCGGTGGCGCTCATCCTCGCGCTCGGCGGGTTCATCTTCTACAACACCAACGTGCTGAACGAGTACCTGTCCGCCTCCGACATCACGGAGCTGCAGGCCGGGTATGAGCAGCGCTACAAGCGCTACGAGCGCGCCCCACAGCCGCGGATGACAGGGACACGCCTGCACGTCGAGATCCATCCCGAGCGGCGGGCCGTCGAGGCTCGCGGGTCGTACAGCCTCGTGAACGGCAGCGACGTCGCCATCGACTCGATCCACGTGTCGACCGTCCCCGGCAGTCGAGCCCGCAGCGCTGTCGTTCGACCGGACGGCTTCACTCGTCCTCGTGGATGCGGACCGCGGCTATCGGATCTACGCGCTGGAGAGGCCGCTCCAGCCCGGCGACTCGCTGCGCCTCGACTTCGCGGTCCGCATCGAGCCGCGCGGCTTCCGCAACGAGGGCGTCGATGCGTCCGTCGTCGCGAACGGCAGCTACTTCACGACCGGAAACTGGTTCCCGGCCATCGGCTACCAGCGGAGCCGCGAGCTCCTCAGCGCCCGCGACCGGCGCGAGCACGGGCTCCCTGTGCGGCCCGTCGTCCCTTCGCTCGACGATGTCGAGGCGCGGACGGAATCGGCCGAGCGGATTGCGTTCGAGGCGGTCCTCGGCACGGACGAGGACCAGGTTGCCGTCGCTCCGGGGCGGCTGCGCCGGACGTGGACGGAAGGCGGGCGGCGCTACTTCCACTACTCGACCGATGACTCCGGCACCGAGCTCGGTTTCTTCTCCGCCGACTACGCGGTGCGTGAAGAAACGTGGAACCCTCCGGCAGGCTCAGGGCAGGCCGTCACGATCCAGGTCTTCCATCACCCGGGGCACACCGCGCACCTGGACCGCATGCTCCGCAGCCTGCGAGCCTCGCTGGACTACTACTCCGAGCACTTCGGCCCCTACCCGCGCGGATACCTGAGCGTGGTCGAGCGTCCCGGCCTCGGCACGGGCATGCACGCCGACGCCGGCATGATCACCCATGAGGAGGGGTTCGCCTTCTGGGCTCCGACGAATGCGGAGAGCCTCGATCTCCCCTCCGCCGTCGTGGCACACGAGACGGCGCACCAGTGGACCGTCCCGTATGCACACGTCGAGGGAGCCCCGGTGATGTCCGAGAGCGTCGCCTGGTATTACGGGATGAAGGCCGTGGAGAACGCCTGGGGGCCGGAGCATCTGCGGCGGCTTCTGAGCTTCATGCGGCAGCCGTATCCATACCCGCCGATCCGAAGGGGTGAGCCGTTGCTCCGGGGGCTCGACCCGTACATGTCCTACCGCTGGGGCCCCTTCGCTCTGTACGCGCTGAGCGAATACATGGGCGAGGACCGGGTCAATACTGCATTACGACGACTGATCGAGAAGCACCGTTCGGGAGCGCCTCCGCTGGCGACGACGCTCGACCTCTATCGGGAGCTGCAGGCGGTCGCGCCGGACTCGCTGAAGCCCCTGCTGCACGACCTGTTCGAGGTGAACACGTTCTGGCAGCTCGAGACGGAGCGTGCCACGGCGGTCGAGACGAAGGCAGGCACGTGGCAGGTAACGCTCGACGTGCTGGCGCGTAAGAAGGTGTACGACAGCGCAAGCGTCGAGACCGAGGTGCCGATGAATGAATGGGTGGAGATCGGGGTCTTCGGCGCCGCTGAGCGGGGCCACGACGAGCTGAGCGCGCCGCTCTACGTGAAGATGCATCGCATCCGCTCCGGCGAGCAGACGATCACGGTGACGGTGCCTCGCAAGCCGGACCTGGCCGGCATCGATCCGTATCACCTGCTCGACTGGGAGGAGCGCGACGACGACGACAACATCGACGTGGTGAAGTGAGAGCGACCATGGAATTGAACATTCGCGACGTGTCCAAGACTTATCCCAACGGCACGCAGGCGTTGAAAGATATTTCCCTCGACATTCCACAGGGGATGTTCGGGCTGCTCGGCCGGAACGGCGCCGGCAAGTCCACGCTGATGCGCATTCTCGCGACGCTCCAGGAGCCGGACGCGGGATCGGCGCGCCTCGGCGACATCGACGTGATCCGGCAGAAGGAGCGGGTGCGGGAAACGCTCGGCTACCTGCCGCAGTCGTTCGGCTTCCACCCGCGGGTGAGCGCGGAGCGGCTCCTCGAGCACTTCGCGGTGCTGAAGGGCCTTGTCGAGCCGGGGGCGAGGCGCGACGTCGTCGAGTCGCTGCTCCGGCGGACCAACCTGTGGGAGGTGCGCAAGCAGCGGATCGGCACGTTCTCCGGCGGCATGCGGCAGCGCCTGGGCGTCGCCGTCGCGCTGCTGGGCAACCCGAAGCTGATCATCGTCGACGAGCCGACGGCGGGGCTGGACCCGGAAGAGCGCGTCCGCTTCCTGAACCTGCTGAGCGAGATCGGCGAGGACAGCGTCGTGATCCTTTCGACGCACATCGTCGAGGACGTCGAGGAGCTGTGCAGCCGGGTGGCCGTCATCGACCGCGGGGAGATCCTGCTGGAGGCCGAGCCGTCGCGCGCAATCGACGAGCTGCGAGGCCGCATCTGGCGCCGGAACGTGAGCCGGGACGAGCTGCTCGCGCTGGAGCAACAGCTCCCGGTGATCTCGACCAAGCTGATGGCAGGGCGGACGATCGCGCACGTCTATGCCGAGGCGTCGCCGGACGCGGCGTTCGAGGCCGTCGAGCCGGACATGAAGGACGTGTACTTCAGCGTCATGGCGGGGCATCACGGCCACCGGGCGGCGTCGTCGCAGGCGGGGGCCGTATCGTGAGGCTTCGCGAAATCTTCCGATACGAGCTCGGGTACCGCCTTCGCAGCCCCTCGACCTGGGCCTACGCGGCGTTCCTTTTCCTCGTCATGATCTGGGGCCTCGCCGCCACTGGCGAGGGCAGCGCTGTGATCAAGGTGAACTCGCCGCAACAGGTCGCTCAAGGCATCGTGTTGTTCGGCGGCCTGTTCGGGCTGCTGGTCTCGGCGGGGCTCTTCGGCGATGCGGCGATCCGCGACGTCGCGTCCGGCATGGATCCGCTTCTCTACACCACGCGGCTTCGCAAGGCCGAATACCTCGGCGGCCGTTTCCTTGCCGCGCTGGCGATCAACGCCATCCTGGTCTGGGCACTTCCGCTCGGATTCTGGGTTGCCACGGTGACGGTCGCCGAGGCGGACGCGGTCGGCCCCAACCGCCTCGCTGCGTACCTGCAACCGGTGCTGCTCTTCCTGCTGCCCAACCTCGTGCTGGTCGGCGCCATCCTGTTCACGATCGGAGCGCTGGCCCGGCAGGTGATTCCCGTGTACCTCGGCGCGGCCGGCTTCTTCATCGGGTACATGGTCGCCGCCAATTACTGGATGGGCATCGAGAGCCCGGTGCTGTCGGCGCTGGCCGACCCGCTCGGGATCAACGCGCTCATGGCGATGACCCGGTACTGGACGCGGGTAGAGTTGGGGACCCGGCTCTTCGGCTTTCCGACGATGCTGGTTTGGAACCGCGTGCTCTGGTTCGCGATCGCGGCGGGGGTGCTCGCCGTGCTCCACCGCACGTACCGGTTCGCGCACGCGGACGGCGGCGGCCGCCGGCGCAAGGGCTCGCGAGCCGCGATCGACGCGCCGTCGGAAGCACGGTGGGCAGGAGCGGTTCCGCAGACCGCAGGCGTGTTCGGGCTCCGGACCCGGATGCGGCAGACGCTCTCCATCGCACGCCAGTCGCTGGCGGAGGTTGTGTCGGGCCGCGCGTTCCAGGTGATCTTCGTCGTGGCCATCGGCCTCGTGCTGCTCTGGGGCTGGAACCTGGGGGACACGGCGTTCGACACGCCCACCTGGCCGGTCACGCATCTCGTGATCGCGGAGGTCCTGTCCCGGCGGAGCTCCCTCATCCCTTGGCTGGTCATCGCCCTCTACGCGGGCGAGCTGGTGTGGAAATACCGCGAGGTGGGGACGGCCGAGATCGCCGACGCCGCGCCGGTGCCCACCGGCATCGCGCTGCTCGGCCGCTTCCTGGCCCTCGTCGCCATCATCGTGGCCTTCAACGCCGCGTTCATGGTCGGCGGCCTCCTGCTTCAGACGCTGCAGGGCTACCACAACTTCGAGCCCGGACTGTACGTCCGCGTCCTCTTCGGGCTCAACCTCGTCGATCACGTGCTCCTCGCCGCGCTCGCGATGATGGTCCACGTGCTCGTGAACCAGAAGTACGTCGGCCAAATCGTCGTGCTGCTGGCGTCCGCCTTCAAGGTCCTCGCCCCCATGATGGGGATGCACAGGATGCTGGTCTACAACAGCGACCCCGGCTGGAAGTACTCGGACATGAACGGCTTCGGCCCGTACATCGAGCCGTTCCTGTGGTTCAAGCTCTACTGGGCGGCGTGGGCGCTGCTGCTCGGCGTGGTCACGATCCTGTTCTGGGTGCGCGGCCGGGAGCCCGGCGTGCGACGCCGGCTCTCGCAAGCGCGTGCGCGGCTCCGTGGCTCGACGACCCGGATGGCCGGCGTGGCGGCCGCGCTGATCCTCGCGCTGGGTGGCTTCGTCTTCTACAACACGAACGTCCTGAACGAGTACCGCGGGCGCGACGAGGGAGGACGGTCGCAGGCCGAGTACGAGCGGCGGTACAAGCGGTTCGACCGCGCGCCGCAGCCGGTCCTCACCGCGGCGGATCTGCGCCTGGAGATCCATCCCGGCGAGCCGGCCGTCGACATGCGCGGCTCCTATCGGCTCGTGAACCGCACCGGCGCGGCGATCGATTCGATTCACGTCGTGACCGATAGGGACGTCGACACCCGGTCGATCTCGCTCGACCGCGCGGCGAGGCCCGTGGCCGTGGACGAGGAGACCGGGTACCGGATCTTCGCGCTGGAGCGGGCGCTCGAGCCCGGGGGCTCGCTGCGGCTCTCCTTCGACACGGTGTACCGGCCGCACGGCTTCCGGGGCAGCGGGATCCAGACCGCGGTGGCCGGCAACGGCACCTACTTCGACCGGAGACTGCTGCCGTTCATCGGCTACCAGCCGGTGCTCGAGCTGCCCGACGCCGCGGCCCGCAAGCGCTTCGGTCTCGCGCCCCAGCCGCCGATGCCGGGGCCCGACGACGTCGAGGCGAGGCGAGGCGACGGGGTCGTGCGGAACGAGGGCCGCGTTCACGTCGAGGCGATCGTGGGCACGGCCGCGGACCAGACGGCGGTCGTCACCGGCGTGCTGCGCAGGAGCTGGACGGAGAACGGGCGACGCTACGTCCACTACGGGACCGATGCGCCGGTCTCCTTCCGCACCGCCGTGTTCTCGGCGAAGTACGCGGTGCGCGAGGATCGGTGGAAGGACGTCGTGCTCCAGATCCTCCATCACCCGGCGCACCGGTACAACGTCGACCGGATGATGGAGGGGATGAAGGCGTCGCTCGACTATTACACAAAGGTTTTCGGACCCTACCAGTTCCGCCATCTGCGTGTCGTCGAGATCCCGCCCTATTCGATCAACGGCCGCGCCATGCTGATGACGATCGCCTTCGCGGAGCAGAATTTCATCACCCGCAACAAGGAAGGCCAGGTCGACCACACGTTCTTCGGGACGGCGCACGAGGTCGCGCACAGTTGGTGGGGTGGGCAGGTGCGGAGCACCCGCGTGCGAGGAGGGGACTTCCTGTCGGAGTCGCTCTCGAATTACAGCGCCATGATGGTGACCGAGAAGCTCCTCGGCCCGGAGCAGGCCCGCCGGGTCTACGACTTCCAGATGGACCGCTATCTGAGCAGGCGCGCAGAATTCGCGAGCGACGTCCCGCTGCTCGACGTCGAGGACCATCCGCACATCGCCTACGGCAAGGGCGCGGTCGCCATGTACACGCTGCGCGAGCACATCGGCGACGAGCCGCTCAACAGGGCGCTGCGGAGCTTTCTGGAGAAGCACCGCCATGGAGGACCGCCGTATCCGACGTCGCGCGACCTGCTCGCGGCGCTGCGCGCCGTCACCCCCGACTCGCTGCAGTACCTGCTCACCGACCTCTTCGAGACGATCACGCTGTGGGATGTCCGGACCCAGCGGGCCGTCGTCGAGCGGACGGACACCGGCGAGTACCAGGTGACGCTCGACGTGGTGGCGAAGAAGATGAGGGCCGACAGCGTCGGCCGGGAGACCGAGACGCCGATGAACGACCTCGTCGAGATCGGCGTCTTCGCGCCCGGCGGCGATGCGGGGCTCGGAGCGCCGCTCCACCTGCAGCGCCACCGCATCCGCAACGGCAAGCAGACGATCCGCATCACCGTGCCGCGGGAGCCGGCGCACGCCGGCATCGATCCCTGGCGCAAGCTCATCGACCGCGACAGGGAGGACAACGTCGTCGAGGTGAATGGAAAGTGAACACAGGGGCTAAAGTTGCCCGGCTCGCACGATCCGCAGCGGGAACCGGCCGACTGGGACCGGCGTGAGGGTCGGGGGGAGGCCGTCGAGGTCGAGCCGGTAGGCGCCTGGGGCGAGCGTGGTCGAGTGGACGGTGATGAGGAGGGCGCCGAGGTCGTTGAGCACAAGGCCGGAAGCCTGGAAGACGATTTCGCCCTTTTCGGTCCGGAGCGTCGCACGGTAGATTGGGAAGTCGACGTCGCCGGGCTCTACCCAGAGGGCGAACCAGCCTGGCTCGCCGGAAAGCTGGAGGGTGCGCACGGGGCCTTCGGTGCTGCCGCGGACCGGCGTCAAGGGGACCACGGGAAGGTTCGCCTGCGGCTGGCGGTCGGCCGCCATCTCCTGAGCCAGGGCTTCGCGTTGCGCGACCTCGTCGGCGAGGTCGCGGCGGGCCTTCTGGAGCTCCCCTTCGACGGCGGCAATGCGGTCCTCGGCGCCTTTCTCGTTGGTTCGCGCGAGCTCGTTGCGGGCTGAGGCGAGGTCGGAGCGCAGGCGCTGGATCTCCTGGAGCTCCAGCCAGGCCGGCAGGAGGGCCACGGCGAGCAGGGCTGCCGCGGCCAGGCCCATCCACGGCGCGCGGCTCCAGCGGGTGGTGGGGGAGCCACTTGCCGCCGCCTGCTCAGCCAGCCGCCGGAGCCCGCGTTGGAGGCGCTCGGCGGACTCGACCCGGGCGCAGCAGGATGGGCAGTCGCGATAGTGCTCCTCGAAGCGCGCGGCCTCCTCGGGCGGCAGGCGGCCTGTCACGTAGCGCTCGGCGGTGTTGCCGTCGTCGATCGCCTGATGGTCCATGCGGTGCGTCTCTCTCCTGCCTCTATCTGTCCCGTGCAGGATCGCCGCCGATCCTTCCGACAATTCTCTGCGCTCCGGCGAAGAACCGCTGCCGCTTCTCCGCCCGGTCCCAGAGCTCCCGCAGCCGCTCCCGGGCGTGGAACAGGACCTTGTTGAAGCGCTGGGGCTCGATCTCCAGGTCCGCGCAGATCTCCTCCTTGCTGTCGTCGGAGAGGTAGAAGCGGAGGAGGAGCTGGCGGTCGCGGTCGAAGCGGAGCTCGGCGAGGAGCCGCTGCACCAGCCGGGCCTCCTCGTCGGCGAGGACCCGTTCGAGCGGCGCCGGGCCGCGGTCGGTGAGCGCGGGCACCGGCTGCAGCCCATCCTCCTGGCCTTCGTCGAGAGAGCGGTAGCGCGCCTCCTTGCGCCGGTCGGCGATGAACAGGTTGCGTGCCGTGCTGCGGATGAACGCGGCGAGCTTTTCCGGCTCCCGCACCTCGCCCCGGCGGACCTTCCCAAGGACCAGGGCGAGGGTCTCTTGATGGAGGTCGTCGGCCAGGGCCGGATTCTGGACGAGGCGGCGGAGCATCAGGAGGAGGCCGTTACTGAAGCGGGCCACGAGCTCGCTCTCGGCAGCCGGGTCGCCCGCCTGGATCCGCCGGACGAGGTTGGCAACGTCGTCGTCCGGCGCCTCGGCAGCGTCATCCTGCGCGTCCCGTCCTATCCGGGCCGCGAGGACAAGCGGAGACAGGACGAGGACGAGACGGAGCCAGTGGGATGAGAGCATCTCCGGGAGCGGCTTTCGCTGCTGCCGAAGGATACACGAGATCACGGTCCCGGGGGACACCCGGACCCCGCGCGGCCCTCGACACCGGGACGCGCAGGGTCACGGGTTGCGCCGGCTACTTTGACTTCTTCCCCTTGACCTTCTTGACAGGCTTGGCCGGTGGCTTGGGCTTGTCGAGGCCCGAGGCACAGTCCGGATAGCACGTGAAGGTCTCGCTGCAGTAGCTGATGTTTCCCGAGGCGTTCGCTTGCAGCGGCTGGCCCGTCTGGTAGACGGGGGAGTTCTCGGTCGCGCTCATCAGAAGGTAGGTTGCATTCGAAGAGTACTTCTTCCAGGTCTGGCCGCTTGGGTCGGGATTGTGCCCGGAGACGAAGTTGCTCCAGAAGCTCGTCATTCCCCCGGACAGGAACTTGCCGCCAGGTGTCCAGCCCTGGTACAGCGTCGTGTCGCCGAAAACGTAAGGCAGCTCGGCACCATGGCACGTGGTCGACAGGCAGCAATAGGGGTTTTGCGGGCCGCATTGGCTGGCGAGGGTGCCGCACAAACCTGTCGAACCGGTCGGGCACGAGGAGGCGGGCGTCTGTTGGCAGCAGGTCGGATTGTGTCCGGAGTAGAAGGCCGAGACCGGGTTGAACTGGTATGCCCAGGCAGAGACCGGGCTTGGGGACCGTTGGGGATTGGTGACCTGGTTGGCAACGTATTGGTTCGCGCAGGTGAAGACATAATCGCCCAGAAGGCTGATCGTCCCGTCGGTACAATCGGTCTGTCCAGCGGGGCAGTAGCGGCTCTTCACCTTGGTCCGGACGCTCGGATCGTTGTAGAAGACCGCTCCGACGAGCTCGTCGAACTTGGTTTGCGTAATCCGAGTGCCGAGCAGGTCCACGAAGAGGAGGCCTTCGTTGCGGTTGGTTCCCAGGATCAGCGGCACCTTCAGGTTGCCGGTCAGCTCGAGAGGCTGTTGCTCGGGAAGGTTCATGGTGTTGGGAAAGCTTGCGAGGTTGTAGACCGGCCCGCCGACGATCGGAGCCCAGGGGAAGAACGAGCGCAGGGGATGATACTCATGGATCTTTTTACCTTCGGCTGTCTCTTGGGCTTTCAAGATGTCACAGAGTGGAGTTTTCGTCGGATTCTGTGCCTTTGCGAAGCATTCTTGCCAATCGAGAATGCCCGTGCACCCCAGCGCCTCCATGACCTCCTTGAAGTAGTTCTGAGCCTGGGTTCGATTCTTGAGAGGAATGGCCAATGGATTGCTTTCCATCACGCCGGCCTGGATGTTCGGAACCTGTGTTGCCTCCAACAGGTGCATGCCGACCGAATAGGCGCCCGCGCTCTCTCCGACCAGGGTGATGTTGTTCGGATTTCCGCCGAAGGCCGAGATATTGTCGATCACCCATTTGATGGCCAACTGCTGGTCCATCAAACCGAAGTTGCCCGCTGCCAGGTACTTGCCCGACGTTAAATTCGTGGTCGTCGAGGCCAGGAAGCCGAGCGCTCCGAGGCGATAGTTGAAGGTCACGACCACCTGGTTATAGGTATTGGCCAGATAGGCGCCGTCGAAGATGTTGCCATTGCAATTGGAGTCCGGCAGGTCGCTGCCCCCTTCGAGAAAGTCGCCGCCGTGGATGAACACCATGACCGGCCAGTTCCTGTTGGTGTTGATGTTTGGCGGAGTCCAGACGTTCAGGAAGAGACAATCTTCCGACATGTAGGCGGGGTTGGGGCCCGAGCCTCCGCAGTTGTCCTGGGCTTGGCAGGTGCTCTTGATCTGGGGGCAGATGGGCCCGTACTGGCTCGCCCATTGAATTCCGGTTCCGTTGTAGGGAATGGCCTGCTTCCAGCGCGTCAACGCCTGCGTGGCATAGCGAACTCCGAGAAATGCCGGCGTCGGCTGCGCCGCATTCCCATGCACGTTTTCGTACTTTCCGCAGACCAAGTGCTGCCCTGCCCCCGACCCTACGGTGACGCAAGGAGGTTGTCCCTGTGCGTGGACCCTGCCGGCGAGGACCAGGAGCCCCGCCATCATCAACGCCGGGACCCATCTGGACCCGGCCTCCAACTGCCGACACAACGACTTCTCGTAGCTCATTTCTGACCTCCGTCTGGATCTGGAACGGACTCAAGCCGATCCTGTTTTGGAGAGGACGCGCGATCCGTGGACGGATCTGGTCATGGCAGCCGCGGCGAGCCGCCTTGGGCAGATCTCACGCCCGAACTGCGGTAAAATCGGAACCGCGAAACCATGCAAGACCTCCGCATCCTCTTCGCTGCCGCCGCAGACACGGGCTACCGTGCTCAGCTTGCCGATGCCAAGGGCCGCAGGCTTGGTGTCGAAGCTCCGTTCACGCCGTTCCTCACCGAGGACGATTACGAGGACCTGCGCTGGTATCTGGAGGAGTACATGGACCTGCCCGATGGCGGGGCGGTCATCCGGGCGCAGCGTATCGAACGGGACCTTGGGCACTGGGGCCGCAGGCTCTACGACGTCCTGTTCACGGTCGCGGACAACCGCGATTTTCTGAGAGAGCTTCTCGCCGGTCCGGAGCCGCGCAGGTTGACCATCGCCACCCGGGACCCGGCGCTGCTGCGGCTGCCGTGGGAGCTGATGGCCGATGACGCGGGCAGCCTGGCGCAGCGCTTGTCGGTGCGCCGGCAGTTGGAGCAGCCGGAAGAGACCACGCCGCGCCCGGCGCAGCTCCCGCTGCGCATCCTCTACATCGTCAGCCGTCCGGCCAATGCGGGCTTTATCGATCCGCGGCTCACGTCGAAGGCGCTCTTCGATGCTTTGGATCCACTCGGTGCCAGCGTGCGCGTGGATTTCTGCCGTCCGCCCACTCTTGCACGCATGGAAGAGATGCTGCGCGACGAACAGGTGGCCGGAGATCCATATGACCTCGTTCACTTCGATGGCCACGGTACCTTCCTGCCGCAAGCGCAGATCGGTGCATTGCTTTTCGAGAAGTCCGACGACGGCTCCGGCGCATCCGTGGCCGACCTCGTTCCGGCCGATCGTCTCGGCGATCTGCTGGCGAGCTACACCATCCCGCTCGTCGTGCTCGAAGCGTGCCGCAGCGCCACGGTAGGCAAGACCGCCGTCTTTCGCTCCGTCGCACCGCGCCTGATCCAGGCGGGTGTGGGTAGCGTGCTCTCGATGGGCCATGCCGTCCATGTCGAGGCCGCGCGGCGGCTGCTCGACCGCTTCTATCGCGAGCTCGTCCGCGGCACCACGATCGGACAGGCCGTGGCCGAGGCCCGGAAGGCACTGCTGTCCAGTCCGGCGCGCTGGATCGAACCTGGTCCCGGTGGACGCACGATCGAGCTGCGCGACTGGTTTCTGCCGCACCTCTACCAGAGCGCCGAGGATGACGCGCTCGTCCCGCCCGAGGCCGAGCGGCAGCACCTGGTGTGGCGGTTCGACGTATTCTTGAGTCATCAGCACAACGACTCCACTCGTGTCGAGGCGCTCGCCCTCCAGCTCAAAGAGAAGCACGGCCTACGTGTGTGGCTGGACCTATGGGAGTGCGATACGGGCGACGACGTGGAACCCCGTTGCGAGATCGGCATCAAGAACAGCCGCTTCACCGTCGTCGTCGGATCACAAACCGCGCTGAGATCGAAGTGGGTGCAATGGGAGATCGACCGGCACCTGGCCTTCCATCCCGAGGGCGATCGACTGATCCCTATCAAGCTCGAGCGGCTGGAGCTCCCGCCCGAATTGAATGATTTGCGTTGGGTGGATTTCACCGATCCTGCCCAGGACGCCGAAGCCGCCGTACACCTTGCCCGGCTCGTCCGAAGCACGGACGCCGAGCACGCCCGCCAGCGCCGTGGGTTCCGCAGCCCGGCTAATCCCTTTCCGCTCCCGCCCCAGCATGGCTTCCATGGGCGGGCGCGGGAACTTTACGAGTTGGAGCGACAGCTTTGGACCGAGCGCGGCATTGTGTTGCACGCCATGGGCGGCATGGGCAAGACTGCGCTCGCCACAGAGGCCGCTCACTGGTGGGCACGCAGCGGCCTGTTCCGCGACGGAGCGTGCTTCTTGAGCTTCGAGCAGTTCGCCAGCGCCGACCGCGTCGTGCAGGTGCTCGGCAGCTATCTCGGCGGGCCGAGGTTCGAACAGCTCCCCGCCGTCGAGCAACGCGACCGCGCCATCGAGCTCTTCCAGGAAAAGGGAGTTCTCATGGTCTGGGACAACTTCGAGAGCGCCTTGCCGCAGTTCAATGACGGCGGCGCTCCCCACGGCAACCCTTACACCGACGTCGAGCGCCAACGCCTCGCCGAGCTGTTCCGCGATCTCACCAACGGCCCGGGGAAAGGTTGTCTTCTCGTCACCTGCCGCCCTGGCGACACCGGATTGCCCGGTGCGCAGCCGTACGAGCTCCAAGGTCTGGCCCGAGCCGACAGCCTCTGGCTCCTCGCGAGCATCCTGCGGCGCGACGGCCTCACCCTTGCCGATCCCCGGCTGAGCCGCGACAAGCTCGATCCGCTCCTGCGCGACCTAGCTGATCACCCGCTCTCCCTGGAGCTTGTCGGCCCCTATCTGCGCACCCTCACCCCCGAGGCCATCCGTGCGGACTTCGGCAAGCTCCTCGCAAAGTTTCAGCAGGAAACCCCCGAAGGCCGAAACCAATCCCTGCTCGCCTCTCTGGAGTTCTCCCTCCGCCACCTGAGCCCCGCCGCCCGCGAAGCCCTGCCCTGGCTCGGCCTCTTCAGCGGCGGGGTGTTCGAGA
This sequence comes from uncultured Holophagales bacterium, assembly GCA_963842525.1. Lineage (GTDB taxonomy): Bacteria > Acidobacteriota > Thermoanaerobaculia > Multivoradales > UBA5704 > UBA5704. The sequence goes on from CAWJGT010000003.1 coordinate 1,026,332, forward strand.
TCAATCTGCTCGAGGTGAGCCATCTTGCCCCGGAGGACTGGGAACCTATCCGGCGGGAGTTGCAAGGCATCGCCCTCCTGCGCTCCGAGGACGACATCCAGATCGGAGACCGCCCTTTCCTGCGCTTCCACCCCACCCTCGCCTCGACCGCCGCCGGTCCCACCCTTGCGCAGAATCCAGAGATCCGACAACGCTTCCTTAGCTCCTATGGTGCCTTTATGCGGGTTCTGGCCAAGGCGCTGAGTGGCGCGCAATCGCATGGCGCACTGGAAGCCCTGAACCGCGAGGAGGCGAACTACCGCACCGCGGTCCAATGGGCTGTGGCCGATCAGCAGCTCCAAGCCGCCGCAAGGCTGGGCGCCGCATTCTCTCTCTACCTCAAAAGGTCAGGGCGCCTCCGCGAACGCGATGCTTGGGTGCAGTGGCTGAAGGATGCGGTAGATCAACAGGGCTTCACGGAAGAAGCCGCTGACTACGAGCGGCAGCACGCCTGGACGCGCTTCACCCAGGGCAATCCGCAGGGCGCGGTGGATCAGCTTCAAACCCTCATCGACCGCCTCCGCAACACGACTGAATTCGATCCCGCGTTTCAGTTGGCGCTGGCGGTCCTCGACTTGGGCAAGGTGCTGGAACATGCAGGCGCCTCTGCGCAAGCCATCCCCTTCTTGCGGCAGGCTGTCGGCCACTGGGAGGCGTTGGTGGAGAAAAACGGAGGCCGCTTCTCGGAAGGGTCCATGGCCTCTCCCGACGACGCGACGGCTGCGCCGGAACTGGGCTACCTTTCAGCCGCCATGGGCGATCTGGCAAATGCTCTGAGTGACGCAGGCCAACACGATGAAGCTCTAGCCGTGGCGGAAAGAGGGCTGCAGATTAACAAGAGGAGGGGCGACCACCGCGAGGTCGCCGCTTATCAAACCTGTTGCGCCAGCATCCTCAAGGCAACTGGCCGCTACGACGAGGCCGACGCCCGCTACGACCTAGCTCTCGCCGCCGCCCGCCAAGCTGGGGACAGGGATCTGGAGGGAACAATCCTTCAGCATCAGGGCGGCCTTGCCAACGATCGCAACCAACTCGATCGCGCCAGCCTCCTCTCCCAGGAGGCGCTAGAGTCCTTTCAGGAGGCGGGCGCTCAGGGTTCGATGGTGCGGACCTACAACCTCCTCGGCGTAGTTGAACAAAAGTCTGGCCGGCTGGCCGAGGCACGAGCGTGGTATGAGAAATCGCGCGAGCTGGCCGTGCAACTGAAGGATCAGGTCGGCCTAGGCCAGGCAGCTCAGAACATCGGCATGGTCTGGCAACAGGAAGGCGACGCCGCCCGCAAGCGGGGCGAGGAGCCCGACGCCCGGCGGCACTTCGAAGAAGCCTGTCGCTTTGTGGCGGAAAGTCTGCGGATCTGGAAAGCCCAGAAAAACAAACCATATGAAGCCGCTTCATGGAACGGACTCGCACAGATTCACCTCCGACTCGGCGATCTTGCCGCCGCCGAACGCCATGCCCACGCAGCTCGCCAGATCCACGAATCCCTCGGCCTCAAGGAAGCTTGGAGGGACTACAACACCCTCTCCGAGATCGCCCAAGCCCGCGGCGACCTCGCTGCTGCCGCCGAGTGGGCCAAGAAACGCGATGACCTGCTTGCCGAGCTCAAGCGTCGCGCTGGAGGAGGCGGTGACCTGCCTGCCCAGATGCTCGAGGCCCTGCAAGCCCTGACTCTTGCCTGTGCCCAAGCTGGCTTCGGGGATGGCGGCCTCGGCCCTGGCGAGGAAGAAGCCCTTGCCCAACTCGATGGGCTCCCTGCCCAGTTTCCTGACTTTGCCGCCTTTCTCCGTCAGATCGCCGCGGGTGAGCTGCCACCGATTCCCAACGGCCTGCCGGTCGAGCTTCGGCAGTGGCTGGAGGAGTTGGTGCAGGCGATCAGTGATCCTGCAACGCCCTGAACGACTCCAGGCTCCGTCAAGGTGGGTGGTAGCGTGGGCGGGACCTCACCCCCTGGCCCCATAGGCGCTAACTTACCGCTGCCCCGGCGCGCCCCGCCACTGTAGAGACGCCCCGTGGGGCGTCTCCGAAGCGGCGACATCGTTCAGAGGCCAGCGCAGGTGCGCGGTCACCCGACTGACATTGCGCCCGATCCGCCACCTTCCAATTCGGTCCGTCTTTGCCGCCGCGGAGACGCCCCACGGGGCGTCTCTACAGTGGCGCCTGCGGCGGGGTGGGTAAGTTAGCGCCTATGCCCCCCTGGCCCCCTCTCCCATCTTCCACCCTCCCTTCCCCGGGAGAGGGGGAACGTGTTTGTTGCCTCTGTGGTGAGCCCGCAAAACGGCTCGTGATGCGTTTCCCCGGGCTTGCGAATTGTGTTGTGATTGTGCGCGCCATGATACGCAATCGATACGAAGAGCACAAACGGCGGGCTGGAGGAGCAGCTCCGCGATGTGCTCGGCTATGAGCCGGACCGCGGCTCCCTCCTCCGGATTCTCCGAGAGCTGGTCCGAGAAGAGAGTCCCCGCGTCCAGCCTCTGGGGACCGGCCAGATCCCCACGGTGTAACCGCAAGACCGGCGGGCTACACACGCCTGAGCCCGACATCACTACCGCCACAATCTGCATCACCACGCGTTCGGACTGCAACGCTCCGATCACAACGCGAGACACTCCTGCCGATTCGTGCATCACGCGTGCCAGTCCGTGAGACACTCCTTGTAGCTCAGGAGTCACTCCTGCCACTCTCGGAGTGTGTCGAGGCACGCTGGGAGTGATGCGCGCCACCCTCGGAATGATTCGCGCCACACTCGGAGTGTCGCACGCCACGCTGGGAGTGATGTCTGCCGCGGCCGTAGTGATGCACGCCACGATAGTTGTGGCGTCCGAAAAGGCGGCCGTCTTGCCGCTTTTCGCAGGTGCGATAGAGCTTCCAGGCGGAGCGCCGCCGAATGCAGCGAGAGTGCTCCGCGCTACGGCGGTAGGAGCGGCGAGCTCGGAGCGGCCGGCGCCCATTCCGGCGCTGGTGAGCCCGCAATCGGGTCGAGTCGCTGTAAACGCCTTCTTGGCGATCCGCGCCTGACGATGTAGAATATCAAGCTGTCCGAGGAGCGTTGCAGGAGGCCCCTCCTCCCAGGCTCGGACGCCGGCCATGACCGGGAGCACGAACGGCGCTCACCTCAACCCTTTCCGGGCCGGTGAGCGACCCTCCCGCCCGGGACCCTCTGAGGAGGTCATCATGACCGTGGCTACGCAGACCGAAACCCCGACCGCAGCAACCGCAGCTTCAACCGACTACCACGTCGCGGACATCTCCCTGGCCCATTGGGGCCGCAAGGAGATCCGCATTGCCGAGGGCGAGATGCCTGCCCTCATGACCATCCGCGACGAGCTCATCGCGAGCCAGCCGCTCCAGGGCGCGCGCATTGCCGGCTCCCTGCACATGACGATCCAGACGGCCGTGCTCATCGAGACCCTGAAGGCTCTCGGCGCCGAGGTGCGCTGGGCGAGCTGCAACATCTTCTCGACCCAGGATCACGCCGCCGCCGCGATCGCCGCGGGCGGCACCTCCGTCTTCGCCTACAAGGGAGAGGCGCTGGCGGAGTACTGGGACTTCACGCACCGCATCTTCGAGTTCCCCGAGGGCGCGCCCAACCTGATCCTGGACGACGGCGGCGACGCCACCCTGCTCATCCATCTGGGCGCCAAGGCCGAGGACGATCCTTCGGTGCTGAGCAATCCCACCAGCGAGGAGGAGCGTGTGCTCTTCTCCGCCATCAAGAAGCGCAACGCCGCCCAGCCCGGCTGGTACAAGAAGCAGCTCGCCTCGATCCAGGGTGTCACCGAAGAGACCACGACGGGCGTCCACCGCCTCTACGAGATGGCCAAGAAGGGCGAGCTGATGTTCCCCGCCATCAATGTCAACGACAGCGTCACCAAGAGCAAGTTCGACAACCTCTATGGCTGCCGCGAGTCCCTGGTGGACGCCATCAAGCGCGCCACGGACGTGATGGTGGCCGGCAAGATCGCCGTCGTCTGCGGCTACGGCGACGTGGGCAAGGGCTGCACCCAGGCCTTGCGTGCCCTGAGCGCCCAGGTGTGGGTCACGGAGGTCGATCCCATCTGCGCCCTCCAGGCGGCCATGGAAGGCTTCCGCGTGGTCACCATGGACGAGGCCTGCGAGAAAGGGGACATCTTCGTCACCGCCACGGGCAACGTCCATGTGATCACGCATGACCACATGCAGCGGATGAAGCACAACGCCATCGTCTGCAACATCGGCCACTTCGACAGCGAGATCGACGTCGCCGGCCTGGAGCAGTACCCGTGGGAGGAGATCAAGCCGCAGGTGGACCACGTGATCTTCCCCGACGGCAAGCGCATCATCCTCCTCGCCAAGGGCCGGCTCGTGAACCTGGGCTGCGGCACCGGCCATCCCAGCTACGTGATCAGCTCCTCCTTCGCCAACCAGGTCCTCGCCCAGATCGAGCTGTGGACGAAGAGGGATGACTACAAGGTGGGCGTCTACACCCTGCCCAAGCAGTTGGACGAGAAGGTGGCGCGCCTCCAGCTCACCAACCTGAACGCCAGGCTCACCGAGCTGCGCGACGACCAGGCGAAGTACATCGGCGTGCCCAAGGAAGGACCGTACAAGACGGATTGGTACCGGTACTGAGCCCTCTCCCCCGACCCCTCTCCCGCGCGGCCACCACCGTCCACCCCGAGCGGGAGAGGGGCGCCACCACCCAGCCTCTCTCCTTCCCCCTCTCCCGTTCGGAGTGGGGGGCGGGGGACGCACGGGAGAGGGGGCCAGGGGGTGAGGGTTCGGATCACGCTGACGTGACGGCCCGCAGCCGTGGCGTCCTCTCGGCCTGCGACATCCGATTCGCGATCAGCAGCGCCATCTCCAGGGCCTGCTCGTAGTTGAGGCGCGGGTCGACCTGCGACTGGTAGAAGTGGCGCAGGTCTTCGTCGTTCAAGCCGCGGGCGCCGCCCGTGCACTCGGTCACGTTGTCGCCGGTCAGCTCGAAGTGGACGCCGCCGAGGTAGGAGCCGGCCTCCTGGTGGATGTCGAAGGCCTGCTCGAGCTCGGCGAGGATGTGGTCGAAGCGCCGGGTCTTCACGTTGTTCGCGGTCGTCTCGGTGTTGCCGTGCATCGGATCGCAGACCCAGAGGGCTGTGCGGCCGGTCCGGCGGACCGCGTCGAGCAGCGGCGGCAGGCCGTCGGCGATCCGGCGGTGGCCGAACCGGTGGATGAAGGTGAGGCGGCCCGGCTCGCGGCGGGGATCGAGGATCTCCGCGAGCTCCAGGAGGGTCTCGGGGGTCACTCCCGGCCCTACCTTGAGGCCGATCGGGTTGGCAATGCCACGGAAGTACTCGACGTGCGAGCCGTCGGGCTGCGCGGTGCGCATGCCGATCCAGGGGAAGTGGGTCGAGAGGTTGTACCAGCCGGTGCGGTGCGGCACCTGCCGTGTCTGCGCCTGCTCGTAGAGGAGGTGCAGCCCCTCGTGGCTGGTGAAGTAGTCCACCCGCCCGAGCTCGCCCACCGACTGGCCGGCCAGGGTCTCCAGGAAGCGCAGCGACTCGCCGATCGCGGAGACGATCCGCTGGTACTCCTCGGCGTGCGGCGAGTGCTGGACCCAGTCGAGGTCCCAGTATTCGGGGTGGTGGAGGTCGGCGAAGCCGCCGTCGATCAGGGAACGGATGAAGTTGATCGTGAGGCCGGCCCGCTCATAGCCGCGCAGCAGGAGGTCGGGGTTGGGCGTGCGGTCGGCCAGGGTGTACGGCGCGCGGTTCACCAGCTCGCCGCGGTAGGACGGCAGCGAGACGCCGTCGCGGGTCTCCATGTCCTCGCTGCGCGGCTTGGCGTACTGGCCGGCGAAGCGCCCCACCCGGATGATCTTTTTGCGCAGGCCGTGGGTGAGCACCAGGCTCATCTGGAGGAGGATCTTCAGCTTGTTGGCGATCACCGCCGAGGTGCAGTCGGCGAAGCTCTCGGCGCAGTCGCCCCCCTGGAGGAGGAACCGCTGGCCGCTGGCCGCCTCGGCGAGCTGCGACTTCAGCCGTTCGATCTCCCAGGAGGTGACCAGCGGCGGCAGGCAGGACAGGTTGCCCAGCACCTCCTCCAGGTGCGCGGCATCCGGATAGGCCGGCTGCTGGAGCGTGCGCTTGCTCTGCCAGGAGGTGGGGGTCCAGTCGGGCGCCATACCGTTCGAATCTAGCATCTCGTGCTCCGGAACGGTATGGCGCCCTCGTGCGCTATTGGTAGTACCCGTTGATGTCCAGGATGAAGTGGGTGGTCCCGGCCGCCGAGTTCTGGACGCCGAAGGTGCCGGTTCCGTTGGTGGACAGCGTCAGGGTGGCGTTGTTGGCGCGGGTCTGGCCGGGCCGGAAGTTGATGGAGCTCGTGCCCAGCGGGAAAGCGTTACCGGGGTAGAGCGAGAGCAGGCCGGCGGCCGATGGCGTGACGACAGTCACGTTGACCGAGAGGGCCTTGGCCGCCGCCGGGACGCCGCAGACGCCCGCGGCCGTGAAGATCCGCTGCTGTCCCGCGGAGAGAACAGGGCCGCCCAGGGGCCCGTTCGCGTTGCGCGTGTCGAGCATGCGGCAGGGGTTCAGGGTATAAAAACGCAGCCCGGCGGATGGGGGGGCATAGAAGTAGGCGTTGCTCTTCGTGGCACTGGTGCCGTCGGTGTTGGTCACCGTCACGCCCACGGCGCCGGTCGATCGGGCCGGCGTGAGCGCGGTGATGGTCGTGGGGCTGAGCACGGCGACCGACGTTGCCGCCGTGCCTCCGAAGCTCACGGTCGCACCGGCCCGGAAGTTGGTGCCGGTGATCGTCACCGGCCTGCCGCCCGCGGTCGTGCCGCTGTTCGGGAGCACCGCGACGACCGTCGGCGGCGGCGCGGCGCCGGAGGGGAAGATACAGGTGTTGACCCGGCTCTGGATCTTGGGATTGAGCAGGTTGACCGTCGCCGGGTGGAACACCAGCGAGAGGTTGCAGCCGCCGAGCAGGTGGCAGTAGCTCATCAGCGTCCCGCGGACGTTGGTGACGCCGTTGATCGTCGTCGCGGCCGGGCAGCTCGCAGCGCCGGAGTGGCACCCGGCGCCCTCGCTGCCGTAGCAGGTGTCGACCGGCGGGTTGTAGCAGTGGGTGTGGGGCGAGCCGAAGTTGTGGCCGATCTCGTGGGCCGTGACCATGATCTCGCCGAAGGACGGCGTCGTGCCGCTCAGGAAGAGCTGGTTGTAGCTGTACCCGGTGCTCTTGCTGCAGAGCGCGTCGATCCAGGCGATGCCCGAGGCCCCGGAGCCGCCCCGGCCGGAGAGCATGGCCGCCACGGCGCGGTTGATGCTCGCATGATTGGTCGACCAATAATTCCTGAATTCCTGGAGCTTGGCGAAGGTGTCGGTGCCCGTCACCGTATAGGGATCCGGCGTCGTCGAGACGCGGAGGAACGTGTTCCCCTGGACGAGCCGGATCAGGAGGTCCCGCTCGTAGATGACGTTCATCGACGCGAACAGGCTGGCGATGAAGTTGGTCGCCGTCGTCGTGTTGTTCGCGAATTTGTTCTGCAGGAGCTCGTTGTCGGTGTCGATCGCGACCGAGGCGGTATGCAGGCTGGTGATCGCTGCCGCGAAGATCGGCTCGGTGGCGGCGGCCTGCGCCCGTTCCTCCAGGAACTCCAGGGGGGCGCCGTCCTGGTCGCACCGCCACTGGTCCGGCGTCTCGGGCTTGTCGCGGAAGTAGTCCGACGGCGCGACCAGGTGCTGCCGAGGGCCGGCAGTCTGGCCCGGTGCGGTCTCGAGCGGGCGCAGCTCGTGGGGCTTGCCCTCCTCGACGGCGAGGCCCCGGAGCTTCCCGGCTGTCCGGGTCGATGGAGACCATGACCCGGGTCCCCACGTCGCCCTCGGCCGCTCCCCAGAAGAAGACGAGGCTCGAGCGCGGCACCTCGGTGGGAGCGCCCTTGCCGACCTTCCAGATCTTCGCGTCGGGCGCATAGACCTCATGGCGGGTGACGAGCACGTCCGCCCGTCGCTCGGGGGTGATCGGCCAGCCGGCGAGCCGCGCCTCCTCACCGACCTGCAGGCGCAGGAGCTGGGGCACCGGGTCCACCCCGAACGTCACCAGCTCGGCGCGGTTCGGGTTTCCTGCCGCCGCCTCGATCACCTGCCCCTCGACGGCGGAATCGATCCGGATCGGCGCCCGGGCCTGGGTTGGCGATGCGGCCCACGTCGCCGTCGAGACGAGCAGACCAGCGGAAACAACACTCACCACCCCGAAGAGTCGACGGAAGCTCTCCATGAAGGGCACCTCCTGCGTTTGACCGCTGACATAACAGCTTATCGCTAACCGTCTATTCCCGGAAGACCTGGATTCCGCGAGAGGGCGCCTGGAGCCGGGGTGAGCCCGTGTGGGACCGCTGGCGGCCGACGGCGATGTTGATGCCGCTGACCCCGTGGGTCGTGGCCCAGGTCCTGGTCGCCAACGGTCTGCTCGGCCTGGTTTTCGGCTGGCTCTACTGGCGCGACGGCCTGGAGAGCGCCATGGTGGCGCACTTCTCGACCGACATCATCCTGCACGTGATCGGGCCGCTGCTGCCGTTCGGCAGTTAGGCGCAGCAGCGGCGGCCGCTACTGGTAGTACCCATTGACATCCAGGATGAAGTGCGTGACCCCGGCCGTCGCGTTCTCGACGCCGAAAGTGCCGGTCCCACTGGTGGACAGCATCAGCGTCGCGTTGTTGGCGATGGTCTGGCCGGCCCGGAAGCTGATCGAGCTCGTACCCAGCGGGAAGGCGTTGCCGGGATAGAGCGAGAGCAGGCCGGCGGCCGAGGGCGTGGCGACGGTCATGTTGGCCGACAGGGCCTTGGCGCCCGCCGGCACGCCGCAGGCGCCCGTTGCCGTGAAGGTCCGCTGCTGCCCTGCCGAGAGCACGGGTCCTCCCAAGGGGCCGTTGGCGTTGCGCGTGTCGAGGATGCGGCAGGGGGACAGGGTGTAGAAGCTCAGCGCCGCAGCGGGCGGAGCATAGAAGTAGGCGTTGGCCTTCGTCGCGTTGGTGGCATCGGTGTTGGTCACCGTCACACCCACGGCGCCGGTCGATCGGGCAGGCGTGATCGCGGTGATGACCGTGGGGTTGACCACGATGACGCCGCTTGCCGCCGTGCCTCCGAAGGCCACCGTTGCACCGGCCCGGAAGTTGGTGCCGGTGATCACCACCGGTGTGCCGCCCGCGGTCGTGCCGCTGTTCGGGAGCACCGCGGCGATCGTCGGCGGCCCATCCACGGGGAAGATGCAGGTGTTGACGCGGCTCTCGATAAGAGGGTTGAGCAGGTCGATCGTCCGCTGGTGGAAGACCTCCGCGGCGGCGCATCCGCCCAGGAGGTGGCAGTAGCTCATCACCGTGCCCCGCACGTTGGGGATGCCGCTCATGGTCGCCGGGGCCGGGCAGCTCGTGGGGCCCACGTAGCACTCGCCGCTGAAGCAGGTATCGATCGGCGGACTGTAGCAATGCGTGTGGTGCGAGCCGAAGTTGTGGCCGATCTCGTGGCCGACCAGGGAGCTGTCGAAGGTGGCCGTGTTGGCCGCGAACGTGAAGACCATGCTGAAGCTGTAGCCGCTGGCCGTGCTGCAGAGCACGTTGAGGCTGGCACGCCCCGCGGCCTGGTTGGAGAAGGGGCTCTTGCCGGAGAGCATCATCACGAGGGCACGAGCGACCCCGCTGTGATTGGTGGTCCAGTTGCTGGCAAGCTCGCTCAACTGCGCATTGGTGACGAATCCGTTCCCGTCGGGCGGCTGCACATACGGATCACTGCCGGTGCGCAGGAACGTGGTGCCCTGGAGGAGGCGGATCTTGAGGTCCCGTTCGTACATCACGTTCATCGAAGCGATCAGGCTCGCGATGTAGTTGGAAGCCGTCGTCGTGTTGTTCGCGAATTTCACCGACATGAATTCGGTGTCGGTATCGACAGCGAGGGTCGCGGTATGGAGCGAGGTGATCGCCGCGGCGAAGATGGGCTCGACCGGCTCGTCCGCCGGGGCCTGGGCCTTCTCGGCGAGGAAGGGGAGGATCTCCTGCTGGCCCTGCCCGCAGCCCCAATTCGGCTTCTGTCCGGCCTTGGCCAGCTCGTCATGGAAGAACGCGGACGGCGCGATCACGTGCTGGCGGTCGCCCGCGGCAACCTTCTGGACCGCGCTCAGCGGGCGGAGGTTGTAGACCGCTCCCGCCTTCGAGGCGAAACCCTCGATCTGCCCGCTCTCCGGGTCGAGCGAGAGGAAGGCCCAGGTCTCCTCGTCATCCTCGGCCTGCCCCCAGTAGAAGGCGAGCTTCGAGCGGGGCACCTCCGCGAGGCGTCCCTCGTCCACGTGCCAGATCCTGGCGTCGGGGGCGTAGACCTCGTGCCGGGTCAGCAGCACGTCGGCCCGTTCCTCGGGCGCCACCGGCCAGCCGGCGATCCGGACTTCCTGGTCCGGAGCAACGCGCAGCAGGGACGACGGCAGGTCCGCCCCGAAGGTGACCAGCTCGGCGCGGTCCGGGCTTCCGGCCGCCTCGACCACCTGCCCCTGGACGGCGGAATCGATTCGGATCGGCGTCCGGGCTTGAGCTGGCGGAGCGGCCCACATCACCGCCGAGGCCAGCAGACCAGCGGAGAAGACACTCACCACTCCGAAGAGTCGACGCAAGCTCTCCATCAAGGCACCTCCTGTGTTGGACCGCTGGCATAGGAGTATATCGCCAATTCTCTATCACGGGAAGGGGGGGTGAAAAACGCGGGCCGGCCTCCTGGGAAACCGGCCCGCGGGAAGTGGAAAGCCGTCAGATTGCGCGAGCGAGGATGAGGAAGGTCGTGGCAATCAAGGCCAAGGTGCCGGCGACTCCGAAGGCGCCCTCGGAGATTTCTCCGAGCGTCTTGGTCTGTGGCTGCCGCGACCATCGCGCGTAGGCCTGTCGGCGAAAGGTCGGCGAGATCAAGAAGAACCAACCCGCCGTGGCCGAGGTGAGGAAGCCGAACAGCAGGCCCATCAACCAGGCGGTGAATTGGATCATGGCGGCCATCTCGCGTCCCTCCTGCCCTCTATACGGTGCCAAGGGCCTCTTTGTTACGAACGGACGCGATGTGGCGTTTGCCTCACCACTCCGGCCGCCAGCAGCCCGCTGATCTCCTTCCGTCCCAGGCCCGCCTCCCGCAGGACCTCGACCGTGTGCTCGCCGAGAGCCGGCGGAGGCAGGGAGGGGAGCGCCCGCTTCCCATCCAGGAGGAAGGGAGCGGCGACCGTGGAGAGGTCGCCGTAGGCCCCGGGTGGAAGAGGGCGGACCTGGCCGCGGACGCGGGCCTTTTCGACGGATTCTCCGACGCCGGCCACGGGGCCTCCCGGGATGCGGTGCTCGCGCATGGTCCGTTCCCAATGGTTGATAGGCCGCGTCGAGAAGGTGTCGCCGAGGAGGCGGTCCAGCTCCTCGCGGTTCCTCACCCGGGCCTCGTTGCTGTGGAAGCGGGGATCGCTCTCGAGGTCCGGCCGCTCGATCGCCTGGCAAAAGCGGCGCCAGAGGTCCTGGCTGCCGACCCCGACGACGAACCAGCCGTCGCTCGCGCGAAAGGCCTGGTAGGGGGCGAGGTTCGGATGCCGCGAGCCGAGCGGCGGCGGCTGCCGGCCGTCGGCGAGCCAGGACTGCGCGGCATAGGAGAGGAAGGAGGTCCCGGCGTCCATCATGGAGACCTCGACCCGCCGGCCGCGGCCGGTTGCGTCGCGGGTCCGCAACGCCGCCAGCAGCCCCGCGAGGCCGTAGAGGGCCGAGAGGACGTCGACGACGGCGATCCCCGTCCGCACCGGCTCGCCCTCCCCGAACCCGGTCAGCGACATCAGCCCGGATTCGGCCTGGAGGACCACGTCGTAGGCCGGGCGGTCGGCGTCGGGACCGGCGGACCCGTAGCCGCTCACCGTGCAGTGGACGAGCCGCGGATGGCGCCGTTGGAGCCGCGAGCTGCGGAACCCGAGCTTCCGCCACTCTCCGGGCAGGAAGTTCTCGACCAGGACGTCCGCCGTGGCCAGGAGCCGGTGGAAGACGTCCTTTCCCGCCGCGGTCTTGAGGTCCAGGGCAATCGATCGCTTGTTCCGGTTGATGGAGAGGAAATAGGCGGAGACGCGCGCCTCCTCCGTCCCTACGAAGGGCGGCCCCCAGGCCCGGGTCTGGTCGCCGCCGTCGGGCTTTTCGATCTTGACGACGTCCGCTCCCAGATCGCCCAGCAGCATGGCGAGATAGGGACCGGCAAGCACGCGCGAAGCATCGACCACACGGACGCCGGCCAGGGGAGCGTTGCGTCTGGATCGGCGGCGTGCGGGCATGGGACGGGTCCGGATGATACGACGGCGACCGCGGATTAGTGGTAGAAAGGGGTCCCCATGCACTTGGTCAACGACATCCACTCCGGCCTGAACGAGACGCGGGTGCTCCGCGTGCTGGAGGCGGGCTGCCTGGAGACCGTGGTGCGGATCGTACGGCAGGCGCGGGCGGAGGGGGTGGCCGTCTCGATCGCCGGGGGCCGGCACGCCATGGGCGGGCAGCAGTTCGGCACCGGTACGATCCTCCTCGACATGAGCTCCATGCGGCGGATCCTCGATCTGGATCCCGAGCATGGGCTCCTCGAGGTCGAAGCCGGCATCCTCTGGCCGGAGCTGATCAACGGCTGCCTGGCCCTCCAGGCGTCCCAGAACGGCCGGTCGCCCGTCTGGGGGATCGTCCAGAAGCAGACCGGGGCCGACCGGTTGAGCCTCGGCGGCACCCTGGGCGCCAACGGCCACGGCCGCGGCCTGACCCTGCGGCCGTTCGTGGCCGACGTGGAGGCCGTGCGGCTGGTCGACCCCAACGGCGAGGTCCGGCGGTGCAGCCGGACGGAGGACCCCGAGCTGTTCTCCCTGGTCGTCGGCGGGTACGGCCTCTTCGGAGTCGTCACCGCCCTCACGCTCCGCCTCGTTCCGCGGCGCAAGCTGGAGCGGGTCGTCGAGATCAGCCACATGGACGGTCTGGCAGAAGCCTTCGCGGAACGCATCCAGGACGGCTTCCTCTATGGCGATTTCCAGTTCTCGATCGACGACCGGTCGCCGGGCTTCCTCGACGAAGGGGTCTTCTCCTGCTATCGGCCGGTGGACCCGGGCACGCCGATCCCGGAGGGACAGAAGGAGCTCTCGGACGACGACTGGCGGGAGCTCCTCTGGCTCGCGCATGCCGACAAGGCCAAGGCCTTCGAACGCTACGCCGCGCACTACCTGGCCACGGACGGCCAGATCTACTGGTCGGACACCCACCAGCTCAGCCCGTACTTCGACGGCTATCACGCCGATCTCGACACCCGGCTCGGCCGGCCGCACTCGGCGAGCGAGGTCATCACCGAGATCTACGTGCCCCGGCCACGGCTCACCGACTTCATGAAGGAGGCGGGGAAGATCCTCCGCCGCCACCATACCGAGGTCATCTACGGCACGGTCCGGCTGATCGAGCGGGACAACGAGTCCTTCCTCGCCTGGGCGCGCGAGCCGTGGGCCTGCGTGGTCTTCAACCTGTGCACGTCCCATACGCCGGAGGGGACGGCGCGCGCGGCCGAGGCCTTCCGCCGGCTCATCGACCTGGCCGTCGCCCGCGGCGGCAGCTACTTCCTCACCTATCACCGCTATGCCCGGCGCGACCAGGTCGAAGCCTGCCATCCCCGGCTGCGTGAGTTCCTTCGCCGCAAGCTCGAGCGCGATCCCGAAGAGCGGTTCCAGAGCGACTGGTACCGCCATTACCGGGACCTTCTGCGGGGTTGAGCCCGTGCGAGAGCATCGCCCCAGTGCGACGGCGTACCTGATCGCCCGGTCCCTGCTCTTCCTGTCGAGAGACCCGGAGACCGCGCCCCTGAACCCACCCGGAACAGCCGAGGCCTGCGGCTGGTTCGTCGATCTCGTGGCGCCGTCCGACGGCCGGTGGGCGCGCCGGGCCGGGGCCAGTCCCATGCTCCGCCGGCTCGCCTATGCGTCCGAGCGCCTGACGATCCCCGGGATCATGCTGCACTACGCGATCCGCAAACGCTTCCTGGAGGACGCGACCCGCCGGGCCCTGGCTGCGGGGATCGAGCAGGTCGTGGTCCTCGGCGCGGGGCTCGACACCCTGGCCCTGCGGCTCCACCGCGAATTCCCGGACGTCCTCTTCGTCGAGTGCGATCATCCGGCCACGCAGCGGGTCAAGCGCCGGGCCCTGGAGGCGCACGCCCGGACCGGCCCCAACTTCCAGCTCCTGCCGGTGGACCTCGCCCGCCGGAGCCTGGCGAGCGTAATCGCCTCGCTGCCGGAGTACCGTCAAGGCGCCGACACCCTGCTCTTCGCCGAGGGGCTCACCATGTACCTCCAGGAGCAGGAGATCGACGAGCTCTTCGCCTTCCTGTGGGACCACGCAGGCGCCGGCAGCCGCTTCGCCTTCACCTTCATGGAGCCCCAGGCGAACGGCAAGGTGGACTTTCCGAGCGCGACGCCGCTGGTCCGCCTCTGGCTGCGCCTGGTGGGGGAGCCGTTCACCTGGGGGGTTCAGCGGCAGGACCTTCCCCGGTTCCTCGCCGAGCGCGGCTTTACCTTGGAGGATCTGGCCGACGACCAGATCCTGCGCGAGCGTTATCTCGTCCCCGCCGGCCTGGCCGGCCGCCGGTTGGCGGTGGGGGAATATGTCTGCGTGGCGCGGCGGATGCCGTGACCCGAATCCTTGAGATGAAGGGGAGATGCATGGCCTGCTGAGCGAGGTCAAGCACGCCTTGCGCGGACTGGTCCGGAGCCGCACGCTCCTGGTCTCGGGTGTCCTGTGCCTCGCCTTGGGGATCGGGGCCAATGCCACGATGCTCGGGATCCTCGACACCCTTCTCTTCCGCCCTCCCGCCCACGTCGTGAAGGCGGATTCATTGAAACGGCTTTTCTTCACCGATAGCTTGCCCGGCTTCGGTGAATTCACCTCCGCCTCGACCTCGTATCCCGTCTACGCCGACCTCCGAAGAGACAACGACGACTTCTCGGCGATGGGGGCCTTCGCCACGACGGACCTTTCCCTTGATCGGGGAGCAGGGGCACGGAAAGTCCGGGTCGCTCTCGTCACTGCCAGTTTCTTGTCTGCTCTCGGAGTCAAGCCCGTCCAGGGGCGTCTCTTTACCCAGAACGAGGGCGACATCCCGGCTCCCAGTTTTGTGGCCCTGGCAAGCCACGAGCTCTGGCGCCGTGATTTCGCGGGCGAGAGCTCTCTCCTGGGCAAGGAGCTCAGGCTGGGCCGCGCCCTTTATACGATCGTTGGGGTGCTCCCCTCCGGCTTTACCGGCGTCGGCCTCGAAGCGGTCGACCTCTGGCTGCCGATCAACGCATTCGATCAGGTCATCGGTCCTGGTTGGAACGAGAGCCGAGGCTCGTCCTTCCTGCATGTCGTGGGGCGGCTCCGGCCGGGAGTCGCTGTGGATGTTGCGCAGCGCCGGGCGACCCAGGTGCTCCGGGCGGGAAGCACGGCGGAGGGTCCCGGTCCCACTGCCCGCGTTTCTCTGCATCCCATCCAGCGCGCCAGGACACCCGGGAGATCTCCTGACGCGCGGATCGCGCAGTGGATCGCGGGAGTCTCCTTCGTCGTCCTGGCCATCGCAGGCCTCAATGTCGCCAATCTGCTGTTGGTGCGCTGGTCCGAGCGGCGGCGCGAGATCGCCCTCCGGCTCGCCCTGGGTGCAGGGCGAGCCCGGATCGCGATGTGCGTCCTTGCGGAAAGCGTGGTGCTGACCGCGTTCGGCGGCGCGGCGGCCTTGGCGGTGGCGATCGCCGGGGGCTCTCTTCTGCGGGCTTTCCTCCTGCCCGAGGGAACCCTTCCGGGAAGCTCTCTGGACCTGCGCCGGCTTGCGCTCTTTGCTCTGCCGACGCTCGGCGCGGCGCTCCTCTGCGGTGTGGTGCCGGCGCTCTGGGCCAGTCGGACCGATCCGGCGGCCGCCGGCACCTCCGGAGTGGTCCGGGGCATGGGGCGGGCCCCTTCCCGCCTGCAGATCGTGGTGCTTGCCGGACAGATGGCTCTGACGCTCGTGCTCCTGGTGGCAGCGGGCCTTTTCATCTTCAGCCTGCGC
This sequence comes from uncultured Holophagales bacterium, assembly GCA_963842525.1. Lineage (GTDB taxonomy): Bacteria > Acidobacteriota > Thermoanaerobaculia > Multivoradales > UBA5704 > UBA5704. Next base: position 1,042,407 of record CAWJGT010000003.1, read on the forward strand.
AACGTGCGCCGGCTCGATCTCGGTCTGGACGTGGGGCAGGTGTTGGTTGCCACGACGGACCTCGAGGGGATGGGACTTCCCGAGGCACGGAGCGTGTCGGTCTACCGCAGCGCCCTCGACCGCATCCGCAGCGTTCCGGGAGTGGAGCACGCGAGTCTCGCCGCCATGGTTCCCTTCCACTCCAGCTATGCCCCGGGAATTTCGTTGCCGGGCCGTGGCGAGCTGCCGAGCCTTCCGACCGGTGGCCCCTACCTCAATGCTGTCTCCGAAGACTTCTTCGCGACCGTCGGCATGTCGGTGCGGCGCGGCCGGGCTCTCCTGGCAACCGATCGCGAAGGCGCGATGCGGGTGGCTGTGGTCAACGAGACCATGGCGGGCCTCCTCTGGCCTGGCGAGGACCCGCTTGGCAAATGCCTCGGCCTCGGTGGCCCGGAGGCCGCCTGCTCTCTCGTCGTCGGCGTTGTGGAAGACGCCCGCCGGTTGGGGCTGCAAGAGGGGCGGACGATGCAGCTTTACGTTCCCATTGCGCAGGCTCCTTCGGGCCTGGGCCCCCGGGCTCTCCTCGCCCGGGTGTCCGAAAACGGTCCGGCTCTGCGAGGCACGCTCCGCCGCGAAGTCCAGGCCCTCGATCCGGAGCTTCCTTTCGTGGACGTCCACAGCCTTGCCGACCTGCTCGAGCCTCAGGTCCGGCCCTGGCGGCTCGGGATGACGGTCTTTACTCTCTTGAGCTTGCTTGCGCTGGTCCTGGGAGTGGTCGGGATTGGTGCCACGACCCTCTCGGCCATGATCCGAAGGACCTATGATCTTGCCATTCGAGGGGCGGTTGGAGCCCGGCCGCACCAGATCCTCTGGCTGGTCGTCCGGCAGGGCATTGGGAGCGCGGCCCTCGGAGCCGGCCTCGGGCTGGCTGCGGTGCTCGTTGCGGGCCGTGCGATCGAGCCGCTCCTCTTCCAGGTCTCGGCGCGAGATCCCGGCATCCTGGCAGGGGCTGTCCTGGTCCTGATGGCCGCCGCCACCGTGGCGAGCTGTATCCCCGGCTGGCGGGTCCTGCGCCTCGATCTGGCGTCGGTCCTGAGAGCCGAGTGACAGCCCGGCAGGTCCACTATGGGGCCTGGAGGCGAGGGGCGTCGTCCGCCGATTCGTCCCTCAGCGGATCGAGGATCACATCGACTGCCTCTCCGGCCAGGAGAAACAGCTCGACGGTGAGGACCTCGGCGAGGACGCGGTCGGCGCGTGGCCTCCTGCGGGCTGCGAGGCGGAAGGAACGGAGCATCCGCAGCAGGGGGTCGAGGAGGTAGCGAGGGACGTCCGTCGCCTCCGCGGTCCGCTCCAAGGCCCAACGCGGGACGGTTCGCTCGCCCCGGTCCCACATCCCCACCTGGCTCGGCAGGAACCGGGCTGCCGCGGCGAGCTTCGCCTGCTCCCACCAGCCCCGGAGGTAGCGCATCAGCACCATGGCGAGCCGCGCGTCGGGGTCGTCCTGCGTCCTTTTCTTCCTGTCTTTCTTCATGTCTCCTCCTGATCCGTGTCGTGGCAGCACGGGAATAGGCGACTTCCACACCGGTTCCGGGTCACCATAGCCCGGAGAGGCTCGCCCCGCGGTCATTCCGGCCGCGGCCGGGCGGCCTCCCGCGGAAAGGAGCCGGATTCATGCGAATGCTTCGTAGAGCCGTCGTCATCGTCGTCCTGGGGCTCATCCTTGCGGCACCCTGGGCGTCAGCCGAGCCTGTCTTCAAGGTGACCCGTAGCCAGTCCCTTCTGCCCAGCTTGTGGAGCTTCGTCGCCCGTGTCTGGAGCGCTGCAGGCTGCTGGATCGACCCACTGGGCCGTTGCTTGGCCGGCCCACAGCCACCTTCCGCGGATGCAGGGTGTGGGATCGACCCCCTGGGCTGCCCGGCGCAGATCTCCGCGGATGAGGGGTGCATCATCGATCCTTTGGGTGGCTGCGCGCCGGGACAGTAGCCGCTACATGCCGGAGCCTTCACGGAGGCTCCGGCTTCTTTGCCGCCTTCGAAGCGCAACTCGGGGTCGTGCCGGGCGCGATAGAGGAAGCGGAGCACGCTGCGCGTCAGCTCGATCGAGGCGGCCTCCCGCCGGGCGGCCTCGCAGAAAACCTTCAGGGCCGCCAGGGCTTCGCGGTGGACGAGCTGCCGCTGAAAAATCCAGAACATCTCGTCCGCGATGATGCGTACCTGCGCCGTCTTTCCCTGCTCCAAGAAGACTGACGACAAGTCCAGGCTCACAAGTGCGTAGTCGTAGCTCAGCTCATCTTTATGGAACGCACGCCGGACCTGTCCGAAAAGGCTCCGCGCCTTCTCGCCCTGCCCGAGCCCGGCGGCGATCTTCCCTTCCAACCAGACGACACGGGTCAGGTCCAGGTTTCCGCCCAGCCGCTCTGCCAAGCCCCCTCACTTTCGCCACTCTCGGCTGGGCCTCTTCGGCCCGCCCCAGGTCACACAGGCCAACCGTAAGGTTGAAGTGGAGGCCGAAGGCAAGTCGCGGCTCACGCTCCTCATCAATCAAGGGTGCCGCGTGTTGCAGCGCCGCTGCTGAGCCCTCTGAGTTGCCGAGAACCTCCAGGACTGCCGACTTGGTGAGGAGGATCTTCGCTTTCAACTCTCCATTGTCCAGCCCCAGAGCCTCGTTGATCTTCTGCAGGGCTTGAGGGAAGAGCCGCTGGGCTCGGCGGAGGGCTGCCTCGATCCAGGGGAGCAGGGCCGGGTTGAGGAGCCCCGGGTCGCCTGGGGCGCCGCCCTCCCACAGCTTCAAGGCCCGGGTGAGGGCCTCCCCAGCGGCGGGCATGTCGTTGCAGACCCGGAGCGCGTTGGCCAGGGCAGCGGTGGCGAGCCCCTGCAATCTCCAGCGCCACTCCTTCCGTCCAGGTACCAGCTCGGCGATGCGCACGGCCAGGCGGGCGAGCTCCAGCGCCTCTTTCGGGTGGTTGGCCGCCGCGTCCAGGCTCTCCTCCACCACCCGGAGGACCAGTCCCCAGGTTCGGAATCTCGGGTCCTTTTCGACCAGGGCGAGGCGTTCCGTCAACGTCTTCTTCTTTTTCAGCAACCCCCAGAGGACGTCGGCTCGGTCCTGTGCATGGATGGACTCTCCCCCCAGCGAGAGCAGGGTCAGCGCCGAGCGGGCAAAGGTGGCGGCCAGCCGGCCGACCTTGGCGGCGATGGCCTCGATGCGGCGGCGCCTCACCTCGAAGCGGTCGGCGGGAGCGCCGTCGGGCCGGGCTGCGGCCCGGGTCGCCTCCATCTCGGCGAGCAGCGCATCGATCCTCTCGGGGCCGAGCCCGAGGAAGGAAGTCAGGTGCTCCAGGCGCTCGCGGGTCAGCCTCTTCCTCCCACGCTCATAGTCGTTGATCTGGTTGGCCGAGATGCCGGCGGCCTCGGCCAGGTCGGCCTGGCTCCAGCCCAGCGTCTCCCGGAGCGTGTAAAGGACGATGCTCAGATCAGGCAAGCTCTCTCGGGCCATGGGCTCTCCTCGTGAGTGGGGCCTCTCCCCAACAACAGTTGCCGCAGGGCCTGAATTGGGGACACGAAGACTCGGGAATTTTTTGCGATCCCACGAGATGTGCTCTCAGGGCACACCGGCAGCGGACGCACCCACCCGTGCTCGTCCTCCTCGCGAAGCCGGCCTAGCCTGGACGGTATGGCGGAACGTGGAAAGCATCTCAAGGCGAACGTGGTGCAAGACTTCGCGCGGTGCCTTTCGGTAGCCGACGCCGGCCTGCTCCTGCATGTCATCGACTGCCCGCGGTGTGCAGCCATTGCGCGCAAGGTCCTGGCGGTCAAGCCCGTGCGCCGGCGCCGCGCCGTGCCGCCGCAGGGAGAGGGCGCGCCGTGATGGGGCAGGCCCTCGCGGAGGTGGCGTAGCCATGGCGCGCATCCCGACGCCGCTCACCCGAGGGGGAACGGCTCCTTGCGGCGGCGGACACCCCGCTTCGCATTCCCATAGAATGCCGCGGCGACTGACGAGACCTTGAGATCGTGCTTCCCATCTCCGAATCTCTTCGCGCTCGATCTGGAGAGCGGCTCTGGAAGGCCGTCTTTCTCACGATCGTGATCTGGAGCGCTCTGGTCGGGTTGATCGCGTTCCGCCTGTCCGGCCGCGCCCCCGACGACATCTACATTTCCTATCGATACGCCTGGAACCTGACCGAGGGAAAGGGATTCACCTTCAATCCGGGCGAGCGGGTGTTTGGCCTCTCGGACCCTGGCGTGGCTTTGCTGCTGGCTGCCGGCCGTGCCGTGACAGGGATCAGCATTCCGGCTCTGGGCTCGTTCCTGACCGCCGCGGCGCTGCTGGCCGTCGCGGCGGTCCTGCTGATCGAGGCGGCTCGGCGTGGCTTTTTCTGGGAGGGTGTGGGGGGCGGCACCCTGCTGGTGACGTCCAGCTTTCTCTGGTTCGCGCAGGGCTCCGGCCCCTTGCCGGCGTTGGCGCTTCTCGTGTCCGCCGGCTTCCTTGTGGAACGCAGGCCCTGGCTGGCCGGGGTCCTGGGCGGTGCCGCGGTCTGGTGCCGGCCGGATGCGCTCCTGGGCTGCTGTGTCCTCATGATCCTTTCGAGGCGAGACCGGGCGCGGTGTCTGCGCTTCGGCTTGGCCGCGGCTGGCGTCGTCGCGGTGGGAGTGCTCGCGGCTTTGAGCTACTTCGGGCACCCTCTGCCGGGGACCCTTGGGGTCAAGCAGAGCTTTGGCGCTCTGAATCCTGCCCAGTTCCTGGGTTGGAGCGGATTCTGGAGGAGGGCCCTCGATCTGTTTGCGTGGTTCGAGGGGGACCGGACGCGCGCTCTCCTGGTCCTGGGCCTTGCCGGCACCGTGGTCCTCTTTCGCGCCCTGGGCCTGGTGGGGAAGACGCTCGTGGCGTACGCGGCCGTTTCGTGCCTGTTCTATGGAGTGACGAGGGTCTCCTTTGCCGCCTGGTATGTGACGGTCCCGGTCGCCGTTCTCCTGGTCTCCAGTTGCTTTGCCATCGGCGCCTTGGGCCGCCGATGCGGACGGTTCGTTCGCAGGCCCTGGACGGGAGCTGCCACCGCGGCGGTCCTGTTCCTGCTCGTGGCGGTCCCGGCATTCGCGATGACTTTCCAGAGAGCACGGGAGCCCGCGGGCAGGGACTGGCGGCGGGTCGCCTATCGGGCCGCCGGCGAATGGCTGGCCGCGCATGCTCCGGAGACGGCCGACGTGGCGTTCGACGAGGTCGGGATCCTCGGCTTCTACAGCGACCGGCGGATCCTCGACCTGATCGGGCTGGTCAGCCCGGCCACGCGGCCCTACTCGGCGGTGAACGACCAGCTCGGCGCTTTCCTCCAGGACCCGACGACGCACGTCGTGTTCCACACGTTCGGCGTGCGCGGCGGGACGCGTCCGCTGGTGTCCCGCCCCTGGTTCAGGCACGCTTACAGGGAAGTCGCGCGCTTCCAGTACCCCGAGCTGGGGGGCGCCGCCTTCATCTTCGAGAGGAGGCCGGAGGCGAAGCTTCCGCCGGCGCGGCCTCCCCGGAGGAAGCGGAGGAAGCGGGCGACCTGAGCAGCGGAGCCGGTTGTGCTAGACTCCCGCCGTCAGCGGCGCTCCCAGGATGATCGTCGAAAAACGCCAAATCAACGGCTTCACCGTCCTCAACGTCGAGGGGGTCATCAAGCTCGGCGAGAGCGCGCAGTTCTTTGCCCAGACCCTCGAACGGGCCCTGGCGGACGACCGGGGCCACGTCATCGTCGACTTCTCCAGGATCAACTTCATCGACTCGACGGGCATCGGCGAGCTGGTCGGCTATCTCGGCCGCTTCCACAACGCCCGGCGCGACCTGATCCTGGTCAATCCCTCCGAGCGCATCCGCAAGCTCCTGCAGGTGGCCAAGCTGGCCGACCTGTTCACGATCTATGACACCGTGGACGCGGCCATGGCCGCGGAGCGGTAGCGCCCTGTTCAACCGCATCGCCACGGTGGTCCGCAGCGGCCGGCCGGAGTCCTGGCACTTCGGCGCGGCGGCTGCAGCCGCTCCTGAAGGCGGCCGGTTGATCGCCCGCCTCGGCGACCCCACGATCGCGACCTGGATCCGCTCGGCGGCCAAGCCGTTCCAGGCGCTTCCGCTGGTGCTCGCCGGCGGCATCGAGCGCTTCGGCCTCGACGACGCGGACCTGGCGCTGATCTGCGCTTCCCACGGCGGCACCCCCGAGCACGCCAACCGGGCCGCGGACCTGCTCGCCCGGGGCGGCTTCACCGAAGCGGACCTGCTGTGCGGCGCGCATCCGCCCTTCGACCCGCCGAGCGCCTTCGCCCTCGACCGCGCGGGCACCGCGCCCGGGCCGCTCCACAACAACTGCTCGGGCAAGCACGCCGGGATGCTCCTCGCCTGCCGTCTCCTCGGTCTGCCGGCCGAGGGGTACATCGATCCGGCTCACCCCTTGCAGGCAAGGATCCTGGAGCACGTGTCCCGGTTCTGCGGCCTGCCGGCCGCGGAGATCGGGGTGGGGATCGACGGTTGCAGCGCCCCCACGTACCACCTGCCGATCGAGGCGGCGGCCCGCGGGTATGCCCTGCTGGCCCATGCGCGCGGGGCAGGGTTACCGGACGATCTGGCGGCGGCGGCCGAGCGGGTGGTGGGCGCCATGGGCCGCGCGCCGTTCATGGTCGCCGGGCCGGGCCGCTTCACCACCAGTCTGATGGAGGTGACCGGCGGCCGGGTGGTGGGCAAGGAGGGGGCCGAAGGCTTCTACGGCCTCGCGGTGCGGGGGCCGGTGGCGCTGGGGATCGCGCTCAAGGTCGCCGACGGCGGCGAGCGTTGCCGCGACGGCGTGGTCCTCGACCTGTTGGTGCAGCTCGGCTCGCTCTCGGGGGCCGAGCTCGCCGAGCTGGACGCCTGGTACCGTCCCACGCTCCACAACCTCAGGGGGATCCGGACCGGCGAGGTCGTCCCCGAGGCCGAGCTCGAAGAGGAGTAGGCTTGCGTTCCAGGAATCAGACCCAATGAGACGTTGCCGCGCGGGGGTGCTCCTCCTGACCGTCCTTCTGCTGCTCCCGGCCTGCCGCAGCCTGCGCCGGGGCGGCGAGCGGCCCCCCTTCCGCAAGGTCGGCCCTCCCGTGGCTTTCGAGATCATGCGGGACAGCCCGTGGATCCTGGTCCTGGATTTGCGCGCGCTACAGGCCTTCAACGGGGACACCGGCCATCTGGCCCAGGCGTACAACATCCCCCTGGACCGGCTCCCTTTCCGGCTCGGCGAGATCGCCAACTGGCGCGACGAGACCTTCCTCGTCTACTGCGACACCGCCCGCTGCGCCGAGGAGGGGATGAGGATCCTGGTGACGAGCGGGTTCGAGGACGCCATCCTGATGGACGGCGGCGTCGACGCCTGGATCGCCAGGGGCTTCAAGACGGTCCTCCCCGAGACGGTCGCCGGCCAGCCCGAAATCGCCGACGACAGCGCATCGCCCGGCCAGGGCCCCTCCGGGGTTAACGCCGAGGCCGCGGCGCCGCCACCGCCGCGGTGAGCGCAGCCGAGACCCTAACCCCGATCTGAGGGGAGCTCACCCCGACCGGAGGGGGTCCGGCCCCGATCTGAGGGGAGCTGGTCCTGCTCCGAGGGGGGCTCGCCCCGATCCGAGGGGACTTGGCCCTGCCCCGAGGGGGTCTGGACCCGACCCGAGGGAGGCTGGCCCCGACCTGAGGGGGAGCTCACTCCGACCCCAGGGGATCTGGTCCCGACCTGAGGGGGGCTGGCCCTGCTCCGAGGGGGACCCGCCCCGACCCGAGGGAAGCTGGCCCTGACCTGAGGGGGAGCTCACCCCGATCCGAGGGGAGCTGGCCCCGACCCGAGGGGGAGACCCCAGCTCAGGGCCTGGGTCTCCCCCGTTGTTTTGGACGGTCAGGAGGACCGTTCCGGGAACCGGCTGTCGAGGATCGCGCCCGCCCGCTCCAGCGCGATGCCGCCCGCGGCTTCGAGGAGGTCCGCGAGAGCCTCGGGAGAGCGCACCACGCTCTCGACGGCATGGAGCGCCTCGATCACCCGCTCATCGAAGAGAGCCAGGTGGCCGACCACCTCCCGGCCGCTCTCCACGGCAAAGCCGCCGCGGTCCGGCTCGGTGCGCAGCCGGAAGGCCGGATCCCGACCGGTCCCGGGAAGGATCGCGGCGGCGAGCCGCGCCAGGGACGCGCTGCGGAACACGGCAAACGGCTGGAACCGTCGCGCCTGTCCCTCGCCGAGACGGTAGAGCCCGAAACCGGCGCCCGGGATCTCTTCGACGGACCAGGGCCCGGCCATGTCGGCCTCGCCAGCCGTCACCGGCTCGTCGCGGTCGCCGATCCTCTTCAGAAACTGGGTGGTGAAGGCGTTGCGGGTAGGCGGAACTTCAGGGAAAGACGGGGTGTTAGACTCATCGGAGCCTTGCATGGAGCTGTTTCCTCCGTGTCGGGTCAGGCTCGGGAGTGAGGTCGCACTCACTTCCGGGCCGTTTTTGTTGCGGGCCACAGGAGCCCGGCGGAAACGATCGAACGGCTTCGAACGTCCTCGGTTCTTCGCGATTCTTTCTCCCTCGGCACCTCCTCTCGCGGCTTGGGTACGACTGATTACGCCTGGAAGCGTAACAGTGGGAGGAGCGGGGTGTCAAGAGGAAATTGCGGAAAGTCACCCCCTGGGAGCGCGGGCGTCCCGCCCGCACCAACTCCCCAGCGACCGGCGCGCTACCGCAAAGCCTATGGCGGCCCAAAGTCCGTGGAAGGCGGGCGAGACGCCCGCGGTCCCAGGGAAGAACCGGGTCATGCACCCGTGGCGCCTTTCTGCTCCAGGAGGATCTCAAAGTTCTCCGCGCGAGTTCCGTTTTCGGGTGGCCCGGGAGGCAGGGTGTTCTCAAGGATGTCGAGAGCGCGCCGCATCAAGGGGCCCGGCCTCGGCCAGACGGTTCGTGTCCTGAAGCAACTGAGCCAGGTTGTTGGGTGGCCCTGGGAGCGCCGGCGTCCCGCCGGCTCTCCACGAGGCTGTGGAGGAGACGGAGCCGCCGACCGTTGGAGCGGTGGTGGAGCCTGGCAATGCCTCAGCGCCGACGCAGCTCCGGGCCGGCGAGACGCCGGCGCTCCCAGGGTTCTATTCTTACAGCGCGCGGAACGTCTTCGTCAGAGCTCGAGAGCTGTTGTCGAACGCTGACGCGGCGAAATGGAGAGTGGATCTGGCCTGATCCAAACTGGATGAGGAGAAATCCGGAGAGGATCTTCGGAGAGCCACCTTGGATCAGGCCCGGTCGTCCGAAGATGAGGACAGGAAGAAGAAAGATCCGGACAGATCCAAGGAGGATCCGGACAGATCCAAGCAGATCAGGGGTCGTGTCCTAACTCAGTGTGGGTGGTGGGGCTATTCGTCGGGGCCTTCGGCCGGCTCCCGCTGGCCCTCCCTTTCCGCCCTCATGCGCTCCAGGCGCGCCTCAAAGCCGGTTGTCTCGACCTGCGGGACCGGCAGCATCGACTCCTCTTCCGGGATGACAGCAGGCTCCCGGGGTGGCGTGGGCATCTGGACTATGTATGCTTCGCCCTCTGACACGTGCACCACTCTGTGGGTCCAGCGGTCCACCCTGTAGATGCCAACCCCCCCGTCGTTGATGTACCGGTATCGGGTCTGCCAAAGAAGCAGCAGAAGGAACGCCGCGCCCCCTGCGACCCACAGGCGGCGCCTCCACCGTAGAGGGTCGGGCGGGCTTGTCATGGCGCCTATGGCTTCTCCTCGGAGCTAGCGCACGACCTCGCGGCAGCGACTATTTCATCCAGGCCCGCTCGATCGATGGGCTGTCCGATGGCATTAGCGTGGTGAATCGCGTCGGTAAGAAGGTCAGTCAACGCAGTCCGCAGGTCGCGGTCGTTGTCGGTGTAGAGTGCTAGAGCCTCTGCCGCTCTCCTGCCCCTGTCTTCCCGATTTCGCTGTCTGCGCAGCACCGTGGCATCGCCGTCCGCCATGGATCACCCCCCCTTTCTTTCAATCATATCGTAGAGAGCGCGGTGCTCGCCCATGGCTTCCGCTTCGTCGGCGGTGTACGCCTTGGGAAGGGAGTGCCGGGCGCCACGCAAGACCATGGCGATCTGGCGGAGCTTGCCGGCGGCACACCGGATCAGCCGCTGAGCGGCGACTTCGTCGCGGGTCTTGGGTGGGACGGACGAGGACACGACCAGATCAGGACAGATCGGAGGCAGATCCGGACAGGTCGGAATCAGATGTCCTGAAATTTCCTCTGGGGCGTGTGACATTGGGCTCGCCACGGACGCCTCAGCTACGTCCCCCATCTCCCCCGCTTGCCCTGCCGCGGCAAATCGGCTACAACGGCTCCGATTACAGGGAGAGCCTTATGACCGTCTATACCCCGACGACCGCCGAAGCGTTGCGCGACCTCCAGGAGGCGCTCGGCGACCGTATCCTTCTTGACGACGAGGTCCGGGCCTCGTTCCGTTCCGATTTCGGACGCATGGTCGACCGCCTGCCCGGCGCGGTGGCGCGCTGCGCCAATGCCGAGGAGGTCGCGCAGGTCGTCCGCTTCTGCCGCGAACGGAAGATCCCGATCGTGGCCCGTAGCCAGGGCCATACCCAGACCGGCCAGGCGACGACCGATGGCGGCGTGCTTGTGGACACCTCGGCGTTCCGCACCATCCACGAGATCGACGAGGCGGGCGAGACCGCGACCGTCGACGGCGGCGTGGTCTGGCGCGACCTGGTCGTCGCCACCCTGGAGAAGGGTCTGGTCCCGCGCGTCCTCACCAACAATTTGAACGTGGCGGTCTCCGGCACCTTGTCCATGGCCGGCCTCGGCGTCGCCAGCTTCCGGTACGGCACCCAGGCCGACAACGCCGTGGAGCTGGAGGTGGTCACCGGCACGGGCGAGATCGTCATCTGCTCGCGCGAGCAGAACCGGGAGCTGTTCGACGTCGTGCGCTGCGGCCTCGGCCAGTTCGGCATCATCACCCGGGCCAAGGTGCGGCTGCGGCGGTGCAAATCGATGGTCCGCAAGTACTACCTCCTCTATGACGACCTGGGCGTCCTGATGGAAGACCAGAAGATGGTCATGGACCCGGGCAATCCCACGTTCTCGTCGCTGGAGTCGTGGTGCACGCCCTGCTTCCAGGGGATCAAGAAGATCGGCGAGGGCATGGAGCTCTGGGAGGGTGTCCAGACGTTCGCCTACTGGATGTATCCGCTCCACCTGACCGTGGACTTCGAGCCGGGGGAGGAGCCGGACGACGCCGCGGTCCTCGCCGGCCTGCGGCCCTACCGCCACGTCGAGACCTGCGACTACACCCAGCTCGAGTTCTGCCGCCGCATGGAGCCGGTCTTCGAGCTCTGGCGCCGCGGCGGCTATTGGGCCATGGCCCACCCCTGGACCGAGACCACCTTGCCGTGGGACACCTCCCGCGAGTTCATCGAGACGGTGCTCGCCGCCACCCCGCCGCAGGCGCTGGGCCCGGGCGGCCACGTCCTCCTCTGGCCGGCCCGCAACGACACCTCGGACGTGCCGCTCTTCATGCACCCCGGCGGCGAGTACGTGATGGGTTGGGGGATCCTGCCCGGCGTACCGCACGAGTACCTCGACCGCGCCCTGGCCAACCTCGACATGGTCAGCGAGATGTCCATCCTCTACGGCGGCAAGCGCTATCTCTCCGGCTTCATCACCTTCAAGACCGCGGAGCAGTGGGCGCAGCACTTCGGCGACCAGTGGCCGCGCGTCCTGGAGGCCAAGAAGCGGTTCGACCCGGACGGCATCATGAACCCCGGGTTCATCCAGTACGAGTAGCAAAGGAAAGGGCGGCCGCGTGGCCGCCCTTCGTGTTGGTGTGCTGTGCGGTCCCCGGCGCCTACCGGGCGGCCGTGTGCTCGGCGCCGGCCCAGACGGTCTTCACCTCGACGATCTCGAAGGCCGTCCCCTGCCAGCCGCAGGTGCTGCCGTCAACAACCCGGCCGTAGAGGCGGACGTGCTCGCCCGGCCGCAAGCCGTGGGTGTCGCCCGACAGGGTCCACAGACGGCCGCCGTGATCGCGCAGAGCCGGGCACTCCGCGCCCTCGTTGTTCAGGTAACCGTCGATCACCTGCCCCTGTTGCCCCCGGCTTCTGTTGTGCGCGGCCTGCCGGCCCTGCGCCGGGGCAGCGGCGGTCTCGACGGACATCGCGAGACACGCTGTCAGGAGCAGGACCTGCCCGAGGGCCTTGACGAACGACTTTCCGGCGTTCATGGCACGCCTCTAGTTGAACGGCCCGTCGTGGAGGTGGTCGTAGTAGGTCGTCCGGTGCCGGTCGTCGGCCCAGACGGTCCTCACCTCGTGGATGTCGAACGCCGTCCCCTGCCAGCCGCAGACGCCGCCGTCCACGATGCGGCCGTAGAGCCGCACGTGCTCGCCCGGCTGCAGGCCGCGGGTATTGCCCGCCAGCGCCCACAGGCGGCCGTTGTGATCACGCAGGGACAGGCACTCCGAGCCCTCGTTGTTCAGGTAGCCGTCGACGTGGAAGATGTTGGGATCGGCACCACCGCCGCCGCGGCGCCCGCCGGAGCGATACGGTGTGGCGTAGCGGTTGTCATACCGGTTGTTCCGGTAAGCGTTGCGCTGCCGGATCTCGGCCTGGCGGCGCAGCTCGGCCTGGCGTTGCAGCTCGAGCTGGCGCTGCTGCTGGAGCCGCAGTTGATTCTGCCGCTGGAGCCGGCCCTGACGCTGCTGCAGCTCAAGCTGGCGCTGTGCCTGGAGCTGGCGCTGCCGGTCCTGACGGGCGATTTTCTGCCGGATAGCCTGCTGCCGGGCGGCCTTCTGCTGAGCCTGCTGGGCCTTCTGCTGCCGTTGGCGGGCCTGCGCCTGCTTGCGGGCACCCTTGTTCTGCTTGTCCTTCTTGTCCTTTTTCTCAGCCTTCTCATGCGCAGCCTGCCTGTCGTGTGCGGGCGCAGCCATCGTATCCATGGGCAGCGCCAGGGACGCCGTCAGGAGCAGGACGGGCGCGAAAACCTTGACGAGCGATTTTCTGGCGTTCATTGCAGTTCCTCCTTGCTGTGTCGGCCCGGCCTTCCGAGCCGGCGTCCCGCGGCTTCCGCGCGACGCAACTGCCTCGATAAATAGCAAGGGCAGTGCCAATCAGATAAGCGCTTTACCTGCAATGACTTCCAGGAAAATTCCCAACTCTGGGCGAGGGGATCGTCCTGTTTCGGAGACAGGCAGTGGACCCGCGGGGGTCGGCAGCGGCCCATCCTCTTCTGATAGCCTCGCCGGCGTCATGAGCGACGCCCAAAAACCCATCCGGATCCGCATCGCCCACAGCCCCGACTCGGACGATGCGTTCATGTTCTACGCCCTCACTCACGGGCTGCTCGACGTCTCCGGGCTCCTGATCGAGCACGTGCTGGAGGACATCGAGAGCCTCAACCAGGCGGCGTTCGAGGGGACCTACGACATCACCGCCCTCTCGTTCCATGGCTATGCCCATCTCGCCGACCGGTACCAGCTCATGCCGTCGGGAGCGAGCTTCGGGGACGGCTATGGTCCGGTCGTGGTCTCCCGCCAGTCCCTCGGCCGCGCCGACCTCGTGGGATGCCCGGTGGCGATCCCCGGCAAGCTGACCACCGCCCACCTGGCCCTGCGCCTCTGGCAGCCCGAGGTGGAAACCGTGATCGTCCCCTTCGACCGCATCCTCGACGCGGTCCTCGCCAGCGAGGTGGAGGCCGGCGTGGTCATTCACGAGGGGCAGCTCACCTACGGCGACCTGGGTTTGCGCTCGGTCGAGGACCTCGGGGCGTGGTGGAAGGAGGAGACCGGCGGGCCGCTGCCGCTCGGCGGCAACGGCATCCGGCGGGACCTGGACCCCGAGCTCAAGCGGCGGCTCTGCCGGCTGCTGACCGAGAGCATCGAGTACGCCCTCGATCACCGGGAAGAGGCCCTGGATTACGCCATGCGTTATGCCCGCGGGCTGGAGGACGATCCGGCGCGATCGGACCGCTTCGTGAGCATGTACGTCAACGAATGGACGCGCGGCTACGGCGAGGCGGGACGGGGCGCTGTGCAGCTCCTGCTGGACCGCGGCTTCGAGGCGGGGATCCTGCCGCGCCGGGTCGAGGCGGAATTCGTCGAGCCTTGAAGCTGCGCCCGGCCGCCCTGGTCTTCGATCTCGACGGGACCCTGATCGACTCCCGCCGCGACATCACGACCGCCATCAACCGCACGCGCACCGATTTTGGCTTGCCGCCGCTCGTCCTCGAGCAGGTGGTGCGGATGGTGGGGGAGGGGGCGCGGGTCCTGATCGAGCGCGCCCTCGGCGACAAAATCCCACCCGAGCGCCTGGACGACGCCCTGGCGCGGTACCTGGATCACTATCGCGAGGTCTGCCTCGACCAGACCCGGCCCTATCCCGGCATCGAGGAGATGCTCGCCGCCCTCGCCGCCGTCTATCCCCTGGCCCTGCTCAGCAACAAGGGAGAGGAGCTGTCGCGCCTCGTCCTGCGCGGCCTGGGGCTCGACCGCTGGTTCCGCGAGGTCCTGGGAGGCGACAGCCTGCCCACCCGCAAGCCGGACCCTGCCGGCCTCCACCTCCTGGCCGAGCGGCTGGGAGTCCCTCTCGGAGAGCTGCTCCTGGTCGGCGACACCCGCATCGACGCCGAGACCGCCCGCGCCGCCGGCTGCGCATTTGCCCTGGTCGAATGGGGCTTCCCGCGTCCGCCGGGGATCGAGGAGCTGGAGGCGGATCTGAAGGTGGCGCAGGCGGTGGAGCTGGTGGAGGTCCTCACGCTCTAACGAAATGTCCGGGTCACGCTTCCACCCGGACCCCTTGAATCAGAAGGATGCTATCTTATCCTGGATTCAGGAATCTGAGAGCCTTGTTGCAAGAAAGACCTTAGGGAGGAAGATCGCCGCCATGCCCTCGATGGCCCACGAGATCCTCGTGGATCTCTTCAAGAATCGCCCGTCGCTCGCCGCCGAGATCCTGGTTGAGGTGCTGGGCATGTCGCTTCCGCCCTACACCGAAGCTCGCCTTGCCTCCACCGACTTGACCGAGATCCAGCCCGCCGTCCGCCGGCCCGAGCTCGGAGTGCTGTCTGCAATGGCGCATGGCGAGACCGAGCAGGGAGCAACGATTGCCGCCGCGGTGCTGCCCGTGATCCGGGGGCTCGACGACGACAGGGTCAGGTTGTACTACGATCTCGTGTACAATTCCTTGAATGAGGCGGCTCGCAGGGCATTGGAGGCGATGATGAAGGGCTACGAATACCAGAGCGATTTCGCGAAAAAATACGTCGCACAAGGCCGCACAGAAGGCCGCGCCGAGGGCCGTACCGAAGAGGCGGCGCGCGCCCTGCTGACCGTGCTTCGGGTCCGCGGCATTGCAGTGCCGGACGCCGTCCGCGAGCGTATCCTGGCCCAGAAGGATCCGGAGCGGCTGGAGCGCTGGCTTGAGAAGGCAGCCGTTGCTGCTTCGGTCACCGCGGTCATCGACGAACCGAACTGAGAGGGTGTTTCCAGGGACAAGGTCGCGGCCCTCTGCCTCGCAACGTGCCGTAACGGACTCGCGAAAACGGCTCCAACCACGTCCCCCCTCTCCCGGTCGGTGGGAGGCGATGGGAGAGGGGGACAGGGGGTGAGGTATCCTCTCCCCCATGGCGAAGCCGAACGGCAAGGACAAGGCCAGCAAGGCCAAGGACAAGGGCCCGCACCACCGGGAGCTGGCGAGCAACCGCCGGGCGCGGCACGACTACGAGATCCTGGAGACGTTCGAGGCCGGCATCCAGCTCACCGGGACCGAGGTCAAGGCCGCCCGCATGGGCAAGGTCCAGCTCAAGGACAGCTTCGTCGAGGTCCGCAACAACGAGGCCTGGCTGGTCAACGCCCACATCAGCCCCTACAGCCACGGCAACCGCGAGAACCACCCGCCGGAGCGCGACCGCCGGCTCCTGCTCAAGAAGCGGCAGATCGACCGCCTTTTCGGCCGCTCCCAGCTCAAGGGGCAGACCGTGGTCCCCCTGTCGGTCTACCTGCAGGGGAACTGGATCAAGGTCGAGGTCGCCCTGGCGCAGGGCAAGAAGCAATACGACAAGCGCGAGGCCATCCGCGGGCGCGAGCTGGACCGCGAGGCTGCCGCGGCGATCAAAACCGGCTCCGGGCGCGCCTGACCTCACCCCCTGTCCCCCTCTCCCGTCGCCCCCCACCGACCGGGAGAGGGGGGACGTCGCTGAGGCATGAAAGGCGAGGTCGAGGCTTCCTTGTATGTAAGGGGAATCCCTGAAGAGGCTCGGCAAGCTACCCCCTCAGAGCACCAACCACGTCCCCCCTCTCCCGGTGGAAGGGGGGGCGATGGGAGAGGGGGACAGGGGGTGAGGCTACTCCTCCGCCCCTACCCGCCGCCGCCGGCCGCCGGTGTCCTGGATCTTCTCGAGCGCCGTCTGACCCCCGTAACGGGCCACGATCCGGTCGTCGTAGTCGTCCGCCATCGTGGCGACCGAGGTGATTGTCCGCAGCAGGTCCCGCGGCTCCAGGCTGCGGCCGAAGAGCGAATGGGCGAAGAAGATGTCGTTGCCGACCAGGGAGAACGACCCGCACGGGGTCTGGTGGTTCAGCTCCAGCAGGCCGAGCAGCAGCTCCTCTTCCACCTCGACGTCCTGGACGCAGTAGGACATCACCGTCACCATCGCCTCGTCGGACCCGGAGGGGTCTACGGAGATTTCAAGCACCGTGGTGCCGTATCGGACATAGAAGTGGTTGTTCTCGGGATCGTGGTACGGCTCGTCCTCGAAAAGGTCGCTCAAGTACTCCCGCACCTTGAAGAACGTCTCTTCCTGCACCTGATGCTCGAACATGGTCGCTCTCCTCCGGCGCGTACTCTACCAGCATGTGAAGCCATGCCCGCCCGTTGACACCCTCCTCGCTTGGGAATACTTTTGAGGCGAGCTGCCACGGACGACCGACCCCCCTTCGACACCCTGCTTTTTTTCACCGGTCTCCGAAACCAGCGGCCCAAAATTTCACAGCAGTCGCACAACAGGTACATCGAGAGGAGGAAACGGATGCGTAGGCGAGGTGGTTTTCTTGGCAAGGCCCTGGGTGTCGCTGTTCTCGGGGTCGTGGTCGCGGTCCCCCTGTCCGCGGCCGGGTTCAGCATCTTTGAGCAGGGCACCAAGGCCATGGGCATGGCCGGAGCGTTCACGGCGCAGGCTGACGATCCGTCGGCGCTCTTCCACAACGTCGGCGGCATCGCGTTCCAGAACCACCGGGCGTTCTCCGTCGGCGTCACGTGGATCCACGGTCTGGAGGCCGAGCTCGAGGGGGACAACCCCTTCCCCGGCGTGGGTTATACCGCCGAGCAGGAGAAGCTCTCCGAGTTCCCCCCCACGCCTATTTCGTGCATCCGATCGGCGCGACCTTGAGATTCGGCCTCGGCCTCATGACCCCCTTCGGCCTGACCACCGAGTGGGAGGACCCGAACGAGTTCGCCGGCCGGTTCCTGAGCACCAAGGCGGCTCTCCAGGCGGTCGACATCCAGCCGACCCTGGGCTGGCAGGCCACCCCGAGCTTCGGTATCGGCTTCGGCGCCATTGCCCGGATCACCACGGTCGAGCTCAACCGCAACGTTCCACGCCTCAACCCTTTCACCCAACAGGTGGCGGACATCGGCAGCCTGGCGCTCGAAGCGGATCCCAGCGAGGGCTTCGGCTGGACGATCGGCCTCCTGCACAAGTACAACAACAGCTTTTCCTGGGGCCTCTCCTACCGCAGCAAGATCAAGGTCGAGTACGAAGGCGACGCCCGGCTCACCCAGATCCTGACCGGCAACGCGCAGTTCAACGCCGCGGTCCGTGCCGCCGCTCCCTTCGACGTCGACCTGCCGGTCGAGACCGAGATCGAGTTCCCCGACGAGGCGAGCCTCGGCCTGGCCTTCGCCCTTGGCCCCAACCTGCTGCTCGAGACCGACGTCAACTGGACCGGGTGGAGCAGCTTCGACCAGGTGCCGATCGACTTCATCGGCGGCGCCACCAACTCGCTGCCCGACCAGAGCCTGACGGAGGCGTGGGACGACGTGTTCAACTATCGCGCCGGCCTGCGCTGGACGGTGGCGAGCGGCAACCAGTGGCGCTTCGGCTACGTCTATGACGAGACCCCGCAGCCGGAGGAGGGGATCTCGCCCCTGCTGCCCGACGCCAACCGCAACGGCGTCACTCTCGGCTATGGCATGCGGCGCCTCGACCTCGCCGTGATGTACCTCGTCTTCGACGAGCGGTCGCGCCACAAGAACTTCCCTGGCGAGGACGCGACCACGTTCTTCGGCACCTATAACACCCGGGCCATCCTTGTCGGTGCGACCCTGAACTTTTGAGCCCTTAGGGAGGTAAACGACGATGCATCGTCCGAAGATCCTTGCGGTGGCGCTGGCCCTGGCGCTCCTCCTGCCGATCGCCGCTTTTGCCCAGCCGGATACCGGCACGGCCGACTTCACCCGCTACGTGGCGCTCGGCGACAGCCTGACCGCCGGCTTCATGAGCGGCGGCCTGTCGGCCAACGGTCAGACCAACAGCTACCCGGTCCTCATCCACCGGCAGGCCACCGGCGGCGGTTCCGGCTTCGTCCAGCCGATCATCACTAATCCCGGTCTCCCGGCCGAGCTCGAGCTCAGGAGCCTGGCGCCCCTGACCCTCGCTCCCAAGAGCGGCACGGGCACGCTGCAAAATCCGCAGACCAACCCGCTGCGGCCGTTCAGCAATCTGGGGGTGCCCGGCGCCAAGGTCCGCGACACGCTGGTCACCTTCTCCGGCGGCCTCCACGACGCCATCCTGCAGCAGTTCCTGCCGCCCCTCCAGGGCCGGACGGCCCTGCAGCAGGCGGTGCTGCAGAACCCCACCTTCGTGACCCTGTGGATCGGCAACAACGACGTCCTGGCGGCGGCCACCTCCGGCCGCGTCATCGAGGGCGTGACCCTGACCCCGGTGGCCCAGTTCGAGGTCGACTACCGCGCGATCGCCAACGCGATCGCCGCCACCGGCGCCAGGATGGCCATCGCCAACATCCCGGACGTCACCACCATCCCGTTCGTCAACACGCTGTCGCGGTTCGTGGTCAACCCGGCGACGAACCAGCCGGTGCTGATCGGCGGCCAGCCGGTGCCGCTGCTCGGGCCCGATGGCCCGGTCGGCCCGAACGACCGCGTGCTGCTGAGCGCCACGGCCGAGCTGGCGGCGGGCCGGGGCATCCCGGCTCCTCTCGGCCCGGGCGTACCGCTCACCGACGCCGCGGTGCTGAATGCAGCCGAGCTCGCCGCGATCTCGGCCCGTGTGCAGGCCTACAACAACGTCATCCGCGCCGTGGCCACGGAGAGGAACGCAGCGTTCGTCGACTCGAACGCCCTCCTCACCGAGGCGGCGGCCGGGCACGTCGGGGTCGGCGGTGTGGCCCTGACCTCGGCGTTCCTGACCGGCGGCATCTTCTCCTATGACGGCGTCCACCCGACCCGGATCGGCTACGCCCTGCTCGCCAACGAGTTCATCGAGGCGATCAACGACCAGTTCGAACGCCGAGATCCCGCCGGTGAACCTGTTCCCGTTCGTCTTCGGAACGTCCACCACCACCGGCGCCAGCACAGCCGGTGTGACCGGCGTGACCGGAGCGGCGGGCGAGATGACCTCGTCGGGCGTCCCGGCGATCCTCACCAAGGAGGCGATGGACAACCTCTTCTGGGCGTTGCGCATCGACCCGAACGCCAAGAAGCCGCCCGTCCGCCGCCCGCGCGGCCGCCGGTAGACCGCGGCCCGACCGCAGTGGAGCCGCAACCAAGGGGTGGAGGGCGACCAGGCGCGTTCCACCCGGTATTGAGCACATGCCGTAGGAGGGACCTCATGAACCAGGACCTCGAGCATCTCCGGCTGCTGTCCATCTTCCACTACATCCTGGCCGGGCTGATTTTCCTCTTCGCCTGCCTGCCGCTGATCCACCTCTTCCTCGGCATCGCCCTGATCACAGACTGGGAGGGCTTCCAAGACGACCAGCCGCCGCCGCCCTTCGTCGGCTGGATCGTGACCTGCATCGCCGGCTTCCTCATCCTCGCCGGCTGGACTCTCGCCGCCTGCCTTGCCGTGGCCGGCCGCTATCTGATGCAGCACACCCACTACACCTTCTGCCTGGTGATTGCCGCCATCGCCTGCACCATCATGCCCTTCGGCACCGTCCTGGGCGTCTTCACCATCATCGTCCTGATGCGGCCTTCGGTGCGGGAGATGTTCGAGGGGGCACCTCGCCCGGTCCCGGCGGTGTGACGGCTAGAATGGGCTTGGAGGTGATCGAGATGGAACGGGACTTCAGCGTAGTCATCGAGCGGGATAGCGAAGGCTACTACGTCGCCTCGGTCCCGAGCCTGCGAGGCTGTCACACGCAGGCTCGGTCCCTCGACGAGCTCATGGAGCGCGTCAAGGAGGCGATCGAGCTTTGCCTGGAAGTCGAAGACCTCGCGTCAGTGCCTCTCGACTTCATCGGCGTACAGCGGGTCACGGTGGGGGGATGAGAAAGCTCCCTGCCCTGACGGGCAAGGATCTGGTGGCAACTCTCGGGAGAGGCGGATTCGAGGTGATTCGCATCAAGGGCAGCCACCATTTTCTGCGTCATCCCGATGGCCGAGCGACGGTCGTGCCTGTGCATGCAGGTGAGACGATCGGGCCCGGTCTGCTCGCCCAGATCCTACGGGATTGCGATCTCTCGCGCGAGGAGTTTGCCGCGCTCCTGTGAATCCCGAATTGGAAACTGAAACTGCGTTGGATTTTCTGTTTAGGTGATGCGAAGCGGCCCTATTCGGAGGTCACCAAAGTCTGCTATATTGATGAGTAGAGCAGTACAGTGTGCAGCCGGTGGCCCATGATGGGCCTGTAACTTTGGTGTGGAGGAAGCTTATGCGTACCAAATGGCTCGGACCGTCCGTCGCAGCTCTCGCCGCTTTCAGCATCCTAGTCGGGATTACATTGTTCGTAGTCCTGACCCTCCGAGCCCTCTAGCCCTCACCCACCCCGGCGGCTCGCTTGGCCGCCGGGCCCTCCGCCGTTGGCAGAACTACTCGACCCCCTCTGATCCGCTACATCGCCGCTGCTCCACGCCCGAGGACCGCGCCCTCCTGATCGACCTCGCTCAGCATCCCGAGAAGCGCGAGCCCCCTCTCTCCTGGGGGCTCCAGTTCATCGTGCGCGGCGATGTCATGCTCGAAGACGGATCCGTGGTCACACTCGACGAACTGGCCGACGAGGCGGGCCTGCCGCGGCTTCCGTACCTGGAAGATATGCCCGACGAGCTCGACGTCGACTGGGAGGCGGAGTCGGAGGGCTGATCGCCTGTCGGAAGGCTGGTCCAGCGTGGGCTCCGCTTAGCCAGCGTGAGCTTACGCTGGCGCATTGTCTCGGGACGCTGGCCCAGCGTGGGCTCCGCCAAGACAGCGTCAGCTCGCACTGGCGCATTGTCTCGGGACGCTGGCCCAGCGTGGGTTCCGCAGAGCCAGCGTGAGCTTACGCTGGCACAGCGTCTCGGGACACTGGCTCAGCGTGGGCTCCGCCAAGCCAGCGTCGGCTCACGCTGGCGCATTGTCTCGGGACACTGGCTCAGTGTGGACTCCGCAGAGCCAGCGTCAGCTCACGCTGGCGCATCGTCTCGGGACACTGGCCCAGCGTGGGCTCCGCCAAGCCAGCGTCAGCTCACGCTG
Organism: uncultured Holophagales bacterium; assembly: GCA_963842525.1. Classification (GTDB taxonomy): domain Bacteria; phylum Acidobacteriota; class Thermoanaerobaculia; order Multivoradales; family UBA5704; genus UBA5704. The sequence continues at coordinate 1,064,059 of CAWJGT010000003.1, forward strand.
GCGCATTGTCTCGGGACGCTGGCTCGGCGTGGGCTCCGCAGAGCCAGTGTCGGCTTACGCTGACGCAGCGTCTGGAGACACTGGCTCAGCGTGGGCTCCGCCAAGCCAGCGTGGGCTCCGCAGAGCCAGCGTCGGCTCGCTGGCGGCCCCACTTTCCAGACCCTCTGAGGGGATTCCTCGTACCTGCGCGTTTCACGAAGCGTGCGGTCACATCGAAGATGATTGTCTTTGCTTGTCACGTCTTGTACGCTTGACGCACTCTTCATCTAAATGGGCCTAAGAAATCGGCAGTGAAAAGACTCTTCTCCCATCCGTTTCGTTCCGGCGTTGCCACTCGTCGCGGGTTGCCGCGCGAGTTTTTTCTTTGTTCGTGCCTAGGAGGGCTTAGACCTGGAGGAATGACATGTTGATTGGGAAATGGAGCGCAGGTACGTTCGGTTTCGGGCCGCCGGGACTGGTGGCCGGAGCGGCGGCTCTCCTGCTCGTCTGCGCCGGCGCGGCCCTGGCCCAGGACCCGCAGGACCCCTTCTCCACGCCCGACGCGGTCTCCGGCACCGACACCTCGAACACACGAGGAGCCCAGGGCCAGCCGCAACCCCGGCCGGACCGGCAGACCCGGCAGGCCATCCGGGATTCCACGGAGACGCGCTATCGCGAGATCCTCTCTGCCTGGGCCTCGGGCAACACGGAGCAGGCCGCGGCCGACCTGATCGCGCTGGAGACGTCGGTCGTCTCCGACCAGGATGCGGACTCCCGCAAGCGCCTGCTCAAGGCCGAGCAGTCCGTCATCCACGAGGTGGGCGCCAGCGATCTGGAGACCCTGGTCCCCATCGCCATGCTCCACCATGAGGTCTATGAACGCTACCTCGCGATGGGTGCCAAGGGGCGGTCGCTGGTCCTCGGCCACTCCCGCAACATGGCGCGCGACCTGGCGCTGCTCTATCACGAGCAGTCGGGCACCGAGGGGGCCGCTCTGGTCTCCAGCCGTGTCCTGACCAGCCTCGGCGGCCTGCTGCAGAAGCATGCCCAGCAGCTCCCGGCCGCGGAGCTGTTCTTCAAGGCGCTCGAGATGGACCCGCGCAACACCGCGGCCTACATCGGGATCGCCACGATCTACGAGAAGAATTCGCAGTTCGAGAGCGCGGTCAATTCGCTGCGCAAGCTCCTCGAGGTCGATCCCGGCCATGGGGAGGCCAGCCTGCGCCTGGCGGTCAATCTGCAGCGGCTCGGCAAGACCGGTGAGGCCCGCAAGGCGCTCGAGGAGCTGACGCAGGCCCAGTTGGCGACCTGGGTCACGCCGCTCGCCTATCAGGAGCTGGCGCGGCTCTTCACGGAGCAGAATTCTCCGGCCGCGACCGAGTCGACCCTGCGGGCCGCCATCGAGCGGTTCCCCGAGGACGCCCGGTTCTACCTTCAGCTCGCCGCGGTGCTCGACCGCAAAGGGGAGATCCGGCGCGCCCAGGAGGTGATGGAGAAGGTCGGGAGCCTGCCGCCGGCGACCGAGAAGTCCGGCCGCTTCCTCTACAACACAGTCCGCGACGAGACGTTCGTCGAGGCGCGCAAGTTCCTCGACGACAACGCCCGCTCGCGCCGGTCCCTGCTCGCCCAGGCGCTCGGCGTGCCGACGCGCGGGTCTCTGGCCCTGGGGGTGGGACAGTGAGGCGCCTGCGGTGGAGTGGGAGGGGAGCAGTGCTGGCGCTGGCCTTGGTGCTCTGCGCGTTGAGCGCCGCGGCACCGGCCGAGGCGGGCGTCCAGGCCCGGATCGACAGCCCGCTGCCCGATCAGGCGATCTTCGGGCGGACGCAGGTCAAGGTATCCATCGTCGCCGGAGACCCGGTCGCCAAGATCGAGGTCTTCGTCAACGGCAAGCTGGTCGGCACGATGACCCAGCCGCCGTACGAGCTGACGTTCGATGCCGGCGGAGAGAACATCAAGCGCGAGTTCAAGGTGGTGGTCCATTCCACCCTGGGCGAGTCGGTGTCGGGCTCGGTCTTCACCCAGCCGGTGCAGATCGACGACGAGATGGAGCTGCGCCTGCAGCAGCTCTTCGTGACGGTGTCGCGCGGCAGCGAACGCGCGCTCGACCTCGACGAAGGGGACTTCCGGATCCTCGACAACGGCAAGGCACAGAAGATCGTCACCTTCGGCAAGGGCGAGCTGCCGCTGACCGCGGTCCTGCTCATGGACACCAGCGAGAGCATGAAAGGCGAGCGCCTGGAGGCGGCCCGCCGCGGGGTCGACGCCTTTCTCAAAGGCATGAAGCCGCTCGACGAGGCCATGCTGGTGCTGTTCTCCGACCGGCTGCTGCGGTCCACGCCGTTCGAGCAGGAACAGAAGGACCAGCTCGGCCGCGTCGTCACCGAGACCGAGGCCGCCGGGGGCACCGCGGTCAACGACTTCCTCTACATGTCGCTCAAGATGCTGGAGCCGCGGCTCGGCCGGCGGGTGGTGATCCTCCTTTCGGACGGCTCGGACGTGCACAGCGTGCTGCCGATGTCCGACGTGCTCTGGAAGGCGCGCACCAGCCAGGCGATGATCTATTGGATCCAGCTCGAAGGCGGCGCGAAGCACAAGTCGTACGCCTCGGCCTGGCGCGACGCCAAGGCCAACGACGAGGAGTATGCGGGCCTGGAGAAGGCGGTGCTGGAGAGCGGCGGGCGCATCCTGCCCATCGAAACGCCTGCCGGGATCGAAGGGGCCTTCCGCAACGTCCTCAAGGAGCTGCGCGAGCAGTACGTGATCGGCTACTACCCGATCGACGTCCGCAAGGACGGCCGCTGGCACGAGGTCAAGGTCGACGTCGGGCGCTTCGGCGTCCAGGTCCGCACCCGCGACGGGTATCTGGATTTCTGATCCCAGGAATACGCAGGAGACGCCCTCCGGGGCGTCTCCGTTCTCCATCCCCTCTCACCGGTCGCACTGCAAGAGATCCAGGCGCCCCCGGATCCTCTTCACGCCTTCGGCAAAAATCTCCTCGGGCACTGCGTAGGTGAGCCGGAAATAGCCCCGCATGCCGCAGTCGGTGCCGTTGACCACCGACACCCCGAGGGGAAGCCCGGCCATTTCCAGCGACGAGGTTCGGATGGGCCTTCAGGACTTCCACCAGGTCCGCCAACTCGTCGCGGCTGTAGACGGCGCCCGTGGGGTTGTTCGGGTTCGTGAAGATCAACAGGCGGCTGCGCGACGTGATGGCCTCGTGGAGGAGCTTCGGCGTGAGCTTGAAGTTGTTCCCGGGAAAGGTGGGGATGTCCCTGGGCACCGCCCCGTTGAGCCGTACGATGGACGGGAACTGGAACCAGTACGGGGTCGGCAGGAGCACTTCCTCGCCGGGCGCGGCCAGCCTCGGTTTCTCATCGACCTTCCTCCTTTCCCCTACGCCCACAGGGGTTTTCGGTTGGACGAAACAGGCTTTCCGGCGATCGAAAGCCTTACAGTCAGGCAGGGTAGCTCAGCAGGAAAGCACGGTCAAGCCGCGGCGCCAGCACCAGCCCGGCCTCCTCGAGCACGGCGATTTCCGCGCCGGTGAAAGACGTGAGGCGCTTGTACAACGCGGCGAGCTCGCGTTCGACGACGGCGGGGTCGGCGCTCTCCAGCGAGCGGAGGAGGGACAACGCCGCCTCTTCGGCAGGGGAGGGCTCGAAGGGCTGCGGTTTTTCCCATCTTGCGGAGGCGACGGCCAGATACTTTCTGTGGAAGGCTTCGGGCGACGGCCGGTGGAAGTGGAGGATGGAGGGCCCGGCCACGAGCTCCTCTCCCTGGGAGGCTTCCAGGTGCCACCCGTGCACCCCTGCGGCGGCCAAGCCGTGCGCCACGGCCACCGCCGACTTGCCGTTGTGGTATCCGATGAACCAGGGCCGCGGATCGGTCTGGCCCATCCGGAGGGCGGCGACGAGGGCCTGCCAGCCGGACGGTCCATGCCGGGTCACGGCGAGGCGGGGATTGACCTTGAAGCGGGGTGGCGCGCCGGGCTGCCAGGGCAGGAGCAGCTCGTGGTTGATGTAGCGGACGAGGGAGAGGCCGGCCGCCGAAGCGGCGGCGAAGTGGTCGAGGAGAGTGGCGCCACCCCGGGCGTCGCCTTCGAGCCAGAACCATTCGTCGGCGTCGAGATGGAGGAGCCAGGTGAGAGGCGCACCGCCCAGCTCTCCGGTCCTGGCGGCTGCGAGCGCCGCGCTGGCGTTCAAGGCTTGGCGCGAGGCGTGGGCGAAGGAAGCTGCGCCGGCCTCGGCCCATTCAAGGAGCTGGTCGCGCTCCGGGAACGGCGGAAGCTCGGGCCAGCGCGCGGCTTGGGCCTCGGCGCCGGACCACAGGGTCAGCCGCTCCTCGGAATAACGGGCCCGCAACCGCGTCGCGTCGGCCGCCTCGGCCGGCTCGTCCAGGTGATCGAAGACGAGCACGGCATGGTCGAAGCCCAGGCCGAAGTGGTGCTCACACCACGCGTCCAGCCCTGCGCCGCCGCGGTAGACAGTAGTCACGAGGCCGACCCGCGGGCGGGCTGCGCTCTTGCGCCGAGCCATGATTTTTCCGTCCGAGCCGCTCAGCTCGTGGACTAGGAGGACGTCAGGAGGGAGGGGCGGATTGGGGATCGCCTGAAGCGCATCCGTCACCGTCAGCGCGGGGATCGAGGTGTCCTCGCGAGGCCGGCCATCCTGGAGCCACAGCACCAGAGACCAGCGGGGTGGGCCCGGCTGCAAAGGCTTCACCTGGTGGGGCACGGCTCGGGCGTCGAAGAGGACTGCCGAGCCGCCCCGCGGCGGCAGCACAATGTCCGGCGGGTTCGTGATGCGGACGCCCGGCGGCCAGAGAGCAATCTCGCCGCCCACGCACTCGCTGCCGGGAGGATTGAGGTAGAGGATGAAGGCGAAGGCCCGCCCGTTGTCCACGGGACCGCCCGGGTTGTCGAGGTGAGGCCGGTAGCCTACGGACGGCGCCGGATAGCGGGCCAACATGGCCGTGGCAGGCGCCTGGAGGACGCGGTCCGGGATCGATTCCGCAAGGTGCGTGGCAAACCGGCCGAGCAGCCATTGGAGAAGGACGGCCAGCCGCGCCGCCGCCGCGAGGAGAGCCGGCTCGAGGCCCGAGAGGTAGGCGACCTCGTCCGACCGTTGCGGCGCCCGCTGGCCGTCCGCGCCGATGCCTCCATACTCCAGCCCCAGCCGCCCTCCGGCATGGGCCTCCTCGATCTCCTGGGCGATCTCGACCAGGGCCTCTGGGGCGACGAGCTGTGGGTAGACGTGCCAGGGGGACGAGGCTTCGGCCGCGGAAGGCTTCAGAGTTTCGTCGAGCCCAGCCCACAGCTCCTCGGCAGGCGTTGGAGGCGGGAGCGGCGACCACCACAGAGGCTGGTCCGGATGCCAGGCGCCCGCCTCACGAAGCTCCGTTTCGAGCCGCGCGAGACGCTGCCTCAGCTCGACGGGTGTGCTCCAGGCCAAGGCGCCGATCTCGGCCATCCGCTGCGCTAAGCCGAGCAGGGCCGCCGGGCTTGGAGCGGTTGCCACGCCTGCTGGCCCCTGCCGGACCAGGAGAGCCAGCTCATAGGCGAAGGCGAGGTGCAGATCGTCCGGGCCGGCCTGCCGGAGCATTTCGTCCGGAGCGTCCGGCGCGGCCATGGAGCGCTCCAGGAAGGGGAGGAGGTGGGATGGATTCTGCGGCATCTCTCTTCCTAACGACAGGCGGCGATGGGGGCGGATTGTAGCCGAAGCACGGGTGAGGGGCGCCCGCGAGATCGCGAGTCTTCCTGAGAACGTTCGCCGCCACCCGGGAAAAAATCGTCACCAACCGCGACGCCCTGTGATACGCTCTCCTTGATGCACAAGCAGGCTGACATCGCTGTCTACAGCCGGGACCGGAGCCTTCAGCTCGTCATCGAGGTGAGGAATGGCTACGGCGACAGCCCGGAATGGGCCCGCGAGGTGCGGCAGATGCTTCTGTCGAACGAAGCGGTTCCGTCGAGCCCCTATTTCCTCATGGCCCTGACAAACCAGCTCTATCTCTGGACGCCCACGACGCGAAACGACTACGGCGCTCTCCCCGAGCACGCGATCGACACCTTGGCGGCTCTGGCAGCCTACATCGGCTGGCTCGAACGACCTCTTGAAACCCTGGGCAAAGAGGCGTTCGAGTCCGTGATCGCCTCCTGGATCCAGGATCTCATGTATGCCGATCCGAGCCGGCGGGCCGATCCAAGCTTGAGCTGGTTTTTCGATTCCGGCCTGTACTCTGCGATCCAGCGCGGCGGATTGGAGGTCGAGCTCGTGGTATGAGGGTCTATGTCGAGACGAATTTCGTCCTCGAGATGGCTCTCCTTCGCTCCGACTCCAATTCGTGCGGAGGACTGGTCCGGTTGGCCGAGAGCCGCAGAATCGCGCTGGTGTTCCCCGCCTTCAGCATCGGAGAGAGCTACGAGGCGCTGAGTCGCAGGACCGGACAGAGGCGCCAATTGGGGCGGATGCTCAGATCCGAAGTCTTGGAGCTGTCTCGATCTCAACCCTATTCGTCTGCACCCCAGGAATTTGCGGCGCCTCTGGCTTGGTTGCACCGCTGCGGCAACGAAGAGAGAGTCCGGCTGGAGGATACCCTGGCCAGCTTCCTCGAGGTCGTGCAGGTCATCCCGATCGGGCCCCACACGGTCCGAGCCGCAGCCATGTTCCAAATGAGTCGTAAGCTGTCCTCCCAGGATTCCATGGTCTATGCGTCGGTCCTGGATCACCTTGCGAACAGCCCGGAGGAGGAGGGCCATTGCTTCGTCACCCAGGACTCCAAAGGCTTCTTCAACCCCATGGTCCAGTCGGATCTGGCTTCTCTGGGTTGCAGACTCTTCACGCGCTTCCGCGATACTCTGGGCTACGCTCACAGCCGTCTCTGACCGCGTGCCGTCTACCCTCTGCTAGGATTCCCGGTCCTTATGGATGAGATCACCGTCCGCGGTGCCCGCGAGCACAACCTGAAGAACATCAACCTCGAGATCCCGAGGAACCGGCTGGTGGTCATCACCGGCGTCTCGGGCTCGGGCAAGTCCTCCCTCGCCTTCGACACGTTGTTCGCCGAAGGGCAGCGGCGCTATGTCGAATCGCTGTCCTCGTACGCCCGGCAGTTCCTGCAGCAGATGGAGAAGCCGGACGTCGATTCGATCGAAGGGCTCTCGCCCGCCATCTCGATCGAGCAGAAGTCGGTGTCGAAGAACCCGCGCTCCACCGTGGGCACGGTCACCGAGATCCACGACTACATGCGTCTGCTCTACGCCTCGATCGGTGTGCCCCACTGCCCGAGCTGCGGCCAGACCATCCGCCCCCAGACCGTGCAGCAGATGGTCGACCGCGCGCTCGACCTGCCGGAAGGGACCCGCCTCGTCCTCTACGCCCCCTATGTGCGAGGCAAGAAGGGCGAATACAAGAAGCAGCTCGCCCAGATGGCCCGCGAGGGCTTCGTGCGGGCGCGCATCGACGGCAAGCTGGTCGAGCTGCAGCGGCGAGCCGCCCACCCTCGACAAGCAGAAGAAGCACTCGATCGACATCGTCGTCGACCGGATCGTGGTCAAGCCGGGGATCGAGAAGCGCCTCGCCGACTCCATCGAGACCGCCCTCAAGGTGAGCGGCGGCCTGGTGGTGCTGGCGCCGCAGATCGAGGGTCAACCGTCGTCCGAAGAGACCCTTTCCCAGAGCTATTCCTGCGTCGAGTGCGGCACGAGCCTGACCGAGATCACGCCGCGCCTCTTCTCCTTCAACAGCCCCTACGGCGCCTGCCCGACCTGCTCGGGCCTGGGCACCCTCATGGGCGTGGACCCCGACAAGGTCGTGCCCGATCCGGAGCGGTCCATCCTGGCAGGCGCGGTCGCCCCCTGGCCCGAAGGGTCGAAGTCGTGGCGGCTGCGCATGGTCGAGACGCTGTCCAAGGCCATGGGCTTCTCGCTCTCGACCCCGTGGAAACGCCTGCCGCCCGAGGCCCGGCGGGTCATCCTCGAAGGGAGCGGTGAGAAGGAAATCCAGTTCAGCCTCGCCGGCAAGCAGCTCGAGCTACTCCTGGACCGGCAGCTTCGAGGGCGTGGTCCCGATGCTCGAACGGCGCCACAAGGAGACCGAGTCGCCGGCGCATCCGCGCCGAGATCGAGAAGTACATGTCGGTCCATCCCTGCCCGTCCTGCGGCGGCCGGCGGCTGCGGCCCGAAGCCCTGGCCGTGACCGTGGCGGACCGGCCGATCGACGTGCTGTCGCGGATGTCGGTCGAGGATCTCAGGGCCTGGATCTCCGGGCTGCATCTCGACCGCCGCGAGACGGTGATCGCCGAGAAGGTGGTGCAGGAGATCCGCGACCGCCTGACTTTCCTGGATGACGTCGGCGTCGGCTACCTGACCCTCGACCGCTCCTCGGCCACGCTCTCGGGCGGCGAGAGCCAGCGCATCCGCCTGGCGACCCAGATCGGCAGCAAGCTCATGGGCGTGCTCTACGTGCTCGACGAGCCGTCGATCGGCCTCCACCAGCGCGACAATGCGCGCCTCCTCTCCACCCTCCAGGAGATGCGCGACCTCGGCAACTCGGTCCTGGTGGTCGAGCACGACGAGGAGACGATCCGCGCCGCAGACTGGGTGATCGATCTCGGGCCGGGCGCCGGCGTCCACGGCGGCGAAGTGGTGGCCGAGGGCACGCTGCAGCAGATCCTGCGCGCGCCGCGGTCGCTGACCGGCCAGTACCTGAAGGGTGAGCTGGAGGTGCCGGTCCCGGAGCGCCGCCGCGACGGGCGCGCCGTGCTGTGCATCGAAGGGGCGCGGCAGAACAACCTGCGGAACCTGGACGTCGAGATCCCGATCGGTACTTTCACGGTGGTCACCGGCGTCTCGGGCTCAGGCAAGAGCACGCTGGTCAACGACATCCTCTACAAGTCGCTCGCTCGCCACTTCTACCGGGCGACCGACAAGCCGGGGGAGCACGATCGCATCACCGGCCTCGAAGAGCTCGACAAGGTGATCGCGATCGACCAGAGCCCGATCGGCCGCACGCCGCGCTCGAACCCGGCCACCTACACGAACGTCTTCAACCCGATCCGCAATCTGATGGCGATGACGCCGGAGGCGCGGATGCGCGGCTATTCGCCGGGCCGCTTCAGCTTCAACGTGCCGGGCGGGCGCTGCGAGGCCTGCAAGGGCGACGGGCAGATCAAGATCGAGATGCACTTCCTGCCCGATATCTATGTGACCTGCGAGGTCTGCGGCGGCAAGCGCTATGACCGCGAGACCCTGGCGGTGCGCTACAAGGGCCTCAACATCGCCGAGATCCTCGACCTGCCGGTGGAGCAGGCGCAGGAGATGTTCAAGAACGTCCCGACCGTGTCGCGCATCCTGGAGACCCTCTGCGAGGTGGGCCTCGGCTACATCCGCCTGGGCCAGCCGGCGACCACGCTCTCGGGCGGCGAGGCGCAGCGCGTCAAACTCTCCCGCGAGCTGTGCAAGCGCTCGACCGGGCGCACCCTCTACCTCCTGGACGAGCCCACGACCGGCCTCCACTTCGACGATGTGGGCAAGCTCCTGAAGCTCCTGCACCGCTTGGTCGAGCTGGGCAACACCGTGGTTGTCATCGAGCACAACCTCGACGTCATCAAGACCGCCGACTGGGTGATCGACCTCGGCCCCGAGGGCGGGGCGGGCGGTGGCAGCCTTGTCGCAGAAGGCACCCCCGAGCAGGTCGCCGCCGTGCCCGAGAGCTTCACAGGGCAGTATTTGCGCGGGGTGCTCCCGCAGCCGCGCAAGACGGCTCGCCGGGCGATGGCGGGGGGGCGGCGGTAGGAGAGGTCAGGGAGGATGACGATGAGAGTTGAGTACTTCGAGGACACCGACACGCTTCAGATCACTTTCAACGAAGGAAAGGTGGCCGATAGCCGCGACCTCGACGAGAACACCCTCATCGAGGTCGATGCGGAAGGTCAGTTGGTGACGATCACCATCGGGCACGCCCAGGAGCGCACCGACCTGGAAAGCTTCCTCTTCCAGAAGCACCGCAGCGTCGCTGCTTGATGGTATCAAGGAGCTCGGCCCGACTCACGCCACAAGCTCCGCAACGCGACCTTGAGAGCCGCGATCCTCGGCATGCCAGATGACCGCCGCTGCCAAGCGCATCCTGGCGCCTCAGGGCAGCCCATTGCCAGCTCATTGCCTTCGAGATATAATTCAAAACATACAAGCGCGATATTCGCCAGACCGGGAGGAAAGATGCGCGGACTCAGACCGTCGCGGTGGCCTGTTCTATGGCTGTTTGCGGTGCTCTTCGTTGCCGGCTCGGCTCATGCCGAGGATCTCTTCCGCATTGAGGGAGGACCGCTCAGCCGGGGCAGCTTCCATGACCACGACGCCATCGTCGAGGCGCGTGCCATTCAAATCGACGGATCGCAGCTTGCGGCGGGGCAGGAGACGGTCCGCTTCGAGCTGTTCAAGGGGACCCGCTACGAGGTGGTGTTGAGCGGCCTCGAACGCCGCGGGCCGTTCGACGTCACCTGGCGCGGCTGGCTGGGCCCGGCGGGCGGAGACCGCGTGGTGCTCACCTTCCAGGATTCCCATGTCGCGGGAATGGTGTTCTCTCCCGAAGGCGTCTTCGAGATCGCTCCGCTGGCCGGCGGCGGGCACCGGCTTGCCAGGATCGACCAGTCCAGGTTCCCGCCGTGCGGGGGCGACCCCACGCCGCCAGGTGACCAGTCGCTCTCCAGCGACGCAGCCCCTGCCGCAGCCCTGGACTCCGCAGATCAGATCGACGTGCTGATCGCCTACACCCCGCAGGCACGCACCGGGGCCGGCGGCACTGCTGCCATCCGGACGACCGCCCAGAACGCTATGGACATGGCGAACACCGCGTTCATCGACAGCGGCATGGTGGCGCGCTTCGTGCTCGTCTCGACGATGCTGGCAAACCGGAACGACTCGGGCAACATCTCGGCGGATCTGAGCTGGCTCACGACGGACCCCGCGATCGCGGCGGCCCGCGATGTGGTTCGCGCCGACATGGTCAGTCTGCTCGTGGAGAACGGCGCAGGGGCTTGCGGGGTCGGCTGGGTCATGAGAAACCCTGGCGCCTCGTTCGCAAGCAACGCCTTTCAGGTGACGGCACGGTCCTGCGCCGTGGGCAACCTCAGCTATGCCCATGAGCACGGCCACAATATGGGCATGGAGCACAACCCGGAGAATGGCGTTTCACCGAGCAGTGCCGCCTCCTACCCCTGGTCATTCGGCCACTATGTCAATGGCGTGTTCCGTACGGTGATGTCCTACGTGGACCCGTGCCCCAGTGGCTGCACCCGCGTCGCCCGCTTTTCCAACCCCAACCTCACCTTTGCCGGATTCCCGACCGGGATCGCCGATCAGCGGGATAACCACCGCACCGGTGACCTCACGGCTCCGATCGTCGCCAATTTCAGGCAGCGCACGCTGGGTGGCTTCTTCACGCTCACGCCTTGCCGATTGCTGGATACCCGGCAGGTGGGGCAGGGGCCGGCGTTGATCTCAGGCGTTCCACGGACACTCACCACGGTTGGGCAATGTGGCATTCCGGCGACGGCCGCGGCTCTGGCCGTCAACGTGACGGTGACGGGGCCGGCGGGCACCGGCTCCCTGGCGTTCCAGCCCGGGAACCCCTCGCCGGCCACAACGACCACGATCAACTTCGCGACCGGTCAGACGCGTGCCAACAACACCGTCCTGGCCTTGGGAGCCCCAGGCACCGGGACCTTCACGATCCAACCCACTGTGCAGGGCGGCGGCACGGTGCACGTGATCGTGGACGTGTTCGGATACTTCGACTGAGGGCTGGCTTGCTCGGCGGCTCGCGGGCATCCCCGGGCCGCCGTGTGCTGGAACCTCCCGTAGGATAGAGGGCCATGGCCCGCCCCGATGCCAACCTCGCCGAGAAGCGGCGCATCCTCCAGCTCGAGACTCTGTACGACCTGGCGATCGCGTTCCACGCGCAACGGCCGGAACAGGAGCTGGTCGACGAGCTGCTGCTGCGGGTCTGCGCCGTGCTCGACCCGGCCGCGGCGGTGGCGGCCACCCGCGACGCCTATGGCGGGGTGCGGGCGATGGCGACGGTCGGCTGGCTCGAGGACCCTCCCACCGGCGAGGCCCTCCTCAATGCCCCGATCTGGCGCGAGCTGCTCGTCGAAGGGCACACCCTCTCGCGCTCGCGTGGCGAGCTCGGCGGCCGGCCCTACGAGCAGCTCCTCGCGGCGCCTCTCGCCTACCGCGGGGTCTTCCTCGGCTATATCGCCGTGCTCGACAAGGAGGTCCGCGGCGACGCCAATTCCGCCTTCACCCCGGACGACCGGCGGTTCCTCGACTCGGTCGCGGCACTGACCGGCGTGGCCCTGGACGCCGCCCGCCAGGTGGAGCGCCTGGAGACCCAGCGCGAGCGGCTGGAGGAGGAGAACAAGGCCCTGAAGGGACGCTTTGCCGGCGAGGTCGCGGGGCGCCGCATCGTGGCCCACGATCCGGCCATGCGGCGGGTGCTCGACCTCGCCGAGCGGGTGGCGCCGCGCGGCGTCAACGTCCTGGTGCGGGGGGAGAGCGGCACCGGCAAGGAGCTGATCGCCAAGCTCCTCCACCACCTGTCCGGCCGCGAGGGGGCGCTCATCGCCGTCAATTGTGCGGCATTGCCTGAGTCGCTCCTCGAAAGCGAGCTCTTCGGCATCGAGGGCGGGGTCGCCACCGGCGTCCAGGCGCGGCCGGGCAAGTTCGAGCTGGCCGACCGCGGCACCCTCTTCCTGGACGAGATCGGCGACATGCAGACCTCCCTCCAGGTCAGGCTCCTGCGCACGCTCCAGGAGCGCGAGGTGACCCGCGTCGGCGGCCGGCGGCCGATCCCGGTCGACGTCCGGCTGGTGGCCGCGACCCACCAGGACCTCGAGACCCTGGTCGCCGAGGCGCGGTTTCGCGAGGATCTCTATTACCGCCTGAAGGGGGTGGAGATCGACCTGCCGCCGCTGCGCGAGCGCCGGCAGGACATCCCGCACCTGGTGCGCTTCTTCACCGAGGAGTTCTGCCGCCGGGAGGGGATCCCGGTGCCGCAGATCCGTTCCGAGGCCCTGGCGCTCCTCCTGGGCCACGATTTCCCGGGGAACGTCCGCGAGCTCCAGAACCTGGTGGAGGGAGCGGTCTCCCTCGCCGAGAAGGAGGTCGACGCCGGCCTGGTCCGCTCGCTCCTCGGCACTCCGTCCCAGACCTCGCCCGAGCCGCTCGATCTGGAGGCCATGGAGAGGCGCCACATCCAGCGCATCCTCAAGCTCACCGCCGGCAACAAGAGCGAGGCCGCCAAGATCCTCGGCGTCGACCGCAAGACTTTGCAGCGCAAGGGGTTCTAAGGAGTGAGGGTTGTCCTCACTCCTGTCCTTTCCGTCTGAAAAAGAAGGGCAGTTTTGAAAGGAGATTCGAGATGAAGAGAAAGCTTGGACTCGGATTGTTCGCCCTGATCCTGGCCGTTCTGGCCTCACTTCCCGTAGCAGCTCTCCCGACGGCCTGCAGTTGCGACCTCTGCACGAACGCACAACCCAACGCCAGGTGCACCTACTACGGTCAGGTGTGGACCTGCGACGACTACGAGTACTATATCTGCTACCTGCAGGGCGCAAATCCGACGTGACGTTCACAGCAGGCTGGAGATGGGGACGGGGCGAAACACCGTCTCCCATCTTCCCCCTCAGCAGTTCGGGCAGCCGTTGACGAAGACGTAGTACGGGGTCTCCTCACCCCAGCAGTAGTAGCAGCTTTCGTATCCCACGAGCACGGAGTGGGCCCCGTTGTTGTAGTAGTAGATCTCGACCCACTGCCCGTAGGTGCAGTTGCAGGACACGGGCTGCGCCTCCACCGTCCTCGCGGCGAGGACGGCCACCGCCAGCACGGCAGCCAGGGCCACCTGACGGAACATCCGACCGCTCTTCCTCAGTCCAGACATGTGCTTTTCCTCCTTGGGGGTTCATCGATCCGCCCGGCATGTTGTAGCACGTGCGGAGAAGGTCCGAAATACTTGCGGCAATATGCCCCATACGGGACATTTCACCCCATGCCCCTCTGGAACCGAGGCGGATTGGGCGTTTCCCCAGAGTGTTCGGTACGAGATGGAGCCGGCTTGGGGCATTTTGTCGCGACACGGGGTGCGGCAGTCTGTCCCCCTTTTTGGAGACGACGTCGTAAGTCTATACAGACGAGGGAGTTAGCGATATCCTCGCGGGCGGACCCGGAGCTGGCAACGGGCTTGCGATAAGGGAGGGCGAGGATGAGGAGAAAACCGATGCTAGACTCCGTTCGCAAGCACGTCGCCGTTCCCTACATTCCGGGGAGGGTATTGCTATCCGCCGCCACGATCGCCAGCTTTGGTTGGCTGCTGGCGCACGACATGATTCATCCTCTCGTGATCTACGCGCTGCAGCTCTTCCTGGTCTTCTGAGCGACCCGAACCACTGCGCGCGTGGACCGAAAGGACCAATGGCTGGTGATGCCGTGCTGAGGGAGGTCACACTGGCGCTCCCGATGGTGGCCGACATGGAGATCGAGGCCAGTAAGACTGCGACCGCGATCGCCGAGTCGATGAGGATGAGTCCGGATAGAATTGACGAGGTCCGGATGGCGGTGGTGGAGGCATGCATCAACGCGCTCGAGCACAGCCACTCCTCCGATCCGGAGGTTTTCGTGACTTTCGAGGTCCTGGGCGAGAAGGACCCGGAGAAGCTGCGCATCACGGTGCGGGACAACGGCGTCGGCTTCGCCATGGATGCCGTGGAGGAGCCGGCGATCGGTGCCAAGTCAAAGGCGCCGCGCAAGCGGGGATGGGGCTTGAAGATCATCCGTGGGCTCATGGACGAGGTGGAGATCCGCTCCGGCTCCGAAGGTACGACCGTGGTGATGAGCAAGTTGCGCTGAAAGCGGGGGCGAGCTGAGATGACCGAGAGCCTGAACGTGACCGTGGACCGCCGCGACGGCCTGGCGGTCATCTACACGGAGGGGTATATCAACAACCAGGGCGGGGAGGAGATCGCCCGGGCGGCCTACAAGCTCGTCGACGAGGGCTACAAGACGCTCCTGCTCAACCTCGGGGGCACCAAGATCGTCAACTCCATCGGCATCTCGATCCTCATCGAGATCATCGAGAAGATGCTGGAGATCGAGGGACGCCTGGGCTTCTGCTGCCTGACGCCGACCATCGAGAAGACCTTCCACATCATGGGCCTGGCGCAGTATGCGCCCATCTTCCCTGACGAAGACACCGCCGTCGCCCAGCTCCGGTCCTGAGGCCGGCGGCGGGCGCGGCGACCGCAGCGACCCCGAAGCGCCCTGGCGCGAGCTGCTGGAGCTCGCCCGCGACGAGTCGGGCGACCGGCTCCTGATCGAGCGGGCGCTCGACCTCTGGCGGCGGGAGCACCATGCCGAGGCCGCGGCCGTCTACCTGGAGAGGGACGGCGTGCTCGAGCAGGAGGCCGCGGCCGGCGCCCGTCTCCCCGCGCGGTTCGACGCGGCGGCCCTCGAGCGCGGCGAGCTGTCTCTGGGCAGCCTCGCGCTGTCCGGAGGCTGGCTGCTCTACGCTCCCGCGGACGCCGTCCCTCCGGACCTCGCCAGAGAGGGTCCCTTTTCCGTGCTCCTCGCGTCGGCCCTCAAGGGGTGCCGCCTCAAGCAGGTCCTGAAGGAGCAGCAGTTCCAGGTCAACTACCGGGTGGTGGAGCTGGAGGCCCTCTACGACGTCGGCCTCGCGGTGGCCGCCGCGGCGACGCTCGACCTGCAGCGGCTCTCGGAGGAGATCCTGCTCCACGCCGTCTCGCTGCTCGATGCCCGGCGCGGCGCGCTCTACATCCTGGAGGACGGGCGCTACCGCCTCGACCGGACCCTGGGCGGCGAGGCCGGCCTCTGGTTCGCGTCCGACGACCCCTCGCTGGCGGCGTTCCTCGCCGGCGGCTCCGCGCCCCCGGCCGACCTCCTCCCCGGTGCGCGGTTCCTGCTGGGCGTCTCGATCGAGCTCGAGAAGAACCGGCGCGGCATGCTGGTCGTGGGCGACAAGGAGAGCCGCCGCGGCGTCGGCCCCTTCCCGCCCGGCGATCTGCGGACCCTGGGCCTGTTCGCCAACCAGGCGGCCATCGCCCTGGAGAACGTGCGCCTCCACCTGCGCGCCCTCGAGCAGGAGCGCCTGGAGCGCGAGATGCACGTCGCGGCCGAGATCCAGCGCCAGATCCTGCCCAAGGGCGCGCCCCAGGTGCCCGGCTTCCAGCTTATCGGCTGGAACCGGCCGGCCCGCGAGGTGGGCGGCGACTACTACGACATGTTCCCGACCCGGGACGGCCGCATGGGCCTGCTGGTCGGAGACGTCTCGGGCAAGGGCATCCCGGCCGCCCTGATGGTCTCGATCCTGCACTCGGCCCTGCGGCTGCTGGTGGAGCAGATCGGCGCCGGCGCCGGGCTGCTGGCCCGCCTGAACCGGCACATCCAGGAGTCGAGCACCCCGAACAAGTTCATCACCATGCTCCTCGGCGAGCTCGACCCCGGGACCGGCCGCCTCCGCTACGTCAACGCCGGTCACAACCCCGGGCTGCTCCTGCGCCGCGACGGCCGGGTGGAGGAGCTGGGTGCGACCGGCGTGCCGCTCGGCCTCCTGACCGGCAGCCGTTATACGGAACGCGAGGTCACGGTCGAGCCCGGAGACCTCCTCTGCGTCTACAGCGACGGCATCACCGAGGCCGAGTCGGTCACGGACGACGAATTTGGCACCGAGCGCCTCATCGAGCTGCTGCGCGCCCACCACGACGACGCTCCCCTCGACGAGCTCCTGGAGTCGATCCAGAGTGCGGTCGGCGACTTCAGCCAGGGCCGGCCGCAGTACGACGACCAGACGCTGTTGCTGCTGCGGCGGCTGGGGTGACTGCCAGGGAACTGCCCCTCCTGCCCAGCCTGGGGTTTCAACCCCAGGCATGTACAATCCCCGCATGAACCGTCGGACCCTGCTCCCTGCTTTCCTGCTGCTCTCCGTCTCCCTGGCCGCCGCGGCCCAGCCCCCCTTGGACGACGGCCGGGCCCATGTGGTCCTGCGCCGCGCCGAAGCGCCCGCGGCTCCAGATACTCCGAAGTGGTCTCTCGCCATCCATGGCGGCGCGGGGACGATCCCGAAGAGCCTGCCCGAGGCCGAGAAGCAGCAGTACCTCGCCTCGCTCGAAAAGGCGCTCGCGATCGGCCGCGACGCGCTGGCCGGAGGCGGGACCAGCCTCGACGCGGTCGAGAAGGTCGTCCGTTTCCTGGAGGACGATCCGCTCTTCAACGCCGCCAAGGGAGCGGTCTTCACCCACGACGGGACCAACGAGCTGGACGCCGCGATCATGGACGGCCGCGATCTCTCGGCCGGCGCGGTCGCGGGTTTGAAGACGGTCAAGAACCCCGTCTCGCTCGCCCGGCTGGTCATGGAGCGCTCCCCCCACGTCTTCCTGGTAGGGGAGGGGGCCGAGGCCTTCGCCGCCGAGATGAAGGTCGAGCGGGTCGACCCGAAGTACTTCTTCACCCAGCGCCGCTGGGACCAGTTGCAGGCAGCTCTCAAGAAGGAGAAGGAGGAGGCGGCCGCGGAGGAGAAGCCCAAGGGCACTGTGGGCGCGGTGGCCCTCGACCAGCACGGCAACCTCGCCGCCGCCACCTCGACCGGCGGCATGACCAACAAGCGCTTCGGCCGTCTGGGGGACGTGCCGGTGATCGGCGCCGGCACCTATGCGAACAACAAGACCTGCGCCATCTCGGGCACCGGCTGGGGCGAGAAGTTCATCCGCAACACCGTGGCGCACGATATTTCGGCCTTGATGGAGTACGCCGGGCTGACCCTGCAGCAGGCCGCCGACCGGGTGATCCACCAGAAGCTCCAGCCGGACGACGGCGGCGTCATCGGCGTCGCCCGCGACGGCTCCATCGCGCTGGCCTTCAATTCGGCGGGGATGTACCGCGGCGCTGCGGATTCGAACGGCCGGTTCGAGGTCAGGATCTGGGAATAGGGGCCGGGCGCAGGCCGCGGACCTCCGCGAAGGCGAGCCCCGGCGAGGTGGTGGCGCCGAACAGCGGATCGCCGGTGGGGATCGACACGGCTTCCCGGCCCACGCCCAGGAGCCGCGCGAGGAGGGCCTGGAGATCGTCCTCCCAGACGAGGTCGGGGAGCGCCGCGCCGAGCGCCCCGTCCGCGAGGCGCCGGACCCCGCGCGCCACGGCGCGGAAGCGCAGCGTGCCGGGGTCGAAGCCTTCGAGCGCGTCGAGGGCCCCGACCCACAGGCCGCCGTCGGCCCGGCCGAGCAGCTCGGTATCTGGGATCCCCAGGTCGCCGGGCAGGACGAAGAGGTGGCTTGCCCGGGCCTCGTCCGGCGCCACCAGGTGCGGCGTGGCCGGCCGGTCGATCCGTGCGGCGAGCCGATCGTCCACGGCCGGGGTGAGCAGCACGCCGCGGTCCACCAGGTCCACGGGGCGCCGGGCCGAGCCGAGGAGGTCGAAGGAGAGGGGGACACCCCGCGGATCGGTGCCGTCGTCGCGCAGGCTGAAGGCCGGATGGAACACCGGCGCGCCAAGCTGGTCGCGCAGGGCGCCGTCGGCAAAGGAGGTGGAGGTGAGGGCCAGGCGGTTCAACAGCTCGATCAGCCGGCCGGACGGCCTCGGGAGAGAGGACGACGGGCACGGGCCCCTGCGGCGCCTCGGCAGGCTCGGTTGCTTCGTCAGGCGCCTGGTGGCTGCGTGCCCGCGCGAAGACGGCCGTCGCGTCGAGGCGGTCGAGCGAGCGCGCCACCGCTTCGGCTTGCCCGGCGCCGGGGGTCCGCGAGCAGATCACCGAGATCCAGGCCGACGTCAACACGGCGGTCCGCCGCAGGCCGCGGCTGTTGGCGACCACGAGAGACCCGTCCGCCCATCCGAGCTGCGCCTGCTCGCTCCGCTCGGCCAGGCGCTGGAGGATCTCCCGGGCCCGCGCGGCGGTCATGCGGGCAAGCTCCGGATCGGCGAGAGTCTCCCCCGAGGCTTGCGGCGGCAGCGGGTCGGAGGCCCCTGGCGGGAGGAGGGGAGGCGGCGACGGAGCGGTGAGGCGGGCCTGCGCCAGGGCCTCGCGGATCGCCCTGCCGAGGTCTGCGGGCTCCGCCGAGCCGGCGCGGTGGAGGCCGGTCCGGCCGGACTCCCGCACCCGGACCAGCAGCGTCCGCTCCTGCAGGTCGAGGCTGTCCGGCCGGCCCCTGCCGTGGCTCTCCTGGGCCCGGCGGGCGTCCAGCCAGACGATGTCGGTCTCGTCTGCCGGCGAGTCGGCCAGGGCCCGCTCCAGGCGCGCGACCATCTCCTCGATCGAGGGGGATGAAGCAGAGGGGCGAGACGGCGGCATGACGCCGCAGTCTAGCAGCAGGAGAATGGCTTGGACTTTGCACCCCTAGGCATCGGGACCCGGGGGCTTATATATAGGATGATATGAAATGAAGCCCAGGATTCCGACGTTTTCGCTGTTTGCGATGTTGATCCTCTCCGTGGTCCCACCCTCCTTTGCAGAGGACAGTGCCGACCTCATCCTGGAACACGGAGTCTTCTATCCGGTCCAGCCGCCGGGCCGGGTCGAGGGCAGCCTCGCGGTGCGGGGCGGGCGCATCGTCTATCTCGGGCCGGACGCCGGAGCCGCGCCGCTGCGCGGCCCGAAGACCCGGGTGGTGGACCTCGCCGGCCGTACCGTCACCCCGGGGCTGATCGACGCCCACTCCCACCTGCTCGGCCTGGGTGAGGCCCTGTCCCAGGTCAACCTGGTCGGCGCGGCCACCTTCGACGAGATCGTCCGCCGGGTGCGCGAGGCGGCCGGCCGGGCGCCCGCGGGCACCTGGGTCAACGGCCAGGGCTGGGACCAGAACCTCTGGCCGGACAAGCAGTTCCCCCACCACGCCGCCCTCTCGGCGGCAGTGCCCGATCATCCGGTCTGGCTCAGCCGGATCGACGGCCATGCGGCCCTGGTCAACGCCCAGGCCATGAAGGCCCTGGGGATCGATGAGGCGGTCAAGGACCCCGTCGGGCGGCCGCTACCTGCGCGACGCCGCGGGGAAGCTCACGGGCGTGATGATCGACAATGCCATGGGGGACGCCGCCGACCGGCTGCCCGACGTGTCCCAGGCCGAGCGGGAGAGATGGCTGCTCGACGCGGGCCGCCACTGCCTGGCGGTCGGCCTGACCACGGTCACCGACATGGGGATCGAGGAGGCGGACTACCAGGCCTATGCGGCCCTGCGCCGCTCGAACCGGCTGCCCCTGCGCGCGGCCCTCTTCCTGACCGACGACGAGGCGGTGCTTGTCCCCTGGTTCAAGCGCGGCCCGGAGATCGATCCCGAGGCGCGGCTCCAGGTCCGCGGCGTGAAGCTCTACGCCGACGGCGCCCTGGGGAGCCGCGGCGCGGCGCTCCTCGAGCCCTATAGCGACGACGGCGGGAACTTCGGCCTCCTGACCTCCACTGGAACGCACATGGAGGACGTCGCCAAGCGCGCGGCCCAGGCGGGCTTCCAGGTCGGCATCCACGCCATCGGCGACCGCGGCGCCCTGGTGGCGATCGACGCCATGGAGAACGCCCTCGGCGGCGCCAGGCCCGAAGCGCGGTTCCGGCTGGAGCACACCCAGGTGGTCCGCGTCCAGGACCTGGAGCGGATGGCGCGGCTGGGCATCATCGCCTCCATGCAGCCCACGCACGCCACCTCGGACATGCCCTGGGCGGGAGACCGCGTGGGAGAGCGCCGGCTGGAGCGCGCCTACGCCTGGCGCAAGGTCCTCGACGACCGCGGACGGCTCGCCCTGGGGAGCGACTTCCCCGTGGAGTCGGCCGACCCGCGGCTCGGCCTCTATGCCGCCGTGACCCGGCAGGACCTCCAGGGACGTCCGGAGGGCGGCTGGCTCCCGGGCGAGCGGCTGACCCGCGAGGAGGCCCTCCGCGGCTTCACTCTCGACGCCGCCTGGTCGGTCTTCCTGGACAAGGAGGTCGGCTCCCTGGAAAAGGGCAAGCGGGCCGACTTGGTCGTCTTCGCGCGCGACATCATGGCCGTCCCCGCGGCGGAGATCCCCAAGGTGGAGGTCGACATGACCGTGGTGGACGGCGCTATCGTCTACGAGAGGGGAAGCCGACGGTGAGAAGGATCCGCCCGCTGGCTGCGGGGCTCGCGTTGCTCCTGAGCGTTGCCGCTCCGGTCCTGGACCGGCCGGCCGCCGCGGAGGACTTGTACGCGCTCCAGCGGAAGACCATGGTGGCGGACATCCGCCAGCGCGGCATCACCCAGCAGGAGGTGCTGGCCGCCATGCAGCAGGTCCCTCGCCACCTCTTCGTCCCGGACTCGGTGCGCGAGCATGCGTACCAGGACCAGCCGCTGCAGCTCGGCAACGGGCGGTCGATCTACCAGCCCTATGTCGTGGCTCTCATGACCTCGTTGCTCAACCTCAAGAAAGGCGACAAGGTCCTGGAGGTGGGCACCGGCACCGGCTATCACGCGGCCGTCCTGTCGCGCATCGCGCGCGAGGTCTACTCCATGGAGATTGTCCCGCCGGTGGCGAGCCAGGCGAGGCAGCGGCTGTCTGCCCTGGGCTACCACAACGTCGAGGTCCGGGCCGGCAACGGCTACCTCGGAATGCCGGACAAGGCGCCTTTCGACGCCATCCTCCTCTCGGCCGCGCCGACCCAGATCCCCAAGGCGTTGCTCGACCAGCTCCGGGTCGGCGGCAAGATGGTGGCGCCGGTGGGCGGCTTTTTCCAGGACCTGCAGGTGATCACCAAGACGGCGGACGGCCTCGAGAAGCGCACCATGATCCCGGTCCGCCTGTCGCCGATGACCGGCAAGGAGCGCGATGCGCACTGAGGCCCCTCACCCCCGGCCCCTCTCCCATCGCCCCCCCTTCCTCCGGGAGAGGGGAGAAAGGCATCTCTGGTTTTCTTTCCCCCTCTCCCGGTTGGTGGGGGGCGATGGGAGAGGGGGGCCAGGGGGGTGAGGCGTCTGCCGGCCCTGGCGGTGCTCGCCGTCGCCGCCTTCGCGTGCCTCGGAGCAAGCGGGGCCGACCCCTACATCGAAGCTCGCCGGCGGATGGTCGAGGAGCAGATCCGCCAGCGCGACATCTCGCAGCCCGGCGTGCTCGCCGCACTGACGCGGGTGGAGCGCCATCGCTTCGTCCCCGCATCCGAGCGCCCGTCCGCCTATGCCGACAGGCCTCTCCCGATCGGCCACAGGCAGACGATCTCGCAACCCTATATCGTGGCGCTCATGACCCAGCTCCTGGGCGTCGGGCCGGGCGACAAGGTGCTGGAGATCGGCACGGGCTCGGGCTATCAGGCGGCGGTGCTGGCGGAGATCGTCGGCCAGGTCTACACGATCGAGATCATCGAGCCGCTCGGCCTCCAGGCGGCGGGCACCCTGCAGCGCCTCGGCTACCGCAACGTCCAGGTGCGCATCGGCGACGGCTACAAGGGGTGGCCCGAGAAGGGCCCCTTCGACGGCATCCTGGTGACCGCCGCCCCGCCGCAGGTCCCCCGGCCCCTCCTCGACCAGGTCAAGGTCGGCGGCCGGATCGTGCTGCCGGTCGGCCAGGGCTGGCAGGATCTGCGTGTCATGACCAAGCTCGCCGACGGCAGCTTCGAGACGCGCAGCGTCGCCCCGGTCCGCTTCGTCCCCATGACCGGCCAGGCCCAGCAGGTGCCGCGTTGATCCCCAGCCTGTAACTTTTCTCGTCCTCCTGCGCCTTCAAGAGGGGGATGCGGCTCGGGCAAGGTATAGTGATCCGCGTATGGAAGCTGCGTCCACATCTTTCGAAGAGGAGGATCGACATGAACAGACTCGGCAGGTTGATGGGCGTAGGGCGGTCCGAGATGTCGCGGGCTGGGCGCCTCTTGACGATCGTGATGTTGGCCGGAGCCGCCCTGGTGGCGTTGCCGGGCGCCGGGCAGGCCCAGCCGTTCGGGGCCTGGCTGATCTCCTCCCCGGGATACCCCACCTCCAGCGGCTGGGTCGAGATTCCCCACAATGCAGCCCTCAACCCGACAGGCGCCTTCACCTTCGAGGCCTGGGTGGCGATCACCAACAACGTGGCGGGCGAGGACTGCCGGAGCATCGCGGGCAAGAACTACCTGCAGGCCTGGTGGCTGGGCCTCTGCAATGTCGGCGGCCAGCCGACCCTGCGGACCTACCTGAAGGGCGGGAGCTCCCTCAGGAACGGCGGCAGGATCACTCGCAACGAATGGACCCACATCGCGGTGGTCTTCAACGGCGCGCAACGCCTTCACTACATCAACGGCGAGCTCGCGGCGACGTTTGCCGAAGCCGGCCCGCTGACCACCAGCACCGACCCCATGCGCATCGGCAGCGACGAGTCGTGGGAGCGCTCGCCCACGGGCAGCATCGACGAGGTTCGCCTCTGGAACGTGGCGCGCACCCTGGCCCAGATCCGCGCCAGCATCAACAAGCGGATCAACACCGCCCAGCCCGGCCTGGTCGCCGTCTGGTCGTTGGATGGCAACGGCAACGACGTCATCGGCCCCCGCGACGGAGCAGCCCAGGGGACCGGGGTGTCGTTCTTGACCTCCCCCGTGGCGTTCTCCTGCGGCGCGAACACCGCGACCGCCCTCTGCCTCCAGGACCGCTACAGCATCAGGACCCAATGGCGGACCTCCCCGACTCCGGGGACCTCGGATGGCGACGGCCAGACGGTCCCCGTGGTCAACATCGGCTCCGGCCTCTTCTGGTTCTTCAGCTCGACCAACTGGGAGGTCATGGTCAAGGTGATCAACGGCTGTGGTCTCAACAACCGGTACTGGGTCTTCTCGGCCGCCACCACCAACGTCTTCTACCGGGTGGAGGTCACGGACGTCCGCTCCGGAACGAACAAGATCTACTTCAACTACCCCGGACCGCCGGCGCCGGCTGTGACCGACACCGACGCCTTCGCGACCTGCCCCTGACGCCTGACGCCTGAATGAAATAATGGGAGCCGTGCACCGCGGCTCCCTCCTCCGCTGGCTCCCCTTCTGGGCCGCCTTCGCCGTGGCGCTGGCGGCCCGCTTGGCTCTCCTGGACGTCCGGCCGCTGCACCACGACGAAGGGGTCAACGCCTCGTTCCTGATGGCGCTGATCCAGGGACGGCTGTACGAGTACAACCCGACGAGCTACCACGGCCCCTTCCTCTACTACGTCGGGTGGTGGCCCCTGCGGCTGCTCGGGACGAGCGAAGCCGCCCTGCGGCTCCCGGTCGCCGTCGTCTCCGCGCTGATGATCCCGCTGCTCCTGCCGCTGCGCCGGCGCCTGGGCGTGGCGGGAGTGACCGGGGCCGGCTGGCTGCTCGCGGTGTCGCCGTTCTTCGTCTACTACGGCCGGGACCTGATCCACGAGACCTGGCTGGCCTTCATGACCCTCGCCCTGGTGGTCGCCGCCGCGCGGTACCTGGAGTCGCGCCGGGAAGCGCACCTGCTCCTGGCCGCCGCCTGCCTGGGCCTCCTTTTCACCGTCAAGGAGACGGCCATGCTGACCTTGGCCGGGCTGCTGGCCGCGGTGGTGGCGGCCCGGGCGTGGACCTCCGGCCGCCCGCGGTGGGAGGAGGTCCGGGAGACTTTCGATCGCCGGCTCGTCGGCCTCGTGGTCCTCTGCGCCGCGATCCCCTACGTCCTCCTCTTCACCTCGTTCTTCACGCAACCGATGGGGTTGTTCGACTCCTTCTGGGCGCTCGCCCTCTGGACCGGCAAGGGGATCGAGGGGGCCGGCGGCCATGCCAAGCCGTGGTTCTACTTCCTGAAGTGGCTTGTGCGCCACGAGCCCGCGATGCTCGCCGGTGGACTGCTCGGGAGCGCGCTCGCCCTGCGCCGCCGTGACCCGTTCGGCGTCTTCTGTGCCTTCTGGTTCCTGGGCCAGCTCGTGCTCTACTCGGCCATCCCCTACAAGACCCCTTGGCTGGCGCTCAACATCCTTCTTCCCGCCGCGCTGACCGCGGGTTTCCTCGTCCGGGAGGTCTGGGCGCAGCCCTCACAGGCCGTCCGAGCCAGCTTCCTGGTCATCTTCCTCCTGGGACTGGGATGGAGCGGCTGGCGCGCGGCCGAGGTCACGTTCCGGCGCTACGACGATTCCCGTCTGGAGATCCCCTACGTCCAGACCCAACGGGGGGCGATGGGTATCGTGACCCTGGTGCAAGAGGTGGCGGGGCTCGCCCCGGCCGGCCGCGACCTCACCCTCCACGCCCTCCTCCCGTACCGCTGGCCCCTCCCCTGGTATCTCCGCGACCTCACGAAGGCCCGGTACTGGAGGAACTTCCAGGACATCCCCCGCGACCTCGATTTCGACGCCGACATCCTTCTCGTCGATCCCAAGCAGGAAGCACGCCTGCGTCCCCGCCTGAGCGACACCTACCGCCGCCATGCCTTCCCCTTCCTCCCGGCCCAGCGGGTGGTGGTGTATGTGAACGAGCGGGTGGGGAAGGCTCGCTAGGCGCCCTCCGGCTTGGGCAGCGTGTAGCGCGCCTCCTGGTGGGACCTACGCGATCTGCAACGAGTGCGGGCGGCGGTGGCTTCTGCGCACGATCGGGGGCTACCCGCAGGACGAGGAGACCATCCGCGAGGATGTGACCGGCAACGCGGAGGCCGACGAGCTCTTCGTCATGGACCCCACGACCGAGCTCTCTCTGGCCGCCCAACGCGAAGACCGCGAGGCGGTGCGCGCGATCCTCGACGCCGGTGCTCCGATCGAGCAGCGCTCCCACATCTGGGAGCTGCCCTCCACCCCGTCCCGCCTCCGTCCCCTCGTGGCCGAGGGAACCGCGCTGATGGCCGCCGTGTACTTCGCCCGGGAGGAATGCATTCAGCTCCTTCTCGATCGCGGCGCCGACCCCAATGCGAGGTCGCGCGACGGTTACTGCCAGACGCCGCTCAACATCGCCGTTCGGCTCGGCTCCACCGGGGGCTACACGAGCTGGGCTCCCACCCTGGCCATCGATCTGCCGCCCCAGTTGGCGGTGAAGCCGCCGGAAGGCGCCGGTCTGCGCATCGTCGAGATGCTCCTCGGCAAAGGCGCCGACCCCCATGCCGACAATGCCCGGGCGCTCTACATCGCAACGGGACGGAAGCACACCGGCCTCATCCGCCTCCTGCAGCGTGCGGCCCCTGCTCCCGCTGCCGGGCTCGCCGACGCCCTCCGGCAGGCCCTCAGCCACGGGGACCGGGAAACTGCGCGCGAGCTGTTGGCCCAGGGCGCCGACGTCAACTCCCCTGACGTTGTGGGACGGACGGCGCTCTTCGCGGCGGTGAACGACGTCTACGTCTTAGGCGACAAGGGGACGCCGTTCCGAGAACACACCGACCACCGAAAGGAGCTGGCGGAGCTCGTGCTGGCCCATGGTGCGGACGTCAACGCGAGCACCCGCGAGGGCCTGACGCCGCTCTTGCAGGCCGCCTGGGGAAAGGACGCGGCCGCCGTGCTCGAGCTGTTGATCGCCCACGGAGCCGACGTGAACGCCGTCAACAAGCACGGCGAGACCGCGCTCATCAAGGCGGCCTGGAGCGGATGCGTCGAGAACCTCGAGGTGCTGCTCGAGAACGGCGCGGACCCGGAGGTCCGAGACACCTGGGGACAGACGGCGCTCGACGTCGCGGAACGCTTCCCGCGCCGCGCGGCCGCCGCCTTCTTGCGCTCGCGAAAGACCTGACACCTATTCCCGGCGGCGGGTGGGGGCTTCACCATCGGAGAAAGAGGGTTGCACCTATCCCGGGGCGGTTTCCTGAGGCGGGGATCGATGACAAAGGCCGCGGTCTTTACAACTTGTCTACAACTTGTCGTACTCCTCGGGCTCGACGTCGGGTAGACTTGTGAGGGCGGCCTCGAACTTCTCGCGGCTGCCGCGCTTCGCGCGCTTCTCCAGATAATCAACGGTCATCAGGGCTGCGAGCTTCTCGGCCGCTGCGGTACTGATAAACTGATTGATCGAGATGCCTTCCTCGCTTGCCAATCTCCGGATCTGCTTGTGGAGAGAATCCGGTAGCCTGAGGCTAATGGTGCTCATGGTAACTCTCCTAAGACTTCAAGGAATTCCTTGGGTGTGCTGATTGTCAGATTGAAACCCTCTACCCCTGCAAAGTCTCTCTTGTTGTACGAAATGATCGCGATTGAGTCTCAAGCAACCAGACATATTTTGCAAAGCTCATGAACCGCCACACCTTCGCATGTTGATCCTCTGGAGGCTTGAAGTCTTTCAAGATGCTTCCGTATATGGGTGGGTGTCTCACAATTTGACTCCAAGAAGACTGCTGGCAGAGAGGCCTGCCCGTAACCGAATCTGCCCGTTGCACCCCTACTCGAGACTCACCTGGTCGGTGCACTACCTCATTGATGCGGGATTACTCTACGCCAGCATCGTACCCGCGGCAACATACGGAAGAGCTGCGGTAGGTACTCCCGAGGAGAGCGCCGATCGTTTCGAGGGGCCGAGGGGCTTCTCCGCGACCGCAGCGGCTACGTGGGGAGTATGCGGGACTTTATCTGACGGCTTCAACCTTGGCTCGTAGGCGCCGGGTGAGGTCTTCGTTGAGGCGGGTCAGGGCTTCGAGCTTGGCCTGCATTTGGGCTTCCAGGGCGGCTAGCTCGGCTTTGTGGCGGCGCTCTCGCTTCTCGGCGAGGGCCTGGAGGGCTTCTCTTTCGCGCTGGTAGGCCTCTTGGCGGAGGCGTGGCCCTCCTCCAGGATCCGCACGTCGAGCTGGAGCTGTTCCTGGCGCTTGTCCTGGCGGCGCTGGAGCCAGCGGCGGAGGACCTCCAGGAAGGCGGCGCTGCCGCCGAGGGCGGCCAGGCCGGTGATGACTCGGTCGACGAGCTCGCTCATGCGCGAGATGCGGGCAATCTTCAGACGATAGCCAGGGGTGAGGGAGAGATGGAGTTGCATCAGGGCTTCCTGCAGAGGAGATAGGCGTCCGCCTGGGAGGGGGCCTCGGAGGTGGAGGACGACGGTGTCGGATGCGCAGGTGCGGCGGTCCTGGAGGTCGATCACCGTGTCGGCGTCGGTGGTAGTGATCCAGAGGGGACCGAGGGCGGTGGTCTTGGGGGCGGGGCGGTGGGGGCGGCGAGCTCCCAGGCGGCGAGGAAGAGGCACCTATTCCCGCAGGTTACTCTTCAACCAGCATGTCGAGTTTCTGCAGCACCTCTCGTAGCGGTTCAGAGGTTCCACTCAATTTTGGAAATAGTACTCCAAGTGCGAGGGAAAAGCTGTCGATGGACCATTCCCCAAGGATCTCCTCAAACTGAGGCTGAAGCATGGGGTCTGGAATATAGAGCATACCTTGCGGCCGATAACTTGGAAGCTCAATGCCAAACTCTCGAAGATTTACTCTGACTCTTTCCCATCGCTTCTCATACGAGTCGTCGCCGGTAGTTATCTCGCCCTTTGGATGGTGCAGAGGCGGCATGAGAATGAGCGTCTTGGACCAATATGCTTTCGCTATGGCCAGCAACTCTGCGGCGACTCCTTCGGTTTCCTCGGGGATGACCACGAGAGCGCTCGCTGCATACGCCACCTTCTCGAATACACCTCGCCAATTGTGATCTCCGCAGGGCAAGGGAAGCAAGTTTAGATCACAGATTTGATCGTCCGAAAAGGGTCTATCGCCGAGAAGCACTGGCATGCCATAAAGCCCCAGAGGCTCTATAATCTGTGCAAGCATCAGCTCGCCGCCAGCTGAGACCTGAAGCCCAGAAAGGCCTTCTTGTATATAAGTACTGCCTCGCGGCGAAAGAAGAAGATCTGTCTTCGAGAACGAACGTAACAACAGAATCGGTGGTCTTTTGTCAGTGCGAGCCATGAGCAAGATCAGGCGATCGTGTTTTTGCCTCAGGTGAGGCTCAATTGGTTCGCGGAGAAACTCTTGGGCTACCTGGAAGATCCATAACGCGCTCAACCCTCCTTGAAATAGCAGGAAGGCTCGAAGGAACCAAGGCATCTCCCAGAAACAATTTGGATTCATGACGAAGATGGAACCCATCGCTAGGGTAGCAATTAACGCGAAACAACCATAGTTTAAGGCGTTATGTCTTTCGTCACGCTCTTTACGTAAGTCGGCGCACTCCTTCTGTAACTGTCTTATCTCCTCTTCAATATTGGATATCTGTTGAGTCATCGCTCCGCTCGTCTAAGAAGATATGGTGCAGACACTCCAATCTGCACTGCTGCCCTACCCCGCCGGGAGAGGGGGAACGCCCTCTCAGGTGAGGAGGGTGGCACCTTGTCCGGAGGAGTGGCCGAGGGGGCGAAGAGCCCACTGGCGGGTGGGGGGCTCCACCGTCGGTCTTCCCCTACGGCATGTACGTTTATTCTAGCTGGTGCGGTAGTTCACGGGAACTGCTCTTCTTATCGTCTTCTTATCGCGTACTTCCAGGAAGAATGAACTCGGCCCGACTTTGGCGCCGGCTTTCAGATCACCCTTTAGATGAAGAGCAATACGAATCAGACGATAGATGAGTGCGATCGCAACTACACACACTAATGCTGTCAGGGCATCCATACAGGTTACCTCTAACCTTCTGTAGTTGCAGCTAACGCAGAAATAGTTTCGGCGAGTTTACGCGCAGTTTCAGTCTTCCTTTGGAGGTCCTCTGCGACGTTGTTTGCCTCCTTCACGAGGTGTTCGAGCAGATCCGGAATGTGGTCCAGCGCTTCGAGTCGCATCGAGCGCGGCGCGTCGTTGAAGAGCCACTCCTCGTAATTATCTACGTCGGCAAAGTCGTATCCTGAGCCTGTGGAAAGTGCCAAACCCCATTTGCCACCCATCTTGGCGTAACCGATACGGCGGTACGAGTAGTAGCCGTCCGAATCGGATTTCTCGGAACCGACATATGTGTACCACGCAACGACGCCGAGATTCAGCTTTTTAAGCGCGACATCAATGGGGCGGATTGTCTTGCCAAGTTCGTCGGAACACGAGTTGAGGCGTGCCGCAGAGTCGGCGAGGTCTTTGAACAACGAAGGTGATAATCCGCGTCACGCGGTGCCGACATTCCCAGGTTTCCACCAGGTGCTGGCCTATTACCAGCAGTCAGCTTGGTGACAATCGTACAGCAGTTAGGCGTGGATGTCAAGTGGATCGCCAAGCCTCTTCTGCACTCTTCGACTCCGACCGAGGCGTGACGAAAGGCCCCGCTGCTGGCGGCGCTTGCCACCCTGAGCCAGGCTCTGCCGGACTACGAAGATCGGCGCGACGTGCTCCGCAAGCTCGGAGCGCGGCTGGTGTGGTGATCCGGTCTACGAGACGAGACGTCGACGCTTCCAGTCGGAGGATTGAGCCCGGCGCGCCCGGAGGTCGTCAGGCCGCCTTCAGCATGAAGTTAACGTGCACGGCGTCATACGGGAAGACGATTCGACCGTCCTCGGTCTTTTGAAGGATTCCCGCGTTGAGCAGGGTATGGGCATCGCCGTGCACTGCCTTGACGTCCCGTCCTACCCGCCGGGCCGCTTCACGGAGCGTCACCGGCCCGGCGCCGGTCAGCACCGACAGCAGCTCCAACCGCTTTTGAGTCAGCACCTTGAATAAAAGTGCCGGCGTCTCGAAACTGAAGAATTCTCCCTGCGGCTGGCCCTCGAAGGCGCGGAGCAGGCGGCGGTTGGTCTCTTTCCGGGATGAGACCTCCAAAGTGACGATGCGCATTTCAGGGTCTCCAGAAGAAAAAAGCGTGGGAGTCGATGCACCCCTTGCCGCCTGGTCGGAGACCATGGTAACTTATCTTGCATTGTCGGAACGACCGGCAGCCGGGATGAGGAGATCCTGTTCCTCTTGTGAAGATAGAGAACATCTTCGAAGCGATTCGCGCCGACCGGGTGCGGATCTCGGATCATGCGGACGAGGAAGCTCGGCAAGACCGGCTCTCGGTCGATGAGATCCTCTTCAGTGTCGGGAAGGGCGAGATCATCGAAGAATATGATGATGACAAGCCGTATCCCAGTTGCCTTCTCTATGGAACGACGCCGGCGGGCGATCCTGTGCATACCTTCTGGGCGTACAATCAGGACAACGGATGGGTGGTGCTCGTGACGGTCTACCGGCCCGACCCCACCCGGTGGATCCAGTGGCGTACCAGAAGGCCCAAGACATGATTCCTTTCAGCAACTGCCCGATCTGCGGCGGCGAAATGGTCGAGAAGACTGTCGAGAAGCTCCTCCGCGGAGGAGCCCACACCGCCATCCTCAACGTCCACGCCGAAGTCTGCCTTCGCTGTGGCGAGCATCTCTACTCCCGGGAGACGGTGAAGCGCTTCGAGGAGATCCGCTCGAAGCTGGAGCGTCAGGAAGTGGGGGAGTTCGAGCCTTTGGGACGATCTTTCAAGGTCGCCTGAGGTCCAGGGGACTCATCTCCGTCCGCGAAGATCCCGGCGGATCGGCTGGCACCTCTCTAGCGTCCGGCAAGCCCCCTCTCCAGCCACCGAAGCCCGCCGAAACGTGACCCGGGCAAGAGGGAAAGCTCACGTCCTGCCCCCATCGTGGCATAATCTGCCTCGTATTGGTCCTTGAAGATTTTTTGAAGTAGTTTCCGACGGCTCACCTGGTATCCAGCGCTAGGTGGCCCGAGGACTGATGCCGGCGAGGAAGAGGCTGGCAGCTATCTCGGGGCGTGGCGGTAAAGCCTCAACTGCCCGCCTGGATGCGGGGGAGTGGCCCCCGACCGCGTGCGCCGTAGAGACGAAGGAGAGGATGTCTCCTGGGAGGATGCGCGCATGAGCCCAGACTAGATCTCTGGTATGATTGCGGCCATGGACGAAAAACGCGCGGTTTTCAGCGTCAAGGCTCCCGGTTCTCCGCGCTCCGTCGTGGCTCTTTGTTCGCCGGGGCCTTGATGTTCAATTGGGACCCACGAAAGGCAGTTGCCAATGTCGCCAAACACGGAGTGTCTTTTGAGGAGGCCGCGCGCGGGAAGCAACACGGCAGGAGCGCAGAGACTATGAAGAAGGACGGTTTTGAAAACCAGGTTGATGACGATGAGATCCTACCGGAGTACGATTTTAGTCATGCTCGACCGAACAAGTATGCGAGCCGCTACCTTGCGGGCAGCAACGTCGTGGTTCTCGATCCGGACGTAGCTGCAGTGTTCCCGAGCGCAGGGGAGGTGAACGAGGCGCTACGCGCTCTTGCGGGCATCATCCGAAAGCACGGGCAACACCCGTGAGCGCGCGCTCATCGTGCAGGTGAAGCCGTAGGAGGCAATTGAAAGTGGGGGAGCTTGAGCCTTTGGGACGATCGAGATGCTCACTGACGCCCCTACCCTGCTAGAATCGATGGCCGGCGTGCGCAGGATTGATCTGGCGGGGCTAGAGGAGTCAGCCGATCCCTGCGCTCAGTCATTTGTTTTTTTCCTGAAGGATATGCCGACGGCTCACTGGCATCCGCCAAGTGGCCCGAGGACTGATGCCACCTGGCGAGGCGAATCATGAAGAAAAAGATGCGTACGTTTGCAGCAGAGGTGAGCTACAAAGACTCCATCGGTACGAGCTGCGAAGAGACGTTTCCTGTGACCGTGGACGACTACGATACGGCGAAAGATCTTGCCGTTCGCTATGCCGTCGAGGTGCTCAAGCTCCAGGACTTTGAGCTGCGGATCGTAGGCGCTTAATTCAGGCCGCGCTACGAAGGGGGCTCCGCTGGGAGCGCCGGCATCCTTGCCGGCCTCCTGGCTTTGCCATGGTTGGCCTGCCATAATCTCCGCAGCGCATCGTTGAATAGGAGAGGGTCTATGGGGAGGCGGTCTCTGCGGGGGCTCGGGATTTTTGCCCTCCTGTCCTGGTTGGCTGGCATTGGAGCGATCCGGGCGGATGTGGTCCAGCCCCTGCCGTACGACCTTCTGTATGTACGGTCTCCCTATTTCGGCGCGGGGCCGGAGGCGCCCAACAGCGTGTGGCCGGACACGGTCCGGCCTCTCACTCCTGATCCTGGCGCGCAGCTCGTTCTCCTCAAGCGGGACGGCACGCGGGAGGTTCTCTTTCCGTTCCAGCGCTACCGGTCCCGGATCGACACGCCGGCGGGGAAGCCGCTCTCGGCGGGCTCCGTCGCCGATCCCAATGTCTCCTTCGACGGCCGGTGGGTGCTCTTCACCTGGTATCACGACCTCACGAACGTCAATCCGCAGCGGGGGGACTGGCCCGGGCCGTACCTCTCGCTTGCGGGGGCCGACCTCTACAAGCTCGACCTGACGACTCGCGAGGTGGTCCGCCTCACGACCCAGGCGCTGACGCCGAACACCGGCAACGGCGCGCGCTTCACCCCGGGAGCGGCGGGGAGCAACTACCCGCGGATCGGGGTGTTCAACACCGGCGGCACCTGGGCGCCGGGCGGGCGGATCGTCTTCACGTCGAACCGCAACAATTTCTTGCCTCCCAAGGCCATGGGCGGCGGCCAGCGGGTGCTGCAGCTCTTTGCCATGGATGCCGACGGCGCGAATGTCGAGCAGATCGGCCATCTCAACCTGGCCATGGCGCTCCATCCCCAGGTGCTGCTCGACGGCCGCATCGCCTTCTCCAGTTGGGAGGAGCACGGCCTGCGCGATCCGCGCGAGTTCCCGCTCTGGGTGATCGGCCCGGACGGCCGCGACTGGATGGGCCTCTCCGGATTTTCCGAGTCCTCGCTCGTCCATCACTTCATGACCCAGATGCCGGGCGGCGATCTCGTGGTGACCCGCTACTACAACTTCAATAACAACGGCTTCGGCGACCTGGTCCGCTATCCGCTCGATCCGGCCGGACCGGACTTCGACAGCCCGGACGCCACGTTCAGCGACGGCACGGGCGGCAAGGTCCCGTTCCACCGCATCGGGCAGCTCCTCCTCACGCCGTTCACCACGCCCGACGACTTCCCGGCCCCCTGCCCGGGCTGGGAAGAGAACGCCTATGGCGCGTCCGGCACCGAGGGGCCCGCTCCCTGTGCCGGCACGGACCGGCGGGGGAAATTCACTCATCCGGCGGCGGCGCCGAGCGCTGTGGGGGACCCGGCGAAGGCCGACCTCCTGGCGGTCTATGCGCCCGGTCCGGCGAACCACAACGGCGCCTACGTCAATCTCGGGACGGCTTTCCCCCGGGTCCACGGCGAGATCGTCCTGCTGCCGGACGGCGCGCCGGTCCCGGTGCCGCCCGCGAGTCAGCCGGGCCGGCCGCCGGAGCTGGTTACGGTCCTCGCCGAGGACGGCTGGAACCTCCAGTGGCCGCGGCCGGTGGTGAGCTGGCGCCAGCTCTATGGAGTGAACGCCCCGGCGGCCTGGCCCGAGCTGTCCGACGCCCGCATCTGGGAGGAGCGGCTCACTCCGGGCGAGCCGTTCGGCCTGATCGGCAGCTCGTCGCTCCTGTGGCGCGACACGGCGCCGTCGCTGGGTCGCTATTGGGAGGACCGCGACCCCTTCAACACGGGCGACGAGGCGCCCTTCCGCTGGGTCCGGCAGGGAGGCGATGCCGGGGTCTATGACGATGACGACGTCTGGGCTGTGCGCATCCTGATGCAGGTGCCGGCCACCGACCGGAGCTATCCGAACAACGGCCGCAAGTTCCGGGTGACCGGCGGCGAGCGGATGCGGATCCTCGGCGAGGTCCCGGTGCGCAAGCCGGGGGCGGCGCGCCTCCTGCGGCCCGACGGCTCCTGGGAGGACGACACCAGCTTCCTCGCCCGCGTGCCCGCCGATACGTCGTTCACCTTCCAGACGCTCGACCGCCGCGGCATGGTGCTCAACATGGCCCAGACCTGGCACCAGGTCCGTCCCGGCGAGGCGCGCTACAACTGCGGCGGCTGCCATGCCCACAGCAAGGAGCCGCTCGGCTTCGAGGACACCGCGGCGGCGCGGCCGGACTACGTCATCCCCGACCTCGCCCGGAAGACGCCGCTCCTCACCCTGTCCGCAGCCGGCCAGCCGGGGGTGCGCACCGTCGCCTCCCACCAGGTCTCGATCGAATGGTTCCGCGACGTCGAGCCGATCCTCGAGAAGCGTTGCGCCTCCTGCCACGGCGGAGCGAGCCCGGCCGCCGGCCTGCCGCTCGCCCGCTCGGCCCCGCGGGTGGACCGGGACGGCGTCTCCTGGCCCGGCGCCTACTTCCGGCTGGTGCTCGACACCTTCGCCGAGCTTTCGACGGCGCCGCCGAACGGCCAGGAGCAGTGGTATCTGCCGCAGCTCACCCGCTATCTACGCGCCTTTCAGGCGCGGCAGAGCCTGTTGATGTGGAAGGTCTGGGGGGAGCGCCTCGACGGCCGGACCAATGAGGAGCGCGGCGACGACCTCGACCTCCTGCCGTCGTCCGCCCATCCCGCCGGAGCCGGCGTGCCGGGGATGACGCCCGAGGAGAAGCTGACCCTCGCCCGCTGGATCGACCTCGGCGCACCCATACACCTCGGTGCACCCTGGGGGTTCCTGGAGGACGACCTGCGGCCCACCCTGGTGCTGCGCCCCTTGGTCGCGCAGGCGCGGACGGCCGGCATCGACGCGCTGGAAATCGCGGCCTACGACGCCGAGAGCGGAGTCCTGCCCAAGAGCCTGACTGTCACCTGCAACCTCCGCCTGGGCTCCTTCGCGCCCGGCGCCAACCTGGCCGCGAACCGCGCGCTCGACCCCGAGGGCCAGGTCCTCCGCCTGGTCCTGCCGCGGCGGGTGAAACCCAAGGAACGGGCGGTCTTTATAGTGACGGTCCGAGATGCCGCCGGGCAGACGACGCGGATCGTGCGGACGTTCGGGAAGCCCCCACCCCCCTGACCCCCTTCTTTTTGCCGCCGGCTGCGAGGCCTTCATCCCCCGCGACCAGCCGCGGGTACAGGAGGCGCCTGAGAGGCGCCTGCGGACACCCATCCGTCCGTTCCGTCATTTCGTCCGCGAGACGGTCGAAGGCTTCCGCTGGGTCTGGGAACGGACCGGGATGCGCGACTTCATGATCCTGGCGTCGCTGGTCAGCTTCCTGGGGATGCCGGTCGTCGTCCTCTTCCCGTTTGATGTCTCCTGAGCCTAACCTAAACAAACGCCCTAAGCTCCGTGTCTCCCTCTCTAGGAGCGTGTGAGACCATGGCAGAGGTTTCCTACGAGGACTTTTCCCTCTGGATCGAGCCGCGGCTGGAAGGCCAAGGCTATTGCGTGACGGCACGCTGTCGGGCTGGCGAAGGCTCGGCCTGTTTTGAGCTTCCCGCTGAGATGGGCTGCCTGTCAGGTGCACTGGCGGATCTTGCGGCACGGAGGAAGGCAAAGGGAGTGGGTTCCCTCTCCACGACGCGGCATCTTGAGGTCATCGATTCCCTGCCGCACCGCCCTCCTCTCAAAGCCCGGGAGGTGGGCGATCTCCTGTTTCGGGCGCTCTTCTCGGGGCAGGTTCGCCAGCTCTACGATCGGGTTTCCGGGATGTCCGGCGGACCGCGATGCGGCGTGCGAATCAAGCTGTACTTTGATCCACGCCGCGCTGCCGAGCTCTGTAATCTTCCGTGGGAGCTCATCTACGCGGTGGATACCAAGGACTATCTCGGCCTCGATCGCCTCAGTCCTGTGGTGCGCTATCTGGAGCTGGCACGGCCCAATGCGGCGGTCCCCTTTGCTCCTCCTCTACGTGTCCTGCTCGCCGCTGCGAATCCGCCAGGGAGCGATCCCCTAAACCTCGAAGCGGAGGCCCGCCTGATCCGGCAGTCG
The DNA here is from genome assembly GCA_963842525.1 of uncultured Holophagales bacterium. Taxonomy (GTDB): domain Bacteria; phylum Acidobacteriota; class Thermoanaerobaculia; order Multivoradales; family UBA5704; genus UBA5704. The sequence continues at coordinate 1,100,652 of CAWJGT010000003.1, forward strand.
CTGGCCAGCCCTTCGACCGAGATCACAGTGCTCCCTCGGGTCCACCTGGAAGAGTTGCGGGAAATGCTCGTCCGCGGCGCATTCCACGTCCTTCATTTCATGGGGCATGGCCTCTTCGATGAGCAGACGGGTGTTGGAAGCCTGCTCCTGGCATCAGCGGAGGGAGATGACGAGACTGTCGTCTCTGGCGAAGTTGTCGCCGAGCACCTGAAAGGTTGTCTGCCGCAGCTCGTGGTGGTCAACGCCTGCGACTCCGGCCGGGCGGCCTCCGACGGTGGGCACGACTTCTTCGCAGGGGTTGCTTCTTCCCTGGTGATGGCAGGCGTACCCGCGGTGGTGGCCATGCGCACTCCGATTACGGACCGGGCCGCCATCGCTTTCAGCAAAGCACTCTACCGCGACCTTGCCGCCGGGGCTCCGGTCGACGCTGCCGTCGCCGAGGGGCGTCTCGCGATCTACCGCCTCGATTCATTCTCCTTCGAATGGGTTACCCCGGTGCTTTTCCTGCGGGTTCCCGACGGACGCCTCTTCGCAGCCTCCAAGGCGCGGGACGAAGCGCTACCCTCTCCGGGGCGCCGCTTCGAGATCGAGGACGAGCTCCGCATCGGGGCGGACAGCGACCTGCGTGGCAAAAATGTGGACATCGGGATCCAACGCGGCCCCAGCCCGTCGGAACCTTCGCGGAGCTCCATCCAGATCGATGGACGCGTCACGGCCGACGGCAACCTGACCATCGTGAACCGCAAGTCCGGTTGAGCCTGAAAGCCCGGGAAGGAAGAGCTGCGGATGGCCAATCTGACGGAACAAGAAAAACTCGTCCGCCGTCTCCCCGAGCCGGCCCCGCACCCCGACCACTACCTCCTGGTCTTCAAGAAGTCAGGAAAAGAGTGGCGGCTGCGGATTTCTCTCGGCCCGGGAGAGCCGTACAAGAAACCGTTCCTCGACTCTCCCGAATGCCTCGTTGCCTACGTCGTCCCCAGCGATCCACATCTGCGATATCGTTTCGATCGCACCTACAAGACCCACGACCAGCTCCATACCTTCAAGCTCCAACTCATCCTGGAGTACCGCGTCTCCGATCCCGCCAGCCTCGTCCAGAAGCTTGAGCTGGATCCGTTGCAGCGTGTTGTCGAAGAGACCGACTCGTTCCTCCAGCAGAGAATCAAGTCCCTCGACTGGTCGGCCGTCGAGCTCGAGCGGATCGATCTCGAGCGGGTCCTTTTTCTCGACCATGTTGCGGATGGATACGGGACAGTCTCGGGTTTCGCGAAGCTCCATCGTTTCGCCGACCAGCGCGGACTGGGTATCCAGCGCATCGCTGTCATGCGCGAGCTTCCGGAGGATGAGATCCAGGTCTCCGCCACCGCGCTGAGGAGCACTCGCGAGCAGCAAACCGCGGTGCTGGAGCACGGGACGCGGGCTCTCCAGCAGAGCCTCGACCTTGAGATCGAGGACCGGAAGAACGCTTTCGATCGCCGCAACGAGGTCGCTGGCGGAATCACGCAGAACATCGTCCGCGCCTTCGATCAGGCGACGGACAACATCCGCAGCCTCGATGACATCCAGCGAGCCGTGCCCAAGATGGCTGCCATCCAGGGTGCTATCACGGGTGTGGCCGCGGGTGCTCTCCCCGTCATCACGGCGGCCGGGGTCTTGCCCGGCATGCAGGCCGTCCCTCTCCTTTCCTCCTCTTCGGGAGGTCCTCTGACGGTGTTTCTTGAGGAGGTGGCGGGCGCTCTGGGAAGCCTGGCGTGCGATCCCCTGGAGCGCCAGGAGATCCTCTCGTTCGGCCTCCACATCATTGCGGAGGCCCTGCGGGGGAAGGACGCCAGAGCGGATGTTTTGAATACCTATGTCGATGCCGTCGCCGGGAAGTTCTCCCATCTGCTCCCGGTGCTCAACCAGGACCAGGTGAAGCTCCTCCGCCGATTGCAGGATACAGAGACCTTGAAGAAGGAACTGGGCTGAGGAGGCCATGAAAACCGCAGAGAATCCGGCTCCCCCAGGGAACGGAGCCCCCGGGGTGACCCCGGTGCCCGGATCCGAGAGCACGCCTGTAGTGCCCAACCCTGCGCCCTCCACCACGTCGGGAAGCTCAAGACGAGCCTAAGAAGTCGGAGGACCAGGAGTTCCTCCAGAACCTTGGCATCAGTGGCGCCGTCCGTGGCGAGAAGGTCACCATCGCCAACGAGGTCCACTATCATCAGCTCTCCGATGAGGGGCGGATTCAGAAACTCTCCCTGAAGCGGCACTTCGAGATCTGGAGCGAGGAGCGGCTCCGTGATGAGAAAGTCAGGCTCCATTTCAATCCCGACGAGGTGAACACGCTGGCTTTCAAGCTACTCGAAAGCCGAATCCTGATCCTTACCGGGGAGCCCGAGACTGGCAAAACGAGCTTGGCCCTCCTCATCGCCTCTGGCCTGTGGTCGGGATCACCAGGAGAGCCTCCCCGGGATGCCGCCCTCTGCCGTTATCTGCCCGGAACCTTGCGCGTCGATCTCGCCGAGCTTGCCGGCCGGGAGAAGGAGTTCCACCAGCGCATCTTGATCCTCAAGAATGCATTCGCGAGCAACAACGAAGACCTTCTGCGTTTCGTGACTCAACTCTCGGACTCCGAGCTCGCGACCCACGTCGGGCAACTGCGCGAGAGCCGATCTTTCCTTCTACTCACGGCCGATCAGTCCACTCTGCCGGGATCGCTGGAGAGACTCAGGAGCCTCGGGATTCTGGCGGATGCGCCGAAGCCGGCTCCCGAGGATCTGTCCGAGGGGCTCCGATGGCTCGTCCAGCGTTTGACCAGCGAGCAGAAGCTCCCCGCGGCCGATCCGGTCACGGAAAAGATGGATTGCCTGATCGCCGAGGAAGGAAAGCGCTTGACGCAAGCGCTCGGCTCGATGCCTCGCTTGGCGCGCTTCGTTCGGGAGTACCTCGTGGCGGTTGCCTCCGGAGCAATCTCTTTGGAGGACGCGCTGAAGCACACCACCGAGCTCGGCCCCTGGCTGCTTGAGGAACTCCCCAGCGAGCCCGAGGTCTGGTGCGCCACAGTGGCACTCGCGCTCTGCGCGGCGGATCGGAGTTCGCGGGATATCCCCTGGTTCAAGTTCGATGTCCTGCAGCGCGCTCTTTTCCGTTTCCTCCGCCGCGAGCTGCAGCCGGATCTGCGTAGGCGCGAGATCCGCGACCTGTGCCGGAGTGAGCTGGTCCTGAAGCGTGCGCGAGCGGAGATTGTCACAATTCCCTTCCCCGACCCCGATGTGGTCCGCTTTCTTGACGACCGCTATCCGGACCGGCTGTGGCAGGCTCTCCTCGGTCCGGGCAAGGGTGTGGCGGCCGGCTTGGTCCCACTCCTCCGCAAGCTCGCGGCGGACGAAGATGCCTATCTGCGTCAGTGCGCGGCCCAGGCCCTGGGGAGGATCGGTCAGATCGACCCGTTCTACATCACCTATCCCTTGATTGAGGAATGGTCGCGGGAGACCGAGGAGAGCCGACGCAACGCCCTGGACCAGGGCACTCTTCTTGGAAACCTCTTCCAGGGGATCTGGAGCGCTCAGGAGGATATCCGCTACCAGCAGGGATGTTTCCAGATCCTTCGTTGGAGCGCGCGCAACGGAAGACCCAGGACCATCCAGAACGTCCTCTTCAGCCTGCATCAGATCGCCACGCTCGACCGCGGTTGCTTCGCGCTCGCGATGGACATCTTGAAGGAGGTCGCCGAGAAGAGGCTGACGGTGCGGTGGAAGGCTCTACATGGCGTCACGGAAAAATTCCGTACGAGGGAAGAGCTCGCTCGCCTGGTCGAGTATGTATTCGAGGCTCGCGGCGGGGTCGAGGACGTCTTGAAGAAGGCGGAGCAGGCCCTGCAGACGATCGCGATCACCGAGCCCGGGATCCTCGAGGCCCTCCGCTTCACCCTCGTGAGGCTGCTCCTCTGGCCGCGGTATCAGGGCGAGACCCTGCGACAGATCCTCGACTGGGTCCATACGAAGCCTGAGCATTTCGGACCGTTGGTGGCTTTCCTCTTCCTCGGCAGGGACGGGATCGGTTACTGGCTGGAACGGACGGCCTCACTCGGCCGGGGTCTGGAGAACGGTAGCGAGGAAGAGGGCAGCCTGCTGCTGGAGGCGATGTGCAGCGACAAGGATTTCGCACAGATCCTCGGCGCTGTCGTGGAGGCGATCTATATCCACCACAGGTCTTTCCCTGGGCTGCTTCGTGAGGCCCTTGAACGGAGCTTCATGAGCCTACTCGCCAGTTGGGCGCGAGAGGCGCGATCGATCGAGCGGTTGCATGCCGCTGTGACGGCTCTCGTATCCCGCCTCTATGCATCGCACGACGAAGAAGCTGCAGTGCGCGGATGCTCCGCTTGGCCCAGGAGCCTGCACCCTCTCCGGAGCTCGCGGACCTGCGCGTCCTCGCCGTCGAAGCCATCACCGGCCGCCGCAGCTCGCGCGGGATGATGGTCTGATCAGGGCGGGCCGCCGGTTCCACCCGGCGACCCGCGGATCTGTGTCAGGGAATCGAAAGGGGGGCTTCCTGCTACCGGTGCTCCAGGGCGATCTCCAGGACGATGGGACGGCCTGACGTGTTGACCCCGTAGGTCCCAACCTCTCCCACCGTCCTCGTCTCCGTCTCGATGACGAGATCCTTACTGCCCTGAACGTGCTGGACATTCTGTACGAGGCTTTTCGTCTCCCCTTCATTGAGGCTCGGCCGCAGAGGGAAGCGGTCGAGCTCCTCGCGATTGCGGGCAAACAGGACGATCAGACGCTCTGTCCCAGGCTTGTCGTCGAAGCGGAACCAGGCTGAGTCCTGTGGCAGGACCTTGTCCTGATCGGCCGCCAGCCGTCCGTCCGTTAGCCCCTTCTCGGGGTCCGGAAAGAGAACCTGGGCGGTACCTGAGGAGCCCAACTGAATGAGTGCGATGTTGCCGTCCGAGTTGCTACGGAAGTGGAGCCGGATTCTCTCTCCGGAGTGGAACACGTGGCGCTCCGTCACCTGCTGGCCGGGCCCGCCAGAAGGTCCTTGCAACTCGATCCAGTAACTGAGCCCCAAGGCTGTCTGGGTGGCCCGGGTTTCTGGGGTCGGAGGCAGGCTCACGGTGCGACGGCCGTTCCTGTCGCGCCTGCCAAGGGGCCGGACCGGCTGAGGCCGAGCCGACGGCGGCGGCGCCTGGGTACCAGGCGAGACGCGCGTCGCCCCTGCCCCCACGGGATCATAGAACAATTCCTTGGCTCCCTGGACAGGCTCTTGGGCTGCGAGAGCTGCCCATCCAGGCTAGCCCGAGAAAAATGGCGCTGATCATCATGCGAATCATCGTTATTTCCTCCTCGCTCACCGGCGCGAGCCGGATTTTTTCGGGGTTGTCGATTTCTTGGCTGTTGAGGTCTTCTTTCCACTCGCGATCTCCTGGATCCGCTGGATGATCTTTTTGTCGACCTTCGCTGCGGCCAACTCGATCAGCCCCTGAGGCGAGACGTTCGAACTGGTGACGGGGCGCCGCAGAGATCGCGTTCAGGATGATGTCGAAATCAAGGCCGGCCTGGCTCATGCTGATCACGGCGGCGTTGTCCATGGCTTCACCGCCCCCGCCGCCGGACTCCAGGGACTTGGCGTCTTCGACTGCCTTGGAGGCGAGGAGGGTCTCGTAGTTGTCCCGGAAGTCCTTGAGGCGTCGGTAGCTGACGAGGGCAGACTGCACCCGCTGGAGAGGAGGTGGGATTTGCCGGTCGGTTTTGAAGAGGTTGCCCACAATGCTCTCGTATTCCTGGGAGAAATACTTCTCCCCCGGGTTTGCCTCAATGGCCTTGCCGTAATAGACGGAGGCCTGTTCCAGGTACTTGAGCGTCACTTCTGCCTCGTCGGCGGCGTAGCCGAGCGCTTCGTAAGCCGTTCCCAAGGCGTACTGCCGGTAGGAATCGTCGACCGGTTTCGGGCTTGGCGACCGCTTTTCCAGGGCTTCCAGATAGAGGTTCCACTGCCCGACCTCCGCAAGGTTTCCCAGCTCTTCCAGGCTCCCCTTGGGGACGAGCACGTGGATTGTCTCCCGGGTGGGCGTAATACGCTGTGCGATGCGGTCTACGGCTTGATTGATCGCGGAGCTTTCAAGGCTGAAGATCTCGGGAGCGTCGTTTCCTTCCCGGAAGTCCTTGCTGAAGGGGATCTGGATAGAATCCGCATCGAGGCTCGCCTTCTTCACCAAGTCGGTCACCTTGTAGGATGTGGCGAAGGAGTGCGACACGATCTTGTAGCGAACGTTCACCCGGTACGTCTCGTAAATGGGCTTCCCCTTCGAATCTTTGCCTACCTTGCGGCTTGCGAGCTCTTCACGGGTTTCCCATTTCTCACTTGCCTCGTTTTGGAGGATGCTCACCTCCACGAGCGTCTCGGGGCGGTTCGGCTCGGCGGCCAGGCGGCTGTCGCGGCTGATCAACTCGCTTTCGAGTTGGCTCTGCAGGCGCTGGGCCACGCTACTGTCGCCCGATTTTGCGCTGGTCGCCTTCACCTGGATCTTGGTCCGCATGAGGAAGACCGCCGGCGGGCTCACGCGTGTCACGGCGGCGGCCTTCTTGGTCATGAGCCCGAATCCTTCTTTTGCTCCCACGGGCAGCGCCGTGAAGAGCGCGGCTAGCATCAGGAAGGCACAGCGGGCCGGCCATGTTCGTTTCTGTTTCATGATGTTCTCCTCTTTTCACGGTCCCCCGGGTTCCAACGACCCGGAGGCCGTGGCGAGCGGCGCCACGCCGATGCGCAGGTCGCCAGGACCATCGGCAGGCACCATCTGCGGGTTTTGGGGCTGTCCTTTCTCTCGGGAGACGGCTGCCGGTACCTCTCGCTTCAGGAGGTCGAAGACCTCTTTGATCGTCGTCGGCTCGCCCTCTTTTTGGAGGGCCCGGATGAGAAAGTGAGTGAAATAACTGTTGTGCAGCGTATCGCTCTCGAAAGAACGCTCGGTAGCCCGGCTTGAAGTGACGACGTAGGTCCCCTCTCCAGAGAGGAAAAGCCGGGCCGTCTGCGGATCGATTCCGGCGGGCTCGAGGAAGAGGGCTTTCTCGCCCGGCCGTGGGGCTTGGCCGCTGAAGCAAGTATCGAGAAAGATGACCTTGCGGCGCGCCTTGAGGAAAGAGACTTGCCGTGAGAAACCCTCGTAATCGAGAGCATCGAGCCACATGCTGTTGAGAGCGGTGTCATGGGTGACGATATAGCCGACTCCACCGAGACCGCGGCTGTCCTGACGAGGAGAACCGTGACTGCTTACATAAACGAAGACCAGATCGTCCTCCTGTGCCTTCAGGAAGATGTCCTGCAGCGCGTTCAGGATGTTGGCCCGCGTCGCTAGCTCGTTGGTTAGAAGTTTTACGTTCGCCGGATCGAAACGGCCGTAGCGAGGATCCGCGAGCACGATCGCGAGGTCCTGCGCATCCTTGGCGGCGAACTCGAGGGGAGTGATCTTGGCATCCTTGAACTGGCCGATGCCGACGATGAGCGCGTATTTCGAGCGTACGCGGCTCGGCAGGGGGACCGGTGCTGGCCGGGCGGCCGCTCCGTCTCCGGACGGGCAAGAGAGATCGGAAACGCTGTTAAAGAGGGCTCGGTCGCGATATATCCGCGCATCCTTGTCTTTGCCGAGCGCCTGCGCGCTGCAATAGGAAAGTTTCCAGGCCTCGCCGAGCGTCGAGCAGAGATTGCGGGCCGTGGTGAGCTTGCCGAGGAGCAACTCGTGGTCTGGATGGCCCGAGGCGTACAATTCCTGTACCTCGGTGACGATCGCTCGCGCCTGCGCGCAGGCCGGTGTCTCGGCTCTCGCGGCCGGTGAGATGGCCAGGAGAAGGGAGGAGACCAGAAGGCCTATCGCGGGAGCAGCTCCGGTACGATTCCGGATCACGGCTGGGCTCCCCGCTCTCCGCTACCGCCGAGGAGGTCGGGGAACCGCGGATCGCGCCGGAGCTCTTCGAAGTCGGGCTCGCGGAGGAGACCGTCAATCACCTCCCGGCGTTCCTGGTTCGCGCGGGCCGGCAGGGTGCTCAGCGTCCTCTCGATGTGTTGAAAGGCCGCTTCGCGGTCGCCGCTCCGTGCCGCCAGGAGGCCGAGGTTGTAGTGGGCCAGCCAGTTCTCGGGATTGAGAGAGAGCGCCTTGTCGTAACAGGAACGGGCCTCGGCATCGCGTCTCAGGAGCCCGTACATGGCGCCCAGATTGGCCCAGGCCATGGCGTTCCCCGAATCGACCTCGGTCGCCCGTTGGAATGCTGAGAGGGCCTCCTCGTACTTGCCTGCCGCAGCGAAGGATCTGCCTTGGGAGACGCTGCGGTAGGACTCGTCGAGGCGGTCCGCGAGCTTTCCTTTAAATTTCTGAACTGCCTGGGGCGCCACCCGCTGGTCTTGGGTGAACCGGTCGAGCACGGCCTGCTCGTCGTGGGAGACCCTCCCGTCCTCATAGACGTTCCGCACGAGCAGCTCGAGGCGCTGCTGGATGTCCGGGGTCAGGGCCCGCGGCAGGTGGGCAATTAGGTTCCGCGAGGACGCCAGGACCCGCTGTCGCTGCTCATCCGTGAGCTGCATCTCAGCCTGGACGGACTGCGCGATCGTCTCGACATCCGAGGCTGTAGCCCCGCGCAAGGCGGCCTGGAAGCGCCCCGTCGCCCGCGAAAGGAGCTGAGCCTCCCGCTCGGCAGCACGGCGCTGGAGGTAGGAATGTGTGAGGTAGACGAGGCCGCTGGCCAGCACGACGATCACGGCAGCCGCGATGGCGACCGTTTTCCAGGCGACCTCTCGGACCGGAACCAGGGTGCGGTGGCATTCCTCACAGAACTCGGCGTGCCGGTCGACCTGTTTGCCGCGCATCGGGCAGGCGACGTTTTCGCACCGCCGTCCAACCGTTACCAGGAAGAAGTGCAGCATGGGAAAGATCCTCTGCGGAGGCGTCGTCCGCGGTTTTCCGGTAAGACACGAAGGAATCAGAGAAGGTTTAGGTGAGGCCAAGCTCCATGGTGGGTGGCCTTCTTCCTTCGTCGCGACCATGATCCAGGCCTCGACGCCGACCGAGCTGCGCGGCCGGGTGATGGGCCTGCTCGGCACTCTGAGCGGCGGCCTGATGCCAATCGGTATGGCCCGGGGACAGGGGGTGAGGTCCTTTCTCGCAACCCCCCGGCCCTCCTTCGCGTACAATTCCGGTATGAATGCTGCTCGTCGCACCCTCGGCTGCTGGATCTTCTCGGCATTCCTCGAGCGGGGCTGCGATCCCACCACGGCGCGCATCCCGCGGCCGGTGCGCAGGGTCCGGTGGCTCACGCAGAGCGAGCTCGCGGAGCTCAACCCCTTCGCCGGCCGGCTCGTGCCGCAGACCAACTTGCGGCGGATGCCCGGACCCCGGAGGCGGTCCCGCTGGGCTGCCATCCTGTGACATGGCGGTCCTTGACACCCCTTTGCCCGGGCCATACGCTCTAACCGGCTTCTCTTCCAACCCTTTGCAGGAGCGCGAGGTCGGACCATGGGTCTCAAAGAAGTCCTGAGCAAGATGAAGATCGTGGAGATGGACGAGTCCCCGCCGTCGCTGCTCGACGTGCCCGCGCGCCCGTCCTCCGGCGCAGGTCCAATGTCCGGCTCCGGCGGATCGACCGACATCCGGGACCTCCTGGGAACGCTACCGCCGCCCAAGGAGATCGACGAGGAGGTGCTCGCCCAGGAGGCGGCGAAGGCCGGCCCGGCCGAAGAGGGCGGCGAGGTCGCCGCGATCCCGGACTTTCCCGCGGTCTACCAGGCCGCCGGCCTCACCGATCCGCAGCACGGCTACACCGCCTACAAGGTGCTGGAGATCCTCAATTCGTCGGACTTCGCCAACCTCGACTCCAAGGCCAAGGCCGCGGCGCTCACCGGCTTCCTCAAGATGAACCCCGCGGGGCCCGTGCCGATCGTCGACGTAGTGCAGGACGCGGTGCGCCGCGACCAGGCGCTCGACAAGTTCGAGGAGCTCCTGCGCAAGAAGCTGCGCGCGCGCACCGAGCAGATCGAAGGGGACAACCGCCGGCTCCAGGCCGAGATCGACGAGCTCGCCCGCAGCAACCGCGAAAAGATGGATGCCAACCGCAAGGAGATCGCCGGCGAGGAGGAGCGCTTCGCCCGCTGGCAGGTCACCAAGCGGATCGAGGAGCGCAAGCTGTTCGACGCCGTGTCGCCGTTCGTCGAGGCCAATCCGATCTCGACGGGCGAGGCCAGAACCCCTGCGCCGGAGCCCCCGAAGCCGCAGGACGAGACCCAGGGGACTCAGGGCTAGCCTGCCCAGGAGAGAGCCATGTTCCAGCGGATCATCCGTGTCTTCAAATCGTGGATCGGCTATTTCATCTCCTTCGCCGAGGACCCGGAAGTGATGCTCCAGGAGTCCATCGAGGAGATGCGCAACACCCTGCCGAGGCTCAACCAGATCCTGGTCACCACCCGCGCCACCGTGCTGCGGCTGGAGCAGGAGAAGGACGAGCTGCAGCACAAGGAGAAGCAGCTCATCAACTCGATCAAGGCCGCCCTCTCCGAAGGGAGCCCCGAGTCGCGGCGCATCGCCGAAGACGACGCCGCGACCCTCCAGCAGGTGCGCCAGGAGCTGACCGCCACCGACGAGCAGCTCATGGCGGGCCGCAACGCCTTCCAGAACGCCCAGCTCACGGTCGAGGACATCAAGACCAAGCTGAAGGCCCGGATCGAGCAGAGCCGCAAGGCCATCCAGGAATCGCGCAAGGCGGCCGTCCTCAAGAGCGCCGCCAGCGCCCTGAGCGAAGCTCGACCAGTACGGTACCGCCGCCACCGCCGACAAGTACCTGGACGAGATCAAGCAGCGCGTCGTCGAGGCCAAGGCCTCCGTCGAAGTGGCCACCGGCGGCCTCGACGTCGACCGGATCAAGACCGAGCGCAAGGCGCGCCAGCTCCAGGCCCAGGGCATCCTCAACGAGTTCGAGGTGGAGATGGGGCTCAAGAAGCCCGACGCCGTCAAGGAAGCCGCCCCATTCCCGACCGGCGGCGCCACCGAGGCAGCGGCGCAGAAGGTGCCGGAGCATTGAGCCCTCACCCCCCTGGCCCCCCTCTCCCATCCTCACTCCCTTCCCCCGGGAGAGGGGGGAAAGAGAGGTCCATATTCGGATCGCTGGATGGAAGCTCCCCTCTCCCGGGGGCCCGGGCGTGAGGATGGGAGAGGGGCCGGGGGTGAGGGGCCTCCGGGCGGCGCATCCTTTTCGAGAGAGCCACTGAGCCATGACCGTCGCCCCCGTCTCCCCGGCCGTCTTCCTGGAATCGCTTCCGCCCTGGGGCGCGGAGCTCGTCCGCTCGGTGCGCTCCAAGCGGGCGAACACCTTCGTCATCCACGGCGTGCCGGCCGACCTGGTGCCGGTGCGCAATTCCGGGGGGCTCCGCTTCCTGTCGCTGGACGACTTCCTGTTCACCCAGCTCTTCACCGGCTGGCAATCGGTCGTCACCTACAACCGGGCCGAGGGGTTGGGCTTTGCCACAACAGCGGCGCGCTCGCATTTCCAGGAGCGGATGCGGTCTTACGACTCCGTCCATGGCACCACCTGGGCCGACGCCCTGCCGCGCGACGCCCCCAACTGCTTCGGGCTGCTCGACTCCTACTTCCGGCACTGCACCGCCCAGTCGCCGGTCCGTCCGGTTGTCCTTCTCCTGCCCTTCGCGGAGACCATCGTCCCGGCCGGCGACGCGAGTTACCGCTCCGGCGAGGACCGCACCGTCCTGGTCTACCTGCGCAAGTGGTCGCAGGACCCGGTGCTCCTCGCCAAGAACATCGTCATCGTCCTGGTGACCGAGAGCCTGGCCGAGCTCGACCCCAAGCTCCTGCGCTCGCACGCCACGCAGGAGATCGAGATCGTCCGTCCCGACCAGCCCGAGCGGCTCGCCTACCTCGAAGCCGTGCGCGCCCCGGAGTGGTACGCCAGGATGTCCGAGCTGCCGCCGCCGCGCCTCGCCGAGCTGACCGCCGGCATGACGCGCGTCCAGCTCGGCCAGATCCTCGACGGCGCCGACGCCGACGGCAAGCCCCTGACGCGCCACCACGTCCGCGAGGTCAAGAAAGAGGTCATCGAGACCGAAGGGCTGGGCCTGCTGGAGTACGTCGAGCCGAAGTACGACCTCTCCATGGTGGCAGGCATGCCCGCGGTCAAGGACCGCCTGCGCCGCGCCGCCCGGGCCATCGCGCGGGGCAACCCGTCGGCGGTGCCCATGGGCTATCTCGTCTGCGGCCCGGTGGGGAGCGCCAAGACCTTCCTGGTGGAGTGCTTCGCGCGGGAGATCGGCTTTCCCTGCGTCAAGCTCAAGAACTTCCGCTCCATGTGGGTGGGCTCGACCGAGTCGAACCTCGAGCGCATCTTGAAGATCCTCGCCTCGCTGACGCCGGTGGGCGTCGTGATCGACGAGGCCGACGCCGCGCTCGGCAACCGCGAGCAGCAAGGGGATTCGGGCACTCAGAACCGGGTTTTCGCCCAGATCGCCTCCTTCATGGGAGACACCAGGAATCGCGGCAAGATCCTCTGGTTCCTGATCACCGCGCGTCCCGACCTGCTGCCTATCGACCTCAAGCGCCAGGGCCGTGCCGAAGAGCACATCCCGCTTTTCTATCCGGAGACGGTGGGGGAGTACGACGAGATCTACCAGGTCATGCTCAAGAAGCTGGGGATCAAGACCACCGGTGGCCAAGCTCTCGGACGTCGCCACAGAAGACCAGTTCCTCGGCATGTCGGGCTCGGACTTGGAGGCCGTCCTGGTGCGCGCCACACTGGAAGCAGAAGCGGCCGAGTCGGCCGAGCTCCTCCCCGAGCACCTGAAGAAGGCCCTCGCCGACTTCATCCCCCCGGCCAACTCCCGCGAGCGCGAGATGCAGATCCTCTGCGCCGTCCAGGAGTCCACCAGCCGCGAGCTCCTCCCCGAGCGCTACCGCACCATGGACCGCGCCGCAGTCCAGGCCAGGATCTGGGAGATCAAGCGCGAGCTGCGGATGTTGTAGCCGGATAGAATTCCTGCGTATTCTGATTTCCATCTGCCGCCATGACGCCCCGGAAGCCACTGATTCCTCCCCCGTCCGTCCGCCTCCCGACCCGGACGATGGCGCCGCACGTGCGGATGGCCGCCGCTCAGGCCAAACTGGCGGCTCCGCCCTCATCGCACGGCTCGACACCCCATGTGCAGGCCGCTGTTGCCCAGGCGAGGCTGCCGTCCCCGCCGGCGGCCACGGTTCATCCCCCTGCTCCTCAGGGACGAGTCGCCGCGGTGCCGAGCCCGCTGAAGGCGTCCGTGATCCTGAGGATGCAAGAAGAAACCAAGAGAGTGCAACCGACGCGCGTGACACGGATGGTCGCCTCCCAGGTGGACACGGCATTCTCAACCCTGGCCTCCGCTTGGAAAAAGCAGATCAAGGCCGGCTCCCACAACTCTTCGGTCGATCTGACGAGCAGCGGCAAACACAGTTGCGCTGCGCGCCTGACATACCGGATCGGCTATGCGGCTCCCGACGCCATTGAAGGGACTTTTGATTCGGACGGCTGTCACGCGGAAATGAGTGCTTTGCAGAACTACGCGAAGCTGGGCAAACCAGGCATTTTCGAGCTCATGCAGATCGAGACGCAGCCCTGCCCTCGATGCGCGGTGGTGCTCAACCGGCTGGGCCTAGCCGCGGGAGTTTACTATAAGGACTCCGGCGGCTATAAAGATTATCCCACTTGGCGTTTTCCGGAAATCGGGGTGAACTGGGCGGTGGTTATGGGCGTAGCGGATGTCGCCAGCCACGAACAGGATCAAAAGGAGCTACTCGGCAAATTCGCTAGCTCAAAATGGTGGTCGTGAGCGGCTCAACCAGCTGGAGCGCTCCGACTGGCCTCAGCTGGAGCGCTGGGCGCGATATGATGATCGCGATTCTCTTGCTGCGATTGACGGGTGTGATTCGCCAGGGCGATCCAACAGTCCATTTTCTTTGGCCTTGGCTCTTCGCGGTCGGTATTCATCCGGTCGGCGCCTGCTTCGCTACGGGTGCCAGCCACGCCAGCCACGGAGCGCCAGCCGAAGATGCTGTGGGTGGGGAGACTCTCCCTGTTTGCCGGCCAGGTGTTTCCGGCACCAAGGGGGAAATTGTGGCAAAGAAGAACGATGCTGCTGTCTTTCCGCTCGGGCGCTGGTAGGATTTCTGGCGGAGAGATTCGCATGACGAAGCGAGAGCTGTTGATCCGCCAGATCGAAGAGGCTCCCGAGCCTGTTCTCGACGAGATTCAGGAAGCTATGGATCTACTGAAGAGAGTGCCCCCAGGGGAGGGTCGGCAGACGGCTGTTGCGAGCGAGGCCGTGCTCGCAAGGGACTGGCTCCGGCCCGAGGAGGACGACGCTTGGCGCGACCTGTGAAGGGGGATGTGGTCGTCGTTCCGTTTCCATACTCAGATCTTCGCGAGACCAAGCGACGTCCTGCCTTGGTTGTCACTCCTCTCCAGGGAGATGACTTGATCCTCTGCCAGATCACCAGCCGCGCTGCTGAAGATCGGTATTCGGTGTCTTTGGAAGAGTCTGACTTCGCCGAAGGCAGCCTCAGACAGGTGAGCAACATCCGCCCCAACCGGATCTTCACCGCGGACCGGGCCCTTGTCCTCTATCGAATCGGCTCGATCCGCAGAGGCAAACTCGATGAGGTCATCGAACGAGTCGTCGAGATCCTCCGGAGCTGAGCCCAGATGCGCAAATAGCCCGCAGGGCCTGCGGGATCACGGCGATGTGACGGCTCCGGTCGGATAGAATGCCCGCGTGCTCCGCCGCATCCTTCGCCTCGTCCTTTTCATCGCCCTTCTCCTGACGGCCGTCGTCCTCGCCTTCTGGTTCTTCGGCCCGCAGCCCTCCAACGACCGCGACTGGACGCCGGACCAGGAGCGCCTTCCCTGGGCGGAATTCTCGGGGCGCCGGGTGGGGGTCCACAACGTCCGCTACTTCCGCTATCGGTCGGTCGCCGACTACGACGTCGCCTGGGAGGACCGCTCCTACGACCTCGACCGCCTGCGGTCGGCCTGGTTCCTGGTCGAGCCCTTCGAACGCGATTGGGACGGGCCGGCTCATACCCTGATGAGCTTCGGGTTCGAGGGGGACGAATACCTCGCGATCTCGGCCGAGATCCGCAAGGAAAAAGGCGAGGAGTTCTCGCCCTTGAAGGGACTGCTCCGCCAGTACGAGATCATGTACGTGGTCGGCGACGAGCGGGACCTGATCCAGCTCCGGACGAATCACCGCCGCGATCCGGTCTACCTCTATCCGGTGCGGGCGTCGCGCGAGCGGATCGAGCAGATGTTCGTGGGCATGCTCCGCCGGGCCAATCGTCTGCGGGAGGAGCCCGAGCACTACAACACCCTGACGAACACCTGCACGACGAACATCGTCCGCCACGTCAACGAGCTCGTCCCGGGGCGGGTCCCCTGGAGCTACAAGGTCCTGCTCCCCGGCTATTCGGACGAGCTGGCCTACGGGCTGGGCCTGATCGACACCGACCTGCCGTTCTCCGCCGCGAAGCGCCGCTTCCGGATCGACGACGACGCCCTCCGCGCCGCAGGACGCGAGGACTTTTCGCGGCAGATCCGGCGAGGGCTCTAGCGCTCCAGGACATTGGCGAGCTCCTGTGCGGCAACGGCCCTTGATCGCGATGGAAGGACTCCCGCTCTGCATGGAAGGCTTCTTCCTTCCTGGAGTGCTCGATCTGCGCCGCGAGCCCGGCGATCCACCCTGCAACAGACTGGCTGCGGCTCATCTTTCCTCCCCGAGAGTCGTCGCAATGTCACCCATGCATGCACCCGGAGCATCCCACAGTGTCGCAACGTGTGGCGACCGCGCCACTGCGGGGCTCACTCTGTCGCAAAGAACCTCACGCTGCGACAGTGTCCCTTTAGACGGAAAATCTGCCCACGGCGCTCCGCGAGCCGTACCGTGGCTTTGTCGCACTGTGAGCCCGCGAGCGCCCAGGTCGTGGAGAGGATGCGACACTCCCCTGAAGCGCCGCGACAATGCTGCCATGCAGCGTGACAGAGCACAGAGGAATTGCAACAGTGCCTGCCGAGTTGCGACAAAGTAGGAGCGCTCCGCAGCAGATCTCAACGGCTTCGACACAGTGTTCGGACACCCTGCAGCAGATCCTCGAGAACTCTGCAACAAAGAGGCGACACGCCGGAACAAAAGCTCGAAGCTTCGTGACGGAGAGTCGACACAATGCAACAAAGCCTCCAGGCTCGCGCTCTGATGAGGAGACATTGCGCCGATGCACGCTCACACCGTTGCAGAGGAAGGAGCCCCTGCGACAGTGTGAGCGTACACTGCGACAGTGTCAGGTGACACTGCAACAATGCATGAAAATCTGCGACGCATTGCCGAGTCAGCGCGACAAGGAGAGCAGCGCTGCGACAAGTGGGAGCGCAGGCGTACCGTCCCAAGTTGTCCCGTCTTGCGCCTCAATCGACAGCCGGGGGCGGCCGGCATCTTGATGCTTCTCGTCTTGGGCACCGAGGCCGAGCATCGCTCCGCCGCGTGTGCCGACACGAGCCTGATCACGCCATATCGCGGCGTAGAACACGCCGGAGATCACCCGCCCAAGCGCACCGATCTTGCGGAGAGAAATGGGGATAGGTCTGCTCTTGCGTGCGGACGTTCGGAACCTTATCTGGTCGCCAGAGACGTCCAAGCGCGATCCGGTGTGCCTTATCGTCCTCCGCAGGTCGCGTTGACTCCTGCCGGAGCGAGGGGGTATGCTGCCTAAGTTGAGGAACGAGAAGGCGTTGAAGGAAAGGCGCGAAGAAAGGCGCTCCGTCTTCTACGGCGCGTAGAAGCCCTAGAGAGGATCGCTGAGTAAGGCGTTAGCTGGCGAGACTGAGCACGAATTATGAAAGATCAGTACGATATCTTCATCAGCTACTCTCAGAAGGACGGCGAGATTGCTGCCAGTCTTGCGTCGCGATTGGATGACGCTGGACTTAGATGCTTCTTAGCTGACAAAAGCATACTTGCCGCCTCAGAGTGGGATACAGTCCTACGCAATGCCATACGCAACGCGGATCGCATCCTGGTGTTGTTAACCCCCAGGGCAAAGGACAGTCTGTGGGTAGCCGCTGAAATCGGTGCTGCTTGGGTTCTTGGAAAAGCCCTGATCCCAGCGCTCATGTTCGTTGAACCGCAAGATTTGCTTGAGCCTCTTCGGAAGTATCAGACCCGCACAGTTGAGACTCCTCAACAAATCGAGGTGCTCGTTCGAGAGATAAAGGAATCGTCAGTCAAGAAGTTTGGCCATGAATTGGAGGCTGCTTTCTCAAGCAGCCAGCATACGCTCCAAGACTCTGATGCCCAAGAGAGCTTTACTACACCGGACGGCTGGAACCAGTTGCTGAAGGTAGGGACCTGGGAATTTGATGCTGATACTGGTGAGTTTGTCGGAGAGGGAATGTATAGATACGTTCTGTCTCATCACACGTACGGGCATGGCCCTTTCACTCTTGACTGTCGTTTGACGTTCCTGAAGCTAATGCCGGAGAACTCGCTCGACGCCGTGAATGCCGGTATAGTTTTGGGATGGACAACTCCCAAGGTTGCGCGACAATATTTTCATTTGGCTTTTTCAGGAAAGCAGCTGTTCTTCGAGCGAATCGGATTTCGGGGACAAAATGAGTATCTAGACTTTGAGCACCTGAGCCATGAGGTACCATTTTATCTCGAAACAAACCGACCTTACGACCTGTCCGTCCGGGTGCAGGCCAGCAAGCTTGAGATGTTTTGTGATGGCCGCAAGATTTTCGACACAGCCATCGAACCCAACTCGTTGGTTGGGAGAGTTGGCCTTAGGCCTTGGCGAAGTATGCTTAGTTGTCAGTGTTTCGAGGTGCGAACCGGAGGAACGACCATCGCGCCAGCTAACCCAGCTGCTCAACCGGACAGCTACGCTGCCGGTTAGCAGCAACAGCTTTGGCCGTAAACTTGATTGACATGAAGCTGCTACAACAATCCCGATTGCTCTTTACGCTGGTGCTGTCTCTTGGAGGTGTGCTTCAGGGTTGCGCGGAGAGTCTTGAGAACATTCGTCCGACCTCCCCTGAGGCTCCCACTGTCCAGTTGAAGTGCGGAGTTATGCCCGATTCAGCTGTAACGCGGGATCAAGCTTTCTGCATTGCTAAGCTCACTGGCCTTCAGCGAGGGATCCGAAGGTGGGCATTTCGGGAGTATCCCGGTTATATCGATGTCTACAATACGATGTCGAGTGGCCCTCCGGCGCGAGGGTTAAATATCCGCATTGCGACCCCCGGAGGCCAAGTAATCAGCTTCGAACCATGGGAAGAGATTCAACTGGATGCCGCGGCGCGGCCAACCTGGCGGCTTGAGCGGACGGCCAAGGCCACTGCTCAGCCGCAGCAGCGTTAGGCGGCCGAAAGACCATTCGTGACTACCCCACTATTGACCAGATCCAGATCCAGACCGCTCATGCTCGGCGCCTTCTTCGCCGGTATCGGGCTAGCTGGCCTCGCGGTCGCCATGCTCAACTCCCAATGGCGCCTGCTCGGGATCGCAGTGGCCGTCATTTCCTTCTTTGCTGCTGCGTCTGTGTTCAGCAATGCCGCCCGAATCGCTCGTCAATTGCCAACTCTGGTCGGCAAGTCAGTTCGGATTGAGGCTTGGGGCAAGCCTCTAGAGCCACACAACACATACAAAGTGCAGTCCGTGCGCGTCATCGGCGCTGGTCTTCACATCTACCTGTGCTCTTCAGCCGCTAAGTCGCCGCGCGACCTCAAGATCGCACAACCCAGCGGTGCCCGGTTGACCGACACCCAGCTCACAATCGACACTGCTACCTACATCAGTCTTGCGGGCACCAAACTTGGGCGCACTGACAATCTGCCGGCGCTGCGCGTGTCGTGGCCGGCCGCCTAACGACCCCTCGTTGCAGCGGACGCTACCCGGGTGACCCAGCGAGCGCTCTCGCGTCTGGCGCCGAAAAGCAGCCTGGGAAGCGCATCCTGGGACACCTCCGTCCTCGGCAAAGGACGGCTCCCCCTCGGCTGTGTGCGCCAGCCACAGGGTGGCGAAGGGCTGGCACGGATCGTGGAGTGCCGGTCGGCAAGGAGGTCTGTACGCGATGCGCAAGTTGTTCCTGACCGCGATCCTCGCCGGTAGCACCCTGCTGTCTCCAGCCCTCACTCCCCCAGCCCAGGCCAGCCCCGAATGGTTCTCGATCGGCACCGCCTTCCGGGTCGGCGCAGCCCACATCTCCTTCGTCTTCGGGCGACCCTTCTACGGGTACCAACCCGCTTACTACTACCGCTATGACGAGCCGATCCACTACCGCGGTCATCGATGCAGCAGCCACTGCTTCCACGACGCCGGCTATTACTATCACCATGACTCCTGCCCGCTTGTGACCACCCACTTCTCCCACTACCGGGTCGACCGCTCCTGGGCCTTTTCGCGCTACGCCCCGCGCTATGACCGCTATGACAGGAGTTACCGTGGCGACTACGGCCGCTCCGACCGGTATGACCGGCACGATCGTGACGACCGGTACGATCGGCACGATCGGCACGACAGTCACCGCCGCTACGATCGTGACGACCGGTACGATAGGAACGACCGTCATCGCCGCGGCGACCGCGATGACCGGTACGACAGAAATGACCGTCGCCGCCGCGACGATCGTGACGGCCGGTACGACAGGCACGACCGTCGTCGCCGCGACGATCGCGCCGATCGCGACGATCCGTCGGCACGATGACCGTCGTGACCGGCGCGGGCATCGCGACCGGCACCGCTCGGGGAGCCGCGGCCACTGACCTCGCCCGTCCTGACTGCTGCCGATTCGCTCCCGAACGCCATCGCGGTCGGGGGCGAATACAGGGCTCCGTCAAAGTCGGCCGCCGCCCGGGACCCCTCCCCGTCCCTCCCCCGCGCGGCCCCCAGCCACCGCCCCGAGCGGGAGAGGGCGCCCCCACCCGCAAACTCAACAATCACAGGTGTTTCCCCCTCTCCCGCTCGGGGTGGCAGGGTGGGGGACGCGCGGGAGAGGGGGCCAGGGGGTGAGGGCCTCAAGCCGCTGCTACCACGGACTTTGACGGAGCCCTGGGGGGCGAATCGAGGTCGTTGACGAGGAGCCGCAGGAGGCGTAGCATCTTGTAAGTACCCAAGCTCTTCAGGATGTTGGGCGCACTCGGCCCCGCGTTGCAGCGTGCGAATACGAGCTGAGTCCGTCGTCAACGTGTCGGAGCTGACGCGCCGCTTCGGTGCCCGGACGGCCCTTGCCTCGGTGAGCCTGTCCATGTCGCGCGGCGCGGTCTACGGCCTCGTCGGCGCAAACGGAGCGGGCAAGACGACGCTCATCAAGCATGTCCTCGGCCTGCTACGGGCGGAAAGCGGCTCGGTGCGCGTCTTCGGGCTCGATCCCGTCGCCGATCCGGTCGGCGTCCTGTCGCGCATCGGCTACCTTTCCGAGGAGAACGACGTCCCCGGCTGGATGCGCGTTGACGAGCTCATTCGCTACTCGCGCGCGTTCTACCCCGCCTGGGACGATGTGTACGCCGAGGAGCTGCGGCAGAAGTTCGCACTCGACCCCGCGGCGAAAATCAGGAACCTCTCCAAGGGGCAGAAGGCCCGGGCGGGACTGCTCATCGCGCTGGCGTATCGGCCCGAATTATTGGTGCTGGACGAACCGTCGTCCGGTCTCGATCCCATCGTTCGCCGCGACATTCTCGGCGCCGTCGTTCGCACCATCGCCGATGAAGGCCGCACGGTGCTCTTTTCGTCGCACTTGTTGGAGGAAGTGGAGCAGGTCGCCGATCACGTCACGATGATCCATCAGGGCACGATCGTGCTGAGCGCGCCGCTTCGCGAAATCAAGGAATCGCACCGCGTCGGCGAGCGTGTCCCCACCCTGGACGAGATTTTCGTCGCCCATGTCGGGAATGAGCCCGCAGCGCCAGCCCCGGAGGCGTAAACCATGCGTTCCCCCGCTCTCGCGATCGCCTGGGAATTTCGCCAAGGGCATCGCTTCGCACTGATCGCGCTGGCCGGCTTGATTTTCGTTCTAGCGATGATCAGGCTCCTGATCCCCGGACCATGGGAGCCCATCGAGCTGGATACTCCCAATGAAACGGCAGCCCTGCTGATCTTGCCATTTTCGGCGACGTTCCTCTATTTCCTGGCGGTATTCAGCTTCGGCCTTGCCGGTGACCTGGCCGCGCGCCAATCGATCTATCCCGCCCGCATGTTCACGCTGCCGGTGACGACCACGGCGCTGGCGGGCTGGCCGATGCTCTATGGCGCGGCGGCCATGGCGAGCTTGTGGCTGGTCATGGTACTTGTACTGCTGCCGTTTGGAAACGACGTACCTCTGATTTGGCCGGGACTGCTGGCCGCGGTCTTTCTCGCCTGGACGCAGGCGCTGGTGTGGATGCCGTACGGTCTGCCGGGGCTGCGTGTGATCGTCGCCGTGTTGTGGCTGGTTTCGCTGGACGCCGCCGTTCTCCTGGCGGTCCATTACAAAGCCTCCGAGCCCCTGATGGTAGCGTTCCTGGCGCCGCAGCTTCCCCTCGCCTATCTCACCGCCTGCTATGCCGTTGCACGGGCTCGCCGCGGCGACGTGCCTGACTGGCGGGGAGCATTCGCCCGGCTCGGGCAGATCGCCGATGTCCTGCCGCGCCGGCGAGACCGTTTTTCTTCGCCCGCCCGCGCTCAAATGTGGTTCGAGTGGCGGCGGCATGGCCGGCGGCTACCGGCATTGATGGGCCTCCTTCTGCCGTTCGAGCTGGCCCTTCTTTTCGTCGCCGGTGACGACCGGCCGGAGCTCGTCTTCTACCCACTTCTCGGCGTGCTGCTCACCCCGCCCTGCATGGCCGGATTCGCCGCCGCGACGGTGAGCAAGGCAAATTCCGATGTGCACGATTCCTGGGGCCTGACGCCCTTCGATGCGACGCGGCCATTGACCAGCGCCGCGCTCATCGCCGCCCAGCTCAAAGTGGCGATCTGGAGCACGCTGGCCGCGTGGCTGCTGGTCCTCATCGCCATCCCGCTCGCGCTCACCTTGTCCTCGACCTGGCCGGTGGTGATCGAGCAAACAACTCGGTGGATCGAAGACGAAGGGACGCTCCGCGCTGTCGCGATCGTGTTGCTGGGATTCCTGGGATTGTTGGGGTTGACGTGGAAGCAGCTCGTGCAGAATCTGTACATCGGCCTGACCGGCCGCGAATGGGTCGTCAAAGCGAGCGTTTTTTTCGCCCTGTCGTATCTCGTCGTCTTCGGGCCGCTCGTCGGATGGATCCTTTCTTTGTACGCGATGGCCTTGGCCACGAATGCTCTGCCCTGGATCGCTGCTGCCCTGGTCGGCCTCAAGCTGTCCGCTGCTGCCTGGATCGCCACACGCCTCCATCGCCAGCGGCTGCTCAACGACCGCACGCTGGTGACCGTCGCGGCCTGTTGGCTCGTCGCCGTGCTCGCTCTTTACGGCCTGCTCGCATGGCTCGTCACCACACCGCTCATCCCGCGCTACTTTCTGGCGCTGGTCGCGGTCCTGGCCATCCCATTGGCGCGACTCTCCGCGGCGCCACTGGCGCTCGCGGGGAATCGGCATGGGTGGCCGTCGAGGACGGCGATGAATCCCAGGAAGCTGGTCATCCGCGCCGTGCTGGTTCTCGGCCTGCCTGCGGTGTCGGTCCTCCTGGCCTCGGTGTCCTACTACTTCCTGAATCGAACGAGCGGCGCCATGATCTCGTCGGGCCAGAGGCGGGAGTATCTGCTCCATGTCCCAAGCAGCTACGACCGCTCCAAGCCGGCGCCGCTCGTCATCAGCATGCACGGCGGGGGAGGATGGCCGGCCCATCAGATGGACACGAGCGGGTGGAACCGGCTGGCCGACAGCCAAGGGTTCATCGTCGTCTACCCGGCGGGAAGTGATGCGCCCAGGGCCTGGAACGTGAACCACGGAGCCGGTCTCACGAGGGATGTCAGATTCATCTCTGAATTGATCGACACCCTGGAAGCGGCATACAACATCGACCCGACGAGGATCTATGCAAATGGGCTTTCCAATGGCGGAGGCATGGCTTTCGTCCTTTCCTGCACGCTGTCCGATCGGATCGCGGCGGTCGGGATGGTGGCGGCGGCTCACTCACTGCCGTGGAGCTGGTGCACGGACCCTCGACCGGTGCCGATGATCGCGTTTCACGGCACCGCTGATGCATTGACTCCCTACCATGGCGGTCGCTCGCCGGCTTTCCCGGACTCGAAGGTCTTGCCGAGCATCCCAACCTGGACGGCGAATTGGGCGCGAAGAAACCGGTGCGGAACGAACCCCGTCGAGTCTCTGGTCGCTGCCGACGTCACCCGCCGCGAATACACGAGCTGTGCTGACGACGCTGCCGTGGTGCTCTACACGGTCCAGGGCGGTGGCCACACCTGGCCAGGCGGCAAGCCGATGCCGGAATGGCTGGCCGGGTTCACCAGCAACGGCGTCGACGCGACGAGGGAGATGTGGGAGTTCTTTCGTGAGCATCGGCTTCCGAAGAAGTAACAAGGCCGCTTCATGCCAGTCGACAACCAGCTCTACGACGACATGGCAGGCTCGTGGTGGGACGAGGCGGGCTGCCTGCATATCCTCCAGTCGTTCAGCCCGGTGCGGTTCGGATACATCCGGCGGGTCCTGGACGAGCTGCGGATCGATTCTCGCGGCCGGCGGACGCTGGACATCGGCTGCGGCGGCGGACTCCTGTCCGAGGAGCTGGCTCGCCTGGGCTGCTCGGTCACGGGCATCGACCCTTCAGAAAAGTCGCTGGCTGCGGCGAGGGCCCATGCGCGGGAGGCGGGCCTCGCGATCGAGTACCGGGCGGCCTCCGGGGAACGGATGCCTTTTTCCGACGGGAGCTTCGAGATTGCCTGCTGCTGCGACGTCCTGGAGCACGTAGAGGACCCGCCGCGGGTGATCGCCGAGACGGCGCGCGTCCTGGCGCCCGGCGGCGTCTTTTTCTTCGATACGATCAACCGCACGTGGCGGAGCAAGCTGGTGGTGATCAAGCTCTTCCAGGAGTGGAGATGGACGAGCTTCATGCCGCCGGACCTCCACGACTGGAAAAAGTTCATCAAGCCGGCGGAGCTGACCGCCCTGCTGGAGAAGAGCGGCCTGCGTCCAGAGGGACTCACGGGTTTCCGTCCGGCGGGCAACCCGCTCCGCATCCTGCGACTCCTTCGCTCCCGCAAGCGGGGAGAGCTGACCTATGCGGAAGCCGGCCGGCGGTTCGACCTGCGGCCGAGCCAGGACACGAGCCTGCTCTACATGGGGCATGCAACTCGTATTGAGAGGAGGAGCTATGGCGTCGCGTCTTCCTGACGACACGCACATCGGTCGGGCCCGGCTGCGGGTGGCGGACCTCGACCGCTCTCTCGCCTTCTACCAGGGCGTCCTGGGCCTCCACTTGGCCGGTTCCGAGGGAAGGGCTGTGACCCTTGCGGCGGGCGACGAGCCGGATCTCCCGGACCCGGTCGAGCCGCGCGAATTGATGGTGCTGGAGGAGACGCCGGGGATCGCGCGCCGGCCGGTGCGGCCCATCACGACGGGCCTGTATCACGTGGCGTTCCTGGTGCCGAGCCGGCTGGCCCTTGGGCGTGCTCTCCTCGGCCTGCATGCCGCCGGCTATCCGCTGCGCGGGACGGCCGATCATGCCGTCAGCGAGTCGATCTACCTGGACGATCCGGACGGCAACGGCCTCGAGATCTATGCCGACCGGCCGCGCGCGCTCTGGCCGGTCGAGGACGGCGTGGTCCAGATGACGGTCGACCCGATGGACGTGGCCGGCGTGCTCGCCGCGGCAGGGGAGCGCACCGAGGCATGGCAGGGGCTGCCGCGGGAGACCGTGAATGGGCACGTGCATTTCACCGTCTCGCACCTGGCCCCGGCAGTGGCGTTCTACTGTGACGTGGTCGGCTTCGAGGACGGCATGCGATGGCCGACGCTCGCCGCCGTGGCCGCGGGCGGCTATCACCACCACCTCAACCTGAACTCCTGGGCGGGGGAGGGCGCGCCGCCGGATTCGGACCGTATGGCGGGGCTTGTCAGTTGGGAGCTCGTCGTGCCCGACGTCGAATCCCGGCAAGCCCTCGAACAACGCCTCGCGGCGGCTGGAGCGCTCCTCGGATCGTCCGCGGACCGCGTCACGGCGCGGGACCTGGACGGGATTCCTTTCGAGGTCGTGGGCGCGGTCGGCGTGGCCTCCTGAGCGCCGGTTGGTTATGTGGCTGGTTGAGGATCACGGCCTCATTGACAGTTTGGGACATGGTATACCCGATGAAAAGGGCTTTTGTGGCTTCCTTCCTAGCGAGAGCTTAGCGCGCTGCCGCGCGCAAACATCGGCCGGTGTGCCCGGAATGGGTGGCGGACCTGGGAGCGCGGGCGTCCCGCCCGCCCGGACTCCCAGCGACCGTTGCCGGGCCGCCCCTTCGACGATAGCCCCAAATACCGGAGAGGCGGGCGAGACGCCCGCGGTCCCAGGAAAAGCCGCCTACCCGGCCCGCTTCAGCACCACCACGGTCGTGTCGTCCGGAGGCTCCTCCTGGCCGAGGTACTTCCTCCAATCGGCCAGGAGGGCTTCGAGCATCTCCGGAGCCGTGGCGTCGTGGACCGCGCGCAGGACCTCGCAGCGGGCGGTCGAAGCCATAGGGAGCTTCGCTCCAATCGCAGGTCTCGATGAGCCCGTCCGAGCAGAAGACCAGGGCGCTCCCGGGCGGTAGATGGAAGACGTGGTCGCGGTAGACGCGTGGCGGCCCCTGGCCGAGCGGCAGGCCGGGCAGGGGGATCTCCGTGACGTCGCCGTTGACGGAGAGGAACGGGAACGGGTGGCCGGCGTTGCTCAGCAGGACCTCGCCAGTCTTCGTGTCGAGGCGCAGGAGGGCCAGGGTCGCGAAGTTGCGCAGCGAGCCGCCGCGGCGGATCACGCGGTCGACCTGCTTCAGGATCTCGGCAGGGGTCTTCTCCGGAGCGATCAGGCTGGTCAGCGCGGCGGTGGTCATCGCCTGGACGATGGCGCACGAGTAGCCGTGGCCGGCCACGTCGCCGGCCGCGACCCAGAGGCGGCCCTCGTCGTCGACCAGGAAGTCGTAGAGGTCGCCGCCGGCCTCGGTGGCCAGGATCGAGCGTGCGGCGATCTGCCAGCCCGGGATCTCCGGAGGGCTCTCGGGCAGCAACCCTTCCTGCATGCGCGCCAGCAGGTTCATCTCGTACTTGATCCGGCGCTCTTCGTCGATCCGCCGCATGAAGGCGGGCGGCCGGAGCCGTTCGGCCTCGACCCGGGCGGGACGTCGCAGGCCGACGAGCCCGAGCAGGAGGAACGCCGCCAGGGTGCCGGCCGTCACCCCGAAGGTACCGGGAAGCCAGTCCAGGTGGAGGGCCGAGAAGACAGCCGCCGGGAGCAGGAGGGATGAGATGGCGGCCGTCAGGAGAGCGGTGAGCCCATAGCGCCGGCCCAGGAAGACGAGCAGCGCATAGAGGAAGAAGTTTGCGGCGAGCGAGAAAACGTAGGGATCGAACTGGAGGGGAGGGGCCAGGACGGCGCCTATCAGAGCCGTCGCCCACGGCACCCAACGGACTGCCACCAGCCGGCGCGCCACACCGAGCATCAGAAGGGCCATGGCGGTGATCCAGAGACCATCGACGAAGGGGTGATGCCAGACTCCGAACACCGGCAGGCGCACGCTCGGGGCCTCAGGCCAGACGCCGGGAGCAGCCACGGCCAACGCGGTGACGCCCAGGTTGAATCCGGCGAGAGCGCCGCCAAGGGCGAGCCCATGGAGCAGGGCGCGCCCGCCACGTGGGCCGATCCGGCCCGCCCGGAGCGAATCGAGGCTGGTGGTGAAGCCGGGGTCCGAGGTGCGCAGGAACGACTCCCCGACGGACCAGAACAGAAAGACCCAGCCGGCCAGCGCGACCGTGGCCAGGAGCGACATCGAGATCTCCTCCAGGCTCTGCTGCGCGACGAGGGCCGCCACGGTCGAGACCACGAGGACGGCCCCGGCGAGGATCGAGGCGTTCACCAAGTCGATTCGCCGGCGTGTCACCAGGACCAGGAAGAGGAGCGCCACGCCGATCGAGCGGAAGATCGGTGGCAACACCTTTTGGAGGAACCACGCCAGCGTGGGGTGCGCCCTTGCGGTCGAGGCCCGTTTGGCCTCACCGATGCCTCGCGTCACGACAATCATGTCGCCCGTGGTTCCGGGCGTGGAAACATGGCCGCCCGCTCCGCCGCGGACCTCGTAGAAAGTCACTGGAATGCCGCCGAAGGACCCGGGGCGCGGCTTGCCCAGCGATTCCCCCGCGGCCAGGAGGATCTCGGCGAACGACTGCCGCAATGCCGCAGGGACCGGCTTGGCCAAGGACTGAGAGAGCTTCCTCCAACCGCGTGCGGCCCATTGCAGGGCCAGAGGATCGCCTTCCAGCGAGAAGTCAATCGCGAGATCGCGCGCTCTGCCTTCCTGCGGCAGAACCGCCTCCTGCACCACCTGGACGCGGGGTCCGACCCCCTGGAACACGGGAGAGCCCGGCCTCTCTCGGTCCAGGATCTCGGATGTCTGGTCCGAGATGTCCTCGGGAGTCAGGATTGAAACGCGGGGCGGCCCGGAAGCGAGGCGGGCCCCGAGCCGGCCGGCCAGCTCGCGGTAGCGCTGGACGTAGAAGCTCTCGTCCGGCAGGCCCCCCAGCCGCCATTCGGGGACCAAGGTCCGGGCCAGGGACAGCCCGGCCAGGAACAGCAGGCTTCCCAGGCCGACGGCGATCAGCAGACGTGTTGTTTCGGAGCGGGTCTTCATAGGGCGCCGCGCGGGCATCTCTAGATACGGTACTCCAGTGCGGGAGTTTTAGGGGGACTTGGCTTGTGGTAAAAGGGTGAAGACCCGCAACGGGTCTCGCATCCGACAAAAGTCTCACTATGAACCCTGAAGAGCTTACTGAAGCCCTGGCCCGAGAGAGCGAGCGCGTCGAGTGGAAGCAGTCGGCGAGCGACGCCAAGGACATCCTGCGCGCCGCCTGCGCCCTGGCGAACGACCTCGGCGACAGCCAGCGTCCCGGCTATCTGGTCATCGGCAAGGCTGACGATGGCAGGATCGTCGGGATTCCGGGAGACCTCGACCAGGAGCAGCAAAAGCTCGTCAACCGACTCACATCAGCCCGGCTCTTCCCGACCCCGACGTTCAATGTGGAGGTGGTGGAGGTTGAGGGGAAGCCGATTTTTGTCCTGCGTATCGACCCTTATCCAGTCCCGCCGGTCGTGACGCTCGACAGCTCGGCCTGGGTCCGCAAGGGGACGGTCACCGAACGAGCCAAGGATTCCGATCTCGTCAGGCTGCGGGAGAGGCGCCCTGAGAACCGCCAGCCGTTCGACTATCGGATCGTCCCCGGGGCCAGCCAGGACGACCTGCGTCTGACTTCGCTGCGGGAGATGTACCTTGCCGCTCGGGAGGCCGATCACGACCCCGGGACCTTTCCCGAGCTCACGGATTGGCTGACGAGCCGAGACCTTGGGCGCATGTACCGGGGTGTCTGGGCTCCGAATGCGGCCGCGATCCTCCTTTTTGGCAAGCCCCCGCAGTCGTTCTTCCCTGGCGCTTTCGTCGAGCTCGCCCGCTATGGCGGCGCCGATGTGGACGCTCCCGTGATTTCACGGAAGAAGATCACAGGCACTCTCGCCGACCAGTTGGAAGCGCTCTGGGTGCAGCTCCAGGCACATCTGGTCGAGGTCCCGGCTCCGGCGGACGGAATCAGGACTCCCTACCGTTCCGAATACCCCCTGGAGGCTCTTCGCGAGCTGGCAAGGAACCTCGTCCAGCATCGTCTGTACGAGGGGACGAACGCTCCAGGAAGAGTTGAATGGTTCGATGACCGCATCATCTTCTCGAATCCTGGGGGGCCGTTCGGACAGGCCAGCCTGGGCGAGTTTGGCAGCCATGCCGACTACCGGAACCCCACCATCACCCGATGGCTCGTCGAGCTCGGCTACGTCGAGCAGCTCGGCCGCGGCATCCGCCTGGTGCGCCGGATGCTCACCCAGAACGGCAATCCGCCGCTCGAGGTCGAGACCGACGGGTTCACGAGGGTTACGGTAAGAAGGTGACGCAAGCGGTTTGCTAGAATCCCCGACCGTCATGAGCCATCGACTCCGCACGATCTCCCTCGCCCTCGCGGCGATTCTCGTCCTCGCCGGCCCGCTGGCAGCGCAGGATTCCCAGAAGCTCGTCGTCCTCGGCTTCGACGGCGCCGACGCCAAGCTGACCCAGAAATGGATGGACGAGGGCAAGCTGCCGAACCTGGCCAAGCTCCGCGCCCAGGGCAGCTTCTCGCCGCTGCGGCCGACGATCCCCTCGCAGACGCCCGTCGCGTGGTCGACCTTCGCGACCGGCCTCAACCCGGGACGCCACGGGGTCTTCGACTTCCTGAAGCGGAATCCAAAGGACTACACGCCGACCTTCGCGGCGGCGCAAGAGGGCAAGGCGGACTTCCTCTTCGGTGCCAGGAACGCCTGGATCGTGGGGCTGATCGCGGCAGCCGTCGTGGCCCTCCTCTTCCTCTTGGCCCTCAAGCTGTTCCGAGTGCGCTGGGTGGTGGCCGCGGCGGTCGCGGTGGTGCTGGGGATCGCGGCCGGCGTGGGCTCGGGCGCGGCGGCGGACCGCCTGCTCCCCAAGTCGCGGCCCATCGCCATCAGCAGCCAGCAGGGCGACACCTTCTGGAAGCTGCTCGGCCAGGCCGGCAAGCGGGTGACGGTGATGCGCATCCCGGTGACCTTCCCGCCCAAGAGCTACGACAACGGCCACCTGCTGTCCGGCCTCGGCGTGCCTGACCTCTCGGGGCGCATCGGCAAGCCCTTCTACTTCACCTCCGAGCTGTTCTTCGCCCCCAGGGGCGGCGGCGACTTCAAGGTCGAGGTCGTCGAGCTGGTGGACAACAAAGGTGAGATCGAGACCGAGATCAAGGGGCCGCAGAACGAGCTGTTCCCCGAGCAGAGCGACTACATCAAGATCCCGATGAAGCTCACCGTCGCAGAGGACAAGAAATCGCTGCGCATCCAGGTCTCGGGCAACGACCTCACCCTGAATTCGGGGCAGTGGAGCGACTGGGTGCGCTTCACATTTCCGTTCAACTCGATCATCAAGCTCAAGGGCATCAGCCGGTTCCGTGTGCTGTCCATCGAGCCCGAGGTACGGCTCTACCTCTCTCCCATTCAGTTCGATCCCGAAAACCTGCCGCCCGGCTTCGACATTACGGCGCCGGCCAGCTTCATCGACGACCTGACCGGCGAGCACGGCCTGTTCAAGACCCAGGGCTGGATGATCGACACGTGGTCCACCACCGCCGGGACCATCGACGAGGGGGTCTTCCTCGAAGACGTGAAGATGACGGTGGAGAAGGACCAGGAGATCCTCAACAGCCTCCTCGCCAAGAGCGATTGGGACGTGCTGGTGCACTACTTCGAGTTCACCGACCGTGTGCAGCACATGATGTTCCGCTTTTTCGACCCCAAGCATCCGCTCTACACGCCGGAAGGTGCGGTGAAATGGGGGGGCTCGATCCTGGCGTCGTACCAGGAGATGGACCGCATCGTCGGCGAGACGATGCAGAAGATGCCGTCCGGCGCCAAGCTCCTGGTCGTCTCCGACCACGGCTTCGCCTCCTTCCGCCGCGGCATGAACTACAACACCTGGCTGGTGAAGAACGGTTTCATGACCCTGAACGGCCAGGACGCCAAACGGATGAACCTGGAGGACCTCTTCGATCAGGGCGACTTCTTCGTCAACGTCGACTGGTCGAAGACCAAGGCGTACGCCCTCGGCCTGGGGCAGGTCTACATCAACCTCAAGGGCCGCGAGGAGAAGGGGATCGTGGAGCCGGGCGAGGAGTACAAGCAGGTGGTCGCTGCGATCAAGGCGGGGCTCGAGTCCTTCGTCGACGAGGAGACGGGGGAGCGCCCGGTGGCCCACGCCTTCACCCGCGACGAGGCCTACGAGGGGGTCTACGATCCCGAGCTGATCCCGGACCTCATCCCGTTCGAACAGCGAAGGCTATCGCGTCGGCTGGCAGGACAGCCTGGGCGGCATCGGCAAGACCATCGTCGAGCCCAACACGGAGATCTGGAGCGGCGACCACTGCTCGGTCTATCCGCCGCTGGTGCAGGGCATCCTTTTCAGCAGCGTCAAGCTGAACGTCCCGCAAGGCGCCTACATGGGCGACGTGATGCCGACGATCCTCGACCTCTACGGCGTCAAGCCGACGACGAACCTCGACGGCAGGAGCCTGCTGGTGAAGTAGCCGGCGCTCAGTTGACCGACTCTGAAATGGCGAAGGCGATCCTCTGGTTGTCGGTCGAGAATCGGTAGGTGCCGTCTTCGCCTTTGTAGATGTCCACCACGAGCTCGAACTCATCCCCTATTGTGTCATCGCCCGGGAACTCATCGGAACGGAAATGCACAGAGGCAGAGTCCTTTCCCTTTCGGAAGAAGGAGGTCAACGTATAGAAAGTGTGGTAGGAGTGGTGGAAGACCGCAATCTCGACATCCGCATTTTTATCCCACTCCCCGTCGAGCCAGTCGAGGAAATCTCCCTTCTTCTGCAGGAGTCCCTGGACGTCCGGGACCTTGTTGTTGCCGTCCCAGATCGAGGTCTTGATCTTAGCTCCGCTGAGAAGTAGCGCGTAGACGTCCTTGGCAATGATCCATTCGTCGAAGTGGCTTCCGTTGCCGTTCCTGTCCTCTTCTTTGCCGATGCCTTCATCGATGAGGTCGTCGAGGATCTTCTTGGCGGTGCGGTTTTTATCGAACTTGTGCGTCTGGTTGAGCCAGTCGAGGCTGCGGGCGAAGGCTCCCGCGAAGCGGTGCTCGTACTCGCTCTCCTGCAGCGGTTGAACGACCCGCGGCACAAATGTCTTTATCGGCCGATCAACGATCAGGATCGGCCGCGGCGGCACACCCGGATCGAACGGTCCCACCGAGGCCACGTGGCGCTCGCGGGTGCCGACGAAGGTGACCGGGCCTTTCGCGGCCTGGGGTGCCTTCTTGCTCAGAGCCGTGTCCAGAGTCAGCATGTACTGGACCTTGTTCCAGTCCGTGCCGTCCTTGAGGCCCAGGTTCCGGAGATCGAGAAAGACCGCCTTGCGGCGCAACGTGGCGTTGCGCTCGCCGTCGAGCGGCAGGTTGCGGAGGAACCAGGACTGGCGCCGGCTCCCCGGGAGCTTGACCGTGCCGTTCAGGTACCAGGTCTTGCGGGCGGCCTTGTAGGCGAAGCTCATCTGCCCCCAGAGCGAGTTGAGCTTCGCCGGATCGTTCTTGCCGTACATCCAGTCTACCTGGTCGAAGGCGAGGCTCAGGAAGGTCGGCGGTGGAGAGGATGGAGGCCCGGCGGTGAGCGAAGCCGGGTCCAGCGCGACGAGCAGGGCGAGCATGGCGAGGAGACGGATGCGATGGGCTCTCATGGTTCCTCCGATGTTCCGTTGCGAGCGTTCCGGGCACTCTGTGCGGGAAACCGGCCGGCTATTTCACTTTCCGCCCCGCCGGCCCGGCCTTGGGCATCGGCACCGGATATCGTCTATCGTATTCACATTGAAAAGGAGGTAAGGCATGTCATCAGACCGTGAGATCCAGGCGAGACGCCGGCAAGCCATCGTCGAGGTCCTCACCGGAGACAAGCAGGTGTCAGAGCAGAAGGAGCTGGTCGAGATGCTGCGCGCACAGGGGATTCCGGCGACGCAGTCGAGCATCAGCCGCGACCTCAAAGTCCTTGGGGCCGTGCGGACCCGGGGGTACTACGAAATTCCCTCCTGGAGTGAAGAAGAGGAGGAGGAAGGGGGCTCGCCGTTCCGCAAAGTGGTCCCCTTCGTCCGGCGGGTGAGGACGGCCGGGCCGTACCAGACGCTCCTCGTCACCGATCCGGGCGCCGGGCGCGTGGTCGCCCAGGCGATCGCCGAATCCGCATGGGAGGACGTCGTCGGCACGGTCAACGGCGACAGCAGCGTGCTGATCCTGACGGAGAACTTCTTTTTTCAGCGGCTCGTGTACGAACGGCTCAAGTACTTCCTGACGGAGAGCGGGGAGAACGAGATCGTGGAGATGGAATGAGGCACCCCAGGTTAGACTCTTCCCTGGATTCTGGAGGAGGGACCCCGATGCCTGCCTGCACAAGGACATGCCGGCTCTTCCTGCTCGCGGTCCTGGCGCTCGCCGCCGGAGCCGCCGCCCAACAACCTGCGGCCGATCGTCCCCCGATCGACCTCCAAGGGGTGCGGGTGGTCGACCTCACGTACGCCTTCGACGAAAAGACGATCTACTGGCCGAACGCGCCCTCGACGTTCCAGCTCGACCGCCTGTCGTACGGCAAGACCGAGGCCGGTTTCTTCTATGCGTCCAACGCGTTCTGCACGCCCGAGCACGGCGGCACCCACCTGGACGCGCCGATCCATTTCGCCGAGAAGGGGCGGACGGCTGATCAGATCCCGGTGGAGCAGCTCATCGGTCCGGCGGTGGTGATCGACGTCCGCGCCAAGGCGGCGGCCGATCCCGACTACCGGCTGACGCCCGAGGACGTCCGGGCCTGGGAGGGGAAGCACGGTGCGGTGCCGCAGGGGTCGATCGTCCTGCTGCGCACCGGCTGGGGAGCGCGCTGGCCGGACCGCAAGCGCTACCTGGGGGACGACAAGCCGGGCGATGCCTCGAACCTGCACTTCCCTTCGTATGGGGCCGAAGCTGCCCGCTACCTGGTCGAGCAGAGGAAGGTTGGCGCCCTGGGGGTGGACACGGCGAGCATCGACCACGGCCCCTCGAAGGACTTCATCGTGCACCAGATCGCCAACGGCGCGAACGTCCCCGGCCTGGAGAACGTGGCCCAGCTTGAAGAGCTGCCGGAGACGGGAGCCTGGGTGATCGCGTTGCCGATGAAGATCGCGGGCGGTTCGGGCGGGCCGGTGCGGATCGTGGCCCTGGTGCCGAGATAACCTCACCCCCTGGCCCCCTCTCCCATCTCCCGCCCGCCCATCCCCGGGAGAGGGGGGACGTTGTTGTTGCCTCCGTGGCGAGCTCGCTGAACAGCTTTGGATGGGTTCCCCCTCTCCCGGCGGGGGTGGAAGGGAGATGGGAGAGGGGGCTAGGGGGTGAGGTCTCTTCGGCGCTAACCCGCCCTGGAGATTCTGCGTGGCTGCGGTGTCGGAGCTTCGTCCTCGCTGAGGAGGACGCGGAGCTTCTTCATCGCCATCAGGGCGCGGGATTTGACGGTCCCGAGGGGTGCCCCGAGGTGCGCGGCGATCTCGGTCTGGGAGAGGCCGTGGAAGAAGGCCAGCTCGACGACCCGGCGCTGCTCCGGGGGGAGGCACTCGAGGGCCGAGCCGATGCGGCGCTGCCGGTCCCGGTGCTCCAGCCGCCGGCTGCCGACGGGAGCGGCGGCCACCGCGGCCTCGCGGCCCAGCTTGTCCTCCCGGCGATGGCGCGCCGTCGCGGCGCGGAGCCGGTCGAGGGCGCGCGAGCGGGCGAGCAGGAGCAGCCAGCCGCGCGGCGAGGACCGGGCGGAGTCGTAGCGGCGGGCCTCGCGCCAGACTTGGAGGAAGACCTCCTGGAGCACCTCTTCGGCTTCGCCGTTCTTGCCCAGCATCCGCTGGAGCAGCCCGAGCGTCACCCCGGCGTGGCGGTCGTAGAAGGTGCCGAGGGCGTCGCTGGAGCCGGCGGCGATCTGGCGCAGCAGGTCGACATCGGGCTCGGTCGTCGGGGTCGGCGCCAGGGGCCTGGGCGTTCTGGGCGTGAAGAGGAGGGTCTTGGAAGCGGGTTCTGAGGGCATGACTTTTGCTCCGGGGTGGTAAAGTCACCGTCTGAAGCAGACTGTAGCGTCCGGCGCTGGCGACTGTCCTCTAAGCTCGGGTTAAAATTTGATCAAAGAAGTCTCAAAGCCGCCCATGTCCAGTCGACGAACCCTGGAGCTCGACGGCCTAACGGTAGACCTCGGCAGCCGCCTGCTGCTGCGCGGGGACCGGCAGGTGCCCCTGACGCCGAAGGCCTTCGACACCCTTGCGGTGCTGCTCGAGCGCCCTGGCGAGGTGGTGTCCAAAGAGGACCTCATCGCGCGGGTCTGGCCCGACACCTTCGTCGAGGAAGGGATCCTGACCCAGAACGTCTACACCCTGCGCAAGGCCCTGCAGGAAGCGGGCGGCGAGCGGACCTATATCGAGACCATCCCGCGCCGGGGCTACCGCTTCGTGGGTCTGCCTGTCGAGCGGGCAGACCGCGAGCCCGTACAGGAGGCGGCGCCGATCACCTCGCTCGCGGTCCTCCCGTTCGAGCCCCTGACGGCCCATTCGGACGATGCCTACATCGGGCTCGGCCTGGCCGACGCCCTGATCACCCGGCTCTCGAACCTGCGGCGGATCACCGTGCGGCCGACCAGCGCGGTGCGCCGCTATCTCGGCGTGGCGCGCGACCCGGCCAGCATCGGCCGCGCCCTCCAGGCCGACGCCGTGCTCGACGGCACGATCCAGCGCTCGGGGGACACCCTGCGGATCACTGTCCAGCTCATCGGCGTCCGCGAAGGCGTGACGCTCTGGGCGACCAAGCTCGACGCCCGGGAGGCCGACCTCTTCGCGCTGGAGGACTCCCTCTCCCAGGAGCTGGCCGACGAGCTGCAGCTCCGGCTCTCGCAGCGGGAGCGGGAGCGGCTGACGCGCGGCCGGACACCCGTTCCCGATGCCTACCAGGTCTATCTGCGTGGGCGGTACTTCTGGAACCGGCGGACCCGGGAGGGGCTGGAGAAAGGGATCGAGCTGTTCCGCCAGGCCATCGTCCTCGATCCCGACTTTGCCCTCGCCCATGCGGGCCTCGCGGACTGCTTTGTCCTCCTCCCGTTCTTCGGGGCCTTCGCGCCGCGGGAGGTCTTCCCCGAGGCGATCGCCGCGGCCGAGCAGGCGTTGATGCTCGACGATTCCCTGGCCGAGGCGCACACCTCCCTCGCCTATGCCCGCTTCTACTTCGAGCGGCGCTGGGACCTGGCGGAGCGCGGCTTCCAGCGGGCGATCGACCTCAATCCTGGCTATCCGACTGCGCACCAGTGGTACGCCTTCCTGCTCTCCGCCCTGGGGCGGCATGGGGAGGCCGTGGCGCGGGCTCGGCAGGCGCGGGACCTCGACCCCCTGTCGTTGGTCATCAATGCGGACCTCGGCATGGTCCTCTATTTCTCCCGCGATCATGCCGCGGCGGTCGAGCAGTTCCGGGCGACCCTGGACCTCGATTCCACCTTCGCCTATGCGCGGTTCGGGCTCGGCCATGCCCTGCAGCAGCAGGGCCGGCTGGCCGAGGCGGTGGAGGAGCTGCGCCGTGCCGTGGAGCTCGCGCCGGGCAACCTGGTCTGGCAGGCCGCCCTCGGGCAGGCTCTGGCCTGGTCCGGCCGGCCGGAGGAGGCGCGATGCATCCTCGGCGAGCTCGAAGAGCGGGCGGACTGCGAGTATGTGGAGTCGAGCGACTTCGCCTTCCTCTGGACCGCCCTGGGCGAGCTCGACCGGGCGATCGACCGCCTCGAACGGGCCTGTGACGAGCGCTCCCGCTTCGTCGCCCTGCTCGCCACCTGGCCGATCTACGACCCCCTCCGCACCCATCCCCGCTGGCCGGACCTCCTGCGCCGCGCCGGCCTGGGTGGAAATTGAGAGGGCAGAAAGGAGAGCGTCATGGCAACCGACGTGCACGTGGGTCTGTTCGTCCGGCTGGAGGCAAAGGCCGGCAAGGAAGAGGAGGTGGCGAGCTTCCTGCGCGGCGGCTTGTCGATCGTCGAAGAGGAGCCGGCGACCATCGCGTGGTTCGCGATCCAGCTCGGACCGTCGACGTTGCCAAGCTGCCCGGCTAGCGCCTGCCGAGCGCTTCCAGGAGGAAACGCCCGGTCTCGGTCGTCAGGAGCGCCTCGAAGTGGCCCCCGCGAACGCGCCGCGGCGGCAGGGCAAGGCCGGCCCGTTCCTGGGGCGACAGCCAGTCCTGGCTGGCCAGGGTCGCGTGCTCGTCCCCGCTGGCCGTGGCCAGCGCATAGAGCACCGGACGGCGGCGCAGGAACGCATCGCCGGTAAAGAACGTCCGCCAGCGCTCTCCCTGCTGCACCAGCACGGCCCGGTCCGGCGTCGGCTGGTCCGCGCTGCCGACGACGTAGACCCGGGTCTCCCCGAAACGAGGCGCATCCGCCCGCAGGAGATCCTGGAACCGCCGTGCCGCGGCGAGGGTGCGGCGGAGGTAGGCGTCCCGTTCCGCCGTGCCCGCCGCCTCCCCATCGACGGACCAGCCATAGCGGCGCCAGCTCTCGGGATCGAACAGATCGACGTCCAGCGGTCGGCCCTCCGCGTCCAGGAACAGGTCGCGCCGATAGATCGGGAGATCCTGGAACAGGGCCGGAAACGTGAAGAGCACCTCGGGGAGCAGCCGGCGGCCTACCAACGGGACATAGCGCCGGCCGCGGTCGAGCTCGCGGAGGATGCGCAGGCTGCCCCCGTTGGAGGCCCCCACGAGGACCAGCCGGCGCACGGACAGAGTCGAAGGAAGACTGCCCCGGCCCGCCGCGGCCTCCTCCAGAGGGGCTCCTCCGTATTTCGCCAGATAGCGGCACAGGTGGGCACCGCCCGACTGGCACACCAGGTCCACCTCCAGCCGCTCCCGGCCCTGCACCCGGCGCAGCTCCTCCAACTGCCGGCGCAGGAGGCCGGCGCTCTCCGTCAGGTCCCGCCGCCAGTCGTAATCGAAGAAGAAGAACGTCTCTCCCGCCTCTTCCGGACGGGGTGACTCCAGCTCCCCCAGCACGTATCCGGCCCCGGTGAGTAGCCTCTGGATGGGGCCGTAGACCGGCTTGCGGATGCCGAAGACGCTGATCTGCTCGATCGGACCTGCGGGCTCGAGGACCGGCAGGCCCGAATCCTGGCTGCCGAGAGGGAGAGCCAGGCCGTAGCCACCGTCGTGGGGCCGCAGCAGGTTCCGGCCGAGCCCCCAGACCACCTCTCCCGTCCGGGAATCTCGTAGCGCGACCCCCGTGACTCCGGGAACGAAGACCACGGGAACCGCCGGAGGTCCAACCAGTGGGCGCTCCGGCAGGGTGTGTGGCGCCGACCGCGGGCCGCAGGCGGCCAGCAGGAGGACGAGCGGCAGAGCGGAACGCCGTACAAGCAACAAGCTATTCGGCCGCTTCGAGCAGAGCGCGCATTTCGGGGTTGGTGGCCGCCCCGACCAGGCCCTCCTTGTGCTCGCCGAGCTTGGCTCCGGACGCGAGCAGGAGCCGGACGACGTCGAGGTGGTTCTCGTTGACCGGTCCGTACAACAGGGGGAAGCCGCCTGGTGCGGCGTTCGGATCGGCGCCTGCCTTCAGCAGGATCTCGCACATCTCGAGGCGCCCCCTGCGCGCCGCCTCGGCGAGCGGCGGCACTCCGTAGTCGTTGGCCGTCTTGGCATCGGCGCCCGCTTCGACAAGGGTGCGCACGAACGCGGCATCCCCGGAATCGACCGCTTCGAAGACGATCGACTTGCCGCCTTCCACCGGCGGCGCGTTCTTCTCGTTCGGCGTGACGCCGCCGGCGAGCAGCGCCTGAAGGACAGCGAGCTGCCGCTGTTCGGTCGCGATCCAGAGCGCCGTGCGATTCGCGCTGTTCCGCACCGAGGGATCGATGCCGGCTTCGACGAAGAGCGCCGCATGCTGTGCATCGCCCTCGGCCACTTTCTGCAGGAACGCATCCTGTGTGAATGCGATGCCATCCTTCTCGAGCGCCTTGCGTGCTCCGGCCTCATCGCTCCGAGCAGGAGGTGCGACCAGGGCCAGCGAAGCAAGCGTCAGCAGGGCAAGGGGCATCTTCATCGGATTCTCCTTAATGCGTAAAGTGGTGCAAGCCGGGCTCGCGTCCGCCAAGTCGATGCAAGCTTACGTCAATTCCTCCGCCTCTGGTGCTAAGCTGAACCCGAGAGAAGATCACCGGGGAGGTCTCATGAAGCTGCTTCCAGGCGTGGTAGGGCGTATCCTCGTGGCCTCGTGCGTGAGCGGGCTTGTCCTCGGGCTCGCTGCGCGCGCGGTGATGCGATTTGTCGCGCTCGAATCGGGGCTGCCCAACGGCTTCTCGATCGGTGGGTCGCTGGAGGTGGTGGCTTTTGGTGCGATCCTCGGGGCCCCGATCGCGTTTCTGTTCTTCGCCTTGCGTCGTCGCATCAAGATGGGGCGCCCGTGGCCCGGCGTGATCCTGGGGTCGCTCCTGTTCGGCATCGTGACGGGCGTGCCGCCGCCCGCGGCGAGATCCGCTCTGACGGCAACGCCGGATACTCCCGCGGCCACAGCGCTTGCCTTCGCGGTAGTGTTTGTTGCCTGGGGCTTGTGGCTGGAATACTTGGCAAGCCGCGTGCTCGGCGCCGCCGCGCCAGGTGGTCAAAGAGAAGGCACCCCCGTCATAGAGTAGAAGTCATGCCTGCATGATGTGCTGCGCAATGATTTCAAAGAGTGTCCGGGCATCCTTGTTTCCCCGCGTCAGCACGAAACTGATGATCTGCCCTCCCTGGAGCCGAAGGATGATTTTTTTGTTGACCATGCCGGAGATCGTGGCAGAATCGAGCGAATTCAGGCTGAAGATGCCCACCATCCCCATGCAGATGACGAGATAGTCTTCAGTGATGGCAATGCCCTTGGCCCCAGAGGATTTTTCGGCAAAGAACAGAAGCACGTCATGGGTGGCCAGGTTTATTTCGAGCTCTCTGTTGGCACATTTCAAGAATGTTGTGATCTTGTTGGCGTCCATAAAGGGCTTTACGTAAAGGCATTGACCCTTGCGGATACTGTGCTGATCTATGATGTCCGCGATCAAGCTCATCTCCAGCCCTCCAGGACGTTGGAATTGTAGCAGCCCGCTGATAGACTGCGCGATATGCTCCGTTCCACCGTCCTGCTCGCGGTTGCCGCAGCGCTCGCCGGCTGGGGTCGCCTGGCCGCGCAGTCCCCATCCGCTGCCGGTCTCGAGGCTCCGGATCTCACTCTGCCCGCGCTACGGTTGCCCGCCGGCGTGCGCCCGACCCGGTGGCCGCCGGCGCGAACTGGGCGGCTTTCAGGACGCCAAGCTCGCCCGCGCCCTCGCGCTCCTCCTCGACCCGAAGATCGACCTCCGCGACTCGGGCGGCCTCTTGCGGACGGCAATGGAACGCCGCGAGACCCGCGAGCAGGCCTGGGACTTCTACAAGCAGCACTTCGCCGAGCTGGCCGCCGATGCAAGCTGCGTCGCCTCGCCGCTGCTCCGCAGAGGCGATTTAAGCTTGCGCCGAGGGACCGCCCGCTGTGCTCGGAAGCCTGCAGGGAGGCCAGTGAAGAATAACGATGACTAAGGATGACTAAGGAGGAGATTTCACCATGGCCGACAGCGATTTGACGATCTACAACCCACAACAGATCACGGTGGCGGCGGAGATTTACTTGCCCAGCCAGGGAGTCCAGGGCAAGACCCTCGACGCCGGGGCGACATGGGTGATCTCCGACGGCGTCACCTCAGGGCAGTGGGTCGCCTTCTACAACCCGGAAACCGGCGAGCAACTGGCTGCGGCCCTGCTGCCGGACAATTCCACGATCGCCCAGTTGCTCCTGGAGGTAGGAATCGAGGGCCTTCTGCGCATGAATGCCCAGGAGCCCCTCACGGCGGCGAACGGGCTCGGCTCGGAGGTGACCGTCCGTGTCCAGGACGTGGGGGCTGCGACGGCACAGATCAAGAAGCTCGCCCCCAAGGGCCAGCAGGGGAGCAGCGCGAATTTCCGCTTCGCCGAGAAGGGTCAATGGCTGGGGTTTTACAATGACGACGACACCTATATCACCGGCACCCCGGCAGGCAGCTTCTCGATGGTGACTCTCGTCGCCCCGAGGCAACGCTTCGTGATCGGCAATCCGTACTCGGTCGGTGCCGATGTCGTCCCGGAAGGGTCGGTCCGTCTTACGCTACCGCCGATCACCGCGTGAGGCGAAGCGTACTGCGGCTGCCACGGCGCGCCACAGCGCGGCCCTGCGCACCTGTCCTGTAGCAACCTGTCTGTACAGCCCTCAGACGTCTCCAAGCTGCCCCTGAAGGCCGCCTGCTTGCCCCCAGGGGCAATGTGCCGGCCCTCAGGGGCAAGGTGCTCGCCCCTGAGGGCGACGGGTCTGCCCTTGAGGTCCACGTGCTCGCTCCTGACGGCAAGGCGCTTGCCCCTGAGGGCCGCGCTCCGAGCCTTGAGGGCCATGCGGAGGCCCCTGGGGGCAAGGGACGGCCGCCGGGGCGCCGCTCAGTGCCCATCACCCTCCGTCGTAATCCACGGCGCGATGAAGAAGAGGCGCGCCGATCTCCCCCTCCTCGGAAGCATCATGCTATGGTCTCCCCGCAGCTCGACAGCCATCCAGGAATCGTAGGCCACCGCGTGAGCTCATCTGGCGCAGGATTTCCAAAGACCCTCTGAAGGAAGAGATCTCAATGCTCACGATGGCTGTGTGGTTCTCCGCCATGACTCTGGCCGGCCTCGCGCCGGCCGCGCCTCCGGACCTTCACCGGACCGATTTCCGCAACTTCACCTATCAGCCGTCCTGCGCCGACTTCGAGTCGGCTGAAGCCAAGGTCCCCGTTCGAGTGGAGGCCGGCCGGTTCTACGGCAAGGAGGGGACGCCGACCGAGGGCGTCTTTTTCGAGGTCCAGGAGATCCTTTACGGCGACCTGACCGGAGACGGTAAAGACGAGGCCGTGGTGAGAACGCTCTGCAACACGGGCGGCACGGGACAGTTCAACGAAGGGTTCGTCTACGGGATGCGCGACGGCAAGCCGGCCTTGTTGGGGAGGGTCCCCGGGGGAGACCGGGCCTCGGGCGGCGTGCGCTGCCTCCGCGTCGAGAACGGAGCGTTGACGGTCGAGCGGTTGGGCAACGACACCGGCGCAGCCCAGGGCGTCGACTGGATCGACAGCGAGACCTGGCGGCTCCGCAACGGCCGCCTGGAGGAAGCGGGCAAGGCGGTCCGGCGGCGGCTGGGGACCGGAGAAGGCGCCAAGCCGATCCGCTTCGCCAAGGGGAAGACCTCTGCGGTGGTCAAGGGAAAGATCAGCGGGACCGACGAGTATGTCCTGGGCGCCCGCGAGGGGCAGACGATGACTCTCAAAATATCCTCCCCGGCTGGCAACGCCGCCTTCGAAATCATGATCGACGACTACACCGTGGCCTGCCGCGGAACCGAGTGGACCGGCGAGCTACCGGCAAGCGGTAACTACCGCGTCTTGGTCCTCGCCACCCGCGGGACGGTCGAGTATGCGCTGGAGGTGTCGATCCGATAGTGCACCGATCATGACCCTCAGTGCCCCTCCCCCTCCGTCGTGATCCACGGCGCGATCAGGAAGAGGCCCGCCATCGCTGCATAGCCGGCCACCCAGGGCCAGGCCGGGGTGAGCGAGACCACGGTGTCGGCCGGCGTCCACTGATAGGAATGCATCAGGCCGAGCGCGGAGAGCACGGCTGCCGCGGCGCACCATAAGGCCGCGATGCGGAAGCGGCGTTCGAGGATGCCGACGGTCGCCGCGGCGAGGATCATCGCGCTGAAGATGAAGCCCTGCTCCAGCGCGAAGGCGCCGTGGATCCAGGTGTCGGAGGCGAGAAGGGCCTGGACGAGCCCCTCTGAAAAGGGCGGTCCACCTGGGAGGCCCACTCCAGCGGCGCGCAGACCGTTTTTCGCCATCAATGCTCCCCAGGCGGCGACGCCCGGCAGCAGGCCCACGACGACGGCGGGCGCGTGCTCGCGCGGCGTGGCCTGAAAGGCCTGTGCGGTAATCACAATGCCGATCCACAGCACGATCGCCATGCCGGCGTCGATCGGTATCGCCCAGGCAATGACGGCGAGCGTTCCGGTGAGGCCGACCACGGCGAAGAAGAGCGCATTGAGGACTGAATAGCCGGCGCGCGCGCCGAGCGCCTTCCAGCCCGGATGGCCGATGTAGATCGTGGTGGGGAAGCAGGAGCCGAAGAGCGCGGCGGCGAGCGTGCCAATCCCGTTGACCGCCATCGAGGGCCGGGTCGGATAGCTGTCGCCAGCGGCCTCGGCCGACTCGATGTTCTGGAACGAGCCGACCACATTGAAGAGGCCCATCGGCAGGATGACGGAGATGTAGGTCAGCCAGTGCGTGCTGGTGAGCGCCGCGAGGAGATCGTCCAGCACCGGCACGGGCGGGTAGAAGCCGGCCCACGTCTCTGGTGCCGCTCCCACCGGGGCGACGCCGGTGAGCCAGGCGATCAAGGTGCCGAGCGCCACCGCCACCAGGCCTCCAGGGAGCCCGCCGCGAAAGCGTACCCGGCCGAAATAGGTGAGCAGGACCACAGCCAGCGTGGTGAGCCCGATCACCGGCCGTGCGAAGGTGCGGAAGAGAAAGCCGATCGAGATGAAGGTGAGGGCGATGCCGGCGAGGGTCGACAGCAGTGCCGCCCGCGGCGTCGCACGGCGTACCCGTTCAGCCACGAAGGCGCCGGCGAGCTCGATCAGCCCGGAGCCGACGCAGGCGACGAGCCCGGCCTGCCACGCTACCCGCACCGGGTCCTCCGCACCGGCCGCCTGCGCGGCCAGCTTCGCAGGCAGCATGACGAGGAACACGTAGGCGAAGAGCGAGACCGTGTTGATCCCATAGGGCAGCGCACAGACGTCCGTCCGTCCCGTGGCCCGCCCCAGACGGACCGCCTGCCACGAGTAGAACAGGTTGCCCACCACCAGAGACACGACCGCGCCGGGGAGGACCCGGCCGTAGATCAGCTCGTTGGGGAAGCCGAGCACCGTCCGGCACAAAACGTCGATGAGCAGAAGCTGGACGAGGTTGTCGAGAGCCAGCCCGAAGAACCCGTCGATGTCGCCGCGGACCATCCAACGCATAGGAAACCTCCTCCCGGATTGGCGACGGGAGCGTATCGTAGAAGGGAGATCGGGAGTAGGCGTCGAGTTGGGGCTCGGTCTGAGCGGCGCGCCTGGCCGTCAGGGCGCTACATCCGCTTCGGCCGTGGTGATCTTGCTGCTCAACGGATCGAACAATGCCACGATGAGGTGTTGCGCGATCCGCCGCAGCTTGAGCCGGGCGTCGTACCGGACGTGGCCGCCTCCCCGGGGCGGTGCGCTGTCGAACGTGAAATGGAGCGGAATCACCGGAATCTCGGAGCGGTCGCCGCGGTCGTCCAGCGCCGCGACCCGCAGCTCCAGGTCGGCGACATAGCGGCCGCCGCCCACCGGCAGCACCGTGATCGAAGTCAGCGGAATGGTCAGGCTCACAGGGACCTCCATCTCCTTGCGCCCCGCGCGCTTCGTCGCGCCGACCTCCATGGGCATGGAGGCCGTGTTTCCGCCGCCGAAGAGCAGGGAATGCTCCAGCATCATGGAGATTTCGCTGCGCCGCGACAGGTCGAGGAAGCCTGCGCGCGACCGCACCGTCAGGCCCGGGCGCAGCACCTCCACCTTGATGCGATGGCGCAGGTCGTTCTCCCGCCATGAGGGGGTGAAGCCGAGCCAGTAGTACGACCGCGTGTCGGCATGGGCTGTCCCCAGCGC
This sequence comes from uncultured Holophagales bacterium, assembly GCA_963842525.1. Classification (GTDB taxonomy): domain Bacteria; phylum Acidobacteriota; class Thermoanaerobaculia; order Multivoradales; family UBA5704; genus UBA5704. Next base: position 1,145,191 of record CAWJGT010000003.1, read on the forward strand.
TGCCAGGCGCGACTCGTTGAGCAGCGGCCGCCCGCCGGTTCCGGCGGCGATGGAGGTCAGGGCGGAGTGGATCTCCTCCTCGCGGTGCTCAACCTGCCCGGTGGAGGTGAAGGCGTCGGCGCCTACCGCTTCCCACCCGGGCACGTCCACCGGATAGATCGTGTAACCCAGCCGGTTGGCGGTGTCAGTCAGCGGCCCATAGAGATCGTTGTTCCAGGGCAGACGAGAGTCGTAGACAGGACCCAAGACATTGCCGGCATAGGCAGCAGGGGAGTCCGGCCAGCCACCGGCCAGCAGTAGGAGGACCTTGCGGCCAGGCGCCTTGGCGAAGGCGCGCAGCGTGGACACCGCGGCCATCACAGCGCGCTCGATCCGGTCGGTCAACTGCCTCGCATAGGCGACCTGGTCCAGGTCCAGCCCCGGGCCGCCTTCCGAGGCAAGGCGGCGGGAGGACTCCATGCTGCCCAGCTCCGCTTTGCGGTCGATGCCGTAAGCCCGCTGGGCCATGGCCTTGTCGATGGCTCGCGCCAGCCCCTCGGCCGAACCCGTCCAGGGGCCAAAGCTCTCCAGCCGCCGTCCGTCGTAGGCGACGAGGGTCATCCGGTCCTCCGGTCCCAGCCGGGTGACATCGGCCTTGAGGGCGCGCAGCACCTCATCGCGGCGAGCGCGCAGCGAGAACAGGTTGTCGATGAACACCAGATAGCTGGTGCCTACCGGGCCTTCCCCGACGAGGCTTGGAACGCCTGCCGGCTCCGGAGCGTTGGCGGTGGACGCGACGGCCTGGCCTTCTCTCACCTCGGTGAAGTACTCGATCGGCACCTCCCTGTCCGCGACGAACAGGCGGAAGTCACCGCGCCCCAGCCCCGGCACCCTGCCGCCCTCCCTGTCGGTGACGACGACCTCGAGGTTGACCACCCGTACGTCGATCACCTCGCCGAAGGTGCTCACCTGTTGTGGATCTCCGCTGGGAACCTGTTCGGCGAAAGCGGGGAGAGCTGCGGCAAGCAACAGAGCAGTCAAGGTCTTCATATGGCTCCTCTCTTCAGGGAGACCGGCGCAGGTACCACCTTGGTAAGGCCCTCTACGAGAAAATGCGGAACAGCCCAGAAGCATTTCGCGCCACCGGAACGGTCGGGGCGATGGGCGGGGGCGAACCCACTGCCCGCTCGCCCGGCCCAGGGTTCATACCCTGCGCTACCGAATGGCGCCTTCCGGGGTGGTGGGGGGGCCCTGGGACCGCGGGCGTCCCGCCCGCACGGACTTTCAGCGACCGCGGCGTTGCCGCCAACTCAACGCAGGTCCGAGCGTGGGGAGGGCGGGCGGGACGCCCGCGGTCCCAGGAAGAAACTGGTCGTCCAGAGATTTTCGAGACCCCCTCTTAGCCGGCTGGGTTGGTGTGACGACCTCGGCGGCTCTTTGCGCGTTTCAGCCGAACCGATTTCGGCAAGACAGATCGAGGCTCGCACGTCCCGCGGAGGATTCTCAGAATCTCCCCTGCGATGGCCGCGAGCTCCGCGTCAATGCCGTTTCCACGCCGGGCTCCAAGAGGCCTGCGGTCCCGTGGCCGCATGTTGAGGCGAGCGAGCCAAGGGACCTCTTCCCAGCAGCAATCGCCCACGAGGATCGGAAAAACGCGCAACCCTTCGCTATCCCCGCGGTAGAGCAACCGGGGAACCTCTTCATGCCGGATGAATTCCGAGTTGAGAAAATCGACAGAAATCAGCAGAACGGCGACGGCTGCCAAGTCAATGGCTCGACAGATCTCGGCAAACCAATCACTACCGGCGGAAATGTTACCATCAGCCCATACCTCAAGAATCTCTTGTCCTTGAAGAACGCTGAGATGTTTTACCAATCGATTCTTCAGCTTCTCGTCGTGATGCGAGAAGCTGATAAAAACGATCCTCTTTCGTTGAGTCGTCTTGGGAGCACGACCGCTGGGCATCGACTACCCCTTTCGCGGTTCCTCAACCCGTTGATCGACGGAATGGCAATGATGCGTCGAATCTCTTGGTACTTGAAGCCGTCGACTGGCCCCTTCTCTACGAAGATCCAACGATGGGAGTTGGGCACGACCATCAAGCGGTTCGCTTTGGGAAGGCCGTAGCGCAACCGCCTGCTGCCTCGTGGCGGCGGATTGATCTTGATGAGGAACCACCGTGTTCCCCCGCGACCTTGGACCCCTTGCAAGGAGGTAAAGCACGCTTTTCCGCCCATAGAGTCCCACAGGCATCGAAGGCCTTTGAACTTCTTCGAATGCCGTTAGGCCTGTTGGCTGCGGTTGCATAGAGCCTCCGGAATGCCATAGCAGTAAAGGTCTCCAGCGTTGCAAGTACCTTTGCTCCTCAAATCAATGGTGCCTGGACCCCAGGGAAAAGCGAGACTTGTGGAGGTCTCGGGGATGGGACGCGATGGCTCGATCTCGAAGCGGCCACTCCTCTTGAAGCGTCTTCCCGACATGGCTGCCTTCGAGGCTAGTCATCACCGCTCTTCTTGTCAAGCCTGGCCCCCGCCCCGGGAGAATCTCGCCTACACCTGCGCAGTACCTTACCGTCGTTCTTGGACACGCCGAGTGGGCTTTTGTTGGGGAGGGATGGTCATTGTGCTTCAATTCGCTCGCGTTCCAAACACCCACGCCTCTTCCATGAGGAGGAAATAGGCCGTATCCCCAATAACTGCAATCCAAGGGTAACCCAGTTGATAGAAGTTGCCGTAAGCAACGAGGCCATCACCCGCGACCTCTCAGTCGTAGATGATCCGCATCTCCGCCGATCCGTAATCGCATCACGTCTATGGACTCCGTCGCAGTTGAGATTCCCGCCATTGGGAGTACCCCAGACCGCCCCAGCCGCCCCGCCAAGCCTCCTTTCCGAGAAAGGAGGCTCCGCGCCCTCTGCTTCCGGTGCAGAGCCAGCTGCATCCCCTCCGAGAACAGCGAGGCCCAGCACGGTGGTAAGCCAAACGACTCGCACACTCTTTCATCACCGTCACTCCCTCACGGCATACCTGCCAGAGGCCTGCCGTTCGGCGGGGCCCCAACGAAGGCTTCTTTTAAGGCGCCAGTGATGTCGCTGACGCTTGCTCATGCAGAGTTCACAGCTCAGCCGGCTGGCGCTGGATTGAGGGCGACCTGGAAACGGGCGAAGTGGAGCTTCGCGAGTTCGGGTGGGATCTCGGGCTTGGGTTGCTCCCAGTACATGGGACGGATGAAACCCTCGCGCCCCTGCGCAAGGGCGTGCAGCCACTCCTCTTTCACGTGGGGAGAGAGGCTGGCCCGTGACGACCAGCAGAGCTGGAAGAGGTCCGCCTCCTCGATCTTCCGCAACAGCGCCGGATTCCACTCCTCGCCTGAACGCAGCTCCCGAACATCCCGCAGGTATTTGAAACCCAGGACGGTGTAGGCCTGCTCCAATTGATCGACCAGCAGCGAGTCCTTGTGGGAGTAGGAGACGAAGACCGACTGGTAGAGGGAGGCGGTGGCCCACTGGTCCGGCACCTCTCCCGCGTCCCCTTCGGCCAGCACACGCATCTGGAGCGGGATCTCCGCGACCAGGATGGGACCGACGAAGCAGCGCACGCTCCCGAGGAGCGGCATGCCAGGGGTCTGATCGGTGACAGAGCGGAATCGGAAGTTGGCGCGATGCCAGTCCTCGAGCCAGAGCACGGAGGTGCGCGGCGGGTTGAAGCGGCAGCCGGTCAGCTCGGGGACGAAGGTAATCTCGGCCTCGCGGGCGATCAGGCTGAGGGATTCAGCGCTGCTCTTGCGGAAGCCTCCCTTCTTCGCCCCCAGCACAGCCCGGCTGTCTTTCTCGATCTCCGCCAACGCGCTCGGCAGATGGCAATAGGCAAGGAGGGTGTGCCAGGCTCCCGGGCGCACAACGCGCGGCGCATAGGCGGAGAACTGGACCTCTTCGAGCGCCGGCTCCGCCTCCGAAGCGAGATCCACCCCGCCGCGCGTCAGCTCCGGGACCTCCGGCTCGCTGGAGCCGCTGGCCGGTGCATCAGGGGAGAGCACGCCCTCGGCTCCGATGCCGAACGACCGCAGGCCCCGCGTGGTGTCGAGCTCCAGCCGGCGTCCTTCAGGGAGGATCGCGACGGGTTCGTGGAAGATCGGTCCGTGGAAGATCGGGATGTGTAGGACTGAAGTCTGCGGCTTCTGACCGCGCTCCCGCAACTCGACCCTGATTCCAATCATGGCCGGGTTCCAGGTCTCTTCCACGGCGCGGACCCGGAGACGGTCGCGGAATTCGTGGATTACGCTGGAGGCGCTGCGTTCCCCGATCCGCAACACCTGACCGCTGCCACCCGTGGCATTGGCGAACCGGAATGCCGAGCTTTCGAGGGTATAGACGGTCGAGAAGCTGCTCGCCGCGTTTGTCCGCAGACGGAATGAGACCGTGATGTCGCCGCCGGTTAGCGAAATGCTCTTCGGGTGGCAGTCGACACTTTCGAGGATCAGCACTCTATTCTCCACTTCTACCGGCACCGAGTCTTCATGCGGGCCCGTCGCACCTTCGGAACTCTTATCGTGAGCGTTGGGCCGTCTGTCAGCGGCCGCTTCGCCGAGTTGGCAACACGCCATGCTCGCGGAGAGCCCGCAGAAGCTGCTTCAAGCTTTCTTCTCGATCTCCTGCGAAGAACTCCAGCCGGTGCACGCCAGCAAGCAGATAACGAAACTGAGCCTCTATCTTTGTATCGTCCAGGCATACAGGCAGTATCACCTTGTGGATGTCAGAGGCAATGTCGAGTTCCTTCGGGACTTGTTCCGATTCCATGGAGTTTTTCGATACTAAAAATACAACGACCCGACAGTTGTCGATGGCGGAGACGATGGCTTCGCGCCACTGGACACCACCAGAGATCATGTCCTTGTCGCGCCACGCGCGGATGCCGTATGCCTCCAGGTCTGCCGTCAGTCGCTCGGCTTCCTTCTCGTCCTTCCGGGAATAGCTGATGACGACAGGGTAAGGTTCGGCCGTTGCCCCCCAGCGTTCCGCCGGCCGTCCTGTGAGGCCGGTGAGCAATTCCGTGGCATCCACGTGACGCGACGAGGGGTCCGATGCCAGCGCCCGGCGCAGGGCCGCCTGCAGAGGGCCAGGAGGGAATAAGCCCTCCGCGTCCGACGGGGTGGGCGGACCGATATTCCGCGCCGCACCGGCCGCGCACAGACAGCAAACGGTGGCAGCGATGGCGTAGACATCGGTAGCAGGCTCCAGGGTTCTCGCACCGGCCATATTCACCTCAGGTGCCACTACACGCGGATAGGCATAAACCGGGCAGCCGCGTCGAGCGATTAGCAGCAAGGCCTGTCCCCCGAGCAGCCAGCGGTTCCCAAGGCTGCGGAATACAGTGTAGGGCGAGACAAAACCGTGAACCCAACCAGCCCTGTGCAAGACGGACACGGCCTGTGCGAGGGCCAGCGCCAGCGCTTGGCCCTCGCCGGGGCTTAGGATGGGGCGTGCCTTCCTTCGCCTTTGCGCAACGCAGGTATCTTCGTCCAACGGGGAGGCAATGACGATGCGGCGTCCCCATTCCGGCTCCGCCTGAAACCATTTTTCCAGCGGCAGCAGATGTTCGTCCGTCACCTGGCGGCGCGCCTTGAACTCCTCTGTGGCCGATTTGATCAAGCCGAAATCTCCCGGCACTACTGTCAACAAATACCGGTCGCTCATCTCTTGCTCAGCCGCATCTAGGAGCCAGAAGCGTGGTTTGAGCAGGAGAGCGCGATTGACAACGAAGCCTTTGCGGATCTCGCCGCGAATTGCACCCTCCTTCTCACCGTCCCGAGCCGTCTGGCTCTTCGGGACGGGCACCCCCTCAGTGGCCCGCAGGACGCTGCGGATAAGTCCAGGACGGCATGCATCTCCCCACAACTCCGCGACAGCCTTCTGCGCTTCCAGGGGCGTTAGCCGGCCGGTGTGGGCAGCGGCGTTACGATGGATGTCGACGGCCTGCTGGAGGCGGTAGCACAGCCTACCGTCCCGCCACCAGCGGTTGGGCCGCAAGAGGTTGCTCTGCATCCAGCGTTTCAAATCCCCCAAGAGACCGGGCTCGTTTGCCCTGCATTCCTTCAGCTTTGAAAAAAGCAGGGCCGAGAACTTCAGACCGGGCAGTGGCTTGCCGTGCCGGACGAAGTAAGCCAAGCTGGTCAACTCCTGACTGGGCCAGCCGGCTTCCGGAGTCGCCATCCGCCTTGCAAGGGACATGGCATCTCGGAAGGGGCGGAAGATCTTCCGCTCGACCTCGATCTCGACCGCCTTGAACAAGCACAGGATCACGGGCGAAAAGTCAATCTCAGGCGCTTCTGTCTGACCGAGTTGCTTGCCGGTGAGCTCCAGCACCTTGTCGCGCTCGGCGGCGACCTCTTCAAGCATCTCGTGGAAGACCTGCGACGTGACGAGGCAGGAACGAGTCCGCTTGTCGAGCCGGGTCCAAAGGTCGTGACCCAGGCGGCCCTGTAGAGCCGAGGCGGCCTTCGATAGGTAGACTAGGGCCGCGCTGCCGGCCCCGGCCGCGCGTACCGAACGGCTGTCTCCCGAAGTGTCTTGACCGGAAAACGCCATTAGCGCTATTCTAGTTTGACGGGGGGCCGAGTGGCGGCGGTTTGCCCTTCCGCAGGCATGATTAGTAGAGGCCGACAACGCCCCCGAACTCAGGCCGGCGATTCATGAAGGGCTTTCCGGGAGAGGTTCGAACCCTCTTACCCTCACTGTTTTAAGTCCGACTGCTTCCATCTCCTCGTCAGTCTCGAAGATACCGGCCGATTCTAGCTGAAACTGCGGTCGACCTCCAGGTTCCAGCACAGTCTGGGGGAGGGGTGCCAGGCGATTGTCTGTGGAGCCCACGTCTGCGGCGCCGCTCCCACCGGGGCGACGCCGGTGAGCCAGGCGAGCAGGGTGCCGAGCGCCACCGCCACCAAGCCACCCGGGAGCCCGCCGCGAAAGCGCCCCCGGCCGAAATAGGTGAGCAGGACGTCCGTCCGTCCCGTCGCCCGTCCCAGGCGGACCGCCTGCCACGAGTAGAACAGGTTGCCCACCACCAGAGACACGACCGCGCCGGGGAGGACCCGGCCGTAGATCAGCTCGTTGGGGAAGCCGAGCACCGTCCGGCACAAAACGTCGATGAGCAGAAGCTGGACGAGGTTGTCGAGAGCCAGCCCGAAGAACCCGTCGATGTCGCCGCGGACCATCCAACGCATGGAAGCCTCCTCCCGGATTGCTGGGAGGAGCGTATCGGAGAAGAGCCATCGGGAGTAGTCGTGACCCCCTCGCAGCTCTTCCGGGCCCCGCGTTTGTCCTGCGGGACCGTCCCCGGCGGCAGTCCGGGGACGGTGGGACCCGTGGGTTTACGGGACGGGAGGGGTGGCCGTTGCGGGCAGCCGGCGCACGGATCAGACCTGGAGTCCCTGCGGCACCGACTGCTGCTGAGAGGCTCCGACAAGCTGTCCGGTACCGCGCCCCACGATGTAGTTGTCGATGATCAGGGCATCGAGATCTGGTGTCTCCCGAAAGAAGTTGAGGATGTCGGCCGGGGTCTCGACGATGGGCATCCCTCTTCTGTTGAGCGAGGTGTTGAGGAGCGCCGAGATCCCAGTCAGCCGCTTGAAAGCCTGGAGCAGCGCGCAATACCTTTCGTTCCACTCCGGAGTCACCGTTTGCAGGCGTACGGACCCGTCGCAATGGACGATGCTCGTCAAGCGCTCCCGCCACTCCGGACGGACGTTGGCGACCAGAATCATATAAGGGCTTTCGCCGTCGAGGTCGAAATAGGTCTGCGCATCGGCCAGCAGGACCGAGGGAGCGAACGGCCGAAATTCCTCCCGGCGTTTGATTTTCGCGTTGATCTTGTCGCGGAACTCGGGATGCCGGGGGTCCGCCAGGATGCTGCGATGCCCCAGCGCCCGCGGGCCGAGCTCAGCTCCTCCTTGAAACCACGCCACAATCTTGCCGTCTGCAAGGAGTTGGGCGGTCGTCTCGACCACATTCTCGTCCTGCTCGAAGACGAGCGTTCTTTCGTTCGTCAGCCCCGCAGTCGTCAATCCCTTTTGGATCTCCTGGCGAACCCGGCTCCAGTCGACGCTGTTATAGAAGGTCAACAGTACGTCAGGGTTGGTGCACTCGATTAGACGACCTTCGAGGGCCTGGGCAGGGTGCAGGCTGCCGTAGAGAAGACCAGCCATGGCTTGCTGGTCTCCGGCAATGACGGCTCCGCCGTTGAGCGTTTGCCCTTGGAGCAGACGACACGAGGAGCCATCGACCGCACTCACAAAATCTCCAAGGCCCTCGACCTTCCAGGTCAAAGTACCTTCCCACCCTCCCAGCCTTTGTCGATCCAGGCAATCGTGGATCAGATGGAACAGCAGCTCGATCCCACCCCGGACCGTCTGGGTACTTGTCGCGAGCGAGGCGCTGCGTGCCGACTCCAGAGAATCGCGGACCATTTTTTCCGGGTACCGGTAGCCGAGGAAGGGCGAGCCGGAATGCCGAACGAGCTCCCTCCTCAGCACCTCCAGCCAGCCGTAGTAGGCACAGCCGACGGAAATACCGTTGTCACCTGCCGCGGGGACCATGTACAGTTGTTTGAACCTGGATTTTTTCAAAATCAGGGCGTTGGCGACCGCGTTGAGCGCGACTCCACCGGCATAGGCGAGGCAGTCGCCCGGGCCCATTTCGTAGCGGCTTTCCACGAGATAAAGCAGGGCCCGTTCAACCTCTCTCTGTACCCAGTGCGCAATATCGGCAAAGTATTGGAACCTCTGTTTGAAGTCCTCAGGGCTCATGGCAGGCTGCCGAAAGTTTTCCATCCAGTCGTAGCGGACGAAGACTCTCCCGGCTCGCAGCTCGAAGATCTCGCCGTCGAAGGCTCCTGGACGGCCGAAAGGCGCCAATCCCATGAGCTTGCCGAGGTCCATGTTTTCACGGAAGCAATACAGGCTGACGGCGCCGTACACACCTCCGATGGAGTGCTTCGTCGTGATTGGCAGCATCGGATAGTCCTTGAGCGTCATGCCCCAAGGTGAGAAATCCTTGTAGACGACGCGCAGGCGGCCGTCGCGATACGTGTAATAGCTGTCTTTTTCGAAATAGAGATGGCAGACATCTTCGCCTACGTCCTCTACGGCTTTGAAGTCCGCCACGGAGAAATCGTCGCATTCATCCAAGCCGCTGCCACAGCCGTCAACCACCAGGATGTTGGGCTCGGCGAAAGGACTGGTCCCCAAGGCGCTGTATGCGTGGGCAAGATGGTGAGAAATGGTCACGATGGGCAGATCCATGCCGTCTCTGAAGGGGCGTGGGCCGGAGAAAAATGAATTCCCCCGTTCGAAGCGTCCGAAGTTGGCGTTCTGCACCACGAGCGTCAGGTCGTCGAGCGTGATCCCCGCTGCGTCGAGGCAGTACTGGATGGCGGCAGCATCATTGCCGCCGTCGTGCTTGACCCGGGTGACGCGCTCCTTCTCGATGGCCACCGCGATACGGCCATCCTTGAGAAGGCAGACCGAACCGTCGTGAGATACTCCTGTTCCCAGAACATAGACCGGCTTCGTGGGCATTACGATCTCCCGTTGTCGCGAAACATGGACAAAAGCTGGCGAGCCGTCTCGCCAGAAGGTTTGCGGCAATGCGGAGTTTAGTATAAGACTGTGGGTGAGGACAGCCAGGGGGGGAGGGCAGGCGGTTGCGGGCGCTGTCGCCGCCGACTGCCCGCTGCCGCTCTTGACACCGCTTCGTCACCTCACTACGCTCATGTAACCGGTTACATGGCGCCATGACGAGCCAAAACAGACCGACAGACCCGACGACCGCGAACGCCACCATCAAACAGGTGGCGCGGTTGGCTGGTGTCTCGGTGGCCACGGTGTCCCGCGTTCTCAACGACAAGGGGCCGGTCCGCGAGGAGACCCGGCTCCGCATCCGGGAGGTGATGGAGAGCCTCCGCTACGTCCCGCACAGCGCGGCCCGCAGCCTCACGACCAACCAGACCGACACGCTGGGCATCCTCCTGCCGGACATCTACGGCGAGTTCTTCTCCGAGCTGATCCGCGGCATCGACGCCGCGGCACGGCGGCGGGGGTATCACATCCTGGTCTCCGGGTCGCACAACGACCGCGAGGAGATCGCGGCCGTGCTGCGGGCTCTGCGCGGGCGCGTCGACGGGCTGATCCTCATGACCCCATCGCCAGGCACCCTGGAGGCCCTGCGCGCCAACCTGCCCGAGTCGTTGCCCACCGTGCTGCTCGACTGCCCGCCGCTCGACCTGCCGTTCGACTCCATCAACGTGGACAACCGCGGCGGCGCCTATGCCATGGCGCGGCATCTGATCGGCCTGGGGCACCGGCGCATCGCGTTCATCCAGGGGCCTCCCGGTAACCACGACGCCGGCGAGCGCCTGCGCGGCTACCGCGAGGCGGTCCGCGACCTCGGAGCGGAGGTGGCGCCGGAAGCTCGAGATCCCTGGCGATTTCGGCGAGGAGGCCGGCTCCCGGGCGGGGCAGCGGGCTCTCGCGCTCGATCCCCGGCCGTCCGCCATCTTTGCGGCCAACGACGCCATGGCCATCGGCTGCCTCTATGCGCTGGGCCAGGCCGGCATCCAGGTCCCCGAGGAGGTGGCCCTCGCCGGCTTCGACGACATCCCGATCGCCCGCTTCATGAGCCCTCCGCTGACCTCGGTGGGCGTGTCGATCGCCGGGCTCGGTGCGCTCGCCCTGGAGCGCCTGCTCGAGACGATGCGGCTCCGCGGCGCCGGCGGGCCCCGCCACGAGACGCTGCCTCCCACCCTGGTGGTGCGGGGCTCGTGTGGCGCACATCTAGTGAAAACTGCTCTTCTGGAAGGAGGTTCGGAACCATGAACAGTCATTTCGGCAAGCGTACGCTCGCCAGGTCCTTGGGGTTGATCCTTGTAGGTGCGCTCCTGGGGGCCGGCACGGCCGCGGCGCAGAGCACCACCGCGGCCATCCGCGGCAAGGTGACGAACGAGCAGGACGCCGCGCTCGCCAACGCCGAGGTCAACGCGGTCGGCACGGAGTCGGGATTCGTCAAGACCGTCAACGCCGGCCCTGACGGATCTTTCCAACTCGGGGGGCTCACTCCGGGTGCATACGCTATTGTGGTGTCGGCGGAAGGGTTCGAGCCGCGCACGGAGACGGTGACCGTCCTCGTCGGCCAGAACCTGAACATCACATTTGTGATGACGCCGACGGCCGTCCTCACCGAATCGATCACCGTGGTCGGCGACCAGCTCGTCGAGACCAGGACGTCGGAGGCGGCGACCAACGTCACGACGCAGCAGATCGAGAACCTGCCGCAGGACAACCGCAACTTCCTCAACTTCGCGGCGCTCGCGCCGGGCATCCGGCTCTCGAAAGACCCACTGCGTAAGACGATCTCCAGCGATGCCCAGCCGTCCGAGCAGACCAACGTCTTCATCGATGGCGTGAGCTTCAAGAACGACGTGCTGCAGGGCGGTGTGGTGGGCCAGGACGCGAGCCGCGGCAACCCGTTCCCGCAGAACGCCGTACAGGAGTTCCGGGTCATCACCCAGAACTACAGCGCGCAATATGAGAAGGCATCGAGCGCGATCATTACCGCTGTCACCAAGTCGGGCGGCAACAACTTGAAGGGGCAGGCCTTCTGGTTCTATCAGCCGAAAGAGTGGGTCGAGGATTTGGATAAGAATTTCCAGTTTTCGTCGCTGACCACCAACGAGGACTACGAGCGCAACCAGCCCGGAGTGTCGCTCGGCGGACCGCTCATCAAAGACAAGCTCCATTATTTCCTCTCCTACGAGCGCACCGAGGAAGATGCCACCAATCCGGTGACTCTTGGCAACGCGAATTTCGCAGGCCAGTTCGGCCAGTACGTCGGCGTCTTTCCCAGCCCGTTCGAGTCGAACCTGGGCTTCGGCAAGCTGAGCTGGCAGCCGGCGCAGAATCAGCTCGTCGACTGGAGCGGCAGCTACCGCAGCGAGGAGGAAGCGCGCGACTTCGGCGGCCAGACGTCGTTCGAGTCGGCGACGGACATCAAGAACTGGGTGTACAGCTCGACGCTGCGCCACCAGTGGAACAACGACAACGTCTTGAACCAGGCGACGCTCAGTTGGCAGGAGTACGCCTGGAACCCGACGGCGCGCAATCCCGATCTCGTGGGCCGCAACTACGAAGGCGTCATCCGCATCGGCGGCAACAGCACGATCCAGGAGTTCAAGCAGCAGCGGATCGAGCTGCGCGACGACTACAACTTCCCCTTGTACGACCGGCTCGGCGATCACAACTTCCAGGTCGGCGCCAACGTCGACTTCCTCCGTTATGAAATCAACAAGAGCCTGAACGGGAACCCGGTCTACAATTTCCGCAACGACCCGGCGAACGGCCTGACGTTCGACCAGCCGTTCGAGGCGCTGTTCGGCTTCGGCAACTCGTTCCTCTCGGCCGACAACCGCCAGTACGGCATCTACGGCCAGGACACCTGGTCGGTCAACCCGCGCCTGACGGTGAACCTCGGCCTGCGCTGGGACTACGAGTCGAACCAGCTCGACGACGACTATGTCACCCCGGCCAACATCGCGGCCGGGCTGGCCGGCAGGGTAGACGCGAGCTACATCTCGACCGGCAGCGAGCGCTCGCAGTACAAGAACGCATGGCAGCCGCGCCTCGGCTTCTCGTACGACCTGCGCGGTGACAGCCGGTCGGTCGTCTTCGGCGGCGTTGGCCGCTACTACGACCGCCTCTTCCTGAACGCCGGGCTCGACGAGCGCTATCGCCTGCAGTTCCCGGTCTACCGCATCGCGTTCTCGCCCGATGGACGGCCGGGGACGATCCGCTTTGATCCCCGCTTTCTGACGGTCGCGGGCCTGCATGAGCTCATCGCGTCGGGAGCGACCAACCCCGAGATCTTCCTCCTCAACAACGACACCAAGCCGCCCTATTCGAACCAATGGAACATCGGGTTCCGCCAGGCGCTCGGCACCTGGATCGGCTCGCTGAGCTACAACCAGGTCCGCGGCTACCGCGGCTTTACCTGGCTGTCGGCGACCGGGATCTGCTGCTCGGCGCTGGTGCCGGGCTTCGGCAACGTGATCGTTTCCGACCCGGAAGGGAAGCAGTACTGGTACGACGGCATCTTCCTGACATTCGACCGTCCCTTCACGGGCCGCTGGGGAGCGCACGTCGCCTGGACGCACAGCAAGGCCGAGCAGAACGGCAACGACCTCTTCAGCCTCGACTATCCGAGCGCCGACACGTACCCGCGCCACGAGGTGCCCGGCTCCGAGCGCGACCGCATCGTCGCCAACGCCATCTTCGCGTTGCCCTGGGAACTGCGCTTCGGCACCAACCTCTCGTTCGGCAGCGGCGCGGCGACCGACGTCCTCGATTTTTCGCAGGGTTTCGATCTCCCGGCGCGCCTGCGGACGCGTCCGTTCGAGCGCTCGATCCGCCCACCGAAGAAGTGGGGCTTCGCGGACCGCTCGATCGACTTCCGCCTGGAAAAGGCTTTTGTGTTCGGCGACACCTCGGTCGCTCTCATCGGCGAGATCTTCAACGCCTTCAACTGGACCAGCTTCGGTTGCCTGAACAACTTCATCCCGCCGGAGGGGAATCCGACCTTCGGCGAGCCGACCTGCGTCACCAACCTCGGCCGCCGCGAGCAGATCGGGCTGAGGGTGAATTTCTGATCCGGAAGGCGCGGCTTGCCGCGCTCCTCACGTTGGGCTTCCTGGGCGGCGCCGCCTGCGCGCCGCCCGCTCCGACCGCCGCACCGCCGGCCCCGGCACCAGGCCTCAGCGGAGAAGCGCTCCTCGACGACCTCCAGGAGCGGACGTTCCGCTGGTTCTGGGACCTGACCAACTCTGAGAACGGTCTGGTTCCGGACCGCTGGCCTACCCGCTCTTTTTCGAGCGTCGCCGCGGTCGGCTTCGGCCTGACCGCCTATCCGGTCGGCGCCGAGAGAGGGTGGATTACGCGCGAGCAGGCCCGCGACCGGGTGCTCACCACGTTGCGCTTCCTGGCCAACGCGCCGCAGGGCCCCGAGCCCGCGGGCAAGACGGCCTATAAAGGTTTCTTCTACCACTTCCTGGACATGAAGACCGGGGCCCGCTTCGAGCGGGTCGAGCTGTCCACCATCGACACCACCCTGCTCCTGGCGGGCGCCCTCTTCTGCCAGTCCTATTTCGATCGCAACGATCCCGGCGAGGCGGAAATCCGCTCGCTCGCCGAGGACCTCTACCGGCGCGCGGACTGGACCTGGATCCAGCCGCGGGCTCCGCTGGTCTCCATGGGCTGGACTCCCGAGCAGGGGTTCCATACCTATGATTGGCGCGGCTACAACGAGGCCATGATCCTCTACGTCCTCGCCCTGGGATCGCCGACCCATCCGATCGAACCGGCGGCCTGGGAGGAGTGGACCCGCACCTATCGGTGGGGGACCTTCCATGGCCAGGAGCACGTGAATTTCGCGCCTCTCTTCGGACATCAGTATTCACACGTATGGATCGATTTTCGCGGCATCCGCGACGCCTACATGCGAGGCCGGGGCATCGACTATTTCGAGAATGCGCGCCGCGCCACCCTGTCGCAGAGCGCCTATGCCATCGCCAACCCGGGCGGCTTTCGCGGCTATGGCGAGAACGTCTGGGGGCTCACCGCCTGCGACGGTCCGCTGGACGCCGACCTCACGATCGATGGAAAGAAAATCCATTTCATGACTTATGCGGCGCGCGGCGCGGCCCTGGGCGAGATCCGCGACGACGGCACGATCGCGCCCACCGCCGCCGCCTCTTCTATCGCGTTCGCGCCCGAGGTCGTCGTGCCGGCGATCGAAGAGATGCGCCGCCGCTGGGGCGAGCATCTCTTCACCAAGTATGGCTTCCTCGACTCGTTCAATCCGACGCTCGACGTCGCGAGGCCCACGCAGCACGGCCGGGTGGTGCCCGGAGTGGGCTGGTTCAACGGCGACTATCTCGGCATCGACCAGGGGCCGATCGTGGCGATGATCGAAAACCACCGCAGCGGCCTGATCTGGAAGGTGATGCGCGGGAATCCCCATATTGTGCGTGGCCTGCGCCGCGCCGGCTTCACGGGTGGATGGCTGGAGTGAGGGCTGCGCTGGCCTGCGGGCTCCTGGCGGTGCTCGCCACGGCCTGCAATAGCGGCCAGGCGGATGAGCGCACCACGGTCCGCTTCTGGGCCTTCGGCCGCGAAGGAGAGGTGGTGCGCGAGTTGGTGCCGGAGTTCGAGCGGAGGCATCCCGAGATCCGGGTAGAGGTGCAACAGGTCCCCTGGTCGGCCGCTCATGAAAAGCTGCTCACCGCCTACGTGGGTAATGCCACGCCCGATGCCGCCCAGCTCGGCAACACCTGGATCCCCGAGCTTGTCTCGCTGCGCGCCCTGGCGCCTCTCGGCGCGCGGGTCGCGCACTCCGCAACAGTGCGCGGCGATTTCTTTCCGGGCATCTGGGACACCAATGTGATCGATAACGAGACCTGGGGGGTCCCCTGGTATGTCGACACGCGCCTGCTTTTCTATCGGACCGACTTGGTGGCGGACGCTGGCGCGCCGTGGCCGCCGCGGAGTTGGGCCGAGTGGCGCGAAGCCATGGTGCGCATCAAACAGCGCGGCGGGCCCGATCGTTTTGCCATTCTGCTGCCCATCGACGAATGGCAGCAGCCGGTGATCTTCGGCCTGCAGGCGGGCGCCGGTCTCCTGGACAAGGAAGGCCGGCACGGCGCCTTCCGCGATCCGCGTTTCCGCGAGGCCATGGCCTTCTACATCGACCTCTACAAGAGCGGCCTCGCCCCGGCCCTCGACCTGCAAGGCGTTGCCAACATGTACCAGCAGCTCGCCGAGGGATATTTCGCGATGGTGATCACCGGCCCGTGGAACCTCGGCGAATTCAGGAACCGCCTGCCGGCAGACATGCAGGACCGCTGGGCCACGGCGCCGCTGCCACCGCCCGAGGAGGGGATGCCCTATCCAAGCGCCTCGCTCGCGGGCGGCTCGAGCCTCGTCCTCTTCCGGCGCGCCAAGTCGCCGGACGCGGCGTGGCGATGGCTGGAATACCTTTCTGAGCCGGTGCAGCAGGCGCGTTTCTACGAGCTGTCGGGAGACCTGCCGGCCCGGCCCTCAGCGTGGAAGCTGGCTGGGCTCGCCACGGACCCCAGGGCCGCGTCGTTCCTGGCCCAGCTCGAACGAGCGGTCTCGACCCCGAAGGTGCCGGAGTGGGAACGAATCGCCACCCGGGTGGCCGAAGCCGCCGAGCAGGTGATGCGCGGCAACCGGGACCTCGACGAGGCGCTCGCCGCCCTTGACGCCGATGTCGACCGGATGCTCGAAAAGCGGCGCTGGCTGCTCGATCGCGCCGCGGAGGAGAAGAGGCCGTGACTCCGGAGGCAATGGAGGAGCGGCGCGGCTCGCGGGCGGAGCGGCGGGCGGCCTGGATGCTGCTCTCTCCCGCCCTGGGCGCCATCGCCCTGTTTTTCGCCCTGCCGCTCGTCGCGGCGCTCTTCCTGTCGCTCACCGACTTCGACATCTATGCCGTGGCCGACCCGAAAAACGCCCGCTTCGTCGGCCTGGAGAACTACCTCCGGCTGCTCCAGGACCCGCTGTTCTGGCGGGTGCTCCGCAACACTGTCGTCTTCGTCGTGATCGGCGTACCGTTGACGCTGGCGCTGGCCCTCGGCGGCGCGCTGCTGGTGAGCTCGAAGCTGGCGCGGTTCCGCGGCATTTTCCGCACGATCTATTTCGCGCCGATGGTCACCACCCTCGTAGCCGTGGCCATCGTCTTTCGCTACCTGTACCACCCGCGCTATGGCCTCATCAACCAGATGCTGGGCCTCATCGGCCTACCGCCCATCGACTGGCTCGGCAATCCGGCCTGGGCGACGGTGGCGATCACCCTGCTCGCGGTCTGGCGCAGCTTCGGCTATGCCCTGGTCATCTACGTGGCCGGGCTCCAGACCATCCCCGAGTCGCTCTACGAGGCCGCGCAGCTCGACGGCGCGGGCCCGTGGCGGCAGCTCCGGGACATCACCCTGCCGCTGCTGATGCCGACCACCCTCTTCGTGGGAGTAATCACGACCGTGAGCCTGTTCCAGATCTTCGCCGAGCCGTACGTGATGACCCGCGGTGGCCCGCTCTACGCGACGACATCGATCACACTCCTGATGTATCAGCAAGGATTCCGCTGGTGGAACCTCGGCCACGCGGCGGCCATTGCCTTCGTGTTGTTCGCGATGATCATCGGCGCCACCGGCCTCCAGGCGGCGTTCCGGAGGTGGAGAGAATGACCCGCCGCCGGATCGCAATGCTGGCCGTCAATGGCACGCTGCTGCTCCTCGCGCTGCTCACCGCTCTGCCTCTGCTATGGATGGTCTCGGCGTCGCTGATGCCCGCGGGCGAGGCCATGACCCTGCCGGTGCGTCTGCTGCCGTCGCGGCCGACCCTGGAGCACTACGAGACGCTTTTCTCGCGCCTCGCCCTCGGCCGGACCCTCGCCAACACCCTGTTCCTGTCGACGAGCATCATGGTCGTCTCGCTGCTCTGCAATTCGATGGCGGGGTATGCCTTCGCCAAGCTGCGCTTCCGCGGACGCGGGAAGCTTTTTGCGATTTTGCTGGCGACCCTGATCGTGCCGCCGCAGGTCACCGTGCTGCCGCTCTTCCTGGAGATCCGTGCGCTCGGCCTCGTCAATTCCTTTGGCGGCGTGATCGTAGCGGCGATCGCCACTGTTTTCGGCATCTTTCTGATCCGACAATTCGCCCTGGGCATCCCCGACGAGCTGCTCGACGCGGCGCGCCTGGAGGGCGCCTCGGAGCTCCGCATCTACTGGACGATCGTTCTGCCGCTGCTGCGGCCGATCCTCGTCACCTTGGGTGTGTTCACATTTCTCACCGCCTGGAACGACTTCATGTGGCCCCTCACCGTGCTGACCGACGAGAACAAATACACCCTGCCGGTCGCGCTTGCCAACCTGTCGGGCGAGCACGTGCAGGACACCGAGCTGATGATGGCGGGAGCGGTGGTCACGGTGCTGCCGGCGCTGCTCCTCTTCCTGGCGGTGCAGCGGTCGTATATCGAGGGCATCCTGATGGGGAGCGTCAAGGAGTGAGGCCTCACCCCCTAGCCCCCTCTCCCATCTCCCGCCCGCCCTGTCCCCGGGAGAGGGGGGACGTTGTTGATGCCTGTGTGGCGAGCTCGCGGAACGGCTCCGGACGCGTTCCCCCTCTCCCGGCGGGGGGTGGAGGGGAGATGGGAGAGGGGGCTAGGGGGTGAGGTTCTTCATTCTCTGCGCTGTTCTCCTCCTCCTGGGAGCCGCGGAGGCATCCACCCGGGTCCTCGACGATTTCGAGGACATCGCAGGCTGGAAGAGCACTCCGTCCGACGGTGTCTCGCTGACCCTTTCGCAAGCCGAGGGGACGAGCGGCCGCGCGTTGCGCCTGGATTTCGATTTCCACGGCGGCGCGGGCTATGCCGTGGCCCGCCAGGAGCTGCCGTTCGAGCTGCCGGAGAATTACGAGATCTCTTTCCAGGTGCGCGCCGAGGCGCCGATCAACAATTTCGAGGTGAAGCTGATCGATCCCACGAACCAGAACGTCTGGTGGGTCAACCGGCAGCGCTTCGAGTTTCCGCGCGAATGGACCAGGATCCGCCTGAAGAAACGGCACATCCAGTTCGCCTGGGGACCTGCCGGAGGCGGCGAGATCCGCAAGGTGGCGGCCCTGGAATTCGCAATCACGGCCGGCACCGGCGGCAAGGGGACCGTGCTCCTCGACGAGTTGACGTTGCGCGAGCTGCCGCCGGCGCATCCATACGACCGCACGCCGACCGTGACCTCTGGCCCCGGCTGGACCGCCTGGGACTTCCTGGAAGACCTCGAATACGGCGGTCTGGTGATCGATTGGGAGCAGGGAGCCGCCGCAGCCCGCTATGCCGTCGAGATTTCGGATGACGGAAAAACATGGAAGACGCTGCGCCAGGTCGAAGGCGGCAACGGCGGCCGGGATTACCTTTACACTCCCGAGATCGAATCGCGCCATCTGCGCCTGCGGCTCCTGGACGGCCCAGGAAAAATCAAGAACCTCGACGTCAAGCCGCTCGATTGGGCACCCACCATCAACGCCTTTTTCGAGATGATCGCGAAGGACGCCCCGCGAGGCTCCTATCCCCGCGCCTTCTCCGGAGAGCAGGCCTACTGGACCGTCGTCGGCCTCGACGGCGACAACGAGGAGGGGTTGCTCGGCGAGGACGGCGCCCTGGAAGTGGGGCAGGGGGCCTTCTCGATCGAGCCCGTCCTCTTCCTGGATGGCGAATTGATCACCTGGAGCGGCGTCGAGACGGCGCAGAGCTTGGCAGAGGGATACCTGCCGATTCCCACCGTCACCTGGACGCGCGGCAATCTCTCCCTGGAGGTCACCGCCTTCGCCTCAGGCTCCGGATTATCAGCCCGCTATCGTGTCCGTAATCAAGGCGCTGCTGCGAAGCGCCTGCGCCTCTTTCTGGCCCTTCGTCCTTTCCAGGTGAACCCGCCCACGCAGTTCCTCAATCAACCGGGCGGTGTCTCGTCCATCCGCGAGATCGCCTGGGACGGCCATCGCGCCGTAATCAATGGCGAGAGGATTGTGATCCCAGAAAGCCGGCCCGATGCCTTCGGCGTCACCACATTTGACGGCGGCGAAATCGTCGAGCACCTGCGGCAAGGGAAGCTCCCCGCTGTGTCTTCGATCACCGATCCATTCGGCTACGCCTCGGGAGCCTTGGCCTGGGACTTCGATGTGCC
Organism: uncultured Holophagales bacterium; assembly: GCA_963842525.1. GTDB lineage: Bacteria > Acidobacteriota > Thermoanaerobaculia > Multivoradales > UBA5704 > UBA5704. The sequence continues at coordinate 1,164,957 of CAWJGT010000003.1, forward strand.
ACAGGGCGGAGAACGAAGCGTGGATATTACTGTGTCATTTGGCACGGGAAAGGCCCCAGAGGGGCCACGGCATGTAGCCCGGGGTCAGAGCGACGAAGGAGCGGCGACCCCGGGTGGAGAAACGGATGATATTCCCAAGCCCCAGAGGGGCGGCGGCACATTCGGCCGGGCACGGGTTTGCTGCCGCCCCTCCGGGGCTTGGGGAAAAAATTGGTACCTCCTTACCCGGGGTCGCCGCTCCTTCGTCGCTTTGACCCCGGGCTACACGCCTGAGCCTCTCCGAGGCTCTTTCATACAACAACCGGGGGAACCTGGCCAATCAGCTATGCCTTGGAACGGTTTTCTCCCCTCTCCCGGGGGAAGGGGGGGCGATGGGAGAGGGACCGGGGGTGAGGGGCCGGCCGCCTATTGGCACAAACGCCTCGACCGCGTCGAGATCGATCTCCCACCCGCCGCGGTCCCCCTCGTCCACACCTTCAAGACATCCATCGCCCATATCCTGATCAATCGCGACGGCCCTGCCATCCAGCCAGGCTCCCGCGCGTACGCCCGTACCTGGATACGTGACGGCTCGCTGACCTCTTCGGCCCTGCTGCGCGCCGGTCATTCTGAAGAGGCCCGTGACCTCATCCTCTGGTACGCGCCATACCAGTTTGCGAACGGCAAGGTCCCTTGCTGCGTGGACGCCCGCGGCGCCGATCCCGTGCCCGAGAACGACAGCCACGGCGAGCTTATCTTCCTGATCGCCGAATACTGGCGCTTCACACGCGACCGCGCGACGGTGGAGAAGGTCTGGCCGCATGTCGAGAAGGCTGTGGCCTACATCGACGAGCTGCGCAGCCAGCGCCGCACCGGCGAATACCGGCAGGCCGACAAACGCAAGTATTTTGGCCTTCTCCCCGAATCGATCAGCCACGAAGGCTACTCGGCTCGTCCCGTTCACTCGTACTGGGACGACTTCTTCGCCTTGAAGGGCCTGAAGGACGCGGTGGACCTCGCCCAGGTTCTTGGGAAAAAGAACGAAGCCACCCGCTGGGCCGCGATTCGCGACGAATTCCGTGCGGATCTCTACGCTTCGCTCGACCGAGTGATCTCCGAGGCCAGGATCGAATACATCCCCGGCTCCGCCGAGCTGGCCGATTTCGACGCCACCTCCACGACCACCGCCATCAGCCCCGGCGGCGAGCTCGAGCACCTGCCGCGGCCCGCGCTGGAACAGACGTTCGAGCGCTATTGGCGGGAATTCGTGCGGCGCAGGACCGCCACCGACTGGGAGGGCTACACCCCCTACGAGCTGCGCGTCGTGGGCACTTTCGTGCGCCTCGGCTGGAAGGACCGCGCCCACGAGCTGCTCGAATTTTTCATGAAAGACCGGCGGCCCCCGGGCTGGAACCAGTGGCCCGAGGTGGTGCGCCGCGACCCGCGCGCTCCCGGCTTCCAGGGCGACCTCCCGCACACCTGGGTCGCCTCGGACTTCATGCGCTCGTTCCTCGACCTCTTCGCCTACGAGCGCGACTCCGACCAGGCGCTCGTCCTCGGCGCGGGAGTGCCGGCGGAGTGGCTCGCGCGGCCGGAAGGGATCGCCGTGCGCAACCTGGCCACGCCGTGGGGGCCCCTGAGTTTCACATTGACCCGCCACGGAAAAGGCGTCCGATATTCGATCGCGAGCGGCACCGAGATCCCGCCCGGAGGCATCGTGCTCACCTGGCCCCTCGAGGGACAGCCGGCGGGAGGCCCGGTGGTCGTGCGGCGTCTGCCGGCCACGGTCGATCTGGACGGGGCGGCCCCTCACCCCCGGCCCCTCTCCCATCGCCCCCCCTTCCCCCGGGAGAGGGGAGAAAGACTTTCCACGCACCCGGTCCCTTCTTTATCTGTCTTTTTCCCCCCTCTCCCGGTCGGTGGGGGGGCGATGGGAGAGGGGGGCCAGGGGGGTGAGGGGTCCGCCGGTGGAGGGGCGCCATGAGCCGGTACGGTCACTTTTCTGACGACGGCACCGAGTACGTGATCACCGATCCCCGGCCGCCGCGGCCCTGGATCAATATCATTGCCAACCCGCGCGTCGGCCTCGCCGTTTCGCAGACCGGCAGCGGCTTCTCCTGGATCGACAACTCCCAGTTGGCGGTGCTCGTGCGCTGGCAGCAGGATCTTACCGAAGACCGCTCCGGCCGTTTCCTCTATCTCTGGGACCGCGATACGGACGAGGTCTGGTCGCTCGCGCCCGCCCCCTGCTGGCCGGCCTACGATCGCTACGCCTGCCGTCACGGGTTCGGCTATACCACCTTCGAGACCGAGCACCGCGGCCTGCGCGCGCACTGGACCCTGTCGGTCGATCCCGAGGCCACCGTCGAGCTGTGGCGGCTGCGTCTCGAAGATACCAGCGGGCGGCCGCGCCGGCTCTCCGCGGTCGCCTACCTCGAATGGAACTGCGGCGTGGCACCAGCGCCCCGGCGCGAGTTTCAAAAGCTTTTCCTGGAGACCGGCTTCGATCCTGCCGGTGTCATCACCGCCGGCAGCCACATGTGGGACCTGCCCTCGCCGCGCTGGGGGCATTGGAACCGGAGCTTCCCGTACTGGAGCGCCTTCGCGGCCACCGCGCCGGTCGCCGCGGCCGAGGGCGACAAGATGGCCTTCCTCGGCCGCTACGGCGACTGGCGGCGGCCGGCGGCCCTGAGCAGTGATGCCTCATGGCCCGCGCTCTTTGGCCGCCACTACGACCCCGTGGCCGCGTTGCGCTGCGACGTGGACATCGCCGCTGCGGCGCGTTCGATCTCGGGTTTGTCCTGGCCACCGCCGAGGATCGCGATGAGGCTGCGGTCCTGGCCCGGCGCTTCGCCGCACCGGACCTCATGGACGCCTCCCTGGCCGCAGCCGTGGCCGGCTGGCACGACCGCCTCGCCACGCATCGCATCGAGACGCCGGAGCCGCAGCTCGACCTCCTCGCCAACGACTGGCTGCGCTACCAGGCCATCTCAGCCCGACTCTGGGGCCGCGCGGGCTATTACCAGCAGAGTGGCGCCTATGGCTTCCGCGACCAGCTCCAGGACTCGCAGGTCTGGCTCACCATCGAGCCGCCGCGTTGCCGGCAGCAGATCGCCCTCCACGCCGCGCACCAGTTCGCCGACGGCTCGGTCTACCACTGGTGGCACCCGCTTTCCGAGCAGGGGCACATCACGAAGATGACCGACGACCTGCTCTGGCTCGCCTTCGTCACCGCCAACTACCTCAAGGAAACCGGCGACTTCACCATCCTCGACGATCGCACGCCCTACCTCGACGACCCCGAGCCGCACCCGCTCCTCGACCACGTCGAACGCGCCTTCGCCCGCACCTTCGCCCGCACCGGGCCGAGGGGCCTGCCCTTCATCGGCGGAGGCGACTGGAACGACGGCCTGTCAGCGCTGGGCCTCCAGGAGCGAGGAGAGTCGGTCTGGCTCGCGCAGTTCCTCGCCGGCCTCCTGGCCGACTGGAGCGAGATCCACCGCCGCCGCGGTGATCTGGAGCGGGCGGAGGATCTCGCGGCGCGCCGGCAGGCGCTGGTGGCAGCCATCAACGGGCACGCCTGGGACGGCGGCTGGTACCGCCGCGCCACCCGCGACGACGGCACCTGGATCGGCAGCGCCGAGAACCGTGCCGGCCGCATCTTCCTCAACGCTCAGACCTGGGCAATTCTCAACGACATCGCGCCGCCGGAGCGAGCGAAAGCCTGCCTCGCCGCGGTCAAAGAGTACCTGGTGACCGAAGCGGGCTCTCTGCTCCTCGCGCCGGCCTACAACGAGCCCGACGAGACCATCGGCTACATCACCCGCTACGCCCCGGGCCTGCGGGAAAACGGCGGCATCTACACCCACGCAGCCACCTGGGCAATCGCAGCAGCAGCGAAGATGAGGGACGCCGATCTCTTAGGCCGGCTGCTCACCGCGATCAATCCCGCCCTCAAGGACCCCGAGCGTTTCTGGGCCGAGCCCTACGTCCTACCCGGCAACATCGACGGCCCCGATTCGCCATACCCCGGCCGCGGCGGCTGGAGTTGGTACACCGGCTCCGCCGCCTGGCTGCCGCGGGTGATCGCGGAATGGGTCCTGGGCGTCCGTCCCACCTGGGAAGGCCTGCGCTTCGATCCCTGCCTGCCGCCGGGTTGGAACCGAGCTTCGATGATGCGTCCCTGGCGTGGTGCCCGGCTGCACGTCGAGATCGAACGGGTGGCGGGGATGGCTGGGGGGGAGGTGGATGTGACAGTCGATGGCGAGCCGCTTGGGGCCTGCGCCCTCGCTGAGGTTCGCGCCGGAGCGGAGGTGCGGGTCCGGGTATGCTGCGGCTGACGCGAGTCGGAAAGAGATCAAGTCCACGACACCCGGCCCACCTATGGGCCCTTGTTCATAGGCGGACCATGCGTCTTGCCAATCCTCTTCGGTTGGCTGGATGGCACGCCCTGCCGCCCCCATCTCCTTCCAGAGGGCTGCAACGGTCGCGCGGGGGCGCCGAGCTGCGGCGTTCGCGCACTCCAAGAGGACAAGGGAGGTGGTGTACAAAGTCGCCCGCTCCTTGGAAAATTCTTGGAATGCCTTCACGGCGGCGGGATGCCACTGGTCGCTTCGGTCCCAAAGCGCCAGTAAGCCGACCGTGTCGAGGAAAACCGGGGAGACGGTCAAGGCTGATGCTCGTTGTGCCGGGCCGCCACATCAGTTTCTCCGGACTCGAACCTGGCTTCGAGGACGGCGTAGATGGCGTCCAGGCGCTCCTTCTCGGCCGGAGGCGCTACGCTCCGCAGCTCGACCTCGACCTCGCTCGATTCCGGCAGGTCTACCGGCTCTGTGGGACGGAAGACCCCGTTCTCATAGACGGCATGGATGACCGGCATTCGTGTTTCTCCCTGGCTGGACCCCGTCGGGGCAGCATGCTGCCCGGTAGAGTGTACTACGAGCTCGGGGGCAGCGTCAGGCAGACGCGGCCCAGGCCGGGCCCAGGCCTGCTGGGGCTGGCAGCTATCGAGAAGGCGCTGTCGCGGCCGCTGGGTGGGCGCCGGGTGAATCTGCGAACCGCGCAGGATCTGAGCGCGCATTTCCGCAGCCCGCGCCACGATGATGCGTCCCTAGCGTGGCTGCGGCTAACGTATACAGACGTCGAGAAGGTCGAGAACGTCCTCGACGAATTCAGTCGGCGCCGGCTCGATGAGCTTGGCGCGACGCATCGCAAAGTCCATCGACTTCACCTGCTCGACCATAACGAAACCGATCACGGACGACGTAGAGGGTACCGGCAGATGAAAAGGGTATCCACGATCCGTGTTGGTCACCGGGCAGACGATCGCCAGGCCGGTATGCTTGGTGAACAGATCGTTGCTGAGCACCAGCGCCGGCCTGCGTCCTTTCTGTTCGTGACCCGCCTGCGGGTCGAACGAAATGGTGATGAAGTCGCCCTTCTTCGGGATGTAGCGGGGCACCTACCACTCCTCCTTGCCGACTGGTGGCCCGCTGTCGACCTCCTGCGTCTTGTAGCCTTTCGGGATCCGAGCGACCAGCTCGGAGAGATCGTACTTGGATCGCCGCACCTTCCTGACTACGATCTCATGATCCCCGGCGATGATTTCGACCTCGTCGCCCAGTGCAATGTCGGTCAGGTTGAGGACGTGCTTGGGCAGGCGCAGACCTTGGCTGTTGCCCCACTTTTGAACTTTGGCGATGGTCATGGCGAGCTTCTCCCTCGCGGGATAGCCTATGTATACACATCGCCGCTGTCAATGGGGCTGACGCTGCCGACCGTGTCGAGGAAAACCAGGACAGGTACAGCCACTAATTCGGGTGCCGAAGAGCGCTGGGGACAGGGCCCTCGCCACTTCGGGCGGGGGCCCTGTCCACCTTTAGAAGGCCTTAGAAGAGCCTAAGGCCGATGACCTGTGGAGTGACGGCGGCCACGCTGCGGGACAGCCGGACCTCGACGAAGTACAGGCTCGTGCCGAAGTTGATCGACCCCGCGGGGAAGTTGCTGACGGTGCAGAGAGGGGTCGTGGCCCCGGTGCAGGCATTCACCCGCCAGAGGACGGCGGCGATGGCGCTCGACGGCGAGTTGTCGAAGTAGGTCAGCTCCAGGGTGGTCCAGGGCGGCGCGTCCGTGAGCCCGCCACCGAAGGTGGACGGTGGCTCTGTTCATTGTCTCCTCCTTGAGGCGGTTGAACGACTTCTAACAAGGTAAGGTGCGCTCGCGGTTCCCGGAGGGACAGGGGTAGCGCTGGAGCTGACCGGCGTGGGGCTGGACGCGATTGGTTTGGGGGTGTCCTGAATGCCGGAGCGGTAGGGCCGCTCCGGATCAGCGAGCAGCCGGATCGCCTCATGAAGCTCTCGCTCCGTAAAGCCTGCGAGCCGCTCGTCTCCTGGAGCGGCGCCAGCCGATTCCTGGAGGTTCCGGATGCTTTTGTGGGCGATCCGCTCCGCGGAGCGGACCGTCTGTTCCGCGGAACAGGTCGCCTGTTCCGCGGAGCGGATTGTCCACACTGTGGCGTGAGCGCCCGTTCCATGGTCTGGGTGGCCCGCTCCATGGCCTGGGTGATCCGCTCCATGGCCTGGGTGATCCGCTCTGGTCTGGGCGGCCTGCTCCACGGAGCGAGTGGCTCAGATCCCGGAGCGGACGGCCCGCTCCGCGGCTGGATGGCCCGTTCCGCGGAGCAGCTCGTCCGCTCCGCGGAGCGGGAGGCCCAGAATTCGATGGCGCCGGCTCAGCAGGTGGCAGCCACCGAGGACTACAACCAGTAGGCCGATCCCGGAAGCACGACCGCAACGGGCTCGCAGCCTCCCTGCCCCCAGATCCTTCGCAAAGCCGCCGTTGAAAAGCCGAAACTGAGATCCCTTAGCTCAGAGCCGCGGATCGGGTAAGCTGCGGCTGGCGCGCAGATTCGAGGACGAATCCGAGGCAGACAACGCGATTCTACGGGAGGTCCCGACGATGAGGATTGTGCGATATCTTTTCGCAGCCGGATACTCAGCCATCTCTCTCCTCTTCTTCGGCTGTGGGATCGCCTTGATCGCCTTCGCCGTCCTTGAGCTCTGGGAAGGCGTCGTGCTTGGAGCCGGCTTGGAGCCGAGAGTCCGGTTCAATGCAGTCCTCGAGGCCATCGGGCTGCTGACGATCGCGGTCGCCTCGCTCGAGCTGGGACAGACGATCCTCGAAGAGGAGGTCCAGCGGGAAGCGCACATGAGCGCACCGACCCGGGTGCGGCGCTTCCTCTCACGGTTTCTGATCGTGGTCATCGTGTCGCTCTCGATCGAGACCCTGGTCGCCGTGTTCCGCCTCATCCATGACGACCCGGCGCGCCTGCCCCAGGCCTCGACGATCGGTCTTGCGACGGCTGCGCTGCTCGCGGCGTGGGGCGTGTTCATCCGGCTCAACCGCAGCGCGGAGGAGCTCGAGCCGGAAGCGATGGAGAAGGCAAAAAGCGAGGACGACGCCTTGGAGTGATCGCAGGCTTGCGAGCACAGCAAGCTCATTTTGGCTTCTCTGCCGGCTTTCTGTACGCCTGGAACCATTCGAGGATGCGGCGGTCGCGGTCCTCGCGGTTGCGGGAGAGGCCGTGGTCGTCGCCGGCGTACATGGTCAGGCTGTAGGTCTTGCCGAGCTCCTGGAGCCGGGAGGCGAGCCGTAGGGCTTCCGCAGGATCGACGCGCCAATCGGCTGTGCCGTGCAGGATCAGCACGGGGACCTCGATCCGGTCCGCCCAGTGGAGGACCGAGCGCTCGCGGAGAACCTCGGACCTGCGGGTGGCGTAGTCCGGGATGAGCTCGGCATAGACCTCCTGCATCTCGGGCCGGTGCTTGGCGGTGGCTTCGAGGTCCGTGGGGCCCGCGCCGACCACGGCCGCGTTGACCGGGATGTGCTGCTTCAGTGCCAGGTACGTCATCATGCCGCCGCGGGAATGCCCGTAGAGGAAGACGTTCCCGGGATCGGCATACCCGAGGGAACGGATGAGCGGGATCAGGTTCAGGACGTCCCGCACATCCGCGCCCCCGAACTCCTCGCGCCCCTCTCCGCCGCCGTTGCCGCGGTACTGCGAAGCGACGACCACGTAGCCGGCTTCGAGGAACTGCAGAAAGCCGATCATCCGTTCCTCTTCGAGCTGGCCGAACGCCTGGTTCCCGCCCCGGTTGAAGATCACCACGGGGAGACGTCGCTCCGGCGTGCCCGCGGGCTTGAAGAGGAAGCCTGCCACCTGCAGGCCGTCGCTCAGGTAGCGGATCTTCAGGCACTCGTATTTGCCGTTCCTGAAAGCTTTCTCGAAGCCTTCTTGCCAAGGCGGCCTTCTCGCCAGCAGCTCCTCGCGGACCCGCTGGAGGTTCGGGAGCTCGGCCCCGGCCGCTGCCGCTTCGCGCGCCCGCGCCTCGAGCAGCTCGAGCTGGCTCTTCACCTCGGCGGCGGTGCGTGCTGCGAGCTCCTCATAGGTCACGGCGTGGAGCGTACAGGGGGACTGCGCCACGAGGGTGCCGTCCGGCCTGGCCGCGCCGCCGGGCTGGGCGGCGAGAGGGTGAGCGAGCCACAGACAGGAGACCAGCACAAGCAGCGCTCTGTATTGCATCGGGTCTCTCCTCCACATCTTTGAGCAAACCGTTTCGCGGAGCCGATTCTAGGACATGAATCCTCCCTTGACGCTGTCTTTCCGGCCCCATAAGCTCCCCCGAGCTCGCGCAAGAATGTATCCCGAGAAGGAGATATCGATGCAAGCAGTCAGGCTGCAGGCTTTGCTCTGGACGGTCGCCCTTGTTCTGCTCCTGGGAGGACCGGTGCCCGGCACGGCGCAGCAGGCCACCCATCCCCTCGATCCGCTGAGCGCTGACGAGATCCGCGCGGCGTCCCGCGCTCTCCATGCCAGGCCGGGCTTTCCTCCGGGCGCGGCCTTCGCCCAGATGTCCTTGAACGATCCTCCCAAGCAGGAGATCCTGAGGTACCAGGGTGGCCGCTCGTTCACCCGGCAGGTCTTCGCGATCCTCTACGACCGGAAGACGAACAAGACCTTTGAAGCCCTGGTCAACGTCAAGGATCTGAACAGCCCCAAGGTCGACTCCTGGAAGGAGGTCCCGGGAGTCCAGCCCATGGTGCTCGAGGAGGACGGCGACATCCTCGAAGAGGTCCTCCGGGACGATGAGGGTTGGAACGCGGCCGTCGAGGCCCGCGGCCTGTCGCCCGACGACGTCACGATCGACTATTGGGCCGTGGGCACGGTCCCCGAGCAGTACCGGGGACGGAGGCTGCTGCGTGGGTTGACCTACTATCAGGCCGACGCCGCCAACTTCTACGGCCAGCCCGTCGAGGGGATCACCGCCCTGGTGGACCTGAACAGCCGGGAGGTCCTGGAGCTGCACCAACACCCCCGACCCGCCACTGCCCGGTCCCGGCCAGGACTTCGACGAGGCCTCCATCCGCGAGAGCCTCGGCAAGCTGCGGGAGCCCCCGAGGCCGCTCTCGATCACTCAGCCCGAGGGCCCGAGCTTCGAGGTCCGCGGCAACGAGGTTTCCTGGCAGAAATGGCGCTTCCGTTACCTGATGCACCCGCGGGAGGGTCTCGTTCTCTATCTGGTGAGCTACGAGGACCCGAAGGGCAAGCCGCAACCGGTCCTCTATCGCGCCTCCTTCTCGGAGATGGCCGTGCCGTACGGCGACCCCGCGGGGAACTGGAACTGGCGCTGCGCCTTCGACGTCGGCGAATACGGGGTGGGCAAGAGCTCGGGCACTATCGCGCCCAAGCTCGACGCCCCTGAAAACGCCGTGCTGTTCAACACCGTCTTCGCGAACGACCTGGGGCGGCCGGTGGTGTACCAGAACGTCGTCGGGATCTATGAACGGGACGGCGGGCTCCTCTGGAAGCACTGGGAGACGGGCGGCGACCAGTGGAACAACGAATCCCGCCGCGGACGTGAGCTGGTGGTCTTCTCGATCGCCACGGTGGGCAACTACGACTATTCGATCAACTGGATCTTCCGCCAGGACGCAGCGATCACGGTGGAGGCCGGCCTGACCGGCATTATGCTTCCCAAGGGTATCGTCCAGGAGACCCACTCCCACGACGCGAGCGGGCACCTCGTGGCGCGCCGGGTGGTCGCCCCGCACCACCAGCACATCCTCAACTTCCGGCTGGACTTCGACGTCTACGGCACCGGGAACTCAGTCGCCGAGATGAACACGCACTCCATGCCGCCGGGGCCGGAGAACCCGTCGGGCACCGCCATGGTCATGGAGGAGAAGGTCCTGCCGCGCGAGAAGGACGCCCAGCGCGACATGAGCCTTGCCGACGCCCGCACCTGGCGAGTCCTCAATCCGGTGCAGAAGAATTCGCTCGGCCAGGAGCGTGGCTTTATCCTGGTGCCGGGACCGAACTCGGTCCCCTACGCCCTGGAGGGGTCGCTGGCCCGGAGGCGGGCCGGCTTCATGGACCATCATATCTGGGTCACCCGCTACCGGCCGGGGGAGCTGTATGCGGCCGGCGACTATCCGAACCAGAGCGAGGGAGGCGACGGCCTGCCGCTCTACACCTCCAAGAACGAGTCGATCGAGAACACGGACGTGGTGCTCTGGTACACCATGAACGTCACCCACATCCCGCGGCCGGAGGAGTGGCCTGTCATGCCGACCACCAACGTGGGCTTCCGCCTGATCCCGGCCAGCTTCTTCGATGCCAACCCGGCGCTGGACGTGCCGTTGCCGCGGTAGAAGCTCGTTGAAGGCGTGAAAGGGAGCTTGCTCAGAGCGCCATGAAGGACTCGGCCGCAGCGGGCTCGGCCTTGACCTCTTCCTCTTGTTCTGCGGTCGGGACGGCCCCTGTGTTCTGGACGAACGTCTGGACGATCTGGGTGGCCTGATGGAGATAGTCGAGAACCTGGCTCACCCCGGTCTCGAGGACAGCCGCCTCCCCAGCGGGGGAGCTGGCCACAGCCGCGACGACTTCCGCAGGTTGGCGGATGGGGGAGGAATCGACCTGGAGTCGCCGGCAGAGGTCCAGCCCACGGGGCGACAGACAGTAGAAGGAGGTCGCGGAGCTCCCCTGGGCCCTGCCCTGGACCCGCAGCAGGAGACCTTCGGAATGGAGCTGGGCCAGAACCTGTCCGACCCTCGCAGGGGTCGGCGCATCGGGCAGGGTCAACTCGGCATGGACCTCCCGGCGTCGCAGATATCGTCCCCGGCGCTCCAACAGAACCCGCAGGACCTCCCGCTCGACCTGCGAACGCTCGTGGCTGGCGAGCCTGGACTCGAGCCGCAGCCCTTCGAGCGCCCGGTCGGCGGTCCGGAAGAGCAGGAGGGTCGAAGCGAGCTCGAGCGCGATCCGGACGCGAGGATCCGAGATCTCGGGTAGGTATTCTTCGAGGAGCGGTTGCGCCTCCAGGAAGTAGTCCAGGAACCGGCGAGGAGCCTCGAGGTCGCCCTGCGCTACCTTCTGCCAGAGCAGGGACATCGCATGCCGGAGATAAGCGCTGCAGAGATCCGGCTCTCCGGTCTCGCTCTCCGCAAGCCTCTCCAGCTCTCGCAGGAGCTGGTCCTGGAGGCTCGCCGAGGTCATCCGACGGCCGTCGCTGCGAAGTGTGGGTCCCTTCCACGGCTCGCCTCCTTTGCCGGTGGCCTCGGAGAGCTCTTCCCCAGGGCCGTTTCCTGTTTCTATCTCTTTTGGGCAGGAGTGTCAAGCTCAGAGGAGTACCCTATTTTCTCTTTCTTGCGGTTTCCCCTTCGCCCCAATGGACCCCAAGGTCGACGATCAGCCCAAGCTCCCTCTTCCCGCCGAGCCAGGAGAGCCCGGCTCGCGACAGGTCTCCCGGCGACGATTTGTCCGGCCATCCCTTCGGGGGCTTTGAAGAGCGGAAGTTGAAAAACTCCGGGTCGTGCTCATAGCGCCAACGGAAGTACGTGGAGGCTTCTCCTTCGGGCTCATAGAGTGCGACGTTGCAGATCGCAAGACTGGGATTCCCCGTCGTGGGTGGGGTGCAGATGCAGTGGGCATTGACGAATATCGTGCCGATCCACTGTTCCGCCATCTCTTCCGCGAACCGTTCGAACGGCCCAGTTTCGTGGGACATGGAGACCAGGAACAGGAGGTCGGGGCGTAGCTCCCGAACGAGGGGGACATAGTCTTGAGGATCTTTCTCCAGGGCGTCGGCACAGATGAGGACCGCCAGCGTCCCGAGAGAGGTCTCAAGGATCTGGAGCTCCGAGCCCCCCTTGATGCCTTCCAGGAGCTCGCCCGTGACCTTGTCGGAGGGAGGGTGGAAGAGCGGGCTCTTGGCCGCCGCGCCTCCGGTGATTTTGTAGCGCCCCCGCTTCTGATGGCGGAGGAGGTCCAGACCGGGACGGTGGAGCAGAACGGACTCGTTGAAGGGCAGGTTCTCCACCGCGGACGACCATACGTGAAAGCTGCCCGCGATCACGCCATAAGGAATCCGGGAACGGCGCCGCTGGAGCGATTCAGACAGAAAGCGGCGGCTCTCCGGAGGAACGCAGAAGCTCGGGCAGGACGATCAAGTGGACCACCTGATTCCGCGCGGCCTCCAGGACCTCGGCAAGATGGATTTCGAGGCTCTCTCGGTTCCGATAGGGCTCGGACTTCCCGATGGAGAACGTGTTGCCTTTCGACCCCACTTCGAAGAGGGGGTGGAACTCGCCGGCGAGCGGACAGAGGGCGATCCGGAAGCCCGCGGATCCTTTCGTGGCGTCATACCCGCTGTCTTCGATCAGGGACAGATCGCGCTCCGGGCAGGTCACTACGCAGACATGAGGTTTCTGATCGTCGACCCAGAAGAGGCGGAGCGTGTTGAGGTGGTCGATCGGGTTGGGTGCCGGGGGCAGAGGCCGGTTCGGTGGAGCGGCGTCGTACCTGGAGCGGCGCAGGGCAGCCAGCTCGGTTCCCCAGGGGCGGAGCCAGTGGCGGATCGTGCCGCGGACCGGGGGACGGTTCTCGTGCTTCAAGGGGTCCAGCTCGGTGTAGGGCGGAAACGCCAGGCTCTCGCCAGGACGGGAGTGGGGGCTGAAGTGATTCTCGATGACTTGGAGGGCTCCGACCAGACGGCGATAGAGGGGCTCGGGAGCCAGGTCGAGGGACAGCGCTTCGAGATCGGCCAGCGTCTTCTCCAGCGTCCCTGGGGCTTGCTCTTCGTCCCACCGGGTCAGCCCCGGGACGCGTTTTTCCTTCAACAGCAGAGAGCAGACTGCGAAGAGGTGCGCGGCGAGGTGGATCGGCTCGTAGTCTCCCTTCTGTCGGGCCAGGGCGGCGCGCTCCTTGATCATCTGGATGGCGGCCAGTAAATCCAAGCGCGGTGACGTGTTCTGTGGCTCCATACCTCCAAGTTACTTCCGGCCGAGATCTTTGACAAGAGGGTAAACGGGAAGCCGTTCTCCCACGGTAGGATGGGGAGATGACGCGAGAGGTCCGTTTTCCCGAAGGGTTCCTGTGGGGGGCGTCCACCTCGGCCTTCCAGGTCGAGGGCTCGCCCCTGGCGGACGGGGCGGGGCAGAGCATCTGGTACCGCTTCACCCACACGCCCGGCCTGGTCGCCGGCGGCGACACTGGCGACGTCGCCAGCGACCACTACCGCCTCTGGGAGTCCGACGTGCGGCTGATGCGTGAGCTCGGCCTCAATGCCTACCGCTTCGGCATCGCCTGGCACCGCGTTTTGCCGGAGGGGACCGGCCGGGTGAACGAAAAGGGCCTGGACTTCTACAGGCGGCTGGTGGACTCGCTCCTCGACAACGGCATCCGGCCCATGATCACCCTGTTCCATTGGGACCTGCCGGCTGCGCTCGACGACCGGGGCGGCTGGCTCAACCGGGACAGCGCGAGCTGGTTCGCCGAGTACGCCCGTGTGGCCTATCAGGCCCTGGACGATCGCGTGGACCTGTGGACGACTCTGAACGAGCCCTGGGTGGTCACCGACGGTGGCTATCTCCAAGGCGTCCTGGCGCCCGGCCACAGAAACGTTTTCGAAGCCCCCATCGCCTCGCACAACCTGTTGCGTGCCCATGCCGCGGCCGTGGAAGCCTACCGCGCCGAAGGGCGGCACCAGATCGGGATCGTCGTCAACCTGGAGCCCAAGTACCCGGCCACCGACCGGCTCGAGGATCTGGAAGCGACCGCCCGTGCCGACGCCTACATCAACCGCCAGTACCTCGATCCGCTCTTCCTCGGCCGCTATCCCGCCGAGATGCGCGAGATCTTCGGCGAGGCCTGGCCCGACTTTCCTGAGGCCGACCTGGACCACATCCGCCGGCCGATCGACTTCCTGGGGATCAACTACTACACCCGCAAGGTGACCCGGCACGATCCGGCCGCGCCGCCCGTCTGCGCCGGCGGTGTCCGGCAGCGCCAGGCCACCCACACCGAGACCGACTGGGAGGTCTATCCCCAGGGCCTCGCCGATTGTCTCCTCGGTGTGAAGCACCGTTACGGCGACATTCCCCTCTATGTCACCGAGAACGGCGCCGCCTTTTACGACCCGCCGGCCGCGGACGGCCGGATCGAGGACCCATTACGGGTCGACTACCTGCGCGAGCACCTTAGGGTCGCCTACCAGGTGATCCAGGAAGGAGTGGACCTGCGCGGCTATTTTGCCTGGTCGCTCCTCGACAACTTCGAGTGGAGCCATGGCTATTCGAAGCGTTTTGGCATCGTCCACGTGGACTATGCCACCCAGCGACGAACGCCGAAGGCGAGCGCGCGGTTCTATTCGGAGGTGATCCGGACGAAGGGGGCGGTGCTGGGCGGCAACGATTGAAAGGGCTCCCCTGGTTCGAAATCAGAGCTTGTCACTCCGCCTCCTGGAGAGGATGATGGGGGCGAGAGGAGGTTTGCCATGAGACAGCACAAGCTTTTCGCATTCGTCGTCGCCGGCTGGCTCGCCGTCCTGCCGACGGCTGCCCAGCAGACCCACGCGCACCATCATCCCGAGGCGGAGACCCTGGGCCGCGTCCACTTCCCGGTCACCTGCAAGCCCGGGAGCCAGGCCGGGTTCGACCGGGCCGTGGCCCTCCTGCACTCCTTCGGCTATGAGCTGGCCCGCGACGCGTTCGCCGCGGTCGCGCAGCAGGACCCGGAGTGCGCCATGGCCCACTGGGGCGTGGCCATGACCTATTACCATCCGATCTGGGCGCCGCCCACTCCGGCGGAGCTCGCCGCGGGGCGGGCAGCCGCCGAGCAGGCGGCCCGGCTGCGGGCCGGCAGCGAGCGGGAGAAGGGTTACATCCAGGCGATCGGCACCTTCTATGCGGACGCCGGCAAGCTCGACCACCGCGTCCGGGCGCGGGCCTACGAGGCAGCGATGGCGAAGCTCTCTACGGCCTTTCCCGAGGACGACGAGGCCACCGTCTTCCATGCGCTGGCCCTCCTCGGCAGCGCGCCGCCCACCGATGCAACGTTCGCCCACCAGAAACGGGCGGCGGAGATCCTGAGCCGGCTCCTGCCGCGGCACGCCGACCATCCGGGGATCCTTCACTATGTGATCCACGCTTTCGACTATCCGCAGCTCGCGTCCCTGGCGTTGCCGGCGGCCCGGGCCTATGCGAAGGTCGCGCCCTCCGCTCCGCATGCCCTTCACATGCCGTCCCACATCTTCGTCCGGCTCGGCCTGTGGCAGGAATCGATCGCGTCCAATCTCGATTCGGCCGCCATGGCGAAGAAGCAGGTGGCCCGCACCCACCCCGGCGCCACGGCCTTCGACGACCTGCACGCCCTCGACTATCTGGAGTATGCCTACCTCCAACTCGGTGACGACCGGAAGGCCCGCGAGGTGCTGGAGGAGGTGGCGAAGGCATCCCGCTTCGACGAGGCGAATTTCGCCGCCGGCTATGCGCTGGTGGCGGTGCCGGCGCGTTATGCGCTGGAGCGGCGGGACTGGCGCGCGGCGGCGGCGCTCGCGGTCCCCGCGATCGAGGTCCCCTGGGAGAACTTCCCGTACGCCCGAGGGATCACGGACTTTGCCAACGCCCTGGGGGCGGCCCGCCTCGGCGACCTGGACCGGGCGCGCAAGGCGCTGGCCGGGCTGCAGGCGCTCCAGACCGGGCTGGCCAAGGCGCCGCCTGCGGGACCCTACGACTGGGCGGGGCAGGTCGAGGCCATGCGCCTCGCGGCGGCCGGCTGGGTGGCGTTCGCCGAGGGCCGCAAGGAGGAGGCGGTGAGGCTGCTCACCGCCGCGGCGGAGAAGGAGGAGGCGGTCGGCAAACATCCGGTCTCCCCGGGGGCCGTTCTACCGGCCCGGGAGCAGTTGGGGGACGTCCTCCTCGAGCTGGGAAAGCCGCGAGAGGCCCTCGACGCCTACGAGGCCTCGCTCGCCGAAGCGCCGAAACGGTTCAACGGCTTGGCCGGCGCCGCGCGAGCCGCCGAGCTGGCCGGCGAGCCGGCACGTGCCCGCGGCTTCTACAAGGAGCTCCTGGCCCTCTGCGGACCGTCCTGCGAGCGCCCCGAAGCGCAGAGGGCGAAGGCGCTAGCCGGCGGAAGCTGATCCGGCACGATTTGAACGTGGGGGAAGAAGACAGTAAAGGGAGAGAAGCTGGAGGGGGCTGCGCGGCCCCCATGGAAAAAGGGCCACCCGAGTCCGGGTGGCCCCTATATCTCCGGAGACCCGCTCAGGCGATCTTGTTGACGTTCTCGGCCGCCGGGCCCTTGGCGCCCTGCACGACGTCGAACTCGACCCGGTCTCCCTCGGCGAGGCTTTTGAAACCATCGCCCTTGATGGCCGAGTGATGAACGAAGCAGTCCTTGCTTCCATCCTCCGGCGTGATGAATCCGAAGCCCTTCGAATCGTTGAACCACTTGACTTTACCTGTGTTCCGCATTCTTATTCTCTCTTTCTGGCACCAAAAAACCGAAAAGACCCGGTCAGAACCAGGTCTTCGCAGAGTTTTCTGGCTGTGTTAGTCAGCCAAACCACCCATTGGCTTCGCTGACAAAGAAATAGTACGTCAACCGGTGATGCAAGTCAAGGCCCGGGCCTGGAGCTCCTGGAGCTTGGTGACGAATGGGGAAGCAGCCCCCGGGCCTCCTTCGCAGAGGCGGCCCGGGGAGGAGCCTGGGTCTCCCCTACTGCGTGCCGTCGCCGCAGCAGTTGGGCCCGATGCAGCTCGTTTGGATGGCGATGGCCTCGGCTGCGGCGCCCTTGACCCGGAGGAGCTCCTGCACGGGCAGCCGTGTCGCGTCGAGCTGCAGCATGGTCTCGCGGCTCAGGGACAGCTTCTTGTCGCGCTTTTTCATGGCCGCTCCCGACTACAGGGTCTCGATGACGGTGAAGGGCTCTACGGGGTTGAACGGCCCCGGCCGGGTGCCGCACTCGGTGCAGTCCGACAGGCAGCCGGTCCAGGCCACGCCGCCGCGGGCGCGGGCAAGCTCGGCCTTCGGGTCGAGCAGGTGCAGGGTCTCTCGGTTCAGGGACAGCTTCTTGTCGCGCTTTTTCATCGTGGTTTCCTCCTTTTCGTCTGTGTACGGAGCCCCCGGGCTCCCCGGATCGAGCGCCTGAGGTGTTGGGCCCTGTCCCTAGGGTGCGTCGACGGGCGCAGCGGGGGACACGGAGGCCGCCGGCTGCTGCGGGAGAGAGGCGAGGAAGAGGTGGTCCCAGGCGGGCTCGACGGTCGAGACGGCGCCCAAGAGGGACAGCCCCACGCCGGCCGCGCCTTCCAGGAGCCCGGCATCGTCCCGCCAGGCCTGATCGCCGCTCACGCTGCCGGAGCCTCCAGGACCGGAAGCCGCCGACGCCCACGCCGGGGATGCGAAAGGCGAGGGTCCGCTCGAACCAGAGCCGCGCGGCGGCGGCGAGCCGCTCTTCGCCGGTCATCTGGTACAGGCGCTGGAAGAGGTGGGCCACGCCCGCGGCGCCATGGCAGAGGCCGGGGTCCTGGACGCCGGCGGTCTCCTCCGGGCGTTCGGCGGCGGAGAGGGCGGTCTCGAGAGCGGCGCGCTCCCACGCGGGCTCTCCCGCGCCGCGCGCGGCGACGAGGAGGGTCGCGGCGACCCCAGGATCGCCGTAGCACCAAGCGATCCGGCAGCGGCGGGTCTCGATGCCCTGCGCCTGGAAATGGGGGAAGCAGTACACGGCTCCAGGGTCCTGGCGCTGCGCCAGCAGCCAGGAGACGGCGCCCGCGAGGAGGGGGCGGGCCGTGGCGGTGGCGATCCCGGCGCCGCAGATGGCCCCGAGCAACGCGACGACGCCGGGGATGCCGTGGGAGGCCCCCAGATTGTAGTAACCCTCGGGGTAGGACTCGCGCTGGTGGGCAGGCAGGGTCTCGGGCGGGCTGAACCAGGTGAGGCCTTCCGGGGTCTCCTCGGCCAGTTCGGCCAGGCGGTCGACGATGCGTTCGAGGCACGCGGCCGCGGTGGGGCGGGGGAGGCCTTCGAGGGCGTAGACGCCGAGCCCCACGAGGCCGTTGATGAGGTCGTACTCGCCCGTCCAGGGAGCATGGGCGAGGGCCCCGAGGAGTGCCTCGTCGACCTCGAGGTTGGCGTCCTCGTCCGCCTCGAAGAGCCTTCCCCGCAGGTGGTCGGAGACCCAGGCGATCCCGGAAAAGCCGGAATAGAGGCCCTCGGTCAGGGGCACTTCGGCGAGCGTCTGGGTCGCCTGGTCGAGCAGCTCCATGGCGCGGTCGGCCTGCTGCTCTTCGCCGTCGTAAAGAGAGAGGTAGGCGTAGAAGAGCGCCTGGCCCGCGTTGCCGGAAGCGAGGCTGCTTTGCCAGGCGGCCCTGTTTTCGCCGGTGATTCCTTCGGGAATCCAGCCCGGGACGCGGGGAATGTCCGCTGCGATCGCCTGGATCGCCTCCAGGGCGCGCGCTGCGAGGTCGCCGTCGAGCAGAGGTTTCCAGTCGCTCATGGACGGGCCACGATATGGCGGCGGGTCGGGGGAGGTCAAGCGGAGGGAAAGGACAGCAGGGACAGCCCTGATCTACCGGGGCCGCGGCGGCAAGAGCCCGCCGGAGCCCTGGTGGCACGCCGCTCTCCGGCAGCCTTTCCCACTGGACCACCCGCGCTCCGTCGGGGGTGCGGACCACCTCGGCCAGGATGGAGCGGCGCCTGCCTTCGAAGCTGGCGGTGGCGATGACCCGATACCGATGCGGACCCAGGGGCTCGACGGTGCTCGCAATCAGGCCCTTGCCGAAGGTGCGCGCGTCCACGCCGTGGAAGGCATGGTCGAAGGTCAGATTGTAGAGGGTCTCGGCCACGACGGCGTCGGAGAGAGCCATCAGCTCCAGGGCCTGCGACTCCTGCCGGACGAGCCGCATCCGGATCTGGAGCGAGGCGGCCAGCAGGGCCAGCGCGATCGAGAGGAGGGTGACCACGACCAGCGCTGTGAGCAGGGCAAAGCCCGATTCAGCGCGGCGCCGGCTTACCATCCAGCCCCCAGACCGGCGCCGCGGGTCGCCACGAGGAGCGTCTCGGTCCGCTCCTGCTCGAACGGACCGCGGGCGGACGGCGCATTGGGCAGGGGATTACGCCGCAGCGCCCGGGCGCGATAGACGATCCTCACGATGACAAGGCTCGATCCGTCCGCGATGCACTCCCAGGAGCGCACGCCGCGCAGCAAGGGGGTCTCCCCACGCCACAGGACATCTTCTTCCTTGCGGTAGACGGCGGCGCCCGCCGGACCCGGCAGCCGCAGCTCGCTCATCCGCCCGAAAGCATCGCGGAGGATGATGGCTTGTGTCGCCGCCTGGATGTCGCCGCGCAGGCGGGCGCGGACCAGCGGCAGGGGAGACTCGATCTGCTCGGCCGCGGAGTCGGCGAGCATCTGGGAGGTCTCCATCAGGATCTGCGCGGCAAGGGCGAGCGCCAGAGACATCACCACCAGGGCGACGAGCAGCTCGACCAGGCTGAAACCGCTCTCGCGCCTCACGTGGGAGGCCTCCAGATCAGGGTCTCGATCGAGCGCTCTCTGACCTTCCCCTCGATGCGCCAGAGGGTTCGCACGGAGACGCGGTAGAGCCCGGGCGGATGGCCCGCCGGCCCGACGTCCACCCAGATCGTCCGGTCGCCGGCCGCATCGATCCGCTGGGAGGCGAGAGGCAGGGCACCGGCCCGTAACGCCTCGAGCGTCCCTTCCAGTCCGTGGAGCGCTTCCCTCTGCGCCTGCAAGCGGCGCTGGATCCCGGGCTGCTGCGCCACCAGCCCCATCCCCATCAGCAGCGCAATCATGACGATCGTCGTTGCGATGAGGGCCTCGATGAGTGTGAAGCCCTGGGTGGAGGAACGGTGCATGAAAGGAATCCCTGCCCGAGGGTAACACGGCAGGGGAGGACCAAAGAGGGTGTTTGGAAGACTCTGCTGGGGGCGTCGCCTTGGCCCCTCACCCCCGGCCCCTCTCCCATCCGCCCTCCCTTCCCCCCGGGAGAGGGGGAGAAATGCATGATCAGGAAACTCCTGGGTGCGGGCTCCCCTCTCCCGGGCGGGTGTGAGTGCGGATGGGAGAGGGGCCGGGGGTGAGGGGTCAGGGCTCGCGCAGGAATTTCCAGACACCCTCTAAAAGGATCGGGGCGGCCGCATGAGGGCCGCCCCGGCTGGACTGACTGCTCTACTGGAGAAACAGGTTGATCTACGACGCCGACTCGCGAGCGCGCTCGCGGATCGTGCTCCAGATCAGCCAGACACCGATCAGGACGAGGGCGAAGGGCCAGAGGTCCAGGAGCCATTCGATGTCGATGATGAGGTAGCGGTCGGCGATTGCGAAGGCGCCGATCACGGTCAGGATCAGGCCCGCGGCCAGACCACCCTGGCCCGGCTTCGGGCCCTTGGGACGGTCGAGCAGCCCGAGGTCCTGGGCATAGCCGTAGTTGATCAGCACCGCCTGCCGGTAGGCGTCGATGATGTTGAAGAGAGCGAAGAAGATCGCCGCGAACACGAAGATCGGACTGTCGGTCCGATCGGCGAGGCCGATCATGGTGAAAAAGATCAGGAAGAAGGTCAACCCCCGCAGGTAAAGCCCGTTGTAGACATGCCCCACGCCCGGGAAGAGGGAGAGGAACGCGGCGAGCGAAGGGTTTTTCGCGTCGACCGGCCGGATTGCAGCCGCCGCGGGGTTCGGAATGGGTGGCGGAGGGGCCCCTTCCATCTGGGGAGGCCAGGGGTTTTCGGCTGGGTTCATGGCAATCTCCTTTGCGTCTCGTTAAGGTTCATCCGGGAACAGGCCCCGGGTCATTTCGGTCACACGGCTTTTCAAATCCTCGACCGACGTCGAGAGCGCCTCGCGGGTGGCGTCGTAGCGCTCGGTAACTCCCTCGGCCCCTTTGGAGACACCGTCCTCGAGGCGCTCCAGCGGGATCTCGATCTCGGTCCCGGTCTTTTGCCAGACCTGCCGCAGCTCCTGGGACAGCGAGCCCGCCGCCTTGCGTCCCAGCTCCAGCGGGTCGCCGAGGAGCTGCATGGCGAGGACGGCCAGGAGATAGCTGGCGGCCACGGCGTAGCGCGAGCTGCGCACCCAGACGGGGAGCTCGCGCGGCGGCGGCTCCCCGGCAACGGACGCCTGGCGCGGCAGGTCCCGCAATCGGCTTCTCAGGTGCGGGGGCATGGACAGGGCCGGCATGCGGAGCCGGGGCTCGAGCCCTTCCCCCTCCGTCGCCGGGATGGAGCGCAATCTCTCCCGCATCCGCTCCGGCAGAGGCAGGCGCACCGCGGAAGCCTTATCCATCGCGGCGGCGAAGGCGGCGCACTCCGGGCAGCTCCGGCGGTGAGGATGGTCGGCCCCCTGCGCTCCCTGAGGAAGCTCGGCGCGGTAACGGCGGCAGCCCCGGCTCAACCCCCTCAACATGACGCCTCCCGTGCGGCGGGCTCCGCCTTCGGCGCCCAACGGGAGCGGTATCGCGCCGTCACCCGCTCCGCCAGGTCCAGGCGGGCGCGGTGGAGGCGCGACTTGACCGTCCCCACGGGGACTTCCAGATAGACCGCTGTCTCCTCCAGGCTCCAGCCCTGGAGGTCGCGCAGCAGCACCACCTCGGCGAGGTCTTCCGGCATCTCCTCCAGGGCGCGATAGACCGCCCGCAGCTCCTCCCGGGTCTGCGCCTCCGCCTGGACGTCGTCGACCGCGGGGACGTACCGCAGCACCTCCTCCGACACGGCGGTCGACCGCCGCTCCTGCCGCATCCGGCGGTAGTGGTCGATGCACAGGTTGCGCGAGAGCCGCAAGGTCCAGGCGACCAGGGGGGCATCCCCCCGGTAGAGGCGTAGGTTCTGGTACAGACGCAGAAAAATTTCCTGCGTGAGATCCTCCGCCTCCTGGGCCGAGCCGGCGAAGTGGAACGCCAGGTTGTAGAGCTTCTCGCCGTAGAGATCGAGGATCTCGTCCCAGGCCTCCGCCTGTCCGGCGGCGGCGCGCCGGGCGAGGAGGAGGTCGGGAGTGGGCACGGGCATGAGCATGAGGGTGTCCTTTCTCTCCAAGACGAGAGGGAGGGGGAAAAGGTTCGCAGAGCACTGTCTCCTGGCAAATCTTTTGCTTTCTTCAATAGGCTGCTACGCTGGAAGACCTGAGAGAGGAGGACCGACGATGCGTTGCCGGATGCTCCACCGCCTATCCCTCTTCGCCGCCGCGACTCTCGCCTGGATCGCTGTGGGTGCCGTGCCCGGCCATGCGGCGGTGCCGGCCGGCTTCACCGACATCCTGGTGACGAGCGTGGGAGCCCCCACCGCCATCACCTTCACCCCGGATGGCCGGCTGCTCATCACCCAGAAGACGGGCAGCCTGCGGGTCTTTCAGGGTGGGCTGCTCGGGACGCCGGCGCTCACCATCCCCGCGGCCAGCATCTGCACGGCGTCCGAGCAGGGGCTCCTGGGCGTCGCCGTCCATCCGTCGTTCGCCTCGAACCGGTTCATCTATCTCTTCTACACCTTCAGCAGCCTGGCGGACTCGGTCTGCGTAAACCGGGTCTCCCGCTTCACCCTGCCGGACTCGAACGTCGTCAATCCGGCGACCGAGCTCGTCCTGGTCGACAACATGCCTTCGCCGGCAGGGAACCACAATGCCGGCGACGTGCACTTCGGCAAGGACGGCTACCTCTACATCTCGATCGGGGAAGGTGGGATCAGCAGCGCGGCGCGCAACCAGCACGTGCTGACCGGCAAGATCCTGCGCATCACGGACAGGGCGGCATCCCGCCGACCAATCCGTTCCAGGGGGCGGGGACGGCGCGCTGCAACGTCACCGGGAGCACGACGGCTGGCAACAGATGTCAGGAGACGTTCGCCTGGGGGTTCCGCAACCCGTTCCGCTTCGCTTTCGATCCCAATGCCGCCGGCACCCGCTTCTTCATCAACGACGTGGGGCAGGGCACTTGGGAGGAGATCGACGAGGCGCAGGCAGGGGCGGACTACGGCTGGAACTGCCGTGAGGGGGCGCACACCAACAACACCTCGGGCGCCTGCTCGCCGACCCCGCCGGCGCAGGTCGCCCCGATCTTCGACTACGCGCACGGTGTCGAGCATTCCAGGGACGACAAGCCCCACCAACTGCAACTCGATCACCGGCGGCGCCTTCGTGCCCAACGGCTGTGGGCGGGCTTCGACGGCTCCTACTTGTTCAGCCGACTTCATCTGCGGCGAGATCTTCAAGCTGACCAGTCCGGCGCTACTTGGTCGGCCTCAGGATTTTGGCCACGAGTCTGGGCGGCAGAGCGCGGTCCATATGACCTTCGGACCCCATGGCAACGATCAGGCTCTCTACTACACCACCTTTGCCGGCGGCGGCCAGGTGCGAGTCATCGCTGCCGCACCTCCACCCGACGACTTCTTCACCCTCACTCCCTGCCGGGTGGCCGACACCCGGGATGCCGCGGGACCCTACGGTGGGCCCGCCCTTGCCGCGGGCTCGTGGCGGACCTTCGTGCTCAACGGTGTGTGCGGGATTCCGCCGACTGCCAGGGCTGTAGCGGTCAACCTGACCGTCATTGCTCCGACGGCCGGGGGGCACCTCATTCTCTATCCGGGCGGCACACCCGCGCCGCCGACCAGCACGATCAATTTCGCCTTGGGAGCGACGCGCGCCAACAACGCCGTGGCCCTCCTGGGAGCGGCTGGAGACGTGGGCGTGCTCAACGGCATGGCCTCCGGCTCCGTGCACTTCGCGCTCGACGTGGTGGGATACTTCGAGTAATCGGGAGGGACGACGATGCCTTGCCGGATGCTCCGCCGCCTGTCCGTCTTTGTCGCCGCGGCTCTCGCCTGGATCGCTGTGGGCGCTGTGCCCGGCCGCGCGGCGATGCCGGCCGACTTCACGGATACCCTGGTGACGAGCGTGGGGGTGCCCACCGCCATCGTCTTCACTCCGGACGGCCGCCTCCTGATCACGCAGCAGACGGGCAGTCTGCGGGTCTATCAGGGCGGGGTGCTGCTCGCGACGCCCGCGCTCACGTTCCCTGTGACCAACATCTGCACGGTGTCGGAGCAGGGGCTCCTGGGCGTCGAAGTCCATCCGGCCTTCACCTCCAACCAATTCATCTATCTCTTCTATACCTTCAAGCAGCCCGGCGGTACCTGCGTCAACCGGGTCTCCCGTTTCACCCTGCCAGCCTCGAACGTCATCAATCCCGCGACCGAGCTCGTCCTGATCGACAACATGCCTTCAACGCACGGCAACCACAACGCCGGGGACCTGCACTTCGGCAAGGACGGCTTTCTCTACGTCTCGATCGGGGAAGGCGGGGTCAGCGAAGCGGCTCGCAACGAGCACGTCCTGAGCGGCAAGATCCTGCGCATCACGGACAGCGGCGGCATCCCGCCGACCAACCCGTTCCAGGGGCTGGGAACGGCCCGCTGCAACGTCACCGGGAGCACGACGCCCGGCAACAGGTGCCAGGAGACGTTCGCCTGGGGGTTGCGCAACCCCTTTCGATTCGCGATGGATCCGAACGCCGCCGGGACCCGCTTTTTCATCAACGACGTGGGGCACGGCGCCTACGAGGAGATCGACAACGGCCAGGCCGGCGCCGACTACGGCTGGAACTGCCGCGAGGCGGCGCACACCCACAGCACCACCGGCCAATGCTCGCCGACGCCTCCAGGCATGGTCGATCCGCTCTTCGAGTACACGCACCACACCATCGTCCCGGGGACGAGCAGCACCAACTGCAACTCGATCACCGGCGGCGCCTTCGTGCCCAACGGCGTCTGGCCGGGATTCGACGGCTCCTATCTGTTCGCCGATTTCATCTGCGGCTCGATTTTCAAGCTGACCAACGTGGGAGGCGCGTGGTCCGCCTCGGACTTCGTCACCGGCCTGGGTAACGGCAGCGCGGTCCACCTGCTCTTCGGTCCCCACGGCAGCGGCCGGGCGCTCTACTACACGACCTACGCTGGCGGCGGCCAGGTGCGGCGCATCGCTTTCGAGCCTCCGCCTCTCGTCTTCTTCTCCGTCACCCCCTGCCGCGTGGCCGACACCCGGAATGCGCCTGGGCCTCAGGGCGGTCCGGCGCTGACAGCGGGTGTCCCACGGAACTTCACCGTCCGGGGAAGCTGCGCGGTCCCCGCCACGGCCAAGGCGGTGGCAGTCAACGTGACCGTGATCTCGCCCGCGGCCGCCGGGTCCCTGTTTGTCCATCCGACCGATGCCGCGATGCCGGCGGCCAACACGGTCAGCTTCAGGGCGGGCCAGACGCGCGCCAACAATGCGGTCCTGCGCCTGGGAGCCGCCGGTGACCTCCGGGTGCTGTGCAGCATGCCCGGGGGCTCGGCGCACTTCGCGCTCGACGTGGTGGGGTATTTTGAATAAAAGCGTCGAATAGGGCGGGGACAAGCCCCGCCCCTACTCTTTCTCTTCGACCAGCAGGCCGAGGAGGTCCGAAGCCGCGATGATGCCGACCACGCGGTCCTCGCGGGTCACCAGCAGCCGGTGGACGTGGTTCTCGACCATGGCTTCGGCGATCTCGGAGACCGGCGTCTCCTCGCGGACGGTGAAGACCGAGGGAGTCATGATTGCGCCGACGGTCAGCTCCGCTTCGTCCAAACGGAGCTCCTCGAGGTCCTCCCGGCTCATCGCCTCTTCCCACTCCGCGACGAAGTAGCTCGCGCGGTCGCCGTCCGCACCGTCCTCCTTGACCAGCGCGGTGACGATGTCGGTCACCGACACGACGCCGACCAGCTTGCCGGAGCCGTCCTCCACGGGCGCACCCGAGATCTCGTTCTCGACCAGGAAGTTCGCGAGGTCCCGCACCGTCAGGTCGTCTCGTACGGTAAGGACCGCAGGGTTCATCAGATCGCTGGCAGTGATCGGCCTCACGCAGCCTCCGTTCGTTCATTCGCCCCGCAGCAGGGTGGGACGAGCACAAGGGTACATTAGAATCCGCCCGGCCATGGACAATCTCTGCCATACCCTGGTCGGCGCGGCTCTGGGCAAGGCGGGCCTGGAGAGGCGGACGCCCCTCGCCACCGCGACGCTGCTGATCGGCGCCAACCTCCCGGACGTGGACGTATTTGCCTACGCCTGGGGAGCGGAGACGGCGCTTGCCTTCCGCCGCGGCTGGACCCACGGCCTGCCGGCCCTCGTGCTCTGGCCGTTCGTCCTGACCGGGATGATGCTGGCCTGGGACCGGCTTGTCCGCCGAAGGCCACGCCCGGATGCCCCGGATGCCGAGCCGGCCCGGCCGCGCGCCCTGCTCTTCCTCGCCACGGTCGCCATCCTGACCCATCCGTTCCTCGACTGGCTGAACACCTACGGCATGCGCTGGTGGATGCCGTTCCGCAACACCTGGTCGTACGGCGACGCTCTCTTCATCGTCGACCCGTGGATCTGGCTCGCTCTCCTGACGGGCGTCCTCGTCTCGCTCTACCGGCGGCGGAGGACCCGGCCGCGGCCGGAGCGGCCGGCCCGGGTCGCCCTCGCCGCGGTCGGTGCGTACATCCTCCTGATGGGGACCTCCCAGCTCACTGCCCGTACCGTGGTGGATTCGGACCTGGCGCGGGCCGGGGAGCCGCCGTCACGGACCATGGCCGGGCCTCTTCCCGTCACGCCGTTGCGCCGCCAGATCGTGGCGGAGACCGGCGCCGGCTACCTGCTGGGGACGGTGGAGTGGGGGAGGCGCCCCGCCTTCGAGCGCACCGGCGCCGTGCCGAAGAACGCCTCCCATCCAGCCGTGGCCGCCGCGGCACGCACCCGCGAAGGCGGCATCTTCCTCCACTGGGCCCGCTTCCCCTTCTTCCTCGTCGAGGAGCAACCCCGGAGCTGGATCGTCTACATGGTGGACGCGCGCTACACGATCAACCCGGGCACCGGCTTCGGGCAGATGCGGGTGGAAGTGCCACGGCCGGCTCTCCCCGCGCTCAATACCGCAACAGCGCCGCCACCTCGCCCGCCTGGCTGAGGCCCTCAATCGGATCGACGAAGTCCGCTTCGGCGCTGGTGAGGGCGAGGATCTCGACCAGCTCGTTCACCAGGTCGACCTTGAAGACGTCCTCGGACTTGCAGACCGGGCACTTCTCGAGGCTGCCGGCCGAGAGGTTCTCGCACTCGCGGCAGCGGACGCCGGGGATGCGCGCGTTGCGGATGACGGCCATCTTCTCGACCCGGCCGACCGCCGCGGCCTTGAGGACGTCCACGGGGCCGGTCACCGCCAAGCCGCCGCGGCAATACTCGGCCTTGATGCGTTCCCAAAGCTGCGTCTCCGCCTCGCGCTCGGCTTCGGTGAACAGCTCGAATGCTGCTTCAAAGACCGAATCGTCGCCGGCGCCCAGGTCGACGTTCTTCCGGCCCACCAGCTTGGCGGCCAGCGGAGGCGTCAGGGCGCCCTCGATCTCCAGCATCGTCTCCTGCGAGCCGACCAGCAGCAGGCGGCCGAACTCCTCCTTCTGATCGAGCTCGGTCAGGAAGTCGACGATCTCCTTGGCGTAGTGCATCAGCTCGTTGCTGCGCCGCCGGTCGTAACGCTTCTGTGACCAGCCGCCCTTCTTCACGCTGTTCTTCACATCCCCTTTGATGCGGGCATCCTGATCGGGCCGCGCCGAGGTGACGAAGAAGACCCGGGAGGCCGTATTGTCCGCCGCCACCACGACGAAGTTCTCGTACTCGTCCTGGAGCTCGGCGATGGGCCGGATGTAGGGCGAGGAGTCGACCCAGATGTAGTCCTGGCCCGAGACCGTGAGAGGGAAGGCGCGCACGAAATCGAGCGCCCAGCAGAGGAAGAGGGCGACCCCCTCCGTCGTCCAGGTGTGCTCGGCCAGCCATTTTTCGGCGAGCTTGAGGTTCTCCTCGAAGTGCTCCAGCTCTACCTGATTGTCCGCCAGAAGCGCCCGCAGGCTGTCGATCCGCGGCTTCAGACCGTCCAGCGACTCCGGGGCCGCGAGGTACAGGCTCACGAACGCACGCTCGGGCCCCGAGGTCTGGGCAAGCTCGCGCAAGTCGATATTGTTGAACAAGCGATCTCCTCCTCCCGCCTCCGGGCGGTGTGCGGCTGGCGCGAGCTGCAAGAAGCCGGCCAGGATGGGCATCCTGTAAAGGAACCGTAAACATTCTTTTTACAACAACTTGAAGACCCTGCCGGGCACCCTTGCGTAGAAAGAACCTAGCGGCGGGGCGGGACCGTGGATGAGCCTCGGGTCGGCGTCTCCGCTGCGGAAACCCCTCATCATGCGGACGCTCACCCTGTTGTGCGCCGTTCACTGGCTCCTCGCCTTGGCGGCCTCGGCGCGCGCCCTCGCGGCGGACCAGCCCCTTCTGGAGGCGCGGGCCATTTCGGCTCCGATCGTTCTCGATGGCTGGCTGCGGGAGCCGGTCTGGAGCGAGGCGCCCGCTGCCGCGGGCTTCGTGCAGCGGGAGCCACAGGCCGGAGCGCCCGCCAGCGAGACCACCGAGGTGCGGATCGCCTACACCCCGTCGACCCTCTACATCGGCATCCGCGCCCTCGACTCGCAGCCGCGGGCTGTGGTGGCGCGCGAGATGACGCCGGACGCCGACGTCACCAGCGACGACTCGGTCTCGGTGGTCCTCGACACCTTCCTCGACCGCCGCAACGGCTACTTCTTCGCCACCAACGCCAACGGCGTGCGGACCGACGGGCTGATCACCAACGAAGGAGACGTCTTCGACATGGAATGGGACGGCCTCTGGGAGGTCGCGGCCCGGCGCACCGAGGACGGCTGGTCCGCCGAGATGGCGATTCCGTTCTCGACCTTCCGCTTCGATCCCGCGAAAGACGCGTGGGGGATGAACGTCCGCCGGCTGGTGCGCCGCAAGGCCGAGGAGGCCACCTGGGCGCCGCTCCCGCTCGAAGCCGACATCGCGCGCATGTCGCTCGCCGGCCGCCTCGCCGGGATCACCGGCATCTCGCCGGGTCTCGGCCTGCGCGTCAAGCCGTTCGCCGTGGCCTCGGGCCGCGAGTCGGCGCCTTCCCGGAAAGCCCTGGCACCTGGGACGGCCCCTGGGACGGAGCCGGAGTCCGTCACCGGTCAGGAGAGCGGGCTCGACCTCAAGTGGGGTGTCGGCCGTGGGCTGGCGCTCGACCTGACGGTCCATACGGACTTCGCCGAGTCCGAGGCGGACGAGCAGCAGGTCAATCTGTCTCGCTTCTCTCTGTTCCTGCCGGAGAAGCGCGAGTTCTTCCTGGAGAACGCCGGCATCTTCGACTTCGGGCCGCGCACGCCATTCGGCCCCCAGCTCTTCCGGCCGTTCTTCTCGCGGCGCATCGGCCTCGGCGGCGACGGCCAGCCGGTCCCCATCGAATGGGGAGCACGCCTCAGTGGACGCACCGGTCCCTGGAGCGTCGGCCTGCTCGACGTCCAGACCGAGCCCTCCGCCGGCCGTACAGGTTCCGGGGAGAATTGGGGCGTCGCGCGCCTCCAGCGCCGGCTCGGCGACCGGGCGAGCCTCGGCGTGCTGTCGACCCGGCACGACGGACCCGAGGGGACCAGCCTCCTCTACGGCGTGGACGGCGACTACCAGCCCACCTCGCGGCTCAAGGTGCGGAGCTTCTGGGCGATGTCCGACGATCCCACCCAGGGGAGCGACATGGCGGGCGGCCTCGGCGCCGTCTACCGCGGCCCGAAGTGGCGCTGGAGCCTCGACACTCTGGAGATCGGCGACGGCTTCGATCCTGAGATGGGCTTCCTGTTGCGCAAGGGCATCCGGCGCTACGCCTCCAGCCTGACCTGGGTGCCGCGGCCGGCGATCCCGCACGTCCGCAACCTCTACCTCGAGGGGCGGAACGAGGTCTATACCAATCTCGCGGGCGAAATCGATTCGATGTACACCGGCCTGGACCTCTTCTCCCTGCGGACCAAGTCGGACGACGTCTTCGGCGTCTACTCGTTCCATACCTTCGAGCGGCTGGACGAGCCCTTCGAGATGCACCGCGGGGCCGAAGTCCCTGCCGGAGAGCATCGCTTCGATCAGGCTGGAGTCTGGTTCGAGACCAATGCCTCGCGGCCGGTGTCGGTCAACGCCTGGGCGGAAGGAGGAGCCTTCTACGACGGTGACCGGATGTCACACGGCGTGACCCTGCGGCTGAACCCCGGCCGGCATTTCCGCTCGCAGACGAGCTGGAGCCACAACGACATCGACCTGCCGTCCGGCGCCTTCGCCACCAACCTCGTCCGGCAGCGGCTCCAGTACGCCTTCACACCGGAGCTCTCGACCGCCGCCCTGGTGCAGTGGAGCGACGCGGCCGAGCTCCTGGGAGCCAACCTCCGCCTCGGCTGGACCTACCGTCCCGGCGCCGACCTCTTCCTGGTCCTCAATCAGACCTGGGACGCGCCAGGCCTGGGCAGCCGCACGATGCGCGACCGGCAGGCGATTTTGAAGCTGACGTATCTGTTCGCGGTGTAGGCCCTGTGTCGCACCAGAGCCGCGCGCCCAGCCGGTCTAGGTCTGCATGCAGATACTTCTCCGTCGCTTGCCCGACCCGGGCAACCTTGGATATGTTTCCGGGATGCCGCTCATTGCAGACACCATCACAGCCTTTCCCATGCCTCCAAATGCATACCCGCCTGTGCCAGGCGGTGGTTTGGTGGCGACTCTGGTCGATCGTGTTGCGGTGGACCCGTTCAATGCGCTCGCTACGGGGATCTTCATCCTGGCAATCGTGCATACATTCTTGGCGGCACGGTTCGCCGTGCTGGCCCATAGCGTCCAGAGCCGGGCCGACAGGCGTTCGCGTTCCGAAGGCCGGCCGGCGGTACCCAGCGTCCTCGCGGAGCTCTTGCATTTCCTTGGGGAGGTCGAGGTCGTGTTCGGGCTCTGGGCTATTCCTCTTCTCGCCGCCCTGGTGGCCTATGGCGGATGGCACCAGGCGACGCATTACCTGAACGACACTGTAAACTACACGGAACCGCTGTTCGTAATCGTGATCATGGCCCTCGCTTCCACCCGGCCGATCGTCGGCCTGGCAGAATCGTCTCTGCGCCGTATCGCGGCTTTGGGCGGCCGCACACCTGGTGCCTGGTGGTTTGTGATCCTGACGATCGGACCTGTGCTGGGATCGTTCATCACCGAGCCGGCCGCAATGACGATCTGTGCGCTCCTGCTTGGACGGCAGTTTTACGACCTCAATCCCAGCCCACGGTTGAAGTACGCGACTCTGGGGCTGCTATTCGTCAATGTCTCTGTCGGGGGTACGCTTACGCATTTCGCAGCGCCGCCTGTTCTGATGGTGGCACGGCCGTGGGGCTGGGACACTCTGTTCATGCTTAGGCATTTCGGATGGCGTGCGATGATCGCCGTGGCCGGATCGACTCTGATCTATTCCTTGATCTTTCGGCGCGAGTTTCGGCGGTTGGCCTCGCGTCCGCCTGTACCGGATATCGAGCAGCCCGAACGTCCTGACGGCGCGAGCAAGCCCGCGGCGCTCCTGCCGGTGCCGATCTGGGTGACGGTGATCCATGTGCTCTTCATGGCCTGGACCGTGCTGAATGCGCACTACCCGGCTCTCTTCATCGGTGGATTCCTCTTCTTCCTGGGCTTCTTGCGGGCCACCGCGGCCTATCAGAGCCAGGTCGACTTGAAAGCACCCTTGCTGGTGGGCTTCTTTCTCGGCGGGCTGGTGATCCACGGGGGTCTTCAGGCCTGGTGGATCGCGCCGGTGCTCGCGAGTCTGTCCGAGACACCGCTGTTCTTCGGGGCTACCGTGCTCACCGCGTTCAACGACAATGCCCTGATCACTTATCTTGCCACGCTCGTGCCCAATCTCAGCGAGTCTTTGAAGGTGGCGGTGGTGGGAGGGGCAGTCACGGGCGGCGGCTTGACGGTGATTGCGAATGCCCCGAATCCGGCCGGCCAGGCGATCCTGGGCCGATTCTTTGGCGGTGTGATCGAGCCGCTCAAGCTGGTGCTTGCGGCTCTCATTCCTACGTTGGTGGCGATCTTGATATTCCAAGCGCTGTAGCCCGAGAAAAGGACCTGATGGTCAACGAGACGGTCATTGCGGCGAGGCAGCTCGCCAAACACTACGGCGGCGTCCGCGCGGTGGAAGGGCTGACCCTCGAGGTGCGCCGTGGCGAGGTCTACGGTTTCCTCGGGCGTAATGGTGCGGGCAAGACGACGACGATCCGCATGCTGCTCGGGCTCATCCGGCCGACCTCCGGAGAGGTCACGCTGTTCGGCGTTCGCAGGCCGCGGAGCGGGGCCCGTGCCTTTGCGAAGATCGGCTATCTTGTCGAGATTGCCACGGCGTATCCAAACCTCACGGTGCGTGAGAATCTGGAGGTCCAGCGGCGCCTGATGCGCTCGCCGCCGTCAGCCGTCGATGACGTCATCGAACTGCTGCATCTCGGAGCTTACGCGGACCGCAGGGCCGGCGCGCTCTCGCTCGGCAACAAGCAGCTTCTTTCGCTCGCTCGCGCGCTGCTGCACTCCCCCGAGCTGGTTGTCCTTGACGAGCCCGCCAACGCGCTCGACCCCGCGGGCATCGTCCGGGTGCGTGAGCTTCTGCGTGCTCTCGCAAGCCAGCGCGGTGTGACCGTGTTCATGTCGAGCCACATCCTCTCCGAGGTCGCGCATCTGGCCGACCGCATCGGCATCATTCATGAGGGGCGGCTTTTGGAGGACCTCGCCATGGGCGAGCTCCAGGCGCGCAGCCGCAGCTACCTCGAGGTGCGCGTGTCCGATCTGCCCCGTGCCCGGGCACTCCTCGCGGAGCGGCTCGGAGCCGTGCGGATCGTTGAGCAGAGTGGGACGCTGCAGGTCTTCGGGGGAGCCGAGCTCGGTCCGGAGGTTGCGCGCGCGGTGGTGCAAGCCGGGCTGGATCTGCATTCCCTCACTCCTGTGGTCGAGGATCTCGAGTCGTACTTCCTGCGGCTGACGGGAGGCGAGGCGTGACGCTCGCGACGGTCGCCGGCACGGAGTTGCTGAAGTTGCGACGCAGCAAGGTCACGTGGCTCACGTGGCTTGCGTTCTCCATCGCACCTCTGGTCGACGGTCTGTTCATGTGGATCCTCAAGGAGCCCGACCGTGCCCGCGCACTCGGTCTGCTCGGCGCCAAGGCACAGATCGCCGGCGGGTCGGCGGATTGGCCGACGTTCGCCGCGGTGCTCGCACAGATGACGGGCGTGGGCGGGATGATCCTCACCGCGGTGATCACTGCGTATGTGTTCGGGCGGGAATATGCCGACGGCACGGCGAAGAACATGCTCGCGCTTCCGGTGCGGCGCGAGTCGTTCGTCCTCGCCAAGCTGGTGGTGGTGGCGCTGTGGTTCGCCGTGGTGGTGGCCGCGATGTTCGTCGAGGGTGTGGCCATCGGGCTCGCGCTCGATCTGCCGGGCTTCTCGCCGGGGCTTCTCAGCCGGGCGGTGCGCGACGTCGCGCTCTCCGCGGCCATGTGCTACCTGCTCGTCCCGCCGGTGGCGTGGATCGCGACGCTGGGACGCGGTTATCTTCCACCGCTCGGATTCGCGATTTTCACCCTCGTGCTCGGCAACGTCTTTGCGGCCACGGGCTGGGGGAAGTGGTTCCCCTACGCGATCGTGCCGCTCTATACCGGTATTGCGGGTCCCCGCGTGAGCCTGTTGGAGCCGGGCAGCTATGTGGTCGTGCTGCTGCTGTTCGCCGCCGGCGTCGCGGCTACTGTATGGCAGGTGCGCTCCGCTGATGACACGCAATAGGGGATAGCTTCGGTAGGCCGGGCGGCCTTCCGAGGAGACCGTTCGCGGGCCAGCGCCTTGCGACCTCCGGCCGCCCTCGCGTAAAGCCCGCCCATCATGGCTCGGGATGACGTGGTGCGAGGGCTAGCGATGCTCAACCTTCACGCCGAACGCAGCAGCCCTTTCGGTGAGCTCGGACAGGAGATGCTTTGCCGCCGGCAGGAGGACTATCCGCCCGCCGAATGGGTGCGGTCGCCTCAGCTCGATATCAACGACAGGCGAGCTCTTCCCTTCGAAGGCTCCGTTGATCACAACGCGCTGAACGTCCGGCCACCCGATGATCTCTTCGCGCAGATAGCTCGACACCCGAATGTTGTCAGCGTTGAGCGACACCTTCTTTAGACGCAGGCTCACCCTGAATGTGAAAAATAGCATGAGCAGCAGCAAGCCGAGGAGCAGAGTCTTGCCCCAGATTGGCGCCACGCTCGGATTCCATCGGAGCTTCGGTGACTCCGTGAACGCCAGAAAGTTGAAGTAGCTCATCAGCCCCAAACCGAGAGGCCACCCGAGCTTCACCAGTGGTGTCGTTAGGCCAGTGATTTGTACTTCAGTAGAATCGACCATGTCGCAACACCGAAGACACACCCCCGCCAGACTGCCTATCGCAAGTCGGCGCTGTCGAGGCTTCGCGGAAGCAGTCCACGATCTCTCCTGTCCTCAAGGGCTTGTGGAAGGCTACATCGCTTTCGATTCCGCGTCAACGCTGTTGATGGGGAGATGCGGTTGAGAGGGACTTCGACGTGCTCCGCGTGGTGCCCTCATCCAGTAGGATCGGCTACGCCCATGCGCTCTCTCACCCACATTCTGATCGCCGGTGGCGGTATCGGTGGCCTGACGGCCGCCATCGCTCTGCGCTGCGCCGGCTTCGCGGTCCGCGTGTTCGAGCGCGCTCCGGAGATCCGCGAGGTCGGAGCGGGGCTCACCCTCCAGAGCAACGCCATCCTCGCCCTGCGGCGGATCGGTCTCGAGGAGGCGGCCGTGGCGAGCGGACGGGTGGTGGAGCGGGGGAGCATACGGGCGCCGGATGGCCGGTTCCTTTCCCGGGCTGATGTGCGCGAGGTCTCCCGTGAGGTCGGAGCGCCGAGCGTGGCGATCCACCGCGCGACGCTTCAGCGTCTCCTCCTGGAGGCTGCCGGTCCCGGCATCGTCGAGACCGGCCGGGAGGTCGCAGGCTATGAAATAAGGAAGGACGGGGTGGCCGTCCGCTTCCTGGACGGGAGC
This sequence comes from uncultured Holophagales bacterium, assembly GCA_963842525.1. GTDB lineage: Bacteria > Acidobacteriota > Thermoanaerobaculia > Multivoradales > UBA5704 > UBA5704. Next base: position 1,200,214 of record CAWJGT010000003.1, read on the forward strand.
CGGGAGAACGGCTCCCTCCTTGTTGGCGCCGACGGCCTTCGCTCGGCCGTGCGCGCCCAGCTCCTGGCGGACGGCGAGCCGCTCTACGCCGGATACACCTCCTGGCGCGGCGTGACGCCGGAGAGAGGCCCATCACCGAACGAGACGTCCGAGACCTGGGGCGCGGGCAGGCGCTTCGGCATCGTGCCGATCGAGCGCGGCCGGGTCTACTGGTTCGCCACCCTCAACACTCCCGCGGGAGGCCGCGACGAGCCCGGGCAGGCCCGCGCCGCGCTGCTGCGCCTTTTCGGAGGCTGGCACCCGCCGATCGCCTCACTCCTGGAGGCCACTCCCGAGGAGGCCATCCTGCGCAACGACATCCTCCACCGGATGCCGGTCTCGCGGTGGGGCGAGGGGCGGATGACCCTGCTCGGTGACGCTGCCCATCCCATGACACCCAACCTCGGACAGGGCGCCTGCCAGGCCATCGAAGATGCCGTCGTGCTCGCCGGAAGCCTGCGGGACGCTGCCGATCCGATCGCGGCGCTACGGCAGTATGAGGCCCGGCGCATCGCCCGCGCCAACGGCTTCGTCCTCGGCGCACTGCGGCTCGGCCTCATTGCCCAATGGGAGAACGGCACCGCGCGCTGGCTACGCGACCGCCTCGTCGCCTTGACGCCCGCCAGCGTCATGCACCGCCGGCTGGTCGGCTCGCTCGCGTTCGAAGGGTGAATCAACGCCGCGGCTCGGGCCGCTCGACCTGCGGCACGTGCCCGCGCTTGTAGACCATCACGGTACGTTGGAATTCGATGATCACGATGCCGTCCTGGTTGGTGCCCGTGGTCTTGAGCTTCACGATGCCGAGGTGCGGGCGCGAATGGGACTCGCGCGTCTCCAGGACCTCGCTCTGGGCGTAGACGGTGTCGCCCTCGAAGAGCGGGTGGGGGAGGCGGACCTCGTCCCAGCCGAGATTGATGCCATTCATGGAGACGTCGTTGACCGAAAGACCGGTGACCAGCGCCAGGGTGAAGGTCGAGTCCACCAGCGGCCGTCCCCACTCGGTTTGGGCCGCGTAGGCGGCATCGAAATGAATGGGGTTGTTGTTGACCGTCAGCAGGGTGAACCAGATGTTGTCCGCCTGGGTGACGGTCCGGCCGAGAGGATGGCGGTAGATATCCCCGACCTCGAAGTCCTCGTAGACGCGACCGGTCCAACCTTCCTTGACGCTCATGACGGCTGCGGCCTCCCGGCGGGATCAGGGCGGCGCAGCCTTCGGCCCACGGCCCAGAAGAGGCCGGCGACGAGGAGGACGAGGCCGAAGACCAGCGCCACGTTGTCGAGCCGCGCCGCGGTCGCGCCGGTCAGGGCGTAGATCAGGGCGGCGGGGAGGCTGCCGGCGACGGTGGCGGCGATCATCCGGCCCCAGCCCAGGGGTGAGGCGCCGGCGAGCACGGCCACGGTTTCGGCGAGGATCGGCACCGGACGGGTGACGAGGATCGCCAGGTCTCCCCACTGCCGGAGCAGGGCGCCGGCCCGCTGGCGCTCGTCTTCGGGCACCAGCCGGGCGTAGAGGGCGCCGCCCCGGCGGCCGATCGCGAACCCGAAGAGGCCCGCACCCACCGCTCCCGCCAGGGACAGCAGCGTGCCGCCCACCACGCCGAAGAGAGCTCCGTGCGCGATCATCACCAGGCTCGACGGCACCGGCAGCACCACGTCGACGATCAGCAGGCCGATCCCGATCAACGCCGCTGTCGTGCCACCCCTTGACAGCCAGGGCGACGGATCGGTCAACAGCGGCACATGGAGAGCCTCGGCCAGCCCGAAGAGGGCGAGGAAGAGCGCCATCATCGCGCCGGTGAGCAACCAGAACCTTTTCATGCCTGCGCTCCCGGACGGAACGGCACGCTCAGGCTGGTCGAGCTGATAGATCCTCGTTTCGAGCCCCTGGATGCGGGCCTCGATCCGCGCAACCTCCTCTTCGCTCTTGCCAGTCTTTTCCTTTTGGAGGTCGTCGATCCGCTGCCGCAGGTATTTGACGCGGTCGCGGAAGTAGGTGAATCCGTCGAAGACGCGGATCGCCGCCTGGGCCGTGACGGACGAGCTGTTGAAGGTGGGCAGGCGTCTCGTGTCCGGTCATCGGGTGCGTTCCTTTCCGAAGGACCCGACGATTCTAAGCCAGGAGTCGATGGACTGCTGACCTGGTGAGCCGATGAGCTTATTGGGGGGCCGGTGCGGGAGCGGCGCCGCTCGCCGGACGCTGCGGGGTGCTGCCGCCCACAGGCGGTGTCGCGCCACTTCCGGCAGGCGCCGGGGGGCTGGCGGGCGGGGTCGAGCTGGGGGATGCCGTGGAGCCGCCGGTGGTCGTCGAGGGTCTGGTGGGCGCGGGCGCCGGCGTGCTCGGCGCGGGGGGGGACGGCGCAGGCATGGTCAGCCTCTGGCTCAGGTCGCCGCGGCGCGCTGTTTCGGCCTGCGTCTGCGCGGCGAGGCGCGCGCGGCGCTCTTCGTCGCGAGCGGCCGGGTTGTTGGCTGGGCGAGCATTCGGACGCCCGAGGGGAAGATCCTCTCCCGGGCCGGCATGGGCGAGGTCTCCCGCGAGGTCGATGCGCCCAGCGTCCAGCTTCGGGACGGGACCCGGGCAGCATCCTGGTGGGAGCCGAGGGCATCCGCTCCGCCGTCCGCGGCCAGCTCCTGGACGACGGCGAGCCTATCTCGGCAGGCCCTGGTGCGGTATCTTGTAGGTATGACCAAGCCGCGCGTCTATGTTGAGACTACGATACCGAGCTTCTACCACGAGACACGCACCGCACCCGATGTTGTGGTCCGTCGGGATTGGACCCGCCAGTGGTGGGAGGGGGCGCCCGATCAGTACGAGCTGGTCACCAGCCCAGCGGTGCTCGACGAGTTGGCGGGTGGCTTGCCGGAGAGAGGAGCGATGCGCCTTGCTCTGGTGCGTGACCTGCCTCTCCTACCCATCGAGCCGGCCATCACGGAAATCGTGCAGACGTATATTCAATACAAACTGATGCCGGCTGACCCTGGTGGTGACGCCATGCACCTGGCGCTGGCCTCCTACCATAAGTGCGACTTTCTACTGACTTGGAATTGCCGGCATCTTGCGAACGCGAACAAGTTTGGGCATATTCGCCGAGTCAACACGATGCTCGGTCTGTTCGTGCCCGTGTTGGCGACGCCTCTGGAATTGCTGGGAGATGACGATGAAACAGACCAAGAGTGATCCGGTTATCGAGGAGGTCCGAGAGATCCGTCATCGCATCTCGGAACGCTTCAATCACGATCCTGCCAAGCTGGTGGCCTACTACATGGAGCTGCAGAAGCAGTACAAAGACCGACTCATCCAGACTGAGGAGAGCCCGAGCCCAGAGCGGGCCGAATCCAAAGCTGTCTGAAAAGCGCCCTTACCGCGGCTCCGGCCGCTCCTCCCGATCAGAGCTTCAGAAGAGGAGGGAGGGGGCGGAGGGGCGGGCGGTAGCATCGTCCACCCGGAGAGCCGCAGCGAAGCAGCGACCGCGCTTCAAGGGGCAGACAGGTCAACCAGGGGGGATAGAGGGAAGCGTGGCCGCAGCGGCGGCCAGTCGCCTTTAGGCGGCTCCCATATTTCAAGCCTCCGGCTCTGCCGGAGGTATCTGACTCGCGAATGGTGTCGCCTCGGGATGGAACGGTGCACCGGATGCCTGGAACGCCGCCCAGTAGAACTGAGTGTGGAAGCGGGCGATCGAACGGAGGTCGCGGCGTGCAAGCGTCGCGGCGATTCCCAACGGCGCCGATTCCAAATAGCGATACAGGAACTGCATGAACAGCATCGAGGCCTCATCATCGATGACCCAGAGCGGCGCGAGCACACACCGCGCGCCCGCGGCCAGGAAAATCCCGGACATGCCGAGCGGATCAAGCCCGTCGGTGGCGCTCCGCCCGACCTCACATGCGGAGAGGACGACGCCGGAGTACCCCCGACCGGCACGCAGCAGACGGGCGGCGCTCAGGCGTCCGTCCGCCAGCGCGAGCACTGACTGCGACGGGAACGCGGCGTTGAAAAGCCCATGACAGGCGAAGTGCAGCCACCCTGACGCCGCGGCGCGCTGGAGGACACGCTCTGCGGTGGCGGCGGAGCCGACGAGCGGATTGTCGAACACGCCTCCGTATTGGTCAATGAGGGTCTTCGCCTCACGTTGCGCCCCCGGAAGCGAATCATCGGGATCGCCGACGAGCAGGCCGCCGCGGTGGACGACGATTGCGGCGTGCGCGCGCTGCATCGCGCCGAGCGATGGAGCGGTACCTACGAAGAACGATTCGTCGAGCGGCGCGTGCGTCTCCGGATCCGCGACCGCGTGGAGCGGTACGCCGACCCACTTCCCCGACGGAACGAAGACTACACGCCCATCAGCTTGGGGCAGGTGGTCCTTCCAGATCGGAAAGAGGAGGTCGCCGGCCGAGCGGAGCAGGTTGTCAATGAGTGACGGGTCAGGGCGCGGCGTGCCGCTCTCCGGATAGAGCTCACGGATCATGGCGTCGATCGCACGCAACTCCCTTGCCGGAAGAAAGGCGCGCGAAACCGCATCTCGGTTCCGGAAGATGATGTGCGTACCAGCGTCTGTTTCGCAGAGCTCGATGAGGAGATCGATATTCTCTGTAGACACGCCCGGCGCGAGCTTCAGATTGGCCTCCGCCCATTCCGAATCGATCGCTGCAATTTGATCACAGACCGCCTGATGTTCCTCACGGGCGCGATACAGCGGCGTTGTCGCTCCTTCCGGCATGCGCCCGAAGTGCAGATCGGCCGAAGCGATCGCGAGCACGTTCGAACGCACGCTCCAATGCATCCCGGAGCGCACGCGGCACGTGGGGGCCCGGCGGCGGCACTCCTTCGCGTCGGAGGAGCAACAAGCCGCTATCGCGGCCCAACTCGCAGACGCGGCTCGCAGTCCAGAGGTCGCCTTCCTCGAAGAAGAACTGTGCCATCGCAAGCAGCGAGGAGTTATGCGTGCGCATAATAGATGCGACGTCCTGCGCTCCAGGGCTCTTGTCGATCTGCTCCTGTAGGCTCATCCAGAACGCCTTGAAGACCTCCGCCGCGTCAGCGCGACGGCCGTCGAGCACGGCCAGCCGTGCGCGCAGCGCCGTTGCTGTCACGCGCATGAGCTCGTTGCCGTGCGTTTCGATGTCGGTAAGGGCGCTTGCCAGCATCGTCGTCGTAGCGCGCAGATCGGAATCCTCGCCGGAGCGAACCTTCACGACGAGAGAATCCAATAAATGCGTCGTAAGAGTTGTCTGAAAGTGCGCGGCGGCCCAAGGGTCGTCGTGCTGCTTCGCCAGCGCGACCGCTTCGTTCAGTTTCGCGATGCCCTCGGCAAAGCGCCCCTGGCCGAGGCGGAGCAGGCCGAGGTTCCCGGTCGCGCGCACTTCGACCCGAAGCTCGCGGGAACGGTGCGCCATGCGGATGCACTCCTCATAGGCGGCCTCGGCGTTGGCGAAATGGCCGTGTTCGCGCATCAGATTTCCGAGGTTGTGCTGGACCCAAATCACGCCTTGGTATCCGGTTTCCGACATGAGCCGGATCGCTTGGCGGTACGACGAAGCGGCTTCCTCGAACCGCCCCAGACGATGTAGGATCTCGCCGCGTAGAGCGATGACCTCGCCGCGCAGAGTCTTGCGACCGGTCAACCGGTAGTGGAGAGTGACTCGGGTCGCGTCGCGCCCATCGTCCGACTCTAGTCGGTCGAGCAGGCCGAGAGCCTGTTCGATTTCGGCGAGCGACTCGAGGAACCGCGCGAACTGCAGCAGGCAATGCGCGCGGAGAAAGCGATATGTAGCTGCAGGTCCGACGTCGTTCGGAATCGGCAGATCCCGAAGGATCTCCCACGCGTCGGCGAAGCGATCCTTCAAGACGAGCTCCGCGACCTCGACCAGCCCCCGCAGGTCCGGCTCGGTTATCGGCTCCTCGTCGCCCGCACGGGCATTGAGCATCTCGATGAGCGTACGCGCCCGCTCCCAGTATGGCAAGTATTCCTCGTCCGATGGCCCTTCGGGAAACTGAGCGAGCGTCTCTTCAATCATCTTCCGGCCGCGCGCGACGTTTGCTTCGTTGATGTGAATTGTGGCGATCGCAAGAATGGCGGGAATCGTGTGTTCCGGCGACGTGGCGAGTACTCGCAGGCCGTCGAGTCGCTCGATCACGGCATTACGGTCGGGCAGGCCACCGGTGCTGAGAACCTCGGCGAAATGTGAGCCGAGGAGATACCCGCAAAGGTGAAGAGCGCCGCGGATGTCACCTCGCTGCTCCGCCAGATGCGACCCTTTCCACAAAGCGTTCGCCGCTCCCGTGAAGTCGCGGCGATCTTCGCAGGCGTAGCCGAGATGCTCCAACGCGTACAGCAGAAGCTCGCGTTCATCCTCTTGCAAATCAGACTTTGCCTCCAGAGTCCCCACAGCGAGTTGTAGAAGCGGCGTGTACACGTAGGCCGTCTCGACTGGCCATGTGCGCTGATGGATTCGTGCGAGGTGGTATGCGGAGAATGCTAGCCCGCGCCTGGTATTCGCCTCGGCGTAGATTCGGGTGAGTTGTATTAGGAAGGACAGTAGCTCGTCCTCACGGTCGAAGAATGCGGTCGCCTCTGCAATAAGCTGCGTCGGTTCGAATGAAAGAAGGGGAGGCATGAGCCCTGACGCTGCAATGTCCCGATAGACTTTGTCCGCCAAACCACCACGCCCGACCATCGGCCGCAGGATCTCGCGCATCTGATCCAGTAGCTTACGCATGGTAACGACCCTTGTTCCAGGGTGCACGAGCCCCGACGTTGCAATGTCCCGATGGACCTTGTCCGCCAAACTGTCACGCCCGACCATTGGCCGCAGCAGCTTGCGCATCCGACCCAGTAGCTTACGCATGGCAAAGGTCCTCGTTCCACAATAGGCGCCACCGAGCGCCGGCTGGTTCGGTCGCTGGCATTTGAAGATTGATCAGTGCTGCGGCGTCGGCCGCTCGACCCGCGGCACGTGGCCGCGCTTGTAGACCATGATGGTGCGTTGGAACTCGATGACCACGACGCCGTCCTGGTTGGTGCCCGTGGTCTTGATCTTCACGATGCCGAGGTTCGGGCGCGAGCGCGATTCGCGGGTCTCCAAGACCTCGCTCTGTGCGTAGACGGTGTCGCCTTCGAAGAGCGGGTGGGGGAGGCGGACCTCGTCCCAGCCGAGGTTGATGCCGTTCATGGAGACGTCGTTGACCGAGAGGCCGGTGACGAGCGCCAGGGTGAAGGTCGAGTCCACCAGAGGCCGACCCCACTCGGTGCGGGCGGCGTAGGCGGCATCGAAGTGGATGGGATTGTTGTTGACCGTCAGGAGGGTGAACCAGATGTTGTCCGCCTGGGTGACGGTCCGGCCGAGGGGGTGGCGATAGACATCCCCGACCTCGAAGTCTTCATAGACGCGGCCGGTCCAGCCTTCCTTGACGCTCATGACGGCTGCGGCCTCCCGGCGGGATCGGCAGGGCGCAGCGCCACGAGCCGTTTCAGGATGCCGTCCTGCGTCTCGTCGGTCATCGGGTCGGTTCCTTTCCGAAGGACCCGGCGATTCTAAACCAAAAATCGTAAGGGCTTGGAAGGTGATGTGCTCACCATGCGGGGGTGGTGCTGGTGGAGCTGGCGGGCGTCGTAGGGCTGGCGGGCGTCGTAGGGCTGGCGGGCGTCGTAGGGCTGGCGGGCGTCGTAGGGCTGGCAGGCGTCGAGGGTCTGGTGGGCGCGGGCGCCGGCGTGCTCGGCGCGGGGGGGACGGCGCAGGCATGGTCAGCCTCTGGCTCAGGTCGCCGCGGCGCGCTGTTTCGGCCTGCGTCTGCGCGGCGAGGCGCGCGCGGCGCTCTTCCGTGGCGATGCGCATCTCGGCTTCGGGGTTGAGGGTGTTGACGCGGATGCGGTCGACGGCGCCCTGGCCCGCGAGGCGTTCGAGGGGCAGATAATCGGTCTTGAACACCAGCTCCACGGAGGAGCTCAGGTCGAGGTCGGTGTTCATCTCTTCCGTGGTCTGGGTGCGCTGGGTGGATACATAGCCGATGGTGTTCTTGACCTTCACATCCATACCCCAGAAGCTGGCCTTGGCTTCTGCTTCGTTGCGCAGGTCGAAGCTGCTGCCCCGATCGTCGGCCGCGGCGCTGCGGGTGTCGATATGGAAGCGCATGGCGGCATGCAGACGGCCGCTCTCGATGACGATCCGCTGCAGGCCGAGCATGACCATGGTGGAGAGCATCTGTTGGCGGTTGCGCGCGAGCGCGCCGCGGGCCATCGGCACCAGGCTTTCCGGATCGCCGCCGGGCAGCGCATCCTGGGGCCCCAGGCCGAGCGCCGTGCGCAACGCCCCTTCGGCAGGCATGGAGGCGCCGGGGCGCAGGCGCAGCCGCGTCCCGGCATCGCGCTCCTCCTGCTCCTCCGGCGTCAGGGGCTGGCCGGGCTCGGCGAACGGATCGCTCTCTCCTTCGACCACGAAGGCGCCGGGAAAGCGTTCGGCGAGCCAGCCGCGCGCGCCGTTCACGCCGACGTTGGCATCGGCGAACCCCTCGGTGGAGGCCGCCACGTTGCGGATCAGCTCCACGTACGAGCTGAGCTGCTGCTGGTTGGTGTCCACCAGAGCCTTGAACACGCCGGTGATCAGCTCGGTGACGAAGCGTGGAAAGGAGACCGCGTTGAGGATCTCCCGCGTGGTGCCGGCCACACGCTGGGGCGCGACGCCGCTGAATTCGCTGCCGGCGCTCTGGGCGCGGGCGAGCGCCGGGCGTGGTGGTGCCGTGGCAGTGGCGGCGTCGGACTCGGCGGCGAGCGCCAGCGCGGCGGAGCCGATCCTGACCAATCCCTGGGCGAGCTCGCGGCGCGTCGACGGATCGAGGCCCTGGAAGCCCGTGCTGGCGGTGAGCAGATCACGGATCGCGCCGCGCACCTGGGCAGGCGGTTGCTCCGGCCGTTCCAGGACGCCGGCCATGGCGTCACCCGGCCAGGGCGGCCCAGGGGGATTCGCCGCGCGCCGGCGGCGGCGCAGGGGCTGCCGATTCGCCGAGAGCGAGCGAGGCCTCCAGCCAATCCACCGCCGCCGGGATTACAGGGTGATTGAGGCTCACCAGCGGTTTGCCGCCCTGCTCCAGGAAGGGAGCGGCCTCGGCGAGCCAGGACAGGAGCGTCATGCCCGCCTGGCCGCGGCGCACGTGCAGCGCAGGATCCATGCGCGGCCGGCGCGCCAGGCGCGCGACCGCGGCCACCACGCCCCAGACGTCGCGCGCGCCGAAGGCGCTTTTCACGGCGCGGTGGGCGAGGATCGCCAGGGCCTGCTTGACGGCCGCCAGGACCTCCTGCGCCAGGAACACGGTGAGCCCGCTGCTGACGCGCACCAGGTTGGCCAGCAGCCGCTGGGCCGCGGCGCGCACCCGCGCCTGCTGCGCCACGCCGCCCCAATCCGAATTGCTGGCCTGCTCGTCGAGCTTGTAGAGGGCCTCGCACAGGTCGATCAGCCGGTCTTCGAATTCCCGGTTGGGCGGCTGCTCCGAGTGATCGATCCCACCCGGTGCGCCGAACAGCGCGGAGAAGAACCCGCGCCGCTCGGCTTCGTTCGCCCGCTCGTTGCGCTGCCGCCAGAGCTCCTGCAGGAGACGAGCCGCCTCGCCCAGGTCGACGGCAAGGCTGCCGCTGCGGGCGAGCCGCGTCAGCGCCTCCGCGGCGCCGAGCACGTCCGCATCCTCCAGCTCGGAGGCCAGATAGAGCGTGGCAATGGCGCGGAGCTGCGCCTGGTCCACGACCGCGCCGGCGGACGGCGGCAATTCGATGGCATCGATCTCGTCGAGGGCGAATGCAACGGTGTGCGCCTGGGCGACGAGCTGCTCGGCGCGCTGCAGGGCGATCTCGAGGGCGGGATCGAGGTCGCGGGTCATGGCCGGCTTCCGGAGGCAGCGGCGGTGCCGCGGGCGTTGGGGTTGAACGGCGTGGAGTTGCCCTGGATCACGGACATCATCTCCGGCGTGGCCATCTTTTCGAGCGGCAGGTAGTCGCTCTTGAAGTTGACCCGCACCTCGCCCGAGAGCCTGGCCTTGACCTCGGCCTTGGACTCGCTGGTCTCGTCCACCGCGGAGCCGACGGTGGCCACGTGCTCCTGCTCGCCTTCGAAGCTGGCGGATGCGTCCCAGGGTGACATCCACCCGCCGTAGCTGACACTGACGCTCTGGCGGTAGCGTTGCGCCGAGCGGTCCTGCATCGACGCCGTGTAGCGCCGTTTCGCCTTGTCCTCAGCCCTCATGTCGAAAACCACCTTGGCGTTGATGGTGCCGTCCGTGACGACGATGCGATTGATGCCGAGCATCACCATGGAAGAGAGGAGCTGTTGGCGCGATTTAGCCATCTGGAGCCGCGCCGCGGTCACGATCTTGAGCTCGGCGTTGGGATCGGAGACGTCGGTCACCGGCGGCTCGACGCCCAGCTCCCGGCTGATCTCCTGCAGCCGCTGCTCCGGATCGTCGCCGCGGGCGACCAGTTGAGTCGTGGTCGGGGCCGCTTCGCCCTCTTCCGCCAGCCCTCCCGAGCCCGCGTTGACCTCGACTTCCAGCGTGTCCGGAAAACGCTCGGCGAGCCAGTCGCGCCCGGCTCCCACCGAGATGTTGTCGGCCATGAACTGATCGACGGTCTTGGCCACGTTGGCGATCAGCTCGCCATAGGCGCGCATCTGCTCGATGGACGACTCGACGATGGCTTGAAACACATTTTTGATCAAGCCGCCGACGAACTTGGGGAAGTCCACCTTCTGCACCAGCGCGCCGAACTGCTCGACGCCTTCGCGCACGGCGCCGGCCTTGAATTTCTCGCCTACCAAGCCGGGCGACTCCGAGAGGTTGCGCTTGGTGGCTTCCACCGGGTCTTCCTCGTCCGCCTGCGCGCGGGCCACGGGCGCCGGCGGCGGAGCCGCGGCCGGCTCGAGCACGCCGTTGGGATTCGCGATGTAGGAGAGAATCTTGACCATGTCCCGGGCGAGCTGCTGCTGCTCGGCCGCGCCGAGCCGCGAGAAGGCGGGGACCGAGGTGAGCAGCTCGCGCACCTGCGGCCGCACGGCCTCCAGGGCCTGCGGCGTCGTCCAGGGCGCATTGGCGGGCGCTGCCATGATGTTTCACCTCCCTGCGGTCATTGGGCCGGCGTTCCCGGGGGGGCCGCCGGGGCGGCGCCGCCCGGCGCCTGCGGGGTGCGCGCCGAAGGCACCACGTTGGGATCGACCGGCTGCGAATGGCCCTGGATGGCGGCGATCATGCCGGGCGTCGCCATCTTTTCGAGCGGCAGGTAGTCGCTCTTGAAATTGACTTCCACGTTGCCGGCGAGCTGGGCGCGCGTCGTCAGCGTGGATTCGGAGGCTTCCGAAGCCGTGCTCATGGCGGTCATGATCGGTTTTTCGGCGTACTTGTACTTGCCCTTGGAGTAGTAGTCCGAATTCCATTCGGATTGGAGGCCCTTGTCCTTGTCCCACGAGCTCTTGCCAGTCCTCGTGCCGCCCCTGTCCCACTCTCCCTCGCGGTCCCGCGTCCGGGCGATCTGTCCGTCCTCGGTTGCATAGTCGTAGGCGGTGGCGCTGCGCGCGAGCTTGCGGGCGTCGCGGGCCTGGAAGTCGTACAGGATCTTGGCCTGGATCCGCCCGTCGGTGACCACGATGCGGTTGATGCCCATGAGCACCAGGCTTGCCAGGAGCTGCTGGCGCTGGCGCGCGAGCTGTGTGCGCGCGGCGGTGACCAGCGCGAGCTCCGCGGTCTCGTCCGACAGGTCCATGCTCTTCAATTGGCCGTCCTGGAAATCCAGCGCACCATTGACCCGGCGCAACGCGGCGCTGTCGTCCACACCGTCGCGCAGCCGCAGGCGCGGGCCGGGGCTGTCGGAAAAATCATCCGTGCCGATCTCGAACAGGTCGGGGAATTTTTCCACCATGTGGTCGCGCCCCTGGTTGGGTGTGACATTGTCCTCGCGGAAGCTCTCCAGGGACTTGGCCACCTGCCCGACCATGTTGGAATAGGCCTCCATCTGCTCGATCGAGGACTTGACGATGGCATGGAAAACCCCTTCGATCAGGCCGGCGACGAAGGTCGGGAAGTTGACCTGCTTCAGGAACAGGTCGGCGACCGCGGCGCCTTCGCGCGCCGCGCCGGCCGCGAAATCCTTATTGCCGATATCCTCGACGGCCTCCCAGCCCTTCTCGGACGTAGCATCCACTTCGCCGGCGAGGGCGCGGGCGGGCGGCGCGCCGGCTCCGCCTGGCAAGGTGTTGCCGGGGATGCCTTCCGGCGCCGCCAGGTAGTCGGCGATCAGCGCCGTGTCGTGAGCGATCTGCTGCTGCTGGGCCGCGGGCAGGCTGGCAAACGCGGATGACCGGGTGAGCAGCGTCTTGACGGCCTGGCGGACCTCGGGTCGCGGCGTCGGCGCGGGAGCGGTGGCAGGCATGACGATCACCTCGCAGGAAGAAAATCAGGCCGCAATGGGACGCCCTGAGGCGCGCTGCAGCGCCTGCGGCGGCACTTCGAATTCGACCGGGCGCAGGTAGAGGCCCACGCGCGGCGGCATTGTGGCGCTGGTGCGCACGCTGAGGATCGAGAAACGCCCCGGCCAGACGTCGTCCTCCGGCGTGAAGGCCGCCAGCCAGCGCTCCAGGGCCGTGAGCTCGCGCGGACGCTCGCTCAAGCCCAGCGTCAGCAGGGAGAGGAACTCGGCCGGCAGGTCGGGGATCATGCCCAGCAGCACGTAGATTTCGAGCTCGACCCCGTCGGGCGACCGGCCGACGCCGATCAGCGTGGCCTGGGCCGGCAGGTCGAAGCGTCCGCCGAGCGCGAGCCCGAGGATCTGCAGGAGGCCGGGCATGCGCTGGCCGAGCCCGAGCGCATCGAGCAGCGGCTGCAGATCGGCGAGGCGCAACGGCCGCGGATGGGCGAAGGTGAGCCGCTGGCCGCCCGCATCGCGTTGCGCCGCGAGGGTGGTGAACAGCGGCACCAGCCCGGGCATGACCGAAAGCGCCGTCGACGCGACGCCGAAGAGCCCCATGGGCAGCGCGTCGATCTGTCCGGGTCCGGTCTCGTAGTACACCTTCGACGAGAAGAGCCCGTCGCGGTCATGGCCGGTGCCGAAGAAGGCGCCGTAATGGAGGTTCGATCCGGAGCCGAAGCCGCGCCAGGGCTCGCTGCGCTCGTCGAACCAGTGCAGGGCTTCGCGTCCGAAGAAGCTGCCCACCAGCCGGCGCATCTCGCGCGTCGCTTCGTCGCGCCGGTCCAGGCCCGAGGCCTCGGGCCCCAGCGGTTGCAGGTTGAAACGCAACGTGCCGGGCTGCAGCTCCGAATAGGACGGCTCGATGGGCGCCGCGCCGGGCGTCAGGGCATTGTCCGCATAACGCGGGTCGCCCTCGGGGAGAGTGAAGGTGCGGTCGAGCAGCCCCCGCATCGTAGGTGTGGGATCGGCGGTGCCGAGCCGCTGGGCCGCATGGCTCAGAAGGTTCGCCACCCGTGAAGCCAGTGCCTTTGCCATGATGTTCCTCCGTGTCTCCTGTGGCGCTCAGTGGCGCGTCATGCCCATGCCCAGCCCGAGCCCGGGCAATCCCGCCTGCTCCAGCATGTCGCGGGCGATCGAGGGGATCTGTACCGGCCGGGAGGTCATCACCGGCGATTCGCGCGGCTGCGACAGCTCCTCGACGCGGTCGTCGGACGTTGCGGTGTCGGCGAGCCACAGCTCGCAGGCGTTGACCAGGTCGTAGTCGGTGGGCTTGGTGGTGGCCTTCGGGCCGGCCGTCGACGGATACGCCGACAGCACCTCGTCGAGGTCGACGATGCGCGAGCTGGCCGGCCGGTTGAAGCGCTCCACGTTGTTGCCCAGCCAGGCGGTGATGATGGCGCCGCACGTCGCCAGCGTCCGGTAGCGTGCGCTGTTGCGGGCGCCGCCCAGCTCCAGCGTCGCCACTTGGTCGATCACCTGCCACATGTCGCGCGCCCCGTACGCGCCCATGACCTCCGGGTCGCCGAGGAGGTTGATCATCATTTGAATCTGGTCGCGCAGCTCGCGCGCGGCGAAGAAGGCCATCCCATACCCGTGCGACGACAGGTTGAGCGCGAGGTCGCGGGCCGCCTTGCGCACCTGCTGCTGGCTCAACGCGCCCGGCACGCGGTCGCGTACGTAATGATCGACCGTGCCCTGGCGCACCAGCTTGGAGACCGAGGAGACGAAGCGGATCCACAGGTCGTTGAACTCCCGGTTCGTATTGCCGTTGCCGTCGCCGCCCGGGATTCCCAAGGTCAGCGCGTAGAAGTTGCGCCGCTCGGCCTCGGAGATCCGGTTCGGCGTGCTCTTCCAATAGTCATAGAGCATCCTGCCGGCCTTGCCGCTGCCGATGGGGAGCATGCCGTTTTGCGACAGCTCGACCAGCTTTTCCACCACGGAGAAGGCTTTCAGCTCGTCGAACATCGCCGCGCAGATGATCGGCCCCATCAGCTTCACATTCTCGGACTGAATTTGATAATCGGTCGCATCGTTGAGGTCCGGCAACGAGATCCCGATGTCGGTGAACGGTTTTTCGACGCCTTCTCCCTGGATGGCGTCCAGGCATTCGTTGACGCGCCGCTTGAGCTGCGGCTCGTCGGCCGTGATGCCCTTGCTGCGCAGACAACGGACGACCTGCGCGAGCTCGGCGGTGTCGACCACTCCAGCCACTTTGTCATCGTCGCTCTTGTCGCCCACGTCTTCGAGGATGGAAAGGACCAGCTTCGCCAGCTCGAAGCCGTCCTGTGTCTCGCCGAAGGCCGCATAGAAAGCTCTACTGAACCGGCCGTGCTCAGGGTCCGTCTTGTCTGCCACGATTTCAGGATCACCTGACTTGGGGGTAGGCTGCACGGTCAGGCGCGGGAGCCGAGCCCGATCGATCGCCAGCAGGCCGAGGACCAGCGAGACGGTGACGACGTCCTCGAACTCCAGGGCAGCCTTGGGAGCAGCCTTGGGGATGGCCTGCAGCTTTCCCTGGTCATGATTCACCAGGGTCTTGTCGGGAAGGACGCCGCTCAGGTTGAGGTAGTCGCGAGCGGCGACGTACAGCGGGTCGGCCACCTCGAGCTTCGGGGCCACGGCCAGGCGTTTGAGGAGCTTTTCGATCCGTTCGAGGTTCTCGTTCTCTTCCTTCGTCAGCGGCACCTTCTTTTTGAGGCGGTCCCTGTCGATCCGCAGAGTTTCTCGCTCCTCTTCGTCGCGCGCTACGAGGTCATGGAAAACGATGTCGGTCACGGCGGCCATTTTGCATCTCCTTGCTTTCAGGGTTCAGTTCATTCCTCGTCGACAGAGTACGCGTCCTCCGGGAGGGAGCTGTCGATGAAGGCGTCCAACGCCTGCAGCGCCGCATGGGAATCGAGCACTCCCGCGCCGCACCCCGCGGGCGCCGGAGCCGGAAAGGGAGCGGCCGATTCCATCAGCAGGCTGCGCAGGCAAGCGCCGTCGACCGGCGTCGCGCGGCGCCGGGCGCGGGAGACCATCAGCGCCGCCGTGGCGGCCACGAAGGGTGCGGCGAAGCTGGTGCCGGTGGCAAGTTGGTACTCCGTGAGCGCGAGGGTGCGGACGCGCTCGCCCGGCGCGCACAGGGCCACATGCCCGCCGCGGGTGGAAAACGTGCTGGGTATGCCGCGCTCGCCGGCCGAGCCCACGGCGATCACGCCCGGATAGGCGGCCGGCCAGTAGCGCGTCTCCTTGCCGTTGTTGCCGCTCGCGGCCACCAGGATGCAGCCGTGATCGAGGGCGTACTCCACGACGTCCCGGTGCGGCTTCGGGCTTCCCGGCTCGAGGCTCGCGTCGTCCGTGCCGAAGCTCATGTTGATGACCTTGGCGCCCAGGTCCACTGCCATTTTCATGGCCATGTCAAGGTCGCTGATGGCGCCGATGCCGACGGCGTTCGTCTTGCCGGGGAAGCGCGCCGCGCCGAGCCCGCGCAACGGCAGGATGCAGGCCTCGCCGGCCAGGCCGGGCGGCATCGCCACGCCGAGCGCGCCGATGATGCCGGCGCAGCCCATGCCATGGCCGACGAAACGGTCCACCGGGCTCGCATCCGCCCGCGACGAGTCGCCCAGGAGCTCGAGCCCGAGCGCCACGTCCGAGCGGCCGAGCTGCACGGTGTCGTAGCCGGCGCGCAGCCGCCCCGCCAGCTCGGGATGGTCCGGCGCCACACCGCTGTCCACCACCGCAACGATCACCGCGGGATCGCCCTGCTCGTAGGCGAGCGCCTCCGCCGCGTGCACCTGCTGCCAGGGCGCCCATTCCAGCTCGTTCTCGGCGCCGGCCGACAGCTCGAAGGGGGTGACGCAGCAATAGTTGGGCGAAGCGGCCTCCACGATGGCGACCTGGCTGAGCGAGTCCACCAGCGGCTCGATCGCGGTGCCCGCGGGCACGTCGATGCGGAAGGTGCGGGCGAGGCCGAAGATCTGCTCGCGGTCGTCGAAGCCCTGATGCCGCTCGCCGGGCCGGCCGAGGCTCGCGGCTGCCGCGTGCACCCGCGCCACCCGCAGGCCGCCGGCGAAGTGGCGCACGATGCGGTCCACCACGCCGCCGTCCAGCTTTTCTCTGGCGGGCAGGTACCCGGGGCGCACGTCCAGGGCCGTCGGGATCGCTTCGGGAGCCTCGCCCAGCGCGAGCTTCAGCACCACGCTGCCCGGCAGGCAGTAGGCGCGTCCGTGGGTGGCCCAGGGCATGGCGAGCGCGCTGGATTTCATAACGCACCTCCTGGGTCGCCCGACCCTCTGGTGCCATTGCCGCCGTTGCCGCCGCGCCAGAAAGGGCGCAGATCGAAGGCCATGGCGGCGGCCCGCTGCGGTGCGGGCTCGACGACGAGCTCGCCGGCCATCTGGTGCGCCAGCGGCGCGATCACCAGCTCGCGCTCGTCGGCGCGCACCACGCTCACGGGCTCTCCTCCCACCGTGACGCGCGGCAGGCCCTCCTTCATCAGGTTCCGGCCGCGGATGCGCACCAGGTTGGGCAGGCCCGCGGCCTCCTCGTGCGACGGCGGCACCGGCAGCACGTGCTCCACCAGCGGCGCCGAGGCGCGCTCCAGGGCGTTGCGCAGGCGGTCCACCGGCAGGTTGGTGACGCGCCCCACGGTGCGCGAATCCCCCCGCTCTTCGATCTCGCGCAGCTTCGACACGGTGCGCACGCCCACCCATTCGAGCCGGCGCCGCTCGTCCTCTGAGAGGTCGTCCTTGAGCTCGTCGATCGATCTCTCCTGGGGGTCTTCCGAGAAGGCGATGGCGTTCTCCTCGATCATCGGCCGCGTGATGGCGGCGAATTCGAGATGGAAGACGCTCGCTTCCTTGTCGCTGGCGCTCGCCGGCCGGATGCGGATCTCCGAGCGGGCAAACTCCACGTGGGCGCGCAGGTCGAGCTTGATGTCACGGATGGCGAAAGTGAGCGGAAGGTCGAGGTTGCGCGCCTTGACCGCCATCGCCGTCTGGGCGTTGTCGAGCTGGCTCTGCACCGCCTGGATGAAGTGCTCCAGAGGCAGGGTGGAGTCAGAAGCTCACGAGGCCTCCCTTTTCGCCCAGACGACGTGCAGGCGAGCCGGCGGCGTGTCGAAGACGGTGCGGGTGATGGTGCGCGGCACGTCGCCGAGCAGCTCGATCTCGTCCCCCGCGCGATGCCACGCGACCTCGATGGGAAGGTCGACCTCAATGGCCTGCACCAGGAGGCCCGGCGCCGCGGCCAGGGCGTCCAACGTGCCCGCGGCCACCTCGGCGAGCATGTTGGCGAGGGTGCGGCGAGCGGTCATCGCGTGCCTCCGGCGGGCGGTGCGGCAGGTGCCGGCGGGGTGGCAGGCGCCGTTTCGGGTGCTGCCGGCGGTGCTGCCGGTCGTGGTGCGGTGATACTGGCCGCGGCCCGCGCGTGCCGTTCCAGCAGGGTGCGCTTGGCTTCGTCGACGAAGCGGTCGAGGGGGACCGTCTCGCTGGCGAAGTTGATCTTCACCTCGCCGAAGAGCTCGGCCTTGAGCTCGCTGTCGGTCTGTGCGTTGACGCCCACCGTGGACACCTTGGTGGAGGGCAGCGAAAACGTGCGGCTGCCGCGCCGGCCCCACTCGCTGCCGCTACCGCCCGGATCGTCCGACACCGCATAGTCCACCTTGGCGTGGTCGGCCGCCGCGGCGCGAAAGCGCAGCCGTGCGCCGATGCTGCCGTCCTTCACCACGACGCGGTGCATGCCGAGCAGGACCATGGTCGACAGGGTCTGCAGCCGGTTGCGCGCCACGCGCTCGCGTGCCCGCGGCACGAGCTGCTCTTCGACGAGCTCGGGCGTCAGCTCCTCGCCGGCGAGCCCGAAGTCGGCCAGCCATTCGGGCGGCGGGGGAGCTTCTTCGTCTTCGGCGGCCTGCTTGCGAGGCAGGACGCGCGGGGACTCCGCGTCCCGCAGCAGGACGAGGTCGTGCGGATATTGCTCCACCAGCCAATCGCGAGCCTGGTTGAGCGAAACGTTTTCCTGGGTAAACTGATCGATCGGCTTGGCGACCGCCGCCACGAGGTCGGCAAAGCTTTCCATCTGGCGGATGGCGGAATCGACGATCGCGTCGAAAGTACCGTGCACCAGCGAGGCGACGAACTCGGGAAAATCCAATTCATCAGACAGCGCCCCCGCGCGCCGGCCGATCGTCTCGGTCGCCGCCTCCCGCTTGGAGCCCGAACCGTTCCCGTCAAAGGTTGGCTCCGGTGAGGCCGGCTCGGGCTCGTCGATCTCCCGCCCGAAGGCATCGCGCGCCAGCGACTGCGCAACAGGCGCCGCCTCGGCCCGGCGCACGGCCGGCGGCGGCGGAGGCAGTCTCTTGTCGTTCCCGTGGGCCACGTTCGGCTCCGTTCCTTCGGATCAGTGAACCAACGCCGTCTGCCACCTGCTGCGGCGCTCGAGCTGTCCATCACCGTAAAGGGTCAATTCGGTAATTCCCAACGGCGTAGAGCCGTCCGGCGCCGTGAAGCGGTACTCGATCTGCACCTTCAGCGTCGAGATCCCCGCACCGTTCGTGCCCGGCGGCACGGGCTCGTCCAGGATGCGGGCGTGCACGTCGAGCGTGACGCTGTTGGCATTGCGAGCCTCGCCCGCGGCGATGCGGATGTTGCCGACGCCGCCCGATTCGAACTCCCAATCGACCGTCAGCGGCAGGCTGGCGGGACCGTCGCTTCCTTCCACATAGGGCCAGTCGCTCAGCCGCACCGTTGGCGTAATGCAGGACGCTGCGCCCGGCGCCACTCCCGGCGGCCGTTTGAAGCCGCGCAACTGGTCGAGCTGCCAGCGGATGTTGCCGGCCGCTCCCTCCACGCGCTCGATCGCAGCGCCTGGGAACAGGGGAGGTACGATGGCGCCGGTCGCCTCGTCGAGAGCGACGGCGCGGCGTATCTGCTGGTGGAGAGGCGCCCCGTTGCTCGGCGCCGGCGCGGCCTGCGCGAGCGCCAGCGACTGAGCGGCGGTTGCCTGCACGGCTTCGAAGACCTGGATCGGCAACACGCCGAGCCCCACGCCCAGGCCGAAGGTGACGCCCTGGAAGCGCCACGAGGTATCGAACAACGCCTGGGCGCTGACCGAAACGCCCAGATCCACTTCCACCCCGGTCGCCCAACTGATGCCGGAGAAGCTCTCGATGCCGCCGGAGACAATGGTGAACTGGAGCTCCACCGACGCGCTTGCGAGGATGAGGCCGGTGCGAATGTCGAACTGGCCGTAGAAGCCGATCTCGTCGTCGGGCGCGAAGATGATGCCCGCGCCCCCTCCGCCGCCGACCAGGATGAAGCCGACGTTCGCCGTCGGGCCGATGGCGATGCTCACGTTGTAGCGGTTCGCCGCCGCGCGCACCATCGCGACCAGCGCCGACGCGGGGAACAGCGCGGCGAGCGCTACCTCCCTTTCCCACCACGACGCCTCGTCCGTCGGCGGAAAGCGAGCCGGACGGCGCTCGGTCCCCAGGGCGCGCACTACGCCCCGGCCTTGTGGCAGTGTCGGCGCGGCGCTCGCGGCGCTGGCCAGCGGCGCCGAAGGACCGAGAAATGCCTGGAGGTCCTCGGCAGGCACCCCCTGAGAGAGCAGGCGGGTTACGAGCTCCACTAGGCTGGGGCCGATCTCGCCGGCCCGGGCGATGACCTGCTCGGCGCTCGCCGCGCTGAAGGCGCGAGCGCTCTGGACCACCTGCACCGCGGGGAGGCTGGCCGCCATAGCATAACCGCGTGGCGTGGTCTGACGGTTGGGCGTGTAGCGACGGGCGTACGGGATACCATTCTCATCGCTGCCGGCGTGCGAAATCTGCACATTCACCGCCCCTGTGGGCGAAACGGTCACGCGGTCCTCGTACTCGCGCACGAAGCTCTCCCACGTCAGGATGTAGCGGCTGCCCCTATTGTGGGTTCCCAGATTGGGACCGAGCGTACCGATCGTAGGAGCCGGACCAAAATCCCAGGGATCGGCGATGCGCACAAAGGTGTCGGAGCCGTCCGGCGCGCCGTCGCTGTACATGCCGGTGACGACGATGGCATGGCCGTTACCGGATCGCGCTATGCCGATCCACAGCGGGCCGCACGTTTCCAGCAGATTGCGAAAGGCGTCGAGGGAGTAGGACTGGGGCTCTTCATACGCGAGCCCGATATCGATTGCAAACTGCTGCCGCTCGCTGGCATAGAAATTGGTTGTGGTGGTACGACCCTGGCTCACGGCAACGTATTCGGGCGTCACCGTTCGATGATCCCGCCAGCCCAGAACCATGGCCGCCGCGGTAGCCCAGCAGGAATTGCCGGTCGGCTGGTTAATGAGATTCACATCCCAGTTGATCGAGAAGGACTCGTTTGCCAGCGGACGCGCGACGCTGCGGCTGGCTGCCATGGCATAACCGGCTGGTGCGGTCTGACGGTTTGGCACATGGCTGCCGATGCCGCCCGCGTGCAGGATCTGCACATTCACCGCGCCCGTGGGCGAAACGCTGGAGCGGTTCTGGTACTCGCGCACGAAAGTGTCCCATGTCAGGATGTAGCGGCTACCCGTGTTGTGTGTCCTAAGATTGGGGCCGAGGGTGCCAACCGGAGCCGGACCGAAGTCCCAGGGATCGGTGATGCGGACGTAAGTGTCGGAACCGTCAGGCGCGCCGTCGCTGTACATGCCGGTGACGACGACGACATGGCCGCCGCGGCCTCGCTGTACGCTCACCCAGAGCGGCCCGCACCTTTCGAGCATGTCGCGAAAGCCCTCGATGCTATAGGACTTGGGCGCCTCGTAGATGAGCCCGACCTCCTCGGCGAACAGCCTCCGATCGTCGCGATCCAGCCCATTCTGCAGTGTGCGGCCGGCTACTTGACCAATGTATTGGGGGTCGACCGACGCATCGTCTCGCCAACCGAGCACCATCGCTGCGGCGGTGGCCCAGCAAGACATATCGGTCGGCTGGTTGATGGGCTGCACGCCGTCCCAGTTGATCGAGAAAGACTCATTCGCCAGCGCCATGGGCGCCGGCGTGCTCGCGGAAACTGGCGGCGGAGGAGGCGCCAGCGGACCGAAGCCGTCGTCGTAAGCCGGCGCGGCGGCCGGCGCGTGGCCATTACCGCCGGGGGCCGCGGGCGCCGGTCTCATGGCGCCTGCCGCAGGCTCCTGACCGGGAGCAGCGGCGTCGCCGGCCCACTCCAGCGCGCTCTTGCCATCGGCACCGTAGCCTGCCGCGCGCTGCTGGCGGCTCGGCACCACCCTCACCCGTTTGAGGCTCCGTCCGGTCAAACCCTGGAGCGAGATGTACGGGCTTCCCTCGCTCGGCATCACCGCCACCTGCGGCGCCGTGCCGTTGCGCTCCGGCATGGTGGCGAGGCCGAAATAGAGGCGGCCCTGGCCGATGAAGCGTGCCAGCACCTCGGGCGGTACGACATAGATCGCCTCGCCGCGCGGCACCAGCAGCGGCCCGCCGGCGCGGCTGGAATAGAAGTTGCCGCCGGTGCGCTCCGCCTTCTTGTCAGGGCGGAACAAGGAAGGGTCCGTCGCGACCGCCACCTCGGCGCGCTGGGGCGATCCGTCCGTACGGATCGTGAAACCGAGCATCGGAAACCGGTCGCTGACCTCGAGCCGGTTGGGACGAATCTGAGCGGCCATGACCATCACCTCTTCCGGGTTGAGAGTTGGACGGGCACCATGGAAAGATCGCTCGCGTCATCGCGGCGGACGTCCACGGCCCGGCGTTCGAAATCGGGCAGCGAGCGCAGGACCGTCGCGAGCGGATCCGGCGCGTCCGCGACGTCAGTGATCAGTCCGTTGTCGGTCTCGTACTGGCCTACCGCGTTGTGCAGCATCGTGGCGAACAGCTTGGCGTGGGTCGGCCCCATCGCAATGCGGGTGTGCAGCATGACGTTCGACACCTCCGGCTGGAGCTGGCCGAAATCGATCAGGAATTCGTAGGGGTTGTGCCCCACCTCGAAATAGTTGGTATAGCGGGCCAGCGGCGCGCGCGCGGAGCGGGTGGATGGACGTTTGATCGGCATGCTCGGCTCGTGTCCTCGCCGCCTCCAGAGGGGCAAGCCGCATGCCAGCCGGGCGGCCGACGCCAACCGCTTGTTGCAATTGAGTTTCCGGCGCGCGGGGCGGCACGCGGCGTCACGCGGCGTCACGCGAAGGTGTCGCACAGGGACGAGCAGAGGGTTACAGGTGTGACACTACGCCGACCGATCGATATGGTATTTCGCCAGCTTGCGGTAGAGGGTCATCCGCGACCAGTTCAAGCTCTTGGCCGCCTCCGCCTTGTTCCATTTCGTCTGTTCGAGCGCTCCCAGGAGCTGGTCCCGTTCACTCGGCGCGCTGGCCCGATAGCGCAGGAACATGTTTTGGAATACCGGCGGCAGGTCGGCAAGGCCGATGCCTCCGCTGGGCGGATCGATGAAGATCGCTTCCACCAGGTTGCGCAGCTCGCGCACGTTGCCCGGCCAATCATGGGCCAGCAGGCAGCGGATCAGCTCGCCGTCGGGTGCGCCGACCGCGCGGCGGTCGCGGAGGTTCAATTCCTCGGTGGCATGGCGGAACAGCAGCGGGATGTCTTCCGGGCGTTCTTTCAGCGCCGGCAGATCCAGCCGCGCCACGTTGAGCCGGTAAAAGAGGTCGGTCCGAAAGCCACCGCTCTGCATCAGGGATTCGAGCGGCAGGTTGGTGGCGGCGATCACGCGCAGGTCCACGGCAACGGTCCGTCCCGCGCCCACCGGCGTGACCTCGTGGGTCTCCAGCACGCGCAGCAGCTTCGGCTGGGCGTGCAGTCTCATCTCGCCGATCTCGTCGAGGAAGAGCGTTCCGCCGTCCGCCTGGACCACATGCCCCTTGCAGGCGCTCACCGCTCCTGTGAACGCGCCGCGTTCATGGCCGAAGAGCTCCGACTCGATCAGGCTGTCCGGCAACGCCGCGCAGTTGACGGCGACGAATGGGCGGCGGGCGCGCGGGCCCAATGCATGGAGCGTCCGCGCGACCCGTTCCTTACCCGTCCCGGTGGCACCCGTGATCAGAACGGTCGCCGGCGAGCGGGCGACCTTCGGCAGATAGGCCCGCAGCGCGGCCATTGCCGGACTGATTCCCACGACCATCTCCACAAGATCGGCCATGTTGGGTGCTTTCCGTGCGACAACCTAGGACATTTTCGAACCTGCGTCAATCCGCGTAATCCATGCAAGCCGCCTGAACGCGGCGACTCCTTGGGTTTCGCCAGGACCCGCCGGATTCTGACCGGTTCCCCCCTCTCCCGTTCGGGGCGGGGGGGTGCGGGACGCACGGGAGAGGGGGGTTAGGGGGTGAGGGGCCTACCGGCTCCAGTAGGTCCGGACTCCGTAGACGAGGACCGCCACGGAGAAGGCGCCGCAGACGAATCCCCAGAACCAGTAGGGCAGGAAGAGGACCTGCTGCATCTGCATGACATCCGATGGATAGATGCCGGCCGCCCGTGCGAAGAGGTAGTCGGCCCGCGAGAAGACGCTCAGGGCGAGTTGGACCCCCACGAAGACAACCAGCCACTGCGCGTGCTCCGGCGTGCTCCGGGCTACGGTGAACAAGCAGATCGCGGCGAGCAGGCCGACGAAGCCGAAGCCGAAGACGTTGCGCACCACCAGGACCTCGGCGGCGACGAGCAGGAGGCCCAGACCCACGAGACAGGCGCGGGCTCCGTGCCCGGTCTTCCCCAGGGAAAAACAGACCGCCGCCGCCACCGCAGGCCCCACCAGTCCTCCCGCCATCGTCAACGCCTGCCGGATGCGGCCGAAGCCGTCGACGCTGAGGTGCGCTACGCCGGCTCCATTCAGCCACATTTCGAGGCGGTCGAACCTGCCGCCGAGGAGCAGGGTCGTGATCCCATGCCCCATCTCGTGCGCCAGGGTCGAGAGCAGGAGGAGCGGGCGGGCGAGGACCCGGCCGTACGGAATCAGATACAACACCAGGGTGGCGGCGGCGCTCGCGAGGAGGACCGTCCGCGGGCTGACGGCCGACTGCGCCGCGACCGCCTGGTCGAGCAGAGAGGGCGAAGGGTTTTCTTGCGGGATCATGGAATGCTCCCTGGAGAGTCCGGCCTAGTCGGTCCGCGCGTAGACCGGGGCCAGGAAGGCCGCCTCGAAGTCCGGGCCGATCGTGGGAATCCGGAAGGCGACCTGCCAGTAGACGGCCTCGTCGCGGCCGAGGTCCGTCCCCGGCAGGTCGGGCGGGATCTCGAAGGCCAGACGCACCTCCTTCAGCCGGTCCTCGGGCACCGGGATCTCGGTCATCTGCCGGTAGATCGCCACCGGCTCCAGGGAGACATGCTCGCCGCCTTCTCCCGTGCCGGCGACCCGCTCGTCGCGGACACAGCGCAGGATCACCTGGACCGACCCGATGGGCTCCAGGGCCGGCCGGGTGACCAGCACCCCTTCCAGCCGGCCGCCGACGAAGACGGGGAATGTCGTCCATTGCATGCGCGGCCGGATGCGGCGGGACGCCTGCCACAGCTTGAGGAGGATGTCGAAGACGATCACGACCCCGAGAACGTCGAGGAGCACGATGACATTCTCCAGGAGGACGCTGGACGAGACGAGGCCGAGGTTGGCGAGCGCGATCAGGCCCAGCAGGCCCAGCCGTGCGAGGAATGGGTGGCCGGTGTCCAGCGCGTAGTCCGGCTCCTGCCCCGCGGGCTGCCAGGAGTAGTCCGTAGCCCAGGGGCCGTCGCCGCCCGGGCCAGAGGCGGACCGCTTCCCGGCCGGCCGGACCGCCAACCGGGACGGGACATACAACCGCTGAGGCTCGCGCAGCTCCTGGATCGGCTCCATGCTCTCCTTGGGACGCCGCCGAGGCGCCTCCGCGGCGGCAATCCTACAGGAGTCGGCCGAGTGCGGTAGGCTCTGGCTCAGGAGGGCTATGGACATCGAGACCGGGAACATCCAAGGCGTCGGCCCCGAGGACCGCGTGGTGCTGTTCGACGGGGTCTGCAACCTCTGCAACGGCTGGGTGCGGTTCCTGATCAAGCGGGATCGGAAGGCCCGGTTGCGCCTGGCGTCGGTGCAGTCGGACGCCGGCAAGGCGATCCTCGCGGCATGCGGGCTGCCCACCGATCAATATGACACCATGGTGTTCGTCGAGAAGGGCCGGGCGTACGTCAAGTCCACGGCCTTCCTGCGTGTGGTCCGCTACTTTCCCTGGCCGTGGCCGTTGCTGTCCGCGGGCCGCATCGTGCCGCGACCGGTCCGGGATTGGCTGTATGACCGGGTCGCCTTGAACCGCTATGCCCTGTTCGGCCGCACGGAAGCCTGCATGGTGCCCACGGCGGACATCCGGCGCCGGTTCCTCTGATCGCGATAGTCTCTGACCGTGCCGACCTCACGAACCGATTCCCCTCTGTCCCCGTGTGTCCTGGTCGTCAAGACGCCGGTCGCCTCCCGCAAGCGGGTGGTGGACCGGCTCGCGAGCACCGGCCGGAGGCTCGCCGGCCAGGTAGCGGACGCGGCGAGCGAGCAGGAGCTCGACGATCGCCGCCTTGCAGGAGGCCCTCGCCCGTCTGGGGGTCACGCCTGTCACGGTCTCCGTCGATGCGCTCGACGCCAAGGCGCGCCGTGCTCTCGCCGGCGCCCGCCTCGTCATCTCGGCCGGCGGCGACGGGACCCTTCTCGCCGCCTCGCACTGGGTGACCGGGGGCACCCTGCTCGGCGTCAACTCCGCGCCGCGTTCGAGCGTGGGCTACATGTCGATCGCCCGGCGCGCCAACCTGGCCCGCGTCCTGGCGCGGATCGTGAGCGGAGCGCTGCAGCCGCAGCAGGTCGCCCGCATCGAGGTCGAGCTCGAGGGAGAGCTCCTGCCGCCGGCGCTCAACGACGTTCTCATCGCGCACGAGCAGCCGGCGGCGACCAGCCGCTACCGGCTGCACCTCGGCCGCCGCGCGGAGGAACACCGCAGCTCCGGGTTGTGGGTCGCGACGGCCGTGGGCTCGACGGCGGGAATCCGTTCCGCGGGCGGCCAGGCGATGGCGCTCGGCGACCGCCGGCTCCAGTTCCGCGCCCGCGAGCTCTACCGCGCGCACGGCCGCGGCGCGATCCTGGAATCCGGCTTCGTGGAGCCGGACCAGAAGCTGGTCGTCGAGTCCGCCATGGAGGCGGGCTGGCTCTTCATCGACGGTGCGCGGATGGCAATCCGCTTTCCCTTCGGCGCCCGCGCGACCTTCCGCGTCGCCGAGCAGCCGCTCTTCCTTTTCGCGGACCCGGCGCGCTGGGCGCCTGGTGAGGGTCTTCAGCAGCCTCGCGAATAGAACCAGGCTGTGGGCTTGCCGTCTTGGTCCCACGCGGGGATCCAGCCGCTCGCGACGACCGGCGGGGTGCCTCCTTCACAGGGGCTCTGCTCCAGCACCTCGACCTTGAACCAGAGCATGTCGCCGTCCCGGCGGGCCTCCAGCACCTTGGCAGGGACCTCCCGGCCCGCCTCGCGGGGCACCGGCGCCTCGACGGCCGGAGCCTTCAGGTCCGGAGCTTCCCGGAGCCGGGTATCCCAGGCGTCGGTGAGCCAGTTGAGCCGGTTCATCACCAGCTCTTCCAGCGGGAAATAGCGGCCCGCGGCCCCGAGGTCCATCCAGGCGCGGCCCCCTTCGCGCAGACCCACCAGGTACCAGGTGCCCTGCTGGCCATAGACGGTGACCGACTCCTCCTCGTAGGCATGCTCCCGGGTTTCGAACCGGGAGAGCGATTCCGGCGGCACGGTCACGAGGCCCAGGAGCGCATTCGAGGTCCCTGGGGCCGGGAAGCTCGGGCGGAACCGGTTGCGTGTCCTGGACGGGGGTCGGAGCCGGAGCAGGACCAGGAGCAGGAGCGCCATCGGCAACCTCGATGTCGTGCCGTTCGACCCGCTGCACGCCGACGAACCAGATCGACGCGGCTCCCGCCAGCAGCGCAACCAAAGCGGCGGGGAGGAGGGTGGACGGCGCCAGACGGAGCGCCAGCAGGATCCCGGCGGCAAGCCCGGCAAAGGCGCCGCCGAAACCGAGCAGCGCGACCGTCGCACCGCCGGCCATGCCCGCATCCGGGGGGACGAAAAACCGCGCAGCCAGGATGCCGCCCAGCATGAAGCCGAGCATCGTGAGGCCCAACGTCAAAAGAGTCCCGAAGAGGAGGCGTTTCATGGGATTCATAATACCTCCTCGTGGAAGCGGAGGAGTCCTACGACGGGGCCTGCGGGCTGCTTTGGCTGCACTGCCGGCGAGGGGATAAAGGGCCGCCGGGCCCGCGGAGCAGACCCGGCGGTCGATGACCTACTGGCAGGTATGAATGCAGCTCGTCCAGTCGGTCCCGTAGTCGGCGGGATCGAGGCAGCGGGTGCTTCCCGATACGGCCGCGCCACTGCAGCAAGAAGTCTGGGAGAGGGTGTCGTCGACCCCTCCGGACG
Source organism: uncultured Holophagales bacterium (assembly GCA_963842525.1). Classification (GTDB taxonomy): domain Bacteria; phylum Acidobacteriota; class Thermoanaerobaculia; order Multivoradales; family UBA5704; genus UBA5704. The sequence goes on from CAWJGT010000003.1 coordinate 1,228,077, forward strand.
GTGCGCAACTGCCCGTGGGCACGGAGCCGCAGATGTGGAAGCAGCTTGCCCAGGTCGTCCCGTAGTCCGCCGGATTGGTGCAGTAGGTGCTGCCGTTCACGGCTACGCCGCTGCAGCAGCTCGTGTTCGAGAGGGTGTCGTCCACGCCGCCGTCCGGGATGCAGGACGTGGTTGGCGGGTACCGGTTCTGCGAGCACTGGAGAGCGGAGCGGTCGTCGGTCTCCAGCGACCGCGCCCCTGACCCGAAGTAGGTGGCGGACATGGTGGGGGCGGGCGCCGAGGACACCTCTGTGTGATGGATGCCCAGGGCGTGGCCGAACTCATGGGCGGCGACGGACCAGGTGTCATAGTTGCTGCCGTTGGTCGTCCACGTCACGGCGTTGTTGAAAGTGATATCCGACTCCACGAGCACCTGCCCGGGCTGCTGCAGGACCAGCGCTGTGAGGGCAAGGCAACTGCCGGAGCAGCCCACGCCCGTGCCCCAGGACGCTGTGTTGACCCCGTCGAGGGAGAACCCGGCCGCGGTCCTCCCCCGGTAGGTCGGAGAGTGATTGGCGTTGAGCACGAAGGTCCACACGTTCATGGCGTTATACAGGGCTGCATCCTTGCCGGAGCCCTGGTTCGCGACGTTGTGGTACCAGTTGGTATTGGCGGCATTCCAGTGGACGAACCCGTTGGCATCGTTGCACGTCACCAGGAATCCGCTGGTCTGCCACCCGCTGTTGAAGTTCTGGATGAGCCGGTACGCGTGGGAAGGTGCGGCCGAGCCAAGCAGCGCTGCCAGCACGGCACAGGTCGTGAGCCGGGTCGATGTCTTCGCGAGCTTCATCACTGTGCCTCCTTGCGGGCGTCCTGGCGGTCCGCGATCGACCGGATCGACCGGATCATGGCGTCGAGCAGAAGCCCCTTGGCCCCGCCCGGAGGATCGACGAACCCGAGAGCGTCCGGATGGAGCGGATGCCGGTTCGCCTGGCTGATGGCCCGCAGGCCGTCACGGGCTTTCACCACCTCGAAAACGCCCTGTGAGTGATCGACCACCGTGCGGGCTCCGGGGGCTCCCGGCAGGTCGCCCTCGTCCAGGAACAGCAGGTAGGGCTTGCCCGGGACCAGCTCGGCCCCGGCGACGATCAGGGCTGTGAGGTCGCCGACGGACCCGCCCATGAGGGTCACCGTGAAGACGGTGTCCCTGGGGTCGCCCTTGAGGACATCGGTGGCCTTGACGCGGACGTCTGTGAGGATGAAGGTCTCTGTCTCATTCCAGTACGAATGGGCGTCGAGGACCTCGCCTACGACGACGGTCGCGTTGCTCGCGACCAGGCCGTCCAGGCTCTGGCGGATCAGCGTGGATGCGCTCGACGGTGCGACAGCGCCCGCGGTCATCGCCAGGACCAGGGCACCTCGCAGCACTCTGCTTCTCAACTGCATGACACCTCCTTAGGGCAGATCAGCCCTACGGTTAAACGGCAACCAAGAATTTGCGTTGCCCTTCTAATAGCGAGGTGCCTATGGAAGTGAAAAGCGGGACAAGGGCTCCGTAGCCCGCCACGGAGGTTCTCAACGGAGAGTACGCCGAGGATCCGGGGGAGCCGCAATGCCTGCGAGGAGCGACGGCGGCAGCCAGCCGGCTGCGACGACGCGCTGCCGCTCGGCGTCGACCAGCCGGCGGATCCTCTCGACCCGGCGAGCATCGGGTCGAGGAGGAGCCAATTCGCATCGCGATAGCCGAGGTCGATGGCGGTATCGAGGGCGCGGAGCGCTGCGTCCTCGCGTCCGAAACCCGCTTCGAGGAGCGCCTCGTCGAGTGCGCCGTCGGGCCACTCGTCGCCTTGGGCGGGCACCATCTGGTAACCCCGGCCCCTGGCCCGGGCCGGAAACGTGCAAGAGCGTGAGCCTCTCCGAAGCATGAAGCTCTGTTTTACGCCCGCGGGACAGGCTGTTGGTCACGGCTGCTCGCGCCTTGGATCGGCCTGGGCCGCCGCTGCTTCGGCTACTACCTGGTCACGGCACAGAAACGCTGAAGCCGGCAGAGCCCCGGCCGAGGCCGGGGCTTGGCCGCCTCACGTCAGGCTTTGAGCCGGGACGAGTTGCTCAGGACGGCCGACATCGCATCCAGCTCATTGGTCCGGCAGAGGAACGTCCATGCTTCGACTGAATCGATGTTGGGTGCGAACAAACACTCAGAGCACCCGTTCGACTCACAGGTCAAAAGGAAAGGATCACCAAAGCCGGGCAGCGACTGGCCAGGCTCGATTCCCCACAACGCCTCCCAAATCGCTACCGCGGCTCGGCGATCCGTGCAGCCAACCCAGTCTGGATTCAACTGGCTGGCTTGATTGGCATTCCATGCTGCTTCGGCAGTCTTCTCGAAGGGTTCGTCATAGGTGGCTCCGACGACATTGCGGTACCGCGACAGGAAGCGGAGCAACCCACCCCGCCCTGTGGATTCGTCGCTCGTGAAGTCTCCGAGGGGGCTCTTGCCGAACTGGAAGCTGAAGGGGGGTTCCTGGACGACCTCCGAGGGTCCGGGAAAGAATGGATTCTGAACCGCGCCGACGACGTTGTGCAACAGTGTCTCCGGCTCGATAGTCACACCGGAGAATGAAACATTCGGCCGCAGCGCGACGAGCTCTGCAAGGCCGGCGATGAGCAGGCCTTGCTCCTGGGTGATGACACACTGCAGGTACGGATTCTTGCCGTCCAGGGGAGTCGCGGTGTCCCGCACGAGCCACACGGTCTGACTCGGATGGGCCAGGTTGTTGGCCAGCGGCAGGTAGTTTCCCTGATTGCTTGCCGGCGGTGTGATCCACTCGGACCACCAGCGATAGGAATCCTCTGCGGCCTTCGCGCAAATCGAGGGGTCAGCCTGGGGCACCACCCGAGACAACTCGGTGCCCATGCGGGCGAGGCGGGCCGACAGAGCCAGGTACAGCCCGTTCACCACCGTGTTCTGCACCGGGTTCTGGCCCGCGAGGTCGGTGTTGTAGCAGCCCCCCGCCGGCAGGCCCTGGACCGGAGGGAAGGCCGCCCAGGCTCTGCTCTGCAAACGGCGCCAGACCTCCCACGCAGAGGACAGGTAGCAAGGCTCCTGATAGCGTTGGTAGGCCTGAATCAGGGCCAGCCCCCACCAGCCGTGGTCGTCGAACCAGTTGGCGGCGGAGTTGAAGCCTTTGGGGAAGACTTTCTCAAAGCCGTCGTTGACCATACCCTTGAGCGGCTCCAGGAGCTGCGGGTCGCCGCCCACCGCCGACCAGTGCTCTGCGAAGGTCAGCGCTGCGCCCAGGGCATTCCCCACCCACCAGTATTTTGGGTCCTCTTCGGTTCCTACATAGGTTTTCCAGGCATCGTCGAAACGATCGAAGACCTCTCTCACATCGCACATGTCGACCTCCTTTCGGGTCCTGGAGAGGACGCGCAGACCGCGCGTCAATCCAGTCATCCGCGTCTTCCAGTGGCAGGTGGCCGCGCGTTGGTACCTGTTCGCCATCGGCTATATGGCCGCGATCCACTCTTTGGCGATAACCTCTTCCTCATCCCGTTGGCTCTTGTGATTTCGACGCCTGTCCAGGCAGGAGAGGAAATCGGCTGGCGCGGTTATGCGCATCGACCTGATCGTGATCGCTCCCCTGATGATGCTGGTCACCATCTGGGGCCTGGTCGCGGGCTTCAGGAGGCGTCAAGCGTCTGAAGCCGGATGAGCCGCGGGCTCGGGCTGTGGGGGATGGCGCACCTTGTCTCTTGGACGCCTCGAACGTGCGAGGCGGGCTCAGTTGAACCACACAGTCCAAGGGAGGGTTGCATGAAGAGGCAGAGACGTCTTTGGGTGGCGTTGTTCATTCTCGCGCTGGCGCTGGGCATCACGGGCTTCCCGGACCGGAGCGCCGACGCGGTGTACTGCCAGAGCTACAGCTCCTGCGAGCACACCTGCATGCCCCGGGAGGAGGCCTGCCTGGCGGGATTGACGCACCCGGAGTGCGGCGGGGATCCGACCTGCTGCTACGCCAAAGTCAGCCTGTGCTATCAGTGCTGCATCTGGTATTAGGAGCAGCACACCGCCGGCGCGCCATGGTCGGGTATACTGCCCGGCCGTGCGCGCCACGGTCCGACCGATTCTCTTCCTCACCTTCGCGGCCACCGGCTTTTCCGCCCTGACGCTCCAGGTCGTCTGGCAACGCGTGCTGTCGCTGCATGCCGGCATCGACCTGCTGGCGGCGACCACGGTCGTCACGGCGTTCATGGCCGGCCTCGGCCTCGGCAGCCTCGCCGGCGGAGCCATCGCGGACCGCCTGGGGGCGAAGCGTTCGTTGCTGGTCTTCGCGCTGTTCGAACGCGGCCATCGGCGTGTTCGCCTGGTTCAGCCTCTGGCTCTTCTACGACGTCTACCGCCGGTTCGTGGCGGAGCTCGATTCGGCCGTCGCGATGTTCGCCTTCCACTTCCTGCTGCTCGTCATCCCGACGACGCTGATGGGCCTGTCGCTGCCGCTGCTCGCGCGCGGTGCCGTTGCCGCCTCCCGCGAGATCGCGCCTCTGGTCGGCCGGCTGTACGCCGTCAACACGCTCGGTGCCGCGGTCGGCGCGGCAGTGGCCGGTTGGTGGCTGCTCGGGCAGTTTGGATTCATCGCCACCGTGCGGATCGCCGCTACGCTGAACCTTACCGCCGCGGCAGTGGTCCTGCTGCTGTGGAGAGCCGCTGGAGCGGGCTCGCCGGACACCTCTCGCTCCGAGAGCTCAGCAGGGTCGACCGACGGGGTCGTCGGGACCCGGGAGCGGTTGTGGCCGTGGTTCCTCATGTACGGCCTCACCGGTGCGGTCGCGATCGGGCTCGAGGTCGTCTACTTCCGCGTGATCGATGCCATCTGGCGCAACAACTCCTACACGTTTGCGACCGTGCTGGCCATCTACCTGCTGCTGTTCGGTCTGGGCGCGAGCCTGGGAGCGCGGCGGGCGGGGAGGGTGGAGCGGCCGGATCGGTGGTTCCTGTTGCTCCAGCTCGGGGTCGGCGCGAGCTCGCTGCTGGGCATGCTCGTTCTCCTGCATCCGCCGCGCGTCCTGGGCATCGAAGAATTCGTCACCCGCTACTACACGAGCGGCGGCTTCATGCACGGTGAGTACGCGATCCGGAGCGCGGACGACGCCTGGCGGCTGATCTATGCGCACGTCGTCGCGCCGCTGCTGGTGATGGGCGCGCCGGTCCTGCTCATGGGTGCTTCCTTTCCGTTCATCCAGGCTCTGGTGGCGCGGCGGCTCGACTCGCTCGGCCGGCGCACGGGCACGCTCCTCTTCTCGAATATCTGCGGCAATGTCCTCGGCGGTGCGCTGACCGGTTTCGTGCTCCTCGACCGGCTCGGCACCGCGGGCACGCTGCAGCTCCTGGCGGGCGTCCTGATCCTGCCCGGCCTGGCGGCGGCCGCGCGGCTCTCGACGCCTCGCCGGCGCATCGCGGGTGCGCTCGGCGTCGTCGGCCTGATGGGCGCCTGCATGCTCGCTTTTCCATCAAACGAGCGCTTCTGGTCGTTCTTTCACAGCGTTCCCCACGAGCGATTCGACCTCGCGGAGGACCGTGCCTGTGTGACCAGCCTCGTGGACCAGGGCGAGGAAACCTCCCTTTACATCAACGGCATGTGGCAGAACGGTCATCCCTACGACTTCTTCCATATCCTGATCGGTGTCCTGCCGTCGCTCATGCACGAGCGCCCGGAGCGCGGATTGGCCGTAGGCCTGGGGATCGGCTCGACCGCGTATTCGATGGCGCAGGACCCGCGGATCGGGCGCGTCGACTGCGTCGAGATCTGCGGCGGCGAGCAGCGCCTCATCGGGACGTTGGCCGGCCGCGGATCGATCACGAGCCAGCGTCTGCTGACAGATCCGCGGATTCACCTCGTCACCGCGGACGGCCGCCGCTGGCTCCTCGCGCGGCCGGAGCCGTACGACGTGATCGTCGTCGACGTGGTCCGGCCGACCACGGCCTACTCCGGCAATCTCTACTCCCTGGAGTTCTACGAGCTCGTCGCGAGCCGCCTTTCCGAAGGCGGCCTGTTCGTCCAATGGGTCGCCACCGAGCGCGTCCTCAACAGCATCCGCCGGGTGTTCCCCTACGTCGCGATCGGCAACGTACCCGACTACTTCGCCTCCCGCTTCATCGTCGCCAGCAACCAGCCCATGCTCCTGGACGGCCCCACGCTGCGAGGGCGGCTCGCGGGCGTAGACTTGGCGTCCTCGTTCAATCCGCAGCAGGCGCGGCGGCTGGTCGAGTTCTTCGAGAACGAGAAACCCCTCCGGCGCCTGCGGGAGCGGGGCAGGGTGGCTGCGCTGCCGGAAGAGCGCTTCAACCACGACCTCCACCCGCGGGACGAATACTTTCTCAACAACGCCTGGTAGCGTTCCCCTGTGAGACCTTGAAGACCCATAGGCCGTGCGCGCGCTCGCGTTCCTCATGGCTGGCCACGTGAGCCATCACCTGGCCATCCTGGGCGAGAGGTATGGATTGGGGAGTTGAGCGCCGCGCCGACGAGGGGAGGAGATCATCACTTGCGAGACCGCTGGTGATATAATCCGTCCTGGGCAAGCAGTATACAGGTGGGGATAAACCATGCGGACCTTCCAAAAAGCCAGCCCTGCCCGGTCGAAGACGGAATCTGCGCCAGCTCATCACACACATGCCCCTCTGTGCTTGCCGAGTGCTGAAAAACGCGAAGTGGGTTCGTCCGGCGCGGCAGGATCTCGCTTCGCTCACGATTTCAGCCGGATCCCTCTGCATCATCCTCCCGCACGCGCGACTCAGAAGAAACCAGCCTTCAACAGGGCGGAGGAGGAAGATGAGCAGAAAGCCGAGGCGCCGGAAGAGGTGGAAGAAACCAGCTCCGACCCCGAGGTGGACGATGCGGCCGACGAGGTGATGCTGATGGCTGAGCCGGTGCCCGGCGGCTCTGGCTCGATGCCTGAGGTCGCCGATGGCGACGAAGCCCACGAGATCGAGGCTGATCGCGCCGCCGACGAGGTGGTGCGGCGCCTGGACGATCCACGATCCCGCGCAGACACCCGTGTCCGGCACACGGCGCAGGCCCCTGCTTCGGGCATGTCCGGGCTGAGCGTCGGACGACCCATGTCGTCCGATCTCCGTGGGGGCTTCGAGCGAGCATTCGGCTGGGACTTCTCAGGAGTGCGGTTGCACACCGGGCCGGCGTCCGCCAACGTCGCCGCTCGCCTCGGTGCCCGCGCGTTCACCCGCGGCCGTGACGTCGTCTTCGGCAGCAAGGTCTCCGATCCCGAGGCAAGTGGCCACCGCCGGCTCCTGGCGCACGAGCTGACGCACGTTGTCCAGCAGGAGATGGGTACGCGTTCGGTCGCATCGCTCCTCTCCTCGGCCCTGTCGCCGGTCTCGTCCCCACGAGCTCAGGCGGCGCCTCTCGTCACCAACGTGGTGACCTCGGCGGCCGAGCTGGGCGTCGGCGGCGATGCCATCAACGCGACCGCGACCGTCGGCGGCGCCGGCACCCGTCTGACGTGGACCATCAACCCGGGCGGCGCCGCTCCTGCCGGCGTGACGGTCATCGGCAGTGGCCGTCGCGTGCGCATCCGCGCGGCGCAGCCGGGTGGCGGCGCCGTCGTCGGTGGAACCCCCATTACGGTCCGCTCCGAGGTAACCGGTACCCCGGGGGATTTTTTCGACGCGCCGCCGGTCACCCTGGTGCAGGTGGTGAGCGCCAACTACACTGCTGCGCCTGCGCTCGCTGGCGTGCCGTCGCTCGCCCCCGGCGCCCCGCCGCTCAACAGCGCCGAGCCCAACCGCGACGGCATCGCTGGCAACACAGCAGTCGTCGCCGCCGTCACTGCACCCGCGGGCCGACCCATCACCGTCGCGTTCCGCCGTTCGCTCGGAGCGAGGCTCGCCGGCACGACGATCACCCCCGGCAGGCAAACCGGCGACATCGGCCTGCGCATCATCGACACCGCTACCCGTGCCCGGCTCGACGAAACGCAGCCGGCGACCGCAGGGCCCGCGGCGCTGATGGCGGACCTGACAGTCAACGCCGTCCCGACGCGGGTGAGGTCGCTGACCGGCGGCGGCGCCGTCGGTCCTTACGGGGTGCTGAATACGATCAATTTTGCCGCGTCGGACAACTTGCACCTGCCGCTTACGCGCATCGTCGGCGAGCTCATCACCGGCGTGCGCGATGACTTCAACATCGCGCCGCCCAATGGCGCCTTCAATCCTGCCTTCCTTCTCGCGCTCGCGGTTCCCGCAAACACGTGGAATGACCAGCTCGGCACGCCTTCGGGGATCCTCAACACCGCCGATGGCCTCCCAGCCATCGACGTCAACCGTTTCGTCGGACCAGGCGTCCCGCGCCTGCCGCGGCGGTTGACCTACCGGCAGCGCTTCCAGTACGCCTCGTGGCAGGGCGCCGGCGCCGTGGTCAGCAGAACGATCGCCGACGGTCAGCACATCCGCTCGCTGATCGGGTCGCCGGCCGCCTTCCGGTTCAGGACCGAGCATCGCTTCGGCGGTGTCGCCGCGCCGCCGCGCAACGAGCCCTACGTCGGACCACCGCTCATCGTCCTCTCCAACGTCGTGGCCACCCCGACCGCTGCTGGCGCGACCGGCCTCGCTGCCGACGGCGTCGCCACCGCCAACCTCGCGGTGACCTCGGGCGTGGCGGGCCGCACCGTAAACTGGAGCATCCTCAACGGGGACACGTCGATCACCGCTGGCAACCCCGCGGCGCTGCCGGCGACCGCGACGCTGCAGGCGGGCATCCGCACCGGCAGCTTCCGCGTACGCGCCGCCGACTCGATCTTCCCCAACCGCCGCGTCGACGGGCGCATTCGGGTCGTGCCGGTACGTCTGCGCAACCTGCGCGCGGCACCGGACCGCGTGCCAGTCGGCACGCTCTCCACCAACGTGACCGTCGATGCCGAGCCGGGTGGCCGCACTCTGAGCTGGACGGTAGATGCGGTGGCCGCGGCCGCTGGCGTGACCGTCTCACCCGCTGTGACCGGTCCGGGGAACGCGATGAACGTGACGGTCACCCGCCCGCCGGCGTTCACTGGCCGCGCCACCGTCACCGCGGCCGACTCGGTATTGGCTGCGCGCACGGGAACGGTGCGGATCCGGTTCCTATGAATGTCCGCCCGCCCGAGCTGCATGAAGGGGCTGTGGACCTGGCCGCGGATGATCTCCGCGTGAGCGCCGGTTTTCGAGTCGTCACCGGTGAGCTGCTCGCCGGTGGGCCGGTCGAGCTGGAGTTTTTCGTCAAGAGTCTCGGGTTGCGCCCGCTTCAACTCGCGGTGAGCGGCGACCGCATGCGCCAGAGGCCTGGGCAATTCAGCTTCGCGGCAATGTTCGAGGGCTCATCCCTCGCAGACCCGATGGCCGCCTCGCCATACATGGGCGGCCCGTTGGGGGTCGTGCAGGTATCGACCGACAGGCCCTGGCACCAACCGCTGGTGTTGAACCAGTTCATCCGCCTCGAAGACACACCGGGGCGTCTTGTGCAGGGAGCCGCCGGCCGGCTTGATCTGGCGTGCCGCCGGCCGCTTTCTCTCGCTGCCACGGACGCTGCCGCGCTGGCGCAGGATGGGGCGCAGGTCGTGGCTGTTGACCTCGCCTTGGATCTGCGTCGCGACGACACGGCCTTGGCGGCGTTGGTGGCCCGCCTCTTTGACGAGGTCATGCACGGTCCGCTGGCCTTGCGCGAGCGGCCTCTCGCCTTGCTACTCTCCATGCGGACGGCAGCGCACGCCCAGATTGATGCCCTGACCCGCCACCCGGATCCGTCCGTGGCAAATCGCGCGCGCCAGGTTTTCGCGATATCCACGTAGTGCGCCAATCCTGGATGGCCCCACGCTGCAAGAGCGGCTCGCGGGCATGGACCTGGAGGCCTCGTTCAACCTGCAGCAGGCGCGGCGGCTGGTGAGCTACTTCGCCGGCCCGCTTTGAGCGCGGAGCGCGCGAAGATCATTCTCTGGGCTGCTGAGGCATCCTCTTACGGTTCGGACGTGTCGACGGGGCCGCGCCGCAGGAACCGCGCGAGCCGAAGCAAGAGGCCCTTCTGGTCGTCCCCGTTCTCCGTGCAGACGAGGACCGTATTCTCCCCTGCGATCGTGCCCACCACCTCGGGCCAATGCAACAGGTCGATGGCCATGGCCACGATCCGGGCCGTCCCGGACCGCGTCCTGACCAGGGTCTGGTAGGGCCCCGCGGTCTTGAACGCCTCGACGAAGTCGGTGAACCGCCCCAGGTCCCACTCCTCCGACACCCCGGGCTCGAGGACATAGCGGCCATTGGAGCGGTGGACCCCCAGCTCCCGCAGGTCGCGGCTGATACTCGGCTGCGTCGCCTGGACCGACTGCTCCCGCAGCTTCCTCACCAGGTCCGCCTGGCTCCGGATCGGCTTCTTCTCCCGCAGGAGCTGAAGGATCGCCTTCCGGCGCAGCGCGCGAACCTCTGGATTGCTTGGCATGATGATGCTCCTTGTAATGCGAATACTGTAGAATAGAGAACCAAAAACTTCAATCCCCCCCTTGACAAGCCCCTCCCGGACATGAATACTAATTCACGTTGGATTCAGTGGCAACACCCCGGAGCCGATCCAGGCGCCGGATATTCGAGCCCGGCAAGGGCTCCTGAGAGGAGAAGCGATGTCGAAGGAAACCACGTACGCGGGGCTGTTGGGGGACTGGCGGCGGATCCTGACCGCCATTATTGCCAACCTCGGCCAGCTTCCGGACCTGCAGGGATTCGTCAACCGGCTCGAGGCGCTGCTGAACCGGGGGTACGATCTCACCCGGCAGCAGGCGGCGTACACCGCCGGCAAGCAGGAGACCTCCAAGCAGCTCAAAGAGGTGATGAAGGAGGGCGACCGGCTGGCGACCGTGCTGCGGAAGTCGTTGCAGTCGCACTACGGTCCCGACGCGGAGAAGCTCGCCGAGTTCGGCCTGCAGCCGTTCCGCGGCCGCAAGCCGAAGGAGGAGCCGAAGCCCGCGAATCCGCCCGCGCCTGAGGCCACCGCGCCGCCTGCCAACGAAGCCACCCGCTAACCACCACACCCCGGGGGGACGTGCCCGCGCACGTCCCCCCGCCCTTTCCTCCGCCCCGCCCTCCCTGAAGCGCGTTCCACGGAGTTTTCCAACCGCGTGAGGAGTTTGCCAACGGCTCGCCGCGTTTTCCGACGGGCTGCCGGAAACTCCGGCTCGCCGTCGGAAAAAAGAAACGCGCTGCCGCCTTTTCCGACAGTCTGCCGCGTTTTCCGGCGCGCCGCCGGAAAATTAAAACGGCCTGCCGCGTTTTCCAACGCTCTGCCGGAAACTCCGGCGCGCCGTCGGAAAAGAGAAACGCGCCGTCGCGTTTTCCGACGCTTTGCCGCGTTCTCCAACAGCCTGCCGGAAACTCCGGCGGGTCGTCGGAAAACAAAAACGCGCCGCCGCGATTTCCAACGGCCCGCCGCTTTTTCCGGCGCGCCGTCGGAGATTCCGGCAGGCCGTCGGAAAATCAAAACGGGCTGCCGCGTTTTCCAACGGGCCGCCGGAAATTCCAACGGGCCGTCTTCGCGAGAGCCACCCGCGACAGCGGGACCCGCCCCCCTCTGAAAGGCCCGGCAACTTGGCTCCGCAAGCTCCGGGGGAGGAGCGTTCTGAGCCCATCGACAACCTGTAGCCTTAGGGGGTGTCTCGAAAGTTCTGCTGCCGGCGTCGCCGGGAAACCTCACCCCCGGTCACTCCCCCTTCAACACCGCTGGCGCCGTGAGGGCAGTGTCCGGAGCGCTCTCAGCCCTCGGGCTCAGTCATCCCGCTCCAGGCCCGACCCACGCCGAAGCGTGCCGTCTGGGGAGCCGGCTCTTCTCGCCGTAGAAGAGAATTTGCGCCCATCGGTGACCTCGGGCTAGCTCGAAGCACCCAGAAGGAGTAGAATGGGCGCATGCGCCCGACGGTCTACATCGAGACAAGCATCATAAGCTACTTGGCGGCGTATCCAAGTCGGGATCTTATTACCGCTGCACACCAGCAGATTGCGCATACATGGTGGCAGGTACGCCGTCCGGAGTTTTCGATCTTTGTGTCGCAGGTTGTGCTGGACGAGTCAGCGGCAGGTGATCCCCAGATGGCGAGCAAGCGCATCGAGATCTTGACCAATGTACCTCTGTTGGAGGTTACTCCAGAGGTGGCCGAATTGGCAGCAACGCTCATCATGAGGCTACCCCTACCTCCGCGTGCGGGAGCCGACGCGGCGCATATCGCCGTGGCAGCGTACCACGGCATGAACTTTTTGCTGACTTGGAACTGCACGCATATCGCGAATGCGGTTCTACGGCCAAAAATTGAGAAAATCTGTAGAGAGCAAGGATACTCAGCTCCGGTGCTGTGCACACCGGAAGAACTTGTAGGAGATGCAGACAATGGCTAAAGACCATTCTCCTGTTGAGGTATGGCACGATCCGATCGTGGCCGGGGTGCGGCAGGCCCGAGAGGCGCTTTTTGCCGCCGCAAACTACGACATTCACGAATTTTGCCGGCGTCTCTCAGACAGGCAATCGACCTCCGGCCATGCTGTCGTGAAGCGTGGCAGCACTTCCATTGAAAACTCTTTGGGGGAGACGCTCGGCTAACACGGCTGTTGCAGCGGATGGCTTCGCCACCGCTGAACAGCAAATCCGTGTTAGGGCCCCTATCCCGATTAGGCGGCGGCCGATGACGATTAGACCGACTCTCGCCCTGACATAGGTGCACTAAAGAAATGTTACCCTTTCTTACGAGATTCAAGGTAGCACGGCTCACCGCGGCGCTTAAGAGTTCGCGTCAGGAGAATCACAAGAACTTCGGTTCAGAGGAGACAAACGAGAGGAACAACACGGCACGTCCCTGATACGTCTATATCGAAGATTCTGGTGCGTGAGAACCGTGATAGTTGCGTCGACAGTCGTGCCGATTTTGCACCAGGCTCTATCGCTTTGGTGTTGATAGACATGAGCGTAGTATCCCAGAAAGCTTCGATACATCGGAGATGCGGACAGGCCATGGCTAGAGAGAAACAAAACCCACGGTATGATGATCTTATCTCTAAGATAAAAAATAATCGTGCCGTTGCATTGCTCTTGGTTGTGGGACTAGCCATAAGCTCGCTGGCGTTGTTCATCGAAGCTTCTGCCAAGATATACAATCTGGTCGACAAGCTAATTCAGGTGCGTCCGGGCACGCCTCCCCTTACCTTGGTCATCGACGATAGCGCGCCAACTGGCATAACTGGCATTGATTGGTCAATCATCAATACTTCGGACAAGAACCTTGAACTGACATCTATAGTAGCTATTCAGCTTGTCAATGTAGACCTATGCCGGGGCTGCCTTTTGAAGGACAGGATAAAGCTAGCCCTCAGGTTGGGTAGCCGCGTCAAAGGGGGACAATCGGTCGAAGGCAAGATGGAGTGGGGTCCTACGCGTATTTTTGGGGATGTTGGTGTGTATTATCTTACTCCTGGGGAGAGCGCCCCTTTCTCTCTCCAAATAGCTGCGCCAGGTAACGTCGGAAGCGTGTTTCACCTGAAGCTCTTAGCTAATGATCTTAAGCGCGGCGATCGAATAACTGTGATACCTCCTTATCTTTTTTATTATGTTGGACCTCCAGACTATCCCTCCGCATCCCTCCGAGCAATAACCTTCACTTCCTGGTTAACCGAGAGTGACTCCTATCTACGCTTAAACGCGGCTAGAGGCCTCGGCGTCCTTAAGGATACGAGAGGAGAAGAAGCTCTTATTAAAGCTTTACAGCGGGATACCGTTTCAAGTGTTCGGGCTGCTGCAGCTCAAAGCCTTTCTCGCTTTAAAAGCGAGAGGTCTTTTTCGGCTTTACTCAATACTCTATTGCGATTTCACGCTGCCCCTGGCTTCAATGAGTACCAGGAAGCGGAGGTAAGGCGGGCGGCAGCAGCGGCACTCGGTGATCGACAAGACCGAAGAGCAGTGCCGTATCTCTTGGAGGCATGGAGAAGCGACCCTGGATTACTGGTTGCAAATACGGCGGTAGAATCAGTCGTAAAGCTTGATCCTCCTGGAGCCTATGAGACTCTTACGACAATCCTAGCAAATTATGACTCTCGAGCGCCCGAAGAACACCATAGCCGTGGATTCATAGTTTCCGCGATTGGACACTTATCCGATGATAGAGCTGCCGATGTTCTGATAGATCAATTGTTTTGCAGCGATCGCTCTTCGCAATCTGCCGCAGCTGACGCTTTGGGCAGTGAAAGTGTTAAGTGTGTTGAGGCACTTATGGCAGTGGCGAAACGAGGGCTCGATCCATGGTCTCGACAGAAGGCGATTCGTGCGCTGGGAGAGTTGCAGGCTGAACGTGCTCTCAACCTCCTTAGGATGATATCTTCTTCCGATACTGACGAAGACCTGCGGCGCACAGCTAAAGAGGCTATTCAAGACATAAATGATGGCGTCGCCTCAAACGTTAAAAGAGATGACAATACTGGCTGTGGAGAGCACATTGAGCAAGTGGTGAGGGAAAGTCAACGTTTCCAAATCCGTTCTCAAATTGGTATACCAAAGTTGTCCCTCCGTCATACTTGCGACGATCCCGATCTAATGGAGACAGTCCAAATAATTGAAGCGCTTGGAGTTAGGGTTCAGCCAACGCAAGTCGCAACGGAAGAAGCCGCTATGTTTCCGGAAACTAATGGTGAGTTTACCTATCCGGAGCCACTGAGAGGAGAGGCCGAGAAGGTCCTTGCAGCAGTCCAAGGGAAATTTCGCGTGCCGATTCGCCTAGTTGAGTGGAGTGTCAGCACTATGAGGCTAACTTGGCACTGTAAGCCTGGCATTATAATGTTCGCTAAACAGAAATCAGACCAATTAGACAAAGTAGTAGAGCACTTAAGAGATCGATCCTGGGCAATTTCATTGAGCTATAGCGAGAATTGGGGTGACGAGCCCTTTATTCTTTCACAGAAGGATGACTTGTCTGCCAAGTTAGCCAGAGATCTTGAGCGATTCGGACGAGTTGAGGTGAGGCTCGCACCTAAGGGTTTGCTGCAAGCAGGCAACGTCCCGGTGCTTTACTGGGTGGACCGAACCAAATAGGGTTCAGCCTAACTAATTAGCCGAGTGGCCGGGAGCCTCGTTGAGCCAGGCTGAGGCCCCAGGTGGCCAGAGGAGCCGATCGTGGTCCCGGAGGTTTCCTGCCAACCGGTAGATCCGTTGTAGAATAAAGAAAGGCGCGCAGTGGAACCATAGCTATATACGCGAGCAGGAAACCTTGGTTCGGCCAACCAAGCGGCTCCAGCGGACGGCTGGCGCCGCGCGCTGAGCCGCCACAGCGTTGCTGCCGGCAGAAGGTGCGAATCGCGGTACACGTTGCTACTTGGTGGAGGACAGAATGGCAGAGCGTAAGATTTTAAGCCATTTGGAGATTGCCTACTCCTCGATCCGTGTCTTTGCCGAGGATGGCAGGTCCCGCAATCCAAAGTAAGCGGGGAGGTCTGGAGACGAATCCAAGAAATAAGAAGATTGCACCACATTGAGGCCTAGGTCACACTGGCTTCTCCCCGAGCGTCACGACTATTGCGCCGTGATCGATCTCTCGGGACCGGGGCCGTCATGGCGATCGGCAAGGAAGGTCCTGGCTGCGGAACTGCTGCGGAGGTAGGGGCGGCAGTAAACCCGTGCCCTGCCAAATCTGCTGTCGCCCCTACCGGGGCTTGGAAATACTTTGTCTCCTTTTACCCGCGGTAAAGGCCCCGGAGGGGCCCACGGCATGTAGCCCGGGGTCAGACGCGACGAAGGAGCGGCGCCGTCTCTCTGGATCGCACTCGCGGTGAAATCCCGCCGTGAGTGCTCAACAGTACCCGATCCTCCGGTACCAATCCACCGCATCCCGCAGCGTCTCGCCGAGCGGCCGCGGCGCCGCGCCGAGCGCCGTCTGTAGCGGATTCGGCGTCATCGGATAGCTCTCGTTGACCAGCAGCAGGCTCAGGGTAGGCCAGGGGGAGGGCCGGCCTGTCAGGGCACAGAAGGCTTCGGTCCACCAGGAGGCGGCGAGGCCGAGGCCGACGGGGGTGTGCAGGCGGGGTGGAGGCACGCCGCCGATCGCACAGAGGCGGGCTGTCAGCTCGTCGACGGTCAGGTTGTGGCCGCAGAGCGGAATGCGCTCGGCGAAACGCTCCTTTTCGACCGCGGAGACTAAGCCGGCCGCCACGTCTCGGACATCGACGGCGTTGAGGATGTGGCGGACCAGGGCGGCGACCTCGCCGGCGAGGAGCTGGGGGACCAGGCAGAGGTTGCGCGGTTTCAGGTCCCAGGGACCGAAGCAGGTGGTGGGGTTGACGACGACCGCCGGCAGGCCCTGACGCGCGGCGGCCAGGACGAGGTTTTCGATCCTTTCCTTGACGGCGAAGTAGGGGTGGCGCCGTGCGAGGCCGGCCGCGATCGGGTCTCCTCCGGTCCGCGGGCGCGGCAGGGTGACGAACGAGCTCACGTAGGCGAGGCGGGCGTTGTGGTCCGCGACGGCGTCGAGAAGCTGGCGGGTGCGCTTCTCGGCGCGCTCCAGGAGGGTTGCGGGCGGCTCTTGGAAGAGGTGGAGGGGGTAGGGCGCGGCGGCGTCGACGACGAGGTCGTGTCCCGGGAGCCAGGCCCGGAGCTGCCCGGGCCGGTCGGCGTCGCCGCGGGCCGGGCGCACGGCGAGCCCTTCGAGGTTGGCCGGGGCCGCGGCGCGGCGGGTGACCGCGGTGACCTCGTGGCCGCGGGCGAGGAGCTCCCGCACGACGGCGTTGCCCACGTGTCCGGTCGCACCCAGGACCAGGGCTCGCATCGGAGGTCTCGCGGGGGTGGGTCTACCGGCGCGCGAGCCCCGCGGCCTTGCGTCCGGTTTTGGGCGGCGACAGCTCGGCGAGCAGGGCGCGGGCGTCGCGCAGGTCGCGGACGTCGAGGTCGGCGAAGCGGCCGGCGGCTTCGGCGAGGAGCATGCGCGCTTCCGCGCCCTGTCCCTGGGCCTGGAGCAGCCGGCCGAGGCTGACCTCGGCGCGCAGCTCCAGGAGGCGCATGCCGCGGCGGCCGGCGATCTCGACCGCGCGGCGGAAGCAGGCTTCGGCCGCGGCCCCCTGGTGGCGGCGCGCCAGGGTCTCGCCCTTGAGCCGCAGGAGCTCGGCTTCGTAGAAGCTGTCCACGTTTTCCGCCGCCAGGGCGAGCGCCTCCTCGGCGGTCTCCTGCGCTTCGTCGAGCCGTCCGGCGGCCAGGAGCGCCTCGACCAGGTAGCCGAGCCAGTAGGTCAGCGGCAGTTTCTGCTCGATGGCGTGGAAGAAGGCAACGCCTTCGCGGATCTTCGCGATCCCCTCGTGCGGTTTGCCCTGGAGCGTCCGCACCCAGCCGTGGCCGATCTTGCCGAGAGCCAGCCAGAAGGGGAACCGGTACTCGCTCGACAGCGCCATGGCGCGCTCGGCCAGCTCGCCGGCCTTCTCGACGTCCCGCAGCTCGTGCTGGTGCATCATCGAGAAGACGAAGCAGCGGGCGAGCGACATCGGATCGGCGAGCTGCTCGGCGAGGTCGAGCGCCTTCTGTTCCCTCTCCACGGCCTCGTCGATGCGGCCCGAAAGGACGTGCAGCCACTCGACCTGGACGTTCGAGAAGATGCCGACGTCGTCGCTGAAGCTCTGGATGAGGAGCTGGTGCTGGCCGGGATCGTAGCGCTCGAAGACGCGGTCGAAGTGGTCCCGCGAAGCCCGGAAGTCGCCCAGGTAGAAGGTCGTGATGCCGGCCGCGAAGTGGGCGGCGATCTCGAGGATCGGGTTGCCGGAGCTCTGGGCGTAGGCCAGGAGCTGGTCGGCGAATTCCACGGTCGGCCCGCGGTAGCTGCGGGCGAGGTTGAACACCCAGAGCCCGTAGAGGACGGGGAAGAGCTCCGGCGGGTTGCCGAGGAGCGCACAGAGCTCGCGCGCTCGTGCGTACGCCTGTTCCACCTCCTCCGCGGCATAGCCCCTGGTGCCGATCAGGACGGCGCCCAGGGCCGAGCGCAGCGCCACCTCGCGGCGGATGCGGTCCTCGTGCTCGGGCAGGGTGAGGAGCAGCTCGATCGCCTTGCGGAAGTACTGGATTGCCTCCAGGTAGGCTGAGCGCTCGGTGGCGCGCTGGCCGGCGAGCTGGAGGTAGTGGACCGCCCGGTCCGGCATCCCGGCTTCCTCGAAATGGTAGGCCAGAAGCTCCGGCGCGATGTCGAGGGAGTCGAGGACGCGCTCCTCGACGAGCCGGGCGATCTGGAGATGGATGCGCCGGCGCTGGCTGCGGAGCAGCGACTGGTAGGCGGCGTCCTGGATGAGGGCGTGCTTGAACACGTAGAACGGCGGATCGCCCCGGCGGTAAACCAGCTCGGCGGTCTCCAGGCGGCCGAGCTCGCGCTGCAGGGAGGTCTGGTCGAGCGGCGAGAGGGCGGCGAGGATCTGGAAGGAGAAGCGCCGGCCCACGGTCGCGGCGAGCTGGGCGACCTCCTTGGCCGTCCCCAGGCGGTCGAGCCGGGCGGCGAGCGAGTCACGCAGGGTGGCCGGGATGCTCAACGGGCGCAGCGGCTCGGCGAGCTCCCAGCGGTCCCCTTGGTCGACGAGCACCCCCGATTCGAGGATGCTCTTGGTCATCTCTTCGACGTACAGCGGGACACCGTCGGTCTTCTCGACGAGATGGCTCAGCACCTCGTCGGGCAGCGGCCTTCCGCCGGTCAGCCCGGCGACCATCTGCTCGATCTGCGGGGTCTCGAAGCGCTGCAGGGTCAGCCGGGTGAGGTGCGGGCGCTCCTTCCAGGGCAGGTCGAAGCTCGGGCCGGGTGGTGAGCAGCGCGAGGACCGGCGCCGACTCGACACGCTCGAGCGCGAGGTCCAGGAACTGGCGGGTCGAGGGATCGATCCAGTGGAGGTCCTCGATCACCAGGACGGCCGGTTTCTCCTGTCCCATCCGCACCAGGATGTCGCACAGGGCCTCGAGCGTCCTCTCCTTCTGGAGCTGCGGGGTGAGCTGCAGCGGCGGATACCGGCCGTCCAGGGGGAGCGAGAGGAAGGGCGCCAGCAGCGGCATGGTCTCGGCCAGGGGAAATTCGAGCCCGGCGAGGCCCGCCTCCAGCTTCTCCAGCCTCTGGTCAACAGAGTCCTCGCGCTGGAACCGCAGCCACTTCTGCGTCCCCTCGATCAGGGGATGGAGCGCGCTGTTCTGGGTGAAAGGCGAGCAGCGGCAGACCCACCAGGCGCCGGCCTCGGGGCTGACCATCTCGCGCAGGGTATGGACGAGCCGCGACTTGCCGATCCCCGCCTCGCCCGAGACGAGCACGACCTGGCCGCGCCATTGCGCGCAGGCTGCGAACCGCTCGAGCAGGGTGCCGAGCGGGCGCCTGCGGCCGACGAGCGGGCTCAAGCCCTGCCGGACGGCGTGCTCGAAGCGTCCCTGGATGCCGCTTTCGCCGAGCACGCGGTAGACCTCGACCGGCTGTGAAACCTCCTTGAGGCTCTGCGGCCCCAGAGGCTCCAGGGAGAAGAGGCCCTGCACCAGCTCGTGCGTGGCGGCGCTCATGACCACGTTGCCGGGCGCCGCGACCTCCTGCAGGCGCGCCGCCAGGTTGGGCGTCTGGCCGAGAGCCAGTTGCTCGCGCCGGCTCGTGCTGCCGATGATTCCGGTCACCACCGGGCCGGTGTGGATGCCCACGCGCACCGCCAGGCCGGTCCCGATCCGGCCGGCGACCCGGTCGGACAGCTCACCGAGGGCACCGACGATCTCCAGGCCCGCATGGACGGCCCGGCGAGCATCGTCCTCGTGTGCGGTGGGGTAGCCGAAGTAGACCAGGATGCCGTCGCCGAGGTATTGGGCGATGTGCCCGTCGTAGCGCTCGATCACCGCGCCCGCCGCGGCCTGGTAGTCGCGGATGACCTCGCGCAGCTCCTCCGGATCGAGGTTCCCCGCGAGGGCGGTCGAGCCGACCAGGTCGCAGAAGAGGACGGTCAGGTGGCGGCGCTCCGCCGTGTCGTCGCCGGACCACGCCGTCCGCGGCGGCGCCGGAGCCGGGCTCGCGTCGCCCAGCGCAGCGCCGCACTGGCCGCAGAAACGGAAACCCGGCGGGCTCTGGGCTCCGCACCGGGGACAGAGGAGCGGCAGCGGTTGGCCGCAGCCGCCGCAAAACCGGTTCTCGTCCGGATTTGTGCAGTTACAAGCAGGACATCGCATCACGAGCTGTGACTCTTCGATGCCCCGATCCTAGCGCAACGGAGGGCCGGGTGTCACCCCGTCACCGGGCCTTGAGGGTGTTTGGAAAACTCTGCTGGGGGCGTCGCGTTGTTCCCTCACCCCCGCCCCTCTCTCATCCGCCCTTCCTTCCCCCGGGAGAGAGGAGAAAAGCATGATCAGGAAGCTCCTGGGAGGGGGCTCCCCTCTCCCGGGCGGGTGTGAGTGCGGCTGGGAGAGGGGCCGGGGGTGAGGGGCCAGGGCTCGCGCAGGAATTTCCAGACACCCTCTTAGAACGTGTCGCAGCGTTCGGTGTCGCCCGTCTCGTAGCCGGTGCGGAACCACTGGGCGCGCTGCTGCGAGGAGCCGTGCGTCCAGGTCTCTTGGTTGGTCGTCCCCGTCGCCTGGCCCTGGATGCGGTCATCGCCCACGGCTGCCGCGGCGTTGAGGCCTTCGTCGATGTCCCCCGGCTCGAGCTCGATGTCGATGCCACCCTGCAGGTTGTTGCCCTGGGTGCGGTTCGCCCAGACCCCGGCGAAGCAGTCGGCCTGGAGCTCGAGCTTCACGGACAGCTCGTTGGCTTGGCCGGGGTCCGCTCCCTGCGCGCGGCGGACCTGGTTGCTGATCCCCAGCAGGTTCTGCACGTGATGGCCGAGCTCGTGGCCGATCACGTAGGCCTGCGCGAAGTCGCCCGATGCGCCAAAGCGGCTTTGGAGCTCGTCGTAGAAGCCGAGGTCGATGTAGACCTTCTGGTCGGCGGGGCAGTAGAAGGGCCCCATGGCGGCCTGGCCCATGCCGCAGCCGGATGGGGTCGAATCCCGGAAGATAACCAGCTTGGCCGGCTGGTAGGCCTGCCCCGAGTCGCGGAAGAGCTGGGTCCAGGTGGCCTGGGCGTCGTCGAGGACGTCCGAGACCATTTCGACCTGCTTCTCCTCCGCGGGGGAGGACTGGACGGGCGCTCCGCTGTCGGACAGGGGAGCCGATCCGCCGCCGCCCAGGAGGGCGAAGAAGTCGGTCTTGAAGACAAAGCTCAGGATGAGCAGGAGGAGGAAGCCGCCGATCCCCAGCTTGGGGAGCCCGCCCATCCTCCCGGTTCTCATCCCCCGGCGATCCTCGAGATTGCCGCTACGGCCGCCTGGTGTCCAGCGCATGGTTCTGTTCCTCCTCGCGGGCCCGGTCCTCCCAGGCCCGTCATGTTCCCTAGCCTATGCCAGTGTGATGCCAGCAGGGGCCCGCCTGCGGTAGAGTGGGGCGTCTTTGGACCGCGCAACCCGGATTCTCGGCAGAAAGGAGGTGATCCCATGAAGATCAGAAGCAATCTGAAGGCTGGAAACTTCGTCAACCCGAATGTTTGAGCGTTTCGCAGGTTGGAAGGCAGACCCGCGTTGACCGCGTATGCTTGCTCGTGTCGTCCCGTGCGGCTATGCTGCGTGCGGCGCAGCAGGGCGCCGCCGTGTCCGCGGGAAGGACTGCGTCCCCCTGAGCTGGTTGATTCCATCTCGTCGCTTCGACGAGCTCTTTTCTGCCCGAGCGAGCGGACACCGGGCGCAACGGAAAGGAGCTCCATCGTGACCCCCAGAATCCTGCCTACTCGTACGCTCCGCGCACGGCCGGACCTCGATCAGCTCAAGCGGCAGGCGAAAGAGCTGCTGGCGGCATTCGTCGCCGGCGACGCCGATGCCGCCGCGGAGGTGAGCACACACTACCGCGGCGCGGATGCTGCGACCTTCGCGCTGCACGACGCGCAGCTCGTGCTGGCGCGAAGCTACGGCTTCGACAGTTGGCCGAAGCTCAAAGCCTATGTGGACGGCGTGACGGCCGGCCGCCTTTGCGATGCGGTGGAGCGCGGCGACATCACGGCGGTGCGCGACATGCTGCGGCGGCGGCCGGAGATCGTCAACCTGGAGCGGCCAGGCCATGGCGAGGAGCGGGCGCTGCACCTGGCGGTGCTGCGCCGCGACGCGGCCATGGTGCGGCTGCTCATGGAGCACGGGGCTGACGCCCGGCTGGGAATCTGGCCCAACCGCGACGCCACCAGTGCATTCACGCTGGCCAGCGAACGCGGCGATGACGAGATCGTCGAAATCATCCGTGCAGGGGAGCAGCGCCAGGCGGACCCTGGATCGCAGGCCGCCGTGCAGGAAGCACCGGACGAGCCGCTCCTGCTTGCGGTGGAGAGCGCCCGCCCGGAGGTTGTGACGCAGCTCCTGGACCGCGGCCTCGACCCGGACGAACCATGGCGCGTCGAGGGTACGGACGAAGTGGTGATCTCGCGCGGCGGACCGCTCTACCACTGCGCCAGGACCGGCAAGCTCGCGATGGCGGAGCTGCTGCTCCAGCGTGGAGCCGACCCGAACGCGCAGGTGCATGCATGCGGCTCGCCGACCTATGTCGCCCATCACCGGAACGACCGGGCGATGATCGAGCTGCTCGAACGTCACGGCGGCGTGCTGGACGCGGCCTCGGTGGGGTATCTCCGCCAGACGGAGCTGGCGCGAAAGATGCTCGCGGGCGAGGTCGACCCCCAGTTGCAGAGAGGGATGTTCTCGGGGGAGACGGTGGCCGAGCAGCTCCTGTGGAGCGGAGCGAGCGGCGGCGATCCCGAGATCGTGCGGATGGCGCTCGAGCGCATCGACTGGCCGCGCGACGATCGGCGGTGGTTCTGGATGTTGTGGCGGCCGCTGCCCGGACATGCGCCGCGCCCGGAGCCGGACCGCAAGGAGTATCTCGCGTGCTTTCGCCTGATCCTGGAGAGTTGCGATCCCAACGTCCGCGCCGAGCCGCACGGCCAGACGATGCTGCACGAGGTCGTGGCGCGAGACCACCAGGAGGGCGTGGGGCTCGCAACGGCGCTCCTCGATGCGGGCGCGAGGGTGGATGTGCGCGACGATCTGCTCAAGAGCACGCCGCTCGGGTGGGCATGCCGGTGGGGCCGCATCGAGCTGGTGCGCCTGCTGCTGGAGCGGGGCGCCGACCCGGTGGAGGCGGACGCCGAGCCGTGGGCGACACCGCAGGCATGGGCGGAAAAGAAACGGCACGACGAGGTGCTCGCGGTGCTGCGCGAGCATGGGAAAATTGTTGGTTGATTTTTCCCCCTCTCCCGGGGACGGGTGGAAGGGAGATGGGAGAGGGGGTCAGGGGGTGAGGACCTTCTCCTCCCAAATCTTGCACAGCTCGACGATCACCTCGACCGCCTTCTCCATGTCCTGCGCCGAGACCCATTCGAGGCGGGAGTGGAAGTTCTGCTCGCCGGCGAAGACGTTGGGCGTTGGCAGCCCCATGAAGCTGAGCTTCGAGCCGTCGGTGCCGCCGCGGATGGCCTTCGAGATCGGCTCGATGCCGGCGCGGCGGATCGCCTCACGGGCGTTCTCGATCACGTCGGGATGGTGGTCGAGGATCTCGCGCATGTTGCGGTAGCTCTCTTCGACCTTGACCTCGAACGAGGAGCCGGGCCAGTCCGCCACGGTCTCGCGGGCGAGCCGCTCCAGGATGTCCTCTTTCTCCTTGAGGCCCGGCGTGTTGAAGTCGCGGATCAGCAGCTTGACCGAGGTCTTCTCGACGCTCGCATGGACCACATAGGGATGGACGTACCCTTCGTAGTCGTCTGTCGTCTCCGGCGACAGGCTGTCCTCGGGAAGACGGGTGATGAAGTCGGCGGCGATCTTGATCGAATTGATCAGCTTTCCCTTGCCGAAGCCCGGGTGAGTGTTGAACCCCTGAAACGTGATCGTCATGGCGTCCGCCGAGAAGCTCTCGTATTCGATCTCGCCTCGTGCGCCGCCATCCATGGTGTAGGCGTACTTGGCGCCGAACTTCGCCACGTCGAAGTATTTGGTACCGGCGCCCACCTCCTCGTCGGGAGTGAAGCCGATGCGGATCGTCCCGTGCGGGATCTCGGGATGAGCCATCAGGTATTCGGCGGCAGCCACGATCGACGCCACGCCGGACTTGTTATCGGCGCCGAGGAGTGTCGTGCCCGAGGCGGTGATGATGTCATCGCCGATCCGCTCGCCCAGGTAGGGATTATCGGCCGCGCGCAGGACCGCCGTGGGGTCGTCCGGCAGCACGAGGTCCTGGCCCTGGTAGTTGCGATGGACGATCGGCTTGACGCCGGTGCCACTCATCTCGGGCGAGGTGTCGACGTGGGCGATGAAACCGATGACCGGCACGCCGGCCTTCGTTGTCGTGGCCGGGATGGTCGCCATCACATAGCCGTGCTCGTCGATGTCCGCAGAGAGCCCGAGGGAGCGCAGCTCGTCGACCAGGTGGCGCAGCAGGTCGAGCTGCTTGGCCGTGCTGGGATAGGTCTGCGATGTCTCGGTCGACTGGGTGTCGAAGGTCACATAGCGCAGGAAGCGCTTGACGCAGGAGGCGGGCTCGGTCATGGCCTCTCCTCACGCGAGAGCCGGGGCACAGACGAAGACGCTGGCAAGCAGTGCCGGGGAAAGGGGCTGGAGCGGTCGCATCGCGCGGACCTTAACATGCATGGCTCCCGGCTGGAGCCGGCGGGCACCCTTTATTGTGTGAGGACGCTTCATGGTGAAGTCCTCAACTTCCTGAAGGGAGGAAAACCTATGTCGAAAACGAGAATCGGATTGCTCCTGGCGGTGGCCCTGCTGGCGGCTCTGAGCGCGATGCCGGCCTCCGCCGAGGACGTGACGGCTCCGCAGGAAACCGTCCCGGCCGTGGCCGCGGCCCTGCCGCCCGCGACGGCGGGATGTGAGCCGAGCCTCGACTTCCTCGCCGACACTACCCACGGAGAGGTGTGCCCGGCCGCCCCGGCTCCCGCCAACTCGGCTCCGGAGTTTCTGGCCATCCGGCGGACCTGCCGCTGCAGTTGCGGATTTCCCTGTCAGACCAACGCCGACTGCGGCCCCGGTGGGATCTGCTCTCCCGGCATCACCTGTTGCTGAGGCCCGGACGGGGCCGGCCAATCCCGGCCCCGCTCACTCCGCGCCGATCCCCAGGTAGGTCCGCAGCTTCTCGTCCTCGAACTTGGCCGCGGCCCCCTGCTCCCGGCCGAGCAGCGAGACCACGAAGGCGACCAGGAACGCGGCGGTCATCGAGACGATCGCCGGGTTCTTGAGCGGGAAGGGCGCCGTCTCGTTGCCCAGCACGTCGACCCACACCGTCGGGCTGATCACGATCAGGAAAACCGATAGGAAGGCTCCGGTCAGGATTGACCACACCGCGCCGGCGGTGGTGAAGCGCTTCCAGACGATGGACAGCAGGAGGGCCGGGAAGTTGGCGCTACAGGCCACGGCGAAGGCGAGGCCCACCATGAACGCTACGTTCTGTCCCCTGAAGAGCATGCCCAGAAGCACGGCCAGGATGCCGAAGGCCACAGTCGAGGCCCGGGCCACCCGCACCTGCTCCTGCTCGGTCGCCTGCCCGCGCTTGACTACGCTCACATAGATGTCGTGCGACAGCGCCGACGCGCCGGCCAGGGTGAGCCCGGCGACTACGGCGAGAATAGTGGCGAAGGCCACGGCCGCGATGAAACCCAGGAAGAGAGTACCGCCCAGCGATTCGGCGAGCAGGGGAGCCGCCATGTTGCCGCCCTTGTCGATGGCGCTGATCAGATCGCGCCCGACGAGCACCGAGGCGCCGAAGCCGACGATGGGGATGATGATGTAGAAGTAGCCGATGAAACCCGTGGCGTAGAGCACCGACTTGCGCGCCGCCCGGGCGTCCGGCACTGTGTAGAAGCGCATCAGGATGTGCGGCAGCCCGAGCAGACCGAGCATCAGGGCGAGCCCCAGCGAGATCGCATCGACCGGGTTGGTCACCAGACCGCCGGGCTCCAGCGCCTCCTGCCCGAGCTGGACGGCGACCGCATCGTAGAGGTTGCCCGGGCTCCAGCCGAACTGTGCAAGCACGATGAGCGTCAGGATCGTGACGCCCACCAGCAACAGGATCGCTTTGATGATCTGTACCCAGGTCGTCGCGATCATGCCGCCGAAGAGGACATAGGCCAGCATCACCGCGCCGACGAGGATCTCGGCCGCCTCGTAGGGAATGCCGAACATCAGTTTGATCAGGTTTCCCGCGCCCACCATCTGCGCGATGGTGTACAGGAGGACGGTCAGGATGCCGCCGATCGCCGAGGCGATGCGCACCGGCGTCTGTCTCAGACGGAAGGCCACGACGTCCGCGAAGGTGTACTTGCCGAGGTTGCGCAGCGGCTCGGCGATCAGGAACATCAGCGCCGGCCAGCCGACGAGCCAGCCCGTGGCATAGATCATCCCGTCATAGCCTTTGAGCGCGACGAGGCCGGCGATGCCCAGAAACGAGGCGGCGCTCATGTAATCGCCGGCGAGGGCGAGGCCGTTCTGGAACGCGCTGACGCTGCGGCCGGCGGCATAGAACTCCCGGGTCGAGCGCGTCTTTTTGGCGGCCCAATACGTGATCGCCAGCGTCATGGCCACGATCAGGAGGAAGAAGGCGATGGCCGAGGCGGTGGGGGTGCCCAGCGTCGTCTGCGTTGTCTGCATCATTGGGCGTCCGCCGCTATTTCCGGACCTGGTCCTTCAGCTTTTCGATCGACGAGTCGTAGGAACGGTTGGCCCACAGCACATAGACCGCGGTCAGCGCCCAGGAGAGGACGATCACCCCGGCGCCGAGAGGGATGCCGAGCGTCGTGTGCTCGCCGATCTTGCGGGCGAGGAATTCCTTGTCAACCGCGATGAGCAGGATATAGCCGTAGTACAGCGCGAACAGGCAGGCCGTCAGCACCACCGAGACGATCCACTTCCTGCGGACGAGGCCTCTGAATTCCTTCGACTCCAGCATCTCGCGGACGCTCTGCATCTCTGTCTCCTCATCAAGCTTTGCGCGGCTCCAGGGGGAACCCCGCGTCCTGCAAAGCCTGCCAGCCGCCGGTCAGCGCAACCGCCCGCGGCCACCCTGACTTCCTGAGCTCGAGCGCAACCCGTGCGCTCGTCGCCTCTTCCTTTCAGGCACAGAAGGCGACCAGCCAGGCCTCCCTGGGGAGCTGGAGCCTCGCCGCCTCCTGGACCGGACGCTCGGGGTCCACGCGGACCGCTCCCTGGGCGGTGTGGTTGCTGTCCGCCAACGCGCGTTCGGTCCGCACGTCCAGGATGACGACCGGCTCGCCGGCCTCCTGGAGGCGGAGCATCTCGGCGACGCCGATCTTTTCCGGGACGTGGTGTTCTCCGGCCGCTCCGGCCGGAGCTGAGGTCGCGGAGGTCGGCTCCACCATGTCCTCTCTCCGGCACTTGGGGAGGAACATCACCGAGCCCCCGTGCAGCAGCACCGAGAGCAGGACGACCAGGCTGCATACCGCGAACAGCCGCTCGCTGCCCGGCATGCCGGCGAAGACCGTCAAGAGCACCAGCAGCAGCGAGCTGAGGCCGCGCGGGCCGAACCAGGAGATGAGCAGCAGGCTGCGCCGGTCCAGGCGCGCCGGCCAGAGCGATACCATGAACACGATCGGCCGTACGAGCAGCGCGACGAGTGCGAACAGCAGCTCGGGAACCCCGGCGACCCCGAAGCCTGTCCAGATGAGCGAGCTGCCGAGCAGCACGAAGGTGAACAGGAGAGTCAGCTCCGCCGTGGTCTCGCCGTATTCCCGGAAGCAATCGCAGAGCTCCATGTCGAGCACCGAGATTGTGAGGCCCGCGGCGAACGCGGCGAGGAAGCCGCTGCTGTGAAAGGACTCGGCGGCGGCGAAGGCCGCGAAGGCCAGTCCCAGCGAGTAGAGCGATTCGTAGTCGCGGCGCACCCCGATGCGGCGCCGCACGAGGTCGAGCGTCGCCACCCCCAGGAACCCGATCGCGACTCCGGCCCCAGGCCCGAGCAGGAACAGCTCCAGGCCCATCTGGGACCAGGCCGCCGGGCCGTCCAGTGGGCGCATCCCCCGGAGCGCCATGGCCACGATCACGATCGGCAGCAGGACCGCGTCGTTGAGGCCGCTCTCCAATCGCAGCGCCAGCCGGGCGGGACCCGGCAGGTCGGGCCGGCGCAGCAGGCCGCGCAGCAGCACAGGGTCGGTCGAGGCCAGCGCGGCGCCGAGCACGGCCGCCTCCGGCCAGGACAGATCGAGAAGCAGGCGCGCCGCTATGGTGACCAGCACCGCCGAGAGCAGAGTTCCCGGCCCCATCACGAGCAGGGTCAGCCGGAGATGGCGGCGGATCTCGGCCAGGTTGAGCCCGAGCGCGTCGGTGAACAGCACCAGGGTGAGGCTGAGGGTCGACACCGCCCGCAGGACCGGCGAATCCAATTGGGGATCGATCAGGCCCAACCCATAGGGCCCGATGACGGCGCCGAGCGCGAGCAGCACCCCTACCTGGGGCACGCCGCTGCGCTCGATCAGACCCGAGAGCAGGGCGGCGACCGCGATGACGGCCCCTACGAGAGCGAGTGTGGATAGGAAGAGGTCGGCTGTCAGGGGCATGTTCGAGCTCGGATCATTCTCTCTCCACGAAAATCCGCGGGAGGGCCAAGCCTAGCCCGGGAGCGGGAGCCCCGGCAAGCCGGCTTCAGAGCAGCTCACGGATATCAACACGACGTTCTCTGGATATCAACCTGGCCGCATCCATGATATCCTCGACACCATGAGCATTCGGAAGACCAGCGTCGAAATCAATGAGCAGCTCCTGACAGCCGTCCAGCGGATCCTCTCAACGACGACCATCAAGGACACCATCGAGGAAGCCTTCCGCGAAGTGCTGCGGGCCGAGGCGCGGCGTGAGGAGATCGAGGCTCTGTCTACGATGCGCGGCATGGACCTGGCTGATCCGGACGTCATGTCCGGCGCGTGGCGCTCGTGAAGGCGCGCTACCTCATCGACAAGAGCGCTCTGGCGCGGATGCCACTCGAACCGGTTCGTAGTCGGCTCGCGCCGATCCTCGAGGAGGGAGGGGCCGCAACTTGCGCCATCATCGACTTGGAGGTGCTGTACAGCGCTCGCAACCGGGAGGACTACGACCGGATACGCCAGCGCCGGGCTCTCGCATACCACTCCGTCCCGATCACCGAGAAGATCCTTCAGCGGGCCCTCTCCATCCAAGCCGAGCTTGCCCGAACAGGCCGCCACCGCGTCCCTGCGGCATGGACCAGGAATTGATCGCTTATTTTGATGAGCGCTTCCGCGAGATGCGCGATGAGACTGCCCGCCAGTTCGAGCAGATGGGGAGCAGGCTCGACCGGGTCGAGGAAGAAGTCCGCCACACCCAAGTCATGGTCGAAGGGCTGCGGAGCGACAATCGCCAGCTTGCCGAAGGGATCATCGGCTTCGGGCAGCGTATGGAAGATCTCCGGGGCGAAGAGCAATAAAGGTTTCTGGTTACAGCCGGCTTCCGGGCCTCTGCAGGCGAGGGGCGCCTTGGGATAGACTTTTCGGACTATGCCACGCCTCCGTTCCCTTCGCGCCGTCCTGGCTCTCGCGGCAGCGCTGTTCCTGGCGGCCGCCTGCCGCTCCGGATCTCCGCCCGCTGCGACCTCCAGCACACCGGCGAGCCCGGCCGCCCAGGCCGCCTCATCCCCCTCCGCGCCGGTCGAGATGCCGGCTCAGTACGACGAGGACCGATGGTACGTGGCCCCGGTCACGGCCCAGGGCGAGACGCTGCTCTTCTACACCGACTCGGGCGGTGGGATGAACATGCTGCTTGCGCCGGTGGCGGACCGCCTGGGCCTGCCGCGGGAGACGGTCGAGCCTCGAGGGGCAGAAGGGGGATTTCGTCGCCTGGCCCGAGCTGAGACCGGAGGCCTCGATCCCTCTGCCTTCGCCCGACGCACCTGCGGGTGGCCGGCTGGTCGTGGTCCCGTACGAGGGGAGCTCCGGCAGATGTTCCAGGCGACCGAATCCGGGCAGCCCCGCGAAGCCGGGTTCCTGGGCCGCTGGTGGTTCGCGGACCGTGTCTGGACCTTCGACTACCCAGGGCACCGCCTCCTGCTCCGTGCCGCGGGCGACGTGCCGTCGCAGGCGCCCGAGCACCGTGTCGCGCTCGGCTTCCAGACCGGCCCGGACGGCCGGCGCACCACCCACTTCCCGCGCATCCCGGTCCGCATCGACGGCGAGACCCTCGACCTCCTCTTCGACACCGGGGCGACCACCATCCTCACCGCGGAGGCCCTCGCGACGATCGGTGACGGCCGTCCGGCTGCCCGCGGAGCGAGCTTCATCGCCGCCTCCGTCTTCGAGCGTTGGCACCAGCGGCATCCCGACTGGCGGGTGATCGAGAAGGCCGAGCAGGGATCGGGCGAGGCCCTGATCGAGGTCCCCTCCGTCGAGATCGGCGGCTACACCGTCGGCCCGGTCTGGTTCACCCGCCGGAAGGACTCCAACTTCCACCAGTGGATGTCCCAGTGGATGGACCGCCGGATCGAAGGTGCCCTGGGAGGCTCGGCGCTCCGCTATCTGCGGGTGACGGTCGACTACCCGAACGCCGTGGCCGTCTTCGAAAAGCCCTGAGCAGCAAATCTGTCCGTGCGTCCGTCCAAAAGAGGGAGCCGTCCTCATGGCCGGCCGGAATGTCCCCGAAGGGAATAGAGATGCCGACATTTGCCGATGCGGTGCAGAAAGCCGACGAGACCGGGGCACCGGCCGTCGAAGGGTTCGCCATTCAGCTCAAGGCCGGCGCGGATGCGGAGGCCTTGACGGCCTGGCTCGAGGCCCGGCTTCCGGGAACCGGGTGGACGGCCGGGGAGATGCCGGACGGATGGTGGGTGTATCGTGCCGCCGCCGCAGCGCCCCTGCCGCCGCTCGGCGCGGGAGGCCGTCCGCGAGCTCAAGAAGATCCAGGACGTTCAGAACGCCGAGCCGCTGCTCGTCACCCGCCTGCCGGTGACGAACGGCACCGAGGCTCAGAAGGCCTTCCAGCTCTGGGGCAGGGTGAACGAAGAGCGCCTGGCCCAGATCAAGGCGGCGAGCAGCGAGCAGCGCCGGCACTGGTCGCTGGAGCAGATGCGCGTCACCGACGTGAACGGCGAGGAGGGCGCCTGGACGATTTGGAAGAAGAAGCACGGAAACAAGCCGCCGGGCGAAGGGATCCTGGTAGCCCATCCGGACACCGGGTACACGCGGCATGCGCGCCTCCTCCCGCACCTGCAGCCGCATCCGGACAACCCCGCGCTGTTCGGCAAGAACTTCGTCGAGCGGACGGCGTCCGACGGCTTCGATCCCATGCGGGACCGGTCGATCGGCAGCAACCCCGGTCACGGCACGAGCACGGCCAGCGTGATTGCCGCCGATCGCGGACCGGCCGGCCAGCCCTGGGGAGTGGCGCCCGGCGCGAAGATCCTCCCGCTGCGGGTGTCGTCCTCCGTCATCCACCTGAGCTTCGTGAATGTCGGCGATGCCTTCAACGAGGCGATGCGCCGTGGCGCGCACGTCCTCTCGATGTCGCTCGGCGGGCCGCTCGGCTCCGAGCTGCTGAGCACCCTGGTCCGCCGCGCGCTCGACCAGGGCATCATCATCGTCTCCGCGGCGGGCAACAACGCCCCGACGGTGGTTTTCCCGGCCCTCCTCCCCGGTGTTATCGCCTGCGCTGCCAGTAATGCGCTGAGCGCGCCGTGGCGTTTCTCCGGCCTGGGCGCCGAGGTGGCGATCACCGCGCCGGGCGAGTTGGTCTGGCACGACTGGGCGCGGACCGGCGCAAACGGGCAGCCGGTCGACGATCAGGAGAGTGGCAGCGGCACGTCGTACGCGACGGCCAATGTCGCCGGCCTCGCCGCGCTGTGGCTGTCCTATCACGGCCGAAAGAATCTGATCGATAAACCTTGCGGCGGCAGGGCAGAGCTGTTGCCGTTCTTGTTCCGCTACTGCCTGCAGAAGTCGGCCGACGGGAAGCCCAAGTTCATCCGCGGCGGCAGCGGTGGCTTCGGTACAGGGATCGCCCGGGCGGACAAGCTGCTGACGCAGGCTTTCCCCAAAGTCGCGGACCTGGCGAAGATGCGCGAAAAAATTCTCGCTGGTAAGCCGGACGGCATCGTCAGCTTCCCGGTGAGCTCCTGGTGGATCATCGCGACCCTGCCGACGCTGGCCGCAGGAGAGCCGCGGCTTCCGACGGCCGCCGAGAATACGGAGCGCCGAGAAACGCCTCCTGGCGTTCCTGGGCCAGATCGCCGGGCCGGACTGCGACGCCGTGGACCGCGCCGAGATCGGAGCCCTGGCCGCGGCGGACATGCTCCTCTCCAATGCCTTGTCGAAGGCTGCGCAGGGCGGTCGCGGCACCGTCTCCGCCTCCGCTGTGCGGCGCTATCTCCTGAGCCAGGAAACTACCGCTCTCGGACGGCCTGCGTCAGAAGCTGATCGAGGCGCGGAAGGCCGATCAGGAGGAATGGCGGAAGGAACACCCGGAGGTGTACAACGAAAAACCCTACGATCTGCCCTCCGCGGAGGACGAAGAGAAGAAGGCGGCCTATTCGATCTCCTCGCCGCCGACGCGCCGGCTCCGGGCCTTCGCCTTTGATCCGAGCCTCGCCACCAGCAGTGCCGCTGCCGCGGTCAACGAGGTCGCCATTCCGGTCGTCTTCGAGCGCAAGCTGGAGCCGGGGCCGGTCGGCGACTACCTCGAGGTCGTGGACGTGGACCCTGCCTCGGACTGCGCCTACGCCCCGGTGGACCTCAACCATCCGTTCCTGCTGGCTCAGGACGGCCTGCCGCGCTCCGAAGGCAACCCCCAGTTCCACCAGCAGATGGTCTACGCCGTTGCGATGAAGACGATCGGCCATTTCGAGGAAGCCCTGGGCCGCCCGATCTTCTGGTCGCCGCTGCGGCCGTGGGACTGGCGCAGCGGCGACGAGGACCGCGCCGACGAGCTGTTCAAGATGGACGAGAAAACCGGGCAGCCCGTGCCGGACGATTCCGATCAGTTCGTCCGCCGCCTGCGCCTCTATCCTCATGCCTTGCGGGAACAGAACGCCTATTACTCGCCGCAGAAGCGGGCCATCCTCTTCGGCTATTTCCCGGCGGGCGACAGCGATCCTGGCGCGGAGTTTCCCGGCGGCGTGGTCTTCACGTGCCTGGCGCACGACATCATCGCGCACGAGACGACCCATGCCGTCCTCGACGGGATGCACGCCCACTTCATCGAGTCGACCAATCCGGACGTGTTTGCCTTCCACGAAGCATTCGCCGACATCGTGGCCCTCTTCCAGCGGTTCGCCTATCCCGAGCTGCTGCGCGATCAGATCGCCCGGGTCCGCGGACGCCTGGACTCCGGGACCCTGATGACGCAGCCTCGCCCTGCAGTTCGGTGGTGCCACCGGGCGGCACCAGGCGTTGCGCGATGCCCTGGGGCACGTCGTGGACCAGGCCCGCCGGAAAGGTGAGCTGGACTGGCGCGACCGCCGCGAGGAGCACGAGATGGACGGCGGCGGTGAGCCGCAGGCCACTCTGGCCGACGCCGCGCGCGATCTGAGCGATGAGGAGACGCGCCGTCTGTGGAAACGATACCGCGCCGATCCGTGGCTGCTGGCCAAGGTCGAAGAGCCGCACGACCGGGGCTCCATCCTCGTCGCCGCCGTCTTCGACGCCTACCTGAGCATCTATGAGAACCGCGTCATTGACCTGAAGCGCATCGCCACCGGAGGGACGGGCGTTTTGCCCGACGGCGATCTGCATCCCGATCTCGTCAACCGCATGGCGAACGAGGCGTCCAAGTCGGCCCATCACGTCCTCCGGATGTGCCTCCGGGCGATGGATTATGTGCCGCCCATGGACATCACCTTCGGCGAGTTCCTCCGCGCGCTGATCACGGCGGATGCCGACCTCGTGCCGGACGACGACCGCCGCTACCGCGTCGCTTTCATCGAAGCCTTCCGCAAGTGGGGGATCTATCCTCGCGACGTGCGCACCCTTTCGGAAGAGTCCTTGCGCTGGTCGCCGCCCGACCCGAGGAAAAAGACCTGCCTCCTGCCGGCCGATCTCGCGAAGGTCCCACCAGAGGTTGTGGAGGGCCTCGGCAAGGTGCGCCAGGCTCTGGCCTCGATGGCAGCCCGGCAAGGCCCGCGAAAAGGTTTTCGCGCAGCTCAAGACGGCCCAGAAGGCGCTCTGGCAATATTTCCGGAGCGATATGCTCGATAAGCTCGACCCGGACCTCAAACGGAAGCTTCTCGGCGGGATCGACACGCGGCGAAGCTTCCAACTGACCAACCTGCGTCCGGCCCGCCGGATCGGCCCCAAGGGGGAATTCCTGACCGAAATGGTCGTCGAGATCCTCCAGAACAAAAACGCGCTACCACTCGACCCGAAAGAAAAAGCCGAGGAGAAGAAGCGGCGGGAGAAGGAAAGGCTGGCGCGCCGGGAGCGCGGCGAGGCGGAAGAGACCGGACCGTTTCCCCTTCCGCGGCGGCGTCACGCTGATCGTCAGCCTGGACGACTACAGCGTGCGCTATGCGATCTACAAGCGGATCGACAGCGTCTCCCGTGAAGACCGGCAGCGCGCGTTCCGCGCCGCGGGAGGGCGGCGGCGAGGCCGCCGAGTATTCCTCCGACGGCCTGGCCGCCGGCTGGTTCAAACCAGGATGACGCGCAGGACGCCTGGCGCAAAGATCGCACGAGCGACTGCGAGGCCATGCGGGCGTCCTCCTGCTTCTGCCGCCGCACAAAGAAGCTCAAGAAGGCGACAAGAAAGAACCCTTCGCCCTGTTGCACCGGAGCTGAGGCTCGAAAGGACGCTCGATATGGCTGGCACCACGAACGGCAGGCTCCTTCCCCAAGCGAGGGAGAAATCAAGATGCGCCTCTACGGGCAGGGCCTCGGCGACTGCTTCCTGCTCGCCTTCCCGCGCAAGGGCGATACGAACAACGAAAACCCCTGCTATCTGGTGATCGACTGCGGGGTCGCGATGAGCACGCCCGAGAAGGACGTTCGCATCAAGAAGGTCGTCGAGGACATCGACGCCGCCACCGGCGGTCATATCGACGTCCTGGCCATCACCCACCAGCATTTCGATCACATCAGCGGCTTTCAGGACGCCTGGCAGGAATGGAAGAAGATCACGGTAGATGCCCTCTATCTGCCCTGGACGGAGAGCACGGCGCCGACGGGAGAGCACAAGACCACCAAATCCTTCCGCGAGGTCCTCGAAGAGGCATCGCGAAAAAGGCGCTGGAGAAGGCGGCGAAGGAGGACCTCGAGACGCATCCGGGTTTCAAGGCCCAGGCGGACTTCCTCGGCGTATCCCTCGGCGTCGGCGGGAGCGGCACGGTCAAGCGCCCGCCCAACATGGACGCCACGATGGATTTCATCCGCGACCTCTGCCCTACCGAAAACATCCGCTATTTCGAGCCCGGCGACGTCTTCCACCTGCCCAGGACGGACAGTCACGGCTATGTCCTCGGCCCTCCGCTGCCGAGCCAGACGGATGAGAAAGGGAAGGAAGTACATCGAGCTCCTGGCGGACGAAAAGGAGATGTATTCCTACGGGCCTCTCGGCCTGAAAGTGGACAAGGGCAAGCCCGGCGGCAACAACTCCTTCGCCATGAGCGACGACCGCAGCATGCCTGCGCTCGCTTCTGCGCTGCTCGCCGCCGGCACGCTCGACCGCGACGGCGACGAAGGCTTCAGCCCCTTCGCCCCGGACATCCGCCTCGACTGGGACAGCGCCATGGCGTCCCCCTTCTTCGAGGAGCACTATGGAGAATCCTCGCCGCGAGGCGAAGGCGGCTCCTGGCGGCGGGTGGACTCCGACTGGCTCGCCGGGCTGGCCAACCTGGCCCTGCGCGCGGGGGACTACACGAACAACGTGAGCCTCGTGCTGGCGTTCAACCTCCCGGGCTCCGACAAAATGATGCTGTTCCCCGGCGATGCACAGGTGGGCCACTGGCTCTCCTGGCACAAGATCGAAAAGTGGCACTACCGCGATGCCTCCATCCCCGCGAAGCCGCCCGAGGCCAACGGCGAGCAGACCCTGATGCAGAACCTGCTGAGCCGGGTCGCCTTCTACAAGGTGGGGCACCACGGCAGCCACAACGCCACGGTCTCGGACAAGGGACTGGAGGCGATGAATCACAAGGATCTGGTGGCGTTTGTCCCTGTCAGCGTCCCGGTGGCGCAGGACATGATGGGCTATTGCCCCATGCCGTTCTACCCGGTCCTCCGCGCCCTCCAGCGGAAAACGAACGGGCGCGTGTTCCTGCCCAACGGCAAGGCCCTCACGCCTCCGCTGCTCGACGACCCGCAGCACGCGGCTCTGCTGGCTGCGTCCGGCATCCGCTGCGCCGCCGAAAAGCTGCCCGCCAAGAAGAAAGATGGCAAGGTCGTGGAAGGAGAGGTCCCTCTGTATCTCGAGGTGACCATCGCGTAGGCAGGAAGGACATCGGATCGCAGTAGAATGGTTGTCATGATCGACGATCCAGTCAACGTCTTCGATTTCGAAGCGATCGCCCGTGAGACGCTCTCCCGGGAGGCCTACGACTACTACGCGAGCGGCGCTCAGGACGAGGTCACGCTGCGCGAAAACCGCGCCGCCTATGAGCGCCTCTCCCTGGCCTATCGGGTTCTCGTGGATGTCTCCCGCCGCGACCTGACGACGACGATCCTCGGCCAGCCGGTCGCGATGCCTGTCCTGGTCGCTCCCACGGCGTTCCACCGTCTCGCCACGGATCAAGGTGAGCTCGCCACCGCCCGTGCCGCCGGAGCGGCGGGGACGATCATGATCCTTTCCACCCTCTCCACAACGGCTGTCGAGGCGGTGGTGTCCGCCGCCTCCGGCCCGGTGTGGTTCCAGCTCTACGTCTACCGCGATCGCGAGGCCACGGAAGGGCTGGTGCGGCGGGCCGAGGCGGCCGGCTGCCGGGCGCTCGTGCTGACCGTGGACGCTCCTCTCCTCGGGCGACGGGAACGGGACGTCCGCAACCGCTTCCGCCTGCCGCCGGGCCTCGCGGTGGCCAACCTGCTGCCGGAGGGATACGGCGAGGTGCTGCCGGCCGCCGCTGATTCGGGCCTCGCCGCCTATGTCTCCTCCTTCCTGGACCCGGCGCTGACGTGGCGGGACGTGGCATGGCTCCAGTCGATCACCGAGCTGCCGGTCCTGGTCAAAGGGATTGTCCGGCCCGACGACGCCTTGCGCGCCGCTGAGGCGGGCGCCGCCGGGATCGTGGTGTCGAACCACGGCGGGCGCCAGCTCGACACCGCGCCGGCCACCATCGACGTCCTGCCGGAGATCGCCGATGCCCTGGCCGCCCACGGTCACTCGATCGAGGTGCTGGTGGACGGCGGCATACGGCGCGGCACGGATATCGTGAAGGCCCTCGCTCTCGGCGCACGAGCGGTCCTCGTCGGCCGGCCGGTCCTCTGGGGACTCGCCGCCGATGGAGAGGCCGGCGCGGCGCGAGTGCTGCGGCTCCTGCGCGACGAGCTCGACCTGGCCATGGCCCTCGCCGGCACCCCCACGATCGCCGACATCACCCGGGACCTGGTGCGGAGGCCGGCGAGCGGGTGAAGCTCAGGGCGGCGGTGGGGCGGCTACAAAGCAGTCCTGGAGGCGCCGCAGCAGCTCCAGGTTGTAGGTGAGCCGCTGGCCGTCCTCGTAACCGTTGCGCCCGGTGGAGCTGCGGCCGGAGCCGGAGTCGGGCTGGAAGGAGTTGTTGACCAGGGTGCCGCAGTCGTTGGGAAAGCTCCGGTTGCGCGCCCGCTCCACACCGGCCGCGAATCCCTGCAGGTAGTCGGCGTCGGAACGGATCCGGTCGGTGATGCGGGTGGCCTCGTCGATGGCCTGGTCCATACGGGCCTGGACGGCGGCGTTGAGCTGGGTCGCCTTCCAGGACTCATAGGCGGCGAGGGTCCGTTCGTAGTCTTTGGGGAAAGGCTCCCGTCGCCGCCGGTTCCAGGCCGGCGAGCGCTCGGCGGCGTTCCGGCTCTCGTAAAGCTCCAAGAGAGAGGCGAGCGTCTGGTCGACCGCCGCTTGCTGCGCACGGTCCGGAATCGGGAATTTGAGCTGGATCTTGCAGGACAGCGGGTCGTAGAGGGTGAAGGGACCATCGCGGCGCTCGGCGAGCACGTCCTCCGCGAAGTCGAGGAAGACGTCCACGCGGTTGCGCTTGGCGGCGATCCGCTCGACCCGGGCGAGCTCGCCGTCCGCGAAGCGCCGCCGCGCGGTGCTCTCTACCCGGGTGCCCCGGACCTCGTTGTCGTTGTAGAACTCATCGCAGCTCGAAGAGATGGGCGCGCGGACCACCACCCATTCGCCACGCCAGCGGGCATTCAGGGAGTCCTCCAATCCGGCGCCAAAGACCACGGCCGGGAGGACCGTCAGCAGGACGAGGACGAAGCGGACGGAGCGCATGGGGCGGAGCTTAGCGCAAAGGTCCGGCCCGGTGTGCTATACCGTCCCCCCGGAGGCACGACACGTATGCAGACGGATCTGTTCGACCTGTCGAATCGGGTGGCGATCGTCACAGGCTCGGGGCGCGGTCTGGGGCAGAAGCTCGCCGAGGGATTGGCCCAGCACGGCGCGCGCGTGGTGGTCTGCGACCTGAACACGGAGAGGGCGAAGGCGACGGCGGACAGCATCTCAGCCGCGGGCGGCGAAGCGGTCTCCACTTACGTGGACGTCGCCGACCGGGAGAGCTGCGAGGCCCTGGTGCGCTTCGCCGTAGAGAAATACGGTCGCGTGGACGTGCTCGTGAACAATGCCGGTATCGACATCGTCGAGCCGATCGGGGAGATAACGGCCGAGGCGTGGGCGCGGGTGCTCGGCGTCGACCTGGCCGGCGTGCTCCACGCCTCGCAGAGCGTCGTCCGGCAGATGCTCCACCAGGGAGGCGGCGGCTCGATCATCAGCATCTCCTCGATCGCGGCCCTGGCCGCCATCCCGGGCCTGGGGGCCTACAGCGCTGCCAAGAGCGGAGTGATCCAGCTCACCCGTGTGATGGCTCTGGAGCTCGCGCCCAAGGGCATCCGCGTCAATGCCATCGCGCCCGGCTACCTGGAGAACATCATGGAGGGCATGGGGCCCGAGCACGCCAAGCCCGAGACCGAGGAGCGGATCAGGACCCGCACCCCCATGGGCCGGCGCGCCAGGCTGTCGGAGCTGGTCGGCCCGGTGGTGTTCCTCGCCTCGGACGCCGCCTCCTATGTGACGGGCACAGTGCTGTCCGTCGACGGCGGATACACGGCCGCGTAGTCCTTCGGCTACATCCTGCGAAGCAGATGCTCGCGCCAGGACTGTGGTAGCGCCTCGACCTGCGTGGCACGTTCCAGGAGGTCGCGGCCGATCGAGCCGTCGCGGTCGAGATAGAGGCTGACCACGTCGACCACAGTGACGCGGTGCGGGTCTTCGGCAATCCGCTCCATGGCATCGCCGGCGGCGACGGCCCCTTCCTGGAGGACGCGAAGGTAGAAGCCTGGACGGCCGCTCTCCAGGAAGCGGGGGATGACGTCGTCGCGGCCGAAGCGGATCCCCAGCTTGAAGCAGGGCATCCGCGGCTGGGTGACCACCACTTCGGCCGTGCCGATGCGGAATTGGTCGCCGATGTGGACCTCGTCCTCCCACCATCCCTCGCTGGTGAGGTTCTCGCCGAAGGCTCCCCAGGCGAGCTCGTGGCCGGGCAGCTCGCTGCGCCAGAAAGGGTAGTGCTCGGACGGGTAGACGTAGATCGCCTTGTCCGGTCCGCCGTGGACCGAGAGGTCGGCCTGGCGGTCTCCGTCCAGGTTGAGGCGCCGCATCTGGACGCGTCCGGACACCGGTTCCTTGAAGATCCCGGTCATCACCCGGCGGCCGTTCCATTCCACCGGCCGCGGCTTGCCCACGTTCACGGAGATCACTTGCACGATCGTCCCTCCTCGCAGAAAGAGCGTATCAGCCCCAGATCTTCCCTCACGACATGAGGGGGCTTTACAGCCGCACTTCTCCCTTGTACTCTTCCCCTCACGACGTGAGGGGATATCCATGGCGAAGACTTCACTGGAGCTCATGCACGGGACCGTCGCGGTCCTGATCCTCAAGACCCTCTCCTGGGGGCCGATGCACGGCTACGACATCTCGCGGTCGATCCGCCAACGGAGCGATGGCGCCCTGGGGCTGGAGGACGCCGCTCTCTACCAGGCCCTCCATCGGCTGGAGCGCAAGGGGTGGATCGCGGCGGAATGGGGCCTGTCGGAGAACAACCGGCGGGCCAAGTTCTACCGGCTGACCGAGGAGGGACGGCGCCAGCTCCAGGCCGAGCTGTCGAGCTGGCAGGAGTACGTCCAGGCCGTGTCCAAGGTCCTGGACCTGGAGATGGCTTGAACGTCCCACGCCGCAGACCGGGCCGGCGCCTCTTCCGGTTTCCCTGGCGAACGGCCGCCCAGGTGGCGGCGGACGTGGACGAGGAGCTGCAGCTCCATCTCGACCTCGTCGCCCAGGAGCTGGTGGAGGAGGGCTGGCTTCCCGAGGCTGCGCGGGTCGAAGCGCACCGCCGGTTCGGGGATCTCGACGGAACACGGAAGTACTGCTGCGCTCTCGACAGGAGCAAGGAGAGACAGATGAGGTGGAAGCAGATGCTCGAGGCGTTCGGACAGGATTTCCGGTTCGCCGGCCGGCAGCTCGCCAAGAGCCCCGGCTTTACCCTGATCGTCGTCCTGACGCTCGCTCTCGCGGTGGGGGCCACGACGTCGATCTTCAGCGTGGTCCATGGGGTGCTGCTCCAGCCGCTCCCCTTCGCGGAGCCTGACCGCCTGGCCCGCGTCTTTCCGGTCGAGGAAGGGGAGAAAGGCTCGTTTTCCGCGCCGAACTTCCTGGACTGGAGCAAGGCGAGCCGGACGGTTTCGGCAGCCGCGGCATACACCTCCTCCAGCCTCAATCTTTCCGGCGACAGCGGAGAGCCGGAGCGGCTGGAGGCCATGCAGGTGGGCTCCCGCTTCTTCTCGATCCTCGGAGTCCGCCCGGTCGCGGGCCGCTGGTTCTCGGCAAATGAGGATCAAGAGGGCGCCGCGAAAGTGGCGGTGATCTCGGAGGAGCTTTGGCGGCGGCGTTTCGGAGGGGACGCCGGGGTCATCGGAAAGTCCATCAACCTGGACAATGAGCCGTACACGGTGGTGGGCATCGTGGCGCGCGAAGACCAGTACCTCGCCGGTGCGGACGTCTGGATCCCGCTCGTTTTCCCGGAGTGGGCGCTCTCGAGCCGCGGTGGCGTCTGGCTCTCCGCCATCGCGCGGCTCGCACCGGGAGT
Organism: uncultured Holophagales bacterium; assembly: GCA_963842525.1. GTDB lineage: Bacteria > Acidobacteriota > Thermoanaerobaculia > Multivoradales > UBA5704 > UBA5704. The sequence goes on from CAWJGT010000003.1 coordinate 1,269,380, forward strand.
GACGCTGGAGCAGGCGCAGTTGGAGGCGAAGACCATTGCGGCGCGGCTGGAGAAGCAGTACCCCGATTCGAACACGGGCCAGAGCATGAGCTTGTCGCCGCTTCAGGAGCAGATGGTGGGTGACGTACGCACGCCTCTCCTGGTCCTGATGGGCGCCGTGGCCTCCGTCCTTCTGATCGCCTGCGTCAACGTGGCGAACCTGCTGCTCGTCCGCGCCTCCTCACGCGAGGGAGAGGTCGCCATCCGCACAGCGCTGGGCGCGGGACGCGGGCGGATCGTCCGCCAGCTTCTGACCGAAAGCCTCGTGCTCGCCTTGGTCGGCGGCGCGGCCGGTGTAGGGCTGGCCGTCTGGCTGACGCGAGGGCTCGTGTCCCTGGCGCCGCAGGAGACCCCCAGGCTCGAGGAGGTGGGGCTCGACGCTTCAGTGCTCTTCTTCGCCCTGGGGATCACCCTGGTTACCGGGCTCCTGTTCGGGCTCGCGCCGGCTTTTCAGGCGTCCCGGCCGGACCTGACGGTGGCGCTCAAGGAAGTGGCGCGCGGCTCGCGCGGCCATGCCGCCACCCGGGCGCGCAACGTGCTGGTCGTCGCGGAGATCGCGCTGGCGGTGGTGCTCCTGGCCGGCGCGGGGCTCCTCCTGCGCAGCTTCGCCCGATTGCAGGAGGTGGAGCTCGGCTTCCAGCCGGACAAGGTCGTCACCTTCAACCTGTCCCTCCCTTCATCCCAGTTTGGCGAGGACGACGGCCCGCGGCTGCGTGCCTTCGCCGTCTCCTTGCAAGAGAGGATGCGGCAACTGCCCGGGGTGACCTCGGCGGGAGTCGCTGCCTACGCCATGCCGCTTGGCGACATGACTTTCAGTCTCTCGTTCGACGTCGAAGGGCGTTCGCCCAAGCCGCCCGGTGAGAAGGATTCCATGCGGATCGGCTTTGTCGCGCCGGACTTCCTGCGGACCCTGGGAGTTCCGGTCCTCCGCGGACGCGGCCTGACGGAGCACGACCGTGAGGGAGCTCCGCAGGTGGTGCTCCTCAACGAGACGGCGGCGCGCCGCTTCTTCCCCGGCGAGGATCCGCTGGGGAAGCGGATCCTCCTCGGCTGGAGCGAGGATGGCGTGCCCAAGGGCGGCGAGGTCGTCGGCATCGTGGGTGATTTCAAGCAGCGCGCGCTGGATCGCGAAGTGGATCCCGAGCTGTTCCTGCCCTTTCTTCAGAACCCCATGGACACCCTGGCCATCGTGATGCGCACGACCGCCGATCCGGCTGCCGTGGCCGGCGCAGCGCGGGCCGCCGTCCGGCAGATCGACCCCACCCTCCCTCTGTACGATCTCCAAACCCTTGAGGACGTGGTCGCGGCCTCGGCCTCCCAGCCGAAGTTCTACCTGCTCCTGCTCGGCGGATTCGCGGCCATCGCGTTGGTACTGGCCGCCGTCGGCATCTACGGTGTCATCGCCTATAGTGTCCGCCAGAGGACGCAGGAGATCGGCATCCGCATGGCTCTCGGCGCCACGCGCCGCCGGGTGTTGCAGATGGTGGTCCGGCAGGGCCTGGTCCTGGCGCTCGTCGGCGCCGTAGCGGGCCTCGCAGGAGCCCTCTTCGCCACGCGCGGAATGCGCAGCCTCCTCTACCAGGTGAGCGCCAGCGATCCGCCGGTCTATGGCGCTGTGGCCGTCGTGCTCGTCCTGGTGGCCGCCCTCGCCTCCTACCTGCCGGCGCGCCGGGCCGCCCGGACCGAGCCGCAGCTTGCGTTGCGGGGGGAGGTGTAGCCGGCAAGGCCCTGAAACACGAACACCTGTAAAATCGTAGTCTCTCCCGAAAGGAGACTGCGATGTCCGAGCCGATCTACCCTCAGTTGCCTCCTCCTCTGATGCCGCCGCAGCCGCAGCTCCAGGACGCGAGTGGCAAGAAGATCGCAGCCGGAATCTGTGGCATCCTGCTGGGCGGTTTCGGAGTCCACAAGTTCATCCTGGGGATGGCCACGCCGGGCGTCATCATGCTGCTGGTCACGGTCCTCTCCTGCGGCATCGCCTATCCGGTGATGCACGTCATTGGCCTCATCGAGGGCATCCTCTACCTGACGAAGAACGACGTGGAGTTCTACCAGGCCTACATCGTCGGTCAGAAGGAGTGGTTCTGAGGAGCGCCGCTCAATCCCGTTTCCAGATCTGATTGCGCCGCTCGGGGTTGGAAAGGACTTCGTGGACGAAGAGCCCGAAGTCCCGGTCCTCCTCGCCGGTGAAGAGGACCACGTCCGACGGGACGTAGGGCGGCAGCTCGCTCTCCGGGTAGGAGATCGCCAGGACGGCCTCGCCGCTGCGCAGGAGCGTCAGCGTGCGCCGGCCGTCCCGCGCGACGTGGCGCGAGCCGACGTCCTCCGTCACGTCGATCAGGCGGTTTCCGGTGCGCAGGTAGAGGATGCCCTCGCGCCGGAAGAACAGGACGAGCTCGCCGCCGAGCTCCTCGAACAGGCCCGAGAGCCAGCGAAAGGTCGAGTCGACCGGGTGCTCGGCCCTTGTCGTGCGGACGGGCTCGGCGTCCTCTGAATCCAGGAGGATCAGCTCGGCGGACTGGGAGTGGTGCTGAAGGATGAGGGGGGACATGGCTCTATTTTATCCGGTCTCCGCGAGCCCCTCGAGATGTCCGCGAATGCGGCCGATTCATGAAGAACGAGGGCCGATTCACGGGAAACGGCTTCGCGGTCACGGCGAATCGGGCCCGTTCACGGCGAATCGGGCCGAGATCATGACGAACCGCGGCCGGATCACCGCGATGAGGGGCGGTTCACCGTGAATCGGCCCGCGTTCACGGCAAACCAGGGCCAGTTCACCATGAATCGGCCCGCGTTCACGGCAAACCAGGGCCAGTTCACCATGAATCGCCCCGCGTTCGTGGCAAACCAGAGCCGGTTCACCGTGAATCGGAGCCGGTCAGGACCCCGCCTCCGCCGGAGCCTCCTTCTTCTCGGCCCGCACCTGGCCCCGGATGGCGTCGAGGTCGAGGTCGACGATCGGCTCGCCGGCCAGGGCGGCGGCGAGCTTGGTGTCGTGGCCGTAGACGTCGCGGCGGAGCTGAACGGTGCCGTCCTCGTCCACCCAGGCGGTGAAGTAGAGGATGTGGACCGGCAGCGGCTTCGGCAGGGTGATGCTCCGGGTCTCCCCGGAGGCGATGGCCTCCTGGATCTTCTCCGGCGTCCAGTCCTTATCCCCCTGCAAGAGATAGCGCGCCAGGTCGAGCGGCCTCTCCAGGCGGATGCAACCGTGGCTGAAGTCGCGCTCCTCCTGCTTGAAGAGGTGGTCCGCCGGCGTGTCGTGCAGGTAGATGTCGAACTCGTTGGGGAACATGAACTTCACCTGGCCCAGAGGGTTGTCCGGTCCCGGGCGCTGCCGCAGCCGTGTAGTGCCGTCCGCCTCGACCACCTCCATGTTGTGACGGGCCAGGTAGCCCGGATCGCTGGCGAGCTTCGGCGTGATCTCCTCGGCTGCGATCCCCGCCGGGATGTTCCAGGCCGGGTTGAGCTCGACGTAAGTCATCTTGTCGCTGAAGACCGGCGTGCGGCTCTGCTGCGCCTTGCCCACGACCACCCGCATCTCCAGGGCCGTCCGGCCCTGATCCACGACCTGCATCGCGAACTCGGGGATGTTGACCTGGATATGGCGGTCGCCCAGGGTGGCCGGCATCCAGCGCCTGCGTTCCAGGTTGACCGCGATCTGGCGGATGCGGTGCTCGACCGGCACGTTGAGCTCGGCCAGGGTGTCGGCCTCCACGCTGCCGGTGGGATCTAGGCCGTGCCGCTTCTGGAAGCGGGCCAGGGCGGCAGCCAGGGCCTGGTCGAAGACCATCTCCTGGGGTGACTGTCCATTTGCGCCATTGGGGGTCGCCGTGCCTGGCAGGTCGCCCTCGGCCCGCAGCCGGACGCGCAGGACCCGGACCGCCTCCCCTTTCGAGCCCTTCTTCAGCTTGGCTTCCGGTACGGCCGGCCAGCCGCCTTTCGCGGCGATCTGCCGGTAGCGGTCCAGGGCATCACGCAGCCGCGCATAGTCCTCCCCTGACGGTACGTAGCTGTGCAGCACCTCGCTGACCGTCCCTTTCTCGGACAGGGCCTTTTCGAGCCGCATGTCGAGGTCGACGCTGCGCGGCTTGGTGTACCAGTCGATGCGCAGAGTCTCAGGCTGCTGGCGGCCGGTGGCCAGGTGAACGCCCATGGTGAGGAAGGTGTAGGTCAGGCTCATGTCGGCGTGGGCCAGGTAGCGCTGGGCCGCCGGATCCTCGAAGGAAGGGTTTTCGCCGATCTGGAGCACCATGCCCGCGAGCTTGTCCTTGCGGTAGCGCCGCGGATCGAGCCCCTCCCGGGCCATCCCGTCGATGGCGGCGAGAAGCTCTTCGGCCTGCGGCTTGGGGCCTTTGGCCGTGAACCAGGCGGGCTGGAACTGCCGCTTCTGATAGAAGCGGCGCATCTCCTCCCAGGCGCGGACCCGCTCCTTCTGCTCCTTCAGGGAGGCAGGGAGGGTCTTCACCTCCACGGTGGACTGGATCATCTGGGCGACTTCCGGGGGGATCTCCCGCTCGCGGCAGCCCGCGGCGAGGAGGAACGCCGCAGCGCAAAGCGCAGGGGCGATATGGATCGACAGGGATCGGACGATTCTCGGTCTCATGCCGGACGGGTAATGCGAAGGTTGGGCCAGGGTAAGCCCTTACCCAGGGTTCACACCCTGGGCTACCGAATGTCGCCCCTCCGGGCTCTGGAAAAGCCGAGGATTTGAGAGCCCGGAGGGCGGAACTGGGTAGCCCCGGGTGTCAACCCGGGTGAGCGGGGCGGTGAGCGCTATTTCATCCCCACGGCCTTCTTCATGGCCGCGGTGATGGACTGGCGGACCTGGTAGAACCGCTCCCAGGGGTCGGCGTCCAGGTTTTCCAGGCGCTCGGGGAGATTCTGGACGGTGTAGGTGTCGGCGCGGACGTCGGTGTCGAGCTCTTCCCAGAAGAGTGGGGTCGAGACCGGAGCGTTGGCGCGGGCGCGGGTGGAGTAGGCGCAGATCGAGGTGGCGCCGCGGCCGTTGCGCAGGTAGTCGATGTAGATCTTTCCCTTGCGGCTGGCCTTGGGGAGCTTCGCCGTATAGCGCGCCGGGTCCAGGGTGACCATGGCCTCGGACACCGCCTTGGTGAAGGCTTTGACCTCGTCCCACCCGGCGCGGCGCACGAGCGGCAGGCAGACGTGGAGCCCCTTGCCGCCGGTGGTCTTGAGGAAGCTCTGCAGCCCCAGCTCTTCGAGGAGCCGGCGCATGAGCTTGGCACCTTCGACGACCCGCTCCCAGGCGAGACCCTCGTCCGGGTCGAGGTCGAAGACCACGTAGTCGGGCTTTTCGACGTTGTCGCGGCGCGAGCCCCAGATGTGGATCTCGAGCGCGCTGTTCTGCACCAGGGAGAGGAGCCCCTCGATCGAATTGACCGCGCCGTAGGGGACCGTCTTGTCCTCCTCGTCGACCTGTACCCGCAGGACGGTCTTCGGGAACTGCTCGGTCACGTGCTTTTGATAGAAGCACTGCTTCTGCCGGCCCTCGGGGCAGCGGACCAGGGTCAGCGGCCGGTCCTTCACATGCGGGAGCATCCACTCGGCGATGCGCTCGTAGTAGATCATCAGGTCGCGCTTGGTGAGGCCCTGCTCCGGGTAGAGGACCCTCTCCGGACTGGTCAGCTTGACCCCCGAGAATTCGGTCGCCTTGGCCGCATCCTTGGAAACCTTTTTCACGGTCTTTGCCTCGCGTGGGGGTTCCTGGGGCTCCTCGCGGACCACGTCTGCCGCCGGCTTGTCCTCGAATTCCTGCCGCTTCGGGCATTTGATCTTGAGCCAGTCCTTGTTGCGGCCGGAGTGGTAGGGACGGTCGGACCGCTTCGCGATCACCCCTTCCAGCGCGAGGTTGCAGGCCTGGCGGTAGAAGCCCTCCCCCTGCCCCTGGACGTGATCGCTGATGCGGACCGCCGCCGAGGAGGAGGCGGCGAGGAGCCGCGACAGAGCCTCCTTGCGGTCGAGGAGCTGCGCCGGCCGGAGGTCGTATCCGTCGAGGTAGAGGAGGTCGAAGGCGAAGTAGACCAGGTCGCGGTCGCGGTTGACCGTGAGGGCGTTCTGGAGCGCCTGGAAGCTGGTCCTGCCGTCCGGCTCCAGGACCACGACCTCGCCGTCGAGCAGGGCCTCCTTGACTGGCAGCGCGGCCACGGCTTCGGCGATCGGGGAGAACCGGTCGGTCCAGTCCTTGCCGTTGCGGGTCCAGATCTTTGTCTTGCCGTCGCGCACCGCGCAGAGCACGCGATAGCCGTCGAGCTTGAGCTCGTGGATCCACTCGTCGCCCTGCGGCGGCTCGTCGACCAGGGTCGCGAGCTGCGGCTCGACGGCACCCGGGAGCTTCGCCTTGCGGGCGCCCGGGATCTCCTTCGGGTCGACGGCGGAGGCCGTGGTTTTCGCGGCCTTTTTCAGGGGTGGCCCCCTTCTTTTCTTTTCGATCCGACTCCCACACGCGGTCGGGGTCGGCGGCGATCTCTTCGAGGGTGCGGCCGGTGGCCACGCTCTCGGGGTACTCCTGGACGACGGCGTCGCCGCTGCCGGGGACGGCGGCTTCGTCGTTCTCCTTGATGAGGAGCCAGTTCTCCTTGTCATCTCCCCCGTTGCGGCCGTGCAGCCGCACCAGGTTCCAGCCGCCGTGGAGCTTGTCGCCTTCGAGATGGAACTTGAGGTGGCCCTTGCGGTAGCCCGCCTTCGGGTCGCCTTCGGGGGTCCAGGTGCCGCGGTCCCAGAGGAGGACCGTGCCGCCGCCGTACTGCCCCTTGGGGATGATCCCTTCGAAGTCGCCGTAGTCGAAGGGGTGGTCCTCGACGTGGACCGCCAGCCGCTTCTCGCCGGGGTCGAGGCTGGGCCCCTTGGGGACCGCCCAGCTCAGCAGCACGCCTTCCAGCTCCAGGCGGAAGTCGTAGTGCAGCCGGGTGGCGGCGTGCTTCTGGATGACGTACGAGCTCCCGCTCCGTTTTTTGACCCTGCCCGCGGGCTCGGGAGTCTTACGGAAGTCGCGCTTGCGCTTGTATTCCTGGAGGCCCATGGCACCGGATCAGGCGGTCTTCCGTTTGCGCGCGGTGCTCTTCTTGGCCGCGCTCTTCTTGGCGGCGGTCTTCCGCGTGGCTTGATGCGCCGTCTTCTTGGCCGCCGGCTTTTTGCCGTGCTTCGTCCCCGAGCGGCGTCCGCCGTCTTCGACGCTCTGCTTGAGGAGCGCCATGAGGTCCACCACGTTGCTGCGGGCGGCCGGCCGCTTCTCCTCTTCGGGCGGCTCGGGCGACTCTTCGAGCTGGCCGGCCTTGACGCGCTCCTTGATCATGCCCCGGAGGTCTTTGTCGTAGGTGTCCTTGTAGCGCTCGGGGTCCCAGCCGGTGACCATCCCCTCGACGAGCCGCTCCGCCATCTGGATCTCCCTGTCGCTCACCCCCTGCATGCCCCGGGGGACACTCAGGTCCTTGGCGTCGCGCAGCTCGTGGGGATAGCGCAGGATCTCCAGCACGATCACGTCGTCCCGGGCCATCACCGCGGCAAGGCGCTCCTTGGTGCGGATCACCACCTTGGCGATCCCCACCTTGCGGGCGCGGCGCAGGGTCTCCCGCAGCAGAGCATAGCCCTTCTCGCCCCGTTTGTCAGGGGCCAGGTAGTACGGCTTCTCGTAGAAGACGGGGTCGATCTCGTCGAGCTCGACGAAGTCCTGGATGTCCACGGTCTGGGTCTTCTCGGGGCTGGCGCGCTTCAGGTCTTCGTCGGAGAGGACCACGTACTGGCCCTCCTTGAATTCGTAGCCGCGGACGGTGTCGTCCCAGGGGACCTCGCGGTTGGTCTGCTCGTTGACCCGCTTGTAGCGGACGCGGGCCATGTTGCGCTTGTCGAGCAGGTGGAACGAGATCTCCTCCGTGCTGCCCTTCTCGGCCGCGTAGAGGCCGACCGGGATGTTGACGAGGCCGAATGTGATGCTTCCTTTCCAGATTGCGCGCGCCATGAGGGGACTCCTCCCGTTGCACAGGACGACGGCAACGCAAAATACATGCCTCCTCACCTCCCGATGTAGGATCAGGACATGCCGATTTCCGCCAAGCCCAGCGCAACCCCGGCCCGCCTCTGGCGGGTGGAGGGGGAGGGCGTGGAGGAACGGGACGACCAACTCGCCACGGAAGAGCCCCTGGAGATCCGCCTGCGCTGGGGCGACGAGCGGCAGACCGTGGCGGTCACCATGCGCACCCCGGGAGCGGATTTCGAGCTGGCCGCCGGCTTCCTCTTCACAGAGGGCGTGATCGAGGAGCCGGAGCGCATCCGCCGGATCGCCCATGTCTTCGGGCCGGAGGAGCCCTTCACACCGGACGGCTCCAATGTGGTGGAGGTCGAGCTGGAGGACGGCCCCGCGCCGCAGCTCCAGACGCTCGACCGGCACTTCTTCACCACCAGCGCGTGCGGCGTCTGTGGCAAGGCGGGCCTGGAAGCGCTCCGGATACGGGTCCCGGCGACGGTGCCCGAGGGTCCGTTCGTGCCTGTGGAGGTGATCCGCGCGCTGCCGGCGCGGCTGGGGGAGGCCCAGGGCCTGTTCGCCACGACCGGCGGGCTCCATGCGGCGGGGCTGTTCGACCCCACCGGCGCGCTCCTCGCCGTGCGCGAGGACGTCGGGCGCCACAATGCCCTCGACAAGCTGATCGGCTGGGCCCTGCACGCGGGCGAGCTGCCGCTGCACGACCGCCTGGTCCTGGTCAGCGGCCGGTCGAGCTACGAGATCCTCCAGAAGTGCCTGGTGGCAGGCGTGCCGTTCCTCTGCGCCGTGTCCGCGCCGAGCAGCCTGGCGGTGGAGCTGGCCGAGCGCTACGGGCTCACCCTGATCGGCTTCCTGAGGCAGAACCGTTTCAACGTCTACAGCGGCCTGGAGCGCATTGCGGGGGTGGAGAGCCTGGTGGCCGGCGAGGGCCTCCGGCCGCCCCGCCGGCGTGGCGACCGGCTCTTCCCCACGGTCCTGTAATCCTTACAGGCCTCTGCGGGCGCTCTCCCTCGACAAACCCCTTGCCGGCCTGTCTGGCACAGAAGCTGCACAACCTTCTGCCGCGTGCCTGACAAGCCCGCTCCGAGGCGGCCTCGGGGTCAAGGTGAACCCAGGTTCGACAAGGTGGAAAACAGGCCTTTCGTGGCCCTCCCTGAGGGGGAGGGGATCTGATGCACCGATCCACTTCCCCGCCTTTTTCTCCAGGTGGAGCCACAGGACGCCGGTGAAGTGAACAGACTCATGTCGGGGGCGGAGGTCACTTCGCCACCTGATCCGCGAGGCCTCGCAAGGGGCTTTCGCGGCCCCTCCCTGCAGGGAGACGTTCTGGCCGAAAGCTCGGGCGTCTCCCTCTTTTTTCAGAGGGGTCCGCACAACGCGAAGGAGAGACGCCATGAAGACGAGAGGATTCCATCTGGTGACGGCCCTGTGGCTGGCCGCCGCAGGGATTGCGCTCGCCGGCTGCCAACGCGACGGACAGCCTGCGGTCGAGGCCCAGCACGATAACGAAGGCGCCCGGATCGAGGTCCATGGCAAGGAGGTGGAGGAGAACCTCCAGCAGGCCGGTGAGGAGCTGAAAGCGGGAGCGGAGCAGGTCAGGGAAGGGGCCCAGGAAGTCGGCGCCGCGCTGGAGCGTGGGGCCGAACGGGTCGGAGCCGAGGTCGGGCCCATCGTCCAGGACGTCCTGGACGACGCCCAGATCACGGCCCAGATCAAGGCCAAGCTGGTGGCTGATCCCGAGGTCAACGCCTTCCACATCGACGTCGATACGGTCGACGGACAGGTCACGCTGAACGGCAAGGTGGCCCGGGCGGATCAGAAGGCCGAGGCGGAGAGGCTTGCCCGGCACACCAGCGGAGTCAGGGCGGTCCACAATCTGATCCAGGTTGCGGGCCAGGCGAACACTCCCGCGCCGCCGCAGCCGGGCACCTGATACCTCACCCCCTGTCCCCCTCTCCCATCGCCCCCCCTTCCGCCGGGAGAGGGGGGACGTGGTTGGTGCTCTGAGGGGATAGATTGCAGTTTCTTTTCAGAGACTCTTTCTCATCAAGAATGCCTTGACCTCGCCTTCCAAGCTCCAGCGGCGTCCCCCCTCTCCCGGTCGGTGGGGGGGGCGATGGGAGAGGGGGACAGGGGGTGAGGTATCCTTGCCTCCCCCATGGACGCCTACATCGGGAGCTTCCTGCCGCTCTTCGTTGCCATCAACGTGCCGGGCATCCTGCCCGTCTATCTGGCGGTCACCGAACGGATGACCGCGGGGGAACGCCGGAGGCTGACCCTGCAGGCGTTGGCCACCGCCTCGCTGCTCTCCGTCCTGATCCTGTTCGCGGGCCAGCTCATCTTCTCCCTGCTCGGCATCACCGTGAACGACCTGCGGGTCGGCGGCGGGCTCATCCTGCTGGTGCTCAGCATCTCGAACCTGATCTTCGGGGACTTCCGGCGGCGCGACCCGCGACAGGGAGAGGCGGAGGAAGGGGAGGATCCGGCCTCGGTGGGCGTCGTGCCGCTCGGCATCCCGCTGATCATCGGCCCCGCCGCGATCACGTCGATCCTGGTCTCGCGAGAAGCATTCGGCTACCTGCCGACCCTCACCTCGCTGGTCGCAAACATGGCGTTGGTGTTCCTGACCCTGGCTTTCGCCCCCTATATCGGCCGCTTCATGGGACCGGCAGTGAGCCGCGCCTTCGGCAAGGTGGCGAGCCTGTTCCTGGCCGCCATCTCGGTGGCGCTGATCCGCGCCGGCGTGGTGGGGATGATCGCAGCGCTGTAGCGGTATTCCGAAAGCTCTGCGGTCGGCGTCGCCTTGGTCCCTCACCCCCGACCCCTCTCCCATCCGCACTCCCTTCCCCCGGGAGAGGGGAGAAAAGCATGATCAGGAAGTAGGGGCGGCCCTTGTGGCCGCCCTCCGGAAGGGCACCCACAAGGGGCGCCCCTACAGAGGGACGATCCATCTTTTCAGACGTGACAGGGTACTGGGTGGGGGCTCCCCTCTCCCGGGCGGGTGTGAGTGCGGATGGGAGAGGGGTCGGGGGTGAGGGACCGGGGCTCGCGCAGGAATTTCCAAACACCCTCTTAATTTAAGAGTTTCCCCCTCTCCCGATTTCGGGAGAGGGGGCAGGGGGAGAGGGCCTACGGGGCCGGTTTCGCTTCGCCCTGCATCTGCGGCACGTGCTCCTCGAGCACGGCCTTGCGCAGCAGGTTGGGCGGCAGGAGCCCTTGGGCGAGGATGAAGTCGTGGTACTTCTGGCGGTCGAACTTCGACCCCAGGATCCGCTCCACCTCGGTGCGCAGCGACATCAGCCGGGTATAGCCGACGAAATAGGCGGTCGCCTGGCCGGGGCTGCGGAACGTGTAGCGCTGCACCTCCTGGAGGGCCATGCCCTCGGAGAGCCCCACGTCCTCGCGCAGGACCCGGGTGGCCTCCTCGCGGGTGATCCTGCCGAGCTGCAGCCCGGGATCGAGGAAGGCGCGGGCGGCGCGCATCAGCCGGCTCTGCAGGCTGGCAAGCTGGGCGTCGAGAGGGAGATACGGCCGGACCTCGGCCTCGGCGTACAGGGCCCAGCCCTCCACGTTCACGCTGTTGAAGGCGAAGATCGCCCGCGTCTTCGACACACCCTTCTCGACCAGCGCCGCGAACTGCAGCTCGTGGCCGGGCCGCCCCTCGTGGGCGGTCAGCGTCCAGGAGATGGCGTCGAAGGTGAAGTCGTCGAGCGCGAGCTGCTGGCCCTCCTGCGTGCCGGGGATGCGCAGCGGCAGCACGAACTCGCCCATCTCGCCGGTGTTGCCGATCAGCCGCGGTGGGCGCATGTTCGGCGCCGCGACGGCGACGCTCTCGGCCTCGCTCGCCAGCCGCACCCGCATCTCGCGCGCCGGCAGGGTCACGATGCGCTGCTTGCGGATGATGTCCTCCATGTCGCGTACGCGCTGCTGGTAGAGCGGCAGGATCGCGTCGCCGGTGACCTGCTTCTTCTTGAGCTCGCGCAGCACGCCGCGATAGTCGGTGACCGACAGCCCATGCTCCTTGGCCACCAGGGGAGCCAGGGCCTGCATCTCGTTCTGGATCTCCCGGAAGGCTACCTCGGCGCGGCTCACCAGCTCCTCGACCGGCATGTCGACCCCGACCTGCTCGAGGCTGAAGGCGTACATCTCGGGCGGCAGCCGGAAGTCGGTGCGGGCGCGCGGCAGGATCTCCTTGCGGACGAAGCCGTCGTAGGCCGCGAGCTGCTGCTTGAGCTTGGCGTAGGGCTCTTCATACCCTTTGATCTGGTACTTCTGGAAGAGTTGCTCCAGGCCGTCGACATAGGTCTTGTTGTTGGCGAGGTCGCGTTCGACCTCGTCCTTGAAGGGGCCGATCAGCTTGGGGTCGGAGAGCTTGGTGCGGACGTAGTCCTCGGCCAGCTTCGACAGCGGCTGGTATCCCGGCTCGACGCCGGCGTACTTGCGCAGGCGCACCAGGGCCGCCGGCCGCCGCGCCGCGTCGACCTGGTCGTCGAGCAGTCCGCGGATGCCGCCGAAGACGGCGCCGGTGATGTTGAAGTAGGGCAGGTAGTACTTCTCGCCCAGATCCTGGCCCTTGATGTTGTCCTGGACTGTGCCGACCAGGATCTCGAGATCCTGGCGGACCGCCGGGTCCTTTTCGGCCTGCAGGCGCTTTTCGAGCTCGGCGAGCGCGGTCCGCGTGGCGGCCTTGCCGCGCTCCTGGAAGCCCGGCTTCAGGTCGAAGACCTCCTCGTCCAGGCCGGGGATGCCGAGCTCGCCCGCGCCCTCGGGGCCGAAGCGGGCCATCACCTCGAGCAAGACCTGGGCGTTCTCGTCGCTGCGCGCCACCCAGGACGGCGGCGTCGCGGCGGAAACAGCGGTGGACCAGGCCAGCGCCAGAAGCGCAGCCACGCCTACCGCGCGGCGGAAGGGTACAGGCATCGATCTAGGTGGAGTCACGATGTCTCCTTGAGGAATTCCGGAGGTTGGTGCTCCCTGACGAGAGCGTTCGTGCTGAGCTTACGCCACGCAGGGCCGAATGTTTCGGTCGGGCAAGCGGGCGGATGCATGCCAGCAGGCCGCCGACAGCCCTCGCAGTGTCTGCAGCCTCAGGGCTCTTTGAGGCGTTTGACCTGGGGTACCACTTCGATCAGAGCCCGCAGCGCTCTGTTGACCGATTCGGGAGTCGTGAAAACCTCGGCGACATCCTCGTCGAGGATGACGGCGAGCCCTTTGCTTGCGCCCTCACCAGCGAATCGGTTCGGTTTCGCCGTTCGATAGTCGAAACGGCGGTTGGAGCTTGCCTTGTCCTCATCCCACTCGAACCTCACCGGCCCATTATAGATGCAGGTGGCATGAATGGGCTCTGGTCACCGGTTTCCTGGCTCCGCGACCGTGACCTGGGCCACGAACTTTGGCCGCCCCGGGACGTACACTTGCTTACTGCCCGGCTCCGGAGAGCGCGTCGGCGTGGAGAACCTATGACCACCCTCATCCGACACCCTGTGTTACCCCTCGCTCTCGTTCTCCTCTGCAGCGGGACGACCGGTGCCATCGCCCAGCAGGCGGCGAGCTCCGAGGCCGCTCCCGCCGGAATGCGGCTCCAGATGCTGCTGACCACGCCGTTCGTCGACAACAACGACCTTCTGGCCCGCACCGCTCCCACCGTCTACACCACCACGAGGATCGCTCGCGGATCCGGGTCCTCGATGTCGTCGCTGGATCGCCGGCGGCGGAGGCCGGGATCAAGATCGGCGACCGCCTCACCACGATGGACGGCCAGCCGCTCGGCGAGCTGCCGCTCGAGCGCGTGCGGCGCCGCCTGCGGGGACGGGCGGGTGACAAAGTGGAGCTCACCTTCGAGCGCGGAGGCGAGGTGATCCGCCTGGCCCTGCCATTGCGCCGGGTGGTATAGCGGCCCCCGCCCGGCTGATCAGGGCTCAGCGCAGAAGAGCGGGCAGTCCGGGCCGCAGAATTGTGCGCCGATGTTGTAACCGCAGCACTCTGATCCATTCCCGCCGCTTGCCCAGGACTGGTGAAAACACTCGATAGCCTGGCAGTAGACTTGGTCGTAACAGCTTTGCGAACAATTCGAGCAGGGATCGACTTGGAAACCGCTGCAGGATGCAGTGGCCGGCTTGGGTTCGAACGAGAGCACAAAGACGACCATCGCCACAACCAACGAGAGTTTCAAGAGCAATTTGCGGGATCCAGCAAACATGTTGACCTCCTCGGCTGAAGCTCGCTGCCAATTCAGCGGCGTCTATAATAGGCCATGGCAAATCGGGTGACAAGCACGGCGCCGAACCGGCTTGCCGGAGGAAGCGGGGGGCACCTATTCCGGCTGGGAGCCAGACCATCGCTTACAAGATGCTCAGCTATGAGTGAGCGCGGAGCAGTGTTCGCCCTGAATGCGCGCCGGATGGCCCTCGCTGCGGCGAAGCGCCGCCGGTCTGCCGCCTCCGCCTAAGTTGCGGTGAAGAATAGGCTTATCCGGAGGTGGGTATCGGGCCCCGGACCGGATACAGGCCGCCAAGGCGGATCAGCCTCGTCACGGCTGCGGCCCCTTCGGTCTGCGCGGATACGCCGCGACGGGATTCAAACCCGGCCGTGAGCCCGGCGGACCGAAGCGGCGACCTGGCCGACAAGATCGACGGTGACCTCCTCGGCCTGCGGCGGCCTGCTGAAAGAGGAGCAGGGCAGCCAGCGCTTGGATGCACCCCGCCGGCCTCGAAGACCGGGAGCATCTCGGCGGCGAGCTGCCGGATCTCGGCCGTATTGCCGCGGCGAGCGTGGCGGCATCGACCGCGATCCCCTCCTGGAGAAGACCTCCTAAGTACTGGCCAACATAAGTGCGAGCACGTATCCGTGGCTGTTCATCCGGCCCAACGGGCCGGCAGAACCCAGCCCAGGGCAGAGGCCGAAGGCCGATGCCCTGGGTCAACAGGCCCCACAGCCCTGCGGTCTGAAGGACCGCGAGAACCTCGCTGGCAACAGATGCGGAAGCGACTCTCGCGGCCTGTCAGGCCGCACCGGTTTGTCCTCTCTCTCCCCAGGGCATCGGCTTTCGGCCTCTGCCCTGGGCTTTGAAACCGGCAGGTCCGTTGTAGAATAAAGAAAGGCAGCGCGGTGGAGCCATAGCCATATACGCGAGCAGGAAATCTTGGTTCGGCCAACCAAGCGGCTCCAGCGAACGGCTGGCGCCGCGCGCTTAGGCCCCGAGCGTTGGGCCGACTGGCGGTGAGTGTTCCTGACCACCAATTCCCGGCTGCTGTCATGCACACACTGCGCGCATTGTGGAGTTGCCCCGGTTTCGTGGACACTTTATCCTTTGGGATAATAGGAGTGTCCGATGCCCAGAACCCGTCCCCCGTACAGTCCTGAGTTCCGGCAACAGATGGTGGAGTTGGTGCGAGCAGGTCGCACCCCGGAGGAGCTGTCGCGAGAGTTTGAGCCATCGGCTCAGGCGATCCGCAACTGGGTCCAGCAGAGCGGCGGGAACGTCGAGAGTCGTCGCGAGGCCGGCGGCCTGACGAGCGCAGAGAACGAGGAGCTGCGCCGTCTGAGGCGGGAGAACCGTCAACTGCGTGAAGAGCGGGAGATTCTGGCAAAAGCCGCGGCCTGGTTCGCTCGGGAGACCGGATCGATTCCGTCGAGGTGTTCAGATTCGTGAGCGCCAACCAGGCGAAGTACCCGGTGCGCCGGCTGTGCCGTCTGCTGGGAGTCTCCCCCAGCGGGTACTACGCGTGGTCGCGTCGATCGATCTCGCAGCATGCACGGTCCGACGCGGAGCTTGTGGCGCGGATCAGAGCCATCCACGAGCGTTCGCGGGGGACGTACGGGTCGCCGCGGATCCACGCAGAGCTGCGCGCTTGCGGTGTGCTGGTGAGCCGCAAGCGGGTGGCTCGGCTGATGCGCGAGGCGGGGTTGCGGGGAGCCAGTCGTCGTCGCCCGATCACCACGACGGTGCGGGATGCGAAGAGCCGTCCGGCCCCGGACCTGGTGAAGAGGGACTTCGCGGCCGGCGGTCGCGATCGGCTCTGGGTGGCCGACATCACCTACATTCCGACCGGGTCGGGGTTCCTGTACCTGGCGGTGGTGGTGGATGCCTGGAGCCGTCGTGTGGTGGGCTGGTCGATGGCCACGCATCTGCGGACAGAACTGGTTTTGGAGGCGCTGAACATGGCCTTGGGGCAACGCCGGCCGCAGGGAGTGATCCATCACTCCGACCAGGGGAGCCAGTACACCTCCATCGCCTTCGGCCAGCGCTGCCGTGAGGCCGGCGTGCGGCCGTCAATGGGGTCCGTGGGTGACTGTTTCGACAACGCGCTGTGTGAGAGCTTTTTCGCCACCCTGGAGTGCGAGCTCTTGGAGCGCCGTCGGTTCGGCACGCAGGTGGAGGCCCGCCTGGCCGTCTTCGAGTTCCTCGAGGGCTGGTACAACCCGCATCGTCGTCATTCGGGCCTGGGCTACCTGAGCCCAGTGGAGTTCGAACGACGCGGCGGAGGCGGCGTAACGTGACGCCAAACCGCGGCCCGCTACGCGTTTCCGTAGGACCTTGGTGCTGGGGGGCTCTGCCCCCCAGGCCCCCCGAAGAACGAGTTGAGAACCCAAGCCCTAAACCGTCCACCAAACCGGGGCAGGTCCATTGAGTACCCACGGTGAGCCCCTAGACTTAGCATGAATGGTCTCATTCTCGTCACTGGCGCTACAGGCTACGTTGGAGGCCGACTTTGGCGCCGGCTTGAAGCGGACGGCAGGCGGGTGCGCTGCATGGCCCGGCGGCGGGCGGGGCTCGTGTCGCGGGTCGGATCGGCGACCGAGGTGATGGAAGGCGACGTTTTGAAGCCCGAAACGCTTGGGCCGGTGCTCGAGGGGGTAGAGCTGGCCTACTACCTCGTCCACTCGATGGGCGCGGGCCGCGATTTCGAGTCCCAGGACCGGGAGGCGGCGCGGAGCTTCGGAGAGGCGGCGCAGCGGGCGGGGGTGCGCCGCATCGTCTACTTGGGTGGCTTGGGGCACGGCGAGGACCTCTCGCCGCACCTGAGGAGCCGGCATGAAGTCGGCGAGCGACTGCGCTTGTCCGGGGTGCCTGTGCTGGAGCTCAGGGCTTCCATCGTGCTCGGTTCGGGGAGCCTCTCCTTCGAGATGATCCGCGCGCTGGTCGAGCGCCTGCCCATCATGATCACGCCGCGTTGGGTAGAGGTCGAGGCGCAGCCGATCGCCATCGACGATCTGCTCGGCTATCTGGTCGCCGCGCTGCATGTGCCCTTCGAGGCGAGCCGGGTGTTCGAGATCGGCGGCGCCGACCGGGTGTCCTACGGGGACCTCATGCGCGAGTACGCCCGACAGCGAGGTCTGCGGCGAGTGATGATCCGCATTCCCTTCCTGACGCCGCGGCTCTCGAGCTTGTGGCTCGGGCTCGTGACGCCGATCTATGCGCGCGTGGGCCGCAAGCTGATCGAGTCAATCAAGCACCCGACCTTCGTTCGTGACCCCTCGGCGCGCGAGGTCTTCCCGTTGCAGCCGCGAAGCATGCGGGAGGCGATTGCCGCTGCCATCCGCAACGAGGAGAGCGAGATTGCCGAGAGCCGTTGGTACGATGCCTTCTCGTCCGGGGGCGAGGGACGCAACTGGGCCGGCGTTCGCTTCGGCAATCGATTCGTCGACTCGCGCACGCGGGAGGTCGATGTCGGGCCGGAAGAGGCCTTCGCGCCGATCCGCCGCATTGGCGGCGAGACGGGGTGGTACGCCTACGACTGGCTGTGGCGACTGCGCGGCTTCCTCGATCTGCTGGTCGGAGGCGTCGGCGTGCGACGCGGCCGGCCGTTGCCCGAGGCCCTGCAGGCAGGTGACGCGCTGGACTTCTGGCGTGTCGAGGCTTTCGAGCCCGGCCGGCTGCTGCGGCTTTCGGCCGAGATGAAGCTGCCGGGCCGCGCCTGGCTCGAGTTCGAGGTCGTACCGCGCGAAGGCGGATCCACAATCCGGCAGACGGCGCTCTTCGACCCGGTCGGTCTCATTGGCTTGATTTACTGGTACGGCGTGTATCCTCTGCACCGCTTGGTGTTCGCGGGCATGCTCGATGGATTGGCCCGAGCGGCGACCGCCCGATCACGCAGGACTGGTGAGGAGCACAGACGAGGGTCGACGCAGCGTTGAGTGAGCAAGGCACGTGCGAGTTGCGTCGACGACGAAGATGCCTCGAAACGTGGAAAGGACTCATTGGCTCAGGAGGCGGCGGCCCAACAAGACGATGCAGATGACGGCGCTTCACGCCGCAGGTTGATCGCCAATCCGTTAGGCGCCGGGGCGGGAGGTTTAGCATCGAGCCGCCCGGGTGCTCCACTGGCTGTTGCTTGGGAACAGCTCCGCGGAGCTTCCGGTCACCAGCCGGCACGCCGTGTTGCCGGCGCTCCCGTCGTGTTAGTCTAGGGCCAGGAGGCCGCCATGCAACACCGCTTGACCATCGACTACGGCGACGATGTCCTCTTCAGTAGCGGCCTGACGCGCGGAGCCTTCGACGAAGAGGCCCGCTTCCTCCTTGCCGCGAAGCTCTACGAAGTAGGCCGGCTGAGCTCGGGCTTCGCCGCAAAGCTCTGCGGGAAGGGCAGGGTGGACTTTCTCCTCGCCCTCCCGCGAATCGGCGTTGCCATGAGCAACCTCCAGCCCGAGGATCTCGACTCCGAGGTGGAGTTCATGCGGCGTGGCTGAACCGATCGTCGTAAACACCGGGCCGCTGGTGTCCTTCGCCAGAATCGGCTGCCTGGACTTGATCGGCCGCTTGCCCTACGAGTTTCTTAGCCCAGCGGAAGTCTGGCAGGAGCTCGACAAAGGGCGCGCCGCAGGCCATCCTTGGGCCGCGCCAGCTTGGCTCAAGAAGAAGCCGCTGGTCAAACCGCCCTCACCCGCCTTGCTGGCCGGCCTCGACCTGGGAGAAGCCGCGGTCAACCAACTCGCCCTCGACCTTGGCGTCCGCACCGTGGCGATCGACGAATGGAAGGGACGCCGCGGCGCCCTCGCTTCGGGCCTCAGAGTCACCGGGTCGCTGGGCCTCCTGGGCCGCGCGAAGGCCGAGGGCCTGATCTCGGAGTTGAAGCCTCTCATCGCGAAGGCGATAGACGCCGGGATCTGGTACAACCGCGAGCTCGTCAGGAGCTTCCTGGAGGCCGCCGGCGAGTGAACAAGAAGGGCTCACCGCCTCGGCCTACGTCGAAGTAAGGGCGGCGAACCCGGCCGATCGAGCGGACATCTGACGCCGCCAGGCTTTAGTTGCCGGGCTCCAGGGCGGGCTTTGTAAGAGAGTTCCGAGTCCGAGGGGTTAGGGGAAGCGGTCCTTTTCGAACCGACCTGCACTACAATCGGTGGGAGAGAAACCGCCCAACCCGACTGCTTAACCGGACGGTCAACGCACTATCGTGCGTCGCCCGCCGGTTAGCAGGAGCAGCGTTGGCGGTCAGGGTAGTTGATGTCTTTCTTCGGCAAGGAAGAACCCGAGCAACCCGAGCCAGTCGAGATGTCCGGTCAGCCACAGTAGCCAGAGCAGAACCACGCGGTACCTCCGTCACACCGACAGCAGTCGAAGCACGTGGTGTCGTAATCGACGCAGTTCTGGCAGAACGAGCAGGACTGGCACCAGTGGGTCACGCCGTCGCACGTCACGTGTCCCTGCTCACCTACCGAACAGTTCCGGTCCACTGCCACGCAGGAGCTATTGCCAGTGCAGTACTGGAAATGTCCCCAGGGCGAGCAACTCGCCTGGGCACTGCAACTGGAGAACTCGCCCACACCACCTCCCGCCCCGGAGCGCCCGCCGCTCTGAGTCGCCGCGGGGCAGACGTTGGCGGTCGAGGCCTGAAGCGAAATCAGCGCCAAGTCGGCGGGGGTCTCGTTCGGCGTGGCGACGCCGGCAGCCGGGACAAAAGCGACGACACAGGCGGTAACCCATGGAAGCTTCATATCGACTTCCTCCCTTGCGCTTAGCTTATAACAGAACGCTGCATAGGCGACAAGGGCTGCGCCCAAGTAGAGGGCCTCGTGGCTCGCCTTGCCCGCCCGGAGAGGCAATCGTGGTCGAGCAGGCAGCGCGAGGGCAAAGCTCCCGTGGTCAGGCCCGCGAATTGCTGCGCAACTCGCTACGGTTGCACTTGGATCCAGTCCCAAACGACGCAGCTTGGCCTCCGCTTCGCTGCGGCCAAACTCCCCGGTCTGCTCATCTCCGCCGGCGTCGCCGCCGCCGGCACCTGGGGCCTCGGCGAGGCTGCTTATGTCGCGGTGGATACGCTTAGACGCCGTGGATAGGCTTATCCAGCGGTGGATATCGGGCCCCGGACCGGATACGGACCGCCAGGGCAGATCAGCCTCGTCACGGCTGCGGCCCCTTCGGTCTGCGCGCATACGCCGCGACGGGTCAAACCCGGCCATGAGCCCGGCGGACCGAAGCGGCGACCTGGCCGACAAGATCGACGGTGACCTCCTCGGCCTCGGCGGCCTGCTGAAAGAGGAGCAGGGCAGCTAGCGCATCAGGATGCACCCCGCCGGCCTCGAAGATCGGGAGCATCTCGGCGGCGAGCTGCCGGATCCTGGCCGTATCGCCGCGGCGGGCGTGAAGAACCACCAGATCCAGAGAGACCAGGGCGGCATCGAGCTCGGCGAGCGTGGTCCGCGTGGCGGCCCTTGCCGCGCTCCTCGAAGCCCGGCTTCAAGTCGAAAATCTCCTCGTCCAGGCCGGGGATGCCGAGCTCGCCCGCGCCCTCGGGACCGAAGCGGGCCATCACCTCGAGCACGACCTGGGCATTCTCGTCGCTGCGCGCCACCCAGGACGGCGGCGTCGCGGCGGAAGCAGTGGTGGACCAGGCCAGCGCCAGCAGGGCGGCGGCGCCCAGCGCGCGGCGGAAGGGTACAGGGATCGATCTATTCGGAAGTCACGATGTCTCCTTCGGAATTGCAGAGGTTAGCGTTCCCGGACTGAGGTTGGCCATCTAAACAAGTGTCGGCAGCGGTCAATTCATTCCAGATCCTCCGCGAGCGCCCGGCCGGGCCGGAAGTGCCACCCGGGTGATCGAGAAGAGGACCGAGGTGCCTCTCCAACCTCTTGCCAACTGACGCCATGGCTTACCGTGTGTGTTCGCGGCAGGGCGCCGGCCCGGGCGCCCCTGCCGCATGTCCTTCGTATCCCGCTTGGCGAGCCCGCGCTTCGGTGGGCTTTGGATGAGATAGCGAGGCTTCTGACAGCAGTTGTCCGAATAAAGCTGGAGAACATGCCGCTTTCCAGACAACAGAAAAGGAAAAGGACACCATGACAACCCAGACTCGCAGTCAACTGAGCCGTATCAAACCAAGGATCGTGATCCTCGGTTTCCTTGCCATCGCCCTGACACAGAGGGCTGCCGACGCCGGGCCGCCTCCTAAGGCGGTGTTCTTCGGCTCGGGGGGTAACCTGGTATCCACTACCTCCCGTTTTCCTGTCTTCGTCGACCTCGTACCGACCCCAGGCCAGGTGATCACCACGACGGGCCAGTCAACGATCCTCGTCGAGTTCTTCGGTTCCGCCCGCTTGAGCGAACCAGGGGCTTCGATGGACGTCCGCGCGACCATCGACGGCAAGCCGCTGTTCAGTACCAATGGGCGTACAAGCTCTGGCAGCAGCATCGGCTATTCCGCCTTCGTCACCAACGTCGGGCCCGGACAGCACACTGTCACCATGCAGTGGAACGTGACCGGGGGGACCGGTTTCATGTTGGGCCGGACCTTCATCGTCTGGGTCTTCCCGCAATAGGACCGGTGACCAGCCCACACGTTTCGCTCCCCTTCCCCACCGGTCCCACCACCAAGTGGAAGAGGGGGAATGAGCGGTGAGTCGGCGCGTGCGGTAGTGCGTAGGGGCGCAGCATGCTGCGCCCCTACGCCGCGCACAGACGAATGCGGGAGAGGTGGCGCATCCATGTCCTCGTACAAAAGATCTAGCGGACCGGACAGGTGGGTGCCGACAGGTGCCACCCATTAGAAGGCTCTTGTCAACGACCCACACGTCTCCCTCCCGGGAGTGTTCGTTTCAAGAACGGCTCGTTCCGGCAAGATGTGCTCCCTTGTCGGGTTTGCGCGCCCGTGGACACCAATCGTTCTTTAACCCCGTGGCTCAAAATGTACGCGAGGCGTTCAGCTTGGGCCTGAGGCTCGTCGCTGATCACGATGGCCTGATACCGCCGGGCCCAGATGCCGTGCCTCCAGCCGGTCAGCCGCTGGACCTCGAGGGCCAGGCCAGAATTGATATCGCGCATGAAGTCAGCGAGTTGTTTAGCATCGGTGACCCGCAGCAGCAGGTGATAATGATTTGAAGCAAATACCGCGGCAATGGCGACGCTCTCGTAGATTCGCTGGGCGCGGCCGAGAATGCCGACGATGACGTCGTTGAGCTCCGGGCTGGGCCGGAGGAGGAAGCGGCGCTGGACAGTGCGGCAGGTGACCTCGACGAGGGCGCCTCCTTCGGGGATGAACCGCAGTCTCCTGGCCATGCGGGGGCACGGAGAGGCAAGACGGCTGCCAACTCGGGCCTCCAGGGCAAGTTGTTGATTTCAAGCGACTTGCTGGTAATCGAGCGTGGGGCAGCCTCGCACTCGTGTCCAGTTATCTGGCGGGGGTAAGAGCGAAATGGCCTGCAAAGGCCTGTCGCTGTTGGGTTTTGGTCCGTGTCAAGTTATTATGCGGGGGTGCAGAATCTTTTGCGGGCGACCCAAATCGCGGTGTCTCGGGAGTTGGAGCGGCGGGTCCAGAGCGGGACAGTACTTCGAGGGCGAGGTAATCGCGCCCTTCTTCCATGAGAAGCACGAGCATCCGCTTCCGCCGAGAATTCTCTGACACCCAGGATCGACCAAAAAGGGAACGAATAGTGGGCAAGGACATACGCGCTTTCATCGAGTACCGCTCGGCGTCTGATGATATTTGGCGGTCACAGAGTGAGGTATTTTTGGAGCGAGAATATCGTCTTTTTGCCGCAATAACGGGAGTTCATTACACGGAAGACACCACCACTTTGTTCGAACCGCGTGGATTCCCGGCAGACGCCTCTGCATTCGCGCAACGCGCATACTACGCCCACATCGTGCCGGACCAAGAATTCGTCCATAATGGGTTGACGCGGTTCGTTCGCGCGAGCGATGTCGCCGGCATAATCAACAGTGGCGGACATTACCGACATCAATCGAAGGACATAATTTCTCATCCAGATGCGCTATACCCATCATGGCTGAGCATCAGCGAGATTCAGAACGCTCTGCGGGCGATCGGGATCAGAAGCGAAACACTCGGCATTTCCTGGCAACTCGCCCTCCGCACGATGCAGGCGATCGAGGCCGAGTTCCATGCAGAAGTGCGGCTCGCATTCTGGTTTGAGATCTGAGCACCGCCTAACTCGCGGTAGAAGCCGACCCCCGGCTTCGGTCTGCCCGGAATAGGTGCCTGGGGTTTCTTGGGGCGCCGGCAGGCGCGAAGCGCCTATTTTGGGTCACGAGAGCCTTCCCTCCACGGTGTCTTTATCGACACCCTCGGTACGGAGAAGCGCCATGGTCCTGAATGCCTTATCCCTTCGCCAACGGCGTTGACGAGGTGTCGAAAGAGGTGTAAGGTCTTGGAAGCCTCTGAGAACAGGAGAGATCGTGGGCCGCCTCCGGAAGTTCCTGGCAGCACCTACTCGCAATAGGCAGTCCACCCGAGGTGGTCGAATATTGGGTTGCTGCCGTCCCATCTAGGAAATTCGTGGAACCAGTACGGGACCAACAGCTCTCCGCGCCGCAGGAGCGTCTGAACTGCCGCACGTGCCACACCGGCCTGCGGCTCACGCGACCGCGTCATCCGGGTGAGCAGGTTTGTGTCGAGCAGGATCATTCGCCTTCCCCGCGCGTATAGACCGCTTCGCGCGTATCGTCCAGGCCTCAACATCCACCATGTAGGGGCGCATTTCGGCGAAAATGTCCTCGCCGTCCGGCATCCACGCCTCCGCCGGTGCCGGCTCTTCCACAAAGACGATGGCCTCGCGTATCTCGCCGGGCATCCGGGCAAGGTTCTCGGCGATTTGCTGCTTCGGCCCTCTGAGCACGTGCGCTTGCATATTCAACTCCGTAGGCCATACCGTTCGATTAGACCCGACTTCCGACGGCTAACCGAACAGCATTTTTGTTTAAGAGGGTGTTTGGAAATTGAGCCCCGCAGGGGCGGACGGAATTAGCCCGGGCATTCATGCCCGGGAAGGGAAGGCCAAACCCTCCATCCAGCCCCGTCAGGGGCGGCAGGAGGCCCTGCCAGCCGGATTCCTGTCGTCCCTGGCGGGGCTCCGGGAATTTTGGATGCCTGATTCCCGGGCATGAATGCCCGGGCTAATCCCGGTCGCCCCTACGGGGCTGATTTTCCAGACACCCTCTAAGACTTACGGGACACCGTGGGAGCGTAAGAATTTGCTCGCATTGCACAGTCCATAGAGGCCGTGGGGAATTCGCCGGAGCCACGGCGGGAGTTCACCTTCTGTCGAAAAGGCGCTCCCGCCCGCCGCCCGAGTGGCTCCGGCGGTCCACGGTACTCGGGTGAGCCCGGATCGATCCAGATGACTCTTGATGCGCGCTCATTCGGCCATCCCGCCGCGGATGGCCCCTGATCCTCGTTCTTTCCGCCTTGTCTCCAGAGGAGCAAAACAGCTCGGCTCGACTCAAGGAGGAAAGAACATGAAGAAGTCTCTGAAGGTTCTGGGAGCGGCGGCCCTTGCGGCAGGAATTCTCCTGCTGCCTCTGGAGGGGCGCGCGCAGACGGAGGTGAGGGCCGGTTCGTCGGAGGTCTCCTGGACACCACCGGTAGAGAGCGAAGGAGCCGTCCTCGTAGTCTCGGGCCCGGAGGGAACCGCCTTCCGCCGCGATTTCAAGGCCGGCGAGACGCCCACCTTCAGCGTGTTCGACGCCGATGGGAAGCGCCGGACGGACGGCAGCTACACCTGGGAGGTGCGGACGATTCCGGCGTTGAGCGATGAGGTCCGCAAACAGCTCGCGGCGGCCCGCGCGAGCGGCGACGACGAGGCCATGAATGATCTTCTCGCGGAGCTGCGCCGAACGGGCGCGTTGCCCGCGGAAGAATCGTTCGTGCTGACGGGCTCCTTCGTCATGGAAAGCGGCGCCATCCTGGCCGCAGGCCTCGCTGAGCCGGAACGCCGGAAAGGCCCGCGGGGAAAGGCCTCGAGCAGCGCCAAGCCCATTCCCGTGACGGCCGCGGATCAGGTGACTGCCGATGACCTGATCGTTCAGGGCAGCGCCTGCATTGGCGTGGATTGCGTCAATAACGAAAACTTCGGCTTCGACACCGTCCGGCTCAAGGAGAACAACACCCGGCTCAAGTTCGAGGACACCAGCGTCGGGACCTTCCCCACCACCGACTGGCAGCTCACTGCCAACGACTCCTTCAGCGGCGGCGCCAGCAAGTTCTCTATCGAGGACATCTCAGGCGCGAGAGTGCCGTTTACCATCAGCGGCGGCGCCGCGACGAATTCGATCTTTGTCGACATTACCGGCCGGGTCGGTTTTCGGACCGCCACGCCGGTGCTCGACCTGCACGTCCATACGTTCGAACACGCCGGCCCTGCGTCTCGAACAGAACAGCTCCGGCGGCTTTACCGCCCAGACCTGGGACGTGGCCGGCAATGAGGTCGATTTCTTCGTCCGCGACGTCACCGGCGGCTCGCTCAAGCCTTTCCGCATCCGGCCCGGCGCACCGACCAGCTCGATCGATATCAGCCCCTCGGGCAAGGTCGGTTTCGGTATCGCGAGCCCCGCGGTCAAGCTCGATGCCCGTGGTGCGACCGCGGCGGACTCGTCGCTGGCGCTCGCCACGGTCAGCGATACGGAGTCGCCGCAGGTCGTGCTCCGGCATGCGCGCGGAAGCCTGACGACGCCCATGGCGACCCAGCAGGGCGACGTGCTCGGGACTCTCGCCTTCGGCGGCCACTATGGCAGCGGTTTTACGACGTCCGGCGGCGCGACGGTGCACGCCTATGCGGAGCAGCCCTGGGGATCGAGCAGCGCCGGCGCCGGCCTCATCCTCTCCACCACGGGTGTCAACAACACCTTCGCCCAGGCCCGCCTAGCGATCCGGCACCACGGCTACGTCGGCATCGGGACGATCCAGCCCAGGGAGAAGCTCGAGGTCTGGGGCGGCAACATTCTCGTCACCGGCGGCAGCTACCTCGACGACGGCACGACCTTGAACGTTCCGGACTACGTCTTCGAGCCGGATTATGAATTGATGCCGCTCGCCGAGCTGAAATCGTTCATTGAGCGGGAGAGGCACCTGCCGAACGTCCCGAACCGCGACGAGGTCAAGGCGAAAGGCCTAAACCTCAGCGACTTTCAGATGCGGCTGCTCGAAAAGGTCGAGGAGCTGACGCTCTACACGGTGCGGCAGCACGACGAGATCCAGGCGTTGCGGGCCCAACTGGCGGAGGTGGAGAAGGGGCTCCGGGGCGAGAAGCCGCGGTAGCCGGTACGCTTTTTACAACAGCTCGCCGGCCAGACGGGCGATCTTCCTGTAGCGCCCCGCTGTAGCATCGCGGCGCAGCTCCTCGGCGAGGGTGCGCACGCGCTCGGGGTGGTCGCCCCTCGCCAAGGCCAGGCGCGCTTCCAGCAGTCGTGCATCCATCAGCAGGGTGCCGAACGAGAGGCGCCGGCATTCCGCGCCGGCAATACCGAGCCATCGTTCCGCTTCTCTCCAGCGGCCGGTGTGCAGTGCGAGGTCGGCTCGCGCCAGCGCGATCTCGATGCGGAGCTTCCGGCTTCTCTGCGGTCAGCTCGGCGCTCGCGGCCGCATCGATCCATGGCAACGCCCGTTGGGGAGAGCCCGCTTCGCTCCAGCAGCGGGCAGCCCAGACCTGCACCGTCACGGCCGACTGATCGCCGAGGCCCTGGAGCTTCCCGAGCCTTCGCCTCCAGGCCTCGGCAGACCGTTGCATCACGGGGCTCGGCAAGATAGGTGCGGCCGGCGCGGACATAGGCGAGGGCATCCTTCTCGCCGGCCTTCTCATGCAGGGCGGCAGCCTCGTCCAGCCAGCGGAGCATCCGCTCGCGGTCGTCTTCGAGAGCAGCGAGCCTGGCTCGGGCCTGGAGCACAAAGGCGAGATGGCGCGGGACGCCGACGCTACGGCCCACCGTCTCCGCCTCGACCAGGAGCGTTTCAGCTTCCGCCAGCGAGCCGCGCACGATCAGCGTTGTCGCGAGGGTCTCGAGCGAGAGCACAAGGCCGCGCTGGTCGCTGGTCTCCCGCCGGAGCGCCACCGCCTTGCGGAGAGTCTCCTCAGCCTGCGGCAGGCGGCCCAGCTCGAGCTCGGCATGCGCCAGGTTATGCAGGAAGCGGCCTTCGTCCAGCCGGTTGTTGGATGCCCTTCCGGTCAGGAGCGCCGCGGCGAAGGCCTCCCGGGCCTCGAGAAGGCGGCCGCGATGCGTGTGCAGCCCGCCGAGAGCGCTGAGCACCAGAGCGGCTCCGCTAGGGCTGCCCACGCGCTGGTACAGGCGGAGGCCCTCGGCGCAGTCTCTCTCCGCTTCCTCGTGGCGGGCCTCCTGGACGCTCACGACACACGTAAGCTGCCAGGTGTTGGCGGCGCCGAGGATCTCTCCCTGGGTGAGAAACATCTGCCGCGCCCGCCCGGCCAAAGCTCGCGCCTGGCCGGTGTTGCCCAGATGATTGTGGGAGGCCGCCTGAAAGTGGATGATGCGGGCCTCGATCGCAGGGAGGCCGCGCGCCCTGGCCTCTGCGACGACGGCGGGAGCCCGGTCGAGGGCGTCCTGCGATCGGCCCATCTGCCCGAGGGCCTCGAGCTCGGCGAGGCCTATCCGCGGATCCGTCCCCGCGGGCGGTGGCAGCGCACGGAGCTTCGCAGCCACGTCGTAAGACTCCTGAGCGTTGACTCGCACCACGCTCCGTGCGAGCAGCAGACCGATCTCCAGGTTGCCCGGCCGGAGGAGCCACAGCGAACGGTAGACCTTCGCCGCCTCGGTGTTCTTCCCGGTAGTGCGCAACGCCATGGCTTCGACCAGAAGCCGGCTCTCGCGCGGCAGATCGGTCGCCAGAGCGAGTGCCCGCTGAGCTTCAGCCCGGGCTTCCAGATCCTGGCCGGCGAGCGTCAGCCCGTGCGCCAGAGCGGCGTGAACAACGGGATGGCGAGGATCGGCGGCGGCGGCCGAACGCAGGTGTCGGATGGCGGCCGGGCTTTCGCGGCGATCGAGCGCGGCGAGGCCCGCGCGGTAGCTCTCCTCGGCGGCGGAGGAGACCGGCAGGGCCAGCCAGGGTGACGCGTTCGGCCGATCGTTCCCGCCGCGGTCAGCCTTCCACGGCGCCCACAGCCAGGCTCCGGCCGCCAGGAGCGCGACGAGCGCCAGGTTGAGCAGGAGCCCGCGCCGGCGGCGCGCCATTTTGCCGGCACGGTAGAGCTGCGAGCCGCGCCGCGCCCGTACGGGCTTGCCTTCGAGGTGGCAACGCAGATCTGCCGCAAAGTCGGCGGTCGAGGCGTAGCGGGCGCCAGGCTCCTTGCGCAGCGCCTTGAGCAGGATGGCGTCGAGGTCGCCGCGCAGCTCGCGGCGGCGGGCGCTCGAAGGGAGGTCCGGCTCCTGCTCGCGAATGGCGCGGTCGAGCGTCTCGCGGCTGGTGTCCGAGAGCCGGTACGGCCGCCGGCCGGTGAGAAGCTCGTAGAGGACGACGCCCAGCGAGTAGATGTCCGAACGAGCATCGACCGCCTCGCCGCGCACCTGCTCCGGGCTGGCGTATGCCGGCGTCATGGCACGATGCAGAGTGTGCGTCGTCTCCAGGACGCCGTCCTGGTGGAGGCGGGCGATGCCGAAGTCCAGCAGCTTGGGCTCGCCGCGGTCCGAGACCAGGATATTGCCGGGCTTGAGGTCGCGGTGGACCACCTTGGCGGCGTGCGCGTACCCGACCGCTTCGAGCACGGCGAGGAAAAGCTCGAGCCGGGTGCGCAGCGAAGCCTGCACCTTCTGGCAATAGACCAGGAGGTTTTCGCCCTCGACGAGCTCCATAGCCAGGTAGGAGCGGTCCGAAGGCGCGATGCCGGCGTCGTAGAGCCGCGCGATCCCCGGGTGCTCCAGGGCGGCAAGGATGCGCTGCTCGGCGCGAAAGCGGCGGGCGAGCGCAGGGTCCGGCCCCCAATCCACGATCTTGAGCGCGACCCGCCGGCTGAAGCCCTCTCCCTGCTGCTCGGCCAGGTAGACGACGGAGCTGCCGCCGCGTCCGATCTGCCGCAGGAGACGATAGCCGGGCACCTCCTCGCGCGCCGCCGCCTCGCCGAAGAAGGCGCCGGCAGGACGATCGAGAGCCGGCACCTCGCGTGCCGCGGCAGCGAGGAGCTCTTCGATCTCCCGCCGCAATTCGCCGTCGTCTCCGCAGACTTCGGCCAGCGTCCGTTCCCGCGCCTCAGCCGAGACCTGGCTCGCGCGGTGAAAGGCCGACTCGACGAGAGCGAAACGCGCGGCGTCCATTTCGATCAGGTTCGATCAGGCACCCAGCTCGCGAACGAGCCACGCCCGCGCCAGCGCCCAGTCGCGCTTCACGGTGCGTGGCGAGCAACCGAGCAGCTCGGCGGTCTCTTCCACCTCCAGGCCGCCGAAGAAGCGCAGCTCGACGACCTTGGCCAGCCGCGGTTGGAGCGCCGCCAGCCGGGTCAGGGCATCGTCGAGGGCCAGCAGATCGAAGACCTCCGGCGGCGCGGGCAGCGCGTCGAGGGAGGTCACCTCGATGTGCGTCGCGTCCCCGCCCCGCTTCGAGGCGCGCCGGGCGCGGGCGTGGTCCACGAGCACCTGGCGCATCAGGCTCGAGGCCACTGCGAAGAACTGCCGGCGCTCCTTCCACTGCCGCCGCCGCTGCTCGGAGAGCCGCAGGAAAGCCTCGTGGACAAGGGCCGTGGGCTGCAGCGTGTGGTCGTGCCGTTCGCCCCGCATCTGCGCCGCCGCAATGGCCCGCAGATCGTCATACACAAGATGGCCGAGACGCCGGAACGCCTCGTGGTCACCCTGTTCCCAGGCCACCAGCAGCTCGGTGACCTCCGCGCCGCCCGCCGCGAGATCCTCAGCAGAGCTCATCTGAGGCCAGTCTGCCCGAAAGCAGGCGGACGGGCAAGGCGTTTTTCAGGCGTCCAGGTCCGTCATCGCCGCCCGCGCCAGCTCCCGCCAGCGCTTGCCGGTGATGGGAAAGTCCCAGCGCTCGTATTGTAGGGGTCCTTCGTGCGGCGGCTTGGTGAAGTCGCAGGCCGGGGCCTCACGGAAGGTCTCGTGGACGGCGGGGAGGAACAGCCGCAGGATACTGAGCTGGGTGGCGAAGCAGTCGGCCATCCTCGTCTTCAGCTCCTGCTCGGCCGGCGTGAGGTCGACTCTACGCGTCTCGACCTTCTCCGGGACGGGCAGCAGCTCCTGGATCACCATGTCGTCCTTGCCGATGGCTCCCGGGCGGGCGTGGTAGAGCGGCATCTCCACCAGGTCCGGAGGCTCGACCCCTTCGCGGCGCAGCAGCTCCACCGCGGCGCGACAGGCGAAGGCGGCTGCGTCATGGTCGGGGTGTCCTCCTTCATAGGCGTGGGTGAGGACGATCTCCGGCCGCAGCTCGCGACAGAGGGCGGCGATCTCGCGGGCGAGCCGGGGCAGGTCCAGGACTGCCTCCTGGTCGGCGATGCCTCCGAGCATCAGCAGCCGTTCCGGGCCGATCCCGACCAGTGCCATGGCCGCCGCGAGCTCGCGGCGCCTTGCCTGCGTCGTACTCCTCGCGGGAGCCGGTGAACCCCTGCGCGAAGAATTGCGGATCGCGCGGCGCTCCGTCCGTCACATGGACCACCCGGACATCCCGCAGCCGGGCCAGCAGGGCGCCGGCGCCGATCGTCTCGTCGTCCGGATGGGCCACCACCACGAGGACGCGCGATCCGCCGCTCAGGAATCGATCAAGGGTCTCCCGGGGGCGGACCAGATTCATGCGTAAAGGTCGAAGCGCCGTCCGGCTCCGGTGGAGAGGGTGTTGCGCTCCGCGGAAGATGTCCGGGGCCAGGGGCGCGGCGAGTTGCCGCACCTCGGGGCGCAGGCGGACCCAGCGCAGCCTCCGTTTCGCCTCCGGACGGAGCCGGGCCAGGGTGAATGCCACCTTGCGGCGGGTCGCCTCCGGCCCGAAGGAGTCCCAGTACCCCGGGCTGTTGAGCGAGAAGAACGACAGCGCGTCCGCATCGTTGAGCAGGGCCAGGTCCGCTGCGTCAGGATCGCCGGGGGCCGGCATCCGCTCGTGGGCCGCGATCAGGCGTTCGACCCGCCGACGCGCCTCCGGCTCCAGCCCGGCCTCGGCGAGCAGCTCCTCGGCCATCCGCGCCCCGGCCTCGATATCGTGGAACAGACCGGCGATCTGGACCTCCAGGCCCGCATCGGGCTGCAGCCGGAGCATCCACTGCCAGACGTCCAGGGCGTGCGCGTAGCCGGCGCGGACGAGCGGTCTGCTCAGGTCGTGCAGGGCCCGGTGGCGCGCGAGCACGGCGTCGATCTCCGGGAAGCCCGAGGCCGCGTTCCGCCGCCCGGCGAGGCGCTGGCAGCGGGTCACGACCTCGAGGGCCATCCGCGGCAGCTCCTCGGGGTCCGCGCCCAGCCAGAGGAGGAACGGGCCGCCCGCCGCCTGCTCGGCGAGAGTATCCATCCGGGCATCGAAGGCGTAGAAGTCGAACCGCGGTTGTTCCCATTCCGCCTGCCAGAGCACAGCCCGCGGCGAGCCATTGCCGGTGCCCT
The DNA here is from genome assembly GCA_963842525.1 of uncultured Holophagales bacterium. Lineage (GTDB taxonomy): Bacteria > Acidobacteriota > Thermoanaerobaculia > Multivoradales > UBA5704 > UBA5704. The sequence goes on from CAWJGT010000003.1 coordinate 1,301,171, forward strand.
CCGCTCCCAACACGACCGTGGGGAACTCCGCGGCGACTGGCTCCAACCCGCGGAACGGCATCGCCGGGAGCACTCCCGGCACTTCACTCCGAAAGATGACCTCTAGATGAGAAATTGTAGACCTCCCCTGGCAAAGACCTGCTCTTGAGTTGCTGAAGTGCAAGCCGCGGGCCACCTCAGGTCCTCGCCCAGGGTTCACACCCTGGGCTACCCAGTTCCGCCCTCCGGGCTCTCGAAGATTCGGAGCCCAGGGTGTGAACCCTGGGCGAGAGGCTGCCCTTTTTTACAGAGATATAATTCTGCGCCAATGCCCTCCGTCCCTTCGAGTCCTCTTCGGGCACACACCCCCGGCGTCCTGCTGTTCCTGTTCATCCCGTTGGTGCTCTTCCTGTTCGTCCGCCACCCCGAGCCGGTGGGGCTCAGCCTGGCGGCCGGCGTCGTCCTGATCATCGGCCACCGGCGGCTGGCGCGGCCGTACATGCGGCGGGTGCTTCCGTGGAAGTGCGTCTGGTGCAACCGGATATTGCCTTCGGAGACGGGCGGGACGATCGATCTGCGGGCGGGCTCCGAGACGCTGACGGCGCGCTGCTGCTCCGGCCATTGCGAGCCCGCGGCCCGGTTCTTCACCTTCCTTCAGGCCTGGCGCTGGCCGCTGCGTCTCGGGATCTTCGTACCGCTCCTGCTGCTGCTCGCCGCGCTGGCGGCGACCGCCTTCGGCCTTCAGGTCCCGCTGGCGGATGCCACGGCGCTTTTCAAGGTGGTCGTCGGGATCACCGTGAACATGGCCGCGCTGGGCTACCTCTTCATGGCACCGGCCTCCACCCTGGCCGTCCCCTTCCCGGTCCACAACTTCTTCCTGCTCGGCGTGCGGAATCTCCTGTGGATCTTCCGCCTGGTGGGGATCTGGTGGATCTGGCAGGGGCTCTCCTGGCTCCTGCGGTAGGGCATCACCGCGCCGGCGTCGCCCAGGGGAGGTGGCCGTTCCGGTACTCCAGGAGGAACTGGGCGTTCCGGGGGTACCAGGGGCTCACGAAGTCCCGCGTCAGGACCAGGTCGCTCTGTCCGGTGGGGTAGTAGAAGGCGCCGATCGCCTGGATCCCCATGGCGACGACCAGGCCGGCCACGAACACGAGCCGCAACAACAGACCCATCCGCGCCAGGACCGGGACCAGCATCCAGACGAAGACCGGCAGCAGGTCGATCAGGAAGCGGGGGCCATAGCCGTAGCCGCCCCGCCAGTCCGTCTTGCCGTAGAGGAACAGATGGCCGACCACGCCCAGGGTGAGGCAGAGCGTCAGCAGCCGGTCCCGCGGCAGGCCGGCGACGAAGGGGCGCGCCACCAGGAAGAGGAGGAAGGGGGAAAAGATCAGCAACCCCTTGCCGGGGCTCAACAGGAGCCCCAGGGCGCCCCAGAGCGGCGAATAGGAGAAGAACTGCCCCATGGGCGCCGTGAGGGGATAGTTCCCCAACGGGTGCGCCAGGTAGTGGAGGTTGTAGGCGAAGGCCAGGACGCCGATCACGGCGATGGGCGCCGCGAACCAGGCCAGGAGCCGTTTCTCGGGGACGGCCGCCGCCAGGTAGAGCGCAACGCAGGCCGCCAGCACCACGTCGGGAGGGCGGTTGGCGATGAACAGCCCGCAGAGCACGCCTGCCACGGCCAGCCGCCGCGGCGTCCACGATCCTATTGATCCGGAGGGGCCTGTGACCGCCAGCAGGATCCCCACGAGCAGGAGTTGGGCCGGTCCGTGCTGCCAGAGCGCTTGGCTGCTGGTGGCCCACGTGTTGGTCCCGAAGGCATAGGCCAGCGTGAGGAGGGCCGCGTCGCGGGGTGGAGCGCGGCGGCGCAGGAGCAGATAGAAGAACGCCACCGAGAGGGCCGCCACCGTGGAGGCCGCGAGCTTCTCCATCAGGGCCGCGGTATAGATGAGCAACCGCCTGTCCCAGCCGCTCCGCTCCATATAGATCACCGCAGGCGGGTAGAGAGGTGTCACCAGCAGCGGCGTGACAATGGGATAGCGCGACACGAGATGGCCGCCGATCTCCTCGGCCCAGTAGGGGTTCTTGAAGATCCAGATGACGTGCCACCGGAAGTCGTCCAGGGTCAGGCTGCCGGAATGCAGGAGGGCGAACGGCAGGAAGCGGCTCGGGCGGGTGTCCCCCGTGGCAATGACCCGCAGGTTCGCGTTGTAGACGGCGAGCGCGAGCACGAAGAAGAGCGCGGCCTTCCTGCGGTCCGAACGAGGCGAGACCTCGGCAGGCCCGCCGGCGGAAGGCGGAGCAGCAGTCTCCGACATGGGCGGCATGGGAAGCGAAGGCTATCACTCCGGAGCTTCCCGGATACGGCTCGATTCTTGCACATAGTGAAACATGGATTTTCGCTCGAAAGGAGGCTTCGACATGCATCAAAGAATCGAGTTGAACATCGTGCTCGGCCTCGTGCTCGTGGCCGTGCTGGGGATGGCGCAGCCCGCGCTGGCCCAGATCGGAGAGACGTGCGGTGGCATCGGTGGGCTCCGGTGTGCGGCGGGCCAGGCCTGCCAGTATCCGGAGAACCAGTGCAACACCGCTGACCTTGCCGGTGTCTGCGTGGCCGTGCCGGCGGATTGCCCGCGGCAGGGGCCGCCGGTCTGCGGCTGCGACGGCAAGACCTATGCGAACGAGTGCGAGCTGCTGAAGGCCGGCGTCCGGCCGCTGCGCAAGGGCGCTTGTGGCATGGAAGGGAAGGCCTGCAAGGCCGATACGGACTGCGAGGGTGCCAACGAATTCTGCGAATTCAAGGCCGGCACTTGCGGCGACCGGGGCGCCGGCAAGTGCACGGTCAAGCCGGAAATCTGTACCCAGATCTTCCAGCCCGTGTGCGGTTGTGACAATCGCACCTACGGCAACGACTGCCAGCGGCAGGCGGCCGGCGTCTCGCTCAAGTCCGAGGGCGAGTGCCCTGGCGCGAAGAAGTAGAAGCGGCCGGCTCCGCGAGGTCGCGCAGCAGCGATTCGTACTGGTCCAGCACACGGTCGATGTGGGTGAGCTCGCGGACCGCGCGCAGGCGTTCGAGCGCCGTGTGCCATTCGGGAGAGCCGAAGGAATCCCGCGCCCGTTCGATCGTGGCCTGGACCGACGCCGGCTCCGGCTCGCAGTAGTATGGATAGTCGGCACCCAGGAGCTCGACCGCTGTCTCGTCGCGGGTCGTGATCAGGGTCGCGTCGCACGCCGCGGCCGTCGAGACCTTGCAGTTGGGCTTGTAGAGGATCTCCCGGCCGGGGCGCCGGATCGAGAGATGGCAGTTGAAGCGGGATGCCGCGTCGAAGTATCCGTCCTCGACACACTCCACGCCATCGAGCCGGCCCCACAGATCGAACGACCGCTGCAGGCCGAGGTATCCGAGGGCCATCCGGTCGGCGGGAGCCTGGTTCGGAGCGTACCGCGGGTCCCACTGGTGGTAGATCACCCGGTCCGGCCGGTTCCGCCGGCCGAAGTCGGCGAGCTGGCGCCTGTTCTTGAGGATCAGCGCGTCGAACAGCCAACAGTTCTTGATCCGGCGTTTGAAGACGACGGTGTCCTGCACGTCGAGGACGAGCCGGTTGCCGCGCGCGCGGGCGAGCAGCAGGTGGTCGAGGCGGGAGGTCTTGATGAAGACCAGGATGCTGCGCTTCAGGGCGGGCAGCTCGCGGGCGCCGACTCCGCGGGCGTTCCAGCCACGGGCCGCGAGACCGCTGGCGATCTGGTCGGCCCCCATCACGGTCGACCCCTTCTCGTAATACTTGACGAAGGCGATCTGGACAGGCGGCGCCGGGCTCATGGCATCTCCTGCGGCTCGATGCCGAGCAGCTCGCGGTCGATGCGGTCGAGCACCTCGCGGTCGACTCCGAGGTCGATCTTGCGCGCGAAGTGATAGCGGCCGCTCGCCAGCAGAGGCAGGTCGGCCACGGTGAGGACGCGGGGCGAGCCGCGATGGGCCCGCGAGTAGTCGATGTAGCGAAAGTCGTCGTCGACCAGCTCGAACCGGCCGCTGTTGACGAGCACTGTCTGGACGAGCGACTCCTCGGGGGCGATCGTGCCGCGGTAGTGCTCCTCGACCTCAGGGTGCTCCGCCAGGAAGTCGCGCAGATAGAGGACGGCCCGGCGCCGCAGCGAAAAAAAGGCCCAGCCGCCGTAGCAGCGGAAGCCGTCGCCGAAAGGCACCCGAAGCCGGCGGACCCCGACGTAGGGGCCATAGTCGAGATAGAAGTGGAGCGGCGCGAGGCGGGTGACGAAGCGGACCGCGCGGAGCGCGCCCTCGGCCCCATCGCGGAGGCGCCGGTAGCGGTACCAGTAGCGGGCCTGCGCCTTGCGCCGCGGCCAAGGGCTCTCCGGCGACAGCACGTCCCAGTAGCGCAGGAATCCGTCGCACTGGGCGGCGTCGAGGAAGGCTTCGATCCGCGGGACCGGCGTCACCGGATAGTCCTGGGCGGTGAGGTTGACGAGCCAGTCATAAGCGATGCCCTGGCGCTCCAGCCAGTCGATGGCATGGAGGTATGGTTGGACCTGGCAACAGAAGTGCGCGCGGATGCGCGGCCCCGAATCGGGCAGCAGGTAGGTGTCCGGCAGCCCGGCGAGCGGCGCCCAGTCGAGGGGGCAGCGGGCGGAGTCGTGCTGAACCACCACGATAGCGCGTGGGCTCCCGCGCCGCAGGGTCCGGACCAGCCGGTAGACCTGCTCCGGGTCGCGGTGGCTCTGGATGAAGTAGCAGACCGTGGTCATCGGCGCACACCGCGACCGCAGGCACGACCTCGCTGCCGCATCTCGGAACCCTCGTCGCCGTTCATCCGCCAAGATTCTATGCGATCACGAGAGCCCTACATCACTTCATCCCAAGCTCGCGCATGCGACGGCGCAGCGCGCTGGCCGAAACTTCGAGCGCCGCCGCCATCGTCTCGATGTGACCGCCGTGCTCGGCAGCGGCGGCGGCGATCTCTTCGCGCCCCAGACCGGCGGCGGTGCGCAGATGGCGGCTCCTGGCGATCAGGTCGTAGATCGACGACCGCGGAATTCCCAGGCGCCGCGCCGCGGCCTGCGGGCGGAAACGCGCGGCGCGCATCGCCGCCACGAGCTCGACTTCGCTGATGTCGGCGGGTTTGCGTTCGCCCGCGGCCGGCTGCTGCAGCATATCGACAGCCGCCGCTGCGACCACCCGCGCGGGCGGCAATAACGCTTCGAGTCTCGGGTCGAGCATCGCGCGGTTTTCGCCCCGGTTGACGATCACCAACTGGCGCACCGCGCTGCGCAGCTCGCGGATGTTGCCCGGCCACGGCGCGAGGGCGAACCGCGCGACGATGGAGGCCGGCAGCCACTCCGTCCCGGCAGCGAGCCGGTGCGGCTCGCCGATGCGCTCCAGCTCCTCGCGCAGGAAGAGGACGAAGAGCCGTCCGACATCGTCACGGCGCGCGGCGAGCGGTGGCACGACGATCTCGAAGCCGCGCAGGCGGTGGAACAGGGGCGCGCGGAAACGGTGGTCGGCGACCGCGGCCTCGAGGTCGGCGTCGGTGGCGGCGACGAGCCGCACGTCGACCCGCCGCGCCGCGCCCGTCCCGACCGGCTGGATCTCGCCGCTCTCCAGCGCGCGCAGGAGCAGCGGCTGGACGGCGTCGGGCGTCTCGCCGATCTCGTCGAGGAAGAGGGTGCCGCCGTGGGCCTCGGTGAACCATCCCGGCCGGCGACGGTCGGCCCCGGTGAAGGCGCCGCGCTCGGCGCCGAAGAGCTCGGCGGCGGCCAGCTCCGCGGGCACCGCCGCCATGTTCACCGCGACGAACGGACCGCCGCGGCGCGGGCTCGCCGCGTGCAGCGCCCGCGCCACCAGCTCCTTGCCAGTGCCGGTCGCGCCGCGCACCAGGACTGCCACGTCGAGGTCGGCGGCGCGGGCCACGGCGCGGCGCACCGCCACCATGCCGGTGCTGTCGCCGATCATCCCCCAGCGGGGCAACCCAGGGTCGAGCTGCGGGTCGAGCCGGTGGAGCAGCAGGACGACGATGCCGCCGAACAGGAGGACGGCGCCGCCGGCGAGCCGCTCGGGCGGCACGACGCACCCGCCGCCGACCGGCTCGCCATCGATCGCGAGCGCCGTCGGGCTGTCACCGCGTGTGATCGCGATCCCGTCCGCCGCCATGCGGAGATGGATCGGCCGCCGGCTGAGCCGGGCGTCGTCGAGCGGCCGTGCCGTGCCGCCGGGCGCGGCGAACCGTGGCTCGAGCCGCGAGAGCGCTGCGTCTCGCCCCGCGTCGAGAGCGGCCAGCACGGCGCGCTCTCCGACCCGGTCAGTGTCCGGGTGCCAGAGCACGGTGAGCCCCCAGACGAAGAACGCGGCACCCGAGCGGTCTCCGGCCTCCTCCGTGGTCGAATCGGCCTCGATAGTCGTCGCCTGTGCGGCCGGACGTGGGTCCATGGGGGAATCACTCTACAAGCCTCTCATGGCGCTGTCGACATCCTTCGACGAGGCTCGACATCATTCGACGCCGCTTGATGCCGAACGGTCCTGTGTGCCCGGTGCCGGAGCTGGTGATCCGGAGGGTTCGGCGGATGGCACGTCCGTTGCTCCCTGGCTCTCCTATCTCAACTCGATTCCTCGCTGCCGGGATGAGCCCGCAACGTGACTTCAAACAAGGAGAAGCCTATGGCCACCTATTCGATCGACCTCGGCTTGGATGCGGATGCGCCGGGACAAAACAACGTCTTCCCATTGCAGATTGAGTTGTGCAGCGGAGAGCTGACACACAGCGGCAGTGGTCTCATCAATGGCTTTACACCGACAGCACTCGCATCGTTTGATGAGATCCTGTCTGGCGACACCATTGTTTTCCGTGTCTTCAACATCACGGGGATTGGTGGCAGCAGCATCAACAGCTTTACTGGGAATCCGGGAAGCATCACATTTTCTTTCACTGTGAACCCCAATTCGGTTGGCCAGCCATCGGTCCCGTTTTCGCAGATACCTGGCAATATCTCCAGTGCAGGCCCTCAGCCGTGCCTGAGCTTCGCCTCCGGGCCTAATACCTCCTGGCCCTGTTTTTACAAGCTGGAGAGCGGCAATAATCAGCTCATAACCCATCTGGTTAACCCGGTAACTTCGCCTACGTCATATCAGATGTCGCTCAGCCTACAGATCGGGAGGAGTGACAGCATGACCCCTGTCACCTACTCCGTCGACCCGGAAATGGTGGTCGGCCCGGATCCCTCCGGCATGTGACGATCCCGCTCTCAGCGCGGGGTGGTGAGCGCCGCGAGCCGGTGGTAGGCCGGATCCGCTCGCAGCGACGCGAGCTCCGGCTCGCGTTCGACCTCGGTGATCGGCAGCCCGGCACGGATCGCGTCCGCCAGCGCGGTCAGAGCCTCCTGCCGGTCGCCGAGGGCCTCGTGGGCAAGGATCAATCGATAGCGGCTCGCAAGGTCGATCGCGTTGGCGCTCATCCGCGCGATCTCCTTGCGCGCCGCTTCGCCGTCTCCGGCCTTTGCAAGGTAGAGTGCGAGCCGGCTGCGTTCGGTCTCATCGCTCGCGCTGCCGGCGAGCCTCTTCTGCACGAGCAGGGCGGCGCGGCGGAAGGCGAGCCGCGCATCGTCCTCATGGCCGGGGAGGAAACGGTAGCTGTCGCCGAGGTTGGCCCACAGGAGCGGGTTGTTGGTCGCCGTGCCCCCCTTTTCTCCTGCCACGGCAACGGCCCGTTCGTACGCGGCGTTCGCCTCGGCATAGCGTCCCTGGTAGAAGAGGATCGTGCCGAGGTTGGTGTAAAGAGTGGAATCCGGGTTGATTTCGATCGCGCGTTGGAGCTCGGCCGCGGCACCGGCATCGTCTCCGCGTGCCTGAAGGACCCCGGCAAGGTTGCGGTGGCCTGAGACGCCGTCCGGCTCCAGGGCGATGGCGCGGCGGAATTCCCTCTCCGCCTCGGGGTAGGATTTCTGTTTGAACAGCACGCTGCCGAGCGCGTTGTGGAGCTCGGCGTCGCTTTCGCGCCGGCGGACTGCCTCACGGAACGCGGCCACGGCTGCTGCGGTGTCGCCGCGGGCAAGGGCCACGGCGCCACGCCCGCGTGCGGCGTCGGCGTTCGCCGGATCAAGCACCTCGGCGCGCGCGAAGGCGGCGGTGGCGACGTCGAGGTCCCCCTGGTCGACGGCCGCCCATCCGAGGCTGACGTGAGCCGCCGCCAGGTAGTTGTCGACGGCGACCGCCTGCTGGGCCACGGCCCGTGCCTGGCGGAGAAGCTGCTCGTCCCTCCCGGTGTTCCGGCTCTGGCGCCAGTACGCACGGGACAGGCCGGCGAGCGCTGGCGCCGACCGCGGCTCGACCCGGAGAGCCCGCTGGAAGAGCCCGATGGCGGTGTCGATGTGGCCCGGCTTGTCCCAGCGGGCGAGCCGCGCCATGCCGGCCTGGTAGAGGGCGTAGGGATCGTCGTCCGCCGCCTCCACCGAGAGCGGCGGCGTGGTGTCGCGGCCTCCCAGGACCCTGGTCTGCGTCACGATCACCGCCCCCATCCCGAGGATGGCGACCAGCGCCAGAGGTCCGATCCACCAGCGCCCGCGGCGGGCCGCCGCGACAGGCCCGGGCTCCCCGCCCAAGACCGCCGCCCACGACGGTGCCGGAGACCCGGCTCCATCCGGCGTTACGGGCAGCGAGACGATCGTCGGTACGTCCCGCGCTGCCGCTACGGCGCGGTGCTCCTCCGAGCCCAGATCGAAGGAGATCCCGCGCAACTGTTCGGCCACAGCGGCGGCGCTCTCCGGCCGCGCCTCCGGAAACTTGGCGAGCAGGGCGTCCACCAGAGCCGCAAGCTGCGGGGGAATGGCCCGATCGTGCGCCGTCACCGGGTCGTGCGGCCGGATCGCCAGCTTCGCGAGAGTATCGAGAGGGGTGTCGGCTGCGAAAGGCGATACGCCGGTGAGCAGCTCGTAGAGCAGCACGCCGAACGAGAAGAGATCGGCGCGGGGATCGAGATAATGGCCGCGCGCCTGCTCCGGCGCCATCGAACGCGGAGTGCCGAGGACGGCGCCGGTCGCCGAGACGGCGAATTTTGGATCGTCCGCGGACATCGGCTTGGCAAGCCCGAAATCGGCGATTTTCAGGTGGCCCGACGCCGAGATCAGCACGTTCTCGGTCTTGAAGTCGCGGTGGATGATGCCCTTGCCGTGCGCCGCGGCAAGCCCCTCGGCGAGCTGCGCCGCCCACGCCACCGTGGTGGCAAGCGGCGGCCGGCCGTTCGCCTCCAAGTGCTCGCGCAGCGACGGGCCATCGACGAATTCCATGACGATCCAATCACCGTCCTCATCGCTGAGGATGTCGAAGACCGGGACGATCGCCGGGTGGGAGAGGCGCGCCGCGGCCCACGCTTCGCGGCGGAAGCGCGCGCGCTGCTCGGGGCTGGAGCGCTCCGGATGGGCGTGCTTGATCGCGACCAGCCGATCGAGGCGGCTGTCGTGGGCGAGGAACACCTCCCCCATGCCGCCCGCACCAAGCCGGCGGACGAGGCGGTATGGACCGATGACACGATCCGCTGCAGGGCTCGACACCTTGCCTCCCGGGTAGGTGCCCGATATTACCCTATTCCAGCAGAGTCTGGGGGAATCTACGCGAAGCCTGCCGTGAGTTCCTGGCGGGTCATGAATTTCGTTCGTAGCCTCCGGCAAAGGCGGCGATCTGCGCGTGCAACCGCTTGGGGGCAACCACCCGGTACGCCTCGACCACCAGATCGGCGATCTCGTCCCAGTCAACGGGCACGTCCAGATACACGCCGAGCCAGCCGCGGTGCCCCACGTAGGGCGGGACGAAAAAGCGTTCGGGATCTGTCCCGACAAGGGTCTCCTGCGCGCCGTCCGGCGCGGCGCATACGAAGGCCAGGCGGTCGTTGTGGTGATGGTCGGAGTACATGACGAACGTCTTCTTGCCGCGGATGAACCAGGTCGGCTCGCCGTGGCTGATCCGTTCGGTCGTCTCCGGCAAGGCAAGACAGAGCTTCCGTAGTCTCTCCAGCGGGTCCTGGGCCATGCCGCGATTCTGTCATGGCGGGGTCTCGTGCAGGAAGGCCGGCAGGAGTAAGATAAGGACGCTCAGTACGCGGTTCGATCTTCTCTCTGCTGGATGTCGAGGACGAAGGGGGGCTGAAAGGACACGGGGCAAGCCATGAAACGGCTCAGGCTGGTCTACGTTCTCTTCCTGGCGCTCTGTCTGTTCGGGAGCCCTCCTGCCACGATGCGATCTGTGGCGGAGGAGCGGCCAGGTGTCTTTGCGATTGTCAATGCGCGGATCTTCGACGGGGTCCGGCTGGTGCCCCGGGGGACAGTGGTGGTCGACGGCGGCCGGATCGTCGCTTCCGGGCCGAAGGTCAAGCCGCCTCGGGGAGCCGAGGTGATCGACGGCTCCGGGGCTACGCTCCTGCCAGGTTTCATCGACGCGCACACCCACGTCTTCACTTCCTCCCTGGAGCGGTCCCTCGTCTTCGGCGTCACGACCGAGCTCGACATGTTCACCTCCCCGCAGCTCGCACAGGCCCTGCGGGACGAGCAGGCCGAGACCGGGGCTCCAGGCCGGGCCGACCTGCGGAGCGCCGGATTCCTCGCGACCGCGCCCGGCGGGCACGGCACGCAGTTCGGCGTTCCGGTCCCGACGCTGACCGGGCCTGAGGAGGCGCAGGATTGGGTCGACGCCCGGATCGACGAGGGCTCGGACTACATCAAGATCATCTCCGAGGACGGCTCGGCCTACGGCGGGCAGCGCGCGGCGCTCGACCAGGAGACCATCGCGGCGCTGATCGAGGCCGCCCACCAACGGCGCAAGCGCGCCGTCGTCCACGTGAGCACACAGGAGCGCGCCAGGACGGCCATCGAGGCGGGCGCGGACGGCCTCGTCCACATTTTCGTGGACCAGGAGCCGGAGCCGGGCTTCGCGCGCCTGCTGGCCAAGCGGAGGGCTTTCGTGGTGCCGACTCTTTCGGTCTCCGAGAGCACAACGGGAGTGGCGAGCGGCCAGTGGTTGGCGGACGATCCGCGCCTTGCGCCGTACCTCACGCCCGAGGAGACGGCGAACCTTCGCCGGGCGTTTACCGCGCGGCCGGATGCGCCGAACCGGCTGGAGCACGCCTTCGCGGCGGTCCGGCAGCTCCGGGCGGCCCGCGTGCTGATCCTCGCCGGGAGCGACGCGCCCAACCCGGGCACCGCCCACGGCGCCAGCATGCATCGCGAAATGGAGCTGCTGGTCGAGGCCGGCCTCAAGCCCGTCGAGGCGCTGGCGGCGGCGACCTCCGCTCCGGCCCAGGCTTTCGGCCTCACCGACCGCGGCCGCATCGCCCGGGGCCTCCGGGCCGACCTGGTCCTGGTGCAAGGCAATCCAGGCCTGGACATCACCGCCACGCGGGACATCCTCCGCATCTGGAAAGGCGGCCAGCCCGTCGAGCGGCCGGAGATCTAGACGGTCGCGGCTTCCGCGATCCCCAGATCCTCGTAAACCGCATCCAGCACCGCCCGGACCCGCCGCTCGTGGGCGTCGTTGTCCGGGGTGCCGTTGAAGACCAGGGCGACGGCGAGGCCGTGCTCAGGGTCCGCGAATCCAGTGGAGGAGCGGTAGCCGCTGTGGCCGAAAGCGCGCGGCGAGGCGTGGTGGCCGTAGCCGTAGGGGACGGTCTCCGCGCCGTAGCGGGCAGAATTGACGATGAAGCCGAGGCCCCAGTCCAGAATGTGCTTGAAGGTGGCGTCCATCATCCCGACCCGCTGGGGCGTGGTGAAGGCCTCGACGGTCTGCGGCAGGAGGACGCGCCGGTTCCGGTACACCCCGCGGCCGAGGAGCATCTCGTAGAAGCGGCCGAGCTCGTGCATCGGGCCGTAGCCGTTCCCCCCGGGGCTCGGGTTGACGCAGCGCTCCTCGGTGTCCCAGCCGTGCGGCTCCGGCGGGCTCGCCTCGGTGTTCCACATGTCGCCGATGCGGCCTTCCTGTGTATAAGCCTGAAAGCGGTCCGGCGGCATGCCGACCCAGGAGTCGCGCATGTCCAGGGGGCCGAAAATCTCCTCGCGGACATAGTGTTCGAAGGGGCGGCCGTCGACCCGGCGGACCACCTCGCCGAGGATGAACCAGCTCGAGGCGGTGTGATAGCCGGCCTTGGCGCCGGGGACCCAGCGGGGCTCGGGCTTCATGGCAGAGAGGCGGGCGATGATCTCGTCCCAGCTCTTCTGCGGCCAGCCCGTATCGAGCATGCGGATGCCGGCGGTGTGGGTGAGGATGTGGCGGAGGGTGATCCCCTCCTTGCCCTTCTGCCCGAATTCCGGGATGTGCCGGGCCACGGGATCGTCGAGCTCCAGCCGCCCGCGCTCCCAGAGCTGCGCGATGGCCACGGCACCCACCGGCTTGGTGGAGGAGAGCCAGAGCATCAGGTGATCCGGGGTGAGCGGCGTCCCGGGCCGGTCCTCGCCGACGGCGGCATCCACCACCGGCTCGCCCCGCCGGGAGACATAGATCTGCGTGCCGAGGTGGAGCCCGTCGCGGATCCCCGCGTCGATCGCCTCCCGGGTGCGGGGGAGGCGGTCCATGGAGTTGGCGTCCATACGGGTGGGGATTGTAAACTACGGGCCATGGCCAATCCTCTCCGCGACCAGACCCTGATCGAGAAGCTTCAAACCCTTCCGCCGGACAAGGTTGCTGAGGTCGAGGATTTCATCGACTTCTTGCGATCCCGGGATGATGAGCGGCTTCTTACCCAGACTGCCGCCCGGCTGTCCGAAGGTGCTCTGCGGAAGGTTTGGGACAATGCGGATGACGCCGAGTATGACCGACTATAGATTCGGCGACGTCGTCCTCGTTCCCTTTCCCTTCACCGACCAATCAGACGCAAAAAGGCGACCGGCCGTCGCCGTCAGCTCCAACGCATACCATGATCAACGTCTGGACCTGATCCTCATGGCGATCACGAGCCAGATCCGGTCGCCGCTGGGATTTGGTGAGTCACTCGTCACCCATTGGCAGGAAGCGGGGCTTTTGAAGCCCTCCGTCCTGAAACCTGTGCTCTTTACGCTGGACAAGGCCCTTGTCGTGCGCAAGCTGGGGAGTCTCTCCGGGCAGGACGCCGGCATACTGCAACAGAGCTTGGCGACGATCCTGGGAGGCTCGGAGGCAAACCCCTCCGCCCAGGAGATATCGGAGCCCGTAGACACACCGGAGGCAGACCCTCCGTCCCTCTCCACCGAGATGAGGGAGAGGGACGGAGGCAACGATGATCAGTGACCGTCGGCAATGCCAGAACGAAGTCAGAACACATCCGTCCCGCCGCACTGACTGACATTGCTCGCGAAGCAGAGCTCGCGGCCGGCAAAACGGCGGTCCGGGCCGTGATAGACGCGGCGCAAACGAGACGGTTTCATCGACAGCCCCTTTGCGCCCTCCGGGATGTCCAGGAGAGACTTCAAGAGATGGAGGTCATTCTACTCTCGCGGGCGGATTGGGGCCGCTCTTGGCGCGATCCGGCCCGGAAAACGCCTCGCCGCCGCCGAAACCCCGCCTCCCCGCCTCGGAATCCGGGTCGCCTCCTGACCGAGGGCAGCGGCTGCCCAACGTTAACGCCCTCGCCGTTAGCGAAGGGCAGTGGCTGCCCAACCTTGACGAGTCACCTCTTAACGAAGGGCAGTGACTGCCCAACCTTAACGGGTCACCCCGTAACGAAGGGCAGTGACTGCCCAACCTTAACGGGTCGCCCCGTAACAAAGGGCAGTGACTGCCCAACCTTAACGGGTTGCCCCGTAACGAAGGGCAGCGACTGCCCAACCTTAACGGCCTCGCTCTTAACAATGGGCAGCGACTGCCCCTGGTACCGCGGACACCTGCAAGCCGGGGCGGGGATCCCCGAGCCCTGAAGGGGCGCCGGAGTGGCCGCGGGGTGATAACCCGGGGGGGCTGGGGGAAGCGCCCCTTGTGGGCGCCGGAACGTAGCCCCGGGTTTCAACCCGGGGTGCGGAGGCGCCACCAATCCATCCTGAGCCCCTTCCAGGGGCCATGGCGCGGACGGGGACGGAACGCCGGCGGTGTGGTTTCCCGCGACGGCGGGCCGTCCGCCACCCGCCCTCGCCGACTCCCCTGAAGGGGCTCGAAAAACGAAATCGGGCCTCGCGACCCCGGGTTGAACCCCGGGGCTACGTTCCGGTGTGATCTGGGCCATGGTGCACCGTTTTCACCAACTGGTGTACGATCGTGCCATGCGGCGGGCCACGATCACGATCCCGGACGACCTCGAGGCCGATCTGGCCTCCTACTTGGAGGCGCAAGATGCTGCGCCGAGCCTCACCAGCGTGGTGGAGGCCGCGCTCCGGCGTTATCTCCAAGAAAAGCGGCTTGAGACGCGGCAGTACCAGCCCCCCCGCGGCCCTCTCCAGATCACGCCCGCGGAGACGGGGAGCGGCACCTCCGATGTCAGCCGCAACCACGACCGCTATCTCTCTGAGAAGCGGTGAGATCCGCCCTGCAGCTACCGGTTTGGACGTTTGACCATCAATTCGACGTCATGCACGTGATGGTCTGGCATTAGCATTCTAGCGGCCGTGCGGGTCTTCGCCTAGGCTGATGCCGTGCGACCTGAGAACGAGCTGGTCCAGGAGATCGATCGCCCGCCCGGCGTCCATGCGGTGGCGCTGTGGCTGATCGGTCTCGGCCTGCTGATCGGGCTGCTCGAAATGGCCCGCCTCAGCTTCGGGCTCTGGGCGCAGGGGCGCCCGGTCCTCTGGGGAGTGGTCGCGGCCAGCACGCTCCCTTACTGGGTGACGCTCGGTCTTGCCCTGGCGGTGCTCGTTCGCACCGTCCGCTGGTTCCCGCTGCGGCGCGGACACTGGCGGCGGTCCATCCCCTTTCACCTCACCGTGGCCGTGCTGTTCTCGGCCTGCCATGCCGTGGGCGCAGGCATGCTCGCCGACCTCCTCTACGCGGGCCGGGTGATCTCGGTCTCGGCGCATCTGTGGAAGGTGCTTCAGCTCATCCCGGTCATCGGCTTCTTCAGCTATGCCGCGGTGGTGGCTGCCGTGGCAGCTATCGACTCCCATCAACGGTTCCTCGAACGCGAGCGCGCCGCGGCGCGCTATGCCCTGCGCGCCGCCGATCTCGAGGCGAGCCTGGCCCAGGCCCGGCTCGAGGCCTTGCGCGTGCAGCTCAACCCCCACTTCCTTTTCAACACCCTCAACGCCGCCTCGGTCCTGGCTCTCAAGGGGGAGGGGAAGAAGGTGGTCGCCATGCTCGTGCGGCTGAGCGACTTCCTGCGGATCGTCCTGGAGCACTCCGACCAGGTGGTACCCCTGGCCGAGGAGCTCGACCTGCTCTCCCACTATCTGGAGATCGAGCGGGTCCGCTTCGAGGACCGCCTGGACCTGCGTTTCGACGTCGCCCAGGAAGCTCTCGGCGTCGAGGTGCCGAGCCTGGTGCTCCAGCCCCTGGCCGAGAACGCCATCCGCCACGGCATCGCGCGCATACCCGGCCCCGGCCATCTGGAGATCCGGGCGCGGCTGGCCGGCGAACGGCTGGTCCTTGAGGTGCTCGACAGCGGCCCGGGTCTCGAGGCCGCCGATCCTCCTTCCGAGGGCGTCGGCCTCGCCAACACGCGGGCGCGCCTGGAGCAGATCTACGGCGGCGCGGCGGCCCTGGAGCTGTCGTCGGCGCCCGGCGGCGGCGGTCTCATCCGGCTGACGCTGCCCCTCCGGCCGGCGGCGGCCGGCGGCGGCGATCGAGAGGAGGCGATGGCGGATGCCGGACCGCACTGAAGGCGTGATCCGCGTCCTGCTGGTCGACGACGAGCCGCTGGCGCGCGAAGGGCTGCGGCTTCACCTCGCCGGCGAGCCGGACGTCGAGATCGTCGGCGAGTGCGGCGACGGCGAGGAGGCGGTGCGGGCCCTGCGCGAGCTGGCCCCGGACCTGGTCTTCCTCGATATCCAGCTCCCCGGATTGAACGGCCTCGAGGTGCTCGACCGGTTGGCGGGCCGGCTGCCGGCGTTGGTCTTCGTCACCGCCTACGACCGCTATGCGATCGCCGCCTTCGAGCGCCATGCCCTCGACTACCTGCTGAAGCCGTTCGATGCGCCGCGCCTGGCCCGCACGCTCGCCCGCGTGCGGGGGGAGCTGGCGCGCCGGGACCGCGACGCGATTGGCAAGGAGGTTCTGGCGACATTGCGCGAGCTCCGCCGGGAACCGCCGCGCTACCTCGAGCGCCTCGCCGTGCGCACGACGGGGCGCTACATCTTCCTCCGCGTGGACGAGGTCGACTGGATCGAGGCGGCGGAGAACTACGTCCGGGTCCATGCTGCCGGCCGCGGCCATCTGATGAGGGAGACGATGAGCGGGATGGAAGGCAAGCTCGACCCGGCGCGCTTTCTGCGCATCCACCGTTCCGCCATCGTCAACGTCGACCGCATCCGGACCATCGAAGCCCTCGACAACGGCGAGCTCGCGGTCGTCCTTGGGGACGGCACCCGCCTCCCGACCAGCCGCAGCTATCGTGCCGCGATCGAAGAGCTGATCCGCCGCTCGCACTGACGCCCCGCCGCAGTCGTCCCACCGTTGTGTGGGCTCGTCACATCGTTGCGGTCATCCGTCCCAACGGCGTTGACCCCGGCTGCCCGGCCGGCGCCCAATGACGGTGTGAGACTTGGAAAGGAGAGAATCATGAGGACAGTCCGAAAGCTTGCCGTTGTGATGCTGGTCTGTAGCGCATGCCTTCTTGCCACGTCGGATATTGCGTCCGCGCAAGGGCGGCGACGCAGCACCCTACTGTGAAGTTTGGTTCGACTTTAACTGGGCCTTCTGCCTTGCTGGCTGCGAGACGCAGCCCGGCTGCGATTGCGTCATGGCTACCGCTTTCTGGTCCAAATGTTGCTGTAGCGTAGATTAGTACCTCGTCACAGTCCGAGTGACGGATAGCCCTCCGGAAGGGCACCCACAAGGGGCGCCCCTACAGAGGGAGGATCCATCTTTTCAGACGGCCGGCCTTTCTGGTTGGCATTGCCGACGAGCCCGCGGCCGGCCACCAGCTCCGCGCGCTCCTTCGGGTCCATCGGCCCCCGCTTGGCCCGCTTGATCCAGATTGCGCGGAGGCGTCCAGCCGTCACGGCGCTGTGAACACCGTATCCGGCAGCGTGTCCAGGACCGCGATGTCGCCCAGCTCCAGCTTGCGGTCGCCGCCGACCTGGGAGCGCGTGGGGGCGAGCATGATCTTGCCGTGCTTCTGCCAGCCTTCCCATTTCCAGGCGGTCGGCTCGGAGCCGGGGGCCTGGTCCTGGAGGACGTAGGCCCAGCGGTCCATCAGGTGGGTGTCGCGGTTGATCCAGGCCCAGTACTGGTCCTTCGGCGTGAGGCCGACGTTGCCGAAGGTGAGGTGGAGCTTGTCGTACGTCTTGCCGTCGATCTGCTCGGAGCCGGCGTATGCGAGGTTCACGCCGGGGTCGCGCAGCTTGTAGGGCATGAGCAGCCAGTAGGTGTCGTTGATCCAGGCGCCATAAGCGCGGTCGAGCCACTCCTTGGCCGCGTCGCCTTCGAGCTTCTGGCCGTCGAGCCAGGCTTCCCCCAGCCGGGTGTTGAGGTTGTGCAGCACGACGTACTTCTTGCCGTCCTGGGCCTGCCCCTCGATCCGGTGGCGGCCGGTCCATTTGTCCCAGTTGTGGGTGCGCCGGCCGGCGAAGCTGAAGCGGAGGAACCGGGTCTGGTCCCAGGCCTCCTTGCCGCCGAGCGCCTGCATCACCTGGTCGGCGACGGACTCGGGGGTGGGGTTGGACTGGGCGGCGAGGTTGGCAACGAAGAGAGCGGCGATCGCGAAGAATGGGAGGATGCGTCGACGGAGCATGGGGTGGCCTCCTTTTCAGGCAGCGCGGACATCCTACACCACCCCTCCGGGCACGGCATCCGCAGGTATAGTCCCACCTGAGGGAGGGCCGCGAGATGAGCACAGACACCCAAACCACCAACCGCCTGGCCGGCGAGAGCAGCCCCTATCTCCTGCTCCATGCGCACAACCCCGTCGACTGGTACCCCTGGGGTCCCGAGGCCCTGGAGAAGGCGCGGCAGGAGGACAAGCCGATCTTCCTCTCGGTCGGGTACTCGACGTGCTACTGGTGCCACGTCATGGAGCGGGAGTCGTTCTCCAATCCCGCGGTCGCCGAGCGGATGAACCGCGACTTCGTCAATATCAAGGTGGACCGGGAGGAGCGGCCGGACCTCGACGAGATCTATATGGCCGCCACCCAGATCCTCTCCGGCCAGGGGGGATGGCCCAACTCGGTCTTCCTGACTCCCGGCCTCAAGCCGTTCTATGCGGGGACCTACTTCCCGCCCGAGGACAAGTTCGGCCGGCCCGGGTTCGGCTCGCTCCTCCAGGGGCTCTCGGAGGCGTGGCAGGGCCGCCGGTCGGACGTCGAAGGCCAGGCCGAGGAGATGGAGAAGGCCATGCGCCGCTTCCTGGAGGACCGGGCCCATCCGGCCGACGCTCCTCCCGGCGCTCATCTCGCCGCCCGGGCTCTCGACTC
Organism: uncultured Holophagales bacterium; assembly: GCA_963842525.1. GTDB lineage: Bacteria > Acidobacteriota > Thermoanaerobaculia > Multivoradales > UBA5704 > UBA5704. The sequence goes on from CAWJGT010000003.1 coordinate 1,319,660, forward strand.
GCTCGCCCGCCGCTTCGACAGCCAGTGGGGCGGCTTCGGCGGCGCGCCTAAGTTTCCGACCCCGTCCAACCTCTATCTCGCTCTGGAGATGGCGGACGAGCGGCCGGAAGCCGGGCAGATGCTCGCCGCAACCCTTGATCAGATGGCGCGCGGCGGCATCTATGACCAACTCGGCGGCGGTTTCCACCGCTATGCCACGGACCGCGAGTGGAAGGTGCCGCACTTCGAGAAGATGCTCTACGACAACGGCTTCCTCCTGGAGATCTATGCCCGTGAGCACGCCCGCACGGGCGACCGGCAGGCGGCCCGGATCGTCCGCGAGACCGCGGCCTGGATCGCCCGCGAGATGACCTCTCCCGAGGGCGCCTTCTGGAGCGCCATCGACGCCGAGACCCACGGCCACGAGGGGGCCTATTACGTGTGGAGCGCGGCCGAGCTGCGCGAGGCCCTGGGCGCGGAGGACGCGACGTTCCTCGCGCCTCTCCTCGGCTTCGATGGTCCGCCGTTCTTCGAGCAGACCCACTACGTCCTCCACCTGCCGCAGCGGCTGGAGGAGGCGGCGGAGCAGCGCCGGATGCCGGTGGACGAGCTGGAGCGCGAGGTGAAGCAATTCGAGGAAAAACTCCTCGCGGCCCGCTTCCGCCGCGACCGGCCGCTGACCGACGACAAGATCCTCGCCGACTGGAACGGCATGGCCATCTCGGGCCTGGCCGTGGCGGGCCAGCTCCTGAACGAGCCGTCCTTCGTCGAGCAGGCGGTCCGGGCGGCGGACTTCGTCCTCACCCGGATGCGTCCGTCCGGCGGGACGCTGCTCCATGCCTGGCGGCAGGGACAGGGCCAAGGGAAGGCAAAAATCCCGGCCTATCTGTCCGACTACGCTTTCTTCGTCCGCGGCCTGCTCGACCTGCACCGGGCCACAGGGGAAGAGCGCTGGCTCTCGGCCGCGGCCGAGCTGACGGAAGAGCAGATCGTGCGGCTGCGCGATCCCCAAGGCGGCTTCTTCGTGGCCGGCGAGAGCCCGGATCTCCTCTTCCGCAGCAAGGACGTGTTCGACGGCGCGACTCCGTCGGCCAACGCGGTCGCGGCGCTCAACCTCCTGGACCTTGCGGAGCGCACGGACGAGGGGGTCTGGCGGAACGGTGCGCGCGCCGCCCTCAAGGCTTTCGCGCCGCTCGCCGAGACGCACACCGAGGCCGTCCGCATGCTGGTGATCGCGGTGCGCCGCTACCATGCCACGGCGCAGGACGGCGACACGCTCGACGAGGGCACGGCCGAGGAGCACGCGGCCTGGGAGCGGTCTGCCGAGGCAACCGGAGTGGAGAAGCTCGCCGCCGCGGCCGGGTCGCTCGTCACCCCGGAGCTGCATCTGGACGAGGAGCGGGACGGCTGGCGTCCGTTCCGTCTGGCTTTGACCATCGAGCCCGGCTGGCATATCCAGGCGAACCCCGCCTCTGAGGAGTTCCTGGTCCCGACCACGGTCCGCGCCGAGGGAGCGCAGCTCCGGGGCCTCCACTATCCGCCGCCCCGGGAGCTGCCCTCGCGGATGTCCGAGAAGCCGCTCTCGGTCTGGGACGGCACGGTCGAGGTCACCGGCGAGCTCGGGGAGCTGACCCCCGGCGCCAGGCTTCACCTCACCTTCCAGCCCTGCGACGACCTCCGTTGTCTGCCGGAGGTGACGGAGGAGGTGGCGGTGCTGCCGATGTGACCTCACCCCCTGTCCCCCTCTCCCGTCGCCCCCCCTTCCCCCGGGAGAGGGGGGACGTGGTTGTTGCTCTGAGGGGATAGCGGGCAGTTTCTTCTCAGAAACTCTTTCTCGAGAAAGCCTCGACCTCGCCTCCAAGCTCCAGCTACGTCCCCCCTCTCCCGGTCGGTGGGAGGGCGATGGGAGAGGGGGACAGGGGGTGAGGTTCCGCCGGGCATATAATGCCGCTGACTATGTCCCTCCAACCTCGCCTTGCGCACCGGAACCGTCGCGCGGCAGCGTGCACCCTGCCTCTCGTCCTTGCCTCGCTCCTCCTCCCCTTGCTGAGCTTTGCCCAGCCGGCCGCATCAGGGCCGCAGGCGCCGCGGGAGGTGATCCTTGCGCGGGTGGATTCGATCATCCATCCGATTTCGGCGGAGCTGATCGAGGATGCGATCCGCGAGGCCGACCAGAGCGGGGCGGCGGCGGTGGTGATCCAGCTCAGCACGCCCGGCGGTCTCATGACCTCGACCCGGAAGATCACCACCGCGATGCTGGGTGCGCGGACCCCGGTGGTGGTTTATGTGGCGCCCGATGGGGCCCAGTCCGCCTCGGCCGGGTTCTTCATCCTGATGGCGGCCGATGTGGCGGCCATGGCCCCGAACACCAACACGGGAGCGGCGCACCCGGTGGGCGGACAGGGCGAGGACATCGAAGGCAATATGGGGAAGAAGGCGGAGCAGGACGCCGCGGCCAACATCCGGGCGCTCGCCGCGCGCAACGGCCGCAACGTGCAGCTCGCCGAGAAGGCGGTGGTGGAGAGCCTGTCCTTCACGGCCCGGGAGGCCCTCCGGTCCCGGCTGATCGAGGTCGTCGCGCGCGACCTCCCGCAGCTCCTGCGCACCCTTGACGGCCGGCAGGTCCGCAAGGGCGCCGGGACGGTGACCCTCCACACCGCGGACGCCACCGTGCGCGAGGTCGAGATGTCGCCGCTGCGCAAGTTCCTCGCCCACATCGCGGACCCGAACATCGCCTACATGCTGCTCACCTTGGGAGGGCTCGGCATCTACTTCGAGCTGATGAACCCGGGCTCCATCCTGCCCGGCGTGGTGGGCGGCATCTGCCTGATCCTCGCCTTCTTCGCGCTGTCGATCCTGCCGGTCAATGCCGCCGGCCTGGCTCTCCTCTTCCTCGCCCTGATCTTTTTCATCGCGGAGATCAAGGTGGTCAGCCACGGCGTGCTCGGCATCGGCGGCGTCATCTCGCTGGTGATCGGCTCGCTGATGCTGTTCAAGACGCCGGATTCGGTGCTGCGGGTGAGCTTCGGGATCATCGGCAGCCTGACTCTCTTCGCCGCGGCCCTCGTGGGGCTGTTGCTCTTCATGGCCGTGCGGGTGCAGCGCGAGCCCGTGCGGACGGGAGTCGAGGGGCTCCTCCACGAGCGGGGGACCGCCCGCACGCCTCTCGAGCCGCGCGGCAAGGTGCTCATCCATGGCGAGATCTGGGATGCCGTGGCCGAGGCCCCTGTCGGCTCCGGCGACACCGTCGAAGTCGTGGGCGTGCGCAATCTGACCCTGCTGGTCCGGCCCCAGAGACCGGACCTTACCCTCTCAAGCCAGGTATAGCGGAAGGGAGATGCCATGGAAAGCTTTTACGGGCCGGGCCTGATCGTCATCATCGGGCTGTTCATCCTGTCGCGCTGGATCAACATCCTCAACGAATACGAGCGCGCCGTCACCTTCTGGCTCGGCCGCCTGTCGCGCCAGCCCAAGGGACCCGGGCTGGTCTTCATCTTCTGGCCCTTCGAGAAGATGGTGAAGGTCTCGCTGCGCACGATCGTGCTCGACGTGCCGCCGCAGGACGTCATCACGCGGGACAACGTCTCGGTCAAGGTCAACGCGGTGCTCTACTTCCGCGTGGTGGAGCCAGCGAAGGCCATCGTCGAGGTCGAGAACTTCCTCTACGCCACCAGCCAGCTCGCGCAGACGACGTTGCGGTCGGTGCTCGGTCAGGCCGAGCTCGACGATCTGCTGTCCGCGCGGGAACAGCTCAACTCCAAGCTCCAGGAGATCATCGACACGCACACCGACCCCTGGGGGATCAAGGTCTCCATGGTGGAGGTCAAGCACGTCGACCTGCCGCAGGAGATGCAGCGGGCCATGGCGCGCCAGGCGGAGGCCGAGCGCGAAAAACGCGCTAAGATCATCCACGCCGAGGGCGAGCTGCAGGCGTCGCACAAGCTCGGCGAGGCGGCCGAGATCTTCGGGCAGAACGCCGTGACCCTGCAGCTCCGCTACCTGCAGACGCTGGTGGAAATCTCCGCGGAGAAGAACTCGACGATCATCTTCCCGCTGCCGATCGATCTCATCAGGGCGTTCCTCGGCCGTGAACCGTAAGAAGCTTCGGAGATGATGTGACGAATTCCCACGAGCCCAGCTACTACGAGATCGCTCTGACCAACCGTCAGGTGATCGTCGCCTTCGTGATCCTCCTCCTCTGCCTTGTGGGCGCGTTCTTCTCGGGCGTCTGGATCGGCCGCGAGAGCGGTGTGCGGGCGGCCGATCAGATGGTCCGCAACACGCCGCCGCAGCAGGAGGAAGAGACGAAGGAAGGGCAGAACCTCGAGGAGCTCGAGTTCTTCGAGTCCGACCAGGCGCAGGGGAGCCCCGCGCAGCCGCCGGCGGAGCCGACGCCCCGGCCCGAGCAGACCGGCACCACCCTGGCGGAAGACTTCGGCGCCGGCGAGGAGGAGGGGGAGGAGGAGCCCGCCCCGCGGAGGGTCGAGCCGACCCCGGCGCCCGCGCGTCCGGACCGTACGCCGGACAAGCCTCGGGTGACCTTCCCGGAAGAGGGGGGCGAGGAGCCGGCGCGCCCGCAGCGGACCACGCCCCCGTCTCCTACCCCTGTGCCCGCTGCGGACACCGCGGCGGGGCGGATGGTGATCCAGGTCTTCTCGTCGTCCGAGAAGGACCAGGCGGAGAAGATCCGCGAGCGGCTGGCGGGGGGAGGCCACAAGGCCTACCTCTCGCCGGTCGAGGTCGGCGGACGCACCATGTATCGTGTCCGCATCGGACCCTTCGATACGCGTGACCGGGCTCAGAAGGTCGCCGAGCAGGTGCGCAAGGGATTCAAGCTCGACACCTGGGTCACCGAGGAGTGATCCCCTACCTCGTCGCCATCGTTGGCGGCGTCCTGTGGGGGCTGTGCTTCGGCCGCGACCCGTTCGAGGTCGCCTCCTGGTTTGCGCTCGCTCCGCTGTTCCTGCTTTTCCGTTTTCGCAACGCCGGCCGGCTCGCCTTCGTCCACGGCTTCGTGGGCTGGATGGTGGCGCTGTTCTGGATCTCGCCGACCCTGGTGTCCTACGGCGGCATCGCTTGGCCCCTGGCGGTTCCGCTGAACGGTCTGCTCGCGGCCTATCTCGCGGGCTTCCAGGCGGTCTTCGGCTGGCTCGGCGGTCGGATCTGGCGGCAATTTCCGGGGTGGCCGGGTTGGCGGCTGCTCGCCCTGCCCGCGCTCTGGGTGGCCCTCGAATGGCTGCGCACCTATCTCTTCGGCGGTTTTCCCTGGAACCTCGCGGCCTACGCCTGGGTGGACGTGGCGGGGGCCCTGCCGCTCGCCGCGTGGACCGGTCCGTACGGGATCTCGTTCCTGGTCCTGCTGACGAGCGTGGGGGTGGCGGCCGCTGTGGAGAGCCGGCGGTGGGAGCCGGTCGCCGTCGCGTTCGCGGTGCCGCTGCTCCTCCTGCCCGTCGCGGCCCGCTGGAGCACGCGCCTGTCGGAAGCCGATGCCCTGGCGACGCAGGCATTGCCCGAGGTGGGCCTGCCGGTGCGGCTGCTCCAGCCGAACATCCCGAACCTGACTGTCTGGGACGAGCAGGCGGTGCTCCGCAACTACCGCAAGGTGATCGACCTTTCGACGAAGAATTGCCGGCCCGGTACCCTGGTCATCTGGCCCGAGAGCGCGGCCTGGCCCTTCTCCTATGCGCGGGACCCTGCCCTGGCTCAGGACCTCCAGGAGATGGTGGCGCGGGGCTGCACCGTGCTCTTCAATTCGAGCCATCCGGTGGGTGATTCGTTTTACAACTCGGCCTATCTCCTGGCGCCCGGGGGGAGGGTGGCGCGCTACGACAAGCGGCACCTGGTGCCATTCGGCGAGTACATCCCTTTCAAGGGGCTCTTCTCCTGGATGGACAAGCTGGCGAGGAATGCCGGAGACTTCCGCCGGGCCGATCAGCTCACCCTGCTGGACCTGCCGCTGCGGGAGGACAAGCTCGGCATGTCCATCTGCTACGAGATCGTCTTCCCCGACGAGGTCGTGGACCTCACGCGCGCCGGGGCCACGATCCTGGTGACGATCACCAATGACGCCTGGTATGGCGACACGGCCGCGCCGTGGCAGCACTTCCGCGCCGCCCGCTTCCGCGCCGCCGAGAACCGCCGGCCGCTGCTGCGCGCCGCCATCACCGGCGTCTCCGCCGTGGTCGGCTCGGACGGCTCGGTCTGGGAGCAGATCGACGTCTTCCAGGAAGGCGTCATCAGCCGCTGGGTCGTCGGCAAGAGCGGCCTCACCCCCTACGCCCGGCAACCCTGGCTGGTGCCGATCCTGTGCACGCTGGTGGCGGTGGTGGCGGTTTCCATGGTATATTTTGCCCGCGGGCGCGCCGAAGGCTGACCGGGCTGCTCAGGAGGTGGGAGATGGTCAAAGCAACCTTGAGGGCTGGCGTCATTCAGCCAGAGTCCATCTTGCCGGATAACTGGTCAGAGGGGCAGGAGCTCATCATAGAGGCTGCTCCCCCCGTCCCGGACGACCTCGACGCATGGTCGCGAGAGATCGATGAAATGGCCTCGAAGATCCCTCCAGAGGACTTTGAGCGCCTGCAGGCTGCACTGGCCGAGGCCAACCGGGAGGCCAAGGAATACGTCCGGCGGCAAATGGGCCTGAGCTGAGCGTGCAATTTCTCCTGGACACCAACCATCTGAGCGTCGCGGTTACGCCGGGTTCCCATCTGCGGGAACGCATTGTGTGGATGCAGAAGATGGGGGCTCGGATAGGGACCTGTGTTCCTGCTCTGTGTGAGCTGGAGAGGGGGATTCCGCGCGTTCGCGATCCTCAGTACTACCGCAAGATCCTGTCGCGGTTCCTCGAGAAAATTCAGATCTGGCCCCTGGATCTGACCACAGCACGGCTCTACGGTGATGTCTTTCATCAGCTCCAGCGCCGCGGTTGCGTCTGCTCTCAGGTCGATATGATGCTGGCAGCCCTCGCACGCCAGTGCGGCATGACCCTCCTCACTTCGGATAAGGACTTCGACGCCCTCCCGGAGCTTTCCGTCGAGAACTGGCTCTGAATTCCGCGGGAATAGACGCCCCGCCGGTTACGATATATTCGCCGGGAGGAGAACGACCATGATTGCCTCTGACGTTCAACAGCGGATCGACATGCTCGCCGAGCAGCTCACCAATATCCGGGGGTATCTTTGAAGAAGCCGGCCTCGAGCAGCAGATGTCGGACATCGACCGGCAGATGCAGCAGGACGGCTTCTGGAACAACCCCACCCAGCACGCGTCCATCATGCAGCAGCGCCGCCAGCTCGAGCGGCGCATCCAGACCCTGAACCGCCTGCGCTCTGACGCCGACGAGCTCGAGACCTGGCGCCAGCTCTTGGAGGAGGGCGAGTCCGACGACGAATTCGGCCGCTTCCTCGACCGGCTCCAGGGAGAGCTGGAAAAGCTGGAGCTGGAAGCTCAAGCTCTCCGGGCCCGATGACGACAAGAACGCCATCGTCGCCATCCACCCCGGCGCCGGCGGCACCGAGTCCCAGGACTGGGCCGAGATGCTCCTGCGCATGTACCTGCGCTGGGCCGAGCAGCACGACCATCAAGTCGAAATGCTCGACCGGCAGGAGGGCGAGGAGGCCGGCATCAAGAGCGCCGTCTTCGCCGTCCGCGGTCCCAACGCCTATGGTTACCTTTCGGGCGAGGCCGGCGTCCACCGCCTGGTGCGCATCAGCCCGTTCAACTTCCAGGCGCGGCGCCACACCTCCTTCGCCTCGGTCGACGTCTATCCGGAGGTCGACGACACCATCGAGATCAACATCGACGACAAGGACCTGAAGATCGACACCTACCGGTCCTCGGGGGCCGGCGGCCAGCACGTCAACAAGACCGAATCGGCAGTGCGCATCACCCATATGCCGAGCGGGATCGTGGTGGCCTGCCAGAACGAGCGGAGCCAGATCAAGAACCGGGCGATGGCCATGAAGGTCCTGCGCTCGCGGCTGTACGACCGCGAGATGCAGAAGCGCCAGGCCGAGCAAGCCGAGCGCGAGGGCAAGAAGATGGACAACTCCTGGGGCAGCCAGATCCGCAGCTACGTCCTCCACCCCTACCGTCTGGTGAAGGACCACCGCACCGGCGCCGAGGTCGGCGACGCCAGCCGGGTCCTGGACGGCAACGTCGATCCCTTCATCGAAGCCTGGCTCAAGGGGCAGATGGCTGCTCCGGGCAAGGACGATCTGGCGTTCTAACCTCCGCGAGCGGGGGAGCGTGTTGTGTTCCACCTCGACTACGTCTCCCCCCTCCCACCCGTCCGCTCCGGCATCGCCGACTACAGCGTCGACCTGCTGCCGCATCTGTCGGCACTGGCCGACGTGCGCCTGATCCGACTGCCCGGCCAGCCGGTCGCTCCAGAGGTCGAAGCGCAATGGCCGGTCGCCGGGCTCGAGCAGGCCGGTGGGGACAAAGCTGGCGAGCGCCTCCCTCTCTACCAGATGGGCAACAACCGCTGGCACGAGGGGGTGCTCGACCTCGCGCTGCGTCTCCCCGGGGTGCTGACCCTGCACGACATCCTGCTGCACCACATCCTGCTCGACGTCACCCTGGGCCGCCATCTCTTCGATCCCTATGTCGAGCGGCTGCGCGCCGATCACGGCTGGGTCGGGGAGACCGCGGCGGTGGTGAAGCGCTGGGGAGCCTGGGGGGACGCGCCGGTCTTCGCCCTGCCGGCCCACCGGACCCTCCTGCGGCGCCAGCGCGGCGTGCTCGTCCACAGCCAGTGGGCCGCGGGGGTGATCCGGGAGGAGGACCCCGAGATCCGCGTGCGCGCCCTCTCCATGGGCATTCCGATGCCGCCGCCGGTCGATCCGGCGGCCGGGCGCCGCCTCCGCGTGCGCTTCGGGCTCCCGCTCGACCAGCCGGTCCTCGGCTCCTTCGGGTTCCAGACGCCCATCAAGCGGACCGGCGCGGTGATCCGCGCCCTGGCCGCGCCCGGGCTCGAGCGGGTCCATCTGCTGATCGTCGGCGAGGTCTCGCCCATGATCGATCTCCTGAAGGACGCCCGCCAGGCCGGCGTGGCCGACCGGGTCCACCTCACCGATTTCCTGCCCTACGAGGACTTCGAGGCCGCCATCGCGGCCGTCGACCTCTGCCTGAACCTTCGCTATCCGACCGCCGGCGAGACCTCTGCGTCCCTGCTGCGGGTGATGGCCCTGGGCTGCCCGGCCGTGGTCTCGGACTACGCCCAGTTCACGGACCTTCCCCGTGAAATCGCCCTGCGGGTGCCGCTGGGGGACGAGGAAGCGGAGGCCCTGCCGGCGCTTCTGCGCGAGCTGCTGACCGATCCGGCCCGCCTGCGGGCCATGGGGGAGGCCGCACGCGAGCACGTGCGGACCCAACACGACCCGGCGCGGTCGGCCGCCGCGGTGATCGAGGCCGTCGAGGAGTGGCGCGACCTGCCGCCGCCGGGAGACCTGCCGGGAGGAAAGCCCGACGTGCCGCCGCCGAGCAGCCTCGCCTGGGGGCGGCTCGAAGGCACGATGGAGATCCAGGGAGCCGATCTCCCCTGGCCCGCTGGAGAGCGGCGGCGGCTCCGCATCCGGTTGCGCAACACCGGCTTCGCCCGCTGGCTAGCGGGAGAGAAGGGGCCGGGCGGCATCGCCGTGGTGGTCAAGCTCTTCGCGGATGGAGGAGGACCTCCTCGCGAACCGCCGCTGGCTCGCCCTGCCGCGCGACCTGCTGCCCGGCGAGGAGGCGGTCTTCGAGACCGACGTGCGCCGGCCCCCTGGGCCGTCCTGGCTCTGGATCGAGCCGCACCTGTTCGGCGGGCTTGGGCATCTCGAAGTACGGCGGGCCGTATTGGGAGCGGCGGCTGTGAGAGCCCCTCACCCCCGGACCCCCCTCTCCCATCCCCCTCCCGATCCGCCGGGAGAGGGGAGAAGAGCCAGGCAGATGTCTTTGAAACTAATACTCCCCTCTCCCGGGGGCGAAGGGTGGGAGATGGGAGAGGGGCCGGGGGTGAGGACAGCGCGTCCGGCCGGCCTGGAGATCGCCTGATGCAGTCTTCGTCCCGGTCTTCAACCCGTCTCCCCTCCGCCCTCCTCGCCTGGGCCGTGCTCGCGATCCTGCTTCTGCTGACCCTGGTCGGCGCCTTCCGCTTCGACCGCGCCGGGCGCCCCTCCCTGGTGGGCGACGAAGCCACCTATGCCATGCAGGCGGCGAGCCTGGCCTGGGACTTCGACCTCGCCTACACGCGGGCCGACTATGACCGCTTCGTCCAGCAGTGGGGCGGGCCGCCGGACGGTCTGATCCTCCAGAGCCGGGACGGCGGGACCCATCTCACCTATGGCAAGCCGTTCCTCTACGCGCTCGCCATTGCGCCGTTCGTGCGGGCCGCCCCCGTGCGCGGCGGATTAATCGCCAACGTGCTCTTCCTGGCCGCGGCGGCGGTGCTCGCGGCCTGGACCCTGCGCAAACGCGTCGGAAACCTCGCTCCGCTCTGGGTGGCCGTCTTCATTTTCGGCTCGGTGGCCTTCTCCTATGCCTTCTGGGTCCATGCGGACCTCTTCCTGCTGGCCACCACCGCGGCCGGCTTCGCCCTGGTGTACGGCGGCGAGCGCCCGAAGGACGACCTCTCCGAGGTCTATGAGAACGAACGGATGCGTCCGGTCTTCTGGCGCTGGCTCCTGGCCGGCCTGCTGCTCGCAGTGGCCGGCGCCTTCCGGCCCTTCTACCTGGCCCTCCTCCTGCCGGCGGCCGTCGCGGCGTTCGGAGCTGGAGGCCGCACCCGCACCCGCAAATCATCCGCGCTCTCCGGGCTGGTCACGGGTGCGGCGCTCCTCCTCCTGATCACGGCGGCTGTCCAATGGTCTTCGGGCGGCTCCTGGAGCGGCTACGGCGGCCAGCGCCAGGGGTTCTATCCGCGCACCGGATATCCAGAAGTCGACTTCCCGGCGAGCCAGTGGCAGCAGTCCCTGGAGCGGTGGGGGAACACCTCCTGGCTCCAGGAAGGAGGGATCGCGCCGAGCTTCGACGCCAAGCTGCTCGGCTGGAACACGCTCTACTTCCTGGTAGGACAGAACGTCGGCGTCCTGCCCTACTACCTGCCGCTGCTCCTCGGATTCCTGGCCTTTGGGCGGGAGCGGGGGCGCTGGGCGCTCCCGCTCGCGGTGGCCCTGGCTGTGCTCGGCTTCTTCGTGCTGCGCCCGTTCAACTTCTATGGCGGCGGCGGCGCCATTGCGAACCGCTATTTCCTGCCCCTCTATCCGGCTTTCTGGTTCATGGCCGTCCGGCCGATCCGCCTGGTCTCGGGAGCCCTGGTCCTTGCGCTCTCGGCCGTCTTCCTCCACCCGTTCTGGCGGCATCCGACCGCATTCCCGGTGGGGGAGGACGGGCGGTATCGCCACATCTCCAGGATCGCCCGGCAGTGGCTCCCGTACGAGACCACCCAGAGCCACATCCCCGGGGGACAGGACGTGGCCGAGAACGGCCTCTGGCTCAAGCTCCTGAACCACAACGTCTACCGCACCGAGGGCGCAGGGCGCCTGCGCCTGATCGGCAACACCACCGGCAGCCTCCTCGTCGGCAGCCCGCAGCCCATCGAAGGGGTGTACATCACCTTTGGCCCGGAGGCGCCCACGCACCTGGAGATCGAGGGCAAGGACCTCCGGCCCAGCGCGCTCCTCGCGGACGGCTCCATCACCTTCGAGGTGCCGCTCGGGAATCCCCGCGCCGTCCACCCCATGTGGTGGACCTGGGACGACTACTACCTCTATGAGCTGGACCTGCGCCTCCCCGGCGCTCCTCTGGTGCCGATCGGTGTCCAGATCCGTCCCGCCGGCGGAGATTTGATACAAAGAGGCGGGGAGTGACGATGGAGCAGCAACCGAAGAGCTGGATCCTGGAGCTCCGCGACCGGCTGTCCACACCGCCGCCGAAACGCCTGCCGGCGAGCGACCTGCGGCAGGCTTCGGTCCTGGTGCCGCTCTACGTGGATGCGGGCGAGCTGTGGACCGTCCTCACCAAGCGGACCGACACCCTGCCGAGCCACCGCAGCCAGATCGCCTTCCCCGGAGGGGGCCGCGAGCTCAAGGAAGACCCCTGGGCGGCGGCGGTCCGGGAGGCGCACGAGGAGATCGGTCTCGATCCGAAGCTGGTCCTCCCCCTGGGCCACCTCGACGAGCAGGAGTCGCCCGCCGGCTTCCGGGTCATCCCCTGTGTTGGCGCGATCCCGCACAACTTCGAAGCCATCCCGAACGCCGGAGAGATCGCCGAAGTCTTCAGCCTCCCCCTGGCCGCCTTCGCCAATCCGCGGCTCGTCGAGGAGCGCACCGTCAAGATCAACGGCGTCAACCGCCAGATCCGCATCTACCACATCGGCAACCGCCAGATCTGGGGCCTGACCGCCCGCGTCCTTCAGAACCTCCTGGCCCGGTTGGGGATGGAGTCGGGGGAGGATGATTGAGGCCGGCGTGCTGGTGGTAGATTAGACAGATCATGCTGCTCAACTACCTGAACGCCGCTCTGGATCGGGCCACGTACGAGAAGATTGAAGACGAGGAGCCCTACTACGGGGAGATTCCTGAAATCCAGGGAGTCTGGGCGACCGGCTCGACACTCGAAGACTGCCGTCGGAACCTGGTCAAGGCCCTTGAGGACTGGGTTTTCTTCAGCATCTACCGGGGAGAGTCTGTGCCTGAGATCCTGTGACAGGCGTTCCCGAAATCCGCATCGAGAGCTGCAACCGCGCCCCGGTCCGGCCGGACGGGGACTACGTCCTCTACTGGATGACGGCCTTCCGGCGCCTGGGCTGGAATTTCGCCCTGGAACGCGCCGCGGGCTGGGCTCGCGAGCTCGGCCGGCCGTTGGTGATCCTGGAGGCGCTGCGCTGCGGCTATCCCTGGGCAAGCGACCGCTTCCATCGCTTCGTGCTGGATGGCATGGCCGACCATGCCCGGAGGCTTGCGAAGTCGAAGATCCTCTATTACCCCTACGTCGAGCCATCCCTGGGGGCGGGCAAGGGTCTGGTCGCCGCACTGGCCGAACGGGCCTGCGTGGTGGTGGCGGACGATGCGCCGATCCTCTTCCTCCTCCGAGCAGTGTGCGCCGCGGCCGGGCAGGTGCCGGTTCGCCTCGAAAAGGTGGACTCGAACGGCCTTCTCCCATTGCGCGCTGTGGACAAGGTCTTTGGAACGGCGGTTGACCTTCGTCGTAGCCTCCAACGCCTGCTGCCGGAGCACCTGGCGGATCTGCCGGCCGAGGATCCGCTCACGCAGCTCCCGAAACGTCTTGCCGCTCTACCTGTGGAGATCACCCGCCGCTGGCCGGCCGCTTCCGCGAAGGCATCGTTGGCGGAGCTGCCCATCGACCACACGGTGCAGCCGGTGCCTGGGGTGCGGGGTGGGGAGGTGGCCGGGGCCGCGATCCTCGAACGCTTTCTGGACGAGCGGCTCGAAAGCTACGGCGAGGGGCGCAACCATCCGGACGACGACGCGGCGAGCGGCCTGTCTCCCTACCTGCACTTCGGCCAGGTCTCCACCCACCAGATCTTCGATGCTCTCGTGGCCCGCGAGCGGTGGTCGCCGGAGCGGCTTGGCGGCTCGGCTCGGGGGGCGAAGGAAGGGTGGTGGGGGATGAGCCCCGCCGCCGAGAAGTTCCTCGACGAGGCGGTCACCTGGCGGGAGCTCGGCTACAACTTGGCGTCCCGGCGGGACGACCATGACCGGTACGAGTCGCTGCCGGACTGGGCGCGGCGGACCCTGGAGATGCACGAAAAGGACCGCCGGCCGCACCTCTACGACCTCGCCGAATTCGAGGGAGCCCGGACCCACGACGAGCTGTGGAACGCGGCCCAGCGGCAGCTCGTCCGCGATGGGCGCATGCATAACTATCTGCGGATGCTCTGGGGCAAGAAGGTCCTCCACTGGACGGCCAACCCGCGGGAGGCGCTGGAGGTCCTGATCCACCTCAACAACAAATACGCCCTGGACGGCCGCGACCCGAGCTCCTACAGCGGCATCTTCTGGTGCCTGGGCCGCTACGACCGTCCCTGGCCGCCCGAGCGGCCGGTCTTCGGCACCATCCGCTACATGAGCAGCGAGAGCGCCCGCCGCAAGCTCCGGCTGACGGGGTATCTGGAGCGATACGGTCCCGGCGAGCGCCAGCTCTCGCTGCTGTAGGATGAAGCGGCCCTTTGAGAGGCCCTGGCGTCCCCGGAGCCCGGCGATGAATCGCCGGGCTAGCAACAGCGCCCCATGAATGGGGCTTGTAGCCGGGTTCACCCGGCGCTGTTCCTAGCCCGGGCATTCATGCCCGGGCGGGATCGCGCTGCCTCATCTTTGCAGAAGGAGACCCGTTCGCATGCGACCGCTCTTTGCCCTGGCAATCCTGATCCTCCCTCTGGCTGCCTGCTCCGCCAGCCGCTTCCCGATTGACTCCCTGCCCGGGCGGATCGAGTGGATCGCGGCGCAGAGCAGGGGAGGCGTCTCGGTCGCCTACGAGAACTTCGGCACGGGAGCCCGGCTCGCCTTCCATGACACCGAACCTGTTCATGCCGCGAGCACGATGAAGGTGCCCGTCATGATGGCCCTCTTCGAGGCGGTCGACGCGGGGCGGCTACGGCTCGACGAGCCGGTCATGGTGCGCAACGAGTTCCCGAGCATCGTCGACGGCTCTCCCTACGCGCTCGATCCGAAGGAGGACGGCGACTCCGACCTCTATCAGGCCCTCGGGCAGAGCCGGCCGCTGGAGGAGTTGATCCGGCGGATGATCGTCCGCAGCTCGAACCTCGCCACCAATCTTCTGATCGAGCGGATCGGCGCGAGCACCGCGACCGACCTGATGCGGCGGCTCGGCGCCTACGACATCCTGGTCCTGCGCGGTGTCGAGGATCAGAAAGCCTTTGACGCGCGGCTCAACAACCGGGTGACTGCAAAGGATCTGGCAATCGCCCTCAAGGCCGTCCTGGAGGGGGACGTCTTTTCGGAACCCTCTCGGCAGAAGATGCTCGAGATCCTGAAGGCCCAGGAATTCAACGAGAAGATCCCGGCCGGCCTGCCCCAGGGCGTGCCGGTGGCCCACAAGACGGGCGACATCACGGCCATCCACCACGATGCTGCCATCGTCTTCCCGCCGGGCGAGAAACCGTATGTCCTGGTCGTCCTGACCTCCGGCATCCAGGACGAGAAGAAGGCGAATCAGGTCATCGCGGATGTCTCGCGGGCGGTCTGGGAGAGGCGGAGGAAACCATGAACGAGGCGGATCTCTTGCGGCGCACGGCGAAGCTCGCCGTCGAGTTCCTGGAGGGCCTGCCGGACCGGCGCGTCGGTCCCGTGGCGTCGATCGAAGAGCTGCGGACCGCCCTCGGCGGGCCTCTGCCGGAGACTGGAGAGGATGCCCGAGCCACCGTCGAGCACCTCGCCCGGGCCGCCGATCCCGGGCTCGTAGGAATGGCCGGCCCCCGCTATTTCGGGTTCGTCATCGGGGGACACCTGCCCGCGACCCTGGCTGCGGACTGGCTCACCTCGACCTGGGACCAGAACGCCACGCTCTACGTCACCTCGCCCGCCAATGCGGTCGCCGAGGAGATCGCCGCGGGCTGGCTGCTCGAGCTGCTCGGACTGCCGCCTGGGGCCAGCGTCGGGTTCGCGACAGGGGCCATGATGGCCAACTTCACCTGCCTCGCCGCAGCCCGCCATGCCGTGCTGGCCCGCACCGGTTGGGATGTCGAGCTGCGCGGCCTGTTCGCGGCGCCGGAGATCGACGTGGTCCTGGGTGACGAAGCGCACGTCACCATCCTCGCCGCCCTCCAGATGCTGGGGCTCGGCCGGGAAAGGGTGAAGCGGGTGCCGTGCGACGGCCAGGGCCGGATGCGGGCGGACGCGCTTGCGGAGGTTCTCCGCTCGTGCACGGGACCCCTGATCGTCTGCGCCCAGGCGGGCAATGTGAACACCGGCGCCTTCGATCCACTGGCCGAGATCGCCGAGGCCGTGCGGGAGTGGGGCGGCTGGCTTCACGTGGACGGCGCTTTCGGCTTGTGGGCGCGGGTGAGCCCGGAACTGGCGCACCTCGCCGCGGGAGCCGACCAGGCCGACTCCTGGGCCGTGGATGCCCACAAATGGCTCAATGTTCCTTATGACTCGGGGATCGCCATTGTGAAAGACCCCGAGCCGCACCGGGCGGCCATGACGATCACGGCCTCCTACCTCGTCCAGACTGCCGGCCGCGAGCGCGACCCGTTCGACTGGGTTCCGGAGTTTTCCCGGCGTGCCCGAGGCTTTACGGTCTGGGCCGCCCTCCGGTCGCTCGGCCGTGCCGGCGCGGTGGGCCTCGTCGAGCGCTGCTGCGCTCTCGCCCGGCGGATGGCGGACCGGCTGCGGCAGGCCCCGGACGTCGAGGTCCTCAACGAGGTCGTCCTGAACCAAGTGCTGATCCGTTTCCATCCACCAGGAGGCGGAGACGCCGACGCGTTCACCCGCGAGGTCATCGCCCGCGTCCAGGCGGACGGCACCTGCTGGCTCGGCGGCACCACCTGGCACGGCCTGGCCGCGATGCGGATCTCGGTGTCGAACTGGTCGACCACCGAGGATGACGTCGACAGGTCGGCCTCGGCGATCCTGCGGGTCCTCACCCCCTAGCCCCATACGCACTAACTTTGCTCTGGTGGGGAGGGTGGCCCTGGGAGCGCCGACGCTCCCAGGATTCCAGGGCGGATCGTGGTGAACCGGTCGTGATTCACCGTGAACGGAGACGAGACGCCGCGAACGCGGCCGATTCATGAAGAACGAGGGCCGATTCACGGGAAACGACTTCGCGGTCACGGCGAATCGGGCCGGTTCACGGCGAATCGGGCCGAGATCATGACGAACCGCGGCCGGATCGCCGCGATGAGGGCCGGTTTATCGTGAATCAGCCCGCGTTCGCGGCAAACCAGAGCCGGTTCACCGTGAATCGGGGCCGGCGCCCGCCGCAGCTCTGGGCCGGCGGGAAGTCGGGCTCCCAGGATTTCCTTCGGCGCAAAGCTAGGGCTCGTCACAAAATAAGTGTCTCAATTTCGGCTCTTCAACGTGGCCTTCTAGCGAGCTGACAAGGTCTGTAATGGGACCCCAGACCGTCGTGTCATCCTGAGCGTAGCGAAGGATCTGGGGGCAGGGAGGCTGCACGCCGCGGGACCATCGCGAGTCACCGCAGTGAGCGTCTATGGTCCCGTGGTGACTCCTGCCGGTCCCGCGGGACCACTGCGAGTCACCGCAGTGAGCGTCTATGGTCCCGTGGTGGCTCCTGCCGGTCCCGCGGGACCACAGCGAGCCACCGCAGTGAGCGTCCATGGTCCCGTGGTGGCTCCTGCCGGTGCCGCGGGACCACAGCGAGCCACCGCAGTGAGCGTCCATGGTCCCGTGGTGGCTCCTGCCGGTGCCGCGGGACCACTGTGAGCCACCGCAGTGAGCGTCCCTGGTCCCGTGGTGAACCCTGCCGGTGCCGCGGGGCCACTGGGAGCCACCGCAAGGAGCGTCCCTGGTCCCGTGGTGAACCCTGCCGGTGCCGCGGGGCCACTGGGAGCCACCGCAAGGAGCGTCCCTGGTCCCGTGGTGAACCCTGCCGGTGCCGCGGGGCCACTGGGAGTCTCCACGGGGACCACTTGAGACTCGCGATAGAGTTGAGACAGTTAATTTGTGACGAACCCGAACGTAGTTGGTGCTCTGAGAATACCGGCGCCTTCGGGGGCCGCGCCTAGGCCCATCAGCACCAGTCTGAGCAGTTTCCGCACTCGGAATCGGGGCTGGTGAACTCTCTCGGGCAGGTGCGGCAACTTTGGCAGTTCGTGATCACCGATCCCTCGAGGACCGACGAGTACGACCTGGGGAGGAGATGGGGCTACCTATAGCTGGAACGGCGGTGGCGTCTGGCGATGCCCAAACTACCGGCGAAGCTCTGGGCCGGCGGGACGCCGGCGCTCCCAGGGTTCCCTCCGGCGAAAAGTCAGCGCCTACGGGGGTGATCACCGCGGCACCGGACCCAGGATCTCCCCGTCCGGGCCGAGAGGAGGATACGGCGCCCCGTGCCGACGGCAGAGTGCCGCCAGCTTCGGATACATCCACTCGAATAGAGTCTTCGCATAAACATCCGCATCAAGCCGCGGCTGGTCGTAGAAACCGGCGGCCCGGCGCTGGCGCTGGGCTTCGAAGAGGAGCAGAGCGGCGGCGACCGAGACGTTGAGTGAGGTCCCCATCCCCTCCATGGGGATGATGACGAGCTCGTCGGCCGCCTCCCGGGCCTCGGAGGTCACACCCCAGTCCTCGTTGCCCAGGAGGAGGGCGGTCGGGCGGAGATAGTCCACCTGGCGGAAGTCCGTGGCGCTCTCGCCAGGGTGAGCGGCCAGCAATCGCAGACCGCGCTCGCGGAGGCGGGAGACCGCGTCGGCCAGCGTCCTGTGCTTGCGTACCGGCACCCAGCGGCGATTCCCTCCCGAGGCGGGCCGGGAGATCTGGAGCTTTCCCTTGGGCCAGACCGCGTGGACCTCGAAGACGCCCACCGCATCGGCGCTGCGCACGATGGCGGCGAGGTTGCGCGGCACTTCCACGTTTTCCAGGAGGACCGTCAGGTCCGGTTGCCTCTGATCGAGGGTCTCGCGGAGGCGGTGGAAGCGTTGGGGCGTGGACATGCGTTCCTTCCGGCCATAACATACCCTGACGGTCGCTACGGCACCGCCAGGACCGAAGGAGGAAGACCGCACATGGCCACGATGGAACGCGTTGGGAGCAGCAGCCTCGACCGGATCGCCGGTCTGCTGGGCGATGAGGCGGACAGCCTCCTGTCCTACACCTGCACAGGCATCCCCAAGGAACGGCTCATCCTGCCGGGTCCAGACCACGTCGACCGGGCGTGGGGGACGTCCGACCGCAAGCCGCAGGTGCTCGTCAACCTGCAGCGGCTCTACGGCACCGGCCGCCTGGCGGGGACGGGCTACCTCTCGATCCTGCCGGTCGACCAGGGGGTCGAGCATTCGGCCGCGGCATCGTTCGCGCCCAACCTCGACTACCTGGAGCCGGAGAACATCGTCAAGTTCGCCATCGAGGCCGGCTGCAATGCCGTGGCTTCGACCGTCGGCGTCCTCGGTGCGATCGCCCGCAAATACGCGCACAAGATCCCGTTCATCGCCAAGCTCAACCACAACGAGCTGCTGACCTACCCCAACCAGTACCAGCAGATCCTCTTCGGGCACGTGGAGCAGGCCTGGAACATGGGTGCGGCGGCCGTCGGCGCCACGATCTACTTTGGCTCGGAGGACGCCGGCCGCGAGATCGTCGAGATCTCCGAGGTCTTCTATCGCGCGCACGAGCTTGGCATGGCGACCGTCCTCTGGGCCTACACCCGCAACAACGCCTTCAAGAAGGACGGGGTCGATTACCACACCTCGGCCGACCTGACCGGCCAGGCGAACCACCTCGCCGCGACCATCCAGGCGGACATCGTCAAGCAGAAGCAGGCGACGAACAACGGCGGCTACAACGCGCTCAAGTTCGGCAAGACCCACCCGAAGGTCTATGGCGAGATCGTGGCCGACCATCCGATCGACTGGAACCGCTGGCAGGTGGCGAACTGCTACCTGGGCCGCGCCGGCCTGATCAACTCGGGCGGCGAGTCCAAGGGGCAGGACGACCTGGCCCAGGCGGTGCGCACCGCGGTCATCAACAAGCGCGCCGGCGGCTGCGGCCTGATCTCAGGACGCAAGGCCTTCCAGCGTCCCCTGAAGGAGGGCGTCGAGCTCTTCCACGCCATCCAGGACGTCTACCTCTCCGACGAGGTGACGATCGCGTAGGGGCCCCTCACCCCCCTGGCCCCCCTCTCCCATCCGCCCTCCCGACCCGCGGGAGAGGGGGGAAGAAACGAGAAGAAATCGGTCCTTGGACAGCTTTCCTCCCCTCTCCCGGTGGGAAGGGGGGGCGGTTGGGAGAGGGGCCGGGGGTGAGGGGCTTAGGGCTCCAGCAGCTCCCGCAGCTCCGGCAATCGCTTTTCGGTGTCGGTCTCGCCGAGGTCCATCAGCCGTTCCAGGTAGTCGGGCTGGAACATCAGCATGGAGAGGAAGTCGGACGTCGTGCTCTCGTGGCTGCCGAGGCTGCGGGCGAGGAGGCGGAAGGGGTCGGGCAGCCGCGGCTCGTAGGCGACGGCCATCTTGCCCAGGTCGATCGAGGGGCGCAGGACCCGGATCTCCACCGATCGCATGCCGTTGCGCTCCTCGGGCGGGAGCTTCTCGATCAGCCGGTTGAGGCTCACCAGCCGCCGCACGTCTTCGTCGAGGACGTCCAGGAAGATGGAGTCCAGCAGATGGGAGAGGATCTGCGCCGCGGGCGGATAGCCCGAGATCTGCGGCCGGTCCGCCTCTTCCGAGGCTCTGCTCGTAGCGCGGCGAGACGGCGAGGATGCGGCTGGCTCCCAGGCGCAGGGCCGGGGCGAGCGGGGCCGAGAGGCGGACGCCGCCGTCGCCGTACCAGGCGTCGCCCAGGCGCACCGCCGGGAAGACGAGCGGCAGCGCGGCCGAAGCCATCACGTGCTCGACGGTGATGCGGGTGTGGAGGCTGCGGCGCTGCGGCTGGTCCCACGGGACCATGGGCCTGCCCTGGATCCAGGTGACGGTCTGGCCGGTGGCGTAGTTGAGGGCCGTCAGGGCGATCGCCTGGAGCCTGCCCATCTCCAGGTTGCGCTGGATGCCGATGAGCTCGCCGTCGACGGTCGTCGCGGCCCGATGGATCGTCTCGCGCAGCGGATCGGTGTCGACGAGGCCGCGTATTCCGGAGCCCTCGTCCGGGGAGGGATTCCTGGCGCCGCGCAGCCAGCGCAGAACCTCGCGCGTCAGGGCGCCGGTGTCCATCCGGAAGATGTTCTCGACGTGCAGGGCGCTCCACAGGCCCGAGAGCTCCTGAGCCGCCTCGGCCATGGAGCCGGCGAAGGCGCCGAGGAATGCGGCGTTGATCGCGCCGGCGGAGACCCCCGTGATGATCGGGAAGCGCACGTCCGGGAACCAGCGGGCCAGGGCGCGCAGAGCCCCCACCTGATAGGCGGCCCGGGCGCCGCCGCCCGAGAGGACGATCGCCAGGCCTGGGGCCTCATCCGACGGCATGCAGCCCTCCCCGTCTTCCTCGCTCTGGCCGCCGCGTCCGGAGACGTGGCATGATCGTAAACCGATCTCCCATCGGCACCACTCTATCGGGAGGGGAGGCGAAATGAAAACCGTCCTGACGCTCGTAGTCTTTCTGCTGGTGCTGGTCGTTGCCGGATTGGCCTTCATTTATTCCGGGGTCTACGATGCAGCGGCTTCGACCCCCGACTCCGGCCTGATCCACTGGGTGCTCGAGACCACCCAGGAGCGCTCGGTGCACCGCCGGGCCGAGGAGGTCCCGGTGCCGGCCGCGGTCTCCAATCCAACCCCCGAGATGCTGCGCGCCGGCCTCATCCACTACCACGAGATGTGCGTCACCTGCCACGGCGCGCCCGGAGTCTCCATCTCGGAGATCGGCCAGGGGCTCAACCCCTATCCGCCCGAGCTCTCCGAGGAAGCCGGCGAAGAGGAGCCCGGCGAGCTCTTCTGGGTCGTCAAGAACGGCATCAAGATGACGGGCATGCCCGGCTTCGGGGTCACCCATGACGACGATGCGGTGTGGGCGATCGTCGCCTTCGTGCAGAGGTTGCCGAAGCTCTCGCCCGAAGAGTACCAGGCCCTGGTCCGGGAAGCCGGGCTCGAAGGGCAGGCGGGCGAGGCAGGCGCACCCGAGCACGGTCCGGCGGGGCACCACCACGCGCCGGGCACACCCCCGCACAAGGACTGATATGCTTCCGGCCGTGATGGAGCTCGGCGATTTCGATCTGACG
Source organism: uncultured Holophagales bacterium (assembly GCA_963842525.1). GTDB lineage: Bacteria > Acidobacteriota > Thermoanaerobaculia > Multivoradales > UBA5704 > UBA5704. The sequence goes on from CAWJGT010000003.1 coordinate 1,341,479, forward strand.
GTGGTGGGTGACGGCGGGTTCCGCCTGGACGGGGGCGCCATGTTCGGCGTCGTGCCGCGGGTGCTCTGGGAGAAGGAAGCCCCTCCGGACGACCGCAACCGCATCGGCATGGCCACCAACTGCCTGCTGGTCGCCCGCGGCAACGACCTCCTGCTGATCGACACCGGGATTGGCGACAAACACGACACGCGGTTCCGGCAGATGTACGCCATGGACGAGAGCGCGACGCGGCTCCCGGACTCCATCCGCCAGGCCGGCTACGAGCTGGGCGACGTCACCCACGTGGTCCTCAGCCACCTGCACTTCGACCACTGCGGCTGGAACACCCGCGAGGACTCGCGCGGTGGCCGGCTGGTCCCGACCTTTCCCAAGGCGCGCTACTGGCTCCAGAGAGGCGAGGTCGAGCACGCGCGCAACCCGAACGAACGGGACCGGGCGAGCTACTTCCCCCAGAACTGGGAGCCGCTCTTCGAGGCCGGCGTGGTCGAGCTGTTCGGCGACGAGGCCGAGCCGATTCCCGGCGTCCGGGCGGTCCGGGTGCCGGGCCACAACGCCGACATGTGCATCGTCCTGATCGACGGCGGCGGCGGGCGGAAGGCGGTCTACTGGGCGGACCTGGTGCCTCGGGCCACTCACGTTCCCTATCCGTGGATCATGAGCTACGACCTGTATCCGCTGACCACCCTGGACAACAAGAAGAGATGGCTGCCGCAGGCCGCGGCCGAGGGCTGGCTCTGCATCTTCGAGCACGACCCCGACGTCCCCTGCGCGCGGCTGGCCGAGGACAAGCCCGGCCGCTTCCGGGCGGTTCCGGTGGAAGCCCGCGCCGAGCAGCCCGCCGGCGTCTGACCCAATCCAAAATCCAAAATCGGAAATCCAAAATCAAATGGCGCGAGAAGACTTCGACCTGATCATCATCGGCAGCGGCCCGGGCGGCTACGTGGCGGGGATCCGCGCCGGCCAGCTCGGCCTCAAGACCGCGGTGGTGGAGAAGGACCCCAAGTACGGGGGCACCTGCACGCACCGCGGATGCATCCCGACCAAGGCGCTGCTCCACACCGCTGCGGTGTTCGACGAGATCAAGGAGGCCGCGGGCCTGGGCATCCAGGTAAGCGAGCCGGTGCTCGACATCAACACGGCCCAGGACCGCAAGCAGAAGGTGGTGGACAGCAACGCCCGCGGCATCGAGTTCCTCTTTAAAAAGAACAAGGTCACCGGCCTGCGCGGGCGCGGCCGTCTCGCCGGCCCCAACGAGGTGCTGGTCGAGGGCCCGGACGGCGAAGGGACCTACGGGGCCCGGTTCATCCTGATCGCCACCGGCTCGGTGCCGCGCGACATCCCGATCGCTCCGGCGGACGGCGAGCGCGTGCTCAACTCGGACCACATCCTGGAGCTGCGGCAGGTGCCGAAATCGCTCGCGGTCCTTGGCGCGGGCGCGGTGGGCACGGAGTTCGCCTCCATCTACCGCTCCTTCGGCGCCGAGGTCACGCTGATCGAGATGCTGCCGCGCGTCCTGCCGATCGAGGACGAGGAGGTCTCGGCCGATCTCCAGAAGGCGCTGCGCAAGCGGGGCATCAAGGTGATGGCCGGCACGAAGATGACCGGCTTCGAGAAGACCGACGGCGGCGTGCGGCTCCATCTCGAGCAGACCGAGAAGGACGGCAAGCCCGCCACGGTCGAAGCCGAGCTGCTGCTCTCCGCCATCGGCCGCCGGCCGGTGACCGAGAATATCGGCCTCGAAGCGCTGGGCATCGAGCTGGAGCGGGGCTACGTCAAGGTCAACCCCTATCTGCAGACCGCGGTGCCGCACATCTATGCCATCGGCGACGTGATCAACACGCCGTGGCTGGCCCACGTCGCCTCGTCGGAGGGGATCCTCGCGGCCGAGCACATGGCGGGGCAGAAGGTGCATCCGCTCAACTACGACCGTGTGCCGTCCTGCACCTATTGCGAGCCGGAAGTGGCAAGCGTCGGCCTGACCGAGGCCAAGGCGAAGGAGCGCGGCTACGACGTGGCGACGGGCAAGTTTCCGATGAGCGCGCTGGGCAAGGCGCGCATCCTCGGCAAGACCGAGGGGTTCGTCAAGGTCGTGCGCGACAAGAAGTACGACGAGGTGCTGGGCATCCACATCATCGGCGCCCATGCCACCGACCTGATCGCCGAGGCCTGTGTGACGCTGCAGATGGAAGGTACCAACGAGGAGCTGATGCACACCATGCATGCGCACCCGACTCTGTCCGAGGCCGTGATGGAGGCCGCGCACGCCGCGGCCGGCCAGACGATCCATATCTAGCGTGTCCGCCAAGGGGCGCTCGCGCGGCGCCCCTGTTCTCAGAGGAGTCACATGGCCAAGCTGAGCAAGAACTGGGGCCCCCTGCATCCCCAGGAGCCGGAGACCGAGCGGCTGGCGAAGACCGACCTGCCGCGCGAGGCGCAGCTCGATCTCTATCGATTCATGAAGCTCACCCGCATGACCGAGGACCGCTTGGGCAACCTCTACCGGCAGGGCAAGGTGGTGGGCGGCCTCTATTCCAGCCGCGGCCAGGAGGCCACCTCGGTGGGGAGCGCCTTCGCGCTCGCGCCGCAGGACTTCGCCGGGCCGCTGATCCGCAATCTCGGGTCCATGCTGGTGCGCGGGGTCAAGCCGCGCGAGGTCATGATGCAGTACATGGCCAGGAGCGACAGCCCGACCGGCGGCAAGGACTGCAACACCCATTTCGGGGACATCTCCCGCGGGCTCGTCGCGCCGATCTCGATGCTCGGCGCCCTCATCCCCGTCATGGCCGGCGTGGCGCTGGCAGGGCGGATGCAGAAGAAAGACCTCGTGGCCATGACCTGGATCGGCGATGGCGGGACCTCCACGGGCGACTTTCATGAGGGCCTCAACCTCGCCGCGGTGCTCAACCTGCCGTTCGTCCTCGTCGCCGAGAACAACGGCTGGGCCTATTCGACGCCGACCTCGCGGCAGATGCGGATCAAGGACATCGTGACCCGCGCGGCCGCCTATGGCATTCCGGGCGAGGCCGTGGACGGGAACGACGTCCTCGCGGTCCATGGGGCGACGAAGCGCGCCGTGGACCGGGCGCGCCAGGGCGGCGGCCCGAGCCTCATCGAGGCCAAGACGTTCCGCATGAAGGGGCACGCCGAGCACGACGACGCCGGCTACGTGCCGCAAGAGCTCTTCGACGAGTGGCGCGGCAAGGACCCCATCGACCGCTTCGAGCGCCACCTCCGGACCCAGGGTGTGGCCACTGAAGAGGAGCTGCGGCAGATCGTGGCCGGGATCGACCGGGAGCTGAGCCGTGAGGTCGACCTGGCCCTCGCCTCGCCGTTCCCGCCGGCCGAGCGGACGTTCGAGGGCGTCTATGCCGAGGGGGTGGTCTGATGGCCCAGCCTCAGGTCACCTATCTGGAAGCCATCCGCCAGGCCCTCTGGCACGAGCTCGAGGCGGACCCGCGGGTCTTCCTCCTTGGGCAGGACATCGGCACCTACGGCGGCGCCTTCCGCGTGACCGCCGGGATGCTCGACCAATTTGGATCAGAACGGATCATCGACACGCCGATCAGCGAGTCGGCGATGATCGGCTGCGCCATCGGTGCGGCGATGACGGGAATGCTGCCGGTGGTGGAGATGCAGTTCATCGACTTCATCGCCTGCGGTTTCAACCAACTCGTCAATGGCGCGGCGAAGACCCACTACCGCTGGGGCCAGCCGGTGCCGCTCGTGGTGCGTGGCCCGGCGGGAGGCGGTGTGCGCGGCTCGGCCTTCCACAGCGACAACCCGGAGAGCTATTTCCAGCATGCGCCAGGCCTCAAGATCGTGGCCCCCGGGACCGTGACGGACGCCTACGGCCTCCTGCGGGCGGCGATCCACGACCCGAATCCGGTCCTGTACCTCGAGCACAAATTTCTGTACCGGCGGCTCAAGGACGAGCTGCCGGAGGCGGACCACCGGGTACCGCTCGGCAAGGCGCGGGTGGCGCGCGAAGGGAGCGATCTGTCGGTCGTCACCTACGGTGCTATGCTTCACGTGGCCCTGGAGGCCGCCGGGCGGCTGGAAGCGGAAGGGATCGACCTCGAAGTCCTCGACCTGCGCACCGTCAAGCCCCTGGACGAGGAGACCGTCCTCGCCTCGGTGCGGAAGACGAGCCGGGCCCTCATCCTGACCGAGGAGCAGACGACCGGCTCGGTGGCCGGCGAGGTGTCGGCGCGCATCGCGGAGGGCGCCTTCTCCTGGCTGGACGGACCGGTCGTCCGTCTCTGCTGTCCGGACAGTCCGGTCCCCTACAGCCCGACGCTCGAAGACGCCTATCTGCCCAACGTGGACAAGCTCGTCGCCAAGGTGCGGGAGCTGGCCAGCTATTGACCTGAATTCGAAGCAACCGGAGACGGGGGAGTCAGAGCTTATGGCTACGGAAGTCGTGATGCCCCAGATGGGGGAGTCGATCGCCGAAGGAACCATTACCAAGTGGCTGGTCAAGGTCGGCGACCATGTAGAGCGCGACCAGCCGCTGTTCGAGATCTCGACCGACAAGGTCGACGCCGAGATCCCCAGCCCGGCCTCGGGCACACTGCTCGAGATCCGCAACCAGGAAGGGGAGACGGTGCCGGTCAACCAGGTGGTCGCCATGATCGGCGAGGCCGGGGCCGGGGATGCGGCCGGAGGCGCTGCCGAGGCTCCCGCTGCGCAGCAGGCGGAGCCGGCAGAGGAGGGCGCACCGGCGGCTGCCGAGCCCGCACAGCCCGCGGCCGAGGCCGAGGCGGCAACGGGCCAGCCCGAGGGGGTGAAGCGGGAAGAGGCCGCCCGCGAGCCGGCACCGGCGGTCGCCTCGCCCGAGCCGGCACCCAAGCCTGCCGCCGAGGCCGCTCCGGCGCGTGCGGAAGGAGAGCCCGCGTCCGAGGAAGAGCGGCTGAAGAAGTTCTCCAGCCCGCTGGTGCGCAACATCGCCGCCAAGGAGGGCGTCAACCTCGAGGAGGTGTCCGGCACTGGTGCCCACGGCCGGGTGACCAAGGAGGACATCCTCGGCTACATCGACCAGCGCAAGGCCGCCCCGCAGCCGGCTGCCGCGCCCGCTCCGGCACCTGCTCCGGCCCGGCCAGCCGCGCCTCCGGCACCCGCCGCCGCTCCGGCAGCCCAGCGACCGGCGCCGGCCGGTTTCTCGGTGGCGGCCTACCACGAGGGCGACAACGTCGAGATCGAGCCAATGTCGAAGATCCGGCAGATCACGGCAGCACACATGGTCTACTCCAAGGCCACCTCGGCGCACGTCACGACCGTCTTCCACATCGACTTCTCGAAGGTGGCCCGCGCCCGCGCCCGTGCCAAGGACGGCTTCTTCAAGAAGGAGGGCACCAAGCTCACCTATATGCCCTTCATCTTCAAGGCCGTGGCCACGGCGCTCAAGGCGCACAAGACCGTCAATGCCTCCATCGACGGCACGAACATCGTCTACAAGAAGGACATCAACATCGGCATGGCGGTCGACATGCCGGGCCGCGGCCTGATCGTGCCGGTCATCAAGGGCGCCGACCAGCTCAGCCTGGTGGGCCTTGCCAAGACGGCCAACGACCTCGCCGACCGTGCGCGGAGCAAGAAGCTCAAGCCGGAAGAGACGCAGGGGGGCACGTTCACCATCACCAACCCGGGTGTCTTCGGCAGCCTCTTCGGCACGCCGGTCATCAACCAGCCGCAAGTGGCGATCCTGGGCGTCGGCGCCATCGAGAAGCGGCCGATCGTGATCGAGGACGAGGACGGCAACGACGCCATCGTCATCAAGACCATGTCCTACTTCGGCATCTCCTACGACCACCGCCTGGTCGACGGCGCCGATGCCGACCGCTTCATGATCGACGTCAAGAAGGTCCTCGAGACCGACACCTGGACCGAGCTCGACGCGTACGTCTAGACGGCGGCGCCTGCTTCGCGGAATCTCCGACGAGCCCGGGGCGACCCGGGCTCGTTTTTAGTCTGTGAAGATCTCGTCCACCAGCGGCTCGAAGCCGGGCAGGATCTCGGAGCGGGCCGTTTCGCCGGGACCGGATTTATCGAAGAAGCTCGTAGGCGCCACGGCGCAGCACGAAGACTTCGACGATCTGCTTTTTCGGGTCCGCCATCCAGACCTCCCGCACTCCTGCCTCGGCATAGAGGCCGAGCTTGGTTTTGCGGTCGTACTGCTGGTTGGAGGGGGACAGAATCTCGACGATCAGATCTGGCGCACCTTCAAGGAATTGCTCCTTGAGCAGATGCCTGCGCTCGCGGGTCAAGAACAGCAGATCCGGCTGGACCGGCGTCGCCAGCTCCTTCGGGAGGATCACGTCGAGCGGGGCGAAGAGATAGATGCCGAACGGGTGATCCTGCAGAAACAACCCCAAAAGGAAGGAGAAGTTGCGCAGAGCTGCCTGGTGCTTCGGATTCGGCGCTGGCGGCACGTAGAGCACCCCCCGGAGGACCTCGTAGCGCCGGCCGTCGTCCGGCAGGCGGCAGTAGTCCTCGTACGTCCACATTCCCTGCTTGGGAAACTCCCCGGCCTCCGCCGGCCAGTCGGTCGCGGAGATCGGAACCTGGACGCGATAGGCGGCTCTGGAAGACATGTCTGAATCCTAAGCCGGCCCTGGGGGGCTGTCAATGCGTAGATCTCGAGTTACTTCCAGGAGAGAGCGCCGGACCACGGGATGGCTCCCGTGGTCCGATCGACGGAGGCGAAGCTCAGGCGGCTGTGACGGTAATCGTCGGGGCTGGATCGACGACGACAGGTTTGTAGCACTTCGTGTTGCAGTCGTTCTCGACCTTGCACGAGTGGCAGCCGGAGCCGGCGCAGGTGCTGGTCGCCGCTGCAGCACCATGGACGTAGTACATCACGTAGTCGTCCAGGTTTCTCAGCGTCTCCCGGCTCAAGCCAAGCCGCTTCTGGTTCCTTTTCATCCTGATCTCCTTCTTGAAAAGGTTGATGGCTTCGGAGTCGTCCGGTTTGGACGCATTCTCTGAGAGCCTCTTACTAGGAATGGTGCTCGCCGTCTGCTCGAAGGGACAAAGAGGTCGGGATCGAAGTGAGGAGGCAGGCGTCCCAGGCGGGTTCCAGGTCCGAGATGGCGGCGAGGAGAGCGAGAGCGATCCCGGCCGCCCCTTCCAGAAATCCCGCCTTGTCGTGCCAGATGCTCACGTCCGCTCGGCCAGGTTCCGAGGTGTGATAGCGAAAGCCGCCGATCCCGCCCTCCTGCCGGAAGGAGAGCGCCCTCTCGTACCAGGTCTGCGCCGCCTCCCGGAAGAGCTCCTCTCCCGTGGCTTGGAAAAGGCGGTTGAAGAGGTGTCCGGTACCGGCAGCCCCGTGACAGAGGCAGGCGTCGAAGACCATGGCTCTGTCGAAAGGCCGCTGAGTGGCGGTGCGGGCGATGACCAGGGCCTCGTCCGCCCAATCGCCGTGGCCGAGCACGCGGGCGGCGGAGAGGATCGCCAGGGACACCCCCGGATCTCCATAACACCACGCGATGCGCGAGGGACCGAGCCATTGGCCAGGCACCGCATAGCTGCAAAAAGCCATCCCTGACTGTCTGGGCAGGCGCTGAGCGAGCAGCCAGGGAACCGCTCCCTCCAGGAGCTTCCCGGCAGATCTCCGGGTGGGCTCCGGCGATGAGAGCCCGGGCCAGGAGCGCGACCACGCCCGGTCCACCGTGGGCCATGCCCAGGTTGAAACAGCCGTCCGGGCACTCCTCTTTCATCGAGTCAAAGACGAGCCCCGGCGGGGTGAACCAGGAGATTCCGTGGGGCCCGCGGCGAGCCAACTCGGCCAGGATTTCGACGACCGCCTCGAGCCTCCGCAGGGACCCTTCGTCATGCAGGCGTTCCAGGAAGTAGACACCATGGCCCGACAGGCCGTGCATCAAGTCGAAGGGATACTGCCAGGGCCGTCGCGCATGAAGGCGTTCGAGGGCAGCGTCTACGTCGCTCTCGCCTTCGTCGGCCTCGCCATAGAGCCGCTGCAGATGGGCCTCCACCCAGGCCACTCCCGTGAAGCCCGTAGCGAGGGTCGGGTCGGCCGGGCGGGTGGCAAGCTCTTCAGCAGCCCGGTCCAGGCAGCGGCCGGCGTGATCGCTCGCACCGGAGAGAAGGCCGGCCTGGTCGAGATAGGCGAAGAGAAGGGACAGCCCGGCCCAGCCCTCGGCGAGAGAAGGGCCGATCTTGCGTAGCCAGGTGAGCTCCTCCCGCCGGAGGATGTCACGAGCGACATCCTCGATGGCAGCACGCGCCTGGTCAGCCAGAGCTCCTTCGAGCACGGGCCTCCACGGTCTGGCCTCGGCTTGCTGCTGGAACATCACCCCGCCAGCCGTTCGTAGATCCCTAAATATTCCTTGCCCTGGACGTCCCAGGAGAAGTCCTGGGCCATGCCGTTGGCCATCAGGCGCTCCCAAGCGGGACGGTCGGCCCAGGTGTCGAGGGCGGTGTCGAGGGCCCAGCGGAGGCCCTGGGCGGTGAAGTGCTCGAAGACGAAGCCGGTACCGTGGCCCGTCGCAGGGTCGAAGGGCTGGACCGTGTCGGCGAGTCCGCCCGTCTTGTGGACCACGGGCGGCGTGCCGTAGCGCAGGCTGTAGAGCTGGTTCAGGCCGCAGGGCTCGAACTTGGACGGCATCAGGAAGAGGTCGGACCCCGCCTCGATCCAGTGCGCCAGCTCGTTGTTGAACTCCCGGAAGAACCGCGCCTGCGCCGGATACCACCGCGCCAGACGGCTGAAGAACGTCTCGTATCGGTCCTCGCCGCTCCCCAGCGCCACCACCCGGACGTCGCGCCGGTCGAGCAAGTCCGGCAGCACGTCGAAACAGAGGTCGAACCCCTTCTGCCAGGTGAGGCGGGAAACGAGGCCGATCACCGGCGCGTCGGAGTGTTCGTTCAAGCCGACCCGGCGGAGGAGGCGCCGCTTCATCTCCCGCTTGCCCCACAGGTCCTCTGGTGAATAGTGGACCGGGATGTACGGATCGTGCACCGGGTCCCATTCGCCGTAGTCCACGCCGTTGACGATCCCGGCCAGCCGGCTGGTGCGGGCGCGCAGCAGCCAATCCAGGCCGAAGCCGTGCTCGGGCGTCTGGATCTCGGCGGCGAAAGTGCGGCTCACCGCGGTCATGAAGTCGGCGTGCAGGAGGCCGGTCTTCAGGAAATTGGCGTGGCCTGCCAACAGGTCCGCCCCGTCCAGCCAGTAAGCATGCTGCGCGAGACCGAGCTCGTCGAGCGCGCTGGTGCCGACGAGCCCCTGGAAGGCGACGTTGTGGAGGGTCAACACCGTGCGCGTACGGTCGAACAGGCGGTCCCAGGAGTACAGGCCCTTGAGGTAGATCGGCGCCAGGGCCGTGTGCCAGTCGTGCGAATGGAGGATGTCCGGCGACCAGCCCATGCGCTGGCAGATCTCGAAGACGGCCCGGGTGAGCACGGCGAAGCGCAGCCCGTCCGCCCAATCGCCGTGGTAGATCCCCTCAGGGCCGAAAAGCGGCGGACAGTCGACGAAATAGACGTCGACCTGGCTGTCCGGCAGCTTGGTGGTGAGGACCGAGAAGCGGAAGAGCCGCGAGCCCATGCCGACGTGCAGGTCGCGCAGGAAGTCGACCTGGGTGAAGCGCTCCGGGCGGCGGGCGACCTGGCCGTAGAAGGGGAGGAAGACGCGCACGTCGTGCCCGGCGCGGCCGAGGAAGCGGGGGAGGCCGGCGGCCACGTCCCCGAGCCCGCCGGTCTTGGCGAACGGCGCCACCTCGGCGGCGATCTGGCAGACCCGCAGGGGGCGCACCTCAGATCACCGTGCCCGGCGTAATCAACGCGTTCTTGTGCACCACGATGATCCGGTCGCGGATCGACCAGTGCTCGCTGTCGGCGTTCTCCACTCCCGCGGCATTGATCAGCTTGCAGCCGTCGCCGATGCGGGCGTTGAAGTCGATGATCGTGTTGCGCAGGTGGCAGTCCCGGCCGATCCCGATGGGGATCTGGCTGCTGTCCGGCGGCGGGTCGGCCTCCAAGTTGTTGGCTCCCATGACGATCGAGCGCTCGATCACCGAGCCGGAGCGAACCACGGCGCGGATGCCGATGATCGAGTCGGCGATGTGGCTGCCGGAGAGGATGCTCCCCTCGGAGAGGATCGAGTACCGGACCGAGCACTCGTTGACCTTGGTCCCCGGCAGGAAGCGCGGGTGGGTGAAGATCCGCAGCTCCGGGTCGTAGAGGTTGAGCGGCGGCAGCGGCAGCGTGAGGTCGAGGTTCGCCTGGTGGAAGCTGGGGATCGTGCCGATGTCGGTCCAATAGCCGCCGTGGGGATAAGCGTAGACGCTGTACTGCGCGAGCGCCTGTGGGATCACCTCGCGGCCGAAGTCGACGGTCGAGGTGCCGACCAGCAGCTCGGTCAGCACCTCGGGCTTGAAGATGTAGATCCCCATGCTGGCGAGGTACGAGCCCGGCGGCGCCGGAAAGCCGAGGGCGGCCTGGGTCTGGTCGTCGAGGGCGACGGCGTCGAGCAGCTCGGGCTCTTTGGGCTTCTCGACGAACTCGACGATCCGGCCGGACGGGTCGAGGCGCAGGATGCCGAAGGCGGAGGCCTCCTCGCGGGTCACCGGCTTGACCGCGACCGTGATGTCGGCGCCGCGCTCGCGGTGAGTCCGCACGAGCTCCGAGATGTTCATCAGGTAGAGCTGGTCGCCCGAGAGGATGAGGACCTCGGAGGGGTCGTCCTCGACCAGGCGCGGCAGGCACTGGCGGACCGCGTCGGCGGTGCCCTGGTACCAGTCGCGGCGGTCGATCGTCTGCTCGGCCGCAAGGATGTTGACGAAACCGAGGCTGAAGGCGCTGAAGCGGTAGGTCTGCGCGATGTGGCGGTGCAGGCTGGCGCTGTTGAACTGGGTGATGACGAAGATCCGGTCGATCCCCGCGTGCAGGCTGTTGCTGATCGGGATGTCGATGAGCCGGAACTTCCCGCCCACCGGCACCGCCGGTTTGGCCCGATGGCGGGTCAAGGGCCACAAGCGGGACCCCTGGCCTCCACCCAGAATGGCTGTGACGATCCGCTCCATGACCGCACCCCCCTGAGAGCGGGGGTATCCTACCGCAGGAGCGGGTCTGCGTGGGTGCCCTCGCTTCTACCAGGTCCCATGCTGGTAGAGCACCTGGCCTCCGACCGTGAGCTGGAACCGCTTGATGGTCGCCAGCCAGATGTTGGGGTCCAGCTTGAAGGTGGCGGGATGCTCGGCCGGGCCATCCGGGACCCTGAAGTCGAACTCCTTCTTCCAGGTGACGAAGCTCCCGCCCGTCCCGACCACGACGCCGTCGAGCTTGATCGACTCGGCTCCGACGGCCTTGGTCATCTCGTGACAGAACTCGACGGTATGCTGCCCGTGGGACAGGTGGACCCGGATTACGATCCGGGACATGCTTTTCTCGACGAGCTCCGCGTGCCAACGCTGCTTCGTGGGCTTGGCGGGTTTCTGCGCAGGCTGCTTCTGGGAAGGTTGCTTCTGCGAGGCTTGCTCTTGAGGAACGGGACGGGAGGGCTCGCCGGAGGGCTTCTGGGAGGAAAGGCCCAGTCTCTTCTCGAGACCTGCCAGCAGGCGGTCCAGCTCGGGATGGGACGGTTCCCCTGCCCAGTCCGCGAGATCGACGGTCTGGAGCTGTCCGAACCCAAGGGGCAGACCGACCTCCTCGATCCGGACGGGGAACAGCACGCCGCGATCTGCCGCCTGGCCGGCTTCGTCCTTGACCCACCGCGACTGGACCGACGCCTTGGACCATAGGACGATGACCGCCTGTGCCGCGGTCAACGATGCAGCGATGACCTCTTCGAAGACCTCGCCCGGGAGGACCTGCCGGTCCCACCAGACAGCGATGCCCCGCCGGCCCAGGGCCTCGGCCAGCAGTTTCGCCTTGTCCCGATCCTCGCGGGCGTAGCTGACGAAGACGTGGTGCATGCAGGCTCGTCGCAGGATGCTCGTTGAACCCTATCCTACTGTAAGGCGACGCTGGGCGGGTTTGTGATGCACCCAGCTCAGCGGACGACGTCGATCTCCACTCCGACCTGCAGCTCTTTCCAGACCTTGTCCGTCGTGACGGCTGGCAGACCGAGCTCACCAGCCAGCGCGAGGCAGGCCCGATCACCGAGAGAGAGGCCGAGGTGGCGTGTATCGGCTCGCAGAAAAGCGGTCCGCTCCGCATGACGCGCGGTGAACGCCACGATTCGCAGCCCGAGAGCCTCCAGATCCTGCTGTAGACCGCTCACTTCGACCTGCTGGTCGAGGGTCTTCTGAACGACCTCCGACCAGTTGACGCTGGACATCGCCGCACCTTCCAGCAGACCCTGGACCCTATCCCCGCCAGGCTCCCGATGCAGCATCGCCAGGAGAGCCGATGCATCGAGCACGCAAGCAGCATCCTCGGCGGAGGTCATTTCTTTGCCTCTCGTCTCGCTTCGACCCGCCTCTCGGCAATGAGCTCGTCCGAGAGGTTGACCTCGGCCGGCACCTTGGCGAACCGCTGGCGTAGCCGATGAAGGACTGCCTCCCGCTTCTCCAGGACAAGGCGGTGGTCTTCTACTACGGCAAGAAGGACGTCTCCCTGGCTGATCCCCATCTCACGACGGATCTCGGAAGGAATGACCAACCGTCCCTGGGGGCCGATCGTCACGGTCGTTGGGCTCGACAGTTTCTCCATAGGATCTCTATTGTGCCACGCGGAGCCCAAGTGTGCCACGGCATTCGAGATGTGGCACGCATGGAGAGCCTGCGCCTGGACCGGTGCGAAGGTAGAATCCACATATGGCCGCTTCCCCCCGCCGCCCCCTCCACTGCGACTTCCTCGGCCGCATTCCCTATCAGGAAGCCGTCGAGCGACAGCTCGCCGTGCGCGACGCCGTGAAGCGGGGTGAGGGCCCGGAGCATCTACTCCTGCTGGAGCACCCGCACGTCTACACCCTGGGGCGCAACGCCACCCGGGCCGATGTCCTGGCCAGCCCGGAGTGGCTCGCGGCGCGGGGCGTCGAGATCGCCGAGTGCGACCGCGGCGGGCAGGTCACCTACCACGGGCCGGGGCAGCTCGTGGGCTATCCCGTGGTCAATCTGAGCCCGGACCGGCGCGACGTGCGGCGGTACGTCCGCGATCTCCAGGAGGTGCTGATCCGGATCCTGGCGGACTATGGCGTCCAGGCCGAGCCCCGCGACGGCCAGGCCTTCGTGGGTGTCTGGGTGGGGGAGGACAAGATCGCCTCGATCGGCGTCCACCTCTCGCGCTGGATCACCACCCACGGTTTTGCCTTGAACGTCTCGACCGATCTCGCCTACTTTGCCGGGATCGTCCCCTGCGGCCTCAAGGGCCTCGGCCTGACCTCGATCGAGCGGCTGACCGGCCGCGCTCCGTCCTTGCCGGAGGTGGCTTCTGTCTGCGCCCGGCACTTCGCCGAGGTCTTCGATCGCGAATCTGGGAAGGGGGGAGCTTGGAGCCCAGAGTCGCTATCGGCCTGAACGCGGTGATCGTGGCGGTGACCGAAGAGGTCCCGCGCATCCTGACCGTCAGCTCGCGATCCACCCCCTCCGGCCGCGACAGCGCGGAGGACGAGGAGGCCCTCCCCTTCGGCCCCCTCGACCCGGAGGTCGACCGCACCCTCGACCGCGGTTTGCGCCGCTGGGTCCACGAGCAGACCGGCCTGCCTCTGGGCTACGTCGAGCAGCTCTACACCTTCGGCGACCGCGACCGCGATCCCCAGGCGGGAAAGAAGGGGCTTCGCGAAGTGTCGGTGGCCTACCTCGCCCTGGTGCGGGAGGTCTCGGTACGCCTCGAAGCCCGCTGGCGGGACTGGTACGAGTTCTTGCCCTGGGAAGACTGGAGGAACGGCCGCCCGCCGCTGATCGACCGCCTCATTGCTCCGGCCCTGGACGCCTGGATCGCGGCGGCCCCTGACACCCACCTGCGCCAGGAGCGCCGCGAGCGGGCGGACATCGTCTTCGGGCTGGGCGGCGCGTCGTGGGACGAGGAGCGGGTGCTGGAGCGCTATGAGCTCCTCTACGAAGCGTCCCTGGTCCCCGAGGCCTGGCGCGACCGTGCCGTCCGCGACCCGGCAGCCGCCTCGGTTCCTCCGGACCCCTTTCCCGGCCTCCCCATGGCGGTCGACCACCGGCGCATCCTCGCCACCGCCCTCGGCCGGCTGCGCGGCAAGATCAAATACCGTCCGGTCGTCTTCGAGCTGCTGCCCCCCACCTTCACCTTGCTCCAGCTCCAACGGGTCGTCGAAGCCCTGGCCGGCACCCGACTCCACAAGCAGAACTTCCGCCGCCTCGTCGAGAACGCCGGCCTCGTCGAAGGCACCGGCCGGCAGGACGTCCAGACCGGAGGCCGTCCGGCCGAGCTGTTCGTCTTCCGCCGCGACGTCCTGCGCGAGAGGCCTGCTCCCGGAGTCGGGCTGCCCCACGTTCGACGGGTGTAATACGGCTCAGGCCCGAACCTGCTGCAGCCACCCAAACCAACCCACAAAATTTAGCGAAGACCTTCAGAAGTTTGTCAGGAGCGTCTCCACACTGTTCTTCGCCCGACCTTCAAAACCGGCAGTTCCAGGACAAGATTCGCAGCCACACCGGGCGCACCAACGGGCACAGCCTCCAGCGGATCATCGCGGACCTGGTATCGATCCAGCGCGGCTGGTTTGAATACTTCAAACACAGCCACTGGTCGACCTTTGAGCAACTGGACAAGTGGATCCGGATGCGGCTTCGCAGCATCCTGCGCCACCGCCAGAAGCGCAAGGGGAGATCCCGGGGCCGCGATCACAACCGCTGGCCGAAGACCTTCTTTGCTGAGCTTGGGCTGTACTCCTTCTACGCAGCCTACGCCCAGACCCGTCAACCCTCTCGGAGGTAAGACCACCAACCGGAGAGCCGGATGCGGGAGATCCGCACGTCCGGTTCGGAGGGAGGGGGGACCGGGTAAACAACCGGTCCTCCCTACCCCTATCAGGGAAAAACGGCTCGGCCGAGGTTTTGGTACAACACCAAGGGCCGTGCCGCTGGTTCTCCATCACCTGCCTTTGCGGCTTCGCTACGGCCGCTCGGCCAAAGATACGTGGCGCGGGCTCTGCGTCACCTGCCTCTGTGGCTCCGTCACTGCCGCAGAGCCAAAGGCAGTGACTCTGGCTCCGCGGCATCTGCCTTTGCCGCTCCGTCATGGACGGAACGCCAGAGGCTTTAGCCGCAGCTTCACTGCCACCTGCCTTTGCCGCTCCGTCACAGCCGCAGAGCCAAAGGCATCGCCTTTGCCGCTCCGTCACGGGCGGAGCGCCAGAGGCTTTAGCCACAGCTTCACTGCCACCTGTCTTTGCCGCTCAGTCATTGCCGCAGAGCCAAAGGCAGGTGACGGGCTCCCCGAAGTGCAACGGGGTAGAGCGCGGCACAGGAGACGCCCCGATCGTGTGCACCGACAGCGCAGTGACAGCGAACTGGGGCGTCTCTACGCAACGTCGCCAGCGGCCGTGACCGCGGGGAGTGTGAGCCGGCGGGACGCCGGCGCTCCCAGGGGTCCCCCCCCGCCCTCATCCCTGTCACCTCCCTTCACCTCTGACACTCCTGTCACGGAATTGACAGCCCATATGCTCAGTTGTAGTATAAGGACGTGGCCGGCATGCGCCGGCCCTTTCTTGTACACCCAATATGCTCAGGATGAGCATAGCCGATAGGAGGGGTGCCATGAGCCTGCAGCAAGCCCGGTTGGAGTACACCCCGGACGTCGCGCTTCGGACTGCCCCGATCTACGACCGGGTCCGCTCGGTCATCCCCGACTTCGAGTGGCCGATCCATGCCCCCTATGTGGACCGGATCAACGAGCTCAAGGCGCAGCGCAACGCCGTGATCCTGGCCCACAACTACCAGACGCCGGAGATCTTCCACGGCGTGGCCGACTTCGCGGGCGACTCGCTGGCTTTGGCCCAGTTCGGTGCGAAGACCGAGGCGGACGTGATCGTCCTGGCCGGGGTCCACTTCATGGCCGAGACGGCGAAGATCCTGTCTCCCGAGAAGACAGTCCTCATCCCGGACCTGGAGGCGGGGTGCTCTCTCGCCGCGTCGATCACGGGGGCGGACATCCGCCTGCTGCGGCAGCGCTACCCCGGGGTGCCGGTGGTGACCTACGTCAACACGTCCGCCGAGGTGAAGGCCGAGTCGGACATCTGCTGCACGTCGGCCAACGCCGTGGCGGTGGTCGAGTCGCTCGGCGTGCCGCGCGTGATCTTCCTGCCCGACGAGTACCTGGGCAAGTACGTGGCGTCCCAGACGGATGTCGAGCTGATCCTCTGGAAGGGGCACTGCGAGGTGCACGAGCGTTTCACCGGCGAGCAGCTCCGGGCCTACCGGACGGGGCAGCCGGACCTCCAGATCCTGGCCCATCCGGAGTGCCCGCCGGACGTGCTGGCCGAGGCCGACTTCGTGGGCTCGACCGCGGCCATGATCCGCCATGTGGGCGAGCACCGGCCGCGGCGGGTGGTCATGGTCACCGAGTGCTCGATGAGCGACAACGTGGCCGTGCAATATCCGGACGTCGAGTTCGTCCGGCCGTGCAACCTCTGCCC
The DNA here is from genome assembly GCA_963842525.1 of uncultured Holophagales bacterium. Classification (GTDB taxonomy): domain Bacteria; phylum Acidobacteriota; class Thermoanaerobaculia; order Multivoradales; family UBA5704; genus UBA5704. The sequence continues at coordinate 1,358,040 of CAWJGT010000003.1, forward strand.
GCATATGAAGCGGATCACGCTGCCCAAGATCCTCCGGTCGCTGGAGACGATGCAGCACGAGGTGCACGTCGACCCGGAGGTAGGGGCGCGGGCGAAGCTGGCCGTGGAGCGGATGCTCGCGGTCGGCCGCCGGGAGGGCAAGTGAACGATCCCCTGGAAGGCCGATTCGACAGCGTGTCGAGGTCCGATATCCTGGTCGTAGGGACCGGCGCGGCCGGGCTGACGGCCGCTCTCGGCTGCGCCCCGGCGCGGGTGACGGTGCTCACCAAGTCGACGCTGGTCAGCGGCTCCAGCCCGTGGGCGCAGGGAGGTGTCGCCGCCGCGATCGGGACGGACGATGCGCCGGCCCTGCACGCGGCCGACACCATGACCGCCGGGGCGGGGCTCAACGATCCGGTGGTGGTCGATCTCCTGACCCTGGAAGGGCCGGAGCGGGTCCGCGCGCTCGTGGACATGGGTGCCCGGTTCGACCGCGACGCCGCGGGGCAGCTCGCCCTCGGCCGCGAGGCCGCGCACAGCCGGCGCCGCATCCTGCATGCCCGGGACACGACCGGCTCGGAGATCGTGCGCACCCTGGCCGAGGCCGTGCGGCATGCGCCCGAGGTCGAGGTTGTGGAGGGCGCCTTCGCCGTCGATCTCGTCCTGGAGGGCGACCGGGTGGTGGGCGTGCTGGCGGTCCACGGTGAGGGGCGGCGGGTGCTTCATCTCGCTCCGGCCGTGGTCCTGGCCACCGGTGGGCTCGGCCGCCTCTATCTCCATACGACGAACCCGCGCGAGGCGACCGGCGACGGCCTGGCCATGGCGGCTCGGGCCGGCGCGCGGCTGGTCGACCTCGAATTCGTCCAGTTCCACCCGACCGCGCTCGCGGCCGGCGGCGATCCCATGCCATTGCTGACCGAGGCACTGCGCGGCGAGGGGGCGGTGCTGATCGACAGTCGGGGGCATAGATTCATGGTTGACGAGCATCCGGACGCCGAGCTCGCTCCCCGTGACGTGGTGGCGCGGGCGATCTGGCGCCGGCAGATGGCGGGGGAGCGGGTCTTCCTCGATTCCCGTGCGGCGGTGGGGGAGACCTTTCCGGATCGCTTCCCGCAGGTCTTCGAGCTCTGCCGCGAGCGGGGGATCGATCCCCGCGTCGAGCCGGTCCCGGTCGCTCCCGCCGTGCACTACCACATGGGCGGCATCGCCGTGGACCTGGACGGCCGCACCTCGCTTCCCGGGCTCTGGGCCTGCGGCGAGGCGACCGCCACCGGCGCGCACGGAGCCAACCGGCTGGCGAGCAACTCGCTGCTGGAGGCCCTGGTCTTCGGCGCTCGCGTGGCCGAGGATCTGCGGACCGTGGTGTCCACAGCCGGTGATCCGGATACACGTGACCTGCGGATAGCCGTGGGTCCGAGCGGCGTCCAGGCGCCGGGAGACGGCGAGCTGATCGCGACGGTGCGGCGGCTGATGTGGGAGAAGGTCGGGCTCGTGCGCGACGAGGAAGGGCTGGCGGCCGCTCTCGAAGAGCTGGAGGTCCTGGCCGAGCGGCATCGGAATGCGGCGGGGGAGGCGCGCAACCTCCTCGGCGTGGCCCGCCTGCTGACCGCCGCGGCCCTGGCCCGGCGGGAGAGCCGGGGCGGGCACTTCCGCGCCGATTTCCCGACGCCGGACCCGTCCTGGCAGCGGCGCCTGTTCCTCACCGCGGCACCGGACGGCTCGGCCCGGTTCGAGGAGCCGGTCCTCCCCCTGCTGGCTGCGGGGCTCGCGCGATGAGCGACCGTCTGCCGCCGCTCGTTCCGCTGCTCTATGAGCCGTTGGTCCGGCGCGCCCTGGAGGAGGACCTGGGGAGGGCCGGGGACCTGACCAGCGACGCGGTCCTGCCTCCGGATCTGCCCGGCGAGGCGAAGATCGTGGTCCGCCGGGCCGGCCGGATCGCCGGGCTGGACGTGGCCGTCGCGACCTTCCGGCTGCTCGACGGCTCCATCCAGGCGCAGAAATTACAGACCGATGGCGAGGACGCCGAGGCCGGCGCGGTCCTGGCGACGTTCCAGGGCCCGGCCCGTTCGCTGCTCACGGCCGAGCGCACGGCGCTCAATTTCCTCGGCCGGCTCTGCGGCATCGCCACGGCGACCCGCGACCTGGTGGCGGTCGTGGCTCCTCACGGCGCGCAGGTGGTTTGTACAAGGAAGACCACTCCCGGGCTGCGAACCCTTGAAAAATACGCCGTCCGGGCCGGCGGCGGCGGCAATCACCGCTTCGGGCTGGACGATGCCGTGCTGATCAAGGACAACCACCTGGCGCTGGCCGGAGGGATCCGGAAGGCCGTGGAGCGCGCCCGCCGTCATGTCGGCCATCTCGTGAAGATCGAGGTCGAGGTGGACTCCCTGGACCAGCTCCGCGAGGCGCTCGACCTCGGCGTGGACGTGGTCCTGCTGGACAACATGGACCTCGATACGTTGCGCGAGGCGGTCAGGCTGGCCAAGGGCCGCGCCCTGACCGAAGCCTCCGGGGGGATCCGTCCGGGCACGGCCGCCGCCATCGCCGCGACCGGCGTGGACCTGCTTTCAGTGGGCTGGCTCACCCACAGCGCGCCGGCGCTGGATGTGGCGTTGGATATTTGAACCTCACCCCCTGTCCCCCTCTCCCATCGCCCCCCCCTGCCCCCGGGAGAGGGGGGACGCAGGTGGAGCCATTTCCGGCAATCACTCATTAGGGGTATAGGAAATCTGCAGGGCGCAGCACGCTGCGTCCGCACAGCTCCCCGGCCACCCCGCGCATCCGGAAAGCCACGCGTCCCCCCTCTCCCGGGGGCAGGGGGGGGCGATGGGAGAGGGGGACAGGGGGTGAGGTTACATCCCGAAATTGCAGAGATCGTCGACCCGCACCGCGGCGTGCCCGGTGCTGAAGCGTCCCTCCGTGCTCATGAGGACGGTGACCCAGCCCTGGGCATGGGTCTCGTCCTTGTGCCAGAGGTCGACCGACAGCCAGCCGTACTTGTTGCCGACGGGCAGCGCGCGGCTGCCGACGTCGACCTTCTGCGTGGTCAGCGGGAAGGCGTTGCTGTTGCGGACCTCGGTGGGGTTCTCCTCCTCGTCGAAGGTGACGAGCTGGAACTCGCCGAGAGGGGCCCAGGACGGACCCTGCGCGCAGTCGTGGCCGCCGACCGTGGCGTCGCGGTTGTCCCGCCAGACCAGCAGCTCGGTCTTGGCGAAGTCCCCGCGGTTCTGAAAGCGGGCGTAGTAGAGGCTGGAGAGCGGCGCCCGGTTGTCCCGCGAGTCGAAATCGACGTAGCGACCGTAGAAGGTGTAGTCGCCCGGCGCGAAGGCGTCGGCGTCCGCCACGATGTGCACGGCCGGCAGGCTCACCGCCCGGTTCTTCCGCTTGTCGGTGTAGAAGTATTCGCCCCAGAGCACGTTGGAGTTGCTGGCCAGGCCGGCGCCGCCGTCCGCGAAGTAGGCCGGATGCGCGGGCGTGTTCACGATGGTCCCCACGCCGCGCGGTGTGCAGCGGCTGACGGCGTCGATGGTGATGTAGCCGACCGCAAGGCCCTTGCTCTTCCGGTCGCTGCCGAGGCACTTGGACGTCCCAACGGCGCCGGTCGGCTGGCCCATATGGGCGGCGCGCAATTGGATGCGGTCGACGCGGCCGAGCTTTCCGGCATTCTGAACGGGCTTGGCCTTCGGGTCCGCTCCGCCGCAGCCGGCGAACCCGGCGCCGGCCTGCGACAGGGTGCCCACGGGGCTGGTCGACGGGCTCGTGACCGGCAGGGTGCCGGCGAACAGGTCGCGAACGTCGAGGCTCTGGGTGTCATAGCCCGTGAGATAAACGTCGAAGGCCAGGGTGGGGACCCCCCAGTCGGTCCACAGCACCACCCGCGCCACGGTCGGCTTGGCCGAGGCGTTGTTGAGCGAGACGAGAGTCGTGGCCCCGTCCGGCTGGTCGGGGTCGACTTCGAAATAGGGGATCAGCAGAGTGGCGGCCGGCTGGTCCGACGTGCGGCAGGTCCCGGAGAGCACACCGGCCTGCGCGCTTCCGTCCACCAGCGCCAGGACAACGAAAACGGCCAGGAGCGCGAAGCTCCGTGGTGCGAACGTGACTCCGGTTAGACTATGAGGCATGAGCGACACTCTTCTTCAGATCGGTCGGTCCATATCTTCTGAGGCTCGAAGAGAAGGCCGGCCCGAATGGCTGCGGATCCGTCTCTCCACCCCGGCTTCATACCACCAGGTCCGAAACCTGGTTGATCGCCTGGGACTGCATACGGTATGCCAGGAGGCACGCTGCCCAAACATCTATGAATGCTGGGGCGAGCACGGCACGGCGACCTTCATGATCCTCGGCGACGTCTGCACACGCCGCTGCGGCTTCTGCGCCGTCACCTCCGGGAGGCCCCAGCCGGGCGTCGATCCTCTCGAGCCCGGGCACGTGGCCGAAGCCGTGGCCGTCATGGGCCTCCGTCACGCCGTGATCACCTCGGTCGACCGGGACGATCTGCCCGACGGCGGCGCCGGCCACTTCGCCCGCGTCATCGAGGCGATCCACGAGAAGAACGCCGGGACCGCGGTCGAAGTCCTCACTCCAGACTTCCGCGGCGTGCCGGACGCTCTCGACAAGGTGCTCGCGGCGGCGCCCGAGGTCTTCTCGCACAACACGGAGACGGTCCCCCGCCTCTACCGGCGCGCCCGGCCCGGCAGCCGTTACGACCGCACCCTCGGCCTGCTCGCCGAAGCGTCGCGGCGCCGCGACGCGGGCGGCTACGCCGGCCGGGTCAAGACCGGGATCATGGTGGGCATCGGCGAGGCTCCCGGCGAGGTCGAGGCAACGCTGCAAGACATCCGGGATGCCGGCGTCGAGATCCTGACCATCGGCCAGTACCTCCAGCCCACGCCGAAGCACCTGCCGGTCGACCGCTGGGTCCACCCCGACGAGTTCGCGGCCTACCGCGAGCACGCCCTGTCGATCGGTTTTGCCCATTGCGAGTCCGGGCCGCTCGTGCGCAGCAGCTATCACGCCCACGAGCACGTGAAGCCCACGGCGGTTTTGACTTAAGTGCCGGCGCGTTCCGATGTATTTCCCGGTGCCGCGCTGACCCGCCACAGCCCGGCGACGATCAGCGCGAAGCCCAGCCCCTCGATCCACCCGAACGTCTCGCCCAGGAAGGCGGCGGCGAGCGCGGCGGTGACCAGGGGCTGGAGCGTGCTGTAGGCCGCCACCAGGGCAGGGGAGGAGCGGCGGACCGCCCAGGTGTTGACCGCGTAGGCGAAGACCGTGGCCAGCAGGACGATGTAGGCCACCCCCCACCAGGCCGCGGCCGGGACCGCGGCGTAGTCCAGCTTCACCAGGGCCGGCAGGCTGACGACCAGGACGGCGCCGCCGCCGAAGACGAACGAGGCGGCGATCAGCGTCCGCCACGGGATGCGCTGCAGCAGCGGCCTCTGGAGCACCAGGAACAGGGCATAGCAGAGGCAGTTGATCAGGATCAGGAGGTTGCCCAGTGCCGTCCCCGGGTCGGCCGAGAAACGCAGCGGGTTGACCATCACCAGGGCGCCGGCCACCGAGAGCAGGATGCCGGCCAGGCGCCGGGACCCGATCCGCTCGATCCCCAGGAGCGCCGCGGCCGCGGCGGCAAACACCGGCATCGAGGGCATGAGGATCGACGCATTGGTGGCCGTCGTGTGCTGCAGGCCCGTGATGAAGAAGACCTGGTTGGCGAAGATGCCGAGCCCGCCGAGCAGCGCGAGGAGCGGCCAGTCGCGGCGCTCCGGGAGGCAGCGGTCGTGCCGCCAGGCGAGCACGGCCAGGAGTGGCGTGGCGAAGGCGATCCGCAGGCCGGCGAGGGCCAGCGGGGAGAGCGAGGAGAGGGTTGCCTTCGCCACCACGTGGAAGCCGCCGAAGGCGAGTTGGGCCAGGAGGAGAGCGAGATGCACGCGCCAGCTCGGAGCGGCTTGAGGGGGAGCGTCCGGAGCGGCCATGGCGGGCGCAAGGATATGCCGATTTGCGCCCCTGCCGGTCGGCCCGATACAATCCGGCCCGCCCCCTGGGCAGGCCTGCGACGGCTCCCCGGGCTCCCTGACAAGCGATGATCGACACGACCTCGGAAGCCCGCATCCGCCCGCTCGATGAGCTCGACATCGGAGCCATCGTCGGCATTGATGAAAAGATCAGCGGCCAGTACCGGCCGGAAGTTTGGGAGCGCCGCATCGGTTATTACCTGCGGCGGGACCCGGAGGCCTCCGTGGTCGCCGAGTTGGGCGGCAAGGTCGTCGGGTTCATGCTGGGGGAGGTCCGCTCCGGCGAGTTCGGGCTCGAGGAGCCCACGGGGTGGATCGAGGTGCTGGGCGTTGATCCTGGCGCGCGGGGCAAGGCCCTCGGCCGCCGCATGGCCGAGGCGATGCTCGAGCACTTCCGGGCCCAGGGCGCTCACAGCGTCCGCACACTGGTCGACGAGAATCAGGAAGAGCTGTCGAGCTTCTTCCGTTCCGTGGGTTTCGCGGCGGGAAGCCAGCGCGCTTTCGTCCGCGCCCTGTAGTGAGATGGGAGAGAGATGAGCTTCAGGACCGCGACTCTACCGAAGAATTTTCACAATGCCGTGCTGAAGTGGCGGGATACCTATATTCCGGACTACGACTACCTGCTCGAGAACTGGGACAAGCACTTCCCGAACGAGCCCCGGTTCGAGCTCTGCGCCTATCGCCAGCTCGGCATGTGCACCGAGGTCGAGTGCGGCGACATGAAGGGCAAGCCCAAGGCCATGCACGCCGCCGACCTGATGCCCGAGCAGGCGCATCACCTCTTCGGCGCCATCCGCGCCCAGGCTTCCACGGAGTTCGGCTCCATCCAGCAGCACCGGCTGACCCTGGCCCGCGCCCAGGAGGAAGAGGAGCAGTTCTGGATCCTCCGCATGATGGCCGAGGAGCTGCGGCATGGCTACCAGATGCTCCACCTCCTGGTCGAGGACGACTGGTCCTCCGTCTCCCAGGAGAGCGGCGCCGACCTCGTCGAAGACATCCTCTCGATGAACACCGGCTCCCACATCCTGGGGGCGTTCAACATCGACTTCGATTCGTTCGTCGACAACGTCGTCTTCTGCGCCCTGATCGACCGCGTCGGCAAGTACCAGCTCCAGATGCAGAAGATCAGCGCCTACCAGCCGATGGCCGAGAGCATGCCCCAGATGCTGCGCGAGGAGGCCTTCCACCTCGCGGCCGGCGTGGTGCCGATGCGGCGCTGGGCCACCGCCGCGGCGCAGGGCGGCACGTTCATCACCATGGCCGACCTGCAGAAGGCGATCAACAAGTGGTTCCCGCGCGCCATGGAGATGTTCGGCGACGAGCGCGGCGGCGGCACGAACGTGCGCTACGGCCTCAAGCCCATGAAGAACTCCGAGGCGCAGCGGCAGTACTACGAAGAGGTCGAGAAGCTGGTCCGCGACCTGAATGTCCGCTACCTGCGGGCGCGCGTGACGACACTCTCCCACGGCGACTCCGAGGCGGCCCTGGACCGCATCCTCGCCGGCGAGACGGTCGAAGGGGTCCGCCGCGAGGACCTGCTGCAGCTTCCGCATCCGGACTACTTCCGCCGCCGCGGCGTGCCGGCCTTCCACATGACCGGCTGGAGCGGCGAGACCTGGACCGACCTGCCTGCCTATCTCCAGCATCTGGTCCAGACGCTGCCCGACGCCTACCGCGCCAGCCGCGACTTCAAGGACTACGTCCAGAGCCTCGCCGAAGTGGCCGAGGGGCTCACCACCGCCAAAGATGCCGCTGCGCGCATGCCCAGCCTGCGGCGGATGGCGGGGGCCTGCCCGTGCTCCAAGTCGGTGCGCTGGATCGCGGACGAAGCCCGGCCGGCGGCGACGCCGGCGACCACCACCGCCTGATCCAGGCAGTCATCCAGAACCGACCGACAGTCGATCCGGGGGCCGAGAGATGAGCGTGTTCAACCGCCTGCTCGTCACTGCTCTGCCCCTGGCGCCGAAAGCCATCGTCGGCCGGGTGGCGTCGCGCTACGTGGCCGGCGAGACGCTGGACCAGGCCCTCCAGGTCGTACGCAACCTCAACTCTCAGGGGGCCATGGCCACCGTCGACGTCCTGGGCGAGGAGGTCAAGGAGCGGGACAAGGCCCTGGCCGCGGTCGACGAGTACGTCCGCGTCTTCCAGGCCATCGAAGAGCACAAGCTGGACTCCAACGTCTCCATCAAGCTCACCCTCCTCGGCCTCAAGATCGACGAAGGGTTCTGCCGCGACAACGTCGAGCGGATCGCCGCCGTGGCCAAGCAGTACGGCAACTTCGTCCGCATCGACATGGAGGACCACACCTGCACGGACGCGACGCTGCGGATCTACCGCGAGCTGCACGCCCGCCACGGCAACCTGGGGGCGGTCCTGCAGGCGTACATGCGGCGCACTCTCCAGGACATCTCCGAGCTGCCGCGGGAAAACCCCAGCGTGCGGCTGTGCAAGGGCATCTACGTGGAGCCGCGGCGGGTCGCCTGGAAGGGCTACGACACGGTGCGGGCGAATTACGTCCTGGCTCTCGAAAAGCTCCTGGCCAACGGTGTCTACGTCGGGATCGCGACCCACGACGAGTACCTCGCGGCCCAGGCGGTCGGCCTGCTCGACAAGCACGGCGTGCCGCGCGACCGCTACGAGTTCCAGATGCTCCTCGGGGTTGACGAGGAGCTGCGCCGCATCCTCATCCAGGGCGGCCACCGGTTGCGGGTCTACGTCCCCTACGGCCGGGACTGGTATCCCTATTCGATCCGCCGCCTGCGCGAGAACCCCGAGGTCGCCGGCCACGTCCTGCGCGCGCTGCTCGCCGGCCGGTGAGCCCACCCTGGGCTTCAGGGGGGCGCCAGGATCTGGAGCCGGGCCGTGGGGACGGCCTTCGTCACCGTCACCGTTCCGTCGCCGGTGCGCCGGAACCAGAGCATCGGCTCCATCTGGAGCTGCTCCGCCGGGCTGAGCTGCCACCAGACCGCGTCCCCTTCGAAGGAGCCCGTCCCGATATCGAAGCTGCCGGTCACGGGTGAGATCGGCCGGCCTTCGACTTCCCCGCGCGACGAGCGGTCCCCGAGGTCGATCTCCAGGACGCCGCGCTGCAGCCGATCGCCGGGCGGGAAGTCCAGGCTCCAGACGCCGAAGAGCTTCTGCTGCACCGGATCGATCACATGGAGGCCCAGCCGGTAGAGGCGCTCGCCGGCGTTGTCGGGCCGCAGCAGGACCGCCTCGAAGCGGACCCGCTCCTCCGCCGGGGCCGCCTGTTCCAGGTAGACGGCGCCGACGGGCAGGCGGGACGTCTCCACGCAAGCCCCTCGCTTGCCGGTCGCGGTTCCCAGGACCTGCACGTCCGACAGGACCGCCTCGCCCGTGTGGCCGACCGCGAGGCTCTCCTTGCCCAGGCAGCCGAGGTCCAGGTCGAGGAGCCAGCCTCCGGCCGAGAGCGGCACCGTGCCCTCGGAGCCGGCCACCGACACGCGGCCGTTGTCGCTCAGGCTGAACAGGTGGACCTGGACCGTCCGGGGCGTGTCGGGTCCCAGGCCCGCCTCCCGGACCTCCTGGTCCAGGCGAGCCGTCAGGACGCCGTTCCCGCGGTCGAGGCCGATCTCCAGAACGGCCGCTTCAGGCCAGGGCGTCTCCAGCCTCAGGTCGGCCAGGGTGGAGTCGTTGCGTGCGCGCAGCTCGTAGCGCCGGTTGCCCCAGAGGCGGGAGTAGCTCCCGGGGTTGTACCAGGGCTCGCTCAGCGTGTCCTGCCGCTGCGCATCCAGGTCTTTTTCGACCAGGGCATACCGGAAGAACGCCTTGGCCGCTCCGGGCGTCTCCACGTGGGAAGCGAACAGGCGCTCGCGATAGCGGATGCTCTGGTCGCGCATCAGGACGCCAAACCAATGCTGGCGCAGGCCCGGCGACAGATCGAGGAGGACCCACGCATTGGGCTTCAGCCTGGATGCCGCCGCCGCGGCGTCGATCAGCTCCTTGTCCACCACGAGACGGTTCTTGGTCACGTACGACACGGTCCAGAGCGTGTGCTTGGCATTGACGACGAGGAGGAGCAGGGCCGCCGCGGCAGCCAGGCCCCGGCGCCGGCGCGAGGGGGACCGCCAGACCGCGACGATCCCTGCCGCCACCAGCGCCAGGATCTGGGGTGTCATCGCCGAGACCGCCTTGAACCAGCCATAGGGATAGCCATGGGGCAGGTTGACCCCCCAGCGCTGCTGGGCGGCGAGGGCGACGCTGACCAGCAGCACGGTGCCCGTGGTGAGACGGGCGCCGCGCTCGAGCCTCCACCAGCCGTAGGCCGCCAGGCCGAAGAACACCAGCCCGAGCGCCATCAGGATCGGAAAAGGGACTCGCGGCCACGGCGCGCCGCCGTACGTCGCCGCTGAGACATGGGCGATCAGCCCCAGAGCCTCGATCACCGGCGGGAAGACCAGGATGTTCCCGCGTCCGACGTATTTCGCCCCTTCCGGAGCGAGGAGATGGGAAACGAAGCCGAGCTCGGACCCGGCGCGGAAGAGAGCGACGCCGTTCCAGGCCACTGCCGCCGCGAAGGCCGCCAGCCACCAGAGGGCCGCCCGGCCCAGGGCCCGCCCGCGCGGCTCGCCGGGGCGGCGGAGCCAGACCACCCCCCAGCAGCCGAGGATCGCGGCGAGGGCATAGAGGGCGTAGACAGGGTAGACCGAGACCAGGGCGCTCAGGAGAAGCCCGAACAGCGCGGCCGTCCGCCACCCCGGCCGGCGCTGCGCCTCGACCCCGACACAGAGCACCAGGGGCATGAAGCCGAGGGCGATCGTCTGGGAGAGGAAGTTGTCGTAGGCCGGCCAGAGGAGCAGGTTGCTGAGCCCTGCCAGGGCCGCCGCCAGCAGCGCCCCGGCCCGGCCCAGGCGCAGGGAGACGCGCGCCCAGAGGAACACCGAGCCCGCGGTGAGGGCGAAGAAGAGGGCCGGCACCACGCTCAGCAGCTCGTAGCTGCGCCGGCCGGTGAGCAGCCCCAGGACGCCGACCAGCATCACGTCTCCGGCGCGGATCAGGCCGATCTGGGCCCGCACCCAGCCGAGGTAGGGCTTGCCCGCCTCGACGTCCGGGAGCCGCAGGGTGGAATCCTGCAGGTACTCTGAACGGACTGCATAGGAGATGCCGTCGATCGTCGCCCCGAGGGTCGTCAGGTATCCCAGGAGGAAGAGCGGCGCGGCGGCGATCAGAGAGGCGAGCAGGCAGATGCCGAGCGCCGCCTTGACCTCGCGGGGGACGCGGCGCAGGCGCCGGTCGCGGAGGACCGTGATCCAGCCGGCCGCCGCCAGGCCCACGAACAGCCAGAGCCCCGAGCGCAGGGGGTACCCCGAGGCGCTGAGGTAGTGGCCCAGCGCCGAGATGAGCCCGAAGCCCAGAAAGGGGGCGATGAGCGGCAGGAAAGGCCGCCAGCGCCATGGTACGAGCAGCCGGGACAGGAGGAGCCCACACCCCCAGAGGAGGCCGGCCGCGGTCGCGGTGACGACGACGAGGTCGAGGATCGCTCTCATCCGCAACGTGGAGGACGGGGAAGAAAAAGGTCCGGGATGCGCATCGCAGAGCATCACTTTAACAGATCGGGCGGCCTGGGCCCGGGCTGCGATAGAATGCGCGCCGTCGGCGTCCTGCGCCGGACCTCCCCGCGAGCCCAACCCGCCATGCCCTCCCTCCCGGATCGCACGCCTTCGAGCTGCGCCGCCGCGCGGATGGGCGCCGGCGAGGGGGCCTGGCTCGCCGCGGGCGTGCTGCTGCTCGCCGCCCTCCTCGCCGTCTGGATGGACCTCTCGCCGGTCCACCGCCATCACAACGCGGACTCGTTCGTCCCCATCCTGGCGAGCCTCTACCACTGGACACCCTTCTACTGGGCTCAGAACCGCTTCGGCATGCTGGTCCCCCTGCTCGCCCTGCCGGTCGAGCACCCGTTCGGCAACCTCCTGGTGCAGGTTGCGCTGCGGATCTTCGCGGTCCTGCTGGCCTTCTTCCTGCTCGCCCGCGCCGCCGTGCCCCGGGCCTACTGGCCGGCCGTGGGCGCCCTGGCCCTCGTCCTCTTCCTCGGCGGCAAGGACCTGGCGGAGCAGAGCTTCATGTACATGCAGCCCTACGGGCAGTCGATCGCGCTGAGCCTCGGCGGGCTGCTGCTCCTGGAGCGCCGCGGTGGTCCCCCTTGGCCCCTGCGGCCCCTGCATCCCCTGGCGATGGCGGTCGGCCTGGTGCTCCTGGCCCTGGGTGCCTGGGTGGCGCCCTCGGACCTGCTCTGGCTGGTCCCCTTCCTCCTCCTCCGGAACGCCTTCGGCCTGGCTCCGGAGGGAGAGGAGGAAGCGCCTGACCGGCCCTGGCCCGGCCGCCTCATCCCCGGCCTGCGGACGCTCGCGCTCCTGGCCGCCGTGATGGCCGCCTTCGCGCTGAGCGTGCTCATCTCCTGGCTGGCACCGTACCACCTGACCTCCTTCGGCGTGGCTCCGCCGAGCGTCTGGCTGCCGGCCTGGCAGCGTCTCGTGGAGAGCGCCGCGTCCTACCTTACGCTGCCTGTGCTCGCCATCGTGGGCTCCCTCGTCGCCGTTCTCGCCGTCTTCGCTTTGCGGAATCGGAGCGCCCTGGCGGCCCGGCGGGCGCTCGCGGCCGGCCTCGTCCTGCTGGGCACGGCGCTGGCGCAGCTCGCCGCCCTGGGGATCACCCGCTGGCTGCAGATGAACCAGCTCAGCACCCGCTATCTGACCCCCGGGTTCCTCGCCGTGGCGACGGCCCTGTCGGCCATGCTCCTGATCGCGGCCCTGGAGGGGCGGTCCGCGCGCTGGCACCGCGTTGCCAACGTCCTGGCGCTGGCGGCGCTCCTCGCCGTCGTTGCCTTCCGCTATGGCCCTCCCTCGGTCTCCCGGGCCCGGACTGCCCTCGAAGCCGGCCTGGGCCGCGACGCGCACGCCCTCGTCGCCGCGGAGTGCACGCACGTGATCGGGGATTACTGGCGGGTCTGGCCGGCCGTCTACCACGCCAACCTGATGCGCTGGGACAAGGGAGAGAGCCGGCCGGTCTGGGGCATCTCCTTCCGGGCCGAGCCGACCCGCGACCTGTGGTGGCAGGGGGACTGGGGCGGGGCCCGGATTGCGACCTTCCCGGGGGACCGCTGGGCCAGGACCTACCGGCGCAATTTCAGACTGCCACGCCTCTATCCGCGCGAGCGGGTCGGGACCGTGCGGGTCTATTCCGCCGTTCCGGCGCGCCCGGGCCCGAGGGATCCGGTCGTCCTTGCCGGGGCCCGGCGGCGTGCTATCGTAGCGCGCTGCTCGAAGGGGTCCCCATGTACGAATCGACGCACGCCGACGGGCTGAAGCTCAGCGTCATCATTCCGGTCTACAACGAGCGCTTCCTGGTCGGGCGAGCTGGTGGAGCGTGTGCTCGCCGTGTCCGCGCCGGAGTGTCCGCGAGCTCGAGGTCGTCATCGTCGACGACGGCTCGAAGGACGGCAGCACCGAGATCCTGCGCCGGATCGCCGGCGAGCACCCGGACCGCGTCCGGCTCATCGAGCAGGCGACGAACCAGGGCAAGGGCGCGGCCATCCGCCGCGGCATCGCGGAGGCGACCGGCGACCTGATCGTCTTCCAGGACGCCGACCTCGAGTACGACCCGCGAGACTACGCCGCGGCTCGTCCGCCCCTTCCTGGAGGACGGCGCCGACGTGGTCTACGGCTCGCGCTACCTGCCGAGCGAGCGGCGGCGGGTGCTCAACTACCGCCACTCCCTGGGCAACCGGCTGCTGACCGGCGATGAGCAACTGGTTCACCGACCTCGACCTGACGGACATGGAGACCTGCTACAAGATGTTCCGGGCGCCGCTGCTCAAGTCGATCCCCATCCGCTCGAACGACTTCGCCATGGAGCCGGAGATCACGGCCAAGATCGCCAAGCGGGAGTGCCGGATCTTCGAGGTGCCGATCAGCTATCTCGGGCGCACCTACCGCGAAGGCAAGAAGATCGGCTGGAAGGACGGCTTCAAGGCGCTGCGCGCGATGCTCCGGTTCTGGCTGGTCGACGACCTCTACGCCGAGGACGAGTACGGCTCGCACATCCTGCACAGCCTGGAGCGGGCGCAGCGCTTCAACCGCTGGATGGCCGAAGCGATCGAGCCCTACGCCGGGCGCTCGCGTGCTGGAGATCGGCGCCGGCATCGGCAACATCACCTCCTGGCTGCTGCCGCGCGACCTGTATCTCGCGAGCGACATCAACCCGCACTATCTCCACTACCTGCGGAACCTCTCCCTGGGCAAGCCCTACCTGCAGCGTGGCCCGCATCGATCTCGAGGACGCGAGCTGCTTCGAGCCGTGGCAGGGGCGCTTCGACACGGTGGTCTGCCTGAACGTGCTGGAGCACGTCCGCGACCCGCTGGTCTCGCTGCGCAACATGGCGAGCGTCCTGGAGCCGGGCGGGAGGCTTCTCCTCTACGTGCCGCAGGGCCAGCACCTCTATTCGAGCCTGGACGAGGTGCTGGGGCACCGCTGCCGCTACTCCAAGGAGAGCCTCGCCGCGGAGCTGCGGGCCACCGGCTTCGAGGTCGAATCCTTCCGCGACTTCAACCACTTCGCCATCCCGGGCTGGTGGCTGAACGGCAAGATCCTCAAGCGCCGGCACTTCAGCCGCTCGCAGCTCAAGCTCTTCAACATGCTGGTCCCGGTCATCCGGCGGCTCGACCCGCTCATCCCCGGCCCCGGGCTCGGGATCGTCGCCGTGGCGCGGAAGGTGGGGTAGGCGGCTCAAGCGAATCCGAGCCCGAGCTCGCGATAGAGATCCAGGTACGCTGCGGCGGCCGTCCGCGCGTTGGCCAAGGGACCGGCAACCTCCGGCCGTACCTCGGGCGGATCGCCGCGCCGTATCATCTCGCGCAACGCGCGGACGACCCCCTCCGCCCCTTCTCCGAGAGGGACCAGCCTCCCGGCTCCGAGCCGGGGTACGCGTTCGCCGAGGGCGCCCAGGTCGAAGGCGAGCACCGGCACGCCGGCGGCGCCGCATTCGTCGAGGACCAGGCCGTAGGACTCGGGGACGATCGAAAGGAGAAGGGCGAGGTCGACACGGCCGCGGTGGAGGAGCCCGGGCAGGGTGCCGCTCCGGTAGTAGCCGCGGACCCGCACGCCGAGACGGCGCAGGCGGAGCAGCAACCCGAGGTCGCCTCCGCCATAGGCGCTCCAGCGCAGATCCTCTCCAGCCAGACGGCGGACGACATCCTCGAACACCAGCGCCCCCTTGTGCGCCTGGACGCCGCCGACCAGGGCGACTTGCTGGAGGGAGCCGCGGGCGACGGAGCTTCGGGAGAGCGCCAACCCAGGCGCGATCACGTGCTGCCGCTCGGACAGGCCGGGGAAGAGGTCCCGGTAGGCCTGCCGCAGGAAGTCCGACGGGAAAATGAGCGCCTCGGCGGCGGCCAGGAGCTCCGCGGCGATCTCGCGCCTGGTCCCTTGAAAGGCGTCCTCGACCGGCCAGTCCTCGCGCAGACATCGGCCGCAGCGGACAAGGTCGCGCGAGTACTCGCAGAAGCGGAGAGCCGGCTGCTCCAGGAGGTGCGGACGAGCGCAGAAGGCCGCGAAGTCGTGGAGCGAGAGGACCAGCCGGAGGCCCGCACGGCCCAGGCGGAGGAGGGACCCCAGAGGCAGGGCCGCCAGACCTTCCACGTGGACCGCCGACGCGCCGACAATGCCGACTGCCTCCCGGACCACCTCTTCGAAAGAGGCGTCCTCCAGAGAGACTCGTGAAACAGCCGTCCCGGGGAGACGGACTACGCGGCGCCTTGCACCCTCCTGGATTTCCAGATGCCAGCTTCTCTCGGCGGGATAGAGGAGCGCGAGGGGACGGATCTCCGCTTCGGCTTCGATCCGGGCGAGGAGCTGCGCCTGGACTCCGCCGAGGCGCGGGGCCGGCGGGGTGGCCGACAGGTTGAGGACGGGGACCGGCACCTCGGGGCGGTAACCTCCGGGGCCGGCCGGAGCGGGAGAGAACGACCGCCGCCGCCGCGCTTCGGCCAGCCGGTCCAGCACCCGGTCGCGGACCGCCGGCGCGCCTTCCGCCCGCAGCACCCGCCAGGCGATGCGGACGCTTCCGGCCCGGCTCAAGCCGTCCGCCGCCTCCGGCGTGCTCCGGACATGGTCCGCTCCAGGACCGAGCGCTTGGCCAGGACGCGGTCGTAGACCCGCTCGATCTCTTCCGCATGCTGGTCGATCCCCTTGACCTCCGGCAGCTTCTCGGCCCAGCGGTCGACCTGGCCAGGGTCGGCGGCCAGGCGCTCGATCCACGCTCGCAGCGCCCCAGGGTCTTCCGGATCGAAGAGGGCGCCGAAGGTCTCGCCGGCCTCGGCGAACATCTCCGGCAGGGCCCCGCGGTCGCTCGCCAGCACCGGCACACCGTGGTCCAGGGCCTCGCGCGCCACCAGCCCGAACGATTCGAGCCCGAGGGAGGGGACGATCAGCACGTCGATCCCGGCGAAGACCTCGGGCTTGTCCTCCTCCGGGAAGCGTCCGCGGAATTCGACCGCGCCGGACCCGCGCAGCGCTTCCAGCTCCCGGGTATAGGCCGGGTCGATCGCCGGGTCCCCCCAGAGAGCGAGCGTGGCCCGTGCGGGATCGATCTCTTCAAAGGCCGCCACCGCCACGTGGACGCCCTTGTGCGGCAGGATCGAGCCAATGACGCCGAAGCGGAGCGGCGCGCCCGGCGTCCGGCGCGGCCGGGGGACGAAGCCTTCGAGCCGCGGCGTCTTCTCGATCCCGTACGGGATCACGAAGACCGGGTCCTCCGGCCGCAGGTAGCCCAGCTCCAGATAGCTCCGGCGGATGACGTCCGAGCCCAGGACGAAGGCTTCCGCCTTGCGCAGGGCCTGGCGGACGAGCGTGTCTCGCCGGCGGTAGAGGAGACGGTTCCAGAGCGGCGCGGGCGGCAGGCCGGTCAGCGGCAGGCAGGCCGCGCACTTGCCCGGGGCCGGGCCGCTGCACAGGCGCCTCCAGGCGTCGAGCAGGTTGGCGCGCGCGCACGGCTCCCACCAGTCCTGGACCTGGAAGACGACCGGAATCCCCCGCCGCGCCGCGATCCCCGGCAGGGTGAGGCAGTGCCCGGCCAGGTGGTGTACGTGCAGGAGGCGGGGATTGACCTCGTCCAGCAGCCGGCCGAAGTCGGCCTCCAGGAGCCGGTCGCGCAGGGCGTTGCGCGACAGCGGGTTGCGCTGCGTGAAGTTGTTGACGATCAGCCGCACCCGCACGCCGTGGTCGAGCAGCTCGAGGGCTTCGCCGTGGGCGCGCTGCGGGTCGGCGATCCGGCCGTAGACCACCACCTCGCGGTAGCGGGCCTGGCTGCGGGCGATCCAGGCGGCGTAGAGCTCGGTCCCTGCGGGGCTCCAGGGCGGCCAGCCGTGGACGAGATGGAGAACCCTCTCCGGCCGGCCGGGCTGCTGCGGCTGGCGGGTGGGGCGCAGCTCGGCGAGCACCCGCTGGCGCAGCGGGCGGATCGGGTCCTCGCGGAGGAACTTCGCCACCGTGGCCAGATATTCGGGGTGCAGCCGCTCCATCTTGCCGTGCGCGGCGCTCACTCGGACGCCGCGCCGGGTGCCGAAGCTGCGCTGCCCCTCATGGAAGACGAACGTCGCGTCGTCCAGCACGTGGGCATAGCCCGCCTTGAGCGCCCGCATGCAGAACTCGCTCTCCTCTCCGTACCCTTCGCCGAAGCTCTTCGTGTCGAAGAGCCCGAGCTGGTCGAGCACCTTCCTCTTGATATAGAGGCAGACGCCGACCCCGGTGGGCAGGTGAGGCCAGGCACGCCGGGAGCGCTCCTCGACGAGCCGGCCGAAGCGGTCCACGTCCCAGCCTGCCGGCAGGGCGTTGGTCTCCAGGAAGCGGGGGAGGGAGCAGATCGTGGCGCTGTTCGAGAACGGCGTGACCGTCGCGACCTCCGGCGCCGAGTACGCGGCCTCCTGGAGCTTTTCGACCCAGCGCGCCGTCACCTGGGTGTCACTGTTGAGCAGCACCACGTCGCGGTCAGAGGCCACCATCCCGCTGTTGACGGCGGCCACGAACCCCTGCCGGTCCGGGCTCTCCAGGACCAGCACGCCGTCCGGCCCATCCCGGCGCAGCCCGTCCACCAGCTCGCCTGTCGCGGCCGGCTGCGGCCCGTCCACCACCACCACCAGCCGGTGACGCGCCAGGTCCGTGTGGGCCAGCAGGCTGCGGACACAGCGGGAGAACGCCTCCGCCGCGCCGCTCACGGGCACGATCACATCGACCGGACCGGCCGGCCGGTCGGGGGGACGCGAGACGGATCTCCCTCCCAGGACAGCGGAGCAGGGCGCATTTGTGGGCAGGCTATCACGAGCGCGCTCGGTTCCGGCTTCACAGCGAGGTGGCTCGGCCCTTGCTATAAGCTTCCGGCATGATGAGCGACCACCGCGAGATCCGTACCGTCTGCATCACCGGGGGAGCCGGTTTCATCGGCTCCCATGTCGCCGATGCCTGCGTCTCCCGGGGCTACCGGGTGCTGATCCTCGACAACCTTTCGGGCGGCCGGCGCGAGAACGTCCCGCAGGGTGCCGAGCTGCACGTCCTCGACATCCGGTCGCCCGAGGCGGCTCTCCTGGTGCGCGAGTCCGGCATCGACGTCCTGATCCATCACGCCGCCCAGATGGACGTGCGGCGCTCGGTCGAAGACCCGGTCTTCGACGCCGGCGTCAACATCCTCGGCAGCCTCAACCTGGCCGAAGCGGCCCGTACAGGCGGCGTCCAGCAGATCGTGTTCGCGTCCACCGGCGGCGCCATCTACGGCGAGCAGGACTTCTTCCCGGCCACCGAGGACCACCCGGCGCGGCCGATCTCCCCGTACGGGGTGAGCAAGCTCTCCTTCGAGCGCTATTTATTCTTCTACTTTACGGCCTACGGCCTCGACGCCACCTGCCTGCGCTACGCCAACGTCTACGGCGAGCGGCAGAACCCGCACGGCGAGGCGGGAGTGGTGGCCATCTTCCTCAACCGGCTCCTCGCCGGCACCGTTCCGACCATCAACGGCGACGGTCTCCAGACCCGCGACTACATCCACGTCTCGGACGTGGTCGCGGCCAACCTGGCGGCCCTGGGCCAGCCCGGCTACCGCATCTACAACGTGGGTACGGGGATCGAGACCACCGTGGTGGACCTCGACAAGGCGCTCGCCCGCGCCGTGGGCACCGGCGCCCAGGCCGGCCACGGACCCGCCAAGCCCGGCGAGCAGAAGCGCTCGGTCATCGACGCCGGGCTGCTGCGCGGCGAGTTGGGCGTGGCGCCGCCGATCTCTCTCGCCGAGGGCCTCCAGCGCACCGCCGACTGGTTCCGCGCGCAGAGCGAAGCGGTCGCGCAAGAGCAAGCGTTTGCTTCCGCAGGCCCGCGTTCCTGACGCGGCCTCTCTTCTTTTTCACAATCATCCTTCCGGACAGGAACTTTCCGGCGACCTCGTGTGTCTAATCGAGACAAGAGGGGGCGCCCCCAGGTAAAACCCCTCACCGACAGGAAGTTGGGTGAGGCCGATCAACCTGCTGATACTGGGAGGTGCGAAATGTTCGAGCACTCACTGATCGATCTGGAAGCGAAGAAGCGGCCCCGTCGTCGGCGTTGGATTTCCTTTCCAATTGCCATCGGTTTCCACCTGGCCATCATGGCTTCTGTCCTGCTCGCGCAGGCCTGGAACGTTTCGGAAGTTCCGGAGCCCGATGTAAACGTCGTGTTCTTCACCACGGCACCTCCGCCGCCTCCGGCCGCCGCTCCCGCGCGGGCCGCCGCGCCGACCCGGCCTGTGCAGACTGCCCAGGTGCCGCAGGTCAAGGCGCCCGTCGTACAGCCCGACGACGTGCCGGACCAGACGCCTGTGCCCGTGGCCTCGCCGATCGTGGCGGATTTTGCGCCGACTGCGGACTCCGGTCCTGGCGTGCCCTGGGGAGTGGACGGCGGTGATGGTGACGGCGACGGCGACACGGTCGGCGGCGATCCCGATGGCGTCCCGCACAGCATCGGCGAGCCCGAGCCGAAGGTGGAGGCCAGCCTGCCCATCCGGGTCGGCGGCGCCGTGCTGCGGCCCACCTTCCTCTCGGGCCCGCAGCCCCGCTACACCGAGACCGCGCGCAAGGCCGGTGTCCAGGGCGTGGTGATCCTCGAAGCGATCATCGACGAGCAGGGCCGGGTGACCAACCTGAAGGTCCTCAAGGGCCTGCCCATGGGGCTCGACCAGTCCGCCGTCGAAGCCGTGAGCCAGTGGCGGTACCAGCCGGCCACCCTGGAAAAGCGGGCGGTCAAGGTCATCTTCACCCTGACCGTCAATTTCCAGCTCCAGCGCTGAGCCGCTGCCGCTGCAAAGCAGCCCCGGGCCCTCCTCCCAACCCGGGGCTGCTTCTTTTCCTTCTCCCTACAAAAACATTTTCAAATCCCGCAGGAACGTTTCGGCGCTCTCGTGTGTCCAATTCGGCAAGGGAGGTGCAAAATGTTCGAGCACTCGCTGATCGATCTGGAAGAGAAAAAGCAGCCCCGCCGTCGTTGGACCTCCTTGCCGATCGCCCTCGGCCTGCACCTGGCGGTCGTGGCGACCGTCGGATTTGCCAATGTCTGGCAGGTCGACGAGAAGCTGGCGGATCCCCGGATTGTCGACCCCTTGCGGTCGGAGCGGCCGGTGCCGGTGATCTTCGAGGACGCACAGCCGCCCCAGGGTCCCAAGACTCCAGTGCAGACCACGGAGGTGGTGAAGACCAGGAGCGGGCCGGTCCAGCCGGACGAGAAAACCGTACCGGAGAAGGAGCCCGGGCCCACCACGACGATACCGGCCGTGGAGGACCTCACGCCGGCCACGGACGCCAGGGGTGACAGCTCGCTCTCCGGCACGGACCCGCGCGGCAAGGGTACTGTCCCGGGCGGCGATCCGGACAGCGACAACCTGACCGGCGGCCCGAAGGTCGCGCCGGAAGAGGCCGAGCCCGAGGTGAAGAGCGTGGCCATCCGGGTCGGCGGCGCCGTGAAGCGTCCCGAGCTCCTGTCCGGCCCGCAGCCCCGCTATTCCGAGCTGGCGCGCAAGGCAGGCCTCCACGGTGTAGTGATCCTCGAGGCGATCATCGATGAGGAAGGCCGGGTGACCAACCTGGAGATCCTCAAGAGCGTCTCCAGGGAGCTCGACCAGGCTGCCCTGGACGCGGTCCGCCAGTGGCGCTATCAGCCGGCCACTCTGGAAAACCGGGCGGTCAAGGTCATCTTCAACCTGACCGTCAACTTCCAGCTCCAGCGCTGAGCCAAGAGCAGCCCCGGGCCCTCTTTTCAGCCCGGGGCTGGGCTTGTGCGTTGTCGAATCGCTACGACGTTTTCCTGAGCCACAGCAGCGGTGACAAGCCTGAGGAGTCGTCCGGCCCGAGGGCCCAGGCCAGGGTCTCCACAACCCGCCGGTTGGTAGCTTTGTCCTTGACCGCCACCCGGAGGGCGTGGCGGCCGAGGACTGCGCTCGTGGCCCCGCTGTCGCGCAGGAAGACGCCACGGCTGCGTGTGCGCTCGCAGATCAGGGCCGCGTCGGGTCCCTGCCGGGCGAGGAGGCAGAGGACCCAGTTCGCCACCCCGGTGAGGATTCTGGCCGCGGGGAGAACCCGCTCCAGATCCACCGCGAGCCTCTCCCGCAGCGCCGCCGTCTCTCGGTAGCACCGAGCGTAGTAGTCCGGATCTCGCAGGGCGGCCACCGCCGCTACCTGCGCCGGCAGGCTCACGGCCCAGGGGGGCGTCAGCGCCCGCAGCTCGCGGGCCAGGACAGGAGGGCCGCAGAGATAGGCTGCTCGGGCGCCGCTCAGCGCGTAGACCTTCGACATCGATTTGCAGACCACCACGTTGCCGCTCGCTGCCGCGAGCTTCTCGACGGACTCGCCGCTCCCTGCATAGTCGATATAGGCCTCGTCCACCCAGACGCGGGTGCCGGCCGGCACATCGCGGAGGAGCGGCGCCAGGGTGGCATGAGGGAGGATCTGCCCGGAAGGGTTGTTGGGGTTCACCAGGACGACGAGGTCATACCGCGCGCCGCCGCAGGCGCGCCAGCAGCTCCTCGGGATCGAGGCGGTAGCCGGCGGCCCGGGAGAGGCGGAGCCGGTCGACCCGGCAGCCGATGATCCGTTCCAGGACATGGGCGTATTCGCCGTAGGTCGGGTCGGGCAGGAGGACGTGCGATGCCTGGGTCAGCCACTGGCGAAAGGCCAGGAACACCAGGCTGGAGGAGCCCGCGCCCAGGGTCAGCGATTCAACGGGCACTCCACGGGCCTCGGAGAGGGTCCGCGCGAGGCCGCGCCCGTCGGTGGGCGGCGATGTGCGGAGGAGCCAGGGGAGATGCTCCGCCAAGGCGTGCAGGGCGCCCGGAGCCGGTGGGAACCAGGCGTCCAGGACGTCGGCGTTGACGATTTCATCCTTGCGGTCCAGCGTCTCGAACCTCTCGCCGATGGCCTCGAAGAAGGCACCGCCGTGGAAACAGGCCTCCTCCTGGAAGGGGACGTCCAGCTCCCAATCGATGGACGGGCGGAGCCGGTGGAGCAGGGGCGTGAAGCGGGCCGCGCAGGTCCGCAAGTGGGAGACCGTGGCGGTCATCAGCTCGTAGGTCACACGGCCCGACCGGGCTTGCGGCCCCAGGGGCCTGAGGCCGGCCTTGCGATAGAAGCCCAGCAGCTCGCGGCGTCCGATGGCGACGATCCTGCTGCCGCCCCTGGATTCGATCAGGCGGAGGGCTGCGTACATGAGGAGAAAGGCCAGGGCGCGGCCCCGATGCCGGGACGGGACTGTCAGCAGGCGGACCTCCCAGAGGCCTTCGTCGAAGGCGAAGGGCAGGTCCTGGCGGGCGAAGTACTTGTCGATGGAGTAGCCGTCCCGGCCGGGAGGCGTCAGGCTGACGAAACCGGCGATCTCACCGTCCTCGGCGGCGACGACATACTCGTTGAAGCCGTCCAGCGCGTCGCGAAGACGTCCCTCGTCGTTGGTCGAATGCTGGCCGAGCTCGGCGGCATAGACCGCATGGCGCAGTCGGTAGATGGCCTCGCGGTCGGCGCTGCTCGCCAGGGCAAGCCGCAGAGGGGGCATACGAGAGATCGTAACACCGGCATTCTTGTCGAGCGAGACAGGGGAAGCGGTAGGCCGGGAGGGCGATCCGGAACGGTCTTGACTGAAATACTCTTCCCGTCTAGAGCACTTACCGTCAAGACACGGTGGAAGGTCCAGATCCTCGTCCGTCTCACACAAGGCGGATCGACGGGAGGAGGGTGCTGTGGACGGAGCCCGCTCATCGGGTTGGATGCTCTGGGTGGCTGTGCTGGCGCTCATCCCCGTGGTCGGAGGGATGCGAGGGGGCGGCACGCCCGGGGCTCCCGTCAGGGCCGAGGAGAAGGGGGCTGGCGAGGCGCGCCAGGAGCCCAAGGAGCCGGCGCGCCCGGTGTCACCCTGGGATGGGCCGGCGCTCCTGGTCTCGCGGCTGACGGGTGAGGTCTGGGACGGGAAGGGTGACGGGCGCGAGCGCTGGCTGGGGCTCGCGGCTCAGGTGAAGGCCGCTAGGTTCAAGCGCTTCGATCCCCTGATCGCCCTGGTCCCCTGCCCCGTCGACTCCAACCTGGCCGCGGATTTCGACCAGGCCCTGTCCGCAATCCAGGAGGCCTACGCCGACGCCGGCTATCTGCTCGAGGGGTGGTGGCTCCCCTGGACCGGCGATCCCGAGAAGGACCGGGTGCGCGAGCAGGCGCCCGGCCTGCTGATCTTCCGCCGGTTCAGTCGGCCCGAACGGGCCGCGGTGCTGGTAGTGGGGGAGGTCCCGGCCGAAGGCATCCATCGGGCGACCTTCCGCGAGGCGGTCCGCGGGATCCGCCGCTGGGCGCAGGATTGGGAGCCGAAGCGCCCGGTCACTGTGCGGGTCGTGGGGCCGACGCTGTCCGATTCAGCCCTCTCGCTGCGGCTGGCCATCCTGGAGCTGAAAGACGAGGAGGCGGCGCCCACCTTCGAGGTCGTGACCGGCTCGGCACGAGCCCGGCGCGTCAGCGATCGGAGGCTCTGGCGGGCGCTTCGACCCGGGACGAGCTTCCACAGCACAGTGGTCGGGGAGGACGAGCTGCAGGTGCGGGCGCGTCTCTTTCTACAAGGGCAGATGCATTGGAACCTCGACGAGATCGCGCTTCTCACCGAGTCGGACACTGCCTATGGCCAGCCGTTCCTCACTCCCGAGAACCTCGAGAGCTCGGTGCTGGTGCGCTTTCCGCCGGGGATCGCCGGCGTGCGCAATGCCTGGGACCAGGACCAGAGGCCGCCGCAGCCGAGCCCGGGCCAGGGAATGGTCCAGGTCCCGGAGACCACTCTCGACCTGCGGCTCGGCGATCGCGGCCGGCCGGTCCTGGTGCCGGAGCTGAGCACGACCACCGCGGCCAGCCGCGATCTGGCGATCGCCAATCTGCTGGCGACCCTCTCGGATCGCAAGATCCGCTATATCGGGATCCTGGCCCACGATGCCCGGGATGCCGCCTTCCTGGTCGACCGCGTCCGCCGGTTCGCCCCGAGCGCGCTCGTGTTCCTGGTAGAGAACAATCTGGTGTACACCCACCCGCGGCTGGGGCCGACGATGAACGGCACACTGGTGATCGGCAGCTTCCCCCTGTTCGCCGGCGAAGGGCCCGACGTGCCCGCCCCGTTCCAAGAAACGCCGCGCCAGTACTTGAGCCAGTTCACCAGCGACCTCCACCAGGGGATCTACCTGGCGGCGCGACGCCTGATCGCCACGTCGCGCGGAGAGCGGCCACCCGTCGAGCGGAGACAGGTCTGGGTCTCGGCGGTCGGCAACGGCTCGCTCTGGCCGATCGCAGCCCTCGACGGGACGATCCCGGGTGAGATCTGCCCGCTTCTCCCCTGGTCTTCCCAGGCGGCGGGAGCTGGAAGGCTGTCGGAGCGGGCCAGCACCAAGCTGTTGGTGAGCGCCGTGGTGATCCTCCTGCTGACCCTGTTACTGGAACGTTTCGCGAACCCGCCGCGCATCGCGGGCCCGCGCGCCTGGTGGCTCCTGGCCGCGGTCGCCTCCTTGCTGGGGCTGGCCGTCGGGATGCTCGTGGTCCTGGGTACGCTGCCGTACCGCCGGCTCAATGTGCGGCTCGGCGGCGAAGACCTGAAGCAGGCCGTGGCCGGTCTGCTCCTGACGGCGACCGCCGCGGCGCTGGCGGCGATCGTGGCGCGCGTCTTCAGCCGCGAGCAGACGAAAGCCCGTAGGCTGGCGCTCTTCGGCGGCGTGGCCCTGGGCGCTCTGCTCGTCCTGTTCGGGATCGATCAGGCGCTCTGTCATCTCTGGTTCCTGGGCCGTTTCGAGCTCTTCCTGCGCCGCGCCTTCACCCTGTCGAGCAGCCTGTCGCCTCTCGTCTCGCTGGCCTGGCTCGCGGGCGGCTTCTATCTCTGGGCGTTCATCGAGCTGCGACGGGCGCGGATGCAGGCACGGCAGAGAGTCGACTGGCCGGGCTCGGGCCCGACGCTGCCTTCGTTCGAGCGCTGCCGCGCCGAGGCCGATCAATTGGAGATGCTGCTCGACGGTCCCTGGCCGCGCTGGACCGGGTTGCGGTCCCTCTGGGTGCTGGTGCTGCCGATCGTGCTGTTCGCCTGTCTCAACTTTGTTGCGGTGCGTCCGGTGACCGAGCCGCGGGCCTACGGGCGCCTCTTCCTGTTCCTGCTCGGTTTCACCTTCTTCCTCGGCTCGTATTCCTTCTGCCGCTTTCTCGCAGCCTGGATGACCCTGCAGAGGATCCTGAGCCAGATCGCGCTGCCGCACCCGCCGCGCGGCCTCGACAAGGCGCTCGCCGACCTGGTGAGCTGGAGCCCTATGAAGTCGTTCGGCTGGCAGATCCCGCATTTCAGGATGGCCACCCTGGTCGCGGACCAGATCCGCTCCCTGGCAAAGAACGGCAAGCTCTCCTCCGGCCTCCCGGCGCGGACCTCGCACGCGATCGAAAGGGCCGTGGCGGCGCAGCGTGACCGTGCGTTCGAGTCAGAGATCCAGGCCCGGGACGAGCTGCGGACGATCCTCGCCGAAGCCGATCGGGAGCTGAAGGGGTGGCGGGTCGAAGATCCCGACGTCGAACGGTTCGTGACGCTGCGGCTCGTCGCCTACATCCGCTACGTCTTCGCCCATCTGCGCGGTTGTCTGATCGCCGCGGGCGCCTGCGGGTTCCTGCTGTTGGCCGCGGCCTCGACCTACGCCTTCGAGCCCAACGAGTTCATTACGAACTGGATCTGGACATCGCTCCTGGTCGCGGTCCTGGTCACGCTGGTCGTGTTCCTGCAGATGGACCGCGACGAGGTCCTGAGCCGGATCAGCGGCACGCCGCCGCAGAAGATCCAGGTCAACCGCCAGCTCGTCACCAACTTCCTGACCTATGGCGCCGTGCCGCTGATCGGTCTGATCGCCTCTCAGTTTCCGCAGGTGGGCCGCTATCTGGTCGGGCTGGCCAATCCGCTCCTCAAGGTGGTCGGCGGTCCGTAGGCGCCAGGAGCATCCGCGTTGCGATAAAGTCCGCGGGCATGACGATCCGGACCGAAGACGAGCTCACGAGCCTGCAGACGGTGGGCCGCATCGCGGCGGAGGCTTTGGAGGCCATGCGCCGGGCGGTGCGGCCGGGGATCTCCACGGCGGAGCTGGACCAGATCGCCCGCGAGGTGCTCGACCGGCATGGGGCGCGGTCGGCCCCCGAGCTGGTCTACAACTTCCCGGCGGCCACGTGCATCAGCGTCAACGAGGAGGTCGTCCATGGCATCCCCGGCCCGCGGGCGCTGCGGCCCGGAGACGTGGTGAAGCTGGACGTCACGGTGGAGAAGGACGGCTTCATGGCGGACACGGCCTGCACCGTGGTCGTGGAGCCGCGCGGGTCGGTCGCCCGGCGGCTGGCGAGCTGCGCCAAGCAGGCGTTTTCCGCGGCCCTGGCCGTGGCGCGCGCCGGCGAGCGCGTCAACCGGGTCGGCCGGATCGTCGAGGACACGGTGCGGTCGCAGGGCTTTTCGGTGATCCCGCAGCTCTGCGGCCACGGTATCGGCCGCACCATCCACGAGGCGCCGGAGGTCCCCAACGCGTACGACTTCCGGCACCGGAGCCGCTTCGAGGAGGGGATGGTCCTCACCATCGAGCCGATCATCGCCAGCGGCACGGGCGAGGTGGTGACCGCCCTCGACGGCTGGACGATCCGCACCCAGGACCGCAGCCTGGCGGCGCACTACGAGCACACCATGGTGATCACGCGCGGCCGTCCGCTGATCCTGACTGCGCTCTCCTCAGCGGCTGTTTGATCTGTACAATCAGTTCGAGAGATCCCAGTTCCTGACAGCAGGGCAGTTTCTGTATGAGCCCGGACACCGGCCATGCCGCCGACCGTCCGCTTCTTCCGGAGACCCTACGGAGAGCGAGGCGCGGTATCGCGCCTTGGCCGAAGCCTCCAGCCAGGCGGTCTGGTTCTGGGACCCCGCGACCGGCATGGGAGAGTTCGACGCCACCCAGCGTTGGTGGGAGGAGGTCACCGGGCAGAGCCCGGCGGATCAGTCGGCGCGGGATTCGCTGGGATGGCTCGACCGGGTCCATCCGGAGGACCGGGAGCAGGCCCAGGCCGCCTGGGTGGGCGCGCTGGCGAGCGGCATCCCCTATGACATCGAGTACCGCATCATGGCGCGGACCGGCGACCTCCGGGTGGTGCAGGCGCGCGCCGTGGCGGTCCGCGGGCCCGAGGGCGAGGTGAAGGAGTGGGTTGGCACCCTGAGTGACGTCACCGAGCAGCGCCGGGTGGAGCAGGTGCTCAAGGAGGCCGATCGTCGCAAGGACGAGTTCCTGGCCATGCTGGCCCACGAGCTGCGCAATCCCCTGACCCCGATCCGCAACGCCGCGGAGATGCTGCGCTGGGTCGGCAGCTCCGACCCTGGCCTGCAGCAGGCGTGCAGCATGATCGAGCGCCAGGTCGTCCACATGGCCCGGCTGGTGGACGACCTGCTGGACGTCTCGCGGATCTCCCGGAACAAGATCTTCCTGCGCAGGAGCAGCTCGACCTGGCCCTGCTCGTTCGCGTCACTGCCGTGGACCATCGCCGTCTGATTGAAGACGGCGGCCTGACGCTCGTCCTGGAGCTGCCGGCGGAGCCCGTCTGTCTGCAGGGCGATCCGACGCGGCTGTCGCAGGTCCTGGGCAACCTGCTGCACAACGCCGCCAAGTTCACCAATCCAGGGGGGTGCGTGAGCATCCGCCTGAGCCAGGAACCCGAGGGTCTGGCCGTGCTCGCTGTGGAGGACACGGGGATCGGCATGGAGCCGGAGATCCTGGCGCGGCTGTTCGAGCCGTTCAGCCAGGCGGACCGCAGCCTGGACCGGAGCCAGGGAGGCCTGGGCCTCGGCCTCGCCCTGGTCAAGGCCCTGGTCGAGCTGCATGGCGGCAGCGTGCAGGCGGCGAGCGGCGGGGCTGGAAAGGGCTCGCGGATCACGGTCCGCCTGCCGAGGCTCCCTCCGGCCACGCCCGCTGCTGCGCCTCCGTCGCCTCCCAGTGAGCCTTGAGCTCGGCCATGGAGTCGCCGCCGAGCTTTTCGAGGAAGGCGTCGGCGAGGACGAGGGCGACCATGGCCTCGGCGATGACCCCGGCGGCGGGCAGGGCGGTGACGTCGCTCCGCTCGTACTGCGAGGTCTGCGCCTCCATGGTGTCGAGGTCGACGCTGGGCATCCCTTTCCGCAGGGTCGAGATCGGCTTCTTGTAGGCGGTGATCACCACGTCCTGGCCGTTGGTGACTCCGCCTTCGAGGCCGCCGGCGCGGTTGGTCGGCCGCACCCACCGCCCCTGCTCATCCCGTTCGATCGCATCGTGCGCCGCGCTGCCGAAGCCTTGCGAGGCCGGGATGCCGCCGCCGATCTCCACCGCCTTGACGGCGTGGATCGACATCACGGCCTGGGCGAGCCGGCCGTCGAGCTTCTCGTCCCACTGCACGTGCGAGCCGAGCCCGACCGGCACGTTGTGGGCGATCACGGTCACCGCGCCGCCCAGCGTGTCCCCCTCGTCCTGGGCGCGGTCGACGAGCCTCACCATCTCTTCTTCGAGAGAGCGGTCGATCGCCCGCAGCGGCGAGGAGTCGTCGACCCTGAGGAGGTCATCCCAGGTGGGAACCGGACGGTCGGCGCCGATCGGACCCAGGGAGCGGACGCCGCTGCGGATCTCGACGCCGAATTCCCCGAGCAGCATGCGGGCGAAGGAGCCGGCCGCCACCCGCGCGGTCGTCTCGCGCGCCGAGGCCCGTTCGAGCACGTCGCGCAGGTCATGCCGCAGGTATTTGATGCCGCCCGCAAGATCGGTATGCCCCGGCCGTGGCGAATGGACCCGCCGCTGCTCGGCCCGTCTGGGATCGACCTCGACGGGGCTCATCATCGGCTCCCAGTTCGACGTAGTCGCGGTTGGCGATCCAGAGGACCAGTGGGCTGCCGAGGGTCTCGCCGCCGCGCACGCCGCCGCGGATCTCGGCCGTGTCCTTCTCGATCTTCATCCGGTTGCCGCGTCCATACCCATGCTGCCGCCGGGCAAGGTCGCGGGCGAGGAGATCGAAGTCGACCCGCAGTCCGGCCGGCAGGCCGGTGAGGATCGCGGTGAGGCCCGGCCCGTGGCTCTCGCCGCCGGTGGTCAGATGCAGCCGGCGCATGCGGGGGAGGATATCAGGGGAAGGGCAGTCGCTCGCTGTGAGTTAGACTGCAAGCGTGATCTCCTCTGAGGCCTTGAAACCAGCGCTGACCCGGTACTTCGAGGAGCATCCGTCGAGGAGTTTGCCGATGCCGTCCGCAGGTTGGAGGCGTCGTAGAAGATACGCGATACAATTTCCGCAATGCCGGAGCCCCACGCGGCCTTCCTCAGCTACGCCCACCAGCATGAAGCGTGGGTGAGGACGCTGCACGCCAACCTGGAGCGGTGCCTCGCCTATCTCGGGCGGCCGGGAAGGGTGTTCCTGGATCAGGTGGACCTGGGTGCCGGCCGTTCCTGGGTGGGCCAGCTTCAGGCGGGGCTCGAGAAAGCCGACCGGTTGATCCTGGTGGCGACCCCGGAAGCGCTCGCTTCGCCCCGCGTCGCGGACGAATGGGAAACCTTCATCGCCCGGCGACGCGACTGGCGGCAGGGGAACCTCCAGGTCGTCCTGCTGGTCAATGCGCCCCTGCCGCCTTTCCTGGATAGCGTCCAGCGGGTGGATTTCCGGCGCGGCGGCGAAGCGCAATACCGCCGTGCGCTGCAGGAGCTGCTGTCGGGGCTCCTCGGCCAGGAAGACAGGCGCGGCCTTCCGGCGCTCTCGCCAGAAATCGAGGTCCCGTCGCCACCCGATCCCGGGTTGCCCGGGGAGCTGCGGGGTCGATTGGTGGCCTGGCTGGCTCCGGTGCTGGCGGACAAGGTGGATCGCCGGGCCATCGCGAGCGAGCTCGGCCTGGGCCGCAATGCTCTCGAAGACCACCCGTCTTTCGAATATGCCGCCTCGGCGGCCCTGGTCCTGGCCACGGGGAAGGATGATCCGGTCCAGGCTGCTCTGCGCATCCTCGGCGTCCTGGCCGAGCTTTTCGAGGAAAGAGCGGAGCGGGTGGAGCAGTTGGCCGTCTTTCGCGCCGAGCTCGAAGAGCTGCGCGGCGCCGGCCCCGAGCGCGGCCTTCTACGCGTCTACCTGGAGGCGGTCGATCGGGACCATGCGGAGCTGGTGCCCTATTTTCAGCGTCAGGCCGAGCTGGCCTTGCTCGACCGGGTCTATGTGCAGCTCGAGCTGCGGCCCGAAGAGCGCGGATTTGCCGCGCGGGAGGGGACCGGCGGGGAGCTTCTCCAGCCGATGGGCCTGCGGGAGCTGTTGGACCTCGATCCGGCGGAGCATCGCTGGGTCACCCGCCGCTGGGTGGTGCGGGGCGATCCGGGAGCGGGCAAGACGACGCTCCTGCGGCATCTCGCCGCCGCCCTGGCAAGGGAAGAAAAGGAGAATCCGCGTCCGCGCCGGGTGCCGGTCTTCGAATCCCTGCCGCGTCTGGTCCGGGAGCCCGACCTGCTGCTGAACCGGCTGGCCCGCCGGCTGGAGCGCGCCGGGCATCCGGCCCAGGGGCTCCAGGCCGTGCTCGACCGGGCGGGGCAAGAGGGGAGGCTCGTCCTCCTCTTCGACGGCCTGGACGAGGTGCCGAAAGAGGAGCGCGATGAGGCGGAGAAGATGCTGCGCGACGTTGCCGCCCGCTGGCCGTCCTCCACGCTCGTCGTCACCACCCGCCCCATTGGCTACCGCCGGCTCGGCTATGAGCTCCTGGAGCTGGACCTCCTGCCGCTCGATGCCGGCCGCCGGCGGGAGTTCCTCGCCCGCTGGTTCGGCCGGCGTGCCGGCGCGCTCGACTTCGCGCGCGCCGGCCGGGAGCTGCCGGTCCTGGAAGACGACCCCGGGCTGCGTGAGCTGGCGGGCAACCCGCTCTACCTCACCCTGATGGCGCTGCTGTTGGAGAAGGGGACCGCACCCGACCGCAACCGCACCCGGCTTTACGACCAGGTCTTCGAGCTGTTGCTCGAAGGCAAGCACCGCCCCGACGGCGAGCCGATCGACTGCCAGGCCGGCGTGCAGGAGGTCCTGCGCCATCTCGGCTACGCCATGACGCGGGACAACCGGGACGCCGAGCCGGTGGCCGCCCTGGAGGCCCGCCTCTACCAGCCGGAGGCCGACCGCCTGCGCGAGCCCCTCGAACGCGTCCCCCGCTGGCGGGCAAGCCTGCGGCCCTTCCTCGACGATCTGTCGCGCAAGACCGGCATCCTCGGCCCTCACGACGGTCCGGACGCCGACTGGCGCTTCTGGCACCGCACTTTCCGCGAGGCGTTGGCCGCCGAGCGGCTCGAACAGACCGCCCGGGATGAGGGAATGGAGGCCGTCCTGGCGCTCGCCCGCGAGGTCGCCGGCGACGAGAGCCGTTGGGCCGAGCCCTTCGCCCTGCTCACCGGCCGGATCGCCGACCCGGACGGCCTCGTCCGTGCCCTGGTCGAGGCCAACCGCTCGCTCGGCCTGCGCGCCCTCGCCACGGCCCCGGAGCTGCGGCCCGAGACCCTCACGGCGGTCCTCGCCCTCAGCGAGAAATGGCAGGAGAGGGCCGAGGTCTACCGCCGCCTCCCCGAGCTCGTCGGCGACCCGGAGCGCGCCCTGGCCCTCCTCGACCGGCTGCGCCGGCGGACCCGCAAAGGCAACGACCTCTACTTCCTGGACCTCGCCGTGCGCTCCGCTAGCGAGCGCTGGCCGGACCACGCCCGGAAGGCCGCCGACCTTCTCGGCCGGTTCTACGACCACGTCCCTCCGCCATCGGACGACCTCTTCCAGTGGATCGACACGCCCCTCGACGGCCGGGTCCCCCTGTGGCGGGAGATCCCGGCCGGCCGGTTCTGGATGGGAAGCCCGGAGGGGGAAGGGGACAACGACGAACGTCCCCGCCACGAGGTGGTGCTCACCACGCCTTTCCGGATCGGCGCGGTGCCGGTCACCAACGCGCAGTACGCGGCCTTCGACCCGGAGCATCAGGCGACTCCGTGGGAAGGGGTCTCTGCGGCCGAGCTACGTTTCCATCCCGCCGAGAGCGTTACGTGGTTTGCGGCTACCTCGTTCTGCCGCTGGCTTGCCGCGCACGCCCCCTGGGCGCGCGGCGCCCGGTTGCCGCTGGAAGAGGAATGGGAGCACGCCTGCCGTGCCGGCACCGAGACTCGGTACTGGAGCGGAGACGACGAAGCCGGCCTGGAACGTGTCGGGTGGTACGACAGCCAATTCCGAAAACCGGGCGCATCACGTTGGGGAAAAGCCGGCGAACGCCTGGGGCCTCTACGACGTACACGGCAATGTGTGGGAGTGGACGGCGAGCCTGTTCACCGCAGCAGTACGAAGTCCCCGAAGGTGGGGTCCTCGTTGATCCCGCGGCCGTCGAGCCGCCTCTTGAGACCGAGCCCAGCGGCGCGAGGCGCGTGATGCGTGGTGGGAGCTCTTGGGATTGACGCAGGCTGGACGCGTGCGGCGTGTCGCGACGTCGGGGACCCGGGCAACGAGTTCGGGAACCAGGGCTTTCGCGTTCTGCTCCCCGGCGCCCCGAGCTTCTGGCCAAGGCATAGATCTTAGATCATAGAGGGTGTGTTCTATGCGGCCGGCACGGCAGCCGGCGGCAAGAATCGACCCTTTGCTGCCGTTTTCTTCCTGGGAGCGCGGGCGTCCCGCCCGCCCGGACTTCCATCGACCGGTGCGTTGCGCCAGCCCAACGCCGCCCCGAGCCCGTGGAGGGCGGGCGGGACGCCCGCGCTCCCAGGGAAAAACGGCTCGGTCAAGAGGCTTGTCACAGCCCCAAAGGCACGGTCGCTCGGCCAAAGACACGTGGCGCGGACTCTGCGTCACCTGCCTCGGTGGCTCCGTCATTGCCGCAGAGCCAACGGCACGTGCCTCTGGCTCTCCGTCACTGCCTTTGGCTCTCCGTCACGACCGGAGCGCCAGAGGCTTTAGCCGGAGCTTCATTGAACCGTGCCTTTGGGGCTCCGTCACTGCCGCAGAGCCAAAGGTCGTGCCTTTGGCTCTCCGTCACGACCGGAAAGCCAGAGGCTTTAGCCGGAGCTTCATTGAACCGTGCCTTTGGGGCTCCGTCACTGCCGCAAAGCCAAAGGTCGTGCCTTTGGCTCTCCGTCACTGCCTTTGGCTCTCCGTCACGACCGCTGCCACACGTGCCCTTGTCCCTGAGCAAGGTCAGGGGGCGGCTTGCTCCTGAGCCGCCCCACCCTTCCGTTTCCGCGCCGCCCGCGACTTGTAGAGCTGGGAGAGGAAGCTGTAGATCACCATCTCGTGGGCGCGCGCTGCCGAGCGGATCATCCGGTTGAGGTGCATGTGCACGTAGCTGGGGGCCATCTCGGCGACGGAGGAGGTCAGGCGGCCTTCGGCTTCCAGGCGCTGCGAGCTCGGCTACGATCGGGGCGAAGGCCTGGGAGCGGCGGTGGAGCACTTCGAGGCCCGGAGCGAACGGGCTCTCGGCGTCGTTCTGCCGGATCGAGGAGCGCGTGCAGGCTGCGGCTCTCGCCGCGGAGCTTCTGGTCGAGCTGGACGCGCAGGCCCTTGCCGCCGCGGAACTCGCGCTGGAAGGAACGCCTCCATGCCCTCCATGGCCTGGGCCTTGGCCTCCTCGGACGAGCCCGAGGTCGGCGAGCAGCATGTCCGTGCCGCGCAGGGCGATGCGCCAGCGCGCGTCCGCGCCTTCGTCCCCTTCGATCATCTCGACGATTTCGAGGACCGCCTCGCTGTCGATCTGGAAAAGGCGCTCGGAGAGGGCGATCCCCTCGGCGCCGCCGTAGCGCTCGATCTCGCGCTCGTAGGTATCGAGCTGGAGCTTCCACAGGCGGCCGTCGGCGAGCAGCGGAGCGAGCGCGTCGTCGATCGCCGGCAGGACCTCGGTCTGCAGCCGGCCGGGGTCGCCGTGGAAGCGGACGCGCAGGTGCCACTCGGGATCGCCGTAGCGGATGAAGAACCAGGAGTCGGCCGCGCCCGTGCCGAGGACCGTCGCGGATCACCGGCGCCAGGGCCTCGACAGCAGGAGCGGTCGGCCGTGGAGGTGCCGGTGTAGAGCTTGGCGTAGAGCCACTCCGAGCCCGGAGGGAAGGAGCGGCAGACGGCCGGCGGAGCGGACGGGCGCGCAGCCCGGCGCCGGACGTCCTGCCGTGCCGGAGCCGCCTGCGGGACTCGCGTACGAAGGGGATCAGCGATCTCGTGGACGAAGCGCCCTTCGGGCCCGCGGGCGCAGAGCCGGTCGGGCACCGGGGAAGGCCTCCAGGAGCCGCGCCCGGTCGCGGTCCTCGACCACGTCGAGGAAGGTCTCGATCGAGAGCACGTTGTCGAAGTCGACCAGCAGCTCGTTGTCGCCGTCCGCGAGGCTGGCGAGGCGGGGCAGCCCGCGCCGCTGCCGCCACTCCTGGACGGCCGTGAAGCGTGCGGCCCCCTTGGCGGCCACGAGCTGCCTTGATCTCGTCGCCGGTCATCCACCAGCTGGCGCGGGTGAGGACCAGGCGGCCGGCGCGGACCCGCGGCAGGAACGGAGCGTTTTCCAGCGGACCCCAGCTCCAGCCGGCGCCGCCCTGGACGCCCTGGCTCTGCAACATGCAGAGGAAGCGGTAGATCCCCGAGGCTGCCGAACCGGTAGTTGTGCGCGCTGGTCAGCCGCGGGATGACCTCCTTGCCCAGGCGCTGCGAGCGGAGGACGACCCGCGAGCCGGCGACTCCAACCATCAGGTCGGTGATCGGGATCTGCTTCTCCAGCGGCGCGGCGGAGCGCCCGAGGAACGGGATCTCGTGCTCGCGCAGGACCGGCCGCGAGAGGATGTTGCCGATCCGCCCCTGCGGCAGGTGGACGACCTCGGCGAAGATCGCGTCGGGGCGGAAGCGCCTCCTCGGCGCGGAGGTGCTCCTCGACCCGGCGGTGAAGCGCGGGGTCGGCGTGGCAGAAGCGCCCCAGCAGGCGGGCGCCGGAGGGGCCGACGGCGCCGCTCGAGCAGCACCTCGAAGTCGCCGGCGGCGAGCGCCTCCTCGCGAGTCGGCCGCGATGGTGGCCATGACCTGGAAGGCGTCGGCGAGAGGGGGGAGCGGTCGGCGGGCTCCTCGTCGCGCGGCGGGGGCGCCAGGCGATCGAAGTCCTGCGGCGGTGAGGTCGATCTCCCGTCCGCCCGCGGCCAGGGCTTCGCTCAGCCGGGTGAGCAGGAAGCTCTCGCGCGTCCCCCAGGTGACCTGCGGCTCGGCGGCCGGCGCGGCGAACGCGATCCCGCGGAGCAGCGGGGAGGCCTCGGCGCCGGCGTCGTACGAGCTCTCGTAAGCCGATGCCGATCTCCTCGTCCAGCGCCTCGAGCGAGCGGCACCTCACGGTGCTCGCCGTAGCGCTCGGTGAAGTCCTTGCGGAAGCGCCTCGAGCTGCTCGGTCCGGCGTGCCGCGAGCCGGCGCAGGAGGCCGATGCCGCGCACGACCT
This sequence comes from uncultured Holophagales bacterium, assembly GCA_963842525.1. Classification (GTDB taxonomy): domain Bacteria; phylum Acidobacteriota; class Thermoanaerobaculia; order Multivoradales; family UBA5704; genus UBA5704. The sequence continues at coordinate 1,394,004 of CAWJGT010000003.1, forward strand.
CGTCGAGCACGGCCTCGCCGAGCACCGGGTGGTCCGCCGGCTTGATCATGTCGAGCTGGAACAGGCGCGCCATCTCGACCGGGGTCGGCAGCTCTTCGAGGTCGGTCGGCGATCTCCCGGTAGCGGTCGGGCGGCGCGCCCGGCCCGCCGGCGTCGAGGCCGGCCAGGACGTCCCGCGCCTCGTGCCAGGCGCTCGGCCGCCGGAGCGCCGCCCTCGGAGCCGGCCGAGCTGGTCGATCAGGTCGTGGATCGCTTCCGGCCCGGTCACCGGCGGCGACAGGTCGGAGACCAGGAGCTGGCTGTCGATCAGCTCGATGATGAACTCGGTCGCCTCCTCGGGGGAGACCTCGCCGTCCGGGTCGAATTCGACCAGCGCCGCCGCCAGCTCGGCGATGCGCGCTCCGCCGCTGGCGCGGCGCAGGGCCTCCTCCAGATAGTCGGTCGGGTCGACGGCCACCAGGTGGTGCGAGCGGATCTTGCGTTCCAGCCGCGCCTCGGCATAGCGCAGCCGGCCGCCGGCCTGGTAGAGGCTGGAGTTGGGCCGGTAGACGAGCTGCTGGCGCAGCGCCGAGGTCGCGGCCCAGGTCCTCGCAGAGGGCGAAGAGGTAGTCCATGTCGAGCCGCGTGTGGCGCTCGTAGGAGGCCCGGGGCCCGACGATCAGCCGCGTCGGCGCATCGGGCGCCGGATCGATCTCGCCGAGCGAGCAGCCGGAGAAGAGGCCGAAGGGGGTGGCGCGGGCCGCCATGCGGTAGACGTAGCGCACCAGCGCCCGCTCGGCGCGCTGCCCCTTCTTGCTGTCCGGCTGCGCGCGCCAGAGCGCCAGGCTCTCGGACAGGGACGGGCGAGGCGAGGAACAGGGCCTCGAGGACCTCCGGCCGTTCGGCCAGTGCGCGCAGGCGGGTGCGCAGCCGCTCGCGGTCGGCGGACACGGCGCGCTCCATCTCGTCCGGGTCGCCGGAGGCGAAGGCAGCCGGCGCTTCGAGGCCCTGGCTCCAGGCCTCCAGGTCCTCGTAGGGGAGCAGCGGCGTCCGGAAGACGAAGAAGCCGGATGGCCGGATATCGGGAGCTGGCTCAGGCGTCGGCACGACCGCAGGAAGATAACATGGGGGAAAGCACGGTTTCAGCGGTGGAAATCGATGAAACCCCGTTCCACGTCCACATGGACGAGGCGGACGCGCACCCGGTCGCCGACGTCGAGCCCCTGCCAGCCGCGCTCCAGCTTCCCTTCGACCGGCGGGCGCAGGACGCGCACCCAGGTCCCCTTCTCGGAGGCGCCGGTCACAATCCCGTCGAAGCTCTGACCCACCCGTGGCTCGAGCAGCAGGGCGGCTGCCGACTTGCGGACCTGGCGCTCGACCTTGTTGGCGTCGTCTTCCCGCAGCGTGCAGTGCCGGGCCAGCTCTTCGAGCTCGGCGGCGTCGTAGGGCGCAGGGCCGGCCGGCGAGCGCCGCATGGAGCAGGCGTTGGGTGATCAGGTCGGGATAGCGCCGGTTGGGAGCCGTGGCGTGCGTGTAGTCGTCGGCCGCGAGGCCGAAGTGGCCGGGGCTCGGCTGGCCGGGGAGGTCGACGGTGTATTCGCCCGAGCCGAGCAGCTTGAGGACCGCGAGGGAGAGGTCCTCGAAGCGGTCGGGGTCGGCCTTGTGGCGCTCGTGCAGGAAAAGGTTGAGGGCTGCCGCGTCGGGCTCGTCCGGCAGCCGGCCGCCGTGCTCGGCCGCGACCTCGACGATGCGCGGCCAGCGCTTCGGCGAGCGCACGACGCGGCGCAAGGACGGCAGGCCGCGGGATTCGAGGAAGCCGGCGGTCGCGCTGTTGGCGGCGATCATGAAGTCCTCGATCAGCTCCTTGGCGCGGTTCTTCCGCTCCGCGGCGAGGTCGGTGATCGTGTCGCCGTCGAAGACCGGGCGGCTCTCGGCGCGGTCGAGCTCCAGGGCGCCCCGCTCATGCCGCCGCCGCCGCAGCCGGCCGGCGGCCTCGTCGTGGATGCGGAGCTGCTCCTCGATCCCGGCCACCTCGCCTGCCCGCTCGGGCAGGGGGCCGGCGTCCTCCAGCCAGGCGCCGACGGCGTTGTAGGTCAGCTTGGCCTTGTTGTGTACCCGCGCCGGGTAGACCTCCACGCCGTCGACCGAGCCGTCCGCGGCGACCCCGAGCTCGACCACCATGGCCAGGCGGTCCTCCCCTTCGTGCAATGAGGTAAGACCGGTCGACAGCTCCAACGGGAGCATGGGGAAGATGCGGGCCGGGGTGTAGACCGAGGTGGTGTTATGGGAGGCGTGCCGGTCGATGGCCGATCCCCGGGCGACGAGCGTGGCCACGTCGGCGATCGCCACCCGGACCCGGAGCACTCCGCCGTCCCGCGGCTCCGGTTCGGCCACGGTGAGCTGGTCGAGGTCGCGCGTGTCGTCGTTGTCGATCGAGAACCAGAGGAGGTCGCGCAGGTCGCGGGCCGCGGGTCCTGCCTCCCCCGCATGGTTTGCCACGATCTCCCGCACCTCGGCCTTGACCGGGGCGGAAAAGTCGGGCTCCAGCCCGCGTTGGATCATCACACGGTGGGCGATCTCCGCCAGGTCGTGCCGGTTCCTCATGGCGGGAGCTTAGCATCTCACCCCCCGGGGGGTAGGGAGGGTGGCCCTGGGAGCGCTGGCGCTCCCAGGGGTTCCTCCGGCGCAAAGGAGCCAGGTGTGAACCCTGGGCGAGGGACTTGGGCGGAGCTCACCTGGGTGGCGAGGAGCCTGGACACGTCGTGTCCGCGGTTTTTGAGGAGCATGGCTGCCTGTGCCCGGATCAACATTATCCGCTCGTACTCGTGGATGAGCTTTGCGCGAGTGGCGTCTTTGGCTGGGCTCAGCCCTTCATCACGCTGCCTGGCGTGCAGGGCTTCGAGCTCCTGGCTCGCCTCTGGGGATATCGCCGTCCTGGCAAGGAGCCAGAGCTGTTCGTCATCGAGCTTCTCAAGCCCCTCGACAGCCTCGATGAGCTCAGGCGAGAGCTCGTCTCCCACCGAGGCTGCGGACGCCACCGCGTCCAGGATCTCAGTTTCAAGGCTACGGTGGCTCCATTCCGCACGCTGCCGGAAGCGATTGTAGAGGGTTTCCGGCAGATGAATGGTGATGGCGTGGGCTGACATGGCTCCGGCTCCTGCGCGACCGTTTGGCACCCTGGCATCCTAACACGGCCATCCGAGACGCCAGGGGGCGGGCCCTCACTGAAAGTACCCGTTCACATCCACGATCAGGTGGACCGCCCCCGCGGGCGAGTTGCAGCGGACTCCCAGCGCGCCGCTCCCGGACGAGGCGAGCATCAGGACCGCGTTGTTGGCGCGCACCTGGCCGGCGGAGAAGTTGATGCTGCTCGTCCCCGGGGCCGTGGCGTTGCCCGGAAAGAAGATCAGAAGGCCGAGCCCGGGGGCCGAATCCACGGTGACGTTGACGGAGAGCGCCTTCGCAGTCGTGGGGATTCCACAGACGCCGGTCGCCCGGATCACCCGGGAAAACCCGGGCGCCAGCGCCGGGCCGCCATAGGGGCCGGAGGGAGTGCGGGTGTCGAGGATCCGGCAGGGGGTCACCGTATGGAAGCCGAGATTGTTGGCGCTGGTCGCCACGGCCGGCTGCCAGCCGCGCTGGATCACCTCGAAATCCGAGGTCTTCAGGGAAGCGAAAGCGGGATTCAGGACGTCGTTGTCCCAGTTGGCGTCGTAGGTGCCCTGGATGTACATGTCCGAGCCGTTGTCCGCCAGGATCAGGCCGTAGGTCTTCATGGCCTGGAAGATCTTCTGGACATAGGCAGGGTATCCGGAGATGTCCTTGCTCGCCTTCAAACGCAGCCGCGCCCCCAGGGGCGGAGCATTGACATTGCTGCTCGTGCTCGCGTCGTGCGAAGCCGGCCAGACGTAGCCTCTGACGGGAAACGTCGTGAAGCGGAAGGCGTGGCGGATCGGATCCGGGCCGAAGACCTCGTCATAGCGGATCAGCCCGGGGAAGATCGCGAGCCCGGCCGCGTCGGCGCTGGTCCAGGTCTCGGGCCGCCGGTCGTTCGAGTCGAGGGAGAAGATCGCTCCCGACCCTGCCTCCCAGCGGTTTTGCGCGGTGTCCCAGAAGGTGTGATACAGCTCGTACAGGATGCGGTTTTCCCGGTCGACGATGAGTAGATGGCGGTCGCCGCCAGGGTTCTCATTTCCTGCGTTTCCACCCTCGATCCACCGCGTCTGGGTCTTGGCCTCGTTGGGAATCGGATAGCCCGAGGGATGGCCGGGAAAGCCGGCGTCGCTCTGGTTCCCGAACTCGACAAAGGTGACCGGCACCCGGGGCTGGCTGGCCGGCACGCTGGCATAGGGGAAGCCGTAAATCTCTGGATTGGACGGACCGTTTGCGTCACCGCCGAAGTCCGGATGGAGCCCGACGTTCGCGCCGATGAAGTTGATGAAATTCGTGCTGTTCGGATCGACCGGCGCCGCGCTGACGTCCTGGTTCCACCAGTTGTCCGGCGGAAAGAGGGGTAGGGGCGTGGGAAGCGGGCCGTTGCGGACGGCTTGTGCGAAGAGGGGAGACGAAAGCGTCCCGAGAAGAAGAGAGAGGAAGAGAGACCGCCAGTGTCGACACATATGCCATACCCTCCGCGGCTCCATACCGGTAGAGCCCTGTGTGCATACACGAGAAAACTAGAGGATAGGTTAGCGGGTGGGGAGGGTGGGTGTCAAAACCTCACCCCCTGTCCCCCTCTCCCATCGCCCCCCCCACCGACCGGGAGAGGGGGGACGCAGGCGAAGCGTTTGAGGCAAGGTCGATGCGGCCTCTCGTCAGATAGATTGCACAGGCGCAGCCTGCGCGCCCACCAACCTGATCGACTCGTACCCGCTCCCGTTCGCCGCACACCGCCTGATCTACGTTCCCCCTCTCCCGGTCGGTGGGGGGGGCGATGGGAGAGGGGGACAGGGGGTGAGGTTATGCCTTCCCCAGCGCCTCGTCACCCGCAGTGCCCGCCTCCGCCTCCCGTGTCCCGGCCCGCCTCTTCTCGGCCCGGGCGAGCTGCCATTCGGCGAAGGCGGTGTAGATCACCGGCACCAGGATCAGGGTGACCAGGGTGGAGACCGTCATGCCGCCGATCACCACGCGGGCCATCGAGGCCTGCACCTCGGCGCCTTCTCCGATGCCGAGGGCCAGGGGGATCAGGCCGAGCACCGTGGCGGCCGTGGTCATCAGGATGGGGCGCAGGCGCCGCCGGCTCCCCTCGGTCACCGCCTCGTGGAGCGGGAAGTCGTCGCGCCGGCGCAGCAGGTTGACGTAGTCGATCAGCACGATCGCGTTGTTGGTGACGATGCCGATCAGCAGGATCATCCCGATATAGCTCTGGATGTTGAACGTCGTGTTGGTGAGCCACATGGTGAGGAAGACGCCCACGGCGGCGGTGGGTACCGAGAACATGACCACGAACGGGTCGAGCAGGTTCTCGAACTGCGCGGCCATCACCATGTAGACCAGCAGGATGGACAGCGCGAGCGCGATCAGGAGCTGCCGCGTGGCCTTCTGCTGCTCCTCGTACTCGCCGCCCACTACGAGCGCGAAGTTCTCCGGAACGTCGATCGTCTGCAGGGCCTCGCGGGTCTCGGCCGCCAGGGAGCCGAGGTCGCGGCCGGCGGCGGCGGTCGCGGAGACGTTGATCACCCGCTCCTGCTCCCTGCGGTCGATCTCCACCGGGCCGTGCGAATGGACGATGTCGACCACATTGCGCAGCGGCACGGGCTGGCCGGTGGAGGAGACCAGCGTCACCTTGTCGACGTCGGCGAGCAGCTCGCGGTCCTGCTCGGCGAGGCGGACGACGATGTCGTACTCGCGCCCGGAGCGCCGCAGCACGGCGGCGCGGCTCCCGGCCACGTTGGTCTCGATGATCCCGGCCACCTGGTTCATGGAGAGGCCCAGGCGCGCGATCTTGTCGCGGTTGATCCGCATCACGCGCTCCGGCCGGCCGGGCTCGCGCTCGATGCGGACGTCTTCCAGGCCGTCGATCTGCGAGAGCGTCCGCTCCACCTGGTCGGCGAGGGCGAAGCCGGTGTCGAGGTCGTGTCCCCGCACCTCGACCTGCAGCCCTTCCTGGTTGTCGCCGAAGGCCCGGTTGAGGACGTACAGCCCTGAGCCCTCGCGGGCGCGCACTTCCGTGCCGGGGAGGCCGGCGAGGCGGGTGCGCAGGGTGTCCGCGATCTCCTGCGCGGAGCGGTCGCGCTCGGACTTGGGGACGAGCGTCAGGCGTACGTCTCCGGTGTAGCCGCCGTCCGCTCCCCAGCCGCCGCCGCCGACGTTGGTCAGCATGCTCTTGGCCTCGGGGACCTCGGCCGCGATGACCTCCTCGATCTGGCGCATGTTCTCGTTCATCAGCTCGAGGCGGGTCCCGACGGCCATCTCGGCGTCGATCCGCACTTCCCCCTCGTCGGTCTGGGGCATCAGCTCCGAGCCGAGGAAGGGGACGATCAAGAGGCCCAGCACGAACAGGCCGACGGCGCCGAGCACCACCGAGGCGCGGTGGGCGAGCGCCCAGTGCAGGCTGCCCCGGTAGCGCTCCTCGAGCCTGGAGACGAAGCTCTCGCTCCCGTCGTAGAAGCGCGCCAACGGCCGCCAGTGCGGAATGGCATGGGCCTTCCCGCGGCGGAGCAGGTGAGCGGCGAGCATCGGGGTGAGCGTCAGGCCGATGAGGAGTGAGGCGAGCTGCGAAAAAGCCACCACCACGGCGAGCTGGCGGTACATGATCCCCGCCATCCCCTCCATGAAGAGGATGGGCAGGAAGACCACCATCGTGGTGAACGTGGTCGCGATGAGCGGCGCCGCAACCTCCTGCGTGCCGAGCACGGCGCAGGTCTCGGGGTCGAGCCCCTCCTCGCGTTTGCGGAAGATGTTCTCCAGCACCACGACCGCGTTGTCGAGCAGCATTCCCACGCCGAGGGCGAGGCCGCCGAAGGTCATGATGTTGAGCGTGTAGCCGTTCAGGTAGATCAGGGCGAAGGTGGCCGCGATGGTGATCGGCGTCACCGTGGCGACCACCAGCGTCGAGCGGATCGAGCGCAGGAAGAAGAGCAGGACAAGCACGGCCAGGAAGCCGCCCACCAAGGCGTTGGAGCTGACGTTCGAGATCGCCTGGCGGATGTAGATGCTGCTGTCCACGATCGGGACCACCTTCACCTGCGGGAAATCGCGGTTCAGGCGCTCCACCTCGGTCAGGATCGCATCGGCCACCTGCACCGTGTTGGCGCCCGACTGCTTGTTGATCGACAGACGGATGCCCGGCTGGCCGTTGATGCGCACCAGCGAGGTGACCTCCTCGGTGCCCTCCCGGACCTCGGCGATGTCGCGCAGGTAGATGGGGACGCCCTCGCGGACCGCCACGACTGTAGAGCCGATCTCCTCGGCGCCGCGGTATTCGCCCACCGTGCGCAGGAAGACGTCGAGGTTGCCGTCCTCGACCTTGCCGGCCGGCCGGTTGAGGTTCTCCTCGCGCAGCATCGTCGTGACGCGGTCGGCCGAGAGGCCCAGCGTCAGCATCCTGTCGCGGTCGAGGTTGACCTGGACCTGGCGCCGCAGGCCGCCGCGGATGTCCACCGCGGCCACGCCCGGGACCCTCTCGATGCGGTGCTCGATCTGTTCCTCGGTGAACTCGCGCAGGTCGATGGCGTTCAAGCTGGTCGAGGAGATCCCCAGGAAAATGATGGGGAAGGAGGCGAGGTCGAACTTGACGACCGACGGGGTCTCTGCCTCCTGGGGGAGCCGGCCGCGGATGCGGTCGACGCGGCTCCGCACCTCCTCGGCCGCGTCGTCGAGGTCGGTCCCCCAGGTGAAGGCGACCCGCACCGACGACTCGCCCTCCTCGGAGTTCGAGGTGATCGTATCCACGCCGGCGATCGCCGACACGGCCTCTTCGATCGGCCGGGTGACGAGGTCCTCCACCTCCTGCGGCCCGACGTTGGGGTAGTCGGTGCGGACGGTGAGGGTCGGCGACGTCACGTCGGGCAGGAGGTCGACCGGCAGCCGGGTCACGGCCACGCCGCCGAGCAGCGTCACGATGAGCACCCCCATGGTCGTGGCCACGGGGCGATGGACGGCGGAGCGGATGAAGTTCACAGTGCCCTCCTGGTGCTGCTTTCCTGCACGCCAGGGATCGCCCCCACGGCCGCCCCGGGGCCTGCCTGCCGGGCTCCGGCGCCGGCGCGGGCGAGGATCACCGGAGCGCCGTCCCGCAGGTCCTGCTGGCCGATGGTGATCACCTGCTGCCCGGGCTGGAGCGCGCCCTCGACGGCGATCTGATCCTGCGCCTTGTCGGTGCCGGTGCCGATCCGCTTGACCGGTACCTTCTTGGCGGTCCAGGTCGGCGGCGCCCCCTCTTCGCGGGCGGGCGCCTGCCGCGCCACGAAGAGGAAGGCCTCGCGCTCGTCTTCCAGCACGGCCGCGCGCGGCACGAGGAGCGCTCCGGGCTCGGTGGCGAAAGCGATGGAGACGTTGGCGAACATGCCGGGCTTCAGGCGCCCGTCGGCGTTGGCGATCTCCACCTCGGCCTCGGTGGTGTTGGTCTCCGGATCGAAGACCGAGGCGATGCGGGCCACCACGCCCTGGAATCCGGTGCCCGGGAAGGCGTCGGCCGTGACCGTCGCCGTCTGGCCCGGGCGGACGCGCGCCGCATCCTTCTCGGTGAGCGGGATCGTGGTCTTGATCGTCGACAGGTCCACCAGCGTGAAGACGGGGCGGTTGGTGGCCGCGAAGGCCCCCCGGTCGAGATGGCGCTTGCCGATCACGCCGGAGAAAGGGGCGATGATGAGGGCCTTTTCGAGCTCGGCCCGCGTCACACCGAGGTTGGCGCGCGCCTGCGCGACCGCCGCCTGGGCCACCTGCACCTGCGCCGCCGCTCCCTGCAGCTCGGCCTGCGCCGCGTCGTGCTGCTGCTGCGCCACGAGCTGCTGCTGGTAGAGGCTCTCCGTGCGGTCGGCGGTGGTGCGGGCGATGCCGAGCGCGGCCCGGCGTTCCCCGAGCGTCGCCTCGGCCATGCGCACGGCCGCCTGGGCCTGCTCGACGCGCTCGCCGAGCTCGCCGGGATCGATGCGGGCAAGCACCTGGCCGGAGCCGACCGGGTCGCCCGTGTCGACACGCATCTCGACGATCTGGCCGTTGAGCTTGGCGTACAGCTCGGCGGTCGCCTCCGCCTGCAGAGTGCCGACGAACTCGGCGCTTGCCACGAAGCTGCCGCGGGAGACCGGCGAGGTCGCCACCGTGGCCGGGCCGCCCATGCCGGGCCCCCCGAAACCGCCTCCGCCCCCGTTGCCGCGACGCCCCCCTTCCTCCCCCTTGCGGGCGAAGGCCACGAAGTAGATCCCTGCCAGGACAAGGACCAGGACCATGGTGCGAAAGACGAGTTTCTTGTTCATTTCGAAGGACTTGTCCGCGCTGCACCCCTGCCGGCCCCGAATGTAGCACGGGGCTGTGGCAGTGCTGTAAATAGATTGTAAAAGATGGCTCCCGCGCTGCGCCGCGCGGGTTCTCCCCCCACTCTAGGAACCGGGAGGGAGCCCGGCCAATTTCCGGAACGGCTCGCGCAGCGGCTCCGGAGTGCGGCAGGGGCGGCCGGTGGCCCCTTCCACCCAGATGTGCTCGGTGGCGCCGGTCGCCAGGAGCTCCTCGTCCTTGAAGACCTCATAGGCGAAGCGCACCCCCCGGCTGCCCAGCTTGTCGCCCCAGCAGACCACCCGCACCGTATCGCCATAGCGCGCCGGTCGGCGGTAGCGGATCTCCACCCCGGTCACCATCAGCAGGAAGCCCAATTTCTCGATGTCAGCGTAATGGTACCCGGACATCGCGCACAGCCGCGTCCGCGCCAGCTCGAACCAGACCACGTAGTTGGCGTGATGGACCACCCCCATCTGGTCGGTCTCGGCGTAGCGCACCTCGATGTCGGTGGCGCAGCGGGTGGGGGTGGTCATGATGGTCTCTCTCCGCTCCAGCCGTGATGAAAGCGCGGGTATCATAGTGTCACCCCCTGGCGAGGTGATCAGATCCGTGTTGGGCTCCAGCCCCGTCGTGTCATCCTGAGCGCAGCGAAGGATCTGGGGGCTGCACTGCCTTCCGAGACCTCTCTGGATGACCTGGGGGAGGGAAATTTTCAGGACATCTGTTTCCGAATCGTCCTGATCTTCCTCAGATCTGTCCTGATCTTACTTCTTTCTGTCCTCATCTTCGGACGACCGGGCCTGATCCGAGGCGGATTTCCGAAGATCCTCTCCGGATTTCTCCTCACCAGTTTAGATCAGGCCAGATCCGCTCTCCATTCCGCGGGATCGGCGTTCGGCAACAGCTCTCGGGAGCCGACGAAGACGTTCCGCGCGGTAAACATCACCTCCCTGGCACCTATGCGCGCCCGCAGCCTCATCCAATAAGGTCGGAGGGTCGGCCCAACGGCAGGGTAGACTTGGACATGCTTCACCTCCGCCTCCACCAGCACGCGGTGGGTGAGGGCCGCCACCGGGTGGACCTCTCCCTCGACGGCGACGGCGCCCCGCGCACTGCCACCTCGACGTTCGACTTCAGCCTGACTCCGCAGGATGGAGAAGATTTGCGCTGGTATCTGGAAGAGTTCCTCCAGTACCCCCAGGAGCCGGCGCCCACGATCGCGCGGCGGATCGAAGGGCGAATGGCGGAGGTGGGGACGGAGCTGTTCAAGGGGGTGTTCCAGGAGAACGACGACGCCCGGGACGTCTGGAGCCGGGTGCGGGAGCGGCTGGGGGAGACGCGGATCGAGATCATCACCGGGGTGGCCGAGGCGAGCACGATCCCCTGGGAGCTGCTGCGGGAGCCGAAGAGGGACGCGGCCCTGGCCCTCACGGCCCACTCATTCGTGCGCGCCCAGCCCAACGCGGCCCTCGCGCCCCAGCTTCCAGTCAGGAAGAAAGGGAAGATCCGCATCCTCCTGGTCATCTGCCGGCCGCAGGCGGAGCAGGATGTGCCGTTCCGCTCGGTGGCGAACCAGCTCATCCGCGGGCTCGACGCGGCCAACCGGGAGGCCTACGACCTGGACGTCTTGCGCCCTCCCACCTTCGAGCAACTGGGTAAGGTGCTCCGCCAAGCGCACAGGGACGGCAATCCCTATCATGTGGTCCACTTCGACGGCCACGGCATGTACAGGGAGATCAAGGAGCCCGGAGCGCTCGGGACTCTCGTGGGGCACCTGACCTCGATCGTCCTCGCCGGACCGCGCGCGGGCAAGCACGGCTATCTCTGGTTCGAGAACCCGCAGCTCGAAGCCGGCAGCGAGCTGGTGGACGGCACCTCGTTGGGTCAGCTCCTCGCGGCGACAGGGGTGCCCGTCCTCGTCCTCAATGCCTGCCGCTCGGCCCACACAGAGCCGGCGGCGGAGCCGGGAGCGGCGGACGATCCCCACTCGCAGGTCCGGGCCTTCGGCTCGCTCGCCCAGGAGGTGATGGACGCCGGCGTGGCCGGGGTTGTGGCGATGCGCTACAACGTCTACGTGGTCACCGCCGCCCGGCTCGCGGCCGAGCTCTACGCCGCCCTCGCCCGCGGCGGCTCGCTGGGCGAGGCGGTCACACTGGCACGCAAGAACCTGGCGGACAACCCGCTGCGCGAGGTGATCTACGCGCCCCTGCCGCTCCAGGATTGGGCGGTGCCTGTCGTCTACGAGGCAGCTCCGCTGAAGCTCTTCCCGAAGGCGAAGGACGACAGCGGCCTGAAGATCAATATCTCCAACATCGCGGCAGGAGCGTCGGCCACGGCGAGCCCGCAAGCCGCCGGCCTCGATCCCGACCTCCCTCCATCTCCAGACATCGGCTTCTATGGCCGCGACGAGACGCTCCTCGCCCTCGACCGCGCCTTCGACCGGGACTCGATCGCCCTCCTCCACGCCTACGCCGGCAGCGGCAAGACCACGACCGCCGCCGAGTTTGCCCGGTGGTATTCACTGACCGGCGGCGTCGAAGGCCCCGTCCTCTTCACCACCTTCGAGCGCTACCTCCCCCTGCCCCGCGTGCTGGACCGCATCGGCCAGGTCTTCGGCCCGGCGCTGGAGGGGGCAGACGTCCACTGGCTGGCGCTCGACGACGCCACGCGGCGGCAGGTGGCTCTGCAGGTTCTCGCCCAGGTGCCGGTGCTGTGGATCTGGGACAACGTCGAGCCGGTGGCCGGCTTCCCGGCGGGCACAGAGTCGGCCTGGAACGCGACGGAGCAGGAGGAGGTGCTCGATTTCCTGAGGGCGCTGCGAGGCACGAGAGTGAAGATTCTCCTGACCTCCCGTCGCGATGAGCGCTCCTGGTTGGGGGACCTGCCCACGCGCATCGCAGTCCCGCCTATGCTCATGACCGAGAGCCTTCAGCTCGTCCGCGCCTTGGCCGCCAAGCGCCGCCGCCGTCTCACCGACGTCGAGGACTGGCGCCCGCTCCTCGCCTTTGCCCAGGGCAACCCCCTGACGCTGACCGTCCTCGCGGGCCAGGCGCTACGCGAGGGGTTGAAGACGAAGGGGCAGATTGAAGATTTCGTTGCCCGCCTCCGCTCCGGCGAAGCCGCTTTCCCCGATGAGATCCTCGAAGGGCGCTCCCGCTCTCTCGGCGCCTCACTCGCCTACGGGTTCGAGCAGGCTTTCAATGAGGAAGAACGGAAGAAGCTTGCACTGCTCCATCTGTTCCAGGGGTTTGTGGACGTGAATGTGCTGCTCGCTATGGGCCTCCCCGAGGTCGCGTGGTGCCTGCCCGAGGTGCGGGGCCTGACCCGAGACCAGGGCATCACTCTCCTCGACCGCGCCGCCGAAGTGGGGCTCCTAGCCGCCCATGGTGGCCGGTTCTATGGAATCCACCCTGCTCTCCCCTGGTTCTTCAAAGGCCTTTTCGAGCAGTGCTACCCAGCCGAAGACTTCGTGGCCGCACGCGCGTTCGTCGAGGCCATGAGCGCGTTAGGGGAGTACTACATCCTTCAGTATGCCAGTGGGAACCAAGATGTCCTTGTCACCCTGCGGGCCGAGGAGGCGAACCTTCTCCACGCTCGCCGATTGGCGCGGGGTCACGGCTGGTGGGCGCAGATCACCAGCACCATGCAAGGGCTCAGGGCGCTTTATGAGCCCGCCGGCCGGTGGGCGGAGTGGAAACAGTTGGTCGAGGAGGTCGTACCGGACTTCGTTGATCCTTCGAATGATGGGCCCTTGCCAGAGCGGGAGGAGGAATGGAGCTTGGTGACGCAGTACCGCGTATTACTGGCTAATGAGGAGGGGAGATGGGCCGAGGCCGAGCGGCTTCAGACTGCTCACGTAAAATGGATCCGACAACGCGCTGCTCTTAGTTTGGCCCTGCCGGTAGAGGAGTTGGCCGGTGAAGGCCGGAATGAGGTCCGGGCTCTTGCGGTTTCTCTTCACGCGCTAGGGCAGAACCGTCGCGGGCTGGGGCAGGCGGACTGCATTGTCCCTTTTAAGGAGGCCCTTGAGCTTTTCGAGCTAATTGGCGACAGGACCGGTGCGGCGACTTGTGCGTATAACCTTGGGCATGCCTTCAAAGATTTGCTTGCTCTCCGTGACCTTTCCCAGGCCGAGCGCTGGTACCGAAGAAGCCTTGAGCTGCGCGACGAACGTAATTGGCTGGGCTACGGTCTTTGTTGGAAGCAGCTGGGGGTGGTAGCTCACCAGCGATTTAAAGACGCCCGGGCCGTAGAGCGGCCCGAGGAAGAGCTTCTACAATATCTGAACGAAGCAGTGAGGCTTTCCCATAGAGCTCTCGATTTTCTTCCGTCGAATGCGGTCGACGCCTTGGCCGATACTCACAGTCAACTTGGTGAGTTTTACCGCTTAGCAGGAGACATCGGCAGCGCCCTGTCTTACTTCCGGCAGGCGATCCAGCTCTTTGAGGAAGCGGGTGATCTCTATTGGGCCACAGCGACCCGCTTCAACATTGCTCTCGTCTTCTCTAACACCGGCCGTCGGGCGGATGCCTTGGAGTACGCCGAGGCGGCGCTGCGGGGATTCGAGAGCTACGGGGAGGGGGCGGCGGAGGAGATTGAGGAGGCTCGCGGGTTGATCGCGGCGATCCGCGGAGCGTAGCCTCACCCTGGCAACGCCAACTCGGCTTTGAGGTCGGCCAGGGAGGTCGTCCCCTTCTCCCGAGCCTCGCGCAATGCCTCTCGGGCATCCTCGATGTCTGCGCGATTCTCTACAGATAGCTCCTCCGTCGTCAGACCCTTCCCTTCGCGATGCTCCCGCCAGGCCTCGGCGACCGCTGCAGCCTCCTCAGGTGTCTCGGGCTCAGTGCTTTCGGGAGCGTTCTCCAGGGTGAAGAGCGGTTCCTCGGCGGTTTCGCGCAGGGCCTCCAGCACGCGGGCAGCCCGAGGGATCTCGCTTTCTGGGAGGTCGTCGATGAGGCGGTGGAGGTTGTCTCGTGAGGCCATAGTCGGATCTCTGCAGTAATTCTAGTATACCGTCACAGCGACGGCCGGGCAGTACGCGGCGGTTCCGTAGAGACGGCCCAGTCCATAACCACCCAACCTACCGGGTGCACCGTCGTCGGGCCGTCTCAACGCCCCAGACACCACCAACGCCGGCAACACACCCGGGAATGTTTTTCGGCCGTTGAGGTACATGGCTCGCGGCACCGGCGGTGGTGGACCCGGCTGCCCTGGGGAGACGCCCCGATTGCCGTGGCCGCCCTGGCCGCGGTGGTCGAGGACTGGGGCGTCTCTACGGTTTGCCGTGGGGAGACGGCCTACTGGTGTATGTCTGAACGGGTCTTCCTGGGAACGGCGGCACCGGTCCTGCCGTGCCCACCAGACCGGTCCGGACGTTCCGCGCCGGTCCCCCTCTGTCCACCAGACTGGTACGGACGGTTGGCGCCGGTTCTGACGCTCCCACCAGTCCGGGGTGGACGGTTCGCGCCGGGGTGTGGGCTGCGGCGAGATCGGCGTGGACGGTTCGCGCCGAGGAGCGGACGGTTGACGCCACGGAGCGGGCTGTCTACGCCGTGGCGCTAACCGTCCGACCCGAGGCGACAACCGTCCTTGTCTCGGCGCAAACTGTCCGACCCCCCGCGCAAACCGTTCCATCCCGTGGCGTGAACCGTCCGACCCGTGGCGCAACTGTCCGTGTCTCGGCGTACACTGTCCGACCCACGGCGCGGACCGTCCATGTCTCGGCGCAAAACGGCCATTTTTCGGCGCGGTGCCTCCGTTTTTCAGAGCCGGACGGTCACGGGGCCTTGCCGTTAGCGCGTGGCCCGTCAAGCGCCTCGCCGGCTGTACCGCAGCACCGTCCACAATATCTTATAGCCAGCCCGCAGCGTCCCTGTCACCGTGCCAGTTATCTTCGAGACCCCCACCCGGCGGCGGTAGGAGACCGGGACCTCCGTAACGCGCAGCCCGTGCCGCAGCGCCTTGACCTGCATCTCGGCCGTCCAGCCGAAGTTGGGGTCGGCCATGCCGATCTTCTCCAGGGCGTCCCAGAGGATGGCGCGGAAGGGGCCGAGGTCGGTGTAGCGGTGGCCGTAGAGGAGGCGGATGAGGAGGCAGGCGACGAGGTTGCCGGCTCGGGCCTGGGGGAGGAGGGCTCCGGGCTCGCGGTCTCCCAACACGCGTGAGCCGATCACCAGGTCCGCCTCTCCAGCCAGGATCGGCTCGATCAGCCGCGGCAGCTCTTCGGGATGGTCCGACCAGTCGGCGTCGACGAAGACCACGAGGTCCGGCGGATCGTTGCGGCGCAGCCAGTCGAGGCCGGCGAGGCAGGCGCTGCCGTAGCCCCGCCGCGGCGCCTCGACCACGATCGCTCCGCCCTCCTGGGCCACCCATGCAGTCTCGTCCGTCGAGCCGTTGTCGGCGACCACGATGCGGCGGACCGGCGGACGAGGGAGGTCTCGCAGGACCATCGGTAGGGACGCTTCCTCGTTGAGCGCCGGGATCACCACGTCCACACTGACTTTGGACACCGGCGGATCTTATGGCATGCTTGCCGACCCGGCCGTAGACCGGGCTTTCTCTATTTGGATTCAGGGAGCTATCAAGAATGCCGATCGTCCCCTATCAGGGCCGGCTGCCCAGGTTGGGTGCCCGGGTCTTCCTAGCCCCGGACGCCTGGGTCACGGGCGATGTGGAGCTGGGCGACGACGTCTCGTTCTGGTTCCACACCGTGGCGCGCGGCGACGTCAATTTCATCCGCATCGGGGCGCGGACCAACATCCAGGACGGCTGCGTGCTGCACGTCAACCATGGGGAATTCCCCTTGATTGTCGGCGCCGGGGTTGTGGTCGGGCACCAGGCCGTGATCCATGGGTGCACGATCGAGGACGGCGCGTTGATCGGCATCGGCGCGCGGGTGCTCGACGGTGCGGTGGTCGAGGCAGGCGCGCAGATCGGGGCCGGGGCGGTCGTGGCGCCGGGCCATCGCATCCCGGCGGGGCATCTCGCGCTGGGCATCCCGGCGCGGCCGGTGCGGCCGTTGAACGACGAGGAGAAGCAGCGGATCGTGGACGGCTGCCAGCGTTACGTGGAGCTCAAGGAGCACTATCGCGGGGCCTTCCCGCAGGATGGATCGAGGAGCTGATGGCGACAGACGGAGCACAGTTGAAGCGGCGCGGGGCCGGGACCCTGCGGCGGGAGGACGTCGGATCGAAGGTGCGGTTGCAGGCCTGGGTGCAGCGCCGACGCGACCATGGAGGCCTGGTCTTCTTCGACCTGCGGGACCGCACCGGCATCGCACAGGTGGTGGTCCGTCCCGGCGACCACCCGGAGGTGGCCGGAGCGCTGGAGCCTGTGCGGGCCGAGTGGGTTGTCGAGGTCGAGGGAGAGGTCGTCCCTCGCGAGGCGGGGAAGGTCAACCCTCACCTGCCCACGGGCGAGATCGAGGTGATCGCCCACCGGGCCGCGGTCCTCTCGCGCTCCGAGCCGCTGCCGTTCCAGCTCGACGGCAAGGGGGAGGTCGCCGAGGAGACGCGTCTGCGTTACCGCTACCTCGACCTGCGCCGCCCTGAGCTGCAGAAGAACTTTCTGCTCCGCGACCAGGTGACCCTCGACATCCGCAACTATCTGCACGCGGAGGGGTTCGTCGACGTCGAGACGCCGATCCTGACCCGCTCCACCCCCGAGGGTGCGCGCGATTATCTCGTCCCCTCGCGGGTACGCCGCGGCTCGTTCTACGCCCTGCCGCAGTCGCCGCAGCTCTTCAAGCAGATCCTCATGGTGGCCGGCTTCGAGCGCTACGTCCAGATCGCCCGCTGCTTCCGTGACGAGGATCTGCGCGCCGACCGCCAGCCCGAGTTCACCCAGGTGGACCTGGAGATGTCGTTCCCGACCGAGGAGGAGGTCATCGCTCTGATCGAAGGGCTGTTCGCGCGGATCTTCCCGTTGGGAGGCATCGAGCCGCCGGTCCCCTTCCCACGCCTGACCTACGCCGAGGCCATGGCCCGTTACGGCAGCGACCGGCCGGACCTCCGTTTCGGCCTGGAGATCGCCGATCTGTCGGCTCTCCTGGCAGAGAGCGGCTTCCGGGGCTTTCGCGAGACGGTCGCTGCGGGCGGAGTGGTGCGCGGCTTTGCCGTGCCTGGAGCGGCCGAGGCCAGCCGCAAACAGATCGACGGTTGGGTGGAGATCGCCCGCCGTCACGGCGCGGCCGGCGTGCTGACCCTGCGCCGCAAGGACGGCGAGCTCGTGTTCCAGGTGAAGAACGCGCTAACTCCGGAGGAGCTCGAAAGAGCGGCCGAGGCGTTAGGGCTCGGAGAAGGCGATCTTGCGTTCCTCGTCGCCGCGCCCGAGAAGGTGACTGCCGCGGCACTGGGGACCCTGCGCCTGGAGCTGGCGCGGGCCTACAACCTGGTCCCGGAAGGGAAGCATGCATTCCTCTGGGTGACCGAGTTCCCGTTGGTGGAGTGGGGCGAGGAGGAGAAGCGCTGGTTCGCCATGCACCACCCCTTCACCAGCCCCGATCCGCGGGACCTCGACCGTCTGGAGAGCGATCCGGGGTCGGTCCGTGCCCGCGCTTACGACGTGGTGCTCAACGGCACCGAGCTGGGCGGCGGTTCGATCCGCATGCACGATCCGGAAGCTCCAGAGCCGGGTGTTCCGGCTGCTGGGCATCAGCGCCGAGGAGGCCGAGGCCCGCTTCGGCTTCTTCCTGGAAGCCCTGCGCTACGGCGCTCCGCCGCACGGAGGCATCGCCCTGGGCCTCGACCGCATGGTCATGCTCCTCGCCGGCTCGAACACCATCCGCGACGTCATCGCCTTCCCGAAAACCGCCTCGGCCACCGACCTGATGACCGACGCGCCCTCCGAGGTGGACTCCAAGCAGCTCCGGGAGCTGGGGGTTGCGGTCGTCCGGGGAGATGACACAGCGCCTCGACAAGGGTAATATCAGAGTATGGCCAGGAGCGCTCGACTCGCGACTGCTTTTCACTCCTTCGACGAGCCTGAGAGGAACCGCGAGCCCTCTACCCCCGAAGCGTTCCGGGCAGCCGTTCATGCTGCTCTCGAACAGGAGAGCCTGCGCGGCGCACAGGCAATTGCGGCCCAAGGCCACGCTCGATTCCCGGCCGATCCTGAGCTGGCGCGGCTCCATCGTCTCCTGACCCTCCCATCTCCCAGGAGCGTCAAGAAGCCGCTCGCTCCGGACCGCACCGCGGCATTCCAGTGGCTGGAGGAGAATGCCGCCGACTATCGAGGCCAATGGGTGGCCTTGTCGGGGACCGGTCTGGTGGCCTCCGCTCCTAGCTTCGGCGAGCTCCAGCGGGCTGTCGAGGCTCTGCGGCTGGACAATCCTCCCCTCGCGCTCCACGTTGAGTGACGATAACTCGACCTTTGACCGGCGTGGCTTCGCCTTCGCGACCGGGGTAGCGCGTTTCCGCGACCATCCTAAGCTGCCCGAGCCGCGCCGGGGCAAACCGGAACCCCGTATCTATCTGGAGGTGCTCCCGGAAACGGTCGCCACGTCAGTCCTTGCCCTGGTGGACACCGCTGCGCCTTGGTGCATCTTTACTCCGGCCATCGGTGAAGAGATCCGGGAGCATCTCGAAGTGATGGACGAGGGTGTGGTGCTGCATACGAGGCTCGGCCCGTTCCAGGGGGATCTTTATCGGGGAATGGTTACACTCATCGCAGACGAGGGAGAGCCCCTCGAGGTGAATGGGCTGATCTTCCTGAGCCCCGACTGGCCTGGCGGCAACTTCCTGGGGTACCAGGGCTTCCTCCAGAAGATCCGCTTCGCTGTGGACCCGTATCGAAACCGGTTCTTCTTCGCGTCCGACTTCTGACCTGTAGGATCTGTCGGCAAAGACCGGAACCACCATGGCCGACCCGCACACGCTCCACACACTGACCCTCCGCCACCCCGCCGGCTCCACGCCCGTCCTGGTGGGTGAGGAGGCCCTCGCCTCCGCCCGGCCTCGTCTGGTTGAGTGGCTCTCCGGTCGTACGGTGTTCGTGGTCAGCACGCCGCGGGTGCTGGCTCTTCATGGAGATCGATTGGAGCCCTTGCGCGATGCGGCGGCCCGGTGGGTCGTTCTGGAGGTGGAGGAGGGCGAGCCCGCGAAGACGGTGCGGACGGCCGAGCGGCTGTGGAATGAGATGCTCGCGGCCGGCGGCAAGCGTGACAGCCGCTTGATCGCGTTCGGCGGCGGCAGCGTCGGCGACCTCGGCGGGTTTGCGGCCGGATGCTTCCTGCGTGGTATTCCCTTCGTCCAAATCCCCACGACTTTGCTGGCCCAGGTGGACGCCGCGATCGGCGGCAAGACCGGGGTCGATCTGCCCGGCGGCAAGAACACGGTCGGGTTGTTCCACCACCCGGACCTGGTGGTGTGCGACACCTCGATCCTGACCACCCTGCCGCGCGAGGAGCTGCGCTCGGGGCTGGTCGAGGTGGTCAAGATGGCGGCACTGCTCGATCCGGACCTCTTCGTGCGGGTTGAGCAGGACCTGGAGAAGCTGCTCGGAGGTGGTCCGGAGGGGCCGGCGGCTCTGGGGCCGGTCGTTGCCGCGGCGGTTGCTGCCAAGATTGGCGTCGTCGAGCGGGACCCGGCCGAGCAGGGGGACCGGCGGCTTCTCAACCTCGGACATACTCTGGGCCATGCCATCGAGTCCGCCTGCGCCTATGGCGGCCTCCGCCATGGCGAGGCCGTGGGGTACGGCATTCTTTTCGCCCTTCGCCTGGCGGTCCCGCGCGGGCTCGATCCGGCGGTGGCGGAGCGGGTGCACGCCCTCCTTCTCCGTTTCGGGCTGCCGCCGCTGCCGCCCCTCGACGCCGGCGAGCTCCTCGCCTTGACGGCGCGGGACAAGAAGGCCAGCGAGGCCGGGCTGGTCTGGGTGCTGCCCGCGGCGCTGGGAGAGGGGAGGATGGTCGCGGGGATCGGAGGCGAGGAGGTCGAGGCCGCGCTGCGCGGCTTTCTGGGCGATCCGTTCGCCTCCGTTGTATAATCGCGCAAATCCGTCGGCCTCTCAATGACGAACCGCCGAAAGCTCCTGCGCCGCCTCAAGCTGCGACACGTCCTCCTGGTCGTGTTCCTGCTTTTGGGCATCATCCCGCTGATCCTCAGCAGCGTGATGCTTATCCCACAGAGCCAGCAGATTCTGCGCGACGCAGAGCGCGACAACCTGATCCGCCGGGCGGGGGCGCTTTCGCGAGACGTCGACACCTACCTGGGGACCTTCCGGAGCCAGCTCGCGCAGCTCGGGAGCGGCCTCCTGGCTCCGCCGGGCTCGCCGGACATGGCCGAGCGGCTGCGCGAGCCGTGGGTCCTCACGTATCTCCAGGGCTTCGGCCAGGAGGCCCTCCAGGGGAGCCGCCCGGGCGGCGGGCAGGGCCTGCTGGTCCTGCGCGTGCTCGACCGGCAGGGGGCCGGGCCGCTGCTCGGGAAAAGGGACCTGGTGCCGAAGGCGGTCAGCTCTCTCGACGCCGCGTTCGAGCAGGCGCGGCGCTCAGGCTCGCGCGCCTACCGGTTCGTCGACCTGGGCCCCGGCCAGGTGCCTCTGGTGGCTCTCGCGGTGCCTGTCGCGGCGGCCGGGAGCGGCCCGCAGCTCGTGCTCGAAGCGCTCCTCGAGTTCAAGCCCCTGGAAGTCCTCCAGGAAGAGACAGGGCAAGAGGTGGGGGTCTTCCTCATGACCCGGCAGGGCCAGCTCCTCTGGTGGAACGGCGCCGGTGCCACCATGAAGGATGGCTTGCTCAAGTATGAGGATCTCCAGTCGTTCCTGGCCGTGCCGGGGAGCATGACCCGGGTATACGAGGTCCGCTCGGCCCAGGGGAGCCAGCAGGTGTTCGCGCAAGTGAGCGCCATCGAGGAAAGCGGCTGGGTGCTGATCGTCCAGAAGCCTCTCTCGGCTGCGTTTGCTGCCGTCGACAAGATGATCTTCAACCTCGTCCTGTCGACGCTCCTGCTGGTCGCCCTCGCTCTGTTCTCGGCGTTCCTCGCGGCGCGCCTGGTGAGCCGGCCGATCCAGCGCCTCACCGAAACGACGCACGCGATCGCGGAAGGGAAGTTCGGCGGCCGGGTGGATCTGGAAGGTCTTTCGTTCGAATTCGCCGATCTCGCCGAGGATTTCAACCGCATGAGCGGCCACATCGAGAAGTACATCCAGCAGCTCCGCCAGGCGGCTCAGGTTAACCGCGACCTTTTCATCGGTTCTCTGCGGGCTTTCGTCGCCGCGATCGACGCCAAAGACCCCTACACCCGCGGCCACTCCGAGCGGGTGGCGGCGGTCAGCCGGGTGATCGCGCGCTCCCTCGGCCTCGCCGAGGAGGTCCAGCACAAGGTCTGGATCGGCGCCCTGCTCCACGACGTCGGCAAGATCGGCGTCGAGGACCTGGTGCTGCGCAAGGCCGGCAAGCTGACCGACGAAGAGTTCGAGCAGATGAAGGCGCACACCGTGATCGGCGCGGACGTCATGTCGCCGATCGAGCAGCTCCGGGAGATGATCCCGGCCATCCGGTCGCACCACGAGGCCTGGAACGGCCGCGGCTACCCCGACGGTCTCAAGGGGGAGCAGATCCCGCTCTTCGCCCGCATCGTCGGCGTCGCCGACACCTTCGATGCCATCACCACCAACCGGCCTTATCAGAAGGCCTACAGCCTCCAGTTCGCGGTCGAGACCATCACCCGGTTGACGGGGAGCCGCTTCGACGCCAAGATCGTCACCGCCTTCCTGCGCTCCTATGAGGCGGGCGAGGTCCGCGCCGCGTCCGAAGCCGTAGGTGGGCGGTATGAGGAAGAGATGGTGCCGCAGGTGGCGGCGCGAGCGGCGGGACCGCGTTAGGCCGCCCGCCGCCCCGCCGGATGAAGGAGCCCGATGTTCCAATACGTCCTCGCCAACCTTCTGGCCAACAACGACAAGGCGCTCGGCGCCCTCTTCCTCGACGACAACGGCGAGACCGTGGACCTCGCCTGCGCCGGCTACACCCCCTACCAGATGCGGGTGATCGGCGCCTATCTGGGCATCTACCTGCGCCAGCTCGAGAAGGTCCTCACCAGCAACGACCTCGGCCATCCGCGCCTGATCCACATCGAGAAGCTCGCCATCCACATCTACGCCATGCCCCTCCCGGACGGCTATTACCTGGTGCTCGTCCAGAGCCACCCCGCCCTGGTCGCCCGCGCCCGCATCACCATGACGGACGCCGCGGAGCAGCTCACCCGCGAATTGTTCCATTCGTGACCACCCCCCTGGCGGGGTATGATTCTGCCGTCATGGCTGAGACGGACGACAAGAAGAACGACATCCTCGAGCTGGCGCCCGAGACGCGGCTGCCGGAAGAGGAGCCCGAGGAGGGAGGCTTCCTCAAGAAGCTGAAGCGCGGGCTCTTCATGACCCATACCGAGATCATCGAGAAGATGAGCTCCGCCATGCAGGGCAAGACGGCGCTCGATCCGGCTACGTTCGACTACCTGGAAGAGATCCTCATCGGCTCCGACCTGGGGGTCGAGACCTCTCTCGACCTGGTGGAGCGGGTACGGAAGAACGCGCTCCGGGAGCAGGTGAGCAGCTCGCAGCGGCTGCGTAAGCTGCTGGCCGACGAGATCGCCGACCTGCTGCGCGAGTCGCCGGTGCCCCGCCGCCTGGGCCGCGGCCCGGTCCTCACCCTGGTGGTGGGGGTCAACGGCGTGGGCAAGACCACCTCCATCGCCAAGATCGCCAAGCGTCATCAGCAGCAGGGGCAGCGCGTCATGTTCGCCGCCGCGGACACCTTCCGGGCCGCCGCCATCGAGCAGCTTGCGCTCTGGGGCGACCGCCTGGGGATCGAGGTGGTGCGGCAGGGGCAGGGTGCCGATCCGGGCGCGGTCGTCTACGACGCGATCCACGCCGCGAAGGCGCGCAAGGTCGACCAGCTCCTGGTGGACACGGCGGGGCGCCTTCACACCAAGGACCACCTGATGGCCGAGCTCGGCAAGGTCCGCCGGGTGATCGACCGCGAGGCGGCCGACTGGCAGAAGCAGACGATCCTGGTCCTCGACGCGACCACCGGACAGAACGCGCTGGCCCAGGCTCGCACCTTCAGCCAGGTGGTGCCCATCGACGGCGTGCTGCTGGCCAAGCTCGACGGCACGGCCAAGGGCGGCATGGTGGTGGCCATCGCCAAGGAGCTGCGCCTGCCGGTGCTCTATCTCGGCGTCGGCGAGAAGCCCGAAGACCTGGTGGATTTCCGCCCCCGGGAGTTCGCCGCTGCTCTCCTCGGCTGACGCCCTCCGCCGCGCCCTCCGGCTGGCCGCCCGCGGACGCTACCGCGTTTCTCCAAATCCCATGGTGGGCGCCCTCGTGGTGAGCGACGGCGTTGTGGTCGGCAGCGGTTCGCACCGCCAGGTCGGCGGGCCGCACGCCGAGGTCGAAGCTCTCCGCGCCGCCGGACCTGCTGCCCGCGGCGCCTCCCTCTATGTCAACCTCGAGCCCTGCTGCCACCACGGCCGCACCCCTCCATGTGTGGATGCGGTGCTGGCGGCGGGGATCTCCCGGGTGGTCGCCTGCCACCGCGACCCGGACCCGCGGGTCGCAGGCCAGGGGTTCGATCGGCTCCGGCAGGCCGGTGTCGAGGTGGAGGTGGGAGAGCTCGCCGCCGAGGCCATCCGCCTGAACTTCCGATTCCTGGTCGCGGCCACTCTGCGGCGTCCGGCCGTGACGCTCAAATGGGCGATGAGCCTGGACGGCCGCATCGCCACCGCCACGGGCGAGAGCCAGTGGATTTCCTCACCGGCCGGGAGGCGCTGGGCTCTCGCTCTGCGGGAGGAGCACGACGCGATCCTGGT
Source organism: uncultured Holophagales bacterium (assembly GCA_963842525.1). Lineage (GTDB taxonomy): Bacteria > Acidobacteriota > Thermoanaerobaculia > Multivoradales > UBA5704 > UBA5704. Next base: position 1,418,213 of record CAWJGT010000003.1, read on the forward strand.
CGGCAGCGGGACGGTCCTAGCCGACGACCCACGCCTGGACCGGCGGCTGGGCCTTGCCGGGAAGCCCAACCTGCGCGTGGTGCTGGACCGCCGGCTGCGCACTCCGCCCACGGCGCGGCTCTTCACGGTGGAAGGCCCGGTGCTGATCTACACCGAGTCGTCCGCGGCGCTGGAGGCGCAAGGGGTCCAGGTGGCACGGCTGCCGGAGGTCACCCCGCAGACGGCGCTTGCGGACCTCTACGAGCGCGGGGTGCGCAGCGTCCTCGTCGAGGGAGGGGCAGAGGTGCTCGCGAGCTTCGTTGCGAGCGGTTGTTATGATCGCGTCGCGGTCGACTGCGCCCCTCTGCTGATCGGCGGCCGGTCGGCCCCTGGACCGCTCGGCGGCGAGGGGTTCCGCGTCCTGTCGCAAGCAGCGCGGCTGGACGGGCTCGAGGTCCGCCGCCGAGGCGGCGACGCGATTCTCACGGGGTATCGACACGGTTGTTTACCGGACATCATGGCAGCGTTATAACTCCTTGAGGATAGACGACCGTGGCCAGAGTTGACTATGACGGGACCGAGATCGCCGTAGTCGGGATGGCTGGACGCTTCCCCGGCGCCCGCGACGTCGCCGAGCTGTGGCGCAACCTGCACGGCGGCGTAGACGCCGTGCGCCGGCTGAGCCCGACGGAGCTCGCGGCCCTGGGCGTACCGGCCTCTCTCATCGCCGATCCTGACTACGTGCCGGCGACCGCCCAGATGCCCGACGTCGAGAGCTTCGACGCTCCTTTCTTCGGCGTGAGCGACCACGAGGCCGAGATCCTCGATCCTCAACAGCGTATCTTCCTCGAGCTCGCCTGGGAGGCGCTGGAGGACGCGGGGTACGATCCAGAGGTGGATCAGCGCGCCGTGGGCGTGTTCGCCGGCGCGAGCCTCAGCACCTACCTGCTCTTCAACCTGTCCGACCCGTCGCGGCGCGCCACGTTGGACCCCTGGGAGGCCCTGGCCGCCAACTCCGGCGACTCGCTCGCCAGCCGCATCTCCTACAAGCTCAACCTCAAGGGTCCGAGCTTCACGGTGCAGAGCGCCTGCTCGACTTCCCTGGTGGCCGTCCATCTCGCCTGCGCGAGCTTGCTCAACGAAGAGTGCGATGTGGCATTGGCCGGCGCGGTATCGATCAAGGTCAACCTTCTCGCCGGCTATCTCTCTCGCGGGAGCGCGGGATTGTCGCCCACGGGCCGCTGCCGCTCCTTCGACGCCGGTGCCGACGGCATGTTCTTCGGCCACGGCGGCGGGGTGGTCGTGCTGAAACGCCTGGCCGATGCGCTGGCCGACGGCGACACGGTGCGGGCGTTGATCCGCGGCTCGGCAGTGAACAACGACGGCAACGTCAAAGTCGGCTATGCCGCGCCCAGTGTCGAGGGTCAGGCCGCAGTGCTCACCGAAGCCTGGTCAGTCGCGGGCATCGACCCCGGGACGCTTTCCTACATGGAGGCGCACGGCACCGGGACGCGCCTGGGCGACCAGATCGAGGTGCAGGCGCTGGAACGCGCCTTCCGCCCGCACACCGCGCGCAGCGGCTTCTGTGTCCTGGGGTCGGTGAAGACCAACATTGGCCACCTCGACGCGGCCGCGGGTGTCGCCAGCTTGATCAAGACGGTGCTCTCTCTCGAGCATCGGCAGATCCCGCCGAGCCTGCACTTCGTCCAACCCAGCCCGGAGATCGACTTCGCTGTCAGCCCGGTGCGGCCGGTCACCGAGCTCGCCGACTGGCCGGCAGAGGGGGACCGGATGCGCCGCGCCGGGGTGAGCTCCTTCGGCCTCGGTGGCACCAATGCTCATCTGGTCGTCGAGGAGGCACCGCTGGAGGCGCCGGCGCCGTCCCGTGCCTGGGACATCCTGCTCCTCTCGGCGCGCAGCGAAGAGGCACTGGAGCGTGCCACGGACGCGCTCGCCGCCCATCTCGCGAGCCACCCGACGCTCCCCCTCTCCGACGTCGCCTTCACACTGCAGACGGGTCGCCGCACCTTCGCCCATCGCCGAGCGCTCGTTTGCCGCCCGGAAGACGACGTGGCCGGCCTGCTGCTGCGGCGCGATCCCGAAAGGGTGCTCACGCGGCAGGTGGAGGCGACGGGGCGGCCGGCGTCCGTGGCAGGACCCATGGAAGGTATAACTGCGCTCGATCCCCACTCTCTCGCTCAGCTCTGGCTATCCGGAGGACGCCCGGACTGGCGGGCGTTCCACGCCGGCGAGCGCCGGCGCCGCGTGCCGCTGCCGACCTACCCGTTCGAGCGCCGGCGGTATTGGCTCGACGCCCCCGGCGTGCCGCGTCCACTGGGCGCTCTGGCCGACGCCACCCTGAAAGTCATGGAGAGCGCTCGATGACCGCGCGAGGCCGCCCTTAAGTCTTCGGCACCAGCTTCAGGACGTTGACCGGCTTTCCGGGCAGGAACCGCGTTGGCCGCCCATCCTGCCAATCGGCGTGACCATCTCGATAGTGGGGCGAGAGCGGATGAGCGCTCTGACCGACCGGCATGTGGAAGATCCCGGTCTCCTCGTGTCCCGGAGAGACCACCATCCGCTCCGAGGCGCTGAAGATTGGGCTGGCGACCCGCGGCATGTCCAGGTCACCCGGGACCGGCTGCGGCGGCACGTCGAGCCAGTGGGCGAGCAGCGGTATCGAATAGCTCAGCGGGTGCCGGACCTCCTGCATGTTGCGTTCGCCCCAGGTCCGGTCGGCGAGGTTGGGCCCGAATTTGCGCAGGTCGTCGACCGCCCAGTCGGAGACGGCGAGGATCTGCTCGTCCCAGCTCCTGTAGCGGGGATCGAGCAGATGGGCCGGGCGTTCCGTCACCAGTCGCCAGAGCGGCGCGTCGAAGCGCCGCCGCGCCCGATACCACGGCAGGCTGGGCTCTTCCTTGAGGCCGGTCAGGCTGGCGAACACCCGCTTTTCGAGCTCATCCCGGAACTTGCGCACCACCCGGTAGGCCACCGAATCGATCGACGCCCGGCCGGTCCAGGTGGACACCAGGATTCGCCGCAGCTCGCCGCGCCGCGGATCGGCCTTGATCGCTTCCGGCGTGAGCGTCTTGAGCAGCAGACCGTGCCAGCGCGCCACGAAGAGCGCCCGATCGTCGAGTTGGAGGGCCAGCATGTCATTCGATGTGGCCCGCTCCAGGCTGAGCAGGCGGTCGCGGATCTGCATCGCGCGCGGCCCCAGGTCGTAGCAACCGTCCCCCAACCGCGCCAGCATCTCGCCGTCGACGGCCCGGTTGTTGGCCGACCAGATCCGGCCGGACGGAGGATCGACCACCTTGGGGACTTCGTCCGAGCGCAGCAAGCCGTCCCAGCGATGAGAGCCATCGGCCCAGGAGCCGGGCACCTGACCGCTCCAACCGATGCGCCGCGGCAGCTTGCCGATGATCGTCCAGCCGATCCGTCCGGAGGCATCGGCGACGATGAAGTTCTGCGGCGGCAGGCCGCTGGCGTGCGCGATTTCGATCGCCTCATCGACATTCTTCGCCGTCTCCAGGCCGAGGATCTCCAGGTTCGTCGCCTCCGGGAGGTCGGCGGTCCAGGCGATGGCGCGCCGCGGGCGTCCCTTCCCGTCCCGCCCGTCCCGGCTGACGACCGGACCCCAGATCGTCTTCACCACGTCGAACGTCTCTTCGGGCCCGTCTTTGACCAGAATGCGCTCGGTGTGGTGCTCGAAGCGCCGCGGGCCGTCAGGCGTCCGGTAGGCCTCGGGGTCGTGTGGATCGAGCTCGAGATCCACCAGGTCGATGACGTCGGCAAAGCTGTTGGTGAAGCCCCAGGCGATCCGCCCGGTGCTCCCGACGGCGAGCACCGGCATTCCCGGCAGCGTCACGCCGGTCACCCGCCGCTCGGCCCCGTCGGGCTCCCGCCAGGTCCAGGAGGCCCGGTACCAGACGTTGGGCACATCGATCCCGAGATGCATGTCATTGGCGAGCAGAGCATGGCCGTCGGCGGTGTGGGCCCCGGAGACCGCCCAGCCGTTGCTGCCCTTGCCGTCGAGCTGCCCGCTGCCCGTCCACCACCCGGACAGGGTTTCAGCCGCGCCCGGCCGGGACAGCGCGGCTGCCTTCGCGGCCCGCGGCTTCCGGAGGTCGAGGACGTCCGGACCGGGGATCGGAGGGGTCGGGAAGGCGTCGCCGACGAGCGGCGCATCCCATTCGGTGCCCACCGGCTCCACGAAGTCGAAGACCTGCGCCGGCACCCGGTCGTGGATCTGCCCGAGCTCCGCCTCGACGCGCCCCCGCGAGTCCTGGAGGTCGAAGTACATGGCATAGACGGCAAGGAGGCTGTCCTCAGCTCTCCAGGGCCGCGGCTCGGCGCGCAGCAGGATGTACTCGAAAGGCTTGTCGCCCAGCGACTTCAGGCCGGCGTTGACCCCTGCCGCATAGGCCTCCAGGAGGGCACGGTGGAGCGGCGTCATACCGGCCAGGACACGGCCGGCCAGGCTGCGAAAACCGTGCAGGCGGCGTTCCTGGTCGAACTGCACCAGGTTCGGTCCCAACAGCTCGGCGTTCTCTCCGGCCGCCGCCCGCCGCAGCAGATCCATCTGGAAAAAGCGGTCCTGCGCGTGGACGAAACCCAAGGCCCGCGCGGCGTCCAGCCGGGTGGCGGCCCTGATCGTCGGCACTCCCAGAGCGTCCCGTTCGATCGTCACCGGCGCCTGGAGCCCCGGGATGGCGAGCGCCCCGGAGCTGGGGCAGGCTGGCCACCACCCGGTGCCGCAGCCAGAGGCCGCCGCCCAGCAGTATGAGGAGCAGCACCCCCACCAGCAGGAGGAGCCAACGGGCGATCCTGCGCTTCCCTCCGGTCATTCGGCCGCATCCTGCCCGGCACCGTGCCCCAGGCGCTGGAGCTTGCGCCGGCGCCGCTCGCCGCGCTCCCGGACCGCGTCGTAATTCCTGGGTGGGCCGCTGTGGAGGAGCAGCCTGGTCAGGGCGCTCACCGTCGGTCCCTCATACAGACGGACGGTCGGAATGTCCTGGTGCAACCATTCCTTGAGCACGGCGATGATCCGGACCCCGGCGATCGAAGTCCCCCCGAGCTCGAAGAAGTTGTCGTCGACGCCCACCCGGCCGAGGCCGAGCTCCTCCTGCCAGAGGCCCGCGATCGCCGCCTCCAGGCGATTGGTGGACGGCGCATACTCGGTGGCGAGCTCCGGGCGCTCGCGGACCGGTCCGGGCTCGCCCGCCGTCTCCGCCCCCTCCGACGCATCGCGCCGAGCCCGGGGGACCGCCGCCGGGGGCGGCTCGAGCGCGTCGACTGCCGAGCCGAGGATCACCGCCAGAATGCGGTCGCCGTCCGCCAGAGCCTCGGGCAACCGCTTGAGCACCACGACTCCCATCCCCTCGCCGCGCACCGGCGTCTCGCCCGCAAGCGCCAGATCGCACTCCCAGGCATGCAGGCTCTGGCAGGCACGCTCGACGGCCGCGAACGCCGCCGGGCCGGGGACGGTGACCGCCGGCCCGCGCAGGCCGAGCTCGCCGGCCACATCGGCCGCCAGGCTGTCGCCCTCGTCGCCGCGGAGGCCGCGAAGGAAGACGCCGCTGCGGTCGGCATCCATGCGAGTGGCATAGGCCGCGTCCTCGAGCGCCTCCTTCGCACCGTCGAGGAAGAGCCGCGCCTGGCTGATCCAGGGCTCGCGGTGGGGATCGTCGGCGGTCGGTCCCACATCGCCACAGAGATAGCGCCAGAGAGACTCGATCGTCGGCTCACCGGGGAACCTCCCAGCCAAGCCGATAATGGCAGTGACATCAGCCACGTTGTTCCTTTCGCCCGACAGGGCTGTTCAGTGGCCCTTCTCGAGCTTCCCAGATCCGGTAGCTGAGACGGCCCTCCTGGAGGTCGTGGTAGGGCTTCGAGCCGGGAGTGGCCAGGAAGAACTCCATGACCTCCTGGCTGGCCGGTGCGTCGTGGACCTCGAGGTTTCGCGCAGCATAGGAATCGAGCGAGAGGAGGACGTTGGGGGTGATGTCCTGGTCGCGCTTGAGGGTCAGACCGAGCCCGCGGAGGCAGGACCTGTAGCTCTCCATGTGCTCGACCGGCATGAGGTCGGTGTACAGGAAGCGCCCGCCCGGGCCGAGCACCCGGGCGACCTCGCGATAAAAGGCGTAAATATCAGGATATAGACAGGAGGACTCCACATTCATGACCACATCGAAGAAGCCGTCGAGGAACGGCAAGCGCTCGGACTCGCCATTGACGAAGTAGATATCCGGATTCTTGATCCGCCGCCGACAGAACAGGACGGCGCTCGGCGAGAGATCCAGCCCCCAGATCTCCCCGGGAGTGAAAAAGCGATCGATCGTCAGGATCGTCCCGCCACGGCCGCAACCGATGTCGAGGATGTCGCAGTCGTTGAGATCGCAGTCGCCGATCAGCTCGAGGACGAGGTCGATGCGGTTGCGGTTGGGCCAGTGCGGGGGCAGTTGGATCTGCGCCGAACGCGGGCGCCCATCGGGCAGGTAGCCGAAGTTGAAGAAGGTGGCGTCGTCGGCGTAGATGGACTCACTGAGTGAGTCGTTGATCTTGTCGTAGAAGGATTGGACTTCTTGTTTTTTCTGTCGCGCAACAGAGGCAGGCAGCACTGCATCCGGCGCGCGTCCGGAAAACAGATTCTCGAGGTCCCTCGGGTGGTCCCCTACGTCCATGGCTCTCCTTCGTCAAGCGCCCGATCTGGCCGGATGCTATGAGCGGGTCGGCGGCTTGTCAATCTGACTCGCGTCCGTCCTCGACGGCGGCGAGAGCGCTCTCCAGATGCTCCACCAGTTGATCGAGGGCCGGCCTCTGGAGCAGGGTCACGTGGTCAGCATCCCGGATGAGATGAGCTTCGGTCCTGGCAAGCTGCGCCCAGCCCGACGTGAGATCCGTGGCCCCCGGAGCCAGCGAGGCGTCGGCCCGGAAGATGGTCACCCGACCGCCGTAGGGGCGCGGCAGGTAGCTCTCCACGGTTTTCATGGTGCGGCGGTACAGCTCGAAGCGCTCCCGCAGCCACGGCTTTCCCAGGTCCGGAGCCAGCCCCCCCTCCCGCGCCAGCTCGAGCAGACGGTCGAGGCCGGCCTCCACGTCCAACCCTTGCAGCATTTCGCGAATCAACAGCCTCTGCTCCTCGGAAGGACGCCCGAGCCGTGCGAAAGCGATCAGGAGCCCGGTGTCATCGACGGCTTCGAGTCGCCCATCCGGTGGTGACCCTGGGTCGAACATCGTCAACAGCGACGTGGTACCGCCCGTGCTCTCGATCTGCCGTGCCATCTCGTAGGCTGTGATGGCGCCAGACGACCAGCCGGCCAACAGCCAGGGTCCCTCGGGCTGGACCTCGCGCACCGTCACCAGGTATTGCGCCGCCAGATCCTCCATCGATGGCGGATGACCGTTGCCGTCCCCGACCGCTTGCAGGCCGTAGACCGGACGCTTCGCCCCGAGCCTCTTCGCCAGCTCCACGTAGGAAAAGACGTCTCCTCCCACCGGATGCATCAGGAACAGCGGCCTCCCCGCTCCTCCCGGATGCAGACGCGCCAGCGGCGAACGCTGCACAGGCCCCTTCTTGATCACAGCCGCCAGGTGTTCCACCGTCGGCGCCTCGAACAGCGCCGAGATCGGCACCTTGACCCCGAAGACGCGCTCGATGCGCGCCATCACCTGAACCGCCAGCAGCGAGTGGCCGCCCAGGTCGAAGAAATGACTGTTCGCTCCGACCCGTTCCAGGCCGAGCACGTCGGCCCAGATGCCGGCGACGAACTTTTCGACCGGCGTCCGCGGCGCCACATAGCTCTCCTCGCCGCCCTGCTGCTCGGGAGCCGGCAGGGCCTTCCTGTCCACCTTGCCATTGGGCGTGAGCGGCAGCGCCGCGAGCGGCACGAACGCGGCCGGCACCATGGAGTCCGGCAGCCGCTCGCGTAAAGAGCGACGCAGCACGTCGGCCGCGACGTCGCTCACGACATAGGCCACCAGCCTCCGGTCGCCAGCCCCCCTTTCGAGGGCGTCCTCGCGCTCCTCCACGACCGCCGCGCGCACTCCGGGCAGCGCGACCAGAGCCATCTCGATTTCACCCAGCTCGATGCGGACGCCGCGGATCTTGACCTGGTGGTCGGTGCGGCCGAGGAAAAGGATCGTGCCATCCTGCCGCTGGCGGACGAGGTCGCCGGTGCGGTAGAGGCGGGCGCCGGGCACCGCGGCAAAGAGGTCTGGAACGAAACGCTCCGCCGTCAGGTCAGGGCGGCCGAGATAGCCCCGCGCCAGCCCGGCGCCGCCCGCACACAGCTCGCCCGGCACGCCGAGAGGCACGGCCTGGTGCAGGCGGTCCATGATCCGTAAACGCACGTTGTCGAGAGGCCGGCCGAGAGGCGTGATCGCCGAGACCTCGCCGGACCGGCACGGGTGGAACGACACGTCGATGGCACACTCCGTGGGGCCGTAGAGGTTGCACAGCTCGATACCGGGCAGGCGCTCTAAGGCCCGCTCGCAGAGCGACGCCGGCAAGGCCTCGCCGCCACAGAACAGGAGCCGCAGTGGAGCGCCGCGCAGATCCTCGTCCAGGAACAGGCCGAGGATGGAGGGCACGAGCTGCAGCACGGTCACGCCCCGTTCCCGCACCTCGCGCGCCATCACCGCCGGCTCCCGGTGCGCATCCGGCGGCGCCAGCACCAACCGCGCCCCGGTACACAGCGGCAGGAAGATTTCCCAGATCGCCGGGTCGAAGACGTGCGTCGTCTTCTGGAGCACGGCGTCAGCTTCGGTCAGTGGGAAGGCGCGCTGCATCCAGAGCAGGCGGTTGGCGATGGCGCCGTGCGAGACCAGAACGCCCTTGGGACGGCCGGTCGAGCCCGAGGTGTAGATTACGTAGGCGAGGTGGTCCGGCGAGATCGAGACCTCCAGCGATGCCGTGTCATCGCCCGCCAGGTCCGCGAGATCGAGGGTGCGGTCATCCTGGAGCAGCTCCGGAGGGGCACCCGGCCCGGCAATCACGACGGCCGGCCTGGCGTCGTCCAGCACGGCAGCCATCCTTGCGGCGGGGTACTCCGGGTCCAGGGGCACCCAGGCGGCGCTGGCCTTCCACACCGCGAGCAGGCTCACCACCATCTCCGGCGAGCGTTCACAACAGACGGCAACGCGATCTTCGGGCCTCACGCCCCGGCGGATCAGGAGGCGAGCCAGCCGGCTCGCCTGCGCTTCAAGGTCTCCGGCGGTGAGAGCACGGCCTCCTTGTTCCAGGGCGGTCCGTTCCGGCGCACGCGCGGCCTGCGCCGCCACCAGAGTGGAGAGGACCGGCACGGCGCCGTGTTCCACCGCTGTGTCGTTCCACTCCACCTGGACCTGCTGCTGCTCCGCCGCGCCGAGCAACGGCAGCTCCCTCGCCCATCGGTCTGGTGCTTCTACGGCCGCGGCCAGCAGGCGCTCGAAGCTCCCGGCGAGGCGGTCGATGGTCGCGGCGTCGAACAGATCGGTGGCATAGTCGAGCCGGCCGGCCAGCTCGCCGTCGTCCTCGCCGAGGCTGAGCGTGAGATCGAACCTCGCCATCGCCTCGGTCCCACCCAGCGGCCGCAACCGCAGATCCCGGATCTCCAAGCTCTCGACGGGAGCGTTCTGCAGCGCGAACATCACCTGGAACAAGGGCGTGTGCGCGAGGCTCCTCTGGGGCGAAAGCTCCTCGACCAGTTTTTCGAACGGCACGTCCTGATGCAGGTAGGCCGCCAGCGCCCTCTTCCGTGCCCTCCCGAGCAGCTCGTGGAACGACGGGCCGCCGGCCCTGTCTCCAGCCCTGCCTCCAGGCAGGTTTCCACTCAAATCGCCGCGCAGCACCAGCATATTGACGAAGAACCCGATCAGCCCCTCGATCTCCGCCCGGTTGCGGCCGGCGACGGGCGAGCCCACGGCGAGATCGTCCTGTCCGCTGATGCGCGCCAGGAGGGCCTGGAAGCCAGCCAGGAGCACCATGAAAAGTGTCGCTCCCTCGCGCCGGGCGAGAGCCGCCATCTGCTGGGTGAGGCCGGCCGGCAGCCGCACCGGCCAGGAGGCGCCACGTGAGCTCCGCCGGGCAGGCCGCGGCCGGTCGGTCGGCAAGTCCAGCAGCGGCGGCAGCCCTGCAAGCTCCTGGCGCCAGAACGAAATCTCCTGCTCCAGGACCTCGCCGTACAGCCAGGAACGCTGCCAGACCGCGAAATCCGAGTATTGCACCGCCAGCTCGGGCAAGGGTGACGGCTGGCCGGCGGCGAAGGCCGGATAGAGCACCCTGACCTCGCGCACCAGGACACCCATGGACCAGCCGTCGCTCGCGATGTGGTGCATGGTCAGCGCGACGACGTGGTCGCTCGCTGAGAGGCGCAGCAACACGCCGCGCAGCAATGGACCGCGCGCGAGATCGAACGGCCGGCCGGCCTCGTCTGCGGCCAGGGTGAGCGCCTCCGCCTCGCGCTTTCCCTGGGGCAGGCCTGACAGATCCACCACGGGCACCGGGAACGGCGCGGCCGGCTGGATCACCTGGACCGGCGAGCCGTCCAAGCCCTCCAACACTGAGAAGACCGTGCGCAGCGCCTCGTGGCGGTGCACGATCTCGCTGAGAGCGCCCGCCAGCACGCCGGGGTCGAGCGGCCCTTCGACCCGTAGGGCCACCGGCAGGTTGTACAGCGGGCTGTCCGGATCGAGCTGATCGATGAACCAGAGGCGCTGCTGGGCGAAGGAGAGGGGCCGCGGCTCCTCCGATCCGCCGGCCCGCGGGATGATCGCAGACGGCGCAGACGGCGCAGACGGCGCCGGACGCTCATAGCCGAGGCGTGCGGCCATCTCCCAGGTCGGCTCACCGAGGGAGTCTGACTGCGCCTCCCGGGAGCGCTCGGCAACCCCCGCCTCGACGCCTTTGTATTGGAGAAACTTCACATCCCCGAGCATCTTTCCCTCGGCGTGGATGCCATCCGTCATCCGCGCCCGTCCCTCCTGATAGGGATTGACCATGGCGGGGTCGAGCTCGAGCCCCAAGGCGTCGCAGAGTTTCCGCAGCTCGGCTTCAGGGTGGCGCACCAGGTCCTCGAAACGGATGGGGATCTGGCGTTCCGCCGGCACATCGGCAAGATGCTCCAGGATATTCGCGTGGCTCGCCTGCCAGATCAGCTCGGCCAGCTCGGCCCGTTCGAACGTGTGGGGGTGACGGAAGAACAGCTCGTCGAGCTTGATCTCGTCGAACGAGCGGATCGAGGCGTAGGGATGGCGCAGGAGATGAATATAGAAAGGTTTTTCAAACGCTTGCTCGGCCCGCCTCAGGACGGCCAGGTCGAGCGCATAGGTGGTCGTCTTATCGACCAGGGTCCGGCCGCCCAGCCACTCCTGGAGCTGGCGGTAGAAGCGCTGCGTCGTCCAGCCTTCCTCAACGGCGGCACCGACGATCTGCCGCGCCTCCTCGACGCCGCACTGGCGCACCTCCATCACAGCGCGGATCAGACCCTCCAGCCAGAAGCTGTCGCGGCCCGGGAACGCGGCCTCGCGGTCGGCCATGGTGTTGAACGAGAGCAGCTCGAGCTCCGGGGGCGCGAAAAGCTGCGGATGGCCACCGAGCATGACGCGCAGGAGCGTCGAGCCCGCTCGCGGCGGGGAGAGGATGAAGATCGCGGGCGGGTTCTTCTCCGCCGCCAGATCCTTGGACTCCGGCAAGGGGGGGATCACCGAGCGGAAGGCGGCGATCCGGGCCAGGTCGACGCGGCCGGCCGCCGCTCGCGGCGCGCGCGCCACCTCCGCGCCGAGCGACACCTCGCCCCAGAGGCGGACGACGGTCTCCCGCTGCTCGCGCGCCAGGTAGGCTGCCATCTTCGCCACCGTGGGGGCGTCGAAGAGGACGACGACGTGGATGACCCCGCTCATCTCCCGTTGCAGCCGGTTCATCAGGATCGCGCCGGTGATCGAGTTGCCGCCGAGATCGAAAAAGGAGTCGTGGATGCCCACGCTCTCCAGGGCGAGCGCCTGGCACCAGAGGCCGGCCAGATACTCTTCGAGCGGCGTCCGCGGCGCGGCGGCCTCCGCCCCAGCGGCGGGCGCCTCCGGATCGGGCAGCGCCCGGCGGTCGACCTTGCCGTTCGCGGTGCGGGGGAAGGTCGCGACGGGCACGAAGACCGCCGGGATCATGTAGCTCGGCAGGCGGTCCTGGAGGTGGCTCCGCAGGCTGGCGACGAGGTCCGGGTCCGCTTTGCCGGCGGTCACCCAGGCGACCAGGCGCTGCGCGGTCCCCGCGCCGCGCAGGTCCACCACCGCCTCCTGGACGGCGGGATGCTCGGCGAGGACCACCTCGATCTCCCCGAGCTCGATGCGGAAGCCCCGCACCTTGACCTGATGATCGATCCGGCCGAGGAACTCGAGCGCGCCCTCCGTCCGCCAGCGCGCCAGGTCGCCGGTCCGATAGAGCCGCGCGCCCGCGGCGGCTCCCCCCTCTGTTTCAGACACCGGGTTCGGCACGAACGCCAGGGCGGTGCGCGCCGGATCGCCGAAATAGCCGCGCCCCACACCCTCGCCCCCGATGCACAGCTCGCCCGGTACGTCCAGGGGTTGCGGCTGGAGGTCCCGGTCCAGGACGTAGAGCTGCATGTTGGCCACCGGACGGCCGATCGCCGGGCGCCAGGCCGGGTCGGCCGGCACTTCCCGGATCGGACTGAAGCTGACGTCGTCGGAGCACTCGGTGGGGCCATAGGCGTTGAGCAGCGGAATGCCGGGATGACGGGCGAGCCAGCGCCGGCAGAGCTCCGGCGGCAGGGCCTCGCCGGTGGGGATCAGCCAGCGCAGGCGCGACAGGTCGTGAACGCTCCCCTCCTCGCCCCCGTCCATGATCTCCAGCATCGCCACCAGCAGCGAGGGGACCAGCTCTAGCACCGTCACTCCGTCGCGCACCACCGCGGCGAGCAGCGCCGCCGGATCGTGGGCGACCGCGTCCGGGTAGATGGCGACGCGGCCTCCAACAGCCAGGGCTGACAGCATCTGCCAGACGGAGATGTCGGAGCTCTGGGCGGCGTTCTGCGCCACCGTGTCCGCGTTCGTGAGGCCGAACACCTCCAGAGTGATCAGCGTGTGGTTGGTGAGGCCCCGGTGGGGGATCATCGCGCCCTTGGGCAGCCCGGTCGAGCCGGAGGTGTAGAGGACGTAGGCGAGATGGTCGAGCCCGGCTCGCACCGGCTGTGGCGCCGCCTCGCCGTCCAGGCATACCAGGTCCTCCAGCTCCAGAATCTTGAGGAACGGCGGCGCGTCCGGCTCCGCCGCGAGCAGTTGCGGACCCAGGCCACCGCCCGAGAGAAGCAGGCGGGACCCGCTCTGGCGCAGCACTCCCAGGGCCCGCGCGGCAGGGTGCTGGGGATCGAGCGGAAGATAGGCGCCGCCGGCCTCGAGAACCGCGAGAACCGCGGTCACGAAACCCAGGCCGCGCGGGGACAGGATCGGCACCACCGATTCGGGTCCCACACCGTGGCCGACCAGCACCGCCGCCCAGCGGTGGGTGCGGCGCAGGAGCTCGCGGTAGGTCAGGCGCTCATCGCCGTAGACGGCGGCCACTGCTTCCGGCGTCCTCTCCGCCTGTGCCGCAAACAGATCCTGAAGGCAGACGGCGGGGGCGACGAATTGCGAGTCGTTCCACTCGCAGAGGGTCTGGTGGCGCTCGGCCGCGCCGAGGAGGAGCAGAGCGGAGAGATTCCTCCCGGGATCGGCCAGCGCCGCCGCGAGCAGGGCCGCGAAGCAATCGCACAGGCGGGCGATGCGCGTGCCGTCGAAAAGATCGCTGTTGTATCGCCACTGGCAGGACAGCCCCCCGTCGGCCTCGGTGGCGTTGAGTACCAGATCGAACTTGGCTGTGGCGGAGCCAGACTCCATCGGCCGGAGGCGCAGGCCGGGCAGCTCCAACACCCCCATAGGGGCGTTCTGGAGCACGAACAGGACCTGGAAGACCGGGGAATGGCTGAGGTCGCGCTCCGGGGACAGGTCGTCCACCAGCTTCTCGAACGGGAGATCCTGGTGGGCGTAGGCGCCCAGGGTGACCTCCCGAGTCCGCCCCACCAGCTCGCGGAAGGACGGATCGCCGGAGAGATCGGCGCGCAGCGCCAGGGTGTTCAGGAACAGGCCGATCAGCGGCTCGGTCTCGGCGCGGTTGCGGCCGGCGATCGGCGAGCCGACGACCAGGTCGAGCTGGCCGCTCAACCGGGAGAGCAGGGCCGAGAGGGCGGCGAGCAGAATCATGAACGGCGTCGCGGCGGTCTCCCTCCCCAGCTCCGCGGCGCCCTGGAGTGGCAACTGTTGGAGCTGCGACCGGCCGCGATAGCGCTGCACCGCCGGGCGCGGCCGGTCGGCAGGCAGCGCGAGGAACGGCGGTGCTCCGGCGAGGCTCTCGCGCCACCAGCCGAGCTGGGCCGCGAGGGTTTCGCCCTGAAGCCGCTGCCGTTGCCACACCGCAAAGTCCGCATACTGCACCGGCAGCTCCGGCAGCGGGGAGGGCTGGCCGGCGGTGAAGGCGGCGTAAAGTGCCGCCACCTCGCGCACCAGGATGCCCATGGACCATCCGTCGCTCGCAATGTGGTGCACGGTCAGCGCAACCACCTGATCGCGGTCTGCCAAGCGCAACATCACGCCGCGCAGCAGGGGCCCGCGCGCGAGATCGAACGGTCGGGAAGCCTCTTCGGCCGCCAGCGCGGAGGCCAGAGACTCGCGCTCCGGAACCGGCAGTCCCGACAGATCCACCACCGCCAGCGCGAACGGCACCGCCGGCTGGATCACCTGCACCGGCGCGCTCTCCTGCACGGCAAAGACCGTCCTCAACGCCTCGTGACGGCGCACGATCTCGCCGAGGCAGAGAGCCAGCGCCGCAGAGACGAGCGGCCCTTCGACACGCAGCAACAGCGGCATGTTGTAGAGCGGGCTTCCCGGCTCAAGCTGATCGAGGAACCAGAGCCGCTGCTGGGAGAAGGACAGAGGCAGGGGTTTCTCCCGGGGCACCCGGACGAGCGGCGGCACGGACACCGGTTTGGCTGTTTGCAGCGCGGCCTCGACGCGGGCGGCGAGGTCCGCCAGCCGCGGTGCTTCGAAAAGGACACGCACCGGCAGCTCGACGCCCAGAGCACTGCGGAGACGGGATATCACCTGGGTCGCCAGCAGGGAGTGGCCCCCCAGGTCGAAGAAGTTGTCATTGGCTCCGGCCTCCCGTTCGAGGCCCAGCAGATCGCCCCAGGTGGCGGCGAGGATCTGTTCGACCTCGGTGCTCAGAGGCACCGCGTCGCCCACCGGCTCGGAGCGCAGCGTTTCCGGTGCGGGAAGAGCAGCGCGGTCCACCTTGCCATGAACGGTCAGAGGCAGGCGGTCCAGGAGCACGACGGCCGAGGGGATCATGTACTCCGGAAGCTCGCCTTGCAGGAAGCGGCGCAGCTCCGGCACCAGGCGCCGCGCCACCTTGTGGCGCAACGGATCGTTGGCGTAGGCGTGCGCCGGCAACCCCGCGCGCTGCCTCGGTGGCGAGGGCACCGCCACCCCATCGGCACCGAGCCGCAGCACTGCGGCAAAGCGGTATGGATCCCTGGGATCCCAGGTCAGGCCGACCGAATAGCCGAGCTGCTCGCCGAGCTGCCACAGCTCCTCGGGATCGATCGCTTCCGCGGAGGCCGCGCGTTCCGCGATCACCTGCCGCAGCTCCCCCACCGTCCCCCCCTCGGATCCGACCCCCTGGTCGAGCCCCGCCAGGAGCGTCACCGCCGCCGCTTCGACGGCGAGCCGACGGTTGGGGATCGCCGTCAAGGCCAGCGTCCGCGGACCAGCCTCCAGCCGCTCGGCCAGCTCGGAGAGCGACAGGTTTTGTGCCTGCCAATCGAGCCAGTCGAGAGCGTCGTCCGGCTCTTGCAGCGCGCCGACATGGAGCACGGCGTCATAGCGGAAACGGCTCAGCTCGTTGTGATACCGGCCGCGCTTTACCAGGATCTCGACGTGCCGGATCTCCGGCAATCGCCGCGCCAGGGCGAAGAAGAAGCCGGGGTCGACCAGCAACTCCTCCTCGGTCGCCAGACGCCGAAGAATGCGCTGCCGGAGATCCGCCACCGGGAGATCGTCCGCCGAACGGTACAGCTCGACCGAGGTCTGGAGCGATTCGAGGAGTGGCAGGCTGCGCAGGTCGCCAAGGAAGACCCGGCCGCCGTGAGCCACGCTCGCGACCGCCCCTTCGACGACACGGATGAGATAGTCGATCCCGGGGAAATACTGCGTCACCGAGTTGAGGACGACTGTGTCGAAGTCCCCCGCGGCCACACCGCTCCAGTCGTCTGCCGTCCGGCATTCGAGGGAGACGCCCGGCAGACCGCCTGTCCGCTCGATCTGTCGGCGGATTCCTTCCAGGGCGACAGACGAAAAGTCGGTGCCTTGATAGATCTCTGCGTGCGGCGCCACCCGGAACAGCAGCAGGCCGGTACCACAGCCGACCTCCAGTATCCGGCGTCCGCCGAGAGCGAGCACTCGTTCTACCGTCCGGTCCACCCACTCACGCATCTCCTCGGCAGGGATCGGAGCGTCCGTGTAGCTGCTGTTCCACCCTTCGACGTTGAAGGTGGCGTCGACCTCGATCCCAGTGGGTTCTGAGGCGCCGTAGGTCTCGTCGTAGAGAACCTGCCAGGCGGCGATATGCTCCGCATCGGCGGCTGCCTCCGACAGCATGCAGCGCACCACGTAGGCCACCAGACGCTTGCCCGACGGATCGTCCTGCACGGCGGCCACCGCCTCGCGCACTTCCGGATGGCGGCCGAGGGAGCTCTCCACCTCCCCCAGCTCGATGCGGAATCCGCGCACCTTGACCTGGTGGTCGAGACGGCCGAGAAACTCGATGTTGCCGTCGGCCAGGCGCCGCACGCGGTCACCGCTGCGGTAGAACCGCTCACCGCCGCAGAGGACGTACTTCTCCGCGGTCAGCTCGGCGCGGCCGAGATAGCCGCGCGTGACGCCCCGGCCGCCGATCCACAGCTCGCCCGGCACGCCGATGGGCAGCAGCTCTCCGTCCGCGCCGCGACCGTTCCGAACATCGAGCACGGCGCCAGCCAAGGGCCGGCCGAGCAGCGGCCTCGCCGGTTCGGGAGGCGGCGGCACCGGGTGCGCGGTGCACAGGATGGTCCCTTCGGTCGGCCCGTAGAGCACCCAGACTCGCGCGGCTGGGAAGGTCTCTCGCAGATCCTCCAACAGCTCGCCAGGAACGGCGTCGCCGCCGACGAACACCGCGCGCAGTCTTTGGATATCAGCGCCCCGCCGGCGAATCGCGTCGACGACCTGCCGCATCAACGCCGGCACGGCGTGCAGACAGGTCATCTCCCCGAGACGGTCAGCCAATCCCTCCACATCCAACGTCGGCCGCAGCGGGAAGAGCACCGCCGTGCCGCCGCTGAGCAACGGCGACAGCAGCTCGAAGAGGAAGATGTCGAACGTCGAACTCGCCAGGCAGGGCATGCGGTCGCCTGTTCCAAAACCGAACAAGGCCCGGGTGGCGGCGAGGGTGGCCGCGAGCATGCCGTGCTCCACCTGCACCGCCTTGGGCCGGCCCGTCGTGCCGGAGGTGTAGATCAGATAGGCGAGGCTGTCCGCGGCAGGCAGGCCGAGAGGCTCGTCCCCGTCGCCCTCCAGCTCTTCCAAGAGAAGAATTTCTCCACCGTACGGCGGGAGGCTCGGGAGAAGGTGCCGCTGAGTGACCAGCAGCAGGACCGCCGCATCCTCCAGCAGGAAAGCGACGCGCGCCCGGGGATGCGCGGGATCCAGGGAGAGCCAGGCGCAACCGGACTTGAGGATGGCCAGCACCCCTACCACCAGGTCCGGGGTGCGTTCGACGCAAAGCCCCACTACCACTCCCGGTCCGGCTCCCAGCGCGCGCAGGCTCCGGGCCAGCCGGTCCGACCGGCGGTCGAGCGCGCGGTAGGTGAGGCTCGCCTGCTCGTCCCCGGCAAGAGCCACCGCCACAGCCTCGGGGGCGCGGCGCGCCTGCGCCGCGAACAGCTCGATGACACCCGGTGCGGCCGGAACGGGCGTGTCGTTCCACTCGGCACGGAGCTGGTGGCGCTCGCCGTCCGACAACAGCGGAAGATCCTGGAGGACCCGGCCAGGATCGGCCGCACCCGCCGCGAGGAGCGTCGTCAGATGGCCGGCGAGACGCAGGATCGTGGCGGCATCGAAAAGATCGGCCGTGAAATCGAGCCGGCCTCCCAGCTCTCCGTCGGCCTCCGTGAAGGTCAACCCCAGCTCGAATTTCGCCGTCCCCGCATCCCGCAAGGAAGAGGTGATCGACAGGCCTTCCAGGTCGACCCTTTCGTACGGAAAGTTCTGCAGCGCGAACATCACCTGGAACAGGGGCGTGTGTGCGAGGCTCCTCTCCGGGGCGAGATCCTCGACCAGCCTTTCAAACGGCACGTCCTGGTGCATGTAGGCCGCCAGCGCCGTCTCGCGCACCCGGCCGAGCAGCTCCCGGAACGACAGCTTTCCTGTCACTTGACCGCGCAGCACCAGAGTGTTGACGAAGAACCCGATCAGTCCTTCGATCTCCACGCGGTTGCGCCCCGCCACCGGCGAGCCGATCGCGAAATCGTCCTGGCCGCTCACGCGCGCCAGGAGAGCCTGGAAGCCGGCCAGGAGCACCATGAACAGCGTCGCTCCCTCGCGCCGGGCGAGAGTTTCCAGAGTCCGCGTGAGCCCGGCCGGAACCCACACAGGGCAGGTGCCGCCGCGGAAGCTCTGCACCGCGGGACGCGGACGGTCGATGGGCAGCTCCAGCACCGGCGGCAGGCCCGCGAGCTGCCGGCGCCAGAAGCCGATCTCCTCCTCCAGAACCTCGCCATGCAACCAGGAGCTTTGCCACAGAGCAAAATCCGCATACTGCACGGACAGCTCCGGGAGCGGCGACGGCACATTCTGGGCGAACGCTGCATAGAGCGTCGTGGCCTCGCGCACCAGGATACCCAGCGACCAGCCGTCGCTCGCGATGTGGTGCATCGTGAGCGCCGCCACGTGCTCCGCTTTTTTCCCAGAGCCATCGAGCCGCAGCAGCACGCCGCGCAGCAGCAGATCGCGCTTGAGATCGAACGCGCGGCCGGCCTCGTCTCCCACCAGAACGGGAACCAGTTTTTCGCGTACGGCTTCCGGCAATCCCGACAGGTCGACCACGGGCAGCGCGAACGGCGCCGCTGGTTGGATCACCTGCACCGGCGCGCCTTCCAGGCCCTCTGACACCGCAAAAACCGTCCGCAACGCCTCGTGGCGGCGCACGACCTCACCGAGGCAGAGCGCCAGCACGCCACGATCCAGTGGCCCCTCGACGCGGAGCGCGATGGGGATGTTGTAGAGCGGGCTGCCCGGTTCGAGCTGATCGATGAACCAGAGACGCCGCTGGGCGAACGACAGCGGCAAGGGCTCTTCCCGGGGGAACGGAAGCAGGGGCGGAGCGATCGCCGTGGTACCGGCCCGCATCGCCTCGACCCGGGCGGCGAGGTCCGCCAGCCGCGGAGCTGTGAAGAGATCGCGCAGAGGCAACTCGACGCCGAAGGCGCTGCGCAGCCGCGACACCACCCGGGTGGCCAGCAGGGAGTGCCCTCCCAGATCGAAGAAGCTGTCCGTCGCTCCGACCTGTTCGCGACCGAGCAGCTCGCCCCAGATGCCGGCAACGACCTCCTCGACCGGCGTCCGCGGCGCGACGAACGCTTCGTCAGAGCTTCTGCCACTCCGGAGCCGGCAACGCCTTCCGGTCCACCTTGCGGTTGGGCGTCAACGGCAGCTCGGCGAGAAGCGTGAAGGTGGCCGGCACCATGAACTCCGGTAACCGCTCGCGCAGGAAGGAGCGCACCTCAGGCACCGCCAAGGTGATCCCGGCGGCCGGCACCAGGTAGGCCGCCAGGAAGCTTTCCGGTCTCACCACGACGACCGCCTCGCGGACCCCCGGGAAGCCGCCGAGCACCGACTCGATCTCCCCCAGCTCGATGCGGAAGCCGCGGATCTTCACCTGCGTATCGGCCCGCCCGGCGAACACCGCTTCGCCGTTCGGCAGATAGCGTCCGAGGTCGCCCGTCCGATAGAGATCGGCTGCGAAGCGCTGAGAGGTGAGCTGCGGATCGCCCAGATATCCAAGGGCGATGTGCGGGCTCCGCACCGAAACCTCGCCCATCTCGCCGATGCCGGCCAGCCCGCCGCCCGGGTTGAGCACCAGGAGCTGGACGTCCGGAATACCGCGGCCGAGCGGCAGGATCTCCCGCGGCTCGCGGTCGTCGGCAACGTGGTAGCCGACGGCGCGTTGCGTCTCGGTGGAACCGTAGTAGTTCACGCAGGTGACGTTCGGGGCCAGCGAGCGCAGCCGCGCCACGTCACGGCGGGTGAGGACATCCCCCACCAGGAACGCATAGCGCAGTGACGGGACCTCAAGGCTGAGGACACCGAGATCACCCGGCGCTTCGGTGGTCAGCACCTGACCCAGAGCGGGCGTGAGATGGGTGATCGTCACCGCCGCACGGCGCATCCAGGCGGCGAGCGCGCCCGGATCGTCCATCGTTTTCGGATCGGGGATCACCACCGCAGCGCCGAGCTGTAACGGAGTGAACAGGTCGCGGTGCAGCGGATCGTGCGCCAGGCCCGACAGCATGCTGAAACGGTCGGCGGCCGACAGATCAAAGCGCTGGCGCAGCCACGGGATGAAATGCGACAGCGAGCCGTGGCGGCCGAGCACCCCCTTCGGCACGCCCGTCGAGCCGGAGGTGAACGCCACATACGCGGTGTCGTCCGGTCCGATCTCCACGGGCGCAGGAGCTGCCGGGAAAGCCGAAAGGACATCCATTTCCCCGGCATTGTCAGCCTTCGCCGGCAGGGTCAGGCGGCAGGAGCAACTGAGAGCGTCGAGAGCGCCGTCGATCTCCACCGGGACCGGACCGGCCGCCGCGACGCGGAGCCAGGCGGCTGGCCGCGCGATCTCCAGCATCTGGGCCTGGCGCGCCGCCGGATAACGAGGATCGAGCATCAGGAAGGTGGCCCCTGCCTTGAGAGCTCCCAGCACGCCCCAGACCAAAGGCGCGCTGCGGTGAGCCCAGAAGGCCACCACGTCCCCGCGCCGCACGCCACCCGCCTGGAGGAACGCGGCGAGCCCGTCGGAGCGCTCGTCGAGCTCGCCGTAATTCCAGGACTCCGCCGGATCCGCCGCCGCGAGCGCCCCGGGGTCTCGTCGGGCATGGCGGGCGAAGATCTCGTGGACCGCGCCCTCCCAGGCTGCCGACAGCTCCGCGGCCGGATCGGGCAGCAGCTCACGCGACGCGGCGGTGACCAGTGCGTGCCGCCCCACCGGCTCCTCCGGCCGCTCCAGCGCCTGCTCCAGGAACAGCGCGAGCTGGTCGAGCAGGTCCTCCATCCGCGCCGCGTCGAACAGGTCGGCGTTATAGACCAGGTTCACCTGGACTCCGCCGTCTCCTTCGCTCAGATAGAGCGTCATGTCGAGCTTGGAGAGAGGCGCCGACGGCGCCATCCCCGCCCCGTCCAGCTCCAGGCCAGGGAGGCGCATCGCGGCGGTCGGTACGTTGACCAGGTTGACCATCACCTGGAAAAGCGGCGTCCGTGAAAGGTCGCGCTGCACGGGGAGGGCCGCGAGGACCGCTTCGAAAGGCACGTCCTGATGAGAATAGGCACCGAGGGTGACCTCCCGCACCTGCTCCACCAGACTGCGGAAGCCAGGCTGGCCGCCGAAGCCGGTGCGCAGGACGAGCGTATTCAGGAAGCAGCCGATCAGCTCCTCGGTCTCTACCGCGCGACGACCGGCCACCGGCGCGCCCACCAGGATGTCATCCTGACCGCTGTGGCGGTGCAGCAACGTCTGGATCGCGGCGAGGAGCGTCATGAACAGCGTGGCGCCGTGGGAGCGGCCGAACCGGGTCAATCGCCCTGTGAGCTCGGAAGAGAGGATGCGCGCGGCACCCCCGCCGCGATAGGTCTGGACGGGCGGCCGAGGGCGGTCGATCGGCAGATCGAGCGGCGATATCTGCGATGTCTCGCCGCCCAGGAGATCGAGCCACCAGGCGAGCTCCTCCTGCCGCGTTCCCGCGACCAGCTCGCGCTGCCACACCGCGAAGTCGGCGTATTGCACCCGCAGTTGGCCGAGAGACGACGGACGATTCTCGGTGAAAGCGCCGTACAGCTCGCCGATCTCGCGCACCAGGAGCTGGAGCGACCAGCCGTCACAGACCACGTGATGCACCACCATCAGGAGCTGGTGGCGCTCGGGTTCGAGCCGCAGGAGCGCCGCGTCGAGCAGCGGCCCGCGCGCGAGATCGAAGCGGTGCAGCGCGTGCTCCGCGGCGAGCCGCTCCGCCTCCGCCAGACGCCCGGCGCCCGGCAACGCCGCCAGGTCGACGACCGGCAGCCCAATCTTCAGGTCTGGCAGGATGTGCTGGCGGGGGACGCCGTCCACCACCTGGAAGACCGTGCGCAGCACCTCGTGGCGCTCCACCAGACCGCGCAGCGCAGCGCCGAGCGCGGCTCTGTCGAGACGACCGATGAGCCCGACCTCGCCGGGCATGTTGAAGGTGGGCTCCCCCGGGTCGATGCTGTCGAGGAACCAGAGGCGCTCCTGTGCGAACGACAGCGGCAGGGGACCTTCCCGGGAGACCGCAACGAGCGGCGGAGCCGCCGGTGCCTGACCGCCGCGCCGGGCCTCCTCGACGACCGCCGCCAGCTCCGCCACGGTCGGCCGCTCGAACAGGACGCGCAACGGCAACTCGATACCGAAGGCGCTGCGCAGACGCGAGATCGCCCGCGTCGCCAGTAGCGAATGCCCGCCCAGCTCGAAGAAATGGCCGTCCCTCCCCACCAGCTCGAGGCCGAGCACCTCGGCGCAGATGCCGGCGAGGACCTCCTCGACCGGCGTCCGCGGTGCCACGTAGCCCCCCTCACCGGCCTGCGGCCCGGGAGCTGGCAAGGCTCTCCGGTCCACCTTGCCGTTGGGCGTCAGCGGCAGCTCCGGAAGCACCACGAAGGCGGACGGCACCATGTAGTCCGGCAGCTTGTCCCGCACGGACCGTCGCAACCCTTCGATTTCAGTGTCTCCGAGATCGCCGACCACATAGGCCACCAGGCGGCGGTCGCCCGACGTCCCTCCGGACCGGTCCTCGCGCACCGCCACCACCGCCTCATGGACCCCGGGTAGCGACAGCAGCAACGCCTCGATCTCGCCGGGCTCGATCCGGAAGCCGCGGATCTTCACCTGATCGTCGAAACGGCCGAGGAAGTCCAACTCACCGTTCGCCAGGAACCGCACCTTGTCGCCCGTTCGGTAGAGGCGGGCCCCCGGCTCCTGACCGCACGGGTGCGGCACGAAACGCTCGGCGGTGAGATCGGGCCGTCCCAGGTAGCCGCGCGCCAGGCATTCGCCGCCCAGGTAGAGATCCCCGAACACGCCTGCCGGGGCCGGCATCAATCCATGTTCGGTGCCGGGCTCCAGGACGTAGGCCGTGCTGTTGCCGATCGGCCGGCCGATCGATGGATAGACTGTCCATTCCTCAGGATCTGAACTCAAGGTGAACGCGGTTGCCACGTGCGTCTCGGATGGACCGTAGTGGTTGTGGAAGGCACACCCCGGAAGGCGCCGCAGCAGCGAAGCCATCGCCCGGTTCGTCTGCAACCGCTCGCCGGTCGTGGTGATCTCGCGAAGCGGCGGCAGATCCTCGCGGCCGGCGTAAATCTCTGCGATCTGTTGCAGCACCACAACCGGCAGGATCGCCTTCTCGATCCGCTGATCGACAAGCAACCCGGCGAGCGCCACGAGATCGCGGCGCAGCTCTTCCGGCACCACCACCAGCGTGCCGCCGGAGCCCCAGCAGGCGAACATCTCGTGGAAGCTCGCGTCGAAGGAGAGCGAAGCGAATTGCAGCGTCCGTGCTCCGCCGAGGAGCGTCGCGAGATGCCAATCGATCAGATTTCTCAACGCCCCCTGGGAGAGCGAAATCCCCTTGGGCCGGCCGGTCGAGCCCGAGGTGTAGATCACATATCCCAGGTTCTCCGCCACCGGCTCGCTGCCATACGCAGCAACAGCGCCGCTTTCGTCGTCCCGGTCTTCCCCCTCTTGAGCATCGAGCAGGAGAACCTGAGCGTTCCCGGCCGGCAGCCGGTCGCGCAGCGGCTCCTGGGTGAGCAGCACCGGAGCGCGGGTGTCGTCGAGCATGAAGGCCAGGCGTTCCGCCGGATACTGCGGATCGAGCGGCACGTAGACGCCGCCGGCCTGAAGGATGCCCAGCACGCCGGCGATCATGTCCATCGACCGTTCGACCATCAGGCCCACCAGCACGTCCGGGCCGACGCCGAGCCGGCGCAGACGCCGGACGAGACGGCTCGCCCGGGCGTCGAGACCGGCGTAGGTCAGCTCCTCGTTTCCAAAGACCACCGCGACGGCCTCCGGAGTCCGCTGGAGCTGCGTCGCGAACAGCTCGTACACAGCGCGCGGCGCCGTGCCCGATGCGGTGTCGTTCCATTCGATGAGGATCTGTCCGCGCTCCGCCGGGCTCAACAGCGGCAGCACGGAGAAAGGCTCGTCCGGAGCGCCGGCCGCCGCCGCCAGCAGGCGCCCGAAATGTCCCGCCAGCCGGTCGACGGTCGCGGCGTCGAACAGATCGGTGGCGTATTCGATCTCTCCGGCCAGCGCGCCGTCGTCCCCGGCGAGGGTGAGCGTGAGATCGAATTTCGCCGTCGTCCCCTTCACTTCCACCGGCAGCAGGCGCAGGCCGCGGATCTCCAGTCTCTCCGCAGGAGCGTTCTGCAAGACGAGCATCACCTGGAACAGAGGCGTGTGGGTGAGGCTTCTCTCCGGGGCGATCTCCTCCACCAGCTTTTCGAACGGCACATCCTGGTGCACATAGGCCGCCAGCGCCGTCTCGCGCGCCCGGTCGATCAGCTCGCGGAACGTGGGTGAACCTGTCAGGTTTCCCCGCAGGACCAGAGTGTTGACGAAGAACCCGATCAGACCTTCGATCTCGATGCGGTTGCGCCCGGCTATGGGAGAGCCCACCGCGAGATCGGTCTGCCGGCTGGTGCGCGCGAGCAGAGCCTGAAAACCGGCGAGGAGAACCATGAAGAGCGTCGCCCCCTCGGACCTGGCGAGAGCCTCCATCTGCCGGGCGAGCCCGGCGGGCAGCCGCACCGGCCGGACGGTGCCGCGGTAACTCTGCACGGCGGGGCGCGGCCGGTCCGTGGGCAGCTCCAGGAGCGGCGGCAGCCCGGCGAGCCGGCGCCGCCAGAAGTCGATCTCTTCCTCCAAAACCTCGCCCCGCAGCCAGGAGGTTTGCCACACCGCGAAATCCGCGTACTGCACCGGCAGCTCGGGCAGGGGCGACGGCCTGCTCTCGGCAAAGGCGGCGTAAAGAGCCGCCACCTCGCGGATCAGGACCCCCATGGACCAGCCGTCGCTGACGATGTGGTGCAGGGTCACCGCGAAGGCGTGATCCCTCTCCGCGAGACGCAGCAGCAGGCCGCGCAGCAGTGGGCCGCGGGTGAGATCGAACGGGCGGGACACCTCCTTACCGACAAGGACCGGGAGCAGTGCTTCTCTCGCCGTCTCCGGCAGCCCCGACAGGTCGACCACCGGCAGCGCGAACGGCGCCGCCGGCCAGATCACCTGCGCCGGCGAGCCCTTCTCCCCCTCCAACACCGCGAAGACCGTGCGCAGCGCCTCGTGACGGCGTACGATCTCGCCGATGCAGAGGGCCAGCACCACAGGAGAGAGCGGCCCTTCGATGCGCAGCGCCACGGGGACGTTGTAGAGCGGGCTCTCCGGCTCGAGCTGATCGATGAACCAGAGGCGCTGCTGGGCGAAGGAGAGGGGCAAGGGACCCTTGCGCTGGTCCGGAGCGATCGGCTTGAGGGGCGGAGTGAGCCGGCCCGCACCGGCCGTCCGCAACGCGGCCTCGATCCTGGCCGCGAGCTCCGCTAGGGTCAGGGCCTCGAAGAGAGTGCGCAGCGACAGCTCGACCCCGAATGTGCTCCGCAGGCGCGACATCATCTGCGTCGCCAGCAGCGAATGCCCGCCCAGGTCGAAGAAGTGATCGGTAGACCCCACCCGTTCGACCCCGAGCACCTCGGACCAGATGCCGGCGAGAAGCTCTTCGACCGGCGTCCGCGGCGCTGCATAGCTCTCCTCGGAACGCAGCAGCTCGGGCGCCGGCAAAGCCTTCCGGTCCACTTTGCCGTTGGGCGTCAGCGGCAGCGCGGCGAGAGCCACGAAGGTACCGGGCACCATGTAGTCCGGCAGCCGCTCCTGCAACGACCGGCGCAGCGCGTCGGCCGCGATGGCGCCGGGCGCGCCGGCCACATAGGCCACCAGGCGCCGGTCGCCGGGCTCGCTTTGGGATCGACCCTCGCGCACCACGACCGCCGCCTCGCGCACGCCGGGCAACGACGCCAGCACCGCCTCGATCTCGCCCGGCTCG
The DNA here is from genome assembly GCA_963842525.1 of uncultured Holophagales bacterium. GTDB lineage: Bacteria > Acidobacteriota > Thermoanaerobaculia > Multivoradales > UBA5704 > UBA5704. The sequence goes on from CAWJGT010000003.1 coordinate 1,444,633, forward strand.
ATGCGGAAGCCGCGGATCTTCACTTGGCCGTCCAGCCGGCCGAGGTACTCCAGCAGGCCGTCGGGCCGCCGCCGCACCAAGTCTCCCGTGCGGTAGAGCCGCCCCCCGGATCGGCTCCGGACGCGGGGCCGAAGGGGTCCGGCACGAACCGTTCGGCGGTCAGCTCCGGCCGGGTGTGATAGCCGTGCGCCAGACCGTCCCCTCCCAGGTAGAGCTCGCCGCGCACACCCACCGGCTGCTGGAGGAGTTCCGCGGAGAGGACGTACGCGGTCCCGTTGGCGAGCGGCTGCCCGATGGGGACGGTCTCGCCCGGCGGCACCGAGCCAACCCGGTGCCACGTGGCGAAGGTCGTCGCCTCGGTCGGGCCGTAGAGATGAAGGAGATGGGCAGGCGGGCCGTCCCGCAACACGTCGCGGACCGCCGCCGGATCGACCATCTCGCCACCGAAGAGCACATAGCGCAGCTCTGCGAGCCCGGCGGGCATCTCGCGGGCGAGCTGGTTGAACACGGCGGTGGTCAGGAACAGCACGCCAATACCTTCACGGTGCAGCACGGCGGTCAGGCTGCCAGGCGCGAGAAGCGCCGCGCGCTCGATGCCGACCAGCCGGCTGCCGTTGAGCAACGCACCCCAAATCTCGAACGTGGCGGCGTCGAAGGAGCTGTTGGACCCCTGCGCCACGTGGTCGTCCGGGCCGAGCTCGATGTAGTCGGTACCGCGCACCAGGCGTACGACGGCGCGGTGCGGCACCACCACCCCCTTCGGCCGGCCGGTCGAGCCCGAGGTGTAGATGACGCAGGCGGGATCTCCGGGCGAGGAGAAGCTCGCGGGCCGCGGCCCGGCGGCAGCGGGCTCCGCCTCCCCCGGCTCGCCAGCCGCCGCGCCGCGCAGCAGCTCGACGCGCAGGCCTGCGCGGGCCGGGAGATGTCCGGCCAGATGCTCCTCTGCGACCAGCACGGCGGCGCCAGCGTCCTCCAGCATGAAGACGAGCCGTTCGTGCGGATAGGCGAGGTCGAGCGGCATGTAGGCCCCGCCCGCCTCCAGGATGCCGAGCATTCCCACCACCATCTCCGGCAGGCTTTCGGCGCAGAGGCCCACCACGGAGCCGGGACCGACGCCCGAGCCGCGCAGCCGGTGCGCCAGCCGGCGCGCTTCGCGGCCGATGTGCCGACGGGTGAGCTCCCGGCCGCCGGAGGCCACAGCCACGGCGTCCGCAGAGCGCTCGGCCAGCTCGGCGAACAGCTCGTGGATGCAGGCCGTCGGATAGTCCCGCGCCGTGGCGTTCCAGCTCGCCAGCTGAAGGGTCTCCGCGGCGGAGAGCAGGTGGACCTCCGCGACGCGGCGGTCCACCTGCTCGATCAGGCCCGTGAGCAGCCGCTCGAAGCACGCCACCATTCGATCGACGGTCGTGCCGTCGAACAGATCGGTGGCGTATTCGACCGCTCCGGCCAGCTCGCCGTCGTGCTCGGCGAAGCTGAACGAGAGATCGAATTTCGCCGTCGTCCCGGCCTCCCCCACCGGCCGCAGTCGCAGATCGTGCACCGGCAGGCTCTCGACAGGAAGGTTCTGCAGCACGAGCATCACCTGGAACAGGGGTGTCTGCGCGAGGCTCCTCTCCGGGGCGAGCTCTTCGACCAGCCTCTCGAACGGTAGATCCTGGTGCATGTAGGCCGCGAGCGCCGTCTCGCGCACCCGGCCGAGGAGCTCGCGGAACGAGGGCTGTCCCGTCAGATCGCCGCGCATCACCAGGGTGTTGACGAAGAACCCGATCAGCCCCTCGATCTCCACCCGGTTGCGCCCCGCAACCGGCGAGCCCACCGCGAGGTCGTCCTGGCCGCTGAGGCGCGCCAGCAGTGCCTGGAAGCCGGCGAGGAGCACCATGAACAGCGTCGCTCCGGTGCGCCGGGAGAGATCCTCCATCTGACGGGTGAGCCCGGCGGGCAGCCGCACAGGCCGCGAAGCGCCACGGAAGCTCTGGACCGCGGGCCGCGGGCGATCGAGGGGCAGCTCCAGGAGCGGCGCCAGGCCCGCGAGCTGACCCCGCCAGAAGGCGATCTCCCCCTCCAGGATCTCGCCGCGCAGCCAGGAACGTTGCCACACCGCGAAATCCGCATACTGCACGGGCAGCTCCGGTAGCGGCGAGGGCCTGCCCGCGGTGTCCTCAGCCAGCGCCGCATAGAGAGCCGCGACCTCGCGCACCAGAATGCCCATCGACCAGCCGTCGCTCACGATGTGGTGCATGGTCAGCGCCAGGACGTGATCCGCCGTTTCCCCTGGAGCGGCCAGTTGCAGCAAGACTCCGCGCAGCAGGGGGCCGCGCGAGAGAGCGAAGGGACGGGAGGCCTCTTCGCCGGCCAGAGCGAGGGCCAGCGATTCGCGCTCTGTCTCGGGCGCCGCCGACAGGTCGACCAGGGGCAGCGCGAACGGTGCCGCCGGTTGGATTACCTGCACCGGCGAGCCCTCCCGCACGGCGAAAACCGTGCGCAACGCCTCGTGACGGCGCACGCACTCCGCGAGGCAGAGCGCCAGCGCCGCGTGGTCCAGCGGCCCTTCGATGCGCAGCACGACCGGCATGTTGTAGAGCGGGCTGTCCGGCTCGAGCTGATCGATGAGCCACAGGCGCTGCTGCGCGAACGACAGCGGCAGAGGACCCGCGCGGAGAGTTGGAGCCAGAGGCGCGAGCGGCGGAGCAAGCTGGCCCGTGCCGGCCCGCCATGTCCCCAGCGCGGCCTCGACCCGGGCCGCGAAATCCGCCAGCACCGGAGCCTCGAAGAGGGTGCGCAGCGGCATCTCGACCCCGAAGGCGCCGCGCAGGCGCGACGTCACCCGGGTCGCCAGGAGCGAGTGGCCCCCCAGCGCGAAGAAATGGCCGTCCGCCCCGATCTGTTCCAGGCCGAGCACCTCAGCCCAGATGCCGGCGAGGACTTCTTCGACCGGCGTCTTCGGCACCACAGAGCTCTCCTCGGCGCTCTGCTGCTCAGGAGCCGGTAAAGCCTTGCGGTCCACCTTGCCGTTGGGCGTCAAGGGCAGCGCCGCGAGCGGCACGAACGTGGCAGGCACCATGTAATCCGGCAGCCGTTCCTCCAATGACCGGCGCAGCGCGTCCGCCGCAACGTCTCCCACCACATAGGCCACCAGCCCCCGACCGCCGGATCGATCCTCACGCGCTGTTACGACCGCCTCGCGCACTCCTTCCAGCGCCGACAGCAAAGCCTCGATCTCCCCCAGCTCGATGCGGAAGCCGCGGACCTTGACCTGATGATCCAGGCGGCCGAGGAAATCGAGCGAGCCGTCGGGCCGCCAGCGGACACGATCGCCCGTACGGTAGAGCCGCGCGCCGGCCTCTCCCGCCCCTGCCCGGAATGGATCCGGGATGAACCGCTCGGCCGTCAGGTCCGGGCGGTGCAGGTAACCCCGAGCCAGCCCTGAGCCACCGAGATAAAGCTCTCCCGCGACGCCTACCGGCTGCGGCTCCATGTCCGCGCCAGGTGCCAACACATAGGCCTTCGTGGCCGCGACCGGACGGCCGATCCCTGGAGCTTCTCCGCTCTCCCTCTCCACCGGCAGCGCCGTCGAATAGGTCGTATCCTCCGAAGGGCCGTAGAGGTTCCACACCCGCTCCACCGTTCCTGTCGCATACAGCCGGTCCGCCAAAGAGCGCGGCAACGGCTCTCCGGCCAGGTTCACCGTCCGGATGGAAGCTCCCAGGCTTCCCGCACGCACCAGCTCGGCCATCGCCGAGGGGACCGTATTGACCAGCGTCACCCGCCCGCGGGCGGGGAGAGACGGCAGCTCCAGGGCATTCTGCGCCAGGATCACCGTGCCACCCTGGGAGAGCGGCACGAACAGCTCGAAAACCGACAGGTCGAAGGAGAGCGCCGTAGCGGCGAGCACGCCGGCCAGCTCCTCGCACGAGAACACGCCGCCGGCCCAGCGCACCAGCTCGACGGCGCTGCGGTGGGTGACGGCGACGCCCTTCGGCGTCCCCGTCGAGCCCGAGGTGTAGAGCACGTACGCCAGGTTCTCCGGAGTCGAGCGGCCGGCCGGCCGGCCGGAGCCGGCGGTGTCCATGAGATCGTCATCCATCAGGACCAGCGGCCCGCTCCACGGCAACCCGGCCGTCAGGCCCGCGGTGCTGAGGACGATCGAGACCCGGGCTCCCGCCAGCATCGCGTCGAGGCGCCGGCGCGGTTGCCGGGGATCGAGCGGCAGATAAGCGGCTCCGGTCTTGAGGATGGCGAGGAGAGCTGTCACCAGGCCCGCCGAACGCTCCAACCAGACACCGACGATCACCTCCGGTCCGGCACCGTAGTCACGCAGTCGAGACGCCAGCCGCTCGGCCGCCTGATCGAGATCGCGGTAGAGGACCTCCTGCGTGCCATCGATGAGCGCCACGGCCTCCGGGGTCCGACGCGCTTGCGCCTCGAACAGCTCGTGCAGGCATGCAGCTTCCTGCACAGGCGAAACCGCCGTGTCGCTCCACTCCACGAGGAGCTGCTGGCGCTCGCCCGCGCCGAGCAGCGGCAGCGCCGCAACCGGCAGGTCCGGCGTTGCCAGAGCCGCATCGAGCAGGCGCTCAAAATACCCGGCCAGGCGGTCGGTCGTCGCGGCGTCGAACAGATCGGTGGCGTATTCGACCTCTCCGACCAGCCCGCCGCTGTGCTCCGTGAGGCCGAGCAGAAGATCGAACTTCGCCGTCGTCGACACCCCTTCGATCAGCCACAGGCGCAGGCCCTGGATCTCCAGGGTCTCGAGAGGAACGTTCTGCAACACGAACATCACCTGGAACAAGGGGGCGTGCGCAAGGCTCCTCTCGGGCGACAGCTCCTGGACCAGCTTTTCGAACGGCACGTCCTGGTGCAGGTCAGCGGCCAGCGCGGTCTCGCGCACCCGGCCAAGCAGCTCGCGGAACGAGGGCTCACCAGATAAATCTCCGCGCAGCACCAGGGTGTTGACGAAGAACCCGATCAGCTCCTCGGTCTCCACCCGGTTGCGCCCCGCGATGGGCGAGCCCACCGCGAGGTCGTCCTGGCCGCTGATGCGGGCCAACAGAGCCTGGAAGGCAGCGAGCAGCACCATGAAAAGCGTCGCTCCCTCACGCCGGGCGAGGGCTTCGACCTGCCGAGTGAGAGCAGCGGGCAGGTGCACCGGCCGCGTGGCTCCGCGGTAGCTCTGGGCCGCCGGTCGCGGCCGGTCGGTGGGGAGCTCCAGGAGAGGCGGCAGGCCCGCGAGTTGCCGGCGCCAGAAGGAGATTTCGCTCTCCAGGAGCTCGCCGTGCAGCCAGGAGTGCTGCCAGACCGCGAAATCCGCGTATTGCACCGGCAGCTCCGGCAACGGCGGCCGGCCCGCGTTGTCCTCAGTGTCCTCAACGAGCGCCGAGTAGAGAGCCACGACCTCGCGGACCAGGATTCCCATCGACCAGCCGTCGCTCGCGATGTGGTGCATGGTCAACGCGGCGACATGGGCGGTCGCTTCCCCGTTCTCTCCGGAATCGACGTTCAGCCGCAGCAACACGCCGCGCAGCAGTGGGCCGCGAGCGAGATCGAACGGCCGGCCGGCCTCTTCGCCCGCCAGACGCAGAGCGACCGCCTCGCGCCGGCTCTCCGGCAGGCCCGACAGGTCCACCAGAGGCAAAACGAAAGGAGACGCGGGCCGGATCACCTGCACGGGCTCGCCATCCAATTCCTCAAACACCCCAAAGATCGTGCGCAAGGCCTCGTGGCGGCGCACGACCTCGCCGAGGCAGAGGGCCAGCACCCCGGCGTCGAGCGGCCCCTCCACGCCGAGCGCCACCGGGATGTTGTAGAGCGGGCTTCCCGGTTCGAGCTGATCGATGAACCAGAGGCGTTGCTGGGCGAACGACAGGGGCAGAGGCCCTTCCCGGGGGACCGGGGTGATCGGGGCGAGGCGCGGAGCCGGCGCATCCACGCCAGAGAGCAATGCCCTCTGCGCGGTCTCGATCCGGGCGGCGAGATCCGCCAGCACCGGCGCCTCGAAGAGGGCGCGCAGCGGCATCTCGATGCCGAATGTGCTGCGCAGACGCGACAACACCTGGGTGGCGAGCAGCGAGTGGCCGCCGATGGCGAAGAAGTCGTCAATAGCGCCGACCGTCTCGATCTGCAACACCTTGCTCCAGATCGCGGCCAGCGTCTCTTCGACGGCGGTGCGCGGCGGCTGGCGGCGGGAACCAGCCGGCGTCCCGGAAGCAGAGCGGCTCCAATCGGGAACCGGCAGGGCGCGGCGGTCGACCTTGCCGTTGGGGGTCAACGGCAGCGCGGCGAGCGGCATAAAGACGGCCGGCACCATGTAGTCGGGGAGCCGCTGCTTGAGGAACGCGCGCAGCTCCGTCTCATCGCACTGGAAATCCGATGACGCGGACGCTACGACGTAGGCGACAAGATGCCTGGAGGCGGAACCCGCTTCGCTGGCGAGCGCCAGCACCACGGCCTGGCTCACCCGCGGATGCGCGCCGAGCGCCGCCTCGATCTCGCCGGGCTCGATGCGGAAGCCGCGCACCTTGATCTGGCTGTCGGCGCGGCCGAGAAACTCGACGCTCCCGTCGGGCAGCCAGCGCGCCAGGTCGCCGGCACGGTAGAGGCGCGCGCCGGGAACGGTGGCGAAGGGGTGCGGCGTGAATTTCTCCGCCGTCAGCTCCGGCCGGCCGAGATAGCCGCGCGCCACACCGGCGCCGCCGATGCACAGCTCGCCGGGCATGCGCGGCGGCAGCAGGTCGATCCCGCCCAGCACCCAGGCCTCGTTGCCGGCGAGCGGCCGGCCGATGGGCACCACCGCCGCGGCCGTAGGGACCGGCAGGCAGGGTGTACCGTCGCCCGCGGCGAGCGGCAGGAAGGTGGTGTCGATCGTCGCCTCGGTGACGCCATAGGAGTCGATCAGCCGGGTGCGCGGGCCGCACAGGCGGGCCAGCGCCGCCACCTCGCCGGCATACCAGGCGTCGGAGCTGACCACCAGCAGACGCATGAAATCCAGGCTGGTGTCTGCGGGCTTCGCGCTCTCCAGATACTCGACCAGGGCCCGGACGACCGCCGGCACGAATTCGGCGCCGTCGACGCGCTCGGCGCGCAGCAGGCCATACAGGCGCTCCGGATCGAGCAGCACCTCGCGCGGGCAGAGCACCAGGCGGGCGCCGGAGCCCAGGGCGCGGATGAAATCGCCGGTGAAGACGTCGAAGGAGAAGCTCGCCATCTGGAGATGACCGGTGACATCGCCCAGACGGTAGGCCTGCTCGTAGGCGTAGTAGGCGGTGAGCAGACTGCGGTGCTCGATCATCGTCCCCTTGGGCCGGCCGGTCGAGCCCGAGGTGTAGATCACGTACGCGAGGTTTTCAGGATCGAGCCCGGTCTCCTCCGGCGGGAGATCGGCGTCGCTCTCGGCGGCGAGGGCGGCCATCAGCGCCGGATCGTCCAGGCGGAGCTCGGTGCTGCCGCTCCCAAGATCCCCAAGACCATCCGGAACCTCGCCGCGCGTCACCAGCATCCGCGCCTGCGCGTCCACCGCCATGAAGGCCAGCCGTTCGCCGCTATAGGTGGCGTCGAGCGGCACGTAGCAGCCGCCCGCCTTGAGGACGGCGAGGGCAGAGATCACGAGGTCGGCCGAGCGCGGCAGCCAGAGGGCGACCCGCACCTCGGGGCCGGCACCGTGCCGCCGCAGCAAGCGGGCGAGCCGGTTGGCGCGGGCGTTGAGCTCGCCGTAAGTCAACCGTTCCGGGTTCTCCAGGTCCGGCCAGACCACCGCCTCCGCCGCCGGCCGCAGCGCCGCGTGGCGCTCGACAAGCTGATGGACGAAGCGAGCTCCCGCCACGCTCTCCGCCGCCGGGCGTGGGAGGCCGCGGCTCCACTCGCCGCCGATCTGCCAGGTCTCGGCGGCGGAGAGGAGCGGCAGCTCGTCGACCGGCGGCGCCTCCTCCCAGGTCGCCAGGGCCGCGGCGAGCAGACGCTCGAAGGCGTGGCCGAAGCGGGCCATGGTGGCGGCGTCGAATAGATCACGGTTGTAGTCCAGCACGCCGGTGTAGGGATCGCCGGCCGGATCGCTCAGGTAGAGGGTGAGGTCCACGTCGGCGCGGTCGATGGGGGCTGCAGGCAGCTCGAGACGGAGCCCGTGGGGGGCCATCAGACCGGCTGCAGGCTGCTGCACGGCGACCACCTGGAACACCGGCGGCAGGCTGAGGTCGCGCGGCAGCTTCAGATCCTCGACCAGTTTCTCGAACGGCAGATCCTGGTAGGCGTAGGCGCCGAGTGCCACCTCCCGCACCTGCGCCAGCAGGCGGTCGAAGGTGAGGTTGCCAGAGAAGTCCAGCCGCAGCGCGAGGCTGTTGACGAAGAAACCGATCAGCCCTTCGAGCTCCAGGCGGGTGCGGTTGGCGACATAGGTGCCGACCGCGAAGTCGCCCTGGCCGCTCGCGCGGTGGAGCACAACGGCGAACGCGGCGAGGCCGATCATGAACGGCGTGGCCGCCTGGCGCCGCGCCAGATGCCGGACCCTCGCGGCGACCTCCGGCGGCAGGGGAAGCGTGAGCGAGTCGCCGTTGAATGTCTGCATCGGCGGCCGCGGCCGGTCGAACGGCAGGCGCAGCGGCGGCACGCCGCTCAGGCGTTGCCGCCAGTAGCCGGCGATTCGCTCCAGGGTGGCGCCGGTCAACCGGGCGCGCTGCCAGCAGGCGAAGTCCGCGTACTGGATCGGCAACTCCGGCAGCGGCGAGGCGCGCCGCGAGAGGTCCGCGTCGTAGAGCGCCGACAGCTCGCGGGTCAAGACCCTGATCGACCAGCCGTTGAACGCGATGTGATGGAAGTTGAGGAGGAGCAGGTGGCGCGCCGCCGTCCCGATCGTGCCACCAGCCGCGAGCCGCAGCAGGCAGGCGCGGAGCAGAGGGCCGCGGGTGAGATCGAAGCCGCGCGTCATATCGGCCTGCCGCAGCCGCTCCGCCGTGGCAGCGCGCTCGTCCTCCGAGAGGGCGGTGAGGTCGATCACCGGGAGCGGCGGGGCAAACGGTGGCAGCACCACCTGCACCGGCTCGCCAGCCGGCGCGTGGAAGACGGTGCGCAGGGCCTCGTGCCGGCGCACCACTGCGGCGAAGGCTGCGGCGAGCGCCGCGACGTCGAGGTGGCCGGAGAGGATGAGCACACACGGGATGTTGTACACGAAGCTCCCGGGCGTCAGTTGGTCGAGGAACCAGAGCCTCTCCTGCGCAAAGGAGAGCGGCAGCGCGGCGCCCGGCTCGCGGTGGGGAATGGCCCCCCAGTCCTCGAACTCGGTGTCTCCGGCCTCTCCATCGTCTCCACCATTGCTCTCGCCCGGGGGCAGGGCGGCGCGCAGGCGGACCGCCAGGCCGGCAACGGTGGGCGCCTCGAACAGCAGGCGCAGCGGCAGATCGACGCCGAAAGCCTGGCGCAGGCGCGACATCACCTGCGTCGCCAACAGTGAGTGTCCGCCGAGCTCGAAGAAATCCGCCTCCGGCCCCACCCGTTCCAGCTCCAGAACTTCGGCGAAGATCCCGGACACCAGCTTCTCGGTCTGCGTCCGCGGTGCCCGGGCGTCAGCTCTTACGTCCCGCTCCAGCGGCAGGGCCGCGAGGGCCTTCCTGTCGAGCTTGCCGTTGACCGTCAGCGGCATTGACTCCAGCAGCACATACGCCGATGGCAACATGTACTCGGGCAGGCGGCCCCTGAGCAAATCCCGCAGCTCCCTGGCCGAGACTCCACCCCGCGCGGTCTCCACGTACGCCATCAGAGACCCGCCTCCGGACGGGTCCTGCCGCGGCAGCACGACTGCCGAACGCACCTCTCCGTGCCCCAGCAAAGCCGCCTCGATCTCCCCTGGCTCGATGCGAAATCCCCGTATCTTGACCTGGTGGTCGCACCGGCCCAGGTAGTCCATCTGCCCGTCCGCGCGATAGCGCGCCAGGTCGCCGGAGCGATACAGACGCGCCCCCGGCCCACCGAACGGGTCGGGGACGAACCGCTCGGCGGTCAGCTCGGGCCTCCGGAGGTAGCCGCGCGCCAGACCGTCGCCGCCGATCACCAGCTCCCCGTTCACTCCCAGAGGCACGGGCTCCAGGGTCCGGTCCACCACGTGGATCGTCGTGTGGCCGATCGGACCCCCGATCGGGACGGTCCGGGCGCCGGCCGGGACGCCGGCGATGCGGTACCAGGAGCTGTAGGTCGTGCTCTCGGTGGGGCCGTAGACGTGCAGCAGGCGCCGCGGCGGACCGGCGGCCAGGACGGCCCTCACCCACTGCGGGTCGGCGGCCTCGCCGCCGAAGAGGACCTCGTGAAGAGAAGCAAACGCCGCCGGCTCCTCGCGGGCCATTTGGTTGAACAGCGCCGTGGTCAGGAACAGCGTGTCGATCCGCAGGTCCCGCAGGGCTGCCGCCAGCCGCGCGGGCTCCAGGCTCACCTCGCGATCGATTCCCACAACCGTGCCGCCGTGCAGAAGCGCCCCCCAGATCTCGAAGGTGGCCGCGTCGAAGGACGTGTTGGAGGCCTGGGCGATGCGATCTCCGGGCCCCAGGTCGACGTAGTCGGTCTCGCAGGTCAGGCGGATCACAGCCCGCTGCGGAATGGCAATCCCCTTGGGCATTCCGGTCGAGCCGGATGTGTACATCACATATGCCAGATGGTCCGGGCCGGACAGCGGCTCCAGGCTCCACGCCGGACGAGCCGCCACGGCCGCCGCTTCCGCCCCGAGGTCGATTACGGGCACGCCGAGATCTCCGGCTTCCGGCAACACATCGCCGGCGGTGATCAGAGCGGCGAGGCCCGAATCCACGATCATCAGCTCCAGGCGCTCGCGCGGGTAGCTCGGGTCGAGAGGCACGTAGGCGCCGCCGACCTTGAGGGTGGCAAGAGCCGCCACGACCATGGAGGTTGAACGCTCCAGGCAGAGTCCCACCCGGACCTCCGGAGCGACCCCCAGGGCCCACAGGTGGTGCGCCAGGCGGTTCGAGCGCGCGTCCAGCTCTGCGTAGCTCAGGACTTCTCCTGCGAATTCCACGGCGGGGGCCGCGGGGGAACAGGCCACCTGCTGCGCGAAGAGCCCGGCGAGAGAGGAATCGCGAGGATACGCCGTGCCGGTGGCGTTGAGCTCGATCAGGAGCTGGTGGCGCTCCGCGGCGGACAGGAGCGGCAGCTCCGGCAGGCCTGTTTCCGGCGCTTGCACCGCGGTGCCCAGCAGCGTCTCGAAGCCGGTGAGGAGCCGCTGGATCGTGGTCCGGTCGAAGAGATCGGTGCTGTATTCGAGAGAGCCTTCGAGGCCGTCTCCCTGCTCGCCCAGGGCGAAGCTCAGGTCGAACTTCGCCGTCGTGCCTTCTGCATCCACCGGCTGCAGGCGCAGCTCCCGGATCTCCAGGCTCCCGACGGGAGCATTCTGCAGCACGAGCATCACCTGGAACACGGGGGTGTGGCCGAGGCTCCGCTCCGGGGCGAGCTCCTCGACCAGCTTTTCGAACGGCACGTCCTGATGGAGATAGGCCGCCAGCGCGGTCTCGCGCACCCGGCCGAGGGCCTCGCGGAACGCGGGAGCGCCCGCGAGGTCGCCGCGCATCACCAGCGTGTTGACGAAGAACCCGATCAGCCCCTCGATCTCCACCCGGTTGCGGCCGGCAATGGGGGAGCCCACCGCGAGGTCGTCCTGTCCGCTGGCGCGCGCGAGAAGAGCCTGGAAGGCGGCGAGGAGCACCATGAAGAGCGTCGCCCCCTCGCGCCGGGCGAGGGCCTCCATCTGCCGGGTGAGCCCGGCCGGCAGCCGCACCGGCCGGGTGGCGCCCCGGAAGCTCCGCACCGCGGGGCGCGGCCGGTCGGTGGGCAGCTCCAGGAGCGGCGGCAGCCCGGCGAGCTGCCGGCGCCAGTAGGCGATTTCGCTCTCCAGGACCTCGCCGTGCAGCCAGGAGTGCTGCCACACCGCGAAATCCGCGTATTGCACCGGCAGCTCGGGCAGGGGCGACGGCCTGCGTTCGGCGAATGCGACGTAGAGGGCCGTCACCTCGCGGACCAGGATTCCCATGGACCAGCCGTCGCTCGCGATGTGGTGCATGGTGAGTGTGGCGACATGGTCCTCGCCAGCCAGGCGCAACAGCACGCCGCGCAACAGCGGACCATGCCCCAGATCGAACGGGCGGCGGGCTTCTTCACCCGCCAGAGCGAAAGCCACCGGCTCGCGCTGGCTTTCCGGCAGGCCCGACAGATCCACGAGCGGCAGGCCGAAGGGTGCCGCCGGGTGGATCACCTGTACCGGCACGCCCTCCCACGCGGCGAAGACCGTCCGCAACACCGCGTGGCGGCGTTGGACCTCCCCGAGGCAGATCGCCAGCAGGCCGGCGTCGAGCGGCCCTCCCACGCGCAGAGCCACCGGGATGTTGTAGAGCGAGCTGCCCGGATCGAGCTGATCGATGAACCAAAGACGCTGCTGCGCGAACGACAGGGGCAGCAGCCCTTGATGCGGCACCGGCACCCGGGGCGGCAGCCCCTCGGCCGGCCGGCCAGCCAGACTGCTCTCGATCCGGCCCGCGAGCGCCTCGACCGTCGGCGCCTCAAACACCGCCCGCACCGCCAGCTCCACCCCGAACACGGTCCGCACCCGCGAGGCGACCTGCGTCGCCAGCAGTGAGTGTCCACCGAGAGAGAAGAAGTTGTCCTCCGCCCCTACCCGCTCGATCCCCAGCACCTCACTCCAGATCCCCGCCAGCACCTCTTCCAGCGGACCGCGCGGCGGACGGCTCTCGCCCTGCGGCGCGGCCACCTCCGGCGCCGGCAGCGCCCGCCGGTCCACCTTGCGGCTCGGCGTCAGCGGCAGCTCCGACAGCGCCACAAAGACCGGTGGCACCATGTACTCGGGCAGTCGCCGCGCGAGGTGGCCGCGCAGCTCTTCCCATTCCGGAGCCGGCCCCGACGGCACCACGTAGGCCACCAGCCGGCGATCGCCACCCTCTCCCAGGGCGACCACCACCGCCTGCGCCACATCCGGATGCGCTCCCAGCGCCGATTCAATCTCTCCCAGCTCGATGCGGTGGCCACGCACCTTCACCTGCTGGTCGGCGCGCCCGAGGTGCTCGAGCTGGCCGTCCGCCAAGCGGCGCACCACGTCGCCCGTCCGGTAGAGCCGCCCTCCCCGCTCGCCGAACGGCGACGGCATGAAACGCTCCGCCGTCAGCGCCGGCCGCTCCAGGTAGCCGCTCGCCAGTCCCACGCCGCCAATCCACAGCTCGCCCGCCACCCCGATCGGCATCGGTTCCAGAGTCGCCGACAGCACGTACGTCGTGGTCCGGCCGACGGCGCGGCCAATGGTGATCCTCTCCCCCTCTCGCACCCTCCCCGCGGTCGACCACACGGTGGTTTCGGTAGGCCCGTAGAGGTTCCACACCTCACGGCCGCGCCGGGCCAGCTCTCGCGCAAGATCCTCGCCGAGAGACTCGCCGCCGCACAGCACCCGCAGCGCCGGCTCTCCCGACCAGCCCGCCGCCAGCAGCATCCGCCAGGTCACCGGGGTGGCCTGCAGCACCGTCGCCGCGCTCGCCTCGAGACGGCGCAGCAGGCGCCAGCCGTCCGCCGACTCCTCCTGGCTCGCCAGAGCCACTCCGGCTCCCACCATCAGCGGCAGATAGAGCTCCAGGCCTGCGATGTTCGAACGACAGCGCCGTCACCGCCGCCACAACGTCCTCGGGCCCCAGGCTCAGGCGCTCCCTCATGGTCTCCAGGAAGCTGGCGAACGAGCCGTGGCTGATCTCCACTCCCTTCGGACGCCCCGTCGAGCCCGACGTATAGATCACGTACGCCGTTTGCCGTGGATCGACCTCCAGCTCCAGATCCTCTGTCCTCCGGCGCCCGATGACGGCCTGATCCCCGTCCACTCGCACCTGCCCGCGGCTCGATAGCCAGTCCACCCCGGCCAGCTCCTCCTCGCTCACCACCAGACGGGCCCCAGAGTCCTCCAGCATGTAGGCCAGTCGGTCCGCCGGATATGACGGATCGAGCGGCACGTAGCACCCGCCGGCCTTCAGCACACCCAGCGCGCTCGCCACCATCCACGGCGAGCGCCACAGCGCGATTCCCACCCGCTCCCCAGGTCGCAGCCCCAGCGACTGCAGGTGGCGCGCCAGACGGTTGGACCAGGCATTGAGATGCCCGTAGCTCCACACCTCCTCTCCCCACACCAACGCACGAGCCTCCGGAGTCCGCCGCACCTGCTCCTCGATCAGCCGGTGCACCGCTGCCTGCCGCCACTCGCCACCCGCGGTGTCGTTCCACTCCTGGAGCAGTTGGTGTCGCTCGCCCGCAGCGAGCAGCGGGAGCTCCGAAAGACGCTTGCCCGGATTCGCCACGACTCCGGCCAGCAGGCCTACGAAATGCCCCGCCAGGCGCTCGATCGTCGCGCTGTCGAACAGGTCGCAGCTGTACTCCAGGCGGCCGAGCAGGGTGTCCCCCGACTTCTCGAACCGGCAACTGAGATCGAACTGCGCGGTCGCCAGGTCGAGGATGGCGGGCTCTACGGTGAGCCCCGGAACCTCCAGCTCGGACGCCGGCGTGTTCTGCAGCACGAACAGGACCTGGAACAGAGGGTTGTAGCTGAGGCTGCGCTCCGGCCGCAGCTCCTCGACCAGTGTCTCGAAGGGGAGCTGGCCATGGCTCTGGGCTTCCAGAACCTCATCGCGGACGCGGCCGAGCAGGACTCGGGCCGAAGGGTTGCCGGACAGGTCGACACGCAGCACGAGGGTGTTGAGGAAGAACCCGATCAGTCCCTCGATGTCGCTGCGGTCGCGGTTGGCCACCGGGTAGCCAATCACCAGGTCCTGCTTCCCGGTATAGCGCCCGAGCAGGGCGAGGAAGGCGGCAAGGAGGGTCATGAACAGGGACACCCCCTCCCGCCGGCTCAACCGGCCCACGCTCTGCGCCAGCTCCGCGGGCAACACGAGGAGCCGCGTCGCTCCGCGATCGCTGCGCATCGCCGGCCGGGGGTGGTCGAACGGCAGCTCCAGCACCGGATCGGCCCCTGCCAGCTTGGCGCGCCAGTGAGCCAGCTCCTTCTCCAGCACAGCTCCCTGGAGCCACCCCCGCTGCCAGGCGGCGTAGTCCGAGTATTGGAAGGGGAGATCCAGCAGGGGGGACCGGCCACCGCGGAGGAAAGCGCCGTAGAGCGTCCACACCTCGCGGACCAGCACGCCGAGCGACCAGCCATCGGCGATGGCATGGTGAAGCGTCAGGACGGCCTTATGCTCGCGGCGATCCAGCCGCAGCAGAAGGACGCGCAGCAGGGGCCCCGCGTCGAGGTCGAAGGTGCGGCGTGCCTCGGCCAGGATCAGATCCCCGGCCAATTGCGACGCTTCCGCCGCGGGCAGGCCGCTCAGGTCGACCAGCGGCAGGAGGAGCGGCCCCGGTGCAGAGATGCTCACCCATGGCTCGCCGCCAAGCTCGATGAACGTGGTGCGGAGCGTCTCGTGACGCCGCGTCACCTCGGTCAGGGCGCGGCCGAGGACCTGGATGTCGAGCGCTCCGGCGAGGCGAACCTCCACGGCGATGTTGTAGAAAGGACTCTCCGGCTCCAGGCGCTGCAGGAACCAGAGACGCTGCTGGGCGAACGAGAGCCGGCGGTTCCCAGGGCCCTGGAGAGGAGTGATCGGCGGCTCTCCCTCCAGATCGATCCCCTCCTCGGCGAGGAGGACAGCGAGCATCTCCCGCTGCTCTGCGGAGAGACCCACCGCCGCGCCCAGACGCTCGATCTCGCTCAAGTCGCTACTCCCGGGCTCCGATCCCAGGATCACCCGCGGCCATGCCCTGTACGGTGATCAGAATGCGGGCGAGCTTGCGCGTCTGTCCCGGCTTGGGCTCCCTCTCGACGACCCGCTTCGCCATCTCGGCGACGGTCAGCGCGTCGAAGAAGTCGCGCAGCGAGAGCTCGACCCGGAGGGCATCCCGGACCCGCGAGATGAGCTGCACGGCGAGCAGAGAGTCACCACCGAGATGGAAGAATTGATCGTCGACGCCGACCTGCTCGACGCCGAGCACCTGCGCCCAGATGCCGGCCAGCACCTGCTCTTCCGGGTTTCTGGGCGCCACGAGCTCCGCCCGCGTCCCAGCGCGCGCGCCGCCGGGCGGCGGCAAGGCTCCGCGGTCGACTTTGCCATTGGCGGACAGCGGGAGCTGGTCGAGCACCATGAACACCGCCGGTACCATGTACTCGGGGAGCCGTTCGCGCAGGAAGCCGCGGATCTCCTCCTCCTCGGGCGCGGCCGCATCCGCAGCGCCTGCCGCAAGCATGACGTGGCAAGGCACTTGATCGGTCTCCGGCAGCGCCTGGAAACGGCGGAACCCGGCGTTCTGCGTCGCCGCCTCCCAGGTGCCGGTCGAAATGAACGGCACCTCGGACCGCCAGCGGTCCTCGTGGCGGCTCAAGCCCTCCAGGAGGGCGTTGCTGACGTTGTAGATCAGATTCCAGCTCGTCGACTCCTCGAAGAGGAGAAGGCCGCCGGGGGCGAGCAGCCACTGGATGTGCTGGAGCGCCGCGTCGAGGTCACGCGTTCCATGCAGCATGTCGCCCGCGACGGCGATATCGAAGCTGTGGGCGGTGAACCCCTGCTCGGCCGGCGAATTCTCGATGTTGAGCAGCCGGTAGTCGAGGAATGGAACGTCGCGGTATTTCTCTTTCGCCTGGCGGGTGAAGTACCCGGAGATGTCGGTGAAGGTGTACCTGGTTCTCTCCGCCGGCAGCACGGGCAGCAGAAAGGTCGTCGTGCCGCCCGTCCCGGCGCCGATCTCCAGGATGCGCAGCGGTTGTCCGGAGGGTCCGGAGGGTCCGGACGGCCACCGCTCGGCGATCGCGGCCAGCACCGCCGCCGTCGTGTTGTGCAGAAAGCGGCCCGACGCGTAGATCTGCGCCGCCTGGCTCCAGTCGCCGCCGGGAAAGAAGACCTCCAGCGGGTGGACCTCGCCCTGGAGGATCGCGGCGAGGTTGCCGCCGCTGCGGCGCAAGGTTTCGGCCAGCTCGCTCACGATCTCGCCGCCGGTGCCTTGCCACAGGGCTTCGAGGTCGGGCTCAGCCAGCGGCTCGGGGCTGCTGAAGCTGTCTCCCGCCGCCACGAGCAGCCCCTCGTCCGCCAGCGCACGCAGCCAGAGGAGCATCAGCCTGCCGTAGCGCGGCTCGATGCCGAAGCGCTGCAACAGCTCGTCGCCGGTGTGGCTCTCTCCCGCCACCAGGAAAGCGCCCATCCGGCGCAGTGTCGAGACCATGTAGCCGATGGCGACCCTCCCCAGCCGCCGGAGCTGCTCGGGATCGGTCTGCAGCGTCCGCTCGGCGAGGCTCGCCTCCGCCTGCCGGCGGCCGGCCGCCACCGCCGCCGCCCACATCTCGTCATCCAGCCCGGATCTCGGACCGCCAGCGCCCGCGGGCTCCCGGCTGGGGACCACATAGGCGACCAGGCGGCGGTCCCCGGGGCCGTCCTTGTGTGCCACCACCACCGCCTCGCCCACTGCCGGATGGCGGCGCAGCGTCGCCTCGATCTCGCCGAGCTCGATGCGGTAGCCGTGCACCTTGACCTGGAAGTCCTCGCGGCCGAGGAATTCGATGGTGCCGTCCGGCAGGTAGCGTCCGAGATCGCCGGTGCGGTAGAGGCGCTCGCCGCTTGCCGGATGGACGATGAAGCTCGCGCGGGTGCGCTCCTCGTCTCGCCAGTACCCTTTCGCCACCCCGGCGCCGCCGATATAGAGCTGTCCGGGCACCCAGACGGGACAGGGCTCCAGATGGCCGTTCAACACCGCGAAGCTCTGGTTGGCGAGGGGCCGCCCGTAGGGGATGCTCCGCCAGGCCGGATCGACCAATCCGATCGGATGGCAGATCGACCAGATCGACGCCTCGGTGGCGCCGCCGAGGCTGATCACCTGCGCGCCCGGAGCGAGGCGCCGGATGCGGTCCGGCAGGGTGACCGGGATCCAGTCGCCGCTCAGCAGGACGAGACGCAGCGACGAAGGGAGCGTTCCGCCGTTCCCCTCAAGATAGGTCACCATCATGTCCATGAGGGCCGGGACGGAATTCCACACCGTGACCCGCTCGCGCGCGAGGATCGCGGACAGACTGGCAGGCTCGCGCAGATTGTCCAGCCCAGGCACGACGATGCTCGCGCCGGCGGCGAGCGTGCCGAAGACGTCGTAGACCGAGAGGTCGAAGCTCAAGGACGAGATCGCCAGGATCCGGTCGCCTCTCCCCACGCCGAACCGCCGGTTGATGTCGAGGACCGTATTCAGCGCGCCCCGGTGGTCGATCATCACTCCCTTGGGCTGGCCGGTGGAGCCCGAGGTATAGATGACGTAGGCGAGGTCTTCCGAAGAGGGAGTCTCAGGCACGAACGGGACACCGTTCCGCGCGCCCGGCTCCCGGCCGACGACGATCCGCTCGACGCCGGGCGGCCAGTCGAGCGTGCCGTCGAGCCACGGCTGGGTGAGCGCCGCGTGGATTCCGCCGTGCGTAAAGAGCTGGAAACGCCGCTCCTTCGGCCAACTGGCATCGATCGGGCAGTAGGCTGCGCCGGCCTGGTGGACAGCAAGGACGGCGGCGACCTGCTCCCATCCTTTGTCCATTACGACGCCGACCAGGGCGTCGGGCGCGACGCCGAGCGCGCGCAGCCGTTGGGCGAGCTCGCCGGCCCGGTGGGCGAGCTCGCCGTAGGTGAGCGAAAGGCCGTCGGCGACGATCGCCTCGCTCTGAGGAGCTTCTCGGCCAGCGCGGCGAACGGAGCGATCATCGACCCCTCCGGCACCGGGCACGCCGTGGCGTTGGCGGCAGCGAAGAGCTCGCTCTGGTGCCGGGGAGGACCGATCGGCGCGAGAGCCTGCCAGACCGCCTCCTCGCTCGCGAGCCGCGTCAGCAGATCCTGGTAGGTCGCCAGCATGTCGCCGACCATGCCGGGCGGGAACAGCTCCTCGACGACGTCCCAGCTATAGGAGAGCCCGAGCGGATCTTCGAGCACCTGGTGGTCGAGCCAGACCTGCGGCGTCTGGCTGATCACGAAGCCCAGCTCGGCCTCTCCCAGAGCCGCCAGGGCCTCCCGCGGCGACACCTGGGTGAGGGTACTGGTAAAGACGACGGGCATCATGGCCGGTACGTGCCCGCCTCGGCGGCGGGAGAGCTCGCGCAGCACCCGGATGCCGGAGAAGGCGCTGTGATCGAGGTCCTCGAAGAGCTGCGTCTGCACCCGTTGCGCCCGCTCTCCGAAAGCCCCGGCCTGCGAGTTGTCGATGGCCAGCAGGGTGAGCGACGTGAAGTCCCCCACCAGCTCGTTGACCTCGGGATGGAGCGGCAGGCGGTTGAACAGGGTCACGTTGATGGCGAAGCGCGGGCTCTTCGACCACAGGGTCAGCACCTCGGCGAAGGCGGCGAGGAGCAGTCCCGAAGGGGTGAGGCCGCCGCGCGCCGCACGCTCCTTGAGCCGCTGCCACGCCGCGATCTCCAGGCGTCCCGGATGGCGCACGAAGGTAGGACGCCGCACCGCTTCCGGGCTGGTGGCCAGGGGCAGCTCCGGCGCCAGCGGAAAGCCGTCGAGGCGGGCTGTCCAGTAGGCGAGCGCGCGCTGGTAGGCGGGCTGCTCCTCCAGCGCGGAGAGCGCGAGCACGTAGTCGCGGAACGAAAGCGTGAGCGGCGCGAGCTCCCCTGTCCCGCCCATGGTAGGCGAGGCCGAGCTCGGGCAGCAGGACCTGCAGGCTCCAGGCGTCGCCGACCAGGAAGTCGAAGCTGAAGTGCAGGCGGACCCGGCCGCCGTCGAGCAGCGAGGCCCGCAGCTCGTAGAGAGGCCAGCGATCGCTCGGCAGCACCTGGTGCGACATCTTCCGGCGCACCGCCGCCAGAGCCAGAGCGGCCTCTACCTCAGAACAGCCGCGCAGGTCGAGCGTCGCGATCTCGTAGGGCGGCACCTCCGGGAGGATCTCCTGCCGCCCGTCGGGGTGCACGACCGCCCGCAACATGTCGTGCCGCGCGATGAGGGTTCGGTAGGCGTGGGTCAGCCGCGCGAGATCGATGCCGCGGGCGTCGACCTCGGCATAGGCGTGGGTGGACACCTGGCCAAGGGCGAAGGCGTCGCCGCGCCCGATCAGGTAGGCGTGTTGGACTTCGGTCAAGGGGAACGGTAGAGACCGGCTCGCCGGGTCGGGGACGATCGACGGCAGGGCGGCGGCCGGCGCGGCGCCCGCCTGCTCGTTCGCCTGCCCGGCGGCGATCACCGTTGCGAACCCGGCCACCGTCGCCTTCTCGAACAGGTCGCGGATCCCCACGTCGATGCCGAACGACTGGCGCAGCTCCGTCACCAGGACGGTGGTGAGGAACGAATGCCCGCCGAGCTCGAAGAAGTCGTCGTGAACCCCGACCTCGTCGATCCCGAGCAGCCGCTGCCAGATCCCGGCGACCCGGCGCTCGGTCTCGTCGCGCGGTGCCACATAGGCATTGCGCAGCACCGGCCGGGGGTGCGCTGACAGAGCCTGTGGGGGGACGGCCTCAGGCTCGGGCGGCGGAGTCTCTCCGGCCGCGAGCTCCGGCATGGCGGGCACAGCGGCCGCCGGCTGCGGGCTCGCCTCGATCCAGTAGCGCTGGCGCTCGAAGGGATAGGTGGGCAGGGCAACCCGCCTCCGCCGCTCATGGCGGAAGAAGCGCGCGCCGTCCACCTCGACCCCGGCGAGCCAGAGCCGCCCCACGGCCCGCATCAGGGTCGCCTGCTCCGCCGCGCCGCCGCGCTCGCCCAGTGAGGGGACCACATTCGCGCCGCCTCCCGCCGGGTGCTGGCGGGCGAACGTCGAGAGAGCCTGCCCCGGCCCCACCTCCAGCAGGAACCGGCCGGGCTCATCGAACAGCTCGCCCAACCCGGCGGAGAACCGCACGGTCTGGCACAGATGGCGGCCCCAGTACTCCGGGTCGGTGGCCTCGCGGGCCGTGATCCACGTGCCGGTGACGTTGGACAGGTACGGGATCCGCGGCGGCCGGAGAGCGAGCCGCCGGACGCTCTCGACCAGGCGCTCGGCGGCCGGCTCCATGAGCCGCGAGTGGAAGGCGTGGGAGGTCCGCAGGCGGCGCGAGACCACGCCCTGCTGCGCCAGCTCTTCTGCCAGCTCCGCCACGGCGCTCTCCGTTCCCGCCGCCACGCACATCCGGGGCGCATTCACCGCGGCCAGCGAGAGCTCAGGGCCGAGCCGGGGGAGCACCTCGCTCTCGGCCAGCGGAATGGCGAGCATAGCCCCGGCCGGAAGCTCCTCGACCAGCCGCGCCCGCTCGGCCACCAGCCAGAGAGCCTCCTCCAAGCTGAGCACGCCTGCGATACAGGCGGCCGTGTACTCGCCCAGGCTGTAGCCCATCATCGCCCTGGGTTTCACCCCCCAGTCCATCCAGAGGCGGGCCAGAGCGTGCTCGACCACGAACATCGCCGGCTGGGCGTACAAGGTGCGGTCCAGGCGCAGGGAGGCTTCCTCGGAGGCTTCGGCGGTCCGCCCGAGGAGCCGGCGCAGATCCATGCCCGGTGCCGGGCCCGCCGCTGGCGGTTGGCCGGCGGGGTAGAGGACCTCCCGCAGATCCACTCCCAGCGACCGCACCAGCAGCGCGCACGACCGGTCCACCTCGGCCCGGAAGACCGGCTCCGCCGCGTAGAGGCTCGCAGCCATGTGGAGCTGCTGATCGCCGAGTCCCGGGAAGAAGAAGGCGACGCTCTGGTCGTGCTCCTTGAGCCCCGTGAAAACCCCCTCGGAGGAGGGCTCGGCGAGCAGGCCGATGGCCTCGTCGCGGTCGCGGCAGACCAGCGTGCGTCGGTAGTCGAAGGGCTTGCGGCCGCGCTGCAGGGTGAAGGCGACATCGGCGAGATTGAGCTCGGGGCGGTTGCCCAGGTGAGCCGCGAGATCGGTCGTCGCGGCGGCGAGCGCCCCGGGGCTCTTCGCGGAGAGCAGCAGCAGTTGGTGCGAGCGCGGTGATGCCGCCGCCGGAGGGAGCGCGGGCGCCTCCTCGAGCACTACGTGGACATTGGTGCCGCCGAACCCGAAGGCGCTCACCCCCGCTCGACGCGGCCCGCCGTTGCGCAGCCAGGGCTGGAGCTCGGTATTGACGTAGAACGGGCTCTCCGCAAAGTTGATCTCCGGATTCGGCCGCTCGAAGTGCAAGCTCGGCGGGATCATCCCGTGCTCGAGAGAGAGCACGGTCTTGATCAGACCGGTGATCCCGGCTGCCGTGGCCAGGTGACCGACATTGGTCTTCACTGACCCCAACGCACAGAACTGCCGGCGCCCCCTGCCGTTGAAATGACCGTTGAAATTGCTGGTAAAAGCGCGGGTCAGGGCCTCGACCTCGATCGGGTCCCCCAGCGCAGTGCCGGTGCCGTGCGCCTCGACGTAGGAGATGTCGGCCGCCTCCACACCGCTCCGCGCCAGGGCCTCGGCGATGACCTTGGCCTGGCCTTCGACCGACGGCGCGGTGTAGCCCACCTTCAGCGCACCGTCGTTGTTGATCGCCGACCCCTTGACCACCGCCCGGATCGAGTCCCCGTCGGCCACCGCGTCGGCCAGCCGCTTGAGCACCACCATTCCCAGGCCGCTGCCGACGACCGAGCCCTGCGCCCTGACGTCGAAGGTCCGGCAGCGGCCGTCGGGGGAGACGATGCCACCTTCCTGGTACATGTAGCCCCGGAAGTGACGGACGTTGATCGAGGCGCTGCCGGCCAGAGCCATGTCGCACTCCTCCGACAGCAGGCTCTGGCAGGCCGCATGCACCGCCACCAGACCGGTCGAGCAGGCGCTCTGGATCAGATAGCTCGGTCCCGTCAGGTTCAGCTTGTGCGAGATCCGCGTCGTCAGGTAGTCCCCGGAGTTGCCGAGGTCGATGTGCAGCTCGTCAAGGGTGGCGAGGACCGCCGGATTGGCCATCACCTGATAGAGCAGGTACGTGCTCGTCGACAGGCCAGCAAAGACGCCGATCGGCCCGCTGTGGGTCTCGCCGACATAGCCCGCGTCCTCGAGCGCCTGCCAGGCGCACTCGAGCAGAAGCCGTTGCTGCGGGTCCATGACCTCGGCCTCGCGATGGCTGAAGCCGAAGAAGGTGGCGTCGAAGCGATCGATGCCCCGGGGCATCGCAATCACCTTGACCAGGTTGGGGTGAGTGAGCAGGGCCGGATCGACGCCGGCCGCGAGCAGCTCGTCGTCGGTCAACGTCCGGACTGCGTTGACGCCGTCGCACAGATTCTGCCAGAGCTCCCCGACGTTGTCGGCCCCTGGAAAGCGACCGGCCATGCCGATGATCGCGACGTCGGCTTCATTCCGCGCTATTTCCATCGACGATCAAACCTCTCCGAGAAAAACGCCGGCCGACAAATTGCAATTTTTGGCATAAGCTTGAATCTAAAGAGTTCTGCGTGCCAGAGGGTAGAAGTGGGCCTGCTGGTTGTCAAGCTCCGGCAAGGGCCTGTCGGACCTGCTTTATACTGCGCGCCCTGCACGACGTTGGGACCTCAAGGTTCGAGACCCAGAGCAGGCGGCTCCGGCTCTAGAAGGGTTGTCAGGGATCGTGCGAAGGCTTGGAACTGTGATGAAATGAACGCGCCCCCGGGCACGGCCTCGACCCTGGTGGAGCTGCTCCGGCAGCGGGCCCGCCGGCGGCCGGAGAGCCCCGGCTACTGCTTCCTCTCGGACGGCGACGGAGCCGAGGCTCACCTGACCTATGCCGAGCTCGATCGCCGGGCGCGTGCCCTCGGCGCGGCCCTGCCACGTCTGGGCGCCACCGGCGAGAGGGCGCTGCTGCTCTATCCGCCGGGGCTCGACTACATCGCCGCTTTCTTTGGCTGCCTGTACGGCGGCATGGTGGCAGTGCCTGCTTATCCCCCCCGGCCGAACCGGCCGTCACCGCGCGTGCGCTCGATCCTCGAGGACGCCGCACCGCGCGTCATTCTCACCACAGCGGCGCTTCGTCCCAAGCTCGAGAAGCTGTTTCCAGTGCCGGCCGGCACCGAGTGGCTGGTCACGGACGACCCTCTGCGCCCCGTCGCGGACGCCGAGGACTGGCGCGATCCCGGCGTCGAGCCGTCCACTCTCGCGTTCCTGCAATACACCTCGGGCTCGACCGCGGCGCCCAAAGGTGTGATGCTCTGCCACGCCAACCTGCTGCACAACCTGGAGCTGATCCGCACCTGCTTCGCCCAGACCGAGCGCGAGCGGACGGTGCTCTGGCTGCCGCCCTACCACGACATGGGATTGATCGGCGGCATCCTGGAGCCGCTCTATGCAAACTATCCGGTGACGCTGCTGTCGCCGTTGGCTTTCCTGCAGCAGCCGGTGCGCTGGCTGCGGGCCATTTCCAGGGCCCGCGCCACCACCAGCGGCGGCCCCAATTTTGCTTTCGACCTCTGCGTCCAGAAGGTCTCGGCGGAGCAGCGGCAGGAGCTCGACCTGTCGAGCTGGAGCCTGGCCTTCAACGGCGCTGAGCCGGTCCGCCCCGACACCCTGGAGCGCTTCGCCGCCGCCTTCGCTCCCTGCGGCTTCCGCCGCGAGGCGTTCTATCCCTGCTACGGGCTGGCCGAATCGACCCTGCTGCTCTCCTCCGGCCGCCGTCTGGACGGCCCTCGCATCCGTTCCTTCGTCGCCGGCGAGCTCGAGCGTCATCGGGCCCAGGCGACTGCGCCGGGCACGGCGGATGCGCGGACGCTGGTCGGCTGTGGCATGCCAGCCGATCCCCGGCCCAGTGATCCGGTGATCGCGATCGTGCGCCCGGAGTCGGCGGAGCCCTGCCCTCCGGGCGAGGTGGGAGAGATCTGGGTGTCCGGGCCGAGCGTCGCCCAGGGCTACTGGCGCCAGCCGGAGGAGACGGCGGGGGTCTTCGCCGCGCGCATCTCCGGAACGACCGGTGGCGACCCTGCGGGTCCCTTCCTGCGCACCGGCGATCTCGGCTTCGTCGACGACGGCGAGCTGTTCGTGACCGGCCGCCTGAAGGACCTGATCATCCTCCGCGGCCGGAACCATTATCCGCAGGACATCGAGACCACCGTCGAGCACAGCCATTCCGCTCTGCGCCCGGGATGTGGAGCCGCCTTCGCGGTCGAGCTGGACGCCGAGGAGCGGCTGGCGGTGGCGGTGGAGGTGCACCGCGAGCACCGCCAGAGCGATGCGGCCGAGGTTGCCGAGATCATCGCAGCCATCCGGCGCGCGGTCGCCGACGAGCATGAGGTGACGCCTGACGTCGTCGTCCTGCTCAAGCCCGCCAGCATTCCCAAGACCTCGAGCGGCAAGATCCAGCGCCACGCCTGCCGCGCCGGTTATCTCGCCGGCAGCCTCGCGGCGGTCGCCTCCTGGACGGCCCCTCACCCCGGGCCCCTCTCCCATCTCCCTCCCACCGACCGGGAGAGGGGGGAAGAAGACGGACGGTTTTTCTCCCCTCTCCCGGGGGAAGGGGGGACGATGGGAGAGGGGCCGGGGGTGAGGGGCCACGACGACCTCGTCCGCTGGCTGGCTGGCGAGGTGGCGCGCCGCTCCGGCGTCGCCGAGGTCGATCCGCGGCAGCCGATCGCGAGCCACGCGCTCGACTCGCTGGCGACGATCGAGCTACTGCATGCGATCGAACGCCACACCGGCGCCACGGTCGAGATGGAGACGCTCTTTTCCGAGGTGAGCCTGGCCGATCTCGCCGCTTCGCTGCGGCCACGGCAGGAGGAGCCGTCCGCGCCCTCCGGTGTCTCCGCTGCGGGCGACTTCCCGCTCTCCCGAGCCCAACTGTCGCTCTGGTTCCTGCACGCGCTCACGCCGGACAGCCCGGCGTACAACGTGCCCAATGCCGTTCGGGTGCGCGGCACGCTCGATGCCGCGGGCCTGCTCGGCGCTCTGCAAGCCTTGGTCGATCGCCACCCAACGCTGCGCACGACGTTCGTCGCGGTGGACGGCGAGCCGCTGCAACGCGTCGCTCCGCACGGTGCGATGGAGGTCGCCGCCTATGACGTCTCGTCCTGGAGCGACGGCGAGATCGCCGCCCATCTCGACTCCGCAAGCGTCCGTCCGTTCGACCTCGAGCAGGGGCCGCTGGTGCGCGTCGGCCTCTATGCACGGTCCGCGGACGATCATGTGCTGCTGCTGACGATGCATCACATCGTCACCGATTTCTGGTCGTTGGGAGTGCTGCTCGACGAGCTCGCGATGCTCTATGCAGGTCGCTCCGCGTCTCTCCCGGCAGCGCCGCCGCCCTACGCTGATTTCGCCCTCCGGCAGGACCGCGAGCTGGCCGGCCCCGCGGGCGAGGCCCTGTGGACCTGGTGGAGCGGGCACCTGGCTGGCGAGCTGCCGGTTCTCGACCTACCGACCGACCAGCCACGGCCGCGCGTCCAGGGCACCTCCGGACGCGCCCACCGCCGTCCCCTGGCCAGGCCGCTGACCGGCGAGGTCCACCGGTTGGCCCTGGAGGCCGGGACGACACCGTTCGTCACCCTGCTCGCCGCCTTCGAGGCATCGCTCGCTCGCCATAGCGGCCAATCCGAGCTGGTGCTCGGCACGGTCAGCGCGGCCCGGACCCGCGCCGCCTTTGCCCGCACGGCCGGCTACTTCGTCAATCCGCTCGTGCTGCGCGCCGACCTCGGCGGCGACCCCGGCTTCAGGGCGCTCCTGGCGCGCGCGCGACGCGACGCCCTGGGCGCTTTCGCCCATCAGGACTACCCCTTCCCGCTGCTGGTCGAGAAGCTCCAGCCGCAGCGCGATCCCGGCCGTTCCCCCCTCTTCCAGGTGATGTTCGTCGTGCAGAAGGCGCAGCTCGCGGACGGCCAGGACCTGACCGGCTTTGCGCTCGGCGAGCCCGGCTCGCGCGTCGAGCTGGGCGGCCTGGCGCTCGAGACGATCCCCCTGCCGCAGCGCATCGCGCAGTTCGATCTCACCCTCACGATCGGCGAGGTGGGCGGCCGGCTCATCGCCTCCTTCGATTCCAACGTTGACCTCTTCGACGAAGCGACCGTCGAGCGCCTGGCCGGTCATTTCGAGCGCCTGCTGACCGGCGCCCTCGCCGATCCCGACCGTCCCGTCTCCGAGCTGCCGCTGCTCGATCCCGCGGAGCGGCGCCAGTTGATCGAGGTCTGGAACGACACCAGCGTCCCGTACCGTGACCAGGCCACTCTCGCCGATCTCTTCGCACAGCAGGCCGCCGCCACGCCCACGGCGACCGCGGCGATCTTTGCCGGCCAGGAGATCACCTATGCCGAGCTTGCCCGCCGCGCCGGCCAACTGGCGTCCACGCTACGGCAGCTTGGCGTCGGCCCCGAGAAGCTGGTCGGCCTCTGCGTCGAGCGCTCCTTCGACGTCCTGTCCGGCGCTCTCGGCGTGCTCGCGTCCGGCGGCGCCTATCTGCCGATCGACCCCGAGTACCCGCGCGAACGTATCGCGCATCTGGTGGCGACGTCCCGGGCAGGTCTGCTCCTCACGCACCGGAAGCTCCTCCCGCTCTTCGACCAGGGGGCTGGCGGGCCGCGGATCCTCTGCCTGGACGAACCCCTCACCCCCCTGGCCCCCCTCTCCCACCCGCCCTCCCAACCCACCGGGAGAGGGGGGAAAGAGACACCGCTCGGGAGCTTCTGGGGCGGGGGCTCCCCTCTCCCGGAGGTTGGGAGGGCGGGTGGGAGAGGGGCCGGGGGTGAGGGGCCCGCCAGCCTCGCCTGCGCGATCTTCACCTCCGGCTCGACCGGCCTGCCCAAGGGCGTGCTCCTCGAGCATCGCAACCTGGTCAACCTGGTGGGCTCCTTTGCGCGCAGCTATGGGCCGACGCCTAGCGACCGCATCCTGCCCTTGACCTCGATCGCCTATGCCAGCTTCGTCGGCGAGGTGTTCCCGCTGCTGTGCACCGGCGGCACTGTCGTCCTGCCGCAGAAGCACGAGGTGCTCGACGTCGCCGCCCTGGTCTCGCTGATCGCGCGCCACCAGGTGACAATGGTCTCCACGGTGCCGTCGATGCTCGCCAGCCTCGACGCCCTGGGCGACCGCCTGCCTCGCCTGCGGCTGCTGCTGGTCGGCGGCGAGGCGCTCTCAACGGCGGACATCGCCGGGCTCCTGGTGCGGACCGGCGAGCTGCGCATCGTCAACGGCTACGGCCTGACCGAGACCGCCGTCTGCTCGACCATCTACGACGTCGTGCCGGCCGACCTCGCCACCGGCCGGCAGCCGCCGATCGGCAGGCCGCTGCCGAACCAGCGCGCCTACGTGCTCGACCGCCACCTGGAGCCGCGGCCGATCGGCTGCCCCGGCGAGCTCTACGTGGCCGGCCTGGGTGTAGCCCGCGGTTACGCCGGCCGGCCGGACCTGACCGCAGCGCGTTTCCTGCCCGATCCGTTCGCCGCCGGCGGCCGCATGTACCGCACTGGGGACCTCGCCGCCATGCGCGCCGATGGCAACCTGGTCTATCTGGGCCGCAGCGACCAGCAGGTCAAGCTGCGCGGCTTCCGCATCGAGCTCTCCGAGATCGAGTCGGCGCTCGCCCTGCACCCGCGAGTGCATACGGCCGCGGCGGTGGTGCGCCACGATGATCGCGACGGCAAGGGCGAACCGCGGCTGGTCGGCTACGTGGTGCCGGAGGTGCTTCCGGGGGCGCTCGGGCCGGCGCCGAGCGCTGCCGAGCTGCTCGCCGGCCTGCGCGAGAAGCTGCCTGATTACATGGTGCCGGCCGCCCTGGTCTTCCTTGATGAGCTGCCGCGCAACGCCCACGGCAAGCTCGACGTCGGCCGTCTGCCGGCTTCCGCGCACACCCGCCCGGAGCTGGCGGCGGCCTATGCCGCACCGCGGTCGGAGCTGGAGCGCGCCATCGCCGCCGTCTGGCGTGAGGCGTTGAAGGTGGAGAGCGTCGGGCTCGACGACAACTTCTTCGACCTCGGCGGCCACTCCCTGCTCGTGGCGAAGGTGCATGCCCGTCTGGGCGAGGCCCTGGGCCGCGAGGTGCCGCTCCTCGAGCTCTTCCAATATCCGACGGTGGGCTCCCTCGCCCGCCATCTGGCCCGCACGACCAGGCCCTCCGAACCTGCCGCCGTCCGCCCCTTCCCGCGGTCCGCCGCCGGGATCGAGACCCTCGACAGGGACATTGCAGTGATCGGCCTCGCCGGACGCTTTCCCGGCGCTCCGGACATCCACCGGCTGTGGCTGAGCCTGGTCGCCGGGCGCGAGGGGATTCGCTTCTTCACCGCCGAGGAGCTGATCGCCTCCGGCGTCGACTCCGAGCTCGTGGCGCGCCCCGACTACGTCAGGGCCAAGGGGATCCTGGGCGACGTGGACCTCTTCGACGCCGCGTTCTTCGGTTTGAATCCGCGCGAGGTCGAGCTGATGGACCCCCAGCACCGCGTCTTCCTCGAATGCGCCTGGGAGGCGCTGGAGGACGCCGGCTGGGATGCGGACCGCTACCCCGGCCAGGTCGGGGTCTATGCCGGGCTCAGCATGAACACCTACCTGCTGATGAACCTGCTCCCGCACATGGCGCTGGTGGCCTCGGCCGATACCCTGCAGGCGTCGCTCGGCAACGACAAGGACCCGCTCACCGCCCGCGTCTCCTACAAGCTCAACCTCAAGGGGCCGAGCGTCACCATCCAGAGCGCCTCCTCGACCTCCCTGGTCGCGGTCCATTCGGCCTGCCAGGCGTTGATCACCCGGGACTGCGACATGGCGCTCGCCGGCGGCGTCTCCATCCATCTGCCGGAGGTGTCGGGATACCTCTACCAGGAGGGCGGCACGGTCTCGCGGGACGGCCATTGCCGCGCCTTCGACGCCGCCTCGACAGGGTTCGTCAGCGGCCACGGCTGCGGCGTCGTGGTCCTGAAGCGCCTGTCCGAGGCGCTGGCCGACCGCGATCACGTCTACGCCGTGATCAAGGGATCGGCCTGCAACAACGACGGCTCGCACAAGGTCAGCTTCATGGCTCCCAGCATCGACGGCCAGGTCCAGCTCTACAACCTGGCCTATGAGAAGGCCGGCATCGATCCCGCCACGGTCTCTTACGTCGAGTGCCACGGCACCGGAACAGCGCTTGGCGACCCGATCGAGATCACCGCGCTGTCGCAGGCTTTCGCCGCGCGCACCGAGCGCAAAGGCTTCTGCGCCATCGGCTCGATCAAGACCAACATCGGCCACCTCGACACCGCGGCCGGCGTCTGCGGCCTGATCAAGGCCGTCCTCGCCCTGCATCACCGCACCCTGCCGCCCACGCTCCACTTTTCGACTCCCAACCCGCGGATCGACTTCGCGGGAAGCCCGTTCTTCGTCAACACCGAGCTGCGCCCGTGGGAAGTCGCGGACGGCATGCCCCGCCGCGCCGGGGTCACCTCGCTCGGCATGGGCGGCACCAATGCCCACTTGGTGCTCGAAGAGGCGCCGGTCGTGCCTGTTGCGTCCGCCGGACCCACGCGGCCCTGGCAGCTCCTGGTGCTGTCGGCGAAGAGCGCCACAGCTCTCGATCGCGCCACCCTCCGCCTAGCCGAGCACCTGAGCGATCGGCAGGATCTGCCTCTGGCGGATATCGCCTACACCCTGCAGGTCGGCCGCAAGGCCTTCCAGCATCGCCGTGCCCTGCTCTGCCGGGACCTGGAGGACGCCGCGCACGCCTTCGAAAGCCTCGATCCCGAGCGCCTCCTCACCCGCGCTGCGACGCCGGGCGAGCATCCGGTGGCCTTCCTGTTCCCGGGCCAGGGAGCGCAATACGCCGGCATGGGCCGCGGCCTGTATGAGAGCGAGCCGGTCTTCCGCATCGCCGTCGACCGGTGCTGCGAGCGGCTGCCCTTCGACCTGCGCTCCGCCCTCTGGAGCGACGATGGGCCGGAGGCCGCGGAGCGCCTGCAGCAGACGGAGACCGCCCAGCCGGCCCTCTTCGTCCTCTCCTGGGCGACGGCGCAGCTCTGGCTCTCCTGGGGCGTCCGGCCGGCCGCGCTCCTCGGCCATTCGATCGGCGAGTACGTGGCCGCCTCCCTGGCCGGCGTCTTCAGCCTGGAGGATGCCCTGGCGCTGGTCGTGGAGCGTGGCCGGCTGATGCAGCAGATGGCGCCCGGAGCGATGCTCGCCGTGCCGCGGCCCGAGGCCGAAGCCGCGAGGTTGATCGAAGGCTTTGGCGGCGAGCTGTCGCTGGCCGCGGTCAACCGGCCCAACCTCTGCGTGGTCTCCGGCAGCCCGGCCGCGATCGACACGGTGGCCGTCGGCCTGGAGTCCCAGGGCGTCACCGCGCGCCGCCTGCACACCTCGCACGCCTTCCACTCCCAGACCGCCGATCCGATCCTGGCGCCGTTCGAAGAAGCCGTGCGCCGGAGGCACCTGGAACCGCCAAGCATCCCGCTGGTGTCAAACCTAACCGGCACCTGGATGCGGCCGGAGGAGGCGACCGATCCCACCTACTGGGCGCGGCAACTGCGCGGCACCGTGCGGTTCGCCGACGGTCTCGCGCGGCTGCTCGCCGAGCCCCAGCGCATCCTGCTGGAGGTCGGACCCGGCGACACGCTGTCGAGCTTCGCCCGCGAGCACCCGGCGCGCCGCCCTGAGCAGGCGGTCATCTCCTCGCTGCGCCATCCCAAGTCGGCGGACGACGACACGGTAGTCCTGCTCCGGGCCGTGGCCCGCCTCTGGCTCAGCGGCGGCGAGCTCGACTGGGAGGCCTTCAGCGCCGCCGAGGAGTGCCGCCGGGTCTCTTTGCCCACCTATCCCTTCGAGCGCCGACGCTACTGGGTCGACCCACTGCCGACCGGCCGGAAGACCACCGTCCAGCCCGCTCCGCAGGAAGCCGGTGAGCTCGCGGAGGCGCCCGTGGAGAGTCCGGAACGCACTGCACCGCCAGGTACAGACCATCCTCGGCCTGACCTTGCCAACCCTTTCGTCGCGCCGGAGGACGAGCTCGAGCAGCAGATCGCCGCCGTCTGGCGGGAGGTCCTGGGCGTCGAGCAGATAGGAGTGCACGACAACTTCTTCGAGCTGGGAGGCAACTCCCTGGCCGGCCTGCGGGTCATCGCCCGGCTCAAAGAGATGCTGCAGGCGAGTATCTCCGAGGTCAGTCTCTATGAGGCGCCAACCGTCATGGCCATGGCCCGACTCATCGGCGCCGACCGCCAGGATGCTCCGGCAGCCCCTCCCGCTTTCGAGGCCAGTCGCAGCCGCGGTGAGCGGCGCAAGGCCAAGCAATTACAGAAGGCCCGCGCCGACGGTCCATCTGGCCACTAGCTGCCGCACTGTATCTCATGGTATCTAGTGGCTTTTCGCGGGGGATTCAGTAGCGCCATGCGACCACCGAGGCGGTTCATCCTTGTACTCCAGATCCTCCTGTCCGCCCTTCTCCCGGTAGCCGTGGCGGCCCCTGCGCTGGGAGCCGACGAGCCGCCGCCCGAGGTCCACATCACCCGCGCGGTTGGGCCGATCGACATCGATGGCGATCTCTCCGATCCGGGCTGGCGCGGCGCGGCCGAGGTCGACACCTGGTACGAAACCAACCCCGGGGACAACGTGCCGGCGCCGGTTGAGAACCGCGCCTGGCTGACCTACGACGACCGCTACCTCTATGCCGCCTTCGAGTTCGCCGAGCCGGACATGAAGTCGCTGCGGGCGCCCTTCGGAGATCGCGATAGCCCCGTGGAGGACGCCGACTACGGCGGCATCCTCCTCGATACCAGGAACGAGGCCAAGGCGGCGATCCTGATGCTCGCCAACCCGCACAACATTCAGTACGACGCGATCACCAACGACGCCTCCGGCGAGGACCCCTCGTTCGACCTCTACTGGGACTCGGCGACGCGGATCGGCCAGAGCGCCTGGTTCCTCGAGATGCGCATTCCGTTCTCCTCTCTGCGTTACGGCACGGCCGATCCACAGACCTGGGGGCTCCTCCTCTACCGCAACCGGCCGCGCCAGTTCCGCACCCAGATGTTCCACGTCAAGCTGCCGCGCGGCTCGAGCTGCTTCATCTGCCACGAGGGGAAGATCACCGGCCTCGCCGGTCTGCCGCACGGCGGCCACTACGTGCTCGTCCCCTACAGCACCCTCAAGCACGGCGGGCAGCCGCGAGGGGGCGTCGCCGGCATGCCGATCGACAGCCGCTCCGAGGCCGAGGTCGGCCTCGACGCCAAATGGATCCCGACCGCCTCGACCGCCTTCGACGCCACCATCAACCCCGATTTCTCGCAGGTCGAAGCGGACGTGGCGCAGATCTCCACCAACAAGCGCTTCGCCCTCTTCTACCCGGAGAAGCGGCCGTTCTTCCTCGAGGGGCTCGACCTCTTCGCGACACCCATCCAGGCGGTCTACACGCGCCAGGTCACCGCGCCGCGCTGGGGCGCGCGCGTCACCGGCGAGCTCGCCGGCACTGCCTACACCCTGCTCGCCGCCGAGGACCGCGGCGGCGGCAGCGTGATCATTCCCGGGCCGGAGTCGTCGCGCTTCGCGGACCAGGACTTCTCCTCGAAGGTGGTGATCGGGCGGGCGCGCCGCGACTTCGGCAGCGGCTTCGCGAGCTTCCTGTTCACCGACCGCGAGATCGACGGCGGCGGCTTCAACCGGGTCGCCGGACCGGACTTCCAGTGGCGGCCGAACGGCGCCGACCGGATCACCGGCCAGCTCCTGCTCAGCCAGACGGACACCCCCGACCTCCCCGCTCTCGACGAGGAGTGGGACGGCCGCGAGCTGCGCTCGCACGCCCTCTACCTGCAGTGGACGCGCAATACGCCCCACTGGGACAGCGCGCTGACCTATAAGGACATCGGCGACGACTTCCGCGCCGACCTGGGTTTCCTGCCGCAGGTGGGCGTGCGTGACGGGCGCGGTGTCCTCGGCTACACGGTCTATCCGGAGAGCGGGCCGCTGCGCAATGTCCACACCTACGCCGTCCTCCGTGAGGTCGAAGGCAGAGACGGCGAGCTGTTGCTGCGCCAGGTCGTCCCTGCGATCGAGGCCCAGGGCCTCTGGAACAGCTACATGAACGTGGAGGCGCGGTTCGCGAGCATCCGCGTCGGCGATCGCGTCTTCAAGTACCACTACCTGTGGACGGTCGTCCAGGTGAGCCCGTCGCACGCCATCGGCCAGATCAGCCTCAATGCCGTCTTCGGCCAGGCGATCGACTTCGACAACGCGCGGCCGGGGCACGGCGCAGAGATCACCCTGAGCTCGGTGCTGCGGCCGACCGACCACCTCGAGCTGGTGCTGGACGGCGGCCGCCAGTGGCTCGACGTCTCCCCGGGCGGCGTGAGCCAGCGCCTGTTCACCGACGAGGTGGCGCGGGTCAAGGCGACCTACACTTTTTCCGCGCGCAGCTTCCTGCGCCTGGTCATGCAGCGCGTCCGGACCGACCGCGATCCCGCGCTCTACACCTTCGAGGTGGCGCCTCGCTTCGAGGACTTCACCCGCTCCGCGCTCTTCGCCTACAAGATCAACTGGCAGACCGTGCTCTTCCTGGGCTACGGCGACGACCGCCGGCTCGTCAACGGGAGCGGTGGCTTGGCGGAGATCGACCGGCAGCTCTTCCTCAAGGTGTCCTATGCCTTCCAGCGGTAGAATCGGCCGGGGCCAAAGGGAGATGGCATATTGCAGGCTCGAGGTCGAGAGAAAAGAGGAGACCGCAGATGACCGACCCGGGTGCCGAGGAATTCGAGATTCTTGACGAGATGATCGACCCTTTGTTGGGGCCTGGCCGCAGCGCCGTTCCGGACCCGCCCGCTTCGTCCGCGACAGAGCGCCACACGGGCGGCGGCGATGTCCAGCCGGTCTTCATTTTGTCGTGCAACCGGGCGGGATCGACGTTGCTCCGCTTCATCCTCGACACCCATCCGGACATCTACTGTCCTCCGGAGCTCTTCCTCGGACAGGCAGCCCATTCGCTCGCCATCTTCCTCTGCGGTCTCGAAGGCAGGAGCTCCTATTTTGAGGCAGAGGGGAAGATCCATGTCTCGGATGCCATTGCGGAGACCCTCCGGGCGGTCATTTCCGACCAACTGTCCGCTCATGTGGCACGCCGGGGCAAACGCCTCTGGTGCGAGAAGACGCCGCAGAACGTCTATCACCTCAAGCTCCTGAACATCCTCTTCCCGCGAGCGAAGCACATTTGTCTGCACCGCCACTGCCTCGATGTCGTGGCTTCTGCCCTGCAGATGGCCGGGCGCATCGGTGCGATCCAGCGCTCGATCTACAAGAGCTCGGGCCACGGCCTCACCGGGACGATCCGTTGGTGGTGCGAGATGACGCGCGCAGTGCTCGAGCACGAGCGCACCCACCCCGGCCGCTGCTTCCGTCTCCGCTATGAGGACCTGGTCAAGAATCCCGGGCAGGTCCTCGCGCCCTTGTCCTCGTTCCTCGAGGTGCCCTGGGAGGAGAAGGTACTGGAGTCCGTCTTCTCGACGCAGCACGACTACGGGTATGAAGACCCGACGATCCGCTTCAACGATGCCATCCACTCCGGGAGCGTCGGCAGCGGCGCGAGTCTCTCCCTGGAAGGCGTCCCGGACGACGCCATCGCGGCGATGCGCCAACTGCTCCGGGAGCTGAGCTATCCGGAGGTCAACCGCCGGCCCGCGGAGGCTCCGAAGCCCGGGCTTGCAGCCGAAAGACCGTTTTCCACATCGTGGTTCTTCGAGACGTTCCTGCCGGGAAAGATCGAAGCGATGCCGGAGCTGGCGGCGCGGATCGATCACTCCTTCCGATTCGCGGTCAACGGCCCGGATGGCGGGAGCTGGCTCGTCGATCTGCGCCCGGCAGGCTCACGGGTCCAGCGCACGAACGGTGCCGGTGCTGCGCAGTGCACCATCGTGATTTCGGCCTCCGACCTCGCCGACATCTCGCGCGGAACACTGAATTCGAGCAAGGCTTTTCTGGAAGGCCGGCTGAAGATTATCGGATCGGTCGACTTCACGACCCTGGAGCAGTTGGCCCAGATCCTGCGCCAGCCTGCGTCCCAGGCCTGAGGAGGTCGCTCCATCGAGACGTCGCGGAGGTCAGGATCCGCTCCTCGATCCGCTCCATCAGGTCGAAGGCCTTCCGCAGGAGGTTCTGCAGCTCTTCCGGCCGG
The DNA here is from genome assembly GCA_963842525.1 of uncultured Holophagales bacterium. Classification (GTDB taxonomy): domain Bacteria; phylum Acidobacteriota; class Thermoanaerobaculia; order Multivoradales; family UBA5704; genus UBA5704. The sequence continues at coordinate 1,480,607 of CAWJGT010000003.1, forward strand.
CCGATGGACCGCTCGCCTTTCCGGATGGCCGCGACCTCGTCGAACAGGCTGAAATCGAGATCCGGAAGAGCCTGCCGCAAGGTCGCGAGGGCATGCATCTGGCTGGCCGGCTGGCCGAGGGCCGCACAGGCCCTGTTCGGAAAGCTCTTGCGCAGGTCGACCAGCCGGTCGAAGAGGATACTCTGATGTTGTTCCGACAGCCGCAACGGAGGCAGGAAGACCGAGAGGCGGTCCATGAAGCGCCGCTTCAGCGAGAAGAAGGCGCAGCGAGCCACGGCCTGCCCCTCGTCGCTCCAGTGCACCAGGGGCCGCAGATCCTCGCCCAGGAGGAGCCGGCTCGAATCGGGCGAGACGAGAGTGGGGCCAAAGGTGGCATCGAAATCGCCGAGCTCTTCTTCTTGATAAAGATTGGGCGGGTGGTGAAAGGGAAGGCCGCTCTCCGCCAGCGGAGCACAGGCGACGAGGATCTGCTGCACGACCCGCTCGAAATACTCCGGCTTCTCCAGAAGCCCGCGGACGACGACCAGGGCATCCAGGAGGTCGCTCTGCCCGGGTACCGCCTCGCCGCGGGCCAAAGAGCCCCAGAGCAGGATCCCTCGCACGTCGTCGCCGAGCCGGCCCATCGTGGTGACGAAGGAGTCGACGGCCCGCCAGTAGTCTTCCAGCGTCGGAGTCAAATGCCTCCCTTCACCAGGAGGTCCAACAGCCGCTCAAAAAGCCGGGTCGCTGCGAAGGCGTCCTCCTTCTGGAGAGCTGCCGTCGGATCGCTCAGCCGCCGGGCGAAGGCCTCCAGGCCCGCGATGATCTCGGCGGCTTCCGCCGTGCCGCGCCAGATCAGGAATCGCTGCGGGACGTCCTTGAGGTCGATCTGCCACCCGCCCCGATCCCCCATCAGAGCGGTGGACATCAACCGGCGTGCCTCCTCGAGGATTTCGATGACAAGCTCCCGATACGCCTTCTGAACGAGCCGTTGCAAGTAGTGGATCCTGAAGTAGTGGCGGCAACCGCGTAAGTGCTCCAGCAGGAAGAGTCTCGGCTGTGCCGGGAGAGGCACTTCCGGGCGGCAGTCCCGGCCATGAAGCAGGACGCTGCGGTACTTGACGCAGTACGCGAGATGGGGCTGGTCGTCGAGATATGGCGGGGAGGAGGAGCCGGGGAGAGCCAGGAAGAAGAGATCCCGCCACCGCAGGCAATGGATGGCCGCAACGGTGGGCAGAGCCCGATAGATCCGAGCGAGGAGATCAGGATACGACTCCACCCGGTTGCGCGCGACCACGACGACTCCGTGGGCCGTGAGGGGATGCTCATAATAGACGAGGCTCTCCAGATCCTCTCTCGCCTGGCCCACGAGGCTCAGCGCGCTCCTGGCGATATGAGAAGGGACCGCAATCGCGCTCGCCAGGGGCCGATCTTTCGTGGAATGGCCCATGAGGTTTGAAGTCACGCTCTTTTCCCTTTCTCCAACAAAGGTACATCAAACTGCGCTTGTACTCGGACTCCGTCTGACAAAGTAGAAATAGAGGGCCGCGACCTCGCGGACGAGGATGTCGAGCGACCAGCCGTCGCTCGCGATGTGATGCAGGGTCAGCGCGAGGAGGTGATCCGTCTGATCGCCTGGAGGGGCCAGCCGCACCAGCACGCCGCGCAGCAGCATCCCGCGCGTCAGATCAAATGGCCGGACCGCTTCGTCCCTGGTCAGGGCACGCGCCGGCACCTGGCGCCGGCGCGCCGGCAGCCCCGACAGATCGACCAGGGGGAGGACGCAGGGCGGCGCCGGCCGGGTGCGCAACGCCTCGTGACGGCGGACGGCCTCCCCGAGGCAGCGCTCCAGCACCGCGTGGTCCAGCGGTCCTTCGATCCGCAGCACTACCGGGATGTTATAGAGCGGGCTGGCCGGCTCGAGCTGGTCGATGGACCAGGGCCGCCACTGGGCGAACGAGAGAGGGAGCGGACCTTCCCGGGCGACGGGAACCAGGGGCGGGGCGGCCATGCCCGCGCCGGCCCGCCGCACCTCCTCGATGCGGGCGGCGAGGCTCCCCAGCACCGGAGCCTCGAAGATGGCACGCAGGGGGAGCTCGATGCCGAAGGCCGCGCGCAGGCGCGGCACCATCTGCGTCGCCAGCAGAGAATGCCCGCCCCGGTCGAAGAAGTGATCGGTCGCCCCGACCCGTTCGAGACCGAGGAGCTCGGCCCAGATGCCGGCGAGGATCTCTTCGACCGGCGTCCGCGGCTCCACATGGCCCTCCGTGCTCCCCTGCCACTCCGGAGCCGGCAGGGCCTTGCGGTCGACCTTGCCGTTGGGGGTGAGGGGGAGCGCCGCGAGTGTCACGAAGGCGGCAGGCACCATGTAGTCCGGAAGCCGCTCGCGCAGGGAGCGGCGCAATTTCTTGAGCGTGGCGGTCCCCACGATATAGGCCACCAGGCGGTCCTCGCGCACCACCACGGCCGCCTCGCGGACGCCGGCCAGCGCGGCCAGCGCCGCTTCGATCTCGCCTGGCTCGATGCGGAAACCGCGGAGCTTGACCTGGTGATCGACCCGTCCGAGAAACTCGACACGGCCGTCCGGTCGCCGGCTGGCGAGGTCTCCGGTCCGGTAGAGACGGAGACCCGGCCGGTCCGTGGCGAAGGGATCGGGCAGGAAGCGCTCGGCGGTGAGGTCCGGCCGCCGCAGGTAGCCACGGGTGACGCCGTCGCCCCCGATGTACAGCTCGCCGGGCACCCCCACAGGAACCGGCTTGATATGCCGGTCCAGCAGGTGGATCGCCGTATTGGCGATCGGCCGGCCGATCATCACGCGCGGCGTGGGTGCGAAGAGCCGGTCGGCGGACGACCAGACGGTGGTCTCCGTCGGTCCGTAGAGGTTCCAGACCGCGCGGGCGCGGGCCGTGAGATCGCGCGCGAGACCCTCCGGGAGGGCTTCGCCGCCGCACAGCACCGTCAGGTCCGGCGCGCCCCGCCAGTCCGCGCGCACCAGCATGCGCCAGGTCGAGGGGGTCGCCTGCAGGAAGGTCGTCCGCGAAGCCTTCAACCGCTCGCGCAGCCGTTCCCCGTCCATGGCGATCCCGCGGTGGACCACCTCGACGGTGGCCCCCGCGAGGAGCGGCAGATAGAGCTCCAGCGCCGCGATGTCGAACGACAGCGAGGTGATTGCGAGGAGGCGGTCCCTCGGGCCGATCTCCAGCAGGTCGCGCAGGGAGAGGAGGAAGTTGACCAGGGCGCGGTGCGGGACCTGGACCCCTTTCGGCACGCCGGTCGAGCCCGAGGTGTAGATCACGTAGGCGAGCTGCAGGGCGCCGGCATCTCCGCCGGGGAGCCGGCCGCCGCTCCCGGCCTCCAGGGACGTGGCCTCCCGGTCGAGCCAGACCACCGGGGCTTTCTGCGCGGGCAGGCGATCGCGCAGCGGCTCGCTCGACAGCAGCGCCGCCGGCCGCGCATCGGCGAGCATGAAGGCCAGCCGTTCCCGCGGGTACTCCGGATCGAGCGGCACGTAGGCTCCGCCCGCCTTGAGCACCGCCAGCAGCGCGACCACCAGCTCCGCCGAGCGCTCCAGGCAGACCGCCACCCGGGCCTCGGGGCCGACTCCCAGAGAGCGCAGGCGCCGCGCCAGCCGGTTGGCCCGGCGGTCCAGCTCGCGGTACGACAGCTCCTCGCCCTCGCAGATGACGGCCACGGCCAGGGGGGTGCGGTCCACCTGCTCCTCGATCCAGGCGTGGAGCGGACGGTCCAGGGACCAGGCGGTGGCGGTCTCGTTCCAGGCGCGGAGCTGGAGAGCGTCCTCGGCGGTGAGGAGGTCCATCTCGCCGAGGCGGCGTCCCGGCTCCTCGAGCAGGCCGGCGAGAAGCCGCTCGTAATGGCGCATCAGGCGGTCGACGGTCGCTGCATCGAACAGATCGGTGGCGTACTCGAAGGTCCCGTGCAGATCGCCCGGGCTCTCGTCGAAGGCGAGTGTGAGATCGAACCGCGCCATGGCTCCGGCAGCGCTCACCGGCCGCAGGCGCAGATGCTCGATCTCCAGGCTTGCGAGCGCCAGGTTCTGCAGCACGAACATCACCTGGAACAAGGGGGTGTGCGCGAGGCTCCGCTCCGGAGCCAGCTCCTGGACCAGCTTTTCGAAGGGCACGTCCTGGTGCAGATGGGCGGCCAGCGCGGTCTCCCGGGTGCGGCCGAGCAGCTCGCGGAACGAGGGCTCGCCGGAGAGATCGTTGCGCAGCACCAGGGTATTGACGAAGAAACCGATCAGGTCCTCGGTCTCCAGCCGGTTGCGGCCGGCGACGGGCGAGCCCACGGCGAGGTCCTGCTGGCCGCTGTAGCGCGCCAGGAGGGTCTGGAAGGCGGCCAGCAGGACCATGAAGAGCGTCGCCCCCTCGCGCCGGGCGGCGGCCTGCGCCTGCCGGACCAGCTCGGCGGACAGGCGCACGCGCCGCGTGGCGCCGCGGTAGCTCGGCACCGCCGGCCGCGGCCGGTCGGTGGGGAGCTCGAGGAGAGCCGGCAACCCCGCGAGCTGCGAGCGCCAGAAGGAGATCTCGCGGTCCAGGACGTCGCCCTGCAGCCAGGCGCCCTGCCACACCGAGAAGTCCGCATACTGCACCGGCAGCTCCGGCAGGGGAGAGGGCCTGCCCTCGGCGAACGCCGCGTAGAGAGCCGCGACCTCGCGGACCAGGAGGCCCAGGGACCAGCCGTCGCTCGCGATGTGGTGCACGGTCAGCAGGCCGATGTGGTCCTCCGGGGTCTGGCGCAGCAGCAGGCCGCGCAGCATCGGATCCCGGGTGAGATCGAACGGACGCCCGGCCTCTTCGCCTGCCAAGTCCCTGTCGAGCCCTTCGCGCCGGCTCTCCGGCAGCCCCGACAGGTCCACCACGGGGAGCAGGAAGAGAGCCGCCGGCCGGATGACCTGCACCGGCGTGTCGTCCCTCACGTGGAAGACCGTGCGCAGCGCCTCGTGGCGGCGCACGATCTCACCGAGGGTGAGCGCCAGCACCTCGGGGCGCAGCCGTCCCTCGGCGCGCAGCGCTACCGCGATGTTGTAGAGCGGGCTGCCCGGCTCGAGCTGGTCGATGAACCAGAGGCGCTGCTGGGCGAACGACAACGGCAGGGGGCCCGGCCGGGGCACCCGCGCGATGGCCGGGCGCTCGGGAACGCCGGGCGGCTCGGCCTGGAGGCGGGCGGCGAGCCGCGCGATGGTCGGCTCGGCAAAGATGGTGGCCAGTGGGACCTCCTGGCCGAAGGCTTCCCGCAGCCGCGAGAGGAGGCGGGTGGCGAGGAGGGAATGGCCGCCCAGCTCGAAGAAGTCGTCGTGGACCCCCACCGGGTCGATGCCGAGCAGGTCGCCCCAGATCGCGGCCAGCCGCAACTCGGTTCCGGTCTGCGGCGCCTGATAGGAGGTCGAGAGATCGGGCCGCCGGTAGCCGGCAGCGGGAGCCCTCGATCCTGCAGGGGCGACGGGCCCGGCCTTCGGCGCGCGGCGCGGAAGGAGCACGCGGAGATCCGGCTCCAGGGCCAGCAGGCGCTGCAGCGCCTCGGCATTTCGCGGGTCCCGGAGGAGGCCGCGGAAGTCCTCTCCTCCTCCTACCGCGACGAAGCGGCTGTCGTCCGCGGCAGCCGAGCGCCGCGCCGCGAGGCCGTGGCGGGGAGCCTCCACCCAGAACCGCTGCCGCTCGAACGGATACGTGGGCAGGGGGATGCGCCGGCGCCGCTCTCCGGCGTGGAACGCCGGCCAGTCGACCTCCACCCCGGCGAGCCAGAGCCGGCCCAGGGCGTCGAGCGGCGTTTCGGAGTCCGGTTCCGTGCCGTCCACGCGCCCCATGCCCGTGGGGTGCCGCAGAGCCGCCACGGCGTCCTCGATCGCTTCGGACACCACGAAGCGCCGGTGCTCGAAGACCTGCCTTCCGACCTGGAGTGTCCACGCCACGTCCGCCAGATCCTGCTCAGGATGGGCGTCCAGGAAGTCGGCGAGGTTCCGGGTCGCCGCCTCCAGCGCGGCGGGAGTGCGGGCCGAGAGGAGCAGGAGTTGGCGTTCGCGCGAGGGGCTCGCCGGCGGCGCCGGCGGCGCCTCCTCCAGGATGACGTGAGCGTTGGTGCCGCCGATGCCGAACGAGCTGACGCCCGCCCGCCGCGGACCGTCCGCCACTGTCCAGTCGGCCAGCCACGCATTGACGTAGAACGGGCTCGCCGCGAAATCGATCTGGGGATTGGGCTCCGTGAAATGGAGGCTCGGCGGGATCTGCCGGTGCTCCAGGGCAAGCACGGTCTTGATCAGGCTGACAATGCCCGCCGCCGCGTTCAGATGGCCGACGTTGGTCTTGACCGAGCCGAGCGCACAGAAGCCGGTGCGCTCCGTCCCGCGGCGGAACGCCTGGGTGAGCGCCGCGACCTCGACCGGATCGCCGAGCGGCGTGCCGGTGCCGTTCGCCTCGACGTAGGTGATGCTCTCCGGGGAGACACCGGCGGCCTCCAGGGCCGCGGCGACGACCTCCGCCTGGCCGTCGACGCTCGGAGCGGTGAAGCCCACCTTGAGCGCGCCGTCGTTGTTGATCGCGCTCCCCTTGAGGACCGCGCGGATGGTGTCGCCGTCGCGCAGCGCAGCATCGAGGCGCTTCAGGAGCACGACGCCGGAGCCGCTGCCGAACACCGTGCCGCGAGCGCCGGCGTCGAAGGCCCGGCAGTGGCCGTCGGGCGAGAAGATCGCCCCCTCGCTGTAGGTGTAGCCGGACCCCTGGCGGCTCTTCAGGCTGACCCCGCCGGCCAGCGCCATGTCGCACTCGCCCGCGAGCAGGGACTGCCGCGCGAAGTGGACCGCCACGAGCGAGGTGGAGCAGGCGGTCTGCACCGCGGCGCTCGGCCCGCGCAGGCCGAGCTTGTAGGAGACCCGCATCGCCAGGAAGTCCTTGTCGATCGACGTCTGCAGCGAGATGGGGTCGAGAGACTCGCTCAGCTCGGGATTGGCGAAGAGGTTGAGCGCGTAGGTGCCGAAGCCCGAGCCAGCGAAGACGCCGATCCGTTCCGGGTAGCGCGCCGGGTCGTAGCCGGCCCGCTCCAGGCAGGACCAGGCATCCTCCAGGAAGAGGCGCTGCTGCGGATCGAGCGCCTCGGCCTCCCGCGGGGTGAGGCCGAAGAAGGCGGCGTCGAACCGGTCGATCCCGGCGAGCAGCGGCTCGGCGCGGACGCGGTCGGGCCCCAGGGCGCCGGGGTCGAGCCCGGCGGCGCGGAGCTGCTCGTCGGCGAGCGGCACGATCGACTCGACGCCCTCCCGCAGGTTGCGCCAGAACCGCTCGATGTCGGGCGCTCCGGGGAATCGCCCCTCCAGGCCGATGATGGCGATGTCCGTGCTGGCCGCGGCCGGCGTCCGGGGCTCGGCCGCCGCGTCCCCCGGGAGGCCGCCCTCCAGATGGGCCGCGAGCGTGGCGATCGTGGGATGCTGGAGCAGATCGACCAGCGCCACCTCGCGGCTCAGGATGCGGTGGAGGCCCGCCTGCACCTCGCCCAGCAGCAGGGAGTTCCCGCCGAGATCGAAGAAGTTGTCGTGGAGGCCGACCTGCTCTACCCTGAGAACCTCCCGCCAGAGGGCGGCCAGCTCCTCTGCGAGGGTCCGGCTGGGGGGCGGCATGTGCTCCGGCAGGCTCCGGCGCATGTGCTCCCGGCGGGTCTTCACCCGTTGGTCGATCCGTCCCAGGAAGCTCGACCGCGCCGTCAGGCAGATGGCGAGCCAGGTCGCCGGTGCGGTAGAGGCGTGCCCCGAAGCGATCGGACGGATCCGTCCGATCGGTCGGATCGGTCGGATTCTGCAAAGGATCCGGGACGAACCTCTCCGCCGTCAGGTCGGGCCGGTTCCAATAGCCGCGGGCGAGCTGCACGCCGCCGATGCACAGCTCCCCGGCGACGCCGATCGGAACCGGCCGGAAGGATCGGTCGAGCAGGTGGATGCCGGTATTGGCCACCGGCCGGCCGATGGGCACGGCACCGCCGCGCGCGGCCTCGGCACGGTGGCCTCCCGGCGGAGCGACGACGAGGCAGGCTCCGGTAATCAGCGGCCAGAAGAGATCCCAGACCGAGACGTCGAAGCTGTAGGGGGTCTTCTGGAGGACCCGGTCGTCCGGGGTCAGGCCGTAGGCCTCCTGCACCCAGAGCATGCGGTTGACGATGCCGCGGTGGGGGATCATGACCCCCTTGGGCTCATCCGTAGAGCCGGAGGTGTAGAGCACACAGGCGAGGCTCGTCTCCGGGACTCCGGAGAGCGCCGGCGCGGCGTCACCCCCGGAGGCGTCGCCCCCGGCGGAGCCGTCCCAGCCGTCTTCGAGCAGGAGGACTCGCGCCGCGACCGCCGGCAGGACCGGGAGCAGCCGCCCCTGGGCGAGGAGCACCGGCACGCGCGCCTCCTCGACCATGCCGGCGAGCCGCTCGCCCGGGTATTCGGGATCGAGCGGCAGATAGGCGCCGCCGGCCCTGAGAACGCCGAGGAGCGCGATCACCATCTCGGCCGAGCGCTCCATCAGGACGCCCACGACCACATCCGGGCCGACGCCCAGGGCGCGCAGCCGGCCCGCCAGGCGGCCGGTGAGCCGGTCCAGCTCGGCATAGGTGAGGGTGCGGCCCGCGGCGGCGACGGCCGGCGCCTGCGGGGCTTGGGCCACCTGGGCGGTGAAGAGATCGTGGAGCAGGACCCCGGCCGGACGCGGCACCGCCGTGTCGTTCCAGGCGAGGAGGAGCTGATGGGCCTCTGGCGCGGAGAGCAGCGGCAGCTCGGCGAGCCGCGCCTCCGGCTGGCGCACCGCGCCTTCCGCCAGGATGCGCAGGTGGCCGAGGAGCCGGGCGATGGTCGCCGGATCGAACAGGTCCCGGTTGAATTCCAGGTCTCCGGTCAGGCCGCCGGCCGCCTCGGCCGCCTCGACGGTGGTGAGGAGGAGGTCGAAGCGCGCCGTGCCGCTTTCGACCGGCACCTGCGCCAGGGTCAGGCCCGGCAGCTCGAGCGCGCCCAGGGGGGCGTTCTGGAGGACGAGCATCACCTGGAAGAGCGGCGTGTGGGCGAGGCTGCGCTCCGGATGCAGGCGGTCGACGAGCTTCTCGAACGGCAGGTCCTGCCGGGCGTAGGCGCCGAGCGTCATCTCGCGCATCCGGCCGAGGACCTCGGAGAAGGTCGGGTCTCCCGCCAGCTCCGCCCGCAGCACCAGGGTGTTGACGAACAGCCCGATCAGCCGCTCGGTCTCGCTCCGGTCGCGGCCGGCGATCGGAGCGCCGAGCAGCAGGTCCTCCGCTCCGGTCTGGCGGGACAGCAGGGCCGCGAACAGGGAGGCGAGGGTCATGAAGAGGGTGACCCCCTGCCGGCGGGAGAGCTCGCGCAGGGCGGCGGCGAGCCCGGCGGGCAGCGCGTAGTCCTGGCGGGCGCCGCGCAGGCTCGGCACGGCGGGCCGGGGCCGGTCGGTGGGCAGGTCGAGCACGTGGGGCGCGCCGGCCAGCCGCTCCTGCCACCAGCGGAGCCGGGCCTCCAGGACCTCGCCGTCCAGCCACCGGCGCTGCCAGACGGCGTAATCGGCGTACTGGACCGGCAGGTCCGGCAAGGAAGGGCGACCGCCCGCGGCGAGCGCGCGGTAGATCTCGGTCAGCTCGGCGACGAGAACCCCGATCGACCAGCCGTCCGAGACGATGTGGTGCTGGTTGAAGAGCACGGAGTGCCGGTCGTCCGCCAGGCGCAGGACGGTGGCCCGCACCAGCGGCCCGCGTGTCAGATCGAAGGGCCGCGCCGCCTCGTCACGGGCGAGGCGGCGTGCCTCCGCGGTCCGCCGGTCCTCCGGCAGCCCGTCCAGGTCGACCCGGGGCGGCGCGAGCCGCGCCATCCGCGCCATCCGGAGGACCGGTGCGATCACCTGCACCGGCCTCCCCCCGGCGAGCGAGAACGTGGTGCGCAGCGCCTCGTGGCGGGCGGCGATCCCGTCGAGGCTCGCGGCGAGGACGGGCAGAGAGAGAGGGCCGCGGATCTCCAACGCCACCGGCAGGTTGTACTGGGGGCTCCCCGGCTGTAGCCGGTCGAGGAACCAGAGCCTCTCCTGGGCGAAGGAGAGAGGCAGGCTGCCGTCGCGGGGCGCGCGGACGAGGGGGGGAGCCGCCGGCGGCGCGCCGCCGCGGCGGGCCTCCTCGACCGCAGCCGCCAGCTCCGCCACACTCGTTCGTTCGAACAGGACACGCACCGGCAGCTCCACGCCGAAGACGGTGCGCAGCCGCGAGACGACCCGCGTGGCGAGCAGCGAATGGCCGCCGAGATCGAAGAAGCTGGCGCGGGCGCCGATGCCCTCCCGTCCCAGCACCTCGGCCCAGATGCCGGCGATCATCTCCTCGGTGGGAGTGCCCGGTGGTGCCGCGGTGCCTGCCGTTGCGGCCTCGACGGGTGCGGGCAGGGCCTTGCGGTCCACCTTGCGGTTCGGCGTGAGCGGCAGGGCGGGGAGGGCGACGAAGGCCGCGGGGATCATCGCCTCCGGCAGGTTCGCCCGCAGGAGCTTGCGCAGCTCGCTCGCGGCGGGAGCTTCGCCGGCCGGCACGAGGTATGCCACCAGCGCGCCCTCGCGCAGAACGACGGCCGCCTCGCGGATCCCGGGGTGCCGCGCCAGGGCGGCCTCGATCTCTCCCGGCTCGATGCGGTAGCCGCGCAGCTTGATCTGGTGGTCGAGCCGGCCGAGGTGCTCCAGCCGGCCGTCGGCGCGGCACCTGGCGAGATCACCGGTGCGGTAGAGGCGGGCGCCCGGAGCGCCGCCGAGCCCGTCGGGCACGAACCGCTCTGCCGTGAGGTCCGGGCGGCGCAAATAGCCGCGCGCCAGCCCCGTGCCGCCGATCACCAGCTCCCCGGGGCTCCCGATCGGCGCCGGAGACCCCTGCGCATCCAGGATGTAGATCCGGGTGTTCGCGATGGGCCGGCCGAGGGAGACGGGCCGGGACGCGGTGAGCTGTGCAGCCGCCGACCAGACCGTGGTCTCCGTCGGGCCGTAGAGGTTCCACACCTCGCCGGAACGTGCGTACAGATCCGCGGCCAGGCTCTGCGGCAGCGCCTCGCCGCCGCAGAGGACCTTGAGGCGGCGGTCGCCCGTCCAGCCGGACTCGATCAGCATCCGCCAGGTCGCCGGAGTCGCCTGCATCGCGGACGCGCCGGAGCTCGCGAGCAGCCGCTGGAGGAGCTGGCGGTCACGGGCGTCCTCCCGGCCGGCCAGGACCACCCGGCCTCCGGTGATCAGGGGGAGGAAGATCTCCAGCCCGGCGATGTCGAACGAGAGCGAGGTGACGGCGAGCAGCGCCTCGCCCGCGCCGAGACCGGGCCGCTCGCGCATGGCGCGGAGGAAATTGGCGAACGCCCGGTGCGTCACCTGAACGCCCTTCGGCCGGCCCGTCGAGCCCGAGGTGTAGAGGACGTACGCCAGGTGGTCGGGGTGCGGGCCGCCGCCGGAGGGTGGAGACGGGCTCTGCGCGGCGAGAGCTGCCGCCTCCGCATCGAGCGCGAGCACCCGGGCCCGGCCGGGAGGGAGGAGCGCGCGGAGCGTCTCCCGGGTGACCACCAGAGGTGCGCCCGAGTCCTCCAGCATGAAGGCCATGCGCTCCGCCGGCCAGGCCGGATCGAGCGGCAGGTAGGCTCCTCCGGCCTTGGCGACTCCCAGGAGGGAGACCACCAGATCGGGCGTCCGATCGAGCAGGACGCCGACCAGGGATTCGGGTCCGACGCCCAGCCGCCTCAGATAGCGAGCCATCTGGTTGGCGCGTCCTGCGAGCTCCGCGTAGGTGAGCGCGAGGTCGCCACAGACGACCGCCGTCTCCCCTGGAGTCCTCTCTGCCTGGCGGCCGAAAAGCTGGGGCAGGCATTCCGTTGCGGGCAGAAGCGCGTCCGTGTCGTTCCACTCCCGCAGGGTCTGGGCGAGCTCGGCCTCGCTCAGCAGCGGAAAGGCGCCGAGGGGGTCCTCCGGCCGTACGGCGGCATGCGCCAGCACGCTCTCGAAGTGCTGCAGCAGGCGGATCACCGTCGGGGCATCGAAGAGGTCGGTGCTGTAGAAGAGGAAACCGGCCAGCGCTCCGTCCAGCTCCTCGATGTAGAAGTCGATGTCGTATTTGGTGATCCCGGTCGGAATGGCGACCGGCGTCAGCTCCAGATCCGCCAGGGTGGACGGGTGCATCGGCACGTTCTGCAGGTTGAGCAGGACCTGGAACAGCGGTGCATGGCTCAGGCTGCGCTCCGGCGACAGGCTCTCCACCAACTGTTCGAAGGGGAGGTCCTGGCGCGCGAACGCCTCCAGCGCGGTCCGGCGCGCCTGATCGAGCAGCTCGCGGAAGGGGAGGCCGGGGGCCGGCCGGCCGCGCAGGGGCAGGAGGTTCAGGAAGTAGCCGATGAGCGGCTCGCACTCCCTGCGGTTGCGGCCGGCCACCGGAGTCCCCACCACCAGGTCCTCCTGCCCGGTCGAGCGGTGCAGCAGCGTCTGGAAGGCGGCGAGGAGCAGCATGTAGAGCGTGACGCCTTCGGCGCGCGCCCGGGCCTTGAGCGCCTCGGTGAGCGAGCGAGGCAGCGCCAGCGGGGCTGGAGCGCCGCGGAAGCTCTGCACCGCCGGCCTGGGGCGGTCCGCGGGCAGGTCGAGCACCGGGGGCGCGCCGGCGAGCTGGCGCCGCCAGTAGGCGAGGAACCCTGCGAGGGCCTCGCCGGTGAGCCATTGCCGCTCCCAGGCCGCGAAGTCCGCGTACTGGATCGGCAGCTCCGGCAGCCCGGGGTCCCGGCCGGCCACGGCGGCTGCATAGAGGGCCGACAGCTCGCGCAGCGCCACCGCGATGGCCCAGTGGTCGGCGGCGATGTGGTGGACGCCGAGCACCAGGAGGTGGTCAGCGTCGTCCAGCCGCAGCAGCGTGCACCGCAGGATCGGGCCGGTCTCCAGGCAAAAGGGCCGCCGGCTCTCCTCGACCGCGATGCGGAGCGCCTCGGGCCAGCGCCTCGGCTCCGGCAACCCGCGCAGATCGAGCCCTGGCAGAGGCAGCCGTGCCGGCGGGCCGACCACCTGCACAGGGTCGCCCCCGCCCTCGGTCTCGTCCTCGATCATCACGAAGCGGGTGCGCAGCAGCTCGTGGCGCCGCACCAGGCCGTTCAACCCCTCCGCCAGGGCCTCCGGCTGCAGCGTGCCGCGCAGCCGGGCGTAGAAGTGCTCGTTGTAGTAGGGGCTCTGCGGATCGAACCGGTACAGGAACCAGAGCCGTTGCTGGGCGGAGGAGAGGGGGAAGGCATCCTCTGCGCCGCGGCGCGGCTGCCGCGGAATGGGCGCGGTGGCGGGGGTGGGGGCGGCGCTCCGCTCTCCCTTCTGCCGGTCGGCCAGGCGGCGCTTGAGAAGCTCCAGCTTCTGCGGCGAGATCTGGTCGAGCTTGCGCCGCACGGCGTCCGCCGCGCTCCTGGCGTCCGGCTGCTCCCCCGGCGTGAGCTCTTGCAGGAAGGTGTCGATCCTGGCGAAGTCCTCCCGGGCTTTGTGCTCCCGCGCGGCCTGCCGTGAATCCCGCGACAGGCGCTCGTAGAGCCCGCGGTCGGCGAGCAGGGCGCGCAACGCAGCCTCCCAGGGAGCCACGTCCTGGGCGGGGACTTCCGGAATGGGGAGACCGAGGCTGTCCAGCGTCTCGCGGTAGCGTTCGATCGGCCGCACCGGCAGCAGGTAGTCGATTCCCAGCTTGGCCTCCGGAAGGCCGCCGACATCGCTCGCCAGGACCGGAATGCCGCGGAGCATCGCCTCGATCGCGACCGCGCCGAAGGCCTCGCCCCACAGCGACGGGACGAGCAGGACGCGGGTCTCGGCGAAGAACGTTTCGACGTCTTCCGACGGCGGCAGGATCCGGACGTTGGCGAGCTCCTCCAGGGCGGCCCGGTCCGCGGCGGTGGTGCCCCAGGTCGGCACGGCGGCGAACGCGACCTCGGGAAGCCGGCGGGCGAGCTCCAGGAAGATGGAGATCCCCTTGACCGCGCACGGGTTCACCAGGGTGACGAATCCGCGGTCGAAGCGGCCCAGGCAGGGCGGATCGCCATAGTCGTGCACCGGCAGGACGGACGATTCGATCCCGGCCCAGTGCCGGATATAGCCCTGGAGGTAGCGGCTGACCACGAGAACCGCCGCGGTCTTGCGCAGCAGGGCGGTCCGCCGCGCGCTGGGCAGGTAACCCTGCGGGCCGAACGGCAGCCCGAGGGTGGTGCGGGCTACGTAGACAACGCGGCCGGGACACGCGGCGCAGGCGGTCTCGAGGAGGACTTGCGCCGGGTCCTCGGAAGCGACCAGCACCCAGTCCGGACCGAAGCTCCGGATGCGCCGGTCCGCGTGCTCGCGCAGCAGCGCCGCGTCGGCCACTGCATCGACGTCGACGCCGGCGAGGTGGAAGCTCTCCACCGTGGCCGCGCCCCCTTCCTGCGCCTCACGGCTTGCCGTCGCCACCGCGGCGCAGGTGTGGCCGCGCCCGGCGAGGATCTCGAGCAGGCGCCGGTTCTGCTTGTTCGCCCCGCCCAGAGCGGGGACCCAGGGAGCGTTCTGGAGGAGGAGGACCCTCATGACGCCTGCTGCTCACTGGCCAGGAGCACGAGGATCTCTTCCTCCGACAGCTGGTCGAGCTCGGTCAGCAGAGCGGCCACCTCCCCGGCGTCGGCCCGCTCGACCTGGAGCTTGCCGATGGTTCTGGCGAGGTTGCCCACATTGGGAGCTTCCTCGAACAACGCCGACAACGGCACGTCCACGGCGAAGACCTCGCGCACCCGCGACAGGACCTGGACGGCCAGGAGCGAGTGCCCGCCGAGATCGAAGAAGTGGTCGTGGACTCCCACCCGGTCGACGCCCAGCAGCTCGCGCCAGATTTCGGCCAGCTCCTCTTCGGTCGTGGTCCGCGGCGCCACATAGCCGCTCGCAAGTCCGGGGCGGATCTCACGGCCGGCGCGGAGAGCCGCCAGGATCTGCGCCGGCGTGGCGAGCTCGCGGGCGATGCGGCGCATCCGGGCCGAGGACAAGGGGGGATGGGTGTCCCGCGCCGTCTTGTCCGCGGCCTCCGGCCGCGCGGTGTCGAGCTCCGGCCGGTGGACGGCCGCGGCAGCGATCCCGGCCGGCAGGGCGAAGAGCCACCCCTCTCCCGCCGGCTGGCGGAACGCCGCGCCGGCCTGGGTCAGGAAGTCGAGGACGGGCTGGTTTTTGCGCGTGGGTTGGTAGGGGATCTCGACCCGGGCCAGGCCGCGCTCGCGGGCGATGGCGCCCAACTGCGCCAGGAGCCGGTGCTCGACCCCGCGTCCCAGGGCACGGCAGCTCAGGAGCAGCGTCTCGACCGCGAGCGCTCCTGCCGCGGCCCGCCAGAAGACGGCTCCCACCAAGCCGTAGTCGCCGAACCGGTCGCGGACCTCCACCAGGAGGCACTCGTGGCCGCCCGGCCCGCAAAGGTCGCGGACCTCCTCCACGCTGCGCCGGATCGTCGTCGCGTTGAACTGGTTCGTCCGCTGCGTCAGTTGGGCCACGCGCGGCAGCCGCTCCGGCGTCAGCGCGGGGAAGCTCACCGCCAGCTCCAGACCGGCGAGGAAGTCGGCCAGCGTCGGCGCCGCGCCGCGCAGCCGCTCGCGCAGCCGCTCCTGCCGGTAGAGGAGAGTCCGCTCGCGGTCCTCGGCCGTGGTCGTGGTCTCGAGGGCGTCGAAGGCCCAGATCTGCGCGAGGAGCCCGGGGATCTCCGCCGGATCTGCGGGGAGCTGGAGAACCAGCGCCTCGGGGCAGCCCGCCTGCATCTCGGCGCAGACCACCGGGTCGTCGTCCAGCACGACGAAGCTGTCGAGGCCCAGGCGGAGCTCGGCGGCCAACGAGCGCAGATTCTCCGCCTTCGACATCCAGTTGATGCGTTCGGCCGTGATGTGCTCGCGGCGCAGCGGCATGTCGGCCCGCCGGGCGAAGACCTCGGCCACGTCCTCTTCGTTGTTGCGGCTGCACAGGCAGAGGAGGATGCCGCGGTCGTGCAGGGCCACGGCGAATTCCTGGAGGGCGCGGCGCGGAGGATCGATCGCGATGCCCAGCGGGCCGTCCTCGCCGCAGACCCCTGTCCACAGCGTCTGGTCGCAGTCGAGGACCAGGACCTTGGCGGACGGGCTTTGCAGGCGCACCAGGCGGCGGATGATCAGCGTGCCCAGCGCGGCGAACAGCTCCGCGGTGTAGGGGATGTGCCCCAGCTCCTCGCCATGGGGATCGTGCCAGGCGGCGACCGGGTAGAGGGCCGCGAGCTCGTCCGAGGTGACCAGATGGATACCGGCGCAGCCCGCGAGGTCCGCGGCCAGCTCCTTTTCGGTCCGCCGGAACAGAGCGGCGCGACGGTGATCGGCGCGGGCCGCCGGTGAAACCGGGGTGATGCAGACCAGGCAGGGGACGCGCAGGCGGCCCGCCGCCGCCCGCAGAGCGCCGGACAGCTCGCCGGCCGTCCGGGCGAGCCGCTCCTCCTCGGTGCCTTCCCCGCTGCCGGCCGGGGTGTCTTCCGGGGTGCGCAGCCAGTCCTCGCAGCGGACCAGGGCCACGTTCATCCCGGAGGCGTTGCGGGCGAAGAGGCTTCCGGGATCGAGGAGCTGCTGGAAGAGCTGGCCGTACGGAGCGAAACGGACCCGGAGGGGCAGCTCCAGCTCCCTCCCCCAGAACGCGAGGACATCCGTGACAGGCTCGGCGGTGAAGGTGGCGGCCACCGCGATCGTCGGCCTTGCCGGGTAGACCGGGCGGACGCGTGCCGTGAGGTCTGGATGGAGGGGGAGATGCGACAGCGGGGCGTCGGGGTCCCCGGCGCAACTCCGCGCCAGGTCGATCAGGGACTCGACCCAGCGGTCCATCGTCTCCGCTGCGAAGAGGCCGGTGTCATAACCCAGCACTCCTCGGAGGCTCTCTCCCTGCCGCAGGAACGTGAGGAACAGATCGAACTCCGTCGCTCCCTGGCCGAGCTCGGGCGGAGCGAAAGTCAGCCCGGCGGCGCGCAGCTCCCGCACCGGCCGGTCGAGCAGGCCGAGCATCACACGGAACAGGGGCGCCGCGTCGCCGGAGCCCGCGGGCCGCGACGGCCGCGTCGCGGCGACCACCTTCGCGAACGGCACGTCCTGGTGGGCGAAGGCATCGAGGGCCGTGCGCCGCACCCTCCCCACGAGCTGGCGGAAAGTCGGGTCCCCGGAAAGATCGGTGCGCAGGGCCAGCGGATAGGCGAAGAAGCCGACCACCGGCTCGAGCCCGGGCCGCGGCCGGCCCGCCACCGGGCAGCCGACGACCAGGTCGTCCTCCCCGGTCCAGCGATGGAGGAGCGCCAGGAAGACCGCGAGGAGGGTCATGAACGGCGTGGCCCCGGCACTCCGGCCGATCTCGCGCAGCGCAGAGGAGAGCTCGGCGGGCAGGACGAACGACCGGTGCCCGCCCTGCCGTCTGGAGGGCGCGGCCCCGCCCGGCCGCGGAAAATCCAGCGGCAGCTCCAGGTCGCCGGCTCCCGCGAGCTGCGTCGTCCAGGAGTCGAGGTGCGGTGCCAGGCTCTCCGGCCGCATCCAGCCCCGCTGCCAGGCCGCGAAGTCCGCAAACCGGACCGTCGGCCCGGGGGGCGGTGCG
The DNA here is from genome assembly GCA_963842525.1 of uncultured Holophagales bacterium. Classification (GTDB taxonomy): domain Bacteria; phylum Acidobacteriota; class Thermoanaerobaculia; order Multivoradales; family UBA5704; genus UBA5704. Next base: position 1,498,171 of record CAWJGT010000003.1, read on the forward strand.
GGCGCTCCCGCTGCGAGCGCACCGTAGATCATGGCCAGATCCTCCACACAGAGGACCAGCGAGCCCAGGTCGCACACGGCGTGATGAACGGTCAGGAGCAGGCGGTGCTCCTGAGCGTCCAGGCGCAACAGCCGCGCCCGCAGGAGAGGGCCGCGGGGAGGCTCGAACGGCCGGAACGCCTCCTCCGCGGCCAGGCGCTCCGCCCGGGCCCGCCGTTGCGGCGCGGGAAGGCCGGTGAGATCCACCACGGGGAGCGCGAGAGCGGGGAGCGCCAGAGTAAGATTCGGAGCGATCCGCTGCACCGGCCGGCCCTGTTCCACCGCGAACGTGGTGCGCAAGCTGGCGTGGCGCCGCACCAGCTCGCGAAGGCTGCGCTCCAGGCATTCCAGGTCGAGAGGCCCGGCGAGAGGCACCACGGCGGGGATCTGGAGGGCCGGATCGCCGGGGGCGAGCTGATCGAGAAACCAGAGGCGCTCCTGCTCGAACGAGACGGGGAACGCGGTGTTCTCAGGGGAGCTCAGGGAGCGCGGGAGCCGGGGTCACCGGCGGGACGCCTGGTGGCGGCGAGCGGGTGCCGATCCGCTCGAGCATCCGGGCTGCCAGGTCCTCGGGAGTCCCGTCCGCCAGGAGCTCGGCGACCTCCAGGGAGGCTCCCAGAGCGGTTTCGAGCTCGTTGCGGATCTCGACGGCCATCAACGAGTCGAGGCCCAACCCGGCCAGGGGGCGGTCGGCCGCCACGCGGGATGGAGAGACACGCAAGGCCCGGGCAGCGCAGTCGCGCAGGAAACCGGTGAGCACCGGTGCGCGGTCCTCGGGCGCCAGAGAGAGCAGGGCGTCGCGGCTCAGCGGAGCAGCGGCGAGCGCGGCCTCGTCCGCTTCGTCCGCCTCGTCTGCCGGAAGCCGGCTGCGCCCCACCTCGCTCAGCTCGCCCGCCCGCCAGGCGGCCCGGCAGGCCCGGCGACGGACCTTGCCGCTGGACGTCCTGGGCAGCGTCTCGGGACGGATCAGGACGACCTCGGCTACGGCGGCCTCGTGCTCCTCGGCCACCGCGGAGCGCACGGCTGCGGCGATCTCCTCCACTGTGGCGCTGGCGTGACGCCGCACCTCGTGCACCACGATGAGCCGCTCGGTGTCTTCCGGGGCCTCCGGCGTCTCCGGGGTCTCCGGGTCGTCTGCGTTCACGCCGAAGGCGGCGCCGCCTCCAGGCAGCAGGTCGGGATGGCTGGCCTCGGCCGTCCGCTCGATGTCCTGGGGATGCAGGTTGCGCCCGCGCAGGATGATGAGGTCCTTGAGGCGGCCGGTGATCAGGAGCCCGCCGTCCGCCAGAAAGCCGAGATCGCCGGTGCGCAGGAAGGGACCCTCTCCCCCGGCCAGACGGGCGCCGAACGTTGCGGCGGTCTCCTCGGGACGGCCCCAATACCCCTGTGCCACGCTCGGCCCGGCGATCCAGATCTCGCCCTCGCGGTCCGCGGCCAGGGGCTCGCCCGGCGTTCCCATCGATGGGTCGACGATCACCACCCGCTGCCCGCCGAGCGGCCGGCCGCAGCCGACGAGCCGCCGCGCCGGCTCATCGCCAACCGGCACCTCGATCCGCCCCGCCGCCAGCGCCGCAGCGCCGAACCGGCCCACGACCGGCAGCCGGTCCGGATCGCCGCCCGAGACCATCAGTGTCGCCTCGGCCAGGCCGTAGCAGGGATAGGCGGACGCCGCGCGGAATCCGCAGCGCGCAAACGCCGCGGCGAAGCGCTCGAGCGTCGCGGCGTGCACCGGCTCGGCGCCATTGAAGGCGACGCGCCACGACGACAGATCGAGCCCCGAGAGATCCGCCCCGGCGGCCTTGCGCACACAGAGGTCATAGGCGAAGCTCGGGCCGCCGCTGGTGGTCGCGCGGTAGCGGGAGACCGCCTCCAACCAACGCAGCGGGCGCTGCAGGAACGCGACCGGCGCCATGAGCACGCAGGAGGCACCCGTCCAGGCCGCCTGCAACACCTGACCGATCAGGCCGAGGTCGTGATAGAGGGGGAGCCAGGAGACGAACACGGAGTCGTGGGAGTGGCCGCAGGCCTCCTGAATCAGGTTCTGGTTGTGCACCAGGTTGCCGTGGCTGACCATGACCCCTTTCGGGGCGGACGTCGAGCCCGAGGTGTACTGCAGGAACGCCAGATCGTCGCGGCCCGTCCCGGGATCTAGCCACGCGCGCAGGGGGGAAAGGTCGTCTGCGGCCAACCAGGGGAGCGGTCCCGTGGCAAGATCCGTTGCGAGCCCATTGCGCAGGCGAGGGAGCCATGTGGACGCGGTGACGGCAACGGCGGGCCGGCAGTCCTCGACGAGGCCGCGCAGGCGGGGGAACGCTCGCGCCGAACGCGGCGGATAGGCCGGCACAGCCACGATCCCCGCGTACAGACAGCCGAAGAAAGCCGCGACGAAATCGAGGCCGGGCGGAAAGAGCAGCAGGGCCCGGTCCCCGGGTGCGCAGGAAACCTGGAGAGCGGCGGCGATCGTCCTGGCCCGCCGGTCGAGATCGCTCCACGTCAGGTGCTCGGCTTCGGTTGCGCCGTCTTGCAGGAAGGTGAAGGCCTGGCGCTCAGGGTGGCAGCGGGCCCGCTCGCGGAGCGCCTCGTCGACGGTCTGGAATCCTGGAGCTGATACGGCGATGATTTCCCCTTTTCTCAACAGCGGAGCTCACAGTAGCGCACTGCGGCCTTTCAGAATGTCTAGTGCACAAAGGGGAAGATGTGGGACAACTCGGCACCTAAACGCAGGATCCGCCTCGGTCACCCCGGCGCCCCCTGCGGCTGCCACCTCCGAGGCGGGGGCTTGCTGCGAGCCCTACTTTTGGGGAACAGGAAAGAGCACATACCGACTGACCTCGGGGCCATCTTCCACCAGCAGGAGATGCGGCGTCTTGCCGATGAAAACTCGGGCCACGGCCTCTGCATTGGCGAAGGTTGCCGTCTCCTGAGGCAGCTCTCTCGGCTGCGGGGTGCCGCCGTCAGGGAGAAACCAGAGAAACCACTTGGCTTGAACCATGCCGTCCGGGGGATCCGGAGAAAGCCCCGCCAGGATCCAAAGGCCGTGCACTTCGGGGTCATAGAACATCCCTCGGATTCCGCTTCCTTTCAGATTCAGAGACGCCTTGACCTCAGCCTTCAAGGGATTCGCGCTCGGGTCCTTGACCTCCAGCACGATGGCATCCTCGTTCGAGTCGGGCTTCCGACTCTTACCGAAGGTCTCTGTCGGCGAGCGCAGCCCCAGCAGCAGGTGCCCCTCCTGGTTCCAGGCCGCTCCTTCGATGTTGAAGCCGGACTGGGCCGATGTGCGTTTCGTCGCCTCCTGGAGCTTGGAGGGCACCATCAGATCGAGCACAGGGGCTTTGTCCACCGTGACACCGTCGGCTCCGATAGCCAGGCGGACGATCGCGTATCGCTCGGGCTTCTCGTCCCGGCCTTTGCCCGTGCGATTGACGCTGTGGGAGGTAACGAGGAAAACGTTCGACTGCCGGTCCCAGGCCACGTCCTCCAAGTCATCCAGCCCCCGGGGCTTGCCGTCGATGCCCTTGAGCTTTCCATTCATCGCCAACGATTGGAAATCGGTTTTCTTCACTGTTCCGGTCTTCAGTCGCTCCGTGGCCTGCTGCAGCAGCAAGACCGACTCGCCCTCATCGGCGACGACGAGAAGACGGTCGCCTGGCAGGAACGCCGTGCCCGAGACCTCGGGGACCTGGATCTCCCCGACAATGACTTTGCTCGGGGCCACAACAGGACCCTGTGCGGCGCTGTTGTGCATACAGCATACGAGCGACAAGGAGACTGCTGCTCCTGTCCGCAAGGGAATCTGCCATCTCATGATCGAAACCTCCTGGTATTGAGACGGACGGAGGAGCGCTTTTCGTTGAGGACGCGCGGGCAGAGCCTAGCCTGGGCCGTCCTTCATCGGAGTCTGGCCGGGATTGTCCACGTGTTGTGCACGCGCAAGTACAGCGAAATCGGCGAGGAGCTCGCGGCCGCCAGCCGTGAGCAGGCGGCGCGCGCCGCCCGCGCCGAGACCATGCGTGCGCGAGCGGAGCTCGAAGCTCTGCGGAGTCAGCTCAATCCCCGCTTCATCCTCAACACCTTCCATGCGCTGATCGGCCTGGTGCGCAACACTGGCGACGAGCGCCTGCTGGTCCTCGCCACCCTGGCGCCCTCGCCTTGAGGGCGGCGCCCCGCTGCGCGGACCGTGGTCCCTCATGTGCGGAGCGCAGTCCCGGTGACACGGACCGTGGTCCCCGCGCCACGCCCGAGGTCCGTGTGACCCGGAGCGCGCTCCCAGTCACGCGGAGCGCGCTCCCAGCCACTGGGACTGTGCTCCCTGTTGCGCGGGCTGTGGTCCCAGTGACACGGACCTCGAGCCGTGCGCCATACCGGTGGTCCCAGCGACGCGGACCGTGGTCCGCCTGACGCGGCTCGAAGTCCGCATGTGGGGACGGAGAATCCAGCCGCGGGGACGCGCGGTCGGGCAAGGGGCTTCGCGAAGCTAGAGCTGCGCCGGTCCCAGCTCGTCGAAGAAGCTCCGGATATCCACCTCCAGCACACCGTTGGGTCGTTAGAACTCGTCGTTCTTCAACGCATTTCCTCGCAGCTTTGATCATTACCAAGCGGCTCAGCCGACGGCGGTCGATGTCTCGGGCATCGCCTCGGCAAGAGGCGCGCCAACGCTGGCCAATTCAGGCCGCGGCGCATCCGCCAGCTCGGTCTCGACGTGCCGCAGCCGGGGGTTGAGGAACGAGACGCAGACGGCCAGGAGGATGAAGGCTCCCATCACCATGAAGAGGAAGCCGACGCCGCGCCCCTCCCCCACGCCGATGAGCCGGCCGACAGAGCCGGCGAGCGCGCCGCCCGGCGCGAGCATCGGCTCGAAGATCTTATCGGCGAGCGGCCCGGCGACGGCGAAGGCGAGGGGGAGCGACGCAGAGACGACAAGGCCGCGGATGGCGAAGACGCGGCCCTGGAGGTCGAGCGTCACCTTGCTCTGCCAGATCGCCTGGGTGGCGCTCCCGACGAACGGCCCGGTCATCATGAAGGCGAAGACGGCCCCCGCGACGAGCGGGATGCTGGGTTGCAGGCCGCCGAGGAAGAGGATCAGCGCCTGGACGACCATGGCGCCGAAGATCCCCCAGACGCGCTGCCGTGGCCCTCCCCAGACGGTGAGGAGCAGGCCGCCGAGCAGCAGGCCGGCGGCGCCGGCGGAATTCACGGTGCCGAGCTGCTCGGGGGTGGCGAAGCTGAGGATCAGGGGCGTCAGCAGCGCCTGCACGATGCCGAGCGCGAAGCTGGCGATCCCGAACAGCAGGAGCAGGCTGAAGAGCCCGGGGCGCTCCCGGATGTAGCGCCAGCCGAGCAGGGAGTCGTGCCAAAACGGTTGGGTCCCGGTCCCGGAAGCGGGCGGCCGCGGGATGCGCACGATCAGCACGGACAGGGCGGCGATCAGGAAGGTGAAAAAGTCGATCAGGATCACGCCGTGGACGCCGATCTTGCCGATCAGGATGCCGGCGAGGAGCGGCGCCGCCATGCCGGTGATGGCCGCGGCGGTCTGCGACAGGCTGCTGGTGCGCACGAGCAGGTGGCGTGGCACCAGCGCGCTGGCCGAGGCGATGAAGGCCGGCCCCTGGACAACCGCAAAGGCGGTCATCACCGCGGCGACGATGTAGGCGTACCACGGCTGCATCCGCCCGGTGTACAGGGCCGCGACCATGAGCAGCGTCGCGGCCGCGGAGCCCAGGTTGCACAGGAGCAGGACGCGGCGGCGGTCGAAGCGGTCGGCTATCGAGCCCGCGACCGGGGTGAGCACCAGGGCTGTGAGCGTGGCCGCGAGCATCATTCCCGAGAACTGGGTCACGGACCGGGTCTGCTGGAAGAGCCAGACCCCCAGCGAGAAGCTGCCGAGGCCGGTGCCCAGGTTGGATATCGTCTGCCCGGCCCAGATCGTGCCGTAGATCCGCAGCCCGTGCGATGCGCTCTTCCTTGCCATCTGCTCTCCTTCCTACGACCCTGATCTGCCCGCTTTGGGAGACATGGCGCCGCGGAGCCAGCCGCCGAGCCGCCGGAGGGCGGAGGGGCGCGGCGCGCTCTCCCGCACCACCCGGGCCAATCCCTCCAGCGTGGGACGGGCGAAGAGGTCCGCCACGGGCACCGCATGGCTCCAGCGCCCGGCGATCTGCGCCAGGAGCCGGACCGCCTGCAGCGAGTCGCCCCCCAAGGCGAAGAAGTCGTCCCGCGAGCTCTCGGGGCGCCGGCCCAGGAGCTTCTCCCAGAGGCCGGCCAGCGCGGCTTCCACCTCGTCCCAGCCCGCGGCGACGCGGGCCGGCGGCTGCGGCGGGACCGGCAGGGCGGCGAGGTCCACGTCCCCTCCGGCCGTGCGCGGCAGCGCCTCCAGGCGTACGAAGGCGTCGGGGACGAGGTGCGCGGGCAGGCAGGCGCGCAGATGGCGGCGCAGCTCGTCGTCGGACGGAGCGCGGTCCTCTGGGGCGGCCAGCCAGGCGAGCAGCCGTCCGCCGGCTGCGGTTCCCTCCCGCCAGGCCACGGCGGCCTCGCGCACCTCCGGATGGCCGGCCAGGGCCGCCTCGATCCGCCGCGGATCGGCGCTGTAGCCCAGGCATTCGGGGAGCGGCTCCGGCGGGAAGTCGAGGGGCCGGCCGGGGGGCGGGGTCGGAGACGCCTCGTCCCAGCTCTCGGGCTCCCGGGCGAGGCGTTCGAGCAGACGGCGGTAGCCGGCGAGCAGATCCGGGACCAGTTCTGCAGGGAGGACCTCCTCCACCGCCTGGCAGATCAGGTCCAGCCGCCCATCGTCGCCTTCCAGGGTGACGCAGAGCAGCAGCACCTGCGGGAGCGAGATCCGCACGTCCGTCTGCGTCAGGTCGATGTCGAAGCGCGGCGCCTCCCCGGCCTCGGTCTCCGGCTGCCGCGGGGCGGCCGGGGTCTGGTCCACGATGCTGTCGAAGAGCACCGGCAGGAGGGCACGGGCGCCGCAGCCGCGCCGGCGGTTCCATTCGCGCAGCGCCCGGTAGCCGGGGAAGTGCCGGTGCTCGAGGTCCTCGGCCAGGCGCTGCTGGAGGCGCCGGGCCCGCGTGCGGAACGTCCCCGGCGCGCCGGCGCCGCCCTCCACCGCCAGCAGGTGCAGACTGGTGAAGGTACCGAGCAGGCGCGAGATCTGCAGGTGGACCTCCGGCCGGTAGACGCCGACCACGCCGAGCGTGAAACGCGGCGCGGCGCACCATCCGGTCAGCGTCTCGGCGAAGGCGGCGGTCAGCAGGCCGGCCGGGGTGAGCCCCTCCTGGGCGGCGCGCTGCCGGAGGGAGAGCCAGTCGTCCGCCTCCAGCAGGCGCTGGCGCCGCCACTCGATGCGCGGCACGGTCTCGGGACCGAGGTCGCGCGCCAGCGGCAGGCGGGGTGGCGGCGGCAGCGCGGGAAGGCGGTCCATCCACCAGGCGCGGCAGCGCTCGTAGGTCGCGGTGGCGCGGAAGCCGTCGATGGCGCGCGCCCAGTCGAGATAGGAGATCTCCAGGGCCGGCAGCGCGCTCTCGCCGCCGTTGAGGATCGCGATCAGCTCGGAAACGAGAAGGCCGCGCGTGTGGCCGTCCATCAGCAGGGCGTCGAAGCGGGCGTGGAGACGCACCCGGCCGTTGTCGAGCTGGTGGACGACGATCTCGAAGAGCGGCCAGCGGCCGGCGGCCGGGCGGGCGTAGCGCAGCTCGTCGCGGACGGCTTCCAGGTGGCGCTCGACGCGCTCAGCCGGCCAGCCGCTCAGGTCCTCCACGCCGACGCTGCAGGCGGGGAGCTCCGCGAGGACCTCCAGCCGGCCGTCCGGGAGCACGACAGTGCGCAGGAGCTCGTGCCGCGCGACGACCCGCTGCAGGGCCTGCTCCAGGGCCGGGGCGAAGGTCCAGGCCGACTCGGGAAATTCGTATTCGATGTAGACGTTCGGGCCGGAGCCGCCGAGGTCGAAGAGGCCGCTGTGGCCGATCCAGAAGACCTCCTGGGCGTCGGTCAGCGGCACAGGCGCCGCGCGGTCGACCGGTCCCTCGGCGATGCGAGGAACCTCGGGGGCGCTCGTCTTCCTCTCTTCGATGTTCTCGATCTTCTCTGCCAGGCGGGCAATCGTGCCCGTCTCGTAGAAGGCGCGCAGCGGAAGGTCGATCTGGAAAGCGCTGCGGATCCGCGACACGAGCTGCATGGCCACCAGCGAGTGGCCTCCCACCTCGAGGAACTCATCGTCGACGCTCACACGCTCCAGAGCGAGCGCTTCGGCCCAGATCCGGGCGAGCAGCTCCTCGGTGGGGGTGCGCGGAGCCACGAAGGGGCGCGCGAGGTCCAGCCGGTCGGAGCCCGGCGCGGGGAGTGCGCGCACGTCGAGCTTGCCGTGGACGGTGAGCGGCATATGGTCGAGCGGGATCAAGGCGCTCGGTACCATGTAGTCCGGCAGCCGATCCTGGAGCGCGGCACGCACCGAATCGACGAGCCCTTGGAGGCTGCTCCAGGCAAAGCGCTCGTCCGCGTTCCCGGGGAGGGCCGGCGGTGCCTCCCGGTCCCCGGGCCGCACGGCGAAGACGTTGTACAGCCGGGTCCGCCGCAGCGCCGCGTCCTGCTCGACCGCCACCCGGAAGCCGCGGCGCTCGAGCATCCCGGTAACCTCGGCCAGGCGCCCGTCGAGGTCGTGGACCTCCACCGCGACTTGGCGGACCCGTGGCCAGTGCTCCTCGGCCAGGCCGGCGAGGACCTCCATCTCGCTCTTCTCCACGTCGATCTTGAGCAGGTCGATCCGCTCGACCCCCTCCTGCGCAATGACTTGCGACAGAGTCTTGAGCTCGCAGTCGACGGTCTGGCTGGTCAGCCGCTCGTCCAGGAGCTCCTCGAGATCGACGCCGTCCGCCTGCGCCTCGCCGTCGATGAGGAAGGAGCGGACCACCTCCCGCTCTTCGGCGGCGTCGGCAAAGCGGCCGGAGATGACCGAGACGTGGGGGTAGTAGACGAGCTCGGCGCGGCCCTGGGCGGCGGCCAGGCCGCACTCGAAGACGCGGGCGTCGAGCCCGTAGAGCTCGGTGTTCAGCCGCAGCGGCTCGCAGACCTGCGGGATGGGCTCGAAGATGTAGTACCGGGCGCGGCGCAGGTGGCGGGCCGCCCAGACCGAGAACAGGCCGATGTTGGCCCCCACGTCGAAGATGCAGGCGTCCTCCTCGAGCCGGATGCCGTGGTGCAGATAGCTCTGCTCCAGGAAGATCTCGCGGTAGAGGAATTCGGTCTCGCTGCGGTTCAGATGGAAGACCGGCATGCCGTTGGGAAGCTCGTGGAGAGGGCGGCCGTCGGTCCTCCCTTCACGCTCTAGGCGCAGGAGCTGGAGCACCGGCAGGGCGCGGTCGGGCCGCGGCACCAGATAGGCGGCCAGGAGCCGGTCTCCGTCCGCGCCCTCGCGGGCGACCACCCGCGCCTCGGCGACCGCGGGATGGCGCGCGAGGGCCGCTTCGATCTCGCCCGGCTCGATGCGGAACCCCCGTACCTTCACCTGCTGGTCGACCCGGCCGAGGTGCTCCAGGTCCCTCCCGGCGGTGGTGAAGAGGGCCCGCGCCAGGTCGCCGGTGCGGTACAGGCGCCCGCCGGGCTCCGGGCTCCAGGGGTCCGGGACGAACCGCTCCGCCGTGAGGTCGGGACGGCCGAGATAGCCGCGGGAGAGCCCGCGGCCGGCCACGTGGATCTCCCCCGGCACGAACGGGAGCGCGAGCTGGCCGTGGCCGTCCAGGACGCAGGTCCGCAGATCGGGGATGGCGACCCCCACGACGCTGCCGGATCCGTCCGCGAGGTCCGCCGCGGCGAGCGGCCGCCAGGTGACGTGCACGGTCGTCTCGGTGATGCCGTACATGTTGACCAGCCGGGGGCGCTCGTCGCCATGGCGCTCGAACCAGGGGGCCAGGGACTGGAGGTCCAGGGCTTCGCCGCCGAAGATCACCCAGCGCAGGGCCAGATTCCTGGGGGAGGCCGCCTCCCGTTCCGCCTGGACGAGCTGGCGGAACGCCGAGGGCGTCTGGTTGAGCACCGTCACCCGCTCGCTTTCGAGGAGCGCGAGGAACACGTCCGGCGACCGGCTCACCCAGAACGGCACGACCACCAGCCGGCCGCCATAGGCGAGGGCTCCCCAGACCTCCCAGACCGAGAAGTCGAAGGCGGAGGAGTGGAAGAGGGTCCAGACGTCGTCGGGGGAGAAGCCGAACCAGGGCTCGGTGGCGGTGAGCAGGCGGGCGGCGTTGCCGTGGGTGACCACCACCCCCTTGGGCCGGCCGGTCGAGCCGGACGTGTAGATCACGTAGGCGGCGTTGCCAGCCCGCGGCTCCCCCGGACCGGCGGGGAGCGGCTCGCCGCTCTCTGTCTCGATGGCGGCGCGGTCTGCTTCGAGATCGACCACCGCGAGGCCTCCGGCCGCGGGCAGGCGGTCGCGCACGTGCGGCTCGGTGACCAGCACGCGGCTCACGCAGTCGGCGAGCAGGAAGGCGAGCCGCTCGGACGGGTAGTCGGGATCCAGGGGAACGTAGGCGGCGCCCGCCTTGAGGATGCCGAGGAGGCCCACCACCATCCCGGGAGAGCGGCCGACGCAGAGCGCCACCCGGCTCTCCGGCCCCACGCCCAGGCGCACCAGGAAGCGGGCGAGCCGGTTGGCGCGGCGGTCGAGCTCGCCGTAGGTGAGGGCCTGCCCCTCGCCGCGGACCGCCTCGGCGTTGGGACGGCGCGCCGCCGTGGCCTCGAACCAGCGATGCAGGAGAGGCGGATCGGAGGCCCCGAGGGCCTCTGCGCCATCCAGGAGCTGCCGGCGCTCCGCGTCGAGGAGCAGAGCGACCTCCTCGTAGCGCGCGTCGGGCGCGGAGGCGAAGCTGGCCAGAGCCGCCTCGTAGCGGCGCACGGCCGCGCTCATCTGGTCGGGATGGAGCTCGGCCCGGTCGTACTGAAGGCGCAGAAGGAGGTGGGAGCCGAAGGGGTCGAGGTTGAAGCTCGCCATGTAGGTGAAGTTGATCTCCTCGTGGTACGTGCCGCCCAGGGTGCTGATCTCCGGGAACTGCTCCAACCCCTGGTAGATGTGGAAGTGCACGTACCCGAACGCCGCCTCGTAGAGCGGCCGGCCGCCCATTTCGCGCTGGAGGTCCACCATGGGATACCGCCGGTGCGGGAGCATTCCGCTCTCCGCCTCGAAGGCCTGCCGCGCCAGCTCCCGCCACGTGCCTCCGGCAAGGCGCAGGCGGACGGGAGGCGTGTTGAGGAAGAGGCCCAGCACCCGCTCGCCCTCGTCCTCTTCGAGCCGGCCGTTGCTGACCATGCCGCTGACCACCTCCTCGGACCCGGAGAGCACCGACAGCACCCGCGAATGGGCGGCGAGGAGCACGCTCTTCAAGGGCAGGCCGGAGGCGCGGGAGAGGGCCCGCAGGTCCTCGCTCAGCCCGGGCGGCAGCGGCACCTCCACGAGCCCGGCGCCGCGCTCTCCCTGCCGGCCCGGCAGGGGGTGCCAGCGGGCGATGGGCGAGACCCTGGCGCCGGCGAGGAGATCGCGCCAGTATCTGCGGCTGTCCTCGGAGGCCGCGGCCTGGCGTTCGAGCGCCACGAACTGCCGGTAGGAGCCGCCCGTTCCCAGCGCGGGAGGCTCGTCCCCCCGGAGCAGGGCCAGGTAGGTCCGGAACAGCTCCGCCATCAGCGTCGCCACGCTCCAGCCGTCGAGGATGGCGTGGTGGAAGCTCATGGAGAGCTGAAAGCTCTCTTCGCTCCGCCGGTCGATGCGGAAGCGCGCCAGGGGGGCACAGGCCCATTCGAAGGGCCGCCGCTTCTCCTCCTCGGTCCAGGCCGCCAGGGCCTCCTCCTGCCGCCCGGGGTCGAGGGCGCGCAGGTCCCCGAATTCCAGATCGAGCCCCACCTCGCGCTGCACGAGCTGGAGGGGCTCGCCGAAGCTGATCATGTCGAACGAGGTGCGCAGCACCGGGTGAGCGGTCACGACGTGCTCGAAGGCGCGGCGGAGCAGCCCGCTGTCGAACGGCGCGCGGAGATGGTTGGTGTAGATGTCGTGATAGACGGCGCTCTCCGGGGTGAGCTCGCTGTGGAAGAGCATGCCCGCCTGCAGGCGCGAGAGGGGGTAGGCATCCTCGACGCCCGCGGGCATACGCTCCCTCTCCTCCGCCGTCACCAGATCGAACGGCGCGGTCCGGAGCGGCGGCTCTGCTGCGAGGCTGGCGGCGCGGGCCAGGTCCCGCACGGTCTGATGCTGGAAGAGCTGCTGCAGGGTCAGGTGCATCCCCGTCTGCCGGACGCGGGAGAGGAGGCGGATGCTCAAGATCGAGTCGCCGCCCAGGGCGAAGAAGTTGTCGAGCGCGCCGACCCGGTCGAGACCGAGGACCTCGGCCCAGAGGCTCGCGAGGATCTCCTCGCGGGCGGTGGCCGGGGGCTCGTAGGCGGTCTCCGGCGTTGCCGGGTCCGGGGCGGGAAGGGCCCGGCGGTCGAGCTTGCCGTTGGGCGATAGCGGCAGGGCGTCCAGCCGCACGCAGGCGGCGAGCAGCATGTAGTCGGGAAGCCGCTCGGCGGCGAAGCGGCGCAGGGTCTCCAGCGAAGGGGAGCGGTCCGGCGCGGGGACGATGTAGGCCACCAGCCGCTTCGTGCCGCCGTCCTCGCGGGCGAGCACCACGGCCTCGCGCACCTCCGGGTGCTCCGCCAGCACGCTCTCGACCTCGCCCAGCTCGATGCGGAAGCCGCGCACCTTGACCTGGTGGTCGATCCGCCCCAGGTACTCGATGGCGCCGTCGATCCGGGTGCGGGCGAGGTCGCCGGTGCGGTAGAGGCGGGCTCCCGGCTCGCCCGGGCCGGCGTACGGATCGGGCACGAACCGCTCGGCCGTCAGCGCGGACCGGTCGAGGTAGGCCCGGCCCACGTTCAAGCCGCCGATGCACAGCTCGCCCGGCACGCCGAGCGGGGCCGTCCGCCCACCCGTGTCGAGCAGGTGAATGCGGGTGTTGGCGATCGGGCGGCCGATCGGAACCGGCGTCCGGGCACCGGCGCAGCTCCAGCGCGTGACGTCGACGGCGGCCTCGGTCGGACCGTAAAGGTTCTCCAGACGGGCCGCCGGCAGGCGTTCGCCGCACCGCCGCGCGAGCTCGGCCGGGAGAGCCTCGCCGCTCGCCACGACCAGCCGGAGGGTCCTGCAGGCCGGGAGATCCGCCTCCTCCAGGAAGGCCTGGAGCATGGACGGGACGAAGTGCAGCACCGTGACTCCTTCGGCCCGGATCAGGCCGGCCAGATAGGCGGGGTCGCGGTGACCGCCCGGCCGCGCCAGGACCAGCCGGGCGCCGGCGAGCAGCGGCCAGAAGAGCTCCCAGACCGAGACGTCGAAGCTGAACGGGGTCTTCTGGAGCACCGTGTCCGCCGGGGTCAGGCGGTAGGCGTCCTGCATCCAGACCAGGCGGTTGACGATCGCCCGGTGGTGCACCATGGCCCCCTTGGGCCGCCCCGTGGAGCCGGAGGTGTAGATCACATAGGCGAGCCCCGAGCCGCCGGCCGGAACCTCGGGACCAGGCTCCGCGGTCTCCTCGAAGGCATCGAGGCAGAGCACCGGCCCGGCGAACGGGGGCAGCGACGGCAGCAGCCGCTCCTGGGTCAGAAGGGCCGCCGGCCGGGAGTCCTCCAGCAGATAGGCCAGCCGGTCGCGCGGGTAGTCGGGGTCGAGGGGCACGTAGGCGGCCCCGGCCTCGAGAGTGCCGAGGAGGGCGACCATCAGCTCGGCGGATCGCTCCATGGCGATCCCCACCCGGCTCTCGGGGCCGCAGCCCAGGGCACGCAGGCGGGCGGTGAGCGCGCGGGCGCGGCTCCCGAGCTCCGCCCAGGTCAGGCCGCGGCCTTCGAACGTGACGGCCACGGCCCCGGGGGTCCGCCGCTCCTGCGCGGCCACGAGCCCGTGCAGCGAGGGCTCCCCGGAAAGCTCGGGATAGCCCGAGAGGGTGTCGTTCCACTCGCGCTCGACCTGGTGGGCCTCGGCGGCGGAGAGCAGGGGCAGGGCCGACAGCGGGAGCAGGGGTTGGGCGGCGGCCGCTGCCACCAATGCCTCGAAGCGGCGGGCGAACCGCTGTGCCGTCGGCGGATCGAACAGGTCGGTGCGGTACTCCAGGTCCCCTTCGATGCCACGCGGCCCCTCCATGAGGATGAGATGGAGGTCGAACTGCGCCGTGCGCACCTCGAAGCCGTAGGGGCTCAGGGCCAGGCCGTCCGGCCTCTCACCCCCTGCCGCCGGCAGGTTCTGGAAGGTGAGCACCACCTGGAACAGCGGGCTGCGCGACAGATCCCGGGGGAGGTCGAGGGCGTCCACCAGCTTCTCGAACGGCAGGTCCTGGTGCGTGCCGGCATCCATCACCATGGCGCGGATCCGCGGCAGGAGATCCTGGAAGAGGGGGTCGCCCGCGAGGTCGAGGCGCAGCACCAGGGTGTTGACGAAGAACCCGATGAGGCTCTCGATCTCTGGGCGGTTGCGGCCCGCGACGGGAGTGCCGATCAGAAGGTCCTCCTGTCCGGTGGCGCGCAGCAACAGGGTGCCGAACGCCGCCGCCAGGGCCATGAACGGCGTGGCACCGCACGCGCGGGCGACCTCGCGGAGGGCCGCGGCGGTGGCGGCCGGCACGGCCACGGGCTCGCGGCGGCCGTGGAAGGTCTGCACCGGGGGGCGCGGCCGGTCGGCCGGCAGCTCCAGGGCGGTGGGGGCGCCCGCCAGGCGCTCCCGCCAGAAGCGCAGGTGCGACTCCAGCACCTCTCCCTGGAGGTGGCCCCGCTGCCATTCGGCGAAGTCCGGGTACTGGATCGGCAGCTCCGGCAGCGGCGATGGGAGCCCGGCGGCGTAGAGCGTGGTCAGCTCGCGCACCAGGAGGCCCATCGACCAGCCGTCGGAGACGGCGTGGTGCATACCCAGGACGAGGACATGCTCGTCCGTACCCAGGCGCAGGAGGAGCGGCACGAAGAGGGGTCCGCGCGCAAGATCAAATGGCTGGAGGCGCAGCGCGCCGGCCAGGCGGGCCATCTCGGCCGCGCAGGCGGCCTCGGGAAGCGCCGCGAGGTCGGCCCGCGGCAGCCCCGTCCCTGTCCAGGGTTGGACGGCCTGGACCGGCTCTCCGTCCGTGGCCGGAAAGGTGGTGCGCAGCGCCTCGTGCCGGCGGACGACCTCGGCCAGGGCGCGCTGGAGAGCCGGTCCGTCGAGATCGCCGCGGAGGTGAACCGCTTCCATCAGGTTGTAGGCCGGGCTTACCGGGTCGAGCTGGTGCAGGAACCAGAGCCGCTGCTGGCCGAAGGAGAGGCGGGCCGGCCCGGTCCCGGCGCGGCGGGGGATCCGCTGCGGCGCCTCGGCGGCGAAGCCTTCCTTGCGCAGGAGCCGGGCGCGCAGCAGGCGCCGCTTGTCGGAGGTGGACAGGGCCTCGGTCATGGCAGGTCCCCTTGCGCCTGGGTCAACATCGCCTCGATCTGGTCGTCCGGCAGCTCTGCGAGCTCCAGGGTCAGCTCGGCGGAGCGGGTCACGTGATCGCGCCGCGCAGGGTCGGCGAGGAGCGCCTCGGCCAGCGTCGCGATCGTCGACGCCTCGAAGATCTGGCGCAGCTCCAGGTCGACCTCCAGCTCGTCGCGGATGCGGCTGGCGACCTGGGTGGCGAGCAGCGAATGGCCGCCCAGCTCGAAGAAGTCGTCGAAGGCACCGACCTCGGGGACGCCCAGCACCTGCTGCCAAATCCCGGCGAGGACCCGCTCGACCGCGGTGCGGGGAGGCTGGTGCTCGCTGCTGCGGCGGAGCAGGGCGTGATCGGGGGCCGGCAGCGCCCGGCGGTCCACCTTGCCGCTCGCGAGCAGCGGCATCTCGTCGAGGAGGACGAACGCCGACGGGATCATGAAGTCGGGAAGCGCGGCGGCAAGAAAGGTCCGCAGCTCGACGGGCGCAGGCGGGGCGGCCTCCTCGGCAGTGAAGTAGGCCACCAGCCGGCGGACGCCGTTCGCCTCTTCCGGCGCGGTCACCACGGCCTCCCGCACGGCGGGGTGGCGCGCCAGGACCGCCTCGATCTCCTCCAGCTCCACACGGAAGCCGCGGATCTTTACCTGATGATCGGCGCGGCCGAGGAACTCGAGGTGTCCATCCGGCAGCCAGCGCGCCAGATCGCCGGTGCGGTAGAGGCGCTCGCCGGGAGCGGCGCCCTCGGGGACCGGGACGAACGCCTCGGCCGTGAGCCCGGGGCTCCCCAGGTAGCAGCGGGCCAGCCCGGCGCCGCCGATGTAGATCTCCCCCGGCACGCCCGCCGGCACGGGCCGGCGGCTCCGGTCGAGGAGATGGACCCAGGTGCCGGGGAGCGGCTGGCCGATCGGCACCGTCTCCCAGGAGAGCGCTGCCGCTTCGCCACCGCGGGTGCGAAACAGGGCCGTTGTCACCGTGGCCTCGGTGGGGCCGTAGGAGGAGAGGAAGCCGGCGGAGCCCGCAACTCTCCCCGCCCAGGTGCGTAGGCGGGCCGTGGGCACGCTTTCGCCCCCGGTCAGGAAGAACCGCAGGCCGGCGGGCAGCGCGCTCCGTCGCTCCGCCACCTCTTCGACCCACTGCCGCCAGAGGGCTGCGGGCAGGTCGAGCACCGTCACGCCGTGGCGTTCGCAGAAGGCCAGGATCTCGCCGCTCCCCAGCTCCCGCGGGGCGGGATGGATGGCGAGGGAGCCACCGCAGGCGAGGACAGGGAAGATCTGCAGCACCGAGGCGTCGAAGCTGAGCGGCGCGAACAGCAGCAGGCGGTCGTCCGGTCCGAGCTTCACGGCGGCGGAGAGGCCGCGAACGAAGTTGACCGCGCCGCGGTGCGTGGCGACCACCCCCTTGGCGGCTCCGGTCGAGCCCGAGGTGTAGATCACATAGGCGGCGCCGTCCGGCAGCGCGGATGCCGGTCCCGGGGGGATCTCTCTGCCGGAACCCGCCGCGGCCTCGACCGCGAGGACCGGTGGCGTCGCCGTTTGCGGCCCGGTAACCGGCGCGGTGAAGGCGGAGATGAACCGCTCGTGGGTGATGAGGGCGGCGAGGCCGGCAGAGGCCGCAATCGTCTCCAGGCGTTCGCGCGGCCAGTCCGGGTCGAGCGGCACGTAGGCACCTCCGGCCTCGAGCACGCCAAGGAGGGCCGCGATGGCTTCGGCCGAGCGCTCCAGGCAGACGCCCACGCGCGACTCCGGCCCGATGCCGAGATCGGCCAGGGTCCGGGCGAGGCGCGCCGCCCGCCGCGCGAGCTCGCCGTAGGTCAGGCTCCCGGCGTCGCTGACCACGGCCACGGCTTCGGGGCGGCGGGCCGCCTGCTCCTCGAAGAGCTGGTGCAGGCAGCTCTCCTCGGCAGGGTGCGGCCCGGTCCGGCGCCACAGGACCTGCTGCCGCTCCTCCTCATCGAGCAGCGGGAGGTCTGCCATCGGCGTATCGGGCGCGGCGGCCGCCGCGCCCAGCAGGTGTCCGAACAGCCGCAGCATGCGCGCGGCGGTCCCGGGCTCGAAGAGATCGGCGCTGTAGTCGAGGGCGCAGAGGAGCTGGTCCCCCCGGTCGAGGCAGTCGAGAGTCAGGTCGAAGCGGGAGGCCGGGTTGCCGGAACCGAAGCTGCCCAGGGTGAGGCCCGGCAGCGGCTGCGCCTGCTGCGGCGGATACCGGAGCACGAGCATCACCTGGAAGACCGGTGCCCGGCTCATGTCCCGTTGCGGCTGCAGCTCGTCGACCAGCTTG
This sequence comes from uncultured Holophagales bacterium, assembly GCA_963842525.1. Classification (GTDB taxonomy): domain Bacteria; phylum Acidobacteriota; class Thermoanaerobaculia; order Multivoradales; family UBA5704; genus UBA5704. Next base: position 1,515,919 of record CAWJGT010000003.1, read on the forward strand.
TCGAACGGCAGATCCTGGTGGGCATAGGCCGCGAGAGAGGTGTCGCGCACCCGGGCGAGCAGGTCGCGGAAGCCTTGCCCGTCCACGAGGTCGACGCGCAGGGCCAGGGTGTTGGCGAACAGGCCGATCAGCTCTTCGAGCTCGGCGCGGCGGCGGCCGGCGATCGGCGTGCCCACCACGACCGTGTCCTGAGAGGAGTAGCGGTGGAGCAGGAGCGCGAGCCCGGCGAGGAGGGTCATGAACGGCGTGCTTCCTGCCCGCCGGCCGAGGGCTCGCAGGGCGCCGGCCTCGGCGGCAGGGATCGACCGTCGCTCACGGCCGCCCCGGAAGCTCGGGACGGGAGGACGCGGCCGGTCGGTGGGCAGGTCGAGAGCCGGCGGCGCCCCCGCCAATTGCCGGCGCCAGAAGGCGATCTGCTCGTCCAGGACCTCGCCCTGCAGCCACTGGCGCTGCCACCAGGCAAAATCGGCGTACTGGAGGGGCAGCTCAGGCAGCCGCGGCGTCCGCCCCGTGGCGAAGGCGGCATAGAGCTCGGTCAGCTCGCGCGTCAGCACGTCGACCGACCAGCCGTCGCCGCTCACGTGATGGATCGTGAAGAGCAGGGCATGCTCCTCCTCGCCCAGCCGCAGCAGCCGGGCCCGGGTCACCGGAGGCCGCGAGAGATCGAACGGGCGCGCCGCCTCGGCGTCCGCCAGGGCGGTGGCCGCGGCTTCGCGGACCCCCGGGGCCAGAGCGGTGAGATCGATGACCGGCAGCGGCTCGGGCGCCGGGTGCGCGATCTCCTGCACCGGCCGGCCGCCGCGCCCCGGGAAGCTGGTGCGCAGCACCTCGTGGCGGCGGACTACCTCGGACAGGGCCCGCGCGAGCGCCGGCACGTCGAGCCGTCCGGCCAGGAGGAAGGAGAACGGCAGGTTGTAGGCCGCGCTCTCCGGGGCGAGCTGGTGGAGGAACCAGAGCCGCTGCTGGGCGAAGGAGAGCAGCAGCTCGCGGTCGCGCGGGATGGGGATGACCGGCGGCAGCTCCAGCCCTTCTCCCGCGTGGCGCACCGCCTCGATGCGCGCGGCGAGCCCCGCGAGCGTCGACTGCTCGAACAGGGCTTGCAGCGGCAGCTCGACCCCGAAGGAGTCGCGCACCCGCGAGACGACGCGGGTGGCGAGGAGCGAGTGGCCGCCGAGGGCGAAGAAGTCGTCCTCGGCCCGCACCTTCTCGACCCGGAGCACCTCCTCCCAGATGCCGGCGAGCAGTTCCTCGACCGGGGTGCGCAGCGCGGCGCCGGCCGGCCGCGGAGCCGCCGGCTCCGGCGCGGGCAGGCGCGCCCGGTCGACCTTGCCGTGCGCGGTGCGCGGCAGGTCTTCGAGGACCGTGAGCGAGGAGGGCATCATGGGCTCGGGGAGGCGCCCGGCCAGCCACGCCCGCAGCTCCGGGCCGGCAAGGCTCCGCCCCGGGTGTGGCACCAGGTAGGCCGCGAGCCGCCGGTCCCCCTCTTCATCGCGCACGGCCACCGCGGCCGCCGCCACGTCCGGGTGGCTCGCCAGCGCCGCCTCGATCTCGCCGAGCTCGATGCGGAAGCCGCGGACCTTGACCTGGTCGTCGCGCCGCCCCAGGTATTCGAGGGTTCCGTCGGGGCGGCGCCGGGCGAGGTCGCCGCTGCGGTAGAGGCGCTCGCCGGGGGCCGTGGCGAAGGGGTGGGGCACGAACCGCTCGGCGGTCAGCGCGGGGCGGCGCAGGTAGCCGCGCGCCAGGCCGAGGCCGCCGATGTAGATCTCCCCCGTCACGCCGATGGGGACGGGGGCGCAGGCGGCGTCGAGCAGATGGATCCCGGTGTTGGCGATCGGCCGGCCGATGGGTACCGGTCCCGCGAGGGAGGAGCCCGGCGCCACCTCGTGGACCGCGCAGCCGACGACGGTCTCGGTCGGGCCGTACTCGTTGATCAGCCGTGTCCGGGGTGCGCGGTCGCGCCAGGGGGCCAAGCTCTCGCCCGCGAGGGCCTCGCCGCCCAGGATCAACACCCCAGTCGATCCGGCGAGCTTCAGCGCCGGAAGCTCGGGCGCCAGCGCCGCGAGGTGGGCGGGGGTGAGCTTCAAGAGGCTGAAGCCGCCGGGGCCGCGGAGGGCCTCGACCAGCGGCGCGAGCCCGCGCTCCTCACGCAGCAGAACGACGGTGCGGCCGGCGAGCAGGGGGGCGAAGAGGCTCGTCACCGTCAGGTCGAAGCCGAGCGGCGAGTGGACCGGCGCTCCCCGGCCCTCCGCCGCCCTGTAGGCCTGCACGGCCCAGGTGAGATAGTGGACGAGCCCGCGGTGCGGGACGACCACGCCCTTCGGCAGGCCGGTCGATCCCGAGGTGTAGATCACATAGGCCGGGTGCTCGGGGAGGACGGCGGGAGCCGGACCCCGCTCGGCTCCCCCGGCATCCTCCAAGAGGACCGGCGCGGCGCCCGAAGCGCCGGCCAGGGCGGAGAGGCGGGAGAGGAGCTTCTCCTGGGTGAGCACCAGGCGCGCCCCGGAGTCCGCCAGCAGGAAGGCGAGCCGCTCGTCCGGATAGGACGCATCGATCGGCACGTAGGCACCGCCGGCCTTGAGCACCGCGAGCAACCCGACGAGCAGCTCCGGGGAACGCTCGGCGGCCACCGCGACGCTCACCTCCGGGCCGACACCGGCGGCGGCGAGGCGCCAGGCGAGCGCGTTGGCCCGCGCATCGAGCTCGCCGTAGGTGAGCTCGGTCCCCTTGCAGACCACCGCCGGGGCGTTGGGATGGCGCGCCGCCTGCTCGGCCAGGAGCTCGTGCAGGCACCGGTCCCCGGGCTGCTCCAGGCGGGTGTCGTTCCACTCCCACAGAAGCTGGGCGCGCTCGGCTTCCGAGAGGAGGGGCAGGGACGAGAGGCGCCGGTACGGGTCGGTGGCCGCCCCTTCGAGCAGCAGGAGGAGGCTCCCGAGGAGGCGCAGGGCCGTCGGCTCGTCGAACAGGTCGGCCGCGTACTCCAGAGAGCAGCCGATTCCGTCCGGCCCCTCCACGGCGCTCAGCGTCAGGTCGAACTTCGCGGCGCCGCTGTGGGCCTCTACCGGGCTCAGGGTGAGGCCGGGGAGCTCGAGCGCCGGCCGCGGGGTGTTCTGGAGCACGAACATCACCTGGAACAGCGGTGTATGGCTGAGGTTGCGCTCGGGCGCCAGCTCCTCGACCAGCTTCTCGAACGGCAGGTCCTGGTGGGCGTGGGCATCGAGCGCCCTCTTCCGGGCGCGGCCCAGGAGGTCGCGGAAGGTGGGGTCGCCCGTGAGGTCGGTGCGCAGGACCAGCGTGTTGATGAAGAGGCCGATCAGCCCCTCGGTCTCTACCCGGGTGCGGCCGGCGACCGGCGTGCCGAGGCTCAGATCCTCGCTGCCGGTGACGCGGCCGAGCAGGGCCGCGAAGCCGGCGAGCACGGTCATGAACAGGGTGGCCCCCTCGCGGCGGCCGAGCGCCAGGAGGGCGCGCGACGGCCCGGCGCCGAGGGCCGCGCTCCGGACCGCGCCTCGCGGGCTGCGCACCGGCGGGCGGGACCGGTCCGTGGGGAGGTCGAGGACCGGCGGGGCTCCGGCCAGACGCTGGCGCCAATGGTCCATCTGGGCGTCCAGCACCTGGCCGGACAGCCACCGGCGCTGCCACGCGGCATGGTCCGCGTACTGGATCGGAAGCTCCGGGAGCGGCGACGGGCGGCCGGCCGAAAACGCCTGGTAGAGGAGCCCCACCTCGCGAGCCAGAACGCCGCTCGACCAGCCGTCGCTCGCGATGTGGTGCATGGTCGAGAGCGCCAGGTGGTCCCGGGCTCCCAGCCGCAGGAGCGTGGCCCGCAGGAACGGGGCGCGTTCCAGGTCGAACGGCAGGCGGGCCTCATCCCGCGCCAGGCGGTACGCCTCGGGCTCGCGCACCGGCTCCGGGAGCCCGGCGAGGTCGACCAGCGGCAGCGGGATCCCCGCCGCGGGATGGATGCGCTGGACCGGCGCGCCGTCCCCGGCGGCGAAGGACGTGCGCAGCACCTCGTGGCGGCGCACGACCTCGGTCAGCACCCGCGCCAGGACCGGCGCCTCCAGGTCCCCCTGGAGCCGCAGCGCGGTGGGCACGTTGTAGGCCGGGTTGTGCGGCTCCCATTGGTGGAGGAACCAGAGCCTCTGCTGGGCGAAGGAGAGCGGCAGCTCGCGGTCGCGCGGGATGGGGAGGATCGGCGGCAGCTCCAGCCTCTCCCCCGCTTGGAGAGCCGCCGCGATGCGCGCGGCGAGCCCGGCGAGCGTCGGCTGCTCGAACAAGGCCTGGAGGGGCAGCTCGACCCCGAAGGAGTCGCGCACCCGCGAGGTGACGCGGGTGGCGAGGAGCGAGTGGCCGCCGAGGGCGAAGAAGTCGTCCTCGGCCCGCACCCGCTCGACCCGGAGCACCTCCTCCCAGATACCGGCGAGCAGCTCCTCGACCGGAGTGCGCAGCGCGGCGCCGGCCGGCCGCGGGACCGCAGGCTCCGGCGCGGGCAGGGCCGTGCGGTCGATCTTGCCGTTGCGGGTCAACGGCAGGGCCGCGAGCTCCACGAAGACCGCGGGCACCATGTGCTGGGGGAGCCGCCGGCCGAGCTGCTCGCGCAGCTCCAGGGCATCGAGCTCCGAGCTGGCCGGAACCACGTAGGCCACCAGGCGCGGCTCTCCCCCATCCGCGCGGGACACGACCACCGCCGCCTCGACCGCCGCGTTCTCGGCGAGAGCCGCTTCGATCTCCCCCAGCTCGATCCGGAAGCCACGCACCTTGACCTGGTGGTCCTGCCGTCCCAGGTACTCCAGGCTGCCGTCCGGCAGACTGCGCACCAGGTCGCCCGTGCGATAGAGACGGGCGCCGGGCTCGGCACCGAAGGGATCGGCCACGAACCTCTCCGCCGTCAGATCCGGCCGTCCCACATAGCCCCGGGCCAGACCCTCGCCTCCGATCCACAGCTCGCCCGGAACCCCCAACGGCTGCAGGGAATGGCCCTCCACCACGTAGACCTGTGTGGCCCGGACCGGCCGGCCGATCGGCACCGTGCGTCCGCCGGGGGCCACCCGCGCGAAGGTCGAATACGTCGTGTCCTCCGACGGGCCGTAGAGGTTGTAGACCCGCTCCACGTGACCGGTCCGGTAGAGCTCGTCCACCAGCCAGCGCGGCAGCGCCTCGCCCGCCAGGTTCACCGTCCGCACCGTCCGCGGCAGCCCCAGACGCAGCAGCTCCGCCATGGCCGACGGTACCGTGTTGACCAGCGTCACCGCCGCATCCAGACCCGGCAGGGCCAGGGCGTTGTCCGCCAGCACCACCGTGCCGCCGCGGCTCAGCGGGAGAAACAGCTCGTAGACGGACAGGTCGAACGAGACCGGCGTCGCCGCCAGGACCCGCGACAGCTCCTCCGGTCCGAACACCTCCTCGGCCCAGGCGAGCAGGATCGCCGCGCTGCCGTGGCGGATGCCGACCGCCTTCGGCCGGCCCGTCGAGCCCGAGGTGTAGATCAGGTAGGCCAGATGGTCCGGATCGACCCGGACCGTCCGCTCCGGCCCCCCCGCGGTCTCCTCGTCGTCTCCGTCGCTCTCCACCCGGCAGACCGGCACGGACCCGGGAAGAGCGGTCTCCAGCTCCGGCCGGCTGATCACCGCCACGGCCCGGGAGTCCTCCAGCATCAGGGCCAGCCGCTCCCGGGGATAGGCCGGGTCGAGCGGCAGGTAGGCGCCGCCCGCTTCGAGCACCGCCAGCAGCGCGACCACCAGCTCCGGCCGGCGCTCCAGGCAGACCCCCGCCACCGTCTCAGGCCCCACGCCCAGGCGGCGCAGCCGGCGGGCCAGGCGGCTCACCCGCCGGGCCAGCTCGCCGTAGCGGACCTGCTCACCGCCCCAGATCAAAGCCACGGCCTCCGGCCGGGCCGCAGCCTGCCGCGCGAACAGCTCGTGGATCAACAGTGCTCTCTCGGCCCCCACGCCCGTGTCGTTCCACTCCCGCGACAGCTGGTGGCGCTCCGCCTCGTTCAACAGGACCAGATCGCGCAGCGGACGGCCGAGGTTCGCGCAGGCCGCCTCCAGCAGAGCCGGGAAGTGACCCAGCAGACGGCCGGCCGTCGGAGCGTCGAACAGGTCGGCGTCGTACTCGAGGGCTCCGCCGAACCCTTCCTGGCGTGGCGCGAGCTCCAGCGTCAGGTCGAACTTGGCGGTGTGGAAGCCCACCGCCTCCGGTGTGAGGCGCAACCCGGGGAGGTCGACCCGCGGTGCCTCGTGGTCGAGCACCAGCATCACCTGGAAGAGCGGCGACCAGGCGAGGCTGCGCTGCGGCGCGAGCTCCTCGACCAGGCTCGCGAACGGTACGTCCTGGTGGGCATAGGCGTCGAGCGCCGCCGCGCGCGCCCGCCGCACGAGCGCGGGGAAGGTGGGGTCGCCGCCGAGGTCGCCCCGCAGCACGAGGGTATTGATGAAGAGGCCGATCATCCCCTCGGTTTCGCGGTGGCGCCGTCCGGCGATCGGCGTGCCCACACAGACGTCGCTCTGTCCCGACCAGCGCGCGAGCAGAGCCTGGAAGGCGGCCAGGAGGACCATGAAGGGGGTCGCCTGATCCCTCCGCGCCAGGGCCCTGATCCCCGGCGCCAGCCCTCCGCCCAGGGAGAGCGGCAACCGCCCGCCGCGGCGGCGCGGCATCGCCGGCCGCGGCCGGTCGGTGGGCAGCGCCAGGACCGGCGCTCCGGCGAGCCGCTCCCGCCAGTGGGCGATCTCGGCCGCGAGAGTTGCGCCGGACAACCAGGAGCGCTGCCAGACGGCGTAGTCCGCGTACTGGATGGGCAACGGGGGGAGGTCGGCCGGGGTCCCGGCGAGGTCCGCCCGGTAGAGCGCCGACAGCTCTGCGACCAGGATGCCCATCGACCAGCCGTCGGTGACCACGTGGTGCAGGGCGAGGAGCAGCCGGTGCTCCTCGGGCGCCAGGTGCAGCAGCGCGGTCCTCAGCAGCGGCCCCGCGGCGAGATCGAACGGCCGCCGCGCCTCCTCGGCGGCGAGCCTGCGGGCCTCGGCGGTGCGCACCGCGGTGGGCAGGCCGGCCAGGTCCACGACCGGCAACGGCCAGCTCTCCGGCGGCGGGGCGATCGCCTGGACCGGCGCGCCGGCGCTCTCCGGGAAGGTGGTGCGTAGCGCTTCGTGCCGGGCCACCAGCGCGGCCAGAGCGCGGGCCAAGCCGGCGGCCGACAGCGGCCCGTCGATCCGCAGAGCCTGCGTGAGGTTGTAGGCCGCGCTCCAGGGCTCGAGCTGATGCAGGAACCAGAGCCGCTGCTGGGCGAAGGAGAGGGGCGGCGGGGTGTCGCGCGCCATCGGGACCGGCGGCGGGGGCGTGGAGCTGCCGCCGCGCAGGGCCGTCTCGACCACCGCCGCGAATCCGGAGACCGACGGCGCCTCGAAGAGCGAGCGCAACGGCACGTCGACCCCGAACACCGACCGGACGCGGGCGACCGCGCGGGTGGCGAGGAGCGAGTGCCCGCCGAGATCGAAGAAGCTGTCGTGGGCGTCGACGGCCTCGATGTCCAGGACCTCTGCCCAGATCGCGGCCAGGGCCTCCTCGACCGGCCCCCGGGGCGGCACCCGGGAGGCCCCTGCCTCCTGCCGCGCGCTTCCCAGATCGGGCAGGGCGCGGCGGTCGACCTTGCCATGCGGCGTGACCGGCAGCGCATCGAGGATGACGAAGGCCGCAGGGAGCATGGGCTCGGGCAGCCAGGCGCGCAGGGAGGACCGGAGGCCGCCGGCGGTGAGGCCGGCAGCGCCCGCGCCGCGCGGAACCACATAGGCCACCAGCCGGTCCTCCCGGAGCGCCACCACCGCCTCGCGCACCTGCGGATGCCGCGCGAGCGCCGCCTCGACCTCGCCAAGCTCGATGCGGTGGCCGCGGACCTTGACCTGATGGTCGGCGCGGCCCAGATACTCAAGCTCGCCGTCCGGCCGGTGGCGCGCCAGGTCGCCGGTGCGGTAGAGCCGGGCTCCGGTGCTCCCGGGGCCGCAGAAGGGGTCGGGGACGAAGCGCTCGGCCGTCAGCTCCGGACGGCCGAGATAGCCGCGCGCGAGCCCCGGCCCGCCGACGTGGATCTCACCGGCGGCGCCGATCGGCACCGGCTCCAGGCGCGCGTCGAGCAGCCGCAGGCGCAGGTCCGGAATGGCGCGGCCGACCGGGCTCGAGCGGCCGTCGAGGTCGGCCGCCGACATCTCGCGCCAGGTCACGTGCACCGTGGTCTCGGTGATGCCGTACATGTTGACCAGGCGCGGCCGGTGGCCGCCATGACGGGAGAGCCAGGGGCCGAGGGTTGCGGGCTCCAGGGCCTCGCCCCCGAAGATCACCCAGCGCAGTGCGAGCCGGTCCGCCCCCTCCGGGCCGGAGACCTCCTCATCGGCCCGCGCAAGCTGGCGGAAGGCCGAGGGGGTCTGGTTGAGCACGGTCACCCGCTCGCGGAGCAGCAGCCCGCGGAAGCTCTCCGGCGAGCGGCTCGTCCAATGGGGGACGACGACCAGCCGGCCGCCGTAGAGCAGGGCGCCCCAGATCTCCCAGACCGAGAAGTCGAAGGCGTAGGAGTGCAAAAGGGTCCAGGCGTCGCCTTCGCCGAAGCCGAATCGGCCGGCCGTGGCGGCGAACAGGCGCACGGCGTTGCCGTGGGTGACCAGGACCCCCTTGGGCCGGCCCGTCGAGCCCGAGGTGTAGATCACATAGGCCAGGTTGCCGGGGGAGGGCCCGGAGCCTGCGGCGGGCCCGCCGCCCGGGCTCTCCTCCCGCTCCACATCCTCGATGCGGAGGAGGCGTGCCGCGGTCTCGGGCACGGCGGTCTTCTCGTCGGTGATCAGGACCGGCGCGCCGCTGTCCTCCAGCAGAAACGAGATCCTGTCGGCGGGATAGAGCGGATCGATGGGAATGTAGGCCCCGCCGGCCTTGAGCACGGCCAGGAGGGCCGCCACCAGGCGGGGCGAGCGCTCCAGGCAGAGGGCGGCGGGGACATCCGGCCCGACGCCGAGGGCGCGCAGCCGGGAGGCCAGCCGCTCGGCGCGGGCGTCGAGCTCGCGGTAGGTGAGCGCCTCCTCGCCGCAGGAGACGGCCACGGCCTCCGGCCGCCGTGCGGCGACCGCCTCGAACAGGCGGTGCAGGCAGGTGGTGGAGCCGAATGACTCGCTCTCTCCCCATTCGAAGAGGAGCTGCTGCCGCTCCTCCGGAGTCAGGAGCGGCAGATCCTCCGGGCACCGCCGCGGGTCCTCGGCCATGGCCGCGAGCAGGGTCCGCAGATGCCCCAGCGTCCGCGCCGCACCGGCCGGATCGATGCGCGACCGGTCGTAGAGGGCGTGGAGCACGAGCGGCGCACCCGGGGCCACCACCAGGGTGAGCGGGTAGTTGGTGCGGCCGACGCCGTGGAGCTCGCGGGTGCGCAGTTGCACCGCCGCGTGGCTCAGGGCCTCGGACATCTGGTTTTCGAACACCACGATCGTCTCGAAGAGCGGGCGGCCCGGAGGGATCTCGCTCCACGCCTGGATGCGGGCGAGCGGCGTGTGCTCGTGGTCGCGGGCTTCGGCCTGCCGCTCCTGGAGCTCGCGCAGCCAGGGGAGGAGCGGCTCCGCGAGCGGCGCCGCGGCCCGCACCGGCAGGGTGTTGATGAACAGCCCGACCATCGCTTCGGAGCCCGGCAGGGAGGCCGGACGTCCCGAGACGGTGGTGCCGAAGAGCACGTCGCGCTGGCCGCTCCAGCGGGCCAGCAGGAGCGCCCATGCCGCCTGGACCATGGTGTTGAGGGTGAGCTGGTGCGTCCGTGCGAAACCCTGGAGGGCCGCGGCCCGGTCCGCCGGCAGCACGTCGCGGACCTCCGCCGCGGCGTCGGCATCCGCGGCCGACCGGCCGGCCGCGGGACCCGGGGCCGGCAGCGGGGTCGGATGGTGGAAGCCGGCGAGCTCGCGGCGCCAGAACGCCTCATCGCCGGAGGTGTCGCGGCTCTGCAGCCAGAGGAGAAACTCGCGGTAGGGCCGCGGCCGTTGTAGGCGCGGCGCCTGTCTGCGCTGCAGCGCCTCGTAGGCGATGGAAACATCGCGGAAGACGAAGGGCAGGCACCAGCCGTCGAGCAGGATGTGGTGGAAGCTGAGCACGAGTTGGTGGCTCTGCTCGCCGAGGCGGAAGAGCGCGAGGCGGAGGAGCGGCGCGCGGCCGAGCTCGAAGCCGCGGGACCTATCCTCGCGGAGATGGGCCGCGAGCCGCTCCCGTTGCGTGGCCGGGGAGAGCCCGCGCCAGTCGCCGCGGTGCCAGGAAGGCTCGACCCGGCGGTGGACCGCCTGCAGGGGCTTCGGCAGTCCCTCCCAGTGAAACGCGGTGCGCAGCACCGGATGGCGCTCGATCACCGACTCCCAGCCGCGCTCGTACGCAGCCGTGTCCAGGTCCCCTTCGAGCACACAGGCGCGCTGCTCGTGGTACACCCCGGATCCCGGCGCGTAGAGGGTGTGGAAGAGCATCCCCTCCTGTACCGGGGTGAGCTGCATAGAGATCTTCGAGCTTGTCCTTCATGGCTCCCCTCCGAGGCGGGCCAGGAAATCGTCAAGCTCCAGTTGGCTGAGCCGCGCCGCCGCGAAATCCGATGGTGTGTACCCGCCGGCCTCCGGCGACCGGCAGTGGTCGATCAGGGCACGCAGGGCGGCGAGGAAGCCGTGGGCCACGCTGTCGATCGTGGCCGGGCGGTGGAGGCTCTCGCTGTAGCTCCAATCGACCTGCAGCCGCCCGCCGGCGACCCAGGCATTGACCTCGAGCACGCGGCTCCTCCGCTCCCGCGGGCTCTGGCTGTTCCCGGGCGCGTCGCCGGCGAGGGCGAAGAGCCCCGTGGGCTCGAAGGTCTGGTCGAGCTGCCCGAGGTAGTTGAAGAGGACGCTCGCGGCGGGCACGGCGGCGAGCCGGGCCGCGCTCCCGGGACCGCCGAGATAGCGCAGCAGGCCGTAGCCGATCCCCCGGCCGGGAACAGCGCGGAGCTGCTCCTTGACGGCCTTCAGGCGATCCCCGGGATCGCTTCCGGCGGCCTCCAGGAGCACGGGATACTCCGTGGTGAAGCAACCCACGGTGCGCGACAGATCGACCTCGTCCTGCCCGGGCAGCTCTTCGCGGCCGTGGCCCTCCAGCTCGATCAGCACGGAGGGGCGGCCGGTCCAGCCGGTGAGCGCCTGTGCCAGGGCGGTCAGCAGGGCGTCCTCGATCCGTGTCTGGTAGGCGGAGGGCACCTCCTGGAGCAGGGCCTGGGTCTCCATTTCGTCCAGGGAGACCGAGAGGGTGCGCGCCGAGACGACGGTGTTGATCCCTTCGGGGAAGTCGACCGGCAGGGAGGCCGCTCGCGCCCTCTCCCCGGCCCCCCAGTAGAGGGCCTCCCCGGTGACCGTGAGGGAACGGGCGTGCTCGGCGAGACGCTCGGCCCAGGCCCGGAAGGAGAGGGTCTTGCGCGGCAGCACCGAGCGCTCGGCCCGGGCGAGCGCCCGGCAGGCGGCCTCCAGATCCTCGAGCAGGATGCGCCAGGACACGCCATCGACCACCAGGTGGTGGACCGCGAGGAGCAGCCGTGCGGGGAGGCCGTACCCGGCATCGAACAGCGCCGCTCGCGCCACCGGGCCGCGCGCGAGGTCGAGGCTCCCCTGCACCTGGTCCGCGGCTTCGCCCAGGGCCTGGCGCCGGCGCTCCGCGGGGAGCGCGCCGAGGTCCAGGTGGAGGAAGGGCGGCGGCCCGCCCGGCGGGGCGTTGGTCTGCCGCCAGTCGTCCGTGCCGGGCTCTCCCGGGTCGAAGCGCAGGCGCAGCGCGTCGTGGTGGGCGAGCATCTCGGCCCAGGCGGCCGCGAGCACGGCCGGCGCCGGGGGCTCCCGCATCTCCAGCAGGACCGGTAGGTTCCAGCGCTGCGGCTCGCGGAACCCCTGTGCGAAGAACCAGCGCTGGATCGGGGTCAGGGGGACCGGCCCGGTGACCGGCCCTTGCTCGGCGGCGGTGTCCCCCGCGACCGTGCCGGCGACCGAGGCCAGCTCGGCGATCGTCGGATGCTGGAACATCTGCCGTGGCGTCACTCGCAGGCCGGTGCGGTTGGCCCGGCTCACCACCTGGATGCTCAGGATCGAGTCGCCCCCGAGCTCGAAGAAGTTGTCGTGCACTCCGACCCGGTCGATTCGCAGCACCTGCTCCCAGATACGGGCAAGCTCGTTCTCGACCGCCGTGAGGGGGGCGGCGTAGCTCGCCGCGAGCTCCGGCCGCGCCTGGTCCGGAGCCGGCAGAGCCTTGCGGTCGAGCTTGCCGTTCGGCGTCAGCGGCAAGGCTTCGAGCAGCACGTAGGCGGCCGGCAGCATGGGGTCGGGCAGGCGGGCGGCTGCGTACGAGCGCAGCTCCGGCACCAGATTCTCGGCCACCACGCTGCGCAGCGGATCGTTGGCGAAGCGGCTCCACGACGCCGGCCGGGGACGTGGCTCGGCCGCCGGCCGGGGGCGCGCGCCGGGGCGGGCGAAGCTCGCATCGACCAGACCGTCGCTCTCCTCCGACGAGCGGACCTGCGCCTCCCAACCGAGCTCGCCGCCGAGCTCCCAGAGATCCGCCGGTTCGATCCCCGCTGCGGGCGGGTTGGCGCGCAGCGCCGCGCGCAGCTCTCCGGCCGTGGCAGGTCCACCCTCCCGCAGCAGCCGCAGGGCTTCCAGGTCCTCCTGCAGGCGGGCATTGGGGAGGCCGCGGACCTCCAGCACCGGTGCCTCGGCGCCGTGCTGCGCGAGCCGCTCCCGCAGGGCTTCCAGGGTGCCGAGGTCGCGCCAGTGGAGGCGCGCCGGGGACGGGGCGGGCAGGTCCGCCTCCGGTCCCTCGATCCAGAGCACCGCGTCGTAGCGGAACCGGGTCAGCTCGTTGCGCGCCCCCCCGCCCTTGAGCTGGAGGCTCACTCCGCGAACCCGCGGCAGGCAGCCGGCGAGCACGGCCAGCAGCTCGGGATCGACCACCAGCTCCTTCTCCTGCGACCCGCGGCGGTGCGACTCCTCCCGGAGCTCGGCGATCGAGAGCGCTGCGGGGGCCCGCCAGAGCGCGACCGAGGTGTGGAAGGCCTCCAGCAGGGGCAGGCTGCGCAAGCCGCCCACGAACACGGCGCCTCCCGGGGCCGCGGCGGCGACCGCCCCCTCGATCACCCGCACCAGGTAGTCGACGCTCGGGAAGTACTGCGCCACCTCGTTGAGCACGACGGTGTCGAACGTCCCCTGCGGGATGCCGTCGAAGTCGTCGGCCGCGCGGTGGCGGAGCTCGACCGGCGGCAGCCCGGTCCGGCCCGCGAGGCGTCGGTCGAGCCCTGCCAGGACCTCGGCGGAGACGTCGGTCCCCCAGTAGGCGGAGCAGGAGGGAGCGAGGCGCAGCAGCAGCAGCCCGGTGCCACAGCCGATCTCGAGCAGGCGCCGCGGGCGCAGCGCGAGGATGCGCCCGACCGAGTCGTCCACGCACTCCAGGATCTCGTCCTCGGGGAGGGGCTCGCCGGTGTAGCTGCTCACCCATACCCGGAGGTTGACCCCCTCGTCGCGCGCCGAGGCGGCCTCCTCCTGGCCATAGACCTCGTCGAAGACCGACTCCCACTGGTGGACCTTGGAGGCGTCGAGCGCTCCCGTGCCGTCCCCGGTCCGGAGGACCACGTAGGCGACCAGCCGCCGCTCGCCGGGCACGTCTTCCCGGGCGAGAACGGCTGCGTGGCGCACGGACGGGTGGCTCGCGAGCACGGCCTCGATCTCCCCGAGCTCGATCCGGTGACCGCGGACCTTGACCTGGTGGTCGATGCGGCCGAGGAATTCCAGGGTGCCGTCGGCACGGTGGCGGGCGAGGTCGCCGGTGCGGTAGAGGCGCGACCCCGGGCCGTCCGCGGCCAGCGGGTCCGGCACCCAGGCCTCCGCCGTGCGCTTCCCGTCGTTCAGGTATCCGCGTCCCAGCCCGGCGCCCCCCACGAACAGCTCGCCGGGCACGCCGGCCGCCACCGGCCGGAGATCGCCATCCAGCACATAGAGCCGCAGCTGGAGCACCGGCCGGCCGATCGGCATCTGCGCTGCGAGCGCTTCCGCCGCGCGGCGCACGGGGTGATGAGTGACGTCGTCCGAGCACTCGGTGGGGCCATAGGCGTTGAGCAGCGGCACTTCCGGGTAGAGAGCGAGCCAGCGCCGGCAGAGATCGGGCGGCAGGGCCTCGCTGGTGGGGATCATCCAGCGCAGCCGCGCGAAACCGGGGCGCTCGGCCGGCCGCGACTCCAGCTCGTCGAGCATCAGGCGCAGGAGCGAGGGGACGGTTTCGAGCACCGTGACGCCGCAGCTCTCCACCTCTCCGCCGAGGCGCAAAGGATCGTGCGCCACCTCATCGGGGAAGATCTCGACCCGGCCGCCCACGAGCAGGGCCGCCAGGAACTGCCAGACCGAGATGTCGAAGCTTTGCGACGCGGTCTGGGCGACCACGTCCTCCCGGCTCAGGCCCAGGGCGGTGACCTTGGCCCAGAGGTGGTTGAGCATCCCCCGGTGCTCCACCATGGCCCCCTTGGGAAGGCCGGTCGAGCCCGAGGTGAAGATCGCGTAGGCGAGCCCGTTGCGACAGACCGGGGGAGCTCCACGGCCGGGGCCTCCCTCGCCATCAGGTCTTCGCGCGCCAGAACGCGCGGCCTGTCCCCCGGTGTGCGCGCGGCGAGCTCCTGGGCCAGGCCCGGGGCAAAGCTCCGGGCCGCGAGCACCAGCCCGGCGCCGCTCACAGCGATGAGGTGGCGCAGGCGCAGAACCGGTTGGAAGGGCTCGAGAGGCAGGTAGGCAGCTCCCGCCTTAAAGATGGCCAGCACGGAGATCAGGAAGCCCGGATCTCGCTCGGAGACGAGCGGGATCACCGAGCCTGGACGGGCTCCTTCGGCGATCAGCCACCGGGCCAGGTCCGCGGCCTGCCGGTCGAGATCGCCGTAGGTCAGCCGCTCCTCTCCCAGGGACACTGCGACCGCCTCCGGGTGGAGCTGCGCTCCGTGGGCGATGAGCTGGTGAGCGTGGAGGTCCGGCACGCCGGCCGCGGAATCGTTCCACTCGCTCAGGATCTGGTGGCGCTCCGCGGCGCCGGGGTCCAGCAGGTCCGCGAGCGGAGCCTCCGGGCTCGCCGCCATGGCTTCGAGCATGGCCTCCAGGCGGCCCAGGTGGAGGGCTGTCTCGCCGGCAGGGAAGCGGGAGCGATCGTAGTCCACGTGCAGGGACAGCCGCTCCCCCGGCGCGGCGACCAGGGTCAGAGGATAGTTGACGAAGTCCAGCAACCGCACCTCTTCGAGCCGCAGGCTGCCGCCCATCTCCCGCACGGATCGATCCATGGGATAGTTCTCGAAGACGATCAGGCTCTCGAAGAGGGGCTGGCCGCGCGGCACGTCGCTCCACCCCTGGACCTCCGCGAGAGCCACGTGCTCATACTGCCGGGCCTCGGAGTGGTGGTCCTGCAGCTCACGCAGCCAACGGGACAGCGGAGCGTTCGGGTCCACTTCCACATGGACGGGCAGGGTGTTGATGAAGAGGCCCACCATGGACTCGGCGCCGGCAAGCTCTGCCGGGCGTCCCGAGACCGTGGCGCCGAAGACGATCCGGCGGCCGCCGCCCATCCGGGCCAGGAGCACGGCCCAGGCCCCCTGGACCAGCGTGTTGAGGGTGAGCCGGCGCGCGCGGGCCAAGTCCTGCAGGGCCTCTGTGGCCGGCGCGGAGAGGGGCCGGCGGTGCTGGGCCTTGCCCGGCTCGCCCGTGCGGCCGGCCTCTCCGCGGTCTCCTGGGAGCGGCGTCGCGGCCGTGAAGCCGGCGAGCTCGCGGCGCCAGAACGGCTCCGCGCCGGACGCTCCCCTACCCGCCAACCAGTCCACGTGGTCGCGGAAAGGGCGCGGCGTTGCGAGCTTCCGGCTCGGGCAGGCCCAGGGCCAGGCTGTCATAGACGAGGAAGGCTTCCCGGATGATCCGGTGCAGGGACCAGCCGTCCAGGAGCATCATCTGCGTGCTCCAGACCAGGCGGTGGCTCTCCGCAGACTCGCGCACGAGGATCAACCGCATCAGCGGCGCCCGGCCGAGGTCGAACGGCCGGCCGAGGTCTCCGGTCAGGAGATCCTCCAGAGCGGCACGCCGTCCGGGCTCAGGCAGCGTGCTCCAGTCCGCTTCGTGGAGGGGGAGCTGAGCCTTCCGCGCGACCACCTGGAGCGGCCGGCTGAGCCCCTCCCAGACGAACCTCGTGCGCAAGATCTCATGCCGTTCGATCACGCGCTCCCAGGCGCGGCGGAAGGCCGCGTGGTCGAGGGGGCCCAGGAGTCGGCAGCTCAGTTGCCAGGCGTACGTCTCCGCCTGTCCGGAGTAGAGGGAGAGGAAGATCATCCCTTCCTGCAGCGGGGTCAGGGAGTAGGCGTCCTCTGACCAGGTGGTGCGAGGGGCCAGCTCGCGAAGCTCGCGGGTCACCGTGGCGGCTAGGCGCTCCAGGGTCTCGCGCCGGAAGGCGGCGCTCCCGGTCAGGGTGAAGGCCAGGCTCCCGTTGAAGATGCCGCCGTTCCATTCCAACTGGTGCCGGCGGGCAGCCCGTGGACTGCGGAGGAGGCCCATGGGCTCACCCGCTGCCGAGAAGGGGGAGCTCGCGGGCAGCGCCTGATCGAGCTGGCCGAGGTAATTGAAGACGACCTGAGCGGGCGGGAGGGCGGCCAAGTCTTCGTCTCCGGCGAGCCAGCGCAGCAGGCCATGGCCCACACCGCCGCTGGGCACCCGCCGGAGCTGGTCGCGGACCGCGCGCAGGGCCGCGGCGGGGTCCGGCGCCCCACGCAGGTCGAGGAGGACCGGATAGAGGGCCGTCAGCCAGCCTACGGTGCGCGACAGGTCGTGGTCGGGGAAGATCTCCTCGCGGCCGTGCCCTTCGAGATCGAGGTGCAGGACCGGTACACCGGTCCACTCCGCGAAGGCGCGGGCCAGGGCGGCCAGGAGGGCCTCCTGGATGCGGGCGCCGAAAACCCTGGGCACGTCGCGCAGGAGGACGGCCGTCTCCTGTGGGTCAAGGCGAAGGGTGACGGAGAGGCTCGGGCGCGGCGGCACCGCTGCCTTCTTCCGGAAGATCGACCGGCAGCGGCGGCGCCTCGCCCCAGGCCTGGTCGCGCCACCAGACCAGCTCGTCCCGGAGGAGCGCCGAGCCGGCGTGCTCCGCCAGGCGACGGGCCCAGCGCGAGAAGGAGGAGGTGCGGGGCGGCAGGCCGGCTGCCGCACAGGAAGCGGCGAGCTCATCCAGGAGGATGCGCCAGGAGACGCCGTCCACGGCCAGGTGGTGGGCCGCCCAGAACAGGCGGCCTGGGCGGTCCGGCCCGAGATCGAAGAGAAGGGCGCGGTGCAGGGGGCCGCGCGAGAGATCGAAGCCCTGCTGGGCTCCGGCGCAGGCGCCGGTCACGGCGCCTGCGTGCCTCTCCTCCGGCAGGGCGGAGAGATCCACCACGGTCAGAGGAGGGGCGCCGCCGGGGGCGGTCACGGTCTGGCTCCATCCCCCGGGCCCGCTCGCGAAGCGCAGGCGCAGGGCGTCGTGCCGGGCCTCGATACGCTCCAGGGCCGCGGCGAGCCGCCCGGTGGCGAGCCGCCCGGTGGTCAGCAGCACCCCCTGATTGAACCAATGGGGATCGGCCGGCTGGGCGGCTAAGAACCAGCGCTGGATTGGGGTCAGCGGCACCGGCCCGGGCTCGGCCTCGGGCTCCAGCCCGGGGGCGGGGTGCCCGGCGGTCGCGATGGCGGCCACGAGCCCGGCCAGGGTGGGGTTCCGGAACAGGAGCCGCGGCGAGACCGCAAGGCCGGCCTGCTGCGCCCGCATGGAGATCTGGAGGCTGAGGATCGAGTCGCCGCCCAGCTCGAAGAAGTCGTCCTCCGCGCCGACCCGCTCGACGCGCAGCACCTCGGCCCAGATGGTGGCGAGCGCCTCCTCGACCGGCCCGCGCGGCGCCACGTAGGCAGTCCCGAGAGGCGGATTCCCGGCGTCCGGCAGGGGCAGCCGGGCGCGGTCGAGCTTGCCGTGAGGATTCAGGGGGAGCGCCGCGAGCAGGACGAAGGAGGCCGGGACCATGTAGTCCGGCAGGTGCTGGGCCAGAGCGCGTCGCAGATCGCTGACGGAGGGCTCGCTCCCGGCCTCGGGCACCACATAGGCGACGAGGCGGCGTTCTCCCGGAGGGTCTTCGCGCAGCAGGACGGCCGCCTGCCGGATGCCGGGCTGCGCTGCGAGCGCGGCTTCGATCTCGCCGGGCTCGATGCGGAAGCCGCGCACCTTGATCTGGTGATCGATGCGGCCGAGGAATTCGAGAGCACCATCGGATCGCCATCGCGCAAGGTCGCCCGTGCGGTAGAGGCGTCCTCCTGCTTCCCCGAACGGATCGGGGACGAAACGCTCCGCGGTCAGGCCGGGGTGGCCGAGATAACCGCGCGCGAGACCCGGCCCGCCCAGGCAGAGCTCCTGCGGAACCCCTGCCGGCACCGGCGCGGCTCTCCGTCGAGCACCAGCGCACGCACGCCGGGGATGGGCCGTCCGATGGACGGCCTGTCCTCGGCGGCAGGATCGATCCTGCCGATGGTCCCACAGACCGTGGCCTCGGTCGGGCCATACGCGTTGATGAGCTGCCGGCCCGGACGGAGCCAGCGCTTCGGCAGCTCGGGCGGACAGGCCTCGCCCGCCAGCACGAGAGCCCTGAGGTCGGGGAGATCCTCCACGGGCAGGGCCGCGAGGATCGAGGGGGGGATCGTCACGTGCGTGATCCGCCGCTCGCGCAACAGGGCGAGCAGGTCCGGCCCGGGGAGCAGGCGGTCGGCCTCCGCCAGGTGGAGCTCGGCGCCTGCCAGCAGCGCCGTCAGGATCTCCGGCACGGAAGCATCGAAGGTCGGAGGTGCGAATTGGAGCACGCGGTCTCCGGCCTGGACGCCGAACAGGGTAATCTGGGCAGAGGCCAGGTTGGCCAGGCCGGCGTGCGGCACCATCACCCCCTTGGGCCTGCCGGTCGAGCCCGAGGTGTAGATGACGTAGGCCAGATTCCCGGGGCTCGCGATGGAGAGCAGGGGGTGGGAGCCCTGGCGCTCGATCTCCTCGCCGTCGGCGTCGAGGCGGACGATCCGGACCCTCCCCGCGGAGACCGGCAGGTGCGGCACCATGGCCTCGCGGGTGATGAGCACGGAGAGGCCGGCGTCCTCGATCAGGAACCTCAGGCGCTCGGACGGGTGCCCGGGATCGAGAGGGACGTAGGCGGCTCCCGACTGGAGCACTGCCAGCAGGGCGACCAGCGTCTCCGCAGAGCGCTCCAGGCAGAAGCCCACCCGCGTCTCCGCCCGGACGCCGAGCGAACGGAGGTGGCGGGCCAGGCGGCTGGCGCGGGCGTCCAGCTCGCCCAGGGACATCCACCCCCCTTCCAAGACCAGGGCGGTGCGCCCGGGATCGAGGCCGGCCTCCCGGCTGATCAGCTCGTGGATGCAGGAAGCCGGCGCAGCGGGCCGGCCTCCGTCGCCGAGCTCCTCCAGGATCTGCCGGCGCTCGGCCTCGGAGAGGAGCGGGACCGCGTCCCAGCGGCCCGCCGGATCGGCCGCCATGGCAGCGAGAGCCGTCTCATAGGCGCGGCCGAAGGCCTCGGCGTCCGCCGGTCCGAGATCGGCCGCCCGGCAGCCCAGAATGAGAGCCAGGCGCGAGCTCCCGGGCTCGATCTGGAACTGGGCGCACAGAGGGAAGTTGGTCTCCTCGTAGCCGGAACCTTCCAGCACCTCGATCCCGGAGGCGCCGACGGTGCCGCGGTAGACGTGGTAGTGGAGGAAATTGAACACCGCCTCGAACAGGGGCGCCCCGCCGTGCTCGCGCTGCAGCTCGGCCAGCGGGAAGCGGCGGAACGGCAGAGAGCGGCGCTCCAGGTCGAACGCCTCCTGCGCGAGGCTCGTCCACGTGCCGGAGAGCCGGAAGGGGAACGGCAGCGTGTTCAGGAAGAGACCGAGGACCTGCTCGCCATCGCTCCGCTCGGGACGGCCGTGGCTCACCACGCCGGTAACCGGATCGGGGCGCCCCGTCAGGTAGGAGAGGACCCGGATGTGGGCGGCCAGGAGCACGCTCTTGAGCGGCACCGCGGCGGAGCGCGCCAGGCGGCGCAGGCGGTCGGCAACGTCGGCCGGCGGACTCGCCTTGACCATGAAGACACCGGTGGCCCCCGGCTGCGGCCCGGTCCGTCGCGGCAGCGTCGTGGACTCGGCATCGGTGAGGAGCCGCCGCCAGAAATCACGTGCCTCGGCGGATTCCAGCGTGTGCCGCTCCAGCTCCACGTATTCGCGGAAGGTCGAGGCGAGCGCCGTTTCGGCCGCGGGCGCCTCCCCGTCCAGCAGCGCCTTGTAGCGCCGGAAGAGGTCGGTCAGCAGGGTAGCGGCGCTCCAGCCGTCGAGCACGGAGTGATGAAAGCTCAGGGTGAGCTGGAAGGCCGCGTCCTCCAGGCGGTGGGCGTGGAAGCGCACGAGCGGCGGGCGCGTCCAGTCGAAGGGCCGGTGCACCTCGGCCTGCAGCCAGGCCGCCACCGCGGCATTCCGCGCCTCGGCCGGCAGGTGCCGCAGGTCTTCGCAGACGAGCGGCGGCGCCACCTCCGCCTGCACGAGCTGGAGAGGCTCCGTGAACCCCGAAAGAGCGAACGACGTGCGCAGCACGGGATGGCGGCGGGTCACCTGGCCGATGACGGCGGCAAGCAGGTCCGCGTCATACCGCGTGCGCAGCCGGAAGCTGTGCAGGTCGTGGTAGACCGCCGACTCCGGGTCGAGCTCGCTGTGGAACAGCATGCCGGCCTGGAGCTGCGTGAGCGGATAGGCGTCCTCCAGCCCCGGGGGGAGCCGCCGCCGGTCGGCCTCGGTGACCAAGGCGAAGGGCCCGGCCGGCGGCGGCGCGCTCCTGTCCTCCGCGACCAGTGCGACATGCCTGGCGAGCTCGCGGATCGTCGGATGGCTGAAGATGTCCTGCACGCTCAGCTCGATGCCGCGCTTCCGGGCCAGTGGGCTGACCTGGACGGTGCGGATCGAGTCCCCGCCGAGGTCGAAGAAGTTGTCGTCGAGGCCCACCCGTTCCACCTCCAGGACGCGTGCCCAGATCTGGGCCAGGACCTCCTCGGCCAGATTGCGCGGGACGGCGTACTCGGCCGCGCGCCCCGTGCCCTGCGGCTCGGGGAGCGCCTGGCGGTCGAGCTTGCCGTTCGGCGTGAGCGGCAGGGCTGCGAGCGCCACGAAGGCGGCCGGGATCATCGGCTCGGGGAGCCGGCCGGCGAGGAAGCTCCGCAGCTCCGCGGCCAGCTCTCGCCCGTCCGCCGGACCGGCCGGCACCACATAGGCCACCAGGCGCGGGACGCCGTCCGCCGGGCGGGGCATCACGGCGGCCTCGGCCACCGCGGGATGGGCCGCGAGCGCCGCCTCGATCTCGCCGGGCTCGATGCGGAAGCCGCGGACCTTCACCTGGCTGTCGATGCGCCCCAGGAACTCCAGCTCGGCGTCCGCGCGCAGGCGCACGAGGTCGCCGGTCCGGTAGAGGCGGTCCCCCGCCTGGCTCTGTCCGCAGCCGGCGAAGGGGTCGGGCACGAAGCGCTCGGCGGTGAGGTCCGGCCGGCCCAGGTAGCCGCGCGCCAGGCCGGCGCCGCCGATCCAGAGCTCGCCCGCCACACCCTGGGGGACCGGCCGCAGGCCCGGCCCCATCACATAGAGACGGGTGTTGGCGATCGGCCGACCGATCGGCACCGCGCCTGCCGCGGGATCGCCGGGCTGCACCTCGTAGATGCAGCAGCCCACGGTCGTCTCCGTGGGCCCGTATTCGTTGATCAGCCGGGTGCCGGGGGCGTGCTCCCGCCAGGCCGTGAGGCTCTCGGCCCACAATGCCTCGCCGCCGATCACCAGGGCGCGGGCACGCCCCGCCAGCTCCTCGGGCGCCAGGAGATGGCGCAGGACCTGGAGGTGCGCCGGCGTCAGCTTGACCAGGCTGAAATCGCCGCCCGCCCGCAGCGCGGCGGCGAGGGTGGCCGCCCCCTCCTCCTCGGGCAGCAGCACCGCGGGGGAGCCGGCCACGAGCGGCACGAGCAGGCTGGTGACCGTCAGGTCGAAGCCGATGGCGGAGTGGACCGGCGCCCCGCCGCCCTCGCCCGCGCGGTAGCTCTCCGCAGCCCAGTCGAGATAGTTGGCCAGGCCGCGGTGGGGGACCATGACTCCCTTGGGCCGTCCGGTCGAGCCCGACGTGTAGATCACGTAGGCCAGGTCGTCCGGCCCCGCCGAGCGCTCCAGGTCGTCCGCGTTGCGCCGTGCGATCCTCCGCCGGTCCTCCCCCCCGTCGTCGAGCCGGACGATGCGGGGGATCCCGGCGAGCCCGGGACGCAGCGCCAGGATCTCTTCCCGGGTGACCAACAGGGGGAGCGCGGCGTCGGCCGCCATGAATGCGAGCCGCTCGGCCGGGTATCCCGGATCGAGCGGGACGTACGCCGCTCCCGTCTTGAGCACGGCCAGCACCGCCTCGACCATCTCCTGGGAGCGCTCCAGGCAGAGGCCGACCAGCGCCCCGGGGAGAGCTCCGAGCGACCGGAGATGGTGCGCGAGGCGGTTGGCGCGGGCGTTCAGCTCTTCATAGGTGAGGCGGAGCGCTCCTCCTGCGGCGACCGCCGTTCCCTGAGGGGCGCGCCGGGCGCGCTCCTCGAACCGATCGTGGGCGAGCGTTCCGGGGAGAGGGCGCGCGGTGCGGTTCCACTCGACGAGCAGCTCCCGGCGCTCGGCCTCCGAGAGCACGTCGATCTCGGCGAAGGGGAGGGTGGGGTCTGAGCAGACCCCGTCCAGCACCCGCTGGAAGCGGCCGAGCAGCGTCTCGGCGCGCTCCCGGTCCCAGACCAGGGGATCGAAGCGGAGATCGAGTGCGATCGAGCCCCCTCCGACCCGTGCCGTGAGCCCCAGGTCGCAGCGGTCCGCACCGGCATACCCGGTGTGGAGCGTGAACGGGTGGCCGTCGAGAGGGATGCGGGTCTCCTCGCAGGCGAAGCCGAAGGGCCAGCGCTCGATCCGCTCCGGCGGGAAGAAGAGCTGCCACTCGGCCGCCTCGGCCATCTGGATTCCTACAGCGGAGACCAGGTCGCGCAGGGTCGAGCCGGCACCGATCTCGGAACGGACGGGAAGCGACCGGGTATAGGGGCCCAGCGCGTCCGCGAATTCGGCAACGGCTCGCCCGTCGAACGGCACGCCCACCACGAAGGCGCTTTCGCCGGTGGCCAGCCGGAGCGTCGCCTGCCAGCAGGAGAGCAGCAGCAGCGACAGCGAGGTATCCAGGCTCGCGGCCAGCCGCTCGACGACCGCGGCCCGATCGTGCCCGAGACGAAGGGAGATGGTCTGCGGCGCGTACGGTGCCTCGGTGCCGGCCAGGCCGGAGAGGTCCTGCCGCTGCCAATAGGCGAGCCCCGCCTCCCCCTCGACCGGTCCGAGCCACTCGTGGAATGCTTCCGTGGCGTCGGCGTACTGCAGGGGCTTCTCCCCGTCTTCAATCCCTGTATAGGAGCGGGCCAGCTCTCCGGCCAGTCTGCGGAGCGAAGGCGTGTCCGCGGCGAGGGCGGGCAGGGTGAGCAGGAGGGCGTGGCGCGCGGGGCCGAGATCGAGGAGCGCGGCGCGCACCAGCGGTCCCGCGGCGAGGTCGAATGGGGTGGCGCGCTCTGCTTCCAGGAGCCGCTCGCGGGCCGCCTCCCACTCCTCTCCGGCCATGCCGGCAATGCTGGCCAAGCCGCGCTCGGCCAGCTCGACGGCGCCGGTTTCGTGGACCACCTGGACCGGGAGGCTCATCCCGGGCAGCAGAGGGAACGTGGTACGCAGGATCTCGTGCCGCTCGACCGCCCGCTCCAACGCCCGCCGCAGCCGCTCCCGATCGAGGGCGCCCTCGATCTCGACGCTGCACTGGACCACGAAGTCCCGTCCCCCTTGCCCATTCTGGAGGCGCCAGATGTGCTGTTGCTGGGGCGAGAGGCGAAAACCTTGCAGAGACGTCTTTTCCATATCGTCTTGACTCCGCGCCGTCTAGCTCTCCGTCACCGGGACCAGACGGCGTTGTGCCCGCCGGACCACCTGGCTCTGGCGTTGCTGAGCCCGCATCCGCCGCGCCGCGGGATCGAGCCCCCGCAGCTCTGCCGCCAGCTCGCCCACCCCGGCGTCCGGCCGGGCGGCGGCGCACACCACCGCCACGAAACCGTCGAGCAGGCTCACGGCGGTCGGCGCCGTGAAGAGATCCGTGCTGTACTCCAGGCGCACGTCGAGCCCCGAGCCGCTCTCCGTCAGGTTGAACAGCAGGTCGAACTTGGCCGTGCGGGTATCAAGGTCCAGGTGGGTGACCGTCAGATTGCACGCGCGCCGCACCGCGGCCGGGGTGTTCTGCAGCACGAGCTTGACCTGGAAGAGCGGCGTGCGGCTCAGATCGCGCGCCGGTTTCAATGCCTCCACCACCTTGTCGAAGGGGGCATCCTGGTGGGCATAGGCGTCGAGCGTCAGGCGCCGCACGCGGCGCAGCAGCTCGCGGAACGTAGGCTCCCCTGACACGTCGATACGCAGCGCGAGCTGGTTGACGAAGAGCCCGATCAGCCGTTCGGTCGCGCTCTGCGTCCGGTTGGCGATGTCGGTTCCGATCACCAGGTCATCGCTCCCCGAGGCGTGCCGCAGCAGCACCGAGAAGGCCGCGAGCAGGGCCATGAAGAGAGTCGCCTCCTCCTCGCGCAGGGTCTGGCGTAGCGGCTCGATGATCTCGCTGCGGATCCAGGTCCGCTCGACGGCACCATGGCCTGTGCGGACGCAGGGGCGCGGCCGGTCGGTGGGCAGCTCCAGGAGCGGCAGCCCGGCGAGCCGCTGCCGCCAGTAGTCGATCTGCCGGGAAAGGACCTCCCCCTCCAGCCAGCCGCGCTGCCAGGCGGCGTAGTCGGCGTACTGCACCGGCAGCTCGGACAGCCGCGCCTCGCGCCCTTCGACGAGCGCTTCATAGAACTCCAGCACCTCGCCGAAGACGACGCTCCAGGACCAGCCGTCCGCGGCGATGTGGTGGATGTTGAGCAGGAGCTCGGACTCCGTGGGCGCGAGCCGCAGCAGGCAGGCCCGGAGGATGGGGCCGCGGTAGAGATCCAGCGGCAGGCGGGCGGCCTCCAGGGCGACGCGCCGGCTCTCGGCCTCGGTCCGGGAGGCCGGCAGGGCGCCGAGATCGATCAGCGGCAGGGCGCCCAGGAAACGCCCCTCCGCGGGCGCGATCACCTGGCGCTGCTCGCTCTCGTCCACCGCGAAAACGGTGCGCAGCACCTCGTGCCGCTCCACGAGCCGCTCCAGCGCGGTACGCAGCGCCTGCCGGTCCAGCTCGCCGCTCAGCCGCAGGACCACCGGCAGGTGGTAGGAGGCGTCTCCCGGCGCGAGCCGTTCCAGGAAAAGCAGCCGCTGCTGCGCGAACGAGAGAGGCAGGGGAGCGGTACGCGGCACCCGGACGATCAGCGGCGTGCTGCCGTCCTCGCGCCGCTCCCCGATCCGCGCCGCGAGGCCCGCGACCGTGGGCGCCGCGAAGAAGCTATCCAGGGTCAGCTCGCAGCCGAAGGTCTCACGCACCTGCGAGATCACCCGGGTGGCGAGGAGGGAGTGCCCGCCGAGCTCGAAGAAGTCGTCGTACACCCCGATCTCCGCGATGCCCAGGAGCGCCTGCCAGACCGCGACCAGGCGCCGCTCGACCGCGTTGCGCGGCGCCACGTACGCCGTACCCAGGTCCGGCCGCGCGTGCCCGGCGGCCGTTTCCACGGCGGCCTGCGCCGGAGCCGGCGCCTCGGCAGTTTCCTGCGTGGCGGGCGCGGCCTGCAGCGCCCGGCGTTCGATCCAGTAGCGCCGCCGCTGGAACGGGTAGGTGGGCAACGGGATGCGCCGCCGCGCCTCGCCGGCCCAGAACGCCTGCCAATCGACCGCGGCGCCGGCCAGCCAGAGCCTGCCGAGGGCGCGCAGCAGCACGGCCAGATCGGACCCTTCCTCGCGCGGGTGGCGCAGGGAGGCGACCACGTCATGCCCCGCTCCGGGCGGGATCTGCCGCCGCGCCAGCTCGCCAAGGGTGCGGCCGGGACCGACTTCGAGGAGCGTCAGGCCCTCGATCGCTTCCGCCAGGAGCTGCTGGAGGCCCGGTCCGAAGCGCACGGTTTCGCGCAGGTGGCGTACCCAGTAGGCGGGATCGGTGGCCTGCCCGGCGGTGATCCAGGTCCCGGTCAAATTGGAAAGATAGGGAGTCGCCGGGGCGAGCAGAGTCACCCGCGACACCCGCTCGGCGAAGGGGCGGAGGGCCGGTTCCATCATTGCGGAGTGGAAGGCGTGGGAGGTCTGCAGCCGGCGGGTGACCGCGCCGCGCGATTCCAGGCGCCTCTCCAGGTCCGCGATCTCCTCCTCCGGTCCCGCGACGGCGCAGAGCCCCGGGCCGTTCACCGCGGCCAGGGCCAGGCCGCCGGCGAGCTCCCGCTCGATCTCCGCCTCCGTCAGATCGACCGCGAGCATGGCGCCCGGGGGCAGCTCCTGCATCAGCTCCCCGCGCGTCGCGATCAGGTCGAGGGCATCCTCCAGCGAAAGGACGCCGGCGAGGCAGGCCGCTGTGTACTCGCCGAGGCTGTGGCCGATGAGAGCAGCAGGCTCCACCCCCCAGGACAGCCACAGGCGGGCCAGAGCGTGCTCGACGGCGAAGAGGGCCGGCTGCGCGTAGCGGGTCTGGCGCAGCCGGCGCTCCGCCGAGACCGCCGGCTCTCCGGCCGCCGGGTACAGGAGCGTGCGCAGGTCGCATCCCAGCCGCGGCGCGACCCTTTCGGCGCACTCGTCGAGGGCACGGCGGAACGCGGGCTCGCTCTCGTAGAGACCGCGTCCCATGCCCGGGTGCTGCGCCCCCTGCCCGGGGAAGAGGAAGGCGACGGGGCGGCGCTCCGCGGCGCGGCGCGTCACGAGCCGTTGGGGGTCGCGTTCGCGCAATGCCGCGGCCGCCTCCTCCGGTGCGGAACAGACCAGCGCGCGGCGGCAGGGGAAAGGCCGGCGCCCGATCTGCAGGGTGTAGCAGGCGTCGGCCAGGCTGTTGCCGGGGTGGCGGGCCAGGTGCTCGGCGAGCCGGCCGGTCGCCTCCTCCAGCGCGGCCGGGGTGCGGGCGGACAGGAGGAGGAGCTGGAAGGGCCGCGACGGACCGCCGGGGAGGGGCTCAGGAGCCTCCTCGAGGACGGCGTGGGCGTTGGTGCCGCCGATGCCGAACGAGCTGACGCCGGCGCGGCGCGGTGTGTCGCCGGCCGGCCAGTCGGCCAGCCGGGTATTGACATAGAAGGGGCTGGAAGCGAAGTCGATGGCCGGGTTCGGCTGCTCGAAGTGGAGGCTGGGCGGGATCTGCCGGTGCTTCAAGGCGAGCGTCGCCTTGAGGAAGCCGGCGATTCCGGCGGCGGTGTCCAGGTGCCCGATGTTGGTCTTGATCGACCCCAGGGCGCAGAAGCCGGTCCGCTGCGACCCTCCGGCGCGGAAGGCGCGGGTCAGTGCGGCGACCTCGACGGGATCGCCGAGCTGCGTGCCCGTGCCGTGGGCCTCCACGCAGCTCACGCTGTCGGGGTGGACGCCGGCCGCGGCTTGTGCGGCCGCGATCACCTGCGCCTGCCCTTCGACACCTGGGGCGGTGAACCCGACCTTCAGCGCGCCGTCGTTGTTGATGGCGGTACCCCGCACCACGGCGTGAAGGGTGTCGCCGTCGCGCAGGGCGTCGTCCAGGCGTTTGAGCACCACGACGCCCACGCCGCTGCCGGGCACCGCGCCGCGCGAAGCCGCGTCGAAGGCGCGGCAGTGACCGTCCGGCGACAGGACGCCCGCGTCCTGGTAGAGATAGCCGGTCCCCAGCGGGACGCGTACCGCCACGCCGCCGGCCAGGGCCATGTCGCACTCCCGGTTGGCCAGCGCCTGGCAGGCGAAGTGGATGGCGACCAGGGAGGTCGAGCACGCCGTCTGCACCGCCACGCTGGGCCCCTTGAGGTCGAGGGCATAGGAGGTGCGGGTCGCCACGTAGTCCTTGTCGACGCTGGGCTGCAGAGCGAAGGGTCCGAGCGCCTCCAGGATGTCCGGCCGCGAGAGCAGGTTGAAGAGGTAGGTGCTCATCTGCGCTCCGGCGTAGACCCCCACCGGGCCGGACGGCCGCCGCGAGTCGTAGCCGGCGTGCTCCAGCGCCTGCCAGGCGTGCTCCAGGAAGAGACGCTGCTGCGGGTCGAGAACCTCGGCGTCGCGCGGGCTCAGGCCGAAGAATTCGGCATCGAACAGGTCGATGTCGGTGAGCTCGGAGGCTGCCTTGACGTAGCGGTCCAAGGCCAGGAGCTCGGGCCTGATGCCGTTGGCCAGGAGCTCGTTGACCGTCAGCCAGCGGAGCGACTCGACGCCGCGGCGCAGGTTGTCCCAGATCTGGTCGAGGTCGGCGCCGCCCGGGAAGCGGCCGGACATGCCGATGACTGCGAAGGCGGGGCGGCCGGCGACCCGGTCCGGCGCGGGAACCGGCCGGCTGCTGGCCGCCGGCTCCCCTCCCGCCAGGTGGGCGGCGAGCCTGGCCACCGTGGGGTACTGGAACAGCTCCACGATTGGGATGTCGCGACCCAGGGAACGGAGCAGGCGGGCATGGACCTCGACGAGCCGCAGGGAGTGGCCTCCGAGGTCGAAGAAGTTGTCGTGCAGCCCCACCCGCTCGACCCCGAGGACCTCCTGCCAGGCGGCGGCGATCCGGCGCTCGATCTCGCTCCCGGGCACCGCATGGGTGGGCCGCTCGCGGACGGCTTCGTCCGGCGGGGGCAGGGCGCGGCGGTCCATCTTGCCGTTGGGGCTGAGCGGCAGGGCGCCCAGGAAGACGAACGCAGACGGGACCATGAATTCGGGCAGCCGCTCGCGAAGGAAAGCCCGCAGCTCCGCGGCGGGCGGGTGCGAAGCGGCACCGGCGGCGATCCAGGCGACGAGGATCTCTTCACCGCGATGGTCGTTGCGGACGCCGGCCGCTGCCTCCCGCACGGCGGGATGGAGGGTCAGGGCCGCCTCGATCTCGCCGGGTTCGATGCGGAAGCCGCGCACCTTGACCTGGTCGTCGATGCGGCCGACGAGATCGAGCGCGCCGTCCGGCCGCCAGCGGACGAGGTCGCCGGTGCGATAGAGACGGTCGCCGGGCCCGGCGCCGAACGGATCGGGGATGAAGCGCTCCGCCGTGGCCGCCGGCCGGGCCAGATATCCCCGCGCCAGGGCGATGCCGCCGAGGAGCAGCTCTCCGGGCACGCCCTTAGGCACCGGTGCCAGCGCCGGGCCGAGCAGGTGCACGCGCAGCCCCGCCAGGGGGCGGCCGATGGGAACCCGCTCGCTCTCGTGGCCGGTGGCCTGGTGGAGGCTGGCGCAGACCGTCGCCTCGGTGGGGCCGTAGGCGTTGAAGAAGCGCCGGCCCGGCGACCACAGGCGGGCCAGCGGGACCGGGCAGGGCTCACCCGCCACGATCAGGGTGCGCAGCGCCGGGAGCTGCTCCGGCGCGTCCGCGGGCATGGCCGCCAGCGCCGTGGGCGGCAGAGTGGCGTGGGTGACCCCCTGGCGCCGCAGCAGAGCCAGCAGGCCGGGACCGGGCAGCAGCTTCTCCCGGGGCGCGAGCACCAGGGTGGCACCCGCGGCCAGCGCCATCCAGATCTCCGAGACGGACGCGTCAAAGCCGGGCGAGGAGAATTGGAGGATGCGGTCCCCAGGCCCGACGCCGAAGGCATGCCCCTGGGCAGCGGCCAGGTGGGGGATGCCGCCGTGCTGCACCAGGACCCCCTTGGGCCTTCCCGTGGAGCCGGAGGTGTAGATCACGTAAGCGAGCTGGTCCGGCTGCAGCGGCGGCAGCGCGGGCGGGGGAGCCTGGGAGGAGGCAGCCTCGAGCTCGCGGTCGAGCCGGACGATCCGTACCGCGGGGCCGGCCAGGGCGGAGAGCCGGTCGGACAGCGCGGAAGTGGTGAGCAGGAAACGCGCCCCGGAGTCCGCCAGCAGCAGGCGGAGCCGCTCGGGCGGATAGTCCGGATCGAGGGGCAGGTAGGCGCCCCCGGCGAGGAGCGTGCCGAGCATGGCCTCCACCAGACGCGGCGAACGTTCGCAGCAGAGGGCCGCCAGATCCTCCGGTCCGATGCCGAGAGCGCGCAGGTGGCGGGCCAGGAGCCCGGCGCGGCGGGCCAGCTCACCGTAGGAGATCCGCTCCTCGCCGTGGAGCAGGGCTGGGGCCGCGGGATCGCTGGCGGCGTGGGCGGCAAAGAGCTCCGGTGCGGTGGGAACGGCCGTAGCGGTGGGCCCGCCCTGACTCCAGACGCGCAGCTCCTCTGACTCGGCCATGCCGAGGAGCGGCAGGTCTGCCAGGGTGAGATCCGGCCGGGCGGCCGCCCCCTCCAGCAGGGTGCGCAGGTGCTCGAGGAGCCGCCTCGCCGTGGACCGGTCGAAGAGGTCGGCGGCGTGCTCCAGCGCGGCGGCCAGGCCGGCATCCGTCTCGGTCACGGAGAGCGTCAGGTCGAATTTGGACACCTCGGAGGCCACCGCCACGGGGGAGAGGGTCAGGCCCGGCAGCTCCAGCGGCTCCAGGGGCGCATTCTGGAGCGCTAGCATGACCTGGAAGAGCGGGCCATGGGCGAGCCTGCGCTCGATCCCCAGGTCGTCCACCAGCCGCTCGAAGGGGAGCTCCTGGTGAGCGTAGGCGCCCAGTGCCGTGGTGCGGGCCCGCGCCAGAGCCTCGCGGAAGGCGAGCCCGGGGGACAGGCGGACGCGCAGCACGAGGGTGTTGGCGAAGAAGCCGACCAGGTTCTCAAGCTCGGCATGGTTGCGGTTGGCGATGGGCGTGCCGACGAGGAGGTCCCCGTCGCCGCTGTAGCGGTGCAGCAGGGCCTGGAAACCGGCGAGGAGGACCATGAACAGCGTGGCGCCCTCCCGCCGTGCGAGATCCGCCAGCGCCTGGGCGAGAGGCGGACCGAAGGTGGTGAGCTCGACGGCGCCGCGGTAGCTCGGGACGGGGGGCCGCGGCCGGTCGGTGGGCAGCTCGAGGAGAGCCGGCGCCCCGGCGAGCTTCCCGGCGCCACCAGGCGAGCTGGGCGTCCAGAGCCTCGCCCTGCAGCCAGCCGCGCTGCCAGATGGCATAGTCGGCGTACTGGACCGGCAGCGCGGGCAGCGGCGAGGGCTCACCGCGAAGGAAGGCGGGGTAGAGGGCTGAGACCTCCCGGACCAGCACGCCTACGGACCAGCCGTCGCTCACGATGTGATGCAGGTTGAGCAGGGCGGCGTGCTCCTCCGCGGCGAGCCGCAGCAAGGTGACCCGGACCAGGGGGCCAAGCTCGAGGTCGAAAGGCCGCATCGCCGCGGCGGTCAGGAGGGAGCGGACCTCCCGCTGCCGGACCTCCTGCGGCAGGCCGGCGAGGTCGACGAGGGGCAGCTCGAGCCGCGGCGCAGCGGAGATCACCTGGAAGGGCCGGCCCTCCGCCGCCAGGAACGTCGTGCGCAGCACCTCATGGCGGCGAGCCACCTCGGCGAGGCTCGCGGCCAGCGCCGGCACGGAGAGCAGGCCGCGAAGCCCGAGGGCCAGCGGGACGTTGTAGGCCGGGCTGCCCGGCTCGAGCTGATCGATGAACCAGAGACGCTGCTGCGCGAACGACAGAGGCACGGGCCCCTGGCGCGGCATCGGGACCAGGGGCGGAGCGAGCGGGCCCGCACCGGCCCGCCGCGCCGCCTCGACCCGCGCCGCGAAATCTGCCAGCACCGGGGCCTCGAACAGATCGCGCAGCGGCATCTCCACCTTGCAGACGCTGCGCAGACGGGACGTCACCTGCGTCGCCAGCAGCGAGTGTCCGCCCAGATCGAAAAAGTGGTCGGCCGACCCGACCCGTTCGAGACCGAGGAGCTCGGCCCAGATCCCGGCGAGGATCTCTTCGACCGGCGTCCGCGGCGCCAGACAGGTTTCTGCGCTCTGCAAATCCGGAGCGGGCAGGGCCTTCCGGTCCACCTTGCCATTCGGGGTGAGGGGGAGCGCTGCGAGCATGACGAACGCGGCCGGCACCATGTAGTCCGGCAGCCGCTCGCCCAAGGCCTGGCGCAGCTCCTCGGCAGTGGCGTCACCGGTGACATAGGCAATCAGCCGCCGGTCGCCCGGCGATCGGACGGATCGGTCTGATCGGTCGGATCCGTCCGATCGCGCTACCACGACCGCCTCGCGAACCCCGGGCAGGGCGACCAGCGTCGCTTCGATCTCGCCGAGCTCGATGCGGAAGCCGCGGACCTTCACCTGGTGGTCGGTGCGGCCGAGGAACTCCAGGCGCCCGTCCGGAAGCTGGCGCGCCAGGTCGCCGCTGCGGTAGACGCGGCGGCTTCCGATCTCGGGGAACCTCTCCGCCGTGAGCTCCGGACGGCCGAGATAGCCGCGGGCGACCCCTGCGCCGGCGATGCAGACCTCGCCCGGCACCCCGATCGGGACCGGATCGCCCCAGCGGTCCAGCAGCAGGACCGCCGCGCTGTCCAGGGGACGGCCGAGCGGCGTCGCTCCGGGGCTGCCGGACCAGCCGGCCCGCGCTTCCTGGCGGCAGCAGATAATGGTGGCCTCGGTCGGGCCGTAGAGCACCTGGACGCGCGCCCGGGGGAAGACCTCCTCCATGTCTGCCAGGAGGTCCGGGGGCACCGCGTCGCCACCGACGAACGCCATGCGCAGGCCGGGCCAGGGGCCGCTCTCCCGCGCCGCCTCCACGACCTGGCGCATCAGCGCCGGTACGGCGTGGAGGAGGGTCATCTCCCCCAACCGCCCCACCAGATGGCCGACATCGAGCGTCGGGCGCAGGCCGAAGAGGACGGTACAGCCGCCGGCGAGCAGCGGGCTCAACAGCTCGAACAGGAAGATGTCGAACGAGAAGGATGCGAGGCAGGGCATGCGGTCGGCCGCCGAGAAGCTGAAGGCGCGCCGGGCCGCCGCGAGGGTGCTCGCCAGGCTCCGGTGCTCGACGACCACGCCCTTGGGGAGGCCGGTGGTCCCGGAGGTGTAGATCACGTAGGCCGGGGCTCCGGGCTCGGCGCGCGAGGCCCATCCTGCCGGCTCCTCCCCGCTGCCGAGCGCCTCGCCCATGCTCAGCACGCGGGCGCGGGCCGGCGCGAGACCCGCCACCCGCTCCCGCAGCGGCTCGTCCGCCAGGACGACGGGTGCCTCCGCCTGGCCGAGGGCGTCCTCTAGGAGGAGGGCGAGGCGGGTGTCGGGGTAGGCCGGATCCAGGGGCAGATAGGCGCCCCCAGTCTTCCAGATCCCCAGGATGGCGGCCGGCAGGTCCGGCGTGCGCTCGCAGCAGAGGCCAACCAGCGCGCCCGGAGCCACGCCCAGCCGCGCCAGGTGCCGCGCCAGCCGCTTGGCCCGCAGGTCGAGCTCGCGGTAGGTCGTCTCGTCTCCGTCCTGGAGGACCGCGACGGCCTCCGGGGACTGCCGCGCCCGCTCCTGGAAGAGCTCGACGACCGTTTCCACGGGAGCGTCCTCCGGCCGCGTGTCGTTCCACTCGGCGAGGAGCTGGTGCCGTTCACTCTCCGGGAGCGCCGGCAGGCCGCCGAGGGTGAGCCCGGGGGTGGCCGCGGAGAAGGTCCGCAGCACGCCCTCGAGATGCCGCAGCAGGCGCACCACCGCGGCGGCCTCGAAACGGTCCGTGTAGAAGCCCGCCCGCAGCTCGAGCCGGGGGCCGGGCCAGGCGGCCAGGGTGAGGGGGAAGTGGGTGCGCTGGTGCGCCTCCCAGCCGCTTCCCTTGCCGGCGCTCGCGTCCGCGGCATAGTTCTCGAAGACCAGGATCGCCGAGAACAGCGGCCGGTCGCCGGGAAGCCCGCTCCACCGGCGGATCTCGGACAGCGGGCTGTGCTCGAAGCGGCGCAGCTCGAGCTGGGCCTCCTGCAGGTCCCTCAGCCAGCCGGCGAGATCCTGGCCGGGGTCGATGCGGGCGCGCGCGGGAAGAGTGTTGATGAAGCAGCCGATCATGCCTTCGGCGCCCGGGAGCGTGGTGGGCCGGCCCGCGGTGGTATTTCCGAAGACCACGTCCCGCTCGGCGCTGTAGCGGGCGAGCGTCAGGGCGAAGGCTCCCTGGACCAGGGTATTGAGGGTGAGGCGCTGCCGCCGCGCGAGCTCCTGGAGGGAGGCCGTGAGGTCTTCCGGCAGCACGGCCGCGGCTTCGGCGTAATGATCTCCCGGCGCCACCGTGCGGCCGGGGGAGCGGTCGATCCCGATCGTCGTCGGCTCGACGAAGCCCGCGAGCGTCTGCCGCCAGCAGGCCTCGGCCGCGCCGAGATCCTGCTGGCGCAGCCAGGCGACGTAGTCGCGGAAGGGGCGCCGCGTCTCCAGGGCGGGCTCGGCGCCGCGCGCCAGGGCCTCGTAGGCGGCGGCCACCTCCCGCAGGACCAGGGCGGCCGACCACCCGTCCAGAATCAGATGGTGATAGCTCCAGACGACGCGCCAGCCGGTGCCGCTCCAGCGGATGGCGGCCAGCCGCATCAGGGGGGCCTGGTCGAGGGCGAAGCCG
Organism: uncultured Holophagales bacterium; assembly: GCA_963842525.1. Lineage (GTDB taxonomy): Bacteria > Acidobacteriota > Thermoanaerobaculia > Multivoradales > UBA5704 > UBA5704. The sequence continues at coordinate 1,550,429 of CAWJGT010000003.1, forward strand.
CGGGCGCGGTCCTCGCCCAGGAACGCCCGTAGCTTCTCCTCTCTGGCCGCGGAGTCCAGATCGCGCCAGTCCAGCCGCTCGAACGGCAGCTCGGCCTGCTGCCGCACGAGCTGGACCGGCTCCTCCACCTCTTCCCAGAAGAAGGCGGTGCGCAGGACCGGATGGCGGGCGGCGATCCTCCGCCAGGCCTGCTCCAGGAGCCCGATGTCGAGGCCCGCCTCGAAGCGGAGGACGAACTGGTCGAAGTACGCTCCGGTGACCCGAGCGTACAGGGTCTCGAACAGCATCCCCTGCTGGACCGGGGTCAGGCGGTAGATGTCTTCGACGTCGTGCTTCAAGCCATCCCCCTGGCTTTTGCCAGCAGCCGGTCCAGGCTCTCCTGGGACAGCCCCGCCTCGGGGAAGTCCAGGGGCGAAAAGGCCTCCTTGTGCGTCGAGGGGGGTGCGGTGTCGGCCGCCTCCGGGACGGCCGGCTTTTCGAGGGCGCGGGCGAGAGCCGCGATGGTCTGGTGCCGGAAGAGCTGCTCGGGCGTGATGCCGAGGCCGCGGGCCGCCGCTTGGGCGGCAAGCTGGATACCCACCACCGAGTCCCCACCCAGATCAAAGAAATTGTCGTGGATGCCCACCCGCTCGAGCCCCAGCACCGTCTGCCAGACGTCGGCGAGGGCGGACTCGATCGATGTCCCGGGTGCGGCATAGTCGGTCTCCAGCTCCGGCCGGGAGAACCGCCGCGCCTCGGCGGGGGGCTCCGCCCGGCGCGCTGCCTCCCTGCGCAGCGCGTTGATGGCCGCCGGGAGGTCCGTGGGGGAGATCGCGACCTGGGCGAAGCGCCCGCGGGAGAGGGCGCGCCGGAAGGCGTCGACTCCCTCCGCGGGCGCGATCCAGAGGTGGTTCCCGGCGGGAGTCCGGGGCCGGGCCGCTCCGGGGCCGGCGGCGCCGGCCGCGACGCGCTTCAGGGTGAAGCCGTCGATGTCCACCAGTACCCGCCCGTCGTCGTCGAGCAGGGTCACGTCGAAGCGCAGGGTTTCACCGGCGGTGCGGACGTGCGCGTGGATGCGGCCGGGGAGTGGCTCCAGCACCGCCACCCGGTCGTAGGAGTGCGGGAGCATGGCTCCGTCTCCTGTCAGGGAGGCGCCGGCGGCGGTCGCCACGTCGAGCAACGCGGGGTGGAGGGCGAGGCCGTCCAGGTCGCCCGCGTGCTCGGCCGGCAGCTCCAGGGTGACGAGCGCCTCGGAGGTCCCCAGGCTCGCCCTCTGGAAGCTCTGCCAGCGCGCGCCCCAGGAGACCACGCCCGCGGCCACTGAGGAGACATTGCCCTGGGCCTCGATGTCGCGGACGCCGCAGCGGGCGCGGAGGGCCAGGATGTCGAGCCGGGCCGGCGCCGCGCCGTCGAGCGGACGCAGCCGGCCGTGGGCGTGCTCCTGCCAGGCGGCGCCGGCGCCGGTGCGGCTCGCGATCCGGAATCGCGTCTCCCCCGTCTCCGCGACACTGGGCTCCAGGGTGGTACGCACCTCCCGCGCGTCGCCATCGACGATCAGGAGCGGCCCGGTGAAAGCGACGTCGCGGATCTCGACTTGCCGCACGCCGGTCGCGTCGGCAAAGGCCGCCCGCGCCATCTCCAGGTAGGTGGTGCCAGGGAGGGTCGGCGTGCCGAGTAGGCGGTGCTCGGCGAGGACCCAGTGCCGCGAGGGCGAGAAGTGGGTCTCGTAGACCGCTCCGCCGCCGTTCTCCGTGCCCAGGCGGCGATCGAGGAATGGATGGACCGGCGCCTCCGGCGGCGCGGGAGCGGCGGACCGGGCCGTCGCGTCGACCGCCATGCCGACCTCCCGCCAGGCCCCCCAGCCCAGGGACACCGCCCGGATGCCGCGCTCCGCGGCGAGATGACGGGCGAAGGCGTCGAGGAAGCTGTTGGCGGCGCAGTAGTCCACCTGGCCCACACCGCCTGTCAGGGCATAGGTCGAGGAGCAGAAGACCAGCAGGTCCAGCGGCTCGCCAGCCAGGACGTTCGCCAGCACCCGCGCGCCGCGCATCTTGGGGGCCAGCACGCGCGCCGCCGCCTCGGCGGTCTTGAGCTGGATGACTCCGCCACCCGGCACGCCCGCCGCATGGATGGCACCCTGGAGGGGACCAAAGCGTTCGCGTGTCCGCAGGACCACGTCGCGCATGGCCGCCTCGTCCGTCACATCGGCCGCCAGCGCGAGCACCTCGGCTCCCAGCGCCTCCAGCTCCTGGATCGCCGGGTGGTCCGGCCCGCGCAGCGCTCGGCCGGTCAGCACCAGACGGGCGCGGAACGACCGCGCCAGCTCGCGAGCCAGAGTCAGGCCGAGGCCGCCCAGGCCGCCGGTGATCAGGTAGACGCCGCGCTCGCGCAGCGGCAGGCGCGCCGGATCGGCGGCCGGCAGCCGCACGGGATCGAAGCGCTCCACCCAGCGCTCGTCGCCCCGCCACGCCACTACGGCCGCGTCCGCGGGCGCGAACGCCTCGTTGATCAGGATCTCTGCCAGCCTCTCGCGGGAGGCGTCGTCCCACGGGGCCTCCACGTCCACGGCTGCGCAGCCCAGATTCGGGTGCTCCAGCGGCAGGACCCGGACCGGACCCAGGACGGTCGCCTGGTCCGGGGCGAGCACCACCTCCCGGCCCACGGCCTGCAGCCCGCAGGTGACGACCCGCAGCTCGGCGCGCCCGGGGAGACGGCCCAGCTCCTGCGCCAGGCCGAGGAGGCCGTGGAAGATCTCCTCGCCGTCCGGCCCGGTCTCCCCAAGGCACCCGAGATGGACGATCCGGTCGGCCTCGCCCCCCTTCTCGGCGATCGTGTGTCCCTGCTCGCGCAGGCGGCGGGCCATGACCTCGGCGAGACCACCGCCGTCCCCGAGCAGCAGCCAGCGCAACGGCCCGGCCTCCGGCTCCGGCGGCACCGACCGCTGCCAGGACGGAAGGTAGAACCAGTCGGAGATCTCCTTGCGCACATCGGGCCGCGCCGCGCCCGGCACGCTCTCGGGCCGCCGGTCGATCCAATAGCGCTGCCGCTCGAAGGGATAGGACGGCAGCTCGACCCTCCGGCGGGCGGTACCGGCATGGAAGCCCTGCCAGTCGATCTCCACCCCGGCGAGCCAGAGCCGGCCCACGGCGCCGGTCAGGAACCGGCCGTCGGGCTCGGCCTCCTTCGGGTGCGGCAGCGAGCGCACCACCGCCTGGCTCGCCGGGCGGTCGGGGCTCTGCCGCGCGAAGGAGGCCAGCGCCTGCCCGGGGCCGACCTCCAGCAGCACCGCCTCGGGCTCGGCGGCCAGGGTCCGCAGGCCGTCGCCGAAGCGCACTGTGCCGCGCAGTTGGCGGGCCCAGTAGCGCGGGTCGATCGCCTCCTCGGCGGTGATCCAGCCGCCGGTCAGGTTGGAGACGAAGGGGATCTCGGGCGGGCGCCGCCGGACGGCGGCCACGCGCGCCTCGAACGGGGCCAGGACCGGCTCCATCATCGGCGAATGGAAGGCGTGCGAGGTGTGAAGGGACCGGCAGGCGACCCCGCGGCCGGCGAGCTCCGCGGCCAGGGCCTCGACCGCCTCGCGCGGACCGGAGACGACCGCGCGGCCGGGGCCATTGACCGCCGCCAGGGCCAGGCCGGGGCCAAGGAGGGGTGCGATCTCCTCCTCGGGCACCGGCACCGAGAGCATGGCGCCGGGGGGCATGGACTGCATCAGCCGACCGCGCTCCGCCACCAGGGCCAGGGCGTCCTCCAGGGAGAAGACGCCGGCCAGGCAGGCGGCCACGAACTCGCCGACGCTGTGGCCGAGCAGGGCCCGCGGGCGTACACCCCATTCCATCCAGAGGCCGGCCAGGGAGTGCTCGACGACGAAGAGCGCCGGCTGGGCCAGGGCGGTCTGCTCCAGGCGGCGGGCAGCGTCCTCCTCCTGCCCCGGCCGCGGATAGAGCACCTCGCGCAGGTCCAGGCCCAGGAGGGGGCGCAGGATCTCGCAGCAGCGGTCCACCGCCCGGCGGAAAGAAGCCTCGGTTTCGTAGACCTCCCGGGCCATGCCGGGGTGCTGCGAGCCCTGACCGGGGAACAGGAAGACGGCCGGCCGCGCGTTTTTCTCCTGGCGCGCCGTGGCGAAGAGATCGGAATCCCCGGCCTCCAGGGCCGCGGAGGCCTCCTCGGGCGAGCGGCAGACGAGGGCTCCCCGGTGCCGCAGACGCCGGCGTCCCACTTGAAGCGTCCAGGCGGCATCAGCCAGGGGCAACTCTGGATGCCGGTGCAGGTGCTCGGCCAGGCGGGTCCGGGCTGCCGCCAGGGCGGTCGCCGTGTGGGCCGAGAGGACTAGGAGCTGCCAGGGCCGCGCCGGAGGGGGCGACGGCTCGCGGGCCGGCGGCTCCTCCACGATGACATGCGCGTTGGTGCCGCCGACGCCGAACGAGCTGACCCCCGCCCGCAGCGGTATGCCGCCGGCGTTCCACTCGCGCAGCCGGTCGTTGACGAAGAACGGGCTGCTCGCGAAATCGATCAGCGGGTTGGGCCGCTCGAAGTGGAGGCTCGGCGGGATCTGCCGGTGCCGGAGGGAGAGCACCGTCTTGATCAGGCCGGTCACGCCGGCGGCCGAGCGCAGGTGACCGACGTTGGTCTTGGCCGACCCGAGGGCGCAGAAGCCGCTCTTGTCCGTGCCGGCGCGGAACGCCCGCGTCAGGGCCGCCACCTCGATAGGGTCCCCCATCGAGGTTCCCGTGCCGTGCGCCTCGACATAGGTGATCGTCTCGGGGCCAACCTCGGCCTGGAGGTGGGCAGTGCGGACGACCTGGTATTGCCCTTCGCCTCCCGGCGCGCTGTAGCCCGCCTTCTGCGAGCCATCGTTGTTGACCGCCGAGCCCCGGATCACGGCATGGATCAGGTCGCCGTCGGCGAGAGCATCCGGCAGGCGCTTCAGCACCACCAGGCCGATGCCGCTGCCGAAGACCGTCCCCTGGGCACGCGCGTCGAAGGCCCGGCAGTGGCCGTCGGGAGAGTGGATGCCTCCCTCGGCGGCCCTATACCCCGATTTCGCCGGCAGCTTGAGCGAGACGCCGCCGGCCAGGGCCATGTCGCACTCGCCGGAGAGCAGGGCCTGGCAGGCGAGGTGGACGGCCACCAGGGAGGTCGAGCAGGCCGACTGGACCGTGAGGCTCGGGCCGCGCAGGCTCAGCTTGTAGGAGGTCCGGGTCGCCAGGTAGTCCTTGTCGCTGGACACCTCGAGCTGGAAGGCGCCGGCCGTCTCGATGACCTCGGGCTGGGAGAAGAGGTTGTGCAGATAGGTGTTCATCTCCACGCCGGCGTAGAGGCCCACCAGCCCCGGGTAGCGCTCGCTGTCGTAGCCGGCCCGCTCGAGGGCCTCCCAGGCGGTCTCCAGGAACAGGCGGTGCTGCGGGTCCAGCAGGCGCGCTTCGTGCGGCGGGATGTCGAACAGGGCGGCGTCGAAGAGCTCGACGCCTTCGAGCACCGACGCAGCCGGCACGTAGCCCGGCCGGGCGAGCTGGGCCGGGCTGACGCCCGCCTCCAGCAGCTCCTGCTCGGTGAAGAAGGAGATCGACTCGACCCCGTTCTTCAGGTTCTCCCAGAGCTGCTCGACGGAGGGGGCTCCCGGGAAGCGGCCCGCCAGGCCGATCACGGCCACCTCGGCGCCAGTGCGCTCGTCTGCGTCGCCTCGTTCCATCGTCTCTTCCTGCACTTCCTAACCCCTCGCCCGCTGTGCCTTCTGCAGGCGCTGCCGGCGGAAGTCCCGGCCCTCGCGGAGCTTTTCGGATCGATCGGGCTCCGGGCGGGACGCAGCCGGTCCTGCTTCCGGTTTCGCGATCCCCGAACCGATCAGATGCCGCGCAAGCAGGCCCACGCTCGGGTGGTTGAACATCTCGACCAGGGAGATCTCCCGGTCGAGCGCCTGGTACAGCGCGTTGTGGAAGCGGACCACGTGCACCGACGTGGCGCCGAGGTCGAAGAAGTTGTCGTCTACGCCCACCCGCGGCAGCCCGAGCACCTCGGTCACCACGCCGGCGAGGACCCGCTCCAGCTCCGTCTCCGGCGCCACGTAGGGCCGGGTGGCCGGCTTCGCTTCCGCCTGTAGCGCATCCGGAGGCGGCAGGGCCTTGCGGTCGACCTTGCCGTTGAGGCTCAAGGGGATCTCCTCCAGACGCACGAAGTGGGCGGGCACCATGTACTCGGGGAGCCGGCCGTGCAGGTGCTCCCGCAGGTCGGCGAGGACCTCGCGCTCCGGCCGCGGGGCCGGCGGCGGCGCGCCCTCCGGTCCGAGCAGGCGCACCAGCTCGCGGTCTTGGGCCGCTTCGGCCTGGAAGGCGGCGAGCCCGGTCTGGCCAGCGGCGAGCCGGCCGCCCAGGATCGCGTGTACCAGCTCGTGGCTCTCATCCAGGCCGAAGTGCCTCCGGACCTCGCCGAAGCGGACACCGCCCACCTGCGACAGGCCGATCCGGCGCTCCGGCGCCGACATCTCCAGGAGCTGGGTCATCAGACCCGCCTCCAGGAGCGCGAAGTCCCGGGCGCGCTCGCCGTAGAGCGGCGCGATCGCAGCCATCCGCGCAATCAGGAAGACGGCGAACGCCGCCTCCTCGAAGGTCGCCCGGTTGACCGGGTCGTAGAGCGAAGCGTCGAGCCCGGCCCCGGCGAGCCGTGCCAGCCGGTGCTCCCGCGGGTCGTAGTAGTAGATCCCCTCGTCCAGTGCTTCCACCCGGCCCGGCTTGATCCAGAGATGGGCCTGGACCGGGTAGAGGTTCCCCGCTGAGCCGTAGCGGAGCTTGGGGAACGGCGACCCTTCGACGTCCACCTGAAGGAGGCAGGAGAGGAACCCGGCGAGGTCGTCCAACGGGACGGGCTCGCGCAGGAACTTGCGGAAGCTGCGCCGCCGCAGGTAGCGGGCCTCCAGCTCCTCCGGCGTCAGCTCCGGCCGTTTCAGAGAGACGGTTGCGAAGTCTCCGAGGTCGCGGCGCAGGCCGTGGTGCTGGAGCTTGAAGCGCAGCCGCTCCACCGGATCGACCGGAGCCGCCGGAGCAGGGGGCTGCTCGTCGCGCAGGACGACCCAGGCGACGAGCTGTTTGGTCCCCTGGCGCTCCCCCACGGCATCGACGACCGCCGCGGCCACGGCCGGGTGGCGGGACAGGGCAGCCTCGATCTCGCCGAGCTCGATGCGGTGCCCCTGGACCTTCACCTGGAAGTCGTCGCGGCCGAGGAACTCGATGTTGCCGTCCGGCAGCAGGCGCCCGAGGTCGCCGGTACGATAGAGCCGTTCGCCGGTCCGCGGATGGACGATAAAAGCGGCGGCGGTCTTCTTCTCGTCGCGCCAGTACCCCCGGGCCAGGCCGGCGCCGCCGATATAGAGGTGCCCCAAGACCCAGACCGGCCGCGGCTCCAGCTCCTCGTCGAGCACATGGAACCGCTGGCTCGCCATGGCCTTGCCGTAGGGGATGCTCGCCCAGCCCGGCGCGACCTCGCCGATGGGATAGAGGATCGACCAGATCGACGCCTCGGTGGCGCCGCCCAGGCTGATCACACGGGCCCCTGGGAACGCCGCCCGTACGCGGTCCGGCAGGCGCAACGGGATCCAGTCGCCGGAGAGAAGGACCGCGCGCAGCGGGAAGCCCGGCACGTCCGGACGCCCCTCCCCGTACTCGACGAGCATCTCTATCAGGGCCGGCACGGTGTTCCAGACCGTCACGCCGGTGCGCGCCGCGAGCTCGGCCCAGTGGGCAGGGTTGCGCTCCGTCCCGGGATCAGGTACGACCACGGCGCCGCCCGCCGCCAGCAGCCCGAAGAGGTCCCAGACCGAGAGGTCGAAGCTCAGCGAAGACAGGGCGAGGACCCGGTCGCCCGGGCCGGTCCCGAGCCGCTGGTTGACGTCCATCACGGTGTTGAGGGCGCCGCGGTGGTCGATCATCACTCCCTTGGGCTGGCCCGTGGAGCCGGAGGTGAAGATCACGTACGCCAGATCGCCGGGCCGCTGGATCGGCGGCAGCGGCTCGCCGCGCGCCGCAGAGAGCATCTCCGTGCACACGGCGATGGGCTCGACGCCGGGCGGCCCATCGAGATCGATTCCGCTCTGCGTCAGCGCGATCGACACCTCGCCGCTCTCCAGGAGGTGGCGGATCCGCTCGCGTGGCAGGCGGGCGTCGACCGGCAGGTAGGCGGCGCCGGCGCGGAGGATGGCGAGGACCGCCAGCGCCTGCTCCCAGCCCTTGTCCATGACTACCGCGACCAGGGTGTCGGGGCGGGCGCCGAGGTGCCGCAGGCGGCGCGCCAGGGCCAGGGAGGCACGGTCGAGCTCGCCGTAGGTGACCGTGCGGCGCGAGGTGATCACCGCCGGCGCGTCCGGGCGCCGCCGGGCCTGCACCAGGAACGGCTCGTGGAGGAGACGGGACGGGACCGGAGCGTCCGTGGCGTTGGCCTCGGCGATCAGCGCCCGGTGGGCCGCGGGCAGCAGGTCGCAGACCGGCTCGCGCCAGGCCTCCTCCCCCTCCGCGAGGCGCTGCACCAGCCGGCCGTACGCCGCGAACATGTCGTCGAGCAGACCGGGCGGGAAGAGCTCCTCGACCGCGTCCCAGCTCCAGGCCAGGACGCCGCCGGACTCGGCCACCTGGTGGTCGAGCCAGACCTGGGGCGTCTGGGTGATGCTGTAGACCGTCTCGCCGTCGAAGGGGCTCTCCGTCTCCGCCTCGTCGCCGGTCCCGGCCTGGTTGAGGGTGCTGGTAAAGACCACGGGCATCAGGGTGCCCGGGCCGCCCTGGACGCGGGCCAGCTCGCGCAGCACGCGGACGCCGCTGACCAGCCAGTTCTCCAGGTCGTCCCAGAGCCGGCCCTGGAGGCGGCGCGCCCGCTCCTCGAACGGCTCGCCGGGCAGCGGCTCGGAGGCGAGGAGGGTCAGCGAGGTGAAGTCGCCGACGATGCGGTCCACCTCGGGGTGGAGCGGCGGCCGGTTGAACAGGGTCAGGTTGAGGGTCAGCCGCGGGCTCTGGCTCCACGCCGCCAGCACCTGGGCGTAGGCCGCGGCCAGCAGGCTCGACGGCGTGAGAGCCACGCGGGCCGCCCGGACCTTGAGGCGCGACCAGGCGTCCCGCTCGAGGCTTGCCCGCCGGCGCACGAAGCGCGGCGCGGCAAGCGACGACGGGCTCTGCGCCAGCGGCAGGGCGGGCGAGGGGGGGAGGCTCGCGAGCCGGCCGCGCCAGTAGTGGAACGCCCGCCGGTACGCCTCCGTCTCGTGGAGGGCCGCCTCGGCCAGAACGCAATCGCGGAAGGAGAGCGTGAGCGGCTCGAGCTCCGTCCCGGGATCGGCATAGAGGAGCGCCAGCTCGCGCCCCAGGAGGCGGAAGCTCCAGGCGTCGCCGATCAGGAGGTCGAGGCTGACGTGCAGCCGCGTGCGGCCGCCGGGGAGCCGCGAGGCCGCGATCTCGAAGAGCGGCCAGCGGTCGCTGGGGAGGACCTGATGCGACAGGCGGCCGCGCACAGCTTCCAGGGCCTCCTCCTCCGCGGCGTTCGCCGCCTGCCGCAGGTCCACCACGCCGATCCGGTAGGGGGGCACCTCGGGAAGGATGCGCTGCCGGCCGTCGGGCTGGACCACGGCCCGCAGCATGCTGTGGCGGTCGATGAGGCGCCGCAGGGCCGACTCCAGCCGGGCCAGGTCGAGCCCGCGGAGGTCCACTTCGAAGTAGATGTGGGTCGCGACCGAGCCCAGCTCCAGGGCGCCGCTGCGGCCGATCCAATACGCTTCCTGGACGTCGGTCAGCGGGAACGGGAGGTGCATCGAGGCCGGGTCGGGCACGAGGCGCGGCAGGGCCACGTCCGCCGGCTCACCTTCCGGCCGCGCAGCCACGGCAGCGGCAAGCCCGGCCACCGTCGGGTTTTCGAACAGCACCCGCAGCGGCAGATCGGCGCCGAAGTCCTGCTGGATCCGGTACATCAGCCGGGTGGCCAGGATGGAGTGGCCGCCGAGCTCGAAGAAGTTGTCCTGCGCGCCCACCCGCTCCACGCCCAGGATGTCGCCCCAGAGTGCTGTCATCGACTCCTCCACCGGTCCCCGCGGCGCCACCCAATCCGCGGCGGCGGTCTCCCGGCGCGAGGGCGTCACCGCGCGGACGGTCCTGGCGGCCAGGGGCGCGAGCAGCGGCAGCTCCGAGAGGCGCTGCCCGGGATCGGCGGCGGCGCCGGCGAGCAGGGCTGCGAGCTGCGCGGCAAGGCGCTCGGCCGTGGTGCGGTCGAACAGGTCGGCGTTGTGCTCCAGGGAACCGGCGAGGCCGTCCTCCACCTCGGCGAAGGAGAGAAGCAGCTCCAACTTGGCCGCGCCGGTGGCGACCGGCTGCAGCGACAGGGCGAGCCCGGGGAGCTGGAGTCGCTGCGCCGGGGCGTTCTGCAGGATGACCATCACCTGGAAGAGCGGCGGCCGGGCCAGATCGCGCGGCGGCTGCAGCTCCTCCACCAACTTCTCGAAGGGGAGGTCCTGGAGGGCGTAGGCATCGAGAGCGGCCTCGCGTACCCGGCCGAGCAGGGTGCGGAACGCCGGGTCGCCTGCGAGGTCGCCGCGCAACGGCAGGGTGTTGAGGAAGAGGCCGATCAGGTCCTCCACCTCCGGACGGTTGCGGCCGGCCACGGGTGTGCCCACCACCAGGTCGTCCTGGCCGCTCACGCGGTGGAGGAGGACCTGGAAGGCGGCGAGCAGCGCCATGAAAAGGCTCGCCCCCTCGCCACGGGCCAGAGCCAGGAGGTCCGCCGCCGCCCCGCGGTCCAGGCGGAAGGGCACGCTGCCACCGCGGAAGCTCTGTACCGGCGGGTACGGACGGTCGGTGGAGAGGTCGAGGGCAACGGGGGCTCCGGCGAGGCGCGCGCGCCAGCGGTCCGCGAGCCGCGCTACCGTCTCAGGGGTCAGCCAGCGCCGTTGCCAGGCAGCGAAGTCGGCGTACTGGACCGGGAGCTCCGGCAGGGACGCGCTCCCGCCCTCCAGAGCCGCGGCATAGAAGGCCGAGAGCTCGCGTACGAAGATGCCGACCGACCAGGCGTCGCAGACGATGTGGTGCGCCACCAGGAGAACACCGTGCTCCCGCGCGCCGAGCCGGAACAGGGTTGCAAGCAGGAGCGGCCCGGCCGCGAGGTTGAACGGCCGCGCGGCCCCGGAGGCAGCCTGCCAGTCCAATTCGGCGTCGCGCCGGCCGGCCGGCAGGGCCGCCAGATCGACCATGGGCAGAGGAACCGCGGCGGCCGGCGCGATCACCTGCCGCGGCTCGCCCGCGACCGCCGGGAAGGTGGTGCGCAGGGCCTCATGGCGGCGGACCACCCTGGCCAGGGCCGCCGCCAGGGCCGTTGCATCGAGGCCGCCCTCCAGACGGAGGAGGGCTGGCAGGTTGTACGAGCCGCTCCGCTCCAGCCGGTCGAGGAACCAGAGCCGCTGCTGGGCGAAGGAGAGGGGGATCTCTCCGTCGCGCCCGGTGGGTACGACCGGCGGGGCCTCGGGGGCACGGCCGACCCGCATCGCGGAGGCGAGGCGGCCGGCGAGCCCGCGCACCGTGGGCCGTTCGAAGATCCAGCGCACCGGCGGCGTGACACCCAGGGCGCGCCCGGCGCGGGAGGCGATCCGTGTCGCCAGCAGAGAGTGCCCGCCCAGGGCGAAGAAGTCGTCGTCGATCCCCACGCGCCCGGCGCCCAGCACCTCGGCAAAGAGGCTGGCCAGCAGCTCCTCCACCGGATCGCGGGGCGCTGCGAAGGCGGCGGCCGGGGCGGCGGCCTGCGGCGCCGGCAGGGCCTTGCGGTCCACCTTCCGGTTCGGGGTGAGGGGGAGGGCCGGCAGGACGACGAAGGCGGAGGGCGCCATGTAGTCGGGCAGCCTCTCGCGGAGCCAGGAGGAGAGCGCCGGTTTGAAATCCGACGGATCGGTCGGATTAGTCGGATCGGTCGGATCGGGGACCACGTAGCCCACGAGCCGCAGGTCGCCACGGTCCTGGCGGGCCACCACCACAGCCTGGGCCACGGCGGGGTGCAGGCAGAGGGCCGCCTCGATCTCCCCCAGCTCGATGCGGTGGCCGCGGATCTTGACCTGCTGGTCGGCGCGGCCGAGAAAGACCAGCCGGCCGTCCGCCTGCGGCCTGGCGAGGTCGCCGGTGCGGTAGAGGCGGGCCCCGGGCGCCTCTGCGACCGGATCGGGCACGAACCGCTCGGCGGTCAGCTCCGGCCGGCCGAGGTAGCCGCGCGCCAGTCCCGCGCCGCCGAGGAAGACCTCGCCGGTCATCCCGAGAGGCACTGGCTGCATCCGGCGGTCGAGGACGTAGATCTGCGTCGCGGCCACCGGCCGGCCCAGCGGGACCGCCCCGTCGTGGTCACGGTCGACACGGAGCACGGCCGACCAGACCGTTGTCTCGGTCGGGCCGTAGAGGTTCCACAGCTCGCTGCCGCGCCGCCGCAGGCTCGCTGCCAGGTCGCCCAGGAGCGCTTCGCCGCCGGAGAGGATGCGCAGGAGGCCGGCCCCCTCCTCCCATCCCGCTTCGAGGAGCAGCCGCCAGGTGGACGGCGTGGCCTGGACCACGGTGGCGCCCGATCCGCGGACGCGCTCCAGCAGGCGGCGGCCGTCGCGGACCACCTCGCCCGGGGCGATCTCCAGCCGCGCGCCGGCGAGGAGCGGGAGATAGAGCTCCAGCGCCGCGATGTTGAACGACAGCGAGGTAACGGCGAGGAGCGTGTCCGCAGCCGACAGCCCCGGCTCGCGGAGCATGGAGAGGAGGAAGTTGGCCAGGGCGCCGTGGGGGATCTGCACGCCTTTCGGCGTCCCCGTGGAGCCCGAGGTGTAGATCACATAGGCCAGGTTGTCCGGACCGGCGCCGCCATCCCCCGCCTCCACGCTGCTCTCCTCGATCCGATCGACGAGGAGCAGGCGGGCGCCGTGCTCCGGCAGGGAGCCGGCCAGCGCGCTGTGGGAGACCAGGGCACAGACCCCGCTGTGGCGCAGCATGAAGGCGAGCCGCTCGGCGGGATAGGACGGATCGAGGGGGACGTAGGCGCCCCCCGCCTTCCACACCGCCAGGGCGGCGGCAAGCAGCTCAGGGGAGCGTTCCAGGGCGATGCCGACCCGCACCTCAGGACCGACGCCCACGGCGCGCAGCGCTCCGGCCAGCCGCCCCGCCCGCGCCTCCAGCTCCTGGTAGGTCCAGCGCCCGCCGTCGAAGACCACCGCCACGGCATCAGGCGTGAGCGCGGCCTGCGCGGCCACGAGCTGATGGACGCAGGCCGCGGGAGCCAGGTGTCCGGGAGCGCTCCAGCCGGTGACGAGCTGGCGTTGCTCGGCCTCGCCGAGGATCGGCAGCTCGGAGATCCGGCGCTCCGGCCCGGCCGCCGCCGCGGCCAGAAGCTGGACGAAGTGCCCGGCCCAGCGCGCGGCGGTGGCGGCGTCGATCAGGTCCGCTTTGTATTCGAGATAGCCGGCGATCCCGCCGTCCATCTCGAGGAGGGAGACTGTGAGGTCGAAACGCGCCACGCCGTGGAAAGAGTCGAGGGGGCGCAGCGTCAGGCGATCCGTGGACGCCATGGCCTCCGCCGGCGCGTTCTGCAGGATGAAGAGGGCCTGGAACAGCGGCGAGTGGCCGAGGCTGCGCTCCGGCCGCAGCTCCTCCACGAGCTTTTCGAAGGGCAGCTCCTGGTGGTCGAAGGCGCCCAGGGCCGCTCCGCGCACCCGTGCCAGAGCCTCGGCGAAGGCCGGATCGCCTCCGAGGTCCGTGCGCAGCACCAGGGTGTTGATGAACAGGCCGATCAGGCCCTCCACCTCGGCGCGGGTCCGGCCGGCGATGGGAGAGCCCACGGCCAGATCCTCCTGGCCGGTATAACGGTAGAGGAGGACGTCGAAGGCGGTCAGAAGAGTCATGAAGAGGGTGGCGCCCCGCCCCAGGCCGAGGGCGTTCAGCGCCGCCGTCAAGTCCGCCGGGATGGAGATCGCCTGCCGCCCTCCCCGGAAGGTCTCGACAGCCGGCCGTGGCCGGTCCGTGGGCAGCTCCAGCAGCGGGGGCTCTGGGGTCAGCAGCTCCTTCCACCAGGCGAGGAGCTCCACCATCACAGGGCCGGAAAGCCCTTGCCGCTGCCAGTGTGCGAAGTCGGCGTACTGGATCGGCAGCTCCGCCAGGGGTGAAGGAGCGCCGGCGGTGAAGGCCTGGTACAAGGTCCGCAGCTCGTGGACGAGGATCCCCAGCGACCAGCCGTCGGAGACGATGTGATGCTGGTTGACCAAGAACAGATGGTCGCGCCCGCCGAGAAGCACGACGGCGGCGCGGAGCAACGGTCCGCGAACCAGGTCGAAGGGCCGCCGCGGCTCCTCCGAGGCCAGACGTAGCGCCTCGGCCTCCCGGCGATCCGCTGCGAGGGCGGTCAGGTCCACCAGTGGAAGAGGGACCGGGGAGGGTGGCGAGATCCTCGGCGCCGGAGTCCCCTCGGCGGCGGGGAAGATAGTGCGCAGCACCGTGTGGCGCCGCACCACCTCGCTCAGGGCGCTCTCCAGGGCCGCCGGATCGAGGTCGCCGTCCAGGCGGATCGCTGCGGGGATGTTGTAGGCGGCGCTGCCGGGGTCGAGCTGATCGAGGAACCAGAGCCTCTCCTGGGCGAAGGAAAGGGGCAGAACGGCCTCGCCCTGGGGCAGCGGCGCAAGCGGCGGCGCCTTGGGCCCCACGGCAGTCCGTGCCGCTGACTCGGCCCGCTCCGCGAGCTCCGCCGGCGTGGGTGCGTTGAAGAGCGTCTCGATCCGCAGCTCGACTCCGGTCTCCTCCCGGAGACGGGTGAGGAGCCGGGTGCCGAGCAGCGAGTGGCCGCCCAGCGCGAAGAAGCTGTCGTGGATCCCGGCGGCCTCGACCCCGAGGAGCTGTTCGAACATCCGGGCGATCCGCGCCTCGGTCTCGGTGCGGGGAGGCGCGTACGTCCTCCGCAGGCCCGTGCGCGGAAGGGCTGTGGCGGCGAGAGCCTGAGGCCTGTCGTGCGCCGGCTCGGCCGGGGGCAGCGAGCGTCCGCTTCGCTGCTCCCGCGCCGGCTCGATCCAGTAGCGGCGGCGCTGGAAGGCATAGGCCGGCAGAGGCAGCCGCCGCCGGCGTTCTCCGGCGTGCAGGGCCTCCCAACCCACCTCGGCCCCAGCCAGCCAGAGCCTGCCGAGCGCGTCCAGCAGGAAAGCTTCGTCGGGCTGCCGGTCGTAGGCATGGGGCAGCGAGGGGACGGCGGTCCTCGGGGCGTCGCCCTGCGCCGCGGGGTGCTGGAGCGCCAGGGACGACAACCCGTTGCCCGGCCCTACTTCGAGGAGCACCCGCGAGGGGTCCGCGAGCAGCGTCGCCAGGGCGTCCGAGAAGCGGACGGCGCCGCAGAGGTGGCGAGCCCAGTAGCCGGGGTCCGTCGCCTCCTCGGGGGTCATCCACCGGCCTGTCACGTTGGACAGACAGGGGATGGCCGGCGGCGCCAGCGATATCTGCCGCACTCGCTCCGTCAGCTCGCCGGCGATCGCCTCCATCTGCCGCGAGTGGAAGGCGTGGGTGGTCGGAAGCTCCCGGGAGGGGATCCCCTCGGCGGTGAGGTTCGCGGCCAGAGCTGCGGCCTCCTCCGGCGGGCCCGAGACGACCGAAAGCTGCGGCCCGTTGACCGCGGCGAGATCAAGCCCGGCCGATAGCCGCGGGCGCAGCTCCTCCTCCGGCATCGGCACGGCGAGCATGGAGCCGGCGGGGAGCGCCTCGATGAGGCGTGCCCGCTCGGCCACGAGCCAGAGTGCGTCCTCCAGAGAGAAGACCCCCGCCAGGCAGGCCGCCAGGTACTCGCCCAGGCTGTAGCCGAGGAGCGCAGAGGGCGCGATGCCCCACGACATCCAGAGGCGGGCCAGGGCATAGCTCACGGCGAAGACCGCCGGCTGGGCGAAAAGAGTGCGGTCGAGCCGCCGGGCCGCCTCACCTTCCCGGCGACCGCGGCCCACCAGGCGGCGCAGGTCGAGCCCTCCTTCCTCTTCGCGGATCCCGGCGAAGATCACCTCCCGCAGATCGCAGCCGAGATGCCCGCGCAGCACCTCGGCGCAGCGGTCGAGCTCCTCCCGGAAAACGGGCTCGCTCGCGTAGAGGCCACGCCCCATCCCCAGGTAGTGGTCGCCGACGCCGGGAAACAGGAAGGCCACTGGCCGGCTCCCCGGCTCCTGGAACGCCGTCGACAGCCGGTGGGGGTCGCGGCCGGCCAGAGCGAGGCGGGCCTCCTTGACATCACGGCAGACGAGGGTGCGGCGCCAAGGGAAGGGGCGGCGGCCTGCCTGGAGGGTCCAGGCCACGTCCGCCAACCCGGCTTCGGAGTGGCGGTCGAGCCAGCCGGCCAAGCGGTCCGTGGCCGCTTCGAGGGCCTCCTCGCTGCGGGCCGAGAGCACCAGGAGCTGCCAGGGGCGCGCCGGGGAGCCCGGCTCGCTCTCCGGCGCCTCTTCGAGCACGAGGTGGACGTTGGTGCCTCCGATGCCGAACGAGCTCACGCCGGCCCGCCGCGGACCCCGGTCTGCCGGCCAGTCCGCCAGGCGGGCGTTGACATAGAACGGGCTCGCCGCAAAGTCGATCTTCGGGTTCGGCGTCTCGAAGTGGAGACTCGGGGGGATCTGCCGGTGCTCCAGGGAGAGCACGGTCTTGATCAGGCTGGTGACGCCGGCGGCGGCTCCCAGATGCCCGACGCTCGTCTTGGCCGAGCCGATGGGGCACCGGCCCGTCTTCTCCATCGGGCCGAACGCCCGGGTCAGAGCCGCCACCTCGATGGGGTCGCCCAGCTCGGTCCCGCAGCCGTGGCACTCGACATAGCCGATGGATTCCGGCGCGATCCCGGCGAGATCCTGGGCCTCTGCGATCACCTCCGCCTGCCCCTCGATGCTGGACGCCGTGTAACCGACCCTGCACGAGCCGTCGTTGTTCATGGCCGAGCCCCGGATGACGGCGCGGATCTGGTCGCCGTCGGCCAGGGCGTCCTCCAGGCGCCTGAGGACGACGAGGCCGACGCCGCCGCCGTAGATCGAGCCGTCGGCCTTCGCGTCGAAGGCCCGGCAACGCCCGGTGGACGAGTCGAGGCCCCCTTCCTGGTAGAGATAGCCCGTCACCTGGGGCACCTTGATCGAGACGCCGCCAGCCAGCGCCATGTCGCAGTCGCCGACGAAGAGAGCCCGGCACGCGAGGTGGACCGCCACCAGAGAGGTGGAGCAGGCCGTCTGGACGTTGACGCTCGGCCCGCGCAAGTCGAGCTTGTAGGAGGCCTGCGTGGCCAGGAAGTCGCGGTCCGTGGCGATGGCCATGTGGTAGCCGCCGAGCTCCTGGAGCAGCTCCGGACGGGACAGGAGATGGTTCAGAAAATAGGTCGACACCGTCACGCCAGCGTGGAGGCCGATCCGGCCGGCGAAGCGGCGGCTGTCGTAGCCGGCGTTCTCCAGCGCCTCCCAGGCGCACTCCAGGAACACCCGGAGCTGGGGGTCCATGATCTCGGCCTGGCGCGGCGCATAGTCGAAGAAGCCGGCGTCGAAGAGATCGGCATCCTCCAGCACGCCCCGGGCCTTGACGTACTTGGGGTGGCGAACCAGCTCCGGATCGATACCGGCGGCGAGGAGCTCCTCGTCGGTGAAGGACGACACGGCGTCCACGCCGTCGCGCAGGTTGGCCCAGAAGCGGTCGAGATCGCGCGCCCTGGGGAAACGCCCGGCCATGCCGATGACAGCGATCCTGCCGCTCGCGGCGGCGCGGCGGCGGGAAGACGGCCGGACCGGGGCCGGCGCCGCCTGCTGCCGTCCCAGGTGCTCGGCCTGGGCGCGCACGTTCGGCCAAGCGAAGAGGTCGAGGAGGGGCAGCTCGCGGCCCAGCACCTCCTGCAGGCGGGCGTGCAGCCGCACCAGCAGCAGCGAATGGCCGCCCAGGTCGAAGAAGTTGTCCTCGACCCCGACCCGCTCGACGCCCAGGACCTCGCACCAGACCGCGGCAATGCGTTGCTCCAGCTCGCTCTGCGGCGCGGTCCGTACCTCCGCGGCCGGCGGGGCCTCCGGCGCGGGCAGCGCGCGGCGGTCCACCTTGCCGTTGGGGGTGAGGGGAAGCCGGGGGAGGAGCACGAGCGTGGCCGGCACCATGTGCGCCGGGAGCCGCTCGCGCAGCGCCCGGCGCAGCTCGGGGATGCGGACCGCGCCCTCCAGCTCCGCCACCACATAGGCGACCAGGCGCTTCTCCCCCTGCTCGTCGCGGACGATCACCACCGCCTCGCGCACGCCGGGCTGGGCGGCGAGCGCCGCTTCGATCTCCCCGGGCTCGATGCGGAAGCCGCGGATCTTGACCTGCAGGTCTGCCCGGCCGGCGAACGCCACCTCGCCGTCCGGCAGGTGCCGCCCGAGGTCGCCCGTGCGATAGATCCGGTCGCGCGGATCTTCGGTGAAGGGGCTGGGACGGAACTTCTCGGCGGTGAGCGCCTCGTCGTCGAGGTACCCCTGAGCGAGATGCGGGCTGCGCACCGCGATCTCGCCGATCTCGCCGAGGCCCGCCAGGACGCCGGCCCGGTTGAGGACCAGGAGCTGGACGTCCCGCATCCCCCGTCCCAGGGGGAGCACCTGCTTGTGCCTCTCCTCCGGCCCGTCGCCGTCCGGCTCCGCCACGTGGTAGGCCACGGCCCGCTGCGTCTCGGTCGACCCATAGAGGTTGACGCAGGTCACGTTCGGCGCCAGAGACCGGATGCGGGCCACATCCCGCCGGGTCAGGGCGTCGCCCACCAGGAGCACGCGGCGCAGGGCCGGCACCCCGGTGCGGCCGCCTCCCGCCGGCCGCTCGGTGAGGAGCTGGCCCATGGCCGGCGTGAGGTGGGCCACGGTCACCCTCTCCCGCGCCATCCAGGCCGCCAGGCGCCCCGCTACCGCGAGGTCCTCCGGATCGGGGACCACGAGGGCCGCCCCCAGGTACAGAGGCGTGAAGAGATCGCGCTGCAACGGATCGTGCGCCAGGCCCGAGAGCAGGCTGAAGCGATCGTCCGCCGCCAGCTCGAAGCGGCGGCACTGCCAGGGAAGGAAATGGGTCAGCGGCCCGTGCCGGCCGACGATCCCTTTGGGCGTCCCCGTGGAGCCCGAGGTGAAGCCGAGGACCGCCGGGTCGTCCGGTCCCACTGCCACGGCCGGGGCTGCGGCCTGGAAGCCGGCGAGGCGATCGAGGCAGGCGGCGGCCCCGCCGCGGGGGAGGTCGATCCGCGGGCAGCCCGCCGCGGCCAGCCAGGCCTCCACCGCGTCGGGGAGGGGGCCGGCGGCCTCCAGGCGCACCAGGGCGCGGGGGGCGGCGAGGCGGAGGGTCTCCACCAGGCGCGCCGCGGGGTAGGCCGGGTCGAGCACCGTGAAAGCGGCGCCGGCCCGCAGGGCGCCGAGCACGGCCAGGGCGACAGGCGCGCTGCGGTGGGCGACGACCGCCACGCGGTCGCCTTTCCGGACCCCTTCGGCCGCCAACCCGGCGGCCAGCCGGCGGCTCGCCTCCTCGAGCTCGCCGTAGCTCCAGGCCCCGTCGCGGTCGGTCACGGCCAGGCGGCCGGGGGCCGTGCGCGCCTGCTCCACGAACAGGTCGTGGATGGCCCCGATCCAGCCCGTGTCCAGGGGCTCGGCCGGATCGGGGAGCACCGTGCGGGCCCGGGCGGTCACCAGGGAAAGACGGCCGATCGGCTCCTTCGGCCGCTCCAGCGCCTGCTCCAGGAACAGCGCGAGCTGGTCGAGCAGGTCCTCCATGCGCGCCGAGTCGAAGAGGTCGGCGTTGTAGATCAGGTTGACGTCGATCCCCTCCTCCGGCTCGGAGACGTAGAAGGTCATGTCGAACTTCGACGGCGGCTCCGGGATGTCGAGCGGCTGCAGAGCGAGGCCCGGCAGGCGCAGCGCGATCGCCGGGTAGTTGAGCAGGTTGAACAGCACCTGGAAGAGCGGCGTGCGGGAGAGGTCTCGCTCCACCTGGAGGCGCTGGAGCAGGGCCTCGAACGGCACGTCCTGGTGGGAGAACGCCCCCAGGGTGGTCGCGCGCACCCGGGCCACCAGCTCCGCGAAGCCGGGCTCCCCCGCCAGGTCGGTGCGCAGCACCAGCGTGTTGAGGAAGAAGCCGATCAAGCTCTCGGCCTCCACGCTCCGCCGGCCGGCGATGGGAGCGCCCACCAGGAGGTCGGTCTGGCCGCTCCAGCGGTGGAGGAGGGCCTTGGCGGCGGCCAGGAGGGTCATGAAGAGGGTGGCCCCACGGGCGCGGCCGAAAGCGCGCAGCCGCTCCGCCGTGCCGGCGGGCAGCCGCCGCCGCGCGTGGCCGCCGCGGAAGGCCTGGACGGCGGGGCGCGGCCGGTCGATGGGCAGGTCCAGGGGGGCGACCTCGCCGCCCAGGCGTTCCACCCAGTAGGCCAGCTCGCGGTCGCGCGTCGCCTCGAGCTGGTGGCGCTGCCAGACCGCGAAGTCGGGGTACTGGACCGGTAACTCCGGCAGGCGCGGGGGGCGGCCCAGGACGGCCGCCTCGTAGAGATCGGCGATCTCGCGCACGAAGACAGCGATCGACCAGCCGTCGGCCACGATGTGGTGGAAGACCAGGAGGAGGCGGTGGCGGTCCGGCCCAAGGCGCAGGAGGGTGGTACGGAAGAGCGGCCCGCGACTCAGATCGAAGGGCCGGTTCGCTTGCCCGGCGGCGTGCCGGGCCGCCTCCTCAGCGAGCGCCGCGGGGAGGAGCCCCGACAGATCGATCACCGGCAGGGAGGTCTCCAGGCCGGGCAGGATCCGCTGGCGCGGTATCCCGTCCACGGCCTGGAAGACGGTACGGAGCGACTCGTGCCGGCGGACCACCTCCCGGAGGGCGCCGGCCAGGGCGCCTACATCGAAGATCGCCGGTGAGCTCCACCGGGCTGGGTATATTGAAAGTGCCCGTGCCCGGCTCCAGACGGTCGAGGAACCAGAGGCGCTCCTGGGAGAAGGAGAGGGGGAAGACCTCCTCGCCCGGCCGGCGCGGCAGTCGCGGGATGGTGGCTTCGGCGTCCGACACCGCCGCTGCGCTCGAGGTCGGCCGCCAGCGCCTCGATGGTGGGCGCTTCGAACACCCGGCGCACGGGCAGGCTCACTCCCAGAGCCGCGCGCACCCTGGCCAGCATGCGCGTGGCGAGCAGCGAGTGGCCACCGAGCTCGAAGAAGTCGTCGCGGGCGCCCACCCGCTCGCGGCCGAGCAGCTCCTCCCAAAGTCCGGCGAGCAGCTTTTCGAGCGGCGTGCGCGGCGCCACCCAGTCGGCCCCGGCGGTCCGGTCCGGGGCCGGCAGCGCCTTGCGGTCCACCTTGCCGTTGGAGGTGAGTGGAAGGGCGGCAAGGGTCACAAAAACGGCGGGGACCATGTAGTCCGGGAGGCGGTCGCGCAGGGACTGGCGCAGGGTTTCGGCGGCGGCGTCGCCGGCCACATAGGCCACCAGGCTGCCTTCCCGGACCACGACCACGGCCTCGCGGACCCCCTCCAGGGTGGAGAGGGCGGCCTCGATCTCCTCCAGCTCGATGCGGTAGCCGCGGATCTTGACCTGGTGGTCGAAACGCCCCAGGAACTCGATGGCCCCGTCCGGGTGGAAGCGGACCAGGTCGCCTGTGCGATAGAGACGCCCGCCCGGCTCGCCGAAGGGATCGGGGAGGAACCGCGCCGCGGTCAGATCGGGCCGGCCGAGATAGCCACGAGAGAGGGCCGGACCGCCCACCAGCAGCTCGCCGGCCACCCCGGCCGGCGCGGGCTGCAGGCGGCGGTCGAGCACATAGAGGCGGTTCTCGGCCGAGGGGTGGCCGATGGGGATGGAGACGAGCCCGCGCGGGCGCCAGTCCGCCGCCCGTCCGACCTCGTAGAGGGTGCAGTTGACCGCCGCCTCGGTCGGCCCGTAGCCGTTGAACAGGCGGCATTCCGGTCCGGTGACCGCGAAGGCCTCCGCGACGAGCCCCTCTCCCAGGGCCTCGCCTCCGAGATGGAGCACCTGAAGCGGGAGGCGCTCTCCCGCCGCCGCTGCGACGGCACGGAAGAAGGAGGGGGTGGTGTGGAGGGTGTTGATGCCGTGGCTCCGGACCTCGCGCAGGTAGCCCTCGATGTCGCTGCGCTCGGCCTCGCCGCGCAGGACGAGCGTGCCGCCGAACAGCAGCGTGGTGAGGATCTCGAAGACCCCGAAGTCGAAGGCATAGGACAGGCTCTGGAGGACCCGCGTGTGCTCGCCAAAGTCGAAGACCTCGCGGCTCCAGAGGAGCAGCGGCACCAGGTTCTCGTGGGTGATGGGCACCCCTTTGGGAACCCCGGTCGAGCCGGAGGTAAAGATCACATAGGCGGTCCCGTCCCCCGTCCCGGCTGTCGCCGGGGAGAGAGGCTCCAGCGCCCGATCGAGGTCGTCCGGGCAGACCACGTGCGCCACGGCCGGGCACCTGTCGAGGCTCGTCCGGTCGGTGACGAGGACGGTGAGACCGCAGTCGGCGATCATCCGCTCGAGGCGCTCGGCCGGGAGGCCGGGATCGAGCGGCACGAAGCCACGTCCGGCCTTGAGGATTCCCAGCATCCCCACCAGCAGCGGCAGGTCCGGTGCGGCCATCAGGCCGATCAGGCCGCGGCCTTCGTAGCTCAGGAGCAGGCGTGCCAGCCGTCCCGCCTGCTCGTCGAGCTCCCGATAGGTAAGGGTCTTCCCCTGCCAGATCGCGGCGATCTTGCCGGGGGTCCGTGCCGCCTGCCGCGCGAACAGCTCGTGGATCAGGGTGGGAATCGGGGTCTTCCACCCCGCCGAGCTCCACTCTTCAAGGATCGTCCGGCGCTCCGCCTCGCCGAGCAGGGGGAGCTCGAAGACGCTCGCCCCGGAAGCCTCGGTGGCCGCCGCGAGGAGGTGCTCGAAGCAGCCGGCCCAGCGTTGGATCGTCCCCTCTTCGAACAGGTCGGCGCTGCCGATCAGGTCGCCGGCAAAGCCGCCCCCCTCCTCGGCCAGAGCCAGGGAGAGGTCGAACTTGGCCGCCCAGCTCTCCTGCGGGAGCAGCTCCACGGTGAGCCCCGGCAGACGCAGCGGCTCCACCGGCGTGTTCTGCAGGGCGAAGGAGGCCTGGAACAGCGGTGTGTACGCCAGGTTGCGCCCGGGCTGGACCTCCTCGACGAGCTTCTCGAAGGGCAGCTCCTGGTGGTCGTAGGCCTCCAGGGTGTGGCGGCGGGTGCGGGCGAGGAAGCCGGCGAACGAGGGCTCGTCCGCCAGGTTGGCGCGCAGCACGAGAGTGTTGACGAAAAATCCAATCAGGCCCTCGACCTCGGCGCGCTGGCGTCCGGCCACAGGGGTGCCGACGGTGAGGTCGGTCTGGCCGGAGAGGCGGGAGAGCAGGGCCTCGAAGGTGGCGAGCAGAACCATGAACGGGGTGGCGCCGGTGCTCAGAGCGAGACGGCGGACCCTCTCGGCCAGCTCGGGAGAAAGGCGGAGCCGGCGGCTCGTGCCGCGCTCGCTCGCCACGGCCGGGCGGGCGCGGTCGGTGGGCAGCGCCAGCTCCGGCGGCGCGCCGTGCAGGCGCTCGCGCCAGAAGCGAAGCTCGCCTTCGAGGGCCTCGCCGCTCAGGCGGCGGCGCTGCCAGGCCGCGAAGTCCGCGTACTGGAGCGGGAAGCTCCGGCAGGGGGGAGGGCCGGCCGGCGGCGAAGGCCTCGTAGAGGGCCGCGGTCTCGCGCACGAGGATGGCGATGGACCAGCCGTCCGCCACGATGTGGTGGAGGGTGAGTAGGAGCCGGTGCTCGTCCGAGCCCAGCCGCAGCAGCGTGGTGCGCAGCAGCGGCCCGGCGGCGAGGTCGAAGGGCGCCGCGGCCTCGGCGGCCGCCAGGCGCCGGGCCTCCCGGCTCCGGGCCTCCTCCGGCAGGGCGGCGAGGTCGACCACGGGCAGGCGGGTTTCAGCCGCCAGGACGACTTGGGGGCGGGGCTCGCCGCCAGCGTTCATCGGGAAGGTGGTGCGCAGCGTGGCGTGGCGGCGGAGGACCTCGGCGAAAGCGGCGGCGAGCACCGCGGGATCGAGCCTGCCGGCGAGGCGGGCCGCGGCCGGGATGTTGTAGGCCGGGCCTCCGGGCTGGAGCTGGTCCAGGAACCAGAGGCGCTCCTGGCCGAAGGAGAGGCCCCACTCGCCCTCCTCCTCTGCCGCCTCCAGGGGCACTGCTTCGGCGGTGCGTGCCCCCAGCAGCCCGGCCACGACGGCCGCCATCTCAGAGAGGGTCGAAGCTTCGAACACGGCCGCCAGGGGGATCTCGACGCCCAGGGTTCCGCGCAGCCGGGAGACCATGCGGGTCGCCAGGAGGGAGTGGCCGCCCAGCGCGAAGAAATCGTCCCGCCGGCCGATCCGCGAGCGGCCGAGCAGCTCCTCCCAGACCGCCGCGATCTGCCGTTCCAGCGGGGAGGCCGGCTCTTCCCAGGCCTCCTCGGCGCCCCCGTCCTCCGGCAGGTCCAAGCGCTCCAGGGCGCGCCGGTCCACTTTGCCGTTGGGCGTCAGCGGCACCTCGCCGAGGAGGGCGAAGCCGGAGGGCACCATGTAGCCGGGGAGCCGCGCCGCCAGCGCCCGCCGCAGCTCGGCCGCACTGATCTGCGCTGCCGGCGCTGGCACTACGCAGGCCATCATGCGGCGGTCTCCCGCGGCGTCCCGGCGGACGACCACGGCGGCCTCGGCCACGGCGGGATGGGCGCGCAGGGCGGCTTCGATCTCTCCCGGCTCGATGCGGAAGCCCCGGATCTTCACCTGCTGGTCGAGGCGGCCCAGGAAGTCGAGAGCGCCGTCCGGCCGCCAGCGGGCCAGGTCGCCGGTGCGGTAGAGGCGGGCGCCCGGCTCGTCCTCCCGCCCGGCCAGCGGGCTCGGTACGAAGCGCTCCGCCGTCAGGTCCGGCCGCGCCAGATAGCCGCGGGCCAGGCCGTCGCCGCCCGCGCACAGCTCGCCGGGCACGCCCACCGGCACCGGCCGCATCCCGCGGTCGAGCAGCCGCACCCGGGTGTTGGCGACCGGCCGGCCGATCGGCACGGAGGTCCGCGGCGGATCGTCGACCGCGATGCGGTGGCAGCAGGTGAAGGTGGTGTTCTCGGTCGGGCCGTAGCCGTTGATCAGGGTGCAGCCGGGCAGGCCGGCCAGGGCCCGGCGCACGTGCGGCGCGGACAGGGCGTCGCCGCCGGCCAGGAGCTGGGAGAGGCCGCGCAGGCCGTCCAGCTCTTCGTCGATCATCTGGTGGAAGAGGCCCGCGGTGAGCCAGAGGGTGGTCACCCGGTGCCGCGCCAGCAGCCGGCCCAGCTCGGGGAGGGAGACCGGCCCGGGAGGGGCCAGAACCAGCCGTCCTCCGTTCAGGAGCGGCCCCCAGATCTCCAGGGTCGAGGCGTCGAAGGACAGCGGAGCGAGCTGGAGGAAGACCTGGTCCCCGTCCAGGCGGGCCCAGTCCGCGCCGCGCACCAGGCGGACCACGGCGCGGTGGGGGACGGCCACGGCCTTGGGCCGGCCGGTGGAGCCGGAGGTGTACATCGCGTAGGCGAGCGACTCCGCCGTGGCACCGCTCTCCAGGGGGCCGGCCGCCGCGCTCTCCAAAGCCTCCCGGTCCCGGTCCAGGAAGATGGTGGGGATGCCGCGGGCCGGCAGGGCATCCGCGTGCGCTTCTAAGGTCACCAGAGCCGCCGGCCGTGCCTCGTCCAGCAGGCCGGCCAGCCGCTCCTCCGGATAGGACGGGTCCAGCGGCAGGTAGGCGCCGCCGGCCTGGAGGATGCCCAGGGCGGCCGCCACCATGTCGACCGAGCGGGGAACAGCGAGCGCGACCAGGGCGTCCGGTCTCACGCCGAGGCGGCGCAGGCAATGGGCCAATCCGTTGGCCCGGGCCGCCAGCTCGTCCCAGGTCAACCGCTCCGCATCGTCCTCGACGGCCACAGCCCCACCGCGCCGCCGCGCCTGCGCGGCGAACAGCTCGTGGACCGTCGCCTCCCGCGGGTAGTCGGGCCGCGCGCCGTCCCAATCCACCAGCACCTGCCGCCGCTCGGCCTCGCCGAGGAGAGGCAGCTCCCCGACGGTGCGGCCGGGGTCTTCCAGCGCGCCGTGGAGCAGCGCCTGGAAGTGGTCCAGGAAGCGCTCCGCGGTCGGCCGGTCGAAGAGGTCGGCGCTGTATTCCACCAAGCCGGCCAGCCCGCGGCCCTCTTCGCGCCAGAGGAAGCTCAGGTCCACCTTGGCCGTGCCGGTGTGGATCTCCAAAACGGAAAAATCGAGGCCGCCGAGGCGCGGTGCCGGCAGGGGCTGGTTCTGCAGGTTCAGCAGGACCTGGAAGAAGGGGTTGCGCCCGGGCTCGCGCTCCGGCTGCAGCTCGGCCACCAGCTTCTCGAAGGGGACAGCCTGGTGGGACCACGCTGCCAGCGCCACCTCCTGGTCGCGCCGCAGGAGATCGGCGAACGCCGGATCGCCCGCCAGATCGGCGCGCAGGACCAGGGTGTTGACGAAGAACCCGATCAGCCCCTCGATCTCGGTGCGGTCGCGGTTGGCCACTGCCGAGCCCATCGCCAAGTCGGTCTCCCCGGTATAGCGCAGGAGCAGGGTCTGGACCAGGGCCAGGAGAGCCACGAAGAGGGTGGTCCCCTGGCCTCGGGCGAGCTCGCGCAGGCGGTCGGCGGTCCCGGCAGGGACCTCGGTCAGGAGGTGGTCCCCCCGATGGGCCGCCAGGGCCGGGCGCGGCCGGTCGGCGGGGAGGTCCAGGGGAGGCGTGCCGGCCAAGCGCTGCCGCCAGAACGCGAGATGCTCCTCCAGAGCCGGGCTCTGGAGCCGCTCGCGCTGCCAGAGGGCGAAGTCCGCGTACTGAAGCGGCAGGCCGGGCAGCGGCGAGGGCCGGCCGGCGGCGAAGGCCTCGTAGAGGACGGCGACCTCGCGCAGCAGCACGCCGAGGGACCAGCCGTCGGAGATGATGTGATGCAGCGTCAGGCCGAGGACGTGGTCGGCCGGGCCGAGGCGGACGAGAGGGGCACGCCAGAGCGGGCCGGTCTCCAGATCGAAGGAGAGGCGCGCCAGCTCGGCGACGAGCCGCGGCAGCTCGTCCTCCCGTGCTGCGGCCGGCAAGGCCGAGAGGTCGATCCGCGGCAGCGCGGTGGGTCCACCCACAGGCGGAGCGCAGATCTGGCAGGGCTGGCCGTCCCGCTCGCCGAAGGTGGTGCGCAGCGATTCGTGGCGCCGGACCACCTCGGCGAACACCTGCTCCAGGACGCCGTCCGCCAGCGGCCCGGACAGGCGCGCCGCCGCCGGGACGTGGTAGGCCGCGCTGCCGGCGCCCAGCTTCTCCAGGAACCAGAGGCGCTCCTGGGAGAAGGAGAGCGGGAGCGGGCCGTCCGGCCGCGGCCGGCGCTCGACCGGGGCCGCCACGGTCCGGCTTTTCTCGCGCAGCCGGTCCATGAGCTCGCGCAGCCGGTCCGGCGGCAGATCGGCCACCCGGCGGGGGCGGTCAGCCATGCAGCACCTCCCGCGGCTCGGCGGCGTCCGAGAACATCCGGTCCAGCAGCTCCTCGCCGGCCTGGGTTGCCATCTCATCTTCCAGGATCTGGGCCAGCCCAGCCACCGTGGGGGCCTGAAAAACCGCCCGCAGCGGGAGCTGCACGCCGCACAGGTCGCGCACCCGGGCGGTCAGCCGCACGCCGAGGAGCGAATGGCCGCCCAGGGCGAAGAAATCGTCGTGCACGCCCACGCTTTCGACCTCCAGCAGCTCCGCCCAGATCTCGGCCAGGACCTCCTCCAACGGGTTGCGCGGCGCCACGGGCTCTGCCGCGGCCCCGCTCCGCAATCCGGCCGCGGCCTGCCGCTCCAGGGCTTTGCGGTCCACCTTGCCGTTGGGCGTCAGAGGCAGGGCCGGCAGAGGCATGAAGACGGCAGGCAACAGGAAAGCGGGCAGCCGCTCGCCGAGCTGCCGGCGCAGGTCGGCGGCCAGGGAAGAGGACGATTCCGCGACCACGAACGCCACCAGGCGCTCGCCCGTCTTGAGCACGGCCGCCTCGCACACGCCGGGACAGGCGCGCAGCGCCGCCTCGATCTCTCCCGGCTCGATACGGAAGCCGCGGACCTTGACCTGGTGATCGAGGCGGCCGAGGAAGTCGAGCTCGCCGTCGGGCAGCCGCCGCGCCAGGTCGCCGGTCCGGTACAGGCGTCCGCCCGGCGCACCGCCGAACGGGTCAGGCCGGAAGCGGTCCGCCGTGCAGCTCCGGCCGGCCCAGATAGCCGCGGGCCAGCCCCGCGCCGCCGATCCACAGCTCGCCCGGCACTCCCCGTGGGGCCGGCTGCCCGTGGGCGTCCAGCAGGCAGGCCCGGGTGCCGGGGAGCGGCCGGCCGATGGTGGGCTGGCGGCCCGTTCCCCTCTCCACGCGCGCGCCGGTCGAGTAGGTCGTGTCCTCGGACGGGCCGTAGAGGTCCCAGACCGCCTCCACCCCGGGCTGCTCGTAGATCCGGTCGGCGAGGTCGCGCCGGAGCGGCTCGCCCGCCAGGTTGACCACCCGCACCGAGGAAGGGAGCGTGCGCGCCCGCACCAGCTCGGCCATGGCGGAAGGGACGGTATTGACCAGGGTCACCCGCTCTCCCTCGGGCAGATTGGGTAGTGCCAGGGCGTCGCCGGCCAGGATCACGGCGCCGCCGGCCGCCAGCGGGACGAAGACCTCGAAGACCGAGAGGTCGAAGCAGATGGAGGTGGAGGCCAGGACGCCCGCCAGCACCTCCGGCGCATAGGCCTCGAGCGCCCAGGTGACCCGTGCCACGGCGCTGCCATGGCGGATGAGCACCCCCTTGGGCCTCCCGGTGGAGCCCGAAGTGTAGATGGCATAGGCGATCCGGTCGGGGTCCACGCTAACGAGAGTCCGGAGGACCGTCCACGGAGACCGGATCGTCGAGGAAGAGGACCGTTCCGTTGAAAGCCGGGAGGGACGGAGCCAGGCGCCGCTCGGCGAGCACCACCGGAGCGTTGCTGTCGGCCAGCAGGAAGGCCAGGCGTTCCGCCGGATAGCCCGGGTCCAGAGGGAGATAGGCGCCGCCGGCCTTGAGCACGGCCAGCAGGGAGGCCACCAGGCCGGCGGTGCGGCTGGAGAAGACGCCGACCAGCGACTCGGAGGAAAGGTTCAGGCGACGGAGGCGCCCGGCCAGGGCCTCGGCCCGCGCGTTCAGCTCGCGATAGGTGAGCCGCTCGGTGCCCGCGACGAGGGCCGTGGCCCCGGGCGTGCGCGCGGCCTGCGCCTCGAAGAGCTGGTGCAGGCCGATCCCCTGTGGAGACGGTGCCAGGGAGCCCGCCTCATCCAGCACCTGCCGGGCCTCAGCCGCGCCGAGCAGGGGAAGATCGCCCAGCCGCGCCTGCGGACCGGTCCGGACCAGGCCGGCCAGGAGGTTTGTCAGGTGATCCGCCAGGCGGCGGACCGTGGCCGCGTCGAAGAGGTCGGCGCTGTATTCGAGCCCGCCGCGAAGCCCCTCGGGTCCCTGGGACAGCGCCAGCAGCAGGTCGAGCTTGGCCGTGCCGTTGTGGACCGGCAGCAGGGTGGCCTCGACGCCCGGCAGGCGCAGCTCCGCCCCGGGGCCGTCTTCCAGGGCCAGCATGACCTGGAACAAGGGGTTGCGGGACAGGTCGCGCTCCACCGCCAGCTCCTCCACCAGGCGCTCGAAGGGGACGTCCTGGTGGTCCCAGGCGGCGAGTGCCGTGGTCCGCAGCCGTCCCAGGAAGGTGGAGAAGGTGGGGTCGCCGCCCATCTCCGCCCGTAGCGGCAGGGTGTTGACGAACAAGCCGACCAGCGGCTCGACCTCCGGCTGACGGCGGTTGGCCACGGGCGTGCCCACCACCAGGTCGTCCTCCCCGGTGTAGCGGTGAAGGAGCGCCGCCAGGCCGCCGAGCACGACCAGGAACAGGGTCGCCCCCTCGCGGCGGGCGAGGGCTCGCAGGCCGCGGACCAGCTCCGCCGGCAGCTCGACCGGCTCGGCGCCGCCGCGCGAGCTGCGCACCGCCGGCCGCGGCCGGTCGGCCGGCACGTCCAGCGCGGCCGGGGCGCCGGCGAGCCGCTCCCGCCAGGCGGCGAGCTGCCCCTCAAGGACACCCAGGGCGCCGCCATCGAGCCACCGCCGCTGCCAGATCGCGAAGTCGGCGTACTGCACCGGCGGCTCCGGCAGGGCGCGGCCAGCGGCCAGCTCCGACACCTCGCGCAGCAGGACCCCCACGGACCAGCCGTCGGCCACGATGTGGTGGAGATTCAGGACCAGGAGGGACTCCTCGGCCGCGAGACGGAGCAGGACCGCCCGCGCCAGCGGGCCGGCGGCGAGGTCGAAAGGCCGGGTCGCCTCCTCCCGGACCCGGCGGTCCGCCTCGGCCTGCCGACGCTCCGGTGCCAGGCCGACGAGGTCCACGAGGGGGAGGGCCCAGCCACCGGCCGGCGCGATCAACTGGACCGGCCGGCCGTCCACCTCGGCGAAGGTGGTGCGCAACGCCTCGTGCCGCCGGGCGACCCCGCCCAGAGCGGCGGTAAGGGCCACCGGATCTACGGGGCCGCGGAGCCGCACGGCCAGAGGGACGTTGTAGGCCGGGCTCTCCCCCGCGAGCTGCTCCAGGAGCCAGACGCGCTCCTGAGCGAAGGAGAGCGGGACCGCGCCGTCGCGGGAGACCGGCATCAGGGGCGGCGCCTCGGCCCGGACGCCCGAGAGGCGGGCGCGCTCCACGGCCGCGGCGAGCCCCGCCACCGTAGGGCTCGCGAAGACCGCGGCGACGGGCAGCTCCACGCCGGTGGCGCGGCGCAGCCGCGACACGAGCCGGGTGGCCAGCAGCGAATGGCCGCCCAGGTCGAAGAAGCTCTCCTCCGTGCCCACCCCCTCGCAACCGAGGAGATCGTCCCAGAGGCCGGCGATCAGCTCTTCGAGCGGCGTGCGCGGCGGCGTGCCGGGGACGGCCTCGGCGGCCAGGGAGCCCGGGTCGGGCAGGCCCCGGCGGTCGAGCTTGCCGTTGGGCGTCCGCGGCAGGGCGGGGAGCACGACGAACCGGGAGGGCACCATGGCCGCGGGCAGGCTGGCGGCGAGCCAGCTCCGCAGGTCGCGGGGGTCCAGCAGCTCGGCGCCGGCAGCCGCGCTGACATAGGCCACGAGGAGGCGGTCGCCGGGCTCCCGCCCGCTCTCGCGCGCCACCACGGCGGCCTCGCGCACTCCCGGGTGCCGCAGCAGCGCGTGCTCGATCTCGGCCGGCTCGATACGGACGCCGCGGATCTTGACCTGGTGGTCCGCCCGGCCGAGGAGCTCGATCTGATGACCGTCCGCCAGGACACGCGCCAGGTCGCCGGAGCGGTACATCCGCTCCCCGGCCTCGCCGAAGGGGCTCGGCACGAACCGCTCGGCCGTGAGGTCCGGCCGCCCCAGGTAGCCGCGCCCCAGGCAGACCCCCGCCAGCCACAGCTCGCCGGGCAGGCCCACCGGCGCGAGGGAGAGCTTGGAATCGAGGACGTGGGCCGCGCAGTTGGGGATCGGCCGGCCGATGGGCGCCGCGGCGCGCGGATCGCCCGGGCGGCACGAATACCACAGGACGTCAATGGACGCCTCCGTCGGCCCGTACATGTTTTCCAGGCGGCAGCCCACGCGGTCGAAGAACCGTTCGATGAGCTTCCCGCGGCACGGCCTCGGCGCCGGCGAAGACCCAGCGCAGCGAGCGGGTGCGCTCCGTGAGGCCGTCCTGGCGGAGGAACGCGTCGAGCGCCGAGGGGCTGATCGGGTGGAGGGTGACCGCCTGATCGGCCACGAAGCCGGCGAGGTACACCGGGTCGCGGTGGCCGCCGGGACGCGGCAGGGTCAGACGGCTCCCGGCCACGAGCGGACCGAAGATCTCCCAGGCGGAGGCGTCGAAGCCGATGGACGCCCGCAGGATCATCACGTCCTCCGGGGCGATCTCGAAGGCCTCGACGGCGCTCACGATGCGGTTGACCACGCCCCGGTGGGGCACGGCCACTCCCTTGGGCCGGCCGGTCGAGCCGGAGGTGTACATCACATAGGCGAGGTTGTCCGGTCCGGCGGTCTCTCCTAGAGGAGGGCCGGGCTCGCCAGCCTCTTCCAACAGGAGCAGAGACGCGCCGCCCGCGGGCAGGTCCCCGGCCAGATGGCTCTGGGCCAGGAGCACCGGCGCCGCCGCATCCTCCAGCAGGAGCCGCAGCCGCTCCCGCGGCCAGTCCGGGTCCAGGGGTAAGTAGGCGCCTCCGGCCTCCAAGATGCCCAGGATGCCCACGATCAGCTCGGGCGAGCGCTCGGCGAAGAGGCCCACCACGACCTCCGGGCCGACCCCCAGCCGCCGCAGGTGGCGGGCCAGGCGGCCGGCCCGGGCAGCCAGCTCGCCATAGGTCAGGGACCCACCCTCCCAGGAGACGGCCACGGAGTCCGCCGCCCCGGTCGCCCGGGCGGCAATCAGCTCGTGGAGGCACCGGTCGGGGACCGGCCGCGCCGCGCCTCTCCCCTCAGCCAGCAGCTCCTGACGCTCCGCTTCACCGAGGAGCGGCAGCTCCGCGGCCCTCCGCTCCGGCCCCTCCGCCAACCCCTGCAGCAGGCGGGCGAAATGGGCCGCCAGGCGCTGCGCCGTCGCAGGGTCGAAGAGGCCGGTATCGATCTCGATGTCTCCCGCCAGCGCCTCTCCCTCGCACGCGAGGGAGAGGGTGAGGTTGAACTTGGCCGTGCCGGTGTGCACCGGCACCAGGGAGGCCTCGATCCCCGGCAGGCGGAGCGGCTCGCGCGGCGCATCCTCCACCGCCAACAGGACCTGGAACAGCGGGGTCCGCGCCAGGTCGCGCCGCGGCTGGATCTCTTCCACCAGACGCTCGAAGGGGACGTGTTGGTGGTCGTAGGCGCCCAGGGCCGTCGCGCGCACCCGGCGGAGCAGCTCCCGCCCGGAGGGATCGCCGTCCAGCCGCGCCCTCAGAGGGAGGGTGTTGACGAAGAACCCGATCAGACCCTCGGTCTCCGGCCGGTCGCGGCGGGCCACCGGGGCACCGACCACCAGATCCTCCTCGCGGCTGGACCGGCCGAGGAGGGCCGCAAAGCCGGCCAGCAGGACCATGAAGAGGGTCGCGCCCTCGCGCCGCGCCAGGCCCTCCAGGGCGGCGACCAGATCCGCCGGCAGAGACAAGGGCACGGCGGTGCCGCGGGAGGCCCGTACAGGCGGGCGCGGCCGGTCGGCAGGCAGATCGAGGACCGCCGGGACGCCGGCCAGAGCGTCGCGCCACCAGGCGAGCTGCGCGTCCAGGCGCTCCCCGGCGAGCAGCTCCCTCTCCCAGGCCGCGAAATCGGCGTAGCGGACCGGAGGCTCGGGGACCTCCTGCGCAGACTCATACCCGGCCTCGATCTCCCGCAGGAGCACGCGCAGGGACCAGCCGTCCGCCGCGATGTGATGGAGGGAGAGCAGCAGGAGGTGGTCCTCCGGGCCGAGCTGGAACAGGACCGCCCGGGCCAGCGGACCCCTCTCCAGATCGAACGGCCGGCGCGCCTCCACCGCCGCCTGCTCCAGGGCCGCGGATGCAGGATCGGGCTCCGCTGTCAGGTCCACCTGCTCCAGGGGAAAGGGGCCAGCCGGCAGGACAGACTGGACCGGCCCGTCGCCGAAAGCGGGGAAGACCGTGCGCAGCGCCTCCTGGCGGCGGATCACGCCGTCCAGGCCCGCGGCCAGCGACGGCACCGACAGGCTGCCGTGCAGCCGCAGGGCCACCGGCACGTTGTAGACCGCCGAGCCGGGCGCCAGGCGGTCGAGGAACCAGAGGCGCTCCTGGGCGAAGGAGAGCGGGGCCGCTACGCCGCGCTCCGTCCGCCGCAGCGGCGGCATACCGCTCGCGGAGCCCCGGACGGCCTCGATCCGCGCCGCCAGGCCGGCCACCGTGGGGCGCTCGAACAGGTCGCGCAACGGCAGCTCCACGCCAAAGGGCTCGCGCAGGCGGGCCACGAGGCGGGTCGCCAGCAGGGAGTGGCCGCCGAGGTCGAAGAAGCTGTCGTGGATACCCACCCGGTCCACGCCCAGGAGGCCGGCCCAGAGGCCGGCGAGCAGCTCTTCGACCGGCGTGCGCGGCGGCGTGCCGGGGGCGGCCCCGGCCGCCAGGGGACCCGGGTCCGGCAGAGCCCGGCGGTCGATCTTGCCGTTGAGCGTCCGCGGCAAAGCAGGGAGGAGCTGGAAGGAGGAAGGGACCATATACGCCGGCAGGCGGGCGCCAAGATGGCGGCGCAGCTCCTGCAGGCCGGCCTCCTCCGTCGCTACGTACGCCACCAGCGCGCGCCCTCCAGCAGGCGATTCCCGGGCCACCACCGCCGCGTCCCGGACCTGCGGGTGTTCGCGAAGCACCCGTTCGATCTCCTCCAGCTCGATGCGGAAACCACGCACCTTGACCTGATGGTCGAGACGGCCCAACTGCTCGAGATCGCCCGACGCGGACCAGCGGGCCAGGTCGCCCGTCCGGTAGAGCCGTCCTCCGGGAAATATTCCGAAGGGATCCGGGATGAACCGCTCCGCCGTCAGATCAGGGCGGCCGAGATAGCCCCGGGCGCCACCGGCTCCGCCCAGGAACAGCTCGCCGGGAACGCCGCCGGGGACCGGCTCGAGATGGCGGTCCAGCACATAGGCCCGGGTGCCGGGGAGAGGACGGCCGATGCTCACGCGAGAGGCTCCCCGCTCGACCCGCGCCCAGGTCGAGTACGTGGCATCCTCCGTCGGCCCATAGAGGTTCAAGACCTGCTCGATGTGCGCGTGGCGATAGATGCGCTCCACCAGTTGCGGCGGCAGCGCCTCGCCAGCCAGGTTCACAGTACGGAGCCGCGGCGGAAGTTCGGATGCGGCCAGCTCGGCCATGGCGGAGGGGACCGTATTGACCAGCGTCACCTCGCCGGCTGCGAGGAGCGTGGGCAAGGCCAGTGCGTTCTCTGCGAGGATCACCGTGCCGCCCCAGGACAGGGGGGCGAACACCTCGAAGACCGACAGGTCGAAGCAGATCGAGGTCGAGGCCAGAGCTCCGGCAAGGGCGTCCGCGGGGAAGGCGTCGCGCGCCCAGAACATCCGTTCGACCGGCGCGCGGTGTTCGAGGGCCACCCCCTTGGGACGCCCCGTGGAGCCCGAGGTGTACATCACGTAGGCCAGGTGGCCGAGCCCCGCCAGCGGCTCCAGGTTCTCCTCGGGCTCGCGCGAGATGGCGTCCGCCGTGGCATCGACCTCGCGCCAGCCTGCCAGCTTCCCGGAGAATCGCCCTTCGGTCAGCAGGAGCGCGATCCGCGCATCCTCCGCCGCGAAGGAGATCCATTCGGCAGGGTAGGCCGGATCGAGAGGCACATAGGCGGCCCCCGCCTTGAGGATGCCCAGGAGCGCCGCGATCATCTCCCCGGAACGGCTCATCAGCACACCGATGCGCTGCTCCGGTCCGGCGCCGAGCCGCCGCAGGTGATGGGCCAGCCGGTTGGCTTGCCGGTTCAAGGCTCCGTAGGTCCAGCGCCTGTCCCCGGCGATCAGGGCCGTCGCTTCGGGGGTGCGCGTCACCTGCGCCTCGAACAGCTCGTGCAGGCAGCCGGAGCCGACCGGCGGGCCGTTCCCCACGCCGCTCCATGTGTGCAGGATCTGGTCGCGCTCGGTCGCTGTCAGCAGAGAAAGCTCCGCGACCGGGCGGTCCGCATCACCGGCCATGCCGGCGAGCAGATGGTCGAGATGGCCCAGCATCCGCCCGGCGGTCGCCGCGTCGAACAGGTCGGCGTCCCACTGGAGGACGAGGGCGAGGCCGCCGGGGAGCTCGGCCGCCATCAGAGAAAGGTCGAGCTGCGCGGCGGGCGGATCGAGGGGGAGCGATTCCAGGATCAGCCCGCCCGGCCCTCCAACATTGAGCCGGACACCCGGCACGGCCACGGCGAAGGCCGCGAGGGCCGAAAGCTCCGGCGCCGGGGCCTTCTCGAAGGTCAGCATGGCCGCGACCAGCGGCGGCCGGCTGGGGTCGCGCTCGGGCTGCAGCCGCTCGGCCAGCAGGGCGAAGGGGAGCTCCTGGTGCGCGAGAGCGTCGAGCACCGTGCTGCGCGCCCGCGCCACCAGCTCGCGGACGGTCGGCTCCCCGGCGAGGTCGGCGCGCAGCGGCACCGGGTTGACGAAGTAGCCCACCACGTCCCTCCACTCCCGCGCGGAACGGCCGGCCATGGGTGTGCCGGCCAGGAATTCCTCCTGGCCGCTCCAGCGCGAGAGAACGGCCTTCCAGGCGGCGAGCAGGGCGACGAACGGTGTGCAGCCGTGAGTGGCCGCGATCCGGTGGACCGCCGCCGCGCGCTCCGGCGCGGGGGCGGCGCCGCGCGAGCCGCCGCGCAGGGTCTGCACCGGCCGCCGCGGCCGGTCGGTGGGCAGGTCGAGCTGCGGCGCTCCCGCCAGGCGCTCTCGCCAGTGCTCACACAGCCGCTCGCCCGCGGGGCTCGCGAGGAGCTGCTGCTGGCGGCGGGCGAAGTCCGCGTACAGGCCCGCCGGGGGAGGTGGAGCCTCCCCGGCGGCAAGGGCGCCGAGCTCGCGGGCCAGCACCGCCATCGACCAGAAGTCGGTCGCGATGTGGTGCACGGCCAGGGCGAGGAAGGCCTCGCCGCCGCGCCGCAGCAGGGCGGACCGCAGGAGGGGGCCGGCCGAGAGGTCGAAGGGGCGGAACGCCTCCGCCTGCAGCCTCTCGCGCACCTCCGCGTCGCTCCAGCCGGTCGCGTCCACGACCTCGAAGGCGGCTTCGGCCCGCTCCGCCACGCGCTGCACCGGACCGTCGGGCGTATCGGTGAAGGTGGCGCGCAGCATGGGGTGTCGGTCGACCAGCCCCTGGAACGCGCGGCCCAGGGCCGCAACGTCGGCGGTGTCCGCCGGGTGGAGCCGCGCCGCGCCGGCGATGTTGTAGGCCGGGCTCTCCGGCGCCAGCCGGTGGAGGAACCAGAGCGAGCGCTGGTTCCAGGAGAGCGGATGCTCACCCTCTGCTGCGCCGGAAGCCAGCAGGAGCGGTACGGTCACCGGGGCTGCCCCGCCGGCCACCCGCTGCTCGACCTCGCGCAGGGTCATCCCCTCCAGGAGGTCCGGCAGGGAGAGGGTGACGCCGGTCGCCTCCTCCACGGTGCTCTTCAGCTCCACGGCAGCCAGCGAGTCCAGCCCCGACGCGGAGAGCGGGCGGTCCGGGTCGACCTTGGCGGGATCGACCCGCGCCGCTGCGGCGAAGGCCCGCCGGAGCCAGTCCAGGGAGCCCGGGAGGGCCTCCGTCCGCGGGTCTTCGTCCGCGGCGGCGGGGGAGAGGCGGCTCGCGCCGAGCACGCGCAGCTCGCCCCGCAGGTACAGGTCGCGGCAGGCCCGCCTCTGCACCTTGCCGCTGGTGGTGCGCGGCACGCCGCCCGGGGGCACCAGCACCACCTCGTAGACCAGCGCCTCGTGCTCCTCCGCGATCGCCTGACGGATCGCGGCGGCGATCTCTTCCTGCCGGGCGTGGCGCTCGGTCTCGTGAACGATCACCAGCCGCTCCTCGCCGCCGACCTCGACCGCGAAGGCCGCGCCCGTGCCGTCGCCCAGGGCCGGGTGGGCCTTGCCGGCCGTGGCTTCGAGGTCCTGCGGGTAGTGGTTCCTGCCGCGCAGGATGATCAGGTCCTTGAGGCGGCCGGCCACGAACAGCTCGCCCCCGTCGAGAGCCCCTAGATCGCCGGTGCGGAGCCACGGGCCGCGTCCGTCCGCGAGCGCGGCGCCGAAGGCGTGCGCCGTCTCCTCCGGGCAATTCCAGTAGCCGCCCGCCACGCTGTCGCCCGCGACCCAGATCTCGCCCACGGTGCCCGGCGGGCAGGGGGCGCCGGTGTCCGGGTCCACGATCTCGACCGCGAGGTCCAGGAGCACGCGGCCGCAGCCCACGAGCCGCCGTTCGCCCAACTCGCGCACCACCGCCTCCTCGCCCGGGCGCCCGCCGGAGACCATCAAGGTGGCCTCGGCCAGGCCGAAGCAGGGATAGAGCGCGCCGGGCCGGAACCCGGCCGGAGCGAAGGCTGCGGCGAAGCGCTCCAGCGTCTCCTCGCGCACCGGCTCGGCACCATTGAAGGCCACCCGCCAGCAGGATAGGTCGAGCTTCTCGATCTCCGCGGGTGCCATCTTGCGCACGCACAGGTCGTAGGCGAAGTTGGGGCCGCCGCTGGTCGTGCCGCGATAGCGCGAGACCGCCCGCAGCCAGCGCGCGGGGTTCTGAAGGAAGGCCACGGGCGCCATCAGCACGCACGGCGCCCCCACCCAGACGGCCTGCAGCAGGTTGCCGATCAACCCGAGGTCGTGGTAGAGCGGCAGCCAGGAGACGAAGACCGACTCCTCGGAATGGCCGCAGGCGTCCTCGATCACCCGCTGGTTGTGGACCAGGTTGGCCTGCGTGACCATCACCCCTTTGGGTGTCGAGGTCGAGCCCGAGGTGTACTGGAGGAAGGCCACGGCGTTCCCCACCTTCGCTGGGGGCTCCCAGCCGGCGGGGGAGGATTCGAGCTCGTCCGTGGCGAGCCAGGAGAGTGCCGCGGCCTCGGGTGTCCGCTCCAGCCAACCGCGCACCCGCCGCAGCGACGCGCCCGCGGCGAGCGCCGCCGCCGGCTGTGCATCAGCGAGGATGGCGAGCAGCCGGGGCATCATGCGCGGCGAGCGCGGCGGATAGGCCGGCACCGCGATCACGCCAGCATACAGACACCCGAAGAACGCCGCGACGAAGTCGAGACCCGGAGGATAGAGCAGGAGGGCACGCTCCCCCGGCCGAGTCGAGCGACCCAGGGCTGCGGCAATCGCCCGCGCCCGCGCCTCCAGGCCCGCATAGGTCAGGCGCTCCTGTTCCTCCTCACCCTCCGCCAGGAAGACGTAGGCCGTGCGATCGGGTGTCCGCGCCGCACGCAGGCTGAGCGCCTCGGTGAGCGAATTGAAGCCTGCTAAAGAACTAGCGACGTGGTTCGGCAGATACCCGGTATTACCGATCAACTACAACTCCAAGGAGAGATGGCACTTTGCCGAATGCTTGCGTTCGCACCGTAGCCAGATGATCGACTACGTGTCAGACCTAACAGGTAAGGGTGCTCGAAACCAAGAAAGCGTGACGTTACTGCCCGCGGTTTTGGCCGCCGGCGGGGTGCTGTGGAGAGATCGACGCCACTGGGCAATGTCGTCCGGATTGATCTCCGCGACCAGGCGACCGGCGAAGCCAGCGAGGATCTTCTTCCAGTGGACCCGGTCCATCTTCACGGAAGCGGCACCCGGACTCCAAACCCCGGGAGCAAGGCGTCCATCACGTAGTAGGATCGGCCGTGCCAGAGCGGGTTCTAGCGGGTTGAGCGAGGAAGGTTGCATAATGTTTACCGGCATTGTCCAGGAGCGTGGGAGTCTGACCGGCGATCCCGTGCCGTCGGGACAGGGAGGCGTGCGCCTCTCGCTCGGCCACAGCGCCGAGCTCGGCCGGCGCCTGGAGATCGGGGCGAGCCTCGCGGTCTCCGGCGTCTGCCTGACGGTCACCGCGCTCGACGGCGATCCGCCGCTCGGTTGTCTGGTTGAGCTATCTCCCGAGACCCTCGCCCGGACCACGCTCAGTGGCCTGCGCCTGGGCGATCCGGTGAACCTCGAGCCCGCGCTCCGCGTGGGCGACGCCCTGGGCGGCCACTGGGTCCAGGGACACGTGGACGGCACGACCGTCGTGGTGGACCGCCGGGACCTCACCGACCACCGGGTCCTCGCCTTCGCCATCCCGCCGGAGCTGGAGCCCTATCTGGTCGAGAAGGGATCGATCACCATCGACGGCGTGAGCCTCACCGTCTCGGCCCTCGGCCCGGACCGCTTCGAGGTGGCGCTGATCCCCCGCACGCTGGCGGTCACGACCCTGTCGCTTCTCGCGCCCGGAGACCGGGTGAACCTGGAGGTCGACGTCCTGGCCAAGTACATCGACCGCATCCTGGCGGCCCGCGGGCTGGTCCCCACGCCGTGAACCGCGCCGCGGAGGCCTCTCCTCCGGTCCGGCCGGCCGCCCAGCTCCCCGAGCCGGGGCGGTTCTGGATCCGCTACGTCCCCCGCGCCT
Organism: uncultured Holophagales bacterium; assembly: GCA_963842525.1. Taxonomy (GTDB): domain Bacteria; phylum Acidobacteriota; class Thermoanaerobaculia; order Multivoradales; family UBA5704; genus UBA5704. The sequence continues at coordinate 1,590,386 of CAWJGT010000003.1, forward strand.
GGGACGTCCCGGAGCACCCCTGGGTCCACCTTGCCACCGCGAAGCTGGGGGAGTGGGGTCGCGGCGCCACCCGGGGTGGGTCCCCCTCGGGTCCGTCGGTGCTCGCGGCTCTCCTGGAGACGCCCCTCGACGACGTGCTCTATCTTCCGCCCGTGCCGCCGCGCCGTGCCGCCGCCCGGGACCAGCTCGCGAGCTCGCGGCTGGTGGACGGCACGCCGATCCTCCTGCAGCTCTTCCCGGGGGACGAGCCGGGGGTGCCCACGGTGAGCGGGCTCGCCTTCGTGTTCGATCTCCTGCCCGCGCTCCTCGGCCGCGACCTCGCGCGCCTGGGGGAGGTGCCGGCCGGGGCCGCGGCGGTCTGGCCCCTGATCCCGGGGCTGACCGACGATCCGGCGCTCTGGGACGAGGGTTGCGCCGTTCTCGCGCAGGCCGGGGCCCGGCACGTGCAGGCGATGACTCCGGAGCTGTCTCCGAGCGACCGCCGCCGGCTGGTCGACCGGTGGGGGAGCGCAGAAGGGGTCTTCGAGGCCCTCTTCCATCGCGAGCCCCCGCCCGAACGGGACTTCGCGCGGGCCGCCCATCTCCACGGACTCGCGCCCTTCCTGCCCCGTCCCCTGCCCCGGCCGCCGGTCCTGAGGATCGAGAACCGGCGGATCGCCGGCGTGCTGGTCCTCCTCGCGGAGCTCTGGCTGCGCCTCGGCCGGACGCCCGAGCAGGGGCAGTCGTTCTACCGTTCCGCCCGCTGGATCGACGGCACCAACTACGACCTGGAGGCCCTCGTCCACGAGGGGAACCTGGGTGTGCTGCCGCTCGACGCGATGAGCCGCGATGTGGTGGCCGAGCAGGTCGAGGCCGGCGAGGTCGGGTTGCTGGCCGAGCTGATGGCGGACTACGTCAAGGAGGAATGATGAAGAACCTCACCCCCTGTCCCCCTCTCCCATCGCCCCCCCACCGACCGGGAGAGGGGGGACGCGTCCGGGCTCTTCCTCAGAATTCTTCCGGTATGGCAGCGGAAAGCTCGGCGAAGACGAAACTGGCCGCTCCCACTCCTGTTTGGGCTCGGCAAGATGGCTCGGCCTACGTCCCCCCTCTCCCGGTCGGTGGGGGGGCGATGGGAGAGGGGGACAGGGGGTGAGGCTCTTCCTCCTCCTCACCCTCTTCCTCACCCTCGCCGCCCCCGCCCTGGCCTGGGAGGTGAGTCGGGACGCTCCCGAGCCGGCTTTCCGCGATTTCCACCGCCGCTTCAGCGCAGCGGCCTACAACTATCCGCGGCATGGCGCGGCGCCGCTCGGCTTGATAGGCTTCGAGGTCTACGCCGACGCCGCTGTGGATCAGGATTTCGGCGATGAGCCGTTCGCCGCGACCGCCCTGGAGGGAGACCCGGTCGGCGACGTCCTCGCCTTTGCCCGTGTCGGGGCGCGCAAGGGTCTGCCCGGCGGGATCGACCTCGGCCTCTCCTATGGCCAGGCGCTGGGCGGCGACGTCAAGCTCATCTCGGGCGAGATCCAGTACGCGATCCTGAAGGGGGGCCTGGTGAAACCGGCCCTCTCCGTGCGGGTGACCGGCACCCAGACCCTCGACGCCGGGGCCTATGACCTCGACCAGTACGGAGCCGAGTTCCTGCTGAGCAAGGGCTTCACCGTGCTCACTCCCTATGTGGGCGCGGGCGTGATCCGCAGCCAGGGCCGGCTCGAATCCGCGCTGGGCGGCAGGTTCGAGGACACCCACACCCGCTCGATCATCTACGGCGGGGTGCGGATCAACCTCCTGGTCCCCAAGATCACCATCGAGGTCGAGAAGGCCGAAGTCGTCCAGGGGGCCGTGCGCGTGGGTTTCGGGCTGTGATCGATCGCATCGACCTGCGGTCCGACACGGTCACCCTGCCGGACGCCGAGATGCGCCGCGCCATGGCCGAGGCCGAGGTGGGGGATGACCTCTATGGCGAGGACCCGACCGTGGCGCGGCTGGAGGAGGAGGCCGCCGCGGCAGCCGGCATGGAGGCGTCGCTCTTCGTGCCGTCGGGCACCATGGGCAACGAGATCGCGCTCCACCTCCTCGGCCGGCCAGGCCGCGAGGTGATCTGCGACGCCCTGAGCCATGTCATCCACCATGAGGTAGGCGCCATGGCCGCCCTCTCCGGCCTGATGCCGCGGACGATCGACGCGCCGGGCGGCCTGCTCGATCCGGACGCGGTCGAGCGGGCCATCGTGCCCGACCTCCCGTACCGCTCCCGCACCGGCCTCCTCGTGGTCGAGAATACCCACAACTTCGCGGGCGGCACGGTGTACGACCGGCCGCGGATCGACGCGGTCCTCGCGGTGGCGCGGCGCCACGGCCTGCCGGTCCATTGCGACGGCGCCCGCATCTTCAATGCCGCCGCTGCCCTGGGCACCACGGCCGCCGCTCTGGCCGCTGGCTTCGATTCGCTGATGTTCTGCCTGTCCAAGGGCCTCGGAGCGCCGGTGGGCTCGATGCTCTGCGGCGGCCGGGATTTCATCCGCGAAGCGCGCCGGGTGCGCAAGATGTTCGGCGGCGGCATGCGTCAGGCCGGGGTGATCGCCGCAGCCGGGCTGGTGGCCCTGCGCAAGGGGCCGGCCCGCCTGGCTGAAGACCACGAGAACGCCGCCCGCATCGCCCGCGCCCTCGTGGGCCTGCCCGGGCTCGATCTCGATCCGGCCGCGGTGCGCACCAATATCGTGGTGATCCGGGTCGCCATGGACGACGACTCTCTAGAGGGAGGCCCGGCGCTCGCCTTCCTGGCGCGCCTCCAGGAGGCCGGCGTCCTGGGGAGCCCGGTCGCCTGGGACCGCATCCGCTTCGTCACCCACCGCGATGTGAGCCGGGAGCGGATCGATGCCGCGGTCGAGCGCATCCGGAAGGTCGTCGCGGGATCACCCTGACCAGGGCCGCAGCGGGGGCTTCGTGGACGTCAGAGGGAGCGCGGTCCGCGCGACCGGGACCGCGAAACCGCACTGTGGCCCCGGGGTCCCTGTCACACGGACCGCCCGACGCGCCACGCGGACCGCGGTCCCTGCCCGGGGACCTGGCTCCCTGTGTCGGGGACCACGGTCCGGCCGACAGGGAGCCCGGGGCCGCACAGTCGGACCGTGGTCCCAGTCACACGGACCGCAAGACCAGGACGGCGTTTTCCAAAACCGCTGAGGGGGAGCGCGGTCCGCGCGACAGGGGCCTTGGGTCCGCGCCGGGGGCTGGTGAGCCTATAGGCACCGGCAGCGCTGGATTCGACACGGCTCGCGCTCCCGGTCGCTGGACCGGCGGGTCCTCTAGGGCAGCTTCGCCAGCAGGTCGATCTCCACCCGCGCCGCCTTGGGGAGGGCGGCCACCTGGACGGTGGAGCGGGCCGGACGATGGTCTCCCATGGCCTCGGCGTAGATCGCGTTGAGCTGGGGGAAATCGGCGAGATCGGCCAGATAGACGGTGGCCTTGACCACGTCGGAGAAGCCGCAGCCGGCGCTCGCCAGGACCTGCCGGAGGTTCTCGAAGACGCGTCGGGCCTGGGCTTCGAAGCCGCCCTCGACCAGGTCGCCGGTCGCGGGATCGATGCCCACCTGGCCGGAGGTGTAGAGCCAGCCGTCGATCGAGACGGACTGGGAGTACGGCCCGATGGCCTTGGGTGCGCTGTCGGTGTGGTGGAATCGCATGTCGTCTCCTCTTCTCAGGACGGGGACGGCACGTCGTCGTCCGCCTGCGTCTCCTCCTGCTCCTCGTCCAGCACGGCGATGTACGGCAGGTTGCGGTAGCGCTCGTCGAAGTCGAGCCCGTAGCCGACCACGAAGAGGTTCTCGATCGGGAAGCCGCAGTAGTCGATCTGGACCGGCACCTCGCGCGCCTCCCGCTTGTCGAGCAGGGCGCAGAGGCGGACGCTCCTGGCGCCGCGGAAGCGGAGCAGGCCGAGGATCGTGTTCAGCGTGTGGCCGGTGTCGACGATGTCCTCGATCAAGAGCACGTCCTTGCCGCGGATCGGCAGGTCCACGTCCTTGCGGATGCGGACCTCGCCGGCGGTCGTGCCGCTGCCGTAGCTCGAAGTCTGGAAGAAGTCGATCGTGACCGGCACCGTGAGCTGCTTGAGCAGGTCGACCATGAAGAACACCGATCCCTTGAGCACGCCGATGCACAGCAGGCGGTCGCTCTCCGCATAGTCGCGGTCGATCTCCCGCGCCAGCTCGGTCACCCGGCGTTCCAGATCCTCCTTCGTCACCAGCACGCGCATCCGCGGTTTCCCTTTCCCCAGAGTTGGCCTACAATCATCGGGAACTTTCGAGGTCTGAACAACCTATGAGCACCGTCCAGGATCTGAGCGTCCTGCATCGCCGCTACGCCGACCTCTCGCACCGCTTCCGGGCGGGGTGGACCTTCCATCAGTTCCTGCAGAGCCTCGGCAAGAGCATCCTCCAGCGCACGGAGGATAAATACTCCTCCGATTTCCAGGATTTGTACAACGCGCTGAAGGAGGTCTCCCAGAGCCTCAATGCCTCGGAGAGTGGGCGCATGCGCGGCCGGCTCGACGCGGTCGACCGCCAGCTCACCGAGATGATGGCGGCGCTCGACGAGGAGGATAACAGAGTCTCCCCCGACATGACGCGGCAGTTCTTCCGGCGGGTCAAGACCTACGACGACAAGATCCTGACCCAGCTCGTGAAGTTCTACCTGTACATCCAGCGGGGAGGTCCCTGGCCGCACGACCGCCTCGACAAGGTCGACTTCCTCCTCGCCCGGATGAGCGAGCAGGAGGACGAGCGCACCGGCGAGGTGGTCCTCTGCGACGCACCCCGCCTCGGAGAGATCTTCCAGGGCTTCTGGGCCCTGCTCGGCGCCGAGCCCGCGGACCCCGGGGTGGTGGCCGAAAAGCGGGCCGCCATCGACGCCTTGCGCGCCGAAGTCATCAAGATCGACGGCCTCGAACGGCTCAACGAGAGCGCCCTGTTGCGCCGCTTCCGCGACCTCAAGCACGACCTCGGAGCCCTCTTCTTCGAGCCCGACCTGCTGCTGGCCATCCAGGAGACCAACCTCGCGCTCAAGAGCCGTATCCAGAAGCTCTACCACCAGGAGGAGCGGCGGATCGTCGCCGAATACCAGCGGGTCTTCGAGCTGGAGCGCGAGGTCCCGGTCGACCGCGAGCTCGACCAGGAGCTGACGGACTTCCGCAAGGACATCGAACGCTTCGAGAAGAAGCTCCAGAGCCAGGAGTTCAAGCTGGAGGACATCGCCCAGATCCGGCAGCGGGTACGCATGCTCCTGCCGCGCCTGAGTGCCGGCCGGCAGGCCACGCAGGGCTTCGAGGGCACCCGCTCCGGGACGCTGACGACCGGGGAGCACATCCTGAACGCCTCCGCGAAGGCCACGGAGTCGCCTCTCGAGACGCACGAGGAGCTGATTGGCGAGCCCTACCGCCGGGTCGTGGAAGCCCTGCGCGAGGTCAATCCGGAGATGGCTCCCGAGCGGGCGGTGCTGATCCCCGAGATCTTCCCCCTGCGGCTCGAGCCCCGCGAGGTTCTGGCCTACCAGCGCCTTTTCGGCCGCAAGCCGTGCGACCGCGAGCTGGAGCAGTTCCTGCTGCAGGCCGCGGCGTTGCGGGTGCGCGTCAACGACGAGGCGCAGGAGGTCACCAGCATCCTGGACGAGACCTCCATCACCGGCGATTCCCCGGTGTATGGCCGGGCGCGGCTCACCACCCGGCTCGCCGACGATTACCTCTGGCGCTTCAGCCACATCCTGAGCCAGGCCCTCCTTGCACCCGACGCCAACGAGAGCCGCCAGCTCGAGGTGCTGCGGATGCGCCTGATGCGCGACTACTCCGGGCTGTGGCTGCTGGTCTACAAGCCCTTCTTCACCCGCCGGCCCAGCGGCACCATGGCCTGAGCGGCGCGTTGAGCCTCGAGGTCCTGGACGCCGAGCGCGACCCTCAGGCCCTCCTCTGGTTCCTGGCGCTCCCGGAGGCGGTCTATCGCGGCGATCCCTGGTCCAACCCGACCCCCCGGAGCGACGTCCTGACCAGCCTGCGCCGTCCGGAATTCGCCGGCTCCCGGCGGGTCTGGGTGGCGGTCGAGGGAGAGAGGCCCCTCGCGCGGCTGGTTGCGCTGCGGTCGCCCGCGCTCAAGGACGAGGCCGGTCTGCCGTACGGCATGATCGGCTTCTTCGAGGCGGTGGACGGCCCGGACGGCAGGGAGGCGACAAGCCGCCTCTTCCGCCAGGCGGTCGGCTGGCTGCGCGAGACCGGTGCCGGCGAGATCCTGGGCCCGATGGACGGCGACACCTGGCACAGGTACCGGCTCAACGCCGGCCCATTCGACGGGCCGCCCTTTCTGCTGGAGCCCTGGAACCCGCCGTACTACGAATCGCTCTGGGAAGCCGCCGGGTTCCGGGTGCTGGAGAGCTATTTCTCCACCCGGGTCGACGCCGCGGCCGTGGTCGCCGCGCTGGAGCCGAAGCATCGGGCGGCCCTGGCGGCCGGCTACAGGCTGCGGCGGCTGGACATGGGCCGCTTCGAGGACGAGCTCCGGCGCCTGTATCGCCTGTCGACGGTGATCTTCGCGGGTAATTTCCTCTATACGGAGATCCCCGAGCGGGAGTTCCTCGCCCTCTACGCCGGATCGCGGCCGATCCTCGATCCGGACCTCGTCTGGTTCGCGAGCACGGCCCAGGGAGAGGATGTCGGGTTCCTCTTCGCCTATCCGGACCGTTTCCGCGCCGTGGCGGCGATGCGCGGCCGGCGCCATCTCCTCGCCAGGCTCCGGTTCCTCCTGCACCGCGATGAGGTGGACGCGGTCGATTTCAAGACCCTGGGCGTGCTGCCTGGGCACCGCCGGGCCGGCCTCGCCGCCGCCCTGATGTACCAGGGGCATCGCGTCGCGCTGGAGAAGGGCTACCGGACCGCCAACCACTGCCTGTTCCGCGAAGGCAACCCCTCCGGCGAGATGGACGGCGGCGCGGGGCGCCTGCTGCGGCGGTATCACCTGTACCGGTACGAAGGATGAGATGAGCCCCTCACCCCCTGACCCCCTCTCCCATCCGCACTCCCTTCCGCCCGGGAGAGGGGGAAAACCTCTGGCTCCCCTCTCCCGGGGGCCTGGGGGGGCGGTTGGGAGAGGGGCTGGGGGTGAGGGGTCCCCTGCCCACAACGTGCTGTCCGTGCTCCAGGAGGTGGCCGGCCGCGTGCCGGACCGCCCGGCCCTGGTGATGCAGGACGGCAGCATCACCTTCGCCGGACTCTGGGCGCGGATCGACCGCGTCTCGGCGGGGCTGCGGCAGCGGGGCCTCACGCCGGGCGACCGGGCGGTCGTCATGATCCCCATGTCGATCGACCTGTATGTGGCCCTGCTGGCGGTCCTGGAGATCGGGGCCGTCGCGGTCTTCGTCGACCCCTGGATCGGCCGCCGCCAGATCGCTGCCTTCGCGGCCTTCGCGGAGCCGCGCGCCTGGCTCGGAATCCCGGCGAGCCACCTCCTGCGTGTCCTCGCGCCAGGGCTGCGGAGGATCCCGTTGACCGTCACGACCGGGAGACGGCTCGGCAGCCTGCCGGCCCGGCACACCCTGGCCGAGCTGGAGGAGGAGCACGGCGACGGCCGCGTCGAGGCGGTCGAGCCGGACGACTCCGCCCTGATCACCTTCACCAGCGGCTCCAGCGGCGAGCCCAAGGGGGCCGACCGCACGCATCGCTTTCTCCTGGCGCAGCACCGCGCCCTGGCCGCCGAGTTTCCGGCCCGGGAGGGCGACGTGGACATGCCCATGTTCCCGGTCTTCGCCCTCAACAACCTGGCGAGCGGCGTGACCTCGGTCGTGCCTGCCATGGACTTCCGCCGCGTCGAAAAGGTCGACGCCGCGCGGGTCCTGCGCCAGATGCGGGCGCACCGGGTGACCACCTGCACGGCCTCGCCGCCGTTCTTCGACCGGATCGCCGAGCGGCTCGCCGCACGCCCTGGGGAGGCCCCACCCCTGCGCCGGCTGCTCACCGGGGGAGCGCCCGTGTCCGACGCGCAGCTCGCGGCCTGGCGCCGCGTCCTGCCCGCGCCCGAGCTTCTGGTCGTCTACGGCTCGACCGAGGCCGAGCCGGTGGCCCACGTCACGGCCGAGGAGCGGAAGGAGGCCCGCAGCGACATCCGTCCGGCAAGCCCGGGCTTCTGCGTCGGCCGCCCGAGCGACCGGGTGCGCACCAGGGTGATCCACATCCACGACGGCCCCGTCGAGCTGGGGGAGAGAGGATGGGACGCCTGGGAGCTGCCCGCCGGCAAGATCGGCGAGCTGGCCGTCTCCGGCGATCACGTCTGCCGGAGCTACTACCGGAACCCCGGGGCGGTGCGGGAGAACAAGATCGCCGGGCCGGGCGGCACGGTCTGGCACCGCATGGGGGACACCGGCTATTTCGACAGCCAGGGGAGGTTCTGGCTGGCCGGTCGCGTCCATTCGACGATCCGGCGCGGCGGCCGGCCGGTCCACCCGCAGCTCGTCGAGCAGGCCGCCCGGGGAGACGACCGCCGCATCCGCCGCGTGGCCGCCGTGGGCGTGCCCGATCCCGGGAAGGGAGAGAAGGTCGTCGTGGTCGTCGAGACGGACGCGGGAGCCGGGCTGCGGCAGGACGTCGAGAGCCGGCTGACGGCAGCGGGGCAGCCGTTCGACGAAATTCGCGTGACCGCCGATCCCCTGCCCGTCGATCCACGCCACAACAGCAAGATTGACTATCGGAGGCTGCGGGAACGGTTGGTGTAGGAGCCCTCTCCCCCTACCCCCTCTCCCGTGCGTCCCCCTCCCCCCACCCCGAACGGGAGAGGGGGAATGCTGTGGCAGCCGCAGAAGAAAAGCATTTGGTTGGGGTGGGGGCGCCCTTCTCCCGCTCGGGGTGGGGGGTGGTGGACGCGCGGGGGAGGGGTCGGGGGAGGGGCCGATCCTGCTATGCTTGCCCCAGCGATGAAATCCATCCTGACCTGCGAGTCGGGCGTGCTGTCGAGGCACCGCCGGTGTGGTGGTCTCCGCCTGCGCCGGCTCCTTGCTTCCTGGTGCTCGGCCGCCGTCCTGAGCTGCACGGTTGCCTGCGGCGGCCCGGCGGGCAAGGACGCTCTCGGCGGCGGCCCTGTCCTGCACCTCGCCGATCACCTCACGGAGGCCACGATTGAGAGCGGAGCGTCGCCGGCCGCGGCGCGGCGGGAGCGCGTCTGGGACCTCGCCGTATCGCGGCCCGAGTGGCGGACGGTCTCCGCGGCCGACGTGCCGCGCCTCGCCGTGGTGGCGCTCGAGCCGGTGGCGGACGGTGTGCGCATGGCTCTCTCGCGGCCGCCGCGCTCCACGAGCCCGATGCTCCTCGGCGGCATCGCGGTCGACCTCGACAACCTCCGCTTCGACGACTGGGACACCGTCCTGGTGCGAGCCCGTTCGCACGACCGGCTCGGCGGCATCACGGTCTCCTACAACCTCGACGAGCCGGGCGCGGTGCCCGGCGAGGCCCTGTTCTTCCATGGCGGGCCCTCGGTGCCGCCGGTGTTCTCCGACGGCTCCGTCCAGATCTACGCCATCCCGCTGCAACCGCGGCGGGGGCCGCCGCGGCCCGAGACGCTCCGCAGCCTGGGTGTCTTTGCGGCGGCGCCGGCGGAGGTCCATCTGGACCTCCTTTCGATCGCGCTCGTGCCGCGCGGCGCGGCCTTCGTCGACCGCTACGGCTCGCGGCCGGTGACGCGCGGGGGCATCACCCGCCAGACCCTCTTCGCGCACACGCCGGCCAGCCTCACCGTGCGGGTGGCCGCTCCCGACGGAGCACGCCTGGGCTTCGGCCTCTCGGTGGTGCCCGGGGAGACGGTGACGTACCGGGTCACCGCACAGGCAGGCGGCGGGGAGCGCAAGGCCCTGCTCGCGGAGACGGTCCGCGACGCGGGCGTCTGGGGACAGCGCTCGGTCGACCTCTCCGCGTGGGGCGGCTCGACCGTCGAGCTGACGCTGGAGGCGGCGAGCGAACGGCCGGGCGCCGTGGCCCTCTGGGGCGCGCCGATCGTCTCCGGGACGGATCGCCGGCAGAGGGAACAGCGGCCGAACGTCATCTTCTACGTCATCGACGGCGGCGGCGCCGACCTGATGAGCGTCTATGGCTACAACCGCCGCACGACGCCGTTCCTCGAGCAGCTTGCCGCGGAGGGCGTGGTCTTCGAACGCGCCTACTCCAACTCGACCTGGACCCAGCCCTCCACCGCGTCCTTCATGACCTCCCTCCACCACAGCGTGCTCGGCGGCCTGCGGCGCGGCGTGCACTCGACGCCCGTCCCGGTCAAGGCCACGACGATGGCCGAGCACCTGCGGCGCGTGGGATATCAGACCGCGGTCTTCACCTCCAACCCCAACTCCGGGCGTGTGATCGGCCTCGAGCGCGGCGTCGACTGGATGGAGGACGAGGAGACCAGGGACCTCTCGACCTCCTCGGACGAGCTGCACGAGCGGTTCTGGCGATTCCGCGAGCGCTCTCCGGCCGAGCCGTACTGGGTCCATTTCCAGACCACCGACGTGCACGAGCCGAACGAGCCGGTGCAGCCCTTCGCCGGCCTCTTCGTCCCACCGGAGGGCCGGCACCAGCTCCACGCCTGGAACAGGCTCCTCTGGCAGGCCGGGGTCTCGGCGCGCGGCACGACCAGCATCGCCGGGTTCTACGACCTCGCCCTGGACCGTGCCGGGATCGATCGCGAGGCCTATTTCGGCCTGCGCCGCGGCCTCTATGACGAGACCATGGCGTATCAGGACGACCAGCTCCGGCGGCTGGTCGAGCGCCTCAAGCTGCAAGGTGAATGGGAGAACACGCTGCTCATCATCGCCGCCGACCACGGCCATCCGGCGGGGACCTTCGCCCGTTTCGGCCGTGGGCTCTTCGACCCGCAGCCGGAGCCCTGGCAAGGAGCGCTCTTCGACGCCTACAGCACCCGCGTGCCCTTGATCTTCGTCTGGCCCGGCCGCATCGCCGGAGACCGGCGGATCGCCGGGCCCGTGTCGATGATCGACGTGCTGCCGACCCTCCTCGATCTCCTCAGGCTGCCGCAGCCGGAGGTCCTCCAGGGACAGTCGCTCGCGCCGCTCCTGCTCGGCCGCGAGATGCAGCTCCGGCCGGTCCTCTTCGACGAGTTCCGGGTCGACGAGCACGGCGAGCTGGTCGGCAACCTGGAGATCGTCGACGGCCGCTGGGGGGCCTCCTTGGAGATCGGCCCGCACCCACAAGGGGCCGCCGCCACGAAAGGCCGCCACGAGGTGCCCGCGGGCGGACGCTGGGGCGCAAGTCATCCATTCTTCCCCGACGCGCCCCGGCTGCTGCTCTACGACGTCTGGGCGGACCCCTTCGCCCTGCATGCCGTCAACGACCAGCATCCCGACCTCGTGGAGAAGTACCGGCGGGTGCTGGTGAATCAATGGAAGGCCCACCTGGCCCTGGCCCAGAGGTTCCAGGAGGCGGGAGAGGTGGCGCTCACCCCCGAGCAGCTCCAGCAGCTCCGGGCTCTGGGATACATTCGGTAGCATGGAATCCGTCCTGACCCGCGAAGCGCCCTTCCTCCGGCGCCTCTCCGCCTACCTCGCCGAGCGGTTCCCGCTCCTCGGGCATGGGATCCTGATCGCCGCCTACTACTCGTCAAACCAGTTCCTGGCCCGGGTTCTCACCGAGCCAGGGCGGCCGATGCACTACGACCTCTCGTCCCTCTTCGGCGCGTTGACGCTGTTTCTTTTCTTCTTCCACCTCCGGGTCTTCGACGAGCACAAGGACTATGCGGAGGACCTGGTCCACTACCCGCAGAGGGTCCTGCAGAGCGGCGTCGTCACCCTGCGCGACCTCAAGGTCCTGGGCGGGATCGCCATCGCGGCAGAGATCGTCCTGTCGGCGATCCGCGGCCCCGCCGCCCTGGTCGCCTGGCTCGCCGCCTTTCTCTTCTCGCTCCTGATGCTCAAGGAGTTTTTTGCCCGCGAGTGGCTCAAGCGGCACTTCCTGGTCTATGCCACCAGCCACCTGCTGGTGATGCCGTTGCTCTCCCTGATGGTCTTCAGCTTCGCGACCGGCCGCTGGCCGTGGGAGGCGCCCCCCTGGTACTGGATGTATGCCTGGGTGGGCTTCTTCGTGACCTTCAACTGGGAGGTCTCGCGCAAGATCCGCGCACCCGAGGACGAGATCGAAGGAGTGGACAGCTACACCCGCATCTTCGGCACCTACGGGGCGGCCTACGTGGTGCTGCTCATCCGCGTGATCGACACCGCGCTGGTGGCCCTGGTCGGCTGGCACCTCGGCGTGTCGGTCTGGTTCTACGCCGCGCTCGTGGCGCTTTTCCTGGTCTGCCTGATCGGTTTCTTCCAATATCGCTTCCAGACCAACCGCAAGACCGCGAAGCGGATGGAGACCTACGCCGGCATGTACATCATCGCCTTCGATCTGATCCTGGCCTTCGAGATCGCCAGGCTCTACGGGATGGAGCTGTGAGCGCGGCCCCTCACCCCCCGACCCCCTCTCCCAACCGCCCTCCCAGCCCACCGGGAGAGGGGGAGCTTGTCATTGCCGATCCCCGAGCTGCTCTCGGCGTGCCTTCGCTGCTCGGCGGCAAGGCGGCGAACCTCGCGCGCCTCGAATCGATCGGGATGCCGGTGCCGCCTTGGTATGCAATCACAACGGAGGCATTCCGCCGTTTCCGTGATGTGCCGCTGCCGCCTGAGCTGGAGCGCGAGATCGAGCGCGCTCATGCTGCACGGATTCCTGACGGGAAGCTCGTGGCGGTGCGTTCCTCTGCGGTGGGGGAGGATGCAGCGGGGGAGTCCTTCGCAGGAATCCATGACAGTTTCCTTTTCGTCCGTGGCTGGGACGATCTGCTGAACGCGATCCGCGGCGTCTGGGCTTCGGCGTACAGCGAGCGCGCCCTCGCCTACCGGCGGGCCAGGGGGATCCCTCTCGACAGCATCGCCGTGGCGGTCGTGGTCCAGGAGATGATCGATCCTCGATCGAGCGGAGTCCTCTTCACGGCCAACCCGAACAACGGCAGTGTCCACGAAATGGTGATCAGCTCCCTCTGGGGAGCCGGCGAAGGGCTGGTCAGCGTGGGGCTGGACGCCGATACCTACATCGTCGAGAAGGACACGCTGGAGGTGACCGAGCAGCTCGCGGTCAAACGGGAGCAGATCGTTCTCGACCGTGATGCCGGCCGCGGCGTGGTGCGGACCGAGGTCCCTTCCGATCTGCAGGAGCGAAGCAGCCTCACATCGGAGGAAATTGCCGAGCTGGCCCGCACCGGGCTCGCGATCGAAAGGTTGTATCGCCGGCCGCAGGACATCGAATTCGCCTTTGATTCGGAAGGCCGCCTCGCCATCCTCCAGGCGCGGCCGGTGACCACGGTCGAGGAGGACGGCCCCGCGGCCGGCCATAGGCTGATCTGGGATAACTCGAACATCATCGAGAGCTATTCGGGCGTGACCTCGCCGATGACCTTCAGCTTCATCCGGCGGGCCTATTCGATCGTCTACCACTGCTTTGCCGAGGTCATGGGCATCACGCCGAAGGTCGTGCGGGCAAATCGCGACGTCTTCGACAACATGCTCGGCCTGTTCCGAGGCCAGGTCTACTACAACCTCCTCAACTGGTACCGTCTGGTCCGCCTCTTCCCCGGGTTCAACTACAACAAGAAATTCATGGAATCGATGATGGGCGTGCGCGAGAGCCTGCCGGAAGAGGCCGAGCCTGCGCCGGTCGGAGCCCTCCAGCGCTACACCGTCGAGCTGCCCGCCCTGCTGCGCCTGGTTGGCCGTTCAGTCACCAACTTCCTGCGCATCCGCCGCATCGTCGGCGATTTTCAGAGCCATTTCCGGGAGCACTACAGCCGCTGGTCGCAGATGGACTTCCGCTCGATGGCCCCGCACGAGCTGGCCGCGCTCTACCGCGAGATGGAGGAGAAGCTCCTCTGGGAATGGAAAGCGCCGATCATCAACGATTTCTTTGTGATGGTTTTCTATGGCACCCTCAAGAAGCTCTGCACCGCGTGGTGCGGTGACGAAGCCGGGACCCTCCAGAACGACCTGCTTGCCGGAGAAGGAGGAATCGAAAGCACCGAGCCGACGCGGATGCTCCTCCGTCTCGCCGCGCAGGCGCGCCAAAGGCCTGAGCTATGCCAGCTCCTCCTGGAGCATCCACCAGAGGATCTGGTGACAGCCATCCCGGCCGATCCCCGTTTCGCCGACTTCGCGGCCGAGATCGCCCGCTATCTCGACCTCTACGGATTCCGTGGGGTCAACGAGCTGAAGCTGGAGGAGCCCTCGGTCAAGGACCGTCCCGCCTTCCTCTATCAGATCCTCCGCAATTATCTGAGCGGAGAAGCCCTCGATGTCGCAGCCATGGACGAACGGGAGCGCCGCATCCGCCAGGAGGCCGAGAAGCGAGCCTTCGCTTCCATCAAGAAGAGCCTCCTGCCACGCACCACGATCTTCCGCCGCGTCCTGAACAACGCCCGTCTCGGCGTCAAGAACCGCGAGAACATGCGTTTCGCCCGCACCCGCATCTATGGCCTCCTGCGCGAGCTCCTCCGCGCCATCGGCGAACACTTCACTCAGGAAGGCATCCTCGAAGCCCCTGCCGACATCTTCTATCTGACCATCGACGAGGTCTGGGACTTCATTCGGGGCCGCGCGGTGACCACGGACCTGAAAGTCCTCGTCGCCCTCCGCCGCGAGGAATTCGACGCCTATCGCCGCGAGGCCGAGAAGATGCCGGCTGACCGCTTCGAAACCTTCGGCCTGCCCTACCACCGCAACCGCTACCGGGGCCGCCCGCGTCCCGTTGCCGTGGACGCCGAAGGTGTCCTACGCGGCACCGGCTGCTGCGCGGGCGTTGTGACCGGTCCGGTCAAGGTCCTCCGCACTCCCACTGAAGACGCCCGCCTCGACGGCGAGATCCTGGTCGCCGAAAGGACCGATCCGGGTTGGGTGCCGCTCTATCCGTCCGTCTCAGGTCTTCTCATCGAGCGTGGGAGTATCCTTTCGCACTCCGCGATCGTTGCGCGGGAAATGGGCATTCCTACTATCGTCGGCATCGCCGGGTTGGTGGAGACGCTGGAGACCGGGCAGATCGTCACGATGGACGGCGCGGCGGGGACGGTGCGACCCCGCCGTTGAGGGGCTCTGTTTTTTGGCTTCGCTGCTCCATTGCTTAGGCTCGTGGACTACGAAGAACTCACCGCAGATCTACTCGAACTCCAACACCAACCGCGGAGCGCGGGTTGGAATACTGGCTGCGAGGGCACCTTCTCTGGACACGTACTCCACCTTGCCTGCCTGTCCTTCCGAGTCTTTTTTGACCAGCCATCCGTAGTCGGCACCGGCGAGAACGTCGCTTGTTACATCCCAACTCACTTCTCCAGACAGGCCGTTCGTGTGTACGACAGGCGCGCCGGTCGAAGCAGCGAAGGTCCCGCCATCCCACAGCATGGGGCAGTTGGGGGTCTGGTTCGCGATGTCGAGGTCGGTAGCGCACGCCCAGGTGACGCCGGGGCCGGTGCCGCGGGTGTTGCCGCCGACGGTCCAACCGTTGCCTTCGGACCATGGCTCGAGCAGACGGTGGGCGCTCATTGGGCGCCCGGAACTGCCCCAGTTGTCCGTGAGCTGCGCGATCGTGAGCACCAGCGTGGCTCTTACGAGACCTACGATCGAAACACCCGATAGGTCGAAGCGTACGAGGATTCGGTTCTTTCCTGAGCTTTGGATGCGGAGCGAGTCGTTGGCACCCTCATTCGTGTTGGGTGCACCCTGGCGCAGGAAGCTATCGGCGATGGCGGTAAGCTCGAGCGGCGGCGGAGGTCCGCCGTCGTTGCGAACGAAGGCGACTTTTTCGTTCACGATCAGCGCGTCCGAGTCACCGTCGCCATCGACGTCGCCCACAACCACCGACTCGACGTTGCCCCCTGCGCCGTGGTCGAAGGTGAGAAGGTACGGATCGGCAATAGTCTGGGGCGTCGCTCCGAGCCCGCCCATCAGCGGATCGCCATACAGAATGCTCAGATCTCGGGTGTTGGCGTTGTCCGTTATGAGGTCTGGCCAGCCATCGTTGTTGAAGTCCGCGACTTCTGGGTCGCGAGGATGTGCCCCGGGGCTTGACTGAGTGGGCACGGCTCCGGGAGCGAGCAAGCCGTCGTAGATGTAGAGATGGTTAGTCGAGCTGTGCGGCACGTCAGCATTGGTGATGAGATCGGCGTCACCATCGCGGTCGAAGTCGGCCAGGGTGCCGAAGGTTGACCGGCTTGCGTCGCCAGCATCTAGCGTGAAGCTCGAAAAGCTTCGCCCTCCGAGGTTCGTAAAGACTGTGACGGAGTTCGGTCCGGTATCGTGGGTGCCGCCGAAAACGTCCAAGTCACCGTCGCCGTCATAGTCTCCGACCCAGGCTCGAACGAGGTCGTTTGGGGAAGTTGGAACGCTAGTGGAAGAGGTGAAGCGCAGCGCCGGGTTCGCGTCGTTCCAGAGGACGTGCAGTTTGCCAGGTGCCGTAAAGCCAAGGTCCGTCGTGACTGCATCGGGTAGGGAGTCGCCGTCGAGGTCCGCGAAGGCCAAACCGTAGCCGGCATCAACGTCTGGTGTCGGATACTCGGCGACTGTCCGCCCACCGGGAACCGAGTAGAGGACGGTAAGGATTCCTTGCTGATTGTTTGCTCGGTTCCAGGTCACGATATCTGGAGTGCCGTCGCCGTCGACATCAGCGACCTGCGGCGAGAGGTATTCTTGCCCTCTCGGCAGCGGAGTAGCGTCAAGCAGCGTGTATCCCCCCGACCCGCTGATCTGGGAGACCTCCAGCACGTTCAGTGGAAATCGAACAATCAGAACCTCGTTTTGACCGTCGCTGTCGAGGTCTCCCAGTCCGCCGGTGTAGCGGATGCCCGACCCTGGATTCACGGGCAACACTGTGAAGGGCACAGTCTGCGACATTAATGTGGCCGGCAGCATTGCGGTGATGAACAGACTGCGGAGCAGAATTCGTAACTTCAGCATGTCGTCTCTCATCTTTTTCCCTCCGTTGCTGAGGAGAACGTCAGCAAGGAGGTGCACAGCAACACCCATACCAGAGTAGACGCCCTGCTGGCTCAGGGGCGGCATGGCTAGCCGCTTGGCGATGACCGCGAAGCAGAGTGGGCAGGGGTGCGAAGCAGGTTGGCGGCTGGCCTACGAGTCGATCAGCCCCAGCCGCTTCATCTTCAGGCTGAGCCCGTTTCTGGTAAGTCCCAGGATTTGCGCCGTCTTGGTCTTGTTGCCGCCGCAGGCAGAGAGCGCTGATGCAATGGCCTTCTTTTCGAGCGCGTCGACCTGCTCCTTGAGGGTCGGAGGCGCTGGGGGTGAAGACGGCCGCGGCGGCTCGACGTCCCTCTCGTCACTGGCGGCTGGCGGCGGGCCATCGAGAGCCACCAGGTTGCTCTCCACGATGCCACCGTCCAGGCAGTGGAGGACAGCGCGATCGATCACCGATTTAAGCTCGCGGACGTTGCCGGGCCAGGGATGCTCCAACAGAATATCGAGCGCACGGCGGCTCACACCGAGGATGCGTTTGCCTTCTCTGGCTGCGGCCCGGCTTGTGAACACCGCGATCAGACGCGGGAGATCCTCGCGGCGCTCGCGCAGAACCGGCAGACGGATCTCCAGACGTCGAAGCCGGTAGTAGAGGTCGGGCCGGAATCCACCCTGGGCGGCTGCCGCAGTGAGATCGCGGTTGGAGGCCGAGATCACCCGCAGGTCGATCTTCTTCGGCGCCGCGGCTCCGAGCGGGTGGATCTCGCGCTCTTCGAGGACGCGCAGCAGCTTGGCCTGGATGACGGGTGGGAGCTCGCCGACCTCGTCGAGGAAGAGCGTGCCGCCGCGGGCCTGAGCGAAGAGGCCGGGCCGCGGGTCGACGCCGGTGGCCACGCGTTTCTGCACTCCGAACAGCTCGGCCTCCGCCAGCTCGGCGGGGATGGACGCGCAGTTGATCGCAACGAACGGGCCCCGGTTGCCGGGCCCGGTGGAGAGGTGGATGGCGCGCGCGGTAAGCTCTTTGCCAGTGCCGGTCTCGCCGAGCAAGAGGACGTCGAGCCTGCTTCGGGCGGCGGCTTCGATCTCGCGCAGCAGCATCCGGGAGGCGGGCGCCTCGCCGAGCACCATGTGGGGCGGGAGCTCCAGCCGAGGCTGGGGTCGAGCCGGCTTGGCAGACGCCTGCTCCGGTGCGAGCCGCGCCGCCAGGTAGGAGAGAAAGTCCTCTTGCCACGGCGCCACCGCGGTGGCCTCGGGTGGAAAGACGGCCGCCAGCCGGAGGGACCCGGCCCCCTCGGCGACGATCACGCACCGGCCCGATTCGTGATCGTAGAGCTTCGTCGCGCCAGGGTCGAGGCCGGCGTGTGCGAGCGCGGGAAGGACCGCGGCGGGCGGTATGGGCCCGCGGCAGTCGACGAGAGCGAGGTCGCCGACCGCTGGGTGGAAGAGGAGGAGGGTCTCCGCGCCCAGGGCCTCGCGCGCGGTGTCCAGGCGGGCGTCTTCGCCGGGTACGAGAGGCTCGGGCTCGGTCTCCCGGACGAAGCGCAAGGCCGCGGCGGCCGAGCCGCCGTGCGCGCTCAGCAGAAAGGTCGACGTGGCGGCGGGGAGCCCCACTGCGGTGAGGGCCTCGGCGAGCGCGAGCCCCAGCTCGGCGTCTGCAGACGAGATGTCCTCGAGAGTCATGCGGGCGTGGCCGAGCCGGACCTCCTCTCCGGGCCGCAGAAGGATCTGAGCGAGGCGTTGGCCGTGCACGGCGAGTCCGTTCTTCGAGCCGAGATCGACGAGGAGGGCACCGTGGTCTACTCGCTCCATCCGGGCATGGTGCTGCGACACTCCGGGGAAGGGCAGGACGAAATCGTTGTCTTCGGCCGCTCCGATCGACGCCGCCGGCTGGGTCAAGGTGAAGAGCCGCACTCGGGAGTCGCACCGGGCGACCAGGCGGAGCACAGGTCAGCCCCTCTTCTCCAACCAATCCGCAAGCTCGGCTTCGATCTCGAGGGCTCGGCTCTCGTTGCCCACCGCGCGCGAGAAGGCGGCCGCGCGCTGCGCAATCAGCCGGAAATGAGCGCAGACCCCCGTCAGCTCCCGGCGTTGTTGCTTTGCGAGCTCGTAGCTTTCCTCCGCGACCTGGGCGGCCTCGCGGTTGCGTCCGGTGCGACCGAGAAGCGCGGCCTTGAGCGCAAGGA
Source organism: uncultured Holophagales bacterium (assembly GCA_963842525.1). GTDB lineage: Bacteria > Acidobacteriota > Thermoanaerobaculia > Multivoradales > UBA5704 > UBA5704. Next base: position 1,609,561 of record CAWJGT010000003.1, read on the forward strand.
GCATCGGAGCGGACTCGAGAGCTCAAGGTGAGCGATTGATGGACCTGTGACATGAGAGAGCGGGGATCGCTGCCGCCCGCGAACTGAATCTCCAGATCCCAGTAGCGCTGTAAGTCCATCAGTGACTCCGGGTTGCGGTTCGACGGAGTCGGCGACTCACCCTTCCGCCAGAGCAGGAAGCGTCGTAAGAGATCGGCTTGATCCTCTTCACCATAGGCGGCGACGAAGTCTTCGATCGCCCCTTGGGCGGTCCCGTAACGCCCCAGCTCAGCCAGTGCCAGCACGGCTCCCTCGAGTATTTCCCACTTGTTCCGCCCGGCATTTGCAGATCCGCCAGGGCCGAAGCCGCGTAGGTACCACTCAACAGCCTGATCGAGATGCCCGGCCAGGTGAAAGGACTTCCCCGCTTCGAACGCCGCGTCCGTCGCCGTTTCCGAGGTGCGCATCAGCGCCTGGTAGGCGCCCTCGGCCTGCTCGTACCGTCCGGCTGCAACCAGAGAACGTGCGCGTACCCGCGCCACCCAATCGGCGAGAAACAGATCCCCCGCTCTGGCCGCATTCGTTCCGGCGGCTTCGACCTCGCGCAACGCTGCGTCGAAGAATCCGACGTTTAGAAGCCGGTCTGTCTCTCGCAGATTCTCATAGGCTCGATTGCGCGCAACGAGGCGGGTTGGAGACGCAGTGAGGTGAGGAGGGAAACAGTAGAATCCAATCGAGAGGCTCTTGCTTCTATATCGCAAGAGAACCGTCTTGCGACCAGCATTGAAAGTCGCCGCGTCGTCTGTCAGCCGGTCGTCCCGGGGGCCCAGGCAGTACCAGAGCAGCGCGGCGGGATGAGCGCCGGGATAGTTGGCGTCGGGTGAGCCCGCGGCCGGTCCGGCCCAGGGTAATGGGGCATTGACTTCCGGCGAGAGGCGCACCGCCGAGATTCCCGTGTACCAGCCCATGCGGTTGTTGATCCCGGCGAGGAGCAGATCGGCCTTCCCGTCCCCGTCGAGGTCTTGCGCGCCCTTGAAGTAGTGGTGTCCCGAAGCGATGAAGACGAGCCGCGCCCGATCGATGCGCGGTTCGTAGAGCACCGTATAACTTGGCCACCAGGGGGAGTGGGTATAGGTCGCGAGGATCTCCTGTCCGCCGTCTCCGTCGAGATCGAGGGCATCCAGGCGAGGATGGAAGGTATCTGAAAAACCGCCGAACCGCTGCGCTCCAGAAGGTAGCTCGACCTTCTTGATCACGCTTCCTGTGTCCGCATCGAGAATCGACAGCACCGTCGCCGTCTCCCGTCGCCGGTAGGCACCGAGGACGGCGACAACGCGGCGCGGCTCACTCGGCGCGAGTTGGGCGGCGATCGAGTTACTCGCATGAACCTGGCTGGCCGTCCACAGCGGGCGGCCGTTTTTGGACATGGCGGTGGCTCCCTCCTCCGAATAGCTCAGATAAGAGAAACTCGTAGACTTGAGCCAGACCACAGCGGCGACGCATGCAGCGAGCAGAAACAACGCGGCGATCGCCGCCCTCGTGAGCCAGGATCGGGGGATCGCCTTGGATTCCAAAGCCGCCCGCACTGCCTCCGCGGAGGGGTAGCGGTCCTCCGGCCGGCGGGCGAGCAGCCGCTGGACGACCGCACCGAGCCAGCGTGGCACCTCGGGACGGACCGCGCAGACGTTGGCGATCTCCCGCAGGTGGCCGAGCATCGCGCCCAGGGCGGAGCGCCCTTCGTACGGGCGCCGTCCGGTCAACATCTCGAACAGGACGACACCCAGGCTGTAGAGATCGCTTCGTGCGTCCACCTCGTGGCCCAGGACCTGCTCGGGCGAGAGGTACTGAAGCGTGCCGACAACTGCATCATGGAGGGTGGCGCGCGTCTCGTCCGCCGTCAGCGGCAAGGCGAGCCCAAAGTCGCCGAGCTTCACATCTCCTTCGGGCGTCAGGAAGACGTTCCCGGGCTTGACGTCGCGGTGGACGATCGCACGTTGGTGGAGGACGGCGAGGCCTTCGAGGATCTGCGAAGCGATCCGGACCGCCTCGCCGACCGGGAGCGGGCCTTCGCCGAGGCGGCGGTCGAGCGACCCTCCTTCGACCACCTCCATGGTGAGGAATACCGCGTTGTCCGAGGTGGTGATGTCGAAGATCCGCACCAACCGATCGCTCGCCACGTCGCGGGCGACTTTGATCTCCCGGCGCAGGCGGAGCAAAGAGGCGGAAGAGAAGCGGTCCGCGCGCAGGGTCTTGAGCGCCACGTCGCGCTTGAGCTCGCGGTCGCGGGCGCGATAGACGACGGCCAAGCCGCCACGGCCGAGGACTTCCCGGATTTCATAGCGGCCGGCCAGGACTTCGCCGGGAGCGATCTCGGGCGTTCCTGGGTCCGCCTCGCCAGGTTCGACGGTCTCGGTGGGTTGTGGCTCCCTCGGCATGGATGGAAGACCGTCAGCAGGTTTCGCCCCTCGCCCGGAGGTGAGGCCCCCCGGCCCCTGACCCCAGCCAACCCTCCCAGGATCAGCCGCAAGATTTCCTGCATGGCGTTCGGCGAGGCAATGCTGCCGTCCCAATGCAGAACATGATACTCCGCAAGCATCTCGGGAATGGACCTCGGACTTGGCGCCTTAAGGCGAGCTCTGTCGCATGTCCCCCAAGCGCGTCGCAAACGACCCCTAAGGAGTCGCAAACGGGCCAAGAGGCGTCGCACGCAACGCTGGAGAGTCGCAAACGGCCCGAATCACGTCCCAAAGACCGATTCAAGGAAACCTCAGCGTCGCAAAAGCGGGGTCAGCAAGGCTCGCAGGTCTGGTGCAACGCATCCAGCGCGACTCTTCGAGGTATCCATCCTCTCCTCGGCGTTGCAAAAGCCTCGGTCGAGGGATCGGCAAAGTTGCGAAAGCGGTCCTGTGCGACGCGAGAAGTGTCGATTGCGACTCTGGACGTCTGAGTGCGCTGCCAGAATCTTTGTTTGCGACTCTGTGCGCCAAAATTGCGACTCCAAATCGACCCCTTGCGACCCATCAAGCATCGATCGGTGCAATCAACTTATCTCTTTGCGGCGCGTACGCCTGGGAAAAAGGTGGTGATGGCTCTTTTGCAACGCCTTATCGGTCCTTGCAGCGCCGTATGAGCTTGACGGAGCGGCAGAAAACCTTCGGCGTCGCAAAGAAGCGATCTTGTGCGACAAGATAAGGATAGTTTGCGACGCTGAATCGATGTCGAGTCGCACTGAATCGATTCAGCGCGACTCTGGATCGATTCCCTGCGACGGCGAATCGTTGGCGTGTCGCAAAAGGTCCCCCGTTTGCGACACCATAGGCATCAGGAGGGGGCGAGGCAGGCTGGCAGCTCCGCCACCGAATCCAGCACCACATCCGCCGCCTCCTGCGCCCGCTCCTCATCCTGCGGCCGGTACTTGCCGGTCCTCACCGCCACCCCCATCATCCCGACCTCCCGGGCTCCCGCGACATCCGACTCCAGGTCGTCCCCGACCACCGCGATCCGGTCGAAGGGGAGGCCGAGCTCGCCGCGGCGGCCTCGAAGAAAGCGCTGCTCGGCTTGCCGACCAGGGTGGCCGTCTTGCCGCTGCCATACTCCAGGGCGGCGACGAACGGACCGGCGTCCAGGTTCAAACCTCCTTCGGTCTTCCAGTAGCGGTTGCGCTGGATCGCCAACAGCTCGGCGCCATCCATCAGATTCCGGAAGGCCTGGTTGAGGAGCGGAAACGTCCACTCCTCGCCGAGGTCCCCGACCACGACGACCTCAGGACCGTGATTCACGACCTCGAGGCCCTCGAATTCCCCCCACGTCGCCTGAGCCAGGAGGAGCTGGACCTTGCGGACACCCCGGTCACGAAGCCAGCGGGCAGCCGCGGCGGGAGCGGACAGGATCTCGCCCGGCTCGGCCGCGATGCCCATGTCGCGCAACCGCTCGGCGAGACCGGTCCGGGGACGCCGCGTGGTGTTGGTGGTGAAGCGGAAGGGGATGCCCCGCCGCCGTAGCTCCGCGAGAGCCGTGGCGGCTCCGGGAATGGCGCGGTCTTCCTGATAGACCGTGCCGTCGAGGTCGAGGAGAAGGCCCGCGATCACTTGACGCAAATCGTCACTTCAATGCCACGGAGGCTCCGGTGATCACTTGGGAGGGAACAGATCCGCGACGGCAATCGAAGCGTCGGGACAGAACAGCGGCGACACCGAATCCCCCGCTTTCAGAACCTTCTTGGAGGTATAGGCTCCCCCGACAGGCTTCCTGTAGACCTCGAGCTGGATTTTCACGAGGTTGGCGATCCAGCACTCCGGAATGCCAGCATGGGCATAGAGGTGCCTTTTGCGTTGGCGGTCGTGGTAGAGAGAGCTGTCCGCAACCTCTACGATCAGCAGGGCAGAGGAAGGATGATGGTCGAGATAGTCCCAGCCGCTTCCGGCCACGACGGCCACGTCCGGCTCGGGCTCTGCCGAGATCGAGAATCGGATCAACTGCCGGGCTCAACAAGATCAAAATCTGGTCGCCTTCCTTACGGATCTCTTCCTTGTGCCCTTCGAGCAGATCGAGAGGGATCACCAGACTGTCGTCGGTTACTTTGGCTCTCATAGTTGGACTTGGCGAGGGAGCAGATCCTCGACCGCAATCGAGGCGTCGGGCCGGGCAAACGGTGAGATCCGCTGGCCGCGGCGGAAGACGAGCTTCGTGCGGTATTCGCCGCCCTTGGGATCCCGGAGAACCTCGACGGCATCGCGGCGCAGGTTGAGGATCCAGTACTCCGGGATGCCCGCCAGCGCATAGATCCTTGGTTTGCGCTTCCGATCGTGGTGTTGGGAGGTGTCCGTGACTTCTACCACCAGAAGTGCTGCGGAGGGGTGATGGTCCACGTAATCGTCCGGCTCTCCTGGAACCACGGCGAGGTCCGGCTCTGGCATGGAATCGTCCCCGGAGATCAGCGGTGACTGCGAGTGGATGTCGTATCCGGATCCGAAGGCTGCTTCGAGCGCACGGCGGGCCTTGCGGACACCTACCGCGTGCCGGCTCTTCTGCGGGCTCATGTCGTAGATGACCCCGTCCACCAGCTCGAGCCGCTTTTCCGGGGCGAACACCCCCGCCTCGGCCATCTGCTCATACTCCTCCCGCGTCCAGCGATGGACCTCGACCTCCTCCTCGTCCGTCCAGTCCTGAACCTTGACCTCAGGAAGCGCCATGGCGATACTCCTCGTTGCGGAAGGCTATCACAGTTCTCTCCGCACAAGACTAGCAAATCCACTGCGCAGGGCCACGTGGATGCCAGCCCCAGTGCCTGCAAGCCTAGCACTGTGCGCCGTTCGAGGAGGCTCCTCGGTCCCAGGCCAAGGGCCTGAGCGCCAAGCCTGGGGATGCTCTCTCCAATCGCAACGGCGTCGGAGCGGCGTGACGATCCGGAATGACCTTACGACCCAACGGCCCTGCAGCAGTGGAGGCATTCTGGAAGAATGCTATCGGCGTCGAACGGGCCAGCAGCACAGAATGGTGATGCCCCTTAGCCTTAGCGGCGGCTCCAGCCGTCGGGTGCCAAGTTCGACCGCCTTGACACTGGATAGAAAGTTTCCACTTGGTGTACTTCGAGCGAATCCCTCAGCGCCTCCTCCCTATCGTTTCCTTCAGCACGGCTCAACATACTGACCACAACCCAAAAGGGGTGTCTGTGATCTTCCAGATCGATCCTGCGGCCTTGGAGTCTCTGGCGAATCTCACTTACCACCTGAGGATCAGTAAACGCCACGGACGCAGCTTCCGTGCCAAGCGACGACCGTCCGGCAATGACTGCCATTATTTTACTTTCGTCAAATGGATTAGGTCCCCTAACAATGAGTCCGAAGTCTCTGGAATATCGATCCCCCTTGGAGGCCACATCCCAACCCGGAGGCCGAAGCTCAGACCCATCGCTGAAAATCGACACCTTGACGTTTCTGAGATCCTTGCTGGACGGATCCGCCCGAAATTCGAGACTTGGTACCCACCGCTGTTGGTACTCTTCCAGCAGTGTTCTCGTCCAGCGATTAGCCTTTGGACTCGCTATACAGTATAGGTTCATGCTTTCTCTGAGAACATCATCCTGGCAATCCTCTGGGTCTATATTATCTGGTAACGTGTCGAATCCAAAGAGAAGTCCGAATGCCTGCAGAATACCTCGAACACCTACGTAATCAGAGGAGGTGCGCCGGAGTCGCTTGTATCCGCCAGAACGCCCCACGGCACGGCGGAAAGACAAGGGGCTAGCCGCAATCACGAAGACCGACTCCCTCGTGGGGCGCCCAAGACTGCTCGGAGTCAAAGGCGGCCGAGTGGGCCGTGTAAGCCCCCTCTTGGCGGCTTATCTGTCTGAGGCCGGCCGGACGTAGAAGCCGTTCCGCAAGGGAGGTGTCCGACTGCTTCTCCGCGGCTCTGGAGCGCCGCATAAGCTTCGTAGAACACGGGGGCTCGAAAGTCTTTCTGCCGGAGGCGCCGGGAATCACCTCCTGTCCTCCTCTCCCTGCCCTCCCGACCGTGAGAGGGGGACGCAGGCGCAACCTCTCAGGCCAGAGGTTTTCCTTGGGCGTAGTGGGGCCCCCCCTGGGACCGCGGGCGTCCCGCCCGCACGGACTTTCATCGACCGCAGGGAGAAACGGTTCGTCCAGGGACTTTCGAGACTCCCAGACGGTAAAAATTCCCCCAACCGATCATTTGCGAGGGAGCAGGTCCGCGACGGCAATCGAAGCGTCGGGACAGAACAGCGGCGACACCGAATCTCCCGCTTTCAGAACCTTCTTGGAGGTATAGGCTCCCCCGACAGGCTTCCTGTAGACCTCGAGCTGGATTTTCACGAGGTTGGCGATCCAGCACTCCGGAATGCCAGCATGGGCATAGAGGTGCCTTTTGCGTTGGCGGTCGTGGTAGAGAGAGCTGTCCGCAACCTCTACGATCAGCAGGGCAGAGGAAGGATGATGGTCGAGATAGTCCCAGCCGCTTCCGGCCACGACGGCCACGTCCGGCTCGGGCTCGCTATCCTCGGACAAGACGAGAGGAACCTGGACGCGTAGGAAGGAACGCGCCGGCAGGATGGCCCGGAGGGCCTCCGAATGGGCCCAGACGACGGTGGCGTGCCGGCTCTTCTGCGGGCTCATGTCGAAGATGACCCCGTCCACCAGCTCGACCCGCTTTTCCGGGGCGAACACCCCCGCCTCCGCCATCTGCTCATATTCCTCCCGCGTCCAGCGATGGACCTCGACCTCCTCCTCGTCTGTCCAGTCCTGAACCTTGACCTCAGGAAGCGCCATGGCGATACTCCTCGTTGCGGAAGGCTACCGCACAGTTCTCTTCGCAGGACACTACCATCCCCACTGCGGATCCCACGCGGGGGCCAGCCCCAACACCTGCAAGCCTAGCACCGCGCCGCCTGCGACGAGGCTCAGCAGGAACCGCCAGGCGGTCCAATCGCGGGGCCGATCGGATCGGATCGCGCAGCTCGATCGCGACGTTGACCAGCGAGAGGATCATGACGACTCCGCCGACCGCGAGGAGGCCGGTGATGGGGACGTGGCGGAGGAGGAGCCAGGGGACGAGGGCGGTCAGGGCCGTGCCGAGGATGCCCACTCCGAAGGCGGCAAAGGCGCGGGGGAGGGCGGGCAGCCGCTCCAGCCGGAAGACTCCGGTGTCCAGCGCGAAGGCGAAGACCGCGGCGCTGGCGGCGAGGTAGGGGCCGTAGAAGTCGGCCGGACGGTGCAACCCGTTGGCCAGCGCGAGCATGGCAAAGGGTGGCAGCAGCGCGCGGCTCACCGTCCGCACCTTGACTCCCGCGGCATGGCGGGGCGGAGCGAAGCGGCGCCAGGCGGCGAGGTACCCCGCGAAGCCGAGGAATGCCGGCAGCGCCCAGAGCCAGCTCCCCAGCGACCAGGCGCCGTAGGCGAAGAGGATGAAGGTGATCGTGCCGCCCACGTTGAGAGTCGGGATACGCCAGGCCACGAGGGTCACGGCGAGGCAGATCGCCAGGAGGGAGAGGTTCTGGAAGACCACCTCGGAGAGCGGCTTCGAGGTGATCTTGCCGAGGATCACCACCACGGCCAGCGGCACGAACAGGTTGTCCGCCCCTTCGAGCGAGATCGCTTCGAACCCGGTCACCAGCGCCGCCACGAGCGTCGCCGCCAGGACACAGACCGGGCGCGGCAGGTCGGTCAGCAGCAGCACCGGCAGGTGGATCGCCAGGAAGGCCAGGACGAAGAAGACCAGCGATCCCTCCAGGCTTTTGGTCTCGTTCTCCACTTCATACCGGATCACTCCGTAGCGGCTGCCGATGAGCGCCGCAAAGGCATCGGCGACCGCCAGGACCAGGACCGCGGCAAGGTACAGCCACGGCCTTCCCAGGGTGAGGACGAAGACCAGGAAGACCGCCAGCGGGTAGTACTCGGCCCCTCGGCTCCGTCTCTGCACCCCGTGCAGGCTCTTCAGGAACCCGAGCTTCGCGCCGGCCACGAAAATGCCTGTGAGGGGCAGGGCCAGCGCCGCCACCACCCAGGGGGAGCGGACGAGGAACGGGAAGAACAGGCAGGCGATCCCGCCTCCGAGATGGACCAGCTTCCGAGTGTGCTCCGGCTTCGGATCACCGAAACGCCGCCACAGCTCGGCGATCACCAGGAGGGAGAGGAAGGCCGTCCCAAGGATTGCCGCCCCGCGAAGGTCTCCCGGGTAGATCCAGCCGCCGCTCACGCGGTGACCTCTTCGAGCATGAAGGCGCTATAGAAGAAGGCCAGGTCCCGGGCGAAGAGCTCGGCGGCCTCGGCGTCCAGCGAGCGGACCCGGTCCGGGTGCGCCACCGCCAGCCGGCGCGGCACGAGCATGTTCCAATAGGCGAACCGGGCGCCCGGGCGCGCCGTCTCCAGCAGCCGTCCATAGATTGCGGCGCTCGTCGCCGGGTCGATGTACTCGAAGAGGTCCGACAGGTTGAAGCCGTCGAAGCCCTCGCCGCGATGGGCTAGAGCCGCCTCTTCGATCGAGCCCTCGAAGAGCACGAGCCGGTCGAGGTTCTTCTTGACGTCGGCGAAGACCTCGGCCTGGAGATAGCGGGGGAGGGAGCGTCCGAAGTTGCCGGTGAGGATGTATTCGATGTACGGGTTGGCGTGGATCGGGAGGACGGTCAGCGCATAGCGCGCCCGCCCCAGGATGCGCTCGGCCACCGATCCCTCGACATAGCGGAAGAGCTCCGGGTCGCGGCCCAGCCGGCCCATGGCGAAGCGGCTGAAGAAGATTCGGAAGAGAAGCCGCCAGCGCAGGTTGTTCCAGGTCTCCTCGTAATAGCGGACCCGCCCCGACTCGTCGCGTTCTTCGAGCAGCCCCAGGACCGTCTTCCGCCGGTGGATCAGGGGGAGGACCCACTCGCGGAAGAGGCCGAAGTAGGCCTCGAACTTGCCATGATGGACGATGCCGTCCGCCACGTCGTCGAGGCGCTCCCGCCAGAATTCGCGGGCGCCTTCGGAGAGGTCCCGCTCCAGGGCTTCATAGACCGGCCGCCGGTCCGGGCTCTTGCGCATCCCCAGGAACGCCAGAGCCTCGCCATGGGAGAGGCGCCGGATCGCCGCGCGCTTGAGCTCGACCAGGGCGATCTGCGCCGGCGAGAGGTCCGCGGCCACGACCTCGGCCCCGTCGGCGAGCAGGGCGAAGCTGTTGTCCCCGGCCGAGGCGATGGAGAGGAAACGCCGCCCCGGGCCGGGCCGCAGAGCATCGCACAGCACGCCCGCGTCCTCCCACACGTTGGCGTAGCGGATCAGGTCGAAACGGACGCGGTCCTCGATGCGCTCGGTCATCGCCGGACGAAGGGCCTCCGCGGCAGGTTTGCTTACACCAGCTCCGGGTGCCGGAGGAGCTTCGAGAGCAGCGTTTGGACGTTGGTGGCCGCGATGCTTGCGGCGTTCAGCACGTCGGTGTGGTCGACCGGCGCATCGCTCATCCCTGCCGCCGGATTGCTGACCATGGAGAGGCCGAGGCACTCGACGCCCATGGGGCGGGCCGCGGTGACCTCCAGGACGGTGGACATCCCGGTCACGTCGCCGCCTAGGCTCTGGAGCATCCGCACCTCGGCGGGTGTCTCGTAGCTCGGCCCGGCCAGTCCCATGTACACGCCTTCGGAGAGGGGGATGCCGGATTGGGCCGCGACCCCCTTCATCAGCTCGCGCAGGCGGGGACTGTAGGCGGCGGTCATGTCGGGGAAGCGCGGCCCCCACTCGGGCGGGAGCTGGCCGCGCAGCGGGGTGATCCCGATCAGGTTGATGTGGTCCCGGATCAGCACCAGGTCGCCCGGCCGGTGCTCGGGGCGCAGCCCGCCGGTGGCGTTGGTGAGGATCAGGACCTTGGCGCCCAGCAGGGCGGCCAGCCGGACCGGAAAGACCGTCTCGTACGCGCTGTACCCCTGGTAGGAGTGGAGCCGCCCGCGGTAGTAGAGGACCGGGCGGCCCGGCACGGGCTCCAGGACCTCCACCTCGTGCGGGTGCCCCTCGACCGGGTGGCACCCGAAAGGAAGGAAGTAGTCCAGTGCAACGGGTCCGTGGATCCGCTCGCCGAGGTCCACCGCCAGGCCGGACCCGGAGACGACCACCACCTTGGGACGGGTCCAACCGAGGTGGTCCCAGCGGTCGACGGCCTCCTTGAGGGGGGTGACGAGGTCTTCGATCTCCAGGGGATTCATGGAGGGGCATCGTATCAGGGACAGGAGGTGAGGTCTTACGCTATCTTTGCGGCGCCATGTCCGAGCTCGACGAGCAGATCCAGAACCGTCGCGAGAAGCGCCAGAAGCTGGCCGAGGCGGGGATCCCTGTCTATCCGCACCGCTTCGCATGGGACCTCGAGCCCTCCTCCATCAAGCGGCAGCATGGTGAGAAGACCGCTGAAGAGCTCGAGGCCGCCGGCCTGCGGCTGCGCGTGCCCGGCCGCATCCGCTCGATCCGACGCCAGGGCAAGCTCGTCTTCGCAGACATCCACGACGGCCTGGAGAAGCTGCAGCTCTTCGTCCGCAAGGACCGCCTGCCGGAGAAGGCCGCCCTGGTCCTGGACAACCTCGATCTCGGCGACGTCGTGGGCGCGGACGGCGCCCTGATCCGCACCCGCACCGGCGAGCTGTCGCTGATGGTCGACGACCTGACGCTGCTCGCCAAGGCGCTGCGGCCCATGCCGGAAAAGTGGCACGGTCTCGCCGATATCGAAGCTCGCTACCGGCAGCGGTATCTCGATCTGGCTTCGAATGAGGACTCGCGCCGGGTCTTCGAAGTGCGGGCGGCCCTCGTGCGCGGCATCCGGCAGTTCCTCGACGCCCGCGGCTTCCTCGAGGTCGAGACCCCGATGATGCACCTGATCCCGGGTGGAGCGACGGCCCGGCCGTTCAAGACCCACCACAACGCGCTCGACCTCGAGCTCTATCTGCGCATCGCGCCGGAGCTGTTCCTGAAGCGGCTGCTGGTCGGCGGCATCCCGCGGGTCTACGAGATCAACCGCAACTTCCGCAACGAAGGGATCTCGACCCGGCACAACCCCGAGTTCACCATGCTGGAGTTCTACTGGGCCTATGCCGACTACCGCGACATGATGGACCTGACGGAGGAGATGATCAGCGAGCTGGCGCAGACCGCCCTGGAGGTCCAGGGGAAGGACCAGATCACCTGGGAGGGGCAGCCTGTCGACCTTGCCCGCCCCTGGGCCCGCCTGACCATGCGGGAGGCGATCGTGCAACACGGAGGCGTGCCGGCCGAGCGGCTCGAGACGGCGGAGTCGGTCCGCCAGATCCTGGAGGAGCGCGGGATCGAGATCCCTCCGGGCGGCACCTACGGGCACATGATCATGACGCTCTTCGAGGAGACGGCCGAGGCGCACCTGCGGAACCCGACCTTCCTCACCGACCATCCCGTCGAGGTCTCGCCGCTCGCCAAGCAGCGGCCGGACGATCCGCGCTTCACGGAGCGGTTCGAGCTTTACATCGCCGGCATGGAGATGGCCAATGCCTTCAGCGAGCTGAACGACCCGGACATCCAGGCGGACCGGTTCCGGCAGCAGGCCGCGGCGCGCGAGGCGGGCGACGTCGAGGCGCACCTCTTCGACGCCGATTACGTCCGGGCGCTGGAGCACGCCATGCCGCCGGCCGCGGGGAATGGCACCGGCATCGACCGGCTGACCATGCTGCTGACCGACCGGCAGTCGATCCGGGACGTCATCCTGTTCCCGCTGATGCGGCCCGAGGCGGAATGAGGCCTCACCCCCTGTCCCCCTCTCCCATCGCACTCCCCCCGACCGGGAGAGGGGGGACGTCGTTGTGGCCGTCAGCGCGAGCCCGAGACTGTCACCCTGAGCGCAGCGAAGGATCTGGGGGATGGAAAGCTCAGGATGACGCGGCCAAGACAGAGTCTCGACCTTGCCTCTGTGGCCTGAGCCACGTCCCCCCTCTCCCGGTGGCAGGGGGGGCGATGGGAGAGGGGGACAGGGGGTGAGGTCCTTCCCCGTTCTCCTCGCCCTGCGCTACCTGCGCAGCACCCGGCGGGACGCCTTCGCGAGCTTCCTGTCGGCCGTGGCCGCAGGGGGTTTGGCGATCGGGGTGGCGGCCCTGATTTTGTCGCTGGCGATGATCTCGGGATTCCAGGAGGCTCTGCGCGGAGAGCTGCTCGGCCGCACGCCGCAGATCGAGATCGATTTGCCGCCCGGGCTCGCCGAGGAGGAGGCGGTCGCCGCCCGTACGGCGGTGGAGAAGGTCCCAGGAGTGACCTCGGCCCAGGTCCAGGTGCACGGCGGCGGCTGGGTGGTGGAGGAGGGCAAGGTCCAGGCGGTCGACCTGGTCGGTTTCGAGGGAACCGTGCCGCAGTCGTTCCCCGGCGCCGCAGGCCGGCCCGAAGGGCTGTATGTCACGGAATCGCTCGCCACCCGCTGGGGGCTCGCTCCCGGGCAGCCTCTGACGATCGTCTCGCCGCGGCCGACCTTGACGCCGTTCGGGCCGCAGCCGCGCATCCGGAGCATTCCGGTCGCCGGGACCTACGAAAGCGGGAAGACCCAGGAGGAGCGTGACCGGGTCGCCCTGCCGCGGAAGGTCGCCGAGACGCTCCTCGGCGGCAACGAGCGCCGGCTGGAGGTGGTGACCCCGGATCTCGACGAGGCCATCGAGGTGGCCGGGCACCTGCCGGGGGTCCTGCCGCCGGGAAGCACGGTGCGGACCTGGAAGGATCTGAACCGGCCGCTCCTCTTCGCCCTCCGCCTGGAGAAGGCGCTCATGTTCGTGGCCGTTGGATTGATCGTCCTGGTGGCCTCGCTCGCCCTGGTGGCCGATCTGGCGCTGATCATCTCCAGCAAGACGCCGGAGATCGGCATCCTGAGCACGATGGGTGCAGCCCCGGCGGCGCTGCGCCGCGCCTTCCTGCTGCTGGGCGGTCTGGTGGCCGGCTCCGGCATGTTGGTGGGAACCATCCTTGGCGTGGGAGGCGCCTGGATCCTCGACCGTAAACAGGTGCTGCAGGTGCCGGGAAAAGTCTACTTCCTCGACTATGTCCCATTCCTGGTCAAGCCGGGGGACCTGGCCCTGGTCCTGCTGCTGACCCTCTGCCTGGCGCTCGCCTCGTCCCTCTACGCGGCCCGGCGGGCCTCGTCCCTCGACCCTGTGGAGGCCATGCGGCGGGGTTGGGGAGGGGGCTCATGAGCGTCGCCGTCCGCGCCGTCGGCCTGACCAAGACCTACCGGGACGGCCTCCGGCGGGTCGAGGTGCTCAAGGGGATCGACCTGACGGTCGAGCCGGGGGAGATGGTGGCGATCGTCGGGCCGTCGGGCTCGGGCAAATCGACGGTGCTCCACCTGCTCGGAGCCCTCGACCGGCCGGACGAGGGGACGGTGGAGATCGGGGACACGCGCCTCTCCGGCCTGTCGGGAGCCGCCCTGGCCGCCTTCCGCAACCGCACCATCGGCTTCGTCTTTCAGTTCCATCAGCTCCTGCCGGATTTCACTGCTCTGGAGAACGTGATGATGCCCGGGCGGATCGCCGGCCTTCACCCTTCAGCGGTTCACGACCACGCGCACCGGCTCCTGGAGGAGGTGGGGCTGAAGGAGCGCCTCGACCATTTCCCGAACCAGCTCTCGGGAGGCGAACGCCAGCGCGTCGCCCTCTGCCGCGCCCTCGCCATGGAGCCGCCGCTTCTCCTCGCCGACGAGCCCACGGGCAACCTCGACCCGGCGAGCGGCGAGCAGGTCTTCCGTCTCCTCCTGGAGCTCCAGGCCCACCACCGCACGACCGGCATCCTCGTCACCCACAACCCCGCGATCGCCGAGCGCTGCACCCGCATCCTCCGCCTGGAGGACGGAGTGTTGCACGGGTACGAGAAGACGGACACGTAGGCCGCAGCGACCCCGGGAATTTTGCTCCCCTCCGTGCCGCTTCAACCTGGATAGGCAAAGGGTCGTAACGGGCTCGCGGGCGGCGGTGTCCCGGCGCGGCCCAAGGCGGAGACGCGTATGTTAGAATCCGGAAGCCGGAAAGCTTCTGCGTCAGTAGGTTACAAAGGCCGGATTGTTCCGGTCTGGACGCGTCGGGAGCTCCGCCTGTCGAGAGGCCGATTGAGAGGTCGATGGAATGTTCGAGAAGTACAACGAAAAGGCCCGCCGCGCTCTCTTCTTCGCCCGCTACGAAGCCAGCAAGCTGGGCAGCCGCGTCATCGAGTCCGAGCACATCCTTCTGGGCATCCTGCGCGAGGGGGAGGAGACCGTCAGCGAGATCTTCCGCCGCTTCCAGGTGAAGCCGGAGGACATCCGGCGCGAGATCGAGGGCGAGCGGGTCTTCGTCGAGCGCATCTCCTCCACCGCCGAGCTGCCTCTCTCCGAAGAGTCGAAGAAGATCCTGGCCTACGCCTCCCATGAGGCGGAGAGCATGCTGCACGCCACGGTGGGCTCCGAGCACCTGCTCATCGGCCTGCTGCGGGTCGAGGGCTGCACCGCCATGCGCATCCTCGCCCAGCACGGATTCGACGTCTACACCGTGCGCGAGGAGGTGCTCGCCATCGCCAAGGAGCGCGAGGCCTCGCAGCAGAAGAAGGAGCTCCCGTTCCTCACCGAATACGGGCGCGATCTCACCTCTCTGGCCGCCGAGCAGACCTTCGACCCCCTGATCGGCCGCGACGAAGAGCTCGACCGCATCATCCAGATCCTCTCGCGCCGCACCAAGAACAACCCGATCCTGCTCGGCGAGCCCGGCGTCGGCAAGACCGCCATCGTCGAGGGCCTGGCGCAGCGCATCGTCGAAGGCCGGGTGCCGATCTTCCTGGCCAACAAGCGGATCCTCGCGCTCGACCTCTCCCTGATCGTGGCCGGCACCAAGTACCGCGGCCAGTTCGAGGAGCGCCTGAAAGGCATCCTCAAGGAGCTCAAGGAGAGCCGCGAGCTGATCGTCTTCATCGACGAGATCCACTCCCTGATCGGCGCCGGCTCGGCCGAAGGCTCGCTCGACGCGGCCAACATCTTGAAACCTGCTTTGTCGCGCGGCGAGATCTCCTGCATCGGCGCGACGACCCTCAAGGAATACCGCAAATACATCGAGAAGGACCGGTCCCTCCTGCGCCGCTTCCAGGCCATCCAGGTCAACCCGCCGACGCCGGAGCAGACGCAGCAGATCCTCGAAGGGGTCAAGGACCGCTACGAGTCCTTCCACAAGGTCCGCTACCGCCCCGAGGCGCTGCGCACCGCGATCTACCAGTCGAGCCGCTACATCCCGGACCGCCACCTGCCCGACAAGGCCATCGACGTCATCGACGAGGCCGGCGCCCGGGTCAAGCTCCGCCGCGTGCGCGACACCCAGAACCTGCGCCGCTTGGAGCAGGAGATCCGCCAGGTGGTCAAGGAGATGAAGGTCGCCATCTCCGACAAGGACTTCGAGCGCGCGGTCTATTTGCGTGAGCGCGAGATCGAGCTGCGCGAGGACCTCGAGCGGATGAGCGTGACGACCGACGAGACCGGCGTCCTCGAGGTCACCCGCCACGACATCGA
Organism: uncultured Holophagales bacterium; assembly: GCA_963842525.1. Taxonomy (GTDB): domain Bacteria; phylum Acidobacteriota; class Thermoanaerobaculia; order Multivoradales; family UBA5704; genus UBA5704. The sequence goes on from CAWJGT010000003.1 coordinate 1,625,533, forward strand.
GGAGGTCGTCTCCTCCTGGACCGGCATCCCGGTGGCGGCTCTCCAGAGCGAGGAGGCCGAGCGGCTGCTGCGTATGGAGGACATCCTCCGGCTGCGCGTGGTCGGCCAGGAGCGCGCGATCAGCGCCATCAGCCGGGCGATCCGGCGGTCACGGCTGGGCGTGGCAAATCCGCAGAGGCCGGTCGGCTCGTTTATCTTTCTGGGACCCTCGGGCGTCGGCAAGACCGAGGTGGCGCGCCAGCTTTCCAACTTCCTCTTCGGCAGCCAGCGGTCGCTCGTCCGATTCGACATGAGCGAGTACATGGAAAAGCACGCGGTCTCCAAGCTGATCGGCTCCCCGCCCGGCTACGTCGGGCACGAGGAGGGCGGCCAGCTCACCGAGCGCGTGCGGCGCCAGCCCTATTCGCTGATCCTCTTCGACGAGATCGAGAAGGCCCATCCGGACGTGGCGAACCTGCTGCTCCAGATCCTGGAGGACGGCCAGCTCACCGACGCCTATGGCAACCAGGTCGACTTCCGCAACACGCTGGTGCTGATGACCTCCAACATCGGTAGTAAGCTGGTGTTGCGCGGCGGGCGCATGGGCTTCGGCGAAGGCAGCCAGGAGGCCAGCTTCCAGAAGATCGAGGAGGAGATCCTGGCCGAGCTGCGGCGCACCTTCAGCCCGGAGTTCATCAACCGGATCGACGAGGTGATCGTCTTCAACCCACTGGGCGAGGCCGAGCTGCGGCAGATCGTGGACATCCTCATTACGGATGTCAACGGCACGCTGGCGGAGCGCGGGCTGCGCCTGGAGCTCTCGACAGAGGCGAAGGAGTGGCTGCTCGGCAAAGCGGACATCGAGCCGTCCACCGGCGCCCGGCCGTTGCGCCGGACCATCCAACGCCATATCCAGGACGCCGTCTCGGAGATCCTGATCCATCAGCACGGCGGCGAGCCGATCGACCGGATCTTCGTGGATCTGGAGGACGATGCGCTCAAATTCCACCCCCACAGCCAGGAGGTCACCGTTCCCCAACGATGACCGTCCGGAGCGGCAGCTCCTTTTCCCCGGCGGGCCTGCGGGTCCGCCGGGAGCGAGGACCAATGCATGACGCCTGATTTCATGGTGAGTCGCCGAGAGCCTCGCCTGCCGGGGAGCCCACGCACCCGGCCGGTGCTCCTGCGCCGTGTCCTGGCGCTCTCCCTCCTCCCCTTCCTGATCTCCGGAGGCGTCCCTGTGCCCCGGGCGTCCGCTCAGCCCATGGCCCCCCCGGTGGCCCAGGCACCGTCGGCGGACGGGCAGGCGATCCAGGCGATCGAGATGCGAGGGGTCCAGGCCCTGTCCGAGGAGACGCTGCTCTTCTATCTCGGGCTCCAGGCGGGACAGACGCTCGACGAAGCACAGCTCAACAAGAAGATCAAGGAGCTGTGGGACCGCGGCCTCGTCGACGACCTCAAGGTCGAAACCGAGCCCGCCCAGGGCGGCGTCAAGCTGATCATCACGGTCAAGGAGCGGCCGACCCTGCGCTCGGTCGACTACCAGGGCCTGAAGCGGATCTCCAAGACCGACATCCAGGACAAGCTGTCCACCCAGCGCATCCGGCTGCGCGAAGGCGAGCCGATGAGCCTGGGCGAGCTGGAGCGGGTCAACGCCCTCATCGAGGAGATGTACGCCGAGAAGGGCTACCGCTTCGCCGAGGCCCGCTATGCGGTCGAGGACATCGGCCCCAACGAAAAGAGGGTGACCTTCACCGTCGACGAGGGCGGCCGGGTGCGCATCGCCGAGATCGAGTTCGAGGGCAACACGGTCTACAGCGACATCCACCTCCAGTACCTGATGCGCAATACCCGCCAGAGCGGCCCCATCACCCGGATCCTCAAGAAGGACATCTACGATCCGGCCAAGCTCCAGGAGGACCTGGACCGCATCCGCAAGCTCTACCGCGGCTCCGGCTTCAAGAACGTGGTCATCGGCGATCCCCAGCTCGACGTGCGGGCGACCAACCCGAACGCCAAGCCGGAAGACCAGAAGCGCCGCATGTTCCTCACCGTCCCCATCGAGGAGGGCGAGCGCTGGAAGTTCGGCGAGGTGACGATCGAGGGCAACGAGATCTACACCGACCAGGCGTTGCTGCGCGCCTTCAAGCACCGCCCGAGCTGCCTGGCTGCGCCAGAAGGCGGTCGACGACGGCGTCAAGTCGATCACCGACCTCTACCACAACACGGGCTACATCTTCGCCCGCATCGAGCCGGAGCTGGTCGAGAAGCCCGGCCAGGTCGCCGACCTGGTGATCCACATCAACGAGAGCGACCAGTACCGGGTGGGGCGGATCGAGTTCCAGGGCAACGAGCGCACCATGGACAAGGTGCTGCGGCGCGAGCTGCGGCTCTGGGAGGGCGGCCTCGTCAACATCGGCGCGGTCCGCAACAGCGTCCTCAAGGTCAACCAGCTCGGCTACTTCAAGCTGGACGAGGAAGATCCGGTCCAGATCGACACCGACACCGAGAAGAAGGAGGTCAGCCTCGTCTTCAAGGGAGAAGAGGCCGACCGCACCGAGCTGCAGTTCGGCGGCGGCTGGAGCGAGCTCGACGGCTTCTTCGGCCAGTTCGCGATCAACACCAAGAACTTCCTCGGCCGCGGTGAGCAGGTGGGCGTGTCGTTCCAGAGCGGCCGATTCCGCGACTTCTTCGACCTGTCGTATTTCATCCCGTGGTTCCTCGACCGGCCGCAGACCATCGGCTTGCGCGTCTACAATCAGGACACCAACTTCGGGCTGTTCGACGACCAGCAGCGCTATCTGCGCAACAGCCAGGGCGCCGTCCTGACCTACGGCCGGAACTTCCGGCTCTTCCAGTCGGCGAGCATGAGCTACAACCGGTCCAAGTACGAGGACGAGTACCGCTTCGTGGTGCCGGCGCCGCTGCCGGGCGATCCGCCGCCGGGACCCAACGACCCCGTCCCGGGCACCACGCAGATCACGAACATCACCCTGGACAACTCGTCGCTGCGGCCGGTGTACATGTACGACAGCCGGGACAACCCGTTCGAGACGACCCGCGGCCAGCGCTTGAGCCTGGCGACGGAGTACGCCGGCGGCTTTCTGGGTGGCGACACCTACTTCATCCGGCCGGAGATCACGTACAGCCTGTTCAAGCCGACGGCGAGCTATCCGGTGCGCCAGGTGTTCGCGATCAACGTCGAGGGCGGCATGATCGATGCGTTCGGGGGCAAGAAGCTGCAGCCGTACGAGCGGTTCTTCCTCGGCGGCGAAAACACCATCCGCGGCCACCGCTACAAGTCGATCTACCTGCGCAATGCCAACGGTGAGCCGCTGAAGGACGAGCAGGGGTTCATCCTCGGCGGCGAGCAATACGTCCAGCTCAACCTGGAGTACCATTTCCTGCTCGGCGGCCCCTTCCGCGTGCTCGCGTTCGTCGACGGCGGCAACGTCTACGGCGGGGGACAGTCCTTCGATTTGTCGCGCCTGCGCTATACCGCGGGCGCCGAGCTGCGCGTGCTGATCCCCATGTTCGGAGCGCCGCTGCGCTTCATCTACGCCACGAACCTGGACCCGCAGCCGCAAGACAGCTTCGAGAGCTTCCAGTTCAGTATTGGATCGAGCTTCTAAAACCAAGGAGAGAGAGCTATGCCGTTCATCCGTCCGCTGACACGCACCACGCTCGGGCTCGCTGTGGCCCTGGCGGTTGCGGCCCCGTTCGCCGCGACCGCCCAGGCGCCGGCGAGTGGCCTGAAGATCGCGGTGATCGATACCGAAAAGATCCTCACCACCTCCCAGATGGGCAAGAAAGTCCTCGCCGACCTCAAGAAGCTCCAGGAGCAGAAGGAGGGCGAGGTCCGCGCCAAGCAGCAGGAGATCAAGGACATGCAGGCCAAGCTCAACGACGGCCGCCTGTCCCTGGCCCAGGACAAGCTCACCGACATGGAGAAGCAGCTCGAGGACAAGGTCATCGCCCTGCGCCGTCTCCAGGACGATGCCGCCCGCGACTTGAACAAGAAGCGCGACGAGGTGCTCGCCCAGGTCGATCAGAAGGTGATGCCGGTGATCAACCAGGCCGGCAAGGAGCTTGGCTACACCCTGATCTTCCGCAAATTCGAGAGCGGCCTCATCTACGCCGACGAGGCGATCGACATCACGACCTCGATCATCCAGCGGCTGGATGGGGCTGCCGGCGCCGCGGCGCCGGGCAAGGGCGGCCAGTAAGCACGTGGCCCACCGGCTGGCGGAGCTCGCCGAGCTGGTCGGAGGCCGGATCGAAGGTGACCCGGAACGGGCCGTCGAGACGATCCGGCCGCTCGACACCGCCGGCCCACGCGACCTCTCCTTCCTGACCCACGTCCGCTATCGCGCCCAGGCGCTGGCGAGCCAGGCCGGGGCCCTGCTCGTGGGCCCCGAGCCGCCGCCCGAGCTGCGGGGGCCGCGACCTGCTGGTCGTCGATGACCCCGGCTATGCCCTCGCCCGGTTGCTGCGCCTCCTCGATCCGGGCTCCACGCCGGAGCCGGGGGTCCACCCGACGGCGATCGTGGAGCCGGGCTGCGCCGTGGACCCCACGGCCCACGTCGGCCCCTATGCCGTGATCGGCGCCGGGAGCCGCATCGGCGCGCGGGCGGCGCGTGCACCCGCACGTGGTCCTCGGAGCACGTTGCGCGGTGGGGGAGGGGGCCGTGCTCCACCCGCACGCCGTGCTCTACGACGGCACCGAGATCGGCCCCAACACGGTCGTCCACGCCGGCGCCGTGCTGGGCAGCCGACGGCTTCGGCTACGCCACCCACGGCGGCGTGCACCACAAGGTGCCGCAGATCGGCCGCGTGGTGGTGGAGGAGGACGTCGAGATCGGCGCCAACACCACCCTCGACCGTGCCACCCTGGGGGAGACCCGGATCGGCGCGGGCACCAAGATCGACAACCTCGTCCAGGTCGGTCACAACGTCCGGGTCGGCCGGCACTGTATCCTGTGCGGGCAGGCGGGCATCGCCGGCAGCACGCGCCTGGGCGACTATGTCGTCCTCGCCGGGCAGGCCGGCGTTTCGGGACACATCGAGCTGGGCGACGGCGCCCAGGTCGCGGCCAAATCGGCGGCCCTGACCTCGGTCGAGCCGGGCACCCAGGTGGCGGGCATCCCCGCGATCGAGCTCCGCAAATGGCGCCGCCAGGCCGTCCTGCTGGCGCGCCTGGAGGAGATGAGCCGCCGCCTGCGCGCGCTCGAAAAAGAGGCGCAGGGCCGGACGGAGCCGGGAGACCGAGGAGGGACGACGTGACCGAGATCACCGAGACAATCGAGACGACCGAGACGAAACCGAGTGGGCCGCCGTGGGACATCGAATGGATCCTGTCCGTGATCCCGCACCGCTATCCGATCCTGCTCGTCGACCGCGTGCTGGAGATGGAGCCGAAGAAGCGGATCGTGGCGATCAAGAACGTCACCATCAACGAGCAGGTCTTCCTCGGCCACTTCCCCGGCCGGCCCGTGTTGCCGGGGGTCTACCTGATCGAAGGCATGGCCCAGGCCGGCGGCCTGCTCCTCCTGCACGACCTGCCGCAACGGGAGGCAAGCTCCTCTACTTCGCCGGGATCGAGCAGGCCAAGTTCCGCCGGCCCGTGGTCCCGGGAGACCAGGTCCGCTACGAGATCGAGGTGCTCCGGCTCCGCTCGACCTTCTGCAAAGTCGCGGGCAGGGCGCTGGTGGACGGCGAGCTGGCCGCCGAGGCCGTGCTCTCCACGGCCATGGTGGACCGCGGATGAGCGCGAGGGTCCATCCGTTGGCGGTGGTCGATCCCGGCGCCGTCCTGGCCGATGGCGTCGAGGTCGGCCCCTTCGCCGTGATCGGACCCGAGGTGGAGATCGGCGACGGCACCGAGGTGGGCGCCGGGGCCAAGGTCCTGGGCCCGGCGAAGATCGGCCGCGAGAACCGGATCTTCCCCAATGCGACGATCGGCTTCGAGCCGCAGGACCTCAAGTTCCGCGGCGAACGGGTCTGGCCTGGAGATCGGCGACAACAACCAGTTCCGGGAGTTCTGCACGATCCACCGCGGCACCTCCAAAGGGGGCGGCGTCACCCGGATCGGCAGCGACAACCTCTTCATGGCCTATACCCACGTGGCGCACGACTGCCAGGTGGGGAGCCGGACCATCTTCGCCAACAACGCGACCCTGGCCGGCCATGTCGAGGTGCACGACGACGCCAGCATCAGCGCCTTCACCTCCATCCACCAGTTCTGCCGGGTGGGGAGGCACGCCTATGTCGGCGGCTACAGCGTGGTGGTCATGGACGCCCTGCCCTTCGTCAAGACGGTCGGCCTGAAACCTGCCTTCTACGGCCTCAACTCGATCGGCCTCAAGCGTAAGGGAGTCGATCCCGAGACCATCCGCCGCCTCGACCGCGCCTTGCGCATCCTGGTCCGCTCGGGGCTGAACACCTCGCAGGCCCTGGCGCGCATCCGCGAAGAGCTGGCCGGCGACCCCGAAGTGGACTACCTGGTCGCCTTCGTCGAGAGTGCCAAGCGCGGCGTCCACAAGTCCATGCCGCGGGGAGGCAGGGCCAGCGGCAGCGAGGAGGGCGAAAGCCCTGACTAGCACCCCTCTGCGCGTCGGAGTCGTCGGGGTCGGGGCGATGGGGAGGAACCACGTCCGCATCCTGGCCTCGCTGCCCGGTGCCGAGCTGGTCGGCGTCTACGATGCCCGGCCCGAGATCGCCGAGGCGCTGGCCCAGGAGCACGGCACGCGCGCCTTCGCCCGGCTCGACGACCTGGCCGGAGAGGTCGAAGCCGCGGTCGTGGCCGCCCCCACCGTGGCCCATCCCGAGATCGGCTGCGGCCTGCTCGGGAAAGGCCTCCACGTCCTGGTGGAGAAGCCGATCGCGGCGTCGCTCGCCGAGGCCGACCGGCTGATCGAAGCCGCCGACGGCCGTGTTCTGGCCGTGGGGCATGTCGAGTTCTTCAACCCGGCCGTCCAGGCCCTTGTGGGGCTCGGGGTGCCGCCCCGTTTCGTCGAGGTGCAGCGCCTGGCGGTCTTCACGCCGCGCAGCCTGGACGTGGACGTCGTGCTCGACCTGATGATCCACGACCTCCAGATCCTGCACGCCCTCGATCCGAGCCCGGTCGCCGAGGTGCGCGCCACGGGCATCGCGGTCCTCTCGCCGCGCATCGACATCGCCAATGCCCGTGTCGAGCTGGCCTCGGGCTGCGTGGCGAACCTGACCGCCTCGCGCGATCTCCTCCGAGCGCGTCCGCAAGCTCCGGGCCTTCCTGTCGAGCCGCTACTACTCGCTCGATTACCATGCCCAGGAGATCCACGGCTACCGCCTGGAGGAGGGAGACACGGGCGCGGCGCATCCTGCCCGACAACCTCGCCGTGGACAAGGCCGAGCCCCTGCGCCGCGAGCTCGAAGCCTTCCTCGCCGCCTGCCGGGGCGAGGACGTCCGTCTGGTAGACGGCAGCGGCGGGCCGGCAGGCCCTGGAGACGGCGCTGGCAGTAGTCCAGGCGATCGGCTGACGGCCTGGAAGCCTTCCAGAACTGTCCGGAAGGCCTGGAGAACCGTCCGGAAGCCCTCAAAATCCGCCCCGAGCCTTTCGAGATTCCCTCAAACGCTTCGCTGTCACTCCGAAAGACCGGGAAAAGTTGCCGAGGCCCGTCAACCAGGCTCCCTCAAGGTCCTTGATCTCGATCTGACTCTCGGCACAGTAGAACCACTGCTGTCGAGTCTCATGCCGGGCGACTCTACGACTCGGCATCCTCCGAGACGTGCTTTTTTCACGGCAGGGGGGAGGAGGGTCAGAACTGGTCCACCCCCGGCCAACTGGCTCCACTGTTGACGATGCGCCACATCATGGCGTCGAGATTGATATCATCGGCCCCGTTCGGATTTGTTCCGTTCACGATCGCAGCCCAGACGTAGCCGCCGTTTGTGCGGACGAAGTTCGATTTTGTGCCAGGCAGGTATCCCTCGTGCCACCAGTTGGGAACCGAGTTGACTGACCACCCAAGCGCATAGCTCGACAGTGCCGATTTCGTCGTCATGATCTGGATCGTCGCCGGCGCAAGGATGTCGGGCCGGGTAGCGAAACCGTCGACGCGGGTGCCGAAGCGGACGAGCGCCGCGGGAGGCGCGATCCAGCCGCCGTGAGCAGCCATGCGCCGGACGTTCATCGAATAGGCGCTCGCGGGAGGGTAGTATTTCACCTCGCTGGTCTTCCGCTCCGCCAGGGTGTTGCCCGCGATCTCCATGTCGGTGACGCCGCTGGGAACGAGCACGTTGTCCTTGACGAACTGTTCGTAGCTCATGCCGGACACCTTCTCGACGATACGCCCGAGCAAGGCATACCCGAAGTTCGAATAGCGATAGGAGGTTCCCGGGTCAGCCAGGAGCGCATAGGTCGGGCTGGTGAGCGTCCAGTTGATGAGGCTGTCGAGGTCGCGGGCCGGCTCCTTGAACATGGGATCGTTGCCGTTGTTGGTCCATGCCTCCCCGCCGGCTGTGTGCTGAAGCAAGTGGCGGACCGTGACCGCCTTGAGGCGGTCGCTGTACGGCTGGGTTCCGAAGGTTGTGCCCAGGAGGGCCCCCTCGCCGAACACCTTGTCGTCGAGGCTCAGCTTCCCTTGTTCCATCAGGCGCAGGATCGCCACCGAAGTGATCGGTTTGGAGACGCTCGCGATGCGAAGCCGGTGTTTGGGCGTCAGCAGCTCCGGCTGATCACCGGCCGTCTGCGGGTCCTTGTCCTTGTCCGCGACGCCATAGGCTTTTGCGAACACCATCACCCCATCCTTCGCGATGGCGATCGAGATGCCTGGAGGTCCGATCGCCACATCGTTCCCATTTGCATCCTTTTTCGTTTTGTTGAGCTCCGCCTTGACGATGTCGTCGATCTTCGGCCGCTCCCAGCCGAGCCCCGGGCACGTCTCCCACGCGATCGCCTGGTTGGGGTCGGCCGTCTCCCAGGAGCAGGTCAGCGTATAGGTGCCGTTGTTGAACTTCTCCGGAAACCACAGCACGGCGTTCGTGTAGCCGAAGTCCGGACGGCGGACGTGGACGCCCTGGCCCCCATAGTTGGCGATCGCGGAGGTGTCCTTCCCGTTTACCACCTGCTGAGAGCACGTGACCGGAGCCGTGGACGCCGGCATCAGCCCGGGAGGCAGCTCGTGGCGGACATAACCATACGTGGGACTTGACACCGGAATCGTGCCGGTCAGGGTCACCGTCGCACTGCCGCCTGAGCCATGGACCTTCTTGATCTTGAGGCTGGCAGGCTTGCCGCCCACCTGCGACCGATGGCAGGTGCCATTCCACGACAGAATCGTCGCATCTTCCTGCGCCGAGGCTGCGGACGCGGCGAGGATTGCAAGAGACAGGACAACCAGGGCAGCGCCGCGCGCTCTTTTCTGCATTGCCGAATCCTCCATGATCGATCCTCCTTGCAAAGGGGATCTGGAGAAGACGCGCAGCGCTGCGCCGGATCTGGTCATCGTCCTTGCCGGGCGAGCGCCGAGAATCCTCTGGCGCCTCTGCCGCGGGGGACAACGCCGCGGGAGGCTTCTCCTCCCCGTCTTGCGATAAGATGTCTCCATGCGGCCGGTATTCGCGGATCCCAAGACCGACTTCGTCTTCAAACGCATCTTCGGCAGCGAAGTTCACAAACCGCTCCTCATCGAGCTCCTCAATGCCTTGCTGGATGAGCTCGACCTGTACGACCGTGCGAAGATCGCCGAGCAGGATGCCCGCGGCGCCCTCAGCCTGGCCGAACGGCAGGGGCGCGAAGAGGGGCGGCAGGAAGGCCGTGCCGAGGGGCTGCGCGAAGCGATCCGTGACCTATGCCAGGCGTTTGAGATAGAGATTGACGCGGAGCGGGAAGCCCGGCTGGCCGGCATGGGGGTCGGCGAGCTGAAGGAGCTGCAGGCCCGCTTGTTGCGCGAGCCGCTGTGGTAGGAGCTGAAGCAGATGAAAACCCTCGAAGAGATTGAAGAAGAGGAACGTTACGTTCCTGTGCCCAGGATCGATCCCAAGGACTCGGAAGATTACGCCGTCTTTCGCGAGACGTTCCTTCAGTATTTGGGGGCGAACGCGGCCGTTTCTGCTTTCAGGAAGTTTGGAATGGCCCTGAACGACCTCGCCGTTGAGCGATCCCCGCCCGCCCAGGTCTCCGCAGACGACCCAACCGCCGAGGAACTGCGGGCGGTCGTGGCCGATCTTCGTTTTCTTCAGGGCCATCTTCGAAACATCATTGACATCAGGGATCACTCCAATCTCCCCCGCCGCGAGGCGCGTCTGTGCCGGTTCGCGACCCGGATGGCCGAAAAAGTCGGGAAGCTCGCCGACGAGATCGAAAAGATGCTCGCGGAAGAGCCTCCGGAGAGCGAAAAACCCTGAACCTCTGAAGGTCGGGACGCAGGGCATCGCCACAGTCAGGCGTGCTCAACACAAACCAGCTCACCCGAATGACGCGGTCGCACGAACCGCAGGCCGGTGTGGCGCCTCGTAGCGGCCATGCAGAGTTACGGGATCGCCCGGCTGCTTACGTTCTACGTCGGTCACTTCCGCAGCCTGCCGGTCACGATCCTCGACCCCGCTTCGCCGTGATCGGAGAGGTCGGGCTCCAAAACTGCATAGCGAGCAGCCCCGAGGACGAGCAACCGCCCGCTCTCCGGTCCCTGCCTCGATCTGCCGAAGAGGCTGATGATCCTCTAGAAGGCTCCTCCCTTCTGACGAGCCGCGATAGGGCTCGTCGGGAGAACCAATCCCTGAAAGGAGGAGCGTATGGGACTGTACTGTGGAATCGACTTGCATTCAACCAACAGCTATCTCGTCGTGATGAACGAGCAACTGCAATCGGTCCTCAGCAGACGGGTGCCCAACCGTCTGGAGGCCGTCGTGGAAGCCCTGGAGCCCTTCCGGGAGCAGACCCAGGCGATCGCCGTGGAGTCCACCTTCAACTGGTACTGGTTGGTGGATGGCCTCATGGAGGCCGGCTACGAGGTTCGCCTGGTCAACACCTCCGCGGTTCGCCAGTACGAGGGCTTGAAGTACGTCGATGATCGCCATGACGCCCGGTGGCTGGCGCGCCTGCTCCACCTCAACATTCTGCCCACCGGCCACATCTATCCGAAAAAGGAACGTGCTGTGCGAGATCTGCTGCGCCGCCGAACTTTTCTGGTGCGACAGCGCACCGCCAGCTTGCTGAGCGTCAAAAACGTCTTCTCGCGCTACACCGGGGTTCAAGTTTCCCTCAACGAGCTCAAGCGCATGACGGCCGAGCAGGTCGAGGAGCAGTTCACGGACCCACACATCGCCTTGACGATCACGAGCAGCCTGGCGATCGCCCGCACCCTGAAAGACCAAATCTCCGGCATCGAGAAAGCTGTTCTCAAACAGGCCAAGCTGAGGCCCGAATTCGAGCTGCTCGAGAGCATTCCCGGCATCGGTTTGACCCTTGCCCTGACCATCATGTACGAGACCGGCTCCATTGCTCGCTTTGCCGAGGCCGGCCACTTCTCCTCCTACTGCCGCTGTGTACCCAGCCAGCACCTCAGCAACGGCAAGGTCAAGGGCTCCGGCAACGTGCGCAATGGCAACCCGTACCTGTCCTGGGCGTTCACGGAGGCCTCGCACTTCGCCATCCGGTTCGAGCCCCTCGCCAAGCGTCTCTACGAGCGCAAGCGGGCCAGGACCAACGAGCTGGTCGCCCTGCTGTCCGGCGTCAACTAGATTTGAGGGTCGGCGACAATTAGAACTGCGGGATCCTCCTCCAGTTCGTGTCAACACTCCTACGGGGGGCGGGGGGGCTTCTTTTAGGGGGCCAGGTGGGGGCTGGTCGGTTTTTGACCTCCTTCCGGGGGCAGGGACTTAGCAGGGAAGGATGCCCGCAGCTGCGGGCATCCTTCAGCGATTGCAATTATGCGCCGTAACATGGCCTATCCAAGCTCCGGAAGCTCATGCCCCGCGGGCCCCCTTGGCTCCTGCAGCTCTCTCCTTGGCCGCCTGCGCCCGGTAGCTCTCGATGCTCAGCTCCAGGATCACCGAATGATGGACGATCCGATCCACCGCGGCCGCCGTCGTCATCGGGTCCTTGAAGATCTGCTCCCACTTGCTGAACACCAGGTTGCTGGTGATCAGCACCGAGCGCCTCTCGTACCGCTCGGCGATCAGGGTAAACAGAACCTCCATCTCCTCGCGGCTTTGCTCGACGTAGCCGAGGTCGTCCAGGATCAGGGCTTCGAATCGGTCCAGCCGCTTCAGCTCGGCCGCCAGACGCAGATCCCGCTTCGCGGCCAGAAGCCGCTGGACGATCTGATACGTCGGGGAAAACAGCACCGTCCGGCCCCCGCGCACCAGCTCCTGGCCCAGACCGCAGACCAGGTGCGACTTGCCCGTCCCAGGGTTGCCAAACACGATCAGATTGGTGGCTTGGTCCAGAAACGAGCCGTCCTGAAGAGCGGCCAGGGCCGCCCTGGCCTTGGGCGGAAGCCGGCCTACCTCGAAGCCCGCCAGGCTCTTTTCCCGCGGCAGCCTGGACTCCTGAAGCAGTCTCTCGACCCGGCGCTCGCACCGTTCGCTGGCCTCTTGCTCGGCAAGGGCCAGAAGATACCCCTCGTGGGTGAGCCCCCCACGCACCGCCTGAGCGGCCACCGTCGCGTACTCCCGGGCGAAGGTCGGCAGGCACAACGACTTCAGCAGCAGCGGCAACCCCGCCTCGCTGGCCGGCTTCACAGGCCACCTCCTGCCGCGGCGATGCACTCGTCGTAGACCCGCAGGTCCGGAGGATCGATCCGGCACACCGGCGGCTCCAGGCGCACCGGCCGAAGGGCCGTCTGTACCTGCGCGAAGTCCCGCAGCTCGCCGCCCTCCAACAGGGCCGAAAGCGCACCCTCCACCGCGCTTTCTCCCGTGCTCGCCGCCAGGTGCAGAATCCGCACATACTCCACGTCCGCCCGCGCTCCGTGACGCCCCTCCAGCGCATCATAGGTCTGCCGGAAAACCAAGCTCGGAAACAGCGCCTCCCGGTACCGGTAGCGCGCGAACGCTCCCGGCTTGCGGATCAACGACCAGATCAGGTGGCGATAGTCGATGGCGGCGTGACCGCGGCCCCGCAGGCGCTCCATCTCGGCCACCCGCTCACCGGCAAAGTGCACCTCGATCCGCTCCGCATACAGCCGAATGTCCACCCACTCGCCGATCAACCGCGAGGCCACCGAGTAGACGTTGTTGGCCACCCGCAGGGTCGAAAACACGCTGACCCGCACCCGCTCCCGCCGGAAGTCGTCCAGGCGCGACAGCGGCAGATCCCTCATCCGCTCCAGCTCCTCGCGCAGCTTGACGGCTCGGCCACGGTTGCGCCCCGAAAAGATCTCACCCAAAAACACCTCGTACGCGGCGCGGCTCGAAAACTCCCGGCCCCCCCGCAGCAGAAGCGCCTGCTGGACAGCCCGCTTGAAGCGGTGGTGCGCCTGCTCCACATCGCCGTTTTCGTGGCCACGCCCAGGGGTGTTGCAGTCGGGCTGGACCTGGTAGTGCGCCAGCGCACCCAGGTAGCGCTCGTTGAACGTCCGGCCCCCCTCGCCCAGCTCGTGGGTGGCCGCCGAAAGGTTGTCCGTCCGGTGTAGCTTCGGCACCTTGCTCAACTCCCAGACGGCGGCCTGGAAACCCCCGATGAGAGCCTCGAAACTCTCCGAAAAGCAGATCCCGCCCGTCTCCCAGTTCGAATACGGCAACACGAAGTGGAACATCAGGTGGTCGAACGGCTCGCCCCCGAGGCAAATCCCCAGCTCCGTCATGCTCGTGAAGTCGCTCTGGGCGTACTCCCCCGGCCGGTGTTCCTGCGCGAACATGACCTCCCGCTCGGGACCCTGCGACGCCCGCCAACGGCGGATCCGCCGCTGCAATGTACGCAGCTGACCGTCCGAAAAGCTCAGCTCCGGCCGCCCCCTCAGCAGCTCGAAGATCGTCACCGCCTCCAGGCCGGGCGCCTGCTTGAGCATCCCTTCGATCTCCGGCCACACCCCGGCAAACGGGTCCGGCCGGGTCCGATACTGCCGCATGACCTTGCGCTGGCCCGGAAGCGCACCCTCGCGATACCGCCGTGCCGTGTTCTCACTCATCCCAGAGCGCAGAGCTGCGCTCGACAGCGACTCTCCCTTGCCAAGTTCCATCCTCAACCTCCTTACCTACTTATCCGTCAACATCAGCCCCCCAATTCATGAGGGGCAAGAGCCTACGGGACAAGCGTTTACGAGGACTGGAACCCCGCAATTCTAATTGTCGTCACCCCGCAGTTCTAATTGTCGCCGAACAACCGGGAGGCGCGACGTCCAAAGACCGTGCTGGAGCAGGTGGAAATCGTGGAAAAGGTCCACAGCTCGATCCGCTATGTGCACACTTTCCAGGGCGCCCTATAGTCAGAATAGGCAGGATCTCCGTAGAACTCCAAGATCATTTGTCGCAGTGATAAATTATTGGCGCCGCGGCCCGCTAATATTCTCATCGCATCGGTACCGTCAACACTCATGATGCCAAAAAGGAGGTGGGCAGGAGCTACTAAGTGGCCGAGCGTTTCGGCTTCATGTGCAGCATAGACAAGGACCTTCTTGACGTCCTCCGAGAGAGGAATCTCTCTCGTTAGGTGCTCGCGAACAGGTTCTGCCCCGAGCTCAGCGCGGATGCCATTGGCTTCTATGCCGTATCGTCGAAATATTTCTGAAACGACATCGTCTTCGATCTCGAAGAGCCCTAAGAGGATATGGTGAGTGTCAATCATCTCCCAGGCAAGTTGGTTCGCTGCGGACCGAGAAAAGAACAAAGCGAGCTTCGCCTTTTCGTTAAATTTTTCGAACATCTATTCCCTCCGCTTCATGATAGCTAGGTCGAGCATGCTTGCTCATTCCGGCCGCTATGCTGTACTGGAGCGCTGAGACCACTAGCTATCGATACAAATATCAGTTTACGAGACTTTGGCATCCTCGTCAACGTGCGGCTGATTCCTCCTCGCGACCGCGGATAAGGCACTCGTTGCCGAGGCGCCGATAGCAAACGCATGGCAGTGCGACACGAAGGGAGGTCTGATGTGAGCTGATTTGCAGATTACAGAGAGACCTCCTGGGTCTCGAAGGCCAGCGGGTGGAAGTCCCGCCCGGGGAATTGTCGGTTCGCCCGGTAGCCACTGGAGCAGCCGAGCTCGAGCAATCGTCCGGCTGAAGCCTCCGGGGAAGTCCTCGGTGCAACCGAGGTGCAAATGCGCAGGCCGAAAAGCACGTGAACCCTGAGCAGGCCTCGATAGTTTCTCGCTGGAGCCGACCCTCCTGCCATAAGGGGAAGGCCGTCGGGGGGTGGGGGAGCAACCGACCGAAGAACCCGTCCTCTCCAGCCGGGGTAGTGGGGTCAGCATGCGCAGACAAGGTCTTTGAGGCAACGTGTGAGATCCACATAGGTGGTGGGTCGCGGCCACCAACCGAGGTGATCTGAAATGGTCAGCCTCGGGCCGTGTGGAAGTCGGAGGGGCCCATGGTACCGAGGAAGCGCCGGTGGAGGGACGGAGCCCTGGTTCGGGCATGCTTCTCAACGAGAAGGAGACCGGGAATTGACGATGAGTCTAGAACCCGATCAAGTCGAGCGACTCCGGAAGAAGCTGTATGAGAAGGCCAAGCGGGAGCCAGACTTTCGGTTCTACACGCTGTACGACAAGGTGTGCTGGGCGGAAACCCTGGAGAGGGCCTACCGACAGGCGAAAGCCAACGACGGAGCGCCCGGAGTCGACGGGGTCCGGTTTGAGGACATTGAGGCGTACGGTGTAGAGCGGTGGCTGGCCGAGCTTCGGCAGGAACTGGTGGAAGAGACCTACCGCCCCCAACCGGTGCGGCGGGTGATGATCCCGAAGCCCGGCGGAGGCGAGCGTCCCCTCGGAATCCCGACCATCAGGGATCGGGTGGTGCAGACCGCCGTCGTGCTGATCCTTGAGCCGATCTTCGAAGCTGATTTCGAGGACAACGTCTATGCCTACCGGCCGGAGCGCAGTGCGCACGGCGCACTGGCCGAGGTGCAGGGGCGGTTGTATGGAGGCCAGCAGCACGTCGTAGATGCCGACGTGACGAAGTACTTCGACACCATCCCCCACGCCGAGCTGTTGCAGAGCGTGGCCCGGCGGGTGGCCGACGGGAAGATCCTGCATCTGCTCAAGCTGTGGCTGAAATCCCCGGCGGAAGAGAGGGATGAGAGGGGAAACCGGCGGATAACAGGCGGCAAGAAGAGCAAGCGGGGGACTCCTCAAGGCGGAGTTGTTTCACCTCTGATGGCTAACATCTACATCAACCGTCTTCTGCGCCACTGGAGGAAGACCGGGGCGACGCAACGGTTGGGACAGATCGTCTCCTATGCCGATGACTTCGTGATTGTCTGCGCAAGCCGCCGCCAGGCCGAAGAAAGTCTGGCGCTGGTATCGCGCTGGTTGGCGAAGCTCGGGCTGACGCTTCATCCCACCAAAACGCGCCTCTGTCACGCCCGAGAAGAGCCGTTTGACTTCCTGGGCTACACCTTCGGGCCGGTGCGGCACTGGCTGAGCGGGAAGAGATTCATCTCGGCTCGGCCATCCAAGAAGGCCCAGAAGAGGCTCAAGGAGAAGATCAACATCCGGCTACGCCGGGGAAACCCAACCCCTTGGCCCAAGCTGCGAGACCGGCTCAACCGACTCCTGTCGGGGTGGGCCGAGTACTTCAGCTTCGGTTTTACGGGCCAAGCTGACACAGCCATCAGCTGGCACGTGCGGGCACGGGTTCGGCGATTCCTCTGCCGGCGGCATAAGCTGCGCGTCAGCGGAACCAGCCGATTCAGCTACTCTGAGATCCATGGCAAGGCGGGAGTGATCGACATCCGCCAGAGGCGCCTGCAAGGAAGTCCCGTGCATGCCCTCTCGTGAAGCCCGTCCGAGAGCCGGATGCGGGAGATCCGCAAGTCCGGTTCGATGAGCGGCGGTGGGAAACGGAGACACGGCCGAGACTGAGGCACCGGCGAGTGGCGAAAGCCGCCGGAAACAGCTACTCCCTCGACCTACAGACACCGCGCCCGCCGCCGACTCTACCCTCTTGGGGCAGACCAGCTCAAGGCTGGCGATCGGAATGCACGGTTCCCGGCAGGGAGCTTTGCTCATCTGCCGTTTGTCAGCGATCAGTCACCCCACAGTCTCATTCCCGTACCCGGGTAGCCGGGCTCGCCAAATCTCAAAACTCCCGTCTATACCTCTACCCGGTCGGGCAGAGTTGCGCCCGCAATGCACCAGGTCTGCTCGAGATCCTGACGTTCAGCAAGAAAATTCGCGGTCACCCCCATTTTCGGTGTGTCCACTCCTGGGCGAGGGCGAACCCACCACCCTCCTCGCCGATGCGGTGAGAGACCGGGACGCGCACCCCCTGGAGGCGGATCTCGGCATGGCTCATCCAGCCTGCGCCCGCCTCGCCCATCACCGGCAGGTTGCGCACCAGCTCGAAGCCGGGCGCGTCGCACGGGACCAGGACCATGCTGGCCCGCCCGTGCGGAGGCGCCGCGGGATCGGTCACCGCCATGACGATGCAGAACGCCGCTCCCTCGGCCGACGAGGTGAACCACTTGTGGCCGTCGACGACGTAGTCGTCGCCCTCGCGGCGGGCCGTCGTCCCCATCCAGAACGGGTTCGAGCCGGCGAACTCGGGCTCCGTCATCCCGAAGCAGCTCCGGATCTCGCCGCGGGCGAGAGGCCGCAGCCAGCGCTCCTTCTGCTCCTCCGATCCTTGCGCGAGCAGAAGCTCCATATTGCCGGCGTCGGGAGCCTGGCAATTGCACACGTAGTGGCCGAGCGGGCTGCGGCCCAGCACTTCGCTCAGGTGGGCGAACTCAAGCAGCGACAGCCCGGCCCCGCCCTGCTCCCGCGGCAGATGGGGGACCGAGAACCCCATCTCCCGTGCCCGCTCGCGCAGCCGGTCGAGCTCCCCCTGGATCGCGCCGAAGCCCTCCGCAAAGAGCCGCCGCTCCAGAGGCACGACCTCCTCTTCCAGGAAGTCGCGCAGCCTGGACGCCAGGCTCTGGATCCGCTCGGGGACGGTGAAGTCCATGCGCGGGAGCATAGCGCGGATAGAATTGCCGCCGTAATGCTCCCCCGTCCGGTCCTGCTCACCCTGGTTCTCCTCGTCACCCTGCTCCTGCTGACCGGCTGCCTCCGCCTGCTCTCCCGCTCCATGATGTATCCCGGCTCGCCGGTGCCCTTTCCGCCGGAGGCTGAGCTGGCCCGTCTCTTCCCCCAGGCGCGCCTCGTGGACTACCAGGCAACGGACGGCGTCCGCCTGAAGGGAGCCCTCTTCCAGAGGCCGGGCTCGCAAGCGCCGCTGGTCGTCCATTTCCACGGCAACGCCGAGTCCGCCGCGCAGAACCTGGACTTCGCGGAAGAGCTTTTCAACCGGGGCCTCGACGTCTTCCTGGCCGAGTACCGAGGCTTTGGGGGCCTCCCGGGCCGGCCGACCGAATCGAACCTCTACGCAGACGGAGAAGGAGCACTGAAGGCACTCCAGGCCGCCGGCATCCCGCCGGAGCGGATCGTCCTCCTCGGCCGCTCCCTCGGCTCAGGCATCGCCACCGAGCTGGCCGTCCGCCATCCCTGCCACCAACTCATCCTGGTTTCCCCCTATACCTCCATGGTCGACATGGGCAAGAGGATCGCCGGTCCCCTCGCCAACTTCGCCGTGGCGGACCGCTACGACAACTTGGCCAAGATCGGCCGCGTGCGCTGTCCGGTGGTCATCCTCCACGGCACCCGGGATGAGGTGGTCCCGATCCGCATGGGCCGGAAGCTCGCCGCGGCGGCTGGGGCGAAGCTCGTCGAAGTGCCGGAGGCGAGCCACAATGTGTTTCCGGGGTTGGAGGAGCGGGTGGCGGGGGTGGTGGCTCATGTCCTTGGAGGCGAGACGCCCCGCTAGCCCCCCATTTTTCTCGGAATGGTGTCCAACAAGAAGGACGACTGGCAGGAGAAGCGCGCCTATTCCGACCGCTGCGTGCGGCAGGGCGGTCCTGTGGCTCGGCCGAGCTGCTGAGCTAAAATCCTTCGGGCCGAAGGCTCAAAGGATCGGAGACTGCACCCGGAGGCCGTGTGAATACGGACCGATACTACGCTTTTTTCAGCTACAACTCTCGCGATGGGGATCTCGTCGAGAAGATCGCTCGGGCCATCCGTGCTCACGGGCTGAGGATCTTTTTCGACCGCTGGGGTCTGAACCCGGGCAGGCTGTGGCGAGAGAAGCTTGAGGAGGTTCTGGATTCCTGCGGGGCCGCCGTGATCTTTGTAGGCCCTGGTGACATGGGAGAATGGCAGGTCAAGGAGATGGACTTCGCTCTTGACCGCCATGCACGGGATACAGCATCCTTCCTGGTCATTCCCGTTCTGTTGCCAGGCGCTAAGCCCCCTCGGGGCTTCCTAGCGCAATTCACGTGGCTAGATTTCCGTCGGGGAACCGACGATGCGGAGGCCATTCGGCGCCTTGCCGCCGCGATCCGGAGAGAGTTGCCTGGCTCCAATGTGCCAAACGATCTTGAGGAGATCTTGTGCCCTTATCGCGGCCTGCTCCCGTTTCGGGAGGAGGATGCTCCCTTTTTCTTCGGGCGTGAGGCATTTACAGAGCGCCTCATGGAGAAGGTCAGAGCACATACCTTCGTGGCGCTGGTTGGCCCTTCCGGTAGCGGGAAGTCGTCGGTCGTCCATGCAGGCCTGGTGCCGCAACTCCGCCAAGGCCTCGACGGGAAGGTCTGGGGTGCGGCGACGCTGCGGCCTGGCCGGCACCCGCTACACTCTCTAGCTGTAGCTCTAGTCCCCCTTCTGCACCCCGAGTCGCTAGATGATGAGCAGCTCCTCCAAAGGGGAGGCGCTGTAGCCAGAGCTATGCTGCGCGAGGAATTACTGCTTTCCAGTGTGATTAGGAGAATCCTTGCCAGGCAGCATGGGACCGACCGTTTGCTCCTGATCATTGATCAGTGGGAAGAACTCTACACACTTAGCAACGAGGGCAGCGTTGAATGTCGCAGATTTGTTGAACAACTGCTCGAGGTGTCGCTTGAAGGCTCTCTCACAGTTCTTCTCACCCTTCGCGCCGATTTCTATCGCCCTGTTCTCGAGGATCGCAAACTTTCCGAGCGTCTCCAGGATCACGTTGTCCACGTGAGCTCGCTTGAGAGGGACGAAGCGCGGCGGGCGATGGAAGAGCCCGCGCGGAAAGTGGGCCTCGCGTTCGAAGGAGGCCTGGTCGAACAGATCCTCGACGACCTCGAGCAGCAGCCCGGCCAGCTCCCCTTGCTCGAGTTCGTTCTTGGCGAGCTGTGGAAACAGAGGCGCAACGGCTACTTGCTCGCAGAAAGCTATCGAGGTATGGGAGGGATCAAGGGAGCCATCGCCACGCGAGCCGACCAAGTACTTCGAGACTATCAGCTTCCCGAGCAGGATGTCCGGCGGCTCTTCATGCGGCTGGTCCGGCTGGAAGAGGATGCTCCTGACACTCGCCGGAAGGCCTCATTCGACGAGATCGGCGATGCCGAAAAGAGAGTTGCTGCTCCTCTGGTCGAGAACCGTTTGCTGATCACGAGCCAGGATCCCAGGACGGGCATGGAGACCGTCGAGGTGGCCCATGAGGCGCTGATCCGGAACTGGAAGCGGCTCCGCGGCTGGTTGAAGGAGGATAGGGCGTTCCTGCTTTGGCGTGAGAGGTTGGGCGCTGCCCTCGATGCTTGGGAAGCTAACAACAAAGCGGATAGGTACCTCCTCAATGAGGGTCCTCTTGCTGAGGCCGCTCGATGGATCCCGGGCCGCTTTGAAGATCTGTCCGAAGCGGAAAAGGAGCTCATAAATCATAGCCAGAGCCAGCAGGACAGGATAAGGCGGCAACGCGCCAGGATGAAAGTTTTGGTGAGCGTCGGAATCATTCTTTCGGTCCTATTAGTAGCCATCATTGTCCTCTACAACAGGCGGCGTAACGAGCTGAAGGCGAAGTTCCTCTTCTCCGAAGCTCGCCAGCTCCAGGGGAGGGCTCTCGACCGGGCCCTCCTCCTCGCTCTCGAGGCGCAGCGGCTCCATGATGCGCCGGAGGAGCGAGGACTGATCCCAACACTGCTCGAGCAGACTCCTTTCCTCGACTTCTTTCTCCCTTCGGACGGCCGAACCGTCTATCAGGTTGCCTTCAGCCCAGATGGCCGCTGGCTCGGAGGAGCGGGAGTGAGCCCTCCTGTTTTCTTCGATGCCCGATCCGGTCGTCGGCTCCCTCTCACGATCGGCGGCAGAGACGTCTTCGGCGTGGCGTTTGGCCCCGGCGGGAAAGCTGCCACGAGCAATCGGAAGACCATTCAGATGTGGGATCTTGCTACGGCGGAGCCCGGCCTCTCGATCCCTTTGACTTGGCGCGTCCGCAATCTCACTTTCAGTCCCAACGGCAGGTTGATTGCGGCGAGCCGGAACGAGGAGATACGACTGTGGGATACTGCCTCGGGGAAGCATTACGGTGCCCCCCTGGAGGTGGATGGACCCTGGGTTTCCGGTTTCGCTTTCAGCCCTGACGGCCGGACCCTCGCGGCCGCCGATGCCAGCGAGACCATCGAGCTTTGGGACGTAGCAACCGGCCGCACGATCCCTTCGGTTCAGAAGGCCGGCCAGTCATTCCTGAGCGTCGCTTTCAGTCCGGACGGCCGTCGCTTGGTGTCAGGAGAGGGCGGGGGCAAGCTACGGCTGTGGGACGCGTTCTCCGTCCGACCGCTAGGGGAGTCCTGTGCCGGTCACAGCGGCGACGTGCTGGACGTGGCGTTCGAACTCGATTTCCAGAGACGGGGTCTGGACGCTCGCTTCCGCGGGCAGTGACGGAAGAATCTTCCTATGGGATGTTCCGGCAGGCGAAGGAAGTGAATGGAACGCTTCGAACTGTACGCCGCGCGCCGCCCTCACAGGGCACGGAGGGACTGTTTGGAGCCTCGCGTTCGGGAGGGATGGGCTGCTGCTTTCCGGCGGAGAAAACAAGGGCCTCATACTTTGGCGGCTCTCGCGAGTCCCGCGCCTGGCCCAGCCGCTGCCCGGCCCCGAGGGCCTGCGTAGCTTCGCCTATAGTCCGGATGGCCGGTGGATCGCGGCAGGAACGAGCAATGGCGAACTGGCCTTGTGGGATGCGCGCAACCTGATGCAGCCCACAGTCGTCCAGGCACATCGAAGTGAAACGACTTCCATCGCCTTCCGGCAGGATGGTGCGATGATCGCGTGCGGCGACAAATCCGGTCGGGTCCTTGTGTGGGATCTGGCCAGCGGTCTACGTCGCCAGCCGGAGCGTTCGTTTGTGCCTTCGGACCTGGATGCAGTCCAGGGAGTTTGGAGTGTGGCGTTCGATCCGGAAGGGGCTCGGCTTGCGGTCGGGTTCGGCAATGGGCTGATCCGCATCTGGGATGTCAACACCGGCGTGGTGCTCCATGACCTCTATGGCCATTCGCAGAGTCTTATCTCGAGCCTTGCATTCAGCCGAGATGGGCGACAATTGGTTGCAGGCGGTGATGATCGCCACGTCCACATCTGGGACCTCACGACCTTGAAGGAGGCCCAGTCACACCTTGAAGGCCACAGCCAGGCCGTCGGAGCTCTTGCATTCAGCCGGGATGGGCACCTTCTTGCCTCCTCTGGTTCGGACAAGATCATCCAGATCTGGGACGTGCGCGGCGGCTATTCGAAGCTGGGGCCCCCTCTCGTCGGACCCGAGGACATCGTGGCAGGAGTGGCCTTCAGCCCCGATGGGAAGACGCTTGCGGCCGTCAGCCTCGACGGCTCGATCTTTCTTTGGAACGTGGATTCAAGGTCACCCATCGTGTCGAGCCTGAGGGGCAGAGAGGGGGCCGTGGCCTTGAGCTTCGATCCGACCGGCGATCGGTTGGTGACCGCGGACAGCCAGGGATTGCTGCTTTGGGACCTCCGATTCGAGAGCTGGCGAAAGCTGGCATGTGCAACGGTACGAAGGAACCTCACGAAGGACGAATGGAGAGAGTACATGGAGAATGCGCCGTACCGGAAGACCTGCCCAGATTTCCCGGAAGGTTGAACGGACGGCTTGACGACAGTCATGCACATGAGTAAGCTGTCTCCAGTTTCAATTCATTGCTTGCGATCACCTCACAGGCGCCCGTCTCAACTTGTCTCCACGCTCGGGAGGGGGCTCTTATTGCAGCCATCTCCGCGACGATGGACTTTTAACCTATGGAAAGGAGGGGTTTCATGCGGAAGGCAGTGATGGGTCAGGAGGAGTCGGACGGCTTGCGCCAGCGGCGGGTGCTGGCGAGAATCCTGGCAGAGGACTTGCGGAAGGCTCGGGGGAGCCAGGAGCACTGGGGGAGTCCGAGGGTCTCCCTCCTGGCTTCGGGGACGCCCACGGATGTGGACTCCGAGCCGGACTACACCTGGCGGGGATCTGACGGGGACACCACGTAGGCCAGAATGGTGCGATACCGGGGCGGGCATGCCGCCAGATGCGGCTTGCCCGCCCTGATGCACCCCGGATCTTCTACTATGAACCGAAACAGATCCGTCCTGATTCTCACTGAATGCGGAGATGTCCATGCCTATGCCGTGGCTGCAGCGCTCGAGCGAAAGGGGGCGACCGTCGTGCTCTGGCACACCGCAGATTTTCCGACGCAGGCCGGCGAGACAATCCGTTTCGAGCACGGCAAGATGACGCTGTGCGCACGCAGCCGCGCCATCCACCTGTCGGATTTCACCTTCGACACCGTCTGGCACCGGCGCCCGACCTACGTCATCGACGAGAGCCGCCTCCATCCTGCGGACCGAGAGTTCGCTGAGTCGGAGTGCAACGTCTTCCGCCGCTCTGTGTTTTCCCTCATCGCGCCAGAAGCCTTTTGGGTCAACCATCCCGATGCAGCGACCCGCGCAGGGCGAAAACCGGTCCAGCACGCGGTGGCCCTCGAAGTCGGCTTTTCCACACCTGCCACGGTATATACCAACGACCCGGAAGAGATCCGTGATTTCATCGCCCGCCACGGCGGCAGGATCGTCTACAAGCCCTTCCGGGGTTATTCGTGGAAGGATGAGGAGTCCTACTATCTCCCCTACACGAGCCTGCTCACGGCAGACCAGCTCGTCGGCGATGACCTGCTGCGGGCGGTTCCCGGCATCTATCAGGAGCTGGTTGCGAAAGATCATGAGCTGCGCGTGACGGTCATCGGCGAACGTGTTTTCGCGGCCAAGATCCTCTCCCAGGCGACGTCATCCGGGCGCCTGGATTGGCGGAAGTCCTATCACGAGCTCCGCATGGAGGCCTGCAACATCTCGTCCGAGCTGGCCGACGGCTGCCGTGCGATGCTGCGCCGCCTGGGCCTTGTCTTCGGGTGCTTCGACTTCATCATTACTCCTGACGGCCAGCCGATCTTCCTTGAGGTCAATGAGGCCGGCCAATTCCTGTTTGTCGAGCAGTACACGGCTCAGCCATTGCTCGACGCCTTCACCGAGTTCCTGATGCAGGCGCGGCCCGACTTCGATTGGGCACCTACCTGTAGCTCCATCACCTACTCCGAGGTACAGGACTCGGTCCGTCGGCTGGAGGCAAGGTTCGCAGAGCGTCACATTGCCTCCCCCGACCGGGCTGTCTGGGAGGGTTCGGGACCTCGAGAGCCCTTGCAGAGGCGGGTGGCTCGTGCATAGACGGGGCGCTTTTCTTTATGCGCTCATGCCCATAGGATTGATGCCTAAACAAACTGTGGTATGATGGTTTCTCTAAAGGTAGCCGTCACGGAGCAAAGAGGCCGGATCAACCGGAAACCTGGAAGCGTCGGCGGGTCGGACAGTGTTGCTCTCAATTCTCTCCTCCCTTTCTCTTGCCTGTTCCTCCTTCCCTTTGGCTGCCGGACTGTGTCGCCCCGTCCGCGCCGCGGACCTTCCTCGACCTACAGGAGGTGAGAGATGCGTAAGTCGGATCTGGACGAAGTGGCCGAATCGAGTCGGGAGAGAGTCCTTGCACGGGTGTTGGCCGAAGACCTGAGGAGGGTGCGCGGACGCGCAAACCACGTCTTACTTGCCTCAACCTATAGTGAGACCGCCCCGCCACCAGGTCGTGACATCACGAATGTCGGCAGCGATGGAGACCTCTACTGATCGGACGGGAGGCAAACCCATGATACCAGGTATCATACTGCGCCTCACCGTCCTGACGCTCTGCTTCGCGTGCAGCGGCTCCATGCATGAAGGTATGGGGATTGGCCCGGGCCTGCGTGGGGCATGGCAGGAGCAAGGAGAAGAGCGTTTCCTGCATATCCAGAAAGACCAAATCATCGAATTCACCAACCAGGAGGGCCTCAAGGTACGAGGTTTCATCAGATGGGAGCAGGACCATCTTGTGCTGCGCCGGTCGGGCCGCGAAGAGAAATGGACGCCTTCCCTACAGCGCGGCAGGCTCCGCCTGGACGGCCCGGAGGGGACTCACATCTTTGTCCGTTTGGATGAGGTTCCCCCGGAGGTGGAGCTCAAACCGCTGGTGCTCGGCGATTCGAGCCGTCCCCTCTCACCCGAACGAGCACAGGCTATTCAGGCGGAGATCGAAGGTCGCTTCCGAGCCGAGCAGGAGCTGTTCCGCGCCATCCGGAGGAATCGCGAACTCCGCCCAGAGGCCGACCGGCTCAAACGCGAGAACCTAGCCTATCTGCGCATCCTCCTCGGCGACGTAGGCTGGATCGATGCCGCTCGCTTCGGTGCCAAATCCTCCGTCTACACGGTCATCCTCGCCAAGCACACGGGAGATCTCCGTCTGATGATGACCATTCTTCCGCTGGCGGAGAAAGACCTCAAGAATTCCGAGGAGGGCCAGACGTACGCCGTCCTCTATGATGCCCTCCAACTCGACCTCGGCCACAAACAGCTCTATGGCACGCAAATCGCCGAGGATGAGCATGGACAACCCTACGTGCTGCCCTTCGAGGGTTCGGAAGCGAGTGTCGAACAGCGTCTGCGCGAGATAGGGCTTCCTTCATTTGCCGAGTACCGCAACCAGGTGGGCGAGGCCCTTTACCCTGGTAAGCGAGTCCGGCTCGCCCGCAGCGACGGCTGACTCCTTTCGTTCCATGCCCGGGCCCGTCACCGAGGCCCGGGCACCATATATGGCCTCCAAGTCCTGGGAGGCAGGGCGGCCGGCAATTCGGCCGCTGGCGCCCCCTCTACGCGCTCACCGCCCGTACGAAATCCGGGCTCAGGTCCCGCCGGCCAAGCTCACGGCTCTGGAGCTGCTTGCCCTGGCCGGTGCGTAACGTGCCGAGGAGATAGCCGGCGCGGCACTTCGGGCAGCCTACGACGCTTACGGCGATGCGGACCGGCAGCTTGTCGATCTCCTTCTTCTGCGGCGCGTGCTCGGCGAAGAGGGCTCGGAAACCGTCGAGGTCTCCGCCGTACGCTTTGTCTCCGGCCGTCGCGAGGAGGGTGGTCCCACGCTGGAAGGCTGCCTCCTGGGTGGCCTGGTAGGTGGCCTGGGCCGCAACGTCCTTCTTGCGGATCTTCTCGGCCTTGACGCTTGCCGGCAGGAGGCCGGCGTCCCGCGACTTCATGTACGTGCGGCAGGAATCGCAGTAGGGGAGGGCCTTCATCGCCAGGGGCGCGATGAGGCTGCCGGCGCAGAAGCCGGCGATCTCCAGGAGGCGGAACCCGTAGCCCCAGACCCCCAGCGGCTCGCCGGACGAGCCGTCGTCCTTCTGCCAGGCGAACGAGCGGGCGGCGAAGTCGAAGTAGGTGAGGAAGCCCACCGGCGTGCCGTCTTCATACTGCAGGCCGAGGCCGCGGAACTCGATGTACTGACCGACGAAGTAGGCGCCGATCTGGAGCAGGACGACCGTCCAGAGGAGCGACTTCGTGATCTTCTCCCCGGTGACCCGGGACGCGACCCCGTAGCCGCTCGACGCCACCAGGCCCACCAGCAAGGCTCCGATGGGCAGGACATAGTTCGCGTACCAGCCCATGACGTGGAAGTCTTCCGTGAAGCGGTCCAGCGCCCAGACGGCCAGCAGGGCGAGGGCCGTCGTCGCCAGGCCGCTCAGGATGACTGCCATCCGGCGATCCTGCGCCGGCTCGATCGGGCGAGCCATCGGATCCATAAACGCCTCCTTCGCCAACGGGATTGTTTGAAGCGGATGGTAGCATGGACGGCGTTCCATAGGGGCTGTCATGATGCCGGCATTTACGATCGCCTGACCTGCCAATGCCTGACCGCGGCTCCCTCCGTCCCCATCTCATCCTTCCCGTCGGCACGCAGGTCGTGAGCCGGGTCGAGGTGCGCGATGCCCGCGGCACGGTGCTCTGCCCGGCTGGGGCGGTAGGGGAGGTCGTCAAGGCGCCGGCTGATGGCACGCATTCCTACCGGGTGCGCCTGCCGGACGGCCGCGAGGTGTCGCTTCAGCGACAAAGCCTCTCGATCCACAAGCACACGCAGAGGCATGATCTGGAGGCCGAGGGGGCGGCGCTCGCCGAGCACGAGCTGTGGAATTACGTGATCTACCGCTGCGTCGTGGGGTCCGCAGGCGTACGGCCTTGCCGGCGAGGGCTCGGACATCGATCGCCGCGGTTTCTTCCTGCCGCCGGCCGAGCTGCACTGGTCGCTCTACGGCGTGCCGGAGCAGCTCGACAACGAGGAGGCGCAGGAGAGCTGCTGGGAGATTCAAAAATTCGTGACGATGGCCCTCAAGGCGAACCCCAATGTGATCGAATGCCTGTACACGCCCCTGGTCGAGCTGTGCACGCCGCTGGCCGGCGAGCTGATCGAGAACCGCTCGCGCTTCCTCTCGAAGATGATCTATCAGACCTACAACGGTTATGTGCTGTCGCAATTCAAGAAGCTGGAGCAGGACATCCGGACGACGGGTTCCCTCAAGTGGAAGCACGCCATGCACCTGATCCGCTTGTTGCTGGCCGGAATTGCCGGTCTTGCCGAAGGGCACATCCCGGTGCGGGTGGAAGGCGGGCTTCGTGATCGGCTCCTTGCGATCAAGCGGGGTGAGGTCCCGTGGGCAGAGGTGAACACCTGGCGGCTCGATCTCCACCGGCGCTTCGAGGAGGCTTTCGCGGCCACGAAGCTGCCGGACCGGCCGGACTACCGGTGGGCCAACGACTACTTGATCCGGGCGCGGCGGAGCGCGGTGGGAACGCGGGATCGTCGTGCGCCTGACCCTTCCCGAGCTGTCCCTGGTCGTCCTCGTCGGCCCCTCCGGATGCGGAAAATCGACATTCGCGGCGCAGCATTTCAAGCCGACGGAAGTCCTGTCCTCCGACCGCTGCCGCGCCTGGGTGTCGGACGACGAGTTGGATCAGACGGCGACAGTGGATGCTTTCGAGGTTCTGCACTTCATCGCAGGCAAACGCCTCATCCGCGGACGGCTGACGGTGGTGGATGCCACCAATGTGCAGCCGCGGGCCCGCAAGCCGCTGATCGATCTCGCCCGCCAGCATCACGTGCCGGCCGTGGCCATCGTCTTCGAGATCCCGGAGAGCGTCTGCCAGGAGCGTAACCGGGTACGCACGGACCGCAACATCGAGCCGTACGTCATCCACAACCAGCGCAATGATCTGCGCCGCTCGCTCCCGCGGCTCCAGGAGGAGGGCTTTCGTCACATCTATGTCCTCCGGTCACCGGAGGAGGTGGCGGCCGTCTCCATCGAACGCCAGCCGCTGCGGCCCAACCGGAAGCACGATCGCGGGCCTTTCGACCTGATCGGCGACATCCACGGCTGTGCCGACGAGTTGGAGGATTTGCTCGCGTCTCTCGGCTACCTCCCGGACGGCCCCGGCGGCGTTTGGCGGCACCCGGAAGGACGCAAGGCGGTTTTCCTGGGCGATCTGGTGGACCGCGGTCCTCGTGTCCCCGCTGTGCTGCGCATCGTCATGGACATGGTCGCGGCGGGAACGGCCCTGTCCGTCCCCGGCAATCACGATTTCAAGCTCAAGCGCTACCTCCAGGGAAAGAGGGTGACGGTCAAGCATGGGCTGGAGCAGTCGCTGGAGCAGCTCGAGGAGGAGACGCCGGATTTTCGCAACCGGGTCCGTGATTTCCTGGATGGTCTGGTGAGCCACTATGTGCTCGACGGCGGACGGCTCGTAGCGGCGCACGCCGGGATGAAGGAGGAGATGCAGGGGCGGTCTTCCGGCCGGGTCTTCGACTTCGCCCTCTTCGGCGAGACGACCGGCGAGATGGACGAATTCGGCCTGCCGGTCCGCGCCAACTGGGCGGCCGAGTACCGCGGGTCCGCGGCAGTGGTCTATGGCCACACGCCGGTGCGCGAGCCGGAATGGCTCAACCGGACGATCAACATCGATACCGGCTGCGTCTTTGGCGGCCGGCTGACAGTGCTGCGCTGGCCCGAGCGCGAGCTGATCTCGGTACCGGCCCGGCAGGCCTATGCCGCGCCCCGGCGGCCTTTCCTGGAAGTCCCTGAGGAGGCCCTGACGGCACAGCGCGTGGATGAGGTGCTCGATCGGGCGCTGGAGAGCGAGCCGGTCGATCCACGGCTGTAGGGCGCCCGAGTGAACCCGGCTTCAAGCCCCATTTATGGGGCGCTGTTGCTAGCCCGGCGATTCATCGCCGGGCCTCGGTTTCCCTCCGACCCCTTCGCGTGTCTAGACTGATGCTATGAATCTCTGGAAGCATCGGTACCGCGCTGCGGCGTTCGTCGGTCTCGCTCTGGTCTCCCTCCTCGTATTCTTCGGCGGAGGGCTCGGGCCTCTGCTGCGGCCGGCCTTCGCCACTCTGGCCGGAAAGGAAACCCCTCCTGTGGATGTCGACTTG
Source organism: uncultured Holophagales bacterium (assembly GCA_963842525.1). GTDB lineage: Bacteria > Acidobacteriota > Thermoanaerobaculia > Multivoradales > UBA5704 > UBA5704. The sequence goes on from CAWJGT010000003.1 coordinate 1,655,313, forward strand.
ACTGCTGCCTGGAAGGAGATCGAACGCCTCATCGAGGAGGAGAAGCTGGAGGAGGCTTCGGCGGCGACGGCCAAAGTGCTGGCCGCGGCCCGCGATGCGGGCGACGCGGAGGACTGGACCCGGGCGCTCATCCAGCAGGTGCAGCTCCGCATGGCCCTCCATGGCTATGCGACCGCGGTCCGCTTCCTGCGCGAGGAGCCGTGGCCGTCCGATCCCCTCCATCGCGCGGCACTTGGCCTCTTCTACGCGCATTCGCTGGCGGGCTACTACGACGCGTATCGGTGGGAGGTCGACCAGCGCGAGCGCGTCGAGCACCCTCCGGGCGCGGTGCCCGCTCTCGAGACGTGGACGCGGGACGAGATCTTTGCCGCGGCGGTCGGCGCCTACCTGGAGGTCTGGAACGATCGCGAGCGGCTGTCGGAGATCCCGGTCTCGCGTCTGGCCCGCTACCTGGAGCCGAACGATTATCCCGAGGGCATCCGCGGCACCCTGCGCGACGCCGTCTCCTACCTCTTCGTCGAGCTGTTGGCGAATACCGCGGCCTGGAGCCCGCAGGAGCTGTCCGAGGGGGCGGGTCTCGACCTGCGCCGCCTGCTGGCCGACGAGGTGACGGCCGATCTGGCGGATCCGGAGGTCCATCCGCAGGAGAAGCTCGCCGCGGTGCTGGCGGACCTGGAGGCATGGCACCTGGACGAGGGGAACCGGGCCGCAGCTCTGGAAGCCCGGCTGGAGCGCGTGCGCCGCCTGCGCTCCGCAGCCGCGACGGATGAGGACAGCCTTCTGCTGCGCCGCGACCTCGAAGGACGGCTTCCCGCCTTCCGCGACACCTCCTGGTGGTCCATGGGGATGGCCGAGCTGGCGGAGCTCGTCCAGGGCGAATCGAGCCCCGACCACCTGGTGCGCGCCCGCGAGATCGCTCTGGAGGGAGCCCAGGCTGCTCCGGATACTCCAGGTGCGGTCCGTTGCCGCGACCTCGTGGAATCGATCGAGGCGCCGCACTATCAGGTGCAGGGCATGCTGAGCGACGGCCTCGACCGGCGCTCGCTGCGGGTCAGCCACAAGAACCTGCCGGCCCTCCACTTCCGCGCCTTCCGGATCGATCCGGTGCGCCGTTTCGAGAAGGAGCGCGTCCAGCAGCTCTTCCAAATGCAAGACCTCGGGAGCTTCCTGCGGGGCCACCGGCCCGACGCGGCGTGGACGACCGAGCTGCCGCCGACGCCTGATTACGAGGTCCACACCACCTACGTGGTGCCACCCATCCGAAAGCCCGGGGCCTATGTGATTGTGGCCTCGGCGCGCGAGGACTTTGCCGCCGAGAACAACCTGTGGATCGCCTCGGGCCTGTTTCTGGGCGACCTCGTCCTGGTGACGCATCACCCGGGCGGACGGGATCTGGAAGTGACCGCGCTCTCCGGCGAGACCGGCCGGCCGATTCCCGGCGCCGAGGTGCGGCTCTATGAGCGCAACTGGCAGACCGGTCCGATCCTGCGCGAGACCCGGACCACCGGCGCGGACGGCCGCGCCGTGCTGTCGCACCGGTCCCGCCAGAGCCATTTCGTGCTCGGCCTCCGCGGCGAGGACGTCGCCTTGTTCGAACGCTACCCCGCGTACGACCGTCCGGAGGACCGCGGCGAAGGGGCCTCGCTGATCTACACCGACCGCGCCATCTACAGGCCGCAGCAGAAGCTCTTCTGGAAGGTGCTCGCCTACCGCGGCCGGCGCTCGGAAGGAAAGCTTTCTGCCGCGACCGGCAGGGCGCTGACCCTGTCTCTGATCGACCCCAACGGCCAGGAGGTCGCCTCCCGGACAGTGACGACCAACGAATTCGGCACGGCGGCAGGAGATTTCGTCATCCCGCCGGGCCGACCCCTGGGTGCCTGGTCGCTGCGCAGCTCCCTTGACGGCTGGGCCCAGGTCCGTGTCGAGGAGTACAAGCGGCCGACGTTCGAGGTCGTCCTCGACGACCCGCCGGCGCCGCCCCGCCTGGGCAGCCCCTCCGCCTTCACCGGCCACGCCCGCTACTACTTCGGCCTGCCGGTGGTGAGCGGCAAGGTGCGCTGGAAGGCTACGCGCGAGCCGGTCTACCCCTGGTGGTGGTCCTGGTGGTCTTCCCCCGGCCGCGGCCAGGAAGGCCGTATCGTGGCCGGCGGCACGGCGGAGCTGGCCGAGGACGGCTCCTTCCGCATCGAATTCACGCCGCAGCCGGAGACGAAGGGCGATGCCAAGGAAATCACCTACCGCTATCGGATCGCGGCCGAGGTGACCGACGAAGGAGGAGAGACCCGCGACGCCTCCCGCGTCTTCCGGCTCGGCCGGATCAACGTCGAGGCGGCCATCGACCGGCCGTCCGACTTCTTCCGCGCAGGCCGCCCGGCGGCGGTCACCATCGTGCGGCGGGATCTGGACGGCGTGGCGCGCCCCGGCGAAGGAGCCTGGACGCTCGTCGAGGTGCGCCAGCCGGAGCGTGCTCCATTGCCGGCCGACCTGCCGCGGACCGAGCCTGTGCCCCAGGACGCCTATCGCACGCCGGGCGACGCCCTTCGCCCACGCGAAGAGTCCTCGAGCTATGCGCCCCGCGAGGTCCTGCGGCTCTGGCCGGACGGCCGCCGGGTTTCCAGCGGCACGCTGCGGCATGGCGCGGACGGCAAGGCGGAGGTGTCCCTGCCGAAACTGGCACCCGGTGTCTACCGGCTGCGCTACGAGACGCGCGACGACCAGGGCGCCCGGTACGAGACGTCCCAGGAGCTGATCGTGGCCGGCGAGAAAACACCTCTCGCCCTGCCGGCTGTTCTGGAGGTCGACCGCTCCGAAGCCCGGGTCGGCGGCACGATCCGCCTGCTGGCGGGCTCGGCCCTGCCGGAGCAGATCTCCTTCCTGGAGATCTACCGGGACGGCGACCTGATCGACCGGAGGGAGCTCGCCGGCGAAAGAGCCCTTGCGCTCATCGAGATCCCGGTCCGCGAAGCCGACCGCGGCGGTCTCGGCTTCCGTCTGGTGACCCTGCGCGACCACCAGCTCCTCACGCCTGTCGCTCAGGTCTTCGTGCCCTGGGACGACCGGGAGCTGGAGGTCCAGCTCTCAACCTTCCGCGACAAGGTCCGTCCGGGGGCGCGCGAGACCTGGACGGTGATGGTGCGCTCTCGCCAGGGAGCTGGCGCGCCGTCCGAAGCCGCCGCGGCCGAGGTCCTGGCGGCCATGGTCGACCGCAGCCTCGACCTGTTTGGGCCCTACGCTCCCCCGGACCCTCTCTCCCTCTTCCCCAACCGGACAGCCCTCGACACCGTCCAGTCCAACCTCGGCCGCCTCACGACCGTGGGCGGCGACCAGAACGATTGGGGACCGCGCCAGCAGTGGCGCGGGTTGCGTGGGGACCGGCTGCGGGGCATCGAGGGCTATGGAATCGGAGGCCCGGGCTCCCGGAGATTGAAGAAGGCCGGGGTCCAGACTCTTGGGTATGCTACGGAGCCGCAGCCGGCTCCTGCCCCCCAAGCTGCTACGCGTGAGGGATTCGCCGACGCCGTGATGGTCTCCGCCCCGGCACCGGTCCTGGACGAGCGCCGCATTTCCACCGCGTCCACCGTCAGCGGAACCGAGGCGCCTGCGCCCCGGCTGCGGTCCGACTTCGCCGAGACCGCGTTCTGGCAGCCGCAGCTCCGCACCGGCCGGGACGGCTCGGCAGCGATCGAATTCACCGTTCCCGACTCGGTGACCTCCTGGTGGGTCTGGGTACACGCCCTGACGCAGGACTTCCGCTCCGGCTCCGTGCGCCGGCAGGCCGAAAGCGTCCAGGAGCTGATGGTCCGTCCCTACGTGCCGCGCTTCCTGCGCGAAGGCGACCGCGCCGAGCTGGCTGTCGTCGTCAACAACGCCTCGGACGCGCCGATGCGCGGCCAGGTGGAGCTGGACATCGTCGATCCGCGCACAAACGAGAGCCTGCTCGCCGAATTCGGCCTGGGTCCTGGGGACATCCGCCGGCCCTTCTCCGCGAAGGCCACCGGCTCGGACCGCGTGACCTTTGCCATCACCGCACCGAGCCGGGTGGGGGAGGTGGCCTTCAAGGTCACGGCCTCGGCCGGCGACCTGAGCGACGGCGAGCTGCGCCCGGTACCTGTGCTGCCGTCGCGCCTCCACCTCGCCCAGTCGCGGTTCGCGACGCTCCACGGCAAGGAGAGGCGGGAGCTGACCTTCGCCGATCTCGCCCGTAACGACGACCCGACGCGGATCGACGAGCAGCTCGTGGTCACCCTGGACGCCCAGCTCTTCTACAGCGTCCTCCAGGCCCTGCCCTATCTGGTCGACTACCCCTACGAGTGCACCGAGCAGACCCTCAACCGGTTCCTTTCGACCGGCATCGTCGCCGGCCTCTTCGACCGCTATCCGGCGGTGGCGAAGATGGCGGCCGGGATGGCGAAGCGCGACACGCTCTTCGAGACCTGGGACTCGGCCGATCCCAACCGTAAGATGGCGCTGGAGGAGACCCCTTGGCTTCAGATGGCGCGCGGCGGCATGCAGGACGGCGAGGACCCCGGCCTGATCCGGATCCTGGACCCCCGGATCGCCCGCGCCGAGCGCGACGCCGCCCTTGCCAAGCTCGTCAAGGCGCAGCTCCCCGACGGCTCCTTCCCCTGGTGGCCGGGCGGCCCGCCATCCGACTACATGACCCTCTACATCCTCTATGGCTTCGCCAAGGCCGCCGAGATGGGCGTCGAGCTGCCGCGCGAGCCGGTGCAGAAAGGCTGGAGCTACCTCGCGCAGCGCTACCGCTCCGAGTACGCGCCGGCCATCGGCAAGCAGGACGGCTGCTGCGTCGAGACCCTGACCTTCCTCAACTACGTGGCCTCGGCCTATCCCGACCCCTCCTGGATGGGAGAGGCGCTCACGGCCGACGAGCGGAAGCGCATCCTCGACGTACAGCTTCCGCCACTGGAAGGAGCACTCCCCCTATCTGAAGGGGATGCTCGCCCTGACTCTGCGCCGCATGGGCCGGCCGGACGACGCCCGGCTGGTCTTCGACAGCGTCATGGACTCGGCGAAGACCACGCCGGACGAGGGGACCTTCTGGCTGCCCGAGGAGCGCTCCTGGCTCTGGTACAACGACACCATCGAGACCCACGCCTTCGCCCTGCGCACCCTCGCCGAGCTGCGGCCGGACGACCCGCGCCGGCACGGCCTGGTGCAGTGGCTCTTCCTCAACAAGAAGCTCAACCATTGGAAGTCGACCCGCGCCACGGCCGAGGTGCTCTACGCCCTGGTCCACTACCTGGAGAAGGAAGGCCAGCTCGGCGTCCGCGAGGCCGCCACCGTCCGGGTGGCCGGCCAGGCCACGACCTTCACCTTCGAGCCGGACCGCTACACCGGCAAGAAGAACCAGATCGTCGTGCCCGGGGAGAAGATCGATCCGCGCGACCGCCTCGACCGTCGTGGTCGAGAAGGAGACACCCGGCCTGATGTTCGCCTCGGCCACCTGGCACTTCTCGACCGAAGAGCTGCCGAAGGAAGAGAGCGGCGACCTCTTCCACGTCTCGCGGCGCTATTTCCGCCGGGTCCAGAAACAGAAAGAGATCGTCCTGGAGCCCCTGGCGGCGGGCGACGTCCTCCATCCGGGAGACGAGGTGGAGGTCCAGCTCTCGATCCGCAGCAAGGCGTCGGCGGAGTACGTCCACCTGCGCGATCCGCGGCCGGCCGGCCTGGAGCCGGGTGCCGTCGTCTCCGGCTACCGCTGGGACCTGGGGATCGCCCGGTACGAGGAGACCCGCGACAGCGGCACCAACTTCTTCTTCGAGGACCTGCCCGGCCGGCGAATACACCTTCAAGTACCGCCTGCGCGCCAACATGGCCGGCACCTTCCGCACCGGCCCGGCGACCCTGCAGTCGATGTACGCCCCCGAGTTCACCGCCTATTCGACGGGGACGGTGATCCGGGTGGGGGCGGGGGAGCCGTGACATTGCGTGCCTCCGGAGGGCAACCGCGTGGGCCAACCTGGCCTTCCCTTCCTGAAGGCACCGAGCGTTCGCAGAAAAGCTCGGCGACGCTGGATCGCCTCTACGCGCGCCCATTGTCCATCGCTTGACCGGCAGGTCGGTGCTCCGTAGGATCGACGGGCATGGATTACCACGACCGGATCGTCATCGACCCCCAGATCCGCTTTGGGAAGCCCACTGTTCGTGGGACGCGCATCACGGTCGGCGATGTCCTCTCCTACCTGGCCTCGGGGATGAGCGAAGACGAGATTCTCGCGGATTTCCCGTCGCTCGCGCGCGAGGATATCCGCGCCTGTCTCGCGTACGCCGCCGAGCGGGAGCGCATCCTCTGGAGCGTTCCCGCTGCCTGAGCTCGGCCCCAAGCTCCTCCTCGATGAGAACCTGGCACCGCGCCTGGCCTCCACCCTGGCCGATCTCTATCCCGGCTCGGCCCATGTGCGCTACGCGGGGCTTGAGGGCGCGCGCTCTGGGCTGATCTACGGCAACACCTTGAAAATTCGGAGCACCTCTCCGAGATGTCACGCCGGAACCGAGTCGTACCCGACGCTGGCTCCGCGGCTCCGCGCCGTGGCCCTGCTTTGGCGGCTATCCTGGTGCCGCGTCGCGGTCGAGATCGAGGCGGTGTTCGAGGTTCGCTGAGAGGTTTCAGCTCCAGCATCGCTCGCGTAACAAGCGGTCCTGCAGCTCTTTTAACTCGCCGGCCCCCATGGCGGCCAGGCCCGCCTCCCGCTCCGCGTCGATCCCGATCTCAAACGCTTGGCACAGGGCTCGGATCGCTTCGCGCAGCCCCGCGGCGCGACCTTCGCGCAGCCCCGCATCATGGCCTTCGCGCAACCCCTCTTCACGCCCTTCTTCACGCCCTTCTTCGCGCCCTTGCCGTTCGGCCAGACTGAGGGCGCCGCGCGCATCCTGCTCGGCGATCTTCGCGCGGTCGTACAGGTCGAGCTCATCTGCGCTGAAACCTGCCATGCGGGCCACCTCCAGCGCCTCGCGGTACGGCGGCACGGACAAGGCCGGTGGCACCACTGTGAGGTTTTCGGCCTCACGAAAAAGGTAGGCCCAGCAGTCGATCGTCCCCTCCGGGTCGTCGCCAGATGCGTACTTCGGCAGCTCCAGGAACACGTACTGCACCTGCGAAAGGCCCAAGGCCCCGCCATGCTGCTCCTGCATCCGCCAACGGCTCAGCAACGGCACCGGCGCGCCACCCGGCACCGGCGGCCCGGGCCAGAGCAGGAAATCGCAGATCGTCACCCCTACCACGTCGTCGAGGCCGGGGTAGCCCTCCCCGGTGCGCAGTTGCATGACGTAGGCCTTGGAGGTGTTGTAGACCACCCGCTTTTCGAATCCCTCGACGTTGAGCACCTGCATCTCGACCACGTAGTGGCGTCCGCGCTCGTCGAAGCACTTGACGTCCACCAGCGACAGCTTCAGCTCTTCGACCGGCACATGCTGCTCGGGGGAGAGGTACTTGAGGTCGACGATCCGGTGGTCTCCTTCGAGCTCCAGGAGGGCGTTGAGCAGCTCGATGAGGAGAGGTTTGTGCACCTCGCTGCCGAAGATGCGTTTGAAGACGAAGTCGGTCTTGGGATCCGCGAATACCGGCCGCATGGAGATATCTTACTCCAAGACAGCATCTGGCCTGCCCTATCCGCATCCCGCCCCACGAGCGGAGCCCCCCAGGCACCCGCCGAATACGTCCACCTGCGCGACCCGCGGCCGGCCGGCCTGGAGCCGGGCATCGTCGTCTCCGTCTACCGCTGGGAGGCGGGCGTCTTCTGGTATCAGGAAACGCGCGACAGCGCCACCAACTTCTTCGTCGAAGACCTCCCTGCCGGCGAGTACACCCTGAAGCACCGTCTGCACGCCAACATCGCCGGCGCCTTCCGCACCGGCCCGGCCACCCTGCAGTCCATGTACGCTCCCGAGCTCACCGCCTATTCGACGGGCGCGGTGATCCGGGTGGGGGAGAGGGGGCCTTGATTTTACTCAGTGCCCTGAGTAAATTTACTCAGTGTCTTGAGTAAATCGTCGATGGAGTTCACTCGTCCCCAAGCCGCCGTTCTCGCCCGTCGACTCGCGGAGCCGCGGCGGCTCATCCAGGCCGTCACGGGGCCGCGCCAGGTGGGAAAGACCACTCTGGTCGTGCAGGTCGCCGAGGCTTCCGGCCTCCCGATGCGCTTTGCCAGCGCCGATGAGCCTACCCTTCGCGAGCGTTCGTGGATCGAGCAGCAGTGGGAGGCCGCTCGCCTTCTGGCGCTGGATGCCGGTGAAGAGGGCGCGGTGCTCATCCTCGATGAGATCCAGAAGATGCCCGGCTGGTCGGAGTCGGTGAAGCGCTTGTGGGACGAAGACACGCGGGCCCGCTGCTCGCTCAGGGTGGTCGTGCTCGGCTCCGCGCCCCTTCTAGTCCAGGTGGGGCTGACCGAGACCCTTGCCGGCCGCTTCGAGACCCTGCGACTGCCTCACTGGTCGTTCCCTGAGATGCGCGAGGCGTTCGGTTGGTCATTAGATCAGTATCTCTTTTTTGGCGGCTATCCGGGCGCCGCTCCGCTGATCGGCGAGCCCGAGCGCTGGGCTCGTTACGTGCTCGATTCACTCATCGAGACGACGATTTCCCGCGATGTCCTGCTGCTGTCGCGCGTCGACAAACCGGCCCTCCTGCGCAGGCTTTTCGAGCTCGGATGCCGCTACTCCGGGCAGATCCTGTCGTATACCAAAATGTTGGGTCAGCTCCAGGATGCCGGAAACACCGTCACCCTGGCTCATTATCTGGAGCTATTGGCTGGCGCGGGGATGCTCACAGGTCTTCAGAAATACGCGGCGAAGGCGGTGCGCCAGCGTGGGTCCAGCCCCAAGCTGCAGGTGTTGAACACCGCCCTGATGACCTCTCAGATGGGGCTCACGCCGCAAGAGGCCCGCGCCGACCGCGAGCTCTGGGGGCGGCTTGTGGAGTCCGCCGTTGGAGCACATCTGGCCAACGCTGCCGCGGTCGGCGAGTGCGAGCTGTTCTACTGGCGCGATCACAACCGGGAGGTCGATTTCGTCGTCCGATCCGGCCGTCACCTGACCGCCATCGAGGTCAAGAGCGGGTGGTCCCGGGATACGCTGCCCGGAATGGCGGCTTTCGCAGAAGCTTTCAGACCGCAACGCAAGCTCCTCGTAGGCGGCGACGGCATCCCCGTCGGCGAATTTCTTGGCCGGCCGGTCGCGTATTGGGTGAAGGGGTAAGGACACGCAGATGCCCAACCGAATCGACGTTCACCTGAAATCGCTCGGCATCGAGCTGCCGACGCCGAGCGCGCCCGGTGCCAACTATGTGCCCTTCGTTCGGACCGGGGATCTCATCTTCCTCACAGGGCAGCTCTCGCAGTGGAACGGCGAGCGGCGCTTCATTGGAAAGCTCGGCCGGGAGTTCGGGATCGAGGAGGGCCAGCAGGCCGCGCGGCTCTGTGCGCTCAACCTGCTCGCGCACCTGCGCGCGGCGCTCGACGGCGACCTGGACCGCGTTGTCCGCTGCGTCCGGATCGCCGGCTTCGTCAACTCCATGCCCGACTTCGTGGCGCAGTCACAGGTGATCAATGGAGCGTCCGACCTCTTCGTGGAGATCCTGGGCGAGGCCGGGCGGCATGCCCGCATGGCGGTCGGTGTGAGCGCGCTGCCCTACGACGTGGCGGTCGAGGTCGAGGCGGTGTTCGAGGTTCGCTGAGCCGATGACAGCCACCGCTCCGACCCTCACCACCCGCCAGCTCAACCGCGCCCTGCTCGCACGGCAGATGCTGCTCGCACGGGAAAAGACTACGGCGCTCGCGGCCGTCGAGCAGCTCGTCGGCTTGCAGGCGCAGTTGGCGAGGCCCCCGTTCGCAGGTCTGTGGACGCGTCTCGAAGGGTTTCGCCGCGACGATCTCCTCGACCCGCTCCGCGAACGCCGGATCGTCCGCGTGACGGCGATGCGCGGCACCCTCCACCTGATGAGCGCCGCCGATTACGTCGGGCTGCGGGGCGCCTTGCAGCCGGCGCTCGCACGTGGCCTGGAATCGATCCTTCGCGACCGCGCGAAGGGCCTCGACCTTGCCGCCCTGGAGACGGACGCGCGCGCGTTTTTCCCTGGAACTTTCGATGGCTTTCGGGTCCATCTGAAGACGAAGGATCCGCAGGCTGACGAGCGCGCGATGGCCTATGCGATCCGCATGCACCTCCCGCTCGTCCAGGTCCCGGCCGAGGAACGGTGGGGGTTTCCCGCGGCGGCCGATTTCGCCATGGCGGATGCATGGCTTGGTACAAAGATTCCGGCCGAGCCTGCGCCGGCGCACACGCTGGTCCGGCGCTACCTCGCCGCGTTCGGGCCTGCGACGCCCGGCGATGCGCAGGCGTGGTCCGCTCTGCAGGGTCTGCGCGAGGTGTTCGAGGAGCTCCGGCCCTCTCTCGTCACCTTCCGCGATGCGCGGAAACGTGAGCTGTTCGATCTCCCGGAGGCACCGCGACCGCCGGAGGATACGCCGGCGCCGGTCCGCTTCCTGCCGGATTTCGACAACCTGGTGCTGTCGCACGACGATCGCACCCGAGTGATCGCCGACGAGCACCGCCCGCGGGTCACGCTCAAGAATCTCCAGGTACGCGCAACGTTCCTGGTCGACGGCTTCGTCGCCGGGACCTGGAAGATCGAGCGCAAGAAGAAAGCCGCGGTCCTGATCCTCGAACCCTTTGGAAAGCTCGACAAGCGGACGCTGGCGGAGCTCGAGCGGGAAGGCGATGCATTGCTGCGCTTCGCCGAGGAGGACGCGGAGGCGCGGGACGTGCGATGCTTGCCGTGAGGAAATCAACCAGAGCAAGAGGACGAAAGATGAAGAAGACCCTGGCCCTGACCCTCTGCGCCACACTCGCCCTGGGCAGCCTGACGCCGCTCCGCGCCCAGTCGCCGCCGGACACCAAGGAGTCATTCTTCGCCCGCGGACGAGCTGTGGTCGAGCGCAACGCGCGCATCAAGCCGAACCGCCGCAAGGCGCGCAACGTCATCCTCTTCGTGGGCGACGGCATGGGGGTGACCACCATCACGGCGGCCCGCATCTTCGACGGCCAGCAGAAGGGGATGAAGGGGGAGGAGAACGAGCTGAGCTTCGAGAAGTTCCCCTACCTCGCCCACTCGAAGACCTGGCAGGTCAACCAGCAGGTGCCCGACTCGGCGCCGACCATGACCGCGATCGTCACCGGCAGCAAGACCAATGACGGCATGCTGTCGATCGCGCCCAACGTGATCGGCAACGACTTCACCGCCTCGGCCAAACCTGAAAACCGTTTACGGACGATCCTGGAGCAGGCCGAGGAGCGCGGGATGTGGACCGGCGTGGTGTCAACCGCCCGGATCACCCATGCCACCCCTGGCGCCTGCTACTCGCACACGCCGGCCCGCGACACCGAATCGGATGTCGATCTGGCGAAGATCAGCCCCGAGGCCGCGGCGGCCGGCTATCCGGACATCGCCCGCCAGCTCCTCGAATTCAAGGTCAGGCCGGCGACCATGAACGGCAAGGCCAGCCAGGGCCTGGAAGTGGCGATGGGCGGCGGCCGGTCGAAGTTCCTTCTCGCCACGGCCGACGATCCCGAGTACCGGGAACGCAAAGGCGACCGGAAGGACCGCGACCTGGCGGCGGAGTGGGCTGCGCGCGGCGGCGCCTACGTCTTCGACAAGGCGGGCTTCGACACCGTCGATCCAACGAAGACCGGCCCGGTGCTGGGACTCTTCGAGCCGTCCCACATGATGTTCGAAATGGAGCGGCGGCAGCGCGAGGCGGCCGAGCCCGGCAAGCTCCGAGAGCCCTCCCTGACCGAAATGACCGAGAAGGCGATCCGCATCCTCCAGCGGAGCCCCAAAGGCTATTTCCTCATGGTCGAGGCCGGGCGGATCGACCACGGCCACCACGCGGGCATCGCCTACCTGGCCCTCAGCGATGCCGCCGAGCTCTCCCGAGCCGTCGAGCGGGCGGCGAAGCTGGCCGGGGACGACACCCTGATCGTCGTCACGGCCGACCACAGCCACGTCTTCACCATGAGCGGCTATCCCGCGCGCGGCAACCCGATCCTGGGCCTGGTGGTGACCAACAACGAGAAGACCGGGCTGCCGGAGACTGAGCCCGCCAAGGCGGCGGACGGCAAGCCCTATACGACTCTGGGGTATGCGAACGGTCCCGGTGCCGTCCCGGGAGAGCGGCCCGACCTGACCGATGTGGACACCCAGGCGCCGACCTTCAAGCAGCAGGCGCTCGTTCCGATGGGCTCCGAGACCCACGGAGGCGAGGACGTCGTGATCTTCGCCCGCGGCCCGCACGCTCACCTCTTCCAGGGGACGATGGAGGAGAACGCGATCTACTTCGTCATGGCCCGTGCCTTGAACCTCACCCCCTGACCCCCTCTCCCATCGCCCTCCCACCGACCGGGAGAGGGGGAACGCGGCTCGCAACATCGTAGAATTGCACCATGATCACCACGATCGATCACGGTCCCGTCCGCGAGCTGCGCCTGTCGCGTCCGCCGGTCAATGCCCTGGAATCCGGGCTGATGGATGCGCTCGCCGCGGCCGTGGCCCAGGCCCCGGAGGAAGGGGCGCGGGCGCTCGTCCTCTCCGGCGCTCCGGGCCGGTTCTCGGGAGGGCTCGACATCCCTCTCCTGCTCCAACTCGACCGGCCGGCGATCCGCCGCCTCTGGGAGTCCCTCTACGGGGTTCTGCGGAACCTCGCCGCCTCGCGGATCCCCATTGCCGCGGCCATCACCGGCCACAGCCCGGCCGGCGGCGCCGTCCTCGCCATCTATTGCGACTACCGGATCATGGCCGGCGGTGACTTCAGGATCGGCTTCAACGAGGTGCCGGTGGGCCTCCCCATGCCCGCCGCGATCCACCAATGCATCGCGCTGGTTCTGGGGCCGCGCACGGCGGAGCGCCTCTGCGTGACGGGGCAGCTCATGCCGCCCGCGGAAGCGGCGCGGATCGGCCTCGTCGACGAGGTCGTCCCGCCCGAGCGCGTGATCGAGCGGGCCGTCGAGTGGTGCCAGGGCCTCCTGAAGCTGCCGCCGCGCGCCATGGCCCTTACCCGCCAGACCGCCCGCGCCGGCCTCGTCCGCCGCATGGACGAAGGGCTCGCCGGAGAGCTGGACCTCCTCATGGACCACTGGTTCCACGACGAGGCCCAGGCCGCCCTGCGCGCCGTGGCCGACCGGCTCAAGAAGAAGTGAGGAAGTGAGGGCTTCAGGCCCTCTTGATCAAGCGCAGCAGGAGCACCAGGATGACGGCGCCGACGAACGCCACGATGATCGAGCCGAGGAGGCCGCCGCCGGCCCCGATCCCGAGCTTGCCGAACAGCCAGCCGCCGAGGAACGCGCCGATCACGCCCACGACCATATCGCCCACCAGGCCGAAGCCACCGCCCCGCACGAGCTTTCCTGCCAGCCATCCGGCGATCAGCCCGACGATCAGCAATATGATCAAGCTTTCCAGGCTCATAGCGCGCTCTCCTATGGAAGTGAGGGTTCGGCGCCACTATACAGGATCTTCGCAGCGCGGCAGCGCCTTGCCGGAAAGCCGTGCTTCGCGGTAGCTTTTCTCTATTCACTCCACGAGTGAGGAGAAGAACCTGATCCGGCCCAAGGTCTTCGTCAGCTACTGCCACGAGGATGGCGCAATCCTCGAACAGGTCCGGATCCACCTCCGGCTGCTCGAACGGGACGGGCTCGTCCAGTCGTGGACGGATCAGAGCCTCCAGATTGGAGACCGCTGGCAGGAAAAGCTCGACGAGGCGCTCGAAGGCGCAACTGCCGCGGTGCTGATCGTGTCGGCGGGTTTCCTGGCCTCGGACTTCATCATGACGCAGGAGCTGCCCCGCATCCTGGCCCGGGAGGCGGCCGGCGAGCTCAAGGTCATTCCCATCTTCTGGAGCGACTGCCTGGCGGATCGCGAAATCGCCTTCGCCGAGGAGCGGACCGGCCGGCGGCGGACAAGGAAGCTGACGGCCTTCCAGGGGATCGGCTCGCCGCAGGAGCCGCTGGCGGGCCTCTCGTGGCCGGATCGGGAAAGGGAGCTGACCGGCCTTGCCCGCAGGCTTCTGGCCCTCGCAGGCTCAGGGACGACGCCCGTCCCTCCGCCGGTCCCAAGGCCGCCTACCACCGGTCCGGCCCGGGAGTACACGCTGACGGTCCGTCTGGAGCGCCGGGACGACGTCCTGGAGGTGCACTACCACCTCCCGGGGACCGACGCGATCGGCTCTGCCAGCCGGCCCTGGAAGGAGATCCAGGCCGAGGTGGCGCCCATCGCCGCGGCTCTCGACCATAGCGGTGACTTCGCCGTCCCGTCATCCTGGGGCGAGTCCCTCGCCAGGGTCCTCTTCGGGCCGGCTCCCCAGTGGCAGCCGGTGCTGCGCGTCCTCTTCGGCGCGCCCGAGCCCGCGCCGCAGCCGACGCCGCTGCGGGGGCCGGCCCGCCTGCGGGTCTGTACCGAGGACGCCCTCCTCGCCGGCCTGCCCTGGCGATTGACCTCCTGGAACGGCCGCGTCCTGGCGGAGATGGCTCCCGCCGGCTGGATCTTCGAGGTGATCCGGACCCTCGATCCCACCGGCGATTTCACCACGACGGCCCCGTGCAACGTGCTCGTCGTGGCGCCGGCTGCCGCCGCCGAGGCCGGCAAGCTCCACGACCCCATGCATCCGAGGGCGGTCGCGGAGGTGCTCGGCGACGTCTGGCCGACCGGCCGCGATCCGGGCTACCTGCGCGTCGTGCGGACGCGGTTGGAGCTGGAGAAGGCTCTCGCCGGCATGCGTCCTCATGTCGTCTACGTCTATGCGACCGGGGAGGTGGTGGGCGGCCGTCCGGCCCTTGTCCTGGACGGGGACCGGGAGGGCACCGTCGACCGGCTCCCCCTCGGCCGCCTGGCGGGCCTTTTCCAGGAGGCCGGCCACCGGCCTTCCGTGCTCTACCTCAACACCGCGGGCCTCGGCGCCGCCGCGCAGGCCCTGGACGGCAATGTTCCTCTTGTCCTCTGGCGCCGGCTGCCGGCCTGGACGCCCGAGTCCACCTCGGTCGCCCTCGCCTGGCTGCGCCGCTGGCTCGGCCGCGGCGAGGACCCGGTCGCGGCCCTGCACGAGGTCGCCCGCGACGATGCCGGACAGGAAGCCGCCACGCTGGCGGTTGCCGCCTCGTACCGTGCCTGGAGCACGCCGGCGTATCAGGCCGTCGCCGTCCAGGACCGGTATGCGCGCCTCCGGCTCGACCGCCGGGAGCAGAAGGCGCTCGTCGCCCGTGACCTGCGCGAGCTCGTCCGCGGCGACGGCTTCCGCACCCTGGCCCTCGTCGCCTATGCCGCGCCGGGCAATGCGATTCACTCCCTGGCCGCGCAGCTCGAGCACGACTTGGAGCTGGAAGTCGAGCCCTTTGCTGCGATCAAGTGGCGGCGGCTGGAATTCCCTCAGCGCCGGACGCAGCTTCGCGAGGACCTCCGGCATGAGCTGCACCTGCAGCTCGAAGCGGAAGCCAACGAGGTCACGCAGCACCTGCTGCGCCGGCATGCCCCGAAGGCGCTGCGGCCGGGCCGGCGGGCTGTCCTCTGGCTCGACTGGGGCTGTTTCGGCGAAGGCCACCAGCCGCCGCTGAGCCCGCCGCAGCTCGGCGAGTGGCTTCGCTTCTCCAGCGAATTCCTCACCGTCCACTGCCCGGCGGACCTGCGCCTCGTCTCCTTCCTGGCTGCCGAGGCCGAGCCGGCCCGGCACCAGCGCCTGAGGAAGGTCCTGGCGGACCAGGAGAGCGAGCCCTGGTGCCAGAGCCCCGCCTTCCTCTTCACCGCGCTGCCGCCGCTCGGCGACGTCGCGGAGGCCGACCTGCGCAAGTTCCTGCGCGATCCCGGCAACACGAGCTGCGATGCGGGCATCCAGACCGACGTCGCCCGGCGGATCTTCCAGCGGACCGGCGGCAATTTCGAGCAGACTGTCGCCCTTCTCGAAGAGGGGCAGAAGGGCTCGTGGTACGATCTGCTGAAACGCCTGCAACGCGAGCAGGGAGGCGCCCTGCCCGTCGACGACGAACCATTTTGAGCGAGCCCCTCCCCTTCGAGCTGCTGTCGCCGGACGACCACGGCCCGGGCCGCCGGGAAGCCCTGGCCCGGCGCGAGCTTCCCGCATCGCTCGGCAGCCACGGGGTGGCCGCGCCCCTCTACCGGCCGGACCCCGGGCTGGTGGACGCCGTCAACGTCGCGCTGGCCGTGGGCGCGCCGCTCCTCCTCACCGGCGAGCCCGGAACCGGCAAGACCCAGGTCGGCCACTACCTCGCCTGGTATTTCGGCGTCGAGCTCTTCCCTCTCTACGTGCGCAGCACCACCACCGCCGAGGACCTCCTCTACCACTTCGACGCAGTCGCCTACCTCCACGCCGCCCAGGTGGGCCGTGTCGAGGCCATCGCCAAGGCGGATTTCGTCGAGAAAAGGCCGCTGTGGCAGGCCTACGAGGTGGACGGTCCCTCGGTCGTGCTCATCGACGAGATCGACAAGGCGCCCCGGGACTTTCCGAACGACCTCTTGAACGTCCTCGATCAGCACACCTTCTACGTACCGGAAAGCAACCGCCAGGTGAGCCGCCGGAAAGGGGCACCGCCGCCGGTCGTGGTGATCACCAGCAACAGCGAGCGGCGGCTGCCCGAGCCGTTCCTGCGCCGCTGCGTCTTCCACCACATCGAGCTCACCGAGGAGCTGCTGCGCCGCGCCGTCGAGGCCCGGATCGGCGACTTCCCGGGCCTTTCCGCCACGGTGCGCGAGGCAGCGGTCCAGCGTTTCCTCGAGCTGCGCGGGCGCGAGGTCCGCAAGAAGCCGGCCACGGCCGAGCTGCTCATCTGGCTCACCGTGCTCTCCGCCCGCGGCGGCGTCACCGCGGAGCGGCTTACCCTTTGCCGTCTGGCCGAGCTGCCGGCCGTTTCGGCCCTGATCAAAGACCGCGACGACTTGGCCCTCCTCGGCTGACCCCTTCGTTCTACTTTGTCAGATTGCCTCGGTGGTACATTGCCAGCCCCGCAGGGGCGGCCGGAATTAGCCCGGGATTTCAATCCCGGGAACCGGGCATCCCAACCCTCAGGAGCCCCGCCAGGGGCGACAGGAATTTGGCCGCCGATCTCCTGCCGCCCCTACCGGGGCTGAATGGAGAGGGGGGGGCCTTCCCTTCCCGGGCTGAAGGCCCGGGCTAATTCCGACCGCCCCTGCGGGGCTGGCGTACGGCAGTTCAGGGAGCTGGTGGACGCTCGCGCAGCAGAGCTAGGGACGCTGACAAAGTAGAATGAGTCATGAGCAACCTCGGCCTCGAGCCCCTGCTCGCCGCCCTGCGCGAGGCCGGGCTGCGGGCCGGCGTCGCCGAGCTGCTGCGCCTGCGCGAGGTGTTCGCTCGCACGCCGGACCTCGCTGATCCGGCAGGACGAGACCAGGAGAGGCTCCGCTCGGTGCTGCGTGCCGTGCTCGTGAAGTCCCTGGACGAGCGCACTGCATTCGACCGCGTCTTCGATGCCTGGAGCGAGCGGGCGGAGCAGGAATTGTTGGCGCGCAGCTCCTTGCCACGGTTCGCTGAGGTAGGCCGCAGGCCCGCCGGGAGCCGTAGCCGCTGGCGGCGCCTGGGCTGGCCGGCGGCCGTCCTTGCGCTCCTGGGCCTCTGCGCCGCTCTGGGGCCGGACACCGTCTGGTCTCCGCCTCCTAAGCCACCTCCTGCGGTTGCCGGCAAGCTGCGCCCTCCCGAGCCGGTCGCAGGCGAGAAACCTGCGCCGGCTGTGACGGAGACCGTCAACCCGCCCGAGCCCGCGTGGCAGGGTTGGCCGGCCCTCGGGCTAGGGCTCCTCGCGCTCGCCACGGCCGGCGGGCTCTGGCTCGCGCTGCGCCGCCGGAGCTGGCTGCCGGCGCCCGAGCCTCTGCCGAGCCGCGAGGGGCCGCCGCGGGTCTTCCTCACCCCGGCTCCGCTCCCGGGTCTCCAACTCCTCGACGCCCGCCAGGAGGACGCCCTCGTCTGGGGGATCGGCCATTTCGTGGCGGAGGAGCCCACCCGCCGCCTGGATGCCGCGGCCACCGTGCGTGCCACGGCGCGCGAGGCCGGCATCCCCCGGCTGATCTTTCACCGGGCGCGCTACCACCGTGAAGTCTGGCTTTGGGTCGATGAGGCGGTCGATGACCCCACCCTGCTGCTTCTTGCCGAAGAGATCCAGGCCAGCCTTGCCGCCCATGGCCTGCCGGTCGAGCGAGCCACGTTCCACGGCCTTCCCGACCGGCTCGTCACTGCCGAGGGCGCTGTCTTCGCCCCATCCGAGATCGACGAGCGGCGGGACGAAACCCTGGTGGCCGTCCTCACCGACGGCCGCCTCCTCGCCCGGCAGCACGCGGCCGACGACCGCCGCGTGGTCATCGAAGCCCTGCTGCGCAACCTCTCCCACTGGCCGCACCTCGCCTTTGTGGGCTTCGGCGACGGCGCGGAGGGCCTGAGGCCGATCCTCGCCCGGCACGGCCTTCCACTGGTGCCTCCCGCCGGCCTCGTGGCGTTCCTGGGCGGCCGGACCGCGTCTTCGCCGCGAGCACGGTCCGCCCCCTCGCTCGACGACGCTGCCTGGGCCGCGGCCTGCGCCCTGGCTCCGTCCTCCATTGCCGAGGCCACCGCCCTGCAGATCCGCCGGCGGCTCAAGCTCGCCACCTCGCCCTGGGCCCTGCACGCCTTGCGGGCCGAAGCCCAGGCGGGGCCCTCGGGGCGTCTCGCCTGGAAGCCCGCCGACCGCGCCCGCCGGCTGAACGAGCTGCGGGAGGCAGAGGTGCAACCTGCTGGTGGTGGGATCGCTCCCGCCACCCTGTTCGGCCAGGCTTTGCAGATCTGGGAGGATCTCTATGAAAAGGAGCTCAGCCGGCGGACCGGCGAGGCGGCGTCGGGGGAAGGCACTCCGGCCTATCAGCTCCTGCGGATGGAGAGGGCCCTGCTGCGCCTGTGGGGCAAACAGGCCGGCGAGGCCGTGCGCGAGCTCTACGCCCTGTTTCAGGGGGCGTTGCGCGAATTGATCCCGCTCCATCTCGCGGCCGTGGCGCCTGCGGGAATGGGCGGGGACGAGCACATCCGATTGCCCTGGGCCTGGGAGACTCGTCCGCCGGCTGAGAAGGCGATGCTCCGGGAGATGGGGCTGGGCGGCGGCTTGCCGCCGGTCCGCCTGCGCCGGCCGGGCCGCCTGTGGCTGGGGATCGGGACATGTCTGGGCCTTGCCCTGGGCGGTCTGGCCGTGGCGGCCTTCCCCTGCCGGCCCGGGCAGGAGATCACAGTCCAGGGAGTGGTCTTTGTTCGCATCTGCCCCGGAACCTTCATTATGGGCTCCGCAGTGGACGATCGTCTTGCGGATCCCAGTGAGAGGCCGGCTCACCGCGTCACCCTGGGCGAATTCTGGATCGGCAGGACGGAGGTGACCAACGCCCAATATCGGCGTCTGCCTCCAGGCCGCGGGAGCAACGCCGAGCTGCCGGTGACGGACGTGACCTGGTCCGAAGCGCAAACGTTTTGCCGCTCCCTCGGCGGTCGCCTGCCCACGGAAGCGGAATGGGAATATGCGGCGCGTGCAGGCACCCGGACACCGTGGTCGTTCGGCAGCGACGAGAACCAGACCGGCCGCTACGCCTGGTTTGACGGCAATTCCGGCGGCAAGCCACATCCGGTAGGCCGGAAAGAGCCCAACCCATGGGGCCTCCATGACATGCACGGCAACGTCTGGGAGTGGGTGGCGGACTGGCTCGGGGATTACACACCGCAAGCTCAGACGGACCCGACAGGTCCGACGTCGGGTCAGTACCGCGTGCTGCGGGGGGGCTCCTTCAGCAACGCGCCCTGGGTCCTGCGCTCCGCGGACCGGGACGGGTTCGAGCCCGAGTTCCGGTACGGGTTCGTCGGCTTCCGCTGTGTGCGCGCCCCCCGCCGCCAGCCTTGAGCCCTTGACCCTTTGCTCTTTTTCCGCCCCTGCGGAGCGGGGGCGGGCGATTTTTTCCCGGTTGACATGAGTTGTCTGGCCCCTGACAATCCGCTGTCATGCAACTGACCTTGGAGGAAGCGGCGGCTCGCCTCGGCAGGACGCCTCGGCAAGGTCCGTGCCGGCATGGGCTGGATCTCACCCCCTCTGTCCCCATGCGCATCAAACCTACCGAGCTGCGCCCGATCGCCCCGGGTTGACACCCGGGGCTACCCAGTCCCGCCCTCCGGGCTCTCGAATTCTGGGCACTTCGACTGCCGTTCTTGCGAGCCCGGAGGGCGCCATTCGGTAGCCCAGGGTGTGAACCCTGGGCGAAGGCTCTGCTCGCCGACATCGGGCCGACGTACGAGCAGGGCTTCATCGACCAGAGCTACGCCTGCTGGGCGCTGACCGCCTGGTGCGCAGCCTTCGCTCGTACCGGGGATTGTTGTTGTCAGTTTGACGACGATTGTCAGATATCTCACAAAAAATTCGCCCCTGCTTCGCAGGGGGAAAAAGGTCAAAAGGCAAGAGATCAAGGCTGGTGGCGGGGGGCGCGCACACAGCGGAAGCCGACGTTCCTGTCCCGGTACCCGGGCTCGAACCTGCCCCGGTCCGCGGAGCGCAGGTACCTGGGCGAGTCGTCGAAGGAGCCCCCCCGCAGCACGCGGCCCGGTCCCTTCTCGGGCCCCGATGGGTCGGCCTGCCGCTCGGCTCTGTAGGGCCCGAACCAGTCCCAGCACCATTCGAAGACATTCCCATGCATGTCGTGGAGGCCCCACGGATTGGGCTTGCGCGCGCCCACAGGCTGGGGCTCGTTCTGGGAGTTGCCGGCGAACCAGGCGAACTGTTCGAGCTCGGTCACGTTGTCTCCGAACGACCAGCGGGTCTGCGTTCCGGCGCGACAGGCGTACTCCCACTCCGCTTCGGTGGGGAGGCGGTAGCCGTTCGCCGCCCGGTTCCAGGACACGGCATCGCCTTCGATCGCATAGCAGGGGGTGAGGCCTTCTTTTGCGGACAACGCGTTGCAGAATCGGGCGGCGTCAAGCCACGAGACGTTGTTGACCGGACGATCACCGGCAGCGCCTTCCGGCCAGCCGGGGTCGTCGCCCAGGATCTCGGCATACAGGCGCCGCGTTACCTGGAAGCGCATGCACCGGAAGGCGGAGACAGTCACTTCGTGGAGTGGCCCCTCGCTGCCGAATCTTCCTTCTTCCTCTTCCGGGCTGCCCATCCGGAAGGTGCCTGCGGGAATCGCGATCAGGTCGACCAGAGGCTCGGGCTCGGTGGGAAGGATCATCTCCTCGACCGGCTCACCGCTCCAGGCGAGCCGTGCGGCAGCGCCTAGGAGGATTACGAATCCTGCCAGAGCCGTGGGCCAGGGCAGGGCCGATGTCAGGGTAAACCCGGCAAGCCCGCCGATCAGAAGCCCGCAGGCCGTGGCTTGCCAGCTCGGGACACGGTCCAGCCGGCGCAGGACGGCGGCGAACGGCGGGTTTCGCGGCATTCGCGCCAGTGTACCGCTTCCTATGGATTCAGTCTCTGCCGCACCGTAAGCCGCTCTACCATAGCGTCCTGGCAGCCCGGCGTCCGGACCGGCCGCTCCAGCAATGGGGGCCGCCAGCCGGGTCGGATCGAGCAAGGTCGAGGCTTCTGAGCTCGCGAGACCCCGGCGCGGGCCACAGCGACCAGCGACGCGGACCGTGGTCCCAGTCATCGGTCTGGAGAGACACGGCACCGGTCGGCCGGTCCGCAGGCCGGACCCGTGCTCCCTGCTGTGCGGACCGTGCGTCCGGTCAGAGGGAGCGCGGTCCCTGTCACTGGGACCGCGGTCCGCATGGCCGGGCGCCAGGTCCCTTTGCAGGATCCGCGGTCCGGGTGACGCGTCGCGCGGTCCCAGTGACCGGGACCGCGCTCCAGAGAGCCGTCGCTCCTGTCCGCGAAGGTCGCCCGGCCCTCTTGACTTCCGCCTCATTCCTCGTCTAGTCTTGGACATCCGCAGCAGGAACTTCTCGCGGGAGGAGGTGAGACCGAGCCAGCAGATCCGATCCAGACCGATCCGCCGTCGTGACCTTCGATGTCGTACCCAGGAAAGCGGGCCCGAGTGAGTTGCAGACCTCACCCGGACCCCAGCCACGCAAAGGAGTGACCCAATGCGCGACCATGAAGATGGTACCACCCGCCGTCCGTCCACCCAGGCGGACATCCCTGAAGCATCCGGCAACCCTCTCGTCCCCCAGCACGTCTTCGATCCCGGCTACCTTCAGCTCATGGCCCACCGCGACGAGCCCTGGACCGGCTCCGAGGCGGATGTGGCCGGGCCTTGGCACCTGGAGCGGTTCCCTGGCGGTCATGCCGTCTTGCGGGAAGGGGAGTCGCTGCGCCGCGGCGACGTCCCGATGGCCCGCTTCGCGGCCGAGGATGCCGCCCAGCTCTGTGCCGCCGTGCTCCCTGGCACGGGCCGGAGCCGGCGCTATCAGCTCGGACCCGACCCGGACGCCGAGGGCTATCCCATCCACCGGGACGGTCGGCTCGTCGGCCACCTGGCTCTTTTCGATCCCGACCTGATGGCGGCGCTCAACGTGGCCGACGCCCTTGTCTCGTCACCCCGCGACTTCGCCTGGCTGCTCGACGCCGCGGGAGGGCTCCTCCTCGATCACGCCGGCAAGATTGCCCTGGCCCGCGCCCTGGTCTGAGGCGGTCACCCCTGGCTCGCGCGGGTTTGGCGGGTCCGCACCACCCGCCAGCCCGCGAAGAGCAGCAGGAAGAGCCCCAGCGAGCAGACGATTGCGGGCCCGCTGGGGAAGTCCACCTGGTAGGAGGCGATCAGGCCCACGGCGCTGGCGAGGAAGCCGACCGCCCAGGCGATGGCGATGCGTGCTCCCCAGCGGTCGCTGGTGCCCAGCGCGATGATTGCCGGAGCCACCAGGTAGGAAAAGACCATCAGGACGCCGGCGATCTCGACCGACAGGGTGATGATCACGCCGAAGGAGACGTAGAAGAGGAAGTCCCAGAGCCGGACATTGATCCCTTCGGCATAGGCGCGGTCCGGGTCCTCCGAGATCATGATGAAGCGGCGCCTGAAAAGATAGTGAAAGAGGCCGACCGCCGCGTAGATCACCAGGTCCTTGATCACCGTCCCCCAGGTGACCCAGAGGATCGAGCCGGCGAGCAGCTCCTTGATGTGCTCCGCCCCCTCGGGCGCCCGGTCCGCCACCAGGATGGCCGTGGCGGAAGCGATCACATAGGTGATGCCGATGACCGCCTCCTGCGGGACCTTGCTTTCGTGGGTGCGCGTGCGGGTGAAGCTGAAGATCAGGGCGCCGAGCACGGCCGCGCCCAGCGAGTACGCGAACGAGGCCGCGCTCCCGACCGGATGCCCGAGGACGAACGCCACGACCGCGCCGAGCGCGGCGATCTGCGCCAGCGCCAGGTCCACGAAGATGACCTGGCGCAGCAGGACGTGCAGGCCCAGGTAGCCATGGATCCCCACCAGGATCAGGCAGGCCGCGAACGGGGCGGCCATGAACGCGAGCATTTCGAGCATCCTGCGACTCCTTCTTGGTAGAGCTGGCCGCGGTGGACCCTCACCCCCGTCCCCTCTCCCAACCGCACTCCCAAGCCACCGGGAGAGGGGCGCCCCCACCCAAGAACTTCCATGGGAGTGCCTTTTCCCCCCTCTCCCGGGGGAGTGGGAGTGCGGTTGGGAGAGGGGGGTAGGGGGGTGAGGGCTCACCCCTGGTACGCCTTGGCCAGCTCGTTCACCCAGCGGTCGATCAGGCCGAAGTAGGCGTTCGGGCCGGTGCCGTCCGGGCCTAGGGGGACGATGACCGCATCTGCGCCGGTCCGCTCGGCGATGGCCTTCGCCTGGTTCGGCGGGTAGTAGGATGGGGCCATCACGACCTTGATGTCGTCCGCTTTCATCTTTTCGATCAGCTCGTGCACGTGCCTGGCCGACGGCGGGATGCCCGGCTTGGGCTCCACGTCGCCGGCCACCTGGAGGCCGAAGAGGCGCGTGAAGTAGGCCCAGCTCTGGTGGTAGGTCACCAGCTCCTTGCCGCGGAAGCTCATCCCCTTGCCCAGCCAGCCGCCCAGGTAATCGATCAGTTTTTTTCCCTTGTAGTCTTTGGCTTGGAGGAAGGGGATGAGCTTGCCCTGGCGCGCCAGGTTGTCCAGGGTGCCGGCGCCCAGGATCTGCGGGAGCTGGTCGCCGTAGAGGTCGCGGTCGATCAGCTTCCGGAACTCGGCGAGCCGCTGATCATAGGTGGCCGCCCCCTGCGGGTCCACCCGCTTGAGGCCGTTGGCGATGTTGCGGGCGATGATCTTGGCGTTGAGCGGGCTCGTGTGGATGTGCGGGTTGCCATAAATGTGAAGATCGCCCGCCGACCGGCTCGGATTGACCGGCACGTCCATCAGCGGGATGCCCTGGCTGGCGTTGACATAGCCCGGCTGGCCTTCGCGGATCTTCTTGTTTCCCGACTTGTCGATGAGCACCGGCGCCCAGAGCTCGAGATCGAGGCCCGTGGTGACGAAGAGGCCGGCGTCCTTGAGCATCAGGGCGTAGGAGGGCTTGGGCTTGACGAAGTGGGCGTCCTCGTCGCCGCGGGCGATGGACTGGACCTGCACACGGTCGCCGCCGACGAACTGGGCGATCGAGGCATAGGCCGGCAGGGTGGTGACCACCTTGACGGGAGCCGCCCAGGCGGTAGCGCCGCCGAAGGCCAGGGCGAGCAGCAGGATCGTCAGTATGTTCAATGCTTTGCGCATGGCTCTTCTTCCTTCCTATGGGCCTAGTAGGTCTCGTGCTTGTGGGGGCCGGCGGACCAGACGATCTGCAGGCTGAACCGCTTCTCGGAGTCGCCGCTCAGGTCATCTTTCAGGAAGCCGTACTCGCCGCGCAGGCGGACGAACTCGCTCTGCCACCAGGTCAGGCTCGGGAAGAGTCCCCAGACCACGTGGTCCGCGTCGAACGGGTCTTCCACCCGGTCGTAGCGCAGGCCGGCGTAGAGGTTCTGCCGCAGGAGCCCTTCGAGATAGGTGTAGCCGCCCCAGGCCTTGTTGCGGATCCCCTCTGCGTCGTCCCGTTCGGAGCGCAGCAGCTCGGTCCGCCAGGTGATTTCGCGGTAAAGGGCCTTGTCCGGTGGCTGCCAGTGGACGGTGAAGTCCGTGCCCCAGACCCGGCTGTCGCCGCCGGAACCGTTGCCGCCGGCAGCGCCGGACAGGCCCAGCTCGACATAGGTCGCCGGGTTGACGTCCCAGTAGTTCTTGAGGTGGGCAAGCCCGACGAGGCGCTGGAACGACTCGCCGCCGAAGGCCTCGTTCTCGCCATCGGTCAGCTCCAGGGTCAGCTCGTTGGCCGTCGCCCACGGCCGCGGGAGCAGCCAGGTGGCGGAGAGGCCGGTCTGCGCCAGCCCCTCGGCCCCGAAGTAGGTCTGGAGCGCGAGCGGATAGTCGAGCTGGGGGAGAGCGTGCAGGTGCCAGCGGTTGAGGAGGCCGAAATTCTGGCGGAGCTTGCCCGCCGTGAGCGAGAGGCCGCCGCGCAGCCCGGCATAGGTGACGTATGCCTCTTCGATGTCCACCCCCTCCTCGGGATTGAACGAGAGGGTCCATTTGGTCAGCGAGAAGGGATCGAGAGCCGACTGGAAATTCAGCTCGAGCTCGCGGGCATTGAAATCCTCGGGTCCCTGGTCGGTCGTGAAGCCGACGACGTCGCCGGTGATCGAGATCTCCGGGTTCAGCCGGTTGAGGTTCCGCTCGCCGCCCGCGGCCACCACCGGCTGGGCCCAGCCTGAGGAAGGCTCCGCGGGCCCTGCCTCCGGGCCTGCCGCTTCGGCCGCGGCGGCGCGCAGGGCTGCCAGCTCATCGTCATCGGACGGCGTGCCGGTCTGGCCGGCGGCCTCCAGCTCGGCGAGCCGCCGTTCGAGGGTGGTGAGCCGATCTCCGTATTCCTGTTTCAGCGCATCGATCTCCCGGCGGAGCGCGGTGATCGGGTCCTCGGTCGAGGCCTCCTGGGCCCGCGCTTCCGCGGGAGCCAGGAGGTACAGCGCACAGATCCCCGCCATCCAAAGGCGGGAGCGTGAAATGAACATGCTCGTTCTCTCCTCCAGTGAACGTCCCGCCTGCGGGCACCGTGGTGCCGCAGACGTCGTCGTGGTCGTCACCCGCGGGCGGGTGGACGGCCGCTCTAGGACGCGAGGAGGGAGGCCGGCGGGGCCCGGGCGGGGCCGAGCTCGACAGGGATCTTCGGGGCGATCTGCTCCGTTGCGACGGAGGCCGTCCCCAGCGGGATCGGCAGGGGAAGAGGCTCCGGCGCCGTGAGGTATGAGCCGCCCTGTACCTGCAGCAGGCAGGCTGTGCACCCGGGATGGTGCTCGATCCGGGAGCCCTCGAAGTGGATCGGGTCGCCTGGGTGTTGGGCGCCGTGGTCGATCTCGACGCCGGAGGGGGGGCCGGAATGCTCCGCGACGGAAGCGTGGGGGACGGCTACGCCGACGGCCAGGGCCACGCCCAGGGCCAGGGCGAGCAGGGCCCGGTTCCATGAGAAGGGGGCCGGGGTCAATGCGCGGCGGCTCGGCACGGTCAGATCATAACAGACGAGGGGCCTGTCTCCGGGATCTGCAACAAGCCGGCGCGGCGGCGGATTCCGTCACGCCGCCGCTTGCGCGTGCCGCTTCTCTTCGGCCAGGCGCAGGAAGGCCGCGATCCGCAACGCCTCGTTGATGTCGTCCCGGTTGACCAGGCCGAGGAAGCGCTCGCCGTCGAACACGGCGGCGACCGAGGCGTTGCGCTCCGAGAGGACCTCCTGCGCCTGGTCCAGGGTCTGGCCGGCGTCGAGGCGGACGACGTCGCGGCTCATCACGCCGGTGACATAGCCGTCCGCGTCGCCGGTGAGCAGCGCCTGGAGGGCGGCATCCCGCGTCACGACGCCCAACAGCCGCCCGCCGTGGACGACGGCGAAATCGGGCTGGTAGCTGGTCAGCAGGTAGTCGATCACCCGGTGGACCGGATCGACCGGCTGCAGGAGCAGCGCATGCTTGTTGTAGGCGTCCCCGAGCCGCAGGGTCGAGAGCAGGGCTCGCGCCTCCTCGGCCGCCCGCTCCTGGCCCGCCCCCACGAAGACGAAGAAGGCCACCATCGCCAACAGGATTTGCCCCTGGAAGATGGCAAAGAGGCCGAGCCCGAGCGCCAGGAGCTGGCCGATGACGGTCGCCACCCGGGTGGCGCGCATGTAGCCGAGGAACATGGCGAGGATCGCCCGCAGCATGCGCCCGCCGTCCATCGGGAACGCCGGGATCAGGTTGAAGAGGACCAGCGTGACGTTGGCGGCGAGGAGCCAGTGGAGGAAGGTGGCCGCCGAAGGGCCCGCCTGGCTCAGGCTGACGAGCTCGCGACCGTCGAATGACAGCCGGCCGCTCGCTCCCAGAGCGAAAGCCAGGACGATGGCGATCACCACGTTGACCAGCGGACCCGCGACCGCGATGAGCAGCTCGTGCATTGGGCGGCGCGGGATGCGGCCGAGCAGCGCCACGCCGCCGATGGGCAGCAGGATGATCTCGCGCACCTCCACCCCCAGCCGCTGGGCCACCAGGCTATGGCCGAGCTCGTGGAGCACCACGCAGGCGAAGAGCGTCGCCATCAGGAGGGCGCCGAACGCCGCTCCGCGCGCTCCCCAGGGGTTGGCCCACTGGAACGCTCCCAGAATCAGGATGAGCGGGAACGTGAAATGGATCTTGATGTCGATCCCGGCAATGCGCAGGAGGCGGTACGAGCTCTTCATCCTTCCATCTCCTCAGCCTTCGGCAGGCGCTCGATGCGGGCGGCCTCCTCGCGCCGGCTCTTCCACAGGGAGGCCGCGACGGCGGCGGCGAGCAGGAACGCGATCACCAGCAGCGACACGGACGAAGGGATCTTGTAGAGGTCGGCCAGGGTCATCTTGGTCCCTACGAACACCAGGACCCCGGAGAGCCCGAGCTTCAGGTAGACGAACTTCTGGATCACGCCGGCCAGCACGAAATAGAGCGAGCGCAGGCCGAGGATGGCGAACACGTTCGAGGTGTAGACGAGGAACGGATCGAGCGTCACGGCGAAGATCGCCGGGATCGAATCGACGGCGAACACCAGGTCGGTGGTCTCGACGAGCACGAGCACGAGGAAAAGCGGCGTGGCCATCCTCCGGCCGCCTTCGCGGACGAAGAAATGGCCCTCCCGGTAGCCCGAGGTCACCGGCACCAGCCGGCGCACCAGCTTGAGCACCGGGTTGTGCTCGGGATGGATCTCGGAGTCGCGCGTAACCGCCATTTTGACCCCGGTGAGGATGAGGAAGGCGCCGAAGACGTAGATGATCCAGTGGAAGGACTCGATCAGCGCCGTGCCGGCCAGGATGAAGGCGGCCCGCATCACCAGCGCTCCCAGGATACCCCAGAAGAGCACCCGGTGCTGGTAGACCGGCCGGACCGCGAAGTAGCCGAAGATCAGCGCCATGACGAAGATGTTGTCGACGCTCAGCGACTTCTCGATCAGGTAGCCGGTGAGGAACTGCAGGGCCGGCTCGGAGCCGCGGAACCACCAGATCCCGGCGTTGAAGAGCAGCGCCATTGTCACCCAGACGCAGCTCCAGACCGTGGCCTCCCGGATCGAGACCTCGTGGGACTTGCGGTGGAAGACCCCCAGGTCGAGGGCCAGCATGGCGAGGATGAAGAGGTTGAACCCTACCCAGAGCCACAGGGAGGTGTCGGACATGAGCCCATCTCCTTTCCGAGACGGGCCGTGGGGGAGAAAGGCGAAACCCCACGGCACGGTTGACGTGTCGTGGTGGTCTCGCCGAGAGAGCTGTCAAAGCCTCTCCCGGACGACCGGGGGCGTGAGCCCCGTCTTGACGGCCGCCCGTCCCGGGGACGTCCCCGGGCGGCTACTCCCCACCGTTAGGTGCAAGAGTATACAGGCAGGGAAAATTCCGGCCGGGGATGAGTCATGGGCGGGAGGACGACCCGGTTCTGCACGATCGTCGACCCGCCCGACATGCCGCCCTGCTGCGCCCCTACCGGGACTCCGTGCCCTCCGCGGTCCACAGGAGCCTGCCGGCCTCGCGGAGCGCGATGCCTCCGGCGGCTTCGAGGAGATGGGCGAGGGCCTCGGGGGAGCGCAGGAGGCACTCCGCCACGTGCATCGCATCCCGCAGGTTCTCGTCGAACAGGCGCAGGTGCCCTTCGACCTCGCCCCCCAGGCTCTCCAGGGCGAAGCCGTCGGGGTCCGGCTCCAGGTGCAGCCGCAGCAGCGGGTCGCGCCCCGTGCCCGGCAGGACCGCGGTGGCCAGCAAGGCCCGCTCGCGACGGCGGAAGGTGGCGACCGGGACATCGCCCCGTTCCGGGCTCTGACCCCGGCGAAACACCCCCCAGCCGCTGCCGGGCATCGGCTGCGCCACCCAAGTTCCGGCCGCCTCGGCTTCGGCCGCCGTCACCGGCTCGTCGAGGCGGTCCACCGCGGCCAGGAACGTCTCGTCGAAGGCGTTGGCGGGAAGTGGGGTGGCCCCGTTTCGTTCGCTGCTCATGGATTGATCCCTCCTCTGCGTCGGGCCCGGTCGAGGCCGTTCCTCCCTGGGCCGGTTGTGTGTTCGGCCGGCGATACTCCACCCTGCGTCGCCAGGGCCGGCGGAAACGTTACGGACTGCGTTAGACTTCGCCACGCGAGACAACTTCTGCGTCACGGAAATCATACGCCCTGTTTACGCCATGTGCAAGGGGTGCAATGGCGCGGATTCCGGACACGCCGAGGACCGGCCCATGAGCGACATCCATCCCGATCCGGAGACCCTGGCGCGCTACGTGCGCGGCGAGCTTGGCCGTGACCCGCGCCGGGAGCTGGAGCGGCACCTGATGGGATGTTCCGCCTGCCAGAAGGCGGCCGACGAGATCCAGGCCGAGCCCGGCCAGGCCGGCGTCGTCCGTTGGCTGGGGCACCGGTTCGAGGAACGCCGGGCGCGTTGGGAGGACCGGAAGGAGCGGAAAGAGAACCTGGGCGGGGTGATGCGCGGGCTCGGCAACCTCGTCGGAGCCTTCGCCGAAAAGCGGGTCCTGGAGCTGCTCCGCGCCTCCGAGCACGAGCGGCGGGCACTGATCCGGGACGAGGCGGAGGTCCGGACGCTCCCCGTCTGCGAGCTGCTGGAGGCACGCTGCCGCGAGGCCTGGCTCGATGATCCGGAGGAGGCGGTGGAGCTCGCCAAGCTCGCCTTGCGCATCGCCGAGCGGCTGGACCCCGGCACCTACGGGGCCGAGCGGGTCGAGCACGCCAAGGCCCTGGCCTGGGTGCACCTCGGCAACTCCTATCGCATCGCTTCGGCGGGCCGGCGCCCGTCCCGTCCGGCCCTGGGGATCGCCGAGGACCGGAGGGGCCGGTCCGGAGAGGACGACGCCTACCCGGAGATCGTGCCGCGGCGCTTCTCGGTGAGGGAACGGCCGGCCGCCAGCACGGAGGCCGAGACCGCTCTCTGGGAGCTGCGCGATGCCTTCCTCGAGCGCGGGCTGGGCTTCGACGCGGCCCTGGTGACCCTCGAGCTCGCCATGGCCCTCCTGCGGCAGGGGAGGGAGGGGGAGGTCCGGGACCTGGCCGTGGAGACGGTGGCTCTCTTCGAGGAGCGCGAGGCCCAGCCCTACGCGACCGATGCGATGCGGTTCCTGCGCGATGCCGCGCTGCGGGAGGGGACGCCCTTGAGGCCGGACCTCCTGGTCCGGATGGTGGAGCTCCTCCAGCACCAGCGGAACGACCCGCGGCACCGGAAAGACGAGAGATAGCGAGGCCCCCTCCCCCGACCCCTCCCCCGCGCGACCACCGCACCCCACCCCGAGCGGGAGAGGGCGCCTTCACCCACCCTCGAAACACCCTCTGTGATAGAGTCTTTCAAATAGTTGTTCATGCGAGTTGTTCATGCGGTCGTTGGCGGGAAGGTCCCAAGATGCGCAAATCGTCCGGGGTACTGCTGCTGCTCTGCCTTGCCGGCGCCTTCGCTGCCGGCGCGCAGGGGCAGGAGGGGCGCTGGCCCTCTCTCGAACAGCAGCTCGCCGCCGGCCGCGTGGTCGTCGACAGCCCTCTCCAGCGCCTGATCGAGGACAACCAGGACGTCTCGCTCCTCCGGCCGCAGGAGGCGGACGACCTCATCCCGGTGCCGCTCTGGCTGCGGGTGCTCTGGCGCAGGTCGCACCCTGAGGGCGCTTTCGCGGCGGATGATCCCACCGGGGGCTATCCCCTGGCCCTCAAAGAGGTCCACGAGTGGATGCTCTCTCACCAGGACCTGCTGCCGGGCTTCTCCGAGCCGGCCCGGGCGCCGCGGGGCAAGGCCTCGGCGCGGGCCGACCTGCGGATCTCGGGCTCCTCGCCGAGCCCGCGCAGCGAGTCCGACATCCGGGTCAACTACCAGGACCCGAACAAGATCGTCGCGGCGTCCAACAACATCGAAGAGAGCGGGCAGCAGGCGCAGTACTGGTCGACCGACGGCGGACGCACCTGGGGGCAGACGTTCCTGCCTTTCGCCCCTGACGACTCCTTCCACACCGATCCCACCGTGGACTGGACCTCCGACGGCACCGCGTGGGCGACCACGATCGGCGTCGCCATTTTCGGCAGCGAGCTGCGCCTGCGTCTTTACAAGTCGACCGACTCCGGGGCCACCTGGTCCTTCGACAGCACCATCTCGGGCGCGCAGACCGCGACCGACAAGCAGATGGCCTGGATCGACCACAGCCCCGCCTCGCCGTACCGGGACACGATCTACGCGACCTGGCACAACGACGAGCCGGTCTATGTGAGCTCCAAACGGCCCGGAGCCGGCTGGGGCGCGCCGATCCGGGTGAGCGGCGCCGAGACCACCGGGACCGGGATCGGAGGCGACGTCAAGACCAACGGCGCGGGCCACGTCTTCGTCCTCTGGCCGGACACCGGCAGCCGCAGGATCTACCTGGTGAAGTCGACCGACGGCGGCGTTTCCTTTTCAAAGCCGGCCGCGGTCGCCGGCACCTTTGACGGCTACGACATCGGGGTGCCGGCGCAGAACAACCGGCGGGCGCTGGTCTACGTCTCGGCTGGCGCCTGGCGGACGGCGGCCAAGGACCTGGTCTATGCCGCGTGGACCGACCTCGCCGGCTCCGCGGGCTGCACCGTCGCGACCCACGAGCCGGTCGGCAACGCCGGATCGGCCTGCAAGACGCGGATCTGGTTCGCACGCTCCACCGACGGCGGCGCCACCTGGAGCACCCGGAAGATGATCAACAACCAGGCCGGGAAGAACGACCAGCTCAACCAGGCCCTGGTGGTGGACGAGGCGACCGGGGCCGTGGCCGTCGCCTACTACGACACGGTGGGAGACCCGGCGCGGAAGAAGACGAACATCTGGTACCAGTCCTCCCATGACGACGGTCTGACCTGGAGCGCCCCGTTCAAGGTGACCACGGCGCCGAGCGACGAGACGGGCGCCGGCGCCGACCATGGGAACCAGTACGGCGACTACATGGGCCTGAGCGGCTACGCCGGGCTCTTCTTCCCGGCGTGGACCGACCGCCGTACCAGCGGGCCGGAGGAGATCTGGACCGCGGCCCTCGTGGATGCGCCCGCCGCCTGTACGGCGAAGACCCTCTTCCACGACGGCTTCGAGAGCGCGAGCGGCCTCGCCGGCTGGGTCCGCAGGTCCTTCGTCCCGAAGGGTGGGATCGGCGACTGGCGCGGGGTCCGGGCCTGCCTGGCGAAAGAGGGAGGGAGGGTCTTCCGCTTCGGCGGCAACGGCTGCCAGAGCAACTACGGCAACAACCGCTTCGCCTATGCGCAGCCCGGCGGAGCGTCCGGCATCGCGATCCCGGCGGGAGCGAGCAAGGTGCGGCTCTCCTTCTGGCACCGGCACCGGTTCGAGAGCGGCGCCGACGGCGGCACCCTGGCGGTGTCGCTGGACGGCGCGAAGTACCAGCTCCTTCCGGACCGGGTCATCCTCTCCGGCGCCACCTTCAACGGCACGGCCCAGGGCACCTGCGCGCCCGCGGGCGCCAAGGGGGCGAGGATCTTCACCGGGGTGCGGAGCTCGTTCGTGAGCACGGTGGTCGATCTCGACGCGGCCTGCGACCTGATCACCGGCAGCTCCGGGGGCTGTGCCGGCCGCTCGGTGCGCATCGCCTTCGCGGCGATCGCCGACTGCCGGTCGAGCGACGACGGGTGGTCGCTCGACGACGTGGCCGTGACAGCGTGCGTACCTTAGATCCTCAGTCAGATCCTCATTCGGGGCCTCGCGGACGCTATGCCCCCTCGCCCACCGGGCTGATCCACGTGGGCAATGCGCGGACGGCCCTCGCGGCGTGGCTCTCGGTGCGCGCGCAGGGCGGCACCTTCGTCTGGCGGCTGGAGGACCTCGATCCACCCCGGGTGGTGCCCGGTATGGCCGCCCTCCAGATGGAGGACCTCGCCTGGCTGGGCCTGGACTGGGACGAGGGGCCCGACCTGGGCGGCCCTTTCGCCCCCTATATCCAGTCGGATCGGCTGGCCTCCTACGAGGAGGCGCTCGCGCAGCTCGCCGCGGCCGGCCGGCTCTTCCCCTGCCGGCGGTCGCGCAAGGACCTGCAGTCCCTCGCCTCGGCCCCGCACGGCCCGGAGGGAGGAACGCCGTATCCAGCCTCCTTCCGCCCGCAGCGCCTGGAGCCGGACTGGTTCGAGAGGCTCGGCCGCGCAGCGCAGCCGGACGCCGCGGACGCCGCGATCCGCTTCCTCGTCCACGACCGGGCGGTCGTCTGGCTCGACCTCGTTCAGGGTGAGAGGTCCGAACAGGTCGACCAGACCGTGGGCGACTTCGTCCTCAAGCGCCGCGACGGCCTCTACGCCTACCAGCTCGCCGTGGTGGTCGACGATCTCGCCATGGGCATCACCGAGGTCGTCCGCGGGGCCGATCTGCTCGACTCGACCGCGCGGCAGATCCAGCTTGTCGAAGCCCTCGGAGGGGAGCCCCCTGCCTATGCCCATGTACCGCTCGTGGTCAATGCCCGAGGGGAGAAGCTCTCGAAACGAGACCACGGGCTGACCCTCCGCTCGCTGCGCGATACGGGCCTTCCGCCGGACGCGGTCTCCGGTTACCTCGCCTTTTCGCTGGGCCTGCTCGACCGGCCCGAGCCGGTGCCGCCGGGGGAGCTGATCCCATTGTTCTCGTGGCAGCGTGTCCGCAGGGAGGCCTGGGTGCTGCCGGAGGATGTGGATTTCGGGTCCTGACCGCGGATCCGCGGCATCGTTTCGCGGGTGCAGGGACCATGGTCCCCAGGTTAGAGGCCCCCGAAAGATTCCAGCCCCGCACCTTCTGAAGCGGCCGGCCTGCTGCTACTTCAGGTGTTCCTTCAGGAACGCCACCGTCCGCGGCCAGGCCTGTTGGGTCGCCTTGAGGTTGGCGCCTTCACGTCCGTCCTGTCCGCGCAGGAACCCGTGTCCGGCGCCCTCGTAGGTGTTCGGCTCGTAGCTCTTCCCGAGCCTCTTCATCTCGGCGTCGGCCGGTCCGACGGTCGCGTTGACGCGCGCGTCGTCGCTGCCATAGAGGCCGAGGACCGGGGCCTTTATCCTGGCGAGGTCCGCGGCTTCCGGCGAGGTGCCGTAGTACACGACCGCGGCGTTCAGGGCCGGCTGCGTGGCCGCGTACCCGAAGCTCCGCGCGCCGCCCCAGCAGAAGCCCATCGTGGCGGTCTTGCCGTTCGCCGCGGGGATCTTCAGAGCGTAGTCGCGGACGGCGTTCAGCCGTGCCGTCGCGTCTTCGGGAGTGAGCCCGCGGACGAGCTTGACCACGTCGTCGCGAGTCGCCGCGGACGCGGTGCCTCCGCCGTTGGGGCCGAGTCCGGAGATCAGATCGGGAGCCACGGCGATGAACCCTTCCCGCGCGAGCTGATCGGCGACGCCGCGGATCCAGTCGCTGAGGCCGTAGATCTCGTGGAGCACGATCACGACGCCGGCCTTGTCCTTGCGCTCGGGGTAGACGACCCAGGCGCGGATCGGGGTGCCGCCGGAGGGGAGCTTGACGTCCACGTACTCCCCGTGCCGGGGGGATTTTTCGAGGGCTGCCTTCGCCTGGTCCTCCCCGGGAGGCAGGCTCTCGTCGCGTACCGCGGGCGCCGCGGCGGCCTGCGGAGGCGCCTGCGGAGGGTTACCCGCCGGAGGGGCCTCGGGCTTCGCCTGGGCGGCGAGGGTCTGTGATGAAAGGGCCAGGAGCGCCAGAGTCAGGAGAACGGTCCGCATCTTTCACCTCCTTGAAAGGTCAGGCTTGCTGTACAGGTCGATCACCCGCTCGATGGCGCGCTGGCAGACCCGGCAGAACGGTACCTCGTTGCGGGTGAACATGATGCAGTCGGCCTGCGGGCGGAAATAGCCGCGCGCCGCGTAGTTGGCCCCTTCGAACGCCCCCACCTTGCCGGCATGGCGTTCGGCGCCCAGGAGCCTGGTCTCCGCCTCCCGCTGCTCCAGGAAAAGGGCGTCCATCTCCTCCTCCGGCCGGTTCCGGGCACGGATCTCCCGCCGCCGCTTCTGGATTTCGGCCGCGTGCTTCTCGTACATCTCCTTCGACCAGGGCGTGGGGACCGGCGTGCCCGGCTCGACCAGGTCCTTCCACTTCAGGCCCTCGGGGTCGGCGTGCGCCGTCACGTTCGGCTCCCAGGGCTCCACCAGCTCGGCCGCCGGCTCGTAGGCCACGTCGGAGGTGTAGTACTCGTCGGCCAGGGCCGCGAAGTGATGGCCGAATTCGTGGACGAAGATGTAGGGCGCCCACAGGCTGTCCGCCGCCACGGTCGA
This sequence comes from uncultured Holophagales bacterium, assembly GCA_963842525.1. Taxonomy (GTDB): domain Bacteria; phylum Acidobacteriota; class Thermoanaerobaculia; order Multivoradales; family UBA5704; genus UBA5704. Next base: position 1,691,049 of record CAWJGT010000003.1, read on the forward strand.
ATAGAGTCCGAAGATGCCGCCGCCGCCATAGGTGCGGCTGTTGGTCAGGATCTCGACGAAGTCGTAGGGCGCAAAGGCGGCGACGTCGCGCAGCGCGCGGTTGTCGAAGGTCAGGACGTAGCGCTCGGAGCCGAAGGCGTCATAGGTGGCGCCGACCGGCGAGCGGCGATGGGCCCCGGTCGACGGGCGCGAAATGCCGGATTCCGCGGCCGGCGGGCAGAGCCCCCAGACGTTGAAGTCGCGCCGTCTCTCTTTGAACGGCGAGGTGGCGAAGAGGATCTCCGCCAGCCGCCGTGCGTCCTGTTCGAATTTCCCGCGCTCCGCCGCCGTGTAGCCGTCGCCGAGGATGAGGAAGTCGACCTTCTCGGCGGGCGCTCCGTTGCGCTCGATCTCGACGAGCGGCCCCGGCGCGGGCGGCGTGGACGTGTCGACGAACATGCCGGCCGGATCGACCAGCAGCGACCAGACCTCGCGGAAGGCGTTGCGTGCATCGCGCTTCTTGAGGACCACCTGGACGGGCGCCGCCGGGGCCGGGAAGCGGAGCGATTCGTGGAAGGTCTGCCAGACCTCCCTTGCTTCGCCCGTCGTCTCCCATTCGCCGTAGACCGAGGCGAAGCCGCGCGAGTAGAGCAGGCGGTTGGTCTTGCGGTCGAGGACCTCGAACAGGTATTTGCCGAGGTTCGTGTCGTCGACCGGCCGGGCTGGATTGCCCGGCCAGGCGCCGGGCTCGAGGATCACCCGGTCCAGGCTGAAGTGCTCCTGAGAGGCGTTCCCGGAATGAAAGTAGTCGACCCGCAGGGTGCGCGGCGCGGTCACTGGAACCGGCGGAACCGGCGCCGGGGGCGCGGCGGCGAGGAGCATGGACGCGGAGAGCAGGGCGGCGATCATGCCGCGGATGCTAGCAGAACGCAAAAGGCCGCCGGGATTCGCCGGCGGCCTGTGCAATCAGGGTCTTGGCGGGGTGCTCAGTAGCGGCTCTCGGCGCACTGCAGGGCCGACCGGTCGTCGGCCTCGAGCGTCCGGCCCGTGGTGCCGAAGTACGAGGCGTACATCGTCGGCCGCGGCGTGGAGGTCAGTTGGGTGTGATGGATGCCCAGCGCGTGCCCGACCTCGTGCGCGGCGACCGCCTGCGTGTCGATGTCGGCTCCGCTGGTGCTCCAGCTCCAGCTCGAGTTGAAGGAGACGTCCGTCTCGACGATCACCTGGCCCGCCTGGAGGACCAGGGCGGTGATGGCGAGGCAGTTGCCCGTGCAGCCGTTGCCGTTCGCCCACAGGAACGTGTTCCGCCCGTCGGTGACGAACCCGGCGGTCGTGGTCCCGGCATAATTCAGCACATGGTCGGCGCTGGTCACGGCCGTCCAGACGCTCATGGCGCCCTGGAGGGCCGTCTGCTTGCCCGAGCCCTGGCCCGCCGTGTTGTGGTACCAGTTGATGTTACGGATGTTCCAGTGGGTGAACCCGCCGGAGGCGGTGCACGAGACCGCGGCGCCGGCGCTGAAGCGGCCGACGCCCGTGTTCTGGATCATGCGGTAGGCCTGAGCCGGCGTCGCCAGGGCCACCATCCCAGCCGCTGCGAGGGCGCAGGCGGCGATGCGGGAGAAAGTCTTTGAGCGGTTCATTATTGCACCTCCGGGCGACGGCCGTCACGGCCTGCGGATTCACGGACCGACTGCATCATGGCGCCGAGCGGATATCCTTCCGGACCGCCCGCTGCATCGAAATACCCGCTCTTGTCCGGGACCAGCGGATGCCGGTTCGCCTGGCTGACCGCACGCAGGCCGCGGCCGGCCATCACGACGTCGAACGCGCCTTGCGCGTGGTCGCGCACGGTGCGGACACCCTTGGCGCCCGGAAGGTCTTCGTCATTGAGGAACAGGACGTACGAATTCCCCGGGACCAGCTCGGCGGTGCCGATGATCAGCGTGGTCGTCTCGCCGACCGTCCCGCCCATCATCGTGATCGTGAGGTCCCTGTCCAACGGATTTCCCTTGAGGACCTCGGTCGCCTTGAAGCGGACGTCCGTGAGGATGAACGTCCTTTCCGCATTCCAGTACGAATAGGTGTCAAGGACCTCGCCCAGGACGACTGCGCCGTTGCCGGCGACCAGCTCGTCGAGGCTCGCACGAACCAGCGACGTTGCGCTCGCCGGCGCAACGACGCTCGCGGCGAGAGCCAGAACCAGGGCGCCGCGTAGCAACCTCTTCATGACTACATCCATAGGAACCTCCCTTGGGGAAGGCCTTTCCTTCCCCTGGAAACCCGAGAGCCGGCTCGGCCCTCGGCGAAAAGCGGCACGGCAGGTAAACCAAGCTGACGACTGCTGTTTGGTCCTTCAATAGGTCTGGTGCTCCACGTGGTCAAAACGTGACGCCGTTTTCGCGGGCCGGCGTTTGCGCCCTGCCTCCGGGCCGAGCTATCCTCGGGGACAGATGAAAACAAGAAACGTGTGCGCCTTGATTGCCTTCCTGGCCGGTGCCAGCCCCTGTCTCGCCCAGAGCGACGCCGCCCAACCCGAGGCGGCTCGGGCCGCCCGCAACGCGGTGTACTGGGAGCTGTTCGGAAATGGAGGCGTCTATTCCTTCAACTACGAGCGCATGCTCAAAGACGACCTTGGGCTTCGCATCGGGTATGCCACCTGGAGGAGCCCGCTGTTCTGGCAAGGCGGCTCGCCCCCGGATCGCTACACGACCGTGCCGGTGACGGTGAGCTATCTTCTGGGCCATGGAGAAAGGAAGCTGGAGCTGGGCGGCGGCGTCACCTTCGGCCGCGGGACGCTCGACGGGTCCTCGAGCTTGAGGAGAAGCTTTTCTTTTCAGACGGTGACAGCCATTTTCGGATACCGGTCCCACCCTCCGGGGCGCGGTTATCTCTTTCGGGCCGGCGTGACCCCCTTCTACTCTTTCGATGAAGGAGAAGAAGACGCCTACCCGGACCCCGGGTTCACGTTTTCGGTCGGAGTCAGCTTCGGCTACCGGTTCTGAAGCCTACCCGCAGGCCTCGCGGAATACCCGCGCGAAGTTGCCGCCGAGGACCTTGTCGACGGCTTCGCCTTTGTAGCCCCGGCGTGCCAGGGCGCCGGCCACTTGAAGCCGGGTTCACCCGCTCGCGACCGGAATTGGCGCTGCTTTCCTACCCCTGCTTCGCCTCCAGCTCCGCCCACCGCGCATACAGGCGCTCGACGTTCTGCCGTGCCTCCTCCAGCTCCGTACAGCGGGCCTGGAGCGCGGCCGAGTCGGTGGCCACGGCGGGGTCTTCCACCGCTTCCTGCGCCGCGGCGAGGGCCTCCTCGGCCTCCATGATCTTCGCCTCCATCTGTTCCCATTCGAGCTTCTCTTTATAAGAAAGCTTTTTGGCAGGCTTCGCTTCCTTGCGAGACGGCGGCGGCTTGAGCGCGGCGGGCTTGGGCGCCTGGGCGGCTGCGCGATGGGCTTCCCACTGCGCGTAGTCGGCGAAATACTCGGCGTTTCCCTTGCCGTCCAGCGCCAGGACGTAGGTCGAGACGCTCTCCAGCAGATACCGGTCGTGGGTGACCAGGACGAGAGCTCCGGGGAACTCCAGGAGGCTCTCTTCCAGGACCTCCAGGGTCGGGATGTCGAGGTCGTTCGTCGGCTCGTCCAGGATCAGGAGGTCCGTCGCCCGCAGCATGAGGCGGGCGATCAGGATGCGGGCCTGCTCGCCGCCGGAGAGGCGCGACACCGGCGTGTCGAGCTGCTCGGCGAGGAAAAGAAAACGTTTCGCCCAGGAGGCGACGTGGATGGGGCGGTCCTGGTAGAGGACCGTGTCCCCCTCCGGCGCCAGGGCCCGGCGCAGCGAGACCGAGCGGTCCAGGGTCTCCCGGCTCTGCTCGAAGCGGACGGTCTTCAGCCACTCCGCCCGCTCGATGGCGCCGGCGTCGGGTTGCAGGGTGCCGTCGAGCAGCGAGAGAAGAGTCGTCTTGCCGCTGCCGTTCGGTCCGATCAGGCCGAGCTTCGTGCCCGGCGTGAGCTTGAGGTCGAGGCCGGAGACGATCCGCCTGCCGTCGAACGACTTGGCGAGGCCGTGGGCCACGAGGAGCTTCTTGGTCTTGCGGTCCGAGGCGTTGAAGTCGATGCCTGCGCGGGCGCTGGTGGCCGGGCCCGTGCGCTCCTTCATCTCCTGGAGCTCGGCGATCAGCCGCTCAGCCTCATGGATACGGCCTTTCGCCTTGGTGGTCCGCGCCTTCGCGCCGCGCTTCAGCCACTCCACCTCGCGGCGGACCCGGTTGGCCAGCGACGCCTGGTATTCCGCCTGGTTGCGCAGCACCTCGTCGCGCTTCTCCAGGAAATCGCTGTAGCTGCCCGGCGCCTGGAAGAGCCCCTCCGGATAGCGGCGGTCGAGCTCCAGCATGCGCGTGGCGACGTTCTCCAGGAACCAGCGGTCGTGGCTGACCACCAGGAAAGCCAGGGGCTCGCTGCGCAGCAGCTCCTCCAGCCAGAGGATGCCCTCCACGTCCAGGTGGTTCGTGGGCTCGTCCATCAGGAGGACGTCGGGCTGCTTGATCAGCTCGCGGGCGATGGCCAGGCGCTTCGTCCAGCCGCCTGAGAGGATGTCCACCGGCTGGTCCGGCCCCTCGAAGCCGGCCTTGCCGAGGGTGACGGCGATCCGGGCGGCCTTCTCGAAATCCTCGGCGGGATCGTCCGCCAGCGCCGCGGTCAGGACCTCCTCGACCGTCTGCCCGGGCGGGAAGGCCGGGTCCTGCGGCACATAGCCGAGGCGGGTCCCGCGGCGCAGGGCGCGGATGCCATTGTCAGGCTCTTCGATTCCTGCCAGAATGCGCAGCAGGGTCGACTTCCCCGAGCCGTTCGGTCCGATGAGCCCCACGCGGTCTCCCTCGGACAGGCCCAGGGACAGGTTGTCGAAGAGCGGCCGGGCGCCATACCCCTTGCCGATGGCTTCGCAGCTCAGAAGGACGGCAGGTGGCATGGCTCAGGGTCGGAGTTGGAGCGGGACCAGCGGGCGTCGAGCACGCGCGATTATAGACACACCACCGCCGGCGGCGATTTGAGGCTCCTCGGCCGCCCGACGGACAGTTGGCCCTGGTCTGGCCGCAACCAGCGCCGGAAAAGGGGCGGTTCGCTCCGCAGGTCGGACGGTTAATGCTGCGGGTCGGACAGTGCGCTCTGAAGGTCGGACGGTTGTGGCCGCGGGACGGACAGTTTGCTCCGAAGGTCGGACAGTTGCTGGAACGGCTCGGACAGTCCATTCCGAAGGACGGACAGTTGACGTAGCAGGTCGGACAGCTCGCTCCGCGAGGCGAACCGTCCGACCCGCGGAGCCGACTGTCCCTTGTCCGGCACAGACTGTCCGTGTCGATCCTCCCGGAGCCACCATGCCGGTACGAACTGTCCGAGCCGGTCCCGTCGCTCAGGCGAGATCGGCGCCTACCGTCCGTACCGGTCTGGTGGACTGCGCGGGATCAGCCCCCACCATCCATTTGGAGCTGCTGGAAGCCGCGAGACCGGAGCGATCGCCACCCGTCTCTATCTAATAAGGTCAGCTTTCCGGTCCGGCAACCTGCCGGTCGAGGATCGCTCCGGCCCGTTCCAGAGCGATCGCTCCCGCGGCCTCCAGCAGCCGGGCCAGCGACTCGGGCGACCTCACCAGCATCTCGGCCACATGCAGCGCTTCAATGAGCCGGTCGTCAAAGAGGGCCAGATGACCGACGAGCTCGCCGCTGCCAACCACGGCGTAGCCGGCCAGCTCCGGATCGACCTGCAGCCGGAATGCAGCATCCCGGCCCGTGCCTGGAAGGATGGCCGCAGCCAGTAGAGCCACCGACCGACGCCGGAACACCGCGAAAGGCCGGAACCGCCGGGCCGGTTCCTCGCCGAGGCGGAACAGCCCCCAGCCGGAGCCGGGGATCTCCTCGAGCTGCCAAGGCCCGGCCATATCGGCCTCGCCCGCCGTAAGAGGCTCATCGCGCTCGCCCACCCGCTTCAGAAACTCCGGGGTGAACGCATTCGCGGGATTGACGGGATACTGGGAGGACGAAACGTCGGGGACAGACGGGGTGCTATTCTCTTCAGAGCCCTTCATGGAGTCTACCTCCTTGTGGGGTCAGGTCCGGGAGTTGAGCCTCCACTCACTTCCGGGCCGCTTGTGGATTGGCCGCGAGACAACGCGGCCGGCGAGAGAACGCTGCGGTGCGGCTTCGCGGTTCTTTGGATCTTGCCTGGCCACCTCCCTTCGTGGTTTACTGCCTTGATACCGCCTGCATTGTAGAGAGGGGCGGCTGGGGGTGTCAAGAGGGAAGTTGTGGGGATTGGGAAATGAGCGGCTGATTTGTTGTGTGTTGACGGATTGTTGATGGTGGTAGGTTTGCGACCACGGGTGTATGCTTCCGATGTCTCGTGTGAACGAACCAATGTCAGCCTGTGTTAAGTGTGGCTCGAATGATTTCGGCGTTTGGACCTCAGCTACAACCGGCCGGGTTCATCGCTACTGCCGACCGTGTCGTCGCTTCCGAGCTGCCGCGTACTCTGCTCGCAAGGCCGCGAGCGGCGAGTCTCATACTCGCGCAGAGTGGCTTGCCAAGCTTGCCCTGTTCGACCGCTGCCCGATTTGCAATCGCCTTTGGGGTGATATCCCACGGCGGCCAGACCGGCGGTATCATCACGTCTGGACCAAGGATCACATTGCTCCACTCACTCGCGGAGGCAGTGACCACGTCGACAACATTCAGCCCGCCTGCTACCAGTGTAATTCAGGCAAATGCAATGGCAGAACACCCAAGAACCGCAACGCCTAACGAAGGCGCGTTCAACCTGATGAGCATAGGGAACTCCCATTTCTGACAGGTTAACGAGATGAAAATTCTTCGTGTCTACATCGATACTTCGGTTGTGGGTGGGTGCTTTGACCCCGAGTTCTCGCCTTGGTCCAATGGGCTCATTCAAGATTTCCAAGAGGGGCGATTCATTCCGGTTGTCTCTGAGGTCGTTGCGGTAGAGCTTGAATTTGCGCCCGATGCTGTAAAGGCCAAGTGGGATGAGATTCTGTATATGGAGCCAGAGCTTCTCGAGGTGACTGAAGAGGAGAAGGGGCTTGCCGGCAAGTATGCGGAGCGCGGTGCTCTACCACCGAAGTTCCGTAACGATATGCTTCACATCGCGCTAGCTACGGTGGCAGATATTGACGTCCTGGTGAGTTGGAATTTCAAGCACATCGTGCGGTTGGAAAAGATTCGCATTTTCAATGCTGTAAATCTGGAGCTGGGTTATAAGCAGCTACAGATCCACTCGCCGAGAGAGGTGACGAGCTATGGAAAATAAGGAAATTGATGCAGTCGGTATGGTGCGCCGCATCCGTGATGATCTTTACGAAGAAACAAAGGATCTGTCAACCGAAGAGTTGATTGCATTCTATCGCCGCCGTGCTGCTCCGACGAAGGAGAGATTGTCTCGGCTGCACGCGGAAAGAAAAGCGACCAGGCATGCATGACGTGTGTCAGACCTACCGACGCGGGACAGGGCCAATAGATGAAAACTGTGAACGCGCATTAACGCCGGGTAACCTACTGGGAGAACAGTGCGGATCTCGCGCCTGAGTTTCCTTGCAGATAGCAGAAATGGGGCGTCGGTGGCGATGAGAGAGGTTGAGAGTGATCCGGTGATCGACGAGATTCGAGAGATTCGGTACCAAATCTCGGCACGATTCAACCATGATCCTGCCAAGTTGGTGGAATACTATATGGAACTGCAGAGGCAGTATGAAGACAGGCTTAAAGCACTGAGGGGTGCGGATGAAGAGAACGATCTATCTGGATAGCACCATTCCCAGCTACCTCTTCGACCAGAGAGACAGCATTCGAGAGTTCATTGGGATAACGAAGAGATGGTGGGAGCAAGAGCGGAAGCATTTTCGCCTTGTAATATCTGAGGCGACTATCGCCGAAGTGAGCTCTGGTAGCCATCCTTACAAAGAGATGATTATCAGGGAGTGTATCTCCGGTCTCGAGGTGCTGCCTCCGCATGAGCGGCTGAAGGAAGTTGTATCTACCTACATCGAGAATCACCTGATGCCGGGGGGAGCAACGGGAGACGCAGTGCACCTTGCCTATGCGTCATTCTATAAGGCTGACTTTCTTATGACCTGGAACTGCAATCATCTGGCAAATGCCAACAAGAAGCAGCATATAGCCATCATGAACGCCCGCTTGAGGCTGTTCATTCCAGAGATCGTGACTCCAATGGAGCTGTTTACGGAGACTGAATCATGATAACGAACCACATACTCGAAGATAAGTGGAAGGTGCAGAAGGAATTAAGTGAGCAGGCTGGACATGACCTCGGCAGATACATTGCGCTTATTCACCGGAAGGTCGAAGAGGCGGAAGAGCGTTATGGAATTAGGTTCCGGTACACTGAACATGAGGTTTCAAAGCCTAGACGCGGTCGTATTGGTTCGAGATCTTCCGGTACATGATCTTCGCGCGGGGGACTTGGGTGCGGTCGTTGAAGTCTATGAGCCTGATGGTCTCGAGGTAGAGTTCGTTACTGCTTCGGGTAGGACGAATGCATTGGTCACATTGAATGTGGACGACGTCAGGCATATCGCTGATACAGACCTCGTTACGGTGCGGAGTCTGGCACGGTCGGCGTGATGCGCTCGGGGAAGAAATCGGCTCGCCTGGCGAGGTGACGGCCTATGGGCAATAAAGAGTTCGATGCGGTGGCCATGGTGCGACTAATTCGCGATGAGATGTACGAAGAGACAAAGGACCTATCCAGGGAAAAGCTGATTGCGTTCTATCGCCGTCGCGGTGCTGCAGGCAGGGAAACACCGGCTCGCGCGCAACAGGTTACTGTGGGTGAGGAAGCACTGACCGTTGATCTCGTAGATGGAAGGACTCTCATTGTTCCCTTGATCTGGTTTCCACGACTTTGGCATGGAACGGCGACGGAACGTGACAATGTTGAACTTGTCGGGGATGGGATCTTCATTCACTGGCCAGATTTGGATGAAGATTTAAGTGTGGCCGGGCTCTTGTCCGGCAATAGAAGCGAAGAGAGTTCTCAATCTTTGAAGAAATGGCTCGAGGCGCGTTCCGCCCAGCCCAATCCCCGGACTGGAGACGCAGTTCGTCGGGCGCCCGATTGAAGCCGCGTTCACCTTGAGGCAGCATGGACCACCCGATCTACCGCGCGACTTCAGTAGAGCTTCTCGGTAGCTACAGGCTTCGAGTCGGCTTTGATGACGGCAGCACGAGGGAGATCGACTTGGAGCCAATCCTTGAGGGCGGGATCTACGGACCTCTGCGCGGCAGTACCTTGTTCGCTGCTGTAGAGATCGACCCGGAAGTACATACGCTCGTGTGGCCCAGCGGAGCTGACTTCGATCCGGCGATTCTGCACGATTGGCCAAAGCATGAAGGTGCAATGCGTGAGCTCGCCAAGCGATGGGCGATGGCAGGCGTATAGGAAGGGTGCCGCGTTGGCTTACGCCGCCTGACACATGGCCTGCGGTCCGCGAGTCGCTGCAACGGAAGGAGAACCTCATGTACACGTTCAATCGCGTCATTCCCCTCCTCGTCTATGAGGATATCCCGGCGGCTCACGACTTCCTGGTCAAGGCGTTCGGCTTCGATTCCGGAGGCGTCGACCGCGACGGCGAGGGCCAGGCAGTTCATGGCGAGGTCCGTGCCGGGGATACGACGATCTGGCTGCACCGCATGACCGCGGAGCATGAGCTCAAATCTCCGCGTGCCGGGGGGATGTCGAGCTCAGGTCTTGTGGTACATGTGGATGACGTCGACGCGCACTGCGAGCGCGCTCGCGCGGCCGGCGCGCACATTGAATCCGAGCCGACAGACATGCCCTACGGCCAGCGTGAATATGGGGCTCGGGATCCGGAAGGCCACCGGTGGTGGTTCGCGGCTCCCCTAAGCTGAATGGCAAAAGGAATGTCATGCACATCAAAGACCTGTATTCGGTCATCGTGACTGACAAACATACCGAATGCCGCGACTTCTATGTCCGCTGGTTCGGTTTTAAGGTTGTGTTCGAGGCGTCCTGGTTTGTCTACCTCGCAGCAACGGGGGACCATGCGTTTGGCGTTGCCTTCATGTCTCCGGATCATCCTTCTCAGCCTCCGGGTCCCGAAACCTTCAATGGCAGAGGGATGTTCATCACGATTCAGGTCGCGGACGCGGCTGCGGAGCACGAGCGTCTGGAACGCGCCGGGCTTGCGATCGCGTATCCACTGCATGACGAGCCCTGGGGGCAGAGGCGCTTCGCTGTGTACGACCCGTCGGGAACGTGGGTCGATGTCATCGAGCAGATCGAGCCGGCGCCGGGATTTTGGGATAAGTATCTCACTGGAGAATGAGGTTAAAACAATGACATCACTCCAGCTGTTCGCCATTCTTGCGATAATTCTGGGTGCCGGCCCCGGGACGCCTGCTCTGGATTTCAGCCGCTCTGTTCCGCTGGAAACGAAGGCGGAGGCTACGGCCAATGCCAGCCTGGGCGACTTGGATGGCGACGGCGATCTGGATGTCCTGTTGGCCAAGGGGCGGCATTGGCCCCAGCTCGACCTAGTCCTTTTGAATGACGGCAAGGGGCGCTTCGACCAGCGACACCAGCTCGGCGACAAGGCCGATCGGACGTACACGGCGGCTCTCGGCGATCTCGACGGCGACGGCGACCTCGATGTCGTGGTGAGCAATGACTCTCCCGACGCGAAGGTGGTCTACCTCAACGATGGGAAGGCACATTTCACCCTGGCAGGCACCTTCGGACAGCCGGAGTGGCCCACGCGGAACATCACGGTCGCCGATCTCAACGGCGATGCCCGGCCCGACGTGGTCGTGGCGAACCGAGGAGGCCCGGAGAGCCTGAGCGCAAACCAGGTCTGCATGAATGACGGCCGCGGGCGCTTCCCGGCCTGCGCGGTGCTGTCGAAGGAATCGGCCACGTCGATCGCCGCGGGAGATCTCAACGGCGATGGTAAGATTGATTTGGTCGTACCGCACCGGGACGGAGGTCAGAGCTACGTCTTTTTAAATGATGGCAAAGGTGGCTTGGGGGATCGCCGCCCCTTTGGTCCTCCCAAATCGGCCTCGCGTGCAGTGGCGCTCGGTGACCTCGACGGAGATGGCCGTCTGGACGTCATCGTCGGCCATGAAGGCCTAGGCGGCGCGTTCGTCTTCTTGAACCGAGGAGAGGCGGCGTTCGCCGAGCCGGTGCCGGTGGCGGAGAAGAGCGACACTCCGTACTCGATCGCCGTCGCGGACCTAGACGGGGACAAGGACGCGGACCTCATCCTCGGGAACGAGCAGACGGCGGGGGTCGTGCTCCTGAACGACGGGACAGGCCGCGCGTTCACGCCGGTGCGCTTTGGCGACGGAAGTGGAGCGGTCTATGGTCTCGCCGTCGGAGACGTCAACGGCGACGGGTCCCCGGACATCGTTGCCGCTCGATCGGACGCCCTCAGCATGCTTTTTCTGAATTCACTGTCGAGGCAGAAGTAGTCGAGGGTCCATGCACGCGACGAATATCACCTTTTTCGCTGCGCCCGCTGACTTCCGTGCATGGCTCGAAAAGCATCACGCCAAAGAGCAAGAGCTTCTGGGTGGGATTCTACAAGAAGGGCTCGGGCAAACCGAGCATCACGTGGCCCGAGTCGGTGGATGAGGCCCTGTGCTTTGGCTGGATCGATGGCGTTCGCAAGAGCATGGGCGAGGAGAGCTATACGATCCGCTTTACGCCCCGGAAGGACGGCAGCATCTGGAGCGCGGTCAATATCAAGCGCGCAGGAGAGCTGATCAAGGAGGGGCTCATGCAGCCGGCGGGTCTCCGGGCCTTCGAGGACCGCAGGGAGGACCGGGAGCGCCGCTATGCCTATGAGCAGCAGGGCTCGAAGCTCTCCGACGAGTATGAGGAGAAATTCAAGGCCGATCCAAAGGCCTGGAGCTTCTACCAGTCACAAGCGCCGTGGTATCAGAGGACGACCGCCTGGTGGGTGATGAGCGCGAAGAAGGAAGAGACCCGGCTCAAGCGGCTCGACCAGCTCATCGCGGACTCAGCGCGAGAACAGACGATCCCGGCGTTGACACGCGACAAGAAGCCCAAGTGAAACCCGCCTGACTAGGGGTCCTCCTCCTTGGGATGGAGCACCAGCTCGAGCTCGATCGGCGGGTCCTGGTCGCCGCTGCCGATCACGATCTCCAGCGTGTCGCCCTTGATCTTCTGGCTTCCCCGTCCGAAGCTCGTATACAGCTCGTAGCGTTGCCCCTCGTACCCTTCCAGCCGGAAGCGGCCGGCCTCGTCGGTGTCGGTGCCATCGCCCCAGGTGTCCGGGTCGCTGAGGTAGACGGAGGCCCCGGCCGCGGGGCGGCCGTCCGGCCAGCGGACCACTCCGGTGACGGGGCGCCTCGCGAGCTTCGGCGGGAGCTGAAAGTCGATGGCTCGGACCTCGGAACGCCGCAGGGTGATGCGAGTGGCCTTCGCCGGGTCGTCGGTGCCAGGGTACCAGGTGGCGGCATAGGGCGAGTCCTGGGCGCCGATTTTCCCATCCGGGTTGACCGCGACGAGGTAGTCCCCGGCGGGGAGCTCGTCGACGACGAAGCGGCCGTCTTCATCGGTCTGGGCCGACTGACTCGAGGACTCGTCTGTCGAGCGGGGAGCGTCCGCCTGCTGGATTTTGAGCCGCAGGTACACCGCGGGCTTGCCGTCGGCTTCGAATGCCCGGCCCCGGAGGGCAGCCAGGCGGCCGGCCTTGATCTCGACCCCGGTGCACTGCCCCGCGGGCACTTCGACCTGCTGCGGCTCGGAGGGCGCCAGATCCTTGGGCAGCCTGGCGTGGACGGTATAGGCGCCTTCGAGGCGGCCCTTGACCTCGAACTCTCCTTCCGCGTCGGTCCGCGCCAGGTACCGCTGACCGCCGGGTCCTTCGACGGAGACGACGACCCCCGCGAGAGGCTCGGTCGAGCTGTAGCTCTCCAGGTCCTCTCGCTCCGCCCGGAAGACCCGGCCATACAGGGCTGTACGGACGCCTCCGCGGGCGACCAGCCGGGCATAGGCGACGTCGGCGGCCGCGTCCGCGAGGCGCTTCGTGGGGCTGCACAGCCAGGCGCTGAGCTCGCCCTTCTCGTTGCGTCCGGCATAGAGGAAATAGCTCGTGCCGATCGGAAAGTCGATCCCACAATCGCCCCCGCCGCTGCCGGTCAGGACGTCGACGGTCGGCCCCTCGACTCCGACGAAGGCTTCGACGACCTCGAAGGTAAAGCGGCGCTTCGGGCCGTAGTGGTCGCGCGGGCCGGGGATGTCCGCAACGCTGATCGCCCGGCCGACGAACACGGCATCTTCCTGATAATTCCAGTACGCCTCGCACGGCTGGTCGGCTCCATAGTCCATCGTGCAGGAGCAGGCGGTGGCGGCAGGGGGTGCCGCGAGGGCCAACCCCAGAAAGGTGAGAAGGGCGAGGGAGCGGATGGTGGATCTCATATGGCTATAGACCCGCGAGACGCCCGGAGCGTTCCCTAGTACCTCGTCACAGTCCGAGTGACGGATAGCGTTTCATGTAGGGGCGGCCCTTGTGGCCGCCCTCCGGAAGGGCACCCACAAGGGGCGCCCCTACAGAGGGACGATCCATCTTTTCCGACGTGACAGGGTACTAGGCCTCTTCACCTTCCTGGGTACCGCTTTCAGTCGAATCCCTTTCGGCTTTCGTACCACTGCTCGGGACGGCGGAGCTTGAAGTCCCGTTGCCCGTTGCGCAGCTCGATGCCGACCGCGAAACGGCCGTAGCGGAGGAACAGGTCGCCCTGCTTGGCGTCTTTGGTGAATCGCAGGCGCGAGCGGAGGTCGAGACGGCCGCCGGTCACCTGCAGGGGATTGATTTCGATGAGGCCGTCGCCGAAACGCAGATCTCCCCGTGCCACGATGCCTTCGATGCTCAGGACGCGGTCGAACCAGCGCAGGAAGCTCTTCTTGCGGGCGAAGAGGGTGAGGAGGAAGCCGGAGTCCTTCATCTCCAGGCGCGCCGAGCTGCGCAGCGAGAGCGGCCGGCTCCAGACCATCGAGCCGTCCGTCAGCTCCAGATGGGCCCACCACCCTGGGCTGTGCTCGCCGGGAGCGGCATCCGTCTCGCGATAGGTGACCTCGTCGAGGTCGAGCCGGGTGCCGCCGAGCTGGAACCGGCCCGCCCGCAGGTCCGGGCTGGCGAGCTTCGTTCGCAGCATGAGCCGTCCCGCCAGCTCCAGGTCCTGGAAGCGGGCCTGGATCGCGTCCGAGCTCAGCACGATCTCACCCTGGCCGGACTGCGCGGCGCCGTCGAGGTCGAGCCGCAGCCGCAGCCGGCCCGTGCCGGAGAGAATGGCGACCCCCGTACCGGGAGGAAAGTAGGCATTGTAGACAGTGATGTCCGGCACCTCGGCCGCCGGCAGCTCGATGACCGCCCGCAGGTCGGTGACCGGCGTCGCCAGGTCGAGGTCCTTGGATCTGACGTCGAGCCGGAGCCCGCTGCCCCGGATGTAGGAGGGCGGCGCCGGCACGGACGGATCGTCGACGCGCGGCGAGATCTCGAAGCGGTCGAAGGCGACGCGGAAGGCCGCTCCCGTGCGCGGGTCGACGCTGCCGGTCACGGTGCCCTCGCCGATCGCCAGGCTGTCGAGGAAAGCGGCGGCCACGCGCGCGTTTCCGACGGCGAGGCGGGTGCCGGGCAGGAGCCGGCCCTTGTCCAGTCGGAGGTCGACGTCGAGCCGGCCTTCGCCGTCGATCCGCAGCCAGGGAAATTTCTGGAACCAGCGCTGCAGGAGGCCCAGGGATGAGACCCGGCCCTGCACGGCGGCGGAGCCCGAGACGAGGCGCAGGAGCTCGGCGCCGTGGAGCTGGCCGGGGACCAGCGGATCGAGCCGACCCTCGGCGCGCACGGAGAGCCGGCGGGCGACGGTGGCTCCTCCTGATTCGACGCGGCCGGCCGGCACCGCGAAGAGGATCCGCCGGACCTCCAGGCCTGACCGCGGATCGAAGGCCAGGCTCCCCTCGATCGAGCCGGGTCCGAGCAGCCGGTCCCCTGCTGCGGCGATCGAGCGGATTCCGGTGAGACGGGCCTCCCGGAGGGCCAGAGACCAGGGATTGCGCGTGCCGGCGGACCGCGCCGCCGCCGGCCGGGCAGGATCGATCCAGACGCTCACGCCGTCGCCGGTGACCTGGTCCAGGACGATTTGGCGGCGCCGCAGGGCCGCGAGATCGATCCGCCCGCGGCCTTGCTCGACCGTCACCTGCCAGACGGCCTCCGCGGTCGCGGAGCTCAGGCGGAGCTGCGAGACCTGGAGATCGCCCGGGAGGGACAGGGCCGGTTGCGGCGCTCCCCGCAGCTCGCGGGCCTGGACCAGGAGACGGTCGAGGCGCAGCTCGGCGGTCGTGGTGTCGATCCGCGCCGTGGCGCTCTGGAGCAGGGGCGGCCGTCCACGCCCGCCGCCGATCGCCACGTCCCGGGCCTCGGCCGTCAGCCGCAACTGCGGCCTGCCTCCGGCCGCCTCGACAGCGCCGAGGACGAGGAGGGGCCGGGAGGAGATCGCCGGCACGGGCGTATGGAGCGCGAGCCGCGAGCCCGGCAGGAGCCGGCCCCGGTCCAGGGTCAGATCGGCATCCAGGTCGCCGCCCCCGCCCCGGTCCTGCCGGCCTTGCGCCTGGAGAGAGCCGGAGAGGAAGGCGAGGCCCGCCATGCCCGGGTGCTCGCGGGGGAGATAGGGACCGAGCCGCGCCGCGGCGTCGACGTCGAGCGCGCTGGCGATCGGTCCGCGCGGGCCTTCCAGATGGCCGGCGGACGTCCGCAGCGTCGTGGGGTCGAGGGTGAGCATCCCCTGCTCGTCCAGGTTGAAGCCGCCCTCGACCGCGACGTCCCCCGCGAGGCGGTATCCGTTGACGGCCACCTCGCGGACCGCGGTCAGATGGGCTCCAGCGATGCGGACGGCCCAGGGCCGGCGCGGCGCCTGGCCAGCCTCGGGAACGACGCGCCGCTTCCGCTCGACCCGTCCGGAGACGCCCTCGCCGCGCAGGCCTTCGACCACGGCCTGCCGGCGGAGCAGGGCGGGCAGGTCGATCCGCCCGGAGGCACGATCGGCAGCCACTTCCCAGGAGACGGTCCGGCTCGCGGAGGTCAGGCGGAGGTTCTCGGCGCGGAAGTCTGCAAAGAGGGTCGCGGGCCCCTCACCCCCCTGGCCCCCCTCTCCCACCCGCACTCCCAACCCACCGGGAGAGGGGGGAAAAGGCGCTGCGCCGGAGCTTCCTGGGTGGAGACTCCCCTCTCCCGCAGGTTGGGAGTGCGGGTGGGAGAGGGGCCGGGGGTGAGGGGCCAAAGCGCGGGCCGTGGCGAGCAGCCGGCTGAGGCGCAGCTCGGACGTCGCAGCCTTCAGATGAAGGGAGTCGCTGCGGAGGAACGGCGGGCGGTCCTGCCGGCGGCCCATCGCGAGGCCCGCGGTCTCGGCCTCCAGGAGGAGCTGATCCTCGCGAGGGACCCTGAGCATCACCCGAAGCGGCCGGGGCGACCGGATGTCGATGCGGCTCCCTGCGGCCAGCCGCCCCTGGTCCACCCGCAGGTCCACGGCGACCTGGCCCGGGCCTTTCGGGGGACCTGCGGCGCGCGACAGGATGGGCACCTCCAGGATGAGGCCCCGGACCCGCAGCGTGCCGTTGATGAAGTCGAGGCCCGCGACCCCCGGGTGCTGCCGTGGCGCGTAGGGCGCAATCCGGGCCTCCAACTGCACCTCGAGGTCACGCGCGAGCGCCTGGTCCGCGAGCAGCAGCCGCCCCTGCGCCATCTCCAGAGAACTGTTGTCAAGGTGAAAGGAACCGCCGATCTCCAGCGAGACACCACCCCGGACGCGGCCATCGCCGGCAAGGCGGAACCGGCCGAGGCCGATCTCCCGGACGCCGGTGAGCGACACGTCCTCGATCCGCACCGTCCAGCCGCGCCTCTTGCGAGGGGCCGCAGCCTTCTTCCCCGGAGTCAGACCGACTGCCTTACGAACCAAGGACGAGCGCACGCCGTCCCCCGCGAACCCACGGACGCGGAACCGTCGCCCGAGCAGGCCCGGGAGGTCGATCCATCCGCCGCCGCGGTCGACCTCCAGGGACCAGGCCATCCGCGCATTGCTGCCGTGGATTTCCAGCCCGCGCACATCCACCCGTCCGGGCAGCAGGCTCCAGGCCGCGGTCCAATCGATCCGCAGCCGCTCCGGCCGCCGATTCAGGGCCCAGGAGCCGACCGGCGTATTCAGGAAGGCGTTCGCGGCGAGGAGATAGAGCCCCGCGAGCAGCGCGATCGCCAGGAGCAGCCGCTGGAGCCATTTGCGCATGGGGGTGTGCGAGGAAGCCTCGCACGAGAGTCTATCGGAGGTTTAGGAACGACGCCGCGAGAATGGTTCGCACATCCCTCGCTCCGTGCAGGACTCGCAAGATCTGAAGCGGGCGGGTTTCAGGGCGATAGATGACCAGATAGGAGTAAACAGGCCAGAATCGGATGGGCTCCTCAGTAAGATCCTCGCGAAGATGCCCCATCAACGGCGTGCCGGCCAGTTTCGCCATGGATTCCCGTAGCTTGCTGAGGACACGCTTTGCCGCCTCCGGACTATCCTGCCGGATGAATTCAGCGATCTCTCGCAAGTCCTCCTTCGCTGTTGGAGTGAGGAGGAATCGACTCATTCCTGGCGCTCGGAATCCGAGCCGATCCATTCCTCCAGAGAGTCGAAGACTTCGTCGCCATCCAAGAGCTCACCCTTCTTCGCTTGTTCCAAGCTGGGGGCTATCAGAACATAGGCGGCTTCTCGAGCCAGATCCCGTTCCTCCAGCAGCCGGAGCCCTTCTCGGACAACTTCGCTTTCCGAAGCATAGCGACCCAAGGCGATACGTGAGGAGACGAAGTCTTCGAACTCGGGAGGAAGAGAGACTTTGCGAGGAGCGTGGCCGGACATGACTTCAAGATACAACGTAGCGCAACAGGTTTCAACGAGGCGTCTGTCCGCGTCCTACGGCCCCGTTCCTGCAAGGTAGGATTGCGGTGGGTGTGGAAAGGGGGGTGAAGATGCCATGGCACCGGTGGGTGGACCACACGTCCGAAGCCCAGCTCCAGTTGGGAGCGGACAGCTTCGCCGGGATCGCGGCCGAGGCGGGGCGGGCATTGGCGGGCCTCCTGCTGCGCGGTGAGGCGGCTGAGCCCGATGGCACGCCGTGGATGCTCGAGGTCAGCTCCCACGACCGGGAGGCGCTCCTCGTCGACTGGCTCAACGAGATCCTCTACATCGCCGAGACCCAGCTCTGGGTCCCGGTCGACTTCGACGTCCTGGAGGCCTCGGCCACGCACCTGCGGGCGAAAGCCCGAGGCGTGTCCGTTGCCATCTCCCCATCCCTTGTCAAAGCGGCCACCTTCCACGGCCTCCAGGTGGAGGAGGGGGAGGACGGACTGCGCGCGGAGGTGATTTTCGACGTATGACGACCCAGACACTGAAGGCCAAGGCATCCAGCTATCCCGCCAGCCGGGTGAGCCCCGTGCTGGTCGAGATCCCGAAGTCGGCGCGGTCCGACATGAACGTCCCGGCCCGCGTCTGGGCCGACGAGGTGCTCTGGGAGAAGGCGGTCACCGACCGCACCCTGGACCAGCTCGTCAACGTGGCCACCCTGCCGGGCATCACCGGCTATGCCCATGCCATGCCCGACGCCCATGAAGGCTACGGCTTTCCGGTCGGCGGCGTGGCTGCTTTCCGCGCCGAGGACGGCGTCATCTCGCCCGGCGGCGTCGGCTATGACATCAACTGCGGCGTCCGCCTGCTTGTCTCCGACCTGCAGGTGAACGAGGTGCGGGACCGCATCGAGCCGCTCCTCCATGACCTCAGCCGGAGCATCCCGTCCGGCACCGGCAAGGGCGGCGACCTGAAGCTGGGCGCGGACGACATGGACCGCGTGCTCGCCGAGGGGTGCGGATACCTCCTGGAGCGCGGCCTCGCGCTGCCCGAGGACGTCGAGCATACCGAAGCGGGCGGGGCCCTGCCGGGCGCCGATCCGGACAAGGTCTCGACGCGGGCCCGCGAGCGCGGACGCGGCCAGCTCGGTACCATCGGCTCCGGTAACCACTTCGTCGAGATCCAGCGGGTCGACCGCATCCTCGACGACAAGGCCGCCCGTGCGCTGGGGCTGCGCGAAGGGCAGCTCACGATCCTGATCCACACCGGATCGCGCGGCCTGGGGCACCAGGTCTGCACGGACTATGTGCGGGCCATGGATGCGGTCATGGCCCGCCACGGCATCAAGCTGCCGGATCGCGAGCTGGCCTGCGCGCCGTTCTCCTCGCCCGAGGGCAAGGCCTACTTCGTTGCCATGTGCGCCGCCGCCAATTACGCCTTCGCGAACCGCCAGGCCATCACCCACGCGGCCCGGCAGGTCTTCAAGCATGCCCTGGGGGACCAGGGACGGCTGCGTCTCGTCTACGACGTGGCCCACAACATGGCGAAGCTGGAAGAGCATGGCAAGCGCAAGCTCGTGGTCCACCGCAAGGGAGCGACCCGCGCCTTCGGCCCCTCCCATCCGGAGACCCCGCGGGCCTACCGGGGAATTGGCCAGCCGGTGTTCATCCCGGGCAGCATGGGGACCGCCTCCTACGTGCTGGTGGGGACCGACGAAGGCTTCGGCCTCACCTTCGGCAGCACCTGCCACGGCGCCGGCCGGGCCATGAGCCGGACCGCGGCGAAGAAGGTGAAGTCCGGCCAGGAGGTGCGCAAGGACCTGGAAGAGAAGGGGATCGTGGTCCGCGCCTCGACGGGCGAGCTGGCCGAAGAGGCCCCCCACGCCTACAAGGACGTCGACCGGGTCGTCGAGGTCGTCCACCAGGCCGGCCTGGCGCGCAAGGTCGCCCGCCTCGTACCCGTCGGAGTCATCAAGGGCTGACCGGGAGGTGACCGGAAAAGAGGAAAGCACACCGATTGCCACACCCGCGGTGTGCGAAAGCCGGGTCGAGCGTTTAAAATGAATACCGATGACCGAAAAGAAGGAACCGACCCCAAACCCGGAAGCCGGCCAGGGCCGCGGCCCCACCACCGTCAATGCCGCCACCCAGGCGCTGGAGCGCGCCGGCCGGCCCCTCACCACCCAGGAGCTGATCCCTGAGATGAAAGCGCTCGGCTGGAGGAGCCGGGGCGGCGAGTACTACTCCGTCTTCGGCGCCCTGGCCCGGGCCGCGAAGCAGGAGGGGACCCGGGTGGTCAAGGCCGGACCGGGAGCCTGGGGGCTGCGCGACTGGTTGTTTTGAAGAGACGGCTCACGGTGCGAGATGAGCAATGAGCCGGGTCAACGGTCAGGTTGCCTGACGATGAGCCCGGCTAACGGTCAGGCTGCCTGACGATTGGCAGGGTTGAGGAGCCCGTCTGAACAAACGGGCCTTCGAGGTGTCCAGAGACGGCACGGTGTTGCCACCGGAGCCGAAAGGAGCCTCGCGATGCGCCGATCCGTTCGTAGCAGCCGTTTCTTCCTCGCCTCGATCCTGCTGATCCTGCTGGCCTTGTCCCGGCCTCCCCTTGCGGCCCAGGCTCTTCCGGAGCCGGCCGAGCCCGGGAGGCGTGCCTTCGTCCTCGGCCAGGACAAGCTGGCTGTGATCGACGACGCCAGCTTCTCGCTCCTCGCCACCATCCCCCTGCCGCAGCGCACCATGACGTGGTGGCTCTCCGAGGACGGCACCCGCCTGAGCGTCATCTCGCAGGAGGGCATCTTCCGCATCCGCGAGGCGGCCCGGCTGACCGTCGTCGATCTGACGACCCTCAAGGCCCTGCCTACAGTGCCGCTCGATTTTCACTTCCAGAGCGCGCTCAAGGCCAAGGACGGCAGGACCGGGTACGTGCTCTTCACGGGCCGGCCCGGCAAGAAGGGTGCGGAGCATGTGCCGCCTTCGCTCGTGCGGATCGACGCCGCGGCGGGCCGGCCGGCTGGCCGCCGCGAGCTGACTGAGGTCCCCACCTTCATGACACTTACCGGCGACGAGTCCGCGCTCCTGCTGTTCGACCGCGGCGAGCTGGGCACGGAGCCGGCGAAGAGGCGCCCCGCGCACCTGGAGATCCTGGACGCCGGCACCCTGGAGCCGCGTGCCGTGCTCGACCTGCCCGGCCCCTTCGCCGATCTCTTCTGGAACGGCGACCGGTCGCTCTTCTATCTGCTCGACCCCGGCATCGACCACAAGCAGCCGGAGCGGGCCGTGCCCGGGCACGTCTATGTGATCGATCCGGCCGCGGCCAAGCTGGTGGCCGACCTGGAGGTGGGTGTCGGCCCCGGGCCGCTCTCCTGGGACCCGCAGAAAGAGGTTTTCTATCTCCTCACCCGGCCGCGCAAGGCGAAGGACGCGGCAGCCTCGATCCAGGTGCTCGACCGCGACCGGATCGTCAAGGAGCTGGAGCTGCCGCGCCGGCCGCTGTCGGTCGTCCCGGCGCCGGACCGCAGCCGTTTCTATGTCCTGGAGGACGCGGGAATCACGATCGTGGACGGCGAGATCTCGGGCATCGAAGGACGGATCCCATTGACCCGCCCCGCCGCGAATCTGATCCTCCTCGATCCGCCGGTGCGCGGCTACGTCCTCCACCCCGACTCGGGCGTCGTGAGCGCCATCGACCTCCAATCGCGGCACGTCCTCGCCGAGGTCACGACCGGGCGCACAGGTGTGAAAGTTGGCAAGTGGATGGCGGCCGTGGCGGCGACGACCCTGGGCGGCATGCAGGCGCAGATGCTCTACGGCAACTACGCCCTCGGCCAGGTCGTCACCGTCCCGGCGGCGCAGACCGGAGCCTTCGTGGCGCCGGACGGCAAGACGATCTACGTCCACAACAGCCAGACCAACGACCTGACGCAGATCGACACCGAGACCCAGAAGGTCCTCGGCATGTTCGGCGCCGGATCGCACCTGGAGACCGTGCTCGACGGAAAATACCTGGCCGCACCAAAGCCGGGCGAGCTGGTCCTGGTCGACCTCGCCGCCCGCCAGCCGCTGCCGCAGATCGAGGTCCCCGGCATGACCACCCTCTGCCCCGACGGCCGCCACGCCTACAGCCTCGGCATGCGCGGCCTCGGCATCGTCGACCTGGAGACGAGGAAGATCGTGAAGCAGCTTCCGGAGGTGCCGATGGGGTTCGTCTTCTATTTTCCGAAGGAGGGGAGCTGACGCTGGCTTTGGGGAGCGTACGCTGAGCCAGTGTCTCGGGAAACTGCGCCAGCGCGAGCTGACGCTGGCTTTGCGGAGCGTACGCTGGGCCAGTGTCTCGGGACGCTGCACCCTGGAGTCTGCTGTCAACCGCTCCCGCGAAGAGCCGGCAAGACGCCAGCGCTCCCAGGGGGCGCTCCCAGGGTTTTCAAGGCACGTAGGGGTCACAGGGGTCGGCCGGTCCGGTGCCGGCGAGGAGCTTGCCCAGGGCTGGGCGCTCAGGAGGCACTCCGGTTGCAATCATAAGGGTATATGTGTTTATAACAAAGAATGTACCAGCTTGACAACTTTCTGGTCAAGAGTATTCTAGCTTTACAAAGTCATCTTCTTCACGGCGACCTGTGGGACTCCAGTCCCATCTGGAGCCGGCCCGCCGGGGATCTTCGGAGAATTATGGAACTGAAATCCGTGCCCTCGCCCTCTTCCAACATCTTTATCAACTATCGCCGCGACGACTGCGCGGGCCATGCGGGCCGGCTGAAGGATGTCCTCAACCGCCATTTCTCCGGCCGGGTGTTCATGGATCTCGACACCATCGATCCTGGAGTCGACTTCGTTGACGCGATCGAGCACGCCGTCGGCTCGTGCGAGGTGCTGATCGTCATGATCGGTAGGGACTGGCTGACTGCCACCGACGGGCGGCGGCGCCTCGACAACCCGGATGACTTCGTGCGCCTGGAGATTGCGAAGGCGCTCGAGCGCAGCATCCGGGTCATCCCCGTGCTGGTGGACGGCGCCTCGATGCCGCGGTCCTCAGATCTGCCCCCGGTCCTCGCCAGTCTGGCTCGGCGCAATGCGATCGAGCTCAGCAATGCCCGTTGGGCTTTCGACGTGGAACGGCTCGAGCAGGTGATTACGGGCGTTCTTGTCGCTCGCGGAGCTGTCCAGATCGCGCCGCAATCCCCGGTTCCCGCGCGGACCCGTGGAATAGGCTCGAAGGCCTGGCTCGGCCTCCTCGCCGCGATAGTGCTGGCGGTGGGAGTCTGGGCGCTGTGGAACGCTGGCAGTCAGGGGCGAGTTCGCAACGGCAACGACGAACAGAACAGACCGCTGTCCGTAGAGACCGTGACGCCTTCGGACAACGACGTTGCGTTGACGCCCGCTCCCGGCGAGGAGAGTTCCGCAGTGGAGGTCTATTCCGAAGGTCGCTTGACCATGCGAGAGAACTCATTGTGCGATCTCGATGTAGGGAGCGAAAGCACGCTAGGCGCTGATCTCGCGTGGCGCCAGGTCTCGCGGACCAAGAGATTCCTCACACCGCAGAATGGCACGGAGCTCAGCGTCGTCGGCCTGCGGGATTTTGATTCGATCAGACCCGCGGACCTGTCCCGGTTCCAGTATTCCCAGGAGGAGATCGACGCCAGCAAAGCGACCTTCGGCGCGAAATCCCGACGGCTTCCCCAGGGCACCGTCATCGCCTATCGAACGAACGAGGGGCGATACGGGAAGCTCCGGGTCGAGGAATACGGTCAGGATCTGACCATCCGTTGGACCACGTATCCGAATTGATCCGATCCGCCCACTGACAGGGCGCGGCGCCTCCGAGGGCGAGCCGAGCGCCGCCGATTACAGAAATTTTACGTGCCCGCAACGCCTGCGGCACCAGCCTCCGTTACGATCGGAGCGCTCGCTCCTCGGGCTCGAAAAGGAGGACTCCGTGTCCATCCTGTCACGTCCTGTTGCCGCGGTCGCTCTCATCCTCTTGGCGTCGGTCGCTCTCGGGGCCGCTGCCCGCGACGCCTCGCCGGAGTGGCCGCAATGGCGCGGTCCCAACCGGGATGCTGTCGCCAAGGAGACGGGGCTGCTCACGCAGTGGCCGGAGGCCGGGCCGCCGCTGGCCTGGAAGGCGTCCGGCCTCGGCAGCGGCTGGGCTGCTTCGCGCGCTGCTGCGCGAGGGGTGTAGCCGTATTCGCGGTCGAGCCCCCAGAGATGGACGACGCGCCCTTCGGAGAGGCAGGTGTGGATCGGCTGCGGAAGCTGCGCGACCTCCCGCCGCCGCCGAGCCCGTGGCGGTTCGTGAGCGGAGAAACCTTTTTGTATCTGGGCCGGCAATACCGGCTGCGGGTCGAGGTTCCCGGCGAGCCGAAGGCCGGCGTCAGGTTGCAGAGCGGCTGGCTGACCGTGGGCCTGCCTGCGGAGACGTCGGACGAGGCGCGGCCGGCGCTGATCCGCAAGGCGCTGCTGGCCTGGTACCGGCGGCATGCGGCCGAGAGGGGCCCGGAAAGAGTGACCTGGTGGAGCGAGCGGCTGGCACTGCATCCCGCGGGCGTTCTGATCCGCAGCCAGGAGAAGCGGTGGGCCTCCTGCGATCCCGCGGGGGCTTTACGTTTCAACTGGCGGATCATCCATCCCGACCACACCCCCGCCTACTGGGCTGCCCTGGGGCAGGCACTGCCGGATTACGAAGACCGGCGGGACGCGCTGCGCAAGGCCGGGGCGCGGCTGGTGTGGTGAGACCGAACGCACGCCGTGCGCCGGTTGTTCGTGACCCAATGTTGCGCGACCACGTCTTCCCGTGGGTGGCCATGAAGCACACTATGCAGAATCGGCTCCGCGGGCTCGATGTCGAGGAGGCCGCCGAGGATCTGATCGATTATGCAGAGGGCCTTACAGAGATGCCCGGTTATGCCTATGCAGCCAAATGGTACAAAGACCAGCTCACGAACTGGATCAAGTTAGCGAAGAAAACAGAAAATCCCGACAAGAAAACGATTAATGTCTGGGTCGAGCAACTCCTCAGCTATCGCAATGCGCTTCCTCTGTCCGTCACCACCTACCGGCGGTCGTCGGGTGGGCATAACGAAGGGCTATTACTCGGGAATCTCGCGCACTATGACAAACTTGCCGAGGACGGTAAGCTCACAGATGCCAAGGACTGCCATTATGATCCGGTGGCCACCGTTTGGGCGGTCTGCGACTACCACCCACCCACTTCGGTCTCCGACGATGAGATCGCCGCAACCCTGGCGCAGTTCATCCACTCGATGGAGTGGGGATACCCAAGTCTTTTTGCTGAGGACGGGTTGATCGGAGAGGGCGCGATCTTCAAAGGGCTCGCTGGCGTGATCGACGGCTTCCTGGACCGCGTGGCGGATGCCAAAACGAGGAAGGTGGGGATTCTCACCAAGGTCCAGGCTCTTATGTGAAGTCTCCCTGGCCCCCTTGAAAAGGATCTCCACCGGTCCGGACAGAAGGCGAGACCGGGCATACGGCGCTGAATCAGGCCGCCTTCAGCATGAAGTTGACGTGCACGGCGTCAAACGGGAATACGATTTGGCCGTCCTCGGTCTTTTGAAGGACTCCCGCGTTGAGCAGTGCATGGACATCGCCGTGTACCGCCTTGACGTCTCGTCCCACCCGCCGGGCCGCTTCACGGAGCGTCACCGGCCCGGCGCCTGTCAGCACCGAGAGCAGCTCCCACCGCTTCTGCGTCAGCACCTTGAACAAAAGCGCCGGGTGCTGTCAAATACTCCCGGGGAGGATAACGGTCAGGCAGCCTGACTTGAACCGGCCGGATGTTTTAGTAACGGCAGCGGAGATTGTCGCAACCTGCGTAATGTTTATCGCAACTTAAGGACCTCATGGCCGCCCTATCCGGCCCAACGGGCCGGGAGATCCCAGCCCAGGGATGAGGCCGCAGGCCGATTCCCTGGGATTCAAAGGCCGCCACGATCATGCGGCCTGAAAGGCCGCGGGGTAGATCGGCCTCCTAGGACCCAGGGCGTCGGCCTTCGGCCTCGGCCCTGGGCTATGTTCTCCCGGCCCCTTGGGCCGGATGGGAATTCAGTGCGCCTAGGTTATTTCGGACAGGCCCTAAGCAGAGTTTGTCGCAATCTGTGCAGGGAACATCGCAACTGGCAGGAATATTTTAGTGGATTCCGCAGCCCGGCAATGCCTGTGGCCTGACGACCTGTGGCGAGTGGCTGGAGAGCCAGGGAAGCGAGGGGGCGTTCGCCTTTTCCATGCCTCTCGCGACGCCGGCCGAAGCTCCGGCGAGCTGCGAGCAGGCGTTCCCCTGGCTGACGGGCGCCGTGAGCCTTCCCGCGGCGCCCCGATCCGGCTTCTGCTGGAGCTGCTACGGCACGAGGAATGGGCTGGTGGTCGAGCTCTTGCCGTTCACGACGAAGGAGAGCTGGATGGTGTCGGCGGTGACGCCGGCGGGAAGCCCTTTGACGACCAGCTTCTTGCGCGTCCTCAGGTCCAGGGCGTAGGTCTCGCCGCCGACCTTGAGGGTCGCTGAAGAGAGTGCGCTCGCGTCGGCGTAGTCCGGGTCGATCTCGATGAACGCCGTCGCGCTGGCTCCGCCCCCGCCGCCGGGGTCCAGGCTGCAGGTGGTGCAGGGGTTGGAGCCGGGCTGCGGGCCGACCGCGGCTTCAAGGTTGGTGTCGAAGCTCTGCCAGTGCGGGCAGCGGAAGGGCGGAACAGCCAAGCCGGCCGGGAGGAAGAGCCGCTCGGTCGCGGCGCCGCCGGGCGCCGTGGACAGCTTTGCGGCGATGGTCGCGGTCGGACAGGCGGCGAACGTCGGCGGGCTTGCGGGACGGAGTGCGCTGCGGTCGACCTGCGGCGCGCCGGCGAATGCGCGGGCGATGCTCTGGCGCCCCTCGACGACGATCCGGAGCGGGATGGTCTGCCTGTCGAAGGACGGGCAACGCGGGCAGCCGGGGCCTTTGCACTCCGCGCAGGACCGGCCGGCGGTCGTCCGGACGTCGACGTGGCGCACCGGCGGGCGGCCGGCCGCCGGGCAGGGCGTTGCGGCCTTTCCTCCGAGGCAAAAGGCGGCCGGCCGCCGCAGGTCGCCGCCGTACTGGTGGAGACGGTCCGCCGCCGCAAAGGAGTCCAGGGCCGGGAGCTGGTGCCGTACCCAGGCAAGGGCCGTCGCGGCCACGACCGTGGAGACGGAGGTGCCGGTGAGCATGGCGGTGGGGGCGCCGAAGCGGTCCGCCACGACGGCATGGTCGCCGAAGGCCACCAGGCGCGGCTCGCCCGCGAGGCGGCTGTTCAACAGGAGCGAGCCGCCGGCCCGCACGCCGCCCACGGCGTGGATCAGCGGCCGGTAGGAGGCCGTGCCGGCGCCGGCGAGGGCCGGCAGACCCCCCGGGCTGAGGGCTGCCGCGCAGGCGGCCGGTACCGGGGCCGGGCGGACCTCCCAGGCGGCGGGCAGGAGCGGGCCGCGGCCCAGCTCAGGGTCCGGCCCCCAGCTCCGGTTGCCCGCCGCGGCCAGGGTGGAGGCGCCGCGGCAGATGGCATCCACCAGGGCTGCGTGCACGGCCTGCACGGCCGGCCGAGCCGTTGACAGGTCGTCTTCGAGGCCGCCGAAGCGGCGGCCGTTCCAACCCAGGGACAGGTTGAGGAGGAGGAACGGCGGCTGGCCGGGCTGCTGCCAGGCCACCACCTCCTTGCGGATCGCCTCCGCCAAGTCTCCCATCGTCCCGACGGAGCCTCCGCGCACGAGGTCTGGCGCGCTCGCCGCGCCCGACGCCGGGTTGTAGGCCGGCCGGGGCAGGGCGAGCTGGGAGGTCACCCGGGCCGCGCAGGTGGCGCCTGCACAGGCGAGCTTCCTCGCCATGTTGGCCAGGCTGTAGCCGTGCGGCGAGCTGTAGTTGTTGTTCGGCCTGGCCGTCGGATCTTCCGCGGTCGGAGCGGTATCCAGCAGAGCCAGCCGCACCCGGGCGTCGCCCACCGGCGCCGACCCGGAGGTGCCGGCATAAGAGAGGAAACGCTCCTCCATCAACGGCAGCGCCGTCCGCAGAAGGGAGGGAGGGGCGGGCGCCCGCGCCGGCCGCGGGGCGGGAGGCTGCTCGGCCGGCAGCACGGCCATGCAGTCGCGGTCCAGGGCCGACAGGCCCGGCAGCTCCGCCAGCGTCAGGGTGCCGCCGCTCCCCGGGTGCTCGTAGAGGCAGAAGGAGCGCAGGCCGAGCGGCAGGATCGACTGGCCGCGGTCCGTCTGTGAAAAGAGCGGACGCACTTTCCAATCCGGCTGCCGCGGCGCCGGGCATTCCACGCAGGGGTCTGTCTTGATGCCGATCCAGCGCCACGCCGGGCAGGCCGCCCGCTCGTCGGAGGAGGACGGCGGCGTTTGGTCGATCCGCGGACCTTCGGGAGGGATGGTGACGGGGTACTGGGCGGCGGCCGGCAGGGCCAGGAGAGCCGCCGCGAGGGTCAGGACGGAGAGGATCTGCAACGGATCGATGGTCGGTCTGGGGCTCATGTTCGGATCCCTCAAGGAACGAAGGCGCGGAAGCTCTGCCAGGCGGAGCTCGCGCCCTTCTGTCGCAAGGTGAGCTGGGCGCGGCGCAGGGCCTCCACCGTCGAGGCGCTCCGCGGGAAGCTCGGCGTAGAAGGACTGCATCAGGGCCGCGGACTCCCGGTCCGCGACCGGGCGGACGGCGGCGATGACGGTCGTCGAGCCGGCTGCAAGGAAGGCGTGCGCCAGCCCGATGGACTCCACGGCGCTCTCCTCCGAGCTGGCGCCCGTCTCGCACCCGGAGAGCACCACCCGGGCCGGGGACCGCGGCAGCGCCAGGACGTCGTCCACGGTCAGGCGTCCCCCGGCGGCCAGGGGGAGATGGCTGTCCCAGCCGGCGAAGACGGCGTGCCCGGCATAGTGGAAGAGGCCGCTTGCCGCGAGCAGAGGCCGGACCGCCGGTCCCGTGGCCTGGCGGCCCAGGAGCACGCGGACCTCCGGAGAGGGCCGGCCGGCCTGCAGCTCCGCCTCCACCTGCCCGGCCTCCGACCGGGCCCCCGGCAGGTTGCCCTGCGGATCGCCCACCACCAGGGCCCGCGCGCCCTGGAGCGCGGCGGCCGGCGAGGCGGGAAGGTCCAGGGCATAGGCCACCGGCTTCGCGGCCAGGAGCACATCGCTGTCGAACGGAAGGGCATGCAGGTCCACCCGCCGGAGAGGGCCGTAGGGGAGCAGCCGCACCTGCCGCGCCCGCCGGATCTGCGCGGCGAAGGGGACGAGCAGCCGTTCCGCCACGAGGGCCGGCTGCTCGAGCACGTCCTCCACACGGCCGAGCCGCCGGGCGACGACCCCGGTTGCGTCCGCTGCAAAGCCTGCCCAGCCGTCAGGCAGCGGATGGAAGGCCAGCAGCACCTCTCCCGCCGCGAGCGGCGGCGGTGCGGCCTCGCTCGCGCCGGCGATCCCGAACCGGGCCAGGAGGGCATCGATCTCGCCGCGCAGCTCGCGCAGCCGGCGGGCCCTGTCCTCCACCGCCTGCCGCAGCTCGTTGCCTGGCAGGCGCCAGTGCTCGGCCGCCGCCCGGTCGAGCGCCTCGCGCTGCGCATGGTGCGCGGCGAGGGCGCGGTCCCAGGCCTGCCGCTCGTCCGGCGGCAGGCCCGCGAGGCGGACGGAGACCTCCAGGGTGCGCAGGAACCGCGAGCGGGCCCGGCGCGCCAGGCCGAGGGCCTCGCCGGGCCGGCCGGCGCGCAGCAGCAGGTCGAGGTGGCGGCGGGTGGCGTCGTCCCTCTGGCCGAGGAATGTGTCGCGGCCCTGGTGCATGGGGATGAGGAGGCTCTCCCGTTCCAGCAGCTCCTCGGCGCGCCCATAGGCGGCGAGGGCGGCCGGAACCTCCTGCAGCGCCTCTTGAGCCCGCGCCTCGCCGGTCGCGGCACGCCATTCGGCCTCCGGCGCCAGCGCCTCCCGGGCGTGCACGGC
This sequence comes from uncultured Holophagales bacterium, assembly GCA_963842525.1. GTDB lineage: Bacteria > Acidobacteriota > Thermoanaerobaculia > Multivoradales > UBA5704 > UBA5704. Next base: position 1,720,897 of record CAWJGT010000003.1, read on the forward strand.
GAGCTTCTCGATAGGCGGCGAGCGCGCGCCGGGCCTGCCCGGCCGCGAGGTCGATCCGCGCTTCGAGGTCCGCCCACCAGAGCAGGATGTTGCCGTCCGGCTCCGGCATGAGCTGCCGCGCCTCCGCGAGCCGCCGGCGCGCCAGGCCCGGCTCGCCGTCCTGGAGGTGCGCGAGAGAGAGGTTGACCCGTACGTTGACCTGCTCTTCGGCGCGTTGGGGAAAATTCGGGCACTTCTCGTCGAAGGTGCGCAGCGCCTCCGCAAGGAGCGGCTTCGGGTCCTCGGTGGCGGCGCCGGCTTCACGGGCCAGGAGCCAGGACCAGGCCTGATTGTTGTGGAGCTGGGCGCGGGTGCAGACCGGGAGCCCTGCCGCCGCCTCGCCGCCGATCCGCGCGAAGAGAGCGCGGGCATCGCCGGTGCGGCCGGCCCGCTGAAGCTCCCGGGCCAGGACCTGGCCGGCCGCCGTCCGGTACCTCAGGCTCCCGCCGCGCTCCGCATGATCCACGGCGTCCTGGAGCCGGCGCAGCCCGGCGCGCAGGTCCCCCACTTCCGTGGCGAGGACGCCCCAGGTGTACTCCCGCTGGAAGGCCGAGTCTGCGTGCCCCTGCGGATCGGGGAACGCCTCCAGCACGGTGCGGGCCGCGGCGAAGCCGCGCCGCGCGATGAGCTGCTGGGCGAGGCGCGTCGCGTCCTCCACCTCCCACGATAGGGCGCCGCTCTCCCGGTGCGCCGTGATGGCGCGGCGCAGCTCCGCGAGCCCTCTCTCTTCCTCGCCGGCCGCGAGGTGCAAGCGCGCCGCCACGTACAGGGCGAGCCCGCGGTCTGTGGGAGACGAGGAGGCGAGCCGCGGCTCCACCCTCTGCCGCGCCGCCGCGATGTCCCCGGCCGCGCCCACCTTGCGGGCCTCGGTGAACCAGCCTGGCGGGCGGTCCTCGTCCACCGCCAGCCGCCAGGTCCGGGTTGCGCCGGCGTGCCGGACCTCCACCACCGTCTCCCGCGCGCCCGAGGCCAGCTCTGCCTCGATCCGCAGCCCACCTGCCACCGGGACGGGCAGGCCCGCTGGCGCCCGGCCATCCATGGTGATCGCGGCTCCCGGCGCCGCCTCCATCCACAAGCGCAGCCGGCGGCTCTCGGGCAGCGTGCACACCGGCCCCCGGCGCACCGTTTCGCAGCCCGAAAACTCGACGTGCAACGGCTGCGGCACGTGGCTTTCCGGCCCGGGCCCCCCGCATCCCTGGAGGCCCGCTCCCACGGCGAGGACGGCGAGCCAGCCGGCGAGGTGCCTGCCGGCCGCTCGTGCCTCCGCCGCGCGCGCTATGTCCGCCATCCTGCCCTCCATGGCCGATGAGCTCAGCGTCCGGCTGGACATTCGCGTTCTCCTTCGATTTTCTGACAAGGCGGGGTTTCGCCCTTTATTGAAAGTCTTCAAAGGATAGCAGGAATCTCCGGGATGCATCGGCTGTCAGAAAGCCCAAGGTCGCGGCGAACTTCGTGGTGCGTTAGCGAGCTGGCATGTCCACGTTTCCCCGAGAAAGGTCAAGACATGAAGAAGAAACCTGTCGAAACGAAGCCACCTTCCGATACTTCGATCCCTCAAATACTCTCAGGGGTGAAGGGCCTCCAAGCCAGTGTCGAGCGGCTCGAGCAATCCGATGAACAGATCAAGGCCGGCCTCCGCGCCCTCCTTCAAGCGCAGCCGCTTCCCATGGCGCCCGCCAGGGTCGACCTCGGACCGCTTCGCAGAAATGCCAAACAGTGGAAGGCCCGCGAAGACTGTCCGAGGAAGACCAAGGCCTGCGAGGACGCGGTCCGTTGGGTTCGGGAAAAGGGCCGGTTCCCACCCGCAGGAACCGACAAGAACTTTGAAACAGCAGTGTCTCTTTCCGGGGGAGACACCCTTGCTTCCGCCTTCAAGCTCGCAAAGCTGCTGGGCATCCTTGGCCAGGAAAGCTCGTTCGGAACCAAGGAGGACACGGAAGGGCCGATCCGGGGTCCATTTCAATTGTCCGAAGCTGCCGTTCAAGACTACAACCAGAACAATGATCCTGATGTCAAATGGCCCGATGATGTGGATGGCCTGAACGACCTCAAGACGGCTGCACAGGTTGCGGCCTGGTATCTGGCTTCTCTGCTGCAACAGCTCACTTTTAACCAGCCCGTCGGACCGACGACCGATCCGGAAGAAGCGAACAAGCTTGCTGTGGCCGCGTACAACGCTGGAATAGGCAAGCTGCGGGAAGCACAAAAGAAGGCGAAGGAGGCGGGTAAGGATCCCCACAAGTGGGACGACATCAAGGAGCATATGCCGCTGGAGACGCGCGGCTACGTCGACAACGTGAAGGGCTACGAGCAAATCGCCTACGAGCTCGGCTGTGTCCTCTAAGGCACAACGGCCCCTGATCGCCTGCCCATTCGGTCCCGGCCGGTTTGTGTTAGCCCCAATGCTGTTCACTTTGGCCGCCGCGGGCGGGGTTGCGCTGGAGCTGGCCGGGGTCGGGCTCGACGCGATGTATCCGGAGGCGTCCACAAAATCGGACGGGTAGAGTTGCTCCGAGTCGTGGGCCAACCCAGTAGCCTTTGGGACCTCCTGCTCCGAGTCGTCTGGGAGCTGCTCGGGTTCGGGAGGGTTGGCAGCCGGTTTTTGTAGGTTCCTGGAGGATTTGTGGACCACCTGGACCGCGGTCGGGGCTGGCTGCACCGCGGTGCAGGTGGTCCGACCGCGGTGCAGTCGGCCTAGACCGCGGCGGGCCCACCCACGCCGCGGTGCAGGTGGCCTGGACCGTGGTGGGGTCGGCCTGGACCACGGTGCAGGTGGACCCGACCGCGGTGCAGGTGGCCCCGAAGCGCATCCTGGGAGCGCCGGCGTCCCGCCGGCTCGGAGCTGCGCCGGTCGCCGAGGCACCGCCAGGCATCACCGCCGCTGCAACCGTCTGTGGCTCTGCCTCCTCCACGGCCTCGTGGAGAGCCGGCGGGACGCCGGCGCTCCCAGGGACGAGCCCCTCCCCTACGTCAAGAACGCCTTAAACGAACGCTATTGGTGTTAGCCCCGGCCGGGACGCGCGCCGTCAGCTAACGAGCAGTCCCCTTCCGGAAGACCACCAGCAGGCTGCACGCCACCGCATTGCGGTCATGGGGGCGGCAACCCGGACCGCCGCGGTCGGACAGCTCTTTGGCCGCCGGGAGGGAGCCGCGGCGGCCGAAGACGACGAGGAGCGTGCTCTCTCCCTCCGGCAGTTGGACCTCTTCTCCGATCACACCGGCCACGCGGATTGCGCCCTGTTCGGAAACCTCCACCGGAGCGGCCCAAGGGGCGACCTCCTCACGGCGCACGACAAAGGTTTCCACTGCGAGATCCTCTGCGGTCTCACGCTCGGGGGTGAGGATCAGCTCGAAGGAGTTGCCTGGGGCGAAAACCGGCGTGCCGCCCGATGCCGGTGCCTCTCCCGCGCGCAGATCCTCGGTGCCGCCGGCCAGGAGGGCCACATAAGGCGGCAGGGGCTCCTGCCAGGGCTGTACAACAAGGAGCAGGATGGAGGCCGCAAGGGCCGCCGCCGCGGCCGAGCCGGCGCGCCACCCGCGGCGGCGGCGCAGGGGAGCCGCAGCGGCCGGCGCCACTCGCGGCGACGGCGAAGCGACACGCTGCCGGACCGCCTCGGCCATCCGCGACCGGAAGTCGGCGCCGAGCGGCGTGAATGCTGCGTAGGTCACCCGGCCTGCCGGGGACTCACCCGCCTCGGCCCGGAGAGCTTCGGCGTCCGCCGCGGGCAGGGCGCCGGCGGCCAGGGCCTGCCACCGGGGATCGAGCCGTTTTTCCTCTTCGTCCTCCTGACGGGCCGTTTCGGCCAGGCGTGTCAGGAGCTCCTCTTCGTCCATGGCCCACCATCCTCAAAGAGATTCGCGCATCCTATCGATTTTCTGACATAAACTCATCGAGCAAACGTCGCGCCAGCTTCCGCAACCGGCTGCGCCAGGCATAAATCGCGTTCCGGCTCATGCGGGTCCGCTGTTCAACCTCCTCGACCGGCAGCCCCTGGACGAGGAGGAGCTCGAAAAGGTTCCATCCCTGCGGGCTGAGCTCCTCCTGCATCCGCCGGAGGAGGAGGCGCAGCTCCTGCCGGGAGGCGGCCCGGGCCTCGGGGTCGGGATCCGCCGCCGGCTCCTCCTCATGCTCCTCATCGAGCGTCGGGTCCTCCCGCCAGGGGTTCCGCCTGCCGCTGCGCAGACAGGAGATGGCCCGCCGCCTTGCCACCAGGCCGACGAAGTTCTCCAGCGATAGACCCTCGGCTGGACGCCAGCTCCGCAGCACCCGCGCACCTTCGTCGAAGAGCGTGAGGAAGACGTCCTGTGTGAGGTCCTCGACCTGTTGGCGGGCGGAGCTTTCGTCTCCGGGAGGGTGAAACGCGATGAGGACCTGGGCGACCCGGTTCTGGATCACAGGCGTGAGGAGGTCCACCAGGCTCCCCACAGCCTGCTCGTGCCCGGACAGGGCCTGCGTGACCAGCATTTGCCGAGGGCTGGTTTCCATGCCCCGCAATCCCTCTCGTTGTAGAGGTTTGGCAAGACGTCGCGAGTGAGGATAGCAGAAGTGGCGGCAACTTTTCGGGGAACAAATGTGGCCTGGGTTTGTCAGAAAAGCCGGGCTCGCGGCGAATACCAGAGCGGCTTGTGCTTTCACCCGAGACCCAGGAGTGGCCCCAAAGGGGACCAAGGAGGTGAGCAATGCGCGGCAAGAAGCCCGAAGCCGAACGTGGCGACAATCTCGCGACGGCCAGTTCTCAGCCGTCGGCCGAGCTCGCAGCCCTGCACAGCAGGCTTGCCAAGCTCGAAGCTTTCTTCAGACCGCAAGCGCCAACTCCGGGAACGGTCTTGATTGATTCGCCAGCTCTTCCTTCCGGCAATCTGCTGATCAGCCAGGGCGGCTTCGAGTCGACGGCCGCAGTTGCAGGAGAGTTGGTCTCCCAGGCAGAGGACATGGCCGATGACAACGCGCTGGATCATGATGAGTTAGATCCTCTGATCGACAAGATCGGTAACGCACCTGCACCTTCGAGGGATAAAATAGAACCTTTCCAGACAAAAGCTGACGGACTGGCGAAAAGACTTCGCGAGACGCTCAACAAGGCGCGGGCTGCCAAGGGTAAGGTGGCTGGGGCCGCCGCCGCTGCAAAGCAGTTCAAGGCAGAAAAGATCAAGAAGGCCGAAGCTTCCTTCAAGGAAGCAGCGAAGTTGCTCCGAGAGTATGACGCAACTCCAAAAGCCAAATCGAAGGATACGGCCAAAAATCTGGCCGAACTGCTGAAGAAAGCCTTGGAGAAGCTGGCCACGGATCTGGATCATCTGAAGGAGGCCCTGGAAGCCATTGAAGATAAGAATGACTAGCCGGACAGCCAGCCGGGCTCGCGGCGAATACCAGAGCATAAGCCGGGGCTGCCACCTGGCCTCAATGAAGGGGGAGTGAAATGCTCAGCAACAGCCTGTTTGCAAGCCTCGTCTGCATGTTCCTGGCGATCGGCTGCCACGCCGTGAACGAACCGGCAACGCATCGCAACGGCAACTTCGACCTCCGTATCCAGCAAATGATCGAAGAGCGGGGAGACCCGATCCTGGTCGTGGCGGATGGCACGGCCCTCCTGCTCGAGGGCCTCCCTTCGGCCGTCCTCGAACAGGCCGGGATCAGCATCCATGGTGACGAGCTCATCCTCCACCAGTCGAGCGGCGGCGAAGAGGTGTACCACTTTGCCTACGTTCGCGCTCCCCAGGCTCTGCTCTGGTATGCGCTGGAGCTGGAGGACAGCGGGGATCCAGTGGAGGTCACATACCGCCATTCCGAGTGCCTCACGCCGGTCGCCTGCCGGGTCGAGTGCCACACGGCCGGTCTCAACTTCTACGCCAAAGAGACCCCGATCGGCGATCCGAAGAGGTGCAAGAGGATCCAGGAAGACAAGACCTGTACGGACACCCTGAAAGCGGTCTGCTCCCGGCAGCTTTTCTTCGACCCGCGATGCACCCGGCCCGCGGGCGGACCTTTCGATCGCGAAGACCTGCGCTGCAACTGAGAGGGTCTCTCGACGCGGCGCACCCGGGTCGCCGTGGGAAGGGCGGATTACAGAAAATTTACGTTCCTGCGACGCCGGCGCTCCCGGCCTCCGTAGTAGGATCGAGCCGCTCGCTCTTCGGGCTCGAAAGGAGAACTGCTGTGTCCAGATTCCTGTCACGTCCTGCCGTTGCGGTCGGTCTGATCCTCTCGGCGTCGGTTGCTCTCGGGGCCGCTGCCCGGGATGCCTCTCCGGATTGGCCCCAGTGGCGCGGCCCCAACCGGGATGCGGTCGCCAAGGAGACGGGGCTGCTCACGCAGTGGCCGGAGTCCGGCCCGCCGCTGGCCTGGAAGGCGAGCGGCCTTGGCGGCGGCTTTTCGAGCCTGGCGATCGCCGGTGGCCGGATTTACACCCTGGGCGATCTCCAGGGCAGCCAGCAGGTGGTGGCGATGAGCCTCGCGGACGGCAAGATCGCCTGGACCGCGAAGGTCGGTCCCATCTGGGAGGACGAATACGGCGGGCCGCGGGGGACGCCGACCGTCGACGGCAACCGGATCTATACCCTCGGCACCGACGGCGACCTGGTCAGCCTGGACGCGGCTTCTGGCAAAGAGGTCTGGCGGAAGAGCCTGGCCCGCGACTTCGGCGGCCGGATGATGTCGGGCTGGAAGTGGAGCGAATCCCCGCTGGTGGACGGCGACCGGCTGATCGTGACGCCGGGGGTGCCCGAGGCGATCCTGGTGGCCCTGGACAAGAAGACCGGCAAGGAGGTCTGGCGCTCCGCGGCATCAGCTCTCGGCACCCAGGGGAAGGACGGCGCCGGCTACGCGTCCGTGATCATCTCGCAGGGCGGCGGCGTCAAGCAGTACATCCAGCTCACCGGCCGCGGCCTGGTCTCGGTGCGGGCCCAGGACGGCAAGTTCCTCTGGGGCTACAACAAGGTCGCCAACCAGGTGGCGAACATCTCGACGCCGGTCATCCGCGGCGACTACGTCTTCGCCTCGACCGGCTATCAGACGGGGAGCGTCCTGCTCAAGCTGAGCCGTGCCGGCGAGGGGGTGCAGGCGGAGGAGGTGTACTTCCTGCCGTCCAAGTCGCTGCAGAACCACCACGGCGGCCTGGTCCTGCTCGGCGACCACATCTACGGCGGCCACGGGCACAACCGGGGCTATCCCATCTGCGTCGAGATGGCGACCGGCAAGGTTGCCTGGGGCGGGGAAGGGGTCGAGACCAAGCACGGCGGCACCGGCTCGGCCGCGGTCACGGCCGCCGACGGCCATCTGTATTTCCGCTATCAGAACGGCCGCATGGCCCTGATCGAAGCCACGCCACAGGGGTACAAGGAGAAGGGCGCGTTCAGCATCCCGGAGGTCAGCCATCCGAGCTGGTCGCATCCGGTGGTGGCCGGGGGCAAGCTCTACCTGCGGGAGCAGGACACGCTGTACGTGTACAACCTGCGGCGCGGCTGAGATCTACCTCTCGATTCTGGAGCCCGTCGACTCGGCGGGCTCCGACGTGCTCATGAGGCTTGCGGAGGTCACGCCGGTCCGCACGTCCAGAGGCTCAGTCTGCTTGATGGCTCCCTCTTGAATCTGGAAGGGAGAGTAGGAGGCGCTCAGCCAGACGGGCTCGCAACCGCTCTGGCCGCAGGGCTCCGACTGCATGATCTGGGCGAATCCGACGATCTTCGCGGTGCCGGATTTGATGGCCGGGATCGCGATCTCTTCGGTCCAGGCATGCTCACCGTTGGGCGGCAGGTCGAAGGGCTCCTCGCAGGAAGGCTGGTCCGCGTGCTGCTGCGCGAGCGTGTATCCGTATTCGCGGTCGAGCCCCCAGAGATGGACGACGCGCCCTTCGGACAGGCACGTGTGGATCGTCTGGTCTCCGGTGTTGCGGATCGTGAACCGCAGGGGCAGGCGCATACCGCCGGGAGACGTCGCCACGGCGGGCCGGATCTCGAGCTGCAGCGCGCTGTCGGAGGAAGCCACATGATCCGGTGCGAGCACAGGGCTTTTCGCGGCCGAACCACAGGCGAAAGACGAAAACGATAGGGTCAACAGGAGAGCCGTCCTGATTGTTTTCACGGTCATGGTCAAAGCACCTCGTCGAGCTTCCGTCGCCGTGAAGCAGCGACAACCTGCCCGTCAGCAAGGGACGTGCCAGGAGCCCTCACCCCCTGACCCCCTCCCATCCGCACTCCCTTCCCCCGGGAGAGGGGGAACCGAGAGGGAAGGGTGGTGGCGCCCCTCTCCCGGGTGGGCGTGAGTGCGGATGGGAGAGGGGGACGGGGGTGAGGGCTTTCACACGATCCCGAGCTGCTTCATGCGCTGGAGGAGGCCCTTCTTCGAGACTTCGAGGTGGCTGACCATGGCGTCCAGGTCGTTGCCGCAGAGGGTGCGGCATTCGAGGATCTCGGCCCTGCTGAGGTCGGCGGCCTTGCGGATGCCCGGGTATTTCTCCATCAGCAGATAGAGGGAGGGCCGGGAGATGCCGAGCTGGGCGGCGGCGGCCTTGATTTCCCAACGGTGGGCCCGCAGGGCCTCCAGGAGCTCCGCCTCGGTGACTTCGGCGGGGGAGCGGAAGTCCGCCGGCTCGGCCCGCCGCCGTCCGGGGACGATGTGGAGGGGCGGCGGAGTCGCTTGCGGGTCGATCGCGAGGGTTAGCGCCGCCTCCCGCAGCAGGCGCTCGATCTGCGGCCCGACCTGCGCCGTGGTGTGGTTGCGGCTATCGATCACGAGCTGGCGCGCGGCGTTGCGAAGCTGCCGGACGTTGCCCGGCCAGGGGTGCCGCGCCAGACGGGCCACGATGGAGGCCGGCATCCAGGGCGCAGCCGTGCCGGTCGGCGTTTCGAGGCGGCCCTCTTCGCCGATCGCCCGCAGCTCTTCGCGCAGGAAGAAGAACAAGAGCTGGCCGAAGTCCTCGCGCCGCTCGCGCAAGGGCGGCAGGTCGATCTCGTAGCCGGACAGCCGGTGCAGCAGGGGGGCGCGGAACCGCCCATCCTGGATCGCTTTTTCGAGGTCGGCGTCGGTCGCCGCGATCAGGCGGACGTCGACCTTCTGGAGCTCGGCGCTGCCCACCCGCTGGATCTCGCCGTTCTCCAGGACCCGCAGCAGCATCACCTGGACCTCGGGCGGCGCCTCGCCGATCTCGTCGAGGAACAGGGTGCCGCCGTGGGCCTTCTGGAAGAAGCCGGTCTGGTCGCGGACCGAGCCGGTGAAGGACCCCTTGACCGCGCCGAACAGCTCCGAGGTGGCGAGGGAGGCCGGGATGGCTCCCATGTTCACGCACAGGCAGGCACCGTTGCGGCGGCGGCTGGCCTGGTGGATGGCACGCGCCACGAGCTCCTTGCCGGTGCCGGTCTCGCCCCGGATCAGCACCGGCAGGTCGAGGTCGGACACCCGGCGGATCTCGGTGCGCACCCGCAGCAGCTCCTCGCTGTCGCCGATCAGGCCGGGGTAGGCCGGGGCCGGGGCGGTGACCACGGTGCCGGGCAGGGTGTGCAGGAGGAGCACGATGCGCTCGGCGAGCTCGAGGACGATGCCGCGCTGCACCTCCAGGGCCGGGAAGGTCTGGTCGGCCAGGATCGGAAAGCCGTCGGCCGCGACCCGGGTGCGGCTCTCCTGGACCTGCAGGCACACCGCGCCGGGCTCCTCCGCGGCGGCGAGCCGGACCGGGGTCCGGCTCATGTAGGGGTCGCCCAGCGGCCGGCCCCGCAGCTCGCCGGGAGCGTTGAAATTCGGCGCGGTGCGGGAGAGGAGGACCGCACGGCCGGTGACGAGATCGCCCAGCCGCGCCTGCTCTCCCACCCGGCCGGCGTCCGGATGGCAGAGGACGGTCAGCGCGGGGATGCGCGTCCGGGTGCGCGCCCGCCGGTCCTGCTCCGCCGTGGGCTGTTCTTCCCGGATCGGGTGCTGAACCGTCAGCTCCCAGGTTTCTTCAGGCATTGGTAGATCAGTGTAGCGGGCGAGCTTGCCGTAGGGCAAGAACAGTGCCATGCATCAATCCTCTTTGGGGCGCAGGCAATAGGACTGAAGGGCGATCCCGAAACGGTTCTTCGCGCTGTAGTGGACGGCGACGACCGCATCCCTCTCGGTCTGGAAGCTCGATCCAGCCGGACGGTCTGCCCAGGCCGAGGTCGGTCACCGTGACCACCTGGAGAGGCAGGAGGCGGAGCGGCACGCCGGCGATCTCCTGACCCGACTCGTCATGGGCCCGGACGTCGGCGCGGGCCGTGTAGGCATCGCTCGCGGCGCTCCTGGAGGGCTTGCCTTCGACGTCGGACCAGACGACCACCCGGGTGCCGCCGTCGAAGTTGCCGCGGGTGAGGAAGCGGAGGGCGTGCCGGCCGCAGAGGCCCGGGCAGGCGGCGGCCGGGTCGATGTTGACCAGCGTGTCGCCCTCGCCGAGGGTGCGGCTGCCGTCGAGCAGGAAGTAGTCGCCCCAGAGGGCCGCCGGCGCCGGGTCGCCCAACGCCTTGATCCGCACCGAGCCGACGGCGAGGAAGGGGGCCACGGGCGTCGCATAGTAAAGGTTGTCGCGGGGGGAGACCTGGCCCAGCAAGGCCGCCTGGAGGTGCTTCTGCTCGGTCCGGTTGATCTTGCGGCCCGGCATGGTGCCGGAGATCCAGCTCCGCAGGTCGAAGCTCCGCACCTGGCCCGGAGCGAGGGTGAGCTGGCATCGCGAGATCGGAACGCCCCAGTTGGTGGAGACGGTGACGGCGATGTCGACGGGGACGTCCGCGTCGTTGCCAACCGCGAACAGGGTGTTGATGCCGTTCTGCCGCAGGTCCACCTCGAAGTAGGGGAGAAGGACCTCGGCGGAGGGCCTCTGCTGCGCCGCGGCCGGCCGGCCAGGCAGCGCGGCAAGGGCCATCACCAGGCAGCTCAGGAGGCTCGCGGGTCTCGTCATGGATTCTTCCTCTCCAGGATTAGAAAAACCCGGCGGCCGGAGCCGCCGGGGGTTTATGGGGAGAGGGGAGACCGGATCAATCGATGGGGCAACCCAGGTTGTTGTCGCGGTCCAGATCCTCGGCCAGGTCGAGGATGCGGTTCCGGTCACGGCTTGCGAGGGCCGCATTCACGTCGCTGAGCACGCTCGCCACGCTGCGCGTGTAGGTGACCTCCGGGTGCGAGGCGTTGAGAAGGGCCGCGACGGCTTGCTTCAGCAGGTTGCCGGCCGCGCCGTTGAGGTCCGAGCCGCCGTTCGAGTAGAGCGCCTCGTGCAGGGTGTCCCAGGCGTGCTCCGAATATCCGGAGGCCGCGGAGAACACGTCCTTCACCTTCTGGCTGGTCCGGTAGCCGGTGGACCCCCAGTCACTGGTGTGGTTCTTCCAGAAGCCATGCGAGCAGCCGTCGCAGGTCGGCTGGGGGGGCTTCTTGCCGTAGTAGTAGCTGGAGTCGTCGTCGCGGACCTGCGAGCCGCAGGGCGGATTCGCGGTGACCGTGGCGGTGTTCTTGTACTGCCCCTCCTTGGCGGTGCCGGTGAGGGTGCAGGTCATGGTCGCGCCGGGGGCCAGGCTGGTCGCCGGGCAGGTCACGACGCCTTCCTTGTCGTCGACCACCTTGATGCCGGAGAGGGCCACGTCGCCCTTGTTGGTGACGACGTAGGTCCAGGTCACCGGGGAGCCGACCGGGATCTCGGGGCCCGGGGCGCTGTGGGGCCGCACACCGTTGGTCCACTTGTCGATGTCGATGTCCGCACGGCTCTCGCCGAAGTAGAAGCTCATGTCGCTCGCGGTGACCGACTGGCCGCCGGGGGAGGTCGCGGTGACCGTGCCCTTGTTGCTGTACTGGCAGGCGACGGCGACGCCGGTGCGCGAGCAGGTCATGGACTCGCCGGGCTGGAGGCTGGTCTTGGGGCAGCTCACCAGGCCTTCCTTGTCGTCGGTGACCACGATGCTGTCGAGGCGGACGTTGCCGGTGTTGGTGACCGCGTACCGCCAGGTCACCGGGCTGCCGACCTTGATGTTGCGGCCCGGGGCCCTGTCGCACCAGTTGTCGTTGGTGGTCTTGACGATCTTGATCTTCGGGTCTTCGGGCTTGTAGCCGAAGTAGTGGCTGGGGTCCTCGTCGCGCACCGTGGTGCCCTGGTAGGTGCCGGAGACCTTGCCGATGTTCTTGTACTGCCCTTCCTTGGCCGAGCCGTTGCCGGTGCAGCGCATGCTCTCGCCGGGCTGGAGGCTGGTCTTCGGGCAGCTCACGGACACGCCCTGGTCGTCGGTGACGCGGACGTCGGAGAGGGCGACGTCGCCGGTGTTGGTGACGAAGTACTCCCAGAGGACCGGCTTGCCGACCTCGATGCGGGGACCGGTCGGGGCGTCGGCGTCGTCGCCGTTGGTGTGCTTCTCGATGTCGATCGCGACGTTGTTCCGGAAGCCGAAGTAGTGGCTGGGGTCCTCGTCGCGGACGGTCTGACCCCTGGGCGAGGTGCCCACGGCGGTGCCGACGTTGCGGTACTGCCCTTCCTTGGCCGAGCCGTTGCCGGTGCAGCGCATCTGCTCGTCGGGCTGGAGGCTGGTCTTCGGGCAGCTCACGGCCACGCCCTGGTCGTCGGTGACGCGGACATTGGAGAGGGCCGACTTGCCGGTGTTGGTGACGATGTACTCCCAGAGGACCGGCTTGCCGACCTCGATCCGCGGGCCGGTCGGGACGTTGGCGTCGTCGCCGTTGGTGAGCTTCTTGATGCTGATCTCCGGGCAGTCGCAGGTCTCGTCCTTGCCGAAGTAGTTGCTGGGGTCGGAGTCACGGACCGTCTTGCCCTTGGGCGAGGCGCCGGTGGCGGAGCCGATGTTGGTGTACTGGCCCTTGATCGCGGTGCCGTTGCCGGTGCAGCGTATCGTCTCGCCGATCTTGAGGGAGGTCTTGGGGCAGCTCACGGCCACGCCCTTGTCGTCGGTCACCCTGACGTTCGAAAGGTCGGTGTTGCCGGTGTTGGTGACGAAGTACTCCCAGAGGACCGGGCTGCCGACCAGGAGCTCGGGCCCCTTGGCCACGTCGGCGTCCTCGCCGTTGGTGTGCTTCTCGATGTCGATCGCCGGGCACTCAGGATCCGACCCGCCGAAGTAATTGCTGGGGTCCTGATCGCGGACGACCTCACCCTTGGGCGAGGTGCCGGTGACGGAGCCGAGGTTGGTGTACTGGCCTTCCCGGGCCGTGCCGCGGCCGGTGCAGGTCATGGACTCCTGGATCGCGAGGGTGGTCTTCGGGCAGGTCACGGCCACGCCCTTGTCGTCGGTCACCTTGATGCTTGCGAGGCTCGTATCGCCGATGTTCTTGACGATGTACTCCCAGAGGACCGGGCTGCCGACCAGGAGCCTGGGGCCGGGGGCGGCGTCGGCGTCCTCGCCGTTGGTGAGCTTCTCGATGTCGATTCCCGGATGGTCCGGAGGCGGCGCGCCGGTGTAGTAGGCGGGATCGGTGTCCTTGACCTCGTTGCCGCAGGAGGTGGCGGCGCTGGCGGTGCCGACGTTCTTGTAGGCGCCGGAGATGGCCTTGCTCTGGGCGGTGCAGGTCATCGTCTCGCCGGGCCGCAGGGAGCCCCTGGGGCAGGTCACGGTGAGCGTCTTGTCGTCGTCGGTGACCTTGATGTTGTTGAGGGCCACGTCGCCCGTGTTGGTCACGAAGTAGGCCCAGTCGACCGTGTCGCCCAGCCTGACCTCGAGGCCCGGGGCGGTGTCGGCGTCGGCGCCGTTGACGAGCTTCTCGATGTCGAGCTCCGCGTTCTGGCCGCCGAAGTAGTGGCTCACGTCCTCGGCCTCGACGTCCAGGCCGTTCGGGGTCTTGCCGAACACGGTGCCGAGGTTCTTGTACTGGCAGGTCTGGGCGACGCCGCGGCCGGTGCAGGTCATGGACTCGCCGGGCTCGAGGGCGTCCTTCGGGCAGAGCACGTTCACGCCCTGGTCGTCCTCGACCTCGATCTCGGAGATCCGCACGCCGCCGTCGTTGGTCACGATGTAGTCCCACTGCACGGAGTCGCCGACCGGGATGGCCGGGCCGGGCGGGAAGTTGGCGTCCTCGCCGTTGGTCAGCTTCTTGAGCTTGAGGCCCGCGCCCGGGGTGATGGTGAACGGCAGGCAGTAGGACTGCAGAGCGATGCCGAAGCGGCTCTTCGAGCTGTGGTGGACGGCGATGGCGGAGAGCGCCTCGGTCTGGAAATCGAGCCATCCGGCCGGCTGCGTCAGGCCGAGGCTGGACACCGCCACGACCTGCATGGGCAGGAGCCGGAGCTGGTTGCTGCCGATCGCCTGACCGGCCTCGTTGTAGGCCTTCGCGCTGGCCGGGAGGACGGCCGTCCCGCCGGAGGTCTTCGAGGGCGTGCCCGCCAGGTCGGACCACACCACCACCTGGGTGCCGCCGTCAAAGGCGCCGCTCTGGAGGAACCGCAGGGCGTGCCGGTTGCACAGCCCGGGGCAGCCGACGTTCTGGTCGAGGTTGATCAGGGTGTCGCCCTCGCCGAAAGTCTTGGTGCCATTGAGGATGAAGTAGTCGCCCCACAGCGCGGCGGGCGCAGGATCGCCCTGCGCCTTGATGCGGACATAGCCGACCGCGAGGTTGGGAGAAACCTGGGTCGAATAGTAGAGCTTGTCCTTGGGCGAGGGCTGGCCTATCAGGACGGCCTTGAAGTGGTTTGCCTCGGCCTTGCTCAGCTTCCTGTCGGGGAGGGTGCCGGCCAGCCAGGGCCGCAGGTCGAACGAGCGGATCTGGTTGGGGGCCAGCGTCACGGTGCTCGTCGAGATGGCGATGCCCCAGTTGGTGTAGACCGTCACCGTTGCCTTGACGGGTGTGGTCTGGGCGTTGCCGATCGCGAACATGGTGGTGACGCCGGTGGTCGTCTGAAGGTCGACCTCGAAGTACGGCAGGAGCACTTCCGAGGAGGGCTTCTGCTGCGCTGCTGCCGGCTGCTGTCCAAGCAGCGCGGCAAACACCAGCGCCAGACAGATCTGCGTGTTCTTCCTTGTAGACATCGCCTTCTCCTTTTTGAACGGTTCCGAAGACCGTTGGGCTTTCTTGTCTCGGTATCGCCCCGGAGAAGGGCAAGCCGCGTACCAACGGACGGATCTTCGTAACTGTCAGAAAGGAAAGGCTTTGTGGTCTGACACGGCTTTCGTGGAAAGCCGTGTCAGAGAGGTGTCGGCTGTGTCAGGGTCTGTCAGGCGTGTCTGGCCGGCCCAGGTGCGCTCTTGCCACGACGGCCGAGCTGCGTTCCCCCTCTCCCGGTTGGGGGGAGTGCGATGGGAGAGGGGGACAGGGGGTGAGGCTACGGCGCCATCAACGGCTCGGTCTCGTTGCGCACGTAGAGCTCCATCAGCTTGAAGACCCGCCGGTATTCGTCGAGCCAGCTCGTGGGCTCCTGGAAGCCGTGGGGCTCGACCGGGTAGACGGCGGTCTCGAAGTTCTGTTTCTTCAGCTCGATCAGGCGCTGCACCAGGAGGACGGTGTCCTCGAAATGGACGTTGTCGTCCACCATGCCGTGGCAGAGCAGCAGCGGCTTGGTCAGGCCCGCCGCGTACTCGATGGGCGAGCTGCGGTGGTAGGCCTCGGGGTCGTCTTCCGGCGTGTTCAGGATGTTCGCCGTGTATTCGTGGTTGTAGTGCGACCAGTCGGTCACCGGCCGCAGGGCGGCGCCGGCGGCGAACAGGTCCGGCTGGCGGAACAGGGCCATGAGGGCCATGAAGCCGCCATAGGAGCCGCCGTAGACGCCGATCCGCTTCGGGTCGACATGGCGGTTCTGGATCAGCCAGGCGACGCCGTCCTCCATGTCCTCCAGCTCCGGGATGCCCATCTGGCGGTAGATCGCGGTGCGCCAGTCGCGGCCGTAGCCGGCGGAGGCGCGGAAGTCCATGTCGATCACCACATAGCCGTGCTGTGTCAGGTAGGTGTGGAACAGGAACTCGCGGAAGTAGTGGGACCAGCCGAAGTGGACGTTCTGGAGATAGCCGGCGCCATGCACGAACATCACGGCCGGGTACTTCTCCCCGCGGGCCGGATCAAAGCCCTCCGGCACATAGATCCGGGACCAGATCGCCGGCACGCCATGGGTGGACGGGACCGGCACGATCTCGGGCATGCTCCACTCCTGGGCCTGGAACTCGGCGGTCACGGTCTGCGTCAGCCGCCGCGCCTCGGCGCCGGGCCGGTTGTCCTGGACGAACAGCTCGAACGGCCGGGTGATCTGCGAGTTGAGGAGCAGGAGGCGGCTCTCGCGGGGAGAGAGCTGGTACTCGGTCAGGCCGCCCAGGCGGGTGAGCTGCTCCTTGCGGCCGGTGGCGACCTCGACCCGCCAGACGTCGTACCGGCCCGGGTGCTCGGCGTTCGCCGTGTAATAGAGGAAGCGGCCGTCGTGGTCGAGCACGGGGGCCGAGACCTCGAACTTGCCGCTGGTGAGGGCCCGGGCGGGGCGGCCGTCCAGGCCCACCAGGTGGAGCTGGGACCAGCCGCTCTCCTCGGAGAGGAGCCAGAGCGTCGCGTTGTCCTCGAGCCAGCCCATGTCGTTGTAGTCCCAGTTGATCCAGGCCGGATCGGTCAGCCGGTGGCGGTTGACCAGAGTGCGGTTACCTTCCGGGTCTGCCGGGGCAGCCGGGTCGAGCGTGGCGAGCCAGCGGTCCTTGTTGTCGTAGGCCCGGAGCTGCAGGGCGAGGTGGCGGCCGTCCCGGCTCCAGGTGACCTGGGTCAACTGGACCGCACGCTCGGAGCCGCACTTCTTGTCGCACTCGTCCTCGCAGTCCCCCTTGCAGTCCGCGCTTTTCTCGTCCGTCTTATCCTTCTCACCCTTCCCGGCCGTGCCGTCTGTTTTGTCCTTTTCCTCTTTTGCTTCCTGCTTCTCCCGGATCGCTTTCAGAGGATCGTCCATGATCCCGGGCAGGCCCGCGAGGTCGATCTCGTGCTTCTGATGAGAATCGAGGTCGAGGAGCCAGATCGTGGGGCTGACCGGCTTGCCGGTCCCCACCTTGGAGCGGACCTCCTTGGGGTTGACGTAGCCGCTCTCGGTGATCCACTCCGGCATGACCGTCTTCTTGCCCTCGTCCACCTCCTTGGGCAGGGTGGCGACCAGCATGTGCCGTCCGGTGGGGGAGAGCGACGTGTGCTCGATCTGCACGTCGTCGCCCAGGTGCCAGGGGAGGGGGGCGCGGGTGGGATCGGCGGCCCGCGCGGCGCGGTCGGCCTCCCGCTCTTCCTCCTCCTTCCTCTTCTTGTCGCGCAGGATGTCGAAGAGGCGGGACTGCTGCTTGTGCAGGAAATCGTCGTCGTCCTTGTCGGCCGGGTCGTCCTCCAGCAGGAGCTCGGCGGGCTGCGAGGTCAGGCCCGAGGCGATGTCGTAGACGAAGATCGCGTCGCCCCGCTGGTACCAGATGCGCTTGTCGCCAAAGAGGAAGGTGGGGTCGGTCTCTTCCGCGTTGGTGCGGGTGATCTGGCGCACCGTGCCGCTCTGCAAGTCCTTGAGGAAGAGGTCCCCCTCGCGCGACCAGATCTTCCACCGCCGGTCGCGGCTGACCTGGCCGGGGGCGTCGGCCACGCCGCGCTGGGCGAGCGGGACGAGCGTGGGCTCGCCGCCGTCCACGTCCACGCGCCAGAGGTCGAGCTGCTCCTTGCCCAACTGCTTGCGCTGGTAGTAGGCGGCGCGGTCGTCGTCACCCCAGTAGGGGTCCTCCGGCGGCCGGCTGATCCAATCAGGGTGGGCCATGATTTGCTCCAGGGTGACCGGAGGAGCGGCGAAGGAGGCGGTGGCAAAGGCGGTCAGGAGGAGAAGGAAGACGACAAGGGTGAGAGGACGCTGGGTTTGCATGTCGCGAAGGATAACAAGGCCTGGGGGAGGGAATGACTACCCACCGGGTCTCAAGTGTGTGTAAGATCCTGCGGTCATGGAACCTCTGGCCTCCATCCCTGACGATGAGAGCGAGGACCACCTGCGCATCCTGGTGGTGGAAGACGACCCCGAGAGCCTCCAGATGATGGGCGCGCTCCTTGCGCTCTGGGGGCACGAGCCCAACCTGGTCTCCTCCGGGCCTCCTGCTCTGCTGGCCTTCGATCACGAGCTGCCCGACGTGGTCCTGCTGGACCTGGGGCTCCCCGGCATGGACGGCTTCGAGGTGGCGCGCAAGATCCGCAGCCGTCCGCGCGGCGGCAGCTCGGTCCTGATCGTCGCGGTCACTGCCTACCGCGGCGAAGAGCACCAGCGCCAGGCGCGCGAGGCCGGCTTCGACAAATACCTCATGAAGCCGGTCGACATCGACACCCTGCGCCAGGTTCTCGCCCAAGCCCCCCGCCGCCCCTCCGGCCCCCAGCCGGTGTGACCTCACCCCCTGTCCCCCTCTCCCGGGGGAAGGGAGGGCGATGGGAGAGGGGGACAGGGGGTGAGGTTCCCTGCACGCCCTTTGCACAGTCTTCTATGATCGCGGTGCAACGCGGGGTGCCAGGAAGGGGGAAAGGCCGGATGCCGACCGACGAGGGAGACAAGAGCGAGCGCGACCTCCTGGACGAGAGCCTCGGGCTCTTCGTCGAGCTCCGCCCGGGCAAACACCTGGGCGACATCGAGACGCCGGCTTCGGCTGTCGAAGAGGCGGACTATCCCCGGTTCCGGCGCCTGACCTTCTTCGGGGTGCTCGGCGGGCTCTGTCCGCTCATCCCGGTGCCCATCCTGGACGATTGGGCCCGGGAGAGGATCTACCGGCGGATGGTGCACGACCTGGGGGAGAGCCGGGACCTCGCATTCACCGGGAACGAGGTGCGCATCCTGGCCGGCGCCGGCGAAAAGAGGCTGTGGCCCGGCTTCCTCAAGGCGGGCGCCCGGGTGGCCCGCGACGCGATGGGCAAGATCGTCCGCAAGCTCTTCAAGACCGCCTTCTACGTCCTGCTCGTCCGGGAAGGGGTCCACCGCGCTGTCGAGACCTTCATCGAAGGATACCTCCTCCTGTACGCCGCCAGTCTGCCGCAGGGGCTGCGGCCGGCCGGCCGCACCGAGGAACGCGTCCGCCGGGTGCGGGCCGCGGTGGTCGCCACCATGCAGGAGGCGGACGTGACGCCGATCCGCAATGCCATCGGGCGGGCCTTCCGCCGCAGCTTCAGCCTGCTGGGCGAGGCCGCGCTCGTCCTCGGCCGTCAGCTCGGCCGGCTCCGCTCGGCCCCGGCGGCGAGCCAGGACCAGGAGATGGCCGGGGCCTCTCTGGAGGATGAAGAGGAGATCCTCGGCGGCTTCGTCGACCGCCTCGCCGCCTCGCTCTGGGGAAATCACGAGTACTTCGAGGGCCTGGAAAAGGCCTTCGAGGAGCGGCTCGCCCGCATGGAAAACCGCGTGGAGGAGAGACGCGCCTGAACGCATCCAGAGTCACCTGGAATCGATTCAGGGTCACGCGGAATCGATTCAGAAAATTTGGAACCGATCCAGAAAATTTGGAACGCATCCCGAGTCACCCGGAATCGATCCAGAAAATTTGGAACGCGTCCCGAGTTTTCTGGAATCGATTCAGGGTCACGTGGAACCGATTCAGAAAATTTGGAATCGATCCAGAAAATTTGGAACGCGTCCCGGGTTTTCTGGAATCGATTCAGCCCAACCACAAAAAAAAAAGAGCGTCCCGAATTTTGGAATCGATTCAGGGTCACGCGGAACCGATTCAGAAAATTTGGAATCGATCCAGAA
The DNA here is from genome assembly GCA_963842525.1 of uncultured Holophagales bacterium. GTDB lineage: Bacteria > Acidobacteriota > Thermoanaerobaculia > Multivoradales > UBA5704 > UBA5704. The sequence continues at coordinate 1,740,567 of CAWJGT010000003.1, forward strand.
AATTTGGAACGCGTCGCGAGTTTCTTGAAATCGATACAGCGTCATGCTGAATCGATTCAGAGTCGTCTGAAGCCAACACAGGATCACGGGCGCAGGTTCCCGGATAGAATCCGCCCATGCCTCCCCTTCCCGACGACCTCCAGCGCATTCTGGACGACCTCGACGTCAATCTGCAACGGGCCGAGGCGGTGGTGCAGGACCTTGACGACGAGCGTCTCAACTGGCGGCCGGCTCCCACGTCCTGGAGCATCGCGCAGTGCCTGGACCACCTCAATGTGGCGAACCGGACCTATCTGGCGCCCATGCGCGAGGCGATCGAGAAGGCCCGGCGGCAGGGGAAGAGCCGGCGGGGCTCGATCCGGCAGGGCTTCGTCGAGCGCTGGTTCACCGAGAGCCTCGAGCCGCCGCCGCGCTTCAGGCTCCCGGCGCCGCGGAAGATCGTCCCCGCCGCCGTCCGCCTCGGCAAGGACGACATCGTGTCCGAATTCCGCCGCCTCCAAGCCGAGGCCGCGGCACTCCTGCGCGACTCGGCCGGGCTCGACCTCGGCGTCCGCTTCCCGAACCCGTTCATCCCCCTGATCGCCTTCACCGCCGGCACCGGCTTCCTGGTCATCGCCAGCCACGAGCGGCGGCACCTCTGGCAGGCCAAGCAGGTGCGGAGGAACCCCGGGTTTCCGGGAGCGAGCGGCGGGCATTCGTGACCTCACGCAGCTCCAGTGTCCCGGTACGTTGCTTCATTGCCCCGGGGCAACGTGCCAGCGCCCCGGAGCAATGAGCCAGCGCAACTTCCGCGGCCCCAGTGCCCCGGTACGCCGCTCCATTGCCCCGGGGCAATGATCCAGCGCCCCGGGACAACGTGCCAGCGCAATTTCCGCAGCTCCAGCGTCCTGGTACAGTGTTCCATTGCCCTGGGGCAGTGTTCCGGCGCCCCGGGACAACGTGCCAGCGCAACTTCCGCAGCTCCAGCGTCCCGGTACGCTGCTCCATTGCCCCGGGGCAACGTGCCAGCGTCCCGGGGCAACGTGTCAGTGCAACTTCCGCAGCCCCAGCGCCCCGGTACACTGCTCCATTGCCCCGGGGCAATGTTCCAGCGCCCCAGGGCAACGTGCCAGCGCAACTTCCGCAGCCCCAGTGCCCCGGTACACTGCTCCATTGCCCCGGGGCAACGTGCCAGCGCAACTTCCGCAGCTCCAGCGTCCCGCCCAGGTGTTTGCCGGCATCGAGGTTTCAATCCACGCCCCCGCGCGGGGGGCGACGGCGGCAACGCGCGTGTACGATCGTCCTCGGCCGTGTTTCAATCCACGCCCCCGCGCGGGGGGCGACCAGCCGCGCTTCTTTTCTCCACCCTTTGGATCGAGTTTCAATCCACGCCCCCGCGCGGGGGGCGACACCAAAAACCCCCGCCGTCGTCGGCCTGCCCGTGTTTCAATCCACGCCCCCGCGCGGGGGGCGACGATGCGGCGGCGTCCCATACCGCGGGATTGCCGGGTTTCAATCCACGCCCCCGCGCGGGGGGCGACTGCTGCCCATGACCGCTGGGCTGCTGACCTCAAGCAGTTTCAATCCACGCCCCCGCGCGGGGGGCGACGCGACAGAGCAGCGCCGCGAGCAGCAGGCGCACAGAGTTTCAATCCACGCCCCCGCGCGGGGGGCGACGATCGCAACTCGAACTTGACCAGAACGATCTTAGTGTTTCAATCCACGCCCCCGCGCGGGGGGCGACCACGCGGCTCCGGGCATCCGTCAAGGATGATGCGTGTTTCAATCCACGCCCCCGCGCGGGGGGCGACGTCGTTCGAGCGCCGAGTTCCGCCGGTCACTGCTTGTTTCAATCCACGCCCCCGCGCGGGGGGCGACCATCGCTCGGTTGGGCAGACCAATGCCATGCACTAGTTTCAATCCACGCCCCCGCGCGGGGGGCGACCTGCAAGAGGGCGCTCAACACGGAGCGATCCGAGCAAGGTTTCAATCCACGCCCCCGCGCGGGGGGCGACTGTTGGTGCCGCCGATGGCGTCGGACAATCCGTAGTTTCAATCCACGCCCCCGCGCGGGGGGCGACTCTGACCATCAGCGGACCAAGCAGCTTGGCTCCGTGTTTCAATCCACGCCCCCGCGCGGGGGGCGACCGATTCTCGCCCTGCGCTCCCAGCGTGCTACCATCGTTTCAATCCACGCCCCCGCGCGGGGGGCGACGATCTCCTCGCTTCCGGGTGTCGCATCCTTCCCGGGTTTCAATCCACGCCGGGGGGCGACGAGCGGCAGATCGCCCATGCGGCGACGCTCCGGCAGTTTCAATCCACGCCCCCGCGCGGGGGGCGACGGCCGGGCGCGTCAGATGGAACGAGGACGACTGGTTTCAATCCACGCCCCCGCGCGGGGGGCGACAACACCGAGCAGCGCTACGCCGCGGCGCAGGGAGTTTCAATCCACGCCCCCGCGCGGGGGGCGACCAAGGTCTACTTCTGCGACGGCACGGACGTTCAGTTTCAATCCACGCCCCCGCGCGGGGGGCGACGGCCACGAGCTGAGGTTGGTCGAGCTGGAGAGGGTTTCAATCCACGCCCCCGCGCGGGGGGCGACCGGTCGGTCCCCTCGTTTGGTGGGGTGGAGCTCGTGTTTCAATCCACGCCCCCGCGCGGGGGGCGACGTTACGGTCGTCTCCGGATCACCGGCATTATTCAGTTTCAATCCACGCCCCCGCGCGGGGGGCGACGCGCGATCGGCAATAACGCCGCAACCTGAGAAAGGGTTTCAATCCACGCCCCCGCGCGGGGGGCGACCTCGCTGGACTGCCCTGCCGTGAGCAGGTACGGTTTCAATCCACGCCCCCGCGCGGGGGGCGACCTCGACAACGCCGATGGAGGCGATCTCACCTTGGTTTCAATCCACGCCCCCGCGCGGGGGGCGACGTTGGCACGGTCGGAGGTGTTCGTCCCCTGGAGGTTTCAATCCACGCCCCCGCGCGGGGGGCGACAACGGCCCCTGGAAGACGTGCGTGTCCTTCCCGTTTCAATCCACGCCCCCGCGCGGGGGGCGACCGGATAGCACGCGCCGCCCCAGAGGTGGCAGCCAGTTTCAATCCACGCCCCCGCGCGGGGGGCGACCCCCAGGGACCGGCTGCAGCTCGCCCTCCTGCGGGTTTCAATCCACGCCCCCGCGCGGGGGGCGACCGGCAGGTAGAGGCTCATGGTCATCTCGTAAATGTTTCAATCCACGCCCCCGCGCGGGGGGCGACACGGTCGGGGGGGCGGCGCAGGGACCCTACTCGACGTTTCAATCCACGCCCCCGCGCGGGGGGCGACTGCCTCCTCATTGTGCACGTGCTCACGGAAGAGGAGTTTCAATCCACGCCCCCGCGCGGGGGGCGACTCGGGGCCTCCATTTGGCGGAATCAACCGTCCTGTGTTTCAATCCACGCCCCCGCGCGGGGGGCGACACAACGACCTCTGCCAAGTGCCCGAGCCGAGCCTCGTTTCAATCCACGCCCCCGCGCGGGGGGCGACCGTGACGCTCTCGGGCCGCATCCTGCGCGACGGTACGTTTCAATCCACGCCCCCGCGCGGGGGGCGACGGTACGCTCTCGGATGCCGCTCTGGATCTGTCGCAGTTTCAATCCACGCCCCCGCGCGGGGGGCGACACATGACCCTGCTCGCGCTCTTCGGCGTGCTCCTGCGTTTCAATCCACGCCCCCGCGCGGGGGGCGACACTCCAACAGCGACGGCTCGCGGCCGTACATCTTGTTTCAATCCACGCCCCCGCGCGGGGGGCGACCGTCGGCCAGACCTACGCGATCGTCCCCACGGAGTTTCAATCCACGCCCCCGCGCGGGGGGCGACTCAGTACATCTGGGACCAGCGCGGCGAATTGATCGTTTCAATCCACGCCCCCGCGCGGGGGGCGACGTGCGCGTTATTGGTGGACTCTTCGTGGAGAGGAGTTTCAATCCACGCCCCCGCGCGGGGGGCGACGGAAATGACGGCAGGACAAGGACTTACAGGTTATGTTTCAATCCACGCCCCCGCGCGGGGGGCGACAACACTGCCGGAACAAGTCTCTGCCTTCGTGAAAGGTTTCAATCCACGCCCCCGCGCGGGGGGCGACTGTCGCCAAGCTGACATATTTCCGGATGGTGAGGTTTCAATCCACGCCCCCGCGCGGGGGGCGACGACAGGAAACACACTCCTCCTCGCCGAGGCCAGGTTTCAATCCACGCCCCCGCGCGGGGGGCGACGGTAAGGTCGGCAATCTCCCTGTCCAGGGAATAGTTTCAATCCACGCCCCCGCGCGGGGGGCGACGACGGGACATGAACGGGATCGTGCTCCACAGCGAGTTTCAATCCACGCCCCCGCGCGGGGGGCGACCTCCGCGGTGTGGCAATCGAGCGCAATACCCACAAGTTTCAATCCACGCCCCCGCGCGGGGGGCGACCTCGGATAGGAGGTCGGGAGTCCACTCAGCGATTTGTTTCAATCCACGCCCCCGCGCGGGGGGCGACCTTGACTCCGCGGGCATACTCGCCGACAGATTGGTTTCAATCCACGCCCCCGCGCGGGGGGCGACCCTACCTTTGCTTCGATCTGTTGGGCTGGAGAGTGTTTCAATCCACGCCCCCGCGCGGGGGGCGACTCCGTGTGGCAGGAAGGACAAATAGCGACAATAGTTTCAATCCACGCCCCCGCGCGGGGGGCGACCCCACCCCCACCGCCCGCCGCGCCGCCAGCCGCTGTTTCAATCCACGCCCCCGCGCGGGGGGCGACCACCTCTCTACCGTCTGCGCTACGATCTCCTCAGGTTTCAATCCACGCCCCCGCGCGGGCTCCACGATTCAGACGAGCAGGGGCTCGTCGAGGTCCGGCACGGCCTTCGTTCCATAGTGTTCGATCTTACCCTTCCAGCTCGATCCGAGATAGTAGACCCGCAGGCTGTCTTCCTTGTCGTTGATGATCCCCAGCAGGAGCAGCCGGAGCTGCGTCCATTGGGTTGGATCGACGATGCATTCGAAGACCGAGTTCTGGACGCGCTGGCCGAAATCCAGGCAGGTCTTGGCGACCCGGCGCAGGCGCTTGCGCCCAGCCGGGGTCTTGGTGGAGACGTCGTAGCTGACGAGGACCATCATGAGAGCTGGCGCGAAGCTGCCGGAGGTTCATTTCCAGAAGAACGGCGGATAACCATCGAGATCTCCACGTAGGTGACGGGCAAGGAGGCATGCCTGGAGCCAGGGGATGAGGCCGACTGTGGTTTTCTCGCCAAGGAACGGATGGACGATCTCTTCCTGCTTCCTCTTTTGATATGCCACGAGCACGGTCTTGCGGGTGTCCTTGTCCATGACCACGCCGCCTGATTCTTCCTGCGAGAAGCCCGCCGCCCGGACCTGTTGCAGGTTGATGAGCGAGAGAGCGAGCCGGTCGGCAAGGAAGGTACGTAGGTCTTCCATGAGGTCGAGGGCGAGGCTTGCGCGCCCGGGCCGGTCGCGGTGCAGGAATCCGACGGCAGGGTCCAGGCCCACGGACTCCAGGGCTGCCTCGAGATCGTGGCGGAGAAGGGTATAGAGAAATCCAAGGAGGGAATTGACGTTGTCGAGGGGCGGCCTGCGGCTGCGCTCGCGAAAGAAAAAGCCCTCCTTCTGTTGCGTGATGAGATGGTCGAAAACCCCGAAGTAGGCACGGGCGGCAGCGCCTTCGATCCCGCGCAGAGCATCCAAGGGGACGCCTTCCTGGAGGCTGGAGAGGTGCTGGGAGAGAGCCACCGAGGCGGCTCGCAATGCCTCGCTTCCGGCGGATTCGGGCCGGTCCCGCAGAGCGCGCAGGATCACCGTCCGGCTATTGGCGATCTTCGCGGTAATGACGGTCCGGGCGAAGGCGGCAGAGGCGATGTCGTCGTCTGCCCGGCGGTACTGTTCGCGTCGCAGCAGGACGTTGCCCGAGACCGGGCCTTCGACCCGTGCCAGGAAACGGCCGTTCTCTGTGAGGAAGGAGACTGCGACGCCGCGTTCACCGCAGAAGCCCAGGAGGAATGGGCTGGCGCTGACCTGGCCGAAGCAGACGATGCTCCCGAGGGTATGGATGGGGACATGGAGCCGCGTTTCTTTTTCGATCCGCACGGCGACGGCCTCGCCGTCCTTGGCGAGGTAGGCGCCCTGGGTGGTGACATATAAAGTGTTCTGATGGCGTCTCATGACGTTCCGTCTGCCTCCGATTGGAGAGCCATCTGCAGGGCTCGATCGAAATAGCGCAGCGCCGAGCCCTTGGGAGCGCCCGGCATGCAGACTTCGAGAAGGGAGCAGCGGTCGCACTTGGGCTCGCGAACGGGCTTGGGAGTCATGCCGGAGGCGATCATTTGATGCAGGCGCACCGCCGTCTCTTCGGTCAGGCGCCGCAGCTCGGCGTCAAAGGTGATGTCTGTCCGGTGGCGGGTCTGTCCGTAGAAGAGGGCACCTGCCGGCACAGCGCTGCCGAGCATCTCCTCCAGGCAGAGACCCTGGGCACAGAGCTGGACTTCGTCGGCGCGGTGGCTCTTGGGCTTGCCCCGTTTGTATTCCACGGGAAAAGGTTGCCACGAGCCGGCCACGCCCGGCAGGGAAGCTCCCGGCGCGCCATCCGGCACGCGATGGAATTCGACCACGTCCGCCCGGCCGGAAAGCCCGAGGCGCAAACTGCGCAGTGGCAACCCGCGGGCGATCCGCAAATCACCGCGGGACTCCCTGAATCCGCTGTCCGCCTGCTCATGAAGATGCCGGCCTTCGACCGTCAAAGGGTTTTCCACCCAGATCTGCTCCAGATGGATCAGCGCACACTGCCGTTCACAGAACAGCAGGTGTTGCAGCGCGGAGACCGGGAGGAGGTCGTCTTCGGGGAACATGGGGTTATCCCTACAACTTTTCGTGCAGGGTCACTCCTGGCGGCAGTCCTTCCCGGTTGATCTGCACGTCGTAATCGTCATAGACCCGTGCGGGCCTGGAGGAATCCTTCCTCGTGGCCGTGATGCGAGAGAAGAGTGCGTGGGCTGGCGCATTGCCCAGGAGGCTCTGGTGCTCGAACACGATCAGTTTGCGGGTTGCCATCTCGCCGCGGGTGGCGGAACGGTCGTGCTCGAACATGTTGAGGAGGGCCTGCCAGACGAGCTCGAGGTCTTCTTCCGTGAAGCCTGTATCGGCGGCGAGATGGGGTGATACGAATCCGTGGCCGCGGTAGAGCGCATAGGGTACGATCTCCTTCCGGCCCATGGTGCCGACAACCTGGCCACTCTTTTCGATCTGGCTGTCCGCCTCACGCTGGGTTGCGACAGCCTTGCGAGTGATCGACTGCTCGAGAGTGGCGATGGGATCGACCGAGCGTGAAAAGGTGACCTGGACCGGCCCGCGGACCTGGCCGCAGTTGATGTCGAGAGTGAGAACTGCGCCGAAGGTGCGGATGTCAAAGTAGGTCTGGCACATCCAGGCGCGGGCCTTCTCGACGTTGGACTGCCGCGTTTCCTTGGATTTTTCGTCGACGACGAGACCTTGGACCTCATAGGCCTGACGGTGGAGCTGTTCCAGGACGCCGTGCTGCTTGACGTAGATGTCGTAGCCAGGTGCTGGAGCACTGCCCTGGAGATCGGATTTCGCCAAGGTGATGAAGTTGCGGATCTTGCGCTTCAAGGAAACGTCGCTGATCAGCCCATGGCCGGTTTCTGGGTCGACGCGAGGCGCGTTGCCGGCATCGGGGTCGCCGTTGGGGTTGCCATTGGTCACGTCGAAGAGCAGGACGAAATCGTAACGATGGGCAATGGTAGGGATGGCGGTCGCGGTCGTCATTGCGCGTTCTCCTGTTCGGCGCTCTGGGCGCGCCGAGCGCGTTCTTCATGGGGCAAAAAGAGCTCGTGACGCTGATGGTGGTACCCGAGCACAAAAAGGCCCTGCTGTTCGAGCGGCAGGAACGGTGGGAACGAGGTGATCGCTTCCAGAATGGAATCGGCATCTCGTTCGAGGTCATGGGCACGCCGTGGCCTCTCGCCGTCCTTGGCCTTGCGGGCATGATGGCGAAAATTCTTGAGAAGCCTGGGGAAGACTGCCGCAGGAGTGGCGGACGCCGAGCTGAAAAAGCGATCCACGACGTTCGCATTGATGTCTTTGCCCAGGGCTTCTTCCTGCATGCGTTCGAGGACGGCCATGAGCCGGCCGAGGCGATAGCCGGTTTCGGTGTTGTTCGGATCCATGGCTTCGGTGACCTCCGGGTAAAGGGCTGCGGCCTGGCGGCTGCGGCGGCGGTTGAGGACGGCCTTGATCAAGGCGGCGCGAGCGTCGTTGCGTTCCCGGTCGCTCCACTCGGTGCGGCCGATCTCAGCGCGGGAACGCTCGAGGGCACGCTGAAGAACGGCGAAAGGATATGGCGTGCCGCCGAGCGCGGCAGCCACCACCTGCCCGGCCAGGGCGGCAGGCACTCCTTTATCGTCTCCCCTCGGTGCGAGAGAGCGCATCAGGACCCGGAAAGGAAGGGCCGGAGGAGGCTCCTTTCCTTTTACAGCCGGTGTGTTGCGGACGATGGCGAGGTCTTTGAAGTGCTTTGCGAGATGGTTTGCCACCCGTTGAACCGTCGACTCGAACCAATCGCGAAGGATGGCGCGGCCTTGAGAGCCAGAAAGGGTAAGAGCATAGAAAAGCGATGCGTCTTCAATTTCGAAAGGCTTGCCTCGCCACAGGGAACGATAGAGCTCACGCACCTGCTCAGGATTGGCTTCCAGAAGGCCGGCGAGCTGCGAGGCCAGGCCGTCGCCGGCGGGATTGGAAGCCCAGAAACAGACGGCGGTGTCCGCGCTCAAGCGCAGGAAACGCTGCGGTAAAGTCTGGCCCGGCTGGCGGGGATCCGGGAATGCGGGATGCAGCAGGCGGTTCAAGGCGGTCGAGCAGGCCTCGGCCGCCTCCCGTGAGATCGGCGCATTCTCGTTTCCGGACCAGCCGTAGGACTCGAAGGCGCTGCTGTTGAAGGAGACCAGGGCCACTCCGCTGGTGCTTCCTCCAGGCACGTTCTTGACACCTGGAAGCTTGTCGACCGGCAGGGCCGGACGCCCTGAAACGAGGCAGATCTGCCGTTCGCCTTCAGCCTCTTCCGCCGCCGCGCGCTGGCGGCGCCAGTATTCCCGGACTCTCGGGCGGGACGTCACCAGGCAGTCGAGATCCTTGTGGTAGACAAATCCGAAAAGATCGTTGCTCACACAACCCTGCGGCAGGGCAACGACGATCTCTCCTTGCTGGAGCCTGGCCAGAAGGGCACAGACAGCGCCGGTGCCTTCGTCGCCGGTCGCGGCGAAACAGTCCTCGGCGCGGTCACGGAAGAGGGCGAGACGGGAGGCCAGCTTCTCGGCTGGCCGCTGCTTGGCGGGATCGGGTTCCGGATCGATGCCGAGGGCGTATTCGGCTTTGTCGTAAAGAAAGAAGGCACGGTCGCCACTCGTGCGCCCCGGCTCGCGGGGGACTGCGAAGCTCTTCGGACGGGGCTTCGGCTTCTTTTTCTTTTCCTCGGAGGTATCAATCGTGTGAGTGCCTTGGATGCCGAGCAGCGCACCACCGTCCCCTACGGTGATCAGCCAGGCCAGCGGCTTCCACTCATAGTCGGGATCTTCGACGAGGTGCTCGGTTTGAGCGAGTTCGTAGAGCGCCTGGAGGATCAAGGGGCACCTCCGGCTGCGGCAGACTCCGTCTCGGGATGTTCCGGGATGTGAAGAGCGCCCCGCTCGAGCCGCGCGTTGAAAAAGAGAGGCCGATTGCGGCCGGAGTTGTACTCGATGTCCCACAACATCCACCCGAGATCGCGGCTGTCGTCGAAGGGCTGTGGAGCGTCGGCGGCCGGCAGGATGTCGGCAACGAATTCGCGGCAGCCGAAATAGGGCTGATGGAAGCTCTGTCCTTTCTCGACCCGGCGTGTGAAGATCTCCACGAACTTCGTCAGGTTGTCGAGAGGGCCGGCCCGGTCGGTCATCTCGCAACAGGCCTCCACTATATAGTCCACGTCCCGCAGAGCGAGGGTGTTGCGCTGGGCGCGGTCGCCGTCGGCGAAAAAGGGGACGACGATGCCACCGTCGCGGACGACGGCGGCTGCGGGTGCTACGGCTTTCGAGCTCACCTCATTGCGGCGAAAAGCGATGAAGCGGATCTCGCTGAGGACGAGGATACGTTCGACCCGCCAGCGGATCGCAGGTTTCCAAAGAACGGCCTCGAGAAGGCCGCGGGCGGCGGAAGGAGTCATCACCGGGTAGGAGACGCGCTCGACCTTGAGCTCCGGCCGGGTGAAACAGGCCAGCGGGCCGCGGGCGCGCAGGCGGAGAGTCGGGCTTCGAGATGCAGTCATCACGTCCTCCTGGGACATTGAAGGAGACCGCTCAGACGACCAGGCGCGCAGGATCAGGCTGCGGGTCATCGTCGGCCACCAGACCGAAGTCGAGGTCGTACAGACCATGGAAAGCCGCAGAGAGGACCAGGACACCGTCGGCGACCTCTTCGAGCGCGTCTGCCTCTTTCAGGTTTGACACGTCCTTCGGGAAAATGTTGACCACAAACGGCTGCAAAGCGCGCAGCCGCAGACGGTCGGGTCCGAGGCGGCGGAGAGACGCCAACCGCTCCTCGGCCTCGCCATAGGGAACGACGACCGGCACCGAGGCGTCCTCGATGAGACGCAGCTTGCGGGCGACAGAGGCGAAGCTCAGGCCCTGGCGAAGGGGCTGGATCCCCTTGGGGTCGAGATCGCAAAGGAGATAGAGACGCCGGAAAAAAGCCTCATAAGTGCCGAGATCGTCGAGATCGATGTCACCCTCCAGGAGCATCGACTCGACGACCGCGAGGCCCTTTTCCGGGATCCCAGGAGGTGGCGGCGTCTCCGCCCGGAAGAAGACGACCTTTCCCACAGCCAACCGGCCTTCGCGATTGCACCGGCCGGCTGCCTGAACCAGGCTGTCGATACCCCCCAGGCAGCGATAGACCACGGGAAAATCGACGTCGACACCGGCCTCGATGAGCTGCGTCGAGACCAGCCGGCACGGGAAGCTCCGCATGGAGACGCGCCCTGATGTTGGCCAGCTTCGCCGAACGATGGGCCGGACACATGAGAGCCGACAAGTGAAACCGGTCTTCCGCAGGCAGAGCCTGGGCCAGCGCGCGCGCGTCACGGCGCCGGTGGACGATCGCCAGGACACGCTCGTGGCGACCGAGCTCCTCCGCCAACCTGGCATACGGAAGGACGGCTGGAGCAGCGTCCGGCCACGTGAAGTGGACCCGCTTGAGATCCTGGACCAGCGATTTAGGATCGGGGGCGATCTCATGGACTGCTTCGAGCCCTTGGGGAAGGCTCTCCCTCCTGGTGAGCGCCGGTTGGGTCGCCGTCGTGAGCACGACCGTACAACCATAGTAATCGACCAGCTCTTTGAGGATCTCGAGAACCACGAGGAGGTAGTCCTCGGGCAAGGTCTGAGCCTCGTCGAGAAGGATGACGCTACGCGTGATGTTGTGCAGCTTGCGACAGCGCGACGGCGAGGCCGCAAACAGGGATTCGAAGAGCTGGACGTTGGTAGTGACGATGACCGGTGCGTCCCAGTTTTCCGCGGCCAACCGGCGGCGGATCTCGGCCTCGCGGTTCCGCTCCTCGGCGGCGAGCGGATCGAGCCCCGAATGGTGCTCGATCACGTTGGCCTCGCCCAGAGCGCGGCGGTAGACGGCTGCATTCTGCTCGATGATGCTGGTGAACGGGATGGCGACGATCACCCGCCGGAGCCCGTGCCGCTCGGCGTGACGCAGGGCGAAGGACATGGCCGCGAGGGTCTTGCCGCCGCCGGTAGGCACGGTGAGGCTGAGCACACCCGGCGAGAGCTCGGCCTTCTCGCGACAGGCCGCAAGCACCTCGGCACGGCGAACGTTGATGGGCGAAGACCGCAGCTCCTCGGGCACGCCTGCCGCAAGGCTGTCCACATGATCGTCCAGGCGTAGCCGCAGCGTTGGGAGATCAGCCCATCCGGCGACGGCGGCCTGGCGCAAACCTGGCGAGTAGAAGTCCTCCGTCGCCAGGTAGTCTGCGTCGACCAGGCTGGAGAAGAGGAAGCGGATCCAGACCTCGAAGCTCCCCAGGCCGGCTCGCTGAAGGCGCTCCGGGAGACGGGGGAGGCTCGGAGAGGTGAGCTGCTCGGGAAGCGCGGGGCGAAGAGAATCAAGGATCGGACGGTTGACCTTGAGCCGTTCCTGGAGAGGAGAAGGGCCGCCCTCTTCGGAGGCCGTCAGGTTTGCCAGTCCGGCATGGTGGCCGGCGATGGCAAAGGCGAGCGGAAGACCGGCGATCCTGTCCTTGGCGTAAGCCAGTGCCGCTCCGGCACCGGAGTGCTCCACGGATTCACCGCTTCCACGCAAGCGACGCTGGAATTCGGGCAGGTACTTCCCCAGGTCATGCCACAGCCCAGCAAGCCGGCCCCACTCAGCGGCCTCGAAGGCGGCAGCGAAGTCTTCCGCGAGGCGGGAGACCTTCAGCAGATGGGCCTCGAGCTCTTCCCATTCCGAATCGGGGCGGCCTGCAAGGGTGTGGGCGAAGAGCTTGGAGTTGCTCATGGCACCGGTCCAGCCGGTTGTGCTCAACGCCAGTCTTGGGGACGCTCCAGAATGATCCCGTTCGGCTTGATCACGTGGTCAGGCATCTGGCTTGCCGCCAGTTTACGACGGCCAATCGTGAAGTACGCGTGGGCGGCTTGTTGCAGGAGCCGAGAGCTTCGTCGCGGAGGAAACGCTACGATGATTCGTTTACCGGGAATACCCCTGAGCTTGAGGAGAGCCGGCGCTAGGTCTCCATCCCCCGATACAAGAATTGCTTCGTCGAAGGTGTTTTGAAAGCCGTCTACCAGGATCTCTGTTGCAATATTTACGTCGGTCATTTTCTCATTTGGCACAAGGCACTCAAACCCACACTTCGAACACCGCCGAAGCTCATCCTGATACTGACCAAAATGCAGCGAGCAACGGTCGCCACCCTCTATAGCCTCCAGGAATACCTTCTGTTGAAGCCACTTGGAGCCGGGCCCCGAAAGGCGGGCAGTGAAGTACTTGACACCAACCAGCACCTGCCCATCTCTCAGAAGATTCTTGAGCAGAAGAACGGGGTCCAGCCAAAGAAACCGATCCCAGCCTCGTGTGCGAAGCCCAAAGTAGAAGTTGAAACCGTCGAGATAGCCCATGACCCTTTCAGCCACACTCATTCCTTTCGCCGCTTGACGAAGGCGGCTCTCGTGGGGTATAAGTTCGCTTGAACACCCCCGGCGGTAGCACCGCCGGACCGACAGCCCCTGGAAACGGGGGCTGTTTCTTTTTCTGCCCTCCAGAGATTCAGTGTAGCGCTTTTCTGGTCCCGTGCACCCTCCATGGAGGCCTCTTCTAGTTCTAGCACTTCTACCACGAAGTGTAGAATACTACCATGGTGCGCCAGGATGGTCTCAATGCCCCATTAGGGCAGGTCAAGTCAAGCGACGGGTGAGCTGAGCTCGCTCACCGCCGGCTTGTGTAATCCTACCCACCCTGGGCGCCGGTTTGTTCGCTTCTGTCTCGTACAGGGCGTGGGTTGAAACGTGGTTGACGTACTCCGCAAGAGGGGAAGGAGGAGCGGTTCGCCCGCTCCTCCTGGTTTCTGCTGCGGCTCGCGGGCTCGGCGCTACCGCCCGCTGATCTACCAGGCCGCAGGGTAAGTTTCCTGCCGAGGGGCGCAAGCTCAGAAGGACGTGGAGGAAGGTGCCGCCGCCCCGCTGGGGCTTGGGGTCGATTGGGGGCCGCAGACCCAGGGCTGACGCCCTGGGCTACACGCCGTGGCCCCCTCCGGGGGCTCAAAGCATTTCTCACTCGCTCCGTCCTCCAGCTCAACAATCCGTATACGACAGGCTGCCGGGCCTCCTGGGGTCCTCTTCGATCAGGACCAGCTCGTAATCATCTGTGGCCGACGCGGGGTTGCGCCAGGCGGCGAACCAGCGGCCGTAGAGGTCGAAGACCTGGAAGTCGACCTCTTCGGGCGCGAGGGCTGGAGTGACCTCCGGTGGATCGGTGAGGGGCAGGAGGGTCCTGGGCCCGAGCAGGTCGCGCGCGGCCAGCTCCTGAATGCGCGCGGGGTCCATGCGGATCCACGTCTGCTGGCCGGCCGGCTCGAGGCCGGAAAGGGCCGGCAGGAGGAGGTCGGTCAGCACGTGCTGGATCGGGGCCGGATCGATGCCGGAGCCGTCTTCGACCGCGGCAAGGGCCTGCTCGAGGTCGGTGCGGACGTCGGCGAGAGTTTGCAGCGCGCCGGAGAGCACTGAGCCGGCCTGGAGGGGGACCGGCGTATGGGCCGGCGGGTCGAGGGTGACGAGAAAGGCGCTGAGGTCGCGGATCGCCGGGTAGACGTGGTCGCCGAGGAGGCATTGCAGCCGCGCGTGGCGGTCGTGGAAGGCCGCCGGGTCCTCGGGGCTCAAAAGAGCCGCGAGCTGGTCCGCGAAGGACCGCAGGCGGTCGAGTGCGCGCAGCGTATGCGTCCGCAAGGCCGGCGGGTGGTGGGCAGATGACGTGAGCGGCATGAGGATCTCCCTAGAAAAGAAGCGGTCGAAATCAATCCCGGCCCCCGCGGAGGCGAGCGAGGAGGCGTTCCAGGAAGGCGACGTCATCGGCCGAGACCTGCCCTGCCGCGGCAGAGGCGGGGAGAGGACGGGAGGCGGCGCCGAAGACGAGGTGCTCGAGATCGGTCTCGAAGGTGTTGCGCAACGCGACCAGCTCGTCGAGCGTGGGGATGCGCCTGCCGTTCTCGATGCGGGAGAGGCGATGAGCCGGCAACCCGGCGCGGCGGGCGAGCTCCCTCTGTTTCCAGCCCTTGAGACCTCTCAGTTGCACGATGCGGGAACCGAGGGCCCGGCGATCGAGGACAGGAGCAACGCGGAGGTCGGGCTCGTTCGGGCTCACGCGCAGAAGAATCTTCCGCGACGGAGAGGATTGTCAAGACGTTTCAGGGGATCTTGCGAAATCAATCCCCGAATTGCCGGATCGTTCCGCAAGCCGGCCGAAACCGTCGCGCTCCCTCGACGGTGCGCGCAACCTTTGCGCGTTCCGGGGAAATGATCCTAGTCTGCGAGAACCCGGTGACGTCTCCGCCGGGGGCGGAGCCGCCTTTGCGACCGGATTGCGGCCCGCTCGAGTTGTCCGGATCGTCGCGAAAGTGCGACGCGCGGAGCAAGTCACGGCAGACTACGCGGACAGGCGCGGCGACTTGGGTCAATTTCGGCCCGGTTCGAGTCCGCGCGAGGAGGTTCGAACCATGTACCGGAAGGAGGGAATTCGCTGGACGACCGCCCTGCTGCTGGTCCTGCTGCTCGCCACGCCGGCGCTGGCCGGAGAGCGGCGGCCGGGCCGGGTGGGCTCTACCTGGCTGGAGCACGTGGTGCAGTGGCTGGTCGAGCTCCTCGAAGCCACCGAGTGCGATAAAGGCATCTCAATTGACCCTGACGGCCGCTGCGTCGCCGCGGCCGGAACGGCCGCCGCCACGCAGTGCGACGCGGGCTCCTCTATCGATCCTGATGGCCGCTGCGTCGCCGCGACCGGAACGGCCGCTGCCACGCAGTGCGACAAGGGCAGCTCGATCGACCCGAACGGCGGGTGTGCCGGCGAGTGATGTGCGACAATATGGTGAGCCTCCGGATATGCGAGAATCCTCTGGGCGACACTTCGCTGCACGAGGGGGGAACAGACCGTGGATCACGTGACGGATGGAGAGGTCGGCGATCTGTTCGAGGGCCGGCTGGATGCGGCGTCGCGCAAGCGGGTCGTGCGCCACCTGCTGAGCACCTGTGGCCCCTGCCGGCTGAAGATGGCGACCTTCGGAAGGTCCGTCTTCCTCAAGGCGGCGCCGGAGGAGAGCGAGTACGACGGGCCGATCGACCGGGCGGTGGTTTCGGTCCTGGAAGGCCGGAGCACGTTCTGGCGCGCCGAGGAGGAGCGGAGCAGGCGGCTGGCTGCTGCCCTGCCCGCGCGGTGCGAGGACCTTCTCCTCCCTTCGCCGGACCTCGACGAGCGGGACTTCCAGGGATGGGCCTGGGTGGAAGCGCTTCTCGCGCGCAGCCAGGAGGAACGCTTCCGGGAGCCTGCGCGCATGCTCGACTGGGCCTTTCTCGCGCTGGCCGCCGCGCAGAACATCGACTGGCAGACCTGTGGGGCGGCCCTTGCCGCGGACCTCCAGGCGCGCGCCTGGGCGGAGCTGGCGAACGCGTTCCGGGTGAGCGAGGATTTCGAGGCGGCGGAAGACGCCCTGGCGCGGGGGTGCGACGCCTACGAGCGCGGCACGGGCGATGTCCGGCTCCTCGCCCGCCTCCACGACGTCGAGGCCTCCCTGCGGACCGATCAGCGACGGCTGGGCGAAGCGCTGAAGCTCCTGGACCAGCTCCACCGACTCTATGTACGCCTCGGCGACACGCATCTGGCCGGACGCGCCCTGATCAAGAAAGGCATCAACTCCCACTACAACGGACAGCCCGAGGAGGCCGTGAGGCTCCTGCGGGCAGGTCTCGAACAGGTGGATACCCAAAGAGATCTGAAGCTGGCATCGGTCGGCCAGCAGGCGCTCCTGGACGCGCTGGCGGCGTGCGGACGGTTTCGCGAGGCGAGCAAGCTGCTTCTTGCCAGCGGTTTGCGGGAGGCCTTCGCTGGGGAGCCGCTCAATCTGGCCAAGCTGCGATGGCTCGAAGGCAAGATTTTCGCCGGCCTCGGCAAGCTCGCCAGGGCCGAGCAGGTGTATCACGAGGTCCGGACGAGCTTTCTGCGAGTCGGACGCAATTACGAGAGCGCGCTCGCTGGCCTCGACCTCGCGGGCGTGTGGCTGCGGCAGGAGAAGTCGGCCCAGGTGCGGGAGCTTGCGGAAGAGCTGGTCCGGGCCTTCGAGGAGGTCGGGGTGCGGAGCGAAGCGCTCAAGGCGGTGCGCTTCTTCCGCGAGGCGTGCCGCCGCGAGCGGGCCACGCCGGCGCTGGTAGAGACTGTCGCGGTCTTCCTGCAACGCCTCGAATGGCAGCCGCAGCTTCAGTTTGCGCCCTGAGGCCTCACCTCGGAAAAACCCGCCGTAGATCGGAGGATCGTTCTATACTGCGTGCCATGTCCGCTCCTGGCCCCGAGAACCTCGGCGGTGAGCCGCCCTCTGGTCCGGACGAGCGGGAGGCCCGCCGCCTTGCCGAGCGGCTGGCTCTCCTGATCCGGGCGTCGGGCCGTTCCCTGCGGTCGCTCGAGCAGGAGGCTCGGCCTGTCGAGCTCCATGCTGAGCAAGACCCTCAACGGGACCATGAGGCTCCAGGTGACCCATGTCTTCATGATCCTGCGGGTCCTCGGTGTCGGCCCCGGCGTCTTCTTCCGCTGGGCCTTCCCCGCCGAGTCACGGACGAGCACCTTGATCGAAAAGGTCCGGGCTTCGGAAGGGAGCCTGCAGCACAGGCCGCCGGACGACGATCCCGAATTCGAGGCGCGGGTGGAGAAGGTCGTCCGGCGCGTCGTGCGCGAGCTGATGTCCGAAGGCCCCGGCGCAGCCACCCACGTCGACGGTTAGAGGGGGCCCGGATCAAGGTTTTGCGGTTATACTCGGCTGGCTAACCATTTCCTCGGGGAGGAATCTATGCAAGCCATCAGGGGTTCGTTTCGCTCTCTCCTGGCCCTCGGGTTGCTGGCCGTCGGGCTCGTCGCCTCTGGTGTCCCGGCCGTGGCGGCCGGCTTCGAAGGGACCTACACGATCGCCCCGAAGACGTTGACCGTGCAGGTGGGGGTCGCGGCGACCGGGAGAAACGCGACGAGGAGCTTCAGGCGGTCCATCACGCTCGTCAAGGAACGGCTTCCGGCGGGGGTCTTCGAGGCCGAGAAGGCGTTCTGGCGGACCAAGATCGCTTCCTGGGACTTCCTGTCGTCGCGGCAGAAGCAGGAGGCGACCCTTGCCATGGAGCGCCATTACAACGACCTCCAGGCGCAGATCAACCGGTACCTGCGCGGCTTCCCCGACCAGGTCACGGTCCGGGGGACCGGCCCCTCTTCGGCCGGTTTCGTCTTTGAAGACAAAGACTTCGGGAAGAAGCAGAGCGCAATGGTGCTCTACAACTCCCAGCAGGGGACCTTTACGATGTTCAGGCTCCCGCTGTTCCGGGGGGAGCTGGGGAGCAAGGGGTTGATGCTCCGGTTCGGCTCGTGGGGCTTCCAGGGCTCCCTGCCCGGCCGGACGGCCACTTGGGCGACGAACGCCTCCCTCCTCGGCTCGATCCCCAACGTGGGCGCCATCGCGGCGAGCCTCAACCTCCAGGGGCAGGTCGGCCTTGGAGCCGGCCGCGGGCAAGTAAGACGGGGCTGGGGAGAAAAAAAGCGGGGACGACCGGAGGATGGTGGGTCGTCCCCGTTGTCCGGGTTGAAAAGAGGTTGTGTGGCCTCTCTTCTATCTAGTTGCCGCAGCCCGGTTTTTTTTGACACTCCCAGCCAACTTTTTTAAAAAAACTTCGCCGAGGGGGTCCTCACCCCCCCAGATGGCCCTCAGACGTGGTGGTCGAAGGCGGCCAGGGCCGCCTCGGGGTCGACCGCAGCGCCGGATTCACGCAGTGCTTCCGCAATGGCTTGGACGGTCCGCCGGAGCATGTCCGGCCGCGAGGCCGCGTATCCCATGTGGCCGACCCGGAAGCTGGTCGTGCGGACCGCCGGGTGGAGGCCCCCTGCCACGATGACTCCGCGGGCGGCGACGCGGGGGATCAGGCTGGCGTCGACCCCCTCTGGGAAGTAGAGGGCGCTCAGGGTGTTCGCCGCCTGGCCGTCACGCGGGACCTGGCGGAGGCCCAGCGCCTCCCAGGCTTTGCGCAGGGCCGCGGCGGCGCGGGCGTGGGCCTCCCAGCGGGCCTCGACGCCGGTTGCGAGGATCTCTCCCAGGCCGGCCTCCAGAGCCAGGACCAGGGTGGTCGCCGGGGTGGCGAAGTAGCTCGCCCGGCGTTCTTCATAGGCGCGGTGGATCGGCAGCCAGGAGTCCCAGTCGAGGAAGAGGGGCGGCGGGGGGCTCCGGCGGGTGGCGCGGACGGCCAGGGCCCGCTCGCTCGCCACCAGGAGCGCGAGGCCGGGCGGTACGCCGATGGCCTTCTGGGAGGCGCTGAAATAGACGTCCGCCCCCCAGGCCTCCATCTCGAAGCGCTCGCCGGCGGTGGCACAGACGCCGTCGACGACCGAGAGGATGCCGGCCTCGCGGGCCAGGCGGCAGAGGGGCTCGGGGTCGACCCGCACGCCGGTTGAGGTATCCACATGAGTGGCAAAGAGGGCCTTGCAGGGACCCTGGCGGTCGAGGGCGTCGCGGACCTCTTCAAGGGCCGGCGCCTCGCCCACCGGCGCCTTCACCTCCACGACCTCCGCTCCCCAGCGGCTCAGGATCTGGGCCATGCGGTCGGAGAAAAAGCCGCTGTTCACGACCAGCATCCGCTCCCCGGGCTCGACCAGGTTGGCCGCCGCAACTTCCATGGCCAGGGTGCCGCTGCCTGCGAGGAGGAACGGCTGGCTGCCTTCACCGGACTGCCAGACCTCGCGCATCCCTTCGAGGCAGGTGCCGAAGGCCTCGAGGATCCGGGGCGACGTGTGCCCCGGCGGCCGGCTGGCCGCGGCGGCAGCCACGGCCGGCGAGATCTCGACGGGGCCGGGGATCATGAGGAGCGGTGACGGGTCGGGCATGGGGTGGTCTCCCTGAGGGATGAGATGGCAGTCTTGTTTGAAGGAAGTTTAGAGGGTATCATGACCATGATGACCCACTTCGCAGTTGGGGAAGAAGGAACTTATGATCTCTTTGAACGTGGCCGAAGCGAAGAAACAATTCTCCGATCTCCTTGGCAGGGTTGCCTATGGCGGTGAGACCATTGTGATTACGCGCCGCGGCAAGCCGATGGCGAAGCTGGTTCCTCCCGATGCCCCAGAGCACGAGTTGCACGAGAGAAAGACTGTCAGCGTAGTTGAGACGAGTTGGGGTACCTTGCGGCTTGATGCAGAGCAGGTCCGTGAGATCCTGAGGGAGGGGGATGACCTCCTCGACGCTTGAGAGGATCCGGTCCGGAGCCCGCATCTTTATCGATGCCCCCATCTTCATCTATCACTTTACAGGTGCCTCAACCGAATGTAGAGACTTCCTGCAACGTTGTGAGGCGTGCGAGGTGCAAGGGGTGACGTCCACCGTGACGCTCGCCGAGGTGACCCATCGGTTGATGATGATCGAAGCAGTCATGAAAGGGCTCGTCTCGCCGGGTAATGTTGTTCAAAAGCTCCGTAAAAGGCCAGAAGTAGTCTGTGAGCTGAGCCTGTATCAGGAACAGGTGGATAAGATAGCTCAGATGGAGATCGACATCCTGCCGCTTGACCTCACGGTTCTTGCCGGCTCAGGGGCGATCAGAAAGAGCTATGGGCTATTGACGAACGACTCCTTGATTGTGTCGACAGCCCGTGAGCTGAAGATCTCGGCAATTGCGTCTGCCGATCAGGATTTTGATCGGTTGGAGGAGATTGCCCTCTTCTGCCCAGGCGATATCTGACCCAGCCGCGCCACGAGCGACCAGACCTCGCCGAAAACCGGATGCAGATCCGCGGCGAGACCCAACTCCAGACGCTCGCGGGCCGGCTTCAGGGGATCGTCGCCGGCCGGGGAAAGCTCCGGCCAGCGCAGCTCCAGACGGTTGAGGCCGGGCCGCAGCGGCTCGCGAGGAACGCGAACGACGGTCCGCGTCCAGCGCTCGCCGGCCGGGGCGCGGCCGACCGCCCTGCCGTTGACGAAGACTTCCACCTCGCCGTGGCGGTCCGCCAGCCGGACCGTCAGCTCCAGCTCGACCTCGGCGGCCCCGTCACAGATCAGGCAGAAGGTGGACACCGGCCACGGGGACCGGTAGGTGGCCCGGCGGGGCGTGTCCTCGTGGTCCATGACCTCGGGGTAGAAGCGCTCCAGCGGCTCCCAGAGGTATGGCGGACGGGCAAGATCAGTCCCCTCCTGGCGGATCGCGTGGTGCTCCAGGAGCTTCCGGGTGATGGTGTCGCGGACCGGCCGGCTGCGGCGCTCCAGGACGTTGCAGATCGCCTCGATCAGGTCCGCGTCGAGGTGGTCCCACCGCCAGCCGTGCTGGAGCGAGAGGCGGTAGGGCGAAGCGAGATTGCGCTGCTGGGCTTCCGTGAGGACGGCGGGGCATGGGGCGGCGCGGGCCTCGATCAGGTCGAGCATCGCCGCTTCGATCCCGGGGGAGGCGTCGAGCGCCGCTTCGCACCAGTGCTCCAGGATTGGTGCCTTGGGTCCCACGGTGAGCAGCCGGTGGGCGCAGTGGATGGCTGCTCCCAGCTTGGCCGTGGCGTCCGCCTCGGGAGAGAGGCTCGGGACAGGATGGGCCAGCAGGGTCCGCCAGTCCGGCGCGTTGTCCACCATCCCCGACAGGTCCAGGACCCGGGCGGCCACGGCGGCCATGGCCACGTGCATCCCTTCGACGGTCAGGTGGCAGTAGTCGAGGAAAAGGCGGCGGTCCGGCAGCGTCGAGCCCGTGTGCTCCGCGAACCCCCCGGGGAGGTCCACCAGGAAGGACCCATGCCGGCAGGCCGCTTGGCGCAGGATCTCCTGAGCCTCGGTCGTTGCCTGGGGCGCGCTCAGGAAAGCGAGATTGGCATAGCGGGCGCTGTCCACCTCGACCCGGCAAGCCTCGGCGGTGCCGAGGAGATCCCCAAGGCCCTGGCGCGCCCGGGCGAGCAGGCGCCAGGTGGAGGGGCAGGCTCCGCGGTCGAGGTCCAGCATCTTCCGTGCAACGGCGGCAGCCCCTTCCCAATCCTCTCGGGCCAGCCGCTCGACGGCATCCATATAGAAGGAATGCCAGCGGGCCGTCCGGTCTCCCGGGAGCCAGGCGACCGGCTGGCGGGTCTCCCAGTCCGCTAGGTTGACCTCCGGGAGCACGACCACGACGGGGATGCCGACTGTCCGCGCGAGCAGTGCGATCTCGTCGAGGGTCGCCTCGGCCGTGGCGCGGAGCTGCTCACGGGCGAGCCGGATAGGGCCTTCGATTCCTTCGCGGAGAGCCAGGGCATAGCGCTGCCGGGCCTGGACCGAGGGGACGTACGGGGAGACCTCCGGCGTCTCGAGCAGGTTCCAGTTGTTGCCCACGAAGAGGACCAGGACGTCCGGGTTGATCTGCAGCGACGCCCGGACAGTAGCGCGAAGGCCGGCGAGCGTCTCGTTGGTGCGGGCGAGGTCGATCACCTCGAAATTGCCCTCCCCACCGGCGGCCCGGAGCTGCGCTTCGAGCACCTGCGCCGGGGTCAGAGTGGGGGCGTAGAGGTATCCGGCGGCGACCGACTCGCCGAAGAATGCGACCCGCAGCGGCAGCTCGGATTTCTTGGGACGGAGGACCTCCCGCGTTGCGTAGTGGTCCCCGAACGGCCCGGGGTCCGGACGGACGAAGGCGAGCTCTCCGTCGATCTGCTGCGGCTGCCAGATGCTGATGGGGTGAGGGCTCATACGAACGTATACAGGTCCTCGCTGATCGCCCGCCCGCTCGCGAGCGGCCTCTGGCGCCAGGCATCGAGCAATTCGGGCCAGCTCGGCGGCAGGATCGCGCGATCGATCACGAAGTCCTCAAGGACCAGGCAGTCGATCCCGGACGTGCCGAGGCTGAAGAGGGCATCCACCGGGGTGCAGACGATCGGCTCGCCGGCCACATTGAAGGAGGTGTTGACCAGGAGCGGGCAGCCCGTCCGCCGGTGGAAGGCTTGAAGAAGAGCGGCGTAGCGGGGGGAATTCGCGGGATCGACCGTCTGCGGGCGCGCCGAGCCGTCCACGTGGGTGATGGCCGGCAGGTCGAGCGGCGAGATGACGGCGCAGGTCTCCAGCATGAACGGCGAGGGGTGATCGAGGTCGAAATGCTCCCCCGCATGGCTCGCCAGGACGCTGGGGGCGAAGGGACGGAAGGCCTCCCGCTTCTTGACCAGGCGGTTGAGCCGGTCGCGCATGCCGGGGTCGCGCGGGTCGGCGAGCAGGCTGCGCGCGCCGAGAGCCCGGGGGCCGAGCTCCATGGCGCCGTGGAACCAGCCGACGACCTGCCCCTGGACGAGTCGGTCTACCACGGCTTCGAGAAGGTCCGATCTCCCGGCCGCGGAAGTCCAGCGCGGGAAGACCGGTGGCGGCGAGGAGGCCGGCGATCTCGTCCGCCTGCCAGCGGGGACCCAGATAGACCTGCTGCTGCGGTCCGGTCGCGGGCCGCTCGCCGGTCCGTTCGATCCAGGCGAGAGCGGCGGCGCCGAGGCAGCCGCCCGAGTCGCCGGCCGCCGGCTGCACGAAGAGCCGCTCGAAAGGCCCCTCCCGCAGGATCCGCCCATTGGCCACCACATTGAGGGCCACTCCGCCGGCCATGCAGAGATCGGAGAGCCCGGTCCGGCCGTGCAGCCAGCGGACCTTCTCCAGGAGGATCTCCTCCAGGACCACCTGGAGGCTGCGGGCGACGTCCTTGTGGTGTTGTCCGATCTCGGCTCCACGCGGCCGTGGCGGGGCGCCGAACAGGTCGCACAGCTCCGGCGAGAACATCCGCCGGCCGCGCACGAAATCGAAGAAGGAGAGATCGAGCTCGTACTGTCCCTCCGGACCCGACCAGACCAGGGTCCGCACCGCGTCCACGAACCGCGGCTCGCCATAGGGGGCGAGCCCCATCACCTTGTACTCGCCGTCGTTGACCGCGAAGCCGAGGTAGGAGGTGATCGTGGAATAGAGAAGCCCCAGCGAATGGGGGAAATCCACCTCCTCGAACCTCTCCAGCGCCGTCCCCCGTCCTGTCCCGTAGGTCGTGGTTGCCCATTCGCCCACGCCGTCGACGGTCAGCACGGCGGCCGCGTCGAATCCCGAGAAGAAGAAGGCGCTCGCGGCGTGGGAGGCGTGATGGTCGAAGAACCGGATCGGCCCCTCATAGCCGAGCCCTTCGCGGATCATCCGTTCGGGCAGCCCGGGATCGCCGCATTCCGGCGTCCCGGCCCAGAGCTGGCGGGAGAGCTTGCGGACCGGATCCTCGTAGTAGGCGAGGACGTCGATGTCGACGATCCCGATCCCGCCTGACTCCAGGCAGAACCGGAACGCGGAGACGGGGAGCCGCGGGTCGTGCTTGACCCGCGAAAACCGTTCCTCCTCCGCAGCCGCCACCAGCCGCCCGTCCTGGATCAGGCAGCAGGCCGATTCGTGGAAGAAGGCCGAGAGGCCGACGATGTTCACGGTGCGGATGCTACAACGCCCGTCGCAGCATCCTGCCACCAGGCAGCAGGGTCACCGCCCCGCCGGCTGAGCCTGCGCTGTCCTGCCCAGCGCCTCCAGGCGCCGGCGGGCCAGGGCGTGGGTCGAGGTGGCCCCGTTTTCCCGCGGGCCCGGTGCCTGGACCTTGTCATAGCAGCGGCGGGCCACGTCCGGCAGGCCATAGTGCTCGGCGAGACGGCCGAGGACATACCAGTCGGACGAGCCGGGCTCTTCGTCGGCCTGGGTTTCGAGGGCCTGGAGGAGGATGCGGTAGGCCTCCGCCGTCCGCCCGGTCTCGGCGTAGAGGGAGGCCAAGGTGTGCAGGCTGCCATAGTCGGTGTACTGGGAGAGCGTCGCGGCCCGCTGGGCCCTCTCGATGGCCTGGTCGTCCACCCGGCCCTGCACCAGGGCCAGCCAGGCCAGGCTGTTGTAGTCCGTGGCGGTGGCCCGGCCCGCGTCCACCAGGTGGACGAGCTTCTGCTCGGCGCTCTCGAAGTCCCGCTTGCGCTCGTCCATATCGGACAGGATGCGCAGGGCCAGGGCATCATCCGGATCTCGCTGCCGGCGCTCCTCGGCCAGGCGGCCGGCTTCGTCCCAGTGGTCGGCCATGACCAGACCCGCGGTGGCGAGTGTGAAGGCGTGCTGCGAGGTGGGGGCGGAGGAGAGGAGCTGTTGCGCCAGGGCGGACAGATCGTCGAGCCTGCCGAGGCCGCGCAGGGCATGGGCGAGCGCCACGTCCAGAGCCGTCCTCTGTGCCTCTCCCGCCTTCTCCCGGCAGGCGCGCAGCAGGTCGGCGGTGGCAGGGACCGCCGAGTCCTCGGCCATCAGGCTGGCGGCGGCGCAGCGGACCTCGTCGGCTCCGGTCTGCGCGCCGCGCTTCCAGAGCGCCAGAAAGGGCACCACCGGGAGGGGATCGTCGTCCGATTTCTTGCCGGACAGCAGCTCGTGCGCCCAATCCAGCCACTGCCGGGCTCCGGGCAGGAGGCCGGCGTCGAGCAGGCGCAGAGCCTCATGGCCGAGGCGCCCCGGGTTGGTCTGAAAGGCGGTGATCCGGTACTGCCCGTCCTCCCGGATGACGAAGATCACCATCTCCGCAGGGCCCTGCCCGAACGAGTTGACGAGCCGGACCCGATAGCCGATCGTGTCGTCTCCGCTCACGTTGTCGCGGAAGGCGGCGACGCCGAGATCCGTGGCAACGTCCAACGGCACGTCGTTCACGTTGAGCTGCCGGCGTTTGGCGCCGATCTCCTGCGCGATCAGGCCGGACACCTGGTCCGGATGCGCCTGGATTTCCTTGGCGAGGTCGCGGGCGAGAAGGGGGGCGAGGCTCCCGGCATCGAGGCTGCCCGAGGCACCCACGATCATCAGCCGTTTGACCACGCTCGCCGGCTGCGATGCAGGGAGATCGAGCTCCTCGTGCTTCTTCACCCGGTGCAGCAGCTCGACGCGCGCGAGCAGGGCGGCGGCGTTGGTAGAAAGCCGGCTCGCCCGGTCGAGCAGGGCGGCAGCCTCCGGATAACGGCGGACCATGAGGAGGTTCTGCGCCGCGTCGGAGAGGGCCTGCATCCGCTGCTCGCCGTCCTGGAGGCTGCGCTCGGCGTCGCGCACCGCGCTGTCCGGGCCGTCGAGCACGGCCGTGGCCGCCAGCCGCAGCATGCGCCGGGTGTCCGTCTCCTCGATCTCGGCGAGGAGCTCGCGCAGCTCCGCGAAACGGCCCGCCCGCAGGAGAGCCGCTGCCAGATTGTCGTCCATGAAGTCGGCCTCGAGGTCCTGCCGCAGCTTCTTGTACTCGTCGATGGCGGCGGCGAGGTCGGACGTAGGGCTGTAGCGGCGGCCCTGGGCGTCGTACTCCAGGAGGATGGCCAGATCGGCGCGGGAGACGTCGTCGTTCGGGTCGAGCTCGACGGCCTTGCGGAAGGCGGCGAGGGAGGCGCTTGCGGTCCCAGCCCTTGCCGAAACGCCGCCCGAGGGCGTCGTGCTGCAGGATCCAGCCGAGGCTGTGATGCGCGGAGGCCGAGCCGGGCTCCCGCCGCACCGCCTCGCGGGCCTCGCGAAGCGCCTCCTCGCCGAGGCCGCCGACGAGCAGGGCGCGCATGATGCGGTTGCGTGGCAGCGCCTCGCCGGGAGCCGCCGCGGCGAGGCGCTGGAACTCCTGGAGCGCCTCCCGCACCCGGCCGGCCGCGAGATGGCTCTCGCCCACCTGGTCGAAGAAGAGGAGGACCGCCTTCTCGCCCAGGACCTCCTGCACGCCGGTGCGCAGGGAGTAGAACTCCTGCGGCGACAGGCGCGGCCGGGCCACCGCGAGTTGGACCGCAGCGTTGACCACCCCTGAATCCTCCGCCGAGTAAGCCTCGCTCAGCGTGACCGGGCCCCAGGTGCGCTGGCGGAAAGCCGGCATCGGCTGCCGCGGCACGAATCCGGCCGGCGGCACCACGCGGTAGCGCATCTCGGCCTGGAAGGGGCGGGTGAAGACGTAGTCGGACCGGCGGGGCGCCGGCTCTTCGTCGTCCTCCTCGTCTCCGGTCTCCGTGAAGACCTCGGGCAGGCGGTCGAGCAGGTCGGAAGGGAAGACGGCCACCACGGCGTCAGTGACCTCGGTCTGGCCGCGCTGGATCCCGGTCGCCTCCAGGCGCAGCTCCAGGGGCATCGAGAGGTCCCCGAGGTCCGAATGTTGCAGCTCGGCGAGGTCCTTGGCGCCGTATTCGGACTTCACGTAGTCGGCGAGGCTGCTGCGCAGCGCCTCCGGCTCCTCGGCCGCGTACCAGGACCGCAGGTCGCGCTCGGTCGCTCCCTGATAGGACGTCGTCTCGACCACGCGGGCGGGGCCGAGCTCGGCGAGGAAGACCTCCCGCGTCTCGACCTCGCGGTTGTCGGCCGCGGTGGCCTCGGGGGTGCGCACCAGCCCCGTCGCGGTGGGGCTGGCCACGAGGGCCAGCCGGCCCTGGTCCTCGACCGGCAGGACGCCGGCCCGCGCATAGGGATCGGTGGGGTCGATCCAGACCGCGGGATTGCCCGGCACGACCACGATGGCATGGTTGAAGGCGCCCAGGCCGGGGAGGGAGTCCTCGACGTCCTGCTGGTCCTCGCCCGCCGAGAGGAGAGCCACATAGGCGGGGATGTCCGAGGCGCGCAGCATGGCCACCAGCAGCACCGCCTTGTCCTTGCAGTCGCCGAACTTGCGCCGCAGGACCTCGGCCGGGGTGCGCGGGACGAGCCCCCCTTCGCCCAGCTCGACGCCGGTATAGCGGACCTCGTCGGCGAGCTTGCGCAGGTAGAGGTCCATGGTCTCGAGCTGCGACCCGGCGGGACCGCCGGTGGCGCGGAGGAAGGCCTGCAGGTCCGAGCCCTGGATCGCGCGGTCGACGATCTCGGCATAGCGCCGCGCGATCTCGGCCCACGACGAGCCGGTGGAGAAGGCGATGTAGGGCGACCGGGGCGTATCGGCCGGCAGGCCGGGCTCGGGGGCCGTGACGGGCGCGAGCTCGCGCGCCTCGAAGGTGAGGCGCCGCCGGCCGCCGGCCGTCTCCTCGCGGGGCGTCGCTGCGGGCGGGAGGCGGGAGACCCAACGCAGCGGCGTGCCGGCGGGCGCTTCCAGGACGAGGCGGGCGAGCCGCACCGGCAGCGACATGGGCAGGGTGTGGTAACGCACGGTCCCGCGGTCGAAGAACGGCGCCGTCTCGCGGACCACGACCTCCTGCTCGACGATGGACCCGGCGCGGATCGCCGGCAGCGGCGCGCGCAGGACGCGGCCGTCCTCGAACATGTCGGGCGCCTCGGCGGCCTCGGCGTTCTCCGTGATGGTCGACGGATCGAGCGCGTGCTCGGCTCCGTCGGGGGTGATCACGCGCGCCCGCATCCGCGGCCTCTCCTGGTGCCAGGGAGACCAGCGCTCCTCGACCGCCGACCAGCTCTCGTGCGCCGAGGTGCTGGCGACGCGGTAGACCAGCCGGTAAGTGTAGGTCTCGCGGCCCGCCTCGTCGTATTCGTAGCGCGCCTCGGAGAGCAGAACGGCCACCCCTCCTTCGCTCGCCGGCACGCCCGCGGCGGCCTGGGCCATGGCGGCCGGGGAGGCGCTGAAGACTGGGCCATCCCAGGGCTCGCCGGCCGGAGCCGCGCGGCCTTCCCCGGGGAGCGCAATGGCGACCAGGACTGCGGCGAGGACGGCGCAGGGGAGCCTACGGCAGGCGGCGCGAACGGGGCACGGCATGGTCTCTCCTTCGAATAGGGCTTTAGGAAGCAGGCGGAGGGTCATGAGAATCGTACCACGCGAGGCGGAGCGGGCCGGCGGATGGTGTACACTCTTCGGGCTTCTCTGAGCTGACAGGAAGTGACGAACAGCAGATCCGACCTTGTCTTCATACCCGCCCCTGTCCACCCCCGGCCCCGGCAACAGTTCCGCAAGAACGGTCCCTACGGGAGAGATGTCATGAGTGTTCGAAGCATTTCGCGGCGGGCCCTGCTCGCCACCCTCCTCGCCCTCCTATCCCTCGCGCCTCTCCAGGCCACCAGCTATGTCATGGTCTCCGACGAGGCCCTGGTCGATCAATCGGACTACGCCGTGGTGGCGCGGGTGATCGGGGTCGACGACTCGACCGTTACCGCGGGCGGGCTGTATACGGAATACGAGCTGGAGATCGAAGAGTCGCTCAAGGGCGACCTCCCCGGACGCACCGTCAAGGTGCGCGTCCCCGGCGGCGTGCTTCCGGACCAGGGGATCGCGCTCAAGATCTACGGCGCGCCGAGGTTCGGCCAGGGAGAGCGGACGCTGCTCTTCCTCGAGCCGGATGGCCGCGGCGCCTACCGGCCGCAGCATTTCCTGCTCGGCGCCTTCCACGAGGTGCCGGCCGGTGATCGCCGGCTGGCGGTGCGGAGCCTGGCCGAGGCGCAGGAGCTCCGGCGCACGCCGGCCGGCGTCGAGGCGGTGCCGGCGGGCAGCGACCGGCTGCGCGATTTCGACTCCTTCGCCCGCTGGGTCGCGGCGCGCGCCGCGCATGGCGTGGCCGAGGCCGACTATCTGGTGAACGACCCGGACGGCCGGCTGCGCCAGATCGCCGGCAAGTTCACGGTGTTCACGGACCCGGAGCCCCCCCTCGGCGACGGTCTCGGGATCCGCTGGTTCCAGTTCGACACCGCCGGCAACATCCCATGGCGGGCCTACAACCAGGGCCAGACAGGGCTCGACGGCGGCGGGTACCTGGCGTTCCAGAACGCCCTCAAGGCCTGGAACAATGAGACCGGGACGCCGATCGACTACCGCTATCAGGGCAAAACCGCCGACCGCAGCGGCCTCGAGGAGCCGGACGACCTCAACACGATCGTCTTCAACGACCCCAACAACGAGCTGCCGAGCTTCAGTTGCAGCGCCGGGGGTGTCCTTGCGTATGGCGGCCCCTGGTATTTCGTCAGGACCGAGAACTTCCGCGGCGTGCCCCACCATCCGATCGCGAGCGCGGACATCGTCATCAACAACGGCATCGGCTGTTTCTTCGCCGCGAGCCCCGACGCGGGCCTGGCGGCGCAGGAGCTCTTCGGCCACGAGCTCGGACACACCCTGGCCCTCGGCCATTCCTGCGGCGACTTCGACGGTCCCGATCCCGACTGCGAGAGCGTGCTCTTCGACGAGTCCCTGATGCGCGCCTTCGTCCACGACGACGGGCGCGGCGCCCTCCTCAACAGCGACGACCAGGCCGGCGTGCGGTCGCTCTACAGCCAGGTACCTCCGGCTCCGACGGGGCTCACGGCCATTGCGCTCTCTACCACCTCGGTCCGGCTCAACTGGACGGACACCGCGACTGGCGAGATCGAGTACCAGATCGAGGTCAAGCCCCTGGGTGGGAGCTTCACCCACGTCCTCACAGTCCCGGCGAACAGCACCACGGCCGATGTCCCAGGGCTGACCCCTGCGACGAGCTACACCTTCCGCGTGCGTTCGCGCAACGCCAACGGGTTCTCGGCCTACTCCAACGAAGCGACCGTGGCCACGCTCGGGCCGGTCACTCCGTGCGTCGCCGACGCCAACACCCTCTGCCTGAACAACGGCCGCTTCAAGGTCCAGGTGGCCTGGAAGACCGGGACCGGGAACGGGGCAGGCTCGGTGGTGACCAGCGCCGCCGACTCGGGCCTCCTCTGGTTCTTCGACGTGAGCAACTGGGAGCTCCTCGTCAAGGTCCTCAACGGCTGCACGATCAACAACCGCTATTGGGTGTTCCTGGCGGCGACGACCGACGTCGAATACACGCTGACCGTGACCGACTCGCAGAATGGAGCGGTCAAGGTCTACTTCCATCCGCAGGGGCAGCCCGCGCAGTCCATTACGGACACCAGCGCGTTCGCGACCTGCCCATGATGCGCGAGACCGGCGGGCCGTCCTTTGTCCTTCCGCGAGAGGCGGCCCGCCCGTTTGCCGGATGCTTGAGCATCTGCTACTCTTTCAGCCACTTGATTCCAAGGCACGCCCTGTCCGTTGCGAGGCGGGTCGAGCTGCTGCCTTTCGGGGGAATCGTTGCACCGACGCCCGGTGCTGGACAGAACACGGCCGCAGTGCGGCCAGGAGCGACAGGTAGATGGGTAGAAGGCTTTTTGTCGGAAATTTGAATTTCAAGACCACCAGCGAGGACCTCAAAGAGTTGTTCGGCGCGGCGGGAACCTGCGAATGGGCGACCGTCATGATGGACCGCGCCACAGGGAAGTCGCGCGGCTTCGGCTTCGTCGAGATGGGCACGGACGAAGAAGCCGTCAAGGCGATCGAGGAGATGAACAACCGGGAGTACCAGGGGCGCAACCTCAACGTGAACGAGGCGCGCGAACGGACACCGGGCGGCGGCGGTGGCGGCGCCCCGCGCCCCGCGGGTGGCGGCTACGGTGGCGCCGGACGGAGCGAAGGCGGCGGCGGCAGCAACTACCGCGGCGGCGATTCGCGCCCGAGCTTCGGCGATATGGGCGGCGGTGGTGGCGATTGGGGCGGCGGTTTCGGGGGTGGAGGTGGTTTCGGAGGCGGCGGTGGATTCGGGGGCGGAGGAGGTGGCCGCTTCGGAGGTGGTGGTGGAGGTACCAAGCCCCGCAAGGAAGGCGGCAGCCGTCGTGGGCTGCGCGCCAAGAAACGCAGCCTGTAGTCCAACCGCAGGGTAGACCGGGATTGCGGATCTGGCATCCGATCCGGCGGGCGTGTACCCCGTCCTCAGAACAGATCGAACAGCAAGATACGCCCTTCGAGCGGGCCGTTCAGGACCGGGATGCGCCGGCGCGGGCGGAGGCCGATGTGCTTGCCGCGGTCCGCGCCGCCGGCCAGGATCACGGCCTGCCATCCCTTGAACCGCTGCTTGAGGAGGTCGCCCAGGGCGCGCCATCCCTCGACGCCCTTGGCTCCGGTGCCGATCCGCTCGCCGTGGGGTGGGTTGACCACCACCAGGCCGGGCCTCGCGGGGGGCTCGAAACGGAAAGCGTCTCCCTGCGTCAGGGTGGCCCGGTCGAGCACGCCCGCCTGCCTGAGGTTGGCGCGCGCGGCCCGCAGCGCCTCGGCCGAGCCGTCGTTGCCGAACAGGCGGATGTCCGGACCCGCTGCCCGGATCGGCTCCCGCCGGATCGCGGCGAAGGCGCCGGCGTCGTAGCCGGGCAGGCGCTGGAAGGCCCAGCTCTCGCGCAGATGGCCCGGCGCCAGCCCGAGGGCGATCCAGGCCGCTTCGACGAGGAGAGTCCCCGAGCCGCACATGGGATCGACGACCGGTCCCCTCCCATCCCAGCCCGAGGCCAGGACGCAGGCCGCGGCAAGCTGCTCGCGGACCGGCGCCGTCGTGGTCACCGCGCGGTAGCCGCGCCGGTCGAGCGGCTCCCCCGAGGTGTCGAGCAGCAGGGTGGCCCGGTCCTGGACCAGGCGGACGCGCAGGTGCAGGTCCGGGTCCTCGCGGTCCACCGAGGCCCGCCGGCCCCAGCGGTCGCGCTGGCCGTCGACCAGGCCGTCCTTGACCGACAGGGCGGCCCAACGGGTGTCGCGGATCTCCGAAGCCGTGCTGGTCGCCTGGATAGAGAAGCTGCGGTCCGGATGGAGCAGGATCCCCAGGTCGAGCCCGGGAGCGGCCTCGGGGGCCCGTCCCACGGCCAACCGCCGGCCGGTGATCATCTCCCGCGCCCCGGCCGCCAGCTCGCCGCCGTCCCGGCCGTCCCATGAACCCAGCTCCAAGAGCACCCGATTGGCGGTGCGCAGGCGCCAGTTGGCACGCCAGCAGTCCTCCCAGGTGCCGGCGAACGAGACCGCTCCCTTCTGAATATCTGGATCGGCGGCATCCAGGGCGCGCAGCTCGGAGGCGAGAATCTCTTCGAGTCCCAGGACGCACGTGGCGACGAGGCGAAGCGAGGTAGTCATCCTCAGGGGCCCTGGCTCTGGAGGAATTTGACGACGATCTTCAGGAGCTCCTCGGGCTGTTCTTCCATCGGGATGTGCCCGCTCTTCTCCAGCACCGCGAAGGTGCCCCCGGGAAGCCTCTCCGCCGCGCGCCGTCCCCCCGCCAGCGGGATGATCTGGTCGTGGCGGCCCCAGACGACCAGCGCCGGCGTCTGGATCTCCTCCAGCCGCACCGGGTCCGCGGGCGTGCTGGAGGGAGCCGTCAGACCGTAGTAGGCGTCGGCCACACCCTCGATCCGCAGCCGCTCGTAATAGGCCTGGACCAGCTCGGGGGTGACCAGGGAGTCGTCGTAGAGGGACCGGAGGAGCGACTTCCGGACGGAGGACCGACGCAGCACGTAGGAGCGCAGGAACCACGACGTGAGCGGCCGGAGGGCGGCAAGCCGCGAGCGGCGGTCGTTGGCGTAGGTGGGCGCGGAGCTGTCGACCAGCACCATGGACCGGATCCTCTCCGGGTGGTAGCGGGCGAGCCAGAGGGTGATGCCGCCGCCGTAGGAGTGCCCGACCAGATGGGCCCTCTCCATCCCCAGCGCATCCATCACCCGCAGCACCAGCGTGCCCTGCGCCTCCCGGCTGTAGCTCTCCGGCAGCCGCGGCCGTTCCGTGTAGCCGAAGCCGCTCAGGTCGACGGCGACGACCCGGAACGACTCCGCCAGCCCGGGGAGCACCTTGCGCCAAGAGTACGTCGATCCGCCGAAGCCATGGATCAGCACGACCGGCGTGCTGTCTCCGCCCGCCTGCTCGATGTGCACGAGCTGATCGCCGATCCGCAGGAACCGGTCCTCCGGCACCTCCCGGCGGATTTCCTCGAACGTTCGCAGCGAGGCGCAGCCGGCAAGGGACAGGGCGAAGACGAGGAGCGGGGAGGGGGGCCGGCGGCGCATGCGGGGGAGTGTATGTTGATTGGAGCGTTGGAGCGGCACTCGGCCCGCTGTTGCGGATTGCAGAAACTCGCGTTACGATGGCGGACGACGCGGGGTGCGGATTGACGGCCCCCTCCGGGACCGGTAATCTCGATTTCGGCTTGTAGGAGGTCACGATGGCCGAACCGGCATACCCCCTGGCTCTCCCCGAGGACGGAAGGAGTTGGCCTGCTCCGGGCGAGTGGACCTATGAGGACTACCTGCGCCTGCCGGAGGACGGCCGGCGCTACGAGGTGATCCGGGGATCTCTGTACGTGGCGGCCGCTCCCAGTCTCCTCCACCAGTTCGTGGCCGGGGAGCTGTTCTCCTCGGTCCGCGACTTCGTCAAGAAGCATGCGCTAGGATTCGTCCTGAACCCGATCGAGATCCATCTGCCTGGGGGGATCACCAGCCCTGTCCAACCGGACCTCGTGTTCCTGAGCCGGAACAAGCGGTTCAGATGGAGTGACACAAGCTTCCACGGGGTGCCCGACCTCGTGGCCGAGGTTCTCTCCCCGAGAACCCGCCGCTTCGATCAGAAGACCAAGCTTGCTGCCTATCGAGATGCCGGCGTCCCGGAGTACTGGCTGATCGATCCCCTGGCCGAGACGTTCCTGGTGTACGTCCTGAGCGAGGATCGCCGGCAGTACCTGGAGCTGTGTCGCGGCGGGCTGGAGGACACCCTGCGCTCGGCTGTATTGGCCGGATTTCGCCTGAAGCTCGGAGACTTGTTCCCGCCGGAAGACTAGCCCCCGGGAAAAGCCCTCTCCCCCTCGGGATGGGCGGGTGGTGGACGCGCGGGGGAGGGGTCGGGGGAGGGGTCCGGTTCCAAAACCCGCCGATTTTGTCACCGCCTTTCGACTGACTCTGTCACCTCCGCTCCCTAGTCTCGGCTCTTCGGTCCCGGCTGCTGCGGGTCCCAGGAGGGCGGTGTTTCTCATGTCGATCGTCGTCGAGGAGCTGACCAAGCGTTACGGCGGACACCCGGTGGGCAACAACGTCTCCCTGGAGGTGGCGGACGGGGAGTTCTTCGTCCTCCTCGGCTCGTCGGGCAGCGGCAAGAGCACGCTCCTGCGGATGATCGCCGGCCTCACGGATATCGACGCCGGACGCATCCTCCTCCATGGCCGGGAAGTCACCGATCTGCCTCCGGCGCGGCGGGAGGTGGGCTTCGTCTTCCAGAGCTACGCCCTGTTCCAGGGGACGTCGGTCGCCGAGAACGTCGAGTTCGCCCTGTCGATCCGCGGCGTGCCGAAGCCGGTGCGGCGCGGCCGGCGGGACGAGCTGCTCGCGCTGGTCGGCCTTGCCGGGCTCGGCGGACGGATGCCCGTTGCGAAGGAGAAATCTGGTGGTGTTACGGAATCTAGGGCTCGAGTGCTGAGCGAGCTTTAGAAGTGCCCGATAGGACGGCTGCCCTCAGGCAGCATGGGCTAGCAGTCTGCGCATCGTATCGGGCTCGCGTTCGATTGCCTGCAGCAACGCACGCGCCGGCGCATCCGGCGAGGTCCGACGCTGTTCCCAATCCCGCAGGGTGCTGATTGGCAGTCTAAAAGCTTCGGCGAACTCGACCTGCGTCATTCCGAGCCGCTGCCGCAGAGCCTTCACGGGAGAGACTCGGCGCATCCTCTTCAGCTCCTCCTCGCCGAGCGGCTGAGCGTCGGGATCGGAAAGGGCCGCGGCCTGAACGTCCTCGTCTGTCATTGCCTTCACCCGTGCCCAATCGGTGTCGCCGCGAGGCGGCGCCTCACCAGGCTTCACGGTCACCCGCGTAGTATCGTTCTTCCTCATGTCGCGTGGCCCTCCGAGCAGAGATGATGCGGCAAGTGTCGTCACCGCGCGTGGTCGTGATCACGAGTAGGACATTGCCCGCCGCTATGCCGATAACCCGTGTCCGATCCTCCTGGTACTCAAAGCGGATATCCATCTCTTCAAGGCGGTTGGGATCTTGGATCGCTGCGATGGCGTCCACGAAATCGATGCCGTGCTTGCGGCGGTTCTCGGCAGCCTTGTCGGTGTCCCATTCATAGTTCACCACTGTCAGACTACTGGTTACCAGTACTTTTGTCAATCCCAGATGTGCGTTCCCCGCGGGGGCTCGAAGCGGTCCGCAGGACCGCCAGGGTGCCCCGTGGGACCATGTGCGTTCCCTGCGGGGAAGACTCCGCAGGACCACTTCTAGTTCCCGCGGGGACTGGATCAGCGGTGACGGGGGTCAGCAACGCATGCCGCGGGGACACGCGGACATGCAGGAGTCGTGTCCCTCGCCACCCGCGCAAGGTACCCGGACTCTCAGACCTTCGGCTCATCGCGGTCTCAGGGTACGGTCAAGAGTCGGATCCGGCGGATCCGGCGGCGCGAGGTGCCAGGCGATTCTCGGCGGTGCCCACGGCGTGCTGGGACCCTGGCTCGCGGAGCACGACATCAAAATCATCTTCGCCGTGCCGGGAATCGTCCTGGCCACCCTGTTCGTGACCTCGCCGCTGGTGGCGCGGGAGCTGATCCCGCTCCTGCAGTCCCAGGGCAACGACGAGGAAGAAGCGGCCCTCACTCTGGGCGCCTCGGGCTGGCAGATGTTCTGGCGGGTCAGCCTGCCCAAGATCCGCTGGGGTCTGCTCTACGGCGTAGTGCTCTGCAACGCCCGAGCAATGGGAGAGTTTGGCGCCGTCTCCGTGGTCTCAGGGCACATCCGGGGGGAGACGACGACGCTGCCCCTCCACGTCGAGATCCTCTACAACGAATACCAGTTCTCGGCCGCCTTCGCCGTGGCGTCGCTGCTGACGCTGCTCGCGCTCGCCACCCTGGGACTCAAGAGCCTGATCGCGTGGAGGACGAGGTTAGACCTCACCCCCTGGCCTGCCGTGGCGCCCCTCTTGCTCAAGACCGTGAGTTAGCCTCTTGCTCGGCGACTGGCACGCGGTCACTCGCGCTCGACATTTTGCTTGTTGATAACAGCGTTTGATTTGAGAAAACGGATCAACAGCGTCTCTACTTTTTCTCTGAGACTCTTGTCCTCAATCTTGACGTAAGCGGCGGTATGAACGATCGGTTGCTTGAACCAGAACTTGTCGCGTGAGAGCGAATGCGGGCCCGAATGTCCGCACCTTGGCCGACGTAGATAGGTCGCTCGCTGATGTCGTAGAGAACATAGATCCCAGCGACTGCTGGCAGATCGTTGTCAGAGTGAGGGTCAAAGTCGATAAGTTCACCCACACCCTCGATCTTGGCCTCTTCCCGAATCTCTTCCTTCGCTTCCTTTGGGATTTCCTTCCCGAGAGCGCGCTCTAAGCGGCGAATAGTCTCCTGGCGAGGATTCAGAATTCGCCCTGATTCGATGCTGTATACAGCTTGCGCGGACACTCCGGCGGCGCTGGCCAACTCAGCTACGGAGATATTCTTTTCGAGTCGCGTCTTCGTCAGCCATCCACTTAATGGAGTGGGGCCAACCGATGCCTCAGGTCCCGTCCTGCTCAAAGAAGGGTCCAGCGAAAATCCTCCGAGCACTCTCTTGAGTTCGGCCTTCTGATCTTTGGAAGGGACAACCTTCCCGATCTCCCAGTTGGAAATCGTGGCCTGCGCCACCCCAATCTTCTCGCCAAGATCTCCCTGGGTCATCGCGTTACGAACACGAGCCCGTCTCAGCTGTTCTCCGAAAGGGATGTTCGCCATGTTTTATATTCTCACTATCTGGAATAATTAGGAAACCTATTATCGGACCGACTCCCGACGCCTTATACTCACCTCGCCGGCCGGGTAAGCTTCTCGTCGGCTCGTTGAGAGTTGCTGAGTTCAGTTCCAAGTCTTTCTGCATCTGCAGTTAGGAAAGCATACTCCCAGCGGCAGGAAGGCGTCAAACGCGGCCGTGCGGGTCGTGTAATCCCCTCGCTGGAGTCTTCTATGCCACTTCGAGAGAACAGCGCATCTCTCTGACTCTCTGGGGTTGGGCCGGAGGCTCACATCCCGGGCTGGGTAATCCTCTCCAGCGTGGCGCGGAAGCGCCTCGCCGGGCACTCGCCCGAGTCTCGCTGCCTACAGGCGCAAAGTGCCGATTCGTTAACCAGTGACGAGCTTCTCGTTCCCGGCGATTTCGGGCTTGACAGGCGGGTGCGAGCATTCCTAGAATGGAGGCGGTATCGAGGCAGTAACTCGGGAAAGGAGGTGACCGGGCAAGACCGAAGGAAGCGCACAGTCGTTCCGTAGCGTTCTCGCCGGCCGCGTGGTCTCGCGGTCAATCCACAAGCGGCCCGGAAGTGAGGTGGCACTCACCCCCGGACCTGACCCAACAGGGAGGTAGACTCCATGAAGGGCTCTGAGAAGGATAGCATCCCGTCTGTCCCCGAAGTTTCGTCTTCGCAGTACATTCCCAATCCCCCGAACGCGTTCACCTCGGAGTTTCTGAAGCGGGTGGGCGAGCGCGATGAGCCTTTCATGGCGGGTGAGGCCGATATGGCCGGGCCGTGGCAGCTCGAGGAGATCCCCGGCTCCGGCTGGGGTCTGTTCCGCCTCGGCGAGGATTCGGCCCGGCGGTTCCGGCCGTTCGCGGTGTTCCGGCGGAGGTCGGTGGCTCTGCTCGCCGCGGCGATTCTGCCTGGCACAGGCCGCGACCCGGCATTCCGGCTGCAGCTCGATCCGGAGCTGGCCGGCTACGCGGTGGTGGGCAGCGGCGAGCTCGTCGGTCATCTGGCCCTCTATGACGACCGGGTGATCGAAGCGCTGCACGTCGCCGAGATGCTGGTGCGGTCTCCCGAGTCGCTGGCCCGGCTGCTGGAGGCTGCGGGGGCGATCGCTCTGGAACGGACCGGAGCGATCCTCGATCGGCAACTCGCCGGACAGGAAGCCTGACCTCAGTTTCGGTCCCGAGACGCTGCTCCAGCGTGAGCTGACACTGGTTTTGCGGAGCGCGCGCTGGTCCAGTGTCCCGGGACGCTGGTCCAGCGTGAGCAGACGCTGGTTTTGCGGAGCGCGCGCTGGTCCAGTGTCTCGGGACGCTGGTCCAGCGCGAGCAGACGCTGGTTTTGCGGAGCGCACGCTGGTCCAGTGTCCCGGGACGCTGCTCCAGCGTGAGCAGACGCTGGTTTTGCGGAGCGCACGCTGGTCCAGTGTCCCGGGACGCTGCTCCAGCGTGAGCAGACGCTGGCTTTGCGGAGCGTACGCTGGTCCAGTGTCCCGGGACGCTGGGTCGGGCCTTCAGCTCATCGCACCTTGGCCCTTCCCCCCAGACGTCCAGTGAGGCTGGCTTCACACCTTTTGTGCCACCTCTGCGATTGACTTTTTTGTGATGCTTTGTATCTCAGCTCGCACGGCACGGTCAGGGAGTGCCTCCGCGATCTCGTGGATCCCCAACAAAAGCGACATCTGGTGAAGCGGGTTGTTTGGATCCACGATCTCTTCCCAGTTGGGGACGAAGTGGGTAATGAAATGATAGTAGGAAGAGAACAGGCTCGGGGTAAGCTTCTTTTTGATTGCTGCCATGTTGGTCTCCTTAGCCACTGTGTGTGAAAATGCCTAACGGCGCTTGGCATTCAGATGCGGGAGCAGCGACGATCCCGCGATCTGTATTGATATGGGCGGCCCATCTGTATTGATATGGGCGGCCCAGGCCGGCTGAACGTTACATACTGCCCGGGTCCGCCATCCTCCTCCGAGGCCGCCGGGTGCCGCCGGCAGCTTCCTCGGGATGGAGGTATGCCACGACGGCCACGGCAGCGTTACACCTCCCGGTCGGTGGGAGGGCGATGGGAGAGGGGGGCCCGGAAGTTGGCGTGCAGCTCATCGTTCTACGAGCTCCTCGGCCTTGAGCAGGTCGGGGTGACCGGCTGCTTCTTCGACCTTCGCCGGACCTCGCTCGGCCCGCGCGATGCACGTTCCCAGGATCTCGGCGAGGGTTTCCACGTGGGGCGCTTCGATGATCGTCTGGTGGTTGCCGGGGATGGTGTGGACCTCCACGCCGCCCGCTGCGACGGCACCCCAGCCGAGGGTGGGGTCCTCGAAAATCTGCCGCCGTTGCGGGGGCAATTCCCGGAGGGCGGCCGGATCGACGCTGCTCGCCCGCAACAGGGTGATCCTTCCAGGATAGGTGGAAACCCTGTAGCGTTCGCCGGCCGTCGCTCTGGAGCTCCACCCCAGGGCCAGACCGCGCAGCAGCGGGATGTCGAAACCCGGTCCGAGCGCCTCCATGCTTCCGAGGATCTCCAGGCCCCGCGCGAGCTGGGCTTCGAGGGGAAGACCGCGCAGCTCGTCTGCATGGAGCACCGGCGCAGGCTCCTGGCCGCCGGTGTGGTGCCGCACCATGTCGGCGATGACGGCCGCGGTGTCGACTACCGCAGCTTCGTCGCCCGAAGGAACCCCCTCATCCAGGAGGGCGAGCAGCGCCACCTCCTCTCCGGCGCTGGTGAGCTGTCGCGCCATCTCGAACGCGACGATCCCGCCGAAAGAGTACCCGGCCAGGAGGTAGGGGCCGGCGGGCTGAAGGCTCCGCACGGCATCGAGGTACTCGGCCGCCATCTCTTCGCTCGTGACCTGCGGCGCTTCGGCCTGCCCGTCCAGAGGGCGTGCCTGGAGGCCGTAGACCGGCTGGTCTGTGCCGAGCTCGCGGGCGAGGCGGTAATAGTAGAGGACCTCTCCCCCCAGCGCATGGACGCAGAAGAGCGGCGTCCGCGTCCCGAGGGGCTGGATCGGCACCAGCGGCGACCAGGGGGTGCCACCCTCCTCCTCGAGCCGCGGGGCTGTCAAAACCTCCTTGCTTTCCCGGCCGTGCTGGATCAGTTGCCGCAACGCGCCGGCATAGGCTGCGGCCAGTCGCTCCGCGGTCTCCCGGCGATGCGTCCGCGAGCCGTAGGTCAAAGTGATCCGGAGCCGGCCCTCGGCCACCATGCCGACGATCTCCAACGGGTGGGTGCGGTGGGCGCGCGGGCTCCGGCTGGGGCCGGCGGAGGCTGTGGAAGCCTGGAAAAGAGAGCTCTCCTCGGAGGTGGCGTCGACCTGGCCCAGATAGTTGAAGAGGATCTCGGCTGCCGGAGCCGCTTCCAAATGATGGCGCAACAGACGGTAGCCGATCCCGCGCCCGGGCACGGCGCGCAAGCGCTCCCTGGCGCTCACCAGGGTGTCGCCGGGACCGGCGTCGCCCGCCTCCAGGACAACCGGGTACAGGGAGGTGAACCAGCCCACGGTGCGCGAGACGTCGAGGTCGTCGACGTCGCCAAAAACCGGCTCGCGGCCGTGCCCTTCCAGGTCGACCCGCAGGCGCGGGGAGCCGGTCCAGTCCGCCAGAGCCCGGACCAGGGCGCTGAGCAGCGCATCGTCGATGCGATTGTGGTAGACCGACGGCAGGGTCTGGAGCAGGTCCGCGGTCTCTTCGGCGCTGAGCTCGAAGGCAACCGTGGCCTCGTCGCCCACGAGATTGCCGCCGGGGAAGTCCGCCGGCAGGCGGGGCACGGGAACCAGGGCCGTCTCGCGCCAGTGATCCAGCTCTCGGGCCAACGCCTCCGAGCCGGCATGCCCGGTCAGGCGGCGAGCCCACTCCTGATACGAGGTGGTTTTGGGCGGCAAGGTAGCTTGACGGTAGGCCCCCTCGAGGTCTTCGAGCAGGATGCGCCAGGAGACTCCGTCCACCACCAGGTGGTGGGTGACCCAGAGGAGCCGTGCCGGGTGCGCGGCACCAGCGTGGAACAAGGCGAGGCGGGTGAGGGGGCCGGCCGACAGGTCGAAGCCTGCCTGGAGAACCGCGGCCGCCCGCTCGAAGGCCTCGCCCTGGCGAGGCGCCGGCAAGCCCGAAAGGTCGATCTGATGGAAGGGCGCCACCGGCTCGGCCAGCGCATTCTCCTGCCGCCAGCCGTCTGCCTGGACATTGAACCGTATGCGCAAGGCGTCGTGGTGCTCCACGATGGCGGCCATGGCGTGTTCCAGGGCGGCGGGGGCGAGGGGCACTTGGGACTCCAGCAGGAGGGCCTGGTTGAAGTGGTGGGGGTCCGCAAAGTCCTGCGCGAAGAACCAGCGCTGGATCGGGGTGAGCGGCACCTCACCCGCCACCGGCCCCTGCTCAACACGGGAGGCACCGGTGCTATCTGTGGCCTTGGCATGGCGGGCGAGCCCGGCCACGGTCTGGTGCTCGAAAATCTGCCGCATGGTGAAGTGCAGACCGGCCTGACGCGCCCGGGCCACGATCTGGACGGAGAGGATCGAATCGCCGCCGAGCTCGAAAAAGTTGTCGTTCACCCCCACCCGTGGCAGGCGCAGGACCTGCGCCCAGACAGCCGCCAGGAGCTCCTCCTCGCGAGTACGTGGCGCCACGTACCCGGACGCCGCGCCGGGCTGCTCCGGAGCCGGCAGGGCTTTCCTGTCCACCTTGCCGTTCGCGGTGAGGGGGAGCGCCGCGAGCCTGACGAAGGCGGCGGGTACCATGGGCTCCGGCAGCCGCTCCCGCAAGGCCTGGCGCAGCGCGCCGGCCGGGGCGTCACCCACCACGTACGCGACCAGACGCTTCTCGGATCGATCCTCCCGCGGTTGATCCCCGCGCGCCAGCACGACCGCCTCGCGGACTCCGGGCAGTGCTGTCAGTGCCGCCTCGATCTCGCCCAGCTCGATGCGCACGCCGCGGATCTTGACCTGGTGGTCCAGGCGGCCGAGGTACTCGATGGCCCCGTCGGTGCGCCGCCGCGCCAAGTCGCCGGTGCGGTAGACGCGCTCGCCGGGCTCCCTTCCCTCGGGGTCCGGCAGGAAGCGCTCGGCCGTGAGATCGGGACGCTCGACATAACCGCGCGCCAGGT
Organism: uncultured Holophagales bacterium; assembly: GCA_963842525.1. GTDB lineage: Bacteria > Acidobacteriota > Thermoanaerobaculia > Multivoradales > UBA5704 > UBA5704. Next base: position 1,782,856 of record CAWJGT010000003.1, read on the forward strand.
TGACCCCGGCGATGAACAGCTCGCCCGGCACGCCCACCGGCACCGGCAGCAGGTTGCGGTCGAGCAGGTGGATGCGGGTGTTGGCGATCGGCCGCCCGATGGGGATGCCGCCGCGGTCGTTCCCCTCGCCGCAGACCCAGGAGGTGACGTCCACCGCAGCCTCGGTGGGGCCGTAGAGGTTGTGCAGTCGGGCGTGGCCGAGGCGGGCGGCGAACCGCCGGGCCAGCTCGGCGGGCAACGCCTCGCCGCTGCACACCACGTCGCGCAGGGTGCTGTGCTCCGCGGTCCCAGGCTCCTCCAGGAAGAGCTGCAGCATGGAGGGGACGAAGTGGAGGACCGTGATCCCCTGCCCGGCGATGAGGCGCGCCAGGTAGGCGTTGTCGCGGTGGCCGCCGGGCGTTGCCACAACCAGACGGGCGCCGGTCATCAGGGGCCAGAACAGCTCCCAGACCGAAACGTCGAAGCTGAACGGGGTCTTCTGGAGCACCCGGTCGGCTGCGGTAAGGTGCAATGCCTCCTGCATCCAGAGGAGACGGTTGGCGATGGCGCGGTGGGAGATCACCGCGCCCTTGGGCCGGCCGGTGGAGCCGGAGGTGTAGAGCACGTAGGCGGGGTGCTGGGGATCGACGGGCACCGGGAGCGGGCCTCCGCCGAGATCACCGAGATCTCCGGCCGCCGATTCGCCGTGCTCCAGGAACAGGAAGCGATCCTCTGCGTCCAGTAGGCGATCGGCCAGGCCGGCGCGGGTCAGGATCAGCCGCAGGCGGGCATCGCGATCCTGGAAGGCGAGGCGGTCGGCGGGGTGGTCGGGGTCGAGGGGAACATAGGCGGCGCCCGCCTTGAGGATGCCGAGGAGGGCGACGAGCAGCTCGCAGGAGCGCTCCAGGAGCACGCCGACGCGGCACTCCGGGCCACAGCCGAGGCCCTGGAGCCGGCGCGCCAGGCGATGAGCCTGCCGGTCGAGCTCGCCGTAGGTCAGCTCCTCCGTCTCGAAGGTAATGGCCACGGCATCGGGCCAGCGGCCGGCCTGGTCTTCGATCCAGGCATGGAGCGGGCGGTCGAGAGAGTAGGCGTTGGCGGTCTCGTTCCAGGCGCGGAGCTGAAGAGCCTCCGCCGCGGTGAGCAGGCTCACCTCGCCGATGCGGCGCTCCGGCTCTTCCGCCATGACGGCGAGAAACAGCTCGAAGCAGGCGATCAGGCGGTCGACGGTCGCGGTATCGAACAGATCGGTGGCGTACTCGACCGTACCGAGGAGCCCGCCATCGTGGTCCGAGAGGCTGACCGTGAGATCGAATTTCGCCGTGGTTCCTTCCACGTTCACCGGCCGCAGGCGCAAATCCTCGATCTCCAGGCTGGTGACGGGAGCGTTCTGCAGGACGAGCATCACCTGGAACAAGGGGGCATGGGCGAGGCTCCTTTGCGGGGCGAGCTCATCGACCAGCTTTTCGAAAGGAACGTCCTGGTGTGTGTGGGCAGCGAGAGCGGCCTCGCGGACCCGGCCGAGCAGCTCGCGGAACGTGGGAGTGCCCGCCAGGTCTCCACGCAGGATCAGGGTGTTGACGAAGAATCCGATCAATCCTTCGGTTTCCACCCGGTTGCGCCCGGCGACGGGTGAGCCCACGGCGAGATCGTCCTGACCGCTGTAGCGCGCGAGGAGCGCCTGGAAGCCGGCTAGGAGCACCATGAAGAGCGTCGCCCCCTCGCGCCGGCCCAGAGCCTCGGCCTGGCGGACCAGCTCGGCCGGCAGCCACACCGGCCGGGTGGCGCCCCGGAAGCTCTGCGCCGCGGGCCGCGGTCGGTCGGTGGGCAGCTCCAGGAGGGGCGGCAGGCCCGCGAGCTGGCGCCGCCACCAGGCGATCTCATTCTCCAGGACCTCGCCGTGCAGCCAGGAGCGCTGCCAGAGCGCGAAATCCGCATACTGCACCGGCAGCTCGGGCAAGGGCGACGGCCGGCCGGCGGCGAGAGCCGCGTAGAGCGCGGCGACCTCGCGCACCAGGAGGCCCATGGACCAGCCGTCGCTGACGATGTGATGCAGGGTCAGCACGGCGACGTGGTCCCTCTCCGCCAGGCGGAGCAGCGAGCAGCGCATGAGTGGACCACGGCCGAGATCGAACGGGCGGCCCGCCTCTTCCCCGGCCAGGGCGAGAGCATCCGCCTCGCGCCGGCTCTCCGGCAGCCCCGACAGGTCCACCGCGCTCAGCGCGAAGGCTTGAGCCGGTTGGACCACCTGGACCGGGATGCCCTCTCTGCCCTCCACGGTGGCGAAGACCGTGCGCAGCGCTTCGTGCCGGCGCACGACCTCGCCGAGGCAGAGCGTGAGCACCGCGCCGTCCAACGGCCCTTCGACACGCAGCGCCACCGGCATGTTGTAGAGCGGGCTTCCCGGTTCGAGCTGATCGATGAGCCAGAGCCGCTGCTGGGCGAACGACAGGGGCAGCGGACCCTCCCGCAGTGTTGGAGCCAGGGGGATCAGAGGCGGGATGATCTGTTTCGCACCGGCTCGCAGGGCCTCCTCGACCCGGGTGGCGAGGTCCGCCAGCCTGGGGGCCGCGAAGAGATCGCGCAGCGGCATCTCGACACCGAAGGCAGCGCGCAGGCGCGACATCACCCGGGTGGCGAGGAGCGAGTGGCCCCCCAGCTCGAAGAAGTGGTCGGTCGCCCCGGCCCGTTCGAGATCGAGCACTTCGGCCCAAATGCCGGAGAGGACCTCTTCGACCGGCGTGCGCGGCGGCAGGTAAGTCTCCAGAGCGCTCTCCCGCTCCGGCGCCGGCAGGGCTTTCCTGTCCACCTTGCCATTGGGAGTGAGGGGCAACGCGGAGAGCGCCACGAAGGCGGCAGGCACCATGTAGTCCGGCAGCCGCTCGCACAGCGCCTGACGCAGTCCCTCGGTCGCGATGTCACCTACCACATAGGCGACCAGCCGCCGGTCTCCCGAAGCATCCTCCCGCGCCAGCACGACCGCCTCGCGGACTCCGGGCAGCCGGCGGAGCACCGCCTCGATCTCCCCGAGCTCGATGCGGAAGCCGCGGATCTTCACCTGGTGGTCCAGCCGGCCGAGGAATTCAAGCTCTCCCCCGGCGGTCCAGCGCACCCGGTCGCCCGTGCGGTACAGGCGCGCGCCGGGCTCCGGCGCGAACGGATCCGGGAGGAAGCGCTCGGCCGTGAGATCCGGCCGGTGGAGGTAACCGCGCGCCAGCCCCGCGCCGCCGAGGTACAGCTCTCCCGGTACCCCCACCGGCTGCACCTCCCCGCCTTGCGCCAGCACGTAGGTCCGGGTGGCCGTGAGGGGACGGCCGATGGCGGGTGCCGCGGAGCCAGCCCGGGGCACCCGGGCAAACGTCGAATACGTCGTGTCCTCGGAAGGGCCGTAGAGGTTCCATACACGCTCCACGGTCCCCGTCGCATAGAGCCGGTCGGCGAGCGCGCGCGGCAACGGCTCGCCGGCCAGGTTCACCGTGCGGACGCTCAGCTCGCTCAGCTCACTCAGCTCAGCCAGGACCGAGGGGACGGTGTTGATCAACGTCACCCGTCCGGCGGTCGGAAGGGCAGGCAGCTCGAGGGCGTTCTGCGCCAGGATCACCGTCCCCCCCAGAGAGAGCGGGACGAACAGCTCGAAGACCGAGAGGTCGAAGCTCAACGAGGTGGCGGCGAGCACGCCGGCCAGCTCTTCCGGGGCGTAGACGGCCGCCGCCCAGCGCACCAGCGCAACGGCGCTGCGGTGGGTGACGGCGACGCCCTTGGGCGTTCCCGTCGAGCCGGAGGTGTAGAGCACATACGCCAGGTTCTCGGGGTCGACCCTCGCCCGGCTCCCCCTCTCTTCTTCGCCCTCCCCGGCCTGATCCACCGCCACCACCGGTCCGCTCCAGGGTAACGCCGCCGCCAGCCTGGTATCGCTGATCACCGACGGAGGCCCGCGCGCCGGTGAGCAAGGCGGCACTCCGCAGGCGCGGCAGTCGCGGATCAACCGGCAGATAGGCGGCGCCGGTCTTGAGGACCGCGAGGAGGGCGGCGACCATCCCGGCCGAGCGCTCCAGGCAGACGCCGACCACCACCTCCGGCCCGGCCCCACGACGGCGCAGAGCAGCCGCCAGCCGGCCGGCCGTCTCGTCGAGCTCCTGGTAGAGGATCTCCCGCGTCCCATCGACGAGAGCCACGGCATGCGGCGTCCGCCGGACCTGCGCTTCGAACAGCTCGTGCAGGCAGGCCCGGGGCGCCGGCGCCGTCCCGGTGTCGTTCCATTCGACCAGGATCTGCGCGCGTTCCTCCGGGCTCGAGAGAGGCAGGGCCAGGGCCGCCTCATCGGGCCTGGACACCGCCGCCGCGAGCAGCCGCTCGAAGCCTGCCATCAGCCGGTCCACGGTCGTGCCATCGAACAGATCGGTGGCGTGTTCGACCGTACCGCTGAGCCCGCCGTCATGCTGCTCGAGGGTGAGCGTGAGATCGAACTTCGCCATCGTCCCCATATCGCCTGCTGGCCGCAAGCGCAGATTCTCGATCTCCAAGCTCTCGACGGGAGCGTTCTGCAGGACGAGCATCACCTGGAACAAGGGGGCGTGGGCGAGGCTCCTCTCCGGGGCCAGCTCCTCGACCAGTTTTTCGAACGGCACATCCTGATGCAGATAGCCGGCCAATGCGGTCTCGCGCACCCGGCCGAGCAGCTCGCCGAACGTGGGTGTGTCCGTCAGGTCGCCGCGCAGGACCAGGGTGTTGACGAAAAATCCGATCAGTCCTTCCGTCTCCACACGGTTGCGTCCGGCGGTGGGTGAGCCCACGGCGAGATCGTCCTGGCCGCTGTAGCGCGCGAGAAGGGCCTGGAAGGCGGCCAGGAGCACCATGAAGAGCGTCGCTCCCTCGCGCCGGCCCAAGGCCTCGGCCTGGCGGACCAGCTCGGCCGGCAGCCGCACCGGCCGGGTGGCGCCGCGGAAGCTCTGCACCGTGGGTCGCGGCCGGTCGGTGGGCAGCTCCAGGAGCGGCGGCAAGCCGGCAAGCTGGCGGCGCCACCAGTCGATCTCCTGCTCCAGGACCTCGCCATGCAGCCAGGAACGTTGCCAGACCGCGAAATCCGCGTACTGTACCGGCAGCTCCGGCAGAGGCGACGGCTCACCCTGGGCCAACGCGGCATAGAGCGCGGTCACCTCGTGCACCAGGATGCCCATGGACCAGCCGTCGCTCGCGACGTGGTGCATGGTGAGCGCGACGGTATGGTCCTTCGCCGCCAGACGCAACAACACGGCGTGCAGCTTGGGATCACGGGCGAGATCGAACGGCCGGCCGGCCTCTCCCGCGGCCAGGGTGCGAGCCGTCGCCTCACGCGCCGGCTCCGGCAGCCTCGACAGGTCCACCAGCGGCAGGATGAAGGGGGCCGGCGGCTGGATCACCTGCACCGGCGCGTCTCCTTGCAGGGCGAAGACGGTGCGCAAGGCCTCGTGGCGGCGCACGATCTCTCCCAGGCAGCGCTGCAGCACCGCGGGTTCGAGCGGCCCTTCGACGCGCAGCGCCAACGGCATGTTGTAGAGCGGGCTTCCCGGCTCGAGCTGGTCGATGAACCAGAGCCGTTGCTGGGCGAACGACAGGGGCAGGGACTCCTCGCGCGGCACCGGCAGGAGCTCGGGAACCGTCAGCTCCGCGCCGGTCCGGCGGGCCGCTTCGACCCGGGCGGCGAGATCCTCCACCGTCGGGGCCTCGAAGAGATCGCGCACGGGCAGCTCGATGCCGAACGCGCTGCGCAGGCGCGAGATCACCTGCGCCGCCAGCAGCGAGTGCCCGCCGAGGACGAAGAAATGCCCGTCCAGCCCCACCCGCTCCAGGCCGAGGAGCTCGGCCCAGATGCCGGCCACCACCTCCTCGACCGGCGTGCGCGGCGCGAGGTACGTCTCCGCGGCGCTCCGCGGCTCCGGCGCCGGCAGGGCCTTCCTGTCCATCTTGCCGTTGGGGGTGAGAGGCAGGGTTTCGAGGGTCACGAACGCGGCCGGCACCATGTAATCCGGCAGCCGCTCGCGCAGCGCCGCGCGCAGGTCTTCGGCTGCGACCTCGCCGGCCACGTAGGCGACCAGGCGATCGTCGTGCTTCACCACCGCCGCCTCGCGCACCCCGGGCAGCGCCGCCAGCGCCGCCTCGATCTCGCCGAGCTCGATGCGCTGGCCGCGGATCTTGACCTGGTGGTCCACTCGGCCGAGGAACTCGATCTCGCCGTCGCGGCGCCAGCGGCAGAGGTCTCCCGTGCGGTAGAGCCGCTCACCCGATCCCCAGGGGTCGGGCAGGAACCGCTCCGCCGTGCGGCCCGGGTCGCCCAGGTACCCGCGGGCCAGGGCGGGCCCGCCCACGCACAGCTCGCCCGCCACCCCCGGCGGCATCGGTTGCAGAGACCGGTCCAGCAGATAGACCCGCAGGCCGTCGATGGGCCGGCCGATGGTGGAGGACGCCGCCTTCCCGCCCTCCCGGCACCGCCGCGGGGGCACCGTGCCGGCGCTGGTCACCACCGACGCCTCCGCCGGACCGTAGAGGTCGGTCAGGGTGAAGCCACACCCCGGCTCAGGTTGGCGGTGCAGGCGGTCGCCTCCCACCAGCAGCCGGCGCAGGCTGGGGATCTGTGGTCCCCCGGCGGCGAGGAGCGCCTCCGCAAGCGGGGTGGGCAAGAAGGAGACGGTGACCCCGCGCCCGGCCATCCAGGCGGCCAGCCGCGGCGGGTCCAGCCGCGCCTCCTCCGCAGGCAGATGGAGTGTCGCCCCGGAGGCCAGGCTGGACCAGATCTCCCAGACCGAAGCATCGAAACCGAGGCTCGCCACCTGGGTGCGGTGGTCTCCCGGACCCGTGCCGTGCGCGCGCAGGTCCCAGCGCACCAGGTTGAGCAATCCGCGGTGCGCGATCTGCACCCCCTTCGGACGCCCCGTCGAGCCGGAGGTGTAGAGCACGTAAGCGAGATGGTCGGGCTCCACCGCCAGGGCCGGCAGAGGCTCACAGCGCGCGATCTCCTCCCGGTCGCGATGCAGCGATTCCTGGGTCAGCACTACCTGGGCCGCCGTCTCTTCGAGCATAAAGGCGATGCGCTCGGCGGGATGGGCGGGATCGAGGGACAGGTAGGCCGCTCCGGCCTTGAGAACGCCCAACTGGCTCACCAGCAGGTCGGCCGAGCGATCCATCAGCACGGCCACAATGGAGTCCGGTCCCACGCCCAGGCTTCGCAGGAAGCCGGCCAGCCGGCCGGAGCGCTCGCCGAGCTCGCCCCAGGTCAGCGTGCGGCCCGCCGCATCCACCACCGCCGGAGCGTCCGGCTGCTCGCGGCACCAGCGCTCGACCAGGAACGTCACGGGTCCCTCCCAGCCCTCCTCCCCTGTGTCGTTCCACTCCGTGAGCACCTGCTGGCGCTCGCCGGAGGAGAGAAGAGGCAGCTCCGCCACGCGCAGGTCCGGGTCGGCGGCAGTCGCCGCGAGCAGCCGCTCGAAGCCCGCGATCAGCCGGTCCACGGTCGTGGCATCGAAGAGATCGGTGGCGTGCTCGATCGTTCCGCTGAGCCCGCCGTCGTATTCCGAGAGGTTGAGGGTGAGATCGAATTTCGCCGCCGTCGTCTCCGGGTTCACCGGCCGCAGCCGCAGATCCTGGACCTCCACGCTTCCGCCAGGGGTGTTCTGCAGGGCAAACATCACCTGGATCAGGGGGGCGTGGGCGAGGCTCCTTTCCGAGGCCAGCTCCTCGACCAGCTTTTCGAACGGCACGTCCTGGTGTGCCTGGGCGGCGAGCTCGGTTTCGCGCACTTGGCCGAGCAGCTCGCGGAAGGTGGGATCCCCCGCCAGGTTGCAGCGCAGTACCAGGGTGTTGACGAAGAACCCGATCAGCCCCTCGATCTCCACCCGGTTGCGCCCGGCCACCGGGGTGCCCACCGCCAGATCGTCCTGGCCGCTCGCGCGCGCGAGAAGAGCCTGGAAGCCGGCCAGGAGCACCATGAAAAGCGTCGCTCCCTCGCGCCGGCCCAGGGCCTCCATCCGCCGGGTGAGCTCGGCCGGCAGCCGCACCGGCCGGGTGGCACCGCGGAAGCTCTGCACCGCGGGCCGCGGCCGGTCGGTGGGCAGCTCCAGGAGGGGCGGCAGGCCGGCAAGCTGGCGGCGCCACCAGTCGATCTCCTGCTCCAGAACCTCGCCGTGCAGCCAGGAACGCTGCCAGACCGCGAAATCCGCGTACTGGACCGGGAGCTCGGCCAGAGGCGAGGGCTCGCCCTGCGCGAACGCGGCATAGAGCGCGGCTACCTCGCGTATCAGGATGCCCATGGACCAGCCGTCGCTTGCGACGTGGTGCATGGTGAGGGCGACGACATGGTCCCCTGCCGCCAGGCGCAGCAGCACGCTGCGCAGCATCGGATCGCGGGCGAGATCGAACGGCCGGCCGGCCTCCTCCGCAGCCAGGGCGAGAGCCGCTGCTTCGCGCGCGGGCTCCGGCAGCCCCGACAGGTCCATCCGCGGCAGGATGAAGGGCGCCGGCGGCTGGATCACCTGCACCGGTGCGTCTCCTTGCAGGGTGAAGACGGTGCGCACGGCTTCGTGGCGGCGCGCGATTTCCTCCAGGCAGAGTTCCAGCACCGCGGGTTCGAGAGGCCCTTCGACGCGCAACACCACCGGCAGGTTGTAGAGCGGCGTGTCCGGCTGGAGCTGGTCGATGAACCAGAGCCGCTGCTGGGCGAACGACAGGGGCATGGCCCCCTCGCGCGGAACCGGAATGAGAGGCGGCACGCCCGCCGTCTCGCCCTGGCCCTGGAGCTGCTCCACCTCCACCGCCAGGGTGGCCACGGTGGGCGCCTCGAAGAGGGTGCGCAGGGGAAGCTCCACGCCGAGCCCGGCCTGAAGGCGCGAGACGAGCTGGAGGCCCAGCAGCGAATGGCCGCCCAGCGCGAAGAAGCTGTCGTGGGCCCCCACCCGGTCGATGCCAAGCAGGTCTTCCCAGATCGCGGCAAGCCGCCGCTCGAGGCCGGTGCGCGGCTCCTCGTAGGGCGTGTCGATCCCGGGCCGGACGTGGCTCGCGGCAGACGCGGTCTCCGCAGCCGGCCGTGGCTGGAGGCCGAGAAGCTGATCGAGGGCTTCGGGCGTGGGCGGACCTGGGGGGAGGGCCACCACCCGATAGCCGCGCGACTCCAGCGCGGCGGCCCAGGCCGGGTCCGCTCCTTCCGGCAACAGGACGATCCCGGGAGCCGCCGCCCCTGGCAGGCTCGCCCGCCCGGGCTCGATCCCCCCCTCGATCCAATACCGCTGCCGCTCGAACGGATACGCCGGCAGGGGCACCCTTCGGCGCTGCTCGTTGCCGTGGAACGCGGACCAGTCGATCTCCGCGCCAGCAAGCCAGAGGCGGCCCAGGGTCTGGAGCAGGAATCTCTGGTCCGGCTGGCGGTCGAGCTCATGGCGCAGCGAGGAGAAGACGGCCCCTTCGGCGGAAATCTGCTGGAGAGCCAGGCTGCCCAGGGTCTGGCCCGGCCCCATCTCCAGCAGCACCCGTCCCGGCTCACGCCACAGCTCGGCGACGCCGTCGGCGAAGCGGACGGGCGAGACGAGGTGGCGCACCCAGTAGTCGGGATCCATGGCCTGGGCGGGAGAGATCCAGGTCCCCGTGACGTTCGAGAGATAGGGGATGCGCGGAGGTGCCAGGGGAATGGCACGCAGCAGCTCTCGCAGCTCCTCGGCGATCGGCTGCATCATCCAGGAATGGAAGGCCTGGTCCGCCTGCAACCGGCGGCAGGGGACCCCTTCGTGCGCGAGCCGCCGCTCCAGCGCCGTGACCACCTCGGGGGGGCCGGCGACCACCGACACCGCCGGGGCGTTGACCGCGGCGAGGGAGAAGCTCCGGGGTGAGCCGCGCCCGTGTCTCCTCCTCCGACAGCGGCACGGCCAGCAGGGCTCCCGGCGCAAGCCCGCCGATCCGGCGGGCGCGCCGGGCCACCAGCGCCAGGGCGTCGGGCAGCTCCATCACGCCGGCCAGGCAGGCCGCCGTGTACTCCCCCAGGCTGTAGCCGAGGAGGGCCGCCGGCCGCACCCCCCAGCTCATCCACAGCCGGGCGAGGGCATACCCCACCGCGAACATCGCCGGCTGCGCAATGCGGGTCTCCTTGAGGAGCGCACGCGCGGCCGTTTCCTGCGGGCGGCCGCTGCGCCCGAGCAGAGCGCGCAGGTCGAGGCCTGCGGAAGCCGGCTCCTCCGCCGCGAACAGCACCTCGCGCAGGTCGAGCCCGAGGTGCGGCACGAGCAGCTCGGCGCAGCGGTCGATCTCCTGCCGGAACACCGGCTCATCGTGATAGAGGCCCCGGGCCAGGCCCGGATACTGGTCGCCGACCCCGGGCAGCAGGAAGGTCACGCTGCGACGGCCCGCCGCCGTTTCCCGGGCGGCGGTCCAGACCCGTTGCGGATCCCGTTCCCGCAGCGCCGCCGCAGCCTCCTCGCGCGTCGCTGCCAGCACCGCGCGGCGGTGCGCAAAAGGCCGCCGGCCTACTCGCAGGGTGTAGGCGGCGTCCGCCAGGTCGAGGTCCGGGTCCCCCTCCAGGCGATCGGCGAGGCCGTCCGTCATCCGGTCCAAGGCGGTGGACGTGCGCGCCGCGAGCAGCAGCACCTGCCAGGGGCGCGACGGACCGGACGGCGCGGCGGGAGGTGCCTCTTCGAGCACTGCGTGCACGTTGGTGCCGCCGATGCCGAACGCGCTCACCCCGGCGCGGCGGGGCTCCCCGTTCGCCTTCCAGTCGGTGAGCCGGTCGGCCACCCGGAACGGGCTCGCGGCAAAGTCGATGGCAGGGTTCGGCGTCTTGAAGTGCAGGCTGGGCGGGATCTGACGGTGCTCCAGGGCGAGCACCGTCTTGATCAGGCCGGTGACGCCGGCGGCCGCGTCCAGGTGGCCGACGTTGGTCTTGACCGAGCCGAGGAAGCAGAAACCGGTGCGGCCGGTCTCCCGGCGGAAGGCCCCTTTGAAGGCCAGATTGAGGGCGGCGACCTCGATGGGATCGCCGAGGGGCGTGCCGCTCCCGTGCGCCTCGACGTAGTCGATGCTCTCCGGAGAGACCCCGGCGTCGGCGAGCGCCGCGGAGATGACCTGCGCCTGCCCGGCGACGCTCGGCGCGGTGTAACCCGCCTTGCCGGAGCCGCCGTCGTTGTTGGTCGCCGAGCCGAGGAGGACGGCGTGGATGGTGTCCCCATGCGCCAGCGCGTCTTCGAGCCGTTTGAGCACGACGATGCCGGCTCCGCTCCCCCCCACCGTGCCGCGCGCCGCAGCGTCGAAGGCGCGGCAGCAGCCATCGGGAGAGGCGATGCCCCCCTCTTCGTAGAGATAGCCGGCGCGCTGCGGCAAGGCAATGGACACGCCGCCGGCCAGCGCCATGTCGCAGGTGCCGAGACGGAGGTTCTGGCACGCCAGGTGGACCGCCACCAGTGAGCTGGAGCAGGCCGTCTGGACCGTCATGCTGGGGCCCGCGAGGTCCAGCTTGTAGGAGACGCGGGTGGCCAGGAAGTCCTTGTCGTTGCCCAGCAGGAGCTGGAGCCCACCGGTCGCCGCGGCGGGGTCGGCGCTGGTGAGGATCTGGTGCAGGTAGCGGCTGAGCCCCAGGCTGGCGAACACGCCGACCGGCCCCGGCACGCGCAGGGAGTCGTAGCCGGCATCCTCCAGCGCCTCCCAGGCGCATTCGAGGAACAGGCGCTGCTGGGGATCCAGGAGCTCGGCCTCGCGCGGGTTGTAGCCGAAGAAGCCGGCGTCGAACAGCTCCACCCCGTCGAGCACCCCGGCGGCGGGCACGTAGCGGGGGTCGCGCCGCAGCTCGGGAGCGACGCCGGAGGCGGCGAGCTCTTCGTCGTTGAAGCGGGCGATCGAGGAGATGCCGACGCGCAGGTTGGCCCACAAGTGCTCGACGCCGGGCGCGCCGGGGAAACGGCCGGAGAGGCCGACGATGGCGACGGCTCCGACACTGCCGCTGCCGGGCGCCCTCGCTCCGGCGGCGCGGGGCGCGGGCTCTGCCACCGCCAAATCCATCGCAAAATTGGGCTCCAGGTGGCGCGCCAGGGCGCGGACGGTGGTGTGGGTCAGGAGGTCCAGCAGGCTGACCTCCCGTCCCAGCCCATCGCGCAGCCGCACCTGCACCTGCGTGAGCAGCAGCGAATGGCCGCCCAAGTCGAAGAAGTTCTCCTCGCTGCCGACCCGCGGCACGCCCAGGACCTCGCACCAGATGCCGGCCACGGCATCTTCGAGCGCGCTGCGGCCCTCCTCGGGCAGCAGGTTGGCGGAGACCGGGGCGGGCGCCGGCAGGGCCGTTCGATCCACCTTGCCGTTGGGCGTGACCGGCAGCTCCTGCAACGTCACGAATGCGGAGGGGATCATGTACTCGGGCAGCGTCTGGCGCAGGGCGTCGCGCAGGTCCGCGGGCGCCGGCGCCGGCTCTGTGGCCGGGACCACGTAGGCCACCAGGCGCCTGTTTCCCGGCTCGTCCTCCCGCATCAGCACCACCGCCTCGCGCACACCGGGGCGACGGGCCAGCGCCACCTCGATCTCCCCCAGCTCGATGCGGTAGCCCCGCACCTTGACCTGCTGGTCCAGGCGCCCCAGGAACTCGAGGTTGCCGTCGACATGGTAGCGGGCGCGGTCGCCGGTCCGGTAGAGGCGGGCTCCCGGCGTGCCGGAGAACGGGTCTGGCAGGAAGGCCGCGGGCGGTCAGGTCCGGCCGCCGATAGCCGGCACAGAGACAGTCGCCGCCGATGTAGAGGTCGCCCGGAATGCCGATCGGGCAGGGGGCGAAGCTGGCATCCAGCACGTGATAGCGGGCGTTCGAGATGGGACGGCCGTAGGGGATGCTCGGACCAGTCGGGGTCGACCACCCCCACCGGGAACCAGTTGGACCACACCGTGGCCTCGGTCGCGCCGCCCAGCGCCAGGACCCGCGCGCCGGGGAAGGACTGCCGCACCCGGTCCGGCAGGGTCACCGGGATCCAGTCGCCCGACAGCAGGACCCGCCGCAGCTCGCTCGACGCGTCCGGCTCCGTGGGGAAGAGCGGCGCGAGCTGGACGAGCGCCGCGGGCGCCGAGTCCCACAGGGTGATCCCTCCAGTCCGCAGCAGGCGCACCAAGCGGTCGGGATCGCCAAGCTCTTCGCGGGTGGCCACGTGGACCGTGCCGCCCGCGGCGAGCATCCCGAAGATGTCGTAGACCGACAGGTCGAAGCACAGCGAGGTGACGAACAGCCCGCGGTCCTCCGGCCCCACCTCGAAGGTCCGGTTGATCCAGTCGACCAGGTTGGCCGCCGGCCGGTGCTGGACGACGATTCCCTTGGGCTCACCCGTCGAGCCCGAGGTGTGGATCACGTAGGCGATGTCGTCCGGCTCGCCACCTGCGGGCAGGCGGCCGGACGGGCGACGGTCGACGTGCCAGCCGGTCCAGAGCCGCTTCCGACGCTGCTCGGCCGCGGGTGAGCAGCACGTCGTAGCGGAAGCGCAGCTCGTTGGGGAAGCCCTCGGTCCGGTGGTGGACGGAAGCGCCCGAGATCTCTGAAGAAGTCTTCGTCGAGGTCCAGCTCCTGGCGCCGCGCGGCGACCGAGCCCTCCAGCCCTCTCTGGCTCCGCTGCTCCTCGACCGCCCGCCGCAGCTCCTCCCGCCGCCGGGCGTCGAGCACGTCGGCGACGAGCAGCGCTCCGCCCGGCGCGAGCCGGCCGAGCGCCCACCGCACCACCCGCTCCAGGTAGCGCGGCCCGGGGAAGAACTGGACCGTGCTGGCGAGCAGGACGAGGTCGAAGCGCTCTCCCGCGCCGAGCAGGCCGTCCAGCTCGTGGGCCAAGCCGGTCAGCAGCTCGACATTTGCGATCCCCTCCCGTGCCGCGTGCTCGCGGTTGCGTTCCTGGGTCACGCGGGGAGGGGTCGACGCCGGTGACGTGCGCCACGCGGGAGGCCATCTCCCAGAGCAGCAGACCCGAGCCGTTGCCGATCTCCAGCACCCGCGCCGTGCGGTGGAGCCAGGGGCCGGCCAGGGAGAGGACCCGGTCGCGGTACTCGTCGACCTCGGCCTCGCTCATCGGCTCATCGGTGAAGGCGCTGACGAAGCCGCCCGCCGTCACCCGGTCCACCGCCCGCTCCGCGACGAAGTCCCACAGCTCGCGCACGCTCTCGGGGTCGAGCGGCTCGGCCGGCGGCTCCGGATCGGCGACGCCCAGGCAGACGGCGTCGGACAGCGCCGGCAGCCGCCAGCGCATCTCCTCGACCGCGGAGAGCAGACGGCTTCCCACGATGATCGCGGGCGCGCCGGTCGAGGCGAGGATCGACTCGACCCGATATGCCGGCCAGGCCTCGTCCAGGGCCACGTAATGACCGCCCGCCTTGAGCACTCCGAGGACGGCGGTGAGCATGTCCAGGGAGCGCTCGACCCACACTCCCACCGGCGCGCCGCGCTCGACTCCCATATCGCGGAGCAGCCGGGCCAGCCGGTTGCTCCGCGTCTCGAGCTCGGCGTAGGTCAGCTCGCGGCCCGCGCAGACCGCCGCGACCGCCTCCGGAGCCCGCTCCACCGCGGCCTCGAAGGACTGGTGCAGCAGGATCGTCTCCAGGAACGGAGCGCCCGTGTCGTTCCATTCGAACAGGAGCTGGTGGCGTTCCCCCGGCGAGAGGAGGGGCAGCTCCAGGGGTGGTCGGGAGGGATCGGCCACGACCTCGGCGAGAAGCCGCACGAGCTGACCGGCCAGACGCCCGACCGTGGGAGCGTCGAACAGATCCCGGCTGTACTCGATCAGCCCCGAGAGGCCCTCTGCGGCCTCGTCGAAGACGACGCTCAGCTCGAACTTCGCGGTGCCGGTGGAGAGCGGAACCACCTCGACCGCGAGCCCCGGAAGCGCCAGCCGGTCCGACGAGGCGTTCTGGAGGGCGAGCACCACCTGGAAGATGGGAGGGCGGCTGCGGTCGCGCTCCGGCGCCAGCTCCTCGACCAGCCTCTCGAACGGCACGTCCTGGTGCAGCCAGGCGGCGAGCGCGATCTCGCGCACCCGGCCGAGCAGCTCGCGGAATGTGGGTGCGCCCGCCAAGTTCCCCCGCAGGACCAGCGTGTTGACGAAGAACCCGATCAACCCCTCGGTCTCCACCCGGTTGCGGCCGGCCACGGGGGAGCCCACCGCGAAGTCGTCCTGCCCGCTCGTGCGCGCCAGCAGAGCCTGGAAGGCGGCGAGAAGCACCATGAAGAGCGTCGCTCCCTCGCGCCGGCCCAGGGCCTCCATGTGCCGGGTGAGCTCGGCCGGCAGGCGCACCGGCCGGGTGGCGCCGTGGAAGCTCTGCACCGCGGGCCGCGGGCGATCGGTGGGCAGCTCCAGGAGCGGCGGCAGTCCGGCGAGTTGCTGCCGCCAGAAGGCGATCTCCTGCTCCAGGACCTCGCCGTGCAGCCAGGAGCGTTGCCAGACCGAGAAATCCGCGTACTGCACCGGCAGCTCCGGCAAGGGCGACGGCCGGCCCGCGGCGAAGGCCGGATAGAGCGCGGCGACCTCGCGCACCAGGATGCCCATGGACCAGCCGTCGCTGGCGATGTGATGCAGGGTCAGCACGACAGCGTGGTCGCTCTCAGCGAGGCGCAGCAGCAAGCCGCGCAGGAGCAAACCGCGCTCGAGATCGAACGGGCGGGCGGCCTCTTCACCGGCCAGGGCCAGAGTCAGGGTTTCTCTTGCGGTCTCCGGCAGCCCGGACAGGTCCACGACAGGCAACCCAAAGGGCTCCGCCGGCTGGATCACCTGCATCGGCTTGCCTTGCGGTGCGGCGAAGACGGTGCGCAACGCCTCGTGGCGGCGCACGATCTCGCCGAGACAGCGGGCCAGCACCGCGGCTTCCAACGGACCTTCGACGCGCAGCGCCGCCGCGATGTTGTACAGCGGGCTGCCCGGTTGGACCCGGTCGATGAACCAGAGCCGCTGCTGGGCGAAAGACAGCGGCAAGACTCCTTCCCGCGGCACCGGGAGGAGAGGCGGAGCAGGCGGGACCTCGCCGGTCCGGCGCGCCGCCTCGACCCGGGCGGCGAGGTCCGCGAGCACCGGAGCCTCGAAGAGGTCGTGGAGCGGGATCTCGACGCCGAAGGCCTGGCGCAGGCGCGACGTCATCTGTGTCGCCAACAGCGAATGGCCGCCCAGGTCGAAGAAGTGGTCGGCCGCCCCGACCCGTTCGAGACTGAGGAGATCGGCCCAGAGGCCGGCGAGAACCTCTTCGGTCGGCGTGCGCGGCGCCAGATAGCCCTCGTCGCCGCCGGGCTGCTCCGGAGCCGGCAGGGCCTTGCGATCCACCTTGCCGTTGGACGTGAGAGGCAAGGCTTCGAGGATCACGAAGGCGGCCGGCACCATGTAGTCCGGCAGCCGCTCGTGCAACGACTGGCGCAACTCCGCGACCGCAATGTCGCCGGTATCGCCCACCACATAGGCGACCAGCCGCCGGTCTCCGGATCGATCCTCACGCACCAGCACCACTGCCTGGCGGACTCCGGCCACCGCAACCAACGCGGCCTCGATTTCTCCCAGCTCGATGCGGAAGCCACGGATCTTCACCTGATGGTCCAGCCGGCCGAGGTACTCCACATCGCCGTTGGGGAGGAAACGTCCCAGGTCCCCCGACCGGTAGAGCCGCTCTCCCGGCCAGCCGCCGGCCGGGGCCGGCACGAAGAGTTCCGCGGTCAGCTCAGGCCGGCCCAGATAGCCGCGCGCCAGCCCTGCGCCACCGACCACCAGCTCGCCCGGCACGCCGATGGGGGCCGGCCTCAGGCTCCGGTCCATCACCGCCAGGGACAGATCGGCGATGGGCACGCCGATGACGCTGCGGTGCTCGCCCCGGGCGTCTGCCGCAGACAGAGGCCGGTAGGTGACGTGGACCGTCGTCTCGGTGATCCCGTACATGTTGACCAGCCGCGGCTGAGTATCGCCATGCCGTGCAAACCAGGGCTCCAGGCTGGCCGGGTCGAGGGCCTCGCCGCCGAAGATCACCAGCCGCAGATCCGTCGCCATCGCCGTGGTACCGAGCTGCGCGAAGGCCGAGGGGGTCTGGTTGAGCACCGTGACCCCCTCGCGCTCCAACAGGTCCAGGAAAAGCTCGGGCGAGCGGCTCACCTCCCAGGGCACGATCACCAGCCGGCCGCCGTAGAGCAGGGCTCCCCAGATCTCCCAGACCGAAAAGTCGAAGGCGTAGGAGTGGAACAGCGTCCACGCGTCCTTCTCACCGAACCTGAACCACGCCTCGGTGGCGTCGAAGAGCCGCGCGACATTGGCGTGGGTAATCAGAGTGCCTTTGGGACGGCCGGTGGAGCCTGAGGTGTAGATCACGTAGGCCAGGCTCGACGCGTCGCCCAAAAACTCGAGATCGCCGGCCGGGAGGCTCTCCAGCAGCTCGAGCTCCTCCGCTCCCACCACGATCCGGATGTCCGCGTCCTCCAGGACGAAGGCCCGCCGCTCCCGCGGCGAGCCGGGATCGAGCGGCACATAGGCAGCCCCGGCCTTGAGGACACCCAGGATGCCCACTACCAGGTCCACGGAACGGTCCAGGCACAGACCGACGCGGCTCTCCAGGCCGGCTCCCTGCGCGCGCAGCCAGCGGGCCAGTTGGTTGGACCGCCGATCCAGCTCGCTATAGCTCAGAGTCACCTCACCGCAGGTCAGAGCCGCCGCATCCGGGGCCAGCCGGGCGCGCTCCGCGAAACGGCCGTGGAGCGTCCAGGCCGCGGCAAGATGTGCCCTCTCCCCTCCCCACTCCAGCAGGAGCTGGTGCTGCTCCGCCGCGCTGAGCAACGGCAGCTCCGCCGCGCGAAGATCCGGCTCGGAGACCGCCGCCGCCAGCAGTCGCTCGAAGCCCGCGAGTAGCCGGTCGATGGTCGTGGTGTCGAACAGATCGGTGGCATGCTCGACGATGCCGACGAGCCCGCCGTCCTGCTCCGCGAGGTTGACCGTGAGATCGAACTTCGCCGTCGTTCCTGCGAGGCTCACCGGTCGCAGGCGCAGGTTTTCGATCTCCAGGCTGTCGACGGGAGCGTTCTGCAGGACGAGCACCGCCTGGAACAAGGGGGTCTGGGCGAGGCTCCTCTCCGAGGCCAGCTCCTCGACCAGTTTTTCGAACGGTACGTCCTGATGCAGATAGGCGGCCAACGCGGTCTCGCGAGCCCGGCCAAGCAGCTCGCGGAACGTGGGCGTACCGGCCAGGTCTCCCCGCAGGACCAGCGTGTTGACGAAGAATCCGATCAATCCTTCGGTCTCGACCCGGTTGCGTCCGGCAACGGGTGAGCCCACCGCGAGATCGTCCTGCCCGCTGGTACGCGCCAGAAGGGTTTGGAAGCCGGCGAGGAGCACCATGAAGAGCGTTGCTCCTTCGTGTCGGCCCAGGGCCTCGGCCTGCCGGACCAGCTCGGCTGGCAGCCGCACCGGTCGGGTGGCTCCCCGGTAGCTCTGCACCGCGGGCCGCGGTCGGTCGGTGGGCAGCTCCAGGAGCGGCGGCAACCCGGCGAGCTGCCGGCGCCAGAAGGCAATCTCCTGCTCCAGGGCCTCGCCGTGCAGCCAGGAGGATTGCCAGGCCGCAAAATCCGCATATTGCACTGGCAGCTCGGGCAAGGGCGACGGCCGGCGCGCGGTATCCGCGGCAAGGGCCGGATAGAGCGCCGCGATCTCGCGCACCAGAATGCCCATGGACCAGCCGTCGCTGGCGATGTGATGCATGGTCAGCACGACGGCGTGGTCGCTCTCGGCGAGGCGCACCAGCAAGCCGCGCAGGAGCGGGTCCCGGGCGAGGTCGAAGGGCCGGCCGGCCTCTTCACCGGCCAGGACCAAAGACAGTGTTTCTCTTGCCTTCTCCGGCAGCCCTGACAGGTCCACGACGGTCAACCTGAAGGGCTCAGCCGGTTGGATCACCTGCACCGGCGAGCCTGCCCGCGTAGCGAAGACCGTGCGCAAGGCTTCGTGGCGCCGCACGACCTCACCGAGGCAGAGCGCCAACACCGCGCCGTCCAACGGACCTTCGACGCGGAGAGCCGCCGGAATGTTGTACAGCGGGCTGCCCGGTTCGAGCTGATCGATGAACCAGAGGCGCTGCTGGGCGAACGACAGGGGCAGGGGTCCCTCGCGCAATGTTGGAGCAAGGGGGACCAGAGGTGGGGTAAGTTTTTGCGAGCCGGTCCGCCTCGCCGCCTCGACCCGGGCGGCGAGGTCCGCCAGCCTCGGGGTCACGAAGAGATCGCGCAGGGGCATCTCGACGCCGAAGGCATCGCGCAGACGCGACATCACCCGGGTCGCCAGCAGCGAATGTCCGCCCAGGTCGAAGAAGTGATCGGCCGACCCGACCCGTTCGAGCCCGAGGAGCTCGGCCCAGATGCCGGCGAGGACCTCTTCGACCGGCGTGCGCGGCGCCAGATAATTCTCCTCTCTGCCGGCCTGCTCTGGAGCCGGCAGGGCCTTCCGGTCCACCTTGCCGTTGGCCGTGAGGGGCAACGCCGCGAGCATCACAAAGGCGGCCGGCACCATGTAGTCCGGCAGTCGCTCGCGCAGCGACCGGCGCAGCGCTTCGTCTGTGACGTCACCGACGACATAGGCGACCAGCCGCCGGTCTCCCGATCGCTCCTCGCGCAGCAGCACCACCACCTGGCGGACTCCGGGCAGCGCCGCCAACGCGGCCTCGATCTCTCCCAGCTCGATGCGGAAGCCGCGGATCTTCACCTGGTGATCCCGCCGGCCGAGATATTCCACGTCGCCATTCAGGAGGAAACGTCCCAGGTCGCCCGACCGGTAGAGCCGCGCGCCCGGCCGGCCGCCGGCCGGGTCCGGAATGAAGCGTTCCGCGGTCAGCTCAGGCCGGCCCAGATAGCCGCGGGCCAGTCCCGCGCCACCGACCACCAGCTCGCCCAGCACGCCGATGGGGGCCGGCCTCAGGCTCCGGTCCATCACGGCCAGAGACAGATCGGCAATGGGCACGCCGATGACGCTGCGGTGCTTGCCCCGGGCGTCTGCCGCAGACAGCGGCCGGTAGGTAACATGGACTGTCGTCTCGGTGATCCCGTACATGTTGACCAGCCGCGGCTGCGTGTCGCCATGGCGCTCGAACCACGGCTCCAGGCCGGCCGGGTCGAGAGCCTCGCCGCCGAAGATCACCAGCCGCAAATCTGTCGCCGCCATCGCCCCAGTACCGCGCTGCGCCTCCACCTGCGCCAGTTGGGCAAAGGCCGAGGGGGTCTGGTTGAGCACGGTGACCCGCTCGCGGCCCAACAGATCCAGGAAGAGCTCGGGCGAGCGGCTCACGTCCCAGGGCACGATCACCAGCCGGCCACCGTAGAGCAGGGCTCCCCAGATCTCCCAGACCGAAAAGTCGAAGGCGTAGGAGTGGAACAGTGTCCAGACGTCCCGCTCGCCGAATCCGCACCAGGCCTCGGTGGCGGCGAAGAGCCGCACGACGTTGGCGTGGGTGATCAGAGTCCCCTTGGGCCGGCCGGTGGAGCCCGAGGTGTAGATCACGTAGGCCAGGCTCGCCTCGTCGCCCAGAGGCTCGAGATCGCCGGCAGGAAGACTCTCCAGCAGCTCGAGTTCCTCCACCCCCACCACGATCCGGATCTCCGCGTCCTCCAGGACGAAGGTCAGCCGCTCCCGCGGCGAGCCGGGATCCAGCGGCACATAGGCGGCCCCGGCTTTGAGGACTCCCAGGATGCCTACCACCAGGTCCACAGAACGGTTCAGGCACAAACCGACGCGGCTCTCCGGGCCCGCGCCGTGCCCACGCAGCCAGCGGGCCAGTTGATTGGACCGCCGGTCCAGCTCGCCGTAGCTGAGCGTCACCTCGCCGCAGGTCAGAGCCGCAGCATCCGGGGCAAGCCGGGCCTGCGCCGCGAAACGGCTGTGGAGCGTCGAGGCCGCGGCAAGCTGCGCCCTGGTCCCTCCCCACTCCAGGAGGAGTTGGTGCCGCTCCGCCGCGCTGAGCAGCGGCAGCTCCGCGGCCCGCAGATCCGGCCCGGTGACCGCCGCCGTCGCCGCCGCCAGCAGCCGCTCGAAGCCCGCGAGCAGCCGGTCGATGGTCGTGGCGTCGTAAAGGTCGGTGGCGTGCTCGACGATACCCAGGAGCCCGCCGTCGTGCTCCTCGAGGTTGACCGTGAGATCGAACTTCGCCGTCGTCCCTTCGACATCGACCGGCCACAGGCGCAGGCCCTCGATCTCCAGGCTTTCGACGGGAGCGTTCTGCAGGACGAGCACCACCTGGAACAGGGGGGCGTGGGCGAGGCTCCTCTCCGGGGCGAGCTCCTCGACCAGCTTTTCGAACGGTACGTCCTGATGCAGATAGGCGTTCAACGCGGTCTCGCGTACCCGGCCGAGAAGCTCGCGGAACGTGGGTTCGCCCGCCAGGTCTGCCCGCAAAGCCAGCGTGTTGACGAAGAATCCGATCAGTCCTTCGGTCTCGACCCGGTTGCGGCCGGCGACGGGGGAGCCCACCGCGAGATCATCCTGCCCGCTGTGACGCGCGAGAAGGGCCTGGAAGCCGGCCAGGAGCACCATGAAGAGGGTCGCTCCCTCGCGCCGGGCGAGGGTCTCCATCTGCCGGGTGAGCCCGGCCGGCAGCCGCACCGGCCGCGCCGTGCCCCGGTAGCTCTGCACCGCGGGCCGCGGACGGTCGGTGGGCAGCTCCAGGAGCGGCGGCAGCCCGGCGAGCTGCCGGCGCCAGAAGGCGATCTCCTGCTCCAGGACCTCGCCGTGCAGCCAGGAGCGTTGCCAGACGGCGAAATCCGCGTACTGCACCGGCAGCTCGGGCAAGGGCGACGGCCGGCGCGCGGCGAAGGCCGGATAGAGCGCGGCGACCTCGCGCACCAGGACACCGATGGACCAGCCGTCGCTGGCGATGTGATGCAGGGTCAGCACGACGGCGTGATCGCTCTCGGCGAGGCGCAGCAGCAGGCCGCGCAGTAGTGGACCGCAGGCGGGGCCGCGCGCGAGATCGAACGGCTGGCCGGCCTCTTGACCGGCCAGGGCCAGAGCCAGTGTTTCTCTTGCATCCTCCGGCAGCCCTGACAGGTCCACGACGGTTAACCCGAAGGGCTCAGCCGATTGGATCACCTGCACCGGCGCGCCTGCCCGCACGGCGAAGAAGACCGTGCGCAACGCTTCGTGCCGCCGCACGATCTCGCCGAGAGTGAGCGCCAGCACGCCGGGGTCGAGCGGCCCTTCGATGCGCAGCGCCGCCGCGATGTTGTAAAGCGGGCTGCCCGGTTCGAGTTGATCGATGAACCAGAGCCGCTCCTGGGCGAACGACAGAGGCAGGGCCCCCTCGCGCGGCACGGGCAGGAGAGAGGGAACAGATGCGAGCGTTCCGGACCGCCGCGCCGCCTCCACCCGGGCGGCGAGGTCCGCCAACCTGGGGGCCTCGAAGAGATCGCGCAGCGGCAGCTCGACTCCCAAGGTGGCGCGCAGGCGCGACATCACCCGGGTGGCGAGGAGTGAATGGCCGCCCAGGTCGAAGAAGTCGGAGTCCGCCCCGACCCGTTCGAGCCCGAGGAGCTCGGCCCAGATGCCGGCGAGGATCTCCTCGACCGGCGTGCGCGGCGCCAGAAAATCCTCCTCGCCGCCGTGCCACTCCGGAGCCGGCAGGGCCTTGCGATCCACCTTGCCGTTGGGGGTGAGGGGCATCGCGGCGAGCGTCACGAAAGCAGCCGGCACCATGTAGTCCGGCAGCCGCTCGCGCAGTTGTTCTCGTAAGGAGCGGCGCAGCTCCGCGACCGCGATA
This sequence comes from uncultured Holophagales bacterium, assembly GCA_963842525.1. Lineage (GTDB taxonomy): Bacteria > Acidobacteriota > Thermoanaerobaculia > Multivoradales > UBA5704 > UBA5704. The sequence goes on from CAWJGT010000003.1 coordinate 1,805,545, forward strand.
TCGCCGACCACATAGGCGACCAGCCGCCGGTCGCCGGATCGATCCTCGCGCACCAGCACGGCCGCCTCGCGGACCCCGGGCGACGCCGCCAGCGCCGCTTCGATCTCGCCCGGCTCGATGCGGAAACCGCGCAGCTTGACCTGATGGTCCAGCCGGCCACGGAATTCGAGGGTGCCGTCGGCCCGCCGGCGCACGCGGTCGCCGGTGCGGTAGAGACGCTCTCCCGCCAGCCCGAAGGCATCCGGCACGAAACTCTCGGCGGTGAGGTCCGGCCGGTCCAGATAGCCGCGCGCGAGGCCTTCGCCGCCCACGTACAGCTCACCCTCCACACCCACGGCCACCGGGGCGAGGCGTTCGTCCAGGACGTAGGCCCGGGCGTTGGCGATGGGCCGGCCGATGGGCACGCTCTCCCCCACCCGAGGTGGTGCGGTCAGCCGGTGGCAGCAGGTGAAGGTGGTGCCTTCGGTAGGGCCGTAGCCGTCGATCAGGGTGAGACCGGGATGGGCTGCGAGGGCACGGCGGGCGTGCTCGGGCGAGACCACGTCGCCACCCGTCAGGAGCTGGGAGAGCGGCCGCAAGCCGTCCAGCCGGCCGTCCACCATCTCGTGGAACAGACCGGCGGTGAGCCAGGCCGAGGTGACGCCGTGGGTCTCCACGACCCGCGCCAGGTCGTCGAGCGAGCCGATCCGGCCGGGAAGCAGGACCAGCCGGCCTCCGTTCAAGAGTGGAGCCCAGATCTCCAGGGTCGAGGCGTCGAAGGAGACCGGGGCGGCCTGGAGCCAGGTCTGGTCCGGTCCCAGGTCCGCGTAATCGGTGCCGCGCACCAGCCGGACTACGTTGCGGTGAGTGACCGCGACGCCCTTGGGCTTGCCGGTCGAGCCCGAGGTGTACATGACGTAGGCCAGGGCCGCGGCCGGAACCTGCGGCAGGTCGACCTCGGGGTTGACCTCGGGTTCCGCGCCGTCCGGGGTGACGAGCCGCAGCCCCGGCGGCAGCTCGAACGGCGGTGCCTCCCGGGCGACCAGCAGGGAGGCGCCTGCATCGCGGAGAATCCAGGCCAGGCGTTCCGGCGGATCGGCGGGATCGAGCGGCAGATAAGCCCCTCCGGCTTCCAGGATGCCCAGGAGGGCCGCGATAAGGTCCGGCGAGCGCTCGGCGAGGACCGCCACCCGCGCCTCCGGCCGTAGCCCGCGGGCCACCAGCCGGCGGGCGATCCGTCCGGCTTGTCGCTGCAGCTCGCCCCAGGTCAGCTTCTCTCCGGCTTGCTCGACGGCGATGGCGCAGGGTCGCAGCCGCGCCTGCTCGGCGAAGAGACCATGAAGGGTCTCCTCCAACGGGAGGGGGGTTGCGGTGTCGCTCCATTCCCACAGGAGCTGATGCCGCTCGGCCGCGCCGAGTAGCGGCAGCTCCGCGATCGGGCGGTCCGCTTCGGCCGTCTCTGCCATACTGGCGAGCAGCGTGGCGAGGTGTTGGAGCAGGCGCAGTGCCGCATCCTCGTCCACGCGAGCGCGGTCCGTCGTCAGGTGCAAAGCGATCTGGTCTGCCGCCGTGAGGGTCAGGGTGATGGGGTAGTTGGTGCTCTCGAAGCTGCGCAGGTTGCCGATCCGCAGGCCGCTGGAACCGCCGTCTCCCCGTCTCCAGCGTTGGGGTAGTTCTCGAAGACGTAGAGCGTTTCAAACAGCGGCGAGCCGGCAGAGACCTCGCTCCAGCGCTGGATCTGGGTCAGCGGGCTGTGCTCGAATTCCTGCCGGGCGAGCTGGCGCTCCTGGAGACATTGCAGCCAGGGAGCCAGGGGCTCCGCGTCGTTCACCCGCACCCGCACCGGCAGGGTGTTGATGAACATGCCGATCATGGTTTCGATGCCGGGCAAGGCGGCCGGACGGCCGGAGACCGCGCTGCCGAAGACCACGTCCTCCTCGCTGCTGTAGCGGCTGACGAGCACGGCCCAGGCACCCAGGGTGACGGTCTGCAAGGTCAATCTGTGCCGCGCCGCCAGGGCCTGGAGCTCCGCCGTGACCTCGCGGGAGACCTGGAGCTTGTGCTCGGCGTAGCCGGAAGCCCCGTCAGCTCCCGCCGGGTGGTCCACCCTGAGGACACCCAGAGGATTGGGGGCGGTGAACCCAGCGAGCTCCTCGCGCCAGAACGGCTCCGCCTTCGCCGGCTCCTGCCTCTGCAACCAGGCGATGTAGTCGCTGAACGGCCGCGCCGGCGGCAGTGTTGGCTCGATGGGCTCCCGGCCCTCCCGCAGAGCCGCGTAGACAGACCCCAACTCCTGGACCAGGAGAGGAAGCGACCAGCCGTCCAGCAGCAGGTGGTGAGATGTCCAGATGAATCCCAGCTCGCAGTCGAGGCGGATCAGGGAGAAACGCATCAGCGGTGCCCTGTCCAGGGGCAGAGGAGCATGCCGGTCGCTCTGTCGCAGCTCTTCGTAGCGGCGCTGCTGCTCCTCCGCTGGGAGGCCGCGCCAGTCCAGATCCTGCCAAGGCAGAGCGCAGCTCTTGCGGACGACCTGCCGGGGCTCGTCGAGCCCCTTCCAGAGGAAGGCGGTGCGCAGCACCCCGTGACGTTCGACGAGCCTCTGCCAGGCTTGCCGGAACAGCCGGGAATCGAGATCCGCCGGCAGGGTGCAGGTGACCTGGTTGACATAGACCCCGGACTCGGGCGCCATCAGGCTGTGGAACAGCATGCCGCCCTGGAGCGGTGTGAGTGGGTAGATGTCTTCGATGTCTTTTAGATCAGATAGAAGCGATGCCAGCTTGTTGAAGCTGTGCACGTCGAGCCCGGCTTTGGGAAAGTCGGAAGGCGTGAAGACCTCCTCGCTTTCGCAGCCATGCTGGATCAATCGCCGCAGCGCGCCGGCATAGGCTGCGGCCAGTCGCTCCGCGGTCTCCCGGCGATGCGTCCGCGAGCCGTAGCTCAAAGTGATCTGGAGCCGGCCATCGGTCACGATACCGCTGATCTCCAACGGGTGGGTGCGGTGGCCGCGCGGGCTCCGGCTGGAGCCGGCGGAGGCTGTGGAAGCCCGGAAAGAGAGCTCTCCTCGGAGGTGGAGCCGACCTGGCCCAGATAGTTGAAGAGGATCTCGGCCCCCGGAGCCGCTTCCAGGAGGCGGACCGCCTCTGCGTTGCCGAGATGGCGCAACAGACCGTAGCCGATCCCGCGCCCCGGCACGGCGCGCAAGCGCTCCTTGGCGCTCACCAGGGCCTCGCCGGGACCGGCGTCGCCCGCCTCCAGGACGACCGGGTACAGGGAGGTGAACCAACCGACGGTGCGTGAGACGTCGAGATCGTCAAAGAGCGGCTCGCGGCCGTGCCCTTCCAGGTCCACCCGCAGGCGTGGGGAGCCGGCCCAGTCCGCCAGAGCCCGTACAAGGGCGCTGAGCAGCGCATCGTCGATGCGGTTGTGGTACACCGACGGCAGGGTCTGGAGCAGGTCCGCGGTCTCTCCGGCGCTGAGCTCGAAGGAGACCGAGGCCTCGTCGCCGAAGAGATCGCCGGCTGTGCCGCCGGGGAAGTCCACCGGCAGGCGGGGCACGCGAGCCCGGGCGGTCTCGCACCAGAACTCCAACTCGCGGGCCAACGCATCCGAGCCGGCATGCTCGGCCAGGCGGCGAGCCCACTCCTGAAACGAGGTGGTCTTGGGCGGGAAGGTCGGGCGCAGCCCGCGCGCGGCCTGGCGGTACGCTCCCTCCAGGTCTTCGAGCAGCACGCGCCAGGAGACCCCGTCCACCACCAAGTGGTGGGCGACCCAGAAGAGCCGTGCCGGCTGTCCGGCTCCGGCGTTGAAAAGAGCGAGGCGGATGAGAGGTCCGGCAGACAGGTCGAAGCCTGCCTGGAGAGCCGCGGCTGCCCGCTCGAAAGCCTCGCCCTGGCGAGGCACCGGCAAGCCCGAAAGGTCAACCTGGTAGCAGGGCGCCACCGGCTCGGCCGGCGCATTCTCCTGCCGCCAGGAATGGACATCGAACCGCATACGCAAGGCGTCGTGGTGCTCCACGATGGCGGCCATGGCGCGTTCCAGGGCGGCGGGGGCGAGGGGCTCCCGGGGTTCCAGGAACAGGGCCTGGTTGAAGTGGTGGGGGTCGGCAAAGCCCTCCTCGAAGAACCAGCGCTGGATCGGGATGAGCGGCACCTCACCTACCACCGGCCCCTGCCCGGTGCTGCCGGAGGGATCCGTGGCCGTGGCATGGCGGGCGAGCCCGGCCACGGTCGGGTGCTCGAAAATCTGCCGCATGGTGACGAGCAGACCGGCCTGACGCGCCCGGGACACGATCTGGACGGAGAGGATCGAATCGCCGCCGAGCTCGAAAAAGTTGTCGTTGACGCCCACCCGCGGCAGGCGCAGGACCTGCGCCCAGACCGCCGCCAGGATCTCCTCCTCGCGAGTGCGCGGCACCACGTACCCGGACTCTACGCTGGGCTGTTCCGGAGCCGGCAGGGCTTTCCTGTCCACCTTGCCGTTGGCCGTGAGGGGCAACGCATCGAGCGTCACGAAGGCAGCGGGCACCATGTAGTCCGGCAGCCGCTCGCGCAAGGCCTGGCGCAGCTCCTCGACCGCGACGTCGCCGACCACATAAGCGATCAGCCTCTGGTCGCGCACCACCACAACCGCCTGGTGGGCTCCGGGCAGAGCGGCCAGCGCCGCCTCGATCTCCCCTGGCTCGATGCGGAAGCCCCGCACCTTGACCTGATGGTCCGTTCGGCCCAGGAACTCGATCCTCCCGTCCGGCAGGCGGCGCGCGAGATCACCCGTCCGGTAGAGCCGCTCGCCCCACGTTCCAAACGGATCGGGTACGAGCTTCTCGGCGGTCAGGGCGGGCCGGTGGAGATACCCGCGGCAGACACCCGCGCCGCCGATGCAGAGCTCACCCGGTACCCCGATCGGGACCGGATCCAGCCGCTGGTCCAGGAGCAGGACGCGGGTGTTGGCGATCGGCCGGCCAATGGGCACCGGCCCCGGCAGCGGCGATCCCGGAACCTCGTAGGTGCAGCACCCCACCACCGTCTCCGTCGGCCCATACTCGTTGATCAGGCGCAGGCCCGGGGCATGGGTACGCCAGAAGGCGAGCTGCTCGCCGGACAGCGGCTCGCCACCGATGACGAAGGCACCCGCGCATCCTGAGACCCGCTCGGGTGGCAGCAGCCGCTGCAGGACCTCCAGATGAGCGGGCGTGAGCTTGACGAGCCCGAAGCCGCCCTCGGCGAGCGCCATGGCCAGACCCTCGCCCCCCTGCTCTTCGGGCACCAGCTCGACACAGCGGCCGGCGAGCAGCGGCAGGAACAGGCTGGTCACCGTCAGGTCGAAGCTGAGCGGCGAGTGGACCGGAGCGCCTCGCCCCTCATCCGCTGGGTAGGCCTCCGCCGCCCAGAGCAGGTAATTCGCGAGCCCGCGGTGGGTCACCGCCACTCCCTTGGGGTGGCCGGTCGAGCCCGAGGTATAGAGCACGTAGGCAAGGTTGTCGCCAGCTGGTCGCACGGCAGGCACCCCGGCGCCTGCGATCTCCGGGAGATCGTCGAGGCAGACGATGCCGGAGTCGTGCTCCGGGAGGTCCGGCAGCAGCCGCGTCCGGGTGAGCAAGAGGGTCGGTCGGGCGTCGTCGAGCAGGAACGACAGCCGCGGGAGCGGGAGGGAGGTGTCGAGCGGCAGGTAAGCGCCACCTGCCTTCAGCACCGCGAGCAGGGCCACCACCAGATCGACCGATCGCTCGAGGAAGAGCGCCACGAGGACGTCGGGCCCGGCGCCCAGAGCACGGAGGTGAGCGGCCAGACGGTCGGAGCGTGCGGCCAACTCGCCATGAGAGAGCTGCTCACGCCCTTGGGCGACGGCCGGCAGCTCCGGAGCTTGCTCCGCCCGGGCCACCAGGAGATCGAGGAGGAGCATCTCCCTCGCCGACGGCACCCCGGTGTCGTTCCACTCGGCGATCGCCTGGTGGTGTTCTGCCCGGGAGAGCAGGCCAAGCTCGCCGACGCGGCGCTCCGGCTCTTCGGCCATGCCGGCGAGCAGGGTGGCCAGGTGTTGGAGCAGGCGTGGCGCCGCATCCTCGTCCACGCGAGCGCGGTCGGACGTCAGGCGCAGAGAAACCTGATCTGTCGCCGTGTGGAGCTCCAGGGTGATGGGATAGTTGGTGCTCTCGAAGGTGCGCAGGTTACCGATCCCCAGGCTGCCGGAACCACCGTTTCCGGCGTTTCCCCCGTTTCCGATATTGGGGTAGTTTTCGAACACGTAGAGCGTTTCGAACAGCGGCGAGCCGGCAGGCACCTCGCTCCAGCGCTGGATCTGGGCCAGCGGGCTGTGCTCGAATTCCTGCCGGGCGAGCTGGCGCTCCTGGAGGCGTTGCAGCCAGGAGGTCAGCGGCTCGGCGTCGTTCACCCGCACCCGCACCGGCAGGGTATTGATGAACATGCCGATCATGGTCTCGACGTCGGGCAAGGCGGCCGGACGGCCGGAGACCGCGCTGCCGAAGACCACGTCCTCCTCGCTGCTGTAGCGGCTGACGAGCACGGCCCAGGCACCCAGGGTGACGGTCTGCAAGGTCAATCTGTGGCGCGCCGCCAGGGCCTGGAGCTTTGCCGTGACCTCGGGGGAGACCCGGAGCTTGTGCTCGGCGTAGCCGGAAACCCCGTCAGCTCCCGCCGGGTGGTCCACCCTGAGGACACCCAGAGGATTGGGGGCGGTGAACCCCGCGAGCTCCTCGCGCCAGAACGGCTCCGCCTTCGCCGGCTCCTGCCTCTGCAGCCAGGCGATGTAGTCGCTGAACGGCCGCGCCGGCGGCAGTGTTGGCTCGATGGGCTCCCGGCCCTCCCGCAGAGCCGCGTAGACAGACCCCAACTCCTGGACCAGGAGAGGAAGCGACCAGCCGTCCAGCAGCAGGTGGTGAGACGTCCAGATGAACCCAAGCTCGCGGTCGAGACGGACCAGGGAGAAGCGCATCAGTGGCGCGCTGGTCAGGGGCAGAGGAGCGTGCAGCTCGCCGTGCCGCAGCTCTTCGAAGCGGCGCTCCCGCTCCTCCGCGGAAAGGCCGCGCCAATCCAGATCCTGCCACGGGAAAGAAACCTTTTTACGGACGACCTGCAGGGGCTCGTCGAGACCGTCCCAGAGAAAGGCCGTGCGCAGCACCTCGTGACGTTCGACGAGCCTCTCCCAGGCTTGCCGGAACAGCCGGGCATCGAGGTCCGCCGGCAGAGTGCAGGTTACCTGGGTGACATAGACCGCGGACTCGGGCGCCATCAGGCTGTGGAACAGCATGCCGTTCTGGGCCGGTGAGAGAGGGTAGATATCTTCGACGTTCTTCGGATCCGATAGAAGCGATGCCACCTTGTGGAAGGTGTGCACGTCGAGCCCGGCCCTGGGAAAGTCGGAGGGCATCTCCGTGGCCGTGGCGTGGCGGGCGAGCCCGGCCACGGTCTGGTGCTCGAAAATCTGCCGCACGGTGAAGAGCAGTCCGGCCTGGCGCGCCCGGGCCACGATCTGGACGGAGAGGATCGAATCGCCGCCGAGCTCGAAAAAGTTGTCGTTGACCCCCACCCGCGGCAGGCGCAGGACCTGCGCCCAGACCGCCGCCAGGATCTCCTCCTCGCGAGTGCGCGGCGCCACGTAGCCCTCTGGCGCACCGGGCTGCTCCGGGGCCGGCAGAGCCTTCCTGTCCATCTTTCCGTTCGCGGTGAGGGGCAGCGCCGCGAGCGTCACAAAGGCGGCCGGCACCATGTAATCCGGCAGCCGCTCGCGCAGCGACTGGCGCAGCTCCTCGACCGCGATGTCGCCGGCCACGTAGGCGACCAGCCTCCCCTCCCGCACCACCACGACCGCCTCGCGCACTCCGGGCAGAGCGACCAGCGCCACCTCGATCTCCCCGAGCTCGATGCGGAAGCCGCGCACCTTGACTTGATGGTCCACGCGACCCAGGAAATCGAGAGAGCCGTCGGGCAGCCAGCAGACGAGATCGCCCGTGCGGTACAACCTGTCGCCGGGCCGGCCGCCGAACGGATCGGGAACGAAACGTTCGGCGGTCAGGCCGGGCCGGCGCAGGTAGCCGCGCGTTACACCCGCTCCTCCCACCAGCAGCTCGCCGGCCACCCCGACCGGCACCGGCCGCAGGTCCGGATCTACGACATAGAGCCGGCTGTTGGCGATCGGCCGGCCGATCGGCACGCGGTGCGGCTCCTGCCCTGGTGCGCAGACCCATCGCGCCGTATCGATCGTGATCTCGGTCGGCCCGTATGCGTTGTCCAGGGGAACGGGCAGGCGCGCCAGCACCCGGTCGCGCAGCTCAGGGGTGAGAGCCTCGCCACCCGTATAGATCTGCCGCAACGAGACGCATGTCTCCACGTCCTCCTCGGCGAGGAACGCAGCCAGCATCGAAGGGACGAAGTCGATGTGGGTGATTCGATGCTCGCGGATGGCGCGAGCCAGGTACGAAGCTTCGCCTTGCCTGCCCGGACTGGCCAGAACCAGCCGTGCCCCGGCGGACAGAGGAGTAAAGCACTCCCAGACCGAAACATCGAAACCGAGCGAGGCCTTCTGGAGGAACGCGTCCCGCTCATCGAGCCCGTAGGCCTGCTTCGCCCAGCGCAACCGGTTGCAGATCCCGCGGTGCGTAACCATCACACCTTTCGGCTGGCCGGTCGAGCCCGAGGTGTAGATGACGTAGGACAGGTTGCTAGGGCTCACGTCTGTCCTTAGAGGCTGCCCCATGTCTTCACCGGAATCCCAGCGCGCATCCAGGAGGACCACGCGGCGGCCCTCCGCCGGCACCCGCTCGAGGAGGGGCTCCTGGACCAGCAGGACCCGGGCCCCCGCGTCGTCGAGCAGGAAGGCCAGCCGCTCCGCGGGATAGCTGGGATCGAGCGGCAGCCAGGCACCGCCGGCCTCGAGGACGGCCAGCATGCCCACGACCATGGCTGGCGACCGCTCGGTGCAGAGGCCGACGATCGCATCCGGGCCAACGCCCAGCTCCCGGAGGTGGCGCGCCAAGCGCCGGGCACTGCCGATCAGGCGGCGATATGTCCAGCGCTCGGCCCCCAGCTCGACGGCTACGGCGGAGGGCGTCCGCGCCGCCTGCGCCGCGACTTCCTGATGAAGACAACCCTCCGCGATCCCCGCGATCCCCGTGTCGTTCCACTCGCACAGGATCTGGGCGCTCTCGGCCTCGCTCGTGATCGGCAGATCGAAGACCCGCAGGTCCGGCTCGGCGGCCGCCGAGGCGAGCAGCCGTTCGAAGTGTCCGGTGAGACGGTCGATGGTCGTGGCGTCGAACAGATCGGTGGCGTGCTCCATCGTGCCGCTGAGCCCGCCATCCCTTTCCTCGAGGGCGAGCGTGAGATCGAACTTCGCCATCGTCCCCCTATCCCCAAAATCGCCGACTGGGCGCAGATGCAGATCCTGGATGTCCAGGCTCGCGGTGGGGACGTTCTGCAGCTCGAACATCACCTGGAACAAGGGTGTCTGGGCGAGGCTCCTCTCCGGGGCGAGCTCTTCGACCAGCTTTTCGAACGGCGCGTCCTGGTGCAGATAGGCGGCCAATGCGATCTCGCGCACCCGGCCGAGAAGCTCGCGGAACGTGGGTGTGCCCGCCAGGTCTCCTCGCAGGACCAGGGTGTTGACGAAAAATCCGATCAGTCCTTCGGTCTCGACCCGGTTGCGTCCGGCGACGGGTGAGCCCACCGTGAGATCATCTTGTCCGCTGTAGCGCGCCAGAAGGGTCTGGAAACCGGCCAGGAGCACCATGAAGAGGGTCGCTCCCTCGCGCCGGCCCAGGGCCTCGGCTTGCCGGGTGAGCTCGGCCGGCAGCCGCACCGGCCGCGCCGCGCCCCGGTAGCTCTGAACCGCGGGCCGCGGTCGGTCGGTGGGCAGCTCCAGGAGCGGCGGCAACCCGGCGAGCTGCCGGCGCCAGAAGGCGATCTCCTGCTCCAGAACTTCGCCGTGCAGCCAGGAGGATTGCCACACCGCGAAATCCGCATATTGCACCGGCAACTCGGGCAAGGGCGACGGCGTTCCCTCGGCAAACGCCGGATAGAGAGCCGCGATCTCACGGACCAGAATGCCCAGGGACCAGCCGTCGCTGGCGATGTGGTGCACGGTCAGCACGACGACGTGGTCCCTCTCGGCGAGGCGCAACAGCAAGCCGCGCAGTAGTGGACTGCAAGCGGGGCCGCCGGTGAGGTCGAACGGGCGGGCTGCCTCTTCGCCGGTCAGGGTGACGACCAGCGCCTCGCGCTCTTTCTGTGGCAGCTCCGACAGGTCCACGATGGGCAGCAGGAAGGGCTCAGCCGGCCGGATCACCTGCACCGGCGAGCCCTCCGGCGCAGCGAAGACCGTGCGCAACGCTTCGTGCCGGCGCACGATCTCCCCGAGGCAGAGGGCCAACACCGCGCCGTCCAACGGCCCTTCGGCCCGTAGCGCCCCGGGCATGTTGTAAAGCGGGCTGCCCGGTTCGAGCTGATCGATGAACCAGAGCCGCTGCTGCGCGAACGACAGGGGCAGCGACCCCTCGCGCGGCACCGCAAGAAGAGGCGGGGCGGGTGGGACCGTGCCGGCCCGTCGCATCGCTTCGACCCGGGCGGCGAGGTCTGCCAGCCGGGGGGCCGCGAAGAGGTCGCGCAAGGGCACTTCGATGCCCAATGCGTTGCGCAGGCGCGAGATCACCTGGGTCGCCAGCAGCGAGTGGCCCCCCAGGTCGAAGAAGTGGTCGGCCACCCCGACCCGTTCGCGACCGAGCACCTCGGCCCAGATGCCGGCGAGGATCTCTTCGACCGGCGTGCGGGGTGCCAGCCACCTCTCCTCGGCGTTCTCCAACTCCGGCGCCGGCAGGGCCTTTCGGTCCACCTTGCCGTTGGGGGTGAGAGGGAGCGCCGGGAGCAGGACGAAGAAGGCCGGGATCATGTGCTCCGGCAGTCGCCGGCGCAGGTGATCGCGCAGCCCGACCGCAGTCGGACGAGGTTCCTCGCCAGCCACGTAGGCCACCAGGGCTTTGCTCCCTGCGATCTCGCGCACGTTCACCGCCGCCTGCCGGACCTCGGGGTGGGTGAGGAGGGCCGCTTCGATCTCTCCCAGCTCGATGCGGAAACCGCGCACCTTGACCTGATGGTCGAGCCGGCCCAGGTGCTCGAGCTCGCCCGAGGCGAGCCAGCGGGCCAGGTCGCCGGTCCGGTAGAGGCGGCCTCCGGGGACCGCTGCAAAAGGATCGGGAAGGAACCTCACCGCCGTCAGGTCCGGACGGCCGAGGTAGCCCCGGGCCCCGCCGGCCCCGGCCAGGAACAGCTCGCCGGGCACGCCGCCGGGGACCGGCTGGAGGCGGCCGTCCAGCACGTAGGCCCGGGTGCCGGGGAGGGGGCGGCCGATGCTCACCCGCGCGGCGCCCCGCTCGACCCGGGCCCAGGTCGAGTACGTGGCATCTTCCGTCGGTCCATAGAGGTTGAGGACCTGCTCGACCTGCGCGTGGCGGTAGATACGTTCCGCCAGCTGCGGCGGCAGCGCCTCGCCGGCCAGATTCACCGTTCGGAGCGCGGGAGGCAGCTCTCCCGCGGCCAGCTCGGTCATGGCGGAAGGGACCGTGTTGACCAGCGTCACCTCTCCCCGGGCAGGCAGCGCCGGCAGGGCCAGGGCGTTGTCGGCCAGGATTACCGTCCCGCCCCAGGAGAGGGGCGCGAAGATCTCGAAGACCGACAGGTCGAAGCAGATAGAGGTCGCGGCCAGGACTCCGGCGAGGTCTTCCGCAGGGAAGGCCGCACGCGCCCAGTGCATCCGTTCGACCGGAGCATGGTGCTCGAGGGCCACGCCTTTGGGCCGCCCTGTCGAGCCGGAGGTGTACATCACATAGGCGAGGTTGCCGGGGCCTGCCAGCGGTGCCGGGTTTTTCTCGGGCCCTCCGGAGACGGCGCACCCTTCCTCGGTCAGCAGGAGGGCGATCCCTGCGTCCTGCGCCACGAAGGACCGCCAGTCGTCCGGATAGGCCGGATCGAGTGGCACATAGGCGGCTCCCGCTTTGAGGATGCCCAGAAGCGCCGCGATCAGCTCGCCGGAACGGCCCATCAGGACGCCCACGCGCTGCTCCGGGCCGGCACCGAGCCGCCGCAGGTGATGGGCCAAGCGGTTGGCCCGCCGGTTCAAGGTGTCATAGGTCCAGCGTTCCTGGCCGCGCTTGTCCCCAATAACCAGGGCCGTGGCTTCGGGGGTGCGCGCCGCCTGCGCCTCGAACAGCTCATGCAGGCAGCCGATCCCTGCGGTTGGCCCGCTCTCCGCGCCGCTCCAGGCGAGCAGAATCTGGTCGCGCTCCTCGGCTGCCAAGAGCGGCAGCTCCGCGATCCGGCAATGATCCGCCGCGGCCATCCCGGCGAGCAGGCGGTCGAGGTGGCCGAGCATCCGTTCGGTAGTCGTCGCGTCGAACAGATCGGCGTCCCACTGCAAGGAGACGGCGAGCCCGGCGGGGAGCTCGGCCGCGGTCAGGGAAAGGTCGAGCTGGGCGGCGGGCGGCGCGAGGGGAAGAGACTCCAGGACCAGGCTTCCGACATTGAGCCGGACGCCCGGCACGCCCACGGCAAAGGCCGCGAGCGCGGCCAGCTCCGGCGCCGGGGATTTCTCGAAGGTCAGCATCGCCGCGACCAGCGGCGGCCGGCCGGGGTCGCGCTCGGGTTGCAGGCGCTCGGTGAGCAGGGCGAAGGGGAGATCCTGGTGCGCCAGCGCGTCGAGCACGGTGCTGCGCGTCCGCGCCATCAGCTTGCGGACCGCCACGTCTCCGGAGAGATTGGCGCGCAAGGGCACCAGGTTGACGAAGTAGCCCACCACCTCCCTCCACTCGCGTGCGGAGCGGCCGGCCATGGGGGCACCGGTGAGGAATTCCTCCTGGCCGCTCCAACGGGAGAGCACGGCCTGCCAGGCGGCCAGCAGGGCGACGAAGGGCGTGCAGCCATGGGCGGCGGCGAGCCGGTGGACCGCCTCCGCCCGCTCCGACGAGGCAGGGAGCGTCCGCGTGCCGCCGCGCAGGGTCTGCACCGGACGCCGCGGCCGGTCGGTGGGCAGATCGAGCTGCTGCGTGCCGGCCAGGCGTTCCCGCCAGTGCTCCCACAGCCGCTCGCCCGCGGGGCCTTCCAGCATCTGCTCCTGCCAGCGGGCGAAGTCGGTGTACAGGGCCGCCGGAGGAGGCAGGGTCTCTCCTGCCACGAGCGCACCGAGCTCGCGGGCCAGCACGGCCATGGACCAGAAGTCGGCCGCGACGTGGTGTATGGCCAAGGCGAGGAAGGCCTCGTCGCCACGCCGCAGCAGGACCGCCCGCAGGAGTGGGCCGGCCGTGAGGTCGAACGGGCGATACGCCTCCGCATGCAGCCGTGCATGCATCTCCGCGTCGCTCCAGCCGGTCGCATCCAGAACCTCAAAGGCTGCCTCGACCCGCTCCGCCACCTGCTGCACCGGACCGCCAGGCGTGTCGGCGAACGTGGCGCGCAGCATGGGGTGGCGGTCCACCAGAGCCTGGAGCGCGCGGCCCAGGGAACCCTCGCCCCCCAACCCCCTCTCCCATCCTCCCTCCCGTCCCCCGGGAGAGGGGGCGATCCCGAGCCGCGCCGCACCGGCGATGTTGTAGGCGGAGCTCTCCGGCGCCAGACGGTGGAGGAACCAGAGCGAGCGCTGGTTCCAGGACAGCGGGTGCTCGCCCGTTTCCCCCTCTCCCGGGCGGGTGGGAGTGCGGATGGGAGAGGGGGCCAGGGGGGGAGGGCCCACCCGCCGCTCCAGCTCCCGCAGGGTCATCCCCTCCAGCAGGTCCGCCAGGGGAAGGGAGACGCCGGCCACCTCCTCCACCGTCTGCTTCAGCTCCACGGCCGCCAGCGAATCCAGTCCCGACGCGGAGAGCGGAAGGTCCGGATCGACCCGGGAGGGGTCGATCCGCGCCGCGGCGGCAAACGTCCGGAGCAGCCAGTCCGGCGATCCCACCTGGACCTCGTCCGCGACGATGTCCGCAGCGGCTGGGGAGAGGCGGCTCGCGCCAAGGACGCGCAGCCCGCCCTGGAGATACAGCTCGCGGCAGGCGCGCCGCCGCACCTTGCCGCTGGACGTCCGGGGCAGCGTTTCCGGCCGGATCAGCACCACCTCCGCGACGCTCACTTCGTGCTTTTCGGCCACCGCCTGGCGCACCGCTGCGGCGATCTCCTCAGTCCTGCCGGCAACAGCGTGGCGTCCTACCTCATGGACGATCACCAGCCGTTCTTCCCCGGCGAGATCGACCGCGAAGGCGGTACCGCCACCGGGGCGCAGATCGGCGTGGCTACGCTCGGCGGTCAGCTCCAGGTCCTGCGGATAGTGGTTCCTGCCGCGCAGGATGATCAGGTCCTTGAGGCGGCCGGTGAGGAACAACTCGCTCTCGGAGACGAATCCGAGGTCCCCGGTGCGCAGGAAGGGGCCGGTGCCGTCGGCGAGACGGGCGCCGAACGTCGCAGCCGTCTCCTCGGGCCGCTCCCAGTACCCCTGGGCGACGCTCGGGCCGGCCACCCAGATCTCGCCGATGCGGCCGGGCGGACAGGGCGCTCCCGACTCCGGATCGACGGCCAGGACGGTCTGCATCGCCGCGCCGCAGCCCACCAGCTCGCGGCTCCGTGCCGTGTCTCCGGCATCCCCTGCGTCCCCGGCGTCCGCGGCCTCATGCCGTTCCAGAGCCTCCGCATCGAGTGCGCGCACCCGGGGATTCCCCTCCTGGCGCCGTCCCGAGACGAGCAGCGTCGCCTCGGCGAGGCCGTAGCAAGGGCGAAACGCCGCGGCGCGGAAGCCGCAGGGCGCGAAGGCCGCGGCGAAACGCCGCAGCGTGCCGGCCCGCACCGGCTCGGCACCGTTGAAGGCCACCTGCCATGAGGAGAGGTCGAGGCCCTCCCGCTCCGCCGCCCCCACCTTGCGCACGCACACCTCATAGGCGAAGTTGGGGCCGCCGCTGGTCGTCGCGCGGTAGCGCGAGATGGCTTCCAGCCAGCGCGCCGGCCGCTGCAGGAACGCACCGGGGGTCATCAGGTAGCAGACCGCGCCGGTGTAGAGCGGCTGCAGCACCGTGCCGATCAGGCCCATGTCGTGGTAGAGCGGCAGCCAGCCCAGCACCACCGAATCGGACGACTGCTCGAACGTGCGGCGGATCAGCTCCTCGTTGTGCAGGAGGTTGGCATGGCTGACCATGACCCCTTTGGGGGACGAGGTCGAGCCCGAGGTGTACTGGAGAAAGGCGAGCGCCTCCGGGCGCAGGTCTGGCCTTTGCCAGTCCGCGGCACCCTCTGTGGCGGGAGCCATCCGGCAGGCGGCGGAGAGCTCCGGGATCTCAGCGGCGGCGCTCTCCAGGACCGGCAACTGGTCGGCGGCGGCCAGCGCCACCCGCGGCCGGGCGTCGCGGCAGATCGCCCGCAGGCGTGGATCGTCGCCGCGCCGGCGCGGCGGCAGGGCGGGGACCGCGACGGCGCCGGCATAGAGGCAGCCGAAGAAGGAGGCGATGAAATCCGGCCCTGGAGGAAGCAGCAGAACGACGCGCTCGCCGCCCGCACCCGCCGCCTGCAACGAGGCGCCGATCGCCCGGGCGCGGCCGTCGAGATCCGCGTAGCTGAGCCGCTCCTCGGCCACGCCGGTCTCGCTATGGGACAAAAAAACGTAGGCCGGGTGTTCCCCCTGTTCCGCCGCTCGTTTTTCTAAAGTCTCGGAAATCGTTTCGTTCTGCGACATTTCGCCTCCGTGACTCACCTGCCAGGAGCTCGGCCGAGATGCCGGTGAAGGCTTCTTCCGCACGGTGTGCACGGTGTCACGCCGTTCCCGGCGCCCTGCAATTCCAACGATACTTCCATAGCAATAACCCTCGCGGCCCGTGGATCTGCAACCGCCTGCCTGCCGGCAAAAATTTCCGCGCGCTGTTGCAGGAAGACACCCGCCGGATCGCCTTCTCTGCGCACTCGATCCCCATCCCCATCCGGTTGCGTCCGGACGGGGTGAGCGCACCGCGAGGCCCGCTTCGCACGCGATGGCAGATGGCTCACGAGATTCTTTCTGACAGCACTTCCACGGAAGAGATAGAAGGGCGGTTTCAGATTGCAAAGGCGTACTGGGCAGGGCGTAGGAAGGAGTACTCATCGAAAATTCAACAATTAGTGGAGGCAAAGAAGTTCGCCTCGTCCAGGTCTTCGTCAACCTCCTTGCCAACGCAGCGCGCGCGCGGTCGAGGCCCGGCGTGAGGGCGAGGGGACGCGCGTCCGCGTCACCCTGCCGCGACATCGCGAGGCCGCGAGGGCCACGGCATGAAGGTCCTGGTGGTCGACGACGACCTCGAGCTGCTGGGGCTCATCTCCTACGCGTTGCGGCAGGCCGGCTACCTGGCTGTCGAAGCCACGGACGGGGCCCTGGTCCTCACGGCTTTCGAGAGAGAGGAGCCCGACCTGGTGATCCTGGACGTCAACCTGCCCCGTCTCAGCGGCCTGGAAGTCTGCCGGAAGATCCGCGCCACGTCCCGCGTGCCGATCATGATGCTCACCGTCCGCGCCGGGGAAGAGGACCAGGTGCAGGCCCTCGACCTCGGCGCCGACGACTACCTCACCAAGCCCTTCAGCCCGCGCACCCTGCTGGCCCGGGTGCGCGCCCTGCTGCGGCGGGCCGGAGAGGTGGAGAAGCCGGCCCCGCTGATGGTCGGCGACTTCGTGCTGGACCTGGAGCGGCAGGCCGTCACCGTGGCGGCAGGCGAGCCCGTCCGCCTGACCAAGCTGGAGCTCCGGCTGCTCCAACTCCTCCTCGCCAACGCCGGCCACACCCTCCCCGCCGAGCGCCTCCTCCGCCACGTCTGGGGCTCCCGAAGCTCCGAAGACCGCCAGCTCCTGAAGCAGCTCGTCCACCGACGCCGCGGACCCGCGCTATCTCGTCACCGTCAGCAGGATCGGGTATGCTGGTCGATCAGGAATGGGGGCTGATGGGGCGAGACGTTCTTAACCATCTGTCACTGCTTTTTGATGGACCGCGCCTGAGTTGGGCTGAGCAGAGGCTTTCAGGCAGGTGAGGAGATCGCGCCTCGCTTAACAATATCCAGACTCTTCTGATGCCGGGGCTCGACGGAACCGGGGAGCTGTTCCACGAGCTTCTCCGCTCCTGCCCGCCCAACCTCACTCCTCGGGTCATCACCTACCCAAGGAACGAGGTGCAGGATTCCGGAGAGATCGTTCGACAAAGTTTGAGCACCTTTGGCCAGGACAGTAGGTCTCTCCTCATTGCGGAGTCGTTCTCCGGACCCTATGCGGTCCGCGCTGCCCAGGAGATGGGCTCCCGTCTCCTCGGTATTGTTCTGTGCAACAGCTTCGTCACGTCTCCGATCCCGGCGATCCTTCGGCTGGCGCCTCTCTCGCTCTTCTTCCGTCTCCCGATCCCGCGCTGGGCCATTCGGCACTACCTCGTCGGAGCGCGTGCTTCAGAGGATCTTGTCTCTCGAGTCGGCAATACGGTCCGCACGGTTGATCCTGCCATCCTGGCAGGACGTGTGAGAACCGTCATGGCCGCTGATGTACGCGCGGAGCTGCGCGCGTGCGAGGTCCCCATCCTGTACATTCGGGGCACCGAGGATCGGCTCGTTCCGGAACGGAGTGTTGCCGAGATCCTGCGCCTTCAGCCGAAGGTGGTCGTCCGCCGGATCGAGGGGCCTCACTTCCTTCTGCAGGCGGCTGCGGCGCAAGCCTGGGCGGCGGTGCAGGAATTCATTCGACGGGTGGCCTGATAGGATACGTCCTCGATGCGCATCGAACTGGAGCCCGCTACTGCCGAGGACGCTGCGGCCATCGCGGTACTGCAGACCTCGGTCGCCCAGGACCTGACTTCGAAGCACGGGAAGGGGCCGTGGTCCTCGGCGGTCTCGGAGAGGGGCGTGCTCTTCCATATGAGAAATGGGAGGGTCTATGTGGCGAGGCAGGACAATGGTGCGATCGCGACCCTGACGCTTTGTACCAAGAAGCCCTGGGCGATTGACAAGAGCTACTTCACCGCGTGCAAGAAGCCGATCTATCTGCTGAACATGGCGGTCGATCCCGCGTTGCAGCGCACGGGGATCGGCAGGCTCTGCCTCGAAGAAGCGAAGAGGATCGGCAAGGAGTGGCCAGGGGATGCCATTCGGCTCGATGCCTTCGACGCCGCAGCGGGTGCAGAGGACTTCTATCGGAAGTGTGGTTTCCGAGAGGTCGGACGAGTGACGTATAGAAAAGTCCCGCTGGTATATTTTGAGATGCTCTTGTGATTCTTGCCTCGTAAGCCAAGAAGCCCGGCCCAGAGCCCGCAGGCGCCACCGACGAGGTGAGCGAGAGGGACGGGGACGAAGAGTCCCTCCGAGCCCGCGAAGAGCGCCGTTCCTGACACTGACTCGTAGCCCACCTTGAGCAGGAAAGCCACGAGCGCGGCCCCGGCCGCGAGCGCCGGCCCGGAACGCAGACTCCCGATCCTCTCGATCTCTTCACGGAGGAGGAGGATCGCAGCGAGCACGAACAGCGCCGAGTCGATGCCGGAGAGCCCACGGTACGTCTCCATGTCCGGGAGCGCGATCCATAGGACCGGCGGGATCAGCAAGGCTGAGGCTGCGACGGTTGCAAGGAAGGCCCGTCGTCCACGGGCCTCGCAGAGGACCGCGAGCAGGACGAAGACGGCGAGGTCCCAGACCAGATGGCGCACGGACCAGTGCGTCCAGTGGCATGTCACCAGGCGCCAGATCTCGCCGCGGGCCATGGCCACGCGATCAAACTGGAGACGCTCCGCCCAGCCCGGGAGCTGGAAGAGCAGGGCCGGTAGAGCCAGAAACAGCCAGCGTTTCATCTCCACCCTCCTTCGACGTCCAGGAGAGCGATCGCCATGCCATCCCTGGCCGCAACGGCTCATCCTGTTGTGCAGAAAAGGCTTGTCGGAAAAGGATGACTCGACCGTCTTCGGAGTGCATGGTAAAGGCCGGTCATCCGATGTAGAGTGCATGTGCATCCGATGTACGAGGAGGGCCACTGATTTTGCCGAGCCGCTCGATCCTTTCCGATCGTGAGCGGGAGACGCTGGAGGCGATCTCCCGGCTCACCCACGGCAACCCGTTCGGGACCGACCGCCTGCAGTGGGAGCGGGAGGTGCTGGGCGAGGCGTTCACGCCGTTCGACGTGGTCTGGCACGCGCGGGCCGACCGGGTGGACGCCAACCCCAACGTGCCCCGCATCGCGGAGCGGGCGCAGGTGCTGGCGGAAGACCTGCGGGCGCGCCTCGCCCGCGGCGGTTCCGCGCTGCGCCACGAGCTCGAGCTCTACCGCGACCTCGTCTTCTATCTCCTTTACTACAGCTTCGAAAAGCGGTTCTACGAGGTCATCACCGGTGAGGGCGGGCTGCGGGGGGTCCGGTTCTACAGGGATTTCCGGGCCGACCTGTCCTCCTGGCTCGAGCTTCCCGGGATTTCATGGAGCGAGCCGATCGATCCGGGCCACCTGTTCTCCTGCTTCTTCCAGATCCGGCGGGCCTTCCACTCCACATTCCATTCGATCGTGGGCGGATCGCTTCCGGCCGCCCGCCTGCGCGAACAGGTCTGGCAGTCGATCTTCACCTGCGACCTGCGGCGGTATCAGCGTTTCCTTTTCTTGCGTATGGGCGACATCACTACCCTGGTCACCGGACCGTCCGGAACCGGCAAGGAGCTGGTGGCGCGGTCCATTGCCGACTCGCGCTACATTCCTTTCGATGCGGAGGCCCTCGCCTTCCGCGACAGCGCGGAGGAGCCCTTCTTTCCTCTGAACCTCTCGGCCCTCTCGCCCACGCTCATCGAGTCCGAGCTCTTCGGGCACTGCCGGGGCGCCTTTACCGGGGCCGTGGCCGACCGCGCCGGCTGGCTGGAGGTTTGCCCGCCTCTGGGCACCGTGTTCCTGGACGAGATCGGCGAGGTCGATCCGTCCATCCAGGTGAAGCTCCTGCGGGTGCTGGAGACGCGCAGCTTCCAGCGTCTGGGAGACACCAAGCCCCGCCGTTTCCAGGGCAAGATCGTGGCGGCCACCAACCGCGATCTCGCGGCCGAGATGCGCGCCGGCCGGTTCCGCGACGATCTCTACTACCGGCTCTGCTCGGACATCCTGGTCACCCCTTCGTTGCGGGAGCGGCTCGCGGATTCGCCGCAGGAGCTTTCGGATCTGGTCCTGTTCCTGGCCCAGAGAGTGGTCGGAGAGGAGCTGGCCGAGGAGGTGGCGCGCGAGGTGGAATCCTGGATCGGCGAGCACCTGGGCCCCGGCTATCCCTGGCCCGGCAACGTCCGGGAGCTCGCCCAGTGCCTGAACAACGTCCTGATCCGCCGCGATTACCGTCCAGCCGGCGAGGGAGGGGACAGCGGAGCGCGGGAACGGCTCGCCGCGGACTTCCTCGCCGGGGGCCTGCCGGCCGAGGACATCCTGCGCCGCTACTGCACGCTGGCTTACCTCCACAGCGGCAGCTACGAAGAGACCGCCCGCCGGATCGGGCTCGACCGGCGGACGGTCAAGTCGCGGGTGGACCCGGATCTGCTAAGGGAGCTGCGCGATCCCGCCGTGAGGAGGGCCCATGGTTGACAAGGTCGTCTCTGCAGCCTCGAAGGTGCCGTTCTGGACGGTCAGCTCCTTCTCGTTCGAGGCAAAGGCGACGAGGTTCCCGGTCCTGAAGTCGAGCACGACCGTGAGGGTGTACCCGGACGAGGCCAGATAGGAGACGGCGTAGACGTCTTCGCCGACCTGGGCGACTTCGGACTTCTCCGCGCGGGCAGGCTTGCCCTTGGCCTCGCCGGTTTTTCCGTCGAGCTCACGCCCAGATGGGGTGAGGGGGTCTCTCCTTCTCCCTCGTTGTGTGGACGAGTAGATGAAGCGGCTCCTGGGGCGACCCGGAGCGGCGAGGCACCAACGAGAACTGTGCGCCCTGTCGGCCGGAAGGCGAGGGTCGCCAAGGAGAGAGCTCTTATGCCAACGTACCTTCGGCCCGGGGTGTACGTCGAGGAGATCCCGAGCGGCTCGAAGCCGATCGGGGGAGTCGGCACTTCCACCGCCGCCTTCCTCGGATTCACCACCCGGGGGACGACCGATGATCCCACCCTGATCTTCAAGTGGGACGACTACCAGCGCCTGTACGGCGGGATTCGCGACACCGGGACCTCCGCCCAGGGCGACCCGATGGGCCATAGCGTCTTCGCCTTTTTCCAGAACGGCGGCACCGCCGCCTATATCGTGCGCCTGGCCGAGGGCGGCATCCGCTCCCGCGGCGCGATCCTGCACCCCGCTGCGGACACCACACTCTCGCCGGATGACCAACTCGTCACCTGGACGGCTGCCAACGAGGGTGCCTGGGGCAACGATGTGCGGGTGCTGTTCAACCCCAAAACCGTGGGTGGTAAAACCACCTACGTCGCGCAGATCGGCACCGGCTCGGGCGACGATTTCCAGACACTCGAGACCTTCGGCGGGATGTCCCTCACCCAGGGCGACCCCCACTACATCGAGGGCAGGATCAACGGCGTCTCCTCGCTGGTCACGGCGAAGGTCGAGCCCGCCTCGACCCACATGCAGGGCGTCAGCATCGGCCGGGATATGGCCAGCGTCGTCCTCAACACCCTCAACGGCCAGTCGATGTCGGTGACAGTGGACGGCACCGCTCGCAACATCAGCTTCACCGCCAGCGAAATCGGCGACGGTGCCAAGCTCGCCGATGTGGCGGCCAAGATCCAGGAGAAGGTGCGCGAAGGCGAGAACGCTCCTGCCGTCGAGAATTTCACGGCCACGGCAGCCAACAACCGGATCGTACTGACCTCGGGCTCGCGCACCGCCACCTCCTCGGTCGTGGTCGCTCCAGCCGGCACGGCGGCGGTGATCCTCGGCCTGGGCACCGGCAACCAGGGGACGGAGCGGACGGGCGACCAGAGCCTGCGCCGTGTGCTCCCCGGGTCCAACCCCCGTGTGGAGGCCGCGCTGGCCAACGGCGGCGACGGCAGCACGGCGGGCAGCAACGCCTACCAGGCCGCCTTCGCCAAGCTGGAGAAGATCCGCGACATCAGCATCCTCTCCCTGCCCGGCCGCGCCTATGACAACGCGGGCAAGGCGCTCGTCGACTCGGCCATCGCCCACGCGCAGAAGATGCGCAACCGGGTGGTGATCGTCGATCCGCCGCAGGGTGCGCAGCTCGTCACCGAGAACGACGTCAACGGCCTCGGCCTGCCGACGTCGACCTACTCGGTCCTCTACTACCCCTGGCTCAAGGTCGCCAACCCGTTCTACAGCGCCGAGAAGAATCCGGGCGCGCCGGTGACCGTGCTCGTGCCGCCGTCCGGCTTCGCTGCCGGCATGTGGTCGCGCATCGACGGCCGCCGCGGCGTCTGGAAGGCGCCGGCCGGCGTCGAGACGGCGCTCCTGGGCGTCGCGGGCTCCGAGTTCCAGGTCGAGGACGGCGAGCAGGACCAGCTCAACCCGCTGGGCGTCAACTGCATCCGCAAGCTGCCCAACTTCGGGCCGGTCATCTGGGGCACCCGCACGCTGTCGACCAACGCCGACCCGGAGTGGCGCTACGTGCCGGTCCGCCGCACGGCCATCTTCATCGAGCAGAGCGTCTACAACGGCATCCAGTGGGCCGTGTTCGAGCCCAACAATCACCAGCTCTGGTCGTCGCTGCGGGTCAACATCGATTCGTTCATGAACGGCCTGTTCCGCGCCGGAGCGTTCCAGGGCGAGAAGGCGTCCGACGCCTACTTCGTCCGCTGCGGCCTCGGCGACACCATGACCCAGGGCGACATCGACCGTGGCCAGGTCATCGTGGTGGTGGGCTTCGCGCCGCTCAAGCCGGCCGAGTTCGTCATCGTCCGCATCCAGCAGAAGGTCGGACAGTAAAGGTATAGGGAGATACGAGACATGGCTGCTCCACTGTTCACTGTCAATGCGCACCGTTCCGACCCATATCGGACGTTCAAGTTTCAGGTCATCATCGACGGCAAGGTCGTCGCCGGCCTGCGCAAGATGGGCGCCCTCAAGAAGAAGACCGAACCGGTCAAGTGGCGCTCTTCCAACGACCCGTCGCACGAGCGGATCATGCCCGGCGGCACCAGCTATGAGCCGGTGACGCTGGAGCAGGGTCTGACGCACGACCCGGTGTTCGAGGCCTGGGCAAACCTGGTCAACAACATCGAGGGCGACGGTGCGGTCTCGCTCAAGAACTACCGCAAGGACATCGTCATCAACGTCCTGAACCTCCAGGGCCAGGTGGCGATCTCGTACAAGCTGTTCCGGGCGTGGATCTCGGACTACCAGGCGCTGCCCGATCTGGACGCCGGCAACATGAACACGGTCGGCATTCAGAGCGATCACCCTGCAGCACGAGGGCTGGCAGCGCGACGGCAGCGTGGCGGAGCCGACGGAGAGCTAGTCGATGCTGCCCGGCGGACTCTGGCATCAGGGGGAGCGGCTCCGCGACTGGTCCTTCGCGCCTCTCACAGGCGCGGTGGAGCTGGCGATCGCGGAGGCCGCTCGCGGGGTGGGGAGCCTCCCCCAGCGGGTCACGGCGGTGCTGTCCGCCGCGCTGGGGGAGCTTGGAGGGGAGGTGGTGAGCCCCGAGGCGGTGCGCTCCCTCTGCGTCGCCGACCGGCAGTTCCTCATGCGGCAGCTCGCCGTCGTGCTCGGGGTGGGGGACGACTGGATGGCTGCATCGTGCAAGCGGTGCGGGAGCGCGTTCGAACGTGCCGATCCGCCATGCGGAGCTGCCGGTCAAGCCGGCGGGGCAGGGCTATCCGTTCGCGGAGGCCGAGACGAGCCTCGGTCCCTTGCGGCTGCGGGTCGCCACCGGCGCCGATCAGGAAGCGGTCGTGCGGATCGAGGACCCGGCGGAGGCCCGGCGCAAGCTCGCCCGGCGCTGCCTGGTCGAGCCGTCCGCCGGCAACCTTTCGGACGAAGATTTGGACCGGATCGACGCGGCGCTCGAGGAGGTCTCGCCGGAGCTCGTCGACACAGGCGCAGGTGGCCTGCGTCGACTGCGGCAGCCCGAGCGAGCTGTTCCTCGATCCCTACGTCTGCCTCTCGCGGGCCAGCACGGAGATCTACTCGGATATCCACGTGCTCGCCTCCGTCTACCACTGGAGCGAGCGGGAGATCCTGGGCCTGCCACGCGAGAGGCGCCAACTGTACATGGCCCTGGTCGACAGGGCGCGAGGAATAACGGCGGACTGAGGTCCGCTGCAACAAGGAGACGAAGCCGTGGGTTACCTGGCCGATGTAGTCGCCGACAGCCGCTCGCGGGGGACTCATGCCCCCATGCCGGAGGCTGCCGTGCCGGGGCTGGAGCCCGCGGAAGGAGAGGTCCTGGCGCCGGAGGAGATCACCGATCCCTTCCTGGACGCCGGGCCTCTCGTCAACGATCGGGCTGGGGCCGGGGTGGTGGGCTCATGGCCGCTGGAAGACCCGGCGGCCGCCGTCCGTAAGGAGGCAACCCCTTCTCCTCTGCGGGAAGACCGGAGAGTGGCTACGGGGGAGGCGAAATCCGAAAGGTGGAAGGGTCGTGAGGTCGGCGCTTCGGTGTCACCTCTTTTATCGGCTCCAACTGCTCGTAGGCAAGTACCCGAGCTCGCAAGTGAAGTCGCAGGACTCGTGGAGAGACCACAGGAGACCGCCACCCCGCCCCATCCGAATTTTGAACCTCACCCCCTGTCCCCCTCTCCCATCGCCCCCCCTGCCGCCGGGAGAGGGGGGACGCAGGCGGAGGCTTTGCGGGACAGGGAGCTCATTCGCTGATTCCAGGGACGTTGCCCCGACGCGCCCTCACCCCGGGTTGACACCCGGGGCTACCCAGTTCCGCCCTCCGGGCTCCGGAATGCCCGGCTCTGGCGAGCCCGGAGGGCGCCATTCGGTAGCCCCGGGTGTCAACCCGGGGCGAGGGTCCCATGATCCCTTGGCCGCTGACCATGTGACCGATCTCGACGCAGGGGTGGGGCGCGGGCAGAGTCCTCACCCCCTGTCCCCCTCTCCCATCTCCCTTCCATCCCCCGCCGGGAGAGGGGGGACGCAGGCGGAGCGGCTGGGAGATACCACTCACTCTCTTGGAGCTGGGGCTGACAGAGGAGACGGAGGCCGGCGCGCTGAAGATCTACGAGGGGGTGGGCAGGGGGAAAAGCCCCAACGGGGCGCCGGCATAAAGCCTGGGGTTTCAACCCCAGGACAGCGGTCCGATTCCATCCCAAGCCCCGAAGGGGCGACGGCAGGGCAGCGGGGTTCTAACCCCGCGGGCGCGGCCCCGCCCGGGCATGAAGTGCCCGGGCTAGGAACGGCGCCGGGTGAACCCGGCTTGAAGCCCCATTCATGGGGCGCTGTTGCTAGCCCGGCGACTTCATCGCCGGGCGGGATTGGCTCCCGAGAGCTCCCGGAGGACCCTCTCCCCCTGGCCCCCTCTCCCGTGCGTCCCCCGGCCCTCCACCCCGAACGGGAGAGGGGGAACGCTGTGGTGGCTGGTGGGGATGAGCCGACCGCAAGCGGCAAGGCCGTTTTCGCAGAGCCCGTCCCGCCGCGGCAGGACGGGGGGGTGGGAGCCTGGGACCGCGGGCGTCTCGCCCGCCCAGAGCCGAGCCGACAGCTTCAGCACCGATCAGCGCCACCGCTGCCGCCCACCCAGGCCCTGTCCCTTCCTTCCTTGCCTCCTCTCGCCCGCCGGGCGGAGCGAGGCCAGGGAAGGGAGTCCCAGGCACCGCGCGTCAGCATCGGGACCCTCGAAGTCGTCATCACCGTGCCCGAGCCCACCGTTCCCCAGGAGGCTCCGGCCGCGCCACCTCCGAGCGCCGGCGAGTCGTTCGCCAGCCGTTTCTATCTGAGATCTCTGTAAGCGCCCCGGGAGTTTTCGCTCATGCCGCTTCCTCTCTCGTCCCTGTCGCGCGTGTGCCGGTACGTGGCCGACTTCGTCGGCTCCGAGCTGGAGGCGAGCACGCACTCGGTCCGCGTGCTGATCGGCTCTCCGGCCGAGGCGGCCAAGGATGCCGAGACCGAGCACCGTATCAATCTGTTTTTCTATCTGATCGAACCGTCCGGCTTCGGCTTTGGCATGGCCCCGGGCGAGACCTGGCTGCTGCGCCTGCACTGCCTGATCACGGCCTTTGGCGCCGCAGAAAGCCCGGTCAGCTCGGGGGAGAACGACCTGCGGCTGCTCGGCGAGGTCCTGCGCGCCTTCCACGAAAATCCGGTCCTTCCGCCGCTCGACATCGATGGCTCTACCGTGCGGATGCAGGCGGTTTTCGAGCCCCTCACCCTCGACCAAATCAATCACATCTGGTCGACCCAGGGGGACGTCACCTACCGTCCGTCGGTCGGCTATGAGATGACCCTGCTGCCGGTCATACCGAAGACGCCGGCGGTGGCGAGCCCGCTCGTCGCCGCGATCGACGTCAGCGTCCATGCGGAGGAGCCATGAGCGCCTGGGCACTGGGCGTCGAGCCGGAGAACGCCATCCTCGCGCGGCCGGAGCTGCTGCGCGCCGAGTGGGAGCGCATCGAGCTGCTCGGCCACTGCCTCGACCAGTCGCGGCGCGGTCAGGAGGTCGGGAAAGAGGTCATCTCGCGCCTCCAGGGCCTCCAGTCGGAGGTGCAGCAGTCGCGGCCGGATGCCTGGCGGATCGTCGATGCGCCCGACCTCGCGCCGCATGAGTACGACCTGCTGGCCTGCGCGGTGGCTCCCGAGGCCGAGCCCCGGCTCGGATGGCTCTTCCAGAGCCTCCAGCCCGGCGCACCGCAGCCCTATCCGACCCCTGCCTTCGTCCACGACCTGCTGGCCATGGACTCCCTGGAGGCGAATACGCTCTATGAAGCGCTCGCCGACGGCGGCAGGCTGCGCCAGCGCAACCTGATCCGCGTGGACGGGGAGGACCCCTACCAGCCGATCCGGCCCGGTCCGGGGATTGCCGCCCGCCTGCTTGGCCGTCAGGGAGGCGATGCGGCCCCGCCCGGCGCCGTCAAGGTCACCGCGCGGCCGGCCTGGGACGACCTCGTGCTGCCGCAGTCCCACCTCGCCATGCTGCGCGAGCTGCTGCTCTGGGTGCAGCACCGGCGCATCGTTGTCGAAGAGTGGGGTGGCGGCGAGGTCGGCGGACCGATCGCGCTCTTCGCCGGCCCGTCGGGCACCGGCAAGACCTTCGCTTCGGCGGTGCTCGCCGCCGAGCTCGGCTGGCCGCTCTATCGGGTCGACCTCGGCCAGCTCGTCAGCAAGTACATCGGCGAGACCGAAAAGAACCTGAACCGCCTCTTCGACGCCGCACACGGCCGGCCCATGGTCCTGCAGTTCGACGAGGCGGACAGCCTCTTCGGCAAGCGCGGCGAGATCAAGGAGGCGCGCGACCGCTACGCCAACCTGGAGGTCAACCACCTGCTGGCGCGCATCGAATCGCACCGCGGCCCCTGCATCCTGACCTCCAACCTGCGTCGCAACATGGACCAGGCCTTCGCGCGGCGCTTCCAGGTCGTGGTCGACTTCCCGCGCCCGGACGCCGAGTCGCGCTCACGCCTCTGGGCCCGCCTGCTGCCTCCGCGCGCCCCCCGCGCGGCGGACGTCGATCCCGAGTTTCTTGGCCTGGCGGCCAACCTGACCGGCGGCGGCATCCGCAACGCCGCCCTCCACGCCGCCTACCTGGCAGCCGGGGCGGGCACGCCGATCACCCTGGCGCACGTGACCCTGGCGGTCTGGCGCGAGCTGGGCAAGGACGGCCGCGAGCTGTCGCGTACCGACCTCGGGCCGCTGGCGCCGTACCTGGCGGAATAGGCCATGTGGTCCATCGAGCGGCTGCGCCTGGAGCTGCCGGCCGGCTTCGAGCACCGGGCTGGGAGGATCGCGCAGCTCCTGGCGCGGGAGCTGGAGGCGATCGCCGTGCCGGGAGACCTGCGTCTCCAGGAGCTGAAGCTGCCGCCGCTCGAAATCGACCCTGCCGCGGGCGATGGCGAGATCGCCTGGCAGATCGCCCGCGGCATGGCCCAAAGCATCAGTGACAGAGGCCGCCGGTAGCAAGAGTAGAATGGGAGGAAACCATGACCGCGTGAGGAGGTTTGCGATGAAAGGAACCGCAGTCTTTCCCGCCGTGCTCCTTCTGGCCCTGACGGCCCACCCTTCCCAGGCGTCCGTTGTCGCCAAGCTGACGTTCAACGGTGCCGGAACCGCGGCGCCCGTCGTCGTCCCCCTCAATATAGGCAACGTGCCGCTCGGCACGATCGTGGACATCAACCTGGAGCTCTGCTTCAAGCAGCCGGCTTCGCCGCAGGGTTCCTGCGACCAGAGCGGAACGGTGAGCCTGGAAGAGCAACTCGCCCCACCGTTTTTCTTCGTCGCAGCGTTCCGCGAAGCCCTGGCAACGGGGGCGACGACACCGGTCAGCTTCCCCGTCACCCTCGCGGCAGGGCAGCGCCTGATCGTGCTCAGCCACTGGGTTCCCGACCGGATCGGTTCAGTCACCGACTCCCTGGTGCTGCAAGGCTCCTCGGGCGCCGACACCGATATCTTCCGTGTCGACCTCACAGGGTCGGGCGTGCCCTCCGGGGCATGTGTGCCGAGCTCTCAGGCGCTTTGTCTCGGCAACGGCCGCTTCAAGGTGCAGTCGGATTTTCTGAGCTCGACGGACTCGGAGGCGGCGCGGGGGGGCGAACTGACCGACGACACCGGGTATCTCTATTTCTTCAGCCCATCGAACGTCGAGGCAGTGGTCAAGGTGCTCAACGCCTGCTCGTTCAACAACCGGTTCTGGGTCTTCGCCGGCGGTTTGACCGATGTGCGCACCGTGATCAGCGTCACCGACACGCAACGAAATGTCGTCAAGACCTATATCAACCCCCAAGGGACGCCATTCCGGCCAATCCAGGACACCGGCGCCTTCGCTACCTGTCCGTGAGGCCGGCTTCCAAAACGAGCGCCGGGGGGGTGAGGGTCCCCGGCGGCCGTGAGCGTTCCTGTCGGCGGAGAGGAGAACGAAGCCGACATGATGCTCAACCTGACCAAGGCCGCCTTGATCGAATATGCGCTCTCCGTTCCGCCGCTCGCGCTGGTCTTCGACCTCAACCCGGAGAGCCTGACGCGCACGCGCACGGTCACCCTGCGCAACGGCGGGACGAACGCCACCCGTGGCGGCTATGACTTCAAGCTGCCCACCGAGACCCCCCGCGCTGCGCTGGGGATCGCCGTGCAGCCCGAGATTTTCAGCATCGAGGTCCTGTTCAACGCCACCGACCGCATGAACGACGGTGATCCGCAGGCTTCGGTCCTGGGCATCCAGCCCGAGCTCGACACCCTGCGCACCATGGTCGAGCCGAAGTCGCAGGGACCGGGCGGGTTCCAGATGCTCGCCAGCCTGGGCCTGGGCGGTCAGCGCGCGTTCCAGCGCCAACAGTCGGCCTCGGTGCTGCTGTTCGTCTGGGGCACCCACCTGCTGCCCGTCTTCCTGACCAGCGTGCGGGTGACCGAGAAGGCCCACCTGCCGTCGCTCGTCCCCTACCGCGCCAACGTCGCCCTGCAGATGCAGGTCATCGAGGGGAACAACCCCTTCTACACCGTGGAGAAGGTCCGCCAGGTGGCGAGCGCGGCGGTCAACACCGGGCGCGCCGCCGGCGTCATCGTGGGAGGGCTCTTCTGATGTTCCTCAAGGGATCGCGCTACGAAGGGAGCCGCCCGTTCGCGCCGGCGCCGGCCGGCCGCGCCACCTTCCCCGGCGTGCGTCCGCGCGAGGTCGAGACGCTGGCCGGCGTGGTCGAGCACATCGTGCGCAGCGGCGACCGGCTCGACCTGCTGGCCCGCCACTACTACAACGACGACCGCCTCTGGTGGCGGATCGTGGACGCCAACCCGGACATCCTCTTCGCCGGCGATCTGCTCGACCGGGAGATGGAAGGGCAGGTCATCCTGATCCCGCGGGGGAGGAGCTGAGCCGTGTCCTTCGGCCTCCTCTCCGAGCAGCACCGGGAGCCGGCGAGCTGCGTCATCAAGGTCGGCGTCGCCGGGCTGGAGATCGGCGACCTCTACCCCCATCTCACTGAAGTCCTGGTCGAGCACAGCCGGCACGGCGCCTGGACGGCGGCGCTCACCTTCCAGTCACGGCGCGACGAGCAGGGGCATTGGCTGGTGCAGGATGCGGGCGTCTTCGCTCCCTGGGAGCCGATCGTCCTTGCCGCCGCCTTCGCCAGCAGCACGGAGGAGATCCTGCGCGGCTATGTGCGCGAGGTGCAGGCGAGCTATCCGCGGGACCCCGGCGCCGCGGCGGTCGTCGTCCACTGCCAGGACGAGTCGCTCGCCCTCGACCGCGAGCATGTGCGGAAGACCTGGGGTACCGCCGAGGTACCGACGAGCGACTCCCTGATCCTCCTGGAGATCCTGGGCAAGCACAACCTGGCCCCGCACCCGCTCTCCGGCCAGGGGCTCTCGGGGCTCGTCCTCTACCAGGACGGCACGGACGCCGCCTTTCTGCGCGCGCGCGCCGAGGCCAACGGCTATGAGCTCGTCTTCAGCGAAGGGATGGTCTATTTCGGCCCCATGCGCCTGCAGGGGGAGCCGCAGCCGGCCATCCTGGTCTATGCCGGCCCCGGCACCCACTGCCTCGACCTCAAGGTGACCGTCGACGGCCACCAGCCGGAGAAGATCTCCTATCAGGTGGCCGCCGCCGAAGGGACGTCGACCGAGGAAGCAGACGGTCGAGCCCGACCTGCCGCTGCTCGGCCTCGAGCCGGCCGCGGGCGGCGGCCCGGGCCTCAAGGACTTCGTCTGGCGGCTGCGCCGGACCGGCACGGCGAGCGACGAGGAGCTGCAGGCGCGCGCCCTCGGCAAGGCCAACGAGCTGGCCCTGCGCGTCCACGCCGACGGCGAGCTCGACGGCACCCTCTACGGCCAGGTGCTGCGCGTCGGCGAGACCGTCGCCCTCGACGGCGTGGGGGAGAGGCTCAACGGCCTCTACTACGTCGACCGCGTCACCCATCGCTTCACGTCCAGCGGCTATCACCAGGCCTTCCGGCTGCTGCGCAACGCCTATGGAGACAACGTGCCGGGAGGGGGCGCGCTCGGCGCGATTTCGTCGGCGGTCGCTCTGCTCTGAGTCTCGCAGAGCACGAAGACGCCGTGCGTGTAGGGCGGGTCGAAGTCGTTGGTCGCCTGGGCGAGGTCGAACCAGAGGTCCCAGGCGCGGTCCAGCTCCTCCCGGGTCATGTCCTTGAGATTGAGGTCATCCTCACTGAGCAGCTCCATGCTCGTCCTCCATGCCGAGAGGCCTGAGGGGATTATTGGGCAGCAAGCGCTGCGCGAGATCGCAGAGACGCCGATGCGCCTCCTGCAGGTCGAGGTCGCCGATCCGGGCGGCCTGGAATTCCCGGAGATATGCCTCGGACGCCGCCTTGTATCGATCGAGCCTTGCCCGATCCACCTGCTGAAGGCGGTCGGCCTCCCGGGCGAGCTCGACCACGACCGCCTCACGCGATCCTCCGGCCAGGACAGCCTGGACCGCAGGACGCCGCGAGCGCTGGCCGTGCAGGGGGGCCAAGGTGAGGATGCGGTCCGGGTCGGTCGTGAGCTCCATCTCCCGCTCGGGAGGAAGGAGACGGGCCAGCTCGCCGATCACCGGATAATCCTTCGCCCGCTGAGTCTGTTTCATGTGGATGAGCGGCTCGACATCCAGGACGAGCAGGTCTCGCGGGGATTCCCCGGCATCGAACAGACGAGCGACCTCTTCGGGCGACACCCGGGGCGGACGAGAGAGAAGTCGCAGCGGATCCTCCGGCGCTGGGAGTCCGTGAGCTCGAAGTGGCTCGACCAGCCGCCGGCCAGCCAGCGGACATCGAGAGGCGCTCCGGGACGGTACCGGGCCCCATACCGTTGAAGAACGGCGAGCACCCGGCTACAGGCCTCCGGGGTTTCCCGCACGATCCAATCGCCATCCTTGCTCATCATGGCGATCTGGTAGTACACGACCGCCTGCCCGGAGGTGAGCGCCACGACAGTCCCTTCAGCATTGAGCTCTTCCGTCAGGTCGAAGTAGATATTGCTCATCCCGAGCCTCCCTGAAGAGCATAACGCGGTCGCCTCGGCCCATCAGTGTGTGCCGGTGAGGTACGTCCGGGCGGATGTGGTGGTCGCGGACCAGACGTGTTACGGGGATGCTGCGCGCGACTGGGACCATGGTGCGCGTGGCCGGCACCACCAGGCGCGTCACGCGGACCGCGTTGCCTGTGACTTGCCCCGGCAGTGGGCGTCGGGCTTCGCCGTGCGCGCGACAGGCACCATGGTGCGCGTGACCGGCACCACCAGGCGCGTCACACGGACCTCGGTGCCTGTGGCTGGCCCCGGCAGTGGAGGCCGGGCTTCGCGGTCCGCGCGACTGGCACCACGGTGCGCATGACCGGGAGCCCGGTCCCTCGGACTTGTCTCCTCCTATGGCCGGCAGGGGGTGAGGGCTCTGCGCGCCGCTGCACGACTTGCGAGACACCCTTGGTGAGGGTCTCCACCCTGCCCGAGCGTTCCTGTCGGCGGAGAGGCGAACGACGCCGGTATGACCCCGAGAGGGAGGTCCTGTGGAAGAGCTTTTAGCGCAGTTGGCCCGCGAGGTCCAGCGGAAGTACTACGGTAAATACCGCGGCTTCGTGGTGGAAAACAAGGACCCCGAGAAGCGGGGCCGGCTGCGGCTGCTGGTGCCCTCGGTGCTGGGCACGGAGGAGACCGCCTGGGCCCTTCCCTGCCTGCCGTTCGGCGGCGCTGCCGGGCACGGCCTGTTCACCGTGCCGGAGAACGACGCCCAGGTCTGGGTCGAGTTCGAGGAGGGCGAGCTGGCGCAGCCGATCTGGACCGGCACCTTCTGGCAGAAGCAGGGCGATCCGCCGGACGAGGCCACTGCCGGCGAGGGCCCGACCGCGCGGGTCTTGAAGACCCCCGGCGGCCACATCCTCCTGTTCGACGACGAGAAGGACAAGGAGAAGCTCCGCCTCGTCCACCCGAGCGGCTCCGAGATCGCCATCGACGAGAAGGGCATCCTCTCGCTGACCGACTCCGGCGGCTCCAAGGTGACCCTGGACGCCGACGCCGGCACGCTGACCGTCGAAGACTCGAACGGCAACACCCTGACGATGAGCTCCAGCGGCACCACCGTCGAGGACTCCAACGGCAACAAGATCGAAATGGCAGCGGCCGGCGTCACCGTCGAGGGGAAGAAGGTGGTGGTCAAGGGCCAGACGGTCATGCTGGCCGGCGACGGCGGCGAGCCGATCATCAAGGGCCAGAGCTTCCTGGCGCTCTTCGCCACCCATGTCCATCCGACCGCCATGGGGCCCTCGGGCCCGCCGATTCCGCAGGGCGAGATGTCGACCCTGTCCACGAAAGTCCTGACCTCCTAGAAAAGGCAACGATGAAACGTCTCGCCGATCCACCCTATATGTCCTTCCCGTTCCGCATCGGGGCCGGGGGAGCGCAGCGGTCCGATCGCCGCCGCCACGTGCGTGAGCAGATCGAGCAGGTGCTCTTCACCGACCCCGGCGACCGGGTCTTCCGTCCGGAATTCGGTGCGGGCGTCCGCACCCTGATCTTCGAGCCCAACACGTCCCCGCTATGGACCCTGGCGCGCAAGCGGCTGATGGCCGCGCTGGCCGAGGTCCTCCAGGGGGAGGTCGATCCACGCAGCCTGCAGGTCGACGTCACCGGCGAAGGGGAGACGCTGTCCCTGGTGATCTCCTACCGCTTGGCGACCCTCGGCCACTCCGAAGAGCACCGCTTCGCCATCGGAGCGGGGGGAGGCCGCCTTGGCTGATCTCCCTCTGCCGCGGCTGGAGTTCCGCGACCAGGGCACCGACGGCGGCGTCCGCCGGGTGGATCTGCCCGGCGAGCTGCCGGCCCTCGGCGACGATTTCGACTGGCGTGTGCGCGACTACGACGGCTTCCGCGTCTTCCTGCTGGAGGAGCTGATCGCCCGCTTCCCCGAGCGGTCGCGCTGGACCGCCGCCGACGTCGAGGTCGCCCTGGTCGAGGTGCTGGCGGCGGTGCTCGACCAGCTCTCCGACATGCTCGACCGGGTCTCGTCCGAGGCCACCCTGGAGACGGCGCGGCGGCCGGAGTCGGTGCGCCGCCTGCTGCGCATGATCGGCTTCGACCCGGTCGGCTCCCCCTTCGACCGCCCCGACCCGGTGGCGGTGCCCGAGGGGACCGATCCGGTCGAGGAGAGGCGCCTGCGCGAGGAGGCCCTGGAGCTGTTCTGGCTGAGCCATCCCGAGGCCATGGAAGCGGCGCGCCGGGCCGGCCCGCGCGCCATCCGCACCCAGAGGCGCATGGTCACGGTGGAGGACTACGGCCTCCGCCTGCAGGACCACCCGCTGGTCCACCGCGCCCACTCGTGGCTGGAGTGGACCGGCTCGTGGGCCGCGGTGCGCGTGGCGGTCATGGGCTGGAACGACCGCGGCCTCGACGACGCCCTCTCCGCCGCCCGGCTGCCGGCCGATATGCGCCCCGTGGTGGACGCCTTCCACCGCCAGAGCGGTGTTCCGCTGCCCACGTGGGACGCCGCGCCGACGCTACGCCAGGTGCTGCGGCTCTACCTCGACGCCTACCGCATGGCCGGCCAGGAGGTGGTCCTCCAGGACGCGGTCGCCGTCGGCGTTGCTCTCGAGCTGGTGATCACGGTGGACGACCGCTTCTTCCGCTCGGAGGTGCAGCGCGCGGTCGAGCAGGTGCTGGGGCGCGGCCCGGGCGGCTTCTTCGCGGCCGGGCGGCTGCGCTTCGGCGAAGACCTGCACGCCAGCGACGTCTTCGAGGCTGTCATGTCGGTCGAAGGGGTGGAGGACGTCTATCTGGAGCTCTTCAAGCGGGTGGGCGGGCGCCATCCCGACCGCACGGTCGAAGGCAACATTCCGCTCCAGGGGGTCGAGGTGGCGGTCTGTGACAACGATCCCGCGCGCCCCGAGCGCGGCTATTTCCGGCTCGCGATGACCGGAGGGAGGAGAGGATGAGCGCCGCCGACCGCGATCTCACCCGCTGGAACCGCTCGGGCCTCAAGCGCTTCCGCTACGTGGACGGCAATGCCGCCACGCACCTGGAGGAGCTGCGCCTCGCACTGCTCTCCCGCTTCCTGCACGAGAAGGCCGGAGGCGGTCAAGGGATCCGGACGCGGCCGCAGCCTCGACTGGTGGCGCGAGGTCTGGGCCGATCCTCCCGATGCCGCCTCCGACCCCGACGGCCGCGAGGCGCTCGACGGCCTGCTCACCGACCTCCGCGGCCGTCTCGCCTGGACCGGCGAGGGCTCCGACCCCGGGCCGCTCTGGACGCCCGTGCCGCCGCGCCCCGAGGCCGAGGGCGAGCGCGCCGGCCGCCTGCTCGGGCAGTATGAGGGGGCGCGCCGCGACCTCGCCTGGGAGGTCGTGCGCTCCTTCTCCCGCGCCGCGCACGTCCTGACCGAGCACCTGGACGCCTACGCCAACGAGGGGTTCCTGGGCACCGCCACGCAGTGGGAGAGCGTCCGCCGGCTGGCCGCCATGCTCGACGCCCGCCCGGCGCCGCCGGCCTCCGCCTCGACGGTGCTGCTGCTCCAGGCCAAGGAGGGGCGCCAGGGGGTGGTGGAGAAGGGCTTCCAGGTCAAGCACACGCCCGCGGACGGCGGCGCGCCCGTGATCTTCGAGACCCTGGAAAACATCCAGGTGGATGCCGCCCTCGACGAGCTGCGCCCGCTCGGGTTCGACCGCAACCCCGAGCTCCTGCAGGGCTCGCGGCTCGACCTCGCCGGCCGGATCAAGGGGTTGCGCACCGGCGAGCCGCTGATCCTGGAGGACGACCGCAACGGCCAGCTCCACGCCCATGTGATCCGCGGCGTGCTGGAGGAGGACGCGGCGACAATAGTTGACGTGGCGCCGCCGGTCGCCGGCGGCCCCGGCGGACTACCGCGCGGACACGTGATCGTCCACTCCGTGCCCCGCGATCGCCTGGCGCCGCTCGCCCCCGCCGCCACTTCCGTTCAGATCGGGCGCGCCCTCCACCTCGCCGAGGAGCCGTCCGGCCTGGCGGTGGGCGAGACCGTCTGGATCGGCGACGGCCGGCGGTCGCTCTTCCGGCGGGTGGACGCGGTCCAGGGCCGCCGCCTCACGGTCTACGAGGACATCGGCGAGCTGCGGGTCGACCTCACGGAGGTCGGGCGCCCGGTGCTCGTGCCGGTGACCAGCATCACGGGCCGCACGGTCGAGCAGACGCAGGACGGCCAGAACGTGGACGTCCTCGCGGTCAAGGTGGCCGGCGACTGGACGCGCCTGCTCGGCGGCTGGGTGGCTGGCCGGCGCGGCGGCAGCCTGGCCCCCTGCCGGGTGTTCGGGGTGGACTACCGCCCCGTGGGCTCGGGCGTCGGACGACGCCGGCTACTCCTTCCTCCGCCTGGAGTGGCAGCACGGCGGCACGGGGAACCTGAACCCGCAGACGCTCCTCGCGCCGCCGCCGGGCGGCGGCGTCTGGAGGGCCGACCGCTTCCTGGTCGAGGAAAGCTCCCGGGTGCCGCGCGACCTGGTCACCACCGTGCCCAAGAAGACGGCGGCCGGCGACCTGGCGGCCGTGGTAAGCGGCGGGCGGGTGGCCTGGGCCCGGCTGGGAGCGGTCGAGGTCGACACCGCCAGGGAGCAGGCAACCCTTCGCGCCGAGGCCGATTGGCGCGACCGCGGCGGGGCGCCGTACTTCTTCGCCGGGACCACTGTATACGGCCACTTCGAGCACCGCGTGCGCCTCGCCGGCTGGGACCGCAACGACCAGCCGCTCGCCGGCAGCGAGGTGCCGCTGGCGCAGGTGCCCGCGGCTCTGCGCTCCGGCCGCATCGTCTTCCTGGGGCGGCTGGACCAGCCCGGCGCCGGCCGGGTCGCCAAGGTGGGCGAGGTCAGGGACCGGTCGATCGTGCTCGACGCCGTGCTGCCGGAGGGCTCGACCTACGGCAACCTGGTGCTGCGCGGCAACACGGTCGCGGCCGGGCACGGCGAGGCCAAGGAGGAAAGGGTCCTGGGCAGCGGCGACGCCTCGCAGTCGGGGCAGGTCTTCGTCCTGCGCGACAAGGGGGTCTCCTTCGTGGCCGACTCGAACCACCCGGCCGGCGTGCGGGCGGACATCGAGGTCCGCGTCGGCGACCGCGCCTGGCAGCAGGTGCCGACCCTCGCCGACTCCGGGCCGGCCGACCCGCACTTCGTGCTGCGCATGACCGAGGACGGCGGGCTCGAGCTGACCTTCGGCGACGGCCGCAACGGGCGCCGCCTGCCGACCGGCACCAACAACGTGCGCATCGCCTACCGGGTGGGTACGGGCCTCGCCGGCAACCTGCCGCCGGGGCGGCTGGAAAAGCCGGCCCGCCCGCATCCGCTGATCGAAGCCGTGCGGCAGCCGCTGCCGGCGACCGGGGGCAACGACATGGAGGCGATCGAGTCGTTGCGCGCCACGGCGCCGGCGAGCGTCTCAACCCTTGGCCGCGCCGTTTCGCTGGCCGATTTCGGACGGCTGGCGGCGAGCCAGAGCAGCCTCTGGCAGGCGCGCGCCTTCCCGTTGCCGGCGGGCATCGGCCGGCAGGAGAGCGTGCGGGTGGTCGTGGTGCCAGCCGGCGGCGGCCCCTTGGACGGCCTCGCCGTCTCGCTGCAGGCCTTCCTGGAGGCCCATGCCCTGCCCGGCGTGGCGGTGCGGGTGGAGCGCTACACCTCGGTGGCGATCTCGCTCCACGTCACGCTGCAGATCAAGACCGCCGAGTTCGATCCCGACCGCGTCCTCGCGGCCGTCCGCGAGCGCCTGCTCGAGGCCTTCGGCCTGCGCGGCCGGCGCATGGGGCAGGCGCTGCGCCTCGGCGAGATCTACCACGTCGTCGAAGGGGTGAGCGGCGTCTCCAACTCGCTCTGCGTCCTCGACGGCGACCCCGCCCGCAACCATGTCGTGGCGCCGCCGGACGGCGTGGTCCACCTGGATGCGGAGCAGTCCTCCCTGATCGTTGTCTACAAGGAGTTCGAGCTGTGAACGATCTCGAGACCCGCACCGGAAACCAGCTCTACGACCTCCTCCCGGAGGTCTATCGTAGCCGCGACGACGGCAGCCTCGCCGCCTGGATGAATGGCATGGGGCACCTCCTGGACCTTGTCCGCAACACGCTGGAGCAGCGGCTGGCCGACTGCTTCCCGGACGCACCGCTGCGCGGCCGGGCCAGCCAGGACTGGCTGCTGCCGTACTTCGCCGACCTGCTGGAGCCGCACATGATCTCCTCCGACCCCCGCGCCCAGCGCGCCGAGGTGGCGAACGCCATTGCCTGGCGGCAGCGCAAGGGGACGGTCGCCGTGGCTGAGCAGGTCGCCCAGGGGGTCGGGCAGATCGAGGTCGAGGTCCAGGAGGGGTGGAAGCGCGTCGCCGTCACCCCGCGGATCGGTGGCACCCCGCCGCCTCCGCCTCCCATGGAAGGAGATCCCTGGGCCGACGGGCCGGCCGGCACGGTGGCCTTCGGCTTCCCGTCGCGCGCCGTCCGCGTCGATCCCGAGGATCCGGCCGCGCGCGTCACCCGCTTCGGCGACCAGTGGATCCCCTGGCGCCAGGCCCATGCCTCGGGCACACCCGCCTTCCCCGGCAGCTACGAGGACGTCTCGGCCCGTACCGTGGACATGCGCTCGCCCGACTGGCGCTGCGGGCACGCCCATCCGCGGCGGCTGCTGCTCTACTATCCGCCGCAGGGCGGCTTCTTTCCGCCCGGGGCGCCGGTGGTGGACTGGTACGCCTGGGCCTCCCGGCGCTCGATCTTCGAGCAGGGGCTCGCGCAGCTCGATGCCGGAGAGGAGAGCCGGATCTCGTTCAGCGATGTCTCGGCCGAACGGCTCCCCGAGTCCCAGGGCATCGCGCGCGTCCTGATCAAGAAAGGCGGCGCTCTCGTAGGCGAGCGCATCAGCGAGCCCCACGGCCGGGTCACCCTGCGGATGCTCCTCTCCGGGCGGTGGATGGAGAGGAGCACCAAGCCCGGGGAGCCCGTCCTCTACCGTGGCGACGGCCGGCCGGTGATCGTCCGCGCCAGCAGCTCCGGCAATACCATCCACCTCGGTTCGGAGCTCCGCGTGGACTTCGAAGGGCTCTCCTTCGACGCGAGGCTCATCGGCAGCAACGGAACCCGCCTCAGGTTCCGCAATTCGGCCGCCCGGGAGGTCAACGTGCCGACGGCGGACCTGCATGAGCCTGTCATCGAGGCCGTCGATTCCCTCTTCGACTGGTTCGCCGCAATCAACGGCCTTGTGCGCCTCGAATACGTGACCGTTCTGTCCGAGATCGCGGCGTCAGCGGCGTCGCGCGTCCAGGTGAGCGATTCGCTGCTGGTGGGGCAGCTCCAGATCTTCTCCTCCCAGCTCCCGAGCGTGATCCGCTATTCGCGCCTGCCCTGGCTCCCTGAGGGGGCGCCGGTCCTGGCGGCGTTCAATACCACGGAGCGCCCCCTGTTCGTGGAGCTGGACTTCCAGGAGGACGCCGGGACCGTCCGGCGCGCGGCCCGCTTCGGCGAGCCCGGCGCCGGCGTGCTCCACCCCGAAGCGCCGCGGGCGATCCGCCTCGGCGCCGAGGACGGCGGAGAGATGGGGGCCTATCACGGACGCCGCTACAGCCTGACGGCCGAGGCGGTCCGCAACAAGCTCGAAGACTACCTGCCGGTCGGCGTCGAGGCAGTGCTGATCCCCGATCCGCAACTCCTCAACCCGCCGCCCGAGCTCGAAGGGTGAGAGGCATTTACTCGGCATTTACTCCTGCCGGATGCTGGGAATTCCCTCAGGGGGTGCAGCAGGCGATCCCACACTGCACTCCCGCCCGTCTGCAATCGCGCATGCACGCACTGAAGCCGGGATCCCCCTGCGGCGGACAGGTCGCCAGGCAGCTGTTGGTTACTACACTGCAGCCGCAATCGTCACCTGAGCATGCAGCGACGACCTTGGAAGGAACCGCCACGATCGTCAGGAGGACGAGACAGAGCGTTGCAAGCAGGTAAACAAGTTTGGTCCTCATAGGCTCTCCCTTAGTAAGCAGCTTTCCTATTATCTCTTTGTCAGATTCGCTTCGGATGGAGAGGCCCCGAAGGGGCTTGGGCATAAAGCCTGGCGCTTCAGCGCCAGTTGGCGCCCCCCAATGACCTGGAGCCCTGAAGGGGCGCAGGCATTCTCTACCATCCACCCGCGGCGGGGCTCGCGCCCCTCGCCCGTGCCGTCGCCCTTTCAGGGCTTTGGGTCAATATTGGGCCTCGGTCCTGGGGTTGAAACCCCAGGCTTTACGCCTTTGCCCCTGCGGGGCTGCCGCCAGCCAGGGCCAATCTGACAAATAGAATTATGGCATCACAGGTCGTTGAGCACGCAAGCCCCGAGCGTGGAGCGTAGGGTCTCCAAGCATCCTGAGGGGGTCCGGGCTCGGGCAGCGTTCCATACCGCGGAGTGGACGGCCGCCGCCGTCGCAGCCGATCGATTGACAAGGGACAGGCCGACATGAAGACTCAGATCTCCAGGAACGGATATGCCGCCGAGAAGCGCTACTCCGGGGTCTACCAGCAGCAGGGCAGCATCCTCACGGACCGCGACTGGAACGAGATGGTCGATGTCCTCAAGGGGCGCATCGACGAAGGATTGGCCCACGCGGTGGGGGCCGGCCTGGCGCGCAGCGGCGCCGTCGAGATCCTGCCGGGCTCCAGCTCGCAGGGGCTCGCGATCCGACCCGGGACGGTCTACGCCGGGGGGGTGACAGCCCAGGTCGCGCCCGCCGCCGGGGCCGCGGTCCCCTTCCGCTACGACCAGCAGGCCGACTTCCCGTCGCCCCCTGCGCTGCCTGCGGGCCAGGACTACGTCCTCTACGCGGACATCTGGGAGCGGCCGGTGCTGGCCATGGAGGACGAAGGCCTGCGCGACCGCGCCCTGACCGGGGCGGCCGATCCCAGCACCCGCAGCCAGACCCTGGCGCAGATCAAGTGGGCCCCGGCTTCCTCGGACCCGGAAGACCCGGGCCAGAATCCACCGCGCGGCAACGCAATCCTCAGGGTGTCCGTGCCGTCGCAGGACCACCTCCCCGGACCCGATACCGACACCCTTCCGGAAGCCGTCGATCCGCTGGGCAGAGACGTCCTCCTCCGTCTGGAGGTCCACAACGTGACCTGGCCGGAAGAAGCCCCGCCGGAGTGGTGGTCCCGCATCGTCCTCAAGTGGTCGCGGGAGAACGGCGCGCGGCAGTACCGCTACCTGGAGGTGCCCCCCTGGTTCAAGACCGGGACGTGGATCTACGAGCTCTACGACCCGGAGGCCGAAAAGCACCTGGGCTACACCTTCGGGAGCTGGACCCCGGTGCGCGGAACGCTTTCGTCGACGTTCCCCGAGGTGAGCGGGGAGATCGCCGCACGCTCCTTCGTCCGGCGCTGGGACGGCTACTGCATCGTCTCGAGAACGGACTCCAGCAATCCCCACCTCCCTGCTTTCCAATTTGACGAGGACCCCGCGACGACCGCTCCCGGGTCCGTGGTCACCCTGTCCTCCTGGGAGGAGCCCTCCCCCGATGGGGACCTGGCCGTGAATCTCGGCCATCTCAGGCTCGACCTCACCCTCCAGAGCTCCGTCCTCCTGGCCGGAGACTCCTGGCAGGTCCCGGTCCGCCGGGCCGGCTATCTACCCGGATCACAGATCCTGGCGGATCTGCCGTCGGGAGTTGCGCACCGCTACGCGACCCTGGCCACGGTCAGTGCCGCGGGGGCCGTGACGCCGCGGCTAGCCACCTTCTCGCCCCTGACCGCGCTCCAGGCGGGCGATGTCGCCTACGACGGCAGCGGTGCCACGAACGGCCTCTTCAACGCCTCCCACAATACGGTGAAGAAGGCGCTGGACCGACTCTGGAGCCTCGGCGCCGAGCACGCCGGGTACACCAGGTCCGCGAACAAAGGGGTCTACAAGGACAGATCCGCCGCCAACGTCAAGCAGGCATTGGACCTGCTGAGCGACGTCCGTGCGCGGCAGATCGTCTACGACGGGCGGACGGGCGTGCCCGATCCTCAGGCCGCTCTGGACGCGTTGTTCAACCGCTCCACCAAGCTCAACGCCTGGACCACGGTCGGCGGGGCCGGGCAATATACGTCAGTCAATGCGGCGGTCACCGCGCTCCTCGCGCAACAGAAGCGCGACATCCGCCTGTGGCTGCTGCCGGGCGATCATCGAGCTCGATCCGACGCAGCCGCTGATCACCGCGCAGGACGCGGTCCATCTGACCCTCGCGGGTGCCGGCTGGGTCTCCCGCCTGCTCGTCCGGGGAGCGGTCTCGTTCCAGGGCTTCGCCTCGGTGACGTTCCAGGGGCTGGCCGTCGAAGTCGACCGCCTGGCCGGCGTGTTTGTGAGCGGCGGCGAGTCTCTCTCCTGGACAACCGCATCTCGGGCATTTGCACCGAGGACGGCAAGGGTTTGATCCATTCGACCGGCAGCTCCCGCATCCTGCTGCGGGACAACATCGTCGAAGCCTCCCGGAACGATCCCACGGTGGAGCCGGTGTCGATCCTCGCGCCGCTCGATACCGAGGCCGCGCTGCGCGAGCTGTTCTCGACGCGCTCGCCCAGGCTGTTCGCGCTGCGTGCCAACGCGATGGACCTGCGGGTGCAGGCGCTCACGAAAGCCGAGCGCCAGCAGAGGGCGGACGCCATCCAGGCGCTGCTGGACCTGCGCCCGGACCTCCCGAAGGGGGCCTACAACACCTTCGTGACCAATCTGCGCGGCACATCTGTCGGTTTTCTCAACGGCACCTTGTCCCCGATCCGCGTCGAAGCCGTGCGGCGGGCGCTCCCCGGCACCTTTCTCACGATCGACGACATCGCCGGCAGCGTGCGCCTGGAGGGCAACCAGATCTTCGGCACCGTGAGCCTCTACGGGGCGCCCGGCGGCGAGCTCACCTCTGCCGATCTCCAGCGCATCGCCGGGCAGATCACGACGATTTCCTTCGACGCGGCAGGCGGGTATGACCTCGTGGCCCGCAACAACAGGATGACCGGCTTCCGCATCGGCAAAGCGAGAGTCGAGCGACTCCAGGCCCAGAACGGCGCCGGGCTCGTCTATCGCCGCATCTGCCTGCGCGACAACACGATCGACAGCACCGGCAATCAGCTCCTGGCCGGCGCCGTCTCGCTGCAATCGAACCTCGTCCTCGCCGCGCCCACGTGGGGATGGATGATCACGGACGAGGCCTTGCTCCAGCTCAACCTGACGCGCTTCGCCGTGACGCAGAGCGCCACGGCCATCGATGTCCTGGCGCGGAGCGGGGTGACGGCGCTCAACGGGGCCTCCTTCAACGTACGTCAGCCGGCGTCGGAGTTGGCTCCCACGGTCCCCTGAGGGGACTCGGGACCGACTGGCGTTCCTACCACGAGCCCGCCGCCGTGGCGGAGCCGCAGCAGACAACCGAGATCAGGATCGAAAACGAGATGAAGACACAGATCTCCAGAGATGGATACCGCGCCGACAAGCGCTACTCCGGCGTCTATCAGCAACAGGGCCGGATGATCACCGACCGCGATTGGAACGAGCTGGTCGATATCCTGAAAGCCCGCCTCGACACGGGGCTGGCCGACGTCGTGGGCAGCGGCGTGCCGCGCGAGCATGCCGTCGCGCTGCGCAAGGGCGCGCAGGGGCTGGAGATCCGGCCAGGTGTGGTCTACGCCGGCGGCGTGGCCGCGCAGATCGGATCCTCCTACGGACCTTCGACGTTCTTCGGCTACGACCAGCAGGTCGACTTTCCGTCGCCCCCCCTGCCGCAGGCCAACCAGCCGTACGTCGTCTATGCGGACGTCTGGGAGCGTCCGGTCTCCGCGCTGGAAGACGAAGGGCTGCGCGATCCGGCCCTGAACGGAGCCGACACGACGACGCGTACCCAGACGATGGCCCAGATCAAGTGGGCCCCCACCGGAAAGAAACCCGAGGACGCGGGCCAGAACCCGCCGCGCGGCAACGGGACGCTCTCGGTGAGCGTACCGGCGGCGAGCTCGGGCGATCCGCTGGGCGGCACCGACGCGGCCGGCGGGGACTACCTGTTCCGCCTGGAGGTCCACGACGTGACCTGGCCGTCGAACGCGGCTCCGGACGCGCCGGGCCGCGTGGTCCTCAAGTGGTCCCGCGAGAATGGAGCCGAGCAGCACAAGGCCCTGGAGGCCCCCAGCTCCTTCCGGTCCGGGCCCTGGATCTACGAGCTGTACCAGCTCGCGAACGAGAAGACCCTCGGATTCCATTACGCCACCTCCTGGCAACCGGGCCGCGGCGAGCTGTACACCGTGTTCCCTTCCCTGTCCTCCCAGGCGCACCAGAGCCATTTCCTGCGCCGCTGGGACGGCTACTGCGTCCTCCAGCTCCAGAGCAACAAGTCCTGGGGTTTCTCCTCCAATCAGGTCGAGGAGCCGAGGCGGACGGCTCCGGGGGCGACGGTCCAGCTCGAGAGTGGACGACTCATCGTGCGGCTCCTCGACCTCGAGCTCGACCTCGACATCCAAGGCCGGACCTTCCTGGCCGGAGACTACTGGCAGGTGCCGGTCCGCCGCGCCCTCCACCAGCCCGGAACCCAGATCGTCCAGTCGGCTCCGCCGGCGGGCATTACGCACCGCTATGTGACCCTGGGCTCGGTGAGCGCCACGGGCGACGTGACGCCGCGCGCCACCTTTCCGCCCCTGACCGCCCTCCAGGCAGGCGATGTGGGCTACGACGGCAGCGGCTGCACGACCGGTCTCTTCAA
Organism: uncultured Holophagales bacterium; assembly: GCA_963842525.1. Lineage (GTDB taxonomy): Bacteria > Acidobacteriota > Thermoanaerobaculia > Multivoradales > UBA5704 > UBA5704. The sequence continues at coordinate 1,850,193 of CAWJGT010000003.1, forward strand.
TGGCTCCCACGATACGGTGGAGAAGGCCCTCAACCGTCTCTGGCAGCTCGCCGCCGAGCACGTCGCGTACACCAAGCCCGCGGACAGCTCGCTCTACAAGGGCAAGACCATCGCCAATGCCAAGAATGCCCTGGACCTGCTGAGCGACGTCCGCGCGCGGCAGATCCTCTATGACGGAAGGACGGGCGTGCCGGACGTCCAGGCCGCTCTCGACACGCTGTACACCCGTCCCAGCGGCGACTCCTGCGGCTATACGGTCGGCACGGGCGGAGAATTCGCCAACATCGACACGGCAATCCAGACGTTGATGACCCAGCAGAGGCAGGATATCCGCCTGATGCTGCTGCCGGGCGACCACGTGCTGAGCGCGAAGCTCCGTCTTCCTCAGCGACCGCAACGTCCACCTGACCTTCACCGGCACCGGCTGGGCATCCCGCCTGATCATCAACAAGGCATTCTCGATTCAGACGCCCGCCTCCGTGACCTTCCAGGGCCTGCACATCGAATTCCAGGGAACGGGCTCTCTCGTGAGCCAGGGCGGCGAGGTCAGCTTCCTGGACAACCGCATCACCGGCGTCTCCACGGCTGCCCTGATCCGGCCCCAGATCTGCTCGCGCATCCTGTTGCGCGACAACCTGGTCGAGGTCTCGGAGATCGACCCGACGCTCGAGCCGGTCTCGATCCTCGCGCCGCTCGACACCGAGGCCGCGATCCAGCAGTTGTTCTCGACGCGCTCGCCGCGGCTTTTCGCGCTGCGCGCCAATGCGATCGACGACAGGATCGCTGCGCTCACCGAGGCCGAGCGCCTGCAGCGGTCGGACGCCATCCAGATGCAGTTGAACAAGTTTCCCGACCTGCCGAAGGCCGCGTACAACACCTTCCTGATGAACCTCCGGGCCGGAGCCCGGGGCTTCCTCAACAACACCCTCTCCGCGGTCCGCGTCGAGGCCTTGCAGCGGGCGCGCCCCGGCCTCTTTCTCCAGCTCGACTCTCCCCTGTCGCCGCTGCGGCTGGAGAGCAATCAGATTTTCGGCTACGTGAGCCTCTACGGCGCTCCGGGAGGAGACCTCACCTACACCGAGCTGCGCAACTTCAGCAGTCAGGTGGGGAACACACTCTTCGATTCACAGGCTCGACACGACCTGATCGCCACCGGCAACCGGATGAGCGGATTCCGCGTCACTGCACACACCTTCAGCTCGATCCGCACGGGCACCCACATCACCCCGCTTTTCCAGCGCATCACGCTGACGGACAACACCTTCGAGGCCGGAGGCAACCAGCTCGTCGCGTGCAACGTCGAGCTCAGCTCGAACCTGTACACAGCGCCGACCTTCGGCTGGGCCATCGGGGAGGAGGTCCTGCTGATGAGCAACGTGGCGCGCATCGATGTCGGCCTCGACGTGGTCACCCGGAACATGGTGTCGACCGGCAACTCGACGCGCATGAAGATCCGGCGGATCACGCCGAGCTCCCCGCCACGCCATGAGCAGCGGACCGGCCGTCGCCCACAAGGCCGCGGAGGCCGGGAGGCAGCGCACGCCGTCTCCCGTCCCGGCCGGCCCCTCGCCGCAGCGGGAGGAGATCCGCAGTGCCCTCTCGCGTGACGAGGAGTACCGCCTCGCGCGCACCGAGGACGGCGGCATCGTCCTGTACTTCCATCCGCGGGACTACTTCACCTGGTCCGATCCCCTCGGCGAGACCTTCGGCCGCTACGTGCTCCACGTCTTCCCGGGAGCCACCCGGGAGGACGCCGAGGAGTGCGCGCGCGACAACGGGGTCTTCTGGGTGCAACGGGTCCCCGAGGATGCCGCGGGCCGCGGCCTGGTCCCCATCACGATCCAGGGGCCTCTTCACTCCCAGGTCAAGGCCTGGTTCAAGACGCACCGCCCCGGCCTCCTGCCGGTGGAGCCCGCGCCCGGATTCTTCCGCCTGGCGGACACGCGTCCCGACCGCAGATCGCTGGACGTGATCCGTACCTTCGTGCCGAAGGGGGCGCTCGTCCTCCAACCCGACGTAGGGACCTTCGTCCAGGGGAGCACCATCAAGGCGGCCGTCGAGTTCGCCGGCGACTCCGCCAACGAGCGCCTCAACCTCTATCCCAGCATGGCCGCCTTCGACTGGACGGTCGTCGATGCGAACGGCCAGGAAGTCCTGACCGGCCCCCTCTTCGAGGGGCGCGGCACCCGCATCTACGAATTCGAGCTGAGCGAAAAGGGCCGCTACGAGGTCCGGGTCACGGTCTCCAGCCGGTGGTTCAGCACCGGCGACTTCACCCCGCCGCCGGTCTCGATCCTGGTGGTCAGCGAAGCGCAGCGCGAGAAGGAGGTCTTCGACCTGCTCCTCACCGGCCCCGGCGAGGAGGCCCCGTTCGAGCGCGTCGGCAGCGAGCTGCGTCTCAAGCCCGGCGCCGAGCCTCTCTCGGTGGACCGGGAGGTCGAGAAGGCCGACTTCTGGGTCCGGCTCGTCGACCGGATGCAGGCGAGAGGGCAGATCACGGAAGAGCAGGCCGAGGAGTTCCGCGAAGTCTGGACGGACCGCAAGGAGATGCTCGAGGAGAAGAGGGAGCTGCTGACCGGCACTACGCCATACATCGCCTACGGGAGCTTCCTCGATGCCACCACCTCCGCCTATCTGCCTCTCCAGGTCGCCCTGCGCGGCGAGAGGCGGAACGAAGGATCCTCCCTCGGCTTCAGCTTCCGACTGCTCGACTTCACCCTGGCGCCGTACGACCCGCCGCTCCACTCGGGCGAAGCCGAGGTGGAGGTCGCGTTCGGCGACGAGCAGACGGCGACCCGCCGGGCCGAGATCGCGGCCCTCGACGAGCTGGCCGGGCACTGGCAGTCCAACAACAGCTATCCGGACGGCACCGTGCGTCTCGTCGTCCGGCTCTCCGACGGGACCCTCTACGAGAGGCCGCCCATCGACACCCGCAGCGCCAAGAAGGACGTGCAGCAGGCCGCGGGCAAGGTGGCCCTGGTCCTCGGCGCCGTGGCGCTCGGCATCTCCCTGATCAATCCCGTCGGCATCCTTTTCGTCGTCGGCACGGGCGCGGGCGTCCTCGCGGCCGGCGCCGGGCTGACCGATGTCGGCCTGCGGCTGGAGCAGCGCATCCAGACCCACACGCTGCACGCCGACCGCCAGGTGGCGCTCGACTGTCTGCAGGTGGCCGCCACGATCGCCGGCATCGGCGGCATGGCCCGGGCGGTGCGCTCCGGCAGGGTGCTGAGCGACGGCCGCCTCCTGGTCGGCATGGCCGGCCTGGACGTGGCGCAGGGGATGGTCCTGACCGCCGACGTGCAGGCGCGCATCCTGGAGGTCGAGGCCGACTACCACAGCCGCGCCGCGGCGCTCCAGGAGCAGGGGAATGCCGTCGAGGGGGACCTGAAGGCGCTCGCCGTCGAGAGGGACACCGCCGTCGCGAACATCCTCGGCGAGGCCGCCATCGGCGGCGGCTTCCTCCTGGTCTCGCTGGGCAGGGGAGTCAAGGACATCAGAAACCACGTGCGGAGGGTGGCGGCGAGCGGCGACCCGCGGCTCATCCGCAACACCCTGGGGACCGACCGCGTCCTCACTCCGGACGAGGTGCGCCAGCTCAACACCGCGCTCGAAGCGGCCGAGCCGCCGGCGAGGATTGAAGAGCCGCCCACGGCCACCGCGAAAGTGGAAGAGCCGCTGCCCGCGCCGCCGAGGGTCGAAGAGCCGGTGAAGCCCGAAGCCAGGGTGGAAGAGCCGCCCCCCGCAACGGCGAAGATCGAGGAGCCTGCCAAGCCCGGGCCGAAGGTGGAAGAGCCCGGCACGCCGGAGAAGCCCAGGCCTCCCAGGCCCGCAAGTCCAGAGCCCGCCGCAACGGTCCGTCCGGTCCCCGAGGTCCGGGGACTGGTGACCCTCCCCGCCAAGCCGGTCCGGCCCGGCGAGCTGCGCTACGACTACCAGACCTGGCTGCGCTCCGAGGTCGAGCATCCGGTCTCGGAGGCGCGGCGCGCGCGGGCCGCCGAGCTGGCGGAGCGTCTGGCCGGCTTGGACAAGAGGCAGCGCAACGTCGACAAGGTCACGCGACAGCTCGACGAAGCCGAGATCGAGGCCCGGGAGGCAGCCCTCGAGGAGCCCAAGACGGGAGAGGCGCCGCCGCCACCTTTCGACGAAAAGGCCCATCAGGCCGCCCGCGAGCGCAACGCGGCGGAGCAGCAGCAGATCCTGGCGGACACCGTCCCCCTGATGCACGCCCTGCAGGAGCACGCCAACTCGTCCCTGTCCACGGACATGGGCGGCACCCCGGCCCAGATGCTCGACCTCCAGGGACGCCTCAATCCACCCGAGATCCGGGGCCTCCACATCGAGCTCGGCCGCGAGCGGTTCGTCAAGCTGCTCGGCGCCGGCCCCGACGTCGTCGGCCGGTTCCTGGACGTGCGCCGCCAGACCAACCTCACCCGGACCGGCCGCCTCCGCCTGCTCGAGATCCTCGACCTGCACCGCAGCGGCGCCCTCGACGACGCCCGCCTCTCCCAGGCGCTCGACGAGTGCCGGGACTTCCTGACCCTTTATCCGAACGGGATCAAGGGGGACTTCCGGCGCATGGCCGCGGCGTTCGATCCGGCCGCCCGCGTCTCCACGGTCGAGGCGCTCCCCACCTCCGAGCTGTACCTGCGGGCCCAGTCGGGGGACGCGGATGCCGCCCACGAGCTCGAGCTGCGGCGCCAGAGCCTCTCCACCGAAGAGCTCCAGACCGCCGCCCAGCAGGCCGAACAGGCCGCGCGGCGGGCCCGCAAGGCCAAGCGCAAGGACGAGGCGCGGAGCGCCAAGGGCGAGCAGGACCGGCTCAGAACCCTGCTGGCCGAGCGCAACGTCCTCTTCACAGGGGTCCGCACCACCGACGGCCCCTTCACCACCCACCCCGAGCTGCGCAGAGTCTTGGAGAACGACCTCCGCAAAAGCCGGGTCGTGGGCCGGATCGACATCCCGCAGTCCGATGCCGCCGTCGAGGGAGGCACCCTCGGAGCCGCGCGCACCGACATCCCGGGCGTCGGCCCCCGCAAGCTCTTCCTCGGCCGCTCGCCCAAGGCGCACGCCGAGGGAGAGGCCTCGACGATCAATCCCAGGTACAAGGCCCCGGCCGAGACCGCGGCCGCCCACGGGCACGCCGAGCAGACCCTGGTCGGCAACCTCGCGGACGACATCGACCAGCTCATCAAAGCCGGCAAGCTGACCCAGGCGGACCTCCAGGGGAAGACCGTCTGGATGCTCATCGATCAGGAAGTCTGCAGCTACTGCGGCTCCGGCCTGGACAGCCCCGTCGCTCCCGGCGTGCTGGCGCAGTTCAGCCAGGACTTCCCGCTGCTCACCATCCAGATCAAGAACCTGCGGACCAGCGACCTCATCATCCTGAGGGGCGGCCGCCGGATCAATTAGCAGGAGACGTACATGCCGTTCATCCAAGACAAGGAACCCGCCGCCGCGGTCTGGCGCCGGTTCCTGGAGAAGTCCGCCACGCCCCTTGGACCCGTCCCCGACCGGCAGGAGGTCCGCCGCATCCTCGCGCAATCGCCCACGGCCGCGCTGCCGGCTCTCGCCATGGGCGGCCTGCCCGCTGTCGGTGGGCTCGTGCAGGGTGCCACGAATGAGGATGCCCAGACCGTCTGGAGCAAGATCGCCGACGTCAAGACGAAGGCCGAGCCGGGACAGCCGGAGACGCCGCAGCAGACGCGCGCCCATCAGGCCATCCAACAGATGCTCTCCATCCCCGAAGGGATCACGCTCGTCCGGCAGCTCGGCCGGCTCTTCGGCAAGCGCGACAAGCCGACCTTGGAAATCCACTTCGTCAACAAGCTCAAGAAGGACTTCGAAGGCGCCGGCGGCTACTTCGTTCCCGAGGAGAAGGGGCAGCCCAAGTACCAGATCTACATCAGGAACGACACGCCGATGGAAGGCGTCTTCTCGCGGGAATGGCCGCAAGGGGAGGGGCCGAAGATCTCCTCCCTCAGCGTGGACTCCGCGTCCAACATGGCCCGGACGCTGCACCACGAGCTGCTCCACGTCTGGTACCTCCACACGCAAGACGACGGGGAGTACCCGACCGGGCACGGCGATGTCGGCGAGCGCGAAATCGCGCAGCTCTTCTGGGACCGCCTCAAGAAGTTCGCCGAGCAGCAGGACGATTTCACCCGTCCTGCCCGCGAGCGCAGGTAGGTGAACAAACCAACGGATAACCGAACCATCTGCAGACGCTGTAGAGATGCCCTAGTCCACGACCACCGCCCTTGTGGCCACCACATCCGCCAGGGCGTCTCTCGGCCTCCGCAACCACAAACGCCCAGGACCTCGTCACAGTCCGAGTGACGGATAGCGTTTCATGTAGGGGCGGCCCTTATGGCCGCCCTCCGGAGGGGCACCCACAAGGGGCGCCCCTACAGAGGGACGATCCATCTTTTCCGACGTGACAGGGTACTAGCGGCGAAGAGGCTCGGGCTCGCCGGAATTATCGCACGAGCAAGGGAGCGGCTTCCCGGGGCCCAGGCCGGACCGCTCCCCGTCAGCGCGTACAACGTTTGACAACTGAAGCACAGACGAAGAGGCGGCCCTATCTGTTTGCCAGGGCGTGGCCGTCCAGGCCATGCTCTGGTCCTTTTTTAACTGAGCTTCCACCCCCGTGGTTGAGGGAAACGCAACACCCTCTCCGTTTGCTCTCCTGAAGACCAATGGCCTTCGGATAACATACTTGCCACGCTATGAGCCTCCCAGATCCTGAACCGGCCGTCCGGCCCTATCCGGACGTCGATGAACGGCACCTCGTCCTTGCTCTCCGTAGGAAAGAGGAATCCGCGTTTTCGCAACTGGTCCATGCGTACGGTGGCCGCATGCTGGCGGTGGCGCGGCGCTTGCTGCGCGATGAGGACGATGCGCGCGATGCGGTGCAGGAGGCGTTCCTCGCTGCGTTCCGCTCCATCTCCCAGTTCGAGGGCTCCGCCCGGCTCTCGACCTGGCTGCACCGGATCGTCGTCAATGCCGCGTTGATGAAGCTGCGCAGCCGGCAGAGAAAGCCGGAGGAAGCGATCGAAGACCTGCTGCCCAGCTTCCTGGAGGACGGCCACCGGGTGGATCACCACGCGCCCGGTTGGCCGGAACCGGTGGACGTCCTGCTGCAGCGCAAGGAGGTCTGTTCGCTGGTCCGGCGCTCGATCGACCGGCTGCCGTCGAGCTACCGCACCGTTCTGCTCTGCCGCGACATCGAAGGGCTGGATACGGGCGAGGCAGCGGCCCTGCTCGGGATCAGCGAGAACGCGGTCAAGATCCGCCTTCACCGCGCCCGGCAGGCCCTGCGGACGCTTCTCGATCCACACCTGAGAGGAGCAGCGGCATGAGCCAGGACCCCGAGCATCTGACCTGCAAGGAAGTGATCGAGTTCCTCTGGGCCTACGTCGCGCGCGAGCTGCCGCCGGAGAGGACCCAGGCGTTCGAGGAGCACCTCGCGCTCTGCCCCGGCTGCGTCGTCTACCTCGACACCTACCGGCAGGCCATCGAGCTGACCCAGGGAGCCCTGAGCGAGCCGGAGGAGGAAGACTTCCCGGACGAGCTGGTCCAGGCCATCCTCGCGGCCCGCAAGCGGCAGGAGTGAGGACGCGTTGCCGGATCTCCTCAGCCGACGTACGCGACGTTCAGGTTGAACAGGAGGCCCGGCAGGAGCTGGGTGGCGTTCGTGGGCAGCGAGACGATGTAGGAGTAGGTTACGCTGGTCGCGGACAAGGAGCTCACCCGGACCTGCACCTCCACTCCGCGGACGGGCGATGCGCTTTCGTCGCGGACTGAGAAGGTCACAATCCCCTGATCGGTCGACACCCCCGCAACCGATTGGTACGGGATTGAGCCGAGCCGAACCATCACCATGCCGGTGCCTCGCTGCACAAAGGGAGAGGCTTCGAGCTCGGCAAAGCCGTTGGTGGTGCTGCCGAAGTTGGCTCCCGCAACAGGCGCGTAATACGCACCTGTCGCCCAGATGAACCTGGGCTGGAAATTGAGGGTGCTCGACACAGTGTCCGTGACCGTGAAGTTTCCGGTCGCGGTTGGGGTGGCGAAAGTGATCTGTGACAGGAGCCGCCGGCCGAAGTCGTACTGATTCGATGGCAGTGCGCCGAGGTCCGCCAGGCTGGTGGAGATCCGGATGTCGTTCATGCTGTCGTTGCCGGTGACGGTGATCCCTCCCATGCCTGTCACGCTGATGTTGCCGCCGGGGTTCGACACGCCGGCGACGCTCACCAGCGCTCCCACCTGGGCTGCGTTGACCCCGTGCGGGTTGCTGCGGCTGGCGATGTGATTTCCGACATTCGAGTTCGTCGAGCCGACGGTCAGATCGCCCGAGACGGCGAGGCTTCCCTGCAGGTCGAGCCGGCTCGTCGCGCCGGAGGTGAGGAGCGGCCAGGAGCTTTCGGCCACCCCCTGGCGAGACAGTCTCAATCTCTCGACCGAGACCTCGCTGCCGAGCCGCACGCCGGCCGCCAGGCGCACGCTCGAATCGTGGAGGGAGGCCCGGCCGACCCCGTTGACCTGGATGCGGGCCAGGCGGATGGCGACGTCGGCCGCCGGGGCCTCGGGGGAGTCGAGGATGATCTCGAGGCGCGGGCTCTCGCTCCAGCGCGTCTCCCCCTGGTCGCCGACGGCCGCGGGGTCGGAGGGTGCTTCATGATAGGAGATCACCACCAGGACCGAGCGGTTGGCGAAGGGTCCGGGCGAGCCCAGGGACGACCCCAGAGATAACGTGCGGGGCTCGGTGAGCACGATCGACCGGCCCGAGCTGTCGACGGCGGTGCCGGCCCCGACGGTCACCTCGGTGCTGTCCAGGTTGGCGGTGGCCGTCAGCCCTTCCGTGATGCCGGGCGTGTGCTGCTGCCGGTTGTGGCGCCGTAGCCGGTCGAGGAAATAAGCCTGCTCATCATTGAAATCCTGCTCCTGCAGGAATTGGCCTGTGTAATAACGTAGACGTTTGTCAGCCATTGCCGTTGTCTCCTTGACCGTTCGATGCCACGCTGCCCAAAAAGGTTTCATATCCAACGGTCGAGCTGACGCCGACGCGCAGCGTCGGGATGTCGAGGAAGAGGTCGTAATAGGAATGCGCCGGTTTTTCGGCGTCGATGATGGAGCGCAGGATGGTGCGCTGGCGGGCGAGGTCGTCGCGTGCCGCCAGCCGGACCCGGAGCTGGAAGTAGTGGGCTGGCCCGCCGCCGAGAGCGGTGTCCTCACCGACGCGCGACGTGACGCCGACCTCCAGCGGCTCGTGAAGCTCCCGGATCGTGATGGTCGACGCCGGCAGCCCCGTGAACGCGGCCAGGATCTGGCGCAGGCCGTCGGGTGTGCCGCGCTTGCGGTAGGAGGAGGCGATCCCGGCCAGGATGCGGCGCCGTTCTTCTTCGCGCCAGTCGTCGCGGAGGGTCAGCGCCACCCAGCCCGACAGCCACTCCAGGAATTCGGCCGGCGCGCGCTGGGCGTCGCGCAGGCCCGGCCCGGGATCGAAAAAGCGGTGGGCGCCCGCCAGCCGGACGGAGCCGTCCGGGCCTGGGATCCCTTCGAGGATCTCTTCGAGCCCTGGATTCTCCGGATCGCCCAGGCCGGTCAGCACCTGCTCGAAGCCGAGCAGGAAGCGGCCCAGGAAGCCAGAGCGTCCGTCGGGGCCCTCCTGGCGGAAGATGGCCGGCAGGTCGTCCAGATACCGGCTGGCCTGGATGTCGGAGATCATGCCGTCACCTCCACCGCGAGCTCGGCCATTTCGCCGGCTGCGAAGCTCACTCGCTGCACGGGTCCCGGCAGCATGTGTCCGGCATCGCTCGTCAGCTCCGCCGAGACGACGAAGCTGATCTCGGGAAGCCCGGTCAGGAGCTGGTTCAGCTCGTTCAGGCTCGTCTCCCAGGGCGCCGTGCCTCCCGGCCCACCGGAGCCGGGATGGAAGTGCCGGCGGAGGGCGGACTTGACGGCCTGCCGCACCGCCGCCGGGGTCACATTCAGCTCCGGCCGGACCCAGGCTTTCACCCGCACCGGTGCGAAGCGGGTGCCGAAGACGAGGAGCTGCGGCTCGATCCGCGCCCAGGGGAGGTGATGGGAATCCAGGGCGAGGCCGATCAGATCGCCCGTGTCGTGCCAGAGGGCAGCGGCCTCGACGCAACGTGGGGCGTCCGCCGGGCAGGCGCTCGCCAGGGCCAGGTCGACCACGTGGTCCACGCCGGGTACGTCGCGCTCCAGGAGCTGGTACAGCTCGGAGACGTAGACGTCCCGCCCGAAGGGCCAGCCCCGGCCGTCCGGTCCGCCGGTCCGTGGATCGAGGAACCTCTCCAGGGCCGCGGCGACCTGCCGCCGCAGAGGCTCGACGGCCACGTCCGGCCGGGTCGCCAGGACGATCTCCGGCGTGACCGGCACGTAGACCGGTGCGGCGACATGCTGCCGCACGGTGAGGAGCCGGCGCGGCGCCAGGCCCTCGCGGACAGCGCGGAGGAGGTCTTCGGAGGGCATGGGAGCCCCGGGCCGCGAAGCAGGGTCTTCGCCCTCCGGGTGTGGGACGACGAGGACGCTGACGTGGCCTTCCCGCGGGAGCGTCCGCAGCGCTTCGGTCCTCGCCTCCAGGTCACGCAGCCGCACGCAGTGCGCCCGGGCCACCCGCGGATCGGCCTCGCGAGCCAGGACCTCGTAGTCGTCCGGAGTCACGGCCCGGTGGCGTGCCCGCAGGTCGAGCAATGCAGAGCGGATATCCGCGTCCAGGTCCGGCCCCGGCGTCCAGGCCGGCCCGTTGAGCAGCTTGAGGAAGGTGCGGGTGTTGTCCGCGGTCAGGCGATTGACCCGGTAGATCAGCATCTCCGTGAGCCAGGCGAAGAGCTCGACCAGGGTGATGCCGGGATCGGACGGGTTGAGGTTCGTCCACGTCCGCTCGGGGACGAGGGTCGGGATCAGGGCCCGCGCCTCGTCTACCAGGTCGGCGAACGTGCGGTCGTCGAGGTTCGGCTGCGGGATGCTCATGCGCTCCTCCCGGGGGTGTCGGGGTCGAGGTCGCTGCTGAGGAGGATCCGGTGGTCGCCGGAGTAGACGAGGAAGCGGCCTGGGCGCGCCCCGCCTTCTTCCGCCGCCTCGGTCACGGTGAGCCGCCGCACGTGGTCGACGCCCGGCGTGCTCTCGATCAGGGCATAGAAATCCGACCGGTAGGGCCGGGCTCCGAAGGCCCATCCGCGGCCGTCGAGGCCGCCGGTCAGCGGATGGAGGAAAGAGCGCAGCCGCTCCTGGACCGCGGCCTGGACGTCGGTGGAGGCTTCGAGCCGTGCCGGCACGACCTCCGCTTCGACCGTCATGCGCAGCCAGTCGGGTCCGATGACACGAAGGTCGGCGGTGGCGGCCAGCCGCGCCTCCAGGTGTGTGCGCACCCGGTCGAGGAGCTGCAGGTCGGGTACCGGCTTGGGGTCTGACGAAGCGGACACCACGAGGAGCGTCACGGCTCCGGCATCGCCGGCTCCGCTGGCGGAGAGGGTTCGGGCCCTTGCCACCCGCGGCGAGGCCTGGAAGGCCAGGTCTTCGAAATCGCTGGCGGCCATGGCGCGGTCGCGGTGGCGCAGGGCCTTGGGGCCGCGCACCCGCACCGCCTCCAGCGACTCCGCGGCCGTCCCGCCCGCGGCAGGCTCGGGCTGGGCGACGCGGTCCACGTACGGCACGGTGCCGCGGAGCTGGGTGAGGCGCCCGGCCGGGAGATTGCCGGCATCCGCCCCGCCGCCTCCCTCGACATGGACGGCCCACGTGGTGTTGAGGAGGACCCGCTCGAGCCGCGGCTCCACCGCGTACTGGCCCCGCTCCCAGCGTGCCCGCAGCCAGAAGGCTTCGCGGCCGAATTCGAGCGAGCATTGGAAGCCAGCCGGGCCGACGAAGGTCACCAGGCCGCTGCGGGTAAAGCCGCGGGTCTCATCGCGCGTGCCCAGCCGTTGCCAGCCGCTGCCGTTCCAGAATTCCCAGGCGATCGCGGCCTCTTCGATCACCTCGGCCGGCTCAGAGCCCGCATCGTAGAGGCTCCGCGATACCCCGCAATAGAGCGAGGCCTCGCGGTTCGCAAAGGCGCGGTCGAAGCCGAGGTAGAGGGTCGGCCGTGGGTCCGCGGCAGCGACGAACGCCTTCAGGAAGTTGTCCGGAGAGCTGGCGCGGTCCACGAAAGCGCGGTCGTTCTCGGCCAGGATGTGCTCCGCAATCAGGGATGCGCTCCAGAACAAGCCCAGGAGGATGGCGCGGAGCGACGGTGGCCGGTAGGTCGAGGGCACGAGCCGGTAGAGCGGGACGTTGCCCGGTCCTGGCACGGGATTGCCGCTGGCATCGGTCACCGGCTCATACCGCGTGTCGGCGCCGTAGCTGTCGCGGGCGATCCGTACCCGGACCCAGCGGCGGACCTGTCCGCCGGCCTCGACCGGCATGAGCGAGGACGGGCAGCGAAAACTGATCATTCCGGGGGTCAGCAGGCCGTTGGTCGTATCGCTGAAGAAATAGGTGTTGTTGGCCGCCGTCTCGTTCGGCGTGACGCCCGGGCCTGAGTAGCCGAGAATCTGCCAACGGCTGCCGTCCCAGAATTCCCAGGCGAGCAGGACGCGGATCCAGGTGGGCGGCGTGACCGTCTGCGCCGGCTCGACACCGGTCAACCCGACATGGATCTCCACGGCCGCATCGGGCTTGGAAAACGCCTGGTCGCTTGCCATGTAGAAGACGTCGCCAGTCGCCGGCCGGTCGCCGAAGGGGCGGAAGTCGCGGCTCAGGTCCAGAGGCTGGTCGTTGGCGAGGCCCGCTTCGGGGATCTCCTGCGCCGCGGCATCCCGGCGGTTGATGAACAGGGTCACATCGACGTTGGCGACCGTGATCCCGTCCCTGGATGGCGGCACGGTCAGCCGTGCCCGCAGCCAGGAGCTCACGACCCCGTTCACCGCGCGCGGCGGGATGGGAGGCACGCCGGTCAGGCTGATCTCGACGTACCGGACCTCGCCCTGGTTGACGGCATAGGCCTCCGACGGGACCGGCCGCCAGGCTGTGCCGTCCCACGCGTCCCAGGCCACGGACGTCACCCAGGGGGAGAAGTCGGACGTGTCAGGGCGGAGGGTGATGTCTTTCGTCTCCGGCGTCGCGAGCGCAGAGTGCCCCAGGTAGAGGAAATGCGCGGCGGGCTCGGCGCCGCGGAAAGGCGCGAAGGGGACAGCAGACCGGCCGTCGACCAGGGCCGTGAGGTCGCTGGAGCGGTCGGTCTCCGGCTCGCGCGCGAAGGCGGCCACGAGCCGGCTGCGGGTGACGACGAGGTCGCGCTCGGTGGTGAAGACGACCGGCTCCGCGTCCCCTTCCTGGAGCGTGGCCACTTGCGTGCCGGCCGGCACCAGCGTATCCACCTGCGTGCCCGCGGCAAGTTGGAAGGTCAGCGGCGTCCGCGCCGGCTGTGCCGGCTCGGGCCGGGTTCCGATCAGATCGAGAAATGCAAGGAAATTGCGCTCGGGCAGGCGGTTCACGCGCTCGATGACCTGCCCGGCCATATTCGCGAAGACGCGGACGAGGGCGCCGCCCGCGTCCATCCCTGTGGGCTGCCAGCCGGAGTGGCGGCGCGCCAGGTCCTCCACCTGCGCGACCACGTCATCGTAGGTGCGCGGATCGATCCGGGGGGCCTCAAGCGACGGCATTGGCGGCTCCCTCCAGATAGAATGGAAACACCAGATTGAAACGGTTGTTCGTGACGCGCACGCGGTAGTCGATCTGAAGGAGCAGCCGCGAAGGCTCACTCTCGTCGCGGTCGGCGCTCACGCCGAGCAGCTCGATGCGCGGCTCCCAGCGGGTCAGAGCATTGCGCACCTCGGTCTCCACGCGGCCGAGGGTCTCGCCGGTCGGCGAGGCGAACACGAGATCGTGAATGCCACAGCCGAAATCCGGCCGCATCCTGCGCTCGCCGCGGGCCGTGGCGAGCACGATCCAGATCGACTCGCGCACGCTTTCTTCGTAAGGTGCCAGGCCGATCTGACCTCCTTCGAGGCCGATCGGGAACCGCCAGCCCACACCCAGGAATTCGGATCTCATCTCGTCCTATCCAATCCGCACCGTTCCCGCCGCCACCACGGTGCCGGCGAGGAGGTCCACAGGGTCGTTGCAGGTTTCGGCGCGGTCGCCGTTGCGCACGGCGGCCTGGCCGTTGATCTTCACGGTCGCGCTACCGGTCCGGATCGTGCCCCGGTTGGCCGGCGGCCTTTGGAAAGAATTTCCCGGCGGCGTCGGCAGGTGCGGCGTGGTGTTGTCCGCCGTGCTGCCCACCGTGGCCGCGGGGAGGCCCTGGATCTTGACATCGCTCGACAGACCGCCGCCCAGGAGCCCGGAGAACGGGTGCGGCAGGGGCGTGGGCATCAGCCCGGCCGGCGTCGGCACGAAGACGATGTGCGTGTCCGTCGCCACGATCCGATCCCCCTGCTTGGCCGCCGGCTGTCCCATGGCATCGCTCCGGAAAACCGATCAATTCAGGTTGATGCCCGAGCCGCGCACGTTGACCTGCGCGTTGGACCGGAGGTCGAGGCTCTGCGCCGTCTCGACCCTGCCCGCTCCCGCCGGCGCGGAGATCTCGACGCCCATCTGGCCGGTGATCTTCACGCTGCCGTTTTTCGACTCGATCACGATGTCCTGATCGGCCGTGATCGTGATCGTGTTCTGCGCGGCGTCGAAGACGAGACTCTGCTTGCCGCTCGCATCGACGATCTCGATTTTCTCGCCGCCGTCGGTATCATCCAGGGTGATCGTGTGGCCGCTGCGGGATTTCAAGATCCGCAGGTTGTTCTGTCCGTCGCCGTTGTCGGCCGGCGGCTTGTCTTTTCCATTCCAGAGCGCGCCGAGGACGTAGGGGAACTCCACACGGCCGTGCTCGAAACCCACGAGCACCTCGTCGTCCACCTCGGGCAGGAAAAAGAGGCCGCGGTCGTTCCCAGCCATCGGCGTGAGGACGCGCGCCCAGCGGCTCTCGTCGCTTTCGGAAAGCCACGGGAACCGCACCTTGACGCGGCCCAGGCCGTCGGGGTCCTGGTTGTTCGTCACCACGCCGATGACCAGGCCGTACATGCGTCCGGCCTCCGTCGCAGGACGAAGCCGTCCTTCCAGCAGATCGATCACGTGGCGTTCCTCCGCACGGTAAAGGCGGTGCGATAGCCCCGCCGGGGCGACCAGGTGTGGCGCGCCGAGGTGACGTAATACAGGCCGCTGAAGCGCCGGCCGAGGCCGTCCATACGGATCACGGTGCCGGCCGCGAGATCGGGGCGGCCCTTGGCCACCCCCTCGCCCGCGACATAGCCGAGGGCCATCTCGCGCAGCCGGCCCGAGGCGATCTGTCCGGCCTCGTTTTGCAGGAAGACCGGCTCGTCCACGATGCGGGCCACGGCCGAGCCGAACGCGCTCTGCACCGCCTGCGGCCCGGTGACGGAGCCGCCCATGGTGGTCCCTTCGCCGCCGGCCGCGGCCTGGCCGACGAAGGCCTCCTTGTCCCTGGGGTTCCAGGCGCGCACTTCAACTTGAGCGGCCTGCCCGAGGGTCGAGAGCCGCAGGTCGATCTCCAGGAGGTCGTCCTGCCGCGTCAGCGTGAGGGCCGGGGAGCCGGTGTTCGCGTGGGAGCGGAACCTGAGGGTCCGCCCCTCGACGAGGACCTCGAAGCCGAGGCGGCCGGCGCGGTCCTGGAGGAACTCGAGATCGGTCTGGTTGTGTTGCAGCACGTATTCGAGGACGTTCTTCGTGCTCTCGACCTCGGCCGTGAGCCCGGCCTCCTGGGCGATCCGGCGCGCGATCTCGCTGTCCTGGATCTGGGTGAACGAGCGGGTCTTGCGACCGCGCAGCAGGCGGTGCCGGCGGTCGTGGCCGCGCACCGTGAGCATCGGCGGCTCGTCCATCCGGAGCTCGGGCTCCAGGCCCGTGATCTCACCGATCATGACGGTCCCCAGCCCGGCGCCGTAGCCCATCCGGACCTCCACCTCGGCGCCGGGAGAGAACAGGCGGTGATCGGACCAGGTGAGACGCCCGGTCTCGCGGTCCTCGTTGCGCAGGCGCAGCGCGAACATGCCGGGCGCCGCGACGTCCTGGAGCACCGACACCTCGACCACGTCGGCTTCGGCCTGCGGGAGGAGCTCTCCGCCGTTGAGCCGCAGCTCGAAGCGCGGCGCCAGGCGGTCGGCGGCAAGAGGCAGTACCATGGCTCAGCTCCGCGGCGGAATGGACAGCACCATGCCCGGCGTCATCCGGCGCGGGTTGTCGATGCCATTCATCGCGGCGATGGATCGCCAGAGGCCGGGGTCGTCATACTCCTCGGCCGCGATGCTGGAGAGCGTGTCCCCCTGGCGCAGCACGCGCGTGCGCACCACGGCCGGCAGGCCGGCCAGCCCCGGGACCTCGCGGGTCTCCTCTTCAGGGTCGATCCACTGCGTGAAGCTGCACCCCAGGGTCGCCCGCACCGGCGTGCCATCGGAAAGAAAAAGGGTATACGTCTGGGACAGGCTCCGCAGCACCCACGGGAAGCCGCCGAAGTTGTAGCGGCCCCACTGCAACCGGCACCGCGGCGGCCGTCCGAGATCGCCCTGGACCCGCAGCAGCCGCGCGATCTGGCGGGTGATCAGGCTCACATCGACCCCCTGCTCGTAGGTGTCGAAAAAGAGATCGACCGCGAGAGTGAGCGGAGCGCTGTAGGTGTAGCTCGACTGCGCGGTGCGCTGCGCGGTCGGCGCCGGCACCCAGCGTGCGTCCTGCGTGAACCGGAGCTGGTTCGGATTGAAGAGCACGGGGACCGGCACCCCATAAACCCGGTTCCGCGTCTCGACCGCAATCGTAAGCTTTTCCAAAGCCATCTCACCGGCCTCCCAGGCGCCCGCGCTCGACCGCAATCGACCGCGCCAGTTGTCGCATCACCCGTTCCGCGAGGTCGTCCGCGACCTCACCACCTTGGATGCCGTCGGGCGGCTCAGGTTTCATCGAAAGAACCTCACCCCCTGTCCCCCTCTCCCATCTCCCTCCCTCCGACCGGGAGAGGGGGGACGCGTCTCGGCTCTCTGGCGCGACCTCATTCCCTGGAACAGGTGGTGGCGTTGTTGTTTTGAGAATGGGCAAGGGTAAAGCCTCTGAAAAAGGCGCAGGCATAAAACCTGGGATTTCAAGAGGAAGCATGGGAGGCAGCAGAAGCGCCCCTTGTGGGCGCGGGAACGTAGCCCCGGGTTTCAACCCGGGGTCGGGGAGGCCCCGATCATGATTTCGAGCCCCTTCAGGGGCGATGGCACGGTCGCGTGGGGTTCCCAAAGGCATAGGGTCGCCCGTCCGCCCCGGGTTGAAACCCGGGGCTACGTGCCCGCGCCCATGAAGGGCGCCGCCCCCGGACCCGCCGGTTGATTGAGCGCGTACAAGGACGATGGGCATATTCGGTTCAATAGGAGGCGCCGCGTCCCGCCCATGCCCAGGGTTCACACCCTGGGCTACCGAATGTCGCCCTCCGGGCTCAAGAGAGTCAGGGTTCCCAGAGCCCGGAGGGCGGAACTGGGTAGCCCCGGGTGTCAACCCGGGGCGGCGAGCTACAATCGCCGGCCCGATCTCCACAACCGCCGGTCGCAAAACGACTTTTTCCGCCACCGCAGCAACCTTCACCTCAGGCAAACTCGAAGCCGTCCCCCCTCTCCCGGTCGGGGGGAGGGAGATGGGCGAGGGGGCCAAGGGGTGAGGGGCCACCGGAGCCACCGGGGCACCAACGCTCGCATAAACCAATCCGCCTCCTGGACCGCTCGCCATCCCCGGCGTCCACCGCTGCAGAATGTCGGCCGCGAGCGTCGATCCTCCGAGGCTCGCCCGCGCCCGCATCCGCCGCACCACCCCCGGCTCAGTCGCGCGCCGCAGAAGACTCTGTCCCAGCTCTGTCGTTTCACCGTCCATGTCTCTCATGGGCTCACCTGAAGGCATTACGGAACGTGCTCAGCGTGCCACCCTGGCTGGAGACGTCGCGGCTGACCGCGGGCCGCGAGAGGCCGCGGTGCGCCAGCTCGACCGTCTCCACGGCGATCGCATTGGATTCGGACCGCAGCGAGGGCCCGCTCCAGCGCACCGGATATGCCTCGCGGAAGCTCCACCAGATCGAAGGCTGTCCCTGGGCATCGAGGAGATAGACCGTGCCATTCCTGCGCTCCACGAGGCCCGCGGCCACGTCCTGATGCCAGCTCCAGAGCGTGGCGATATCGGTGACCCCGCGGCGGAGGATCAGGTTCGAGGGATACCGCGTGGGACCGGGCAGACGGTGCACGTACTCGTTGCGCCCGCCCTCGCGGTAGTCCTCGAAAACCGTTTCAATCTCCAGGCCGCCGACCTCCGAGAAGCCGCCCACCACCAGGCCTTCGACCTCCACCAGGAAATTGAAGGCGAGATAGGGGTCCCTGCGCGAATCCAGTCCCAGCGTCGGCATGGTCGTCCTCTAATGCGCCTGCGCGCTCTCCTCGTTCAGCCGCCGGTTGATCCGGGCGACCTCCGCGACCCAGTGTTGCCGGTCGCGGTGCTCGAGCCGCAGGATCTCGTCCTGCGGCCAGTGAAAGTGATAGGCGAGGTAGGCTACCTCCTCGAACAGGCGGTCCGAGGGGTAGCCCATCATCGTCCCGAGCCTGCGAGCTCCACCTCGTAGGCTTCCTCGCAGTGTGGACAGGTCACCGCCACGCGGTTGTGACCCTCCTCGTTCAGCCGCCGGTAGAGGTCCTGCAGGTAGGCCAGGTCGCAGGCGAACATCCCTTCGATCACCTTGGGATTGACCTGGTCCAGCGTCCCCAGCCGCGTGATCACCCGCGCCAGGAGGATGATCACGAGATAGCCCGGATTGGATTGCACTCGCGGGTCTTTCATGGGCGCGATCTCGTCATAGGCCGTGGCCAGCCGCATGACCCCCTCGCGGTGGAGGTTGCCCTCCGCGTCGAGGAAGCCGCGCGGCAATGTAAAGGGATGCTCGGTCTGGAGCGTCATGGATCAGGCCCTCTCCAGCCCCTCGTGAGCGATCTCGATGGCCTCGATCGCCACCTCGTTGCCGGTGGCGTTGAAGCTCGGGCCGGTCCAGCGGTTCGGCCAGGCATTGCGGAAGTTCCAGCGCACCTTCTCCTCGCCCGCGCTGTCGAGCAGCACGATCGAGCCGTTGCGGCGCTCGACCCGGCCTTCCGCCGCCTTCTTGCGCCACTCCCAGAGCTCGGCGTCGTCGGTGATGCCCCAGCGCAGGGTGATGTTCGTATAGGTGTTGAGCCCGGGAAGCTTCCGCGTGGTCAACCCGTCGTTGCCTTCGCGGTACTCGATCGGGTTCTGGGACGAGTCGAGGCCCGAGCACTCGCGGAAGCCGGCGCGGGTGATGCCGTCGATCTCCACCAGGAAGTTGAAAGAACGGAGGGGGTCTTTGCGATCTCCAGTCGCCATGATCGATTCTCCTTATGACGAAGAAAGCTGTGATGAGATGGATTGTTATCAGCCGGTGACGATACGCACGACGACGAATTCGCTCGGGGCCAGCGGCGCGAGGCCGAGGAGCGTTACCACGCGGCCGGCCTCGCGTTCCTCCGGCGGATTCGTCTCCGCGTCACAGCGGACGAAGAAGGCTTCCGCGGGCGTCCGCCCCTGGAGCGCGCCGGCCTGGAAGAGGCGGCTCAGATAGGCCGTGATCTCGCGCGTCAAGCGATTCCACAGCCTTGCGTCATTCGGCTCGAACGCGGTGCCGGCCAGGTTGCGCTCGATCCAGCGCACGACGGTCAGGAAGAGCCGCCGCACGTTCACATAGGCCCATGCGGCCTCGCGCGACAGGGTGCGGGCCCCCCACACCCGGATGCCACGGCCGGGGAAGGCGCGCAGGACGTTGATCCCCTCGGGATTGAGCGCCGCCTGCTCCACATCGCTCACGTTTGCCGCGAGCTCCACGACACCGTCGAGGGCCTCGTTGGCCGGGGCCTTGTGGACCCCGATGTTGCGGTCGCTCCGTGCCACGAGGCCCGCGACATGGCCGCACGGCGGGACGAACGGACCGTCCAGCCGCGGCCGGACCCAGGGGTGATAGAGAGCGCCGTTCGTCCCCGACAGGCTCCGCCGCTGGTCCAGCACGCCGGAGCCCGGGACCGAATCGAGAAGAGCGATGCGATCGCCGGCCGCGTCGCAATGCGCCAGGATTTCGGACTGCAACCGCAACCCCGTCTCCAGGCCGTTTGCGAACACGTCCGGCGCGCAGACCAGATCGAGGTCCTGGCGTGGCCGGATCGCCGCCAGGCCACCCTGCAGAGAGTCTCCGCCCTCGGCGAGGCGCACCACCAGGCACTCCTGTCCGCCGTTGGCAAAGAAGCCCTCCACGGCCGCGGCGAGATGGCTGCCCGGCCGCGGCGCCCCGAAAGCCTCGGAGAGCTGGGCGAGGCGGGTCAGGCGCCGCGGCACGTTCGTCTCTCCCTCGGAAGCGAGCCCGAGGAATACCGGCACGCCGGTCGCCAGCCCCGCGGGCGGCGCGGGGAAGACGTTCTGCCGGTAGACGCCGGGGGTCTGCGGGGTGATCATTGGTTACCGTCCCGGCCCAGCCCACTGGCTGATGCGGAAGACGAGGAACTCGGCCGGCCGTACTGCTGCAAGCCCGACCTCTACCACGAGCTGCCCCAGGTCGCGCACCTCGGGCGGATTGTTCGACGCGTCGCAGCGCACGTAGAAGGTTTCCTGCGGCGTGGCTCCGAACAGCGCCCCGGACCGCCAGACGTTGGTCAGGAAGGCGGAGACGTTGCGCGTCACGCGTGCCCACAGAGATGGATCATTGGGCTCGAAGATCACCCATCGGGTTCCCTGATCGATCGATTCGCGCAGGAAGAGGAACAGGCGCCGCACGTTGACGTACTTCCATTCGCCATTCGCGTCGCCGCCGAGGGTGCGCGCTCCCCAAACCGTCACATTTCCGTCGAGGTCGCGGATCACGTTGATCCCTGCCGGGTTGAGGCCGGCCTGGTCGGCGCGGGACAGGCGGTGCTGCACACCGAGCGCGCCGCGGATCACCTCGTTGGCCGGCGCCTTGTGTACGCCGCGCAGGGTGTCCACGCGGGCATAGACGCCGGCGATGTGACCGCTGGGCGGCACGGCAAGGGGCGCGCCCGACACCGGATCGAAGACCTGGATGCGTGGGTAATACATCGCGGCGGAATCGCTGTTGCCGACCTCGCCCTGGATGGCCTCCGGGGTGAGCTCGGCCGTGTCCTGACCGTCGAGGATCGCAAAGCGGTCACCCAGGTTGCGGCAGTGATCGATCACCGCGGTCTGGATGGCGGCATCCTCGGCGCCGGGCACGGCGACCAGCGAGATCTCGTCGATGGTGGCGAGCCGTTCGAGGGCCGATGTGACGTTTGCGGCCGTCAGAGATGCGCCGAAGCGGGCCACCCAGCAACGCGTGCCGCCGTTGTTGAAGAAGCCATAGACCGCATGAGCGAGGGTGCTGTTGCCTTCCTGGAAATCTCCGAGCCGGGTGCGGAAGCCCTCCCAGCTCGTGATGAGCTGCGGCACATCGGCCATCGGCAGCTCATACGGCTCGGAGCCGCCCGGCCGGGGTGGTAGCCGGACATCATCTTCGACCTGCCCGATGAAGGCGGCGGTGCTGGTGCCCACGCCGGCGATCGGCTGGACGGACGAAGGCACCTCTTCGACATAGACTCCGGGCGCAAGATACTGGGGCATGAGCGTCTCTCCTTAAGATCTCTCTCCGGCTCCCTGCTGGAGGCGGAGGACTTTTTCGAGGACCGGTGGACCTGCCACGGTGGTCAGATCGGGCTCGACGCCGATCGTCACCGTGTAGCTGAGCGCGGCCTTTGGCTTGCCGCCGAGCGCCTGCCAGAGCTCGCTGACGCTTTGAATGCGCCCGGCCTGGAGGGCGGCCGTGGGCAGCGGCGGCTCCTGGCCCGCCAGGCTCCCGTGCAGCACCGCGGGCGGCAGCATGGGAAAGCGCAGCAGGACCTTCATGACTTCGCCGAGCAGGCGATGCTCGTCGAGAGCCGGCGTGGTCGAGCCATCACTCGGCCAGGCAGTGATCAGATACGAGCAGTCGACGCGCACCGGCGGGGCCTTGCGGATTGCTGGGCCGTCACCGTTGCGCTCGAGCCGCCACTCGCTGGTGCGAGCTTCGCGGTTTTCGCGCAGGTCATAGAGAAAGAGATCGATGGCCGGCAGCGCGACCGACACCGGCGGAAACTGGTTGTCCGGAGCGGCGAAGCTGATGGTGATCTGGGACACCAGATCCTGCGGCAGCTCAAGCTTGAGCAGCTCTTCCAGCGATATGTCCAGGTCGTCGATCATGGCCGTCGTTCCGTGTCCTTTCGGTCTCGTCCTGCTTCAGACCGATTGGATGCCGGCGACGGCGAAAGGTTTCAGGGGGAGGGTGCGGTCTGTTCAGAACGGGCCGGCACGAGCTGCTCCAGGACGAGACGCGCCAGGTAGGAGATCTCAGCCGCAGTCTGGGGCAGGGCTTCTCTATAGACGTTGGTTGCGACCTGGTCATCCGAGCCCAGGCCAAGCCGCTCGGTGCCCTCTGGCGAGATCAGAACGCGGCTCCCTCTCGCCAAGGCAAAGGCCTGGGGTGGTCTCGTACCTTCCGCCCTTCTGGCAGGTTTGTACGTGAACCACTCGCCGTCGACCCGGATCTGGAATCCGGTGTCCAGATTGCGTTCGATCCATCGGTGTACCTGTGTCTGCGCCTCCGCTCCTCCGGTCGGGCCCGACTTGACCTCGAAGACAGCATGGATGTAAAGGAAGTCGCCGCTCTTGGTCGCAATGATGTTGTCGGTGAAGAGAGTCGACGCGATCCCCGGGCGTTGCCGGGCTCGAATTCCCGTGTAGATCTGCGCGTCGCTGAATTTCGTGCGGACCCTGGCCAAGTGCCGGTTTTGGATGTCAGTTGACAGGATCTCTCCGATGTTGCCTTTCAGGATGTTGAAAAGAGGCTCGATGATCTGGGAGCCGCTAAGGCCGCGTTGACGGAGCTTGCCCAAGCGATCGAAGAGGCCAGTGTCGATCCTGGACAGCAGGAGTGAAAAATCAGCCTGAAGACGAAGGAAATCGTACGTCTCGGGCCGCACGATGGCCTTCCAGTCGATGAGGCGCACGGGGCGCTCCGGGCGCAGGCTTGCAAGATCGAAATCTTTTCCAAGAAGGGCTTTCAGGCGATCGTATGCCCCTCCCGTCGTCTGGAAGCCGGCCCAGGTCATAGGATTGGCGACCTCCAGGCTCCCGCGCTCCTGCCGCGCGACGTACTCCTCATAGCGGGCTTGCAGCCCGGGATCCTGAAAGCCCGTGCCCTCGGGGTTGAGGATCTTCTGGAATTGCAAGCTGGCAGTGGAGGGTGGCGGTGTCGGCTCGGCGGCCGGTTGCCGTTCGGCGGATTCAGGCTGCGGCTCGGCCTGCCTCGTGAGCTCCGGAGCAGGCTCGGGCTGTGAGGGTGGGGCCGCGCTCTCGGCCTCCTGGGTTGATCTCGAAGCCGGCTCCCTGATTTCGGAGGGTCCGGCTGGCTCGACCGGCCGGGAGGGTTCCTGCTGTAGGACTGGCTCTGCCGGACGCTCGGGAAGCGTGGAAGCTGCAGGAGGCGCTTCCGAGGGTGGGGCCTGAGAGGTTTCACTCCGCGGACCGGGCTCTGGCTTTTCTCCCAGCTTCGGAATGTCCTTCAACCCGAACGCCGCCACGAGCAGCGATTGCAGGAGCTCGCCCGCCTCGTCCGCGGTCAACGGCACCTTCTTGCCACCCGCCGTAAGCTTGTATCCGTATCTGAGCTGTCTGACGATCTGGACGACATCGACGACGTTGCCAAGATATGCGGAGACGTTGCCGAGCGTCAGGATCGGCTTGAAGATCCTGCTGATCTGTTCCCCGACGTTGATCCCGCGGACGGTCAGACCGAGGAGCCGCGCCGAGAAGCTGTTCAGGAATCGAGCCCAACTCTCGGGAGCGGCCAACCGGATCAGCTCCGCGGATTCGGCAAGGAGATTGGGACCCAAGGCAAGGCCGATGGCGGCGCCGGTCTCGATGGACGAGCTGTACTTCTCCGCATACTCTCCGACATAGGGGATTTTCGGGATGCGGCCGAGGAGATGGATCTCCGTCCGCCCCGCCAGCTTCAGGCCTAGATTGATCGGCGCCACGGGCAGATCGAGCAGACCGTTCACGAGATTGATCAGACCATTGGCTTGGCCGATGTAGAAGCTGAGGATCGCATCTTCGGCATAGTGGGCATTGCGCAGCTCTTCCAAGGCGCGCTGATACCGCTGCTCTGCCGCGATGCGGTCGCTCTTGACCGCGTCTTGGATCGTGCGCACGGTCCGCGTGTCGCTTTGATACTCGATCGTTTCGCCCGGCCGGCGTGCCCTGACATTCGCGCGAGACTGTTCGTTACTGACGAGCTGGCGCAATCCGAGCCGGTCATACAGAAGAGCGGCCTCTGACTTCTCGAGGAAGACCCCTTGCCTGCCAACGGTGAGCTGAATGAAGCGGATGCCGAGCTCCCGGTTGACGTCCTCGGCATCCTGCAGGCTCTTGTCGATGGGGATCTCTTCCTTGACCGGCGAAACCGCCTCCTGCGGCGGGCGCTCCGTCTCGCGGGCCGAGGCCACGACGCGCTGCACGTACCGGTTGCCGTAGTCCCGCTGCATGCGCAGGACCGAGGCCGCGAGGCTGTTCCCCGCGGTTACGGGTGTTGCTTCGTCGATCGCCGGGGCCGGCAGGAGCTGGGCCTGCCGCTCAGATTTCAAAACCAATTCCCGCTCATTCATGAGTATGCAAGCTCCCCGTCGCGGACCACCTTGCCCATCTTCTGGTACTCGCGCTGCGTGGCGCGGATCAGGTGGTCCATGGTCACCACGCCCCCATTGGCCGCGGCGAGGAAGGCGGCAGAGACGGCGATGTTGCGGATGTTGCCGCCGGCGACCTCGAAGCGGCGCGCCATGAAGCCGAGGTCGAGGTCCGCGCTGCGCGGCAGCTCCGCGGGCCAGAGACCTTCCCAAATGTGGCGGCGGTCCTCTTCTCCGGGGAACGGAAAATCGATCAGGAAATGCAACCGGCGCACGAAGGCCTCGTCCATGTTCTTGCGCAGGTTCGTGGCAAGGATCACCACGCCTTCGTACTCCTCCATGCGCTGGAGCAGGAAGCTCACCTCGACGTTGGCATAGCGGTCGTGCGAGTCGCGCACCTCGGTGCGTTTGCCGAAGAGCGCATCCGCCTCGTCGAAGAAGAGGATGGCGTTCGAAGCCCGCCCTTCATCGAACAGCTTCGCCAGGTTCTTTTCGGTCTCTCCGATGTACTTCGAGATCACGTTCGAAAGATCGATCTTGTAGAGGTCGAGCCCCATTTCGGTTGCGAGGATCTCGGCGGCCAGGGTCTTACCCGTGCCCGGAGGGCCTGCGAAGAGGGCACTGACCCCTCGGCCCAGGGAGAGCCTGCGGCCGAAGCCCCATTCGTCGTAGACGCGGGATCTCGAGCGGATCGCCCCCGCGACCTCGCCGAGCTGCTCCAGACGCGCCGGCGGCAGGACGATGTCGCTCCACCGACGCCGGGGCGTGATCTTCTGGGCCAGCGTCGAGAGCTTGCGGCTCGATTGCAGCCGGCATGCCGCGTGGAGATCGGCCTCCTCGATCCGTCCTTCCTCAGGCGAGCGCAGCAGCGCGAGGCGTCGCGCTGCTGCCGCGGCATCGCGGATCTGCCCGCCTGTGAAGCGGAAGCGGCCGGCCAGGGCGTCGAGATCCAGGTCCGTGGCGAGGAGGGTCCTGCGCCAGATCTCGACGCGCTCCCGCTGGTCAGGAGCCGGCAGCTCGATGCGGTGGAAATCAACCGGCTCCCAGGGCGTCTCGCCCGCGAGAAAGACGAGGCCGCGGTTCTCCTTCAGCCTTGCAAGGAACGATTTGAGTGGGGCCGCATGGTCGTCAGCCAGCAGCCGGTCGAAACCTTTCCAGAAGAGCGCTGTCCGCTGGAGCACGGCCTCGCGGCCGGCGAGGTCCAGGACGATCTCGAAGGTTGCCGGATCGGTGAGCAGGAGCTCGAGGTCGATCGTGAGGAGCTTCAGCCCCAGCTCGCCACACAGAGCCTCGGCCGTCGTCTCCTTGCCGACGCCGGAAGGACCCTGGAGATAGAGGACAGCTCCTGGCATCGCGAGCGCCCGCAGGCTCTCCTGAAGGCCGGCGGGCTGCACGAGGCCGGCCAGACGAGCCTCCGGATCGAGGCATCGCACCCAGGGAGCGAGCCGGATGTCGAGGTCGTCCGCGCCGAAGAGATGGCTCACAATGCGGGGATCGGCGCGGAGCTGGCGGCCGAGCAAGGGCGGCTGGGGCCGCGATGGGTCGTCGAACAGCTCGACCAGGCGCCAGCGCAAAAGCGGTGCGCCGGGTGCGAAGCGGGCACGGGCGGCGAGCTTGTCCTCGAAACGTGCGCAGAGCAGGTTGAGCGCCAGATCGACGCTGGGGCGCCTGCGGGTGACGTCGTCGTGGAGGAAGCCGAACAGGCGCTCATACCGCGTATCGATCTCGGGAGCGAGCGCGATCAGGAGGACGTCGACATCGAACGGCGTCAGCTCGAACTGGCGCGCCAGCCCGTCCAGCCGCAGATCGACAGCGCCTCCGGCCTTGCGTTCCCCGATCTCCTGGGCCAGGCGTTCTAGGGGCAAGCCAATCTCCAGGGGCAAGGGAGTAGCAGCCCACCGCGGCATTCCGGCGGAGCGGGCGAGCAGGGCGTCGACCTCCTGCTCGGAGATATACAGCCCGAGGAAGTCCGCATCTCCGGCATGAGTCTGCCGTGCCCTCTGCGCCTGGGCCCGGATCAGCAGGTCGATGCGCTCGAGCTCGGCCAGGACGTGCTGGAGCGAGCTGGTGAAAGGTTCCATCCGATCGGCCTCCTCCCTTGCGGCCGTCCCTGGGATGCAGGAGACGGCCCGAAGGTTTCACGGGAACCTTCTGCCCGGTCCTCTCGTCCCAGAGGAGAGTGACCGGGAGGAGGGAATGGCGTGCTGACCATTACAGGGCTTTCGAAGACATACGGCAACGGCGTGCGCGCCCTCGATCGGGTGCGCGCCTCAATCCACCCGAGATCCGGGGCCTCCACGAACTGCTCCACGTCTGGTACCTCAACACGCAATCCGACAGGGAGCACCCGACCGGGCACGGCGACGTCGGCGATCGCGAGATCGCGGACCTCTTCTGGAACCGGCTGAAGACGTTCGCCGAGCAGCAGGACGATTTCACCCGTCCGGCCCGCGAGCGCAGGTAGGACCCCGTGCCGCTGCCGCACGACCCTGAAGCACAGACAAAGAAGCGGCCCTATATGCTTGCCAGGGCGTGGCCGCCCAAGCCACGCCTTGGCCTTTTTTCCCGGCCCTCCTGCAAGCTTGCGGGCTCCGAGAAGTCACTGCCATTGACGAAAATAGTAGAGCAACGTAGGATGGATTTAAGCACCGAAAGCTCAATCACATAGAGGCATGGCGTATGACAGGGGATGTGCTGCTCCGCGAGGTAACAGAGGACGATCTTCCGATCCTCTTTTTTCAGCAACTCGACCCTGAGGCCACGCTGATGGCCGCCTTCCCAGGCCGGGACTACGGAGAATTTATGAACCACTGGGCCAAGATCCTGTCTGATGCCAGTGGGATCAAGAAAACGATCATCACTGACGGCACAGTGGCCGGCTACATACTCAGTTTTGACATGTCCGGAGAGCGCCAGATCGGCTATTGGATCGGAAAGGAGCACTGGGGCAGAGGCATCGCCACGAGAGCGCTCGAGCTGTTTCTGGATCAGGAACCCGCAAGGCCTCTCCACGCACATGTGGTCAAGCACAACGTTGGCTCGCGACGGGTCCTGGAGAAGTGCGGATTCACAGCCGTGCGTGAAGAGAAGGGAGTCGTGCGGGGCGAAGAGGCGGAAGAGGTGGTCTTCTTATTGGGGTGAACGTCCTCGATCGCTACAAACCCTACGAGCGCCAGATCGGCCGGGTCAGGCAGGTGGGGCCGCCCTCGGCCCTCAGGGAGAAGCTCCCGGCCGCGGTAGATGAGGACGTGGCATCCCGCCTCTTCCAGTCGGCGGCGGGTAACCGGATTGCCTTCCAGCATCAGGCACTGGCCCGGAGCGAGAGCCAGGACGTTGGGACCCATGGTCGGGAATTCCTCGTCGGGAACCTCGACCAGACGAAAACCCCGGTCGTGCAAGGTCTTCCAGAAGGGGACAGGCAGAAGAGACGGGTAGACGACGGCGAGGTCGTGGTCCACCAGGCTGATCAGCGAGAGCAGGTGGAGGCAGGCCGCGGGGCCGGTGAAGTAGGGGAGCGGAACCGGCAGGATCTCGACATCCAGACCGGCCATCACCTCCTGGAGTTGGCGGAGCCCTTCGGCGTTGGTGCGGAAGCCCTGACCCACGGCCAGGGTCCGGCGGTCCAGCCAGAGGAGGTCGCCCCCTTCGGCAGTGGCCTCGCCATGGAGCTCGGCGAGGATCGGCACGCCGATCTCCTGGAAGTGCCGGGCCAGGGCCGCTTCTTCGCCACGGCGCAACTCCTTGCCCATGTGCAGGATCACGGCGCCGCGGTCGGTGACGAGAGCCGGATCGAAAACGAAGATCGCATCGGCCCGGCCCGGCTGGGCCTCAGGATGATCGATCACCTCGGCTCCGGCACCGCGGAGGATCTCCACCAGGGCGTCATGCTCGCGCCGCGCCTCCTCCAGATCAGGACGCCCGGCATAGTGCCAGAGCGCCGGGTCGTCCACGGCGAAAGCCGCTTCCGGCCGCTTCACCAGCACGCGCCGCAGCGGCTCCACCATGGTCTGGCTGCCGTAGTTATTGGACATGGGCGGTCTCCTTTACGGTCGCATCATAACTACGCGCGTCGTAGGCCACGAAGCGCGGCAGGAGCATGCCGCAAAGGAGGACGCCGAGCACGCAGAGCACTCCTCCGGACACCACGGACACCTGCACGCTGAAGGCCGCTGCGACCAGGCCGGCCTCGACGTGGCCGAGGAGCGGGCCGCTCATGTAGCTCACCATCTCGATTCCCGCCAAGCGGCCTCGCAGGGCATCGGGAATGGTCTGGTTCCACAGGGTCATGCGAAAGATGCCGCTCACGGCGTCGGCCGCTCCGGCGAGGGCCAGCAGGATGAGGGCAGGGATGAGCCGGCGGCTGAAACCGAACCCGATGATTGCAATGCCCCAGGCTGTGGCCGCGAGCATCACCGCCAGACCGTGCCGTGAAACGCGGGACGTCCAACGGCTCGCCAAGCTGGCGACGAGCGCTCCAACCGCGGGCGCGCCATAGAGAAGGCCCAGGACGCGGGGACCTCCCAGGTTTTGGGACAGGGCGGGAAAGAGCGCCAGCGGCATGCCGAAGATCATGGCGACGAAATCCACGACATAGGTTCCGATCAGCTCTTGCCGGCTCCAGGCATAGCGGAAACCGTCCACCACGCTGCGCAGGCTCGGGCTCTCCGTCGACTCCGGCGGTACGACCGAGCGGATGGTCAGGATCGCGAAGAACGAAAAGACATAGCTCGCGAGGTCGAAGAGATACGTGGCCGCGAGGCCGGTCGAGGCGATCAGTGCGCCACCCAGGGCGGGTCCGGCGATCATGCCTACGCTGCCACGGAAAGCGGCCAGTCCGGCGGTAGCGGGGATCTCGTCATGGTCGACGAGCCGGGGCGCGAGCGCGTCGATCGAGGGGCGCTGCAGGCCGTTGAGCGCCGACATGTAGGCGGCGATCACATAGAGCGTCCAGGCGGGTGTCTCGAAGACTGCGGTGCAGGCAAGCGCGCCGCTCCCCAGCGCCAGGCCTGCCTCGGTGACGAGCGCCATCCGGCGGCGGTCCATGGTGTCCGCGAGCGCGCCGCCCACGAAGGCCGTGATGAGCAGCGGCAGCAGCTCGGCGAGGCCGAGCAGGCCCACGGCCAGTGAGGAACCGGTGAGCTTGAACATCTGGTACGGCAGGGCCACGTAGGTGACCATGCTGCCCAGGAACGTGACGAATTGGGCCGCATACAAGGCCCGGAAGTCGCGATGGCGACGGAGCGGCCGGAGGTCCATGGGGCTCGAAACGCTAGCACAGCCCTCGACGCCCTCGACGGGTCAAGGTTGACGTGGTCCCACTCTTCGCGTACGCTTTTCCGTACGCCGAAGGAGACAGCGAATGACTACAATCACCGCCACCGATGCCCGCAAGATCCTCTACAAGCTGCTGGACGATGTGGCTGACTCGCATGAGCCTATCCAGATCACCAGCAAGCGCGGCAATGCAGTCCTCGTTGCCGAGGAGGACTGGCGGGCCGTACAAGAGACCCTCTATCTCGTCTCCTTCCCCGGAATGAGGGAGTCCATTCTCGAAGGAATGAGCACGCCGGTTGAGGAGTGCGAAAAGGATCTCGACTGGTGAGTTGGACGCTCGTCTATACGAAGCAAGCCAAGAAGGATGCGAAGAACCTCACGGCCGCGGGTTTGAAGCCGAAGGCGCAACGCCTGCTCGCGATTCTCGAAGAGAACCCGTATCGCACCCCGCCTGTGTACGAGAAGCTCGTCGGCGATCTGGCTGGAGCGTACTCCCGGCGCATCAACATCCAGCATCGGCTCGTCTACCAGATCCTTGACGACATCCAGACCGTCAAGGTGCTGCGGATGTGGACGCACTACGAGTAGGGCAACAAGCGCCCTTACTGAATCGCTTCGACGATCTCGATTGCGTTGAGCGCGCCGCCGCGGGTGAGGTTGTCCATGACGGCCCAGATCCAGAAGCCGCCGAGGACGTCCTTGCGTGCCGGGCCATAGGTCACTTTTTCGCTCGCGGCGGCATCGATGGGTCCCAGATGGCGGGGCCGGTCCGACAGCTCCAGATGAGAATGGGCGGCCAGGGCCTTGCGCACGGCCTGGATGCCAACGTTGCTGGCGAAGCGGACGTAGAGGCTTGCCGAGAGGCTGTGGAAGACCGCACCTTGGACGACCTGGAGGGCCATTGGCTGCTGCTCGCCCAGGACGGCCTGCAGGGTCTCGGTCAAGGAGAGCGCGTCGGCCGTGGTCGGCAGGAGGTTGAAGGCGAGCTGGGAGCCGAAGACCGGGGTCGGCCGGCGCGGCACCATGGCCACGATCTCCCGGGTCTGCTCGAAGAGCTCCTCGATGCCGGGATCGCCGAGCATCGAGGCCGGCTGGACCACGGTGGCCACCATGGATTCGGGGCCCAGCCCGCGCAACGGGTGGAGGAGGTGGGCGAGCAGCACGACCGCCGGATGCGGCGATACGAGGGTCTGCCCCGGCCGCGCCGCTTCGCTGTTGACGCCGGCTACGACCGGGGTACCGTCCTCCGGGGTGGCGTCGGGCGAGAGGACCACGCCGGTCGTTCCGGGCGGAAGATCGCCGAAGAGCGGGCGGTTGGCGGCGATCGGCCCGCAGAAGTAGACGGTCGAGACCCCTTGCAGGCTTTCCGGCTCGTAGCGTGTCACCAGGGCGGCGGCGCCGGCGGCCTCGGTCAGGCCTCCGATCTCGTCCTCGCGGGTGCTGAGGAGACGGATCTCCTGCCACTGGCGGGACCGGTTTTCGATCGTCGACAGGAGCTCCTTGCCGAGGAGGTTCGACGGGTGGAGGATGGCGATGCCGCTCATGGAGGGACCTCGGCCGGTGGGGGTGGAGGCGCGCCGTCGTCGATGCGGGCACCGCCAGGACGAAGGCGGCCCACGAAGTAGGCGAGCGGCCCATAGAGGGTGTAGAGCATCGCCAGGGTCAGGAAGGCCGCCCGCGGGATGAAATAGATGGTCAGGACCACGGCGGCGATGGGCACCAGGGCGCGGAAGCTCCAGCGCTTGCGGAGGTCGACCTTCTTGCCGCTCGGATAGCGGAAGGTCGAGACCATGAGGGCGCCGACCACCAGCAGGGCCGTGGCCACCAGCACCTGCATCCAGACGCGCCACTGCGAGTCGGGCGCGAAGAAGAGCAGCGAGCAGATGGCCCCTCCCGCCGCCGGCGTCGGCAGGCCGACGAAAAAGCGGGCGTCCACGATCTTGGTCTGGACGTTGAAGCGGGCCAGCCGGGTCGCGCAGCAGACCATGTAGAAGAGCGACAGCAGCCAGGCGTCGGGATGGAAGTCGCCCAGCCCCCAGAAGTAGGTCAGGAGGGCCGGCGTGGCCCCGAAGGTGATGACATCGGCCAGCGAGTCGTACTCCTTGCCGAAGTCGCTCTCGGTGCCGGTCAGCCGGGCGATGCGGCCGTCCAGGGAGTCGAGGAGGGCGGCGGCGAAGACCAGCAGCGCTGCCTTCTGGAAGTCGCCGTCGCGGTAGCCGCAGACGATGGCGTAGAAGCCGAGCAGCATGTTGCCGATGGTGAACAGGCTCGGCAGCAGGTAGGCACCGCGGCGGACCCGCTGGCCCATCCTGCGGCGGGCCGGAGAGGCCGGCTCGATGATCATGTCGTCCCTCCTGGGCCTGGCGGCAGGGCCACCGGGGTGGCCCCGTTCTTCAGGCGGTCCCCTTTCCTGACCAGGACCTGGTAGCTCTCCGGCACCAGGAGGTCCACCCGCGAGCTGAACTTGATCAGGCCCATCGCCTGTGCCCGGTGCACGTGGTCCCCCTCTTTGAGGTAGCAGACCACCCGGCGGGCGAGCAGGCCCGCGATCTGCCGCACTCCCACCAGGTCGCCGTCCGGGCGGCGGATGACCGTGAGGTGCTTTTCGTTGACCTCTCCGGCGTCCTCGCGGAAGGCGGCGACCTTCTTGCCGGCGGTATGGCGGGAGACGGTTACCTCGCCCGCCGCCGGCGCTTTCTGCACGTGGACGTCGAACACCGAGAGGAAGGTGACGACCCGATGGTAGCGGCCGGGCCCGATCTCCGGGTCCTCGATCGTGTCGACCCGCGTGATCAGGCCGTCCGCCGGGGCGAGCACGGCCCCGGCCTCCCCCTCGTAGCGCCGCGACGGATCGCGGAAGAAGAGCAGGATCAGCAGGCCGAGGACGAGCGCGAACGCTCCCCATCCAGAGTGGCCGAGCAAGAGGAGCAGGACCGCCAGGAAGATGAACGGCAGGACGAAGGGCCAGGCTTCGCGGGCGAACTTCATGGGACGGCGCGTCAGGCGGTAACCCGCGATTCGCGGTGTTGCCGCAGGATCTCTTCCATCTTGTCCTTCAGCACCAGCTTGTGGAGCTTGATCTTCTTTTCCTCGGCCTCGTCGTCCTGCGAGAAGAGCGATTTGTGGTTCAGCTCCTGGAGGCGCCGCTCGTACTCCTGGTGCTCTTCGTACAAGCG
The DNA here is from genome assembly GCA_963842525.1 of uncultured Holophagales bacterium. GTDB lineage: Bacteria > Acidobacteriota > Thermoanaerobaculia > Multivoradales > UBA5704 > UBA5704. The sequence continues at coordinate 1,883,422 of CAWJGT010000003.1, forward strand.
GTGGAAGTCGTCGTCGGTCTGAATCAGCTCCTGCTTCAGGGCTTCATCCCTGTTCGGCATGGCATCGGCCTCCTTGAAGGATGCGGAAGGGTGGTCCGTATGGACCTGGGCTGTGAGTGAAAGAAGAGAGAGCGGGTCTGCGGCGCGAGACGCTCACCGGCGGATCGTCTCCCGGATACGCTCCCGCCCGGGTTCCTGGATGGAGGGGCGGGACGTGATGGTAGCTGGGGTCACCATGCTCCGGCCCGAGGATAGCACCCTGCCGTGCGGCTTGGGTAGTCAAGGGAGGCCGGCGCGGAGGAGCCGCGCCGGCCTGGGGATGGGCTGTGGGCCTACTCGCAGATCTTCCAGTGCGCGCGATAGGCGCCGGTCACGGTGGGGGAGGGGTTGTCGCTCCACCCACCGGAGATCTTGCCGACCGCGATCCCGGAGGCGGCATTGAAGATCCGGGCGGAGAACTCGCCCGAGCTCGTCGTCGTGAAGGTCCACGTCCCCGACACGGTGTAGTCCGGGTCGGGGGCCAGGCCGTCGTAGAGGATGCCGTTGACGAGGGTGCCGCCGGCCGAGCTGGTCCAGACCAGGTCGGCGGTGAATTTGTACTGGAAGACGCCGGCCGGATCGTAGAGGTAACCGGCGACGCTCCCGGGCGTCGTCCCGGTGGGCACCGGCTGGTCCCAGGATCCGGTGGAATAACCGTTCCGGCAGGTGAAGCAGCCCGAGGTGTCGAAGGCCGCGCAGGTCGCGCTGCAGGACAGGGTGCCGCCGGTGAAGCCCTGACTGGCGCAGGTCGCGCCGCCGAGGTCGGTGCCGTCGCAGACTTCGGCCGGCGCCTCGAGGATGTTGTTGCCGCAGGCCGTCCAGCCGACGTCGGTGAACTGCTGCATCGTGAGGTCGACCCCGTGCGTGAGGTCGGCGTTGATGGCGGGCTCCATCAGGAGGTTGGGGGAGGCGATCACGTCCCAGTGCGAGATCGAGGAGCCCGGTTGGACCGGGTTCGGGGCCCAGAGCAGCACGTGGCCGTTGGGGTCCGCGCCGAGCAGGACGGACATGTTGATCCCCAGGGTGCCGCTGACCCCCACCCCGAGCTGCGCCTTGAACCTGTTGCCGTCGGCGAGGCTGATCCGGACCGAGGGGATGGTGATCGTCGGATCGACGCCGGCCATGCCGGCGGGCGGGCTGCCCGCGACGTTGTCCGCCACCAGGACGCCCACGGCGCCGACCGCCTGCGCGTTCGCCACCTTCTGGGTGAAGGGGCAGGTGCCGCGGTCGACCAGCGCGAGGTTGCCGTTGATGGCCGCTCCGTTGGTGATCGGCTCGCAGGCGTCGCTGGTCACGCCGACGCCGTCGTTGGCGAGGATGACATTGCCGCTGACCCCGGGGCTGGAGAGCGGCGGCCCGAAGTCGGCGGCGCCGATCCGGTAGGTCCAGGCGATCGCCGGCGGCGAGGTGATGGTCACCGCCGGCGTGCCGGGGATGAGGATGGACGGCGCGGCTGCCGTGACGTCCGGTCCGTCCCACACGACCCGGTTGGTGTTGATGGCCGAGGCGACGCGCTGCGCGTTGGTCATCTGGTTCCAGTGCAGGTTGACCTCGGTGTCGAACGTGAAGCGGGTGTAGATGTCGGGCAGGCCGCCAGCGAGCGCGCCGGTGGTCTTGTTGACGAACTCAGAGAACCCGAAGCCGTGGGCGAACTCGTGGAGCAGCACGGTGACGAGGTCGATGTTGCCGCCATGGTTGTTGTCGAGGCCGTAGTACCAGCTCGTGGCTCCAAGGCAGGTCGGGTTGTCGATCAGGTCGTTGAAGAAGGCGATCATGTCGTCTGCGTTGGTCCCCGGCGGGCCGGGGTTCAAGTCGAAGCCGGCGAGCGAGTTGGCGAGCGCGCCGTGATACCAGGTGTTGGGGAAGGGCGCGTTGGGGAAGTTGGAGAAGACCTGAATGGTCCCCGCGGCGCCCAGCGTCGCGGCGGTCGGGGTGCAGGCGAGCGGCGGGTTCGGATGGAAGGTCGCCTGGACGAAGATCGGGACGCTGCTGTTGATGATGCCGCTCCAGATGGTGGCGGCGTGCTGGAACGCGTTGATCCGCTGGGCGCCCACGGTGGTCCCGGGGTTGCCGCCGACCGGTGCCACCACAGTGGGGTCGTCGAAGCCGAGACCGGTCCCGGCGTCGAGGTTGACGATGTTGATGGTGGCGGTGCCGAAGGCCGGCGGCGCCACGAGGACAGCCAGGACGAGGGCGGAGAGCAGGGTGAAGAAGCGCTGTCTCATGGCATTACTCCGTTTCCGCCGCCGGCTGTGGCCGGGGAGCCGGGGCAAGGCCGAACAGGGCGCGGGCCTGCCGGATGTCGCTGGTGCAGTTGAGCTTCAAGGTGCCGTCCGCGCTCTTCTGGATGAGGGCGGCGTTGAGGAAGCTGCCCTGGAGGTCGAGGACCAGCGTGCCGTCGGCGCGCTCCTCGGGCTTCAGGTCTTCTGTGGACTGGCGGAAGAGCTGCTCCAGGGAAGCGGACAGCGTTCGCATTTCCTCGGGCGTGGGGGCGCGCAACTGCCCCGTTGCCGGGTCGATGGCGACCTGGACGCCGCTGGCCGCGGGCGCCGCGGCCTTGCCGGATACGGGCTTGTCCTGGGCCATGCCGGCCGCGGACGCGGCGACGGCCAGGGCGAGCGCCAGGATCAGGGCTCCTCGCATGATGCCGATTCGCATGTTCGGTTTCCTCCGTGGGAAAAGAAGTTGAGGGTTGGCCGCTCCCCGAGCGGGAGCGCGTTCGGACACCCTCTGAGAGGAAGAGCGAGAATCGGCGGAGTTTTCGACGATTGTTTCTCCCCCCTCTCCCGGCGGGGGGTGGAAGGGAGATGGGAGAGGGGGTCAGGGGGGTGAGGACACCGGCCGCGAGAGCACCAGGGCGTCCGAGCCGTCCCGGTAGTAGCCGCGGCGCCTTCCCGCCGGCGCGAAGCCGAGGGCGCGATAGAGGGAGATCGCCGCTTCGTTGTCGATCCGGACCTCGAGGAGGCAGGTCTTGATGCCCGCCTGCCGCAGCCGCTCCAGGCCGTGCTCCACCAGGGCGCGGCCGACGCCGCGGCGGCGTTCGGCGGACAGGACCGCGAGGCGCAGCAGCTCCGCCTCTCCCCAGCCATGACGGAAGGCGGAGTAGCCGCACGCGGGCAACTCCCCCCAGGAGGCCTGATGGAGGAGGGCGGTCGGCTGCTCGAGCTCGCCGGCGAGCATCTCCAGGGACCAGGGGTCTCCGAAGGTGGACGCCTCGAGCCAGGCGATCCGGGTCAGGTCGTCGCGCAGCACCGGCCGGATGACGAGCGGATCGGTCACGGTCGTACGGGTTCCGGGGTGGGCCTGCGGGAGCGGGGGAGGGAGATGGCGGCGGGGCGTGAATAGAGAGGAGAGATCAGACGCGCCGGGTCCCAGACGGCGTCCGGTCCGGACGCCAGCCGGGCCGCGACCGAGGCCAGAGGCGGGGAAGGGCCGGGCTCATGCAGGCGGATCTCCGGAGGCCAGCCTGGCAGGTCCGCCAGCCGCGAGGCGCCGAAGCCCACGATCATTCCGGCCCCCGCCGCGAACAGCTCCGGCAGGCGGCTCCCCGGCAGCAGCTCCATCCCGCTCAACGGCCGGGGCGGGATCTCTCCGGAGAACGCCTGGGCGCTCCACTCGCCGCGCAGCGCGTCGACGATCGCCACGACAACATCATCCGCGGACCCGGACGCGGCGGCGGCCAGCACCTGGAGCGTGTCGAGCGCGGTCGCGGCGATGCCCAGCGACTGGTGGAAGCCGAGGGCGGTGGCGAGCCCGATGCGCAGCCCCGTAAAGCTCCCCGGCCCGCGCAGTGCCACGACGCCGCCCAGGTCCGCCGGCCGCGCTCCCACCTCGGCGAGCAGGTCGCGAATCATCCCCAGCATCTGACCGGCCGAGCGCTCCATCCCGGCCGCGCGCTCGGCCAGCACCTCGCCGTCCCGCGCCAGCGCCGCGCTCACCCAGGGAGAGCCGGCGTCGAGGACGAGGAGGAGGGGGGAGGGGGGCATGGGGGAAGTATAGGCGGCCCCTGTTGTCGCCCCCGCGGGGAACCGATAATCTCTCTTTCCATGCCGTCTCTCGCCGCTCCCGTCTCCCTCGGGTCGTTGACCCCCATGCTCCGCCAGTACCTGGAGGTCAAGGCGGAGCATCCGGACGCCGTCCTCATGTACCGGATGGGGGATTTCTACGAGATGTTCTTCGAGGACGCCCGGCGGGCGGCGCCGCTCCTGGAAGTGCAGCTCACCGCCCGCAACAAGGGGACCGGGAACGAGGCCCCCATGTGCGGCATTCCCTATCACGCCCTGGAGTCCTATCTCGGCAAGCTGATCGCCGCCGGCCTCAAGGTGGCCATCTGCGACCAGGTCGAGGACCCGGCGCAGGCCAAGGGCCTGGTCAAGCGCGAGGTCACCCGGGTCGTCACCCCCGGCACGCTGAGCGATCCCGCGTTGTTGGACGGAAAGGAGGAGAACCTCCTGGCCGGGCTGGTATGGGATGGAGAGGGCGGAAGCGGCGCCTTCCTCGACCTGTCGACCGGCAGCTTCTTCATCCGCCGCTGGCGTTCGCCCGAGGAGGCGGTGGACGACCTCGCCCTGCTGCGCCCGCGCGAAGTGCTCTTCCATGCCTGCCGCGGAGGGGACGGCGCCGCGGCTTTTCCTCGCGGCATCGTCGATTGGGCCGAGCGGGAGTGCCCGTGCCGGACCGAGCTGACCGGCGACCGGCTGTTCGATCCGCACCGGGCCGGCGAGCTGCTGCTGCGTCAGTTCGGTGTCGCCACCCTGCGCGGCTTCGGCCTGGAGGAGGGGGAGCCCGCCGTGCGCGCCGCCGCGGCAGCGCTCGCCTACGCCCAGGAGACGCAGAAGAGCGAGCTTTCCCACGTGCGCGGGATCGCCGTCCAGGAGGCGCGGGACCGCATGGTCCTCGACGCCTCGACCCTTGCCAACCTGGAGGTCTTCCGCAGCCAGCGCGCCGAGCTGGCGGGCCCCCGCCGCCGCGGCACCCTCCTCGCCGTCCTCGACCGCACCGTGACCGCGCCGGGCGGACGCGCCGTCCGCGAATGGCTGCGCCGGCCGCTGGTCGATCCCCCCGCGATCGTGGAGCGCCACCGCGCGGTCGGCGAGCTGGCGGCGGACCATCCGCGCCGCGAACGCCTTCGCGAGCGCCTGGCCCGGGTGGGAGACCCCGAGCGCCTGCTCGCCCGCGCCGTCCTCGGGACCATGACCCCGCGCGAGGCCGCGGCCTTGCGCGACGGCCTCGCCGAGATGCCGGCGGTCCTCGCCGAGCTGACCGATGCCCAGGCCCCCCTCCTCGCCCGGCTCGCCACGGTCGATCCGCTCGTGGACCTCCATGCCGAGCTCGCCCGGATGCTCGAAGAGGCCCCGGCGCCGAGTCTCCAGGACGGGGGCGTGATCGCCGCCGGGGTCGATCCGGAGCTCGATCGCTTCCGCTCTCTGGCGCGGGACAGCAAGCGGCACATCCTGGCCCTGGAGGTGCGGGAGCGGGAGCGCACCGGGATCTCCTCGTTGAAGATCCGCTACAACCGGGTCTTCGGCTATTACCTGGAGGTCACGCGGGCGAACCAGGAGCGGGTGCCCGCCGACTACATCCGCAAGCAGACCCTGGTCAACGCCGAGCGCTATGTGACGCCGGAGATCAAGGAGCTGGAGGAGCAGATCCTCTCGGCCGAGGAGCGGCAGATCGCCCTGGAGCAGGACTGGTTCAAGAAGCTCATCGTCACAATCGTCGCCGCGGCTGCCGGCCTGACCGGCCTCGCCGCGGCCGTGGGCACCCTCGACGGCCTGGCTTCCTTTGCCGAGGCCGCGGCCCGCCACCGCTACGTCCAGCCGCGGATGGAGCCGGCGGGAGGGCCGATCGCGATCCGTGACGGCCGGCACCCGGTGGTCGAGCAGGCGAGCCGCGACGCCTTCGTGCCCAACGACGCCGATCTCGACGAGAGCGCCCGGATCGTCCTGCTGACCGGCCCCAACATGGGGGGCAAATCGACCTACCTGCGGCAGGTGGCGCTGATCGCCCTGATGGCGCAGGCCGGGAGCTTCGTGCCGGCCCAGGAGGCGACCCTCGGGGTGATCGACCGCATCTTCACCCGCGTGGGCGCGTCGGATGACCTCGCGCGCGGGGAGTCCACCTTCATGGTGGAGATGATCGAGACGGCCAACATCCTGCGCCACGCCACCGACCACAGCCTGGTGATCCTCGACGAGGTGGGACGGGGCACCGCGACCTTCGACGGCCTGTCGATCGCCTGGGCCATCGTCGAGTACCTGCACGCGCACCGGCGGCCCAAGACTCTCTTCGCCACCCACTACCATGAGCTGACCGAGCTCGCTTCGCTGCTGCCGGGGGTGGTCAACCGCACCATGGCGGTCAAGGAGTGGGAGGACCGCATCGTCTTCCTGCGCCGGGTGGTGCCCGGGAGCGCCGACAAGTCCTACGGCATCCACGTGGCGCGGCTCGCCGGCCTGCCCGCCGAGGTGATCACCCGCGCCGGCGAGGTCCTCGCCAACCTGGAGTCCCACGAATACGACCTCACCGGCAAGCCGCGCCTGGCCCGCGGCCCCAACGCTCCCGAGGCCGGCGAGCCGGCCCAGCTCGCCCTCTTCGCCCCGCCGGAGCAGGTGGTCGCCTCCGTCCTCCGGGAGGTCGATCTCGACCGATTGTCGCCCCTGGCGGCATTGAACCTTCTACATAGTCTAAAATCGCGGCTCGTCTGAGAGCCGCACCATGAACGCCGCCGAGCACGTCTTCGTCGGGATCCCGGGTCCGGAGCTGGATTCGGAGTCCGCCTCCCTGCTGGAGCGATACCAGCCGGGCGGGATCACCCTCTTCGCGCGCAACATCAAAGATGCCGAGCAGCTCGGCGAGCTGGCGACCCAGATCCGAAAAGTGCTGCCCGATGCGGTGCTGGCGATCGACGCCGAAGGCGGGCGGGTCGACCGCCTGCGCACCATCGTGGGGCCTGCCCCAGCCGCCTCGCTCCTCGCCCGCAAGCCGACCAGCTTCTCGTTCCAGGCCGGGCAGTGGATCGGCCATGCGCTGCGGCTCTTCGACCTGGACGTCGATTTCGCGCCGGTGGTGGACCTCGACCGCCGCGAGCGCGACAACGCCCTCGACGACCGTTATCTGGGAACTACCCCGACCGAGGTGGTGCCGCGCGCCCGTGCCTTCCTGCGCGGCCTCCACGCGGGCGGCGCGGGCGGCTGCCTGAAGCACTTCCCCGGCCTCGGCGGCGCGGCCGAGGACACCCACTTCAAGGTCTCCTCCGTCTATCTCACCTCGGCGGTGCTGCGGGCGGACCTCGATCCCTTCGAGACCCTGGCCCGGCTCGCCGGCGCGGTCATGGTGGCCCATGCCATCTATCCGGCCTACGACGCCGGGCAACGGCCGGCGACCCTGTCGGCGCCGATCATCGGCGGGCTGCTCCGCGGGCGGCTGGGTTTCGACGGGCTGGTGTTCAGCGACGACCTGGAGATGAAGGCGCTGGACGACTGGGGCGACCTCGCCGAGCGCTCCGAGGCCGCCTTCGCGGCCGGCTGCGACGTGCTGCTCCTCTGCCACACCCTGGAGGCCCTGCCCGACGTGGTGGCGCGCCTGGAGCACCCCGCTCTCGAAGAGCGCCGGCAGGAGGCCCACCGCCGCCTCGACACCTACCGGCAGCGCCTGCGCACCCTGCGTTCGGCGCGCGACTACGTCCATTTCATGCGCGGCGACCGGGGCGAGCGGCTGGAGAACATCCGCCAGGCCCTGGAGCAGATCACGGCCAGCGCGAGCGCCTGACCTCACCCCTTTCTCCGATCACGGGGCGTGGGGTTTGGCGGCTGGTAGAATGCTGGTGAGTGAGGAATCATCATGCGAGTTCTCGAGATCCCCTACAGTGAAGACCTCCTGATCGCATCAGGCCAGGAGCCTCAGGAGCTGGAGCAGGAGCTGCGCTTTCTGCTCGCTTCCAGGTTGTTCGAGCTCCGCCGTTTGTCTCTCGGCAAGGCGAGCGAGTTGGCGGGTATTCCCCGCTTGCGGTTTATGGACGAGCTCGGCCGACGCCAGATTCCTGTGATCAACCTCGCTGAGGACCAGATCCGCGACGAGCTGTGGGATGACTGAGCTGGTCATCGTCGCAGATTCGAGTCCTCTGATCGGGCTTGCCCGTATTGGGCAACTCGAGATTCTCCGCAAACTGGCGTCGAGGGTTCTGATGCCTCCAGCTGTGCGCGACGAGATCACCCTCTACAGCCGGGAGGCCCCGGGCGCCGCAGTGATCCGTCAGGCTACATGGATCGAGCTCGAGGTGCCTGATCAGCTTCAGGTAGAGCCTCTTACCATCCTGGTGGACCGTGGCGAAGCTGAGGCCATTGCTCTGGCTCAGAGGCTTTCAGATGCCTTGCTTCTCCTGGACGACGCCAGAGCGCGCCGTGTCGCGGAGAGGTTGGGCATTCGCCGCATCGGCACGGTCGGCCTCTTGAGACGCGCGAAAAAGGCTGGATTGATCCCGGAGGTCAAGCCACATCTCGAGGCACTCATGGCGAACGGGATCTATATTCATCGGGCGCTCATCGAAGCTGTCTTGAAAGACCTGGGTGAAGCGTAAGAGCGTGGGCCAGGGACGCCCCGGCAGGCACCGCCAGCGCGTAGCCTCACCCCCTGTCCCCATAGGCGCTTACTTTGCGCCGGCGCTCCCAGGGCCACCCTCCCCTCCCAGAGCAAAGTTAACGCCTATGGGGACAGGGGGTGAGGTCTACGGATCCGGCGGGATCATCGGCGCCAGCGACATCTCGTCCGTCTCGTCTGAGGCCTGCTCCTCGGCCGGACGGGCGGGCCCGCGCGGAGGACCGACGACCTGGTCGCGTCCGCTCTCCTTGGCCTGGTAGAGGCGGCGGTCGGCGCAGGCGAGGATCTCGGCGGCGGTCATGCCGTCCTCCGGCCAGCTCGCGACGCCGATGCTCACGGTCAGCGAGACCGGCCGGGCGCGGCCGGAGAGGTGGATCGGCGTGGCGGCCACGGTGCGCCGGAAGCGCTCCAGCAGGTCCTGCGCCCGGCTGCTGCGCACCCCCGGCAGGATGAGGGCGAACTCCTCGCCGCCATAGCGCGCCACCACGTCGCTCTCCCGGCAGGAGCTGCGCAGCGTCTCCGCCACCAGCCGCAGCGCCTCGTCGCCTCCCGCATGGCCGAAGGTGTCGTTGAAGCGCTTGAACCAGTCGATGTCCAGCATCGCCACGGCGAAGCGTGCGTCCTCGCGCCGCGCCACGGCCACCTCCCGTTCGAGCTGCTCGTTGAAGACCGCCCGGTTGAGCAGGCCGGTGAAGCGGTCGCGGGTGGAGAGCAGGCGCAGCTCCCGCGCCCGCACGACGATCGTGGCCGCGAGCAGGGTCGCCCCGGCGAGCTGGACGATCCGCCAGAGCTGGTCGCCCCAGCGGAAGATCCCCGCGGCCAGCGCCTCGGCCCAGAGCGCCAGGCCCACATACTGTAAGAGGCACAGGAGGCCGGTCACCAGGCAGATGCGCGCGTCGTAGCGCAGGCTGGTGGCACCGATCGCCAGGAAATACAGGGGGAAGATCACCAGGTCGCTGGTGGCCTCCTGCGGCCGGCCGAGGAGGACGAACAGGCAGAGCAGCCCGCTCACCAGGCTGACGTCGAGCAGGCTGCTGGCGAAGCCCATCCAGGACCGGCCCCAGTTGCGGCGGGTGGCGGAATAGATCATCAACGCGCCGAGCAACCCGCCGCCGGCGATCGCCAGGAGGGCGCGCGGATCGCGGTCGAGCGGCGAGCGGATGTACTCGTTGGCCGGGATGTAGACGAGGATCAGGACGATGAGGAGCCGGACGCCTGCGATCAACAGCTCGCCGCTGAAGGCGGCGTCGGAGATCTCGGGCTCCGGCCGCGTCCAGACGCGCCGCCAGAGGGACGGCTCCGCGGGAGGTTGCTCGCTCTTCGGCATGGACGGCGCACCTGCGGGCGGCGGTGCGCCGCGCACGTCGCGCAACACCGCCCGTTCGTCGGAACCCAGGATCCGATCGAGATCAGGTGCCCCAGTCTAGCAGAGCCGGAACGATCCCGGCGCGTGATCGGGACCGCGGTCGGGGTGACCGGGACCACGAAGCGCGGGCTGCGGACCACGGTGCCTGTGACCGGGCTCGCGGGTCCGGACCGGGCTTCGCGGTCCGCGCTGCAGGCATCACGGTCCCTGTCACTGGCACGACGATGCCTGTCACAGGGACCACGGTCCGCATCCACGCGCCTGGCGATGCCAGCGACATGGACCGCGAAGCCCGGGGGCGCTTTGCGGTCCCGGCGACAGGGAGCACGGAGCCGGTGACAGGGACCGTGGTCCTGGACTGTGCCGTCCTCCCCTTCCCCCCTCTCCCGGGAGACCGGGAGTGCGGCTGGGAGAGGGGGGCCAGGGGGGTGAGGGACCGCTCAGAACGGGATGTCGTCGTCTTCCGGCTCGCCGCCGTAGCTGGGCTCCTCGTACGAGGGGCTGCCGCCGGGGGACGATGCTCCGGCGCCGGCCGGCTCGTAATCGCCGCCGCCGCCGGTGCGCGAGCCGAGCATCTGGAAGTTCTCGCAGATGACCTCGGTGCGATAGCGCTTCTCGCCGCTCTGGCGGTCGTCCCAGGAACGGGTCTGGAGGCGCCCTTCGACATAGATCTGCTTGCCCTTGGTCAGGTACTGGCCGGCGACCTCCGCCTGGCGTCCGAAGCAGACGATGGTGTGCCACTCCGTCTGGTCCTGGCGCTGGCCGTTCTTGTCCTTCCACCGGCGGCTGGTGGCCAGGGTGAAGTTTGCGACCGGCTGCCCCGAGGGAAGGGATCGCACCTCCGGATCCTTCCCCAGATTGCCGACCAGAATCACTTTGTTGATCATGCTCGATTCTCCTCAGGGGTTCGAATCAGGTACGGTATCACACCACTGCCGCGGCCGGCTCTCCCGCCCGCCGGACCCGGCGGCAGGAAAAAAGTTCCCGGCGGGGGGAAGGGACGTCTCGCGTGCGCGTCGTGATCCAGCGGGTGAGCTCGGCGTCGGTCCGGGTCGAGGGCGCGGTAGTTGGAGCAGTGGGAGAGATCGGCCGCGGTCTCCTCGTCCTGGTGGGGATCGAGCGCGGCGACGGTCCGGCCCAGGTGAAGGCGGCGGCCGAGAAGCTCGCCGGCCTGCGCGTTTTCGAGGACGAGGCGGGCCGGATGAACCTCGACGCCGCGGCGGCCGGCGGCGCCTTCCTGATCGTCTCCCAGTTCACCCTCGCCGGCTCGATCGAGCGCGGCCGCCGTCCCTCCTTCGACCGCGCCGCGCCGCCTGCCGAGGCCGAGCCGCTGATCGACGCCCTGGTCGCCGACCTGCGGCAGCGGGGCTTCCGCGTCGAGACCGGCCGTTTCCGCGCCCACATGGACGTGGCGCTGGTCAACGACGGCCCGGTGACGCTGGTGGCGGATTTCAATTGACCTCCGGTTGAGCCCAGATGGATCCCAGATGGCCTTCCGGCGAAACCGGCGTTATGATCTCCGGGAAAACCGGATGCGGGTTGACGATCCCGAAGTGGGCCGCTAGTCTCGTCCCAGAAGCAGGAGGTATCCATGGCCGAGCCGGCACGCCCGCTGAGCCTTCCAGAACGTGAAAACGAGAGAGCCTGGCCTGCCCAGGGAATGTGGACTTATGAAGACTACCGCCGCCTTCCCGAGGATGGCCGACGCTACGAGGTCCTCCGAGGTCACCTGTACGTGAGCCCTGCACCCTCGACCGATCACCAGCGCACCGTCAACGGGCTGTCCTGGAAGCTCAGCCTGTTCGTGCGTGGCCGTGCCCTGGGCGAGGTGTTCACAGCTCCCTACGACATCCTGCTTCCTCGCGGCATCGCGACTCCTGTCCAGCCGGACCTGATTTTCTTCCGGAAGGGCAACCTGCCCCGGTCCGGCACGCCGAATTTCCAGGGTATTCCGGACCTGGTGATCGAGGTCCTCTCGCCTGGTACCCGCCATCTGGACACCCGTAAGCTCGCTGCCTACCTGGAAGCAGGCGTCCCGGAGGTCTGGCACGCGGACCCGCAGGAACAGACGATCGTCGTCTACGGCTTGAGCGAGGACGGCAAGCGCTACCTTGGGCTGAGCCGGGGCGGCGTCGGAGAGTCGGTCACCTCTCGTGTCCTTCCGGACCTGTGGGTCGAAGTCTCCGAGATCTTTCCTCCCGAGCCCGAGTAAGCCTGGGCGGAGAGGAGCTCCGGAAGTGAGGTCCTGACCGGGATCACGTCCAGCGGGATCGGCATGAACGAGAGGATGAACATCACCAGGGCGAGCCAGGCAAGGAGCCGCCGCTTGCGGTCCAGCGGGATGCGCTCGTCGCGCAGCGGCGGATGATGGAGACCGATCAGTAGGACGATCACGCACCAGAGGAGCCAGCCCGGCCAGTAGAAGCCGGTCAGGCCAAGCGCCAGCCAGAGAGGGAGGGCAAGCCGCCGCTGCAGCCGCCCCATGGCCGCATACAGGATGTGTCCGCCGTCGAGCTGGCCGAGGGGCAGAAGATTGAGGGAGGTGGCGAAGAGCCCGAACCACGCGCCCAGGGCGGCCGGATGGAGGTTGAGGTACCAGCCTTCTGGGAGCGGGCCGTGGAAGATCCGTGCGGCAATGGCCAGGGCCAGGCACTTGCCGGGGGCGAAGAGGGCGCCGGACGCCTCCGACTCGGTGGTGGGGACGATCGAGACCACCTGGGAGTGGGCGACCCCATAGAGGAGAAAGGGGATCAGCATCACGAACCCGGCGATGGGCCCGGCGACGCCCACGTCGAACAGCTCCCGCTTGGACCGGATGGGAGCCCGGATCCGGATGAAGGCGCCGAACGTGCCCAACCCGAAGGGGACCGGCAGAAAGAAGGGAGGAGTGCAGGGCAGACGATACAGGCGGCAGGCGATGTAGTGCCCCAGCTCGTGCGCGAGGAGGATGACCAGGGCGGAGAACGTGAAGATGACGCCGATCCGCAGCAGAGCCGGATCTCTCCAGACGGCGAGCGCCACGCGGGGTGTCAGCACGACACCCCAGGCGGTCGGCAGGTCCGTCTGAACGTCGGTCCGGCTCAGGAGATAGGTCACCGGCCCCAGGGTCGTCGTGGTCAAGGCGGTCAGCAGGAAGAGCAGGACCGCCAGCCCATACTTCGGCGGCGGGGGTGGCGGGGCCGGCCGCATGTCCTCGGCCGGAGGAAGCAGCTCGATAACCGGATGACCGGGCCGGCGGAAGGGCAGCGGAGGCCCCTCGGGCCAGGAGCGCGGGGGCTCATTCATCCGAGCTGTTCCGCCAGGAAAGAAATCAGAGGTTCTTCAGATCTTTGCCGGGTTTGAAGCGGACCGTCTTGCCGGGCGAGATCGCAACTTCGACGCCGGTCTTCGGGTTGCGCCCGACACCCTTCTTGCGGTCGCGCACCTGGAACACCCCGAAGCCGCGGAGCTCGATGCGCTTGCCGTCGCAGAGCGCGTTCTTCATGGCCTCGATGATGGTGTCGACGGCCTGGGCCGCCTTGACCCGGGGGACGTCGGTGAGCTCCGCGACCTGGTCTACGATATCCGACTTGATCATTTGTGCTCCGAAACGGCGCCGAGTCTAGCAACGGCTCCGGGGTGAGTCAATCGCGCCGGAGGCCCTCCTCAAGACTGGGCTTCTCCCTGTTTTTTGTGAAGGATACAGCGCTCGAACGCGACGGCCGTGGAGACCGCCAGGCGCTGGAGCTGCTCGAGGTCGAACTTCTTCGCTCCGTCGGCGTAGATGACCATCACCAGGCGGTCCTTCATGCGCACCGGCAGCATCACGCAGTCGCGGGGGAGGTCTCCACCCCAGGCCCGGGCGAGCTCGCGGTGCGCCGGCATGGGCGGCAGCGGGCCGATGTAGAGGCTGCTCCCCTGGCGCAGGTTGAGGAAGACCGACGGCTGGTCGAAGCCGACCGAAAACTTGCGGAACGCGGCCTGGTCGATCCCCTCGCCCGCGGCCAGCCAGGCGCTGACCTTGTCGCGTCCCGTCTGGAAGAGAGCCACGCGGCGGTGGCTCCGGCCCAGGAAGCCGAGGACGATCTGCGCCACGGTCTCCCGGTCCCACGTTCCCTCGAACGCCTTTTCGACCTCGTCGAGCGTCTTCGGGAGCACGCCCAGCGCCTCCCGCTCCTCCAGGCTCAGCGGCACGCTCGTGGGCCGCTTGGCGGGGGCCGGGCTGGCTGCGACTGCGGGAGCCGGCGGCGGGGGCGGTGTTGGCTCGGGTGTTGGCGCGGCCTTCGGCGGCTGGACCGCTGGGGCCGGGGGCGGTACGGCTGAAGCGGGCCGCGGCGCCGGCGGCTTCGGGGGAGCAGGGGCCGGCTGGAACCGCGCGGGAGCAGAGGCCGCCGCCGTTTCGGGCAGCAGCGGCGGCGGCGCCATCCTGGGAGGGGCGGCACGGACCCCCAGCAGGTCGTCGAGCGGCGTGGCGAGCGTGGTGACGCTCTCGGCGCGCGTCTCGGGCCTTTCCCAGAAGTAGCGGGCCCGGTTCAGGCGCTCCACCAGCCGGCCGTAGCGGGAGGGGGTCTCTTCCCTGTAGTGCTTCTCCAGCGCCTCCAGGATGCGCAGCTCATGGGCCACGTAGACCTTCACCCGTTTGCCGGAGGCGAAGGCGATCTCGTCCTGGCAGGCGAGGTTGCGGGCGTCCATCATTGCCAGGTCGAGCCGGCTCCCCTCCACCCGGAAGGGGATCGCGCGGCAGCGGCGGGCGAGCTTTTCGGGCAGGAGGGCCAGCACCTCCTCGGGGATGCCCCGCAGGTCGTCGAGGTTGACCGCGGGCACCCCGAGCTGCTCGGCAAGGCCCTTGAGGAGCAGATCCTCGCCGAGGGCGTCGCTCTCCAGCAGACAGGTGCCGAGGCGGCCGCCGACGACGCTCTGGTTCTGCAGGGCACGGGTGAGCTGCTGGACCGTGATCCAGCCGCGCGCCACCAGGAGCTGTCCGAGCTTGCCCATTCGTCGCTATCTTGCCACGCCTTGCCGGGTGCTTCTAAATCATTCTTTTTACGCTACTTAACCGTAAGGGCGTCATTATAGAGGCGGCCCGATGGCCTTGTAAAGCGGCGCGGGGCGCTGCTATCCTGCGGGTGTGAAGGGGTTTGTCGCTACACAGTCTGCCGCCCTCTGCTTGACCGGTCTGTTGTTCCAGGCGGCGCACGCCGTCCAGGCCCAGACCCCTCAGGTCCCTGTTCGTCCCGCCGCGGAGCCCGGAGCCGCTCCGGACCTCCCTCCGCTCCCTCCGGACGCCACGTTCCAGTTCACCCTCGCCAAGCTGCTGTCGGTCGAAGGGTCCATCCCCGAGGCGCTCGCCGCCTTCGAGGAGGCCGCGCGGCTGGCGCCCGACTCGGCCTATGTGCGTCTCGAGCAGGCCCAGCTCCTGGCCCGCATCGCGCAATATGCGCGCGTCCCGGCCACCCGGCAGGAGTACCTGCGGAAGGCGGCCGTGGCGATCGACGAGGCCAAGCGTCTGGCGCCGGCGAACCTGGACGTCCTGCGCACCGTCGGACAGGTCTATCTCGATCTGTCCACGGACGAGCCCGCCGCCGTCGAGACCGCCCGCACGGCCCTCGAAGAGGTGCTGCGGCGAGACCCCATGGACATCGCCTCGGCGGTCGCCCTCGGGCAGCTCGACATCGACGCGAAGCAGTACGACAAGGCGGTGCAGGTCCTGCGCGACCTCATCGTCCGCGTGCCGCAGCAGCGCATGGCCTACGCCCTGCTGGTCGAGGCGCTGCTGCGCGCCGGGAAGCCGGCCGAGGCCGAGGCGATGCTGGGCGAGATCCTGGGCTTCGACCCCGGGTCTCTCGAAGCCCGCATGACGCTGGCCGACCTCCAGAGCGAGCGCGGCGACCACGAGGCCGCAGTGGCGACCCTGTCGGCCGCTCCGGAACAGGCCCTCGCCGAGCCGCGGCTGCGGCGCAAGCTCGCCTGGGAGCTCTACCTTTCCGGGAATCTCGCGGCCGCCCTGCCGGCCGCGGACGCCCTCCTCGCCGGCCACGAGCAGGACCCCGAAGCCGACTCCCTCCGGCTGCTCAAGGGGCTGATCCTCTCGGCCGAGGGGCGCAACGCCGAGGCCCTGGAGCTGCTGGACCCGATCCGCCGGGCACAGCCGGACAACACCGCCCTCGCCATGACGGTCTCTCGCCTGTATCAGCGGGAAGGCAGGCACGCCGAGGCCGCCGCCCTGCTGCGCGAGCGGCTCGAGCGGCGATCGCAGGGGGCGCAGGGAGCGCAGGGGACACAGGGTGCGAGCGGCGGCGCGACCGACAACGAGCAGGAGCTTCGGCTGGAGCTCGCCCAGGTCTACTTCGACGGCAAGGACTGGAAGAAGCTGGACGAGACGCTGGCGCCGCTCCTGCAATCCGCCGACGACGGGGTGCGCGCGCAGGCGCTGGTCCTGCAGGCGGACGGCCTCGCCGAGGCCAAGAAGTACGACGAGGCGCTGGCCGTCCTCGACCGCGGCGGGTCCAACCCGCCGAATCCGCCGAATCCAGTTATTGAGAGCCGGCGGGCGGAGGTGCTGATCCGTGCGGGCCGGGAGCGCGAGGGGCGCGAGCAGCTCGCAGCGCTGGCCAAGAGCGCCGACCCGGCGTCGGTCCTGTCGGCTGTGCAGGCCTTCCATCGCCTCGAGCGCTACGAGGAGTCGATCCCGGTGCTGCAGGGCCTGATCGCCGCACATCCCGATCAGCTCATCGGCCATTTCCTGCTCGGCGCCGCCTACGAGCGCACCGACCAGCGGGAGAAGGCCGTGGCGGAGCTCCGCCGCGTCCTGTCGATCGAGCCCGATTTTCATGCCGCTTTGAATTATCTTGGGTATACCTTCGCCGAAGCGGGAGAGAATCTCGACGAGGCGCTGAAGCTGATCCAGCGGGCGGTGGCGCTCGACCCCGACAACGGGTCCTACGTCGACTCGCTGGGCTGGGCCTACTTCCAACTCGGCCGCCACGACGAGGCTCGCGGCTATCTCGAGCGGGCCGTCCGCCTCGAACCGACCGATGCGACGCTGCAAGAGCACCTGGGGGACGTCTATGTGGCGCTGGGGCAGAACGATCGGGCGCGGGAAGCATACCACCGCGCGCTCGAGCTGGGCGACGACAACGCGGAGCAGGTGCGACGCAAGCTGGACCGTCTGGAGAGCGCCACGCCGCGGCGGTGATCCTCAAGCCCGGGGTTTCAACCCCAGGCACGGCGCCGTCCTCCTCCTCCTTTTCCTGGCCGCCTGCGCCGGCGGGCCGCGCCCTCGCACGGCCCCGAGCCACGACGCCGCGCCGTGGGAGGTCCCCGAGACGGAATTCGGGACCCAGCGGCTCTTCCGGGTGAGCTATTCGGGGCCCGAGGGCGAGGGCTCGTTCCGCGTCACCCTCCGCCTGTACGCCATGGAACGCTACCAGCTCCAGGCGGTCGATCCGGTCGGCCGCTCCCTCTGGAGCCTGGACGTCACCGGCGAGCGCGGGCTCTTCCTCAACCACCGCAACCGCACTGCCTGCGTCTTCGAGGGGAGCTTCGACATCTCCGGCATCTCCCTTGGGCCCTTCCCCCTCCTCACCCTGCCGAGCCTTCTGCTCGGGCGGGTGCCGTCCCGGCCGGAGGGGGAGGCCGAGAGGAACGGCCGCGAGATCCGCTTCTATGACCCCTCCGGCCGGTTGTGGTCCGCGATGGTCCGCGAAGGCGGCATGGTGGAGAGCTGGACCCTGATCGAGGAGGGCAAGCCCGCGATCTGGTGGCTCCACAGCGAAGGCTGGAACATCCTGTCGGACCGCGACCGCGGCGTGCAGGTGCGCTGGCGGGAGGTGCTGCGCGAGAAGCTGGCAGGACCGCCGGCGCCGCTCGAGCGCCCGGCCGGCTACCGCGAGGAGCCCTGCCGGGACACCACGCTGCCCGAGGCGGAACCTGAGCCTCCCGGTATTTGACAGCCCGGCTTCCTGCCACTACCATATTGGCCCCGGCGCAGGGGCATGTGCCTCCGCACCGGCCGGATCTGTGAAGGAAGTCTCCTTCCGGCGTTCCCGTGAGCCGCGCTCGGTACTATAATGCCCGGACTAGCTGGCGCGTAACAGAGCGGCCCCGCGGGAACGGCGCGATCCTGTCCGCCGTCTCACGTTTGAATGGTAGATGCCGCTGCACGGCAGACGAGTCGCTCCGGCGGCGCCACCGTGCTCAACCGGCGTGCCGCAGCCGGCACAGTTTCGCCAGGGACGACGGAGAGGATGCAAATGGAGATCACAGAGGTCAAGGTCTTTCCGGTGCAAGAGGAAAAGCTCAAAGCGTTCGTGTCGATCGTCTTTGACCAGTGTTTCATGGTCAACGACATCAAGATCATCCAGGGGCGCGAGGGTCTCTTCATCAGCATGCCGAGCCGCAAGAAGAAGAACGGCGAGTTCAAGGACGTGGCTCACCCGCTGAACAACGAGACGCGGCGGATGATCGAGGACAAGGTGCTGGGGGAGTACGAGCGGATCCTCGGGGAGCGTGGAGAGCGGATGCCGCAGGTGGCGTCGGCGGCGACGACGGACGCAGCCGTGGCTCGCGTCTCGCCGCCGGAGGCGAGCTTCCCCGTGGCGCCCCCGCCGGAGAGGTCGCTGGAGGAGGTCGAGGAGATGCATCTCCGCGACTCCTTCTGGTCCGTGACCTGAGCCCCGGCCCCCGGAGACGGGTGCCGGACGTGGAGGGATGGCCGCAGGGGTGCTGGCGGCTGTTCCGGGGAGAGCACCCGATCCTGGGGCGTCGCCAAGTGGTAAGGCACCAGACTTTGGATCTGGCATCCGGAGGTTCGAATCCTCCCGCCCCAACCAGATCGACGAAGGCAAAGGACCTGCCCGATTCACGGCTCTTCGAGGCCCGCCACGAGGCGGGATCTCTTTTTCTCTGCGCAACGAGGGAGTAATGCCTGGCGAGCTGAAGATCTTTGGTGGACGCGCGCACCCGGCCCTGGTGCAGGAAATCTGTGATTCCTTGAACCTCGAATCCGGCAAGGTGACCGCCTACAGGTTCTCCGACGGCGAGGTCTTCTGCCAGATCGACGAGAACGTCCGCGGCTCGGACGTCTTCGTCGTGCAGCCGACCTGCGCGCCGGTCAACGAGAACCTGATGGAGCTGCTGATCATGCTCGACACGTTCAAGCGCTCCTCGGCCTCCCGTGTCACCGCCGTCATCCCCTATTACGGCTATGCCCGGCAGGACAAAAAGGACCGGCCGCGCGTGCCGATCACCGCCAAGCTGGTGGCCGACCTGATCTCCAAGGCGGGCGCCGACCGCGTCCTGACCATGGACCTCCACGCCGACCAGATCCAGGGTTTTTTCGACGTGCCGGTCGATCACCTGTTCGCCGCGCCGGTGCTCCTGGACTCGATCCGCGAGATGAGCATCCCCGACCTGGTGATCGTGTCGCCTGACACCGGCGGCGTCGAGCGCGCCCGCGCCATCGCCAAGCGGCTGGAGGTCGGCCTGGCGATCGTCGACAAACGGCGCACCGCCCCGAACACCGCCGAGGTCATGCACGTCATCGGCGACGTCGAGGGGTGCAACACCCTGATCGTCGACGACATCATCGATACCGCCGGCACTCTGACCAAGACGGTCGAGGCGCTGGTCCAGAAGGGCGCCCGCCGGGTGCTGGCCGCCGGCGTCCACGGCGTCCTGTCCGGCCCGGCCCTGCAGCGCATCCACGAGTCGCCGCTGGAGGCGGTGATCATCACCAATACGACTCCGTTGGAGGAGAAGCTCTCCCGGTGCGACAAGCTGCGCCCGCTGTCGGTCGCGCCGCTCCTGGGAGACGCCATCCGCCGCATCCACGAGAACAGCTCCGTGAGCTCTCTGTTCGTCTAGCCGCGAAAGAAGTGA
Source organism: uncultured Holophagales bacterium (assembly GCA_963842525.1). Classification (GTDB taxonomy): domain Bacteria; phylum Acidobacteriota; class Thermoanaerobaculia; order Multivoradales; family UBA5704; genus UBA5704. The sequence goes on from CAWJGT010000003.1 coordinate 1,903,283, forward strand.
GGAAAGAACCATGGCTGAATTGAGCATCCAGGTCCAGAAGCGCGAGAAGGTCGGCAAGGGAGCCAACCGCAAGGCCCGCGCCCAAGGCCAGATCCCCGCGGTCGTCTACGGCTCCGGCAAGGAGTCGGTCCCGATCGCCGTCGACCGCAAGACCTTCATCGATCTGATGAAAAAGGCCGGCAGTGAGAACACCCTCTTCCTGCTCCAGCTCTCCGACACCGGCAAGGAGCGGCACGCGATGGTGCGCGACATCCAGATCGAGCCGCTGAGCCGGCAGGTGATCCACATCGACTTCCAGCGCGTCGACATGACCGAGAAGGTGCGCGTCACCGTGCCCATCGAGCAGGTGGGCGCCTCGATCGGCGTCAAGCTGGGCGGCATGATCGACTTCGTGACCCGCGAGGTCCACGTCGAATGCCTGCCCGGCGACATCCCGAAGCACATCGACCTCGACGTCACGAGCTTCGAGATCGGCCAGCACGCGACGGCCAAGGACCTCACGATGCCGCCGGGGGTCACCCTGGCCGACGATCCGGAGAGGGTCATCCTCTCGATTCACCACGCGCGGGTCGAGGAGGAAGCGGCCGAGGGTGAGCGCGCCGAGCCCGAGGTCATCAAGCGGGGCAAGACCGAGGAGGCATAGGATCTGGCCGAGCTCATCCTTGGGCTGGGCAACCCTGGAGCGCAATACGCCGGCACCCGGCACAACGTTGGGTTCCGGGTGGTCGAGGAGCTCGCGCGCCGTATGGGGGTCCGCCTCGACCGCCTGGAATGCAACTCCCGCCTGGGCGGGGGCGCGGATGGCGTGCCCCTGCTCGTCCAGCCCCAGACCTATATGAACCGGAGCGGCTACGCCGCGCGCTGCCTGGTCGAGCTGCGCCAGATCGAGCCCGGCTCCATCCTGGTCGTCTACGACGAGATCAACCTGCCGCTCGGGAAGCTGCGGCTCCGCCGCTCCGGGAGCCCCGCCGGCCACCGCGGTCTGGAGTCGATCCTGGAGAGCCTGCGCACCGACCAGGTCCCGCGCCTGCGGCTCGGCGTCGCCCCGGCAGACGGCCCACCCCCGGGAGAAGACCTGGCCGGCTTCGTCCTCTCGCCATTCGCGGAGGACGAACGCGAGGCTGCCGAGGCCATGATCGTCCGCGCCGCCGACGCCTGCGAGGTCTGGCTGCGGGAAGGGATGGACACGGCGATGGGGAAGTTCAATTGATCCCGTCCCCCCTCTCCCCGGCCCTCTCCCCCGTGCCGGTGGAGAGGGAGGAGAGCCGCGGCAGGGCCTTGCGCTTCGTCCCCTCTCTGTGTAAAATCTTTGCTCTTTCAACCGCGGACCGGGGTGTGCTCTGGATCCGCACACCCGTTCCTCTCTGTTCCGCCCACGTGAGCGGGACTGTTCAGGCCAAAGGGAGGCTACTCGATACCCATGCGTACATACGAGCTGATGTTCCTCGTCGACCCGCGCGTCTCCGACGAGGACGTGGTCACGATGACCAACGACTACAAACAGATGATCACGACCGGCGGCGCCGAGATCACCGCCGAAGAGAACTGGGGCCGGCGCAAGCTTGCCTATCCCATCAACAAGGTGAACGAGGGCAAGTACATCCTGCTCTACATCCAGAGCCAGGAGGGCAAGACGTCGCTGCCCGAGGTCGAGCACCGGATGCGGCAGAACGACAAGATCCTGCGCTTCCTCACCGTCCGCACCGACGAGGACCTCAAGAGGGCGGCCCGCAGGCATCCGTCGCCGTCGGGCGCCTCCTCCTCGGCCGCCGACTCCGGCGAGCCGGTCCTGGACGAAGGCATCGATCTTGGAGAGGAGGTCTAGACCATGGCACGCCCGAGAAAGGTCTTCTTCCGCCGCCGCAAGGTCTGTAAGTTCTGCGCCGACAAGATCGACTACATCGACTACAAGGACGTGAAGCTGCTGCAGCAGTTCATCCCCGAACGCTCCAAGATCCTCCCGCGCCGGATCTCCGGGACCTGTGCCCGGCACCAGCGCTTCCTGCAACAGGCCATCAAGCGGGCGCGCCATCTGGCGCTGATCCCGTTCACCACGGATTAGGGAGGGGGGACGCCTTGAAAGTCATCCTGCTCAGCGACCAGCGCCACGTCGGCAAGCGTGGCGAGGTGATCGAGGTCAAGCCCGGCTTCGGCCGCAACTACCTCGTGCCCCAGGGGCTCGCCCTCGAGGCGACTCCGGCCAATCTCAAGCTCTTCGAGCAGCAGCGCGCCAAGATCGACGCGCGGCATGCCAAGGAGCGCGATGCCGCGGCCGAGTTCGCCGCCAAGCTGTCGGGCCTCCGCATCGAGATCCCCAAGCGGGTCGGCGAGACCGGCACCCTCTACGGCTCCGTGACTGCCGCCGAGGTGGCCGAGCTGCTGGCCCTGAAGGGGTTCGAGGTGGACCGCCGGCGCATCGACCTCGGCGGCGGCATCAAGACAATCGGCGACCATCCGGTCCGCGTCGACCTGCACTCCGAAGTGGCCGCCGAGGTGACCGTCTCGGTGGTCCCCGCGGAGTAGAGCCAAAGGCGCGGCGGGGATGGAGCCCGACGCCGTTCCGCCGCGCCGCATCCCATCCCTCGACGACTTCCTCGTCGAGCCCACCCGCGACCTGCACGACTGGCAGTGGCTGTGGAGGGGGGACCACCAGTTCCCCGTCCGCAGCCATCGCGGCCTTCTGGGCCGCTTGGTCGTCTTCTTCAAGCGCCTCGTCCGGCCGCTCGTCCAGACGCCCCAGAACGAGCTCTGGGACCGCCAGCGCACCTTCAACCTGATCCTCCTCGAGCACCTGATCCGCAACGAGGAGCACCGTGGCGACCACCGCCGCCGCCTCGAATACCTGGAGGCCCTGAATTCCGAGGGCATCCACGAGATCATGCGGCACAACGACGCCCTCTTCGCCCGCGCCGACCAGAAGCTCGACCGCTACCGCCGCGAGGTCCACGACCTCCTCGGCAGCCTCGGCGCCGCGCTGGCCGCTGTGCAGTCCGCTCCCGAGGTGGGCACCGAGACGCTGGCCCGCGCCGTCGAGGAGCACGGCTACTTCGAGCTGGAGCGCCGCTACCGTGGAACCGAGGAGGAGATCCTCGACCGCATTTCGGTCTACCTCCCCTGGCTGAAGACGATTCCCGGCCCGGTCCTCGACCTGGGCTGCGGCCGTGGCGAGTCGCTGGCCCTGCTGCGAGATCAAGGGATTTCAGCGCGCGGCGTGGATTCGAGCGCCCGCATGGTGGCTCTCTGCCGCGAGCGGGGGTTGGAAGCGGCAGAAGGTGATCTCTTCGGCACGCTGGCCGGGGTGGAGGAGGGGAGCCTGGGCGGCGTGGTTTCCTTCCACGTCATCGAGCATCTCCCCCCGGCCTCCCTCGACCGGCTCGTGCGCCTTGCCTACAGGGCGCTGAAGCCCGGAGGGGTCCTGATTCTGGAGACGCCGAGCCCGTTATCGCTGATCGTCGCCGCGCGCAACTTCTGGCTCGACCCGACCCACGTGCGGCCGGTCCATCCCGAGAGCCTGAAGCTGATGTACGAGCTCGCCGGCTTCGATCCGGTCGAGCACCTCGACCTCCGCCCGTTCCCCGATTCCGAGCGCCTGCCCGAGATCGACCTGGCGAAGGTCCCCGAAGACCAGAAACAGCTCGCCGACAAGGTCAACCGCCTGCGCGACCGGATCGACGAGCTGCTGTTCGGGTTCCAGGATTTCGGGATGGTGGGGCGGCGGCCGTAGAGGGCGTGCATCCGCGGACAGCACTGACATCCCTGACGACTCTGACATCTTCCCTGAATGGTCGTTCTTGCTTTCTTTTCTGCCTCTGAGTAGGCATGAGAGTTGCTCATTGCGAGTAGTAACAACCTAAGGAGAGATTATGAGCAACTTCAACTTCCAACTCGGTTTCAACTGGCCCGCGACCCCTCAGAGCGGGGCGCTACCTCTCAAGTTGGCTCTTCAGACCTTCGACGGCACAACTCAGTCCGGCCCGAATTATAATTTCACGCCACAGTCAGATTATGTTTGCTTCAATGCGCTTAACATGACTAGCGGTGCCAACATTAAAGACTATACCATCACCGGTGGTTCGATTACATTCAGCCCCGTGGGGTCGCAGCCGGCCGACTCTCCCTTCAACCTAACATCATTGCAGATCGGTGAGCTTGGACAAGCGATCGGAATGACGCAGTCGGATCCTACCTTGAATGGTTCGGGTCCGTACTGGGCTCCTGTTGTCCCACTTATGCAGGTGTACAACCCAGGAACTTACAGCTTTACCGTCACGCTGCTCGTTCAGAAAGGTTCTGCTCAACAAACCTTCGTGATCGACCCCGAGATGATTATCGAAAGTGCCGGCTGATGTTCAGGGATCCTTGTCGAGTCCCGCGATCAGGCGGTGATATCGGGCATCCGCACGGAGCCCCAGCAGCTCCGGGTCGTTCTTGACCTCCTCAACGGGCAGGTCGGCTCGCAGCGCCCGCTCGAGCGCTGCGAGCGCCTTCACACGCTGAGCGCAGACCTCATAGGCGACGGCCATACGGAACCGGGTGGTCGCTTCCTTGCCGGAGAGAGGTTCGAGCTTACCCAACTCCACCAACGCCTCGGCGAGGTCTCCGCGTTTGGCGAGGTACAGCGCCAAGCGGCTGCGGAGGGTCTGATCACCGGGCGTCGAGCGCAATTGTTCCTTGACGATTTGGATCGCCGTGAGGTACGCCTCGCGCGACCTTTCCTTCTTGTCCGGAGTCCAGCGGCATGCGTCGCCCAGATTGCCCCAGACCATGTAGTTGTTCGAGCCGCCCGGCATGTCGAGAGCCTTCTCGAAGGCCTCGACGGACTGTTGATAGAAGCCTTGAGAGAAATGGATCGTCCCGAGGTTGGCATAGAGAGTTGCATCGGATCGAATCTGGAGGGCCTTCTGGAACTGGGAGGCGGCCTCCGACAGATTCCCTTGCGTGTAATAGGCGACGCCGAGATTCCGGTACGCGATGAAACCGTCCGGAGCCAGCTCGATGCTCCGGCGGAAAGCCGCGATGGCCTCATCCGCCCGGCCCATGCGCACGTAAAGCTTGCCGAGCCCATCGAAGTTCATCCTGTGAGGCTGGACCTCCGTCGCCTTCTTGAATGCCGCTTCCGCCTCTTTGAGCTTCCCCTGGGATTCGTGGATCCTGCCGCCGGCGTAGTAGGCATCGCCATTGGCCGGCTCGAGGACGAGAGCCCGTTCGATGTGCCGCAGGGCTTCATCGGGGCGCCCCGCGGATTCGAGCGCCAGTCCCAGGCTGACCTGCGCGGCGGCGAGATAGGGATCCAAGGTAACGGCGCGCTCCGCCATGGGTAAAGCCCGCTGCAGCCAGATCGGGTCCCGGCTGTCGCCTTGGAGCTTGAGCCAGTAGGCTTTCGCGAGCCCTGCATGAGCGGCCGCGTGTGTCTCGTCTTGGGCCAGGACCCTTTGGAAGCTGTCGATCGCGCGGTCAAGGTTCCCTTTTCTGTCGAACCGATCGAGATCGGCCAGCCCCTGTTGGTAGAGGGTATACGGCGTGGGCTGGACGAGCGGCGAGCTCAGCAGGTAGAAGGCGACGGTCGCCACGATCAAGAGGAGGGCGATCCCTGCCGCAGTGCGGATGCTGCGGCTGTGAGCTCTGTGCAGCGCACTCTCCTGGCCCGGCGGACCGTCCAACGACCGAGCAGGCTCGGCGGCGACATAGAGAGCGGCCGGCATGGGCTGACCGGCGGTGCTCGCGCGCGAGAACAGTGCCGGGGCCGGACCAGCCGGCGGCGCCTCGAAGATGGTCTTTTGATCGGACGGATCGACCTCACCGCGAGAGACCTGTGCTCCCGCCCAAGAGCCCGGTTGCGCTGCGGCAATCTGATCCAGCGCGACAGCCACTTCCACCGCGCTGCCCGGCCGATCGACCGGCTCCTTTTCCAGAAGCCGATCGATCAGGTCCGAAAGCTCGTGCGGCACTCTGGGGCGGAGGCTCGACGCGGGTCGCTGCCGGAAGCTGCAGACGCGCGCGAGTGTGGCCGATGCGGTATCGGCCCGAAAGGGTGCCACGCCGGTGACCATCTCGTAGAGAAGCGAGCCGAGGGAGAAGAGATCCGACCGGGCATCGAGGGGCAGCCCCATGGCCTGCTCGGGTGACATCGCGTAGGAGGTCCCGATGACCACGCCCGGCGCCGACAAGGTCGTCTCCTGCGCTTCGGGCTGGATCTGCTTGGCCACTCCGAAGTCGAGGATCTTGGCACGCCCGGCGAGGGTCACCATCACGTTGGGGGCCTTCAGATCCCGGTGGATGAAGCCGTGGGCATGCGCCTCGGCGAGCCCTTCGGCGATCTCGCGGCCCAGGCGCAGGGCATGCTGAGGATCCAGCGGACCTTCCCGCAGGAGCGCCTGGAGCGTCTGTCCGTCCACGAGCTCCATGACGATCCAGTCGCCTGCCTCCGTCTCTACGATGTCGTAGATGTGGACGATGGCTGGATGGTTCAGGTGCGCCACCGCTTCGGCCTCGCGGCGGAAGCGCTCCCTGCGGTTCGGATCCTCGGTGGCAGCCGGGAGGATCTGCTTCAGGGCGACGGGGCGTTTCAGGCGTTCGTCCAAAGCGCGCCAGACGGCTCCCATGCCCCCGGATCCCAGGGGATCGATCAGACGGTACGGACCGATCTTCTCGTTGGACTGCATAGAGTGGAGCTGCTTGATTCTAACGCAAGGGCTGTGAAAAGGAAGGGCGGAGCCCAAGTTTCTTGATCCGCCTCTTCAGTCCCTCCGCCGAGACCTCGAGCTGTGCCGCCGCCTCGACCAGGCGGCCTCCGCTCCGCAGGAGCGCCTGCTCGATTTCGGGGCGCTCCAGGTCGGTGGCCTTGCGGGTACGGGAGCAGGCATCGATCAGGAGGTAGAGGGCGGCGCGTGAGATCCCGAGCTGCCCGGCCGCGGCCACCGGCTCCCAGCGGTTCGCCCGCAGAGCCGCCACGAGCTCGTCGTCGGAGACCTCCTGGGGGCTGCGCCGGCGAGGGCCAGGCGCTCTCGGCGGCACGGTCTCCGGCGTGGGCAGGGCTCTGGCCGGCGGCCGGGTCTCGCCTGGGTACGGCACGAGGAGCCTCTCGATCTGCGAGCTGATGCGTACCTGGGCGGACCCGCGGCTCTCCACGGCGATGGAGCGGACGATATTGCGGAGCTGCCGGATGTTGCCGGGCCAGTCGAAGAGGGCCAGCCGGGCGACCAGAGAGGCGGGGAGCCAGGGCCGGCCCTCCGGGCCGGAGTCGGTGAGGCGGTGGGCCTCGCCCAGGGCTTCGAGCTCGCGGTGAAGGAAGTGGAGGAGCAGGCGCCCGATGTCGTCGCGGCGCTGGCGCAGAGGAGGAATGCGGATCTCATAGCCGCTCAGACGGTGGAGCAGGGGTGCGCGAAAGCGGCCGGAGGCGATGGCCGCCTCGAGATCGGAGTCGGTGGCCGCGATCGTCCGGACATCGACCCGCTGAATCTGCTCCGTCCCGACGGGCTGGATCTCGCCGTTTTCGAGTGCCCGGAGGAGGAGCGGCTGGACCTCCGGCGGGACCTCGCCGATCTCATCGAGGAAGAGAGTCCCGCCGTCGGCGCGGCTGAAATAGCCCCGCCGCTTCTGGTCGGCTCCGGTGTACGCCCCCTTGGCGGCTCCGAAAAGCTCCGATGCGGCGAGCGACGCTGGGATGGCACTCATATTGATGGCGAGATAGGGACGGTCGCGCCGCGCGCTCGCCTGGTGGATTGCCTGAGCCAGCAGCTCCTTGCCGGTGCCCGTCTCGCCGCGCAACAGCACCGGCACCTCCAGATCGGCGATCTGGCGGATCTGCTGGCGCAGCTCGAGTATCGGCTCGCTCTCGCCGATCAGGCCATAGCGAGGGAGGCCGGGCTCGATGACCGGCCGGAACCGGTGGAGGAGGAGGGCAACCCGGTTCGCCAGGAGGAGAACGACGCCGCGCTCGATCTCAGGATCGGTGAAGACCCGCTCGCCATGGATAGGCTCTCCTTCGGCGATCACGGAAATTGGTCTGTCCTGACAGGCCAGGCGGATTCCTCCAGCCGCTTCGGGCAGGAGGACCAGCGGGCGGCGGCTCAGGTGAGGATCTGCCAGGGGTTGCCGCCACGAGTCGCCGGGCTGGGCGAATGCGGGCTCGAGGCGCGACAGCCGCTCTTCACGGCCGGAGGACAGATCGAGAAGCGCAGCCCTCTCACCGACCCGCTGGATGTCGGGATGCGCCAGGATCGTCAACCCGAGGACGGTGGGAGACGCCAGCTCATGCCGGCCGCTCCCTGAGCGGGTCTCGGCGTCCCGCCAGGGTTCACTTCTTTCGAAGGGCACGCAACAAGTCTAACCGAGGGCTCGGAAAGACTCTACCAGGGCGGCGGCGTGCCCTCCGCCTCCGCCTCCACGTCCTCGCCCTCGCCGCCTTCGTCCTGTTCAGCCGCCGGCGGGGCCGGCTCCTCCTGCGGTCCGGGTTGGGACGGGGCGGCGCCCGGGGGGGCCGTCTTGCCGGGCATGTTCTCTCCCTCCTTGGGGATGTAGAACGCCTTCTGCTGGTACCAGGGGAGGCTGTTGATCGTCTGCCACTGGGAGCTGACCTCCTTGGCGGGCTCGGTGCCGGCGACGAAAGCCTCCTGGATCGTCCTGCCACCGCCCTTGGCCAGCAGGCCGCTGTAGTACTCGATGTCCTTGAGCTGGACGCCCGGCGGCACCGGGAACGGCTCGTCCTTCTTCATCCAGCCGTTCTCGATCCCGTCCTCCGCGATCATCTTCCACATCGGCAGCGCAGCCACCGCGCCGCTCATCCCGTAGCCGAGCGGCTTCTTGGCGTCGTAACCGATCCAGGTCAGGATCGTGTAGCGCGGCGTAAAGGCCACGAACCAGGCATCCGTGAAGTCGTTCGTCGTGCCGGTCTTGCCCGCGATGTTGATCGGCAGGCGCTTCAGCTCGTACGCCGTGCCGTGGTCGATCACGCCCTCCATCATGTGCGTCAGCACATAGGCGGTCTGCGGTGTCGTCGAGATGTAGGAGGCGGGGAAGTGCCGCTCCATCACGTGACCGTCCGGACCTGTCACCGTTTCGATCAGGTAGGGCTCGATGTGCGTGCCCAGGTTGGCGATCGTTGCATAGGCCGCGGCCAGCTCCATGGGCGTCAGGTCGGCCGCGCCCAGGGCGATGCTCGGATAGTTGGGCAGGCGCGAGCGGATGCCGCAGCGGTAGGAGAAGTCGATCACCCGCCGGCCGTTCACCAGGTCCCAGAGCTTGACCGCCGGGACGTTGATCGACTGCTCCAGCGCCCGCCGCAGGGTGACGATGCCGGCGTGCTTCTTGTAATAGTTCTCCGGCCGGTAGCTCATCCGGCCGTCGGCGCCCAGGAAATAGGTCGGCGCGTCGAGCAGCGTGTCAGACGGAGTCCACCCGGCCTCCAGGGCCGCGCCATAGACGAAGGGCTTGAACGCCGAGCCCACCTGCCGGCGGGCCTGGGTGACGCGGTTGAACTTGTTGCGCTCGAAGTCCCAGCCGCCCACCATGGCGCGCACCGCGCCGGTCTGGTTCTCGAGCACCACCGCAGAGGCCTCCATCCGGGGCTCCTGCTCCAGCATCAGACGGGGCGTGGCAGGCTGCGCCGGCGCATCGGCGGCCTTCTTGTCCCCCTTCTTCAGCTTCGGCTCCGGAACCTCGAGGCGGAACCAGGCGACCGCGCCGGGCTTGAGGACATCGTCCGGCTGCTTGCGGCGGGTCCAGGAGATCCCCTGGGCGTCGAGCGTGTAGACCTCGGACCCGATCTTCACCTGCGCGGTGGTCCGCCCGGATTCCAGCACGATTCCCTGATACCAGCGACCCGGCACCGGCTTGCCGCTGCCCCAGGTGGGAAGCTGCTGTGAGGCCAGGTCCTCCGCCTTCAGGGTGGCGATGGGCCCGCGCCAGCCGCGCCGGTGGTCCATGCGCAGGAGCCAGCTCCGCACCGCCTTCTCGGCGGCGCGCTGGATCTGCGGATCGAGCGTGGTCCGCACCTGCAGGCCATCTTCGTAGAGGGCGGTCGCGCCGTACTTCCCTTCCAGGTACTTGCGGATGTCCTCGGCGAAGTAGGGGGCGGCCCTCTGCTCGGCCTGCTGCGTGGCCACCAGCAGCGGCTGGGCCAGGGCTTCCTCATACTTGGCCTGGCTGATGAACCGCTCCTCCAGCATCCGGCGCAGGGCGCGGTTGCGGTTCTTGAGCACCTGGTCGGGGGTGCGGTACGGGCTGTAGCGGCTCGGCGCCGGGATGATGCCGACCAGGGTCGCCGCTTCGGCCAGAGTCAGCTTGGCGGCCGGCTTGCCGAAGTAATAGCGCGAGGCCGCCTCGACCCCGTAGTTGCCGTGGCCGATGTTGACCAGGTTCAGATAGAGGGTGAGGATCTGCTGCTTGCTGTAGTTCTTCTCCAGCTCGACCGCGACGAAGGCTTCCTCGATCTTGCGGCGCCAGGTGCGCTCGCGCGACAGGAACAGGCTGCGGGCGAGCTGCATGGTGATCGTCGAGGCGCCCTCGACCACCCGGCCGGCACGCAGATCGGTCAACGCCGCGCGCGCGACGCCCATGGCGTCGACCCCGCCATGATGGAAGAAGTTGCTGTCCTCGGAGGCGAGCACCGCTTGTTGGAGGATCGGCGGGATCTGCTCGGCCTTGAGCATCACCCGCCGTTCGCGGGCGAAGGTGGAGAAGACCGAGCCGTCCCGGGCGAAGAGCTGGGTCACCAGGCTGGGCGTGTAGCCGGCCAGCTTGGCATCGACGCGCGGCACGTGGATGGCGGCGGCCACGGCTACGCCGCCGATCGCGCCGACGAGCAGGGCGATGAGCACGGGCACGGTCCAGCGGATCAGGCGGCGCATCGGACGCTGGGCGCCGGGCCGGGGCGGGGCGGAGGAACGGGCGGCGGACGGCGGATCGTATCTCACGGCTTCATTATAGAGGCGGTCTGGTGATACAACCTTGTCATTCCCGGAGGCGCGCATGACCGAGCCCACCGTCCCCCCGCCGCCACCCCCCTCTCCCTTCCAGCCGGAGCCGATCCGGCCTGCCCGCGGCGGCTGTCCCAAGCCTCTGCTGATCGGCTGCCTGGCCGCCGTGCTCCTCGGCGGAATCGTCCTGCTGGGTGGCTTCTATTACCTGGCGAAGAACTACGGCAAGCTGATGGTCTGGTCCTTCGACCGCATCGAAGAGGGGACCAAGGCCGCTCTCCCGTCCGACCTGCCGGCGGACGAGCGCCAGCGCCTCGACGCGGCGTTCGTCGCGGCCCGCCGGGCTGTCGAGGCCAGCGTCAAGACGCCCGAGCAAGCGCAGCAGATCCAGCTCCAGATGATGGACATCACCCGGATGAGCCAGGACGGCCGCGTGACGCGGGAGGAGGTCCGGCAGATGACCGAGGTCCTGGAGAAGATCGCGGGGACCGGGAGCGGCGGGACGTAGACATGGGTCGGCCCGGCGCTGACTGCGGTCGGGACGATGGTGACAGCGCCCAGCGGCTGGCCGGCCGCGATCCGGATGACGCTGACCGCGTGGAGCGGCTTGCTGACTCCGGTCCGCGAGCTGCCGACCGCGATTTGACTCTCGTCGACCACGATCTGGATGGCGCCGGCAGCAGTCAGTGAGCCGCTGACCACGAACACCGGGCCGTCGACCGGGGACAATGAGGCGCTGACCGCTGTCATCGCGACGCTGACCGCGGTCCGAGAGCCGTTGACCGCGGTCGACGCGACGTTGTATGCGAACATTTAAGCGCTGGCTTCGAACGAAAGGCCGCTGTACGCGGTCAGCGAGGCGCGGAACGCAGTCAGAGAGATGTTGACTGCTGTCAGCAAGCTGTTGACCGGGGTCCGAGAGCCATTGACCGCAGTCAGAGAGGTGTTGACCGTGGTCAGTGGGCCGTTGACCGCGGTCCATGCGATCCAGACTGCTGTCAGCGTGGCGCGGAACGCGAACAACGTGACCCTCATCGCGAACAACGAGCCGCTGACAGCAGTCCGCCCGCCTGCGGCCGCAGTCAACGGAACCCTGAACGCGGGCAACGCCACGCCCATCGCGAACAGCGGCATCTGAAGAGAATACGACGAGCCGCGACTCGCGGTCCGCCCATAGCCGAACGCAGCCAGTGCGACCCTGATCGCGGACAATGAGGGCTCGAACGGAGTGGAGGGACGTAGGGATTTCGGCTCTGCCGATGTACGATCTCGTCGAGAGGAGCCAGGAAATGGTCAGGAGCTACACAGCCCGGTACACGAAGATCGAGAGTGGATACCTGGGCCAGCTCATCGAATGGCCGGAGGTGGTTACGGAAGGGGCGGACATTGAAGACTGCCGCTCGATGCTGCGGGATGCCCTCCACGAGATGATCCTCGCCTACCGGCAGCAGAGCAGGGAGATCCCCATCGGAAACGACCTCTTCGAGCCGGTCAGCGTCGATCTGGATCATGTCCGTCAAACGGCGTGACCTGATCAAGTACCTGGAGGAAAACGGCTTCCACCTCCTCCGGGAGGGGGCCAACCACTCCATCTACACCGACAAATCGACGACCATCCCCGTCAAACGACACCGGACACTTGACCGCATTACGGCGAACGAGATCTGCAAGCAGGCCGGGCTTCGGCCCAAGTTCTGACGGTGGTCCTTCTCGGTACAGACCTTCCGCACGGGGATCCGTTTCGCCTTGGCTCCCTGGCGGCCCGTCTCGGAGAATGGCCGCTGCTGCTCACTCTTGTGGGTCGGCAGCTCCAGGAATTGGTCAACGAGGACGGGCTTTCCCTGGGGCAGGCTCTCCAGGATGTCGAGAGTGCTCTCCAGGCCGGAGGACTGACGGCTTTCGACCGGGAGGACACCAGGAGCCGACAACGGGCGGTGGCCTTGACCCTGGAGGCCAGCCTGGCCCGCCTGGCTGAGGCAGACCATCGGCGCTATGGCGAGCTTGCGATCTTTCCTGAGGACAGGGATATCCCCCTGTCGATTTTGGAGCGTCTCTGGGGAGCGAGGCCCTTCGAGGTCCGCAAGCTTTGCGAGCGGCTGCGTGGCCTCTCGCTCGATTTCTCCTATCTGCGGGCGAAGCTGAAGGCCACCGATATCAGCGCGCTGTTCGCGGACTATGCGCCGTGGAGTCGAGAGGACTGGGAGCTGAGGTTGATCGAGAGCGCCTTGCGGCTTTCGGCCCACGCCCTGACCGAAGACCCGGAGCAACTCGCGCCGCAGTTGCTTGGCAGGCTGCTGGACCGGCCGGAGCCCGGTGTTGTGCGTCTTCTTCGGGAAATCGACGAGTCGCATCGACTTGTCGGGTTTCGGCCTAGAAAAGCAAGCCTCGCGCCTCCCGGCGGCCCGTTGGTCCATACCCTCAGTGGTGCCGGTCACGTGACCGCGATTGCGGTTTTGGACGGCCGGCGGGCCGTCGCGGGCTCAGAAGACGGGAAGCTCCGGCTGTGGGACCTGGAGAGTGGTGAGATCCTGCGGACTCTCGAAGGGCACGCCGCTGAAGTCAGTCACTTGACGGTGCTGAGCGGGGGACGCCTCCTCTCAGGCTCCTGGGATGGGACGGTACGACTCTGGGATACAGACGAGGGTCGAATCCTTCGTACGTTCGAGAGCTCACTCCCGGACAGGATCAGTGCGCTGGCGGTCGTGGGGAACCGATGGATTCTCTCATGCTCGATCCTGGGGATGCTGCACCTTCTGGACATGGGAAGCGGCGAGACTCTGCAAGAGCTTGGTGACCCGGCGGACGGGGGGACCACGGCACTGGCAGCGCTGGATGAAAGGCGGGCGGTCTCAGCCACCGAGGACGGAGTGTTGGTCTTGTGGGATGTCCAAAGTCGCACGGCTCTACGCGTTTTCCAAGGTGCCGTCCGTGGAATCACGGCTTTGGCGGTGTTGAACGAAGAGCGGGTGCTTTCGGGTTCGGCGGACGGGAATTTGACTCTGTGGGACCTGAAGAGCGGCAGGGAGCTCGAGTTGCCGAGGCCACACGGGCGAGATCACGGGACTGGCGTGGTTGAGCGGTCAGAGAGCGATTTCCGGCTCGCGGGATGGGACACTGCGGTTGTGGGACCCGGAGAAGGGGGAGACCCTTCGCAGGTTCGAAGGTCACACACTTGGTGTCTCTGCTCTTGCAGTATTGGATGGCGGACGTGCCGTCTCAGGCTCGCTGGACGGCACTCTCCGGGTGTGGGATCTCTCTGGCAGAGAGACTCCTCGCAGCCTAGAAGATCATCCCGACTATGTTACCTCGCTGGCGTTCCCGGATAGTACCCAAGTCCTGACAGCATCTCGGGACGGCTCGTTCCGGTTGTGGTACTTGGAGAGGGGTGCGCTCCTACGCGCTTTTGACAGGGCTGCCACCGGAGGCGTTTGGGCACTGACGGCCTTAAGCGGCCGGCGCATCCTTTCGAACTCGGAGAATTGGGCGCTCCAAGTCTGGAATCTCCAAACCTTACAAACTCTCCGTGCTCTCGTGGGCCACAGCAGCAGGGTCATGGCCTTGTCGGTTATGGACGAGCGACACGTTGTCTCAGGCGCGTTGGATGGAACTCTGAAATTGTGGAATGTGGAAAGCGGCGAAATAGTCCGGACCCTCGTGGGCCATACCAACTCGGTCATGACTGTGGCGGCGGTGGAGGGTCAGCTCGCCGTTTCAGGCTCTGACGACGGGACACTCCGGCTTTGGGATCTGAAAACCGGCCAGATGGGCGGCGGGTCGGCATAGACGAAGAGGTTCTTCGGGCGGGCCAGGGCAGAGTCGAGAAGGCCAGGGTCCCGGAGGCCCTCCGTGCCCCCGTGCTCGGCGATCAGCATCCGGTGGACGGTCAGGACGACCTGCGTCAGGAGCCACTCCGGCTCGGAGCTCGACTTGGCGAGCTCGTGCAATACGTCGCGGTGCTCGCGCATCACGCGCTCGGCGGCTCGTACCTGGCGCACAAAGCTCTCGTCGTAGGGCGTGATTTGGAAGCCGTCCGGGGTCTCAACGAGGTAGAGCGTGTCTCCCTTCTTCACCTTCAGGCGCGTGAGTACCTCCTTGGGCAGCACCACCCCGGTCGAGCTTCCTACAGTTGTCAGCTTGAGAGCAATCATGTCTCGACCCTCCGCAGTTCATTATAACGGGTATTAGAACGGGAAGGCCATGCCCTTCCGCCGCGTTTACGTTAGAATGCCGGCCATGCCAGGATTCCAGCTCATCTCCCGTTTCACCCCCCAGGGGGACCAGCCCGCCGCGATCGAGCAGCTCACCGAAGGCATCCAGCGCGGCGACAAGGAGCAGGTGCTCCTCGGGGTCACCGGATCGGGCAAGACCTTCTCGATCGCCAAGGTCATCGAGGCCGTCGATCGCCCGACCCTGGTCCTGTCGCACAACAAGATCCTCGCGGCGCAGCTCTTCCAGGAGTTCCGGAGCTTCTTTCCGAACAACTCCGTCGAGTACTTCGTCTCCTACTACGACTACTACCAGCCGGAAGCCTACGTGCCGGCCACCGACACCTACATCGAGAAGGAGACCTCGATCAACGAGGAGATCGACCGTCTCCGGCTGCGCGCCACCAAGTCGCTCTTCGAGCGGCGGGACGTCATCATCGTGGCCTCGGTCTCCTGCATCTACGGCCTCGGCTCGCCGGAGTCCTTCTTCGGCATGCTCCAGTTCTTCAGCCAAGGCGACAGCGAGGGCATGGACCCGGTCCTGAAGCGCCTGGTGGACATGCAATACCAGCGCACCCAGCTCGATCTCTATCCGGGCAGCTTCCGGGTGCGGGGGGACGTGCTGGAGATCCTCCCGGCCTACGAGGAGACCGGCATCCGGGTCGAGTACTTCGGCGACGAGGTCGAGCGCATCACCCGCTTCGACGTGCTCAGGGGGGACTCCTTCCTGGAGGTCGACCGCATCGCGGTCTATCCCAAGACCCACTACGTGACGCCCCGGGACCGCATGGAGCGGGCCATCGTCACCATCGGGACGGAGCTGGAGGAGCGCCTCGCCGTCCTGGAGGCCGAGGGGAAATACCTGGAGCGCCAGCGGCTGGAGCAGAGGACGCGCTTCGACCTCGAGATGCTCAAGGAGATCGGCTACTGCCACGGCATCGAGAACTACTCGCGCCACCTCTCCGGCCGCGCCCCCGGCGAGCCGCCGCCGACCCTGTTCGACTATTTTCCCGAAGACATGCTGCTGGTGATGGACGAGAGCCACCAGACCATCCCGCAGGTGCGCGGGATGTACCACGGCGACCGGTCGCGCAAGCAGACGCTGGTCGAGTTCGGGTTCCGGCTGCCGTCGGCGCTCGACAATCGGCCGCTGACCTTCGACGAGTTCGACGCCCGGGTGGGGCAGCGGATCTACGTCTCGGCCACCCCGGCCCCGTGGGAGCTGGTGCGCACCGGCGGCGTCGTGGTGGAACAGCTCATCCGCCCGACCGGCCTGCTCGACCCGGTCATCGAGGTGCGGCCGGCCAAGGGGCAGGTGGACGACCTGGTGGCGGAGATCCGCAAGATCGTCGCCAACAAGGAGCGGGTGCTTGTCACCACCCTGACCAAGCGGATGGCCGAGGAGCTGACCCAGTACCTCAACGAGCTCAGCATGCGGGTCCGCTACATGCACAGCGACGTCGAGACCCTGGAGCGGGTCGAGATCATCACCGGCCTGCGCCGCGGCGACTTCGACATCCTCGTGGGGATCAACCTCCTGCGCGAGGGACTCGACCTGCCCGAGGTGTCGCTGGTGGCCATCCTCGACGCTGACAAGGAGGGCTTCCTCCGCAGCACGACGTCGCTCATCCAGACCTCCGGCCGCGCCGCCAGGAACGTCAACGGCCGGGTGATCTTCTACGCCGACGCGATGACCGATTCCATGAAGCGGTCTCTCGAAGAGACCGAGCGCCGGCGGGTCAAGCAGAGGACCTACAACGAGGAGCACGGCATCGAGCCGGCCACCATCCTCAAGGACATCCACAACCCGCTGGTCCAGATGAGCCAGCTCGACCTCTACCGTGCCGGCCCGGTCCGCCTCTCGGACGCCGCCGAGGAGATCGACGTCCCTCTCGCCGAGCGCATCGCCAGGCTGGAAAAAGAGATGCGAGCCCACGCCAAGCGCCTGGAGTTCGAAGAGGCCGCCGCGGCACGGGACAAGATCCGGGAGCTGCGGGAGCTGCAGATCTACGCGGGGTGAGCGCGAGAGGATACGGCAGGGGCTGAGTTGGCGGGGCGACGTTTATCGAATGAAGCGTATCGGGCAAACCTCGGCTTTGGCGATAGCGTCAAGCTCGTGGTGGTCGCTGGTCACCAGAGTCGCCCCTTCCCGGATCGTCAGGGCGAGCGCGAAGCAGTCGGCTAGCGAAACACGGCGCCACTCGGCCTTGAGCTTGCCTGCGAGTTGCCAAACATCCGAGGCCAGCGTCTCGAGAAGCTCGAGGTCATATTCGGCAAAAATCGTCTCGATGCTATTCGCGTCCTCCATGTTGCCGCGCCGGTAGAGATCGTAGTAGACCTCGCAGGCATTGACCGCATGAATGAGACAGCGGTTTGTGGGTTCTTGCAGCAGCTCCTCTACCACTTCGGCACCAGGCTCGTCCTCCAGAAGGGCAATGAAGGCACAAGCGTCGAAGACGAACACCGGTTCAGCGGGCAAATTTCCGCTCCTCGATTTCGATCTCCTCCTGCTTGCGCCTTGCGAGCTCTTCGCTCCCTGAAGTCAGCCCGCGGCCGGCACCCCGCAGGCGCTGCAGGCGCGCACGGCGTTCGTCCGTGGACAGTTCCCGAAACGACCGTGGATCCCTGGCCAGCTCGGCTGCCAGAGCCGTCAAGCTTCCGCGGGTTTGTGGCGGAGCCGTGACGTGCTCCTCCGTCCCGCTCTGCTGCGGCACGAGCACAATGAGCTCCGCCGGCCCCGAAGGAATCGTCTCAGGGAACACGATCGTCGCGCGGTGATTCTCCGGGATGATGACCTGCATTTTGTGGGCCTGCATCGCTGGGTCTTCTCCTCGTTTTGAATCCACCCTCGCAGCCTCGCTCACAAGGCGGGCTGGGCTCACTAGCTGCTACGGGAGTATGCCACGACCTCGGCCCTTGGGCGAATGGCGCAAGAGGCTTGGGGCCGTGCTAGCATGGTGAGCTATGAGCCAGGGGACGGCAGCCAAATCGCCCTCCGCGCCTGAGCTTTCGCTCGACGAGTGGTTCGCTCTGCCCGAGGATGAGCCCGGCGAGCTCGTGGATGGACGCCTCGAGCAAGAGGAGGTGGCGGACTATCTTCACGAGCTTCTGGTCGCGCTCCTGGGCCGGAGTCTCGGGAACTGGATCTTCCCGCAAGGGGGGCTGGTCGCCGGCTCCGGGGGCCAAGCTCGCGATCGGTTCCAGACGCGGCCGGAAACCCGATCTCACAGTCTACTTGCCGGGCAGCCGTCGTCCACCGGCCCGCGGCCTGATCCGCGTCCCGCCCGATATCGCCATCGAGATCGTCTCCCCGACGCCCCGCGACGGCCGCCGCGACCGGGTGGAGAAGCTGGCAGACTACGCGGCCTTCGGCGTGGCCTGGTACTGGCTCCTCGACCCGCAGCTCCGCAGTCTGGAAGTCCTCGAGCTCGACCCACAGGGAAGTTATCTCCACGTCCTGGGTGCCACCACCGGCACGCTGGAGAAGGTCCCGGGCTGTGACGGGCTGACGCTCGATCTCGACGCGCTCTGGGCGGCGATCGACAAGCTCGAATAGCACCACCCCACTTCCCGCGGGAAAACTGTACCTCTTTGCGGCTCCCGACGCGGATGGCCGCCTTTCCGGCGGACCTGCGTCTATTCAGGTGAGGGCCGCCGAGTGGCTGACGGTGGACCCAAGAGAAGATAGAGAGAAAAGTCGAACGCCGCGCCGTCTCAGCAAGGGGCCGCTCATGTCGGGCGGCTTCGACATAGGGAGAGGAGGAGTCAATGAACCATACCATCGAGGTGTCGTTTGTGGGCACTCGCGTGCATGCCGAGCCCAATCCCTTGCCAACGCGTGGAAACACTCAACAACCACCCCAGACCGTCATCAGTCCTGGAGACACAATAACTTGGGACTGGAGCCAGGCCGCGCCAGGAAGGAATCTGCAGGTGGTTTTCGTGGAAATGGGTCTTCTGGAGCAGGATGGCAGTGTTGGAAGCAACCAGCCGGTCGACCCCCTGGGTCCCTTAAGCAGGCTTTCGCTTGGTGCCAACTTGATCGAGGGTACCGTCCATTCGAACGTCCCCCAGAACGTCAGTCAAGCCCAGCGGTTCTTCTATAGAATTTTTGAAAACGGCAATCCTCTTGTTTGGGATAACCCGGTGCCGGGGAAGAGCGACCCGAGGATGAACGGCGGCGGCATCGACATCCCGAACACGCCTCCGTAGGGTATGCTACCGACTAGCTCGCGTCCTTGCCAGACCCGCGGGAGTCGAGGAGTGCCAGGAAATCCGGGTCCTCCTTGAGTGAGCGGAACTCGGGGATCGTGAACCACTCCCGCCGGATTCTCTTCTCGAAGGCCAGCTTGGCGTAGAAGACGGCCGACACGTGGTCTCCCAGGAGGGCATAGATCTGTGCGGCCTGATGGAGGATCTGGGCTTCTTCTGGCATCTGTTTGACCGACTCGTCGACGAGACGTTCCGCGTCCACCCGCTGGCCCAGGCGCGCGAGACACTGGGCATGGAGCATGCGGGTGTGTGCATCCAGCGGAGTTGACGGGTTGGCCAGCTCCCTTGCCAGAGTGCGATAGAGGCTTTGCGCTTCGTCCATCTCGCCCTGGGCTTCGAGCGCGGTGGCCAGGTTGAAGCGGGTCTGGCGGTGGTCGGGCTCGAGAGCGAGAGCCCTCCGGTCAGCCGTGGCGGCCGCGGCGTAGTCGCCAAGAAGGAAACGGACGAAACCAAGGTTCGTGAGGTTAGGCCGCGTCGGCCGGGTGCGGATCAGATCTTCGTAGAGCGCCGCGGCGCGATTGAGGTCTCCGAATTGGACTTCCAGCGCCGCCACGTTCTCCCACACGACCTGGTTGTTCGGCTGCTCCGCCAAGAGCGGTTCAAGGCGTTGCCGCGCGGCGTCGCTCTCGCCCAGCCGGAGCTCCAGTGTCGCCACTTCCAGAATCTTGCGCCAGGTGGGCCGCCGCTGGGCGACTTCGTCCTTCACCCGTCGAGCCTCATTCAGATCTCCTTGTGTTTCTAGCAGGTCGGCCTTGGCGCTCAGTACGCGGATGTCGCCGGGAGCCAGACTCTCCAATCGCGCCAACGTGGCACCGGCGGCATCCAGACGGTTGCCTTCGAGCTCGATTCGGAGGCGGGTGAAGGTAGGTGCCGGATCGAAGGGAGAGATCGCCTCGGCCGGTTCTACAAACGCCAAGGCGCGATCGATGGCCCCCTGGTTGCGTGCGATGCCCGCAGCAAGCAGATACGCACCGACGAGACCGGGTGACGTTTGAAGCAGAGCGTCCAACCGAGCGAGCTCGTCATTTCCGAGGCGTTTGCCGGCATCGACTCGGCGTTCGAGCTCGATGTAGGCGGAATAGTCCTGGGGTCTCACCTGGCTGCCGCGCGACCCCCGCCGGGGCCGATAATCGGGGTAGAGCTGTTGCAGGCTGCCCCGCACTCCGTCTGCAAGCTGATAAGTGTTCTCAATTCCAACCGGGACTTCGAAGGGCCCGACCGTGCCCAGGGCCTCGCCTCCGCGCTTGCGGAGGCGCCGGAAGATCACCTGACACCAATCCCCCCGGCAGTTGAGAATGGGCAGGAGCACTTCGTCAGCCTCGGTGGAGCGCAGCCTTTCCGCCGTGGACCCACTCCCCTCTTCCTGCTCGGGTGGGTCGAGGGGCTGTAGACCTTCGAGCGAGATGAGAGTGGAAAGGATGGCTTCGATCACCTCGGACGTGACGAAGGCGAGCTCAGGAGTGTCTCCCACCAAGATCGCCGCCGGTCGCAGGACTGCTATCTTCAGAGGGGGTGCTGCAAAGGGCCAGAGCCTAAAGGCAAGAGCAAAAACGAAAAGAAGGATGACCGCTAGCACTCCGGCGAGGAGGCTCATTTGGAGCGTCTTTATCCGGCGCCCGCGGCGGAACGCCGGTGACGTCGGCGCCGTGCCCGATTCGAGGTCGGACAACAACTGCGCCGCGCTCGCATAGCGCTCCGCCGGGTCCTTGGCCAGCGCCCGGTCCACCACCCGGGCCAGTTCCGGCGGTACGTCCGGCCGGACTTTCTCGAGCGGCTTGGGCTCCTGGGTCAGGATCGAGGAGACCACCGCCTCCATGCTCTCGCCCCCGAAGGGCCGCCGGCCGGCAACCATTTCGTAGAGCAGCACCCCGAGCGACCAGACGTCGGTGCGGCAGTCCACCGCCTCACCGCGGGCCTGCTCGGGCGACATGTAGGCAGGCGTCCCCCAACTCGCTCCAGTACGGGTGAGGGAGACCTCTTCGCCTTCCAGCCGGGCGATGCCGAAGTCGAGGATCTTCACCTCGCCCCGCCGGGTCAGCATGACGTTGGCGGGCTTGATGTCGCGGTGGGTGATCCCCGCCTCGTGAGCACAAGCCAGACCCCGCGCCACCTGGATCGCTATCTCCCTGGCCTCCGCGAGCGGCAACGGTCCGCGCCTGATCCGCTTTCGTAGGGTCCCGCCCTCGTACAGAGCCAGGACGATATAAAGCCGGCCTTCGCTTTCGCCGACGTCGTGGACAGTACAGAGGTTGGGGTGGTCCACGGCCGAGGCGGCGCGTGCCTCGCGGAGGAACCGCTCTTTCGCCCTGCGGTCGCGGCTGTACTCCGGCGGCAGGATCTTGACGGCCACGCGGCGCCCGAGCCGCGTGTCTTCCGCCTCGTAGACCGTCCCCATGCCGCCGCCGCCAATTTCACGGAGAAGCCGGTACGGACCCACCTGCTGGCCGGAGAGATCGGTCTCACCCTCCTCCTCGTCAGTATCCCCGGCGAGGAGGTCCGGAGCGTACTCGCCGGCCGGTGTGCCGAGGAAGCCGCCGGCTTGCGCATCCGCTTCCAGGACGGACTCCACCTCGGCGCGCAGGTCCGGGTCGCCGGCGCAGGCTTGATCGAGGAGAGCACCCCGCTCCGCGGGAGGGAGGTCCAGAGCCACGTCAAGGATCGCCTCGATCCGCCGCCAACGGGTGACATCCACCGGCGGGATCGGCTTCATCCGGGGCCTTGGCCGCCGAGGGCCTGGAAGAGGAAGGCTCGGGCCTTGCGCCAGTCGCGCCGCACCGTCCGCTCCGATGTCCCCATCGCCTCGGCGGTCTCCTCCTCGGTCAGCCCAGCGAAGAAGCGTAGCTCCACGAGTTGGCTCAGACGCTCGTTGAGAGCCGCGAGCGACGTCAGAGCACGATCCACGGCGAGGACCTCGACGACGCGTGCCTCCGCATCCGACTCCCCACCTAGGCGCAACTCGTCGAGCGCGATCCGCACGTCCTCGCCGCCTCGCTTCTTCGCCATACGCCGGCGGGCGGAATCCACCAGGATGTGACGCATGGCAAGGGCGGCCACCGAGAGGAAATGGGAGCGGTCCTCCCAGGTGGTGCCCTGATGGTCCACCAGCTTGAGATAGGCCTCATGGACCAGAGCCGTGGTGGTGATCGTCTGCCCCGGCCGCCGGTGCCGGAGCTGGATGCGTGCCATGGCGCGGAGCTCGTCGTAGACCAGGACCATCAGCCTTTGCGCAGCACTGCCATCCCCCTGGCGCGCTGCGGCGAGGAGGCCGGTGATCTCTCCTGTGGACGTCGAGTCCATGGCTCCCAGAGTTTTCGAGGACTCTGGGAAGAATATCCGCCGCCCGGCGGGAATTCAAGCCGGGCGGCGGCGGGCAGGGAGGTGGGGCGGGCTAGAAGGTGAATGAGGTCATCAGTGCCCAGCCGAACCGTCCCTCCTTCTTGAACCTCACCGCGGTCTCGCCAGATGGGAGCTCCTTACCTTCCTTCAGGCCGTCGCCGAGAACCTGGACGCTCGGGTCGAACGACAGACCGATTCCAACGTTCACGCTGGCTGATGCTTGGGGGTCTTTTCGGAATCCCCACATGACTCCCACGGCGAGGGAGTCGATTGCGTTGTTGTCGCCGCTCTGCAGGGCGACGAAAGGGCCGAAACCCCTGAGCGGAGGCTCGGGCGTTTGGCCTTGGCCGGCTTTATCTTTACACCAAGCCGAAGGCGTTGCAGCCGGATCCCTGGCTTTCTCCATCTGATTGGCCGCCTTCTTCTTCTGATAGTCGCGCCAGCACCCCACCTTATCGCCGGCCAGGAATACGTGCATCTCCAGGAACAGTTGCGGGCGCAAGTCGGCCTCTTCATCGACTCGCACGATGCCGCCTTCGATGGCGCCGTCGTCCCCCTCTGTGCCCCCGACGAGCGAGGCCTTCTCGACGGCACGGTAACCTCCAAAGCCGCCCATCACGCCGATCCCGGCACCCCACTTCAGTCCCAGGAAGTCGTTGGTCGCCTCTTCCATCTTGGTGGCCATCTCCATTTCCATTTGAGTCTGACCCTGCGCCGCCCCGTAGCCACCGATCAGCATCGTCAGTAGGCAAACAAAGATTCGACACCTTCGGCTCGTTCGCTGCATGGTGCTCCTCCTTCGGCGAGAGAGGCCAGTCCGGCATGGACGGTCCTCTCTTCTGCTGACGCAAGAACTCGCCGAAGGCGGCCATCACCTCGGGACGCTGGCCCAGCGTGCGCTCCGCAGAGCCAGCGTGAGACTCCCGGCGGGATCCGGCGTTGCACAGGTCGGTCTGGATCGCTGGGTTGGACGTGAGGGTGCGGCCACGGCCTTGCGGTTCATCCGCAGATGGAAGTCCGGCCGGCTTGAAATCAATGCTCGGGCACGTCCAAATGCCGGACCCGCTCCAGAAGGTAGGCCGGCGGCGATCCTTCCAGAGAGACAGGCCAGCCGACGAGGTCGGGACGGCGCCCGAAGAGCACATAGACCTCGCCGTTGCGGCCGGGGCCCTCGCGCAGCCCTTCATTGACGACCCACCCGCGCGCGCCTTCTGAAAGCAGAGCCGCGGAGGGCGTCCGGAACCCAGTGGCTCCCAGCTCTCGCAAGCGAGAGGCTTCCTTCGTGCACTCTGGATAGGTATGGATCCCTCCTATCAGAGTGTCTTCGGGGAGCTCGGCGGTCGAGGCCGGTGGGCCGGAAACTTCCACAGCCCAGATTGCCCTTTGGATGCCCGCGAGGTCTGCTGGATCGCGAATCTCTTCGTGGCGGATAAGCTCGGCCCAGGCGCCATCTGGGGTGTCGGCCAGATAATGGACGGGACCCTCGCCAGGGCCGTTCCAGCGTCCCGGCGGTTGCGCTGCGGTCTCCCAGAGGAACGGGAATCGCGGGTCCGAGTGCCGAAAGAGGATCACGTCGCGGGGGAGGCCGTCAGAGCCTGCGCGAGCTCGCGGAGTCGCCGGAGCTGGAGGGCTTCGGGGTCCCAGTCTCCCTGCATCAGGTCGGCGGGGGTTTTCCCCCCGAGCAGCGTGCGGGGACGGTCAAACCAGCGGCGGATACCGAAGTCGTTGTAGGCACCGGCCAGATCCCCGACCAGAGTCGCGAGGAAGTGGAGCCGCGCGGCGAGCTTGTCCGGCGTGGGGCGGGTACCCGAGCGGTAGCGGCGGACGCTGGCCGGAGAGATTCCTAGAAGGGTGGTGATCCGCTCGGTTCCGAGGAGGTCTTCCAATGAGCGCCACTCATGGGAAGGGGCAGGGGACTCCTCGATCGCTAGAGCGAGACGGTCGAGCAACCGACTCATCTCCGGTCGCCCGATGCGGCCCGAGGGAGCGGAGAGGGCGGCCTGAATCTCCGTACCGATGCCCGCTGACGCGATCTTGTCGACGACTTCGCGGAAGGAAGAAAGGTCCAGTCGATGAATCTCGAGGTCGTCCAGGAGGCCCATGGCATCCGCGGTCGAGATCACTCCCACGGCGAGCCGTGCAATCTCAGGAGAGTCGAACGGCTCGGTGGTGGACGTGATCTGGATCGTGCTCATGTTCCAGATTGTAGCCGATCTCGGGCCGGCTGGTTGCGATCGCTGTCTCAGCGGCTGGCGAAGGCCTCTTCCGGTTGCGTCTGCTTCCGGTGGATGCCCTCTCCGATCTCCTCGATCATCTTGCGGTTGAAGGCCGGGATGTCCTGCGGCTTGCGGCTGGTGACCAGGCCGTTGTCGACCACGACCTCCTGGTCCACCCAGTGGGCGCCGGCGTTGCGCAGGTCGGTCTGGATCGACGGATAGGACGTGACGGTGCGGCCGCGGACCACGTCCGCCTCGACCAGGGTCCAGGGGCCGTGGCAGATCGCCGCGACCGGTTTGCCAGCAGCGAAGAACGCCTTCGTGAAGTCGACGGCCTTGCGGTTCATCCGCAGGTGGTCCGGGTTCATCACGCCGCCCGGCAGGAGCAGGGCATCGAAATCCTCCGCACGGGCCTGGTCGAGCGGCTGGTCGACCTTGACCTCCTGCCCCCACTCTGTATGGTTCCAGCCCTTGACCCGGTCCTTCTTGGGCGAGACGACGACGGTCTTCGCCCCGGCCTCGTCGAGCGCCTTGCGCGGCTCCAAGAGCTCCACCTGCTCGAATCCGTCGTCGACCAGAATTGCAACCTTCTTTCCTTGCAGCTCGTTCATGGTGTTCTCCTTCCCTGTTGGAGAGACTGCATGGAATCGGCCGCACCACCCCGCGGCGGCGACCCGGCGTACAGCCTCAAATCGCCGGGTCTCTGTTAGGTTTTTCGTGCAAGCGGGGTGCCCGGTGTCGGATGAGCTGCTGGACGGCCGGCGGTAGAGCGCTCAGGTCACACCGCCCCTGTCACGCCTTCCGGCCGGCGCGTACCTGTTTGAGTGAGGGCGAACACAGCCAGCTTCAAGAGCGGTGGGGATGTCCTGCAGCGTGAGGCTCGTGGTTCGCCCGCGAGCTCGGAAAGGGGGAATCCATGCGAGCCCTGGGTCAGAGAGTGCCTGTTTCGAAGCTGGTCGTCCTCGTCGTTTTCGCTTTTCTCGTCTCGGTGCCCGCGGCTCACGCGGTGCTCGGCAACTCGGCACAGCCGCTGACGGGCGCCTGGGTGCTGGATGCGGGGAGCGCCGCGCGTCCGGCGCACCTCGAGTGCGCGGGGACGACCGCCGACGGGCGCATCGTCCTGCGGAACGCGGGCGACGAGGCCGCGATCCTCTTCTTCGCCAGCGGCGAGAGCCAGGTTCTGGCTCCCGGAGAGGAGCTGGCCGTGGAGGAGGACGCCGCCGCGGTGATCGGGACCCACCAGTGCGTCTGCAAGTGCACCTGCACGGCGGCCGACGGGTCGACGGAGGGCATCAGCTTCCCGTGCGACTCCAACACCGGGCCGGACCCTTGCCCGGCGTCCAACGGCTCCGGCTGCTTGTTCGCCGATGCGGATAAAGAGGGCACGCTCTCCGGCTGCAAGAGGTGGTACATCCCGATTAGACCCCCAGCCCCAGCCCCGGCACCGGGCCAGCCGGCCGGGGGCTAGCCCTCGGGTCTTCCCACGCCGCAAAAAAACGCCTGGCTCCTTGCTGAGGGGCCGGGCGTCTTTTCGTCGTTCAGGATGCGCCCGGGCATTCCCGGCCGGGATATCCTGTTTTGACAGTCCGGCCTTGCGCCGTACCGATCCGCCATGGAGCACCACGACCACCTCGTTGCACGCATCCGGGAGCTTCCGGACCGCCCGGGCATCTACATCTTCAAGGATGCCGAGGGGAAGGTCCTGTACGTCGGCAAGGCGAAGTCGTTGCGCAAGCGGGCGTCGTCCTACCTGGTGCGGGACCATGAGCCGCGCCTTGCGGCCATGGTGTCGGAGGCGGTGGACCTGGAGTTCCTGGTCACCGACTCCGAGGCCGAGGCGCTCCTTCTCGAAAACAACTGGATCAAGAGGAAGCGGCCCCGGTACAACGTCCTGCTGCGGGACGACAAGACCTATCCTTATCTCAAGCTGACGCTCCAGGACGAATACCCGCGGATCGCCTTCACCCGCCGGGTGCGGGAGGACAAGGCCGAGTACTTCGGACCCTTCCTGCCCGGCGGGCTCGCGCGTAAGGCCATCAAGCTGGTCCAGAAGCTGTTCCAGATCCGGGTCTGCCGCATCGAGATCGACGGCCGCCTCGCCCGGCCGTGCCTCTATTACGACATGCACCGCTGCCTGGGGCCCTGCGTCGCCAGCCTGACCACCAAGGATGCCTACGACGAGGCGGTGCAGCAGGCGCGTCTCTTCCTCTCCGGGCGCAACGAGCAGCTCATCCGGCGCCTCAAGAAGGAGATGTGGGAGGCCGCCGAGGCCATGGACTACGAGCGGGCCGCCCAGGTCCGCGACACCCTGGCCGAGGTCGAGGCCACCAGCCAGCGGCGCAAGCTCTCGTCGGTCGAGGACGAGGACCTGGACGTCTACGGCGTCCACGTGACGGGCGGCAACGCCGCGGTGGTGTCCCTGGTGATGCGCGGCGGCCAGGTGCTCGACCGCCGCGAGCTGTTCTGGGAAGCGATGGGGGAGATCACCCCGGAGCGCCTCCTCTCCGAGATCCTGCCCCAGATCTACGACCGCACGACCTTCATCCCCAAGGAGATCCACCTGCCGGTGGCGATCGAAGGGGAGGAGGCGCTGCTGGAGTGGCTGTCCGGGAAAAAAGGGGAAAAGGTCTACCTGCGGATGCCGTCGCGCGGCCCCAAGGCCGAACGGGTCAAGCTGGCGATGCACAACGCCGAGCTGGCCCATCAAAGACGGTTCCGCGGCGGCGGCCAGGAGTCGCCCGGGGCCACGGCCCTTGAACGGCACCTCCACCTGCCGGACGTGCCGCGCCGCATCGAAGGCTTCGATATCTCCCATTTTCAGGGTGGCGAGACGGTGGCCTCGATGGTCGTCTGGGAGGAGGGGAAGATGCGCAAGGGCGAGTACCGCAGCTTCAACATCCGCGGCCTCACCCTGCCGGACGATTTTGCCTCGATGCGCCAGGTCGTCGAGCGCCGCTACCGGCGCCGGCTGGAGGAGGTCGGGGCAATGCCCGACCTGATCCTGATCGACGGCGGGCGCGGCCAGCTCAACGCAGCCCTGGACGCCCTGGCCGAGCTGGGTGTGGAGGACACGCCGATCCTGGGGCTGGCCAAGCGGGAGGAGGAAATCTATCTTCCGGACCTGCCCGAGCCGCTTCGGCTCCCCAAGGAGGACCTCGGCCTGCGGCTGCTCCAGCAGATCCGCGACGAGTCCCACCGTTTCGCCGTCTCCCGCCACCGCGCCCGGCGGTCCGCCCGCACCCTGCACAGCCGGCTCGACGAGCTGTCCGGCATCGGCCCGCGCCGCCGCAAGATGCTGATCCAGCGCTTTGGCAGCGTCGAAGGGGTGAGGAATGCCCCGCTGGTGGAGCTCCAGGGCGCCCTCGGCCAGGTCATGGGCCGGAAGATCTTCGATCAGCTCCACGCAGCAGCAGAAACAACAGTGATCTCGACACAAGTGCTGGATGGCTGATAGTCTGTTCCTCTTAGGAAGGCCTCAAGGTTCGTTGAAATAGCCCTGGGTGAAGAGAATGTATTTGAAAGAGGTTCTTTGGAAGGACGCGTTTGTTGAAAAACTTGAAGCCAAACACGCCGTCAGTACGGATGAGGCCGAGCAGATCTTGTTCTCACAGCCGCACGTCCGGAGAAGCTCAGAAAGGGCGAGTGAAAGGCGAAGATCTGTATGTCGCTTATGGGCAGACGAACGATGGCAGGTACTTGGTTGTATTCTTCATCCGTAAGCATCAAGCCGCCGCCTTGCCTATCTCGGCACGCGACATGACGAGCTCGGAGCGGAGGTACTATGAGCGCGAAATCGAAACAGGTTGACCCAATCCCGGATGAGTTCGCCAGCTATGAAGAGGCGGCGGAGTTTTGGGACTCACATGACACAACCGACTACCCGGAGAGCTTTGAGACTGTTGCTGTGGATGCGGAGCTGAAGCGGCGACGCTTTGAGGTAGAAGTGGACGAAGATTTGATGAGAGAGCTCTCGGTTCAGGCTCAAGAACGCGGACTTGCAGTGGGCCGCCTCGTCAACGAAATGTTGAGAGAAAAGATCCACGCATAGTGGACTCTAGCCCTCGGCCAGGTCATGGGCCGGAAGGTCTTCGATCAGCTCCACGCCGCGCCGATTCAGCCGATTCCGCCGGCTCCGGACGACGCTGTGCTTCCGGACGATGTGGTCCAGGAAGACCCGCCGGAGGCCGCGGCTTCCTGATCTTCGCCTTCCGTTCGAAGACGTAGACGATCTGACGGTTGCCGCGCCACCAGCCTTCGGTGGTCGGCGTCGGGTGCTCGCCGAAGCGGGCGCGCAGCTTGTAGCCGCGACGCACCATGTGGATCGCCGCGACGTCGATGGGGTCGCGGCCGTCCTTCAGAAGGACGCCGGCCACGACGAAATGGGGCCGGCGGGTGCGGATCGACGGCAGCGCCCGGGGCCACCGCCGCAGCACGGGATGGGAGCGCATCCGGGCGGTTTCTCTCTCGACGAATGCCAACTCGCGGACCAGGAGCACGGTGTGCTGCGGCCCTGTGTTCGCCACCAGCCAGTCCATGGCTTCCTTCCGCGAATCGACGAGGCGCAGCCGTTCCAGCGCATAGCCCGCCAGGGGGACGCCGAAGAGCAGGATCACCAGGGCGACCGCTCCGGCGTCGGCCCAGAGCGGCCGACTGAGGCGCTCCCGGATTTTGGCGTACAGGATCGCCACGGCGATACAGGCCAGGGGGACCAGGGGGAGGAGGTTGCGGAACGCCTGGAAGGACTGCCGTCCGTAGAGGACCAGGCAGATGGCCGTGAAGAGCAGCCAGCCGCAGACGGTGCCGCGCAGACGGCGATCCCACAGGGCCAGGGCCAGGCCAATGGCGGCGAGAGCCATGTAGATGAACCCGAGCTCCGGGCGCTCGTAGGGGAGGTCCCACTCCGCCCGCAGGAAGGCCTGCTTCCAGAGGACCTCGGTTTTCAGGTGCGCGTAGATCACGGCCTGGGTGTGGATGGAATTCACGATGTCGCGCGGGTGCAGGACGACCGCCGGCATGCCCGCGACCGCGCCGAGCACCGCCCCGGCGCCCGCCAGGGCGCCGCGCCGGAACCTCTCCTTCCAGGAGACCTTCTCGAGGACCATGGTGAGGGCGAACGCCGCGAGGATCGAGACGGCCGGGTACTTGGAGGCGAAGGCAAGGCCGGCCATGGCGCCCGCGGCCAGCGACTCGAGGCCCGGCCGCGAAGACGTGCGGGCGCGGTCCGTGAAGTTGAGGCAGGCGAGGACGAAGAGGGTGGCGTAGGGGTCGACCGTAGCGATGGCGCCGCGGATGGCCAGAGCGGGCGTCAGGGCCGCCAGGAAGGCCGCGAAGAGGCCGGCCGCCGGACCCGCGAGCCGGCGGGCGAAGGCACCGGTCAGGATGACGACTCCAAGGCCGACCAGAGCGCTCAGCAGCCGACCGAGCGCCATCAGCTCGAAAGGCTCCAGGATGTCGTAGATCTCGCGCCCGGTGGAGAGGTCCTCGCGCATCGGCCGGCCATGGACCGCGGTGTAGACGGGACCGTAGAGCCGCGCCGCCGCGGTCACGGCGGTGACCGGGAGCTGCGGGTACATATACCAGCGCGGGTCCCAGCCGCCGTTGCGCAGGAGCGGGACCACGGGGTGGAGGTAGTTCCCCTCGTCGATATAGGCCATGTAGGGCTTGGCTGACATCAGGGGCGCCAGGCGCACCGCCGCCGCGAGGAGGAGGATGGCGGTCCAGGCCAGCAGGGAGAAGGGTCGTTTCATCGGGCCTCGAAGATGTACACGATCTGCCGGTTGCCATGCCACCAGCCGTTGTGGGCCGGCGTGGGCTGCTCCCCGAAGCGGGCGCGCAGCCGGTAGCGGCGCTGGACGAAGGGATGCGCCGCGGCGTCGTTCGGCGCCTGGTCCTTCCTGAGGAGGACCCCGGCCACCAGGAAGCGCGGGCTGCGGCCCCGGACGGTGGGAATCGCCCTCGGCCAGCGCCGGACCAGGGGCTTCGCCCGCAGGCGGGCGAGCTCGCTGCGGACGAACGCCAGCTCCTGCACGACGACCGCGGCATCCTCTGGTCGCGCGTTCTCCGCAAGCCAGTCCACGGCCTCGGTCCGCGCGTCGCGGAGCCGGTAGCGGTCGCGGGCGTATCCTGCCACGGGGAGGCCGAAGAGGAGGAGGACCAGGGCCGCCGCCGCCAGATCCAACCACAGCGGCCGGCGCATGCTGTCTCGCACCTTGGCAAACAGCACCCCGATGGCGATGCAGCTCATGGCCACCAGGGGGAGGAGGTTGCGGAAGGGCTGGTAGGCCTGGCGGGTGAACAGGAACAGGGCGACGGCGAGGTAGGCGACCCACCCCCAGGCGGTCCTGGACGCGCGCTCGTCCCGCACGGCCACGACGAAGCCGGCCGCGGCGAGCCCCAGGAACACGAGCCCGACCTCCGGGTGCTCGTAGGGGACATCCCATTCCGCCCGCACCAGCGCCTGCCGCCAGAGGACGTCCTCCGACACGCGGTGCGAATACATCCACCAGTTGCGGCGCAGCGCGGTCACGACGCCCTCGGTGTTGGCGAGGATCGCCGGCATGGCGGCGAGCGCGGCAACGATTGCGGCGGCCCCGGCGAGGACCAGCCGGCGGAGCTTCTCCTTCCAGGGGACCTTGTCGAGGAGCACGGTCGTGGCAAACGCCACGGAGACCAGGACGGCCGGGTATTTTGCGGCGAAGGCGAGGCCGGCCATGGCTCCGGCGGTGAGCGATTCGCGGCCCGGGTAGGCCGAGGTCCGCGCGCGGTCCGTGAAGAGCAGGCAGGCGAGGACGAAGAAGGAGGCCCAGGGATCGACGGTGGTGACGGCGCCGCGGATGGCGAGAGCGGGGGTCAGGGCGGCGAGAAAGGCAGCGAAGAGCCCGGCCGGGGTCCCTGCGAGACGGCGCGCGAGGAGGCCGGCGAGGAGGACGGTCCCGAGCCCGGCCGCCAGGGTCAGGAGCCGCCCGATGACGAGCAGGTCGAACGGCTCCAGCACGTCGTAGAACCCGCGCCCCATCGACAGGTCGCCGCGGAACGGCCGGCCGTGGACCGCGCCGTACACCGGGGCGTAGAGGCGCGCCGATGCCGTCATGGCGATCAGGGGGAGCTGGGGATAGAGATACCAGCGCGGGTCCCAGCCGCCGGTGCGCACGAGCCGTGAGACGTGGTGGAGGACGTTCCCCTCGTCGACGTAGTTGATATAGGGCCTCCCGGCCAGAAGAGGCGACAGGCGCACCGCCAGGGCGAGGAGCAGGATGGCGGTCCACGCCAGCTTCGGGCACGCCAGTTTCGGGAAGACACGGCTCATGAGAGCTTGCGATTCTATCCTCTGAAGAAGTGGTATTATTTAGCCAGTGCCCCAGACTTTGCCGTCCCGTCGCTTCCTCTCGGAAGAGGAGTATCGCGTCTTCACCGAGCGCATCGGCCGCAGCCTGGCCGAGCGGCCGGTCCGCCTGGACGGGGCGGAGCACCGCGAGCGCGTGGCCGACCTCCTGCGGCGGGTCGGGGAGGCGAGCTTCTACGAGCTCCTCGACATCGATCCCGCCGCGTCGGCCCGGGAGGTCCACGAGTCCTACGAGCGGACGGCCCGGATGGTCCATCCCGGCAACGCATCCCAACTGGACCTGACCGGAAGGGAGGGCGTCCTGGAGGTGCTCTTCGAACGGGTCACCGAGGCCTATCTCACCCTGAGCGACATGGACCGGCGCAAGCGGTACGACCGCCAGCGCCCGGGCGGCTGGTGGCGCACGTCCGCGGCGCGAAAAGTCTCCCGCGAGGAGGAGGCGCAGCGCCTCTACGAGAGGGCCCGGGCGTTCGTGGCCGCCGAGCAGTACCACGCCGCGGTCGAGCTGCTGCAGGAAGCGGTGCGCGCAGCCCCCAGGCCCGAGCACTGGGTCCTCCTGGGACAGGTCCAGGCGAGAAATCCCCACTGGCTGCGCAGCGCCGAGGACAGCTTCCGCCGGGCTCTGCAGATGGGCTCGAAGGACCCCACGCTGCCCTCGTCCCTGGCTCTCGTCCGCGACGAGATGAAGCGCCGGGAGGCCGGCGAAGAGATCGAGACGGACGGGGAAGTCGAGATCGTCTGATCGCGTTATGATGGGTTGACGCTGGAGAGCTTCCAAGCGGTCGCTCCGGACGGCCTTCGGGCCGGGCCGGGGAGGAAAGTCCGAGCTCCAACGGGCAGCATGCTCGCTAACGGCGAGGCGCGGCGACGCGACGGACAGTGCAACAGAAAAGATACCGCCGGGTCCTCTTCGGAAGATCCGGTAAGGGTGAAATGGTGCGGTAAGAGCGCACCGCTCCGGGGGCGACTCCGGAGGCATGGAAAACCCCATGCGGAGCAAGACCAAATAGGGGGGCGTCAATGCGGGCAGCCCGTCCCGCGCCTGGGCCTTCGGGTCCGGGGACAGTTCCCGGGTAGGTTGCTGGAGGCCGGCGGCAACGCCGGTCCCAGAGGAATGACCGCTACCCGGCTTCGGCCGGGGATACAGAACTCGGCTTACGGAGCTCTCCAGCGTCTTTGATTTCTCTTCCTGATTCTCGGCCCCGAGCGGACCTCACCCCCGGCCCCTCTCCCATCTCCCGCCCACCCTATCCCCGGGAGAGGGGAGAAAACCTGTCAAATGTCCCCCCTCTCCCGGGGTGGGAGGGAGGGGTGG
Source organism: uncultured Holophagales bacterium (assembly GCA_963842525.1). Lineage (GTDB taxonomy): Bacteria > Acidobacteriota > Thermoanaerobaculia > Multivoradales > UBA5704 > UBA5704. The sequence continues at coordinate 1,936,885 of CAWJGT010000003.1, forward strand.
CGGGAGAGGGGGTCAGGGGGTGAGGGTCCAACTTCCCCCTCCCGCCGGCCCTGGCGACCGGGTGGGCGTGGCGGCCCTTTCGGGGTTGGTCCAGGCCGACAAGCTCGCGGCCGGCGTCGAGACCCTTCGCCGGCTCGGTTTCGAGCCGGTCCTCGCCGACAATCTGACCGCGCAGGACGGGCTCTTCGCGGGGAGCGACGAAGTGCGTCTCGCGGCGTTCCACCGCCTCGCCGCCGACCCCGGCCTGCGGGCGATCTTCTTTGCCCGGGGCGGTTCCGGGCTGCTGCGCGTGCTGCCGGGCCTCGACTGGGACCTGCTGCGCCGGCATCCCCGCGCCTACGTCGGCTACTCGGACCTGACCCCTTTTCTCCACGAGGTGGTGCGGCGGCTCGGCCTCGTCGCCTTCCATGGTCCGATGGTCGCCGCCGAGCTGGCGCGCGAGCTCGCGCCGGACGAGGAGAGCAGCCTGCTCGACGCCCTTGCCGGTCGCTATCCGGCGTCGCTGCCGTTCCAATCCTGGCTCCGGCCGCCCGCGGGCGCCGCTCCGGTCAGGGGCCCGCTGCTCGGCGGCTGCCTGAGCCTGCTGGTCTCGGTGCTCGGCACTCCCTGGTCGCCGGACCTCGACGGCGCCGTGCTGTTCTGGGAAGACGTCAACGAGCCGCCGTACCGCATCGACCGTATGTTGACCCACTTACGGCTGTCGGGTAATCTCGCGAAGATCGAGGGAATGATCGTCGGCCATCTGAACGGTGCCGCCACCGACTGGCCGGCGTTGGTGGCCGGCAGCGTCGCCGATTTCTCCTGGCCGTTGGCCTGGGGTCTCGAGAGCGGCCATCTCCAGCCCAACTGGACGCTCCCCCTGGGGCTTCCGGCGCGCCTGGAGAGCGACGACTGCCGGCTCTGGCTCGGGGAAGGATGAGCAGCGCATGAACAATCCCGTCTTCAAGACGACCAGCGGCGGCGCCGCCGCACCCTCCCGGAAGAGCACGGGCTACCTCGTCGAATTCAAGGACGGAGACTTCGTCTTCCGCGAGGGCGACCTCGGCACGGAGATGTACATCATCCACGAGGGCAAGATCGAGATCCTCAACCGCATGGGCGGCAAGGACGTCGTCCTCGCGGTGCTGGAGAAGGGCGACTTTTTCGGCGAGATGTCCGTCCTGGAGGACCTGCCGCGGGCCGCCTCGGCGCGGGCCCTCACCGACACACGGCTGCTCAAGATCAACGGCTCGACCTTCGACCAGATGCTGCGCGACAACCCGGAGGTCGCGGTCCGCATGATGCGCAAGCTGTCCCGGCGGTTGCGCGAGACGGACGAGTTGCTGCGCGGGACCACCTCATTCAAGAGCGACAGCACGCCGCTGTCGCGCGAGGTGCCGACGCCCATGGCCCAGGCTCCGGCGGAAGGCCCCGAGAGGCTGATCCACGACCCGTCAGGAATGGAGCTGCCGCTCGCGACCGGCCCCGAGACCACCATCGGCCGGAAGGACCCGGTCACCGGCATCTATCCCGACATCGACCTTTCGCCGCTCGACGTCCAGCGCTCGGTCAGCCGGCGTCACGCCAAGATCTACCGCCGGGGCACGAAGTTCTTCCTCGGCGAGGAGATCGGCACGATGAACAGCACCTTCCTCAACGGCAGCCGGCTGGAGACGGGCATCCCGTCCGAGATCCACCCCGGGGACGAGCTGCGCTTCGGGGTCGTCGTCCTGCGGTTCCAGCCCTGACCTCACCCCCTGTCCCCCTCTCCCATCGCCCCCCCACCGACCGGGAGAGGGGGGACGTCGCTGAAGCCGTTGTGGCGAGCCCTCCCTTCCTGCGGATGGATATCGCCGTGGGGAACGTCTGTTGGAGCCTCCGTGTCCACTCCAGCTTACTTCGTCTCAATCGCCTGGCCTGCGTTCCCCCTCTCCCGGAGGAAGGGGGGGCGATGGGAGAGGGGGACAGGGGGTGAGGCCTCTTTCCGACCCCCTCCGCACCTTCCCCGGCATCGGCCCAGCGCGCGCCCGGTCGCTCGCCGAAGCCGGCTACCAGACGGCCGCGGACCTGGTGCTCCATCTGCCGCATCGCTATGAGGACCGGCGCGAGGTGCGGCCGGTCGCCGCGGCTGCGGCCGGCGTTGCGGCCACGTTCCGCGGCCGGCTTGCCCACATGCGCCGGATCCGCACCCGGCGGCGCGGTTTCAACCTGGTGCGCGGCGTCCTGGAGGACGGCACCGGAGCGCTGGCGGTCGTCTGGTTCAACCAGCCCTATCTGGCGAACCGGGAGATGGAGGGAGAGGACTGGCTCCTTCATGGCCCGGTGCGGGAAACGAAGGACGGCTTGGAGCTGCTGAGCCCCACCTGCGAACGAGCGGATGCCGCTCTGCACAGCGCCTGCATTGCGCCGGTCTACCCGGCGATTTCTCAGGTCCGCGGCCTCGGACCGCAGTCGCTCCGCCGGCTGATGGATACGGTCCTCCGCGAGGTCGACCTCCCGGCGCAGGTGCTCGAATTCGTCCCACGGGAGCTGCTGGACCGCCACGGCCTGCCGCCTCTGGGCGAGGCGCTGGAGCTTCTTCATCATCCAGATGACGGCACGGACCCGGAAGCTCTCAACCAACGGCGGAGCCCCGGTCACCTGCGCCTGCTCTACGGCGAGCTCCTGGAGATGCAGCTCGCCCTCGGCCGCCTCCGCGAGCGCGAGACCGCGCAGCCGCGCGTCCTTATTTATAAGGTCGACGACCCCATCCGGCACGCCGCCCGCGAAGTCCTGCCCTACCGGCTCACCGCGGCCCAGAAGCGCGTCCTGCGCGAGATCGTGGCCGACCTCCAGAGACCACAGCCCATGCTCCGCCTCCTTCAGGGGGACGTGGGAAGCGGTAAGACGATCGTCGCGGCCCTGGCCCTGGTCGTGGCCCTGGAGAACGGCTACCAGGGCGCCTTCATGGCCCCTACCGAGTTGCTCGCCGAGCAGCACTACGCCAACCTGGAAAGGCTGCTCGGGCATCGCTACCGCCTCGGCCTCGTCGCCGGAGGCAAAGGCAGCCGGGCCGGCCGCGTCAGGGAACAGCTCGCAGCGGGAGAGATCCAACTCGCCGTTGGGACCCACGCGCTGATTCAGGAGAGGGTCGAATTCCGCCGCCTCGGGCTCGCCGTGGTGGACGAGCAGCACCGGTTCGGCGTAGCCCAGCGGACCCTGCTGCGCCGCAAGGGCGACCGGCCGGACCTCCTCGTCATGACCGCGACGCCGATCCCGCGCACCCTCGCCCTCACGGCCTGGGGTGACCTCGACGTCTCCACCCTGGACGAGATGCCGCCCGGGAGGACGCCGGTCGAGACGAAGGTCGTCCCGGCAAAAGACCGCCGGAAGGTCTACACAAGGCTGCGCAAAGAGCTGGCCGCCGGAGGCCGCGCCTACGTGGTGGCACCGCTCATCGAAGGCAGCGCCCAGGTCGCGGCGGCCTCGCTGGACGAGGTGGAAGAGCACGTCCGCCGCGAGCTCCCGGACCAGCCCTACGCTGTCCTCCACGGCCGCCTGCCCTCTGGCGAGAGGGAGCGGATCATGGCCGCCTTCGCCGCCGGGGACGTGCGCGTCCTCGTCGCCACCACGGTGATCGAGGTCGGCGTGGACGTGCCCGAAGCGACCTGCATGGTGATCGAGAGCGCCGAGCGCTTCGGCCTCGCCCAGCTCCACCAGCTCCGCGGCCGGGTGGGACGAGGCCTGAGGCCGTCCCTCTGCTTCGCCCTCCACGGCCGCCTCACGGAAGAAGCGAAGCAGCGCCTAGAGGTCTTCGCACGCACCCAGGACGGCTTCGAGATCGCCGAGGCCGACCTGCAGATCCGCGGCCCCGGAGACGTCCTGGGCACCCGCCAGGCCGGCCTGCCGCTCCTCCGCTTCGCCCGCCTGCCCGAAGACTTCGACTGGCTCGTCCAAGCCCGCGACGACGCCCGCGACCTCCTCCCCCGGCTCGAAGAGCCCGAGCTGGAAGCCCTCCGCCGCCACACCGACTGGTGGCTGGAAAGGTTGGGGGGCTTCGAATAAGGCGGGAGGGGGAACCCCTGGGACCGCGGGCGTCCCGCCCGCACAGACTTCAAGCGACCAGTGCGTTGCCGCTATTTTTACGGCAGCTCCAACATCGAGGAAGGGCGGGCGAGACGCCCGCGGTCCCAGGGGGAAACGGCTCGGCCCCGGGTGGCTGCATTACACTTTCGCAAGGAGGGGAACATGAGCCAATCAACCATCACCGGCAAAGACCACATTGCCTTTCTCCGCAGACAAGGCTCGATTCGGGTCGGACCCGGCTCGACCGTCAAGGACATCCAACGAGCCCGCAAGTTGCGGGGGATCAAAAAGGGATGAAGCCGATCCTGATTGTTGAAAGACCACGCCCATGGCTTCCGAGACCTCCGGCCCCGTGTTCGTTCTCGACGTCGGCACCGATGCCGACGCGGGCGTCGTCCGCCTCCACCTGACGGACGAGCACGGCGACCGCCAGGTCGGCGATAACCAGGTGCGCCTCGCGGAGCACAGCGCGGCGCTATGGCAGGGGCTGTTCGACACGCGCGCCTTCGTCCGGACCTATGCGAACAGTATGCGCTTCACTGACCGGCCTGCGACGTCGGCGGAGCTACTCGCACAGATCGGCGTCTTCCTGGGAGAGAAGATCCTCGGCCCCGAGATCATGGAGGCGCTTCACGCGGGGAAACATCACCGGTCGCTGCTGGTCCGGCAGCCGCTGGTTCCAATGGACCGCCCGGAGGACCGCCTCGCGTCGGCGTTCGCCCGGGTGCCCTGGGAGATCGCGCGGCCTGCGGCCGGCCAGGAGCAGCTTCTCGAACGCAACCTGGTGGTGCGGATGGAAGCGTTGGGCGCGTCCCCATCCTATGCGCCGCCTCCGCCGGGTCCGGACGAGACGCTGCGGGTGCTCCTGGTCTTCGCCGAGGCGCCGGGCTCGCGTCCGCTCGCCATGCGGCTCGAGCGGGAGCAGCTCCTCGGGCTCTTCTACGACGAGGTGATGCCGCGGCGCCGGGTGTCCGTGGATGTCCTCTGCCACGGCGTCACCCGAAAGGCCTTGAGCGAGAAGGTCCGCGACGCGGCTGGCTATCACGTGGTGCACTGGAGCGGCCACGGCCATCACAATCTCCTGGAGCTGCAGGGCGAGGATGGCAAGAGGGATCTTCTGACGGGCGCCGCCCTGGTGGACCTCTTCGCTGATGCCGGTGGCTTCATTCCCCAACTCGTCTTCTTGAGCGCCTGCCTCTCGGGCACCCTGGTCGGCGCTCGCGACTGGGCGGCGCTGGAAACCATCCTCCGCGAGGGGGAGGCGGGTGTGCGTAAGTCCGAGCCGGAGCCGGACAAAATCGAGCAGTTGACTGCGGAGCAGCCTGGCTATACCGGCACCGCCCTCGCACTGCTCGGAGCCGGTGTGCCGCAGGTGGTGGCGATGCGCTACGAGGTGGGCGACGCTTACGCCCGCGACCTCGCCGGTCTCTTCTACCGCAGGCTGTTCGTCGATAGTCAACCCAAGGCACCGGCGAGCGCGCTGTCCCTGGCCCGCGGGGAGCTGTTGGATCGGCAGGCAGGCGAGCACGATGTGGTCGATCACGCCACGCCGCTTCTCTTCGGCAGCGCCGCGGGTCCTCTCTCGGCGCCTCCAGGCCGAAGCTCTGCCCTGGCCTTCCGCCGGCCGCGCCCACAGCCGCTCCTGACGGACAGCCGCGAGCTCGACCGGCCCGCGGAGCTGGTGGGCCGCGGCGCGCTCACGGAGTGGAACGTGGAGATCGACGGGCTGCAGGCGCGGATCGATCAGCACGTGGAGGAGGTGCGGCGGGGGGTGGAATGACCTCACCCCCTGGCCCCCTCTCCCATCTCCCACCTTTCCATCCCCGGGAGAGGGGGGACGTTGTTGAAGCCGTCCTCCGCATTGCCGTCTGCCTGTATACTGAGTTGGATGTCTGCAAGGGAGGTGTGCAGTGGCCAAGGCTGCCGTTGAGCTCGCACAAGCCAAGGACCAGTTGGCGCAATTGATCGAGGAGGTCCAGAGCGGGATCGAGCTCGTCATCACGCGCGACGGCCTTCCCGTGGCCCGGCTCCTGCCGGCCTTGGAAGCTCCATCCGATCGCGTACCGGGCAGCGCCAAGGGTCTGTTCACCGTACCTGACGACTTTGATTCCCCGCTTGAGGATTTCCGCGAGTACGTGTAGGCCCCTGCATGCTGCGAGCTCTGCTGGACACGCACAGCTTTCTCTGGTTTGTCACTGCAGATCCGAAGCTCAGCGCCACGGCGGAGGGTCTGATCTCCGTTGGAAGCAACGAATTCCTTCTCAGTGTGGCATCCGTCTGGGAGATCGCAAGGTGAGCATCGGCCGCCTGCCTATTCCTGAGCCGCTCGACACGTTTATCCCTGAGCACCTCCGCGCCAACCGTATCGGCCTGCTGCCGATCGAGCCCAGGCATGCCTTTGAAGTTGCCCGACTGCCCCTCCATCACCGCGATCCTTTCGACCGCTTGCTGATCGCCCAGGCGATCGTCGAAGGTCTGCCGATCGTCAGCGCGGATTCTGCCTTCGATAGCTACTCCATCGAGCGGCTTTGGTAGGCTGCTGTGGCCCCGCCCAGGGTTGACACCCTGGGCTACCGAATGCCGCCCTCCGGGCTCGTCCTTCATGCTGCTCCGCGTGCGGTCGTGCCGCTGCCGCTCAATAAAGGCTGCGGCGGTCGCACGGGCTCGGCATGCTACGCTCGCCCGTGTCCACTCACGAGGTCAGCATCTGCGAGCCGGGAGCCGGAGGAGTAAGAGTGCTCCTCGTCGCCAACACCCTGCCGCCCCGGGACGTTTCCGGGGTCGGGGAACAGGTGCTACAGTTGGCGGCCGGCCTGCGGGAGACCGGATGCGAGGTGGAGGTGCTGGGCCGTGGCTCTGGCGGCGTCGCGGGTCCGAAGGTCCTGTTCCCTCTTTTTGCGGTGACGGCGGTCTGGCGGGCGCTGCGGCGGTTCCGGCCCCATGTGGTGCAGGTCCATGAGTCGGATGGCGGTCTGGCCGCGCTCCTCGTTGCGATCGTGGCGCCGCTCCTGGTGCCGCGCCCGAAGCTGGTGGCCCTCCTCCAGGTGAGCTATGTCGAGGAGCTGCGGGCGGTGCGGCCTCTGCGGGCTGCGGACGGGCGGGTGTTGGGCCGGCCGGGCGGCATCGAGCGGCGTTTCCGCTGGCTCAAGGCGCCGGTCCAGATCGTCCTCGGCTGCGTCACCGCCTGGACGGCTGATCTGGTGCTGACGCCCAGCGCGGCTACGGGTGACGAGGTGCGCCGCGATTATGGTGTGGGCGAAGTGGCGGTCGTCCCCAATGTGACGGGTGGGCTGGAGGTGGGGGCGCCGGTGGCCGAGCCCGGAGAGTCGCCCGGCTATCTGCTGTTCGTCGGCCGCCTGCGCATCCGCAAGGGGGTCGAGGTGCTGCTGGAGGCTTTGCGGTCTCTGGACGCGCGGCTGCTGATCGCGGGGGATGGCGAGCACCGGGCCGCTCTGGAGCGCCGGGCAGCGGAGCTGGAGCTGGTCTCGAAGGTCCGCTTCCTTGGCCGCCGCGACGCCGCGCAGGTCCGGGGTTTGCTCCGTGGCGCGCGTGCCTTGGTGGTCCCCTCGATCTACGAGGGGATGCCGCTGGTCGTGCTGGAGGCGATGGAGGCCGGCTTGCCGGTTGTTGCCAGCCGGGTGAGCGGCATCCCCGAGGTCGTGGAGGACGGCCGGACCGGCTGGCTGGTGCCGCCGGAGGACCCGGAGGCTCTTGCCGGTGCGCTGGCCGAGGTGCTGGCGGATCGGGAGGAGGCGGGGCGGCGTGGTGAAGAAGGGAAGCGGCGGGTGGAGGAGCGGTTTCGGCCGGCTCATGCGGCGCGGGTGTGGCGCGAGAAGATCCTCACCCCCTGTCCCCCTCTCCCATCGCCCCCCCTGCCGCCGGGAGAGGGGGGACGTGGAGGAGGCGATGTGCAGCAAACGGGATCGGATGGGTTTCGGGGAGTGTGAGGAGAGATTGCATCGACCTTGCCACGAACGCATCGCCTGCGTCCCCCCTCTCCCGGTCGGGGGGAGTGCGATGGGAGAGGGGGACAGGGGGTGAGGTTCTTGGCCGGGAGGATGGATAATCGGAGGGGTTGACGGAATGACGCTCAAAGGACTCCAACCATGATGGGACGCGCTCTGCTGATCGTCGGCGTGATGGCGACGCTCGGCCTCATCGCTTCGGCGGTTCTGGGCTATGGCCTGGACATTCCGACCGATCCGGACATGCCGCGCCATGTCCTCGTGGCCCTCGCGTCCAGCCTGCTGCTCCTGTTTTCCCACTGCTGGATCATGTTCTACCTGATCGGTACCGGGAAGGCGATCAAGGACGTGGTCAAGGAACACGGGCTGGAGGCGCAGATCGTCGAGGACACCAAGCGCTTCAAGAACCTCTCCTATCCCTGGCTGATGCTCGCCATGGGCCTCGCCATGGCGGCCTTCATCCTCGGCGGCGGTGCGGCCACCGGCTCGCTCCCGTCGTGGGTCCATCACGTCCTCTCCTATCTGGCCCTGGCGACCCAGTTGAAGGCCCTGTGGGTGGAGTGGCGCGTGCTGGACGAGAACGAGCGGCTCATGGCGAGCGTCGACCGCCGGATCCTCGCCCTGCCGGCCGGAGGGAGCGCGGCGTGATCCATGCCGCGCATCGGGACCCCAACGCCCGGGTCGCCGTCGTTCTGGTGAACTGGAACGGCGCCGGGGACACGCTCGCGACCCTGGCTTCGCTCGACGAGGTCGTGGGCGCCGAGGCGCTGCGCGTGATCGTGGTCGACAACGGCTCGACGGACGACTCGGTCGCCCGTCTGCGCCGCGAGCGGCCGGGGCTCGAGCTGGTCGAGACGGGCAAGAACCTGGGCTTCGCGGGCGGCAACGACGTCGGCATCAAGGCGGCCCTCGAAGCTCCGGAGGTCGGCTGGGTGCTCCTTCTCAACACCGACGTCGAGGTCGATCCCGGCTTCCTCGCGCCTCTGATCCGCGCCTGCGAGGACCCCGACATGGGTGCGGCCGGTCCGAAGATCTACTACTACGATCATCCCGACCGGCTGTGGGCCGCGGGCGGTCGCCTGCGCATCCGCGAGACGGTGGCCGTCGAGCTCGGCCGCGGCAAGCTGGACGGTCCGCGCTGGAACCGGGCGCGGGACGTCACGTATCTGACCACCTGCTGTTTGCTGATCCCCCGGGACGTGCTGGAGGAGGTCGGCCCCCTGGACCCGGCGTACTTCATCAACGTGGACGACGCCGACTGGTGCCGCCGCGCCCTGGACGCCGGCTACCGGCTGCGCTATGTGCCGGAGAGCCGCATCTGGCACAAGGTGGCGGTGGCGACCGCGGGCTCCTATACCCCGATGAAGACGTTCCACACCGGGCGGAGCAATGCAGTCTGGGTGCGCCGCCACGCCGGGCTTTTCGGGCTTGTCCGCTTCGTGGCGGCCAACCTGCTCGCCCTGCCGGCCGCATTCCTGCGCGAGCTGCCGCGCGGCAACGTCCAGGCGGTGCGGGCGAAGGCCCGCGGCGTCCTGAGCGGGCTCACCGAGCCGCTGCCGGAGCCGCCCGAGCCGCTGCGCAAGGAGCGCTCCTGAGTGAACCCCGAACGCCTCTTCGCCGCGGGGGTGCAGTACCTGCTGCTCCTGCTCGCCCTCTCGGCCCGCGAGGCGGCTCGCGCCTGGACGGCGGACCGCCTCGGCGATCCCACGGCGCGCAGCCTGGGCCGGGTGAGCCTCAACCCGGTGCGGCACCTCGACCTCTTCGGCTCGGTGCTGCTGCCGCCGCTGCTTCTCGCTTTTGGCGCCCCGGTCTTCGGCTGGGGGAAGCCGGCGCCAGTGACGGGCCAGGGCTTCCGCAATCCCTGGCGGGACGGCATCCTGACCGCCGCGGCCGGGCCGATGGCCAACTTCCTCCTCGCCCTGGTCGCCACGTTCGCGCTGATCGTGGCTGTAGCCAACCACGGTCCGGAGGGACGGCAGGCGGCCATGCGGGCGCTCCTGCCCCTGCTCCCTACTTCGGGTGTCGCGGAAGGATTGTCCAGCTTCCCGCTGATGTTCACGCTGGTGCGGATGGCGACGATCAACGCTTTCCTGGGCGTTTTCTTCCTGATCCCGGTGCCGCCGCTCGACGGCGGGGTGATCGCGCTCCATCTCCTCCCTCCGGATTGGGCGGAGAAGCTTGCGGTGATCCGGCCGTACGGAATTATGATCGGCATGGCCCTCGCGGTCTTCAATGTCGTGACGCTGGTGCTGCTGCCCTTCTATGGCATCCTGAGCGTCCTCGTCCAACTCGTCTGAGGGAGTGACCGTGAGCGCCGAAGACTTCTCCGAAGCATCCGCAGAGGCCCTCTCGCAGGAGGGCTCCTCGGGAGGGCTCCTCCCGGAGTCGTGGCGCGTCCATCTCCCGGTCTTCGAGGGGCCTCTCGACCTCCTCCTTCATCTGATCAAGATGAACAAGGTGGAGATCACCGACATCCCGGTGGCGACGATCTGCGACCAGTTCCACGCCTACCTGCAGCTCATGGAAGAGCTGAACCTGGACATCGCCGGCGAGTACATCTACGAGGCGGCGCTGCTGATCCATCTCAAGTCCAAGCTGCTGTTGCCGCGTCCGCCCAAGGCCGAGGGCGAGCCGGAGGAGGATCCGCGGCAGGAGCTGGTGGAGCGGCTGCTCGAATACCGCCGCCTCAAGGAGGCCGCGCAGTCGTTGGCCGAGCTCGACCGGCTGCGCATGGGCATCTGGACCCGCCGGCCGCAGCCGATGCCCAAGCCCGATCCGGAGGAGGCCGAGGAGGTCGAGCTCGGCGAGATCTCGCTCTTCGACCTGCTCGGGGCCTTGAAAGGCGCCCTGCTGCGTTACGAGCGGGAGCATCCGCCGCCGCTCCAGCTCACCCTGGAGGCGTACTCGGTCCGCGGCCAGTTCGAGCGCCTGCTCGGCCGGCTGGACGCAGGGCGCCCCTTCGACCTGCTCGACGACCTGCGCACCCGCTCCTGCCGTTCGGAGGCCATCGCCGCCTTCCTGGCGGTGCTGGAGCTGGCGCGGCTCAACCTCGTGCGCATCCACCAGACCGAATCCGGGGACATCCTGCTCTACCGGACCACCCGCGAGCTCGGAGTGCACGACATGGAGGCGATCGGCTGATGAACGAGCGCCACGACATGGAGGCGGCGATCGAGGCGGTGCTCTTCGTCTCCTCCGAGCCGGTGCCGCGCGCGCGGCTTCTGGAGATGTTCGACGAGGACGAGCGTGAGCAGGCGGCCGAGGCCCTGGAGGCGGTGGTCGCCCGCTATGCCTCCGACGCCGAAAACCCCTCGCGGGGTGTGATGGTGGAGGAGGTGGCGGGCGGCGTGCGCATCGCCACGCGTCCGGAGATGGTGGGATGGCTCCGCCGCTTTTTCGACGTGAGCGGCGGGACCAAGCTCTCCATGGCGGCCCTGGAGACCCTGGCGATCATCGGCTATCGGCAGCCGGTCACCGGCCCGGAGATCCAGGAGCTGCGCAGCGTCAATCCGTCGGGGGTGCTCAAGACCCTGCTGGAGCGCCGGCTCGTCCGCATCGTCGGCCGCAAGGAGGTCGTCGGCAAGCCGTTCCTCTACGGCACGACCAAGGAGTTCCTGGTCCATTTCGGCCTCAACAGCCTGCGCGATCTGCCGCCTCTGGAGGAGTTCGAGGAGACTTTCGGAGCGATCGCCGCAGGCGAGGGCTCCGCCGAGCTCAGCCAGGCGATGCTGGACAGCGTGGCGCCACAGACGGAGGCCACCGAAGGTGACCGGGAGGAGCGCATCCTCCGCGAGGCCGCCGCGCTCGAAGAAGAGGCCGCGGACGAGGATCCGGAGATGGAAGCCGAGGCGTCATGAGCGAAGAGCGCCTCCAGCGTCTCCTGGCCCGTGCCGGCATCGCCTCCCGGCGCAAGGCCGAGGAGCTGATCCGCGAAGGCCGGGTCACGGTCAACGGGCAGGTGGCGGAGATCGGCGCCAAGGCCGACCCCGGGCGGGACGCGGTCAAGGTGGACGGCAAGCGGGTCCAGCCCCAGACCGGCCCCGGCCGGTACATTCTGCTCAACAAGCCCCGGGGCGTGATGTCGACCGTTGCCGACCCGCAGGGCCGGCGGACGGTCCTCGACCTGATCCCGCCCGCGCTGCGCAAGGCCCTGGTGCCGGTGGGGCGGCTCGATTATGAGACCGAAGGCCTGATCCTGCTGACAGACGACGGCGACTTCGCCGAGCACGTCGCTCATCCGCGCTACGGCGGGGTCAAGACCTACGAGGTCAAGGTGAAAGGGGAGCCCTCCCAGGCCGTGCTCGACCGCCTGCGCGAAGGGATCGTGATCGACGGCAAGCGCACCGTGCCCGCGCGGATCAAGCCGCGCCAGGCGAAGGGGTCGGACAGGCGGCGGCGGTCGCACCACGACGACGACGAGGGGCACAACACCTGGTGGATCGTGGAGCTGACCGAAGGCCGGACGCGGCAGATCCGCGAGATGTTCGTGCGCATCGGCCACCCCGTCCAGAAGCTGCGCCGGGTGGCGATCGGTCCGCTCAAGGACCCCCACATGCCGCTGGGCACCTTCCGCGAGCTGACCGAGCGCGAGGTCGAGACGCTGCGTCGGATCACTGCGAAGCCCAAGAAGCGGGCCGCGCCGCCGAAGAAGAGGACGGCCCCTCACCCCCCTGGCCCCCCTCTCCCACGCGCACTCCCAGCCGCCCGGGAGAGGGGGGAAAAGGCACCGCCGCGGAAGGCTCCGGCGGTGAAGAAGAAGGCCACGCCGGCGAAGAAAGCGGCCCCTCACCCCCGGCCCCTCTCCCATCGCCCCCCCGTCCCCCGGGAGAGGGGGGAACAGCTCGCCACGACAGCGGCACCGCGGAAGAAAGCCGCGCCGGCCAGGAAGGGAGCCCCGGCGAAGAGGTCCGCGCCGGCCAAGAAGGGAGCCCCGGCGAAGCGGTCGGCGCCAGCGAAGAGAGCTGCTCCGGCGAGAAAAGCTGGAGACCGCCGGGCGGCGGCCCGCAAGACATCAGGGAAGAGGCCGGGGAGCGGTCCGCGGCGGAGCCGGGGCTAGACGGTGGACGCGGCTGGTCCCCTGATCGTGGCCATCGACGGCCCGTCGGGCGTGGGCAAGAGCACCGTCTCGCGGCGTCTCGCGCGGCGTCTCGGCATTCCCTTCCTGGACACCGGCGCCATGTATCGGGCCCTGGGCCTCAAGGTCCTGGAGAGCGGGGCCGACCCGCGGGACTGCGAGGCGGTCGAGGCAATCACCGCGTGTGCCGCGGTCAGCCTCCACCGCCGGGACAACGGCATCTTCGAGGTCCTCCTCGACGGCGAGCCGGTCGAGCCGCGCATCCGCACTCCGGAGGTCAGCGATGCGACCTCCACCATCTCCGCCTATCCCGAGGTGCGCCGCCGCATGGTGGCCCTCCAGCAGGAGGCCGCGAGCCTCTTCGGCGGCGTCCTGGAGGGGCGGGACATCGGCACGAGGGTCTTTCCCGGCACCCCTTACAAGTTCTTCCTCGACGCCCGCACCGATGTCCGCGGCCAGCGCCGCTTCGACGAGCTCGTCCAGACCGGCCATCCGATCACCTACGAGCAGGTCCTCGAAGAGATGGCCAGCCGCGACCTGCGCGACAGCACCCGCGAGGACTCCCCGCTCACCCGGGACGCCAGCTACACCTTCGTCGACGCCTCGGACCTGACGGTCGACGAGGTCGTCGAGGAAATGGCGCAACGGATCGGGATATGGCCTGCGAAGTAGGAGCCGCTCCAGCTACGATAGGCTCTTTGAGCTCCCTGGCCGAGTTGGATACCCGGAAGCTGAATCGCAACGCCAAGCGCGAAATGCGCAATCGAGAGATTCATCTTCCGCCTCTCGGGGTCTACCGCTGGTGGGCTCGACGCAGCGCTTCGACCTTTCGGGAGGTACTTACGGCTTTTTCGAAGGCACGCTCAGGCAAGCTGACCATAGCAGATCCGTTCGCCGGAGGTGGAGTCATTCCACTGGTTGCTCTCCTTGAAGGTCATCGAGTCTATGCTCAGGACATCAATCCCTGGGCCGTTGGAGGGCTAATAACAACTCTGGGCTTGCCCTCCGCCGAGGAACTTAGACGAACGAAAGATAAGCTGGCTGATAACGCAAGATCCCTTCTCGCAAAGGCATACGCCACAAATCTGCCTGACGGGACACCCGCATGGATCACGCACACCTTCCGAGTTGCTGTTGCTGCCTGTTTAAAGTGTGGCCATGACTTCCGTCTATTTCCTCATGCGCTTGTGACGCGCTGCAGTCGTAAGGACCGTGCACGGGCTACCGATGCATTTTGGGCCTGCACGCACGGGCATCTATTTCGTGCCGCTCTGGCAAATTCCGTAGAGTGTCCCCATTGCATGGAGTTAGTTCCAGCGTCGGCCTCGTACACCGAGGGTCGTCTTGCCAGTTGCCCTGCTTGCGGTATCTCCGAATCGCTCGCTGCCTTTGCCTCCCGCGATTGGAAATGGGAGGTCGTCCTCATCGAGCGAGTGGCGGAGGGGAGGAGGATGATTGATCTACCAACGGTCGTCGAGCTTGAGCAAGCCTCTGATGACGTCTGGAAGCCGAAGGGGACGCTTGGAAAAATCCGAGAAGGGCGTGAGACGCGGGTGCTATTGCGGCACGGATTTAGACAGTGGGAAGATTGTTATCCGAATCGCCAGCGCTTCATCCTTGAATCGCTGCTTGCCGGAGTCGAGGAGGTTTCCGAGCGGGAAGACGTACGGCGCGCGCTTCAATGGATTCTCTGGGGACAGGCGGAGATGGCAGGTTATCTATCGCGGTGGGACCGTTTTTATCTCAAGAGTTACGAAGCAATGGCAGGGCACCGTTTCAACTTCACGACAATGCCGGTAGAGCAAAACGTCTGGGGTATCGCGCCGTGCGGTAGAGGGACGTTCGAACGCCGAGTTGCGGCAGTGTGCCATGCTTCTAGCTGGTTCCAAGCTGAACTCGGGCGCCAGCTTCGCGTCGAAGGTCTTCTACAGCCTGGAACCTCCGACCCTGGATCGCTAGAATCTGATGTACGAGTGGCCCTAGGGCATTCTGGGGCCATGCAGATGCTTAACGCAAGTGTAGACTTGGTTCTAACCGATCCCCCCTACCACGACGACGTGAGCTACGATGAACTCTCTCAGCTCCTGCGTGCTTGGGCCGGGCTTCCTACGGACCGGCTGGTCGAAGATGCGCATCCTCTATCAAGATCCGGGGAAAAGGTTGAGGGAAGGAAAAAATTTGGACGAGTGTTGGAAGAGGTGTTTAGGGAGGCGCGCCGTGTTCTCAAGCCGGGTGGCCGTCTGGTTCTTACTTATGCAAATCGTGACCCCTCTGCCTGGATCGCGCTCTTCGAATCTCTTGAGCGCGCCGGATTCAAAGCACAGGCTTGCCTTGCCGTTCATAGTGAAAATGAGACGGATCTAACCAAACGTGGGGTAAGGTCCTGCAGGTTCGATCTCCTGATGGAGCTTGCACCCTCCATGCAGGAGATCGAAGAATCCTTCCCAGTGCATGATCGCCGAAGAACTCAGGAAGCGGAATTTCTGCGAGTTGTCTCACGTACCTTTCTCCAAGTGGGTCGGCTCCCCAATGGTTGGCAGGACACGTTTGTAGCATCCTGTCGGGCTTGTGCCTTTCTTCGGGAAAAGAAGACGCACCGGGGGCCAAAGGGACGGCTGGGTCCTCTCAGAAAACGACGCAGGTAGTCTCGCGAAGTGAATGGGCGGGTTTTGTAAACTCGGCGCAAAGAATGTCGACGGCGTCGAGGAGATGCATGCCCACTCCCTCGCCGCGTTCCAGAAAAATCTCCTCCTTGAGCTCAAGTGTGAGAACGGTGTTAAGGGCCAGAACCGGAATCACGCGGCGGAGCTGATTATAGCGTTTGCCGAACCAATCTTCCAGGATTCTCGACAAACGGCCAATTTCCTCGGGAAAGTCTCTCAGATCAAAATTTGTGTTTTTCGCCTGATAAAACAGAATTGGCCCTCCCCAGGCGCGTCCGAGCAACAGAAAGCCATCAGCGCCGTGATCACCGCTGCGCGAAAAATTCGGCAAGACGGATCCTGCCTCCCAAGGATTCAACCGCCTGCGGAACTCCTGGATTGTAAGCTTGGGCCCCTGTCGGTTTCGCCTTGGAGCGCCCACACAGAAAGCAGAGCCACCGGTAAGCGTATGGAGAGCACGGAACGCCTTTTCCTCAAAGTCCTTCGCGATCCTCCTGCCAATTCCGGTCATTGAGCTGAGCTCTGCGGTTTTCCGGGCAAGTCCGCGGTAACCGGGAAGTACCTCGAGCGAATCGCCACCGGAAGCAATCTGGAATGGGTAGACCAAGCCACGCTGGCGGTACGCGGTTCGGGCGTGTTCGATGTATTGGCGCAGTGCTTGGACCCGGGTCGCAGTTTCCTCGGCATCGTCAACGGAGCGGCCGAAGAGCGGAATTTCCTCTTCATCGTCGCTCAGGTGAGGATCGAGCGAGAATTCGTGGAGGGGCTTTCCGCCCTCGATGGTCTCAACTTCGACCTGCCGAGCATCTTGGACGAAGGAGAGATCTGGCAAGCTCATCGGGCGGGGCTCAGGAGCTTTCGGCGAGACCCTAGAGTGGCATCGAAGAGGTCAAGCGCATCGCGAAGTTGACGGCTAGCCGTCTCTACCTGATCGAGGGCTGCAGGGTCTAATTCGGTGATACCGCCTGAGGCACGCTTAAGAGAACGCCGAGCTCGTTCGATGTGGCCGATTACCGTTGCGCCCGCAGCCTCAAGCTCTTCTCGCGCCTCAGCCAGCGAGGCACCGTTCTCGAGGGCTTCAACCGCCCATTCGTTGCCGAGGCATTCGTCCAAGTGCTTGATGTCACGGATGCTTTCGATAGCCCGCTGCTGCCCAGTCTTCGTGTTGCCATAAATCCAACCGATCAGATACTCCAGCTTCGTCTGATCGTACTGTGGCGGCCGGAAAGGATCTGGATCCTCGACGATCCGTAGATAAGCCTTCGTGCGGGTGCGGCGCACCGCATCCCCAAGGTGCCAGAAGACCGTCTCTCCATCCGCTCCGGACGAGGGTAATTCGAGGCCCAACGTCCCGGCTTCTTCGAAGAGGCGGCGCGTCAGGAGGATCTGGCGAAGGTTGTTGACCCCGGTGTTGGTGAGGCGGGCAGCTTCCTTTAAGCTGAGCCCTGCTCGAAGTACCCGCTCGACGAATGCGCTTTTGGCGCTCGGTCCCCAATCCTTGGTTTTCGAGAGGTGGCGCAACCCCAGATAGGCAAGGAGTTGTCTATCGTCGCCGCGAAAGATTAGGCAGGGAACATAGTCCAAGCCATGACGCCTAAAAGCCTCTCCCTCATCCGGGTCATCCGAGTCACGCATGGCGCGAAGGGCAGCCAAGCGGCGATTGCCTTCGATAACGACATAGTTGGCGTTGCTCTGAGGGCGAACGATCAGGGGTTCGTAAGGGATATATCCGTTCTCTATGAACGAGGGGATCAACTCCCGGGCCCTCATCTCGCCGCTTAAAAGGAGCTGCTCAACTTGGGGCTGGGTCGGCTTGGAACCCAGGAGCTCAACAGTACGCGGATTGGTCGGATCGAACCGGAGCTTTTCGATCGAGATCCTGTGCAGCTCTCCATCCGGTAGACGCTGCATAGCAGCAGGAGTCCCTCGCATCCGGGAGGTAGCGGCTTTGGCAGAGGACATGAGCAACTCCTCTCAGAATGACCTTGCGGCCGTGAGCAACGTGAGTGTAACAGAGAGAGCCCAAAGCACCCCTGCCCTCGGTGCGCTGCTGCATGAAACATGCGAACGGGGAAGGGGGCTGAGCCGGGCTCACCGCTGTCCTTTGCAGATCGCGTTGCGAGGGCTTGGAGCGACTCGGGCCGTTCCAGCTTTCATCCGGCGCTCAACGGCTCTATAACGCAGCGCCTCCTTGCGGCCCTTCAAGAGGCCGGGGTCGCTGCGGGCCGCCCCGGCTGTGGCATCGTCCGACTACAGTCTTCGGCAGCCGTGCACTCCGCGGCCTCGCACACCTGCCGCCGGACCTGCACCTCGATCTGTCCGGCGTCCCGCATCTCGCAGACGGCTTCGCGCCGGTGACCTCCACCATCTCCGCCTATCCCGAGGTGCGCCGCCGCATGGTGGCCCTCCAGCAGGAGGCCGCGAGCCTCTTCGGCGGCGTCCTGGAAGGGCGGGACATCGGCACGCGGGTCTTCCCCGGCACCCCTTACAAGTTCTTCCTCGACGCCCGCACCGATATCCGCGGCCAGCGCCGCTTCGACGAGCTCGCCCAGACCGGCCACCCGATCACCTACGAGCAGGTCCTCGAAGAGATGGCCCGCCGCGACCTGCGCGACAGCACCCGCGAGGACTCCCCGCTCACCCGGGACGCCAGCTACACCTTCGTCGACGCCTCGGACCTGACGGTCGACGAGGTCGTCGAAGAGATGGCGCGGCGGATCGGGGGGTAATGCGGATCGTAATCCCAGGGCTGCTAAAGTAGCGGGCCTCGGGTGGGGGCGACCGCGGTCTTCCCGGGCAGAGTTTTTGCAGTCTTCCCTTCCGTCAAAGCTTTGAAAAGGAGATATCCATGGGTCTGATTTCATTTGCCAAGAGCGTAGGCCGCAAGCTGGGCCTCGGAGACGATGACGACAAGAAGCCGGCACAGGGCGCACCCGCGCCGGCACAGGGACCGTCGCCGCAGCAGGTACAGGAGCTTCATGACCGCCGCAGGGCGGCTGCCCTGGTCAAGGTGATCGAGGGCATGGGCTTCAAGGTCAGCGAGCTCGGCGTCCGGGTCGACGGCGACAAGGTCACCCTGTCCGGCGAGGCTCCGAGCCAGTCGGACCGCGAGAAGATCGTCCTGCTGGTCGGCAACCACGAAGGGATCGGCGAGGTGGACGACAACATGACCGTCGCCAAGCAGGAGCCCGAGGCCAAGTATTACGAGGTCCAGAAGGGCGACACCCTCTCCAAGATCGCCAAGGAGCACTACGGCAACGCCAACAAGTACCCGGTGATCTTCGAGGCCAACAAGCCCATGCTGAAGGACCCCGACGAGATCTATCCGGGCCAGCGCCTGCGCATCCCGCCTGCCGCCTGAGCTCCGGTCCAGTCTGGAGCGGGAGGGCTGGTCCCTCTCGCTCCATGTTCCCTTCCCCCGACGTCCTTCCCAGGCGTCCTGTATAATTTATTCGTCAAGTGATCTGTGGAGGGCCTCAACGTGCGTCGCATGACCCTGCTCGCGGTCTGCCTTCTCGTCCTGTTCCTTGCGGCCCCTGTGGGTGCCGCGGAGACCCGGATTCCCTTGCATGGACGGATCACCGGACCCGGGGGAGACCCGCTGCCGGGTGCCCGCGCCGTGCTGGTCCCGGTCGTTTCGTTCCATGAGTACGGCCGTCTCGTGTTGGAGGGACGCACCAACCCCGAGCCGGTGGCCGGTGTTGCCGCGGATGCTGACGGTGCGTTCCATCTGGCGGCTCCCGAGCCGGGCATGTGGAAGGTTCTGGTCGAGGCGAAGGGCTTCGTGCCTGCCGAGGTGCCGCTGGAGCCTCTTCTCGTGGAGACGGACCTGATGGTCAAGCTCGCGCGCGACGCCGGCGTCCGGGTGCGGGTGACCGGCCCGGACGGCCGCCCGCTGGCCGGAGCCCGGGTCCGGGTCGAGGACGCCAATCCCAGGTTCCTGCGGCCGTTGCCCCATCGCACGCCGGTGCGCATCGCGCTGACGGACGAGACGGGGCTCGCCGTGCTGCCCCGGGCCTCCGGCGAGACGGTGCACGTTCGGGCCGGTGCGCCGGGGTATCCGGTCGTCGAGGTCAAGGACGTGCGGGGCGACACCGCGACCGTGCGGCTCGCGCCGGGCAAGACCCGTGAGATCGAGGTCCGGGACGCCGCCAACAAGCCGGTGCCGGAGGTGGTCGTCCGCCTCGGCCAGGGCGCATGGGCCGTGGGCAGGACTTCGGACGCCGGGCTCCTCGCCGTGGCTTTCGCCGAAGGAGGAGAACGGGGTCTGGTCCTGACCACCGAGGACGGCCGCTGGCTGGAGGCGTTCGTCCTGCCTCCGGGTCCCAAGGAGAAGGGACCGCAGAAGCTGCGGCTTGCCGCTCCGGAGATGCTGCCCGGGAGGGTCGTCTCCGCGGTGGACGGACGCCCGTTGCCCGGCGCGCTGGTCTGGAGATCCGGGGATGCGGGGGCTTTCCGCAAGACCGGCGTCACCGGCGACTTCCAGCTTCCGGTCGCGCCGGACCGGCAGGTCGAGGTGTCGGCCGCGGTGGCGGGCTTCTTCCAGGGAGACGCCGAGGTGGGGAGCCGGCCGGGGCGCCCCCGGCGACCACCCACCCTGGCCCTGGAGCCGGCGATGGTGGTGTCCGGGCGCGTGGTCGACGAGCGCGGCCAGGGAGTGGCGGGCGTCGAGATCCGGACCGCGCCGCAGATGGGCGGCCGCAGCAACCTGAGCCAGATCAGACGAATCGGCCGGAGCAACAGCAGCGGGATGCTGCGGACCGATGGCTCGGGCCGTTTCCGGCTCTCGGGCCTCGGCTCGGGGCTTGGCTATACGCTGCGGCTCACCCGGTCGGGCTTCGCTCCCCTGCGCGCCGAGATCCCGCCGCTGGAGCCCGGCCGGCCGGGCTCGGAGCTGCAATTGGTGATGCTCCAGGGACGGACCGCCTTCGGCCGCGTGTTGGGCCCGTCGGAGGCGCCGGTTGCCGGGGCCCGTGTGACGTTGCGCTCCGCGGCGTCCACGGACCCGCGGGCTCGCATGCGGCAGATGTTTCAGCCGGAGGCCGGGTACGAGGCCGCCACCGGCGAGGGTGGGCGTTTCGAGCTCACAGACCTGCCTGCCGGGAGCTTCGACCTGGAGGTCCGGGGCCGTGGATACGCCCCGCTGACCGTCCCCGGGCTCGCCGTCCCGGAAGGCAAGGGGCGAACCGACCTGGGGACGGTGGTGCTGGCCCCCGGAGTCACCCTCGAAGGATACGCCGTCGATCCCAACGGGCAGCCGGTCGCCGGGGCCGAAGTGCGCGCCAACGCGACACAATCCGAGCCCTTCGCCATGCCCATCCTGGACCCGGGAGAGGCCGCCGCGGTCACCGGCGCGGACGGCTCCTTCCGCATCGAGGACCGGCGCGCCGCCGAGACGCTCGACCTCCAGGTCACCCGCGAGGGGTATGCCCCGGGCCATCTTCCCGGCGTGCGGGTGCCGACCGAGCAGCCCCTCCGGGTAACCCTGCAGCCTGCCTCCGCGATCCTGGGGAAGGTCATCGATCCGGACGGCAAGCCCGTCCCGAACGCCAGGGTCTGGGCCGTTGCCATGGACGAAGCGCGCGGCATGCGGCCCATGGTCCCCGGGCGCTTCAACCAGGCCATTACCGACGAGCAGGGCGCGTTCCGGCTCGCCGGCGTCTCGCCGGGAGCGACCGAGCTGCACGCCATGGCGCAGGGCTGGCAGCCGGCGGAGCTGTCCAACCTGGAGGTCCCTGCCGGGCGCGATCTGAAGGGCGTCGAGGTCGTGCTCCAGCCCGGGGCCACGGTCGAAGGACGGATCCTCTCGCCGGCGGGACAGCCGGTGCCCGGCGCCGGTGTCAGCGTCCTGAAGACGGGCGAGGCCGCCATGATCCGGTTCTTCCGGCCGGACGCCACGGCCGACGGCGAGGGCTGGTACCTGATGGAGGGGGTCGCTCCCGGCCCGCACAGCGTCGCCGCCGAGCACCCGAGCTACCGGCGCGCCGTCCGCGACCTCGACGTGAAAATGGGGGAGAACACGCTCGACCTGACCCTGGAGGGCGGGGCCGAGGTGAGCGGCCGGGTGGTGGACGACGCCGGGGCTCCGGTGGCCGGCGCGCGCATCCTCCTGCTGGAAGGAGGCCGCTCCTGGAACCTCCCCGAGGGGGCCAGCGGTGCGGACGGCGCCTTCGAGATCGCCGGGGTGCCTGACGGCGACTACCGGCTCTCCGCGGACAAGGAAGGCTTCGCCAGGGACCGCGAAGGGGACCTGGTGAAGGTCGCCGGCGCACCGGTCGCGGGCCTCGAGGTGCGACTGTCCCGCGGTGGCTCGATCGTCGGCCAGATCTCCGGGCTGGACCTGGCGGACCTGGCGCGGGTCCGCGTCGCCGCCGACGTGATGGGCCGGTTCGGCGAGGTCACCCCGGAAGGCGGCTACCGCATCGACCATCTGGAGCCTGGCGAGTGGACCATCACCGCCAGCGTCCCGGGCACGCCGCTGCATGCGGAGGGGAGGGCCACCCTGGAGCCCGGGGCCTCCGAAACGCGGCTCGACCTGGAATTCGGCGGCGGCTTGACCCTGTCGGGCCGCCTGGTCCGCAACGGCGCGCCGGTCCGCGGCCAGTCCCTGACGCTGCAGGGAAACGCCTCGGAGATGCGCTGGGGCGAGACCGACCACGACGGCCGCTTCCGCTTCGACGGCCTGGAAAAAGGCTCGTACGAGCTGGAGCTCACAAGCTTCCGGGGTGGCCTGCGGCACCAGGAGGACGTGGAGATGACGGACGACCGCGAGGTGCTCATCGAGCTGAACACCGTCACGGTGTCCGGCCGGGTACTGGATGGGGTCGACTCCAGCCCGATCGCCGGCGCCACGGTCACCCTTCTGCCCGGTGCCGACCTCAGGGATTCCTCCTTCCCGCCGGAGGTCCGGACGGACTCCCGCGGCGCGTTCCGTCTCCCGGACGTGTCCGAGGGAGATTGGACGGTGCGCGCGGTCGCCGAGGGCTATGGGCCTGTCGAGATGAGCCTCGCGGTTGCCGGCACGCCCATGGACGACCTTGACCTGACCCTCCAGGCCACCGAGGGAGTGAGCTTCGAGGTCGTTCTCCCCTCCGGACGGCCGCCGGACCAGGTGCAACTGGCGGTTCTCGACGCCGCGGGCAAGGCCGTGGCCTCCGGCTCCTACCCGGTGGGCGAGAACGGAAGGGTGCGCGTCTCAACCATTCCCGCCGGAACCTGGGAGCTCCTGCTGGACAGCCCCGGCGCAGCGCCGACCAGCGTCTCGATCACAGCGCCGGGGAACGCGGGCCGGGTGATCCTGCCGCCGGCCGGCGGTCTGCGAATTCAGGTGCCAGGGCTTTCCGGAGCGCGCACGGCGGCCACCGTGGCGCTCACCGGAGCCGGCGGGCGCCCCTTCCGGGCCCTTGAATGGAGCGGAGGGGTCAAGACGAGCTTCGAGCTGGACAGCGGATCGAGGCGCTTCGAGCGCCTCCCACCGGGCGTCTGGGAGGTCCGGGTCACCGCCGCCGACGGGCGGACCTGGACCGGCAAGGCGAACGTTGCGCCGGGGGTTACGGCAGAGGTGGTGCTGGAGTAGGGCTCTAGCTCGCGGTGCGGAAGCTCTTCCCTCAAAATCCGTCGAAGAGTCGCTTCGTCGACCGGAGTCGCTGAACGGTCGAGATACTCGCGTAAGGCTTGATTGATCATCGGTTGATAGCCGCCACCGGAAGCGTCGGCCTTTTCCCGAAAGGCTTCCAGGACGTCATCGTCGAGATAGATCGTAATCCGGGTCTTGCCTTTCGGCCGGATCACCGGGCCACGCTTGCCGCTACTAAAATCGTACTCTTTCTTCATAGTGCCGCCTTTCTGCTCGTGTCGCGGGGCGGGCCGAGATCAACTGCACGTCTTCGCCGCGGTAGGTGTACACCACGACCAGAGTGCGTCCCACGGCATCCAGACCGATTGAGATGTGGCGTTGCTCCCCGAGGCCGCTGAGTCCTCGATCGTCACGGCGTAAGGATCGTAGAGAACCAGCTCAGCATCGGAGAAGCGGACTCCGTGTTTCTCCAGATTGGCTTCCGCCTTATCCGGGTCCCAGGTGGCCCGCATGCATACACGATACATACGCTGCGGCCTGAAGTCAAGGCCTC
Source organism: uncultured Holophagales bacterium (assembly GCA_963842525.1). Classification (GTDB taxonomy): domain Bacteria; phylum Acidobacteriota; class Thermoanaerobaculia; order Multivoradales; family UBA5704; genus UBA5704. The sequence goes on from CAWJGT010000003.1 coordinate 1,960,760, forward strand.
CGCTGGCCGGCCGCTTCGGCTGCGAACCGCACGAGCTTCGGCTCCGAGAGGGTCTTTCCGTCGTAGACCCGGAGGACGAGGCCGGAGCCGTCGGCGGTGGCGGCGCAGCCGGAGAGGAGGACCCAGACGTCGCCGTTGGGCACGAGGATCTGGGTCACCGGCATCACGTCGCCGCTCCTGGTGCGCACCTCGCTCTGGGACTCGGCGAGGCGGACCCAGGTGCCGTTCTGGAGCAGCCGGGTGACCAGGATCTTCTCCCCCGACGGGCTTCGGCGGTCGAACCAGACCAGCCGCAGCGCGCCCCGGTGGTCGCCGTAGGGGAGGTCCACCCAGTAGTCGCGGCCCTGCCGCCAGCTCCCCACCACCTCGGTCGAGCCCCAGGGGGTCCAGATCGAGCGCTGCCACTTCGTCCCGGAGTCGCCGGAGAGATAGACCACGCCGTCGGCCGAGATGTAGGCGACGGAGGTGCCGGTGAGGGCGATGAGCTGGCCGCGCCGCTCGGCCGGCAGGCTCGGCAGGCCGGTTACCCAGGTCTCAGGGCGGCCGGAGGCGGAGAACAGGCCCGTGCCGCAGAGGATGCCGTCCTTGCGCTGCGGTGCCGGCAGCGTCTGCGGCTGGCCGATGGCGGTGACGCCCAGAGAGCCGCGGCTCCTCCACTCGCGGCCTTCGAGACGGTAGGCCCACGTCTTGACCAGCCCGTCCTGCCCGGTCCCTCCCTGGAGGACCAGCCACGGACCTCCGGAGTGGTCCCAGGTGGTGGTGAGCGTCGAGGCGGCCGGCGTCGTCAGCGGCTCGCCGAGCGGCTGCCATGTCCCGGCGCTCCATTTCACGGGCTGGATGCACGATGCGCCGCAAGGGAGCGCGGCCACCACGGGTCCCGGGCCGACCGATCCGGAGAACAGCCCCTTGGGTGGATCCGGCCAGGCGCGGGCCTCGCCACCATCTCCTTGGACCTCCACGATCCAGCCCTTGCCCTTCGAGCCGAGAGGCGGCACCGAGAAGAGCATCCGGCCGGAGGTGGTGTCGATCCCGATCAGGGTCAGGGACGTCGAGCTATCGCAAATGGCTGGCGCAGCGGCGACGGCGGGGACAAGGACAAAAAGGACGGCAAGGACGGCAAAGACGATCAGGCTGGATGGGATTCTCATATCGTTGGATCTCCGGGACGGCTCGGCTGCTGCTGTGGAAGCTCTCGGGCGGGGACGCCGGCGACCCTGGCACCCTCGGGCACGTCGGCCAGAACCACAGACCCGGCCCCTACCACGGCGTCGTCGCCGATCGTGATGCCGCCGAGGACGATGGCGCCGGCGCCGATCGTGACGCGGTCGCCGACCCGCGGGCAGTCGAGCTCGTCGAAGCGCACCTCGCCGAGGGTCACTCCGTGCAGCAGGGTGCAGTCCTCGCCGATCACCGTCCGGCCGCCGATCACCAGGCCGATGCCGTGGGCGACGATGCATCCGCCGCCGATCTCGGCCCGCGGCAGGATGTCGACCCCGCAGGCGCCGATGGCCCAGCGGCGGCAGACCGCCGGCAGGACAGGCACGCGCCAGCCCAGGAGCGCGCTCCCCATCCGATAGGCGACCAGTGCCTGGAACCCGGAGTCGAAGAGCAGCCCGTCGAGCAAGGCCAGCCAGAAGCCCCGGCCCTTGACAGCGCGCAACCGCTGGAAGTCGCGGCGCAGGCGGGGCCAGATCACGCGCCACCTCCGTGGCGTAGCGCCTTGAGCAGCCCGAAGCGGGGGAGGCGGCTCCACAGAGGATAAGCGCCGCTCGCCTTGAGCCGTCGCTCGAAGCGGCTCTCCCCCGGGCTGACGATCATGCGCGGCCAGGCCCAGAGGTCGCCCGGCCGCGCCCCCGGATGGCCATGGATGCTCACCGCCGCCAGGTATCCGGCCGCCCGCGCCGCCTCCCGGGCCCGGTCGTCCAGCCGGCCGTAGGGATAGCAGAAGGTGCGGACAGGAGCGCCGAGAGCGGCTTCCAGCTCCTCGCGAGATCCAGCCACCTCGGAGCGCAAGTCCTCGTCTCCGCAGGCCGGGAGGTCGAGATGGAGCCGTCCATGGGAGCCGATCTCGATGCCGGCCGCCACCAGCTTGCGTAAGTCTTCGGCGTCGAGCAGGTGTTCCTCGCGTTCGCCGGCCCGCAAGTCCCAACGGTTCACCCCGCCAAGCATGCCGCTCACCGCGAAGAGCGTCGCCGTCATGCCGCGCGCCTGAAGCTCTGGGAAGGCGTGGTCGCGGAAGCAGAGGCATCCGTCGTCGAAGGTCAGGACCACGCTGCGCCGCGGATGCGGCCACTCCACGGCCTCGGCGAGCGTGAGGGTCCGGTAACCACGTCCGGCCAGATCGTCGAGGAGAGCCGCGAATTCACTGCGATCCAGATAGCTGTTCGGGTGGAGGGGCGGCGGATCGAGCGGCAAGGGCTCGACGTGGTGGAGCATGAGGACGGAGGGGGTGAGGCTCAACGCTTCAGCTCCCGCAACAGTTCCGCATAATGGTCGATGGTCGCCTCGATCGGAAAACGCTCGGCCCGCCGGCGAGGGACCTCCCCCCAGTTGCGCGCCAGCGCCGCGGCCAGCGCTCCGGCGTAGGCTTCCAAGTTGGTCACATCGCAGAAGAGACCTGCCTCGCCGATCACCTCGCGCCGCACCGGATCGTCCGGCGCCACGCACGGGAGGCCGCAGGCCAGGGCTTCCAGATAGGTGAGGCCGAAGGACTCCGTGCGAGAAGGTAGCGTAAAGCAATCGGCGGTGGTGTACCAGCCGGGCATCTCCTCGCGCCGTACCGCCTGCCGCAGATATCGTCCCGGCAGCCGAGAAGCTGCCAACCGGTCGACCGCCTCAGCCTCCGGTCCCTCGCCGAGCACGACCAGGCTTCCTTCTCCCAGCCGGGCCACGGCCTCGACAGCCAGGTCCATCCGCTTGTGGGCGTCGACCGCGCCTGCGCAGAGCACCACCGGCCGCGGGAGATCCAGGGGCACCGGTGCCGCATCGGGGCGGAAGCGGTCCAGGTCGACCCCATGGGGGATGACCACCACTTCGGCGCGCGGTGCCCGATCGCGGATCATGCGCCGCGCCGCCTCCGTGAAAGCAACGACCCGGTCCGGCCGCTGGCGCGCGAAGGCACCCTCCCATTTTGGGTCCTGTCCGTGGGCGATGTCGACGAACGGGATGCCACGGAAACGGCGCAGCAGCCGGCAGCCCCAGGCCCCTACCAATCCTCCCTCCATGACCACCACGTCGAAGCTGCCGCGCCAGAGGGAAGGCAGGGCCGAGAGCGCCGCGGTGTACCACTCCAGGCTCAGGGGATCGAGGAAGAAGGTGTCGAAGACCTTCCGTCCCAGGCGGTTGGCGGAGTAGAGCCGGTTTACCCAGCGCGTGTCGCGCGGCAGAGCGCGGACCCGCTGCCAGGGGATGGGCGCCGGGCCGCGGCAGAACAGCGTCACCTCGAAGCCGTGCCGCGCGGCGAGAGCGGTGCAGCAGCTCCACAACGAAAGCCTCGGCCCCACGCCCTACGACCCCGACGCCCGGCATCACAAAGGCGATCTTCAAGCTCATTCGGTGGCCGGGGCGGGCGGTGCGCGGAAGAAGGCCCGGAAGGGGAGCTGGAAGCGGAGGAGGTAGACCCCACCGGCCACGAGGGCTGCGAGGATCGAGGCCGCGAAGCGCGGCCAGGACTCCTGCGGGAAGAGCCAGACCACGGCGAGGAACAGGGGGAGGGGCAGCAGATAGACGAACAGCAGGTCCCGGCCCAGGCGCCAGAATTCTGCGCCCAGGTTCCTCCAGATCCGCCAGGCCATGATCCAGTTGCCCAGCAGCAGGTAGTTGGCCCAGGCCATCCCCTCCACGCCGAGCATCCGTGTCAGGAGCACTCCGAAGCCCACCAGCGAGACGAAGTTGAGGACCACCACGCCGAGCCAGCCGCGGTCCTGCCCCTCCACCTTGAGCACCTCGCCACCGAGCCGCGACCAGGGATCGGTCAAGGGGACGAAGCAGAGGATGCGCAGCAGCGGCACCGCCGGTCCCCACGCCGTGCCGATCAGGATGCGCAGCAGTACGATCTCCGCGTTGAAGAAGAGGAAGTAGGCCGCCAGCGTCTCCAGCGCGAGGATCGAGAGGGTGCCGATCCGGTAGGCGCCGAAGAACCGTTCGCGTTCGCTCCGGTAGCCTACCAGGGCTGGGTAGAGGACGCGCGCCACGGCCGGCTGGACCAGCTCCTGCAGCCGGAAGCCCCAGTCCCGCGCCTTGCCGTAATAACCCACAAGGGCCAGTGTGCGGAGACCGCCGCCGAACACCGCGCCAATCACGAAGCGGGAGACGTACGGCACCGGTAGGGCGGCCAGAGCGATGAAGAAGAGATAGAGGCTGCGGCCGATCAGCCCCGGGATGGGCCGGGGATCGAGCTTGAGCTCCATCCGTCCCCAGGCCCTTTTCCAGAGAAGCGCCGCGAACAATGCGGAGCCGGCGAGCTGGCCGGCCACCAGGCTCCAGACTCCCCATCCCCGCGCGGCCAGGATGACCGACACTCCCGCCATGGCGAGCCCGCGGGCGATTTCGGGCATCACGAGCTTCGGAACCTCGAGCTCGCGCTCGAAGAACACCTTGGGGACCACCGACAGCCCGTCGAGGAAGACGAACAGGGCATAGACCCGCAGGACCGCCGGCAATGCCGGATTGATCCCGGCAAACAAAGGCGCTCCAAGGGCCAGAAGGCCGGTAATCGCGAGCCCCGCGCCGGTCACCCACAGGAACACGCTGCCGTAGGGGCGGCGCTCGTCGCGCACGAGCTGATAGGGGAGGCCGAGGTCGCGGAAGATCGTCGAGATGACCACGATTCCCAGCGCCAGGTCGAACAGCCCATGCCCCGTTGGCAGGATCAGGCGGGCCAGCAGCAGATCGCTTGCCGCCCGGATCACGATCCGCGCAACCTGGCTCCCATAGGCCGCCGCCGTCGAGTGGAGGAACCGGCGCTCGGCGGGCCTCAAAACCTCACCCCCTGTCCCCCTCTCCCATCGCCCTCCCCCCGACCGGGAGAGGGGGGACGTAGTTGGAGCGGTGTGCGCGAGTGCTCGCCTTCAGCGAACGTCCACGAGCGTCATTCTGAGCGCAGCGAAGAATCTGGGCGGGGGTTCGAAGCTTCCCATCCCCCAGATCCTTCGCTTCGCTCAGGATGACACGGCGGGGTGGCAGCGACCTCGCCTCGAACGCTTCGCATGCGTCCCCCCTCTCCCGGTGGAAGGGGGGGCGATGGGAGAGGGGGACAGGGGGTGAGGTCACTCCCACCCCTCCCACCCTGCGATTACCGCCCGGTACCAGGCCCGGCGGAAGGCCACGACCCCCGAAAACGCCCGCCAGCAGCCCCGCAGGGAGGGGTGACGGAGGAAGATCGAGAGCGTCCCGGTCATCGCCTTGAGCGGCGCTGTGAGACGGAGCCGCGCCTTGCTCCGCCAGGTGGGACCGCTGTCGAAGACCCCGGGGTGGAGCGTCCGGAAACGGTGGAAATGCCGCCCGTACCAGGCGGCGTGGGCTTCGAGGTCATGGCGGGAGGCGCGCACGGCCGCGTGCTCGACCACCGCATCCGGCACGAAGGCGGTGGCGAGACCGGCCTTCCGGGCGCGGAGCACCCAGTCGAAATCCTCGCTGGTCGGCAGCGATTCGTCAAAGGGGCCGACCCGGTTCCAGGCTTCCCGCCGCACCGCGAGGTTGAGGCTGCCGATCGCCCCACGAGTGTCCTGCTCCGCCGGCCGGTCGGCGAGCAGGTCGTGGAACGAGGCGATGTTGTCGGCCAGGGCCCAGACGCTGGTCTCGGCCGGCGCACGAGGGAAGGTCACCGCGCCACCAACCACAGGCGAATGCTCCAGCGCCGCCGCCATCCGCTCTACCCAGCCGGGAAGGGGGCGGCAGTCGGCGTCGGTGAACAGGAGGAGCTCTCCACGAGCCGCGGCGACCGCCCGGTTGCGGGCCGCCGCGGGGTTCAGGCGGTCGGAGGTTTCGAGGAACCGCACTCCCGGTGTACGGGAAACAAGCCCGGGAGCGTCGCGCCCCGCTACCAGCACTTCGATGTCCGGTCCGGGTGCCCCCTGGGAGGCGAGCGCTTCGAGCGTCCGGCCCACCAGGGGGGAGTCCAGGTTCGGGATGAGGACGCTGATTCTGGGATCCGAACGGGCCGAAGCCCTCCGGCTGGTTAGCCGCCGTTGCGCGGGACCGCGCGCTCGCGGATCGTCCGCTTCCAGTGCTGGCCCCAGTTCTGGGGCGGCAGGCGCTTGACCTTCTGGATCCGCTCCTCGGCCAGCCGGTCGGCGGCGACGTGAGTGGCGATCGACTCGGCGCGCGAGATCTCGTAGACGCGGATCATGTTGTTGTAGATGCCGCGGGCTGCGCGCATGGCGCGCTCCCGATTGTAGCCGGTCAGCTCGTGGAAGACGTTGATCAGGCCGCCGGCGTTGATCACGAAGTCCGGCGCGTAGAGGATGCCGCGGTCGTGGAGCGCCTGGCCGTCGCGCGGCTCGTCCCCGAGCTGGTTGTTGGCGGCCCCGGCCACGATCTGGCAGCGCAGGTGGGGGATCGTCCGCTCGTTGAGCACCGCCCCGAGGGCGCAAGGAGCGAGGACGTCGCATTCGACCGACAGGATTTCGTCCCCCGGCACGATCTCGACCCCGAGCTCCTGGGCCCGCGCGATGCGGTCGGCGTCCACGTCGGCACCGAAGATCTTCGCCCCTTCGGCCTTGAGGTCGTTGGCCAGGTTGTAGCCCACCGAGCCAAGGCCCTGGATGGCCACCGACCGGCCGGCGAGCGAGTCGTTGCCGAACTTCCACTGCGCCGAGGCCTTGATCCCTTGGAGGACGCCGAAGGCGGTCACCGGAGAAGGGTCGCCGCTGCCGCCATGGGCCGCGGAGACGCCGGTCACCCAGGGCGTCTCGGTATAGGTCCACTCCATGTCATTGACATCGGTGCCGACGTCCTCGGCGGTGATGTAGAGCCCGCCCAGCGAGTCGACGAAGCGGCCGAAACAGCGGAAAAGGGCCTCGGACTTGTCCTTTTTGGGATCGCCGAGGATGACGGCCTTGCCGCCTCCAAGGTTGAGGCCTGTGGCCGCCGCCTTGTAGGTCATGCCGCGCGACAGGCGGAGCACATCGGTAAGGGCCTCGTCCATGCTCGGGTAGGGCCACATGCGGACCCCGCCGAGCCCGGGGCCCAGAACAGTCGAATGGACGGCGATGATGGCCCGCAGGCCCACCTCGGGGCTGGAGCAGAAGAGAACCCGCTCGTGCCCCATGTCCGCCATCTGCTGGAAGAGCTCCATCACAATCCTTTCCTGAAGAACGCCCCGGAAGGCGGCCGGAAGTCTACTCGAAACCGCCCGCCGCTCACAGGGCCGCCAGCGCCTCCAGCACCTGCTCGTCGTGCCCGTCGACATTGACCTTCTTCCACGCCTTGCGGACCTTGCCCTCGCCGTCGATGAGGAAGGTCGAGCGCTGGATGCCCATGGAGATCTTGCCGTACATGTTCTTCTCCCGCCAGGCGCCATAGGCGTCGGCAACCTGATGGCCGGCGTCAGCGAGGAGGGGGAAGTTGAGGCTGTACTTGTCGCGGAACTTCTCATGGCTCTCCACGTCGTCCGGGGAGACGCCCAGGACCACGGCTCCCCGCGCTTTCAGATCGGCGCTGCGGTCGCGGAAGGCGCAGGCCTCCTTGGTGCAGCCGGGGGTGTCGTCCTTGGGATAGAAGTAGAGCACCACGGGCTTGCCGCGGAAGTCGGACAGCCGGACATCCTTGCCCTCGTCGCTCTTCAACGTGAAATCAGGCGCAGTCGCGCCCTCTTCGATCCAATCAGCCATCGGAAGTTCCTCCTGGAGAGAAGAAGTAGTGAGCCGGAAGAGCAACCCGGCTTGCCGGGGAAGCATATCGCGGGTCGGGACTGGCCCAGGTTCGGCTCGCAAGACCCGGCTGCTGTGGCCATAGAATGATGGCAGGAGGCATGTCATGAGTCGAGCCACCTACAACTTCCATCTCCCCCTCCCTGCGGAGATCCACGACATGCTTCGGCAGGAGGTGGAGTCCTCGGGGCAGCCTGCGACCTCGCTGGCCCGCGAGGCTCTGCACGACTGGTTGGTCCGGCGGAAGAGACAGCGGCTGCACGAGGAGATCGCAGCCTTTGCCGCGGAGCATGCGGGAACGGATCTCGACCTCGACGAGGACCTCGAACGGACCGGCATCGAAGCGATTTGGAACGAGGATCACCAGTGAAATGGGGCGCCGCGAGTGGTCACAGCCAGGTAGAAATCTCGGGATGAGCGCGGACGACCGCGAGGCATTCCGGGGTGACCAGTCGGCGGGCCGAAGGACCCGCTGCGATTCGGAGGAATGCCGCGAGCACGCCTGAGAAGGGAGAGGTCCGAAAGACACTTACGATCTCCTCTGCCTCCGCATCTCGCTCTGCCGTCCTGAGCTGCGCATAGCGGGGCAGAAGGTGGAATAGGGTCAACCAGGCCCGCCGCCGGCCCAGGGGGAGGGTCGTCCGGTTGAGCCCGAACACGTCGATGCTGGAGTCGCCTTTGGACGTCCGGGCGGCGTACTCTCCGGTACTCGTCAGGAAGCGTAGGTGGTCGAGGGGTTCCTCCTCCGTCGGGTTGAGCAGAAGAGGCTGATCGCCGTCATCGAGGGGGAACTGACTCCGCTTGAAGTTGCTGTTGCAGCGAGAGCAGCCGAACAGGTAATTGTGCCAGTCGAAGGCTCGCTCGGGATAGGCCGACTTGGGCCAGAAGTGCTCAATGTCGGTCCCTTCGCTGTCCTCGCAGTACATGCACCGTTCGAGTCCGCTCGCCATGCGCCGGAGGGTGGTCCGGATCTCCGCGAAGGCCTTGGTCGTCTGGAGCCTCCAAAAACGGTCTGCTTCGGCCTTTGGGTCTGCCGAGCTGGTCACCGCATGGGTACGTTTCTGAAGAAATTCGAGAGTCTCATGGCTCAGAGGCAGCCGATGAAGCCGTCTCATACATCAGCCGCCAGCTTGCGGAGTGCCTGCTCAACCGCGGAGGGCAAGGTCTGTGGCAGATGGGAGCTGAGCCGCTCGAACTCTTCTTCTTCGACTGGGGTCGCATCTCCCGACTGGAGCCGCGCTTCGAGCTCCGCCACCCGCTCTCGGAGCTTCTCAGTTTCTTCAGAGTAGGGAGTCTCCAGCCCGAACAGGTCGGTCAGCACGGCTTCATCAAGGCTACCGTTGACGACCGTGTTGTAGAGATCTTCGGAGACGTGCGCGGCGACCCGGTCCTCGCCAGGGGCAGGGAGGCGGATCAAGCCCCTCGGGTCGGCGGCCTGGCAGATGAACGGACTGTGGGTTGTGACGATGAACTGGATATTGGGGAAGTGGCGCTTCAGCCAGAAGCCGATTCGCTTCTGCCAGGAGACGTGAAGGTGGAGGTCGACCTCGTCGATGAGGACGACGCCTTCGTGGAGGACGCGCAGGAACCTGCCTTCCTCGTCCTGCGCCTCCTCGACCTCGAGAGAGCCAAAACATTTCTGCAGATGGTGAACGATATCCATGACGAGAGCAGTGGTCGTCCGATAGCCGTCACTCATCTCGGCCAGAGGCAGTCTCACACCGTGCTGTTTCACCCAGAGGGCATCCGAGTCGATATCCTCAACCAGCACTCCGTCAGGAAGGAGCCCGTCATTCAAGAGCGCGATGACACTCCTTTTGAGCTCGGCCGCACCACTCTTTCCCTCCAGGTTCCTCAAGTGCAACTCTCGTAGCCAAGTGACGGCTTCAAGGAGTGAGGCATCCTCGCGGAAGAGGGTCACCACACGAGCAAGCGGAGAAGGGCCAGCCATCAGGCTGTATGCTTCTGTCGTGGCTCCTGTCAGCCGACGGTAAGGACCATAGCCCGCCAAGAATCTTTGATTCCAGAAGGCCAACTCCTGCGGAAAGTCTAGGCCCATACTGAAGCGGAAGGTTGGGCCCATTTCGCTCGACTCCCAAACGAGCCGCATGGACCTGAAGTTGTGGTCCGAGAGCTGCCGTTCGGCTATATTCAGTTTTTGCTCGATCTCGCTGCTGCCCTCTGCCGCACCTGTCCTGAGCCATTGCTCGAAGCTCGGACTCAGGGCTGTAGCCCTTACACCCAAGCTCGTTACAGCGAGGATCCGAAGGAGGCTAGATTTGCCCGATCCATTCCTTCCCGCCAGCACCGTCCATCCTGCAAAGCTCCCATCCGGCCGGGTGAAGTCGAGGTCGACCTCCTTGAAGCCTCGGACGTTGCGGATCTTGACTCTCCGTATATACACAGGATGCTCCTTCAAGCCTCCAACGACTCGATCTCCGGCGTCAGCTCGATCCGGTTCGGCAGTTCCGCGATCTTCTGTTCCGGTCGAGTCGCCTGCTTTTCCTCAACGCAGCCGGCAGATTATTCCCGGTCTTCGAGCAAGAGTTCTGCCACAGTCTTGGAACCTTGCACCGGCACGCGAGGCACATCGGACGACGGCTTCTGACCGCTCCACGAAGCCATCCCGGATTCGAGCATGGACTGAATCTTGTCCGCGATCATCTTCTGCGGCCTCGGTGGAACCTTCATGGATGGCATTCTAACTACATCAGACCCGCCGCATCCAAAACGCCACCCCATCCAGAGAGGGGCCGGAGCGGCCGTCCCTGAGATTCGCGCGAGCAGGGAGCGGCTCCCCAGGGCCCCAGACCGGGCCGCTCCCCGTCTACGCGTACGTCGATTTTCAAAGAACCCTGCTTCTACATCCGCTAGTGTCCGCGAAAACAGGATCTCCATCGCTGCGTTGATGCTACGGTAGATCCAATGAGTATGTCAAGGCTCCTGGAGAAAGGCAGAGAAACGGCAAGAGATGGGACGGATTCAGAGTCATCCGATAAACCTACGGAGCCATCTGCATCGATCCAGGGTCACCCGACAGACATCGCGAGTCGCCTGACAGGTGTGCAGAGTCGTCTCGATCCCTATCAGGTCACCTCCGATCGATCCAGGTCCTTGGATGAGCATCGCGCGCCACCTGACGGGCATCCAGGCGGTCTGGATCGATCGCGGCTCATCTCGGATGGATCCAGGGTTGCCTGGATCCATCGCGGTCACGCCGCAGGTATCGCGAGTTACCTGACAGGCATCCAGGGCTGCCTGGATCGATCGCAGGTCGCCTCGGATGGATCCAGGGTTGCCTGGATCGATCGCGGTCACGCGATAGGCATACAGATCGCTCTGAATCGATCCCTTCAAACCCGCCGCAGCCGGAATGCCACGCCGTCCCAGAGGCGGAAGGGCTTCTCCCCCGCGGTCTCGATCTCGAAGCCGGTAGCCGCTGCCAGGAAGTGGACCTCGGAGACGTCGGAGATGACGTCGTCCCGGTAGGAGAAGTTGAGGATCACGAAGTCACCGCTCGGCCGCAGCACCCGCGCCGCCTCGCGGAAGTGGGTCTCGGCCAGCTCCCTCCCGACGTTATGGATGTAGGGGAAGGAGTCCACGGCGAAGACGAGGTCGAAGCCCTGGTCGGGAAATTCGGCGAGGTCGCGTCCCGAGCCCACCGACAGGAAGACGTTGGGCAGCTCCGCACAGCGGCGGCGGGCGGCCTCGATCATCTTCGGCGAGATGTCGAGCCCGTGGGTCTCGGCCAGACGGGAGGCGAAGGCGATCTGGAAGCGGCCGATGCCGCAGCCGATCTCAAGGGCCCGCCGGTCGGCCCCGAGCAGGTCCCAACGCTCGAAGAGCTCGACGATCTCCCGTGTCCCTTTTTCGAGCAGCTTGGGGTTGCCGAGCGACCAGGCCGCCACGCTGGCCACCTCGCTGCGGGCGACCGCCCGGTCGAAGAAGCTGCGGCAGGTCTCGATTCCCTCCTCGTGCGAGGCGAAGCGCTGGTAGGGGTCCGGATGCTCGTTGAGCATCTCGGAGATCTGGTGGCACCCCCGGCGGTTCTGGCGCACCAGGCGGGTCATCTGCGCGAGCGCCTGCGGCAGAGGCGGCTCCCAGTCGCGCTCTACCGCGTCGAGGATCGCCTCGGTCTCTTCGGCGCTCCCCATAGCGAGGACCATCCGGGCGAGAGCGATCGACGGCGAGATCTTCCCCAGCAAACAGTCCTCGATCGCCCACCGCGCCTCCTGGGGGTCCACCGGGGCCAGACGGGATTGGATCTCGGCCTTGTAGATTCTGCGGGACTGGGTTTTCAAGACGGATGGGACTTTCGCGAATTCGGGCTTCGACCTCGGGGTTATCCTACCCCGCATGGACCCCCGCGCCACCGCCGAGATGCTGAAGTCGTGGGCCCTGGAGGCCGGGTTCGAACCGGGCCGGGGTGGCGGGGTTGGAGCCTTCTGTCAACGGGGAGGCGCTCCTGCGGTGGCTCGCCCGGGGGGAGCAGGCGGACATGGGATACCTGGAGCGCCGGATCGAGGCACGGCTGGAGCCGGCGAAGGTCGTGCCGGGGACCCGGAGTGTCCTCTGCGTGGCTCTTCAATACTCACCTCTATCTAATAAGGATGGAGAGGAGGTGCCGGACCCCAAGGGAGACCTCTGGCCTCGGGTAGCCCGGTATGCCCGCGGGCGGGACTACCACGACGTGATGCAGGACCGGCTGAAGACCCTGGAGACGCGAATCGCCGAAGCGTTCCCGGGGCTGGTCAGCCGCCGCTATGTGGATACCGGGCCGGTGCTCGAACGCGAGCTCGCGGCGCGGGCCGGGCTCGGGGTGCCGGGGAAGAACACGAACCTGCTGCATCCCGAAGCGGGGTCGTGGTTCCTGCTCGGCGAGCTGTTCCTGTCGCTCGACCTCGCGCCGGATGTCCCACTGGCCGACCTCTGCGGGAGCTGCACGCGCTGTCTCGAAGCCTGCCCGACCGGGGCGCTTCCCGAGCCGTGGCGCCTGGACAGCAACCGCTGCATCAGCTATTGGACGATCGAGCATCGCGGGGCTCTCCCCCCGGAGGCCCGGGAGATGGTGGGGGACTGGGTTTTCGGCTGCGACATCTGCCAGGAGGTCTGCCCGTGGAACACGGCGCCGCAGGGGAGCTCATCACCCCGAGTTGGAGCTACCGGATGAGCGAAGCGAGCTCGATCTGGCCGGACTGCTGCGCCTGGGCCGGGAGGAGTACGTCGAACGGTTCCGCGGCAGCCCCATGAAGCGCGCCAAGCTGGAGGGCCTCCAGCGGAACGCCGCCGTCGCCATGGGCAACCGCCGTCACCCCCGCTACATCGCACCCCTCGCCGCCGCCCTGGCCGAAGGGGAGCCCCTCGTCCGCGCTCATGCAGCGTGGGCTCTGGGGAGGATCGGTGAAGGCGCGGCATGGCAGATCCTCGAAGAGGCGCGGACAAGGGAGACGGACGAAGCCGTCCGGGTCGAGATCGCGGCCGCTCTGACCGGGGCTTGCAAATCGCTCAGAGCTCCGGATATGATGAAAACACATATTTCGGAGGAGAAAGCATGAGACAGAAGATCGCTGCTCTCGTCGCCGTCCTGATCCTGATTCCGCTGCTGTCCGTTCCGGCCTGGAGCGAGACAAGTCCGGTCGGGGCCGAATTTCGCGTCAACCGCAGTACCGACGCCCAGCACCACAACTCCGTCGCCGCTTTCAACGCGGCCGGCACGCGGGCCGTGGTGGTATGGGATAACGACAAGACCGGGCTGCGCGCCCGCTTCGTCGGCCGTAACGGTGCGCCGCTCTCCGATGAGCTCGGCCTGGTCGCCAATCAGGTCATCCCCGGCCTGCCGTTCCGCGGGGAGGTGACAGTCCGCAAGCAGGCCACGGTCGGCTACGTGCCGACGGGTGACTTCCTGCTCGCCTGGACCGAGGAGCGCGCTTTCCTGAGCACCGACATCTTTTTCGAAAGCCGCAGGGTGCTCGACCGCGATGTCTTTGTCCAGCGGTTCACCGCCGCCGGCGCGCCGGTCGGTACGGCCACGCGGGTCAACGCCACGACCGCCGGCCTCCAGAGCGCGCCGAAGCTGCTGGTCCGCAAGGGTGGGGCCGTGGTGGTCTGGGAAGGTCCGGATGGCATCTTCGGACGCCTGATCTCCCTCGCCGGCGCTCCGTCGGGTGCGGAGTTCCGGGTGAAGCCGGATGCGGGTGCCGCTTCGGGCGCTGCCATTGCCGGCGACGGCAACCGGTTCGCCGTGGTCTGGGAGGCTGCTGACGGCGGCACCCAGGGGGTCTTCGCCCGCCTGTTCGACGCCGCCGCGCGGCCGGTCGGCGGCGAGATCCGGATCAACAACCAGGTCCCCGGCCTGCAGCGGCGGGCGGGGATCACCGCGGACGGCGACGGCGGCTGGCTGGTGGTCTGGCAGGGACAGGTCGGCCCGCGCACGGACGCGCGCATCTTCGGCCAGTTCCTCGGCGAGGCCGGCAATCACGTCGGCCCCAACTTCCGGGTGAGCGGCGATCAGGCCAAGATCAGGATCGCGCCGTCGGCGGCGCGTCTCCCGGGTGGCGGCTTCCTGGTGGTCTGGATGGACTGGGACAAGGTCTTTCCCCTGTGGCTCACCGGCGCCACCCTCGACCGCCTGGGCAACGTGACCGCGGAGGAGCTCGCGATCAACGACCTGCAGATCGACGCGCACCACCGCACCTCTCTCGCGACCAGCGCGGCCGGCGACGTCCTGGTCTCCTGGGAGGGCTACGCGCCCGGACAGCAGAGGTCGGGCATCCAGGCGCGCATCTTCCGCGCCGAGTAGGCCCGAGTGGTCCCATCCCCCTCTCCCAAGGCCCTTCGCCGGGCCGCGGAGAGGGGGGTGGATCTTGGATTGACACCCAGCCCGCCGTCCCCCTATACTCGAAGACCCGAGTTCTCAAGGACTTATGCAGAGCTCGAACCCCTCACGCCCGTGGGGAGCACAGGCCCGAGTGCCTGAATCCATGCCCAAGGAGGTACGATTTTTTATGCCGGCGACTGAGCAACGGAACCTGCCGACGATGACGGCGGAGCTCGACGACGAGGAGCAGAAGAGTCAAGAGGACTATCAGAAGCTCCTCGAGCTGTACGACGAGAGCATGCGCAATCTCACCGAGGGTGAGATCGTGCCGGGACGGATCATCGGGGTCACGTCCAATTCCGTCATTGTCGACGTGGGTTACAAGTCGGAGGGGCTCATCCCCGTCGACGAATTCAGGGACCGCGACGGCAATGTCCAGGTCCATGAGGGGGACGAGATCGACGTCCTCCTGGAGAAGACCGAGGATCTCGAGGGGCATGTGCTCCTCTCCTACACCAAGGCCCAGCGCCTGCGCCGCTGGACCGAGGTGGAGAAAGCCTACAAGGACGGCCGGATCATCAAGGGCCGCGTCACCGACCGGATCAAGGGCGGCCTCACCGTCGACGTCGGGCTGCGGGCTTTCCTGCCCGGCTCGCTCGTCGACATCAAGCCGGTCAAGAACCTGGAGTCGCTGCGCGGCCAGGAGCTGGAGTTCAAGGTCATCAGCCTCGACCGCCGGCGCAACAACATCGTCCTGTCGCGTAAGGCCGTGCTCGAGACCGAGCTGGCCCGCAAGAAGGAGGAGACCCTCAAGCGGCTGGAGGAGGGTGCCCGCCTCAAGGGGATCGTCAAGAACATCACCGACTATGGTGTGTTCATCGACCTCGGCGGCATCGACGGTCTGCTCCACATCACCGACATCTCCTGGGGCCGCGTCAGCCACCCCTCGGAGCACTTCACGGTCGGCGACGAGGTCGAGGTGGCCGTGCTCAAGTTCGACCCCGAAACCGAGCGCGTCTCGCTCGGCTACAAGCAGAAGAGCGACGATCCCTGGACTCTGGTCGACAAGAAGTACCCGATCGGCTCGCGCGTCCATGGCCGGGTGGTCTCCCTGGTCGACTACGGCGCCTTCGTCGAGATCGAGGAAGGGGTCGAGGGCCTGATCCACGTCAGCGAGATGTCCTGGACCAAGAAGGTCGTCAACCCGGCCAAGGTGCTCGAGGTGGGCGACGAGGTCGAGGCCATCGTCTCCGAGCTGGACATGGACCAGCGCCGCATCAGCCTGTCGCTGCGGCAGACCGAGCGCAACCCCTGGGAAGAGCTGCAGGACACCCATCCCGTGGGCAGCATCATCGAGGGCAAGGTCCGCAACCTGACCGAGTTTGGCGCTTTCGTCGAGATCACCGACGGGATCGACGGCCTCATCCACGTCTCCGACATGAGCTGGACCAAGCGGGTGAAGCACCCGAGCGAGGTCCTGAAGAAGGGAGACACGGTGCGGGCCCGCATCACCAACATCGATGTCGAGAACCAGCGCGTGTCGCTCTCGATCAAGGAGTTCATGCCCAACGAGTGGCTGGACTTCGCCGACCAGCACCGGCCCGGGAACGAGCTCACCGGCCGCGTGGTCAACGTGACCGACTTCGGCCTGTTCGTCGACATCTACAACGGGCTCGAAGGCCTTGCCCACGTCAGCGAGATCGAGGTGCCGCAGGGCGCCAAGCTCGACGACTATTACAAAGTGGGCGACTGGGTGCGGTGCCGCATCCTGCGCATCGAGGAGGACGAGAAGAAGGTCGGCCTCTCGATGCGCGGCGTATCCCAGCCCTCTGAGGAGGAGATCGCGGAGCTCGAGGCCGTGGCCCCGGAAGAAGGACAGGGCGGGCGGCATGACGACAAGCAGGAGGACAGCGGAGAAGAAGAAGCATAGGCAACGGCCGTTGACCATCAGGGCGGGCCACGGGCCGGGCTCCAAGACCGTGCCGGCGGCCCGCCTCCGCCATGGAGAAAGGGTCGGGAGATGACGGTGTCTGTGAAGGGCGATACGCCGGGCATGACGAAGGCCGAGCTGGTGGAGGAGGTTGCCCGCACCACCCAGCTCACCAAGAAACACGCGGAGATCATCGTCAATACGGTCTTCGACAGCATCGTGAGCTCGCTCAAAGACGGCGAGAAGATCGAGCTGCGGGGATTCGGCAGCTTTCGCATACGCCATCGAGGCGCCCGTACCGGGCGCAACCCCAAGACCGGCGACAAGGTCAAGGTTCCGCCCAAGCGGATCCCCTACTTCAAGCCGGGCAAGGAGCTGAGGGAGCTTCTCAACGACGAGTGCTGAGCGGGGGCCTCCCCCGCTCGCTCTCCATGTCCGACGGCCTCGGATGGAAGTCCTCTTTACCCCCTGGAGGCATGCGTACATCGTTCGGAGCGCGCAGGATTCCGACTGTTTCTTCTGTTCCGCCGCCCGCGAGCCGGAGGATCCGGACCGGCTGGTGGTCCATGTGGCGCGCCACCACCTGATCATGCTGAACCTCCACCCCTATTCGAGCGGCCATCTGATGGTGGCGCCGCTGGAGCACTGGAGCTCGCCGCAGGAGAGCAGCGCCGAGGCCCTGGCCGAGTTCTGGCCGCTGGTGCTCAAGACCCAGCAGGTGCTCGCCGAGACTTACCGCCCCGACGGGTTCAACCTGGGGATGAACCTCGGGCGTTCGGCGGGTGCGGGAGTGCCGGGGCATTTCCACTTCCACCTGGTCCCACGGTGGGCCGGGGACACGAACTTCATGACCGTTCTCGCCGACGTGCGCCTCGCCTCCGAGGGCCTGCAACAGACGCGCGAACGCCTGCGGGAAGCTCTTCGCCCGCGAGGAGGACTGATTGGTCGAACCCGCCAGCCCCCCTTCCGCTCCGCCTCCCGCCGCTCCGGCCGCCCCCGCCGGCAACTCGATCCTGGCGGCGATCCTGGCGTGGCTGATCCCCGGCTTGGGGCACATCTATCTGAAGAGGTGGAAGCGCGGGCTGGCGTTCTTCCTCCTGGTCATGGTTTCCATCGTCACGGGTTGCGCTCTGGACGGGAACCTCTACCGGATCCTTCCCAACCAGCCGTTGACGATCCTCGCCACGGCCGGCGCCATGGGCATGGGCCTTCCTTATATCGTGCTCCGCTGGGGCCTGGGCTATACCGGCGATATCCTCTCGCCCGGTTTCGAGTACGGCACCGCTTTCCTGTTGACGGCGGGGCTGATGAACTGGCTTCTCGTGCTCGACGCGTGGGACGTCGCCCGCGGCAAGAAGGAGTGAACCCGCCCATGTCAAGTCGACTCAGCCACTTCTTCCTGATGGTGCTCTACGCCCTGATCGTGAGCCTGTTCTTCACGCTGCTGTGGCGTCGCGAGCGCAAGGAGCAGGTCAAGCTCTTCCTGCAGCTCTTCCTCGGCATGGTCGGCGGCGGCCTGCTGGTCGCCTATCTCATGTATCCGTTCCCACAGGGGCCGCCAGCACCCATTCCGTAGGGAGATGAAGCCTCCGAACAGAGAGATCCTGGTCGTCGCCGGCGAGGCCTCGGGAGATCTCCATGCCGCGCGGCTGGTGAGCGAGCTGCGCCGCCTGGAGCCCGACCTGGGCTTCTTCGGGCTCGGCGGCGATGAGATGAGCGCCGCCGGCGTCGAAACCCTGGCGCACAGCGCGGAGATCTCGGTGGTCGGCATCACCGAGGTGCTGCGCATCCTCTCGCGGGCACGGCAGATCTTCGCCGACCTGCTGCGCGAGGTGGACCGCCGCCGGCCGGCCGCGGCTGTTTTGGTCGACTTCCCGGACTTCAATCTCCGCCTGGCCCGCGAGCTCAAGAAACGCGGCGTGGCGGTCCTCTACTACATCAGCCCGCAGGTCTGGGCCTGGCGGCGCGGCCGGATCAAGGCCATCGCCCGGCTCGTGGACCGCATGCTCGTGCTCTTCCCGTTCGAGGTCGACTTCTACCGCCGCCACGGGGTCGACGTGGTCCACGTGGGGCATCCCCTGGTGGACGAGGTCCCGGTGCTGCCGAGCGCCTGGGAACGGGGGGAGCCTGTGGAAGAGCCGTATCGGCTGACCCTCCTCCCCGGCTCGCGGGTCAGCGAGGTCGAGGCGCTGCTACCGGTGATGCTCGACGCGGTGCGGCAGCTCGCCGCGGAGCTGCCCATCGAGGTGTGGCTCATCAAGGCCCCGACCATCCCTCGGGAGCTGTTGGAAGAGGCGATCGATCTGGCGGGCCTGCCGGTGCGCATCGTCTCCGAGGACCGTTTCGCCGCGGTCGCCGATTCCCACCTGGCTCTCTGCGCCTCCGGCACGGCGACCCTGGAGGTGGGCCTGCTGGGCACGCCCATCGTCATGCTCTACCGGCTGGGCCGCTGGACCTGGCTCCTGGCCCGGCTGCTGGTGCGCCTCCCGTACGTCAGCCTGGTCAACCTGGTGCTCGGCCGGCGGGTCATCCCCGAGCTGCTCCAGCGCGCCGCGCACCCGGAGCGGATCGCGGCCGAGGCCGAGTGGATCCTTCTCGACGAGCAGCGCCGGGATGCGATGCGGGCCGGCCTCGCCGAGCTGCGCGGCCGGCTGGGGGAGGGCGGGGCGAGCCGGCGGGCGGCGCACGAGGTCGCGGCGGTCCTCCGCGCGAGGCCGGCGGCATGACCGGCGGCACGAGCCTGCGCGCCTTTTTCTGGCGCTACCTGCGGCGCTACACCGTCTGGGCGCTGGTCGCCGCCGCCGGCATCCTGGTCTATGCCGCGGCCACGGCGGGCGCGGTCGCCCTGATCAAGCCGATCTTCGGGGAGGTCCTGCTGGCCGGAGACCACATGCCCGGGCCGCTGGGAGGGATCGCCGCGAAGCCCGCGGTATCTGCGGCATCCGCGACGTCCGCAGAAGGCCGGGAGCCGGACAAGCCTCCGGGCGCCCTCGCCGATCTCAAGCGGCGCCTCGACGTGGCGTCGCAGATCGACCGCAGCTACCAGTCGCTCAAGCGCCGGCTGGGTGTCGGACCGAACGAGGTCGTCTACTTCGTGCCCCTGCTCTTCGTCCTCGTCTTCCTGCTGCGCTGTCTCGCCGACTTCGTCTCCGGCTACGCCTTTCAGCACATCGGCCTGGGGGTGACGACCGACATCCGCAACGACCTCTACTCGCATATCCTCGGCCAGTCGAGCCGCTTCCACGCCGACCACCCGTCGGGCGAGCTGGTGGCGCGCGTCATCAACGACGTGGCGCTGATGCAGAACGCCGTCTCCAACCGCCTGCTCGACTTGTTCCAGCAATCGGTGACCCTGGTCGTCCTGCTCGGGCTCCTGCTGTCCACCCATTTCCGGCTGGCGGCGGTCGCGCTGATCGTGGCGCCGGTGCTGGTCTATCCCATCGTTCGCTTCGGCAAGGGGATGCGCCGCACCAGCCACCGCAGCCAGGAGCGGATGTCCGACTTGGCGAGCCTGATGGCCGAGGGGATCCGCGGCCATCGGGTGGTCAAGGCCTTCGGCATGGAGGGATTCGAATTCGGCCGCTTCCGCGAGGCCACGCGGCGCCATCTGCGGGTGAACCTCTGGGCGCAGATGCTCGCGCACGCCTCCGGCCCGGTCATCGAGGCGCTGGCGGTGCTCGGCGGCGCCGGGCTGTTGATCTACGCCGGCAAGAGCATCCGGTCCGGGAGCCTCTCGGCGCCGGAGCTGATCCAGTTCCTGACCACCCTGCTGATGATGTACGACCCGATCCGCAAGCTGAACAAGGTCAACCTCATCCTGCAGGAGGCCATGGCCGCGGGCCAGCGGGTGTCGCGGCTGATCGCGACGCCCAACGACATCCAGGAGCGGCCCGGCGCGCGGACGATCGACACGGTGCGGGAGGAGATCGCCTACGAGCGCGTCTCCTTCGCCTACGAGGACCGGCCCGTCCTGCGCAATCTTGACCTCCGGATCCGGGCCGGCGAGATCGTCGCCCTGGTCGGACCCTCGGGCGCCGGCAAGTCGACGCTGGTCAACCTCCTGCCGCGCTTCTTCGACCCGGACGCCGGCCGGCTCACCATCGACGGGACCGACAGCCGGGACCTGACGATCGTGAGCCTGCGGTCGCTCATCGGCATCGTCACGCAGGACACCGTGCTGTTCAACGACACGATCCGCAACAACATCGCCTACGGCCGCTCGGACCTGCCGCTCGAACGGGTGCGGGAGGCGGCCGCGGCGGCCTATGCGGACGAGTTCATCATGCAGCTCCCCCGCGGTTACGAGACGGTGATCGGCGAGTCCGGGGTGCGCCTGTCCGGCGGCCAGCGGCAGCGGCTGGCGATCGCCCGCGCGCTGTTCAAGAACGCGCCGATCCTGATCCTCGACGAGGCCACCTCGCACCTGGACAGCCAGTCCGAGGCGCTCGTCCAGAAGGCCCTCTACAACCTGATGCAGGGGCGCACGACGCTGGTCATCGCCCACCGCCTGTCGACGATCACGCGGGCGGACCGCATCATCGTGTTGGAGGCGGGCCGGATCGTCGAAGCAGGATCGCACCAGGACCTCATCGCGCTCGGCGGGTCGTACAAACGCCTCTACGATCTCCAGTTCCGGGTATGACGCCTGGCGAGGCCGCGCTGTCGTGGACCGCGGCCGGGCTCATCCGGGCCCTGCGCGCGGCCGTCCGGCTGCGGCACCATGGCGATGATCATCTGCGCGGCTGGGAGGCCCGCGGCGAGCGCTTCCTGCTCGCCTTCTGGCACCGGCACCTGCTGCTCATGCCCTATTCCTACCGGGGACGGCGCATCTCGGTGCTGGTCAGCCGCAGCCGGGACGGCGAGATGATCGCGCGCACGGTCGCCCGGTTCGGCATCGACGCGAGCCGCGGCTCGAGCAGCCGGGGGGGCGTGGCCGGCATGCGCGAGCTGCTGCGCAAGGCCCGCGATGGATACGACCTGGCCTTCACCCCGGACGGGCCGCGCGGTCCGGCCGGGGTGGTCCAGCCGGGCGTGATCCTGGCCGCGGCGGCAACCGGGTTCCCCATCCAGCCCGTCGCCCTCGCCGCCACCCGCTGCCACCGCCTCCGCTCCTGGGACCGCTTCGTCGTCCCTCTCCCGCTGTCGACGGTGCACTTCGTCTATGGAGAGCCGCTCATCGTCGAAAGGAAAGCCGACACCGCGGAGGCGGCGGCGGAGCTGAAGCGCCGGCTGGATGAGGCCGAGGCGGAGGCGGAGAGGTGGGCGGAGCGAGGGGCCTGATACGATGAGCGAGAGAAACCCCGAAGGGAGGCTGTATGGAAGTCATGCTCCAAGTTCCCGATGACATCGTCCAGAGGCTCCAGGCAGGCTGGACGGATCTCCCGCGTCATGCCCTTGAAGCTCTGGCGGTGCAGGCATATCGGTCGGAGATTCTGACGTCCTCCGAGGTCCAGCGCATGCTCGGCCTCGGTTCGCGCTGGGAAGTGGATGAGTCTCACTGAAGGCTTCGGGCGCCTACCTGGACTACTCCGAAGAGGATCTGCGGCAGGATCTCGCGGCGGTCCGCAGACGGCAGTTTTGACGCGGATTAGCGACCGTCGTATCATAAGATGAGAGGGTGCCCGTGGCGGAGTGGCCAGCAGATGCGAAGGGATAGGCACGCCGACGGGGGTATTCGAATTCTGGGTTAGATTAGGCGTGCACGAAGCAGCACGAGACTTCGCTACGCCCAAGGAGAGTACACATGGTTGACTTCGCGCACACGTCCCCCGATATCTACGACGACCGTGACAGGGGAGCCAGTGAACTTGCGGCGTACGATCTTGGGCTTGCTGGTGATTACGAACGCCACGGACTGCTCATAGTCGAGACAGGAGAGAGTTGCCGTCCCCAGGGAACGCTTGTCCTAAGCAGCGTGGCGAAATGCCATGGCTGCCAACAAGAAGTTCCATTCGATGTGGAGGTGTGGCTCACTGTTTCTGGGGGAGGTGGTGGCTCTGAGTGCCAATGTACCGGATGCGGATCGCGAATCTCGATCATGCAATCGTATGGGACTCCCCCGGATGAGAGCTGGCGCGGAATGCTGTTGATGGCATCGCCGATTACCGAACTAATGGGTCGGCCCCTATCACCACTTCGCCTTTTCTATCGGAGCCACACAATCATCAATGCGTGACCGTTAAGCGGCTCCCTGGCGGGCAGTGGAAAAGACAATGTCGATGTGGATTCCAGCGCGAGCAAGCATGTCGATCAGGGTATCGATACTAAAGAGATCTATCCTACCGCGAACAAGGTTGCTGATCCGCGGCTGCGTAACTCCAAACAGCTTAGCCGCCTCCGCCTGGGTGAGGCTACGATCCTCTATGAGCTTACGCACTGCAATCATCAAACTCGAGCGGACTCGAAGGTGCTCAGCCTCATCCTCGCCGAAGCCAAGATCCCTGAATACATTCCCGCTCGAAGGCGTGATCTTCGT
Organism: uncultured Holophagales bacterium; assembly: GCA_963842525.1. Lineage (GTDB taxonomy): Bacteria > Acidobacteriota > Thermoanaerobaculia > Multivoradales > UBA5704 > UBA5704. Next base: position 1,983,853 of record CAWJGT010000003.1, read on the forward strand.
TCCCATGGTTTATCTAACTCCGATGCGGCCGACTCGTGCTCTGGCGATCTCTCAAGACTTCCCGATACCGCTCCCGCGCGAGCTCGATGTCTCGATGGGCAGTCTGCCGCGTTCTCTTCTCAAAGGCGTGCAAAACGTATACTCCTTCTTCAAACTTCGCCACGTAGAAGACTCGATGCTCCAAGCTGCTGTGAATTCGCAACTCGTAAACACCTGCTCCTACGCTGGTCATGGGCTTCCAGTCATCCGGCTCAAGCCCTTCCTGAACTAGGTGAAGCTCATGACCGGCCATGCGTCTCGCAGCATCGGGGAAAGCTCTCAGGTCTTGCAGGGCGGAGCCTACCCAGAAGAGCTTTTTCATCGCCGGGTAACATTATACAACTTCTGGTATGCCAACGCAAGGACGGCAAGGGCAAGGGAAGGGACGAGCCGCCGCTTAACCCCCGCCTGCACCGGACGGCAGGCTGCGCCGTCCGCCGGGTGAGGCGAACAGACGTTAGATGCGTAGGACAAACTTCACTCGGTTATTACAAAAGAGAGCCTCAGAGAGGCTCAGGCGTGTAGATGCTATGCAGGGCGGGTGAGAGGGGGGCTTGGCAAGGCGGGCCGTTGGAATTCTCCGACGCGCCGTCGGGAAACTCTGTGGGCCGCCGGAATTTCCGGCGAGCCGTCGGAAAACTCTGGAGGCCGTCGAAATTTCCTGGGGCCCGTTGGAAATCTCCGACGCGCCGTTGGAAAACTCTGGGAGCGGCCGGAATTTCCGGCGAGCCGTTGGAAATCTCCGGCGCGCCGCCGGAAAAATCTGGCGGCCGTTGAAATTTTCTGGGAGCCGTCGGAAAATTCCGGCGCGTCGTTGGAATTCCGTGGAACCGCCACAAAGTTCTACACGCCGCGCCCAAAGAGGCGGACGCTGTCACGCTTTCGCGGAACGCTGCGCTCCGGCGCTAAACTGCCCGCGTCCAACACCATCTGAGAAAGGAAGACCCATGCGCAGCATGACCGGATACGGAGAGGCGGCGGGGGAGAAGCTCCGCTATGTGATGTCGGTGAGCCTGAAGGCTGTGAACCATCGGTTCCTGGACCTTCAGCTCCGGCTCGGCGACGAGCTGCGGGCGAGCGAGGCCGCGCTGCGCGAGCTGCTGGGCCGGGAGCTGGCGCGCGGCCGGGTAGAGGCGCGCTTCGACGTCCGGCCGCAGGCCGAGCGCCGGGCAGACCTGCAGGTGCACATGGGGATCGTGCGCGCGGCGCACGCGGCCGTCCACCGGCTCGCCGAAGAGGGGCTCGTCGAGGGCACGCTCGGTCCGGGCGACCTGCTGCGCATCCCTGAGGTCTTCCGCGTCGAGCTGGCCGCCGAGGAGTGGGATGCGGACGACGAAGAGCTCCTGCAGCGCATCACCCGCGAGGCCGTGCGGCAGCTCGTGGCCGGCCGCGAGGTCGAGGGGGCGAGCCTGGCCGCGGTGCTCGACGAGCGCATCCGCCACCTCGACGAGGTCGTGGCGCGGCTCGACGCCCTGCGCGACGGGGTGCGCGAGGAGATCGCCGTCTCCCTGCGGCGGCGCCTTTCCGAGCTCCTGGGCAACCAGGCGCTCGACGAGGCGCGCATCGCCCAGGAGGTGGCCCTGCTCGTCGACCGCAGCGACGTCAGTGAGGAGATCGACCGGCTGCGCGCCCATCTGGAGCACTTCCGCGCCGTCATGCGTGAGCCCGGGCCGGTCGGCAAGCGCCTTGATTTCCTCACCCAGGAGGTCTTCCGCGAGCTCAACACCCTCGGCGCCAAGTGCCGCAACGCCGAGATGACCCGCGCCGTCCTCGACGCCAAGGTTCTCTGCGAGCAGATCCGGGAGCAGATCCAGAACGTGGAATGACGTGATACCATTCCCCGGTTCTCGTCCCCTGGGCCCGACCAAACACATGCCACCTGGCGAGCTGTTCATCCTCTCCGCCCCCTCAGGAGCGGGAAAGACCACCCTCATCCAGAGCCTCCTGCAGGGAGGTCTCGCCGGATCGGGGGAGCTCGCCTTCTCGGTCAGCCACACCACCCGGGCGCCGCGGGCGGGCGAGGTGGACGGCCGGGACTACCACTTCGTCGATCCCGCCACCTTCCAGGCAATGATCGCAGCCGACCGCTTCCTCGAATGGGCAAAGGTCCACGACAATCTCTACGGGACCTCTCTCCACGAGGTGTTCCCCCGCCTGAAACAGGGGATCGACGTCCTCCTGGACATCGATGTCCAAGGGGCCGAGCGCGTCCTGGAGCGCTGCCCGGGAGCCCACTACATCTTCCTCCTGCCGCCCAGCTACGAGGACCTGGTCGCGCGGCTGCGCCGGCGCGGCCTCGACGACGAGGCGGCGATCCAGCGGCGCCTGGACGAATCCCGGCGGGAGATCGAACGTTACGATCGGTATCATTATGTTATCATTAACCAGGATGTCAGCCAGTCGAGCGATGCGCTGGCGGCCATCATTCTGGAGAAACGCCACCGGCGAGAGCGGATGCTGAGCCGGGTTCAAGAAGTCCTCAGGACATTCCAGGAGGGGGATCCGGTCCCCCGGCAGGTCTGATCCGCGATTCCACGCGGCGGCGCAGGATGCGCGCCGCCCAGGAGACATTCCGAGCATGGATGAAAAGCAGCCACCAGCCCAGGTCGACAGCAAGTTCCGCCTCGTCCTCCTTGCAGCCTCGCGCGCCGAGCAGTTGATGCGCGGCGCGCGCCCCAAGATGGAGACGGTCAAGCGCAAGCCGACGCGCATGGCCATGGACGAGGTCCGGGGCGACCTCGTGGACTGGGGCTACGGCCCGGCGCCGCAGGAGGAGCCCGCCGAGGCGGCGGAGCCCGAAGCGGCCCCGGCCGAGGTGCATTAGAGAGGGCTTCCACTTGCGAGTCCTCCTGGGCGTGACGGGCGGCATCGCCGCCTACAAAGCGGCCGAGCTGGTGCGCCGGCTGCGGTCGCGCGGCCATGAGGTGCGGTGTGCCCTCAGCCGCGGCGCCGCCGCCTTCGTGACCCCGTTGACTCTCGAGGTGCTCTCGGGCCGCGCGGTCGACCAGGAGGAGTACCTGACGGCCACCGGCACCGGCGAGGAGTCGCACATCGTCGCCGCTGCCTGGGCGGACGTCCTGTGCGTGGCGCCGGCCACCGCACACGTCCTCGCCCGTCTCTCCCTGGGACTCGCCGACGACTTCCTGACCACCACGGCCCTGGCCTTCACCGGACCGGTGGTGGCAGCCCCTGCGATGCACTCGGCCATGTGGGAGAAGCCCGCGGTGCAGGAGCATCTCGATGTCCTGCGCCGTCGCGGCGTGTGGATCGTCGGGCCGGTCGAGGGACCGCTCGCCTCCGGCGAGGTAGGCATGGGGAGGATGTCGGACCCCGAGGAGATCGTGACCGCGGTCGAGGCCGCGGCCGGCGCGGGGCCGCTCGCCGGCCGCACGGTTCTGGTCACCGCGGGCCCCACCTACGAGCCGCTCGATCCCGTCCGCTTCCTCGGTAATCGTTCGAGCGGCAAGATGGGCTTCGCCCTCGCGGCCGAGGCGGCCCGGCGCGGCGCTCGCGTCGTGCTCGTGGCCGGCCCGGTCGCCCTGCCGACCCCGCCGGGTGTGCGGCGGACTGACATCACCACGGCGCGCGAGTTGGAACGGGCGGTCCACGAAGAGGCCCCGGGCGCCGACCTGGTCATCATGACCGCGGCGGTCTCCGACTTCCGGCCGCGCCGGCCCGTTCCCGACAAGATCAAGAAGGAGGACGGTCTGCCGGTCGTCGACTTGGAGCTCAACCCGGACATCCTGGCGGGTCTGCGCACCGTGGCGCCGCGGGCGGTCCTCGCAGGCTTCGCGGCCGAAACCGAGCGCCTGGAGGAGCACGCCCGCGCCAAGCTGGAGCGCAAGGGCGCCGACTTCCTGGTCGCCAACGACGTGTCGCGGGCCGACATCGCCTTCGACAGCAACGCCAACGAGGTGACCGTCTTCCGGCGCGCGGGCGATCCCGTGTTCCTCTCCCGCCGTCCCAAGGCGCAGCTTGCGGCGGCCCTTCTGGACCTGTTCACGGTGAAGCTCTCCGATCATGAGGCAGCCTCTACCACCCTCGCTCGGTGACCTCCTCGCCTACCTGGGCGAGATCGGCTACGGCGACCTCTACGTGCGGGCGCGGAAAGACGCTCGCCCCGCCGGCCCTCACCCCCCTGGCCCCCCTCTCCCGCCTCCCCACTCCCCCTCCCCGGGAGAGGGGGGAAGAGAACGGGCTGTGTCTCCGGATGCCGCTGCCAGGGCCGCCGAGCTCGCCGCCCTCGCCCAATCCGTGGCGGGCTGCACGCGCTGCCGGCTCTGCGAGGGACGCAAGACCGTGGTCTTCGGCTCCGGCAACCCCGACGCCGACCTTCTGCTCATCGGCGAGGGGCCGGGAGCCGAAGAGGACCGCCAGGGCCTCCCCTTCGTCGGCCCGGCCGGCGAGCTCCTCACCCGCATCCTCCAGGCCATCGAGCTGAAGCGGGACGAGGTCTACATCGCCAACGTCGTCAAGTGCCGGCCGCCAGGCAACCGCGACCCGCAGCCGGACGAGGTGGCCGCCTGCCGCGCCTACCTGGAGCGGCAGATCGAGCTCATCCAACCCAGGATCATCGTCGCGCTCGGCAAGGTTGCCGCCCAGGCGCTCCTCGGCACCGAGAGCCCGATCGGACAGATGCGCGGCCGCTGGTACCAGGTCAGGGGTGTCCCGGCCATGGTCACCTACCACCCTGCGGCATTGCTGCGCAACCAGGCCCTCAAACGTCCCACCTGGGAAGACATGCAGCAAGTTCGTGATCGTTTGCGCTCTGGCCTTTGAGCCCCCGCTGGACAGCTTCCGCGAAAGGTGTTAGTTTTGGTAAAGAATCGGAACCTTTTTCGGTTGTTGAATGTCTACCCTGGAACAGACTGAGTCCGAGGTTTCCTTCGACGACTTCCTGAAGAAGGTCGAGCCGAAGCTCAAGAAGGTCCTGGCGAGCTACCGGATCCCCCTGAAGATGCCGAGGACGTGCTGCAGCAGGCGATCCTGGCGCTGCTCTACCAGTGGGACCGGGTGCGCGATCTCGAGTGCTGGATGCTCGGCACCCTGAAGCGCCATTGCCTGATGTACTGGCGCAAGCACCGGCGCCGCATCTACTCGGCGGTGGATTCGGCGCTCCTGGAGTGGCTCTCCGAGCCCGTGGCTCCCTCGCAGGAGAAGAGCGACCTGCTGCGCGACCTGGAGAACCTGATCGGCCGGCTCCCCCCCCGGTGCCGCACGCTGCTCCTGCTCCGGTTCCGGATGGGGTACGAGCCCCCCGAGGTGGCGGAACGGCTCGGGTACCAGACCTCCAGCATCGGCAAGATCACGACGCGGTGCCTCGCCGCCCTGAGCCGGGAGCTGCTGGCCTCCGGGCTGACCGAGGAGCCGGAAGAGCGCTAGCCGGCGGTGGCCGGCCGGGCGGCCAAGGCTCGCTGACCCCGCCGGCCGCGTGAGCGGCTCAGGAACGATGTTTTGATCGAGACAGATCACCTGCTGGTTCACCTGGAGCGCATCCTCGTCCGGATCGAGCGCCTGGAGACCCCGCTCATCCAGATCTGGGGCTGGCCGGGCAGCGGCATGTCCGGCGTCCTCCCCGGCTTTCTGGGCAGGCAAGGACGAAGGGCGGCGGGCCTTGCGCTCGGCGAGCTTGCCGACTCCGACGATGCGGGCCACCTCCGCGAGGTCGTGCAGGCGGCCCACGAGGCCGGCGTCCGCTGGCTGGTGGCGAGCGGCGATCCGGGAGGCGACGCAGTCCGGGAAGCCGCCCGCTGGCTCCGGCCGGACCAGAGCCTGGTCTTTGCCGGCAGCCGGCGCACGGCGGTCGAGGGACTCGCGGTCGCGGTCCTGCCGCCGCGGGAGCTGCTGCTCCACGAGGCCGAGGTGTCCTGGCTCTGGGAGCTCCTGACCGGCACACCCCCCGATCCGGACTGGTCTCTGCGGCTCTGCCAGGCGGCTGACGGCTGGTACCGTCCCCTGTGCCTGGCCCTGGAGGCGACCGGCGGCGCCGGTCTCGAGTCCGCCACCCCCGAGAGGCTCCTGGAGGTGCCTGCCGTGCGCTTCTTCCTCCGTCACGAGGTCCTCGAGACCTTCGCGCCCGAGGAGCTGGTGCTGCTCCTCGCGGCGCCGGAGGAGCGTCCCGGGACGGGGGAGGACGATCGGGGTTGGCGTCTGCTCGACGAGCGCGGGTTGTGGGTCGAGGGCGCCGGCCGGGACCGGCTGCCGCGGCTGCTCGCGGCGTTTCTCGAGCGCGAGCGGCAGCGGCGGAGCCCGCGGTCCGTACGCGTGGAGGTCTCGCTTCCCGTTCCCCTCCCTGCGGTCGAATCGGGACCGAAGCCGGTGTACTTCCTCGGCCTCCTGGGTCCGCCGCTCGCCCGCTACCGCGGGCCCGAGGGCGAGCGCGACCTCGACTGCCGGCTCCGCCGCTCCTTCCAGGTCCTCGCCTACCTGGCCTCCTCGCCCGGCCTGGAGGCCGGCCGCGAGGAGCTGATCGAGGCGGTCTGGCCCACCGAGGGGGAGCGCACCATCGAGCGCAACTTCCACCCGACGCTCAGCCACCTGCGCCGCGCCCTGGAAGGGGGCCGCAAGGGAGAGCGCCCCGGCCTGCTGTTCCGCAGCGGTGTCTACCGGCTCAACCCGGAGATCGCCTGGGAGGTCGACGTCATCGAGCTCATCCAGCTCGTCGAAGAGGGGAAGGACCTCCTCGCCCGCAGCCACCTCGCCGAGGCCGCCGAGGTCTGGCGGCGCGCGTGGGGCCTCTACCGCGGCCCGTTCCTCCAGGGGCACTACGAGGCCTGGGTGACCGAGCGCCGTGAGACCTGCCAGCGGGTCTACCTCGAGCTGCTGCGCGAGCTTGGCGACCTCTACCTCCGGCTGGACCGCCGCGAGGAGGCCGTCGACGCCTACCGTTCAGTGCTCCTCGAGGACCCTCTTCAGGAGCGGGTGCACCTCGCCCTCATGCATGTTTACGCCGGCCAGGGCCGGCGCGACATGGTCCGCCGCCAGTACGACCGCCTCTGTACCCTGCTCCATGACGAGCTGGGCGTCGAGCCGAACCTCGAGACCACCCGCGAGTACCACCGGCTGATGGCATAGAATGGCGCGCTCATGCGCGAACGGCAGGATGTCATCATCGGCGGCGGCCTCTCGGGGATGACGGCGGCCTGGTACCTCCAGGAGGCGGGGGAGGACCACTGGCAGCTCTACGAGAGAGAGGACCGGGTGGGCGGCCTGGCGCGGTCCACCGCGGTGGACGGCTACCTCTTCGACTTCGGCCCCCACATCCTCTTCACCATCGACGCCGAGATGGAGGCCCTGATCCGCGACCTCCTGGGCGACAACTTCCACGCCCAGGAGCGGCAGGCGTACATCTACCACCAGGCCTCCGACCTCTATACCCGCTTCCCCTTCCAGGCGCACCTCTACGGGCTGCCGGTGCCGGTCGTCAAGGAATGCCTTGTCGAGCTGATCAAGGCCGTGCAGCGGTTCGAACGCGGGGACTTCCAGCCGAAAAACTACGAGGAGTGGATGCGCGGCGTGTTCGGCCACGGCATCACCGAGCGGCTGATGCTCCCCTACGCGCGGAAGATCTGGACCATCGAGCCGTCGCAGATGGACTTCAGTTGGATCGGCCGGCGGGTGCCCATGCCGGACTTCGAACGCATCATCGCCGGCGCTTTGACCGACGACGTCTCCCAGGTCGGCGCGACCGCTTACTTCTGGTATCCGAAAAAGGGCGCCATCGAACCCCTGCCGCGGGCTCTCGGCGCACGGCTGCGCAACGTCCACCTGAACCGGCGCGCGGAGAAAATCGAGCTGCCGGCCAAGAACGTCGTGTTCGCAGACGGCGAGGTGGTCCCCTTCGACCAACTGATCTTCTCGCTGCCGCTCCCCCTGGTCCCCAAGTTCGTCACCAACGTCCCGCCCGAGGTGGAGCGCGCCTGCCGCGACCTCAAGTACCAGGGCATCTACTGCATCAATCTGGGCATCGACCGGCCGGACATCTCGGACAAGCACTGGGTCTATTTCTACGAGGATCCGTTTCCGTTCCACCGCCTGTCCTTCCCGGCCACCTTCAGCCCGGACACCGTGCCGCCCGGCAAGAGCTCCATCGCCACCGAGGTCGCCTTCTCGAAGTGGCGCCCCCTGGACCGCGACACGGCGGTCGAACGGACCATCGAGGCCCTGAAGCTGGCGAAGATCCTCCGTCCGGACGACCGCATCGAGCTGGTGCACACCGAGGAGATCCTGCCGGCCTACGTCATCTACGACCTCGACCACGCGAAGAACGTCGGCCTCATCCGCGCCTGGCTGCGCGACAACGGCATCTGGAACGTGGGCCGCTTCGGCGAGTGGCAATACTTCAACATGGACCACTCCATGCGCAGCGGCAAGACCGCCGCAGAGGAGATCCTGAAGGCGCGGTAGGGGCGGTCTAGTGGAACCTCTTGGGCGCGCTTTTCGCCCCGCCGTGTACTTTCTCTTTTAGGGGCATTCTCAACAGGGATTTGACTGATCGGCCCCGGCCTGAACAGTCCTTACTTCTAGCGCACGGCGCTTCGCTGCCCGAGCCGATCGTGAGCGGGCAGTTGTGATGGGTTTCTTGCGCCTGTGGATCCGGAACCGCGGCGTTGGGTGCGGATCCTGGAGAGTCGGGTCTGCCTGGCGAGCGGTTCTTTTTCATTCAAGGGGAGACCAAGATGAAGACATTCAGGGTCCTAGCGTCAGTCGCGGTGTTGGCGGCGGCCATGATCGTGGCCGGCGCCGTGGACCCCATCCGGTCCGATGGTCCAACCGAGGCGTCAGCGGGGTTCGAACGGCGAGGACAACGGCTTCGCTGCCGAATTCTGCGCCAACCAGGCCGCGCTGGTGAGCTCGCCCAACTCGCCGATGATCCCGGCCGCCGAGTGCGACTTCGAGGCCGCGGAGGAGGAGTTCACGGGCCCCGAGACCGTCGCCGACGGGCTCGGGCCGATCTACAACGCGGAGGGATGCGGCACGTGCCACTCCGCCAACCCGCAGTTCGACCCTGACAACTTCGACAGGAAGCTGGTGGGCGCCACCAGCCAGATCGTGGAGAAGCGGGCCGGCTTCTTCAACGGCTCGCAGTTCTTTGACCACCCGGGTGGGTCGCTGATCCAGGATCGATCCCTGCGTCCGAACGAGCAGGAGCGCGTGCTGCCGGGCCACAACGTGATCGCGTTGCGCTCCACCCTCAGCGTCCTCGGCGACGGGTTCGTCGAGGCGGTGGGGAACACCACGCTGCAGGCCATCGCGAATGCCCAGCCGTCGGCGCAGCGCGGACAGCTCATCGCCGTACCCGTGCTGGAGAAGCCCGGGACGACGCGCTTCGGCCGCTTCGGACACAAGGACCAGCAGGCCAGCCTGGTGTCGTTCTCCGCGGATGCCTACCTGAACGAGATGGGCATCACCAGCCCGCTGCAGCCGACCGAGAACACCTCCAACGGCACCGTCGTCGACGATCCGGTTCCCGGGCTGGACGACGAGGGCGTGGACGTCGAGCTGTTCGCGCTGTTCATGCGGGCGACCAAGGTGCCGCCGGTCGACGCGCTCATCGCGGCCACCTCGGACGCGCAGACGGGCAAGCAGCTCTTCTCGTCGATCGGCTGCGCCGTCTGCCACACCCCCTCGATCGTCACCGAGTCGCCGGGGACCTTTATCAACGGCGGCGCGCTCAAGGTGGCCAACTCGCTGGGCAACAAGATCATCCGTCCGTTCTCCGACTTCCTGCTGCACGACGTCGGGACGGGCGACGGCATCGTCCAGAACGGCGGGCAATCGACGCGCCTCAAGATCAGGACCGCGGCGCTCTGGGGCTTGCGGGCGCGCGGCCGGTTCATGCACGACGGGCTCAGCTTCAGCCTCGAGGACGCCATCCAGCGCCACGCCAACCAGGCCGCGTTGGCGCGGGGCAACTTCAACGCCCTGAGCTCCGCCAACAGGAACAGGGTGCTGAAGTTCCTGTCATCGCTGTAGATCTCACCCTATAAGCACTCGGTGCCTGCCGAGGCGAGTCTTGCGGCTCGCCTCGGCGCCGGCCTGCTTCAGGGCCGGATGACGACCTTGAGGGCCTCTTTCCGCATCATGCTGCGGAGCGCGTCCTCCAGCTCGTCGAGCGGTCTCTCGGCGCTGAGGAGCTCGCGGGCGTTTACCTCGCCCCGTGCCAGGAGGTCGAGGGCGCGCTCGAAGGTGGCGGGGCGGTGGTGGTAGGAGCCCCGGACGGTCAGCTCGCAGTAGTGCAGGCGGTGGGTGTCGAGAGGGATGAAGGTGCCCGGCCGGCAGCCGCCGAAAAGGAGAACGGTACCGCCGGGACGGGCCGAGGCGAGGGCGTCCTCCCAGGCCACGGGCGAGCCGGTAGCCTCGACGGCGAGGTCGAAGCCGTCCCCTTGCCCCGCGAGCCGGCGCAAGCGGGCGGCCTCGCCGCCGTCGCGGCCCACCTGGACAGTCTCATGGGCCCCCATCCGGCGTGCCGCCTCCAGCCGCGGCGGATTGGGGTCGGCCACCACTACGTGATGCCCGCGCCCCGCGAGCAGGTCGGCGAAGAGGAGTCCGATCGGCCCGCCGCCATAGACCACGGTGTCGGACGGGCGGTCCTGGTGCCAGACCTCGCAGAGCTCCAGGCCGTGCAGCACGCAGGCGAGCGGCTCGGCCAGGGCGGCGACCTCGAAGGGGAGCCCTTCCGGGATGCGGTAGGTGCTCACCTCGGCAAAGCGCCGCGGGACCAGCAGGTACTCCGCAAAGGCGCCGTTCAGGTATTGCAGCCTCTCGCAGAGGTTCTCCCATCCGCGCCGGCACGGGTCGCAGACTCCGCAGGGAGCGGAGTTGGCGACCACGATGCGGTCGCCGATCCGCCACCGGCCCTCGTCCGTGCCGGCTTCGGCGATCGTGCCGGCCATCTCGTGGCCGAACGGGGTCGGCACCTGGAGCATCCGCGGGTGGCCGCCGCGGCGCAGGACCTTGACATCGGTGCCGCAGGTGGTCGCCGCCTCGATCTTCAGCAGCAGCTCGCCTGGACCGGGTCGAGGGACAGGGACCCTGCGCAGCTCGATCTTCTCGGGGCCGAGCAGGAACACGACGCGCTGAAAGTCCGGGATGCTCAGGGGGCCTCTCCCTCGGGTACCAGCAGGACCTTGAGAGCTTGCCGGTCGCGGGCCAGGTCAACTGCCTCGGCAAACCGGGAGAGGGGGAGGCGGTGGCTTACGAGCGGCGAGGGATCGAGCCGGCGGGTCACCAGCAGCCGGTGGATCTCGCGCTGCTCGGCGAGCGAGCTCGAGTAGGTGGCGACCAGCTTCCGCTCGGACTTGAAGAAGGAATTGAGATCGAAGCCGGCCTGCCCGGTCGTCTCGCCCGGGGCCGCATGGGCGAAGAGAACGGCGGTCCCACCCTCTCGGGTGAGCGCCAGCGCGTCGGCGAGCGGTCCGGCGCCGCCGGCCGTGTCGAAGACCACGTCGGCCCCCAGGCCGCCTGAGAGGCCTCCGCGACGGCGCGCCGCATCCCCTCGCCGGGAGGCTCGGCCGCCGCCGCGCCGAGGAGCAGGGCCAGCCGGCGGCGCTCCTCCAGGGGGTCCGACACGACGATGCGGACCGCGAGGGAGGGGAGCGCCGCGAGGACCAGCAGGTGGAGGAGCCCCATGCTTCCCGCGCCGAGGAGGGCCACGGTGGCAGGACCGGCCGCCGCGGCGGTCTCTTCGAGCCGGGCGTGGCGGATGCCGCGCAGCACGCAGGCCGCGGGCTCGAGGAAGACGGCGGCCTCGTCCGGCACATGGCCGGGCAGGCCGAAGGTCGCGCGGCGGACCGCCCGCTCGCGCACCAGCACGCTCTCGCTGAAGCCGCCAGGCACCAGGAGGCTCTCGCGGAAGACGGGGCAGAGCGTCTCGCTGCCGCGCCGGCAGAGGGCGCACACGCCGCAGGCCACGTGGTGCGGGACGACCACCCGGTCGCCGAGGTCGAAGCCGGCTGCTCCGTCGCCGACCGCCTCGACCGTCCCCACGACCTCGTGTCCGAGGACCGTGCCCGGCTCCGCCGTGCCGTACCGGAGCTTGAAGAGGTCGGTGCCGCAGAGGCCGGCGCAGCGCAGGCGCAGGCGCAGCTCCCCGGGGCCCGGCTCCGGCCGTCGGCGGATCTCGATGCGGATCGCCCCACCGGCCGCGCAGGCGGCGACGATCATCCGCTCCTCGGCGGCCGGAGTGGTGTTCGGGAGTGCCAGGGCGCTCATCGCAGCCGAATCGTACAGGATAGAATCTCTTCCCATGACCCGACGCCGCAACCTGCGCCGCCACCGCCGCCTCCAGGTCCACTTCTGGAAACGGGGGGACTCGCAGGTCTATCCCGGCTATACCACCAACATCTCGCTGACCGGCATGTTCCTCGCCACCAACAGCCCCCAGCCGCCGGGAACCCGCCTCCGCATCGAGGTCACGGACGGTGCACGCGGCTTCATGGTCGAGGGAGTGGTGGCCCATGCGCGGAAGGTGCGCAGCGACATGGTGCGGATGAGCCAGCCGGGCATGGGCGTCCGGTTCCTGCCGGTCGAGGACCTGGTGCGGGAGCTCGTCCCCATCGCACCGGAAGAGCTCGAGGAGATCGACGATCCTGCCGATCTCCTGCAGCCCGAGCCTCCTCCCTCTCCACCCCCCCAACCGCCTGCCGCCGCTCCACCGTCTCGGGCGTCCCAGGCGTCCATCCCCACGTCTTCGGAGGGGGTCGGCGTGTTCAGTGTGCACTTCCTGGGCATGAAGGAGTTTCTGGATGTCTACCAGCGGGACATCGTGAACGGCGGGCTGTTCGTCTCCACGCGCTATCCCGGGCGTCTGCAGGAGATCGTCCACGTTGAGCTCCACCTGCCCGTCCCGTCCGCGGAGCCGGTCATCCTGCGGGCACGCGTGGTCCAGCGTTTCGATCCGCAGGGCGAGGATTCGCTCCCGAACCTGCTGTCCGGCATGGGGGTCGAGATCCTCGATCTCGCCAAGGTCCTCGAGAAGCTCCGGCCGATCGTGGCGACCCTCACCGTGGGGTGAGCGTCTCGACGACCCGCGGGCTCATGGTGTCCGGGTCGGGCGGCCAGGGGACCAGCAGGCCGTGGCCGACGCCTTCCGCCACTTGGGTCCCATAGAGCTTGTCCACCAGGTGCATCGCGGCCTCGTAGCTCTTCGCTCCGCCTTGCGAGGTGAGGACCTTCCCAGCGTCCACGAAGGTGACGTTGACCCGCAGGTCGAGGCCCGGGAACATCTGGGATAAGCGCTGGTAGTCGTCCGGGAACGTGGTGACCGGGATCCCGTCGAGGAGACCCGCCTTGGCCAGCACGAAGGCACCGTCGCAGAGCGAGAGCACGTGGCGGGCATTGCCTCCCGTTTGGCGGACCCAGTCGATCAGGGGCTGGTTCTCGAGGTCCTTGTCCATGCTGCCGCGGGCGCTCGGCACGACCAGGATGTCGATCGCCGGAGCGTTGGCGAACGAATGGTCTGGGGTGAGCTTCAGCCCTTCGAAGGTGGTGACCGGCCGGCCGTCGGGAGAGACGGTGAAGACCTGGATGCCCGGCTTGGCGTGGAAGGCCGTGTGGTGGAAGACGTCGTAGGGCGCCGCCAGCTCCGTGTTGTAGACGCCGTCGACCACCAGGAAGCCTGCCCGCAGAGGCCGATCCCTGGGCAGGTCCGCCGCGGGTGCGGGAGCCGGGGCTGCCGGCTCGCCGGAAGCGAAATCTGTGGCGAGCGGCGCCGGAGGGGTACCTGTCTCCTCCCCGGCGGGTGGGGGAGCGGGCGTCTCTGCGGGAGCCGGCGTTCCTTCCGGCTCCGACGGACGGCAGGACGACCCGAGGACGGCGAGGCCGAGGGTCAAGGCGAGGGCGATCGATGCTATGCGGTTCATGGCAAATCAACTGACAGCAAGAACCCGGCCAGTCCTTGGCGTAGAATGGAGCGTCTAGACGAAGGAGGTGCCAACGTGCCCTATAGCGAATTGATGGTGAGACCGATGCGCGAGGAGCTGACGAGCATCGGTGTGAAGGAGCTGCGGACCGCGGACGAGGTTGACGCGTTCCTGGCGGAAAAGAATGGAACAGCGCTGCTGGTGGTCAACTCGGTGTGCGGCTGCGCCGCCGGCATGGCGCGCCCCGGCATCCGCCTGGCGCTGGAGCACGACCGCCGGCCCGACCGGGTGGCCACGGTCTTCGCCGGGCAGGACCTCGAGGCCACCGCCCGCGCCCGTGCCCACATGTCGGACATCCCGCCGAGCAGCCCGTCGGTCGCCTTCTTCAAGGACGGCGAGCTGGTCTGGTTCCTGCCGCGCCACCGCATCGAGGGGCGCGACGCCCAATCGGTCGCCGGCGACCTGAAGACGACCTTCGACGAGCACTGCGCGGTCCCGGCCGCCTCGTAGCAATCCCGGCGATGGGGACCTTCCACCGGGGCAGGAGCGAGCTCCACGGCATCACCGTGGTCGTCGACACGACGGGGCCGGAAATCTTCATCGGCCGCTGCGACGACGTCGACGACCGCGGAGTGTTCCTGAACGACGTGGACGTCCACCGCGACGGGGAGGGCGGGCGCTCGAAGGAGGACTACGTCCAGCGTGCCGCCCAATTCGGCGTCTGGAAGAAGCACAACCGGCTGCTGATCCCGAAGGAGAAGGTCGCGTCGATCCGGCGGCTGGGCGAGGTGTAGAGCC
>CAWJGT010000004.1:0-270081 GCA_963842525.1 uncultured Holophagales bacterium
TCACCCCCTGTCCCCCTCTCCCATCGCCCTCCCCCCGACCGGGAGAGGGGGGATGACCCGGTTAGATATGCTAGCGGTGTTCATGTGATCTCACTGGTTCCGCCGTAGAGGGTAAAGGGTTTCAGGCGTTGCCAGTTGTGGCCACTTTCGGCCAATAAGCGCGGAGCTATGTGACCCGGGCGTGACCCGGTTATGCTATACTTACGCCCATGAGCTACAACATCAAATTTGAGGATCGCACCCTGCGCGGTCTCCGCGTTCCCGAAGGTAAGGACAGGCAGGAATGGAGTGACACGGTGGTCCCGGGGCTTCGCTTCCGCAAGAGCGACAAGGGGCATGGCTCCTTCTCCGTCGTCTACAGGGTCAAGGGACAGGACAAGCAGGACCGCCGCACCATCGGACCCTTCCCCCGCGTCTCCATCGCTCAGGCCCGCGAGGAGGCTCGACAGGATCTTAACGCCGCCAGCTCGGGACGCGACCCAAAGAAGCTCCGGACCGCTCCTCCCGAGTCACCCGAGGTCCAGGTCCACCAGATGACCTTCGCGGAGCTCTTCGCAGCTCTACATGGAGCGCCACGCGCGCGACCATCTCGCGACTTGGTACGATGTCCAGCGGAGGGTCCGCAAGGATGTGATTCCCGTCATCGGCCAGATGCCCGCCGGCGAGGTGCGCAAGCGCCATCTCCATCTGGTCATCGACCGGCTCGTCACCGGGGGGCATGCTGTGAGCGCTCGCGGTCTGCTGTATGTGGTCTCGGCCATCTACACCTGGGCCGAGGGGCGCGAGCTCGTCGAGTACAACCCGGTCCGTCGCTTCCCCTACCCGAAGCCCGCCGCGCCTCCACAGCGCAGGAGCCTCACCGACGATCAGCTCCGGGCGCTGTGGTTTGCCCTCCTGGAGATCGCCGACCAGCCAGTGCCCGATCTACAGGAGGAGCAGCGCAATGGGCGGTTCACCACGACCCGGGATCTCTTCGCTTTGGTAGTGCTGACGCGGCTCCTTCTGGGCCAGCGCACCACCGAAACCGTGGGCATGCGCCGCCAGGATCTCGAGGCTCAGTGGTGGAATCTGCCGGGCTACATCGGACGGCGGCGGTATACGAAGACGGGACGGGATCACCGGGTGCCGCTGGTGCCGCTGTGGAGCGAGTATGTGCTGCCGCGCGTCGAGAGGCTGAGTGCCGGGCGACCGTATGTCTTCCCCAGCGATCGGCTGCAGGATCAGCCGCTCCACGCGGAGAGCATCCAGTCGTTCTGTTCCCGGGTGTCGGCCAAGGTGGGCTTCCCCTTCGTGGCTCGCAATCTACGGACGACGTTCCTGACTTCCATGGCTCGGCTTGGCGTGCCGCAGGAGGTCCGGCAGCGTCTGGTCAACCACAGCGATGGGAGTGTCGAGACGATCCACTACAACCTTTATGACTACGACGCCGAAAAGTGGGCGGCTGGGCTGCGCTGGGACGCCCATCTGCGCAGTATCTTCTCCGGCGAGGCAGCCCAGGCTGGTCAGGCCTAGGCGGCCCAATCGCGCCGGCCCTCTTGCCATTCACGCAGCTTGTCCACGCGAAAGGCTTCCCTTCCGGGACTGAGAGTCTCGGGGGTAGGGAACCGGCCGGCCGCGATTTCCCGCCGCAACGTGGAGCGGGACAAGCTTGACCAACTGATCACCTCGGGCCAGGTCATGAACCGGGGGAGCACTTCACGGACGTTGGACAACGTGTGCCGACTCGGCAGTGGCTGCTGCGGTCTGTGGACGTTTTTCATCGGTTTTACCTCGTCTGAGCTTGTATTGGCTGATGGCCCTGGCCGAGGCCGAGGGCGACACACAGAAAGCGCGCGAGCTGGCCGGCGTAGGTCGCGACTCTCACTTGCGTTTCCTGCGAGCCGGCGCGGGTTGGTGATTGCGGTAGCGCTTGAGAACGGTGCGGATACCCTCGGCGGTTAACGGGCCTCGTGCCCCTGGGAACACGGGCTCGGGCATGGCCCAGAGCCGGCTTTCCATCAGCCAGGCGAGCAGCCGGGCTCCGAGATCGGTCGGTAGAGGGGCGGACCAGGTGATGCCGTGGCGATGGACCGCGATGACGAGCTTGCTGTCGGCCATGGTGATGGCCGAGGCCCGCAGGGCGGCAATCTCGACGGCGCTCAGGCCCGCTGCGACGAGGGCGAGGAGGGCACCATCGCGCAGCCCCACGGCCTTGCCGGAGAAGACACGGCCGGGATCGACGCGGGGAAGAAGCTCATGGGCGTGCTTAGGGTCGAGACGCATCAGGACGGCTCCTCTTCGGCCTGAGCCGGTCGCTTCTGTGGTGATGGATTCGGCATCTTGGCTCCCCCTTTCTTCGGAGGGGAGATTGCCTCCGGGAGCGCAAGAGCACCAAATCGGCAAGAGTGCCATGGGTGGAGGTAAACCATACAGCTCACAGGAGATAGGTCCGCTTGAGGTATAGGCGGAAAGGACCAGATAATCTGGTCCGTTCGCGACTGTGCGCTCCGCTTCAGGATCTCAGGCCAGGCTTGCCGCGCGGGGTCGTGGCCCTGAGATCGCTTAGCGAAGGCACGAGGGGTTCCGGTGCTTCGGGCGGTGCTTGCGCCTCTGTGGGTCGCGTGGCCGCCCGGACAAGCTGTGTGGGCGACGATTGCTGCTCCGGCCGGAACGGGTCTACCGCGGGAGCTGCTCCCCTCTTCCCTCTTACCCCGCCGGGTGGGGTGGGGGAAAGCTGAGTGGTCCGCCGGTGCTTGGTGGTCAGAGGGTGATCGGTTCACCATCGGGGCTCCTCCCTTGTCGATGAGCAGGTTGCTTCCAAGAGCGCAAGATCTCCAAATCGGGGTTGGGACAAGATCTGGCCTAAACACCTCATTTCAAAGGACATCAGAGTTGATCTGATGGGTAATATCGTAAAGTTGAACTTTACGATTCTGGTCCTCAGGGCAACGCAAGGAACCTCCATGCCCTGGCCTGTCGGTGGGCGCGGTCCTTCTCGCTGTAGGTCGCTGCTGGTGCGATGAAGCCCAGCTTCTCGGCCCGGTGCAGGAGCTGGTTGGCCGTCTGAGGGCTGACACCCAGCATGTCCGCAGCGTCCCGGCAGGCGAGGAAGAACTCTCCTCCATGGCTCCGCTGCCCGAGCCAGTAGCAGAGCGATGCCAGGCTGCGGAGGGTTGCGTCGCCGGGGTGGCTGAATCGCAGCCCGATGTCGAGGGGGCTTTCCTCGGCAAGCCGGGCCGCTTCCTTCACGAAGGAACCCAGGAGGTACGGCGAAGTGACCGCGTCCCAGGCTGCGATGAAGTCGGTCCGGGGATCGCTGAGCTGGTTGCAGGAGTCGAAGTCTTGCAGGCCGAGGTCGAGCCATGGATTGGGAGACTCGGGATACATCTCGGCCAACTCGGCATCGAGGCGAGCTGCCGCCGCTTCAGCATCGAGACCGGCCAGCTCTCCGTGCTCTTTGAGGCATCTCGCGAACAGCCAGGCAGGGCTTCGGTAGTCTTTCGGCTGCCTGGAACCGAGGTGCTCCAGGAGATCTCTCGTGCTCCGGCTCGCTGCCCTCGCAAGGAGCTTGCGAAGCTCGGAATTTCCTTTCGCGGATGGTGATCGGCTCGGCATCTGGCACTCTCCTTCCCGGCGAGCAGATTGCTCCCCGGAATGCAAGACCTCCAAACCGGCAGGAAGTCAAGATCTGTCGTAAACGGCTCAATACAAAGGGGATAACTGGTTCTAGAAGAAAGGAAAGTTGGACTAATCAACAGTCCAACTTCGACGACACCAGGGATTCCTCGTTGCCAACACAGGGCTTGACACAGGAGACTCAAGCTACTCAGGGAGATCCAAGAAACCCACAGACTTTTGTATTCAGGTAGGGAGGAAGGGAAGGTTCTTGGGCTTCTTAAGTTTCCTGGGTTTCCCTGTGCTTCTTGTGTCAGCTACCACGAGCTACTGCAGACCGTGTCTTGACTCAACTCAAACCAAGGTGGTCCGTCCGGCCCCGCAGGGGCCGAGACCGAAGGTCTCTGGCGCCGGGTGGCAAAGGGCGCGCACTCCGCTTCGCCCTTTTTCCACGAGAAGGTGGTCCATAGCGCGGCGCTTTTCAGTGCAAGCGCTTGCGCCGGAGGCGCGACGGGCAGACAGCAGGGACTGACGCGGACGAGCACAGACGGGCACAAGGCCGGCTCCGAAAACTGGCTGCCTGCTTCCGGTTTCTCACCGGAAAACCGGCTGTGGGCAGCCGGTTTTTTCTCCGAAACTGGCTATGGGCAGGCACGGCGACTCGGCCGGCCGGAAACGGCTTCAGGGTGAAAAAGGGTGCGCTCTACCGCACCCTTTCGGGCTGAAAGGGTGCGCTCGGCCGCGCCCTTTTGCACAGAAAGGGTGCGCTCCACCGCACCCTTTTTCGACCTCACGCACGTGCCCGGGCGAGAGTGGCGGCGACTTCGCGGGCCAGGTCGGCGGTGGCGGTTTCGCGGCGAGCGGTTTCCTGGAAGACGAGGAGGGCGGCCAGGGCTTCTCGGGGGAGGTCCAGGTCCCGGAAGACGGTCACCATCTCGTCGGCCAGGTGGCGGACTTCGGCAGCACTCCCCTTCCCCATGTAGGAGATGGCCAGATCCAGGCCGGCGAGGGCGGCGTTCGAACGCGTTGCCGTCGTCGAGGAACTTCTGGCGGACCTCGGCCAGAAGATCGCGGGCTCGGGCTTGGTCTCCCAGGCCGGCGGCGATGCGACCCTCCACCCAATCCAGGCGGACACGGTCGAGGGTGCTCCCGTGGGCTGTGGCGATCGCCTTCAGCTCCGGGAGAAGGTCGGCTGCCTCACGGTGGCGGCCGGCTTTCGAGAGGCTGTCCTCCAGGTTGTGGCGAACGCAGAGGACGAGGCGTGGCTCCCGGGCGGGGTCGATTGGCTTTCCTCAGGACTTGGATGGCAGCATCGGGCTGCCCCATTTCGATGAACGCCGCCGCCTTTTTGATGAGACTTCGGCCGGCGAGGTGCGAATCCCGGTGCTCGGGTTGACCCTCCAGAAAGAGGGCCACGGCCTGGTCGAGCAGGTCGAAGGCTTCGGGAAAGCGGCGCTGCGCCACGCGAAGGGAAGCCTTCAAGTCCAGGAGGACAGGCTCGTAGCCAAGTGCGTCTTCGGAGCCCTCAGTTCCCGCCTCCCACCAGGAGTCCGACATCTCGAAGCACCGCTCGCCTGCGGGTAGATCGCCCCGCACTCGGCGGGCATTGCCGAGCCTGGCCCAGGCAAGGCTTCGGAGCTGGTAGACCCAGCGCTCCTCGAACAGCTCGCTGTCTGAGATCCTGTCGGCCACGTGGACCGCGAGGTCGGCGAGGTGGAGGGCCTCCGCCGCCTGCTCCGGCGCGGTCTGACAGCTCCTGCGGACCAGCAGCTCGCAGAGGCCCCAGCTCACGAAGCGTGGGTCAGCGTGGAGGCAGGCCAGGCGTTCTTCCGGATCGAGGGGCGCGAGCTCCTGCAGGAGCCGCGGGGCCTCGGCCCTGGACCGAGCAAGGGCGGCATCAATCGGGCCAAAGATGGGAGGGAGAGCGTTCGCCTGGTGGAGCTCGAGGAGCCAGCCACCGACCTCTCTACAGCGGGGGCAGAGGTCCAGCAGGTGGAAGAGCTGCTCATTCTGCTCCGCGGTCCGATCTGTGGCGAGCAGACGCTCCAAAGCGGCGGCGTCGAGGTGCTTGTGCTCCATGCGATCCTCCTGAGAGTGTCTTCGGCAGAGGAATAGTATCGCATGTCAGGAATCTCGGGGAAGCTGGTGACGGAGATGCGGGCCGGGATCGGCGTCCCGGCCCGCAGGCCGCTCATGGACGGCCGTTGGGATCGAGGATGGAACCGTTTTCGCTGCCGGGGTCGGAGCTCGCGCTGGCGGTGGCGCCGTTCGGATCGAGGCCGGAGCCGTTCTCTTCCCAGAGGGCGGCGAGGAAGCTCCAGAGCTGGGAGAAGAGCCCGGGGACGGCCTGGGGGTGCTCGGCGGCCGAGCTGTTGGTGTGGCCCAGGGGCAGGGCCTTGGCGTGGGGGGGGGCGAGGAGGAGGAGCGTTAGCAGGGCAAGGATGAGAATGAACGGGGGGCGGGTGGGGTGTCGGGGCATGGGGCCTCCTGAGGGCCGCCTCGGCTCAGGCCGCCATGGCCGGAGGGGGCGTGGCCTTCAGGAGAAGTGTGCGCGTTGGGGAGTGGGAGAGGCGCAGGAGGAAAGGACAGCAAGGACACCAGGGACAGCAAGGACGACAAGGAGACGGACAGGGACGGGCACGGACGAGGGTAGATGGGATGGCGGCTCGGCTTCGCCCTACCTGGACCAGAGCTGAGAGGCTGGGACGGATACGGGGGGTGCTCGGGCGGAGCTTCTGAGGGGGGCCGGCGTGGCGGTAGGGCCTCAACTGCCCGCCTGGAACTCCGCGGGAGACCGGAGGATACAGGAGCCTACGCCGGGCGCTTCCGCCGGAGGGACACCTATCCGGGCACCTATCCGGGCAAAGAGGGGAAGGGACTGTGTCCGGCCAGGACGGCACAGCCACGGGTGCCTTGCCGATCGACAGGCGGAGCCAGTCGCGGGTGCGATCGGAGCGGCTCAGCGAGTCAATTGCAATTGAAGAATGTTTGCGTGTCCAGGATGGTTGCAAAGGTGCGGCCTCGGGGATTGGAGGCGTGCCAGACTTTGCCGGTTTGGGTGTCTTCGACATAGAGCTCGACTTCGACATTCGTGAGGCCGCTTGCGAAGACCCAGTAGTTCCCGGAGAGGGCGCATGCGTCGAGAACCTTGAGGAAGAGCTCGACGTTGGTGTCGGAGAAGAAGGTCGAATAGCCGGAGTCGCTGGTGAGGGGCCATTGCTTGGCCACTCCCCCATTGCCCTGAGGATCTTTGAAAGTGGCACGGACTCGGAACCGGCCGTTGCCCAGGCACATGGTGTTGGCGCCTGCCACACACGGGCCGATCACTGCCGGATCCACTACTTCCTTGACGATCGGAGCGCCGTTGGGTGGCAACTGGCTGGTGTCGATCCGCTCGGTTCGCGGCAGGCCGCTTCCGTTGCCGTTGCCGCACTCCTTGAATATGGTGCTCGTGCCCAGAATGGAGGGAGCTGTCTTGCCTAACGGGTTGAAGATGGTGCGTGTCTGGCCGGTCTGCGTGTCCGTGACAGTGATGGTGTACTCCACGTTCGACAGATGTGTGTCGAAGACCCAGAAGTTGCCAGAGAGCGGACAGGCATCGAGCACTTTGACGAACACTTCGGCATTGGCTTCGTCGAAGAAGGTGAAGTAGCCGGACTCGTCGGAGAGGTGGACCGTTTTCGCTGTGCCGATCTTTCCGGTGAAGTCTCGCCAAGCAACATCGACCCGGAAACGGCCGTTCTGGAGGCACAGGGCTGGAGGCGTGCATTCCTGCGGTGGCTGGTCTTCTTGGACGGTGCTGGTCCAGACGTTGGTCGAGATGGGCGGGTTGGTGTCGAAGACGATCGCCGCTGAGTTGGTTACCTGGGTTGCGGGTCTCGCATTGGCGCGCACCTGCACGCTGAAGGTCACATGGCCCTGACCGCGGCCGGTTCCGTCTTCGGGGGGCAGGAAGCCGGCGAAGGGGTCTTCCGGGAGCTCCCCAGTGTCCGGGTCCAAGGTGCGCAGCACCCAACTCACCTGCCCGCCACCGGCGCTCTGGGCTGCTTCGATGGCTATGGAGTAGTCGCCATAGGTGATCCGATCCGCACCCTGCGCACGGCCTCCGAGGGAGGTCACTACGACATCACCGAACGCCACCTCGCCGAGTTCGAAGGTACTCCAGTCGAGGTCTGTGTCCAGGTCGTCCGTGATGAAGACCTCCTGGGCTGGAGCTGTGGCGGTCTTCTGGTTCTCGAAGTAGACAGTGTAAGTGACGCGCTCGCCGGGACGGACTTGCGGACCAGGGCCGGTTTTCTCGTTGGGGTCTCTGGAGCGGATGATCTCAAACAGCAAAGAGCCTTTCAGCTCCTTCGGGATCGCAGTTTCAGGCGGCTTAATTGCGCGCCAAATCTTTTGCTTAGAGTAGTCACGATGGAGCTGGCCGTCTTTGTCCCACCATGTTTTGTCAGGTATTAGGCGAAGGTAATCGCCAAGACGCTCCCGTGCCTTTTCATCCTCCTCAGCCAAACGCGCTTGCTCATACTTGGCAAACTCCTCGGCAGAAAGAAATATAGCTCTTCCGTCCTCGTATATCATAATTTTGCCCCTCGAATCTCTTGAATCTTTGTAGAGCGATTTAGCTCCTTGCCACAGATTCTTAAGGGCCAGACCTCCTGTTGCGATTTTCCAGAATAATCTGACAACATCCCCTGCTCCAAGAAGTCCAAGTGGATCAATCATGATAGATGGGTTATTCGAGCCATAGATGTATAGATTTGGAGAGTCGATAAGCCTAAGAGGATCAATGCTGAGGAATCGCCCTTGCCGTGCTTCGTAGTGCCGAGCACGCATAAACGTCGCTCCATTCCCATCCGCCATTACGCCAAAACGCCCCACAAATTGAAATGGGTTCGGCAACTGCTCATTCGAAGCTAACGGAACGCCCCACGGGTCGTAGTCATAGGCATTCACAACCCCCCCCTGCTTCGTTGGTGAGCTGGCGCGTGTTCCCCAGAGCATCGAAGCCATAGTAGGCAGCATTGCCCGCTGCATCAAGTCGCGCCACAAGGCCAAGGCCATGCACATAACGTGTCTTCAGATTGCCATTAGCATCATTCTCGGCGACCACATCCACTAAGCCGATGGGGTCATGGGCGTAGCGAACCACCGCGCCATTGTGGGTGACGGCCACGCGGTTACCGAGGTTGTCGTAGGTGTACTTCCAGGTGTCGTCGCCCGGCTTTGTAAGGCGAATCAGCCGATTTTCCTGGTCGTATTCATAGGTAGTCGTACCAGAATGATCGGTCCGCGAGATCAAGTTACCGTCATCGTCGTAGGTGAAAGTAGCACCGCCTGCATCGGTGTACTGATTGAGCTCGTTTGTATGGTAGCTTTGGGTTTCGCCGTTTTCTGTCACGGCCACCCGGTTGCCGATGGCATCGTACTCGTAGGTCGCCGTCGAAGCATTCGGGTAGGTTACTCCCACGAGCTGTCCGAGCGTGTCATACTCATACGTTGTCTTACCGGCCAGCGTAGTCATGGA
This sequence comes from uncultured Holophagales bacterium, assembly GCA_963842525.1. GTDB lineage: Bacteria > Acidobacteriota > Thermoanaerobaculia > Multivoradales > UBA5704 > UBA5704. The sequence goes on from CAWJGT010000004.1 coordinate 9,119, forward strand.
AGTTCGGTTACCCCGCTCGTCGTAGGTGTAATCGAAACGTGACTGGATGCTGCCGTTCGGCGCGTAATGAATGAGGTGGAGAATTTGACCGGCGCTGTCGTATTCGTAGGTGGTCGAGGTGCCGTTGCCCCGGTCTTCGCGGGCGAGCTGGCCCGCTGCGTCGTACTGGTAGGCGATGAGCTGAGCGCCGACGGTGTTGCGCAGGCGGACGAGCCGGCCGGCGTTGTTGTATTCGTAGCGGAGCGTGAAACCGGTCTCGTCGGTGCGGCTGGTGCGCCGGCCGGAATCATCGTACTGGAACGTCAGGAATCGTCCGCCGGGGTAGGCGATCCGGGTCAGGAAATCGCGGTTGTCGTAGTCGAGGTCGATTGTACCGCTCGCGTCGGCCACGGTGTCGAAATTGCCGCGGGCGTCGTAGGTATAGTTGACGGTCGCTCCACCCGGGAAACGTTTGCGGATGATCTGGCCCTGAGCGTTCCGGTCGTAATGAATGGTTTGGCCTCGGCGGTTGGTATAGGACACCAGATCACCGGCGGAGTTGACCGCGGCCTGCTCGCGGCTGCCGTCTGCATACTCGATGCTCGCCAGGTTGCCGTCGGCGTCGTATCCGAAGCCGGTTGGGTTCCCTCGCGCGTCGCGCAAGGAGGCTAGGCGGTCGAGATTGCCGTAGGTCAGCCGGGTCACGTTGCCTGCGAGGTCGCGAAGCCCTAGCGGGTTGCCGTGGCTGTCATAGGTGAGCATCGCCGGAGAACCGACTGCGTCTTTGAGGCGCGTGGGATTTCCTGTCGGATCGTAGCCGAGAGCCAGCTTGTGCCCTTCTGAGTCCTCGCTGGCGAGGAGCTGCCCGCGGTGGCCGAAGAGCAGGGTCAGCGAACCGGTTGCCTCGTCCTGGACTGTAATCGTTCCTTGGGTGTCGTAGGCGTAGGCCAGATGCTCGGCTTTGCCGTCACGCCATTCGCCTGTCAGGCGTCCGAGGTTGTCCCAATCGAAATAGCGATGCGTGCCGCCTGGGAAGGTGATCGACGCGAGGGCGTGGGCCGCCGCCGGAGAACTGGCCGCGGAACGGTAGGCGTAGGTGGTGGTGGGGCCGCCTGGCTCTTCGACTTCGAGGAGGTGTTCACCTGTCCCGTCGTAGCTATAGGAGGTGGTGCGGCCTGCCGGGTCCGAGATGCTGTCTATCCTGCCGCGGGCGTTGTATTGGATCGTGAGGTGATCGCCGTTCGAGTGGGTGATCGAGGTGAGAACACTGCCGGTGTAGGCCATGGTGAGCCGGTTGCCGTTCGTATCCTCCAGGTAGGCGAGCCGGTTGACGGCGAAGCTGAGGGTGAAGCCGTCTCTCTCCTTCAACAGGTAGCCCTGCCCTGCTCGCATCAGAATCGCGTGCTCGCCTGCTTCCGCAGAGGAGAAGGTTCCGTTCCCAGCGGAGAGGAAGACCCGCTCCTGTCCCCAGGGCTCCCGGACTGTTACTGACCCATCGGCATCGACGCGAAGGGAATAGTCGTATATGTGCACCCAGCCCCGGCCCAGGGATCCCAGGCGGAATCGCTGCTCGATGGGCGAGGGAGCGACGCGAAGAAATGCCAGCGGGAGTCCGGGCGCCGGGTAGAAGGCGTCCAGACTCGCGGCCAGGACAGGGCGGGGAGAGATGCTGGCGGAGGCCTTCGCCAATTCGAAGGAGAAGAGATCGCGCACCGAATACACAGGCACGGGCAGGCGGCCCTGGGGCGCGACCTGGCTCGGGTCGAGTGCGCCGGGAGCTTCTCGGTAGTGGGCTGCCAGGTACGCCGAGGCGGCCGTAAGTGTTGAGAGGTAGTCCGCCCAACTTCCGCCGAGGCGGGTCCGCAGGGTTGACCAGATCGCACTCCATGCGTCATCGGCGAACCCTGGCGGCCGAACCTCGCTCTCGATCGGTGCCCAGTTAAGGGGCCTGGCATCCACACGCATGACTTCGAGGCTGAACTGGATCTGGTTGCCTGAAGTCGCAGAACGGAACTCGATGGGAATCGAGAAGCTCGAACCGGGGGTGAGCACTCCTACCGGGCCGTTCATGTTCAGGCCGAGGACTTGGATAGGGCCGCGGCGGAACGGCTCGGTGCTCGCGAGGCGCATGGGCACGTTCTGCGGGCTGGTGACGATGAAGAGCGGGGCGCGAATGTCGGACCCGCCCCTGTTGCTGTACTGCACCCAGGCTGTGTAGTTGCGGTCGGGTCGCACGTTAGCCGGTGCTTCGAGGGTCGCCACCAAGGCTCCGGCGTTACCGGCAGTTACGTTGAGGCTATCGGCCAGCGTCGCCGTGCCTCCCACGGGATTGTCGATACGAACGTCATAGAGGCCGGTTGAAACGCCTGTCAGATTGAAGGTCGCATGGATTTGGACGGAGCTCACGAGCTGTGTGCCCGATGCCGCGATGCCTACGCCTGAAGGCGGGATCAGCAACACCCGGGTGGCGGGCGAGAATCCAGAGCCTATGAGTGTCAGCGTCGCGTTTCCGGCGTTCGAGACCGTGGAAGGGCTCACGCGATCGAGGTGGAAACCGGGATGGCGGGCGAGGATGGTGAACGGAACCGTGGCCGGTCCGCTGTGGTGGTAGACCAGGAAGTAATAGGTCTGAGGCTCGCTCGTCGCGGGGAACACCAGGGACTGGTGAGCCCCTCCCGTTTGCGTGCTGTCGTGGGCATCATAGCGGCCTCTGGAGGGAGGGGCTCCGACTCCGCCGTAGAGCTCGAGGTCGCCGATGGCACCTGTCTGGTCTACTGTCACCAAGAGATCCCGCCCTGCTTGACTGGTGACCTTGAAGTAGCGGTAGCGGCTGCTCGGAATGGTCGTTTGCAGAGGTATGCCGAGCGTAAGCTCGACAGCCTCTTCCCCGGGTTCGGGGCCGTTTTTAAATACCCGGATGTTGTCAACGAAGCCTAAACCTTCACCTGCTGACAGTGAGATGCCCGTATAGGGAGGTGATGTGGGGTCCAAAGCCAGGCTACCGCGATACTCCCCATCGACCCAGACGTCCACTCGATGACGCAGGTGATCTACTTTGGCCTGAAGGTGGATCCACCGATTAACCAGAGATGTGTAATTGGGCTCCAGGTTCACATGCTCTTGCCAACCGTAGACACCAGACACTTGCTGTGTCGAGGTTTGCGTAGTGAGGCCTGGCCCAAGACTGAACTCCCCTGGTCCCGAGCGCAACGTAAATCCAACTTCGCTACTTCCCCATACTCCTCCTTGATCCGGATTGTCAAGGCTCACGGAAATATCATATTCGTGGCAGCCAGTCCTGCCGGTAGGCGTACCCATGATGTCTGCTGAGAACCAAAGCACATCCTGATAAGGAATCGCATGATAGAGCACGCTTGACCAGCAACCGCCGTTATTATCTATGCGGCAGCTTTGGGGCGGCGACACTGACTGTGTACTCGATGCGCTAATGCCTCCGCCAAATCGGTTCTGCCATCCGCCTTGCCCGCCGAGGTTGGAACCGTTGGCATAGGTGTCGAAGTTATCGAAGAAGATTGTTTCGGACGGTTCTGTGCCCGTGGGCAGGATTCTCACACTACCCGACCGATTACAGGTCTTGTCACCAGCGGTCACCTTCAGGCTCCATTGGAAGGTGCCTTCCGAGTCGTAGGTGTGCGTCGGGTTCTGGATGGTCGAGGTCGAGCTATCTCCGAAGTCCCAGTGGTAGGTGACTGGAGTGCCACAGCTAGGGGGTGGGGCGGCGACGCTGAATGGGACGGGAGTGCTGACCGTGGCTTCTGCTGGTACGTTGGCGGCGCAGGTTAGGGTGCAGGGGCCTCGGGTGAGGCTGAGGGTGTAGTTGCCGGTGTCGGTATTGCCGTAGTCATCGACAAGGAGGGTAAAGGTGCCGTTCACTGGGAGCGTACAATCGTCAATCTCAACGGCTCCTCCATTGTGGTACTCCGCGGAGCAGATCAACTGCCCGACCGGATTATAGAGCTCGATGTCTGGATCGAGCGCACCAGAGGTCACTGCCATGCTTACCATTAACCGTTCACTGATGGTGCCAGAGAAGGTGTAGGCGTCCTTCTCTCCTACCACGCTGATCGTCCTTTGGAGGGCCTGCCCAAAGGAGAGGGTTGTGGCGTCCCCCGGGTTGTTCAGTCGTTGCAAGTGAAGAGCGTAGGTACCGATGTCGCTGTTTCCGTAATCATCAGCGAGGAGGGTGTAGGTTCCGCTCGCCGGGAGTGTACAATCGTTGATCTCGACTGCCCCTCCATTGTGGTACTCTGCTGAGCAAATCAACTGGCCCGCCGGACTATAGAGTTCGATATCCGGATCGAGCGCACCGGAAGCCACGGCCATACCTACCATTATCCGGTCATTTGCAGTGCCAGAGAACGTATAAGCGTCCTTCTCTCCTACCTCGTCGATTGTTCTCTGGAGGGTCTGTCCAAAGGCCAGCATTGTGGTAGCCCCGGGGCTGTTCAATCGTTGTAGGTGAAGAGCGTAGGCCCCTGTGTCGCTGTTTCCGTAGTCATCAGTGAACAGAGTGTAGGCGCCGGCCACCGGGAGCGTGCAATCGTTGATCTCGACAGCCCCTCCATTGTGGTACTCTGCGGAGCAGATCAACTGACCTGCTGGGCTGTAGAGCTCGATGTCCGGATCGAGCGCACCGGAAGCCACGGCCATGCCCACCATTATCCGGTCACTTGCGGTACCCAAGAATGTATATACATCCTTCTCACCTACCGCATCGATCGCCCTCTGGAGAGTCTGCCCGAAGGCCAACGTCGTTGTGGCACCTGGGCTGTTCGGTCGCTGCAGGTGAAGAGCATAGGCTCCTGTATCGCTGTTTCCGTAGTCATCGGCCAGGAGTGTGTAAATGCCGTTTACCGGCAGACTGCAATCGTTGATTTCGACGGCCCCTCCATTGTGGTATTCCGACGAGCAGATCAACTGGCCCGCCGGGCTGTAGAGCTCGATGTCCGGATCGAGTGCGCCGGAGGCCACGGCCATACCTACCATTACCCGATCGCTGGCGTTGCCAGAAAACGTGTAGGCGTCCTTCTCTCCTACCACGCTGATCGTCCTTTGGAGCGTCTGCCCGAAGACGAGCGGCGTAGTATTCCCCGGATTGTTCAGGCGTTGCAGGTGAAGAGCGTAGGCCCCTGTGTCGCTGTCTCCGTAGTCGTCAGCGTGGAGGGTATAGATGCCGTTCATAGAGAGCGTGCAATTGTTAATCTCGACGGCCCCTCCATTGTGGTACTCTGCGGAGCAGATCAACTGCCCCTCAGAGTTGTAGAGCTCGATGTCCTGATCAAGGCCTCCAGAGGTCACCGACATACCCACTATAATCCGATCGTTGGCGACGGCGGAGAAGGTATAGGTATCTACCTCTCCAGAAACTGCAATGCTCCCTGCGAGCGTCTCGCCGAAGGCAATGACGGTCTGTGGACAGGCCGGGGAGGCGCAAATGATGTGGAAGATTGCTGCGATAACCGGCGGGGCGATGTGGCGTCTCATGGGCGTCCTTCCTGCGCGCTCCAGTTCGGAGCCTGGACGGAGCCCGGGCGAGGCGCTCCGAAGCACCAAAGAGCGCTCAGGCGCCACTCCCCCAAAAGGCTCAGTAAGGAGCGTCGCCGACGAAAATGCGGGCATCGCCCGGAGTGCCGGGTGGTGGTACCGCGAATCTTCGTCGAAGTTCTTTTCTACACTACACCGTTTCCGTATGCTCGTCAACTCGCGGTTTTGGGGGAGGAGACAAGGACGTAAAGGACAGCAAGGACAGGCAAGGACGGACACGGACGAGGGCAGGGACGAAAAGGACCGACACGGACGCGGCAGAAGCTCTATTGCCGCCGATGCGGCGGCGATGGACGAAGCTCGGGGAGTGGGCCCTATGCCCTCCCGAAGACTTCGGGGTGCTCGGTGATTTGGGTTCCCAGGTCGCGGTCGTAGCGGATGACGAGGACTCGGTAGCCTCGGTTCACCAGCTCCCGGCGGAGTTCTTCGTCCCGGGCTCTTTGGGCGGGCTGGTCGTGGACGGTGCCGTCGCAGAAGAGGTGGAGGTTCGGGGTGTAGAAGAAGTCGGAGATGCAGCCGAGGTCGGGGACGGATTTCTGGGCTTCGTCGGGGAGGCGGTGGTGGCCGGCGGCCAGGGCGTCTAGGAAACGGCGTTCGAGGTCAGAACGGGCGTCGGTGAGGGAGCGGAGCCCGGCGAGGTGGGCGGCCCAGTCGCGGCCTCCTTGACGGGGGAGGGTGTGGCTCGCTGTCAAGTCGAGGAGGGTTTGCCTCACGCGATGACGGTCGAGTTGGAGGGCTTCGTGCTGGTTGTTGAAGCTCATCAGGCATTCGTAGCAGGCGGCCTGGCAGTCGGGTTTCTGGTCGGTCCCCTGATTGTCGAAGTGGCAGCGGGTCAGGGCTTCCCGGGCGGCTCTGGCGATGGCGTCTGCTTCTTCGACCAGCCGGCGGAGGATTCCGGCTCCTCCTTCGGCGGCTTCGTAGAACAGGATGGCCCGATGCTCGTCCTGGCCGACTCTCTCGGCGGCGAGCTCGGTCTCTTCGAGCTGGAAGAGCTGCTCGCAGCCTCGCTGGAGAGCGTATTGGAGCGTGGTGACCAGGCCGGGATCGTTGCGCAGCTCGGGCCGGGTGAAGCGGATGAGGAGGACGTTCTGGGTTCCGTGGACGTAGAGGCGGAGGTTCTCCGTGCGGCGGGGGCGGGGTGGGTTGTTTCTCGGGGCCTGGGCCGAGGTGCCGACCTCACCGCTTTCGAGGTCGACCAGGAAGCCGGCTGTGACGGGTGCGCCGCGGAAGCCGTGGTTGATGCGCAGGAGGGTGGCGGCCGGGGCATAGATGAGACGGAGGATGGGGGTGCCGTCGAGGGTGACGTCGGCTTCCTGGGTGCGGGCGGCTCCGCCTTCCTGGGAGAACTGGAAGCAGGCCTCCAACTCGTAGCCGCGCCGGCGCCGCTCTTCTTCGTCGCAGGTGATGCGTTCGCGCCGGCGGGCGCGGACGTTGGGCATCTCCAGAAGGGCGACGATCTGGCTGTTCCCTCCGTCGAAACGGACCTGACAGACCGGGCAGAGGTCGAGCGCGGGCTCGCTGAAGGCACCGCAGGAACGGCAGAGGCGCAGGGTCCGCCGTCGCTGGTCCAAGCCTCCCGGCGGGGCCTGGAACCCAGAGATCTCCCACTTGGTCCCTTCGTGGTAGAGGAAGTTGCTCGGCGCGAATTCCCGCAGGGCGAGGAAGCGCGGGCGGACGATGAATTCGCCGTCTCCTCTCGGGACCCAGGCCCGCACGGGGAGGGCCGGGAAGTTGTAGCCCGGCAGGAAGCCTTCGCTGGCGAGATAGCGGTAGGGATAGAAGTCGCTTTCCTCCCGGGTGACGTCGAACTGCCGCAGGAGGTTCAGTTGACGGAGCGCTTCCTCATTCTGGGTCCGGGCTTGATCCTGCTCGTCGCGGCGCCGCGCCCGGAGGAGGGCGGTCTGGGCCATCTCGAACTGGCGTTTCGCCGTTCGATAGAGCTCGCGCCAGCGGTCGAAGGCACGGTCGAATTCCCGGGGTGACTCCTCGATCACACGGTCGATCCAGTCGTCGCTGAACCAGCTTGCCGCCTCGCGCAGCCTGTCGTCGGAGGCGAGGATCTGTCGCACCTGCTCGTGGAGCTCGTGCCGGGCCGCAGTCCCCAGTTGGATCTGGTGGGCAGGATCGGTGCGCAGGGGCAGGTCGTCCGCATCGGTATCGATGGTCTGGCCCAGGGGGAGCCGGACCCGGGAGAGCCAGACGGCGTGCACGTGGGCGCGCAGGAGGGCCTCGTTGGCGAGGTCGAGGCGCGGGGGCCGCACGCTACCCGCGACCATCTCTTCGCGATGCCGAAAGTAGTACTGGTCGTGACTGTTGACTGCGCCGCAATAGGTGAAGATGAGGCCCGGCTGCCCCTGGCGGCCGGCCCGGCCGCTGCGCTGGGCATAGTTGGCCGGCGTGGGGGGAGCGTTGCGCAGATGGACCAGGTCCAGGTCGGCAATGTCCACTCCCAGCTCCATGGTGGGTGAGCAGACCAGGTACGGGAGGCGCCGGCCGAGATCGCTCTCTTTCTCCGCGTCCCTTTCATCCCAACGGAAACGGCGTTCGCGGCGCGCCCGCTCTCCGGGCTTGACGATCTGGGCGGTATGCTCCCGTGCTTCGAGCGCAGCGAGCTCCGCGGCGGACTGCTGGTAGAACCGCTGGAAAAGGCGTTCACCCGCGCGGGCGCGCCGCTGTAGCCCTCGCGTGTGGAGCGCCGCACGTAGATCGGATCGGGGGGGCGGCGGCGAGCCGTCGCCCAGGCGCCACACGATATTTTCTCGATAGAACCAAAAGACTGCAGGGAATCCTCAGGTTAGTTCTTCCATGCCACACGAGGAATCGTGGGGCATCAGTTTATGGGGAAAGCAGCCGGGTAGCTCGAAAGCCGCCGCACCTGTCAAGTAATAATTCCACCTCCGCCTGGTCCTGTTCGCAGCCACGCCTCAATCACCATTTTTGCACGCTGAGCATCAACAACATTTAAGCCGAAAATTCTGTCTATATTTCTTGAAAGTGTACGGATATTATCTATACCACCGCTGTTATGCGACATTTTGTCGAGCATACGTATTGTGACCCGAGTGGCATAATCAACGAGAGGCTTCTCTCGCCATATAGTTGGAATCGAGCTTGCCGCAATCATTAAAGAATCCTCTCCCCTATCCAGTTCACCGAACCGATCCAAAACGCCGCGCAGAGGCTGGCTGTCGGGGCTCCAATCGCATAATCCGCAAGCCGCGAGAATAGTCCGCGCTGAAATTGATGTGAATCGATAGTTAAATCCACAGAGACGAGACGTAACAACATCACATTCGTCGCTGCTCCATTACTCCGGCATCTCTCAACCAAAAGCAGACCGTCTGCGTCCAGACACGTTGCAAAGATAATTCACTTCTGATATAAATTCCCGTCGCATAGTCATCAGACCACAGCGGAGAATTGCGATCCATTGCTATGGCGATGCTTTCCGCAGTCGCGGAGCCAAACACGCGCACCAAAGTATCACGCGTCATAGGCTCAATTCGAGCCAAAGATCGCCCTCCAACTACTTCGCAAAGGGATTCTATTTTGTCTGCGTATTCTGTGGCTTGAGCAGCTCTCTCACGCTCTGCCGCTGGGTCAATCTCCTGCACAATCAGTCGATCATGCTCACCATCGTAGTTCATGAAAAGGCTTACTCTGGGGTCCTCCACCAAAGACTTCCCTCGTTGCCTAAGGCGTTCTAATGTACCCTCAGAAACGATACAACGTACAGTCATCTTAGACAGATCAAAATCGCGAGCCAATATCTTGATAGTGCTAAGTGCCGTTAGGTCCAGTACCACTGCACGCGCAGAGCCAATAACAAAATTTGCGCGCTTAAATTCTTCGGCTCTTCCATCGACACAATGGACTGCGTGTCGTTGAGAGAAAGCGAGGTACTCTAAGACTCTCGGAATGTCCCCATTGTTCGCTATCGAAGCTAAGGCAGCAACCGGAATTCTTCGCTCGTTATAGAGCCTCTCCGCCTCCATTGGACCTTGGGCCAGTTGCCGATGAAGATCAAGAAGCTCATCAAATTGGTGCTCCTCAGGCAAAGATTCATCACCGATTTTGACATTATCGAAAAATGACTTTCCCGGAAAACGTTGATTCATCTGCTCCATGGACTGATGCATCCGGAACAGGATCTTATGCTTGATCTCCACTACAACTGCTGTTTGAGCTCTGACAAATGACACGGGCAGCGTGACACTCTCACCGACTTTCTTGCCAATTAAAGCTTGGGCAAGCGCGTGATCAGGTGGGAATTCATCTCGACTGACCTCCGGCTTATCCGAATCCTCGATAACTATCCACTGCAACCCATCTTCCCCCGGCCTGCGAATGGCGACAGCGCTACCGACTATCACTTCTGAAGGAGCCTCTAGGTTGAGGTCCTTCTTTGACCCACCGAAGCCTAAGATCGAGATGATCAGAGCACGATGGCTGTTTGGATCATCTGGGTATTGGCGGACAAGTTCGTATGCGATCTCCGACGCGGTTTGTGTCATTCCCTTGAAGTTCAATATCTGGACGAGCCGAGCACCGTCTACTACTGTCTTTATCTCTTGAGCCGTCGGATACGATGTCATGTAGGTATCTACAATCTCAGACCAACCCTGCACAACAGCAACGCTTAAGAGCGCCAAGCGTAGAGGAAGATTACCAGGGCTAGCATCAAGGTACTCTCTAAGCACCGCTTGAGCTATTCTTAGCTCATTGTAGCGAACGAGAATCTCCATCTCCATCTCAGCGGCTTCCGGCGCATAGATATGGTTGGCTCGCAACCTCTGACAGTAATCAAGGATCTCGTCGTCCTTGCTGAGCCGTTCTGCAGCTTGCAGTAGATGGACTGTGTCCTCATTGAAAACAAGAGGTGTACAAATAGAAAGCCAGATTGGGAAAGCCTGCTCCGCTAGCTGAAGTCGGCTAAGCAGCATCGCCATTTCACGCCTGAGGGCCAGATTATTTGTGTCGTTTAGTAGAGTAGCAGTCTCCTTTGCCTCTATCTTAGCCTCGTCTTGTTGGTCCATCCAGAGCAATGCCCACGATCTAATGATTCCCCTCTCAACAGATTCCGCAGCGCAGTCCTCGAGCGTCTTGGCCGTCTCATCGGTCAGTGCCCCAGAAAGGTAGATGGAGTATGCCGTCCTCCGTAGGTATTCGATACGTACCTCGGGACTCTCGTGGTCAAGATCACTCAACCCCTCCTGAAGTAAGGGGAGGATTTGTTTCCTCTCCTCATCACCTCCCGATTCGGAAAGTGCCATGGTTAGGAGCAATCTATTCCTTGGAATCGGATTGTTCTTGAATAATTCCCTCGCTGCGTTTAGCGCACTTGTAACCTCGCCCCGTCGTAAAGCCTCCATAATGAACGCAACACCGAAGTTTTCATCGGATGGTTCTCTCTCGTATGCGGAGCGAAAGTCGGCAAGAGCTTGGTTCTCATCCTTGAGAAGGCTGGATGCCAGCCCTCTGTTGAAATAGGCAGCCGCGATGAGGCCGGCGGGCGAATCCTGTGAACTTATTGTCTCGGTAAAATGGCTGCGCGCTTCCCGCACTAAGTCAGGGTTGCTCGGTAGAAGAAGCATACCCTCTTGCAGTCCTGCGGGGAGGCCCTGCTGGAGTAGAGCAGCTCCGAGCGAAAAATGAAGAGTTGGGGAAGCGTCCTTAACTTGCCGCAGTACTCTTTCAGCTTCGCCGGGATTGTTCGCCTTCATCGCTCTCTCAGCAAGCGATAAGGCAATGTTGGGGTTCGATCTGAGTACATCAGGAACAGAATTGATCAGTTCTCCATATGGCAGGTCCTCCGGAGTGCTCTGCAGTCGAACTATCTGTGCCCGCTCGTTCATAGGATTTCGAGAACATGACTCGGATGCCAGAACATATGCCTTCTCGGTATTTCCGCTTAATAGGTGGCCGTGGGCTGCGATACTGAGTGCCTGGTCGTCGTCCTGTGGCTGATACGTGGCAGCCTCAAGAAAAGCGAGGGCCGCACCTCGCTCATCTCCTTTGCGGAGGTAGCCGTTGCCCAAATTAGCTAGAACTCTGAACCGTTCGCGGGGTTTCAAAATGTCCCATCTGTTTCGTTTCAATTTATCGAGGAGGGCTAAGGCCACGTCGGGTTTTCCCTCTGTGATGTGCCGAGCAGCCTCATCTATTTCAGCATGGAAATCCCCTCCTACTACCTGATAGTTGGTTACCATATCAGGTGCGGCATGGACCGTCGACGCTGATACATGGGGTGTAGAGTACAGATCGGCGGCCAGGTTTGGATTTTCCTTAAGGATCTCCTCTATGTCCTGCCAAGCATAGATGTAGACATCGAAAAGGCCCTCATCCTTATGGGCCTGGCCGATACGTGCCGCATGGAGTTGAAGCGCTGGATCACTATCAGCAGTAGTCACTATATAGAACTCATTCAGAGGAGGATGGAACGTTTTTGCCAGTTCGATTGCCTGATTCATCGCTGGAACCGTCATGCTAGTTCCTGTGCTTTTGAACTTGCATTCGATCCCGATATTGCCGCCCGGGGTGAGATAGACCAGATCCACGCCAGATTGGCTATGGTCACTGAAAGCAACCGCCGCTAATTGCGGCAGGTCGAGATGCACACGAAATACCTTCAAGCAAAAAGTCGCAAAGCTCGCTCCATTTTCAGGTTTCAAATATGTGAAGCTTTGGGTCGGCACTATGAAGTCTTCCGGGGACGCTTGGTTGGCTCTCATCTCTTTCAACAGCGAGAGCACTCCACCGGCCCAGTCCTCGTAGAGCCTCACGGCTTGAAGGTCTTGTAGAGTTTCACCTCCACCGATTGAGCGGTCAGGGATATCGCATGGTCCAAGGAGGACAGGGATAAGCCAGGGTCGATCAGTGTGTCTACGACGTAACTCTTCTATGGCAATAGTAATTTCTTCATTCATATGAGTTGAGTCACGAGCATGGTATTCAGGAGAGAAGCAGGCGAGAAAGAACCCTCCTGCCCTAATCCCTCTCCGTATTTCGTCCTTCCACCGTACGCCCGGACTTAGATCCTTTAGGTCAAACCAAACATCAAGGCCGCCGGCAGTGAGTTGATCTGCGAGCCTCTGCACGGCCTCCCGGTTTTCTCGAACATAGGATATGAATACCTTGGTCATAGCGTACCTAAATCTTCTTGTCCTAGTCCTCAATCCCCAGATACGCCCGTAGTGCCCGCCGGATCACTTCGGCCTTTGAGGTGCGCTCCTTCTTTGCCCGCTCGGCGAGCGCTTCGGCCTCATCATGGTGCAGGTAGCTGATCTCCCGCCAGAGTCCCCGGCTGGTAGCGGGCTTACGAGTCTTGGGTGCTTCCTCCCGTTTCGTCATGTGGGGGAGGATATAGAAGTGCTCTACCTACTATGGTTCTACAATGAACATACTGTGTGCCCACGGAGTAGAATTGCTCCCGCACACGCGGGGAGAGCGCATCTCCCCAGACCACGGAAGCGGCCCTGAGCGCAGCTAGCGACTACGCCCGGAGCCTTGCCAAGCATGGAGGAGAGCCTCCATGCCTGACCAAGAGCAGCCTACTCCAGCCCCTATCCCCCGCCTTGACCCCGCACTGGGGGAGGAGCACGAGGGATTCCGCGAAACGCTCCTCCGGCACTTCACCGAATCCGAGGCCAACACCACGCTCCGAGGTCTTGGCCGGCTCCTCTTTAATTTCTCGCTTGAGAACCCCGAGGGCTGGCCGCAGGACCCGGCGGGAGAGACCCGCTCCGAGCTACGGGCCGCCTTGGCCGATCTGCGCCACCTCCAAGGCTTCCTCGCTTCTGTCGGCAGAGAGCATGTGGTCTCGTTCCTCGCCCCAGGAGACGAGGCGCTCTCTCTGTTCGCCGAGCGACAGGCTATCGAGGTGGGCAGGATCGCTGACCAGATCGAGGAGGAGATCGACAGAGGGCAGCCCGCCGCTGGATAAGACGGCGAGGGGGCGGCTCGGCAAAAGAGAGTTGCCCCCTCCTCCACCTCGCGTTGCACGGAGCGCGGCACGGCGCGCGAGCGGATCACGCCACAGCGGGAGACGGTAGCGGAGCGGCCGCGGGTGAGGGCCTCCTCCAGGAGAAAGCGGGCCAGCGTGGCTACGAAGCGGTGATTGCGGCCGAGGTACTCCGCGCCCTCCGGGGCGGGCGAGGTGAAGGTGATGAGCCACTGGCCGGACTTGAGGTGCGGCAGGGCAAGGGAGATCACCGCCAGGAGAGGGGCCTTGGCCTCGGGGCTGACGGCGACGCGGAAGACGTCGAGTCGCTTGTCGCGAGCGATGCTCAAGCCGAGACGCTGGGCCGCGGCGAGGACGAACTCGCGGACGGCGGCGGGTCCCCGAGCACGGCGTCTGTGGCTTCCAGCTCCTGGCGCACGTCGCCGGGCTTGAGGGCGCGTTGGGCGAACCGGGTACGGTTGACCTTCTCCCGTTCGGCATCTAAGTCCCAGCGGCGATGGAAGGTCGCGACCCGCGGTGCCATTCCCAGATCCAGCTCGAGCTGCGCGGCGGAGCCGGGGTCCCGTCGGCCGCGGAGGAACAGGGCGTTCAAGACGGCTTCGGTGACACTCTCGCTCTCTTCGGGGACGGGCACGTGCGTGCCCAGCGTGCGGTGGATTTCCCGGGCCTTGTTCAGGAGCACGTCGAGCACGATGCCGTCCACGGCGCTGTCGGGGCTGAAGTAGCGGATGCTCCGGACGGCCGGTCTTTTCTGGCCGTAGCGGTCCACGCGGCCGTCGCGCTGTTCGAGGCGGTTGGGGTTCCAGGGGGAGGTCGTAGTGCAGGGTGGCGTCGAAAGCGTCCTGGAGGTTGATCCCCTCGCTGAGGCAGTCGGTGGCCACGAGCACGCGCGGCTTGTGCGCGGCCTTTGTGCAGCCCCTCGGCCACATATTCCGCGGTGGCGATATAGCGGCACCAGACGATGGGAAAGAACCCCTCGCCGAGCAGGGTGCTGACGAGCTCGGCGCAACGGTCCAGCTTCGTGTCGCCCGAGCTGAGGAGGGCCTTGGCGAGGCGGCCGAGCTCGCGCAGGCGGCGGCGGTCGGTCTCGGCCAGCGTGGCCTCGGCTGACTCGACGGGGGGTGTGGGCTGCTCGTCGTCGGTGCGATCGTCGGCGGACTCGAAGATGAAGGTGCAGTCCGGCTCCTCGTCGCCGACGGCCAGGGCATCGTGCCGCGTCTCCAGGGCGGCGACGGCGGCCGCGGGGCTTGGACATCACGCAGCGCAGGAGGGCGAGGGCGCCCCAGTAGCGCACTCTCTGCTGGCGCTGGTCGAGGGCCTGTCCGGCGCGCACGATTTCCGAGCAGAAGTCGTAGGTCTTGACGAACAGGTCCTGGTAGCCGCGGGAGAGGCGGTAGGTCTCGTCGGAAGGTTCACGGACCGGGAAACAGTGCTCCCCCTCCCAATCGGTCTCGATGTCGCGGCGGGTGCGCTGCACGAAGCACTGGGCGAGCTCGATGCGTTGGGGCTCGGTCAACGCGGAGGTGGACCACTCGCCGAAGCCGGGGCGCAACAGGGACAGGAGGGAGCGGAAGGCGGTCTCGACGCCGCTGTGCGGGGTGGCCGTGAGGAGGATGAGGTGGCGGTCCTCCTTGGCGGCGATCGCGCGGACCAGCTCGTGGCGCTGGTGCTGGCTCTGGTTGCGGTCGGAGGCGACGGCGGAGCCGTGAGCTTCGTCGACGATGACGAGGTCCGGGCAGTTGAGCAGGAAGGGGTGCTTGTTCCGGTCGCTCTTGAGGAGTCGATGCTGGCGACCTGGACCGGGTAGTGGCGGTAGATGCTGTCGTGGCCGGGCTTCTGGCGCTTGAGCTGGCTGATGGTGCCGGAGCGGATGACGACGGCGTCCAGGTTGAACTTCTCGGTCAGCTCTTTCTGCCACTGCTCGCAGAGGTAGGGCGGGCAGAGGACGCAGAAGCGCTTGACCTCCCCGCGGTCCCAGAGCTCCCGGGCGACCAGGAGGGCTTCGATGGTCTTGCCGACGCCCACGTCGTCGGCGATGAGGAGGCGGACGGGGTCGAGCCGCAGGGCCATCAGGAGGGGGACGAACTGGTAGATGCGGGGACGGATGGAGATGCGGCCGAGGGAGCGGAAGGGGGTGGCTCCTTCGCGCAGGGTGAGGCGCGCGGCCTGCCAGAGGAGGTGGGCTCCGGCGGCGTCGGAGAGGTCGTCGAGGGTCGGCGGCGGGAAGGTGGCCGGCCGGATGCGCTCCTGGGGGATGGTGGAGCCGATGAGGTCGGAGAGGCCTTTGTGGATGGCGACGACGTCGTCGGTGGCGCCGGTGAGGGGGCGGAGGAGGTGGATGTCGGGCTGGTCGCTCGGGAGGAGGACCCAGTCTCGGTTGCGGATGTGGACGATGGAGCCGGGGTTCATGGGTGTGGTTTGGTCGCTGGTTGCCCCTGGTTGAGCGGTGACGGGGGTTTAGCAAATGGGTGGGGGGGTGGTCAAGGGTGGCCACTCGAAGCCATGCAGTCGCCTCAACACTGCACGGTGAACCGTGTCTGACTCTAGAGAGGGTGACTTGTGGGGCTTGTGGAGCCGCCCCACCCAATTCTTGTCTGTACTGTGCTAGCATAATTGCCATAACCCTGATCTCGGAGGTAGCGAGCGTGACGCAAGGCTCCCGCGTTGCACCAAAAGATCGCATGGTCCAAGTCTTGGCCTCCATCGACCAGGGGATGGAGAGGCTGCGCCAGAGTCCGCAGAGGGCGATCGCTGCGTTGCTATTTTTCTATCTTGCCCTGCTCGTTTTGGCAATCGCGGGCTATGCGCGGTTACCGGCGCCACCCGAGGCAGCAGCGAAACAAGCCGAGGCGTTTTCGGCCGTCCTGCCTCCTCTCTTTCATGCCGGTTTGGCATTTGCTCTGTTGCTTGTGTTGAATGCTGTCTATCGGTTGACCGGCCGTCGGCACGTCTACCTGTATTCCTGGGCCTACGTCAGCCTTCTGCTCCTTTACGGCTACCTCACACTCCGACTTTTACCCCAAAGCTGGGGCTTGGATTTCTTGCGGGAATTGCCGCCGTGGGGCCACCTTACTCTTGTCGAGCTTCTAAGCTTCGGTTCTACAGCCTCGGCCACACTTGCTGCGTTCGACCTGCTGGGATATGAGCTAAAGCGGCGGCAGACAATAACTCTCGCCTTGGCAGCACTCCTGGGAGTGATGGCCCTCCACTTTAGCGTCGAGTCGCTCGGAAAGAGAATAGAATCACTTGGACCTGTCAAGGGAGCAGACCTCGCGCTTCTTCCTGGCGGCGTGCTTTCACTTCTTTCTCTCTGGCTCTTCGGCTGGGCGGTGTCGGCGCGCGCCCGTAGGCAAGGCCAATTAAGAGAATCTTTAATTTTCCTCGGGACCTTCGGAATCTACGGCCTTTTACAACCCGCGATCCCCTTTCTCCAAAACCCTTGGCTTGGCTTAATCCTCCAGACTGGAACGTCCGTCTTCAAGGCTCTGTGCGCTGGAGTGGTGATCTACAGTGTTCTTCGAGAAATATGGCAAGAAAAGGGAGAACAATTCGATGCAGCACAGAGAGAACGCACTGCAGCTCAAAGCGCTCGCGATGCAGCACAGAACGCGCGTGACGCAGCGCAGGGAGCACGAGATGCAGCACAAAGAGCGCGCGACTTGCTGGAAAGCATCCTTGACCGGACTCACCACGGCTTCTTCCGCACCGACAGCGACGGGTTGATCCTCGATCTCAATGCTGCTGAAGCCAGAATCCTTGGGTACGGCAAGCCAGAAGAGGTGGTAGGTCGCGTCAATCGCTTCGAGGTGATCGCCAACCACGCTGAAGCGGGCACGCTCCGGCAACGGCTTCTCTCCGGAGGGGGCGGGCACAGCATTGTTCAGCTAGTTCGGCAGCCCGCTGGTGCGATTGTCCATGTGCGCACCTATGGGCTTCCAGCACAGGATCACAGCCAGCCAGAGGAACACGGTTTTCAGGGGATTGATCATGACGTTACCGAAGAGCGTCTCCAGGAGCTCCGGCGAGAGTCAGACTTTCATCTCCAAGAGAAATTGGGGCAAGCTCTCGATCAGCCCAGCATAGCCGCCTATTTCTCTCATATCCTCGAGACAATTGCCCGACACGCAAACGCCGCTGCGGGAGCTCTGCTGCTTAGGGCTCGTCACAAAATAACTGTCCCACATTTGGGTGTCCATGTCAAGTGTTTTCTGCTGTATACTCGGGTTGGATGTACGACGAAACGGCGATTCGGCGAAGGTTTGAGTTGCTTGAAGAGAACCTTGACGAGAGGATGCGCCGACTTTTCGCCGCTGCAGAAGCGGAAGCACTTGGATTTGGGGGCGCTTCCGTAGTGGCGCGAGCCACCGGGATTTCTCGCCGTACGATCAACAGAGGCCTCAAAGAGTTACGGCAGGTTTCGGCGCCTCGGTCTCCTGCCAGGAGAACTCGCCGACCGGGCGGCGGCAGGAAGAAAACTGCCGAAGTGGATCAGACGTTGAAGACGGACCTGGAGCAACTCGTCAATCCCACCATGCGCGGAGATCCCGAGTCGCCCCTTCGCTGGACCTGTAAAAGTGTTCGCCGTTTGGCCGACGAATTAAAGCGGATCGGGCATCAGACGAGCCATCGCATGGTTGCCTCGATCCTGCATGAGCTTGGATACAGCCTTCAGGCCAACAGCAAGACTCTGGAAGGCTCCAGCCACCCGGACAGGGATGCACAGTTCGGGCATATCAATCGGCTGGTGGAGGAGTATCAAGCAACCGGCGATCCTGTGATCTCGGTGGACACGAAGAAGAAAGAGCTGGTGGGTGAGTTCAAAAATGGAGGCCGTGAGCTACGGCCTCAAGGCACTCCCGAAAGGGTCAAGGTTCATGACTTTGTGATACCCGAGTTGGGCCGCGCCATTCCTTATGGTGTGTACGATCTGGCGAACAACAGAGGCTGGGTCAGCGTGGGTACGGACCACGATACAGCCAGTTTCGCGGTGGAAACAATTCGCCGCTGGTGGCGGTCAATGGGGCTGGAGGCCTTTCCCGACGCTCGGCGTCTTCTGATTACCGCTGATGGAGGCGGCAGCAATGGCGCTCGTCTCCGCCTGTGGAAAATTGAGCTTCAGCAACTGGCCAATGAGCTTGGGATACCGATCTCGGTGTGCCATCTCCCTCCTGGCACGAGTAAGTGGAACAAGATCGAACATCGGCTGTTCTCCTTCATCAGCCAAAATTGGCGAGGAAAGCCCCTCGTCAGCCATCAGGTCATCGTTAACCTGATCGCCGCGACAACGACCAAGACGGGGCTCAAGGTCCGTGCGGAGATCGACACAAGGAAGTATCCGCCAGGACGTAAAATAACCCGGCAGGAGGTGAAGAAAGTGCGCCTCAGTTGCGACAGTTTCCACGGTGAATGGAACTATACGATCCGCCCAATGGAGGAAGTCCAATCTGGGACAGTTATTTTGTGACGAGCCCTTAGCGGCGTAGATACTCAGAATGGAAACTCATTCCTTTGTGTGCAGGCTACCTTTGGCGATTCGGCCCTTTGGCGCGGAATGGTGATTTCGCCTCCTATACATCCATCCTTGGAACCGTTCTTTGGAGGCACAGGCGACAACGAGGATTATGCAGCGTCCATCCTGAAGATCCTCCTTCCCTCGTCCCAGAATGTTCGTTTGTTACAACTACCACTTCAAACGTTGCGGTCGCGGCATCTCGGCTGGGTCTGGCTGGCTGTACCGAACGAGCCGTTGCCCGACGGCACTAGCCTCGAAGGAGTAGAGTTTTTTCTTAGTCGAGCAGCAACCGGCTACTCGATCGTGTGGAGACCAGAGATCGACCGCATCCGTGGAAAGGTACATGAATTCTTAACCGGCAGTGGCGAGACCAGTCAACGACTCTCTGAACTCGAAAATGGCCTACGGCGGGAACTGGACGTTGACACGGCCCAGGTTACCCTTTTTCTCGGTAATCCCGACAGGCCGCAGGTCTCTGATGGACAGAACACACAGGGATTTGGTCCCAAACTTCTTAAGTCCTCAGAGGTGCTTCCGGATACTCCTGAGCAAGCACTTGATTTGATGGCTTGGCAGACTTCGCAGGCTCAAAAGGGATCCGCGGCTATCTTTACAGAGATTCTTCTCCCTATATTTAATTCACGGAAGGATGCTATTGGGAGCCTGCTTCTCTGCAACCCCCGCACAGCGGAGGGGCGACCGAGCGCGTACTCCGAACTCGACCTCGAGCTTCTCTCCGAGGTAACTGAGACTATCGGGGGAATTGCGCAGACTTGGATTTCTCTCCGGGATCAGATTCGTCGCCTCGACACGGCGACCCATGAGCTCAGGTCCCCTGCCTTAGCTATCCGCAACACTGCGGATGTTCTCCTCAAAAACTATAGCGCTTACTCTCTAGAAGCTATTCACAAGAAACTTGAGTACATCTTCGGTGACGCGCAGATTCTTGTGCACCAGGCGAATGCACTCGATGCTCTGGCTGATCGAACGCTGGCACGCAAGCCTCGTGAAATTCTTCTATTTCGCGAGGTCATACTCAAAACGATTCGACAGCTCAGGCCCTTGGTGACCAATGTAGATTTCGATTACCGAGGAGCTCACCTTATCCCCTTATTGATGCTCAACGAGGAAGATGCTTCGCAAATCACTTTTAATCTTGTAACCAACGCTTTCAAATACGCTAAGAAAGGTGCTCCCCCGAAGCTCTTCGTAGAAGGCGAGCGGAAAGCGACCGTGGTGATTGGCGAAAAGAATGTTGAATGCTTCGCAATCCGATTCCGTGATTATGGCATAGGAGTACCTTCTGGCTGGGAAGAGCGTATCTTCGAGCCGGAAGTCCGTGCTCCGAATGGAGAAAAACACGAAGTGAAGGGCATGGGCCTTGGCCTCTATGTATCGAGGAAGCTTGCGCGGGGTCTAGGTGGCGAGCTCATGCTAACCAAACATCAGAACCCTACCGAGTTTACTTGGTATTTGCCTGTCAGTCTCACAAGCAGAAAGGAAACGGCATGATTCTTTTCGTGGACGACGAAGAGCGGAGGACAGAGGCATATCGCGAGGCTTGCGAGCTAGCCGGTCTCAAAATCGACTTTATCGATGATGCCGAAACGGTAGTCGACTTCTTGCGCGATAGAAAGGCCGAAATTCAACTTCTTGTACTGGACGTTATGATGCCGATGGGGTCTCGATACAATAGGCCTGAAGCAACCTTTGGAACGAGGACCGGCCTTGAGATCTTCAAAGACGTGAGGACGCTGAGTCCTACACTCCCAGTCCTTCTCTTCACGCAATCCCACGACCGAGAGGTCGACTTGGCTGTCGAGGGCGACGACAACGCGCTAGTGGCACGAAAGCAAGACGTGCTCCCGTCAGATCTCCCAGCCCTAATCAAGCAGCACCTTGAGCGAGATACGAAATGACAGAGATGCACGCGCGATCTATGCCCTTTTTTTGCGAGTCGATCCAGTCGCTCAGTCAGCTCCTCGAGGTTGTCCATGATCAGCCGTCGTCTGCAGCCAGGGGTAGCCTTGTTCGAGGCCTGATCCGTGATATTGCAACTGTCGCGAGGCCAGAAGCCTCGACCCAGGAATTGGAGGGGGTCCGCGATCGCATTCTCAGCCTTCCCAACGTCCTGCGGCAGGCCGGTCCTGCCTCCTTCCCGCCGCTGCGCCAAGCCGCGCTCGCGACAGGGGAAACTCTCGGCCGATACGTCAACGCACGATCGCTCGCGCTGGCAAAAAGACACCTGAGCGGGGAGGAAAGGGATGAGGTTTTGCGATCGTTGATGTGGCTCGCAACCGCTTCCCTTCCGGAGGACATCCAGAACCTCCTACCTCTTGTCGACGTAGTTTTCGATGACTCGGACCTAGAAGGACTACGTCGTCATGGAAGGAACCGCTTGAGCTTGATGGGCGCTCAGGGGGAAGGGAAGCTAACCTCGACGCGACGATCGGTCGTACTGCAAGAGAACGCACAGCCAACCAAGAGATACTTTATCGCTCGTAGTGATGGGGCACCGCTCGACAAAAGGCAGCGTTCAGATGTGGAGGATGCAATCAACTCCCTCAGCAGTGAGACCCGAATAGGCATTCTTGCGAGTGAGCTCAACGTCGAAGGTAGATTCGCTGTGGTACGCTTGCCGGAGCAACTTAAGCA
Organism: uncultured Holophagales bacterium; assembly: GCA_963842525.1. GTDB lineage: Bacteria > Acidobacteriota > Thermoanaerobaculia > Multivoradales > UBA5704 > UBA5704. The sequence goes on from CAWJGT010000004.1 coordinate 30,790, forward strand.
GTTGGCCGCGGAGAAATGGTCGGAGCTTAGGATTGAGGAGGATGTCCGCCTTTCGGCGCAGCAGGCGGGACGCCGAGAGCTCACGCTCAAAGTGACCGACGAAAAGACCGGCGAACCAATTCCCGGGGTTTCGGTCATCGTATTGACTTCTGGAGCTGATGCTGAGGCAAGAGTCCTTCGGCTCGACCATAGAGGGCTGCTTTTAACTCCGGTATTTGGTAGCTCCGGCGTCAGGGTTGAGATCCGTCCTGAGCATTCGTTTTGGAGCCACTGCATGCAGTGGCCCGATTCCGTTCCCCAAGAGGAAGTTGAGGTCAAGATGACGCGCTTCTCCGTTCCAGACGATAGCTGGTGGAGAGGGGAGCTCGCGGATCGAGGCGGCCGTGGACGTGGCAAAGGAACTGGCTCGGGGCTGGGCGAGGGTGTAGTTATCGCGCTTATCGACACTGGAGTGGCGTCCCACCATGATTTGAAGCTGCACAGCGGTTGAACAGTCCCAGGGCTTGGCTCCTTGCGCTGGGACGAAGACGACGTGGGCCATGGCACATTCTGTGCAGGAATTATCAACGGGCAGGGGCACGACGGAGGCGTTCGGGGAATTGCTCCGCATGCGGATCTGTGGGGCATACGGGCTTCAGACAAGACAACCGGAATTGAGTTTTACCTTTCCAACGTGGTCGAGGGCATCTACGAGGCTGTCGATGAGCTTCAAGTGGATCTGATCAATATGAGCTTGGGAGGGCCGGTGGAATCGGCGGCTTTAGAGCGCGCGGTATCGTATGCCTGGGAGCGAGGCACATTGATAGTTGCCGCAGCAGGAAACGGAGCGCAATTGGGGGCTTATTATCCTGCGCGTTTCGATACTGTGTTAGGGGTGAGTGCCTACGGTAAGCGTAACACTTACCCGGCTGGATCGAAGCACAGTCAAACAGAGACCCACTGGATGTCGGAGCCGCAGGGGATCTTCGCGGCGGGATTCAGCAACTATGGCCCTGGCGTGGACCTTTGCGCTCCGGGTGTAGCAATCTGCTCTACTTACCCGGGTGATCTCTACAGGATCGACGATGGGACCTCGTATGCGGCGCCCTTTGTCACCGGAGTCGCAGCACGACTACTGGGGCGAAAGAGAGGCGTCCTTGAGGCAGAGCGTAACGCGAGTCGCTCTCGCCGCATCAGAGATATGGTACTTAAGCAGGCGCGCCCCATCGAGGGTCTGCCGGAAGGCCGCCAGGGGCGCGGCCGGCTCACTGAACTCAGGGTGGTGCGGAGAACCCGAGGCGAGTAGAATACAACGGAGCCGCGAGCCTGCGGACGTCTGGAAGCGAGGCGAATCATGGCAGAGAACCATCCGGAGTCAACAGGTGGCGCACCTTCGGTCTCCGCAGCCCATCGCTATTTGTTCTTCGCCGACCCCAGGCAACTCACCACGGAACGCCTTGAGATGTGGCTCTGCCGCAATGGTGGGCGCGTCGTACGTCGCCTCCGCGGGGGCGAGGTCCTAGCTGTGGTTGACGAGGATCTCCTGGCCACGCTTCGCCGTGAGCACCCCGAGGTAACCGCCGAGCCCGACGTTCTCCTTACCGGCTCGGCGGTCGGCTGAGCCAAGACGGACAGCTCCCCCTCCCCCCAGAAGCTCCAGAGCGACAGCCCCCGGGGCCCCCCTCCGGCCAAGCCAGCAGCACCGCCCGCGTTGGCGGCGATGATCATGTCGGCAGAGGACCGCATCTGGGCCGCCTTCCTGGAGCTGTCCTCTGATCTCGCCAGATCGCCTCGCTGTGTTCTGCTTGCGGTATCATTTGCCTTGCGGCATGTCGTACGCGCAACAGAAGATAACCTCATCCGATATGGTCTCGCCGAGGGACGAGCTTCTTGGGGAGTTGGCCCGTGAAGAGGCCCATCTGGCTGAGATCGAGCGGCAGCGGGAGGCGGTGTGCTCGCGGATGGAGATCCTGCGCGAAAAGCTCGCGGTCCTCTCTGCGGAGGAGCCGGCCCAGTCTGCCCTTCCCGCCGCCAGCGAGATTCTTGCGCCGACGACACCGGCAGACAAGGTCCGGCTCTTTCGGGGTCTGTTCAGGGGTCGCGAAGACATCCTCCCGACGAGGTTTGTGAGCAAGAGGACCGGGAAGGCCGGCTATGCACCTACCTGCGCGAACAAGTTCGTGCGCGGGGTCTGCGACCTTCCGAAGGTCAAGTGCAGTGAATGCCCGAACCAGGCCTTCACACCGGTGGACGACCGGATGGTCCTTGACCACCTGAAGGGCCATCACGTCATGGGCGTCTATCCTCTGCTCCCGGATGAGACGTGCTGGTTCCTCGCCATCGACTTCGACAAGGCTTCCTGGCAGGACGATGTCGGGGCGTTTGTCGAGACCTGCCGGGCCGTGGACGTTTCGGTGGCTGTCGAACGTTCCCGGTCCGGAAACGGCGCTCACGCCTGGTTCTTCTTCGAGGCTCCAGTGGCGGCGCGCCTCGCCCGGAAGATGGGATGCTATCTCCTCACGGAGACCATGTCCCGGCGACATCAGCTCAGCATGGGGTCGTATGACCGGCTCTTCCCCAACCAGGACACCATGCCACGCGGCGGTTTCGGGAATCTCATTGCGCTGCCGCTCCAGCGCGAGCCGCGGCAACAGGGGAACACCGTGTTCGTGGACGCATCGTTCCAGGCCTACGACGACCAGTGGAGCTACCTCGCCTCTCTGCCGCGGATCGCTTCTTCGTTCGCGGAGAGCCTTGCGACGGAGGCGACGCGGCGAGGGCTCGTAATCGGCGTTCGCCTCGCCGAGCCGGCTGACGGCGAGGAGTCGACTCCGTGGAGGCGCAGACCTTCGGGCCGTCCTCGGCAGGTGCCCCTCTCGGGTCCGCTGCCGCACGAGGTGTGTGCGGTGCTCGCACAGCGCCTCTTCGTCGAGAAGGCGAGCCTCCCTTCTCCACTTCTGAATGAGATCAAGCGCCTCGCCGCTTTTCAGAACCCGGAGTTCTACAAGAAGCAGAGCCTGCGGCTCTCGACGGCGATGACGCCGCGGGTGATCGCCTGTGCGGAGGAACTTGCACAACATGTTGCGCTGCCGAGGGGGTGCCTCGGTGATCTGGAAGAGCTTTTCCAGGCGCATGGGATGAAGCTCCAGGTGGAGGATCAGCGTCAGGAGGGTGAGGCTCTCGATGTCGAGCTCAAGGGCGAACTCACGGCGGTCCAGCAGGAGGCCGCGGAGGCTCTCCTCCGGCACGACATCGGTGTGTTTGTCGCGCCTCCCGGGGTTGGCAAGACGGTTCTGGGTACGTACCTGGTGGCGAAGCGCGCACGGAGCACGCTGGTGCTGGTCCACCGTCAACCTCTGCTGGATCAGTGGGTGGCTCAGCTCTCGATGTTTCTTGGTCTCGAGGAGAAGGAGATCGGCCAGATCGGCGGGGGGAAGCGCAGGCCGAACGGGCGGCTGGATGTGGCCATGATCCAGAGCCTGGTCCGGCAGGGCCGGGTCGAGGACCTGGTGGAGACGTATGGCCATGTGATCGTGGACGAGTGCCACCATGTCCCGGCGGTTTCGTTCGAGCGTGTGCTCTCAGAAGTCAAGGCCCGGTATGTCCTGGGATTGACCGCCACGCCGTACCGCCGGGATGGGCATCATCCGATTCTGGAGATGCAGTTGGGGCCTGTTCGCTTCGCCGTAGATCCCAGAAGTCAGGCGGCACGGCGGCCGTTCGAGCACCGGTTGGTCGTCCGTGAGACGGCTTTCCGGCTGGAGGGTAGCGGCGCGGAGGCTGGAATCCAGGGGATCTATGCGGCTCTCGCCGGGGACGAGGCGCGGAACCGCCTGATTCTGGACGATGTTCTCCATGCGTTGGAGGAGGGGCGCTCGCCGGTCCTCCTCACAGAGCGAAGGGATCACCTCGAATACTTTGCGGAGCAGTTGCGCGGGTTCGTCCGCCATCTGGTGGTCCTGCAGGGCGGTATGACGGCCAAGGAGCGTCGAAAGCTTGGGGCGCGGCTTGCGGCTGTCCCCGACGGAGAGGAGCGGCTTGTGCTGGCTACGGGCCGCTATATCGGCGAGGGGTTCGATGATCGGCGGCTGGATACGCTGGTGCTGGCGATGCCGGTGTCCTGGAAAGGAACGCTGGTCCAATACACGGGGCGGCTGCACCGGCTTCACCCGCGGAAGTCGGAGGTGCGAATCTTCGATTAGGTGGACCGGGAGGTGCCTGTGCTGGCGCGGATGTTCGAGAGGCGGCTGCGGACGTATCGGGCGATCGGGTATGTGCGGGGGGAGGGAGCGCCCAGGCCAGAAGAGGCGATCCGGGAGCGGACGGTGGAGTATGACGAGGAGGCTCTTCGGTATTTCGAGGAGGGGGGATGAGGGGGAGCACGGACTGGCACGGACCGACACGGAGGAGGCACGGACGGCCAGGTGATGGCGAGTGACCAAAAACGTGATTCTGAGCACCAAGTTTCCCGGTCGTGCGGCGTCGCGGAAGTGCTTGTCTGGTAAGGACTTGGTCATGATGAACCGTCGTACAGACCCCCTCTCGGCCGCCTCCACCACGGAAAACGGAACTAGTTTCGTTTTTTCCACAGGGGAAAAGGCCCGCCGAGATTGAGTTTGCCGCGATTTCGGGAGGTCGAAAAGCCGGTTCTAACCGGCGCAGAAGGGCAACCGCAGGAAGGTAGTTAAAACCAGCGGTGTGGAGGGGGTCGGAGGGGGCGCCGCGGCTGGCGCGGACCGGTCCCAGGTGCACATGCGGCGTGCGTCGATCAAGGCGACGGAGGTGCACCTGCCTGGGGACTAGGGGAGGGTGCAACGGATGATGCTGCGGTCGCGCGCTCGGGCCGCAAAGGGGCGGCGGGTGGAGTCAACAAAAGTCCTCTTCTGTTGCATGCTTTTTCCGGCCGGGCGGCAGCGCGGAAAGGCCCGTCCGGCTTGGGTTTGGCCGCGCTCATCCGTCGTCCAGCCCCCCTCTCCTCCCACCGCAGCTCCGAAAACGAAACCAGTTCCGTTTTTTCCACAGGGAAAAGGCCCGCCGGGATTGGGTTTTCCTCGATCTTGAGGAGGCGAAAGCGTCTTATTTAAGCCCTTGGAACTGAGCCCTCGCAGGAAGGTGGTTGGGATGGACCCGCCGGGCGGCGGTTGGGGGTGGCGGGCGGGGATGAGATCGGGTCGGGATTGGGTGGGCGCGCTGGAGGACCGGAGGCCGGCTTCTCACGGGCGCAGGCTCCAGCGGGGCCACCCGGCCTGGGCCGAGGCCCCTTGCAGGGGCCGGAGGGGGATGGGGCGGGGCGGGGTGGTCAAGATAAACCCGGCAGGTTGGCGGAGCGCTTCGAAGGCATGGCTCCATCCGGCCTGCGGAGCCAAGCTGTCCGGACCTTGCTGCGGGGGGAGGCCCGGGTAGGTGCCCGCCCCTGGTTAACATAGTGCAGTTCATTATGTTAAGGCGAAGCCCGTAGGCGGGGAGTGGCGCAGGGCGAGGGTCGGATAAAGTCGTTCATTTATCGGACCCCTCGCCCGGAGGGAGGGGGAGCCGCCCCCGCCGGAGCCAGGGGTGGGCAGCTCCCGGGCCGGAGGGTGGGGGAAATCAAATGGGGTGGGCGGCCGGGGATTGGGTGGGCGCACCGGCGGATCGACGGCTGGCTTTCCACGACCACAGTTTCCGGGGCGGCCACCCGGCCTTATTCGAACACGGCCGCCATCACCACGAAAAACACGCCGGAGAGAGGGTGGCGGGACGCTGCCGTCGCCGCGGCGGTGCCCGGCGCGCGGGGCGGCGGGCTTTGCGCCAGCGTCTTGTGGGGGCGCGCCTTCGCGGCAACCCCGGGGACGCGGGTGGGTGGTGGGACGTTGCCATCCTCACGGCTGGTTGGACCTCGCGCGGGTGGCGGGACGCTGCCATCGCCGCGGCGGCTGCCCGGCGCGCGGGGTGGTGGGTTTTGCGCCAGCGCCTTTGTGGGGGCGCGCCTTCGCGGGAAGCTCCGCATGGTGACGTTTGCCCTTCCCCACCTTCGGATGGAACTCGAGCGGGTGGGAGCAGGTTGCGGAGCTCCGCGGAGTCAAGCTGCGTCGGTGGGAGATCGAAATGAATTCGGCAGGTTGGCGGAGCTTGCGGAGCCAATCTGCCGGACCTTGCCTGGTGGGTGGAGCGGGTCGCGCACTGTGCACGTGAGTGGTCGGCCTGGGTGGTGGTCACGTGCACTGTGCCGATCCCGCGAGTGGGGGAAATCAAGATGGGTGGGCGGCCGGGGATTGGGTGGGCGCGCCGGAGGACCGGAGGACGGCTTTTCACGGCCGCAGGCTTCTGGGGCGGCCACCCGGCCTTGCAGGATGGAGGCTCCGACTGCGAAGAGGCTGAGCGCAGAGAGGGTGGGAGCAGTTCGAACGGAGCGCCCTGCGCGGAGTCGATCTGCGGGGCGGAAAGCTGCCGGGACCACGATGGCTCTACCGCCAGAGTAGCTCCGGTCGGCGGAGCGGATGGGTGGGCCGAGCCGGAGCTTCTCTGGCGGGGCACGACGGCTCGCAGGCCCTCCCCATCAAATGGGTGGGCGGCCGGGAATTGGGTGGGCGCGCCGGAGGACCGGAGAACGGCTTTTCACGGCCGCAGGCTCTGGGGCGGCCACCCGGCCTTGCAGGATGGAGGCTCCGACTGCGCAGAGGCTGAGCACAGAGAGGGTGGGAGCCGTTCGGCGGAGCGCCCTGCGCGGAGCCGATCTGCGGGGCGGAAAGCTGCGGGGACCATGATGGCTCTACCGCCAGAGTAGCTCCGGTCGGCGGAGCGGGTGGGCGGATGGGTGGGCCGAGCCGGAGCTTCTCTGGCGGGGCACGACGGCTCGCAGACCTTCCCCATCAAATGGGTGGGCGGCCGGGGATTGGGTGGGCGCGCCGGAGGACCGGAGGACGGCTTTTCACGGCCGCAGGATCCGGGGCGGCCACCCGGCCTTGCAGGATGGAGGCTCCGACTGCGCAGAGGCTGAGCACAGAGAGGGTGGGAGCAGTTCGGCGGAGCGCCCTGCGCGGAGCCGATCTGCGGGGCGGAAAGCTGCGGGGACCACGATGGCTCTACCGCCAGAGTAGCTCCGGTCGGCGGAGCGGGTGGGCGGATGGGTGAGCCGAGCCGGAGCTTCTCTGGCGGGGCACGACGGCTCGCAGGCCCTCCTCATCAAATGGGTGGGCGGGTGTGGAATTGGGTGGGCGCGCCGGAGGACTGGAGGCCGGCTTTTCACGGCCGCAGGCTTCGGCGCGGCCACCCGGCCTTTTCAAAAGACGGCCGCCGTCCCCGCCCGCGGGTGGAGCTCGCGCGGGTGGTTGGGCGCTGCCGTCCCCGCCCGGCTGCTGGCGCGCGGGGTGGTGGGGTGTGCGTCAGCGAGCTGGTGGGGGCGCGCCTTTCACGGGAAGCTCCGAGGACGCGGGTGGGTGGCGGGGGCGTTGCCCTCGCCGCGGCGGGATCGACCTCGCGCGGGTGGTCGGTTGGCGCCGCCGTCCCCAGCCGGGCTGCGGGAGCCGGAGACGTTTCCGGAAACGAAACCGGGCGGCCGTCACTGGCTCGAGAACTCAGCCGCGAGAGGCGGGAGGGTGGCGTTGCCGTCGCCGTGGCGTTGCCTGGAGCGCGGGGTGAGGGGGTGTGCGTCAGCGCTCTGGAGGGGCGCACGCCTTCTCGACGGGACTCCGGGGACGCGGGGTGGGTGGCGGGGACGTTGCCGACGCCGCGGCGGGATCGACCTGGCGCGGGTGGTGGGGTGGCGCCGCCGTCCCCTGCCCCAGGCTGCACGGCGCGCGGGGTGGCCTTGATTGTGTCAACGCCCAGGTGCGAGCGCGTTTGCGCGTCGGCCCCCGGTGCGGCCACCCGGCCCTTCAGAACGACGGCCGCCATCCCCCTCGCCCGTCCCAGCCCAGAGAGGGAGGGCGATTTCTCGGGTTACTTTTTCGTGCAAAGTGCTTTATCATAGTTCGGATGTCACCCCGACTCGAAAGGAGTCAGCCTTGCTGAAACACCCGAGCGCTTTCCTTCCCGTGACCATGTCCCTCGGTGCCCTCGCCACCGTGTTGGTGTTCGTCGCCTTGCACGGAACCGCCCCCCAGGCAGATGAGGGTGCAGCCGCCCACATTTGGCAGCTCCTTATGGCTGCCCAGGTACCTATCGTGCTGTTCTTCGCGATGAAGTGGCTGCCGCGGTCACCAAGACAGGCTGTGCCCGTCCTAGCGCTGCAAGTCGGCGCTGCAGTAGCAGCGATGGCGCCCGTGTTCTTGCTCCACTGGTAGGGGTATAGGCCGCGGGCCGCCTTCCCCGCCCAGGCTGCCTGGCGCGCGGGGTGGTGGCGTGTGCGTCAGCGGGCTGGTGGGGGCGCGCCTTCGGTTGTCCAGCTGTAGGCGATCACCAGAAGCCGTAGAAATATGGGCCATCAGGTCGAGCAGCCGTCCGGTATCGTCCTCGGAAACGTTATCCGACTCCGCAGCGTGGGGACGTCGGGTGCCACCCGACCACTCGTGAGAGGTCGATACCGCCGCGGCGACATCACTGTGGGAGTTCGTCGGCGAGGGGTGGGCGAATGGCGCTCTCATCGCTGCGGCGGCTGCCTGGCGCGCCGGGTGATGGCGTATGCGTCAGCGAGCTGGCGGTGGCGTGCGTTCGCGGACGCTCCGGAGACGCGTGTGGGTGGAGGGGCTTGCCGTCGCCGCGGAAGCTGGCCGGAGAGTGGGTGGGCGGGAGGGCGCCCCCACGGTGGCCGGAGCGAGCAGGGGGGATGATTGCGTCCAGCGCAGGCGGGGCGATGTAGGCTTCGGGGGATGTACATAGAAATTTTGCTATGTTAAAGAACTTGCAGGCCACCCAGGCCGTGCCTGGTCTTGCGTGCAGGCCTGCGTAGCCGCGTGCGGACTTGCGTGCAGACCTGCGTGCGGCTCCCCAGAGCCGCGTGCGGACTTGCGTGCGGCTTTGCGCGGCAAATCCTGCGGCCCCCACCCCCCTCCGCCCCCTTCGGTTGAGTTCTCTCGCGGATGGAAATTTCAGAGGAACGGAACGAAACCTCAGGGAATCCCGGAATAACGATCTAAAATTTTCTCACTAGATCTCAAGCGGGGCTTGTCTGAGCCTGCCTTCGGCGATCCAGGGATGAAACAGCGCGCCGCCGCCAGCCACCCCGCCGCCCACTTCACCTAGAACCGGAGCCCAAGGTACCGCGGCGAGCCGGACCCTAGATGGTAGGCTGCTGGCGGCCAGGCGCGCGGACCGACTGGCGAGCCAAGCGGCTGGGCCACTCGCTGGCCACGGATGGGCTGGCCTCTGCAAGGCCCTCTACGGCGTTTTCCCGGCCGGCGGCAGGAACGGGGACAGCCCAAGCAGCCCCAGGCTCAGAGGAGCCGCCAGACAGCTTGGCGTTGATCTGGCTGCTGGAGCAGGTGAGAGGTGGGGAACCGTGCCCTCCGGGCCGGCGATGGCGCAGACGCCTTGCTCACGGGAGTGCAGGGCCGAGGCGAGCCGACCCAAGCCAGCAATAGGCATGCTCGGGATGGCCTCGGGTTCGGGCTCAACGGCCGGCGCGGTGCTCCCGGCCAGCCGTCTTGTTGACACTTTGGTACCCCCAAGTGACCCGGGAGCGCCAGTGAAAAGTGAAGCTACTGAAAACAAAAAACTTACACACAGTGACCGGGTCTGGGGGGACGTAGCTGGGCCTTCAAGCGAGATCGAGGCTTCTTACGAGGGAGTCTCTGAAGAGGTCCGGCAAGCTACCTCCTCAGAGCACCAACCACGTTCCCCCTCTCCCGGTGGAAGGGGGGGCGATGGGAGAGGGGGACAGGGGGTGAGGTCTACCGCTTCGCCACCCGCACCTGCTCGCCGCGGAACGGCTTCTTGAGGTAGGCCTTGGCGCTCTGGCGCGCGTAGTCGTGGGACTCCCCCTTCCACTTCATGTCCAGCACCGCGCGGTAACAGCGGAGCGCCTCCTCGCGCCGGCCGAGGGCGTCGAGGGCCATGCCGTGGCGTAGACGGCCCAGTACCCGGTATTCGGTGTTGAGAGGACGCCGGGTCATGAGCTGCTCGAGCTGCTCGAGATGGACGAGCGCCGGGGCGTACTGCCGGTGGTGCATCTCGGCGCGCGAGAGGATGTAGAGCGCCTGCTCGGCGATCGCGTCGGTATAGCCGCTCTGCCCCTTGTCATGGCGGTCGACGATGTCCTGGAAGACCAGCCGCGCCTGCCCCAGGCGCCCGAGCCGCTCCAGGTTGCGCCCCTCGTAGAGGTGGAAGAGCGAGTTGCCCGGATACCGCTGGCGGAGCCAGAGCGTGTGGCGCAGGCTCTGGAGGTAGTCCTTCTCGAACATGTACTGGACCTGGAGCAGAGTGTAGGCCGCCTCGGCCTGGACGAACCGCCCCTGGGCCATGGCCCGCTCGAGCTCCTGGATGCCTTTCTGCCGGTCGCCGCGCGGGAAGAGCCGCGCGAACGGGCGCAGGATGCGGTATTGCTTCGGCACGACGGCCGCCAGATAGTCGAAGGCGCCCACGCCGAAGTCCAGGTCCCGGTTGGCCGGATCGCGCTTCGTCACCTCGCGCAGCCACCTGAGGGCCTGCTGTCCGTCCCGAGCCGCCTTGAGCCAGTTGCGGCGGTCGGAGTGGAGCCGTCCGCGGAAGGCGTGGGCGGCAGTCTGGAAGAACATGGCGTCGACGTCCTCGCGATCGGCCGCGAGGCGCGCGTCACAGCGGCTCGAGGACCTCGTCCATGGCCGCGAAGAAGGCGGCGTCCTGCGACGTGTCGTCCGGCTCGAGCTGGATGGTCCACCACGGCACCAGCGCCTTGAGGAATGGGCTTACCGGATGGCCGGGATAGCGGGCGGCGATCCCGGCGAAGACCTCGTCGGCCCCCGCGAAATCCATGTCGTAGAGATAGCCGAGCCCCTTCTTCATCTGCTCCTGGAACTGGTAGTCGTCCAGGATCGAAGGGGGGCGCGGCGTGGCCTCGGCGGCGAGAGGCGAAAGAAAGGCGAACGCGGCCAGGGCGTAGGCGAGCGATCTCCGGGGAGTCCGGGCTGCGGAGCGTTCCATGTCCCAGAAAAACGGCTGGAGCGGAGGCGCTATTCCGCGGTGAGCGCTCCGGGGATCAGGCGGTCGCGGACGGGGTCCCAGCGCCATTGCGCCTCCCGGCCCTGAAGGTGGACGCCGCCGAGCCAGCGGTCGATGCCGTGGATGCGCACCCAGTCGTCCCGCCCCTCCAGCACCTCGGCACCGGTGGCGGTGAGATGCACCCGCCAGGACCGCACGTGCGAGCCCTCGCGCTCCAGGCGGATCAGCCGCCGCGGATCGGTCGAGAGCTCCTGGAGGCGATGGAGGAAGGTGCTGTCGCCCATGTAGCGCCGCGCCTCCTTCTCGGAGGCGGCCCAGAAGACCGCCTCGAAGGAGGCGCTGCCCCCCAGCGCCGCCAGCCCCTCGAGAGCCTGTTGCTCGGTCCGGGAGAGCCCGTTGCCGACCGACGGGAACTCCTCCAGGTGGCGGTGGAGCGCGCCGGCCAGGAACGGCAGGGCCGAGGTGTCGCGCCGGATGGCCACCTCGATGCCGATCGGCTCCAGGGCGCAGAAGGCGCGCCAGGCGTGGCGGGCGAGGACGAGCTGCTCCTTGGTGACCCGCTGCCGTTGCGGCAGCAGGGAGGCCATCTGCTCGGGATCGAGCTGCCCCAGGCCGTGGAACGGCTCGACGCCGGGGAATTCGCCGATGCAGATCAGGCTGAGGCGTGTGAACCCGACCTCGCGGGCGGCAAACCCGTCCAGGATGCGGATGAGCAGGAGCTGGTCGAACAGGTCGTGCTCGAACCAGAGGACCACCTCTTCGTAGGACCGGTGATCCTCCAGGAGGCGATCCCAATCCGTCAGGTCGGCGAGGCACTCGTCGTATCCGCCGTGGCCCGCCTGGGCGAGGTAGCGGGCGCGCACCTTGCGCCACCGCTCGGGCGGCAGCCCCGCCGGAGTGGGGCCCTCGTGCAGCACGTCGGCCGAGAGCGTGACCCGGCCGGGCACGCCGGCCTCGCGGAGGATCTCGGCAGCGATGCTCCCGTTGGTGACATGGAGCATGCGGGCCGGCTCCCGGGCCTGGCGGATGAACCGCTCCGGGGAGAGGCCCACGAAGGGCTCCGGCACGGAGGCCTGCGGGCTGCGGATCTTGAATTCGGCCATGGAAAACTGCCCGCGACGGAGAGGCCTCGGGGGCTGGCGACGATTCTACGGCAGAAGGCGGTCCTTCGCCCCGGTCCCTCTCCCGGAGGCCACAAGAAGAGGCCGGGTGGTCAGCCTGGCGGGCTTGAAGGGAGGTCTCTCAGAGAGAGCACCGGGCCGCGGTATCCCCGTTCGGAATGCTTCTCGAGAGCAACGATCTCGCGGAGAGCTTCCTCCATCGAGGATGGTCCGATGCGCAGAGGAACTCCCAATCGGAGGAAACGGTCCTGCAGCTCAAGGCGAGAGAGACCCAGCTCGTCGGCTGTCTTGCCAAGATTGATCTCGGTATTCAGATATCTCCGAAGCACCCAGGCGTCGCGGGAGATTTCCTCGTTGGGCTCAGACGCCCCGGTCGCGCAAGCAGCGAGAGCCTGAAGCAGCCGGAAGTCTGCAGCGTCCAGCAGCACGACCTGTTCCTCTCCCGAGCTTTCGACCACGGCCATTTCCCCATGGCGTATACGCTCCACGATCTCGCGAGCCCTGCCCTCGAGGTCCGTCTGGGAGATGACTGTTTTGATCATGAGTGCCGTCCGTATCCGGGATGGAATCTTACTTCCTCTCGGCCGTGCGCACAAGCCGCGCACGGACTGACGTGTCACCGGGCCCGGCGGGTCTGACCGCCGGGCTCTGCTCCGCCGGCCCTATGCCGCGTAGAACCCTTCGATGACGTTCGAATACTTCTCGTTGATGATCCGTCGCTTCAGCTTCATGGTCGGGGTCAGCTCGCCGCCTTCGATCGACAGCTCCTCGGGGAGGATGGCGAATTTCTTGATCGTCTCGTAGCGGGCGAGCGACTTGTTGACCTCTTCCACCTGCCGCTCGAGGTGCATGTTGAAGATCGGACAGGCGGCGAGGTCCTTTGCGCCGCGCGCCGGGCTGCCGGCGGCCTGGGCCTCGGCCTCGATGCGCAGCGGATCGAGGGTCAGCAGCGCGGTCAGGTAGTTGCGGCGGTCGCCGATCACCACCGCCTGCGAGACCACCGGGATCTGCTTGAGCTTGGACTCCAGGATCTGCGGGCCGATGTTCTTGCCGCCGGAGGTAATGATCAGCTCCTTCTTGCGGTCGGTGATCTTGAGGAACCCATCCGCATCGATCTCGCCGACGTCGCCGGAGTGGAGCCAGCCGTCCTCGTCGATCATCTCGCGGCTGGCCGCCTCGTTCTTGTAATAGCCGGGGAAGACGTGCGGGCCGCGCATCAGGACCTCTCCGTCCCCGGCGGTCTTGACCTCGGTGCCGCGGATCGGCGTGCCGACCTTGCCGAAACGGTACTTGTCCGGCGTGGAGAAGGTGGCCGGGCCGGTGCACTCGCTCATCCCGTACACCTCCATGATCGGGACGCCCAGGCTGGCGAAGAAGTCGAGGGTCTCGACCGAGATGGGCGCCGTCGAGGTGGAGCAGGTACCCGCCCGGTCGAGGCCCAGGCGGTCGCGCACCTTGGAGAAGACGAGCTGTTTGGCGAGCGGATAGAAGAGCGGCTTGGGACGCCCCGCCTGGTCGGCGGTGCTGGCTTCCCGGCCGACCCCCCGCGCCCAGGCGGAGATCTTCTTCTTGAGCCCGGTGTTCTGGGCCCCGGCCGCCTGGATGGCTGCCTGCATCTTTTCCCAGACCCGCGGCACGGCGAAGAAGAAGTGCGGGCGCACCTCCCGCAGGTTCTCCCCCAGCTTCTCCAGGCTCTCGGCGAACCAACTGCAGCCGCCTACCGACATGGGGCAGTGCAGCGAGACCACCTGCTCGGCGATGTGGGAAAGCGGCAGGTAGCTGATCAGGTCGCTCGTGGGCGTGACCGCGTACGCCTCGACCACCCGCAGAGCCGTCCAGGTGACGTTGTGATGGGTGAGCATGACGGCCTTCGGCGGCCCGGTGGTGCCCGAGGTGTAGATCAGCGTACAAAGATCTTCCGGCTTCTGGGCGTCGATCCGCTTGCGGAGCTCCTCCTCGGGGACTCGCGTGCCCATCTCGAGGAGCTGCGGCCACGAGTAGACCCCCTCGTCGCGGGATTCGCCGGTCATCAGGACGATGGCCTTGAGCTTCGGGAGCTGGCCGCGGATCTGGCGGAAGACGTCCAGGTACTTCTCGTTCTCCAGCACGGCCACCGCCGCCTCCGCGTGGCCGGCGATGTACTGGCACTGGTCGGGCGCGAGAGTGGTGTAGATGCCGGCCGGGAAGCCGCCCGCCGCGATGGCGCCGATGTCGGCCAGGAACCACTCGGGCCGGTTGAAGCCCATGATGGCCACCCCCTGCCCGGGCTCCAGGCCCAGGTGCAGGAATCCCCGGGCCACCAGATACGCCTGGTCCCGGTACTCCTTCCAGGTTGTGGTCATCCACTGGCCGTCCCGCTTCGCGCGCATTGCCGGCCGCTCGCCGTTCTCGCGGGCCGTCCTCTCCAGAACCTGCATGATCGTTTCGGGCATGGGGCGTCTCCTCGCCAAAAGGATGGGATCGAGACATACCCGTAACACCGGAACGGGCCGGGTGTCAACGGGCGGACACCCGGTGAGGGTCAGCGGATCGTGATTTCGACCCGGCAGCGCTGGACGCCGCCGGCACCGTATTCGACCGGCACGACGTAGAACCCGCTCTGCTCGGTCCGGCGGCGTACGGACGGCGTCATGCGGGGGTCGTCCTCGAACGTGATCTCGCTGACCAGCCTGGACTGGCCGTCCACGAAGACCTGGATGTGGATGTGCTCCGGCAGCGAGCTGCGCGGATAGCCTTCCGGCCGGATGGTGTCGACCTCGAACTTCCCATCGGCGCCGGTCCTCAGGTAGCCGAACAGCCGGGCGTGCCCGTGGTCGCCATTCCCGCCCGAGAAGTGCGGAGCCTTGTCGGAATACCAGCCCCTGGCGTCGGTCTGGTAGACATAGACCAGGGCGCCGGCGAGCGGCTTGCCGCCGGCCTGCCGGAGCGTACCGGTGGCCACCATGCGATCGCCGGGCTCCTTGGAGGTGACGAGCCGCACCCGGGGGCTTTTGGCGTGGCGGGCGATGAGCTCGCGGAAGGACGTGCGCTCGTGGAGCGGCAGCCAGGCGGGATCGGTCAGCACGGCCGAGACGTCGGCGGCCCCGGACCCGAGGGCCTTGTCCGCTCGTTCGAGAAGGGCCTGAACCTCCGGCGTGTCCGGCCCCGGCGGCGAGACCGAGCGCGGCTCGTCCTGCGGCTGGGCTGCGGCCATGGAGGGGACCTCGGGCCGGTCGCATCCCCAGGGGAGCGTCAGCAGGGCGAGAAGGGCGAAGAGCACGGGTCGGCGCATGGGCGGTTCCTCCGGAAAAATCCACACAGAGCTTACCGGCCCTGAGCTGCCTTTGTGCTGCCGGGACGCTTCGTTTTA
The DNA here is from genome assembly GCA_963842525.1 of uncultured Holophagales bacterium. GTDB lineage: Bacteria > Acidobacteriota > Thermoanaerobaculia > Multivoradales > UBA5704 > UBA5704. The sequence goes on from CAWJGT010000004.1 coordinate 46,291, forward strand.
CATCGTTTTACGCGGGGTAGAAGAAAACCCGGCGACGAATCGCCGGGTCGATGAGTTGCATCACATGGGACCGCCGGGCCCGGCCCCCCTCCCCCCGGGGAGCGGAGTTGGGTGGGGAGAGGGGACCGGGTTCCGGAGGTTTCTCATTCCTTGGACCAGACAGGCACCCGGCCGGGCGTCCACGGGGAGCCGGCCGACTCCATGCGCTGCTCGAGGCTCCGCAGGTCGACTTCGACGATCCGCCGCAGGTCCTCGAGGAGGGGCTCGAACTCGCCGGCGGCGATCTCGTAGGCGTCCAGGCTGGTGCGGGTGGGCGCCGCGGTTGCAGACCAGTGGCTGCCCACGATGAAGCCGATGCGGTCGAGGATCGCGGGCGGCGTCGGCTCGTTGCGGGCGCTCAGCACGCCGTCTCCCGCGAGGACGAGGCCCACGTCCCGCAGCCGGGCTTCGAGCGACCTCGCCTCGTCGCCCAGTCGGGGATCGGCCCCCGGGGTGTCGAGGAGCGCCTGCTTCAGGTGCGCGATCCGGCCCTGCGCCTCGCCCAGGGTCGCCATGGCTCCGTAGACGGCGCGCTGCAGGCGGGCGCTCTTGCGTACGAAGTCCTGGAGCGCCGCGCGGTCGGAGGCCGCCAGGGCCGTCTCGCCGAGCGGTGTCACCTCGAAGGCCTGGGGCTCACCGAGCGGCGTCTCCTTGCCATCCACCCGCAGCGCCAGGGAGACGCGATAGGTGCCGGGCGCGGCCAGCGGGCCCTGCGGGATGTAGACGTAGGGATTGTCAGGCGTCGGCGGCGTCAGGTCGGTCGGGTCCGCGGGCGGCCAGCGCAAGTCCCAGGCGATCCGGTGGAGGCCGGCCGTGGCCGGCGCGGTCAGCCGCCGGAGGACGCTGCCCCCGTCGTCCGCGATGGTGAAGAGCAGGACCGGCTCCTCCTCCGCGGCCTCGGCCCGCAGGTCGGCCGGGATGGGATAGGACAGAGTCCCGCCGGCCTTCTCGACCTCTTTCTCGCGCTCCTGCCGCGCCTTGCGCCGGGTCTTGACCCCGTCCTTCAGATACCCGGTGAAGACGGCGCCGAAGGGCGGGTTGGGTGCGGCGAAGAACGAATCCCCCTGGAACGACTTGTCGCGGTAGCCGAGCGGCGACGCGGGGCTATACGCCTTGGCCGGCTCGACCGGGAAGAGGAAGCCGTCGCTCGCCAGCCGTTCGGCAGCGCCGTGCCGCAGCGGCGTGTAGTCGTCCAGGATCCAGATCCCGCGGCCGAAGGTGCCCACCACCAAGTCGTTCTCGCGCTTCTGGATGGCGAGGTCGCGCACCTGGATCGTGGGCAGGCCTCCTTGGAGCCGCACCCATCGACGGCCGTTGTCGCGGGTGAAGAACAGCCCGAATTCCGTGCCCGCGAAGAGCAGGCCGGGGTCGACGTGATCCTCTGCCACGGCGTACACGGTGCCGCGCTCGGGCAGGTCGCCGGCGATTGACACCCAGGTCCGGCCGCGGTCGCTGCTCTTGAGCAGATAGGGCCGGAAGTCCCCCATCTTGTGGTTGTCGAAGGCGGCATAGACCGTCGCGGCGTCGTGCTGCGAGGCGAGGAGCCGACTGACGTAGGTCTGCTCGGGCACGCCGGGGATGCGCTCGATGCGGCGCCAGCTTGTGCCGCCGTCCTCGCTCACCTGGACCAGGCCGTCATCGGTGCCGGCATAGAGGAGCCCCGCGGCCCGCGGCGACTCGTCCAGGGCGACGATGTTGCCGTAGAAGGAGGTCCCGGTGTGCTTGGCCACTGCGTCGACGGACCAGATCTTTCCCATGACCGGCAGCCGGTTGCGGTCGAGCAGCCGGGTCAGGTCGCCGCTCACCGCCTGCCAGCCCTGGCCGCGGTCGTCGCTGCGGAAGACCCGGTTGGAAGCGAACCAGAGGCGCGCCGGATCGTGCGGGCTGACGATCAGCGGCGAGTCCCAGTTCCAACGCAGCGGCGGCTCGCCCCGGCCCTCCTGCGGCTGGATGAACACCACCTCGCCGCTCTTGCGGTCGAAGCGTCGAAGGGAGCCGTACTGGGCCTGCGAGTAGACAATGTCCGGGTTCTCGGGATCGACCCGCGGCTGGAAGCCGTCGCCGGTGCCGAGCACCTCCCAATCGCGGTTCGTGACGCCATGGATGCTCGCCGTCTGCGAGGGGCCGCCGATCGTGAAGTTGTCCTGGGTGCCGCCGTAGATCCGATAGAAAGGGAGCGAGTCGTCCAGGGCGATTTTGTAATACTGGACCGTGGGCATATTGGGCTTGAAGTCCCAGGTCGCGCCGCGGTCGAAGCTCTCGTACAGGCCGCCGTCGCAGCCCACCAGGTAGTGCCGGGTGTCCTGCGGATCGACCCAGATCGCGTGGTTGTCCACGTGCTTGGAGCTCTCGCCGAGATCGTGGAAGCTCCGGCCGCCGTCTTCGCTGACCTGGAGGAAGACGTCCATGGAGTAGATCCGGTCGGCGTCCTTGGGATCGACCGAGATCTCGCCGTAGTACTGCGAGCCATCGGGGACGTACGAGCTGCGCTTCTCCCAGGTGGCACCGCGATTGGTGGAGCGGAAGAAGCCGCCGGCTCCGCGCGCCGCCTCGATCACGGCATAGACCGTGTCCGGCGCCGAGGGAGCCACGGCAAGGCCGATCCGGCCGATCTCCTCGGACGGGAGGCCGGAAGTGAGCTTCTTCCAGGTCGCCCCGCCGTCGGTCGACTTGTAGAGCGCCGACTCCGGCCCGCCGTCGATCAGGGTCCAGACATGCCGCCGGCGCTGCCAGGCCGCGGCATAGAGGACGTCGGGATCGCGCGGGTCGAAGGCGACGTCGGTGACGCCGGTGTTCTCGCTGATCGCGAGCGCCTGCTTCCACGTCTTGCCGCCGTCCGTGCTCTTGTAGAGCCCGCGGTCGCCGCCGGCGCTCCAGAGCGGTCCCTGGGCAGCTACCCAGACGACGCGCGAGTCGCGCGGATCGATGAGGATCCTGCCGATGTGCTCGGACTTTTCGAGCCCCATGCGGGTCCACGACCTGCCGCCGTCCTCGGACCGGTAGACGCCGTCCCCGTACGAGACGCTCCGCTGGGCATTGTTCTCGCCGGTGCCGGCCCAGACCACCGCGGGGTTGTGAGGATCGATCGCAAGGCACCCGATCGAATAGGACCCCTCGCCGTCGAACACCGGCGTCCAGGTGGTCCCCGCATTGGTCGTCTTCCAGATGCCGCCCGAGGCGACGGCGGCATACCAGACAGAGCGGTCGGTCGGGTCGACCGCGATGTCGGAGATCCGGCCGCCTGTGAAGGCCGGCCCGATCGAGCGCAACGACAACCCGGCCCAGACGGCGGCCGGGTCTTTTTCCTTGTCCTTGACGGAGTCTTCTTTCTTTGCAGGCGCACCCACCGCCGGCCCGGCAAGAGCCGCCAGGATCAGCAGGGCCGGAAGGATGGGGCGCCGTCGTGAGGCCGTCTCTCGCATGACCCCGTTATAGCCGGGGCGGGGCGGGGGGCGCTTCCAGGATCTTGCTCGTTTGACGGGAAACCGGGTGACCCTCCCTGGAAACCCGTAGGAGAGCCTGAAGAAAGGCGACGGTGCTCGGCTCGAAGCTTGCAAGGGCGGCGCTCGACGGTTTGAGGTGTCTCACCGTGCCGCTTGAGAAGATCACCAACTCCATGCGTCTCGTGCCGGTCGACGGGGGGAGAGGCGTGTGGTCGCCCGCCGCGCCCTCCTCTGGCTCATTGCGGTAGCCTCGCGGTCATCGCGATCGCCAGCGCGGCGCTGCTCTGGCTGCGCATCGCGGGGCCGCGCCCAGTGGACGAGGCAGACGAGGAGATGGCCGAGACCAGCCCCGAGTCACCGCTCACCGAGCTGGCCACCGCCGTCGGCTTCGACGAGGACGACTGCGGACTGGACATCCTCTACGCCGTCACCGGCGGCATCACCGGCAACGCCGAGGGTAAGAGCCCCGTCGAGAGCCCGCGCGCGCCGTTCTCGCTCAAGTTCAAAGACGAGGTGAGCCCCTACAGTCTGATGTCGAGTTTCGTGCCTGCCAGGCGAGCAGGTCGAGGTCGAGGCCGTCTTCACGGATCAGCCGACCCAGCTCGAAGCCTCGGTCGAGGAGGGTGAGCTGGTGACCCTGGGACCGGACCGATGGCGCTGGACGGCGCCACAGGAGCCCGGCGTGCACTGTCTGGCCGTGCGCGAGGTGGCCTCGCGGCACAGCACCTGCCTCAACATGTTCGTGATGGTGCCTTACCAGGGAGAAGAGGAGATCAATGGCTACCGCATCGGCCACTACCAACGCACGCCGCTCAGGGGGCAGCCGGCGTACGCGATGCCCCGCGGGCTGATCGAGGTGACGAGGACGAATCTCGGTACCTGGGTCTCGCCCCACTTCCGGCTGGCGCAATTCATCGGCAAGCAGGAAAGCGGCTACCCCAAGTATCTCGTCCTGCGCACACGGCTGCTCCTCAAGCTGGAGGCGGCCCTCGAGGAGCTGCGCGAGCGCGGCGTCGCGTCCGACACCCTCTTCGTGATGAGCGGCTACCGCACGCCCTTCTACAACGCCTCCATCGGCAACCGCACCAAGTACAGCCGCCACTCCTATGGCGACGCCGCCGACGTTTTCGTCGACCGCGACAACGACGGACGCATGGACGACATCACCGGCGACGGCAAGTCCAACCTCAGCGACGCCCTGCTCATCTACGGCATGGTCGACGAGCTGTCGAAGGACACCTGGTTTCAGCCGTTCGAGGGCGGCCTCGGTATCTACCCCCCGAATCCGCGCTTCGGACCCATGGTGCACATGGATACGCGGGGGGAGAAGACGAGATGGAAGGGGTAGGAAGGTTCAAGCCCACTGATAGAGGTGCCAGCCGAACAGCTTTGGATCGTGGCCTGCGGGCCGCAGGTGGACAGGTCGCGGCCGACGCGGCGCGCTAGGCCGCGGGCGTGTGGGGCCCCTTGCCCTATGGGAGCGCCGGCATACCTTGCCAAGGCTGGGAGATCGGAGAAAGCGCGTTGACCTCACGCACCCGCTCCTCCCAGGAGTCTTTCACCTTGTGGGTGCCGTTGCCTCCTCCGTATTTTCCGATGATCCAAACCGCTTCGGGCGGCAGGCCCGCTCCGAGGTACGCCCAGATGTCTGTCCTCGCATTGCCATACGCGACATCCAGGAGGAAGCCGTCATCGACCAGCTTCTTGAGAAATTTGAGCTTGAAAGCGCCCACTCCCTTCTGCTTGGGGACCGCTTCCTCGTTGGAGTCCGTCACGTGGAGAACCCCTGGAGCGAAGCCCAGGGGCCCCTCCAGCCAACTGCGCGTCGTGTTCGCGAGCCAGTAGGGCCGGCCCGTCAAATACACGTTCACATATCCGCGGGCCGCCTGTGCCATGGTCAACCGAGCGGCGCCAGGGTACGCCTTGGGGACATACTCCCTGTGGAGGAGCGGGGAAAAAAGATCGGCCTTGACATTCTTGATGATTTCTTCGTCGCTCGTCGTCAACGTGCCATCGATATCAAATATGGTAAGGCGCGTCGCTCGTGGCAGGACCCACAGCCTGGCCTCCGCGGCACTTGCATCTCCTCCAACAACCAACCGTACGTCATACACGCCGATGCTCAGCGGTGACGCGATGGTGAACCGGACGCGTCCATCATCGTTGGTTCGCTCCTCCCCCAGCGAAATCCAGCCCCCGGCAGTGTCCAGGAAACCGAGGACCGGCTCGTCTTCGAGATCTTTGGAGGAACCGCCGTAAGTGAATTTCCCTTCGATGGTGATCGGTCTCCCATCATCAGGCACCAGGAGGTCCTGGGCCGAGTGGCTAGGAGCTCCCGACCGCGCGACCACGCGATTGTGATGGTGCCTCCATGGCCGGACTGTCTGCGGGACAGGCTCGTGAAATGTGCACGACTGGAGCGCCTCAACTGTACACGGAGGTAAGAGAGGGGAAACCGCATCTGCTGCGGCACTACAACAGGCTACAAGAAGAACAAACAGCCCAGGCACAGTACGACGCATGTTTCCTCCCTTCGCCGCGCTCGTCAGCCTCCCGGCAACAGGGAACGCACGATCCCCGAGCCCTGCCCAGGGGCCTCTGCTTCGGCCGTATGATACGTTGTGGTCACAGGGAGAACCAGGTCCTCCTTTCAGCGACTGGGCTGGGCTGAACGACGGCCGGCGCTGCCGAGGCCGTGCGCCACACGCCGGTGGAGAGCGATGTTTCGATCTCGGTCCAAATGCGGCCGCAACAGCTTCTGATCCGCGCACGCGACAGCGGCTCCCGGAAGCCTGACCCCGGCGACCGTGGCTCCGCCGGGGCGCTGTCATGGCCCCGCGGGGCGCCTCGGTGGACCCGCGGGGCCACAGTATGGCGGGCACCGGACCCGATTTACGGTGAAACGGCCCTCATCGCGGCGATCCGCCGCGGTTCGTCATGATCTCGGCCCGATTCGCCGTGACGCGAAGCCGTTTCCCGCGAATCGGCCCTCGTTCGTCATGAATCGGCCGCGTTAGCGGCGATCTCGTCTCGTTCACGGCGAACTCGATCCCGTTCACGGCGAATCACGACCTGTTCACCACGATCCGCCCTGGTCGCGCCGGCGCCAGCGAGTCCGCCAGCCGCTGCTCCATCGACAGGACGTCGTAGAGCGGCACGTCGGGATCGAAGCCGGCGATGACCCGCCGCAGCGGTGGGAGAAGGGGATTCTCTGCTGCCAGTCCACGCGGATCAGCGGGAGAGAGGGTCTAGGGCCTGGCGGAGCGTCCCGCGAGCCCTGGCGCGGAAGGGGACCGCGATCGAGGAGGGAACGAGAACCCGACTCAAGACAGGGGCCCTCCCTTTGCCATAACCCCAAGCTATGGGCAGTGGGTCAATCCAGAACGCTAGATCTGGTATACTTGGTTCAGTTATACGGGGCCGGTTTTGCGCGATGGGCACCCTTTTAGTTGGCTCTACTCTAGTGCGGGAAGGAGGTGAGATCATGGGGACCAAGAAGATCACTCGGAGCGCAGTCAGCGGAAAGTTTGTCAAGCCGTCAGCCGCGAAAAGCCATCCGAAGACGACTGTGACTGAGACGGTCAAGACGCCGCCTAAGAAGAAGAAGTAACCAGGGCGCCTACCGAAGCCGCGCCCCCGGCTCTAACCGCGACTCCGAGCACGCAGTCGCTGCATCACTCACCCGCGCTGTTCCTAGCCCGGGCATTCATGCCCGGGCTTCGAGTCATCGCGGGGAAAGGCGGTGCAACTCCCTGCCGAATTTGCCGTAGTTCTTCAGAGATGACCACTTCCGCCATACCCGCGCCGCCGTGGGGAACCCCGCTTGGGGTCCGGGAGGGCTTCGCCGACTGCGTGGCCATCGAGGCGGTCTGCGCGAGCCCCCTCCTACGGATTAGCCACTGGCAGTGCCGCTTCGACAGCCAGCCGCTCCGCCAGGAGCGCTATTACCCCTGGTATGTGCTGGTCGTCCCACGCTCCGGCGCTTCGGTGCTCCACTCCAGAGGCCGCGCCAAGCTGCTCGACCCCGGGTGCGCGGTGCTGCACGAGCCCTTCTCGGTCTATGCGAGCAGCCACCCCTTCGGCTGCGGCGACCGCGGCTGGAACGTTGCCATCCGGCAGGATGCTCTCTTTCGAACGGACCTCGCCGATCCCCCGTCGTGCCGGGTCGAGACGATCCCGGTGCGGGCGTATCTCCGATGGCGGCTGGCTCTGGAACGGCAGGCGCGCGAGCCGGGGAGCGGGCCGCTGGAGCTGGAGGAAGCGACGATGCGGCTGGTGGCGGGCCTGCACGAGCCTTTGGCTCCCGGCGGGAGTGAAGGGCGCCCGCGGTCCGGCACGGCGGAGGCGCACGAGACCTGCTTCGAGCGCGCGCGGGCCGAGCTCTTCCAGCGCTTCCGCGAGCCGCTCCAACTGGCCGACCTCGCTCGCACGGCCCATGCCTCGCCCTTCCATCTCTGCCGGATCTTCAAGCGGGCCAGCGGCCTGTCGGTCCACCGCTATCAAACGCGGCTGCGGCTGCTGGAGGGGCTGGACGCTCTCGTCGAGCGGGACGTCCCTCTCGCCGAGCTGGCGCTCGACCTGGGATTTTCGAGCCACAGCCACTTCACGGACGCCTTCCGCCGCGAGCTCGGAATGGCACCCTCCGCGTTCCGCCATCTGGCCACCGCCGAGCGAGCGGTCCGCGCCCGGCAAGCTCATCGGGTCCTCCACGCCTCGCTGTGACCCGTCTCCCCGTCCTGTGGTAGTTTCGCGCCTACATCAGGCTCGAGCTATTTCGAAAGGAGGCGGTCTATGCAACGTTCCACCGCAGCCCTGATCCTGGCGGTCGTTCTGGCTTTTCCACTGGCGTCCCGGCTCGCGGCCCAGGAGCCCGCGGCCGAGCCGACCGTGGTGAGCGGGCAGGTCACCAGCCGCGACGACGGCCGGCCGCTGCCGGGAGCGACCGTGAGCATTCCGGCCCTCAACCTGAGCGTCGTCACCGGCGTGGACGGCAGCTACAGCCTGACGATCCCGGCCGGAGCCGCCCGCGGGCAGACGGTCGAGCTGACCGTGACGTTCCCGGACCTCGATACGAGCGCGGTCGAGATCGCCCTCACGCCCGGGACGGTGAGCCAGGATGTCGTCCTGGGCATCTCCTTCTACGAGTCGATCACCGTGGGATCGCGCGCCAGCGGCTCGGCGGCCGAGAAGTCGGTGCCCGTGGACGTCTTCACGGTCGAGCAGATCCAGACCACCGGCGCCAGCGAGACCAACCAGATCCTCGAGATGCTCACCCCCTCGTTCAACTTCCCGCGGCCGACGGTCACCGACGGCACCGACACCGTCCGGCCGGCGACGCTGCGCGGCCTCGGCTCCGACCAGGTGCTCGTCCTGGTCAACGGCAAGCGCCGCCATACGAGCGCCCTGGTGCACGTCAACGGCAGCATCGGCCGCGGCTCGACCGGCGTCGACCTGAACGCGATCCCGGCCTCGGCCATCGAGAGGATCGAGATCCTGCGCGACGGCGCCGCCGCCCAGTATGGCTCCGACGCCATCGCCGGGGTCATCAACCTGGTGCTCAAGTCCGGCTCCTCGCCGCTCACCCTGGGCCTGAAGACGGGTGCCACCACGCACGGCGACGGCGAGCTGGTCGACGCCGGCGTCAGCGATGGCTGGTCGTTCGGCCGCGGCGAGCTGTTCGCCACCGTCGAGTACCGCGACCGCGGCGACACCAATCGCGCCGGCCCGGACCCCCGCCCGCAGGGCTCGGTCAATCAGGTCGCGCAGCCCAACCACCACTGGGGGGACGCCGAGACCCAGGACATCATGGGCTTCTTCAACGGCTCGGCGCCGATCGGCGGCGGTGGCACCTCGCTCTACACCTTCGGCGGCGTCAGCCGGCGCGAGGGCTCGCACGGCGGCTTCTTCCGGCGCGCGCTCGAAAACCGCAACCTGCCGGCGATCTACCCCGACGGGTTCCTGCCGCTCATCGAGCCCGAGGTCACCGATCTCTCGCTGACGACCGGGGTGCGCGGCGCGGCCGGGGAGTGGTTCTGGGACGCGAGCGCTCAGTATGGGGACAACGAGTTCCAGTTCAACGTCAGCAACAGCCTGAACGTCTCGCTCGGCCCCACCAGCCCGCCCAACCAGACGAGCTTCGACGCCGGCTCCCTCGGCTTCGACCAGTGGGTGGCCAACCTGGACCTGAGCCGCGGCTTCGAGGTCGGGCTCGCCGGTCCGCTCAACGTCGCCTTCGGCGCCGAATTCCGGCGCGAGGGCTACCAGATCACCGCCGGCGAGCCCGCCTCCTACATCGACGGCGGCTTCCCGGACCAGTTCGGCGCCAAGGCGCCGGCCGGAGCACAGGTCTTCCCCGGCTTCCGGCCGTCCAACGAGGTCGACGTCAACCGCGACAGCTACGCGCTCTACGTCGACGTCGAAGGGGACGTCTTCGAGAAGCTGCGCCTGGGGCTCGCCGGCCGCTTCGAGGACTACGAGGACTTCGGCAATACCAGCGACTACAAGCTGACCGCCCGCTTCCAGCCCGTGCAGTCCCTGGTGCTGCGCGGCGCGGTGAGCACCGGCTTCCGCGCCCCGTCGCTGGGCCAGGCCTTCTTCTCGACGGTGAGCACCAACTTCCTGGCCGTGGGCGGCGTGCTCGTGCCGTTCGAGGTCGGCACCTTCCCGGTGGGAAGCCCGGTGGCGCGAGCGCTCGGGGCCCGGGACCTGCAGCCCGAGGAGTCGGACCACCTGAGCTTCGGCGTCGCCTGGACGCCGATCAGCGCGCTCGAAGCTCGGGGCCGACTTCTACCGCATCGACATCCGGGACCGGATCGTGCTCTCGGGCAACTTCACCGGACCCCAGGTGGCGGCCCTGCTCGCCCCCTTCAACGTCAACGGCGCCCGCTTCTTCACCAACGCCATCGACACCCGGACCGAGGGCTATGACCTGACGGCGAGCTACGGCCGGAAGCTCGGCGCTGCCGGCAATGCGGGGACCCTGCGGCTGTCGGCCGGCTACAACAAAACCGAAAACGAGGTCGTCCGCGTGGCCCCGACGCCGCCGCAGCTCTCCGGTCTGCAGGAGGTCCTGTTCGACCGCACCGAGCGCCTGCGGGTCGAGTGCGGCCAGCCCAAGGACAGCCTCCGCCTGGCCGCCGACTGGGAGCGCGACCGGCTCTTCGTCGCGACGCGCGGAAGCCGCTTCGGCGAGTATTGCCTGGTCGACCGCCGGGTCGTGGACCAGACCTTCGAAGCCGAATGGCTGGCCGACCTCGAGGTCGGGTACAAGTTCCCGCGCTTCACCCTGGCGGTCGGGGCCCAGAACCTCTTCGACGCGTTCCCCGACCGCAACCTGCCGGACAACGCCAACCTCGGTATTTTCACCTACCCGAGCCACTCCCCGTTCGGGATGAACGGGAGGTTCGTCTACTCGCGGATCGAGGTCAGGTTCTGAATTGAGCCGCCTGTCCCGAACCGGCGTGCTGCGCCGCGACCCCGCGGCGCAGGCCGTCTTTCTGCCCGACGGCCGCGTCCTCGTCCGGCACGCGGCCGGGGTGAGCCTGCTGGGTGGACTGGCCCGCGAGGATCTCGAGCGGGTGCTCTCCGCAGTGGATGGGGAGCGCACCGTCGAGGAGGTGTGCCGGGCGCTCGCGGAGGAGTACGACCCCGAGGCGGTCCTCCGGCTCCTGGGGAACGTGGCCGGCGAGCTGGTCCACGTTGTTCCGCCCCCACGGCTGGCAGGCCCGTTCATCGTGCTCCTTGCCGAGGGTGCAGCGAGGCAGCGGCTCGCTGCGGAGCTGGAAGGAGCCGGCTTCACCGTCGGGTCCGGAGAGGTCCAGCGTGCGGCCTTCGCGGTCTGCGCCCTGGAGGGAGCTTCCTATCAGAGGCTGTTCGAGCTTCCAAAGGGTTTGGATCGAGGCGAGTGTTCCGAGCCTCTTCCTGACCGCGGACCCCGACGGGCTCCGCCTGGGCCCGGTCGCCGTGCCGGGCGCGAGCCCCTGTTTCGCCTGCGCGCAGCTCGCCGCCCTGGGGTTCCTGCGGCTCGAGCCCGCTGCGCTGCTCGCCGTCGCCGGAGGTCTGCGGTCGGGCTCTCTGGAGGGCTCCGCCGGGCTCGACCGGGCCGTTGCGGCGCTGGTCCGGGAGGTCCGGCAGGCCATGGACCCGCGGGGTGAGCCTGCGCTGCTGCAGCGGATCCTCCAGGTCACTCCCTCTGGAGAGACCCGCCACCTGCCGGTCGAGCGGATCGCCGGCTGCCCGGTCTGCGGCGGTGCGGCCCCGGGGAACGACCCGGCAGGGCTCGCCGGACGGGCCGAGCGAATGCGGGTCGAGTCGGTGGAGCGGCGTCCTCCGCGGACGGTCCCCTCCGATCCCGAGGGGCTCGTCACCTCGATCGGCATCCTGGGCGGCGGCACGGCCGGATACCTGGCGGCGCTCGCCCTGCGCCGCAAGGTCCCGGGCCTGGCGGTCACCCTGATCGAATCGAGCGGCTTGCCGATCATCGGCGTGGGCGAGGCGACGACGCCGCTCATGCCCCAGTTCCTCCACGTCGACCTGGGGCTCGACATCCACGAGCTGTTCCGCGAGGTCCGGCCGACCCTGAAGCTCGGCATCCGCTTCCTGTGGGGGAGGCCCGGCGACGGCGACTTCAATTATCCCTTCGGTCCCGTCCACGCCCTGGAGCCGTTCGTCTACGAGGGGGACATCCGGAGCTGCTCGCTCCAGTCCATGCTGATGACGGCAGGCGCCGTGCCGCTCTATGAGGCCGATGGGGCGGGATGGATCAACCGGCTGGGGACCGAGGCCGCCTATCATCTGGACAACGAGCGGTTCGTGGCCTGGCTGCAGCGCCGGGCCGCCGCGGCGGGCATCGAGCGGATCGACGCCGCCATTGCCTCCGTCGAGCGGTCGGAGGACGGGACCGAGGTCCGCGCCCTGGTGACGGACGATGGCCGGCGGCTTTCGTACGACCTCTATATTGATGCCTCGGGGTTCCGTTCCCTCCTGCTGGAGCAGGCCCTGGGCTCACCCTGGGTCAGCTTCGAGGAAAGCCTGTGGACCGACCGCGCCGTGGTCGGTCCGGTGCCGCACGGCGGGAAGCTCCGCCCCTACACCACGGCCGAGACGATGAGCTGCGGCTGGTGCTGGAGCACGCCGCAGGCCGACGCCGACCACCGGGGCTACGTCTTCGCCTCGGCCTTCCAGACGCCGGAAGAGGCCGAGGCCGAGATGCGCCGGGCCAACCCCGGGATGGGGCCGGCGCGGCTCGTCCGCTTCCGGGCCGGCCGCCACGAGCATTTCTGGAAGGGCAACGTGGTGGCCCTCGGCAATGCGTACGGCTTCGTCGAGCCGCTGGAGTCCACGGCCCTTCACATGCTGATCCGCAAGATCGGGCTCCTGGTGCGGGTCTTCCCGCTGCGCCGGGGTGAACGAGGCCTGCCGGAGCAGCTCAGCCGCAAGGTGGCCGCCTGGTGGGACTACCTGCGCTGGTTCCTGGCCATCCACTACCGCTTCAACCGCCGGCTGGACACTCCGTTCTGGCGGGCCTGCGGCGAGAAGGTGGATGTCTCACGGCACGAGGAGCTGCTCGCGGCGTTCCGGGAGCGGGGGCCGCTGTCCTACGATCCGGCGGCCCGTGCCGCCTTCGATTACCCCGATCCGCTGTGGGGTCCGGAAGGGATCGACGCCCTCCTTCTGGGGCAGCACGTGCCGGCCCGGCTCCCCCGGCCGGAGCTCGGCCGGGAGGCCTGGTGCGAGCGGGTGCGCCGGGCTCGGGAGGTGGTCGCAAGGGCCACACCGCACGAGCGCGCTCTGCAGGTGATGGCAGAGAGGCCGGAGCTGTTGGAGGAGATGGTGAAGGCGTTCCGGGCGGCCGGGCCGGCGTTCGGTTGAAGCCTCACCCCCTGTCCCCCTCTCCCGGTCGGTGGGAGTGCGATGGGAGAGGGGGACAGGGGGTGAGGTCTACGCCGCCGGGATGGCGCCCGGACCGACGAGCTGCTCCAGCTCGACGGACCGGCGGCCGTCCAGCATTTCCAGGAAGTCGACGTCGATGACCATCGTGGTCTCCCCCAGGCACTCTCCCTCGGGGAGCACGCCCACGGAGCGGTTCCGGCCTCCACCCTTCGCGAGGTAGAGGCCGCGGTCGGCCAGCGCCATGACCTGGTCGAACGAGAGCGCATCGGGCGATTCGGGGTGCCAGGGGAACGGCGCCCAGCCGATCGAGCAGGTGACGCCGAGCAGCATGTCGGGGCCTGCCACGAACGGCTTGCCCGCGACGGCCTCCAGGATGCGCGACGCCAGCAGGCCGCCGGCCTTGCGGTCCGCCCAGCGGCTGATGATCAGGAACTCCTCGCCGCCCCAGCGGACCACGACATCGGAGGAGCGCACCACCTCGCGCAGGCGCCGCGCCATCTCGACCAGCACGGCGTCGCCCGCGATATGGCCGGCGCGGTCGTTGACCTTCTTGAAGTGATCGAGGTCGATCAGATAGAGGAGCAGGTCGCGGTTGCGGTCCACCGGCTCCGCGGTCCCCCGGTAGTTGCGAATGGCGCGCTGGATGTCGGCCTCCAGGTTGAGCGCCACGAACCGGCGGTTGTGCAGGGCGGTGAGCGGGTCGGTGACCGACATCATCTCCAGCTTGCGGTTGGCCTCGGCGAGCTCGCGGGTGCGCTCGCCCACCACCCCTTCGAGGAGCTCGGCGCGCCGGGCCAGGTTGCGGGTCCGCAGGCGGTTCACGCCGTAGCCCAGGCCGGTGAGCGCGAGAGCATAGAGCAGCATCGCCCCCACGGTCTTCCAAGGGGCGGGGAGGACTCGGAATTTCACCTCGATGGGACCTGTCTCGACTTGGTCGGCGTCCTTGGCCCAGACCTGGAAGATATAGCTCCCCTGGGGAAGCTTGTTGAAGACGGTCCGGGCCTCGGGGGTCCAATCCGTGGGCTCGTGCTCCAGGTCTTTGAGCTGAGTGCGGAAGCGGATGCCGTTTTCGCGGCGGTAGCTCAGCAGGGCGTACTGGATCTCCAGGCTGTTCTCGTCGTGGCGCAGGTCGGCACCGGACAGGGCATGCTCCTTGCCGCCGACCCGGATCTCCTCGAACAGGAGAGGAGCCGGCTCCGACTGGGCGCTCCCGGACAGAGGAGGCTGCGGAGCCACGACGGCCGCGCCGGCGCTCGATGCTCCCCAGATGCGGCCGAGGCGGTCCTTGAAGGAAGCGCGGTTGAACCGCACGTCCGGCAGCACGTTCACGATCTGGGCGCGCCTCAGCTCCTGGCCCACGATGAGACGGAACACACCCTGCTCGGTGAAGAGGTAGACCCGGCGGTACTCATCCGTCTGGATCTGCAGGATCCAGGGATCTTCGAGGCTGTTTGGTTGTGTCGTGTCGGTCAGTGCCTGGCAGGTCGACGGCTGGATGCCCTGCGGGTCGATGCGGACGCGCGCCAGGCCGCCGCGGGTGCCCATCCACAGCCAGCCGGTGCCGTCCGGCCCCGTGGTGGCCTGGAGCGAGTAGACCCCCGGATGGGGCAGGCAGGGGAGATTGACCGTGGCCCAGCGCCCGGCGGAGTAGCGTGCGATGCCGTTGTGCGTGCCCACCCAGATGGCGGCCTCGCCGCCGGGAGCCTGTGTCCGGAGCAGGGTCCGGATCTTCTCTCCGGGGAGGCCGGAGCCGGCGCGGAACACCGTCCAGCGTCCCCTTTCGAACAGTGCAAGCCCATTGGCCGTTCCCACCCAAAGTGCGTCGCCCCGCTTGCCGGGGGCGGCGAGCAGACAGGTCGTCCAGTCGAACGGCAGGGGGGAATTGCTGGAGTCCAGGAGCGTCCAGCGGCCGCGGGCGTGGCGGTAGAGCCCCTCGAAGGAAGCCATCCAGAAGACGTGCGTGCCGTCTTCCTCGGTGGTGTTGGTCGCATCGAGGACGACCGGGGAATCGGCGCCCGGGCGGGGCGTGAACCGCTGCCAACCGTCTTTGGTCAGCCGGGCGATGCCGCTGAACGTGCCCACCCAGAAGCTGCGGGCTCCGTCGGGGAAGACCGCCTCTCCCACGCCGATCGCGAAGCTGCTCGGCAAACCGTACCGCGAGTTGATCAGCACCCAGTGCTCGCGCTCCAGCCGGGAGACACCGGCCGCGGTGGCCACCCAGAGAGTGCCCTGCGGCGGTGTCACGGCCAGGCTGTAGACGTGGTTCGCCAGCAGGCCCGACCGCATGTCGAAGACCTGCCAGGAGCCGTCCTCCGCGAAGCGGACCAGACCCGATCCCAGGATCCCGGCCCACAGGATCGGCTTCCCCTTGTCGGACAGCGCGGGCTGCAGCGAACGGACCGCCCCCTTCGGGAAACCGCTGGCCTTGTCATACCGGGTCCAGATCCCCTCGCGCAGCGAGGAGAGGCCTTTCTCGGTCCCCACCCAGAGCGTGCGCGGGCCCCCGGGGGCGCCCGTCTCCGCGAGGCTGCGCACCGCGCCGTCGGCCAGCGCGTTGCGCCGGTCGAAGACGTCCGGCGCCAGAACGGGGCTCGGTCCATCGATCTGCTCGAGGCGCAGCAACCCACTGGTCGTGCCGACCCAGAGGACAAGCCGGCCCTCGTCGGTCTGCATGGGGAGCAGGGCCTGGATCAAGTAGCCCTGGATCGCCGGCACCGGCTGACACCGATCCCCCATGCAGCGGGAGAGGCCGGACTGGGTGCCGACCCAGACCACGCTCCGGCCGCCGTGGATGGTTTCCGCGAGCGCCTGCACGGAATCGGCTGGCAGACCGGAGCCTTTGCGGAACTGTTTCCAAGATTCGTCGTCGCGATATCGAAAAAGGCCGCGGTCTTCCGTGCCAAACCACAGGGAGCCGTCGCGGGTTCCGCGGGTCCCAAGGATGGCATTGACCGCCATCGGGGCTCCCGAGTGCGGGATGTCGAACTTTTGCCAGAGCCGGCCGTTGTACCGGCTTACCCCCTCCGGAGTGCCGGCCCAGACGTATCCGCGCGGATCGACGGCCAGGTTGAGCACGCTCGACCGGAGCCCGTCCTTCCAGTCGAAGTCGCGGAATGAGAGCCACTTGTCCTGCTCGGCCGGAGAGCCTGCCGGTCCGGGGCGCACGGCGACAGCCGGCTCGGCGGGGGCGGATTGGCAGAAAACCACCTCCGAAGCCAGGAAGACCGCCGCGAGCAGCGGGACGAGCGAGCGCCGAATCGCCATGATCTGCGTGAGCCTAATGCTTCAATATATCGCAATTGCCCACATCAAGCCCCCTCCGGATCAGATTTTTTGGTGGATTGCCCCTTGTCAGCGGGCCGGCGTGAGCTACATGGAGGGAGTGTGCCGTTCGAGGATGGCGGCGAAGTCGGTCTCCGGGGGAAGCGTCCCGAAGGCGCGTCCACCCTCTCCGGCCAGGCGGGTCGCACAGAAGGCGTCCGCCACCGCGGCCGGGGCGTGGCGCACGAGGAGGGATGCCTGGAGAGCGAGGGCCAGCCGCTCGACCAGGCGCCGCGCCTGGGTTTCGAGCCCGGCCGGGTCCATCCGCCGGCCGAGGTCGTCCCGCAGCCGGTCCGCGAAGGCGTCCAGCCGGGCGTCGCCGCCCAGGGCCCGCTGGACCTCCGCGAGCAGGGCGGCAAGCGATTCGGGCGTCTTCTGGAGCGCGCGCAGCACATCCAGACACTGTACGTTGCCGGAGCCCTCCCAGATGGAGTTCAGCGGGGCCTCGCGGTAGAGGCGGGCCAGCGGCCACTCCTCGACGTAGCCGTTGCCGCCCAGGCACTCCAGGGCTTCCGCGGCATGGACCGGCGCCCGCTTGCAGATCCAGTACTTGAGGACCGCGGTCGCCAGCCGCTTGAACGTGGCGGCCTCCTCGTCGCCGGTCTGCGCATCGTCGAAGGCACGGGCGAGGCGCAGGGCGGAGACCGTCGCGGCTTCGGACTCCAGGGCCAGATCCGCCAGCACATTGCGCATCAGCGGCTGGTCGATCAGGAGCCGGCCGAAGGCCCGGCGGTGGCGGGCGTGGTGGAGCGCCTGGAGCGTCCCTTGTCGATGCGAGGCCGCCGATCCGAGGACGCAGTCGAGCCGCGTATGGACGACCATCTCGAGGATTGTTGGCACGCCGCGTCCCTCCGCGCCGACCAGGCGCGCCCAGGCGGCGTGGAATTCGACCTCGCTGGAGGCGTTCGACCGGTTGCCGAGCTTGTCCTTGAGGCGCTGCAGATGGAAACGGTTGCGCGCGCCGTCCGGAGTGATCCGCGGCACCAGGAAGCAGGAGAGGCCGCCGGGAGCCTGAGCCAGGACCAGGAAGGCGTCGCACATGGGAGCCGAGCAGAACCACTTGTGGCCGGTCAGCTCGTACTCGGCCCCGGGACCACCTTCGAATCGATCCCCAAGGGGGACCGCCCGGGTCGTATTGGCCCGCACATCCGATCCCCCCTGCTTCTCGGTCATGGCCATGCCGAAGAGCGCGCCGGCCTTCTCGCCGGGCGGCACCAGCCGCGGGTCATAGGCATACGAGCAGATCCGGGGCTCCCACTCCGCGGCCAGCTCCGGCTGCATCCGCAAGGCCGGTATGGCCGAGTAGGTCATGGACAGGGGGCAGCCCACACCGGCCTCGACCTGGGCGAGCGTCATGAACAGGGCCGCCCGAGCCACATGAGCACCAGCCTGCGGCTCGCACCAGGGCAAAGCATGCAGCCCATGCTCGACCCCCAGGCCCAGGAGGGCATGCCAGGAGGGATGGAATTCGACGTCGTCGATCTGCCGTCCCGTCCGGTCGTGCGTCCGCAGCAACGGCCGGTTCTCGTTCGCCTGGAACCCCCAGGAGATCGTCTCCCGCCGCCCCACAATCGCGCCGAAAGCCCGAGCCCGCTCCTCCGCCCACCCCGCCCCCTCCCGCCGGAGCGCCTCGACGAGCACCCGGTCGCAGGCGAAGACGTTGTAGTCCTCCAGCGGCGGAGGCTGGTTGAAGACCTCGTGGGTCGTGAAGGGCTCCGTGGCCGGGATCGGACGGGCCATGAATAGAGGATAACCTGGGAGCCGGCTCCAGGCGCAGTTTCTCCCTGGGACCGCGGGCGTCCCGCCCGCCGGGATCCTCGCCCGCTCAGCGGAGCTTGCCTCGTCTCTGGGCAGGCTTATGGCGGTTTGGCGGAGCTTGCACCGCCTCAGCGGAGCTTGCCTCGCTTCAAGGTAAGCGAGTGGCGTCCTGGCGGAGCTTGGGTCGTCGTGGAGGAGCTTACCGCGGCTCAGGGCAAGCTTGCGTCAGCCTGGCGGAGCTTGCGTTGCTTCAGCGGAGCTTACGTCGGCTCAGCGTAAGCTCCGCTGGCACGATGTAAGCTCCGCCACGCCGATGCAAGCTTACATCGGCTCGCCGTAAGCTCCGCCAAGCTGGTGCAAGCTCCGCTGGCCCAATGCAAGCTTACATTGGCCCAACGTAAGCTCCGCTGGCGCGATGTAAGCTCCGCCACGGCGGTGTAAGCTTACATCGGCTCGCCGTAAGCTCCGCCAGGCTGATGCAAGCTCCGCTGGTCCAATGCAAGCTTACATTGGCTCAACGTAAGCTCCGCTGGCGCGATGTAAGCTCCGCCACGCCGATGCAAGCTTACGTCGGCTTGCCGTAAGCTCCTCCAGGCCAACGCAAGCTCCGCTGGCGCGATGTTCATCTGCGGGGCTCCCTCGCCCGGGAAAGTCATCCGCCCGTTGGGATCTGGTGCCAGGGACTCGAGCAGGGCCGTGCGGCTCTGGGCTCGCGTGACGAAGGCTTGCTCCTGTTGGGCAAGCTAAGTTAGAACGCGGCAGCGAATGAGTTGCATATCCGTCGTCTATTACCAACGAGCTTCCCGGGTCAGGCCGCAGTCGCAATGCCCGGTTCGGACTCCTTGCGTTTCTTGTCCCGGAGCATCGCCCGGATCACCGTCACCGCCCTTTCGGCGCCAGATTCAGGAAGTCGTTCGGCGCCTGTGACCTCCCGGATATAGGCATCATCTACGATTATCCGGACGGCAGCTCCACTCGCCACAGAGAGGACGAGCTCCTGTTGAACAGTAGCCTTGCGGCCGGTCGGCAGGGATCCGGAAATGCGAGAGCTGGAACTCGACGTCTCGCGTGTCTCCAGTGAAATGGCGTCACAGTAATGAATCTCGTTAGTCCACTCGTTTACCGCGATGTCGCGAAGGAAGTCGTAAAAGCAGGAGTACGAGGCTAAGGGCTCGTCACGAAATAAGTGTCTCATCTGCGGGCTCTCTCGCCCCGGGAAGTCAACGCCGTCTGACGACTGCACCAAAGGTACGGCGCGACGCTAGGAGCGCCAGCGTCTCGCCGGCATCATCAAGACAGCGGGCCGAAAGCCCGGCCTTCTGGGAAGAACGGCGGGAAGCGAGGTGGGGGTTCGGGCTGGCTGCGGAGGCCCATCGCCGGTCGCCGTAGCCGCGGGGACTGTGGGCCGGCGGGACGCCGGCGCTCCCAGTGGGCGATGGCTCGGCCCTTGCGCGAGTTCGAACCGCTGCCGCGGCGGCGACAACGCCCACCGCGGGACCAGCTACAGCCACCGCAGGGAGTTCGAACCGCTGCCGCGGCGGCGACAACGCCCGCCGCGGGACCAGCTACAGCCACCGCGGGGAGTTCGAACCGCTGCCGCGGCGGCGACAACGCCCACCGCGGGACCAGCTACAGCCACCGCGGGAAGTTCGAACCGCTGCCGCGGCGGCGACAACGCCCGCCGCGGGACCAGCTACAGCCACCGCGGGAAGTTCGAACCGCTGCCGCGGCGGCGGCAACGCCCACCGCGGCAGCAGCTCCATCCACCGCGGGGAGTTCGAACCAGTCCGCGGGACCAGCAGGACTGCCGGCTTCCCGCCCTAGATCCTACACTCCCGTTCAGCATGACACGATAGACCGGGCTCTGCGGTGAGAACCTTCCTGGATCGCTGGCGAGCTTCTTTGGAAGACCGAAACTGCGACACTTATTTCGTGACGAGCCCTAAGTGGCGATCGGTGAGCCATAAGATGTTAACTCGGTAGACCCCGAAGCGCAGAGCTCCATCATCTCCTATTCTCCGCAATCCTAAATTCCGAGAATCAATATCAACGCCCTCGATCCCCGCTCCTGGTTAGATAGACACCAGGGCAATGATGTTTGTTGACCTTCGGTAGTTTGGTTGGGCCGCCCTATCCCTTCACCGCCCCCGCCGTCAGACGAGCGGCAGGAGCACCCTGGTAAAGGTCTGCTTGGCGGGCGCAGCATGCTGCGCCCCTACAGCCTGTTTGAGGAGATATCGGGTCGACCTTGCCCTGAAAGCTCCGCATGCGTCCCCCCTCTCCCGGTTGGGGGGAGGGCGATGGGAGAGGGGGACAGGGGGTGAGGAGCCGTCTACCCCAGGTCTTTGTTCGTCGGCCCGTTGAGGGCCCTGCCGTAGGGGTCGAAGCGCGAGCCGTGGCAAGGGCAATCCCAGGTGGATTCGGTCGAATTCCAGTGGACGACGCAGCCCAGGTGGGGGCACAGGGCGGACCTCTCGTGGAGGACGCCGTTCTCGTCCCGGTAGACGGCGTATTTGGCCAGCCCGCGCCGTACGACGGCCCCTCCTCCCGGCAGGATCTCGCGCTCGGACTCGACCTCGCCCGGCGTCAGCCAGTCCGCATACTGCGCGAGGATGTTGGCGTTCTCGACGATGAAGTCGCGCTCCGTGGCCCAGCGCGCGCGGCGGGGGTCGTAGAGGCCCGCCCAGGGATTCTCCCGGCCGAGGAGCAGGTCGGTGAGGAGCATGCCGGCGATGGTGCCGTGCGTCATGCCGTGCCCCGAATCGCCGGTGGCGATGAGGACGTTGCCGGGGCCGGTCAGCGGGCGTCCGAGGAAGGCGAGGCTGTCCACCGGCTCCAGGACCTGCCCGGACCAGCGAAATTCGACCTCCCGGATCGGGAACCGCTGCCGGGTCCAGGCCTCAAGCGACAGGAAGCGCTCGTCGCCGTCGTCCCGCTGGCCCGTCCGGTGGTCCTCGCCGCCCACGATCAGGATGTCCGTATCGCCGTTGTGGGAGCCGCCGCGCAGGCGCACGTAGTGGTAGGAGTCCAGGGTGTCCCAGTAGAGGGCCTTCGGAATGGCGCCGTGGTCGATCCGTGCGCCGATCACATAGGTCCGGTAGGCGGCCTGGATCACGTCCTTGAAGAGGTCGTCGACGATCGGTGCGTTGGTCGCGACCACGGCGGCGCGGGCCCGCACCACCGGCCCGCCCGCGGTCTGGACCCGGGCGTCGCACCCTCCTTCGACGCGGACGGCGCGCGTCCCGGTGTGGATCCGGCCGCCCCGGCGCTCGACCGCGCGCGCCAGCCCGGCGAGGTAGCGGACCGCGTCGATCTGGCCCTGGCCGGGGAAGCGCAGGCACGGTCCGGTGTCGAAGTCGGGCAGTGGGGCCGCGGCACGCGCTCGACGCCGGTCAGGCCCGCACGGCGGGCGGCATCGAGCTCGCGGCTCAGCTCGTCGACCGTCTCGCCCGGCGGCGCGAAGAGATATCCGTCCAGCCGCTCATAGCCGCAGTCGATCTCCTCGCGGGCGACGATCTCGCCAATGCGCTCGATCGCCGCCGTGTGGCTCTCGGCGGCGCGCCGCGCCCCGTCCTGCCCGAACAGCCGTTCGAGCTCGTAGTAGCGGTCGTCGAGCGCGTTCGAGAGGTGGGCGGTGGTGCGGCTCGTCTCGCCCCCGGCGATCGGCCCGTCGTCGAGAACCACGACCGAGACGCCGCTCTGGACGAGGTGCCAGGCGGTCGACAGCCCGGCGATGCCGGCTCCGACGATGCAGATGTCGGCCCGGGCGTCCGCGGTCAGAGGGCTGCGGACCGGCAGCTCGGTGTCGGCGGTCCAGACCGGAATGCACTGCCCCGCATCGGTCTTCATACCACTCCCCAGCATTGGCGCAAAAAACGCCTTCCGCAAGGGGGGCGGGGAACCAAAAACGGTCCAAGACCGCATAGAATCGGTTGGGGTCAACCGGAGAAGACATGCAAGCCACCATGCGTACCCGCTTCTACTCCTCATCCCGCCCGTCGAGGCCGTGATCGGCCGTTTTTCGCCGATGATCGGGTTGCTCGAGAAGATCGGCGGGAAGGACGCGGCCGAGGTGCTCGGCTTCAGCATGGACGTGGCGCGGCAGGACGCCTGGAACCACGCCGTGATCCTGGCCCATCTGCCCTTGCGCCTCCAGGAGATCACCATCGACGCTCTCGACGGCAAGGTCTCGTTCCTGGGCAAGATCATCGCCAACCCCGTGGGGGTCGTGGGCAAGGCCGTCGAGCTGATCCGGATGACCGAGAGCGACGACGTGCCGGCCATCATCGACGCCCTGAACAGCGTCGTGCAGTGAGGAGCCCCCATGCCCCCAATACCTGGCCCGCGCGTCCAGATGCTCCTGCGGATCCTCGACCAGGGCTTCGACCGCAAGTCCTGGCACGGCACCAACCTGCGCGGCTCGCTGCGCGGGGTGACGGCCGAGGAGGCAGCCTGGCGGCCGGCCCCGGACCGGCACAACATCTGGGAGCTGGCGGTCCACGCCGCCTACTGGAAATACTCGGTGGCGCGCCGCCTCCGTGGCGGCGAGCGGGGCTCGTTCCCCTTGAAAGGGAGCAACTGGTTTCCCCGGCCGCTCGGCCCTACCGATCGCGATCCGGACGAGAAGGCCTGGAAGGAGGATCTCGCGCTCCTCGGCCGGATGCACCGCGAGCTGCGCGAGGCGGTCGAGGAGCTACCCGACGATGCCCTCGACCAGATTCCTCCGGGCAGCAAGACCCGGCTGGACGACCTCATCTCCGGCGTGGCGTTTCACGACATCTACCACGCCGGACAGATTCAGATATTGAAGCGGCTGATGCGGAGCTGACGCTCGATATACTCGGCGGGGCCGGAAACCGCTTTCCGGCCAGCAGCTCCGGAGCTATCGTGAACCATCCAGCAGATGAGAGGGCCCATGACGGCCTTATAGCGAACAAGACTTGGAGGCCATGCTCTGCGACCTCGAATCGGATGTGGCCGAGCGGAAAGAATCCTTCAAGGGTGACGCGCCAACCAAGGTACGTGAGGCCGTCTGTGCGTTCGCCAATGACCTGCCCGACCACCGGCGGCCGGGCGTGATCTTCATCGGCGCGCGGGACGACGGGAGCCCGGCGGGGCTGGCGGTGACGGACGAGCTCCTCCGCCAGCTCGCAGACATGAAGACCGACGGCAACATCGTCCCGCCGCCGACGCTGACCGTTGGGAAGCACCTGCTCCGTGGCTCTGAAATGGCCGTCGTGACCGTCTGGCCTGCGGATTCACCTCCTGCTCGTTTCAAGGGACGGATCTGGGTCCGCGTCGGACCGAGAAGGGCCATCGCCCAGGACGAGCGCATCTTGAACGAGAAGAGACGGCACCGCGATCCCCATTTCGATGCGCAACCCGTTCCCGCGGCCACGCTGGCCGACCTCAGCCGGCGGCGTTTCGAGGAGGACTACCTGCCCTCCGCATTCAGCGCCGAGGTGCTGGCCGCGAACGACCGCAGCTATGAGCAGCGTCTCGCCTCGACCAAGATGGTCCTCTCGACCGATGTTCCGACGCCGACGGTGGCCGGGATCCTCGTCCTTGGCACCCGCCCGCGGGATTTCATCCCGAGCGCCTATGTGCAATTCCTTCGCGTGGCCGGCCTGGAATGGGGCGATCCGGTCCGCGACGAGGCCGTGCTGGAGGGACCGATCGGGGACCTGGTTCGGCGCGTCGACGAAAAGCTCGCCGCGCACAACCGGACGGCGGTCGACTTCACCTCCGGGCCGGTCGAGACCCGCTCTTCCACCTATCCGATGGCCGCCCTGCAGCAGCTCGTCCGCAATGCTGTCATGCACCGAGCCTATGAGGGGACGAACTCGCCGATCCGCGTTTACTGGTTCGACGATCGCATCGAGATCATCAGCCCGGGCGGTCCCTACGGCATCGTCACCTCGGAGACGTTCGGGCAACCCGGCGTCGTCGACTACCGCAATCCGATCCTTGCCGAGGCGATGCGCGTGCTGGGGCTCGTGCAGCGCTTCGGTTTCGGCATTCCGACGGCACGCCGGGAGCTCCGCGAGAAAAACCACCCCGATCCCGCATTCCTCGTCGAACCCACCCGCGTCCAATGCACGGTATGGGCTCGTCGATAACTTGACCAGCCGTGTCCTTCCACAGCGTCTCACACCCGTTCGATCACCGCGGCGATCCCCTGGCCGCCGCCGATGCAGAGCGTGATGAGCGCTGTGCCCAGGCCGCGCCGTTCGAGCTCGTCCACGGCCGTGCCCAGGAGCATGGCTCCCGTGGCTCCGAGAGGATGCCCGAGCGCGATGGCGCCGCCGTTGACGTTGACCTTCTCCGGATCGATCCCCAGATTGCGGATCGTCTGCAGCGGGACCGTGGCGAAGGCTTCGTTGATCTCCCAGAGGTCGATGTCGCCCGGCTCCATGCCGGCCGCCGCGAGCGCCTTGCGGGAGGCCGGGGTCGGAGCGGTCAGCATGATCACCGGCTCGGCGCCGGCGGTGGCCATCGCCCGGATGCGCGCCCGGGGTTTCAGGCCGCGCTCCCGAACGTGCTCCTCCGAGGCGAGCAGGACCGCCGCCGCGCCGTCCACCACGCCGCTCGAGTTGCCGGCGGTGTGCACGTGGCGGATCTCCTGCACCTGGGGGTAGCGCCGCAGGGCGATCTCGTCCCAGGTCTCCTCGCTGTCCGCGGGCCGGGAGGCGCCGAAGGCCGCGAACGAGGGGGCGAGCTGGGCGAGGCCCTCCAGGGTGGTGTCCGGGCGCAGGTGCTCGTCCTTCTCCAGGACGATCCGGCCGGTCTCCGGATCGAGCACCGGGAACAGGCTGCGCGAGAAACGGCACTCGGCCTGCGCCCGCGCGGCACGCCGCTGGGACAACAGGGCGAAGGCATCCACGTCCTCGCGCGAGAAGCCTTCGAGGGTGGCGATCAGGTCGGCGCTGATCCCTTGGGGCACCTGCCAGACCTTCCCTCGCAGCCGCAGGTTGCCGCCGTCCTGGCCCGCGCCGTCCGAGCCGATGCCGTTGCGCGACATGCTCTCGACGCCTCCGGCCACGACCAGCCGCTGCATCCCGGACATCACGCCCATGGCGCCGAAATGGACCGCCTGGAGGCCGGAGCCACAGAAGCGGTTCAAGGTGACGCCGGTCACCTCCTCGGGCCAGCCGGCCGCGAGGACGGCATTGCGGGCGATATTCGCTCCCTGCTCGCCCGCCTGGGAGACGCATCCGACGACCACGTCGTCGACCTCCCGCCGGTCGAGGCCGGTGCGCCCGGCGAGAGCTTCGAGGGTCTGGGCGAACAGCTCCTGGGGATGAATGTGGGACAGAGCTCCCTTGCCGGCCTTGCCGCGTCCGCGGGGGGTCCGGACGGCATCGAGGATGTAGGCGTGCGAGGTCTGATTTTGAGGCATGTCTGATCTCCGGTACGAACGATCGTACGATTTTGGAAACGGTGTGGAGCGGCGTTCTCTCTCATTGGGCCGTCCTCCTCAGACGCGGCAGTCGGCGAGCAGCCGCTCGAAGGCGTAGCGGGCACGGGCCTCGGCGCGCGGATCGCGCAGCAGCCGCCGGGAGTCGTGGTAGCCGAGGGTGATCGCGTAGAAATCGAAAGCGAACTGCTCGGGGTCGAGGCCGGTCCGGAAGTGTCCGGCTTCCTGGGCGATGCGGGCCGCCTTGGCAAGCGCGGCCACGCGGGCGCGATGCGCCTGGACCAGGAAATCGCGGAGCGGCCCCGGCCGGTCGTCCAGCTCCGCCGAGGCGGCGATCAGGGGACAGCCACCGGGCATGTCCTGGCCGTTGATCCATTCGATCCACCGGTCGAACAGGGCGCGGATGCGCGGCTCGCCCCGCGGCCCGGTGAGAGCCGGGCGGATGACCTCGTATTCGAAGCGGTGGACCGCGCTCTGGAGGACCTGGAGCTGGAGCTCGTCCTTGGAGCCGAAATGGGCGAAGAGGCCGCTCTTCGACAGCCCCAGCTCGGCCGACAGCGTGCCGATGGTCAACCCCTCCAGGCCGTCCCGGCTGGCGAGGCGGACGGCCTGGTCGACGATACGGTCGCGGGTCTCGGCTCCCTTGCCCATGGCGGTATTATGCGAACGGTCGTTCTATTTTGTCAAGGGGGTACGGAGCCGGCGCCACCGGTCGGGGGCGGAGGGCTCGCGGGACCTGGTGAGGAGCCGCAGGAGACGGCTTGCGGTGTGGCCGATGCGCCAGCTCCGAGACGCGAAGACGGCGGCCAGCAACTGGTCCCGCGCTGCCACCTTCGCCCCGGTGCGCAGCAGCTCGTCGCCATGGCGGGTCTGCAGCTCGACCGATTCCCGGTCCTGCAGGGTGCTCCGGACCTCCGACTCGGCAATGACACCATCGCGGTAGTCGATCCCCGCGCGGAGCCTGCGTCTTTCCACGAGGGCGTACCGATGCGCAGCGAGCGCATCACGGGCGCCGGCCGAAAGCGGAGGCACCGGGTCGAGATCGAGAGCGGCGCCGCTTTCCAGGGCTTCCAGCAACTCGAGCTGACAGGCATTGAGATAGCTGCGCCGGGCTGTGGGGTCGCAGGGGTGGCGGTCCAGGGCAGGATCGAGGAAGGATCTGACGTCAGCCTCCTCCAGCTCGCGGAGGCCGGCGCCCCCGAATCGGGCGATCTCCTCGCGCAACCGCCGAAGCGTGGCCATGGGGTCGGCGATCAGGTCGTGATACGAGACCAGGACGCGGGGCAGGCCGAGCGAGCCCGCCAGAGCAGCCTGGGTGTGCAGCTCCCAGAGCGCGATCCCGAACGGGATCGGGAGGCAGTCGTGATCCTGCAGCGAGCGGGCGACCGACAGCGGATCGCGGTGGACCAGCACGCAGAGAGGCTTCTCCAGAAGCTCCTTCCAGAACGGGAAGAGAAGGCAGAGGCGCGGATCCGTGACGGCCCAGGGGCCCTGGTCGTCAAAGCCCTGGATCAGCTCGCGAGCGCGCGCCTCGAAGGCGGAGCGTTGGGATGCGGAGAGCCGGCCGAGGTCGAGGTGATCCACCTCGGACCAGCTTGCGTCGAGCATCGCCAGCACGGCATCGTCAAGGATCGCAGCATCGTCGTGATCGGCCCACAGTCCCATCAGGCTGAGGAGCCGCGTCACGGCGGAGACCCCGGCCCGGTGCATGCCGAGCACGGCGAGCCGCGGTGGCGGGGCGGACCGCGCCGGCGGGTGCAGGCCCCGGCCTCGATCAGTCCCTCGATCAGTCCCCTGGCGCAGCCGCTGGTTGAACACCTCGCCGCGCATCCGGGCGAGCGGATAGGGCGTCGGGAGCAGAGCGCCGGCAGGGTCCACGAGGCCGTGGTAGTGGAGGATGGCGGGATCGCGGGCGAGGAAGCCCTCGGGAGGCTCGAGGTGCGTCGCATTGAGCTGATAGTTCAGCTCGACCGGGGCCTCCTCGAAAGGCACGGGACAGGCCGCCAGGGCCAGGCTGAGGCTTGCCTGGTGAAGGTGCCGCTCACAGGGGTACACCAGCTCGGGGCGCTCGGCGAGCTCGCGGTTGAAACCGCCCCAGACTGGAACAAGCTGCCGGGCCAGTTTGGATGGGATGAGGATGAAGCCTGCATTGAAATAGGGGATCGTCGGAGCACGGGTCCATCCGATGACATGACTGCGCAGCGGCAGCGGCAGCTTGAAATGTTCAAAGAGGCGCACGAAGACGTCGTGCGTCACCGTCGGCAGCGATTCGATCTTCGCCTGCAACCGCCCGTACTGCATCAGGGGGAGCGGGTCGCGCACGACCACCATGTCGCAGTCGAGGGCGAGGAGCATCTCGCGGCCCTCGTCCCAGGCCTCTTCGAAGAACCGCAACCTGTTCGCGGAGCCATTGTTCGGGTGGAAGCTCCGGACGGTGCGCACCTCGCAGCCGTAGCTTTCGAGCTCCTTCCGCGAGGAGCCTGCGATCCCCTCCACGGCGCAGACCAGCAGCCTTGCCTGCGCAAGGCCGCCGCCGAACCAGCGGATCGACTGGACAAGGCGGAGCGCCTGGCCGAGGTACTTGGGATTGTTCTCCGCGACGCAGCCGACCAGGAGATCGGCAGCGGAGAGGGCTGTCTCCTGAGGCACGAGGGAGGCCATGAACCGTCTACGGCTGACTGGCGGGCGGCGTGGTCTGCGGGGGCAGTGCCGGGGAGCCCTCCAGGCTGCGGATGTCGGTCACGAAATACTGGGTCTCCCCGAAGCAGGAGGTGGGGACCCCCTTGTGCTGCTCGTAGTGCATGGTGACGCGCTGGCCCATGGTCTGGTTGATGCGCTCGGCCACGGCGTCGTCGCGCACGCTGAAGGTGAAGATCTGGGGCATGGCCCCGGGGAGGTTGACCATGGCCAACTCCCCCTCCCAGGTCTTGCAGATCCAACCCTTCTTCGAAAACTTCTGGACGTAGCCCGCGCGTTCCCCGTCGGCATAGCTGTAGCTCAGGGCGATCCAGGAGTAGAGAAAAACCCCGCCGACGGCGACGAGGAGCAGCAGGACGAGAAAGAAGACGGCCTTGCCGCAGCCGCGGCGGCGGGGCCGGGAAGTCTGCGGTGCACCGGGCGCAACGGCCGGGTCGGTCATGGGTAATCCTCCCGGGCCGGTATTTTTTCACAGATCGGGGTATTCTGGTCTGAGCGGAGGGAGAGAGCCATGGCCGTCCAGACCAAGCCCACGCGGACCTACCTGACCGCCGACGAGTATTTGGCCCTCGAGCGGAGCTCTGAGGAGAGGCACGAATACCTCGACGGCGAGATGCTGGCCATGACCGGGGGGAGTTGGGAGCACAGCCTGATCATCAGCAATCTCGTCGCCGAGCTGAAGCAGCGGCTGCGGGGCGGCCCTTGTAAGGTCCACGCCAGCGAGATGCGGATCCGCGTCCCCTCCGGAGACTGTAGCTACCCGGACGTCGTGGTCGTCTGCGGACCTCCTCGCTTCGCAGACGAGCGGCGCGACACGGTGCTCAACCCCACGCTCCTCATCGAGGTGCTCTCTCCCTCCACGGAGTCCTATGACCGGGGACGGAAGTCCGAGGGCTACCGGACCCTGGAGTCCCTGCAGGAATACGTCCTCGCCGCGCAGGACCGGCCCTCGATCGAGAGGTACCTGCGCCAGGAGAACGGCTTCTGGCTCCTTTCGGATATCGCCGGTCTCGACAGGAGCCTTCCGCTCGCCTCGCTCGGGTGCGAGCTGCCCCTGACCGTCATCTACGACGGCGTCGAATTCCCCTGATCATCCCCTCTTGCGCACCCGGAACGCTGCCACCGCCAGCGGCTTGGGGTCGGGGAGCGCGGCGGCCATGCGCTGGATGACCTTGTTCCAACTCGCCTGGCCGGTCCACTTCTTGGGATCGATGGGCTCGGTTTCCAGGGATTCCCGGGTCAGCAGCTTGGCGAGATCCGGACGGAGCCGGCCCTTGCCGTCGACGGCGACCACCTCGAAGTCGGGGCCCCGCCGGTAGAGGGCGAGGAGGCCGAAGACCTCCTTGTCGCCGGGCACCTGGAGGAGGGCCACCCGGCCGCGCGGGCCCTCTTCGAGCTCGGCGAGGACCCCTTCGATGAGGGGATGGCCGGTGGCGAAGAAATCCAGCGTCTCCCTGACGACCGCCTCCTCGCGGTCGAAGGTGCCCAGCCAGCGCGAGCCCGGCGGGATGCCGGGGAGGTGGTCCAGCAGCGCCTCGTAGCCGAACTCGATCAGCCAGGTCCGCCGTCCGCTCTGCTCGTCCGTGTCGAATCCGAAGCGGTGGAGGGCCCGCATCACCACGTCCTCGTTGAGACGGTCGAGGTCGGGCGGCACGCGGGCCAGGATTTCCGGCACCATCCCGGGGCGGAACGGGTCGCGGTGCAGCTCGTGGAAGGCGGCCTGCCGCACCCGGTCGTGCGCCTCCTGCGCTTCGCGCAGCACGTCCGCGAAGGCCGCCGGGTCCGGGTCTTCGGACCCGTGCAGGGCTTCCCGCTCGACCGCCCGGGCGACGTGGCGCAGCTCCCGCTCAAGGCCCCCCAGCGGCTCTTCGAAAAGGCCGATGGCCTCGTGGAGGTTGGCGACGGTCCTTCCGAGGCCCGCCGGCGGGCGGAAGTAGAGGATCTCGGTCGGGATCGTGCGGCCGATGCGGTCGAGCCGGCCGATCCGCTGCTCGACGACCGCCGGGTTCCATGGCAGGTCGAAGAGGATGAGCCGGCGGCAGAACTCGAAGTTGCGTCCTTCGCCGCCCGCTTCTGTTGAAATCAGCAGGCCCGGCCCTTCGGGGAGGCGGAACTGCGCCACCTCGATGTCCCGCCGTTCCGCGGGGAGCCCCTCGTGGAAGAGGCCGACCCGGGCGCGGCCGGTGCGTTCGATCTCCCCCTTGAGCCGGTCCAGGGTCTCGCGGTGGGCGACGAAGATCAGGGTCTTCTCGCCGGCCTGCTGCCAGCGCGCCGCCTGTTCCACGAGCCAGCGGACCCGGGGATCGGAACGGTCCGCCTCGGCGGCCAGCTCGGCTGTAGAGGGGTCGTCCCGGTCGAGGACCGGCAGGAGGGCCGCGGGCGAGGCGAGGGCACGCACGATGCGGTCGGCCTTCCTCTTCTCGGCCACCGGACCTTCGGCCGGCATCTCCCGCATCCGCTGTTCGAGACGGCGCAGGGCCTCCCAGCCTGGAGGGTCGTCGATCTCCACCGGGGCCGGCACCCGCGGCGGCAGGCCCCCGATGTCGGCGCGGCGGGTGGCGCTGGTGCAGGGAGGGAGGGGCTCGCGGCGGGCCAGCCGCTCCTCGAAGGACTCGCGCTCCGGAAACTCCTCGGGGCGGAGGAGCTGGAGCAGGCGGAAGAAGCCGTGCGCGTCGTCCTCCAGCGGCGTGGCGGTGAGCAGCAGCACGTGCCGGCCGAGGGCCGCGGTCGGCGCCACGGCGCGGTATTCGGGGCTGCCGGGATGGCCGGGCTGCCGCCGCAGGTGGTGCGCCTCGTCGACGACCAGCAGGTCGATTCCCGCCTCGGCCGCCTGCTCGGCAAGCCGCCGGCGCGCGGCGAGCAGCTCCAGCGAGACGATGGACCGCCGGTGGACCTCGAACGGGTTCATGTCCGGCCCGTAGTCGCGGGCCACGTCGGCCAGGCGCTTCTCGTCCATCAGCACGAAAATCTGGTGATATTTGCGCCACAGCTCGCCGAGCCACTGGAGGGTCAGGGTCTCGGGGGCGACGACCAGGGTGCGGTCCGCCCGGCCGGTGTAGAGGAGCCGGTTCATGATGAGGCAGGCCTCGACCGTCTTGCCGAGGCCGACCTCGTCGGCGAGGAGCCAGCGCACCGGGTCGCTGTGGCACGCTCGCTCGGCCGCGTAGAGCTGGTGAGGGAAGAGCTGGATGCGCCCGCCGAGGAACGAGCCGAGGCCGTCGGCCTCGCGCAGGCGCAGCAGGCGAAGCCCGTCGAGCCGGTTTGCGAAGTCCTCGAAGGCGTCGACCTGCCCGCGGCCCAGGCGCTCCAACGGCGACAGCTCGACCGGCAACGGCCAGAGGTCGTCGATCGAAACGTCCCGCCCATCGGCGAGCCGGCAGATCCCGCGCGCGCAGGCTTCGACGACCACGGTGTCGCCATCCGGAGCGAGTCGGGCGCGGCTTCCCGGCGCCAGGGTGAAGGGGATGAGCGCGTTGGAGCTGGAGGCCAGGCTCAGGCTCTGGCCGGCCTGCGGGAAGTCCACCACGACCGTCCGGCCGCTGATCTCCCGCACCACGCCGGGGCCGAGCTCGGGGTTGAAACGATGGGTGAGGCGGTCGCCAGGGTGCCACATGCGGGGGGCATTGTAGCGGGAGAAGACCCTCACCCCTTGTTGTCCCCTCCCTGGTGCGGCCCTACCCAGCCGAGACAGCTCTGGATACAGAGAGTTGACTTTGCGATAATGCGCACCTATTCTAGGGTCGTTTTTGTGAATCTTCTATGAGGCCATCTGAACCGATGCGCGAGCCAGGGGAGACCGATGGCGGGCTGGGCCGTCCGGCAGAAGGCTGGCAACTTCGACGCGGGCCGGCTCTCGTGCTAGCCGGACTGTGCCTGACCTTGGCCGTCGCAAACTTTGCGCTGCTGCTCCAGAATCAAGAGCTCAAGCGTCTGCTGGCCGCTGCTCGGCTCTCCGCACAGCTCGCGCCGGGTGATCGGCTTCCTGTGCTGCGCGGCCAGAACCTGAAGGGGACCCCCTCGACCGTGGACTTTCACGGGCCGCGGAAGACCGTTTTACTGCTCCTTTCCCCTCGCTGCGGATGGTGCATCGAGAACATGGACAACTGGCTCGCACTCACCCGGGGGCTCGACCGAAGAAAGTACGACTTCCTGGTGTTGTCGCTCCTCGACGAAGGTCTGGACGAGTACGTTGCGCTGCAGAGGCTTACGGACCTTCCGGTTGTCACCCGTGTCGATCTCCAGTCCGACGTGGCCCTAAAACTGGTCACAACGCCCCAGACCCTGGTTGTCTCTCCCGGAGGGGTTGTGGAGCAGGTCTGGATTGGGGCACTGCATGGTCCCAGCCTCAGGGCTGCGGAGAGCTATTTCGGTGTTCAACTTCCTGGGATTCGCCATCCCGGGTTGCTGGCTGGCGCGAGCTAGCGCCAGAGTTAGCTCGTCAGGCAGCAAAGATATCTCGCTCAGTGGGTGACTTGTGCCGCGACAGAGGTAAACAGCCACACCATGAGCGTCAACGTTAGTCTGTCTCGAAAGGAGAAAAAAATGCGAACCAGGGTCCACCGCGGTTTCCAGATGCTGGTCCTTCTCCTGGCAACGATGATCGCCCTGACCGGTCTACAGCTCTTCGGAGGGCTTCCGGACGCGGGAGCCGAAGCTGCAATGGCCTGCCAAGGCCTCAGGTGCACGACAAAGAGCGACTGTGGCAGCTATTGCTTCTGCAACAATCCCGACGGCGGGCAGGGGAAAGGGACGTGCTTCTGGGACACGCCACCGCCGCATGACGAACTCCCGATTCTTGAGTAGGTAGGCTTCCGTTCCTCTGTCGCGGCCTTTCAACCTCTTGAAGTTCTTCGGCTCGAACGGGCCGCGATGGCGGTGTCGCGCTCCCTAGGCGGTGAGGGCCTCCAGCCTTTCATCGAGCACCGCGTACAGCCGCTCGTTGCCGTCCTGCTCGTAGGTGGCCAGACGCTCCTTGCAAGCGGGGATGGCATCCAGAAAGCGCCGGACCACTGCGGGATCGTCGAGCGACGCGGCGTACTGGCCGTAGCCGAGGCGCTCGAGCCAGCGGGCGTTGAGGACCTGTTCTGGCTGCTTGTCGACCGGCGCCGAGAGCAGCGGCTTGCGCAGGTAGACGGCCTCGCCCATCACCGTGAAGCTGCCGCCGGCGATCACCGCCCGCGCAGAGGCCAGGTCGGCGATGAAGCCGGCCTCGTCGAACGGGCGATAGCGCAGGCTCCCTTCGACCTGTTCCTCCGCGATCCCGCGGCGCATGCCGTAGATCCGGCACTCTAGCCCCGTGGCGGTAAGGGTGCGGGCGAGCCTGGTGTTGCCCTCGGCCGTCTGGTAGACCAGCAGGTGGTCGCCACGAGAAGGCTGCGCCGCGAGGATCTCCGGCCGCAGGATCGGCTGCACCAGGGTCGTCCGCGGCCTGCGGACCTCGGGGAAGAAGAAGGTCGTAATGACGTAGTGATGGCAGAAGGGGAGCTTGCTGCGGATGAAGGTGCGGGCGAGCCGGAAGTCCATCTCGTGCCCGGCGAGCACCTCCGGCGGATGGACGCACCGGTTGACGATCTGCATGTTGTCGATCGACAGGATCGGCAGGCCGTGCGCCTTGCCATAGATATAGGTCCAGGAGTCGAAGTCGCTGAGCACAGCGTCCGGGGAGAAGCGGCGGATGAGGTCGAAATAGGCCGAGACGTTCTCGGGGATGCCTCCGGCCCCGGCGATCAGGTTCGAGCCGATCGTGGCCGCGAGCTGCATCCGGTTCTCCTGGTAGACGATATGAAGACCATGGATGCGCCCGGTGCGCCCGAACCGCTTGTCCAGGAAATCCGCGGCCCGGCCCGAAGCCATGATCTCCACCTCGTGCCCTCGCGCCAGCAGCCGCTCGATCACCACCCGCGACCGCACCGCGTGCCCCATCCCCTCGCCGACCACGCCGTAGAGGATCTTCATGGCGAGGGAGTGTAGCGGAGGGCTCACGACACCCGCATCGGCCGTTGCGACCGCGACAAGTTCAACGGAGACGAGGCCGGTTTGCGGAGGCTCTGGGGTCTGGCGGACTGAAAGCGTGTCTGGAAATTCTCGCAGGCGGAGCCAAGCGTCCTCACCCCCGGTCCTCAACGTCTCGGATGTCCAGAAACGGGAGGGCGGGGGGAAAAGCCCCAACGGGGCTTCGGCGTAAAGCCTGGGGTTTCAACCCCAGGACAGCGGCCCGTTTTCACCTCAAGCCCCGAAGGGGCGGCGGCAGGGTGGTGGAGGTGCCTGCGTCCCTTCGGGACTTGAAAAGTCAAATGGCCCTTCACCTGGGGTTGAAACCCCAGGCTTTATGCCTGCGCCCCCCTCCGGGGGCTCTCCATAAGATGTCGCCCCTCAGAATTCGGGCCATGCGGCAGAGTCTTCCCGCATCCCTTCTTCGGCCAAGCTCTGCTCGAACCGAGGATCCAACCTTGCGCACTCCCGAGCGAGCCGGCTCTGCTCCGGCTTCTTCTTCAGGGCCTCTCCTTCGATCGGTTTACCTTTTCTTGGGGAGCTCATAGGGCGGCGCCATGCTAGCAGGGCGGCTAGGATATACCTTCCATGCCCACCCTCCTCTGCCCGGTCCGCGATTGCGGCCTTCCCCTGGAACGAACGGAGCGGGCGTGGCAATGCCCGCAGGGACACTCGTTCGATATCGCCCGCAGCGGCTACACGAACCTGCTTCAGCCGCAGGACCGGCGCTCGAAGCAGCCGGGCGACCCGCCGGAGGCTGCGTTCGCTCGGCGGCGCCTTCTGGGTGCAGGTTACGGCGACTTCCTTCTGCGCGCCCTTCTGGAGGCATTCGACTCGCTTCCGCTCCCGCCCCAGCCGGCCGTCCTCGACGTGGGCTGCGGCGAGGGGTACTACCTCGGCTCGCTCGCCCAGGAGCGGGAGGTCGAGGCCTGGGGGATCGATCTGTCCGTGCCGGCCATCGACCTCGCGGCCCGGCGTTGGCCCGGAGTGGGCTGGCTGGTGGTCAATGCCGATCGCCGGCTGCCCTGGGCCGATAGCTCCTTCGACCTGGTCCTGTCGCTCACCGCGCGCCGCAACGCTCCGGAATTCCGCCGGGTCCTGACCCCCGAGGGCCGGCTGCTGGTCGCGATCCCCGGGGAGGACGACCTCGTCGAGCTACGCGCGGCCGTGCAGGGCGAAAAGGTCTTGCGCAGCCGCCTCGAAGGGGCGGTCGCCGCGTTCTCGGAAGACTTCGAGCTGGCGGAGCACCGTCCACTGCGACATCAGACGCATTTCGATGCCGCGGCGGTCCGCGACCTCCTGGCCTCGACCTACCGCGGCGCGCGGGAAAGCGAGCGCCGGCGGGCCGAGGGGCTTGGGGAGATGGAGGTGACACAGAGCCTGGAGCTGCTTCTCTTCCGGCCTGTGCAACACCTCACACCCGGACGGTGACCCACCTCACAGACAGCCGCAGCCCCCGTAGTCAAGGATGCTGGAAAGGTTTCGCAGCGTTCATCCGGAGAAAGGGAAAAGGCCATGGAGGAGACCGGCTCTAACGTCCGGCGGTGCACCCTGCGGTGGCTGCTGCCGGGATTCCTGGCGCTCGTCGGCGCCACGTCCCTCCAGGCCGCGGGCACGGCCTTCTATACGGTGACGCCCTGCCGGATCATCGACACCCGCAACGCCGCCGGGCCGCTCGGCGGACCCGCGCTCGGCCCGAACCAGACCCGGTCTCTCGCCTCGGCCAGCCGGTGCGGTGTGTCGACCTCGGCCACGGCGGTGGCCGTCAACGTCACGGTCGTCTCGCCGGCGCAGAGCGGACATCTGACCCTGGCTCCCACCGGCATCCCCAAGCCGAACACAACGACGATCAATTTCCGCGCCGGCCAGGTGCGTGCCAACAATGCGATCCTGCCGCTGGGCGCGGCAGGCGGGCTGACCGTCTATTCCAGCTCGCCTGGCGACGTCCATCTGGTGGTCGACGTCAACGGCTATTTCGCCGACCCGGTCCTCGAAGCGACGACCGTGGCGCGGCCCGCGTTCAACCCGCCGCCCGGAAGCTACACCGGCGAGCAGGTGGTCGAGGTCGTGACCAGCACGCCCGGCGCGCAGATCCGCTACACCACGGACGGCTCGGCGCCGTCGCGCACGCACGGCACGCTCTACTCCGGGCTGCTCACGCTCACCGGCAACACGGACCTGCGGGCGATCGCCTGGAAGGACGGGCTGGCCGACAGCGCCGTCACCCAGGGCGCCTACTCCATCACCCGGCAGGAGACGCTCTTCCTCGCCACCCTGACGCCCCAGAGCGGCGCTCTCAGTCTGGCATCGGGCCAGGCGACGCTCCTGCTGGCCGCCGACGAGCAGACCGCGCTTCTCCAGGCGACCTGGTCGAACCTGAGCACACCCCTGACCGCAGCCCACATCCATGCGCCGGACGGCCAGATCATCTTCGACCTCGACACCGCGCCGTCCGGCCCGGACGGCTCCTGGGAGTGGACGATCGTGTCGGTAGGGACCTGGACGCGGGCGCAGATCCTGGCGGCGTTGCGGGCCGGGCAGTGCTACCTCAATCTGCACACCGCCAACTATCCGAACGGCGAGATCAAGGGGTTCTTCCGCCTGAGCAGCGGCAGCACGGTCTTCACGCCACCGCCCCCGCCGCCGCCGCTGCCGTCCGGTCCGCCCAGCGCGGCCGACGCCGCCCGCTTCCTTGTCCAGGCGAGCTTCGGGCCGACGCCGCAGACGATCGCCACCGTGCAGTCCATGGGCTATGCGCCGTGGATCGAGGACCAGTTTACGAAGCCCCGCATCGCGCACCTGACGTATGTCGATGCCTTGCCAGGGACCGACCTGCCGAGCGAGAACGCGCGGGAGTCGATCTGGAAACAGGCGATCCAGGGCAACGACCAGCTCCGCCAGCGGGTCGCCTGGGCGCTCTCCGAGATCTTCGTCATCTCCGATCGGGACGACGACCTGACCGGCGTCGAGGCGACCGCGGTCTACATGGACCTGCTCGCTCGCAACTCCTTCGGCAACGTCCGGCAGCTCCTGGAGGACGTGACGCTCTCGCCGGCCATGGGCGCCTACCTCGACATGCTGGGCAACGACAAGGAGGACCCGGAGACCGGGCGCAAGCCCAATGAGAACTACGCGCGGGAGATCCTCCAGCTCTTCTCGATCGGGCTCTACAAGCTCCATCCCGACGGCTCCCTGCAGCTCAGCGCCCAGGGCCTGCCGATCCCGACCTACGGCCAGGAGACGGTCGAGGGCTTCGCCCAGGTCTTCACCGGCTGGACCTTCGCCGGCCAGAACCATGCCGAGGAGTGGCGGTTCTACTGGCCGGAGCGCGAATGGCGGAACCCCATGGAGGTGTGGCCGGAGCACCATTCGACGGGGACGAAGAGCCTCCTCGACGGTGTCCTCCTGCCGCCCGGGAGCCCGCAGAGCGACCTGGCGGCGGCCCACAACGCGGTCTTCCAGCACCCGAACATCGGACCGTTCCTCTGCCGCCAGCTCATGCAGCGGCTGGTGACGAGCAACCCGAGCCCGGCCTACATCTATCGCTGCGCCCAGGCCTTTGCCAACAACGGCCAGGGAATAAGGGGAGACATGAAGGCGGTGGTCCGCGCCATCCTCCTGGACTGGGAGGCGCGGAGCCCGGACGTCCTCTCGCAGCCGGGTTACGGCAAGGTGCGCGAGCCGATGATCCGGTTCGTGGCCTTGCTGCGCGCGATGAACGCCCAGCCGCCGGCCGACGGCCGCTTCCGCTACTACTGGCAGTCGAGCGCCGAATGGGGCTTGAACCAGAGCCCGCTCCAGGCACCGACGGTGTTCAACTTCTTCGAGCCGACCTATGCCCAGCCGGGTCCGATCGCGGACGCCGGACTGGTCTCCCCGGAGCTGCACATCATCAACGAGACCTCGGTCTTCGGCACCGCCAACTTCCTGCACGCCGTGCTCTTCGAGGGCTATGCCGACGACCAGACCAACATCACCCTCAACTACTCGTACTTCACCAGCGCCGGGACCAACAACGCGGCCCTGCTCGACCGCGTCAACCTCGTCTTCTATGCCGGCCGGATGGCGCCGGAGACGCGCACGATCTTCGCCGATGCGCTGGCCGACCCCGACTTCGAGACCAACCCGTTGGAGCGCGTGCAGACCCTGATCTGGCTGGTCAGCCTGTCGCCCGAATTCGCCGTCCAGAGATGAGGAGAGCCCGATGAGCGACCCCCGTACGAACGAGAGCCTGCCGGGCGGCGGCGTCACGCGGCGCAGGTTCCTGCGCGGCTGCGCGGCCCTGGGCATGACCTCGCTCGCCTCGACCGTCTTCGACCTGCGGCGCATCGCCGCCGCGGCGCCGCTCGCCGGCGACTACAAGGCGCTGGTCTGCCTCTTCCTCTACGGCGGCAACGACAGCAACAACCTCGTGGTGCCGCGCGGGCCCGAGTACCCCGCCTATGCGGCGGCGCGCGGCAACCTGGCGCTTCCGCAGGCATTGCTGCGGCCGATCACGCCGCTCGCCGGCGACGGCCGGCAGTGGGGCCTCCACCCGAGCCTGGCCGGTCTCCAGGGGCTCTTCGCGCAGCGGCGGATGGCCCTGCTCGCCAACGTCGGCCCGCTGGTGGCGCCGGTCACCCGCGGCGAGATCGAGGCCGGCACGGCCGACCTGCCGCCCCAGCTCTTTTCGCACAGCGACCAGACCGTGCACTGGCAGACGGGCATCCCCGACCAGCCGGCGCGCAGCGGCTGGGGGGGACGGACCGCCGACCTCCTGAACGCCCTCAATAGCTCTCAGGGGGGCTCGCAAGTCTCGATGTCCATGTCGCTCGCCGGCAACAACACGTTCCAGATCGGCTCGGCGGTGACGCAATACCAGGTCTCGCCGGACGGCAGCATCGGCCTGGGCTGGTACTACGACGGCAACGACTGGAACCATCCGCCGTCGATCGCCATCCGGCGCCTGCTGGCGCGCAGCTATGGAAACCTGTTCGAGAAGGGCTACCGCGACGTCTTCCAGCGCGCCCTGGACCAGGACCGCCTCCTGTCGGGCGCCCTGGACACGGCGCCGGCTCTCAACACCGCCTTCCCGGATACGCACCTCGGCCGGCAGATGCGGACGA
Organism: uncultured Holophagales bacterium; assembly: GCA_963842525.1. Classification (GTDB taxonomy): domain Bacteria; phylum Acidobacteriota; class Thermoanaerobaculia; order Multivoradales; family UBA5704; genus UBA5704. The sequence continues at coordinate 85,953 of CAWJGT010000004.1, forward strand.
TCGCGCGGCTGATCTCGGTCCGGGAGACGCTCGGGCTGCGCCGGCAGGTCTTCTTCTGCGCCGCCGACGGCTACGACACCCACGGCGGCCAGATCGGCGGCCAGCCCGAGATCGGGGCCCACGCCGACCTCCTGACCGAGCTCGACGGCGCCCTCACAGCCTTCTACAACGCCACCGTCGAGCTCAGCGTAGCGAGCAGCGTGACCACCTTCACGGCGTCAGATTTCGGCCGTACCTACGTGAGCAACGGCGACGGCTCCGACCACGGCTGGGGTGCCAACCACCTGATCGTCGGAGGTGCCGTCGACGGCGGGCGGATCTACGGCGACATGCCGATTCTGACAGTGGACGGTCCTGATGACGTGGGGGAGGGCCGCTGGATCCCCACCACCTCGGTCGACGAGTACAGCGCCACCCTCGCCAGTTGGCTCGGAGTGGCCGCGAGCGACCTGCCGCTCGTCCTGCCCAACCTGGGCCGGTTTTCCAATCCGGATCTGGGGTTCATGGTCTGAGGCCGGCCCGGCCGCGCGGCCCCTCACCCCCGACCCCTCTCCCACCCGCACTCCCTTCCCCCGGGAGAGGGGGGAAATGCACTGTCAGGAAACTCCTGGGTGGGGCTCCCCTCTCCCGGGCGGGTGTGAGTGCGGGTGGGAGAGGGGCTGGGGGTGAGGGACGACCAAACGAAAAGCCCCGGCCTCTTGCGAGACCGGGGCTTTCGGGTCCGTTGTAGGTGGCGTTGGGATGGCCCCGCGTGTGGGGACGCGCCCTTCGGAAGCGCCTACGACGCTCGGAGGGAATCCCCTTACAGGGACGCCACCTCCATCAAACCGGGTTGGTAACTATCCACCGGATCACCTCCTTTCCAGGCGTGTCCCTCATCGGCGGGTCCCAACCCGCCCGGCTCCGTGGGCCGCCCGAAGCCTCTTGAGAGCCGCCGCGCAGCTCCCGATCTTCGAGAGCCCGCGGACCGCGAGACGGCGTTAGTGTCGGGCATCCGGCGTCCCATGTCAACGAGCTTCCGCCGCCGCCTCGTCCCCCCTTTCCTTTTCCACCTGTCCTCGCCGTTGCAGCCGGATCGCCACGTTCCAGCAGAGCAGGGCCCAGCAGCCGCCCGCGGTCCAGCCGGCCAGCACGTCCGTCGGCCAGTGGACGCCCAGGTAGACGCGGGTCAGGCCGACCATCAGCGTGAGGAGGATGGCAAAGCCGAGCAGGTAGGCTTTCAGGCGCCGCCGTTTCTGGGCCCGCGCCAGCAGGGCACCCAGGGTCAGATAGGTGGCCGCCGCCGACGTGGAGTGCGCGCTGGGAAAGCTCGTCGTCACCACGCGGACCGCATGCGGCACCAGCATCGGCCGGGGGCGCTGGAACGCCTCCTTGAGCAGGAAGCCGGTGCCGATCCCGCCGCCGACGGCCAATAGAAGGAGGAGGGCCAGCCGCGCCTTGTGGTCCAGCACCAGGAACCCGGCGACCGCCAGGGTCAGGATCGACAAGACCACCGTGCTGCCCAGGGCCGTGATGTCGCGCGCCGCCACCTCCACCCACTGCGGACCGAGCGGGTCGGCCGGGTTGCCCCGCTCGCGCAGGGCGAGCATCAGGGACCGGTCGAACACGTTCGTCTCCCCCTCCCGCACCTCGCCGGCCAGCGCCAGGAGGCCCCAGATCCCGCCGGCCAGCAGGATCAGGAGGAGCAGGGGGCCGAGCTCACGGCGGGCGAGAAGGGTCCACGGCTTCATGGCGGCAGGTTGTTTGCAAGCTTCGCACCGGGCAAGCTCCACCGGAGCCATGGAACGGTGGCTGTGGTACCCTTCCGCTGCCTCAAACCGGCCGCAAGCAAAGACATTTTTTCTACCTGGAGGGTGGATGAAGAAGATCGGAATCCTGTTCGGCCAGGAGGACACGTTCCCCTGGGCCCTCGTCGACCGGATCAACCGCAAGGACGTGGACGGCATCACCGCCGAGCCGGTGCGCATCGACAAGGTCGTCCAGGGAGAGCCCACCGACTATGCGGTTGTCTTCGACCGCATCTCCCAGGACGTGCCCTTCTACCGCGCCTGGCTCAAGAACGCGGCCCTGAACGGCACGGCCGTCGTCAACAACCCCTTCTGGTGGAGCGCCGACGAGAAGTTCTTCAACAACTGTCTGGCGACCAAGCTCGGCGTGGCCGTGCCCAAGACCGTGCTGCTCCCCTCGTACGAGCGTCCGCCGGACACCGGCGAGAATTCGTTCCGCAACCTGGCCTATCCGCTGGACTGGGAAGGTATTTTCGACTACATCGGCTGGCCGGCCTTCTTCAAGCCGTTCGCCGGCGGCGGCTGGAAGAACGTCTACAAACTGCACGACCCCGAGGAGTTCTTCCGCGTCTATAGCGAGACCGGCGAGCTCGTGATGATGCTCCAGGAGGAGATCGACTTCACCGAGTACTTCCGGTGCTATTCCGTCGACTGCCGCGACGTGAAGATCATGCAGTACGATCCCCGCGCCTATTTCCACCAGCGGTATGTGCGCGACGGGCCGCCGGTGCGGCAGGAGCTGCTCGACCGCATGCACGAGGACGTGCTCAAGCTCAATCGCGGCCTGGGATACGACTTCAACACCGTCGAGCTGGCGGTGCGCGACGGCATACCCTACGCGATCGACTTCTGCAATCCGGCGCCGGACGCGGACGTCAAGTCGGTGGGCGAGGACAACTTCGAGTGGGTCGTCGAGACGGTGGCCAACATGGCGATCCGCAAGGCGCAGGCCTACGTCGAAGGGCAGAACAACCTGACCTGGGGCGAGTTCGTGCGCTCCTACGCGGCGGACGTGCGCTAAACGCGGGAGGGGAGTCCATGGCGCAGGCGAAGCTGTTCACCCTGGGGATCGAGGAAGAGTTTCAGCTCATCGATCCGGAGACCCGCGACCTGCGGTCCCACATCCACCAGCTCCTCGAAGCCGGCCAGATGAAGGACGAGATCAAGGCCGAGCTCCACCAGTCGGTCATCGAGGTGGGCACCCCCATCTGCCAGGATATCCACGAGGCCCGCCGCGAGGTGGTGCGCCTGCGCAGCGGCCTCGCCAACCTGGTGCGGCAGAACGGCCTGACCATCGCCGCCGCCGGCACCCACCCCTTCGCCCGCTGGCAGGACCAGCTCATCACGCCCCACCCGCGCTACGCCGAGATCATCGAAGACCTGCAGCAGGTGGCGCGGGCCAACCTCATCTTCGGCCTGCACGTCCACGTCGGCATCGACGATCGCGAGGTGGCGGTCCACATCATGAACGCCGCCCGGTACTTCCTGCCGCACATCTTCGCCCTGTCGACCAACTCCCCCTTCTGGGAAGGCCGCAACACGGGCCTCAAGTCCTATCGCAGCAAGATCTTCGACCGCTTCCCGCGCACCGGCATCCCCGACCACTTCGTGAGCCTGGCGGAGTACGACAATTACATCAAGTTGTTGATCAAGACCCGGTGCATCGACAACGCCAAGAAGATCTGGTGGGACATCCGGATGCACCCGTTCTTCGACACCCTCGAGTTCCGCATCTGTGACGTGCCGATGCGGATCGAGGAGACCTTGACGCTCGCGGCGCTTTGCCAGGCCGTGACCGCCAAGCTCTACAAGCTGATCAAGAAGAACCTCGGCTTCCGGCTCTACCGCCGGATCCTGATCAACGAGAACAAGTGGCGCGCCGCGCGCTACGGCATCTCGGGCAAGCTGATCGACTACGGCAAGCAGGAGGAGGTCGATTGCGTAGCCCTGCTCAACGAGCTGCTGGAGTTCATCGACGACGTGGTCGACGAGCTGGGGAGCCGCGAGGCGCTCTCCTATGTCCACGAAATCGTCCGTGGCGGCACCGGCGCAGACCGCCAGATCGCGGTCTGGAACCAGACGAACGAGATCAAGACCGTGGTCGACTACATCGTGTCCGAGACCCATCGTGGCCTGGAGCTTGCTTAGGAGGTGAGGACCAGGGTGGGGGAGCGAGGGGACTCGTAGTAGAATGATGACAAGGAGCTCCTGATGACCGAGACGACCTACAGCCCGGAGCTCGCTCCCGGGGCATACAACGCGATCCATACGTGCCTGCGGCTGCAGCCGGCGGAGAGGATCACCCTCATCACCGACCGCGAGACCCTGGACATCGCCTCCGCCCTGGTACGCGAGGTGGAGACGGTGGGCTCCGAGTACAGCCTCTTCGTGATGGAGGACTACGCGCCGCGCCCCCTCGCCGGCATGCCGCGGCCCATCCTGGAAGACCTGGCCCGCTCGCAGGTGAGCGTCTTTGCCGCCCAGGCGCTGACCGGCGAGCTGCGCTCGCGCATCGACATGTGCGAGGTCGTCAACCGCCACGGCATCCGCCACGGCCACATGGTCAACATCAGCCGGCACATCATGATGGAAGGGATGCGGGCCGACTTCGAGGAGGTCGACCGCCTGAGCTCGCGGCTGATCGCCAAGGCGCGGGCGGCCCGTGAGATCCGGGTGACCTCGCCAGGCGGCACAGACATCGTCGCCACCTTCGAGCCGCACCTCAAGTGGATCAAGACGAGCGGCATCATCACCCCCGACAAATGGGGCAACCTCCCGGGCGGCGAGATCTTCACCGCTCCCGGCAACGTCGAGGGCCGCTTCGTCGTCGACGGCGTGGTGGGGGACTACCTCTGCCGCAAGTACGGCGACATCAAGGACACGCCGCTCACCATCGACATCCGGAACAACCGGATTGCCGGCCTCGCCTGCGACGACGAAGAGCTGTTGGAGGAGTTCCGGCTCTACACCTCGACCGACGAGAACAGCAACCGCGTCGGCGAGTTCGCCATCGGCACCAACATCGCCATCGCCGACGTCTGCGGCAACATCCTGCAGGACGAGAAGATCCCGGGCATCCACATTGCCTTCGGCCACCCCTACGCCGAGCACACCGGCGCCGACTGGATCTCGACCACGCACATCGACTGCGTCGGCCGCGACGCCGACATCTGGATCGACGGCGACCCCGTGATGCGCCAGGGGCGGTTCCTGATCTAGCCCCCTCCCGAAGAACCTCACCCCCTGTCCCCCTCTCCCATCGCACTCCCCCCGACCGGGAGAGGGGGGACGTAGATGAGGCTTCAGGGACAAGGTTGCGGGCTCGCGGAAACGGCTCCAACCACGTCCCCCCTCTCCCGGTGGAAGGGGGGGCGATGGGAGAGGGGGACAGGGGGTGAGGTTTCCGGGCGGTCGGTGATACGCTTCGCCCGCCCATGAACCCGGACCTTCGACGCGCCTACAACGCGAGCTTCACCCCGGAGCGCTACGATCGCCTCCAGAGCTGGCTGGAGGCCCAGGTCGACCACCCGGTCGACTTCCGCATCTCCGAGACGCCGCTGTTCCTCACCGAGGAGCTGACCCGCGAGCTGGCGCAGGCCGCGCAGGAGATCGCGGAGACGGTGACCTCGCCGTCCTACCTGGCGCAGGCGGACCGGTCGATCCCTCCCGGGCTCGCCGTCCCGAACGAGAACGCCCATACCACCTTCCTTCAGGTCGACTTCGCCATCGCCCACGGTGACGACGGCCGGCTCATCCCCCAGCTCATCGAGCTTCAGGGCTTCCCGTCGCTCTACGGTTTCCAGTGGCTCCTCGACCAGGGCTTCCGCGAGGCTTTCGACATCCCGGCGGGGCTCACCTGCTACTTCGACGGCCTGGACGAGCTCTCCTATATCGAGACCTTGCGCGACATCGTCGTGGGGGACGCCGATCCGGAGACCGTGGTCCTGCTGGAGATCGAGCCCGAGAAGCAGAAGACGCGGGCGGACTTCTGCGTCACCGAAAGCCTCCTCGGCGTGCCGGCCCTGGACCTCTCCGAAGTGGTCGAACGCAACGGCCGCCTGTTCTACGAGAGGGACGGCCGTGAGGTCCCCATCCGCCGCATCTACAACCGGGTGATCTTCGACGAGCTGGCGCGCAAGGGCCTGCCGGTCGACCTCTTCCAGCGCGACCTGGACGTCGAATGGGTGGGGCACCCGAACTGGTATTTCAAGATCAGCAAGTTCTCCCTGCCGTTCCTGAAGAGCCGCTACGCTCCACCCGCCTGGTTTCTGAGCGACCTGAACGAGCTTCCCGCGGACCTGGAGAGCTACGTCCTCAAGCCCCTCTACTCCTTCGCCGGCCTGGGCGTCGAGCTGGGCCCGAGCGCGGAGCGTCTGCGTGGCATCGCCGACCCCGAGAACTACGTCCTCCAGCGCCGGATCGAATACGCCCCCTGCGTTGAAACGCCCGACGTCCCCGCCAAGGCCGAGGTCCGGATGATGTTCGTCTGGAAGGACCGCCTGCGGCTGATCAACAACCTCGTCCGCATGAGCAAGGGCAAGATGATGGGCGTCGACTTCAACAAGGAACGCACCTGGGTCGGGGCCAGCCTGGCCTACCACCCGGGAGCAGAGGGGCCGGGGTGAGGGAGGCTGCTCAACGGCGTGGCCTTGCCGTGACAGGACTGCTCGGGCTTCTCTCCTATGCCGCAAGCGAGGGCCTACTTGACCTGACGGATGCCGTAGAGAGGCTCCGCAAGACGAATTTCCGCGTCGAGCGGAAGTTGCTCAAACTTCTTTCGGAAGGGATCAAGGATCCACCCTGGCGTTGACACCCCGGCTGTAGAAAGAGCGGTGCTGGAACTCGCCTGAATTTCTGCCACAGGCTATGGCAGAAACAGACAAGCCGCCCCTGAGCGGTCCATTTCTCGCACGGGCTGTGCGAGAAAATCAGGTCACTGGTTCTCCCGCCCCCGCTGCCACTCTTCGAACATCTCGTGGGCGTTGCGAATGAAGCCGCGAAAGCGGGGTCTCCAGCCGAGGACTTTCTCGGACCGGGGGGAGAGCACGACCTGGTCCATGACGACCGCGTCGGCCACTGGGCCCATCTTTTCCCTGGCCTTCTCGAGCGGCAGGCTGCGGATGGTGCCCTTGGCCCCGGCGGCGAGGCTGACCGCGTGGACGATTTCGCCGACCCGCTCGGCGCAGCCGTCGGTGGCGTGGAAGATGCGCTCTTCGGGCGGTGCGCCGGTGAGGACTGGCCGCCCGAGGTCGATGAGGCGGCGGTAGAGGTCGGCCAGGTCGTCGACGTGGACGCAGGACCAGTGGTTTGCACCGTCTCCCACGAGGGTCGGCGCGCCATGCTCGACCGCCGCGGCGAAGAAGTCTCCGAAGAAGCTGCCTGCGCCGCCGTAGACCATGCCGGGACGGACCACCGCGGTCCGCAGGTGCTCGTCCTCGGCTTCGAGGGCGATGCGCTCGTGGCTGGGCCGCCAGGCCACCGCGGCGGGGGCGTTTTCGGTGGAGGCAGTCTCGTCGACGGTGTGGCCGCCGGTGGGGCCGAGGACCCAGAGGCCCGAGGTATAGATGAGGACGCGCGGCCCCTGGTCTCGCGCCGCGCCGATCAGGCCGTCCAGTGCTTGCCGGTCACGAGCCTGGTGCTTGGGGCCGTACTCGGCCGCGGTGTGGATGAGTCCTTCGCAGGAGACCGCCGCCTCGTGATAGCTCTCGGGAGTCTTGAGGTCCCCGATCACCCACTCGGCCCCCTCGATCCGCAGCCGGTCCGCCTTCTCCTGTGAACGGGCCAGCCCGACCGGATGATGCCCCGCCCGGTGCAGCGCCCGCATCAGGGCCGATCCGATGTATCCCGTGGCTCCGGTGACGAAGACTCTCATCGTGTTACCCCCTTGCCCCTTCCTGTCGGGCACCACATTATGGCGAAACACGAGACAGACGCTCGCCGAGCCGGCGGATCTGCTTCTCGCCGAGCCTCATGCCTGCGAACCAGACCCTGGGATACCCGTCGAGACGTGGTCGAAGAGTCTGAAGCTGTCGCCGCGTCGGCACCGTCGAGCCGTGGAGATGGACGCTTTGCGGTGCCTCCACGATCTCGCCCTGGAGCGCGCCTGCGAGCTCACGGAGCCGCTTCTCCTCGATGCCATAGCGCGTGTAGTCCCGAGAGCCCCAGAAGCTCGCCGGGTCCGCGAAGCGCGAACGCATCGGCTTTGCCCGGATACCGCACAACCCGGCCAGCCACAGCTTCCAGTGCAATCTGGCGCGATACAGGTGCAACGCCTTGCCGGATTGGAGGAAGAAACGCATGTTGGCAACCTCGTCGAGGGTCGGTAGAGAGTCAAGATCCCGCGGGAAGACGTAGTCGGTGGCCCCCGACCAGATCGGCTCGAAACGCCAGAGCACCCCGTTCCGCCCCATGGACGGCGGTCGATCGATGAGACGGAGAGCCTGCAATTCTGCCAGCCGCTCGATGGGCTTCAGCAGCGGCAGAGGCACGGACTCGCGATGGATATAGACAACGACCTCGGCGTCCGGCATTAGCAATGTCCATGCTTTCGAGACCATCTCGACGCCGCGGGCGTAGGCGGCGACGCCGCGATTTCTCCAGTCGGTCGCGCCTCCGAAGAGCGAATAGGAAATCGTGATCCTGCCGGGCCGGCCCTCTGCCTGTGGCTCGCTCATGTTCGTGAGGCCTCATCGTATAGGCTGCAAACACGGGAGCCGGGAAGCATGCGGTCCAAAGCATATGACGCCATCTATCTTGCTCCCCATCTGGATGATGCGGTCCTCTCCTGCGGCGGTCAGATCGTGCGCCGGATCGGTAGTGGGGAGCGCGTCCTCGTGGTCACCTGCTTCGCCGGTCGCGAGCCTCCAGGGCGCTTGTCACCGTTTGCGCGTCGGCTCCACTGGGTCTGCGGTCTGCACGTCGACGCCATCGCCCGGCGCAGATCGGAAGACTGCCGGGCGTGTCACAGGCTCGGCGCGGCGGTTCTTCACCTGGAGGAGCTCGAAGCGATCTACCGGCGCGACCCGAGAAGCGGATCGCCGCTCTATGCCAGCCAGCGCGCGCTTTTCGATGCGTGCCACGCCGCGGATGGAGAGCTTCTGGACCGTCTCGCCGGCCGATTGGCCGAGCTGTCCTCCGGCGAGCAGGTGGTCGTGCCGCTGGCGGTCGGCGGCCACGTCGACCACCAATTGGTGCGAGCTGCGGCGGAACGCGCGATCGATCGGCTGACGTATTATGAAGACTATCCTTACGTGGAACGAAGCGGTGCGCTCCACAAGGCGCTCGGGGATCCGGCACGGTGGCGTTCTTGCACCGTGGCTCTGGAGGAGTCGCACATCGAGGAAAAACTGGCCGCGATCGCGAGCTACCACTCGCAGATACAGCTTCTGTTTCTGACCTCGGGCCGTATGACGAGGCGAGTGCGTCGCTACGTTCGGAGCGTCGGCGGTGAGCGCCTGTGGTGCAGGGTCTGATCGTCGCGGCCGCTACCGATACAGGAACCGCAGCGCCTTGGGCAGCCTCCGCCGCCAACTCGCCTCGTTGTGGCCGCCCCGGGCGTCGGGGCGCCACAGGAGGCGGTCGTCGTCCCAGCCGCGGTTGGTGAGGTGGGCGGCCATGGCGGCGACCATGGGGAGGAGCCTCCCCCTGTCCTCGCGGGCGCCGGCATCCAGGTAGATGCGCGAGACCGGCGGATCGGGCTGCGCCGCAATGTCCTCGAAGATGGCCTGATCCTGGAGCCAGAAGGAGGGGGACATCACGAGGGCGCCGCCGAAGGCCTGCGGATGGTGGAAATGCGACCAGAGCGCGGCGAGACCCCCCATCGACGAGCCCCCCACCACCGCCCCCAAAGGTGCGGGCTGGAGGTGGAGCTCCGCGGTGAGGGCCGGCATCAGGGTGCCGGTGACCCAGGCGAGCAAGTCGCCGATCCGGCCGGGCTTGCCGTCGTGCTCGAACGGGTTGAGCTCGTCGATCCGGCTCTTGCCGCCATGGTCGATGCCAATCACGACGGGGACCGGCCGGCGGACCCGGGCGAGCCCCTCCACCGCCGTATGGAGGTGCCAGCCGCCTGCGAAGGACTCCTCGTCGCCGAAGACGTTCTGTCCGTTGAACATCCAGAGCCCGAACCAGTGCCGCTCGGGCGTATAGGAGCGCGGCAGGTAGACCCGGACGCGATGCGGCTGGAAGCCGGGCACTGTGAAGGGGCCGAGGACGTTCACCTCGCCGGCCCGCATCCGGGCCAGCGATCCGGGGATCCCCTTCTCCACGGGGACCGGGCTCGGGGACGACAGGGCTTCCTCCGGCCAGTCCTTCTTGTTGCGGAGCTCTTCGATCCGGTAGAGGTGCAGCCCATCGTGGAGCGCCATCTGGCGGCTCATGGCCAGCACGGAGTAGCCAGGGACCTCCGGATGATCCGCTGTGCAGTGCCAGTCTGCGTCGGAGAGAGAGAGCAGGAGGGCGATCAGCTCGGACCGGTCGTGGGCGAAACGCTCCAGAGCCTCCCCGAGGTCGACTTCGAGATAGGCCCCGGCCTCCTCCGCCGGCGAGGGAGATGCCGGCTCGATTCGCGGGTGCTCCTCGGCGAGCATCCGCTCCAGCCGCGAGAAGACGAGAGGGTGTTCCACGGACAGATGGACGGCATGCTCGTGCGCCGACCACCTGGCCGGGGACGGCCGCCGCTTGCGCAACGGCTCGGGGATCTCCTGCATCAGCGAACCGAGGAGCGCCGGAGCGCTCCCCAGGGTCGCCAGGACGGCTTGGATGTCGTTCACGTTCGCTCGTCTCCCAGACACGTCGCGGTAGAGTAGGGCTGCAGCGCCGCCCTCAGAAACCGGGAGTCTTGCATGAGGTTGCCTTGTTGAGCCATCTCTTCTTCATCGCCTCGTCGCGGGGCACGCGTGCTATTCTCGGATGAAGGCGTCGGTCGAGCTGATCAGGATCTTAGCCGGCTATGTGTCGAAAAAGGCGCCGAACGACGCGAGGCAACATCCAGGGGAAGACAGATGGAGACGAAAACGATCGAGCTCTCCGAAGCTCAAAGCCAACTGGCAGACTTGGTGACGCAGGCTGCCGCTGGCACGGAAATCGTCTTGACGGAAGGCAACACTCCACTGGCCCGATTGGTTGCGGTGACAGGGCTTGGCGGGCGGCGAGTGCCGGGCCTGCACCCCGGCAGCATGGAAGCCTCCGACGACTTCGATGCGCCGCTGCCGGATGAGCTCTGGATCGGGACCACGTGAAGCTCCTCCTCGACACTCGGCGCTGGAGGAGCTTCCCCGCCACCATCGGGACCCCTTCGACCGCATGCTCGTGGCACAGGCTGTTGTGGAAGGAGCAACGCTCCTCAGCGTGGACTCCTTCCTGAGGTCCTATCCCGTCGAAGTTCGGTGGTGACGAAGGATTTTCCTTGCTGCTTCGGTCCCGATGGCTGGGTTACGGCGTGCTTGCCCTGGCGCTGGCCGGGATGCATATCGCGCTCATGCCTTACGCGTTCGACGACGCGTACATCCACCTGCGCATCGCCCGCCATCTGGTTGAGGACGGAGTGCCGTATTTCCACCTCGGCGAGCCGCTGCGCGCCAGCTCCTCGTCCGGCTGGACCCTCGTCCTGGCCGGGCTGATTGCCCTCTTCGGCCCTTCCCTGACCGCGGTCGCGGCCTTCGAGGCGCTGGCGACCACGACGGCCGCGGCGATCTATGCGCGGCTCGCCCGCGGTGCCGTGGGACCGGACGCCCGGGGCGTCGAGCCGGCGGTGGCGGCGGTTACAGTCACTGTGCTCCTGGCGCCGAGCCTCGGGCTCATGGAGACGTCCACGACGCTGGCGCTCGTCGGGGGCGGGTTTCTGCTGCTCCAGAGGGGGCGCGCTTCCGGGTTCGCCCTGCTCGCTGCTGCTAGCTTTTTCCGCATCGAGGCGGTCGTGTTCCTGCTCGCAGCTTTGGCCCTGAACCTGGTGCGGCGCGAGGTCCCCTGGGGACGTTCCCTCGGCGCGGCGCTCCTCGGCGGCGCTCCGCTGCTGGCCTACGACCTCTGGTTCTTCGGCACCCTCCTGCCGCACGCGGCCCGGGCGAAGCGCCTGGCCTATGACCTGCCGTTCACCGAATCGATCGCCACGGCGGGGCCGACCCTGCACACCGGCCATGCCATGGAGAAGGCTGCCTACCTGTCGATGCTGCTGGCCGCGCTGGCGATCCTCGCCCTGTCGGCACGGCTGAGCGAGCGGCTGCGTCCGGGACCGCCGCGGGACCCCGGGCTGTGGGCCCTCACCTTCATCGGCGCGGGAGTGGCGATCCTGGGGACCTATCTCGTCGCGCGCACCTTCGTCTTTACGTGGTACATGCCGCTCTACCTGCTGCCGGGCGCCCTCGGCGCGCTCTGGCTCGGCTGGCAGCGGCGCGGGCTCGCCACGGGGCTGATGACGGCGATCCTGCTCTTCCCGTTCGCGCGGGACGCCGTGGGGCAGGCTGCCGGAGCCGTGGCCGATCCCGAAAAGTCGCCGCTCTTCCTGGAGCAGGCGCGCGTCGGTCAATATCTCGACATCGGAGCCACTCTCGACCGGGTCTGCCCCGGGTGTGACCTGCTGACCAGCGAGATCGGGGGGCTGGGCTGGTCCTTCCACGGCCGCATTCGCGACGGTTTAGGCCTTGCCAGCCCGGAGGCGCTGCGCTGGCATCCGATGAAGATCCCCGAGGAGCGCGGGGCTCCGGTGGTCGGCGCGGTCCCGGTGGGCTTCGTCCGCGAGGCCCATCCGGGGCTCATCGTCAGCGCCGACATCTTCGCCGTGGCGTTGCTGCGGTCGGACGCGCTGGCCGGCTACGAGCAGTGGGCCTGTCCGATCTACAACGAGCGGGACCGGCGGCTCACCGACCTCCCCGGCCCCTGGGGGGCGGTCGTGCTGCACGTCTTCGCGCGTCGCGACGTGGCCGCCGCCCACTCCGATCTCGGGAAGCTCCTGGTCCATCACCACCGCTGCCGGCGGCTGGTGGGCGAGCCCGACCAGCTCCAGATGCCTGTCCGGACCTGGATCCAGGACAGCCCGGCGCGGCGGATTCAGAGCAATCCGGCCTTGCGGGCGCGGCGGAGGACCTCGCCGCCCAAAAGCCCATAGGCGACGGCGCCCGAGGACCAGCTCTCGTAGTCGAAGATGGTCTGGCCGTGCCCCGGAGCCTCGGCGAGGCGGACGTTGATCGGGATCTCGGCGCGGAAGACCTTCGACCCATAGGACTTGCGGAGCGCCGCCACCATCTCGTCGGTCACCAGGGTGCGGTGGTCGACCATGGTCAGGAGGATGCCCAGCGGCTCGGGCAGCTTGCCGATGCGCTCGCGGACGATCTCCAGCGCTTCGAAGAAACGGCCGAGGGCGTCCATGTCCAGGTGGTGGGGGGTGACCGGGACGAGGAAGGCGTCCGCGGCAGCCAGGCCGTTGAGGGTCAGGATCGACAGCCCGGGCGGGCAGTCCAGGACCACGACGTCGTAGCGCCGGCGGACCGGGGTGAGGGCCTTCCTGAGGAGCTTCTCCGGCTCCTGCTTGCGCGACAGCGCCAGGTCGGCGCCGGCAAGCTGGAGCGAGGAGGGGAGGAGGTCGACCCCCTCGACCCCCGAGGCGCGGATCGCCTCGGCCGCGCCGGCCTTGCCGAGCAGCACCGCGGCCAGGGTCGGGGCTTCCTCGTCCCCGCCGGCTCCGAACGAATAGGTGGCCGACCCTTGCGGATCGAGGTCGACGAGCAGCACCTTGAGGCCGCTGCGCGCGAACGCCGCCGCCAGGTTGACCGCCGTCGTCGTCTTGCCTACGCCTCCCTTGACATTGACCAGGGCCAGTCTCATGGCACCTCCCGAGCCGGGAAAGAATCGTTTCGTGACAACACGAGGGCTGATTCTAGGTCACGCAGGGGAGGACCGGAAACCTTTCGCCCTTCACGGGCATTTATAAGAGGAGAAAAAGAAGGGAGGCCGCGCCATGGGCGGTGGGGCGGGAGCTGCCGCGGACGGCGTGAGCCCGGCGATGAATCGCCGGGCTAGAAACGGCGCCCCATGAATGGGGCTTGAAGCCGGGTTCACCCGGCGCTGCTTCTAGCCCGGGCATTCATGCCCGGGCGATGGGGCTGCCCCTATCGCCCCGTGATCTCATCCTTGGCGATCCGGCCCATTTTCATCACGAACCGCCCGTTCTCCAAGGCGGTGATGTCATCGAGCGGGTTGCCGGGGACGGCGATCTCAGCCCGGGCAGCACCGTGGCCTGGCCGAGGTCCACGACCCGCGCCTCGGCGGGGATCGCCACATCGGCGCCAACGGCCCGGATGCGCGTCCCTTCGACGAGCACGACGGCATTGGGGATGGCGCTGCCCTTCTCGACGTCGATCAGGTGCCCGCACTTGATCGCGGTGACCTGCGGCTCGGCGGCCCGGGCCGTTCCTGCAGACAGCAGCATAGCGAGGACAATCGGAGCCGTGGATTTCGCTCGAAGCATGGATCCTCCCTTGGGATGAACAGGCACAGGGAGGATAGACGGGAGAGGGGCCGGTGGGGAAGAAGCCGGAAGCACCTCAACTCGGCTCGTCGATCACCTCGCCGACCGAAGCGGCAACGGCAGCCTTCTCCAGCCAGCGCTCCAGCCGCTCCAGATCCTTCTGGTCCAGGATGCGCTCGCGGATGGCGTCCGGCACCGCAATGCCGCGGACCCGAAGCACGGCCAGCAGGTTGCGCGCCGCCTCCTCGGTGCGCCCCTCGGTACGCCCCTCGGTACGCCCCTCGGTACGCCCCTCGGTGCGCCCCTCGGTGCGCCCCTCGGTGCGCCCCTCGGTGCGTCCGGCGGTGAGTCCCTCGGCGCGCCCCTGCGCGACGTACTTCCTCGCAAACTCGCTCTGGTATTCGTAACCTTTCATCATTTCCTCCAACCTCCGGCGAGCCGCCTCATTCCCGGAATTGTACAAGAGATCGTAGTACAACCTGGCCCTGTCGTCGTCGAGTCCCAGGATCGCGGGCAGCACCGCGGCGGCGATCGTCTCTCCCTGCTCGGACTGGCCGTGCGCCAGCGCGGAAAGCACCCCAAGCTCGGGCCGGCGGGCCGCCTCCCGAGGGTCGGTCACAACCGGAACGGCAGTATGGCTCAAGACAAACGGGCGCAGGACGAAGCCGGGCATGCCGGTCTCGATCGACTCCGCGCACCAACCGGCAACGACCGGATCGGGTGCGACGATGAGCAGACCCGCCGGGCAGCCGTGGATCGCACGCGAGACCGTCACATAGGCGGGCCAACTGAAGCGCTTTCTGGGGTCGGGCGCCAGTTGGACCTCGATGATGATCACCCGGACGGGGACGTCCTTATCGAAAAGGACGGCCACGGCATCGGCGCGGTATTCGGCAGGCTGGATCTCGGTCAGGTCGATGGAAGCGAGGCGAGCGTCGGTGTAGGCCGGAATCGACGCGCCGAGCACCTCGGCCAGGATCTCGGCGCCGAGCGACGGGCGGTTCTTGAACAGATCCGCAAGGATCTCGTGGGCCATGGAGGGCATGGGCGCGGATGTTTACATGCGGGCGGGCAGAGGTCAACTCCCCAGGTATTGACTCCCGCTCTTTTTTCTTTCTCAGGGGGTGTCTGGAACGTGCTGGTGGCTGGGCCTCTCCGGGCTCGCGAATCCGAAAATCAGCCCCGGTAGGGGCGGCCGGGATTAGCCCGCAGGCATAGGTGCCAGGCGATTCATGTACGTCCCTCGGTGCGTCCGGCGGTGAGTCCCTCGGCGCGCCCCTGCGCGACGTACTTCCTCGCGAACTCGCTCTGGTATTCGTAACCTTTCATCATTTCCTCCAACCTCCGGCGAGCCTCTGCCTGGAGGACTTCGGGGCACGGGACCAGATGCCGGATGCTCTCTGCCGCGAGAAGGTCGCCGAGTGCGGAGTGCGGCGACCTGGAGCTGGGCGGTGGCCTGGGAGTGCGCCGTGAACGGAGACGAGATCGCCGCGAACGCGGCCGATTCATGACGAACGAGGGCCGATTCACGGGAAACGGCTTCGCGGTCATGGCGAATCGGGCCGAGATCATGACGAACGCGGCCGGATCGCCGCGATGAGGGCCGGTTCACCGTGAATCGGCCCGCGTTCACGGCAAACCAGGGCCAGTTCACCATGAATCGGCCCGCGTTCACGGCAAACCAGGGCCAGTTCACCATGAATCGGCCCGCGTTCACGGCAAACCAGGGCCAGTTCACCATGAATCGGCCCGCGTTCACGGCAAACCAGAGCCAGTTCACCATGAATCGGCCCGCGTTCACGGCAAAGGACGGCGATCTTCATCTTGGGCCTCGCCTGCCGAGGTGGCTGGGGCGAGGGCGATAGTCTATCGCGCTTCTTCGCCCGGTGGAGCCAGCAGGCAAACCTGTGTCCGCTCCCTCTTGCTAAGATCACCGGCAGCCCATGGCCACCCTCAAGGTCTTCCTCAGCTCCACGGCCCGCGACCTCGGTCCCTACCGCGATGCGGTGTACCGCGCGATCCAGCGTTGCGACGACTGCACGTGTGTCCGGATGGAGGACTTCGGGGCACGGGACCAGGTGCCGGACGCTCTCTGCCGCGAGAAGGTCGCCGGGTGCGGCGTGCTCGTGGGGCTCATCGGGGGCCTCTACGGCAGCTCGCCGCCTGGCTTGCTGACCTCCTTCACGGAGCGCGAATACGAGGCCGCCGTGGCCGCGGGAATCCCCCGCCTCATGTTTCTCTCCTCCGAGGACTTCCCGCTGCCGCGGAGCCTGCGCGAGCCGGACGAGCTCAACGAACGGCTGGAGCGTTTCCGCCAGCGGGTCCAGGAGGAAGAGACCGTCGATTTCTTCGACGGCAACCCCGATGCTCTGGCGACCCGAGTGGTGGCGGCCCTGCGGAACCTCGAAAAGAGGAAAACCCGCAAGCCGAAGAGCACCCGTCGCCCCCCCGCCGCCGACCTCGGGCAGGTCCGGGAGCGGTACCTCGCCCACCTCGTCGAACGCTACCGCTACCTCGACTTCAAGGGCTTCGGCGTCTCGGACCGTATACCGATCCGGCTCCCCCTGCTGGAGATGTACGTTCCTCTGAAGGCACGCCTGGAGACCCCAGAAGGCGAGACCTGGGAGCGCCTCGTCCTGGCCGGCAGGAAGCCCACCGAGGACGAAGCGGACGCCATGGGCCGGAAGCTCAGCGAGCCGCGGCCGGTCCTGGACCTCCTGCAGAGCCACGACGGCCTCATCCTCCTGGGAGATCCGGGATCGGGAAAGACCACCTTCCTCAAGTACCTGGCCCTCACCCAGGCACAGGGCGAGGCGCTGGGCCTGGGAGATCGCCTGCCGGTTCTTCTCCCGCTCTCCGCCTATGCCAACGCTCTTGCGGAAAAGGATGTCCCCCTCGGCCGCTTTCTTCCCAGCTACCATCAGGAGCACCGGGGCCTCGACCTGCCTCTCGACGCTCTCCTCGGGCGCGAGCTCCCGCGGGGCGGCGTACTCTTTCTCCTGGACGGCCTGGACGAGGTCCGGGACCAGGGCCTGCGCAATACCGTGGTGGAGCGGGTCCGGGACTTCTACGGCCTCCACCGCAAGCAGGGCAACAAGTTCGTCCTCACCAGCCGCATCGTGGGGTACCGGGAGGTCCGGCCCGCCGCCGAGGGGCTGGCCGAAGGCACGCTGGTGGACTTCGATGACGAGGAGATCCGGGCCTTCGTGGCGAAGTGGACGTCCGCATTGGAGCGCGCGGCGGTGGGGGACACGAAGAAGGCCGCCCTGGACGCGCAACACGAGCAGGAGGAGCTGCTCGCCGCCGTGCGCAACCCCGGGGTGCGGTCGCTCGCCGCGAACCCGCTGCTGCTGACCATCCTGGCCTTGATGAAGCGGCAGGGGGTGACCCTACCGGACCGGCGCGTCGAGCTGTACCAGACCTATGTGGAGACGCTGCTGCGGAGCTGGAATCTGGTCCGGAGCCTGGAGGGCCGGGCCGCCCGCGACCTGGACCTGGTGGAGACCCTGAAGATCCTGGCCCCGCTGGCGCTCTGGATGCACCGGACGTCGCCGGGCGTGGGCCTGGTCAAGGAGTGGGACCTCCACCAGGAGCTGGAACGGATCTACCGGGAGCGGGGCGAGCAGGACCCGGAGCGGGCGACCCGGCATTTCCTGGAGGACGTGCGGGGCCATGCCGCCCTGCTCCTCGACCGCGGCGGCCGCCAGTACGGCTTCATCCACCTGACCTTCCAGGAGTACCTGGCGGCGGTGGCCCTGGCGCAGCTTGGGCAGCAGAGGGTCGGGCCGGTGGTGGAGGCACTGGCCGGGCATGTGGACGAGGCGCCCTGGCACGAGGTGATCCTTCTGACCATCGGATACCTGGGGATCGGCCAGCGGCGGGACGAGGCGGCGAGCGCGGTGGTGCAATCGCTGCTGGACCAGGCACCCGGCACGCCGGGGCAGGCGGCCGTTCTGGCGGGCCGTGCGGTCGCGGATGCCGGGCCGGGAGGTGTGACGCCGGCCTGCCGGCAGGGGGTGGTCGACGCGCTGCTGCACACGATGCGTAGTAATAAGGATGTGGCGCCGGTCCGGCGGGCGCAGGCCGGCGAGGCCCTGAGCCGGCTCGGGGACCCGCGGTTCGCCCCGGAGGCGTGGTACCTGCCGAAGGAGCCGCTCCTGGGCTTCGTCTACGTCCCGGCCGGGTCGTTCCGGATGGGGGATGAAGACAAGGAGCATGAGGTCGAGCTGCCTGACTACTACCTGGCGCGGTTTCCGGTGACGGTGCAGCAGTTCCGCATGTTCGTCGAGCAGAGTTCGTATGCGGCCGATCCCTACAGCTTGGACGGTCCCTCGGCCTGCCCGGTCACTTCCGTGAGCTGGCACCACGCCCTGGCGTATTGCGGCTGGCTGGAAGAGCGTCTGCGGGAAGCTGCGGCGGCGCGAAAGAAGAGTCCGGCGGAGGATCGCGGCTTCTGGGAGGGGCTGGCGAGCGGGCGGCTGCGGGTGACGCTGCCTTCGGAGGCGGAGTGGGAGAAGGCGGCCCGCGGTGCCGATGGGAGGATCTACCCGTGGGGAGAGGAACCCGACACGGACCGGGCGAATTTCGCCGAGACCGGCATCGGAACGCCGAGCCCGGTGGGATGCTTTCTGACAGGAGCGAGCCCATACGGCTGCGAGGAGATGAGCGGGAATGTCTTCGAATGGACGCGGAGCCTGGAGGGACCGTATCCCTACCCGGTACGGCCGAAGGAGCGGGCTCGGCGCGAGGCTCTCTCGGAAGACGGCCTCCGGGTTGTGCGCGGTGGCTCTTGCTTCTGCGACCCCTGGCTCGCCCGTTGTGCGTTCCGCTACTGGTTCGAGCCGGGCTACCGCCTCGGCGACATCGGATTCCGTGTCGTCGTGCTCCCATTCCGCTCTGGACTCTGAACCTCTGACCTCTGAATCTCTGGGCCATGAGTGCGGGGGAGCCCCGAGGGGGGCTTGCCCCCCTCGGGACGGTTGGCGGCTCAGGGGGGTGTCTCGAAAGTCATAGGCGCGAACCGTCCGTTTGCCGGAGCCGTACGGTCCTGGGGTCTTGATGGCGGCGGCGGCCGGAGGGCAGGTTCTGGGGCGCTCCGGCGGTGTGCGGCAGCGCCGGCCGGCCGATGCCCCGGGCTCTGCCGGGATATGCTCTCCCCACTTTCGGCGGAGACCCTGCGGATGGAGACCGACGCCCGACCGACGAGCCCGACGTTTGCGCGGACCCTGACCCTGTTCGACGCCACGATGATCGCCATCAGCGGCGTCATCGGGTCGGGGATCTTCATCAACCCCTATGTGGTGGCGCGGACGGTCGAGACGCCGTTCCTGATCCTGGCGGTCTGGGTGGCCGGCGGTGTCCTCGCGCTCTTCGGAGCGTTCATATTCGCGGAGCTGAGCACGGTGATGCCCAAGGTCGGCGGGCAGTACGCCTTTTTCCGCGAGGCGTTCCATCCCATGGTGGCCTTCCTCCACGGCTGGACGCTCCTGCTGATCGTCCAGTCCGGGGCCACGGCGGCGGTGGCGGTGGCCTTCTCCCAGTACCTGGGCCGGCTGCTGAATCTGCCCGAGGGAGAAACGACCTGGCTCGCGGTGGCGATCCTGCTCGGTCTTGCCGGATTCCATGCGCTGGGGATCAAGCCGGGTGCGATCCTCCTCAATGTCGTCACCTTCACCAAGACGCTTGCCCTGGCTCTGTTGATCCTCGGCGCGTTCCTGCTGACCCGCAAGTCCGGGATCACCTTCGAGCCGCTGACGCCTCCCGGGCTCGGCGGGCTGCCGCTGGTGTCGGCCTTCTTCGCCGGGCTGGTGCCGGCCATGTTTGCCTATGGCGGCTGGCAGAACCTCAACTATGTGTCCGAGGAGGTGCGCGACCCGGTGCGCAACCTGCCGCGGGCAATCCGCTTCGGGGTCTTTTGCGTGATCGCCGTCTACGTGAGCGCGAATGTGGCCTATCTCCATGTCCTGTCGGCCCCGGCCCTGGCCGCGACGACGACGCCGGCAGCGGATGTGGCGGCGCGGCTGATGGGGGAGACCGGGGCGAAGGTGGTCAGCCTCCTCATCGTGGTCTCGACGTTCGGGTTCCTGAACCTGTCACTCCTCGCCGCGCCGCGCGTCTATTACGCCATGGCCGCGGACGGCCTGTTTTTCCGGTCGCTCGCGCGCCTGAGCCCCCGCTTTCGGGTGCCGACCGCGGCGATCCTCCTCCAGGGAGCCGTGGCCGCGGTTCTCGCCCTTTCCCGGACCTATGACCGTCTGTTGAGCTACGCGGTCTTCGCCGACTGGATTTTCTTCGTCCTTTCGGGAGTGGCTCTCCTGGTCTTCCGCCGCACGCTTCCGGATGCGCCACGGCCATACCCCACGCCGGCCTACCCCTGGGTGCCGATCCTGTTCGCCCTGGCCGGTGCGGGGATCGTGATCAACGTCTTCTTCACGGACCTCCACAACGCCCTCATCGGGACGGCGATCATCGCGCTGGGCGTCCCGGTCTACTTTGTCTGGCGGACTGGGGGGCGGAGAGGCCGGCAGCCGTAGTAAGCTGAACGAGGCCAAGCCATGGAGGTGGGATCGTGAGTGCCATTCAAGTCGAAGTTCCCGAAGAGACGCTGATCAGCTTGAAGACGGACCGTGAGTCGTTCGCCCGCGATGTCATCGTCCTCGCGGCCGTCAAGCTGTTCGAGCTTGGAAAGCTCTCGTCTGGGAGGGCTGCGCAGCTTGCTGGCATGGCACGGGCCGAGTTCCTGCTGGCTCTTCGCCGTTATCAGGTTTCCCCTTTTCAGATGACCGCTGAAGAGCTGCGGCAAGACATCCGCAATGCCTGACCGACAGGTCATCTGCAATACCTCGCCGCTGCTGTATCTTCATCAAGTCGGGCAACTCGACCTGCTCAGGGGGCTTTATGGCGTGGTGCAGGCTCCTACGGCTGTCCAGGAGGAGTTGCATGCCGGAGCCGGGCTAGGGATCTCGACTCCGAATTTGGACGAGATCGAGTGGATCCACGTCCGTCCGGTTCCTGACCGATCCCTCCTGCCTGCGATTGTGGATCTGGGACCGGGAGAGGCCGAGGCAATCGCCCTGGCACTTTCAACTCCCGGGAGTCTGCTCATCCTCGACGACTCCCTTGGCCGCAGGATCGCACGCCTGAGCAGAATCATGTGTACAGGCACGCTTGGAGTCCTGGTCAAGGCGAAGCAGGCGGGGATCCTCTCGCAGGTTACTCCCGTCATCGAAGCTCTCCGGGAGACGACCATGTATCTGTCCTTGGACCTGATCGCCGTAGTGTTGGCGGAAGCCGGAGAGGCTGGGCTTCAGTGACCAAAGGCAGCATCTACATGCGCTGGGCCAAGGAGCATGCCGCGGCCCGGTACAACCTCGCCAACAGCGGGATGCTGCGGTGCGAGGCGAGCGAGCTCGAGTTGGAGCCGGGCGACGTTCTGGTCAACGCTGTGAATCCGGACGGATACCCTCCGCTCCTCGAGGCACTTGCGGGGCGCTATGGCGTGGCCCCGGAGCAGGTGGTGCCTGCAGCTGGAGCGTCAGGGGCGAACTTCCTTGCCCTTGCCGCCCTGGTCGATCCTGGGGACGTGGTGCTTGTCGAGCAGCCCACGTATGAGCCGCTCCTGGCGGCTTTGCGATTCCTAGGAGCGGAGATCCGGCGCTTGCCCCGCCGGTTCGAGGACGGCTGGCAGATCGATCCGGATGCCTTGCGGGCGGCCCTCTCGGACCGGGTCCGCCTGGTGGTGCTCACCAATCCGCACAACCCCAGCGGTGTGCTCCTGGAGCCCGCCGCGGTCGCGGCGGTGGCGCAGCTCGCCGAGGCGGTGGGTGCGCGGGTGCTGGTGGATGAGGTCTACCGGGATCTCTGGTTCGAGGAGGCGCCGCCGAGCCATGTGCACCTCGGGCCGCACGTGCTTGCCACGAGCAGCTTGACGAAGACGCATGGCCTTTCGGGCCTGCGCTGCGGCTGGGTGCTCTGTGCGCCGGATCTGGCCGACAGGATGCGGCGGGTGCGCGATTTCATGGAGGCGGGGGGCTCGGTGCCGAGCGACGGCCTCGCCGTGGCGGCCCTCCGGCAGATCGACCGGCTGGAGGCTCGCAGCCGGGCGATCCTCGACCCGAACCTCCGGCAGGTGCGTGCATTCCTCGACGAGCACGCCGACCTGCTCGACTGCGTGGTGCCCCGGCGCGCCATGAAGGTCTTCCCGCGTCTGCGGAACGAGGCCGACAGCGAGCCGCTCCACGACTGGCTGCGGGGACGGGACACTTCGATCGTGCCGGGGAAGTTCTTCGAGGAGCCGCGGCACTTCCGTCTGGGGTTCGCGGTCCGGCCGGAGGACGTGGCCGCGGGCCTGCGGCATCTATCCGAGGGGTTGCGGCGCCTCACCGGGTGAGGAGCCGTTCCAGCAACTCCCGAACCTCCTTCGGGTTGCGCAGTGAATAGGCCGCCGCGGTGGTCCGCGGCTTCTCGGCGACGAGGATGCCGATGCCGCGGTCCGCGATGGCTCGGAAGGCGTCCTCGTCGGTGACGTCGTCTCCTACATAGAGGGGGACCACCTCGGGATGGTCGTGGCCGAGATGCTGGGTATGGAGCAGCCAGAGCAGGGCCTTGCCCTTGTCCCAGTTGAGGTTCGGACGGAGCTCGAAGACTTTCTTGCCGAAGGCCTTCTTGAGCTCGGGGTGATGCGCAAGGACGGCGTCCACCGAGTCTTCGATGAGCGGCAGATCCTCCTCGCAGGCGAGGCGGTAGTGGACCGCGACCGAGGACCCCTTGGGCTCGACCAGGACGCCCTCGATCCCGGCCAGCGCCTCGCACAGGCGCTCCGTGGCTTGGTCGATGCTCTCCGGAATCCCATCGCCCACCTCGTGCCGGACATCCGGCCCGGCGATGTCGAAGCCGTGGCTCCCGGCGTAGGTCAGATCGTCGAGGCCGACCAGGGCGGCGACGTCCTCGCGGCTGCGGCCCGAGAGGATGGCGACGGGGAAGCGCTCGGCGAGCCGGCGCAGGACCTCCCGCGTCGCCTCGGGGAGCGTGGCGAGGTCCGGGCGGAGTGCGATGGGGGAGAGGGTGCCGTCGTAGTCGAGGAAGATCGCGGGTCGGCGGCCCGCGAGGCGGCGCTCGATTTCGTCCCAGTGCTCCAGGGCCGGGGGTCGGCAGCCGTTCCTCACCCCTCCTCCATCAGGAGGGCGTCCATCGGGATCGGCGGCAGGTACTCCGCCGGGGTCCGGAAATCGTCCGGCACGGAGCCCAGGGCGGCGCGCAGGTAGTAGTCGACCCACCAGAAGATGTCCTGCTCGTGGACGATCTTCTGCATCGCCTCCATCCGCCGCCGCCGCTCGGCGTCCGGCATGTCGAAGGCGGCCTTGAGCGCGTCGGCCATCCCCTCGATGTCGTGCGGGTTGACCAGCAGGGCCCCCTCCTGGAGCTGCGAGGCCGCCCCCGCGAGCTCGGAGAGGACGAGGACGCCGGTGCGGTCGATCTGGCAGGCGCAGAATTCCTTGGCCACGAGGTTCATGCCGTCCTTGATCGAGGTGACGAAGCCGACCCGCGCCATGCGGTAGAGGGACAGCAGGTCGCGGCGGGTCAGGCTCTTGTAATGATATTGGATCGGCACCCAGCCTGCCATGGAGAACTCGCCGTTGATCTCCCCGACCAGCCGCTCGATGTGGGCCTTGAGGGCCTGGTACTCGGGCACCCCTTCGCGGCTGGGCACCACGACCTGCATCAGGATCGCGCGCTCGCGCAGCTCCGGGAAACGCCGCAGGGCGTCGCGAAAGGCCTCCAGGCGCTCGGGCAGCCCTTTGGTGTAGTCCAGGCGGTCGACCCCGACGATCAGGTGCGCCGGGCCCATCCTGCGCCGCAGGTCCTCGATCCGCCGCTCCACCTCGTCGGAGCGCGCGCCGGCCTCGAACGACTTGGCGTCGATGCCGATGGGGAAGGCGCCGACGCGCACCATCCGGGGGCCGATCCGCACTTCGACGATCGGACCGTCGCTGTCGAGGATCCCGGCCTGCGGCACAAGCTGCTCCAGGCAGGTCAGGAAGTTGCGGCTGTCGCGCGGGGTCTGGAAGCCGATGAGGTCGTAGGCGAGCAGGGCGCTCAGGATCTGGGCCCGCCAGGGGAGCCTCAGGAGCATGTCGAGCGGTGGGAACGGGATGTGGAGGAAGAAGCCGATCCGCCGCGACTCCGTCTGCTCGCGGACGAAGTGGGCGACATGGATGAGCTGGTAGTCCTGGACCCAGATGAAATCGTCCTCGTCGCTGTTCGCGAGGACTCCATCGGCGAACTTGCGGTTCACCTTCTGATAGGCGTACCAGAACGACGGGTCGAAGTTGCACTGGCCGAGCAGATCGTGGAAGAGCGGCCAGACGATGGCGTTGGAGAACCCTTCGTAGAAGCCCTTGACCTCCTCTTCGCTCAGCAGGACCGGGACGAGCTCGTAGCCGTGCTCTCCATGGCCTTCCGCAAGGACGGCTTCCCAGGAGCCTTCCTTTTCGAGAGGCAGGCCCGGCCAACCGATCCACCGGCCGCCGCGATGGGAGAGCACGGGTGCGAGGGCGCTCACCAGCCCTCCCGAGCCCGGCTTGAGGCTCCATCCCGAATCCTTCCTCTCGAGTACGATCGGCAGGCGGTTGGAGACGACGAGGAGACGACGGCCAGGCGAGCTCAAAACATCCAGGATCTTGTGCAATCCGTGAGCCAGAAGCCCCCTCCCCCGACCCCTCCCCCGCGCGGCCACCACCACCCGCCCCGAGCGGGAGAGGGGAGCCCCCTCTCAGTTTCTGGTTTTCTCCCCTCTCCCGTTCGGGGTGGAAGGGCGGTGGACGCACGGGGGAGGGGTCGGGGGAGGGGGCTTCAACTTTTCGCCGGCTATTGCGTAGAGTGAAGCCATGCCCTTCGTGTGCTCCAAGTGGATCCGGATCCATGCTCCTCTGCTCGCCGTTCTAGCTTTCGCTGCCGCGGTCCCCCTCCAGGCCCAGAGCCCGGAGCCTTTGCCGCCCCTGCCGGACATCCGCGTGGAACGGGCAGCCGGCGAGATCACGATCGACGGCCAGCTCGGCGATCCGGGGTGGCAGGGGGCGGCCCGGGTCGACACCTTCTTCGAGACCAATCCGGGGGACAACGTGCCGCCGAAGGTGCCTACCGTCGCCTGGCTCACCTACGACGACCATTTCTTCTATGCCGCCTTCGACTTCGAGGACGATCCCAAGACCCTCCGCGCGCCGCTCGGCGACCGCGACAACGTCCCCAGCTCCACCGATTACGGCGGGCTGATCCTCGACACCCGCAACGACGGCCGGACGGCGGTGATGATGCTGGTCAATCCCAGCAATATCCAGTATGACGCCCTGACCAGCGACGCCAGCGGCGAGGACTCCTCCTACGACCTCTTCTGGGATTCGGCGACCCGCGTCACCGAGCGCGGATGGACGCTGGAGATCCGCGTCCCCTTCTCGTCGCTGCGGTACGACAAGGCCGACCCCCAGACCTGGGGCATCCTCATCTATCGCAACCGTCCTCGCGACTTCCGGTACCAGATGTTCAGCAACCGGCTGCCGCGCGCCTCCAACTGCTTCATCTGTCACGAGAGGAAGCTCGTCGGTCTTACGGGCCTGCCCGCCGGCAACCATCTGGTGCTGGCGCCCTATGCCACGTCCCGGCAGCCCTGGCGTCCCGCCGGCGCGCTGGGATCGTCTCTGGAGGAGGAGACGCTGGAGTGGGACGGCGGCCTCGACGCCAAGTGGACGCCCAACGCCGACACGGCGCTCGATGCGACGATCAATCCCGACTTCTCGCAGATCGAGTCGGACGTGGCGCAGATCGCCACCAACGAGCGCTTCGCCCTGTTCTTCCCGGAGAGGCGCCCCTTCTTCCTCGAAGGCCTCGACCTGTTCGCGACGCCGATCCAGGCGGTCTACACCCGCACCATCACCTCGCCGCGCTGGGGTTTGCGCTCGACCGGCGAGCTCGCCAATACGGCCTATACCCTGCTGGTCACCCAGGACCGGGGCGGCGGCAGCGTCATCATCCCCGGCGCCGAGTCGTCGAGCCTCGCCCTCCAGGACTTCGCCTCGACGGTCGTCGTCGGCCGGGCGCGCCGCGACCTGGGCCGGTCGTTCGTCAGCTTCCTGCTCACCAGCCGCGAGGTCGAGGGCGGCGGCCACAACCGGGTCGGCGGGCCGGACTTCCAGTGGCGCCCCTCGGAGGCGGATACGGTCACGGGGCAGCTCCTGGCGAGCGACAGCCGCACGCCCGAGCGGCCGGAGCTGGCCGCGGAATGGGACGGCCGCAGCCTCACCTCGCACGCGGTTTTCTTCTCCTGGGAACACTCCAAGCGCACCCACGCCTGGGTTCTGCAGCTCAAGGACATCGGCGACGACTTCCGGGCCGATGCCGGTTTCCTGCCTCAGGTCGGCTTCCGCGAAGCCGACGGCCAGGCCAGCCGCCGCTTCTATCCCACCAAAGGGCCCTTCCACCGGATCCGCCCGTTCGCCCGGGTGCGCTATACCGCTGACAGGGAGGGAGACCTCATCTTCCAGCGGGCGTTTCCAGGGATCGGGATGGAGGGGAAGTGGAACAGCTACGCCGAGGTCGACTACTTCTTCGACCGGGTGCGTGCGGGGGAGCGCCTCTTCGACCGCCAGCAACTTTCCTGGTACGTCGAGATGAGCCCTTCGGGGTCGGTCACCGACGTCTCCTTCGAGGGCTGGGCCGGCGAGGAGGTCGACTTCGACAACGTTCGGGCCGGTGAGGGGGCGTCGATCGGGGTGAGCGCCACGCTGCGGCCGACGAACCACCTGGAGCTGCGCCTGAACGGCAGCCGACGCTGGCTCGACCTGGCCGAAGGGCCTCACACCGGAGAGCGCCTGTTCACGGCCGAGGTGGCGCGCCTGCGGGCGACCTATACGTTCACCTCGCGGGCCTTCCTGCGGCTGATCGGCCAGCAGGTGCGGGCCGAATTCGATCCGGCGCTCTACACTTTCGAGGTCGCGCCGGAGGACGAGTCCTTCTCCGGCTCGGCGCTCTTCGCCTACAAGCTCAACTGGCAGACCGTGCTTTTCCTGGGCTATGGCGACGAGCGGGCCCTTGCCGAGACCACCGGCCGGCTGGAGCGCTCCGGCCGTGAGCTGTTCCTGAAGATCTCGTACGCGTTCCAGAGATAGAATCCCCTCTCATCATTCCGGGAGGAGAGCCATGGGTGTCGACGAGCAGCTTCAGCAGGGCGAGGAGATCGTCTACCGGGCGCACGTGACCCGGATTTCGCTGGTCCCCTGGGTTGTGGCCCTCGTCGTGGTCCTGGCCGCCGGGGTGTTCGCGTGGAGCGTCCTGGCCCACGACGTCCTGTTCTTCGTGAGCCTGGCGATCTGCCTGGTGCTCCTGGGCGTGATCGTGGTCAAGCTCGTGGTGCTCCGCTTCCAGGAGCACGTCCTGACGGACCGGCGGGTGATCCAGCATCTCGGAGTGTTCAACCGGCGGTCGGTGGATGCCCGCCTCGACAAGATCAACAACGTCGAGCACCGGCAGACGATCTGGGGGAGGATCCTGGGCTACGGCGACCTGGAGATCGATACCGCGAGCGAGACCGGCACGACCCGCTTCCACAAGATCCGCCACCCGCTCGATTTCAAACTCGCCATCATGGGCGCCGCCGAGACCTACCGCGCCCGCGGCATCGCCGCCCCGGTCGCCGTCGTCTCGCCCGCCGAGAAGATCCGCCAGCTCAAGGCCCTCCTGGACGACGGCCTGATCTCCGCCCAGGAGTTCGAAGCCAAGCGGCGGCAGTTGCTGGAAGAGATGTAGAATCCGGCGGTAATGCCCCGTAATCTGCCGTTTGCCGCACCCCTTTCCCTGACCGACCTGATCGACGAGCTGGGCCGGGATGCGAAGCTGGGGCCGCAGATCGTGCATGCGGCCTATCTGCCGGGGAGCGAGCCGCAATATGGAGAGCTGGACCCGCCGCTGCCGGAGCCGCTGGCGCGGGCAGTGGCCGCGGGCGGGGTGCCACGCCTGTGGAGCCATCAGGCGGAGGGGATCGCGGCGGTGCGGCGGGGGGAGAGCGTCCTCATCACGACGCCGACCGCGTCGGGCAAGTCGCTCGTCTTTCAGCTCCCGGTGCTCGAAGAGGCCGCGCGCGGCGGCCCGGGGCACGGGCTGTTCCTCTTCCCCCTGAAGGCCCTGGGACAGGACCAGCGGGGCAAGCTCGTCCGCCTCGCCGAGGCGGCCGGCCTGTCGCCCGAGGTGGCGGGCTGCGAGATCTACGACGGCGACACGCCCACGGCCAAGCGGGCGGAGATCCGCAAGCAGTTCCCGCGGGTGGTGATCTCCAACCCGGACATGCTCCATCTGGGCGTGCTCGGCTCGTGGACCAACTGGGGGCCGTTCCTGGCCGACCTGCGCTGGATCGTGCTCGACGAGCTGCACACCTACCGCGGTATCTTCGGCAGCCATTTCCATCACGTCCTGCAGCGGCTGCTGCGCCTCTGCCGCTCGGTCGGCGGCGACCCGGTGCTGATCGCCTCGTCGGCCACGGCGGCCAACGCCGCGGAATTCGCCGAAACGCTGGCGGGCCGGCCGTTCCGTTGGATCACCGAATCGGGGGCGCCGCGCGAAGGACGGCACTTCCTCCTCTTCCGGCCGGAGGCGAGCCCATACACGCTGACGCTGCAGCTCTTTACGCGGCTCCTGCGGGCCGGCCTCAAGACGATCGTGTTCACCAAGGCGCGGCGGATCACCGAGCTGCTCTATTCCTGGCTGCGCCGGGAGGACCCGGACCTCGCCGCCAGGGTGGCGAGCTACCGCGCGGGCTTCCTTCCCGAGGAGCGGCGGCGCATCGAGAAGTCGCTGTTCGAGGGCCGCCTCGCCGGGGTGATCTCCACGTCCGCCCTCGAGATGGGGATCGACGTGGGCGGGCTCGACGCCTGCATCCTGGTCGGCTATCCCGGCAGCATGATGGCGACCTGGCAGCGCTCGGGCCGGGTGGGACGTTCGGGGAAGGAGTCGGTCACCGCCCTGGTGGCCCTGCCGGACGCGCTCGATCAGTTCTTCCTGGACCACCCCGACCAGTTCCTGGAACGCCCCTGCGAGCGGCTGGTGGTCGATCCGGACAACGACCCGGTCTCCCGCGCTCATCTGGTGTGCGCCGCGTCCGAGCTGCCGCTCTGCCGGACGGAGGATCAGACCTATCTGGAGAGGCATGCGCCGCGGGTCGCGTCGCTCCTCTCCGAGGGGCATCTGCGCGAGTCGGCCGACGGCGCGGACCTTTATTCCGTGCGCCGGCGCCCGCAGAGGAGCATCAACCTGCGGGGGACCGGGGCTCAGTTCGCCATCCTGGACCAGAGCCGGAGCGGAGTGACGATCGGCACGATCGACGGGGTGCGGGTGCTGCACGAGTGCCACCCCGGGGCGGTCTACCTCCATGCCGGCCGGCAGTTCCTGATCCAGGATCTGGACCGCGAGAAGCGCCGTGTGCTGGCGACCGGCGCCGACCTCGACTATTTCACCAGCCCGCTCACCGAGAAGGAGACGGAGATCCTGGAGACCCTGCGGGAGCGGACGGACGGCCCGCTGCGCGCCGGGCTGGGGCGGCTCAAGGTGACCGAGCGGGTGGTGGGCTACGAGCGCAAGCGCATTCACGGCCAGGAGACGATCGACCAGCACCCGCTGGACCTGCCGCCTGTGGAATTCGAGACGGTCGGCCTCTGGTGGGAGGCCCCCCGCGAGGTGGAGGAGACGCTGCGGCGCCAGGGGGAGCACTTCATGGGCTCGCTCCACGCCTCGGAGCATGCGGCCATCTCGCTCTTCCCCTTGCTCGCCCTCTGTGACCGGATGGACATCGGAGGGATCTCCTACTCGTTCCACCCGCAGATCGGCAGCGGTGCGGTGTTCGTGTACGACGGCCATCCCGGGGGCGTAGGAATCGCGGCGCGCGGCTTCGCGGATCTGCCCGAGCTGCTGCGGCAGGTGCAGGTGCTGATCGAAGGGTGCGACTGCGAGGAGGGCTGCCCCTCCTGCATCCAGTCGCCCAAGTGCGGCAACGGCAACCGGCCGCTGCACAAGGCCGGGGCCGCGCGGGCGCTGCGGCTGCTGTTGGGGATGGAGGAGCCGGTGATCCCGTGGGGAGAGTTTCCGGAGGTGGGCCCTCACCCCCCGGCCCCCTCTCCCATCCTCACTCCCACCCTACCGGGAGAGGGGGAGATGGCCATCGGAGAGGGTGGTGTGAGGGAAGAGCCCCAAAGGGGCGTCGGCATAAAGCCTGGGGTTTCAACCCCAGGACAGCGGCCCGTTTTCATCTCAAGCCCCGAAGGGGCGTCGGAAACCATTCCCCCCTCTCCCGGGGGGGTGGGAGGGCGGATGGGAGAGGGGGGCCAGGGGGGTGAGGGGTCCGACCTCGACGTCGACCCGCGCGACGTGGAGGTCTGGCTCGTGCCGGGGCCGGAGCCGCGCCGGTTCGAGCGTGCTCCCGCGGTGGCGACCGGTCTGCCGCGCACGATCCTCTTCGACCTGGAGACCCTGCGCTCGGCTGCGGATGTGGGCGGGTGGCGCAAGGTCCACCGCATGGGGGTGGCCGTCGGCGTCGCTTGTCATCTGGAGGAGGGGCGCTTCGAAATCTTTTCCGAGACCCGGGTGCGCGATCTCTGCGAGCTGCTGCGCAGCGCCACGCTGGTGATCGGCTTCAACATCAAGCGGTTCGACTACCGCGTCCTCTCCGGCTACACGGGCGAGGACTATGCGCGGCTGGTCCCCACGCTCGACCTCCTGGAGGACGTCTACGCGCGGGCGGGCTTCCGGATCGGGATGGGGCACCTGGCCCAGGAGACCCTGGGGGCGGGCAAGTCGGCCGACGGGCTGCAGAGCCTCGAATGGGTCCGGCAGGGGAGGCTCGATCTGGTCGAGGCCTATTGCCGCCGCGACGTCGAGGTCCTCCGCGACCTTTATCTCCATGGCCGCCGCGAGGGGTGCCTCTTCTACCGCGACCGCAAGCGCGACCTCCGCCGCAAGCTCAGCGTCGACTGGTGAGGCTGGCGGCCCGCCTGACGATCTGCCCGAAACCCTTCGCGGCGGCCTGCCTCTGCAAGGCCTGCAGCGTCCGTTGGCCGGCGTCGGCGTCGCCGTGCCGCAGCTCGACCTCTCCCAGGGCGAGCTCCGCTTCCAGGTGCTGGATCCAAAGGCCGCGGGACACCGCCTCGTCGCGGGCCGTTTCCAGCGTCTGGCGAGCCTCGGCGAGCCGGCCGGCCGCGGCGGCGACCCGGCTGGACGCGATCAGCACCTGCAGTCGGGACCGCCGGTTCTGGCTCCAGTCCGTGAGCTGCAGCGCATCGCGGGCGGCCTTCTCGGCCGGCGCGATCTTCCCCTGGGCCAGCAGGGCCCGCGCCAGCAGCTCGCGGGCCAATCCCTCCCAATCCCGCGCGCCAAGGGTGCGGAGCTGTTCCGCGACCGATTGCGCCTCGCGTTCCGCAGCCTGCGGATCTCCCGCGTCGAGCGCAATCTGGGCCAGGGCGAGCCGGCTGAGGACGAGCGAGAACCTCTCCTGGGACTTTTCCCGGCTGTCCAGTGCCGCGCGCTCGTTCTTCCGGGCCGCCGCCAGGTCCCCCTCCAGCCGGTTGACGGAGGCCAGGCCGGATTCGGCCTCGGCGAGGAGGGAGCTGTGCGTCGCCGACATGTCTTTCACCCTCTGATAGGTCGTGGCGGCCTCCTTCAGGCTGCCCTCGTCGGTGAGCAGGGAGCCGATGCGGATGAGAGAGAAGGCGACTCCGCGTGTGTACGAGGCCGCCTCGAAGAGGCGGAGGGCGGTCTCCGCCTGGCGCCGGGCCTCCTGGAGGTCTCCCTGGTCCTGCAGGATGCCGGCGAGGTTGGCGCGGGCGGTGGCCTCTCCGGTCGGAGAGCCCACCTCCTGGAAGAGGGACAGGCACTCCTCGAAGCCTTTTTGAGCACCGGCCAGGTCCCCTTCCGTGCGGAGGACATAGCCGAGGTTGACGAGGACCCCGGCCTGTCCCGTCCGGTCGCGGATCTCGCGCGCGATCGCGTCGGCCTCGATCAGGAGCTGCTTTGCCCGGGCGAACCTCCCCATCTCCGACTCGATGCCTCCCAGATTGCGGAGCGCGATCATGCTGCCGCGCTGATTGCCGGTCTCGCGGTGGATGGCCAGGGCCCGCTCGTACTCTCGTAAGGAGCCTTCGAAGTCCCCCTGATCCATGAGCAGATTGGCGGAGTGGTTCGCCGTGGCGGCCACTCCTGCCCGGTCTCCGGCCTTGGCGTAGAGCCCGGCCGCCTCGCGGCTGCGGATCAGGGCCTCGGCGTTCCGGCCCAGGCTTCGGAGGGCGTGGGCCTGGCGATGCCGTGCCCGCGCGACGAGCAGACGGGCTCCCTGCGCATTGCCCGCGGCGGCGGCCCGGGCCGTCAGCTCCTCCTGCCGGGAGTAATTCCCCAGAGCGCCGCTCGCCTCGGCCTCGGCGAGATCGAGCCGCGGGTCGCCCGCGACCGGGGCCGGGAGCCGCCGCAGCACCGCCACGGTGGTCAGTGCCTCTTTGGCCTGGCCGGCATCGGTCTGCGCCCAGGCAAGCCGCAGGCCGTGCTCGAGGTCGTCCGGAAAGAACGTCCAGAGCGTCTTGTAGATGTCGACGGCCTGCATCCAGTCCTGGGTGGTCTCGGCGCGCAGGGCGTCGATCAGGAGGCGCTCCTCGCGGGGCAGGGCGGCGGAGAGCTCGAAGGCCTCCGTGGCCTGGCGCGCGGCGTTGGCGTCGTATCCCAGGTTGAGCCAGGCGCGGGCGAGCGCGGCGTGCGCCAGGGGGAAGCCGGGCTCCTCCTGGACCGCGCGGCTCAGGAGGTCGCGCGCCTTCAGGTAGTCCAGCGTGCGGAGCGAGTGCAGCCCCTCGGAGTAGAGGCGGCGGGCCTTGCGGTCGGAAGGGAACGAGGCGCGGGTGGCCGGGCTGGCGGCCGGAGCCTCCAGCGCCCAGGCTGCGGCGCAAGGCCGCTCCCAGCTCCTCGACCATGGTGAAGAGCTCCGTCTCAGGTCCGATTTTGCTGGCTGACAGGCGCAGCTCGCCGGTCGCCGTATCGACGAGGCGCAGGTCGACCCGCACCCTGCGCCCGCCCTTCACGGGCAGGTCGAGGTAGGAGCCGAGGAGCACTGCGTCGCAGCCCAGGCTGTTGCGCACCCGCGCCAGGCTCTCGGGCGAGAGGTCGCCGGCGTCCTCGAGCCCCAGGTCCAGCCGGGCGCGGGCGACCGCCTCGCCGGAGAGGATGTGGAGCGTCTCGCCCACCGCGAGCTCGACGGTGAACATCTCCGCGAGGGCGGTGGAGAGCCAGGCGCTGTTCTTGTCGCCGGACATGTTGTGAAAGCCCCAGACCGCCACCGACCGGCGGAGGGACGAGCTCTTCGGCGTCTCCTGGACCGCTTTCCGACCGGCAAACCGGGAGACGAGGAAGAAACCCGAAGCGAGGAGGAGCAGGGCGAGACCGGCCGCGAGCAGCGCCCGGCGGCGGAAGCCGCGTGAGCTGGGAGGAGGCTCGACCGGAGGCTCCGGCGGTGGGACGGCGATCGGCATCTGCGGACGGGATGGAGCCTCGGTGCGGGCCGGCTCCCCGGCCGGGGCCTCCTCGATCGCCTTCCACGCCGCCTTGGCCACGAAGCTGTACCCCCGCCCGGGGACTGTCACGATGAAGCGGTGCTCGCCTGCCCCTTCGCCGAGCGCCTTCCGCAACCGGAAGATGTTCTGGGTCAAGGTGGCCTCGGAGATGAAGGTGTCGGGCCAGACCATCTGCAGGAGCTCGTCCTTGGCCACGACCTCGCCCTGCCGCTCGAGCAGCGCCACCAGGGTGGCGAGCGCCTTCGGAGGGAGTGGAATGGGCTCGTCCTCCCGCAGCAGGAGCCGCCGGGACGGGTCGAGCCGGAACCGTTCGAA
Source organism: uncultured Holophagales bacterium (assembly GCA_963842525.1). GTDB lineage: Bacteria > Acidobacteriota > Thermoanaerobaculia > Multivoradales > UBA5704 > UBA5704. The sequence goes on from CAWJGT010000004.1 coordinate 120,098, forward strand.
CTGGTAGAAACCTTTTTCTTCCTGGGACATAGAAGTCAAAGCAGGCGTGGGCTGATGACGGGCTGGCGCAGAAGGACGCCAGCCTTGTTGGCGATCAGCCGGAATCCTTTTGCGGAGGCATCCTTCTGAAGATCTCCGAGCATCCGGCGGCCGGCGGCGGCATCGCCGTGCCGCAGCTCGAGCTTCTCCCAGGGCGAAGGTGGCCTCGAAGCGATGGACCCAGAGGCCCAGGGATGCCGCCTCGTCCCGCGCTTGCCCCAGGGTCCGGCGGGCCTCGGCGAGCCGGCCGCCCGCGCCGGCGACCCGGCCGGCGGCGATGCGCACCAGGAGCCGGGTCCGCCGGTTCTGGAGCCGCTCGATGAGCCGGCTCGCCTCCTGAACGGTGCGCTCAGCCGGGCCGATCCGTCCCTGGGCCAGCAGCGCTCGGATCAGGACCTCGTAAGCCCGTCCCTCCAGATCCAGGAACTGCAGGCGGCGGAGCTCCTCCACGAGGGCCCGCGCACTGCGCTCCGCGGCCGCCGGGTCCAGGTCCACAGAGAGCCCGGCCAAAGAGATGCGGCTGAGGGCGATCATCATCTTCTCCTGGGCCTTGGTGCGGAGCGCCAGCGCTTCCGTCTCCCTCTCCCGGGCTGCCGCCAGATCCCCTTGGAGCCGGGCCAGAGAGGCCAGGCCGGACTCGGCTTCAGCCAGGAGGAAGCCGTGCCCGGTCTCCCGGCCCAGATCGCGCATCTCCCGATAGGCGCCGCCGGCCTCTCGCAGGCGGCCCATGTCGGTGAGCAGCGACCCCCTGCGGCCCAGCGCGAAAGCCATCCCCCGCTTGTGCCCGCCGCCCCGGTAGAGGTGGAGGGCCTTTTCCGCCTGTTCCCCGGCAGCCTCCAGGTTGCCCTGCTCCTGGAGGACGATCGCGAAGTAGCTCCGGGTGGTCGCCTCTCCGACAGGAGAGCCGGCGGATTGGTAGAGGGGCAAGGCCTCCTGGAAGCTCCTGCCGGCAGCCTCCAGGTTCCCCTCGTGATGGAAGAGGCTGCCGACAGCGATGAGGGCGCCAGCCTGTCCTGCCGGATCCCGGATCTCGCGGGAGACCTCGACGGCCTCCCCCAGAAGCTGCCTGGCCTGGGCGATTCTCCCCAACCCCGTTGCGATGCCGCCGAGGTACTTCAGGGAATTCAGGCGGCCGCGCTGGTTGCCGATCTCGAGGTGGATGGCGTGCGCCTGTTCGTACTGCCGCACGGCGCCGTCGACGTCGCTTTGGTCCATGAGCAGGCTTGCCGAGTCGTTCAGGGCCGCGGCGACTCCCGCTTTGTCTCCGGCCGCGGTGAACAGCCGGGACGCCTCTGTGATGCGGTCCAGGGCCTCCTGGTTCCTGCTCAGGTTGCGCAGAGCACGGGCCTGGAGGGACCTTGCCTGGGCGACCACCAATCGGGCTCCGCGCGCTTCGCCCTTGGCGGCCGCCCGTGCAGCCAGCTCCGCCTGCCGGGGGTAGTCCGCGAGGACGGAGCTCGCCTCGGCCTCGGCGAGGTCGAGCCGCGGATCCTCCGCGAGGAGGCGCGGCAGCTTCCGCAGCCCCGCCAGGGTGTCCAGTGCCTCCTTGGCATGCCCGGCCCTGATCTGCACCTGGGCGAGCTGCAGCCCGTGCTCGAGATCGTCCGGAAAGAACGCCCCGAGCGTCCTGTAAATATCGATGACCCGGACCCACTCCTTGGCGGTCTCGGCGCGCAGGGCCTCGACCAGAAGGCGCTCCTCGCGCGGCAGGGCCGCAGAGCGCTCGAAGGCCTCCGCGGCCTCGCGCTCGGCGTTGGCGTCGTATCCAAGATTGAGCCAGGCGCGGGCGAGCGCGGCATGCGCCAGTGGGAAGCCGGGCTCCTCCTGGACCGCGCGGCTCAGGAGGTCGCGTGCCTTCAAGCTGTCCAACCTGCGCAGCGCTTCCAGCCCCTCGGAGTAGAGGCGGCCGGCCTCGCGGCCGGATGGGAAGGAGGCGCGGGTGGTCCGCCTGTCGGCCGAGCCTCCGGCACCGAGCTTGCGGCGCAGGTCAGCTCCCAGGCTCTCGATCAGCTCGAAGAGCCTGGGCTCGGGGCTGGACCGGGTGATCGCAAACATCTCGCCGGTGGCCGTGTCGACGAGACGCAGGTCGATCCGCACCCTGCGCCCGGTCTTCTGCTGCAGGTTGAGATAAGAGCCGAGGAGCACGGCGTCACAGCTCAGGAGATTGCGGACCTGCGCCAGGCTCTCGCGAGAGAGGTCGTCGACGTCTTCGAGTCCCAGGTCCAGCCGCGCGCGGGCGACCGTCTCGCCGGAGAGGACGTGGAGCGTCTCGCCCACGGCGAGATCGGCGGAGAACAACTCCGCGAGGGCTGTCGAGAGCCAAGCGGTGTCCTCATGGCCGGACAGGTTGTGAAAACCCCAGACTGCCACCGAGCGGCGAAGGGATGAGCCTTCGGCGCGGTCTCATGGACCGTTTTCCGGCCGGCGAACCGGGAGACGAGGAAGGCCCCGGGGACAAGAAGGAGCAGGGCGAGCCCCGCCGCGAGCAGTGCCCGGCGGCGGGAATGGGGTGAGCCGGGAATGGGCTCGGCCGCAGGGTCCGGCGGAGGCAAGGCGACCGGCCTCTGGGGAGTGGCCGCGACCTCGGATCGGGCCGGCTCCCCGGCCGTAGCTTCCTCGCTCGCCTTCCACGCCGCGGCGGCCACGAAGCTGTACCCGCGGCCGGGGACCGTCAGGATGAAGCGGTGCTCGTCGGCCCCTTCGCCGAGTGCCTTCCGCAAACGGAAGATGTTCTGGGTCAGGGTCGCCTCGGAGACGAAGGTGTCGGGCCACACCATCTGCAGGAGCTCGTCCTTGGTCACGACCTCGCCTTGCCGCTCGACGAGCGCCGCCAGGGTGGTGAGCGCCTTCGGGGGGAGCGGAATGGGCTCGCCCTCCCGCAGCAGGAGCCGCCGGAATGGATCGAGCCGGAACCGTTCGAACTGGTAAACGCCCTTTTCTTCCTGCGGCATAGGTCAAGTAACAAAATTTGAGGACGCCTGAGAGGTCTTTTGAGGACAAGCATACCTCTGCTTGGCTAACCTCCGCTCAACTCGCGAGGGTTGATCCGAAGCGCCGGACGCATGGGCAACAGGTATCTCAGCCGGCGGGCGCCCCCGGAGCACGGTTCACTTGATTGCTTGTTCATTGTAGCTCATAGGCTGTTCTGATTTCTTTTTGTGGTATCCCGGAGGGAGTGAGGAGGGCGAGGGGCCCAGGAGGGGTTGACATCCCCCTCCTGGGCCTTTCGTTTTTTGCGGCGGCCCTCAACCTTTATCTATCTATGGGACGGCACACTCCTTGAATGGGAGAAGGGCGGACGGGGGACACGGAAAGGAGACTCTCCCATGGTCAGATCTCGGTATTCCCGCTTTCTTCTCGCCCGCTTTCTTCTCGCCCGCTTCGTTCTCGCCGCCGCGCTCTCCGGGGTGCTGGCGCTCTCGGCCTGCGCCGGCCTGGGTGGGCTGGGCAGGGTCGTCCGGCCGGAGGTACGCATCCTCGGGGTGGACGTCGACAGCGTCGGCCTCGATTCGGTCAAGCTGGCCTTCGACGTCGAGGTCGACAATCCCAACACGGTCAACCTCGTGCTGGACACCATCGACTACCGGCTGCACCTGAACGGCCAGCGGCTCCTCGACGGGCAGCGCGACGAGCGGATGGAGATCGCCGCCCGCACCGAGAGCCGGGTCCAGCTCCCCGTCACCATCCGTTACACCGACCTGGTGCGGGCGCTGGGGACGCTGAACGACCGCGACCGCCCCTCCTACGAGCTGCAGGCCGACTTCGGCTTCGACGTCCCTGTCCTCGGCAGGGTCACCGTGCCCCTGCGCGAAAGGGGGGAGATCCCCCTCGACCGCCTGCGCCGCCTCGGCCGCTGACAACGCCGCCGGGAGGGGGCGATCCGAGGTGCTAACATGCCGCCTCGGCCATGAGAGTCCCCAGAGCCCTTCGGATCGCCCTCTGTTTTCTGGTGCCTGCCGCGGCGCTGGCCGAGCCGGCCGTGTGAGCACGTCGGCGCGCTCCGCTTTCCGGGCCGACCGCGGCGATGTGTCGCAGCGGCTCGACCAGGTTCTCGCTCGGCGGCTCTCGGATGTCCCCGGCCTCTCCCGCACCCGCATCCAGCGCTGGATCGCCGAGGGCCTCGTCCGCGTCAATGGCGCTGCCGTGACCCGGGTGTCGAGCCGGCTGGGCTGCGGCGACCAGGTCGAGATCCTCCTCCCCGGGGCTTCCCGCGTCCGCCGCCCGCCCGCCGCGCAGCCGATCTCCCTCTCGATCCTCTGGGAGGACGAGCACCTGCTGGCCGTGGACAAGCCGCCGGGGATCGTGGTCCACCCCACGTATGGACACCCGGAAGGGACGCTCCTCAACGCAGTCCTCTGGCATCTCGCGGAGAAGGGGGACGGGGGGAGCGTGCCGGGCCCGGTCGGCCGGCTCGACAAAGACACCTCGGGCATCGTGCTCTTCGCCCGCAGCCCGCTCGTGCACGGCCGGCTGGCCCGCTCCATGCGGAAGGAGGGGGTCGAGAAAGACTATCTCGCCGTCGGCTACGGGCCTGCCCGGTTCCCCAAGGGGCGGATCGACCGCCGGATCCTGCGCGACCCCGAGGACCGCCGGCGGATGATCACCTCCCGCACCGAGGGCCGGGAAAGCTCGACACTCTACGAGGTTCTCTCCGAGTCGGCCGGGCTGGCGCTGCTGCGCTGCCGTCTGCTGACCGGGCGCATGCACCAGATCCGCGTGCACCTCCAGTCCGAGGGGTTGCCGCTCGTCGGCGATCCGGTCTACGGCGAGCCGCGCTGGAAGGGTCTGAGAGATCCGGACCTGGCAGCGCTCTGCGAGTCCTTCCCGCGGCAGGCCCTCCATGCCTGGCGGCTGGCCTTCGTCCACCCGGTCACACGAGAGCCCCTGGAGATCGTCGCCCCGCTGCCCGCGGACATGGCCGGCCTTCTCGCGTCGGCTGGGATGGAGAAGCCATGAAAATCGGCGTGATCCCCGAGAACCTCCTGGAGCGCGCGGCCCTGATGCTGGGGCTCGTCCCCACGCCCATGGGCGAAACCCTGCCGGCGCTCCTGCTCGCGCGCACGCTGATGACCGCCGCCCGGCATGGCCTGTTCGCAGCCCTGGCCCCGGAGCCGCGGACGGCCGCGGAGGTCGCGGAGCGCTGCGGCACGCACCCCGACGTCACGCGGGTGCTGCTGGACACTCTGGTGAGCAGCGACCATCTGACCGTCGCGGGAGACCGCTATGCCCTCGCGCCCGTGGCCCGCAAATGGCTGCTCCCCGATAGCCCGACCTCCCTGCACGACAGCCTCCTCTACCGCTATCTGGAATGGGACTGGATCGCCCGCCTCGACGACTTCTTGGAGACCGGGAACCCCCTGCGCATCCACGAGGAGATGACCCGGGAACAATGGGACCTCTACCAGCGGGGGATGCTTGATTTCGCCCGCCTCTCCGCACCCGAGCTGGTGCAACGGACCCCGGTTCCGAAGGGTGCGCGCGACCTGCTCGACATCGGCGGCTCGCACGGCTACTACTCAGCGGCCCTCTGCCGCCGGCACCCCGGCCTGCGCGCGGTCGTGCTCGACTTGAACGAAGCGGTCGAGCACGCGGCGGCCCTGCTTGCCAGGGAGGGGCTGGGCGACCGGGTCGTCCACCGCGCCGGCGACGCTCTGGCCGAAGACCTCGGAACGGAAGACTGGGACGTGGTGCTCCTCTCGCAGCTCGTCCACCATTTCGACGAGCCGACGAACCGCGAGCTGATCCGCAAGATCGCCGGCGCCCTGCGTCCCGGCGGAGCCCTGGTGATCCTGGAGCTGATCCGTCTTCAATCTCCCAAGAAGAGAGGGCAGCTTGGAGGCCTCCTTGGCCTCTACTTCGCCCTGACCAGCAAGTCGGGAAGCTGGTCCTTCCAGGAGATGGCGGGCTGGCAGCGCGACGCGGGACTCGTGCCGAAGAAGCCCATCCGCTTCCGCCTCTCACCCGGGGTCGGGATGCAGGTCGGGGTGAAGCAGTAGCTCCAGCGACCGGACCGTGAGCCGTGTCGAATCCAGCGCTGTCGGGGCCTGTGGGCTCGCGAGGCCCCGGCGCTGACGCGAGATCCCCGTTGCGCGGACCGCGGTCCCCATCAGCAGTTTCGGAAAGCGCTGCCCTGGCCTTCCGGTCCGTGTGACCGGGACCACGGTCCTCCTGTGCGGACCGGGGCTCCCTGTCACACGGACCGCGGTCCGCAACGCAGGGCACCGGGTCACCTGGCAGGACCCGCGGTCCGCGTGACGCGTCTGGCGGTCCCAGTGACAGGGAGCGCAGGTCCATAGTGCGGTTTCGCGGTCCGGGTCGCGCGGACCGCGGGTCCTCTGACAGGGAGCGCGCGTCCACGAAGCCATCTCCTCCCAGGCCAGGACGGCGCGGCCCTATCCTCGGAAGACTGTCACCTGCCAGCCCTTCTGCCGCGTCCGGGCCTCCTCGAATCGGGTCCGCTCTCCGATCGGGGGAACCTCAGGCCGGCGGTCGAAGATCGCCAGAACGCCGTTATCGAGGCCGAGTTGGTCCAGATACGCCTCGAGTTGCTCCAGGCCCCGCTCCAGAGGATCCGGCTTCCCGGGGGCCCAGACCTTGAGCTCGATCGCTTCCCGCTGGACCCGGCGGCCGTCCGGGGTCTGATAGGGCCAGCGCACGCACAGGTCGATGCGCCCGCGGCCGACTCCATACTCGCGCTCGATCTGCCCGCCGCCGTTGACGATGCGCTGGAGATAGGCCATGAGGACGAGCTGCGGGGCGACTTCGTGGTAGGGCATCCCGGCGGCGAGCACCTCGCCGTGCTCGCGCCAGAAGGCGGCGAATTCGGTGAGGATGCGCCGCAGGTCGAGCCGGCCATCCGGGCTCACGAAGCTCCGCGGATCGGCCTGGACGTTCCCCTCGACGGCCGATGCGAGCACACGCACAATGACCTCGCGGTAGATCGGATTGGCGATCCGCACCGGATTGTCGGGCGCAATGAGGCCCAGGTCACGGACGTAGCTCACGTCGTCGTCATAGGTGTCCGAGACGAGGATCTCACCGGCGAGCACCGGCTCGAGAACCCGCCGGACCCGCGGCTCCCGCAGGCGCGCGACCAGCGAGTCGAGGTGCGTGGCGCGGGCCAGGATCAATCGTTCCCGGGCCTCCTCGACGTGCTCGCGCGTGATCGGCTCGGGCGGCGACACCCTCATCTCTTCGATGATCTCCCGGGCGAGGGCATTGGTGAGCCACGGCTGGCCCCCGCTGAGGTCGAAGAGCCGGGCGAGCGCGTCTTCCGTAAACGGCTGCCCCGTCTCGGCCGTGTGCTGCGCGTAGAGGGCGCGGACCTCGCCTTCGCTGAAATCGGGGAGCCGCGGAGACGAGACCTTGATGTTGAACGGGCTCGACGTCCCCAGCCGGTCGGGATCGCTGCCGCTCGCAGCTCGATAGTCGCGGACATCGCGAAGGCCACACAGCGCCACCGCGGCAGGAAAGGCGTGCGGGCGCTCTGGAAATCCGGCGCGGAGCTGGCGCAGCACGGCCCGCAGGCTCTCGCCGCGCAAGGCGTCGATCTCGTCGAAAAACAGGACCAGGAGACGTGGGCAGGTCCGGGCCCATTGACTGAGTGCCGTCTGAAGGAGCGTGATGGCCGGCGCCTCGGGCCAGGGATTCGGTGGCCGCAGAGCCTCCGGGAGATGAATCGATGCCTGCCCGCGCAGGCTCGACAGGATCGCTTGCTGGGCGCTTTCGTAATCGTCCCCTGCGGGCTCGCCCGTTTCACAACTGAAGTGCAGGGCGGCGTGCTTTCCTTCCGCCGTCAGCGCTCGGGCCAGCGCGCGCAGGGTTGTGGTCTTGCCGGTCTGGCGCGGTGCATGGAGGACGAAATAGTCGCCTCGCTCGACCGCCGTACGCGCTTCCGGGAGACGCGCGAGCGGCGGGACCATGTAATGCAACGCCGGGTCGCAGGGACCGGCGGTGTTGAAGCGGCGCATGGCGAGAGCATAGCGTGGTCCGGCACCCTCTCACCCCTGCGGCCGGTAGACCGAGCCCTCGGGCGGCTTCGGCCGGGCCGGCGGCTTCGCGGGGTGGGGGAGGATCTGGCGCAGGTAGGGCTCGATGCCGCGGTTGGGGTCGTAGTTCTGCGGATAGCCGAGCGAGACCTCTTCGAAACGCACGCCGTCCCGCCAGTGGGTGCCGCGGATGTGGAGATGGCCGTAGATGACCACCTCGGCATGGAAGCGGATGTGCCAGTCCTCCGTGCGCCGGGTGCCGCACCAGATCGAAAAGCGCGGGATGCGCGGCAGCACGGCCAGATCCTGCCGCAAGGGGAAGTGGTTGATCAGCACCATCGGCCCCCGCGTGGCAGCCTCCGCGAGGCGCCGCTCGGTCAGGTCGCAGCGGGCCGCGCACCAGGCCTCCTTGGTGGGGTATGGATCGGAGTGGAGGAGGACCTCGTCGGAGCAGAGGAGGTTGTCCTCCGCCGCCCATTCGATCGCCCGCTCGGGCGGCACGTCGTCCGGCCGGAAGGTGTAGTCGTAGAGAAGGAAGAGCGGCGCCAGGGTGCAGTGCGGCCCCTCGCCCGGCCAGACGACGTAGGGGTCCTCGGGAGTCAGCACGCCGTACTCGCGGCAGATCGCCACCTGCCGCAGATACTTCGCCTCCCCGCGCAGATCGCCAGGCCGCGACGGGATCGTCCACAGGTCGTGGTTGCCCGGCACCCAGAGAAGGCGGCCGAAACGCCGGGCGAGGATCGACAGGGCATAGCGCAGGTGCTCCTCGGTCTCGCCGACGTCGCCCGCCAGGATCAGCCAGTCGTACGGGTGCGGCCGGAGGCTCTTCCAGAGCCTTGCGCGTCACCTCGTACCGAAGGTGGAAGTCTGCGATCGCGTAGAGCTTCATGAAGGAGGGACGTCAGTTCTCGAGCAGCGACTGGACCTCGGGGGAGAAGGTGTCGCGCTCCTGGGCGTCCGCCTCGGCGCTCTCGCCCGGGAAGACCAGCGCCTGCCGCACCTGTCCCTCCTCGTTCACGCTCACCTCGACCATCGGGTGCCGCACCGGCTCCATCGAATAGTCGGGGTGGTAGATGGCGCCGCCGCCCGATGGGAGTCCGAAGCCGCGGATGTGCTCCCCGGCCCGCGGCACGATGCTGCTCAGCCGCGTCCACTGCGGCTCCTCGTGGGCGTCGATCACGAACGGCACCACGCGGAAGGTGTCGAACAGGGTGCCGTCGTCGTCCCATCCCTTGAGGCCGAGCTGCACCGCGCCGGCCGAAACCCCCACCAGCACCGCTCCGGCGTAGTAGCGCTCGACGAGCTTCTCCTTGAGCCCGTTCTTCTCGAAGGCCTGCCAGCCGCGGCGGACCTCGCCCCCGGCGAGCAGGATCAGATCGGCCTCCGCCAGGAAGGCGCGGTCCTCCGATTCGAGGTGCGCAGGGATCTGCCGGGTCGTCTTGATGCCGGCCTCGTGCATGGCGGCGACGAACAGCTCGTAGAACTCGGGGGCGTCGTCGTTCGAGGCGCCGATATAGGCCGCCCGGATCTCCTCGGTGGACCCCTCGTCCTCGATCAGCTTGCGGACGCGTTCCAGGAAGGGGCTTCCTTCCTCGCGGAAGAACAGGAGCTGGCTGTCCGCCAGCAGGAAGATTGGTTTGATCGTTGACATGGTCAGGTCGTCTCCACGGGGCTTCCGCCCAAGCGCCCCATTCTATAGGCAAGACTGCGGCGTTCCGGAGCCCTCACCCCCTGGCCCCCTCTCCCGTGCGTCCCCCGACCGTCCTCCCCGAACGGGAGAGGGGGAAGGATACATGGGCGGGGGTGCCCCTCTCCCGCTCGGGGTGGGGGAGAGGGGGCCGCGCGGGGGAGGGGTCAGGGGAGGGGCTATTCGGCATACCCCAGCGACCGCAGCTTCTCGATGCTCTCCGCGTCCAGCTCGACCCGGGCGAGGCGGTCGGAGGCGGCCAGCCCCTTGCGCAGCGAGGCGAGCCAGCCCTGGAGCGGCCCGGACGGGGTGGCCGGCCCCGCCCCCGCCAAGAGATTGCGCAGCTCGCGCGGGTCGGCAGCCAGGTCGAAGAGCCAGCGTCTCCCCTCCTGGAGACGGAAGATCTCCTTGCGGTTGCCCGGGCTGGTCAACACGGCGACCTCGAGCAGGCCCTTGCGGCGGGCGCTCTCGGCCTCCTTCGCCGACAGCACCGCGCCCTTGTGGGCCTGGAACCAGGCGATGCGCTCGCGCGGGGCCTGCTGCGTCCCCCGCAGCACGGGCGACCAGTCGAAGCCGCGGAACGGGGCAGGGACCGGCAGGCCCGCGAGGCCCAGCACCGTGGGCGCCACGTCGATGTTGAGCGCCGAGGCCGAGATCACCGCGGGCCGGATGCGGCCGGGCCAGACCACCGCCATCGGGATGTGCAGGGTCGGCTCGTAGAGGTTGCGGCCGTGCCCCCAGTAGGAGTGCTCGCCCAGGCTCTCGCCGTGGTCCGCCGCGAAGACGGTCAGCGTATTGGCCGCCAGCCAGGGGTCACGCTCGACGGCGTCGAGGAGGCGTCCCAGGTGGTGGTCGGCGAAGGCGATCTCGGTGTCGTAGCGGTCGCTCCGCGACACCTCACCCTCGGTGGCGATGCCGAGCCTCTTGGCGAACTGCTCCTGCAGCCGGTAGGGCGCGTGCGGCTCGACGTAGTGGACCCAGAGCAGGAACGGCCGCCGGCTGTCCTCCTGCTCCGCGAGCCAGGAGAGCGCGGAGTCGGTCAGGTCCTCGGCCGTCGCCTCCCCCTTGAAGAGGCCGAACCACCGCTTGCGGCTGAATACCTCGTCATATTTCTGGAAATGGTCGCCGAGCCCGGAGATGCCGTTGCGCAGGGTCCAATTGCCCACGAAGGCGGCGGTCCGGTAGCCGCGCCGGTCGAGCACGCGGGCCATCGACGAGGCGTCCGGCCGCAGCCGTAGCCCGTTGCGGGTGGCGCCGTGCTCGTGCGGATGGAGCGAGGTGAACATCGAGCAGAGCGCCGGATTGGTCAGCGGCTCGACCGTGCGCGCCTGCGTGAAGCGGACCCCCTGGGCGAGCAGGCGGTCCAGGTTCGGCGTGGTCTGCCGGGAGTAGCCGTAGGCCGAGATCCGGTCGACCCGGAGCGTGTCGATCGTGACGACCAGGACGCTGGGGAACCGCTGCGGCGCGCGTTGCACCTGACGTTCGGCGCCGAGCTGCGAGGTGCCGGCCAGGGCCAGCAGGACCAGCCCGCAGAGGCCGAAGGTCCAGAACCTGCGAGAGGCATGCGTCACCGCGAAATCCTCCTGGTAAGCTCTGGATCATGGACGAGCGGCCGCCGAAAGAGGAGATCCGCCCCGAGAAGAGCCCCGGACCAGCGCCGCAGGTCGAGAAGGAGGCGGCCGCGCAGGCCGGCGAGCCGCCGCGCTGGGGCAAGGGGACGGAGTTCGCGGACGACGGCCGGTTCCTGGAAGGGCCGCAGACCCGTACCTCCGAGGTCGCCCGGCTCTTCCGGGTCGGCGCCGACTTCATCCGTGGCTTCCGCGCTCTCCATTTCGTCGGCCCCTGCGTGACGGTCTTCGGCTCCGCCCGCTTCCCCGAGACCCACCGCTACTATGCCATGGCCCGGGAGGTGGGGCAGCGCCTCGGCCGCGCCGGATTCACCGTCATGACCGGCGGCGGGCCGGGCATCATGGAGGCCGCCAACCGCGGCGCGCGCGACGTCGGCGCGAAGTCGCTCGGCCTCAATATCATCCTGCCCCATGAGCAGAAGCCCAACCCCTACGTCGACCGCTGGGTGGAGTTCCGCTACTTCTTCGTCCGCAAGGTGATGCTGGTCAAATATTCCTACGCCTTCGTGGTGCTGCCCGGAGGCTTCGGCACCATGGACGAGATCTTCGAGTGCGCCACCCTGATCCAGACCGGGAAGATCCGCAACTTCCCGCTGGTCCTGATGGGCACGGACTACTGGCAGCCGCTGCGTGAGTTCATCTGTCAACGGATGGTCTCCGAAAAGACGATCCTGCCCGCAGACTGTGACCGGCTCCAGCTCACCGACTCCGTGGACGAGGCCATGGACCTTATCTTGAGCACCGTGACCCGGGAGTTTGGACTGATCTGGGAGCCGTCGCCCCGCTGGTACCTCGGCGAGGGTCATCTGCAAAAAGCAACTGCAAAAACCGAGCCCGCACCCGAGACCGAGAAGGTCACCCCCAAATTGTAGCGGACCGCGCTCCATCTCACTCCCTGAGCGGCGCCGTCCCGTTTTGTCAGCCCTTCCGCACTGTACAAATGGCCTTCGTGTGCTCACCGGAAGGCGTATCCATACTTTCTGAAATGGCCGTGCCCGAAATCGTTCGGGCAGGTCTGTGTCGAGGCTCAATTCGTCCGTTTTGCGCAGGAGGAAAACCCATGAGTCAGGAGAAGACGAAGGCCGTGGGCGTACGAATCTTCGTCGCCCTGGTCGCAATGGCCCTGCTCTGTTCTGGAGCCGCTCTGGCCCAGACACAGCACGGCATGGCCGGCGCCCAGGTGCAAGGTGTCCAGATCGCGATCGATCCGGTGACCGGCAAGCTCCGGCCGCCCACCCCCGCCGAGGCCAAGGCCCTGGCGGATGCATTCCGTTCCGTGGTCGGCCGCTCGATGGCGAGCTCGACCGAGGTGACGCAGTCGGCCGACGGCACCCTGATCGCCACTGCTGGTCCTGAGTTCCTGAACATCTGGATGGCATCGCTGGCAGCCAATGGCTCCCTGAACGCAGTCTGTACCGAGGGCCAGGAAGCTCCGAGCCTCCTGCTGTCGAGCGACGTCTGGGAGGAGAGGTGAGGTCATGATCAAGCTCATCCGGCCTCTCTTCGCCGTCCTCTCCCTCGCCGCGCTGCTGGCGGCCCCCGCAGCCCCTGCGTTCGGCTCCGCGACCATCGTCATCGTCAACCTTGACGGACCCAATGAAGGCTTCAACGACCCGACCCCGAAAGCGCCGGTCGGCGGCAACACGGGAACCACGGTCGGTCAGCAGCGGCTGATCGCCTTCCAGCATGCGGCCAACATCTGGGGCTCGATCCTCGACAGCCCGGTGCCGATCCGGATCCAGGCCGTCTTCGATCCGCTGAACTGCACGCCGACCGCGGCCACGCTGGGCGCCGCCGCGGCGCTCCAGTGGGCCGCCAATTCCCCCGGCGTGGAGGTTCCGAACACCTGGTATCCCATGGCCCTGGCCAACAAGCTGGCCGGCGCCGACCTCTCACCGGCCGCGGACGACCTCATCTCCCTCTTCAACAGCAACCTGAACGGCAATCCGGCCTGCATCGGCGGACGCGGCTGGTACTACGGCCTGGATGCCAACCACGGGACGGACATCGACTTGATCGCCGTGCTGCTGCACGAGTTCGGCCATGGTCTGGGCTTTGCCAATTTCGTCAACGAAGGGACCGGCGCCTCGTCGCTCGGGTTGCGGGACATCTTCTCCTTCTACACCCTCGACACGCGGACCGGGAAGTACTGGCCGCAGATGACCAATGCGGAAATCGTGGCCTCGTCGATCAATCACAACCGGGTGGTGTGGGACGGCCTGCACGTGACCGACGGGGTGCCGAGCACCTGGGCCCTGGGCACGCCGCTGGTCACCGTCAACGCGCCGGTCAACCCCTCCAACCTCGGGACGTTCCGCATCGGCATCGCCGCCTTCGGCCCGGCGATCACCTCGCCCGGCATCACGTCCAACGTGGTGCAGGCGCTCGATCCCGCGGAGGGGGCCGGCTTCACCACCTTCGACGGCTGCTCGCCGCTGACCAATGCGGCGGCCGTGGCCGGCAAGATCGCCGTGGTCGATCGCGGGGGCTGCGCCTTCACCGCCAAGGTCAAGACCGCCCAGGACGCCGGCGCGGTCGCCGTGATCGTGGCCAACAACCTCATCAACGCTCCGACGGGCAACATGGCCGGCGTCGATCCGACGATCACCGTCCCGTCGGTCCTCATCTCGCAGGTGGACGCCAACTTTCTCAAGGCGGCTCTCGCGAGCGGCACGGTCAACGCCACGGTCGGCATCAACCCGAACGTGCGCCTCGGCGCCAACCCGGCCGACCGGGCCCTGCTCTTTGCCCCGAACCCGCTGCAGCAGGGCTCGTCGATGTCCCACTTCGACACGATCGCCTTCCCGAACGCGCTGATGGAGCCGGCGATCAACGCCGACCTCACGCACGGGCTCGACCTGACGCTGAACGAGATGGTCGACATCGGCTGGTTCTCCGACCAGGACGGCGTGCCGGACGGCATGGACTCGTGCATCGGGTCCGACCAGAGCGCCACGGTGGTGATCGACGGCTGCGACTCGGGCGTGGCGAACACCGTGTTCGCCGACGGCTGCCGCATCTCTGACGCGATCGAGGACTGCGCCGACGGCGCCACCAACCACGGCAAGTTCGTGAGCTGCGTCTCGCACTACACGAACGGCCTGAAGAAGCAGGGGATCATCACCGGCGCGCAGAAGGGCGCGATCCAGAGCTGCGCCGGCCAAGCCGATATTCCATAAAGCCCTCACCCCCTGGCCCCCTCTCCCGCAAGAGCGGGAGAGGGGGAACGGCTTCCGCTGGCGGTGCTAGGCTCGCCGCCATGAAATTCGAGACCCTGGCCGTCCATGCCGGGCATGCCCTCGATCCCACGACCGGATCGGTGGCCCCGCCCCTCTACCTCTCCACCACGTTCGCCCGCGACCCGGACGGGGTGCCGCTCGGCGGGCACACCTACATCCGCGAGTCCAACCCCAACCAGGCGCAGCTCGAAGAGGCGCTGGCTCCTCTCGAAGGGGGCGAGGCCGCGCTGGTTTTCGCCTCGGGCATGGCCGCCGGCGTCGCCCTGCTGCAGACGCTCGCGCCGGGCTCCCACATCCTCCTGCCCGACGACGCCTACTACGGCTACCGGGCTGCGGCGCTGGATTTCCTCCCGCACTGGGGGGTCCGCACGGACTTCGTGGACATGGCGGACCTGGACGCCCTGGCCGCGGCGCTCCGGCCGGAGACCCGCCTGGTCTGGATCGAAACTCCTTCGAACCCTCTCCTCAAGGTGGTGGATATCGCGGCGGCTGCCCGGCTCGCCCGCGAGGCCAGTGCGCTCTCGGTCCTCGACAACACCTTCGCCACGCCGGCCCTGCAGCGCCCGCTGGAGCTCGGCGTCGACGTCGTGCTGCACTCCACGACCAAGTACTTCGGCGGCCATAGCGACGTGCAGGGGGGAGCCCTGGTCTTCGCCCGGCGCGGGACCCTCGTCGAAAGGGTGGACCACGTGCTGCACATCCTCGGTGCGGTGGCCTCGCCGTTCAACTGCTGGCTCGTGCTGCGGGGCCTGCGCACGCTGGCCTGCCGGATGGCGGTCCAGAGCGCGGGCGCGCTCGCCGTGGCCCAGGCGCTCGCCGCCAACCCCGCGGTCGTCCGGGTCCACTATCCGGGGCTCGCGTCCCACCCGGGGCACGAGATCGCACGGCGCCAGATGTCGGGCTACGGCGGGATGATCTCGCTGCAGACCGCGGGCGGGCGCGAGGCCGCGTTGCGGGCCGTCTCCCGTGTCCGCCTTTTCACCCGGGCCACCTCCCTCGGCGGCGTCGAGAGCCTGATCGAGCACCGCGCCACGAGCGAAGGACCGCAGTCGCGGACGCCGCAGGACCTCCTGCGCCTCTCCATCGGCTTGGAGCATCCGGACGACCTGATCGCTGATTTGGAACATGCCCTTGCATGATTCTTGCTGTGAGAAGAGGCGGACGTACAGAATGTTGTAGATCCGACATCTAGAGAAAGGAGAGGTGCATGGCAGCGGCAAAAAAGAGTGCCAGCAAGGCAGCCAAGAAGCCCGCTTCGAAGACGGCTGCGAAGCCTGCCACGAAGCCAGCGTCCAAGGCGGGTGGGAAAAAAGCGGGTGCCAGCAAGAAGGGAAAGATCGCGCTGGCTACGGCCGGCGTCGTCGCCGCGGCGGCGGCGGCCGGCGTTGCAGCGGTCGCTGTGAAGAAGGCGCGTAAGAAGAGCGCCGCTGCAGCGAAGAAGGCGGCGGGTCCGGAGACCGGCGGCTCGGGCAGTCCGGCCGGCGGCGGGAAGAAGAGCACTGCCAAAAAGGCCTGAGCGGGGGCGCAGCGGGCCGGGAGAGCCGGCCCGCGATCGCCTGCAACCCGCGAGCTATGGATTGATGATCGGCTGGACGAGCGAGTAGTAGAACGCGAACGCGCCATCCACGGTCGCGTTGGCCTCCCCCGGTCCGCCGGCGCACACATCATTGACGTTGAATCCGCAGGCGCCGCTGAGCTGGCCGACGACCTGCGACGAGGCGTTCAGGACCGGCGAGCCGCTGCTGCCGCCATCGGTCGCACCGGTGATGTCGCGGCTGTAGATGCTCTGCCCGCGCGGCCAGCCGGAGCACGTCCCGACAGCCGTGTCCACGTTGTGCTGCGAGTAGACCTGCGGCCCGAAGTTCGGGTTGCTGATCCGGTACAGTTGCGCGCCGTTGGTATTGGCCACGGGCGCGCTGGTCCAGCCCAGGAAGACCGAGCCGGCCGGCGGGTTCGAATTCAGGCGGAGAAGAGTGAAGTCCCCCTTCCTGCCGGTCTTCGAGACCGTGGACCCCGTGGTCACGAACGGCCAGCCGCCGTTGCTGGGGCAGGTTCCGTTGCAGGACGGCGTGGCGAACCGCCAATAGAAGCTGGTGTTCTGAGCCGCGCTGTTCTTGCTGAGACAGTGGTTGGCGGTGAGGAAGAAGTTGTTCTGTGCCGGGTTGTTGTCGACGATGAGCCCGCCGGTGCAGGTGAAGATGAAGGCACCTTGCACCCACTCCATCTTCGCGACAGCGAGCTTGGCGGGATTCGCGGCGGCCACGTTGCTGCACGTCGCGTCGACGATACAGCTCGCATTGCCGCAGACCGCGTCCGCCACCCCGTTGACCGGTTCGAGCGACAGATCCTCATACGTCAGCCGCAGGTTGTCGGCGAACTGCCTGGTGATGAGGCCGGCTTCGCCGATCCGGAGCGACACGGCGCGCAGATCGCTGCCGCGCACCGGCCCCGAGACCCGGACCTGGACGATCGCTTCGGCGCCGAAGACCGCCGTGGTCCAGAAATCTCCCGTGCCGTTGGGGCCGAAGCCGGTGTACGGCCCGTAGGCCTGGCCGCCGCGGCTGTAGACGTAGAGCTCGGCAGTGCGGGGAAGCGCCATGTCCTGGATATGCAGGCGGATCGCTCCGGCACCGGGCGCCCTCACCACGGCCGCCCATACCAGCCCGCCGTCCGCCGTCCGCCGGGCCACGCCGGCCAAATCCTGGCGCCGCTGCAAGCCGGCGACCGTCACTCCCGGCGTCATGGCCTTGACGAGGCCGATCTTGAGCGGAGTCTCCCAGCGCGGAGTCTGGTCGATACGGGTGATCTCCTCGCTCGTGAGCTCGATTCCGAGGGCCTTCTCCAGGGCGGCCGGCGGCAGCTCACGGCCCAACTGCCGGCTCAGCTCGACCTGCCGCAGAAGGTGCTCCTCGGCCGTCAGCCCCTCCGTCGCGACCTGCATCTGCGCTTCGGCGTAGCGGCTGGCCGCAGCGGCGGGCGAAGCCCAGACAAGGGCAACGATCGCCAATGCAAGCCAGGGAACCAGGCCTCTCCGAACTATGGACGTGTTCGTCATCTCACGCTCCTTTTGAGTCGGGCCTGACGGCTGCGGAGCCGCAGCAGTCTCTGCCTCCGTAATACAAGGTGTCGAGAACGGTGAGGAAGGCGCCCGCTCAGGCCCCGGCGACCTGCCGGATGGCGTCGCGGAGGATCTGCAGGTTCACCGGCTTGGTCAGGTGGCGGTCGAACCCCGCTTCGCGGCTGCGCTTGACGTCCTCGTCCATGCCATAGCCGGAGAGGGCGATCCCGCGCAGGCTGAAGCGGCTCTTGAGCTGGGCCATCAGCTCCAGCCCGCTGACGTCCGGCAGGCCGACGTCGCTGATCACCAGGTCGATCTCTTCCCGCGCGGGCGGCCGCTGGGCCTTCTCGGCGGCGGTCATGGCCTCGGCGGCGTTGTTGGCCACCGTGACCCGGTGGCCGACGGCAGAGAGCAGCTCCGCCATGGCCTCGGCGGTATCGGGGTGATCTTCGACCAGGAGGATGTGCAGGGGGCGCTCCGCGCCGTGCGGCAGGGCGGTGCCGGGCTCCGGCCTTGGCAGGACGGTCGAAGTCTGCAGGCGGGCCGCGCCCACGGGCAGCCGGACTGTAAAGGTCGTCCCCTGGCCCGGCCCTTGGCTGGCCGCCGCGATGCGTCCGCCGTGCAGCTCGACGATGGCCTTGCTGATCGCCAGGCCCAGGCCCAGGCCGCCGAACTGCCGGGTGATCTTGCGTTGCCCCTGCTCGAAGGCGTCGAAGACGCGCGGCAGGCGCTCCGGATCGATCCCGATCCCGCGGTCGGAGACCTCGACGACGAGCTGGCCGCTGTCCTCGTCCCGGCGGGCCCGGATGCTGATCGGGCCGCCGTCGGGCGAGAACTTGAGGGCGTTCTTGAGCAGGTTCCAGAAGACCTGGGTCAGGCGCGGCGCGTCGGCCCACAGGCGAAGGTCCTGCGCCGGGACCGCGAGCTGGAAGCGCGGCCGGTCGGGAGAGCCAGGAGGGCAGCAGGCGTCCATCGCATGCTCCAGGATCTGCCGCAGGTCGGCGACCTCGGGCTTGAGCTCCAGCTTGCCGCTGGCGATGCGCGTGAGGTCGAGCAGATCGTCGATCAGGCGTGCCTCGAGCTCCACGTTGCGCCGGATCGTGGCCAGCCGCTCCCGGAGGCTCGCGGGCAGCTCCTCCAGCTCGAGGCCGTAGATCACGGCGAGCACCGGGGCGAGCGGCGTGCGCAGCTCATGGCTGAGCGTGGCCATGAAGCGGTCCTTCGCCTGGTTGGCAGTCTCCGCCTCGGCCCGTGCCCGCCGTTCCGCCTCGTACAGCCGCGCATTCTCGATGGCCACCGCCGCCTGCGCGGCGATGCCGCCCAGAGTGCGCTCGGCCCGCGCCGAAAAGGCCCCCGCCTCCGGATGGCCGAAAAAGAACCCGCCGAGCAGCTCGCCGGAGCGGGAGACGACCGGCGTGGAGAGGTAGCTCCGGATCGGCCACCTGGACAACTGTCCTTCGGGGAGCGGCGAGAGACGCCCGAACAGCGAGTCGTCCAGCACGTCGTCGATGCGGCGCACCCCCTCGCCGCGGAACATCGGCCTCGGCATCGCGGGGTCGCTCGGGCGCAGGAGCTCGTCGATCCCCTCGGGGGGCGCGCCGGACAGGGCGTGCTCGCGGAAGACGTCGCCGCGCTCGTCGACCAGGTGGTAGAAGAACGCCCCGAACCGCGCGCCCGTGATGCGCGTCGCCGCATCGACGATGGTCTGCGCCAGGCTGCGCAGGTCGAGCTCCGCGGCCATGGCGAGGCCGATCGAGTGCAGCGTTTCGCTGATCTCGGCCTCCTCGCGCAGCCGCCGGTCGGTCTCCTCGCGGGCGGTAATGTCGTGGAGCAGAGCCTCTTCGGACCGCCGCAGGTCGGCCGCCGCCTGCTCGGCCCGGGCGACGGCGCGCACCTGGGTGCTCGTCAGCGCGAACAGGATCGTGCTGGTGATCAGGCCGAGCACCAGCACGAGCCAGGCCTGGCTCTGCCCGGAGCCGGCGGCGAAGCTGGGGAGCGTGGAGTAGGAGATGGTCCAGGGCGTGCCCGCGAGATTCAGCTTCCGGACGACGTTGAAGCGCGGCCGGTAGTTGGGATCGATCTCCTGCGACTGGAAGAGGCGGTCCGCGGTCCTTGGCTCGGGCGCGGCGAAGACCTGGAAGGCGATGTTCGGCCGCGTCTTGGGGGCCAGGATGTCCTGCAGGAGCTCGCCGCCGCGGAACGGGCTGAAGACGAATCCCTGCAGGGCAGCCCTGCGCTCCTCGACCGTCGCCAGAGGCAGGCCGCGGCGGTAGACCGGGACGTAGACGAGGAACGCCGCCTGCTTCACGGGCCCGGCGTCCTGCATCAGGGTGAGCTTGCCGGTGGCAGATGCCTGGCCCGTGTCGCGTGCGCGTTCCATGGCCGCCCGCCGGATCGGCTCGGTAGCCATGTCGAAGCCGAGGCCCGCAGGGTCGCGGAGCGGCTCGAAGTAGGTGACCGAGTTGACTTCGAGCCGCGGGGGGTCGGGCCAGATTCGGAAACCGGGGAAGACCTGGCGCAGGGCGGCCTCCACGCCGGC
The DNA here is from genome assembly GCA_963842525.1 of uncultured Holophagales bacterium. Classification (GTDB taxonomy): domain Bacteria; phylum Acidobacteriota; class Thermoanaerobaculia; order Multivoradales; family UBA5704; genus UBA5704. The sequence goes on from CAWJGT010000004.1 coordinate 140,276, forward strand.
GCGCTCCGCCGGAGCGATCCGGCGGGAGAAGCCGATCCCACGAACGCCCGGATAGCGCTCGGTCAGCTCGAGCTTGTCGACGAACCGCCGGAACTCGCCGGCGGCGACCTGGTCGTCGGCCGCGAAGAGGCCGCTGCCCGCCCGCAGCAGCGCCAGGTAGGTGTCCATGCGGTGCTCGATGAGCGCCTGGACCCTCTGGACGGTGTTCTGGAAACGCAGCCGGTCCTTGAGGCTCGCCGTCGCGACGAGGTAGTAGGTGGCGAGGCAGGTCAGCAGGAGCGAAAGGGCCAGCACCCAATACGGGACCCATGACCGGACAGACGACCGCATCGCTTCATCCTACCAGCTACCGCCGATAGTCCTCCGGAGTGTCCACGTCGCTCACCGCGCCCGGGTCGTCGACCGCGACCTCCAGCACCTCGCCGGCGTGCCGGTCGAGGAGCTCGCGCAGGCCCACCCCGGGGTCGAGGGTTTCAATCTCGGGGATCAGCGCCGCCGCAATGGCGAGAGGGTGGCCGCGTTTCCCCTGGTGGACCGGCACGGCGAGAGGAGCGCCCGCGGCGGCCTGGCGCCGCAACAGCTCGGTCACCGTCTCCGGCCGCAGCTCCGGCAGGTCGGCAGGGGAGACGAGGAGCGGCTCGCCCGTCCGAGCCAGCTCGTCCGCACCTCCCAGGGCCGCGAGACCGGCCTGGATCGTCGACAGCATGCCGCGCTCGGGCATTGGATTGACCCCTACCACCAGACCCTCGGCCCGCGCCCAGGCCTGCAGCGCCTCGTCCCCGGGCGCCGCCACCAAGACGATGGGAGATACCCCGGCCGCGCGGAGAGCCGCCACGAGAGAGCCCACGATCGTGCTCGCCCCCCAGGGCAGGAGCAGCTTGGGGCGGCCCATCCGGCGGGAGGCGCCGGCGGCGGGGAGGAGGGCTGCGGGCATCCTTATAAGATAAGGCCGATGATCGCCGGAGCCATCACCGGGCCGGCGAGGTGCCAGCCGATCATCGGGGATGATCGGGGATCATCGGGGCGTCCTGGCGATGATCCCGGCCAGTTCCCTCGCTATGGCGCCTTGCCCCGTGCCGAGGGGGCTGGCTTCCCTCGCCAGGGGATTGTGCCCTGTGCCGACGGGTGCAGCTCCCCCCGCCAGGGGGCCCAGCCCCGTTCTGAGGGGAGCAGCTCCCCTCGCCAGGGAGCCTTGCCCTGCGCCGAGGGGGCCAGCTCCCCTCGTCATGGGGTGTTGCCCTGCGCCAAGGGGGTCGGTTCCCCTCGGCGGCCCGGGTGGCCTCGGTGGCATGGCCCTGGCCCCACCAGCGCCGCGCGAGAATCCCGGCCAGCTCGAATCCCGGCCAGCCTTCCGGCTCGGAGAAGCCGACCATGCCAAGGAAGGCGCCGGTCTCTTTCTGCTCCAACGCCCACATGCCGGGCCTGCCGAGCTGCCAGTGGCCCAGGAGGAATGCCAGGTGCCTCCAGGAGCGGCCACGGTCCCAGGGCCCGCCCAGGTAGCGCATCACCTCGGGGTCCCCGTTCATGGCGGCGTAGTCTTCGAAGTCGCTTTCCTGGATGGGCCGCAGCCAGAGGCGTTCTGTTGCCAGGGTCGGGATCACAAGACTGTCCATGGATGCTCCTCCTTTCTTGCGTTGTCCCGACTCTGGCAAAGGACAGACGGCCCTGGGGGTGACGTTTTCAGGTCATCTGGTCAGTGGCTGATCGGGCGCTTGTCCCGGCTCTGGCAAAGGGGCAGACTGCCCCGGGGGTGCTCTGTTTCTGACATCTGGTCAATGGCTGACCAGACGCCTCTCCGCCCCCGGAAAGGATCTGTCCCATGATGCGTGTCGTGCTTCTGGCGCTCGCGCTGGCGTTGGGTGGAGGAGCGTTTCATTTCGGTAGCTTCCTGGACCTGGTGTCCGCCTTCTGGGCCGCTGATCAGGTGGATGCGGGCAACCATGTCGACCCCAACGGCGCAACAGCCACGGGCGACGCGGGTAACATTCTTGACCCGGACGGCTGACGGCTCGCAGTACCGGGGTTCGAGCACTCTCTTCTCTTAGGGGGCCACTTTCGCCCCCTCTTTCCGATAAGCTGCAAAGACAGACTTGACGGAGGGCGGGATGAGCCGGCATTTCAGCCGTGAAGCTCTGTTGCAGCTCCTCAGCGGGCAGGCCGGCGAGGTAGAGACGGCGCGCGCCATCCGCCACATGGTGCAGTGCCGCCGCTGCCGCGTGGTCGCGGCCGGGTGCCTGGCTCAAGAGAAGTTGGGCGCGAGGCCGCCAGTCGGCCCCACGGATACTCGCAACGCGTTCGTGACACTCCTTGAGGCGGAGGCAAGCGGCGGGTCGAAAACCTGAAGGCTCGAGGCTGGTGGGCCGAGATCCGCGATCTCAGCCCGGCAGAGCAGGCCACGAAGATCCGCTCCACCACGGCCCTGCAGAGCCTGGCAGTGTTCGAAACGATCCTGGCCGACGCGAAAGCTGCCGGGCGCTCGGACCCTTTCGCCGGAGAGAGTATGGTGCGCGCCGCCTGGATGGTGGCGGATCTCCTCCCTGAGTCCCGGTATCCACGGACGCTGAAAAACGACCTGCGTGGGCAGGCCTTGACGGTTGTCGCGAATTGTCGGCGGCTCGCTGCGAATTTTCCGGGCTCGAAAGCGGCGATCGAGGAGGCGCGGCGGTCGCTTGCCCAGGGGACGGGAGATCCGGGATTGGAAGGAGGACTCCTCTCCATCCACTGCTCGTTGTGTACCGATCTCGGCGATTTCGAGAAGGCACTGGCCCATGTCCTTCGAGCCGTGGCGATTTTCCGAGAGCTGGAGGACTGGCAAGAGGTCGCGCACAACATGGTCAAGGAGGCCGGCTGCCTGTTTGCTGCCGCCCGGCCGGCGGAAGCGCTCGAAACAGCCCAATTCGCCCTCGAGCGCATGCCTCCGCAGGAGCTCCGGCTCCGTGTCTTGGCGAAACTGATCCTTGTGGAGAGCCTGGTCGTTCTGGAGCGCCCCCTGGAGGCTCTTCCCTATTTCAGCGAAGCCAAAGCACTTTGCGAGCAGGCCGATCCAAGGACGCGCTTGCTAGCTGATCCGATTGAGGCGCAGCTTCTGGACAGTCTCGGCTGCGCGCGAGAGTCCGAAAAGCTCTTCCGTCGTGCGATCAAAGCCTTCTTCGATCACGAGTTCTACAAGCAAGCCTTCCTCACTCTGCTGACCCTCTTCGAATGCCTGGTCCGGAGAGGTGCGCTCGGCAAGGCCGCGGCCCTCTGCGAGGAGGCGATCGCCGCGACATCCCAGGCCGGAGAAGCCTGCAACGAGCAGATCCGCCGCGCCTGGGAGGAGCTTCTGGCCGCCGTGCGCGTTCGCCAGCTCAGCGAGAGCGAGCTGATCCAGGCCCGCCAGTATCTCGTGCGCAACTGGAGCGTGGCGGGCGGTGTGTTCGTCCTTCCGTCGTTAGAGACCATCCTCTCCATCCCCAGCTCACCACCCGAGCTGCCGGCGCCGCCGCCCCTGCCTGCGGCCGATGAGGCGGCTCCCAACAGCTTTCAGGCAGCGCGCGAAGAATACGACCGGCGGCTCGTTGCAGCGGCCCTGGAGCGGTCCGGCGGCAACCTCAGCGAGGCCAGCCGCCTTCTCCGTATCTCCCGCAATACGCTCAAGGCGAGAATGCGCCTGTACGGGCTGTGAGCCCCGGCCCATCCGCCGGGAGGTGGGAGAGAGCGGCGGGCATGCCTATAAGATAAGGCCGATGATCGCCGGAGAGCGCATCGCGGGCACCTGCGAGCGGATTGCCGCAGAGCTGGAGGAGACGGGCTGGTCCGTCTGCCCGGGCTTTCTCCCGGACGCGGACGTCCGCCGGCTGCGCGAAGAGGCCGAGGAGCTCTGGCGGGACGGCGCCTTCCGCCGCGCCGGCATCGGGACCGGGCCGGAGGCGCAGGTCCGCTCGGAGATCCGGAGCGACCGCATCCTCTGGCTGGAGGAGCCGTACACCCCGGCCCAGCAGCGCTACCTCGACGAGCTCGAGCGGCTGCGCCTCGCCATCAACCGCCAGCTCTACCTCGGGCTCTTCTCCTTTGAAGGCCATCTCGCAGTCTATCCGCCCGGCTCCTCCTACGGGAAGCACCTCGACCAGTTCCGCGCGGCGAAGCACCGCGTGGTCTCCTGCATCCTCTACCTGAATGAAGACTGGAGCCCTGAGGACGGCGGCCAGCTCCTTCTCTACGACGGACCGGAGGGGGGGGCGGCCTGGCGCGACGTGCTGCCCGCGGGCGGCACTCTGGCTACCTTCCTCAGCGGCACCGTCTACCACGAAGTACTGCCGGCCCGACGCGAGCGGATCAGCCTGACCGGGTGGTTCCGGGTGCGGGCATGAAGGCCCGTCTCGGCCGCAACGTCCTGGCTCTCGCCGTGGTGAGCCTGCTCACCGACGTGGCGACCGAGATGACCTATCCGCTCCTGCCGCTCTTCCTCTCGACCGTCCTCGGAGCGGGCGCCATGGCCGTGGGAGCGATCGAGGGGGCTGCGGAGTCGACCGCGGCGCTCCTCCGGCTGGGGAGCGGCTGGCTGTCGGACCGCGTGCCGCGGCGCAAGCCCCTGGTCCTGGCCGGCTACGGGATCGCCTCCCTCGTCCGGCCGCTGATCGGCCTCGCGCAGTCCGCCTCCCAGGTGCTGGCGATCCGCGTGATGGACCGGGTGGGGAAGGGGATCCGGGGAGCGCCGCGGGACGCCCTGATCGCCGACTCGGTCGATCCCGCGATCCGCGGCCGGGCGTTCGGCTTCCACCGCGCGGCGGACCATGCCGGAGCCGTGATCGGCCCGCTCCTCGCCTTCGCGCTCCTCACCTGGGCAGGCGTGTCGTCTGCGCACGCTCTTCCTCCTCACCGCAATTCCGGGCGCGCTGGCCGTGGCCGCGCTCATCTTCGGCGTGCGCGAGGTGCCGCGGGCGACCCCGGACACCGCGAAGAAGCTGGACCTGGGAAAGCCGCTGAGCAAACGCTTCTGGGCCTTCCTCGCCGTCCTCTTCGTCTTCACGCTGGGCAACTCGACCGACGCCTTCCTCCTCCTGCGTGCTGCGGACCTGGGAGTGCCGCAGGCCCTGATCCCGATCCTCTGGGCGGCTCTGCACGTGGTCAAGTCGGCCTCCAGCACCCCGGGCGGAGCACTCTCCGACCGCATCGGCCGCAAGCCGCTCCTGGTCGCCGGCTGGCTCCTCTACGCAGCGGTCTACTTCGGCCTCGCAAGGGCGCAGGCGGAGTGGCACGCCTGGGCCCTCTTCGCCGTCTACGGAATCTACTTCGGCCTGACCGAAGGAGTGGAGAAGGCCCTGGTCGCCGACCTGGTCCCGGCGGACCGCCGCGGCACGGCCTTCGGCTGGTACAACCTCGCACTGGGCCTCGGAGCCCTGCCGGCCTCTCTGCTCTTCGGAGCCATCTGGGACCGGGCGGGGGCGCCGGCCGCCTTCGGCTTCGGGGCCGCGATGGCGCTTGTGGCTGCGATTGGGATCGCTGTCGTGGCGCCGCGTGCACGGGATTGAGCGCGCGGGAAATGGCCCGTGCGATCGAGTTGACACGAATCTCAAAGTATGAGTAGAGTGTTAGATACTCTAAATGGGAGGCCGTGTCTATGGCAAGACGGACGCGCTGGATTGGACAGGCAGTCTTGGTCGCACTGGTTCTGGCAGCCACCGAAGGTGCCGCGTGGGCGTGGTGCGGCACTTGTCAAGTGTGCAGAGAGAAGACGATCATTACGATTCCCGCTGACTTCTGCGGGGTAGCGAATGACGAGAATGGGTCGATGTGCTGCAGCGAGTTCGATTCCGGCATTGGGACGTACTGCTATGAGTCTGGTTCCGCGTGCTACGGCATCATTGTCGATGACGGCGGCGGAACCGGTGGCGGTGGTGGTGGTGGTGGCGGTAGCTGCACGTATCAGAACGGCTGGTGTCCTGCCGAATGCATGAACTGCAGCGGCGGCGGCGTCGGATGGCCGCCGCGGATCTAGCCGGACTCGGGAGCCGCCTATCCTAGCCACCAGCCGGCGAGGCGACCGAATCGCTCGCCGGCCTTAATGTCGTTAGCTATAGGAGACAGGTGCATCCTTGAAGACGGTTGCTTCTTTCCTTGCGTTCTGGGCAAGTGTTGCAGCTATTGGCTGGTCTCCGGCTGCTGTTGGTGAGCCGCCCCCAGGCGCTCCTCCAAGTTCCGCCACTGCCAAGATCCACGTCACGCTGGTTTCAACGGCAGGGACGCCTTTAGCGGGGGAAGGATTTGTCGTTTTCAAGCCGCCCGCATCTGCTACTCCCGTCACCCCCGTGGTAGTGCCTACCAAGTTGCCTGGATACGTAACGGCCGAGTTGCCCGTCGGCTCTCAGTGGCTTCTGTTTGCGGATTTCCCGGGCTACTTCGCGGCGACGTCTGTTCTTCAAGTGCCACTGGCCGATCCTATGGAGGTGCACATAACGCTGCGGCCGGCCGGCACGCTGACCGGTAAGTTCACCCTCGAGGGCAAAGAGAAATTGCCCGAGAGCTTGGAAATTCGATTCGAGCCTACCCGCGAGACTCTTCCCAAGAAGCAGGACATACCTGCAGGATCAGCCCCATGTGCCGTAGGCCCGTCGGGAGACTGGCGGTGCCGACTGCCTGCGGGGCGGCTCGACATCGCTCTGCATCCGAAGGGGTTCGTTCCCCACTACCTCTTGAATATCAACATCCCGGCCAGCGAGACGAGCTCGCTCGGGTCGCGGAAGCTCATTCGGGGCGCTTCGGTGTCAGGATGGATCATGCGGGAGGACGGTACGCCGGCGGAGAAATGCCGGGTACGTCTGGAGCCGAAGACGGCACCAGGCCGCCCAAACGACCCCGTACTGGAGTTCCTTCGGGCAGTTGCCAGCGAGGTGCCGTGCCAGGGAAAGGGGTTTTTCCAGTTCTCGGCGGTGGGTGCTGGTTCGTACGCGCTCGTTGCGCACGAGAACGATGCACGGGCCCAGATGTCACCCGTCGAAGTTTGGAATAACGCAGAATCGAGACTCACGGAGCCCATCGTGCTTCGGCGTCCCGTCGACTTTGAGGTGACGCTCTCTCCGCCGACAGACTGGCTCGGACAACCCTGGCGGGTCGAGGCGCTTCGGGCGAGCGAGTATCGAGCAGGATGGGAGGAACCTTCGTACCGAGCCGAGGCTACCCGGGACGGACGCCTGCGGCTCCCCAAACAGTCGCCGGGCCGGTTCTGGATCACGGTCTACGACCGGCTCGGTAACGCAGTCTTCTCAGACCCGCATGTGGATCTCTCCGCCCCGTCGGTACCGTACCCGATCACCCTTGACTTGCTCTGGGTCGAAGGCAGGATACACTTTGGCGACGAGCCCTTGACCGGACGTCTCTTTTTCGGTGGGCGAAGCGGTGCGACTACGATCGAGATGACATCCGACGAGAACGGCCGCTTCGAGGGGCCGCTCCCGAAGCCGGGCGCCTGGCGGGTGGACATTGAAGGTGCCGAGCCCCGCTTAAGGACATCTGTGAAAGTAGAGGTGAAGCCGAAGGGTGATCGCGCATCGTTGGCGATCGAATTGCCCAACACCAACGTCTACGGGCGAGTGGTCGATCCTTCGGGAAAGCCAGCACCGGGCGCGGAGGTCACCCTCAGCTCGACGGTCAGCACCATCGCCACCAAGACCGATGGAAAAGGAGAGTTCAAGATTCGAGCCTTCCCGAAAGGGACCAATGAGTTGTCCTCGGCGCGAGCGGCTGCAGAAGGAGGCCGCGAGGTCAGCGACCTCTACAGGTTTGAGGCGGCCGACGATTCGCCCCATGGACCAGTTGTGCTCACACTACGGCAAACGCAAGCGATTCACGGAAGAGTTCTTGCAGCAACAGGGCCCGTGATCGGTGCAACCGTAAGTGCGTGGTCCACATCGAGCGGAGACGGGGTTGTTTCGACGGTACGCTCCGGGCTCGACGGACGTTTTGAGCTGAAGCTGCCCGCGGGAACGCAGGTCGTGCAAGCTGTTGTGAGCCCCCCGGGAGGAGCGCTCAAAGCCTATGAGGTCAACGTTTCGAGTGACGCCGAGATCCTGTTTCAGGTGGAATCGTCAGGTGGCGAAGTGGTCATGGATCTCGGCAAGAGCGGGCCGCCTGACGGCGGGATTCTCGTGGTCTGGCAGGATGATATTGGGATTCCTCTCGGAACGCTCGTTCGTTGGACGGAAGGGCATGGGGTCCGTTTTCAGCAGGGAAGCCAAGTACACATTCCTCAATTGGCGCCGGGCTACTATGCGGTGTGCGTCGGCACTGCAGCGATCGTGGCTTCGAGTGACATCGATGCATGGAAAACCCGAGGAAGGTGTGCGTCCGGCTACCTCGCAGCAGCCTCTACGCTCGATTTACGTCTGCCTTGAAGACGGGTTCTCTGCTTTTGGCGGTGCCAGCCACTTATTTTGGCGTCCCCTGGGGCACCGGGAATCCGCGCTTGCGCATCAGCGCCGCGGTACCGGGATCTTTGCCGCGGAAGGCCTGGTAAGCGTCGGCGGGCGCCATCGTGTTGCCGATCGAGAAGACGTGATCGGTCAGGCGCTTGGCCATCGCCTTGTCATACGCGCCGCCCGCTTCCTTGAACGCTTCCCAGGCGTCCGCGGAAAGGGTATCCGCCCAGAGGTAGCTGTAGTAACCCGCCGAGTAGCCGTCACCGGAGAAGACATGGCCGAACTGCGGTGTGCGGTGCCGCATGACGATCTCCTTCGGCATGCCCAGCGCGGCGAGGGTCTCGCGCTCGAACGCGTCAGGATCGATGTCCTTGTCGGGCGTCGCGGCGAAGTGCAGCTTCATGTCCATCAACGCCGCCGCGAGGTATTCGACGGTCTGGAAGCCCTGGTTGAACTTCGAGGCACGCTCGATGCGGTCGACCAGCTCCTTCGGGATCGGTTTTCCGGTCTGGTAATGCAATGCAAAACGGCTGAGGACTTCGGGCGTTGACAGCCAGTTTTCCAGAAGCTGGGACGGAAACTCGACGTAGTCCCTCGCCACGTTGGCTCCCGAGAGCGACGGGTACTCGACCGACGACGCCAGGCCGTGAAGAGCATGGCCGAATTCGTGGAAGAGCGCCGAGGCGTCCTCCCAACTGATCAGGATCGGCTCGCCCGGCTTGGCTTTGACGAAGTTGGTGTTGTTGGAGACGATGGTCGTGATCGGACCGTCGAAACGCTCCTGTTCACGGTAGGCGTTCATCCAGGCGCCGGAATTCTTGCCGGGACGGGCATAGGGATCGAAGTACCATAGGCCGACGTGCTGGCCCGTCCGGCCGGTCACTTCCCAGACCCGGATGTCGGGAGTCAACGTCGGGAGGCCCTGGACCGGCTTGAACTGGAAACCAAAGAGCTCGCCGGCCACCCAGAACATGCCCTCGCGCAGCTTTTCGAGCTGCAGATAGGGCATGACGGCGTTTTGATCGAGGTCGTACTTCGCCTTGCGCACCTTTTCGGCGTAGTAGCGGTAGTCCCAGGGCTCGATCGTGATGTTCGCCCCTTCCTTGTCCGCCAGCGCCTGCATGTCGGCGACCTCTTCATGGACGCGGGCGACCGCGGGCTTCCAGACCGCCTCCATGAGCTCCATGGCGCGCTCCGGCGTCTGGGCCATCGAGTCCTCCAGGCGCCAGTGGGCGTGGGTCGTGTAGCCGAGGAGCTTCGCCCTCTCGGACCGCAGCTTGAGGATCTCGGTGATGATCTTGTTGTTGTCCTTGGCGTCGCCGTTGTCGCCGCGGCTGAAGTAGGTGCGCCAGACCTTTTCGCGCAGGTCGCGGCGGTCGGAGTAGGTGAGGAAAGGCTCCATGCTGGAACGCGTGTTGAGGATCGCCCATTTCCCTTTCACGCCCCGCGATTCGGCGCCAGCGGCAGCACCCTGCCGCACCGGCTCGGGCAACCCTGCGAGGTCCGGTTCCTTCTCGAGCACCAGCATGTAGTTGGCCTCATCGGCGAGCAGGTTCTGGCTGAAGGTCGTGAAGAGGGTGGCAAGGCGCTGATTGATGGCCGAGAGGCGTTCCTTGGACGGCTTGTCGAGGCGGGCGCCGGCACGCACGAACGTCGTGTAGCGGTACCAGCCGAGCCGCTTCTGCTCGGGGGTGAGATTCAAGGATTCGCGCGCTTCGTAGACCGCGGCGATGCGGGCGAAGAGCCGTTCATTCTGCGTGATCTGGTCGCCAAAAGCCGCGAGCTTGGGCGCCATTTCGCTCTCCACCGCCTGGAACTCCGGCGTGGACATGGTCGAGCTGAATACACCGAAAATGGCCCCGATCCGGCTCAGCGTCCGTCCCGACCGTTCCAGGGCGGCGAGGGTGTTCTCGAAGTCGGGCTTGGCAGGATCTGCGGCGATGGCCTCGATCTCCGCCAGTTGCTCGGCCATCGCGGCTTCGAGGGCGGGTTTGAAGTGCTCGACCCGAACCGCGTCGTACGGCGGCACGCCGCCGTACGGTCCTGTCCACTTGCCGAGGAGCGGGCCCGGCGACGGAGCGGCGGCCATCAGCGGTGCGTACATGAGCAAACCGGCGAGGCCGAGTGCGGGAAGATGGGTCCTTGGCATGACTGAGCTCTCCTTGGGATTCTGAACGGGCGTTGCATATCGGTCTCCTGGGCTTCACCCTGTCTGCGAGGCAACCCGCCCTTTCGGGCGGCTCGATTGTAGCTCGTCCCAAGGAAGAGCGTCGGTACGGGGCAGGCGACCGGCAAGGATGCCGGCGCTCCCAGCGAATCCTCGCGCGTAAGGGTAATTTGCCCTGGCTCCTGAGGGCTTTCCCTCATGGCTTGTGAAGCCCGGAAGGCACGAGAATGCGGTGCGCCGGCTCTTGGCGCAGGTTTTGCTCTCTCGTCACATCTGTGCACTTCACAAGGAGATGCTCATGAAAACGCCCGGTTCCCTGCCAGTCGTTGTCCTCTTCGGCTTGTTGCTCGCTGTTCTCCCTCTGACCCCGGCCGCTGGGGCCGGAGCGCCGACCTACGATCTCTACACGCCCCCGCCTTTCCTCGGCCAGAGCGCCGGCGAGCCGAGCCTGGGGATCAACTGGAACACCGGCAACGTCATGTACATTGCCGGGCTCGAGACCCTGCGCGTGAGCTTCGACGACACGGTCATACCGGCGGCGGCAAGTTGGGTCGACGTCTCCTTCCCGTTGACGAGCATTCTCACTCTGGACCCGATCCTTTTCACCGATCCTCAGACCGGGCGGACCTTCGCTGCGCAGCTCGCCGGTCCGGCAAGCCTCATGGCCTTCAGCGATGACGACGGCGCGACCTGGCTGCCGTCCACGTCCGGCCTCGCCTCCGGAATCGATCATCAGTCGGTCGGCGGTGGCCCCCTGGCCCCAGGTCTGCCGGCCCTCGGTTATCCGCACACCGTCTACTACTGCTCGCAAGGAGTGGCGCTCGCCGCTTGCTCGCGGAGCCTCGACGGCGGCCTCGTCTTCGGCCCGCCGATCCCCCTCTATACGCTGCTCCAGTGCGGCGGTCTTCACGGCCATGTCAAGGTTGGGCCGGACGGCACCGCCTACGTCCCCAACAAGGGCTGCGGCACCCAGCAGGCGGTGGTGGTTTCGGCCAACAACGGCTTGACCTGGACGGTGCGCAAAGTGCCCGGCAGCTCACCGGGCGAAAACGATCCATCGGTGGGGATCGCGAGCGACGGCACGGTCTACTTCGGATTCGTCGGCGCCGACGGGCATGTGAGGGCGGCGGTCTCGCACAACAAGGGGGCCACTTGGTCGACGCCGAAGGACGTGGGAGCGCCGTTCGGCATTCAGAACGCCACCTTCCCGGCCGTGGTGGCGGGCGACGGCGACCGTGCAGCCGTCGCCTTCCTCGGGACGCCGACGGGCGGCAATGGCACCGGGACCGATCCGAATTTCCCGGGCGTCTGGCATCTCTATGTCGCCACCACTTTTGATGGCGGAGCGACGTGGACGACGGTGGATGCAACGCCCAATGACCCGGTCCAGCGTGGCTCGATCTGCCTCCAGGGGACGGGGTGCAGCAGCGCACGCAACCTGCTCGACTTCATGGACATCGGGGTCGACGCCGAGGGGCGGGTGCTGGTGGCGTTCGCGGATGGATGCGTCGGGCCGTGCGTCTCCGGCCCGCCGAACAGCGATACGGCGATTGCCGGCATCGCGCGCCAGAGTGGAGGCATGCGCCTCTTCGCGGCGTTCGACTGAGAGCCAGACGCGGGAGGGAGGACGAAATCCTTTCCGCGTCCGTAACACTCCTCTTGGAAACGGGTTATCCTCTAGATCCCGCTTCAAGGAGTGCTCCATGAGCCGTCGTCCTCGCTTCATCGGTACCCTGCTTTGTCTCCTCGCCGGTCTCGGCGGGGCCGCGGTCCGCGCCCAGGAGCCCGATCCGGCGGCGCTGCGCAAGGCCGTCCAGGAGTCGCGCCTCGAGCCGGCGCGGGCCGTCGCCCTCAAGAATGTGAAGCTCGGCGCCGGCCTCGCCACGCTGCAGCTCGACGACGGGGTCCTGCTGCCGGCGTCGCCGGTCGGGGCGCGGACGGTCGAGGTGGTTTTCCTGGGCAAGGGCCGGATCGTGCTCGAGCCGCCGGACGAGATCGAGGCCGGGCAGCTCGACCTCTTCATCGGGTCGAACCGACTGGAGGAGGAGTTCACCGAGATGGTCCTCGTGCTCGGCATGGACGCGGCCGTGGATGCCATGCTGCGGAAGCCTGCGGCCACTCCAGAGGCGTCGCTCGTCCAGCGCGGCGAGGCGCTCTACCGGAAGTGGAAGGACGGGCCCGAGCGCAAGCTCCTGAACGTCGAGAGCGCCATCCTCCTGGACGCGGCCGGGGATCCGGCGTTCCAGGGGTACTTTGCGGCGTGGTTCCGCGGCAAGGAGCTCGGGGACTTCCTCTATCTGGTCAACCCGGAGGACCAGGAGCAGGTGGCCCTGGGGAGCTTCGTACCGCTGGAGGCGACGGAGAAGGAGAAGCGCAAGATCCTCAAGGAGATCGCCCGCCAGCAGCGCAAGGGCCGGCTGATCGGCCTCGAGTTGGAGGACCTCGGCCAGTGGGACACCTGGCTCTCGGCCTCGCTGCGCAACCGGGAGGGCACGCCGAGCCTGGGGGTCTCCTCGTTCGAGCCGGAGAAATACACCCTGGACGTCAGCATCGCCGAGCGCGACCTGCGGCTGACCGGACGCGCCCGGATCGACCTGCGGCCGGTGGTCCGCGGCGCCCGCGCGGCGGTCCTGCGGATCAACCCCAACCTCCAGGTCTCCAAGGTCTCAGACGGCTCCGGCCAGGGCCTTTTCTTCGTGCAGGCGGGAGACGATCTGACCGTCCTGCTGCCGCGCCCCGCCGCCGCGGGCGACAAGCTGGCCCTGGTCGTCGAGTACGCCGGGAGCGCGGTCGACAAGAGCCAGGGCTCCTATGCGCTGGCCGACACGCTCTTCTGGTATCCCCATGCCGGGACCGTCGACCGGGCCACCTATGACGTGACCCTGCGCTGGCCGAAGAAGCTGGAGCTCGCCGCCTGCGGACATCGGGTTGACGGTGGTGAGGCCTCCGACGGCACGCGCTGGGAGCGCCGCAGCCTGGACTTCCCGGCGAACGGCTTCTCCTTCGAGGTCGGCAAGTACCGGATCGAGGAGGCCCAGGCCGGCCATGTCCGGGTGAGGCTGGCTTTCGATCCCGACGTGTCGCGGATGGGCAAGGAGGCGCGGGAGGAGATCACCAAGGCGGTCACCGGATCGGTCTCCTACTTCGAGGAGCTGTTCGGCCCCTATCCCCTGGACGAGCTGACGGTGGTCACGGTGCCGCGCTACTTCTCGCAGGCGGCCGGGCCGGGCCTGGTGACCCTGTCGAGCCTGATGATGCTCGACCTCGGCGCCTTCAACCTCCTGTTCGGCCTGGAGGACCGCCGCACCGTGGTTGCCCACGAGATCGCGCACCAGTGGTGGGGCCACAGCGTCGGCTGGTCCACCTATCGCGACCAGTGGATCAGCGAGGCCATGGCGAGCTACGCCGCCCTGCTCTTCGCCCGCAACCGCATCGACACCAAAGATCGCATCTGGCTGGGTCCCACGTCCGGCTGGCAGAACGCCCTGCTGGACACCATTGAGGATGGCCGGGTCATCGAATCGATCGGTCCGGTGGTGCTGGGTGTACGCCTCATCTCCAGCCGGGCCGGCGACGCTTACCAGCCGATCGTCTATCAGAAGGGCGCGGTCATCCTCGACATGCTGGCGCGCAGCCTGGGCGAGCAAAATTTCCCCAAGATCCTGAAGCAGGTCGTCAAGGTGGCGGCCAACCGGCCGGTCTCGACCGAAGACTTCTTCGATCTGATCGAGCGGATCACCTCGACCGACCTCGATGCCTTCGCGCGGCAGTACGTCTACGGCACGGGGCTGCCGGAGGTCTATTACACCTACCGCTTCGAGCCGGCGGGGGAGGGCAAGTGGGTGGTCCGCGGAGAGGCGCGCCAGCAGGCGCCGTACCGCTACCAGTATCGCGTGGTGAAGACCGGTCGCGGGCTCGACGTGTCACGCGAGCGCCTCGACCAGATCAAGGTCGCGGACTCCACCCTCGTGGTGCCGGTCGAGATCGCCATCTACGATCCGTCGCGCGAGGACGGCAAGAAGAAGGGCCGGAAAGGCGAGAAGCCGGCCAATGCCATCGCCAAGGGGCACATCATGCTCAAGGGTGAGCAGACGTCGATCGAGATCCCTCTCGACCACGATCCGAAGGACTTCTGGCTCGACCGCCACGAGGTGGTCTTCGGCCGCTTCTTCAACGAGAGCCACAACCCGAAGCGGGTGCTCTTCTACCAGGCGGTGGACGCCGCCGCGGCCGGCAAGGCCGCGGATGCCGAGGCGCTCTTCGCCAAGGCGCTGGCGGCCGAAGTCGAAGTGTCGACCGATCCGGCCCATCCGCCGGACGAGAGGGAGGTCAAGAGGGAGGGGAAGTTCCTGGACGCCTGGATCGAGCTCCGGCGGGCGCGGCTGTACCTGGACCAGGACCGGGACGACGAAGCCCAGGCCTCCTTCGACCGCGCGCGCAAGGTCCTCGCCTCCTACAGCTTCTGGTTCGAAGAGGACTTGAAGGTGATCGAGTCGCGCCTCGACATCCGCCGCGGCGACCACGAAAAGGCCTTCAAGCGTCTGAACAAGGGGCTGCTCCGCAAGGGCACCCTGGACAGCACCGAGGGCTTCGTCCTCCTCGCCATCGCCGCTCAGGCCACCGGTCACACCGCGGAGCTCAAGGAGGCTATAGAGGCGGCCAAGGAGAACGGCGCGGACCTGGCGCTGCTGGGGAGCTCGTAGGACTCAGAGGGTGTCTCGAACGTCTTCGCGCAGCCGAGGGCCCTCACCCCCGTCCCCTCTCCCGCCACCCCGCCCACCCTCGCCGGGAGAGGGGCGCCACCACCCTTCGATTTTCCCCCTCTCCCGGGGTGGGCGGAAGGGGTGGCGGGAGAGGGGGCCAGGGGGTGAGGGCTTTCCCGGCGCGCCTCAACCTTTCGAGACACCCTCCTAGCGCCCCCCGCCCGCCTTCCGCGCGATCAGCCCATATCCCAGCGCTTGGGCCTCCTGCGCGAGGGCGGCGAGCTGCGGGGTGCCGGCTGTGCCTGCGAGCTGCGCCTGGGCGAGCCGCGCCTCGAGCTGCAGGTCGAGCAGGCCGGCCTGGGTGGCTTGAGCCTGGATGGCCTGGAGCGCCGCTGCGGGATTTTCCGTTCGGCGCAGGCGGGCGGCGGCGAGGTCCACGGTCAGGCGGGCGCGCAGGTTCTGGCTGTTGCCCACCAGGATGGCGGCGCGGTCGATCGCCGCCCGGTCGATCGCCGCCCGTGCACTGCTGCGGAGAGGTGCCCGCCGATTATCCGGGTGCTGATGGCGTTCGCAGACGGATGTGTCGGGACCTGCGTTTCCGGGCCGCCGAACAGCGATACGCCATCGCGACGATCGCGCGCCAGAGCGGAGGGAAGGAGTTTCTTCGCGGCGTTCGACTGAGGACTGGCCTTTGAAGATGCCAGCCGAGTATCCGGCTTCATCTGGGACCGGGCCGGTGCCCTCGTAACCCTCTCCTTCGGGCGCCGCTATGGCCCTCCTCGCCGCGAGTGGGATTGCTGTGGTGGCGTGGGATAGGAACGCCCGGACCCGGGTAAAGCCGGATAAAGCCCAGAATGAAATTCGGCCAAGCCTGCGCGACAGACGATTTCCTCCGGCGTAGTGCTGCTCTGCGAGTGTGTGCAATGGCCTACTGCAGGAGGTAAACCGCCTTCGATCCTACCGCACGGCGGGCGAAAACTTGCCCCGCGTCCGTCTCTTGATTCATGGGAAGGATGCGATGGTACACTATGTCTGCAAGTGTTATCCTGCCAACCGATGACGGGTGCTTACTACTTTCCTGTCCGATCGACGCATTCGATATGCGTGAGCGCAGGCAACTGTCGCTCTGTGATCCCTTGGCACATCTGAGCCCCCGGTTCGCGGTCGTGATAGTCGGCGCGAGCATTGTGGCGGTGGTCGCATCGACCCTTGCCCGCCACTCTACAGTGGACCCTAAACATAGAGGATCCGTACGGCAGCGATTGCTGGCGGCCTTCGGCGACTCGCGCTTGGTCGGCGTCCGACTGACCGGTCTCGAGCTGCCAGCACCAACAGACCCGCCAGCCACTATCGCCGAGCAACGGGCAATCGCTCGCGAGATCGAGGCCAGCGTCCGAGGAAATTCCACGCCACGGGCCCTTGGCGACTTCGGCTTGCTACAGCTCGCGATCGGCCGCTACGACACTGCGGTCAGGGTCCTTGAGAGGGCGAGTCGCCGGGCACCCTCTGACGCCCCCCTACGCGCTGACCTTGACGCCGCTTACCTGGTTCGCGGACGAGCCCTCGAAAGGCCCCGGGATCTAGTGCGCGCCCTCGACCGGATCGGGCCCGAGCCCATCACGCTAGAGTCGGCCTTCAACCGTGCGCTTGCGCTCCAGTCGCTCTACCTCCATCGGCTCGCGAAGGCTAGCTGGGAGCAGTACCTTCAACGCGATCCCAACTCCCCCTGGAGCCGACTCGCCACGGAATACTTGCGCACGCTGGTGACCGGTGGGCGCTCGATTGACCATGGCACCGGCGGCCCTAGGGTCACCGGTCGTGAAGACACAGCCGATGCCCCGGTCCAGTCGTCTCGACCTGAGGATCTCCAAACGTGGATCGAAGAGAAGGGTCTCGGGGCATGGACCTCGGCGGCCCTCGGCGGAGATGAAGCAAGCCGTAGGGCGGCCGAGCAACACCTCCGTCAGGTAGCCGTGTGGCTGTTAGAACTCAGCGGCGACCGTCTGGCCGCTGACGAAGTCGAAATCCTTGCCACAGCTCCGATGGAGCAGATAGGGCCGCTGGCTGAGGGTCTACGAGACTACGCCAAGGCGAAGAGTTGGCTTGACCGCTACGACTTTGAGAAGGCACTCACGCTCTTTGGCCGCGCCGCCGAGCGCCTTCGCTCCACTTCGAGCCCGCGCCTCTGGTGGGCCGAGGCGGGAATCGCTCACAGCGAGTTCCAGATGAAACGCTATAGTGCTGCACGCAGAAGAGCCGAGCGGGTTCTAACGGTAGCTCGCCGTCAGAGCTATGTCGCCATCGAGGCCCGCTGCGCCTGGGTGCTCGCCGGAATCGGATTGGCTGTTCTCGACCTCGATTCGGCCCAACGCTACGCGATCGCCTACCACGAGATCAATCGCCGGGCAAGGAACCGCACCGGCACCGCGACGGCCAGCCTCCTGCTAGGGCGCGTCGATGACGAACTCGGGGATTCGACGGCGGCTTGGTTTCATCGCCTCCGGGGATTCCGCAACCTAGCCGAGGATGGCAGCGAAGAGCGGCTGGCACTGGCAATCGGAAATGCTTCCTTTGCTTTGGCGCGGGAGGGCGAGTTCCATGCAGCTGCCGATTTTGCCTCCGAAGCCCTGGCGTTCGATCGTCAGCAGGGCACGCCGCTCGGTCTCGCAGAGTCGCTCTGGATGCGGGCGATGCACCGGGCGGAAGGAGGCGATACGAAGGGAGCGCTCGCTGATGTGCGCGAGGCGGAGTCCTATCTACCGGGTGTCGACAGCGCCGCCAATCGCGCACGCCTGCTCGCCGGGCTGCGTGCGGTCGAAGGTGCGCTGCAGAGCGAGGCCCACCCGCTTGTGGCACTCGCACGCCTCGATGGCGCGCTTGGCTTCCTCCGACAAAGCGGTTACGAGTACGGCCAAGTGGAAATCCTTATCGATCGCGCCCGAGCACTGCGCCAGCTCGGGCAGTTCGAGAATGCGCTGGCTGATCTCGACCGGGCTGCACGCATCATCGCCGCACAGCGAGGACGCATCCGACAACCCATATTGCGAGTGTCGTTCTTCGATCTGCAGGCCAAACTGGCCGACGAGCGAGTAGCCGCAAGCCTGCGTTTCGACCCGCGGGGCGAGCGCGCTTTTTGGGCCGCCGACGAAGCACGAGGGCTCCTCTTCCGCGACAGCCTCGCCCTTGCACCAGCCCGGCAGGCCATCCCGGTTCAGACAACCTCCCGGCTTGCGAGCCAAATCGGCGAGGCCGACGCGATCCTTTCCTACTGGTCTCTTCCCGACTCACTGCTGATCTGGATCGTGCGCCGCGACGAGCCAGCCAGACTCGTTTGCCGTGCCATCACCAGAGCCCTGCTCAGCCAACAGATTTCGGACTTCGTTGCCGCGATCGAGGAGGATTCCGAGCCCTCGATGGTTTCGTCTCTCGCGGAACGGCTCGGCGAGGCTCTGATTGCCCCCGTCGCGACCGAACTCGCAGGCGTTCGGCGCCTGATTGTGGTCCCCGATCGTGTCGTTCGCGCCGTGCCCTGGCCCGCACTCGAGGATGGCTCCGGCGCAGGTCCACTCCTTCGCCGATTTATCATCCGCATTTGTCCGGCGGCCGGGACGATTGGAGCCGGGGAAAGCGTGCGACGGCACATGGGCGAACCAATTTTCACGCGCCTGTTGGCAATCGGCGACCCGGAGGTTACCGCACTTGCGAAGGCGACCTACGCCAAGCTGCCGCACGCCCGCCGCGAGGTAGAAGGAATCGCGCGACTCTTCGCCGACCATGTGACGCTGACCGGCCGGGAGGCCACCCGTGATCGCCTGCTCGCCGAGCTCGGACAAGCCTCTCTCCTCCATGTCGCAAGCCATTTCTCCGTGGGTCGGAATCCCGGGTCGGCCCACATCGTGCTGGCTGGTGAAGCAGGAGATGGAGCCGGAAGCCTGGACGCCGAGGCAATCGCGCGCTTGTCGCTTTCTCACCTCCGGCTGGCGGTGCTGAGTGGCTGCGCCACCGATCGCGAAAGAGAACCCTCGCTGGAAGGGACCTTCGCCGTCGCAGGCTCCTTCCTCGCCGCTGGCGCTACTGAAACTGTGGCAACCCTGTGGCCAGTTGACGATCGCATGACTGGCGAGTTCATGACCCACTTCTATCGCGAGCTGCTCGACGGCCACGAAACCGACGAGGCTCTCCGGCGCGTCCAACTCGCACTGCTCGAGGGCCGCGAGGGCGCCGCTCGCAAACCGGCCCATTGGGCGGCCTTTCAAGTCGTCTCACTTCGCTCCCATGGCCGCGGGCTGAGTCTCGAAAGGAAGAAGCAATGATCAAGGTACTGATCGTGGTTTCGGGCTTAGTGATCTTCGTTCCCGACGCTCCGCCGAATCCTCAGAGAATGACCGCCTTGCTCGTCGAGACGAAGGACGCACACGGCATGCCGCTTCACGGTATGACACTGCACGTTCCGGCTCTGCGCCAGCAGCTCGACTTCTTCTCGGTCCGCAGTTGGCACATCAATAACGGGGACTTTGAAGCAGTATTCAAGGTGGAAATGAACGGGCAGGCGACGATCAGCCTAGGTGCGCAGAAGGATTTTCCTCACCTTAGCCAACTGACCGCCAATCCCGACGACGCCACGATCAAACCCGATTGCCTTACCGGCAAATGCACCGACGATAGCGCCGACAAAAACAAATTGGTCGCTGCGATCGTGCGGTTCGAAGGTCGTTGGCGGACGAGGCCGCTGCTGCGCTGCGAGAAGGCATGGATCCTCCCGGTAGATTTCGACGAGAAGTCGCAGTCCGAGTTTCGACTCGCCGACTTGACAACCGTCCTGACCGGGCAGGCCCAACGCCCTCTCGCGACGGGTCTTGCGCTCGAGACCGAGATCGAGACGCTTAAGGATCTCAGCCTCGTGATCCATGGTTCCACCCAGCAGCTTCAACTCACTGACCCAACAATGTGTCAGGCATGGCTCGGTGTCGGTGTGTCGTCCTGTGTTGTGCTCGAGGTGGAAAACTGGCCGGAGGTCCCCATCGATGCCTCCTGCAATGTGGCCGATCCACCGTCCCATTGTCGTGTTGACAAGCACTTCAAGATGTTCTACGACTTGATCGTGACCCCTCCTAAGGAAAACGAGCGCTGGCTGCCATACGTCGCGGCAGGTGTGGTGAAGTGCCCGAACTCACCTGGGGCAGGGCAGCCGCCTGGAATCCGCTGCCCGCCAGCGTTCACTTGTGCGAAATCTCCTTGCAAACCATGAGGCCCATTATGAGTCGAATCGCTGTGATTATGTTTCTGTTAGGGCTACCCGCCCTGATCGAACCACTCGCGGGCCAACAAGTTCCCCAGTCCGTGCCCTTACGACGTCAGTTGGCCTCCGAGTGGTGCTGGGCCGCTAGCGCCCAGATGGCGATGGAAGCTCTCGGCGCCAACAGGGACGACGTGCGCCAGCGAATCCAGGCCGGACGGAGCTACTTACCTGTCGAGAGGTGCGACTCTTTCGCCTGTAACTCTGGAGGAATTACCTTTCCGACGTGCGCCTTCGGTGGCTTCCCGCAGTTCTACAAGTTCGGCTTCGAGGCCGATGTCACCCCGCTCTATCGGCCTCTCAAATGGCTCGAGCTGTGGCAGGAGCTTCGCTGCCGTCCCGTCGTGTTCGCACGCGAGGATCTTGAGAATGGCCAACGGACCGGCACCGGTCACATGGTGGTGGCGACCTCGGCAGGGATCGCCGACGATGGCCCCTGGATTGCCGTCAAGGACCCAGGGCCACCGTGCGAGGGATCCATGCGCTCCGAGACATACGAGGAATACCTTGGGGGTAGCAGCAAGGCCCACTGGATCGACTACTACCATCTGCATAAAGCGGATATCCCCCTCGCCGAATGCGATCCACCTGAAGCGACACCATCCGTCTTCGAGATGCGCGAGAGCACTTCACCGGTCGAGCCGGTGGCGGGATTCATCGCGGCGATCCAGAACAACTCCTGGATTCGAGCATCGGCTGGGCTGGCGGGAGACGGTGCGCTGAACTGCGACCTGGACTCTGCGATCTCCGAGAAGACAATTTCGATTGCTAGTCTACGCAGTGCTGCGCCGGGGGTACCGCTCGATTCCCTCCTCGTTGACATAGGTCGGCAACGCTTCCTGTGCCGTAGCGGTGTCACTCAAAGCTTCTCGGTCGAGGTCGAACAACGACCGTCAGGGATGTGGCGAGTTGTGACTATTGGTGATATCCAACTTGCCAACCGGCTGAAAGCAATCCAGGACGACAAGCAGGCCGGGCAGCAGATTCAGGAGGTCTCGGTCCTAGGTCTCAACGTCCGTTTCGCCCGGCTGGTGGGCGATCCCCCGGGACTTGCGACCCCCCTTTCCTCGGTTCCCGGTTACGGTATCATGCCGGACTCCCAGGAAGAGGCAAGCCTTCTCGGGAAGCTGCGGACGGCCGCTGCGATCTTCCGTGCTACCGGCCCGACCTAGTACTGGAAGAGGTGCCGTCCGCCCTGGCCTGGAGGAGTCCAGGGCAGGGCAGAGGTGCCAGCTGATTATTCGGATTATTCGGTAGCAAACGGTTCGTCGCCAGCGATCGATCCAAGCTCTCGGGCCACGTGGTGCGCTGCGGGCCTGAGCCAATCTCCTTGATCTGCCGAGCGGTGCGAGGAGCTAGCCGCGGGGCTCGGCGATGTATTCGAGCCCCCAGATACGGAGCAGCTCCCGGCAGCCGTCGTCGAATTCGTGCGAAAAGTCGACGAACTGGCGGAGGTCGAGGGTCCAAGAAAGCCTCTGGTATTCGCAGGGTTTGGACAGAACCGGGATAATGCGGGCGTCGTAACGAGTCTCGCGTAGGGCGTAGAGGAGCTCCCTCCGCACCCACATCGATTCGATGGATGCGGGAGACAGGATCACCAGGAACCAGTCGCAACGCGCGAGGGCCGCGCCGATCTCGTCGTGCCACTGCTGACCACCTCGGATGTTCCTGCGGCTGAACCAGTAAGGAATGCCGTGCCTCTCGAGCACGCGTCCGATCTCGGACGCGAAGTCCCGATCCACATCGGAGTACGAGAGAAACAGCTCAGCGGGAACCGGCACTCGCGCGCGCGCCCTGAGGCACCGGCGGCTGCCTCAGCCGGTCGGAGATCTGCCCGGCCACCTCGGCCGGGGTTCCCTGGGACCATTTCAAGCGGCGGAGTATCCAAGGGATCTTGTCGCTGGGTTGCAGCAGGACAGGGATGAGACGGTCTCGGAACCGTTCGGAGCCGAGGGCGTACTGCACGTCCCGCCCGACAGAATCCGCTTCGGCGGCGGCGGGCGAGAGCAGGACAACCATTGCATCCGCATCTCGGAGGGCCTCACCGGCTTCAAGATACCAGTTGTCACCGGGGAACAAGCTCATCGCATCCAGCCAGACTTCGAAGGCAGCCCCAACAAGCTCCCGATAGAGTTTCTCCGCCCACTCCCGATCTGCTGAGGCGTAACTGATAAAGACTTTCATGGCATCAGTCTACACGACATCCTTCGGGCCTCAAAGCCCCCCACCCGCCTTCCGTGCGATCAGCCCATACCCCAGCGCCTGGGCCTCCTGCGCGAGGGCGGCGAGCTGCGGGGTGCTGGCTGTGCCGGCGAGTTGCGCCAAGGCGAGCCTCGCCTCGAGCTGCAGGTCAAGCAGGCCGGCCTGGGTGGCCTGGGCCTGGATGGCCTGGAGCGCCGCCGCGGGGTTGGCGGTCCGGCGCAGGCGGGCGGCGGCGAGGTCCACGGTCAGGCGGGCGCGCAGGTTCTGGCTGTTGCCCACCAGGATGGCGGCGCGGTCGATCGCCGCCCGGGCTCCGGCGGCATCGCCGCGCGCCGAGGCGGCGAGAGCGGCCGTGGCCAGGGCAAGCGCCTCGCCGTCGGCGTCTCCCTGGCGGGCGAGCTCTCCGGCGGCGGCGCGGGCCTCCTGTTCGGCGCGGACCGGGTCGCCGGCGTCGAGCAACAGCGCGGCGAGGGCCTGCCGGCTCTCGGCCGCCTTGTCTCTTTCGCCCAGGGCCGTCCGCAGGGCGAGAGCCGCCTCGTGGCGCCGGCGCGCCTCGACCAGGTTCCCCTCGCGGGCCAGCACCTCGCCCACCCCGAAGAGGGCGTAGGCCGACGCGCTCTTGCTGCCGATCTGCCGGCAGAGCGCCGTCGAGGTCTGGAACTGTTTGCGGGCGGCCGCCAGCTCCCCCTGTTCCAGGAGGACCGCTCCGAGGTTGTTGAGCGTGGCGACCTCGCCGATCTTCTGGCCGATGTCGCGCCGGATGCGGAGCGACTCT
The DNA here is from genome assembly GCA_963842525.1 of uncultured Holophagales bacterium. Taxonomy (GTDB): domain Bacteria; phylum Acidobacteriota; class Thermoanaerobaculia; order Multivoradales; family UBA5704; genus UBA5704. The sequence goes on from CAWJGT010000004.1 coordinate 163,812, forward strand.
TCATGCCGCCGGCGCGCACCCGCGAGGTCCCCCCGCTTGCGCAGCACCGCGCCGATGTTGTCCAGGGCGTAGGCTTCGCCGCTCCGGTCCCCCTGCTCGCGCTGAAGGGCGAGGGCCTGCTCGAAGAGCTTGCCGGCCTCCGCGAGGTCGCTGCGCCGGAAGAGGACGCCCGCCAGGTTGTTGAGCGCCTGCGCCTCGCCGCTCTTGCTGCCGATCTCGCGGCAGATCGCGAGCACCTCCTGGTAGAGCTGGCGCGCCCGGTCGAGGTCTCCCCGGCTCTTGAGCACGATGGCGATGTTGTTGAGCGCAACGGCTTCGGCTCCCCGGCTGCCGATCTCCCGGTAGGTCGCCAGCGCCTGCTCGTAGCGGCCGAGGGCTGAGTCCAGGTCGCCGCGGTCGTAGAGGACATTGGCGGCGTGCGTCTGGGCCTCCGCTTCTCCGGCCCGGTCGCCGACATCTGCATAGAGCCGCTGGCCCTCCTCGCAGGCGGCCAGCGCCTCTTGGGCCTGCCCGAGGTTGCGCAACGCCCGGCACTCCATGAGCCGGGCCTGCGCCACCATCAGCGGCGCGCCCTGGGCCTTGCCCTTGGCGGCGGCGCGGGCCGCCGCGTCCCGCTGCCGTCCGAAGTTGGCGCGGACCCCGGCCGCCGTGGCCTCGGCGAGGTCGATGCCCGGGTCCTCCCCCGAGGGGGGTGGCAGGGCGCGCAGGGCCGCGGCCGTGGCCAGCGCCTCGTCCGCTTGTCCCGCCATCGTCTGGGTCTTGGCGAGGCGGAGGCCATAGTCGAGGTTGTCCGGGAACAGCGACCAGAGGCTCCAATAGATCTCGGTCGCGCGGTCCCAGTCCTGGACGGTCTCGAGATACCGTCCCTCGATCAGCAGCCGCTCCTCCTGGGGCAGCCCGTCGGCGAGGTCGAAGGCCCGCTTCGCCTCCTCGCGCGCCTTGCCGTCGAAGCCCAGGGCGGTCCAGGCCGTGGAGAGCGCCCGATGGATGAGGGCGTTGCCGGGCTCGGCCGCGGATGCCCGCGCCAGCAGGTCGCGCGCGCCCATCGGGTCGAACAGCCGCAGCTTCTGAAGCCCTTCCGCATAGAGCCGGGCGGCCTGGGGATTCTCGGGCAGGGCGGCGCGGGCCGGTTGCGCCGCAGCCTCGGCGGTCACCCCCAGAGCCTTGCGCAGGCGCTCGCCGACCCGGGAGACCAGGTCGAAGAGCTGCGCCTCGCTGCCGGACTCGGCCACGGTCGCGGTGGTCTCGCCCCGCGCCGCGTCCTGGAGCCGGAGATCGAGCCGGATCGTCCGCCCCTGCGGGCCCGCCAGCGTGGCGTACGAGCCCACCACCACGGCGTCGGTGCCGAGCAGGCTGCGCAGGCGCGCCAGCGTCTCGCGCCCAAGGCTGTCGGCGTCGCCGAGATGGAGCTCCACCTTGGCGCGCGCCACGTTCTCGCCCGCGATGATCCGCAGCTTGCCGCCGGACCCCAGCTCCGTCGACAGCATCTCGGCGAGCCCTGCGGATAGCCACTCGGTCCCCGGAGTGCCGGAGAGGTTGCGGAAGCCGAGGACCGCCACCGACCGCCGCGGGGTAATCCGTTCGGTCAACAGCGCCAGCCTCTGCCCCGGCTCGAGCTGTTTCTGCCGCCACTGCCCATAGCGGACCCAGCCCACCGCGGCGGCGGCGGTGACGAGGCCAGCGAGCAGAAGAATCTGGAGCCGGCGCCTCCCGGCTCCGGAGGACGCACGGGAGGGCGCCGGAACGGTTGGCGCGGGCGCGGCGGGTGGAGGCGGCTGGAAGGCCGGCGTCTCCCCCTGGGAGGCCAGTGTGATGGCGTCGATCGCATCCAGGACGGACCGGAAGCGGCCCGCCGGCTCGCGCGCGAGGCAGCAGAGGATCGCCGACTCCCACCGTTTGCCCAGGTCCGGCACATGGACGCGCGGCGAAGGCGGCGCCTCCTGGAGCCGCTTGACCGCGGTCGAGAGCGCCGTATCGCCGAGGAAGGGGACCTTGCCGGTCAGCATCTCGTAGAGGACGATGCCGAAGGCATAGATATCGACCGCCGGGGTGATCTCCTTGCCCTCGATCTGCTCGGGAGCGAGGTAGGCGGGAGTGCCGACCACGCCGGCGTGAGCGGTGAGGGTGAGCCCCCGGTCGTCCGATCCGCTCTCCAGCCGGGCGAGCCCGAAGTCGGTCACCACGGCGCGGAGCCCGCCGCGCCCCTCGGCCAGCACCACGTTGCCGGGCTTGAGATCGCGATGGACCACGCCGACCTGGTGGGCCGCGTGGAGCGCGCTCGCGACCTGGCGGGCGATGGGAAGCGCTTCCTCCGGCCGCATCGGGCCGCCGCGCCGCAGCCGCTCGGCCAGCGTCTCGCCCGGCAGCAGCTCCATGGTGAGGAAGATCGTCTCCTCGCCGCCACCCTCCGGGCGGTGGTAGGAGACGTCGAAGATCCGGCAGACGTTGGGATGCGTGACCTTGCGGGCGAGCTGGATCTCACGCCGGAAGCGTTCGACCGCCGTCTCGTCCCGGCCCACCTCGGAGCGCACCATCTTCAAGGCGACGCGTTCCTTGAGCTCGAGGTCGTCCACCTCGTAGACCTCGCCCATGCCGCCGCGGGCGATGAACCGCACCACGAGGTAACGGCCGCCGACCCGCTCACCCGGCGCGAAGGCCGGCTTCTGCTCGCGCCGCGGAGCAGACGCCGGGCCGGGCTGCGTCGCGCTCGGGAGGGGACTGGTGAGCTGGTCGGTGAGGCTCACCCGGGTCGCGCTCTGCACCGGCATGCCCACCAGCGTCGGCGGGGGAGGGGCGCCCACCATCGTCACCTGGCTCGGGTCCGCGCCCGGGCGCCGCACTCCGAACGCCGTCCGGCACGACGCGCACTGGATGCGCAGGCGCGGCGGTGTCTCCGCATTGACCAGGAAACGGAGCTTCTGGCCGCAACCCGGGCAGGTGACGGTGAACGGGGAGGGGGTTGCCGAAAGCTGGCTCATCGGAGTATACGGGCGTTTCCTCGCCTCGGGACCGGCGCGATTCCTCACCTATCGCTGGAAAACAGGGCGATTCTACCCCATCCGCCCTGAACCTCACCCCCTGGCCCCCTCTCCCATCGCCCCCCACCGACCGGGAGAGGGGGGACGCAGGCGGAGCGTTCGAGGCAAGGTCGATCCGATATCGCCTCAGACAGGCCAGAGGGCGCAGCATGCTGGGCCTGCCAATCTCTCCGTAACACACACCCTACCCCGTCCGCCGTACATGGCCTCCTCTACGTCCCCCCTCTCCCGGGGGCAGGGGGGGGATGGGAGAGGGGGACAGGGGGTGAGGTCACTTGCCGCCCGGGGCCGCTTTTGGCAGGATGGCGGCGCCCGATGGGGCTTACCTTCCGAGAAGGAGTTGGAGAATGGAGAGGAAAGAGAGGATCCGGTGGACGTGCGCCCTCCTGGCCGTCTGCCTCGTTGCCGTCCCGCTGGCAGCCCAGAAGGACCAGTCGATCCCGCCCGCGCCGCCCCGCGCGGAAGGCGACGGCCCCTACAACCGCCTGATCCTGCGCGGCGTTACCGTCATCGACGGCACCGGCGCCCCTCCCATGGGTCCGGTCGACATCGTCATCGCGAAGAACCGGATCGCGGAGATCGTGCTGGTGGGCAACCCAGGCCTGCCCATCGACCCCGAAGAACGGCCCAAGGCCGAGAAGGAGAAGGGAGACCGGGAGATCGATCTCCAGGGCATGTACGCCCTGCCGGGGTTCGTCGACATGCACGGGCACATCGGCGGCAAGGAGCAGGGCACCCCGGCCGAATACGTCTACAAGCTGTGGCTGGGCCACGGCATCACCACCGTCCGCGACCCGGGCAGCGGCAACGGCCTGGCCTGGGTCCTCGACCAGAAGGCCAGGAGCGCCAGGAACGAGATCACCGCGCCGCGCATCGAGGCCTATGTCTTCTTCGGCCAGGGCCGGGACGAGCCCTTCGTCAAAGCCGACGAGGCGCGCCAGTGGGTCGACCAGGTGGCCGCCAAAGGCGCCGACGGCATCAAGTTCTTCGGCAACCCGCCGGAGATCCTGCAGGCGGCCCTGGACGAGGCGAAGAAGAAGGGCCTCCGCTCGGCCTGCCACCACGCGCAGCTCTACGTCACGCGGGTCAACGTCCTCGACTCCGCCCGCTGGGGACTGACGACCATGGAGCACTGGTACGGCCTGCCGGAGGCGCTGTTCGCCGACCGCACCGTCCAGGACTATCCGCTCGACTACAACTACGCCGACGAGTCCCACCGCTTCGGCGAGGCCGGCCGTCTCTGGAGCCAGGCCGCGCCGCCCGGCTCGGAGAAGTGGAACCAGGTGATCGACGAGCTCCTCAAGCTCGACTTCACCCTCGACCCGACCCTGACGATCTACGAGGCGAGCCGCGACCTCATGCGGGCGCGCCGCGCCGAATGGCACGAGCAGTACACCCTCCCCTCGCTCTGGGACTTCTACGCCCCCAGCCGCCAGTCCCACGGCTCCTACTGGTTCAACTGGACCTCCGAGAACGAGGTGGACTGGAGGGAGAACTATCGTCTCTGGATGACCTTCCTGAACGAGTACAAGAACCGCGGCGGCCGGGTGACCACCGGCTCGGACAGCGGCTACATCTACAAGCTCTACGGCTTCGACTACATCCGCGAGTTCGAGCTGCTGCGCGAGGCCGGCTTCCACCCGCTGGAAGTGATCCGTTCCGCGACCCTCAACGGCGCCCAGGCCCTGGGCCTCGACAAGGAGATCGGCTCGATCGAGCCCGGCAAGCTGGCCGACCTCGTCATCGTCGAGGAGAGCCCGATCCAGGACCTCAAGGTCCTCTACGGCACCGGGACCATCCGGGTCACCCCGGACAACAAAGTCGTCCGCGTCGGCGGCGTCAAATACACGGTCAAGGATGGGGTCATCTACGATGCCAAGAAGCTGCTAGAGGACGTGCGGAAGATCGTCGCGGAGGCGAAGCAGAAGTCGGGCAAGCAGATCGTGCAGCCGGGGATGTAAGGGACTCCAGCGGCTAACGAGGATGGAGCGGATCCCTCTGAAGTCATTGCATCCTGAGGCGTCGCTGAGTCAGCCGAAGCTGGCGACGTTCAGAAAGCTGACGACCGATAAGCTGACTGCATCCCTGCGACCTGGAGAGCCTGGGGCGCTCAAAGTCAGGCCAGATGGTACGATGATGGATGGGCATCACAGGGTCTACGTTCTCCGGGTAAAAGCTGAGGGCCCGGTATTAGGGCAGCGCGTTCGTCGGATCTGAGCCAAGGATAGCGGTGCTATGCTCCCGCCCCGATGTCCGGGGGCAAGACGTCGAAGTCTCGTGGGAAGGCACGGCAGAAGGCCGGGCGGCGCCGGGCTGAGGCCGAGGGCCGCGGTGCCAGCCGTCTCGATGCGAGCCGGCTCGCGCCGGTCCTCTGGGCCATGGCCGCCGCGGTGTCCATCTGGTCCTTCCTCTTCACGGTGCTGCTCAACACCGACCTCTGGTTTCATCTTGCCGCAGGGCGTCTGATCTGGACCGAACGCGCGATCCCGGCCACGGATTCGTGGTCGTTCACGGCCGCGGGCCGCCCGTGGCAGAACCACGAATGGCTCTCGGATGTGATCTTCCACCTGTGGTCCAAGGCTTTCGGCCTGGAGACGCTGGTCTACTGGCAGTGGCTCGTGCTCGGCGCGGCGTACCTGATCCTGTTCCGGGTGCTGGTGCGGTTCTCGGGGAGCTATCTCTGGGCGTATCTGATGGTCCTGCTGGGCCTCGACGTGGGCGCGCCGTTCTTCGACATCCGGCCGAATCTCTACTCGCTGCTCGGCTTTGCGATCCTGATCCACGCTACGGTCCTGCGTCCGCGGCCGTCCTGGGCCTTGCCTGTCCTCTTCCTCGTGTGGATGAACCTGCACGGCGGTGCGGTGTTCGGGCTGATGGCTCTGTTCATCACCCTGGCCGCCTGGGCGATCGCGGGGGAGCGAGAGGAGACCGCCGAGGAGCTGCCCTGGCGCCGGCGCGCTCTCCATGCGGCGGGGTTGTGGCTCGCCTGCTGCGGCGCGGCGCTGCTCAATCCGTACGGATGGGAGGCGTTCGCGTATCCGCTGCGACTGGCTTTCGCCGCGCGCTCGGCCTCGCGGATGATTATCTACGAGTGGCTCCCGCCCTTCGCGCCCGGCGGCATTCACTCGCCTCTGTATCCGATGGCGATTGGCGTCTTCGTTGTCGCAGCGCTTGCCCTGCTCGCGACGGGAGGCTTCCGCCGGCAGCCGCGCTGGGCCCTGGCCAGCCTGGGGCTCGCGGTGCTCACCCTGGCCATGTCTCTCCTGAGCCGGCGCTTCGTGCCGTTTTTCGGCATCGCGCAGAGCCTGGTTGCGGCTCTGGCGCTTCCCTCCGTCGCCGCCTTCTTCCGGCGGGGCCGACAACCCCGCAGGATCGCGGCGCCGGCCTGGAGCATGGTTGTGGCGCTCATCGCGTTGGGAATCGGCATCTATCGCCTGGCTCCGTATCCACTGACGTCGCGCGCCTTCGATCCACTGACCTGGACGTCCCGCCTGCCGGTCGACGCGCTCAATTACATGGAGGTCAATGGGCTCTCGGGCAACATCTTTGCCTATTTCATGTGGGGCGGATACGTCGACTACCGGACGGCCGGCCGCCTCAAGGTCCACATCGATCCGCGGTCGGAAACGGTGTTCGACGACGAGACCCAATTGCGGCATTACGATGTGGTCCTGCAGCGGCCCGGCTGGGAGACGGTCCTCGAAAGCTCGGGGGCACAGTATCTGCTCTGGCCCATCGACTTCACGCGGCGGCGGACGATGATCTCGCAACTGGAGAGCTCCGGCCGCTGGCGACGGCTCTATCGGGACGGGGTCTCCGTCCTCCTGGCGCGGTCGGATGCGCCGCTGCCGGCGGTCCTGCGGCCCACGCCCGACTCCGGCTATCGCTCCTGGGCGTTGGCGCGGCAGGCCATGGACCGGCGCGACTATGAAGAGGCCGAAGCCCTTCTCGAGCGGTCCCTCCAGCAGGCCCCCGACCTCTGGCCCGCCTGCCAGGACCTGGCCGGCCTTCACGCCACGCGCGAAAACGTGGCGAACACCCGTGCGGCCATCGAGCGGTGCCACCGGATTTTTCCGGACCTCGACCTGTCCGTCGAAAAGCTTTTCGCGGAGCGGGGAAAGCGGATCCCCGGGGCGTAGCTCTCCGAGGGCCCGACTTAGGCTCTTCGAGCTCGGATGGGAAGAGCCCGGCTGGGGTCAGATGCCGGTGAACCAGGCTTCCCTTGGTTTGGTGTTGCAGGACATCAGCGCTAAGCTCGCTAACAGAGCTCTACGAGGACAAGTGCAAGAGATCGCGCAGAAATTGGTCGCGGAGAATCCTCAGCGTGCAGTCAGGTAAATTGGTGGCGACTCCGGGCAAACGGAGATAAAAGGTTTCCAAGCCCCAGTAGGGAGGCAGCAGATTCGGCAGGACACGGGTTCGCTGCCGCCCCTCTGGAGCTTGGCCTTGACGAAAACCGTGGAGCAAAATAAGATGGCAGTCCAGGCATGCATCAGGCTCAAGATAGCCCCATGGACGTTCGCGAAAGCTACGACTCCGCAGCCAGAGCATACGCCGAGCATCTTGCGGACGAGCTTTCGTACAAGCCGCTCGATCGTCATCTTTTGAACCGGTTTGCCGAATCCAAACGCAGTCGCGGCCTCGTTGCCGACCTTGGCTGTGGACCCGGGCATATTGCTCGCTACCTCCACGAGCAGGGTGTGGCTGTCGTCGGCATCGACCTCTCGCCCGAGATGATAGATGTGGCCAGAAGCCACAATCCCAACCTCGACTTCCGGGTCGGCGACATGCGCTCCCTCGAGATACCGGATGCGAGTCTTGCAGGCATCGTGGCCTTCTATTCGATTGTCCATTTCGCATCATCGGAGCTCGGGCCGATCTTCAGGCAGATGCGGCGAGTCTTGACGCATGACGGATTGGCTCTGGTATCGTTTCATATCGGAGATCAAGTCGTGCACGCCGATGAGCTCTACGGCGCCCCCGTATCCCTGGATTTTCGGTTTCACGTACCCAGTGACGTTATCCAGGCGCTTGGGACTGCTGGTCTGGCGGTCATCGAGCACATCGAGAGAGAGACATACGCGGGAGCAGAGTATCCAACTCGCCGTTGTTACCTTCTGGCGAAGGCGGAGGATCCACCAGCGCACCTTCGTTGAGGAGCAGGCTGGATAGCCCGGTGTAAGGAAACCCATGGCTGGCACGTTCTTCGGTCAGCCATGCTCAAGATCAGAGACTTCGTGAACGCGCGCCGGTTCAGGACCATTGCGGGGCACGAGCTCCGTACCCAGTTGTCCGGACCGCTGTTCTGGGTCCTTCTTTCGCTGGTGCTCCTGGTGACGAGCATCCTCAACCCGGTGGCGATGATCCCGTCGGGCGATGCCGAGGTCGGGGGCGCCCGGGTGTTCATCAACTCGCCGTATGCCCTGGCCCAGACCTTCGCCCTGGGCAGCTTCCTGGCCTACACGTTTTTCGCGGCGCTCATGGCCGGCCTGCCGGTGCTCCGCGAGGAAGAGGCGGCCATTTCCGGCCTGCTCCACAGCACGCCGCTCACCGCCGCCGAGTACGTCCTGGGCAAATTCTTCGGCGTCATGGCGGCGCTCGGCGTGGCCTTCGGGGTCCACTTGCTGCTGGCGATCGGCTTTTATCAATACGGCGCGTGGACTGGGGAGAGCGCCATCCACGGCCCGTTCCGCCTCGGCCACTATCTGGTCCCGGCGCTGGTCTTCGCCGCGCCCGGCATCTGGTGCTGTGCGGCGCTCGCCTTCGCGGTGGGCGAACGGACGCGACGGCCGATGGCGGTCTATGGTTTCCCGACCGTGCTCTTCGTGGTCACGCTCATCTTCCTGTGGACCTGGAGCCCGCCGTGGCTCGACCCGCGGGTGGACCGTCTGCTGATGGTGCTCGACCCCACGGCGCTGCGCTGGCTCAGCCGGACGCTGTTCCGGGTGGACCGCGGCGTCGCGTTCTATAACACCGCCCCGCTCGCGTTCGACGCGACGCTGCTGCTGAACCGCCTGCTCGTCCTGACCCTGCCGGCGCTGGCCGTGCTCGGCTCGATCCGCCATTTCCGCAGGTCGCTCGGTGGAGTCGATCGTGGATGGCTGCTGTTGCGGCGCCGCGCGCACACACCGGCCCAGGACCACAAGCAGGAGCGGAGTGCCGGGAGCTTCCGGCCGCTCCGCGATCTGGCGATGACGAGCCGGCCGCCGGGCCTGATCGCCGGCGCGTGGACGATCCTGCAGGCGGAGCTTCCGGGAGCTGCGCCGGCAGCCGGCGCTCTAACTTTTCACGGCCTTCCTGATGCTGGTGGTCGTGGAGGTCGCAGGGACGGAGGACGATGCGTTCGGGGCCCCGGTCCTCCTCACGGCCGGCAGCCTGGCGGTGCGCACGATGCCGATCGTCACGATCCTGGTCTGCCTCTTTCTGCTCTTTTTCGTGATCGAATCCATCTACCGCGATACGGCCACGAAATTCGACGCCCTCGTGTACAGCTCGCCCGTGTCCAACGGCGCCATCCTCCTGGGCAAGGGCCTCGCCGCCGCGGTGGTCATCGGCGTGCTCACCGTCGCCTGCGGGGCCAGCGGCCTCCTGCTGCTGATGCTCCAGCCGGGAGGGCGCGTCGAGCTCTGGCCGCTCGTGCTGGTTTTCGCCCTGGTGCTCGCTCCCACGTACCTGCTCTGGACGGCGTTCGTGACGGCGATCATGACGGTCGTCCGGCAGCGGTCCGCCGCGCTGGCCCTGGGACTGGCGGCTCTGGTGCTGACGGGATTCCAGTTCGCGAGCGGCACCATGACCTGGGCCTCGAACTGGCCGCTCTGGGGAGCGCTCCGCTGGAGCGACCTGGGCACCTTTCCGCTCAACGGCGGTGCCCTGATGCTCAACCGCGCCGGGGCCATGGCGCTGGCGGTCTTCCTCTTTGCCATCGCCTTCACCTTCCTCACCCGCACCGAGCGCGATGCGGTGGCGACGTTTGAACGGCTCCGGCCCGCGCGGTTGCTCCGCGGTGCGCTCCGCCTCGCACCGTTCGCGTTGATGCCGGTCCTGGTCCTCGGCTTTCTCGGCATCCAGGTGCGCACCGGGTTCCAGGGCGAGATGGCCGAGGAGCGCGCCCGGGAGCACTGGCGCCGCAACGTTGCCACGTGGCGCGATGTGGTGCCTGCCGACATCACGCACCTCGACGTCAAGCTCGACCTCGAGCCGTCCGAGCGGCGCATGCGCGTTCAGGGGACCTACAGCATGGTCAACGCCACCGGAGAGCCGATGCGCTGGCTGACCTTCACGGTGGGGGAGTCGTTCGGCAAGGTCGCATGGACGATGAACGGCAGGCCGGTGACGCCGGACGACCGCGGCCGGTCTGCACATCCTGACGCCGGAGAGGCCGCTGCTGCCGGGACAGGCGACGCGCGTGGGGTTCGCCTACACCGCGATTTATCCCAGGGGCATCACCCGCAACGGCGGCGGCGCGAGCACCTTCATCCTGCCGGCGGGCGTCCTGCTCTCGACGCACCGCGGCGAGTTCCTGCCGGTGCCGGGGTTCGTCGAGGGTACTGAGGGAGACGCGAAGGAGCGCCCTGAGCCGGCCGTGTTCCCCGACGGCTCCGTTCCAGGCGCGCCGCGGCCTGACCGGCGGGGCGTCGTTCGTGACGAGAGTGGAGGTCCGCACGCCGAGCGCCTATACCGTCAACGCCGTCGGCGTGAAGACAAGGGAGTGGAGCGAGGGCGGACGGACCACCGTCGTCTGGGAAAGCGACCATCCCGTCGGCGCGCTGAACGTCATCGCGGGCCGGTGGGACGTCCGGCGGCGGGATGGCAGCGCGGTGTTCTTCCATCCGGGACATCCATACAACGTGGACCGGATTCTGGGTACGCTGGTGGCGGCGCGCGCGCGGTATTCCGAATGGTTTTATCCCTATCCCTGGCGGGAGCTGCGGCTCAGCGAGTTTCCGGACCTGGAGACGAACGCCACCGCCTTCCCGACGAACATCAGCTTTTCGGAAGGGATCGGCTTTCTGACCGGCGGTGACCCGGACGCGGGGCTGGCGTTCAGCGTCACCGCGCACGAGGCGGCGCATCAGTGGTGGGGCCACCTGCTCACCGCCGGCGAAGGGCCGGGCACCGGACTGCTCGTCGAAGGAATGGCCAATTATTCGGCCCTTCTTCTGCACGAGTCGGAGAGCGGGCTCGCCGCGCGGATCGCCTTTGCACGGCAGCTCGAACGGAGCTATCTCGAGCGGCGGCGGGTGAGCGGGGAGCGCGCGGTCCTCGACACCGTCGAGCGGCGCGAGAGCGACGAAGCCGTGCTTTCCCAGAAGGGCGCATGGGTCATGTGGATGTTGCACAACCATCTCGGCCGCGACCGGATGCTGGCCGGTCTGCGGGAGCTGATGGGCCGCCACGTGCGGAACCGGGATCACGCGACGCCGCAGGATCTGGTGACAGCGCTCGGCGCGCAGGCGGCGGACCCGGCGGCGTACCAGGCCTTCGTGGACCAGTGGCTCAAAGGAGTCGTGCTCCCAGAATATGAGCTATCCGCCGCCACCGTCGAGCGGACCGCGGAGGGCTGGCGAGCCCGGGCGACAATCACAAATATCGGCACCGGCACCGCCGTCGTCGAGATCGCCGCAGCACGAGGGCAGAGATTCGAGTGCGCGAGCTACGAAGAGAAGCGCGTTGCGCTGCGGCTCGTGCCCGGGCGCCCCGAGCAGGTGGTCTGGACGCTGGGCTTCCAGCCCGAGCGCATCGTCGTCGACCCGGATGCGCTCGTCCTGCAGCTCAACCGGGACCGGGCGGTGGCCGAGCTGCGCGCGCCCAAGGGCCTGCAGCTCGCCCGAGCGGAGGTTGTTCCGGAGCTCTCTCGGCCCTGACCGTGGTACGCTGCGTCCGGCAGGTCCAAGGTAAACGATGTATCAATCCTGACAGGAGGTCCATATGAGGCCGGCAGCGGGTCAAGTTCATACCGAGTTTCGAATCTTCACGGGCAAGGCCCAAAAGGGGAATCCGATTGCGGGTCTTGCCAAGAAGGCCGAAGCCTTCGTGTCCGCCGAACAGGTGGCCCCGAAGAGCATTGGGGTGGAGTACCTTGAGGCGACCCGCGAGGTCGTCCTGACCCTCGGGTATCGGCGGGGTGTGGCACCCTACGAGATCTCCATCGTAGCTCGCCCACTCGGAGTCCTCGCCGATACCAAGCGTGCAACGATCGCGGCCCTTGAGTCCCGCATGAGAGACGCTGCCGCCGAGCTCAAGAACGTGATCTGCCACGAGCTTCTCATCAACGAGAAGGGCGAGTTTACAATGGTCTTCATGCTCCATCGATAAGATCCGTCTGCATAGGTGCTGCATAGGTGCCAGGTGTTTCGTGTCGCGGTGGGCGAAAGGACGGCACCGGGTCCGGTGGCATCGCAGCTTCGATGAGCCTGCCGCGCACCGCACTCGAGATCTCACGGACCCGAGTCACTGCCGTCGCTCCCTTCCGCTGACCGAGCGAGAGGGCGCCTCGGAACTCCACAGGACGACGCAGAAGACGTCGGTAGCCGTCCGGCAGGATGACACGATCTCTCAGAGGGTGTTTCAAAAGGGGCTGCAAGCGAGTTGGTAAGGTCCGCCTTGGGCTCCAGACCCGTCGTGTCATCCTGAGCGAGAGCGAAGGATCTGGGGGAAGGGAGGCTCCGCGAGCCCGCTGCGGTCTTGGAGTCCGGGCCGTTCCCACCGTCCAGATCCTTCGCTGCGCTCAGGATGACACGACAGACCCGGATCGCCAACCGGTCGATCTTGTTCGTGGGTGAGGACTTTCGAGACACCCTCTCAGCGCGGGCTCATCACGCGTTCGCCCGGCCAGGCGCGGTCTATACGGCTCAACATTCGGTTCGAAGAGATTCCGCGCCTTGAGTAGAGTGCCTTCGACCTCCGACCGAAACTTCAGCCGGCAACGCCGTCTTCGCAGCAAACTCATGCCCTGCCGAGTCTGCTGCCGCCCCTCCGGGGCTTGGAAAGGTTTCTGTCTCCGTACCTGGGGTCGCCGCTCCTTCGTCGCTCTGACCCCAGGCTACACGCCGTGGGCCCCTCCGGGGCCGGGTGCTTGCTGGTTCCGCTTGACGCGCCTCAGGCATTGTGTAAGCTGCCAACGAATCTGGGTAACAGGTGACACTGAAAAACAAAGCGCCCGCCGGAGCTCGCCCGCACCGAAGAGGGGCGTGGAGCCCGGCGGGCCTCTTCTGATGACTATCCATCGACAAGGTCGGACTTTCCAGATCCTGCCTTGAGATTGGTCCGAATTCTCATATCGTTCACCTCCTCTTCTCTGGGAGGGTAAGGCAATCCGAATGCCAACCCTGCAACAAGAGAGTCGAGACTTTTCGGAGCGCGGTCCTGCATGCGATATCTTCTTTGGAATCAGGCAGATCCAGCAGGCGGTCTGAAGTGGATGAGATTGCTGGAAGGCTGAACAATCTCGTCCTCGGGCGGAGACAGATCCGTCCTCGGGGACTACTGAAGGGCGGCGTGGATAAGCGTAGCAACGGCAGATAACGCTATCTGCGCCGGATAAGCTTATACGGCTCGGATAAGCTTATCCGCGGCGGATAGCGTTATCTGCGCCAGATAAGCTTATCTGCGCTGGATAAGCTTACGCTGGCGCAGATATCGTTCTCTACGGTGGATACGCGTCGCTGGCCTGGATCTGCGGGGATGCCGCGAAGCTGCGCCGCCAGTTTGGCGTTCGGAGGAAGGAGCAGGAAAGGGGCGGCGTGGTGGACACGCTCCCCCGGAGTAGAGTTACTGCGGATCGACAGCGGCGGTGGCGGGTTCAGGCGGGGGTTGGGGCGCCGGTTCCTTAGCCTTGCTGGCGCGGCTGCGGCCGCGGAACGGCTGCAGGTGGAACTCCGCGAGCTTTTCCGACCGCAGGCCGTAAAACTCTTGAAGGACCTTGCTCGCCGCGGTCATCAGCCGGTCGCCTTCGGTGATCGAGGTCGTGAAGCTCGACGGCCCGACGGGCGACACTCTCTTCGACGCTGCAGGCTTGGACAAGTTTGAACAGGAGCGCTTGGCGGAGCTCAAGAGGAAGTATCTTCAGAAGTAGCTATCCGAGGTCCGGATGGAGGAGCCTGAGGGCCCGGGCGAAGAGCGGGACGAAGATATAGGGGAAGACCCGCCAGGCCACGAGCAGGCCGAGCAGAGAGACGAAGGGCTGATGGAGGAGGGCGTTGTAGCGCTCGGCGGCCCGGCCGCTCAGGATGGCGGGGATCACGGCGCTGCCGTCGAGAGGCGGCAATGGCAGCAGGTTGAAGAGGAAGAGGAGCAGGTTCAGCGTGAAGAGGATCGACAGCGGCACCACAGCGCCCGCGGCCCAGCCAGTGCCGGCGATGAGGTCGGTATATCCGACCGGGTCCGGCAGATGGAAGACGCCGGCCGCCATGCCGGCGCGGATCGCGACCGCGGAGACCAGCACCAGGAGGAGGTTGGCCGCCGGACCGGCGAGGGCCATCACGGCGGCTCGCCGCGGATAGCGGTGGGCCCAGAAGGGATCGTAGGGGGCGCTCGCCCAGCCCATCATCCAGCCCATGGTCGCGAAGGTGAGCAGGGGGACCAGGATCATCCCGAACGGCTCGCGCCGGATGTGGGGGAGCGGGTTCAGGGTGACCTGCCCTCCCTCGTAGGCCGTGGGATCGCCGAGCTTGTAGGCGGCGAAGGCGTGGGCCGCCTCGTGCAGCGTGGTCGAGAAGAGGAAGACCACGAACCAGGTGAGGCCCAGGACGATCTGATCGGTGGCGATCACATCCTCACGCCCGGCTGAGGTACTTGTTCTCGCGGGTGTCGATGAGGATCTTGGTGCCCACCTCGATGAACGGCGGCACTTGCACCGTGAGCCCGGTCTCCATCTTGGCCGGCTTGTAGGAGGCGCTGGCCGTTGCTCCCTTCATGCTGGGCTCGGTCTCGACCACCTGGAGGGCCACGGTGTTGGGCAGCTCGATGCCCACCGGCTTCTCGTCGTAGAAGTCGATCTGGATGACCGTGTTGGGCAGCAGGTAGAGCATCGAGTCGCCCAGGGTCTCGTCGTCCAGCGTGACCTGCTCGTAGGTCTCCTGGTTCATGAAGTGGTGCCCCGAGGGGTCGGAGTAGAGGTACTCCATCTGGCTGCGTGTCGAGGATCGCGCGCTCGACCTTCTCGGTCGAGCCGAAGCGGTGCTCGAAGCTGTTGCCGTTGCGCAGGTTGCGCATCTTGGCCTGGACGAAGCCGCGCCAGTTGCCGGGCGTGACGTGGTTGACGTTCATGATCCGGCAGATCTCTCCTTCGAAGAGGATGCACATGCCGGCTCGCATTTGGGTTGCTTGGATCAAGGTTCGATCTCCGTGTCTGGGTTTGCGGGTCCGCTATTCGTGCTCTTCCTGCCGGTGCTTCTGGTATTCGGCCACCAGCTTGTCCTGCACCAGACGGGGGACCTCCTCGTAATGTGAGAACTCCATGTGGAAGCTCGACCGGCCCTGGGTCATGGCGCGCAGGATGCGGGCGTATTCGAGCATCTCCGACATCGGGACCATGGCCTGGATGACCTGGTTCCCGTTGACCGTGTCCATGCCCTGGGGACGGCCGCGGCGGTGCGACAGGTCGCCCATGATGTCGCCGGTGTACTCGTCCGAGGTTGTGATCTCGACCTTCATGATCGGCTCGAGGATGGTCGGCTTGGCCTTCTGCATGGCGTCCTTGAACGCCAGCGAGCCGGCGATCTTGAAGGCGAGCTCGGAGGAGTCGACGTCGTGGTACTGGCCGTCGAGCAGGCGCACCTTGAAATCGACCATCGGATAGCCGGCGAGGTAGCCGCGGCGGCGCGCCTCCTGGATGCCCTTCTCGACCGCGGGCCGGTAGTTCTGCGGGATCGCGCCGCCGAAGATCTCGTCGGCGAAGGAGAAGTCCTCGCCGCGCGCCAGCGGCTCGACCTTGATCCTGCAATCGGCGAACTGGCCGCGCCCGCCGGTCTGTTTCTTGTGCCGGCCGTGCCCGTCCGCCGCCGCCAGGATCGTCTCGCGATAGGGGACCTTGGGCGGATGGAGGATGACCTCGACGTGGTAGCGGCGCTTGATCTTGGAGACGGCGATCTCGATGTGGAGCTGGCCGGTGCCCGAGAGCAGGTGATCGTGGCTCTCCGGGTCGCGCCCGGCCTTGAGCGACGGGTCTTCCTCGACCAGCCGGGTCAGGGCCTCGCCGATCTTCTCTTCGTCGCCCTTGGACTTGGGCTCGATGGCGAAGGCCATGGCCGGCTCGGGGATGCTGACCCAATCCACCTTGATGGGCCGGTCCTTGCCGCAGAGCGTGTCGCCTGTGGCGGTGAGCTTGAGCTTGGCCACGCCGCCGATGTCGCCGGCGACCAGGCGGGGCACCTGGGTCCCCTGCTTGCCCTGGAGGACCATCAGGTGGCCGAGCCGCTCCATTTCCTCGGCGCGGCTGTTGTACTCCGCGGTGTCCGCGGGCAGCGTGCCGGAGACCACGCGCAGCAGCGAGATCTTGCCGGTGAAGGGGTCGGAGAAGGTCTTGAACACCAGCGCGGCAAGCGGCCCGGCCGGGTCGGCGGCCAGCTCGAGCGCCTCGCCGCCCAGGTTGCGGGCCGGGAAAGGTGCACGCTCGGCGGGGGAGGGGAGCAGGGCGAGGAAGCTGTCGAGCAGGGCCGAGGAGCCGATGCCATGGCCGCCGGCCGAGAGGGTCAGCGGGAAGATCTGGCGGCGTGTCACGGCGGCCCGCAGGCCGGCTTCCAGGTCCTCCTGCGACAGCGCGCCGCTCTCGAAGAAGCCCTCCATCAGCTTGTCGTCGGTCTCCGCCACGGCCTCGATGAGCTGGCCGCGCAGGGTGGCCGCCTGGGCGGCGACCTCCGCAGGGATGTCGATCGGCTCGGCCTTGCCGTTGCCGTCCCGGGTGAAGCGGTATGCCTTCTCGTGGACGAGGTCGACGACTCCCTCGAACCCGTGCTCGCGCCCGATGGGGATCTGGACCGGGAGGACCGTCCGTCCGAAGCGCTTCTGCACGTTCTCGAGGGTGCGGTCGAGGTCGGCCCGCTCGCGGTCCATCTTGGTGAGGTGGACCATGACCGGCAGGCCGATCTCCTCGGCGAAGGCCCAGACCTTTTCGGTGTTGACCTCGACGCCCGCCACGCCGTTGACGCAGAGGAGCAGGGTGTCGGCGGCGCGCATCGCGCATTTGGCTTCGGAGAAGAAGATGCCGTAGCCGGGGGAGTCGAGGAGGTTGACCTTGTGCTGCTGCCACGGGACGAAGCAGGGGGCGAGCCCGATGGAGATGCCGCGTTCGGCTTCCTCGGGGTCGAAGTCGGTCAGGGTGTTGCCGTCCTCCACCCGGGTGAACCGCGTGGTCACTCCGCCGGTGTGCAGCAGGGCGCTGACCAGGGTGGTCTTTCCGGTGTCGTTGTGTCCCGCGACGGCGATGTTGCGGATCTTTTCCGGCCTGTCCACCTGCATATGTTCAAGCCTCCATCAGGTCTCGGTCCAAGGCGCGACAATATACCATAGGGCGGCGGCCCGGGGCGGTGGCCGCAATTCCGCCTTAACTCCAAACCCCTCTAGGATTTAATCCCGCCGGTGGTTTGACTCGCGGGAGCCGGCGGCCTAGAATCTGCCGAGGTCCCATGTTACCGCTGACTCCACCCAGGCTCGGCCGCTACGAAATCGTCGACGAGATCGGCAAGGGCGCCATGGGTGTGGTCTACCTGGCCCGGGACCCGCTCATCGGCCGCCTGGTGGCCCTGAAGACGTTCCGCATCGGGTACTCGATCAAGGATGCGGAGCTGGAGCAGTTCCGCGCCCGTTTCATCCGCGAGGCGCAGAGCGCCGGCATCCTGAGCCATCCCAACATCGTCACCATCCACGACGTGGTCGAGGATTCCGGCGACGGTATGGCCTTCATCGCCATGGAGTACGTCCGCGGGACCAACCTCAAGGCGCTGCTCCAGGGAGACCAGCCGCTGTCGCTGCAGTTCGTCGCCGACGTGATCTCCCAGGTGGCCGAAGCCCTCGACTACGCGCATTCCCACAAGGTGGTGCACCGGGACGTCAAGCCGGCGAACATCCTGATCACGGCGGACAACCGGGTCAAGATCACCGACTTCGGCATCGCGCGGCTCGACACCTCGAACCTCACCCAGGAGGGACAGCTCCTCGGGACGCCCAACTACATGGCGCCCGAGCAGATCCAGGGCAAGGAGGTGGACCACCGCGCCGACCTCTTCGCCCTCGGCGTGGTGCTCTACGAGCTGCTCACCCGCCACAAGCCGTTCCAGGGCGAGAACCTGACGGTGGTGAGCCACCGGATCGTCTACGACCACTTCACGCCGCCCAAGGACTACGTGCGCGAGTTGCCGCCCGGGTTGGAGCCGATCCTCACCCGGGCGCTGGAGAAGGACCCGGCGCGCCGGTACCCCCGGGCGCGTGACATGGTGGAAGACCTCCGCCGGGTGGCCGGCCGGCTCTCCAGCGCGGAGCTGAACGAGACCCAGAGCATCTCCGCGATGGCGCCGATCCTGGTGCCGCCGCCTCCGCTGCCAGGGCCCGGCACCCTCGCCGGGGCTGCGCAGGCGGCTCCGGCCCGTGCCGCGGCAGCTCCGCGGCCGGCGCGGCCACGGCCGCCGTTCTCGCTGCGCCGGGCCGCCCTGGCCGGCGTCCTCGCCGCGGTCCTCACGCTGACGCTCGGTGCCGGGGTGCTCCTCGCCCTGGCCTGGACGTCGCCCCCCGTGGACTACAACGCAGCCGAGGAGGCGGTCCGCACCGAATTCCTGGCGGCGGTCCGCACGGGGCATGAGCGCAGGGCGGCGGGCGATCCGGTGCGGGCGGCCCAGCATTATCGCCGTGCCGAGCAGCTCGCTCCCGGCAAGCCCAAGCTGAGCCGACTGCGCCAGCGTGCCGAGGCCGAGGCGCAGGCGTCACCCCTTCTCGCCGAGACGCAGCGGCGAATCGTGGCGAAGCTCTTCGAAGCGCAGCGGGCGATGAAGGACCGCCGGTTTGAGCAGGCCATCACGGCCGCCAACGACGCCATTGCCCTCGATCTGAGTATTCCGGAGGCCCATTTCATTCTGGCGGCAGCCCAGACGGCGCAGGCGGACATGCGGATGCGGGCTGCCAGGGACCGCAGTCAGCGCCCGCTGCCCGAGCAGTCGGCCACGGCGACCGAGCTGACGCCGGCGCCCATTGCGGCCAGCCCGGAGCCGGCCTCCGAAGCCGCGGCTGCTCAGGAGGCAGTCCTGCGGGTTAACGTCGAAACCGACATCCCCGCCGATGTGCGCGTGCAGGTCGGCGGCAGAATGCTCTTTCGGAAGCAGGTGGGAGAGAAGGGCGGTTTTCTCGGCCGCAAGAAGGCGAAGGGCGGCTACTTCGATCAGAGCTATCAGGTGCAGACCGGCAGCAACCAGGTCGTCAAGGTCTGGATCACGCCCCTGACGCCACCGGGCCAGAGCGCTCAGTACAAGATCCTGGAAGGGAACTTCCCGGGTGGCGCCAGTCGCGATCTCGAGATCCGCCTCCCGGCGTCGGGCCCGGCCTCGGCCCATCTGCGATAACGTCTCCTCAGGCGGCGGGCGTCCGCGGCCAGACTGTCACCGCGCCCATCCCTTCGAATTGCGGTACGAGGGTCTCGGCCGGACCCACCGCCACGACGGCGGTGTGATCGGGATGGAGGTTCCGGCGCGCCACCTCCAGGAGCTCTTCGCGAGTGACGCCGGCGATCCGTTCCAGGTACTGGTCGTAGTAGTTGTCGGCCAGCCCGTAGACCGCCAGGGTCTCCAGCCGCTTCGCAACCTCTCCGATCGTCTGGAACGTATAGGGGAAGACCCCGAGGATGTAGCTGCGGGTCTCGTCCAGCTCCCACGGCTCGACAGGCTCCTCGCGGATCCGCCGCAGCTCGAACAGGACCTCCGCGGCGGCGGCGCCCGCCGACTCGGTGGCGACCGCCGCGTCCACCACGAAGGGCCCGGGCCCCCGGCGCGCCGAGAAGCGGCTCGTCACCCCGTAGGTGTAGCCGTGCCGCTCCCGCAGGTTGAGGTTGATCCGGCTGGTGAACTTGCCACCGAGCAGGGCGTTGAGCGCGATCAGCGGGATGTAGTCGGGGTTCTTGCGCGACACGCCGGCATGGCCCAGGCGCAGCTCGGTCTGGGCGGCGCCGGGCCGGTCCACCACGTGGATCGAGACCCCTTCCAGGGGTGCGGGTTGGATGTCGGGCGGCGGCGGCGGCTCCGCCGGAAGCTCCTGGAACCGCCCTTCCACCCGGCGCAGCAGGTCCTCCGGATCCAGGTCGCCCACCGCGATCAGCACCGCACCCTGCCGGGTGTAGTGCCGCTGGTAGAAGGCGACCAGCGCCTCGCGGTCCAGTGCGCTCACGCCCGCTTCGGTGCCGAGGATCGGATGGGCATAGACCGTCCCACGGTAGATCACCTCGGTGAGCTTCTCGTCCGCCAGCGTGGAGGGGTCGTGGCCGCGGCGCAGGATCTCGGCGAGGCGCTGCTTGCGGAGCCGTTCGACCTCGCGCTCCGGGAACGTGGGCTCGGTGGCGACCTCGGTCAGCAGCTCCAGGCCCGCCTCGAGGTGCCGTGCCAGGAGGCCGGACGCGAGGTAGCCCTCGTCCCAGTCGGCGCCGCTCGCAAAGTAGCCGCCGAGCTGCTCGATCCAGGAGGCGATCTCCATGGAGCTGCGCTGGCGCGTCCCTTCGTCGATCACCGAGGCGGTGAGCGTGGCGAGCCCCGCCTTTCCCGGCAGGTCGTGCTGCGCGCCCGCGGGGAACACGAGGTCCAGGCTGATCAGGGGGACCGCCGGTTGATGGGCGGCGAGCACCTCCAGCCCCGAGGGCAGCTTCCGGCGCAGGAAAGGAGGGAAGCTGAACGGCCGGAGCCGGCCCGCGGCCGGGGGCTGCGACCGGTCGAGGAGAGATCTCTTCACAGCGTTCATGCCGCGGGGCTCCGCGGCACCACCCGCAGCACCACCCGCTCCGATTCGTTCCAGCAGCGCGCCGCGTAGTCCATCAGCTCCGCGGCCTCGAGCTCGAGATAACGGTCCGCCTCTCCAACCACCCCGGCGGGGTCGTCGAAATAGGTGGCGAACTGCGAGAAGAGATCGGCCCGGTTGTCCAGCTTCTGGAGGGCGCCGAAGTACTCGGTCAGCATCCGGTTGCGCGCCCGCTCGACCTCCGCGGCGGAGGGAGGCTCGGACGCCGCCCGCCCCATATGGTCCAGCAGGGCCTCCTCGACGGTCTCGATCGGCACGCCGGGGCGCGCAGTGGCGATCACCATGGAGGTCGCGACCTCTTCATAGGGGCTGATGTAGGCGACCACGTCCTGGGCGATCTGCCGCTCGTAGACCAGGTCCCGGTAGAGCCGGCTCGACTTGCCGCCGGAGAGCACCGCCGTGAGGAGGTCGGCGGCGTACCAGAGCCGCTCGCCGTAGGCCGGCCCGCGGGAGCCCACGTAGACACGGGGGAGGTGGACGTCGTCCTCCAGGACCTCCCGCGTCTCGCCGCCGAGGGGCCGGTCCGGGACCTCGATCCGGGGGATGGGCAGCCCGGCCGGGATCTCCCCGAAGTAGCGCCCCACCTTCTCCAGGGCCTCGACGGGATCGAAGTCCCCGGCCAGGGTCAGGACCGCGTTGTTGGGCGCGTAGTAGGTCCGGAAGAAGGTCTGCATCTCCTCCACGGTGGCGGCGGCGATGTCCTCCATGTAGCCGATGACCGGCCAGTGGTAGGGGTGGTCCGGCGGATAGAGCAACTCGTGAAGGCGCTCGCCGGCGCGGCCGTAGGGCTGGTTCTCCACCCGCTGGCGCCGCTCGTTCATGACCACGTCGCGTTGCGTGTCGAGCTTCTCCTGGGTGAGGGCGGGGAGGAGGAAGCCCATGCGGTCCGCCTCCAGCCAGAGCCCGAGGTCCAGGTGATGGGCCGGCAGGACCTCGTAGAAGTTGGTGCGGTCGTACCAGGTCGAGCCGTTGGCGACGCCTCCGACCTGCTGGATCAGTTGGAAATGGCCGTGCGTGCCGACGTGCTGGCTGCCCTGGAAGAGCATGTGCTCGAACAGATGGGCGAAACCGGTACGGCCCGGCCGCTCGTTCTTGGAGCCGACGTGATACCAGAGGTTGACCGCCACCAGGGGGAGCGTGGTGTCACGGTGCAGGATGACCCGCAGGCCGTTGCCCAGGGTGTGCTGCTGGAAGGCGAGGTCGAGCTCGGATGTCGTGGAGAGACTCATGGTGGCAGGGTACGGCAGGCAAGGCGATACCCGGAGCGTGGCAGTGTATTGAGGCGCTGGAGAAAGTGCAACCTCGCCTCCGGGCCTATATAGGAGTGCCTCGCGGCCTCACGTCGAGCCGCCCTGCCGCCCGGGCATGAATGCCCGGGCTATGAACAGCGCCGGGTGAACCCGGCTTCAAGCCCCATTGATGGGGCGCTGTTGCTAGCCCGGCGATTCATCGCCGGGCTTTCTCTCACCCCGGCGGCCGGAGCGGTGGGCGTGGCCTCTCCGGCGGTGTAGCGCTCGGCTGCTGGCGGGTCGTCCGGCGGCGGGTCCTTGCGGTGGGCCGCTGTTGCGGCGGGTCGGTCTCTCCTCCTTGCCAGGTGCCGGCGGCGTCCCAGAGCGGCTCGTGGCGCAGGGTCCGCAGGCGGACCAGCAGCTCCTGGGATTGGTTGAGCACCTTCTGGGCGAAGGCTGTTCGCGATGCCGCGTCGTAGAAGACCCGGGCGCGAATGCGGTCGCCGACCTTGACCGTAAAGCCGAGGTCCGAGAGCACCGGAGCAGGAGCGACCAGCACGCGGATTCCCCCTTCGGCGGTCTGCACCTCGAGGCTGACCAGCGGCAGCTTTCCCTCCCCGGCGGCCTCGCCGACCGCGGTCACCGTTCCCTCGAACGTGCGGAGGGCGGTGGTACCGCCTGCCGGAGCGGGTGCCTGTCCGGCGGGTGGGCCGGCCAGCAGCAGGCCGGCGACCAGGAGGGCGGAGGCCGTCGTCATTCCCTGCGGTCCCTCCCGGGCATGCGGCCCCAGGCCTCGGTCGCGGAGCCGGGGGCGGCTAGGGAGACGCCGAGGACGAACCCGACCTCCTTGTCCGCGCCGGTCAGGCCGAGGGTGGCCGCGGCGCGCCAGGACCGGCTGCCTGCGCCGCGCACGCCGATTCCGAGGGCGCTCCGCGAGCCGGTACCGGCCTGCACGGCGCCGTGCCCCTCCAGCCAGAGAGAGCCGCGCAGCCCGTGCCAGGGCTCGCTCTCGACGCCGAGGAGGCCGTCCGGCACGTCGCGCAGCTCGATCCGCTCCGGATCGCCGAGCCGGTTGTAGCCGGCGCCGGCGAAGAGGGTGGCGGACCAGAAGCGGCGCTCGCCGAGGAGCCCCAGGCGCGCGTCCCATTCCCCGGTCCCCAGGCCCGCGCGCTCGTTCCCGGTGGGTGCCTTGACGTCCAGCTCGGCGGCGGTGCGGAAGAGCCGGGCGCCCCCGCCGCCGAGGCTCCTGGAGGACCCGCAGCCGCACGTCCCCCACGCCGGACTCCCAGTCGCCGGGCACCTGGCGTTGCAGGTTGCGGTTGCCCCGGGCCAGGGCATTGAGCACCCGCGGCGACGGGCCGAGGACGACATAGAGAGGCTGCGACGAGCGGGCACGGATCGCGGGCACCTCCAGCCGCAGGCTCAGGTCCCTCCGGGTCAGCAGCTCCAGGCCGAGCGTCACCGAGCTGGCTTCGAAGGTTCGCTGCTCGGCGAACGTGGCCGACAGGTGCTCCGCGTCCACGTCGAGCCGGAGGTCGGCCGCCGTGCACCGCGGGGCCGCGGCGAGGAGCAGGGCTGCGGCGATTTCCAGCCATCCCTTCCCCCTCCGGACATTCCTTTCGATCTCCATGGTCATCCTCCTCCCTCGTCCTCACCCTCGTCGTCGCGGGCGCAGCGAAGCCCGAGCTTCCTCATCTTGTAGCGCAGCGCGCGCTCGGAGATCCCGAGCCGCACGGCCGCGCGGGACTGGTGGCCCTCCTCCAGGGCCAGCGCCTTCTCGATGGCGGCGTGCTCCAGGGCCGCCACCCGGCGCGGCAGAGGGGCGTCCTCTCCGCAATCGCCGTTGCGGTCGGTCCCCGGCGCGCGGCCGTCGAGCTCGGGCGGCAGGTCTGCCGTGGTCACGAGGTCGCCCCGGGCGAGCACGAGGCTGCGCTGGACGATGTTCTCGAGCTGGCGGACATTGCCCGGGTAGTCGTAGGCGATGAGGCGGTCCATGGCCTCGCGGGAGACCTGCCGCCGCGCTCCCACCGCGGCGGCGTAGCGGGTCAGGAAATGATCGACCAGCAGCGGGATGTCGGCGCGGCGCCGGCGCAAGGGCGGGACCTCCAGGGTGACCACGGCGAGCCGGTAGTAGAGGTCGTCCCGGAAGCGGCCCGCCGTCACCTCGGCGGGGAGGTCGCGGTGCGTGGCCGCCACGATCCGCACGTCCACCGGGACCGGCTCGGCGGCGCCGACCCGTTCGATGGACCCCTCCTGGAGCACGCGCAGGAGCTTCACCTGCATCTCCGGCGGCAGGTCGCCCACCTCGTCGAGGAAGAACGTGCCGCCGGAGGCGATCTCGAAACGCCCCTTGCGAGACCGGTCGGCGCCGGTGAAGGCGCCCTTCTCGTGACCGAAGAGCTCGCTTTCGAGGAGAGTCGGGGAGAGGGAGGCGCCGTTGACCGCCACAAAGGGGCCGGCGGCGCGCGGGCTCGCGGCGTGGAGGGCGCGGGCGATCAGCTCCTTGCCGGTCCCGCTCTCGCCGAGGACCAACACCGGCACCCGGGAGGGAGCCACGCGCGCCACGGTCGAGAGGATCTCGGCCATGGTGCCGCCGGCGGTGACGATCCCCGGCAGCGATTCGATCTGGCCCACCCGGAGCCGCAGCTCCCGGTTCTCCCGCCGCAGGTGCCGGCGCTCCACGGCCAGCCGCAGCACGTGCTCGACCTCGTCCAGGTCCAGCGGCTTCAAGAGATAGTCGGCCGCGCCCTCCTTGAGGCACGAGACCGCGTCGGGGACCGTGGCATAGGCGGTGACGATCACCACTTCGACCTCGGGGTTCGCCTCCTTGACCGCGCGCAGCAGCTCGCGGCCTCCCATCCGGGGCATGCGGACATCCGTCAGGACCACGTCCGGCAGGCTCCGCCGGACCAGGTCCAGCGCCTGCCGGCCGTCCCCGGCTTCCAGCACCTCGGCGTCCAGATCGCGCAGGAAGCCGGCCAGCACGCCGCGCTGGGCCGGCTCGTCGTCCACCACCAGGATGCGCGCCGCGAGCCTCATGCCACAGTCCTCTCTGCGCCTTGGACGGAGCGGATGGGGATTTCCAGGACCGCCTCGACCCCGCCGCCGGGGTGATTGCGCAGCCGGCAGCGTCCGCCGTGCTCCTCGGCGACGCGCCGGACGAGCGCGAGCCCGAGGCCGGTCCCCTCGGCGCGGGTGGTGACGAAGGCATCGAAGGCGCGCTCGCCGAGCCCGGGATCGAGCCCGCCGCCATGGTCGCGGACGACGACCCGCGCCATGCCCTCGGTCTCCTCGACCGCCACCTCCACCCGGCCGCCGGGCGGGCTGGCCTGGAGGGCGTTGCGCACCAGGTTGACCAGGGCGCCGCGCACCGCCTCGACGTCGGCGAGGATCACAGCCTGCCCCCACGGGCCATCAGCCGGTGCTTCTATGAAGATACCGCGGCCCGCGGCCTCGAGCTCCAGGGTGGCCAGGGCCTCGCGGGTGAGCTGCGCCAGGTCGGCGTCTTCCCGCGGGCCGGAGGACGGGCGCGCCAGGTCCAGGAATTCCTTGAGCTTCGCCTCCAGGCGGGAGACCTCCTGGCGGATCAGCGCGGCGAGCTGCCGCGTCCGCTCCTCCGGGGCCGACAGGCGCTCGATCCGCTGGGCGGCCATGCCGATGCCGTTCAACGGATTGCGCACCTCGTGGGCCAGGCCGGCGGCGATCGCTCCCGCGGCGGCCAGCCGCTCGCCGCGCCGGCGGTCCTCCTCGAGCTCGGCGAAGCGGCGCCGGCTCTCCTCCCGCTCCCGGGCCCGGGCGCGCTGTACCAGCGTGAAGCCGGCGCTCGACAGGCCGAAGGCGGCGAGGACCAGACCCACCAGCACGGTGCGCCGCAGGGCCGAGGCGGCCGAGCGCCGCAGCGGCTCGCCGTTGAGCCCCACCCGCAGCGATGCCTCGCGGCCGGCCGGTGAGGAGACCGGCACCGCCACCTCGAAGACCGGCCGGTCCCGCAGCACGGTCGTGGGAGCGGGAGGGACCGGCTGCCCGTCCCAGCTCGCCTCGGCCCGTACGTCTCCCGGGTGTTCCTCGTAGACCAGGTAGAGGACCGCGCGGGTGTCGACCAGGCGGTGCAGGAGGTTGGCGGTGCCGATCTGGCGGGTGAAGGCGTACGCCCGTGCGGGCGACGCCAGGACGGCCACGGCGCCGCCGTCCCGGGTGGCCACGGCCGCCGCGAGATGCTCCGCCTCGCTCGCAGCACCCAGGATCAGCTCGTCAGCTTCGCCCCGAAGGACCGGCGCGAGGCGGGCACGGAGCGCGGCCTCGTCGACCGGCCGGCCGGTCCGCTGAAGGACCCCGCCGCCGGGTGCGAGCACGACGACGGTCTCGAGCCCGTTCTCCTCGGCGAGCGTCGCGAGCTCGCCGGCGGGGTCCTCCGGCGGGCCGGCCGGCCGGGAGCGGGCTTCCAGGCGGGCAAGGAGACGGGCGTTGTCCAGCAGCTTCCAGGAGAGCAGCTCGTCGAGCTCGCGGGCGGCGGCCGATGCAGAGGCCAGGGCGGGTCCGAGGGTATGGGCCAGGAGGGCGGCCTCCGCGCGCAACGCCTCCTCGACCTCGCGTTGCTGGCTGCGGACCTCCGACAAGGCCCACAGCGCAAGAGCGGGGACCAGAAGAACCGCCAGGAAGCTCCAGAAGCGGGCGCGGCGCATGACTCGTGGATAGCCGGACCGATCGTAGCACGGCGGCCGGACCCGGAGCCTTCCGAGCCCGGCCCCTCCGCCTACCGCGGCCGGGTGACCTCGATCCTCACCAGGTCGCTGTCGGTGAAATCGGACGGGGTCTCCCCGACCAGGCCGATGTGGTAGACCCCCGGCCGGATCCGGGTGGGCAGCAGCAGCCGGTTGACACCGGTGATCGTCCGGCCCGGCTCGATCTGGGCGACCGCCCTGTTGAGCTGCATGCGATCGCCGTTCTCGCCGACGAGCACCCAGGACAGGATGAACCCGCGCGCCGGGTCGCCGCAATTCGTGACGCTCGCCTCCACGACGATCAGGGACCCGGCAGGAGCCGAGTCCGGCGCCCGCAGCACCTCCACCTCCACGCACTGGTGTGCCCGTGCGGCTGTCGCCGCCACCAGGAGAGCCAGGACCGCGCCGGCGATCCGCCCCGAGATCTTTCTTCTGTCGTCCCGCAGCATCTTCCTTTCCCCTTTCCGAAGAGGGCCTCGTGCGGCCCGGGTTGAGGAGCATCGATGCGTCCGGACTCCGCCTGTCGCAACTGCGATGCCAAGGTCGGATAAAGAACGCAAACCACGTATTCATAGCGGTTTACGAGCAGGACGGCAGGCATGGAAGGACGGCGGTTCGACGGTTTCGTTGAACCGGACCGTCAGTTTCGTCGAGCCCGCCGCGAATCAAGTGGAGCGAGAGCCGATCTCGGCCATTTCCATTCAGCAGTTCAGGGAGAAAAGAGGAAACAGTTGCCGTCGACAGGTTTTCCGCGGCGCCCTTCTCACTCGGAAAGGTACCGTCCATCCGACACTTCCGTTGCTTCGAGTCGACTTTGTCCACCGCTCGATGTCAAACTTTGCTTGTTCTCGCGACGAGGGGGAAATGGCCGCATGCCGACGTCCGACCGCCCGACCCGACAGGAGCTGGAGCTGCTCCTGCGTCATCTCGGTCCCGAGATCGCCCGCATCTTTCGGCGCCACGGGATCTCCGAGGACGAGGCGCAGCTCTTCGTGGGCGAAGCTCTGGCCGAGCTCACGAGGAAGTGGGGGAGGGTGAAGAACCGCGAGCGGTGGTTTCTGCGGAGTCTGGCGGAGAGGGCGGGGGCCTCGCGCCCCTGACTCTCTCCATTCTGCCCGGCCGCGTATAAGCTTGCCGCCCGGCCCTGCCGGAAGGAGGAGACATGCCCACGGCCGACGTGGTGATCTGCGGCGCCGGGATCGCCGGCATCTCCGCGGCCTATCACCTGGTGGTGCGCCACGGCCTGCGCGACGTGGTGCTGGTGGACGACCAGCCGCCACTGTCGGTGACCAGCGACAAGTCCACCGAGTGCTACCGCAACTGGTGGCCCGGACCGGGCGACACCATGGTGCGCTTCATGGGCCGGAGCATCGATCTCCTCGAGGAGCTGGAAGAGGAGAGCGGCCACCGGTTGGCGATGAACCGCAACGGCTACGCCTACCTGACCGCCGACCCCGCCCGGGCGGCCGAGATGGAACGCGGCGCGCGGGAAGTCTCCGCTCTCGGTGCCGGGGAGCTGCGCGTCCATTCTGGGAGGAGCGGCGCTCCGGAGTATCCGGAGGCGCCCTTCGACGCGCTCGATCGCTCGCTGACGGGGGCCGACCTGGTGCTCGACCGCGCAGCGATCTTGCGCCGTTTCCCGTTCGTCGTGCCGGACGTGGTCGCCATGCTCCATCTGCGCCGTTGCGGCTGGCTCTCCGCCCAGCAGCTCGGCATGTACCTCCTGGAGCAGGCCCGGGAGCGGGGGTTGCGCCGGATCGCCGGGAGAATCGAGGAGGTCGTGGTGCGGGACGGTCGCGTCGAGGCGGTCCGCCTGGAGCCGGGGGCCGAGGTCCGGGAGATCTCCACCCGGTGCTTCGTCAACGCTGCGGGCCCCCTCGCTTCCGAGGTGGGCCGCAGGAGCGGCGTCGAGCTCCCGCTCTTCAACGAGCTGCACGGCAAGGTGACGTTCGACGACTACCTCGGGCTCCTGCCGCGCGAGCTGCCGCTGATGCTGTGGAGCGACCCGGTGACCCTCGCCTGGAGCGACGAAGAGCGGGCCGAGCTCGCCGCCGATCCGGAAGCTCCGCTGGCTCACCGGGACCCTGCCGGCCGGAGTCCACTTCCGGCCCGAGGGCGGCCACGGCAGCCGCATGCTGCTCCTTCTCTGGACCTACCACATCGAGCCCCTGGCGCCGGCCTTCCCGCCGGCTTTCGACTCCTGGTATCCGGAGGTGGTCCTGCGCGGCCTCGTGCAGATGGTGCCGGCCCTCGGCGAGTACCTGACGCGCATGCGCCGTCCCTATGTGGACGGCGGCTACTACTGCAAGACGCGCGAGAACCGGGCGCTGATCGGCCCGACGCCGGTGGAAGGCAACCACCTGTTCTGCGGCCTGTCCGGCTACGGCATCATGGCCTCCCAGGCCGGGGCCGAGCTGCTGGCCGCCCACATCATGGGGACGGAGCTGCCCTCGTACGCCGGCGACTTCCTGCTGTCTCGCTACCAGGACCCCTCCTACCTGGCGGGCCTGGAGAGGCTGGCCTCGGGGCAGTTGTAAGCCCGGAAACCCGTCTCCTCCCCGCCCCGTAGGGATCCCGGGCAGGGTATCCTGCTCCCCAACCTTTATCCCACAGGCCGCCGGGCTCCGGTCCGCCGGCTGGAGGTGGCCTCATGCGCCGTACGTTGTTCTTGACGTCGTTCCTGCTGTCCGCCTTGCCGCTGCACGCTCTGGAAGTCCGCTTCCACCCCAAAGACTTCGTCTACTCCTACGAGATGTACCCCGAGAAGGGGCTCTCCTCCGTCATGCTCCAGAACATGGCGTTCGTGCAGACCGGCGGCGAGCCGGTGACCCTCGAATCTGTCGAGATCCGAGTGATGGCCGGAGGGGAGGCGGTCCAGACGGTAGTCCTCCCCGCCCGGATGCTCGAAGGCAGCGCGCAGCAGATGAGCGCCCTGGAGGCGGAGGGCGTTTTGAAAGCCTATGACTTCTACTTCCAGACCAGCCGGTACCTGGGGGAGGGCATCCGCCTGGCGCCCAACCGGACGCTCGCCCCGGGGACGGCGCTCATCGTTTTCGGCAAGCCGCTTCTCCTGCTCGCGCCCGCCGAGGCCGTCGAGGTCGTCGCCCGCGGCCGCGGCGCCGCCGGGCCTGTCGAGGCCCGCGCCAGCCTGAAGGTCGTCAGCCACAAATCCGGGAACGAGTACCACTTGCCCGTGGCCGGGACCTGGTACGTCGGCGTGGGGCCGAGCCTGGACGCCCCCCACCGCTGGGTCACCAACGAGGAGTTCGCCATCGACCTCGGCGTCGCGGGAGGTGACGGCAGGACCCACAAGGGAGACGGCTCCAAGGTCGAGGACTACTACGGCTATGGCCGGGATGTCCTGGCCGTGGGGGATGGCGAGGTGGTGGCGGCGGTCACCGATGCGGTGGAGGATCCCGCCCGCATGCCGCGGCCGGGAGAGAGCTACGCCGATTTCGAGAAGCGAACCCTGGCGGGACAGAATGCGCTGCTGGCGAAGGGGCCCACGGTACCGCTCGGCAACTACGTCGTCATCCGCCACGGCGGGAACGAGCACTCCCACTACGCGCACCTGAAGCCCGGGAGCGTGCGGGTGAAGGTGGGGGAGGCGGTCAAGCGCGGCCAGGTCATCGGCCAGCTCGGCCACAGCGGCAACAGCACCGAGCCGCACCTCCATTTCCAGATGACCGACGGCCCGGACCCCCTGTACTCGCGCGGCATCCCGGTGGTCTTCCGCAATACCTACGTCGAGGGGTTTGGCTACCAGGGGCGTCCGCTGCAGTCGGGCTGGATCGTGACGACCCGGCAGCAGTAGAGCACCTCAGCGTTTTCCGAACAGGCCTCCGAGCAGATCGCCGCCCATGCCGGCGATCTCGTCCATGGCGCTGCCGTCGCCATCGCGGTCGAGGATCTTCGTCAGCATGCCGCCGATGCCGGAGCCGCTCTGGGCCTGCGCGGAGCCGAGGACATCGGCGAGACCGCCGGAATCCAGCCCCTTCTGGCGGTTCATCCGCCCGAGGGCGCTGAGCACGAGCGGGGCGAGCATGGCGAGGAGCTGGCCCGCCTTGCCGGCTTCGAGCCCGGTGGCCTGGCCCAGGCCGGCCGAGGCGCGGGGCGTGGAGCCGCCGAAGATATGCCCCAGAATGGCCGCGCCCGGGCCGGTGTCTCCCATGCCCAGGAAGCCTGCGGCCTGGTCGAGCAGACTGCCGTCGTGGTCGCGGCTTACAGCGTTGTGGAGCGCCGCGGCACCCTCCGGCTGCGCGGCGTTGCGGGCCAGCGCACCGGTGAGCAGAGGAAGCGCTCCGTCGACGGCTCGCTGCGCCGTGGCATGGTCGATGCCCAACTGGTCGCTGATGGCCTGGATGCCCTGCGGGCCGAGTTGGGCCGAGACGAGATCATTGATGGAAGTCATGACAGTTCCTTTCTGGTTCGAGGTGGCGAGTCTAGGTGTGGAGGCTTACGCCCCGCATTACGCGTCGACCACCTTCAGGGCGTCGACCGGACAGACGGTGCAGGCTTCGATCAGCCGGTCGCGATCGATGTCCGGGGCGTCCTCCCGGAAGATGACGATTCCCTCCGCGTCGAGCTCGAAGACCTCGGGGGCCAGCTTGATGCAATTGCTGCTGCCGATGCAGGTCATGCGGTCGATGACGACGGTCAGTCCGCTGAGGCGGCGCTCAATTGTTTCGGCCATGGTGCAAGTATAGGCCCGGAGTAGGCCCCCTCAGCCCGCCTCCCCGGCATACAGATACGTACCGACCTTCGGCCCTGGAATGTAGAAGCGATCGATCCGCTCCAGACGGAGCCCTGCGCCCTCGATCAGGCGATCGATCTCGCGGTTCAGATGACAGCCGCCGGCGAGCCTTTTCTGGAGAGGGGTGAGCCGGTCCTGCCAGCGGGCCACGCGCGGCTCGGGGGAGCGGCCGTGCTCGACGAAGTGGAAGGCGCCGCCGGGTTTCAGGACCCGCCGCACCTCGCGCAACGCGTTTTCCACATCCGGGATTGTGCAGAGGGTCCAGGTGGAGGCGACCGCGTCGACCGAGGCGTCGGATAGCGGGAGGGTCTCCGCGGTGCTCCCGATGCGCTCCACCGGGAACGGGGCCGCCTCGATCGCCTGGCGCGCCATCCTCCAGGCCTCATCCGAGGGTTCGACGGCGTAGAGCCGCGCCACCCCTGCCGGCCCCGGCGGATACCAGGGCAGGTTCAGACCGGAGCCGAAGCCGATCTCGAGGACATCTCCTGAAACACCCTGCAGGTATCTCTGCCGCAGGTCAGCGAATTCACGGCCTCCCAGCACCCAGTGGACGAGGTGGGGGAGGAGGCGGTCCGTGTAGAGGGGCATGCCGGGATGCTACCCGAGCGCCAGGAATTTATCCCCGGCGTTTCACCCTTACGTGTACAATCGCCCGGTTGCGGCGGGCTCCGCGAGCCGCCCTGCGCGGTATCACCCTACTCTGGAGAATGGATATGAAGAAGCTTTCCGCCCTTGCCGCCTTGCTGCTCCTCTCGGCAGTTACGGCTCGCGCCGCTGAGCAGAACCAGGGCCAGCCGGCCCAGCAGGCCCCGAAGGCCGCGCCCGCCCAGCCGGGCAACAAGCCCGAGTCGCTCGACGACAAGGCCAGCTACATCATCGGCCTGAACCTCGGGTCGAACCTCAAGCAGAACGAGGTCCCGGTCAATCTCGATCTCATCGTCCGCGGCCTCCGGGACGGCCTCGCCGGCTCCCAGGCGCTGACCAACGAGGAGGTCCAGGCTGCCATGCAGGAGTTCCAGCAGAAGATGGTGGCCGCGCAGCAGGCGAAGGCGAAGGTTGCCGGAGAGACGAACAAGAAGGCGGCCGACGAGTTCCTGACCGCCAACAAGGCCCAGCAGGGCGTGGTCACCACGGCGAGCGGGCTGCAGTACCAGGTGCTCCAGCAGGGCACCGGCCCAAAGCCGAAGGCGGATGACAAGGTGACGGTCAACTACAAGGGCACGCTGCTCGACGGCACGGTATTCGACAGCTCCTACGACCGCGGCGAGCCGGCCACCTTCGGGGTGAGCCAGGTGATCCCCGGCTGGGTCGAGGCCCTGCAGCTCATGCCGGTGGGCTCCAAGTACAAGCTCTTCATCCCGCCGAACCTGGCGTATGGCGAGTCCGGCGCCGGCCGCGACATCGGCCCCAACTCGGCCCTGGTCTTCGAGGTCGAGCTTCTGAAGATCGAGCCGCCGGCCGCGGCGGGGCAGACTCCGCCGGCGGACGGCCATGCCGGCCATGCGCACGGCGAGCAGCCGCAGCTCCAGCAGGAACAGAAGCCGCCGCAAGAAGAGCAGAAGCCGCCCCAGCAGTAACCCCCACTTGTCAGGACAAAGGGCGCAGCATGCTGCGCCCGCTCAGTCCGTAAGTTGGCCCGCACCCTCGGGCACGAGCCAGTCGAGATCGTCGCGGTGGCTGACGAGGTGGGGCTTGGCGCGACAGTTTCTGGTGAAGATGGCCAGCTCGCTCCACCTCGAATAAGGCCCGCTCCACTCGGAAAATCCCATCCTCCAGAGTGAGGCGCTTCGGCAGGCGACTCCCTGATCACCTTGCTGATGCCACTCCGAGGCCGCCCTACGCGTAAGGTCCTTCGGGACACCATCAGGATAGGCGACTGCGAACCCTGCCGCCGTGATCCCTTCGACGGATACGACATCGACCACCTCGCCGGTCCAATCCACCTCCACGAGGCGCGGCCGGTAGGCAGGCAGGAGGTCTTCCATCTCGACGCCTGCGAACCGCAGGATGTCGCGTGTCACCGCCCGTGCGACGAGTTGGCTGCAGCAGCAGTAGAGAGCCGGAAACTCCAGCGAGTTCCAGCGATTGTCAGCCGCCGTTCGGCTGAAGGAGGCATCCAGGGGATCTTTCCAACCGGCCCGGACGACACGATAGAGGGGACGGTGGACGTGAGATATAAGGAGGCGGCTCATCCCTGATAGGCGAGGGCTACCTCGTAGCGGTCCGCTGCCTCCGCGATCCGCCCTCGCAAGATCCAGTCGAGAGCGCTCTCGCCGGTGAAGAGGCCGGCTTTCCTCCGGATCCCAGAGGCGAGACGCTCCGGCTGAAAGATCTCCAGCAGCCGGCGCAGCCCGGCATCAGCCTGGACCAGATCGGCCATCCTTTCGGCGGGAATCTCATGGCTGCCCCGCTCCCAGCGCCGGACTGTTTCGCCGGAGGTGCCGAGGACACGGCCGAGGAGGTCGTAGCTCAGGTCGAGCTGTGCCATGAGGCGCCTCAGGATATCCCGGCCCCGAACATTCCTCTCGGAGTCGCGCAGAACCTCGAAGATTGCCGTGTTGAAGACGGACAGAAACTCGTGCTCGGTGGCCTGCTCGACAGGGAGGTCCGGGAAGGACGCCTCCAACTCCTCCGGCGTATCGATCATGGCGCAGGGAAGTCCTAGAGCTTCCGCCACCCGGGCCCAGGTGAGCAGGAGGAATCGCAAGGCCGCCTCGGGCTCGCCGTGGCGGAGGAAGCGCAGGGACGGGAAGCAGGCCTGGAGCGAGCTGTGGCGCACCAACGTGGCCAAATCACCCTCGAATCCCGCAAGCTCATTGAGATCGGCCAGGCACCGATCCAAGAGATGGACGATTTCCCGAACGCTGCCGAGGTCCGGCGTATCCGGCCGCAGTCGTTTCGGAGACTGTGCGTCGATCCGTACGCTCAGGCTCTGCAGGGCACGTTCCAGGACAATGGGATGCGGCAAAGAATCACCATGCCTCATGCCTCTATTGTGCCACACTGTTGCCACACGTCAAGTCTCCCCGAGCGCTTCCCGGATGTCCTCCAGCGCCATCTCCATGCGGTCGTGGTGGGTGCGGAAGGAGAGGACGCAGATCCGCAGGGCGAAACGGCCGCGGAGGAGGGTGCCGGTCAGCATGACCCTCTGGCGGTCGTTGATGCGGTCGAGGAGCTTCCGGTTGAGACGGTTGAGCTCGTCGTCGCCGGCGTCCTCGCGGCCCGGGGGGACGTAGCGGAAGGCGAAGAGCGAGAGGTCGGGCTCGGCCAGGACCTCGATCCCTTCGATCCGCCGCAGCTCCTCCAGCGCCCAGGACGTCAGGTCGAGCTTCTCGTCCAGCGCCTCGCGGAAGGGGCCGATGCCGTGCATCTTCATAGGGAGCCAGACCCGCAGGCCGCGGTAGGGCCGGCTCAGCTCGGGGGACATCTCGCAGAAATCGACCGGGTTGTCCTGCATCGCCGGCATGTAGTCGGCGGCGGCGCTGTGGGCGCGCTTCAAGGCGGCGCCGTCCCGTACGAGGAGGGCGCCGGTGCCGTACGGGAGGAACAGGCTCTTGTGCGGGTCGAGGATCAGCGAATCGGCGAGCTCCATGCCCGCGAGGGCCTGCCGCCCGCGTTCCGTCATGCGGAAGAAGGCGCCATAGGCGCCGTCGACGTGGAACCAGAGGTTTTCGCGGTGGCAGATCGCGGCGAGCCCCGGCAGTGGATCGACCGCGCCGCTGTTGGTCGTCCCGGCGTTGCCCACCACCAGGAACGGGGTGAGCCTCTGCCGGCGGTCCTCCTCGATCATCGACTCCAGGGCGTCGAGGCGGATGCGGAAGCGCTCGTCCGTGGGCACCTCGCGGACGTTCCGCGGCGGGAACCCGGCGAGGACGGCGCTCTTGGCGATCGAGTGATGGGTCTGGTCCGAAGCATAGAGGATGCCGCGGAGGAAGTCCTCGGGGAGGCGCTCCCGCCGGGCGGTGACCAGGGCGATGAGGCTGGAGACCGAGCCGCCGCTGGTCAGCAATCCCCTGGTCTCGGGCGGCATGCCGGCGATCTCGCGGAACCAGGAGAGGACGTTCGCCTCGAGCTGCACCAGGGCCGGCGCGGCGGCGAAGACGCCGGTGTAGCGGTTGATCGTATCGGCGATCAGGTCGGCCACGGCGGAGTGGAACAGCCCGCCGCCGGGGATGTAGGCGAGGTAGCCCGGACCGGCGGCGTTGAAGGAGCTCGGGGCGGCCTTGCGGAAAAGGAGGTCCAGCAGCTTTGGGTAGGGCGTTCCCTGCTCGGGAGGGAGGGGCTCCTCCAGGGACCGCGCCAGCTTCATGCCTCCCTTCGTGCGGGAGGCGGGTTGCTCCGGAAGGGTCTCGATGTGATGGACGATCCGTTCCAGGGCTGCGAGCACGAGGCTCCGCATCTCGTCGGCAGTGGGCTCCAGGGGTGCCATGGCGGGAAAGAGTACACTCCGCCCGTGCTCCGGCGGAACCATCTTGCGGACGCCGCGGTCGCCCTGGGGCTCGCGGCCGCGGCCTGGCTCCTCTACCGCCCGGTCCTGAAGCTCTGGTGGACGCACGACGATTTTTTCCATCTGCGCTATCTGCTCACGCATCCACCGGGCTGGTACCTCTTCGACGCCTCGGCGTTCCGGCAGTTCCCGGCGCGGGTGTTCACGCCGCTGCTCTTCCTTTCCCTGGATGCCGACCGCCGGCTCTTCGGGCTGCAGCAAGCCGAGCCCTTCTACCTCCACCAGCTCGTTGCCGCGGTGCTCTGCCCCGTGGCGCTGTATGTGCTCCTGCGTCTCTGGTTGTCCCGCGGTTGGGCGGCGGCCGGGGCTTTCGTCTTCCTCACCGGTCCGGTGTTCACCTCCCTGACGCTGCTCCTGATGGTGCGCCACTACCTGGAAGCGATCCTGCTCGCGACGCTGGCCGTGGGCGCCTGGGCCGTGGCTTTGCGGAGATGGCCGGAGCGAGGTGCCTGGGTATTCTCTGTGCTCTCGGCCATCGCCTGTTTCATGGCCTCGATGGCGAAGGAGGTCGCGGTACCGCTCGCCGTCTTCCTTCCCCTGCTGTCCCCAACGGGAGCCGCGCCGCCGTGGCGGGACAGGCTGCGGCTGGCGGTGCCGCACGGCGTGGCGCTCGGCCTCTATCTCGCCTGCCGTGCCGCTGCGCTGGGGACGCTCCTCGGGGGCTATGGCTTCACCGTGACTCCGCCAGATCTCCCTCGCCTCGCCCTGGCCCTGCCGGGCAAAATCGGGAAGGAGCTCCTGGGTGGGGAATGGACGCTGCCGGGCGTGTTGCTGGCCGCCGCACTGTCCGCCGGGGTCCTGGTGCTCCTGCGCCGGCGCCGGGCCGCGCTCGTGCTGCTGGCCGCGCTCCTCTTCGCCGCCCTTCCGGTCCTGCCGGTGTCGACCCACATGGAGCCGCGGTATGCAGTCGCGGCCTGGACCGTCCTCGTGGTCGCCTTCGCGGTGGGGGCCAGCCTGCTGGCGGTGGGAGGAGGAGCCGGGCGGTCCGCGGCGGTTGCGCTCGCCGTGGTCGCCTGCGCGGCGGGCCTGTGGCTCAACCGGCGGGATTGGGACGAACGCTTCGCCCGGATGGAGCGGATGAGCGCCGAGAACCGGTTCCTCCTGGGGATGGGGGAGGGGGAGCTGCTCCGGCAGCCGCTCGCGCCGCCGGCTTCGCTCCGAGAGATGCGCTGGCTGAAGGAGGCGGTCTACCGCCGGCCGCCGGGCGGCGGATGGTTCCAGGACGACCTCTATCTATGTCTGCACCAGGGGGACGTCGGGCGGGTGTGGGGCTGGGACCCCGCCGCGCGCCGGATGATCGACCTCACGAGCCGGGTGCCGTTCCTGCGGGCCCGGCACTGCGGGTCCATCCGCCGCGATGTCCCTTTGAGCGTGGCGCTCCGCGTCTCCGGCTCGGACCTCTTCTGGGAACTCGGGCCCTACCGCGAAGGCCGGTACCTCTTCGTCGCGGACGGCGGGATCGGAGCCGTCGAGATGCCGCGCAGCGCCGGCTTCCAGATCGGAGGGCTGGAGGAGCTGTCGCTGCGGATCGGGTACCGGTCGCCCGCGGGGTGGGCCACCTACTCGCCCGAGCTGCGGATCGAGCTGGTGGACGGCCGGGAAGCTCCGCTGGTCGAGGCCCGCGGAGCAGTCCCACTCACGTCAGCCGAGGATGGAGTCGACGGGGGACATGACATCAGGGAATGCTTCCACGGCGACCGTCTCGCCACGGCGGAACCGGCGGACGTCCCCTGCCTCCGCCATCCGGTGGTATTCATCGATCGAGAAGAGCCGTCGCGAAATTTGGACTGCCATCGGGGTACCTCCGCCGGTCATTCTATCCGAAGCGCCCGTTGCCCCGTCTCCGAAAAGGATAATCGGGATTCCGGCTCGGCGCAACCAACCTGCGCCGCCAGGCCGCATCAACTGCTCCGGGCGATGTCCACGTTGGTCAGCCAGCCCTGGACCGGCTCAGCCCTGCCGCCTCCGGCCGTCACGAACACGTCGCCGCATCCGGGCTTCGTGAGCATCGCACTCCTCGCTTCGGCGATGGTCGCTTGCCTTTTGACCAGGACGAAGGTGTTCTCGAAGATGTCCTTCATCTCGGGATCGGCAAGCAGGTCGGCGAGCGTCAGGTCGCCCGGGTTCTTGCCGTCAGCGGCGGCCAGCACGTGCTTGACGATGAATTTGTCGATCATGCTGCGGTGGACGATGTACAGAGGATGCCCCTCGCCATTGAGCATGGGGATGCGGTTCAATCTCTGCAGATCGAGCTCTCCGACCAGGTCCTTCAGCCTGAACGATTCAGGCTTGATCTCGCCCAGGTTCTTGTAGAAGAACTCTCCAATCGGGATCATTCTCGAGGTGACCGGCACTGCCCGCGGATCGGACAGATTGTAGAAATAGAGGTCGAACTGCACGACCTCGCTGAAGGGGACCCGCCGGATCCGGCTGAGCACGGGAGTGAATTCAGCATCGCCCCCGATTTGACGGACAGGCGTCCAGCGGATGATCGGGAAGCCCCTCCCGGCGCCCAACATGATCTGCTCGCAGCAGGAATCGAACCAGGCCGTCTCCGCACCCGGAAATTTGTTCTGCCAGGCGCCGAGCAGGTTCGAGAGCTTCAATCGAGGGGGGAGGACAGCCTGCCCGAACAACTGGGCGGCGCGCGCATCGCTGTCGACCACTTCCCCGAAGCTCTTGATGATCTGTTGCGTGACTCCCGGGCGCTCACTCTCGCTCGCTTGCTCGATACGGTCGACCTCCGACCTCGGCAGCTCGATTCGCAGGTAGGGCCAGGTCGGCCACTCCTCGACCAGCCCCTCGTCAAGGGGCGGCAAGACTGCGCTGAGAGCTTCGTGAAGCTCCTTCGCCGCCTGCTCCAGGTAGACCTCCCTGAGCGCGGGAGCGAGGGCCCGATTCAGGGTGGGGAAGAAATCAGGCTCGTGCAGGAACTGCTGCACGAACCGCTTGAGGTTTTCGTAGCTGCGCGCATTGACCCGCAGATCGTCGTGGAAAGGGGCGGGGATGTCCGATCCGCACTGGAACACGATGATGTT
Organism: uncultured Holophagales bacterium; assembly: GCA_963842525.1. Taxonomy (GTDB): domain Bacteria; phylum Acidobacteriota; class Thermoanaerobaculia; order Multivoradales; family UBA5704; genus UBA5704. The sequence goes on from CAWJGT010000004.1 coordinate 203,083, forward strand.
TGTTTCCGGGCTTTGCGAGTCGTTGGCGACGCCGCACTCCCACATGCAGTACGACCAGTCCTGATCGGCGGAGGTATAGACCAGGATCAGAACATCCGAATTCCAGAGCGCCTGTTTGAGCTGGTTGTTCAGGCTGCCCTTGGCGAACCTGGGGCCCTGGAAGTCAGGATTGGAGGAGAGGTGGACCTTGACGCCGCCGTTGCTCCATGTTTCGACGAACGCGGCGATGGCTTGGGCGATCCTGTTATCGGGAGATTTGTGCTTGTGACTGATGAAAAGCAGCGGATCCGTCATCGATTCATCTCCGACTGATGTCCCGAGGATGTTCCCCCTGTAGACGGAACCGGAAGGAGGAATCCCGAGCAAGAGTGTTCACTGCCGCAAGCCTCTTTCATTTGAGTGTTCTCGGGAACATCCTACAATAACCCGCCGCAACAAGGCGCGGCATCAAGGCAGCCGTTACTTGCTCCGCACCCATCCGATCGTCCGCCGCTCGCCGGGGCGCAGGGGGCGGTCCCAGGGCGAGGTGTCGCGCGCGAAGCGGACCCGTCCCGGCCCGGCGCGGAGCACCCGGTAGCCGGCGAGGCCGTCGGCGGCCACTGGCTCGCCGGAGCCCCAGCGGACGTCTACCGAAGGCGGCCAACCGGCGTCCGCCTCCCCGGTGTTCACCAACTCGACGTCGATCAGCCCCGGCCCGGCCGCGCGCTGGACGACCCGCAGCTCGCGGTGCGGCGCGCGCCCCTGCCGGACCGCTTGAAAGGCGAGCCAGGGCCAGTTGAGCCGGTCCGACGCGGTGGGGAGGCGGTACCAGATCAAACCCGCCAGCTCGACCGGCCGGTCCGTGGTCCAGGCGCGCACCAGGCCGGCCATGGTCTCCGGGTCGCTCTGCACCACGCGGACCACCGCGTTGCGCGGCCAGGAGAGGACCGGCCCCTCGGCGGAGAGGCCGAGGATCTCTCCCTTGGGGCTGAAGGCCACGACATAGCCGTAGGTCGGCAGGGCCACCTGGAAGGGCCGGCCGAACCGTGCCGCCGCCTCGACCGCCCGCCGGGCGGCCGCCGGATCGCACAGCTCGACCCGTGCATCGGCGCTCCGCGGCGCCTCCAGGGAGTGGACCTGGAGCACGTAGCCGTCCGCGGCCTTGGCCAGCGCCCCGAAGGCCCGCCGGTGGCGCAGCCAGCTCGGCAGGGCCGTGACCGTCACGGGGATCGGTGCGACCTTTTCCTGCACAGCGCGGACGAGGGGCGGATATTCGTCCAGGCGCGACTCGGGGCAGTCATAGTCGAGCTGGACCTCGCGGACGGGGACGCCCCGTGCGCGGGCTTCCTGGGCGAGCTTCCCGGCCAGGGCAGGCAGCCAGCGGAGCAGAGCGTCATCGTTCGCGAAAGCTCGGGTAGAATCCTGCCTTCGTCCGAAGCTCCCGATCCGGAGGGCCAGCCCCACGGGGCGTCGAAGCTCCCGGAGAGCGGCGAAGTCGACGCCGGCGCGGGCCACCCGCGGCGGCTGGACAGAGAGGTCCACCTCGGCGGCGAGGACGACCAGACCGCCGAAATCGTATGCCTGCTGGACCGCGGTGATTGCGGCAAGCACCTCGGGGGTCCAGCTCCGCTGCCAGACGTAGGCCTCCTGGACGAGGGGACCGGACGCACGCTCTCTCGTCTTCAGCCGGAGGGCGAGGAGGGCGGCCAGGCCCAGCAGCACGGCGCCAGCGAGGGCAAGGAGCAGGACGGATCGGCGGTTCAGCCGTTTCACGAGGAGGAGAGGATAGACCGATGCGCTCTCCCGGAGACAGCACGCCCCGGTTGGGCCGGAAACGCGGGCGCCTCGCCCTGGCGCTCGCCGGCTCGGTGCTGGCAGGCCTGGGGCTCCGTCTGTGGAACCTCCAGGACCAGGTCCTGGGCGGGGACGAGCTGCACCTGGCTAGAACCATCCTCCGCTGGCCGGTCCACAAGATCCTCACCACCTATGGGCTCGCCGACACCTCGATCCCGCTGACGGCCTTGTATCGCTGCCTGCTCGATTCCGGCGCCGTGCTCTCGGAGATCGACTTCCGCCTCCCCGCGCTCCTGTGCGGCTGCCTCGCCCTGGCGGCGCTGCCCTGGGTCTTCGCGGGACGGCTGGACCCGCCCACCGTCCTGCTGTACGGCTGGCTCCTGGCGATCTCGCCCGCCCTGGTGCTCTACAGCCGGATCGCGCGCTCGTACCTGCCCATGGTGCTCTGTGGCTGCGGCGCCGTCCTGGCCTTCGAGGCCTGGTGGCGGACCCGGGCGCGGAGGTACGCGCTCCTTTATGTGGGGCTCGGCGCGCTGGCCGTCTGGATCCACCTGGGAGCGGCGCCGCTCGTGGCAGCCCCCTTCCTCTTCGCCGCCGGCGACCTGGTCATCCGCCGCGAAGGTTGGAGACGACTGCGGAACCTGGTGGCCGTGGGCATCGGCCTGGCGCTCGCCTGCGCGGTGTTCCTCGTGCCGGCCCGTCAGTCGCTCGTCCGGCTCGTCGCCGCCAAGCACGTGGAGCAGACCCTCGCGCCGTCCCTGGCCGGAGGCATCCTCCGGCTCGAAGCGGGAACCGCTTCGTGGGCGGCCACCGCTGTCTTCTGGGCCGCGGCCCTGCTCGGGCTCATCCTGCTCCTTCACGACCAGCCCCGGCTCGGCGCCTTCACGCTGACGGTGGCCGCGAGCCAGGTGGCCGGCATCCTCCTGCTTTCGCCCAAGGGGATGCGCCACACCGTAATCTTCCACCGCTACCTGCTCCCGACCCTCCCATTCCTCCTCCTTTGGGCGGCGTACGGGCTGGGGCGCCTGTGGAGCCGGCCGGCGGCGGGTCCCGGGGGCCGGGCAGCGCAACGCTCCGCGGTCGTCCTCTTCCTTCTCGTACTGGCCGGGGCGGGGCCGCTCCTCTCGCGTGGCATCCTGGGCAGCTCGTTCGTGCATCACAACCACTTTGTCGACTTCTCCCTCCCTCGGGTCAGCCTGCCGGAGGAAGCCGTGCCGGCGATCTACCGCCGCCTGCCTCCCGGGCCGGTCCTGGAGCTTCCCCTGGCACACGACTTGGGAGCTGGCGCGCTCCTTCTACGTCTACCAGCAGATCCATGGCCACAGGGTCCTGGTCTCGGCTCCCTACGACTTTCCCCGGTATCCACAAATCCGCTTTCGTAATGAGATCCCTCCCGAGCCGGAGGCGATCCTGAAGAGCCCGGCCCGCACCCTGATCGTCCACCGCGAGCCCTCCCTGGAGGAAGAGGCCGCTCAGGGGCCCGGGAGGCCGCCGCGGCGCGCGGCTCCACGCCACCGCCGGCGGTACCACCGCGCCGCCCTGGTGACGGCGGAGATCCTCACGAGCACCTGGGGTCCGCCGGACTACGCCGACCCCCTGGTGCAGGCCTGGGACCTGGAGAAGGTACGGCGGAGCCGGCTGGCCGGTATACGCTTCCGCGGATGATCGGAGAGAGACCTGGACTGGACCCCGCGACGGCCTCCCGGCGCGCCCGGCGGCAGCGCTTTTTCCTCGCCCTGTCGCTCGCCGGCTCGGTGCTGGCGGGCCTGGGGCTCCGGCTCTGGAACCTCCGCAATCAGGTGATGGGCGGCGACGAGCTGCACCTGGTGCGCTCGATCCTCGCCCGGACGCTGCCGGAGATCCTGACCACCTATCCGCCGGTCGATACCTCGATCCCCCTGACCGCGCTCTACCGGGTGCTCTTCGCGGCGGGGACGCAGCTCTCGGAGATCGACTTCCGCCTGCCGGCGCTGCTCTGCGGCTGCCTGGCCGTGATCGTCCTGCCCTGGACCTTCGCGCACCGGCTGGACCGCCCGGTCGTGCTGATGTACGCCTGGCTCCTCGCGATCTCCCCCTGCCTGGTTCTCTACAGCCGGATTGCCCGTTCGTACCTGCCCATGGTGCTCTGCGGCTTCGGCGCCGTGATGGCCTTCGAGGCCTGGTGGCGGACCCGCGCGTGGAAATTCGCCGCTCTCTACGTCGGGCTCGGCGCGCTGGCCGCCTGGATTCACCTGGGAGCCGCGCCGCTCGTGGCCGCGCCGTGCCTCTTCGCCGCCGGCGACCTGATCGTCCGCCGCGGGGAGCGGTGGCAGCGCCTGCGCGACCTGGTGGTCGTGGGGATCGGGCTGACCCTCGGCTTCGCCGCCTTCCTGCTGCCGGCCCGCGAGTCGCTCCTGCGGCTGATCGCCCTCAAGCACCGGGATGTGCGCATCCCGAAGCACGCGATCTGGAACGTCCTCCGGCTGGAGGCGGGGACCCCGTCGACGACCATCGCCATCCTGTTCTGGATCGCGGCCCTCGCCGGGCTGGTGCTCCTGCTGCGCGATCCACTGCGGGACCATCGCCGGCTCGGCGCCTTCACCGCGACGGTGGCCGCCGGCCAGATCCTGGGCATCCGCCTCCTCTCGCCGCTGGGGGCGAACAGCCCGCTGATCCTCAACCGCTATCTGCTGCCGGTCCTCCCCTTCGTCCTCCTCTGGGTGGCCTATGGGCTCGGCCGGCTGTGGAACCGGAAAGCCGCCGGGTGCGCGGGCTGGGCCGCGCAACGCTATGCGGTGCGGATCTTCGTCCTCCTCCTGTTCTGGACCGGGCCGTTCCTCTCTCCCGGGTTCCGGGACAGCTCGTTCATGCATCACAACGATTTCGTGGGTTTCTGGGCACCGCGCGCCTCGCTGCCGGACGCGCTGGTGCCGGAGGCCTACCGCCATCTGCCGCGCGGGCCGGTGGTGGAGTACCCCTGGCCCGCAATCTGGGAGTTCGGGCGTACCTTCTACATCTACCAGCGCGTTCACGACCGGCGGGTGATCGGCGCTTCGACCGAGATCCCGTGGCATCCGCAGATCCGCTTCCGCAATGCGCTGCCTCCTGATCCCCAGGCTTTTCTGGCGAGCCCGGCCCGCACGCTCGTCGTCCACGTCCGCCTCCCCTGGGAGGAGGACCGCGTGCAGACCCCCGGCCGGCGGCCCTGGCGCATTCCCGCGGGAAGGCGGCGCGCCAACTACCGCCGTGCCGGCGAGCGGCTCGCCAGGCGCCTCACCGCGGAATGGGGGCCGCCGGATGCGGGCGATGACACGGTGCGGGTGTGGGATCTGGAGAGGGTCAGAAAAGGACAACAAGGACAGTAAGGACAATAAGGACGGCAAGGACGAGCGGCTTTTTGGGGTCCTTGGAGTCCTTGTTGTCCTTTGAGTCCTTTCCGGGCCTCGGCAACCACAGCACCAGCGCAGCCGCCAGCGCGCCAGCCGCCAGCAGCGCCCCCGCCACCAGCCCCCGCGGCCGGTAGAGCAGCTCGACCGCGCGCTCGCCCGCCGGCAGCCAGGCGGCCACGAAAGGTCCGTTGGCGACGAGGGTCGGATGGCGCTCGCCGTCCACCAGGAGCCGCCAGCCGCCGTCCTGGTAGACGCTGGAGGCGAGGAGGCGGGGCTCGAGTCAGCCGTGCCCGGGCGCGGATCCACGCCGGGTGGAGCTCCCGGAGGTCGAGCGCAGAGTCCCGCGGGGCCGCGGCCTCCCAGGGGTCTTCTGTGGACAGCAGCGCGCTCCGGCGCCGGAAGTTGCCGATCGGCTGTGTACACCGGTTCCAGGTCAGCCCGGGCCGGCAGGGGATGGCGGAGCGCGGCAGGAACAGGCGCGGCAGCGCGCGCTGGTCCTCCCAGACCCAGGCGCTCCGGTGGCGGAGGACCGGCCGCATCGGTCGCGAGAGCCGGGTCCTCGGCGTGGTCACGAAGTACCGCACGCCCAGGAGCTGATAGAGCGCGTCCTGCGGCAGGATGAAAGCCGTCCGTCGCCCGGAAGGGGAAGCCATGGATGCGCCGGATCGCCTGGACGACCGCGGTCGGCTTGGCCGGATTGGAGGTCCGCGGGTCGGCGAGGCCGTAGACCGACGGGATGTTGGCGCGCAGGGCCGGGCCCAGTCCCACCATCCGATGCCAGGGATCGAGGTGCTGGCGCACGAATTCGATGGGACGCACCGCGGGATAGAAGAGCCGCGCCGGCACCGCCGCATTGACCGGTCCATGGATGAAGAGGAGCTCGGCACCCACGCAGGCCGCGACTGCCCAGCCGGCGAGGCGGGGCCGGCGCGATCCAAGAGCCGAGAGCAGGACCGCCGTGGCGGCCAGCGCCGTGAGCTGGACCGCCAGCGAAGCCTTCCGCAGCCCCTCGAATGCCGCGCTCGCTTCCGGGTCCGGATAAGCCAGATAGGTCCACACGATCAGGGCACCCAGGCCGGCCGCCGCTAAGCCGGCGCGCCAGAGGCGCATTTCTCCCCGCAGCCACCGTTCCCAGGCGCAGGCAGCGAGGTAGGCCACGCAGAATCCGAGGGTCAGCAGGATGCGCCGGTGCAGCGTGAGCGAGTCGCGCAGCACGGGCACGGCGAGGAGAGCCCGGGCGACCCACGGCGCGCGGGTGAGCACGACCACCGCGAGGAGGCTGGCGCCGAGCACCACGCGCTCCTGCCGGAACCGCCGGCCGCCCCCGGGCAGCAGCGTCAGGAAGGCGGCGAGCAGGGCGGCGGTGCCCACGAAGGCCGTCGCGTCCTCGTTGCTGTTGCCCTCGCCCCAGTAGGCGCCGAACCTGCTGTCGCCGAAGGCGCGGGGCGCGACGACGGGCAGCATGCGCTCCCCGAGGCCCGTGCCGCCCGGCGCGAGCTGCTCCTCCGACATGCTCGCCCGCACGATCCGGGCGCGGCGGGATTCGAGGAGCTGCACCCGCAGGCTCGCCGGCAGGTACCCGGCCGCCGTCAGCAGCCCGGGTCCGGCCAGGCCGGCGCCGATCGCCACGGCCACGGCCCAGCCGAGCAGCGGCTTTTTCCTCGTGCCGGCCGGACGCGCCGCCAGGCGGGAGAGGGCGAAGGCCGCCGCGAGGAGCGCGAGGTGGAGGATCGTCTCCGGGTGCCCGGCGCCGAGGACGGCGAAGGTCGCCAGGGCGAGCAGGGCCTGGTCGCGCCGGGTCCCAGGGTCGTCGACCCGGACGACCGCGTAGAGCAGCAGCGGCAGGAGCGCCGCTGTATTCGCCATCGGCCAGTTGAGCCAGAGGAGGAGCCCGCCGCCGAGCCCGTAGGCCAGACTGGCGGCCAGGGAGGGCGCCTCCGAGATCCCCTGCCGGCGCAGCAAAAGGAAGGAGAAAACGAAGGCGATCAGCACGCGCACCGCGGCCGTGACCGCTACCCCTGCGGCCACGGGGAAGGGGAGGGCGAGCCAGACCAGCGGCTGGAGCGCCTGCGTCTGCGGGTTGCCCAGCAGCGGCTCGCCGGCCCCGGCCAGATGGTTCCAGAGCGGCCACTCGCCGGCCACCACCGCCTCCCGCACCCGGATCAGCCAGGGGGTGATCTGGAGGATCAGATCGGTCTGCAGGAGGTTGCCCGGTGGCGGTCCGGCGCCGGCCGGCCAGATCTCGCGAAACGGCGGAATCCGGGTCAGGGCCCCGAGAGGGAGCAGGACGCGGCCGGCGAAGAGCGCCGGACCGAAGAGGACCAGCAGCGCGGCCCCCCACACCGCCCAGCAGCGGACCGGGACCGGGTCGTACCAGCGCCGCAGCGCCACGGCGAGCAGCGTTGCGAGGAGGGCCACCCAGAGCCCGGGCAGGAGACAGAGGGGGAAGTCGTGCACGACGGGGCGAATCCTAAACCAGAGCCGCTGGTCGTGGTTGCCCGGCCAGGATCCTCACCCCCTGACCCCCTCTCCCATCTCCCTTCCACCCCCCGCCGGGAGAGGGGGACAGGGGGTGAGGACTCCGCGCGTCCTGCGCTAGAGTTCCCGGACCGCTCGGGGCAGACGCTCCGGGCTTGAAAAGGGGAATCCATGCGCCAGCCGCTCTTCGCTTTTGCCTGCCTCCTCTGCCTCGCCGCCTCCGCGGTCCGGGCCGCGGAGCCTCATCCGTTCACCGCCCGCGACCTGAATGCGATGCAGCGGATCAGCGATCCGCAGGCCTCTCCCGATGGCCGCTGGGTGGCCTTCGTGGTGCGGACCACCGACTTCGAGGCCAACCGGGGCCGCAACGACATCTGGGTGGTGGGGGTCGACGGCAAGGGGCTCTTCCAGCTCACCACCGACCCGGCCGGCGACACCAGCCCGCGCTGGTCGGCCGACGGCAAGAGCCTCTACTACCTCTCGACCCGCTCCGGCTCCAGCCAGGTCTGGCGGGTCCCGGTCCCGGGCACGGACAAGGCGGCGGTCCAGGTGACCGATCTCCCGCTCGACGTGGCGAACCTCACGCTCGCGCCCGGCGACTCCCGCCTGGCCTTCAGCCTCGAGGTCTTTCCGCACTGCCCGGACCTCGCCTGCACCAGCGCAGCGTCTCGACGACAAGGCGAAGAGCAAGAGCTCGGGGCAGCTCTACGACGGCGGCTTCGTCCGCCACTGGGACACCTGGAGCGACGGGCGCCGCAACCACCTGTTCGTGGCGCCGCTCGCGGCGGGCAGGATCGGCACGCCGGTGGACATCAGCCGGACGCTGGCCGATGCCGACGTCCCCTCGCGGCCGTTCGGCGGTGCCGAAGAGTGGACCTTCTCTCCGGACGGCAGGACGCTGGTCTTCACCGCCCGCCTCGCCGGCGAGAAGAACCGCGAGGAGCCCTGGTCCACCAATTTCGACCTCTGGGAGGTGCCGGTGGACGGCTCCCGGCCGCCGCGCAACATGACCTCGGCCAACCCGGCCTGGGACGCGCAGCCGGTCTTTGCGCCGGACGGCAAGACCCTGGCCTACCTGCGGATGGCGCGCCCGGGCTTCGAGGCCGACCGTTTCCGCATCGTCCTGCGCGACCTCGCCACCGGCCGCGAGCGGGTCGTCGCCGAGGAGTGGGACCGCTCGCCCGCCGGCGTCTTCTTCTCGGCCGACGGCCGCACCCTCTACGCGACCGCGACGGATACCGGCCAGACGCCGCTCTTCGCCATCGACGCCGCCTCCGGCAAGGTGCGCAAGCTGGTCGCGGAGGGGCATGCGCGCTCGCCGGTGCCGGCCGGCGACCGGATCGTCTTCGGGCTCGATCACCTGCGCGCACCGGTGGACCTGCACACGGTCCGCGCCGACGGCTCGGACCTGCGCAAGATCACCGACTTCAACCGCGATCTGCTGGCGGCGGTCCGCTTCGGCGAGCCCGAGCAATTCAGCTTCGAGGGGGCCGGCGGCGACAAGGTCTGGGGCTGGGTGACGAAGCCCGCCGGGTTCCGGCAAGGAGGCAAATATCCCGTCGCCCTGTTCATCCACGGCGGCCCGCAGGGCTCCTTCAGCAACGAAATGCACTATCGCTGGAACCCCCAGGTCTTTGCCGGCGCCGGTTACGGCGTGGTCTCCATCGACTTCCACGGCTCGACCGGCTATGGCCAGGCTTTCACCGATGCCATCCGTGAGGACTGGGGAGGCAAGCCGCTGGTCGACCTCCAGAAAGGGCTGGCCGCGGCCGTCGAGCGCCATCCCTGGCTCGACGGCGACCGCGCCTGCGCCCTCGGCGCCTCCTACGGCGGCTACATGGTGGCCTGGATCGCCGGCCACTGGCCCGAGCGCTTCCGCTGCCTGGTCAATCACGACGGGATCCTCGATCAGCGGATGATGTATTACGGCACCGAAGAGATCTGGTTTCCCGAGTGGGAGCAAGGCGGGCCGCATTGGGAGAACCCCGAGGGCTACGAGGCGCAAAACCCGGTGAATTTCGTCGCGCGCTGGAAGACGCCCATGCTCGTCATCCATGGCGGCCTCGACTACCGCATCCCCGACAACCAGGGTTTCGCCACCTTCAACGCCCTGCAGCGCCGCGGCATCCCCAGCCGCTTCCTCTACTTCCCGGACGAGAACCACTGGGTGCTCAAACCCGGCAACGCCCTGCTCTGGCACGAGGTCGTCCTGGGCTGGCTCGACCGCTGGCTGAAGGAGGAGAAGCAGACGTCCAGGTAGCCCGAGCGAAAGCTTTATCGCGGATTCGTCACATTTTTATGGGAGGAGAAGCCGTCGAATTTTCACCTTTTCTGTGGGCTCGCGGGTTGTCCAGGTTTCTTCCATGATTTTGTCCCGCGAAACGGCCCAGCGGCAACGTTGTCTATAGAGGGCAGTGCCATTTCTCGTTTAGCTGTAAAGAGATAGCACGGCATAGCTGCCCTCGCAGTAGCAGGAGGACGTTGGATGAACACCGCCGCTTTCCCGATGCCGGGCGCCCTGCGCTGGCGCGCCATGATCCCTTTGATCAATGGAGATGGTTCGTGCAGCCTGGTCTACGACCTGGAGCGCGCCGCCGTCCTGGAAGTCCCCGAAGAGCTCCAGTTCCATGTCGCTCTGGCTCTCGAGACCGGCGACCCGGACGACGGCCTGCTGACCTGGCTGGTCAACGAAGACCTCCTCACCGCGGAAGGCTGGGCAGGCTGGAGCGGGGACACGGCAGATGGGAGCTGGTGGGGCCCTGGCTCCGGATCGGCCTGGCGGGGCTGCGACGAGGTCCGCGCCTGCCTCGGCCCGGTCGCGGACGACGAGGTGGGCACGGCCCTGGAGGCGGTCTTCAAGCAGAGCGCCGGCGCCTCCCGCCTGCACCTGTCCCTGGACTGGAACGGCGCCTTCCCCGGCAGCCCCTGCCTGGAGCGGATCGTCGTCGAGGCCGGCCGCCTGGCGTCCCTCGCAAAGCAGGAGGCCTCCTTTACCCTGACCCTGGACGTCCGGCAGGTGACGCCGGTCGCCACGGCGTGCGCGGGCGACTACCCGATCCACCTGCGGGTGCGCTGCGGCGCCTTCCCGGCGCGGGAGAGCGATCCGGCGAGCCGCCGGGCCTGGGCCTCGGTCACCGCCCTCCTTCTCCGGCTCGCGGGCCTGGAGGAGCGCGTCACCGTGAGCTGCACCCTCGGCGAGGGAGCGCGGCTGCTCGACCTCTGGAGCTGGGCCAAGCGGGCCGGCATCCGCCACCTGGACGCGGTCCGCCTGTCGGGCAGCCAGGTCCACGAATACCGCAACGACCTCCTCGCGGTCTCGCAGGAGATGTCGGCAGACCTCGAGGCACGGCGCACCCCGACCGGCTACCTGCCCCTGACCCGGATCGTCCGCCGGCTCATGAACAGCGAGCCGCTGACCCGGTTCCGCGAGGCTGCCAGCGGCTGGGGCCTGGGAGTGGGTGTCAGCCGGCTGGAGAGCCTGGCGCTCGATCCGTGGACGAGCACCGAAGACGACGACGAGGCGCCAGGAGAGGCCGCCGCCGGTGCCGCGCCCTGCCTCGGCTGCTGGGCCCGCCAGATCTGCAACCACAGCTCGCTTCTCGCCACCGCTGTCGAGGAGGACCCGCGGGCGCCCTCCCGCGAGAGCTGTGCCGTCTGGCTCGCCGAGGTCGAGGTGGCTCTCCGCTTCTACCACCGTCTCGCCCAGTGCGAGCCCATCGAGGTGCTCCGGTTCCTCGGCGAATCGGCCCGCATGGCCACGGAGCCCCTGGGCTGGCGCGAGGACCTGGGATTCACGAAGCAGCCGAGCTGAGCCCTCTTCCGCTCGCCCGCACAGACCCGACTCCAACCAGGTCAGGAGTGTTGGCCGATGCCCGAATCATCCAGAGACAGGTCGTTCCGCGCGCTGGAGCTCCTCGCCTACAAGCTGCCGTTGAGGCCGGGGAGGGAGACGCGGGAGGATCGCAGCCGGAGCATGCTGCTGCGGGCGCTCGACCAGGGGACGGCTGTCGCCTTCATCGGCAGCGGGATCTCGCGCCCTTTCGGATATCCGAGCTGGACCGGGCTCTCCCTGGAGGTGCTCCGGCGCACCGTACGAGCGCTCGAGCAGGCGGACCATGTCGCTCCCGGATCCCTGGAGTACATCACGGAGCTGCGCGAGGGTGCCCGTCGCATCGGAAAGAAGCTGCCGCCCAATGCTCTGATGTTCATGATCGGAGCCTGCAAGAAGGTGCTCGCGCAGAACGATCTGAGCCTCGTCTACGACAGCCTGTTCGAGAAGCGTTTCGCCCAGGCACCGCGCTCCAACTGCGAAGCCCATGTGTTCCAGGCGCTTCTCGCCATGCCGATCCAAAGGTTCGTGACCACGAATTACGATTGCGAGATCGAGCGGGCTCTGGCACGTTTCCGCCAGGGTGCGGTGACCCCAAAGGATTTCGGTCTCGGATCGAAGCAGGACAGGCCGGATCGCAAGGGCCGGCTCTCCTTTACGCAGCACACTGAAAACCTGGGGCGGCTCGCGCTCTTCGCTCTCGCGGGAGCCCGGGGCAATGAGAACATGGTCTTTCACTGCCACGGACGTTTCGACGATCCGGCATCCATCATCGCGACCGAGGCCGACTATCAGCAGTGGTACCTCGGGCAGGAGGATGGCGCCTTCCGCTCGTTCCAGCAGAGCATCGAGTTCCTCCTCGGCTCGAACCCGCTCCTCTTCATCGGTTACAGCCTGAGCGACGAGGATCTTTTGCACCCCCTGCGCCAGCTCGGCGTCCTCGATCCGACGCGCAAGGACTCGCGGCCCATCTTCGCGCTTCTCAAGTGCTCCGCGAAGAATCCGGAGGTGGATAGATACCACCACGACGCATTGTTCGAGCGGTATGGATTGCACGTCATCTCCTACCCGCTGGGGGAGAAACCCGACAACGAGACCGATGCGCTGCGCCGGGAGCTCGTGCAGATCCAGGACGACTTGAAAGCGGCGCACCGCCGATGGTCCCAGAAGCCTTTTCTGAAGAGGCCGGAGCGTCGTCCGGACGACAGCGAGCCGTACTGCGAGATCCAGGACGCCACGGAAGTTCCAGTGAAGCGTCTGGACCGCCTGGAGGACGAGGTCCACCGTCCGGGCATTCTGGTCCTGACCGGTCCTTCCGGCGCCGGCAAATCCCTCCATGCGATCCGTCTGGCGCGGGACTCGGGCTTCCCCAAGGCGTTCTACTGGAATGCCCACTATGCCCACGAGGCGGTGACCGCGATCGACAATGCCCTCGAATACTTCGGCTTCGGTCCGGCGCCGGAGATCCAGGGCTCGCGGTACGATCGGATCGCCGAGTGCCTGCAGAAGAACCGCTACCTGTTGATCATCGACGGCTGTGAGAGGCTGCTGCGCAAGGGGGAGAAACCGGGTGAAGGGGTCTCCTACAGCGTCACCTTCCGCCGTCTGCTGAGAGCTTTTGCCGATCCGAAAAGCCAGAGCACGGTGGTCCTGACGAGCCGGCTGTGGCCGGCCGACCTCGACCAGCTCCGCTGGGAGGATGGGGGCAGGCCCATCATCCGGCGCCTCCCGGTCCTGCGTGTGGAGGCGCGCGACCTCGTGAGCAACGAGCTCTTTGCCGGCCTGCCGGAGCCCGATCTCTCGGCCCTCTGCTCGCTCTTGCGGGGACACAACTACGGGTTGTTCCTCGCGGGCAGGTATCTGCGGGCCCAGGAGGGGAACGAGGAGCGGCGGCAAGCCCTGCGAGAGCTCAATCAGCAGCTCGCCGACCAGCTCCGCGACGAAAGGCTCCAGGAGATGGTCTGCCGGCAGATGAGGTGGATTGACGAGCACATGGGCGGAGGAGTGGTGCTGGCCTTCCTGGAGAGGCTCTCGCTTTTCCTCGGCGCGGTTTGTCAGGAGACCCTCGACCTCTGCTACGAGGAGGCCTGCCCGGCGGCGTTGTCGCAGGAGAAGCGGTCGTGCAACGTCGTGCGCGACCGCCTGATCGAAGCCGGTCTGCTCTTCCGGATGCGTCCGCGGGACTCCGGGGAAATTGCCGAGGCCTACACGGTGCACTCGACGGCCCGTGAAGCCTTGTTCCGCCGCTGGCACGGCCTTGCCTCCGAGTCGCTTCCTGCCTTCGGTCTGTCCGGATTCACCTCGGGGCGCGTCGGCGTCGATCCGGATCGGGCTCGTGGCCCCCTGATTCAAAGGCTTTTCAACCGCCTGATCGAAGTCGCCGAGCTGCGGCTCGACAGGGCGGAGAAGGCGAAGGAGGAGGGCCAGGGGAACGCGGAAGAGGACGCGAGGAGAGTGGCCCGCGGCCTCTGCCGTGACGCCTTCGGTCTGGTGCGGACCCGGATGGAAGCGAACACGGCGCCGCGGTGGACCACGTACGACAAATACGTTCAGCTCCCGCTCGCCGTCGCGGTGCTGGCGAAGCGGGCGGCGCCGGGCTTCTGGAGCTACTGCGAGCACGCCGATGCATACGACCTCGCCGAAAGGGAGAACGCGCCTCTCTATCCGGCCGAGTTGGCCTGGCTCTACAACGATATCGCTCTCGCGCTGAGCGCCTCGGGGGATGTCCTCGATGCTTGCTCGTTCTGGGAGCAGGCCTACGAGATCAGCCGCCTCATCGAGCACCCCGGTACAGGCGGCGGGTTTCACCTGGAGATCCTGTTGAGCCTCGCCTTCACCACCATCGAAAGCGGGCGGATTCCCGCAGCCATGAGATACCTGGATGACGCCGAGCGCCTCCTGCGTGAGTTTCATGACGAGGATTACGCGGCGCGGCTCCTCGGTCTTCGCGGCCTCATCCTCCATCTCCGCGGCGACCTGCAAGGGGCCGACGACCTGTACGATCGGTGTCTCGACCTGCTCCGCAGAGGGAGCAACCTCCGCGCCCAGAGCGTCTTCCTCAAGCACCGTGCCGACGTGAAGATCTCGATGCAGGCGCTCGAAGAGGCGGACCTCCTGATTCGCAACAGCCGCGCCCTGGCGGAGTCCGGGGTCTTCCCCGAGCTCGTCGCCAATGCGCGCATGTCCGAAGGGCACCGTCTTGCCCGCAGCGGACAGGCGGTCAAGGCCCGCCTGGAGTACACCGCCGTGCTGCGCGAAGCGCGGCGGATCGGCTTCCGCAAGCTCGAGGTGAGGGCGATGACCGCGCTCGCCCGTCTCGCCTTGGATCAAAAGGACGCCGATGGTGCCCGCGACCAGGCGATGAGAGCTCTCAGCATCGCCAACGAGCTCGGCCTGGGGTTGCGACAGAGCCATGCCCTCGTCGTGCTGGGGCTTGCCACTCTGGAGGCGGGGCAGAAGGATCTGGGCGTCGCCTATCTCCGGCGCGCCAAACGGCTCGCCGACGACCAGGAGTACTGGTCCCGCAGCCGCGAGGCCGAGAACAAGCTGCTGGAGCTGGGTGTGAATCCGGCTCTCGAAGACTGAGACTGTGCGCTATCCTGGCACCCGGCGACGGCGCCTTTCCTCATCATGCCTCCGAACCCCTGGCAACGCCTCCGCTACACGATCTGGGCTCCCCATTACGACCGGGTTACGAAGCTCCACCGCGAGCGCCGGCGATCGATCGAGCTGCTCGCTCCGCAACGCGGGGAGCGGCTGCTGATCGTCGGCTGCGGGACGGGGGCGGATATTCCGTTGATTCCGGAGGGGGTCGAGGTGCTGGCGATCGATCTGACGCCGGCGATGCTGCGGCAGGCCCGGGCGCACGCGCGGCCCGGCGTTGAATTCCGGGTGATGGACGGCCATGCCCTGGAGCTGCCGGACGGCTCCTACGACTGCGCCATCCTCCATATGGTCCTGGAGGTGATCCCGGAGCCGGCGCGCTGCCTGCGCGAGACCGCGCGGGTCCTGCGGCCGGGAGGACGCATCGCCGTCTTCGACAAGTTCCTGCCCGATGGGGCCCGGCCGGGGCCGCTCCAGCGCGCCGGCCTCGCGCTGCTCGACCTCGTCTACACGAGCACGAACCGGCGGATGGGGGAGATCCTGGAGGAATCCGGGGCGCCCCTCGAGGTCGCTTGCGACGAGCCCTCCGTCGGGTCCTACCGCCACCTGATCCTGCGCAAGGCGCGATAGACTCTCCCGCGCGGAAGCGACGACGGGCGCCGCGGGCGCCGGGAGGGCACCATCATGGAGGGTACGGGCCTGCGCGGGCCGGGTGGCACGCCGGGAGGTCTGGGACAGTTCCTCTTCGGGCTGGCCATGGCGGCCGCCGGCGGTTACATGCTCACCAGCCGGGTCTCGGTCACGAGCGGTTTCTGGCACTTCTGGGGCTACAACGCCTTCGGGCTCACCCTGGTGCCGTTCATCCTGGGGATCGTCCTCCTCTTCTTCAATGGCCGGTCGCTCGCGGGATGGCTGCTGCTGTTCGTCGGGGTCGTGCTGATCCTGGCCGGCGTGATCCTCAACCTCCAGATCTATTTCCAGCACACCAGCCTGTTCGAGCTGATCGTCATGCTGGTGCTTCTCTTCGGCGGCATCGGGCTGCTGGCCCGGTCTCTCAAGTCCCACGGAAGGACGGCATGAACCGGCGCACTTTTCTCAAGACCGTGACCCAGACCGCCGCGGTGGCCGCGGCGGCGCGCTATCTCCCGCAGCCGGCCGCGGCGGCGTCCGGCCGCCTCACGCTGGCGCTGTTGGGCGACTGCATCGTTTCCCGCCGCATCTCGGACCTGCGCGATCCGGATTTCCTCGCGGTCGTCGAGCTGCTGCGCGGCACCGACTGCGTCTGGGGCAACTGCGAGGTGGTCCTGGCCGATCCCGACGAAGTCCACCCCGCCCCGAAAGATATCGATCCCCACGCCATCTGCGAGCCCTGGGGCGCGGACGAGCTGGCTTGGATGGGCATCCGGTTCGTCGGCACGGCCAACAACCACATCATGGACTTCGGCAGCGAAGGGTTGGAGTCGACCCTGCGCAACCTGGAGCGGGTCGGCATCCGCCACGCCGGGTCCGGGGCCGACCTGGCGCAGGCGGCACGGCCGGCCTATTTCGATGGCCCAACGGGCCGGGTGGGCCAGGTCAACTGCGCCTCCACCTTCCCCCGGTTCTTCGCGGCCGGGCCGGACCACCCCTATCTCCAGGGCCGGCCGGGGCTCAACCCCCTACGCGTGGAGGAGATGGTCCAGGTCGAGCCGAAGCTGTTCGAGGAGCTCAAGAAGGTCCAGGCCGAGCTCGTACAACTGATGGGCTGGGGCGAGTTCAGCGACTTCCTGGAAGACCTGGATGCCGGCAAGCCGCAGAACACGACCCTGTTCTTCGAGACCATGGTCGCCTCGGGGCCGGAGACCGACATCCTGATGACCGCCGTCCCCGAGGACGTGGCGCGGATCACCGAGGCGATCCAGGTCGCCCGCAACGGCTCCCGCGTCGTGATCGCCTCGATCCACTCCCACGAGTCGCGGCGCAAGCTCGACCTCAATGCGCCGTTCCTGCAGCCGTTCGCGCGGGCCTGCATCGACGCGGGAGCGGATGTCTTCGTCAGCACCGGGCCCCATGTGCTGCGCGGCATCGAGATCTACAAGGGGAAGCCGATCTTCTACAGCCTGAGCAACTTCCTCTTCCAGTACGAGACCCTCCAGCCGATCCCCCCCGAGGCCCTCGCCGGCCTGGGCATGGACCCGCGGACGATCGACCCCTGGCTGTACTACAAGAAGATCCCCTACCACCGCAACAAGCGCTTCTGGCAGACCGTGGTTCCACGGCTGACCTATGAGGGGGACGCCCTCGCCGCGGTCGAGCTCCACCCGGCCACGCTCGGCTTCGGGGAGCCGCAGTACGCGCGGGGCGTGCCGGTCCTGGCCCGCGGCGAGGAGGCGCGCGAGATCCTGGACGGGCTTGCCCGGCTCTCGCAGCCGTTCGGCACGGCGATCGAGGTGCAGGACGGGATCGGGAAGATCCGGCTCGGCTGAGGCTGCTGCAGAGGATCAGAACCAGAGATGTCGGTCGAGGGTAGACATCCCCCGCCGAATCAAAGCCCGTCGAGCTCCACGCTCGTCCAGTCCTCGTCCAACGAAGAGGACTCGGCTTCCGCCCGATAACCGGCTTCCATCTCCCGAGCGAGGCTCTCCCGCTTGAGCTGCTCCAGCCTCTCCCGGATCGCCTCGCCGGCAAAGTCGCTGAACGCCCTCTCTCCCAGCATCGCCTTAATCTCCGTAAAGAGCTCGTCGGGTATCGAGATTGTGGTGCGCATACTGCACCTCCTACTGCATCAGTAGAATCATACGATGAAGCCTAGGGGCTGTAAAATCTCCGTCCTGGCTGGAGACAAGCCTAGCCATAGAATGGCGCCCGCGGCCGCGCGAGCGGACCGGAGGAGCCGTGACAGCGGTCGACGGCATCTCCTTCGACCTCCGGCGCGGCGAGATTCTTGGCCTGCTCGGCCCAACGGCGCCGGCAAGACCACGACGAGCCAGCGCCACGATCCAGCTCCTGATCGGCTGCCTCACCACACCCACCGCGGGAGAGGTCCGCATCTTTGGCCTCGACCTTGAAACGCATCGGCGCTGGGACCTAGATCTTGTAGGCCTAGACCCGTGGTCGGCTTGGACGAAACCCCGGGCTCTGGCCAAGGAAAGCTACTTCTTGCCGGTCCCTGATCCGTTGCGCGTACGATCAACCAGCCGGTATGTACTGCCAGTGTTAGGGGTCGGGGGCAGAGTGGACCCTGCCGGTACGGTACGCTCTGGGCCGCGCCCTCCGCGCGGGCCTTCAATCTGATACTGACCGGAGAACGGGGCTGGCTGCCCCGGGCGGAGGCCGGAAGTTGGCTTGGACATGTGTTATCTCCTTGAATAACTGCGTTACCGATACGCTGCCTGCACGGTTAGGTCGTACACCGGAGCCGTAGCAGCATGGGCCTTGAGGAGCTGAATGGCATATAGGCAGCTTTGTTTGGTGGTGTACCCCTCGCCAACGGCCACAATCTCGCCATTGGGGGCCTTAAAGCGCCAACGGTACTCCTGGATACGGTCTTGGTAGATCTCGAACGAATACATGGCCTTTGACTCCTTTGGGCTGTCCCGCTTTGCCCGGGTTACACCACCTTACCGGTTAGCAGCACCGCTCTTGCAACTGCGGTGCTACACTCGAACTGGGAGGAGTATGCCAAAGATCGAACTGGATTGCAATAGTCAAATTGGAGGAGGTTAGCTATGTCTCGGGGTACCTTTGATGCCGAGGCGTTCTACGCCGCACTCGATGCCGAACGGGGGTCTCGGAAGAAGACTTGGAAGCAGGTGGCGCGGGAGGCAGGAATCAGCGCGTCTACCCTGACCCGAATGGCCCAGGGCAAGCGCCCGGACGTGGACAGTCTTGCCGCACTGGTAAGTTGGTCAGGGCTGCGGTCAGACAACTACATGGCCCGTGCAAAAGGAGCCCCCGAGGCTCCTAACACACTGACCCAGATCGTTGGCTATCTTCGCGCTGATGCCCACCTGTCGCCCGAGGCGGCGGACGCTATTGAGCAGGTGCTCCGGGTCACGTACAATGTTTTGGTGAAAGGTGAACCGAGCGATGCCAAGAGCACTACTACGGAGGGGGTTCAAGACTGACGCCGAGGAGTACGCGTTGGAGTTCCGTGCTGAACTGGATCTAGAAGATGACGCACCGCTCTCCCCTCGGCGGCTCGCCGAACATCTAGCCATTCCGGTTTACCCCTTGAGCTTGCACCGGAAGAATATCCCGGAGGCAGTCAACTGCCTCTTCGGGATCGAACGGCATGCCTTCTCGGCAGCCACAGTTTTCGACGGTTGCCGTAGAGCGATCATCTATAACGACGGCAACAGCCCGAATCGCCAGACGAGCGATATTGCGCACGAGTTGGCACATGGAATCCTTGGACACCCGCTGTGTCCACTCCTTTCAGAGGAAGGATGCCGCAACTTTGATCCTGAGTTGGAAGCTGAGGCGGACTGGCTTGGCCCCACTCTTTTGGTGTCAAGACCTGCTGCGCTGCGGATCGCGTGGCGGGGACTGACGGTACCGCAAGCAGCGTTGGAATACGAAGTAAGCGAAGCCGTTGTTCAAATGCGTCTCAACTTAACCGGCGCACTTCGAGTGGTCAATCGGACGCTGGCGCGACGATCGGACGCCCGATTCAGGCAGTCGGCCGGTCGTCGCTAACTGCCCTCTGCCTCAAGTCCTCGCTTCCTGCCAAACGGGCTGGTCGCTACAACTCTTTCACGTACTTCTCAAAGAGACGGAATACCGCGGCCACGGTCGCCGCAGCTTGCCCGCCTCCCATGCCCAGATCGTCGTCGGGTCAAGGCCGAGCCTCCGGCCAAGCTCCTGCTGGCTTATCCCCTGCCGCTGCCGTGTCCTCTTGATGCGCTCTCCCAAAGAGGCGGCCGGATTTGCCTCTACCGGGTCGTACCCGAGGAAGTCGATGATGGCGGGAAAGAAGCGTAGCTCCGGCTCGCTCCTTCCCCTCTCCCAGTTGCAGAGCGTCCCGTGCTTGCCCCGAGCCTTGGAGCCACGTCCCGCTGAAGCAGTCGAAGGTCAAACGAGGAGGCAGGGACTCTTTCCGAGATTGCCCTCGGGCTCAAGATCGGGATGCCCGGTCGTCTATCTCAAGGCCTGGGAATTCCTCCATGCCCAGCCCGCCTTCACCGCAGACTGGGCCTCTGCTCCGGAAGAGGCGGTGGAGATCGTTTTCCGGAGGATCGGTGCCGAGCCGGGCGCTCTCCTTGACCGGCCTCTCCGCTATCCCGCTCTGACTGATCAGACGGACCAACGGAGGACTCTCGAAGACTCTCTGGCAAGTCCTAACCAGCGAACAAGATCGGCCGGCTGGTGATCCGAGCCCGTCGTGTCATCCTGAGCGCAGCGAAGGATCTGGGCGGTGGAAACGGCCGGAGTCCAAGACCAGAGCGGGCTCGCGGGCGGCCT
Source organism: uncultured Holophagales bacterium (assembly GCA_963842525.1). GTDB lineage: Bacteria > Acidobacteriota > Thermoanaerobaculia > Multivoradales > UBA5704 > UBA5704. Next base: position 223,576 of record CAWJGT010000004.1, read on the forward strand.
CCTTCCCCCAGATCCTTCGCTTCCGCTCAGGATGACACGACGGGGCCTCAGCGTAACGCTCCGCAAAACCAGCGTGAGCTCACGCTGGCGCAGCGTGTCGGGACGCTGGCTCAGCGTATGCTCCGCAAAACCAGCGTGAGGTCACGCTGGCGCAGCGTGTCGGGACACTGGTCCAGCGTACGCTCCGCAAACCCAGCGTGAGCTCACGCTGGCGCAGCGTGTCGGGACGCTGGCCCAGCGTACGCTCCGCAAAACCAGCGTGAGCTCACGCTGGCGCAGCGTGTCGGGACGCTGGCCCAGCGTACGCTCCGCAAAACCAGCGTGAGCTCACGCTGGCGCAGCGTGTCGGGACACTGGCCCAGCGTCCGCTCCGCAAAACCAGCGTGAGCTCACGCTGGCGCAGCGTGTCGGGACACTGGCCCAGCGTACGCTCCGCAAAACCAGCGTGAGCTCACGCTGGAGCAGCGTGTCGGGACACTGGCTCAGCGTACGCTCCGCAAAACCAGTGCGACAGCCGCCGGCTACAATCCCTATCATGCGCAGGCTTCTGATCCTCCTCCTCCTCCTCTGGCCCGCCCTCGCCGCGGCGCAGGCCGACCCGACGTCGCGTTCCTGGAACCAGCCCGTCGAGCCCTTCCGGATCGCCGGCAACCTCTACTATGTAGGTGCAAGCGACATCACCTCCTACCTCATCGCGACGCCGGAGGGGCACATCCTCCTCGACAGCGGCTTCGAAGAGACGGTGCCGCTGATCCGCGAGAGCGTGAAAAAGCTCGGGTTCCGGCTGGAGGATGTGAAGGTCCTCTTGAACAGCCACGCCCATTACGACCACGCCGGCGGTCTCGCCACCCTGAAGGAGCTGACCGGCGCGAAGCTGGCGGCGAGCGAGAAGGACGCCCCGCTCCTCGCCCGCGGCGGCAAGGGCGACCCGGCCCTCGGCGACACCTTCCTCTTCAAGCCCGTCCAGGCGGACCGCATCGTCAAAGATGGGGAGAAAATCACGCTCGGCGGCTCTACGCTGACCGCCCACCTCACGCCGGGCCACACGCCCGGGTGCACCTCCTGGACGATGCAGGTCGAGGACGAGGGGAAGCGCCGCGATGTGGTCTTCGTGTGCAGCACCACCGTCCTTCCAGGCGTCAGCCTGACGGCCAACCCGAAGTACCCGGAGATCGCGAGCGACTTCGCCCATACCTTTGAGGTGCTCAAGGCCCTCCCCTGTGACATCTTCCTGGCCGCGCACGGCGCGTTCTTCAACCTGTCGGAGAAGAGCGAGCGCCTGCGGAAGGGGGGCGGATCGAACCCGTTCGTCGATCCCGCGGCCTACCGGGCCTATGTGGAGCGCAAGGAGGGGGATTTCCGGAAGCAGCTTGCGGAGGAGAAGGCGAAGAAGCCGTAAGAGGGTGTCTCGAAAGGTTGAGGCGGCCCAGGAAGGCCCTCACCCCCGGCCCCTCTCCCATCCGCCCTCCCTTCCCCCGGGAGAGGGGAGAAAAGCATGATCAGGAAGCTCCTGGGTGGAGGCTCCCCTCGCCCGGGCGGGTGTGAGTGCGGATGGGAGAGGGGTCGGGGGTGAGGGGCCAGGGCTCGCGCAGGAATTTCCAGACACCCTCTAAGTGCTCACGGGTTCAACGTTGCAGCCGCAGCCCGATCCGCACCATCCGCGGCGGCCCCAGGGTCGTGAGCGGGGTCTTGCCGATCTCGTAGCGCTCGTCCGTCAGGTTCTCTCCGGCCAGGAAGGCGGTGAGCCCGTGCCCGACAGCGCGGGAGGCGACAGCGTCGAGCGTGGCGAAGCTGTCCAGCCGGAAGCGGTTCTGGTCGTCGTCGGGCTGCTCGCCGGTCCAGCGCGCCTGGAGGCCCAGCGAGGCGATCCGCGGATCGTCGAAGCGGAGCTGGAAAGTGACCTGGTGCCGTGGCACCTGGGGAATGCGGAGTCCCACCAGGCCGGGCTCTCCCGGCGCGCTTGCCACTTTGGCGTCGGCCAGGAGATAGCCGCCGGAGAGCGTCCAGCGGTCGCCGGCGCGGGCGGTCAGCTCCGCCTCGATCCCCCGCGAACGGGTTTTCCCCAGGTTGCGCCGCTGCCGGGTGATCAGGCCCGGCGCCGTCGAGAGGGTGACATTGGCGATCGTCCGGTTGACGTCCATCCAGAAGAGCGTGCCGCGCGCAGTGAGCCTGCTACCTGATGAGGTGAAGAGGCCGCCGGTCTCGCCGCCGGCCAGCCGCTCGGCCCGCAGCTCCTCGTTGGCCAGGGTCAGCACGTCGCCGACCCGGAAGGCGCGGTAGAGCTCGTTGAGGGTGGGAGCCCGGAAGCCGCGGTACGCCGAGGCGGTCCAGGCCCAGCGGTCGGTGGCCTGGAAGAGGAGGGAGGCCCGGGGGCTGAACGCGGACTCTTCGCGCTCGGGACGCTGCCCTCCGGCGTTGCGCCAGAGGTCGAACCGCCCGCCCACGGTGAAAGACAGGCGTGGCGTGGCGCGGACCACGTCCTCCAGATAGGAGCCCGCGGCCCGTTGCTCTCCACCGGCCGAAGTGAAGGTCGAGCCGCCGGTCGCCGTGAACGCGGTCTCGTCGCTCGACCCCTGCACCTCGCGCAGATCGAGCCCAACGACCAGCGCGTGCAGCGCGTGCCGGTCTCCGAAAGGATGCGACGCCTGGACGCTGCCGCCCAGCGACTCGGCCGGAACGTGCTGGTCCCGGATCAACCGCTCGCTCGCCCGGTCGCCCGCCACGGCCGTAAAGGTCTGATGGAAGTCCTGGTCGGAGCCATAGGCCCGGACAGCGAGGGAGCCTCCGCCCAGGGGGCGGTCGAGCCCCGCGCTCCACTGGCGGACCTCGGTGTCGTTGTCCTGGAGCCGGGTGCCGTTGTCCCGCGTTTCGTCGAAGATGGAGCCGCGGACGAACGCCCGTCCTCCTTCCTGGCTTCGGTGCTCCACGGTGGCGTCGGCCGTGGTGTGGCGCGAGGCGACCGGTGTGTCGACGGGGCCGCGCTCGGCCGGGTCGATCTGGACATAGCCGTCCGTGCTGAACCCTTCGGCGGCGAGGCGCGCGCCCCAGGACCCCCAGTCGTGCGCGGCGAAGAGAGAAGCCTCGGGAGTCTCGAGCTCGCCGTACGACGCCTCGGCAACCAGGCGCGGCCCGCGAGCGCCATGGGTGAGGAGCTGGACCACGCCGCCCAGGGCCGCGCTACCGTAGAGGTCCGAGCCGGCGCCCCGCAGCACCTCGATGCGTTCGAGCGAGGCCCGCGGCACCCGTCCCCAATAGATCCATCCGCCGAAAGGATCGTTGAGCGGGATGCCGTCGGCGAGGACGAGCGCCCGGCTCGCTCCGCTCGCTCCCAGGCCCCGCAGCGAAACGCCCTGGGAGGTCGGATTGGCGAAGCGGCTGCCCGAGCGCCGGAACAGGCTGAACCCCGGCACCTGGCGCAGGGCATCGTCCACGGTCGGAGCCGCGGTCGCCGCGAGCTCCTCGGACGAGAGGACCACCACGCTGGCCGGCGTCTCGCCCAGCCGCCGCTCGGTCCGGGTGGCGGTGACGGTCAGCTCTTCGGCGACCGTTGGCAGGGGAGCTTGGGGAGGTGGGTCGGCCGGCGCGAAGGACAGCAGGAGAGCTACGAAGACCGTCAACGTTGCCCCTCTCCAGGCAATCCCGCCAGCTTCGCATCGAGCTCCGTGACAAGCCGCTCGATCGCATGCGCAGCCGTGCGGCCGATCTTCAGGTTGCGGGGCAGCTTGTGGCCGGGCTGGACGCGCCAGATCTCGCCATGCAGACGCGCGAACTCCTCGTCCACCAGGCCGCCGTTGTAGACGTACAGGTCGCGCATGGCGAGATAGGCGTGGGCCTGGCGGCCGGCGTCCGGATCGAGCTCGATGCCGGTCGCCTCGAGGATCCGGCCCACGAGCTCGTCCGCGCCGTCTCTTCCCTTCGAACCGCTGGACGATCTGCTCCCAGGAGACTCCGTTTTCCGCTCCCCCGGTGAGGGTGTGGAGAGGATGGCGCAGGTGGACATCGACCAGCACCGTGCGCAGGTACTCCAGGAAATGGACATGGAAAGCGAGGAGGGCGAGCTCCAGGTTTTCACCCCGCGAGAAGTTGCAGACCTGGCCTGCCTGCCGGGCCGGGACCTGGAGGGTCTCAGGCTTGCCGGTCACCCCAGCGCTTTGAGAAGCGGTTGCTTCGGGTCCGGGGGCGTTTCGCGGTTTCCTCGACCAGACTCAAGGCAGCGTCGACCAGCTCCAGATGCTGGAGGCTCGACCGCAGCCGCGTGCGCAACGTGCGCAGGGCCGGTGTCTCGGTATCGACTTTCGCCACGGGGCGCTCAAGCCTCTGTTCAGTCTTGAAGGCTGCCGAACAGGGTCCCTGAGCCGGCGGCGACGCGACGGCCAGTGCTTTGAAGCCGCGGTAGCAGTCCAGAACCGCCTCACTGTAGCCGCCAATGGCGCCGTCGGCAGGCCGCAGGAGGAACATGGGCTTGCGGGCGTCCCTGGCTAGCGCCAGAAGACTGCGGTAGCTCTTGAGGGTAGCCAGGTGGTAGGGATCTGCGTCCGGCAAAGGCGCATCGTTGCGTTGTCCAAGGATCTCGCGATGAAAGGCGGCGGGAATCCGCTCGATCCAGCGCTGAGATTTTTTCCCGGGGCGATCGGAAAAAACGACATAGCCGATCGATCGCATTTCGCCGAAGGGGCTCGACAGATCCATCGAGACGTCTTCCAACCGCGCCTTCCAGCCATGGCGCCACTCGGAGAGCGTGGGGCCAATCGTTTGCAGGCTCTGGAGCGAGTAGAAGTCGGCTTCCAGCGGCATCACGATCGCATCGCAAGCGACCAAGGCTGCTCTGGTGAGCCCATCCAGGCTCGCTCCACAGTCGATCAGCACGAGCTCGGCATTGCGAGCCCGTGCCGCCCGTTCGGCGGCCTGGTAGAACGCGGTCATGAGGCGGAATGCTTCAGAGCTGCCGAGCTCGGTCTTCCCACTGGCAACGAGCCCAGGCCTCGGCGAAACGTTCCTCGAACCGGCCCAGAGCGAGATTTCCTGGTAGCAGAGCCAAGCGGTCACCAACGACCTGCAATTCCGGCTCGGCGAGATCGCCCAGAGGTTCGAGCAGGGGTTGGATCACCTCGACGACGGTCCGGGGGCCGCTCCCGCCGAGCCATGAATCCACCAGAGCCTCCTCTTCCAGGAAGGAGGCTGTCAGATCTGCCTGCGGATCGAGATCCATCGCCACGACGCTGATCCCGAGACTCCTGATACATCCAGGCGAGGTTGTACACGAGGGTGGTCTTGCCAACACCTGCCTTGTTGTTGAAAAACGCCACCGCCTTCATGGCCGTCTCGGAACCCTGACCAGGAAGTGATTGGAGCCGATCTCGAAAGCCGGCGGCGGCGAGTCATTTCGCGTGAGCTCGGCTTGGGCGATGGCAATTCCCCGCCCGTACCGGTTGACGAAGCCAAGGGTCTTCGCCGCTTCGGCGAGGACTGGATTTCGGTAGGCGGTACCGCGGGGAAACTGTTCGAACAGTAAGGTCACCAAAGAGCCCGCCCGGGCTGAGGATCTCGATCCGATCCTCGAAGTGGTTGACCAGGATCGGAGTGTTCGAACCGTCATAGCTTCGGTGGATCACGGCATTGACGAACAGCTCATGCAGGGCGCGCGGCGGATAGTCGTAGATCATGCGCTCCGACAGGCCTTCGCCGGGAGCCGGGCGGGCGTCGGCAACGTCTTCGGCCAACTGATCAAGGCCGCGGAGGACCGAGAGAAGGTCGCCCGAAAAGCGGCGGTCCCGCAAGGGCTCATCGACCTGGGTCATCCCCCCATACCGTACGTATTGGACATAGGCGCCGGGCACAAAGAAAAGAGGATCCCTGCCGAATAGGAGGACTGCTGCGTGGGTCGGGCAACCGCGCTTCAAATCAAAAAAGCGGAGAGCCGCGAGTTGCTCGGTCGTGCTCCGATTGTTTTCCTCAATGACCTCCGGAGCGACAGCGAATTGCCGATAGCCCACCAGGAAGAGGTCGAGGACGAGGTCGCCGAGCCCTGCCTCGTGGCAGGGGCGTGCATCCCAGGTGCGGGCGAGGGCCAGCCGGCGCTCCGCGAGAATCCGCTCCTCGGTCTCGCTGGCAATCGCACGCCGCGGACCGACCCGTATCCAGATCTGGCCTTTGTAACGCACGGGCGGCAGGTCGGACGGAAGCACCTCGACCACTGCGACATCCCCTCCGGGAGCCACAAGGCGCTGCACGGCCATGGCAGGGAGCGGCTGGATGTTGCCGTCCGCCCGAATAGCCGCAAGGTTCTGCAGAAGCTGGTCCGTGATGGCGGCCCCGGACGGTACTCCGTCGTCGCGCACTCCTACGAAGAGGTAGCCGGGCTGGCGGTTTTGCGGCATATCGTTGGCGAACGCACAGATCGCCTTTGCGAATTTGTCGGTATCCGTAAGAGAGGTGGTGCGCTCGACCCGATCGGATTCCAGATCCTCCATCAGCCGCAGGGCTTCGTCGCGATCCATGGGCTGAGCCTAACATGCCCTATTCACCCTCCCGCGGATGTCGAACCAGCGTCACAATCCGGCGAGAGGGAGCGCCCACAGCTCGCGGCCGTGGGTCCCGTCGTCGGCGCCGAAGAACAGCAGCTTGTCCGTGGCCGTGAAGCTGGACGGTGAGGAGGCATCCGGCCCGGGAGCGAGATCGCCGAGACGGCGGGTGCCGCCGGGCGTGCCGTTGCTGATCCAGGGCTCCAGGCCGGCCTCGCCGTCGTCCGCGGCGAAGAGCAGCCTGCCGCCGATCGCCGTCAGAGCCTGCGGGTAGGAGCCCTTGGGACCCGGCCGCAGCTCCAGAAGGCGGGTGCCGCGGAAGGTGCCATCGCTGACGAACAGCTCCGGGCCGGTCGTCTCGTTGTCCACGACGAAGAAGAGCAGGTTGCCGGCCACGGTCAGGTCGTGTCCTCGCGAGGGCACGCCCTGCAAGGCCAGGCGGCGGATCAGGACGGTCCCGGCCGCGGTGCCGTCCGTGCGCCAGAGCCCCTCCCCGGTGCCGGTCTCCGCGAGGAAATAGACCTTGCCGCCAAGCGCGACCAGCTCGCGGGGCGAGGAGCCGGCGGCCCCGGGCAGCAGGTCGCGGACGAGCCGCGTTCCCGCGGGCGTGCCGTCGCTTCGCCAGAGCTCGCGGCCGGCTGTTTCCTCTCCCGCGGCGAAGAGCACGGTGTTGCCGAGGCGCAGCAGGAATTCGGGATTGGAGCTGTGGGTCGACGTCTCGCCATCCTGCGCATCGACGCGCGGGTCGATGTCGAGCACCGGCCGGGTGCCGGGGGCGGTGCCGTCGGTGGCCCACAGCTCGCGGCCGGTGAGGCCGTCGTCGGCCGCGAAGAGGAGCTGCGAGCCGATCCGTACGGCTCCGCTGGGGCTGGACGAGCCGATGACGGGCGGAGAGGTGATCGGCGGCTGATAGATCTGCCGATTGAGGTCGTCTAGGAGGTGGGTTCCGGCGGGCGTGCCGTTGCTGATCCACGGCTCGTGCCCGCTGCCCCTGAAGTGGCTGTCCTCCGTGCTGGCGCTGAAAAAGGCTCCGGTGCCGTCGGGCGTGATCTCTTCGATGTTGAAGACCTCGGTCATCCGTGCGGTCCCATGGGCCGTTCCATCGGTCCGCCAGAGGCCCTGGTGCAATCCCGGTTGTTGCGGGTTTGCGCCGCTGAACCAGAGGCGGCCCCCGCCACGCGCAAAGGCCTGCGGCCAGGCCACCTGGCGGTTCACCGGCCTGGTCCGCGCGGCAGTGCCGTCGCTGCGCCAGAGAAACGCGGCTTCGTCGCCGCTGCGGGCCGAAAACATCGCCCAACGCCCCAGAGCCGCGATGTCCGACACGGCAGACCCGGGGCCCGCATGGATGTCGCGGACCAGCGCGGTGCCGGCCTCGGTGCCGTCCGAGCACCAGAGCTCTGCGCCGGTCTCCGCGAGACGCAGGTTGAAGCACACCCTGGCGCCTGTTGCGATCAGGCGGCTTCCTTCGGAGTAGCCGGTGTAGAAAGGCGGTCCGGGCGAGAGGCAGCTCCGTTGAGCTCCGCACAAAGCGGCAGCGTTCCGCGCCTGGCAGGTGTCGCCCGCGATCTCCCACAGGTCCACGGAGCTGCCTTCGCGGAAGAGGAAAAAGGCGCGGTCGGCGACGCTCTGCAGATCGAAGATCCAGCCTTCTGAGCCGGATTGCCAGACCTGCCGGGTCGTGGCCGTCGTCCCCTGGCTGGACCAGATGGAGAAGCGGCCGGTCGCAGGCTCTCGCATCCAGAGAAGAGCGCCGCAGCCCGAGGAGGCGATCCGGTCCACCCAAAAACCCGGCCCGAAATGGTGCACCATGGAGGTTCCCGCCGGGGTGCCGTCCGAGCGCCAGAGATCTCCGTCGTGGAAATAGAACAGCAGGTCGTTCCAGGCCGCAGGCATCCACGGGGCACTGTCCGGGCGGACCGCGAAAGTTCCGGCGCGGGTGCCATCCGTCACCCACAGGTCTTTTTTCGCGCTCAACGGTTCTTCCGAAGCCCAGAAGAACGCCCGGCGGCCCGCTGCCGTGAGATCCAGGAGGTACTTCAGAGTCCCGCCAGGATTGAAGTCGATCCGATAGGTTCCGAGGGATGTGCCGTCGCTGCGCCAGAGCTGGTAGGAGGAGTAGTCGTAGGTCACTGTGAACAAGAGGGCGTCCGGCAGGGAGACCAGAGGTCCGGCCATGAAGCCAGGCGCCGAAGCGGGATCGAAGGCGACGCGCGTGCCTTCCCGGGTGCCGTCGGTCACCCAGAGCTTCTCGTTCCCCGAAGCGGGATTGGCGCGGAAAAAGACCCGGCCGCCCGCGGCGGTGAACGAGGAGCGATCGAGGTAGGACGAGCAGGGGCCTGGACAGACGTCGCGGAGCATCCGGGTGCCCTGGCGGGTGCCGTCCGAGGTCCAGGCCTCCTGGCCGAACACACCGTCCGACGCGATGAAATAGAGCCGCTTCCCATCCGAGAAGAGCTCCTGAATGAAGGAGCCTACGGGTCCAGGCCAGATGTCGGCCACCCGCCGGGTCCCTGCGGCTGTCCCGTCGCTGCGCCACAGCTCGCTGCCATGCGCAGGGTCGGCCGCGGCGAAGTAGAGCACGCCCCCGAGGTCCGCTGCCTGGACATGGCTGAACGACGCCTCCGGGAGCGCGCTGCCGTTGATCGAGGCCTGGTTGAGGTCCGCCACCAGATAGGGAGATTGCGCGCCGGCGGCAGCCATCGCGCAGAGGACCAGCACCACAGCCAGGGTACAGCTCGACCGCCACAAAGTGCTCATCGGGGCCCTCCTCTTTATGCTGTTATAGCTTAGCACAGTCCAGGGATGCCGCGCCGCGTTATCGGCTTGCCGCAGCTTGACGTAATCGCCGTCCTGTGGCACGCTGACCAGCGACCGTCGCCGGGTCTCCGGCGACCTGATGGAGCTTCAACATGGCCATCCTCAGCGAAACGATTCCGACCCCCGTCAAGCTGGACGACCTGGCGGCCCGGGTGACGACCGCAGGCCCGCGCGAGGCCCTGGCGGTCCATGCTCCTGCGACCGGGCAGCTCCTGGGCGAGGTCCCTCTGTGCACCCCTGACGACGTCCGGGAAGCGGTGCGCCGGGCTCGGACTGCGCAGGAGGATTGGGCGCACCGCACCTTCGAAGAGCGGGCGGAGGTGTTCGTCCGCTTCCACGACCTGCTGCTCGAGCGCCAGGAGGAGATCCTGGACCTGATCCAGCTCGAGTCCGGCAAGGCACGGAAGCACGCCTTCGAGGAGGTCGCGGACACGGCCATCGTGGCCCGCTATTACGCCTTGAATGCGGAGGATCACCTGGCGCCGCGGCGCCGGAGGGGAGCCCTGCCCGGAATCACCGTGGCCTGGGAGCACCACCACCCGGTGGGCGTCGTGGGGATCATCGCGCCCTGGAACTATCCGCTCTCGATGGCCGTGACCGACGCCATCCCGGCCCTGATGGCCGGCAATGCCGTCGTCCTCAAGCCGGACCAGAAAACCCCGTTTACGGCGCTCTGGGCCGTGGACCTGCTGGCCGAGGCGGGGCTCCCTGCCGGGCTCCTCCATGTCGTGACCGGCGAGGGAGCGGTGCTCGGGACCCCCCTGATCGAGAGCTGCGATTTCCTCGGCTTCACCGGCAGCACCGCGACCGGCCGCAAGGTGGCGCGACAGGCCGGCGAGCGCCTGATCGGCTGCTCGCTGGAGCTGGGTGGCAAGAACCCCATGCTCGTCCTGGCCGACGCCGACCTCGAAGCGGCGGTCGCCGGGGCGATCCGCGGCTGCTTCAGCAGCGCCGGGCAGCTCTGCATCTCGATCGAGCGGCTGTACGTCCACGACGCGATCCATCACCGCTTCGTCGACCTCTTCGTGCGCGAGACGAAGGCCCTGCGGCTCGCCGCCAGCCTCGACTACGAGGCCGACATGGGCTGTCTGATCTCGGTCGACCACCTCGCCAAGGTGGACGGGCACGTGCGCGATGCCGTGGCCAAGGGCGCGACCGTCCTTGCCGGCGGCCAGACGCGGCCTGACCTCGGCCCGACTTACTACGAGCCGACCATCCTGACCGGCGTCACACCGGACATGACGGTCTTCGCCGAGGAGACCTTCGGTCCGGTCGTATCGGTCGAGCGTTTCGAGTCCGTTCACGACGCCATCGAACGGGCGAACGCCAGCCGGTACGGCCTCAACGCCAGCGTCTGGACGCGCGACCTCGACCATGGCCATCGGATCGCGACCCGCCTCCAGGCCGGCACGGTCAACGTCAACGAGGCCTATGCCGCGGCCTGGGCCTCGGTCGACGCACCCATGGGCGGCTTCAAGGATTCCGGCCTGGGCCGCCGTCATGGCGCCCAAGGCATCCTCAAATACACCGAAGCACAGACCGTCGCCATCCAGCGCGGCCTGCCGCTCGCCGCTCCGGCGGGAGTCGCCGACGAGATCTTCAGCCGGGCGCTCAGCATGACGCTCAAGGCCCTGCGTCACATCCCCGGCCTGCGCTGAGGCGGCCGGGAGGAGGGATGTTTCTCATGCCCACGCACTTCTTCACGGGTTTTCCGGGATTCCTGGGCTCGGAGCTCGTGCCGCGCGTCCTCGCGCGTTCCGCGGCGGATGACGTCGTCTGCCTCGTCCAGCCCAAGTTCGCCGACCTCGCCCGCCAGCGCGTGCGGGAGATCGAGGCCCGCGAGCCGCGCTACGCCGGCCGCATCCGCCTCGTCGAAGGGGACATCACTCGCCCCGGCCTCGGCCTGGAGAGTCCGAGCGCCCTCCAGCAGGGCATCACCGAGGTCTGGCACCTTGCCGCCGTCTACGACCTGAGCGTCCGCCGCGGCGTGGGAATGAAGATCAATGTCGAAGGCACCCGCAACGTCCTCGACTTCGCCGAGGGTTGCGACGGGCTGACGCGGTTCCAGTACGTCAGCACCTGCTACGTATCAGGCCGCTACGCCGGGATCTTCCGCGAGACCGACCTCGCCAAGGGGCAGACCTTCAACAACTTTTACGAGGAGACCAAGTTCCTCGCCGAGGTGGAGGTCCAGGAGCGGATGAAGAAGGGCCTGCCGGCGACCATCTACCGGCCGGCGATCGTGGTCGGGGACAGCCAGACGGGCGCGACGCAGAAATACGACGGCCCGTACTTCGCGATCCGTTGGCTCCTGAAACAGCCGGGCCTGGCCCTGATGCCGGTCGTGGGGGATACCCACCGCACGCGCCTGAACCTTGTGCCGCGGGACTTCGTGATCGGAGCCATCGCCCATCTGAGCGGCGAGGACAAGTCCCTGGGCAGGGTCTACCAACTCGCCGATCCCGAGCCGTTGACGATCGACGAGATCCTCACCGCCGTCGCCCGCGCCACGGGCCGCGTCGTCGTCCGTGTGCCGCTGCCGGTCGGGATCGCCAAGACCGCCATCGACTGGCTGCCCGGGGTCTACCGCCTGATGCAGATCCCCTCGGCGGCCATCGACTATTTCGTCCACCCGACCTACTACGACACCTCCCACACCGTCGCCGACCTGGCCGGCAGCGGCCTCCAGGCGCCGCCGCTGCGCTCGTACCTGCCGACCCTCGTCTCCTTCATGAGAGGGCATCCCGAGCTGAGCTCGGAAGCGATGGTGTGAGGGGGGGCGCCCCGGCCGGGGCAGGTCCGTCAAGCCGGCCGGCGGCGCGCCAGCAGCAGCGTCCGGTCATCAGCGAATGGGATGCCGCCAGCGAACGCCTCCAGGTCGTCCGCAAGAGCCGCTGCGATCTCTTCACAGCTCGCTGACCGGTGCCGGAGACAGGCTGCGGTCAGCCGCTCCAGGCCGTACTCCTCGTCATCAGGATTCACCGCCTCGACGAGCCCGTCCGTGTAGATCACCAGCATGTCCTCCGGGCCGAGGAGCGTCTCGGCCAGGCGGTACGGCGCGGCGACGAGGAGCGCGATGGGGATGCCCGTCGGCCCCAGCCGTTCCACCTCGCCCGTAGCGCGGACGAGGAGGGGCGGGTTGTGGCCGGCGTTGGTGTAGCGGACGATGCCGCTCGCCGTCTCGAGCACGGCGACGAAGGCGGTGGCGTACTTCTCGGGCGGTGTGCGGCGGTGGAGCTGGCGGGAGAGCCGGTCGCAGATCTGGTCGGGCGGCAGGCCGTCCTCGATCGGTCCGGCGGCAAGGGCTTCCAGGCTCGCCGTCAGCAGAGAAGCCGCCATTCCCTTGCCGGCGACGTCGGCCACCAGGAGGACGCACTCCTCGCCGGAGCGCCGGACGAGGACCTGGTAATAGTCGCCGGACACGCCGCGCGAGGGGACCGTGCCGCCGTGGAGCTCATAGCCGGCGACCTCCGGCAGGTGGTCGGGGAGCAGGGCGAGCTGGATGCGCCGCGCCAGCGCCACCTCCTCTTCGAAACGTCGCCGCTCGGCTGCTTCGAGCGCGAGGGCCGCGTTGCGCAGGTGGAGAGCAGCGACCGAAGCGAGAGAGATGAGGAGGTCCATGTCCTCCTCGGTGAACTGCCGTACCAGGAGGCGCGAGTCGAGCGCGATCATTCCCAGCGGACCCTCCGGGCCGAGCATGGGGGCTGCGACCAGGCTCCGCACGCCGAAGATCCGCAGGCTCTGGGCCTGTGAGAAACGCTGGTCGGTCTGCACGTCGAGGACGAGGGCCGCCAATCCTTTGTCCGCGACCTCACGGACCAGGCTGCGGGAGCAGGGCAGCTCCTCAAGGGTGCCCACAGCGGAGCGGCTGGCGGCACGCCGGTGCCCGCCGCCGGCGGTGCGGAGAAAGATGGCGCCGCGCTCGGGCCGCAGGTGGTCGAACACCCGGTCGAGGATCAGCTCCAGGAGCTCGTCAAGGCCGAGCGACCGCCCCAGGGCCTGGTGGACCTCGTTGACGAGCCGTAGCCGCTCGGCGTAACGACGCAGGGCCTCCTCACCCTCGACTCGGGAGGGGTCCCGCGAAGCGTCGTCGAGGATGTCCGCGGCCCGGCGGAACACGGTCGCACCGTCCAGCGGAGTCTCGCTTTCCTCGGCTGTTTCCGGCGCATGGAGCGTGATCGTGAAGTCGGAGATCCGCACCACGTCTCCCGGACGGACCGGCGTGGCGCTCCGCACAGCCTGGCCGTTGAGCAGCGTGCCGTGCCGGGAGCCCAGGTCCTCGAGGAACAGCTCCGACCCGCTGCGAAAAAGCCGCGCGTGCTGGCGGGAGAGCAACGGATCGGCGAGCACCAGCCCGGCATTCGTAGAACGGCCGATGACGAGCGATTCGCCGTCGAAGAGCTGCTCAAATGGGGAGCCATGGGCCGGGGCGACCTGGAGACGGAGCATCGGCGTCACCGCAACCCTTCGACCAGGTAGAGCTCGGAAAGCAAACGGCCATAGGTGTAGGCGACCGCCTTGGCCTCGCGGGCGCGGTAGACCTCTCCCATGCCGCCGGAGCCGAGCGGCGCAACGATCTCGTAGCAGCCGAGACGGGTACCGGGCGAAATGGTCACAGGGGGCACCGGAAAGAATAAATCAGATGCTAATACGAGGGGGTTGAAGAAGCCGACCCCCTTGGTGACCGCGGGCGCGGCTACCGGCCCGGGTGCGGAGACCGGGTCGGGTCGGGGGGTCGGCGCATCCGCGGAAAGGAATCCCACGGCGATGGCAGGTTCGAACGCGCAGGGCTCAACCGGAGGTTGAGGTACCCGCGCGCCGGAGTCCGGCGATCGTCCGCCCCCGGCTTGTGCGGGGCCGGAACGACCGGCCATGTATGCATGGTACTCCTATCGCAGAGATCTCGCAAATCCCCGTGCCAAAATTCTCAATGGACCCCGACCGCTGACATGTGCCGGCAGGACTCGGCGCACTGGCGGCAGGTCTCCGCGCACTCCCGCATCCGGGTGTCGTTGCCCAGCCGCTCACAGTCCTCGGCGCAGCGCTCGCAGACCTCCGCGCAGGCGCGGCAGGTCTCGGTGTGCAGCTCTGAGCCCCGGACCATGAAATTGGCGCTGGTCTGGCAGATCTCGACGCAGTCGAGCAGCAGCCGGATGTGCGCCGGCTCCGCATGGGCTCCCCCCTTCTGCAGGCAGTAGCCGACGGTCGACAGGCAGACGTCGTGGCACTCCTGGCAGAGCTCGATGCAGCGCCCCATCTCCTGGGATGAATGGGCCATGGTGGTACCTCCTTTGAATCCTGGCCGGTTTCTTCCGGACGGTTCCAGGCACAGAATCTGTGCAAGCCGCGAACCACATCCCGGCTGAGGGCCAGGGGTTGCCCGGGAGCCGAAAGGCACAGGAGAATGCAGGGCATGAGCGCTGGGCACGGGCACCACCACCGGCATCACCACGGCCGGGCGAGCCGGAACCGGCGGCGCCTCCTCCTGACGCTGGCCCTCACGGCGGTCTACATGCTGGCCGAGTTGGTCGGCGGGCTCGTCAGCGGGTCCCTGGCCCTGCTCGCGGACGCGGGGCACATGCTGTCGGATACCGCGGCCCTCGGCTTGTCCCTGTTCGCCATGTGGGTGTCGCAACGTCCGCCGACCCCCCGGCGCACCTGGGGCTACTACCGGACCGAGATCCTCGCCGCTCTCGCCAACGGCGCGACCCTGGTGGCGATCTCCGTGTTCATCCTGCTCGAAGCGTTCGAAAGGCTGCGCAACCCTCCCGAGGTGGACGCCCCCCTGATGATGGCCATTGCCGGGGGAGGCCTGATCGTCAACCTGCTCGGCCTCTACGTGCTGAGCGGTGGCCGGTCGGAGAGCCTGAACGTGCGGGGGGCCTGGCTGCACGTGCTGACCGACGCCCTGGGTAGCGTGCAGGCCATCGCCGCCGGTGTCCTGATCTGGGCCTTCGGATGGAGTTGGGCCGACCCCGCCGCCTCGATCCTCATCGCGCTGCTGGTCGTCTACTCGGCTTGGGGCCTGCTGCGCGAGACCGTCAGCGTCCTGATGGAGGGGACGCCGCACCACATCGACGTCGACGAGGTTCGCGACGCGCTGATGGAGGTCCCGGAGGTCATCGGGGTTCATGACCTCCACTGCTGGACGATCACCAGCGGCATGGAGTCGCTGTCCGCCCACGTCGTCGTGGAGGAGGGATGCGCGGAGTGCGCCAAGCTGGTGGAGGTCCGCGCCCTGCTCCACAACCGCTTTGGGATCGACCACCTGACGATTCAGATCGAGTCCGAGGAGTTCGAGGAGCACGGGCTGCACGCTTGAACGGTAAGATGGGGACACGCCCATGCGCCCGCGTCTCCAAAGGCACCTGCCCGCCCCGATCCTCCGGACGCTTGTGATCCTGGCGGTCCTGGCGCCTCCAGCCTTCGCGCAGGAACGGACGCTCTACTGGCCCGAGATCGCCGTCCAGGCCCGCCTGGACGCCGACGGGCGCCTGCACGTCGCCGAACGGCAGACCATGGTGTTCACCGGCGACTGGAACGGCGGCGAACGCGAATTCTTCGTAGGGATCGGACCCAAGCTCGACTTTCAGAAGCTGTCCCGGATCGACCCCGGGACGGGGGAGGCGGAGCCGCTCGTCGAGGGGGACCTCGACCAGGTCGACCACTACGACTGGACCGACGGCTCGACGCTGCGCTGGCGGAGCCGTCTGCCTACGGATCCGCCCTTCGACCGCACGCCGATCACCTACCTCCTCGAGTACACGATTTCGAACGCGATCTACCGGGATGGCGACGTCTACTATCTCCGCCACGACTTCGCCTTTCCGGATCGGGTCGGTGTCATTGAGCGGTTCGTGCTCGACCTCGACTTCGATCCAGTCTGGCAGCCACGCGCCGGGATTCCCTCGCATCTGGAGAAAAAGAACCTGGAGCCCGGGCAAAGCGTCATCGTGCCGGCGGCCCTGGAGCGGTCTCCGGGAGCGCCGCGGCTGTTGGCAGTCCGCGCGGTCACCCCGGCGCCGCTCCGCGCCCTCTTCTTCCTCGGAGCCCTGGCGGCCATGGCCTGGCTTTATCTCGACTTCCGCCGGCACGAGGCGGGCCTCGGCCGGTATGAGTCGCCGGACGTCCCGGAGCGGCCGGACCCGGAGTGGCTGCGGGAGCACCTGTTCGACCTGCGGCCCGAGGAGGTCGGCGCCCTCTGGGACCGCAAGGTAGGGCCGCCCGAGGTCGCGGCTACCCTGGCGCGCCTGGTCGCGGAGGGGAAGCTCGCGAGCGAGGTCGTGCGCCGCGGTCTGCTCTTCAAGAAAGAGGCCCTCCGGCTGCGGCGGATCGCGCCACTGCACGAATTCGTGGGCTACGAGCGCCACCTGATCGAAAAGCTGTTCTTCGGCGGGCGCGCCGAGGTCGACACCGACGAGATTCGGGCGCACTACCGGAAGACGAAGACCGGCCTCGATCCTGCGTCGCTGATCGAGAAGGAGCTGTGGCAGCGCCTGGAGCGGCAGCCCGACGTCCGCAAGACCACGCCGAAGCCGGGCTGGCGCCGCTCCCTGTTCCTCCTGCTCGCAACGCTGGCTCTGGTGGGGCTCGACGCGATTCCGCAGTGGAAGCAGACGCTGGTCCTGGCCGCGATCGTGATCTTCGGAGTCACCTGGCTCTACGTCGGAGGCATTCTGGCGGCTTTCTCCTGGCGCCACCGCACCGAGCGACTCGATGTCGCCTCCCTGGGCTTTCTGCTCCCCGCGCTCGGCGTTTTCGGGCTCGGCGTGCTGGCGAGCTTTTACGCCGACTGGTTTTTCGAGCCCGGCAGGATCTTGCCGCGCATGGGCCTCTTCGGCAACCTCGCTCTCGCCCTGCTGCCGGTCACGGTCCTGAGCAGCCTGCTCCACAACGCGCGGACGCGGGAGAGCCTGGAAGGGATCCGCCACCGGAAGGTCCTGGCCGCGATCCGGCGCTGGCTCCGCCAGGAGCTCGCCCGTTCGGAGCCCGACCTGCGCGATGAATGGTTCCCCTACCTTCTTGCTTTTGGCCTCCAAAGCGAAGTCGACCGCTGGTTCCGGGCCTTCGGCGGTATGACGCAGAGCACAGGTTCTTTCTCTGGAGGCGGCTCCTCTTTCGGCGGCTCGGGAGGAGGGGGCTGGACCGGAGGGGGTGGCTCGTTCGGCGGCGGCGGAGCCACCAGCTCCTGGGCCGCCGCCGCCACCGGCCTGGCGGCGGGCGTCTCCGCGCCCAGCTCCAGCGGCGGGGGAGGGGGTGGTGGAGGCGGCAGCTCGGGTGGGGGTGGCGGCGGAGGGTGGTAAGGAGGACGCAGGGCTCTCCATTCTCGTAGAATGATCGGAAGGGCTGCCTAGCTAGGCGCAGGCCATACCGATGAGCCACCCGATTACCGAGGAGAGCCTGAGGCGCTTCGCTGCGAGGACCGCCTCTCCGGAGGAGGGCCGCACAATTGTGGCCCATCTTCTGAAGGGATGTTCGTCTTGTGCGAAGCGGCTGAGATCCCTCGAACGACCTGGTATACCGGATGGTGCTTACGATGCGATGTTCGCTCGATTGGAGAGAGCTTCTGCTTCTCACGGATCTACGAAGGTTCCGGGGGCCGCGGGGAATTCGAGAGAGCTGCTGGCCGAGTTGGATGCTCAACCTGAGGCTCGCCAAGAAATCCTGGTACGCAACAGCCGCCGGTACTGGTCCCCTGAGCTCGCCGAGTTACTGTGCGAGCGCAGCTACTTTCGACGCTTCGAAGACCCGCGGAGGGTGCTGCATTGGGCTCGGCTGGCCGTGCTGATCGGGGAGCATTTCGAAGAGCCGGGCTCCAGCAGAGAGGCACTCGCGGACGTGAGGGCACTCTGCTTCGCTCAATTGGGCACTGCGCTTCGGATTTCGGGTGATCTAGAGGCCGCTGATCAGTCCATGATGACCGCGCGAAATTGGATGCGTCGAGGGACTGGCAATGCAGAGCTGAGGGCCAAGATCTATGGGCACCTCGCGTCCTTACGGACTAATCAATTCCGTTGCAATGAAGCCGAGCATCTCTACGCTCAGGCTGCTGAGATCTGGCGGGATCTGGGCAAGCCGCACATGCTAGCTAAAATCCTGATAGGACAGGCGATCGCTGTTCTCTACCGAGGTGACCCGGATAGTGCCCTCTCGCTCCTCATGGAGGCAATGCCCAAAATCGACGGTTCCAATGACCCTCGTATGACGTTCGCTGCGTGTCACGCGGTGATTCGATGCCAGATCGAGCTCGGTCAAATAGAGGAGGCCTCGCTCAGATGGGTGGAGTTGAGGTCCCTTTACAGCAGGCTTAAAGATCCCATCCTGCACACCCGTGGGAAGTGGCTCGAAGGAAGGCTCATGATCGGACAAGGGATGATTTCCGCAGGCTTGAAACTCCTACAGGATGCGCGCGAGGAGCTGGCGCAGAAGGGACTTGAGTACGATGCTGCCCTCGTCGCCCTTGAAATCGCTGGCAGCTACATGGGACTCGGCCGGTCGGAGGAAGTGCGGCGTCTTTTGGCCGAGATTCTCCCGGTTTTCAGGAACCGCAAAGTCGAACGCTCGGCACTCGCCTCGGTCCTCTTTCTTGGAAGAGTAGTGTCATGCGTTCCTTCAGCCTCTTCTCCCTGATAAGTCGGCAAGCTTCTTGCTCTTATCCCTCTCCGAGACGGAAGCCGCTGGAGGACAGCGGCTCCGGGAATCGCTGGCGGTGCGGCGCCAGGGGAGGGATGCTATGAATCATCCGGTCTCGGAACACAGTCTGCAACGCTTTGCCGAGGGGACCTCTTCGTATGCGGAGAGCCGCTCGGTTGTCCTCCATCTGCTACAGGGCTGTCCGGAGTGCGCGGGTGCGGTGCAGTCCTACCTGCGTCCCGAGGTTCCGGCCATGGCCTATGACAGGGTCTTCGATCGGCTGCAACGGGTCCAGGAGGGCGCCAAGCTGTTGACCTTCCACAAGCCGCAGGCCCCGGCGCCGCGGCTTGAACGGCGATCGCGCGTCCGTTCGTGATCTGACACGATCTGACACACCGACGTGACACGTCCGTCAGGTTGGAATCTGGGTTACGATGCGGGCCTGACGGGAGCCCCTGCCATGGCCCATCTGGTGCTGCACGACGTCGATCCCAAAGTCATCGAGGAGCTGCGCAAGCGGGCTGACCCGCACGGCCGCTCCATTGAGGACGAGGCGAAGGTTGTCCTCGAAGAGTCTCTC
Organism: uncultured Holophagales bacterium; assembly: GCA_963842525.1. GTDB lineage: Bacteria > Acidobacteriota > Thermoanaerobaculia > Multivoradales > UBA5704 > UBA5704. The sequence goes on from CAWJGT010000004.1 coordinate 243,127, forward strand.
GGCGTGTCGCGGGCACGGGCGCTGCGCGCGGCGCGGCGCATCCGGGCTGAGATCCCCGGCCCGTTCAACGACAGCGCCGAGCTTCTGCGGCAGGACCGGGACCGCCGCTGATGATCCGCCATTACGTCGTCGACGCCAGCGTGGCGGCCAAGTGGTACTTCCAGGAGGAGCATTCGGACCGCGCCGATGCCCTCCTCGAGCAGAGCAACGAGATCCTCGCGCCGGACGTCCTGCTCGTCGAGGTCGCCACCTTGGCCTGGAAGCGGGTCCGGCGCGGCGAGATCAACGAGGCGACGGCGGACCGCATCGTCGCCGAGCTGCGCAAGGTTCCGTTCAACCTCCGGCCCACGGCCGAGCTGGTCTCGGCGGCCCTCCCCCTGGCTCTCCAGAACAGCCTGACCCTGTTTGACGGCTTCTACATCGCCCTCGCCGTCCAGTCCGGCTGCCCTTGGATCACGGCGGACCGGCGCCTCTATGATTCCCTGCGCAACGGTCCGCTCGCCGAGCACGTCCTCTGGATCGGCGACTTCGCCTGATCAGGCCTCATTCCGCAGCGCGATCATCGGGTCGACCCGCGTGGCCCGCCAGGCCGGGAGCCAGGAGGACAGCGTGGCGACCGCCATAAGCAGGAGCGGGATGACCGCGAAGGTCACCGGGTCCGCGGCGGTGACGCCATAGAGCGAGCTGCGCAGCAGGCGTCCGGTCAGGAACGCCAGGACCAGGCCGGCCCCGGCTCCCACCGCCGCCAGCGTCAGACCCTGCCGCAGGATCAGCCGCAGCACGCCTTCCCGTTGTGCGCCAAGAGCCATGCGGATTCCGATCTCGTGCGTCCGTTCGGTCACCGCGTAGGAAAGCACACCGTACAGGCCGATCGCGGCGAGCACCAGGGCCAGCACTGCGAACAGCCCCAGTAGTGTCAGGTTGAACCGCCGGCCGGCCACCGAGCTGGCGAGCCGGTCTTCCATGGTGCTGATGTCGAACACCGGCACGTTGCGGTCGAGGGCGAGGATCTCCCGGCGCACCGCGGGAGCGAGCGCGGCGGCATCGCCCTGCGCACGCACCTCCAGGGTGCCGGAGGGCAGCGGCTGTTGCAGGTAGGGACGGTACATCTGGAGACGCCGCGAGGTGGTCTCGAGGCCGTCCTGCTTGACGTCGGGAACCAGGCCGACCACCAAGGCACCGTCGCCCAACGGGCCGCCGGTGAGGCGCCGGCCGAGCGGATCCTCCGAGCCCCAGAGCCGCTTGGCCATGCCTTCGCTGACGATCGCCACCGGCTGGCCGCCTGCGCTGTCGCTCTCCTGGAAAGCCCGGCCGCGCAGCAGACGGATGCCCATGGTTTGGAAGTAGTCGGGACCGACCGCGGCGACGCCGATCTCCGGGGCCTGCCCCGGCTCGAACGGCGGACGCCCCTGGGCGTTCATGCCCCGCACGATCATGGAAAAGCCGAGGAGCGGCAGGGAATCGGAGTAGGCGACCGATTCCACCCCCGGTACCCCGCGCACGCGGCGGGCGAGCTCCTGGAAGAAGGCAGCACGGGAGGCGTCCGACGAGTACCGCTGTGGATCGAGGTCGAGCCGCAGCGTGAGCAGGCCCTCGGGATCGAAGCCGGGATCGACCGCCTGCAGACGCAGGAAGCTGCGCAGGAGCAGCCCCGCGCCGATCAGCAGGACCGCGGCGACGGCCACCTCCGCGGCGACGAGGAGACCTCGCGCCACGCCCGAACGGCCGCCGCCCCGCTGCCCCCCTTCCTTGAGCGGGTCCTGGAGGTCGGGCCGGCTGGCTGCGAGGGCCGGTGCAAGACCGAAGAGCAGGCCGGTCGCCACGGAAAGCCCCAGCGTGAACAGCAGCACGGGAGCGTCGAGGCCGATCTCGGTCTGGCGGAACACCCCGGCGCCGAGCTCGGCGGGGATCCTGGACACCAAGGGCCGCACCCCTGCGAAGGCCAGCAGCAGGCCGCACACGCCGCCGAGGACGCCGAGCAGCGTGCTCTCGGTCAGGAGCAGGCGGGCGATGCGCCAACGGTCCGCCCCAAGGGCCGCCCGGACCGCGATCTCCTGGCGTCGCGCCGTGGCCCGGGCGAGGAGCAGGTTGGCCACGTTGGCGCAGGCGATGAGCAGCACGCATCCGACGGCCCCGAGGAGGAGCAGCAGCTCGAGGCGGACATCCCCGACCAGCCACTCCCGGACCGGCTTGACCTCGAGCACGGTCTCGGGCAGCCCGGAGGGACCGCCTCCGGGTCCACCGCCCGGTCCGCCGCGGCGAGGCCCTCCTCCCGGTCCTCCTCGGGGTGGGCCACCAGGCCCTCCAGGACCGCCCGGCCCGCCAACTGCGATGCGGACCATCCGGCCGCCGCCGCCCGGTCCACCCACTCCAGGCCCACCCTGGGGAGGCTCTCCCGGTCCCGGAACGGCGCCCTCTTGTGCCTGCGGAGCCTCCCGGGCAGCCGCCTCACGCGCGACCGCCTCGGCCCGCTGGCGGATGCCGTCGAGCTCGGTACGCGCCTGGACCGGCGTGACCCCTGGATTCAGGCGGCCGATCACGTCCACGATCGTCATCCGCTGCCGGCCGCGCTCCACTGTCTCGTCGAGCGTCATCGGCACGAGGATTTCGACCTCCGCATCCCGCGGGAAGAGGAAGCCGGGTGGCAGCACGCCCACGATGGGATGGACCTGGCCGTCGAGCCGGACCGTCTGTCCGTCCAGCCGGGCACCGGTGCCGAGCAGCCGGGTCCAGAAGCGCTGGGTGACGATGGCCGCCGGCCCGCCGTTGAGCTTCTCCTCCTGCGGCAGGAAGTTCCGTCCCTGCGCGAGCTGGACTCCGAGGGTCGGCAGGAAGCTCGTCGAGACGCGGCCCACGCGGATGCGCTCCGGCTGGTCCTTGCCCTGCAGCGTGAGCCGGGTGGTGTCGAAGGCCGCGACCGAGGAGAGGAGCTGGCTCTGGTCTCTCCAGTCGAGGTAGTCGGCGCCGGCCGTGAGCTCGAAGGCGGCTTCCGGGACGACGTTCGTCGCCCGCACGAGCCGGTCGGCGTCCCGGTACGGCAGGGGCCGCAGGAGGATGGCATGGACGACGCTGAAGATGGCCGTGTTGGCGCCGATGCCCAGAGCCAGCGTGAGGACGGCTACGGCGGTGAAGCCCGGCCGGCCGGCGAGCATCCGGATGGCCGAACGGAGATCCGACGACAAGCTTCCTGCCATGAGGTTCCCTCCTCGAAGACCAGAGCGCAGGGAGCGGTGCTCCCTTTGTGGACCTCTAACGCGTGAGGGGACGGGAAGTTCCGTGCGGAGCCCTCACCCCCGGCCCCTCTCCCATCCGCCCTCCCTTCCCCCGGGAGAGGGGAGAAAAGCATGATCGGGAAACTTCTGGGTGGGGGCTCCCCTCTCCCGGGCGGGTGTGAGTGCGGATGGGAGAGGGGCCGGGGGTGAGGGGCCAGGGCTCGCGTTGGACTTTCCAGGCACCGTCTAAGATAGGCCGATGCGACGGCTCGGTGAAGCCATGACTGGACCCCGACGCGAAGACGTGGAGTCGATCGACGCCATCATCACGGCCATCTACGATGTCATCTCCGGTCCGGCAGGGGAGAGGGATTGGGAGCGGGAGCGGTATCTCTTCGCGCCCGGCGCCCACCTGATGCCGGCGCGTCCGCGCCCTGGAGGGGGACACGGGCTGGAGGTCTTCGACGTCGAAGGCTACATCGCCTCACGAACCCCATACTTCGCGGCCAACAACCTGTACGAGCGCGAGATCGCCCGCCGCGAGGAGCGCTTCGGCAACATCGTCCATGCCTGGAGCACCTACGAGGCGCGGCACTCGCCCGACGGCGAGCCCGCCTTCCGCGGAATCAACAGCATCCAGCTCTTCCACGACGGCGAGCGCTGGTGGGTCCTCTCAGTCCTCTGGGACAACGAGCGGGAAGAGAATCCGCTGCCGGAGAAGTACCTGCCAGTTGCCGATGGGTAGAACGCCGCGTTATGATCTCCCGCGACCGACGGCACGGGTTGACGGTCTCCGACTGGGGCCGCTAATCTCATCTCTGGAGCAAGGAGGACCCGATGGCCGAGCCGGTGCGACTCATCCTTCCGGAACGCGAAGATGCCCGATCCTGGCCCAGGCAGGGGCAATGGACATATGCCGACTACTGTCTCCTGCCCGACGACGGGCAGCGCTACGAGGTGATCCGAGGTCATCTATACGTGAGCTCTGCCCCCTCGTTCATTCATCAGCTTACCGTGAAGAGATTGTTCCGAAACCTCGACGGCTTTGTTGTCAGCCGCCGCCTCGGAGAAGTGCTCACGGCGCCCTTTGATGTCCTGCTCCCGTTCGGCATCGGCACGCCGGTGCAGCCGGATGTCATCTTCTTCCGCAAGGGGAACGTGCCTCGCATCGATGCCTTGAATTTCCAGGGGGTGCCGGACCTGGTGATCGAGGTCCTTTCACCGAGCACTCGCCGGCTCGACAGGATCAAGCTCGCTGCCTATCTGGATGCAGGTGTGCCGGAGGTCTGGCACCCCGATCCGAAAGCGCTGACCCTCGTAGTTTATGGCCTGAGCGCCGACCGCAAGAGCTATGAAGTGGTGTCCCGAGGAGGGGAGGGGGAGTCGGTCGTCTCGCGCATCCTGCCGGGCCTGCGGACCGACGTCAGCGAGATCTTCGCGCCACCGTTGGAATAGAGGCGACCCTACGCCACCGGCTTCAAATTCATGATCGGCATTTCCGGCCGGGTCCCACCGGCCACGGAGCCTGCGCAGACTCCGTTCCGCCCGCGGGTCTTGGCCCGGTAGAGCGCGAGGTCGGCTGCCTGAATGAGGGTTTCCGGCCGCTGGCCCTGCTCCGGGATCACGGCGGCGACGCCGAAGCTTGCGGTGACATGGCCCCGGGGAGTCGCCTCGTGCGGCAGCGCGAGCGCCTCGATCCCCTGGCGGAGCTGCTCGGCGAGCTCCAGCGCGCCGGGGAGGTTGGTGTCGGGCAGGAGCACCGCGAACTCCTCGCCGCCATACCGTGCGACCAGATCCCCGGGCCGCTTGATGGCCTCGGCCAGATAGCGCGCCAGGGCCTTCAGGCACAGGTCCCCTTCGGTATGGCCCCGGGTATCGTTCAACAGCTTGAAGTGGTCGAGGTCGAGGAGGACGAAGGCGATCGGCAGGCCCTGCCTCCGGGCGCGGCTCCATTCCTCCTCCAGCACCTGCTGCAGCCGGCGCCGGTTGGCGATGGCGGTGAGCTCATCCTGGTGCGACAGCTCCTGGAGCCGCGCGTTGGCCGCTTCGAGGTCGGTGGAGGTCCGGCGCAGCTCCTCGACCGTATGCCGCAGCTCTTCAGTCTGCGCGGTAACCCGGGCCTCCAGCCGCGCCGTCCGCAGGGCCAGGGTGCGGCTGCGGAGACCGCTGAAGCCGATCATTCCAAGGATCAACAGGAGGGCCCAGAGCGCAATCGCCCAGGACGTCTGGTACCAGGGCGGCAGGACGCGGAACGGCCACGAGGCCGCTTCGCTCACCTCGCCCAGGGGGCCGACCGTACGCACGTGGAAGGTGTAGTCGTCCGGCGGCAGCCGCGTCAGCTCGGTGAAGGGCTCCGCCGTGGGCTCGCCCCAGCCGGCATCGAGTGGCTCCAGGCGGGTCTGATAGCGCAGGCCGGCGCGGAAGGAGACCGGTCCGACCTCGATCCGCAGGCGCCGCGCGTTCGACGGCAGCTCCGCCGCCGCAGGCGCGACACCCGGAGCGCCGCCGAACAGGACAGAGCCGCCACCCACGGTCATCCGCGACAGGAGCGGCGCCGGCAGGGTCTCTCCCTTGCCGCGGATGCTCCCGGCGAAGCGAACGAGCCCATTTTCCGCCGCCAGCCAGACTACGCCGTCCGGCTCGGCCAGGATTTCGCCGATGCTGCGCACCGGCACCTCGATCGTGCGCGCCTCCGTCTCCCAGCCGTCGCCCTGGCGGACCGCCACAGACGGGGGGCTGGTATTCAGCCAGAGGTTTCCCTCGGCGTCCAGGACAGCGAACGAGAATTCCTTGCCGAGAGCCGTAAAGTCCGGATCCTCGGCCAACGTTCCCTTCCGTTCGTCGAGACGAAACGTCTGCTTGCCGTTCGTCACGATGAGCCGGCTGCCGAGGCGCAGCACGTTCCTTGGCTCGGCCGGTTCGATCCGGCGCACCTGGGAACGCCCCCTCCGGGGCCATCCTGCCGGGATCTCCACGCGCGCCACGCCGTCGAGCGCGCTGCCCAGCCAGAGAACGCCGTCGTCCCTCTCGATGACCGTGCGCACGTCGCTCGGCGCGCCCTCGACCTGTCCTTCCACGCGCCACTCCCGGCCTTCGCGGCGCAGCGCGAAGAGCCCCTTGTCCAATCCTGCCCACACGCGCTCCGGATCCTTCCGGGAGCGCGCGAGGACGTACACCGTGCTCCCCAGGCCGGGCACCTCGACGGCGTTCCCGTCGCGAAGCCAAACGAGCCCATACGCCGTACCGACGAGGAGATCCTCTTCCATGGAGAGCAGGCTCCAGGCCGAGATCTTCACCTCCGGCACCGCGTGCATCCTGAGAGCCGGGCTCCCCGGAGTGGTGGTGAAGAGGCCGGCCGCGGTGGCGACCCAGAGCTCCCCCTGGTGCCGGGCCATCGAGTAGACGCTCCCCTGGAGCCCCAGACGCCGGTCGATGATCGACAGGCGCGAAGCGATTTCGATCCGTGCCAGCCCGTTGTTGAGAGCCAGCCAGAGTGCGCCTTCGCGGTCGATCACCGTGCCGTTCACAAAGTCGTCGGACAGCCCGGCCGACGAATCGATCACCTGATCCACCTCGCCATCCGGCTTCAGGAGCAGGAGGCCGCCCAGGATCGACCCCATCGCCAATCGCCCGTCGGCCAGGCGGCTTCCCGCGAGAAGCTTTTTCTCCGCGGCCCATCGCGACGCCTCGGGGGCGAACGGCACGCTCCGTCCGTTCTCCAGGAGGAAGAGCCCTTCGCCGCGGACGGACACGAGCAGCCTCTCCGCGTCCGACGGGCCCGTCGGCAGGATCAGGTCCACGCGCCGGTCGTGATACTCCTCTCCGCCGGGCACCGGCTCGAGGCGGGACCCGGCCAGCCGGAAGATCCCGGCGCGCGTCCAGACATAGACCGACCTCCCGACGTCGAAGCTCATCGCGTAGGGCCGGTCGCCCGGGAACGTGGCCACCGTGGTAAACCGGGCCCCGTCCCAGAGCAGAAGCCACCGTGTCGTCATGAAGGCGAAGCCCTCGGGCGTGGGATTGATCCGCATCGCCTGGCCGAGCTCCCGCTGCTCCGGAGGGAGAAGGCCGACGAGCGACTTGTACCGGAGCGCTCCGTCCGGGCCGGGCGTGAGGAGCCCGACCTCGTCGACGCCGCCGACCGCCACCTGTCCTCCCGGATTGCTGGCGATCGAGAAGCAGGTGCCTTTCTTCCCGACCGGGATCGTCCGCCACCAGGCGCCGTCGTAGACCAGGGCGCCGCCGGCGTTGGCCACATAGAGGATGCCTTGCGGATCGCGGGTGATGCCGTAGCTCTGCGTGTACGCGTCGGGAGGAGCGTACGTCTGGATCAGAGGGAATCCGCGCTCCGCGGTGGAGCGGGGAGCGGCCGCGGCCAGGGGGAGGCAGGCCAGCAGGAGCAGGCCGGCGAGAGAGCCGATGCAACGCGGACGGAAGCCAGGGCGCATAGGAATCAGGACTCGAACCCGGAGTCTACTCTCGCTCTAGAGTGTCGGGGAAGGCGAGAACGTTTCGCGAGGCGTTAGAATCCCGCAGCCGTCCCTGCCTGGCGGCCATGCAATGAGCCTCGAAGACGTCGACCTGGCCCTCCGTGAGGAGTTCCCCTTCCTGCACAGCGGCGATCCGACCCGTTGTCGAATCGCGAAACTTCGATTACGCTTCTCCGGGTCGGGAGGTCCCGGCTCGTAGAAGTATCTCGAACGCCCCGGTTCCAGATTGGATGAAATGGTAGGGTACGCTAAACTATTGATATGACCATCGAAGACGAGGTACGCCGGGCTACCAAGCTGCTCGAGACCGTCATGCAGGCGGCCGGGCTCACCCGCAAGGATCTCGACCAGCGCCTTGGCGCCGGTCCAGGCTATATCAGCCAGGTCCTCACCGGCAGGATGGAGCTGAAGTTCCGCCACGTCCTGGCCATCCTTCGCGCTCTCGACGTAGATCCCGGTATCTTCTTCCAGACCCTCTATCCCGACTCCCGCCCGGTCAGCGACCAGGCCGTGATGGAGGAGTTCCTGCGCCGGTTCCAGCGCCTCGGCTTCAATAGCAGCGGCCCGGTGCCGCCGTCTCCTCCGGCTCCCGCCGCGTCCTCGTCGCCTGTAAAGCCGACCGTCGACCCCGGGGAGCTCGAGCGCCTGGTCCGCAAGGCCGTGCGGGAGGCTCTGTCCGACGAGGATCTGCAGCAGGACAGGGGGGAGTCGAACGTGCCTGAAGGCGACAAGCCGAGACGAAATCGGGGCTGACGAGAGCTAGAGGCCCCACGCGATGAGGAGTGCGGAGCCTACTTCCGCCGCGCGGGCTCGAGGCGCTCGAGCTCGGCGGCGACGGCTTGGAGCAGCGCTACAGTGGCCTGCTGCTTTTCGCAGGCCTCGCGCAGCATGAGAAGCGCGCCGATGGCCTCGCGCCGCATCTTGCGTGCCCGGAAGATCGCCACGGTCTGGTCGATCAGCTCCCGGATCTCGCAGGTCCGGTCCTGGCGCAGCCAAACCGCCGCGAGGTCGAGCGCGACGAGGGCGGCTTCGCAGGGGAGCTCGCCCCTCTCGAAGCCGGCCCGCACTTCGAGGAACGCCTCCTCGGCCCTAGCGTCGTCCCCCAGGGCCGCCGCGATCCGGCCTTCCACCCAGCGGGCCTTGAGCTGCTCGAAGCGCTCGCCGTACGCCGCATAGAGCTCGCGGCTGAGGTCGATCAGCTTGCTTGCCTCGGCGAAGCGCGAGCCGTCGACGAGGAAGTTGATGAGGCTGTGCACGCCGACCAGGACGAGCCCCGGATCGCGCCGGGGATCGATCAGGCGCAACCCCTCGCCGATCAGGCGGATGGCCGCGTCGGCGTCCAGCGCGTAGCCGGCCGAAATACCCTTGCTGATCAAGGTCCGTCCGGCCCAGTGCTCGTCGCCTTGTGCCAGGTAGATCGCATGGGTCCAGTCGAGGAGCCGAAAGGCTTCGTCGAAGCGGCGCTGGCCGGTGTAGACGGAGGCGCTGAGGTCCATGATGCGGGCGAGGAGCAGCGGGTCTCCCGTGCCCAGTCCGGCCCGCTCGAGGGCGCGGGCGAGGTCGGTCTCCGCACCGGGCAGGTCGCCCGCCACGCGGCGGGTGTTGCCGAGCTCGGCCAGAGCGCGGGCCTGGAGGTCGACGATGGCCCCGGCCTCTTCGGCGGTCTCCGCGGTGAGGCGCTCCGCGACGGTCACCGCCAGCCGCGCCAGGAGCACGGCGCCCTCGGGGTCGTTGTGGCGCAGGCTCCGGCACTGCTCCAGGAACGTCTCGCAGCGCAGCCGGTCGCGCGCGCTCCGTGCGGCGGGGGAGAGGGGAGCCGGCGGTGGGACTTCCCGCGGCCGGGCCTGCTCGTGCCGCGCCTCGTCCCGCTCCTGGACACGGGCCGCTGCGAGCCGCCGGACGGCGGCGAAGGCCCGGAAGAGGGGAAAGTCGTACTCCGTGCCACTGCCGGCGGCAGGCTCGGGAAGAGTGCCACGGCCGAACACCACCCTCGCGAGGGGGGCCATCTGCTCCTTGCAGGCCGCGCAGCCGGCGAGCAGGTGGACGACGATGGGAACCGCCTCGCGGGGCGTCAGACCTCCCCGCAGAAAACGGTCCAGCGCCGCGGGGGTGGGGTGCTCACGGTCTCCTCCGGCCATCCCGATTCCCTCCTGAGCTTCAAATGAGACCGCCTCATTGTCGCACAGAACGTGGTGGACGCCGGAAGATCAGCGCCGGCCGTTGGGATCGAGAGCCGGACCGTAGTCTCTGCCAGAAGCCTGAAGGGACTCCGGCTCTCCGACTCCATCATGGGAGACATCGGCTGTGGGCGCGGCGCTCACCTGGCTCTGCCCGAGCAGACCGCCCCCGCTCCAGATCTGCCCAATCCATTGCGAGAGCCCGGACAGCCATCCGATCTCGACGCTCTCGATGGCCGGCGAGGCCCCCTCGCCCTGCGGAGCGGCCGACGCCGGCATGCCCGTCAGGCAGAGCACGGCGGCCAGGACGAAGGCGGGGGTCAGGGAGCGAAACGTCTTGTACCGCATGGATCTCCTCCTCTCCGCGAGCCAACGGGAGCCTCCATGGAGCCCGTGCTCGCGGAAGTAAACGGATTATGGAGCTAGATTTCACTAGATTCTCAAGCATCCATCTGGAAATAACCTTTCGAAAGAAGAGTAGCATGTGGTGGCGCACCCCAGACCTGGCGAGGAGAGGGGATCTGCGGCAAAAGATCTCGGGAGCCGCCCTCTCCAAGACGGACTCGGAGACGGCTTTCACCGCCTCAAGGTCGGCGACGCGCCGGTCCCCTGGGCACCAGCCGCCAGACGAACGCATCGCTCTTGCCCGCCGCCTTGACGGGCTCGGCCCCGGTCTCCGGCAGCGCGTCCGTCTGCCCCTTGAAGGCGCCGGCGACATAGGGCGTCTCGTCGGCCCCGAGCGCGACGGCCAGCGCCTCGAGGCCGTCCGACGCGCTCAGGCGGAGACTCCAGATCTCCTGTCCCTGCGGCGAGTACTCGACGGCGAAGGCGAAATCGTCCCTGCCGCCGAGATGGCCGGTGGCCACCACGGTCCCTTCCCGGTTGCCCGCCACCGCAACCCCCTGGTCGGACCCATTGCCTCCGAGCTGCTGGGCCCAGGCGAGGCGTCCTGTGCCCTCGAGCCGCATCACGAACGCGTCGCCCCCTCCCGCGGCGGCCCGGGAGAAGGAGCCCGGCCCGGAGTCGAAGTCGACCGTGCCCGCGAACCGGCCGGTCAGCGCGAGGCCGCCCGAGCCCGCGGCGGAAGCCGACCCGAGAGATTCCTCCTGCGGGCCTCCGATCCGGCCGGAGGAGACGAGCGTGCCGGCGGCGTCGAGCCGCAGCACGAAGATGTCCGACTTCCCCGCGCTCTGCAGCGCGAGGCTGCCTCCGCCAGGGCCGATCCCTGCTGTCTCCTCGAAGTTGCCGGCCACCCAGACCTCGCCGTTGCGGCCGGCCGCGACCCCGCGCGCGTCGTCGTCCTTGAACCCGCCGATCCGCCGTGCCCAGGTGAGCGCGCCGGCGGCATCGAAACGGGCGAGGAAGGCGTCGGTCTTCCCGGCGCTGTCGAACAGCTCCGTCGAGCCCTGGAAGGACCCCGCCACCCATGTCTCACCCTGGGATCCGGCGGCCACCCGCATTCCGGCGTCGCCGAGCTTCCCTCCCAGGCGGCGGGCCCAGGCGAGGTCCCCGTCCGGCGTCAGGCGGAGGAGGAAGGCGTCGGAGCTGCCGGCGCTCGTGAGCTCGGTGCGGCCCGGGCCCGGGTCGAAGTCCACCGTCCCGAAGAAGGCCCCGGTGGCCACGACGCTCCCCGTGCTGTCGACCGCGATGGCGCGCCCCTCGTCCGCACCGGGCCCGCCGAAGGCCCGCGCCCAGAGGACCTGCCCCTGGCGGTCGAGCTTCGCCACGAAGACGTCCGTCAGCCCGGACCCCGCCAGGGGGATCGTGCCGAAGGCGGTGCTCCCCTGGAAGTGGCCGGTCACATAGGAGCTGCCCTGGCCGTCCACCGCGATCCCCAGGGCAGTCTCACGATCGGGGCCGCCGAGCGCGCGCGGCCAGGCGCTCACGGGACCGCCGGCGGTATCTGCAGCAGACAGCGAGGCAGACCCCGCGAGATGCAGGCCGAGGAGCAGGACGATCCCGCCAGTGGTCCATTTTCTGCTTGAAGCTGCGGGCATCGGTGGCCTCCGGCTGCTGGTTTCTGTACAGAAACTCTAGCAGAGGCTCCCCCGGGGACGCCGGATCGGAATTCCACGAACGGCTCTGGGCGGCCTTCGCCTTGACACCCTCCCGCCTCCCAGGTATACAGAGCCCGGCCGTTCAGCCGTAGAAGGGAAGGCAGCTCATGAGGATGCCGCAGCCCCCCCGGTTGTGGGTTCGTGCCCTTCAACGGATCGCTCCGGACGCTGCGCCCTGTCCGATGCCTTTCGTGGTCGGAGTGGCCCGTTCGGGGACGACGCTGCTCCGGTTGATGCTCGATGCGCATCCGGACCTGGCGATCCCTCATGAAACCCATTTCATCCCGGCGGCCATCGCCCTCGAGGCCTCCGGGTCCGCCAGCCGCGAGGCCTTCCAGGAGCTGCTCACCACGTATCCGACCTGGAAGGATCTTGCGACGCCGGCGGCGGCGCTGTGGCAGGTTCTTCTGGACGTGGAGCCGTTTTCCGTCGCCGAAGGGCTGCGGTCGTTCTACCGGCTCTATGCCGGCCGGCGCGGCAAGCGCCGCTTTGGCGACAAGACGCCCCCGTACTGTCTGCACCTGGCCGGCATCCGCCGCATCCTGCCGGAAGCGTGCGCCGTCCACATCGTCCGGGACGGCCGGGATGTGGCTCTCTCGCTGCGGCCGCTCTGGTTCGCGCCGGGCACAGACATGGCAAGCCTGGCCCGGCAATGGTCGAGCCAGATCGCCGAAGCGCGGCGGCAGGGCGAGATCGCGGGAGGGTACCTGGAGGTCCGCTTCGAGGAGCTGATCGCCGATCCGGAAGGGGAATTACAGCGGATCTGCCGCCACATCGAGCTTTCCTTCCACCGCGGGATGTTGCGGTATCACCGCCGGGCGCGTTCGCGCCTGGAGGAGGTCGAGAGCCGGTACGCGCCCGATGGCACGCTGATCATCAGCAAAGAAGAGCGGTTGCACCTGCACCGGCTCACCAGCGGACCGCCCGAGCCCGCACGCACTGAGCGCTGGCGCCGCGAGATGACCCGGGACGAGCGGCGGGCCTATGAACGAATCGCCGGACCGCTGCTGGAAGAATTGGGGTATTCGACACGGTAGAATCCGCTCGCGCACCCGGGAGATCCCCGGTTGCAGATAGACTGGCTCCCGTGATGGCTTCTCCGTCCGGTACCTCCTCCTCAGCGTTGATCGTCGCCCATCCCGGACATGAGCTGCGAGTCCACGGTTGGCTGGAGCGTGAGCGCCCGCTGGTCTGTGTTCTCACGGACGGATCGGGGCACACCGGGACCTCGCGGATGTCCTCGACCTCGGAGGTCCTCTGCCGCGCCGGCGCCCGGCCGGGGCCTGTCTTCGGACGCTTCGCCGACCGGGAGCTCTACGAGATCGTCCTGGAGGGGAAGATCGACATCCTGGTCGGGCTGGCCCGCGAGCTCGCCGAGGCCCTGATCGGACAGCGGATCGAGCAGGTGGCGGGAGACGCCATCGAGGGGTTCAACCCCTCCCACGACCTCTGCCGGGTGCTGACCGATGCCGCGGTGGCGATCGCCTCCCGCCGCACCGGCCGGCCGATCGAGAGCTACGACTTCCTCCTGGAAGGGCCGCCCGACGGTTGTGCGGAAGGAGGCCAGCCCTGCGCCGTCCGGCTGGAGCTCGAGACGGAGGACCTGGAGCGCAAGCTTGCCGCGGCCCGTTCCTATCCCGAGCTGCGCGACGAGGTCGAGAGGACCTTCGCGCGGCACGGCGCCGATGCGTTCCGGGTCGAATGCCTGCGCCGCACCGACCCCGCGGCGGACCTCGAGACCCTGGTGGCGGACCCGCCCTCCTACGAGCGCTACGGCGAGCGGCAGGTCGCCGCGGGGCATTACGACCGGGTCCTGCGTTTCCGCGAGCACTTCCTGCCGCTCGCCCGGACCCTGCGGCAGCTCGGGCGCACCGTATGAGCCGGCCGTTGCGGGTTCTCTTCACCAACATCACCCTCGCCTCGCGTACCGGCACGGAGCTCTACGTCAAAGAGGCCGCCCTCGGGCTGCTGCGGCGCGGGCACGCGCCGGTCGTCTACACCCCCGACCCGGGGGAGGTCGCCGAGGAGATCCGCGCCGCCGGCATCCCGGTCGTGTCCGACATCGACCGGTTCGCCGTCCGCCCGGACCTCATCCACGGCCACCACCACCAGCAGACCATGGCGGCCCTGCTGCGCTTCCCGGGCGTGCCCGCTGTCTTCGTCGTCCACGACTGGGCGGCCTGGCACGACGCGCCGCCGGTCTTTCCGCGCATCCTCCGCTACGTGGCGGTGGACGGAACCAACCGCGATCGCCTGGTGGTGGAGAACAGCGTTCCGGAGGAGAAGGTCCGGGTCCTGCACAACTGGGTCGACCTCGAGCGTTTTCGGCCCCGCAGCCCCCTGCCCGAGCGTCCGCGGAAGGCCCTGGTCTTCAGCAACTACGCCAGCCGGGACACCCACCTGCCGGCAGTCGAGGAGGCCTGCCGCCGCGCCGGCCTGGAGCTGGACGTTTCCGGCTCCGGAGCCGGGAAGGCGCTGGCGGCGCCGGAGACGATGCTGGGGGAGCACGACCTGGTTTTCGCCAAAGCGCGCTGCGCGCTCGAAGCGCTCGCCGTGGGCACGGCCGTGGTCCTCTGCGACTACCGCGGGCTCGGTACCCTGGTCACCAGCGCCGGGCTGGACGAGCTCCGCTGGCTCAACTTCGGCCTCCGGACCCTGACACGGCCGCACAGTCCCGACCTCCTGCTCCAGGAGATCGGGCGCTACGACCCGCGCGACGCCGCCGAGGTCTCCCGCCGGGTCCGTGCGACGGCCGGCCTGGAGCCCGCCCTCGACGGCCTCGTCGGCCTCTACCGCGAGGTGATCGCCGAGGCGGAGCGGCTGGGACCACCCGATCCGGAAGCCGAATCCCGTGCCGTCGCCGCCTACCTTCACACCTGGTCCGGCTGGCAGCCCCACCTCCGTTCCCTGGTGGACGACATCGACGGGCAGCGGCAGAGGCTCGACCTTCGAGTGCGCGAGCTGGCGGCGGAAAGCGGACGGTTGCAGGACGAGAACCGGCAGCTTCAGGGAGCTCCGGGTGCAGCGGGACCACCTGGAGCACGACCTGCGCCAGGTGACGGGGACCGTGACCTGGCGTGCGCGGGAGGCGGTCCTCCGGCTGCCCGGCCTGCGGGCGGTCTGGCGGTGGCTGCGGGCTATCCCGTGAACTTGTAGCCCAGGCGGTGCACCGTGACGAGGTGCCGGGGGTCCGACGGGTTGTCCTCGATCTTCTTACGCAGCTTGGCGATGTGCATGTCCACCGTGCGGGTGAAGGGGATGGCGTTGTAGTCCCACACCGTGTCGAGGAGCTGCTCGCGGGTCACCACCTCGCCGCGGTGCTGGATGAAATAGGCGATGAGCTGGAACTCGCGAGGGGAGAGGTCGAGGAGCTCGCCTCCCTTGCGCGCCTCGTGGGCCTTGAAATCGATCGCCACGTCTCCGAAGCGGCAGGTCTCGACCGGCGCGGCCTGGCTCGAGCAGCGGCGCAGCACCGCTTCCACCCGGGCCATCAGCTCCATGAAGCCGAACGGCTTGGTGACATAGTCGTCCGCGCCGAGCTTCAGGCCCAGGACCTTGTCGATCTCCTGGCCGCGAGCGGTCAGCATGATGATCGGCACCGCATTGCCGTCTCCCCTCAGCTTCTTGCAGATGTCCAACCCCGTGATCTTGGGAAGCATCACGTCGAGCAGGATCAGGTCGGGAGAGTCGGCGGCGGCGTGGCGCAGGCCAGCCTCGCCGTCGGTCGCCAGGGTCACCGCAAAACCTTCATATTGGAAGCCGTCGCGTAGCGCGACCGACATCGCCTCGTCATCTTCGACGATCAGGACCTTGCGCATCATTCAAGCCTCGGAAGGAGTCAGCACCCCGGGAGCCGGAGATTCCATTGGATCGATCGGCAGATAGACGGAGAACGTGCTTCCCTCGCCCGCGCGGCTCTCCACCGACACCCGGCCGCGGTGGGCCTGGACGATGTGCTGCACGATCGAGAGCCCGAGGCCGCTCCCCTTGACGTCGTGGACCAGCCCGGTGCTTACCCGGTGGAAGCGCTCGAAGATCTTCGCCTGGTCGTCCTTCGGGATGCCGATCCCCTGGTCGCGCACCCAGATCACCGCCCAGTTGCCCTCGCGCCGAAGCCCGACGGCGATCTCCTTCGAGCCGTTCGAGTACTTGACCGCGTTGTCGAGCAGATTGCTGAGCGACTGGGCCACCGCCGCGGCGTCGAAATAGAGGCGGGGCAGCGGCACGCCGGGTCCTTCGAACCTGATGCAGAAGCCGTTCTGGCGCAAGCGGACGCCGAACGTCTTGAGCGTCTCGGAGATGACCTCCTCGAGGTCGGCCCGTTCGAAGCGGTAGCTCTTGCGGCCGGACTCGATGCTGGCGAAATCGAGGATGTTGTTGATGAGCTGCGTCAGACGGCGGCTCTCGGTCTCGATGTAGTCGCCGTACTCGCGCATCTTTTCCGGGCTCTCCACGCGGCCGAGGCGGAGGAACTCGCCGAAGACGCGGATCGAGGCCAGCGGCGTGCGCAGCTCGTGCGAGACGTTCGAGACGAACTCGTTCTTCATCTGCGACAGCTTCATCTGGCGCGAGGCGGTCTGGAACGACAGGACGAGGCCGCCGAGGAGCACGGCGGCGAGGACGGCCGAGAGCGCGATATTGAGCAGGAAATTGCGCCGCGCCACCACCGCGGCGGGCGCGCGGCTCGCGAGGCTGATCGTCCAGTCGGTGAACACCAGGGGAAAGGCCCTCTCGATCTCGATCGTCCCCTTCTTCTTGTCGAGCTTCTCGCTGCGGTAGACCGGCTGGCCATGGCTGTCGCGCACCGTCACGATCGGACGCTGTGCCTCCCCGGCGAAGAACTTGGACAGCAGGTGATCGACCGACTCGGGCAGCAGCTCATGCTGGAAATACGCCTCGTCGAGAACCATCCCGGCGACACCGACGACCCGCCAGGAGTCGTCCGTGATCGGGTTCATCAGGATGCGGTAGTCGGGATGGCGCTCGTCCACGGCGAGCGTGGCGCGCTGGAGAGTCCCTCCCTTGAGAGCGAGCGAGCGCCAGGGGGACGTGGCCGTCCAGACCGCGAACACGTCCGGCGACCAGGCGGGAGGCTCGAACGTCTTGCAGGTCGAGTCGAAGTAGAGGGGATAGCCGATGTCCTCCTTCTTGTCGACGAAGCTCATCACGAACAGGTGCTTGGCGCCCTTGATCCCCTTCTTCTTGAAATGATGAGCCGCCTTTTCCCGCAGCCGGCCCTGAGTGAACCACACAGAGGGGAGATTGAGCGCGCGCTCGGCATTGCTGGTGTAGGCGGTCCGGATCTCTGTCGAGACCCCCTCGACGAAAGTGATCAGCGTCGCCTTGTGAACCTTGGCAGCCGTATGGTCCAGCTTGACCAGCCAGCGGTACTGGAGGGCGAGAAGGACCAGCAACGGCACCAGGACGGCGAAGAAGCCGACCCAGAGCGTGTGGCGGCGGATGGAACGTGCGAGCCTCATGGCGGGGTCAATATAGAGCAGCCGCGGCCTGGCGGAGCGCCGTTTACAAACGATTTACACCCGTTGCGGGATTTTACCCCGTGTTGTAGGAGTTTTACAGGGGATCTCTCTACTCTGAAGGTCGAACGGGACGCGGCACTCCGCCGCGGGCTCCGGCCCCCGACCAGGAGGTCACCCATGAAGAAGACAGTCTCCCTGCTCGCCCTCGCCCTGGTGCTCGCACTCGTCCCGGCGGTCTTCGCGGGAGGCGAGCAGTGCGCCCGTGACGCCAAGAAGGCCAAGCTGGCGGCGCACGGCTGGCTCGGCCTCGACATCGAAAAGACCGGGGACGGCGCCCATGCCGTCAAGTCGGTCGCTCCCGGCAGCCCGGCGGCGCAGGCCGGCTTCCGCGCCGGCGACGTCCTGGTGGCCGTCAACGGCGTCTCCCTCCAGGACAAGGAAAGGGTCAAGGCGGCCAAGGCCAACCTCAAAGTGGGCAGCCAGTTGACCTACACCGTCGCCCGCAACGGCGCCCGGCAGCAGCTCACCGCCACCCTGGCCCCGGTCCCCGAGGCGGTTCTGGCCAAGTGGATGGCCGACGAAGAGAAGGCCGAGAAGGAAGCCGCCAAGGTCGCGAAGAACGACTGAACGGCTCCGAGCAGAGCAGCCTCCCTCCTGCGCGGGGCCGGATCAACTCCCTCTCCCCGACCCCGCGCTTTTTTATTACTTCATGGTACTTCATGGCAAAGCTTGAGACTAAAACTGCCGCTCGTCCTTCAGCAACTCCCGATAGGTGGCGAGATCGTGCTCAAATGATCTCCGGACCCTATCCGCTTCCGACGTCTGATTGAGGACGCGATGGATCTCGATGAGCTCGGAAGCCCAGCGCCCCTTCGCCATGCGATTCCTTTCTTGCTCAAGAGCGCGATAAAGCCCTTCTGTTGCCTGGCGGATGTTTCTCCTGGCCATCGCAGGAGAGCCGGAGCGCCGGAAGGCCCGCTGCTTTGCAACTCGCGAGACGCAGGCCTGCAACGGGGCAGCCAGAAGCCCGGGCTCCAGCTCCCTGAGCAGCGCATGGACCCGCCGGTGGGCCGCCCGGAGGTGGCCGGCTCCGCGGAGATACAGGTAGCGGCCGACCTCTGGATCGAGCAACCGCTCAAGGGTGGCAGGCTCGACGCCCCTGGGCCGCACGACTTCGATACGCAAGGAAGCGGCGGCAAGCCAGGCACGCGGGTCTTCGGTCGCGACGAAAGCCCGCAGAGAGTAGCTTCCAGGTCGGGGAATGACAAATCCGGCACGATCGTAGAAAACCCACTCCGTCCAGGTAATGAGCTCCCCCGGCCCGATCGCATGGGTAGCCAGAGAGCCTCCACAGGCGACCATGGGAGGGCAGATCCGGCGCTTGTTTCCTTGGCCGATCTCCTCGATCTCGAAAATCACGGTACCCGCCTCGATAGACGGAGCTGCGGGGATCCTCGACACCTCGGTGCCGCGGTTCTGGATCTCGATCGCGACCTCCAGGGGCTTTCCGAGGGGAAACCGATCCGGCTCCAGCCCGTCGGCGAGACGCAACCGGACTTCTGCCTCCGAGATGGGAGAGGGCGGGATGTCGGCTCCCTCGTCCTGGTTGGACCCACGGAAGCGGACGGAGGTCCCGGGTTTGCACTGCAGTGGATTGTCGCGGCGGAACTGGACATCGGGAGACGAGTAGTCGAACCGGATCTTCTGTCTCCAGTCGGGGTCGCGCACCAGACGCGCCGTCTGGGTCATGAGGCCGAGGTCCTGGGAGGAGCCGGGCGGATGGATGAGGTTGAGCAAGTGCCCGATCTCGTGTAGGGCCGTCCGGCTGCGCAGGAGGTCCGAAAGGCCCGGGTGTCCGGCGCCGAGGTTGTCGATGGCCTCTACGAAGATGGCGCAACCCTCTCTCTGGATGTCGTCGAAATCGAAGTCGAACATCAGTCCCAGGAACCCGTCCGGATGCGAGCGGGCGACGAGGAGGTGCAGGTACCAGGCGTCCTGTTCTCTCGCATCCGCTCGCAACTCGGCAGCTCCGCGCCGTGGTCATCAAACGGTGCAGATCCGCGCGCGAAGCGATCGGGCCGTCCTCATCGACCGGATCGGAGCCCAGGACGATCCTGGTCTCCAGATCGAGCTGAGAAAGAGCGGCCGCAAGCCTCTCCGTCCAGGAGAAATCGTCGCCGGCCTCCCTGAGGCGGTCGATCTCGACGAACAGGCGTTGCGCCGGCATGGCCCTGGTGCACCCTAATTCAGGAGGTCTTCCAGAGAGAGCAGGCGCTTGAAGAAATCGATGTCGACCGTGAGCGAATAGAACGCGGCGTCGTCCCAGGTATCGGTGGTCCGTATGGGAACGTCGTTCTCGCGGACCAGCTCCTCTCCGCGCCCGAGGTGCCGGCCATACATCAAAGTCAGGCCGCTGTACGGCTCGAAACCTACGCCTCCGAACAGATGATCCTTCGTGCTCTTCATCGATAGCCCCAGATAGAGCACGGGAATCCACCGGTCCCGTTCACTCCGGATGTCACGCCGTCGCCAGGGATAGACCTGAACCCCGAATGTACCGTCGACTCCGTGCTTCTGGATCGTCTCGGTGGACTGGCCGTTCGTCACCGTGAAGTCCCGCGTTTCGAGCTCACTGTAGAGAAGGCCTGTGCGGAAGCGCACCGCGTAGAGCTTGTTGAACCGGTACGTGCCCTCTCCGACCTGGGTCTCCGTTCCATCTTTCTCGACTTTGATGACATAGGCAGTCTGGGCAGGCGCGCGGCTTGGCGCGTCGTGGGGGACGATCCGGCTCACCAGCACCGGGGTGGTGTCGGGAGTGGGCTTGAGCGGGAAGGGGGAAGCGGCGGCCAGTCGTCGCAGGAGCTCGGTCCGGCCGACGAGCTGTTGGAACTTCTCCAGGAACTGCTGGATGAGCTCGATGCGCTGGAGGCTCAGCTCCTTTTCCCGACCTTCGGACGCGGATACAACCATCTCCTCTGCCAGGGTGAACACGGAATCTGCCGCAGCCAATTCGCGGTTGGACAGGGCCAGCTCCTCGGCGAGCACGGACAGATCTTCCTGGATCGGAGTGATGGTCACGGCCAGCTTGAGCCGGGTCTGGGGAGCTTCGTTGGCCACGAGCACGAACATGCGGCGGTCCTCGGCAATCTCCACCACAGGGATGCGGTCCATCAGGATATAGCGGTTTTGCGCGTCGTGATGCCGCATCATGGCCTTCCCATCGGCCGGGAAGAGCCCCTGGTAGAGCAGGGCGTCAGGGAGCTGCAGATCGCTCGCCTGGGCGACTTTGTTTTCGAGGGCCTGGACCTCTTTCGCAAGCGTGTCTCGCTCGTTTTTCTTGGCGCCCCAGGGAGCGAGAATGAGATCCAGCCTGGTGGCGTCGGGAATGCTGAATCCGTCATTCGAGGCGATCAGCTCGAAGTGACGGAGCTCGGCCTCGACGCGCGTGAGCTCCTTGCGTTTGGCCTCGAGCGTCGCCGCGTCCGACGGCGCATTGAACGGATCGATCGAGGGGAGCCCGCGGCTCAGCCAGAGCCAATGTTTGGTCCACCCTGAACTGGTCGACTCCTGGTGCAGCGCTTGCAGCGCCTGGAGGACTTCTCCGGAGGCTGACTCGATCTGCTCGATGGCCTTCTGGATCGGGGCGTCGGCCAACAGCTTTTGCCGCTGGTCCGCAGGCAGGTCCTTGTCCGGCGCGAGCGCGCCGAGGGCCGTGGCCAGGGCCTTCATCGTATCGCCGAACAGCTCCTTTTCCTGCTCCGTAGTCAGGTCTTCACCCCTTCTGAGCCGTTCGAGCGCTGCCTTGGCGACCTCTGTGGTCTTGCGCCACCTCTCGATCACGGCCGGGAGGGGATCCCTGTCGGCCACTGGTTTCTTCGTCAGGACGAGAGCGGCTTTCTCCTGGGCCTGGACAATGGCGGGCGTCAGGAGGGCACGATGGGTATCCCACCAGGAGCTCATCGCCGTGAAGAGGAGATTGGCCCGGCGGAGCTCGTAGTGCAGTCGAGAGCAGTCGGCAGGAACCCGAAAGTCGAACGGGTTTTGAGGATTCGGCGGCGCGAGCGAGCTGACTGCCCCGGAGCCGGACATGCAGGTCAACTCCATATTGAGCTTGAGATCGGCCAACTGGCCTGAGTTGGGAACGAAGCGGGGCGGTGGCGGCGGTTTAGCGGATGGCGCCGGGCAGCCGAGGGCATTCAGGCGATCGGAGAAAAAGCTCGCCATTTGAGCGCTTCCGGCCGAACCTTTAGCATTCAGCTTGATGATGAGGTCCCGGGCTTGCGCGCAAAGCTCTCCCTGAACCGCTTGGAGATCGGCGTCGGTGACGCCAAAATGAGGCTGTCCCCAGAGCTTCTCGTTCTCTTCTTTTCTCGGGAGCTCCTCCTTAATGCCGGTGATCGCCTCCAGATAGTGCTGGAGCGCCGAGAGCTGAGGTGCCTCGATGTCCCGGTCGCTGAGGGGGACGTCGAAGCGGAGGCAGTCTTTCGGGCCAAGGTGCGAGGGCATGGGGGAGATGAGCTTCCCGGACGTGTCGAACGTGATCCGGGGATCTTCGGCGGTGCAGGACTGGGCATAGGCGTGTTCAGCCCAGTACCCGAGCATCAGCACAAAGGACAGGATGACAAACCACCGGAAGCGCTCCATATCGGGTCTCCTCTCGAAAGGAAGGACCTTGCGATCCGTCCTCTTGGACGGACATGGCAGCGACTTTTCTCGGCAGGGCTGAAGCGATTCGTGGGTTCTTCGTCAACCCCTGAGCTGGTTCAGGAGCTCTTTGACGGCACGGCCGTCGATCCCCTCCGCGGATCCGGCACCGGGCGCAGGTCGAGGTCCGGCATGGGATAGTGGCGGGGATTGCAGGTATAGAGGGGAATCGAGGCGAGCAGAGCCGTGGCCCCGATCAGGGCATCGGGAAGCGAGAGAGTAATCCCCTGGCTTCGGAAGCTGCGGAAGATCTCACCGGCACGATCTGCAGTCGCTGCCGTGACGGGCAGCGTCGTGCAACTGTCGAGGAAGGGAAGGGTGAGCTCCCGCTCGGGCTCGCGCATCCCGAGAAGAACTTCGGCCCGCGTGATCGCCGACAACCCGAGGCGACCCCTCCTCGCCAGACCAAGGACAAGCTCCACGACCGTGGTGTCTCCTCGAAGGTGCCAGATCACCACGTCGGAATCCAGGAGGACATCAGCCATCGACCGAACCCGGCTCAGTCCGGCGCTGCCGGTTTCCCCACGCGTGCCGGCTTTCCTCGATCTCCTGAGACGGTTCTCCGCGACCCTCACCGCTCCATGCGCCCGCCGCAGCCTCGGCCGCCCGGATCTGCCGCAACTGCGCAAGCCGCGCCCGTACGGCTTCTTCAACAAATCCGCTACGCTGCCGCGAGGGTACGAGCTCCCGCATCTCTTCCAGGAGAGCATCTTCGAAGACCACATTCATGCGTGCCATTCAGGTGCCTCCAAATACACACAGGAAGGTACCTCCGTATGTGCGGAGTGTCAAGGTAACAAGGACGAGGCGAGGATCTACTCGAAATAGCCGCTCACGTCGATCACCAGGTGGACCTGCCCCGAGCTCGGGATCACGGCGACGGCGGAAAGGCCGCCGGCTCCGAGCAGGAGGACCGCGTTGTTGGCGCGCACCTGTCCGGCCCGGAAGCTGATCGAGCTGGTGGCCGGGGCCGGCGAGCCGCCCGGATACACCGTGACGTGCCCGGCGGCCGAAGGTGCCACCACCGTCAGGTTGACGGCTACGGCCCGCGCCGTGTGCGGCACGCCGCAGGAGCCTGCCACCGGGAACAGCCGTGGCGCGCCGGACGCGAGAGGGGCACCCGCGCGGGTGTCAGCGATCCGGCAAGGGGGAACCGTGTAGAAGGACGCTGGTGACGGCGGAGCCGGAGGAGCAGTCAGGCGGGCGACCGCGGCATGCAGCCGGGCCAGATAGAGCCCCTGGATCTTGCCCAGCGGCTGGACCTCGGCCAGGGCATCCGCGATCGCCTGCCGCGTGAGGTCCTCACCCATCGCCAGCAAGTCGGCTTCGCCGGTCGCGTCCACGGCGCGGACCAGCGCGGCGGTCAGGCAGGCCTTGCCGGTGCCATAGATCAGAGGATCGCCACCGCCGAGATTTGCCGTGACGCTCTGCAGCGTGCCGTCGATCCGGGGGCCTGACCAGGTGAAGAACAGCGCGTTTGGCCAGTTTCCCGCAGCCGTGCCGTTGCCGCCCGGCGCCGTCGTCGGCCCGAGGCCCGCCAGCGTGCGCGCCCAGGAGGCCAGGACCGCGGACGGCGGCAGAGCCGGATTGCCGATCGCAGTGTCTTCGGTGGCGCGCGCCAGGCGGTACAGCGCATTCATGTCATAGAGAGAGACCATCCAGAGCTGGTCGGTCGCGTCCGTGCCCGGCCCGTCCACCGGGTCGCCGCCATACATCCAGAAACCGTAGCTCCGGCCGCCCTGCCGCGGCTGGACAAAATGCTGCGTCGCGGCGCGGGCGAGGCCCGAGCGCCAGTCGTCGAGAAAGCCCGGGTCGTCGCTCGCCAGGCCCAGGAAGCGGAAGGCCTCGAACCACTGCATGGCCGCACGGCCGGTGAGGTGCGCCCACTCATCCGCCGGCGGGTCGTCCGGCAGACAGGGAGCGGCCGGCCGGCGCGAGCAGAGATAGGCGCGCATCGACTCCCCGCCCCGCCGCAGGGTCTCGATCACCGTCGAGTCGCCGGTCTGCCAGTAATAGAAGAACAGGTTGTCGAAGTAGGCGTGCGAGCTGTTGAAGTCGGCCCGGTAGCCGCCATAGCCGGCCGGCGCCTGGCCGCAATAGAACCAGGGATCACCCGGAGCGCACTGCATCACCTGGGTGTGCAGCATGCGCAGGGCTCCCGGGAAGGCGATCTCGTCGAGCCAGGCTACCTCGCCAGTCCGCATCGCGCGGACGTCCGCAGCCGTGAGCGCGTTGTGGTAATCCGTCCAGGTGGCGCACCAGTAGGGATTGTCCCAGGCCTCCCCCGGCGTCGGATCGGCGCCGGGCGCGCAGTCGATCTCGTCCGACCACCGTCCCCACTCGCGCGGGTAGAGGCCGAACGTGGCAAGCCCTGCGAGCCCCTTCTCGTCGATCCCGGCGAGCGTGTGGGCGAGCACCTGGCCGATCAGGTCGTCGTACCCCTGAAGGCCGGCGGGAAGAGGACCGACAGGGAATTCGTCCACCGCCTCCGAAGCAGCGAGCCATGCGGGGGAGGGCCAGCCGCGCAGCGGATGGTTGAGCGGAGCCCAGACCCGGCGGTCGAGATCGGACCGCGACGGCGCGGCGGGCAGCGCGGCGACCGCGAGCGAGGCGAACACCCCCTGGCGCGCCCCGAGCCAGACCCGGTCGTCCGCCAGGTCGATCGCGAGGCGGCCATCCGACAGGAGACGAAGCGCCTGCGGCTCGGACCGGTGCATGCGGGCGAGCGCCACCGCGACCGCACCAGCCGAGGTGCCGACCGCGAGCAGACCGCCGTCGGCCTTCGTGCCGGCCGCCGTCACAACACCAGGCACCACGACCTCAAAAGAGAGCGGATCGCTGCGCAAGGCGCGCAGCCGCTGGCGGACCCGGGCCTCTTGCCCCGCAGCGGCATTGCCGGCGAGGGCGGGCGCAGCAAAGCTCCCCACCGCCTGCACCGAACGGGGAAAGCCGAGGTCGAGCGTCAGGGCATCGCGGGCGCGCTCCACGAGCACCCCGTTCGGGGCACCGCCGCACGAGAGGTTGCCCGCCCCGCAGCGGTCCCCCTCCCAGGCCACGGCATGGCGGACCACCGCCGCCGGCGATCCCGCGGTGAACACATACCGCCGCACCGACCCCAGCCCGCCCCCGCCCACGGGCGCCGTCCCGTAGGCTCCCTCGACCACCACCGCCGCGGAGAGGGGATCCGCGTGCTCAATCCTCACCCGCCGCATCGCCGGATGCCCCGCGTCCGTGCCACCGGTGCGGACCGTCATGTCGCTCCCCGACACCAGGCGCGTACCGTTTGCCAGACGCACCTCGTCGAACAGAGCCCCGGGATTGCCGCCCAAGACGAACGTGGCCGCGCCGGTCTCGACCGTCACCTGATTGCCGGCCTGGGTCAGCCGCAACGGAGTCGCAGGAGGTGGATTGACGCCGGCCGAGCCATTGGTCACCAGCCGGAACATGACCGAGCCGCCGGCCGGTACCGTGGCCGGAAAGGCGACCAAAAGCCACTGGACCGGCGCCGAGACATCCGTAAGGCCGGCGTTCCAGCGCGCCAGCACCCGGAATTCCGCCGGCACCGGGAGACCGGAAGCATCAACGACCGTGAGCCCGGCCGGATCGAAAACTCCGAGGCTGCGCGGGAGAGGGACCCCAGTGCGAACCACCTCGGCCATCCGTGCCACGCCAGCCGTCTCGCGCACCGTGAGCACGAGCTGCGACGGCACCGGCGGCGGCCAGGCACCCTGGGCCTCCGCCGCGGCGAAGGCACAGAGGCCGGCGGCGATCCAGCGCTTCATAGGAAGGCTCCTGCCTGAGAGTATAGCCCGACCTCTATCTTCGCGGGCCCTGCTGTCCCTGTCCTTCTCGATCCGGACCGGACAGCGGATGACCCTCCTCGCAGACAGGACGGTCCGCCGTCCACAGAGAGCGGCGCCGGGCGCAATCCGGTGGATCGAGGTGGGGTTCGGGAGGAGCCTGTCCGCGCACAGGATGGTTTGGAGCGCATTGCGGACGGTTCTGAGTGGACACCGAACCGTCCGAAACGCAGATCGAACCATCCTGAACGCGTTACGGACGGTTCTGAGCCGGCAGTGAACCGTCCGGAGCACACTGCGAATTGTCCGAAGCCCGTGCAACACCATCCGGAACGCATTGCGGACGATTCTCAACGGCCAACGAACCGTCCGCAGCGTGTTGCGAAACGTCCGGAATGCGCTGCGGACGGTTCGAAGCCGGCAACGAACCATCCGGAACGCGTTGCGGAACATCCGGAACGTGCTCCGAACCATCCGGAACGCACTCAACATCATCCTGAGCACGGTCCGAACCGTCCGCTGCGAGGACGGGAAAACCCGGAGACCGCTCGACGCCGGCCGTCCTCCCCTCGTATTCTAAAGCCAGGAGGACACCATCACTCGCAGCGAGTACGAAGCGCGCCGGCGCGCGCTCGAAGAGCAGGTCCGCGCCGACATCGCGCTGATCCAGGCGGCCCACGAGACCCGGATCCGTTCCCTCGAGCGCCTCTGGCAGGCGGCCAACGAGGGAGACACATTCTACCCCGGTCCAATCCAAGCCGCAGGCACGCCATCCGTGGCCGAGCTGACACACCCGGCGGTCCCCGTTCCGCCAGCCGCGAAGCCGGCCCGTCGGAGGGGGCAAGTCCTGGCCGACCTGTGGGACGTCCTGCCCGACCTCCCCGAGGTCTTCGAGAGGCCTGACATCATCAAAGCCCTCGGCTACGAGCCGAGCCGGTCGAGCCTCTACCGCGCGCTCCAGCGCCTCCTGGATGCAGGGAAGATCGCCGTCGAAGACCGCAGCGACGGCGGGGTTCTGGCATCGTATCGGCGGGT
>CAWJGT010000005.1:0-48373 GCA_963842525.1 uncultured Holophagales bacterium
GGCGGCGGCACCCGCAAGGCGGTATCTGCCATGGGGGCCACGGGGGCCGCGGGGGCAGGATCGGCCGAGCCCGCCGTGGAGCTCGCCAAGGTGAGCAGAGCTGCCCCAGGTCCAGGCGCTCCTTGATATCTTCGGTGGGCGCGTCGAGACCGTCGAAGAGCGCGAGCATCTCCCAGGGAGGAGTCAACCCGATGAGCAGCATGCGTCAACTCATGAAACAGGCCCAGGAGATGCAGGAGCGGCTCCAGCGCGAGCTGAACCAGTTCGTCGTGGAGACCAGCGTCGGCGGCGGTATGGTCACCGTCCAGATCAGCGGCCACAAGCAGCTCGTCTCCGTCAAGATCGACCCTGAAGCCATCGATCCATCCGACCTCTCCATGCTCGGACCTCATCGTCGCCGCGGTCAACCAGGCGGGCCGCAAGGTCGAAGAGACCATGCAGGGCAAGATGGGCGCGATGGCGTCGAGCCTGCCCGGCCTGTTCTGATCCACTGCTTCGATGTCCGACCGATGCCCGACCCTCTGGCCCGACTGATCGGCGAGCTCGCGCGCCTGCCGGGCATCGGGCCCAAGACCGCAACGCGCTTGGCCCACTATCTCCTCAAGGTGCCCGCCACCGACGCCCAAGCCCTCGCCGAGGCCATCGTCGAGGTGAAGGAGAAGCTCTTCCACTGCTCAGTGTGCAATGCGATCACCGCCATCGACCCGTGCCGCTACTGCGACGACGAGCGGCGCGACCGCATCCGTATCTGCGTCGTCGAGGAGCCGTTCAACATCGAGCCCATCGAGCGGACGGGGGAATACCACGGCCTTTACCACGTCCTGCTCGGAGCCCTCTCGCCGCACCGCGGGATCGGCCCCGACCGCCTAGCCATCGCCGGGCTGCTGGCCCGCCTCGAAGGGATTGAGGAGGTCGTGGTGGCGACCAACCCGAACGTCGAGGGCGAGGCCACGGCCCTCTACCTGGCCCGCCTGCTCAAGCCCCGGGGCGTGCGGGTCACCCGCCTCGCCTTCGGCATGCCCGTCGGCGGCGATATTGAATATACCGACGAGGTGACCCTGGGGCGGTCGCTGGCCGGCCGGCGCGAGATGTGACCGCCTTCGGCGAGCTCCTCCCCCGCATGGTCGTCCCGCCGCCGGGGCCCCGCGCCCGCGAGCTGTCCCGGTGCC
This sequence comes from uncultured Holophagales bacterium, assembly GCA_963842525.1. GTDB lineage: Bacteria > Acidobacteriota > Thermoanaerobaculia > Multivoradales > UBA5704 > UBA5704. The sequence goes on from CAWJGT010000005.1 coordinate 1,170, forward strand.
TCGCCGCGGTCGAAGCCCCCGGCATCAACACCTTGGCTCCAGGTGGACCCGGCGATCCACCGGCTCCCTCGCTCCTCTGGGAGGAGGCCCGGGGAGCGAACGTCCGCGACGTCGACGGCAATATCTATATAGACCTCACCGCCGCCTTCGGCGTGGCCGCGGTGGGGCACGCGCACCCGCGGGTCGTCGAGGCGGTGCGCGAGCAGGCAGGCCGGCTCCTCCATGGGCTGGGGGACGTCCACGCCCATCCGCTGCGGGTCGAGCTGGCCGCACGCCTGGCGCGCCTCGCGCCGGTGGACGACGCCCAGGTCTTCTTCTCCATCTCCGGCGCCGAAGCCGTGGAGATCGCGCTCAAGACGGCCCTCGCCGCCACCGGCCGGCCCGGCGTCCTCGCCTTCGAGCCCTCCTACCACGGCATGACGCTGGGCGCCTTGGCCGTCACCTCGCGGGACGAGTTCCGCACGCCTTTCGCCGCCCATCTCCACGGCCACGTGCGCCGGCTCCCCTACGGCTGCCATCCCGGCGAAATCACAGCCGTCCTCGACCGGGAAGAGATCGGCGCCGTAATCGTCGAGCCGATCGTCGGCCGGGAGGGCGTCCTGGTGCCGCCTGCCGGCTGGCTTCCCGCCCTCGCCGAAGCCTGCCAGAGCGTCGGCGCCCTGCTGATCGCGGACGAGGTCTTCACCGGCTTCGGCCGCACCGGGACCCTCTTCGCGGTCGAAGCCGACGGGGTGCGGCCGGACCTGCTCTGCTGCGGCAAGGCGCTCGGCGGAGGCTTGCCCATCGCCGCCGTGATCGCCCGCCGCGACCTCTTCCGCTGCTGGGAGACCCCCGGCGAGGCGCGCCACACCGCCACCTTCGTGGCCAACCCCCTGGCCTGCGCCGCCGCCCTGGCCGTGCTCGACATCCTTGAAGAGGAGGATCTGACAACGCGCGCCGTTCGCCTCGGCGCCGGAGTGGCCGAGCGGCTGGCGGGCTGGCGGGAACGCTTCCCGGCCGTCTCGGACGTGCGCGGGCGGGGGCTCCTCTGGGGCGTCGAGCTGGCCTCCAAGGACCTCGCCAAGCGGCTCACCTCGGAGGCGCTCGCGCGAGGGCTCCTCCTGCTTGCCGGCGGGCCGGAGGGGCGGGTGGCCCAGATCGTACCGCCGCTCCTGATCCCTGAGCCGCTGCTCGATGCGGCGCTCACGATTCTGGAAGAGGAGCTCGAGGAGAAACGTCCGTGAGCGCTCCGCGGTACAAGATTGCCTTCATTGGCAGCCATGGCGTAGGGAAGACCACCCTCTGCTACGGTCTCGCCGCGCGCCTCAAGGTTCGGGACGTGGCGGTCGAGGTTGTGCATGAAGTGGCGCGGCGCTGTCCGCTGCCGATCAACGAGGAGACCTCGGTCGCCGCGCAGTCGTGGATCCTCCACGCCCAGATCACCGAGGAGCTGGTGGCCCAGTCCCGCTATCCGGCGGTGATCTGCGACCGGAGCGTCCTCGACAACTATGTCTACCTCCTGCTCTCCGCCGGCCGGCAGGAGGAGTTGGAGACGCTCGTGGAGTCCTGGATGCGCACCTACGACCTCCTGGTGCACGTGCCGGTCCTGGAGCAGCCAAACCCGGACGGCATCCGCTCGGCCAATCCGGCGTTCCAGCTCGCCGTGGAGGAGCGCCTCGCCCGCGAGCTCGACGGCCGCGGCATCTCCGCCCTCCACCTCGCCCCCGACAGCCGCGCATCCTGGCTCGATACGGTCGAGCAGGAGGTCTGGGAGCACGTCCTCGGGCCGGTGCAGCTCCCGCTGCTGTGAGGAAGGACCCGAGATCGGGACGCTGCCCATGGACCCGGGACAACGCGCCACGGTCTCGGGATCATGCCTAAAGGACCGCAGTCAACGTGCCGCGTCCTTTAGTCCGTGCTTGAGGGACCGCGGTCCGCGGCCCGTTTCCTACAGTCGATGCTTGAGGGACCGCGGTCCGCGTGACTTTTTCTTTAGTCCCTGCTACAAGGACCCGGGTCCGTGCGACGTTTGCTGTAGTCAATGCTTCAGGGACCCGGGTCCGCGGCTCATTTGCTTTATTCCGTGCTTGAGGGATCGCGGTCCGCGGCCCATTTCCTGTAGTCAGTACTTGAGGGACCCGGGTCCGCGGGTCGTTTCCTGCAGTCAATGCTTTAAGGACCACGGTCCGCGAGACGTTTTCCCGGGATTCCTTGACCTCGGCCCCGCCCCAGACACCCTCTGACGGCGGCGCGTAGATCGGCTAACATGGCGCCGAGCCCGGATGACCATGCCCACTTTCGAAGGGATCTTCATCTTCCTCCTGGCCCTCCTTGGCGCCGCGGCGTCGATCGGGCTGTTCTTGGTGTTGCGGCGGTCGGAGGGGAGCCCGGCGATGGAAGCGCTGGGGCGGGGAGACTTCGCGGCGGCCCTGGCGGCGGCGCGGACGGAGGGGCGGGCCCGGCGGGACGAGCTGTACGCTGCGGCCGTAGCCGCCAAGCACCTGCTCGATCTGAAAACCTCCCGCGAGCTCCTGCGGCGGATCCTCGCCGACGATCCGGAGGACGGGGAGGCCTGGCTGGAGTCCGGCCTCGTCGCCTCCTATGGGGGCGACTACGCCGCGGCCGAGCAGGCCTTCGCCACGGCGGCCGCCAACCGCTCCGACCTCGCCGAGTCCATTAACCTCCACCGCGCCTGGCTCGAGCTGCGGCGCGGAAATCCTCCGGCGGCCCGCCGCCTCTTCGACGAGGTCGAGGCGCCTCTCGAGAGCAAGCTGCGCTCCGACCTGGGCAGCGGCGAGCCCCTCTTCGCCGAGTGGTTCCTCCAGGCTGCCGCCCTGTGGGCCGCCTTCGGCGATCCCGACCGGGCCGCATGGGCGCGCCGCGAAGGCCAGGCCTCGGCTCCGGCCAGCCGCCTCGCCGAGCTCCTGCTCACCGACTCCGGTCCGCTTCCGCTACAATAGGCGGACCTTGAGCCTCCAGGGACTTTTCCGGCAGTGGGATCTCTTCTCCCACTTCAGCGATGAGCAGTTGTCTCAGCTCGCCGGGTGCGCCTCCCTCGTCCAGCATCCGGCCGACACCCTGGTGGTCCAGGAGGGGGAGGCGTCTCGCGGCGCCTACATGATCCGCAGCGGCGGCATCCGCATCCAGAGGAAGACCCCCTACGGCCTGTTCTCCCTGGCCAGCCTCGGTCCCGGCGATCTCTTCGGCGAAACCGCCATCGTCGACCACGGGCCGCGGACCGGCTCGGCGGTCACCACCGCCGAGACCGAGATCGTCGCCTTCGACCAGGCGGCGCTCGCGGCGCAGCAGGAGCGCGACCCGGGCTTCCAACTCGCCCTCTACTGGACCTTCTGGAAGAGCCTCTCGGGGAAGCTCCGCCAGACGAACGCCAACCTCAGCCAGTTCTTCGCCGAGACCGGCGGTCCACCGCCCGGCGATCCGATCACCCACGCCCAACCGGGAGGGGAGTTCCGCGTCGACCTGGCGGTCAAGCGCAAGCTCTTCCAGGAACAGAAGCTCTCCAACCTGGAGATCAACTTCCTCTCCACCCTTTCGAAGGAGAAGAAGTTCGCCCCCAACCAGGTCATCTTCCGCGAGGGGGAGACGGCCTACGAGATGTACATCGTGCTCGAGGGGCGCGTGATGATCAGCAAGTTCATCCCGGGGGCGGGCGAGGAGGCCCTCGCCTTCCTCGAACGCGGCGGCTACTTCGGAGAGATGGCGCTCATCGACAACGCGCCGCGCTCGGCCGACGCCAAGGCGCATGACGAGGGAGCCGTCGTCCTCGCCATCCCGCGCGACGTCCTGGAGGGGATCCTCGACATCAACAAGGTCTCCTCCCTGCGTCTGCTCTCGATCCTCTGCAACCTGGTGGCGGGCCGGCTGCGCGAGATCGACGACAAGATCATCACCTGGTTCATCCTCGCCGGCGGGACCGGGATCTCCTGGCCGGTGGACCGCCCGCGGAAGCGCGCCTGAGCGTTCCTCCCTCCGCCAGGCTCCCGAGCACCTTCCCCACCAGCGACGACTGCGGCAGCCCGGCCCGGCGCCCCTCGTTCGAACCACCCCGCCGCCGCCTCCGGAGCCTCCGAGCCATGGCGCACCGGCCCGCCTTTCGGCCGCTCAGCCAGCTCCGCCCGGTGCACCGCGATCTCGAGATTCCGGTAGGTGATCCCGTGGCGGACCGCCGCTTCCTGCTCCCGCAGGCTCCACCTGCCGCCATACCGCGCGCCCAGGTCCGTCTCCGCCCGCTCCAGGGAGCCATCCGCGGGAACGGGCACCCACGGCAGCTCCCAGGTTCCGGCCAGGAGCTCGCTGTCGTCGGGCCGCCGGAAGAGCAGCACGCCGCGGTCGTCCTCGACCACGGCGACCAGCAGCCGGTGCCGTTCCGGCTCGCGCTTCACCCGCGGCGGCGGGTACCGCTCGGGGTTCCCCCCGGCCGCGGCCCGGCAGCCGGTGGAGAGCGGACAGAGGAGGCACTTGGGGCGGCGCGGGGTGCAGAGGGTAGCGCCCAGCTCCATGAGGGCCTGGTTGCTGTCGCCCGGGCGCTCCGGATCGAGCAGGGACGAAGCCGCAGCCAGGAGAGCCTTGCGGGCGGCGCTCCCCTTCGAGTCCGCGTCGAGAGCCAGCCAGCGGGAGAGGACGCGCTCGACGTTGCCGTCGAGCACCGGCTCGGGGACGCCGAAGGCGATGCTCGCCACTGCCGCCGCCGTGTAGGGCCCGATCCCCGGCAGCTCGCGCAGCCCCTCGACGGTCCGCGGGAACCCGCCGAGCTCGGCGACCCGCCGCGCCGCGGCATGGAGCTGCCGGGCTCGCCGGTAGTAGCCCAGGCCCGACCAGAGGGTGAGGACCTCTTCGAGGTCTGCCTGCGCAAGGGCCTGGGCGGTGGCAAATTTTTCCAGGAACCTCTTGTAATAGGGGAGCACCACCTCCACGCGCGTCTGCTGGAGCATCACTTCCGAGAGCCAGATGCGGTAGGGATCGCGCGTTCGGCGCCAGGGCAGGTCGCGGCGGTGCCTGTTGAACCAGGCGAGGAGGTTCTGGGCATGCCGCACCCGCGTCATTCTATCTCGGGTCGGCCAATTTGGCAGGCAAGAATGGCGATTTCAGCACGACGCGCAGAGAGGTCTGCTGAAAAAGAAAATCCCCCTCCCCGAAGGGGAGAGGGCTTTAAGAGGGGGGCATCCCATCTCTCCGGTTGGCTTATTTGGCTCTACCCCTGTCAATAGGGGATCAGGAGGATGTTTTGCAAAGGTGAGGCACTAGGGCCTCGTTTTTAGGTGGGAAGTCTTTTGGTGTGTGGGAGCTTCCCCCTCGTCATTTCCTGAATCTAACCCCTGCAACAACCGTGCCTGGTTTCTCATTCCTTCTCTCCCACTCCTCCCCCTCAAAAGGAAAACGCTCCCAGCGGGGCTGGGAGCGTCACGGGGGGAAGCCCATCTCTCCGGTTGGTCCTTGTGGATCTACCCCTGTTGAAGGGGGATTCGGCAGGTCGGATGAGAGGGTGAGATCTAGAGATCTCGGGATACGGTAGGCTTGGTCGTTGGCTGGTGGAACATCCCCCTCGGTCATTCTCCTGTATGCCTTCTCTCAGACTGCAATGGCCGTGCCCGGTCCTCTCCTTGGGGCACTAAAAGGAAACGGGAGCTTTCGCTCCCGAGCCGAGCGTTGGGGGGGAGGTCCTGAGTTGGGACGGTTGGTTGTGGGATCTACCCCTGTAGAAGGGGAGAGGGAAAGGGATATCAAAGAAGTTAACGAGATCTCAGGATCTCTTGGAGATGGCAGGAACTTCCGTTTGGCTGGACGGCACCTCCCCCTGAACGCTCTATGAACTTGCCCTTCCTTCTCTGCAATAGACGTACCACTTTCGGATGAAAGGAGTAAGTCTTTTGTTGCGAGCAGCTTATCTTCTTGAAGCAAGAGGTTCGCGAGGATCTCGAAGATATTCTCTCGTGTAAATCCTTCCTTCGATCCCGAAGCATTTCTACAAGACTCACCACGCGGGAGGCGTAGGATACGCTGCCCCTGGGAAGGGAGGAGAGTTTGTAGACCCATGGACACCGCACCAAAAGTTCTTTCTTCGGAGTCACCCTGCCGGAGGGGTTGCGGGCACGAATGGGTGTTGCTATGATGCGTCCAGTCGTAGCGAGTAGCGTCTGTCTCCACTGCACTGACGACCCCACCCTCCAGGGTTAGGGTTTTCCACACCCTGTGGAATTCCTGCGGAATTTGACTAGCTTCACGCGTCCGAGGTCCCATGCCCCAGTCTCTCTGGTCGCTCCTCCAGAAACAGCTCCAGAAGAGCTCGATCCCGAGGAGTTCGCGACCTGGTTCCTCCCCCTGAAGGTACGCAAGGAGGGGCAGGGCCACCTGATCCTTCTCGCTCCCAATTCCCGTTTCCTGCACACGCTCGAAGAGAGCTACCGTTCCGTCGTGGACCGGGCTCTGGCCGGCCTCAGCGGCCGCCCCTTTGAGGTTCACTTCTTGTTGGAGGAAGACGACAAGGAGGTGTCCACCGACGAGGTGCCGGCGCCGGGGCACTTCAATCCGAAGTACATCTTCCAGACCTTCGTCGTGGGCAAGTCCAACGAGTTCGCCCATGCCGCGGCCAAGGCGGTGGCCGAGAACCCGTCCCACAGCTACAACCCGTTGTTCCTCTACGGCGGCGTAGGGCTCGGCAAGACGCACCTTCTGCATGCCATCGGGCACGAGATCCTGCAACGCAGACCCAACCTCCGGGTCTTCTACCTGGTGGCCGAGCAGTTCGTCAACGAGCTGATCAACTCTATCCGCTTCGACCGCATGCCCCAGTTCCGCGAGCGATACCGGACCATCGACGTCCTGTTGATCGACGACGTGCAGTTCATCGCCAACAAGGAGCGGACGCAGGAGGAGTTCTTCCACACCTTCAACACGCTCTATACGAGCCAGAAGCAGATCATCCTCTCGTCCGACTCCTCGCCGCGGAACATCCCGACCCTGGAGGAGCGTCTGCGCAGCCGCTTCGAGTGGGGCCTGATCGCCGACATCCAGCCGCCGGACCTCGAAACCAAGGTGGCGATCCTGCAGCGCAAGGCTTATACCGAGGGCGTCACCCTCCCCGACGATGTGGCTGTCTTCATCGCCCGGCAGGTCAAATCGAACATCCGCGAGCTCGAAGGGCTCCTCAACCGGGTCATCGCCCACTCCTCTCTGACTGCCACGCCGCTGTCGCTCGACCATGCCAAGGAGACCCTCAAGGACATCCTTCCCGAGGAGGGGAAGAAGCCGAACCCGGCAAAGATCGTCAAGGCGGTCGCCGACCATTACGGCCTGAAGGTCGCGGAGATCAAGAGCAAGAGCAACTCGCAACAGATCGTCTTTCCTCGCAAGGTGGCCATGTACCTGCTGCGCAAGCTCTCGGAGGTCTCCTATCCCGAGATCGGCAAGATCTTCAACGACAAGCACCACTCCACGGTCATGTACGCCGTCCGCGACATCGAGGACCGCCGTGCACGGGACGCGGACCTCGACCGCGTGCTCCATGGGCTGGAGCAGCAATTCGGTTGACTCCCCAGATAGAGAGGGCCTGGAAAAGCTGTGAAAAGACTGTGCAGGAGAAGCCCTGAATCCCTGTGGAGGGACTGCGGAATTTTCCCGGCCGCCGCAACTTTTCCGCAACCCCCACAAGCCCGTCCGCAGCTTCCCCACAACCCCCTCACAGAAGCCAAGCTGCCTGGAATCAGGAGCTTGACCCCCACTTCCGCAGTTTCCGCAGCCCCTATCTACTACTACGGCTATGCTATATATTCAGATGTCTTCTAGACGGAGAAGAGTGAATGGAGATCCGCCTCAATCGCAGTGAATTCCTGGGCTGAGCTCGTCCCCATGCAGGGGATCGTCGAGCGCAAGACGACCATCCCTATCCTGTCCCACCTGCTGCTGACCGCGCGCGAGGACAGGCTTCACCTGGCCGCGACCGACCTCGACGTGTCGCTGACCTCCTGGTGCGATGCGGAGGTCCGCAGCGAAGGAGGAATCGCCGTCCAGGCCAAGAAGCTGGCGGAGATCATTCGCTCGCTGACGGCCGACGAGGTGATGCTGTCGCAGGAGGAGCCGCGCGAGCTCACCATCCGCTCCGGCCGGTCGCGGTTCCGGATCCACGGCCTGTCGCCCGATGACTTTCCGACCCTCCCCACGGTCGAGGAGAGCCGCCAGGTGGGGCTGCCGTTCGCCGACTTCCGGCGCATGGTCGCCAAGATCCTCTTCGCGGTCTCGGCCGAAGAGTCGCGCTTTCAGCTCAACGGCGCCCTGCTCAAGCTCAAGGACGGCTCGCTGGAGATCGTGGCGACCGACGGCCATCGCCTGGCGCTGGTCGAGGGAGGCCTCGAGGCGAGCGGCGGAGATGATTCCGTGCTGGTGCCGCGCAAGGCCTTGCAGGAATTACAGAGGCTGGAGGGCGACGGCAAGCTCGAATACCGCCGCGGGGAGCATCACCTCTCCTTCCGGCTCGGCCGCCGCGAGCTGATCTGCCGGATCCTGGAAGGCACCTTCCCGGACTACGAGAGGGTCATCGCCAAGGACAACGACAAAAAAGTCCTCTTCGACCGGAAGCCCCTGGCCGACGCCGTGCAGCGCGTCGCCCTCCTGACCGGCGACCGGGCGCGTGCCGTGCGGCTCCAGTTCTCTCCGGAGCAGATGGTCGTCTCGGCCGCCAACCCCGACCTCGGCGAGGCGACCGAAGAGGTCGCCTGCGATTACGACGGGCCCGAGTTCCGGGTGGGGATCAACCCGGACTACCTGACCCAGTTCCTGGCCGCCGTGGAGACCGACCGCGTCCGCCTGGAGCTCAAGGACGAGAACACGCAGTGTGTGGGCTATCCGCACGAAGGTCCGGACACGCGCTACCTCTGTGTGATCATGCCGATGCGGATCTGAGCCCGGCCGTTCCCGGGCTCCTCCTCCTTTGCTCTCCATCCTCACCACGAGCCACTTCCGGAATCTCGAGCCCCTCAAATGGGGCCCGGGGCCGGGCTCACACCTCCTCCTCGGCGGCAATGGCGCCGGCAAGACGAGCGTCCTCGAAGCGGTCTATGTCCTGGCCACGACGCGGAGCTTCCGCGCGGCGCGCCTGGAGGACTGCGTACAGCACGGGGCCGAGGGGTTCCACCTCGAAGGCGAGGCGGAGACCGACCGCCGCACGTCGCTGGAGGTCCGCTGGGTCGAAGGTAAGCGTGTGCGTACCGTCAACGGCAAGGCAGTACCTCTTGCTGAACACCTGGCGGTGCTCCCGGTGGTGGCCTGGACCTGGGCCGAAGGGGAGGTCCTGGTCGGCGCTCCTAAAGCCCGCCGCAGGTTCCTGGATCGCGGCGTGCTCGGGATCCGGCCGGTAGCGCTGGACGTCCTCAACCGCTATCGGGAGGCCCTGGTGCACAAGCGCGACCTCCTGCTCCAGGGCGGACCTGGGATCGAGGTCTGGAACGAGATGCTGGCCGGCGCGGCGGCGGACCTGATCCGGCTGCGGCACGAGTACGTCGAGAGCTTGCGCGAGGCCCTGGCCACGGTGCTGGAGGAGTCGGGTCTCCCCTTCCCGCCGATCGAGATGCGGTATCGCCCCTCGCCGAGCGACGGCCTCGAAGGTGCGGCAGCCATCGCCCTCGATCTGGAGCGGATCGTCGAAAAGGAGCGCCGGAGGCAAGCTCCGCTCCTCGGCCCCCACCGCGACGAGCTCGAAATCCTCTGGGGGGGGCACGACATCCGGCGTGTCGCCTCCGCCGGCGAGCGCAAGTCCCTCTCGCTTCTCCTCCTCGCCGCCCATGGGAGGACCATCGAGTCGGCCGGCAGGAGCCCGGTCTACCTCCTGGACGACGCCGACGCCGAATTGGCACCCACCACCCACGCCGCCGTCTGGAGCGTCTTCACCAGGTCCCGGCAGATCCTCGCCACCTCCAACCGTGCCCAGGTCTGGCTCACCTTGAACGTCGGCAAGGCCTGGGAGATGGACAAGGGGAAGATGAAGGCGCTGGAGTAGTCGTCCGGGAAGCTTTTACCCTCATTTTACGTTGAATGTACAAGGGATAGGAGCGCTTCTCCCGCCTTCGTTTCGAAGATGGTCGCCGAGGCGGCTTTCCCGTCCCTAAGTGACTGAATCTCCAGCACTAGGGACCGCGGAAACAACCACAATCTGTGGTACAATTTGCACAACTGAGACCCCAGATCCTGCGGGGGTCTTCTCAGCGCCCAGACATGGACGGAGACCCGGTTTTGACGAATCCAGAAGCCACCTATACGGCGGAGAACATCAAGGTCCTCAAGGGCCTCGAGGCGGTGCGGACCCGCCCGGGCATGTACATCGGGGACACCGATGATGCCTCCGGCCTGCACCACATGGTGTTCGAGCTCGTCGACAACTCGATCGACGAAGCTCAGGCAGGGTATTGCTCGGTCGTCGACGTCACCATCCACAGCGACAACTCGGTGACGGTCGAGGACGACGGCCGCGGCATCCCGGTGGACCTCCACAAGGAGGAGAACCGGTCGGCCGCCGAGGTCATCATGACCGAGCTCCATTCCGGCGGCAAGTTCGACAAGAACTCGTACAAGGTCTCCGGAGGCCTGCACGGCGTCGGCGTGTCCGTGGTCAATGCCCTGTCCGAGACCCTGGAGCTCGAAATCAAGCGTGACGGGCAGGTCTGGTACCAGGTCTACCACCGCGGCCTGCCGGAGGAACCCATTCGGCCGATCGGCACCTCCGACCGGACCGGCTCCAAGGTCCGCTTCTGGCCGGATGCCACGATCTTCGCCATCCTCGAGTTCCACTACGACACGCTGGCGCAGCGCCTGCGCGAGCAGTCGTTCCTCAACCGGGGCATCCGCATCCGCCTTCTGGACGAGCGGACCGACAAGTCCGCCGAGTTCTCCTATGCCGGCGGCATCGCTTCGTTCGTCGAGCACCTGAACCGGAACAAGCAGCCGCTTCATCCGCAGCCGATCTATCTGTCGGACACGCGGGACGACGGCACGGGCCCGGAGACGGTCGAGGTGGCGCTGCAGTGGAACGAGGGCTACCAGGAGCTGATCTACAGCTTCGCCAATACGATCAACAACCGCGACGGCGGCACCCACCTCCAGGGCTTCAAGGGAGCGCTGACCCGTACGGTCAACTCCTACGCCCAGTCCTCCGGCCTCGCCAAGAGCCTCAAGGAGAGCCTGACCGGCGAGGACATCCGCGAGGGGCTGACCGCGGTCGTCTCGGTCCGCATCAAGGACCCCAAGTTCTCGTCGCAGACCAAGGACAAGCTGGTCTCCTCCGATATCAAGGGGTGGGTCGAGCAGGCGGTCGCCGACAAGCTGGCCACCTACCTGGAGGAGAACCCGCGCGAGGCGCGCCGGATCGTCGAGAAGTGCGTCGAGGCGGCGCATGCCCGCGAGGCCGCGCGCAAGGCGCGGGACCTGACGCGGCGCAAGGGCGCCCTCGACGCCTCGAACCTCCCCGGTAAGCTGGCCGACTGCTCGGAGCGCAACCCCGCGGCGGCTGAGCTGTTCCTGGTCGAGGGCGATTCGGCCGGCGGCTCGGCCAAGCAGGGGCGCGACCGGAAGTTCCAGGCCATCCTGCCGCTCAAGGGCAAGATCCTGAACGTCGAGAAGGCGCGTTTCGACAAGATGCTGTCGTCCGAGGAGATCAAGACGATGATCACCGCGCTCGGCACGGGGATCGGCAAGGACGACTTCGACGTCGCGCGGCTGCGCTACCACAAGCTGATCATCATGTGCGACGCGGACGTGGACGGCAGCCACATCCGTACTCTGATCCTGACCTTCTTCTACCGGCAGATGGCGGAGATCATCCGCCGCGGCCATCTCTACATCGCGCAGCCGCCGCTCTACAAGGTCAGTCACGGCAAGAGCGAGACCTACCTGAAGGACGACCGCGAGTACCAGGCTTTCCTGGTGGAGCGGATCAAGGACGCCTGGGAGCTCGAGATCGGCCACGGCACGAACGGCAACGAGGACGGCGGCCGGCTGACCGGTGCGCGCCTCGCCCACTTCCTCGAGAAGATCGACGCCTTCCGCCAGAACATGGACCGGCTGGTGGCGCGCGGGATTCCGGCCGAAGCCCTCAAGGTGGCGCTCCTTGCCGGTGTGCGCGACAAGCTCTCGCTGAGCGACCCGGAGCGGGTGGAGCGGGTGCGGCGGGAGCTCGAAGAGCGCGGCTTCCACAGCGTGGAGATGGGCCGGGACGAGGAGCACGGCACGGACTTCGTCCGCTTCTGGAGCCGCCGCGACGGCGTGGACCGCGAGGTGCGGATCGACTGGAACCTGGTGACGAGCGGCGAGTTCCGCGCCCTGGCCAACAACCAGCTCGGCCTCGAAGCGCTGGCGGCGACCCGGTTCGTCCTGGTCAAGGGCGAGGACGCTTCGGAGCTGGACTCGCTCGACGAGGCGCTCGACAAGCTCTACAACGGCGCCAAGAAGGGCCTTTCGATCCAGCGCTACAAGGGCTTGGGCGAGATGAACCCGACGCAGCTCTGGGAGACCACCATGGACCCGGCCAAGCGCCGGCTCCTGAAGGTCCAGATCGAGGACGACGTCGAAGCCGACCAGATCTTCACCATCCTCATGGGCGACGAGGTCGAGCCCCGCCGCGAGTTCATCCAGACCAATGCGCTCGAGGTGCGGAACCTGGATGTGTAGTTCTGTGGACAGAATACTCTGTGTTCGCGTAGGCTCAGGGAGTGATCATTCATGAGCTCGTCTGGACGGCGGATCGGATCGACCACATCGCCCGGCACGGTGTACAACCGGAGGAGTTTGAAGAGGTCTGCTTTGGCCGAGCGCTCTCGTTTAGGACCGAGTCCAGGGGAAGAAATCCGGTGGTGGAGTAGAAAATGAAACGACAGAAGCTCCCGGACACGGATTCGATCGAAGAGTTGGCTCGCTTTTGGGACACACACGACGTCACTGATTTCGAGGATCAGATGAAGGAAGTAACAGAGCCTCTCTTTGAAGGCAGACCTCGATCGGTGGTGATGATTCGCCTGGAGCCGCAAGAGGCAGGGGCTGTCGGGAGGATTGCGAAAGCCAAAGGGCTATCCAACGCGGAGCTGTTGCGGGAGTGGGCTCTGGAACGACTTCACGCTGTCCAAGGATGACAAGAGGCAGGTTTTAAGAGACATATGAGCGACAACGATCAGAGCCTCCCGTTCGAGCAGCCGATTCCGGTCGACATCGAAGAGGAGATGAAGCGCAGCTATCTCGATTACGCGATGAGCGTGATCATCGGCCGTGCGTTGCCCGACGTGCGCGACGGCATGAAGCCGGTGCACCGGCGTGTGATCTATGGCATGTGGGAGGCGGGCAACCGGTCCGACCGGCCGTACAAGAAGTCGGCGCGCATCGTCGGCGACGTGATGGGCAAATACCACCCGCACGGCGATGCGGCGATCTACGACACCGTGGTGCGCATGGCCCAGGACTTCGCCATGCGCTACCTCCTCGTGGACGGCCAAGGGAACTTCGGGTCGCTCGACGGCGACAACCCGGCGGCCATGCGCTACACCGAGGTCCGCCTGACGAAGCTCGCCGAGGAGATGCTCCGCGACGACATCGACAAGGAGACCGTCGAGTGGGTGCCGAACTACGACGGCTCGGAGAGCGAGCCGGTGGTCCTGCCCGCGCGCGCTCCCAATCTCCTGATCAACGGCTCCACCGGCATCGCCGTGGGCATGGCGACCAATATCCCGCCGCACAACCTCCGCGAGGTGGTGGACGCCCTGTTCCTCCTGATCGAGAACCCGGACATCACCATCCCAGAGCTGATGCAGGCGCTTCCCGGGCCGGACTTCCCGACCGCGGGAACCATTCACGGCCTCGCCGGCATCCGCTCGGCCTACACCACCGGGCGCGGCATCATGCAGGTCCGCGCCAAGGCCGAGATCGAGATCCATCCGAAGACCGAGCGGCAGTCCATCATCGTCACCGAGATCCCGTACCAGGTGAACAAGAAGAAGCTCGTGGAGCGCATGGCCGAGCTGGTCCGCGAGAAGAAGATCGAAGGGATCTCGGACCTGCGCGACGAGTCCGACCGCCACGGCATCCGCATCGTGCTGGACGTCAAGAAGAACGAGCAGCCGGAAATCATCTTGAACGCGCTCTACAAGATGACCCAGATGCAGATCACCTTCGGCATCATCCTGCTGGCGATCGTCGACAACCAGCCGCGGGTGATGACGCTCAAGGAGCTGCTGTTCCACTTCCTGAACCATCGGAAGACGGTCATCATCCGCCGCACGCGCTACGACCTGCGCAAGGCCGAGGAGCGGGCCCACATCCTGGAAGGGATCCTCAAGGCCCTCGATCATCTGGACGAGGTGATCACCACGATCCGCGCCAGCCAGACGCCGGCCGAGGCGCGCGAGAACCTGATGAGCGGCTTCGCCTTCACCGAGGTCCAGGCGCAGGCGATCCTCGACATGCGGCTGCAGCGGCTGACCGGCCTCGAGCGCGACAAGGTGGTGGAGGAATACCGCGAGCTGATGGGCCTGATCGAGCGGCTGCGCGCCATCCTGGGCTCCGATCCACTGGTGCTCGAAGAGATCCGGCGCGAGCTCGGCGAGATCCGGGAAATCTACGGCGACAAGCGGCGGACCGAGATCATCCCCGAGACCGCCGACATCTCGATCGAGGACCTGATCGCCGACGAGCCGATGGTCATCACGGTCAGCAAGGCCGGCTATGTCAAGCGCTCGCCGCTCACGCTCTACCGGTCGCAGAACCGCGGCGGACGCGGCCGGACCGGCATGGCCACCAAGGAGGACGACTTCGTCGAGCACCTCTACGTGGCCTCGGCGCACAGCTACATCCTGGTCTTCACCGAGAGCGGCCGGATTCACTGGCTCAAGGTCCACGAGATCCCGGAGGCCGGGCCGGCGGCGCGCGGCAAGGCCATCGTCAACCTCCTCGAGCTGGAGCCGAGCGAGCGGCTCGCCACCACCTTCGCGGTGCGCGAATTCCCGGAGGACCGCTATCTCTTCTTCGCCACGGAGAAGGGCACGGTCAAGAAGACCGAGCTGTCGGCCTATGCCAACCCGCGGGTCGGCGGCATCATTGGCATCAACATCGACGAGGGGGACCGCCTGCTCGCCGTGCGCGAAACGGACGGCAAGAAGGACATCCTCCTCGCCACGGCCCGCGGCTACTCGATCCGCTTCGCCGAGGACGACGTGCGGCCGACAGGCCGCGCCACCTACGGCGTCAACGGGATCAGGCTCCGCGACGGTGACCGGGTGGTCGGCATGGAGGCGCTCGATCCTCACGGAGAGATCCTCTCGGTGACGGAGCGTGGCTTCGGCAAGCGCACGCCGGAGGACGACTACCCGCGGCAGGGGCGGGCCGGCATGGGCGTCATCAATCTCAAGGTCACGGCGAAGACCGGCGAGGTCGTCGGCGCGCACCATGTCACGGCGAGCGACGGCCTGATGCTGATCACCCAGGACGGGATGATCATCCGCATCAACGTCTCCGGGGTCCGCGTCATCGGCCGCTCGACCCAGGGCGTGAAGCTCATCAACCTCTACGGCGAGGACCGCCTCGTCTCGGTCGCCAAGGTCGAGCGCGAGGAGGAGGCGTTGGTCGAGGGCGAGGGCGGCGACAGCGGCCTCCTCACGGACGAGACCTACGAGCCGGAGCTGGAGCTCGAGGCCGCCGTGGAAGACGAGGAAGACCAACTCGATCCGCTCGACCTGGCCCCGGCGGAAGACCTCGACGACGAGGACGACGGCGGCGAGCCGGACCCGGGCGAGACGGTGCACTAAGGGGCGTCCGGAGCAGGGAAGCCTCGGGAGAAGGTCTCCGGCTGTGCTATTCTGGCCGCGCAAGACAAAGCAGTGCAATGCACTGCGGGGAGACCAGGATGTCCGATCAACTCACGATCCGTCTGCCGGAGGATTTGAGCCAAGCGCTCGAAGCCGCCACGGTCCGCCTACGGCGCAAGAGGTCGGACATCGTGCGCCTGGCTCTTTACCGCTTCTTCGATCTTGCCCCGGAAGACGAAGGAAGGCCTTCAGCCCGTGTCCAACACCTGATTGGTGCCCTGGAGACGGGTATGCCGGACCTGGCCGAAAACCATCGCGCATACATTCTGGAATCTCTCAAGCATGGCGGGTGAGCTGCTGCTCGATACAGGAGCCCTGGTCTCCCTCCTCGATCGCAGCCAGACCCATCACCGCCAGTGCACAGAGTTGTTCTCCGGCTGGCACGGGGCGGTGGTCAGCACCGAAGCGGTGCTGACGGAGGCCACCCACCTGCTGGGACGTACCCCGCGTGGCCGTGAGCTGTGCCTGGAGTTTTTTCTCGCTGGGGGCGCCACGCTGGTCCCCGCCAGCCTGTCGACGCTCCGACGCTGTCGCGTCCTGATGGAGAAGTACGATGATCAACCGATGGATTATGCCGACGCAACGCTCGTCATGCTGGCCGAGGAATTGGGAACGGATCTCGTCTTTACTACGGACCGCAGGGACTTCGAGGTCTACCGGTTCGGTAGAGACCGGCCGTTCCGGATTCTTCCTTCCTTTGCCTGATGGTCGCTGCCAGCACAGGTGCCGGCCAGGTACTTCATGGGCGCGGGAAGGTGAAGGGGAAGAGGGCGTGAGGTAGACTTGCCCCCGAGGGGTTTCCCCACCCCTCGTTGGCCAATCCCGAACAGGAGGGACGTGCGGCATGGACTTCTTTCTCGATACCGCAGACATCAAGGAGATCGAGACCGGCCTCGAATGGGGCATGGTCGACGGCATCACCACCAACCCGACGCTGATCGCCAAGCAGGGCAAGCCGTACCTGGCCACCGTCCAGGCGATCGCCCGCCTCGTGCCGGGCCCGGTCTCCGGCGAGGTCCTGGCCACCGAATTCGACGAGATCATGGAGCAGGGGCGGCGCCTCGCCGGGCTCGCCGAAAACGTCGTGGTCAAGGTGCCGCTCACCCCGCCCGGGCTGCGCGCTGTCGCCAAGCTCCTCGAGGAAGGCATCCGGACCAATGTCACCCTCTGCTTCTCGGCGGCGCAGGCGCTGATCGCCGCCAAGGCCGGCGCCGCCTACATCTCGCCCTTCGTCGGCCGGCTCGACGACGTCGGCGAGGACGGCATGGAGCTGATCGAGAAGGTGGTGAGCATCTACCAGAACTACGAGTTCGACACCGAGGTGCTCGTCGCATCGGTGCGCCATCCGGTGCACGTGGTCCAGGCGGCCCTGCTCGGCGCCGACGTAGCCACTCTGCCGTTCAAGGTCCTCGAGCAGCTCTATAAGCATCCGCTGACCGACGTCGGGCTGGACCGCTTCCTCTCCGACTGGAAAAAGACCGGCAAGAGCTTCGAAGAGTAGTGGGCGAGCCCGGGCGCCTCTACCGTCTGGCCTGGGGCCTGTACATGGCCCTGGCCCTGGGCGGCATCCTCTGGATCGGCGCCCGCCAGGGGGTGATCCCGCTCCGCCTGTTCCTCGACTCACGGCAGTGGTGGCTCGACGTGGTCCTGGGGATCGCAGCCGGCGGCACCCTCCTGGCGATCTGGAAGCTGGCCGAGGTCGCGTTCCCGCTGGCACGCCGCCTGGAGGAGCAGCTCGGGAACCTGCTCGGGCCGCTCACGCGAACCGAGGTGATCGCTCTCGCCCTGCTCTCGGGCCTCGCCGAAGAGCTCTTCTTCCGCGGTGCCGTGCAAGGGGCGGTGGGGTGGATCCCGGCAAGCCTCCTCTTCGCCCTGCTCCACACCGGGCCCGGCCCGGCCTTCCGTCTGTGGACCCTCTTCGCCGCCGTCGCCGGCCTGCTCCTGGGCGCTCTCATGGCCTGGCGTGGCAATCTGCTGGGCCCTATCGTCGCCCATGCCCTCGTCAACGGGGTCAACCTGTGGCGCCTCGCGGACTCTGCTAGACTCGCCCGGGGCCAGGCCGAGAGCGAAAAGGAGAGCTGAAAGAGATGCCAAGCCATTCGCGGGACGTCCTCGCGCGCATCGACGCCGAGAAGGAGAGCTACCTCGAGGAGCTCAAGGACTATATCCGGATCCCGTCGATCTCGACCGATCCAGCCTACGACGGCGAGGTGCAGCGGGCGAGCGAGTTCCTCCTCGGCAAGCTCCGCGAGGCCGGCCTCACCGCCGAGCGGATCGAGACCGGCGGCCATCCGCTCGTCTACGCCGAGTGGCTGGGCGCGCCCGGCAAGCCGACCGTCCTGTTCTACGGCCATTACGACGTGCAGCCGGTCGATCCCATCGAGCTGTGGCGCAACCCGCCGTTCGAGCCGACCGTCGAGGGAGACAAGCTCGTGGCGCGTGGCGCAACGGACGACAAGGGGCAGTCGTACGCCCATGTGAAGGGGGTTGCGGCGCTGCTCAAGGAGCGTGGCAGCCTGCCGGTCAACGTCAAGTTCCTGGTCGAGGGCGAGGAGGAGTCGGGCGGCAAGTCGATCGAGGAATACGTGCGCCGGGACGCCGGGCGGCGGCTGGCCGCCGACTGCGTGGTGATCTCGGACACCTCCCTCTATGCCCCCGGGCAGCCGTCGCTCATCTACGGCCTCAAGGGTCTCTGCTACATGGAGATCAAGGTCACCGGCCCCAACCGGGACCTCCACTCCGGCACCTTCGGCGGCGCGGTCACGAACCCGCTCAACGCTCTGTGCCAGATCGTGGCGAAGCTGCGGGACGAAAAGACGGGCAAGATCCTGATCCCCGGCTTCTACGACGACGTGCGGCCGCTCGAGGCCTGGGAGCGCGACGAGTTCGCCAAGCTGCCGTTCGACGAGGCCGCCTACCGCGACGACCTGGGCGTGCCCGAGCTGTTCGGCGAGGAGGGCTATTCCACCCGCGAGCGCACCTGGGGGCGTCCGACCTGCGACGTCAACGGCATCTTCGGCGGCTACATGGGCAAGGGAGCCAAGACCGTGCTCCCCTCCTGGGGCGGCGCCAAGGTGTCGATGCGGCTGGTGCCCGACCAGGAGCCCGCGAAGATCGCCAGGCTGTTCACCGACTATGTCCACTCGATCGCCCCCAAAGGAGTGAAGGTCGAGGTGGAGACCCTGCACGGCGCCGACCCCGTGGTCGTCGAGGCGCAGGGGCCGATCGTCGACGCCGCGATGGAAGCCATGCAGGAGATCTGGGGTGCGCGGCCGGTGCGGATCCGCGAGGGGGGGTCGATCCCGATCGTCTCCACCTTCGCCGCGGTGCTCGGCGCGCCGGTGCTGCTGCTCGGCTTCGGCCTGAACGACGACGGGCTGCACTCCCCGAACGAAAAGTTCAACATCAGCCACTTCTATAAGGGGATCCAATCCGTGGCACGGCTGCTGGATCGTCTGGGCGATCTATGAGGAGCAAGGACAACCTCGAACGGGAGATCAAGTTCCGGGGCGTGGAGCTGGAGAAGCTGCGGGAGCGGCTCATCGAGCTGGAGGCGGAGAGGGTCGGTCCGCCGGCCTTCGAGGACAACTGGATCCTGGACCGCGGCGGCGAGCTCCTCTCCGGAGGCAAGATCCTGCGCCTCCGCACCGACGCCGGCCGCGCCCGCCTCACGCTGAAGGGGCCGATGCGCCTGGAAGGCAACGTGCGGGTGCGCGAGGAGTACGAGGTCGTGATCGAGGATGCGGAGGAGGCGCGCGCGCTGCTGGAGGTGCTCGGTTACGGCGTGGTGCGCCGCTACCAGAAGATGCGGGAGGAGTGGCACCTCGGTGGCGTCACCATCGCCCTCGACCACACGCCGATCGGCGATTTCGCGGAGTTCGAGGGAGACCGCGCCGAGACCGTGGCCAAGCGCTGCGGCTTCGACGCCGAGAAGTCGGAGAAGCGCTCGTACCTGCGGCTCTATGACGATTACCTCAAGGAGCATCCGGACGCGCCGCCCGAGATGGTGTTCCGGCCGTAGGGCTCCGTTTCATCCCGCAACAGAGCTGGGGACGCATGCAGGGTAGGCGCCTGAGGGCCCTCGTGCTGGCAGCGGGGCTCGGCACGCGGCTCCGTCCGCTGACGGAGCGGATGCCCAAGCCGCTCCTGCCGGTCACGGGCGTGCCCATTCTCGGCCACACCCTGGCGCAGCTCGCCGCCGTGGGCTGCGAAGCCGTGGCCGTCAACCTGCACCACCACGGCGACCTGATCCGGCAGCGCTTCGGCGACGCCTTTGCCGGCGTGCCCCTCACCTGGTCCGAGGAGCCGGAGCTGCTCGGCACCCTCGGCGTGTTCTGGCCGCTGCGGGACTTCTTCGCTCCCGCGGACCTCATCCTCCTGGTCAACGGCGACAGCCTGTGCGAGTGGCCGCTGCGGAAGCTGCTCCGGCGCCACCTGGCCGACGGCTCCCGCGCCACGCTCCTCCTCACCTCCCGCGCCGCGCCGGCCGAGTTCGGCGGCGGCGTGGGGATCGACCGCACCGGCCGCATCCTCTCGTTCCGTCCCACGGAGCCGGAGAGGCCCGAGGTGATCCGCCGCTACGTCTTCGCCGGCGCGCACGTCTTCGCGCCGGACCTCCTCGGGAGCCTCACCCCGGGCAAATCCGACATCGTCCGCAACCTTTACATGCCGCTGGTCGAAGATCCGGAAGCGCGGATCGGCTCGCTGGTGACGGCGCGTCACTGGCACGACATGGGGACCCCCCAGCGGTTCCTGGAGGGAGTCGTCGACAGGGCACGCAACGGCTGGCCGGAGCGGCTCTGGCGGCGGTCGTGGATCTCGAAGGAGGCCAGCGTGGCGGGAGGCGCCCGGGTGAAGAGCTCGTCGATCGAGCCGGGCGCGCGGGTCGGCGAGGGGGCGCAGATCGAGCGCTCCGTGCTGCTCCCCGGGTCCGTGGTGGGCGAGGGGAGCGTCGTCCGCGAGTCGATCCTGGGCTTCGGCGCCGCGGTGCCGCCCGGGACGTGGGTGGAGCGCCGGGTGATCATGCCGCAGAGCCCGGCCTTCACGCCGGGCCTGGACGATACCGTGGTCGGCGGCGCGGTTTTCACTCCATTTGGTTGAACCGCTCCGGCGCGTCTGTCATGATGCTTTGACCGCGCAGCTTATCGACCGACCCATGCTTTCCGACGCTCCTCCCTTCCGGCTCCTCGTCTTCGACTGGGACGGCACCCTGATGGATTCGATCGGGTCGATCGTCGCCTGCACCCGCGCCGCCATGGGCGAGCTCGAGATCGAGCCGCTGCCGGACCAGACCATCCGTGGCACCATCGGCCTCGGGCTGCGCGAGACCATGGAAATCCTCTGCCCAGGGGGCGGAGACGAGATGTTCACACGGGTCCTCGACTGCTACCGGAAGCACTGGCAGGCCACCTATCGTGACCTGCCCGTGCTGTTCGAGGGGGTGCGGGAGATGCTCGCGGGACTGGCGGACGAGGGTTATCTGCTGGCGGTCGCCACCGGCAAGAGCCGCCGCGGCCTCGACCATGCCCTCGTCCAGACCAGTCTCGACGACCTCTTCCACGCCACGCGCACGGTGGACGAAGCCTTCTCGAAGCCCCACCCGCAGATGCTGCGCGCCATCCTCGACGAGCTGGGGGTGCCGCCCCGCGCCGCCGCCATGGTGGGCGACACCACCTACGATCTGGAGATGGCGCGGAGTGCCGGGACCGCGAGCATCGGCGTCTGCTCCGGCTCGCACTGCCGCGAAGAGCTGGAGCGGCTCGGCCCGCTCGCCTGCCTGGGCGAGGTGACCGAGCTGCTCCCGTGGCTGCGGAGGCGGGTGCGGGCGGAGGTCGGGGTGGGCACGTAGGTCCGCTGCCTACTTCTTCTTCCAGTCGCCGACCATCTTTTCCAGGTCCGCCACCTGCTGGGCCGGCGGAGCCTGCTGCGCGGCTTTCGCGGCGGCGAGCGCCTTTTCGCCCCAGGCGACGGCGCCCTTGTAGTCGTTCTTCTTGGCGAGGACCTGCGCCTTGGCGCGCTGGTTCTGGAAGGTCGGCTCGAGGGCGATGGAAGCATCGAGCCAGCGGGAGGCATCGTCCAGGCAGGAGTCGCTCTGGATGCACCAGTTGGCCGCCTGATAGGGAGTCTGCCAGCGGACGGCGCTCTTGATCTGGTCCATCACCACCTTCGGCGTATCCACCTCGACCGTGAAGGGGACCGCGATCTTTTCCCAGCGCAGGACCACCTTGGTGGAGTTGTCGGTCAGGTCGGCGAACTCGAACCCCATGCGCTCCTGGAAATCGGCGGCCTCGGGCTTGGCCTGGATGCGCAGGGCGTCGTTCTCCGGCTTGTAGTTGAAGGCGCCCCACTCGTCGGCGTCCTTGCTGAAGATGACGGTCCACTCGTTCTGGGTGGGGATCGTCTGCAGGCCGTAGAGGCCGGCGGGCAGCTCCTTGCCGCCGACCTTGACCGGCGTGCTGAACCGGATGGTGGTGTTCTCGTTGGCGCCGGTCCGCCAGACCTCGCCATAGGGGACGAGCTCGCCCCAGATGGTCCGGTCCTTGACGCCTGGGCGGCTGTAGCGGAGGGAGATCTCCGTGATCCCGACGGTCTGGGTCACCGTCGCGTTCGGGCTGGGGCGGGGCATGTTGAGCTGCTGCGCCGAGGCCGCCGTGGCGAGGCCCAGGGCCAGGAGCGTTGCCAGCGCGGCGGTAGTCGCGCGAAATTGGGGCTTTTTCATCGTCAAAACCTCCTTGAGGAATGAGGGGTGCCAGAAGGGCAAGGCAAATCTACCAGAGAGCCGTCTCACCTGCTGTAGCCGGCGTCGACCGGAGCGGGATGGGCCTTCATCCCGGCCGCGCGCTGCTCGGCGAACGCCGCGGCGCTCGCGGCGCGCTCCGCGCTCCAGGCTTCGGGAGCGACGACCCAGCCCTGAACGTTGCGCCGGACCAGGCCCGCCAGGAAACGGACGTGGTCGGGCCGGTCGTTGAGGCAGGGGATGTAGCGGAAGCGCTCTCCGCCGGCTTGGAGGAAGATCTCGCGATTCTGCTCGTCCATCTCCTCCAGCGTCTCCAGGCAGTCGGCCGAGAAGCCCGGACAGAGGACGTCAATGGAGCGGACGCCGTAACGGGCCATCGCCGCCACCGTCTTGTCGGTATACGGCTTGAGCCACTCCTCCTTGCCGAACAGCGACTGGAACGACACCTCCCAGCGCTCGCGAGGCAGGCCGAGCTCCTCGGCGGCGAGCCGGGCCAGCTTGTGGCACTGACAGAAATAGGGGTCGCCCGCGTCGAAGTAGCGCTGCGGGATCCCATGGAAGGAGAAGAGGAGCTTCTCACCCGGCCCGCCGTCCGTCCAGGCCTCGCGGACGCTCGCCGCCAGGCACCGGATGTAAGCGGGGTCGTCGTAGTAGCCATTGACCGTGTGGATCTCCGGCACCCAGCGCCAGCCTTTGAGCTCGTCGGCGACCGCGTCGAACGTCGAGCCGATGGTGACGCCGGCGTACTGCGGGTAGAGCGGCAGGATCAGGATGCGCCGGCATCCCTTCTCTTCCAGCTCGCGCAGCCCGGCACGGACCGAGGGGTTGCCGTAGCGCATGGCGAGGGCCACGTGCAGAGGATTGCCCACCTCCTGGCGGAGGACCTCCTGCAGGGCCGCGGCCTGGCGGCGGCTGATGACGAGGAGAGGAGATCCCTCCTTGGTCCAGACCTTCCGGTAGAGCGCCGCCGATTTCGCGGGCCGGGTGGGCAGGACGGCCAGGTGGAGGATGGTCCACCAGAGGAGCCGCGGCAGCTCGATGACTCGCGGGTCAAGAAGGAACTCGCGCAGATAGCGGCGCAGCGACGGCGTGTCCGGCGCGTCGGGCGTCCCCAGATTGGCCAGGAGGACGCCCACCGCCGGGATCTCGGTGTGCCGGAAGTCGGGCTGGCCGTAGTACTTCATGGCTCGGCGAGCATACCTCAGGAGGATTTCGGCCTGTCCACGAGCGTATTCAGGAGTCGGGACACGTCTCGGTAGAGCTTGTCGAACGAGTCGGCCCGGCGAGCCGCTGTCAGATCGAAAACTGCGGCTAGGGCGGGCTGGTCAAGCGTTTCGCGGTAATGCAGACTGCCCGTCATCCGGGCGGTCAACCACTCTTTGGCACCACGGATCATCTCCGGTTCCTCAGGAGGATCGAGATCGCCCGCGAGCCCCCGCGAGCCACGCAACGATTCTGCAGCGGCGAGAAACCAGGCTTCGAACTCCCTCTTCGCCAGCACCAGGCTGATCGGGAGATCGGGACGAACAGCCATGGCGCGTTGCAAAAGCTCCGGCCCCAGGGCCGCCGGGCATTCGTCATCGCTGTCCAGGATGATGAGGATGCCTCCTCCCCTCCCGGCCCGACGTGCAGCCAGCTCGACGGATCTCTCCAGCTCACCAGGTTTGATCAGGCGAGTGCGGGGCACGCGGAAGGGATGAGCGATCCGCACAGGATGGCCGGGATGGAGCTCCCCGGCGATCCTGCGAACGAGCACCGGAACGGCTTCCAACTCGCCGTGGCCTTCCACAATGCAGGTAAGCTCGAAGGGATCCAGGCTGCGTCCTCACTCACAGAAGGTCCAAATCAAGCGTGGGCTTGCCGATCGCTTCGGGGGCAGGAGTCAACTGGTTCAGACGCAGGAGCTCGCCGGGCGTATACAGCCGGTCTTTTACAGCCGAGATGCCGACCTTGTCGAGAGGCCCGATCCGGGTGAGGCCCTGGTCGGCGGTAACGGCGAGGATCGACTCCGAGGCAATCCTGGAATCGTCCAGCAGGTCGGGGCTGTGGCTGGTGACGAGCACCTGCGTACGCTCGCTCGCCTCGCGCAAGGCATCGAGCAGGACTCCCGCGGCCGCGGGATGGAGGGCCACCTCCGGCTCCTCGATCCCGACGAGAGGCACCTGCGGGCGCTCCCCGTTCTTCGACTGGAAAAGGGCGACCAGCACCCCAAGAGCCCGCAGGGTGCCGTCCGACATGTTCGCGGCAGGGAAGCTCCACCGGTTGCGAGAGCCGGCCATCTGCTGCCGGAATGCCAGCGTCTCCTTGGGGCCGACCGGCTTCGAATCGACCGCCTCGATACCTGAAACGACTTTCGCGAGATACTCCTCGACGCGACGTTTCGTTTCGGGGGCATGGGCACTGAGCTGTCGGAGAACGCTCGCGAGATTGCCGCCGTCCCTCCACAGAAGCTCGCCCGCATCCGGAGACTGGAGGTCGCGGATGCGATCAGGATTGAGGTTGTAGAACCCCATGCTCGAGAGGGCCTCATAGAGCGGCCGGAACTCTGGAAGCCCGGAGGCATGGACGAGATACAGGCGATCCCTTGCGGCGGCGGGAGTGACCTGGGCGCTCGTCGAAACGACCTCGCCCCGGCGCACCGAGTAGTGTGCCGAGTCGGCACCTCTGATCGTGCAGTCCTCCTCAAGGACCTCATATCCTGCCTCCTTGAGGGCTCCGATCCGGAAGGCATAGTAGCCGTGCTGTCGATACCGCGGCAGCGAGAACACCAACCGAATCCAAACGTGTGTAGGACGCCTGCTGGAGCGCAGTCGAACTTCCTTGATACCTCCGCGGTCGCGGGACGCATGATCGAGGGAGGTCCGGAGAGAGTCGGCGACGAAGCGGAGGGCATCCAGGAAGTTGCTCTTCCCGGAGCCGTTGGGGCCGACGAGGAATGTGAGAGGTCCGAGCGAGACATCGCAGCGAGCGATGCTACGGTAGTTCTCCAGGATGACGCGGGTGAGAAACGTGGAATCGCCCATGGGAGCCCTCGGTCCGCATTCTGTCACAGCGTGTCAGAGCAGGCCGAGGGCTCGAGGACCCAGCTCAGGCGCCCAGCGCCCCGAACACCTCCCCCACCTGTTCCCAGCCGACCCGCATCAGGAAGGTGTTGTTCCTCCCATAGGACTTGCTGCCCAGGATGAAAAGGCCCGGCTCGGGGTTGGTCAGGGTGTCGACCCCGTGGCTGGTCTGCGACAGGCAGTCGCCGGCGCCCGCGCCGAGCAGGGCGGCCGAGAGCTTGATCGGACCGCAGGTCGCGTAGCACTCGTGGACCTGGAGCTGCCGGTACAGGCTGTTGTCGCCGACGTAGCCGGTCAGCGAGAGGATGCGGTCGACCCGCACCGCCTCGGTGACGCCGCCGTTGCGCAGCACGACGCGGATCTTTCCGTTCTCTCGGGAGAGCGCCTCGATCGAGACGTTCCGGTGCACCTCGACGGCCGGAGAGGCGCCGCCTGCCAGGGCTTCGGCCTCGGCGGCGAGCTGCGCCCGCGCGGGCAGCGGATCGTCCGCCGGGGACCCCCAGGTTGGCTCGGCGGCACGGAACGCCCAGAGAACCCGGGTGCCCGGCGCGCGGCGCGCCAGCTCGGCCAGCTCGCGCGCCGCGGTCTGCGCGGAATGGCCGGCTCCGGCGAGGAGGACGGTCTTGCCTGCCCAGTCCTCCGCCTCACTGGCGAAATCAGGGATATCGCGCCGGATCTCGGCGCCGAGAGCGCGCTCGCCCGGCGCCGGGATGCCGCCGTCCCCCAGGCTGTTGGGGTTGCCGTAGGTGCCGGTCGCATCGATCACCCGCTCCGCCTTTTCAGTCCACTCGCGGCCGGTCTCGTCGGCGAGCAGGAGCCGGAACGAGTGCCGGCCGCGCTCGGGCGTCGCGATCTCCTCATGCTTGAGCAGGCCCTCGCGGGCGATCGCCAGCACGCGCGTGCCCAGGCGGACATGCGGGGCGACCTCCGGCAGCTCGGCGACCCGCGCGAAGACCTCGGCAAGCTCCGTTCCGGTGGGGCACTCGTCTCCCGTCGGCACCTTGACCCCGGCGGCGGCAAGATGCTGCTGCACCCGCGGCGAGACGTTCATCTCCCACGGGGTGAACAGGCGGACATGCCCCCACTGGCGCAGGTGCCCGGCCACGGAGGAGGACGCCTCGTAGACGGTGAACGGAAAGCCCCCGTCAACGGCGGCGAGAGCGGCTTCGAGGCCGGTCGGGCCGGCTCCCAGGATCGCGATGTGCGGCTTGGCTTCGGACATCTTCTTCTCTCCTCGGTTCAGAACCGGGACGCCGCCCGTTCCCGGGCAGGCAGGATCTCCAGACAGGTGGTCCACCAGCCGGTGAGGATCGTCTCGGCGAACTCCTCCGGCAGCTTCTCGCGCCGCATCTCGGCGGCGAGCGCGAGGTGGTCGTAGGCGAGCGGCACCAGCTCGACCCCCAGGCCCTCCTCCCGTGCCTCCAGCAGCGCATACCAGACCCGGACGTCCCCGTCGTTGGCGGGCCGGCCGATCACGCCGGCGTTCAGGACGTCGCGGCCGGACGGCAGGCGGCGGTGCCAGGGGAGCCCGGTGTGGGTGCAGAGCAGGCCGTCGCAGCCGTGCTGGTCGAGCAGAACCTCCAGGAACGGCACCGGCGCCGTGGACTGAAAGAGAAATTCGTTGATCCGCCGCGGCGAGCCGTGGACGAGCAGCAGCTCGCGGCCACCGATCCGCACGCGGCGGCGGCGGGGGAGCCGGCCCATCCAGGCCTTGAAGTCGGGCGAGCAGTTGCGGGTCGTGTAGCCATACGAGATCCCGGCGAAGTGGTTGTCGCGCGGATCGGTATAGCCGCAGTTGCAGTCCTCGCGGCCGGAGGCGAGCGACTCCTCGTAGTTGCCCTGGATCGCGAGCACGCCTGCCTGGACCAGCAGCGGCCAGACCTTCTCCGGGTTGGGACCGAAGCCGCCGAGGTCGCCCAGGCAGTAGACCGCCTCGGCGCCGCGCCGGGCGGCGTCCTCCAGCAGCGCCGCGAGCCCGTAGTGATTGTTGTAGATGCCGCCGAAGACGGCGATGCGGGAGTACGGCCCCTCGACCGGCGTGGGGTCCTCTACGGGAGCCGTCCAGGCGCGGACGGCGGCGGCGCGCTCTTCAGGAGAAAGGCGCAGCCCGGCCTCCGCGGTCGCCTGGCGGAAGCGGTCGAGAGGCACGAGCTTCTCCCCCCAGGTGGCGAGCCCGCGGTGGAGAGTGAAAGGGGGCGGCCGGTGCGACATCTCAGGTCTTGCAGCTCACGCCGTAGACGTGGCAGGTCCAGCAGGCCGCGTGCTCCAGCGGGAAGCTCTCCAGGGTGTCGGCTAGGGTCTCTCCCATCTTCGCCGTGGGCTCGTTGACCAGGATCGGGCAGACCCAGACCCCCTGGTCCGTGACCATCCGGCAGGAGCTGCACTGGAGGTGGTCCCAGCCGCCCTCGGGGGCGTCCCCCGCGCGCAGCCGCTGCCAGGTTTCGTAGGCGCCGGCGCGCTCGGCCTCGGCCCCGATCTGAAAGACCGGCAGGACCTTAAGGCGCGGCCGGTCGATCCCCATCGAGCGCAGGAGGTCGAAGAACAGCTCTTTGCCGGGCGCGGTCCCGGCCTCGCGATGGACCTCGGTGACGGTGAGGACCGGGTTCAGACCGGCCTGGACCAGGTTGCGCACGCCGCCGAGGATGCGGTCGAAGGTCCCCTCGCCGCGGATCGGGTCGTTGGTCGCGGCGTCCCAGCCGTCGAGGGAGACGCGGAGGTCGAGCGAGTACTCCGCGGCGTCGGCGAGCGCCTTCAACCGGGCGCAGCGGGCCGGGTCGAGCAGCAGGCCGTTGGTCAGCACGGTGGCGGGCCCGAGCCGCAGGGTCTCGGCCAGGATCGCTTCCATCTCCGGGTTGAGGAACGGCTCGCCGCCGGTGAAGTAGTACTCCCGGACTCCGAGCTCCGCCGCCTCGGCAAGGAACCGCCGCACCTCGGCGAGTCCCATCATCTCGTGCGTGTGGTTGGTTGGCGAGCAGGAGACGAAGCAGTGGGTGCAGGCGAGATTGCAGACCGTGCCTCCGACCTGGAACCACAGGGTGTCCAGGGAACGCAGCTCCACGCGGGGGGCCGGGTCGGGTCGGATCTCGGGGATGCTCATGAGCGCACGCTTCTCACCAAAACTCTATACGACGTCGGACTCTTCCCTGGATGGATCGAAAAGCCCAGATCCAGCCTACAGCGCTTGCGCTATGATGGGCGGCCTTGCGACGCTTCGTCTTCTTCTCGCTCCCGCTCCTGATCCTGGCCATGGGGCTCTTCCACTTCGCCCTGGAAGCCGTGGGCAAGGCGCCCGATCCGTCCGCGCTCTCCCCGTCCGGAGGCCGCGAGTTACCCCATTGGGTGGCGCTTGCCACCTGGGCTCTGGAGGCGCTGGCCCTCTCGGCGCTGTTCCTGCTGATCCACGCCCGCAACGGCCTGCGCTGGGTCTCGGGCCTGCTGGCCGGCTGGATCGCCTGGGTGTTCCGCGGACCGTTGCTGGTGGTGACCGTCGTCGGCTTCGCCGGTCTCCCTCCCGGGCCCTGGTGGTCGCTGGCCTTCGAGTGGTGGATCCTCTACTCCGCCTGTGGTCTGCTGCTCGGAGGGGTGGCCGCCGCGGCGGACCTTGGGACGGAGGCGAACCCGGCCCCGACCCCTCTCCCGGTCCCGGAACGGATCAGAGAGGAGGAGCCCGCGCAGGAGCCCGCTGAGCCTCCCACGAGCCAGCCGGTGAGTCCCCCGGAAACCCCTGCGGGTTCTCAGGCCGGCGCCGCCGATCTCTGAGCTTCCTGCACCATGGCGCAGCCGGCCTGCACCACGGCGTGAGCACCCGCGCCGCGGCGCAGGTGGCCCGCGCCTCGGCGCAGATCGCCCCAAAAACTCCAGGTACCGCCAGGAATCAGCCGGCTCGGGCGCCGAAGTCGAGCAGCTCGAAGGCTGCCCGGAGCGGGCCGACGGCCAGGAACATCTCGCGGGTGGCAGGGGGCAGAGACACCTCGAAATGGCCCTGGGCATCACTGGTCACCGTCGGCACCCCGAAGTAGGAGAGACCTGCCGGGGCTGCTTTGATCCACGCTCCCGTAACCACTCCGTCGGGGGATGCCACCGTGCCGGAAACCCGGAGTTGCGGACGGATGGTCAGGAGGAGTGGTTCGGAATCGCGGTCATCGGCCAGCTCCACCACGACAGGATCGGCGGAACGATCGCCTCTCCCTTCCGCACCGACCTGGAGGGGGCCAGGCGGCAAGCCGACCAGCTCGAACTTTCCTTGCTCATCTGTGAAATGCTGCACCTGTGGCTCTGAGACCGGACCCACGCTCTTGGCGTTGACAATCGCCCGGGTCACTGCGGCTCCTTTTCCATCGATCACGCGGCCGGCCAGCCGTGTGTTCGGAAGCCGGAGAGCCACTTCTGCTACCGTGCTTTCGGGCTTCGGCTGCACCTTGACCTTCGGGATCTCGCGGCTGACCGAAGGCGCAGTTGAAGAAACATGCACGCTCCAGTCACCAGCTTTTGGGAGGTAGACCTCAAAGGTGCCCTTCTCATCGGAGTGCGCCCGGATGCGTGTTGCGCCCCACCGGCCGCCAAAGGAAAGCCTGGCTGCGAGGGGGGCTTTTCCCAAATGGACCGTTCCGACAACCTGCAGCACATCGAGATCAAAGTGCAGGGGAACCAGGCCAGGGCCGACCTCCACTTCCTCCATGCGCCAGGTGTCCCCACCCTGCGTTCCGACTTTCAGGAGATATTGTGCCGGCGCAAGGCCCATCTTCTTCCAGGAGCCGCCGCTTTCGGCAGGCTCCAAGGCCACGTCCGTCAACACCGCAGAGCTCCGGTCCAGGCGCAGCAGGCGCACCGCCCAGGGTTTTCCCCATGGATCCAACGGCGGCGTCAGATAGACTTCTAGCGTCTTCGGAACATCCAGAGCGAGCGGTGGGTTGGCGATTTCCGTGACCTCACCGGCGACTACGCGCACCGTCGTGGTCGCCGGTGCGAAACGCTCATGCTTCGCTTCCAGGATATAGGCGCCCGGCGGGACACCGCCGAGTTGAAAAAATCCCCTCGGATGAATCGCCGCCTCAAAAGAAAGCGCCTTGAGGCGGCTTACGGCCTCCTGGTCGCGAACGGGGCCACCCATCCGCGGGCGCAGCTCGACTCGGCCGCTTTCCCCCAGCGTGCTTCCGTCCGCCGTGACCACCCAACCCAGCACGGCGGAGCCGCGCCGCAGATCCAGCCGGCCAAGGCGCAACGTGTTGCCTCGTGGCACCCGGATGCCCCACTGGTAGCGTACCGTCAATCCCACAGCCCATCGTCCCACCGAACACAAAGAGATCGCATTCACAGCCACCGCTTTGCTGGACGAACGTGCAGAAAGGCTCTCCATCCGTAACTTTGCATTCGGCGCACCCTGTCGAGCTGGAACAGTTCCCATGCGCCGGCGGCGCAAGGCCAAGTGAGAGGAGGCCTAGCGCAAGCAGGAATACGAGCTTTCTCACTTTCCTTTCTTCTTGATACGCTTAAGGATACCAGGGCCGTGGGAAGAGTGTCAAAAGCAGGCGGCCCTGACCGGTCCTGGTTGCCGTCTGGGACGGCCTCGGTCCGGCGTGGTTTTCCGGTTGACGGCTGGGCCCTGGTGGTGGCCCCATGCCGCGGCCGTGCGGTCGATCTGCGCTGGGTATGAGGCCGTGGCGGCACCCGGGAGAATTCCGGGCGCTGGGCCGTGGACGTGGTGGTCGCGGGGGCCGAGACGCCCTGGCCGCTGTGGTTCCCGCAAGGGTTGTGGTCGCGGACTAGGGCGCATCTCGACGCGCATTGGCATTGATGTGTGATGGCCGGCACAGGCGTGGTGGTTGCGGGCACCTTTGGATTTCGAACGCGGCCCGCACGGACCCCGCAGGCCCGGCAGGCTAGGTGCCGCGCCGGAGACCCGCCATGCACCGCACCCTCGTGGCCCTGGCCCTTGCCGCCTCGATCCTGACCACCCCCGCCGGCCGCTTCGAACCGCTCTGGAACACCTTCACCCGGATCTGGGCCGAACACGGGTGCATTCTCGACCCGAACGGCCGCTGCCAGCCGGACCAGGGTACCAGCTCGATCACGGGCGACAATGGCTGTGCCGCCGACCCGGACGGCCGTTGCATCGGCTGAAGGTTTTCACCGTTCGAAGCGCAGCTTGGGGTTGTGCTGCGCGCGGTTGAGATAGGTGATCATGCGCCGCACCCACGCGGCATCCGCCTGCTCCTTGCGGGCCGCCTCGCAGAACAGCCTCAGCGCGGCCAGGGCCTCCTTGTGGACCTCCTGGCCTTTGAAGATCCACCACATCTCCTCGGCCAGCGTCGCCACCTCCGCTGTATGACCCTGCTCCAGGTGGAGCACCGCCAGCTCCAGGGTTGCCTTGGCGTAGTCGTAGGCGATCTTCTGCTCCGCGAGGTCCCGCCGCACTTGCTCGAAGGCTTCCCGGGCGGCTTCGAGGCGCCCGAGCCCCGCAGATATCTTTGCGTCCAGCCAGTGGGTCCTGGTCAGATCCAGCTCGCGGCCCAGCTCGAGCGCCAATTCGCGCACCCGCGGCAGAAGGTCCCGCGCTTCGCTATATCGCTTCAGTTCACACAGGGCTACCGCCAAATTGAAGCGCTGCACAAGAAGAAGCCGGGGTTCGCGCTCGCCATCGATCAGCGGGGCCGCTCCCGCTCGATCCGCTGGTGCCGGAAGATCCACTGCATGGCGTTCGCCAACTGTCGTACCTCCTTCGTCCGTCCTGCTTCCAGCCAGAGCACCGCCAGATCCAGGCCCGAAAGAGCTGCGTCGTAGGGGAGGTCTTCGGCGGTGAAGGTCCCCTGCACCTGCTGCAGCCGCTCCATAGCCTCCTGTTTCTGCCCCAGTCCTGCCATCGTCTTCGCTTCCAGCCAGACCAGGCGGGCGAGGCTCAACTTGTTGCGCTGCTGCTCGATCAGCTCGCGGACCGCGGGCAGCAGCCTGGCGGCCTCCGCGTAATGCCCCGGGTGCACCAGGTGGTTGACCCGCTTGAAGCTCAGCGAGAAAAGCAGATAGGCGTCCTGCGACGCCTGCACCCAGGGGATCGCCTCTTCCAGGGCCGCAAGAGCAGCCGGCAAATTCCCCGCTTGTTCGACAACGTGCTCTTTATTAAGGAAGATTCTCGCCTTCGCGAGAGGGTCATCCCCGCAGAGCGCGAGAGCATGGTCGAGCAGGGTGAGGGCCTCTTCAAATCGGTGTTGCGCCCGCCGTAGCGGGGCTTCGCGGTCGAGCATCCGCCATGCGGGGAGCAGGCCGTCGGGGTCAGCCCCGGCGTTCTGGAGCTCCGCGGCGCGTGCAAAGTCGGCATCGGCGCCGTCGAAGTCGTTGCCGACCCTGCGGGCATTGGCGATGTAGATCCAGCAGTACGCCTGGAGTGCGGCGCCGAAGCGTTCGTCGCCTTGGAACTGCTCGGCGATGAAGAGTGCGAACCGGGCCAGCTCCAGGGCCTCCTTGGCGCTGTGGGCCGCAGCGCGCTCGCTTTCATGGCAGACCGTTACGGCCAGGGCCCAGCGGCGGTATTCGGGAAAGGTGCGGACCAGGGTGCGCCAGTCCTTGCGCGGGGCGGTCTTCAGTTTGGCCACAGCTCGGCGGCTTCGTGGTGGGCCGCGTCCGCCTTCCCTTGCTTCCGTTTACGAATCAGCTCGGCGTGGAGCTCGCGGACGAGCGTCCAGCAGTACGTCAACACGGTGCGGAGGATGCGCCGGTGCTCCCCGGGGGTGAGGGCCACGGGCGAAGCCGACTCGGAGGGGGGCGGGGGCGCGACGAGCTCGTGGGTGAAGAGCAGGAAGTCGACGGCCTCGGGCGGGTGACCAATGCGGCCGACCAGCTCCTCGAGCTGCTCGCGGCTGAGCTTCTGGGTGCCGCGCTCGTAGCGAAGGAGCACCTTGTCGCAGATCCCGAGGAGGGCCGCACCCGCTTTCGGGTCCGGGGCGACGAGGGAACGGAGGTACAGCAGCGCGAGACCGGCGGCTGGGGGTGTGTCCGGGTTCATCCGTGCCTCCTGAAGACTCTTCCAGAAATAAGGTTGCCGGCGGCCCGGAATCTGGGACACGCCGGCGGACCAAGAACGAGGCCGGCGGTTCCGCTGGCCCAGCACACGAACCCGGCAGGGAATGCCTATCAGAAATTCGAGCCTGCCGGAAAGCGCAAGTGCGCAGCGACCGTACGATGGTCCCCGCAATGAGGCAAGAGCCGCTCCTGTGTCAACGCCGGACCGCCGTGGAGAGCCCGCATGTGGATGAGCGCCGCTTGCTGCGTGGTGAGCTCGATCTTTCCGAGCGGCGCCAATTCCTCCGCTGTCTTCTGAAAAACTGCCCGGAGTGTACCGCCCTGGCGCGCTGGATCTGGCGGATGGGCGAGTCTCCGGAGAAAGGCCGCGCCGCGCGATGACGTTCGAGGATGCGCAGGCGGAGCTCCGGCAGTTGCTGGCGGAGCTGGAAGGGGTGCGGGCGCGGCTGTACGTCGTGCACGGGAGCCTTCCGGCGGCGCCTGAAGATCTGGACACGGAGGATTTCGCGGTCCATCCGGAAGGGACCGGCGGGTTGCGGAGCGCGATCGAAGGCCTGTTGATCGATCAGATCGAGCCGGGGATCCGGGCGCTGCGGGCGGCCCTGGAGATTCCGGAGAGGGCGGAGCAGAAGCTGTAAGGAGGGGAGGAGGCTGCGTTGTCGCCGGGTCGAATCCCCACGCCCGGGTGCCGGGCGCCCGGGCACTTTTTATCCGAGCAGGCCGAACGAAAAGGAGCCTCGATGGACGACGAGCTGCTGAGGTTCTGCAGGTCCATGGCGCGGGACCCCGACGGAGGAGACGGTGGTCCATCTCTTCGAGCTCCTCGGCTATGAGGCCAAGGAGCAGCGGCGCATGGCCGGCAACCTGAGCGTGATGATGAAGAATGGCGAGTCGTCCGTCGCTCTGTTCGTGCCCGTGAGCCGCCATTCGGACCTTCAAGCGTTCGTTAAGGCGCGAGGCGCCGGGATGCAACACATCGCCTTCGAGACGGCCAGCCTGGAGCTGGCGGTGGAGCTCCTGCGCGGTGTCCTCGAATGGGAGCAGGAACCGTTCGACTTTCCCGAGGTCCGAATGCTGTGGTCGAAGCCGGACCCGTTCACCGGTCTGGTGATCGAGCTCTTCGAACATCGCCACGGAGCAGGCGACGAAGGGGGTGAGCCTTCTTCGTGACGCAGCTCCATAGTGTGTGGCGTTCCTGCGACGAAGAGTCGTCTTGTGCGTCAGGAACGTCACTCGTGCGACGGTTGATCGCGTTACGCGATTACGATACACTCGCAGAATGACACCCCAGCCGGAAGATTCCGTCGACAAGGAAGTGCTGCGGTTGATGGAGGTGCTCAAGACGCTGGCGCGGCTGCTCGGTTTCACGAACCGCGACATCGAGCGCATGACGGACATCAACCACGCGACGATGTCGAGGTATCTTGCGGGCAAGGGCGAGCCGCGGCTGGATTTCCTGCTGCGTGTGGTGCGGGCCCTGGGTATGGAGCCGGCAGAGTTTTTCGACTTTGCCTATGCGGAGCGGTCGCCGCAGCTCACCTCGTCGGCGCGCAGGCTGCGCCGCCTTCTGACCGGCCTGAATCCGCCGGCCCGGCCGGTTGCGCCGGCGGTGAACGAGGACGAAGAAGAAGCCGCGGTGCCCCTGCGGCGGCGCGAGATCGAGGAGATGGTGGAAGACCTGCGACGCGAGATCCGGGAGCAGCTCGGCCGGCAGCCAAAGGCCCGCAAGCCCGCCCCGCGCAAGAGCAAGCTCAGTCCGTAGACCGGTGCTCGAAGGGGAGCTTCCTGGTCGCGGCAGCCAGGAAGACGAGCTGGTTCCGGGTTGCCGTGGTCCAGAGCTCCGTCGGAAGCTGCTGGTCGAGGATGGCCATGGCCTGCCGGTTGAGGCGGATCGCCGTCTGGACGTCGCCGCTGTGGAAGGTGTAGAGCGCCTTCTTGACCAGGGCCTGCACTGCGAGCTGGGCTTCGTGCGGAAGAACAGAGGCAGTCTGGCCGGAGCGGAGCCGTTGCTGGGAGCCATGGAGAAGGCATGTCACGGGGCCGTCGCGAACCGCAGCCAAAGCGAGGCGCTCCGTGCGGCCTCGCAAGAGGCGACCCGGCAGTTGCAGGTCTCGCTGGTTGAAGGACGTGATGTGGCGAGCCGGCTGCGGAGCTTCATCAAGAGCAAGCTCGGAATCCACTCCGCGCAGCTCCTCGCCTACGGCATCAAACCGATCCGCAAGCGGGGGAGTTGATAACTGAAGCAACCGGCTGTCGGAAACCCTGCTGAATAGGTGTCCCGGGGCGGTGCCACGCCGCCCCCGTTTTTTCACAGGGGTCCGCTGAGACGCTGCAACAGAAAGTCTTTAAGGATGGAGTGCGGCCGCGACGGCTTCCATGCCGGGATCGCGGCCGGCGAGCCAGGCTTCGATGGTCCAGGGCGCTGCGATGTCAGGCGCCAACGACGCGACGGCGATCGGATGGCGCACGACATAGCCGTGGCAATCGCTGAAGGCGCGGCAGCCATTGGCGTAATCGTGCCGCTCGGTCGCGCGAGCCACAGAGCCCGCCGCGTTCGGCAATTGCACCGGACCGCCCTCGGCGAAGAATACGAGACGGTCGCCGACCATCTCGCCGACGATGGTGACGCGATCCGGCGCGGCTTGCTTCACATAGCCGGTGCTTGAGATCGCGGCGGAGAACGTGAGCGGGCTCGTCAGGATGAAGATGCGGCCGGGCGCCAGCGTCGGAAGCGCCTGCATGAAGTCGCGCGACGTTGAGAGATCGCCGCCTCCGTTCCAGCGCATGTCGAGGACGATGTTGCGCCTGTGCGCCTCGCGGATCGCGGTGCGAAATTGATCCAGCGCGGCGTCGATCGAGTAGCCGTCTCTGGTGATGTTCTGGCGCATTTGGAGGACGATGGCGTCGAGCTCGGGCGCGGCGCGCCAGCGGAACGGCACGGCGCCGTCCTGCAGGGACCAGGGGGCGCGCTCCGGCGTGAGAGCGGCTTGCCAAGCCTCGCTGGGGGCCTGCGGCAGGAAGATCTGTTGGGGCAGCGCGGTGGGCCGTTCGGCGCTGGGCGGCTCGCCGGCGAGGCGGCGCTCTATCGCTTGGCCGCTGCGCGTTTCGAAGCGGTACGTGGCGGCATCCGGCGACGCGGTGAGCCCTAGCGTGTGCAGCAGCTCGGGGCCTTCGAGCAAGTTGAAAGCCGCGCGGTCGCGGAAAGCGTTCACGCCGCCATAGAGCTCGCGCGCGGCGGCGCGCAGGACGGCGACAGGCTTGCCGTCAATGCCGACAAGGCGCGCGCCGAGCAGATCGGCGTTCGCGGTGCTGGCGCGCGCGACGTAGAAATCCTCGCCAAACACAATCAGCCGCACCGGGACGCGGTTGGATTTCTGCGCAATGAAGCGGAGCACGTAATGGGTGTGGCCGTTGTCGGCGAGCGCTGCGATGCGCGCGAGCTCGAGCTCGAAAGAGGGTTGGGAGACGCTGGCGCATTGCGCTTCGAGCCGCGCCAGGCGCGCTTCAGCTTCGGTGCGGGCCGCGGGCGCGTAGGATCGTTCCCGGCCCATGAATTGCTCGCGGAACACGGCGAGATCGGCGCGGCGTGCGTCCGCCGGGGCCAGCGCGGCGGCGGGAGCCGCAGTCGCGGTACGTTCGTGTTGCGCTGCGGCAGAACCGGCGGCGGCCGTCAGCGCCAAGGCGCAAAGCATCACGCGCAGAATGTTCATGACAGAGACCTATGCGCGGCTCGACGTCTTTTTGGTGGCTCGGAGGGCGGGAAAAGGGAGAGACCCCTCCTCCCCACTTCCAGAATATAACGCACCCGGCGGCCTGCGGGAAGACCCAGGTCGTGCCGCAGAATCGTCGGCCGGAAGGAGGTGAACGGATGGGCTGCTACGTATTGGGTTTCCAGGAGATCGACCAGACGCAGGGCGCGGTCGTTGGTGGCAAGGGCGCGCACCTGGGGGAGCTTTCGCGGATCGAAGGCATCCGCGTGCCGGCTGGCTTTTGCGTGACGACGGACGCCTTCCAGCGGATCATGGCGGAAGCGCCGTCGATCCCCCCGCTCTATGACCGGCTCGATCGGCTGTCGCGCCTGAAGCCGGACGACCGGGAGGCGATCCGCGCGCTCAGCGCGGAGATCCGCCGGACCCTCGAAGGAATCGCCATGCCCGACGATCTGGCGTCGGAGATCACCCGGTCGCTTGCCCGGCTCGGCGAGCAAGCCGCCTACGCCGTCCGATCCAGCGCGACGG
Source organism: uncultured Holophagales bacterium (assembly GCA_963842525.1). Classification (GTDB taxonomy): domain Bacteria; phylum Acidobacteriota; class Thermoanaerobaculia; order Multivoradales; family UBA5704; genus UBA5704. The sequence continues at coordinate 39,049 of CAWJGT010000005.1, forward strand.
CGGAGGACTTGCCGACGGCCTCCTTCGCGGGCCAGCAGGACACGTATCTGAACGTCGTGGGGCCGGCAGCGATCCTCCAGCACGTCAGCCGGTGCTGGGCCTCACTCTTCACCGAGCGGGCCGTGACCTACCGCCTGCGGAACGGCTTCGACCACCGGAAGGTCCACATGGCCGTGGTCGTGCAGCAGATGGTCTTCCCGCAGGCGTCCGGCATCCTGTTCACGGCCGATCCCGTCACGGGCAACCGGAAGGTCGCCTCCGTGGACGCCAGCTTCGGCCTCGGCGAGGCCCTGGTCTCCGGGTTGGTGACCGCGGACCTCTACAAGGTGCGGGACGGCGAGATCGTCGAGAAGGCGGTCGCCACCAAGCAGCTTGCCATCCACGCGTCGCCCGCAGGCGGGACGCAGGAACAGGCGATCGAGCCGGAGCGCCAGGACGAGCCCGCGCTGACGGATGCGCAGGCCGTGCGGCTCGCGGAGTGGGGCCGGCGGATCGAGGCGCACTTCGGCCGTCCCCAGGACATCGAATGGTGCCTGGTCGACGACGACTTCCAGATCGTCCAGAGCCGGCCGATCACCACGCTGTTCCCCATCCCCGCGGCCGGCGACCAGGAGAACCACGTCTACGTCTCCGTCGGTCATCAGCAGATGATGACCGACCCCATGAAGCCCCTGGGGCTTTCCGTGCGGCAGTCTGACGGCTCCCCGCCCGATGGCCGAGGCGGGAGGGAGGCTCTTCGTCGACGTCACCCAGGGTCTGGCTTCATCCGCAAGTCGCGCGAGCCTCCTGGGTGTCCTGGAGAAATCCGATCCGCTCATCCGCGAAGCGCTTCAGACCGTCCTCGATCGCGGCGACTTCATTCCGTCAGTCCCAGACCAGGGTCCCGCCTGGGTGCCGCCCGGCGCGGGTTCCGCCGCGATCGAGACCAATCCTGCGATTGTGGCAAACCTGATCGCGCGCAGCGAGCACCCGACGCCAAGGGCGGTCGACCGCGCATGGTTCTCATTTCGTTTTTTTATAAGTCGTGGCTTTCAGTTTACCGCCCATAATCGTCATTGGAATTAGAAGTGCCGTAAAGATAACGTGATACCAAATGGGAACATACGGCCAGGACAGAACCACCTTCAGTAAACCAAAAGCCACCAGCAGAAAGCCGAGGACTAGCGGCGCGCGTTTGTTTTCACCGGAAATCAGCGCGGCCAGAAATCCGGACATCACCGAGACTATTGAACCGATGACAATATGCATGAGAAGAAGCGTCGCGTCCGCTGTGAACTGACCGCCATTGGTAACGGCCGCTTCGAACGCGAGTTGATGAGCGCCGTACCCCTCCGGCCAAATGGCCGAAAGAATCTTCTCGCTTCCGACCCACGCTATCGCCCAAGCAAAAAATCCGGCAATAACGCCCAAAACGATTCGTACCATAGATTGCTCCTACTTATTTCTTTGAAATGTCTTCACCAAGAATCAGAGCATTGTCAGGGCCGCTCTCCTTCGAACCGCGGAAAGGCACGACGCTAGGATGCGGAATCCATTGGGAGGCCAAGGACTGTCCGACAATGCCGCGCAATGGCGCGGGCCTCCTCGGTGTCGATTGCGGAGACGCCGGTGAGAACCTCGCTCGCACGAAGCTGCGCGGTGCCGGGTCCATGCCCGTCTACGTACTTGACAAGAATGTCTCTCACCCATTCCCGCCGCCGTGCAATGTCCCCCGCCAGCCGGGTGGCCAGCGACGGGATGGCACCCGCCAGGCTCATATACCAGGCACAGGACTCCAGCATTGACAAGGCGGTCAGGTCGGTACGGGCCGGCTCGTCGCCGGCCCCCGATGCAATCCCGTCGTCGTGGGAGAGGCCTTCGGCGAGGACAGCGATCAGGCCCTGCTTCCGTTCATCCGTGACCAGCGCGGTTTCGACGCCGCCCAAGTCCAGATCCTCGGATTCCAAGGCCCGCAGGACCGGCCACAGCAGCCTGATCGCCGTTCCGACCCGGACAGCCGGGTCCGGATGGTCGAGGAGAGTCGTCTTCAGCGTTTCCCAATCGCTCGCCAGCAGGTAGTGCTCCGTCAACGCTTCGATCACGTACCTCTTGACAACGAGGCTCGCCTCGTTCTGGATGCGCCCCAGATCGGAGCGAAGGGTCTGGATGATGTGCGGGTAATGTCGTTCAACGTTCCCGGGCTCGGACCCCGTTTGAGGGGGCTGTGCTCGGCCCAGTAGCGCCGCTGCTCCATGCGGCGTCACCCGGCTGAGGTACCAGTCCGTCGTCTCGGCTTCGAGAACGTCGCGTCACTCCGTTTCTTTGCAAAAAGATACCTTAATAGTGCGAAGGACCACAAAGCAAGGTAAAGCGACCATGCACAGGCTCCGAAGATTTCCACTATTAAGCCTGAAGTACTAAGACGTTGTAAACCAGTGATATGCATGTACACACTAATAAAATAGTGTGGCGCAAAAATCATGGGGAACATGATAATCGAGAGTATGCCAAAAATTTTTGGAATGCTTAAAGCAGGTGCCATGCCCACTTGAGCTGACCTCATCCACCAAGGGCTCATCGCATTCCATCCTTCAACCTGTACTGTAAGCGTCTATTCGGGGCCGCTGCAGGCGCCAGGTTCGGCGGCTTTCTCTGCTTCTATCTCGCGGCCCATTGCATTCAGCCTCCACTCCGGCCCCTCTGGCTCAAGCCTCCGACCAAAGGGACGGATGCAGCTTAAGAAGAGACTTCGTGGCCTTGTTCTGCCAAGCCATGACCAGTGCGTCGTAAACGGATTCTTCGTCGGCTTCGCGGAGGTTCACGTAGGTCGCGCCCCTTCGCCCCCATCCTCCAGGTACGGGCGCGAAGCAATCCGGCTTGGCGTGCAAGAGAGCATCTTGCTGGTCGTGGAGGAGCGCGACCATCCCGCAAGAATCGTCGGGATAGCCGAGGGTGGCGAAGATCTTGCCGCGGACACGGAAGTCCGGATGACCCATGTGCGATTGCTCGCTGGCTTCAGGGAGCGAAAGAGCGAGCCGCCGGAAATCTTCAGCGGTGATCATGTAACTTCCAGTCGTTTGCCGCGACGCCGAACGGGGACGGCGTTCACCGGTGGCGTAGCCATCCGGTGCAACGCCCGGGTTGGCCGCCGAACCGCCTTCGCTCGGAACCCGCCGCGCTGGCCACTCCGCCTTGCTCTGGCCGCCGAACCTCATTGATACAATTCAATATATGCATTCGCTCTTCACCCTTGATGAAACTGAATAAATTTTACTCCCGAAGAACATGGGTAGGCAAGGAGTCCAAACGTCAATCCGCCTTCCGGTGGGCTTGATGTCGGATGTCCGGCGTCAACCCCTCCCTCCTACCTGGGAGCCTACGGCTGGGAAAGATGGGACTCCGAGGCGCCGCAGGGCTCGAACGTCTGGTGCGTCGGCGCAAGCGTCCAGATGCTCCTCGACTTCTACCGCTACGAGTACACCCAGGTCCGCCTCGCGCAGGAGCTCGGGCTGGGTACGGTCTCCAATCCCAATGGTCTGCCTTACAGTGCGATCGGGTTGGTGGTTTCCCTCGTAGACGGGGAACGTGCCGGCCCGGGAGCCATCGGTCACCCAGAGAGTCGTCACCTCGTTGTCTTGGGCGTAAACGAACGCCCGGTTGCCAGCCTCGACCCAGGGTGCGAAAAAGTAGTTGAAGTGCTCGCAGTACTCGGCGCAGGCGTCATCCGTCAGGCGATAGGTCCCCGCGGATGTCCCGTCGCTGCGCCACACCTCGAGGCCGGCCTCGTCGTCGCTCGCGGCGAACAGGCTGATCCCGGAGCTCAGGGTTCCGAAAGAGTGCTGCTCCGCCGCCGCGGAAACGCCGGGCAGAGAGGTGAAAAGGCTTGCGGCAAGCAGGGTGAGGCACATGGGGTTGCGCATAGCGTTCTCCAAGAGACGTGCTGCCATTCGCCCTGTTGTACGGAACCCGCGCCTCCGGCGCCTATGGCTGGACGCGATGTATTCGGAGTCGGCCAGAATGCCGGAGCGGTAAGCGTCGCTCCGGCTCGGCGGCCAGCCGGCGGCCTTCTGGCGCTCCCGCTCCGCGAAGTCTGCGAGCCGCTCTTCACCAGGCCGGGCGCAAGCCGATTTCTGGAGGCGCCGGCTGCTTTTGAGGGCGATCCGTTCCACGGAGCGGGGGACCCAGAAATCGATGGCGCCGGCTCCGATAGGCGAGCAACCAGCGGGTCTTCATGGACAAGGGGGAGTTCAACCGGTGGCTCTTCGAGGTCATGAACACGGTCACTCTCGTCGCCGAACGACGGGGCCGCATGCTGGGCAGCGCGCGACTGGCCAGCAGAGTCAGAAACGACGCGTACGCGCATCGTCGCAGTCCTTCGGCGGCCAGCATACTTGCGGCGCTGAAAGTGGATCTCGGCCTCGGCATCGAGCACGGCGCGCGACGGTACCGAGCTTCGGCGTTTATCTCCAACTCGGAAAGCCCCGCTTCACGAATGCCGCTGCCCTGTCGAGCCAGCCCCGTCTTACCCGGGAAGTACGCAGGATTCAAGACGTTTGGCGGAACTCGTAGCCATAATGCTCCTCAAGATCCGCAAGTAAGGTCTGCGGCCCAACGAGATGCGAACACCCCACAACAATGAGGAGCCGGTGCCCGAGTTCGGCCGCCTTCTGGATGTAGTGCTCAGCTCGCGGAAGCCATACCGAGTGTCGATTGGCGAAAAGCCCCGCAGCAATGCCCGGGAAGTCGCTGAAATACTCAGAGAAGCCAAGGGCATCTAAGACGGCCTCGGGTTCTCCCATTCTCCAGCTTTCTGCCGCGCGACTGAAGCGCTCCGGTAACTGGCTCAACCGGCTCATGGTGAGCCGCAGGCAAGCAACTTGTTCGGACAAAGGCGTACCCTGATAAAGGGCTTGGTAAAACTCCGGGCAGCTTTCGAGAAAGAGAGGGATCGCAGTGTGCTCTAGCAGCACTCCCTCCGCACCTTGCTCAAAACGTGCCCCCGCCCGCTCCAAGGTCGAAATTGCCAACTTTTGCCCGATTTGGAATGGGTACTGAACGCTCAAGTCGCGCGTAGTTTCCGCGTCCAAACCGAGGTCCCGGGCAGTGCCCTTAACTATCTGCCACAGCTCAGGATCCAGCGAGGCCATTGACAACCCTTGCGGCATGGCGGGGGGAGGCGGGGCTTCCCGGAAGTCCGCCTCGAATACAACGGCGTCGGCTCCTTGATGAACTTCCCACACCCAATCTGGAAGAGCCCCATCCAGGAAGTGGATAGAGCCCAGGATCAGAACGTCGCTGCGCCAAAGCTACGCCGCTTTCGGGCAAGGCTTCGAGCAGAGCGGCCCGGATCTCGTCTTCTACCATCGTGATCGCTTGGTCGTTGACGATAATACTGGCCGCTGGCAGTAGCTTGCCGTGCGGCTTAAGCTCCCCCTTGGCGGACTCGCCGGACTGACCCAGGAAGTCCCCAGAGGCGGACTTGCCCGGATTGACCCGGAAGGCTCGACGCACTACCTGGCGGCGAGAGCTACGCGCCCCGCCGCGTAAAGCTTCTCTACGACGCGGACCATCCCTCGGGCAAGCCCTACGGCGGGGAAAGCGCCGGGGCCACGACTTCGTTCCTACCGCGCTCCTGGTGCGCCCCGGACTCAGACAGGCATCTGCGAGCCGCGAGAGCGGATCGAAGCTAAGTATTTTATTTGGGTGGGATTTAGAAGTGGTGCAGCCAGGAGGAGTCGAACCCCCAACCTACAGATCCGTAGTCTGTCGCTCTATCCAGTTGAGCTATGGCTGCACGGTAAGGCCGCCGTGCGGAGGCCGCATTGTAGGGCAACAGGCGGCAGGGCGCAAGCCCCGCCGCCCAAACCTCCAACAGGACACACAAGCAGCGAATTCCGAGCCTCTCCGGCTCGGAGAGGAGGGCGCGCGAGCAGGGAGGGCTCTCCGGGGCCCCAGACCGGCACCGCTTCCGTCTACGCGCGTACGTCGCTTGTCAATGCCCGACGGCAGCCACGAAGGGATCGCCATCGATACGATGATGCTGTCAAAGATGCGATGGGTCTGTCAAGGGATTCCGAGAAAGGAAGGAGGTGTGTGGCGGTCGATCCGGGGTCATGGGATAGGCATCGCGAGTTACCTGACAGGCATGCAGCGTCGCTCCGATCCTTGGCGGGTCACCTCCGACCGATCCAGGTCATCTGCCAAGCATCGCGACCACCTGCCGGGCATCCGAGGAGGTCTGGATCGATCGGGCTCGCCTCGGATGCGTCCAGGAAGGTCTGGATCGATCGAGGGTTACCCGACAGGCATCGCGAGTCGCCTGACAGGCATTCGGAGCGGCCTGGATCGATTGCGGCTTGCCTCGATGTATTCCGGGCCGCTTGGATCGATCGCGGGTCACTCGACAGGCATCCGAGTCACCCGATAGGCATACAGATCACTCTGGATCGATCGCAGGGCGGGGCTGCCCGGCGCATTCCCCTACTCGATGAGCCCGGTCAGCGGCGAGGAGGCCGAGGCGTAGAGCTTCCTCGGGATGCGGCCGGCGTGGGCGGCGAGCCAGCCGGCTTCGACGGCCAGCTTCATGGCTCTCGCCATGCGGACCGGGTCCTTGGCTTCCGCGACCGCGGTGTTCATCAGGACGCCGCTCGCTCCCAGCTCCATGGCGAGGGCGGCGTCGCTGGCGGTGCCGACCCCGGCGTCGACGATGACCGGGACTTTGGCCTGCTCCAGGATGATCCGCAGGTTGGCCGGGTTGCGGATGCCCATGCCGGAGCCGATCGGGGCTCCTGCCGGCATCACGGCGGCGGCTCCCAGCTCCTCCAGCTTCCTGCAGACGACCGGGTCGTCGTTGGTGTAGGGCAGGACCACGAAGCCCTCGGCCACCAGCTTCTCGGTCGCGCGGAGGAGCTCGACGTTGTCCGGGAAGAGGGTCTTGGGGTCCCCGATCACCTCCAGCTTGACCCAGTCCCAGCCGCCCAGCTCGCGGGCCAGACGGGCGGTGCGGATCGCCTCGTCCGCCGTGTAGCAGCCGGCAGTGTTCGGCAGCAGGAGGTAGCTTGGGGTCGATGGCATCGATCAGGGTCCCTTGCCTCGCTCGTCCAGGTTCACCCGCCGCAGCGCGACCGTCACGACCTCGGTGCCGGAGGCCTCCAGGGCCGCGGTCATGGTCTCGACGTCCCGGTACTTGCCCGTCCCCAGGAACAGGCGGGAGCGGAAGGTCCGTCCCGCAAGAATCAGCGGCTCGACCTCGAGGCCCGGGGCCGCGGGTGTGTCAATCGTTGCCGTCGTCATCGTTCCTCCTCGGTTTCATTCTACGCCCGGCGCCCGGGGCGGCCGGCTTCGGCTTCGCGATCTCGTCCGGCTTCACGAGGCCGATGGCCCGCAGCCGCTGCACCTGCCGGGTGGCCGGCAGCTCCCCAAATACCGGACGAATCGCCGATCGAATCGGCCACCTCGGGGGGAGCAGGCCCGGCCTGGGCATGGACCGGATCAAAAGGCATCGTCCGCCAGGAGCGCCGTTCCGCGCTCAGCTCTCTCCAACGGGCGAGCTTGCCTGCGACATTCCACTCAGTCCGTTTGAGGGGCGGCAGACGGTCGTCGCGCACGTCGGCGAAAGCACGAGCGTCATCCCGAGGACGACTGCGGCGGTGAGCCCCGCCGCCAGCTCCATGCGCCGGTCGGGCCGCGACAATCCCAATCCACAGACGGTCGCCAGAAAAGAAGGCTCAGCGCCTGCGGGCCCACGTAGAAGCGGCCGGCCGGATAGAGTAGGTCGAGAACAGGGCGATGTGCGCCAGGGTCCAGAGGAGAAGCGCTGCGGCGATCCACGGCGCGAGCTCGGCCGCGCTCCGCCACGGTGGCGGGCGGACGCCAGAGGGGGATCGCGGCCAGCCAGCCGAGCGCCGGCCACAGGCCGCGTAGTGGTAGATCCGCAGCCCCGGAATGCCGAGGAGCACCCGAGCGGCGACCTCCAGATGGGGTAGGGGCTTGCGCCCGGGGCCGATCCGGAACGGGCTGTACGGCTCGAAGGCGTAGCGCAGGGAGAAGGCGTCTCCCCCGCGCCCGAAGCGCCTGGGGACCCAGAGCGATAGCCGGACCACTCCCAGGCCGGCAGCCCCGAGCGCACCAGCACCAGGCAGGTGATTGCCGGGAAGACGGCCGCGCCTAGAACGAAAGCGGCGGCGTGCTTCAAGACGGAGCGGAGCCCCTGGCGCCGGAGCGCCGCCAGGAAGAAGACGGCGAGGGGCGGCGCCATCAGCGCTCCGGAGACCGTCCGCATCGTGGCGGCGAGGCCGAAGGCCAGACCTCCCGCCGCCGTGAGCGCGAGCGCGGCTCTGGCGTCGCCGGTGCGCAGAAGGCCCAGGCCGGCGAACACCAGCCCGGCGATGCTGATGCAGGCGGCGGGCTCGTCGCTGAGGAGCGTCTGCCCCATCAGGAGGCCGACCGGGGCGAGGGCCCAGGTCCAGCCCGCAAACAGGCCGGCGGCCACGGACCACCAGGGCCAAGCGGATGCCGGCGACGGTCCGGACCCCTCACCCCCGGCCCCTCTCCCATCCGCACTCCCGACCTCCGGGAGAGGGGAGCGATCAGCCAAAAATCGCTGTGTCGGTTCCTCTTCCCCCTCTCCCGGGAGGATGTGAGTGCGGATGGGAGAGGGGGGCCAGGGGGGTGAGGGACCAGTCTTCGGGTCGCTTCGGCTGCGAGGAGAGCGAGGAGCGCGGCGAGCGCGGCGCCGAAGAGACCAGTCACCTTCCAGAGGTGCTCGGCGGGGACACCCAGGCGGATCGCTCCGGCCAGGAGCAGAGGCCAACCCGGGGGGTAGCGCGGGCGCACCCGGTGCGGCCCCACCTGCAGGTACATGCGGCCGGACTGGGCGATCGACTGGGCGGAAGCGGCGTACTCCAGCGCGTCCGGCCGCGGCTCGAAGCGAGGGCCGCGCGGCTCTGCCGGTCCATACCAGCGCGCCGCGAGAGCGACCGGCACCACGAGGAGGACGAGGAGGAGGCGAGTCCTCATCGCCTGGCCCCCTGGAAGTTTTGGTCAAGGTGTTGGGTTGTCATGCGAGGACGCATTGTAGCGGGGCAGGGGGCCTGCCGGTTTGACAGCCTTCGCGGCCTGCCCTACACTTGTCGTGCGCGTCTTCCGACGGGGCATCGTGGCGCAGCCTGGTAGCGCACCTGCCTTGGGCGCAGGGGGTCCCCAGTTCAAATCTGGGCGCCCCGACCAACGCCACCGTCAACATTCGAGTCGGATTGGCACGGGATGACCGCTGCCTGTAGCTCAGTTGGATAGAGCGGCGGCCTTCTAAGCCGCGGGTCGGGGGTTCGAATCCCTCCAGGCAGGC
>CAWJGT010000006.1:0-257912 GCA_963842525.1 uncultured Holophagales bacterium
TACACGAACCGTTCTGCGGGCGGCACGCGTACATGTCCTGCCCGACGCGCTGTGCAGGCAGGCGTATCCGGGCAGTGGTGACGGCAGGTACCAGGCCGACAGCATGCTCTGCGCCGGTGACAGGGGGGAGGGCGGGACGCCTGCCAGGGGGACAGCGGAGGCCCGCTGGTCGCTCGGGGGAGACTCATCGGGCTGGTGTCCTGGGGCAGCGGCTGCGGGCGCCCGGGCAGCCCCGGCGTGTACACCCGGGTGTCCGCGGCGTCCGATTGGATGGCCGGCGCGGAGCGAAGCGCGCCGAGGCCCGCGGCTCGCGGTCTCAGCGCCGCGCGGAGCACGAGAACGGGCGGCTGCCCCCGCAGGGGAGGCCGCCCGTCGACCGGCCTGTGCCGGAGCTAGCTCGTCGTGGATGCGAGGTGTCAGTGCTCTTCGTCGGCGCTGGCCTGGACGGCAGTCAGCCGATCTGTCTCATCCTGTATTTCCGCGGCGATCTTCTTGAGTTCCGGCTCGAACTTGCGCCCGTGGTGGGCGCAGAAGAGCAGTTCACCGCCGCTGATCAGGACGACGCGCAGGTATGCCTGGGCGCCGCAACGGTCACAGCGGTCAGCGGCGGTCAGCGGGCTCGCGGGGGTCAGAACAGTAGTCACGTCGCCTCTTCTCTAGCTCGACGAGCTGTCGTACCAGGGTCAACATCCAACCAGGCCGAAAACGTTCCCGCTCGTGGCATTTCCTCGAGAAATTCTTTCCGAGGTGGCTGTCTGTTGCCGGTTGGCGGCGAATGTGCCGTATTGCTTGTAGTGCTACGGTTTCGCGTTGCTTGTGTCGGGTCGGTCCTCCCGGCTGGCTTGCCGGTTGTTCATGAGGACGTGCCCGGAGCCTAAATGGTTCATGCCTCGAAGGGAACGTGATGTGTACTTCACCCTATCGAGGGATCGAACACGCATGCGAGGCTGGACTAGCATGAGATTCGCCCGAGGGTGGCGTTACAACGGCTCTACCAGGCCTCGGTACCCTCTGAGCGGCGACCGAAGCCGCGCCCTTACCCACCGGGGCCCCAAATGAAATTCAGCGAGGAGCGAACCGCGTGACCGCCGATACGTCCGTGCCGTCCACTGCGCTGCTGACCGGAGCAGACCGGGACGGCTCCAACTACACCGCGCGGCACCTGCTCGTCCTCGAGGGGCTCGAGGCCGTCCGCAAGCGCCCCGGCATGTACATCGGGTCGACCGACAGCCGCGGCCTGATGCACTGCCTCTGGGAGATCATCGACAACTCCGTCGACGAGGCCCTCGGCGGGTACTGCGACCACATCGAGGTGATCCTCCACGACGACGGCTCGGTCGAGGTCCGCGACAACGGCCGCGGCATCCCGGTCGACGTCGAGCCCAAGACCGGCCTGTCCGGCGTCGAGGTCGTCATGACCAAGCTGCACGCCGGCGGAAAGTTCGGCGGCGGCTCCTACGCGGCGTCCGGCGGCCTGCACGGCGTCGGCGCCTCGGTGGTCAACGCGCTGTCCGCGCGGCTGGACGTCGAGGTCGACCGCGGCGGCCACACCCACGCCATCAGCTTCCGGCGCGGCGTCCCCGGGATCTTCGCCGAGCGACGGGCGCCGACGCCCGTTCGACCCCGCGAGCGGCCTGCGCAAGGTCAAGCGGGTCCCCAAGACCCGCACCGGCACCCGCGTGCGGTACTGGGCGGACCGGCAGATCTTCCTCAAGGACGCCAAGCTCTCCCTGGAGAACCTGCACCAGCGGGCCCGCCAGACCGCGTTCCTCGTGCCCGGCCTGACCATCGTCGTACGCGACGAGCGGGCCTCGGCGAGCGGCGGCAGCAAGGGCGAGGAGACCTTCCGCTTCGACGGCGGCATCAGCGAGTTCTGCGAGTACCTGGCGCAGGACAAGGCCGTCTGCGACGTGCTGCGCCTCTCCGGGCCGGGCACCTTCAAGGAGACCGTGCCGGTCCTGGACGACCGCGGCCACATGACGCCCACCGAGGTCACCCGCGAGCTCGGCGTCGACATCGCGCTGCGCTGGGGCACCGGCTACGACACCACCCTCAGGTCCTTCGTCAACATCATCGCCACCCCCAAGGGCGGCACCCACGTCACCGGCTTCGAGCGCGCCCTGGCCAAGACGGTGAACGAGGTGCTGCGCGCCACGAAGCTGCTGCGCGTCGCCGAGGACGACATCGTCAAGGACGACGCCCTGGAGGGCCTGACCGCGGTCGTCACGGTCCGCCTGGCCGAGCCGCAGTTCGAGGGCCAGACCAAGGAGGTCCTCGGCACCTCGGCGGCCAACCGGATCGTGGCCAACGTGGTCGCCAAGGAGCTCAAGGCGTTCCTGACCTCCACGAAGCGCGACGCCAAGGCGCAGGCCCGGGCGGTGCTGGAGAAGGTCGTCGCCGCGGCCCGCACCCGCATCGCGGCCCGCCAGCACAAGGACGCCCAGCGCCGCAAGACGGCGCTGGAGTCCTCCTCGCTGCCGGCCAAGCTCGCCGACTGCCGCAGCGACGACGTCGACCGCAGCGAGCTGTTCATCGTCGAGGGCGACTCCGCGCTCGGCACCGCCAAGCTGGCCCGCAACTCCGAGTTCCAGGCGCTGCTGCCGATCCGCGGCAAGATCCTCAACGTCCAGAAGTCGTCCGTCTCGGACATGCTCAAGAACGCCGAGTGCGGCGCGATCATCCAGGTCATAGGCGCCGGGTCCGGCCGCACCTTCGACATCGACGCGGCGCGCTACGGCAAGGTCATCATGATGGCCGACGCCGACGTCGACGGCGCGCACATCCGCATGCCTGCTGCTCACGCTCTTCCAGCGCTACATGCGGCCGATGGTCGAGGCGGGCCGGGTCTTCGCCGCCGTGCCGCCGCTGCACCGGATCGAGCTGTCCAGCCGAAGAAGGGCCAGGACAAGTACATCTACACCTACTCCGACAACGAGCTGCGGCAGACGCTGCTGGAGCTCCAGCGCAAGAACGTGCGCTACAAGGACTCCATCCAGCGCTACAAGGGCCTCGGCGAGATGGACGCCGACCAGCTGGCGGAGACCACGATGGACCCGCGCCACCGCACGCTGCGCCGGATCAACATCGGCGACCTGGAAGCCTCCGAGCAGGTCTTCGACCTGCTGATGGGCAACGAGGTCGCCCCGCGCAAGGAGTTCATCACCAGCTCCGCGGCCACGCTGGACCGCTCGCGCATCGACGCGTAGACGCTCGCGCAGCCGGCTGGGCCGAGTGCCAGCCCGACGGGACCGCGGGTGCTCCCGTCGGCTCGGGCCGGAGACCGGCCCTGCCTCGGTGAGCCGGCGTCGTGCAGGCGTCTCCACCCGTGGGTGGAGACTCCTAGGCTCCACCCATGATCCACCCTGGCTCCGATCCCTGACCTGCCGTTTCCGTAACGTCGAAGGCGTCGGGAGCGTCGCTGCCGAACTGTCCTTCTCGCACACGGAGGCTGCGATGTCCGGGCTCGTCAACGTTTGGTGATCGTGGCGGTTGTCGTCGTGGTGGTGCGCCAGTTCCGCGCCCACCGGTCGCGACGGACCGGCGCTGGTGGCTGCTGCCGGTGATCCTGGCCGTCATGGCCCTGCGCGTGCCGGGCCTGCTCGACCCCGACCACGAGACGTGTCCCGGTGCTGCTCGGCGCGGAACTCGTGGTGGGGCTGGTCACCGGCGCGGGCTGGGCCTGGACCACCCGGATGTGGAGGGACCGGACGGCACCGTCTGGAGCCGGGGCACCAAGGCCAGCGTCTTCGTCTGGGCGGGCGGGATAGCGCTGCGGGTCGGCTCTGTTCGGGCTCGGCCCGCCCTCGGCGTCCACCAGGGCAGCGCCGCCCTGCTGCTCGCCCTCGCGGCGACGCTGCTGGTCCGCGGCGGGATCATGGCCTGGCGGGCCAGACATGCCCGCGAGCGGGCCGGCGCCGGCGTACGGTGCCGGCATGCCCGCAGCCCGCGCGGAAGGAGCGTGTGTGACGGAGAACGCTGGACGAGCTGGCCTTCCCGGGAGGCCTCTGCCCAGGGCGCGCACAGCGGCCCCGGCGTCCTGCTCGCCCGGGCCGTGGCGCGCGTTGCTGCTCGGCCTTCTCTGTGGACGCCTTCGCCGACAGCGACTTCGCCGGCTGGGAGTCGCGGCGGCTGTTGCGGCGTCCTGCCGGCTGGGCTCGTGGGCTGGGCCTTCTTCCGCACCACCTGCGCGCATCGGCTGCGGCCGTCCCTGGCGCTGCTCGTGCTGCTGCGGCATCGCGGCCGTGGCGCTGGCCGCGGGCTGCCGGGTACCCGCCCTGGTGGTGTGGTGCGGCTGCGCCGTCATCGCCCTGGAGCGGCTGCCGCTCGCGGCGGCGTGCCCGCGACGCGGTGGCCCTGGCGCTCTACGCCGCCGTCAACGGCGACGGCTGGCTGACGACCGCTGGTCACCACGGGTGGCTGGCCTGGCCGGCTACGTGCTGCGGCTGGACGCGGAGGCCCGGGGCAGCGCCCAGCGGCTGCTCGCCCAGGAACGGGCCGCGCGGGAGGCGGAGGCGGAGTCGGCGGCGCTGGCGGAGCGGGCCAGGATCGCCCGCGAGATCCACGACGTGCTGGCCCACAGCCTCTCCGCCCAGCTCGTGCACCTGGAGGCGGCCCGGCTGCTGATCGAGCGGGGACGCGGAGCCGGGACCAGGTGCTGGAGAGGGTGGTGGCGGCGCGTGGGATGGCGCGTGAGGGCCTCGCCGAGACCCGGCAGGCGCTCTCCGCGCTGCGTGGCGAGCTGACCCCGGTGGAGGACTTCCTGAGCGAGCTGGTGGCCGTGAGGCGGGCCGAGGTCTCCGTGGCGGGGGAGCGGAGGGCGCTGCCCGCCGAGGCGTCGCAGGCGGTGCGGAGGGTGGCTCAGGAGGCGCTGACGAACGTCCGGAAGCACGCGCCCGGGGCCAGGTCCGCGTCCGGCTGGAGTACAGCCGCACGCGGTGGCCCTGGAGGTAAGGGATTAGGGCGGCTCCGTCCGGGCGAGCTCGCTGTCAGTCCGGCTCCGGATACGGTCTGCTGGGGATGCGGGAGCGTGCAGAACTGCTCGGCGGCACGCTGGAGGCAGGGCCGGACGAGGAGGGGTTCGTGGTGAGTCTGCGGGTGCCGGCATGACGGTGGAGGAGGGCGGAGCCGCGCGGGTGGTGGTCGCCGACGACCAGACGGTGGTGCGTGAGGGCATCGTGATGCTGCTGGGGCTGCTGCCGGGCATCGAGGTGGTCGGGGCGGCGGGGGACGGCGAGGAGGCGGTGCGCGCTGGTGGCCGAACGGCTCCGGACGTGGTGCTGATGGACCTGCGGATGCCCCGCTGCGACGGGGTGGAGGCCACGCGCCGGATCCGCACGGAGCATCCCGGTACGCAGGTGGTGGTGCTCACCACGTTCGCGGACGACGATTCGCTGTTCCCCGCGCTGCGGGCCGGGGCGCGGGGATATCTGACCAAGGACGCGGGCGGTGAGGAGATCGTGCGGGCCATCGAGGCGTGCTGTCCGGGGAGGCGGGGCTCTCGCCGAGGTGCAACGCGGGTTGCTGGAGCGGTGTCCGAGCCCAGAGCCGGCGCGTACCCGCGCGGCGCTTCCGTCGGAGCTGCCCGACGGGCTCACCGCGCGGGAGGCCGAGGTCCTGGTGCTGATCGCGGAGGACTGTCCAACGCGGAGATCGCCCGCACGCTGCACATCTCCCGGCCACGGTGAAGACGCACATCAACAACCTCTTCGCCAAGACGGGCGCTCAAGGACCGGCGCAGGCCGTGCGTTACGCGTATCGGGCAGGGACTTGTGCAGCCACCCGGGACGTCCGTCACCTGAAAGGGTGAAGCACGGCGAAGAAGTGCCCGGGATCTTCCCGGTCTGTCCATCCTTGGGCACGCGGCCGAAGACGGCTCGTGGACAAGGAGAGTTGTCGGTGGAGAAGGAAGCAGGGCCGGGGGCCGCGACGATGCGGCTCGACGACCCCTGGTACGACGCGTCGGCCTCCGGCTGGGGCGAGCCGGACGGTGCGGGGGCCGCTGTGCCCGATGTGCCGCCCGCGCACGGGAGCAGGAGGCCGGAGCGCGGCCGACATCTATCTGGAGGTGCAGCACAGCGCGGCCTTCCAGGAAGTGCGCAGCCGGTACCGGCGGTTCGTGGTCCCCGCCGCCGTCGCCTTCCTCGTCTGGTACCTGGCCTACGTGGTCACGGCCACCACCGCCCCGGGCCTGATGGCGCGGCCCGTCGCGGGGGCGGTCAACGTGGCGATGGTCGCGGGACTCGGGCAGTTCCTCACCACGTTCCTGCTCACCTGGGCGTACGCCCGGCACGCGCGGCTGCGCCGGGACCGGGCCGCGCTGGAACTGCGCTGGGACACACAGGAGCTGACCAAGCGGGGTGAGCCGGTGACCGGAACCACCAGACGCTGGCGCTGCTGCTGTTCAGCGTGTTCATCGCCGTGACGCTGGCGATCACCACCTGGGTGAGCCGCAACCGGCACGGGTCCGCGGAGGAGTTCTACGCCGGCGGACGGCTGTTCTCCCCCATGGAGAACGGATTCGCCATCGCCGGCGACTACATGTCGGCCGCCTCCTTCCTCGGCATCTCCGGGCTGATCGCGCTGTTCGGCTACGACGGCATGCTGTACTCGGTCGGGCTTCCTCGTCGCCTGGCTCGTCGTGCTGTTCCTCGTCGCCGAACTGGTGCGCAACTGCGGGCGGTTCACCCTCGCCGACGTGGTCGCCGCCCGGATGAGCGGAGCGGCCGGTGCGGATCGCGGCGGGCACCTCCTCGGTCACCGTGTCCGTGCTCTACCTGGTGGCGCAGATGGTGGGCGCGGGCAGCCTGGTCGCGCTGCTGCTCGGCGGCACGAGCGAGGCCGCGCGATCCTGGACGGTCATCGGCGTCGGCGCGCTGATGGTGATCTACGTGTCGCTCGGCGGGATGCGGGCCACCACCTGGATCCAGATCGTCAAGGCCGTCCTGCTGATGGGCGGGGCCGATCGCGCTGACCGTGCTCGTCCTGGTGCGCTTCCACGGCGACTTCGACCAGCTGCTGCGTCACGGCCGCCGAGCGCAGCGGGCACGGGCGAGCGTTCCTCGCGCCGGGGCTCAAGTACGGCGGGGACTGGACCGCGCGGTTCGACTTCATCAGCCTGGGTCTCGCGCTGGTGCTGGGCACGGCGGGCCTGCCGCACATCCTGTCGCGCTTCTACACCGTGCCCACCGCGCGGGCCGCCCGGCGCTCGGTCGTCTGGTCGATCGGGCTCATCGGCGGCTTCTACCTGATGACGATCGTGCTCGGGTTCGGGGCGGCCGCGGTGGTGGGCTCCGACGCGGTGCGCGGGTCGAACGCGGCCGGGAACACGGCGGTTCCGCTGCTGGCGCTCGACCTGGGCGGCGGCGCCGGCTCCACCGGCGGCACGGTGCTGTTCGCGGTCGTCGCCGCCGTCGCCTTCGCCACGATCCTCGCGGTGGTCGCCGGGATCACGCTCGCCTCCTCGGCGTCCGTGGCCCACGACCTGTACGCGTCTCTGCGACGCCGGCATGCCAAGCCGCGCAGCGAGGTGGCGGTGGCGCGGGTCGCGGCGGCCGGGATCGGCGTCGTCGCGATCGCGCTGGGACTGCTGGCCCGCGACCTCAACGTGGCCTTCCTGGTCGGCCTCGCCTTCGCCGTGGCCGCCTCGGCGAACCTGCCGGTGCTGCTGTACTCGCTGTTCTGGCGGAACTTCACCACGCGCGGCGCGGTCTGGGCCGTGTACGGCGGGCTGATCCCCGCGTGGTGCTGGTGGTGCTGTCGCCGGTGGTGTCCGGCAGCCCCGCGTCGCTGTTCCCCGGCGTCGACTTCCAGTACTTCCCGCTGCAGAACCCGGGCATCGTCTCCATCCCGCTCGGCTTCCTGGCGGGCTGGCTGGGCACGGTCACCTCGGCGAGGCGCCGGACGAGGCCAAGCACGCGGAGACCGAGGTGCGTTCGCTGACCGGCGCCGGCGCGGTGTGACGGACGGGCGGCCCAGGGGAGGTGCGGCGGCGCCGCCAGGCGCGGCTGCCCCGGAGTGGTCAGGTCAGGGCTCGCCGGCTCACGGCGTCACCCAGGCGTAGCGGTGCTCAGGGCGCCCGGTGTCGCCGTACTTGAGGGACAGCCGCAGCCGGCCCGCCTGTTCCAGGTGGCGCAGATAGCGCTGGGCGGTGGAGCGGCTCAGGCCCGTCCGGGCCGCCACCTCGTGGGCCGACAGCGGCTGCCGGCCGGTGCAGGACACCGCAGATCAGGTCGGTGGTCGGCTCCGAATGGCCGCTCGGCAGCCCGGGCGAGGACGGGGCGGGCGTCGTGCGCAGGGCGCCGAAGATCCGGTCGACCTGCTCCTGGCCCGCCGCGCCGCGGCCGCCCACCCGGTCGACGGTGCGGCGCAGGGCGGCGTACGAGTCGAGCCGCGTCGCAGCGCGGCGAACGTGAACGGCTTCACCAGGTAGTGCAGGGCGCCCAGGCGCATCGCCGCCTGCACGGTCGTCACGTCGCCGGCCGCCGTGATCATGATGACGTCGGTGCCCGTGCCCGTTCCCGCATCTGGTGGACGAGTTCGAGGCCGGTCCGGTCGGGCAGATAGTGGTCGAGCAGCACCAGGTCGACGGGCCCCGGTCCGCCGCGGCCAGCGCCTGGGCGGCGTTGTGCGCGCGGGCGGCCACCCGGAAGCCGGGAACCTTTCCCACGTACTTGGCGTTGATCTCGGCGACACGGAAGTCGTCGTCCACGACCAGGACGTCAATCATCGGGCCTCTCCCCTGCCGGGCGAGCGTTGAGCCCGTGTTTCGGCCCCAGGTTGTAGCGCGAGCAAAACGAGCACAACAGCCTTTTGCGAGCAGAAGAACGGCTTGCGCGCACAAGACTGATGCCGGGAGCGGCCACGGCTACCGTCCCGGGGCATGAGCGCAGACACCGGCCCCGCCATCGAGCTGCGGGGCGCGAGCAAGATCTTCAGAACCCCTTCGGGGGATCCGCACACCGCCGTGAGCGGACTGGATCTGACCGTGGAGGCGGCGTGTTCGTGGCCGTCGTCGCCCCCCGGCTGCGGCAAGTCGACCACACTGACCCTCGTCAGCGGTCTCGAAGAACTTATGGAGTGCGAAGCCGTGGTGCCGGACGAACCGCTCGACCTCCGGGAGGGCACGTGCGATTCGGTTGTCTTCGGCGCCCGTGTCTCAAGGAGTCCACGCCCGCGCCGCCAAGACGGCCTGTATGGTCTCCCGCGCGCGGGCCGCCCGCGGTAGCAGGGCCGTTGTCGCCGTCCCCCGCCTGCTGCCCCGGCCGCCGACGCACGGTCCCTGGGGACGAGCGGCCGCCCGGTGACGCTCCGTGAGGGCAGCCCGCGTTCGCCGAGGGCCGTATCTCCTGGTGGACGCCGTTGTAGACCAGCAGCCGAACTCCCTTCTCAGGGCGCGTACAGGCCCAAATGCCCCTCCTAGGTCCCCGTTCTGTTGAGCGCCTCCCCAGGAGGTGCATTTCGCAGACAGCCCTCTCCAGGACACCGGCTTTCCTTCGGCACCGGTCTCTGGGCGGAGCGGCCGGTTCCCCGTCACCGGTCTCTCCAGGGCACTCGTTTTCCCCGCACCGCCTTCTTCACAAGGACGTGAACGAACATGCCCAAGACCCTCAGACACGGGTCGCTGGCAGCCGCCGGCCTGCTTGTCCTCTCCTCGCTCACCGCCTGCGCCAATGACGTGGCCGGATCGGCCGCCGCCGACGAGGCGGGCGGCAAGGGGGAGAACGTCAAAATCATGGTCGGCGGCCTGGACAAGGTCATCTACCTGCCCGCGATGCTCACCCAACGGCTCCGCTACTTCGAGGACGAGGGTCTCGACGTGGAGCTGCTGAGCGAGCACGCCGGTGTCGAGGCCGAGACGACCTCGTCTCCGGGCAGGTCCAAGGAGCCGTTGGCTTCTACGACCACACCCTCGATCTGGGGGCGCATGAAGGACGAAAACGACCTGCCGTCCCTTTTGTCCTTGGGGGCCGGGAGGCTATCCTTCCCCTATGGACCGGTCGCCGAATCTCGCGTTGTCGCGCCGCCTGTTGATCGCTTCCGTGGTCTTCGGGCTGTTCGTGCTCTGCGACATCGCCCTGTTCGGCTGGCTGATCTTCCGCTCGCTGTCGCAACGGGAGGTCGAGCGCGTCCTGCTGGAGACCCGGGACGAGGCCGAGACGCTCGCGAAGCAGATCGCCGGCCGGGCCGAGCGGCAGGGCAAGGACCTTTACACCGCGGTGTCGGTCGAGCGCGAGACCCGGACCTACATCGACTCGGTCCTGCGCCAGCGCGAGATCGTGAGCCAGGTCGAGATCCGCGACAAGAACGGCGTGCTCGTCTTCCGCAGCTCCAACGACGCCAGCGTCGAGGCGCTCGATTCCCCGCCGGGTGCGCCGCGGGTCGGCTCGCCGGAGCTGGCGCCGCAGGGCAACGTCCACAAGGAGACGACGGAGTGGGAGTCGCCGCCGTACGCAGTGCCCAATGTGGAAGTGCCCATCGGCAATCTCGGGTCGCTGAAGATCGGCATCAGCTCGCCGGAGCTGGCGCGGCGGATCGAGGTGTTGCGCGGCGAGCTGATCCAGCAGGCGACGTTCATCGGGATCGTCTCCGTGGCGCTGCTGCTCAGCGCCTACGCCGCCATCTGGCTCCTCCTGCGGCGGTCGCGCCAGTTGGAGCACCAGGCGGCCGAGGCCGAGCGGCTGGCCTACATCGGTACCCTCGCTTCGGGGCTGGCGCACGAGATCCGCAATCCCCTCAACTCCCTGAACCTCAACATGCAGATGCTCGAAGAGGAGATCCAGGAGCACGGTGCCTCGGTGCCGACCGGCAAGCGCCTGCTGTCGATCACCCGCTCCGAGATCAGCCGGCTCGAACGCCTGGTGACCGACTTCCTCGCCTATGCCAAGCCGCGTCCCCTGGAGATGGAAGAGGTGCCGGTGGTCTGGCTGCTGGAGCGGGTGCCGGAGGTGCTGGCCGGGGAGATCCAGAAGCGGCGCGCCCGGGTCGAGGTCGAGGACCAGAGCGGCGGCGCCCACGTGAAGGTGGACCGCGCCCAGATCAGCCAGCTCCTGCTCAACCTGGCACAGAACGCCTTGAACGCCAGCGAGGAGGCGGGCCGCACCCCGCTCCTGCGGCTGGTGGCCAGCCGCCAGGGCCCGTCGGCGCTCCTCACCGTGGAGGACAACGGCGCCGGCATCCCGCCGGAGGAGCAGCCGCGGATCTTCGACCTCTTCTATTCGACGCGCAAAGGAGGGACCGGTCTCGGGCTCGCCATCGTCGACCGGATCGCCCGCGCGCACGGCGGGCGCATCCTGGTCGAGAGCACCCCCGGAGCCGGCACGGTGATGACCCTGGAGCTGCCTGCGGCGGCAGGCCCGGAGCGGCCGGTCCACGCACCCCTCGCGCCGGCCCTTTCCTCCGCCGAAAAATGAAACGGCGGGCCCGGAGGCCCGCCGCGACAAACTGGACCTTGCAGTCCGCGGAGATCAGGAGATGCTGATCTTGCGCGGCTTCGCCTGCTCGGCCTTCGGGATGGTGAGGGTGAGCAACCCGTTCTCGAACGAGGCCTCGACCTTGTCCGCGGTCACCAGGCTCGGCAGCGTGAAGGCCCGCGCGAAGGTGCCGTAGGTCCGCTCGATGCGGTGATAGCTGTCCTTGTTGACGTCCTTCTCGAGCTTCCGCTCGCCCGTCAGCCGCAGGACGCTGTTCTCCAGCGTGATGTTGATGTCGTCCTTGGTCAGGCCGGGCAGCTCGGCGATCAGCCGGTAGGCGTCTGCGGTCTCCTGGATGTCGACCGGGGGCATCCAGGTCCGGTTGGAGACCTCCTCGCTGGGGAGCAGGTCCTGGTTGAAGAACGAATCCATCAGCCGGAAGAAGGGGTCGCGGTTCGGCCAGGTCGGGGCCTGGTTAAAGCGGATCAACGAGTTCAACATGATGTCCTCCTTTGGTTTTTTCATGACGAGATGGGCGGCGGCCCATCGATGTCGACGTAACTATGATGAAACAACGCTCAGATCCATGTCAAGAGGGTAGGGCAAAGATCTTAGCGTCGTGATAGCAATTCTCTAGGTTTCCTGAAAATCTCATTCACTCATGCTCAACATTGGGAGGGGCGGCACTATTCCCGACCCGAGTTAGATCTGAGTCAACAGATATCAAGATGCGGCAGGGACGCGCGACGGGCGTGGAACGGGAGAGGTGAAAGGAGCGGGGGAGAGGCGGGAGGTCAGGCCAGATCGTCGAGCTCGTCCGGCAGGGCGAACTGCTCGGGGTCCTCATTGCCGCAGCTCTGGCAGAGCACCTCGCTGATCTCGCCGTCCGCCCATTCGAAGACGTAGCAGGGCGTCTCGCACTCCAGGCAGATGACGTAGTCCGGGCTTGCCATGAGGTCCTCCCTGGAGGAAGTCTATATCGAGGACGGGGCGCCTGCGGGCACCTGGGCCGGGCGGCGGAGGGGGGTGGCGTTGCGCACCCGCAGGACGGCCGCGGCGAGCCGGCGCGGGCATTCCATGTGGACGGCGTGGCCGCAGCCCGGCAGGACCTCCAGGGTGGCGTTCGGCAGGGCGGCCAGCATCTGCCGGGCCGTCTCGAGCTGGAAGAGGCCGTCCTTCTCGCCCCAGATCAGCGCCGCCGGCATGCGCAATTGCCGGAGGTCCTCGTCGTCGAACGTGTCTTCCTCCGAGAGACTGTCCAGGACGCTGGTGACCGAGCGCGAGGTGTAGCCGCGGAGGAACGTGTTGCGCGAGCACTGCATATACCAGGGCACATGAACGAAGATGGCCGTGTAGAGGCGGTCGATGCCAGCGAGGTCGCGCACCCGCACCAGCGCTTCGATGGCCTCCCAGTCCTGATTGCGATAGCCGCCGGCGTCGATGAGGACGAGGCGGGAGACCAGGTCCGGCCGGCGCAGGGCGAGGCGGACGGCGAGCCAGCCGCCGAGGCTGAGCCCGGCGGCGGTGACCGGGCGGCCGGCGAATTCCTCTTCGAGCAATGCGGCGGTCACGTCCACTCCGTCGCGGATGCCGAGGCCGCCGTCCGGGACCCGCGAGCCGCCCAGCTCCGAAAGCTCCGGCACGATCAGCCGGCAGCGCCCGCGCAGGGCGAGCAGCACGGCGCCCCAGGTGGCCGCGACCGAGCCGAGGCCGTGGAGCAGCACCCAGGGCTCGCCACGGGCGGGGCCGAGCACCCAGTAGGCGACCGTGACCGGGCCGATCTGCAACCGGCGGCGCCTCGCTCCGGTGAAGAGGAGGACCAGGGTCGTGGCCAGGGTGACGAAATAGAGCGCCATGGCTCAGGATACTCCAGGATGGCAGGGGAGAAACCCTGTCTGATCCGGGTTTGAGCAAAAGCCGGGCCAGGGTGTGAGTTGACCGGCCCGCGGGGCTATGGTAAGTTCCGCCGTCCACGCGTCCCTCGCGACGACTCCAGGAGTGTCTCTCATGTACGCAGTGATCGAAAGTGGTGGCAAGCAATACCGCGTCGCGCCCGGCGACGTGATCGACGTGGAGCTGCTCTCCGGGGCCGGCAACGGTGAGGGCCAGAGCCAGGAGGTCCGGTTCGACCGGGTCCTGCTCGTCTCCGGCGACAGCGGCCTCGAGGTCGGCAGCCCGTTGGTCGAGGGCGCGCTGGTCAAGGCCTCCTTCATGAACGCCGTGCGCGGTCCGAAGATCCGGGTCTTCAAGAGCAAGAAGCGCAAGGGATACCGGCGGACTGCGGGTCACCGGCAGAACCTGCACCGCATCCGTATCGACGGGATCGAGCTGCCGTCCCGGTAGGGAGCGCGCCGAGCACGTCTGTCTTCCAGGGAAGGGAGCAAAGACCATGGCACATAAAAAGGGACAGGGCTCCAGCCGCAACGGCCGCGACTCGAACGCGCAGCATCTGGGTGTCAAGGCCTTCGGAGGCCAGACCGTCCCGGGCGGCTCGATCATCGTGCGGCAGCGCGGCACCCGTTTCAATCCCGGCCTGAACGTCGGCCGTGGCAAGGACGATACCCTCTTCGCCAAGATGACCGGCATCGTGAAGTTCCAGGACAAGGGCCGCCGCGGGAAGTTCGTGCACATCCTGCCGCCCGAGCCCACCGAATCCGCCGGGTGACCGCCACCCCGCCGGCTCCTGGGTCACCTCCGGAGCCGGCACCGGTTCTCTTCCGACCTTGATCTTCCTCGACGAAGCCACCATTCACGTCCGCGGCGGGCGCGGCGGGAACGGCTGTGTGGCCTTCCGCCGCGAGAAGTTCGTCCCGCGCGGCGGCCCCTCGGGCGGCGACGGCGGCGACGGCGGAACGGTCTGGCTGGTCGGCGAGGCCAGCCGCAACACGCTCTACCATCTCCGGTTCGCCTCGCTCTACGGAGCCGAGCGCGGCCGTCACGGCGAGGGCTCGAACAAGGCCGGCCGGAGCGGCGACGACCTGGAGGTGCCGGTGCCGCTCGGCACGGTGGTCTATGAGCAGGAGACCGGCGAGATGCTCGGCGAGGTCCTGGAGGACGCCCAGCGCCTGCTCGTCGCCGGCGGCGGGCGTGGCGGGTGGGGCAATGCCCGCTTCGCCACGGCGACCCGCCAGGCGCCACGGCATGCGTATCCGGGCCGCGAGGGAGAGGAGCGGCGCCTCCGGCTGGAGCTCAAGCTCCTGGCCGACGTCGGCGTCGTCGGCCTGCCGAACGCCGGCAAGTCGACCCTGATCAGCGTCGTCTCGGCGGCGCGGCCGAAGATCGCCGACTACCCCTTCACCACCCTGGTGCCGCAGCTCGGCGTCGTCGCCGAGGGGCCGTTCGAGGAGCCCTTCGTGATCGCCGACCTGCCGGGACTGATCGCCGGCGCGGCGCAGGGGGCGGGCCTCGGCGTCCAGTTCCTCCGTCACGTCGAGCGCTGCCGCGTGCTGGTGCACCTGGTCGACCTCTCGGGAGCGGAAGGAGGGGAGGGAAGCGCGGTGACTGCAGGGAGCGACCTGGCCACGGTCGAGCGGGAGATGGAGGCGTTCAACCCGGACCTGATGCGCCGGCCGCGCCTGCTCGTGGGGAGCAAGCTCGATGCCGCGGTGCCGGAACGGCGGGAGGAGTTGCGGCGGGAAGCCGCCGAGCGCGGCCTGCCCTATCTGGAGATCAGCGCCGTCACCGGCGAAGGAGTCCGTGAGCTGATCGCCGCGATGGCGCGCCGGCTGGAGAAAGGCCCCCTCGCATGAAGCTGGGCCTCTTCGGTGGCAGCTTCGATCCGATCCACCGCGGGCATATCGACCCGGTGCGGGAGGCGCGGCGGACCCTGGGGCTCGACCGGGTCCTCTATCTGCCGACGGCCCGGCCGCCGCACAAGCCCGGGCGGATCCTCACGCCGGCCCACGCCCGCTATACCATGGTGGAGATGGCCCTGCTCGACGAGGAGGGGCTCTATGCCTCGACCCACGAGCTGACCCCGGACCGGCCGGCGTACACGGTGGAGACCCTGGAGCACTTCCGGCGGACGCTTCCGGAGGCGGACCTCCACCTGCTGATCGGCAGCGATTCCTACGCCGACCTGCACCTCTGGGTCCGCTGGCGGGAGATCCCCGAGCTGGCGCGCCTGGTGGTGCTGGCGCGGCCCGGCTGGGAGCTGGAGGAGGGCTCCCTGCCGGAAGAGCTGGCGGCCCTGGCGCGGAGCGATCGCGTGATCCTCCTGCGGCAGCCGCCGGTCGACGTCTCCTCGACCCGTTTGCGGGAGCTGTTCGCGCGTGGCGAGCGGCCTCCCACGGGATGGGTCCCCGAGCTGGTGGTACGATACGTGCAAAAATACGACCTCTACAGATGAGAGCCGAACCAAAACCCACACCGATTCTGGATACGGTCAGCAGAGTTCGCGAGGCGGTCACCGCCGTCGACGACCGCAAGGCGGTCGACCTGAAGGTGCTGCACCTCGAGAAGGTCAGCGACTTCACCGACTACTTCCTGATCTGCAGCGGCACGAGCGAGCGCCATGTGCAGGCGATCGCCGACGCGGTGCAGGAGAGGCTGCGCGAGGAGCGCGTGCGTCCGCTGCACGTCGAGGGCTTCAACCGCGCCCAGTGGGTGCTCCTCGACTACGGCGACTTCGTGGTCCACGTCTTCCAGGAAGAGCCGCGGCGCTTCTACTCCCTGGAGCGCCTCTGGGGAGACGCCCCTGACGTGACGACCGAAGTCCGCTCGTGACGGCGCTCTCCCTCGCCAGGCTGGCGCACGACTTCCCCGCCCTGGCGGAGAGCCTGCGGGGGGCGGAGCGCGCCGCGGCAACCGATGCGCCGGTGCTGATCGTGGGCGAGCCGGGGAGTGGCCGGTCGGCCCTCGCCCGGGCCTTCCACGCCGCCAGCCGCCGCGCCGGCGGTCCGCTGGTGGAGGTCGACCCGGGCGCGGTCCCCAGTACCCTGTTCGAGAGCGAGCTCTTCGGCTACCGGGCTGGCGCGTTCACCGGCGCCGACCGGTCCGGCGAAGGACGGGTGGCCCGCGCCGAAGGTGGAACGCTGCTCCTCGACCACGTCGAGGAGCTGCCGATCGCGGCCCAGCCCAAGCTCCTGCGGCTGGTGGCGGAGCGGCGTTATGCCCCGCTGGGCGGCGCCGAGGTCGAGGCGGACGTGCGCTTCCTGGCCATCGCCGGCGAGGACCTCCCGCGCCGCGTGGCGCGCGAGACCTTCCGGCCGGACCTCTACTACCGTTTGGAAGTCCTGGCGTTCCGGGTGCCGCCGCTGCGCGAGCGCCGCCGGGACCTGCCGGCGGTCCTCGACCATCTCCTCTCCGACCTCGGCGAGCGCTTCGGGCGGCCGGGCCTGGAGCTCGCCCCCGGCGCCCACGCCTGGATCCTGGAGCATCCCTGGCCGGGCAACCTGCGGCAGGTGCGCAACGTCCTCGAGCGCAGCCTGATCCTCTCCGGCGAGGGCCCGCTCGATCCGCTGCCGCCCGAGGGCACCATGGAGGCGCGTCCCCGTCCCCTCCTGGAGGTCGAGAAGGAGCTGATCCGCAACGCCCTCGCCTACACCCGAGGCCACCAGGGCCGCGCCGCCGAGCTGCTCGGCATCAGCCGCAAGGCGCTGTGGGAAAAACGGAAGCGGTATGGGATCCCCTGAGCCCTCACCCCCCGGCCCCCTCTCCCATCCGCACTCCTTTCCCCCGGGAGAGGGGGAGAAATTCAGGCGACCGCACCCCAATCGAGGACCTGGAGAATCGGAACGGCAGGCGGATCGCCGTCGGGCGCGTCGAGCCAGAGCTGCCAGGCACGAACAGCTTCCAGCAGGCCCGCGATGTCCAAGCCCCAGGCGGCCGGAGCATAGGGCTCCAGGCGGCTCCGTGCTTTGGAGAAGGTACGGATGGGGCCGTTCGTGCGATGAAGGTCGTGGAATTGATGGAGGGCGGCGGCGACTTGAATGAGCCCCTGAAAGAGCTCGCGCGGCTCAGGCATATTGGAGCGCCAGATGTCCTCCCATACCTCGTGCGCCGCGTAGTGCTCGCCGCGGTTGAAAAGGTCGATCCCTTGGTGGAAGAGACGCCGCCGCTCGTCGACGGACAGGACGGGGTGGAGCTCCCGGCTCACTAGAACCCGTATTCGCTCTTGCGTCCCTGCTGCCCTTCCGGATCGCTGAGCGTCTCGAGCAGTTCGAGAGGGATGCTCAGGCCGGGCTGGACGCGCTTGCAGAGGCCGCGCAGGCGGCGGAGCTCCACTTCGGGCAGGGAACTGAAGGCCTCGACGACCTCGGGATCGAGCTGCAGGCTGGCGACGCGCTGCAGCTCGGCGACGGCCTGCTGGTGGCTGCGCGCCCGGCGGTAGGGCCGGTCCGAGGTGATGGCGTCGTAGGCGTCGACCACGGCGAAGATGCGGGCGCCGAGGGGGATCTCCTCCTCGGACAGGCCGCGCGGATAGCCGTGGCCGTCCCAGCGCTCGTGGTGGCTGTAGACGATGTCGAGCGCGGCCGGCTGCAGGAAGCGGACCTCGGCGAGCATGTCGTAGCCCCAGCCGGGGTGCTGCTTCATGATCATCCACTCCTCCTCGGTGAGCGGGCCGACCTTGCGCAGGATCTGGTCGGGCACCACCATCTTGCCCACGTCGTGGAGGAGCGCGCCCCATTCGATCGCCTTGAGGATGTCCCCCCGGCAGCCCATGGACCGGGCCAGGGCGACTGCGTAGAGGGCGACCCGGAACGAGTGGCCGGTGGTCTCGTGGTCGCGGGCGTCGGCCGCCGTGACCACGGCGCCCACGGCCTCGACATAGGAGCGCTCGCGGGCGAGCCGCGACTCCTCCAGCGAGACGACCAGCGAACGGAAGGTCTCTTCGATGAGCTTGACCTCGCCGCCGCCGCCCGCGCTCGGGAAGTCGCTCAGGATCTCGCCGGTGGCAGCCATGCACGACATCGTATGGGCCAGCTTCTTGAGCGGGAGGGTGATCCGTCGCACGACCAGCCAGGCGGCCACCGCGGCCAGGGCTCCGGCCGAGAGGGCGATGACCAGGATCCAGCCGATCTGGCGGGTGAGCGGATCGTCGCCCGCGGCCGTGACCAGCCGCCCGACGAGGAGCAGCGCGATCAGCGAAACGCCGGCCGCGATCGTGGTGGTATAGAGGAAGACCTTGGCGCGCAGATTCAATTCGGAGTGCTCCAGATGCTTCGATGCCTGCGCCGACGTCTTCACGGGTTGGTGAAATCGCTCTAGCGCTTCTGCGAAAGTGGATGGAGTATACGTCAAACCTCGACGGTTCGGGAGACCCGAACGGGAGCGCCGGCGGAGAGGTGAACGAAAGCTGTGAGGACGCATCTATCCTTACTGGTGCTCCTCAGGCCCGAAGGCGATCCTTTGTTGTGCGGGTCTCCTGGTAGCATGGGCTTCCCATGAGGCATTTTGCTTTTCATCATGCGCAGATGCGGGGTTTCGCCATCCTCGCCGTCGTCCTCGCTCTGGGGTCCGGGGCCGGGGAGGCTGCTCCCTTGGCCCACGAGATCGCCGCGGGCCTGGCGCGGCTGGGACCGCGGCCGGAGGGTCCGGCTGGAGCACAGGAGCGGGCCGTCGCGCTGCTGCGGCGCGCGATGGAGCGAGCGGGCCTCAGGGAAATCCGGGCCGTCCCCGTCCGCACGCGGCCGTCGGTGATCAACATCGAAGGGGTGCTGCCCGGCCGGGAAGGTCCGCAGGGCCAGGAGATCGTGCTTTCGGCGCACTACGACACGGTGCCGAAGAGCCCGGGCGCGGGCGACGACGCCTCCGGGTGCGGCGTGGTGCTGGCCGCGGTGGCCGATCTCGCCCGCACGCCGTTGCGCCACAGCGTGCGCGTGGTGCTCTTCGACGGCGAGGAGCTGGGGCTTCTGGGGAGCCGCGGCTGGGTCGAAGCGCTTCCTCCAGCCCGGCGCGAGCGCATCCTGGCCAACCTGACCATCGAGATGGTGGGCTGGGCGGGGAGCGCCGGGCCGACGATCCACACCTTTCCGGTACGGCGCGGTGTTGAGCGGGGTGAGCGGGGTGAGCGGGGCCGGCGGACGGTGGCGCCGGGCTGGCTGGTGCATGCGCTCCTGCAGAGCGGCCGGCAGATCGGCTGGGAGTGGTCCATGACCGACGCCCGGGCTCCGTTCCTCTGGCAACTGATGTTGCGCTCGGTCCGGCTCCCGCTCGGCGCCGACAGCGACAGCTTCCTGGCGCAGGGGATCCCCGCGGTGGCCCTCTCGGACACTTCGCTCCTGTCGTTCGATCCCGCCTACCACCGGCCGACCGACGTGGCGGCGCGCCTCGACGCACCCGTCTGGAAGCGTGGACCCGCGCCGTGGCCGCCGCCGTCCGCCGGCTGGATGTGCTGGCCGGCCGGCCCCTGCCGGAGGACCAGTACCTGGTTCTCTTCGGCCGCGTCTGGCTCCGGCGCGACCTGCTGTGGATCGGCTTCGTGGTCTGGGTGGCCCTGGTCTTCGCGGGACGGCGGCCCGGCCGCTGGCGTGGCGCCACGAGCGAAGAGAAGGTCCGGCAGCAGCGGACCTACATCCCCGGCTACATCTTCCGGGTGCTCCTGTTGCTGGCACTGTTCCTGGCGCCCGTCTTTTCGGTGCTCCTCCTCCCGGCCGCGCTCATCGCCCTGCTGCCGGAGCGCTGGCGCCGGCCGCGCTGGCTCTGGATCCTGGTCGGGCTCCTCCCTCTCCTGATCTATCTGGGAGCTTTGGGAGGCGCTTTTGCCGTGGGCCTCGCGTACTGGAAGGCGGGCTACCTGGCAGGCTGGTGGACGGCGGTGCTGCTCCTCGCCACCTTTGCGGCCTGGACGGTGGCGATGGGCCGGCGGAGCCAGCCGGCCGTCGCGGAGCCCGCTCCCATCCCCTCCCCGCCGGTGGCCTGAAAGGTATCAGCGCTGGTAGGCGGAGTCGTGGTCGGGATGTAAGGAGAGGAGCCGGAGAAAATCTCCGTCGCGGTAGGCGATCGCGCGGACCTTCCGGCTCAGCCGAATCGAGCAGGCCTTGGCTCCCGTCGGAGTCCGGATATGGTAAGGCTTCCTGGAGCTCGGCGCTGTTGAGGTCCAACCGGATCGGGCTACTCCGACCGGCCACCCGAGCGCTTTCTACCGGACCGGCGGTCACGCTCGGCGAGGAGCTCGTCGAGGTCAGTTTCAGCGGGTGGGTTGGCTGCCGCCCAGGCGAGCCCGCGCTCGATCGCTGAACGATGGGGTTCCTGGAGGGTCCAGAGCTGGCTTTCCGGAATCGCAGCGACCGGCGTGAGCAGAATGCTGCCGTCCTCCCGCCGCTCCAGACGGAGCGTCTTTCCAGCGTAGGTCTTGCCCAGCGATACCTCTCCGCTCTTGCCGACGGTCTTGATCTCTGTTGCGGTCTGGGGCTCATAACCACACCTTCGTGGAGATTGTAGCGCACGCCCGTGCTTCCCAGGCGCCCTATCCCCCCGCCAGCTCCTTGAGCACTCCGATCGCGTGCTCCAGCTCCGCCTCGGTGTTGTAGAAGTGCGGGGAGAGGCGGATGCCGGCGCGGGGACGGTAGTCGCACATGATCTCGCGGGCGATCAGCTCCTTGCAGAGGCGCTCAGCGTTTTCGTGCCAGACCGAGACGGTGCCGCCCCGATGTTTGGGATCCCGCGGGGTGCGCACCTCGAAGCCGGCTTTTTCGGCCAGGTCGATCAGATACTGGGTGAGGGCCAGGGAACGCTCGCGGATCTTCCGGATGCCGATGCCGGAGACGATCCGATAGCCGGGCCGGCAGGAGAAGAGGGCCGGGATATTCGGCGTGCCGGTCAGGAACCGCCAGTTGGGCTCCTTCCGGTAGCGGATCGCGCCGGGACGGAAGGCGAAGGGCTCCTCGTCCGCCTGCCAGCCGACGAAGGACGGCTCGAGGGTTTCCGCGATCTCCGGGTTGACCCAGAGGTAGCCGGCGCCCGGGCCGCCGCAGAGCCATTTGACCGAGCCTCCCACGGCGCCGTGGACTCCCCAGGCCTCCAACTCGATCGGCACCGCGCCGGTCGACTGGTAGACGTCGAGGAGCATCAGGGCTCCAACCTCGCGGCAGCGGCGGGCGATCGCCTGCGCGTCCTGCACATAGGCGCTGCGGAAGAGGGTGTGGGAGACCGGCACCAGCCGGGTCCGCTCGTCGATCGCCGCAAGCAGCCGCTCGGTCGGGACGCCGATCCCGTCGTCTGACGGGACGACCACGACCTCGGCCCCCTTCCGCCGCTCCCCGTCCAGCAGGTAGGTGACGTTCGGGAAGTTCAGCTCCTCATAGACGATGCGGTTCCTCTCCGGCGGATAGTCGATGCAGGAGAGGAAGATGGCCGCCGCGACCGAGACGTTCTGGTGCATGGAGACGGCTCCTGGCCGCACGCCCAGGAGGGGCGCCAGGAGGTCGCCGGTCGTGGCGGCCATCTCCCACCACCCCTCGTGCCAGGCGCGCACGCCGCGCTCCTCCCACTGGTGGGCGAACGTGGACAGCTCGTCGTGCACCTGCCGCGGCATGGCGCCCAGGGAGTTGTTGATCAGATAGGTCGTATGCTCCAGGATCGGGAACTCGGAGCGCAGCGCTAGCAGGTCGTCGTGCGGGGCGGCCATTCATCGTCCTCCGGAAGGAAAGGTGCTCAGCGGCCCGTCCACTGCGCCGGGCGCTTTTCGAGGAAGGCCTTGACCCCCTCCTCCTTGTCGGAGCTGGAGAAGCAGAGGCAGAAGAGGTCGCGCTCGTAGGCGATCCCCTCCTCGATCGCCAGCCGCTGGCTGGCCCGCAGCGCTTCCTTGGCGACCGTCAGGGTGAGCGGGCTCTTGCTGGCGATCTTGCCGGCCAGCTCCAGGGTCTTCGCCCGCAGCTCCTCGTGCGGCACGATCAGGTCGACGAGGCCGATCTCCTTGGCCTCGGCGGCCGGGATCATGTCGCCGGAGAGGATCAGCCGCATCGCCTGGCCGAGCCCGACGAGCCGCGGGAGGCGTTGCGTGCCGCCGCCGCCCGGGATGAGGCCGAGGTTGATCTCCGGCTGGCCGAAGCGCGCCTTGTCGGAGGCGATCCGGATGTCGCACGACATGGACAGCTCGCAGCCTCCGCCCAGGCAGAAGCCGTTGATCATGGCGATCACGGGCTTGGGGAACGAGCCCATGATGTCGAAGATCCGCGGGCTGCGCATGGCGTGCCGCTGGTCGAACGGGGTGCGGCCGGCGAACTCGCCGATGTCGGCCCCGGCGATGAACGACTTCTCGCCCGCGCCGGTGATGACGACGACGCCCACGCCGTCGTCGGTCTCGATCTGCCCCAGGGCCTCCAGCATGTCGATGCGGACCTGGTCATTCAGGGCATTCAGCTTGTCGGGCCGGTTCACGGTCAGGATGGCGACGCGGCCTTCGCGTTCCACCAGGATGGTCTCGGGCATGGGTGTCTCTCCTCCCCCGGAAGTTCGTTGGCCGGACGATCCTATCGTCCCCATGGCCGGATGGACAGAGGGCCGGCCGGCCGAGGTCCAGGCGGAACGCTCCGTGGAGCGGGGCGACCCGACCGTGGTCCAGGCCACCTGGGCCACGGGGTGGGGAGAGGCCCGGCGCTGCCCATCTCGCCTCTCGTGTGTCTGTTACACTTTTTAGTTGGGTCTTCCCCTTAATTAAGACGCCTTGACCAGGAGATCTCTCATGAGCGCAACCCACGCCGTCGTGGAAGCCGACGAGAAGAGGGCTGGCGAGGTTCTGAGCAGCAGCGGCACGCCGGCCGCGGACGAGATGCTGGAGCTGGCGAAGCGGCTCGCACGGTTCAAGCGCATCGGCCTGGCGCGGCGCATCTTGAAGCGCACCCGGGAGGATCTGAAGAGGGACGAGTACCCCGGGATCTACCTGGAGATTCACCAGAAGAGCGCCCTCTACACCTACAAAGACCCCGACCTTCCTCTGGAATGGCGCCTCGATCACGCTTTCGAAATCCTCCGCCAGGTGGAAGACCTCTCCAGGACGGAGAGTCAGGAATCGCTCGGCCTGGCGGGTGCGATCTACAAGCGCAAGTGGGAGGTGGACGGGTTGCGGCAGAATCTCGAACGCGCGCTTTTCTTCTACATGCGCGGCTACGCGCTGGGCATCCGGGGGCAGCACGCCGAGGCCGGGCGCGCGAACGTGATCGGGTACCTCCGCGAGAACCCGGGCTGCACGCTGTGGGCGGACGACGACCGCGGCTACTGCGGGATCAATGCCGCCTTTGTGCTCGACCTGCTCGCACAGGAGGAGGAAGGAGAGGCGCGACGGGCGGGGCTCGTCTCGATCGCCGCTGAAGGGAGGCGCGCGAGTGCGCGGCTGATCCGCGCGGAGATCCTCCGGTCGGTCCCACCCCTGTTGGAGAAACCGGAGAATGCGTGGCTGGCCAACCAGTGGTGGTTCTATGCCACCCTCGGTGAAGCCTGTTTCGGACTTGGGGAGCACGACCCGGCGCAGTACGACAAGGCTTTCGAATGGCTGGTGGAGAAGCCTGCCTCCGCCGGGCTGGAAATCCCCGAATGGGAATATGAGTCCACGGCGCGGCAGCTCGCGCGATTGGCGCGGCTCCAATGCGATCCGGCGATCACCGAAGAGCAATTCGAGCAGACCGCAGCCGGCAAGGCGCTGGCAGAGTTTTTGGAAAACGATGATAAGGCCGTGCGGAGCACCTTCCGCGGCAAGTTCGGGTTGGGCCTGTCCGGCGGGGGCTTCCGCGCTTCTCTCTTCCACATCGGCGTGCTCGCGCGTCTCGCCGAGCTCGACGTGCTCCGCCACATCGAGGTTCTCTCGTGCGTCTCCGGGGGCTCGATCATCGGGGCGCACTATTACCTGGAGCTGCGCAAGCTGCTCGAAACGAAGACGGACGACGAGATCGAGCAAAAGGATTACATCAAGATTGTCCAAGACATCGAGCGCGACTTCCTCGCGGGGGTGCAACGCAACATCCGTACGCGCGTCCTGGCCGAATGGACAACCAACCTGAAAATGATCCTTTCGGCCGGCTACACACGCACGCTGCGCGTCGGTGAGCTCTACGAGCGCGAGCTCTTCTCGAAGGTCAAGGACGGCGCGGACGGCGAGGGGCCGGTCCAAGGGCCCAAGTGGGTGCCGGACTGGCTGGCGCGGCTCCTGGGCTGGAAGCGCGAGCAACGCCTGCTCAACGAGCTTTTCATCAACCCGAAGCTCGCCGGCGGGAGCAGACAGAAAGACTTCAACCCACGGAGCCATAACTGGCGGCGCAAGAACAAGGCGCCGATCCTCGTCCTCAACGCGACCTCGCTCAATACGGGCCACACCTGGCAGTTCACCTCCTCGTTTATGGGCGAGCCGCCTGTCCCGATCAACCGGGACATCGACTGCAACTACCGTTTGCGGCGCATGTATTACAAGGATGCGCCCGAAAAATATCGGAGCTTCCGGCTCGGCTATGCGGTCGCCGCTTCGTCCTGCGTGCCCGGGCTGTTCGAGCCGCTCGTCCTCGACGGCCTCTACCCGGACGGCGACGGCAAGCTCAAGGAGGAGCACCTCATCAGCGTGCGGCTCGTGGATGGCGGTGCGTGCGACAACCAGGGCGTCGGCAGCCTGCTCGAACAGGATTGCACAGTGATGCTTGTCAGCGACGCCAGCGGGCAGATGGATGCGGTGAACAGCCCGGGCGGCGGGCCGGTCGGAGTCCTTTTGCGGACGAGTAGTGTCAGCCAGGCGCGCGTCCGCGAGGCGCAGTACACGGACATCTCCGCGCGCCGCCGCTCCTCGCTCCTTCGCGGGCTGATGTTCATCCATCTCCGGCAGGACCTGCAGGGCGAAAACGTGGCTTGGAAGGACTGCCCGTCCAGCCTGAAAGAATCGGACTTCGAGAGCCGGCAGGGCAAGAGCGATGCGACGAGCTTCGGCGTTAGCGCGGATGTGCAGCGGAAGCTCTCGGCGCTGCGCACCGATCTCGACTCCTTCAGCGACGCTGAGGCGTACGCACTGATGGCGAGCGCCTACCGCATGACCGAGCAGCAGCTCAACAAGCGGAGCGTCGAGGGCTTTCCGCCGCCCGCGAAGACGGAAGAATGGCGTTTCCTCAAGGTCGAAGGTGCCATGAAGCCCCGCTCCAACGACCAGGAGCGGAAACATCTCGAACGGCTGCTCGACGTGGGGAGCAGCCTCGCCTTCAAGATCTGGAAGCTGTCACGGCTGCTCATTGTTCTGAAGTGGGTGCTCGTCCTGGCCGCGCTCGCCGGCATCGCTTGGCTCTTCTATCGCCAGTGGGACAAGAACATCTTCGACCTCATCTCGGAAGCCGTCCCCCGGCTGACCTTCAAGAACATCGCACTGTTCATCGCGACGACGCTCGGGTTCGCCCTCCTCGCCGCCCTCCTCAACGCCCTCATCGGCAAGAAACAGGGAAAGAACGTCCTGCGCCTCATCCGCTGGCGCGACACACTGAAGAACATCGCCGCCGGCGTCGGCATGAGCACCGTCGGCTTCCTCGCCGCGCGTCTTCACCTGCACGTGTTCGACCGGCTCTTCCTCGCCAACGGAAGGCTCGAGAGGTTCCCGTCCGAGCCGGCGATGAAGTGAAGGGGCAGTAGCTATCCTTTCTGCCGGGTGAGGATCTCCAGGTAGGCGAGGCGGGCCCGCAGGGCTTCCGCCACCGTCCTCTCGTGCAGAGCCAGCAGGTGGGCGTCGGCGGGATCGGCCGAGAGGTGAGCTTCGACGTCGCCGGTCAGGGAAATGCGGGTGCGGGCCTTCAGCCGGCCGCTGGCGGGATCGGCGGGGTCGGCGGCGGCATAGGTGGACACCGTGAGGGTCGTGAGGTCGTGCCTGTCGCCTTCGACCCGAAGGGCCGGCGACGGCGGGTCGGCCTTCGGCACGGCGGCGAAGCCGGGAAGGTCGATGGGCGCGAAGTGGATGCGCTGGAGGGGCGCAGGGACAGGCGGCAGCAGCTTTTCCCAATAGATCGGGCGGATAAAGGCCGGCCCCTTGCTCGCGCCGAGGCCCAGGGCATGGCGCCACTCCTGCTCCACATAGGCGGACCGGCTGGCCGGGGTGGACCAGAAGAGCTGAAAGACGTCGGCGCGCTCGATCATCCCGAGCAGCTCGTCCGACCAGCTCTGCCCGCTCTTGAGGGTCATCACGTCCCGCAGGTAGTCCATTCCCAGAGCGTTGTACGCCTTCTCCATGGCCTCCACCAGCGCCGTGTCGTCGTGGGAGTAGGAGGCGAAGATGGCCTGGTAGAGGCGCGCCGACTGGACGGCTGGTTTCTGCTGCTCCTCCAGGTCGCCTGGCCGCGGAACCACCACCGGCAGGCGGAGGTCGGCGATGAGGAGCGGCCCCACGTAGCAGGCAATGGAGCCTTCGATCACATGCCCAGCGCGCTCGCCAGTGGCAGTCATGGAGAAGTCAGCCCGCTGCCAGGCTCCAGACCAGGTGATGCGGGCCTGGGGCGGATCGAAGAGCAACCCCTCTCCCTGGGGCACGACGAGGATCTCTGTGCCGGGCGCGATGGCCGTGGTGGCCGCGGCCTTCGCCTGGCGGTAGCCCGCGGCCTCCTTGCCCAGGACCTGCCCCGCGTCGGCAGCCACCGCGTCCCGGGCCGAGAGCAGATGGGCATAGACCAGGAGCTTCGCGGTCTCCCCAACCGGCAGCGCGCTGGGGTGCCAGGCGCTGAAATTGACCTCGTCCGCAGGGGCTGACAGGGCAACCTCCGAGGGGACGCCGAAGGGTACCCAAGGGGCTGGGCCGGCGGGTGGCTTCTCCTGCCGCCCTGTGATCACGGGCGGCTCCAACGCCCTCACTGTCTCCCCGGGGGCGGCGACGGGCAGCCGCACCGCGGGATCGCCCAGGATCGCGTAGCCGCGCGCGTCGTTGTTGGCGGTCCACAGGCCGGCCAGCTCATAGGGATCGACCTCGACGCCGAATCCGATCTCCTCGAGCTGATCGGCGAGCACGGTGGAGAGCTCGGCGTAGCGCTCGTTGAGGTACTCCATGGCCGAGCCCACGGGATGGCCGTCGAGGAGGCGCGTCAGCGCGCTCTCGAAGACCGTCGTCTGGGCGCCCGCGCCATGCCAGTGGAAGGAATAGCCCCAGGCCCGTTCCACATGGCCGATCACGGCCAGGGCGCCGCCGCGGGGATGGCCGAGCAGCCTTGTGGGCAGCGCTGCCAGGAAGGCCTCGGGAGCGATGGCGGCGCGGTCCTTGAACGCCTGCTGGGCGAAGTCGTCGAGCCGCGGCGTGCCGGCGCCGAAGCAGGCGAAATGGAAGGTCATGAGGCCCGCGAGGGAGGCGCCGGCCGCCAGATCGTCGCCGGCGAAATAGAAGTCCTGCGGGATCGGCCCCCGCCAACCCTCCGGCCCCGGCCAGTCGCCGCACAGCAGCGCGCCCTGGTGCGGCCGTTGCCGCGGATCGCCGAGGGGGAACTCCATGCCGTGGCTGGCGGTGAAAAGCAGGGCCGGCGTGTCCCCGCCGCCCAGCAGGCGGGCGAGGTTGGCCTTGGTGGCCTCGTTCTGGACCAAGGCGCTCAGCTCCCAGTCCGGCCGTGCCGCGCCCAGGGCTGCGAGAAGAGGCGCCACCAGGTCTCGCGTGCTCAGCCGGGTGGCGGCGTCGCCGGGGTTCTCGACGCCGAAGAAGCTCATCCGCCGCGGCAGAGCGATCTTGCCCGTCTCCGCGGCCACCACGCTCGCGGCGTACCGGGCATAGTCCTCGACGCGGTCGAAGTGAAGACGGCCCACGGCGTACTGGACGTCGAGCTGCGATTGGAAGCGGTAGGGGATCGCTTCCGGGCTGCCCACGATCAGCAGGTAGTAGGGCACCTTCGCCGGATCGGCCGGCCCCGGGCCGACGCCGTGGCGGGCGAGGAATTTCGACTTGGCCTCGCCGGGCCGGTAGCCGCCGGCCTTTTCATACGCCCTGAACAGGTCGCCGGCCTGCTCCCGGCGCAGATCGAGCAGCGGCGCGAGCGCCTCGCGGACCGCCGGATCGGCGTCGTGGGCGAAGATCACCCCCCAGCCGGCCTGGTCGAGCCGCTTGGGGTCGACCCCCTCCTTGACGCCGTAATGCCGGCTGTCCTTTTGCTGCTGGCGAAAGCGCAGCTCGGCAAGGTTTTCGGGTTTCTCCTCGCCGCGGAGGAAGCTGGACAGCTCCTCCCCGGTCATCGGCGGCAGGCCGTAGTCGCCGGTGGCGCCGTTGACGCCGTTGAAGGTGAGGAGGTGGCCGGCGGGGTTGGGGGTGGTCATGGGAGGTCCGTCCCGATGGGAAACTCCGGTGATTCCGGCTGTCTTCCGGCAACGCTGAGGAGCACGGTGACGTCGCCGGTCTGGTCTTCGTCGGTTTGGATGCGGACCGTATAGGCACCGGTGCTCCCGAGCGGATGCCCCTGGATCAGCGCATTGCCGTTGTTGCCGCCATCGTCGTTCGAACGCCTCCTCCTGCCCGGAAGGATCGAGGAGGCGGACGTTCGGATCGAGGCCCGGTGTCGTGCCGGTGACGCTCACGTCGATGACCTTTCCAGCTTCTCCGTCGAAGACGTAGTCGGCCGGCTTACCCCACAGGCTGACCGGGAGGGCGGTGCCGGGCTCCAGCCGGCCGCCCAACTGAGGCGAGGGCCCTTCGTATTCCGAACCTGATTCCTCCTTTTTGCATCCGCAGATCACAACCAGGACGAGAAGCAAAGCCGGGAGCATCGATGGTCGGGAACGAAGCCTGGGCATCTGCTATCTCTTTTCTCTGGCGCAGGATGCGGGCCTGGGCTCGAAGTGGACCCAGGTTGCGCACTCCTCTTCGTTCAGCTCGCCGCGGCCCGCGAGGCTCCGGGCCGCGGCATCCCAATCGAGGTCCAGGAGAAGAACGGTGCGGTCGCTCGAAGCGGCGGCGAGGGTGCTTCCATCGCGGCTCACGGTCAGGCCGTTGATGCGGCTGCCATGCTGCACGCGGCCGATCTCCTGGCGGGTCTCCGGATCCCAGAAGATCAACAGCCCGCCGTCGTCCGCCGAGACCAAGTCGTCGCGGGCGAAAGCGACCGCCGAAACCGGCTTCTGGTGACCGGCCAGACAGCCGAGGAATTCCCCGGAGGGCATCTTCCACAGGTACACGCAGCGGAGGACGCCCGCCCAGCTTCCGGCGGCGACGAAACGTCCATCGGGGCTCTCGGCAACCGCTGCCAGGATCTCGCCACCATAGGATGGGATTGGTACCAGATTGGCTTTGCTTTTGCCGGTCGCCACGTCCCATTCGATCACTTTTCCCGTCGCGTCGCTCGCCAGCAGAGTCCCGGTGGAGCGGACGAGAAGGCTCCAGATATTGTCCTCATGGGTGGCCAGCGGTTGGCTGCCCGGCGGCTTCTGATCGAGCCTCCACCGCACGAGGTCCTCGCCCTCGGCCGCGAAGAGGGATTTGCCGTCCGGGCTGAAAGCGACTGCGTTGACCGGTTTCGAGGCGCTCCATTGCGCGGCCTCCACCGGCTTGCCACTCTTCCCGTCGATCCGCCAGAGGTGCAGGGTCCCGGTTTCCTTGTCACGGCTGCCGGCGGCGATCCATTGGCCGTCCGGGCTGAAGGCCACGGCCCGGCTCGAGCCGGGGCTTCCCGGCAGCACGGCTCCTTCGCCGGTACCGGGATCCCAGAGCCGGACGCTTCCGTTTTCGACAGCCGCAGCAGGCTCGGGCTCGACAGCCGCGGCGGGCTCGGGCTCGGCAGCCTCAGCGGGCTCGGGCTCGGCAGCCGCGGCCTCGGTAACCTCAACCGTCATGGCGGGCTCGGTAAGGGCCAGATCCTCGGCTTCCGAAAGGCCTCCGCCGGGGTTCCAGCCTTCTGCCGAGACGAGCGAACGGCCCTTTGGGGCGAACGCAACAGCCCACACTTCATTGCCGTGCCCCTGGAGCAGGTGGCCGAGCCGCTGCCGGTTGTCCGGTTTCCAGAGGATCAGCTTGCCGTCACTTCCGGCGGATGCGAGGACGTCTCCTGCCTCGTTGAAAGCGATGCCCGGCACGGCTGCATCGTGGCCGAGGAGGGGTTTCGGTTTTTCCATCTCCCGTTGCAGCAGGACATCTCCGGCATGCGACAGCAGGAGCTCGAGATCCTCCCGATGGCTCTCCAGGTCTGACAGATCGGTCCCTGACGCGATCAGGTCGTCCAGGAGGGCCGGCAGAAACTCTTCCGCCTCCAGGTCCAGCAGAGCGATCCCTTTCTCGCCGGCTCCGGCCAGGACCGCGCCATCGGGCCGGAAGGCGAGGCTCCGG
Organism: uncultured Holophagales bacterium; assembly: GCA_963842525.1. Classification (GTDB taxonomy): domain Bacteria; phylum Acidobacteriota; class Thermoanaerobaculia; order Multivoradales; family UBA5704; genus UBA5704. Next base: position 30,586 of record CAWJGT010000006.1, read on the forward strand.
ACCGGCATCTTCGCGTCCAGTTCCCTGTGCCGCAAGGTGGCCGGGTCCCAGAGCGAGATGGCGCTTCCCTTCGCCGCGGCCGCGAGCCGCCGGCCGGCAGGATCGAATGCGAGGGCCTTGAGATCGGAGACCTTCTCCGCGAGCGGTTGCCGCACCGGAGTCAGGGAGAGGCCGGTGAAATTCCACAGCTCGACGGCGCCCTCCCACTCGGAGCCCAAGGCCAGGCGGGCGCAATCCGGGGTCATGGCGATTCGTGCGACGCGCGGCCCCTTCTGCAACACCTGCGGCTTCTCGGTGCCGTGGAGCCGCCAGAGGCTCACCTCGTCCTTGGTGTTCCAGGCGAGCCGGCTCTCCCCGCCCCGGCGGCAGAAGGCCAGGCTCCGGACGACGGTGCCGGGCTGCGGCGTTGCATACCGGCGCGGCGGGCTCACGCTCACGTCCCAAAGGCCGAGGAGGCCGGCGTTGGCCGCCGTCTTTCCGCCGGCGGCGAGCCACCGGCCATCGGGGCTGAACGCGAGGGTCCGCACCTCGAAGGCTCCGGCCAGGCGCAAGGGGGACCCCGGGAGCTGCCTGCCGGTGGCGAGGTCCCAGAGCTCGACGGACTCGGACTCTCCGGCCACGGCGAGGACCGGGCCGCCGGGCCGGAACGCGACCCGCCGCCCGCTGCTCCCGGCGGCTGGCAGGAAGCGCCACAGGCGGGGGTTTTGCTGGACGGCGGCGAGCAGGCTCCTGCGCGCTTCGATCGTGGGAGCGAGCCGGCCCGCTTCCAGGGCGAGCACGGTCGCCACGCCGAGCTGGCTGTCCAGAAGCTGAGAGGAGCGGAGGGCCAGCTCGCGGGAGGCCGTGCGGCGCTGCTCTCGTCGCATGGCGGTGTAGGCAGACCATGCCCAGAGGAGCGCCACGAGCGCAACCAGGGAGGTGCCGAGGGCCAGCCATCGCCGCCGCACGTACCGGCGCTCCTGGTCGGCCAGCTCCTGCACCTTCCGGGACTCGGCGAAGAAGCGCCGCTCCAGCTCGGTGACCCGCGCGGCGTTCTCCTCCTCCCAGCGCGAAGCCTCGGCCAGCATGGAGCCCGACAGCAGGAGCCCGGCCGGCCGGCCCTGGAGCTTCCCAGAGAACGGCCTGCCGTTGCGCCGGGACGAGGTGCTCCTTGCGCCAGACGGCATTGTCGCGTTGGACCGGCTCGATCAGGCGGTCGTGGGCCAGCTCGTACCAGGTTTTCCCTGCCCGATTCTCCGCGCGCACCAGGTGCGTGGCGCGGAGCTGCTCGATCCATTTGTCGGCCAGCCCGCCGCTCGTTCCGGCCTCCCGGAGCACCTGGCCGCGAACGCTTCCGGCAGTGATCAGCTTCTCGCCGAACCAGTCGCGGATCGCCCGCTCGGCCAGGGGGTCTCCCGCGGCGATCCGCGCCACCGAATCCTTGTAGTAGGCCGCCAGGGCAGCGGTCACGTCGGCGAAGCGCTCCAGATCCTCGGGATCGACCGAGAGGTCGCCCTCCGGCATGGCATCCCACAGCCGCCGGCAGACCACCTGGAGCTGCACCGGCTCGACATGCTGGCCGATCACGGGCACGAACGAGCCGTCGTCCTGCTGCACCTTGACCGTCGCCAGGTCGGTCACCAGCTTGTCGACCGCCGGGAACTCGCGGCCTGCGTCGCGCGCCGGCAGGACGATCGCCTCGCGGGCCGCGTTGAGGCTCAGCAGGTCGATCCGGAAACGGTTCTTGAGATGCGTGGGCACCTGCCGGGCGTAGGGGTCGAGAGGAGCCAGATAGTCCTCGCGCAGCGCGAAGAGGGCCCACACCCGCGGGTTGCGCAGCAGCTCGCCCAACTGATCGAAAAACTCATGCTTGGCCGCGACCCCCAGCGGATCGACGGTCAGGACCTCCTCGAATTGATCAAAGAGAAGGATTACGTTCGGCGGCGCCGACCGCCGCCGCGGACGCTTTTCGAAGTAGCCTGCCAGGGTCTGGCCGGCGAGCACCTCCACCGGCCGGCGCAGGCTCTCGGGGACCTTTTCCTCGAACCCCCGGATCGCGCTCAGCGCGTAGCGGTTCCTTGCGGCGTCGATCGCCGAAGCCAGCTCCGTGTTGACGCGGGTGGGGCCCCAGACATCGAACGAGCGGGCGAGCAGCGGCAGCAGGCCTGCCTGCACCAGCGAGCTCTTGCCCGCCCCGGACGGCGAATGGAGCAGCATGATGCGCTCGGCATTGAGGCGGAGATGCAGCTCGCCGACCTCGCGCTCACGGCCATAGAGCCGATCGCCCGGCTCGAACGGCTGCGGGCCGACGAAGGGATTTGGGCCGGCCTTCCCCTCACCCAACCGTGACCCAGTCATCCTCTTCAGCCTCCTTGGCGGCGCTCGACGCGTCCGCGGCGGTCGCCGCGAGCTGGTCCCGCAGCTCCTTCAGGAAGTCGGCGGCGGTGCCCCAGTAGATATCGATCTGCGGCGCGCCGAGGCCGGCGCCGAGGTATTCGTCAAGGTATTCACGGGCACGCTCGACGTCGGCCAGGCTATGGGCCTCGGGGTCGACCTGCACCCCGACGTGAGCGAAGTCGTTGAGCTTGATCCTGCCTTGGAGGGACATGATCAAACGGAAGAGGACGCGGAACGACAGATCGTCGAGCGTGAAGCCCAGGAAGAGCAGCGAGCTTGCGACCAGGGTGCCGCTCACCGCAAAGGGCATGAGCTTGTACTCGGCGGCCGTGATCAAATAGTCGAGGTAATCGTCCTCGGTCAGGACCAGCGAATCTTCTTTCCCCTTGCTGAAGACGCCGAAGGGGTAGTACACGATCGGTTTTTCCCACTGCGGCTCGCCCTCGTAGGGCGGCTCGGTGGCGTGGCTGTCCCGGGTCCAGCGCCACTTGCAATAGAGCGGTTTCGGCTCGCGGCCGGCGGCGAGGAGGGACAGGTGCAGAACGCGATCGGCGCTGGCGGTGACGTAGACCTTCGCCCGGAGGCCGGCCAGAATGCGAAACGGGTCGTCCTCCCCGGCCTCATCCTGCGTGCGTTTGAGGGCCGCTTCGAAAAGCTTGGGCTCGTTCGCCAGGTCGGGGTAGCGCCGCCGGATCTCGGCCCTGAGCTGCTCGGCGACGGCGTCGCGGGCATACTTGGGCTTCCCGGTGACGGCGAGGTACTGGGCGACCTTGGCGAGGTCCGAGCGGTGGTGGGGCTCGAGAGGAAAGCCGTGCGCCGCGGCAAGCCGCTCGGCCCGCTCGCGCGCGGTGCCGTAGAGATGCTCCCCGATGTCGGGGCCGAGGATCGGTACGCAGCAACCCTGACGGACATTGCTGGTAATGGAATGCCATCTTTTGAGCTGGGCTTCTTCGCCCGCTTCGCCTGCTTCGCCCGCGAAGCCCGGCTGGTACCACAGGCGCCCGCTCTTCAGCCGCAGGGTGAGCGCCGGCATCCAGGCGTCGGGCCGGTCGCGCACGGTGCCGCGGGCCACGGCGAGGGCGCGATCGATCCGGCCGTCCTTGCTCAGCTCGGAGAAGAAGACCGGGATCAGTTTCTCCACGGTCTCCATGCTGATCTGGCCCTGCATGGCGATCACCGCGGTCACGCCGGCCTCGGCCAGCAGCGGCGCCAGCGCGGCCTGGGTGGCGCCGTCCGCCGTGCCGCCGCTCTCGCAGGACGCGAGGACTGCGAGCCGCGGCGGCTGCGGCAGCTCGCCGATGCGCTCGGCCAGCGCGGCGCCTGCGACGTGGGCGGCCTTCCCGGTCTCGTCCTGGAGGTAGAGCCAGGGGATCTGGCCGCGGATCTGGTCGCGGATGAGCGCGCCGTGGCAGACCAGATAGAGGACGTCGGTCCCCTCGCGCAACCGGGCAATCAGCCGCTCCAGGGTCAGCGGCTCCTCGCGGCCGAGGACGGCGGGCCGGATGCTGCCGAGCCCTTTCTCGGCGCGGTCGATCTCGCCGTCGAGGTCCACCTCCGCGAGCTTGTACGCGGCGAGGTCGGACGGCGCGGCGACGGCGACGAGGGCCTGGAGGTCCGCCTTGCGGCGGAGCTTGACCGGGCGCCAGTCCTGGCTGACCAGGAAGCGGGAGAAGAGCGTCTTTTCCGACGTGGCGAGCGGCGCCCGGGTGTCGGGGTCGCGGAGCAGCTCCCAGCGCAGGCCATTGAGCTCGGGAACGGACGGCCCGACCAGGAGCCGCAGACGCAGGAACCGCTCGCTCGCCGCGACCGCCGCTTTGACCCGGCCGTAGAGGCCGCGCACCCGTTCGTCGGCGAAGATCTGTGCGGCAAGGGCCTCGCCATAGGCCCGGGGATCCTGGTGCAGGGTCAACAGCTCTTCGAGGTCGAGGGCCGCCGGCCCTCTTTCCGGAGGCACTTCGGCCTCGCTCGCCGGGTCGTTGAAGCGCAGCTCGACCTGGAAGGCCTCGGCCGCCAGCCGGGAGAGGCCGATCTCGAGCTCGGGGTAGAGGGTGGGGGAGGGGTTGGCTTTCATGGTCGCGCCGGTGCCACGACGGCATTCTGTTGATTCTTTGAGGCTTGCCTACTTCCAGTAAGGCTTTACACCCAGTGGCGACAGCTTTTTCTGGAGAGGCCGGTCGAATGTGGCAACGGCGTCATAATGTCCACCGATCGCCACGGCCGCGAAGATCGCATCCCCAAAGGAGGAGATGTGGTCCGGCCAGTGCTCGAGCACCAGGCTCCAGGAGGCCTTCTCTCCAGGGATCACACCGGGCATGGCGAGCAGTTTCCCCAAAGCGCCGGCCACGTCCGAAGGAGGAAAATTGTAGAGGTTGCAGAGGACGGAGACCATCTCCGAAATGGAGACGGTGTGCAGGACGAGGAGGTGTTCCTGGCCGGCCGCGGCTGCGAAGAGAGCGGTAGCCCTCTCCTGCTGCTCCTGGTTCCTGTCGGTCAGGAAAGAGACCAGGACGTTCGTGTCGACCAGGATCTCTTTCAAGCGCCTTCCGTCCCCATCCGCTCTCTGGCTCTACGGACATCTTCCACCGGGTCCCCCGGGCCCACCTTGAAGCTTCCTCGAAGGTCGAGGAATGCCCGGCTGGAGGCCGTCACCCGGATATGGTCTCCCGCCAGATCCCACTGGAGCATGTCGCTCGGCCCGACCCCGAGCCTCTCCCGGACCTCCTTGGGAACCGTTGTCTGGTACTTCACAGTGATTGTGGACTTTGGCACGACGGTCTCCTTACCTTTAGTGTAGGTTTGGTAAGGAGGCCGGGTCAAGCTACTCGGCCGACTACCGCGCCTCCCGGCACTCCCGGTAGGCGCGCCAGGCTTCCACATAGCTCTCGGGCCGGCTCTCCGGCGCCTCGCCCAACCGCGCGAAAAAGACCGGCACGCAGTCCTTGCAGACTTGGAACTGGTGCTCCGCGGCTTCCTTGGTCTCGCCGAGAGCTTCGATCCGTACCGCGGGATCCAGGCAGAGCTCGTTGCGGGCGCGCAGGCGGCCGAGAAGGTAGCTGGTGTAGTCGCTGGGATTGGCCCACAGCCGCACGGTGTCCGCCGCGGCGACCAGGATGCGCGAGCCGTCCGGGCTGAAGGAGGCAGCCGTGACCCTGTTTCCTTGTCCTTGCAGTGTCCTCAAGGGCTCTCCCGTCTCCGCGTTCCAGAGCTGTGCGTTGTCCTCGGAAGCCGTGCCGACCCAGGTGCCGTTCGGGCTGAAGGCGGCGGCGGTGACCTCCGCTCCGTGCCCCTCCAAGGTGACGAGAAGCTGTCCCGTCTTGGTGTCCCAGATCCGGGCCGTCTGATCGGCGGACGCCGTCACGAGCCGGGTGCCGTCCGGGCTGAACGAGACGCTGCCGACGCTCCCGCCGTGCCCCGTCAGGGGTGCAATCAACTCGAGAGTCTTGGCGTTCCAGATGCGCGCCGTGCGGTCGGCGGACGCCGTCGCGATCCGCCTGCCGTCCCGGCTGAACGCCACAGCCGTAACTTCTTGGGTGTCCGGGAGGTCCGCGATCGGTTTTTGCGAGCTGACGTCCCAGATCCTCGCCGGCTGGTTGCGGGAGGCGGTCACGACCCGGGAGCCATCCGGGCTGAAAACGGCGTCCAGGATCTCGCCATCAGCGAACCGGGCGACCTCGGCGCCCGAGGCGGCGTCGCGGATCTGCGCCGTCGTCTCCTTTCCCTCCCTGCATACAGCCAGCAGGGAGCGGCCGTCGGGGCTGAAGGAGATGCCGGAGATCCTGTTGCACGGCCATACCCGCGAGCGAATGGCCTGCAAGGCGGTATCCCGGATGGTGCTCGTGGTCGTGCTGTTCCCGCCGATGCCCGTCACGGAGGCGGTCACGATGCGGGACCCGTCCCTGTTGAAGGAGGCGCCGGTGATCCGGCTCTCGGCGGCCTGCCGCACGGCGAGCTCCTCTCCCAGCAGGGCCTCCTCCCCGAGGGTCCATAGGCGGGCCGTGCCGTCCGCAGAAGCTGTCACGATGCGCGAGCCGTCGGGACTGAACGATGCGGAACGGACCGCGGCCGTATGGCCTCCGAGAATGGCGATCTCCGTTCCCTTGTCGACGTCCCAGACGCGCGCCGTCTCATCGTCCGAAGCCGTCACCACAAAGCGGCCGTTCGGACTGAAGGACGCGGACCGGAGGCCGGCTCCGTGACGCAGCGGCTCGCCCAAGGGCTGCCCGGTCGCCACGTCCCACACTCGTGCGGCGCCGTCCCGGGAAGCCGTCACCACGCGCTGGCCGTCCGGACTGAACGCGGCGAACCGGACGGCCTCTCGATGGAGCAACGGCTCGCCAATCTGCTCGCCAGTCGCCAAGTCCCACAGCCGCGCCGTGCGGTCGAAAGAGGCAGTCACGATCCACCGGCCGTCCAGGCTGAACGACGCGGACACAACGCCCCTTTCATGGCCTACCAGCTTGACCAACGGATTGCCCGCCGCATCCCACAGCCGCGCGGTCCTGTCGGTGGAAGCCGTCACGATCCGCGAGCCGTCCGGACTGAACGAAGCGAAACTGACCCTGTCGGCATGGGAAAGCGGCTCGCCCAGCGGTTGGCCCGTCGCCGCATCCCACAGCCGCGCCGACTTGTCAGACGCCGTCACCAACCGCCGGCCGTCCGGGCTGAACGACGCGGAGCTCACGGCCTCGGCGTGAAGCAGTGGCTTGCCCAACGGCTGACCCGTCGCAGCATCCCACACGCGCGCCGTGCGATCGGCGGACGCCGTCACCACCCGCCGGCCATCCGGGCTGAACGATGCGGCAACCACCCTGCCTTCATGCTTCAGAATGGCGGAAGTTTGCGATTCGCGCTTTCCGGCCAGAACGGCCAGAGCCCTGCGAAGCGCGTCGACTGTCGTTGCAGCTTGTTCCGTTCCGCGTACCTCTAGTAGGACGAGACCGGCTTGCAAGGGTTGCGTTGCGAGCAGCCTGGCGCCGGCGCCCTCGCAGACCAGATTGTGCACCCGGCGCGCCGCCTGCTGCGCCTTCCACCATTGCAGCGCTGCGAAGCCGCCGACGAGGAGAGCGGCGGCGGCGAGGACCATCGCGGCGATCCCGAGCTTGCGGATGCGCCGCGCCTGGAGCGCTTGCTGCCGGGCCGCGGCGACCGCACCGGCCGAGGCATCGAGGTACCGGCGCTCCTCGGCCGTGCAGCTCCGCCGCATGTGCGGCGGCCCAGGCCTCGGCCTCCGCCAGCTCGTTCGCCGCCAGGAGCAGCCCGGAAGGCCTGCTCTCGCTCTCCCACAGTGCGGCCCGCCTCTGGACAGCGTTCAGATGCTTCTCGCGCCAGGCGGCATTGTCCTCCCGCACCGGCTTGATGAGCCGGTCGTGGGCCAGCTCGTACCAGGTGGCGCCGGCGCGATTCTCGGCCCGCACCAGATGGGAGGCCTGCAACTTTTCGATGAGGTCGTTGGCCAGGCCCTCGCTCTCCCGGGCGCCCTTGAGCACCTGGGCGCGGATGCCGCCCGGAGTGATCAGCCGCTCGCCGGCCCAGTCGCGGATCTCCCGCTCGCGGCCGAGGTCGCCGCCGCCGATCCGCGCCACGGCATCGGCGTAGTAGTCGGCCAGGGCCCGGTCGACGTTGCCGAAACGCTCGAGATCTTCCTCCTCGATCGAGAGGTCGCCCTCCGGCATGGCATCCCAGAGGCGATGGCAAACCACCTGGAGCTGCACCGGCTCCACGTGGTTGCCGGTCTGTTCCGCGAAGGAGCCGTCCGGTTGCTGCACCTTCGTCGTCGCCAGGTCGTGCACCAGCTTGCCGGCGGCGGGGAACTCCCGGCCCTTGTCCCGCGCCGGGTTGACGATCGCCTCCCGCGCCGCGGCGAGCCCCAGCAGGTCGATGCGGAAGCGGTTCTTGAGATGGGTCGGCACCCGGTCGGCGTACGGATCGAGGGGCGCCAGGTAGTCCTCGCGCAGCAGGAAGAGCGCCCAGAGAAGTGGATTGTGCAGCAGCTCGCCGAGCTGGTTGAAAAACTCCTTCTTGGCCGCCACGGCCAAGGGATCGACGGTGAGCACCTCTTCGAACTGATCGAAGATCAGGACGGCGCCCGGCGGCGAGCCGGGCTTCTTCGGCCGCCGGGTGGCGTACTCGGCGAGAGTGAGGCCGGCGAGCTCCGCCGCCGGACGGCGCAGCCTCTGCGGAATCCCCTCCTCGAAACCGAGGATCGCGCTGTGCACGTAGCGGTTGACCCTCACCTCCCCCGGCTCCTGGTTCACCCGGGTGGGCCGCCAGACGTCGAACGTTTCGCGCAGACGCGGGATGAGGCCGGCCTGGACCAGCGAGCTCTTGCCGGCGCCGGACGGCGAATGGAGGAGGACGATGCGCTCGGCGCTCAGCAGGAAATAGAGCGCGGCGATCTCCTCGTCGCGCCCCCACAACCGTTCGCCGAGCTCGATCGGGCGCGGCCCGACATAGGGATTCCGCGTCGCGGACGCCATCTTCGCCCAGGTCTCGTCCAGGGCGTTGCGCACTGCCTCAGAACCAGCCACCGCTCATCACCGCCGTTTTGGAGACCTCTTCCTCATCCTCTGCGGCCGTCTTCACGAGCTGCGATTTCAGCTCTTTCAGAAAATCGGCCGCGCTTCCCCAGTAGATGTCGATCCGCGGCTCGCCGCGCCCGCGCCCGGCGCTGCGGTCGGCGCCAAAGTAGCTCTGCAGATACTTCCGTGCCCGCTCGACATCGGCCTTGCTGTGCACCTCGGGGTCGACCTGGACGCCGACGTGGGAGAACTGCTTGAGGTTGGCGCAACCCTCGAGGGTCATGATCAGCCGGAAGAGGACGCGAAACGTCCAGCCGTCGAGGGGAAAACCGAGGAACAGCAGCGAGCTTTCGGTGAGGGAGCCGCGCACCACGGTGGGCACCAGCTTGTAGGCTGCTGTGGCGATCAGGTAGTCGAAGAAGTCGTCCTCGGTCAAGACCAGGGAGTCCGGCTGGCCGAAGACGCCGAAGACTTGATAGACGATCGGCTTCTCGGCGCTCGGCTTGCCCTCGAAACGCGGCTCGCGGGGGTGGTTCTCCTCCGTCGGCCGCCAGTTGCTGGCGAGCAGGGTCGGCTGCCGGCCGGCCGCCTGCAGGGACTTGTAGAGCAGCGTCTCGGCGCTGGCATTGATGTAGATCCTGCCCGGCAGCTCGGCGAGGATGTGATAGGGGCAGGTCTCATCGCTGCGCTGGCCGGCGGTGTCTGCGACGATGGCATCGAGGATCTCGGGCAGCCGGCGGCCTCTGAGGGTATCGTCCAGGAGGCTGTTGCGCTTCAGGATCTGCGCACGGAGGTGCTTGAGCACGGCGGCCTGGGCGTACTCCCGGTCCTGGTCGATGCTCAGGTACTGCGTCACTTTGGCCAGGTCGGTGCTCGCTTCGTCGTCCAGGGGGAACTTCTCGGCATCGGCCAGACGGCCGGCGAGCTCCCGGGTGGTGCCGATGAGGGTCTCCCCGAAGTCCGGACCGAGGATGGGGATGAACTTGCCTTTCCGCACCCGGCGGCAGATCGACTTCCACTTGGCGAAGTCGCCGGTTCCGGAGAAGCCCGGCTCGTACCAGATGCGTCCGCTCTTGAGCCGCAGATAGAGAGCCGGCATCCAGGCGTCGGGGCGCTCGCGCACCGTCCCTCGCGCCACGGCCAGGGCACGGTCGATCTGGCCGTCCTTCTCCAGCTCGGAGAAGAAGACGGGAATGGCCGTCTTCACCGTCTCCATGCTGATCCGGCCCTGCATCGCCACGACTGCCGGCACTCCCGCCTCGGCCAGGTGCGGAGCGAGCGCCGCCTGGGTGGAGCCGTCCGCCGTGCCGCCGCTCTCGCAGGAGGCGAGGACCACCAGCCGCGGCGGCGCCAGCAGCTCGCGGATCCGCTCGGCCAGTGCGGATCCCTCGACCCGGGCGACGTTGCCTTCGTCGTCCTGAAGGAACAGGTAGGGGGCCTGGCCGCGCGCCAGAGCGCCATGGCAGACCAGGTAGAGGATGTCGATGGCTCCCCCCTCGGCGCGCAACCGGGCCGCGAGGCGCTCGAGGGTCAACGGCTCGTCGCGGCCCAGCACGGTGCTGCGGATGTCCCCGAGGCCCTCCTGCGCGCGGGCGATCTCGCCGTCGCGGTCGACGGGAGCCAATTGATAGCGGGCGAGGTCGGGCGGCGCCGCGACCGCGATCACAGCCCGGAGGTCGGATTTCGGCCGCAGCTTCACCGGTCGCCAGTCCTGGCTGACCATGAAGCGGGAGAAGAGGATCTTTTGCGACGTCCCCAGCGGAGCCTTCGTCTCCGGATCGGTGAGCAGCTCCCAGCGTACCGCGTTGAGCTCGGGGGCGGTGGGCCCCACCAGCAGCCGCAGGCGCAAGAGGTGGTTGCTCGCCTCCACCGCCGTCCTGGCCCGGCAATAGAGGAGGCGAACCTCCTCGGCGGCGAAGACCTGCGCGGCGAGCGCCTCGCCATAGGCCCGCGCGTCCTGTTGCAGCGCCAGAAGCTCCGCGAGGTCCAAGGCGGCCAGCCCGCTCACCGGCGGAACCTCGGCCTCGCTCGCGGGATGGGTGAAGCGCAGATCCACCTGGTAGGCGTCGGCGGTCAGCCGGCGGAAGCCGACTTCGAGCTCGGCATACAGGTTGATGGCCGTGCTCATGGATCAGATCCCGTCCGTCGCACATTCGAAGGAAAGCACAGAGGCCTCCTGCTTCCTGCTCCTTGTTTATGATCTCTGCAATTATACCATGCCACTGGTTCCTTCGCCGCGACGGGCCGTGATTTGACAGGGAACGCCGGGCTAGGGGCCGTTCCGGCGGAGCTTGCTGCGTCTCCGGGCAAGCTTGGGTCGTGAGCCCCCCGTCTGGGGGAGCGTTCCCCCAAGTCAGACGCGCGCTCCCCCAGTCGGTTGACCGCCCGGCGGGTGCGGAGAGGGGGCCAGGGGGCTCAGTCGTCTTCGAATTCGTCCAACTCGTCTGCCCCCGGTCCTTCCAGCAGACGGTCCATCTCGCGGCGGTCCTTCTTGGTGGGGCGGCCGGTTCCGGGGTCGCGGAGCATGGGCGGCCGGCGGAGCAGCCGCGCGTAGGGGTCCGGCGGCGGCTTGGGTGGGCTCTGATCCTCGTAGAGCGCCGCGGCCTCGGCCTTGGGGACGGGGCGGTCCTGCAGCTCCTGGACGATGAGAATCCGCTGCCAGTCCCCCTGCTTCAGCTCGATCCGGTCTCCCAGGACGAGGTGGCGGTGCGGCTTGGCGGGCTGGCCGTTGACCAGGACCCGCCCGAGGTCGCAGGCGTGCGTCGCCTTCGTGCGCGCCTTGAACATCCGCGCGACCTGGAGCCATTTGTCGAGCCGGACGGACATGCGGCAAGTCTAGCGCAGGGCGCGCTTGGTCCTCGTGGAGATTCGCAATGGTCCCGGGGCGTGCAGCCTCCCTGCCCCAGATCCTTCGCTACACTCAGGATGATACGACAGGATACGACAGGTCTGGTGTCCAGGGACAGACCTTGTCAGCTCGCTAGAAGGCCGCATTGGAGAGCCGAAATTGAGACACTTATTTCGTGACGAGCCCTTACCATGTCATCGCCATCTTGTTTTCCTTATTCCATGTGGCTTCGGCCTGCTCGAGCGACACCCGTGCCGACGGTTGGTAGAGGGCAAACAGCTTGCGCAGGTCCAGCGGGTCGATGACCAACTCCCTCTGCAGCCAGTGCTCCAAGGAATCGCCGCGACTGTCACACCTCACCTGGATTGAGCTCCCGTTCCAGGAGAGGAAGATCGACCCGAACTGCACGGCCAGCTCGTAGATCAGCTTTCCTACCGGTAAACTCATGGGAAGATGCTTCTCGTCGTAGCGGATCTGGGGTGGCACGAGGTCGGCTCCCGAGGTGATCGACCTTCTCCCGTTGGCCGGCGGGACATAGAGCGAGTGCAGCCCCTCCGCCTGGCCGAGAGCGCTGTTCGACTTATCCCCGGTGAGGAAGAACGCGCCCTTGTGGAAGCTGAGCTGGCGCAGGAAGCCCTTGAACTGCTCGCGGATGAGCGTGTCGCCGAACGAACCCTTCGGCGAGAAGCGGACGCTGGGAACCGCTCGTTTGACGTCGTCGCGCAGCCCTCGCAACTCGACCCGGGTGTCGAGGACCGGATCGGTCTCGCCGGTGATCAGCAGGCTGACCCCACGAAGGTCTTTGGCGAGATCGAGCTCGAGAATCTCCTGGAGGGCCCTGTATCCCATCCTTCCGATGTCGCTCAGCTCTCCTTTTTCGCCGCGGCTGTTGGCCGCCTGCTCGAGCTCGTGCATGACCGTGCTAGGCACGACGAGGAGGATCCAGTTGGGCGATGCGTTGGAACGGCAGGTGAAGTTCAGGGAGTCCAGAATCTGCTGCGTGACCACGCAGCCATAGAGGATGTTCGTGTCCAGCCCCAAGACGACGTCGTCGTACTGGCCGAGCCTGCCCGCGAGCTCGCGCCAGCGCTCCGAAAACAGAAAGCCCGTCCGGTAGAGGGCTTCGGTCACCAGGTCGCGCGGACGCTTCTTCTGCTCTTCCGGAGATGTCCCTCCGGAAACACCGTCGAGGTCCTCGCCTCCACGACAGTTGAATCCGCCCGGCGCGGGGGTGATCCGGAGCAGACTTCTCCCCTGGGAGGTGCCGACCACGATCTGGCCCTGGGTCGCCAGCAGGTGGTCGAGGAGGAGCTGGTAGACCGGAAAGCTCACGAACTGGCCGTCGCCGGCCGGCAAGGATTGCGGATCGGCGGCATCGCTGGCGGAGCCGCCGGGGCGCAGGTGGAAGGAGGAGCAGGTGAAGACGGACTCACCAGAGCAGAGCGGCCCGATGTCCGCATCCGCCAGAGTAGTTCCGAAACCTGCGCTGAGAATGCGGTAGACCTCAGCGGCTTTCGAGATGCAGTCGCCGACCGAGACCAAGTCCAACTCCTCAGCTCCCCGGTTGAAGAGCGACAGACAGCTCAGCACGTACTCCATCGTCCGCTTGGCACCGACCGTCACTGCGGGTGTTTGATCCATGGCTTTCTCCGGCCGTGCCTAGTACGCCTGGAGCATCTCGGCCTGAGGCTCCGTAACGGGGACCCCGGCGGAGGGGAGATCGCGGAAGGAGAGCCTCCGATTGACTGAATCGACATCCACGACCTCGACGGTCAGGGGGTCTCCCACCCGTAGATCCTGGCTGAACAAACGATCGCGAAGCAAAGGAGTCATCCTGGTGTTGTGCAGCATCCCGGTCACTTGCCGATCCTCATGGTTGATTTTGACCAGAGCAAAGCCCTTTTCTGGGACCGCCTTGTCGACACGCCCCTCGAGCATTTGCCCCCTACGGAACGGCCAAGCGGGGTCGCCTTTCGCCTGGTCCCTGGGAATCTCGATGAATTGAAGTTTCACCTCACGTTTCGCCTGGTTGATTTCGACGACCCGTGCTTTGATCTCAATCCCGGCCATTACGTCTCGCGAGAGCTGCCCCTGCGGGATGAACCCGTGGATTCCGTAATTCATGTTTACCCAGGCGCCGGTCCCCTCACGGACGTTGACCACAACACTCCTGAACACCTCGTTGGTCGGGAACTCCTTCTCCAGCTTGGGCCAAGGGTTTTCTCCAAAAGTCAGAGAGTACTTCTGCTGGCCGTTGGAATCGACGACGAAGGCGCCTTTGAGCTTCCTTGCCGGTCTGCAGGACTCTGGTCAGATCCCTGGGGTTACGAGTCCAGGAGAAGTCCTCGACGCTCAGAAAGCCCTTGCGGCCGTCCCGTGCCTCGACCGTGGCGAACTCCGGCATCACCGACAAAACCCTGGCGGGGATCTCTTCGATCCCTGCCCCGATGAGTGGCATGAGCATCGCCTCGGCAGGGGGCTCTTTGCGAGCAGCATCGAGATTTTTTTGCAGATCGCGGGTCAACTGCAAGAGGCCCCTGCCCTCCTTGTATTGAATCTGGACGAACTGGCCAAGGTCGACCGGGACATCGTCCGGGTACATCGTGAGGATGAGAATTCGTTTGCCAATCACGTGGGCCAAGCCGACCTCATAGAGAACGTTGGGGCTCCGACTCGTGAGGTCCGCGATGATCACTTCCGCTTCCTGAATGCCTTTCCACAATCGCTCGAGAAGAGTGCTGGCGCCGTATATTTCGTCTGCGCGGAGGGGGACCATGCCAACTTCTCTGACCGTCTCCTCGATGACGTCTTTATAGTGCTCATCCCAGTCGAATTTCTGACCATCGCGTAACTCTTGTACGCCGTACGGCATGATGACGAAACAGTTTCCCTTCTGCGGCCAACAATTTCTCGCAAATGGCATGAGCGTTTCCTCACCTTAAATGGCACGTGCCGACGCACCTGCCGGCACGTGCCCTGGTTGAGCAGCTCGGAGGCGCGGAAGCCGCGGTGCGAGGCTCGGTGCAAGTCCAGAGAGCTGCCTCCGAAGGTAATGTCAAAAAGTCCAAGGGTCCGAAGAAGTAATTATTCCAATATGTAGGTCCTGCGTGATGCTCTGAATAGAACCCGAAATCCGAAGGTGTCCGATATGCGTGAATTTGTGGTGCTTCGGTCGGAGGCAGCTCTCTGGGCTCGTCAGTTCTCCTTTCGGCGATCTCTATCGGCCGCATCAGGCGACCTGTTCTAATAGACACAGGTGCGCTCGGCTTTGTTGAGAAGAAGACGAGGAGAATGCAGCGGGAAGCAGGCTCCGGGCCACTGGAAATGGCTACCGGTTCGGGACGGAGGCGCCCAATCGCAGGGCACGGACCACGAACGACGCCCGCTCCAGCGCCCGCGCGATCGCGCCCGGCCCGGGCGGCCGTTCGAACGAGTGGCGCATAGTCGCCGAGGCGCTGCGGCCAGGGATCGGGAGGAGGTGGAGGGATCAGGCCGCCGACCGCGGCGAAGAAGAGGAGCCAGCCCGCGAGAGCCGCGGCCACGCAAGGCACGGTGCGCAGGGCGGGCCGCCGGGCCGGGTGGAGCCAAGCCGCGAAACCCAGGGCGAGGGGGGGCAGGGCGTCTATCAGGAACCGCTGGCCGTAGCCGCCCCGGTTCGGCCACTCCGACCACCAGCCGTGGAGCACGGCGACCGCGAGGAACCAGACCAGGGCGACGAAGCCCCACCCAAGTGACCGGCGGGAGATCTCGCGAGAGGCCAGGAGGATCAGCCCCGCCGCGGCGAAGAGAAGAGCCGGATGGAAGAGGAAGAGGCCGTGGACCGGCGCGAAGAGCACGTTCCACGGCGACGCCGCGGTCACCACCCACCGGCCGCCATAGGGCGGAGCGAGCCAGCTCCCGAAACAGGCCCGCCACCAGAACGGCAGGGCCAGCAGCGGGAGGACGAAGCCGGCGAGGACCAGGAGGACCTCACCCCCGGCCCCTCTCCCATCTCCCTTCCGCCCCCCGCCGGGAGAGGGGAGAAAAACGACCGCTGCCAATGCCGGCGGCAGCAGGGCGACCGCGCTGTAGCGCACCAGGACCGCGACTCCGATCACCATGCCTGCGACGAAGGCGAGCCGGCGGCTCCCGGTCTCCCGCTGCCGGACCAGGAGGAGCAGCAGGAGGCCAGCCAGCGCGAACGTCGGCGCGTGGGTCATCCCCACCAGCGCATAGAAGAGGAGCGGTCCGCCGAAGAAGGTGAGGGAGACTGCCGCCGCCGCGGTCCGCTCCGGGACGCCGAGCCGGAGCAGGGCCAGGGCGGTCCAGGTGAGCCCCAGGAGAGTGGCCAGGTTGCGCGCGAGGACGATCAGGGCGGCGCTCAGGAAGACCTCGCGCGGGACCCGCCCCGCCGGCGGCAGCTCGGCGCCGCCCGCGAGGAGCCCGTCCGGCAGCAGGCGGTCGAGCGTCCGGCCGGCAAGGAACGGCAGGGCGTCCAGCAGCGGGCCTCCGGGCGGGTACTGCGAGACGAGGTGCCCGTCGCGGCCACCGACCAGCCCGTTCACCACGCCGCGGTGGTCGTCCTCCAGCCAGAGGTCGCCGTCGTCGAGCACCGACCCGAGGACGGCGAAGCCCGCCCAGCCGTCGCCGCCCAGGCCGCGGTCGAAAACCAGCATGTGGAGCGCCGCGGCCAGGAGGGCGGCGGCGATCCAGCCGGAACGGAAGAGGTCGCGCAAGGTCGGCATCAGGCCCCTGATAGAATCATAGAGAGGATCGACCACCCCCATGCGCATTCCACCCGAGGAGTTCGAGGCCCTCGTCGAAAAGGCCCTGGAGGACCTGCCGGACGATTTCGCCGACCTGCTCGACAACGTGGTGGTGATGATCGAAGACGAGCCCGACCCCGAGGATCTCGAGTCCATGGGCCTCTCCCCGGACGAAGAGATCTTCGGCCTCTACCACGGCTGGAACCGCCTGCACCGCGACTCCCTGTACAGCGGCGCACTGCCGGACCGGGTCCTCATCTACCGCGGGCCGATCCTCCGCCACTGCCAGAACCGCCGCGAGGTCATCCGCGAGGTCCGCGACACGGTCGTCCACGAGCTCGGTCACTACTTCGGCATGGAAGAAGAGGACATGCCGTATTGAATTGATCCCGGGCCTCACTCCTCCGCCCGCCCGAACAGCAGCTCGACCAGCGGCCGGTCTTCCTGGCGGCAGAAGACGTAGACATGGTCTCCCGGCAGGAGCACCGTCTCGCCGCGCGGTGCGATCAGCTCGGTGCCGCGCACCATGAGCAGGATCGAGGCGCGGTCCGGGAAGGGGATGTCCGCCACCGAAACGCCGCAGACCGGCAGCGCCGGGCCCACGTAGTACGACAGGATCTGGCCGTCGAGTGTCTGGGTCGAGCTGATCTCCAGCACGGCCGGCGAGGGGGGCGAGCCCTGGGTGCCCAGCCCCAGGCGGCGGGCGGCCCAGGCCACGGTGCCGCCGGGCAGGAAAGCGCCCACCACGACGACACAGAAGACGATGTCGAAGAGGGTCTCGGAGCCTTGCACGCCGGCGAGCACCGGGAACATCGCGAGGATGATCGGCACCGCGCCGCGCAGCCCGACCCAGCCGATGAAGAGGGTCTCCCGCAGTGGAAAGCGGAAAGGCAGCAGGCAGAGCAGCGCCAGGAGAGGCCGGGCCACGAAGCTGAGCAGCAGGGCGATGGCCATGCCGATCCCCGCCACCCCGAGGATGCGCAGAGGGAAGGACAGCAGCCCGAGGACCAGGAACATCGCCACCTGGCAGAACCAGGCGACCGCGTCATGGAAGCGGCGCACGCCGGTCTGGTACGGGAAGCTCGCCGTTGCCCAGCACGATGCCGGCGATGTAGACCGCGAGGAAGCCGCTGCCGTCGAGCACCGTGGGCAACCCGAAGGTGACCAGGGCGAGGGCAAGGGTGAAGACCGGATAGAGTCCGCCTGCCGGCAGCCGGCTCCAGCGCAGCAGGAAACGGCCGGCAAAGCCGAGCGCCACGCCGGCGGCGCCGCCGACGAGGAGCTGGAAGGGGACGTGCAGAAGGACCGCGGCGTCGGGGCTCCGCTCCCCGGTCGCGATCTGGGTCAGCGCCAGGGTGAGGATCACCGCCATGGGGTCGTTGAGCCCCGACTCGAGCTCCAGCGTGGCGCCGACGCGCTCGCGGAGCTGCAGGCCGCTCGCCCGCAGCACCGAGAAGACCGCGGCCGCGTCGGTCGATGAGACGATGGCGCCGAGCAGGAACGCCAGGCTCCAGGGCAGGCCGAGGAGATGGGCGCCCACGGCGACCAGGGCGGCGATGCCCGCCACACCGGCGGTGGCCAGGGTGGCAGCAGGCCAGACGAAGCGCCGGAACGTGGCCAGCGGCGTGTTGAGGCCGCCGTCGAAGAGGATCAGGGCGAGGGCGATCGTGCCGAGACGGAAGCTGAGGCGGTAGTCCTCGAAGGGGACGATCCCCACCCCCTCCGAGCCGGCCAGCATGCCCACGGCGATGAACAGCAGGAAGACCGGTACCCCGAACCGCGCCGAGGTCCGGCTGAACAGCACGCTGACCGCCAGCAGCAGCCCGACCAGGAGCAGAAGCAGGGCGGTGGTGTGGAGGTCGGGCTGGGTCACGAGGTGTGGAGCATAGCAACCAACCTCACCTCCCGGACCCGACGTTCCAGCGACCAGGACCGCGAGCCCCCGTCGGCTCCTGCGATGCCGTGGCCTCTGAGCTGGCCGCCCCCCGTCGCGGACCGCGGTCCCGGTCATCCGCCTTGGAAAACGCGGCCCCGTTTTCCGGTCCGTGTCGCAGGGACCGCGAAACCTGCTGCGCGGACCGTGCGTCCGGTCATCCGACGGGTGGTCCCAGTCACACGGACCGCGAAACCGGACGCCTCGTGCCGGGTCCAGTCACTGGACCCAAGGTCCGCCTGACGCGTTGCGTGGTCCCAGTGACCGGGACCACAGGTCCAGAGCCCGGTTCAGCGGTCCGGGCTCCACCCGAAGACCGGCCAGGGATAGGATGGAGCAGTCCATGACCCGCTCTCGCCGCCGGCTCCTCCTTCTGATCGCGGCCCTGCCGCTCCTGATCGGCCTGTCGGCGGCCCTCTACATGGTTGGCATGGCGGCCCTGGAAGGGCAGACGCGGAGCTTCTGGCAGAGCGTCGTATGGGCGGCCGAGACCCTGACCACGACTGGCTACGGCGCCGACAGCCGCTGGCTCCACCCTCTCATGGTGATCTACGTGTCGCTGGTCCAATTCGTCGGCGTCTTCCTCGTCTTCCTGATCATCCCGATCTACCTGATCCCATTCCTGGAGGAGCGCTTCGAGACCCGGCTGCCGCAGGACGTCCCGAAGGACCTCGCAGAGCATGCTGTCCTCTGGCGCTACGGCCCGGCGATCGAGACCCTCCTGGCCGAGCTGGCGGCGGCGCGCGTGCCCACCCTGGTGCTGGAGCCGGACGAGCCCACGGCGCGACGGCTTTTCGACCGCGGCCAGAAGATCCTCCACCGCGGGCTGAACGACGGCGCGCTCCAGGCTGCACGGCTCGAACGGGCGCGGGCCCTGATCGCCAACGGCACGGACGACGAGAACGCCGCGCTGATCCTCACCGCCCGCCAGCTCGGCTACACGGGGCCGATCCTGGCCCTGGTCGAGGACCCCTACCACCGGCGCCCGATGATGCTGGCCGGAGCCACGGCGACCTTCACGCCGCGTCACATCCTGGGCGCGGCCCTCGCCGCCCGCGCCTCCCACCGCATCAGCCCGCGAGTGGCCGGCATCCAGCAGCTCGGCCGCAACCTGGAGGTCGCCGAGGTCCAGGTCCGCTCACAGAGCCCGCTGGCGGGCAAGACCCTGGAGGAGGCGGACATTGGCGCGAGGACAGGGGCGACCGTGGTCGGCCAGTGGATCGGCGGCGAGCTGGACGTGTTGGCCGGGGCCGGCGTCCGCCTGGACCCCGGAGGGACGCTGGTAGTGGTGGGGAGCCCCGAGAGCATCGACCGCCTGCGAGAGCTGGCAGAAGGGGCGGCTTCGGCCCGCCGCCACGGTCATTTCGTGGTCGGCGGCGGCGGCGAGGTCGGCCGCAAGGTGGCCGAGCTGCTGCGGGCCGTGGGCGAGGAGGTCAAGCTGATCGATCGCCGGCCCGGCCCGGACGTGGACCTGGTGGGCGACGTCCTCGACCTCCCGGTGCTGGAGGAGGCCGGGATCCGCGACGCCCAGGCGGTCCTCCTGGCCCTCGACACGGACAGCGCGACCCTGTTCGCCACTGTGATCCTCCGCGACCTGGCGCCGGAGGTGCCGGTGATCGCCCGGGTCAACGAGGCGGAGAACGTCGAGCGCATCCACCGCGCCGGCGCCTACTTCGCCCTGTCGATCAGCCAGGTCTCGGGCCAGATGCTGGCCAAGAAGCTCCTGGGACAGGACGCGATCGCGCTCGACCCGCAGCTCAAGATCCTGCGGGTCAGCCCGGACGGCCTGCAGGGGCACCACCCAAGCGATCTCGCGATCCGTGAGAAGACGGGGTGCTCGGTCGTGGCGGTGGAGAGGGGTGACCGCGTCCTGGTCGAATTCGGTTCCGACTTCCGCTTCGAGCCCCAGGACGCGGTCTACATCTGCGGCAGCTCGCCGGCGGTGCGGCGCTTCGGCGAGGTCTTCGGGCGGGGGTGATCCCCCCGGCGATCAACCGGGCTCGCGCAGCTTTTCGATCTTGCGGTCGCGGCCCTCTTCGATGCGACGGCGCTCGCGGACGTACTCCTCTTCGTCTTCCTTCCGCTTGGCCGGGTCGTGGACCGCGCGCAACCGGTCCCTGTGGAGGATCTCGAGCTCGGCGAGCTTGGCCTCGGCCTGGCGCCGAGCCTCCCCGATCTCCTGGAGGGCCTCCTCGCCCAGCGCCTCCTCGCGCGGCTTGCTGATCCCCTGCTGCTCCATCCGTTCGAGCGCCAGCTCGTAGGCGGACTTCATCCCGGACGCCTTGTCTTTGTCAGCCATGGGGTAAGCATACCCCTCCCCGACCCTCCCCCGCGCGTGGAAATTCCTGCGCGAGCCCTGGCCCCTCACCCCCGGCCCCTCTCCCATCCGCACTCCCTTCCCCCGGGAGAGGGGAGAAATGCATGATCAGGAAGATCCTGAGTGGGGGCTCCCCTCTCCCGGGCGGGTGTGAGTGCGGGTGGGAGAGGGGCCGGGGGTGAGGGGCCAAGGCGACGCCCCAGCAGAGTTTTCCAAACACCCTCTAAGTGGTCGGAGGTGACGCCATCGCGGGGACCCGCCGGGGAGGGGGCTTCTGGCGCGCCGATCACGCCAGATTGGCACGTTTCCTCCTGTAGACCCCTGAGCTTCCGGGCGCCTTCCCTCGGCACCGGATTTGCTCCAGGCCGCTCCGGTGAGTATCCTCACCACGCTTCGCATTCCAGCAAGACGAGAAGAGGAGACCTTCGATGATCGAAGCGCAGAGCCTGACCCGCCGCTATGGCGACTTCACCGCCGTCCAGGATGTCTCGTTCTCGGTCGGTGAAAGGGAGATCGTCGGCATGCTGGGGCCGAACGGGGCGGGCAAGACCACCACGATCCGCATGATCACCGGCTTCCTGCCGCCGACCGGCGGGCGGGTCACCGTCGCCGGCAAGGATCTGTTCGAGGCGCCGCAGGAGGCCCGCCGGCAGCTCGGATACCTGCCGGAGAACGTGGCCCTCTACAACGAGATGCGCGTCGAGGAGTACCTGGCCTACCGCGCCCGCCTGGAAGGCATGCCGCGCGCCGACGCCCGCGGCGCCATCGGCGAGGCGATCGAGCGCTGCCTCCTGACCGACGTGCGCAGCCAGATCATCGGCACCCTGTCCAAGGGTTATCGCCAGCGCGTCGGCCTCGCCACCGCGATCCTCCACCGGCCCAGCGTTCTGGTGCTCGACGAGCCCACCGTCGGCCTCGATCCGAAGCAGATCATCGCCATCCGCGAGCTGATCCGCGATCTGGGCCGCGAGCGGACGCTGTTGCTGTCGACCCACATCCTCCCGGAGGTCGAGCTGCTCTGCAACCGCGTGATGATCATCGACCGCGGGCGGATCGTGGCCGAGGGCACGCCAGAAAGCCTGCGCGAGAGCTGGATGGGCAATCCCACCCTGCGGATCTGCTTCAAGGGAGATCCGGAAGGCGTTGCCGAGACGCTCACGCAGCTCCCCGGCGTCACGGGCGGGCGGCCCGGAACAGGAGAAGGGGCCTGGGTGATCGAGCACGCGCCGGGAGCCGACCCCCGTGAGGAGATCTTCCACGAGGCGGTCGCGCCGCGGCTGGGTGCTCCTCGAGATGGTCCGCGAGCGGGCGACCATGGAAGACGTCTTCGTCCGCCTGACCACGCACGATATGGCGGCTGCCGAAGGCGCCGCGGAACCCCAGGAGCTGCCGGAGCCGTCAGCGGACACACCGCCGGAGCCGCCGGCTGAAGAAGAGGAGGTGGTGTCGTGAAAGCCGTCTGGGCGACGTTCCTGCGCGAGCTGCGGGCCTATTTCTTCTCGCCGCTCGCCTATGTGGTCCTGTTCTTCTTCCTGGTGGTCAACGGCGTCATCTTCGCCAACCTGATCGGCGCCCTGGCCGATCCGCGGGCGCCCGCCGAGCCGGCGCTCGGCTTCTTCTTCCGCAGCACGTGGCTGATGCTGATCCTCCTCGGGCCGGTGCTCACCATGCGCCTGGTCAGCGAGGAGCTGCGCAGCGGCTCGATCGAGGTGCTGATGACCGCCCCGGTGACCGAGGGCCAGGTGATCGCCGGCAAGTACCTGGCGGCGCTCACCTTCTTCGCCTTCCTCTGGCTGCCGACCGCCGCCTATGCCCTGCTGATCTCCCGCCACAGCGACGTGGACTGGGGCCCGATCGCCGCCGGCTATCTCGGCATCCTCGGCATCGGCGCGCTGTTCCTGGCTGCCGGCATCTTCGCCTCGGCCATGACACGCAGCCAGCTGGTGGCCGCCATGGTGACCGTGGCCCTCCTCTTCCTCCTTTTCCTGCTCGGCATGTTCGAGGAGCTGGTCACCCACGAGAACATCAAGCAGCTCCTGGGCTACATCAATCTCTGGAACCACATCGACGAATTCGCCCGCGGGATCGTCGACACCCGACGGCTGGTCTACTACCTGTCGGGAAGCCTGTTCTTCCTGTTCCTGGCGAGCCGGGCGCTCGCAGACAAGAAGTGGAGATAGACCCGATGGCGAACACGAACATGAGCCGTCAGCTCGTCAAGACCGGTACGCTCTCGGCGGGCGTCCTGCTGGTCGCCGCCCTGCTCCTCATCGTCAACTATTTCGGCTGGAAGTACCACAAGCGGTTCGACTGGACCGAGGACAGCATCTATACCCTGTCGGAGAAGAGCGAAAACGTCCTCAAGGACCTGAAGCGCGACGTGGAGTTCGTGGTCTTCCTGCCGCCCGGCAGCAGACATGTACGAGCCGGTCCGCGAGCTCCTCTCGCACTACGACGCGGCCTCGCAGCGGGTCTCGGTGCGCTACTACGACCCCGAGCGCAACCCTGTCGAGGCCCAGCAGCTCCTGCAGAAGTACAACGTCGCGAACCCGGGCGTCGTGGTGGTGAGCGGCAGACGACAAGCGGGTGATCGACAGCAACGACCTCGCCGAGATGGACTTTTCGGGCATGCAGATGGGGCAGGCGCCGCAGATGACCGGCTTCAAGGGGGAGCAGCTCTTCACCGGCGCCATCCTCCAGCTCTCGGAGGGGCGCAAGCCCAAGGTCCTGTTCACCACCGGCCATGGCGAGCGCTCGCTCGACGACCAGCGACATCCATGGCCTGGCGGGCATCCAGGAGATCCTCGGGCGCGACAACTTCGAGCTGGAGGAGTGGGCCCCGCTCGGCAAGCCGGCCGTCCCGGACGGCACCGACCTGCTGGTGATCGCCGGCCCGACCGGCGGGTTCCTGCAGCCGGAGCTCGACGCCTTCGCCGCCTACCTGAACAACGGCGGACGCATGCTGGTGATGCTCGACCCCACCCTCGGGCAGACCGCGGGCGCGGGGCTGATCGCCCACCGGCCTCGAGCCCTGGCTGGCCAGCTGCGGCGTCAAGGTGGGCAACGACATCGTCGTCGACCCGCCCAACGCCCTGCCGATCTTCAGCGCCGCAGACGTCTTCTTCTCGAAGCCAGTACGGCGACCATCCGATCACCAAGCCGCTGGCGCAGGTCGACGTGCCGGTGCTGCT
The DNA here is from genome assembly GCA_963842525.1 of uncultured Holophagales bacterium. GTDB lineage: Bacteria > Acidobacteriota > Thermoanaerobaculia > Multivoradales > UBA5704 > UBA5704. The sequence continues at coordinate 54,514 of CAWJGT010000006.1, forward strand.
CAACCTGGCCCGCTCGGTCGCAGCAGGGGAAGCCGGGGAAGGGCTCCAGGTCGCGGAGCTGCTCAAGACCTCCGGCCGAGGGTTGGGGCGAGACCAACCTCGCGCAGCTCGAGACGGTGGAGCGCGACGCCGCCGACGTGGCCGGTCCGGTCCCCATGGGCGTGGCCGTCGAGCGCGACGGCGCCGGCAAGCAAGATGCGCCTGGTCGTCTATCGGCGACTCCGACTTCGCCACCAACCAGCTCGTCCAGGCGCAACCCGGCCAACGCCGTGCTGCTCGCGAACTCCCTCAACTGGCTGGTCGAGCGCGAGGCGCTGCTCGACCATCCCGCCCAAGAAGACGGAGCAGGTGCGGCTCAACCTGACGGGTGGACAGCTCCGCACGCTCTACCTGCTGACCCTGCTGGTGCTGCCGGGCCTGGCCGTCGTGGCTGGCACCATGGTCTACGTCCGTCGCCGGAGGTGATCCGTCCATGAAACCGCGCACGCTTCTCATCCTGCTGGCCCTCGTCGCCGGGCTTGGCGCTTTCATCTGGTTCTACGAGCGCGAGCTGCCGTCGAGCGAGGAGCGGGCCGAAAATGCCAAGAAGGTGCTGCAGATCGAGAAGGATGATGTGCAGAAGGTGACGATCAAGGCTCCCTCGGGGGAAGTGGTCCTGGAGCGGGTGGTAGAGGCAAAGGACGGCAAGGACGAAAAGGACCAAGAGGACGAGACGGAGGAGACGGACGAGGCGGAGGAGGCGAGCGAGGAGCTTGGCGAGCCCGCGGCCGAGTGGCGGATCGTCCAGCCCTTGCAGGCGCATGCCGACGCCTTCGCGGTCGACGGCCTGCTCGACTCCCTGGTGTCGCTGGAGAAGAGCCGCACTCTCGAGGACGTGGACCCCAAGGCCACGGGACTCGACACGCCGCGCGCCACGGTCCGCCTCGACACCAAGGAGGGAGAGAAGACCCTGCAGCTCGGCGCCGCGGTCCCCACGGGCGGCCAGCTCATCGCGGCGCTCGCGGGGAGAAAGGACGCCTACGTGGTCAGCGACGCGGTCTTCTCCCAACTCGACCGCGACCCGGGCTCCTGGCGCGACAAGCAGCTCTTCCGGGCGGGCCGTGACGCCATCGCGCGGATCTCACTCGTGTCTGGCGGCCAGCGGATCGTGCTGGCGCAGGAGAAGGACCGTTTCCGGATCGAGGCGCCGTTCCGCGACCGCGCCGACCGCGACCGGATCGACGACCTCTACGCCGACCTCTCGGGGCTGGTCGTGGAGAGCTTCGTGGACGCTCCGCGCCCGCCGGCCGAGCTCGGGCTCGCGCCGCCGCAGGCGGTCGTCGAAGTGTCGTTCCGCAAGGGGGCGCCGGTGCGCATCGAGCTGGGAGGCCCTGTCGACGGCGCCGCGCCGGAGCCGCCCATGGATCCCGCAGCGCCGCCGCAGGCCGGGCTCGTCTACGGGCGCATCGGCTCCCAGGTCTTCGAGGCCCGCACCCCGCTCGCCGAGGCCGCGGCCCGGCCTCCCGCGGAGTGGCGCGCCCTGGGCGTGGCCGCTTTCGAGGTCCACGAGGTCGACGCGGCGACCGTGAAGGACGGCAAGGGCGAGCTCCGCCTGACCCGGGCCGGCACCGACTGGAAGCGCGGGGACGAGACGATCTCCTACGTCTCGGTCAGCGATCTGCTGTTCGCGGTGACCGATGCCAAGGCCGACCGGCTGCTGACTCCGCAGGAGGCGGCTGGCCTGGGAGCTTCCCTGGCCCGGCCGGTGGTCACGATCGACCTCGACGCCAAGGACGCCGGCAAGGAGACTCTCATGCTCTACCCGCCGGTCGCCGCCGGCACCCCCGCCCGCGTCAGCGGACGCGACGTGGTGCTCCTCCTCCCGGGCGGCAAGCTCAAGGAGGTCCAGGACCGGATCGCGGACGTGCGCAAGGCGCTGACGCTCAAGGAAGAAGACCAGAAACCGTAGCCCTTGCCCCGGGTTGACACCCTGGGCTACCGAATGTCGCCCTCCGGGCTCGGGAGAGCCGAGGGGCGAGCGGGCGCGGCCCGGACGGCCAAGTTAACGCCTATGCCCCCTGGACACTTGCGAGGCCCCGCGGGAAATGTCCACGGCCCTGCGGTGAGCCTTGCCGGTCCCGCGGGACCACTGCGAGTCACCGCAGGCAACGTCCATGGTCCCGTGGTGAAACCTGCCGGTCCCGCGGACCACTGCGAGTCACCGCAGGGAACGTCCATGGTCCCGTGGTGAAACCTGCCGGTCTCGCGGGACCACTGCGAGTCACCGGACCTGCTGTGGCCTGTGGAAGGATGGCGCCGCAGCGGAGACGCCCCACGGGGCGTCTACCGGCAGGAAGGAGAGATTGTTACGTGCCCTCCACTGCGGGCTGTCCTCCGAAAGAAGGCGGATCGCTCGCCGGGAACCTCCAGTGCGCCTTGATGTAGTTCCTGAGGACCGTTGTGGCGCCGAGGTCAACGGTACCCCGTTGGACCTCCTCCTCCAGACTGCGCCACACCTTCCGCATCTGGTCGCGTGCGGGCTCGCCGCTGCCTTCCTCATCCTCCATCAGGGAGAGCTCCCTGACTGGCGCGGCGGCAAACCGCGATGGCGTCGGATGTCTGGCCCCGGCGGAGATAGAAACCGAACAGGTAGACCAAGTCCAGGTAGAAGTCCTTTATCAGCCCGTGTTCCAGATCGCCGGCAATCACCCCTTGAAAGAGGATTTCTGCCTTTTTCGGCCGCCCCAGGTGCTCCAGAATGCGGGCCGCGGAAAACCGTCCTCTGAGTTGGATGTAGGGTTCGCGGAGTTGTTCGTACAACCCCTCAGGGCATTGAACCTGATAAGTGCCTCTTGGGGCGCACCTATTCCTATGAGGCAATCAATCTTCGTAGTCTGTGCGAACCATACAAGCCCTGTCCCCAAGGACAAGCCATTGCTTTGCCCGGACGAGCCCGGAAAGGGAGGTTCCTATGGAATTTTTCGAAGCCCCGATCCTGGAAACCGAGCGCCTGCGGTTGAGGCCGCTCCGCAAGAGCGACATCGACGACTATGCCGCGCTGAACGCAGACCCTGAAGTGATGCGCTATGTCGGAGGGCCGTGGGACCGGGGCCGGGCCTGGCGGCACCTCGCCTTCCTGATGGGACATTGGCAGCTCGGCGGAGCCGGAATGTGGGCGGTCGAGCTCCGGGCGAACGGCGCGTTCGTGTGGGTGGTTGGTTTCGCGGAGCCGGAGGGCTGGCCGGGCTGCGAGGCAGCCTGGAAGCTGGCCCGGCGCTGGTGGGGCCACGGCTATGCCACCGAGGCCGCACGAGCGGCCCTGGGTTACGCCTTCTCCATCTGGAAGAAGGACCGCATTGTCAGCCTCATCGAGCCGGGCAACCTCGCCTCCATCCGGGTTGCCGAGCATGGGAGAGGCTCTGCAAGGCCGCAACGGCATCCTGGGCCGCGAGCACCTCGTCTATGGGCTGGACCGGGAAACCTACGCGGCGCAGATGGCACCGTTCCCCCCTCTCCCGGCCGGTGGGAGGCCGATGGGAGAGGAGGGCCAGGGGGGTGAGGCTCTACAGGTGCTCGTCGCGCCCGCGCTCGTCCTCCGAACGCTGGGCCATCGAGCCGCGGGGTGAGATACCCTGCTTGGCGATCTCCAGACCCGTGTAGGTGGCCATGACGCTGTGCTTGCGCCCGTAGAGGAAGTAGATCACGAAGCCGATCGCCAGCCAGGCGAAGAGCCGCCACCAGTTGTCCGCCGGCAGCGAGAACATCAGCATCAGGCAGCAGAGGATGCCGAGGACGGGGATCACCGGGACCCAGGGGCAGCGGAACGGGCGCTCGGCGTCGGGGTATTTCTTGCGCATGATGAGGACCGCGGCGCACACGATGACGAAGGCGAACAGGGTGCCGATGTTCGTCAGGTGGAGGAGGAAGCCGAGCGGCAGGAAGCCGGTCATGATGCAGACGAAGACCCCGATCAGGATCGTCGACCGCCAGGGCGTGCGGAACTTCGGGTGGACGTCGCCGAAGAACCCCTTGGGCACCAGGCCGTCGCGCGCCATCGCCAGGAACACCCGGGGTCCGGAGAGCATCATCACCAGGAGCACCGAGGTGATGCCGGCCACACCGGCAATTGCGATGATCACCTCGGCGATGTCGAGCCCCTGTTGCTTGAACGCGTCGCTGACCCCCGCCGCGGTGTCGATCTGGTTGTACTTGACCATGCCGGTGAGCACGGCGACCACGGCGATATAGAGGACCGTGCAGATGAGCAGCGAGGCGATGATGCCGATCGGCACGTCGCGTTGCGGGTTCTTCGCCTCCTCGGCGTGGGTGGAGACCGAGTCGAAGCCGATGTAGGCGAAGAAGATGATCGCCGCGCCGGCCAGCATGCCCAACGGCGTGCCGCTCGGGTCGGTCTGGCCGGCGATGTGATTGCCGAAGAAGTTGAGCCCCGTCCAGCCGTACGGCGCGAACGGTTGCCAGTTCTCCGCGTTGATGTAGAACGCGCCGACGCCGATCACGAACAGCACGGCGGCCAATTTGACCCCGACCATCGTGGCGTTGAAGCTGGCGCTCTCGGAGATCCCCTTGACGAGGACGGCGGTGACGATGACGACGACGATGATGGCCGGCAGGTTGATGAACGAGCCGGTGGAGACGAAATCGCCGGTCGCCGTGTCGTACCGGATGGGCGCGTCCCGCAGGGCCACCGGCAGGGTGAGCCCGGCCTTCGTCATGACGCTCTGGAAGTACCCGGACCAGCCGTTGGCGACGGTCGCGCTCCCTACGGCGTACTCCAGGACCAGGTCCCAGCCGATGATCCAGGCGAACAGCTCGCCCATCGTGGCGTACGCATAGGTGTAGGCCGAGCCGGCGACGGGCACCATCGAGGCGAACTCCGCATAGCAGAGCGCCGCGAAGATGCAGGTGATGCCGGCGACGACGTAGGAGAGCATCAGCGCCGGACCGGCGATGTTGTGGGCCGCCTCGCCGGTCGCCACGAAGATGCCCGCGCCGATGATCGCGCCGACGCCCAGCGCCGAGAGCTGGACCGGCCCGAGCACGCGCTTCAGCCGGTTCTCGCTCTTCATCTCCTCCAGGAGGAGCTCGAGCGGTTTTCTCGCGAAGAGACGATTTGCCATGAAATTAGATCCTCCTCAGGGCTCAAGTAGGCGCGTCCCCCCCGGGGGAGGGGACCGCTGTCCCGGCTCGCCGCCAGAGGAAATAGACAGGAATGCCGGTCAGCACGATGAGCAGGCCCGGCCAGGTGGTGGATGTCCGATAGAACAGCAGCACGATCAGGATGGTCAGTGCGGCCAGCATGTAGAGCACCGGCACGACCGGGTACCCGAAAGCGCGGTAGGGGCGCTCCGCGTCCGGCCGTTTGCGCCGCAGCACGAAGATGCCGGCGATCGTCAGCACGTAGAAGATCAGCACCGAGAAGACCACGTAGTCGAGCAGGTTGCCGTACAGGTTGCCGTACTGGGCCTGGCCCGTCGCCGGGTCGAGGAGCGTTGCGCCGTCCTCGCCGCGCAGACGCGTGCGGGGCAGCACCAGGAGCGCGGCCCAGGCGCACTGGAGGATCAGCCCCATGGCCGGCACGCGCCGCTCGTTGAGCTGGCCCGTCGAGCGGAAGAACAGGCCGTCCCGCGCCATGGCGTAATAGACGCGGGCGCCGGCGAGGATCAGGCCGTTGTTGCAGCCGAAGGTGGAGATCAGGATGGCCACCGCCATGATCGACGCCCCCGCCGGGCCGAAGATGACCTGCAGGGCGGCCGTCCCCACCCGGTCGTCGGGCGCCGTCTGGATCGCCTCCAGGGGCAGGACGCAGAGGTAGGCCACGTTGGCCAGAACGTAGAGCAGGATCACCAGGCCGGTGCCCAGGGCCAGCGATCGCGGGATGTTGCGCCGCGGGTCCTTGACCTCGCCGGCCGTGAAGGTGATGTTGTTCCACGCGTCCGAGGAGAAGAGCGAGCCCACCTGGGCGACGCAGAAGGCAACGAAGAGGCCGAAGGCGCCGGCCGTGGCCGCGACGGTCGGCGTGCTGGGAGGTGTCCAGAATCCCTCCCCGAAGTTGGCCGCGATCGCCTCGGCGTTCCTTCCCACCAGGATGCCGAGCAGGATCAGGACGAACAGCGACAGGGTCTTCGCCGAGGTGAAGGTGTTCTGGATCAGCTTGCCGAGCCGGATGCCCCGGGTGTTCAGGAAGGTCAGGAAGATCAGGAGCAGGATCCCGACGAGCTGTTGGGTCGAGAGGCTGACGGCGTAGCTGTCCGACAGGTCGATGGGAGCGACGATCCATTTGGTGGGCGAGATCCAGGGGACGAGCACACCGAGGAAGCGGGCGAAAGCGACTCCGACAGCGGCGATCGTGCCGGTCTGGATCACCAGGAACAGGGTCCAGCCGTAGAGGAAGCCCCAGAGCGGCGAGTAGGCCTCCCGCAGATAGACATACTGCCCGCCGGCCTTCGGCATCATGGCGGCCAGCTCGCCGTAGGAGAGGGCGCCGGCGATCGTCAGCAGGCCGGTCACCACCCAGACCATGAGCAGCCAGCCGCCCGAGCCCACCAGGCGGGCGATGTCGGCGGAGACGATGAAGATGCCGGACCCGATCATCGAGCCCGCCACGATCATGGTCGAGTCGAGGAGCCCCAGCTCGCGGACGAATCCGGTCGCCGGCTCGTTGCTAGAACTCGTTCTCGCTACAACGCTTTCCGCCATGGCGTCTCCCAAAAAGATGCACAATCCTACAGGGGGAGCAGGGCCGTGTCACGTGCGCGTGGCGGGCGGACCCGGAACCCGCAGCCCGAGCTGGGCTCCCGAGACGCAGGTGTCGGTCAGCGGGCGCGGCGGGCTGATCCAGTTGCCCTGGGCGTAGTCCACCCCGAGGCCGCGCAGGTGCTCGACCACGGCGAGGCTCGGGACCCCCTCGGCCACGGTGTGCACCCCCATGACGTGCCCCACCTGGTTGATCGACTCCACCATGGCCCGGTCGAGCGGGTCGGTGACGATGTCCCGCACGAACTTGCCGTCGATCTTCAGATAGCTCACCGGCAGGTCGCGCAGGTAGCCGTAGGAGGACATGCCGGAGCCGAAGTCGTCGAGCGCGAAGTTGACCCCCTGCGCGGAGAGGCGGGCGATCAGCTTCTGGGCCTGGGCCAGGTTCTCGATCGCCGCCGTCTCGGTGATCTCGAAGCAGAGCTTCTGCGGCGGCAGGCCCGAGCGGGCGATCTCCTCCTCCAGGAATTCGAGGAAGCCCTCGTCCCCCACCGAGGCGGCGGACAGGTTGATCGAGCAGCTCGAGAGCAGGTCGAGGAATGGGAGCGGCTGTGCCAGCAGGGTCCGGATCGACTCCCGGATCACCCAGCGGTCGATGCTGCGCATGAGGCCGTAGCGCTCGGCGGCGCGCAGGAAGTCGTTCGGCAGGTGGATGCGGCCGTCCGCCTCGATCAGGCGGAGAAGGACCTCGAAATAGAGCCCGCGGGAGGCCCGCGCCGAGAGCGGCTGGATGCTCTGCGAGAAGAGGCAGAAGCGGTCCTCTTCCAGGGTCTCCTGGATGCGCAATACCCAGTCCATCTCCCCCTGCCGGCGGATGAAGGCGGCATCGTCCTCCTGGTAGACCTGGATCTGGTTGCGCCCCTTCTCCTTGGCCACGTAGCAGGCGTGGTCGGCGGCCGAGAGGACCTGGGCGACGGACCGGAGGTCGGCGGTGATGGGCACCAGGCCGATGCTGGCCCCGATCTGGAAGGTCCGCTCCCGCCAGGTGAAGCGGTACGCCTGCAGGGCGCGGTGGAAGGCGGTCACCCGCTCCTGCGCCTCCTCCAGGGTGCAGCGCGGCATCAGCACGGCGAACTCGTCGCCCCCCAGGCGGGCCACCAGGTCGGTGTCTCTCATGCTGTCCTGGAGGATGGAGGTGACCCGGCAGAGCATCTCGTCGCCGGCGAGGTGGCCGCAGGTGTCGTTGACCAGCTTGAACTGGTCGAGGTCCATGTAGCACAGGGCATGCGTGGAGCTGCTGCGTTCGACTCTCTTCGAGGGCGCGCTGCAGATGGCCGTCGAAGGCCTGGCGGTTGAACAGCCCGGTCAGCTCGTCGTGGGTGGCCTGGTGGGCGAGCTGGAGCGCCATCAGCCGCTTGTCGCTCACGTCCTGGAAGACGAGGACCGTGCCGACGATCCGCCCGTCGCGATGGCGGATGGGGGCGCAGGTGCTCTCGATGGCGTAGCGCCGGCCGTCGCGGCGCTCGAGGGTGATGCGTTCGGTCAGGCGGATGCTGCGCCCGTCCTCCAGGCAGCGGCGCACCAGGGCCGCGGCATCCTGTCCGCCGGGGCTCTCGTCGATCAGGTGGAAGACCTCGGTCAGCGGGCGTCCCAGGGTCTCGGAGCGCTCCCAGCCGGTGAGGTTCTCGGCCGCCGCGTTCAGATACTTGATCCGGCCCGCGTCGTCGGTCGCCAGCACGCCGTCGCCGATCGAGGCCAGGGTGACCTGGGCGAGCTCCTTCTCCGAGAACAGCTCGGTCATCTTCTCCTCGTAGGCCCGGGTGGTCTGCGCCAGCAGGTTGCGCAGGATCGCGTTGTCGAGCTCGAGCGGGCTCTTCACGCGGCGGCCTCGGAGAGCAGGACGAGGATGGCGGTCTGGTTGTAGAAGGCGAGGCTGCCGCCAGGGGTGGGGCCGATCTCGCCGAAGGTGAAGAAACCGGAGAGGGCGACGCCGCCCAGGGCGCGGTGGATGGCGGCCGCCTCGCTGCCGGCCATCTCGTCCAGCACCTGCTCGCGGCCGACGCAGGAGTAGAGGATCGCCGCCTCGGGCTCCTGCCCGGCGCGGAGCTGGGAGGCGGTCTCGACCAGGGAGAGGTCGTTGCCCATGCCGAGCCGGACCTGATCTCCTTCAGCCACGCTCCCCCAATAGGAGACGGCGCCCGGCGGATCGTCGAAGGCCAGCATGCTGCGGTAGAGGCCCTGCCGCTCGGCTGCCGGCCCCTCCACGATGAGGGGGAAGCGCCAAGCGGTGTCGGGCATGGGAGCGAGCTCGCCGCCGATGGTGAAGAAGCGCCGGTACCAGTCCGTCGCCGGCTCGTCGTCGATCTCGTAGAGGACGTTCCCGGCGGCGCGGGTGACGGTGTAGATGGGGCTCGCCGGGCTCCACCCGCGTACGACCTCGACGCGCATCGAGATGCCATGCAGGAGGACGGCGACGCAGGCGGCCGGCAGGAGGCGGTCCTGGACGAAGACGCGCGCTCCGGACTTGACCGGGGGGATCTCCTGCGAGGCGAGGCCGCCGGCGACCAGCGGGGCCGCCTCACCCCGCAGGGCCTCGCGCAGCGCGCCCAGGAAGCGCTCGGTCGGGAAGCGCAGGCCGTCGGCGATCAGCAGAACGCCGTCGGCCCCGGCGAGCCGCCCGGCCAGGGCTTCGACGGCCGCCTGGGACGGGGGCTCCTCCTGGGTACCGGGGACGACCTCGACCTCGACGCGGTGGCCAGGGTCCGCGAGCCAGAAGAGCTGCAGGCTCCCCGCGGCGGTCATCTCCGCATCGGCAAACTGCGTGACCGCCTCACAGCCGAAGCGCAGGCTCCCGGGCCATGCCTCGGCCAGGGCGGCGAGGGTCTCGGACAGAGTGGCCTCAGGGGTCTCTGGAGGGAGGAAGGCGAGCACGAAGTCCGGGTCACGCCCGGCGTCCACCGCGGCCGCGCGCAGCAGATCCTGGGGGCAAGGCCCCGCCGGCAGGTGGACGATTCGGCTCCGCATCGCGGGAATGTCTCCCGGACCCCCCTGATTAGACCATGATCGAACCGTTCTGTGCTGATGACCGTCACGTCCCGGTCGTCGGGTCGCTGTACTCTCCCCAGACCCCGCGCAGGGTGTCCGAGATCTCGCCCAGGGTCACTTCAGCGCGCACGCAGTCGAGGATCGGCGGCATCAGGTTGCGGTCGTCTTGGGCAGCGGCGGTGAGGTCACGCAGCGCTGCCTCGGCACGGGCCTGGTCGCGGCGGGTGCGCAGGGCCTGCACGCGCTCGACCTGCTCCTGCTCGGCAGCCGGGTCGATCCGCAGCGGCTCGGTCGGCACCTCCTCCTCGGCGGCGAAGGCGTTGACTCCCACCACTTTGGCCCGCCCCTCCTCGATCGCGAGCTGGGCACGGTAGGCGGCCTCGGCGATCTCCCGCTGCTGGAAGCCCTGCTCGATGGCGGCGAGGCCGCCGCCCATCTCCTCGATGCGGCCGATGTAGTCGCGGGCGCGCCGCACGATCTCGTCTGTCCAGGCCTCGACGACGTAGGAGCCGCCCAGGGGATCGGCCACGTCGGCCACACCGCTCTCGTGGGCGATGATCTGCTGCGTACGCAGGGCCAGGCGGGCCGCCTCCTCGGTGGGCAGGCCGAGCGCCTCGTCGAGCGAGTTGGTGTGCAGCGACTGGGTGCCGCCGCAGACCGCGGCGAGCGCCTGGATCGCCACCCGCACCACGTTGTTGGCCGGCTGCTGCGCGGTCAGCGTCGAGCCGGCGGTCTGGGTATGGAAGCGCAGCCAGAGCGACCGCGGGTCCTTGGGCGCGAAGCGCTCCCGCACCAGCTCGGCCCACAGGCGCCGCGCCGCCCGGAACTTCGCCACCTCTTCCAGGAAGTTGTTGTGGGCGTTGAAGAAGAAGGAGAGGCGCGGCGCGAAGTCGTCGATGGCGAGACCGCGGTCGAGCGCGGCCCGTACGTAGGTGAGGCCGTTGGCGAGGGTGAAGGCCACCTCCTGGACGGCGGTCGAGCCGGCCTCGCGCATGTGGTAGCCGGAGATCGAGATCGGGTTCCATTTCGGCACCCGCTCGGCGCAGAAGGCGATCAGGTCGGTCACCAGCCGCAGCGACGGCCCGGGCGGATAGATGTAGGTGCCGCGGGCGGCGTATTCCTTGAGGATGTCGTTCTGGACCGTGCCCCCGACCCTGGTCCAGGGGACCCCCTGCTCCTCGGCGACCACGAGATAAAGGGCCAACAGGATGGGGGCGGTCGCGTTGATGGTCATCGAGGTGGTGACCCGGTCGAGGGGGATGCCGTCGAAGAGGCGGCGCATGTCCGCGATCGAGTCGATGGCCACGCCGACGCGGCCGACCTCGCCGCGCGCCATCGGATGGTCGGAGTCGTAGCCGATCTGGGTCGGCAGGTCGAAGGCCACGGACAGGCCGGTCGTCCCCTGGGAGAGCAGGTAGCGGTAGCGGCGGTTCGAACTCGGCGGCGCTCGAATAGCCGGCGTACTGGCGCATGGTCCAGTGCCGCTTGCGGTACATGTCGCGGTACAGGCCGCGGGTGTAGGGATACGCCCCGGGGTCGCCCACCTGCTCGGCATAGTCGACCCCCGCCGTGTCCCCGGGACCGTAGAATGGCTGGACCAGGATCTCGGACGAGGTCTCGCGGACGTCCTCGTCGGAAGCGGGGGTCTCGGTAGCCATGAAGGCATTCTATCCAGAGAGGAGGAGGGGCGGGGCTCTGCTAGAGTTCGAACGCGTGAGGAAGATGCCGCGGATCACTGCCGAAACTGCCCGTGAGCGGGCGCGCCGGGCCGCCGAGGCCCTGGCGGCGGACCCTCGTGTGCGGCTGGTCTTCCTCTTCGGCTCGGCCGCGGACCCGGAGCGGGCAACTGTCCGCGATGTCGATCTGGCGGTGCTGACTGACCGGTCTCTGGGCCTCTACGAGCGGCTGAACCTGCTGACGGATGCGGAAAGCGCCGCAGGAGGGGAGATCGATCTCGTCTCGTTGAACGACGCTTCGGTGGTGCTGGCGCACGAAGTGGCGGAAGGGCAGTGCCTCTATGCCGACCCCCCGGAGGTCGAAACCGACTTCGTGACGCGGGCCCGGATGCGCTACTTCGATTTCAAGTGGTACCTCGACCAGCAATGGAAGCTGACTGGGGAGCGATTGGAGGAGCGCCGTCGAAAGTGGAACGAGCCAGCCTAGACAAGGGAGAACTGTATGTCCATGTCCTTACTCTATAGATCCGTCCGTCTCGCCCTCATGTCGCTCCTGCTCGCCAATTCGCTCCAGGCGGCCACGCTGATCGTGGCCAACAAGTCGGAGGCCACGGTCTCGCTGGTCGACCTCGGGTCGGGGAAGGTGGCGGCGACGCTGCCGGTGGGGCAGGGGCCGCACGAGGTGGCCGTCTCCCCCAGCGGCCGGCTCGCCCTGATTGCCAACTACGGCCGCCAGGGGCAGCCGGGCTCGTCCCTGACGCTCATCGACGTCCCCGCCGCCAAGGTCGTCAGGACGATCGACCTCGGCGAGTACCGGCGGCCCCACGGGTTGGCTTTCCTCGACGAGCGGCGCGCCCTGGTGACCGCGGAGGTGAACCAGGCTCTGCTGGAGGTCGACACCGAAACCGGCAAGGTGGAGGGGGCCGTGAAGACCGACCAGCGGGTCTCGCACATGGTGGCCATGGCCCCGGGCGCCTCGCGTGCCTTCATCTCCAGCATCGCCTCGGGCACGATGACGGCCGTCGACCTCAAAGAGAAGAAAAAGGTCGGCGACGTGCCGACCGGCGCGGGCGCGGAGGGGATCGCCGTCACTCCGGACGGCAAGCAGGTCTGGGTCACCAACCGCGAGGCGGACTCGGTCAGCGTCATCGACGCCGGCACGCTCCAGGTGCTCGCCACGCTCCCCTCGGCCTCCTTCCCGATCCGTGCCGAGGTGACGCCGGACGGCAAGCGCGTCCTGGTCTCCAACGCCCGCTCGGGCGACCTTTCGGTCTTCTCGGTGGCCGACCGGAAGCTGGAGCGCCGGATCCCGCTGGTGCTCGAGGGAAAGCCTGTCACGGAAGGCCGCCTGATGGAGATGGGGGAGAAGCTCGGTCCCTATCGGCATCGAGATCGCGCTGGACGGCAAGCGCGCCTATGTCGCGCACGCCAACGCCGACCAGATCTCGATCGTCGACCTCCAGAGCTGGAAGCGGATCGGCTCCCTCACGGCCGGCAAGGAGCCGGACGGCATGGGGTATTCGAAGCTGGCGGTGAAGAAGTAGGCCTCATTCCGCCGTTCCGTCCCCCATCTCCCCGTGACGGCCGCCGCCGCGCCATTCCGGGTCGCGGCGCGCAAAAGCGTCCATGTCGTGAGGGACCTCGATCAGGGTGCGGGTGACGTTCGGGTCGCAGGTCTCGTTCTCGCACTCGTAGGTGTAGACATTCCAGTCGCCGTTGCGGCTGAACCCCGAGAGCGTCTGGTAAGTATTGCAATGTCCGCATTTGACGGATATATTGCGGATGTTGATCTGATCGGCCATCGCGGCCATCGCTGCCTCCTCCGGGCGACCGTTAAGAAGCCGCCGTGTTTCCGCCGATCATCCCACGCATGGTCCGTCTTTTGCACTCCTTCACCGCCGGCATGAGAGAGACGCACCACGCCACGCCGTTGCGAGTCCCCCTGAGCCTGCTGCTGGCGGCCATTCTGGCGGTATCTCCGCTGTGGGCGGCCCTCCCAGAGCCTCAGGACACTCCGCAGGACCCGATGTCCGGGTTCACCGAGGAAGTCTCGGTCGGGTATGTGCTGGTGCCGGTCGTCGTCCGCTCCGGATCGAAGTACATGAGGAACCTGGACCAGGACGACTTCAGCGTTCTCGTGGATGGCAGGAAGGTGCGGATCGAGAGCTTCGAGCAGCGGGCCGAGGCGCCGGCGAGCGTCGTGATCCTGCAGGATCTTTCCGGAAGCATGGAGACCGGCGGCAACATCGGCCTGAGCCGCGATGTGGCGACCTTCTTCCTCGACAAGGCATTGACCGGCGACGAGTACTCGATCGCGACCTTCGCCAGCGGCAACCTGCAGGTCGAGGTGCCGTTCACCTCCGACCTCGGGACGTTGCGCGAGGCGGTGCGGAGCTGGAGGCCCTGGGGCACCACGGCGCTCCACGATGCCGTTGCGGCGGTGCCGTCGCTCTCTCTCCAGGGGAACAACCCCAAGAGGTTCGCCATCCTGATCACCGACGGGATCGACAACGCAAGCCGGATCCCGCCGGAGCAGGCACGGGAGATCGTGCGCCAGGCGCAGCTCCCGTTCTACGTGATCGGCATGGACAGCGGGAGCCCCTTCGAGGTCACGCAGGAGGGGAAGAAGCTCTACCGCTATGCCGACGTGTTGAACCTGCTGGCCGCGACGAGCGGCGGCCGTTATTTCTCCGTCTCGGACCGGCAGGACCTCCAGGAGGCGCTGACCGCAATCCTGGACGATCTGCGGCACCAGTACGTCCTGGGTTTCTCGACCGGCGAAGGCCCTTCACGCCTACGCGACCTCAAGGTGCAGGTCGATGCGGGAGACCGCACCGTCCTCTTCCGTCGTGGGTACCAGGGACCGCCGCCGGCGAGCTTCGCCCAGGGCGGTTGACCCATAACTCGGCCCCACGCGGGCCCCTCAGAAACGAGGAGGAGTAAAAATGCGCAAGCTATGGACCTTGGCCGTGGCATTGCTGTTGATGGTTGCCTTCACCGGCTGCGCCACCAAGAAGTATGTGAAGCAGGAGACGGGCGCGGTCGGTACCCGCGTCGATGATGTGCAGGGTCAGGTCGAGGAGGCGCAGACCCGCCTCGACACGCACGATCGGCAGATCGGCGAGACCTCCCGCACCGCCCAGGAGGCGCTCCAGCGCGCCCAGGAGGCCGGCAAGCTGGCCCAGGGCAAGCTGCTCTATGAGACGGTGCTGACCGACGAGAAGGTGAAGTTCGGCTTCGACACCTCGGACCTGTCCCCGGAGGCCAGGGCGGCGGTCGACGAGTTCGCCTCCCAGCTCGCGAGCCAGAACAAGGGTGTCTACATCGAGATCCAGGGCCACACCGACAGCGTGGGCTCGGACAACTACAACGAGGAGCTGGGCCTGCTGCGGGCCGAGGCGGTGCGCCGCTATCTGAGCCAGCAGCACAAGTTCCCGCTACACCGGATCAACGTGATCTCGTACGGCGAGACGGCGCCGGTCTCCGACAACGGCAACCGCGATGGCCGTTCCCAGAACCGGCGCGTCGCGCTGGTCGTCCTGGAGTAGCCCTCACCCCTGGCCCCTCTCCCGCGTGAGCGGGAGAGGGGGTCCGTCTCCTTACACCCCGGCTTCTTTGAGGATCCGCCTGAGAGTAGGGCCGTCGGCGAGCCCCGGCTTGAGGTAGGTGACCTTCCCCTTCTTGTCGACCACCATCAGGGTGGGCAGGGCCAGGACTCCGAGCCGATCGGAGACCGTGCTGTCCGCGTCGAGGAGGACGGGATAGGGGAACGGCTTGTCCTTCACGAAGCTCTTCACCGTCCCCTCGTCCTCGCCGACGTTGGTGGCGAGGAACTGCACGTTCTTCCCCTGGTAGTCCTTGTGGAGCGCTTCGAGGATGCGCGCCTGGACGTGACAGGGGCCGCACCACGAGGCCCAGAAGTCGACGACGACGACCTTGCCCGGGAAGTCCCGGGGGCCGAGCTTGCGGCCGTCCAGAGTCTTGAGCCGGAACTCCGGCTTGGTGCCGACCGTCGTCGCCCCGCCGCTGGGGCCGGCGGACGCGCCGTCCTTGCAGCCGAAGAGCAGCAACGCGACGAGCGCGGCCAGCATCAGGACCGAACGTTTGGTGCTGCCGGGGGAGCTGTTCATCACCATGGCCTCGCGAGCATAGAGGATCGTTTCATCGCGCCAAACAAACAAAGGGGGCACGGGATTCCCGTGCCCCCTGATCCCTCCTGCGAAGCCGGCCTAGCTACAGCCGCTGGTCGAGCCGCAGTTCCCGCACTTGTAGCAGCTCCCGTTGCGCACCATGATCGATCCGCACTCGTGGCAGCTCGGCGCGTCCTGCTGGTAGAGGTACGCCGGCCGCAGCGGAGCCGCCTCCGCCTTGATCGCCTGCGCCACCGGCTCCAGCCGCCCGCCGCCGAGGAGGGGCATCGGCGTGCTCAGGTCCTGCTGCGGTTCGTCGCGCAGGATCACCCCCGCGGCCTCCTTGTCCGCCCGCGACAGGAACTTCGAGGCCAGCCAGCGGAAGATGTAGTCGGTGATCGACTTGGCGATCGGGATCTCCGGGTTCTTGGTGAAGCCGGAGGGCTCGAAGCGCGTGTGGGTGAACTTGTCCACCATCGTCTGCAGCGGCACTCCGTACTGGAGCGCGATCGAGATCGAGGTGGCGAAGGAGTCCATCAGGCCCGAGATCGTCGACCCCTCCTTGGCCATCACCAGGAAGATCTCGCCCGGCTGCCCGTTCTCGTAGAGCCCGACCGTGAGGTAGCCCTCGTGCGCGTTGATCGAGAACTTGTGGGTGATCGCCTGCCGCTCGTCCGGCAGCTTCTTGCGCACGGCCCGCCGCTCCGTCACCGGGGTCTGGACCTGCAGGGCCTGCTGCGCGGTCTCGTCCTTCTTGGTCGACAGCGGCTGGCTCCGCTTGCAGTTGTCGCGGTAGATGGCCACCGCCTTGAGGCCCATCTGCCAGCCTTCGATGTAGGCCTGCATGATGTCGTCCGGCGTCGAGTCCTCGGGCATGTTGATCGTCTTGCTGATCGCGCCCGAGATGAACGGCTGCACCGCCGCCAGCATCTTGAGGTGACCCATGTAGTGGATGGAGCGCGACCCCTTGTGGGCCTTGAAGGCGCAGTCGAAGACCGGAAGGTGGTCCTCCTTGAGGTTCGGCGCGCCCTCGATGGTGTCGTTCTCGTCGATGTATTCGACGATGGCGCGGACCTCGTCCTTGTCGTAGCCCAGCCGCTTCAGGGCGTTCGGCACCGTCTGGTTGACGATCTTGATCATGCCGCCGCCGACCAGCTTCTTGTACTTGACGAGGGCGATGTCGGGCTCCACGCCGGTGGTGTCGCAGTCCATCATGAAGGCGATCGTGCCGGTGGGGGCGAGCACCGAGATCTGGCTGTTGCGCAGGCCGTGGCGCTCGCCGAGGTCGACCACCTCGTCCCAGGAGTGCTTGGCGGCCTGGAGGAGCTCCAGCGGGGCGTGCGCCGCGTCGACATGCTTCACAGCCTCGCGGTGCTTGCGCATGACCCGGAGCATGGGCTGGCGGTTGGTCTCGAAGTCCACGAACGGGCCCTTGGCGGCGGCGATGCGGGCCGATTGGGCGTAGGAGGCGCCGGTCATCAGCGCGGTGATCGCGGCGGCGTAGTCGCGGCCGGAGTCGGAGTCGTAGGGGAGGCCGCGCGCCATGAGCAGGGCGCCGAGGTTGGCGTAGCCGATCCCCAGCGGCCGGAACCTCTCCGAGTTGGCGCCGATCTTCGGCGTCGGATAGCTGGCGTTGCTGACGATGATCTCCATGGCCGAGATCACCACCTCGCAGCAGTGGCGGAAGCTCGCCACGTCGAAGCCCATGGTCTCGTCGTAGAAGCGCATCAGGTTCAGCGATGCCAGGTTGCACGCCGTATCGTCGAGGAACATGTACTCGCTGCACGGGTTGCTGGCATAGATGCGGTCGGTGGCGGCGCAGGTGTGCCAGTCGTTGATCGTGGTGTCGTACTGCACCCCGGGATCGCCGCACGCCCAGGCCGCCTCGGAGATCGTCTTCATGAGCTTGCGGGCCTTGTGGGTCCCCATGGGCTGGCCGCCGACGCGCGCCCGTGTGTGCCACTCGCCGTCGTCTTCGACGGCCTTCATGAAGCTGTCGGTCACCCGCACCGAGTGGTTGGCGTTCTGGTAGGCGATCGAGTCGTAGGCGCCGCCCGGCACGTTGAAGCTGCCGTCATAGCCGGCGTCGATGAGGGCCCAGGCCTTGCGCTCCTCGACCTCCTTGCACTTGATGAAATCCTCGATATCGGGGTGGTCGATGTCGAGCATGACCATCTTGGCCGCCCGGCGGGTCTTGCCGCCGCTCTTGATGACGCCGGCGAAAGCGTCGAAGCCCTTCATGAAGGAGACCGGGCCGGAGGCGGTGCCGCCGCCGGCGAGGGGCTCCCGGGAGGAGCGCAGCTTGGAGAGGTTGCTGCCCGTGCCCGAGCCATACTTGAAGAGCATCCCCTCGGTCCTGGCCAGGGTGAGGATCGAGTCCATCGTGTCCTGGACCGAGTTGATGAAGCAGGCCGAGCACTGCGGCTTCTCCTCGATGCCGACGTTGAACCAGACCGGCGAGTTGAAGCAGGCGTATTGATAGAGGAGGATGTGGGTCAGCTCGTCGCGGAAGGTCCGGGCGTCCTCGTCGGCGGCGAAGTAGCCGCCCTCGCGTCCCCAGCCGGTCACCGTCTCGGCGACGCGGCCGATGAGCTGGCGGACGCTGCGCTCGCGCTGCGGCGAGCCGAGCTGGCCGCGGAAGTACTTGCTCACCACTACGTTGGTGGCGGTCTGCGACCAGGCCTTGGGCACCTCGACGCCGCGCTGCTCGAAGATCTTCTCCCCCTTCTCATTGGTGATCACCGCGTCGCGCAGCTCCCATTCGACGGTGTCGTAGGGGTCTGCTCCGGGCGTCGTGTAGAGACGCTCGAAGCGCAGGCCCCCGGCGGCGGCTTCGGTGGCTCGGAGGCCCTCTTTTTGGGGAGTCTCCACGTCCAGGACGTCCTTGCCTCGCGAACGCTGCGCCTTCACCGCCGACTGAGTAACCATCGTGCTGGCCTCCTCCTGTTGAATCTCGCGGGTCCTCTGGAAACAACGAGCCCCAAACTACACCCCCAAGATATGGGGTGTCAATCGTTCGGAGCCACTACAAATTGGTCCACTGCCGTGGAAGGTCTTACATCTGGGAGCCGGTCCGGCGGGAGAAAAAATTACAGCGAGGCGCGGGCTGTGCTAGTCTCCAGGGCCGTTCAACCGGACCGCCTCGTTCCGCGGGCGCGACACCAACCGACTAGAACCGAGTGGGGGAAGCGATGAAGAGGATCGTCCACATCGTGGGCACAGGCACCATCGGTGAGCCGCTGCTCGGCCTGTTCACCGATTTCCGGGAGAAGATGGGGATCGACGAGGTCACGTTCCACAAGCGGACGCCGTTGGCTTCCGACCGCGCCCGATTACAGCATCTCATCGATCGCGGAGCCAAGCTCGCCGTGGACGACGATGCCCGCGGCGAGTTCGAGGAGCTCGGGCACCAGGCCAGCTTCGAGGCCCGCGAAGCACTGGAGCGGGCCACGGTCGTGGTGGACTGCACCCCGGCCGGCAATGAGAACAAGGAGATCTACAAGGATATCAGCGGCCCCAGGGGCTTCCTCGCCCAGGGGAGCGAGTTCGACTTCGGCAAGCCCTACGCCCGCGGGGTCAACGACGAGACCCTGGTCCCCGGCGAGGACCGGTTCCTCCAGATCGTCTCCTGCAACACCCACAACATCACCACGTTGATCAAGACGGTCTGCAATGACGGCGACGGCCAGGAGTACTGCCTGCACAAGGGGACCTTCGTCTGCATGCGGCGGGCGAACGACATCTCGCAGACCGGCAGCTTTGTGCCGTCGCCCAACGTGGGCAAGCACGACGACCCGGAGTTCGGCACCCA
This sequence comes from uncultured Holophagales bacterium, assembly GCA_963842525.1. Classification (GTDB taxonomy): domain Bacteria; phylum Acidobacteriota; class Thermoanaerobaculia; order Multivoradales; family UBA5704; genus UBA5704. Next base: position 73,869 of record CAWJGT010000006.1, read on the forward strand.
CCATGCCCGCGACGCCCATCACGTGTTCAAGACGCTGGACAAGGACTTCAACCTCTTCTCCAGCGCGGTCAAGCTGAACACGCAGCTCATGCACTCGATCTGGTTCAGCCTGGAGCTCACCCGGGACACCACGGTCGAGGAGGTACGGCAGCGGCTGCGGGAGAATCCGCTGGTGGCGATGACCGACAAACGGTACGCCAACCTGATCTTCAGCTTCGGCCGCGACCACGGCTACTATGGCCGCATCCTCTCCCAGACGGTGGTGGTACAGCCCACGATCGCGGTGCGCCGCAAGCGGGAGGTCTACGGCTTCTGTTTCACGCCGCAGGACGGCAACTCGCTGCTGTCGTCGGTGGCCGCGACCCTCTGGCTGATCGATCCCGATCCGGAAAGCGTGCGCACCCGGCTCCAACCGCTCAAGCGCTGGCTGTACCGGGAGATTTGAGCCTGAAAGCCCTCACCTCCCTGGCCCCCCTCTCCCGCCACCCCTTCCTCCCGCCCCGGGAGAGGGGATGGGGGTGAGGGTATGCGTCCCGTCGAGCTCCGGTTCGGGGACCTGCGCATCGAGGGCGGGTCGCGCGCGGGCGACGAGACCTGGCTCCGGGTCCATCCGCCGGGCCTCGCTTTCGACGTCGGCCGGGGCGCCCTGCAGCTCGCCGGGGCGCAGGACGTCTTCCTCACCCACGGCCATCTGGACCATGCGCTCGGGATCCCCTATGTCCTCTCGCAGCGCTCGCTCCACCGCCATGCCCACACCCGCGTCTTCTGTCCGGCCGAGGCGGCCGAGCCGCTGGCGCTCCTGATCTCGGCGGCGGAGCGCATGGAACGGGCGTGCTACCGCTACGACCTGCTGCCGCTCGCGCCGGGCGACCGGATCGAGGTGGGGCGGGACCTCGCAGTGGAAGCGTTCGCGGTGGACCATGTGGTCCCCACCCTGGGCTACCACCTCTGGCGCGGCCGGCGGCGCCTGGCCGCCCCCTATGTCGGCCTCCCCGCGGAGGAGCTGATCGCGCTGCGGCAGCGCGGGGTCGACACCGCCGAGCTCGTCGAGAAGATCTGGCTGACCTACTGCGGCGACACCGGGCCGGGGGTCTTCGACCTTGAGCCGCGGATCTTCGACAGCCAGGTGCTGCTCCTCGAGTGCACCTTCCTGGGTGCAGCCCACCAGGGCAAGGGGGACCTCTACAAGCACCTCCACCTCGAGGACATCGCGGCCCGTGCGGAGCGCTTCCGCAACCGGGCGCTGGTCTTGCACCACCTGTCCCGCCGGCACCGGGTGGCGGAGCTCCGCGCCGAAGTGGCGCGGCGCCTGCCGGAGCAATTGGCCTCGCGGGTCCATCTGCTGGTCGAGGAGGAGCCGGTTTGAGGGGACATCGGGACGGAGGAGGACGGGGACCCGGCCGGCCGCCGGGCAAGGGAGGGCCGGCGCGAGCCGGGCGGCCGGCTCGGGGGGACTGGAGAGACCAGGCCCCTCACCCCCCTGGCCCCCCTCTCCCATCCGCCCCCCCATCCTTCGGGAGAGGGGGGAAAGAGGGCCGGCCGAGGAGCGATCGCGGACCGTCTTCGCTCCCCTCTCCCGGTGGTCAGGGAGGGCGGTTGGGAGAGGGGCCGGGGGTGAGGGGGCCCACCACGCTCCCGGCGGGTGCGCGGCTGGTGGATGTCGACGAGGCGGTGGTGCGGATCGAGAAGCTGGTCGCCGGCGGCGAGGGGCTGGGGCGGATCGAGGGGGTGCCGGTCTTCGTGGCCCGCTCGGCGCCGGGCGACCTGGCGCGGATTCGCCTGACCGAGCGCCACCCGGACTATGGCCGGGCCGAGATCGTCGAAGTCCTGGAGCCCGGCCCGGGCCGCCGCCCCGACCCGTTCCCGGAGCTGAGCCTGGCCGGCGCGTGCGACCTCCAGCACCTCGAAGACGATCTCCAGCCGCGCCTCAAGGCCGCTGCCGTGCGCGAGACCCTGGAGCACCTGGGCGGCATCCAGCTCGCCGACGACGTCGAGCTGATCACCGGCGAGCCCTGGGGCTACCGCCTGCGCACCCAGATCCATACCGAGGTCGACCCGGTGACCCGCGGCGTACGGGTGGGCTATTTCGCCCGCGGCACCCATGACCTGATCCCCCTCGACCGCTGTCCGATCCTGGTCCCCGAGCTGGAGGCCCTGCTGCGGGACCTGCCGGCCGCCCTGGGCGACAAGCCGCCCCGGCGCCTCGATCTCGCGGCCGGGGACCCGGGCGGCGGCGTCTCGGTCGCGCCGATCTTCCCCGGCCTGCCGCACGGCGAGCTGACGCTGACCGTGGGCGATTTCACCTACGCGTACGACGCCCGCTCCTTCTTCCAGGGGCATCGCGGCCTCCTGCCGCGGCTGGTCGATGCGGTCATCGGGCCGTGGGAGGGGGAGGAGGCGTTCGACCTCTACGCCGGAGCCGGGCTCTTCAGCATGCCGCTGGCGCGCCGGTACCGCCGGGTGGTGGCGGTCGAGTCCGACACGAACGCGGCGCGCTACGCCCGGATCAATGCCCGGCGCAACAAGCTGACCAACGTGGAGGTCGTGCCGCAGGTGGTCGAGAGCTGGCTGGGCGAGCTGCCGCGCGGGGTGGACCGGGTAGTCGTCGATCCGCCGCGGGCCGGCCTGTCCCTGCGGGTCCGGCATGCGCTCCTCGACCGCGCTCCGCGGCGCCTGACCTACGTCTCCTGCCATCCCGCCGCCCTCGCCCGGGACCTCCGGCGGCTCAGCGACGCCTACGTCCTGGAGAAGGTCGTGCTGGTCGACCTCTTCCCGCAGACGGGGCACATGGAGACGATCGCGCAGTTGGTGCTGCGGTAACATCCACCCGCCCCATGCCCCGACGTTACGAAACCCTGGCCGAGCCGGCGGCCCGCCCCCTGCGCCCCGCCTCAGCGTTGCGTACGGCATTGCGCCACGGCTACACGCGCCAGGACCTGCGCTCCGACCTGCTCGCCGGCGTTGTCGTGGGGATCGTCGCCCTGCCGCTCTCGATGGCGCTCGCCGTGGCCTCGGGGGTGCCGCCCCAGTACGGGCTCTATACGGCCATCGTGGCCGGGGCGGTGACCGCCGCTCTGGGAGGCTCGATGGTGCAGGTCTCGGGGCCGACCGCGGCGTTCGTCGTCCTGCTCGCGCCGATCTCGGCCCGCTTCGGGACCGGCGGCCTGGTCGTGGCCACCCTGATGGCGGGGCTCATCCTGGTGCTCATGGGGGCCGTGCGCCTTGGAGGCCTGATCCAGTTCGTCCCCTATCCCGTCACGACCGGCTTCACCGCCGGCATCGCGGTAGTCATCGCCACTCTCCAGCTCAAGGACTTCCTGGGCCTCCAGGTCCTGCGGATGCCCGAGCACTACCTCGAGCGCGTCGTCCAGCTCGCCCGGGCACTGCCGACCGTGCAGTGGGACGACCTGGCGATCGGCGTCCTCACGCTCGCGATCCTCCTGCTCTGGCCCCGGATCACCCGCAAGGTGCCGGCTCCTCTGGTGGCGCTGACCGTTGCCGCCCTGGCCGCGGCCCTCCTCTCCCGGTGGGTATCCGGCTTCGAGGTCGACACCATCCGCAGCCGGTTCCGCTACGAGCTGGGCGGGCAGGTCTTCGCCGGCATTCCGCAGCTCCCGCCGCTGCCGGTCCTCCCCTGGCGCCTGCCGGGGCCGGACGGCGCCCCCCTCGGCCTGTCCTTCGGCCTGTTGCGCGACCTGGCTCCCTCGGCCTTCGCCATCGCCATGCTGGGGGCGATCGAGTCGCTGCTTTCCGCCGTGGTGGCCGACGGCATGACCGGTGGCTCGCACGATCCGGACGCCGAGCTGGTGGCCCAGGGAATGGGCAACATCGCCGCCCCGTTCTTCGGCGGCATCGCGGCGACCGGGGCCCTCGCCCGCACGGCCACCAACGTCCGCTCGGGAGCGCGGTCGCCGCTCGCGGCCATCTTCCATGCCCTGTTCGTGCTGCTGGCGGTGCTCGCGCTGGCGCCGGTCCTCGGCTGGCTGCCCATGGCCTCGCTTGCCGCCCTGCTCCTGCTGGTGGCCTGGAACATGAGCGAGGCCCGGCACTTCGCTCATGCGCTGCGGGTGGCGCCGAAAAGCGACGTGCTGGTGCTGTTGACCTGCTTCGGCCTGACCGTGGTCTTCGATATGGTGGTGTCGGTGACCGTGGGGGTGATGCTCGCGGCCCTCCTCTTCATGCGCCGGATGGCCGAGGTCTCGGGCATGCGGCTGGTGGACCAGCATCCGTTGCTGACCGGGCTGCCCAAGGACGTGCTGGTTTACGAGGTGGCCGGCCCGCTTTTCTTCGGCGCCGCCCAGAAGGCGATGTCGGCGCTCCAGCGCGTGCCCACCGGGGTGAGCGTGGTCCTGCTGGACCTGTCCTCGGTGCCGGCCATGGACGCGACCGGCCTGGTCAGCCTGGAGGCCGCGGTCGAGCGCCTGCAGACCATGGGGGTGTTCGTAGTGTTGGCCGGCGTGCAGGGTCAGCCAATGCGGGTGCTGGCCCGGTCGGGCATCCACCGCCGGCGCGACAAGATCGCGGTCTTCCGCTCCATGGAGCGCGCGGTGGCCGCCGCGAGGGCGCGGTCGCGGGTCGCCTCACCGTCCTGATCTACGCGGCCTGCCGCCCCTTCTCCAGCGGTCCGTCGATCTGGGCCCATTCGGCCATACCGCCGGTCAGCTCGACGATCCGGTGGGCGCCGAGGTGCTGCAAGGCGAGGCTGGCCTCGCGCATGGTCGGGTCTTCGGGCCGGCCGCTGACGACGAAGAATTCGGTGCGCTCCGTGGTGGGCAGGCCGGCGCCCAGGTCCGCCGCGGTCGCCCGGATCGCCCCCGGGATGTGCCCCCGCTCGTACTCCTCGCGGGACCGGACGTCGATGACGCGGAACGGGGGGTAGGGAAAACGCAGCCGGCGCCGGAGCTCGGCTGCGTGCGTCTTGAAGATCACTCCGTCGAAATGCGGGTCCATGGCCCCCTCCTCGGGGGCCATGCTATCCCAACCGCGCGGCGAGCGGCATGGCCGCTGGCGGCGGGCTCTCCAGGGCCTCGAACCCCTGCTGCAGAGCCGCAGTCCGCATCGTGTCCTGGCAGACCTGGCACTGGGCCAGCAGGTGGCGCACGACCTCCGCGTTCTCCGGGCGGGTGAGCTCCGCCCGCAGGAATTTTTCCATCGTTCTCTGCGAGAAATGGACACTCATCATGACAACCTCCTCAGGCGGTCCGGGACCACCCCAACGTCATCCCTCATTAATAGAGGTTTCAGTAAGACAGAAAAGTGGGACAAGAAAGTCGCAGATGTTTCCAGAATCCACCTTGGCGATGTCTTCGGCGAGGTCTCCGGCCAGGTCTCCGGTAGACTGGGACCATGACGACGACCACTCCTGCGACCTCATCCGGACCCCTGCCGCTCGCGGACGCGCTGGAGGATCCGCTGGAAGATCCGCTGGAAGATCAATACCGGGCCCTGCGCGAGGGGTGCGGCCTCGTGGACCGCTCCCCGGCCGGGCGGCTGGAGCTCCTCGGCGCGGACCGCCAGCGCTTCCTGAACGCGTATATCTCCTGTGAGGTCAAGGGTCTCGTCCCCGGCGAGGGGGCCTGCGGCTTCTTCACCAGCGCGCAGGGGCGCATCCTCTCGGACGCCGTGGTGCTGGTCCTTCCCGACCGCCTCTGGGTGGAGTTGGCGCCGGAGCAGGACGGGCCGATCGCGGAGCATCTGCGGAAATACATCCTCGCCGACCGGGTCGAGGTCCGCGGTCTCGACGACATGCTGCCCATCAGCCTCGTCGGGCCGCGCGCCGCGGAGGCCCTGGGCGCCGTCGAGGGGCTGCCGGACGGGCCATGGCGGCACGCGCGGGTCAAGGTGCACGGCACCGAGGTCGAGCTGCAGAGGGGAAGCCGGCCGGCCCTCTGGGCCTATACCCTCTGGGTTTCGGCCTCCATTGCTCCGCACCTGATCGAGGCGCTGCTGGAGCAGGACGGGGTGCGGCCGGTGGGTCAAGAGGCGCTCGAGATCCTGCGGGCGGAGGAGGGCGTCCCCCGCTTCGGCGTCGACTTCGGTCCGGACAACTTCCCGCAGGAGACCGGGATCGAGGAGGCGGTGAGCTACACCAAGGGCTGTTACCTGGGCCAGGAGGTCGTGGCGCGCATCCACTACCGGGGAGCGGTCCAGAAGGTCCTGCGGAGGCTGGCGTTCGAGGGAGAGGCGCCGGCGCCTGGCGCGGCGCTCCTCCATGACGGGCGGGAGGCCGGCGTGGCCACAACCGTGGTGCGCTCGATCGCGTCGGGTCGGCCGATCGGCCTGGGCATCCTGCACCGCCGGGCGGCGAAGCCGGGAACGAGGCTGGAGGTGGCGGGGGGCGGGACGGCCGAAGTGACCGGCTGAGCCCTCACCCCCTGAGGGTTACACTGCGAACGAGGAGCCGCAGCCGCAGGTGCCGCGGGCCTGGGGGTTGATGAACTTGAACCCCGCGCCGGCCGAGCCGAGGACGTAATCGATGTTGGTCCCCTCGAGATAGCGCGCGCTCACCGCATCGACGTAGATCGTCAGGCCGCTCTGCTCGTAGATCCAATCGTTGTCCCGCGCCTCGTTCTCGAAATCGAGCGCGTATTCGAAGCCGCTGCAGCCGCCGCCGCGCACCGCGATGCGCAGCCCGTGGGCGGGGTCGATCCCCTCCTGCTCGCGGGTGATCCTGACCATGTCGACCGCCTTCGGGGTGAGCGTTACCGGGGTATACGGCTCGTCCCCGAGCGCCGGCGTGGCGAGATTCTGGACCTGCTCTGTGTTCTCCATACGGCGGTTTCCTCCTCTTACTTCCAAGGTGCTCAACAAGTACGGCGCGGGACGAATTTCATCACAAAGGGGGGATGTATGCTCCCTTTGCAATGAAACAACCGGCGTCGGTCCTGGAGCGGGTGTTCGCGATGCAGATCGAGGCGTTCAACCACCTCGTGACACGGCAGCTCCAGGTCCTGGCCGCGCGCGGCGCGGTGTCGCTGCCAGCTCCGGCCCTCGCAGAGCAGCCGGCCCCGCCAACCCTGCCGGTCGCCTCCAACCCACCGGCCGCTCCCATCCGACCCCTCTACCCTATCAAGATACCGCTCACCGAGGCGCAGCGCGACCTCTATACCGTGACCCAGCTCGGGGAGGAGGCCTCGCTCGCCTACCTGGAGCCCGGGGTCCTGGAGCTCCGCGGACCGCTCGATACCGGGCTGCTGCGGCGCTCGATCCAGGCGGTCGTCGACCGGCACGAGGCGCTGCGCTCGGTTGTGCCTCCCCCGGATCTCGACGAGCTCGTCCAGGTGGTCCTCCCGGAGGTCCGGATCGATGTGCCCATGGTCGATGCGTCCGGGTGCCCTCCGGAGCGGCGCGAGGAGGTCTCGCAGGACTGGCTGATCGCCGAGAGATTGCGGCCCTTCGACCTCGCCGGGGGTCCTCTGTTTCGCGTCTCCCTGCTGCGCCTGGGCCCGCAGGTGCACCGGCTCGGGGTCTTCGTCCACCACATCGTCGCCGACGGGCTGTCCGTCGTGATCTTGGTCGGCGACCTCCTGGCCTTCTACGCGGCGGGGCGCGCCGGGTACCCTGCTGAGCTGCCGCCGCCGATGCAGTTCCGGGAGTATGCCGCCTGGCTGGCGGCCGGCGGCGCCGAGTCTCCCGGCGACGAGGCGTGGTGGCTGGAGCGCTTCACGAAGCCCCTTCCGGTCTTCGAGCCGCCCGTCGACCGGCCGCGTCCGCCGGTGCGCACCTTCCGCGGCGCCCGCCGGCGCAGGGTCCTGGACCCGGAGGTCCGCGCCGCGCTCCACCAGCTCGGCCGGCGCCAGGGGGCAACCTTATTCATAGCGCTGCTCGCCGCCTGGACCGCCGTGCTCCACCGCTGGACCGGGCAGGACGACCTGGTCGTCGGCGGTCCCGCGGCCCGGCGACCTCTGGAAGGAGGAGACCGGCTCGTCGGCCACTGCGTCGACCTGGTCCCCTACCGCAGCCGCAGTGATGTCAGCAGTGGGGAGACGACCTTCCTCCAGCACCTGGCCGCGGTGCGCTCGTTCGTCCTCGGCGCGCACGAGCACGGCGGGTATCCGCTCTCCCGCCTGCTGCGCGCATTGCGGCTGCCCCACGATCCGGCCCGTGCGCCGCTGATCAACGCCGTCTTCAACTTCGACGTAGCTGGGGCGGTGGTGGCGATCTCGGGCAAGGAGCGCCGGATGCGTCCCCCCTCTCCCGGCGGGGGGCGGAAGGGAGATGGGAGAGGGGGACAGGGGTGAGGACTCCGGCCTCGCCTACATCCTCTACACCTCCGGCTCCACCGGCCGGCCCAAGGGGGTGGCGGTGCCGCATCGGGCCATCGCCCGGCTGGTGCTGGGCACGGACTACGTCCGCCTGGGGCCGGGCGACCGGGTGGCCCACCTGTCGAACACTGCCTTCGACGCGGCGACGTTCGAGGTCTGGGGAGCCCTGCTGAATGGGGCGGCCCTGGTGGTGATCCCACGCGAGGTGGTGCTCTCTCCGTCTGCGCTGGCCCAGGAGATGCGACGGCAGCGGATCTCCGCGACCTTCCTGACCGCGTCGCTGTTCAACGAGGTGGTCCGCGAGGCGCCGGAGGCGCTGGCGGAGGTGCGGTGGCTGCTGGTGGGCGGCGAAGCTCTCACGCCGGGCCGGGTGCGCGAGGCGCTGACCTGGCGGCGGCCGGGAACGCGCCTGCTCAACGGATACGGCCCGACCGAGAGCACTACGTTCGCCGTGTGTCATCGAATCGAGTCGGTACCGGAGGGGCGGAGCATCCCCATTGGCCGGCCGATCGCCAACACCCGCGCCTATGTGCTGGACCCGTTGCTGCGGCCGGTCCCGGTCGGCACGCCGGGCGAGCTGTATCTGGGCGGCGACGGCCTGGCGCGCGGCTACCTGCGCCGGCCGGAGCGGGCCAGCTTGGCGAAGACCCGCCGGTGCTGGAGCTGCCGACCGACCGGCCACGCCCCTCGGTGCAGAGCTTCCGTGGCGCCTTCCAGGGCTTCCGGCTGCCGCCGGAGCCGTCCGCGGCTCTCGTCTCTCTCGGCCGCCGCCAGGGCGGGACGTTGTTCACCACCCTGCTCGCGGCCTTCCAGATGGTCCTCCACGGCTTCTCGGGCCAGCCGCGGATCAAGATCGGGACGCCGACCGCCGGCCGCAACCGGGTCGAGATCGAAGGGTTGATCGGGTTTTTCGTCAACACCCTGGTCCTCTGCGGTGACCTCGGGGGAGACCCCACCGTGCGCGAGGTGCTGGACCGGGTGCGCGAGGTCACCCTCGGCGCCTTCGATCACCAGGACCTGCCGTTCGAGAAACTGGTCGCTGCCCTCCAGACGACCCGCGACGTGAGCCGGTCGGCGCTCTTCCAGGCGATGTTCGTGCTCCAGAATGCGGGCCAGGAGAGCCTGGACCTGCCCGGCCTCGCCCTGTCGATCCTGCCCGTGAGGGGCGAGGGCGTCACCCAGTTCGAGCTGGTCCTGAGCGCGACGGAGACCCCCGAGGGGCTCGTGTTCAGCCTGTCGTACAGCACCGTCCTCTTCGACCCTCCGACCGTATCGCGGCTCCTGGTGTGCTTCCGGGACCTGCTGATCGACCTGCCGGGCGACCTCGACCGCCCGCTCTCCGCCCTGGCGCCGCTGCGCGAGGCCGCGCGGCATCAGGTCCTGGCCGAGCGGCCCGGCGCAGCCAGTAGCGGTCCCTCGGTCGCAGAGAGACGCGGCAGACTCTCCGCGCGCCGCGATCAGCTCTCCGACGGGCGGCGCGCTCTGCTCCGGAAGTGGCTGCACGGCCCCGCCGAGGAGGGCAGGGAGGGATGAAAAGGAACCCTTGCGCGGATTACACCTCTATACGGAGCCCCGGATATGGGGCTTGATACACTTGTCGATCCCTGAAGGAGCCTGACGCAGTGACCGATCTCTCTTCCCGCCTGGCCGAGCCTCCCCCAAGAAGCGGGAGCTTCTCCTGCGCCAGCTCGACAAGAAACGGCAGGCGCCGGCCGGACTGGAGCGCATCCCGCGCCAGCCGCGAACCACGAACCGGTTCCCGGTCTCGTTCTCCCAGCTCCGCGAGTGGATCCTCGACCAGCTCGAGCCGGGCTCGGCCGCCTACAACATTCCGGGTGGATCGCACGTCCGCGGCCCGTTCGACGTGGGGGTGCTCGCCGCCGTGGTCCAGGAGATCGTACGGCGGCACGAGTCGCTACGGACGACGTTCGCGGCCACCGAGGGGGAGCCGGTGCAGGTGATCGCGCCGGAGCTGCGCTTGGAGGTCCCGGTGATCGACCTCGCGGCGCTGCCCGAGGCCGTGCGGGAGGCCGAGGCCCAGCGCCTGATCCTCTTCGAGGAGCGCCTTCCGCTCGACCTCGCCCGGGGGCCGCTGCTCCGGGTCTCGGTGCTGCGCCATGCGGAGCGGAGGCATGCGGTGCGCTTCACCATGCACCACATCGTCTCGGACGGCTGGTCGGTCAACATCTTCTTCCGCGAGCTGGTGACGCTGTACGGCGCCTTTGCCGACGGCCTCCCCTCGCCGCTGCCGGAGCTGCCGGTGCAGTATGCCGACTTCGTCGTGTGGCAGCGCGGCTGGCTCCAGGGTGAGGTGCTCGAGCGGCACCTCGACTACTGGCGGCGCCAGCTCGACGGGGCCCCGCCGCTCCTGGCACTGCCCACGGACCGCCCGCGCCCGCCGGTCCAGACGCTCCGGGGTGGCCACCGCCGGATCGTCATCCCCGCCGGGACCACCCAGTCGCTACGGACCTTGGGGCAGCGGGAGGGGGCGAGCCTCTTCATGGTGCTCGCCGCCGCCTTGACGGCGCTGCTCGCCCGCTACAGCGGCCAGGACGACGTGTCGCTCGGCACCTACAGCGGCAACCGCGGGCGCGCCGAGCTCGAAGGGCTGATCGGCTTCTTCATCAGCACGCTGGTCCTGCGGACGGACCTGTCCGACGGCCCCGGCTTCCGCACCCTGGTGCAGCGGATGCGGGAGACCGCCCTGGGCGCGTTCTCCCACCAGGACCTCCCGTTCGAGAAGCTGCTCGAGACGCTCAAGGTGGAGCGGGACCTCTCGCATACGCCACTCTTCCAGGTGCACTTCCTGCTGCAGAACTTCCCGAGCCAGACGGTGGACGACGACCTCCCCGATTCGGATCTCGACCTGCGGCCTGCCATGAATGCCAATGACCATGCCAACTACGACCTCTCCTTCGAGCTCTCCGAGGCGGAGGACGAGGTGCGCGGCACGGTACAGCACAACCTCGTCCTGTTCGAGCCGGCGACCGTTGATCGGATGATTCGGCACCTCCTGGCGCTGGCCGCTGCGGCGGTGCGCGAACCCGAGGCGCCGATCCACGAGCTGCCTTTGCTCGATCCGGCGGAGCGCCGGCAGCTCCTGGTGGACTGGAGCGGAGCTTCGGTCTCGCCGGCTCCGGAGGCGCCGGTCCACGAGCTCGTCGCGCGCCGCGCGGCGGAGATGCCGGGAGAGGTGGCGGTGGAGGCCGGCGACCGTCAATGGACCTACAGGGAGCTGGCGGATCGGGCAAGCAAGCTGGCGCAGCATCTGCGCCGCCTGGGGGTGATGCCGGAGGTGCGGGTGGGGATCGTCGCCGAGCGCTCGCCCGAGCTGCTCGCCGGGATGCTCGCGGTCCTCGCGGCCGGCGGCGCCTACGTGCCGCTCGATCCCGGGCATCCCGAGGACCGGCTCGCCTGGATGCTGGAGGACGCCGGGATTCCCTTCCTGCTGACCCGGGGCGCGACGCCGGCCTGGGCCGGGAGCGCGCAGGCGATCTCTCTCGACGGAGGCGCCTGGGAGGACGAGGAGACATCGCCGCCGAGTTTTCCCATCGATCCCGGGAGCGCCGCTTATCTGATCTACACGTCCGGCTCGACGGGGCAGCCCAAGGGGGTCGTGGTCGAGCACCGGTCGCTGGCCGCCTATGCGCGGGACGCCGCGGCCGTCTATGGCATCGGGCCGGGCGACCGCGTCCTCCAGTTTGCCTCTCTCGGCTTCGATACCAGCGCGGAGGAGATCTGGCCCGCCCTGGCGCGCGGCGCCACGCTGGTGCTCCGCAGTGACCAGATGATCGCTTCGCCCGAGCGCTTCGCCGCGGAGCTGGGGCGCCTGGGGATCACCGTGCTCAACCTGCCCACCGCGTACTGGCACGAGCTGGCGGCGGGCCTGGACGGCCAGCCGCTGCCGGAGGCCCTGCGGCTGGTGGTGATCGGCGGCGAGAAGGCCCTCGCCGAGCGGCTGGACCTCTGGCGAGAAAGCACAGGGGCGCGGCTGGTCAACACCTACGGGCCGACGGAGGCGACGATCGTCTCCACGCGCCGCGAGATCGGTCCCGGGGAGGATCTCGCCGAGATCCCGCTCGGCCGGCCGATCGCGGGATCTCGGGTGCATGTCGTCGACCGGCGGCTGCAGGCCGTGCCGCAGGGGGTGATCGGCGAGCTGCTGGTCGGCGGCGCGGGGCTGGCCCGCGGCTATCTCGGCCGGCCCGGGCTGACGGCGGCGGCATTCGTCCCCGACCCGTTCGGGAACGATCCGGGGGCGCGGCTCTACCGGACCGGCGACCTGGCGCGCTTCCTGCCGGCCGGCGAGCTGGAATTCCTGGGGCGGATCGACCGCCAGGTCAAGGTCCGCGGTTTCCGCGTCGAGCCCGGCGAGATCGAGAGCGTGCTCTCCGGACACCCGGGGCTGCACGCCGCCGCGGTAGACGTGCGGCCGGGGCCGTCCGGTGCGCTCCGGCTGATCGCCTGGGTGGTGCCGGCAGGCGGGCCGCCCACCTCCGGTGAGCTGCGCCGCCATCTGGCCGGCCGCCTCCCTGAGCCGCTTCTGCCTTCGGTCTTCGTGACGGTGGACGCCCTGCCGCTCAACCGCTCCGGCAAGGTCGACCGCGACGCCCTGCCCGATCCCGAGGGAGACCGGCCGCACCTGGAGCACGAATACCTGGCGCCCGAGGGACCGGTCGAGGAGGCGCTTGCCGCCATCTGGGCCGAGGTCCTGGGCGTCGCTCGTGTCGGCGTGCAGGACAACTTCTTCGAGCTGGGCGGCCACTCGCTCCTGGCGACGCAGGTCGTCGCCCGCATCCGCGAGCGCCTGAAGATCGACCTCCAGCTCATCTCGCTCTTCCAGATGCCGACCGTCGAGCAGCTCGCCGTGGTGGTCGAGGAGGCGGTCCTCGACCGGCTGGAGGCGCTGGGCGAGGAGGAAGTGAGGGAGCTGCTGTGAGGCCTCACCCCCAGGCGGAGGCGTCCGTGACGCAAGCTGGCCTTCGCGAGATGTTGACTGCCCGGCTGGCTGCCCGGCTGGAGATCGATCCGTCGGAGATCGATCCTCGGGAGTCGTTCCACAGCTACGGGCTGGACTCGGCCGGGGCCGTGAGGCTCATCGACGAGCTGTCCGCCGAGTTGGGGCGGACGCTGTCGCCGACGCTGGTGTGGGCCTATCCGACAGTCGGGGAGCTGGCGCGGCATCTCTCGGCCGGAGAGAGCGCTCCGGTCCGGACGGCGGCTCGGGTCCAGGCTCGCCGTTCGGTCGACGAGCCGATCGCCATCGTGGGCCTGGCCTGCCGCTTCCCGGGAGCGCCCGACCTCCAGGCCTTCTGGCGGATGCTCTGCGACGGGGTGGACGCCACAGGTCCGATCCCTCCGGACCGCTGGGATGCCGAGGCCTGGTACCACCCCGATCCGGAGACGCCGGGCACCATCAACACCCGCCGCGGCGCCTTCCTGGACCGCATCGACGAATTCGATCCCCTCTTTTTCGGCATCTCCCCCCGGGAGGCCGCGGAGATGGACCCCCAGCAGCGGCTCATGCTGGAGCTGGCGTGGGAGGCCCTGGAGGACGCCGGCATCCCGCCCCGCTCGCTGGCCGGGACGCGGACGGGCGTCTTCGTCGGCGTCGTCGCCCACGACTATGCCGAGGCCCGGCGGACCCACGGAGGGCCCCCCATCTCCCACACCGGGCCGGGCACGTCCCTGAGCATCGTCCCCAACCGGGTCTCCTACCTCCTGGGGCTGCGCGGCCCCAGCCTGGCGGTGGACACCGCCTGCTCGTCGTCCCTGGTGGCGGTCCACCTGGCCTGCCGGAGCCTCCGGGACGGCGAGTCGGCCGTGGCCCTTGCCGCGGGGATCAACCTGGTGCTGATCCCCGGGCTCACCGCCGAGCTGACCAAGTTCGGCCTCTCCGGCGACGGCCGCTGCAAGGCCTTCGATGCCCGGGCGGACGGCTTCGGCCGCGGCGAGGGGGGCGGGGTGGCCGTGCTCAAGCCCCTCTCCCGCGCCTTGGCCGACGGCGACCGCGTCTACTGCCTGATCCGCGGCGGCGCGGTGAACAACGACGGTGCCAGCAACGGCCTCACCGCCCCGAGCCCCCAGGCGCAGGTGGAGGTGCTCCAGGAGGCCTATGCCCGGGCGGGGATCGACCCGCGCCGGGTCCACTATGTGGAGGCCCACGGCACGGGCACGCCGCTGGGCGATCCCATCGAGGCCCGGGCCCTGGCCACGATCCTGTGCGCCGACCGCGATCCGTCCCGTCCCCTGGCGATCGGATCGGTGAAGACCAACATCGCCCACCAGGAGTCGGCCGCCGGCATCGCCGGGCTGATCAAGCTGGCCCTGGCGATCCACCACCGGGCCATCCCTCCCAGCCTGTGCTTCGAGGCTCCCAACCCGGACATTCCCTTCGAGGAGCTGCGCCTGCGTCTCCAGGCCGCCCTCGGGCCCTGGCCCGCCTGGGAGGACAAACCGGAGCCCGCGGTGGGGGGAGTCAGCTCTTTTGGATGGGGCGGCACGAACTGCCACGTGGTGCTGGAGGAGCTGCGGGACCCTCACCCCCCTGGCCCCCCTCTCCCATCCGCACTCCCTTCCCCCGGGAGAGGGGGGGACAAAGACAAAGACAAAGAAGAAGAGATCCTGAGCAGGAGGAGTTTTTCTCCCCTCTCCCGGGGGGCTGGGAGTGCGGATGGGAGAGGGGCCGGGGGTGAGGGCCGCCCGGTCTTCGTCTTCTCCGGCATGGGCTTCGAGTGGCCGGGGATGGGCCGTGACCTCCTGCGCTCCGAGCCCCTGTTCCGCGCCCGGCTGGAGCGCTGCGACGCCGTGGTGCGGTCTCTCGGCGGCTGGTCGATCCTGGAGGAGCTTTGGTCGGGCGGCGAGCGCTGGGGGGAGGCCGCGATGGCGGCGCCCCTGGTCGTCTCCTTCCAGATCGCGCTCTGCGACCTCTGGCGCTCCTGGGGCGTGGAGCCCGCGGCGGTGGTGGGGCACAGCCTCGGCGAGATGTCGGCGGCCTATGCGGCGGGCGTGCTCTCCCTGGAGGAGGCGGTCCGGGTCGCCTGGTGGTATGGCGCCTGCCTCCGGCCCATCGACGGCCGGGGGGCCATGGGGGCGGTGGCGCTCCCCCCGGAGGCGGTCCGGGAGAGGATCGCCGCCCGGCCCGCCGGGCAGAACCGGCTGGAGATCTGCGCCTGCCTCAGCCCGACCTTGACGGTCGTGGCCGGCGAGGCCGCCGAGGTCGACGCCTTCCTGGCGCGGGTCAAGGCCGAGGGCTGCCGGTTCGCCGCCCGGGTGCCCGTCGCCATTGCGGGCCACACGTCCTGGGCGGAGCCCTGCCTGCCGGAGCTGGCAGAGGGCATCCGCGGCCTCGTGCCGCGCCGTCCCCGCCTGCCCCTGGCCTCCACCGTGGCCGGGGGTCCTCTGGACCGGCCCATGGACGTCGCGTACTGGCTGGACAACCTGCGCCGGCCGGTGCTCTTTTCCCAGGCGGTCGAGCACCTGCTGGCAGCCGGCCACGATCTGTTCCTGGAGGTCGATGCCGACCCGATCCTGGCCACGCCGCTGAAGCAGTGCTTCGCGGCTTCCGGCGTCGCCGCCACATGGCTCCCGTCCCTGCGCCGGGGAAAGGACAGCCGGACGGTGCTCCTCGCCTCCGCCTCTACCCTGGGCTCCGCCGGCCGGCCGGTGCGGGAAGAGCGGGCGGATCTCCTGCCCCTCTCGGCCCGCACGCCCGAGGCGCTGCGGGATCTGGCCCGGGCCACCGCCGGTCGGCTCCGCGAGCCGGAGGCCGCGGCCCTCGCCGACTTTGCCTGGACCGCCGCGGTGCGCCGCACCCACCACGAGCACCGTCTGGCCGCCGTGGGCCGCTCGTGGTCCGATCTGGCCGGGAATCTGGAGGCCTTCGCCCGCGGGGAGGAGATCCCCGGGATCGCCGCCGGTCGGAGCCGCCGGGAGCCGGAAGGCGTCGTCTTCGCCTTCTCCGGGCAGGGGCCGCAGTGGCAGGGGATGGGGAGGCAGCTCTGGGCGGACGAGCCGGTCTTCCGGGACGAGATGGAGCGCTGCGACGCGCTGTTTCGCTCCTGGCTCGGCGAGTCCCTCCTCGCCCGGCTGGAGCGGGACGAGGACGCCCTCGGCCACACGGAGCTGGCCCAGCCGGCCCTCTTCGCCCTGCAGGTCTCCCTCGCTGCTCTCTGGCGTTCCTGGGGAGTGACGCCCGGCACCGTGGTGGGCCACAGCGTGGGGGAGATCGCCGCGGCCCATGCCGCCGGCATCCTTTCGCTGGAGGAGGCGGTGCGGGTGGCGGCAGTGCGTGGCCGGGCGATGGAGCCGGCCCGTGGGAAGGGTGGGATGGTGGCAGTGGAGCTGCCGGAGGAGGAGGTCCGCGCGGCCCTGAAGGGGTATGGAGAGGATCGGCTCTGCGTGGCGGCCGTGAACAGCCCGGCGGCCGTGGCGGTGGCCGGCGAGCCTGCCGCGCTGGACGAGGTCGTCGCGTCGCTCCAGGCGCGTGGCGTGACCTGCCGCCGTCTGCGACTCGAGTACGCCTTCCACAGCCCGGGGATGGAGCCGTACGGCCGGGAGGTGGAGGCCGCGCTGACCGACCTCCGGCCGCGGCCGGCCGCGATCCCCATGATCTCCTCCGTGACCGGAGCCGCCGTGGCGGGGCCGGAATTGGACGGTTCCTATTGGCGGGAGAACGTCCGGCAGCCAGTCCGTTTTGCCGACGCAGTCGGCGTTCTGGCGGACCGAACAGTCTTCCTGGAGATCGGCCCTCATCCGGTGCTCGCGGTGGCGATCTCCCAGTGTCTGGAACATGCGGCTGTGTTGACATCTCTCCGCCGCGGCCGGGACGAGCGGGAGACGATGCTCGAAGCGCTGGGGTCGCTGTACACGATCGGCCACCCGATCGATTGGGCCGGGGTCTTCCCCGACGGCGGCCGGCTCGTGCGGCTGCCGACGTATCCGTTCCAGCGGCAGCGGTATTGGTTTGAGGTCACGCCGCCGCCCACTCACCCCGGGTTGACACCCGGGGCTACCCAGTTCCGCCCTCCGGGCTCTGGAATCCTCGGCCCTCCCGAGCCCGGAGGGCGCCATTCGGTAGCCCAGGGTGTGAACCCTGGGCGAGGGCGCGTGGCGTCTCCCCTTCAGTTAGCGCCTATGGGGCCAGGGGGTGAGGCCGAGCAGGTCCTCGCCTGGCAGCTCGACGCCTTCCAGCGCATGGTCGCCCTCCAGCTCGACGCGCTCCAGCAGGCCAGCGACGAAAGCCTCTGATGCAGGAGACTCGGTTCATGTCCCAGCCCTCTCCTTCCATCCGCCACGACCGCATCGCAGCGACCCTCCAGGGGATCGTCGGCCGGGTGCTCCGCATCGAGCCGCAGGAGATCGATATCGAGGCCCCGTTCCTGGAGCTGGGCGCCGACTCTCTCGCACTGGTCGAGGCGCTGCGCGGCCTCCAGGAGGCGTTCGGGGTCAAGCTGACGATCCGCCAGCTCTTCGAGCAGTTCCCGTCGATCGAGGCGCTGGCGAGCTTCCTGGACCAGACGCTGCCGGCGGACCCTCACCCCCTTGATCCCCCTCTCCCAACCGCACTCCCTTTCCCCGGGAGAGGGGGAGAAAAACCAGGACAGGCGAGCCCCGAACGGGGCGCAGGCATAAAGCCTGGGGTTTCAACCCCAGGGATCGCCCCGTCCCCATCTCCAAGCCCCGAAGGGGCGCAGGCCTGGGCTCCGCCGCCCATCCTCCCCTCGGTCGGCGCCTCGGCCGTGGAGCGGGTGTTCGGGATGCAGATCCAGGCGTTCAACCAGCTCGTGGCGCAGCAGCTCCAGATGCTTGGCGCTCGCGGCACGGATCCGGCTGTCGCGGCTCCACCTGTTGCGTCCGCCCCATCCCCACCCCCCGAGGCCCCCGCTGCGCGGCCGGTCCTGCCGACCTTCCTGGGCAAGGCGGCGGGGGCTCCTGCGGCGGACCTGTCGGAGCGCCAGCAGAAGCACTTGGATGCCCTGATCGAGCGCTACTGCCGCAAGACCGCAAAGTCCAAGGAGCTGACCCAGAAATACCGGCCGTGGCTGGCGGACAGCCGGGCCACCGTGGGCTTCCGGGCGGCTTCCAAGGAGATGCTCTACCCCCTGGCGCGGGCACGGGCCAGGGGCTCTCGGATCGTGGACATCGACGGTAACGAGTACGTAGACGTCACCATGGGCATGGGAGTCCATCTCTTCGGCCACCAGCCGGATTGGCTGCAGCCGACGATCGAGCACCAGGTGCGGGAGGGGTTCGAGCTGGGGCCGCGCTCGGCGAACTCGGGCGAGGTGGCGGCGCTCTTCTGCGAGCTCACGGGCATGGAGCGTGCCGCCTTCACCAACTCGGGCACCGAGGCGTGCATGACCGCCATCCGCCTGGCTCGGGCGCGCACCGGCCGCAGCCGGATCGCCATGTTCGCCGGCTCCTACCACGGCCACTCCGACGGCACCCTGGCCCAGACCCGGGAGGTGGACGGCGAGCTGCTCTCCTTCCCCGTGGCGCCGGGCGTTCCGCCGAAGGTGGCCGAGGACGTCCTGGTCCTGGACTACGGCTCGGACCGGGCCCTGGAGGTCATCCGCCGGCACCAGAGCGAGCTCGCCGCCGTGATCGTCGAGCCCATCCAGAGCCGCCGGCCCGACCTCCAGCCGCGCGAATTCCTCCACGAGCTGCGGAGGATCACCGCGGAGAGCGGCATCGCCCTCATCTTCGACGAGATGATCACCGGCTTCCGCCTCCACCTCGGCGGCGCCCAGGCCTGGTTCGGTGTGCGTGCCGACCTGGCCACCTACGGCAAGGTGGTGGGGGGCGGCCTGCCCATCGGCGTGGTGGCCGGCTCGGCCGAGTACATGGACGGCATCGACGGCGGCATGTGGCAGTACGGCGACGCCTCCCGGCCGGAGCGGGACACCACCTTCTTCGGCGGCACCTTCTGCCAGCACCCCCTGGCCATGGCTGCGGCCAAGACCGTGCTCACGCACCTCAAGGAGCAGGGGCCCGGCCTCCAGGAGGGCCTCAACGCACGTACGTCCCGATTCGCCGCGCGGCTGAACGACTTCTTCACGGCGGACAAGGTTCCCATCCGCACCGCCCACGCCCATTCCATCTTCCGCTTCTCCTTCTCGGCCAACGCCGACCTCCTCTTCTACCACCTGGTGGAGAAGGGGGTGTACGTCTGGGAGTGGCGCAACTGCTTCCTCTCGACGGCGCATACGGACGATGACCTGGATTTCGTGACGCGCGCGATCGAGGAGAGCGTCGAGGAGCTGCGCCGCGGCGGTTTCCTGCCGGACCGGCCCTCGGGACCGGGCGGCGGAGGAGGCCGTCCGGAGCCGGCGGCGGTCCCCGCCGGAGCCGGGACGTGGGAACGGCGGGGCATCAAGCCGGCCATCGCGCCCGCCGCGCCGGCGGCGAGCATGGCACCGGCGCCCCGGGGGACGGACCCGGACCGCGGCGTCCGCTTCGGCCTCTATTTCTTCGGCAACTACGCGGCCGAGTTCCGGGCCGGCAAGTACGACCTGCTGATCGACACCGCGCGCTTCGCCGACCGCCACGGGTTCAACTCGATCTGGTTCCCCGAGCGGCACTTCCACCCGTTCGGCGGCCTGTCGCCCAACCCGTCGGTGCTCGCCGCGGCCCTGGCGCGGGAGACGGAGCGGATCGCCCTGCGGGCGGGCAGCGTCGTGCTCCCCCTCCACCACCCGGTGCGGGTGGCCGAGGAGTGGTCCCTGGTGGACAACCTGTCGGGCGGCCGCATCGGGCTCTCTTATGCCTCGGGCTGGCACCCCAACGACTTTGCCCTGGCGCCGGAGGCCTACGGCCGCCACAGGGATCTGATGTTCGAGCGGGCCGAGACCGTCCGCCGTCTGTGGCAGGGTGAGGCGGTCCGCCTGCGCGACGGCGCCGGCAAGGAGGTCGACCTGCGGATCTTCCCGCTGCCGTCGCGGCGTGACCTGCCGGTCTGGATCACCATTGTCAACAACCCGGACACCTACCGCCTGGCCGGCGAGATGGGGGCCGGCGTGCTGACCAACCTGATGGGCCAGACGCCCGAGGGGCTGGGCGCCAACCTGGCCGTCTATCGGGAGGCCCTGGCAGGCGCCGGCCATCCGCCCGACCGGGGGCATGTGGCCCTGCTCCTCCACACCTTCCTCGACCCCGACGCCGGGCAGGCGATCGACACCGCGCGCCGGCCGTTCTATAGCTACCTGGAGTCTTCGGTCGGACTGATCCAGAACGCCTTGGCGAGCGAGGGCGCGCCGGTCGATTTCAAACGCCTGTCGCGCGAGGACTTCGAGTACATGCTGGAGCTTGCCTACCAGCGCTATGTAAAGACCTCGGCTCTCATCGGCTCGCCGGAGTCCGTGGCCCCGATCGTCGAGCGCCTGCGCGATGCCGGCGTGGACGAGATCGCCTGCCTGGTCGACTTTGGCGTGGCGCCGGGCGAGGTGCGGGCGAGCTTCCCCTGGATCGCGGCCCTGAAGGACCGCTTCCGCCTCCGCCGCCGGCCGCGCGCCGCGGAGGCGGTGGAATTCCCGCTCACCGAGGCCCAGCGCGACCTCTACGCCGTGACCCTGCTGGGGGAAGAGGCCTCGCTGGCCTACCTGGAGCCCGGTGTCCTGGAGCTGCGGGGCTCCCTGGACCTGGGCCTCCTCCGCCGCGCCCTCCAGGAGGTGATGGACCGGCACGAGGCGGTCCGCTCAGTCGTGCCGCTTCCCGGCGATTCCGATCCGGTGCAGCGGGCCCTCCCCGAGGTCCGCCTGGAGGTCCCCCTCCTGGATGTCACTGGGTGCCCGCCCGGGCGGCAGGAGGAGGCCTCGATCGCCTGGCTGACGGCCGAGAGCGTTCGCTCTTTCGACCTCGCGCGCGGGCCGCTCCTCCGCGCCTCGGTGCTGCGCCTGGAGCCACGGCTCCACCGGCTGGGGATCTTCGTCCACCACCTCGTGGCCGACGGGCTCTCCGTCGTGATCCTGATCCGCGAGGCCCTGGCAATTTACGAGGCGGAGCGGGCCGGCCGCCGCGCCGTGCTGCCGCCGCCCCTGCAATTCCGGGAGTACTCCGCCTGGCTGGAGAGCGGCGGAGCGGAGCATCCCGGCGACGAGGAGTGGTGGCGGGAGCGCCTGTCCGGGACCCTGCCGGTCTTCGCGCCGCCCACCGACCGGCCGCGCCCGCCGGTGCGCGGCTTCCTCGGCGCGCGCCGCCGCCGCGTCCTGGAGCCGGAGCTTCACCGCGCCCTGCACCAGCTCGGCCGGCGCCAGGGCGCCACTTTCTTCATCTCTCTTCTTGCCGTCTACACCGCCGCGCTCCACCGCTGGACCGGGCAGGACGACCTGGTGGTGGGCGGACCCGCCGCCCGGCGGCCCCTGGAAGGAGGGGACCGGCTCGTCGGGCACTGCGTGGACCTGGTGCCCTACCGAAGCCGGACCGGCGGCATCGGCGGCGACGTCGAGCCGACGTTCCTGGAGCACCTGTCCACCATCCGCACGCTGGTCCTGGACGCCCACGAGCATGGCGGAGTGCCCCTGGCCCGCCTCGTGCGCGAGCTGGGGCTCCCCCACGATCCGAGCCGCGCGCCTCTCGTCAACGCCGCTTTCAACTTCGATCCCGGCTCAGAGATCGCCAAAGCCGGCGGGCTGGAGCTGGTGGAGCGCTCGGCGGAGATCACCCACGCCAAGATGGACATCTCCCTGCACGTGGTGGAGACCGGCGGCGATCTCCTTCTCCAGATGGACTACCGGACCGACCTCTTCGAGCCCGCCACCCTGGACCGCCTCCTGGAGCGCCTGGCCATCCTGACCCAGGGAGCGACGGCCGATCCCTCCAGCCCCCTGGGGGACCTGCCGCTCCTCACCCCGGCCGAGCGCCGGCAGGTCCTGGAGGAGTGGAACGCCACGAGCACGGACTACCCGCGGGACGTCTCCATCCCCGACCTGGTCGCGGCGGTGGCCGCCCGAGATCCCGGGGCTCCGGCCGTGGTCTGGACCGGGCCCGCGGGGGAGGAACGGATGACCTACGGCGAGCTGGTCCACCGGGCCGGGGAGCTGGCCCGCCGCCTGCGCGCCCTCGGCGTTGGGCCGGAGGTGAGGGTAGCCCTGGAGATGGAGCGGTCGCCGGGGCTGATCGTGGCCATGCTCGCCGTCCTGGAGGCGGGCGGGGCCTATGTGCCGATCGATCCCTCCGATCCGGCGGAGCGGCGGGATTTCCTGCTGGCGGACAGTGGGGCGGCGGTGCGGGTGGGGCCTGAAGGACTTCAAGGACAACAGGGACAACAAGGACACGAAGGAGGGCGTCCTTGGCGTCCTTGCCGTCCTTTGAGTCCTTTGAGTCCTTTGAGCCTCGCCTATGTCATCTACACCTCCGGCTCCACCGGCCGGCCCAAGGGGGTGGCCATCCCCCATCGCGGGATCGTCCGCCTGGTGGTGAGCACCGACTACCTCCGGCTGCGGCCGGGGGACCGTGTCGCCCACGTGTCGAACACCGCTTTCGACGCGGCCACGCTGGAGGTCTGGGGCGCGCTCCTCAACGGGGCAGCCCTGGTGGTGATCCCCCGCGAGGTGGCCCTGGCGCCCAGGGCTCTGGCCGAGGAGGTCCGGCAGCGCTGCGTCACCCTGCTGCACCTCACCACGACCCTGTTCAACGAGGTGGTACGGGAGGCGCCGGAGGTCCTGCGGCAGGTGCCCTGCGTCATCTTCGGCGGCGAGGCCGCGTCGCCGGAGCGGGTGCGCGATGCACTGGCCGCGGCCGGACCTGAGCTGCGTCTGCTGCAGGGGTACGGCCCCACGGAGAGCACCACCCTCGCCGCCGTGCACCGCGTCGGACCGTTGCCCGCAGGCAGGCTGGTGCCGATCGGCCGTCCCATCGCCAATACGCGCGTCTGGGTCCTGGACCGCCTGCTGCGGCCGGTCCCCGTGGGCTCCCCCGGCGAGCTGTGCATCGGCGGCGACGGCCTCGCCCGCGGCTATCTCGGCCGGCCGGACCTGACCGCCGAGCGCTTCGTGCCGAGCCCGTTCGAGACCGGCGCCCGCCTCTACCGCACCGGCGATCTGGCGCGCTGGCGGCCGGACGGCGCCATCGAGTTCCTGGGCCGGACCGACGCCCAGGTGAAGATCCGCGGCTTTCGCATCGAGCCGGCGGAGATCGAGACCGTCCTCGCCGGCTGTCCTTGGGTACGGGAGGGTGCGGTCGTCGTCCAGGAGACGGAAGAGGGACGCCGCCTCGTCGCCTTCGTGGTGGTCGAAGAGGGGGCCGCGCCGGATATTCCCTCGGATATTCGGGGATTCCTGGCCGGACTGCTGCCGGCGTGGATGGTCCCTGCCGAGGTGGCTGTCTTCGAAGCCCTTCCCAGCACTCCGGGCGGTAAGGTGGACCGCCGCGCCCTGGCCCTCCTGGAGACGGCCGGCGCCTCCTCGCAGCGCCCCTTCGAGGCGCCGCGGACCCCGGTCGAGGAGATCGTGGCCGGCGCCTGGGCCGACGTCCTGCGCCGCGAGCGGGTCGGCATCCACGACGATTTCTTCGCCCTGGGCGGCCATTCGCTCCTCGCCGGGCGAGTGCTCTCCCGGTTGCGCGGCCTGCTGGGTGCGGAGGTTTCGCTGCGCGACTTCTTCCGCGAGCCGACCGTGGCCGGCCTGGCCCGGCTCACAGAACGGGCGCGCCAGTCCTCGACCGGCGTCGCTGCTCTGCCGCAGATCCCGCGGGCGCCGCGGGACGGCCGTCTCCGCCTCTCCTTCGCGCAGGAGCGGCTCTGGCTCGTCGACCAGCTCCAGCCGGGGAGCGCGGCCTACAACAGCTTCCTGCCGGCAATCCTCAGCGGCCCGCTGGACGCCGCGGCCCTGGAGCGGGCGCTGGCCGAGATCCGCCGCCGCCACGAGGTGCTGCGCACCCGCTTCGTGGCCGCGGAGGGGGGACCGGTCCAGGCGATCGATCCGCCTGGCTCCTGGCACCTCCCGCGGGTGGACCTGGCGCTCCTGCCGCCGGAGGTGCGGGAGGCCGAGCTGCGCCGCCAGTTGGAGGCGGAGGCGCGCTGGTCCTTCGACCTCGCCCGCGGCCCTCTCTTCCGCGCGGCTCTGGTGCGCCTGGAGGAGACCCGGCACGCCCTGTTTCTGGACCTCCACCACTCGGTCTGCGACGGCTGGTCGATGGAGGAGGTGCTGACGGCGGAGCTGAGCGCCCTCTACCGCGCCTTCTCCGCGGGCCGGCCGTCGCCCCTGACGGAGCTGCACCTCCAGTACGCCGACTTCGCCCAGTGGCAGCGGCAGTGGCTCCAGGGGGCGGCCCTGGAGGAGCAGCTCGTCTGGTGGCGGGAGGCGCTGGCGGGCGAGCCGCCGCCGCTGGACCTGCCCACCGACCGGCCGCGGCCCCCGGTGCTGAGCGGCCGGGCCGAGACCCGGAGGATCGTCCTCCCGCCGGACCTGGTGGGAGGTCTCGCCGCGCTCGCCAGAAGCCGCGGCGCCACCCTGTTCATGGCCCTCCTGACCGGCCTCCAGGCCGTGCTCCACCGCTGGTCCGGCCGGGAACGGATCGGCGTCGGCACGCCGGTCGCCAACCGCAGCCGGGTTGAGACAGAGGGCCTCCTTGGCTTCTTCGTCAACACCCTGGTGCTGGCTCCCGACCTCGCGGGCAACCCCACGGCCGGGGAGCTGCTGGAGCGGGTGCGGGACCTCACCCTGGGGGCCTTCGACCACCAGGACCTCCCGTTCGAGAAGCTGGTGGCCGCCCTCCAGACCCGCCGCGATCCGGGCCGCAACCCTCTCTTCCAGGTCCTCTTCGTCCTGCAGAACAACCGCCGTTCTGCCCTCGACCTGCCCGGCCTGGAGGTGGGCCTGTTCCCGCAGGCGCCCGCCACGGTGCAGCTCGACCTCTCCTTCTCGGCGGTGGAGCGGGAGAACGGCCTCGGCCTGTCCGTGGCGTGGAACGCCGGCCTCTTCGATCGCGCCACGATCGGGAGGCTGCTGGCCGACGTGCGCCGCGTACTGGAGGGGATGGTGGAGGATCCGGCCTGTCCCCTCTGCGCTCTCCCCCTCGCCTTCGGACCGCCGGAGCTCGCGTCCTCTCGACAGACGGAGGCCTCCGCAGCGGCGGCCGAGGAGGAGCAGCCGCGGGAGGGTCTCCAGCAGCGCCGCCAGCAGGTCGCCTCGCGCCGGCGTCAGCTCTCGCCGGAGCGGCGCGCCCTGCTGGAGAAGTGGGTGGGCGAAGCGCCGGCCGCGGCGGCGCCCGAGGAAGATCAGGCGCCGATATGGAGGAGGAGTCCGTGACGGAAGCCAGGCTTCGCGCGGTGCTGGTGGCCCGGTTGGCAGGCCGCCTGGGTATCGAGCCTTCGGCTCTGGATCCCCAGGAGCGGTTCAGCCGGTATGGGTTGGATTCGGCCGGAGCCACAGGGCTGATCGCCGAGCTGTCGGAGGAGCTGGGGAGGACGCTTTCGCCGACGCTGATCTGGGCGTATCCGACAGTGGAGGAGCTGGCGCGGCACCTCGCGGCCGGGGAGAGCGCTGCGCTGCGGACGGCGGGACCGGCGGGACTGGCCCAGGCACGCCGTTCCGTCGACGAGCCGATCGCCATCGTCGGCATGGCGTGCCGGTTCCCGGAGGCTCCGGACATCGAGTCGTACTGGCGGATGCTGTGCGACGGCGTCGATGCCACGCGCACGGTCCCCGCCGACCGGTGGGACGCCGAGGCCTGGTATGACCCCGATCCGGACCGGCCGGGGACGATCAACACGCGGCGCGGCGCCTTCCTCGACCGGATCGATGAATTCGACCCCCTCTTCTTCGGCATCTCGCCGCGCGAGGCGACGGAGATGGACCCCCAGCAGCGGCTGATGCTCGAGCTGGCCTGGGAGGGGTTGGAGGACGCCGGCATCCCGCCGCGGTCGCTCGCCGGGACCCGGACGGGTGTCTTCGTGGGCGTCATCTTCCACGACTACAGCGACCTCCACAAAATGTCCGGGGCACCCGTGACCTCCCACACCGGGCCGGGCACGTCGCTCAGCATCGTCGCCAACCGGGTCTCCTATCTCCTGGGGCTGCGCGGACCGAGCCTGTCGGTCGACACCGCCTGCTCGTCGTCCCTGGTGTCGGTCCTCCTTGCCTGCCGCAGCCTGTGGGAGGGCGAGTCGTCCGTGGCGCTCGCGGGCGGGGTCAACCTGATCCTGACCCCGGAAGTCGCCGTGGAGCTGACCAAGTTCGGCGGCCTCTCCGGCGACGGCCGGTGCAAGGCGTTCGACGCCGGGGCCGACGGCTTTGCCCGCGGCGAGGGGGGCGGTGTGGTGGTGCTCAAGCCGCTGTCGCGGGCGCTGGCCGACGGCGACCGGATCTACTGCCTGATCCGCGGCGGCGCGATGAACAACGACGGCGCGAGCAACGGCCTCACCGCGCCTAACCCGCAGGCCCAGGTGGAGGTCCTCCAGGACGCCTATGCGCGGGTGGGCGTCGATCCCGGCCGAGTGCAGTACGTGGAGGCGCACGGCACGGGCACGCGGCTGGGCGATCCCATCGAGGCCCGCGCGCTCGCCGCGGTGCTCTGCGCGGACCGCGATCCCTCCCGCCCCCTGGTCCTCGGCTCGGCCAAGACCAACATCGCGCACCAGGAGGGGGCGGCCGGCATCGCCGGGCTGATCAAGCTCGCCCTGGCAGTCCACCACCGGGCGATCCCGCCCACCCTGCACTTCCGGACGCCGAACCCGGACATCCCCTTCGAGGAGCTGCGGCTGCGCGTCCAGACCGCGCTCGGTCCCTGGCCCGCGCCTGAGCAGGAGGCCGCGGTAGGCGGGGTCAGCTCGTTCGGGTGGGGGGGCACCAATTGCCACATGGTGCTGGAGGGGCTGCGGGACCCTCACCCCCCTGGCCCCCCTCTCCCATCCGCACTCCCGATCCCCCGGGAGAGGGGGGAACAAGGAAAAAGCCTTGAGCTGGAGAGGTCTTCCTCCCCTCTCCCGGGGGGCGGGAGTGCGGATGGGAGAGGGGCCGGGGGTGAGGGTCCTCTGGTCTTCGTCTTCTCCGGCATGGGCTGGCAGTGGCCGGGCATGGCGCGCGACCTCCTGCGCTCCGAGCCGCTGCTGCGCGCCCGCCTGGAACGCGCCGACCGGGTCCTGGCGCCGCTGACCGGCTGGTCGCTCCTGGCCGAGCTGACCAGGGGTGGAGAGCGCTGGGGCGAGGTCGAGCTCGTCTTTCCGATCCTGATCTCCGTGGAGATGGCGCTCTGCGACCTCTGGCGTTCCTGGGGCGTCGAGCCCGACGCGGTGGTGGGGCACAGCGTCGGCGAGGTCGCGGCGGCCTATGCGGCCGGGGCGCTCTCGTTCGACGACACCCTGCGGGTCGCGGTCGAGTACGGACGGACCTTGGGGAAGATCGACGGCCGGGGGGCGCTGGGCGTGGTGGCCCTCGCGCCTGACGAGGTCCGGCAGCGGATTTCGGTCCAGGGAGACCGGCTGGAGCTGGCCGGTGAGCTCAGCCCGGTCTCGGCCGTGGTGGCGGGCGAGCCGGCCGCGGTCGATGCCTTGCTCGCGCTCGTCAAGGCCGAAGGGCGGTTCGCCGCCCGCGTCGCCGCCAACGCCGCGGCGCACACCGCCCAGGTGGAGCCGCATCTGCCCGCGATGCGCGAGGCCCTGCGCGGCCTCGCCCCGCGCCCTCCCCGGATCCCCCTGATCTCGACCCTCACCGGAGAGCCGCTCGACCGGCCCATGGACGGCGACTACTGGACGGACAACCTGCGGCGGCCGGTCCTCTTCTCGCAGGCCGTCGGACAGCTCCTTGCGACGGGGCACGGCCTCTTCCTGGAGGTCGACGGGCATCCGATCCTGGCCACGCCGCTGGAACAGTGCTTTGCGGCGTCCGGAGCCCGCGCGGCCTGGCTCCCGTCCTTGCGCCGGAACGAGGATGGCCGCGGGACGCTGTGGGGCTCGCTCGCCGCCCTGCAGGCCGCGGGTCATCCGATCCGATCGGACCGATCCGACCGGTCCGGCCGGCCGGAGCTGGTGCCCCTCTCTGCCCGCACACCCGAGGCTCTCCGGGATCTGGCGCGGGCGGTGGCGCGCGAGGCGGGGGATGGGTCGCTCCCGGACCTCGCCGGGACCGCAGCCCTCCGCCGCAGCCATCACGAGCACCGCCTGGCCGCCGTGGCCCGTTCGCGGCCGGAGCTGGCCGACCGGCTGGAGGCTTTTGCGCGCGGCGAGGCGGTCGCCGGCCTTTCCGTGGGCCGGACCCGCCGCGGCGACCGGGGCGGGATCGTCTTCGCCTTCTCGGGCCAGGGGCCGCAGTGGCCCGGCATGGGGCGGCAGCTCTTCGCCGGGGAGCCGGTCTTCCGCGAGGTGATGGAGCGCTGCGACGAGCTGCTCCGGCCCTGGCTCGGCGAGCCCCTCTTCGACCGCCTGGACCGGGACGAGGACGCCCTTTCGCACACCGAGCTGGCCCAGCCCGCCTTCTTCGCCCTGCAAGCGGCGCTCGCCGCCCTCTGGCGCTCCTGGGGGGTGGTCCCCGACGCGGTGATCGGCCACAGCGTCGGCGAGATCGCGGCCGCGCACGTCGCAGGCGCCCTGACCCTCGAAGAGGGGATACGGGTGGCCTGCGTCCGCGGCCGGGCCATGGAGCCGGGCCGGGGAAAAGGAGGGATGGTCGCCGTCGAGCTGCCCGAGGAGGAGGCCCGGGCCGCGCTGGCTGGGCTCGATGTCTCGATTGCGGCAGTGAACAGCCCGGCGGCCGTGGTGATCGCAGGTACCCCCGATGCCTTGGACGAAGCTGTGGCGGCCCTTCAGGCGCGTGGAATCACCTGCCGCCGGCTGCGCGTCGACTATGCCTTCCACAGCGCGGGGATGGAGCCCTTCGACCGGGAGGTGGAAGCCGGCCTCGCCGACCTGCGGCCCCGGCCGGTCGTCCTCCCGATGATCTCGACCGTAACAGGGGCAGCCGTGGCCGGGCCGGACCTGGATGGGTCGTATTGGGGGCGCAACGTCCGGCAGCCGGTCCGTTTTGCCGACGCGATCGGCGTCCTGGCGGACCGTGCCCTGTTCCTGGAGATCGGCCCTCACCCGGTGCTCGCGGTGGCGATCTCCCAGTGCCTGGAGAGCGCGACCCTGCTGGCGTCGCTCCGCCGCGGCCGGGACGAGCGCGAGACGATGCTCGATGCGCTGGGGTCGTTGTACACGCTCGGCCATCCGATCGACTGGACGGGGGTCCACCCCGACGGCGCCCGCCTGGTTCGCCTGCCCACGTATCCCTTCCAGCGGCAGCGGTATTGGTTCGAGGCCGGCAGCTCGACGCGCTCCGCGAGGCCGGCAGCGAAGCCCTCTGATCAGGAGACTCGGTCCATGTCCCAGCCTTCTCCCTCCAACCGCCACAGCCGCATCGCCGCGACCCTGCAGGGGATCGTCGGGCGGGTGCTGCGCATCGAGCCAAAGGACATCGACATCGAGGCACCGTTCCTGGAGCTGGGCGCCGACTCGCTCGCGCTGGTCGAGGCCTTGCGCGGCCTCCAGGAGTCCTTCGGGGTCAAGCTGACGATCCGCCAGCTCTTCGAGCAGCTCCCGTCGATCGCGGCGCTGGCGAGCTTCCTGGACCAAACGTTGCCGGCGGACCCTCACCCCCTTGATCCCCCTCTCCCAGCCGCACTCCCTTTCCCCGGGAGAGGGGGAGAAACAGAGAAAAGGACCGATGCTCCGGCCATGGAGCGGTTGTTCGCGATGCAGATCCAGGCGTTCAACGAGGGGTTCAACCAGCTCGTGGCGCAGCAGCTCCAGATGCTCGGCACGGCAACGCCATCCCTCCCCGCTCCTCCAGAACCGGTGACGACCGCCGCCGGCTCGTGGGAGCGGCGTGGGGTCAAGCCGGCCCTCGCGCCGGTGGCGAAACGGGTGCAGACGGCGGAGCCCGCGGCCCACAAAGCCCTGGAAGACCACGGCGTCCGCTTCGGCCTCTATTTCTTCGGCAACTACGCGGCCGAGTTCCGGGCCGGCAAGTACGACCTGCTGCTCGACACCGCGCGCTTCGCCGACCGCCACGGGTTCAATTCGATCTGGTTCCCCGAGCGCCATTTCCACCCGTTCGGCGGCCTGTCGCCCAATCCCTCGGTGCTCGCCGCGGCCCTGGCGCGCGAGACGGAGCGGATCGCCCTGCGGGCGGGCAGCGTCGTGCTCCCCCTGCACCACCCGGTGCGGGTAGCCGAGGAGTGGGCCCTGGTGGACAACCTGTCGGGCGGCCGGATCGGGCTCTCCTACGCCTCGGGCTGGCACCCCAACGACTTCGCCCTGGCGCCCGAGGCCTACGGGCGCCACAGGGACCTGATGTTCGAGCGCGCCGAGACGGTCCGCCGGCTGTGGCAGGGCGAAGCGGTCCGCCTGCTCGACGGCGCCGGCAAGGAGGTCGACCTCCGCATCTTTCCCCTGCCGTCGCGGCGCGACCTGCCGGTCTGGATCACCATCGTCAACAACCCGGACACCTACCGGGCCGCCGGCGAGATGGGCGCCGGCGTGCTCACCAATCTCATGGGCCAGACGCCGGACGCGCTCGCCGCCAACCTGGCCATCTATCGCGAGGCCCTGGCGGGCGCCGGCCACCCGCCCGAACGGGGGCATGTGGCCCTGCTCCTCCATACCTTCCTCGGCCCTGACGCCGAGCAGGCGATCGACGCCGCGCGCCGGCCGTTCTACGCCTACATGGAGTCTTCGGTCGGACTGGTCCAGAACGCCTTGGCGAGCGAGGGCGCGCCGGTCGATTTCGAGCGCCTGTCGCGCGAGGACTTCGAGTACATGCTGGAGCTTGCCTACCAGCGCTATGTGAAGGCCTCGGCTCTCATCGGCTCGCCGGAGTCCGTGTCCCCGATCGTCGAGCGGCTGCGCGATGCCGGGGTGGACGAGGTGGCCTGCCTGGTCGATTTCGGGGTGGACCCGGACGCGGTGCTCGCGAGCCTCCCCTCGATCGCGGCGCTCCAGGAGCGCTTCCGCCCGCGGCGGCATCGGCCGTCCATGGCCCCGGCCGAGGTGCCGCTCACCGCGTCCCAGCGCGATCTCTATACCGTGACCCAGCTCGGGGAGGAGGCCTCGCTCGCCTACCTGGAGCCGGGCATCGTGGAGATGCGCGGGCCGCTGGACGTGGACCTCCTGCGGCGGTCGCTCCAGGCGGTGGTGGACCGGCACGAGGCCCTGCGCTCGGTCGTGCCACCCGCGGATGCGGGCGAGCCGGTGCAGGTCGTCCTTCCCCAGCTTCTCCTCGACGTGCCGCTGGTCGATGTGTCGGGGTGCCCACCCGAGCGGCGCGAGGAGGCCGCGCAGGGCTGGCTCACCGCCGAGAGCCTGCGCGTCTTCGACCTCACCCGCGGGCCGCTGATCCATGCGTCCCTGCTGCGCCTGGGGCCGCGGAGCCGTCCGGTGCACCGGCTCGGGGTGTTCGTCCATCACATCGTGGCCGACGGGCTGTCGATCGTGATCCTGATCCGCGACGTCTTGGTGATCTACGAGGCCGGGCGCGCCGGACGCAGGCCCGTGTTGCCGCCGGCGATGCGGTTCCGCGACTATGTGGCCTGGCTGGCGGCGGAGGGAGCCCCGACGCCCGAGGACGAGGCCTGGTGGCTCTCGCGCTTCGCCGGGACACTCCCGGTGTTCGAGCCGCCCGCCGACCGGCCGCGCTCGCCGGTGCGCACCTTCGCCGGCTCGCGCCGCGGCCTGGTCCTCGATCCGGACGTCCATCGGGCGCTCCACCAATTCAGCCGGGGCCGGGGCGTGACCTTCTTCATCTCGCTGCTCGCCGCCTATACGGCGATGCTCCACCGCTGGACCGGGCAGGACGACCTCATCGTCGGCGGGCCGGCCAACCGTCGGCCGCTCGAAGGGGGGGACCGGCTCGTCGGCCACTGCGTCGACCTGGTGCCCTTCCGCAGCCGAGCCGAAGGCGACCCGACCTTCCTCCAGCATCTGGCCGCCACGCGCGCCTTTGTCCTCGACACGCACGAGCACAGCGGTTATTCGTTCGCCCACCTGCTGCGAGCGCTGCGGCTGCCCCACGACCCGTCCCGGCTGCCGCTGATCAACGCCGTCTTCAGCTTCGATCCCGGCGCCGCGATCCCCAAGGCGGCCGGTCTGGAGCTGATCGAGCGTCCGCCGGTGATCACCCACGCCAAGTTCAACGTCGCGCTGCACGTCCTCGAAGCCGGCCCGGACCTCCTCGTCCAGGTGGAGTACCGGACCGACCTCTTCGAGCCCGAGACCATGGACCGCTTCCTGGAGCGCCTGGTCCTCCTGGCCGAAGGCGCCGTGGCCGATCCCTCCCGCCCCCTGGGAGACCTGCCGCTGCTCACCCCGGCCGAGCGCAGGCAGGTCCTCGACGAGTGGAGCGGCACGGCGGCGGAGTATCCGCGAAACCTCCCCCTCCACCAACTGTTCGCGGCCGTGGTCGAGCGCAATCCCGAGGCCCCGGCCTTGATCTGGACCGGCCCGGAGGGCGAAGAGCGGCTGACCTACGGCGAGCTGGCTGCCCGGGCGGATGAGCTGGCGGACCGGCTGCGTGCGCTCGGGGTGGGGCCGGAAGTACGGGTGGTCCTGGAGATGGAGCGGTCGCCCGAGCTGGTCGTAGCCATGCTGGCGGTCCTGAAGGCGGGTGGGGCGTATGTGCCGATCGATCCGGCCGATCCGGCGGAGCGGCGGGCGTTTCTTCGCGAGGATTCGGGGGCAGCAGTGGTTCTCCCCTCTCCCGGGGGATGGGAGGGCGATGGGAGAGGGGCCGGGGGTGAGGGGCTCGGCGGCGGCGACCACCTCGCCTGCGTGATCTACACCTCCGGCTCCACCGGCAAGCCCAAAGGCGTGGCCATCCTCCACCATGCCATCGCCCGGCTGGCGCTGAACACCGACTACATCCACCTGGGGCCGGGCGACCGTATCGCCCACGCCTCGAGCCCGGCCTTTGACGCCACCACGTTCGAGGTCTGGGGGGCGCTCCTGACCGGAGCGGCGCTGGTGGTGATTTCACGCGAGGTGGCTCTGGCACCCGCGATGCTGGCCGAGGAGGTCCGGCGGCGGGGCGTCACGGCCATGTTCCTCACCACAGCTCTTTTCAACGAGGTGGTCCGCGAGGCGCCGCAGGTCGCGCGCGACCTGCGTTGGCTGCTCTTCGGCGGCGAGGCGGTCACGCCGCAGCGGGTCCGCGAGGCGTTGGCGGCGGCCGGGCCGGAGCTGCGGCTCGTGCACCTGTACGGCCCCGCGGAGGGCACCACGCTGGCGACCTGGCACCACGTGGAATCCGTGCCCGAGGGACGGACGGTTCCGATCGGCGGTCCGGTCGCCAACACCCGGGTCTGGTTGCTCGATCCGCTCCTGCGGCCGGTGCCGGTGGGTACGCCCGGCGAGCTGTGCATCGGCGGCGACGGTCTGGCCCGCGGTTATCTCGGCCGGCCGGACCTCACCGCCGAGCGCTTCGTGCCGAGCCCGTTCGAGGCCGGCGAGCGCCTCTATCGCACGGGCGACCTGGCGCGCCGGCGGCCGGAGCGGCCGGGGTCGCCGGGGTGGCCGGACGGTGCCATCGAGTTCCTGGGGCGGACCGATACCCAGGTGAAGATCCGCGGCCTCCGCATCGAGCCGGGGGAGGTCGAAACCGTCCTCGCCGGCTGCCCCGGGGTGCGGGAGGCCGCTGTCGTGGTCCAGGAGACGGACGGCGGGCGGCGGCTGGCCGCCTTTGTGGTGCTCGAAGCGGGGGCCACCCCGCAGATTCCCCCGGATATCCGAGGCTTCCTGGCCCAGCGGCTGCCGGCGTGGATGGTCCCTGCCGGGGTGACTGTCCTCGACGCCCTCCCGGTGACCCCGGGCGGCAAGGTGGATCGCCGCGCCCTGGCCCTCCTGGAGAAGGCCGGCGGCTCCTCGGAGCGCCCCTTCGAGGCGCCGCGCAATCCGGTCGAGGAGATCCTGGCCGGCGCCTGGGCCGATGTCCTGCGCCGCGAGCGGATCGGCATTCACGACGACTTCTTCGCGCTCGGTGGCCACTCGCTCCTCGCCGGCCGGGTCCTCTCCCGCCTGCGCGGTCTGCTGGGCGCGGAGGTCTCGCTGCGCGACTTCTTCCGCGAGCCGACCGTGGCCGGCCTGGCCCGGCTCGCCGAGCGGGCGCGCCAGACTGCCGCAGGAGCTGTCCCGCCTCCAATCGTGCCAGCGCTGAGGGCACCCGGGAGTGACCATCTCCGTCTCTCGTTCGCCCAGGAGCGGCTCTGGCTCATCGACCAGCTCCAGCCGGGGAGCACCGCCTACAACAGCTTCCTCCCCGCCCTGCTGACCGGCCGGCTCGACGCCGCGGCCCTGGAGCGGGCGCTGGGCGAGATCCGCCGCCGTCACGAGGTGTTGCGCACCCGGTTCGTCGCCACGCCGGAGGGGCCGGTCCAGGTGATCGACACGCCTGGCGCCTGGCACCTGCCAGGGGTGGACCTCGACGCCCTCCCCCCGGCCGTGCGCGAGACCGAGCTGCACCGGCTGGCCGCCGCGGCGGCCAGCCGGCCGTTCGACCTCGCCCGCGGACCGCTCTTCCGACCCACCCTGCTGCGTCTCGGAGAGAGCGAGCACGCCCTCCTTCTCGACCTCCACCACTCCGTCTGCGACGGCTGGTCGCTGGAGGAGGTGATGACGGCCGAGCTGAGCGCCCTCTATCAGGCGTTTTCTGAGGTTGCCGCGGGACGGCCGTCGCCGCTGCCCGAGCTGCCGATCCAGTATGCCGACTTCGCGCAGTGGCAGCGGCAGTGGCTCCAGGGCAAAGCCCTGGAAACGCAGCTCGCCTGGTGGCGGGAGCGGCTCGGCGGCGAGCCCCCCGCTCTGGACCTCCCTACAGACCGGCCGCGCCCCGCGGTTCTGAGCGGACGCGGCGACTCCGAGACGATCTTTCTCCCGCCGGACCTGCTGGCGGGCCTCGCCGGGCTTGCCCAGCGGCACGGGGCGACGCTGTTCATGGTTCTGCTCGCGGGGCTCCAGGCCGTGCTCCACCGCTGGTCCGGGCAGGACCGGATCGGCATCGGCACCCCGGTCGCCAACCGCAACCGCCTGGAGATCGAGCCCCTGATCGGCTTCTTCATCAACACCCTCGTCCTGGCGCCCGACCTCGCCGGGAATCCCTCGGTCAGCTCGCTGCTGGAGCGGGTGCGGGACCTGACCCTGGGCGCCTTCGACCACCAGGACCTCCCCTTCGAGAAGCTGGTCGCGGTGCTCCAGACCCGCCGCGACCCGAGCCGGAACCCGCTCTTCCAGGTCCTCTTCGTGCTGCAGAACAACCGGCCGTCGTCCCTCGACCTGCCCGGATTGGAGGTCGCCGTGCTGCCCCCCGGCCCCGCCGTGGTGCAGTTCGATCTCTCGTTTTCGGCCGTCGAGAGTCAGGGAAGCCTCCTCCTGTCGGTGGCCTGGAGCGCCGACCTCTTCGACCGCACCACCGTCGAGAGGCTGCTGGCCGACGTGCGCCGCGGCCTGGAGGGGATGGTGGAGGACCCGGCGCAGACCCTTCGCGACCTGCCCCTGGCCTTCGGGCCGCCGGAGCGCCGGCAGGTCGCGTCCGAGCAGGTGGAGGCTGCGGCGGCGCCCGGCGATGAGGCGGGGGAGGCGCCGCAGGAGGGCCTCCGGCAGCGGCGCCAGCAGGTCGCCTCCCGCCGCCGGCAGCTCTCGCCGGAGCGGCGTGCCCTGCTGGAGAAATGGGTGGGCGGCGCGCCGGCCGGGGCGGCTCCCGAGGATGAGGCGAAGGAGGCGCCGCCGGTCTCGCCGCTGGTGCCCGTCCAGCCCATCGTGCCCGGGGAGGACGTCCGGCCGCCGATCTTCCTCGCGCATCCGGCCAACGGCACGGTCAACAACTACCTCGCGCTGGCGCGCCAGCTCGGTCCGGAGCAGCCGCTCTACGCCCTCCAGGCGCCGGGCCTTGCGGGCGGCGAGGTGCTGGCGGACCTGGAGCCCATCGCCGCCCGTTATGTGGAGGCGGTGCGCACGGTCCAGCCGCACGGCCCGTACCGGCTCGGCGGCTGGTGCACGGGCGGGACCGTCGCCTTCGAGATGGCCCGCAAGCTGCACCGGGAGGGGGAGGAGGTGGACCTCCTGGTGCTGATCGACAGCCATGCGCCGCCGGCCGAGCTCCCCGGGCCGGCCGACGAGGCCATCCTCCTCGGATCGTTCGCCGAAGAGCTTGCCACCTCGGCAGGCAAGAGCCTGCGCGCCCCGCTCGACGACCTGCGCCGCATCGCGCCGGAGGAGCGCCTGGACTGGCTGCTGGAGCTGGCGCGCCAGAGCGGGGTCCTTCCCGAGAGCTTCGACGCCGAGCAGGCCCACCGGCATTGGGAGGTCCTGCGCGCCAACGTGCGGGCCATCGAGCGCGCCCGGCTGGAGCCCCTGCCGCTGCGCGCGGTCCAGTTCCGCGCCATGACCCAGCCGCCCGAGGCACAGGGGCGAAGGGCCCTTGGCTGGGACCTCTGGATCGCCGGCCCGTTGGAGATCGTCGACCTCCCCGGAGGCCACGAAGACCTCCTGCGCCCGCCGTACCTGGAGGCCCTCGCCCGCGAGATGACCGCCCGGCTGGCCCCGGCGGTAGGGGTGACGCCCGGGATATGATCGCCCTGTGCTGCGCGCCGTCCTGTTCGATTTCAACGGAATCCTGGTGGATGACGAGCCGATCCACCTCGAGGTGTTGCAGCGGGTGCTCGGCGAGGAAGGGATCTCCCTCTCGGCCGAGGACTACTACAGCCACTACCTCGGCTTCGACGACCGCGCCTGTTTTACGGCGGCGCTGCGCCAGTCCGGCGAGGAGCCGGCGGCGCCCCGGCTGATGCGGCTGATCGCGCGCAAGGCCTCGTACTACCAGGAGAAGATCCGCGAGCGCGGCTATCCCATCTTTCCCGGCGCCGCCGAGCTGGTCCGGGAAGCTCTCGGCGGCGCGCCGGATGCTGGGCATCGTGACCGGCGCCCTGCTGGAGGAGGTCGAGGGGGCGCTCCGCCAGGCCGGGCTGCGCGACCGCTTCAAGGTCCTCGTCACCGCCGAGGACGTGACCGCGAGCAAACCCGACCCCGAGGGGTACCAGCGCGCCCTGGAGGCGCTCAACTCCCTGCCGCCGCTGCCGGAGCGGATGATCCACCCCCACGAGGTCCTCGCCGTCGAGGACAGCCCCGCCGGGCTCGCCGCGGCGGCGGAGATGGGGCTGGTGACCCTCGGCGTCGCCCAGACCTACCCGGCCGACCGGCTGCGCCAGGCCCATGCCGTGGCGGCAAGCCTCCGCGGCCTGACGCTCGGGCGACTCGAGCAGCTCTTCGCCGAGGCCAGCCGCCGCTGACCCCGCCCCGCATTCCCATGGAACCAGAGACCCGCCGGCGCATCGAGCAGTACGTCCGCCCGCTCTATGCGGGTCTGGACGGCGTCCAGACCTTCGACCGGGTGGACCGGCTGCATGCGCACATCGCCGCGATCCGGTCAGCCATCGGGGAGAGCGCGCCGCGGATCGACGACGACCTGCTGGAGCTGCTGCTCCTCCTGCATGGGGCCGTCGACCGGCTGGGATCGCTCGCGGCCGGCGGCCGGCTCGACCTCTTTCTGCGCGGCCTGGGGCTCGCCGAAGACCTGGTGCGCGGCGTGCGGACGGCCCTCGGCCGTTTCCGGGACAACCCGCGCCGGCCGGAAGAAGAGCTCCTCCACGACGCGCTGCTGCTGGAGTCCGCGGGCGTGGTCGCGGCGGCGGAGCGGCTGATGGCGGCGGGGAAGAAGCGGGTGCCGCTGGTGCGCGCATTGGCGCAGCTCGATCCCGGGCCGCCGAAAGAGCGCTATCGGACCGTCCAGGGCGCGGTGTTTGGTACAGCCCGGCGCCGGGAGGCGGAAGATTGGATCGAGGCTCCTGCGCCGCAAGGCGGCGCAGGAGGATCAGGTGGGCCAGTTGAAAATCAATTGACGGGCAGGCGCCCGGCGAACCCTTCGTCGTAGGTGTGGAAAAAGCCCAGCGACTCTTCCGGGAAACGCCAGCAGTAGTAGCCGTCGCCGCTGTCCCAGTCCACCAGCCAGAGCCCCTTGACCTCGCAGCCGACCGAGCTGACCTGTTCCGCCCACCAGCGGAAGATCAGCTCGCGGGCCTCCTCCAGCTCCGGGCGGCGCGATTCCTGCTCCTCGCGGCTGCCCAACGTGTTGACCAGCGCCTCCATCTGGCGCACCGCCTCGGCCGTGGCGTCGCGGACCACGGGGAAGGTGGAGATCGCCTCGTCGTACGAGAAGATCCTCTTGGTGCGTCGCTTCTCAGGCATAAGGAACGAAAATCATAGCAGAGGCTGCGCTCCATGTCGCCCTCTTGGCGGGCCGGGGGTGGCTGCGGTACATTTCCAGGCATCGTGAGCATCCAGGATCGGATGACCGAGCGCACGCGCGGCCATGTAGAGGCGATCTCCGGAGGCATGTTCTCCGGCAAGAGCGAGGAGCTCGTCCGCCGGTTGCGGCGCGCCACCATCGCCCGCCAGACGGTCCAGGTGTTCAAGCCGGCCGCCGACCATCGCCATGCGCCGGAACGGCTGGTCACCCGCGACAACCGCGAGCTGGAGGCGGTCTCGGTGACCTGCAGTTGCGAGCTGCGGCGCAAGCTCCTTCCAGGGGTGCAGGTGGTGGGGATCGACGAGGCGCAGTTCTTCGACGCCGGCCTGGTCCAGCTCGTCGGCGAGCTGGCCGACTCCGGCGTGCGGGTCATCGTCGCCGGGCTCGACCTCGACTATCTGCGCCGTCCCTTCGGGCCGATGCCCCTGCTCCTCGCCCTCGCCGAGTACGTGGACAAGATGCACGCCGTCTGCATCCGCTGCGGCGCGCCCGCCCACTACAGCCAGCGCATCGCCGGCGGCACCGAGCAGCTCCAGGTCGGCGACAACGAAGCCTACGAAGCCCGCTGCCGTCACTGCTACCATCCGTTCGAGGGGTGAGGCAGGACGCCACGGCGTCTCTACTCCTGAATGTCTACCGTGATTCGCAGGAGAGGCGCCGAACCGTCTGCGAAAAGCTCGCGCCATTGCTGTACGGGAATCCTGAACGCGGCTTTGGGCGGTTTATAACTCCGGGACCATGCGCCGAGGGTGAGATCGTTCCAGAACTGTTGCCCAACCACTCGGCCATCCTTGCTCACGAGAGCGACGGTCAAATCGACATCCTGGAGGGGCCATTCGCTGACCAGCATCGGTGCTGCTTCGACAACTACTTCTGTCGAGGTCTCAGCAACCTTCTTCACCGTCAGCATCCGTACGCGAGCCTGATCACAGACAAAAAATCCGTCTCCGGATAGGCTCTTGCCTTGCCGAGCGGCTGCTGATCGAACGACGCCCGGGCCGTCCCTCCCGCGTCGACATCAGCGCCGAGTGAGACCTCGATCTGCATCGGATCAGGAATCTCTGTCCGCCCGGCACTGCCAGCGGCCGGGCCAGCGGAAACCTGAAAGAGTGCCAAAAGTACCGATTGCAAGAAAGAACTCAGCCATTTGAATGCCACTCGATCGACTTCAACAGGACGCTTGCCAGCCGGTGGACGGCCTTCCGCACCGAAGGATCGGGGTTGGCGAAGTCGTCAGGTGCCGCACTAACGGCACCACCAAGCTGTTCCCATGTTATGTAGGCAACAATCGCATCGACCTGTTCAAGAAGCTGGTCGGCCGGCGGGAAGCGCTGACCCGTGCGTTGAAGTACCGGCTCAAGATACTTGGCGATGGCATCACGAATAGGAAGGCGCGCGGAACGCTGCACGCGAACAGGGGGTGCCTCCGCCAAGACAAGAAGCAGAAGAGGTCTTCGGCCTCGTGCCTCCTGCAGCGTTGTCACGAATTCACGAGCCAACTGCTCCGGTTGAAAGCAAGCCTTTTTCAGGCGCTTCGCCTCGATGAGACAGTAGACGCGATTGGCTTGGAGAATACCGTCTGGCTGCACGCAGAGCGGCACGCCCTTAGGAGTCTGCTTGGCTAGATAGATGTCTCCCGGAAGGAAGCTAAACTCGAGATCCTCGATTTGGTCGTGCAGCAGTTCGCGAGTTCCCTGAGCGCCGCCCTGCAGTGATTTGACTACGCGTCCAAGGAATTCTGCGCGCGGAAGGAAGTTGAGCGCTTGAAAGACCTCAGCGGTGAGGACGTTCTCAAAGCCGCGGCCGCCTTTGCGGTAGTGCCGCGCGTTCCCCTCCCAAGAGATCTCCTCAAGCAGCCTGCCCAGAACGGTCGGGGAAGTCTTCATCTCAGCGAATACCTAAGCTCTCGCAGTTGTGCCACCGCCGTCTAACGGAATTCGAACCCCCCAGAGGCGTGCCTATGCCTCAGCATCTGCTAGCCACTCTGCTGCCGGCACTCTTTCCCCGGCTGTTGCAAAAAAGAGCCTCAGAGAGGCTCAGGCGTGTAGCCCGGGGTCAGGCGCGACGAAGGAGCGACGACCCCGGGTGAGGAGGCCCATTTTTCTCCAAGCCCCAGAGGGGCGGCAGCAGATTCGTTTGGGCAACGGGTTTGCTGCCGCCCCTCTGGGGCTTGGGAATATTTTTCGTTTCCAGACCCGGGGTCGCCGCTCCTTCG
The DNA here is from genome assembly GCA_963842525.1 of uncultured Holophagales bacterium. Lineage (GTDB taxonomy): Bacteria > Acidobacteriota > Thermoanaerobaculia > Multivoradales > UBA5704 > UBA5704. The sequence goes on from CAWJGT010000006.1 coordinate 114,608, forward strand.
TCGCTTGCATTGCGCCAGCGGAGCTTGCAACGCCTTGGCGGAGCTTACGGCGAGCCAACGTAAGCTTACATCGGCATAGCGGAGCTTACATCGCGCCAGCGGAGCTTACGCTGAGCCGGCGTAAGCTTGCATCGCGCCAGCGGAGCTTGCAACGGCCTAGCGGAGCTTGCAACGAGCCAGCGTAAGCTTACATCGGCGTGGCGGAGCTTACATCGAGCCAGCGGAGCTTACGCTGAGCCGATGTAAGCTTGCATTGCGCCAGCGGAGCTTGCAACGGTCTGGCGGAGCTTACGCTGAGCCAACGTAAGCTTACATCGGCGTGGCGGAGCTTACATCGGGCCAGCGGAGCTTACGCTGAGCCGTCGTAAGCTTACGGCGAGCCGTCGTAAGCTCCGCTGAGGTAATGCAAGCTCCGCCAAGCCCACGTAAGCTTGCTCTGAGACGCCGCAAGCTCCGCCAGGACGGCCCAAGCTCCGCCAAAACACCAGCAGCTTGCGACAAGGCGATGTAAGCTCCGCTGAAGCAACCCAGGCTCCGCCAAGACAGCCCAAGCTTGCACGGAGGCGCCACAAGCTCCGCCAAGACGACCCAAGCTCCGCCAAGACGCCAGAAGCTTGCGACGAAATGGCGCAAGCTCCGCTCAAGCGACCCAAGCTCCGCCAAGACACCCGAGCTTGCCTTGAGCCGAGGCGAGATCCGCTGAGGCACCGTAAGCTCCTCCAAGACGCCACAAGCTTGCCGCTAGCCAAGGCAAGGCTCCGCGTCCTCCCGCGGGGCGCCGAGCGGGATCGGCTGGCCGTTGCGGTCGACGTGGACGTACACGACCTCGGCCTCGGTGACCTTGACCGTGCCGCTGCTCACCCCGTGCGGTCCTCGTTCGGCTTCCACCGTCACTTTCACCGTGATCGAGGTCCGGCCCAGCCGTAAGGTCTCGGTATAGAAGCTCACCAGGTCGCCGACGAAGACCGGCGCGTGGAACACCACCTCGCGCATGGCCACGGTCACCAGCCGGCCCGGAGCGTGCCGGTGGGCCTCCACCGCTCCGGCCTGGTCGATGTAGGAGAGAATGATGCCGCCGAAGATCGTGCCCAGGGCGTTCGTGTCCTTGGGCATCAGGATCACCCGGATGGCCGGCTGCACCGGCCCGGTCCCGCGGTCCACTGCCGTCTCGTTCATGCGCTCCCTCGATCCTTTCAGGACAGCACGGACCCCGGGTGTGGGCCCGGAGCCTTGCGGCCTCATGTTATCCTAGGCACTTCCGAGCGCGGCCCGTCGACACACATGCCGGATACGGACTCGATTTCAGCACGAACCGGCCCTTCGGGCTCTCTGCCCGATGCGGCGTTGCTGCGCCTCGTCAGCGAGGGCCGGACGGAGGCGCTGGCCGCGCTGTACGACCGCCACGCGCCCACCCTCCTCGCCCTCGCCCGGCGCATCCTGGGCGACACCGGCGAGGCCGGCGACGTCGTGCAGGAGGTCTTCCTCCACGCCTGGAACCGCGCCGCCCGGTACGATGCGACACGCTCGTCGGTCTCGACCTGGCTGGTGCTGATCGCCCGCAGCCGCGCCATCGACCGCCTCCGTCATCGCGGCGTGGTGGAGCGGACCCACGAGGCGGCGCACCACGACCAGCCGGCCGGGCATGCATCCCCCGACGGGGCCGAAGCCGTATTCCTCCGAGAGCGGCGGGAGCGGGTGCGGCGCGAGCTGGACAATCTGCCGCCCGAACAGAGGCAGGTCCTGGAGATGGCCTTCTACGAGGGCCTCACCCAGACCGAGATCGCCGCCCGGGCCGACCTGCCCCTGGGCACGGTGAAGACGCGGACCCTGTTGGCGATGAAAAAGCTGCGGAACAGTTTGCGTTCCGAGGTCAGGCAACTGCTGTGAGTCAGGACACGCAACCGGAAGACCGGACCATCCTCGCCGCGATCGAGGCCCTCGAACGAGGCGGTGACGCCCTCGAGCCGGGGGCGGACGCCGACGAGACCGCCGAGACGCTGGCGCGCCTCTATGCCGAGGTGCTCGGCCTGATCGCCTATGAGCTCGATCCCGTGGCTCCGCCGCCCGAGGTCAAGCAGCGCCTGATGGCGGCGATCGCTGGCGAGGCGTCGCCCCAGGCGCCCCAGGCCCAGACCGAGCAGGCAGTGCCCCGGCCCGCGCCGGTCCCGACTCCCGCCCGGGAAGCCGCCGCCGTCCCGCCGCCCGCCCCATCCGTCCGCCCCTCGCAGGAGGTACCGGCTGCGTCTCCGGCCCCACCGACCTCGCGCGTGCCGCTTCGGCCGCCGGCGGTCTCGCGTCCTCCCAGGCGCTGGCCGGTGCTGTTGGCCGCATCCCTGGCCCTCATCTTCGCCGGGTCGTCCGCTTGGCTCTACGATCAGTGGATCACAGAGCAGACGAAGACTACGCAGCTCGGGCAGTTGCTCGAAGAGGAGCGCCGCCGGGGCCTCCAAGGAAACGAGCCGGTCGAAGATCTGCGTGCCCAGCTCGCCAGCCTGCGCGAGAAGCTCAACATGGTCACCACCCCCGCGGTCGAGGTCAGTCCCCTGCGCCCGGAGGGGCGGCTCCAGCCCCAGGCGCGCGGCCTCCTTTTCGTCGCCGCCGACCACAAGCACTGGTATCTCAATGTCGAGGGCCTCCAGCCTGCGGACGCGGACAAGGTCTACCAGCTCTGGTGGATGGCGCCCGAGGGACCCGTGAGCGGCGGCACCTTCATCGCCCGTCCCGGCGAGCGGATCGAGCTGAGCTCCGAGACCATGCCTGCCGGCACCACCGCCGCCGTCGTCACCCTCGAAAACGCCGGCGGCGCCCCCGCGCCCACCGGTCCTGCGGTTCTGCGCTCGACAGGGATCCGGCAGCTCTCGTAAGACAGGGCTCCGTCCAGCGCTCGCGGAACGGCTCCGCATGCGTTCCCCCTCTCCCGGGGATAGGGTGGGTGGGAGATGGGAGAGGGGGACAGGGGGTGAGGTCTTTTTCCGGCACACGCTGTGCATTCCGCATCTTTACGATGGCTGAAGCCCTGGCATACCAGACGCTCGTCGAACCTGCAGAGCCGGAGCCGGTCCAGGAGCTCGGACCGGAAGCCTCGCCCGACCCTCTGGTCTCGCGCGAGTGGCTGGTCACGAACGGCCTCGGCGGCTATGCCTCGGGGACCCTGGCGGGGATTGCGACCCGCCGGTATCACGGGTTGCTCGTCGCCGCCCTGCCGGCGCCCGCCGGCCGGATGCTGATGCTCTGCCAGACGTCCGAGGTCCTCCGCCTGCCTGATCACTCGGCCGTCCCTCTGGGCGGCGAGGCGCATGGCGCCCGAGCACTGCGCGAGTTCCGCCTCGAATCGGGCCTGCCCGTCTGGCGCTACGAGGTCGACGGCTACGTGCTCGAGAAGCGGGTCGTCCTCGTTCACCAGCAGAACACGGCCTGCGTCCTCTATACCCTGCTCGAAGGGCCCGGCGTCCCGCGCCTGGAAATTCACCCCTATCTCCACATCCGGCCGCAGGACGCTCCGGTCTCGACGGCCCTCGCCACGCCGTTCTGCCTGCAGGTCATCGACGACCGCTACGAGATCAGCTCGTCATTCCTGCCGGCCGTGCCGCCGTTGCGCCTCAAGCTGGCGGGGGCGAACCCGTCCTTCACCGTCACCGGCCGCAAGATCGAGGGTGTGTTCTACGAAGTCGAGTACCGCCGCGGCTATGAGTCCATGGGTGACCTGTGGGCGCCGGGCTTCTTCGCGGCCGACCTGGGCTTGGGCGACGAAGCCGCCCTCGTGGCCTCGACCGAGCCGTGGGAGGTGCTCGGTGCCATGACCGCCTCCGAGGCCTGGGACGCCGAGGTCGAGCGCCGGCAGCGGCTGGTCTCCTGCGCTGACCCCCGGGCGATCCGCGACGAGGTCGGGACCGGGCTCGTGCTTGCCGCCGACCCGTTCGTGGTCACCCCGGGGCGGGCGGAGGACGCGGCCCGCGCCCGCGCGGAAGGCGACGAGGCACGCAGCATCATCGCGGGCTACCACTGGTTCACCGACTGGGGACGCGACACCATGATCAGCCTCGAAGGGCTGACCCTGGTCACCGGCCGCCAGCTCGAAGCCGGGTACATCCTGCGCAGCTTCGCCCGCCACGTGCGCGACGGCCTGATCCCGAACTACTTCCCCGAGGGTGACCGCGAAGGGGTCTACCACACCGCCGACGCCGCCCTGTGGTTCTTCCACGCGCTGCACCGCTACCTCGTCGCCACCGGCGACCTGAGGACCCTCGACCACCTCCTGCCCGTGCTGCTCGACATCGCCGACCACCACCTGCGGGGCACGCGCTTCGGCATCGGGATCGACCCCGAGGACGGCCTCCTGCGCCAGGGGGCCGAGGGCTACCAGCTCACCTGGATGGACGCCAAGGTCGACGACTGGGTGGTGACCCCGCGCCGCGGCAAGGCGGTGGAGATCAACGCTCTCTGGTACAACGCCCTGGTGCTCCTGGAGGATTGGGTGCGCCAGCGGCGGGCCGACGCCGACGGCGAAGCCGTGGCGGACAGGCTCGCCGGGCACGCAGCCAAATGCCGGGAGTCGTTCAACCGCCGCTTCTGGTACGAGGCGGGCGGCTATCTCTACGACGTGGTCGACGGCGAGGTGAACGGCGAGCCGGGGGACGATCCCGCGTGCCGCCCGAACCAGATCTTCGCCATCGCGCTGGACCACCCGGTGCTCGACCGCGAGCGCTGGGAGCCGGTGCTGCGCGTCGTCGAAGACCGGCTCCTCACGCCCGTGGGCCTGCGGTCTCTCGCGCCCGGGCATCCCGATTACAAGCCGCGGTACGACGGCGACCTGCGCTCGCGCGACGCCGCCTACCACCAGGGGACGGTCTGGGCCTGGCTGATCGGGCCGTTCGTCGACGCCTGGCTGCGGGTCCATCCGGACGATCCAATCGCCGCGCGGCAGTTCCTCGAGGGCTTCGTCCCGCATCTCCAGGAATTCGGCGTCGGCTCCATCGCCGAGGTTTTCGACGCCGAGGAGCCCTACCGGCCTCGCGGCTGCATCGCCCAGGCCTGGAGCGTCGCCGAGGTTCTGCGCTGTTGGGCGAAGACCTCGCCGCCGGCAGCCACATGAAATGGCGCCAGAGGCTCTGGCGCGGGCCTTGCTATTTTCCTCCCTGGGGAGGATTTGTCCTCCCGGCACACCGAGAAGGAGGTGCTCATGCAGGTTCCCCTGGAGATTTCGACCAAGCTGATCGAGCTGTCCCCCGACCTTGAAGCCGACCTGCGGCGGCGTGCGGCCAAGCTGGAGCGCTTCTACGACCGGCTGACGAGCTGCCGGATCGCCGTCGAACGCGAGAGCTTGCACCACCAGGACGGCGGCCCGTTCCGGGTCCGCATCGATATCACGGTCCCCGGCACCGAGCTGGTCGCCAAGAAGCAGTCGGAAGACCTGAACGTAGCGATCCGCGACGCCTTCCAGGCCGCCGAGCGCCAGGTCGAAGAGTTTTCCCAGCGCCGGCGCGGCGAGGTCAAGACCCCGGTGCTCCCGCCGGAGGGCAACGTCGTCAGGATCTTCTCCGAGGACGGGTTCGGCTTCATCACCGCCGAGGACGGCCGCGAGGTCTACTTCCACCGCAACGCCGTGCTCGACGACTTCGAGGCTCTGGAGGTCGGCTCGCGCGTCCGGTTCGCGGAGGAGCAGGGGATCGAGGGGCCTCAAGCGAGCACGGTCAGCCTCGTCGGAAAGGGGGACTGAGCCCGACCGCAGGCTCGACAGACCGTTTCTGAGGCGGAGCCTTCCTGAGGTCCCGGACCGGCTTGGAGGCCGGCCGGGCTTTTCGTTTTTCCGAGGAGATTTGGGATCAGCCGTGTAAAAAAGAATCAGGGAGGAGATGGGCCGTGGCGTGCTCGGAGCGCCTCCTGGATGTAACGGCCCACCTTCTCCCTCTGCACCCACCCTCTCTCCCGCCTGGAAAAGAAAGCAAATTTCTTGCCAGTTCTTCAGCAGCCGGCGCCGCAGCGCCGGAGGACGGTCGAGACCTCCTCGACAAGCCCGAGCGTGAGCTGTTCCATCTCGGCCGCCTTCTGGAAGACGATGAGGGCCGCGAGCGCCTCCTGCGGGACCTCGCAGGACCGGAAGATGGGCAGGATCTCTCCGGCGAGCCGCTTCACGTCGGCGGTGCGGCCCGTCCGGGCGTAGAGCGCCGCGAGATCGAGCGACGCCAGGGCGACGTCGAAGGCGATGTGGTCCGTGGTGAAAGCCTCTTTGACATACAGGAAGATCTCCTCGGCTTCGGCGGTCTGCCCGAGCGCGGCGGCGATCCGCCCCTCGAGCCAGCGCAGGCGGAGCAGGTCGTGCGGCGTGCCGGCCTGTTCCAGACGGCGCCACGCCTCCGGGATGAGTGCGGCGGCTTCGTGCACCTCGCCGCTGTCGAAGAGGCAGCTCAGGAGGTTGAAGTGGCTGGCGACCACGGCCCGTGGTTCTTCGCGGCCGTCGAGCAGGTCGAGGCCCAGGCGATAGCAATCTGCGCCCGCGTGGAGATCGCCCTTGTACTGCAGCGCCAGGCCCTTGGCCACCACGGCCAGTCCCTGCAGGTGAAGCTCTCCGACCTCCCGAAGGAGGGCGATCGCCTCGTCGAAGAGCTGGACCGATTCGTCGAAGCGGCGCTGGCCGCGGCGCAGGGACCCCTTGAGCTCCAGGATCAGGGCCTCGTCCAGCGGGTCGAGCCAACTGTTGGCGAAGTACATCCCGGCCCTGCGGAAGGCCTGTTCGGCCTGGCGGAAGTCCGCGAGGACGCGCAGGCAGTTGCCGAGCCACGCCCAGGCCCTCGTCTGAATCGCCTCGACCGCGCCCGGGCCGTAGAGGTCCGGATCGAGGTCCTCGGCGATCTCCAGGGCCAGGCGCAGCTCCTCTTCCGCCCTGCGGGGCTCCACCAGCACCGTCCACCGGGCCTCGTCGACGAGGAGCTCGCACAGGCCCCGGGTCCGGTAGCGGCGGTCGCCGGCGATCCGGTGGCGGACCTCTGCGAATCCCTCGCCCCTCAGCTCGTGCCAGAGCTCTTGCGCCGTGCCCCGTTCGCGCTGGATCGACGCCCTCCGCTCGGCCGCCGCCGGGCACATCTCCGCGAGAGCCCCCTGGAGGAGGCCCCGGTACCCACTCTCGGCCTCGGCCATGGCTCGAAAGCTCACCGGACCCTCCCGGGACGAGAGGAGCCGGAGCAGCCGCTCCTCGCAGGGGCGGCAGGTGACCAGATGACGCTGGAGAGCCCAGCTCCCTTCCTGCGGGAGGCGGTCGTTCAGGAACTTCTCGAGCGTTGCGCTGTCAGGGTGCCAGTCGCTCATGAAAAAGCCCTCCTGCGGGCAGACATCTTCACTTCTTCACTTCAGCGTAAATCTTACCTACGGATGCCGTCCCTCACGGCGTTCCGGGTGGTCTGGGCGGCCTCCCGAACGGATCGATCCCGACCCCTTCCCAGCCGCCGGGACTCGTGGGGTCGTGATGGACGGGCCCGGCGTTGTCCATCTGGAAGACACCCAGCAGATCGGCGATCGGCTGGGCGAGCTTGCGGATGACGAGCTCGAGCTGCTGGATGCCGATCGAATCCCCTTCCCGGAGGCTCCGTCCTGCCGGAGCGGCCTCCGCCGCGGGCAGGAAGAGCAGTCCGAGAGCGAGCACCAGACCGGCCACGAGACGAACCAGAGTGCTGCGTGACATCGGTTCTCCCTTCGTGACGGCGCAATCAGCAACCACTACGGCCGCTGCGGCCGTCACTTGCAGTTGCCCCGGTCCCTGGGAGCCGGCTCTCGAACGTAGACCAGAGATACTGACTCGACTATACATCTATCCAGCCGGTAAGAGAAGCGGGTGCTTGCCCCGCGCGCTTGCCCCGGTTCCCGGTCTTGCGCTCGTGGAACAGAGATGATGAGATAGTTGGTCACAAATATGGCCCGCAGGAGGGGCTGCCCCGAAAGGAGGCGTACGGTGAGTGAAATCGAGAGTCGCGGCTACGTTCACCCCGATGTCCTGGTCTCCACGGATTGGGTGGCGCAGCATCTGGACGATCCCGGCGTGCGGATCGTGGAGTCGAACGAGGACCCGCTCCTCTATTCGACCGGGCACATTCCCGGTGCGGTGGAGGTGGATTGGACCCGGGATCTGAACGATCCGGTGCGGCGCGACTACCTGGGCCGGGACGGGTTCGAGCGCCTGATGCGGCGGATCGGGGTGACGCCGGATACCACCATCGTCCTCTACGGCGACCGCAACAACTGGTGGGCCACCTACGCCTACTGGGTGTTCCAGCTCTTCGGGCACGGCAAGGCCAAGATCATGGACGGCGGCCGGATCAAGTGGGTCAAGGAGGAGCGGCCCCTGACGCGTGACGTGCCGGGCTACGCCGAGACCGGCTACCAGACCGCCGAGCGGGACGACGAGCGGATCCGGGCCTTCCGCGACCAGGTGCTGCACCACGTGGAGGGACAGGGGCGGATGATCGACGTGCGCAGCCCCCAGGAGTATTCGGGCGAACGGCTGCACATGCCGGAGTATCCGAACGAGGGCGCCCTGCGCGGCGGCCACATCCCCGGCGCGGCCAACGTCCCCTGGGCGCGGGCGATCAACGCCGAGGACGGCACCTTCAAGACCGCCGACGAGCTGCGCTCGATCTACGAGGGAGAGGCGAAGCTCCAGAAGGACGACGACGTCATCGTCTACTGCCGCATCGGCGAGCGGAGCAGCCACACCTGGTTCGTGCTCACCCACCTGCTGGGCTACCGCCAAGTCCGCAACTATGATGGGAGCTGGACGGAGTGGGGCAACCTGGTGGGAGTCCCCATCGAACGCTGAGGCCGCAGCACATGCCCGAAATGCCCGAGAAGCTGGCCCGCACCGTGGAGACCCTGGGGCTCGTCTCCGACCGGGCGGATCGCATCCAGCTCCTGATCGACATCGCCGACCGTTTCCGGGAGGTGCCGCCGCGCATCGCGCAGCGGCCCTTCCCGGAGGAAAGCCGGGTGCCGGCCTGCGAGTCCGAGGCCTACGTCTGGGCGGAGCCGCGGCCCGACGGCACCCTGGACTTCCACTTCGCGGTCGAGAACCCGCAGGGCGTCTCCGCGAAGTCGATGGCGGTCATCCTGGGGGACAGCCTCTCGGGAGCGCCGCTCGAGCAGGTCGCCGCGGTCCCCCAGGACGTCGTCTACAAGGTGTTCGGCAACGAGCTCTCCATGGGGAAGTCGATGGGCCTGATGGGCATGGTCTCGATGATCACCAACCTGGCCAAGAAACGCCTCACCGCCTAGTCGCCTCTCCCCATCGCCCCCTCTGCCCCCGGGAGAGGGAGGACGCTTTGCTCCGCAAAGTACTTGACGTCCGGTCTCTTGCGGGCGTACAGTCCTCTCGTGGCCGATCCGCAACGCGCCCGCCCGCACCCGGTCCCTCCGCCCGCCCTCCACCTGCGGGCCCTGGACCACTTGCGCTTCATCCGCGAGACCATGGAGGGGGCGGCCTTCTTCACCGCCGTCTCCGGGATCGGGGAGGTCGCCGTCGGCGTGACCGCGGTAGGCGCCGCCTGGCTCGCCGCGCGCCAGAGCACGCCCGCGGCCTGGCTCACGGTCTGGCTCCTGGATGCCCTGCTCGGCGCGCTGCTCAGCATCGGCGCCATCGTCTGGAAGGCGCGGCGGAGCGACATCAGCCTGGTGTCGGGGCCGGTCCGCCGCTTCGCGCTCGGCCTCCTGCCGCCCTTCCTCGCCGGCGGGGTGCTGACGGCCGTCCTCTTCTCCCAGGGCGCCTACGACGTTCTCCCCGGCCTCTGGCTCCTCCTCTACGGCACCGGCGTGGTCACCGGCGGCGCCTATTCGGTGCGCATCGTGCCGGTCATGGGCCTCGCCTTCATGGCCCTGGGCGCGCTCGCCCTGGTCGCGCCGCCGGCCTGGGGGGATGCCTTCCTGGCGGCGGGATTCGGCGGCCTGCACATCCTCTTCGGGGCGATGATCGCCTGGAGGCACGGTGGCTAGGCGCGCGATCTCCCACACCTCGGAGCCGCCCGAGGACGGGCCCGGGGGTCCCGACGAGATGCGCGCGGAAGCGGCACCGCAGGCGGCGCTCGACCTCGATCGCCTGATCCACGAGCGGATCCGGCTGGGCATCGTCAGCGCCCTCGCCGTCAACGCGCACCTGAGCTTCAACGACTTGAAGAAGCTCCTCAAGACGACCGACGGCAACCTGAGCGTCCACGCGCGCAAGCTCGAAGAGGCGGGCTATCTCACCTGCCAGAAGTACTTCGAAGGCCGGGTCCCCAAGACCGAGTACCGTCTCACCCCGCCCGGCCGGCGCGCGCTCGAGCGCTATCTGGACCACATGGAAGCCATCATCCAGGCCACCCGGGAGGGGTAGAGGCATGCCCCTCCACTTTGTGAAACCAAGTACTCTGTAGGGAGAGAAGAATGCGCAGGGTCTTCCGGATGCTGCTTCTCGCCGCGGCCGTTGTCCTGGTCTGCGGCGGCGCTTTCGTGCTCTGGATGCTCAGCCGGCCCCGGCCCGAGCCGGAAGGCCCCGTGGCCCGGGCGGCGGCCGTGGGGTCAGTGGACACTCTGCGCCGCGAGCTCGCGGCCGGCGCTCCCGCCGATCGCATGGACCCTCGGGGATTTACGCCCATGGTCTGGGCGGCCCGTGCCGGGCAGGCGGACGCGATCCCGGTGCTCGTCGAGTCCGGAGCCGACCCCGACCGGCGGGACCATGCGCTCAACAGCTGGACGCCGCTCCTCCACGCCGTCCACACAGACCAGCTCGGCACCGTCCGTGCCCTGATCGCCGCCGGAGCCGACGTGAACCGCCCCTCGCCCAACGGGGCCACCCCGCTGCTGCTGGCGGCCGAGCAGGGCAATGCGGAGATCGTCGAAGAGCTGCTCGCTGCCGGGGCCGATCCCCGGGCGGAGATCGACGGTTGTCCCAGGACCGTCCTGGGCCGCGCGGTCCTCGGCCACAATCCGCGGATCGTCGATGCGCTGCTGCGCAAAGACCCGGACCTGCCGTTCGACCGCGGCCTGTGTGGCCGCGTGCTCCGCGGCTTCAACCGTCTGCGCGACAGCTCGTCGGTCGTCGCCCGGCTCGACGAGGTGCGGAGGAGCCACCGGTGAGCCTCCACGTGGCGATCATCATGGACGGCAACGGCCGCTGGGCGACCACGCGCGGCCGGCCGCGCACGGCCGGGCATCTGGCAGGGGCGGACGCCGTGCGCCGGACCGTCGAGGCAGCGCCCCGGCTGGGTGTGGAGACCCTGACCCTCTTCGCCTTCTCGTCGGACAACTGGCAGCGGCCCGACCGCGAGGTGCGCGCCCTGATGGGCCTCTTCCGCCGCTACCTGGCCACCGAGGCCGCGCGCTGCGCCGAGAACGGTATCCGCATCTCGGTCATTGGCCGGCGGGACCGGCTTCCGGGCGTCCTGGTGCGGGCGATCGAGGACGCCGAGGCCCGGACCGCGCGCGAGCGCAAGTTCTGGCTGCGCATCGCCGTCGATTATTCGGCACGCGACGCCATCCTGCGCGCCGCAGCCCGGATCCGCCGCACGCCCGGAGGCGCCGACCTCTCGCGCGAGGACTTCTCCCGCCTCCTGGCCGATCCGCCGCAGGCAAGCCCTGTGCCGGACGTCGACCTGCTGATCCGCACCGGCGGCGAGAAGCGCCTTTCCGACTTCCTCCTCTGGGAATGCGCCTACGCCGAGCTCGCCTTCACCGACCGCATGTGGCCCGACTTCGGAGCCGAGGACCTCCAGGCAACGCTCCACGACTTCGAGGCCCGCGAAAGGCGTTTCGGGAGGGTCTTGGAAGAGCGGGAACGCCGGGCAAGTTGAGCCGGTAGCATCTGCGCTGTCCCTCACGCCCTGGGCTACGTGCCCGTCACCCCCTTCGGGGGTTGAATCCGACAAATTTACGTAATTGGATTCAGGGTGGGCAGTACTAAGGTTCCGTGAGAGGAGTATATCCAGCAGACGACCAGATCTATCTTATGCTAAGAGGCCTGAGAGAGCCGATAGCGAGATGGCCTCCACGAAGCTGAAAGAGATGCCCTCGTTACCTGACGAGGACCAGGAGGGGTTGCATGCAAGCTGGCCTAGAACCTCCGCAGGCCTCAAACAGCGCGAGTCAAAGTAATGAATACACTGATGAGCAATGGCGGAATCACAGTCCTCGGTTTAGTCGGGTGGCGCATCGCATCGCCACGATGGTCATCGCCGCACTTGTCCTTCTGGAGCACCGCTACCTGGGTATCTTGGCATGGGTTCTCATTCTTCCCGGCATCTTTTTCTCGGTGCAATTTCTCGTTAGACTTGCGTTTGATATTGGCCTGTTTCACTCGCAGCCGAGTGAACAAGTGGACTCTCTGCGTCGTTGTCTCGAAAAAAGCACGATGTGCTCCGATTACAACGCAAACTTTCCTTTCCGCCTGACTCTCATCATCTTCCTGGTGTTGTTCCCGCTTTGGATCGGCTTCTCTCCGCCCTGGGGCGTAGTTGCGTTCCTCATCGTCTTGGCTGTCTGCGGGCATTACACAATCTACCGGCCCGTGGCAGTGGTCTTCTTCGGAGCATCCAGTGAACAGTCGCTTGACGTTCTCTCTACCGTGGAAACCGCGTCATCGCCGTTCAGAGCCATCTCATTGCTACGCATGGGCACATTCCAGAGAATGGCTGGTAAGGGACAGGTTCTGGGAACGTCGCGATTTCGCTTTTGTCCCGAGTGCGTTGACGACTGGCAAGCGGCTGTAAAGGACATGATTCATGCAGCCAAGCTGGTTGTGGTTGATGCGCGCGTCGCTACTCCGCTGGTTGTGTACGAGGCGGCGCTTGCACTCGCGCCGGAATTCCGTGACAAGACGTTAATCGTCTCGGGCGCTGAAGGCGTACATCCGGTATTAGAAGCGGTCATTGCCGCGGATCCATCAGTATCTGTTCCCGCACACCAGGTTGTGCCCGAGGGGAATATCGGACCGAGAGTCAGATCCCACTTGCAGGAGCTCATTTCACAGTCCGTCCAAGAACGGCGCTTGCGACGGTCGGGTGATGAACGCACAAAGCGCACCTCATCCGACCCATGAATGACGAGCCTGGACGCTGACGGCTTGTCGAGCTATATAACAGCCCGCGGGGGCTTTCCGAGACGATGCACCCCCGGCCTCAGCGCTCCCGCCGGGCAGGCCGGCTGCGCGAATAGAGGGCCTCTCGATGGGCCGTGCCCTCGCGGGCGACGTGGAGACGGCCGGCGGCGGCCAGCCGGCGCAGCGTCACCGAAGCGGCGCGGCCGTCGAGGGGCTGGCGCAGCTTCGCGCCATAGCGGCGGTTGACCTCGCGCGCGATGTCCGAAGGGTTGAAGGTCTCCTCCGGTTGGCGGCTCTCCACGACACGGGCGACCAGCCGGCCTACCGGACGCCTCTTGCCTGCCGGGATCTCTTCTTCCGACGGTGGCGGCGACGGTGCGGAGGCGACTTTGTGGCGCTCCGCCAATTCGCCGGCCGCGACGGCCACGGCCTGGAATGCCGCGAAGCGTTCCTGTGTCGTCGCAAGCTCGGCGGCATGGAAACCTCTCTTTTCGCGGTGGAAGACCTCCTGCTGGGCGTGATGCTCTTCCTGTTCGCGGGGATGCTTGATCTGGCCTTCCAGCTCGGTCAACATCTGAGCGATGGAGAGATTCGATGCCATGGGGCGTCCTCCGTCATAGCGCATTCCGGTGCCGCAAAGTGAAGAATCAATGCGGCGCAGAAGAAAGCTTCGCGGCAATCTTCATTTCCGCGTCGCAAAGGGTTTTCTTTTTGCGGCAGATCTGGAAAAAGCTTGCCGTTGGAAGATTTCCTGCCGCATAGGAGAATTCCCTGCCGCGTTGTTCTTTTGGATTGTGGGCGCAGAAAAGAACAGTGCTGCGCAGAATCTTCCCTGCCGCAATGTAGATTTCCAACGCGGCATTTCCTCAGAAAACGCGGCGTCCCGCGGCCCGACGCTCCTCCGGGATCTCCTTTGCGGCAACCGGCTGCTGCTTATCCATCCTCCTCTCCCCTTTCGGGCCGCTCAATCCCCAGGGCCGCCGCTTTCTCGTGCAGGTAGGTCCGGTGCAGGTCGAGCAGGCGCGCGGCGGCGGTGAAATTCCAGCTGGTCCGCCGCAGGACAGCTTCCAGGTACTCCCTCTCGCACTCGGCCTTGAAGTCCTTCCAGGAGAGCACGCGCTGCATCTCGTGCAGGCGCAGCAGACCGGTCTCGGGCGCCGGGGTGTCCTGGAAGAAGGATGACGGGAGCTGGTCGGGGGTGAGGGGATCGGTCCCGAAGATGGTCAGCCGCTCGCAGAGGTTGCGCAGCTCGCGGACATTGCCCGGCCAGGGATAGCGCTCCAGCAGGGGAAGAGACTGCCGTCCACCTGCTTGCGGCGCAGGCGGTGCCGGGCGGCGAAGCGCTCCAGCCAATGGATGAAGAGGAGCGGGATGTCCTCCCGGCGCTCGGAGAGCGCGGGCACCTCGATCGGCAGGGTGGCGAGCCGGAAGTAGAGGTCCTGGCGGAAGCGGCCGGCCGTTGCCTCGGCCTCCAGGTCGCGGTGGGTGGCGGCGAGGACGCGCACGTCGACGCCGCGGTCCCGGGTCTCGCCGAGCCTCCGCACGCGGCCGTCCTCCAGCACCCGCAGCAGACGGCCCTGGAGCGCCAGGTCCATGTCGCCGACCTCGTCGAGGAACAGGGTGCCGCCATGGGCCTCCTCGAAGAGGCCGGGCTTGGCCGTCTTCGCGTCGGTGAAGGCGCCGCGGGCGTGGCCGAACAGCTCCCCTTCGACCAGATGGGCCGGGAGGGCCGCGCAGTTGATCTTGACGAAGGGGCCGTCCCGCCGCGCGCTCCGGCGGTGGAGGGCATTGGCCATCAGCTCCTTGCCGGTGCCGCTGGCGCCGAGGATGAGGACTCGGGCGTCCGTGGGGGCGGCCTTGTCGATAGCCTCGCGCAGGGGGTGACGGCCGGCGAGGCGCCGAGGATCTCCGGCTGCTGCTCCAGCCGCGACTCCAGGGCCGTGACGCGGCGCTTCAAGGCGGCGTTCTCCAGGGCGTTGCGGATGGACTGCAGGAAGCGCTCGCGCCGCCTGAGGAGACGAGATCTCGACATGGGAGAGTGCGCTGCTCCTGTGGTGTCTCCCCGATTTCGAGGCCACCTCGTGCACGTCCCGCCCAAGACAACCAGCCCATGGCCCCTGGTCCCCGGGGGCTGCTAGCGCACCCAACGACCGATATGCGGGATATACTCAGGATGTGACAGCGCCAGACTGAGCGTGTTCTAGCGGGCTCCTGAGAAGGACAACGATGACTGAGGTGAGGCCCACTCAACGGCAGAGCATCGAGCGCAATGGGGAGCTCGCGGCGTCTCCTGGCGGTGACGCGGTTCCTTCGGGCTTCGAACTCCGCCATGTGCTCTCGGGTCACCAAGCTCCAATCGCACAGCTCACCTGGTCGCCTGACGGCAACTCGATCGGCTCTGCCTCCACCGATGGGACGATCAAAGTCTGGAATGCCACCAGGGGGCGCCTACTTCTCACCATCCCGCTTTCTAGTCAAGCTTCTTGTGTCGCCTGGTCACCCGATGGTAGGACCCTCGCATCATCGGGTGCCGACACAACGACTCTCTGGCACACCAAGAATTGGGAAATAAAAAAACTTCTCTCAACTAAGCGCCTGGGAGCCAGTGCTATGGCGTGGTCACCGGACGGATGGTGGCTGTCTTTTGATAGCGGCATACCCGACGGTACGATCGGAATCTGGGATGCGACGGCACAACGAGATCACCAGCAGATCGAAAGCAATGTCGGATCAGTTCTGAGCCTTGCTTGGTCTTCTTCCGGAAACCTGCTTGCTTGGTCGGGAGACCGGGGCCCGATCCTCTGCTGGGACTTTCGCGAGCGCCAGTTGCTCTCATCGCTTGCTGGACACTCAGGACGAGTTTACGCCCTTGCTTGGTTACCCGGAGAAGAGCTTCTTGCCTCCGCTTCTCAGGATGCGACGATCCGGATCTGGCAGGCGCCGAAAGCACAGGTGCTGTCAATCTTGGAAGGTCACACCCGGGAGGTCGTTGCTCTGTCGATCTCGGCCGATGGGCGCTACATTGCATCGAAATCAGCGGACGGCACCGTCCGTTTATGGGACCCGACCTCCTCTCGGGAGATTGCTCGCCTGCGAGAGCCGGTGTCTTACGAGGCGCGGTGCAGCGGCATAGCTTTTCATCCGCGTGAGCCCGTCCTCGCTACTTTGGACGATGGCGATCTATCAATCCGGATTTGGAATCTCGATCTTAGGATTCTGTCGCAACCAACCGCCGTATCCTCGCCGGTAGTCCGCTATACCAGCGCCAAAGTCGTCCTTCTCGCCGATAGCGATGTCGGTAAGTCCTGCCTCGCAATGCGCCTCGCCGAGGACCGCTATCCGAGCGACTCCGAACGGACAACTCACGGCATGCGTCTTTGGCGCCTTGTACCCGAGAGCCTCGATCCCTTAGCCGCCACACCTCCGGGCCAGCGCCGTGACCTCGTGCTCTGGGACCTGGGCGGGCAGTACGAGTACAGGCTCGTCCATCAGCTCTTTCTCCACAACACCGCCCTGGCCCTCATGCTGTTCGATCCTACCCGAGGAAGCAAAGCCTTTGAGCAAGTTGAAGATTGGAACAAACGGCTTGAACAGCGGCTCGGAGGTCGCAGGGCCGTCAAGCTCCTGATCGGGGCGAAGGTGGACGAGCCCTCGGAGATCATTGACCGCGTCGCTATCGAGCAGCTTTGCCAGCGCAGCGGCTTCATTCGGTATATTGAGACCAGCGCCAGGACTGGCCGAGGAGTCGATGAGCTGCGTCGAGAGCTTGCCAAGGCCCTCGATTGTAATACTTTGGGTACAACCAGCCGACCAGAGCTATTTCAGCGCATTCGCGACGAGATCGAACGGCGGCGCGAGGCTGGCGAGGTCGTGCTTGCCCTGCGAGATCTTGAGGTCGCTATTCGCACCGCTAGGCCGGTGGACTTCGATCCAGCGGCGGTCGAACGCGTAGCTGAGCAACTCGCTCTCCAGGGAGTACTTGCCGAGACCAAGCTCGCCTCAGGCGACCGTATGTTGGTGCTACGGATTGAGGAGATCGAGCGCTATGCTGGCTCTCTCATTGTCGCAGCGAGAAATAATCCGCGTGGGGTTCCTGCTCTCGAAGAACGACGGATAGCCTCACTGGAGATTTCGCTTCCTGGTATCGACGAGGCGAGCAGGCTACCTCTTGTCCAAGAACGGATCGTTCTCGAATGCGTCGTCCAACTCCTCCTTGAACACGGAGTCTGCTTCTCACACGAAGGGCTCCTTGTCTTTCCTTCACTTTTCGCCTCGACAGAGAAGGAGGACGATGTACCGGTCCTCCAGTCCGCCTCACTCTATTACGATTTCTCGGGCGCCATCGACAACATCTATGCTTCGCTCGTCGCCTGGTTGGTAATTGTCAAGAATTTCGGTCGAGTGCGGATGTGGCGCGATCGGGCGGAGTTCGCGACTCCTGGTAAGGGAGGCTGCGGTGTCCGCAAGGTCGATCGCGGGCGCGGTCTTGCTCGGCTGGACGTGTACTTCGAGGAGAAAACCCCCCCTAGGGTCCGCAAGCTCTTCCACGGCTTTGTCGAGGACCACCTTCGACTGAATGGCCTCGACATCACGGAACATTTAGACGTCTCCTGCCCTAGCTGCGGCCGCCAATTCGCCGAGGAGGACATACGTGAACGGATCGCTTTGAGCACATCAGACATTGGCTGCGTTAGGTGCGACTTTCGTCTTCCCCTCGCCGAGGCGATCGCGCGAGCTGGCACGCGCAGCCCAATGATGGCGAAGAGAACCTTTGCTCTTCGTACACGGGCTGAAGAAGGTGTCAGGAAGGTCACCGAATCCATCAAGCAGCTCTTTCGTCAGCCCGATCGGAAAGCTTCATTCGACCAGCCGATCCGTGTGCTCCACCTGAGTGATCTTCACTTCACGGCGGACGCAGATATGAGGGCCCACCTTCGGCCTCTCATCGCCGACCTGCAAGACAGCGGCGGAGGGCTCGGCTTTGACCGGCTCGACTACCTCATCATCTCAGGTGATGCTACGAACCGCGCTGCTCCGGAGGAGTTCGAAGTCGCGCAGCGCTTCATCTCGGAGCTAATTCTCAGGTTCGGCCTGACCGCGCAGCGCTGCGTGCTCGTGCCGGGTAACCACGACCTATTCTGGGACGAAGAGGTCTACATTTGGAAACCAAAGCGCCAAGTCGACGAACGACGGCTCCGACCAGGTACCTTTCGTATCGAAGGAGGCGGCTATTTGCTGCGCGATGACCAGAGCTATCCTGCCCGCTTCCATAATTTCTCCCGCTTTCTCCACCACCCGCTCCTCCAGCTAGAATATCCGCCAGGGTTCGAGGAGCAGGGACAAGTCTATCTCTTCGCGGAAACGGGCCTTCAGTTCCTCAGCTTCAACTCGTGCTGGGAGATCGACGAGTGGTTCGGCGACCGGGCAAGCCTCCATCCAGGGGCCGTTGTACGTGCGCTCGAACTAGCTGATGAGCAGGTCGATAAGCAACTCGGTCGGGACGCCGAGATCCTACGCATCGGCGTCTGGCACCATCCTGTGACTGGAAACGAGAAGATCAAGGACGACGCCTTTGTCGAGCAGCTCCGCCAAGCTGGTGTGCGGCTCGCCCTCCACGGACATGTGCACGAGGATCGGGCCGACCTTATCTCATATCTTCATCCTCGGAAACTCCACGTCGCAGGCGCCGGTTCCTTCGGTGCCCCCACCTCGCAGCGGCCTGAGTCGACGCCGCGGCTATACAACCTGCTCGAAATTGCGCGCGACCACTCGTGGATACGGGTTCACACCCGCTGCTTGCAGAAACGCGGCGGTGCGTGGCAGGGCTGGGCCGTTTGGCCGGATCAGCACCCGAATTCGCGGCGGACGTTCTACACGATCCCGCTCCAGGAGTCGTAGGCGCATTTTTACCGCGGTCGCTGTCCTCGCGATCTCGGTACGGCTGTAGTACCCGGGGCGGCGCACCCGCGTTGCCCCGCGCCTCTTGCAGCGCTTAGCACTTTCCCAAGAATTCGCTTCCGGGTATCTCGCCGGATTTTCGGATCTTTTCGGAGCGCAGGGCATCCAGCAGGTTCGACTTTCCCGCGGCGTTCGGCCCTACGCGAAAGACCTTCCTCCCGAGCTCGACCTCGATCTGGCGGAAGTTGCGCCAGTTCTCCAGGCGGAGGTACGTGAAGCGGAAGGCCCTGCGGTCCGAGGTCGCCATATCCGAGTATCTTACCTGGCGGCCGGTTTCGGCAAGCGAGCACCGCCACGCCGGAGGTGCCGGCGTGGCGGTGGAGTGGGCGCCTGCTCAGGCGGCCACGGTGAGGTTGCGGGTCATCAGGTCGGCCACGGCGCGGTTGAAGCGCACCGGGTCTTCCAGCTCCGTGCCCTCGGAGATGAGGCCGTAGCCGAAGAGGAGCTGGCCGTAGTCCTCGATCACCGGATCGTTCTGGTCCTTGTCGTACCGCTCCTTGAGCTTGAGCAGGATATCGTGGCCCGGGTTCAGCTCCATGATGCGGCGCTGCTTGGGGCCGCCGCCCTTGCCCTTCTGGAGGAGCCTCTCGAGCTGCGGGCTGTAGTCGTGCTCGGCGCCGACCAGGCAGACCGGTGAAGTGGTCAGCCGGTTGGTGAGGCGGACCTGCTTGACCCAGGTGTCGAGCTTCTTCTGGAGCAGCTCGAGCAGCGGCTTCATCTGCTCCTCCTTCTCCTTGAGCTCCTCCTCGGTCTTCTTCTTCTCCTCCTCGTTGCCGAGGTTGACCGTGCCCTTGCCGACGTCCTTCAGGCGCTTGCCCTGGTACTCGTGGAGCGACTGCACCAGCAGCTCGTCCACCGTGTCGACCAGGTAGAGGGCCTCGATCCCCTTCTCCTTGAACGCCTCCAGGTGCGGCGAGCTCGCCACCTGCTCGCGCGACTCGCCGTTCAGGTAGAAGATTTCCTTCTGATCCTCCTTCATCCGCGACACGTAGTCCTTGAGCGTGGTGTGCTTCTCGGGGTCGTTCGAGGAGTAGAAGAGGAGCAGCTCGAGGAGCTTCTCCTTGTTCTCGTAGTCGGCGCTGACCCCCTCCTTGATGGCGCGGCCGAACTCGGCCCAGAACTTCAAGTAGGTGTCGTACTCCTTGTCCTTCATCTCCTCGAAGGTGTCGAGGAGCTTCTTGGTCAGGCCCTTGCGGATCATCGTGATGTGCCTGTCCTGCTGCAGCATCTCGCGCGAGATGTTGAGTGCCAGGTCGGGCGAGTCGACGACGCCGCGGACGAAGCGCAGGTAGCGCGGCAGCAGGTCCTCGCAGCTCTCCATGATCTGCACCTTCTTGACGTAGAGGTGCAGGCCCGGCTTCGAGGCCACGTAATAGAGGTCGTACGGCGCCTGCGATGGCACGAAGAGCAGCGACTGGTACTCGATCCGCCCCTCGGCCCGGTAGGAGATGACCTTGAGCGGCTCGGTGAAGTCGTGGGAGATGTGGCGGTAGAACTCCTTGTACTCGTCCTGCGTGACCTCGGACTGCGGACGCGTCCAGATCGGCCGCATGGAGTTGAGGATCTTCTCCTCCAGGGGCATCACAGGCTTCTCCCCGGTCTCCTTCTCCTTGGCGAGATCCTCGATCTCGGGGTCCTTCTCGGCCGTGAGGACGATCGGGTAGCCGACGAAGTCCGAATAGCGGCGGACGATGCGGCTGATCACCCAGCGGTCGGAGTACTCGTCGAGGCCGTTGTCGCGGTCCTCGGGCTTCAAGTGGAGGGTGATCGTGGTGCCGCGGCGCGGCTTCTCGGTCTCCTCGACGGTGAAGGTGCCGTCGCCGTTGGACTCCCAGTGGGTGGCCGATGTCTCGCCGGCCCGGCGGGTGTCCAGCACCACGCGCTCGGAGGCCATGAACGACGAGTAGAAGCCGACGCCGAACTGGCCGATCAGCTCGGCGATCGACTGCTTCGACTCGCCCTGCTTGAGCCGTTCGACCAGCTCGCGGGTGCCCGACTTGGCGATCGTGCCGATGTTGGTCACCACCTCGTCGCGGTTCATGCCGATGCCGTTGTCCGCGATAGTGATGGTGCGCTTCTGCCGGTCCGCCGTCAGGCGGATCTCCAGCTTCTCGTCGCCTTCGAGCAGCTCCGGGCGGGTCAACGCCTCGAAGCGGAGCCGGTCCAGCGCGTCCGACGCATTCGAGATCAGCTCGCGCAGGAAGATGTCTTTGTTCGAGTACAGCGAATGGATCATCAGGTCGAGAAGCTGCTTCGTCTCGGCCTGAAAGGGCAGTGTTTCCACAGTAGCGGTCGTCATGGGCCTCCTCCTATTGTTCTCTTCTTTGAGCCCTGCGGACTCAAGCTTCGGACCCATAAGTTTAGTCGAAGAGGCGCAATTCTGCAACTCTCCCGTCGAACCTGTAAAATCAAGCCGGTACGGGAGGAGGAGCGATGGCCTGGGGACGGCAGAAGGGAAGCGGCTGCGGCGTGGCCTGGCTGGCGTTGATCGTGGCGCTCCTGGCGCTGTATGTGGCGTGGTCCGCCTACAGGAGGACAGGCGGAGAAGCTCGGTCAGCTCGTCCGGCTGGAGCGCGGCGAGACCGAGGCGCCGGCGACCGAGGTGACCGGGACGGCGGCCGATTGGCGGGACAGCCTGGACCGGGCCCGGGAACGGCTGCTCGAGAGGCGCTCGGACGTCGAGGGCGAGCGGGACCTCGAGCAGGTACGGCGGGATGTGGCCGAGATCCGGGCGAGCCTGGAGGAGGCTTATCGCGGCGCTCGCGGCGCGGGGGCCGGGGCGCGCGAGAAGTGGCGCACCCTGGACGGCGAGCTCAAGCGTCTGGAGGGGCAGCTCCGCGAGGGGGAGCTCCCGGGCGAAGGAGACGCTGGACTCGCTGCTCGACAAGATGCGGACATGAGTCAGGAGGCGCCTCTCGACCCGGTCCTGGAGGCCGACGCGGTCTTCGCAAGGCAAAGATGCTCCTCCGTGCCGCCATCGGCTCTCCCGCGGCGGCGAGCCAGACGGTCATGATGCAGGCCTTGACGGCGCGCCTGAAGGGGATATAGTTATGCCGTCTGGGAATCGACCTTTGGGAAAGCCCTTGCCTCTCCAGGATTTCTTCCCTGTCCGACGCGGACGGGTCGCCGAGGCGGCAGTGGACTACCGGCATATCCCGGACGAGGAGATGGAGGGAGCACCGATGGAAATGGACAACTACCGGGGTGTTGCGAAGTCTTACGAGTCAGGCTGTGCGCGTCTGCTCGCTGCTGTCGAGGCCGAGCTGCCGCAGGGTGGACCGTCGAACATGGACGACTTGATCGATGGCCTGTACGAGATCGAGCGCACCGGGCAGGCGCTCTTCCTGCCGTTGATCCGGCAGGCCGAGGGGGCGCCTTGGGCGGAGCCCCTGATCCGCTCGCTGGAAGCTCTGAGGGATTCCCGCTGGCGCCTCATGATCCTCCGTGGCGAGCTGGATAGGGAGGGCACCGGTCCCGCGATCGAGAGCGTCGAAGATCTCCGTCGGTTGATGCACGGCCTGAATTGATGGTCCGCCTCCTCTGGAGCAGGACCTTCGAAAAGTCTTTCAGGGCGCTTGGACCGGCCGTCCAGAACGCTACGTTTCGAGCTGTCGAGAAGCTGATCCAGAATCCGAGGCATCCCTCCTTGAACCTGGAGAAGCTGCGAGGAACGGCAGATTTTTGGTCGATCCGTGTCAACCAGGGCTTCCGGATCCTTTTGCAGCTCCGGTCGCGACGAGGCCGGGGATTTTACAGATTGGAGGATGTCGGACCGCACGACATCTATCGGCGGGTGTGAGCTACCGCAACCACTCCTCCAACTGCACCCGCTCATCCGTCGACTCGTCCCGGTATTTGACGATCACCGGGGTATAGAGCGAGAGCCCCCAGTCCTTGCCGGCGCCGCGGGTGACGGCGCGGGAGCTGTGGACGACCACGGCTTCCTCGGGGATGACCAGGGGGTCGTCCTCGGGGGGCGAGGGTTCCATCAGCCTTTCCTACGCCGCACAGCCAGCCTGGGTAGTGCGCGCCGAACCTCCCGGCGGACCCGGCGCGCCAAGGCAACCGCGCGGCGAGCTTCGGCGAGCGAGACCGGCTCGTAGTCGCCCGGGTACCGTGTGACCGTTCCATAGGTGGTCAGCCGCCGCTGTTCCTGCACCGAGAGCCCGACCAGGACACTGGGGCCCACTCGTGCAACAAGCTCCTCGATATCGTGGGTCTTCGGGAAGTCGATCCCTCTGAGGGTCAGCAGGGCTTTCAGGTACTTCTCGACGCATTGCTGGGCGTGAAACGCGACTGTGTCTGTTGGCGACTCTTCGCCCGCCCGCAGCGTCAGGGCCGCATTTTTCAGGTCGTTCTCAGCCTTCTCGACCCACTCGCGAACGACTTCAGCGACCGCCCGTTCACTTGCGGGCATAGAGGACTTTCCCGTGCCTGGCTGCGGGCCGCTCGATCGTGCCCACGATGTCTTTTCGCGATTCGAAGGCCTCAGGAGTGGTCACGATGATGTCCTTCGGGACTCGGATGTCGTGCAGCGCAACGCCGATCTCCACCGCCTTCTCCCGCCTCGATCCTTCGACAGGCATGACGATGAGAAGGTCTACATCGCTGTCAGGACCTGCTTCGCCGCGTGCATGGGATCCGAAGAGAATGATCCTTTCCGGCCGAAATTGGCTCACGATCCGGCGGACCATTTGCCGGATTTCCTTTTTCTCAAGAGGTTTCGCTTTGCGCATCAGAACCACCTCCCTACCGCAGCCACTCCTCCAACTGCACCCGCTCATCCGTCGACTCGTCCCGGTACTTGACGATCACCGGGGTGTAGAGCGACAGCCCCCAGTCCTTGCCGGCGCCGCGGGTGACGGCGCGGGAGCCGGGAACGACCACGGCTTCCTCGGGGATCACCAGCGGGCCGTCCTCGGGAGCGCGGTGGATGGTCTCGCGGACGAGGTCGTAGATGGGGGTCGACCGGGTGAGGACGGTGCCGGCGGCGAGGACGGCGCGGCTTTTGACGATCGTGCCTTCGTAGACGCCGCAGTTGCCGCCCACCAGGACGTCGTCCTCGACGATCACCGGCAGGGCTCCGACCGGCTCGAGAACCCCGCCAAGTTGGGCGGCGGCCGAGAGGTGGACGCGCTTGCCGACCTGGGCGCAGCTCCCGACCAGGGCGTTCGAGTCGATCAGGGCGCCGTCGTCCACGTAAGCCCCGGCGTTGATGTACATCGGCGGCATGCAGGTGACCCCACGGCCGAGGTAGCAGCCGTCGCGGATCGAGGAGCCTCCGGGGACGATACGCACGCCGGAGCCGGCCCCGAGGCGGCGCAGCGGATAGGTGCTCTTGTCGAAGAAGGGGAGATGCGTCTCCGCCGGGATCCCCTACCGACATGTCCACGATCACACCCATGCGGAAGCCGAGGAGGATTCCTTGCTTGACCCAGGCGTTGACGCGCCAGCCGGAGGGCGCGGCCGGATCAGGCTCGGCCGCTCGCGCTTCGCCGCGGTTGAGGGCGCCCTTGAAGCGCTCGAAGGCTTCGAAATCGTCCGCCTGGTAGGAGCCCGGAGGATGCGCGTAGAGACGCTCGATCTCCTCGCGCAGCTCCTCAAGCCCCAAACAGCACCTCCTCGGGCTGCGCTGCGGCGGAGCCCGAGGCGATCAGGCCCAGGTCCTGGAGGATCTTCTCGATCTTGCGCACGCTCTCGGGCCGCGGGTGGACGATCGGCAGGCGGTAGGCCGGCTCGATCAGGCCCATGAGAGCCAGCGCGGCCTTGGCCGGCCCCGGATTCGACTCGATGAAGTTGATCTCCATGAGGGCATGGAGCCGGCGGTGCAGCAGGAGGGCGGCGGCAAAGTCCCCTTCCAGGCAGAAGCGGGTCATGCGCGCCATGGCGAAGGGGACCTCGTTCGAGGCCACCGAGATGACGCCGACTCCGCCCAGGGCGATCAGCGGCAGTGTGACGGCGTCGTCGCCGGAGAGCACGCGGAAGCCCTCGGGGACGATCTGGAGGATGGACGCCATCTGGGAGATGTTGCCGGAGGCCTCCTTGACTCCGATGACGGTCTCGATCTGGGCGAGGCGCGCGAGCGTCGCCGGGTCGACGTTCAGCCCGGTGCGGCCGGGCACGTTGTAGACCACGATCGGCAGGCGGCTGGCCTGGGAGACCGCCCGGTAGTGCGCGAACAGGCCTTCCGGCGTCGGCTTGTTGTAGTAGGGGGTCACGACGAGCAGGCCGCCGGCGCCGAGCGCCTCCAGCTCCCGGGCCAGCTCGACCACCTCGCGCGTGTTGTTTCCTCCACAGCCGGCGAGGACCGGGACCTTGCCCTTGGCCTCTTCCAGGGTGATCTCCACCACACGCAGGTGTTCCTTGCGGGTGAGGGTCGGGTTCTCGCCGGTGGTGCCGCAGGGGACCAGGAAGTGGATCCCGCTGTCGATCTGGCGGCGCACCAGCCGGCGCAGGGCCTCTTCGTCGAGGGACTGGTCCTGACGGAACGGGGTGACCAGCGCGGTGCCGCATCCTTGGAACATGGTTTCCCTCGGTTTCTAGGATCGGATGACGTCTTCCCAGACGGAGCTGAATTCGTAGACGCCGCGGCGGCCGATCATCCAGCGCGCGGCCCGCAGGGCACCGTGCGCGAACCCGGCGCGGCTGCGCGCCCGGTGCTCGAGGAGGATGGTATCAGCCTCGGAATCGAAACCGATCTGGTGGGTGCCGGGGATGGCGCCCGCCCGGTTGCTCGCCACGTCGATGCCGCGCGTCCATCCTGACTCCTCCAGGACGCGTCGGATCTCCCGCGCCGTGCCCGAAGGGGCGTCCTTCTTCCGGCGGTGGTGGATCTCCCAGATCCAGGCGTCGTAGCCGCTCTCTCCGGCGAGCAGGCGGCCAGCCGCCTCGGCGAGCCGGTAGAAGACCTGGACTCCGATCGAGAAGTTCGCGCCGTGCAGGAAGCCGGCACCGTGCCGCTCGACGGCCTCCCGCACCCGCGGCAGCTCCTCGTGCCAGCCGGTGGTGCCGACGACCAGAGGGACGCCGAGCGCGGCGATCCGTTCGGCGTTGTCCGGCACCTCGACGGCGGTGGAGAAGTCGATGGCCACGTCGATGCCGCGGAAGGCCTCCGCTGTGATCCCCGCCCCGCCGGCGTTGTTCGAGCTGTCCAGCCGGAGGGCCACCTCGAAGCGGTGCTCGGGAGCGAGCTCCTCGATCAGCTTGCCCATCTTGCCGTAGCCGACGATCGCCAGCCGGTTCATGCGATCTCCTTTCCGGCGGAGCTGCCGAAGATCCGCTCGTGGAGCGCCGCGACCATGGCGGGGGACTCCTCCTCGCGCACCAGGCAGCGGACACAGGGAGCGGCCACGCCCTGTGTGACCAGGCGCGGCTCGAGCCCGCGCGCGGCCTCCAGGACCTGCGCGGCCAGCTCCGGATAGGTCGCCAGGTCGTCCGAGACCAGGGTGATGACCGCCAGGCCGGGAGCGAGCCGGATCTCGCCGAACTGCGACAGGGCGAAGTGGATCTCGAACAGGCGGTCCGGCCGGTCCAGGGCGAGCTCAATTTCCTCCTTGTGCCCCTCGCGCCCTTCGCGCACCGCGAGCACGAGGAGGGAGGGACGGAACCGCTCGCAGGCTTCGGCGATGCCGGGGACGAGGCCGTCTCCGCCGTCGGCTGTCACCGTGATCCGGCGCACGTTGGGCCGGCAGGTGATGGACCGGATGCCTGGCACGGCCTCCGGGTCGCGCCGCCCGATCAGGGTTCCTCGGCCCTCTCCCCCGCGCCCCGCATCGAGCTGAGGATTCCAGGAGTCGAGGATGCGGATGGGCACACCCGCCCGGCTCGCGGGTCCGAGGGTGCCGTAGTGTGGCTTCTTGGCCCCGGAGCAGGCGAGCTCCAGCGCTTCGCCGAAGGAGAGGGTCCGGATGAGCCGCGCTCCGGGGACCACTCGCGGGTCCGCGGTCAGCAGGCCCGCCACGTCTGTCCAGATCTGCACCTCTTCGGCTCCCAGCGCGGCGCCTACAATGGCGGCGGAGAAGTCGGAGCCTTCCTTGCCCAGGGTGGTGGGGACGCCCTCTCGTGTCGCGCCCACATAGCCGCCGAGCACCGGCACTCGGCCGGCCTCGACACAAGGGCGGAGGGCTGCGCGCAGGCGGGGCTCGGTCTCTTCGTAGAGCGGCAGGGCACGGGTGAAGGCGTCGTCGGTGATCATGACCTCGCGGCAGTCGATCCAGAGGGATGCGATGCCATCTCCGGCGCAAGTGGCGCGGTCCAGGGCCAGCGACAGGATCGCGCTGGACAGCAGCTCGCCGCAGCCCGCCACGGCATCCGCGGCCTGGGGGGTGACCCGGCCGGTCGCGGCGATCACCTCGATCCGCTGCCGCAGGTCGCCGAAGTCCCTCGCCAGCACCTCGTCGAGCCGGGCCCGGCCGGCAGGGGAGAGCAGGGGAGAGGCCTCGCGCCAGTGATATTCGCGCATCTCGGCGAGGATGTCGAAAGCCAGGGCGAGGTCGCCCGCCGCGGCAGCGTCGGCGCATTCGAGGAGGTGCCGCGTCGTCTTGCCCATGGCCGAGACAACGACCACGGGCCGGCGCTCGAGCTGTCCGCGCACGATGCCCAGGACGCGCCGGATCGAATCGGCGGAGCCCACCGAGCTGCCGCCGAATTTGAGGACGATCAACCCTCACCCTCCATCGGCGTTAACTCAAGAGGAGATGCCTCGCTCCCTCGCCCAGGGTTCACACCCTGGGCTACCGAATAGCGCCCTCCGGGCTCGAAGTGCCCGGAATTCGAGAGCCCGGAGGGCGGAACTGGGTAGCCCCGGGTGTCAACCCGGGGCGTTCGTGCGGTCATCGCTGAATCAATCCTTCGCTGTGCATCAGCTCGGCATTGAGGAGCGCCGCGCCGGCCGCCCCGCGCAGGGTGTTGTGCGAGAGCGCGACGAGCTTGTAGTGGAAGACCGGACAGTCGCGGACCCGGCCGACCGCGGCGGCCATGCCGCGCTCCAGGCCGGAGTCTTTGCGCGTCTGCGGCCGGTCCGGTGCCTCCAGGACGTGGATGGGCCGGCGCGGCGCCATCGGCAGCTCTCGCTCCTGAGGTATGCCACGGAAGTCGCGGAGCGCGGCGAGGAGGTCCTCCCGGGCCGGCTTGCTGTCGAACTCCAGGCTCACCGTCACCAGGTGGCCGTCGATGGCCGGCACCCGGGTGCAGGTGGCGCTGATCGTCATGGGCAGCGGCCGGATCGCTCCGCCGTCCAGGTTGCCCAGGATCTTCTGGGTCTCGCTCTCCACCTTCTCCTCCTCGCCGCCGATGTAGGGGATGACGTTGCCGAGGATGTCGAGCGACGGCACGCCGGGATAGCCGGCGCCGGAGACGGCCTGGAATGTGGTCACCACGGCCCTGCGCAGCCCGAAGGGCCGGAGCGGGGCGAGAGGCAGGACAAGGGAGACCGCCGCGCAGTTCGGGTTGGTCACCAGCGCTCCCTCCCAGCCGCGCTCCTGCCGCTGGATCGGCAGCAGGCCGAGATGGCCGGGATTGATCTCGGGGACGAGCAGCGGCACGTCCGGCGCCATGCGGTAGTGGCTGGAGTTGGAGACCACGATGTGGCCGGCTCGGGCGAAGTCGCGTTCGATGTCGCCGGCGAGCGACGAGGCCATGGAGGAGAAGACCAGCCGCGGGCCGCGCCCCGGGACGCACTCCTCCACGATCCGGTCGGCCGCCGTGGCCGGAGGCGCCCCCTCGAGCTGCCAGGACGTCGCCTCGCGGTACGGCTTGCCGGCGCTGCGGTCGCTCGCCGCCAGCCAGCGCGCCTCGAACCAGGGGTGGTCCTCCAGGAGCTGGACGAAACGCTGGCCCACCGTGCCGGTGGCACCCAGGATGCCGACCTCGATTTTCTGGCTCATCGCTCTCCTCGCGCTGCTACATACCGCCTGTGCCGCGGCTTTGCAAGCCTCGAACCACGTCCTGATAGAGCCGCACGGCCTCGACGAGCTCCCGCTTGGCGATCCGCTCCTCCGGCGTATGGGCGACGTGGATGGTCCCGGGGCCCAGGAGGAAGGGCTCTCCCCAGTGGCCGAGATGGGGGACGTCGGTCGTGTATTTGACCACGGTCGTCGCGAACCCTGGGAGAGAGCCGAGCCGCATGGCCGGCGTCTCCCGGATCTGGGCGATGCGGACCCCGTGCTCCCCCTCGATCGCGGCCCGCAGGCTTGCGCGCAGCTCTGTCGTCTCGCCGACCGTGCGGACCAGCACCTCGGCCCGCGCCTCGTCGGCCACCACGTTGGCGGCCCGTCCGCCCGCGATCGTGCCGACGTTCAATGTCGTCTCGCCGAGCACGGGGTCCGTGGGGAGCGGGACCTCCCTGAGCCGGCCGAGAGCCGCGAGCAGCCGGTCGATCGCCGACGCCCCGAGCTCCGGATAGGCCGAATGGGCCGCCTTTCCCTCGGCCTCGACGACGAGGTAGAGGACTCCTTTGGAGCCGAGGGCGAGCCGGTTCTCCGTGGGCTCGCCGTTGACCAGCCAGCGCGAGCCTCGGGGTCTGCGGTCCGCCACCTGGGCACCGAGGCTGTCGGTCTCCTCGCCGACCACGAGCAGGAGACCGAAGCCGCGCGCCTGTTCGGCAAGCAGCTCCTCGATCGCCTTGATCATGGCCGCGATCGCCCCTTTGGTGTCGCACGCCCCGCGGCCATGGATGTGCTCTTCGTCCTCCGACGAGGGGAAAAACGGGGGGACCGTATCGATGTGGGTCGAGAGGACGATCTCCGGCTGGCCCCAGGATGCGAACAAGTTGAACCGGTCTTCCGCCACCGGCATGCGCTCGACCGTGCCGCCAGTCCGCTCCGCAAGAGCGCTCAGGTGATCGAAGAGGAAGTCGCCGACCGCACGCTCCCGTCCGGTGACCGAGTCGATGTCGATCAGGGCACGGGTGAGCTGGAAGAGGTCGAGCTGCGAGGGGCTCACCGCTTCACGTCCACCACCAGCCGTGGCGGGTCGGCGAGCTCGAGGACCCGGTAGGGCTGGCGGCCGGCGAGGCCGAGGACCCAGGTGACGTCGGCTTCGAAGTCGCAGGTCGCCTGCAGCTCTTTGAGGGCCTTCAGGTCGACCTTCCTTTCGAGGGTCCCGACGGTCGTCCCTCCCTGCTCGTTGTGGGCCTGGGCGGGACGGATTTGCACCTCCAGCCAGGCCGTGCCGGCGATGTCCGCAGGCATGCCGGAGCCGCAGTGGGCGGGATGCTCCGCATAGCCGACCCGGTAGCCCGGCAGGGGCCCCGGCTCGAATTCGAAGACGGCGCGGTCGAAGCCCTCCTGCGGCCCGGTACGGACGTCCTTGAGGACCGCGATGCCCTGGTCCTTGCCGGGCTTCACGACCTCGTCGGTCCCCCCGGAGAAGTCCTTGGGAGCGGTGTCTCCCGGCTCTTTGAGCGGAGCCGCGGGCACCGCGGCTCGGCCGAGCCTTGAGACCAGCACGATCTCCGCCGCGGTCGCCTGCACGGGGTAGGATTCGCGCACCGGCCCCTCGAAACGGGCCTCCACCCGGTCCCCGAGAGCCAATCCTGGAAGGTCAGCTCCCCGGCTCCCTCCTGGCGGATGCGGGTTTCGGGCGTCACGGTGACGACTGCCTTGTCGAAGCGGGTGTCCGCCTGCCGGCCCCCTTCGATGCGGATGGTCCCGAGGCCCCCTCCCGCCTCTCCCGCGGGGGTGATCGCGGTAATGGCGCCCCGGATGTCCGGTCCAGCCGGCGGCGCTTCGGTCTCGGAGGACCCGCAGCCGGCGAGCAGCACGCCGGAGAGGCTCAGGGCGAGGAGGGCTCGGCACATGCCGGCAATATACATCCTCATCGGATAAGATCGTGCCCATGATCCAGATCGATTTGCAGGGCAAGCGCGGGCTCGTGATGGGCGTGGCCAACTCCCGCAGCTTGGGATGGGCGATCGCCGAGAGGCTCCAGGCCGCCGGCGCGGAGCTGGCGTTCAGCTACCAGGGGGAGCGCCTCAAGGAGGACCTCGAGAAGCTCACCCGGGACATGCCGGGCACGCGGCTCTACCAGTGCGACGTGACACGGGAAGAAGAGCTGCAGGCCATGTTCGCCGACCTCCAGGCAGGCTGGGGCGGCCTCGACTACGTCGTCCATTCGATCGGCTTCGCTCCCCGCGCCGCCATGGACGGCCGCTACATCGAGACGACGCGCCAGGACTGGATCACGGCCCTGGAGATCTCGGCCTACTCGCTGGTCGCCGTGGCCCGCGCCGCCGAGCCTCTCCTGCGCGAGGGAGGCGGCCTCATCACCTTGACCTACTATGCGGCCGAGAAGGTGGTGCCCAAGTACAACGTCATGGGCGTCGCCAAGAGCGCGCTGGAGGCGAGCGTCCGCTATCTGGCCTACGAGCTGGGCAAGAAAGGCGTGCGCGTCAACGCCGTGTCGGCCGGCCCGGTACGCACGGTCGCGGCGCGCAGCATCCCGGGGTTCATCAAGATGTACAACCGGGTCGGCGAGATGTCGCCGCTGGGCCGCAACGTGACCCACGAAGAGGTGGGAAACCTCGGCGTGTTCCTGCTGTCGCCGCTGGCCGCGGGGATCACCGGCGAGACCGTCTACGTCGACGCCGGCTATCACATCATGGGCATGGAGCTGGGAGAGTAGAGCCCACCGGCTCCGGCTCGCCTCCGGCTTGAGCTCTGCACACGTCACTGCGCAGGGTCGGTGCCCTCCGGATTTGTCATCAGGCTATTCGGCGGTAGATCCGGGTTGGGGAGGCAGAGGAGGGGAGCACCGTTCGGATCGATACCGCAGCCCGCCGCCTGCCAGGAGTGGTCGATCTTGGGCTCGCCGGTGGAGGCCAGCGACCAGGCGCGGACCAGCCAGTCGATCACGAGATCGAGGGGCCCTACCGAGCTCGAAGACCTCCAGGAGGCGTGGCCGGAGGCGAAGGACAGAGAGGGGAGCAGCAGCAGGGAGAGCGCCAGGATCGCGGCCATGGCGCAACGACGACGTCGGTGATTCATGGATTTTTGTCTCCTTCCAGCAATGGAATTCATGACACGAAAAACCGGCGCGCGGCCGGAGATACGCCTCTTTCTCATCCAATAAGTGCCGCGAGGACCGAAAAGAGAGCCGATCGATATACTCCCGCGGATGCAGACGACTGTGCAGGCCCTGATCCTGGCGGGCGGCAGCGGAACGCGGTTCTGGCCATTGTCCCGCAAGCACCGCCCCAAACAGCTCCTCGCCCTGGAAGGGGATCGTACGCTCCTTCGCGATACGCTGGAACGCCTCCAGCCGCTCATCCCCCCGGATTCGGTGTGGATCTGCACGACGCGCTCCCTGGCCGAGGAGGTCCGCCGCGAGGTGCCGGAGGTGCCGGCAGCCCAGATCCTGCTCGAGCCGCAGGGCAGGAACACCGCCCCGGCGATCGGCTGGTCGATCCGCTCGATGCCCGAGGAGGCGCGGCGCGGCGTGGTGGCCGTGCTCCCCGCCGACCACCGGTTCGGCGATCCGGCCGGCTTTCGCGATGTCCTGGCCAAGGCTGCCGGCGTGGTCGAACGGGAGGACCTCGTGATGGCTCTGGGCGTCACGCCGCGCCGCCCCGAGACCGGCTACGGCTACCTGGAGCTGGAACCCGAGACCCGGCCGGACGGCCTGCGCCGGGTCCGCCGCTTCGTGGAGAAGCCCACCGCGGAGAAGGCCGAAGAATACCTCCGCTCCGGAAGGTATCTGTGGAACGCCGGCATCTTTCTTTTCCGCGGGACGACCCTGCTCGATCTCCTCGCACGGTTCGCGCCCGAGCTCGCCCGCGGTCTCGAGGAGATCGCCGCCGATCCGGGCCGCCTCGACGAGCTCTACGCCCGCCTGCCGTCCGACTCGATCGACTACGCCGTCATGGAGAAGCTGGACGGTATTTTCACTATATCGCTCGACTGCGGCTGGAGCGACCTCGGCTCCTGGGAGGCTCTGGACGAGGTGCTGCCGCCTGACGACCAGGGCAACGCCGGGCGCGGTGACCGGCTGGCCATCGAGGCGGAGGGGAACCTGCTGTTCTCCGACGCCGGGACGATCGCCGTGCTGGGCGTGCGTGACCTCGTCGTCGTGCGCACCGGCGACGCGGTGCTGGTGATCCCCAAGGAGCGCTCCCAGGAGGTGCGGAAGATCGTCGCCGAGCTCGCCGCCCGCGGGCGCGAGGACCTGCTTTGATCCAGCCGGTCCGGGTGGCCACCGCCGCCGGCGAGCGGGGCCTCGCCGGGCTCGCCGCCCCCCTCCCGCTCAGCGCGCTGGTGCCGGGGAACGGGGCCTGGGAGGTGGAGGTGGGCTACGGCAAGGGGCGTTATCTCCTCCGCCGCTGCCAGGACGACCCGGACCGGCGCTTCCTCGGCGTCGAGCTCGCCGCCGAGTACTACCAGACCTTCGTCGACCGCGCCCGGCGGCACGCCCCCGGCAACTGGACGGCCCTGCGCGGCGAGGCCCTCTCGCTGCTCTCCGCGGTGCTGCCCGTCCGCTTCGCGGACGCGGTGCACGTCTACTTCCCCGATCCCTGGCCCAAGAGCCGCCATCACAGGCGCCGGCTCTTCGACCCAGAGACAGTCGACCTCGTGCTGGGGCTGCTGCGCCCCGGCGGCCGTCTCTTCTTCGCCACCGACTTCCTGGCCTATGGCGAGGTGGTCGCGGAGATCCTGGAGACCTACCCGGGCCTGCGCGTCGCGCGGCGTGACCGGCCCTGGGACGAGGGGCCACGCACCAACTACGAGGCGAAGTACCTCGAGGAGGGGCGGCCGATCCTCCGCCTCGAAGCGACGCTCGGCGAGCCCGGCGAGATCGGCGAAATTGGCTCCGGCGCCGAGCTCCATCCGCGCGGCGCCCGCGGCGTGCTGGCCGCGTGGCAAGGCGAGGAGGAGAGCGCCGCCGATGGATGAGAAGGAGCCTCGCCGGATGAGCTGGAGCGCCCGCCTGTCCCTGCTCGTCTGCCTCCTGCTTGGCCCCGCTTACGTCGCCTGGATGGCGGGCGTCGAGGGATGGCGCGCCCTGGTCGTGGCCGGCCTGGTCCTGCTGGTCGCCGGCTGTGCCGCGCTCGCCCACTGGCTCATGGGGCTGACGCGGCGGTAGGCTCCCCTGTCCCCACGGGCGGGTGCCTCATTTCAGCTCCACGACCTCGTTCTCCCCGCCGTCCGTCAGGAAGTACTTGAGCCGCTCGTACACGAGCCGCTGAAAGAAGAAATTCTCCGTCAGGATCAGCACGCTGCTGTCGCCGTTGACTGTGCCGACGACGTCCTCCCACACGGATTCGGCGATGGCCTGGGAGACCACCCGCCCGGCGCCCGGATCGGTGACGACGAGCGTCTGGTACGGCCCGGCCGTCTTCACTTCGCGGACGAAGGGAAGCGATGAGCTTATCTCGTGAGCTGATGAGCTTATCTTTGAGGCGATGAGCTTATCTGGTGAGCCGATGAGGAAATGCCTGCGCCCCTTCAGGGCTCCAGGAAATGGGGGGGCGCGCCAACCTGGCGCTGAAGCGCCAGGCTTGTGCGCCCGTGAGCGCACACGTTCAGAGAGGTGAAAGTCCTCTTCAGGCATACGCTCTCCGGCCTGTAACCGAAGGTAACTGCGTCGCCCAAAGCGAGGTGGAGAGCAACCGGAGGTGAGAGACCAGTCCGCAGGAGACGAAATCGATTCGGCCTTGTGACCCCGACGAGCCTGCAAGCCACTGGCGAAGTCTGGACCCTCAAGGGAGACCCATCGAGCTGAGGGGTAGCGTGCGAAAGCGGCGATGGGGGGGCGT
Organism: uncultured Holophagales bacterium; assembly: GCA_963842525.1. GTDB lineage: Bacteria > Acidobacteriota > Thermoanaerobaculia > Multivoradales > UBA5704 > UBA5704. Next base: position 149,365 of record CAWJGT010000006.1, read on the forward strand.
AGGGTGATTGGATGCAGAATGGTCTCAAAGGACGTGTGACGTGAAGCGGGGAGACCTCGGTCGGGCAGGAGACTTGCCGAGGAGTCAGAGTCCTCATAGGAGCTGAGAAGCGCCGTAACGGGCGTGGAGCAAAGGGGGACAGGGAGGTGGATGCGTGACGACTGGACAAGCGGAAAGCAACCGCGCGTCAGTGCCTGTAAGGGCTAAACAAGCCGGAGAAGTCCGGGGCCGGTGGCCCTGGGTGGAACCGCATGTCTGGACGGATCGCATGTTGACGGCCCTCGAAGCTGGGGTCCAAGGAGGCCAATGGTTCAGTCTGATCGACAAGGTCTATGACTCGCGCAACCTGGACTCTTCCTACCAGCGGGTCAGGCGGAACCAGGGAAGCGCTGGGGTTGACCACGTGACGGTCGCGCAGTTCAGCGCCCACCTCGGCAAGAACCTGGAGAACCTGGCGGCTAGTCTGAAAGACGGCAGTTATCGTCCGCAGGCGATTCGCCGGGTGTGGATACCCAAGCCGGGTAGCTCCGAGGAGCGCCCTCTGGGGATTCCGACGGTTCAAGACCGGGTGGTGCAAGGAGCGCTGCGCAATGTCTTGGAACCGATCTTCGAACGGGAGTTTGCAGCCCAGAGCTACGGATTCCGTCCGGGGAGAAGTACCAAGGCTGCGCTGCGTCGCGTCTCGGAGCTGCTGGAGGCCGGCTATACCCATGTGGTGGACGCCGACCTGCGCAGCTATTACGACACGATCCCTCGCCAGGGTTTGATGGCGAGAATCGAAGCGAAGGTATCGGACGGCCGGGTCTTGGACCTGGTGCGTGCCTTTCTCGACCAGGAAGTGATGGTGGGTCTGGAGCACTGGACTCCTGAGGAGGGAACTCCACAAGGAGCGGTGATCAGTCCCCTGCTGTCGAATATCTACCTGGACCCTCTCGACCATCAAATGGCCGAACAAGGTTATGAGATGGTGCGGTACGCTGATGACTTCGTGATTTTGTGCCGTAGCCGAGAAGAGGCCGAGCGAGCGTTGGCGGAGGTGGAGGAGTGGACGGCAGCCGCCGGTCTGCAACTTCATCCCGACAAGACGCGCATCGTGGACGCCACCCAGCCGGGTGGCTTCGACTTCCTTGGGTACCACTTCGAGCGCGGCTATCGCTGGCCGAGCAAGAAGAGCCTGAAGAAGCACAAGGACACGATCCGTTCCCACACCAAGCGCACGCACGGCATCAGCCTGCGAGAGATCATCCGCCGAGTCAACGCAGTCCGTCGGGGCTGGTTTGAGTACTTCAAACACAGTCACGGCACCACGTTCAAGCCTCTCGACCAGTGGGTGCGGATGCGCCTGAGGAGCATCCTTCGCCACCGGCAAGGGAGACGAGGACGTGGCCGGGGTCAGGACCATCATCGCTGGCCGAACGCCTTCTTTGCTGAGCATGGGTTGTTCTCCTACGTCACAGCCTATGCTCAGGCCCGTCAATCCTCTAGCAGGTAAAACCACCAACTGGAGAGCCGGATGCGGGAGATCCGCATGTCCGGTTCGGAGGGAGGGGGAGCCGGGAACTCAACCGGCCCTCCCTACCCCTATTATGCCCAGGCCCCTTCGGGGCGGCGGTTTCCTCCAACCGAAGTCGAGCGAATCTTGACAAAGTAGTTTCCCACCGCCGTGTGGCGGCCCCGTAGGATGAAACGGGTGCCCCTCTCGAGCGCTGGGAGCGCCGGCTTCCAGCCGGCCTCTTGGCCACCAGGATGGCGGCGCTCTCCCAGCAAATCCTCGAGAGAGGGCGTCTGGAAAATCAGCCCCGCCAGGGGCGACCGGGATTAGCCCGGGATTTCAATCCCGGGAACCCAAGCGCATTCAACCCCCGAGCCCCGCCAGGGGCGACAGGAGTCCGACCCGCGCGCCGCGGGATGGGGCGATGGTATCCTCGCGCCGTGCTGAAGCGTCTCGCCTACCTCTGGCCGTACCTGCGGCAACACCGGCGCAAGCTCTATTTCGGGCTGCTGTCGATCCTCGCCTCGGTGATCATGGGGATGATTACGCCCCTGCTCATCGGCAGCGCGATCGATGCGCTGCGCACCGAGGTGAGCCGCGGGACGCTGCTCGGCTATGCGGCCCTCCTCCTCGGCATCACCTTCGTCCAGGGGGTGTTCAGCTATCTCCAACGCATGATCCTGGTAGGGATGAGCCGGGACATCGAATACGACCTGCGCAATCTCTACTTCTCCCACCTGGAGACGCAGCCGCCCGCCTTCTACCACGACCATCCCACGGGCGACCTGATGGCCCGCGCCACCAACGACCTGCAGGCCGTGCGGATGCTCTGCGGCCCGGCCATCATGTATGGCAGCAACACGTTGTTCACCGGCGCCGGGGCGCTCTTCTTCATGGCACGGATCGACCTCCGGCTGACGCTGCTGGCGCTGATCCCGATGCCCGTGCTGGCGGTCGCCACCAACTTCTTCGGGCAGAAGATCCACCATCTCTTCTCCCAGGTCCAGGGGAGCTTCGCAGACATCACGGCCCGGGTGCAGGAGAGCCTCGCCGGTGTGCGGGTGGTGCGGGCCTACGCCCAGGAGGAGAGGGAGAAGGAGGAATTCCAGCACCTGAACGAGAAGTACCTCGAGGAGAACCGGGGCCTCATCGCCTGGACGGTGGCCTTCCATCCGCTGCTCCAGACCCTGGTCGGCCTCGGCTTCGTCGCCGTGCTCTGGTACGGCGGCGTGCTGGCCGTCCGCGGAGCGATCACCGTGGGCCAGTTCGTCACCTTCAACCTGTTCCTCGGCCGGCTGGTGTGGCCGATGATCGCGGTCGGCTGGGTGGTCAACCTGATGCAGCGCGGCACCGCCTCGCTGATCCGCATCCGGGAGGTCCTGGACGCGGTGCCGGCGATCCGCGACGAGGAGCCGCTGGTCGATCCCGGACCGGACCCCGCGGCCCTGCGCGGTGACGTGCGCGCCGCCGGCCTCACCGTCTCCTACCGGCCGGGCCAGCCGGTGCTGGAGGACGTCGACTTCCAGGTGTCCGCCGGCCAGACCGTGGCCATCGTCGGCCGCACCGGCTCGGGCAAGAGCACCCTGCTCGCCCTGCTCCCCCGGCTGATCGATCCGCCCGAGCAGACGCTGTGGATCGACGGCATCGACGTCCGGCGCCTGCCCCTCGCGCGGCTGCGCGGCGCGATCGGCATGGTGCCGCAGGAGACGTTCCTCTTTTCGACCTCGATCCACGGCAACATCGCGCTCGGCAGGCCGGAGGCCACGCGCGAGCAGGTGACGGAGGCGGCCCGCCTGGCCGGGCTGGAGCCGGACCTGGCTCTCTTCCCAGAGGGATTGGACACGATCGTGGGCGAGCGTGGCATCACCCTCTCGGGCGGCCAGAAGCAACGCGTCGCGCTCGCCCGCGCCCTGCTGCGCGATCCGCGCGTCCTGCTGCTCGACGACTGCCTGTCGGCGGTCGACACCCATACCGAGGAGCAGATCCTGCAGAACCTGCGCACCGTGTTCGAGGGCCGGACGGTGTTCCTGGTCTCGCACCGGATCTCGACGGTGCAGGACGCCGACCAGATCCTCGTGCTCGACGGCGGCAGGATCGCCGAGCGCGGCACCCACAGCCATCTCATCGCCGCCGGCGGCCTCTACGCCGACCTCCACCAGCGCCAGCTCCTGGAGGAGGAATTGGCGGCGGTTTAGGAAAAAGGATATGCCCATGCGCGTCGTCATCACAGGTGGAACGGGGCTGATCGGCAGCGCGGTCGCACGGGATCTGGGGGCTGCCGGGCACGACGCCGTCATCCTCACCCGGAACCTGGGTAAGACGGGGACGTTGCCGCCCGGGGTGCGGGCTGCGCAGTGGGACGGCAGGACTGCCGAAGGCTGGAAGACCCTCCTCGACGGCCAGACCGCAATCGTCCACCTGGCAGGGGATGCCATCGCTTCCGGACGCTGGACGGCGGAGAAGAAGCGGCGCATCCGCGACAGCCGTGTTGCCTCGGGCGGCGCGGTGCTCCAGGCGATTCGCGAGGCGAAGGAGAAGCCGCTGGCTCTTCTCCAGGGGTCCGCGGTCGGCTACTACGGACCACGCGGCGACGAGCCGGTCGGGGAGGATGCGCCGCCCGGAAACGACTTCCTGGCCGATGTCTGCAAGGAGTGGGAGGCCTCGACCGCCGAGGCCGAGGCGCTCGGCGTCCGGCGCGCCATGCTGCGCACCGGCATCGTGCTCGCCCGCGAGGGGGGTGCCCTGCCTCGCATGGCCATGCCGTTCCGGCTCGGGATCGGCGGCCCGGTCGGTAACGGCCGGCAGTGGTTTCCCTGGATCCACCTCGCCGACGAGGTGGGAGCGATCCGCTTTCTCCTCCAACATGAAGACGCTCGCGGCCCCTTCAACTTCACCGCCCCCAACCCGGTGACCAACCGCGAGCTCAGCCGCAGCCTGGGCCGGGTCCTGAGCCGGCCGAGCTTCCTGCCGGTGCCGGGGTTCGCCCTCCGCATCGCCTTCGGCGAGCTGGCCGACACCCTGCTCCAGGGGCAGCGGGCTATCCCCTCGCGCCTCCTGGCGCTGGGCTACGTCTTCCAATATCCGGAGGTCGAGCCGGCGCTCAAGAGCCTGCTGGATTGACGATGCCGGAGGCGATCCGCCAGGGGGACATCCCCGGAGTCCAACTGCGACGCCGCCAGGACCTGCCCCTCTCTCCCCAGGAGGCCTGGCGCTGGCTGGTCGAGCCGGACCTCCTCGTGCGCTGGCTGGCCGGGGAGGCCGAGGTGTCCGAAGGGGAGCTCCGGCTCCAGGGCAACCTCTCCTTGCCGGCAGACCCGGACCCGTCGGTCTGGCGCGAGCGGGGGAGGACGATCGAGCAGGTCCCGCCCCGGCTCTGGGTGCTCGCTTTCGAAAGGTTGGACGCCGGCTGGACCGCCGCCACCCGCCTCACCCTGCGGGTCCATCCCCATCCGTCCGGCAGCGAGATCGACGTGCTCCAGGACGGCTTCCAGCACCTTCAGCTCTCGATCGGCCTCACCGTCTGGGAAGCCTACCGCCGCCGCTGGCGCGACGCCCTCGCCCGCCTGGCCGAAGCGGTGCTGGACACATAGGGGGGTGAGGACAAAAAGGCCCCGGTATCAACCGGGGCCTCGTACGTCGCTCCCTTTCTCCCTCTCTCCCGGTACGGGGGAGAGGGTTGGGGGGAGGGGGTCTAGAACCGCAGGCCGACCGAGAACCTGAAGGTCCGCGGCTGCTGGTAGAAGTCTTCGGCGCCATCCGGGACATCACCGAAGTTGGGGCCCTTGGCCCAGTGGATGCCCTCGACCGGGTTGTCGGTCAGCGGGTTGAACGGCCTCATGGTCGCGTTGTTCGTCGCGGTGAGCAGCGTGGTGTCCACCCGGAGCTTCCCGTGCTCGTTGAGGACGTTCAAGACCTCGGGCTGGAGGAACACTTCGACGTCTTGGCCGAACGTCTTCCACTGGAAGGAATAGTTCAACGACAGGTCCGTCGCGGTGATGGTGTCGGTGTGGTAGGCGTCGCGCGCCGAGAAGAAGTACACCACGTTCGCGGGCGGGACCGCATAGCCGGGATTGGGCAGGCCGTTGGGCAGCGCCGCTCTCAGCTTCGGATCCACGTTCCCCACGGCACCGTAGGGAACACCCGAGAAGTAGTTCTGCAGCAGGCTGACGGAGAGCTTGTGGTGGTCGTGGCGGACGAGCTCGTACAGACCCCACAAGCGGAACCGGTGCCGCTGGTCGGTGGAGAGATCGCCCGACGGGCTGTTCCACGACGCGTCCTTGTACTCGGGGAACTGCTGGATCACCGAGGCGACGGGTCCGTTGGCCGCGGTCTCGCCGTCGAAGTTGCCGCGCAGATGGGACCAGGTCCAGGTGCCGCCGACGTTGAAGCGGTCCGTAGGCCGGACCTGGAACTGGGTGTGCAGGCCGTCGTACTCCCGCTCGATCCCGTCGTCGCTGTTCGCCAGCACGGTGCGGTTGCCGCCGAACGGGCCGACGCTGGTCTGGACGTTCACCCTGCCGGTCGTGAGGTCGGTGCGCAGGGCGTAGAAGCTCTTTGCCTTGCGGCGGACATAGTCGGTGCGGATCACGCCACGGCGGCCGAGCCGCTTGGCAAGGCCGGCGGAGATCTCTTCGGTGTAGGGCGACTCGAGCGAGCCTTCGATGACCGTGGTCACGCCCGGAAGGTTGATGAAGCGGACGTTGGCCGCGCCGAAGCCGCCGGTGTCGTACCAGTTGAAGACCCTGGCGATCGCCTCCTCGGCGGAGACCAGGTTGGGCGCGTTGGGGTCGGCGTTGATGTCCGGTCCGCGGTAGAAGAACTGGAAGGCGGCCGGGTTGCCGCCGGCCGAGGAGGCGTCGCCCTGGTTGTTGGCGAGCGAGGCCACGTAATGGCCGTAGTTGAGGTGGAAGACCCAGTTGCCATCCGCCTTCGGGTCAAAGGCCAGCCCGAGGCGCGGACTGACCCGCTTGTCGTCCGCCACCTTCTGGCCCGCGGCGTTCTTGCCGTCGTTGGCGTCATAGCGCAGGCCGAGGTTGAAGCTCCAATGGTTGTTCAGGCGCCACTTGTCGTTGAGGAAGTACGAATTGGTGACGAAGTCGGTGCCCTGGCTGGCGATGTCGATCGGGTTCCATTGGATGAAGGTGGCGTTGTTGCCGCTGATCAGGCGCGGAAAGAGCTGGCCGTTGCGGATGATCGTGCTGGTGGTGATGATGCGGAAGTCGCTGCCCGACTGATGGTTGTCGGCCACGCGGATGTCGTTGAAGCGGTCGTAGCCGAAGGAGACGTCGTGCGAGCCGACGGACTCGGAGGACAGGAACCAAGAGCCCTTGGCGAGGATGTTCTCGTTGTCGCGCTCCTCGGGCCGGCACACGCCGCAGAACGTCGGGCTCCACCAGCGGTAGCCGAAGGTGCCATCGACCAGCAGCGTGCCCCTGATGCGGTCGGTGAAGCGGGAGCCGGAGTTCTCGAACGTGAACGCGCGCTGCGAGTATTGGCCCTCGACGAAGAAGTTGTCGGTGAGGACGCCGGTGTAGTTGAGGGCCATCAGCTCCTGCGGCAGGGTCCGATCGACCAGGCTTGCCAGGTCCAGGATCTCGGGCTGGAACCGGTTGCCGAGCTCCTCCTCATCGATCTTGATGTAGGAGCCGATCAGGCGGTGGCCCGCGAAGGGCGAGAGGGTCAGCTTGCCTTCGTACCGCTGCTCGTCGGAGATGTGAGGGAACGCAATGTCGGTGAGGAAGGTCTGGAAGTTCTCTTCCTCATTGAAGTCGCGGCCGGCGAGGAAGTACCAGATCTTGTCCTTCCAGAGATAGCCGCCGAGCGTGGCCTCGTACCGCTTGTTGACCTTGTCCGCCAGCTCGTCGGTGGTCGGCGTCTTGGCCTCCCAGCTCTCGTTGGTGAAGGCGGTGCGGAAGGTCCCGTGCATCTCGTTGCCGCCGGACTTGGTGAGGACGTTGACCACGCCGCCGCCGAAGCGGCCGTATTCAGCCGAGATCCCCGACACCGAGGTCGTCGTCTCCTCGAGGGCGTCCTCGATGAACAGGCTGAGCGGTTGGCCGCGCAGGTTCTCGTTGATCACCACGCCATTGACCAGGAACAGGCTCTCGTACGAGAGGGAGCCCGCGATGCTGATGCCGGCCCGGCGGGGGTTGCCGCCCGGTCCGGTACTGGAGACACCGGGGGTCAGCAGCACGGCTTCGCGGATCTCGCGCTCGACCGGCAGCGCTTCGACGAAGCTTTTCTCATAGGTCGACGAGGCCTGCGGCGTCGTCGAGATCGTCTCGTAGGTCCCGGTGACCACGATCTCCTCCGACACGGACGAAGGCGACATGTCCGCATCGAGCTGCGTGTTCTGGGCCGCCGAGATCTTCACATCCTGCTGGGGCGAGAGGAACCCCTCCAGCTCGAAGCTGATCCGGTAGGGGCCCGGCGGCAGGAAGGGAATTGTGTAATCTCCGTTCTCGCTGGTGGTCGCGGTCCGGGTCCCCTGCAGGCTCGGGGAGGAGGCTGTCACCAGCACTCCGGGCAGCGCTTCTCCGTCGGCCGTCATCACCCGGCCCGACAGAGTGCCTGTCGGAACGCCCTGGGAGACCGCCGGCAGAGCCATCAGCAGAGCGCAGAGCAGGCTCAGGACGAAGGCTCTGACTCTCATGAAAACCTCTCTTTCCGAAATCGTGCCCCTCGCCTGAATGCGAGAGGGCAACACAGAAGATGAATGACAAACTAACTGGCAATTGTCGTGCCGCGCCGGTCAGAAGTCAACCCTCGATCAAGGTTCCAAACAAGCCGTTCCCGTTCAGGCACTTAGCGGCACAGCGGGCGTGGCGGCCTGCCACTGGCGATCCAGATTTTTGATTTGATCCGGTAGGTTGGATTCAACGAACAGCGTCCCACCGCTCGCGCAGGGCGGCGGCGACGGCTTCACGAAGAGGCGGCGGCGTGTAGACGCGGTAGCGGTCGATCCGCGAGAGGTGGCGCATGAAGTGGCTGGCCTCTTCCATCGGCTCCAGCGAGCCGTCGTAGCGCTGGACCAGGACGCGGCTGCTGCGCATCCGGTGCGGGTCCTTGGCGGAGCGCGAGACCAGGAGATTGCCGGCGCCGAAGCTCCGGACCAGCTCGGGCAGAAGCGACTCGAACCGCTCCTGCTCCTCGCGCGTCAGGTGCTCCCGCGTCTCGAACGCCACCGGGAAGTGCTCGCGCTGGACGATGGCGCGGGCGTGCAGGCTCGGCGAGCGCCGCATCGCCGACCAGATGGAGACGTCGTCCTGCTCGAGGAAGGACTCCGGCTCGGCCGCCCAGCGGAGCCCCTCCTCGGTGAGCCACTGGTTGAGGTGGAGCTCCAGGGCCTTGCCCGTCACGTTGAAATAGACCTGGGTGAACATGTAGTAGCGCGCCATGACCAGCGCCTCGAGCGCGTGGACACCCCCCTCGTCGACGCCGATCCCCCAGGCGCCGGTCTCCGGGTCCGCGATCGGCAGCATGGTGTCGAGCAGGCGGTCGAGGTCGAAGCTGCCGTAGCGCACGCCGCAGTAGAGACTGTCGCGCAGCAGGTAGTCCATCTTGTCGACGTCGAGCTCGCCGGAGACGATCTTGGCGAGCAGCCGCTCCTTGGCGTTGCCACCGCCGCCGGCGAGGAGGCGCGCCACGTCGGCGGTCGTGAGCCCCTCACCCCAGCGCGCGAAGACCTCCTCGACGTCGGGCAGGGCGAGGAGCCGCCGCGTCATCTCCTCGTGGTCGATCCCCTCCGCGAACAGCTCTTCGGCCGAGTGGCTGAACGGGGCGTGGCCGACGTCGTGGAGCAGGGCGGCGGCACGGACGAGCCGGCGCTCCCGGCTGTGAGAGCCGGAGGGGAGCAGCCCGTCGCCCTTGGCGCAGAGGGCGTCGTAGACCCGCCCGGCGAGGTGCATGGCACCGAGCACGTGGCTGAAGCGGCTGTGCTCGGCGCCGGGGAAGACCAGGAAGGTGAAGCCGAGCTGGTGGATGAAGCGCAGCCGCTGCACCGGCCGGCTCTTGACCAGCGCGGCCTCCAGGGCGTCGGCGCGGACGAAGCCGTGGACGGGGTCGCGGAGCGACAACGCTGCGGGTGCGGCGGGTGCGGCAGGTGCGGTCGGGCTCGCCAAGGTCTCGGGCAGCTCTCTCAGTTCAGCTCGGAACGTTGCGCCAGGTGCCGGAACGGCCGCAGCAGGTCCACCACCTGCGTGCGGTAGCGCAGGATCGACAGCACCGAAAGGCCGCGGTCGGGCAGCGATTCGGTCAGGAGCTGGAGCTTGCGCAGCACCGGGATGTCGAGCTCGGACGCCAGGCGGTTGACCAGCTCCTCGAAAGGCGGCGTTTCCTCGCCGAGCTCCTCGACCCTGTCAGGCCCGAGAGGGAAGCTCTCGCCGAGCTCGGACGACAGCGACCGGACCTGCTCGACGATGGCCCGGCGGACGCCGACGATGCCGGCGTCCTGCTCGTTGAGCCAGGGCTCTTCGATGGGCCGCACCAGGGCCTGCCGGTAGGGCTCGTCGCCCACCTCGCGCTCGAGCTGGAAGCGAAAGTCGCCATAGAGGAGGACGTTGGCCTTGCCGTCCGGCAGGAGATCGACGTCGACGACCCGGCCGGCGGTGCCGCCGGGGAAGACAGGCGGCCGCCCCTCGTATTCCTGGACCCAGCCGGGCTTCAGCAGGACCACCCCGATCCACAGCGCCTCCTGCTCCTCTTCGCGCGCCACGAGGTCCTGGACCAGGCGGAGGTAGCGCGGCTCGGAGACCTGCAGGCGGAGCTCGGTGCGGGGAAAGTGCACCACGTCCGCCAGCGGGAACAGCGGGATGCGGGTCTCGCTCGCCATGGAGAAAAGGATACCGCAACCTCACCCCCTGTCCCCCTCTCCCATCGCCCTCCCACCGGCCGGGAGAGGGGGGACGTCGTTGAGGCGATCTGCGCGAGGTCGCAGCTGCCCTGCCATGTCATCCTGAGCGCAGCGAAGGATCTGGGGGTGGGAAGCTCCGTCCGCCCAGATTCTTCGCTGCGCTCAGAATGACTTCGATGGGCGTCAAGCCTCGACCTCGCCTTTCAGCCCCAGCCACGTCCCCCCTCTCCCGGCCGGTGGGAGGGCGATGGGAGAGGGGGACAGGGGGTGAGGCCCCTATGTCACAATCCCCCCATGCGCCGCACCGCCCGCCTGCCCGTCTCCCTCCTCATCCTCATTTCCTTAGGCCCACCCCTGGCCGCGCAGCAGGACCCCATCGCCCAGGGAGATGCCTGGTGGGCGCGCCGCGCCGAGGGGCACAAGGGCCAGCAGGCGGCGGCCGGCCCGATCGACCAGGCCATCGCCGCCTACGAACGGGCCGTGCGGGAGAAGCCCGACCGGCTGGAGGGCTCCTGGAAGCTGCTGCGCGCCCTCCACTACAAGGGGGATTACGTCGTCCGCTCGAAAGAGGACAAACAGAAGGCCTTCGGCCGTGGCCGGGAGGTCGTCGAGGCCGCCCTCGACCAGATGGGCCGCCGCGTCGGCGGGCGGAAGAAGCTGGACGACCTGCCCACGGCGGAGGCCGCCAAGCTGGTCAAGGGCATTCCGGAGGCGCCCTACATCTACGCCTGGGGCGGCATCCACTGGGGGCTCTGGGGCGAGGCCTACGGCAAGATGGCCGCCGCCCGGCAGGGAGTCGGCGACAAGATCCGGCGCTACGGCGAAATCGCCCTCGCCCTCGACGAGCGGTTCGAACGCGCCGCCGCCCACCGCCTCCTGGGGAGGCTCCACAGCGAGGCCCCCAAGATTCCGTTCATCACCGGCTGGGTCGATCGTGACAAAGCGATCTCCCACCTCCGCCGGGCCGTGGCCCTGGGGCCCGAGGACTTGCACAACCATCTCTACCTGGCCGACGCCCTCCTCCAGTACCAGCCGGAGAAGGCGGCCGCAGCCAAGGGGATCCTCCGCAGCCTGGTTCAGAAGTCGCCGGACCCCTCCCGCGTCGTCGAGGAGGAGCGGGTCCTGGCCAACGCGAGAGAGCTCCTGGCCCGGTCGCAAGGGTGAGCCGCGCCGAGGTCAGCCGCGCCCCGCTGGTGGCGGCAGCCGCTGCCGGCTCCCTGGTCATCTTGAAGGCTATTCGGAATCCTCCTCCTCCTCGCCCTCGTCCTCTTCTTCTCCCCGCGGCCAGGTGTTGAACACGAGGACCTCGCCCTCGACGAGCGCCTGCTCGTAGAACTGACGGTCCTCGTCATCCGCGCCGTAGTCCGCACTGGAGACGACCGCCCCTTCTTCGAGTCCTTCCACGGACCATCCATAGTTGTGGATCAGGTCCGTGGCGCGTTGCTCCGCGTCGGCCCGGTCCTGGCTCTGGATCCAGCAGCTCACGTAGGCACCCCCGGCATCCTGGAATTCCTTCGCGTCCGGGGTGGGGACCGCGAGGAAGGTCAAGAAGAACATGGTCATGGTGGCCTGATCCTATGTCATAGAACCGGGTCATCTCGCCGGCTGAGCCGGGATCGATCCAGATGACTCCGGATGCTTATCGGATGACGTTGGATCGACCGCGACCCACGTCCGTGGTTCGCCGCCGTTCCGCTCCGGGGGTATACTGTCCTGTCGAGGCATGCCCACACCAAAAGACCGTCAGGTCGAGCTTCGGGACGAGGACCAGCCCCTGGACCTCGACCGTCTGCGTGCCTTTCTGGGCCGCCAGGAACGGGACTTTCTGGCCGGTGTCCTGTTCGAGCAGGCGGTCAACGACGACCGGCTGCGCCAGCGGCTGGCTCTGGAGATGGCGCGGGAGGGCGGCGGGACGGGGCGTCCGGACCTTCCCGCCCTCCGTCGCAGCCTGGAGGAGGCTTTCCGGCCCGGCGACGACGTCGTCGCTTCGTGGCGGGAGGTCCCCGGCTTCGCCCGCCGGCTCGGCGATGCGGTCGGCGTGCTGTGGAATCTCCTGCAGGGCGGTCATGCCCAGGCCACGCTCGACCTCGTCGAGCATGCGCTCGCCCTCGGGGAGGAGGCTCTCTTCGAAGTCGACGACTCCCATGGCGATGTGGGCATGGTCCTCCGGGACCTCCGGGAGCTCCACCTCGCGGCCTGCGAGCAGGTGCGTCCCGAGCCCGACGAGCTGGCGCGGCGGCTCTTCGCCTGGGAGGTGCGGGCGGCGCTGAGCACGTTCTCCGGCGCGGTCGAGAGCTATGCCGAGGTGCTCGGGCCGCGGGGGCTCGCGGTCTACCGGGATCTGGCCGAGGCGGCGGAACGGGAGGGCTCGGAGGACCGCTTCCGGATCGAGAGCGTCCTCGAAGGGCTCGCCCGGGTGGCGGGCGACCTCGAAGCGGTCGTGGCGCTCAAGGCGCGCAATCTGTCCAGTGCCTGGCGTTTTCTGGAGATCGCGCGGCTCTACAAGCAGGCCGGGCAGGACGACCGCGCGCTCGACTGGGCGGAGAGAGGGGTGCGCGCCTTTCCGGAGGGGACCGACTCCCGATTGCGCCTCTTCCTGGCCCAGGAGTACGAGGGCCGGGGGCGGTTCGACGAGGCGCTGGCGCTCCTCTGGGCGGATTTCTCGGAGTCGCCGTCGCTCGACTGTTACAGGAGCCTGGTGTCTCTCGCCGGACGGATCGGCCGCGGACGGGAATGCCGGGACGCGGCGCTGGGCCTGTTGCGACACCGGGCCTTCGCCGAGGCGGCGCCGCGCGGGGAGAGCCGCCTCTTCCTCGTCAGCCCGTCGTCCGAGCTCGTCCGCATCCTCCTCGGCGACGGTGACGTGGAAGGGGCCTGGAGGGCCGCCCGCGAGCTCGGGTGCTCGGAGGACCTCTGGCTGGAGCTCGCCCGGCGCCGTGAAGGGACGCATCCCGAGGAGTCGCTGCCGATCTATCGCGAAGCGGTCGAGGTGGCCGTCCTCCAGGGCAATGAGCACGGCTACCGGCGGGCCGTGGAGCTCCTCGGCCGGGTGCGCCATGTGATGCGGCGTCTGGACCGCGCCGAGGAAGCTCGCCGCCTATCTGACCGCCGTGCGGCTCGCCCACAAGCGGAAACCCAAGTTCGTCCGGCTGCTCGACGCGGCGCGGCTGGGGCCGGCCGAAGCCTGACGTCACGGCTGACCTCATCCTTCCGGCGTCACATAGGCGGCCGTGATCCCTCCATCGACCAGGAAGGTGGCTCCGGTGGTGAAGGAGGACTCGTCGGAGGCGAGGAAGAGGGCGGCCTTGGCGATCTCGTGCGCCTCGCCGAAGCGCCCCATCGGGATGTGGACCAGACGCCGCTGGCGTTTTTCCTCGGTGTCCAGGTATTTCATCAGCAGCTCGGTGTGCAGCGGCCCGGGGCAGAGGGCGTTGACCCGGATGCCCTCGCGGGCATGGATTACCGCGAGCTCGCGGGTCAGCGCGAGGACGCCTCCCTTGCTGGCCGTATAGGCGAGCTGCGGCGTGGCCGCGCCGAGCAGGGCCACGAACGAGGCCGTATTGATCATCGAGCCGCCGCCCGCCCGCCGCAGGGCCGGGATGCCGTGCTTGCAGCCCAGGAACACCCCCTTGAGGTTGATGTTCATGGTCAGGTCCCAAACCTCTTCGTCGGTGGCGACCGCGTCGTCGTCCTCGGGGTGGGAGATGCCGGCGTTGTTGAACAGCACGTCCAGCCGGCCGAAGCTCGTCTCGGCGGCGCGGACCATCTGCTCGGCCTCGGCCGACTTCGAGACGTCGGCATGGACGTAGATCGCCTCGCCGCCCGCCTGCCGGATCTCCGCGGCGGCCGCATCCCCGGCCGTGTCGTTGACGTCCACGACGACCACCCGGGCACCCTCGCGGGCGAAGAGCAGGGCGGACTCGCGGCCGATCCCCGAGCCGGCGCCGGTGATGAGGGCGACCTTCTCAGCTAGACGCATGGGTGACCTCCGTAGGCCCCTCACCCCCGGCCCCTCTCCCATCCGCACTCCCGATCCACCGGGAGAGGGGAGCAAAGAATCTCACAGGCCTCTTTCCCCCCTCTCCCGGGGGTAGGGAGTGCGGATGGGAGAGGGGGGCCAGGGGGGTGAGGGACTTTCTTCTACGCCCTTTCAAAATACCGCGCCCGTTCCCAGCAGGTCACCACCTCGTCGAACTTCCGCTGCTCGGTGCGCAGGAAGTGGAGGTAGTGCTCGAACACGTCCTCGCCGAAGGCCTCGCGCGCCATATCACTGCGCTCGAATTCCTCGATCGCCTCGCGCAGGGTGCCGGGGACGCGCGGCAGCTCGCGGGCGGCATAGAGGTCGCCCTGGAAGACCTCCGGCGGCTCGATCCGTTTCTCGATGCCGTCGAGGCCGGCGGCGAGGGCGGCGGCGTAGGCGATGTAGGGGTTGGCGTCCGCGCCCGGGAGGCGGCACTCGATACGCAGCGACGGGCCGCGGCCGACCACCCGGAAGCCGGCGGTCCGGTTGTCGTAGCTCCAGGCGATCGCGGTCGGCGCCCAGGAGCGCGCCTGGTAGCGTTTGTAGGAGGCCACATACGGGGCGTAGCAGGCGGCCAGGGCGCGGGCGTGCCGCATCCAGCCGCCGAGGAACCAGCGGAACGTGTCGCTCGCCTGCACCGGCCCCGTCTCCTTTTCGCCGGGGAAGAGGGCGCGGCCGTCCTCGTCCCACAGGGAGAGGTGGATGTGGGCGCTCGAGCCGGTGTGCTTCTCGTCCCATTTGGCCATGAAGGTGACCGACTTGCCCTGCGACCAGGCGATCTCCTTGGCGGCGTGCTTGTAGATCACGTTGCGGTCGGCCTGGGTGAGCGCCTCGCTGTAGCGGAGGTTGATCTCCTGCTGCCCCAGCCCGGCCTCCCCCTTGCTGAGCTCGACCGGCACGCCGCTCTGGTCGAGGCCGCGCCGGATCGCGCCGACGAGATCCTCCTCCTTGGTCCCCTGGAGGATGTGGTAGTCCTCGTTGTACGTCCCCAGGGGCCGCAGGTCGTGGTAGCTCTTCGCCCGCGCCTCGGCGAAGCTGTCGGCGAAGACGTAGAGCTCGATCTCGGTGCCGCCCAGCACCGTGAAGCCGGCCTCGCGGGCCCGCGCGAGCTGGCGCTGCAGCATCCGGCGCGGCGCGACCTCGACCGGTTTTTCGTGGTGGTCGAGGAGGTCGCAGAGCACCAGCGCGGTCTTGGGCAGCCAGGCGGCGCGGCGCAGGGTCGTGGGATCGGGGACGCAGTGGAAGTCGCCGTAGCCCGTCTCCCAGCTCGTGTACCTGTAGCCGGGGATGACGTCCATCTCCATGTCGCAGGCCAGCAGGTAGTCGCAGGCATGCGTGCCGCCGTCGGCCACCTCCTCCAGGAAGTAGTGGCCGGTGATCCGCTTGCCCATCAGCCGGCCGTACATGTCGGGGAAGACCGTCAGCACCGTCTCGATCTCGCCGCGCTCGACGAGGTCGACCAGCTCTCGGCGGCTCAGCAGGCCGCGCACCGGCTTGTGGGTCATCTCAGCACCTCGTGGCTACTCCTGAAGACTCTCCCGAGAAATGTGCGGCAGTTGTCCACGAATATAGTCGATGCAACCAACAAGCCAGGAAAAGAGTCCGTCTTCCCGAAAGCGGGCACCGGTGCGAGCCTCCCTCTTCCAGATGCCATCTAGTAGCCATCGCATAATGAAATCTCGGCACGAAGCGGAAAGAGAGCGCCAGCCAATAGGTGTTGAGTAGCCTCGAAATACAGGGCCGGATAGTCCTGTCGAGCGCGGGCCGAAGAGCCTCTCTGAGTGCTCAGCAGCAGAAACTCCCGCTCGCCTCGCGCATGGGGGATCTCCTTGAAGCCGATCTTGCCTGCGCGCTCGAGCCGTCTGCCCACCGCCTTCATGCACTTCTTCACCAGGGAGGCCGGGTCTTCACAGACCAACGGCTCCGGCGAAGAGGAACTCTTGCGGGCCATCGGAATCAGAAGTCTCCCTGAGCAATCCCGTAGGCCGCTTCCACGGCTTGCTCCAGACGGTTCTTTTCAGATTGTGTAAGGCCGTGGAGAGAGCGCCGTTGCATAGGTGTAGCGATCGACCCGGCCCGGCCGTTGGTCCCAGGGTTGGACTACAACCGAGTCTCCGGTGAGGGTTACATAGTGTCCCACATTGGACGACCACGCCACGCTGCGCGCATCTCGCGGATCCGGGTCAGCCCCGCTCAGGTCGAGGCAGAAGCTGCCGCGTACCCCATTGAGCAGCACGAACCGAGGCCCCCCCTCGAAATCGTGATGGAGAGGGACGGGGAACAACCCGAGGCCTCGGCGCCAAGTCTCTATTTCGTCAATCTTCATCGCACACCTCTTCCGATGGCATCGAGACTGCGCAAAATTCTTCGCGACGAGCGACAGCACTCGCAAGTAAGTGTTCGCCCCCTGGTCGACCGCGCGCCGCACGAAGCCGTCCACCCGGTCGCGGTGGGCCATCGAGATCAGCGGGCCCATCTCGGTTGCCTCGTCCAGTGGATCGCCGATCCAAATCGCCCGGGTGCAGGGCGCAGACGCCGACCGGCTCGCGGAAGGTGAGGCCGATGCCGGGCGGTCGCCGGGCACCGGACCGGGGCCTCCGTCCCGGCCGCAGCCGGAACGCGCCGTCCATCGATCCACAGCCCCTCGTCCACTGCGCCATCCTATCGATGCGGCGGAGATAAAAAAACCCCGCGCCACGGAGGGAGCGGCACGGGGGGAGGAGAGGGAGCTGAAGGAGATTCGGAGTATGGCCTCCGGGACAGGCTCAACTCCCGAGACCCGTCCACACCTTCTATAACCGGAGGCGGCTCCCGCGCGATTCCCGCCCCTCTCGTCCTGTGAGTCCCTCCGAAGCGGTCAAGGTTCTCCGTTAGAATCCCCGCCCATGCGGATCTTCCTGACCGGCGGGACCGGCTACATCGGGCGGGTCCTGGCGCGGCGGCTGGCCGGGGAGGGCCACGAGGTGCGCGCCCTGGTGCGGGCCACCAGCGCCCCTGAAAACACCCAGCCGCTCCAGGAGCTGGGGATCGCCACCTTCATCGGCGACATTCAGGACCGCGCCTCCATGCGGGAGGCCATGTCCGGCGCCGACTGGGTGATCCATGCGGCAGCGGAGCTCGACCCGCGGGCCTCCCTGGAGCGGATGCGGGAGACCAACGTCCAGGGGACCGAGAATGTCACCTCCCTGGCCTACAAGCTGGGCATCGGGCGGCTCCTCTCCGTCTCCTCGATCGCCTACTTTGGGGGGAGCCCCGCCGACGGCTCGCCGGCCGACGAGACCGCACCGCCCCTCCAGCCTTTTCCGTCCCCCTACAGCGCCACCAAGCACGCCGCCGAGCGGGCCGTCCAGGAGTGGGCGAAACGGGGGCTGCGGGTCAATACTGTCTATCCCGGCCTGGTCTACGGCCCGCCGGGCAAGAAGGAGGGGGCGAACTACCTCCTGCGGCAGATCGTCAAGGGCCGCTTCCCCGCCCTGGTCGGGGCGGACCGCAAGTCCTCCTGGGTCTTCCTCGACGACGTCGTGGACGCCGTCGTCCGCGTGATGGAGAAGGCGCCGCCCGGCCGCGGCTACATCCTGGCCGGCGAGGTGGCGACCTTGCGCGACCTGGTCCAGCGCCTCTGCGCCCTGGCCGGAACCCGGCCGCCGCGCCTGAGCCTGCCGGTGGGCCCGGCGCGGGCTATCCTCGCCGCCGCGACCCCGTTCTACAGGATGTGGGGCCTGCGCTCCCCGATCGCCCCGGACCAGCTCAACAACCTGGAGCGCCACTGGGCCTTCGACGACTCCCGGGCCCGCAGCGAGCTGGGGTGGACGCCGCGCGGTCTGGACGAGGGGCTGGCGGCGACGGTGGGGATGCTCGCGGAGTGACTCAGAGGGTGTCTGGAAATTCCTGCGCGAGCCCTGGCCCCTCACCCCCGGCCCCTCTCCCACCCGCACTCCCTTCCCCCGGGAGAGGGGAGAAAAGCATGATCAAGAAGCTCCTGGGCGGGGGCTCCCCTCTCCCGGGCGGGTGTGAGTGCGGATGGGAGAGGGGCCGGGGGTGAGGGGCCAGGGCGACGCCCCCAGCAGAGTTTCCAAACACCCTTAGCGGAAGGCGCCCACCCTGACCACTCCCGGCTGATCGGCCACCCGCGCCAGCAGGTCGGCCACCGGAGTCCCGTCGGGCGGCACGGGGAGGTCGGGGGCGATGGCGGCGAGGGGCTCGAGCACGAAGCGGCGCTCGCGCAGGCGCGGGTGGGGGAGGGTCAGCTCGGGCGCCGTGGAGCACAGGCTGCCGTAGAGGAGGAGGTCGATATCGAGCGCGCGGGGGCCGAAGCGGGGGCCGCGGCGCCGGCCCGCCGCCCGCTCCAGCGCCTTGGCCAACGCGAGGACCGCCTCGGGACCGAGGTCGGTCCATCCCACCGCGGCGGTGTTCAGGTAGTCGGGCTGGGGGATCGGGGAGACCGCGGCCGTGCGGTAGAGCGGAGCCACCCGCAGGGGACCCAGGAAGGTCTCGAGCTGGCGGACGGCCCGCCGGAGAATCCGCTCGATCGCCTCGGGGGGCCCCAGGTTGCCACCCAGGGCGACCGCCACGAGCTCACGCCTCGTCGTCGAGCTCCTCTTCCTCTTCGACTTCGTCGAGGTCCGCTTCGACGCCCTCGGGGACCACCTCTTCGTCGATGTCCTCGATCGGCACCTCTTCGTCGATCTCCACGGGCGCCTTGACCTCGGCCTTGCGCCGGCGGCGCGACGCCTGGCCCGAGGCCGGGGCATCGTGCTGCGAGGCGTCCTTCTGGTTCGCGCCGCACTTCGGACAGAGCGGATCGCTCTTGCCGAGGTCGTAGAACTTCGTCGCGCAGCTATAGCAGGTGAATTTGGTTCCCAGTTTCAACTCTGGCATGGATCGAAGCTCCCCTCTGGCGGTCGGCCGGAGGGCGGTGAAGCTAGCACCCGTCCGCGGGCCTGTCAACCGCCTCGCAAGCCTGCTAAAATCGAATCTGCCACGACCGGTCCCGCCGGGCGGGACGCTCCCGCCGGAAATTCCGACGCAGCTCCGGTTGTCTTGATGAAGGATGAAGAAGAAGCTCGCCCTCTCGCTGACCCTCCTCGCCCTCCTGGTGTGGGCCTTGCCCGCCCTGGCCGCTCCAGCCCCGCCGGACCCGAAGTCGCCGAAGCTGAGCGGCAACCAGCGCCTCGAGGCGCTCATCGAGCGCATCAAGATCGAGCAGCAGCGGCTGAAGACCCTGGAGGCGAAGTTCGAGCAGCGCCAGGAGAGCTCGCTGCTGGCCGCGCCCGAGACCTCGACCGGCGTCTTCTCCTATGCGGCGCCCGACCGCGTCCGCTGGGAATACCTGGCACCCAATCCGATCTCGGTGGTCATCAAGGGCGACCAGATGACGACCTGGTACCGCGACCTGCAGCGGGCCGAGCTGCTCAAGGTCGGCCGCTATTCGAACCAGATCTTCAAATACCTGGGGGCGAGCGGCAGCATGAAGTCGCTGCTGGAGTATTTCACCGTGACCCTGGGCACGTCGCCGAAGAAGGGTGAGCCCATCCGGCTCGAGCTGGTCCCGCGCTACCAGCGGATCGCCAAGCGGCTCAAGTCGATGACGATCTGGATCGACGACGAGATCTACATGCCCGTGCGCCTGCGCTACGTCGAGGCGGACGGCGACGTGACGGAGTACAAGTTCACCGGCCTCAAGAGGAACGGCGGCATCCCCGAGGACCGCTTCGTCCTGCAGATTCCCAAGGGGGTCGAGACCCGGGTGATCGACCTCGGCCGCGAGGGCTCCGGGACGTCCGGGCACTGAGGCCGGTGTGTCCTTGACATTCGAGGTCCTCGCCAGGTGCGGCGAGGCGCGCCAGGGCCGGCTCACCACCCCGCATGGGGTCGTCGAAACGCCGGCCTTCATGCCGGTGGGCACCCTGGGCGCCGTCAAGGGGGTCCCGCCGCAGGACCTGGAGGCCGCCGGAGCCTCGATCCTGCTCTGCAACCTCTATCACCTGGCGCTGCGTCCGGGGGTGGACGCGGTCGAGCGCCTGGGCGGGATCCACCGCTTCACCGGCTGGGAGCGGCCTCTCCTGACCGACAGCGGCGGCTTCCAGGTGTTCAGCCTGTCCACCCTGCGCAAGGTCGACGACGGCGGCGTGACCTTCCGCAGCCATCTCGACGGCTCGCCCCTGCGCTTCACCCCCGAGAGCGTGGTGGACCTCCAGCAACGCATGGGAGTCGACATCGCCATGGTCCTCGACGAATGCCCCCCCTGGCCGATCGACGAAGCGGCGGCGGCGGCCTCGTGGCAAAGGACCCTCTCCTGGGCACGGCGGGCGCGCGAGGCTTGGCGGAATGACGCCGGCACCGGAGGCGGCCTCTTCGGCATCGTCCAGGGGAGCATCTATCCGGCTCTGCGCGCCCGGGCGGCGGCCGAGCTCTCCCAGATCGATTTCGACGGCTATGCGATCGGCGGTGTCAGCGTCGGCGAGCCGGACGCCGACCGGCGCGGGGTGGTGGAATGGACGGCTCCCGCCCTGCCGGCCGGCCGGCCGCGCTATCTGATGGGAGTCGGCTATCCGGAGGACATCCTGCATGCCGTGGGCTGCGGGGTCGACCTCTTCGACTGCGTGCTGCCGGCGCGCAACGCCCGGCACGGGGTCCTCTTCACCCGGGCCGGCGTGCTCAAGATCAAGAACGCCCGCTACCGGGAGGACGAGCGGCCGGTCGATCCCGGCTGCGGCTGTCCAGCCTGCACCCGGGTGTCGCGCGCCTTCCTGCACCACCTGGCGCGCGCCGGGGAGCTGACCGCGGCGGTCCTCGCGACCCTGCACAACGTGCGCTTCTACCTTGACTTCATGGCGGACATCCGGCAGGCTATCACGCTCGGTACGTTTGCGGACTTGGCGGATACGCTCGCCACCCGTTCCACTCCCCTCGAGCAAAGGAGCTCTGAGCAGGAACGACCTGCCGGGGATTTGCACGCATGATGACACCCGAATTCTGGAGCCTGTGGACGCCGCTCGCCTTTCAAGCCGGTGGACTGGACCTGGGAGGCCTGCTCTCCTTCGTCCCGTTTCTCGGCATCGTCGCGATCTTCTACTTCATCGTCTTCGTCCCGGCACGACGCCGGCAGAAGGAATTCCAGAACCTGCTGGCCAACATCAAAAAAGGCGACCGGATCGTGACGACGGGGGGGCTGTACGGCGAGATCGTCTCGGTAGACAACGCCACGGCGATCCTGAAGATCGCCGACGGCGTCAAGGTGAAGATCGCCAAGTCGGCGATCGCCACCCTCGAGCCCGAGGGTGACAAAGGGGACAATCGATGAAACGCAATCTGCTCTGGCGTGGCCTGCTGATCCTGGCCGTCCTGCTCTGGGCGGCCCTGTCCATCTATCCTCCTTCGCAGATCAAGAAGCTCTTCCAGGGTGAGAATCCCGAGCCGGATATCGACCTCGGGCTCGACCTCCAGGGCGGCATGCAACTGGTCCTCCAGGTGCACACCGAGGATGCCCTGCGGGCCGAGGCCGATTCGGACATGAACGTCTTGATCCAACAGGCCCAGGAGAAGGGCGTCACCCTGCGCGGTGAGCGCACCGGCGACACCTCCATCGCAGTCACCGGCTTCACGCCGGACAACCGGAGCTCCGTCGCCGATCTGGCCGACCGCTACCTGGGCGGCTGGAACCTGAACGCGCAGGACAACCGGCTGGTCTTCACCATGAAGCCGGACTACGCCAACAACATCCGCAAGATGGCGGTCACCCAGGCCAAGCAGACCATCGACAACCGGGTCAATGCGTACGGCGTGGCCGAGCCGGTGATCCAGGAGACCACCGACTACCGCATCCTGGTGCAGCTCCCGGGCATCGACGACCCGGACCGCGTGCGCCGCCTGATCAAGAACACCGCCTTCCTGGAGTTCCGGATCGTCCGTTACCCCGAGGGCGGCGGCGGCGTGCCGAGCCGCGACCTGATCCTCCAGCACTACAGCGGCCAGGTCCCCGCGGACGTCGAGATCCTCGAGGGCGACCAGCGCGACCAGGAGAACAAGGTCATCGGCAAGATGTACTACGCGGTGGACAAGAGCCGTACGGTCACCGGCCGGGACCTGCAGACCGCGCGCCCGGGCATGGGGCAGTTCAACCAGCCGAACGTCGAGTTCACCCTGACCCCCGAGGGCTCGAGCAAGTTCGCGGACCTGACCGGCGCCAACGTCGGCAAGGGCCTCGCCATCGTCCTCGACGGCCGGGTGGCCTCCGCGCCGGTGATCAAGTCGCGGATCAGCGACCAGGGCCAGATCGAGGGCGGCTTCGACCAGCAGGAGGCGCAGGACCTCTCCACCACGCTGCGCTCCGGCGCCCTGCCTGCCGGCATCACCTACCTGGAGGAGCGCACGGTCGGCCCCTCGCTCGGCCGCGATTCGATCGAGAAGGGCATCCTGGCAGGCCTGGTCGGCACCGCCCTGGTCGTCCTCTACATGCTGATCATCTACAACCTGAGCGGATTGAACGCCGTGCTCGCCCTGGCGCTCAACATCCTGCTGTTGTTCGGCGGACTCGCGATCGTCAACGGGGCCCTCACCCTGCCGGGCATCGCCGGCATCATCCTGACGATCGGCATGGCGGTGGATGCCAACGTGCTGATCTTCGAGCGCATCCGCGAGGAGCTGCACGCCGGCCGCACCATCCGCTCGGCGATCGACCTCGGGTACGAGAAGGCGCTGTCGGCGATCATCGATTCCAACGTCACGACCCTGATCGCGGCCGCCTTCCTGTACCAGTTCGGCACCGGCCCGATCAAGGGCTTCGCGGTCACGCTGACCATCGGTCTGCTGGCTTCCCTGTTCACCGCCGTCTTCGTCAGCCGCTGGATGTTCAACGTCGTGCTGCAGCGCTTCCGCATCCAGCGGTTGTCGATCTAGGCGCCGGGACCATCCGAGGAGCATTGCCATGGAGATCCTGCGCAATACCAACTTTGATTTCATGAAGTACCGGAAGTACTGGGTGATCGTCTCGCTCGCCCTGGTGCTGGGAGGGATCTTCTCGGTCTTCGTGCACGGCCAGCTCAACGTCGGCATCGACTTCGCCGGCGGTACGCAGATCAGCCTGCAGTTCCGCGACCGGCCGCCGATCGACCGGCTGCGCGTGGCGCTCCAGCGCGAGGGCATGGGCGACGCCTCGATCCAGCGTTTCGGCGGAGAGGAAGAGAACGAGGTGATCATCCGCACCCGGCTCAGGGAAGGAGAGACCGAGGGGAGCCGCGCCCGGGTCGAGACCGCGCTCAACCGCGAGCTCAACCCGGACCAGGGCAGCAAGCTGGACCTGAACCGGGCGGGGGCGGATGCCGTCGCCGGCCTGCTTTTCAACGCCGATCCGGAACGCCTGCGCCCGCGGGGCGAAGGCGCGGCCCGCGCGCGCTACCAGGCGGTGGCCGGGAAGATCCTCGCCAAGCGGCGCGAGGCCGGCATCATCCCGTCCTGGGACGTGGTGCGCAGCATCCCGGAGGTGAGCCCGGAGACGTTCCGGGTCCTGCAGAGCCAGGCCGATGTGGGCAACTTCACCGTGACCGGCACCGAGAACGTCGGCCCGCAGATCGGCGAGGAGCTGCGCCGGCAGGGCTTCTGGGTGGTCGTCCTCTCGCTGTTCGCCACGCTGGCCTACATCTGGTTCCGCTTCGAGCTGCGCTTCGGGATCGGCGCCATCATGGCCTGCGTGCACGACGTGCTGGTCACCCTGCTGTTCTTCACCCTCTTCGACTACGAGTTCAACCTGACCACGATCGCGGCCTTCCTGACCCTGATCGGCTATTCGGTGAACGACACGGTGGTGATCTTCGACCGCATCCGCGAGAACATGCGGAAGAACCGCCGCAAGCCGCTGATCGAGACGATGAACGAGTCCATGAACCAGACGCTGGCGCGCACGATCCTGACCGGCGGCTCGACGCTGCTCGCCCTGGCCGCGCTGCTCTGGCTGGGCAGCGACGTCATCGAAGGCTTCGCCTTCGTGATGTTCGTCGGCATCCTGGTCGGCACCTACTCGTCGATCTACGTGGCGAGCCCGTTCGCCCTGCTCTGGGAGCAGATCTTCGGCACCAAGGCCAAGCCCTCCGGGCGCTCCGCCACCGCACGGACCGAGCCGGACACGAAGCCCGAGCCCAGGATGGGGTCGGCCCCTCCGCCGCCGGCCGAGAAGCCCAAGCGGCGCGAGCCCCAGGCCGCCCGGCGGTCGTAGCCTCACCCCCTGTCCCCCTCTCCCATCGCCCCCCCTTCCCCCGGGAGAGGGGGGACGTGGCTCAGGCCATAGAGGCAAGGTCGAGGCACTGCCGTGGCGGTGTCATCCTGAGCGCAGCGAAGGATCTGGGCGGGCGAAGCTTTCCATCCCCCAGATCCTTCGCTGCGCTCAGGATGACATGGCGGGGCAGCTACGACCTCGCGCAGATCGCCTCAACGACGTCCCCCCTCTCCCGGTCGGTGGGGGGGCGATGGGAGAGGGGGACAGGGGGTGAGGTCCTAATTCAAAAATATCGATAAGGGCCGGGGAACACTCCCGGCCTTATAATCGTTTTCCTTCTCGGAGCGCTGTCTTCGCTGCGGCGACTTTTCGGCCGGCGTCTCCCGAGCACATGGCCATTTCGAGCAAGAACATCGCGACCCCGGTGACGCCACCGGCGGTGACCCGCTTCCAGGAGATCCTCGACTGCCTGGAGGCGCGGCGCCGCGCCTCGGACCCGTCCTTCCTGCGCGCGGTCTACGACTTCTCCGCCGAGATGCACCGCGACCAGCTCCGCCGCTCCGGCGAGCCGTACATGGTCCATCCGCTCAACGTGGCCTGGCTGCTGGCCGACCTCAACTTCGACCAGACCTGCGTCGCCGTCGGCCTGCTGCACGACGTGCTGGAAGACACCCTGACCACGCGCGAGGTCCTGGAGAGCGAGTTCGGGGGGGAGATCGCCGAGCTCGTCGACGGCGTCACCAAGATCGGCCGCCACGAGTACGTGCGCCGCGACGAGGCCCAGGCCGAGACCTTCCGCAAGATGATCCTGGCCTCGGCCAAGGACATCCGGGTGATCGTCGTCAAGCTCGCCGACCGGCTGCACAACATGCAGACCCTGCAGCACCTGTCGCCCGAGGCGCGGCGGCGGATCTCGCGCGAGACGCTGGAGATCTACTCCCCGATCGCCCACCGGCTCGGCATGGCCAAGGTCAAGGGCGACCTCGAGGACCTCGCCTTCTTCCACCTCTATCCGCACCAGTTCGGCGAGCTCCACACCCGCATCACCGAGAAGATGCGGCTGGCCCAGGACGACATCCGGGACATCCACGAGAAGCTGGCGAAGAGCCTGGAGGCGGGCGGCGTCGAGGCCGAGATCAGCTTCCGCGTCAAGCGCTACTACTCGATCTACGAGAAGCTGCGCCGCCAGGGGATCGATATCTCGCAGCTCTACGACTACCTGGCCTTCCGGATCGTCACCACGGGCCTCAAGGACACCTACGCCGCCCTGGGCACCGTGCACCAGGCCTGGCGCCCCATCCCGGGCCGCTTCAAGGACTACATCGCGATGCCCAAGCCGAACGGCTACCAGTCCCTGCACACCACCGTGGTGGGGTCCAAGGGGCAGCCGTTCGAAGTGCAGATCCGCACGCGCGAGATGGACCTGGTGGCGGAAGAGGGGATCGCCGCCCACTGGCGCTACAAGGAGGGCCGGGTCGAGAACCGCGACTACGACCCGAACATCCTCTGGCTGCGCCAGCTCCTGGAGTGGCAGAAGGAGGTGCAGGACCCGCGCACCTTCCTCACCACCCTCAAGGTCGACCTCTATCCGGACGAGGTCTACGTCTTCACCCCCAAAGGAGACGTCCTCGCTTTCCCGCGCGGCGCCACCCCGCTCGACTTCGCCTACCGGGTGCACACCGACGTCGGCCACCACTGTGCCGGCGCGCGCGTCAACGGCCGCCTGGTGCCGCTGCGCACGCCGCTCCAGAACGGCGACATGATCGAGATCCTGACCAACCCGGCGCGCAACCCGAGCCGCGACTGGCTGACCTTCGTCGTCACCTCGCGCGCCAAGAGCAAGATCCGCCAGTGGCTCAGTACGCAGCAGAAGCAGCGGGCCGTGGAGATCGGCCGCCGCCTGTTCGAGAAGGAGGTCCGGAAGTACGGCTCCACCCTGCGGAAGGTCGTGGACGCGCCCGAAATGGCCGCCTACCTCCAGGGTGAAGGGCTCTCCAGGGTCGACGACCTCTACAGCCGGGTCGGCTTCGGCAAGACCGAGAGCCGGCAGGTGCTGGCGCGCATCCTGGGCGAGGAGAAGATGGCCGAGGCGGGGGACAAGCAGCCTCCCGGCAAGATCCGCCAGGCGGTCAGCAAGATCCTCCCCTTTGGCGGTCCGACCACCGGGCCGATCCGCGTCAAGGGGCACGGCGACCTGCTGGCCTATCTGGCGAAGTGCTGCAATCCGCTGCCGGGCGAGGAGATCGTCGGCTACGTGACGCGCGGACGCGGCGTGTCGGTCCACTCCACCGACTGTCCGAATGTCAAGAACCTCATGTACAACCCGGAGCGCGAGATCGAGGTCGAGTGGGCGCGCGGCAAGGACGACGTCTACCAGATCTCGCTGCTGATCGAGACCGCCGACCAGCCGGGGATGCTGGCGCGCCTGACCGAGGTGATCACCAAGGTGGGGAGCAACATCACGCAGATCGAAGCGGAGACCCACGACACCGGCCGCGCCTCGATCGGCGTAGTCTGCCAGCTCCGCGACCGCAAGCACCTGGACAAGCTGATCCGCGAGGTGCGCTCGATCTCCGGCGTCTTCCGCGTCGACCGCCGCATGACCGGCGGCGGCACGTTCGCCGAAGCGGTCACCTGACCTGAACGCTGGTGTGGGTGTGTCGGGGCGGGTTGGGGGAGGGGCGGCGGGGCGATCCGCCTACTGCGCCGCCTCGCCCTCTTCCGGCTTCCAGCTCCGCACCGGCGCCTTGACGACTTTGCCGCTGCGCAGGCAGCGGGTGCAGGTCCAGATCCGCCGCACCCTGCCCTCGATGAGCGCCCGCACGTGCTGCAGGTTGGGCTCCCAGGTGCGCGACGTGACGTTGTGCGCGTGGCTGACATTGCGGCCGAAGACCGTCTTCTTACCGCAGATCTCGCATTCCTTGGCCATGATCTCTCTCCTTCACCCGGGCAGACTCCTACCCTGAGGGGCAGGGAAGAATACCAGGAAGACGGGCGGGGGGGCAAGGGCGCCCCGCACCGAACGCACCGAAGTCTCGGGACGCTGCTTCAGCGTGAGCTCACGCTGGTTTTGCGGAGCGTACGCTGGGCCAGCGTCTCGGGACACTGCTTCAGCGTGAGCTCACGCTGGTTTTGCGGAGCGTACGCTGAGCCAGCGTCCCGGGACACTGCTCCAGCGTGAGCTCACGCTGGTTTTGCGGAGCGTACGCTGAGCCAGCGTCCCGGGACACTGCTCCAGCGTGAGCTCACGCTGGTTTTGCGGAGCGTACGCTGAGCCAGCGTCCCGGGACACTGCTCCAGCGTGAGCTCACGCTGGTTTTGCGGAGCGTACGCTGAGCCAGCGTCCCGGGACACTGCGCCAGCGTGAGCTCACGCTGGCTTTGCGGAGCGTACGCTGGGCCAGCGTCCCGGGACACTGCTCCAGCGTGAGCTCACGCTGGTTTTGCGGAGCGTACGCTGAGCCAGCGTCCCGGGACACTGCTCCAGCGTGAGCTCACGCTGGTTTTGCGGAGCGTACGCTGAGCCAGCGTCCCGGGACACTGCGCCAGCGTGAGCTCACGCTGGCTTTGCGGAGCGTACGCTGAGCCAGCGTCCCGAGATCATTTGCCCGCCCGCCGCAGGTCGGCCAGGAAGCCATGGGCCATCTCCAGGGTGATCGTCTCCCTCTCCACAGCCTCGCAGAACAGCTTGATCGTGGCGAAGGCCTCGCGGGAGACCTTCTGGGCCTGGAACACAGGTACGAGCTGCCGGGTCAGCTCCTGGACCTCGGCGGTCCTGTCCTGGCCCAGGTAGAGGACGGCCAGCTCCAGGGAGACCAGAGCCGTGTCGTAGGCGATGTCGAGCGTCAAGAATTCTTTGTGCACCTGCTCGAAGGCCGCTTCGGTGCCCTGGGGCTCGCCGCGAAAGTTGGCGATCCTCCCGCCCAGCCAGGTCAGGCGCACCAGATCGAGCTGGTTGCCGAGCCGGATCGCCTGGTCCCGGACCTCGTCGATCATGGCCTCGGCTTCGGTGTGTCGGCCGAACTCCGCCAGCTCGATGGCCTTATCGGCGTCGTGGGCCGCGGCTTCGATGCTCAAGTTGCACAGAAGCTCGCTAAGCCCCAACTGTGGAATTCCGGGCTCTGCCGCACCTGAGTCCGCCTCTGCTCGGGCGCGAGGGGCTTCAGGCGATCCCACAGCCAGGGGGCAATGCGCCGCTCCACTTCGGCTGCTTCCCAGGCGGATGGATGAGGCTGCCCGGGCAGAGCTTCGAGCTGCTTTCCCAGCGAGGTCTCCAGTATCCGGGCGAGCCGCACCGCGGACCGGGTGGCACCGGCCGCCGTCGAGCCTCCCTGCAAAGTGAGCTCGGCATAGGGGGCAAGGAGGTCGGCGACGGCTTCCAGAAGCGGGATCGTCACGCGCAAGGCATGGGCGAGCCGCCGGAGCGTCGCGGGCTGCGGGATGAGCAGGCCCTGCTCGTAGTCCAGAACCACGTGCGGCTTCAGCCGGGCAGCCCGGGCCACGTCTTCCGGGCTCAGGCGGCGCAGCGCCCGGAACGCGGCCAGTGCTGCATGAAGGCCGGGCCGTCCTTGCGGTCTCTTCCTCATCTCTCCTCCTGAAAATCCTGGTTGTCACGGCTTCCATGAGACGAAACGCACCATACTTTTCGGAACCCTGCCCCCGTGACCATCGGGGCCGCGGGCGGGTAGCGATCCTGAAAGGAGCTGCGCATGACATCGTTTTCGTTCCGCCGCAAGGTCCTTGTCCTCCTCTTGGTCGGAGCGTTTAACATGCCCTGGGCTCTGGCTGCAGAGCCGCTAACTTCCCCCGAGCGTGCTCAGACCTTCGATTGGGCCCCGCTCGACCTCCTCTCCGGCTTTTGGAGAGCTCTTATCACTCTCTGGGGCGAGGAAGGTTGCACCATCGACCCGTACGGTCGCTGCATCACCAGCCCTGGCAGCGGCGCCACCTCGGGCACGACGGGTGACAACGGGTGCACCATCGACCCAAGTGGCCGCTGCCTGCCCACCTCCCTCCCCTCTCCCCGGCACTCGGCCGGCTCATTCCAGTCCGCCGGGAGAGGGGGCGCTTCATGAGCCCGCCCGCCGGAGGTCGTTCAGGAAGCCCCGGGCCATCTCCAGGGTGATCGTCTCCTTTTCCACGGCTTCGCAGAACAGCTTGACGGTGACGAAGACCTCACGGGAAACCTTCTGCGCCTGGAACACTGGGGCGAGTTGCCGGGTCAGCTCCTGGACCTCGGCCGTCCGGTCCTGGCTCAGGTAGAGGACGGCCAGCTCCAGGGATACCAGGGCTGTGTCGTAGGCGATGCCGAGCGCCAGGAAATCTTTACGCACCTGCTGGAAGGCCGCTTCGGCTTCCCGAGCCTCTCCGCGAACGTTGGCGATCCTTCCGCCCAGCCAGCTCAGGCGTACCAGATCGAGTTGATTCCCGAGCCGGATCGCTTGTTCTCGAACCTCGTCCATCATCCTTTCGGCCTCGGCGTGGCGGCCTACTTGGTGCAGGTTCTCCAAGAGGTTGAACCGCAGGCCCCACAGTACCCGCGGCTCGCGAAGTTGCGGGAAGCGGCCGTGTACAGGCCGGACCGCCAGGGCAGTCTCGAGGTGGGTCCGGGACCGGCTGTGAAAGATGTCGAGAGCCGCGAGCTGAACCTTGACGTCTTCCACGAAAGCACCCGTCGAGCGCTCTATGACGTCGTGGTGCGGGACAACTTCACCGAGCGCGCACTCGATCCTGAGGCTGATCCGCCGGAGGTCTGGGTGCCGCCGTATACCCCGGACGAGGCGCAACTGGAGGTCTTCTTCCTGCTGGGCCGCTGGTTCGCCACCTGGCGGAAGCTGGAGGCGCCGGCCGACGCTCCGGAGCACGAGCGACAGGAGCTGCTGCGCCTCGAGCCCCACCGGCATCGACCGGGGGACATCGAATACACGGACGTCTGAATCCGCGCAACCCCTCCTTTGACCCTCGCCGATTCCCCCTCCAGGCGGAACTGTGGCAGAATGTGCTGCAACGCCAGCCCAGGCAGGTTTCCAGGCTCGCAGGACTCCGCGAGGGTGTGAAGCAGGTCACACAACTCCCGTGGAATTCGGCACTTGCACGCCGCGGGAGGAAGGTATAGAGTTCCCGCACTGGTCCATATAGTCATACACGCATTGGGTGGCTTGACAGGGGTGTAGTTTGCTGCTAGCTTCGAGCGAAGCTTTAAGTACGTTGCGCTAAGTAGGCATCAAAGCTGGATTTTCAGGGGGCTCGAAACGCCGTGCTCTTCTCCCGGTCCAAAAAGGGTGTCGTCGGTCTGGACATTGGCAGCTCGGCGATCAAGCTGGTCGAGCTCCGCGAGCGCAAGGGGGAGTACCACCTCCAGCGCCTCGGGGTGGAGCCGCTGTCGCCGGAGGCGATCGTGGACGGCTCGATCATGGACTCGTCCCTGGTGGTCGACGCGATTCACCGCCTGAACGACCAGACCAAGGTCAAGAACACCTCCTATGCAACGTCGCTGTCGGGTCACTCGGTGATCATCAAGAAGATCCAGCTCCCGGCCATGCCGCAGGAGGAGCTGCGCCGAGTCGATCCAGTGGGAGGCCGAGCAGTACATCCCCTTCGACATCAACGACGTGCGCCTCGACTACGAGGTGCTCGAAGCGGGCGAGCCCCGGGCGGGACAACATGGAGGTGCTGCTCGTCGCGGTCAAACGCGACAAGGTCAACGACTACGTGTCGGTGATCAGCCAGACGGGCAAGACGCCGACGATCGTCGACGTCGACGTCTTCGCGGTGCAGAACGCCTACGAGGCCAACTACGACCTCGATCCGCGCAAGGTCGGTGGCGCTGATCAACATGGGCGCCGGGGTGACCAACATCAACATCATCGCCCGCGGCCAGACGGTCTTCTGGCGCGACATCTCCTTCGGCGGCAATCAGTTCACGGAGGCGCTGCAGCGCGAGTTCAATCTCTCCTTCGCGCAGGCCGAGGCGCTCAAGCAGGGCGAGGCGGTGGATCGCTACAGCCCGGCGGACGCGCAGGCCGGTGCTCGACACGGTCTCGGCCGAGATGGCGTCGGAGATCCGCAAGACCTTCGACTTCTTCTCGGCGACCTCGTCGGAGGGGCCGGTCGACGAGCTGGTGCTCTCGGGCGGCTGCGCCCTGACGCCCAACCTGCTGCAGGTGCTGCGGGACCGCTTCGAGGTGCCGACGGAGCTGATGAATCCGCTGCGGCGGATCAAGTATCAAGGAGAGCGACTTCGACGCCGACTGGCTGCAGTCGATCGCTCCGATGATGGCGGTCGCTGTGGGGCTCGGCATCCGCAAGGTAGGGGATTGCCGATGACAAGATCAACCTGCTCGCCGAGGGCAAGCGCTCGGTGGCGGTGCGCAAGGTCAAGCCCGCGGCCCTGCTCGAGGGGAAGGACATCGGGCAGTGGCTGCTCGCCGCCGGCTTCCTGCTGGCGGCTCCTGATCACCGTGCTCTACTGGTGGCAGGTCGACGGCCAGGTCAAGGCGCAGCAGCAGCAGATCGACGACGCCAACCGGGAGGTGGAGGCCCTCGCCTCGGTGATCAAGGAGGTCGAGGACTACAAGGCCAAGAAGTCCGAGCTGGAGCGCAAGATCGGCATCATCAACGACTTGAAGCTCAACCAGCGTGGCCCCGTGCGGGTGATGGACTACATCTCCCGCGCTCTGCCCGAGCTGCTCTGGATCGACCGGATGCGGATGGACGCCTCCTCGATCGAGATCGAGGGGCGGGCGTTCAACACCAACGCCGTGGCCAATTTCATCGAGAACCTGGACAAGGTCCCCGAGTTCGAGGAGCCGACGCTCCGGACGACGGAGGAGCAGGGCAGCGGCATCTACAAGTTCGTCATCACGTTCAACTACTCGTTCGCTCCGCTCAAAGAGTCCGGAGAGGCGGGCGCTCGCGGCACCGGCGGACGGTCCGGCAGCCGCTGTCGACGTCTGGGTAGGGAGGTATTCCCGGTGGCGATCAAGACCGGACTGGAAGGCAAGCCCTGGTACTACGGCGCCGCGATCGGCGTCGTGGCGGGCGGCGTGATCTTCGGGCTCGGCCTACTGGCGTTTCATCCAGCCGATGAAGGACCAGTTGGCGCAGGGCGAGCTGACGCTGGCGGAGCTGCAGACCAAGATCCAGGAAGGGCGGGCCGCCAAGCGCAGCTCCCGAAGTTCCGCGAGGAGGTGCGCCAGCTCGAGCTGGAGCTCGACAAGCTGCTGCGCATCCTGCCGGCGCGGCGCAACACGCCCGACCTCCTGCGCCGCATCCGCCCCTGGCCGAGCAGGGGGACTTCACGCTCAAGACGTTCACTCCCGGCGAGCTCCAGGACAAGGAGTTCTTCAGCGAGTGGCCGATCCGCATCAATCTCGACGGCAGCGTACCACAACCTGGCGCTGTTCTTCGACCGCATCAGCCGCTTCTCGCGCATCATCAACATCGAGGATCTGAGCATCGGTGCGATCAACGAAGGCCCCGAGCACACGATCGCCGCCAGCTTCTCCGCCAAGACGTTCGTCTACAAGGAGCCCGAGCCCGCGGCTCCCGCCACGACCGGCGGCCCGGCTGGAGGGCCCGCACCGGGCAGTCCCGCGTCGCGTGCCCTCTCGGGTGGCGGCGGCGACGTTGGAGGAGAAGGCCCATGAGCCCGCAAACGCTCAAGGCCGCCGGCCTGCTCGCCCCGCTGCTGGCCGTGGCCCTGCTCACCCTGCTGCCCGGCGGATGGCTCGCCGCCCAGCCGCCGCCTCCGGCGCCGGCGCCCGGCCCGGAGGAAACGGCGCCCAACGGGTCCCGACATCGACCAGATCCTCGAAGGCGAGGAGGAGGTCCTGTCGGGATCCGGCGGCTTCACCTATGACCCCGGCAACCGCCGCGACCCATTCAAGTCGCTGCTCAGCGGACCGGAGCGCCCCCAGCTTCGCGGCCCCCGCCCGGAAGGGATCCCGGGCCTGTTGATCGACGAGATCGACCTCAAGGGGATCTGGCGGACCCCCAAGGGATTCGTGGTCCAGGTGCTGGCGGCGAACCAGAAGAAGACATACCTGCTCAAGGAAGGCGACCAGCTCTACGACGGCGACGTCGTGAGCATCAACAAGAAAGAGGTCGTCTTCAAGCAGATCGTTCAGGATCCGACGGCTCTCAAGCCGTTTCGCGAGGTGGTCAAGACTCTGAACCCGTCTTGACGGGGTTTTCCTGCAGTCCCGTCGAGGGAGGCGAGTGCCATGGGAGATGTGGTCAACAGAAGAGAGGGCGATGCGTGGCGAGGCTGGACGGC
Organism: uncultured Holophagales bacterium; assembly: GCA_963842525.1. Classification (GTDB taxonomy): domain Bacteria; phylum Acidobacteriota; class Thermoanaerobaculia; order Multivoradales; family UBA5704; genus UBA5704. The sequence goes on from CAWJGT010000006.1 coordinate 183,215, forward strand.
CGCGCTGGCGATAACGTCCCTGGTGTTGGGTTTTGCCTGCACCTCGTCGAAGCCGGCCAAGGTGGTCGAGGCGGCTCCGGCCGAGGCGGCCAGGCCCGCAGCGGACGAGAAGCCCGCCACCGCTGCGGCCGAAATCCGCTCCCTGGAGCTGCGGGAGGGCGCTCCGGAGGTGTTCGTGGACCTCGAGTCCAGCGCTCCTCTGGTGTGGACGAGCTTCCGCAACGCCGACGGCCAGGTGGTCGTGGAGCTGCCCAACGCGCTGCCGGGAGCCGGTGTCTCCGACCTCGCGCCCGTCGAAGGGCTGGTCGCCTCGCTCCAGGTGCAGCGCGCCCAGGAGGGGACCCGCCCCATGACGCGGCTGGTCATCGGCACGCGGCACGAGGTGGAGCACTCGATCACCGCCGAGGCCAACAGGCTCCAGGTCCGGCTGCAGCCGGTCGGCGAGCAGGCCGCCCTCGACCAGGCGACGCAGGCGACGCCGGAGCCGATGGCGGCCGAGAGCCCGGCCCCGCCCGCGGCCCCAGGCCTGATCGATGAGCCGGCGGCCTCTCCTGCTCAGGAGGCTCCGGCCGAGGCCTCGTCGCCCGGCACTCTCGAGGAGCCCCGCATGGCGCCCGTCACCTCGGGCGAGGCCGCGACGCGTCTCGACGGCATCGAGGTCCTCGCCTCCCAGGGCAGCTCGGTGGTCCGCATCTCCGGCGACGGCGCGCTCCCGTACTCCACCTTCGCCCTGGCCGAGCCCGAGCGCTTCGTCATCGACCTGAACGGCGTGATCAACCGCAGCGCGCGCACGACGGTGAACGTCGAGGGCGGCATCGTCGAACGGGTCCGCGTGGCGCAGTTCAAGCCTTATCCGAAGCCGGTCTCGCGCGTGGTCTTCGACCTCCGGTCGCGGGTGGTGCCGGTCATCGAGCGCACCTCCGACGCCCTGGTCGTGAGCTTCCCGTCCGGCAGTGACGCCGCGGCGGAGGCGCCGATTTCCGAGCCGGCCCGGGACGAGCTGAGACCGCCGGAGAGGCCCGCCCCGACTCCGCCGCCGGCCTCGGACCTGGACCTCGCGCCCCGCACCGGGACGACGATGCTCGCCCAGCGCAATCCGTCGGGCATCGAGGTCGAAGAGGCGCCCGCGGCGCCGCCGTCGTCCGCTCCGCCGCAGGTCCAGATCACACCCGCCGGGCCGGCGCCCGCCGGCGGCTCGCGGCGGGAGGTGACTCCCACCGGCGCCAGCTCGGGCACGGTCCTGGAGACCTTCCAGCCGCAGGCCCTCGGCCAGACGGAGAAGGTCTACAAGGGCGAGCTGATCGACCTCAAGGTCACCAATGCCGACGTCACCGAGGTGCTGCGCACCTTCGCCCAGATCGGCGGGCTCAACATGGTGATCCAGCCCGGCGTCTCCGGCCAGGTGACCGCGGAGCTCGACAACGTGCCCTGGGACCAGGCCCTCGAGCAGATCCTCAAGATCAACGGCCTGTCCTATGAGCTCGAGGGCAACATGATGCGCGTCGCGCCGGTCTCCGTGCTCCGGCAGGAGGCGCAGGAGAAGCAGCAGCTCGCGGCGGCGCAGGCGCTGTCCATCCCGTTGCGCACCATCTTGCGGCGCCTGAGCTATGCCGACGCGGGAGAGATCTCGGGCCTGCTTTCGGGTCAGGGCGGGCTGCTCTCGCAGCGCGGCAGCGTCATCGTCGACGCCCGGACGAACAGCCTGATCGTCAAGGAGCTGCCGGGCTTCATCGACACCGTGATGTCGGTCATCGACCGGCTCGACACGCCCGAGCCGCAGGTCATGATCGAGGCGCGGATCATCGAGACCACCAAGCGGTTCACCCGCGACTTCGGCATCCAGTGGGGCTTCGAAGGGGTGGCCGACGCGGCGCACGGCAATACCACCGGCCTCATCTTCCCCAACAACATCAACGGCACCGGCGGGGTCAACGCGCCCGGCGGCGGCAACACCGGCAGCATCAACCTGCGGCTGGGCAACGTCCTCAACACCTTCCAGCTCGACATCGCCCTCCAGGCGGCGGAGAGCGAGGGGTTGATCAACATCCTCTCCGCCCCCAAGGTGGCGACCCTCAACAACCAGCAGGCGTCCATCCAGAGCGGTCTCCAGATCCCGATCCAGACCGTCGCCAACAACACGGTGACCGTGCAGTACGTCAACGCGACGCTGCGGCTGGACGTGACGCCGCAGGTGACCGCCGAGGGTACGGTGCTGATGACCATCGCCATCACCAAGCGCGAGCCGCAGCTCGCCTTCCTGGTGCCGGGCGCGACCAACGCGCCGATCGCCACCAAGGAGGCCAGCACGCGCCTGCTCGTGCGCGACGGCGGCACGGCCGTGATCGGCGGCATCTACCGGGTGACGTCCGATTCGGGCGAGGATCGCGTGCCGGGGCTGGCGAACATTCCGATCATCGGCCATCTGTTCAAGAACAAGACGCGGAGTGAAGAGAACGAAGAGCTGTTGATCTTCATCACCCCGCGGGTGATCAAAATCTAGGCGTGGAGCGATCAATGACACGCAAGCTGACCATTCCGTTCGCCATCTTCCTCCTGGCCGCCGCCCTTGCCGGATGCCGTTCGGAGACGGACCGCAGCGAGGGGGCGGTCCTCCTCTCGGTGACCGACTTCGACGAGCTCCCGGTCGAGGTCTCCGTCACCCAGGGACCCTTCTCGATCGGCCAGATCCAGGTCCGCAACATCCCCAAGGACCCGGCGGGCAATCTGAGCGACCTCCAGTCGGTGGAGATCCGCTCGTACGAGATCGCATGGGTCCGCCGGGACACGGGACGCCGGTTGCCGCCGGTGCTGGTGCAGTCCCTCTTCGGGCTCATCGCGCCGAACGGCACGACCACGTTCGACAACCTGCCGCTCCTGACCTCGGATCAGATCTTCAACCCGCCGCTCTCGGACCTGGCCCGCACCGGGATCGACTCCGAGACAGGAAGCCGGCTGATCGTCCTGGATGCGCGGCTTCGTTTCTTTGGTCGCACTTTGTCCGGGGACGACATCGTCAGCGCCCCGGCCGCGTTTACGATTGAGGTGGTGCCATGAACACTTTGAAGAAATGTTCCTTTGTGCTGCTGCTCGGCATGGTGCTCGCCTTCGCCGGAGGCTGTCAGTCCGATTCTCCGACCGAGCCGTCCGGAGGCACGCCGACGACGCCGCTGCCGCCGCTCCCGGTCGTCTCCACCACGGTCTCGGTGTCGGCCAATCCCCCCCAGGCGACGACGGGGAGCGAAACTCCGATCACCATCACCGTGGACGTGCGCCGCAGTGACGGCACGGTGCCGGCGGACCAGACCCCGGTCACGCTGACCACGACCCTCGGCGAGTTCGGCAGCCTCGGCAGCGGCCAGACGACCACCACCGTGCAGCTCGTCAACGGCCGTGCCCAGACGGTGCTGTTCCCGGGCACCGCCGTCGGCCAGGCCATCGTCCGCGCCGAGATCGCCGGCGGCTTCTCGGGCTTCACGAACATCCCGATCGGACAGGGGGCCACGTTCTTCGTCGCCTCGATCAACCCGTCGATCGGCAACCCGCAGGGCGGCGAGGAGGTGACGATCGAGGGCGGTGGTTTCGAAACCCCCGTCAGGGTCACCTTCAACGGCGCCACGGCGCAGGTGCTGTCGGTCACCCCGACCCGGATCCGGATCCGGACGCCGACCGCGGCCGCGGCGGGCGTCACCGTCCCCGTGGGCGAGACACGGCCGGTGAGCGTGACGGTGCAGATCAACGTCAACGAGGCGACCCAGGCGGCTGACACGCTGGCCAACGGCTTCACCTACACGCAGGGCGGCGGCATCCTGCAGCCGCAGGTCTTCTCGGTGACTCCGTCCTCGGGGAGCAACGACGGCGGCACGACGGTCCAGATCCTCGGCGACGGCTTCGAGGCGCCGCTGCAGGTGTTCTTCGGCCAGGGCACCTCGGCGACCACCTTCAACGGCGTCGAGGCCACGATCGTGTCGGTCACCCGGACCCGGATCACGGCGATCACGCCGGCGGCACGCGGCTTCGGGCAGGCGAACCTGAACCAGCAGGTGAACGTCCTGGTGAAGAACGTGAACACCGGGTTCAGCAACGTCGGCTCGCAGCTCTTCAAATACGGCACGCAGGTCCTCATCACCTCGATGGGGCCTGGCTCCGGTTCCTACCTCGGCGGCACCCACGTGACGATCCACGGCCAGGGCTTCGACGGGCCCGTGGCGGTCAGCCTGGGCGGCGTCGGCCAGTTCGTGGTCTCGGTCACCGGGACGGAGATCGTCTTCCGCACGACCGGCGTTCCGGTCACCCAGTGCCCGGCCAACGGCGTCATCACGGTGACCGGGGTCGGCGTGACCAACATCGAGACCGGGGACGGCGCGACCGCCCAGCTCGGCTTCAACTTCGTCGTGCCGCTGCCGCTGATCTTCGGGGTCAACCCGCAGATCGGAAGCGTCGGCTCCTCGACGACGATCTCCGGGCAGAACTTCGCGCAGAACGTGCAGGTGCTGTTCGGCGATGCAACCACAGGCAGCTCGGCAGCCATTACGAGCCGGACGTTCTCCGACACGACCGACACGATTACAGTGACTGTCCCGACGCCGCCCTCCACCTTCACCTTCACCACCGAGCCGTGCGACGGCAACGGCGACGGCATCGCCGGCGGGACGCGCAATGTCCCGACTCCGATCACCGTCAACGTGCGCAACCTGGACGGCACCGGCTGCGCGGCCACGCTGAGCAATGCGTTCACCCTCAACCCGCAGAACACGACCTGCACGGGCGACACCAGCGTGCCGCCGCCGGCTCCGCAGTGCTCGGACGGCGTCGACAACGACTCGGATGGTTTCATCGACCACTCCAGCGTCAATCCTGCCGGTCCTCCGAACGGAGATCCGGACCCGGGGTGCAGCAGCCCGACGGACAACAGCGAGGGATAATCGAATGCAGGCATGAGGGCGCGGCGTGGCCCGCGCCCTTGAAGTCTTCGAGGGCGGTTGCCGGAGGCAGCCGCCCTTTTGTTTCCTATTCGAAGTAGCCCACCACGTCGACGATCAGGTGCACGGTGCCGTCGCCCGCCATGAAGGGGGTGATCGCCAGGGTGCCGGCGCCGTTGGCGGCCAGCGGCAGGACGGCGTTGTTGGCGCGGGTCTGGCCGGCCGCGAAATTGAGGGTGCTGGTCGCCGGTATCGCGAGGTCACCGGGGTAGAGGGCCAGGTACCCGGCTTCGGTCGGCTGGATGACGGTCGCGTTGAGGGCGATCGTGCGGGCCGTTTCGGGGATGCCGCAGGCGCCGTGCAGGCTCACGATCCTGGTGACACCGGAAAAGAGCGCCGGGCCGCGGGTGTCGAGCAGCCGGCAGGCGGCGACCGTGTAGAAACGGCCGGGCTGGCCCATCCGGTACACGAAGACGTCCGGCAGGTTGTTGAAGTCGCTGTTCACCAGGTCCGAGCCGAGGCTCTCGAAGGCGATCGTGGTGCCGTCGGCGCTGATGCGGAAATCGGCGGAATTGCGGTTGGCCGCCCGCAGCGGAGAGACGAAGGTCCGGCTCACGATGCGGCTCGCTCCGGTTGGAACGTCGTACAGGAAGGCGTCCGCGGTGAAATTGTCGTCGGCTGCGCCCGTCACCAGGTTGGAGGCGGAGCTGTCGTAGACGACATAGGAGCCGTCCGCGCTGACCGTGCCGCTGTTGGAGCCGCCGTTGCCCGTCTGGAGGGCGGACGAGCGTGCATGGCTGACCAGCGTCGTCGCGCCGGTCATCCGGTCGTGGAGGAAGACGTCGGTCGCCGCCAGGGAGGAGCCGTTGACGTCGCTCATCCCGGTCACGAGGTCCGTCGCCGAGCCGGAGAGCACGATCCGGCTCGCGCCGGCGCTGATGGACGTCAGGAACGAGCCGCCGTTGCCGGCCGTGACCGGCGAGCCGGGGACATGGCTGAGCAGGGTGATCGCCCCGGTGGCTCGTTCGAAGAGGAACACGTCGCCGCTGGCATTGCCGTCGATCTGGCCGGCCACGAGGTTGGTCGCCGGGCTGCCGAGGACGATCCAGGCGGCGTCGTGGCTCGGCAGGATCCCGAAGGTGCCGCGGTTGGCCGTTGTGGTGGCCGAGCCGCCGGCATGGCTGATCAGGGTCGTGGTGCCGGTGGCCCGCTCGTGGAGGAAGGCGTCGACGTCCGAGTTGGTGTCGGTCTGGCCGGCGACGAGGTTGGTCGCAAGGCTCTGGAAGACCAGGAATTGCCCGTCGCCGCTGAAGGTGGGGAATTCCGAACGGAACATGCCGGTCGTGGCCGGCGCGCCGGCCGCGTGGCTGACCAGGGTCGTCGTGCCGCCGGCCCGGTCATAGAGGAAGACGTCGCTGTTGGCGTTGGCGTCGGTCACGCCTGCCACCAGATCGGTCGCCCGGCTGTCGAAGGCGATGAAGGCGCCGTCGGCGGAGATCGCCGCCGATTCGCAGCGCCCGTTGCCGGCCGTCACGGGTGAGCCGGCGGCGTGGCTGACCAGGGTGGTCGTGCCCGCCACCCGGTCGTAGAGGAAGACGTCGAAGCCGAAGAAGGTGCCGGCGTTCGTGTCGATCTGCCCGGCCACCAGGTTCGTGGCATAGCTGATCAGGAGGATGTAGCGGCCGTCCGCGCTCATCGCGCCGCCGTAGGACTCGCCGTTCGCCGCGGTCGAGGGCGATCCGGCGGCATGGCTGACCAGGGTCGTCGTGCCGGTCTGCCGGTCGTAGAGGAACAGGTCGCCGCCGGGATTCGTGTCGACCTGGCCGGGGACGAGATGGATCGCGTCGCTGACGAAGGTGACGAAGCGGCCGTCGGCGCTCACCGCGGAGACTCTGCTCGTGCCGCTCGGCGAGAGCGACGGCAGTCCCGGGTCGCGCCGCGAGACCAGGGTATTGGTGGCCGCCGCGCGGTCGTAAAGGAACAGGTCGGCCGCGCGGTTGACGTCCAGCGTGCCGGTCACCAGATCCGTGGCGGCGCTGTAGAAGGCGATCGTGCCGGCGTCGCCGCTGAGAGCGGGGAGAGGGGAAAAGCCGTTGCCGGTGGCCGCCGGAAGGCCGGCCGCGTGGCTCACCACCGCCGTCGTGCCGGCGGCGCGGTCGTAGAGGAAGGCGTCGAGATCGCCATTGCCCTCCGTCTGGCCGCTCACCAGGTCGGTGGCCAGGCTGGCGAAGGCGACCCAGGCCCCGTCGGCGCTGATCTGGGGGACGGTCGATCTCATGTTCCCCGCCGTCACCGCGGAGCCGCCGGCATGGCTGACGAGGGTCACGGTCCCTGTGGCCCGCTCGAAGAGGAAGACGTCGTCGGAGGGAGGGGAGGTGGTATCCACCTGGCCGGGGACGAGGTTTGTGCCAGAGCTCACGAACGCGATCCAGCCGCCGTCCGTGCTCGCCTCGGATTGCTGGGTGCCGACACCGCCGGCAGCCGTGAGCGCGGAGCCCGCGGCATGGCTGACCAGCGCCGTGGTCCCCGAGGCACGGTCGTGCAGGAACAGGTCGACCGAATTGAAGGCGTCCACCTGCCCGGCCACGAGGTCGTTCGAGAAGCTCGCGAAGGCGATCTGGCCGCCGTCCGCGCTGATCCGGGCGTCGAGCGTCATCCCGTTGCCCGCGGTCGTGGCCGAGCCGCTCGCGTGGCTGACCAGGGTGAGGGTCCCGCCGCCGTACAGGAAGACGTCGCCGTGGAGGTTGGTGTCCGTGACGCCGGAGATCAGGTTCGTGGCCTCGCTGACGAAGACGATCCAGGAGCCGTCGGCGCTCAGGTCCTGCCCGAACGAGCCGGCGTTGCCGGTCTGGGCGGCCGAGCCGGCCGCTCCGCTCAGGAGCGTGGTCGTGCCGCTGACACGGTCGTAGAGGAACACGTCGGCCCGGCCGTTCGCGTCACTCTGGCCGGAAACCAGGTTGGTCGCGTGGCTCTGGAAGACCATGTACCGGCCGTCGCCGCTGAGCCGCGGCGAATCCGAGGAGCCGTTGCCGGCTCCGGGCAGGCCTGCCGCATGGCTGACCAGGGTGACCGTCCCGGCGACGCGGTCGAAGAGAAAGATTTCGTTGACGCCATTGAAATCAGCCTGCCCGGCCACCAGGTTCGACGACGAGCTGGAGAACGCCACATAGCTGCCGTCCGCGCTCACCGCGGGGCTCCAGGACACGCCGTTGCCCGCCGTCGCGCTCGTGCCGTCGACCCGGCTGACCAGGACCGTCGTGCCGGCGACGCGGTCGTGGAGGAAGACATCGGCATCGAGGTTCGTGTCGTTCTGCCCGGCGGCCAGGTTCGGCGCGCTGCTGACGAAGGCGGTATAGCGCCCGTCCGCGCTCACCGAGGGGCGCGTGAAGGAGAGGAGAGTGCCGGTGCCGTCTGCGCCGGTGTCGGAGAGCAGGCCCGGATCAGCCTTCGAGATCAGCTCCACCTGGCTGGCCCAAGCCGGTAGCGCTATGGCGATCGCAATAGCGGTGGCAATCCCGGAGCCCCGGGTACGGTGCATTCGTGGCATGTGTCCTCCTCGCCCGGTTCAGAGCGGTTTTGGACACATTCTAGCTCCCTAGCTCAAACCCAGAGCCGCAAGCGACGGGGCCGTCGCAACCGCGGTGCTCAGCTCCACGATCGCCTGGACAGTTCGCCCCGGTCTGCCGCTGTCCACCAGGCGTGAACGGACAGTCTGTCCCGATCTCGCGGCGTTGACCGGACCTGCAGGGACAGCTCGACCTGGTCGTACGCTCTCTACCGGTGCGGAACGGACAGTCGGCCCCGGTTCGTACGCTGCGACCTGTCCGGGTCGGAGGGTTGATGGCCCGGAGGAAACCGTCCGACCTGTGCCGTGAACCGTCCGACCCGCGCCGTTCACCGTCCGACCTGCACGAGAAACCGTCCGACCCGCACCGTCGACTGTCCGACCTTCGCTGGAGACCGTCCGACCTGCACCGCCAACTGTCCGACCTTCAGGAAAAACCGTCCGACCCCCAGGGCGAACTGTCCGTGGACCGCGGGTGCTCGCGGCAGAACCAGGGCCAACTGTCCGCTTTGGAGGCCAGGAGGCCTCCGTCACCTTGTACGGGCGGGCCATTTGGCAGTAGAATGCGTGCCAGTTGGCGAAGGAGGTTCGGATGCCTGCCACGTCGGTGATCGTTGAAGCATTGGGCGGTCGAGAGAGCCGGAGCGGTCCGGTGCGCTCTCCGGAAGAGCTGAAGGAGTGGATCCGCGAGGGACTGCCATTCACCTCGCTAGAGCGGGTGATGGAGCGGTTCGGGCTGAGCCGGGAAGAGATCTCCTCGACCCTCGACCTGCCTCTGCGGACGCTGGCGCGGCGCAAGCAGGAGCGGCGGCTCCATCGCGATGAGTCGGACCGGCTCTTCCGTCTCGTCCGGATCGCGGCCCAGGCGACGGAGACGCTGGGCGACGACTCCGGCAAGCGGTGGCTCCACACCCCGAACAGGGCGCTCGGCGGCCAGCGCCCGCTCGACCTGCTCGATACGGACCTCGGGTCGCGGCAGGTCGAGGAGGTCCTGGGCCGGATCGAGCACGGCGTCTATAGCTGATGGCCGAGCCCTCATGGACGGTCTGGCGGATCACCCCGGCCCGCCATGCCGGCCATGCCTTCGACGGGGAAGGCGCACGCCTCTGGGGCGGGCGATGGAACCATCCCGGGACCGCCCTCGTCTACTGCTCCGCGGCTCTCTCCCTTGCGGTCCTGGAGTATTTCGTCCACCTCGAGCCGGGGCTGGCCCCCGGAGCCCTGGTGGCGATCCCGGCCGAGATTCCGGACCGCATGGGGCGTGACGAGATCGACTCGGCCATCCTGCCGGCCGACTGGCGCTCCTATCCAGCTCCCGAGAGCGTGAAGGATCTGGGGACCGTCTGGATGAAGTCGGGCCGGACCGCCGTGCTTCGGGTCCCCTCCGTGGTGATTCCCCGCGAGACGAACGTCCTGCTCAACCCGGCACACCCCGACTTCGCCAGCATCCGGATCGGCAGCCCCGAGCCGTTTTCGTTCGATCCGCGGATGTGGAAGCCTGGGTAGCCCAGAGTCACAGTGAGCGGCCGCCCGGGCGTGGCGTGCTGCGCTCCTCTCCCGGCTCGCTTGACCCGCCCTGCCGCACCCCTCCTGAAGAGACCCTGTCTGCTTTTCTAGAGGAGATACCGCGATGTCGAAGCGCATTGGTGTGGTCTTCGTTCTGCTCCTGACAGCGATCGTTCCTTGCCTGGTTGCCCAGGAGGCGCCCCAGGAGCTGCCCCGGATCGTCTCGGTCCTGGGAGACCCCGCGCCCGGGGAGGTCCGTTTTCGGCTGACGGAAGCGCAGCTCGAGAACGTGGGGATTCCGGAGGTCGCCTACACCGAGGAGGACCGCTTCGTGGCGGATCTGGCGGAGGTGGGGCTGCGCGTCCGGCCGTTCGTGCTTGCCATCCTCGATCGTGACGGATCCACGTAGCAAGGGCGGCTCCGGGGTGAAGTCGATTCTGCATGCTTTCTCCTTGGGCGTTTGCGCTTCTGGTTCCCGGAGTCGGTGTATCCAGTTGAGAGGACGGCGAGACGGTGTACCGCAACGGCCGGCCGGTCGCTGACATCGTTCCGGTCAAGACGGCAATGCCGGCCTGGAAGAAGCCGCCTCGGACCGTGCTCTCCCTGGACGTCTAAGCCTCGGCGATGAGGTCCTGGCTGACCGCGACGAGAATCGATGAGATTCTTTTTCGACACCTCCGCGCTGGCCCTCGGCCGCTTCCCGCAGCAGGGCTCCCTGGGCTTCTCCTCGACGGCGTCGAAGAAGGCTTGGCATGGTTCCTGAGCTTGGTGAAGGTGGTTTCGCGCATGCCGCCATTCTCTCAGAGGGTGTTTGGAAATTGAGTCCCGCAGGGACGGACGGAATTAGCCCGGGCATTCATGCCCGGGAAGGGAAGGCCAACCCCCCCCATCCAGCCCCGTCAGGGGCGGCAGGAGGCCCCTGCCAGCCGGATTCCTGTCGCCCCTCGCGGGGCTCCGGGAATTTGGATGCTTGATTCCCGGGCATGAATGCCCGGGCTAATCTCGGCCGCCCCTCGCGGGGCTGATTTTCCAGACACCCTCTCGGGCCCGGAAGGACTCTGTCCATCGATCTGTACACTGCTGTGACTTCGTCGGCCTTGCGCGAGGCGCCCCGGGTTCGTTGGCCAGGATGCGCTGACGGAGAGGTGGTCCAGCGCCATGCTATCGTGACGTCCATGGCCGATCCTTCGCAGCGTCCGCCCGATGTCCCGGAGCTGGCATCGGACCCGTTGCCGCTGGAGGAATCTCCTGCTGCGATCGCCCGCGAAGAGCCACAGCCAACCCCCCTTCCCGCCATCGAGCTGAAACTCTCGCAGGCGTCGCCCCCGACCACCTGGCGCCGTGAAGAGATCTACGGCGATGACGGACGATAAGACGGTCCTCGGCGATACCAACGTCCTCCTGTCCGCAACGGCCCCCATCGTCCTCTTCATCGCGCAGCCCTCGCGGAATGAGGGGCAATCGGGAATCCCCGCCCCCACCAATCCTGTTGTACAATTACGCCTCTCTTTCACCAGGAGGCGTAGATCATGCCCAGAACTCTCTTCCACCCCGCCGTCGCCTCCTGGTTCGAGAAGAAGCTCGGGTCGCCGACCGCTCCGCAGGCACAGGCCTGGCCGGAGATCCGGGCGCGGCGGCACACTCTGATTGCCGCTCCGACGGGGTCGGGCAAGACGCTGGCCGCTTTCCTGGCCGCCATTGACGACCTGGTGTGGCAGGCGCTCGCGGGCGACCTGCGGGACGAGACGCAGGTGGTCTATGTCTCGCCCCTGAAGGCCTTGTCGAACGACATCCGGAAGAACCTGGAGGAGCCTCTCGCAGGGATCCGCGAGGAGCTCGCCGCCCAGGGGCTAAACGCCTCCGAGATCCGCACGATGGTGCGGACCGGCGACACGCCGGCCTCGGAACGGGCGGCGATGGCCAAACGGCCGCCGCACATCCTCGTGACCACCCCGGAGTCGCTCTACATCCTCCTCACCAGCGACAGCGGGCGCCGCATGCTCCGCACAGTCCGCACGGTGATCGTGGACGAGATCCATGCCGTGGCCGACGACAAGCGCGGCTCGCATCTCTCCCTCTCACTGGAGCGACTGGAGGCGTTGTGCGACGCCCCGCTCACGCGGATCGGCCTGTCGGCCACCCAGAAGCCGATCGAGGAGGTGGCCCGATTCCTGGTCGGGACGGAGAACGTGGACGCGGACGGCACGCCCGGCTGCGTCATCGTGAACAGCGGGCATGGCCGGCGGATGGACCTCTCGGTCGAGGTGCCGCCGTCGCCGCTCGAAGCCGTCATGTCGGCCGAGGTGTGGGAGGAGATCTTCGACCGCCTGGCCGAGCTGATCGGGCAGCACAAGACGACCCTGGTCTTTTCGAACACCCGGCGGCAGGCCGAGCGGGTGGCCCGCCACCTCTCCGAGCGGATCGGGGAGGAGCGGGTCACGGCCCATCATGGCAGCCTGTCCAAGGAGCAGCGGCTGGAGTCCGAGCGCCGGCTCAAGGCGGGCGAGCTGTCGGCCCTGGTGGCCACTGCCTCGCTGGAGCTGGGGATCGACATCGGCTCGGTGGATCTGGTTTGCCAGCTCGGCTCGACCCGTTCGATCGCCACGCTGCTCCAGCGCGTCGGGCGCTCCGGCCACCATCTCGGCGGCCTGCCCAAGGGGCGGATCTTCCCGCTCAGCCGCGACGAGCTGCTCGAATGCACGGCCCTGATCGACGCGGTCCGGCGCGGCGAGCTCGACCGGCTGATCATCCCCGAGAAGCCGCTCGACATCCTGGCGCAGCAGATCGTCGCCGCCGCGGCCGTGGAGGAGTGGGCCGAAGAGGACCTTTTCGCCATGATGCGGCGCGCCTGGCCCTATCGCGACCTCACGCGCGAGAAATTCGACGAGATCGTCGAGATGCTCTCGACCGGCTTCACCACACGAAGGGGCCGGCGCGGCGCCTATCTCCATCACGATGCGGTCAACGGACGTATCCGCGCCCGCAAGGGCGCGCGCCTGACCGCGGTGACCTCGGGAGGCGCGATCCCGGACGTCGGCGACTATCAGGTGGTCCTCCAGCCCGAGGGGATCGTGGTCGGGACCCTCAACGAGGACTTCGCCGTGGAGAGCATGCCGGGCAATGTCTTCCAGCTCGGCAACACCTCGTGGCGCATCCTCAAGATCGAGCCCGGCCGCGTCCTGGTCGAAGACGCCAAGGGCCAGCCGCCCACGATCCCCTTCTGGCTCGGCGAGGCCCCGGGGCGCACGGACGAGCTGTCGCTTGCGCTTTCGCGGTTGCGGGAGATCCTCACCCCCTGTCCCCCTCTCCCATCGCCCCCCCTGCCACCGGGAGAGGGGGAACGTAGGCAGAGCAGTGTGCCGGACCCGGAACAAGCGGAAGAAGTAGAAGCAGTGGAGTCGAAGATAGGTGGATCTGGAGGAACTGCCGAGCTGCGTCCCCCCTCTCCCGGTTGGGGGGAGGGAGATAGGAGAGGGGGACAGGGGGTGAGGTATCTCGAAGACCTCGACCTTCCGCCCGCGGCGTCCCGGCAGATCACGGACTACCTCACCGTGGCGGCTGCCGCCTTGGGCGTCATGCCGACTCAGGAGGTCCTGGTCGCGGAGCGGTTCTTCGATGAAGCCGGGGACATGCACCTGGTGGTGCATTCGCCGTTCGGCAGCCGGATCAACCGCGCCTGGGGGCTGGCGCTGCGCAAGCGCTTCTGCCGGACCTTCAACTTCGAGCTGCAGGCCGCGGCCACCGAGGATGCGATCGTGCTCTCCCTCGGGCCCACCCATAGCTTTCCGCTGGAGGACGTCTTCAAGTTCCTGCACTCGAACACCGCGCGCGATGTGCTGACCCAGGCGGTGCTCGATTCGCCTCTGTTCGGAGCCCGCTGGCGCTGGAACGCGAGCCGGGCGCTGGCCCTGCCGCGCTGGCGCGGGGGCAGGAAAGTACCGCCGACGCTCCAGAGGCAGGCCTCCGAAGACCTGATCGCCGTGGTCTTCCCCGACCAGCTCGCCTGCCTGGAGAACATCGTGGGCGAGCGCGAGGTTCCGGACCACCCGCTGATCGAGCAGACCCTGCGCGACTGTCTGGAAGAGGCCATGGACATCGAGGGGCTCGAGCGCCTGCTCGGACGGATGGAGCGCGGTGAGGTGCAGTTCGTGGCCCGCGACCTGACCGAGCCGTCGCCGCTCGCGCACGAGGTCCTGACCGCCCGACCCTATGCCTTCCTCGACGACGCCCCCCTGGAGGAGCGGCGGACGCAGGCCGTGGTCCTGCGCCGCTGGCTCGACCCGGAGACCGCCTCCGACCTGGGGGCGCTCGACGCCGCGGCCATCGCGCGGGTACGCGGCGAGGCCTGGCCCGAGGCCGAGACTCCGGACGAGCTGCACGACGCCCTGCTGACGCTCGGCTTCGTTACCGCCGAAGAGGGGCGGCGTTCCGGCTGGGAGCGGCTGTTCGACCAGCTCGCGGCGGACCGGCGGGTTACCGTGGTCTGCTCCGGCCGCGGGCCGGACCTCTGGGTGGCGGCGGAACGGCTGCCGCAGCTCCGCGCTCTCCATCCGGACGCCGCTCTCGCACCCGAGATCACGGCGCCGCCGCGACTGGCCGCGAAAGCCTGGGACCCTGGGGAAGCCGCGGTCGAGCTGGTCCGCGGCCGGCTCGAAGGATTGGGACCCACCACGGTTTCGGCCCTGGCCGAGAGCCTGGGTGTCCGCCGGTCCACAATCGAATCGGCTCTGGCGGCTCTGGAAGGCGAAGGCTTCGTCATGCGCGGTCGCTTCACGCCTGGCTTTGCCGAAGAGATTGAATGGTGCGAGAGGCGGCTGCTGGCGCGCATCCATCGCTACACGCTCGACCGCCTGCGGCGTGAGATCGAGCCGGTCTCCCAGGCCGACTTCCTCCGCTTCCTGTTCTTCTGGCAGCGGCTGGCCCCGGGCGACCGCGCCGAAGGTCCGGAGAGCCTGGGCGCGTTGCTGGCCCAGCTCGAAGGGTTCGAGGCTGCCGCCGCGGCCTGGGAGGGGGAGATCCTGCCGGCGCGGATGGAGGAGTACGACCCCGCCTGGCTCGACGCCGTCTGCCTCGCGGGCCGCTATGTCTGGGGCCGTGTCCAGCCTCCAAATATGTCAGGGACCCGGCGGACGGGTCCGGTGCGCTCCACGCCGATCGCTCTTCTGGCCCGGCCGAACCTGCGCCTCTGGAGAGAGGCCGCGCCTCCTGCCGAGCCGGCGGAGCTGGATCTGTCGGCCGGAGCACGCGCTGTCTACGACTATCTGCGCGACGGTGGAGCCAGCTTCTTCGGCGAGATCGCCGACGGCACCAGTCTGCTCCACACGCAGCTCGAGATGGCGCTGGCTGAGCTGGTAGCCTGGGGGCTCGTGACCTCGGACAGCTTTACCGGCCTGCGCGCGCTGCTCGTCCCCGCGCACAAGCGGCCGTCGATCGACCGTGCGGCCGACCGTGCAGGCCGACGCCGCGGCAGCGACTCGGTCTCCCTGTTCGGCATGGAGAACGCCGGCCGCTGGTCGCTCCTCCGTCCGGGAACGGCTGCGCCGGCGGAGAGCGCTCTGTCCCGCGAGGCGGTGGAGAAGATCATCTGGATCCTGCTCCGGCGCTATGGCGTCATCTTCCGTCGTCTCCTGGAGCGCGAGACCCTGTTGCCGCCTTGGCGGGACCTGCTGCCGGTCCTCCGCCGTCTGGAAGCGCGAGGAGAGATCCGCGGCGGCCGCTTCGTCGACGGCTTTTCGGGCGAGCAGTACGCCCTGTCCGACGCGGTCGGCCGCCTGAGAGCGGTGCGCAAAGAGCCGCGCCGCGGCGCGCTCGTCTCGGTGAGCGCCGCCGATCCGTTGAACCTGGTCGGCATCACCACCCCCGGCGACCGCCTGCCGGCCGTTGCCGGCAACCGGGTCCTCTACCGCGACGGCATCCCCATCGCCGTCCTCGAAGGCCGCGAGCCGCGCTTCCTGGTCGACCTCGACGCCGCCACCCGCTGGCAAGCCCAGAGCGCCCTCGTCCGCCGCGCCGTCGCTCCCAAGCTCAAGGCCTACCTGGGGCGGTCGGCGTAGGGGCGTAGGGGGGGTATACTGGCGGCATGAGCCGAGTGGCCGGCTTTCTGGAGCAGCCTCGCGGTCGGTCTGATCTGGGCTCTGTGGCACCTTCCGAACTTCTTCCTTTCGGGTTTTCCGCACCAGGATCTTCCATTCGCGGCCTTCGTCCTGACCGTCGTGTCTTACTCCGTTCTGTTCACATGGTTGTATGCCAGGACGGATGGAAACCTCCTGGTGGCCGTCGTGTTCCATGCCGCGTTGAACCTGTTCTCGGTCGCAGGGCTCGATCCCGCGCGGCAGTCCTGGTGGCGGGCGCTGGTGTATGGGCTTGTCGCCCTCCTGCTGATCGCGACCGGTGGTCTGCGCAGCGGTGAGGGAGAGGCCAGCGGGCAGACGTTTGAGGATCTAGAGGCGGGCACGGCGACGACGAAAGATGGGCATGTGCAACACTTCGAGGGGCACTACGTATTGAGGCGGTCTGTCGTCGACGGAGCCTCGGCGGAGCAGCGGGCATGGCACATCCACTCGGCCGATATCAACAAGCTGAAATAGAGGATCCGGATCTCGGCGAAGCACGGGAGGTGCACGTGGTGGGCGCTACGCAGGACCCCGCTTGGGGGCCTGTCAAGCGGCTCCTGTTCCGGCTCGCCTTCGCCTACCTGCTCCTCTACAACCTGCCGTTCCCTCTGTACTCCATCCCCTATGTCGGGGTCGTCGCCGACCCCTATGCCGAGCTCTGGAACAAGCTCGTGCCCTGGGTCGGAAAGCAGGCCTTCGGACTCGACATCAACGTCGTGCCCAATGGCAGCGGAGACACGACGTTCAACTACGTGCAGGTTTTTTGTTTTCTGGTCCTGGCGGTGATCGCGGCAGGGGTCTGGACTCTGCTCGACAGGCGGCGGCCCAACTATGCGCGGCTCCAGGAGTGGCTGCGGGTCTACATCCGCTTCGCGCTGGCGGTGGCGATGATCACCTACGGTGCGATCAAAGTGATCAAATCGCAGTTCCCCGCTCCCACCCTCGACCGGCTCATGGAAACGTACGGCGATTCCTCGCCGATGGGGCTCCTGTGGACGTTCATGGGGGCGTCGGCGAGCTACAGCGCGTTCACTGGCGCGTCCGAGATGCTCGGCGGCCTGCTCCTGACCGTCCGCCGGACCACTCTGTTGGGCGCGCTGGTGTCCGCCGGCGTCATGACCAACGTGGTGATGTTGAACTTCAGCTACGACGTGCCGGTCAAGCTCTATTCGCTGCATCTGCTCGCGATGGCGGTCTTCCTGGCCGCTCCGGACCTGCGGCGGCTCGCCGATCTGTTCCTGCTCAACCGCAAGGTGGAGCCGGCTCCGGTCAGGCCGCTCTTCGCGCGCAAGGGGCTCGACCGCGGCGCCCTGGTCCTCCGCACGGTCTGCGTGGTCGGCTTCGTCGCGATGTCCCTGGTCCAGGCCAGCCAGACGCGCAGGCTCTACGGCGAGCTCGCTCCCAAGTCGCCGCTGTACGGCATCTGGAACGTCGAGCGGTTCGAGGTCGACGGGGTGGTCCGGCCGCCAACAGGCACAGAGCCGGACCAGTGGCGGCGGCTGATCTTCGATGTTCCGCGCCGGTTCGCCATCCAGACCCCTGTCGAGTCCCGCCGGCGCTACTTCCTGGAGCTGGATCCCATCGCGAGACAGCTCGTGTTGACCACGATTGAGGACCCGGACTGGAAGGCGACGCTTTCCTATAAGAAGCTCGGGCCGGATCTCCTTGCGCTCGAAGGGCCGATCGACGGCCGGAAGATCCGGGCGATGGCCCGCCGGGCTCCGACGCCCGAGTTCCTGCTCGTCAACCGCGGCTTCCACTGGATCAACGAGTACCCCTTCAACCGGTAGTCTGATCGATCCCGGTCACGAGCTGGCCGAAGCGCTCGAGGTCGACGTTGCCGCCGGAGAGGACGACGCCGATGCGGCGGCCGGCTGCGTCCGGCACCTTGCCATGGAGGAGGGCGGCGAAAGCTGCAGAGCCCCCGGGCTCGACGACGACCTTCAGGCGTGAAGCGAGGAGCGCCATGGCCCGCCGCAGCTCGAGGTCGCTGACGGTGAGGATGCCTTCGGTCAGCGCGCGGACATGGGCGAGGGTACGCCGCGACGGGCTCAGGGTCTGGAGCGCGTCGGCGATGGTGGCCGGCAGGGGGATGGTCACAGGCTCGCCTCGCTCGACCGAGAGCTGCACGTCATTGCCGGCCTCGGGCTCGACGCCCCAGAGGCGAATCTCCGGCCGCAACGCCCGGGCTACCACGGCGCAGCCGGAGAGGAGGCCGCCGCCACCGCAGGGAGTCAGGAGGACGTCCAGATCCGGCACCTCCTCCAGCAGCTCCAGCGCCACCGTTCCCTGGCCGGCGATGACCGCGTCGTCGTCGAACGGAGGCACCAGGGTCGCCCCCTGCTCTTCGACGAACCGGCGCGCGATGGCCTCCCGGTCCTCGCCGCCGAGGCGGTCGTAGAGGATGACATCGGCGCCGTAGCCGCGGGTCGCCTCTGCCTTGAGGGCCGGGGCGTCCCGCGGCATGACGATGGTGGCGTGGATCCCCAATTCGCGAGCGGCGAGGGCGACCGCCTGGGCGTGGTTGCCCGACGAGAAGGCCACCACGCCGCGCCGCCGCTCGTCCGGCGAGAGCAGCGTCAGCCGCGAGAACGCCCCGCGGGCCTTGAAGGCTCCGACCCGCTGGAAGACCTCGCACTTGAAAAAGACGCGGGCGCCGACGAGCGCATCGATCTGCCGTGATGTGAGGACAGGGGTGCGATGGACGTATGGCGCGATCCGCTGGCGCGCGGCCTGGATGTCTTCGAAAGTGACGGACAGGGACGGGGAAGAGGTCATGGGCCAGGTCGCTTGCCTGATCCGTGAGGATCAGGCGGGCTCGGGGCGGAGCAGCAGGCCCGGGCCGCCTGGCAGGCGCTGGAGGACGCCGGAGACCAGAGCGAGCAGCTCGAGAGTGCTCTGGTCCTTCTCCACGGCTTCGACGAGCAGGAGCAGGGCGACCATGGCCTCGCGTTCGACGCCAATGGATCGGAAGGTCGTCACCAGCTCGGAGACGAGCAGGCGGACCTCCTCTCTCCGGCCCTGCCGCAGCCAGACCGCAGCGAGCTCGAGCGAGACCAGGGCCGCGAGGTAGCCCAGCCCGGCCGTGTCCACGCCGCGGCGTGCATCGAGAAACAGCTCCTCGGCCTGGGCGAGGTCGCCGAGCCCCGCGGCGATCTTGCCTTCGATGATGTGCAGCTTGGTCTGCTCGCTCGGGCCGGCATGGCGGGCGTAGAGGGGCCGCATCCTCTGGATCTGCCGCCTCGCCTCCCCGAGATCGCCGAGCTCGACCCGGAACAGGAGGGTGTTGTGCAGAGCGTGGAACGCCAGGCGCGGGTCGCGCTCCCGGTCGATCGCGGCAAGCCCCTCGGCGAGAAGAGGCAGAGCCTGATCGGGGCGGCCCATGTACCCGGTGTAGAGGCCCTTGGTGATGAGCATCCGGCCGGCCTCATGCGTGTCTTCCCTCTGCGTATAGAGGGCGTGCGCCTCGTCGAGCATGCGGAACGCCTCCGGGAACTGCCGCTGGTCGCAATAGAGCGATGCGCGCAGGTCAGCCAGGCGGGCGAGCAGGGCCGGTGAGCCGTTGCCTCCGGCCTGCAGCTCCAGGGCCCGCGCCATGGCATCCTGGGCCTGCGCGAGGTCTTCCCGGACGCGCCAGGCGTTGGCCAGCTCCGCCCATGCACGGACACGCAGGTCGAGGGTCTCGCGCATGCCGTATCTCCCGGAGTCGAGCCGGTCGGCCGCGTGCTGCGCGAGCTGTGCCAGCCGCAACATGCCCGCGGGGTCGTCGTGCCGCAGCTCGCGGCTCTTCTCCAGCAGCGTCGTGAAGAGGTCCAGCGTCCAGAAGCGAGGGTCCTCGGGGAGCGCCGGGCCGCGGAGCAGGCGTGACACCTTGCGCTCCACCTCCTGGCGGGCGATCAGCTCGCGGTTGCGGGTCAGGACATGGGTGAAGGCCGAGGCGATCGCCGTGTCGTAGGCGGCGTCCAGCTCGGGGGTGAGCTCGGCTTCCTGCAGGCCGGGTTGGAACATGGCCGTCGCGTACGGCCCCATGGCGTCCTGGCAGTGACGGCAGCCGGCCGCCAGATGCCGCAAAACGGCGTGCGCCTGCTCGGCCGGTAGACCGCTGCGGAGGAAGCCTTCCAGCGTCTCGCGATCAGGATGTCCAATCATCGTGGCTCCTTCCATCAAAACAACAGCAAAAGAAATACCAGCCTGCTCCGCACAGCCCGCATCAACCGCCGTTGCCGGCAGGTGGAGTCGGCACACCGGTCAAGGAGCCTCCATTCGGGTCCACGCCGAACCCCTTGTCCACTTCGGACTGCGTGGCTGCTTGCCAAAACGAAAAGATGCCGCTCATCCTCTCGCCGAGCCCGCTCTGCTCGACGACCGCGGCCCAGAAGACGAGCCAGCCCTGGCTCCTGGACGTCCTTGCGGTCTCTTCCGCGGCGGCAGGCCAAGCCCCTGCAAGCCCGATCCCGGCGGCGAGCAGCAGCACGGCTATCCCTCTGCGGATGATGTGTCGGTCCATTCGGTCCCTCCTTTGACTCGAACGAAAGCAGGGCATCTTACAATCCAAGGTGCGCAAGGATAGCAGATCCGCGCCATCCCCTTGCGCACCCGGTGAGCAATCCGGCTTGTTTTGCGCTCAAGAGCTGAGCAATTTAGACCCTCACCAGCCTACAAAGTCGCGACCGCCGCCTTGCGCCGGAGCTGGAGCACCTGGACATCGGGGTCGACGACCACCTTGTCGGGCTCGAAGGCGCAGCGGATGCGGACCACCTTCTCCTCGCCGGCTTTGAGCAGGACCGTGCTGCGTGCCTCGCGGTAGCCGGCGACCGGCTTGCCGTCCTCGGTGAAGCGCTCGCCCTTCGTCGCCGCCACCTCGACCGGCATGCGGCCGGTGCCGGCGTTCTTGACGCGGACGATCGCCTCCCACCCGCCGCCGGAGCGCGCCTTGCGTGAGCCGCTCAGCTCGTACATCGGCATGACGACCTCATGGAACCACTGCTTCACGAAGGCGTCGTACCCCGGCTTGTCGGCGGCGAAGGGGCGCATGGTTGCGATGAAGTCCTGGAGCACGGGGTGGTCGGGCTTTTCGCTCCAATCGGCGATGAACTGCCGCAGGCCGGCGAGGGCGCGGTCACGGCCCATGTGCCGGAGGAGCATCCAGAAGACCCAGCCGCCCTTGTCGTAGGTGACCGTCTGGTCTCCCGCCTTGGTGCCGTCGATGCGGACGAGCGGGCGCTCGGCGTCCACCTGCCGGTCCTCGCCGTAGTTCTCCTCGATCCGCTTGGCGAACTCCATGCGCGCCCGGGCGCCCTTGACCTGCTCGAACAGGAGCATGGTGGAGAAGTGCGACATCCCTTCGGAGAGGATATTGCCGCCCGGGCCCTTGCCGGGCGTCAGGAGGTTGCCCCACCACTGGTGGGCCGCCTCGTGGGCCGTGACCATGAAGGCGGCGTCGGTCTTGATGTCGCTCTTGGTGAGGAAGCCGATCCCCTCCGAGAAGGTGATGTTGGTCGGGAACCCCTGGGCGTAGGTCGCGAGGTTGGGGAACTCGGAGAGCTTGAGCTCACGCCAGGGATAAGGGTGGAACCACTCCGAATACCAGCGCCGCGAGGCGTCGAGCGCCCCGATCATCTCGTCGATGTTGTAGCCGTGCCCGGGGTGGTGGTAGATCACCGTGCCGTTGCCCCGCCGCTCCTTCCAGCGCCCGGCGACCACGTTGAAGAAACGGACCGGCCGGTCGCTCTCCCAGACCACGGTGCGCTGGCCCTTGTCCACCTTGTCCTGCAGCTTGGTGCCCACCGAGTTCCAGGTGTACTCCGCCGGTCCGGTGATGCGGATGCGGGTCGTATAGGAGCGGTTCATGCCGAAGGCCGAATCGGTCTTGCCCTCGTAGAAGTCCGGCGGGTAGTCGCGCGGCTCGTACTGGTTCTCGTCCTCGTCGACGCCGACACCCTCGATGTAGCCCACCACCGGCACGAAGCTGGGGCCGAAGCTGGTCAGCACCACGCCGGAAGGGAGGATGAACTCGTTGGTGCCGCCGCCGTTCTCGGTGATCCCCTCGGGGAAGGCCCCCTCGAAGTCGAAGCCGATCCGCAGCCGGCCGCCGGGCGGGAAGGGGCCGGGCGGGGTGAACACGTAGAGGCTCGACTTGTCCTCCGGCTTGTAGGGCTTGCCGTTCAACGTCCACTTGACCTTCTTCCAGTGCGCGCCGCCGGTCAGGGCGAAGCGGGAGAGGGCGTGGTCGCGGTCGTTGACCAGGTCGTAGGTGCCTTTGTTGTGGAACCAGCGGCGGGCCGGATCGAAACGCAGGTCGAGGCCGACGGCGGTGACCGCCGGCTGCGGCGCGTCCTTCCAGGTGGCGAGGTTCTGCTTCCAGTAGTCCTTGCCCTTCTTTTCGTAGGCCCCGCCCCGGAAGCCGTCCTCCACCGCCAGCCAGAGCATGATGCCGGTGACCAGCGGGACGATGGCAAAAGGGGCCAGGCGCAGCGCCTGCCGGAAGAACGGCCGGGGGGAGAGGCGGTGCATGGTGCCGATGGCGTCCACCTGCCGGCGCTGGAAGCCGCGGACCGAGACGGCGATGAACAGCGCGGCGAGGCCGAGCGCGGTCAGCCGGTTGAGCAGCAGGGCGCGGGCGTCGAGCTCGAAGGTGCCCATGTCCGTCCACTCCAGCGCTCCCCAGAGCGGCCAGTTGCCGACCCAGTTCATCTTGCCGGTGATCAGGCAGTAGCCGGTGAGGAAGATGACGGCGAGGCCGACGCCGTAGGTGACGAAGCGCTGGCCGGTGATCGCCCGGACCGCGGTGATGAACGAGGTCCAGAGCAGGAAGGTGGGGATCAGCAGCAGCCCCCAGACGAGCAGGAACGGCCGCAGGTCGAAGCCGACCTTGCCCTGAACGAGCAGCGCAATGGCACACCCGATGAACGCCGCGAGCACCACCACCAGGCCCACCAGGCTGTTCGCCAGCGATTTGCCGAAGAGCATCGAGGCCGTGCGGATCGGGCTCGCGTAGGCGATCGAGCCGAAGCCCGTGGCGCGGTCGCGCTCGATCGACTCGACGGTGTAGAACATCAGGAGCAGGGAGAGCAGGAAGCTCAGCACGCCCATGGAATTCACCGCCAGCCCGCCCGGCGTCAGCAGCATCCGGGTCTGGAACGCTCCCAGGGTGAACATGGCATTGCCCAGCGTCTCGACGAGGATGAGGACCGCGAAGAGGTAGATGCCGGGCGAGGCGAAGAGGTTGCGGATCTCCGTTCCCGCGATCCGGGCGGCGCCGGCGAAGAACCCGGGCGCGGAAGTGCGCATCCCCAGATCGGCGAGGAGCGGGGGGGCGGCGCGCGGTGCGGGCTTCGACCACCGTCGCCTCGGCGGCGGCGCGGCGGCGGCGGAAACGGAGGATGCGGCGCTCGCGCGCGGGGATCTCCGCGCCGCGTACGCTGCGCGCCAGGTGCCGCTGCGCCAGGGCCACGCCGAGCAGGCCGATGCCGCTGAAGGCGAGCCGCGACAGCACGAAGGGCAGGTCCAGGCCGATGCGGGCCGTGTTGTAGAAGCCCGCGCCGCGGTCGAGCTTGATCCAGGTCTCGTCGAGCCAGCGGAAGCCGGCCGGGTCGACCAGCATCAGGGCGCGGTTGATCCGCGGATCGAGCCAGGTGGGCGCCCAGTCCCACAGGAAGAAGGTGCAGAGGAGGAGCACGCCGATGGGGAGCAGGAACACGGTGATCGGCTTGCGCCAGCGCTCGCCCAGGAAGAAGGCGACCCCGGCCAGGAACAGCAGGGTCGGCAGCCCGAAGATCAGCGCCGGGCGCAGGTAGTTGACCGCCTCCAGAGGGCCCCGGATCTCGGCCGCCTCGGCGTTCGGCACCACGTGGTTGAAGAAGACCATCGACAGGAGATGGAGCCCGAGGACGGCGAGGAAGCCGGTCAGCACCGCCAGGAACTTGCCCCAGACGTACTCGCCGGGCCGCAGCGGGGTGGAGTGGAGGACCTCCCCGAGCCGGTTCTCGTCGTCCTGGACCACGGTCATGCCGGCGGCGATCGAGACGAAGAAGCCGTGCATGGCGCAGACCATGATGGCGAGGATGATGCCGACGTTGAACTCGGAGGTGATCCAGGCCTTGGTGCCGCCCACCGAGGCGTCGCCCGACTGGATGCGGGCATTGCCGGTCGACATCAGCCAGCTCAGGAGGAAGACGAGGAGGAACAGCCACCAGAAGAGCGGACGCCGGAGGGTGTGCGCGAGCTGCAGGCCGTAGACCGAGCGGAACCGCGCGAAGCTCCTCATCGAGCCCCTCCCGCCGCCGCCGTGGCCTCTTCCTCCTGCGGCTCCGCCGCGGCGTCCTGCATCCGGAGGAGGTAGGCGTCCTCCAGCGTGGCCTGGACCGGCTCGAAGCCGAGCGGCGCCTGGCCCGTCGGGCTCGTAGATCCGCACCCGGTGCTTGCCCTCGACCAGGATGGCCTGGGTGACCTGAAGGCGGCTGCGCACCTCCTCGAGCTCCTCGCGCGCCACCCGGCCCTCGAAGATCCGGCCCTGGATCGTCGTCCGCGCCTCGTGCGGCGAGGTCAGCGCCACCAGGCGTCCCCGGCGGATCACCGCGAAGCGCGGGCAGAGCACCGCGACGTCCTCGACGATGTGGGTCGACAGCAGGACGATGCGGTCCTCGGCCAGCTCGGCGAGCAGGCGGTAGAAGCGGAGGCGCTCCTCGGGGTCGAGGCCGGCGGTCGGCTCGTCGGCGATGATCAGCCGCGGATTGCCGGCGATCGCCTGGGCGATGCCGAGCCGCTGGCGCATGCCGCCCGAGTAGGTCTTGACCCGCCGCTTCGCCGCATAGGTGAGGTTGACCCGCTCCAGCAGCTCGGCGCAGAGCTTCTTCATGCCGCCCGGCGCATCGATCCCCTTGAGCTCGAGGAGATGGGCGAGCATCTTCTCGCCGGTCAGATGGGGATAGAAACCGAAGTCCTGGGGCAGGTAGCCCAGCCGTTGCCAGACCTCCTCCGGCTTGGCGAGGACGTCCTTGCCATCGAGAAGGACCTGTCCCGACGTCGGCTCCAGCAGCCCGGCCAGGATCCGCATGAGCGTCGTCTTGCCGGCGCCGTTCGGTCCCAGCAGGCCGAACATCCCGGGCGGGACGTCGAGGTTGATGCCCTGCAGGGCCGTCACGGGGCCGGGGTAGACCTTCACGAGATCGCGGATCGTCAGCATGGGTCGGTTCCTTTCTGGTGCCGGAGCGGCCGGCGCAGGCCGGTCCCAGCGTGTTCTACGCACGAGCTGTGTGAGAGGTTACTCGACAACAGGCGGAATCGGCCGGGGGCCGGGCTCGGTTATCCTGTGGGGACTTTGCCGGCCGGGTTTCCGGCCCAAGGAGTGAACATGAGCCGCACGCAACCTGGTTTCCGCCTCTTCGCCGCCCTGCTCGCCGCAGGCGCCTTCTGCTTCGCCGTCCGCCCTGCCGCGGCGCAGGGCAGCCCGAACCTCTCCGCGCCCGCCGCAGGCTCCTACGTCCAGGAGGTCGAGGACGCCCGCAAGGAGCGCAACGCCGGGCTCAAGGAAGAGAACAGTTGGCTCACCCTGGTCGGCCTCTACTGGCTCGACGAGGGGGAGAACCGCTTCGGCAGCAGCGCCGACAACAAGGTCCTCTTCCCGGAGGGCAAGGTGCCGGCCGTGGCCGGAACCTTCGTCCGCAAGGGCAATGCGATCAGCATCCGGGTCGAGCCCGGCGTCAAGATCACCCATGACGGCCAGCCGGTGACCGCGATGGACATCCGGAAGGACACCGACGACAAGCCCACCGTCCTGGACCTCGGGAGCATCAGCTTCTTCGTCATCCAGCGGGGCGACCGGATCGGCGTGCGGATCAAGGACAAGGAGAGCCCGGTGCGCACCGCGTTCCACGGCCTCGACTTCTATCCGGTCCGGCCGGATTGGCGGGTCGAGGCGCGCTTCGAGCCCTACCAGCCGGCGAAGAAGGTCAAGATCCCGAACGTCCTGGGGCAGATCTCCGAGGAGGATTCGCCGGGCGCGGTGGTCTTTGCCCGCAACGGGAAGACCTACCGGATGGACGCCCTGGGATCGGCCGAGGAGGGGCTGTTCCTGATCTTCGCCGACGAGACGAACGGCAAGGAGACCTATGGCGCCGGCCGCTTCCTCGACGCCGCGCCGCCCAAGGACGGCAAGGTGATGGTGGACTTCAACATCGCCTACAACCCGCCCTGCGCCTTCACAGCCTTCGCCACCTGCCCGCTGCCGCCCGCCCAGAATCGCCTGGCCCTCCGGGTCGACGCGGGGGAGAAGAAGTTCGGGGCGGGGCACTGAGCCTGGGATTGAAATCCCAGGCTACCCCCCCAGGCTATCTCCCCAATAATCCGAATGGATTGACCGCCGCCCCCTTCCACCACTGCTTCTCCGGGGTCAGCCGGAAGATGGCGAAGTGGAGGTGGGGGCCGTCCGGGGAGGCGTTGCCGGTGGACCCGACGGAGCCGAGGGTCTGGCCGCGGCGGACCCAGCTCCCCTCCTGCAGGCCGTCGGCATACTGGTCGAGGTGGGCGTAGTAGTAGGTGTAGGTCTCGGCCGGATCGAACTGGTAGATCGTCAGCCCGCCCTGCTTGCTGGTGAACAGCTTGACGATCCGCCCGTCCTCGACGGCGAGGACCGGCGTGCCGCGCGGCGCCATGATGTCCATGGCCCCGTGGACCCGGCCCTCGCCGCGAGCGTCGTCGTAGGTGTTCTGGAGCTGATCGGCCCGCAGCCCCTGGACCGGCACGATCAGGTGCTTGGCCACGAGATCGGCGGTGGGCGGCAGAGACGGGGTCCAGGGACGTGAAGGCGTTGCCGGCTGTGATGATCCCTGGGGGGCGGCCGGTCCGGGGACAGGCCGCGCCGGCTCCGTGGGCACGGACGCTGGAGGCCGCACCTCGCCGGGGGCCGGAGGCGGAGGTGCGGCCGAGGGCGACCGGAACATCCAGAGGATGAAGAGCACCGTGGCGGCTCCCAAAAGGAAGCCCCCCAGGCCCGACAGCATCACACGTCCGCCACCCCTCTCACCCTTCTTCTCCACACCGCACCTCCCCTCACTCCACGAAGAAGACGTCCGTCCCCGGCCTCACCAGAGCCGCGACCGTGAGCGCATCCCAGTTGGTCAGGCGCACGCAGCCATGCGAGAGAGTCTTCCCGATCATCTTCGGCTCCGGCGTGCCGTGCAGGCCATAGTGCTCCTTGGACAGGTCGATCCAGACCAGGCCCACCGGGTTGTTGGGACCGGCGGGGATCTTCGCCTTGGAGTGCGCCGGATCGGCGTCCCAGAACAGGTCGGGGTTGTAGTTGAAGGTCGGGTTGCGGGCGACCGCCTTGACCTTCCACTGCCCAAGGGGGAGCGGGTCGTGCTCGCTGCCGGCGCTGACCGGCGCGAAGAAGAGGACGTCGTCCCCGCGCTCCACCGTCAGCGTGGAATTGGACTTCGAGACCGTGACCCGCACGCCGTCCGGCCCCGCAGTGGGCTCCGTGGGGACCGGACGCACATGAGGCACACGGATCTGCTCGCCGGCCACGAACCGGGCCTGCGGGTTGAGCGCCTTGAGATAGCTGGGATTGGTGTGGAAGCGCTCGGACAGCATCTCCAGGACCGACGTGTAGCCGAGGGCCGGCAGCTTCGACTTCTCGACCAGGTCCTCGGGGATGGCCTTCACGAAGGGTCCGTCCGCGTCCTGGGGCGTGATGGCGTAGGCGGCGAGGACCTGCCGGCCTCCGGAGGCCACCAGGTTCTCCCAGGTGGCCTCGTCGATCTTGCCGGTAGGCTCCAGGTCGTGCGCCGCCTGGAAGGCCGTGAGGGCCCGGCGGGTGTTGGTGCCTCCCTGGCCGTCGATGACCCCCGGCGAGAAACCGGTCCGGTCGAGCAGGATCTGGACGTCGCCGGCCGACTTCATGGACGGCCCCTCGCCGTCCGCGGCCTGCGGTTGCCCCGGCTGTGGCTGGACCTGTTCGGGCGGTGCAGGGGTGGCCGCCCGCTGGCCCTCGCCGGGCAGGGGCGGCCGGGCAGCGGCAGCGGTCAGGCCCGGGGTGAGCAGGCAAAGCAGGATCAGGGACCTATGAAAAGCCTTCGGCATGATGTTGTCTCCTGGTGGGTCCGCGCGGAGCGGAACCGGTCTGACCCCCTAGGATGCAACGCGCGAGCCACCGTGTGAAAGAATGGAGCCCCCGGGAGCCCATACATGCTCGACAAGCCTGAAAAGACCCTCAGCCGCTACTTCTTCATCGTCGTCCTGATCGCCACCACCATCGTCTTTTTCCGGATGGTGGCGCCGTTCCTGGTGCCGGTCCTGCTGGCGGCGGTGTTCGCGACGCTCTTCTACCCGATGTACGAGGCCTTCGTGCGGCTCTTCCGGGGCCGGCGGTCCCTCGCGGCCTTCCTCTCCTGCTTCATCCTCCTCCTCGGCATGATCCTGCCGCTCTACGGGATCGCCCACCTGGTCACCCGCGAGGCGATCGACGTCTACCACACGGCACAGCAGAAGGTGGCGGAGATCATCCGCCTGGGCGAGTCGGGACCGCTGGGCCGCATCCGGAGCTCGCGCTGGGTGCAACAGCTCCAGCTCGACCAGATCAACTGGCGCGACAGCCTGCAGAACGCCGCCGCCTCGGCCGGCACCTTCGTGGCCGGGCTGATCAACCGCACCTCGCGCGGCACGCTCCAGCTCGTCGTCCTGATGTTCATCACCCTGTTCACGATGTTCTACTTCTTCCGCGACGGCCGGGTCCTGCTCCGTCGGGTGCGCTACCTGATCCCGATGGACCGGGAATCCAAGAACGCCCTCGTGGCCCGCTTCACGGCGGTCTCGCGCGCCACGGTCAAGGGCACCCTCCTCATCGCGCTCGCCCAGGGGGCGCTCGCCACCCTGACCCTCTGGATCTTCGGCGTCGGCTCGCCGTTCCTCTGGGGGGTCGTGTCCACGCTCTTCGCCATCATCCCGCTGGTCGGCGTGTGGCTGGTGCTCTACCCGGCGGCCTTCATCCAGATGGCGATCGGCAACCTGTGGCAGGGGGTCGGCATCCTGGTGGTCACCATCGTGGTGATCGTCAACGTGGACAACCTGTTGCGTCCGCGCCTGGTGGGGCAGGAGGCGGGCATGCACGACCTGATGGTCTTCTTCTCGACCCTCGGCGGCATCGGCATGTTCGGCGCCGCCGGCTTCATCATCGGCCCCATGGTGGCAGCCTTGTTCCTCTCCCTCCTGGACATCTACAGCCGGGAGTTCAAGGAGGATCTGGACGGCACGCTGACGCTGACGAACGTCCCCATGGTGACCGAGGCCCCCCCTCCTGCCGCGGGGGAGGGCGGGGCGGCGTAGGGGCAGGCCGTCAACAAGGGCTTTGCCGAGACGGAAGAGCAACCTGGGCCGCCCGGTGGGCGGCCCAGGTTGTCGGGTTTCTGCGGCGTCTTATCGGACCGCGGTCGACTCCACCTTCTCTCCGACCGTGTGGGTCACCTCGCCGCTGCTGGGCAGGAGCTCGGTGCGCTCGGAGGGAGTGTAGGTCGCTGTGATGCGATAGGCGCCGGGCGCGGGGAACTTCGGCGTCCAGCTCGCCCGACCCTTCGCGTCGACCTCGACCTGCGCCATCTCGGTGCCGTCGATGAAGAACTGGACGGAGCCGGTCGGTGCGCCTCTTTCGCGATCGGGCACCTTCCGCTCCACGACTGCGGTGAACGTCACCTGCTCATCGAGCTTGGTTTGCTTCTTGTCGGCGGTCACCGTGGTGGCGGTCGCGCCGGCCTGGAGCTTTTCGGTGAGCTTATAGGTTCGTGCGAAATCCGGATCGTTCATCACCATCACGTCGAAGACGCAGTCGTCCTTCCGCCGTTCGGCGCGGATTCCGAGGCAGGCCTCCAGCGCCTTTTTCTCATCCAGGAGCTTCTCGATGGGCGGCTGCTGCGGCACGACACACGGCGCCGTCTCCGGCGGCCAATCGAGATAGGTGAACGTGTAGGTCGACGTGCCGGGCGCGTAGTCGAAGAGGCTCGAGACGGTGGTGACACGCCACGCGTCGCCGAAGGTGTTGTACAGGTCGTCATAGCGGTCGGACAGCGCGGCCGGCCTCGCTCCGAGCGAGGTGCCGTCCGGGAGCCGCGGCAGCCAGCCGTCCGTGACGTCGCCCATGATGCCCTCGAGGGCCGGCGTCTGGGAGACGTTCAGGTTGAGGTACCACTTGCTCTGCCACGCCCACCAGCCCGGCGTCACGATCAGGTGGGTGCCGTTGGGGAATTCGATCTCGATGCCGCCCGCGATCGCCGTGGGGCTGATGCGGCCGCCGTCGCCGAGGTCGATCCCGGTGGGGCTCAGGGTCGTGAGGATGCCGTCCACGCGGAGCTGGAGACCGGCCGGATCCGGGATGCCGTTCAGATTCGGCTGGTAGGTGACCCGGTGTGCGCCCACCCGGGCGGCGACGGCGGAGGTCAGGCTCACGCAGCTCGTGAGCCCGGTGTGGCCGTTCGGCCCGAGCGTGTAATCCGTCGCGATGGGGTCGTGGCGGGCCTGGATCTCCATCCCGTCCAGGTCGAACAGCACGGTGAACTCGCCCCCGCCCTGGAAGTCGTAGTAGACCCCGTCGACGGTCGCGATATGCGGATCTCCTTCCATCGCCGCCGCCCCTCCCATTACCAGGTCGGTGTAGGCATCGAACCTCGTCGCGCCGTTGGGGTTGTCGCCGGTGCTGTTGGACACGTCGGCCCAGATCGGATGCACCCGGCCCTGGAAGTAGCTCATGCCGGAGTAGTCGCCGAACTCGATGTTCGCCTCGCCGGGGGCCGGCGGGACGGAGCCGTTGCCGCTCGTCAGAACGTCGCCCACCTGGCCGTTGGGGATGAAGGCCGGGTACATGGACGGCGTCGAGATGGTGCAGAACTCCTGCATGGTGGTGTTGGTCGGCGAGTTGCGCGCATCGTGCCAGCAGACGGCGATGTTGCCCGACAGCGGATTGCTCGCGATCCGTGGCAGGAACTGGCTGCGGATCGGTGCCGCCGGGTCGTCGTTGAAGCGGGTCGGCGCGCTCCAGGTCGCACCGTCGTTGTCCGAGTGGCGCACCATGATGTCGAGGTCGTGATTCTCGTTGACCGTCTCTTCCGTGTAGACGAGGTAGAGGCGGCCGAAATGGGGGCTCGCCGGGAGCCGGTCGTAGGCCAGGCCGGCCTCCGAATCGACGGACCGGACGTTCTGGGCCGGGATGAAGTCGAAGCCGCCGACGTTGGTGGTGGTCGCCGCGACGCCGGCGTTGAAGTTGCCGGCGCCGAGCCCGTCGGCGTCGGTATTGACGCGGATCGTCCCGGGACCCTGGCCGCCGGTCGGGGTCTGGCAGGCCTGCACGACCGCACCGTTCGGTGCGATGGTGATGTCACCGAAGCTGCAGTTGCCCGTGTTCGGGATCGTCTGCAGCGCACCGAAGGCGCCGACCGCGCCCAGGCCGGTCACCGCGGCGCCGCGCGCCCGCATCGTGCCGCTCTGGTTCCACACCACCCAGACCGCGGTGCCGGCCGTGGTATCGGCCGCCACCACCGTCGGCTGGTCGACGCTGCCCGCGAAAGTGACGAGGGTGGTGAAATTTTGCCCGCTGTCGGTGCTGATCAGGATCACGACGTTGGCCGCCGTGCTGTCGAGGTAGCCGAAGTAGAGATTCCCGAAGCTGTCCCAGGCCAGGGTCGGGTCGCAGCAGGAGAGCGGACCCTGCAAGGGGTCGCCGTCGGCGAGTGTCCGGTCCGTGGCGTCCGGATAGGTCCAGGTCACGCCGTGGTTGGTGCTGCGCGCGGCGAAGATCCCGGCGCCCGCGTGGTTGCAGGCGGCGAAGAGCTCCGTGTGGTTGGTCGGGTTCTTGATGATCGCGCACTCGTTCTGGTAGTTGGCCAGTTGCGAGGTGTTGACGTCGGGGTTGCTCGACATCTGAGCGTGGGCCGTGGAGCACGGAAGGAACAGCAAGAAAACTCCCGCGCAGGCCGCGGCGACGATCAGCCGGGCGGAGCGGGAAGGATGCATGTCATTGCGCATTGGTTTCCTTTCCTCTTACCGTGATTGGCCTGCGGCCCAGAGACCGCGGCGAGCCGTCCGGGCTTCGTTCTCGGCCGCGGCCAGCTCTCCGTATTTGAAGTCGAAACCCTCCTGGCGCCGGGCAAGCCCTGCCCGCACCAGCTCCTGAGCGACCTCCTTGATCCCGAGGACCGGATCGTCGGTGAACAGCCGGGACTCCATCAAGCCGTCCTCTGCGCGGCCCTCGAAGCGCATGCGCACGTTCTTGCCGAGCACCATCTCGGTGAGCCGCCGGACCGCCTCGTCGGCGAGCGGTCCCTTCTTCTCCGCCTCGATCCCGACGAGCCGGAGCACGTACTGTCCGTCGCCGTAGTCGAACGTCACCACGTTTCCGCTCTTCACCTCGATGACCTTCCCATAGAGCGAATCTCCCGCGTGGGCAGGAAGCCAGCTCGCCCCCAGGATCAGAAGACCCAGGAGTCCTGCGCCAGCCCATTTTGTCCTCATCAGAACGCCTCCTTAAGAGATGGATCGAGCTCCCAAATTGGAGCTCCTTCGACTTCACCTGCTTGAACCTCTAATAAGAAAGGTGCTTCAAGGGTGGGAAACGAGCCGCGAGAGGGAGGCACGGCGCGCGCGAACGCCGCGGACCGCCACCCAGTGTGGCGGGTTGTGGTGCCAGCATTTGTTTGCCGCGAGACGGATGGGCAGGGCCGGCCAATCAGCCCCGCAGGGGCGGCCGGAATTAGCCCGGGATTTCAATCCCGGGGATCGGGCGCACACCCAAACCCGGAGCCCCACCAGGGGCGACAGGAATACGACCGGCGAGCCCCTGCCGCCCCTACCGGGGCTGATGGAGAGGGTTTGGCCTTCCCTACCCGGCCCTGAAGGACCGGGCTAATTCCGGCCGCCCCTGCGGGGCTGATTTCCAGCCCTGGGACTGCCGGCATAATGAAATAATGAAGGTGTTGCCTGTCGAGCCAGCGAGGACTCCATGCGAGACCAGGTCTTCATCAGCTACAGCCATCGCGACAAGAGGCTCATGGAAGATCTTCTCGCGCACCTGAAGCCCTACGTCCGCTCAGGCTCCATCACGGCCTGGTCGGACAAGCAGATCGCTGCGGGCTCGAAGTGGCTGGCCGAGATTCAGGCGGCCTTGGAAAAGACCAGGGTCGCAGTCCTGCTCGTGAGCCCCCATTTCCTCGCATCGGATTTCATTCACGACCACGAGCTTGGACCGCTTTTGAAAGAAGCCGACGCAGGAGGCGTCAAGATCCTGTGGGTTCAGGTCCGGGCGTCCAGCTACAAGGAAACCCCCCTCGAAGCCTACCAGGCCGTGGTTTCACCGCCGGCCAAGCCGTTGGCGCAGATGGGGCCAGAGCGCGACCAGGCGTGGGTTCAGCTCTGCGAGGAGGTGAAGAAGGCTGTAAGCGCGCAGAAAACGCCGCTGCCTGTGTACTCCACCCCCCTCCTCGACCTCGGCCGCCTGCCCATCCCCGGCCCGACGTTCGTCGGCCGCGAAGCCGAGCTCGCCCGTCTCGATGCCGCCTGGGAGGAACCATCCATCCACGTCCTCACCCTGGTGGCCTTCGGAGGCGTCGGCAAGTCAGCCCTGGTCGCCCGCTGGCTCGACCGCATGGCGGCCGACGGCTGGCGCGGAGCCGCGCGGGTGCTGGACTGGTCGTTCTACAGCCAGGGCTCCGAGGACCGGGTCACCTCCGCCGAGCCGTTCATCAACCACGCTCTCCTCTTCTTCGGCGATCCCGATCCCAAGGCCGGCTCCCTGCACGATCGCGGCGCCCGTCTTGCCATTCTAATAAGGATGCAACGCTCCCTGCTCGTCCTCGACGGCATCGAGCCGCTGCAATACCCGCCGGGCCGGCCGGAGATCGAGGGCCGCCTTAAGGACCCAGGCCTCGCCGCTCTGCTCAAGGGCCTGGCCGCGGGCAATCCGGGCCTCTGCGTGGTCACCACCCGGGAACGGATCGCCGACCTCGACGGTTCGCTGAGCACGGCGCCCCTCACCCTGACCCTCCTCGGCAACTTCCTGCGCAAGGCCCACGACGGCGATGTCCGCAATCTGCGCGAGATCGACCTCCATCAAGCCGATAAGAAGCAGGGCGGCCACGCCTCCGCCGTGATCGCCGCCTATGCCGGCTGGCTGGGAGAGGGACCGGAGCTGGCGATCCTCCGCCTCCTCGGCCTCTTCGACCACCCCGCGGAGGCCGACGCCCTGAAGGTCCTGCGCGCGGCGCCGCCTATCCCGGGGCTGACGGAGCCTCTGGTGGACCTCTCGGACGAGGACTGGCGGCTCGCCGTCGCCACCCTGCGGGAGGACCACAGCCTGCTGGCGGCGGCCGATGGTCGACCCCTTGTCAACGGGCGCTGATTGCCCCTGGTCAATTCTCGACCTGCCAGACGGCTTCAATTGGGGACGCCTACCCCGGAAAGATCACCACCCGCCGGTAGGGCTCAGGGCTCCTCGCGCAGCGCCTCTTCGTCCTGCGACCGCACGTCGCCTTGGCCGGTTCTGCTACACTGGTGCGGTCGATCCCTGCGGACGAGTAGTCCATGAGAAGCACCGCCCGCAGCGCACTGCGTCCGTTCGTCGTTGCTTTTGTCGCGCTCTGGCCTCTGGTGTTGCCGTCTGCCGGCCGGGCGATCTCCGAGACGGCTTGGTCCGGCCCGTCGATCCCCTGGTGGAACCAGATCGTCGACGACGGCATCGCGTTGCAGGTGGACATCGGCCCGCTCGATGTGGCCCGGGGCGGCGTGCTGCGCGCGCGGGACGAGATTGCCTTCCGTTTCCGGCTCTATGACGCGGCCACCGGCCTGCCTCTCGCCGGGCTGGCGCCATCGGCCTGGGTCGAGCTAATCCCCGAAGGCGAGCCGTTCGATCCGGAGCGTTGCGGCGGGCGGGCGGTGCGCACCCTCGCCGGCGCGCCTCTCTCAGGCCTCGCCGAACAGTCCCGGCCCGGCACCTACGAGACCGTCGCCCGGCTCGGGCGCGCCGGACGTTATGAGGTCCTGTTCCTCGTGGAGACGCCGCGCGTCGTCCAGTGCTTCCAGGTGGACGTGCGGCCGGGCCGGGTTGCTTGGCTACGGCGTTAGAGGGTGTCTGGAAATTCCTGCGCGAGCCCTGGCCCCTCACCCCCGACCCCTCTCCCATCCGCACTCACACCCGCCCGGGAGAGGGGAGCCCCCACCCAGGAACTTCCTGATCATGCATTTCTCCCCTCTCCCGGGGGAAGGGAGTGCGGATGGGAGAGGGGTCGGGGGTGAGGGACCAAGGCGACGCCCCCAGCAGAGTTTTCCAAACATCCTCTTAGGCGGGAGGAGGCAGCGCGTCCGGCAGGGGCTCCGGTCCGGTGCCGAGCCGCCGTTGGATCTCAAGTTGGCGCCGGTGGCTCAGCCAGCCGTTCAACCAGCACAAGGGGCCGAGCAGGAAGAAGATGATCCCGGGGAGCCCGTAGAAGATGCCTATGCCCTGCCAGGCCAGCGCAACCGAGAGCAGGCCTACGCCGACGTAGATCAGGTAGTGGCGGGCCCACATCCGCGCCTCGTGCCGCTCGAGCTCGTCGAGGTCGAGCTCGTCCCGGAGCCGCCAGGCGTGCAGGTAGAGCAGGACGAAGCACATGAAGACGGCGACGAAGCCCCATCCATAGATGAGCATCACGGACTGCAGCTCTTCGACGGAGCGGATGCTGTTTTTCGCATCTTCGAGGCCGAGGAACCGGCCGACGAAGCTGGTGAAGAGGAACTTCAAAGGATAGACATAGAAGAGGACCAGGAACAGCAGCACCGAGTTGATCGTCACGGTCCAGCCGTCCTGCAGCCCGTAGCGACGAAAGAACCCGTTGTGCGCCACCCACATCATCAGCAGGATGGCGAAGCTGAGGCCGAAGCCGACGAAGCCGCGCAGGCTTTGCATCAGCTCGGGATAGGTTCGCGGCACCTCGAGCGTGACGACCAGCAGCGTCGCGGCGAAACCGAAGACGGCGTCGCTGAAGGCCTCCAGGCGCGAGACCTCACGGCCGCGGATGTGAAAGACGCGCCGTTCGGGGGGAGGGTTGGCCACGGGTCGCCTTTTTAACCCGCCTTCTCGTCCAGCACCGCCCGGTCGCGCAGCTTCTCGGCGGCGGGGGAGAGGGGGGCATGGGTCAGGATCTTGTTGATCCGCTCGACCGCCTTCACGGCGTCGCCCATCCGCTGGTAGAGGACGACCTCGGCGTAGAGGTTGTCGGCCAGGACGTTCAGGCGGGTCAGGACATCCGCCACGTGCGGGCCTTCGGGGAAGCGGCGCAGGTACTCGGCGCCGTTGGCGACGTCGTCGTAGGACTTGACCATGGAGGTCAGCCGCTCGGCGGCGATCTTGCGGATCTCGGCGTCGCGGTCCTGGATGGCGAGCTGTTCCAGTGCCGCCAGCTCCTTCAGGTTGGGCGCCAGGTTGCGCAGCCCGGTGCGGGCGCGTTTGCCTTCGGCGCTGTTGGGCGCCGTCTCCCAGGCGGCCATGTAGCGGGTCACCGCCTCGGTCTGGTTGCCCAGCCGGCTGTAGGCGTCCCCGAGGGCGAGCCCCGCCTCGGGCGACTGCGTTGCATCGGGGAAGTTGCTCAGGAAGCTGACCAGGAACGAGGTCTCGTAGACGCCGCCGCCGAGCACCTCGACCGCCCGCGGATAGAGCTCCTTGCGCTTGGCCTCCAGGTCCGAGATCTCCGCCTCCAGCGTGGGCAGGAGGTCGCTCTTGGCATCGACGGCGCGCACCGCGCCCAGCTCCTCGCGGTACCGGCGGACGACCGAGGCGTAGTCGCGCGACAACAGTGGCTTGGCGAGCTCGATGTC
Organism: uncultured Holophagales bacterium; assembly: GCA_963842525.1. GTDB lineage: Bacteria > Acidobacteriota > Thermoanaerobaculia > Multivoradales > UBA5704 > UBA5704. The sequence goes on from CAWJGT010000006.1 coordinate 220,144, forward strand.
GCGGAGCTTGTGGAGCCTGTCGAGGCGGAGCGTCTCGGCCACCTTGCCCTGCGGCCAGGTCGAAAGCGACGCCCCCTCCAGGAAGGCGATCACCGGCGGCTCGGGCTTCTGCCGCTCCTTGTAGGTCATCAGCACCGCCTGGGTGCGCTCGCGGTAGGCGTCCGCCGGCTTTTTCGGCTGCGGCTTCCAGGTGTCCTTGCGCGCCTCCGCGGCGCGGATCCGCACGTCGGCGAAGGGGTGGGTCTGCAAGTACCCGAACTCCTTGAGCTGCGGCATCCGGCTGTTCATCAGCTCCCAGACTTTCTGCGCGCCGCCCGGATCGAAGCCGGCAGCCGCGGCGAGCCGCTGCCCTTCGGCGTCGGACTCGTCCTCGTGCTCGCGGCTGTAGTTGCGCAGCAGGAGCTCTCCGAGCACCAGGCTGGTGGCCGCCGCCCCTTGCACCCGGTCGGCGGCCGGATCGCGCTCGCCCCGCGGGTCGTAGGGGACGTCCGGGTCGCGCGTGTTGTTGCCCTGGTCGAGCATCACGCCGACCACGAGCAGGCTTCCCGAGGACCTGCAGCAGGGTGGCCTTGCGCTGCATGCGCTTGTAGTGCTCCAGGGTCACGTGGCCGATCTCGTGGCCGAGCACCGCGGCGAGCATGTCGTCGTCGAGCCCGAGGTCGAGCATGCCGCGGGTGATGAAGATCTGGCCCGCCGGCAGCGCGAAGGCGTTCGGCACCGGCATGTCGACGAGGCTGAAGGTGAAGGGGAACTTCTGGAAGTCGGACTGCTGCGCCAGCTCGTAGCCGATGCGGTTGACCCGCGCCAGCTCGGTCGGGTTGTCGTATTTTCCGTACTGCTCGACGACCTGGCCGGCGGCCTGGACGCTCTTGGCGAAGAGGTCGGGATTGGAGATGGTCTGCGCCGCCAGGTCCCGGAGAGGGAGGATCGTCAGGAGCAGGAAGGCGGTGGCGAGTCGGCCGGGTCGATTCCGTCGATTGCTCATGGGGTCCTCACAACAGTCGGTTTCCTGGCAAAGCGTCAACCCCTCACAACACGGCCCCCGAAGTCAAAACTCCCACCTTACTCCGATAGGGTAGCAGCATCTCATGGTAGCTTTCCCCTCCATGAGCGAGCTGACCATCACGGTGGAGACCGGCCGGGGATCGATGGAGGAGATGCGGTCCGCCCTGGACGCCGGTCTCAAGGAGGAGTTCCCCGGGGGGATGCTCAAGTGGCGTTGGGAGGGCGACGTGATGCACCTCTCGGGTCCCGGCGCCAAGGCCACGATCGTCCTGGAGGACGGCCGCCTCGTCGGCCGCGCAGAGCTCGGGCCGCCCGCCAGCCTGATGCGTCCGGTGATCGAGCAGAAGATCGCGCGGGCGATGAAAAAGGCCGCCGACTGACGGACGCACCCTCCCTTCCCGCCGCGCTGCTCCTTCACGCCGGGGCCGATCCGGAAGCTCCCTGGCTCTTCCGGCGCGAAGGTTGGGACTGGCGCTGGTGGCCCTGGCGACGGGTCGCTGACGCCGTCGCAGGATGGTCCGCCTCTTTCGCGGAAATCTCCGAACCGCGGATCGCCTTTCCCTGGGTTCCTGAGCCTTCCCTCGTTGCTTTCGACCTGGCCATCCAGGCCTCCGGCCGGACCGCGGTCCCGGTGAGCCTCGGCGCCTCGCGGCCCGATCCGGCCGGAGGCTGTGCCTGGGTGGAGCCCTCTCCCCCTACCCCCTCTCCCGTGCGTCCCGCACCCCCCGCCCCGAACGGGAGAGGGGGAAACCCGAAGGAACCGGGTGGTGGCGCCCCTCTCCCGCTCGGGGTGGGGGGCGGTGGCCGCGCGGGGGAGGGGTCGGGGGAGGGGGGGAGGGGGCCGGCGGCGTCGTGGTCCGCGGTCCCGATGGCGCTCCGGTCGAGCTCTCCCAGGCCGATTTGATCTCCAGGGCGGAGAGCCTTCGCCAACAGATCCCGGCCGGGAAGCCCGGCAAGCGCGACATCCTGGTCCTTGCCGGGGATCTCGCGGAGCCGGCCGAGCGGACGCTGCTCGCCTGGGCGACGGTGGCCGGGGCCGCCCTGCTGCTCGAGCCGCTCCGGGAAAGCCTCGTGGGCACCGCCGTCTGGGCGCGCCCCACCGTGTTCGCCGGCACGGCCGAAGAAACCGCCCGGCTGCGGCAGGCCGTCGAGCGCGAAGGCTCGCGATGGTGGAGGAGGAGACCGCGGCTGCCCTTTGGCCGGCTGCGGGCAGTGCTCCAGACCGACACGGCGGAGGTCGCGCCCGGGGATGTCGCACGCTGGGCCGAGCACGGCGTGACGCTCTTGCCGCAAAGCGGCAAAGCCGTGGTATAAACCTCCCGGAGGAGGAGAGGAGGCGCACCATGGCAGAAGAGAGGCAACCCGTCGAAGCCCGTCCCCCCGCACCCCTGCGGCCGGCCAACAACGCGTCGGCCCTGGAAGAGGTGACGGAGCGGGCGGACACCGTCTGGACCCGGGGCTCGGGTCCTCCGGTGTCGGTGAAGAAGTCCGAGCGCCGCGAGCTCAGGGGGCCGCGCGGCCGGGTCGCCATCGTCGATGGGTGCCGCACGCCGTTCACCAAGTCCGGGACCGACTTCCAGAACATGGATGTGACCGACCTGGCGAGCACGGCGGCGTCCGAGCTGCTCGCGCGCACGGCGATCGACCCCGCGGGCATCGACCTGTCGGTGTTCGGTGTGGTCGTCCCGGCTTTGCACGCCCCGAACCTGGGCCGCGAGGTGGTCTTCCGCACCTCCATGCCCATGCGCATCCCCGGAGTGACGGTCAACCTGGCCTGCGCCTCCTCCACCCGCGCGTTGACCTTCGGCGCGGGGGCGATCCTTTCGGGGGAGTGCGACGTGGTGCTGGCCGGCGGGGCCGAGTCGCTGTCGAACGTGCCGATCCAATTCTCCCGCAAGGCGGCGCACACGTTCATGGAGCTGTCGCGGGCCAAGACGCTGCCGCAGAAGGTGGGTGCCCTCTCCAAGCTCCGGCCGGCGGACCTGGCGCCCGTGGCCCCCGCCATCGCCGAGTACACCACCGGCATGAGCATGGGCGAGTCGGCCGAGAAGATGGCCAAGGAGAACGACATCTCGCGCCGGGCGCAGGACGAGATCGCCCTGATGTCCCACCAGCGCGCAGCCGCCGCCACCGAGGACGGCCGTTTCACCGCGCAGATGGCCCCGACCTTCCCGCCGCCGCGCTACGACAAGGCGGTCGCCCGGGACAACGGCGTGCGGGCCGACAGCTCCCTGGAGGCGCTCGCCAAGCTCAAGCCGGTCTTCGACCGCCGCTACGGCACCCTGACGGCAGGCAATTCGAGCCCGCTGACCGACGGCGGCTCGGCCGTGCTCCTGATGAGCGAGGAGCGGGCGAAGGCGCTCGGCTACACCCCGCTCGGCTATCTCCGCTCCTATGCCTTCACCGCCCTGAACCCGGGCGACCAGCTCCTCCAGGGGCCGGCCTATGCAGCGCCGGCGGCCCTCGACGCCGCGGGCGTCACCCTGGCCGACATCGACCTGGTGGAGATGCACGAGGCCTTCGCCGCGCAGATCCTCTCCAACATGAAGGCCTTCGCCTCCAAGAAGTTCGCCCGCGAGGAGCTGGGACGGAGCGAGCCGGTCGGCGTGGTCGACTTCGACCGTTACAACGTGACCGGCGGCTCGATCGCCATCGGCCATCCCTTCGGCGCCACCGGCGCCCGCGTCGTCACCCAGCTCCTCTACGAGCTGCGCCGGCGCGGCAAGAACCTCGGGCTGGTGACCGTCTGCGCCGCGGGCGGCGTCGGCTTCGCCATGGTCGTCGAGCGCGAATAGGGGAGGGGCGTGTCCCCTCCCGCCCCCCTGTCCGGCCTCCTGGTGGTGGACCTCTCCCGCCACCTGCCCGGACCCCTGACCGCACGCCTGCTGGCAGACCTGGGCGCGCGCGTCGTCAAGGTCGAGGAGCCAACATTGGGCGATCCGGTGCGGCAGGCGCCGCCGCGGCGCGGCGGCACTGGAGCCCTCGCGGCGATCCTGCTGGCCGGGATCGAGAGCGTTGCGCTGGACCTCAAGCAGCAGGGCGCCCGCACCGTCCTGGAGCACCTGCTCGAGCGGGCGGACGTCCTGATCGAGAGCTTCCGGCCGGGGACCCTGGGACGGCTTGGCTTCCCACCGGAGGAGCTGCGCGAGCGCCATCCCCGGCTCGTGGTCTGCTCGATCTCCGGCTGGGGCCAGGGCGGCCCCTATGCCCGGCGGGCCGGGCATGACCTCACCTACCAGGCGCTGGCCGGGACCCTCGCATCCACTGCCGCCAGCGTCACCATGCCGGCTGTCCAGACCGCCGATCTGACCGGAGCCTGGAGCGCCGTCTCATCGATCCTGGCCGCTCTGCTGGAGCGGGAGCGGACCGGCCGCGGCCGGCACATCGACGCCGCCCTCTTCGACGCCGCCGTCCACGCCAACCTCACGGCCTGGGCGGACGAGGCCGGAGGGCGGAAGGCCGTGGGAGAGCGGCTCCAGCTCACCGGCGCCCTGCCCTGCTACAACCTCTACCGTACGGCCGAAGGGGACACCCTGGCGCTCGCCGCCCTGGAGCCGCACTTCTGGCGCCGCTTCTGCGAGGCGGCCGGCCGCAAGGACCTCATCCGGCTCCAGTTCAAGACCGCGGACCGCGCCCGCCGCAAGGTGGCATCGCTGATCCGCAGCCGCACCCGGGCCGAGTGGATGGACCTCCTCGTCCGGGAGGACATCCCGGCCGAAATGGTCCTCTCTGCGGCCGAGGTCCGGGCCCATCCGCAGACCCGCGAGCGCAGCGTCCTGGCCGAAGGCCCCGACGCCCTCCCGCGCCTCGGCTTTCCAACGCGTTTCGACAACGAGCGGCCCCGCGCCGGAGCCCGCGTGCCAGGCCTCGGCGAGCACACCCGGGCCGTGCTCGAAGAGCTGGGGATCCGCGAGTACGAGGAGTCCTACGGCGTCGGCCGCCGGTTCAGTTGGAAGAGATTACTGGGACGTTGGCTGGGAGAGGAGGCAGCCGCGAGATGACCAGCAGGGTCACGTCGTCGCGCAGCGGCTCTTCCCCGATGTGCTTCTCGAACGTGCGCAGGACCAGGTCGTGGACCATCTGCGGCGAGCCTCCCAGGTCCAGGACCGTGCGGATGCCGTCATATCCGAACGCCTTGCCCTGGACGTCCACCGACTCGGCGAGGCCGTCCGTATAGAGCACCAACAGGTCCCCCGGCTCCATCTCGACCGTCCGGCATTCCACATCCAGCGTGTCGCGGAGGCCCAGGGGCAGCCCGCCCGAGCCGAGCTCCTCGAGGGTGCGGTCCGCGCGCCGCAGCAGCGGAAACGGATGGCCCGCGCACACGTACTCGAGCTGGCCGGTCTCGGGGGTCAGCAGCGCGTAGAAAACGCTCACGAACGTCCGCTTCGTGCCCGTGCGGCAGAGCGTGCGGTTGAGCAGCGAGAGCACCCTCTGCGGGCTCGGATCGAGGTCGAGGGCCGTCTCCAGCGTGGCGTTGGCGATCGCCATCACCAGGCCGGCGGCCATGCCGTGGCCGCTCGCGTCCGCCATGACCACGGCGACCCGCCCATCCGGCAGCGGCGTGACATCGTAATAGTCGCCCCCCACCTCGTTGGCGGTGCGGTACGAGTGGGCGAACATATAGCCTGGTACGGTCGCGATGACGTTGGGCAGCAGGTCCCGCTGGAGGTCCCGCGCCACCTCCAGCTCGTCGCGCACCCGGATGCGGTCGACCAGCTCCAGCGCCAGGAGATAGACCAGAGACAGCACGCTGCCGATGAACCAGAGCCGGGAGAAGTCCACCTCGACGACGGGCTTACCTTCGCGTCTTATGAGGACCTGCGGGTCCTGGAAGACACCGAAGAAGAAGAAGATCAGTGCCAGAGCGAAGAGCAGCCGGCGGGCCGGCGTCAGCTTATAGGACAGCCCCAGAAACGCGATCTTGGTGCGGTAGAAGAGGCGCCTGAGCTTCCCTGTGGGCTCCGCCTGGCTCGCGTGCTCGCGGGCGAGCACGGCGTAGGCCTCCGACGCGTCACGGTCGAAGAGGCGGCTCAGCTCGCGGCCGCTGAGACCCTCGGTGTACTCACTGACGAAGGTCTCCAGACGCTGGAACAGGTTCTGTGTGCGTGCGCGGGCCATCTCGCTCTGCAATACGAAGACGCGAGCCGGGAGTTTTTTCCGGCCGTGGTGCGTCTCATTCTAGCGCCTGGGCCGGACGGGAGGGGGAGTCTCGGCCCGAAAAGTAGTAAACTACTACCGACGTAGGTGAAGGAGGTCATGATGGGCACGCCCCTCAAGGTATCCGACGGCCTGTTTGCCATGGCGAAGCAGGAAGCACAGGCGACGCAGCGCTCCATTACGGCCCAGATCGAGCACTGGGCGCGGATTGGTCGCGCCGTCGAAACAATTCTTGCCCATCAGGAGTTGCTTGGCCTCAAGCAGGCAGGCGAGCTTTTGACACCTCTGTATCCCTCGGCAGCGCGGCGGCGTGAGGTGCACGACCTGCTGGCCCAGATCGCGGACAGCAACGATCGCGAGGCCACGACCTCGGGCCTGCGCACCTCTGGGAAACCGGTCTATGCAACGGATCCCAAGTATCCCGGCATGATCGTTCAAGTGTTGCCTGATGGCACTCGGACCCCTGGGCGCCTGGAAGGCCGGCGTTTCATACCGAAGCAGAGCAGTCCGATCAAGAGCGCAGAGTGATCCCTGAGGTTTTTGCGCCGCTTCGTGGGTTTCTCGCACGAGCCGAGCCAGTCCTCGTCTTTCTCGCGGGATCGAACGGGGCAGGCAAGTCCACCTTCTTCAGGGACTACCTCCAGCCGCTTGGGCTTCCCTCTATCAATGCAGACGAGATCGCGCGTTTGCTTCGCGAGGCCTCCCCTCATGCCGGGGCCGAGAGCTTGGATCGGCTTGCATTCGAGAAGGCCGAAGAGCTGCGTCACTTGATGTTGGCTGGGCGGTTGTCCTTCTGTACCGAGACCGTGTTCTCCGATCCTCAGGGTGCAAAGTTGGAGTTTCTGAGAAAAGCCCATTTGTCTGGCTATGCGCGGCCAGGCCGGCGAAGGTCCCGGTCCTCGTCCTCGGCACCTACCACTTCGACAACCCGAACCTCGACTACGTCAAGTCCAACGTGGACGACCACCTCGCCGAGAAGCGCCAGAAGGAGATCCAGCAGGTGGTCGACCTCCTGGCGAAGCTCAAGCCCACGAAGATCGCCGTGGAGTTTCCAGAAGGAGATGGCCGTCTCCAAAGCCGGTACGAGGCGTACGTCAAGGGAGAGCACACCTGACCGCCAACGAGACCGAGCAGCTCGGCTTCCGTCTCGCGAAACAGCTCGGCCATGCCAGGATCCATCCCGTGGACCACAAGCTCGACATGGACTTCGAAGCCGTCATGAACGCCGCCCAGCAGAGCGGAGACCGCAAGTTCCTGGAGACCGTCCAGAGCGCCATGGTCATGATCCAGGACCTCCAGAAGCGCCAATCCACCCAGACCGTCCGCGAGAACCTGGCTGAGATCAATGATCCCCAGATGGCGGCCACCGCGCGTGACCTCTACCTGCAGCTCTCCAGGGTGCGCACTACTGACAAGTACGTGGGAGCCGACGTGCTGGCCGGCTGGTACCAGCGCAACTTCCGGATCTTCGCCAACCTCGTCCGGGTGATCGAAACCCCCGAGGACCGCCTCCTGGTGATCTTCGGCTCAGGCCATCTGGCGACCCTGCGGGAGCTGGTGCGCAGCAGCCCGGATCTGGAATTTGTGGAAGCCGGGGAGTATCTGGGGACGCGGTAGAGGAGCGTACGGCTCCCCTGCGAAGCATCATTTGGGGCCGATCAGTAGGATGAAACGGGTGCTCCTCTTGGCGCTGGGAACGCCGGCTTCCAGCCGGCCTCTTTCGCCGCGGCGGCGCTCCCAGCCTGGGCAGGATCAACTGCCGATTGATTCAGTGGTGGCTTGCTTGTGTCAGTTGTTGCTCAGTTCGGCCCGCCTAAGCTCTAACCTCCGCATAAGGACAAGCAGCTCCTCTACGATCTGTTGATCGGTACGCATTTCATGTTCCGGCTCGACCGATTGAGCTTCAGCAGTTCGTAAGACGGTCTCCATCTGGTTCCAGTTTGCATCGAAAACAATTCTGAGAACTGCTTCGCCAAGGTAGTGTTCACCTGCGGCTTTCACTGCTTTGTTGATCGTGCTCACCAAGCCAAACATGTCTTCCTTGTTGGTCGTCGTGTGCTGGAATTGTGAGAGCGGAGGGCTAAGATCTGAGAGGCGGCTGGGACGCAAGCCCCAGGAACAGGGCCCACATCCCATCGGAAAGCCGCACGGTGCACACTCTTCCCCCAGGGCGGATGCGGACAGCCAATGGCGGCGGTCCTCGATGCCGCCCGGAAAGGGGACTCTTTATGACCCGCCGTTCTCTCTTCCTCTGCGCTGCGGTCATCGGCCTCGCTATGACCCTCGCCGCCGGACCGGCCGCGGCTGCTCCGGACCGGCTGGGGTTCCATCCCTCCACCGAGGTCCGCGGCCCTCTTTGCTCCGGTGTGGGACTTCCTCTCCTCTCTGCTCTCGGGCTGGGAGACTTCCGATACCCGCTGCGGCATCGATCCCGACGGTTATACGTTCTGCGGGGAGACCGGGGGACCCGGCACGAGCCTCGATAACCGCTGCGGCATCGATCCCGACGGCCATACGTTCTGCGTGGACACGCCTCCGTTGAACGGCTGATCCCTCCGGGCCGGAGGAGAAGGCGGCTCCTCCGGCTCGCTTTTCCGTGCCCTCTTGCCCCGAAGTTCTGTGTTGCGGTATATTCCCGTCGTCGAGAACGACGATGGAACCGCCAGAGCGCCGTCCAACCCGGGAGGAGATCGATCGTCTGTTGAAGAGCATCGGTCCGCGGATCGATCGCCTTTTCCGCCGTCACGGCATCCCTCCCGAGGAGGCCGAAAGGCAGATCGGCGAGGCGTTGACCATCCTGGTCTTTCGCTGGGACCGGATACGCAATCCCAAGTGGTGGTTGCTCGACCGGCTTGGAAAGACGGCCCGGCGGTTCTCGACTCATTCCCCAGAGGAGCCTGACGATGAAGAGGCGCCGTCCTGAGGCCGAGCCCACAGTTCCGCAGGAGACGGAGTACGGCGCGATGTTCGAACGCATGTCCAGCGCCGCGGGCAGGCAGGTCGAGTCGCTTTTCCGCGAAGTCGACGTGGCGGCCGGACTCCTTGCCGAGATGCTCGGAGCTTCCCGAGGCCGAGCGGCGGGCTCTTCTCGATCAGGGAGTCCGGTTCCGTTCCCTGAGGCTCTGCGATCTGCTCGTGGCGAGGAGCCGTGAGGTCTGGTTCCACGATCCGACCCAGGCCGTGTCGCTGGCAGAAGTCGCGGTCGCTGTGGCGGAGCGGCTGGACGAGGGGCACTACGGATTGACGTTAGCCGAGGATGCCCGGGCATCGGCCTGGGCTCACCTGGGCAATGCGCTGCGGATCGCCGCGGATCATCGCAGGGCCGAGGCGGCACTCGATAAGGCCGAGACCCACCTCCAGCGCAGCGGTGGCGAGGCCTACACCGAGGCGCTTGATTCTGAGCTTCCGGGCCTCGCTACGTAGTGCCCAGGGACCTTCATGAGGAAGCGGTCCGGTAGCTCGACGATGCGATCGCCATCTACCGCGAGGCGCGGGACCGCCATCTGGAAGGTCGTACGCTGATCAAGAAGGGGACCACGCTTGGCTATGCGGGCCAGTTCAAGGAGGCGGTCCGGCTGATCCGCCGTGGGCTGTCGAAAATCGATCTCGTCCAAGAGCCGGGTCTGTTGGTGACGGCGCATCACAATCTCATTCTTTTCCTGACCGAGAGCGGCCAGCATCAGCAGGCGCGAGAGGATCTCGCCAGGACGCGGCAGCTCTACCGCGATCTGGGTGAGCGGATGAACCTGGTGCGGCTGCGCTGGCTGGAGGGCAAGATCGCCCGGGAGGAGGGGGCTCTGGAGGAGGCCGGAGCCGCTCTGCGGGAGGCGCGGGATGCGTTCCTCCAAGAAGGGATCGCGGTCGACGCCGCTCTGGTCTCTCTGGATCTGGCCGTCCTCTATGCCCGCCCAGGAGACACGGCGGCGATCCGGCAACTCGCCGTCGAGATGCTCCCCATCCTCCAAGCCGGCGGCGTCCATCCCGACGCCATGGCAGCCCTGCTCCTCTTTCAGCAGGCCGCCGAAGCGGACGAGGTCACCCTCGATCTCCTCGACCAGATCGCCGCCTCGGTCCGCCGTGTGCACGGCCGTCCGGGCCGGTGAGCGGCCCTAGCGGCCTCGGCGTTCCGTCCCTGCGGCCGATCCCGGCAGCTCTGCTGCCGGCGCAGATAAGCTTATCCTCGCGGCATGCGCTTATCTGGAGCGGATACGGGTCACCCATGAGCATGCCGGGCGTTTCCGCTTTCCAGGATATCGCTCTCTGGAAACGCTGCGTCCGGCTCCGGCAGGTCTCGCCTAGATCCTTTATCGCTCTCCCTATCCAAAGAGGTGTGTCCCCTGTCTTCTGTAGTATTCAAGCCATCCGTAGGAGGGAACGTCCATGCCCGCAAGTCCGTCTCAATCTTCGCGAGGGCTGCTCGCCGCAGGTCTCGCGCTGGCCGGTCTCCTGTTCGTCGTACCCCGCCACGCCTGGGCCCAGGGCTGAGTGGCGGCCCGCCTCGACACGCCCGTGCTTGGCGTGCAAGACACCTATTCCGGACCGAACCGCTGGCAGGTCTCGACGAGCTGGCGCCATCAGCGCTCCCATCGCCATTTCGTGGGCTCCGAGGAGCAGCACGAGCGCGCGGAAGAGGCCAGCGAGGTCATCAACACGCTCGAGCTCTTCGAGATCGGGTTCCGCTACAACCCCAACGAGCTGTGGAGCCTCTCGCTCAACATCCCGTATCTGATGGCCGAGAGATCGAGCCCGATCCGCGACGCCAACCGCGTCGTGATCGACCGCAGCCTCACGCAGGCGCACTCCCTCAGCGACATCACGCTGACCGCGCGCCGTTTGCTCTGGAAGCCGCAGGAGCATCCGGACGGCAACGTCTCGTTCGGGCTGGGCTTCAAGCTCCCCACCGGCAACGACGACGTGTATGACACGCGGGAGAGGCTCGTCAACGGGCAGCGCGTCCAGAGCGTCGAGAGCGTCGACCAGTCGATCCAGCCGGGCGACGGCGGGTTCGGCGTGATCGTCGACCTCCAGGTCTTCCACCGCATCGGTCGCAGCAATGGCATGTTCTACGGCTCGGGGACCTACCTGATCAACCCGGAGAACACCAACGGCGTGCCCACCTTCCGCAACAACCTGGGCGAGGAGGTGATGTCGATCGCCGACCAGTACGTGGCCCGGATAGGCGCTGCCTACTCCAGGGAGAGTTGGAAGGGGTTCGGAGCGAGCCTGGGCGGCCGCATCGAGGGGGTGGCGGTCGAGGACCTGATCGGCGAGAGCGACGGCTTCCGGCGTCCGGGGTATGCCATCTCGGCCGAGCCGGGCCTGAGCTACTCGCGGGGGGCGCACACCTGGTCGCTGGCGGTCCCGGTCGCTCTCTACCGCAACCGCCAGAGGAGCGTCGCCGACCGCCTGATCCCCGGGCGCCACGGCGACGCGGCGTTCGCCGACTACGTCGTCATGTTCGGGTACGGACAGAAATTCTGAGAGAAATTCCTCACCCCCTGGCCCGGGGGTGAGGGACCCGGCCGTGCGCTAGGAATCGCACTCCACGCAGGGCGCTTCACGATTCTGACCGTCCGGCTCCCAGCGCTGCTGCGGCAGTGTCGTGCACCGGAGTCTCGACGCCGGCCCGGCGGCCGAGGCGGGAGACGGCTCCGCTGAGGTCGTCGATCTCCGTGGGCCCGCCTGATTCCAGGTCCAGGAGGAAGCTCGGCTTGATCCCTGGGGCCAGGGAGTCGACGAAGGCGAGGATCTTCGACTCGTCGTCGCTGGAGAGCGCCACGCCGAGGGAGCGGCCGACGGCGAGCACCTCGTGGACTGCCCTTTCGATCAGGAGATACCCCAGCGGCGTGTCCCGGATCGGGCCGACGGACGAGCGGGAGAGGCCACAAGCGGCGGCCATGGAGGCGATGAAGGCGAGCTTCCGCCACAGGTCGGCGGTGATGTCGGTTGAAGCCCGGGCGTTCACGCCGGCCTCCCGAAAGGCGGCGGCGATGCGTTCCGCGCGCTCGGAGGTCCCGCCCCGCCTCTCGCCCACGACCACGCGCTGGAACGGGCTCCGGCGCTCGACGGCTCCCGGCGAGATCCGGGCGGCGCTGATCTCCGTCAAACCGCCGAGCACCCGTTCGTCCGGGACGCCGCCCGCGATCAGCCGATCGGCGGCCTCGACTCCGTTGAGCAGCGGCAGGATGACCGCGCCGTTATCGGCCAGGAGCCGCGCCGCCGGGACGATCTCCGGCAGCGAGTAGTTCTTGACGGCCACAACGGCGAGCTCGACCTCGCCCAACTCCTCCGGGCGGTCGCTCGCCTCGACGGCCACGGTGAATGTCTCCTCGGGTGTCCGGACCTCGAGGCCCCGCGAGCGGAGAGCATCGAGGTGATCCCCTCGGGCCAGCAGGGCCACGGCATGACCGGCGCGTGCAAGGATGCCGCCGTAGTAACCGCCGACTCCGCCTGCTCCCAGGATCGCGATTTTCATCTCCTTCTCCAGTGTACCTCGGCACGGCTTAAACAAAACGCACCGTTGCGGGTCTCATCGATCAGCCGCAACGAGGAGCACACTTGGCACAAAGCGAGGAGGCAGATGGAGGCAGCGGAACGTCTGGCCAGGTCATCCCTGGATGACATCGTCGACATTCCCGGACATGTGTGCTTCGTCGAGGACCTCCTCGGCAGGTACGACCTCGACAGCAGCCGGAAAGACACCTGGACGGCCGCTCTGGGGAGGATCCGCACCCGGCAGACGGACCCGGACCTCTATCTCGCGGTCGTCGGCGAATTTACGAGCGGCAAGAGCTCTCTCGTCAATGCGCTGATCCGGCAGGAGCTCCTGCCGACTGATGTCCTGCCGGCAACCACTGCCGCGGCAACGCTGGTGCGGTATGGCGACCAGCCCCGGCTGCGGGTGGACTATATCGACGGACGGCATGAGGAATTCCTGAATGGGCACGGACAGCCCAGCCAGAGCCTCGGCCCTCTTGTGCACCGGGTCACGGCTATCGAGGAGGTCGCGAGCACCGTCACCCACGTCACAGTGCACTATCCGGCTCCGGTGCTGCGCCAGGGCCTGGTGGTGGTGGATACGCCAGGCGCCAACGTCGAGAATCCCCGTCACGTGGAGCTCGCCGGATGGGTCCTCCGAGAGCTTTGCGATGCGGCGATCGTTGCAGTGCCCGCCAGTATCCCGGTCGCGGACACCCTGGCGGATTTTCTGCGCGTCCATCTCCAGGACAGCCTGCACCGGTGCGTGTTCCTCGCCACCAAGATCGATTCGATTCCCGAGAGGGATCGCCCGCGGCTTCTGGAGATGATAGCGAGCCGGCTCACCTCCAAGCTCGGAATCGAAAAACCCGTGGTGCTGCCGGCGAGCGCCATAGCGGCACTCGGGAAGCCACTGGCTGACGGCACGGATTCTCGCACTCTGGGGCCGGCGGGCGAGGCCTATCGGGCGCTGCAGGCCCAATTCATGGAAACCGAGGAGACGATCGCCCGGACGCTCCAGGAACAGCGGACGCTGATCCTGCTCGAGCGCCTATCGTCCCTCGTCTCCACCGTCCTCGATGGCCTCAAGGCGGAGCTAGAGGCCGTGGAGCAACGCTACCAGGTGGACCACGCGGCGCTCGAAGCGAACCGGATTCGCGAGCTCGCACCCTACATCGAACAGAGCAAGGCCCGGCATGGGAAATCGCTCGCGTTGCAACTCGATCCGCTGGTCATCAACGGGCGGGAGATGGTAGCCGCGTCGCGGAAGAGAATTCTGGAACAACTCAAGATAAGGATCGATAAGGCTGTCAGTCGGATAGGCCTCGAAAACGTCGTCAGCGAAGCGGCGTGGATGCTGGGTGAGGAGGCACGGGCGCTGCAGGAGAAACTCGGTACAGTTTTTTCAAGGATTCGAGAGGCAGCTCAGGAGGAGATTGACAGATTCGAGGCCAAGTTTCTGCGATTGCACCCATCTCTCCAGACGCTTGACGGGAGGATCATGCTCGATGGAGTCGAAGGAGGAAAGAGTCTTCCGAGAGATTTTTCTCCTGTGTTGGCCTTGGCCTTGACGCCCGTGATTGACTATATGCGTGAGGTGAGCTCGAAGATAAATTCCCGTACTTGGGTGGGCGCGCTCATTGGATGCCTTTTCTGTGGTGTCGGCGCCATTCCGGGAGCCATTATCGGCAACCGGTCCGGCCCCCCGCTCGAAGAGCTTCGGCGGACATGCTGGGACAAGTCGCGTTCTGCAATGGATAACAACTTCTCTGCTCTCGGCTCTGCGATCGACCAGCAACTCAGGAAAGCGCAGGACGATGTCCGCCGGCAGTTGAGTCAGACCATCGATCGCTATTTTGACCAATACGACTCCCTGTTCCAGCGGATGGTCTCTACGGATCAGCAGAGGGCGCGAGAGCTGGATCTCTTGCGACGCAAAGTGCAGGACGACCTCTCCAGCCTCGAACAGCGCCGCCGGCGAATGCAGCAGGCACGCGCCGGCCTTCAGGGGCTTCACAAGTTGTAAGGCTTAAACAAAACGCACCCTTGCGTGTCTCATCGATCAGCCGCAAAGAGGAGCCCACTTCGGTACAAAGCGAGGAGGAAATGGAGACAGCGGAGCGTCTGGCCAGTTCATCCCTGGATGAGATCGTCGACATTCCCGGACATGTGTGCTTCGTCGAGGACCTCCTCGGCAGGTACGTCCTCGACAGCAGCCGGAAAGACACCTGGACGGCCGCTCTGGAGAGGATCCGTGACCGTCAGACGGATCCGGACCTCTATCTCGCGGTCGTCGGCGAGTTCTCGAGCGGCAAGAGCTCTCTCGTCAATGCGCTGATCCGGCAGGAGCTCTGCCGACCGACGTCCTGCCGGCAACCACGGCTGCAGCCACGCTGGTGCGGTATGGCGACCATCCCCGGCTGCGAGTGGACTACACCGACGGACGGCATGAGGAATTCCTGAATGGGCACGGACGGCCCGGCCAGAGCCTCGGCCCTCTCGTGCAACGGTTCACGGCCGTCGAGGAGGTCGCGAGCACCGTGTCCCGCGTCACGGTGCACTATCCGGCGCCGGTGCTGCGCCAGGGTCTGGTGGTGGTGGACACGCCGGGCGCCAACGTCGAGAACCCCCGTCACGTGGAGGTCGCCGGGTGGGTCCTCCGTGAACAGTGCGATGCGGCGATCGTCGCGGTTCCCGCCAGCTTCCCGGTCGCGGACACCTTGGCGGAGTTCCTGCGCATCCACTTCCAGGACAGCCTGCACCGGTGTGTGTTCCTGGCCACCAAGATCGACCTGATTTCCGCGGGAGAGCGCCCGCGGCTCCTGGAGACGATCGCGAGCCGGCTCACTTCCAAGCTCGGGATCGAGCGACCGGTGGTGCTGCCGGCGAGCGCCACGGCGGCGCTTGGGGTGCCGTTGCCGGACGGTACGGGCCCCAGCACTCTCGGACCGGCGGGTGAGGCGTACCGGGCGCTTCGGGCCCAGTTCGTGGAGACCGAGGAGACGATCGCCCGGACGCTCCAGGAGCAGCGGGCCCTGATCCTTCTCGAGCGCCTCTCCTCCCTCGTCTCGACCGTTCTCGACGGCCTCAAGGCGGAGCTAGAGGACGTGGAGCAACGTTATCAGGCGGACCATGCGGCGCTCGAAGCGAACCGGATCCGCGAGCTCGCACCCTATATCAAGCAGAGCAAGGCCCGGCACGCGAAGTCGCTCGCGTTGCGGCTCGATCCGGTGGCCATCCGGGGTCGGTCGATCGTTGCCAACGCGCGCGAGAAGGCCCACAAAAAGATCAAGAAGACGCTGGACGAGGCAACCGACAAGGCAGCGCTTCAGGCAGCCTCTACCCAGGGCGTGACGGAGCTGCTGGACGATCAGACGGACAAGATACAAAGCAAGCTGGGGAAGGTTCTTCGGGACATGGGGGAAATCGCCCTGAACGAAATCCAGTCCTTCGAGGCTTCTTTCCTCCAGATCTATCAGTCACTGGCCACCTTGGGAGGAAGAATCGCCCTGGACGGTCAGACCGCGTCTCGTAAGCTGTCCGAGATTCCCAAAGAGCTTCTCGTTTCCGATGCGCTCGATGTGATCCGCAAAAGCGACGAGAAGGTGGACGGCATCATGAAAGGGTTTGCCTGGACCGGTGCTGCGATCGGGACCGCCATCTCGCCGATCATCGGGACCGCGATCGGCTTCCTCGCCGGAGCCTTCCTCGGTGCATTTTTCGAGCCCTCCATCGACGAGCTGCGCAATCGTTGTTGGCAGGCGTTGCGCCCCGACGTCGAGCAGAGATTCGAGAGGCTCGAGTCGGCCGTCGAGGAGAGGGTTGCCACGGCGGAAGGGGCGATCCGGCAGCAGTTGAACGCTGTCATCGATCGCTATTTCGAGCAGTACGACGCCCTGGTCCGGCGGATGATTGCCGCGGACCAGAAGAAAGCGCGAGAGCTGGGCCGCCTGCGACGGAAGGTGCGCGATGACCTGGCCAGCCTCGAGCAGCGCAGCGAGCAGTTGCATCTCGCGCGCACCGGTCTCCAGAGACTTCACAAGCTGTAAGGAGGACACCATGGAGCATCTCACGTACGAGCCGCAGGCTACCCTCGCGGCTCCGCCGCCGGACGCGGAGCCGGCGCATCTCGTGGAAGCGGTCCGCAAGCTCGTCGAAGATACGGGCTCGGAGGTCCTGCGCCGGGAATGGCGGCGCCTGGGTGCCCGCTCCCGCGAGCCACACTTCTCTGTCGCCGTGGTCGGTGAGTTCTCGCGCGGCAAGAGCACCCTCGTCAACCGGCTGCTCGGTGTGGACCTTCTGCCGGTCGGCCCTGTCCCCACCACCGCCCTGCTGACGCGCGTCGCATACGCCCCCGAAGCCTCGCTCGTCGGGATCCTGCCCGATGGCCGCCGCGAGGATCTCGGAACCGGCCCGGAGGCCTGGGAGAAGGCCGCCGCGGAGTCTCGTTGGGCGGCGCTGGAGGTCGCCGTCCCCAACCAGTGGCTCCGCGACAGCGGGCTCCAGCTCCTCGATACCCCCGGTGCCGGCGATCTCGGCGAGGAGCGGATGGAAGAGGTGATCGATGCAATTTCGGTTTGTGAGGCAACTGTGGTCGTCATCAGCGCGACGATGGCGCTCAGCCTCACGGAACGATCTTTCCTGGAACAGCATATCCTCGCGCGCAGCGTGCCGCGCGTCCTTGCCGTGCTGACGCGCCTCGACGAGGTCCCGCCAGGCGAGCGGACCCTGGTGATCAATCACGTCCGGGACCGGCTTGCCACCATTCATCCGGACATCGCCTTTGCCGTGTCCCATGCAGAGCCCGTGCTGCCGCCGGACAGCGGCGTCGAGATCGCCGGCCCGGCGGCGATTGCGGACAAGCTCCTGTCCTGGGCTGCCGGTCCGGAACGCCAGGACCGTGCGCGGCGGCAGCTCAACTCCAACCTCGCCCGCGTCCTCGCACTGGTCGAAGTGGATTTGGCGGCCCGCAGGGCGGCGGCCGGCCTTGCCGTGGAGGAGCGGCGTCGCAAGGCCGAAGCGGAACGGCAGGAGCTCGACCGGATGCGTCTCGACTGGGAAGACCTCCGCCTGGGGCTGCGGGCACGGAACGAGGCCCTCCTGGGTTGGGTGGAGGAGCAACTCGCCGCGGCGGAGCGCTCTGTTTCCGGGAGGTTGGGCCATGAGCTTCAACAAGCGCCAGACGCGCGGCTCTGGTGCCGTCAAGAGCTGCCCTTCCGGCTTCGGCAGGAGCTCGGAGCCGTGGCACGAGCCGTGGGAGAGTCGCTCCAGCACCAGATGACAGCCGATATGGGATGGCTGCGCCAGGAGGTGAAAGCGCGATTCGAGAGACGGCTCGACGCGGTCTGCGTCGAGCCGCTGCTCGGGTTTACGGAGGAGGTGGATCCCGAAACCGGGGATGCGCGTGACCTCGGTTCCCTGCGGCTGATGACGCGCGTGGGAGCCGGTGTGGCCGGCATCCTGGCGTATGCCCTCTACGGCCCGCTCGGCATTGCGGCGGGCGTCGGCGCCGGCCTCGTCGGTGAATACCTGATCAATCGCCTTGATGAGACTCAGCGAGAGGCGCTGGTCCGCGTGCTCTCGATGGCGATCGACAAGGCATTCAAGCGCGGGCGGGACCTTGCGGTTGCGCGATTGAGGTCCGCCTACACGTCGATCCTTGCGGACGCGGTCCGCCAAGAGGAGATCTGGTACGAGGCCCGCCGGGAGGCGCTCGGGCGCAGCATGCCCTCCGAGGCCTCGGAGCCTGAGCACATCGAAGCGAGCTTTGCCGAGTTGCGCCGCTTCCAGAGCCTGCTGGCCAATGAACAGGAGGACCAACGATGACCGAGCCCCAGACCAGCGAGATCGAAACCCTTAGCGGGTTCGAGATCTTTCAGCGCAACCTCCAGTCCCTCGCCCGCGCGACCTCGCGGGTGAGCAGCGTTTATGACCAGCTTGGCATGGAGAGCCGCGCCCAGGCGCTCGCCGTTCTCAAGAAACGGCTCGAATCGGATGGCTTCAAAGTCATGGTTCTGGGAGAGTTCAAGCGCGGCAAGAGTACATTCATCAACGCGCTGCTGGGCGAGGAGGTGCTCCCCGCCTCAGTCGTTCCCTGCACGGCCGTGATCAATGAGATCAAGTGGGGCGAAGAGAAGAGAGCCGTCCTCCATTTCCGCCACCCTCAGCCCGCGGTGCCCGGCGTCAAGCTGCCCCGCGAGGTCGCCGCTCATATACGGCGGGGGAACGGCGGGCCGGTCCCGCCTCTCGAGGTGCCGGTGGCGAGCCTGGATACGTTCGTGGCCATTCCTGATCCGGGCAGAGAGCAGGCGGATTCGATTGCGGAGTCGCCGTACGCGCGGGTCGAGGTCTCCTGGCCGCTGGAGCTCTGCCGGCAAGGCATCGAGATCATCGATTCGCCCGGTCTGAACGAGAACGTCACACGGGCCCGCGTTGCCAAGGATTATGTCGCCAACGTCGATGCGATCCTGTTCGTGATGTCCTGTGACGCGCTCGGGGCCGAATCGGAGCTGCGGGTGATCGATCAGGAGCTGCGTGGCGTGGGCCACGAATACCTTTTCTTCATCTGCAACCGTTTCGACCAGATCCGGCCGGCGGACCGGCCGCGGCTCGTCGAGTACGCGAAGAAAAAGTTGGGGGGACGCACGGCGCTGCAGGATGGCATCTTCTTCCTTTCTGCGCTCCAGGGATTGGACGCGCGCCGGCGGGACGACGACGCCCTGCTCGAAAGCTCCGGCCTGGCAGGGCTCGAAAGAGAGCTGACCCGTTTCCTTACCGAGGACCGTGCCAAGGTGAAGCTCCTGCAGCCGGCCCGGGAACTGAGCTTCGCTCTGAGTGAAGCGCGCGACAAGATCCTCCCGGCCCAGCGGGCCGCTCTCGACGTGAGCCTCGCCACCCTGGAAGCCCGAGTCGAAGAGCTTTCCCCGCGCCTCGCAGATGCGGAGCGCTCCAAGCGGCAGATCGTCGCCAACATCAACCATCACCGGCAGTCGTTGCAATCCGAGGTCCGTCTCGAAGCCGAGCGCTTCCTGCGCGACATTGCCGACTCGCTCGAGACCTGGGTGGATGAGTTGGATCTGGAGAGCACGGTCAGTCTCTTCAAGCTGAAGCACGAAGAGCAGATCGAGGCCATGGCCAAGGAGATCTGCACCAAGGTCGGCGTCAAGGTCGAAGAGGAGGCGGTGGAGTGGAGCCAGCAGACCCTGCAACCCCTGGTGGAGAAGAGGTTGGAGGCGATGGCGGAAGACGCCAGTGTGCGGGTGAGCGACTTCTGCTCCAGGATCGACGAGATCCGCACAGCGTTTTCAAAAGTGGAGCTGCGGGAGAACGAGGAGCTGAAGGATGCCTCGGGTGGCCAGCGGCTGATAGCTGCCGTCGGCGGACTCCTTCTCGGAGACGTTTTCAGCATGGCGCACGGCGCCCGGTTCGGCTTCAAGGGGCTCGCGTCGAGCATCCTGGCCCAGGCCGCCACCTTCGGTCTCCTCTACGGCGTCCTGGGCATTGCGAACCCGTTCGTTCTCATCCCGGCTCTGCTTGGCGCCGGCGCGGCGACGGCCTGGCTCCGAACCGGTGCAATCACCGGGAAGGCAAAGAAAGAGATCGCGCGCTCGCTCACCGAGCAGTTCCGGAGCGAGCTGGGATCGACTGCCCAGAAGATCGCCGATGAGGTCCACGAGGGCACGCAGGAGTTTGTGAGCACTGCCGAAGAAGGGCTGGATCGCGAGATCAAGAGCCTCCGCGAACAGATGGATTCCGTGCTCAGCGACAAGAAGGCGGGGGAGGTGCAGGTGCAGGCAAAGAAGCGGCTCCTGGCCGATCTGGATGGCGAGCTCCGGGACGTCGATGGTGTGATCACTGAGCTGATTTTTGCTGTCGCCGGAAGGCCGAGAACAGCCTGCGCGATGTGAGCTGCCGTCGACAGGAGAGATCTTATGACCGGGACGCGATCAGGCAGCTCCGTACAGAATGAGAGCCTGGGCAGCTTCGAGAGGAATCAGCGGGCGCTGGTCAGCCTCGCCTCGCGTACCGCCACCGTCGTTGGCCGACTCGGCATGGAGGACCGGGCCAGAGCATTGACCCAACTGGCCGCCAGAATCGGGTCCGAGCAGTCCCGGATTCTCGTGATCGGCGAGTTCAAGCGGGGCAAGAGCACGCTCGTCAATGCCTTGCTGGGAGAAGAGGTGCTGCCCTCCTCGGTAGTCCCCTGTACGGCGCTCATCAGCGAGATCAAATGGGGAAAGTGGAAGCGCTTGTTCCTGCACTTCCGTCACCCCTTGCCGTCACCCCTGCCGGAAGGGCTTTCTCCCGACCTGATGGTCCATCTCCGGAATGGCGGCGGCTACCCGGCTCCGCTCGAGATCCCCGTCGACCGGCTGGCAGACTATTTGGTGATTCGCGATCCCTGGAAAGATCCGGCAGACGCGGCTCCCGACGCCCTGTACTCGCACGTCGAGGTGTTCTGGCCCGCTGAGCTGCTGAGGCACGGGATCGAGATCGTCGACTCTCCGGGTCTCAATGCACAGCGCGACCCCATTGCCCGCGAATACATCGCGAGAGCGGACGCCATCCTCTTTGTGCTCGGGTGCAATGGGCTGGCCTCGCAATCGGAGCTGCGATTCATCGACAAAGATCTGGACGAGACCGAGCGCGAGAATCTCCTCTTCGTCTGCAACCGCTTCGACGAAATCCGGGAGAGCGACCGTCCGATCGTCATGACCTACGGCAGGGAGAGACTTGTCAGCAGGACTGGGCTGGGCGAGGCCGGAGTCGTCTTCCTCTCGGCCCGAGAGGCGCTGAGCGCCCGTTCGGGGGAAGGCGGCACGCTCCTCGAGAAATCGGGCCTGCTTGCGCTCGAGAGCGCGCTCGCTGTCTCTTTGACCTCGGGCCGTCACCGTCTGAAGCTGCTTCAGCCGGCCCGCGAGCTCATTGACGCGAGCGAAGAGGCTCGCGGCGAGATGCGTGTACGAAGTTCCTCTCTCGAGCAGGATCTAGCCCGGCTGGAAGCCAAGGTCGCGCAGGCCACCGACGAGTTGGACATCGCCGATCGCGCATGCGGCCGGATTCTGGCTCGCATCGATGAAGGCCGCCGCAGACTGCGGTGGGACGCGATTCATCCTGCAGCCAGTGAGTTCCTGTCCGAGCTTGCGGAGCGTCTGTGCCACTGGATGGAGAATGTGGCGCTCCAGAGGCGATCCCCTTCGGCATTTCCCGGGTTTGCCGCGCAGGTGGAGGACGCAGCCAAGGAGGTCTGCCGTGACGTCGGCGTGCGGCTCGGAAAGGAGATCGCGAAGTGGAGGCTTGCAGGTTTGGAGCCGCTCGTGGCCGCCTGGTTCGAGACGATGGTACAGGAAGTGAGCCCGCACTCGACCAGGTTTTTCTCCAGGATCGAGCGTATCCGCGATGGTTTCCTGGATTCGGGAGGAGCGGGTGCGGAGCACTCGCAAGGTATGACCCGTGGCGAAGAAATCGGCGCCGAGTTTCTGGCCCGTGTCTTTGCCTACAGCGTCCTGACGAGGATGCTGGAGGGCTCGCATACGATCCTCCTTTTGCCGATCTTCCTTGGCCAGATGTCGCGAATCTTCCCGTTTATCAACGGCTTCTGGCTGTGGCGGCTCAAGGGGCACCTCTCTCGCGTCTTCGTGGGCTGCTTCCAGGCCGAGCTCGCTACATTGGCGAATCTCATTGCGGAAGAGATCCATACACGGACCCGCGAGATCAGCCGCACGGCGGAAGACCTCCTGTGGCGGGAGCTCCAAGCGGCCCGCGACCAGTTGCACGCCGCGGCACTCGACTTGCGGGCGCGCCAAGAGCAGGCTGCGGCCCAGAGGGGTCTGTTCTCGGAGATCGAGTCGGAGATCCAGGATCTCCAGCTTGCAGTCCATCGCGTCATCGTCGAGGTGGCCGGAGACCGGCCTGGTCCAAAGATGCTGGACCGGTCTGCGGAGCCGCCTTCGGGCGGAGGGGCGCAGCGCATCCTTTTTCTCGCCGCCGACCCATTCGGTGAGCTGCGCCTCGCTGTGGAGCTCCGCAACATCCGGGAGCAACTCGCGCGGACCGCGCCGCCGGACATGCGCAGTGACGTTCGCATCGAGCTGGCCGTCCGGATGGAGGACTTGACGCGCGCTCTCAATGAGCACTCTCCTGACATCGTGCACTTCGCCGGACACGGAGAAGAGGACGGGACGATTTATCTCTTGAATGGAGACGGCCAGCCCCATCCCATTGCACCGTGTGTCCTCGCAGAGCTGTTTGACTTGGTCTCCAATCGGATCGAGTGCATCGTGCTCAACTGTTGCCACTCACAGAAGCTGGCGCGCGCCATCCGCAAGAGAATTCGCTATGTGATCGGCATGCGGCGTGACATCGAAGACAAAGCGGCGATCGCTTTCTCGGTCGGCTTCTATCAGGCTCTGGGAGCAGGACGCTCCGTCGAGTCGGCCTTTCGCTTCGGATGCGTCCAAACTGCAGGGGTGGACCTGCGCGAAGGCCGGAATCCGGCCCTCTGGAAAGAAGGGTACCTCGTTACCGCAAGATCCGCCGCGCAACGGCGGAGGCGCGACAGCACAGTGCAATCCTGAGGCTTGGGTACCGGATCACCCCGCCACAGCCCGCGTTTCGTCTTCGGGCAACAGATGCTCGATCGAATTGGCGTAGTAGCGCAGGACCAGCAGCTCTTCGGGGCGGACCTGATAGAGGCCGTCCTTCTCTTCGACGAGGTGGCGGAGGGTGAGCATCCGCAGGCCGGCTTCGAGGGCATAGTCCTGGTCCTGGCGTGGGATGTAGACGTGGACGCCGGCGGCTGCGAGTTCGGCCATGCGGCGATGGGCGTGGGCTTTCAAATCGAGCTCGGAGAGCGGCTCGGCGGCGCGCTCGACGAAGATCGAGGCGACCAGCGGCACCGGCAGGACCGGGATCACCCGTCCCACTTCGGCCATCAGATCGGCGCCGAGCCGTTCGAGGTGGACCGAGCGTTCCTCCTTCTCCAGCCGCCGGAAGTCGAGACCCCGCTCGGTCGTCCAGCGCCGCATCGAGATCGGCGAGCCGAAGTTGACACAGGCATAGCCGAAGCGGTGCCAGCGGCTCTGGAGCATCTGCTTGACGTTGCGCAGGGCGAAGCGGAGGGTCGTGGTTGCGGCGTGGAGCGCATCGGGCTTGTGGGCCTCCGGCTGCATGTCGAGCAGGAGCGTCCGGTCCTCCAGCACCCGGTCGTAGTTGATCCCCACCGGGATGAAGACGAGATCGCGCTCCCCCTGCGGATCGAAGCCGCGCAGCATGTAGTCGAGGAGGCCCAGCCTGGGTTTGCGCAGCCGGCCGTCCCGCGACAGGCCGCCTTCGGGGTAGACCGCCTGCGTCACGCCCCCGGCGGTCGCCATGTGGATGTAGCGCTCGAGCACCCGCCGGTAGAGCGGGTCGCCCGAGCTCCGCCGCACGAAGTAGGCCCCGGTCGAGCGGATCAGCGTCTGGAGCGGCCAGATGCGCGCCCACTCGCCCACGGCGTAGGAGAGGGCCGTCTGGCTCGCCGCCAGGTAGGCCACCAGGACGTAGTCCATGTTGCTCCGGTGGTTCATGAGGAACACGACCGTCGAGGTGGGCGCCACGGCCGCGAGGCCTGTCTCGTCCGAGTAGCCGAGACGCACCCGATAGAGAAGACGGGCAACTTTGCGTGACAGCCAATAGCCGACGCGGAAGTAGAAGTATGCGTTGAAGGCCGGGACGATCTCGCGGGCGTAACGCTCCACGCGGGCCATGACCACGTCCCGCGGCATGCCCTGCTCGCGCGCGAAGGCGTCCACCGCCTGGACCACCTTGGGGTCGTACTGCAGCCGATCGACGAGCACCTGGCGCTTGGTGCGGTGGAAGGGCGGGATTTCGAGCTTGAGGCGGGTGTTCAGCTCGTCGATGACGCGGTTGACCCGCCGCCGCAGGAACCAGCGGACGCTGGGGACCAGCAGCCGGTCGAGCACCGCCCAGGCAGAGAGCAGGGCGAGCACGACGGCGAGCCAGACGGGAAGTGCGACGGTGCCGGTCATGGAGAACCCTCGCGCCATGATATCCGGCCCCTGCGTCACGAGAAAGCGCCCTGCGGCAACTTATTAGTAGGGGCGAGGAAAGTAGGACCGAAGCCGTGCCAAGGATACACCCGAAGTCCGACGTCGCGCTCGAAGCGTTGCACAAATCACTGGACAAAGCTGCGCCGCTTTTGCCCGCTTCCGAGGCGGGCCATCGGATCCTGGCCTGGCGGGAGCCCGAGCCCGACTATGGGCTGGTGATCGACAAGGTCCTGCGTACGCTGCGGCCGAAGATCTCCGCCGTCGAGCAGGAGCGTGGCGAGGCACCCGGCCTGCTGGCCGAGCTGTTGCGGCACCCGCCGGAGCGCCGCGAGGTGCTGGTCCGCAACAGCCGGCGCTTCGGCAGCCTCAGCCTCTGCGGTCTGCTCCTCCAAGCGAGCCGCCAGGAAGGGATGCGGGATCCTCTGAAAGGTGAGCAGCTTGCCAAGCTGGCTCTCCTGCTCACCGATCGGCTGGAGGCCCACAGCCATGATCCGCGTTTGGTGGAGGACCTCCGAGCCCGGTGTTGGGCCTTGATCGCCAACGCGCGTCGGATCGCTTCCGACTTCTACGGCGCCGAGCAGGCGTTTCTCGAAGCGGAAGCTCATCTGCGCCGCGGTACGCGGGATCTCCTGGAACGAGTCTCAGCTCATGGTCCTCAAGGCATGCCTGCGGCGGGACCAAAGCTGGTTTCCGGAGGCGGTCCGGCTGCTGCGGCGTGCCGTTTCGATCCGCAGGCTGCGGGGGAACGACAAGGAACCGTCGAGGCGCTCGTACCTGGGCGATGACTTGCGAGGACAACGGCGAGCCGGAAGAGGGGATCCGGCTCCTGCACAAGGCGCGTGCGCTCTGCGAGCCTGACACCGATCTGGAAATGGATTTGTCCGTTATAACCTGATCTGTTGCCTGGTGGACGCGGGCCGGACATTCGAAGCAAAGGCGTTATTCGACCCCTACCGGCAGCTCTACAAGCAGATCCAGAATCCAATTTCTCAGCTCCGGATCTCCTGGTTGGAGGCGAATATCGCGCTAGATTTGGGCCGGATCCAGGAGGCGGAGGATCTGCTGCGCGGAATCCGGGACGGCTTCGTAGAGCGAGGGAACGTCTTTGAAGCAGCCCTCGTCACACTCGATTTGTCCCTGCTGTGCGCCGACCGCGAGGCCGGCTGGCCGAGGCGGAGCGCCTCGCCCGGCAGGTGCAGCCCGTGTTCCAGGCTTACCGTATTCCGCGCGAGGCGCTCGCCTGTCTGATCCTGATCAGTAATTCTTCGCGAAAACGGCGGTCTCCTGCTTCGGCCGGTCGCAGACGACGCAGCGGTCGAAGCCGCCGTCGTCCACCGGATCGAGCGGCAGACAGCGGATCGTCACCTTCAACGACTCCTTGACCTCGGCTTCGCACTTGGCGTCGCCGCACCAGGGCGAGACGGCGAAGCCGCCGTGGATCTCCGGCTTCTCGGCGTTCTGCGGCGTGAAGAACGCCACGAATTCCTCCTTGGTGCCGATCGCCCGCGTGTGCTCCTCGCGGTAGGCCTTGGCGCGCTCGAAGAGCCCGCGCTGCATCTCGTCGAGGATCTCCAGGACGCGTGCCGCGATCTCGCCGCGCGGGACGTCGGACTTCTCCGACGCAGGCCGGTCGCGGCGAGCGAGGAAGACGGTCCCCCGCTCGACGTCGCGCGGCCCGATCTCGAGGCGGATCGGGACGCCCTTCTTGATCCACTCCCACTGCTTCTGGCCGCCGCGGGCCTCGCGGAGGTCGATCTCGACGCCGAGCGGCCGGTCGCCATAGCGCTGCGCCCGCAGCTCGGCTGCGACTTTTTCGACGTAGTCGAGCACCTGGGCGCGGGTGTCGTCCGCGCGCAGGATCGGCAGGATGACGACGTGCGAAGGGGCGAGGCGCGGCGGCAGGACCAGGCCGTCGTCGTCGCTGTGGGTCATGATCAGGCCGCCGATCAGCCGGGTCGACATGCCCCAGGACGTCGTCCAGGCGAATTCCTCGGTCCCTTCGCGGGACTGGAACTTGATCTCGCTGGCGCGGGCGAAGTTCTGGCCGAGGAAGTGCGAGGTGCCGGCCTGCAGGGCCTTGCGGTCCTGCATCATGGCCTCGATGGCAAAGGTATCGACGGCGCCCGGGAAGCGCTCGCTCGGCGTCTTCCGGCCGCGCAGGACCGGCATGGCCATGTAGTCCTCGGCGAACTGCGCGTAGACGTCGAGCATGCGCAGCGTCTCCTCGCGCGCCTCCTGCTCGGTCTCGTGCACGGTGTGCCCCTCCTGCCAGAGGAACTCGGTGGTGCGCAGGAACATGCGGGTGCGCAGCTCCCAGCGCACGACGTTCGCCCACTGGTTGATGAGCAGCGGCAGGTCGCGGTAGCTCTGGACCCACCTGGCGAACATGGCGCCGATGATCGTCTCGGAGGTGGGCCGGACGATCAGCGGCTCTTCGAGCTCGGCCGCGGGATCGGGAACCAGCCCGCCTTTCGGCCCCTGGATCAGCCGGTGGTGGGTGACCACCGCGCACTCCTTGGCGAACCCCTCGACGTGCTCGGCCTCTTTTTCGAGGTAGGACAGGGGGATGAACAGCGGGAAGTAGGCGTTCTTGTGCCCGGTCGCCTTGAACATGGCGTCGAGGTCGCGCTGGATGTTCTCCCAGAGCGCGTAGCCCCACGGCTTGATGACCATGCAGCCGCGGACCGGCGAGTTCTCGGCCAGGTCGGCGGCCTTGACGACCTGCTGGTACCACTCCGCATAGTCTTCGTTGCGCGTCGGGGTGATGGCGGTGCTGGGGGTATCTTTCTTGGCCACGTGTGTGTCCTTTTCAGTGGATCTGCGCGGGCTGGGTCCCTCACCCCCGGCCCCTCTCCCATCCGCCCTCCCAAACCGCCGGGAGAGGGGAGAAAAGATCTGGTTTTTAGCTCTCCCCCCTCTCCCGGGGGAAGGGAGTGCGGATGGGAGAGGGGGGCCGGGGGGGTGAGGGCTCCCGGCAGAGCCGCCTATCCTATCCTGGAGCCAAGCGGAATTCGAGCTGCGCGGCGGTCTCGGCGACGCGGCGCTCATAGTCCTCTCCCTGCACCCGCTCGCGCAGGCGGTCGCTGACCGGCAGCGCCATGGGCATCGGCTTCCAGGCGAAGGGCTGGCCTGTGCGGGCGTCGAGCACCCGTCCCTCGGCCACGCCGTGGCTGGCCTCGGCCAGGGGGACGCCGGCGAAGGTCTTCTCCAGCGTGCGCAGCAGGGCTTCGTCGTCGGGAGAGAGGAAACGCAGGTTCTTCCGGCCCTGGCGGGCGGTGTGGTAGTGGGCCGGCACGAAGAGCAGCCCGTCGAGCTGCAGGCGGTCGCAGACCAGGACGAGGAGCGCGATGACGTCGGCCAGCATTCCCAACCCTGGATGTTGCTGGCCGGGCAGGTGGGGACGCTCGGCGGTGAACTGCGCCCGCGGGTTCTGGAGGAGCAGCCATTCGATCCGCAGGAGGGCCAGGCCGGGGACCTCCTGCCGGTCGATGCGCAGCCGGGTCTCCAGGATCAGCTCGCGCCTGCTCGGCCCGGCGAAGATCCGCACCGTGTCTCCGGTCGGATTGCCGATCTCGGTCTCGACGACCAGGTCGGCGAAACCGCGGTTGCGCAGCCGGCCGAGGAAGCCGGTCCGCTCCATCGCCAGCTCCAGGCCTGCCGGCGAGTAGTAGCCGAGCAGGCGGTGCGACCGGCGCAGCCCGCCGAGCATGCCGAGGTCCTCCTCGGTGAGGCCCCAATCGTCGCTGGGAGCGTCGCCGGTCAGCTCGTGCGGGGAGAAGCTCGCGGGCGATGCGCCGGTAGCGCAGCAGCGTGGACGTTTCCTGATCGGGGGGCTCCAGGGCCTTGCCGCGGTTGAGGAGAGAGGAGAAGAACCGCGCGCTGTAGCGCCAGGCCTCGGGTCCATAGCCGCCGCCGAGCAGCACGACCAGCGGCGGCTTGCGGGCGCCGCCCCGGACACAGGAGAGGACGAAGCGGTCGCGCTCCAGCATCCCCTCGGCCGAGACCTTCCAGTTGCCGATGCGGTCGTCGTGGGCCGGGTCGCAGCCGGCGATGTAGAAGACCAGCTCCGGCCGGAAGCTCGCGACCACAGGTGGAAGATGGATGCGCAGGGCCTCCAGGTACTCCTCGTCGCCGACCTCCCCCGCAAGCTCCATGACGGTCGCAGCCGCGGCGTTGCGTGCCCGCTCGTCGGGCGTCGAGAGGTTGTGGATCGAGAACGTATGGACCGTCGGGGCCTCGGCGAAGATCGAGCGCGTGCCGTCGCCGTCGTGCAGGTCGAGGTCGACGACCAGGACCGGACCCGCGAAGCCGCGGGCGCGCAGCTCGGCGATGGCCACGGCGGCGTCGTGGAAGACGCAGAAGCGCTCTCCTTTGTAGGCGAAGGCGTGGTGCAGCCCGCCGCCGAGGTTGACGGCGATCCCCTTGGACTGGAGCGCGAGGGCGGTGGCGAGGAGGGTGCCGCCCGTCATGGTGCGCTGCGCCTCCAGGACCCGCTCGGACTGCTCGTCCGAGAGAGCGAAGCCGACGATCGGCGTGAGGGCGCCCGGCCGGTGGAGGGCCTCCAGATACTCGTCGGTATGCACCCGCCGGAGGTGGCGGAAGGAGGCCGGGAGCGCCTCATGGACCGCGCGCGCGGGAAGAAGGCCGGTGGCGTCGAGGAAGCTCAGGATTCGTTCGCCGCGCAGCGGGTCGTTGACGCCGCCGGGCAGGTCGAGCTGGTAGCGCCGGCTGTAGACGAAGTCCGCGGGGTGGCGGCCGGCCAGGCCGAGGAGCCGGCGCCGGCCGCGGCGAAGCGTGCGGGCGAGAGGGGCGATCAGGGCGAGCGGGCTCATCGCAGGCGCACCCAGGTGGCGCCCCAGCCGCCGGCCTCCAGGGGCGCATCGCCGAAGGCTTCGACCCGCGGGTCGCGCCCGAGGAGCGTCCGCACGGTCTGCCGCTGCACGCCGATCCCCCGCCCGTGGATGATGCGAAGCTGCCGCAGGCCCTTGTCATAGGCGGCGTCGAGGTAGTCGCGCACCACGTCCGCCACCTCGGCCGGCCGGAAGCTGTGGAGATCGAGGACGTCCGTGATCGGGACCTCGACCGGTTCCATTTCGTCTGGGGGCTCCTGGTCCTCGTTCATGGTCCTCTCCCTCCACTATAATGGGTTCGTCTTTCGATCCACAGGCGAAATCGGATGCGGGCGTACAGGCCCGCGGTCCCCTTTGTCCGGGGGTGAGGTTCTCGGATGCACGGCAGGCAAATGGCCGAGCGCGCTCTGCTGGAGAGCGACGAGCGCTATCGGGCGGTCATCGACTCGCTGGAGGAGGGCATCGTGATCCACGAGGCCGACGGCACCATCTCCAGTTGCAACGCCAGCGCCTGCCGCATCCTCGGCCTGTCCGAACGCGCGCTGCTGGGGCGCAGCGCCCGCCACCCCGGCTGGCGCGCGGTCCGCGAGGACGGCAGCCCCTTCGAGCCGGAGAGCGATCCCGCCGCCATCACCCTGCTGACCGGCCAGCCGTGCTCGCAGGTGGTGATGGGGATCGAGAAGCCGGGCCGGCCGCGCGTCTGGATCTCGATCAATTCGCGCCCGCTACGCCGCTCCCCGGAATCGGACCTCTACGCCGTCGCCGTCTCCTTCACCGACATCACGCGGCACAAGGGCACGGAGGAGGAGCTGCGGCGGCGCGCCTTCCAGCAGGCGGCCATCGCCGATCTCGGGCGCCATGCCCTGGAAGGGACCGGGATCGAGGTGCTGCTCGACGAGGCGGTGCGGCGGACCGCCGCGGTCCTCCAGGTCGAGCACTGCAAGATCGCGGACAAGCCGGGCGCGGGCGGCCTGCTCCTGCGCGCCAGCACGGGCTGGATGGACCTCGCCGGCCGGCCGGAGCTGGCGGCGCCGCGGCACGGCAGGGACGGCTCCGTCTCGATGCGCGGGGCGCGGCTCGCCGGGATCAGCGTGCCGATCCCCGGCCGCGAGCGCCCCTGGGGGATGCTGAGCGCCCACACCCGGGCCGACCGCAGCTTCAGCCCCGAGGACACCGATTTCCTGCAGGCGGTGGCCAACGTCCTCGCCGTGGCCGTCGAACGCCAGCGTGACCAGGAGGCGGTCCGCGGCGGCCAGGAGCTCATCCGCAAGGCGGCCACCGAGTGGCGGCTCACCTTCGACACGATCGACTATCCGGTCCTCCTGCTCGAGATGGAGGGTGGAGTCGTACGTGTCAACACGGCGGCTCGCGACCTGGCGGGCCTGCCCTTCGACGAGCTCCTGCAGCGGCCGGTGGCGAGCCTCGGGGAGGGCGAGCCCTGGACGGCCATCGCCGAGCTGCTGCCCCAAGTGAAAGCCACCGGCGAGGCCGCCTCCACCCAGGTCCGGGATGAGCAGGAGCGGAGCTGGGACGTGTCGCTGCGGCCGGTCACCCATCTCGACTACCGCGGCGTGGTCGCGGTGGCGCGCG
Source organism: uncultured Holophagales bacterium (assembly GCA_963842525.1). Lineage (GTDB taxonomy): Bacteria > Acidobacteriota > Thermoanaerobaculia > Multivoradales > UBA5704 > UBA5704. Next base: position 251,276 of record CAWJGT010000006.1, read on the forward strand.
ACGTCACCGAGCAGGTCAAGCTCCAGGAGTCGCTGCGGCGCAGCGAGACCATGTCGGCCATGGGTGGCCTCGTGGCGGGCGTCGCCCACGAGGTGCGCAACCCGCTTTTCGGCATCTCGGCCACCCTCGACGCCTTCGCATCCCGGTTCAAGCGGCGGACGGAGTACCGGCGCTACCTCGAAGTCCTGCAAGGGGAGGTCGACCGCCTCAACGAGCTGATGCAGGACCTGTTGGACTATGGCAAGCCGCTGCGGCTCGTCCTCGCCCCGGAGCGGCCGGACGAGCTGATGCGCCAGGCCATCGCCGCCTGCGAGCCGCTGGCGACGCAGGCAGGCGTCGAGATCGCCGCGAACGCCGCCCCCGGCCTGCCCTGCCTGCCGGTGGACCGCAACCGGATGGTGCAGGTGTTCCTCAACCTCCTCGAGAACGCGATCCAGCACTCGCCGCGCGGAGCGCGGGTTGCCTTCCGGGCGGACGAGGCGAGCCCCGGCCGCGCCGCTGGCTCCGGCGGTATCCGCGGCATTCGCTTCCATGTGGAGGACGACGGCCCCGGCTTCCAGACGCAGGATCTGCCCCGCCTGTTCGAGCCGTTCTTCACCCGCCGCCGGGGCGGCACCGGGCTGGGCCTTTCGATCGTGCAGCGCATCGTGGAGCAGCATGGCGGCGAGATCGTCCCCGCCAACCGTCCCGCTGGGGGCGCGTCGGTGTCGGTGACCCTGCCGCTTGGCCCGGACCCTGGAGAGGAGCCCACATGAAACCGAGGATCCTGATCGTCGACGACGAAGAGCCGATCCTGCTCGCCATGCGCGAATACCTCGCGTCCCGGTTCGAACGTGGACTGCGCGCGCGAGCTGGAGGAGGCCGAGGCGCTGCTCTCGCACGTCCGCTACGGCCTGCTGATCGCCGACCTGCGGCTCACCGGCGGGCACAGCAGCGAAGGGCTGGAGCTGATCCGCTTCGCCCGCGAGCGCTCTCCCTGGACGCGGGTCGTCCTGCTGACCAGCTATGGCTCGCCGGAGCTGGAGAGCGAGGCGATAAGCCGCGGCGTCGACAGGTTCCTCCAGAAGCCCATGCCGCTCGCCGACCTGGCCCGCATCGCCGCCGACCTGACGAGGGCCACTGCATGAGCCTGCTCTGGAACCGCATCCTCGAGCCGGAGGGGCTGACCACGGAGTTCCAGCCCATTTTCGAGGTGCGCGAGAACGGACGTTCGATCTTCGCCCTGGAGGCGCTCACCCGCGGCCCGCGCGGCACGAACATCGAGCGCTCGGACGTCCTGTTCGAATACGTGCGGCGCAAGCGGCGGGAGTCCGAGGTCGACCTGCTGGCCATCGAGGCCGCATTGCGCCACGCCCGCGGCCTGCCGGCGGTGCCGGCCCTCTCGCTCAACGTGCACGCCTCGACCCTGGAGCGCGAGCGGCGGCTCGCGAGCTGGCTCGCCAGCGCGAGCGAGGAGTACGAGATCCCGCTCGAGCGCATCATCGTAGAGATCGTCGAGCACGCGCCGCCGTGGAGCGGCCCGGGCTTCCTGGCCAGCCTGGAGGAGCTGCGGGCGATCGGAGTGCGGATCGCCTTGGACGACGTCGGGCTCGGGCAGTCCAATTTCCGCATGATCCTCGACTGCCGGCCCGACCTCCTGAAGATCGACCGCCATTTCGTCCACGGCGTGCACGCCGATCCGCACCGCCGGGCGGTGCTCGAATCGATCTGCGGGCTGGCGGACCGGCTGGGAGGGCGGGCGGTGGCGGAGGGGATCGAGGACCCGAAGGATCTGGAGGTCGTGCTCGCGATCGGCATCCCGCTGGTCCAGGGCTACCTCCTCTGTCCCCCCTGCACGAGCCGCGGCCTGCGGCGCATGGACCTCCTGGAGAGCCACGGCCGGGCGGACGAGCCCACCCAGGAGATCACGTTCATCCCGAAAGGAACGCGTGGCCTGTGAACCGTACGCCCGAAGGCTTCCGCTGGCCCAGCGCACGCTCCGCAAACCCAGCGTGAGCTCGCGCTGGCGCAGCGTGTCGGGACACTGGCCCAGCGTACGCTCCGCAAACCCAGCGTGAGCTCACGCTGGCGCAGCGTGTCGGGACACTGGGCCAGCGTGCGCTCCGCAAACCCAGCGTGAGCTCGCACTGGAGCAGCGTCCCGAGACACTGGTCCAGCGTACGCTCCGCAAACCCAGCGTGAGCTCACGCTGGCGCAGCGTGTCGGGGCGCTGGCCCAGTGCACGCTCCGCAAACCCAGCGTGAGCTCGCGCTGGAGCAGCGTGTCGGGACACTGGCCCAGCGTGCGCTCCGCAAACCCAGCGTGAGCTCACGCTGGCGCAGCGTGTCGGGACACTGGTCCAGCGTACGCTCCGCAAACCCAGCGTGAGCTCACGCTGGCGCAGCGTGTCGGGACGCTAGCCCAGCGTGTGCTCCGCAAACCCAGCGTGAGCTCGCGCTGGCGCAGCGTGTCGGGACACTGGCTCAGCGTGTGCTCCGCAAACCCAGCGTGAGCTCGCGCTGGAGCAGCGTCTCGGGACTGAAACTGCTTGTCCAGAAGTTTCGAGACATCTTCTTAGTCCCTGCTTTGAGGGACCGCAGACAACGAGTTGCTTCCTTTACTAGATGCTTGAATTAGCGTGCTCCGCGGCACAGGGTGTGTCGAGGCAACTGGCCGTGACCCTTCAGTCCGTGCTCGAGGGATCGCGGTTCCTGAGGCCTGACGCGGAAACGTCAGGGGATCCATATGGCGACGCAGAAGACTCTGGAAGCCGTCCGTCAGGCTGACACGATCTCTCAGAGAGCCATAGAGATAGATCTTGTTCCTGAGAGGGGGCAGAGCCGCGTATCCGTCTGCTGGAGACGGCGAAGCCCCCTCCGGGATGCCTTATCGTCCTTCACCAGTCGCGTTGACTCTCCCCGAGCGAAGGCGTATCCTTCTTCAAGTCGAGGCACGAGAACACGTTACGAGCAAGAAAGCGAAGAGCCGTGGGTTCTTATGCGGCGCGTAGAAGCCTTAAAAGGTGGTCGCTCCCCGCAGAGGTTAGGCTGCACGGGAAGCATCCGTTGACACCGTAATGAGGGTGAGTGCGCTACACCTGCTTTTGCGCGGAGCACCAAGGTCCTTCAGAGCACATGAGGTGAACATGCCCACGCCCTTCGTCCCAGACCTGTCTTCACGCCCATTCTCGATGACCGTCGAGCGCCAAATGGTTGCATCGGCCGAGCTCATCTATGACGCCTGGACTAGACGTTTCGACAAGTGGTTTGCCCAGCCGGGTGAGCTAATCATGACGCCGAATGAAGGGAGTCTTTTCTTCTTCTACAACCGACACGACTGGGGGCGACACGCTCACTACGGACGGTTTCTGGAACTTATCAAGAACGAGCGAGTGAGAATGACCTGGCTGACCGGCGCGCCTGGCACCTACGGTGACGAAACGGTAATTGAGGTCGCGCTAAGCCCTCGAGAGAGGGGCACCCTCCTTCGACTCACCCACTCAGGCTTCAGCACCAAAGAAGCCTGCAAGGCGCACCAGGACAACTGGCCAGCTGCCCTGGAGGCACTGGACGAGGCTCTGCGTCCTTAGAGCACGGGACCTAGCACGCAAAGTTGTTGGCAATGAAGCGTGCTGCCTAACCAATCGTTCAAGCGGACATTTGGGCCGCATCCAGCATGTTCCTGATCTTGTAACATGCTGGGCGCGGCCCAAATGCCGCTTAACTCCGGCGTTCGGCGTCAGAGCAGGAAACGTAGCATGAGGCCGGCGAGCAACGTCAACTGCTCGAAGAGAGGGAACCGTGCCGACCTACACAAATCGCGAGCGCATTGTCGCTCTTGTTGCTCTCTGCTTCGCCTTGATCTACCAGATCTACGCTGTCGTGGCTGCTGTCTGGAAGGCACCGGTCTTCGCGCAACTCTTCGCTGGCCTCGGCGGCCCTCTACCCTTCATTACCCGAGCCTTCTTCTTAACGCGACTCTTCTGGTGGCTGATCCCCATAGCCTTTGCGGCACTGTCCTTTGACGTCCTGCGACGCCCGGATCCCTCCCTCCGCTACTTTGTTTTCGTGCTCGTCGGCTCCGTATTGGCTGCATTCTTCATGCACACTTGGCTTGTCGAGGCCATGTATGCTCCTATGTATCGGATCCTTCGAAACATTGGGTGACAATCAGCCTACCGGAACAATTTCAAGAACACCAGATACAGCACGAACCCATCGTCCGGGCCGGCCACCGGGACGCCCACGTCCAGGTTGACCACGGTCTGCCAGGGGCCGATGAAGGTCCCGGCGAGGCCCACGCCGCTCGAGAGCTCGTTTTTGAGGCCGGTCACCTCGTCCGTGGCCCAGGCGGCGTCGGCCACCGCGTCCAATCGCAGGAACTCGCCGATCTCGAAGCCGTAGGTGAGGTGGGCGGCCCAGGCCTCCTCGGCCCGCACGCGGTTGCTCTGATAGCCGTGCACCCGGGTGCCGCCGAAGAAGCCGAACTGATACTTGCTGAAGCGGTCGAGGTTCGAGCCGCCGACGTAGTCGATCTCGGCGCCGACCTTCTGGAACCGGGGGAGATACCAGTTCTTGCTCGCCCGCACCTGCCAGCGCTGGAACTCCTTGAAATCCGGGTTGTACTCGGGATTGCCCGGCCTGCCCCAAGGCTCCCACTCCGAGCGCCGGCTGGAGCTGCCCGTCAGAGAGAAGCCGTAGCCGGCGCGCGAAAATGAAGCGCTGAGCTCCAGCGAATGCGTCAGGTTGTCGCTCGGCACCACAAAATCCGAGGCCGTGTTGTCCGTGTCGCCATACTGGAGGACGAGCACGTCATAGTCGAGGCCGAGCTTGACGAAGTTGCCAAGTGGATGGCCGAGCTTGAGCCCGAAGCTTCCCGTTCGCGCTTCCACCTCCTCGGTCGGCACCTCGCCCTCAGGCCGGAAATAGTTGTCGGTGAACGGGATGCCTAGGGCGAAAGCATCGGCGCCGAGGTCGAAGCGGCTGCCGAAGAGCCGCGGGTCGGCCAGGTTGACCGTCAGCAGGGGACCGGCGAAGAAGAGGTTGAACTGGCTGCCGGTGCCGCGGAGGTCCAGGTTGAAGTAGTTCACGCCGGCCAGGGGGAGCGGATAGTCGAGGGAGTCGTCATAGAAGACGCCGCCCGCGGCGAAGATCTTGCTGGTGTCGAACCCCTCCTTGACCACGCGCTCGCCGGACTCGTCCTTGACCAGGTAGCGCAGCCCCTTGTCCGTATCGCGCACCATGGTCATCTCGGACGAGGCGACCTCGGCGCGCCGTTCCTCGTAGTCGGGGCCGTTGATGTGGACATTGGTCAGCAGGGTCTCGCGCTCGACCACGGTCGTGGCATTGACCACCGAGAGGATCTGCTGCGCCACCAGCCGCAGCGGCAGGATGTAGCTCTGGGCCGACCATCCGGCCGGGTTCCCCTGGCCGTCGATCGGTGTGTAGTGCATGGTCTCCTCGTTGGAGATGACCTCCCCTTCGAGGCCCACCTGCACGGCCCGGGTACGCAGCCGGGAGTAGAGCTGGCGGTCGACCCAGACGGTCCCCTGGTAGAGCTTGCCGGCGGCACCCCCCTCCTCGCCGGCCGCTGGGGCGAAGTCGACCACCCAGGCGTCACGGCCGTCGATCTTGTCCGTCCCGCGCAACCGGTAGCGGTACTGCCTGCTGAAGTGGATGGCGAGCGGCATGGCCGCAGCCTTCTCCGGCTGGATCAGCGGGATCTCGGGGAGCGTCTTGCCGCGCCATTTGACGCCGTTGACGTAGAGGGTCTCCCAGGCCCAGTCGATGCCCGTGGGGCCGGAGAAGAAGGGGCCCTGGAGCGTGGCCTCGACGGTCTGCGAGCCCGCCGCCGGCTGGAAGCGCAGATGGGTCGTGTTGGTGGCGCTGTAGTGGTCGAGCCGCCGGTTCTGGGCGTCCTCGAAGGCCTGGAGGCGGCGCAGGATCTCTTCGACCGGCATCTCGCGCTGCGAGGCGACGGTCAATTTTTCTGCCACTCCTTCGCGCTCCTCGGCCGTCTGCCGTTCGAGCCCGAGCACGGCCACCCGCCCGGGGTCCGCCACTTCGAGCTCCAGGCCCGTGGCGGTCACCCGGCCGCTGGGCGGGGCGACCCTGCCCGGCGCATACGGGAACCGGATGGGCCGGCGCAGGCTCGGGTCCGGGAAGTTGAGGCTCAGCACGGAGCTCCCTTCCGGAGCCCGCGCGATGACCCGCAGCCCGAGGTCCTTGCCGCGCACGAAGCTCCAGGCCTCCGTCGCACCCTGGGGCGCCGAGGTCGGGTCATAGGACAGGTCGCCGGAGAATTCGCGAGCCAGCAGGGCGAGGGGCCGGAGCGCCGCGAGCGGCAGGGAGGACGTGCGGAACAGCGCCAGATCGAACCCCGCCGCGGCGGCGCGGGCGGCTTCGGACAGCACCTCAGCCGGGGGATCGGGGAACGGCAGGGCGTCGAGCACCATCGGCCGTCCAGGGTCGAGCCTCTGCACCGCCTCGCGGGCCGCCGCGAGCGCCGGCTCCGTCCCCGGCTGGAGCGCGACCGCTTCGAGGTAGGCCGCGACCTCCTCCTGGTAGAGGGCTTCGAGGAAGCTGACCTGGAGGGGAAGGGGCTGGGTGGCGACGAGAGCATCCGCCTGCGCACCGGTCAGGGCCACGGCGGCGCGCTT
>CAWJGT010000007.1:0-146191 GCA_963842525.1 uncultured Holophagales bacterium
CCGCGGCCAAGACATCGACCCAGACGGCTAGCGGGGTTCCCCCTTCCATGCCGGCGGCCCTTCCAGCGCGCGAAAGCGTGTCGCCGGCACGGCTTTTTGTTATCCTCCTGCGGAACAGGCTCTGTGAATTCGCGAGGACCAGAACGATGGACGACATCCACCTTTCGCGCGAGATCCTGCGAGCGGCTGACGAGGGAAGGCTGCCGCGGAGCTTCGTTGACGAGATCAAGACGGAGCACCTTCTGGGCCGCTGTCCGCACTGCCGGGCGGAGGTCGAAGCCTATGCGGCGGAACGCCGTGCCGGGGCGTCCGTCCTGATCCGATTCGTCCAGATCCTCTCGGCTCTCCTCGAGCGGTGGGTGGCCTGGGGCTCCCGGGAGGTTCAGCGTGCTGAACGGGATCTGCGGGAAGCTCCTCGGCCTTTCTCCTGACGAACGGATGGGACGGATCGACCGTGCCCGGGGGCGCTTCCACAGCCCGGTCCTGGTCCGCTTACTGCTCGAGGAGAGCCGAGGTTGCATCCCGGGAAGGCCCACCGAGGCGTTCCACTTCGCGGATCTGGCCCGCGGGATTGCAAACCGGAATCCCCGAATGCCGGAGTACTTTGACCTCTATGTTCTGGCTACGGCGTTTCAAGCGAACGCCTGCCGAGTCGGTAATGATCGCCGCAGAGCCGACGAGCTTTTCTCCATGGCGCGCCAAGTCATGGCGGAGCACGGCGTCACCGATCCGGCAGTAGTCGCCCGGGTGGACGATCTCATAGGGTCCTTGCGCAAGGATCAGCGCCGTTTCGCCGAAGCCGAGCGGCTTCTGCAGCGTGCCGCCATGCAGTTTGGCCTGATTGGCGCGTCAGAGGATGGGGCACGGACCCTCATCAAGCTGGGAGATACCTACGCGGCTTCAGGCTCCTTCGAGCGTGCCATCGAGACCTCGCGTTCGGCACTGAACCTCCTCGGACCCGAGGCGGACCTGAAACTGCACATCGCCGGGCACTACAACCTGACTCTCCAGTTGGTCGAGGCGGGGCGGTTCGAGGAGGCCGCCGAGCTTCTGGAAGAAGACGAGGGCCTCTATGGAAAAGTGCAGGAGCCCTGGCTTCAGCTTCGCCTCATCTGGCTTCGAGGCGATCTCGCCGCGGGACAGAAGGATCTGGCTGCGGCCGAACGGGCCTATCGGCAGACCCGCGACGGTTTCATCTCTCTGGGGATCGGATACGACGCAGCGATCGTCTCCCTCGATCTGGCGGCCCTCTGTCTGCGGCAGGGGCGGACGGCCGATGTGCGCCAGATCGCCGAGGAGATGCTGCCCATCTTCCAGGCCCAGGATGTCCATCGGGAAGCCCTGGCCGCGCTCGCTCTCTTCCAGGAGGCGGCCCGGAAGGATCAGCTCACGGTCGAGAGGACCCTCGAGGTCGCGGCCTACCTGCGCGAGGCGCGGAGCGAGCCCTCTCTCCGCTTCGAATGGCGCAGGTCGCGGCCGGATCTGCCGTCCGTCTGCACGGATGGCTGACCCGAAGGGATGGCCCCTGGCATCCGACGGCCCGACGAGACGCCGACCATATTCACCCAGAAACCGCCTCAGGCAGAGGAGTCTTGCGGATCCACTCCTTCATGTACGCCATGAGCTCGGCGATCTCCAGGGTCTCGACCTCTTCCTGCGTGAAACCGGCTTCCACGAGGGAGAGCTGGAGGAAGCTGGTGAACTGGCTGTAGCGTTGCAAGATGCGGCTGCCGCTCGGTAGGTTCATCTCCGTCGTGATGCGGAGCCACTTCCGGACCTCGGCAACCAGGCTCTCGGCGTCGCCCTGATGGGCCCGGATGTCATTGCCGGAAATATCGGAGAGAGCTCTCTTGTATCTGTCCCGCTCCTTCTCCAGGATCAGGCACTGTTTGGTCGACAGGGGCGGCTCGCCGAAGAATCGACATCCCAGGTCGAGCCCCAGCTCGAAGGGCATATTGAAGCGGGGCAGCTCTCCGCTCTGGAGTGGCTCCATTCTGGAGATGTCATGAATACTGTAGCGGCAGGACCGAATCAACGCGCGGATCTTCTCGAGCCGGAGACTGCCGGAATCCGCCTGGGCAGAGGCTGGGCAGGGCACCAGGCCGCAGTCGAGGATGGTGAAGATCAGAGCGGAGAGGAGGGGTCTGTACCCGTCGTCGTACGGGCAGTTGACGAATACCGCACGACCGAAATCGCCCGGTCCAGGAGTCATGGGCAGGTCCGTCGCTGCCTTCTCAGGTCTATCTGTTTCGGGCCGCGGATTTATAGACGGTCTCGAGGTTGGCCTTCCCGGGGGCCACAACCTGCCGCTCTTTGATCGTGCCGTCCCGGTGATGGATGATGACTTCGCCGTTGGCCTGCTGCTCGGCGAGGGATCGCGCGAGCTCGACGGCTTCGTGCTCGCTGGGGAGGACCCGGGTGGCCTTCTGGGCCTCTTCCCGAAGCACGATCCAGCGGCCTTCGCCCGGGATGACATGCCAGCGCTTCTCGTTCTTGACCCGGCGCATCGCGTCGAGCACTTTGGCGACCCTGGACGGATCGGTGGCCATTCGAATCTCCTCCCCTCGGCGCTCCGAGGACTCTGGAGAGTATAACGCCTTTGGACCGATCCCTCTTGAAGCGCGGAGGATCGGACGCCGCGCGGATGCTGTAGGCTTAAGGCAGCCCTATGCAGTCCAACTATCAGCTCTTCAAGCTCGGCTGGCTGGCCGTCCTCCCCCTCACCAAGGACGCGATCCACATCTACATCGGCTTCCTGTGCTTCCTGGTGGCGCTGATCCTCTTCCGCCGGCGGTTGACCTCGTTCTGGGCCCTGCTGCCCGGCGTGCTGGTCTCGCTCGTGCTGGAGTACTTCGACCTGCGGGACGGCTATGGCTGGGTGGCCAGCGTCAAGGACGTGGTCAACACCAACCTGATCCCGCTGGTGCTGGTGCTGCTGGCCCGCTGGAAGACGATCAACGTGTGACCGCCGGCGGCAGACGACTGGCTGGCTAGTCTTCCCTTCGTGTCTGGGCGAGGAGGTGGGCGGACTCGGGAAGGATCAGCTTCTCCATGGCCAGCGAGACGGCCTTGGGAGAGCCGGGGAGGAGGAACACGGCGCGGTCGCCGATCAGGCCGGCCGCGGCCCGGCTGAGCATGGCCGCGGCGCCGACCTGCTGCCAGGAGAGCATCCGGAACAGCTCGCCGAAGCCCTCGACCGGCCTCTCCAGCAGCGGCCCGACCGCGTCGAGGGTCACGTCGCGCGGCGAGAAGCCGGTGCCGCCGGTGACCACCACCACGTCGATTCCGCGCATCTCCAGCATCCGGCGCAGGGCGCGCCGGATGGCGGCGACGTCGTCGGGCACCACGATCGGCCCCTCGACCCGGTGGCCTGCCACCTGGGCCAGGGCTGCCAGGGAGCGGCCGCTCACGTCGTCCTCCGAGGTGCGGCTGTCGCTGACGGTGATAACTCCGAAGCCGAGGACTTCCGGCGCGGCGCGGCGGTGCTGCTCGACGCTCATCCGCAACAAGCCTAACACGAGGGTGTCCGGTTCTGGGACGCCGCCATCCCGCGAGCGGACACCGGAGCCTTGCCCTGTATTGTCGGAAACTCCTCAAAGCATTGACAGACAAGTACTTGCCAACGCCTGAAACTGTGGCACAGGCCGTGCGTAGTAGGGCGATTGCAAGAGGAAAACCTATGGCAACCATGGACAAACCCCGTACCGGATATGCAGAGAAGCGCCGCATGAAGCGCATCATCCTATTCGCGGCCATCGCCGTGGTGGTCATCTTGATCAGCGTCTGGATCACGGGCCTCAAGCCGGCGGCACCCCAGGCGGACAAAGAGACGCTGTTCTTCGGCAAGGTGACGCGCGGCCCCATGCTGCGCGACGTGCGCGGCCCCGGCACGCTTGTCCCCCTGGACGTGCGCTGGATCTCGGCGCCGGTCGAAGGCCGCATCGAGAGCATCCCGGCCCTGCCCGGCGCGCCGGTCGCCGCCGACACCGTGCTCATGACGCTCAGCAACCCGGAGATCGAGCAGAACATGTTCGAGGCGGAATCGCAGCTCCGCGCCGGCGAGGCCGACCTCGAGAACCTGCGCGCGCAGCTCGACAGCCAGCTCCTGGGGCAGCAGTCGCAGCTCTCGGCGGCCCAGTCGCAGGCCGAGCAGGCGCGGCTGCAGGTCGAGGCGGACCAGAAGCTCTACGCCGACAAGCTCATCGCCGAGCTGGACCTGAAGCTCTCCCGGCTGCGCTCCGAGCAGGCCACCAAGCAGGAGCGCATCGAGGGGGAGCGCTACGAGCGCGGCAAGAAGGCGAACCAGGCGCAGCTCGCGGCCCAGGCCGCCCGCGTGGGGCAGCTCCGCGCCCTCTATGGCCTGCGGCGCCGCCAGGTCGAGTATCTCAAGGTGCGGGCCGGCATTCCCGGCGTGCTCCAAGAGATGCCGGTCGAGGTCGGCCAGCGGGTCACCCCCGGCACTACGCTCGCCCGCGTCGCCCGGCCGGAGAACCTGAAGGCCGAGCTGCGCATCCCCGAGGTCCAGGCCAAAGACCTGGCGAGAGGGCTGACCGCGTCGATCGACACGCGCAACGGCATCATCCCCGGCCGCGTGATCCGGGTGGCGCCCTCGGCACAGGAGGGGAGCGTGATCGTCGACGTCGCCCTGGAAGGAGCGCTGCCCAGGGGCGCCCGCCCCAACCTGCAGGTGGATGGCACCATCGTGCTCCAGCGCCTGCCCGACGTCCTCCAGGTCGGCCGGCCCACCTTCGGCCAGCAGAACAGCAAGGTCGAGATGTTCAAGGTGGTCGACGGCGGCAAGGCGGCGGTCCGGGTGCCTGTACAGCTTGGAGTGATGTCGGTCAGCAGCGCCCAGATTGTCAACGGCCTGCAGGTGGGCGACGAGGTCATCCTCTCCGACATGTCCCAATACGACGGCTACCCCGAGGTCCGTCTGGAATGAAGCCTCGAATCCGGAATCTCCATACCGCCGCCGAAGGGGCGGCTCAGAGCTCAGGGAGGAACGCAATATGTCTGAATCGCTCATCCACCTCGACGGAGTGACCAAGGTCTTCCTGACCGACGAGGTCGAGACGCACGCCCTCTCCGGGATCCACCTGGAGATCAAGAACGGCGAGTACGTCTCGATCGCCGGCCCCTCCGGCTGCGGCAAGACCACCCTGCTGTCGATCCTGGGGCTGCTCGACACCCCGAGCGACGGCAAGTACTGGCTCAACACCAAGGAGGTCGCCAACCTCTCCTTCTCGGAGCGGGCGCGCATCCGCAACCAGGAGATCGGCTTCATCTTCCAGGCCTTCAACCTGATCGGCGACCTCACGGTCTACGAGAACGTCGAGCTGCCCCTGACCTACCGGGGCATGCCGGCCAAGGAGCGCAAGGAGCGCGTCCAGGAAGCCCTCGAGCGGGTCGGCATGTCGCACCGCATGAAGCACTACCCCTCGCAGCTCTCGGGCGGTCAGCAGCAGCGCGTCGCCGTGGCGCGCGCCGTCGTCGGCAAGCCCTCGATCCTGCTCGCCGACGAGCCGACCGGAAACCTCGACTCGCGCAACAGCGAGCAGGTCATGGAGCTGCTCGAGGAGCTGCACAAGGACGGCGCCACCATCTGCATGGTCACCCACGATCCGCGCTTCGCCCGCTATGCGGAGCGCTCGATCCACCTCTTCGACGGCCGGGTCGTCGAGGAGGAGCAGGGCGCCCAGCGCGAGCACGACCAGCACGAGGTCGAGCAGCGGGGATTCGCCGTCTAGAAACACGAAACGTTTTCCTCCAGGCCGGCTGCCGCTCCCTCCAGCGGCAGCCTTCTTTTTTCTTACAGGCTTGCGGGTGTAGATTTCCGCCATGCTTTCGCCGAGCCGCAAGCCGCGCGCCTTGATCGCCGACGACCAGCGCGAGGTGCGCGAGGCCCTCCGCCTGCTGCTCAAGGCCGAAGGCTACGAGGCCGAGACCGCGAGCCTCTCCGGCGGAGGTCCTGCAGGCTGTCAGCACCCGCGACTACGACGTCGTGCTGATGGACCTCAACTACACGCGCGACACCACGTCCGGCAAGGAGGGGCTGGATCTTCTCTCCCGTTTGCGCGCGATCGACGACTCCCTCCCCGTCGTCGTGATGACCGCCTGGGCGACCGTCGGCCTGGCCGTCGAGGCCATGCGCCAGGGCGCCCGCGACTTCGTCGAGAAGCCCTGGGAGAACAACCGCCTGATCGCCATCCTGCGCACCCAGGTCGACCTCGGCCGTGCGCTGCGCCGCGGCCAGCACCTGGAGGCCGAGAACGAGGCGTTGCGCGGCGAAGGCGACGGCCGGCCGGCCCTGATCGCCCAGTCGCCCGCGATGCGGCCCGTCCTGGAGCTGATCGAGCGGGTCGGCCCCTCGGAGGCCAACGTGCTCATCACCGGCGAGAACGGCACGGGCAAGGGGTTGGTGGCAAGGGCCCTCCACGCCGTCTCGCTGCGCGCCGGCGAGCCCATGGTGACGGTCAACACCGGCGGCTTCGCCGAGTCGGTCTTCGAGAGCGAGCTGTTCGGCCACGTGCGCGGCGCCTTCACCGACGCCAAGGCCGACCGCGTCGGCCGCTTCGAGCTGGCCGACGGCGGCACGCTGTTCCTCGACGAGATCGCCAATATTTCGCTTTCGCAGCAGGCCAAGCTCCTGCGGGTGATCGAGACCGGCGAGTTCGAGCGGCTGGGATCGTCCAGGACCCGGCGGGCGGACGTGCGCATCCTCTCCGCCACCAACGCCGACCTGCGCGACGAGGTGGCGGCCGGCCGTTTCCGGCAGGACCTGCTCTTCCGGCTCAATACGGTGGAGATCCGCCTGCCGCCGCTGCGCGACCGCCAGGCCGACATCCTGCCTCTCGCCGAGCATTTCCTGCGCGAGCACGCCCTGCGCTACCGCAAGGCGGTCCAGGGGTTCGACGAGGCCGCGGTCGAGACCCTGCTCGCGCATCCCTGGCCGGGCAACATCCGGGAGCTCGACCACGCGGTCGAACGGGGCGTCCTGATGGCTTCGGCCGAACGGGTGCGGGCGCGCGACCTCGGCCTCCAGCCGGCGACGCCGGTGGCGCCGATGGGGGTGACCCCGCTCGAAGACCTGCCGCTGGAGGACGTCGAGCGCGTGCTGATCCAGAAGGCCCTGGCCCGCTACGCCGGCAACGTCAGCCAGGCCGCCCACGCCCTCGGCCTGTCGCGCAGCGCCCTCTACCGCCGCTTGGAGAAGCATGGGCTCTGAACGGGTCGAGAAGCTCCGCCTGCGCCGCCGGCTCGTCCCGGCCCCGGGCTTCGAGGTCCGCATCCTGCTGCTCGCCCTGGCCGTGGGTGCGCCCGGGCTGCTCGCGGCCCTGCTGCTGCTCGGGTACGGCTCCTGGGACAGCCGCCTGGCCCTGGCCGCCGCCGTGGTGCTCGCCGTCCTGTGGTGGGTCCTCGCGCTGGAGCTGCGCGAGCGGGTGGTCCGCCCGATCCGCACCCTGGCCAACCTGCTGGGGGCCGTGCGCGAAGGGGACTTCTCGCTGCGGGCGCGGCTGCCCGAGCAGGCCGAGCAGGCGGACGCCCTCCGCCAGGTCATGCACGAGGTCAACGCCGTGGCCGAGATCCTGCGCCAGCAGCGGCTCGGCGCCGTGGAGGCCACCGCCCTGCTGCACCGCGTGATGGAGGAGGTCGACGTCGCCGTCTTCGCGTTCGACGACCAGGAGCGGCTGCGGCTGGTGAACCGCGCCGGCGCCCGCCTGGTGGGAGAGCCGAACGAGCGGCTGCTGGGCCGGGAGGCCGGATCGCTGGGCCTCGCCGATCTCCTGAGGGACGAGGAGCACATCGTGCCCCTCACCTTCCCGGGCGGCGCCGGCCGCTGGGAGATCCGGCGCAGCGTCTTTCGCGAGCAGGGGCTGCCGCACCGGCTCCTGGTGATGACCGACTTGAGCGAGACCCTGCGCGAGGAGGAGCGGCAGGCCTGGCGGCGCCTGTTGCGGGTGCTCGGGCACGAGCTCAACAACTCGCTCGCGCCGATCCGCTCCATGGCCTCGACCCTGGCCGTCCTGCTCGAAAAGCAGCCCGAGGACTGGCGCGAGGACATGCGGAGCGGCCTGGAGATCGTGGGTGACCGCTCGGACGCGCTGATCCGTTTCCTCGCCGCCTATGCGCGCCTCGCCAAGCTGCCGCCGCCGCGCCTCGAGCCGCTGGAGCTGTCGGCCCTGATCCGGCGCACCGCCGCGCTGGAGCGGCGCCTCCCGGTCTTCGTCGAGCGCGGCCCGCAGGCCGCGGTGCGCGGCGACGCCGACCAGCTCGAGCAGCTCCTCATCAACCTGATCCGCAACGCCGTGGACGCCGCGCTGGAGACCGGCGGCACGGTCGGGGTGGGCTGGCGGGAGGCGGGCCCATACGTGGAGGTCCGGGTGGAGGACGAGGGGCCGGGGATCTCGAACCCCGAAAATCTTTTTGTCCCGTTCTACACCACGAAACCGGAGGGAAGCGGCATCGGTCTCGCCCTCAGCCGGCAGATCGCCGAGGCCCACGGCGGCACCCTCACCCTGGAGAACCGCAAGGAAGGGCGAGGGTGCGAGGCGCTGCTGCGGCTGCCGGTGTAGGCGGGGCCTACTTCTTCAGGAACTCCAGCATCTCCTTGGCCGTGCCGGCGTTCTCGTCGTTGGGCGCCATCTCCAGGAACTTGGCCAGGTGCTCCCGGGCCTTGTCCTTCTGGTCGGCATTGACGTAGGACAGCCCCAGCAGGTATTCGGCCTTGGCGAGGGTCGGATCGATCGCCAGCGCGGTCTCGAAGGCCTGGATTGCCTGCGGCATCCGGTTCTCGTTGAAGTGGCTGATCCCCCGGTTGACCACGCGGACCGCGGTGTCGGGGGTGCGGTCGACCTTGGCCAGCTCGTCGAGTGCGGCGTCGAGCTGGTCGGTCTTGCCCAGCTTCACATAGGAGTCGTACCTCACCTTGAGGCCGCGCACCGCGCCCGGCTCGATCTCCAGGTACTTGTCGGCCGCGGCCAGGGCCTCGGCGTGCTTGTTCTGGTCGCTGTAGATCTCGGCAAGCACCACCCAGGCGGCTCCCAGCTTGGGATCGAGCTGCGCCGCCTCCTGGAACTTGACGGCGGCGCCGGCCATGTCGTTGTTCCGCAGCAGGCCGACGCCCTCGTTGTAGGCGGCGATGGCCTGGTTCTTCCCTTCGAGCTCCTTGGCCTCGGGACCCTCAGTCTGCTGGACCGGCTCCGGCTCCTCCGGCACGATGCTGAAGGTGACGCGCACCGTGTCTTCGATCTTGGGCTTGAGGGCGTCCTCGAAAGGCTTGAACCCCTCCTTCTCCACCCGGACCCGGTACTCCTTGGTGGCGTCCAGGATCAGCATGGTGAATTTGCCCTTGGCGTCGGTCGTCTTCTCCTGCTTGTAGTTGGTCTCCGCGAAGGTGACCGTCACCTTGGCGCCCTGGATGGGCTTGCCGTCCGGGCCGACCACCGTCCCCAGCACCCGCCCCTCGCCCACGGCGTACACGGCTCCGGCGACCGCCAGGGCCAGCAACAGCGCGGACAGCAGCGCGCGATGGAATCGAGTCATGATGTCCTGCCTTTCTCTCATAGATGTCGAACGACGGCCCGATTCTAATCCGAGCCTGGCGTTTTCTGCCCCTCCTGGGCTTCCGGCGCCTCCAAAGAATAGCCGCCGAGGAGCAGCCACTGCCGGGTGAGCGCCGCCCAGCCCTGGCGGTCGCCCGCCACCCGGACGAGGGTGTTGCCGGGGCCGCAGTCCTCCCGGAAGGCCACGATCTTGCCGTCGACCCGCCGGTAGAGGAGCGTCTCGTCCCCGCTCCCGTCGCCAACCTGGCCGAGGGCGAGCGGCTCGCCCCCCCAGAAGAACCAGCTTCGGACCGGCGGGCTTCCCGCTGGTGGCGGGGCCGGCGCGGCGAGGGCGTCCCCGGCGGGCTCCCAGGTGCCGTCGAAGCGGAGGCGGAGGACCTCGCCGCGCACCGGCCGCAGGACCCACATCGCGCCGCTCCAGTCCCGTTCGAGGTCGGTCGCCTCGCACTCTCCGGACTGCTCGATCGCCGTGCCCCGCAGCTTGCCCGACGGCTCCAGCCGGATGAGCCCAGGGGTCCCAGGGGTCGCACAAGCCGGGGCCACCCAAACCGAGCCCTGGCCGGCGAGCAGGTCCACGAAGCCGCCGCTTCCGGCCGGCGGCGGCGCGATCTTCACGGCTGCGGGGCGCCGCCCCGGCAGCATGCGCCAGAGGGTCGGGGTCGACGACGACGCGATCCAGACCGAGCCGTCGAAGGGATCGAGCGCCAGGGAGCCCCAGGAGCTGCCGGGCGGGCCGGAGATCTGGTCCAGCAGCTCCTCGATGGCGCCGAACTCGGGGATCGCCACCAACTCGGGCGTCCGCGCGTCGCGCGGCACGCCGACCAGCAGCGACGGCTCGAAGAGCACCCAGGCGGTGTCCTTCCCCAGGACGATGTCCAGCGGCCGGCTTCCTTCCGGCACGCCCAGCTCCGCCCACTCGACCCGCCGCGCCTCCTGGACCCCGCAGATCAGGTTCGAAAGAGGGATCACCGGAGCGGGGGGAGGCGGCGGGGGAGTGACCGGAGGAGCAGCTTCAGGTAGGGCGGCAGCCGGAGCAGGGGCCTGCGGCGGGGCGGTGGCGCAGGCCGTGAAGAGGCCGGCGAAGAGGGCGAAGCAGGCGCAGGAGAACGTTTTCACGGTGATACCATGGCTGATCTCATCCGGCGGGTCCCTTGCCCGCCGTGGTCCGAAGCATAACCGGATCGCACGAGGGAGACGACATGCTGGCCGACCGCATTCCCGAAATCCAGGCCGCCCTGGCCGACGCCGGAGTCGACGGGTGGTTCTTCGCCATCTTCCAGAACAACGACCCCATCGGGCTCGACCTCCTCGGGCTGTCCGGCGGGAACAAGCTGGTCACCCGCCGCTGCTACTACCTGATCCCGCGGGAAGGTGAGCCGCGCAAGTTGGTCCACGCTCTGGAGCCGGCCATGCTCGACGACCTGCCGGGCGGCAAGTCGGTCTATCTGACCTGGGAGAAGCACCGCGAGGAATTCGCCAACCTGGTGCAGGGCTTCCCGCGCCTGGCCGCCCAGTACAGCCCGAACAACGAGCTGCCCAGCGTCTCGCGCCTCGACGCCGGACATGCCGAGCTGCTGCGGCAGGCCGGCGTGGAGCTGGTCTCGGCGGCCGACCTCGCCCAGCGCTTCGCCGCCACCTGGAGCGGCGAGCAGCTCGCCACCCACCGGCGCGCCCAGGTGCACCTCCACCGCATCGTCCTCGAAGCGTTTCACAGGGTTTCGGACGCACTGCGCAACGGCGACCAGATCGACGAATACACGGTCCAGCGTTTCATCCTGGACGCCTTCAACCACGCCGGCCTGTGGGCCGAGTCAGACCCGATCGTCGGGGTGAACGCGCACGCCGCCGATCCGCACTATCAGCCCGGGCCGGACCACACGTCCCCGATCCGCCCGGGCGACTTCCTGCTCATCGACCTATGGGCCAAGGAGAAGCAGCCGGGCAGCATCTACGGCGACATCACCTGGGTCGGCGTCTGCGCCGCCGCGCCAACCGACAAGCAGCAGGAGGTGTTCGCGGCCGTTATCGGGGGGCGCGACGCCGCCTGGGAGCTGATCCGCAGCCGCTATCCCCGGCAGCCAATCCAGGGCTACGAGGTGGACGATGCCGCCCGCGGCTTCATCCGCCAGGCCGGCTACGGCGACTTCTTCATCCACCGCACCGGCCATTCGATCGGCACCTCGGACCATGGCCAGGGCGCGAACATGGACAACCTGGAGACCCATGACACGCGGCAGCTCCTGTCCATGACCGGCTTCTCGATCGAGCCGGGGATCTATCTGCCGGGCGATTTCGGCGTGCGTAGCGAGATCAACGTAGCCCTCACCCGCGAGGCCGCCGAGATCACCGGCGCCGAGCCCCAGCGCGAGCTGCTGCGGCTGCTGGCATAGACCGCTCGTCCGGCGCGGAGAAGCCCTCACCCCCTGGCCCCCCTCTCCCATCCGCACTCCCTTCCCCCGGGAGAGGGGGGAATACACGATCGGGAAGCTCCGGGTGGGGGACTCCCCTCTCCCGGCGGGTGTGAGTGCGGATGGGAGAGGGGCCGGGGGTGAGGGGCCCCACAGCCGTTTGTTAATCTCGTCCGTATGTCCGACGTCCCCGACCTGCGCGAGCAGCACCCCGCCGGCGAGTCCTGGCGGGCGGATGCGCTCGCCCGGAGCGGCCACGGCCGGCTCCTCGAAGAGCTGCGCGAGCCGCAGCAGGACTTCGACGAGGAGCGCGCCCTGGAGCTCTGCGCCGAGATCTGCCGCAACCTGCTCGGGGACTTCGCGCCGGCCCTGCTCCTCCTGCCGCCGCTGGAGCGCCAGCGCGTCCAGACGCTCCTGGCCTATACCCATACCCTGTTCGACTTCGCGCGCCAGCGCGGCGTCGAAGGGGAGAAGCTCGCCCAGATCAACCGCTGGGAATTCACCCTGGAGGCGGCCCTCTCCGGCCAGCCCGTCGGGCAACCCATCTTCGTGCGCATGGCGCGCGAGCAGAAGCGCCAAGCCTGGCCCGCCGAGGCCCTGGACGACCTCGCCGCCTGCGCACGCCGTAGGGCGACGCGCCCGCGGCCGGCCACTCCGGAGGAGGCGGAGGCCGGCGCCGAGCGCCTGGCCCGGTCCGTGGCCGCCGCCCTCCTGGGCCAGGAGCCGCCCGCCGAGGTCAGCGGTCTCCTGGGAACCCTGGTCCGCATCCGCACCCTGCAGATGCTGGGCGCCGAGATCGACGGCCGCCGCCTCCCTCTGGCCATGAGCGATCTGCCGGACGACTGGACCGCCGACCCACAGGGCCGGCCGGATCCACAGCTCCTCTTCGAGGCGGTGCGGAAGGAGTGTGCCCGTCTCCGTCCACGTCTCCTGCGAGCCCCCCGCGGCCTCGTCGAGCTGCCGCCCGGCTACCGCCGCGCCGCCGTCTTCTGCCTCATGGCCTCCGTCCGCCTCCTCACCGGCATCGAGGACAGCGACACCGGCCTGCTGCGGACGCCGCCGCAGCTCGGGCTCCTGTCGAGGCTGGGGTTTCTGATGCGGGCGCGGTGGTTGCGGGGGGTGTGAGGCCTCACCCCCGCCCAATTTCCTCAACCAGTTCGGCGCTGACCAACACGCGGATTCCGTGGCGCAGCAAGGGGG
Organism: uncultured Holophagales bacterium; assembly: GCA_963842525.1. GTDB lineage: Bacteria > Acidobacteriota > Thermoanaerobaculia > Multivoradales > UBA5704 > UBA5704. Next base: position 13,172 of record CAWJGT010000007.1, read on the forward strand.
TGAAATGGCGACGGTTTTCGGTGGTCACAAGCCGCGCACCGGCCTGTCGTGCGATCTCGGCGATGTGCGCATCGTAGATCCTGCCGCCGGTCGTGCCCTCCCCTGCCGCGGATACCAGAAACTCCTCTTGCAGCTCCGCCGGAAGGCCATGGATTGAAAAGCGCGGGAAGATCTCCTCCCGCAGGAACTGCAGGGCGACTTGCGGATCGAGGCGGTATTCTTCCGGCAGGCGCGTCGTCACCGAATAGAACTCGAGACAACAGTGCCAAGCAGTCAGCGGGCGCTCGATGCGGCCATCCGCGACCGCATCCATCAGAAGGAGGGGGTCCTGCGATTTACTGCCTAAATCGATGACACCGGCGACGAGCACACTGGTATCGAAGAAGGCGCCCCTCAGCCCGGCCACCGGTCCCGCTCCTCTTCGATCAACCTTGCCACGTCGATCTCGGCGCGCACCCCCTCCGCAACCCGGGGCCGGGCAATCAGGCGCTCACCGCGCCGCACGAGCTCAGGACCCGCCACCGCCCGGACAAGGCGAATGGCAAAGCCCTCAATGATCATCTCAAGCTCTGAACCGGCGGTAAGCCCCAGCCGCTTGCGCACCTCTGCAGGGATGATTACGCGTCCTGCCTTGTCAATGGTTGTCGTCATGGCTGTAGCGTACCATGCCTTTGCCACTCGTATGCCATATCACACGGCACAGGCCGCGGGCTGACGCTTCGGGCATTCGCACCCAAGAAACCCAAGCCGCTCGCAGGTTTTGCGCTCGCAGCGGGGCGGAGCCGTCGATTTCGCTTCGAACGCTTCGTCCGCGTCCCGCCTCTTCCGGTCGGGGGTAGGGCGACGGCTACCCCGGCTCCACGAAGATCTTCGACGCCGCCCGGAACCCCAGGCTCAGAGGCTCGCCGGTGCCGAGGTGGAGCTCGACGGCGTCGGCCGCTTCGTCGCGGCCTTCGACGTAGAGCTCGCTGCCGGGCTTCAGGCCCCGCCTCTCCAGGAGCTGCAGGAACTCGCGGCTCTGGTCGGCCACCCGGGCCACCCGCACCGGCTTGGCGAGGTCGCAGGTCAGCAGGCTCGGCAGGTCCGGGACCTCGATCACTCCGTGGACGTCCGGGATGGGATCGCCGTGCGGATCGACCGAGGGCGACCCCAGCATCTCATCCATCCGCTGGATCAGCCGGTCGGAGGCCGCGTGCTCCAGCTCCTCGGCCTCGGAGTGTACCTCGCTCCAGTCCATCCCCATGATCCTGACCAGGAACAGCTCGATCAGCCGGTGCCGCCGCAGCACGTGCGCCGCGAGCTGCTGGCCCGGCGGGGTCAGGCGTACGCCGCTGTACGGCTCGTAGGTGAGCAGGCCGCTGTCCGCCAGGGTCTTGACCATGGCCGTCACCGTCCCCGGCGCCACTTTGAGCGCCGCGCCGATCTGGCCCATGGAGACGAGCCGGTCCGGATCGCTCTGCTGCTCCAGGAGGATGCACTTGAGGTAGTCCTCGACCGTGCTCGTCGGCATGAAGGAGAGCCTACCACTCTTCGGCTGTCCCCCTCTTGACATTTCGCCAGCTCGGGACAATAATTTTGATATGCCAAAAAACCGCCGGCTCCTCGTCCCGCTCCTTCTCCTCCCTTTCGCGCTGCTTGGTTGCGGCGGCGAGAAGGGCTCCACGCCGCGCCGCGAGGGACCTCTCCGGGTGGTCGCCACGACCAGCATCATCGCGGACACGACCCGGCGGATCGCGGGTGAGCACGCCCAGATCGAGGCGCTGATGGGCCCGGGGGTCGACCCCCACCTCTACAAGGCGAGCGAGAGCGATGTCCGCCGGCTGTCCGAGGCGGACCTGGTCCTCTACAACGGGCTCCATCTGGAAGGGAAGATGGGCGACATCCTGACCAAGATGGCGCGCAGCCGGCCGGTGGCGGCGGTCTCCGAGGACATCCCGCAGGGCCAGCTCCGCGAGCCGCCCGAGTTCGCCGGCCAGTACGACCCGCACGTCTGGTTCGACGTCTCCCTGTGGGCGACGACCCTGCAGCCGATCGCGCGCGAGCTGGCGGCCCTCGACCCGGAGCACGCGGAGACGTTCAAGGCCAACGCCGCGGCCCTGGAGAAGGAGCTGAACGAGCTCGACGCCTGGGTGAAGCAGCAGATCGCGACGATCCCGAAGGCGCAGCGGGTCCTGGTCACCGCCCACGACGCCTTCGGCTATTTCGGCCGGCGTTACGACATGGACGTCGTCGGCCTTCAGGGGATCAGCACCCTCTCCGAGGCCGGGCTCAAGGACGTCGACCGGGTGGTGGGGATCGTCATCGACCGCGGGGTCAAGGCGATCTTCGTGGAGTCGAGCGTGCCCCGGCGCTCCATCGAGGCGGTGCAGGCGGCCGTACGGTCACGCGGCAAGGAGGTGGCCATCGGCGGCCAGCTCTTCTCCGACTCTCTCGGCGCCGCGAACGGCCCCGCGGGGACCTATCCCGGGATGGTCCGTACCAATGTGACCACCATCGTCGACGCGCTCAAGTAGGAGGACATGATGACGAGCGTTCCCCTGAGTCAGGTCCCCCTGTCGTCCCCATCCCCCTCCTCCCCCTCGTCACCGCGTGACGAGTCCCGGCCTGTTGCGGTCGCCCGGACGCCGGCGATCGAGGTGCATGACCTGACCGTCGCCTACCGCACCCAGCCCGTGCTCTGGGACGTGGACCTCCAATTCCCGGAGGGGCAGCTCATCGCCATCGTCGGCCCCAACGGCGCCGGCAAGAGCACGCTGCTCAAGGCGATGCTGGGCCTGGTCCGACCCGTCACCGGCTGGGTGCAGATCTTCGGCGAGCCCTACGTCCGCCGCCGCTCCTGGGTGGGGTACGTGCCGCAGCGCGAGAGCGTCGACTGGGACTTTCCGACCAGCGCCCTCGACGTGGTGACCATGGGCCTCTATGGCCGGATCGGCTGGTTCCGCCGGCCGTCCCGCCACCACCGCGAGACGGCCCTCGCCTGCCTGGACAAGGTCGGCATGAAGGACCTCGCCCACCGCCAGATCAGCCAGCTTTCGGGCGGCCAGCAGCAGCGGGTGTTCCTCGCCCGCGCCCTGGCCCAGGACGCGCGGCTCTACCTGATGGACGAGCCGTTCGCCGGCGTCGACGCCACCACCGAGCGGGCCATCCTCACCCTGCTCAAGGAGCTGCGCAGCAGCGGACGCACCGTGGTGGCGGTCCACCACGACCTGCAGACCGTCGCCGAGTACTTCGACTACGTCGTGCTGCTCAACATGCGGCTGGTGGCGGCCGGGCCGGTGGCCACCACGTTCACCGCCGAGAACCTCCAGCGCACCTACGGCGGCCGGTTGACCGTGCTCGCCCAGGCCGCCGATGCGCTGCTCCAGAAGCGGCCGGGGAGCTGAGGCTCGCGATGGAGCTGAGCTTCACCGCCCGCAACGTCCTGCTCGGCGCCACGATGCTCGGCGCTCTGGGCGGCATGATCGGCAGCTTCGCCCTGCTGCGCCGCCAGAGCCTGCTCGGCGACGCCCTGGCCCACGCCGCCCTGCCGGGCGTCTGCCTGGCCTTCCTGCTGACCGGGACCAAATCGCCCCTGCCGCTCTTCCTCGGCGCACTGGTGGCCGGCCTGCTCGGCTCGCTCCTGATCCTCGCCACGGTGCGCTGGAGCCGGATCAAGGAGGACTCGGCCATCGGCATCATCCTTTCGGTCTTCTTCGGCGTCGGCATCGTCCTGCTCACCTATATCCAGAAGCTGCCGGCGGGCAACCAGAGCGGCCTCGACAAATACCTGTTCGGCCAGGCGGCCACGCTGGTGGAGGACGACCTGAAGGTCATGGCCGTCCTGGGAGCCCTCGTGCTCGCCGCCGTGCTGGCCTTCTACAAGGAGCTCAAGCTCCTCTCCTTCGATCCGGGCTTCGGCGCCAGCCTTGGCCTGCCGATGCGCGGCCTCGAGGTCCTGCTCACCTTGCTCCTGGTGGTGGTCGTGGTGGTGGGGCTCCAGACCGTGGGCGTGGTGCTCATCGTGGCGACCCTGATCACCCCGGCCGCCGCGGCGCGCCAGTGGACCGACCGTCTGGGCGCGATGGTCCTGCTCTCGGCGACCATCGGTGCTCTGGCCGGCGTGGCGGGCTCCCTCGCCAGCGCCATGGTGCCGCGCCTGCCCACCGGCCCGGTCATCGTGGTCGCCTCCTCCGGCGTGCTGATGGTCTCGCTGCTCTTCGCGCCGCGGCGTGGGCTGGTGCAAGAGATCCTGCGCGAGCGGCAGGTCGCCAACCGCATCCGGCGCGAAAACCTGCTTCGCGACATCTATCTCCAAGGCGAGCGGGGGAAGGGGTGGGAGGAGCTCGTCTCCTGGCCCCTTCTGATGGGTCTGCGCGGCCTGAGTGGACGCGAGCTCGAGAAGACCGCCCGCGCTCTCGCCGCCGCCAGCCTGGTCGAGCGCCGGGGCGACGACCTGCGGCTCACCCCCGCGGGGCTCGAGGAGGCCGAGGCCGTGGTGCGCAAGCACCGTCTCTGGGAGGTCTACCTGACCCGCCGGCTCGAGCTGCCGAGCGACCACGTCCACCGCGACGCCGAGGCCATGGAGCACGCCCTCTCCGAGCAGGCGGTGGCGGACCTCGAAGAGGCGCTGGGCTTCCCTACGATGGACCCGCACGGGCGGGCGATCCCAGCGCGGAGGACGGCATGAACCCGACCCTCGTCATCCTCCTGACCGGTAGCTTCGTGGCCGCGGCCTGCGCCCTTGTGGGCTCCTTTCTGGTCCTGCGCAAGATGGCGCTCCTGGGCGACGCCATCAGCCATGCCGTGCTCCCGGGGATCGCCATCGCCTTCCTGCTCACCGGCACCCGGGCGGTCCTCCCCATGGTCCTCGGGGCCGGCGTCCTCGGCGTCATCACGGTGCTGCTCGTCGAGATGTTCAACCGCAGCCGCCGCCTGCGCGAGGACGCCTCGATCGGCGTCGTCTTCCCGGCCCTGTTCTCGCTCGGCGTGATCCTGATCAGCCGCTACGCCGCGCAGGTGGATTTGGACCTCGACTGCGTCCTCTACGGCGAGATCGCCTACGCCCCCTGGGACACGCTGATCCTGGGCGGCCGCGAGCTCGGCCCCAAGGCCCTCTGGGTCACCGGCGGCGTGCTGCTCCTCGTCCTCACCCTGGTGCTGATCCTCTACAAGGAGCTTGCGCTCTCGACCTTCGACGCCGGGCTCGCCGCCACGCTCGGCTTCTCGCCGGTCCTCCTCCACTACCTGCTGATGAGCGCCGTCTCGGTCACGGTGGTGGGCTCCTTCGAGTCGGTCGGGGCGATCCTGGTGGTGGCGATGCTGATCGTGCCGCCGGCCACCGCCTATCTGTTGACCGAGCGCCTCGACCGGATGCTCATCCTGGCCGTGCTTCTGGGCGTCGTCTCGGCCTGCGGCGGCTACGGCCTCGCCCGCTGGTGGGACGCCTCGATCGCCGGCGCCATGGCCACCGTGGCCGGCATGCTCTTCCTCGGCGCGCTCCTCTTCTCGCCCGGGCACGGCCTGCTGGCCTGGGTGCTGATCCTGCGGCGGATGAGAGGCCGCCTCTCGGGGCAGCTCCTCCTCCTGCACCTCCAGAAAGGGGAATCGGTCGTGCCGGTGGCGACCCTGGAGCGGCGTTTCGGCTGGAGCCCGCTGCGCCTGCGCAAAGTCCTCGCCACCCTCCTCCGCGCCGGCTGGGTCGAAATGGAAGGCGACGGCCTCCGCCTGACCGCCAGCGGCGCCCAGGTGCTGGAAACGTCAGGCCGGGCCCAACTCGCGCATCCGTTGTAGACCGGAAAGTGGGGCGCGCCGCGCGGAGAGATCGATCTTGTGATCAATTTTTTGACCTTCGTCATGTTTGCCGTGGCGACGGCATTGATACTTGCGCGCTTGCGGTGCCTGTCCACTGATCTCCGCGCGTAACGACCTATCGGAGAAAACTGTAACGTTGCGGCTCATTTTTCGGAGCCGGTGAGCTCGCGGCAGGTTTCATACTCAGCCTTGGAGAGTCGGCGGTCCTTCTCGTTCAGCTTAAGCGCCTCGTGCGCCAGGTCGGCGGCACGCTTCATGTCCCCACGCTTGGAGGCTTCGACAGCCTGGGCACAGTAGGATGAAGAATCGGCTCTGCCGCGACCCTTCCCACTGGTGAGCTTCCGGCAGGTGTCATACTCGGATTCCGACAAGCGGCGGTCCTGCTGGTGCAAGTCGAGCGCCTTGCGCGCCAGGTCGGCGGCGCCCTTTGGGTCCCCGCGCCTGGCGGCTTCGACAGCCTGGGCACAGTAGGATGAGGAATCGTTCTCAGCCCCACCCGTCCCGGCGGCGAGCTTCCGGCAGGTGTCATGCTCGGATTCCGACAAGCGACCATCCTGCTGGTGCAAGTCGAGCGCCTTGCGCGCCAGGTCGGCGGCGCCTTTTACGTCCCCGCGTCTGGCGGCTTCGACAGCCTGGGCACAGTAGGATGAGGAATCGTTCTCAGCCCCACCCGTCCCGGCGGCGAGCTTCCGGCAGGTGTCATGCTCGGATTCCGACAAGCGACCATCCTGCTGGTGCAAGTCGAGCGCCTTGCGCGCCAGGTCGGCGGCGCCTTTTACGTCCCCGCGCCTGGCGGCTTCGACAGCCTGGGCACAGTAGGATGAGGAAACGTTCTCAGCCCCACCCGTCCCGGCGGCGAGCTTCCGGCAAGTGTCATGCTCGGATTCCGACAAGCGGCCATCCTGCCGGTGCAAGTCGAGCGCCTTCCGCGCCAGATCGGCGGCGCCCTTGATGTCTCCGCGCCTGGCGGCTTCGACAGCCTGGGCACAGTAGGATGAGGAAACGTTCTCAGCCCCACCCGTCCCGGCGGCGAGCTTCCGGCAAGTGTCATGCTCGGATTCCGACAAGCGGCCATCCTGCTGGTGCAAGTCGAGCGCCTTGCGCGCCAGGTCGGCGGCGCCTTTTACGTCCCCACGCCTGGCGGCTTCGACAGCCTGGGCACAGTAGGATGAGGAAACGTTCTCAGCCCCACCCGTCCCAGCGGCGAGCTTCCGGCAGGAGTCATACTCGGATTCCGACAAGCGGCGGTCCTGCTGGTGCAAGTCGAGCGCCTTCTGCGCCAGGTCGGCAGCCTCCAGCCGGCTTCCGCGCTGGAAGGTTTCGATGGCGAGCGTGCAGTAGTACTTCGAGTCGTAGACAGCCGGCTCCGGGGCTGGTGGCGGGGATTGCCGCTCCTCCAAGGGTTCTTCGAGGGGAGCCAGCACCTGAAGGGCTTCCCGGCGGATCTCCGTCGCCTCTTGCGAGTCCAGTTGATCACGTTGCGGCGGAGCTGATCCTGGGATCGAGATCTGGTCGAGGGATTCGAGCAAGATCGGTTCCCAGAGTCCCCTTCGGGAGGTCACAAGGAGCTGCCCTTCCACCACTTTGTAGGTCACTTCGTCCCCTCGCACCTCGATCTTGTACAGCGTCCCTTTCGGCGTCTGGAGGGTCCACTCGGTCTCTACTTTCAACGCCTTGCGAATGCGCCCGATCCCTTTGACGATCGCACCTCCGATGCGCACGAAGATACTCGGATTGCGGATCTCGATCTCGCTTTCCGGCTCGAGGATCACTTTCCACCTGCCCCTCGCAAACGTGATCACAGCCCTGGTACCGGACGCCGTGATAATCCGGTCGCCCTTCTTCAGCCCCATTCCGAGCCGGGTGCTTGTTGGGCGCCCATCGCGCTCGATCCGCACGAGTTGGTTTTCCGGGGCTGCGGCGAGCCGATCATCTGTGATGACCCCTTGCAGCCTGCCCGTGACGCATCCCATGCTGGTAAACGCGAGAGCCACCACGAGGAGCCGTGCGGCAGATGGGAGACAGAACCTGATTTGAAGTTGCCTCATGGCCAGAACCGCCTTTGAAGTCGCCCAACGCCTAGGTAGGTCAGCAGGAATGCTCCGAGATGGAACACTGTGTTCAACAGGAGCTGTGACGTGACATACAGGATAACAGCGCCCGCGAGATACATCAACACGAATCCTGCGAGCGCACTCTGCCGCAGGAGAGGGTCAGGGTTTCGATATCGAAGGTACGCGCCCGCCATGGCCATGAGGAGGGTTAGAACGAACTGCCAGGGTCCAGAGGCCGGCCGAATGGTGATCCCCGACAAAAGGGTATTGATGGCATCCGCTTGAAGCTCCATGCTGTATCGGCGCTCGGGAATGAGACCGCGGAGGACGAAACGTTGCCAGCGCGCTGTTTGCTCGCCGACGACCACGATCTTTCCGCGCACCAACGCAGCGGTTGCCTCTGTGAGGGGAGCCGCGAGATCCTCGTACCAAAGTCTCTGTAGGCGCAGCGGCTTGGCGGAGCTCAGAGCGATGATGCGATGGTATACTCTGTCGCCGGGGTTAATGGCCGGACAATTCGGTTGGTCGCTATGGGTCTCCTCGTCATCCGAGAAGCCGCCCAAGTCATGAATCCGGGAGGGCCTCGCTCGTTGGAACGCTAGGACGGCGGCCAAAGCTAGGGCCGGGACTCTGGGAGACAGCGTAGAATTCCCTTTCTGGGTCACGAGTGGGACGATTGGACTCGGGGCCAAACTTTGGCCTAGACAAGCCACCCCCCAGCTAGTGATGGCTGGCCTCAGTATCGGAGAGAGCCCCGGGGCCTCGCCCTCGAGGCGGCCCACCGCGACCACCACCGCGGTGTTGCGTGAAGCCGCGCGGTTCATCGCCGCTGCGAGCTCGTTGTCGGCTTGATCGTCAGGCTCGGAGAATTCCACATCGAAGACGACGACAGTGGCGCCCGCTGCGGAAAGCCGGTCCAGAAGCACCGCATGGCGGCGCCTCCAACTTTTATCAATCGTTTGGCGTGTCGCGACCAGAGTGATCTGGTCACTGAATTCCTCCCTGGAGAAGCCGTTGCCCAGCCAGCTCGAGTACAACTGCAGCTGCAGCTCCCGATCGAGTTGACCGAGACCTTTAAATGAGGAGACGAAGAATAGGAAAAAGGCCATCGCCATCGCCAGGACCAGGGAGAGGTTGCGGAACCGGATCCGTGCACGGGAGCGCTTAAGCTCTGCAATCTCTACATGCCGTTCTGCATCATCTTCCAGGAGGACCAAGTTGGCCTCGCGGGTCCTGTTCGCGGCCTCGACGCCGGCGAGCTGCCGCGGCGAGTAGGGTATGTCTTTAAGTGGCTTGCCAGTCAAGAGCTCGAACAGGACCCCTTCCGGCGCGCGGGTGAAGAGCACCGGGGTGGCGACTACGCCGTATTCGGGGAATTCCGCATTGAGCCGGTTGCGCGCATGGCTGATCGCCGGCTCCAACCGGCCTTGTTTCGGCCCCTTGAAGAGGCACATATAGAACTCGCGGGCGAAGCGGATGGCAGCCGTATCCAGGATCCGGAACTGCATGGCGATGACGGCGGGAATCCCGCACCTGACCAGCTCGGGGGCCAGCCCGAGCAACGGCTGGCTTAACGAGACCTCGGCCCCCTGGCACGAGTTGAGGACGATGAGCTTCATCGTCGGATGATTTCGGAAGAGGCTTCCGAATCTCTCATGGCCGACGAAGTCAAAGTCTTCCGCGGTCCGATTGAGAATCAGGAAGGGTTGCTCGGACTGGAAGCCGCCGTGGCCGATGAAATGGAGAATATGAAAGCGCTGCTCGAGAAGAGCGTCGCTCACGCGATCGAGGGTCACGATGCCGTCGAGCCAGGTGAGCTCGATGAGCTTCTGCCGCTCGAGGTTGCCCACTGCCTCCTCCAGGAATTTGCGCTCAGCGGCGGTGTTGAGGTTCTTGACGGCGGGAATGACGACCAACATCCGCACCGGGAATGAGGTCTCCAGCGAGCGGATGGGCTGTGGTACTTCGAGGTACCGGACGATCGCGGTCGCCTCGTTCGTGGCCAGGAACTCCCGGTCCTGGCGGGAGTAGAGAAGCTCCCAGGGCAGATGGGCCATGGAAGGCGCCTCGATGCGGAGCCGGACCCGCAGGCCCTTATCGCGCTCTGCATTGCAGGCTCCCCGCGAGCGTTCGAAAAGTCTGCCGATGTCACGGTTTTCCGCGTCGAAAACGCCTGCGTAGAGCAGAGAGCCGAGCTTGACGAGCAGCTCCTTGCCGATCTTGTTGCTGCCCAGACGGGTTTCGAATTCGTGGAGCGGCCCGGACTCCGGATCCAGGGCCGTCCGGTCTTGGGCCTCCCCCTGCGCTGGGCAGGCAGCCCGCAGGGGATAATGGTCCCCCACCCGGTTGTCGATCCAGAGGTCGAAATCAAGGTAACGCAAGGCGTACCTCAAATCTGTCCATGCGCGCTGCCGCCGTTTCGGCTTGTCAGGGCGCCAGTAAAGCCTGAGTAACGAAGAGTATAAACTATCTCGGCCGCGCCACAACCCCTTTCAGACGGTCCCAACCGGCCGCGAGGTCGGCCCCAAGGCCCTCTGGGTCACCGGCGGCGTGCTGCTGCTCGTCCTCGCCCTGGTGCTGATCCTCTACAAGGAGCTTGCGCTCTCGACCTTTGACGCGGGGCTCGCCGCCACGCTCGGCTTCTCGCCGGTCCTCCTCCATTACCTGCTGATGAGCGCCGTCTCGGTCACGGTGGTGGGCTCCTTCGAGTCGGTCGGGGCGATCCTGGTGGCGGCGATGCTGATCGTGCCGCCGGCCACCGCCTATCTGCTGACCGAGCGCCTCGACCGGATGCTCATCCTGGCGGTGCTCCTGGGCGTTGTCTCGGCTTGCGGTGGCTATGGCCTCGCCCGCTGGTGGGACGCCTCGATCGCCGGCGCCATGGCCACCGTGGCAGGCATGCTCTTCTTCGGCGCGCTCCTCTTCTCGCCCGGGCACGGCCTGCTGGCCTGGCTGCTGATCCTGCGGCGGATGAGAGGCCGTCTCTCGGGGCAGCTCCTCCTCCTGCATCTCCAGAAAGGGGGATCGGTCGTGCCGGTGGCGACCCTGGAGCGGCGCTTCGGCTGGAGCCCGCTGCGCCTGCGCAGGGTCCTCTCCAGCCTCCTCCGCGCCGGCTGGATCGAAATGGAAGGCGACGGCCTTCGCCTGACCGCCAGCGGCGCCCAGGTGCTGGAGTCCACCGGCCGCGTCCAACTCGCGCACCCGTTGGGATCCGCAATAACTTGAAGAAGCCGGAGAACGCCCGAGCTCACTCTGGCGAATGATCGATCGCAGGATTACGAGTCAATTCGGCGGTGCCGGCGACCTCGGTCCTACGATACCCTTCAGCCGGTCCCAGTCCCAGGCGAGAAGGAAGGTGGAGCCCAGGAGCATCAGGCCGGCGATGACCGGCGTGCCTCGGAAGTGCATCGAGACGGTGATCAGAAAAATATTGAGAATGATCGGGAAGTAGAGGACCGCACCGAGCGTGGTCGTGCGCGGGATCAGCAGGAGGATCGCCGCCGCGAGCTGCGCCATGCCGAGGAACTGCCAGTAAAAACCCGTGCGATAGAGCGCCTCGAAGAAGAACCCCACAGGGTCGTCCAGGCCGAGCGAGGTGAATTGGTTCCCCAGGACCTTGGTCAGCCCGGACGGCAGGAAGCCGAGGGCCAGCAGGATCCGGGTAAGGATTGCGAGCCGCCCGAGCCAGCGGCTCCGGCGCGCCCTCGCGTGCAGCCGGTCGAGCCCATCGATCCACCCCATAGCAGCTAGAGAACGTTCCAGAGGAGGAATTTCTTTCGTCGTGAAGTAGCCGCGAACGGCTGCCGCATCGGCTGCCGCGAAGCGCGCCGTAGCGGCAGCAGAGTGTCCTGATTTGAGTTTCCAGACCGTAAATGGTATGCTCGATCCCACCGGAGGACGATGATTATGCCCAAGAGAGAGACCGAGGACCCCGTTCGCCAGGAGGTGGAACGCCTGATGGAGATGCTCCGCATCTTCGTCCGCACGCTGGGGTATGGCAACACAGAGATCGCGCGGCGGTCCAAGATCCCGCACGCCAACGTCGGGAGGTACTTCCGAGGGGAGTCCCGGGTGCCGCTCGACTTCATCATCGCGGTCGTCCACGCGCTCGGGCTCGATTTCGGGGAGTTCTTCGAGCTGGCCTATGCCGAGCAGCCGGCGGAGCCCACCGACGCCCGGAAGAAGATCGAGCGCATCCTGCAGATCCTCCCCTTGCGGCGGGCCGCGCCGGCCGAGCCGCCGCCCGACACCGCGCCGCCGGAGCAGGTGCCGTCGCTGCCGCGCCCGGAGATCGAGAAGATGCTCGAAGACCTCCGGAAGGAGGTGAACGCCCTGCTCGACGCCCGCCAAGCCGGTAAGGTCGTCACCACACCGCCCGCGCCGAAGACCACCCCCAAGCCCCCAAAGCCGAAATCCGGGAAGAAGCGCAACGACGAGAGCTGAGCGGGGGGTAGATCGTGTCTGATCCGGCGTGACGGAGCGATCAGGGGCAGGGTTGAAGAATCGAGCCGGTCTCATCACCCCGGGGGCGTGCTCCGGCACGCTCCCGCTCATGCCGGCCGGCTCGCCGCCGCGGGGTTCGGCCTCGGCGTGCAAACCCCGGACGGTTCGCGCTAAACTCCCCCGGGCCAGAGCGGGGCTCACGCCTCGTGCCCCTTTTGCAGAAAAATTGTAGCGAGACCTCATGAACGAAGCACCAGCGCCTACGCAAGCCGTCGAGACCGTCCCGATGTCGGTCCGGCTCTCCGATCTTTCCGAGATGACGAAGCCGGGCATCACCCTGATGGTGGTGTTGACGGCCGGTCTCGGCTTCCTGCTGGCCGGGGGCGAGACCTTCTCGTTCCTCCTGCTGGTCCATACCCTGCTCGGCACCGGCCTCGTCTCCGGCGGCGCCTCGGTGCTCAACCACGTCATGGAGCGCGAGGTCGACGCCCTGATGCGCCGAACCGCCAACCGGCCGCTGCCGGCCGGCCGCATGGACCCGGACGCGGCCCTCCTCTTCGGGGTGCTCCTCGCGATCGCCGGCCTGCTGGAGCTCGCGCTGGCGGTCAACCTGTTGACGGCCTTCCTGGGCGCCGTGGCCCTCGCCGGCTATGCCTTCGTCTACACGCCGCTCAAGCGGGTCACGTCGCTTTCGACCGTCATCGGCGCGGTGCCGGGGGCGATCCCGCCCATGATGGGCTGGAGCGCGGTGCGCGGCGAGCTCGATCTGGCCGCCTGGGTGCTCTTCGGCATCCTTTTCTTCTGGCAGATGCCGCACTTCCTGGCCATCGCCTGGCTCTGCCGCGAGGACTATGCCCGCGGCGGCTTCCCCATGCTCACCGTGCAGGACCCGGACGGCTTGCGGACAGCGCGCCAGACGATCCTCTGGGGCGCGGCGCTGATCCCCGTGAGCCTGCTCCCCGCGGCGCTCGGCCTGATGGGCAGCCTCTACTTCGTGGGCGCCCTGGTCCTCGGCCTCGTCTACCTGGCCTTCTGCTTCGGCTTCGCGCGCCACCGCTCGACGCCCGCGGCACGCTGGCTGATGCTGATCTCGATCCTCTACTTCCCCGCGGTCCTCCTGGTCATGCTGCTCGACCGCGTCGTCTCGTGACCGCCCCGCCCGACCCGCGGGGGACGGATCGAGTGAGCCTGCGCCGCGGCCTGATCTGGGGCCTGCTGGTGGCGGTCCTCGTCGCCGTGGCGGGAGCGGCTCTCTGGCAGCGCCTGGATGGCCTCAGACGGCCCGACCTCCCCGTCCTGGGGTCCGTTCCGGACTTCGCGCTGACCAACCGGGACGGCAGCACCGTCCAGCGTGCCGACCTGGCCGGCCGGCCATGGATCGCCGACTTCATCTTCACCCGCTGCCCCGCCTCCTGCCCGATGATGTCGCGGCGGATGGCGCGCCTGATCCGCGACCTGCCGCCGGACCTGCCCGTCCGCTTCGTCTCCTTCACCGTCGATCCGGAGCACGACCGGCCGGAGGTCCTCCAGCGCTACGCCGTGTCCTTCTCGGCGCCCGAGCGCTGGCTGTTCCTGACCGGCGGGACGGAGGAGATGCACCGCCTCTCCCGCGAAGGCTTCAAGCTCGCGGTCGACGCCTCCGGCAATCCCGCCAATCCGGACGAGCCGATCCTCCACAGCACCCGCTTCGTGCTGGTTGACGGAGAAGGCCGGATCCGCGGCTACTATGAGGCTTTCGACGAGGAGTCGACGCAGAAGCTGGCGCGGGACCTGATAGCCTTGCGGCCTTGAAAGACCCTGTCGTAGACTCAGGCGTCTTCGAGAAAGCCGTAGTCAGTATGAAGTCTTCAATGCAGAGAGTGCTGGGCAGGACAGCCCGGCGGGTCCCTCTGAAAGGGGATCGAGCGCAGCGGTTCGCTACGGAGGAAGGTAGATGGCACTAGTCGACGATCACGCCCACCCTGCTGGGCACGCTGAGGCCCATGGCCACGAGCTGGGGTTCTGGAAGAAGTACGTCTTCTCCCAGGACCACAAGGTCATCGGCATCCAGTACGGTTTCACCGCCCTCCTGTTCCTCTTTTTCGGCTTCAGCCTCATGGCCATGATGCGGTGGGCGATCGCCTATCCGGGCAAGGCGATCCCGATCGTCGGGTTCCTCTTCAAGGAGACCGGCGGGGTGATGGCGCCCGAGTTCTACAACCAGCTCGGGGCGATGCACGGCACGATCATGGTCTTCCTCGGCATCGTGCCGCTGGCCGTGGGCGCCTTCGGCAACTATCTGGTGCCGCTCCAGATCGGGGCGCCAGACATGGCGTTCCCCAAGCTCAACATGGCCAGCTACTGGAGCTACTTCGTCGGCGGCGTGCTGATGATCGTCAGCTTCTTCGTGCCGGGCGGCGCCGCCCAGTCCGGGTGGACCTCGTATCCGCCGCTGGCCGACATCGCGCCCACGGGACAGACGATGTGGCTGCTGGGCATGTTCGCCCTGATCGTCTCGTCGCTCCTGGGCTCGGCCAACTTCCTGGTCACGATCATCCAGCTCCGCGCCCCGGGCCTGACCTGGATGCGCCTGCCGTTCTTCGTCTGGGCGCAGTTCGTGACCTCGTTCCTGCTGCTGCTGGCCTTCCCGCCGCTGCAGGCCGCGGCCGTCCTCCAGCTCATGGACCGCCTCGCCGGCACCAGCTTCTTCCTGCCCAGCGGCCTGGTGATCTCGGGCCAGCAGCTCGCGGTCTCCGGCGGCGGCAGCCCGCTGCTCTGGCAGCACCTGTTCTGGTTCCTCGCCCATCCGGAAGTCTACGTGCTGATCCTGCCGGCCTTCGGGATCATCGGCGAGGTGATCGCCAACAACACCCGCAAGCCGCTCTGGGGCTACCGGTCGCTGGTCTGGGCCGTCACCTTCCTCGGCTTCATGTCGTTCATCGTGTGGGCGCACCACATGTTCATGACCGGCATGGGCACGGCGATGAGCACCTTCTTCCAGACCACGACGCTGATCATCTCGATCCCGTCGGTCATCGTCCTGACGGCATTCATCATCTCGCTGTGGGGGGCCTCGATCCGCTTTACGGTACCGATGCTCTTCGCGCTGGCCTTCCTGCCGATGTTCGCCATCGGCGGCCTGACCGGCCTGCCGCTCGGCCTCGCGCCGGCCGACATCCACCTGCACGACACCTACTACGTGATCGGCCACTTCCACTACGTGGTGGCGCCGGGGACCATCTTCGCCATGTTTGCCGGCATCTACTACTGGTTCCCCAAGATCACCGGCCGCAAGATGAACGACCTGCTGGGCAAGCTCCACTTCTGGCCGTCGTTCATCTTCATCAACGGCGTTTTCGGCCCGATGTTCATCCAGGGCCTGGCCGGCGTGTCGCGCCGGCTCTACGACGGCGGCCACACCTACTCTCACGCCCAGGGCGTGCTCGAGTGGAACGAGTTCATGTCGGTCTCGGCCTGGCTGCTGGGGATCGCCCAGATCCCATTCATCGTCAACTTCTTCTGGAGCATCTTCAAGGGTAAGAAGGTCGGCGACAACTATTGGGAGGCGACGACGCTCGAGTGGTCGGCGACCACCTCGCCGCCGCTCGCCCACGGCAACTTCGTCGAGGTCCCGACCGTCGTGCGCGGTCCCTACGACTACAGCCTCCCGGGGGCGCCCCGGGACTTCGTTCCCCAGCATCACGAGCTCCAGGAGGCCTAGGCGATGGAGATTCCCTACAACACAGAGGCGCGCCCCGACACCGGGCTCTACAACGCCAAGCTGGGCATCTGGCTGTTCCTCGCCTCCGAGGTGATGCTCTTCGGCGCGCTGTTCTCGACCTACATCCTGCTGCGCACGGGCGCCGAGACCTGGCCGCACGGCCGCGACCTCGGCCTGAACGTGCCGCTCGCCACGCTCAACACGATGGTCCTGATCGCCTCCAGCGTCACGGTCGTCCTCTCCTGGGCGTCGCTGCGGCTCAACAACCTGAAGAAGTTCCGCCTCTACATGGGGCTGACGCTCCTCTGCGCGCTCGGATTCCTGGTCATCAAGTACATCGAGTACAGCGAGAAGTTCCACCACGATCACTTCCCGAGCACCAACACCTTCTTTGCCATCTACTTCACGCTGACCGGCCTGCACGGCCTGCACGTCCTCGGCGGGATCGTCGTCAATGGCTATCTCTGGGGGCCGGGCGCGAAGCTCTTTCACCGCGATCCGCAGCGGTTCACCAACCGCGTCGAGGTGGCGGGCCTGTACTGGCACTTCGTCGACCTGGTGTGGATCTTCCTGTTCCCGGTTCTCTATCTCCTGTAGGAGGGTGGTGATATGGAGCACGAGCACGACGCCGAGGCGATCCGCAAAGAGACGAAGACGTACATCAGCGTTTTCGTCGCCCTGGCGATCCTGACGGTCCTCACCGTCGGGGTCAGCTACTTCCACATGCCCCCGGTGCTCGCCGTCGGAGTGGCCCTCCTGATCGCGCTCTTCAAGGGCTCGCTCGTCGCAGGGTTCTTCATGCACCTCCTGCACGAGCGCAGGCTGATCTATTGGGTGCTGCTCCTGACCGTCCTCTTCTTCCTGGTCCTTCTCCTCTACCCGACCCTCTGGGATTTGAACCTGCGGAAGGTATGAGCCTGTCGCTGCGGTCGTTCCACCTCTTTTTCATCGCCGCCTCGATCGTCCTGGCGGCCCTGGTCGGCGTGTGGGGCATCCAGGGCTGGATGGCGTCGCGGAACGGGGGCGACCTGGCGCTGGGCGTGTTCTTCCTGCTGGTAGGGATCGTGCTGGCGTTCTACGGTGTCCGGGTGCGCAAGAAGCTGCGCGCGCTCGATTCGGACGAGTGAAGGAGGTCTGAAATGCGCAGAGCGGCGATCGTCGGAATGTTGCTGCTGGCCCTGCCGCGGATCGCCGCGGCCTGCGCCACTTGTTATGGAGCGTCGGACGCACCGATGACCCGGGGGATGAACAACGCCATCCTCATGCTCATCGGCGTGGTCGGCCTGGTGTACGTCGGCATCGGCAAGGTGATCTGGGACTTTCGGAAGCGCTCGAAGCGGCTGGCGGAGAAGCAGGGGATCCGGCCGCGGCTGCGCCTCATTCGCGGGGAGAAACATTGATGAGCAACAATCTCGGTCTGCCCCTGAACTTTCCGGAGAACGCGTCCGCCCATGGCGCGGAGCTGGACTATCTGACGGCGATCGTCCACTGGTTCATGATCGTGCTCTTCGTGGGCTGGGGCCTCTTCTTCGTCTACACCCTGTTCCGCTTCCGCAAGGGGCGCAACCCGGTGGCGAGCTATACCGGGGCCAAGGGGAAGTTCTCGACCTACGGCGAGGCGGGCGTAGTGCTCGTCGAGGTGATCCTGCTCGTCGCCTTCGCCGTGCCGATCTGGGCGCGGCGGGTCAACGTGCCGGACGAGGCCAACGCGGTGAAGGTGCGCGTGGTGGCCGAGCAGTTCGCCTGGAACGTCCACTATCCGGGCAAGGACGGCGTCTGGGGGCGTACGGACTCCAAGCTCGTGCGGACCGGCACGAACCCGCTGGGGCTCGATCCCAACGATCCGCTGGGCAAGGACGACATCATCACCCTGAACCAGCTCCACCTGCCGGTGAACCGCCAGGCGCTGATCTACCTCAGCAGCAAGGACGTGATCCACAGCCTTTTCCTGCCGCAGATGCGGGTCAAGCAGGACGCGATCCCGGGCATGGTGATCCCGGTCCACTTCACGCCGACCAAGGTGACGCCGGTGGAAGGGCTGCTCCCAGGCTGTATCTCCCAGAAGCCCAAGAGCTGCTGGGAGATCGCCTGCGCCCAGCTTTGCGGCCTCACCCACTACCGGATGCAGGGCTACTACGCGGTCCACGCCGAGGCTGACTACGAAAAGTGGCTGACGGACAACGCGCCCAAGCCGCCGGTAGTGGCCGCACCCGAGCCTGTCGCGGTGGCGGTGCCGGCCGCGCCGGCGCCGTAGGTCTCTTCGGGGGTGAGGCCGAAAACCTCACCCCCGGGACCCTCACCCCACCACCCGCCGCACCTCGGCTTCGATCACACCTGGCTCGACCTCTTCGAGCTCATAGCGCACGTCGGCGATCGGCTTGTCGGTCTTCAGGATGCGGCGGAGCTCGATCGGTGTGCCCTCGACGACGACGTCGGCCGGGGTGGCGTTGATGGTCGCCTCGAGCTCGCGGATCTGGCGCTCGCCATAGCCCATGGCGGGCAGGATCTTGCGGGCGTTGGGATACTTCTCGTAGATCTCGCGGATCGAGCCCACGGCGTACGGCACCGGATCGACGATCTCGGCCGCGCCCGCCTCCTGGGCGGCGTACCAGCCGGCGCCGTAGCTCATGCCGCCATGGGTCAGGGTCGGCCCGTCCTCGACCACCAGCGCCCGCTTGCCGCGGATCAGCTCGGGATGATCGACCCGGATCGCCGAGCGGCACTGGATCACCCGCGCGCCCGGGTTCGCGCGGCGGCAGCTCTCCAGGACCTGCTCGACGTTCTTCGGGTCCGCCGTGTTCACCTTGTTGACGATCAGCAGGCCGGCCATCCGGAGGTTGGTCTCGCCGGGGTAGTAGGAGAGCTCGTGGCCCGGGCGGTGCGGATCGAGCAGCGCGATGTGGAGGTCCGGCCGGAAGAACGGCGTGTCGTTGTTGCCGCCGTCCCAGAGGATCACCTCGGCCTCCTCCTCGGCCTGGCGCAGGATCTTCTCGTAGTCGACGCCCGCATAGACCACGAAGCCGTTGTCGATGTGCGGCTCGTACTCCTCCCGCTCCTCGATGGTGCATTCCTGGCGGTCGAGGTCCTCGTAGGTCTCGAAGCGCTGCGCCACCTGTTTGGTGAGATCGCCGTAGGGCATGGGATGGCGGACCGCCACGACCTTCTTGCCGAGGTCGCGCAGGATGCGCGAGATGTAGCGCGTGGTCTGCGACTTGCCGACGCCGGTGCGGACAGCGGTCACCGCGATGACCGGCTTGCTCGACCGCAGCATGGTGCGCAGCGCCGAGCAGATCCCGAAGTGGGCCCCCCAGGCGACCACCCGGCTGCCCTTGTGCATCAGGTCCAGATGCGAGATGTCCGAGTACGAGAACCAGACTTCGTCGATCCCGTGTGTGCGGATCAGCGACTCCAGCTCCTCCTCGGCCCGGATCGGGATGCCCTGCGGATAGAGCGGTCCGGCCAGCACCGGCGGATAGGTCCGCCCCTCGATGTCGGGGATCTGGGCGGCGGTGAAGGCGACGACCTCATAGCGTTCGTCGTCGCGGAACAGGGTGTTGAAATTGTGGAAGTCGCGCCCAGCGGCTCCCATGATGACGACCTTCCTCCGGCCCATCGATTCCCTCCTTTCTGGCGGCCCGGCCTGGGACATAGAGCATAGAATCGCCCCATGCTCGACGTCCGAGACCTACCCGCGGTCAACGCGGCGCTCAACAGCCTGGCGGCCATCTTACTCGTGACGGCCTGGGTCCTCATCCGCAGACGGCGGCCGATCGCGCACCGCAACGTGATGATCGCCGCCCTGGTCTGCTCGGCCCTCTTCCTCACCTCCTATCTGACCTACCACGCCCAGGTCGGCTCGGTCCGCTTCCAGGGGACCGGCGCGGCGCGGACGGTCTATTTCACGATCCTGCTCACCCATACGATCCTCGCCGCCTGCGTGCCGTTCCTGGCCGGCATCACGGTCTGGCGGGCGTACCGGAAGCGCTACGACCGCCACGTGCGGATCGCCCGTTGGACCCTGCCGATCTGGCTCTACGTGTCGGTGACGGGCGTCGTGGTCTACTGGATGCTGTACCAGATGACGTGGTGAGGCTCAGCGCGCCGGCTCGTAGAGCTCGAGCCCTGCCGCGTCGCCCGTGACGATCGTGCCGGCCTCGCCGCGGAGGATCCGCTCGAGATCGGCGAGCGCGCCGATGGCGGCAATTTTGCCGGTTTTTTCCACGAATTCGATCGCCGCCTCGACCTTCGGGCCCATGGAGCCGGCGGCGAAACCTTGGTCGGCGAGGGCCTGCGGCGCGGCGCGGCGAATTGCCTGCTGCGTCGGCTTGCCCCAGTCGAGATAGACCGCGTCGGCGTCGGTGGCCATGATGAAGGCATCGACCTCCAGCTCGCGGGCGAGGAGGGAGCCCGCGCGGTCCTTGTCCACCACCGCGTCGATGCCGTGGAGCTGGCGGCCGGGGGCGTACGAAGTCGGGATGCCGCCACCGCCGGCGCAGATGACGATGCACCCTTTTTCGAGCAGCCACTTGACCGGCCGGATCTGGAAGATCCGCTGGGGCAGGGGAGAGGGGACCACGCGCCGCCACCCGGGGCCGTCCGGCGCCACCGTCCACCCCTTCTCCTGGGCGAGGCGCTTCGCCTCCTGCTCCGAGTAGACCGGGCCGATGGGCTTGGTCGGGTTCTGGAAGGCAGGATCGTCCGGATCGACCTCGACCATCGAGAGGATGGTGGCCAGAGGCTGCTCGAAGGGGAGGATGTTGCCGAGCTCCTGCTCGATCATGTAGCCGATCATCCCCTCGGTCTGTGCGCCGAGCACGTCCAGAGGATAGGGGCTGACCGCGTGATAGGCGGCGCCCTGGAGCGCCAGGAGGCCCACCTGGGGGCCGTTGCCGTGCGTGATGACGAGCTCGTGCTCGCGGCCGAGGGGAGCCAAGGCCTCGGCCGCGATCCGGACGTTCCTCCTCTGGTTCTCCGCGCTCAGCTCTTCGCCGCGGCGCAGCAGGGCATTGCCGCCCAGGGCTACCAGGATTCTCATCGCAAGCCGCTCCTTCGCCCTCTTGGGCACGAGAAGCGGAAAGTCTACCCCGGTCCGCTTTAGAATGGTGTCTCGATGACTACCCTCAAAGAGCCCCTCGTGCACGAGCCCCTCGACACCCTGGATGTCACCGTGTCGGTCCGTGACCCCGGCCCCAACCCCTCCGGCCGGGTGTCGGCCATGGCGGCCGGTCTCGTCGGCTCGGAGATCCTCCGCATCGCGGGCGAGATCCGCGTCCTCATGGCCACGGGTAAGCCGGTCTGCAACCTGACGGTCGGCGATTTCGACACCCGCTATTTCCCGATCCCGGCGCGGCTCTCGGCGGGCATCCATGCCGCTCTCGACCACGGCGAGACCAACTATCCTCCGTCGAGCGGCATCCAGAGGCTGCGGGAGGCGGTCGTCCGGTTCTATGAACGCGACCTCGGCCTGCGCTATCCGGTCGACTCGGTGCTCATCGCGGGCGGGGCCAGGCCGGTGATCTACGGCATCTTCCGCACCCTGTGCGATCCCGGCGACCGGGTGGTCTACCCGGTGCCGAGCTGGAACAACAACCACTACATCCACATGGCGGATTGCGTCGGGGTGCCGGTGGTCTGCCGCCCCGAGCACCGCTTCCTGCCGACCGGAGAATCCCTGGCCGGTGCGCTCCCGGGCGCGCGCCTCCTCTGCCTCAACTCGCCTCTCAACCCCACGGGCACCGCCTTCTCGCGCGACGCTCTCCTCGGCACCTGCGAGGCGGTGCTCGAAGAGAACGAGTCCCGCGAGCGCCGCGGCGAGCGTCCCCTCTACCTGATGTACGACCACATCTACTGGATGCTCCGCTTCGGCGACACCCAGCACTTCACGCCGCCTGGGCTGTTGCCCGAGATGGCGCGTTACACCGTGTTCGTGGACGGCATCAGCAAGGCCTTCGCGGCCACCGGGCTGCGCGTCGGCTGGGGAGTCGGCCCCGTGGACGTGATGACGCGCATGTCGGCCGTGCTGGGCCATGTTGGCGCCTGGGCGCCGCGGCCGGAGCAGGTGGCCACCGTGGGCCTGCTCGACGATGCGGAGGGGACCCGGGATTTCCTCGCCGCCTTCCTGCCGGAGGTCGAAGCACGGCTCGACCGGCTGCACGAGGGCATCCAGGCGATGAAGGGCCGGGGGCTGCCGGTCGAGAGCATCCCGCCTATGGGAGCCATCTACCTGACGGCCCGGATCCACCCCTTCGGCCGCCGGACCGCCTCCGGGGACGAGCTGCGCACCAACGACGACGTGCGCCGCTACCTGTTGGAGGCTGCCGGCATCGGGATCATCCCCTTCCAGGCCTTCGGCGCGACAACGGACGACGGCTGGTTCCGCCTCAGTGTGGGAGCGGTCTCCATCGAGGAGATCGATGCAGCTCTCCCGCGGCTTGAGGAGGCGCTGCGGCGGTTGGGCTAGTAGTTTACTTGAGCAGAAGAATCCCGCCGCCTAGGAAAACAATGAGCATTAGGTAAGCAAGAGCTGCAATCCCGGCAACGCCAAGAAGTCGGGTAAGCAATGACCACTGTTCCCTGCGGGCGACTGAAAATGCAGCCGCAGCGAAGCCGGCGCCGATACCGGCTGGCACAACACCACCCAGCGTAAGGATAGGAATGCCCAAGGGTAGCAGACAGGGCACAGTTAAGAACCAGGGCATTGTATAGTTGGAGTCAAGAGGCTGGGCGCCCGAGTCAGCGATGAAGGCCGTGATGTCTTTCGCCAGGCGGTCGGTATACGCCGCAAATTTCTTGACCGTTAGGTCGAAAGCTGAGCCATTGTGAGCGACTCGCACGCGATTCTCTTCAAGATAATGGATAGGTGTACCTCGAGGAATATGAAGTTTTGTGCTTCGTCCCTTTTTGAGATGTAAGCCGTCTTCGGCGAGCAGGCACCGGTAGACGCCGCGAGGCGGAAAGGGTACGTCACTCTTGACATCGACTTTGAACTTCAAGCAACCCTCCTTCTTGAACACCTAACGAGACTGAGCGGAGGTCTTCAGCTTTTCTCAAGCAGTTCGCGGTACTCGGCGAGGCTCAGTATCACGGCCACAGGCCTACCATCCCGGATCACGATCTCGGGTGAGGTTGAGTTGTTCTCCATAGAAACCACCTCCCAAGCGAGTCTACCAGGGTTCTTGGGCATGCCGCGCGTGGCACTGCCAGGCACTTCTTGACGGCGGTGCCCTTGGACCCGGGGCCGCCGTCCTTTCTCACCTTCTCAATTGTCAAAGAGCCGGGCGCTCCGCCAGCATCGCGGGAATCGCCTTGCGGCGGTGATCCCGATCTCTCGGTCGATCGGCATCATCACACCTTCTTCAATATGCGGTAGCCTGCTACGCTCGACGGCCGAAGTCAAACGAGGCCTTGACATCGCCATGCACGTCGTACAGACTATGCGCACTCCGTCGCCACTTCCGGCGCTGGATGTCCGAGCCCTCGGGCTCAAGAAGGAGAAGGAAATGGCTGAAGCAACCTATGCAGGAAAACTGGGCGCACTGGCGCGGTTCATCGCCGCTCTGCTTGCCATGTGTCCGAGCTCGTCCACCTGGACGGCATTCGTGTTCCGATCGAAGCGATCCTGGCCGAGGCCCAGGGCGTCACCCGGGAACAGGCCGTCCTCACCACCAGCCGGCAGGAGGCGAGCCAGCGCATCCGGGCGCTGCTCATCGAAGGCGACCGGCTGCTGACCGCGGCGAGCAAGATCCTCCAGGAGCACTATGGCCTGCAGTCGGAAAAGCTCGCGGAGCTCCACCTGCAGCCCTTCCGCCAGCGCCACCACCGCGATCCCCACGGCCGATCCGCAGCAGCTCTGCTCTGAGGAGCGTAGCGGCCACGCTCCCCGTATTCCGCTCCCATCTTCGAACGCTCCCACCGCGCCAGCCCGCGCCACAGCCTCGCAGCATCCTCTGCAGATCGATGCAGCTACGCCGTCGTAAGCTTATCCGCCGCAGATACCGTTATCCGGGCCAGTGTAAGCTTATCCAGCACAGATAACACTATCCGCCGCAGATAAGCTTATCCAGCGCGGATACGCTTATCCGGCGTGGATAACACTATCTGCCGCGGATAAGCTTATCCAGGCCAGCGCAAGCTTATCCGGCACAGATAACACTATCTGGCGTAGATAAGCTTATCCAGCGCGGATAAGCTTATCCGGCGTGGATAACACTATCTGCCGCGGATAAGCTTATCCAGGCCAGCGTAAGCTTATCCGGCGCAGATAACACTATCTGGCGTGGATAAGCTTATCTGGCGCAGATACCGTTATCCGGGCCAGTGTAAGCTTATCTGACGTGGATAACATTATCTGGCGCAGATACGCCGTCATGCCGAGGCGGAATCTGTACACCTTCGCTGGTCTCTCACGCAGGCGATTTAGCGACGGCCAACGGTTGGGAGTCAGGCGCCATCGCGCATGCGCTTCGCCTGCCAGTTTCCGGAACGCGGGGGCCAGTCGACGCGCCAGCCGGAGTTGTTGGACGATGGCGATATCGGGGTGTGACCACGAACCAGCCATGAACCCGGGCCAACGGATGAGGAGCGCACGGAAGTGCACCGTTTGGTGGGGCAGCGGATTCACTTCGATCTCGGTCCGTAGAGCCGATGAATCCATTCAGTGAGGGTGATCAGCTCGTTGTTGGATCGAATCCTCAGAACGGGTGAGTCTCTGCGGAAGTTGACCGAGATGAGGCCTGATGTGCCTTCGAGTTGGCCAGGCTCCGGAAACGCAAGAGGCCCCCTCTCGTAAAGCTCGCCGTGAACCCGACCGTTCCCGGTCTCTTGGAGGTGCATGCGGAAGTGCACTCTGTCCGGTTCCCGCGAATGCTCAGGCCGTTCGTCAAAGGGATATTCATAGTACCCCTCCCAGGTGCCAGTGATCTGAAACATCGTTGGGTAGATTATAGACGTACGACGTGGATGCCGTTCGGCGGTGGCGCCAGCCGATCGCTGCAATGGCCGGGTTGGGGGCTATGGGCTATCCTATGCCCTCTCTTCGTAGTCGTCCGACACAGAGGCCCGAAATACCTTGAGAATCTCTTTCTCTGTACGATCGCATACGCCCGCTAGTTCACCGCACGAGGCCTCATTGGCAACGCTGAAAGCAATGTACTCTTTAAGGGTACGCAGGACTTCAAGTGAGACCACAGCCAAGTAGTTCACATGAGGTTGTACGTTGTTGTCTCGAATTTCAAACGTACCGCCATCAACTTCAAGATAGTGAAACAGGAGATCGGTCCAGCTGCCATGTATCGTATGAGACCCCATCGACTGAATGGCTATATACCCCTCCGGCGGAAGGTCCAGATCTCGGCAAATAGAGAAGAAGTCATGCAACGGCTTGCTTGAGCGGACTTCGTCCTCGGTCATTCCTGCGAGTTCGATGCACTGAGCTATGGACTTAAGCATGCGGTCTTCAACTATCCAATCTCGCCCTCCGCGGTCTGTAATTCGGGATTTAACTTGATCGTGAAGCCTCAGGTCCGCACGTAGCCCATCCGCCATGTAACGCTTGAAGAGTCCCGGCTCGTTACGCTTCATTAGCCAGCAGGCCTTGATTGCCGACTCACAAATGCACCGAGTAAGAGCGGCAATCACTTCTCCATGCTTCCGCTCCGCCGCGAGCTTTACTGCTGCTAAGATCAGGCGGCTGCACCTGTTGATGAGTCCCCGAATCACGGCATACTCAAGCTCCGGGTGTTCGATAACACCAGGAGTTCTGGGGCCTATGGTGCTCAAATGAATGGCAAGCAACCCCACATGGCGACACAACTCAAACGTCGGACGAAGCCAGTCTCTATCCGAAGAGAACCGGTCCCATTCGGAATCTTCAAACCTTGGCGGCTCTGGCAGCATCTGGCTTCCCTTATGGCGCCCAATCCTGACTCACATATTCGCCGACACCGTGCCCACAGGCGTATACGGCAGCCGCCCTCAGCGCCGCCGCCGCGCCGCCTTGACCGCGGCCCGACCGAGCGCCGCCGGGGTGGCATGGAACGCCGTCTCCATTCCCTTCCTGGTCGCCGGCGTCTGCATGCGCTCGAGCAGGATCACCTGTTCCCGCCCTAAGCTTTCCACAACCACCACGCTTCCGTGCTGAACCTTGTCCACAACCTCCTGGGGTTTCCTGGCAAGGTCGGGTTGGGAGATCGTGGTCCGGGTCATTGGATTGTCCTCGGACCATAGTCTGGCCGAGCGACGCCACCGCCGGGGGGTTCCTCCGGGTAGGGGAAATCCGGCGCGCTTCCAGCGAGGTCCAGGAACTCCTGGCTCCATCTCCGGCCCGCAGGTTCGAGGACGACCCTCTCGCCTTCGCGCGAGATCAATCCGGCCTTGAACAGCTTCGCTCTCTGTGACATGGCACTCCTCCTCGGCATAAAGTACCAGATTCTGGAGTCCTCGACCCCGTTTCCCGGTTGAGCGCCCATGCTATGATCCTGAGCCGTGTAGCAGGCTATGAAGCTGACTTCATGTTTCTCTCGATAGAGTCGATTCCCATGCCGAAGATCATCGGTGTCACCGACCTTCAGCGACGGTTCAAGGCGGTGCTCCACGAGGTGGCCGAGGAGCATGTTTCGTACGTTTTGATCCGGGGAAGCCAGCCGCGGGCGGCCCTGATTCCCTACGAGGAGTTCCTCCGGTATCAGGAGCTCACGGAAGGCGATGTCCTCCGGCGCTTCGGGCGCCTTCGTGCGCGGATGGCCGAAGCCAGCGCGAGCCTCAGTGAGGACGAAGTGGCTGCTGGGCGGCGGCACGGGTGGAGCTGGAAGCTTGATCCGAGCTGTCGCTCGATACCTCGATCGGGGTACTTGTTACCCAATTCTTTTACCCAATTCCACCGTTGTTACCCAATTGCGGCTGCTGGCGCCCTCTTCACGCACCTCTCTGGGAGCAGCGAGACCGGAAAAGGCCCTCTGCAAGAGATCCGGTCGCCTGATCTGCGCAAAGTTGTTCAGGACCGTCGTGTCGGCGGCGTTCAACCCGGGGAGGTAGGGTAGGCTTGTCCGCGCTTGATCCCACGCTCCGACCCATCCGCCCCGGCGTCCGCGCCGGATTCTGTGGCCGCCCCGCAGGCCGCTGTCCGGAGGGCTTGGCCGACCGCGCTCGTGCTGCTCGGGATCTCCCTCTACATGGTCTGTTTCTGGGTGCTCTGCGACGACCACTGGTGGCACATGCTCACGGGGCGGCTGGTGCTCGAGACCGGCCGGGTGCCTGCGGTCGATCCGTTCAGCTTCACGTTCCAGGGGGCTCCCTGGACGAACTGGGAGTGGCTTGCGGGGGTGCTGATGTACCTCGCCTGGTCGGCTGGCGGGGCGCTCGGGCTCACGGTCCTCCGGGCCGTCAGCCTCGGTGGGACGGTCTTTCTGGTCGTGCACCACTGGCGGCGGCGGGGAGGAGCTTTTCTGGGGGCGGGAGGCCGTGAGCTGGCGGCGCTGTTGGCTGGGTCCGCGCTGCTCCTCGTGGCCCAGGTGCGCACCGCCGACCGGCCGCACAGCTATGCGTTTCTGCTCCTGGCTGGCGCCCATGCTCTGGCCACCCGCCTGCGGGAACGATGGTCGGCCGGAGCCGCAGCCGGGCTCGTGGCGCTCTTCATCGTCTGGGTCAACTTCCACCCGTCGTGGATGTTGGGGATGGGCCTTTGCGGCGCGGTCTTTGCCGATGCCATATTGGCGGACCGGACAATCCGAAAGCGTCTTTTCGGGCTCGGCGCGGCGATGGCGGCTTCGGTGCTGCTGACGCCCAATCTCAGTCGCTTCTTCGGATCGGTCTCCGAGATTTTCGGCGACAAGGTCTCGGCGGAGTGGGACCCGGTCTGGAAATTCTTCTCGCTCACGCATGTACCGCTGATGGTTTTCCTGCTGATTGCGCTGGCCTGGGTCGTGAGCGTCGCCCGGAGCCTCCGTCCCGCAAAAGAGGTCTGCCAGCAACTCGTGCTGGCCGTTCTCCTGGTCCTCGCGTTCCGTCACGCCATGATGACGCCGGTGTTCGCCATCGCCGCCATTCCCTATCTTCGCTTCGATCTGTTGGGCTGGGGAGCCGTGGCGCGCCGGCTCACGCCGCGGACGGAGAGACTGGTGGCTCTCCTGCTGGCCGCCACCGTCCTCGCCCTGGCCCAGCGCGACATGCTCGGCCCTCTCGGGGTCGGCGTCGATCCGCGCACCAACCCGGTCGCGCAGACTGATTTTCTGAAAAGCCACGGCCTCGGCGGCCGGGTCTACTGCACGTCGAAGGAGGCCCACGGCTACGTGGCGTTCCGCCTCTGGCCGGCCGTGACCATTTACATCGACGGCCGGGTGCCGCAGGTCTTCCCGGCCTCCTTCCTGGAGAGGTATGCGCGGACGGGCGATCCGCAGGTGCTCGGCGCCGACATCGACCGCTACGGGATCGATCACGTCGTCATGCCGTCGGGCCTGTTCGCGCCGATCAATGTCCAGGTCTCGGACATCCTGCGCGCCCGGGGCGATTTCGCCCTGGTCTGGTTCGACGAGAACGGGGCCCTGTGGAGCAGGCGCCGTAACGTCGGCTGGCCCTGCCCGGATTGCCAGCCCTTCGAGGCTCTGGACCCCTATCTCCTCGCGCGGCCCGCACGGGAGAAGCTGCGGGATTCGCCGGCGCTGCGCGGCGAGCTCGCCCGTCTGGAAGAGATCGGTGCCCGCAGTAAGCTCGCCCGCGATCTGGCGCAGGCTGTGCGGCAGGAAGCCGGAATCGGAGCTCCCTGAAGCCCGGCCCGGCCGGGAACTTCTCTCGCCCCCACCCCGTCCAAAGGGCTTGACGAACGAACTTTCTAGTACTAACGTTCTAGTAGACATGAAGACGACCCGAATTCTGACCGAGCAGGAGCTGGAGATCATGAAAGTGGTCTGGGAGCGGAAGACCGGCACCGTGCGCGATGTCTACGAGGCGCTGCGGGAGCGTAAGACGGTCGCCTACACCACGGTCATGACCATGATGAACATCCTTGAGAGCAAGGGACACCTGGTGAAGCGGCCCGAGGGACGCGCCTATGTCTACGAGCCCTCTCAGACCCGTACGCAGGTGGTCGGCGGCATGGTCGAGGACTTCGTCGACCGCGTTTTCGACGGCGCGGCCCAGCCGCTGGTGCTGAGCCTGCTGCGGGAGCGGAAGCTGTCGAAGAGCGACCTGGAGGAGATCTCGCGTCTCATCGACGAGACACGCGACGAAGCCCCTGAGGAGGACCCGGAGCCATGAGCGCCTCGACCCTCGTCGCCGATCTGACCGCCTGGGCCTTGCAGAGCGCCTTGCTCCTGGGCATCGGCCTCCTGCTCCCGTCTCTCTTCCGGATGCAATCCCCAAGGGCCTGCCTCGCGTACTGGCAGGGCCTGTTGCTCGCGGTCGTCCTGCTGCCCCTGCTCCAGCCCGACGCCGGCCGGCCGTTCTTCGTGGAGGGGGCCGTGGTCACTGTCACCGGCCGCTGGCTCGGCGGGCTCGCGGCGGCCGGCGCGGCCGAGGGGGCCTGGACCCTCCAGGGTCTTCTGCTCGTCGGGCTCGCGGCCGGAGCCCTCGGCCGTCTGGCCTGGCTGGGGCTCGGCCTCGGCGTGCTGCGCTCCTGGCGGCGGCACGCCCGGCCTGCCACGCTCGCCCCCGCGGTCGCCCAGGCTGTTGACCGCCTGGGGGATCGGGAGAGGAGAGCGCGCCTCCTCGTCTCGCCGCGGGTGGAGAGTCCGGTGACCTTCGGCTGGCGGCGGCCGGTCGTCCTGCTGCCCGGCGCCTTTCCGGAGCTGCCGCCCGCTGCGCAGAGTGGGATCATCTGCCACGAGCTGCTCCACGTCCGCCGCCGCGATTGGCTGTTCGCCCTCTTCGAGGAGGGGGTCCGTGCCCTCCTCTGGTTCCATCCGGGCGTCTGGATGCTCCTCTCCCGGATCGCCCTGAGCCGCGAGCAGGTCGTGGACCGCGAGGTCGTGCGCCTGACCGGCTCGCGCCGGGCGTATCTCGAAGCCCTGCGCGCCGTCGCCTGCCAGTCCTGGCAGACCGCAGTCCCCGGCCTGCCTTTCTTTCACCGTAGTCACCTGCGCGAGCGGGTGGCCCAACTCTGCAAGGAGGTCCCCATGTCGCGTCGTCGCATCGCTGGTCTCATCACCACCTTCGCCGGGCTGCTCGCCCTGACGGCGGTCCTCGGCATCCTCGCCTTTCCCATGACGGGTACAGCCTGGGCCGACGACAAGCCGGTCCGGGTCGGAGGCAAGGTCCAGCCGCCGAAGGTGCTGTCCAAAACACCACCGGAGTATCCGGACAGCGCTCGGAAGGACAAGGTGGAAGGCACCACTGTGCTCGATATCACCATCGACAAGCAGGGAAAGGTCAAGGACCCGACCGTCAAGCAGTCCTCTGGCCATGAGGATCTGGACAAGGCCGCCGTTGAAGCCTTCTCCGCCTGGCTCTTCCAGCCGGCGACCCTGGACGGCAAGCCGGTGGCGGTCTACTACACGATCACGATCAACTTCAGGCCCGAAGAGGAGTAGCGCCGCACACCTGCCCGAGACCTTCCGACCCATCGGGTCCCGGCCCCGAGGGCGTTCCATCGCGGAACGTCCCTTCCCATTTCAGAGCGTCGGCTACAATCCGTCGGTATACTCCCGGCATGGACCTGACTGCGTTTCCCGGCGGCGATCTCGTCCAGGAAGGTCTCGCGGATCTCGCCCGGGGCGACGAGACCATTCCCGCCCTGCTCGTCTCGATTGGCGCTCCCCGTCTGCGCCGTCTGGGTCTGCCGGTGCCGGACAACGTCTTCCCTTCTCCCGAGCACCGCCTCTACGACCGGCTTGCGGAGACCGACTCCGACTCGGCCCACTCCCGCTACAACGCCCTGGTGCGGCGGCTCGTCAGCTTCGAGAACACAGCGGAATGCGTCGGCCTGTAGACACGGAGCGGATCCGCCGTTTCATGAAGACCTTGGGAGGCGAGGCGGACCGGGACGTCCGTCTCTATTTCACAGGAGGAGCCACGGCGGTCCTCCTAGGCTGGCGGCCGAGCACGATAGACGTGGACATCAAGATGGATCCTGAAGCCGACCGGCTTTTCCGGGCTCTTCCCCAGATCAAGGACCGGCTGGAGATCAATATCGAGCTGGCGGCTCCCGATCAGTTCATCCCCGAGGTCCCAGGCTGGAAGGAGCGCAGCGCGTTCATCGCAAGGGAAGGTCGGTTGTCCTTCTACCACTACGATTTCTATGCCCAAGCCCTGGCCAAGATCCAGCGTGGCCATGTCCAGGATCGCGTCGACGTCAGGGAAATGATCAGCCGCGGGTTGGTCGAGCCTGACGAGCTACGCAGGCGCTTCGAACAGATCGAGCCGGAGCTCTATCGGTATCCGGCGATCGACCCCCCTGCTTTTCGCCAGGCTCTGGACGCAGCACTTTCAGAGTGGGACCTCGACGGCCCGTCTTACCGCACCAACTCGTAGAGCTCGTATCCATCCAGAATCTGGCGCTGCTGGACCGCGATCCGCGCCGGCCTCCCTCAGTGCGCCCGCTCCTCCTGCACCTGGCGCATTTGGGCGACGACCTCCTGGCCGCTGGAAAACAGGGTCGAAAGCTCGTTCCGGGCTTCGCCAGGGCCCGCCGGTCCGTCTCGGTCGTGAAGGTCCCTCGCGAGGTCAGTGCGTAGAACCGCACCCGGTCCTGAGCCGGGAGGGGGTGGGTGTTCGTCTTGGTCATGCGAGGGAGGGCTTTCTGGGTCAAGGCGATGAGGTCCTTGGAGGCCTTGCGGATGCTCTCGTGGGACACTCCGCCGACCATGCCGCCGCCCGTTTTGTAGTAGACGCGGGCGTCGCCATCGGCGAAGCAGGCCAGCGTCACGACCGAATTCGGCATTCCCAGCTCCATCAGGAGACCGTAGGGCTCGTCCTCCTTGAAATCGCCGGGCAGGCCGAGCGTCTGCGGATTGGTCTCGAGCGCCTTGCGGCGCAGGTTCATGTAGATCGTTTCGGGCGGCTCTTCGACCTTCGCCACCTTCTGGACGACGGCGGCGCGCCCGCCCGGCCCCCCTTTGCCGGCTCCCGGGGAGCCGCCGGCCGCCTCGGCCTTCCTTTTCCGGACGTACCAGAGGACCGCGATGAGGACGATGACGCCGATGACCTGATAAGGATGAATGTGCCGCATGTGCTCTCTAGTGTGCTCTCGATAAAGGGGCCGCGCTCCGCACCCGCTCCGGATGCGCCGGCGAGGCCAGATGATTTGGTCCCTTCTAAGATCTTAGCGGAGATCGGGCGCCTGTGCCAGAGTCCTCCGCGTGCTCATCGCTCAGCCTTTTAGCTGCCTGATCGCCCCACCCCCAGCAGATTGGCAAACAGTCGGTAAGCCCCGGGCACTCCGGCGGGGAGCTGACGGAAGAAGGCGAGACCGGTGTAGACGTAATGGCCCTTGCCGAGCGGGGCGACGAGCAGGCCTCCCTTGAGCTCCGGCCCGCCCGGGTCGGCCATGGCGAGGAGCGGCACGTAGGCCGGATCCCAGGTGCGGGCGAAGTAGAGGCCCCTTTCCTGGATCCAGCCGTTCCAGTCCTCGGGCCGGATCTCGTTCGGCGTGTGGAAGACCGGGTGGGCCGGATCGAGGAGGGTTACCGGCGCGGTCTCGTCGGTCACCCTGTCGTGGGGCCGGGCGATCTCCAGCGGCAGCGGCGCGAGCTTCGCCTCGATGAAGGGGTATTGCTGGTATTGGACGATGACCAGGCCGCCGGCCCGGGCATAGTCCAGCAGGCGGGCATTGGCCCGCGCCAGCGCCGGATCGGTCTCGTAGGCCCGGCTGCCGATCACGATGACGTCGTAACGGCTCAAATCCCCTTCCAGGAGCGCGGCGGGGCCGAGCAGCTCCAGCGGGACGCCGGCCTGCTGGAGGAACTCCGGCACCCGGTCCGAGGCGCCGCGCACGTAGCCAACCCTCTTCAGGGGCGGCAGCTTCAGGTCCGTTGCGCTCAGGGCGACCTGCGCATGGGCCGGCCGGGGGGTGGGACGGATGTGCGGATAATCGATCACCGGCACGGCGAGGCTCGAGCGCTCTCCCGAATCTAGGATCGCCGCGAGGTCGACGCGGTAGCGGCCGGGCGCGAGGCCCGCGGGCGGCCGCAGCTCCACGACCAGCGCTTTTTCACCCTGTGGATCGAGGGTGAACGGCAGCGGTGCTGGGGGGGCTGGGGCCGGCCAGGTCTTGCCATTGCCCGTGATCGTGGCCTCCAGGCGGCCCTGGAGCGGCTCGGCGGCGTGAGAGGTCAGGATCACCTCGAGGCGGCGCGGCTCGCGGCGGGCCACCGGCCAGACCAGCAGGTCCTGGGCCGTGGCCACCTCCACCCGCGGCACCACCCGCAGCGGCCGCCGGATCTCGCCCAGGGCCTGGTCCCGGTGCTTGTGGACCACCTCGCGCTCCAGGGCCACGGGCACGCCGTCCACGGAGAAGACGAATTGGGCGGTCAGCAGCGGCGGCTCGAACGGCTCGCCGCGGTCGTCCGCGGACACGCCGCTCCAGTCGTAGAGGCCGCCGGCCATCGGTGCGGTCAGGAAGTAGGGGACCGACGGCGGGGCGCACGGCGGTACCGGCACCTTCACCTCCCAGCTCCCCAGGGCGCCGGCCGCGAGGTCCTTGGCCTCCACCTCCGGCACGGCGAAGACGGTGCATTGCAGGGACGCGTGGGGCAGCAGGCGCACCGCGGCGCCCTGGATGGGCAGGCCGCCGCTGTCCCAGAGGACCGCCTGGACCGCGAACGTCTCGCCGGGGATGACGGTCTCGCGCCCGGTCGAGGCCTCGACCGCGATCCCCGCCGCCGCGGCGAGGCCGGTCTCGGCCACGTCGATCTTTTCGGCGATCAGCTCGCGGGCCGGCTGGTCTTCGGGGCGCGCGGCTTCGCCCAGGAAATAGTGTGCGGCCCGGAGGTGCTTCAGGGCCTCGATGAAGCCGGG
This sequence comes from uncultured Holophagales bacterium, assembly GCA_963842525.1. Taxonomy (GTDB): domain Bacteria; phylum Acidobacteriota; class Thermoanaerobaculia; order Multivoradales; family UBA5704; genus UBA5704. The sequence continues at coordinate 47,102 of CAWJGT010000007.1, forward strand.
CACCGCATCGCCGAGCCGTTCCGGCTGAAGGGCCTTGCGCGTCCGCTCCGCCACCGCCTCGGCAGCGTCCAGGTGCTCGCCCACGTGGCGCCGCCGCTCGGCGTCCGGAATGGTGTCGGCGATGGCCTTCAGGTGGGTGTCGATCCCCGCGAAGAGGCCCTTCGCGTCCTTGCCGGCGCCGCCTGCGACCCAGCCGGCGCGCGTGTCCTGCGGCCCCAGCTCCTGGAGGCGTCCCATGTCCTGCGAGCGGTGCATGCTGCGGCTGGCCGCGGCGAGCTGGTAGATCGACCGGCCGGACAGGGGGTCCACTCTGCCGATGGGCAGGGTCACGGTCGTCTGGTCGCGGTCGAAGGAGGTGGAGCGATAGAGGGCCTGCGGCGTCCAGGGGGCGAGCCCTTCGCGGGCGAGCTGCGGGAAGGCGCTGGCATCGCCCGCCAGAGGGTAGGCCTCGTGGGCGGTCACCCCCGCGGCCTGGTGCTGGCCGTGGTTGGGGTGAGGCACCCCGGGGAAGACCGAGACGATCACCTGCGGCTTGAAGCGGCGGATCACCCGCACCGCGTCCTCCAGCAGGACCTCCTTGGGCCACAGCTTCAGGGTCTCCTCCAGCGAGCGCGTGTAGCCGAAGTCGTAGGCGCGGGTGAAGTACTGGCGTCCGCCGTCGATGCCGCGGGCGGCCAGCAGCTCGCGGGTGCGGATCAGGCCGAGGCCTACCCCCAGCTCCGGGCCGATCAGGTTCTGCCCTCCCTCGCCCCGGCTCAGCGACAGGTAGGCCGACTCCCCGCCCATGCCACGCGCCACCAGCGTCAGGAGCGACGTGTCCTCGTCGTCCGGATGGGCCGCGATCACCAGCAGGCGCTTGTGGGTGGTGAGTTTCGCCAACGCCCGCTCCGCCACCGCCAGGCCGCCCGTGGCCGGCGGCTCCAGGGGCGGCAAGGCCAGGTTGACCCCGGACGCTCCGGCGCGGCCGGAGAGCGCCAGCAGGGCGGGGAGGAGGAAGAGGATCGAGAGCAGGGAGAGAGATCGAATTCGGCGCGTCATGTAGGCTCCAAGGGTCGCGGCAGCGAAGTCTAGCACCGGCAGGATGCCCCGCCGTTTGGACGCGCCGCGCCATAGCGCCGTAGAAATCACAGCCAGGCAGACAACGCGCACCGGGAAAGCCCCGGTGCCGGGGAACCGGGAAGGCCCCGGTTCTGGTCGAGGTACGTACTTACGATCTGATCGACTCGAATGATGATCAAAGGTTCTGTTCGCTCGTGAGAGCAAGGAGAAGTCTCATGTCCATCCGTAAACCCTGGATCCCGTCCGCGGTCTTCGTGCTGCTCGCCCTGGCCGTGGCCGTGACCCCTGCCTACTCTGCCGTCTTCCTCACCACCAAGCAGTCCGATTCTGTGGACGGTACCTGCGACGCCGACTGCTCGCTGCGCGAGGCGATCGTCGCTGCCAATGCCTCCGACGGCGCCGACGTCATCCTGCTGGGCCCCGGCACCTTCGCCGTCTGCCCGTCCATCGGCGGAGGAGGGGAGGATCAGAATGCGAGTGTCGGCGATCTCGACATCGCCGAAGACCTCACGCTTTTCGGGTCCTCCGCGGAGAGCACGATCCTCGAAGCGTGTAAGTCCGACCGGGTCCTGGAGGTCCTGTCCGGCGTCGAGGCGGAGATCGCGAATGTGACGATCCGCGGCGGCTTCACGTCCTTCAACGGCGGCGGCATCCGCAACGCCGGCATCCTGACCCTGACGCGCAGCCTGGTCACTGGCAACGAGGCGACGCAGCAGGGAGGCGGCATCTGGACCGGCGGCACCGGCAGCGAGCTGCACCTCCGCGAGAGCACCGTGTTCAACAACGTCGCCTTCGGCAAGGGCGGCGGCATCGCGGCGAACGGCCCCCTGGACGCCGTCAACTCCACGATTTCCGGCAACCGCTCCGAGATTAGCGGCGGCGGCCTCTATTTCCTCCCGGATGTCGACGCCAATCTCTCCAACCTCACCATCACGGGCAACTCGGCGGCGCTGTCCGGTGGCGGCATCCTGGCCGAGAGCGTGCCGTTCATCAGCGCCAACTATCCCGAGCTGCAGAGCTCGGTCGTCGCCGGCAACGCCGCGATCTTGTACCACGACTGCACGGGCTCGGTGGTCTCCCTCGGCGACAACCTGATCGGCGATGGCACCACGTGCATTGACTTCAGCCCCGCCAAGGGAGACCAGGAGGGGACCACGGCCAGCCCGCTCGCCCCCAAGCTGGGCCCGCTGCTCGGCAACGGCGGCCCGACGCCGACTCATGCCGTGCTGGCCGGCAGCCCGGCTCTCAATGCCGGCGGCGCCTGCAAGCCGACCGACCAGCGCGGCCAGCCGCGCGACGCGCAGTGCGACACCGGCGCCTTCGAGGTGGGGACCGCCTGCGTCCAGGGCGGCTCGAACCTCTGCCTCGGCGACAACGGCCGCTTCAAGGTCACCGTGATATGGAGGACCGTCCAGACGTTCGGCCCTGGCCAGGCGGGCCGCCTCACACCAGACACCGGCTACTTCTGGTTCTTCAGCCCGACGAACGTGGAGCTGACGATCAAGGTCCTGAATGGCTGCTCACTCAACAACCGCTACTGGGTCTTCCTGAGCGGCCTGACCAACCTGGATTCCACCATCACGGTCACCGACACCGCGACAGGGCAGACCAAGACCTACACCAACCCGGCGAACACCACCTTCGTGACCCGTCTGGACACCAACGCCTTCGCCACCTGCGCCCCTTGACACCCCGAGCCGGGGAGGGCTTTTTCCCTCCCCGGCCGCCCCTACCCCGGAAAATTGCCTTGCCTTGGCGGTGCCCCCTCGGACAAACTGCGGGGCGTGCGACCGACCGCCTTCGACCTGGAGCGCCACCTCAACCCGGAGCAGGCCGACGCCGTCACCCACGGCGACGGTCCGCAGCTCGTCCTCGCCGGCGCCGGCTCGGGCAAGACCCGGGTCATCACCTACCGGATCGGCTGGCTGATCGAAGAGCGCGGGGTCGATCCCGGGCGGATCGTGGCCATGACCTTCACGAACAAGGCGGCGGGCGAGATGCGCGAGCGGGTCGAGGACCTGCTCGGCATGCACCCGCTGCCGGCCTCGGTGGGGACGTTCCACCGCTATGGCCTGATCCTGCTGCGCCGCTATGGCGAACGGGTCGGGCTGCGGCGCGACTTCGCGATCCTTGACACGTCCGACCAGCTTGGCCTGGTCAAGGAGGCGCTCGGCGCCGAAGGGCTCTCCGAGACCGCCTTTTCGCCGCGTGCCGTGCTGCACCAGATCTCCGCGGCCAAGAACAAGCTCATCGAGGCCGCCGCCTACGAAGCCGCGGCGACCAACTTTTTCGAGAAGAAGGTGGCTGTCCTCTACCGCCGCTACCAGGGGCTGCTGGCCCAGGCCTCCGGGGTGGACTTCGACGACCTGCTCGCGCTCTCGGTCAAGCTCCTTTCGACCGATCCGGAGATGCGCGAGCGGGTGCGCTCGCGCACCCAATACCTGCTGGTCGACGAGTACCAGGACACCAACCACGCCCAGCTCCGGCTCATCCAGGAGCTGATCGGCCCGGCCGGCAACCTGACCGCCGTGGGCGACGAGGACCAGGGGATCTACCGCTGGCGCGGCGCCGACCTGGACAACATCCTCCAGTTCGAGGCCAGCTTCCCCGGCGCGGTGGTGCGCAAACTGGAACGCAACTACCGCTCGACGCAGACCATCCTCGACGTCTCGGGCGCGCTGATCGCCCACAACGTCAACCGTCGCGGCAAGCGCCTGTGGACCGAGAACGGCGCCGGCGTCAAGGCGGAGCTGTTCAAGGCGAGCGACGAGGGGGACGAGGCGGGATTCGTCGCCGACACCCTCCAGGCGCTGCGCCAGCGCATGAAGCTGGGCGAGCTCGGCGTCCTGGTCCGTACCAACGCCCAGACGCGGGCGATCGAGGACGAGCTGCTCAGGCGCGAGATTCCCTACTCCCTGGTCGGTGGCGTCCGCTTCTACGACCGGTCCGAGATCAAGGACCTGGTGGCCTACCTGCGCACGTTGCGCAACCCGCGCGATAATTTCTCGCTTTTACGGGTGATCAACCAGCCGCCGCGGGGGATCGGCAAGTCGACCCTGGAGCTGCTGCGCGACCGGGCGGTCGAGCTCGGCCAGCCGCTCTGGGACGTCATCTACCTGGACGACCTCGGCACTCTGCCGCAGCGCAGCGCCACGGCCCTGCGCAAGTTCCGCGACCTGATCGTTGGCCTGCAGAAGGCCTCTGAGGAGCTGCCGCTCCCCGCCCTGCTCGACCGCCTGCTCGCCGACACCGGCTTCACGGAGCTCTTCCGCAAGGACGATCCGGACGACCTGGCGCGCATCGAGAACATCCGCGAGTTCCTCTCCGCGGCCCAGGCCTTCACCGAGTTCGAACAGCTACAACAGCAGCGACCCGGACCTGCTGACGGCCTTCCTCGACCACGTGGCCCTGGTGACCGACCTCGACTCGCTCCAGGAGGAGAAGGGGGTCTCCCTGATGACCCTCCACAGCGCCAAGGGGCTGGAGTTCCGGGCGGCGATCGTCGCCGGCCTGGAGCATGGTCTCCTGCCGCACTTCAACGCCCAGGGGGCAGCGGAGGACATCGAAGAAGAGCGGCGCCTGCTCTACGTCGGCATGACCCGGGCGCGGGAGAAGCTCTACCTGACCTGCTGCCGGCGCCGCCGCATCGCCGGCCGCTACCAGGACCAGGCCGAATCGCCGTTCCTCAACGAGCTGCCCGACCACCTCCTCGAGGTCCGCCACAGCCCGGACCTCTACGGCACGGAGCGCTATGACGAGCGGGCCCGGGGCGTCTATGACTTCTTCGGCCAGGGGCGGCCCACGGCCCCGGCCGCCTCCTACCAGCGCCAGCCGTCCTTCTCGCCAGGAGTGGCGCCGCGCCCGCAGGCCCCTCCGTCTTCGTTCGGCGGCCGGCAGGTGATCCCCGAGCCGCAGGAGGTGGTCGCCCCCCGCCGGCCGATCAAGCGCGGCAGCCGAGTCCGCCACCCCACCCTGGGCAACGGCGTCGTCCTCGAATTTGAAGGCCAGGGCGAGGACGCCCGCCTCACCGTGTTTTTCGAGAAGGCGGGGAAGAGGAAGCTGGTGGCGAAGTTTGCGAATCTGGAGATGTTGTAGCCCGGGCATTCATGCCCGGGCGGCAGGGCTGCAGTTTACCTGGCAGAAGCAGCCACCCACTCCTTCACACTCTTCTCCAACAAATCGAGCGGCAGTTGCCCATGGCCCAGGATGTGGTCGTGGAAGGCACGGATGTTCGAACCGCGGCCCCAGCTCTTTCTCGGCATAGCTACGCAGCTCCCGGATCTTCAGCTCGCCGATCTTGTAGACCGGCACCGTGCCCGGCTGCGCGATGATGCGATCGACCTCGGTCTCGATGTCGTGCGCGGTCTTGGCGCAGTTGGCCGTGTAATAGTCGATGGCCTGCTGGCGGGTCCACCCCTTGGAATGCACGCCGGTGTCGACCACAAGGCGGATCGCCCGCCAGACCTCGTTAGTGAGCTGGCCGAACTTCGAGTAGGGGTCCTTGTAGAGGCCTAGGTCGCTCCCCAGGCTCTCGGCATAGAGGCCCCACCCTTCTGAAAAGGCGGGATAGACATCCCACTTGCGCCAGTCCGGCAGCTCCCCCAGCTCCTCGACGAGGGCGTACTGGAGGTGGTGCCCGGGCACGGTCTCGTGCAGGGTGAGCGCCTCCATCCCCCACTTCGGACGCGACTTCAGGTCATAGGTATTGACCAGGAACCAGCCCGGCATACCTCCGGCGAGCGAGCCGCTGTTGAAATAGGCCGCCGGCGCCGACTTCTCGACCATGGCTCGAACACCATAGGGGAGCCGCGGCAGCCGGCCGAAGAGCTTGATGAGCTCCGGATCGATCCTCTTCGCGATGTCGCGGTAGCCGGCGACCAGGTCCTCCGGCTTGTCGTAGAAGAAGCGCGGGTCGGTGCGCAGAAAGTGGGAGAACTCCGCGAAGCTCCCTTTGAAACCGATCGAGACGATGAGCGCGTCCATCTCCTGGCGGATGCGTTTCACCTCGGCGAGGCCGAGCTGGTGGATCTGCTCGGGCGTCAGATCGGTGGTCGTATGATTCCGCAGCGCATAGGCATACCAGGCCTTGCCGTCCGGCAGGTCGCTCATGGCGATCGACTCGCGGGCGCCCGGGACATAGGTGTTCGCGAGGAAATCGTGGTACCTGCGCAGGGCCGGCTCCACTTGCTCGGTGAAGAGCCGGAGGGCCTCGCGCCGGAGCCGTTCCCGGTCTGCCGCGGGAATCGTCTCGGGGATTTTCTGGAACGGCTTCAGGATCGGGCTTTGCCAGGGATCTTTTTGAGGATCCGCGGGGAGCAGCCTCCCGATCCGGTCGGGCACGCCGCGCAGAGTCACCCGCGGCGGTGTGATCCCGGCCTCGAGCCCCTTGCGGAGCTGCGCAAGGGTCTGGTCCGTCCACTCGGCGTAACCTTGTAGGCCCGCCAGCAGGATCTCGTAGTCGTGGAGGGTGTACAGGTCCGACGAGGACTCCGCCGAGCCGGAGCCCATTGTGCTGATCAACAGGTACTCGCTGCGGAAAGGCTCCAACTCATGGAAGCGTTCCCCCTCGATCCGCATCTCCAGGCGGCGGCGGGCCAGATCGTAATGGACCTGCTCGGCCGGCGTGAGCCGCGAGCGGTCGATGGAGGAGAGGGCCGCCATCTCCAGCCGGGTGATGCGGCGGATGAGCGCAATCGTCTCCGGCGAGAGGTCGGCCCAGCGGTCTTCGTACCCCGGAACGCCCACGGCGGCGGCGAGATCGGGAAACGACTGCAGCCGGGCGGCCCAATAGAGCTCGAAGAACCGCTTCAGCCGCGCGCTCTCGCTCTCCTGTCCCCGGGTGGCCGCGAGCTGTTCGATCTGCCGCGCCGACTCGATGAGCTCCGGCGGCGTGGCGGCAGAGACCGGGGCTGTGGAAGCGAGCAGGAGGATCGCCAGGGTGAGGGTCGTCTTCTTCTTCATCGCATACCTCCGACGGCCCGGGATCTTACAGCCTGGTCAGCAGACCAACTCACACTGAGCCAGCGTCAGCTCCGCAAAACCAGTGTCAGCTCACGCTGGTCCAGCGTCCCCCACCCGGCCCAACGGGCCGGGAGAACGGAGCCCGGGGCTGAGGCCGAAGGCCGATGCCCTGGGCAGAGAGGCGATCAACCCCCGCGGCCTGAAAGGCCCGCGAGGGCTTCTGCCGGAGCCGGCTCAGCTCTCGGTTCAACCCAGAGGTCTCGCGGCCTTTCAGGCCGCATCACCGTGGGGCCTGTTGACCCAGGGTATCGGCCTTCGGCCTCAACCCTGGGCTGGATTCTCCCGGCCCGTTGGGCCGGCTTGGCTGCCATGGGGCTGCGATTCATCGCCGACTTTCCCAGAGGCTCCCATACTTTTCCGTACGCGCTATGCTCTCGCGCCGAGGGGCGCGACGATGTCTACTGCGACGAGCCAACGTGACGAACATATCGACCTGAAAGTCTCCCAGGATCTCACCGAGCACGAGTCCCTGACGTTGACCCGTCGTGATTGGGAAGCATTCCTGGCAGCCCTGGACGACGCTGACCGGCCGCGCCCGCGGCTCGCGGCGGCCGTGCGCCGACTGAGGAGCCGCCTCATCCATCCGGTCCCGGCTGGTCCTGTTGGGTCACCGTCCAGGAAACCGCCGCCGGAGCGCCGTGACGAAGGCCCGGTCGGCCCGGTGTGAGACCAGCTCGAGAGGGGACCGGCCGCGCTTCCAGGCGAGCCAGAAGGCCAGGGCGAGCAAGACCAGGCTCAGGACGATATTGGGCCAGGCATTCAGCTCCCACTGGCTGCTCCAAGCCCATTGGGCGCGGCTGGAAAACGGGAGGAGATAAGGGATCGGCCACGGTGAGCCATCCGGCCCGCGCGAGCCTGCCAGGTCGCCCAGAAGGTGGAGGTGGAAGGTGACAAGACAGAGGGCTGCGGTGAGCCCCCGGCGGCGCCCCAGCGCAAACCCCGCGACGGCAGCGAGCAGGCCGGCGCCCAGGTTGTGCAGCAGCACATGATGGAAGCGGGAGAACCAGAGAAGCGGCTCCGCCCATCCTCTCGTGGCAATCTCCGCCGCGAAGCCGAGTCCATCCAGATCGGGCGCCACGCCGGCGAGAGTCACCAGAGCCCGGTCGCGCCGATCGAGCTGAGCGGCTTCGGCGACCGTCCATGACACCAGAAGATGCGTTATCGGATTCACAGGGGAACTTGAACGGGAGACTCAATCCTTGGCGGGTAACAAAGCATTTGTCTTCACCCGCAGCAACGCTTCTGGCGGTGAGCGGCGGAACCGCGCTATTGGCAGTTTCCGCCCGCTCGACCTCGACTGTGGTATTACACGCTGCCTCTACCGATTATCCATCTGAGTCGTGCATCCCACACAACTAAAAAAGGTATATGTGCAGTTGTGGGTGCACCCGTATGAACAGTAGGCCGACTCTCCTCCTTGTACCTGGGCCAACTTCCTACCATTGAGAACGGACAGCGTCTCCTTCTGTAAACGCAGCTTCTTGAGCGCTTTCTTCATGGATCAATTCTCCTTGTGAAACGTGTAACCTCTGTCTCACAGATTCGCCGTCACCCCGCGCACAGATTTCTGCGACACAACCTTCCGGTTGACTCCGCTGCCGGACGAAAGGTGTCGAGCGTGCAAGGTGCTTAATCTCTTCATAGAACAAGCTACACCTCTTCCTAATCCGCGTCAAGACTGGCGAGGCGCTTGGATAAGCATTCTGGCTGGCCCTGTGCCTCGAAAGTCGCAACTACGTCATGCTCGACGAGCGAAGGAAGTCGGCCAGATAGCATCTGACCCTACGTGCGCTTCGTGTTTCAGTCAGACGGGAAATTCTTGTGCGTCTGAGAAGATAGACCGGGGCTGGCGCAAAGGATCGATCTGCTGCACGAAATCCCGGGCGCGACGAGGGTCAGCCCGCGCCAAGACCAGGAGCCCGCCTTCGGGCGGTGCCAAGCACTCCTTCGGCAGACTTCCTCTCTCTTGGTCGGCCACTCCCCAGCTCGTCATCGATAAACATCGCGACGATGGCCGGCACGATAGACTCGCACTGCCCTGGCTTCGTCGAGAATCTCGTAAAGAACACGATAGTCGCCAACGCGTATCCTGTAGTCCCTCTCCGTGCCGGAAAGCTTGCGGCAGCCGGGCGGCCTCGGCTCATCGGCCAGGGCTCGGATCTTCTCGAGGATGCGATCGAAGGTTTCGGGAGACAGGCGCTTCAGATCCCTCTCGGCCGGCTTGGCGAGAAGGATCTCATACATCCTGGGAGCGCTCGGCAAGGAAGTCGTCGAGGCGCCGGAACTCCAGTGGCTTCTGGCGCATCTCCTCCAGGCACTTCAGCGCCTCCAGGTCTTCAGCTTTCTCAAGCAACTCGCGGTACTCGGCGAGGCTCAGTATCACGGCCACCGGCCTACCATCCCGAAGCACGATCTCGGGCGAGGTTGAGCTGTTCTCCATAGAAACTACCTCCCAAGCGAGTCTACCAGGGTTCTTGGGAGCCCGGTCAGTCCACCTTTAGCGCTGCGGCGACCTCGGCACGCGCTTCTTCCAGGGTGGCCGGCCCGAAGCGCAGTGGAATGCCAAGCCGGTGGAAGCGCTCCTGCAGCTCGAAGCGCGAGAGGGAGAGGGAGCTCCGCGGTCTTGCCGAGACTGATCTCATCGTCCAGATAGGACTGCAGGATTCCGATCGCCGGATCATCTGTCTCCTTGTCGCGTTCTCTTGGATCGATGGCGCACAAGGCCAGTGCGCGAAGGAGACGAAAATCCAGAGGCTCGAGGAGGATCACCTGTTCTCTCCCGGAGCTTTCCACGACCGCCACGCTTCACAGCGGGTCAGCGATGCGATGTCGAAGGGGCGCTTGACGTCCATACAGACCATGATGCACACTGGAGATCTGTATGTCCATACCCAAATCGCTTGCGATAGGAACGGCATCTGCTTCGGATGGGAAGACCTATGAAGGCTGAACTGCTTCGGCGCCTCTCCTGGGGTTTTCGGGGTATCGAGCCCCTCATGCGTGCCTACATCGGGCAGGGGCTGCGGAAGGACCTCGCGCTGCTGCCCGGGCATGAATGCCCGGGCTAGAAACAGCGCCGGGTGAACCCGGCTTCAAGCCCCATTCATGGGGCGCTGTTCATAGCCCGGTGATTCATCGCCGGGCTTTCCTCCAGCAACAATCACCATCCCGGTTCGGCGCTCCCTGCCGCGCGGACCGCGGTCCCTTTCATACGGACCGCGAAACACGGTCCGGTCTCACGGTCCGTGCCGCAGGGACCGTGCTCCCTGCGACAGCGAGCCTGAGTCCGGTCAGACGGACCATGGTCCGCGCGACACGGACCGCGAAACCAGTCGCGTGTCGGCAGGTCATCTGGCAGGACCCACGGTCCGTGTGACGCGTCTCGCGGTCCGTGTGAGGGGGACCGAGAGTCCAGATCGTGGTTTCGCGGTCCGCATCGCGCGGAGTCTCGGTCCTCGCGCGAGGACCGCCGGCGCTCCCAGGGCGCTGGGGCAAGCGGCGGTCCGCCTCATCCATCCGGCCCCAGGTTTCCGTATATCCTCAGGGCGGACTTGCCCCGGGAGGTCTCCTTGGCCGCACGCATCCAGCTCCGCGCCCTTGTTTTCGTCCTGGCGGCGGCCCTCGCCCTGTCTCCGGCCGCCGGAGCGCACGAGCTTGGGAAGGTCCAAGTCTATGCCACCTTCCTGGAGGACGGCACCTATCGGGTCGAGCTGGTGGTCGACGAGGAGCACCTGACTTCGCAGGACGTGGGCGGGCCGGCGGGGGACACCCGATATGGACCGATCCAGGGGTTGACCGGTGAGGTCGACCGGCGGTTCGGACGCCTGTTCCGCTCTCTCGTGGACGGTGCGACGATCTCTTTCGACGGCCGGCCTGTCGAGCCCGAGGCCGAGATGGTGCCGCCGGACCCCGATGCGGTGCCGGGCCGGATGACGCTCCGCCTCCACGGGCCGATCCCGGGCGGAGCGCGCGCCTTCACCTGGTCCGAGTCCGTGCCGGTCGGCCCCTATCCGCTGGTCCCGCAGAACGAGGGGGATGAGAGCGCTGTCTGGCAGTGGCTGGAGGGAGGTGCCGCGAGCCAGCCCTTCTCGCTCGCGGCGGCGGTGATCCCGCTGAGCCGGACGGAGGTCGTCGTCCAGTATCTGAAGCTCGGCTTCACCCACATCCTGCCGAAGGGGCTGGACCATATCCTCTTCGTGCTCGGTCTCTTCCTTCTTTCGCGGCGCCTCAAGCCGCTCCTTCTCCAGGTGACCGCCTTCACGATCGCCCACACGGTCACCCTGGCGCTCAGCATCTACGGCGTGGTGACTCTTCCCTCCTCGATCGTCGAGCCGCTGATCGCCCTGTCGATCGTTTTCGTGGCGGTCGAGAACATCCTCACCTCGGAGCTGCGGCCGTCGCGGATCGCCCTGGTTTTCGCCTTCGGCCTGCTCCACGGGCTCGGCTTCGCGGGAGTCCTTTCCGAGCTGGGCCTGCCGCGCTCGGAGTTCCTCCCCGCGCTGCTCAGCTTCAACCTGGGCGTCGAGGCAGGGCAGCTCGCCGTGATCGGCCTCGCCCTGCTGGCGGTCGGGCTCTTCCGCAACCGGATCTGGTACCGCCAGGCGGTCGTCGTCCCCGCCTCCTGCCTGATCGCGCTGGTGGGGTTGTACTGGTCTGTGCAGCGCGTTTTCTTCTGATCTCCGCTACGGCTGCCTTACCTCCAGGCTGTTGCCGCGCCACTCGATGCGCCAGAGCGGATCGCCCCCGACGATGGGCAGCGCGCTCTCCGTGCCTCGGAACCGCGCGACGATGCGGTCCGGGAGCTCCTCCACCTCGTCGGGCGGCGAGGCGCCGACGCCTTTGAAGGGAACGGCACGCAGGGTCGACCATTTGCCGTCCACGGTCACGGAGGTGCTGGTGTGGGCCGGCTTGTTGCTGTTGCGGGCCACCTTGTGGTGCATCTGGCGCCCGCCGGTGGTGCCGATCAGGACGACGTCATAGTCCTCCCGGAGGGGAACCGTCTGGCCTTTGAAGGTCAGGAATCGGTCACGGATGGCCGGGACCGCCGAGGCATCGCCTTCCACGACACGGCGCAGCAGTTGCCGGTCGTCGTCCGTCAGGCCCCAGAGCTCCGCTGGGGTGTCGGATTCATAGGGTGCGGCCTTCTTGGGCTTCTGCGCGCCGCCGGAACGCTCGAGAGACAGGCCGATCATCGTCAGGCTTTTGGTGATGTCCTCGACTTCGGAAACCTTCGTGGGCCGGCCGTTCACCCTGACCACGCCCTCGCCGTCCAGGAAAAACGCCGGGCCATCGGGGAGGGGCAGCTCGCGTTGATACCGCTTGAACTTCCGCGGCAGGTTGAGCGCCCACGCGACGACCACGCCGACGAGAGACTGCCCTCCGGCCACGGCCTGGTTCTGCCGCTCCCCGGCCATCGCGACAGCCGCGCCGGATGGATTGAAGCGGGTGTGTGAAGGCACATCGCGGAGCTCCCCTCCGAGCACCGCCTGGCCTCCCGTGATCGGGGAGGGCACGGTAAGGAGCGCCTGCCAGGCCCAATTGGCGCGCAGGGCGGCGTCGATCAGCTCGAGCGCATCCGCGTCTCCCGCCGCCCGGGCCTGCCGGCGGGCCTCCAGCCAGGCCGCCTCCTGGCCCGTCGTGTAGAGCAGCGAGCCCAGCTCCATCCCCCAGAGGCCCGTGGCGAGCCACGTCTCCGCCAGCTCCTTGAAGAAGCCGAACCTTCCATTGGCCGCTTCCCACGTGGGGCGGAAGTTGGCGGAGCCGGGATGATTGACCCATCGCTCGCGGATCGGCGATCCGGGCTGGTCCAGCGCGGGAATGTGGAACGGGCCCGGGTCGCGGCCGATGAGCGCATTCAGGAGCGCGGCATCTCCCAGCGTGCGGCCCTCGTTGAATTCTGTTACGACGTTCCTCGCCACGATCACACCTCCTGGGCCGGGCGGCCCGGAAAAACAGTCGCTCAAGGTGCTAGACGACTATCGTAGATCTTTTCCCTCCGGCCGGCGTATCCAGGTGGCGGAGCGGGACACCGGACGTGCCGGTCCCGGACCACCTGGCCGATCCCCTGGCCTTCGCGGTCCGGCTGCTCGCGGAGTAGGCCCTCACCCCCGACCCCTCTCCCATCCGCACTCCCTTCCCCCGGGAGAGGGGGGTAAAAATGCACTGTCAGGAAACTTCTGGATGGGGGCTCCCCTCTCCCGGGCGGGTGTGAGTGCGGATGGGAGAGGGGTCGGGGGTGAGGGCCCAGGGCGACGCCGGTCTTTTAGATCCGCAGGTGTCCCAGCAGTCTTTCGGGGTCGACCGGTTTCACCAGGTGGACATCGAAGCCTGCCTCCAGAGCGCGCCGCCGGTCTTCGTCGCGCCCGTATCCGGTGACGGCGATGAGGAGGGTGGCGGCGGTCTCCGGGCTCTGGCGCAGGGTGCTGGCCACGGAAAAGCCGTCCATCCCCGGGAGGCCGATGTCGCAGAGCACGACGTCCGGCCGCCCGGCCCTCGCGGCTTCCACCCCCTCCGGGCCCGTATAGGCCAGGGCCACCTCGTGGCCGCAGATTTCGAGGAGCAGCCGGAGGCTCTCGGCCGAGTCGCGGTTGTCCTCGACGACCAGGATCCGCAGGTGTCTCTCGGCCGGCTCGGCAGTGGATGCGCCTCCGGTCAGCGCCGGCGTCTCCGGCTTCTGCGGCGCGCTGATCCGCGCGATGGCACCGGCAGCCGCATCGCCCAGGGCCTGCAGGGCCTCGAGCTCCTCGCGGCTCGCCTCGCGCAGCACGGCCATCATGGCTTCCATGTCCTGGCAGAGCGAGAGCCGCTGCACCACACGAATAAGCTCAGGCTGAAGAACCATCACCGGTTAGTCTACCGCGGGCGCAGGGCATATACTCCTGTCCAAGCCGGTTCCGGACGTGCTGGAAGCGGCAGGCAGTCATGACAATTCCGATCTCCGTGTTGGACCTGGCCCCGGTCGGGTCGGGCTCCACGCCGTCGCAGGCACTCCGCAATACGGTCGAGTTGGCCCGCCTCGCGGAGCGGCTCGGCTATACGCGCTGCTGGTACGCCGAGCACCACAACATTCCCAGCGTCGCCAGCTCGTCGCCCGAAGTGCTGATCGGGCACGTGGCCTCGGCGACCGAGCGGATCCGGGTCGGCTCCGGTGGGATCCTGCTCCCCAACCACGCGCCGCTGCGGGTGGCCGAGGCGTTCCACACCCTCGAAGCCCTGCACCCGGGCCGCATCGATCTCGGCATCGGCCGCGCGCCGGGCACCGACCCGGCCACCTCGCAGGCGCTGCGTCCCTTCGACGCCGAGCAGTTCCCGGCCCAGTTGGCCGAGCTGCTGGCGCTCTCCCGGGGCGACATCCCGGACGATCATCCGTTCCGGTCCGTGCGGGTCATGCCGGACGACGTAAAGCTCCCGCCGATCTGGCTGCTGGGGTCCAGCGGCGCCACCGCCAGGCTCGCCGGCTCCATGGGCCTGGGCTACAGCTTTGCCCGGCATTTCAGCCAGGAGCCGCCGGCGCCGGCGATCCGCGCCTATCGGGAGAGCTTCCGGCCGTCGGAGCAATCCCCGAAGCCGCACGCGATCCTGGCGGTCGCCGTCATCTGCGCCGAGACGGACGAACGGGCCGAGCATCTCGCCTGGACCGTGGACCTCACCTGGGTCCGGCTGCACAGCGGCCGGCCGGGCCCGCTGCCGACCCCGGAAGAAGCCATGGCCTATCCCTACACGCCGCACGAGCGAGCCATCGCGCGCCGCGCCCGAGCCCTCAACATCATCGGCAGCCCGGCCACCGTGCGCGCGCAGATCGAGGCCCTGGTCGAGGAGACCGGCGCGGACGAGGTGATGGTGACCACAACGATCCACAACCCCGCGGAACGGCTGCGCTCCTACGAGCTCCTGGCCGGGGCCATGAGCGAGATGAAAGTCGCGGAGCAGACCGTTGGAGACCGATAGTAGTTTATTAAGGAGCTCTTGGTGCGCGCCGCGCCTACCACGCCACTCTAAGAAGGTCTGAAACGTAGTCGAAGTGGTCGTCCCGGCTGACGACGGGCTGATGGTGTTGCCGCGCCAGGGCGGCGATCCAGATGTCGTTCTCTGGAATGGGGCGGCCTTTCCGGCGAAGCTCGTCCCGCACCTGGGAATACGTCTCCGCTGTCGTCTCGTCAACCAGCAGCACAAAGGATTCTCGGATGAGGATCTCGAGGAGTTTCTGGAGATCACCGCGACGACGTGAGCCAAGAAGCCCGTAGCGGTATTCGCCGATGACAACGACAGGGAGGTGGTGGCGCTCGTCCGCGGCCAACACCTCACCAAGGGCAGGATCACCAGCGAGGAGAGCGGAGACAGCGTTGGTATCGAGGATCACCGCCACTCATCCGGATCAATGTCCTCGAGCTCGGCTGCAACGACCGCATCGACGGCCTCCACATCCTCTCGCCGTGCCTGGCCGAAGACGCTTCGCCAGCCGCGTTGCGACGACGTTCCTAGAGCCTTCCGCTTCAGATGTGCCTGGAGCGCCTCCGCGACGAAATCCTTGAGGCTCTCCCCTCGCAGCGCAGCCGTGGCTTTGGTCTGCCGAAGAGCTCGTCCGGAATCTCTAGAGTGGTCTTCATGGTCCCATCTTCCCATATTTATGGGCGCGAGTCCACCTGGGCACAACACCCCTGCGCCCTTGTCGGATAGGATTGGGGGCCCTGCCGGCTGCGGCAGGACCCAACGATCGAGGACCTCTGCAATGCCCGACAGCACCCCCTCCACCCCCGGACGTGACTTCATCCGCGACATGGTCGAGCGCGACCGTGCCGCGGGCAAGTATGGCGGCAGGGTGGTCACACGTTTTCCGCCGGAGCCGAACGGCTACCTCCATATCGGTCACGCCAAGTCGATCTGCCTCAACTTCGGCCTTGCGCTGGAGAACGGCGGGACCTGCAACGTCCGTCTCGACGACACCAACCCCGAGACCGAGGATCAGCAGTACGTCGAGGCGATCCAGCGGTACGTGCGCTGGCTGGGCTTCGACTGGGGGGAGAATTTCTTCCATGCCTCGGACTACTTCGAGCAGCTCTATGACTTCGCCGTCGAGCTGATCCGGCGGGGCAAGGCCTACGTCGACAGCCTGAACGAGGACGAGATCCGCGAGTACCGGGGCACTGTCACCGAGCCCGGCCGGAACAGCCCCTACCGCGACCGCAGCGTCGAGGAGAACCTCGACCTCTTCCGCCGGATGCGGGCCGGCGAGTTTCCGGACGGCGCCCACGTGCTGCGCGGCAAGATCGACATGGCCTCGCCCAACATGAAGATGCGGGACCCGCTCTTCTACCGCATCAAGCACGCCACCCACTTCCACCGCGGCAATGCCTGGTGCATCTACCCGTTCTACGACTTCGCCCATCCGCTCTCGGACGCCATCGAAGGCATCACCCACTCGCTCTGCACGCTGGAGTTCGAGAACAACCGGGAGATCTACGACTGGCTGGTCGACACCTTGGAATTCCCCGACCCGCCGCGGCAGACCGAGTTCGCCCGCCTCAACCTCACGTACACGGTGTTGAGCAAGCGCAAGCTCCTGGCGCTCGTCGAGCGCAAGCTCGTGACGGGCTGGGACGATCCGCGGATGCCGACCCTCGCCGGGCTGCGCCGCCGCGGCTTCACTCCCGAGGCGATCCGCGACCTCTGTGAGCGCGTCGGCGTCGCCAAGGCCAACAGCACGGTGGACGTGACGCTCCTGGAGCACTGCCAGCGCGAGGACCTCAATCCGCAGGTTCCCCGGGTGATGTGCGTGCTGCGGCCGTTGCGGCTGGTGATCGAAAACTACCCCGAAGGCCAGGTCGAAGAGCTGGACGCGCCGCTCTATCCGCACGACGTGCCCAAGGAGGGGAGCCGGAAAGTGCCGTTCTCTCGCGTCCTCTACATCGAGCGGGACGACTTCGCGGAGCAGCCTCCGAAAGGTTTCCATCGACTGGCCCCCGGCCGCGAGGTGCGGCTGCGCTATGCGTACCTCGTCCGCTGCGAGAGCGTCGTCAAGGACGCGAGCGGTGAGATCGTCGAGGTCCGCTGCACCTACGACCCAGCCACCCGCGGCGGCTCGGCCCCGGACGGCCGCAAGGTGCCGGGCACCCTGCATTGGGTGTCCGCGGACCACTCGATACCGGTCGAGGTGCGGCTGTACGACCGCCTTTTCCGGGTCGAGCGGCCGGACCTGGAAGAAGGAGATTTCGAGGAGTATCTCAACCCCAAGGCCCTCGAAACCCTTGCGGACAGCCGCCTCGAGCCGGCGGCAGCGGATCTGGGCGAGCGGTTGCAGTTCGAGCGGCAGGGCTACTTCTTCCGCGATCCTGTCGATTCGAGCCCCGGCCATCTCGTGTTCAACCGCACCGTGCCACTCCGGGACTCGTGGGCGCAGGAAGTCCAGAAGCAGTCGCCCGCCGCCTCGACCTCAGCCGGCGCGCAGAAGCCGCCCGAGCCGAGGGCGCCGAAGGTGAAGGAAGAGAAAGCCCCCGAGCCGCTCTCGCCGGAGGAGCTGGAGCAGCTCGAGCAGATGCGGCCCGAGGTCCTGCCGATCGTCCAGGGCGTGCTCGCCGCACACCCCAACGAAGTCGAGCGCTACCGCGCCGGACAGACCGGCGTCCTCGGCTTCCTGATGGCGCAGGTGATGAAACAGTCAGGAAAGGGCGGCGGCAAGGCCAACGCCAAGCTGATCAGCGTGATGCTGGCCCGGGAGCTGAGCGGCTCGTAGGCGAGGATCAAGCGAAGCTTGCTACAGCGACACTCCTGGGTTTCGCCAAGCTTCGCCGATGCAGCTTAATCCTTTCGATCTCGTAAAGGGTCTCGGCCGTCAGGTAGCTCTCTCCGCAGTGCGGACATACCACGACAGGCACATTCTCGATCACCAACAAATTGGCCCCCTTGCCGTAGCTCCGGGTCATAAGACGGACTTCGGCCCCGCTCTTGCCACAGATATCACAGACCATTGTGTTCCCCTTCGTTCTCATTCAATCAACATAGACCGTCAAGATCACGAGCTTGTCCGTGGGGCCGAATTTTCCGACAACCACAGCACTTCGGGCTCCGTCTACAGTCGCTCCGCGGACCAGGTACTTGGGTTCCCGAGTACGGCGGTTTCGCTGCCGCTCGACGATCTCCCCTGTCAGGATGACACTCTCCACGTCGAAGATCGTCAACCCATCGTTGTCCATCTCCTCTTCCGCATGGGTTGTCATGACATAGAGCCGCCTGCGGACCTTCTCTCGCATTCGGGTGAGAGTACGGGCCGGCATCCGGGCATTCTACGGCATGCGGTCGGTTTCTCGGGGTGTGGAGGGAGGAAGGCGGCGCAGCGCCTCGGCGCTGTCCGTCCATCCAGAGCCTGCCACTCCTGGTCGACAGCCCGCGTAGGGAGCCCCCTTCTAGGGTATGATCTAGAGATGGTTAGCTATGGAAAGGAGAACGCATGAAGAAGAGCCGTCTTTTCGCGCTGGCAGCGGTGCTCGGTCTCGTCGCGCTGGCGGGAGCCGAAGGTGCCAGTGTGCCCCTCCCAACCTTCTGCATGTGCGCCTGTCCGGATGGCACCGTCATCTGCGTGGAGAGCATCAAAGGGGACTGCGGCGTCCCGTGTGCGCAGGCCATGCAGTATTGCCCCTCGGACATGTGAAGCCAGCTACCGGGGCTTGCCGCGCAGTGTTGTCGCAAGCCTTTGGAGCTCGATTGCCTCTCTGGACCAGCACCTGACGCTCCTCCGGGTCGAGCGTCAGGTTCGCCTTTTCCCCGAGCAGGAGACTCTTTGTGGCTATCGCCTCGGCGTCCTGGCGGGCGGCGGCCGCCATGGTGGGCGCGGCGGCAGGGCCCATCCCAAGCCCCAATCCGTGGTACTATTTTTGGGGTCCGGAAGGAGGCCCATCGTGATACCGCTCAAAGTGCAATTGACCGAGGACGATCTCAAGTTCATCGAACAGGCGTGCTCCACTCTGCATTACCGGAGCCGCAGCGAGTATCTGCGCGAGGCCATTCAGAAGAAAATCGAAATGGATCGCGCACGCATCCGTGAGCTAAGACGCCAGGAGGCCATGAAGGCGTACGGCCGCGGCCACCTGGAGGACGCTTTCGAGGAGATTGCCGGAGAAGATTTTGAGGACCGGTGACATCTACCGGGTCCAGCTCGACCCAGTGGTCGGGCATGAGATGAACAAGACCAGACCGGTCGTCGTGCTCAATCCCGGCGACGCCAAGAGCCTTCGGTTGGCAATTGTGGTGCCAGTGACCGCGTGGAAACCGCACTGGGAAGGCAACGCGTTCTTCCTGACCCTGGACCCCAAAGCCCATCCCGAACTGACCAAGAAGTCTGCTGTCGACTGCTACCAGATTCGGGCTCTCAGCCACGACCGGTTCCAGGAGAGGCTCGGTGAGTTGAGCCCGGCCGAGGTCGAGACGCTCAAGCGGGCTCTTTCCCTGATCCTCGACATCGAAGCCCGCCACTGCGTGTAGAAGGCCGATGGCTTCCTGGTAGCGTAGGTTCGCCAGAAGCAGGGTGAAACCGGGGTTTTTCTCCAGGAACTTCGCGAACACCGGGCCAAAATGGATTCCACCCTCGACTTGGAAATTCACCGTCAGGGTGTAATAGACCTTGACCGCTCGTCCTTCCAGGGTGGATGGTTTGAACTTCCAGGTCTCGACAGCCTCCAGGGCCGCCCGGTCGAGCCCCAAGGGCAGGCCTTTGAGGACCCGTGCGTTCGTCACATTGCCCTGCTCGTCAATGATCGATTCCACGATCACGACGCCCTGGATCCCTGCCTTGCGGGCGATCTCCGTATAGACCGGTGGCAGGCCGGAGATTTTTTCCGGCCGACCTCGCCGCCGACCCGATTCGGCGGTACGGCCTCCGCGGGGGCCTCTGGAGTCTGGAGCGCCAAAGCTCCGCCGCCTTGGAGGAGGAGCACAGCGAGCATAAGGATTGTCGGAGAAATGCGGAGCCTGGCAGGCATTTTCGTCCCTTTCACGAGGAGGCGGCCTCAACCGCCCGGGCGACGATGTAGAACACGGACCGGCTGGCGCGGCCCCCCAGCCGCTTCGCCCACGAGGTCTGGAGCTGCGGCCAGTCCTCTTCCGGTAGCATACCCCTCTCCATGACCTCGAACCCCGCGTCTCTATATCTGGGTGCGAGGGTTACATCGATGTACGCCACCGACATGGGCTCCAGCCCGAGACGTTCCACCTCGGTTCGGTCCCGGTCAGGGTCGAGCCCGAGGATCACCTCCAACAGAGCCCCGGGCGAGCAGACGCGCCGCAGGTTCTGCAACGCCAGCCTGTCCCCTGCGGCCACGGCGCGCAGCAGGCTGCCCCACGGGAAGTGGACGTGCACCTCGTCGGCGATGCCGTCCAGCTCAGCCGGCAGGTTCTCGACCGCTGCCTGGACGAACAGGGCATTAGGAAGGCCGCCTTTCGACGGCTTCCTGTGGATCTTCTCCGACACCTTCTCCAGGGGGCGCGGGCTGGCGTCCACCCCGATGTAAAACTTCCTCGGGTTGTGCAGGGCCGACTGGTACACAAAGACACCGTCCCCGGTCCCGATGTCGATCACCACCCCCTCGCCGGTAGGGGGCGATGAGCTCGTGGAAGCCGTTTCGGTCCAGTTATCAGGTGGTCCTGCCACGGATCAGCTTCAACATGGGGCACATCCTTTCTACGTGGTCAATATACCAGGAAGGTCGCTCCATGCCTGGCGAGGCCTCAAGACAGGCAGCAGAGAGCCTCCGCTATGCCTCAGCGATGAGATTGTCTTCCGCGGCCCTGCGGCTTCGGACGATCTTTTCTCGGCTTCTTGTTTCTTGGCTTTGGAGCCCGCGAGAAGACGTCGGAGCGAGATCTCCGCGGTCCATCGGTTTCGTCCGGCGTCTCTTCCGAGACGATACCCTGATAGCTCAGGTATTTCCCCTTCCGCGGATACCAATCCTTGTACGGTGAGATGAGCCCCTCGGCCTGACGTTTCAGTGTGACCAGCGCGGAGTCCGTGAAGTCCTGCTGGATCAGGTTGCCGCTCCGGATCCGGAACCGGATGCCGGACATGCTCGAAGAGCCTCCCGAGATCATCTCCCGGTCCACCCTCCAGGCTCCCACGATGTGCTCGGCGGCCACTTCATAGGTCGCCACCTCCCCGAACTGCCAGACCGCACCGCCCTCCTCTCCCTGGGCGATCGTTTGACTCTGGTCGTAGCGGTAGCGCGACCGGCGCCGCCATTTCCTCCGGTCCTTCTGTCTCACGCCCGTTTCGACGCTTTCCGCCAGCATCTGGGCCCGGCGGGTGTCGACGTAGGAGTCCATGGCGACGGCATAGAGGTAGATCGACGCGGAGGTCTCCAGAGGGAAGAACATGGACCCCCGGACGTCGCGCGCGACACAGACGGCGGACTCATTCACAATGTCGTCTTGCGAGGACCGCCAGATGATCGAGGAGGGATCGTTGAGGCCGGAGCCGCGGAGCTCCCTTTCGAGCCGGCTGGAAAAACCTGTCGTCAAGACTTTGGCGGGTGAACGGCTGTCGCCGCGCCAGAACAGCATCGGCCTGGACGAAACCACATCGAATCTTCCCCGCGTTCCCCGGGTCGAGAGGATCAGATCTTCTTCGCCGATCGACTCGGAGTCGATCATCTGATTGACCAGCGTCTGGGTGTCCTCGTCGACTGCCGGGACTCCGAGAAGCTCCCGCTTCTTTCGCCGCCGGGCCCGGGCCGGCTGCACGACCGGGACCGGAGAAGTCGACCGGACGGCAGGCAGCGGCGGCGGCGCGACCGTTTTTATGGCGGCCGGCCGGAGGGCGGGCTGGACGATTGGGCTCGCCGGCCGCGGAGCCGTCCCAACCCGCGGAACGGCCGGGACCGGGGGAGCCACCGGCCGCCGCTCCGCGTGGAGCCCGGGGCTCTTCGCGACTGGGACCTGGACGCGCGGTGCGATCGGCGGGAGCGGCTGGAGGCGGGGAGGCGGCGGCGCGGCCTTCGCCTGGACGGCAGCAAGGGCCTGCTGGACGTGGGGAGCCGGAAGCCGCGTGGCCGGGGCAGGTTGCCGCGCCTGCACCGAGGACGTCATCGCCGCCTGGACGTGCGGCGCAAGGGTCCTCACAGGAGCTGGCGGCATCGAGACAGGCGGCTTGCTAGACATGGCGACGGCGAGGCTCCGTGAGCTGGTATCTGCCGCGCCTATTGTAAGGCCTTCGCGTTACTTCCTGACGCTCGGTTCTATAAGCGGAGCTTGCATTGTCATTCGATGGCTTCCACCAGATGCCTGCGGTTCGCCGGTGCTTCAAACGGCTCGGGCCAGAACTCGACCTGGCGTGTGATCTTGCCGTCGGCAACCGTGAAGAACGAGATGGCCCTTGCCTTCTGAGCTCCGTCCGTGACTCCGACATCCGAGACTGCCTCTGCTTCGCAGCCGACGAGGCGATGGATCGTGAAGACCCAGGGGCCGCTCGCAGGGTACTCCGCGTTCATGCGCGCAAAGCGCTCTCTGCCGCGAATGCGCTCGTTGGACTGCGGCCAGTCGAGGACGTAATCATCGGCGAAAACGGCACCGACTGAGTAGAAGTCGTTGGTCGACATGAGCCGCCAGAACTCGCGGACGACTTCGATTGCGTTGCTGGGCATGGCTATCTCCTCCATCTCCGAACCTCCTGCCATGGTCTCCATAGGATGGCACAGTCGGCGGAGGCGGTGGACGTGAAACGGACCGGCGCCTGACGCGTTCTAGAATGGAGGCCCTTGTTGCTCGGGAGGTGTCCATGGCCAGATCCTGGAAGACGCCGCCGGCGGTGGTCCGGCGGAATGGTTGGCTGCTGATCGTTTCGATGCTCGTGACGTTCGTCGTGCTGCGGGTGTCGCTGCACATGTCCCCGAATTCGGACTTCAACGTCGGCGGCTACAACATCCACCACCTCTTCACCGGGCTCCTCCTGATCGTGCTCGGCGGCATCCCTCTGGCAGTGTTCCGGGGCTCGACCCGCCGGCTCGACGCGGCGCTGATCGTCTTCGGGGTGGGCCTGGGCATGACCCTGGACGAGTGGGTCTACCTGATCGCGACCGACGGCACCAACGCCTCTTATCTGCTCCCCGTGTCCTTCTGGGGAGGCGTGGTCGTCATCGGCGTCGCCTGTGTCTATTGTCTCGGGCTGGTCGTCCTGCGCGGGCAGGAGAGGTCGGACGCCGAGGAAACGTGACCTACCGCCTGCGCCGCGCCTCCTGATACTCCTCGCGCAGGAGGCCGTAGAGGTAGTTGTCGATGCGCCGGCCGCGGAGCTTGAAGTAGCCCTTGAGGCGGCCCTCCTTTTCGAAGCCGTTCTTCTCGAGGACCCGTTGCGAGCCGTAGTTCTCGACGGCGCAGCGGGCCTCGATCCGTTCGAGGAGGGTGTTCTGGAAGAGGTCTTCGAGGAGGATCTGCAGAGCCTCTGTCATCACGCCGCGGTTCTGGAAGGAGGTCGAGAGGGCGTAGCCCACCTCGGCGAGGCCGTGCTCCCAGTTGCTGACCACCAGGGTGATCCAGCCGGCGGCGTGGCCGTCGACCTGGACGATCCACTGGAACTTCTCGCCCCGGCCGCGGTAGAGGTCGGCGATGCGCTGGCTCGCCACGTCGGCCCGGAGCTGCGCCGTCGGCAGCTCGTTCAGCGGCTGGAAGCGCCGGACGGTCGGCTCGGCGCGCCACTGGCGCAGGATGTCGGCATCCCGGGGAGCCGCCGGCCGCAGGGTGACTTCCTGGGGTGTGATCCGCTCGGCGAACGCCATACAGCTATTTTAGCCAATCATCCGCCGGCTGCGGCGGTTCCGGGTGTGGATCCTCCAGCGGTCTGGCGGCCGCGCAGGCGCCAGGTCCCGAGCGCCGGCAGGATCGAGAGCAGGGCCATATATGCATAGCCCTGGACGAAGAGGTAGAGGAAGGGAACCGAGGGCCACATCCCCTTCACCACCGCGTAGGTCGTACAGAAGGCGAAGTAGACGGCGAGCACCACCTCCACCAGGAACGAGACGTTGCGGCCGGAGCGGTAGCGCTTACCCAGCCAGTCCTCGCCCCGTTTCTCGATGCGGTACTTGGGGGTGCGGTGGAAGGTGCCGCCCCGCTGCAGCAGGCCCGAGACCACGGCGAAGGTGTTGTTCACCGAAAGGCCGAGGCCGACTCCCATCAGGGTGGGCAGATAGCGAAGCTGCTGCCGCCAGCCGATGCCGGCCGCGCTCTGGCTCGCCATGTAGAAGACCAGCACGGAGACCGTGGCGCCGAGGAAGAGCGGCAGGTCGATGAGCAGCACAGTCCTCAAGGTCGTGTCGCTGCGCGCGATCATGGCGGGGAAGACCAGCAGGGCGAGCACGGACATCAGCGCGTAGCTCACGTTGTTCGTCAGATGGACGAAGGCCTCGAATTTCACCCGCCAGGGGAGCGGCGAGCGCAGGATGCGCCCGAGGAGCTTGCGGCCGGTCTGGATCGAGCCCTTGGCCCAGCGGTATTGCTGGCTCTTGAAGCCGTTGATGTCGACCGGCAGCTCCGAGGGGACCGCCAGCTCGGGCAGGTAGAGGAACCTCCAGCCGCGGAGCTGGGCGCGGTAGGAGAGGTCGAGGTCCTCGGTCAGGGTGTCGTGCTCCCAGCCGCCGGATTCGAGGATCGCCTCGCGCCGCCAGATGCCGGCCGTGCCGTTGAAGTTGAAGAAGCAGCCGGTCCTGTGCCGGGCCGTGTGCTCGATGAGGAAATGGCCGTCGAGGAGGATGGCCTGGATCCGGGTCAGCAGCGAATAGTGCCGGTTGATGTGCGCCCAGCTCCCCTGCACCATGCCGATCGCCGGATCGGAGAAGAACGGCACCGAGGACCGGAGGAAGTCCGGCTGGGGCACGAAATCGGCGTCGAAGACGGCCAGCAGCGCCCCGCGCGCCCGTTCCAGGCCGTGGACGAGCGCCCCGGCCTTGAAGCCCGTGCGGTCGGGCCGGCGGATGTGGTGGACGTCGATGCCCCGGGCGCGCTGCTCGGCCACGACCCGGGCGACGATCTCGGTGGTCTCGTCGGTTGAGTCGTCGAGGACCTGGACCTCCAGGCGGCCGGCGGGATAGTCCAACGCGCAGGCGGCCTCGATCAGGCGGGGGGCTACGTACATCTCGTTGTAGAGTGGAAGCTGCACCGTGACCACGGGCCAGACCTCGGGATCGGCGGGCCGCACGGGCCGGCGCCCGCGGGTGCGCAGATACCACACGACCAGCGCGAGACGGTGCACGCCGTAGAAAGCGAGCACCGAAAGGACGAGGTAATAGAGTGCCAGCAGCGCCGGCGCCCCCGGAAAGCCCATGGTCAGCGCACCCGTCTCCGGCGGCGAGCCTCCGGACCGTCCGGGCCCGTGATCTGGCCCTGCTGGCAGCCCTGATCATGCCGCTGCTCGCCACCCACCTCGGTCTCCTGCTCCTCTTCGACCTCGCTCATCATCCGATCTCCACCTTGCTCCTTCTCGGCGCTGCCTTCCTCGGCCTCGCTTTCGCCGTGCGACGGCTCGGCGCGTCCGGACACCGTCTGGGCGGAACGATCCTGCTGGGAGCCGCGGCTCTGCGGCTGGTCCTGCTCCCACTCCCGCCGACTCTGTCCGACGACGCGCTGCGCTACCTCTGGGATGGAAAGGTGGCGATGTCCGGCCTCAACCCCTACGCGCTCCCGCCGGCAGCCCCTGAGCTCACCCCTCTCCGAGACGAGACCTGGCGGCGGCTCCCCCATACCGACGTCGCAACGGTCTACCCGCCGCTCGCCATCGCGAGCTTCAGTATAGCGACTCTGCTGCCGTTCCCGCTCCTTGCCTGGAAGTCGCTCGTCGCCGTGACCGATCTCGGGACCTGCGCGCTCCTCCTCGCCCTGGCGCGGCGGCGGGGAATCCCCGAGGCGAGAACCGCCTGGTACGCCTGGAATCCCCTGGTCACCCTGGAGGTGGCGGGCATGGGGCACCTCGACGCCCTGGGCGTCGCGGCGATCGTGGCCACGGCGCTCGCCTTGACGCCCCGCCCGGGAGGCGGCCGGCGCTGGAAACGGGCCGCAGTCGCCGCCGCGGCCGGGGTCCTCGCCAAGCTGGCGCCGCTCGCCGCGCTGCCCATGTGGGCGCGCCAGAGCGGCCGTCCGGTGCGGTTCCTCGCCGTGGCGCTCGGCCTGGCCGCCGTGGCCTTCCTGCCGGTCCTCACCGCGGCGGGAGGGATTCCGCCCGGCCTCCTCCGCTATGGCATCTCCTGGGAGTTCAACGGCCCCGTCTACGAGCCGCTCTGGCGCCTGCTCGACGCGGCGGGCGCGGCTCCGGCGCTCAAGTCCTTCCTGGACCATCTGAAGGAGTGGACCGGGGAGCACGAGGCCTGGAACCCCCTCTATCCCTACGTGTATCCGCAGCTCCTCGCCAAGGCGCTGCTGGCCCTGGGGATGGCTGCCGCGGTGGCCCGGTCCCTGCGAGAGAAGGACCCGGTGGTGGGGAGCCGCCGGCTTTTCGGCGCGCTGATGCTCCTCTCGCCGACCGTCTATCCCTGGTACCTGCTCTGGGTGCTCCCCTGGGCGGCCCTGACGCGGCACCGAGCATGGCTCGTCCTGTCGGGGCTGATCCTGCTCTCGTATCTGACGAAGATGATGGAGCTGCCGCTGATGCCGTGGATCTATCTTTCGATCTGGGTGCCGTTCGCGGTGCTCAGCCTCACCCCCTGGGGAAAGGGGGATGGCTGAGGCAGGATACGCAGGACCGTCACATCATCCTCCTTGCGGACGAGTTGGAGCCAAGAAACGGGAGATTTACTCTCTATCAGCGAGACCGGGCGGTCGCGCAGGTCGATTTGGCCGGCGACGAGGTAGGCGGCTCCGGAGCGGCGGAGGAGCGGCTCGATCTTCTCGAAGTAGAGCCGCGGGTCCTCGATCTCCGGCCCGAAGGCGTCCGGCAGGGCGATGTACCTGCGTCCGAGATAGCGGCCGAGGAAGGGCGAGGTCCCGGCGAGGCCGGCACCCGGCGGCAGGGAGGCGTCGAGACGCTTCAGGACGGCTACTTCCCGATAAGGATGACGGTCGACGAACGCGGGCAGGCGGAAGGCGAAGGTCTTGACCGCCAGCAGCCCGACAAGGCCGAGAGCGAGAGCCATCTCCGCCCGGCGGCTCCAGCCCTGGACCGGCGCGCCCACCGTGTAGAACATCAAGCCATAACTCGGCGGGATCAGGACGAGCAGGAGCCTCCCCCAGGCGAAGAAGGAGAATGCGACGGCCAGGAGGAAGCTGACCCAGGCGAAGGCCAGCCAGCCGGCTTCGCGCGGCCTGGCGCGGACGGCGAACCAGAGCCCGGAGAGGAAGAACAGCGAATGGACCCAGGTGCCGAGGAGCTGCCCGAGCCCCGCCTCGAAGCCAAGGAGGAAGCGCACGAGCTCGTTGCCCCCCTCACGCGCCACCGCAGCCGGATCTTCGAGCACCACGTCCAGGAGGCCCGAGTACGGCACCCGGTCCAGATACGACCAGTCGGGATAGCCGTGGAGCTTCCAGGCCAGGTTCTTCCAGTTCTCGTCGTGGAACGGATCGCCGAAGGCCGCCTGGCGCAGACGCCCAATGGGGGAGCAGGACCAGGCAGGCCAGGATTGCGGCGCCCACGAGATGCCCGAGCCGGCGTTTCTCTCTCGGTGCGAGCCACCAGGCGACCAGGAGGGAGGGGATCAGGAACAGGGCGTTCGAGCGGGTGAAGGCGGCGAGGCCGAGGAGCACCCCGGCGGCGAGCGCCGGCCCTGGCCGCGGCGCCTGGAGATAGGCGAGCCCAGCCAGCAGCGACCCTGCCGCCAGCGCTGCGAAGAGCATGTCGGTCGATGCGTGCTGGCCCAGGATCCACAGGTTGGGATTGACCGCCGCGAGGGCCATGGCCCAGACGCCGGCCTTCGTCCCGAAAGAGCTGCCGCCCAGGCGCCGGCCGAACGCCCAGCACTCCCAGGCCAGGGCGGCGGCAGCCAGGTTCGAGATCAGGCGCGCCGCGGCGAATGGGTCGCCGACCAGGAGCGCCAGCCCGGCGGTCAGGATCGGGTAGAAGAGCGGCCGGAAGGGATCGCGCGGCAGCGTGCCGGCGAGGATCAGCTCGGCCTGGGCGACGTAGCCGTCCCGCTCGGCCGTGCCGGCCTCCTCGACCCAGTGGACCCGCTGTCCGAACAGGGCCAGGGCGGCGAAGAGGACGAGCGCGGCGGCCAGAGCGAGCCGCCCGGCGCGGTCGGGGGGCATGAGGGGATGGTAGCAGCTACACCGCGGCGCGTCGCCGCCGGCTGCGCGCCCGCCAGATCTCCCAGAGCGCAGGCACCAGCGACAGGATGATGATCGCCAGGATCACCAGCGAGAAGTTCTCCCGCACGAAGGTGAGATTGCCGAACAGGTACCCGGCCACGGTGCAGATCAGCACCCAGGCCACGCCGCCGACCACGTTGTAGCTCATGAACCGGCGGTAGGTCATCGTGCCGAGGCCGGCCACGAACGGCGCCAGAGTCCGCACGATGGGGACGAAGCGGGCGATGATGATCGTCTTGCCGCCGTACTTCTCGTAGAACTCGTGCGTGTAGGCCAGGTGCTCGGGCTTGACCAGGCGGAAGCGCTTGAAGGCGAGCAGCCGTGGGCCGAGACGGTCGCCGACCCAGTAGTTGACCGTGTCGCCGAGCACCGCGGCCACGATGAGCAGGACGATCAGGACAGGCAGCGAGAGCGAGCCGGTGGCGGCGAAGGCCCCGGCGGCGAAGAGCAGCGAGTCGCCGGGCAGGAACGGGGTCACCACCAGGCCGGTCTCGCAGAAGACGATCAGGAAGAGGAGCAGGTAGGTCCAGGCCCCGTACTCCGCCAGGATCGGCGCCAGGTGCTTGTCCAGGTGGAGGAAGAGGTCGATGAGCTGGGTCAGGATATCCATCGTTTTTCGCCGCGCGAAGAGTAAGGGCTCGCCGCCGGATTGTCCAGAGAGATAAGCTTGCCGCCCCTGGAGGGCCTCATGACGCTGTCGATCTTCCTCGTCCTCGCCCTGCTCGTCGCCATCGTCCTGGTCTTCGCCTTCGAGTGGATCTCGGTCGACATGGCGACGCTGATCCTGCTGGCGATCCTGGTGCTGTCGGGCATCCTGACCGTCGAGGAGGCCTTCTCCGGGTTCTCCAACGACATCGTCATCATCCTGGCCTCGATCTTCGTCCTCTCCGGAGCGCTGATGAAGGGCGGCGTCCTGGACTATCTGGGCGAGACGATCCACCGCATCGCCGGCGGCAGCAAGACCAAGGTGCTGCTCTGCATCATGCCGCTCACCAACGTCATCTCGTCCTTCATGAACAACACCACGACCACGGCGGTCCTGATGCCCGCCGTGCTCGGCCTGTGCCGGCGGAGCAAGCTGAGCCCGGGCAAGGTGCTGATCCCGCTCGCCTACGCCTCCATGCTGGGCGGCACCTGCACCCTGATCGGCACCTCGACCAACGTGGCCGCGAGCGGCTACGTCAAGGCGGCGGGGCTCGAGCCCTTCTCCATGTTCGAGTTCCTGCCGGTAGGCCTGGCCGTCAGTCTCGCCGGGCATCGTCTACATGGTCTTCGTCGGGCACCGGCTGCTGCCGGAGACGCACGAGGGCAACCTCACGGAAGAGTACGCGGTCCGCGAGTACCTCTCGGAGGTGGTGGTCACCCCCGGCTCGTCGCTGGCCGGCAAGGCCCTGCGCGACAGCCCGCTGTCGCAGATGGGGCTCCAGGTGCGGGCCATCCACCGCGGCGAGCGGCGGATCTACCCCGAGCCGTACATGCAGCTCGAAGAGGGGGACCTGCTGATCGTCCAGTCCGGGCGCGAAGGGCTTCTCCTGGTCAAGGAGACGGCCGGGGTCGAGATCAAGCCTGATCTCAAGCCGGGCGACGAGGACCTGACCAGCCCGACGATGAAGATCGTCGAAGCCATCCTGATGCCGCAGTCGTCGCTCATCGGACGCAGCATCAAGGAGCTCGACTTCCGCCGCCGTTTCGGCGTGACGGTCATCGCCATCCACCGGCGCGGCCACGCACTGGCCGCCCGCATCGGCGGGTTGCCGCTGCGTGCCGGCGACGTGCTCCTCCTCCAGGGGCGTCCCGAGCGGTTCCAGGCCCTGGCGGGCAACGCCGACCTGTGGATGCTGGAGGAGGTCGAGCACCGGCCGGCCCGCCGCCGTCTGGGGCTCTACTCGGTGGGGATCTTCCTGCTCGCGGTGCTCGCCTCGGCCTTCGACGTCGTGCCGCTGCCCATCGCCTTCCTGGCCGCGGCGCTGGGGGTGGTGGCCACGCGCCTCATCACCATGGAAGAGGCCTACAACCTGATCGACTGGCGGCTGCTGATCCTGATCGCCGGCATGACGGCCTTCGGCACGGCCATGCAGAAGACCGGCACGGCCCAATACCTGGCCGGGCTGATCGTCGGCTGGACCGAGCCGTTCGGGGTCGGAGTCGTCCTCCTCGCCTTCTCGGTGCTCACCATGCTGCTGACGCAGCCGATGTCGAACGCCGCCGCGGCTCTCGTGGTGCTGCCGGTGGCCCTGAGCACGGCGCACCAGCTCCATCTCGATCCTCGCGCGTTCGCCGTGCTCATCACGCTCTCCGCCTCGCTCTCCTTCATCACGCCGTTCGAGCCGTCATGCCTGATCATCTTCAGCCCGGGCAAGTACCGCTTCCGCGACTTCATGCGCTGTGGCCTGCCGTTGACGATCCTGGTGATCGCGATTTTGATGCTGATGGTGCCGATGATCTGGCCGCTACGATGATTGCGGAAGGCCCAACCGCCTGGCCCCCGCGACCCCTGACGCTACGCTACGCCTCGCGCGCACGATATTGGCCTTGGTGGTGGCGGGGAGAGAGACGCCCTGGCCGTGGTGGTACCGGTGAGGGCGGTGGTCGCGGACTAGGGCGTCTCTACGGGTGGCGTTGGTCGTTCAGTTCGAGAAACAGATTTTCCACCCGCTCCGCCACCGCCGTCCAGTCGAACTGTTCGGCATGGCGTCGAGCATTCTCGCCCAGACGGCGGACCTCGGATTCGTCGGCGAGGAGGGCGTCGAGGGCCGCGGCGAGGGGCTCCGGGTCCGGCGCTGTGCAGACACCGTGGACGCCGGGCTCGACGAGCTCGCCGAGGGCGCTTTCGGAGGACTCGCAGTAGACGACCGGCAGGCCGGCGGCCATGGCTTCCAACGGAAAGAGGCCGAAGCCCTCTCGCGAAGAGGGTTGGACTGCGATGCGGCTCGCGCCCAGCCGCTGCCAGACCTCGACGTTGGTGCGCAGGTAGCCGTGGAAGACCACGGCATCCCCGAGACCGAGGCGGCCGGCGAGGGCGGTCAGGCGCTCGCGGTCGGGGCCGTCGCCGAAGATGGCCAGGAGCGGGCCGGGATGGCGGGGCGCCAGGCGGGTGATTCGCGCGATGGCTTCGAGCAGGAGGTCGAGCCGTTTCTCCGCGAGCAGCCGGCCGGCGTAGACCAGAGGCGGACCTGATCCAGGTTCGGCCGCCGCGGCGCTCTCGCGGATGCGGGCAAGGGGGATGCCGTTGGGGATCACCCGGACCTCTTCCTTCCGCCGGGCCTCGACCCGGCCGGCGGTGAGGCGGCTCACGGCCACGGCGCGGGTGCCGAGAGGGACCGTCAGCCGTTCCACCGCTGCATAGAGCGGCCACGTCCAGCCGAGGTAGCGCGCCCAGTACCGGCCCCAGTGCTCGTGCCAGGTCACCACCAGCGGCTTTCCCCTCCTCCGGCAGCGCAACGCGAGCACCGGCAGATGGGCATAGGGGATGTTGGCCGCCTCGACCACGTCGAATCGCGACAGGTCGATCCGGGCGGCGGCCCGGGCGAGGCGCAGGGCTTCCCGCGTGCTCCTTTTGCCGGATTCGCCGTAGAGCCGTCCCGGCCGGCCCACCGGCAGGATCTCGACTCCGTCGTACGGCTGTGACGGCGCGGCGCTGAATCCGGCCAGGGTCACCCGGTGCCCGCGCGCCGCCAGGGCCCGTGCCAGCTCGTGGTTGCGGTGCTCGACCCCGCCGACCGACTCCGGGTAGATGCAGTCGTAGAAGAGGAGGACCGAGAGGGACCTCATCCCGCCTCGGCCTCCGGAGCCGCGGCCGCCCGCCGGCGGAGCACGGCGAGACAGGCGAGCCCAAGGACCGCCTGCCAGGCCATGCCGAAGACATAGTGAGCGAGGCTCAGGGCGAGCACGTCCGCGGAGCGTGCGTCCGGCGTGGGGGCCGTGGACCAGGGACTGAAGAAGAGCACCTGCAGGGCTTGCCCTGTGCCGAGACCGCTGGGCGTGATGGGCAGAGCCGCGATGAGCAGAGCGACCGGCATCAGGGCCAGGCCGCGCGAGAGCGGCAGCGGGATCCCCCAGACCGGAAACGCTCCCCATTGAAGCAGCACCAACACGAGGATATGGGGGAGCCGCGCCGAGACGGCGCGCAGGTGTCCCCGCACCCCGGCCTCGAAGAGCGGGGCCAGGGCGGCCCGGCCGGCCAGCCACCGCACCCGCGCGGCGATTACAGCCAGGTAGAGGACAATCCCTCCGAGCGCCCCGGCGATGAGGAGGAGCAGGACCTCTCTCTGGTCCCGCGGCAGGTCGACCAGCAGCCCCAGGGCCGCCAGGAGCACGGCCGCGATTCCGTTGGACAGGATCATCAACAGCATGGCCCCGGCCGCACGGGACCGGCCCACTCCCACCCGCGCCAGGTAGAAGCCCACGCCCCCCTGGCCGGCCACGTACGAGATCAGGCCCAGGAGATAGCTCGCCCCGCGGGCCAGGAACAGCTCGCCGAAGCCGCGGCGCACCCCGCCGGCGGCGAGCGCTTCGCGGGTGGACCAGGCGTCGACCGGGAGGATGAGGAGGATCTCGACCAGGGAGTAGAGGAAGAGAGCGAGCCAGGGCCCCCGGCGGAGCGCCTCGCGCAGGGCCTCCACCGGCACCGACCGGAAGAGCCAGGCCAGGATGGCGATCGCCACCAGCCAGGGGAGCCAGCGCGCGGCAAGCGCCCGCAGGGAGGCCGCCCGCGATGTTTGGTCCCTCACCCCCGACCCCTCTCCCATCCGCACTCCCTTCCACCGGGAGAGGGGAGCCCCCACCCCAAAATTTCTCCGGAAGAGCTTTTTCCCCCCTCTCCCGGGGGGCAGGGAGTGCGGATGGGAGAGGGGGGCCAGGGGGGTGAGGGCATTCCGGGCAGCTACCGCCGTTCGATCAGCATCAGGCTGATCAGGAAGGAGGCGAAGACCGTCTGCGCGCCCATCACCAGGGCGGTCATGCCGATCATGACGCCCCGCACCGCCATCAGCTCGCCGCCGCCGGTGCGCAGCCAGTCGAGGACGATCTTGACCTCCAGGCCGAGGCCGGCGAGGAAGAGGAGCGCGCCCAGGATCAGTCCCCGTTCCAGCGAATACAAGCGGTGGAGCCGCTGCAGCCACTGCCGCGGCCGGGCAAAGCCCGCTCCCATCGAGAAGGTCTTGGCGAAGACGTCGAAGAGGATCAGGTTGTAACCCAGGATCAGCGCCACAGCCCCGAAGAGCAGGGTGTGGTAGTCCCAGGTGCGCCCGAACACCTCGCGCGGCCCGCCCGCCAGCAGCGCCACCACGATCCCGCCGAGGAGCATCAGCAGAAAGCCGGGTAGCTGGAAGAGGTACGAGGGCGAGAAGAGCAGCATGAAGCGGACATGCCGCCAGGCGTCCCGCAACCCGGAGAGCTTCGATTCGCCGATCCGCGGATGGTAGGTGATCGGGATCTCGTGGATCTTGAGGCCGGCGCGCAGGGAGTTGACCACCATCTCCGAGGCGAGCTCCATGCCCGTGGTCTGCAGGCGCATCCGCTCGTAGGCCTCGCGGGTGAAGGCGCGCATGCCGCAGTGCGAGTCCGAGACGCTGGTCCGGAACAGCAGCCGCAGCATGCCCGAGAGGATCGGATTGCCGATCCAGCGGTGCGACCAGGGCATGGCGCCCGGGAGGATCTCCCCCTTGAGGCGCGAGCCGATGACCATGTCGTACCCTGGTTTCGCAGCGGCTCGACGAAGGCCGGGATGGCCCCGAAGTCGTAGCTGTCGTCCGAGTCGCCCATGACCAGCAGGCGCCCGCGGGCCTCGGCGAAGCCGCGCAGGTAGGCCGATCCGTAGCCGCGCCGCCGCTCATGGATGACCCGCGCGCCGGCCCGCTCCGCGATCTCGGGCGAGCCGTCGGTGGAGCCGTTGTCCACCACGACCACCTCGGCCGGAACGCCCAGGGTCTGGAGCGCGCGCCAGGCCTTCTCCACGCACCGGCCCACCGACTCCGCCTCGTTCAGGCAGGGCATGACCACGGACACCTCGACCTCCGCAGTGGTCGGCGTGCTGGCAGGCACGGGCCTCGGTGGGTCGGCTAGGGTACATGAGGGTCGTCGAAAATCTCGGCGGCAGTGTAGCAGAGGACCTCACCGCCCCCGCCCCGGGTTCACACCCGGGGCGAGGGGGCTGGCGAGACCCCGGAACAGCTCCTCGTACCCGTCCGCCACCCGCTCCCAGGTGTACTTCTCTTCGACCAGACGCCGCGCCCGCCGGCCCATCCCTGGCAGCGTCTCTCGCTCCTCGTTCAGCCGGCGCAGGGCTGCGGCCAGAGCGGAGGCATCTCCCGGTGGAAACAGCACCCCGGCGCCTTCCAGGTCCCCTGCGACTCCCACGAGCGGCGTGGTCACCACCGGCCGGCCGCAAGCCATGGCTTCGAGGAGCACCAGCCCGAACCCCTCCCGCCGGCCGTCGGTGGAGGGGAGGACGAAAAGGTGGCAGGAGCCGTAGAACGAGGCCAGGTCCGCGTCCGGCACGAAGCCGAGGAATTCGACGGCACCAGCGATCCCCAACTCCGCGGCCCTCTGCCGGTACGACGCCTGATCGTCGCCCTTGCCCCCGACTTGCAGCCGGACCGGCACATCCGCGCCATGCAGCTCGGCCACAGCCCGAAGCAGCACCTCCAGGCCCTTGTAGCGGTGATGGGTATCCAGAAGGCTGAGGAACCCGAGCACCAGCTCGTCCCCCTCGGGCATCTCCCGAACGGGACGGAAAATCTCCGTATCCACTCCCCAGGGGAGGCAGACGATCTTGGGATCTTTCTCATCCAGCCACCGGGACTGGGAGGGATAGATCGGATTGGTGACCACAATGCGGTCCGCCCTGGCCAGCAGGCGAGGGAGGAAGACGCGGTTGTAGACGCCTGCAAGCAGGCCCTTCGAGCCCTTCTCCGATCAGGTCGTTGTGGTAGGTGAGGACCAGGGGCACGCCAAGGTCACGGCTGGCCGCCGCCGCGGCGTCGGCGAAGAGGGCGGTCGGCAGGTGCGTGTGGATCACGTCCGGACGC
Source organism: uncultured Holophagales bacterium (assembly GCA_963842525.1). GTDB lineage: Bacteria > Acidobacteriota > Thermoanaerobaculia > Multivoradales > UBA5704 > UBA5704. The sequence goes on from CAWJGT010000007.1 coordinate 82,474, forward strand.
GGCCCGCGCCGCAGCGCCGCTCCGAGCCCGCGGGCGAGGTTCGTGTTGCCGATCTTTCCCCGCCAGGGGAGGCGGACCACCTCGACGGCATCCACCCGGCCAGGCGAGCCGGCGGGCTCGTCGGCGCAGACCACCCGCACTTCGTGGCCGCGCTCGGCCAGGCGCCGGGCCACGTGGTAGACCGTGTTCTCCACCCCGCCGACGTATGGGGGATAGCGGACCACTACCTCGAGGATGCGCATGGAGGTGTCAGAGGCGCGGCATGACGCCGCCGCGGTAGACGATCCAGACCACCGCGAGCCCCCAGAGCACGATGTTGATCAGGAACGGCGGATCTCTGAGAATGGCCTCCGTCGGGTTGCGCTCCCCCGGGCTCTGGTACATCAGGTAGAGATAGCGGAAGATCCCGTAGAGCACCAGCGGGATGGTGTAGACCAGGTCCTGGGTGTGGTACTTCTCCACGGTCTCCGGGGCGACGCAGTAGAGGGCATAGGAGACCACGGCCGAAGCCGTCACCACGTTGATCATCTGGTCGAGGAAGGCGGGGCTGTAGTGGTCGAGCACCCGCCTCTGGCTGGCGGCCTGGCCGGCCAGCAGGGTGATCTCGTGCCGGCGCTTCGAGAAGGCGAGGAACAGGGCGAGGAAGATGGTGCAGAGGAACAGCCAGCGCGACACCTCGACGTCCGTCGCCTCGGCCCCGGCGAGCACCCGCAGCACGAAGCCCAGGCTGATGGACATGACGTCCAGGATCACCATGTGCTTGAGCCAGTGGGTGTAGAGCAGGTTGATGACGAGGTATGTGGCGAGGATCAGGGTGAAGGCCGTGCCCAGCCACAGGGCCAGGGCCAGGGCCGCCGCGCCGAGCAGCACGGTGGCGACGACCGCGGCCGGCACCCCGAGCGTGCCCGCGGCGAGAGGCCGCAGCCGCTTGACCGGATGGCGGCGGTCCTCCTCCCGGTCCCGCATGTCGTTGATCAGGTAGACGGTGCTCGACGCCAGGCAGAAGGCGACCAGGGCGACCAGGGCGCGGGTCAGCGCGCCGGGGTCCTCCAGCAGGTGCCCGAACACCAGCGGCGCGAGCACGAACAGGTTCTTGGCCCATTGGGCGGGCCGCAGCGATTGGACGAGAGGACGAATCACGGCGCGCTATTGTAAGGGGAACGATGGAGATCAACAGCGAAGAACCTGACGGCGGGCCTCCGGACCCCTCACCCCCGGCCCCTCTCCCATCCCCTCCCAACCCACCGGGAGAGGGGAGAGCCTCGGCAACAGACGAGGACCATCTGACCTTGCCCCCTCTCCCGGAAGGGCGGGAGGGGGTGGGAGAGGGGGGCCAGGGGGGTCGAGGGGCCAGGCCGCCGCCGCTTCGTCCTCTTCTACGCCGTTCCGCTCCTCCTTCTGCTGGCCTGGATCGCCCTGCCGCTCGCCCGCGGCCTGGAGACCCTCTACCTGCGGGACGTCCTCAACACCCACATGCCGATGAAATGGTCGCAGGCGGAGGCGATGTGGAACGGCTACTTCCCGGTCATCGACCCATACCGGGCCGGCGGGCAGCCCCTGGCAGGCAATCCAAACGCCGTGCCGTTCTATCCGACCAACCTCCTCTACCTGATGGGCTCGCCGTTCTGGGCACTCAACGCCCACTTCTGGATCCACCTGCTCCTGGCGCCCCTGACCTTCTTCTGGATGGCGCGGAGCTGGGGCCTCGCCCGCGAGCCGGCCTGGGCCGCCGCGGTCTGCTACACGGCCGGCGGCTTCTACCTGTCGCACCTGTCGTTCTACAACCTGATCCCGGCGGCGACCCTGGCGCCGGCGTTCGTGGCCGCCTCCCTGGACTTCGCCGCGGGGCGCCGGCGGCGGCTGATGGCGCCGCTCCTCGCCGTGCTCTGGGCCTTGATCCTCCTCGGCGGCGAGCCGCTGATGATGGTCCTCTCGGGGCTGCTTGCCGGCACGGGCGCGCTGGTGGCCGGGCTGCTGCGGTCGATTCGCCCCCTGAAGGTGGAATGGCGGGCGGCCTTCGTGTTCGCCGCGGCGCTGGGAATCGGCACGCTGATCGCGCTGCCGCAGATCACCGAGTTCCTGCGCATCCTGCCGTTGTCGTTCCGCGGCCATTGGGGCTACACCCGCGAGCTCGCCACGGTGGCGAGCTTCGACCCGCGCCAGCTCCTCGAATGGCTGATCCCCTTCGCCTACGGCCGGCCGGACCGGCTGGAGCTCGGCAGCTTCTGGGGAAGCCGCTTCTACACGGACACGCCGCCTTATTACCTCTCTCTCTATCCGGGCCTGCTGGTCCTGGCGCTGATCGCTGCGGCGGGCCGGCCGCGGAGCCGCGCGGCCTGGTGGGCATGGGCGGGGATCGTCCTGGGCGTGTTCGTCTCGCTCGGGCGGTTCAATCCGCTGGTCGCCTGGGTCTTCGGCGGCAAGGGCTCGTTCCGCTATCCGGTGAAGTTCTGGCTTCCGGTCGCCGTGGGCATGGCGCTCCTCGCAGGGATCGGCTTCGCGCGGCTCTGGGTCGAGAAGGACGAGGGCGCCCGCCGTCGCTTCCGATGGGCGCTCACCGGCCTCGCCGTCGGCCTCGGCGGCCTCTGGGCCTTCCTTTCCTTCTACACCGAGCCGGCCCGGTCCTGGCTGCGCCAGCTCATGCCGAAGGCGTCGAATGCCGCCGCGGTCGACTTCGAACGGGTGCGCTGGGCCGGACTGTGCCTGCTTTCGCTGGTCCTGATCGGAGCCCTGGCCGGCTTCGCCCGGCTGGCCGCCCGCCGCCCCTTTGCCGGCGGCGCGCTCCTGTTGGCCGTGCACGCCCTGGCGGGCGTCCTGCTGCTGCGCCCGCTCTACCCGATGGACGCGGTCGTCCCGTACCGGGTGCCGCCGCCGGCCTTGGAGCACGTACCGGCGGACCTGCCGGTGCTCAACCCCGACTTCAACTATCTCTTCGGGCCGTCGACCCTGAAACAGGGGAACTTCCCCACCAACGAGTCGCGCTGGACGGAGCGCCGGGCCTTCTACGAGCTCTATCCGATCACCGGCCCGATGTGGAAGCGGCGGTATGAGCTGAACGTCTCGGCCGAGGGGTTGGACACGTTCCTGACCCGCATGGCGCAGGGGGTGATCAAGGGAGCGGACAACGAGAAGCGTTTCCGCATGCTGGCCGCCTGGGGGGTCGGCCGGGTGGTGATCAACCATCCGGTGGAGCCGCTGCCGCCGCGCGCCAGGTTATTGGCGCAGATCCCGAGCTTCGGCCGGACGCTCTTCATCTACGAGGTGCTGGACCGCGCACCGGAGGTCTTCCTGGCCCGCCGCGTCTTCCCCGCGCCACACCTGAACGCCGGCTTCGCGCTGCTGGGAGACCCCGCCTTCGATGCCCGGAGCGACGTGGTCATCCCAGGCAAGGCGGGTCCGCCGATCCCGCGCGGCGGCGGGACCGTGCGGGTCCTGCGCAAGGGTCCCGAGAGCCTGGAGGTGGAGACGGTGGCGGGCCCGGGCGGCAGCATCCTGGTCGTCCAGCGGGCCGACCTCCTCTACGAAGCGGAGGTGGACGGCAAGCCGGCCAAGGTGCTCACCGCCAATTTCCACCGCATGGGCGTCGAGGTTCCGGCCGGCCGGCACCGTGTCCGCTTCTGGATCGACCGACGGCCGCTGGTGCGCTCCGCCCTGATCGCGGGCCTCGCCCTGGCCTTCCTGCCGGTTCTGGCATGGGCCTCATCCCCTGTCCCCCATACGCGCTAACTTTGCTCTGGGAGGGGAGGGTGGCCCTGGGAGCGCCGGCGTCCCGCCGGCTCTCCACGAGGCCATGGAGGAGACGGAGCCGCCGACCGTTGGAGCGGCAGTGGTGCCTGGCGATGCCTCAGCGGCCGACGAAGCTCCGGGCCGGCGAGACGCCGGCGCTCCCAGGGTTCCTCCGGCGTAAAGTTAGCGCCTATGCCCCCTGTCCCCCTCTCCCATCTCCCTCCCACCGACCGGGAGAGGGGGAATTTCTAGATGTAAGTAGCTGAAAACATGTAGCTTATGGGAATCTCTCGGGGCCTCTAGGGAACAACTAGGGAGCAGCGCGTCCACAGACCTAAGTCTATCCCTTCGGAGGCCCAGGACGGCGCACGCCTCCCCGAGTCGGGACTTCCGCCCCCCGCCGGACAGTCGCCGGCCCGCGGGGGCCGCCCTCTAGCGGGGTAGTCTCCAGCCAGCCCTTGCCCTACCTTGGAACAGAGCTGAGCCTGTAGCTACGGACATGGAACCGACGCCGGGCGAAGCTGAAGCCGTCCCGGCGTGGCTCTACTGCCATAACTGCCCGCCTGAGCGGGGGTGTGGCCGAGGGGGCAAAGGGCCCCCTTGGCGGGTGGGGGGACGACTAGCGTAGCCGCTCGTCCCCGGCCGATCGATCATCGAGCCATGCGGCTTCAACCATGAGCATGATGGCGACGGGCGTTTCGATGGTCAGCGGCTCCCGGAGGGGAATCTGCTCGAAGACGTGTCGGAGGTGAGCCGGCGCGGTTGGCAAACTGGCAAAGGGGGCGAACCCCGCCTCGACGGTGCCGACGACCTGGACGGTAAGAAATCGGACAAGCTCGGACAGCAGAGCCTCCCGTCGGGTCGCGGCGGTGGCCAGATCGTGCTCAAGCACCTGGGCTATCCAGAACTTTCCCTCGCGAAAGAGGAGGGCGTGGAGCTTGAAAGCGTGCACCAGGGCGGGTTCGGAGAGATCGGAGGCGCCCTGGGGAGCGTCCGCAAGAGCCCCTCCCGCCTCATATGAGGACGGCGGGGCTTCATTTCGGGTCGATGTCAAAGAGCAGCCCTGCCCGGATCGTGAGGTAGAGCTGGATGGGATGTTCCATCAGTGGCGGCTCGCCGGCCGACCTCGCTGATGCGGTGCCGTGGACGGCGCCGGCGTCTCCCGAGCTTCTGCTCCAACACGTCGCCCATAACACCGAGAAGGCCACCAAGCCCCACCACCACGTCGAGCAATCGCTGCTCCGATGGCGTCTTGGGGAATCCAGCGGCATCGATAAGGACGCAGACACCTTCAACATAGCGTAGATCGGCCAGCAGCCTCTCGACATCCGCTCGCACGGAAACATCCGGGCTCCCCATCGGGCCGTCCAGCAACTCGGGGTCGGCAAACACGAGCTTCCACAGGAAATTGCCAAGAACACGGAAATTGGCTTCTTGGGCAGGTGGTAGGTATTGCAGAAAGCGCTCTCTGAATGGTGCGAACTCGCTGAAGCTGCCTGGGCTGCTCCGCACGAGGTGATCCGCCAGGGCAGCGCTCTGGTCGACTTCGACCTGCTCGCGCACCAGCGCGAACACCTCCTCAACCGACTCGCGAAGGTCAGGAAGTTTCTCGACGCGTGGGTTCTGAGATTCCTCTATGGGTTTGCCGCTCATCAGACCTTCCCTTCTGTGTTGTCCTTGAGCCACCCGGCGACGCGCCCCTCGACGGCGGCCCGAAAGAGATTGAAGACGTCTTGCATGATCTGCGTGTATGCCACCGCCTCGCGTCGCGAGAGGAGCGGCCCGAAGGTCGCCTCTCCCTCAAGGGCCGGCAGCTCCTCCAGCGCCTGGGTACCGGCCGAGATCAGGTGTTCCACGTAGAAGAAGGCCAACGCATCGACCTGGAGCACCTCCAGCACCTTGGCCAGGGAATCGAGCTTCGGAAGCTCCTTGCCCCTTTCGTATTTGGAGAGCTGGCTTTTGCCGAGTCCCGCTTGCCGGGCCAGCTCGGCCTGGCTCATTCCAGCGTGCTCGCGAATCATTCGTAGAGCCTGTCCCAGGTGCTCGAACATGGTCACTCCTAGACGAACGGCAGCGGCTCGACACGGTAGCCATGAAACCGGAAGCTCCGACGGAGGAAAAGAGCAAGCTCCACCTCCAGGGTCCGCAAGTCTGTCTCTCCCTCGGCCTCATGACGAAGCCGAAGGAGAGCCTTCCGGGTCGCGGCAAGCCCCTCCCGGCCGGCGAAGGTGGTCTCGACCTCCTCCACCAGACGATCGATGCCGGCCGACTCCTTCGAGCGGGCCAGCAGCAGTGCGAGATCGAACGAGGACAGAGCCGTTTCGGGGAAAAGGTCAGCGGCTGCGAGCTTGCGGCGCACCGATTCCAGCAACTCGCGGGCCTCCGGGGTGCCCAGGCGAGTGCCTACCCGGGCCTCCATCCAAAAGGAGACGAGCAGCTCCGCGGGATGCTTCACCAGCTCGCGAAGTCGCAGACTCTCCTGCGAAGTCCGGCGGGCTCGCCCCCCCTGCCCCAGGTCCGCCCAGGAGAACGCCAGGGCCAGCCCAGACCGCAACGCGAGCCAGCCGAGCCGCGCCGGGTCTATCACCAACCGTGCTCGCTGGAGCGGGCTCAGTGCTGTGCCGGTATCGCCCTGCTCGCAATAGAGAAGCCCGAGCAGAGCCAGACAGATCCCCTCCTCTTCGACCAGCCCAAGCATGGCGAAGGACTCGGCGCCGTGGCGCAGCAGAGCCGCCGCCTCTTCGAGCCGCCCCTGCTCCCAGCGCAGGACAGCCAGAGCCCGGCAGAACCGGCCCCGGTCGGAGGATTCGAAGGGGCAGGCCAGGAAGAGAGCGGCCTTGTCGAAGGCCTGCTCGGCCCCAGCATCTCCCCGCAGTCGCCGGGAGCTTCCGACGAGACACCAGGCGCGAGTCTCCAACATGGCGAGCACCCGCCCCTCCTCCTGCCCGTCGAGACAATGGACTATCGCGACGGCCAGAAGGGCGATCTCCTCGGCTCCTTTCGGCTCCCGCGGCACCCGGGTGAGGCTCGTTTCCAGCAGCAGTGCGATCAGATCGAGCCGGTGGAAGCGCGTCTCCTGCCGGGCAGTTTGGAGTTGGATCTCATGATCCAGGGCCAGCAGCTCGACCGCCAGCGCCTCGACCTCTTGGTCCCTCTTGGCGAGCCGCTCGAGGAGGTCTCTGGGGAAGGTCACCACTTCACAGGGACTCGGGTAGGGCCCAACGATCCCGCCGGTGCGTTCCTCGAACAGCTCTACCACTGCGAGATCCCGGCACACTGGGCAGGTCAGTAGATGCAGAAGGAAGGGCTCCTGAGCGGGCGGCAGCCTCGCCACCAGCCGCCGCATCTCGTCGATGTGCAACGGGTTTCTCAACCCTGCGTACCCTCCTGCGCCGGAGATCCACCTTCCGGCAGCCAGCTCGCCAAGCCGCTCCCGCACCACATGCTCAGTCATGCCGGCTCATCCGCCGGGAACGCGCTTCCTGCGATTTGCTGCCGTCGCTGGCGGATAGGTTGTTACCGCTCACCAGAATCCGTAGAAATCTGATCATCTGGTCGCCATGCGCAAGCGGAGGTAGCTGAGGTACCCAGCGTCGGTTGGGTTGAGACAAAACCGCCACCCGCTTATGCGAGGCTCCTGCTGTCTTTGGTGCCTCGGCTCTCCGTCCTCGGCGGGCTGCGGAAACTGCCCTGAAAACCCCGGCGGCCACCGGGGTTTTCTCTTTCCGCCCAAGCTCGGCAGAGCATACGCCCTCCCACCCGCCCCTCCCCCACACCCCCTCCCGCCGCGCTACGCGCGGGATGATGACGCCGCTTGTCTCTCGACTTGATGATCAGATTTCTACGGATTCTGACGATCGCCTACAGATAGGTTTCGGCGCAAGAGTCTTGCGGTCAATCAGGGCGCAGCGGGGACACTCCAGCAGGTGGAGGACCAAACCGGCGTCCGGGATCGGCAGGGTCCGCAGCATCTCCCGCAGATCCCTTGCCATTGGATGCTTGCCGCCCCGCCGCTCAGCCATGCAGAACATCCTCCGGATCGAGGCGGTGGGTGCGCGGACGGTCGGCTATGCCCCAGTACGGCGCCACGACCGCCACACAGTCCCGGCACCCGGTCAAGAGATGTCGGACGACCCGCATCCGCTCCGTGTTGCTCATTTCTCCTCGTAGAAAGCGCTCCAGGTCGCTCTCGCCGGGATGGGTGCGCCTTGCAGCCTGTCTCAACATTCCACCTCCGGCCCGGCCGCCGCCGGGAACATTGCCTCAAGGGCTCTCTGGAGCCGGGCGGGCTCCCCGTGCATCACTGGATCTGGATAGGCGGCTTGGAAGAAGTTGGCTGGAGGGAGCTCTACAGCCGCCAGAATCGCGAGGACTTGATGAACCTTTAGCTCCCGCGAGCCGTGGAAAAGTCGACTTAGATACCCGCTGTGCGTGGAAAAGCCCATCCTCCGCTCGACTTCGCGATTGCTCAGGCCGGCGGCGCGGATCAACGCCCGAAGCATGGCCCGGAGGCGGCCGGCCTCACTCTCGATCTCGTCCCTCTTCAGCATGGCGGGAACGGTAGGAGCGCACTTGCTACGCCACCAGCGCGGGTGTACTTTTCCGGATTCGAAGATCAATCTATGTTTGACGGTCTCTGGAAGTCTCTTCTATGGTGCCCTGATTTCCGCTAGGCGTGTCCCGTTCTTCGAGCGGCGGACACCTTGGATTTAAGAAGAGCGGAAAACTCAGGAGGGGATGAATGCCGAAGATCCTGCCGCCGCTGTGCACCGCAGTCAACAATCTGCGCCAGACCCTGGGCTGGACTGAGGCCGAGTTGGGGGAGAGGGTGGGCGTGCGCCCGAACGTGATCTCGGACTACGTGCGGGACCAGCGGGAGCTCGATCGGCGAAAGGCCGAGGAGTTGATCGCGGCCATGGGGCTAGGCCCAGAGACTCTCGACGAGGAGTTGCGCGTGATTGAAGCGGCCCGGCGGAAGGCGAGAACGCCCGTGTACCCGATGGCTCCCGCTGGCGCCGATGCGGAACGCGGGCGCCTCGAAACGTTCGTGCAGAGGCTTTCCTATCTCGTGACTGAGGCCGCACGGCCGGCCGCAGCTCTGTTCTCGGTAGAGCTGCGAGCCACTGTGGACGAACAGAATGCCTGGACGCAACTTCAGCGGCTTCGGCGCCTGCCCCAGGCCGACCGTTTGAAGCTGGTCCGCAAATCCCGGGAGTACCGCAATTGGGCTCTCTGCAAGGCGGCCTGCGCTGAGAGCCTGCGGGTTGCGCCGCGCAGCGCGCAGGAGGCGCTGGATTGGGCATCGCTGGCCGTCGACATCGCCGACCGGCTGCCTTGCGAAGAACTGTTCCGCCAGCGGATGCAGGGTCTCGCGCGTCTCCACCTGGCGAATGCCCAACGGGTGGCCGGCCAGCAGAGGACGGCCAAAGACACCCTTGCCCAAGCCCTAGTGCTGTGGAAGAACGGTGCCCCGGCCGATCCGGGTCTGCTCGACGAGGCCCAGGCGCTCAGCCTCGAAGCCTCTCTGCATATTGACCAGAGACGCCCCGCCGAGGCCCTGAATCGGCTCGACCGGGCTCTCGCGGTCGATCGCGGCGGCCTCAGGGCGCAACTCTTATCAAACCGGGCCTGCGCCTTGGAGCAACTCGGCGACTACGAGGGCGCCGTCGCGACCCTTCGCGAGGCGATCCCCCTGGTGGTGTCCACGGAACGGCGGATGCAGTGCGTCGTCCGCTTCAATCTCCTCGCGAACCTTTGTCACCTCCGGAGGTTCGACGAGGCGCCGCCGCTGCTGAACGAGGTCCGGGCTCTCGCCATTGAACTGGGCAACGATCTGGATCACCTGAGGACCCGCTGGCTCGCGGGGTGGGTGGAGGCCGGGCAAGGGCGAAGGGAGGAGGCGATTGCGATTCTGGAGAAGGTGCGGGACGACTTTACGGCTCGGAGGAATGCCTACGACACCGCCCTGGTGACCCTGGAGCTTGCCGCTCTGTATCAGGAGGAGGGCCGGATTGCCGAGGTCAAGGAGCTGGCCATTCGCCTTGCTTGGATCTTCAACGCCGAAGGAATCGAGCGGGAGGCCCTGGCGGCTCTGCGGCTCTTCTGCGAGGCAGCCCGGGAGGAGACGCTCACGGTAGCCCTGGTCCGCGAGCTTGCCGATTACCTCTACAAGGCGCAGCACGATCCTGAGCTGCACTTTGAGGGCGCGCGGTGAACCGGCGCTTGCCGGGCCGGGTCCGGCGGAGAACCCGTCCCGGCACCAGATCATGCTCTAGCCTAGCTGCCGGGGAGGCACTGCCCGTTTGGGTCGAGTCTGCAACCAGCATCTGCCTCACTCAACTCGGCCCCGCTGAGACTAAGGCATTGCCCGTTGGGGTCGAAGCGACAACTAGTCTCGCTCCAGAGAGCGGTCAGCAGACCCCAGAGGCTGGAGAAAAAGCCGGTGGTCGCCGGCTCCGGGGCGACTGGGGACGCGGAGCGGAATCGAGGCTCCCCGGCAACAGCCCAGGGTGCCGCCAGGGCGAGAATCAGGACGAAAGCTGCCAGGATTCGGAAGCAGGAATGCGACATGAGGCTCTCCTTTCATCAAGGCGGCCTGCGCCGGCTTTCGTGACGGCGCAAGCGCCTCTCTCTGGAGATATGGTGCGCGCATGCGGGGAAAACACCACCGTAGGAAGCAAACCTGTTTGACGGCCGGCGGAGAAACCGGGCTCCTGGAGAGGATAGCCTGGGCGATGACGATCCGCGACCTCCGCGAGTTGGGCGGTCTGACCCAGGTTGAGCTGGCGGAGAGGTCCGGCGTTGCCAACAGTCTGCTCTGCCGGTACGAGCAGGGGCAACAGATCCCTTCCCTGCGCAATGTGCAGCGCATCGGCAACGCGGTGAGCGTACCCCTGCCGGTGATCGAGAATGATCTCCATCCCGCGCACCGCCGGGCGGTTGCCGCGCAGTGGCGCGGCGAGGTCGTGGCCGGGGATCCGGATGCCCTGGTGGAGGCGGTGCTCGATTCTCTGGCGGCGGTCCTCCGGCCCGAGGTGCGTCGCCTTGTTGACGTTCTGCGGGAGCACGCCGCCGGCTCCTGGGGCGTGAACAGGCCCCCCAGGGCGGCAGACCGCGCGGGCGCAGAAGAGCTCTGGGCCGAGCTTGAGGCCGCCTCGCCGACGGACCGCCGGCTGCTCCTGGACGAGGCCCGGGAGTTTCGGACCTGGCCGGTCTGCGAGCTGGCATGCGTCGCAAGCCGGAAGGCAGCGTCGGACAGCGCAGAACGGGCCCTTGAGCTAGCGGAGCTGGCGGTGGAGATCGCTGGCCGCCTGCCGGGACTGGATCTGTTCCGCCAGCGAATGCAAGGCCTCGCGCGTCTCCACCTAGCGAACGCCCAGCGGGTGGCCGGCCAGCAGAGGACGGCCAGGGACACCCTTGCGCAGGCCCTGGTGCTGTGGAAGAACGGCGCCCCGGCCGACCCTGGCTTGCTCGACGAGGCCCAGGCCTTCAGCCTGGAAGCCTCTCTGTACATTGACCAGAGGCGCCCCGCCGAGGCCCTGGATCGGCTCGACCGGGCTCTCGCGGTCGATCGGGGCGGCCTCAGGGCGCAACTCTTATCAAACCGGGCCTGCGCCTTGGAGCAGCTCGGCGACTACGAGGGCGCCGTCGCGACCCTCCGCGAGGCGCTCCCCCTGGTGGCGTCTACGGACCGGCGGATGCAGTGCGTCGTCCGGTTCAATCTCCTCGGGAACCTTTGCCACCTCCGAAAGTTCGACGAGGCGCCGCCGCTGCTGGACGAGGTGCAGGCTCTCGGCGACGAGTTGGACAAAGACCTGGATCGCCTGAGGACCCGCTGGCTGACAGGGTGGGTGGCGGCCGGGCAGGGGCGGAGGAATGAGGCGATTGCGATTCTGGAGGAGGTGCGGGACGACTTTACGGCCCGGAAGATCGCCTACGACACTGCCCTGGTAACGTTGGAGCTGGCTGTCCTCTACCAGGAGGAGGGCAGGACTGCCGAAGTCACGGAGCTGGCCGTCCTTCTTGCCTGGGTCTTCAACGTCGAAGGAGTGGAGCGGGAAACCCTGGCAGCCCTGCGGCTCTTCTGTGAGGCGGCACGGGAGGAGACGCTCACCGCCGCGCTGACCCGGCAGATCGCCGACTTTATTTTCCGGGCGCAGCATGATCCCGAGCTGAAGTTCGAACGCTGAGGGGTTACGACTTTCACATGCGAAAGTTGTTCGGCGTACGACCCTGTTCGGAGGAGAGACTGTTTGAGCCCATTCCTATCTTGAGTGCTGTCCCCATTGCTCTTCCGTAAACTTGGGCTCAAAATCGTGAGTTGGCCGTGAGAGTCCCTTCGGAGAAGCCCTTCGGAGGAGCGGAGGAGCCCTTCGGAGGAGCAAGATATGTTTTCGACGCGCCCGAAAACCGGGCGCAGTCTCAAACGGGCTCACATTGTTCGCCCGAGACTCAAGCATCTGTGTGCCGCGAAATGTGGAACTTTTGCATGCGAAAGTTTCCCTGCTTCCTTGGAGGTATCTGTTTACCGCCCTAGTGCCGCCTTCCCCGAGCGGTGGCACGTCCGCAAGGGCTTGAAGTTCTCTTCTCGGCATGGTCTAATGTCTTTCAGGCATGCCGACTTACGAGGAACTCCTTCAAGAGAACTCTGAGCTTCGCCAAGACAACGGTGAGCTTCGCCAGCGGGTGGAGGAGCAGGAGCGCCAGATTGCGCACCTGAAGCGCCGAATCGTCGATCTGGAGAAACTTGTCGAGGAGCTACGGCGCCGGGGCAAACGCCAGGCTGCCCCCTTCTCGAAGGGAGATCCGAGCGAGGATCCCAAGTCTCCAGGGCGCAAAGCCGGGGATCAATATGGTCAGCAAGCGACTCGAGCTGTGCCCGATCACGTCGACGAAACCATCGTGGTGGAGTGCCCGCTGTATTGTGAGCACTGTGGGGGTCAGGTCATTCCGCAGGGCGAAGCTCGCCAGTATCAGACCGATCTGCCGCCGATTCGGCCGGTGACGACGGAGTTCATCCTCCATTATGGGAAGTGCTCGGCATGTGGCCGGGAAGCTGTGGGGCGTCACCCGCGCCAGACTTCCCAGGCGTTCCGGGTCGGCAACGTGCAACTCGGTCCAAACGTGTTGGGGCTCGCCGCCTGGCTCAACAAGGTCGGAGGCTTGAGCTACGGCAAGATCGCCGCGTTGCTGAAGGAGCTGGCTGGACTGTCTGTGTCGCGCTCGGCCCTGTGCCGCGCGCTGCTTCGCATGAGTAAGAAGCTGGAGCCCTTGTACGAGGAGCTGAAGGCGAAGATCCGGAGCCTCTCCTGTGGTGTACCCGGACGAGACGGGCTGGCGGGAGGGGGGCTATAGCGTGTGGTTGTGGGTGTTCACCAATCGCAGCGAGACGGTCTACAGCATCCAGCCGGGTCGTGGCTATGCCGAGGCCTCTGAGGTCCTGGGGGAGGGCTTTGTCGGCGTGCTGGTGGCTGATGGTTGGGCTCCCTATCAGAAATTTGAAGAAGCGACTCATCAGACCTGTCTGGCGCATCTGTTGCGCCGTTGCGAGGAGCTGCTGGAGAAGGCGACAGGGGGTGCGGTGCGCTTTCCTCGGGCGGTGAAAGAGATCCTGCAGGCCGCCTTGGAGGCGCGAGATCAGCGGGACGCGGGCAAGCTCAGCGGCGAGGCGCTGGAGAAGGTCAAGCAGGACTTGGAGCTCCAGATGGAAAGGCGTCTGTCGGGGCAGTTCACGAACCCCGACAACCAGCGTCTGGCTCAGCATTTGATACGTCACCAGGAGCAGCTGTTTGTCTTCCTGGAACGCACGGATGTGGAGGCGACCAATTGGCCGGCCGAACAAGGGATTCGCCCGGCGGTCATCAACCGCAAGACATCTGGGGGAAATCGGACGGCCGAGGGGTCCCAGGCGCAAGCGGTCTTGATGAGTGCCCTGCGCACATTTCAGCAACACCAAGTCGGGACACTCGAGATCTTGCCCCAGCTTCTGCGCAGCCCCCAGCTACCGAAGCTTGAGGCAATACTTCCTGCGTCACAGCCACCGTAACAGTTCTCGCCACGAGTTATCCGTGGCTCCAGGTCGGTAGCCGCTCGCCCTCGTCAGGTCGCCTGGCCAGCGCGGACGTGTGTCCAGGGAAAACCTTCCCCAAAAGTGCCGCTGACGGTAAACAGATACGACCTGTCTAAGGCTGGTGGCCGCACATTCAAGGCGAGCTTCGCCCGGCTTCCGACGGTTGACCACGTCGGCGACGGTCTAGGTGAAGCTGACTTCCGGATCTGCGGCTGGGCAGTCAACGACGCGAAGAACGACTTAAGTCTTGAGGCCTTTGTCGAGCTCTGCGGGAAGGTTCTTCAGCATCTGCGACGTGATGCCTGGCCCTCAGTCGCTGCACAGGACATCTGACGCCGCCTCCAGAAGTACGTGGCTACAGATTTCCGGAGGCTTCGTGGGTCCGTCGCCGCGGGCGGTACGCCCCGCCACCCCTAGAAAGAGACTCTTCGGAATTTCCAATCGCTGTAGCGTTTCACTCTTTGCGGACCTAGAGCTTGTCACGGCGCCTCTTCGGAAGCCGTTCAGTCAGACCTCTGCGAAATGCTCTGCCGTAGCGCGTGGAGCCGCCGATAACGGGATGGAGTGATCAAAGTAACGAGCCTTCCTCCATGCTCCACGGCCAGCGCGAGAAGGGCTCGCATCAGCCGAGATCGTCTTCGCGGAGCTTGTCGATCAGCTCGTTGGAAACAGGCCTCCCGCGAGGAGGCAGCGGCTCGAAGCCAAAGAAGCGCTCCGGTTCCTTGGCCTCAGGGATCCCCTGCCGCAGTTGCTGCGGCACGGACAGGTCCGCGTGCGCGACCAGCGACGCCGCGTAGTCCTCCAACCAGACGAGGCGCCGGGAGCCGTCCATCCAGATGCCGCGCAGGTTCCAACGTCACATGTCCGGAGCTTATTCTGGATATTGCGCGATGCAGTCCGTCGACTCCGAGAAGCTCAAAATTGCCGTCGCGGAAGCTCGCGTGCCGGATCGAGGCCGAGGGCCACGTGCCAATAAGCCCAGGAGCGGGGATCGAAAAGGCCTGGCGGCGGATCGGCCAGCACCTTGCGCAGCGCGTCGTCCTCGAAGTGGCGGCGCGTCACGACAACGTCCTCTGCAGTGCCGTAGACCATGACCTGAGCCAGAAAGCGCTGAGGATCCGCCAGAGCTTCCTGCGGCGTCTTCCACCAGACGAGGCGGGCCGCGATGGGTTCCAGGTCCGTCATGGCAGCAGCCCTCCGGGCAACGGAGCGATCTCGGGAATCCGGCTGAGATCGACCGCCTGAACCGCCGCCAGCAGATGGGACTGGACAGCCGCGGGCAGAGAGGCAAGATCGCCATCCGCAAAGTAGCTCAAGGCTTTCAGACTGAGGAGAGGGTTGAAACGCGAGCCGAACACGGCCCGCGCCGCGCCAAGGGCCCGGCTGAGGTCAATCCCCTCTTCCAAGAGGCGGCTGACGTCGACATAATCCTTCGCCTCAGCCCGGTCCTGGACAACTCTGACCTTGGTCGCCGCCAGATCGAGGAGGGAAGCGACGGATATTCCAGCACCTTCCGCCAGATCTGGATCGACCACGCGGCGGAGGCTCAACCCACCGAAGAAAGAGACTTTCACCGGTCCGTCCCGATCGACCGAAGAGACGAGGGTGTTCGGAGAGGACTGAAGACGGACGCCGTCCCGCAGAAGCGGGATACGCCTTTCGAGATCGTCCGGACGGAATTCCTCGTTCGAGAAGAAGTCGAAATCCTCGGAGACTCTGTGGCCCAGCCGAAGGGCCAATGCGGTTCCACCGTAGAGGACGA
This sequence comes from uncultured Holophagales bacterium, assembly GCA_963842525.1. GTDB lineage: Bacteria > Acidobacteriota > Thermoanaerobaculia > Multivoradales > UBA5704 > UBA5704. The sequence continues at coordinate 98,031 of CAWJGT010000007.1, forward strand.
AGCCCGCTGGCACGGTGGAAAGCTCGGGCCAGAGCCGCCGCTGGGCCGGGGGGAGCTTTTCGAGGTCAGGTTTCAACATCGCGAGGCCTCACCTGTACGCCGCCGCCTGAATGCCATATAGCTCGGAATACTGCCCGCCGTTCGCCAAGAGATCCTCATGCGTGCCGACCTCAACGACGTGTGCGCCGTCGAGGACGACGATGAGATCGGCCATGCGGACCGTGCTGAACCGGTGCGAGACGAGGACTGTGATGCGCCCGTCGGCAGCAGTGACATCCCGATGGGCTGCGGCGGCGTAGCGCTCGAAGAGGGCGTGCTCGGTCTCGGCGTCGAGGGCGGCCGTCGGCTCGTCGAGCACGAGGAGCAGCGGGTGATCGCGCATGAAGCCTCGCGCCAGCGCGAGCTTCTGCCACTGGCCGAAGGACACGTCGACGCCGCCGGGCCAGGTCGGGCCGAGCTGCGTGTCGAGCCCGGCCGGCCACCGCGCGACGACGTCGTCCGCTCCGGCACGCTCGACGGCGCGGATCACGGCGGGCTCCTCGTCGAGCCGGGGGACGTCCCCGACGCCGATCGACTGGCGCGCGGGGAAGCTCGAAGCGGAAAAAATCCTGGAAAGCTCCGGCGAGGCGCTCGCGCCATGCGTCCGCCCGCATGCGCGCCAGCGGCTGTCCGTCCACATGGATCGCGCCCGACGTGGGCTCGTAGAGCTTGGCGAGCAGCTTGACGAGCGTGGTCTTGCCGGCGCCGTTTTCCCCGACGATGGCGACGACGGTGTCCGCGGGCAGCTCGAGCGTCACATCCTCCAGCACGAGGCGTTCGGTGCCGGGGTAGGCGAAAGAAACGTGATCGAAATGGATCCCCTGCCGCAGTTGCAGCGGCACGGGCACGTCCGCGTGGGCGACCAAGGATGCCGCGTAATCCTCCAGCCAGGCGAGGCGCCGGGAACCGTCCATCCAGATGCCCCGCAGGAAGCCGATTTCCCCGACCGTGGCGCCGATGTATGCGGACAGGCGCGCGCCGGCCGCGAGGACGAGCAGCACGTCGCCCGCGGAGGCTCGGAGCCCTGCTGAGACAAAGACGACCGCGCCGGCCCAGGCGCCGCCGAACACGGCCCAGGCGAGCGTATGCCACGCGGCCGAGCCCCAGCGGGCGCCGGCAATGGGCCCATACCAGCGCTCCCAGGCCTCGCGGCGCCCGTTGGCAAGGCGCCCGCCGATGCCCCCCCTTCCGATCACGCGCACTTCCTTGCCGGGCGCAGCGGTGGTGGCCAGGGTGAAGAGATGTCGCGCGAGCCGGCCTGCCTGGGCCCCGCGCTCGTAGGCGATGCGCTCGACCGCGGGCCGCCATGTGGCGGTGAGGACGGTGGGCAGCGCGAAGACGGCGAGCAACACGAGCGCCGGGTGGATCGAGACGAGCAGGGCGATTGTCACGCCGAGCCGCAGCAGCCATCCGCAGGTGGAAAAAACCGACATATACATGTGATCGAGCACAAACACCTGATCGCGCAGCACGGAGAGCCGGTCGAGAACGTCGGGGCGCTCGTGGTGGGCGATGGTGGTCACCGACGCTTGCAGCCGGGCCACATGGGCTTCGAGCGCGATCGTGACCTTGTCGCGGAAGCGGCGCTGCACGCGGGTACTGACCGTGCGCAGCAGCCAGGTGGCCGCGGCGGAGACGCCGAGCGCAATCGCGGCGATGCGGATGATCCGTCCATCGTGACCGAGCAAACCCTTGCCGAGCAGCGCGAGCCACCAGGCGATCAACGCGTCCGGCAATGCCGCCAGCAATGACAGGACGAAGGCCGCGAGCATGAGGCCGGGCTCGTGGCGATATCCGAGCTTGCACAGCCGCCACATGGACGGCAGCGCAGGCGGAAGGCCGTCCCCCCGCCGCCAACTGCGAGAGCTGTCAGGAGAGGACGTCATAGGCGAGCCCCTCCTCGTCCTCCGCCGCCGTGAAACGCTGGGCTTGGAGAGCGAACATCGTCCGGTAGCGGCCGCCGAGCGCCATCAGCTCCTCGTGGGTGCCGAGCTCGATCACCTTGCCGTGCTCCAGCACACAGATGCGGTCGGCGTGGCGCACCGTCGAGAAACGGTGCGAAATGAGGATGGTCGTGCAGTGCCGGGTGGCGGCGAGGATGCGGTCGAAGATCTCGGCTTCGCCGCGTACGTCGAGCTGCGCAGTGGGCTCGTCGAGCAGCACGACTCCTGCGCCCAGCCGCACCGCGCACAGAGCACGGGCGAGTGCGATGCGCTGCCACTGTCCGCCCGATAGATCGGTGCCTCCCTCATAGCCGCGGGCCAGCACGGTGTCGAGGCTCGCGAGGTCCGCGGCGCCGGCCTCCGCGAGCGCAGTGAGGACGGCTGTGTCTTGCACACCATTCAAAACCTTTTGAGGAGCGACGTTGTCGCGCAGTGGCAGCTCGAAGCGGATGAAGTCCTGGAAGACGGCGGTGATGCGTTCCCGCCACGCGGCGAGATCGAATTCGCGCAGGTCGATCCCGTCGATCTCGATCGCTCCGGCTTGCGGGTCATAGAGCCGGCACAGCAGCTTGGCGAGCGTGGTTTTGCCAGCGCCGTTCTGGCCCACGATGGCCAGAGACGATCCGGCGGGAATGGTCAGGTCGAAGCCCTCCAGCACCGGAGCGGAGCCGCCGGAAGGATACGTGAATGTGACGTTGCGGAAGCAGATCTCATGGACCGGCATGCTGCCTGCCTCGCGGGTCCCGGAGGGCAACGCGCCGCCGGCCTCCATGGCGGGCTCGAGGCGCAGCACCGCGGCCACCGGTGCCGCGGAGCTGTCGAGCGCCCAGTTGAGCCCGCCGAATGCGATCATTGAAGCGCCGACCGCGCTCTGCGCATAGATCACCAGCGCGCCGAGCTCGATCCGGCCGGCGGAGGCGTCATGGGCGAGCGACCAGAACACGAGGACGTTGGCGCCGATCACGAGCAGCATGCTCCACAGCAATGGTTTCTCGCGCAGGCGCGTCGCCTCATACTGCAGCTCGTGCAGGCGGGTGCGGCGGTTGATGAAGCGATCGATGACCCAGCCGGCAAGGCCGAACAGGCGGAGCTCCTTCGCCGCCGGCGGATCAACGGCGAGCCGGTAGGCGTATTCGGCGTCGCGTTGCGCCGCCCGCACCACCTCGGTGTTGCGGTCGTGCCAGACCGAGCTCTCGCGCAGCAGCCAGTGCGTCGCCAGCCACGCGCCGGCAAGGACGAGAGCCGCCCACCATCGATATCCCGCGAGCACCGCGGCAAACGCGAGGCCGGCGATCATCTCGACCAGACCTCCGGCAATGAAGTCCATCGAGATCGAAAGCGGAGGTCCGGTCATGCCGAGATCGAAATCGCGGGCTACCGTGAGGTCGTTCGTGAGCTTGGGATCTTCGAGATGGCCCATTCCAGGCGGGCGGACACAGGCCGCGGTCAGGCGGTCATAGAGCCAGGCCGAGGTGCGGTCCCCGAGGTTCGCGCTCACCGCCTGATGGATCGGAGTGAGGACCTGGAGCAGCACGAACACGATCCCGGCGAACGTGAGCGGAGCCGCGAGCCCGGTGCCCTGCTGTACGGCGGCCACCAGCACGCCCATGGCGATGCCGAACAGGGCGGGCAGAAGGCCCCGCAGCACGAGCACCACCCACCAGACGCCGGCCAGAGCGCGATCCGCCTTCGGCAGGACAGCGAAGAGCTTCCACTCGTTGCGCTCACGCAGGCGTCGCATCTCGGAATAAGCTTACACCGCATGGAACGTTGCCGGCGCCAGCGAAAGGGGGTACGCTGATGAGCGGCGAGACAGGGGAGTTGAGGTGATCCCTATCCCTGGTCTGGAGACTGACGCGAAAGGGCTCGGAGAAAACCGCCTGCCGGCGGAGTACGCTCACCATCTCTTCATCAGCTACGCCCGGCAGCCGGATCGGCCGTTGGCGAAACGGATCGAGAGCTTCCTTGAAGGCTTTCACCGGACCCTTCGGATGCCCCATCCGGAAGCGGGAGCGAGCCAGGCTCCGGAGCCCTTGCGGGTTTGCGTCGATGGCAGCGACTTCGTGCTGCCGGCTCCCGATGCCACGGGTGCGGTGCGCAGCCGCGACATTGACGCGGTGATCTGCGAGCACTTAGCGCAATGCCGGGAGCTCCTGGTGCTTTGCTCGGAGCGGGCGGCCGCTTCCGCGTTTGTCGAAAGGGAGGTGGCCTGGTTTCTCGAGCATCGCGGGGAAGCCTACGTTCGCGTGGCGCTGACCGAGGGAAACGATCCGCTTCTCGAACCCGAGAGATACTTTCCCAGGGCCCTCGTCGAGAGAGGCTTCGCGAAGCGCGCCTGTTACGACCTGCGCGGCTTCCGGCAGCGCGAAGCCAAGACTTGGAACCGAGTGGACGAGCTCGACCGCGAGATGGTGCGACTTGCCGGGGACCTGTTGGGCAAACCGGCGGGTACGCTGTTTCCGACCTGGCTGCGCGAGCAGCAGTTGCGCCGCGCAAGAAATCGATGGGCCTGGGGCACGGTGGCGGCCTCGATCGTGGCCCTGACTCTGTTCGCCTACAGCCAATACGAAAGCTCGGGAAAAGAGCGAGCGCTGCGGCAGGCGGCGCAGGCCGAAGAGGAGGCACAACGGGAGCGCGCAAAAGCAGAGAAGCAGCGGGCCGACCTGCGGCAGCTCGAAGCGGAGATGGCGCGCAAAGAGAGGCAGCAGGAAGCCGAGCGCCGCAAGCTGGCGGAGGAGCGCGAACAGACAGAACAGGCGCTTCGCCGGGCTGCGCAAGCCTTCGAGACCCTCTATCGCGATCCATATGAGGCCTTGCATCTGGCGGATCTTTCGCGCTCACAGCGCCGCCTGCCCGAAGCCGAGCGGGCGCTGGAATCCGCGTTCCGATCCGCGGTGAGCCGCGCCGAGAATCGCAGGGACTACACGGCGCTCACGGGTAGCGGGCCCGGCTACCTGGCACGGCGATGGAGACAGGGCGACGTCTACTCCTATGTGAGTCCCGACGGACGGCACGTCCTTCTGGTGACCAAGCGGGCGCCTGACGGTGCGCATACGGAAGACGGCAAGGAGATGGCCGGCGACGTCTACCTGCTCGACCAGGAAACGCTGCGGGTGCGCGAGCTCAGCTCCTGCGATCCCTCCGACAGGGGAAGGGTGGAGTATGCAGGCTTCGACGCATCCGGCCAGAGAGTGCTGCTAACACGCTATTTCCATTTTCAGGCGTACTCATTGGACGGTGCTTGCCAGGGTAAGGTGAACTTCAGCGAACACACCAAGTCTCCCATCCATCTGGTGGGCGGCTACGTGCTCGGCCGGTTCGTGATCGGTGCCGATTCCAAGGGCGGTATCTGGTATCGCGAGCCGGACGGGAAAAGCCGCGGCGAGATCCGCCCGGAATGGCCGCGCGAGCGCGATCCCGCCATTGCGTTTGCGATTCGCCCCGACGGCCGCGCCGCCACGATCGTGTTCGAATCGGGCAAGGCCGTGGAGGTACTGTTCGAAGCCGCCGGCAAGCACAAGGAGAGGCTGTTGCGGAAGACGGGCGTGCTCTGCGCGGTGTATCAGCCGGGTGGGGAAACGCTGGCATTGGGGGATGAATCGGGCCGGGTCCATCTGTTCAAGCGCGGAGTCGAGGTGCACGGATCGAGCGTCGCGAGCAGCGCGATCGAAGAGCTTGCCTTCGCCGATCAGGGGCATCGGCTGATCGCGGTATCCGCCGATCCAGGCGTTGTGTTGCTTTCCGTCGAATCCGGAGCTGCGAAGCCGGTCCGCTCCTCGATGGGCGAATACGAGAAATGGGTGCGGCGCGTGCCCGTTCCCCGGGTGCGCCACTTTCGGGCGCTGGCCGATCAGCTCGGCCAGCCGATGGCCCGGGAGGCCATCCAGACGGCTATTGTGAAAACCGAAGAGGCGGGTGGCCGCACCTTTCTCTTCACACAGGCAGAGAATCGCTTCTATCCCGAAGTTGCCTACGTGTCGGAAGGAACGCAATTCCGGGCGTTGGACAACGAGGAAGACCCTGTCATCCAAGTGCACGAGTATCTGGGCCGGGCCTGGCTTGCGACGGAGCAGGGCCGGTTGCTCGAGCTGGATGAGGATTGGACGCAGTCGCGGCTGCCCCACAAGGCGCGCTTCCTGCGTGCCCGGGTCATTGACGGGAGTCTCTGGGTGGGTACGACGGCCGGACTTTATGTTCTGGAGGGAGTGAACGCAAATCAGTTGATCAGCGCGGAAGCCGCGATTCTTGACATTGTGCCTGCGGGTCAGAAGGTGTGGATTGCCACGAACCGCGGAGCCTATCTGCGCGACGAGGACGGCCAGTTCTATCGGGTGACGGAGAGCTTCCGAAACATCCGGTCGATTCAGATGATCGGTGATTTCGTGTGGATGCTGACGGGCACGGAATCGGAACCCGGGCCGGCGCTCGTGGGGGCAGGTTTGCGCTTTCGGCCGGTGCCGGGCAGAGCGAGCCGCGTGACCGGGCTGGTGGAGGAGAACGGCGATGTTCTGCTGGCGACCCCGGCAGGGACACTGCGATTTCGCGACGGTGAGCTGAGGGGAAACTGAGACAGCCGCCCGCCTCACTCCACCGCCAGAGCGATCTGGTTGGCGAAGGCTTCGAGGAGGTGCAGCCGGTCGGGCGCGACGAGGAGACGGGGGTCCGCCGGGTGAACGCCGAGGACCCCGACGATGCCGCGCGAGGTGCGTAGCGGGAGGTAGAGGCCCTTGGCGGCGGGGAGAGTGTCGGTGGTCTTGCCCGCCATTCTCCCGTGGTCGTGGACCCATTGGGCCACGGCCTGCTCCCGGACGTCGAAGAGGTAGGTCACAGATTCCGAAGCCCTTACGGACAGATGGCCCGCCGGGTCGGGCAGCAGGAGGAGGACCTGGCTGAGGAAAACCTCCTTGATGTGGCGGGCCGCGGCCTGGAGGATGGCCTCTTCGTCGGCAGCGGCGGCCAGGTCGCGGCTCATGGCATAGAGGGCCGCGGTGCGCGCCTCGCGGTCCCGCGCCGCCTCGGCCTGCTGGCGCAGCCGCGCCGTCAGGGTCGAGATCACCAGGCCGGTGAGGAGCATCACCGCGAAAGTGATCAGGTACTCGGTGTCCGAAACGGCGAAGGTCAGGTACGGTTTGACGAAGAAGAAATCGAAGGCGGCCACGGAGAGGACCGAGGCCAGCACCGCCGGCCCTCTCCCCAGCCATGCCGCGGCTCCCGACCACGCCGAGGAGGAACACCATCACCAGGTTGACGGGCTCCAGGGCCCCGAACAGCAGGGCCGAGATCCCAGTGCACAGGGCGACCACGCCCAGGCTCCAGAGATAGGCTCGCGCGGGGGTCCGCGGGCGGCCGCTCCAAGCCGCCGGGGCGGTCCATCCCGCCCCCTCTTCGCCCGAGATGACGTAGATATCGATCTCGTCGCTGTTGCGTTCGAGGTCGTCCCGTACCGAGCCGAAGAGGACGTCCCGCCAGCGCGGGTGGGCCGGCTTGCCCACCACGATCTTGGAGACGTTGCGCCGCCGGGCATACTTGAGGATCTCCTCGGCCGGGCGCTGTCCCGGTGAGGACCGCCGTCTCCGCTCCCAGCTTCTCGGCCAGCCGCAGGGTCTGCCAGACGCGGTCCTTGTCCTTCTGCGGGAGACGGACCTCGGCAGGGGTCTCCACATAGACCACCAGCCACTCGGCCCGCAGGCGCTCGGCCAGGCGGCGGGCCGCCCGCACCAGCCGCGCCGAATCCGGGCCGGAGCTGACCGCCAGCAGGATGCGCTCGGCGATCGGCCAGGTCTCGGCGATGCCGTGGAGCTGCCGGTAGCGCTGCATCTGCGCGTCGACCCGCTCGGCGGTCTTGCGCAGGGCCAGCTCGCGCAGGGCGATCAGGTTGCCCGGCCGGAAGAACTGCTGGACCGCCCGCTCCGCCTGATCGGGGACATAAACCTTCCCCTCCTCGAGCCGCCGGATCAGCTCCTCGGCCGGCAGGTCCACCAGCTCCACCTGGTCGGCGCGGTCGAAGAAGGAGTCGGGCACGGTCTCGCGCACAGCGACGCCCGTGATCTTGCCGACCAGGTCGTTCAGGCTCTCCAGGTGCTGGACATTGATGGCGGTCCGGACGTCGAGCCCGGCGGCCAGCAGCTCGTCCACGTCCTGCCAGCGCCGGGCGTGGCGCGAGCCCGGCGCGTTGGTATGGGCCAGCTCGTCGACGAGGATCACCGCCGGTCGGCGGGCGAGCGCGGCGTCGAGGTCGAAATCCTTCAGGACGATGCCCCGGTGCTCCACGGCCCGCGGCGGCAGGATCTCCAAACCCGACAGCAGGGCTTCGGTCTCTTTGCGGCCATGCGTGTCCACCCAGCCCACGACGACATCCACGCCACGCCGCCGCAGCTCGTGGGCCGCCTCCAGCATGGCGTAGGTCTTCCCCACCCCGGCCGTGGCGCCGAAGAAAATCTTGAGCTTGCCGCGCTGCGCGCTCTCCTCCTCGGCCTGGGCGAGGGCGAGCAGGGCGTCGGGATCAGGGCGGTCGGCGGTCACCCCTGCGCCTCCGGGCCCTCACCCCCTCGATCCCCCTCTCCCATCCGCACTCCCTGTCCCCCGGGAGAGGGGGAGGAATCCAACGCGAGATTGAGTTTCAGCACGTTGACTCGCGGCTCGCCGAGGACGCCGAAGGTGCGGCCCTCGACGTGCTCCTCGACCAGCCGGCGGACCGCCGCGGGATCGAGGCCGCGAGCGGCGGCCACCCGCTCCACCTGATAGAAGGCCGCGGCCGGCGAGATGTGCGGGTCGAGGCCGCTCCCCGAGGTGGTGACGAGGTCCACCGGGACCGGCCCTTTTCCGGGATGCGCGGCCTGGATGCGCGCGACGTCCGCCTTCACGCGGTCGAGGAGCGCCGGGTTGATCGGGCCCAGGTTGGAGCCGGACGAGGCGGCGGCGTTGTAGGCCGGCGCAGTGGCGGACGGGCGGCTCCAGAAATAGCTCGGGCCTGCGAACGGCTGCCCGATCAGCTCGGAGCCAACGGCCTTGCCATCCCGCTCGATCAGGCTGCCGTTCGCCTGATGGGGAAAGACGAGCTGCGCGATGCCGGTCACGAGCAGAGGATAGACCAGGCCGGTGACCACGGTCAGAACGAGGAAGATCAGAACGGCGGTGACAAGGTTTCTCATGGCTACACGAGCCTCAGGGCCTGGAGGAGGAGATCGATCAGCTTGATGCCGACGAAGGGGACGATCACCCCTCCCAGGCCATAGATCAGAAGGTTGTCGCGCAGCAGGCGCGAGGCCGAATGGCGGCGGAACTTGACGCCCCGCAACGCCAGCGGGATCAGCGCGATGATGATCAGGGCGTTGAAGATGACGGCCGACAGGATCGCGCTCTGCGGGCTCGCCAGGTGCATCACGTTGAGCCGGTCGAGCACCGGATAGGTGGTGGCGAAGGCCGCCGGGATGATGGCGAAGTACTTGGCCACGTCGTTGGCGATGGAGAACGTGGTCGAGCGTGCCGCGGGTGATCAGGAGCTGCTTGCCGATCTCCACGGTCTCGAGGAGCTTGGTGGGGTTGGAGTCGAGGTCCACCAGGTTCGCCGCCTCCTTGGCCGCCTGGGTGCCGGCGTTCATCGCCACGGCCACGTCGGCCTGGGCGAGCGCCGGCGCGTCGTTGGTGCCGTCGCCGGTCATCGCGACCAGCCGCCCGCCCGCCTGGTACTCGCGGATGAGCTTCAGCTTGGCCTCGGGCGTGGCCTGCGCCAGGAAGTCGTCGACCCCGGCCTCGGCGGCGACGGCCGCCGCGGTCAGCGGATTGTCGCCGGTGATCATCACCGTCTTGATGCCCATGGCGCGCAACTGGGCGAAACGCTCGCGGATGCCGCCCTTGACGATGTCCTTGAGGTGGATCACCCCGAGCACCTGCGCCCTCCTCGGCGACCACCAGAGGCGTGCCGCCGGAGCGTGCGATCGTCTCGACCTTGCTGCGAACATCGGCCGGGAACGTGCCTCCAAGAGAGATGACGAACGCCTCGACGGCGTCGGCAGCGCCTTTGCGGAGCTTGCGTCCGTTCAGGTCCACTCCGCTCATGCGCGTCTGCGCGGTGAACGGCACGAAATGGGCGCCCAGCGTATGGATGTCGCGCTCGCGGATCTTGTATTTCTCCTTGGCGAGCACCACGATGCTGCGTCCTTCGGGGGTCTCGTCGGCCAGCGACGAGAGCTGGGCCGCGTCGGCGAAACGCGCCTCTCCGATCCCCTCGGCATGCAGGAATTCGGTGGCCTGCCGGTTGCCCAGGGTGATCGTGCCGGTCTTGTCGAGCAGCAGCACGTCGACGTCTCCCGCCGCCTCCACCGCGCGGCCGGACATGGCGATGACGTTCGCCTGGATCATGCGGTCCATGCCGGCAATGCCGATGGCGGAGAGAAGGCCGCCGATCGTCGTCGGGATCAGGCAGACGAGGAGCGCCGTCAGCACCGTGACGGTCACCGGCGAGCCCACGCCGGCCGAGGTGACGCTGTAGATCGAGAACGGCAGCAGCGTGACGGTCGCGATGAGAAAGATGAGGGTGAGCGCGGCGAGGAGGATGAGACAGGGCGATCTCGTTCGGCGTCTTCTGGCGCTTCGCCCCCTCGACGAGCGCGATCATGCGGTCGAGGAAGGTCTCGCCGGGATTGGCCGTGATGCGGATGATCAGCCAGTCGGAGAGCACCTGGGTGCCGCCCGTCACCGAGCTGCGGTCGCCGCCGCTCTCGCGGATCACCGGCGCGCTCTCGCCGGTGACCGCCGCCTCGTTGACCGAGGCTGCGCCCTCGATCACCTCGCCGTCGCCCGGGATGGTGTCTCCTGCCTCGACGAGGACGATGTCTCCTTTTCTGAGATCCGTCGAAGACACCTCGCTGCGGGGCGCACCAAATCGAGCCTCGCCGAGCTTTTTCGCCGCCGTCGTGCGCCGGGTCTGCCGCAGGGCCGCGGCCTGCGCCTTGCCTCGGCCTTCCGCCATGGCCTCGGCGAAGTTGGCGAACAGCACGGTAAACCACAGCCAGAGGGCCACCGCCAGGATGAAGCCGGCGGGCGCCTCGCCCCGGCCGACCAGCGCCTGGATGAACAGACCCGTGGTGAGGAAGCTTCCGACGTAGACCACGAACATCACCGGGTTGCGCACCATCCGCCGCGGATCGAGCTTGCGGAAGGAATCCTTGATCGCCGCGCGGACGATCTTGGGATCGAAGAGCGATTTCTGACGCTTGGACATGGCTCAGATTCCTCCGGCCGTCATCTGCAGGTGCTCGACGATGGGACCGAGCGCCAGCGCCGGGAAGAAGGTCAAGCGCTCCCACCAGCACGACCACGCCGATCAGGAACACGACGAAGAGAGGCGTGTGCGTGGGCAGCGTCCCCGGCCCGGCCGGCACCAGCTTCTTCTTCGCCAGCGACCCGGCGATCGCCAGCGTCGGAATGGCCAGCCAGAAGCGGGCGAAGAGCATGGCGATGCCGCCGGTGGTGTTGTAGAACGGGTTGTTGGCGCCCAGGCCTGCGAAGGCGCTGCCGTTGTTGTTGCCCTGCGACGTGAAGGCGTAGAGCACCTCGGAGAAACCGTGGGCGGCCGGGTTGAAGATCGTCTTGAGGCCCGGTTCCGCGACCACCGCCAGGGCAGTCAACCCCAGCACGACGAACGGATGGAATGAGAACGACCAGCGACGCCATCTTCATCTCATAGGCCTCGATCTTCTTGCCCAGGTACTCCGGCGTGCGGCCCACCATGAGGCCGGCGATGAAGACCGCGACGAAGACGAAGACCAGCATGCCGTAGAGGCCCGAGCCGACGCCGCCGAAGATCACCTCGCTGAACTGCATGAGGAAGAGCGGCACGAGGCCGCCGAGCGGCGTGTAGGAGTCGTGCATCGAGTTGACCGAGCCGTTCGAGGCCGCCGTCGTCGCCGATGCCCAGAGGGCGGAATTGGCGATGCCGAAGCGCACCTCCTTGCCTTCCATGTTGCCGCCGGACTGCAGCGCGCTCGCCTGCTGATCGATTCCGAGCCGGTCGAAGACCGGGTTGCCTGCCTGCTCCTGGCCTGTAGCACAGCGCCAGCAAAGGCAGGAGCGATCAACGTCATGGCGGCGAGCACCGCCCAGCCCTGGCGGGTATCACCCACCATGCGACCGAAGGTGTAGCAGAGGGCGGCCGGCGATCAGCAGGATCGACAGCATTTCGAGGAAGTCGGAGAGCGGCGTCGGGTTCTCGAACGGATGGGCGGAGTTGGCGTTGAAGAAACCGCCGCCGTTGGTGCCGAGCTGCTTGATCGCGACCTGCGAAGGCCGACCGGCCCGCACGGCCAGCACTCTGCCTCGGCCCGCGGTCTTCGAGGAGGGTCACCGTCCTGGACGGCGAAGCGTCTGCACGACGCCCTGCGACACGAGGACCAGGGCCAGGACCAGCGACAGCGGCAGCAGGATGTAGAGCGTCGTCCGGGTCAGGTCGACCCAGAAGTTGCCGATCGTCTTGGCGTTCCTGCGCACCAGGCCGCGGATGAACGCCACCAGGACCGCCATGCCGGCGGCCGCCGAGACGAAATTCTGCACCGTGAGCCCCAGCATCTGCGTCAGGTAGCTCATCGTCGTCTCGCCGCCGTAGCCCTGCCAGTTGGTGTTGGTCACGAAGCTCGACGGCGGTGTTGAACGACGAGTCAGGAGTCACCGCCGGCAACGACTGCGGGTTCCAGCGGCAGCAGCCCCTGCAGGCGCTGCAGCGCGTAGAGGAAGACGAAGCCCACGACGCTGAACAGCAGCATGGAGAACGCATAGACCTTCCAGTCCATCTCCTCGTCCGGGCGCACGCCGCTCAGGCGGTAGATCAGCCGCTCGACGGGGCCCAGGACGCGGTCGAGGCCGAACGGCTTGCCCTCGTAGACGCGCGCCATGTAGGCGCCGAGCGGCTTGGCGAGGGCCAGCAGGACGACGAAGAAGAAGCCGATCTGAAGCAGTCCGTTGGCAGTCATCAGAATCGCTCCGGTTTCAGCAGGGCCGCGAACAGGTAGACGGTCAGCAGCACCGTCACCACGAGGCCGAGGACGTAGAGGCCGTTCATTTCTTTTCCTCCTCCGCCGGTGCCAGGGAAGCGCAGAGGCGCACGAACCACCAGGATGCTGCGAAGAAGATGAGGGTCAGGGCAATGTAAAGGAAATCCATGGTGTCCTCCGTCAGAACGTGAAGATGGAGGCCAGGGCGAAGAGAAGCTGGTCCTTCTCGGCGGTCCCCTCCGTCTCGCCCGTGAAGATCCGCGCGCTGGAACGGTCGTAGCGGCCTTCCAGCTTGAGGATGACCCTCTCGTGCGGCCTGTGCTCGAAGGTCAGGGTCCCCTCCTCGATGTCCTGGGACAGGCCCGAGATCCAGTCGTCGGGATCGGCGAACCGCTCCGCGCGCAGCGCCACGGCCCAGGTGGGCGCGAGCTGATAGCGCAGGAAGCCGGCGATGGACGTCCATTCCGCGGTGTCGCTCCCCGGCAGCTCCTGCCGGCCGACGTAACCTTCGAAGGCCAGATCCAGCGCGTCGGAGACCTTGGCGGTGGCGACCAGGTCGAGCAGCATACGCTGGCGGCTGTCGTCGTTCTGCAGCTCCGGTCCCCTCCAGCCATTCAGGGCCACTGACGCTCGCGGCGAGGCCCAGGCCAGACGCGCACCCAGGCTCTTGGCGTCGTTGTTCTCGCCGATGATCTGCCAGCCGTTCAGGACGTGCAGCTCGCCCGACCAGTGATCCGAGAACGTGTAGGCGGCCTTGATGCCCGTCTGGTAGTAGGGGGTGAAGTTGCCCGCCCAGGAGCCGGTGTAGCTCCAGGTGTCGCGGGTCAGGGCGCTCTCGAAGCCGATGTGGCTCGGGAAGATCCCCGCCTCGACCAGCAGGCGCTCCGACGGCGCATAGCTCACCGAAGCCCGGTAGATGTTGCGCAGCTCGTCGCGGCCGATCATCTCGCCCTCGGGCTCACCCGCGTGCAGGATCTCGATCGCATTGCCGGCCCCGGCGATCAGGTGGAAACCAACCGGCTCCGGAGCGCGGCGGATCTCTACCGCGGCCCAGTTGAGGGCGAATTCCTCGGAGCGCTTGGCCGCCACGCCCGCGCCCGGGAAGAAGTTCGCATGGCCGGCCGGGTGGTTGGTATTGTAGCTGTAGTAGAGGTCGACGAAGCCGCCGATCTCCCAGTCCTTCTCTTCCTCTTTTTCGTCAGCCGCCATTGCGGGCTCCTGCGCCGCGAGCGGCAAACCCAGGAACGCCGCCAGAATCAGCGGCGCCAGAAAAACCTTGTCGTTCATACCTGTCCTTTCGCAGCCGCGGGCAGCGTGAACCAGAAGGTCGTGCCGCGGCCCTCTTTGCTTTCACAATGGATCTCCCCGCCGTGGGCCTGGACGATCTCGCGCGCGATGGCGAGGCCGAGGCCCACGCCGCCCAGGTCCTGGGTTCCGGGGACTTGATAGAAGGGCTCGAAGATCCGCTCGATGTGCGCCGGCGGGATGCCATTGCCGGTATCGGAGACGGTGAACCGGGTCCGGCCGTCCAGAGGCTCGGCCTTCACGGTCACCGCGCCGCCGCCCGGCGTATGGGCGAGCGCGTTGCGGAGCAGGGACGAGAGCACCAGCCCGGTCCGCTCCCGGTCGGCGAGGACGGGCGGCGCGTCGGGGTCGATCTCCGACACGAGCTTCACCTGCTCCCCCTGGTAGCACGCCGCGACGTTGCGCACCGCGGCGTCGACCAGGTCGGCGGGCGGGATCGGCTCGGGATGGAGCTGCTGGCGGCTCTCCTCCAGGCGCGACATGGCGCGCAGGTTCTCGGCGATCTGCTCCAGGCGCTCCAATCCTTCTTGTGCGCGCGGCTCGCGGGCGGAACGCAGAGGAGCAAGCGCTTCCTCCAGATCGCGGGCCGCGTTGGCCAGGAGGCCGGTATGCACCTCGATCCCCCGGCGCCGGTCGGTCACGTCCTCCAGGATCAGGACGAGCCCCTCCGGACGGCCGTTGCTGTCGTGCAGGACGGAGGCACGCGGTACGAACAGCCGCTCGCGGCCCTCCACAGAGAGCCGGACCTCCTGCGGGGCGTGGCGTTCGGGCACGCGCCCGGCCTCGACCCGGTCGAGCAGGGGCGGCAGCCACGCGCGGTGCTGCTCCGACAGGGGCCCACCCGGCCGCAGCCCCAGCAGGTCTGCAGCCGCGCGGTTGGCCACCTCCACCCGGCGGTCCGGGGAAATTACGGCCACCGCTTCGGGCAGATCGTCGATCGCGAGCTGCGAGATGCGCTGTGCGCGCAGCAGCCGCGCCTGATCGGTTTCCCGCAGGTCCCGAAGGCCGCCGGCCATCGAGTTGAACGCGGCAGCGAGCTGCCCGAGCTCATCCCGCGAGGTGACCGGCACGGTCAGGTCGAGGTTTCCGCCCTCCATCTCGCCGGCGGCCCGCGTCAGGCGCTGCAGCGGTCCCAGAGTGGCGCGGGAAAGGAAGGCCACGCAGATGCCGGCGAATGCCGTCCCCAGGAGGAGCATCAGCGCCATGCGGCGGTTGGCGTCCTCCGCCAGCTCGCGCGCCCGGTCCTTCGCCTGCACCATGTTTTCCTGGTTGATGTCCGTGATCTCGTTGGCCGTCCGCTTGATCTGCTGGAAGGTCGGCAGGAGTTTCTGGAAATAGAGAGACCGCCGCTCCTCGACAGGAACGGCGGGATCGAGGACCCGCTGCAGGACCGGGACATAGGCCGTGTAGAGCTGGCGCAGGCTCTCGGCCCGCTCCCCTTCGCCAGGCAGGGTGATGTTGCCGAGCTCGGTCTTCAGGGCCTCTTCGAACCGCGGCCGGTTCTGCGCGGCGAGGGTGCGCCCCTGCTCGGCGTGGCCAGCCAGAGCGAAGAGGGCGCCGCTGTCCATCCGTTCCAGAGCCTCCTTCATCCGCTCCGAGGCGATGACGCTCACATAGTTCTCGCGCAGGATGACGTCGATCGAGCGGCCGAGATCGGTGAGCAGCGAGATGCTTTCGACGCCGACCGCAATCAGGATCGCCAGCAGGCCGACGAAGCCGAGGGTGAGCTTGGTGCGTAGCCCGAGGCCGTCCCGGGCGTCTGGGTGCTGGATTGCCGTTATTCATGGGCCATGACCTCCACAGAGGCCAGTCTCGCGCCGGCGGCGCAAAGAAGTCCGGAAGGGGAGCGAAAGAGTGTCTAAAGATTCGGGGTGAGGGCTATTCCGGCTCGGCCAGGAATCGGTAGCCCACCCACGGCTCGGTTCCGATGTAGCGGGGATCGGAGGGGTCGGGCTCGATCTTGCGGCGCAGCGAGCCGACATGGACGCGCACCGTGTCGGTGGTGGTGGCCGGAGCGCCGCGCCAGACCGTGCCGATGATCTGGCGCAGCGTGACCGGCTTGCCCGCATGGCCCGCCAGCAGCTCCAGGATCGACATTTCAGTCGGCGTAAGGTGGATCTCCCGCCCTCCCTGGATCACCGTGCGCCGCCCGCGGTCGATCTCGAGGTCCGGGAAGCGGAGCACCTCGCCCGTGGCCGCGCCGCTGCGGCGGAGCTGCGAGCGCACCCGGGCCAGCAGCTCGCGCATCGAGAACGGCTTGCTTACGTAGTCGTCCGCCCCCAGGTCCAGGGCGCGCACCTTGTCCTCCTCTTCGCCGCGCACCGAGAGGACGAGGACCGGCGTGCGGTCGCTGCGGCGCACCGCGGCGATGACCGACATCCCGTCGGCGCGCGGCATCGCGAGGTCGGTGATCACCAGGTCGGGCTGATGCCGCTCGAACAGCTCCTTGCCTTCCAGGCCGTCGGCCGCGGCGATCGTCTCGTAGCCGGCGAGGGAGAGCTCGCGGCTCAGGAGCTCACGGATCGCCGGATCGTCGTCGATCACCAGCAGCAGGGGCGTGGTACGGCTCATCGGGGCTTGTCGGATTTTTCCTGCACCCCGGATTCCCGCAGATCCGAGGAGTGCCGCAGGAATCTCTCGGGATGGAGCTTTTCGAGCTCGCGATAGTGATCTAGCAGTGCCTGGGTGTCGTGTCCGAACTCCTCTGAGATTCTATGGCGTACGGCACGGATCTCATCGATTGGGGGATCGGGTCTCATGATGCATCTCCTTCCCAATTCATCAGCTCCACGGGAGTCGTCAGTGCGGGGACGAACAGTCCCAAAAGCGTGTTCACGTGTCGGATGTGCTCGAACTTGTTTGCGTTGGCCAGATGAGCGCAGTTCCAGGTCAGAAGGAAACGGCAATGGTGATAGGAGGCCAGCGCCAGGTGGATGGCATCGCCTCGCGGATCGCGCGGCATGACGTGGCGCTGCACGTAGGCATCCACAATGCCGTAGACCTCGTCCTCGATCGGCAAGAGCGGGAGATCGGTCAGGAGCGCCAGCGCCTGTTGCTTGTGCGGGTGATCCCCTCTCTGAAGCTCCTCGATGACAGGAAGGCTCGTCACCAGCTCATAGTGGAAACGTTGCTCGGTCCACCAAGCGACGGTCCAGTTCCGCCGGGCCACCATGTCCGGATCGCTTCGAGTCTCGAAGAAAAAACTCGGGATGGTCGTCTCAATGTAAACGCGTGGGCGCATCTCGGTTCTCTTGAAGTTGATTTTCTCCATCTAAGCCTCGCCGACTTGCCCGGCGATTTTCAGCACGGCTATTCTAGACGGCCAAGGCTCGAAGCCGCACCTGTGCGGCTCATCAGGGTTCCTCCTCAAGAGCGGGCTCCGGGACCGCCGGCAAGGTGAGGCGCGCGACAGTGCCGCCGCCGGGACGTTCGGTCAGCTCCAGAGAGCCGCCGCAGGCCTCGGCGAAGCTGTGGGCGATCCGCAGGCCCAGGCCGCCCGAGGCGCTGTCGCGCTCCGCCATCCCGGGCCCCCGGTCGAGCACCTCCAGACGGATCCTGCCAGCATCGTGCGGATCGCGGGTGGCGGCGAGCTCGATCGGACGGTCCGCAGGCGCCGCCCGGGCGGCATTCTCCAGCAGGTTCACCAGGATTTCGACCGTCAGGGACGGGTCGGCCCAGACCTCCGGGCAGTCCGGCGTCACCCGCGCCCCGACCTCCCGGCCGGAGAGGATCGGCGATAGGCTCTCTCGCACGGACCGGAACAGGCTGCCCACCGGCGTCGGCTCCGGATGAGGTCGCGCGAGCCCGGCCTCCAGCCGGGCCGCCGCCAGCAGGTTGTCGATCCGGCGGGTCAGACGGGAGTGCTCGACCGCGAGAGTACGCAGGCTGGGGAGTGCCTGCGGCGCCTGTGCGAGCGCGCGTTCGAGGCTTTCGATCTCAAGTCGCATCGAGGTCAGCGGCGTGCGCAGGTCGTGCGAGACGGCGCGCAGCAGCGACGTCTTGAGCGCCTCGCTCTCCCGCACGGCCTGCAGATGCGCCGATTCGGCCAGCAGCCGTTCGCGTTCGATGGCAAGGGCGAGGAGCCGCGCCGCGGGATCGAGGATGGCGCGCGGCGCCGCGGTGCCTCGCGCCGCCAGGACGCCGTAGAAGCGCCCGCCGACCTGGAGCGGGAGGTAGACGGTGTGGGCTCCCGCCTCGTCCATCGTCTGAGAAGTCTCCGTCGTCTCCCAGGCCCGCGCCAGGGCCTCGTCGTCCACGGGAAAGCTCTCCTCGCCGGCGGCGCTCGCCAGGACCTTTTGCCCGCCGGGGCCGGCGAGGAACAGCCGGCCGGCGCGGGCGCCGATCCCCTGGAGGACGCGGACCGTGACATCGCCCAGGGCTCCCGCTTTCTGGCTCGCCGCGAACAGGCTGAAGCAGAGCTCGTAGAGCGTTTCCACTTCCTGCTGCCGCCGCTGCGCCTCCTCGGCCCGCTGCCGGGCCGTGGCCACCAGCCGGCTGACGAGCGTCGAGGCGGCGAGGAAGCAGACGAGCGCCATCCAGTTGGAAGGCTCCGCGACGAGGAAGGTATGGTGGGGGGGCAGGAAGAAGAAGTTGAAGCACAGCATCGCCAGGACCGACGACGCCGCCCCGACCGCCCAGCCGCCCCAGGTGGCGAGCCCCAGCACGGCGACCAGATAGAGAAACCCGACCGTGGTCGAGTTCGTCCCGGCCGCCCGGCCGGCCCAGGTGACGAGCGCCAGCGCCACGGGCGCCACGGCCCAGGCAATGCGCCGGACCTTCAAGCTCTGGCGGCCAGCCGTGCGGACCGACTCGCTCTCCATAAGGCGGAGTCTAGCAAGGATCAGCCTGGCTCCCTTGGGGAATGTGCTCGGCGCTCGCCGTCCTCTGATAGTCTAGGGCGCGTCTCGGAGCAACCGGGGGCTCTTCCATATGATAGCCAGAGTACGAGTCCGATACTTCAAACAGTTTTACGAAGAAGTCTTTGCTCTGTCCGACCATATCATTCTGGCGGGTCCCAACAACTCTGGAAAGACAACCTTGCTGCAAGCGATCGCTACATGGAACCTGGCCCTGCAGCGTTGGCGGGAGCGGAGGGGGCCGGAGAGCGGGTCGAAGGCGAAGCAGCGCACAGGGGTTCCCTTGACGCGCCAGGAGTTTACGGCCCTACCTTTGAGAGAAATGAGCCACCTCTGGGCCGATACCCTGACAGGGTTACGGACGGACGAGCTGAAGCCAGGCCAGAAACTGGGGCAACCGCGAGCCCTGACCATTGGCATGGAAGGCACCACGCAGCAAGGAGAATGGCGCCTCGCTTTCGAGCTTCGCTACCAGAGCAGCGAGCTCGTTTATGTCAAGCCGACCGCAGAGCATATCGATCAACTACCCCAGGCGGCTCAGGACGTCTCCGTGGTACATATTCCTCCGTTTTCGGGCATCGGGCCCGAAGAGACACGCTACGACAGGCCCTATCAGGATCTGCTCATTGGACAGGGCAAGGCCGGCGACATCTTGCGCAATCTGCTGTTGGAGGTCTACGACCGGGAGGACAAATCAGACTGGAGCGCCCTCTGCTCCCAGATCGAGCAGATCTTCGGATATCGACTCCTCCCACCTAAGTATGTGGGGGCACCCTTCATCATCTGCGAATACTTGCGAGGGATCCCTAGAGACAAGGGTAAAAACGGGCATATCGGTTTACCGGGACGAGATCAAAATTTGAGGCTTCACTGTCAAAGAAGATTCCTAATCTGGATGTGTTTGATTAGGATCACAGCCGCACCTGCATCCCCAGCTCGACGACCCGGTTCGGCGGGATGCGGAAGAAGTCCGTCGGACGCAGGGCGTTCTGCGAAAGGAAGGCGAAGAGCTTTTCGCGCCAGAAGGCCATGCCCGGCTCCTGGCTCGGGATCAGGTTCTCACGGCTCAGGAAAAACGAGGTTTTCATCAGGTCGAGGTCGAGCCCCTGGGCACGAGCCGCTGCGAGCACGTCGGGGATCTCCGGGTTCTGCATGAAGCCGTAACGGGCGATCATCCGGAAGAACCCCTTGCCAAGATCCTGGACCTCCACCCGCTCCTCTGGCGGCACCTCGGGGATCTCTTCCGACAGCACCGTCAGCAGGATGACCCTGTCGTGCAGAACCATGTTGTGCTTGAGGTTGTGGAGCAGCGCCGCGGGTGTCGCCGCGGGGTCGCGCGACATGAAGACCGCCGTGCTCGGCACCCGCCGGACCAGCTCCGGGCTGAACGTGGCGATGAAGCTCTCGAACGGCAGCGCGCCCGCCTGCAGCCGGTCGTTCAGGATGCTGCGGCCACGCTTCCAGGTCGTCATCAGCACGAAGACCACGGCGCCTACCACGAGAGGGAACCAGCCGCCGTCCGGGATCTTCACGAAGTTGGCGCCGAAGAAGGCCAGGTCTGCGACCAGAAACGCTCCCGTGACGAGGGCCGACTGCCAGAGGCGCCAGCCCCAGACGCGCCGCGTCACGACATAGGCCAGCAGGGTGGTGATCACCATTGTCATGGTCACGGCGACGCCGTACGCGGCGGCCAGGTTCGTCGACCGCTGGAACCCGAGGACGAGCCCGATCGTGGCGACCATGAGCAGCCAGTTGACGGCCGGCAGATAGATCTGCCCGATCTCGACCGCCGAGGTGTGGACGATCTCCATACGCGGTAGATATCCGAGCTGAATGGCTTGGCGGGTGAGGGAGAACGCGCCGGAGATGATGGCCTGCGAGGCGATGATGGTCGCCAGGGTCGCCATCACGACGAGCGGATAGAGGGCCCAGGAGGGGGCGAGACGGTAGAACGGATTGAACGACGCTTCGGGGTCCTGGAGGAGCAGCGCGCCCTGGCCGAAATAGTTGAGGAGCAGGGCGGGTCCGACCAGGCTGAACCAGTTGATCTGGATCGGCAGCTCGCCGAAATGCCCCATGTCGGCGTAGAGCGCCTCGCCGCCGGTCGCCACCAGGAAGACCGCCCCGAGGACCAGGAAGCCGTGCAGCCGGTTGTGCAGGAAAAAGGTGACCGCATGGGCCGGGTTGACGGCCGCCAGCACGGAGGGCTCGCGCAGGATCCAGACCACGCCGAGCAGGGCGAGGAGCGCGAACCAGAGAAGCATGATCGGGCCGAAGACCGCGCCCACCCTTGCCGTGCCGTGGCGCTGGAGCAGGAAGAGACCGATCAGGATGACGATCGTGATGGGGACGACGTAGGGATCGAAGAGGGGCGTCGCGACGCTCAGACCTTCGACGGCGCTCAACACCGAGATCGCCGGGGTGATCATGCCGTCGCCATACAGCAGCGCCGCGCCGAACAGGCCCAGCACGATGAGAAGCCAATGCCGGCCACCGTCCCGCAGCCGGGGCGGGATCAGGGCCATGAGCGCGAGGATCCCTCCTTCTCCCCGGTTGTCGGCGCGCAGGACGTAGACTTGGTATTTGATGGTGACGACGATCAGGATCGTCCAGAAAATCAGCGACAGCACCCCGAGCACGTTGGCGTGCGTCGGCTCGACGGAGTGGGTGCCATGGAAGCACTCCCGCAACGCATACAGCGGGCTGGTCCCGATGTCTCCATAGACGATACCCAGGGCCGTCAGGGAGAGGACGAAAAGGTGGCGGGCGCCGAGCGGCGTCGAGGTCTTCCGGTGCATGGAGCAGCTTCGTGGTGTCGCCGGCGTCACCCGGTCCACCACTGAGCTTCGCGGAGGACGGCCAAAGAAGTCCGGAAGAACCCCTAAAGAATTCCTAAAGGCGGTCGCGACGGGAAATCACCCACCCAGGAAGCTCTGAGGTATCTGTTTACCGAGGATCTTGAGCAGCGCGATCAGCACGCCGCCGGCCAGCCCATAGAGGATGATGCGTTTCACCGGCGGAGCATAGCGCGGTGGCTGGCGAGGGGGGCGAGGGCAGAGGAGTTGCCTCAGCCGGATCGATGGCCGCAAAAAAAGTCCTCACCCCCTGGCCCCCTCTCCCATCTCCCTTCCACCCCCGCCGGGAGAGGGGGGACGTCGCGGAGGCGTCCGTGGCGAGTCCGATGTCAGCAGGTTTCGAGGCAGGACTCCAACCTCGTCGCGGGTGCGCCAACTGCGTTCCCCCTCTCCCGGGGAAGGGGCGGGCGGGAGATGGGAGAGGGGGCCAGGGGATGAGGACCCAAGCCGCCGCTACCCTTCACTCTCCAGTTTCCGCGTGATTTCCGCGGATGCCCCCCGGCAGGTCGGCAAGACCACGACGTTCCGCGCGCTCGCCGAGTCGCTTCAGGCGGAGGGGCGTTACGCAGCGCTCCATACCACCTGCGAGACCGCGCAGCAGGCGCCGTTCGGGCGGCAACATGTAGTGGTCGTGCGGATTGCAAGGACCAGCGGTGTTGAAGAACCTGGGCATGGTCGGGCCGGAGCGGAGGCGGCCGAACCAATCTACCATGGTCCGCTCGGGACTCCGGCTGTCACTCGAAGTCGTGCACCAGCGGCTGGGGGCGGCAGAGCCAGTAGCCCTGGGCGTAGTCGACGCCGAAATCCTTGAGAGCATCGAGGGTGGGGCGGTTCTCGACCCATTCGGCGATGGTCTGGATGCCCAGGGCGTGGCCGACTTGGTTGATCGACTCCACCATGGCCCGCTTGACCCGGTCTTCCAGCATGTTCTGGACAAATTCGCCGTCGATCTTCAGGAAGTCGACCGACAGGTCCCGCAGGTAGTTGAACGACGAGAGGCCGCTGCCGAAGTCGTCGAGGATGACGCGGCAGCCCTTCGCCTTGAGGACCGCGATGAAGTGCATGGCGCTGTCGAGCTTGCTGATCGCCGCCGTTTCAGTGATCTCGAAGCAGACCCGCCGCGGATCGACCGCTGTCGACTCCAGCTCCTCGATCACGTAGGTCAGGAAGCCGTCCTCGGAGAGCGCCTGCGCGGAGATGTTCACGGCGAAGAGGACGACGGGGCGCGACACCTCGCGGCGCTGCGCCTCGGCCAGTGCACGGAGGGCGTTCCGCACCACCCAGCGGTCGAGCGAGGCGATCAGCCGGTAGCGCTCGGCCGCCGGGAGGAAGGACTGCGGCGTGATCACCTTGCCGTCCGGATCGAGCATGCGCAGGAAGACTTCGCAGAGCAGCTCGCTGCGGCCGGTGGCGTTGTCCGAGAGCGGCTGGATGAGCTGGTAATAGAGGCGGAAGCGGCGGTCATCCAGAGCGCCGTGGATGCGATGGATCCACTGCATCTCGCCGTAGCGCTCGGCCACGCCCGTGTCGTCCAGCTCGTGCTCGTGGACCCGGTTCTTGCCGCCGTCCTTGGCCATGTAGCACGCGGCGTCCGCCGACGAAAGGACCTGCGGGAGGTCGCCGCTGTTGCTGTCCACCGAGACGAAGCCGATGCTCACCCCGACCTCGAAGACCTGGTCGCTCCAGCGGAAGCGGAACTCCCGCACGGAGCGCCGGATGTCCTCGGCGATCTGCCGCGCATGGTCGAGCGGGCAGTCCTCCAACAGGACCCCGAACTCGTCGCCACCCAGCCGCGCCAGGGTGTCGCTGCGGCGGATGCGCGAGCGCAGCAGGGCGGTGATCTGCTTCAGCATCTCGTCGCCGACCAGGTGCCCGCAGGTGTCGTTGATGATCTTGAACTCGTCGAGGTCGAGGTAGAGCAGGACGTGGTTGCGCCGCTCGGCGCGCGCGGTGCGGAGGGCCCGCTTGAGGCGGATCTCGAACTCGCGGCGGTTGATCAGCCCGGTCAAGGCGTCATGGTTCGCGAGGTAGATCATCTCCCGCTCCATGCGGCGGAGCTGGGTGACGTCCTTGAACACCAGCACGACCCCGGTCACACGACCGTGGCGGTCACGGATGGGAGCCGCGGAGTCGCGGACCGAATATTCCTTGCCGTCCGCGCTCACCAGCAGAGCGTGCCCGGGCGATTCGACGACCCGCACCTCCTCCAGGCAGCGGCTCACCGGATCGCCCAGCGAGGTCCGGGTCACCTCGTCGACCACCTGGAAGACCTCGAGCACGGGACGGCCCAGGGCCTGTTCCTCGCTCCAGCCCGTGAGCCTCACGGCGACCGGGTTGAGATAGTCGATGTTGCCGTGGGTGTCGGTCCGGATCACACCGTCGCCGATCGAGGCGAGGGTGACCTGGAGGCGCTCGTTCTCGCGCGAGAGGAGCTCGATCTGCCGGAGGAGGCTTTCGACCGCGGGATGCGGCTCGGCGGGCGGCCGGAGGTCCGGCACCCGGGCCGAAATCCGCATGTCGAGCAGGTCTCTTTCGCGCAGCTCCGCATCGACCGCAGAAGCGGAGTGAGAAAGAACGCGGACCGAAGAAACATCACCCATGAAGTCATCACCCCCCGACGGAAAGAGTCAGCAAGATCCGCGCCCGGCGTGATTCCGGACCGCCGCAGCTCTGCGCGAAACGGACGCCCAGCGAACATTCGGTCTCGTCCTTGTAAAAAAAGCTGGTAGTCTGTGGTTTTGAGGGACGGCATGATGAGAACGAGCGCCAAGGCCCCTGAAGTGGTCGCGGAACCAGGGTGGAGACCGGTCGAGCCGTTCCGGCTCGAAGGTGGGCGAGGCTCGTTCGTGTCGCGGGACCCCGAGGGAGACCGGCTGCGGGTGAGCTATTTCAAGCGCGCCGGCGACGACCGCCTGGTCGGCCGCGCCTGGTTCGGACCCGGGGCCCAGGGGCCGCCGGGGCATGCGCACGGCGGCAGCATGGCTTCGGTGCTCGACGAGGCGATGGGTGCAGCCGCCTGGCTCGCGGGCCATCTGGTGGTCGCGGTGCAGCTCAACACGAGCTTCCGGAAGATGCTCCCGCTCGGCACCGACGCCCGGATGGAGGCCTGGGTCGAGCGGACCGAAGGTCGGAAGGTCTGGACCCGCGGCCGGCTCCTCGGCGACGACGGCGAGCCGTTCGCCGAGGCCGAAGCGATCTTCATCGAGCTCGATCCCGAGCGCTTCCGGCCGCTCCTCGAAAAGGCCGCCGCGGATCGGGGTATGACGGTGGAGGAGCTGCTGAAGCCGTCACCGGGCAGGGGGTGAGGCTCAATCCCGCACGGCCGGGGCCAGCAGGCTGAGGTCGGCCAGCTTTTGCTTCTCCGCCAGTGAGATCAGGTCCTTGATGCCGCCGCCGAAGTGCCAGGCGCGGAAGCCGGCCTCCTGCATCTTCTCGGCGAGCACGGCGCTCTTCAGCCCCACCTCACAGACCAGCACGTAGGGACGTTCGCGGTCGAAGGAGGGGTACGCCTCCAGTGCCCGCGGGAAGTCGAGCTGGAGGGAGCCGGGCCAGTGCCAGGACTTGTAGGCGCTCGTCGAGCGCAGATCGAGGACGGTGGCTCCTTCCGGGACGCGATCCGTCTCGAGCCCGGAAGGCCCGAGGCTCTCCGGCGTGAGGCCGCGCAGGTCGTGGCTCGTGCAAACCTCGACGAGGCCGTGGAGGAGCCCGGGATCGAGGCCGGCCTCGTCGCGCAGCACATGCTGGAGCGAGGCCTTGGTCGCCGGATGCCGGGACACCATGTCGCAGTACTCGCCCACGGCCGAGGCGAGGTCGTAGACCCCTATCTTGCGGGCGAGGTCGAGGATCTCCTCCTTGTTGAAGCCGAGAAGGGGCCGCAGCACGGGCAGCACGGAGGAGGCCTGGGAGATCACTCCCAGGTTCTGCAGCGTCTGCGACGATACCTGTCCAACGGCCTCGCCGGTGATCACGCCGACCCGGCCGGTGCGGCGGGCGAGGGCCACGGCGGCGCGGACCATCTGACGCTTGAGCACGATCTGCCAGTGCAGCGGCCGGGTCTTCTCCCGCAGCTCGGCGGCGATCGGCTGGAAATCCACCTCGTAGAGCCGCGGCCGGGTGCCGTAGCTCCAGAGGTCGGCGACCACCTTCATCACCTTGAGCACGCCGAGCCGGTGCGCCGCTCCGCCAAGGTTGCAGAAGACGTAATCGACCTGCACGCCGCGCTTGAGCATCAGCCAGCTCGCGACGGCGGAATCGAAGCCGCCCGAGACCAGAGCCAGGGCGCGCCCCTCGACGCTGATGGGGAGGCCGCCCCAGCCGCGGAACTTGTCGTAGAAGAAGTGGGCGCGGCCGGGGGCTTCGGACGTGCCGGGTTCGACCTCGACGTACGCGATCATCTCCGGATCGGCGAGCCGCACCTTGCCCGCCCCGGCGTCGAGCAGGGCGCGGCCGAGCGCCCGCTCGATGTCCAGCGAGTCGAAGGGGATCTTCCCGCGCTCGCCGCGGCGGGAGGCGCGCACCGCGAAGGTCTTCCCGCGCAGGCTGTCCGCGAACACCGCGACCCCCTCCCGGACCAGATCCTCCATCCGCTCCCAGGGCCGGGCGACCACCATGGAGACCGACTGCAGGCCGAAGACCCGGGTCAGCACCTCCGCCGCGCGCTCGTCCGGCGTCGACAGGTACGACCGGCTCCAGGTCCGGTCGAGCTGGTAGGGGATGTAGTGCGACGAGAGAGCGTCCTGGATGTTCTTCGCCAACCGCTGCTGGAAGCGCAGACGGGTCTTGCGCGCCTTCGTATAGAAGTCGCCGGAGTGACGGAGGATGAGAAGGTGGTCAGGCATGGAGTCCCGGCTCGCCGCGGCCGTGGGAGACGGATTCTAACAGGCCGCGGCGAGCGGGGATCGCCGGCTCAGGTGTAGGTGAAGCCGGCGGGCAACGAGCCCTTCTGATGGTCCGGGTTGGCCACCTCGACCGTCACAGGCCCGGCGTCGCCGGCGGGGGGCGTCTCGGCGGCCAGGGAGGTTCCCCCGTCCGCCACCTGGACGTTGGTTGCAGCCTGCCCGCCGAACGTCACCGCGGCTCCCTTCGCGAAGTCCTTGCCGGTGATCGCCACCGGGGTCCCACCCGCCTTGGGCCCCTCCGACGGCGACACGCTCGTGACCGTCGGCGCCGGCCCCACCGTGTTCTTTCCCTTGGGTGCCGGGGAGAGGAGGGTCTCGGAGACCTCCTTGAGCTTTTCGACCGCCTGCTCGGTGAACATGCCGATCAGGGCGGCCATGGCGGCGAAGCCGAACGGGCTGGTGTCCGAGATCTGCGACTGCGGCGAGAAGAAGCCGCCGCGGACGACCAGGTAGAAGACCGTCGCCAGACAGGCCCCGAGGACAGGGAGGGTGATGTACATCCCCGCCCAGCTCAGGACCAGCCTGCGGTTGCCGAGGTACCAATAGAAGGAGCGGAGGCTGTGGACGAGGCCTCCGAGCGCCCCGGAAAACAGGACGATGAGGAAAAGGCGCTCCTCCTCGGACAGGCAGACCGGGAGGAACCAGAAGAGCTTGGCCTCGCTCTGCTCGCCGCACTCGCCCTGGGCCGCCTGGGCTCCGCCAATCGCGGCGACGGAGCCCGCGGGCGTGTCCTCGCCGCTCGTCTCCCGGTTGGGCGGCCAGAGGACCACCAGGCTATGGATAACGATAATGGAGACCAGGACGAAGTAGACCGTGATGACGCTGACTCCGATGGGACCCATCGGCTTGCCGCCGGGGCTCTCTCCCACTTGACCGTTGCTGGGCATCGTGACTCCCTCCTTCGAGCGAGCGTCCGCTCCCTCCATGGGACGGATCGGCCCCGGTTTTCCCACGACGGGATCGCTACTCCGACGATGTCAGGATTCTAGCAGCAGGCACCGCGCTAGGGCCGCCAGACCGCGGTGAGCCACCAGCGGAGGTCGTCGCCGAAGACCTCCTCGGGATAGGGCTCGTCGAGCACACGGGCGGCTCCGGCGCGCAGGTCGATGCTGGGGAGGCGGCCGATCGGGAAGGGGCCGAACGCCCAGCGGAATTCCAGTCCGGCCAGCGAGAGCCAGTCGCCTTTCGGAGACCCGTCGAGCCAGAGGCGGTACCGCTCATAGAAGAGGGGGACCGGCAGGAAACCCAACCGCAGCTCGGCGCGCCGCCCTTCGTGCTCCGAGCCGGTGAGCGAGCCGAAGGGGAGGGCCGGGACCGGGATCAGGCCGGCCGTGGCACTCTCGGGCAGCAGGCTGCTCTCCGTGCCGCCGAGCTGGAGGAAGTCGGCGGGGTGGAGAGTCCCGCCCATGCCGTCCCTGCGCCAGGAGAGCGCGAGGCCCTCGTCCTCATGCCGGAGCCCCAGGCGCACGGTGCCACGATAGCGGCTCCATCCGTCGCCGCTGGTCCTCCCTTCCTCGACGCGAGCGCCGATCCCCGTGGTCAGGCGCCAGTGTCCCCACTGGCGCTGGCCTCTGTAGTCGGCCGCCAGCGACCCGGACGACCGGCTCAGGTCGATCCCCAGCGCCGGATCGACCTCCTCACGCAGGACCCTCCCGGCAAGGCGCAGCCCGGCTCCGGCCCACTGCCGATCCCACGCGGCCGAGAGCTCGACACCCCGGCGCTCCAGATCCAGGGTCCGCCGGAGCCGGGAGGGGACAGGATCGCGCTGCTCCGAGGCGCTCTCTGCGGACTGGAACAGATGGAAGCCCACCTCCACCGGCCATCCGCGCCAGGCGAGCGCGAAGGCTCCCCCCTCCGCCCAGCCATCCTCCGACAGCGAGCCCAGGAGCAGCCAGTCCAGCCGGCCGACGACGTCGCCGCCCCGGAGACCGATCTCCGAGAGCGACCCGGCCGAGGCGCCGCTCCAGGACAGGAGCGGCAACAGCTCCTGACGGCCGAAGCCGTACTTCCGGCCCGGAGGCACCTCCGCCAATGCGAACGGCTCCGGCGGCTCCGGGGCCGGCGGACGGATGGCCGGCGCGAGCCCGGACGGCAAATCCGCCGGAGTCGGGGACAGGCCGGCGAGCACCTCGGGCGTCAGCTCCAGGCGCCGGAGGTCCAGGCCGTCCGGCTCCAGAGACAGGTAGAACAGGGCTTTGCCGTCCGGCGTCGGGGCCGGCGCCAGGGCGGCGCCCTGGGTGCTGGTGATCCGGACAGGGCTCTTCCCTGGATCATCCGCAGAAAACGCCCAGACGTCGATGAAGCCGCGATCGCCCACCACGGCCCACACGGTGCGGCCGTCCGGGCTCCAGACCGGGGAGGACACCGTGCCGCCGGACGGCGGTGCCGTGGCGGACTCCTCGCCGGACTCCAGGTCGCGGAGGACCAGTTGCCAGGCCCCCTCGCGGTGGCGGGCGAAGGCGACCCGGCGGCCGTCCGGCGCGAGGCGCGGCCGGTCGTAGACCACCTCGACCGAAGGCTCGGTGACGTCCCGCACCTCGCCGCTCTGCAGGTCGACCCGGACGATCTGGGACATCCCGTGCCGGTTGCGCACCGCCACGGCCCAGTCCGGATCGGCCGCCACGGGCGAGGGGTCGGGGTCGCGCAGATCGACCGCGCGGGTGAGACGGCGCACGTCCCCGCTCTCGGGCTCCCAGCGGAAGAGGTCGGGATGGAGGAAGCCTTCCGGGTCAGGCTCGAAACGCACGAACAGGATCGAGCGGCCGCCCGCCATCCAGCGCGGCGTGGTCGGCTCGATCCCCTGGGGCGCGCCGAGGACGTGGAGCGGCTCGCGAGGCAGGGGCCTCGTCCGCACCGCCGGCACGTCCTCGGGATCGCGCTCGACGAGCTCCTTGCGCCGCTCCGCCCATTTCTTTTCGGCCTCCTCGTCCGGGCCGGTGGACCAGACGACGAGCCGGGAAGGGCGGTCGCGCTCGGCGAGCTCGATCACCAGCCGTTGGCCGTCCGGCGAGACCGCGGGGTCGCCGGTGGTCCAGGAAAGGTCCTGCCAGGTGTCCCCTTCCTGGAGCGCACCGGCTTCGCGGGAGAGGCGCTCGGCCTCCAGCGCCCGCCAGGTCAGCTCGGCGCGGAAGCGATCGTAGAGGTCCTGGGGCGAGTCGCCGAAGACCCCCTCGAAAGCATCCCCGAAGCTGCGGCTCGACCTGGCGGTCATCCGCGCCCAGAGGCTGCGGAGGCTTCCCGGCCCGGCCCTCTCCTCCAGCCATTCGAGGTAGGCCGAGCCGAGCAGGTAAGCCATGGACATCCCTCGCCAGCTCTCGGAGTCGGAAGCCAGGCGGCCGTAGCTCGGCAGCTTGCCGGCCTGCGCCCAGCGCCGGAGCATGGCCGCACGCAGGTCGCTGTTCGGCCGGCCGGCGCCGGTGAGCGAGCCCTCCACGACAGTCGCGTACCCCTCCATCACCCACCGGGGCGCTCCCAAAGGGATGGGCCCGACCGGCACCAGGCGCCCGAGCATCTGCCGGACCGGGTTGCGCGACGGCCGCAGCAGGTGGACCAGGTGGGCATCCTCATGGACGATCAGGACCTCGGCCCAGTCGCGGTAGTGGCCGATCACCGAAGAGGGTCCGGGCGGGCTGGTCCACAACAGCATGCGCGGCCAGCCCAGGAACGGGAAGGCCTGGCCGTTGGGGTCGGCCACCGGGTCGGAGACGATCACCTCCACCACCTCGGACGGCGCGTAGCCCACCTCGGCGACCACCCGCTCGCGGATCGACTCCAGACGCGCCACCGCCCGCTGCGCCCACGCCTCGGAAGGTGCGGGATAGTGCACCCGGAAATGGTCGGTCTCGATCGTCCGCCAGTCCGCGGAAGGTGCCTGGGCCAGGGCGGGGAGGGGGGCAAGGGTGAGGAGCAGGAGAGCACGGTGCAGTGGTCTCATGTTGCTGTCCTCTCCCTCCTGACGATCTCACACCTTCTTCGGCGGCAGGTCGCGGGCCTGCGGTTCGTCCTGGAACCCGTGGTGGTTGTGGCTGCCGTCGCAGAAAGGCTTGTTGGCGGACATGCCGCAGCGGCAGAGCGAGACGACCGTGCGGCCGCCGAGCCCATAGGCGTTACCCTGCGGATCGAGCAACTGGACATCCTCCCCTTCCACGCGGAAGGGGCCGTTCTTGAGCACCGTGACTTTCATGTTCTTCCTCCTCTCGTCTGCGCTATCCTACTGACCCCGCCGTCCGCCCGCCATCATGCCCGAAGAGACACCCACAGAATCCGCCGTCCGACGCTGGGCGGTGACCGTTCTCAAGGTGGGGATCTCGGTCCTGGCGCTCTGGCTCACTTGGCGGCTTCTGGCCGGCATCGACTGGGCCGATCTCGGGCACCGGATGGCCGAGGCGCGCTGGGAATTCCTCGTGCTGGGCGTCGTCCTGCTCCTCGCCCGCTACGCCGCCTGGGACTGGCGCTTCCGGCTGGCCTCCGCGCAGGCGGTAGACCACAGCCCCGGCCCGGTCCTCGGCTTTTTCGTCCTGATGGCCTCGGCGGCCCTCAACCTGATCACGCCGTCGGCGCGCCTGATCGGCGGGCTGATGCGGGCGCGCTACTTCGCGCGCTCGACCGGCCGCTCCTTCGGCTTGCTCTACGGCGTGGTGCTCTTCGACCAGGTCGCCCATCACACCGTGATGATCTCGGCCACCTGGATCGCGGTGATCGCCACGGCGTTCTTCCTCGGCCGCACGCTCCTCGGCGCGGTGGCGCTGGCGGCCCTGCTCGCGGCGGTCGGGACGCTCGTCTGGTTGAGCCGCCGCAGCGGCTCGTTCGAGGCGAACCCCCTGGTACGTCTCCTGGCCCGGCGGGCCGAGCGGGCCGAGGGCAAGATGCAGCGCCTGTACGCCCACGGCCATGAGGCGGTGGGAGTCTTCGTCCACCTGCTCGCCAACGGGAGGCTCCGGGTCCAGGCGATCCTCATCGGGACGCTCTATGTCGTCCTGAACTTCGGGGCCCAGTGGCTGCTCTTCCTGGCGCTCGGGGAGAAGGTACACCCGCTGGTCGTCTTTGCCGGCGTTTCCCTGGGGACCGCGGCGGGGACACTGACCGGCACCCCCGGCGGCCTGGGCACCACCGAGGCCGCCATGGTGGCCTCCTTCGCGGCCTTCGGCGTCGACCGGGTCGACGCCGCCGCCGGCACCCTCCTCTACCGGGGCCTCCACTACGCAGCGGTCCTGGCGGTCGGCCTGCCGGCCCTGGCGCTGCTCGAGCTGCGGCTGCCCCCGGCGCCCGAGGAGGCCGCCGAAACTGTCCGCTGATCCGGAGGAAGGATGACCGACCCCCTGCTGCGCTTCCGCGAGGAATTCCCGGTCACGGAGACCTGCGTCTACCTGAACCATGCCGCCATGGCGGCGCTGCCGCAGCGGTCGGCCGAACGGATGAAGACCCTGGTCGATACGGTGTCGCGCACCGGGGACCGCCGGTGGCTGGAGCGCAACGCCGAGGTCGAGCGGGTGCGGGGCCTGGCCGCGCGGCTGCTCGGCGCCCGCGATCCCCGCGAGGTGGCCTTCGTCGAGAACACCTCGGGCGGCCTGTCGCTGATCGCCGAAGGGTTCGCCTGGCAGGCGGGGGACAACGTCGTGGGAGCGGACTTCGAGTTCCCCTCGAACGTCTATCCCTGGATGCAGCTCGCCGGCCGCGGCGTCGAATATCGGCGGGCGCCGGAGCGCGACGGCAGGATCGATCCGGACGAGCTTCTGGCCCTCGTGGACGGCCGCACCCGCATGCTCGTCCTCTCCTCGGTCCAGTACGCGAGCGGCTTCCGTTCCGACCTCGCCCGGCTCGGCGCCGCCTGCCGCGAGCGGGGCATCCTCTTCGTGGTGGACGCCATCCAGAGCCTGGGCGGACTGGCGCACGACGTCGAGCGCGAAAACGTGGACGTCCTCGCCGCTGCCGGCCACAAGTGGCTCCTGGGCCCCGAGGGGACCGGCCTCCTCTACGTCTCCGACCGGGTGGTCGACCGCATCCGCCCCGTCCGCTCCGGCTGGCGCTCGATGCGAGACCAGCTCGACTGGACCGAGTTCCGGATCGACTGGAACGACGGAGCCAAGCGCTTCGAGAGCGGGACGCTCAACCCCTACGCCATCGCGGCCCTGGGCGGCTCGCTGGAGATCTTCCTCGAAGCCGGGCCGGACGCGATCGAGCAACGGGTGCTCGCTTTGGCCAGCCGGGCCGCCGATGGCCTGGCCGCGCAGGGCTTCAACCTCATCAGCTCCCGCCGCCCCGGCGAGACCTCCGGCATCGTCGCCGCCCTCCACCCCCGCATCCCAAGCCGCGATCTGGTGAAGAGCCTCGCCGCCCGGGACGTGGTCGTCGCCGAGCGCGCCGGGCGCTTCCGGGTTGCGGCCCACTTCTACAACACGGAGGCGGAGGTGGACCGGATGCTGGAGGAAGTGCAAGTACAAGAGGCCTCTGGGGAGCCGCGCCAGGATCGGGCTCCGTAGCGGTGCCCCGTGCTATCCTGTCATCCGGGAAGAGAAACGCGGAGATCTGCATCCCTTCTTCCTTCAATGCACGATAGGATTTTCCGCCGACACGACTCTGCAAGGGAGCACGCCATGAGCCAGTCAGCCATTGCGGCGCTTGCGCCACCCTTCGAGCTCGTCTACAGCGACGGGGTGCCTTTGGAAACCGAATGGCATGCCATGCAGTTCCTCTTCCTTATCGAGCTGATCCGCGATGCCATGGCGGAGCAGGGGAGGACCGACTCCTATACCTGCGGGGATATGTTCGTGTACTACTCGGTGGAGCAGGCCTGGGCGGTGAAGAAAGGCCGGCGCCACGTCCGCGGACCGGATGTCTTCTGGGTCGATGGCGTGCCGGACCACATGCGGAAGGCCTGGGTGTCCTGGGAAGAGGGCGGCCGGTTGCCGGACGTCATCATCGAGCTGTTGTCGCCGACCACGGCGGACATCGACCGCGGCGAGAAAAAGGAGCTGTACGCAAAAGTCTTCCGGACGGCGGAGTACTACATGGTCGAACCGGAAGAGAAGACGATCGAGGGGTTCGAGCTTGGGGGCTCGGACTATCGTCCGCGTGCGGCGGATGAGCAGGGCCGGCTGTGGAGCGATCGGCTCGGGGTCTCCCTCGGCTTCTGGCATGGCAAGCGGTACCGTCACGAGGCGGACTGGGTCCGGCTGTACCATCGGGACGGGAGCCTGGTCCTGACGGACGGCGAGAGGGAGCATCGGAGCGCCGAAGAGGCGGATCGGCGGGCCGAGGCCGAGCGTCAGCGGGCCGAGGCGGCGGAGGCCGAGCTCGCGCGTCTGCGGGGGCTGCTCGAAGGGCGCTGATCTACGACTTCCGAGAATCCTACCCCGCCTACATCAGCGGATCGTAGAGAGGAAAGCGCTCGCAGAGCTCCCGGATCCTGCCGTGGACGTCCTTATGGACACGCTCGTCCTCGGGGGCTCGCAATACCTCGGCGATGAAGTCGCCGACGTGGTCCATTTCGGGCTCCTTCATGCCGCGCGTGGTGAGGGCGGGCGTGCCGAGGCGGACGCCCGAGGCGACCAGCGGGGGGTTGGTGTCGTAGGGGATCGTGTTCTTGTTGACCGTGATGCCGGCCGCCTCCAGGGACTTCTCCGCCAGCTTGCCGGTGAGGCCGGCGCTCGCCACGTCAACCAGGAGGAGGTGGTTGTCCGTGCCTCCCGAGACGATCCGGAAGCCGTTGCCGGTCAGCCGCTCGGCCAGCCTCTGGGCATTGAGGACGATCTGGCGCTGGTACTCCCGGAAGCTGTCCGAGAGCGCCTCCCCCAGGGCGACCGCCTTGGCGGCGATGACGTGCACCAGCGGCCCGCCCTGGATGCCGGGGAAGATGGCGCGGTCGAGGTCCTTGGCAAACTGCTCCTTGCACATCACCATCCCCGCCCGAGGGCCGCGCAGGGTCTTGTGCGTGGTCGTGGTGACGAAGTGGCAGTGCGGGACCGGCGACGGATGGAGGCCGGCCGCCACCAAGCCCGCGATGTGGGCGATGTCGGCCATGACCAGGGCGCCGACCTTGTCGGCGATGGCGCGGAAGCGTTCGAAGTCGATGATCCGGCTGTAGGCGCTCGCGCCGCAGATGATCAGCTTGGGCCTCTCCGCCAGGGCCTGCCGTTCGACGGCGTCGTAGTCGATCCGCTCGGTCTCGCGGTCGACCCCGTAGGCCACCACGTGGAAGTCGCGCCCCGAGTAGGAGAGGCGGTGGCCATGGGTGAGGTGGCCGCCGCAGGAGAGGTCCATGCCCATGAGCTTGTCGCCGGGCTTCAAGAAGCCGAAGTAGACCCCCATGTTGGCGGATGTGCCGCTGTGGGGCTGGATGTTGACGTGCTCGGCCCCGAAGAGCTTCTTGGCCCGCTCGATCGCCAAGCGCTCGACTACGTCGACGAACTCGCAGCCGCCGTAGTACCGCTTGCCGGGGTAGCCCTCGGCGTACTTGTTTGTGAAGACGCTGCCGGTGGCCTCCAAGACGGCGCGGCTGACGAAGTTCTCGGACGCGATCAGCTCGAGCCCGAAGCTCTGGCGCGCGCGCTCGTCGGCGATGGCCTGGAAGACCTCGGGATCGGCGGCCTTCAGGGAGCGATAGTCCGGCATCTCAGGTCTCCTCGCGAGGGGACGCTCCACGAACGGGTTCTATGGCGTTAGGGGGTTGACTGGATGGCTCCCGTACGCGGGCCACGGGACACTGCCGGGCCCGCGGGGTCTCGCGGGGTCTCACGACAGGGGCGCTCAGGCTCCCTCGGCTCCGCCGCCACCCTCGCCCCCTTCGCCTCCCTCGGGTGCGGGCGGGGGTGCGGCGGGCGCCTTCTCGACAGGCGTCTTCTCGGCGGGCGCCTTCTTGGCCGCAGCCTTCTTGGCGGCGGGTTTC
This sequence comes from uncultured Holophagales bacterium, assembly GCA_963842525.1. Classification (GTDB taxonomy): domain Bacteria; phylum Acidobacteriota; class Thermoanaerobaculia; order Multivoradales; family UBA5704; genus UBA5704. Next base: position 133,799 of record CAWJGT010000007.1, read on the forward strand.
TTCTTGGGAGGAGCCTCTCCAGCCTCGGCCGCAGCGCTCTCGCCGCTGGGAGGCGCAGGGACGGCTGCCGGCGCGGCGGGAGCCTCCGCCGGGGCCGCAGGGGGCTTCTTCACGGCCCGCTTCGAGGCCGTCTGGCGCTCCGGCTTGGCGCCCTCCTCCTTGACCCTCGTCTTCAGCCGCTTCAACCGGCGTTGGCGCCGACGTCTGAGCTCGCGATCTTTCTCTCTCATGTCCCCTCCGGGCTTTCAGGCGAGAGTGAGCTTGCCCCACGACCCGCCCGGTGTCAAGGAAACGGAACTCTTTTCAAAGCGGGATGTTGCCATGCTTCTTCGGCGGCAGGCTCGCCCGCTTGCTCCCGAGCTGCCGCAGAGCCCGGACGATTTCGGGCCGGGTCCGCCGCGGCTCGATGATCGCGTCGATGAAACCGCGCTCGGCCGCGATGTACGGATTCGAGAACTTGGCCCGGTACTCTCCGACCTTGTCGCCGCGCACCCGCGCGGAGTCCTCCCCCGCCGCCTCCAGCTCGCGCCGGTAGAGGATGTTGACCGCCCCCTCGGGCCCCATCACGGCGATCTCCGCCGTCGGATAGGCGAAGTTGACGTCCGTCCGCAGGTGCTTGCTCGACATGACGCAATAGGCGCCGCCATAGGCCTTCCGGGTGATGACCGTGATCTTCGGCACGGTCGCCTCGGCGTAGGCATAGAGCAGCTTGGCGCCGTGCTTGATGATGCCGCCGTATTCCTGCTGCGTGCCCGGCAGGAACCCCGGCACGTCCTCGAAGGTGACGAGCGGGATGTTGAAGGCGTCGCAGAACCGGACGAACCGGGCGCCCTTGAGCGAGGCGTCGATGTCCAGCACCCCGGCCAGCCAGGCGGGCTGGTTGGCCACGATCCCGACGCTGCGGTTGGCGAAGCGGGCGAAGCCCACCACCAGGTTCTTGGCGTACTGCGCGTGGACCTCCAGGAACCTGCCGTCGTCGACCACCTCGGCGATGAGCCGCTTGATGTCGTACGGCTTGTTGGGGTCCTCGGGGACCAGACCGTTGAGCGCCTCGGACTCGCGGTTCGGATCGTCCTCGCTGGTGCCCGGCGGCGGCTCGTCCAGGTTGTTGCTCGGGATGTAGGAGAGGAGGTCGCGGATGGCGGCGAGGCAGGCGGCGTCGTTGTCCACGGTGAAGTGGGCCACGCCGCTCCTGGCCGCATGGGTGTGCGCTCCACCAAGCTCCTCCTTGGTGACCTCCTCGTGCGTCACCGTCCGGATGACGTCGGGGCCGGTGACGAACATGTAGCTCGTCCCCTCGACCATGAAGACGAAGTCGGTGATGGCCGGCGAATAGACCGCGCCGCCCGCGCACGGGCCCATGACGGCGCTGATCTGCGGCACCACCCCGGAGGAGAGCGTGTTGCGCAGGAAGATGTCTGCATAGCCGCCCAGGGAGGCGACCCCCTCCTGGATTCGGGCGCCGCCCGAATCGTTGAGGCCGATAAGCGGCGCGCCGTTCTCCACCGCCAGGTCCATGACCTTGCAGATCTTCTGCGCGTTGGTCTCGGAGAGCGACCCGCCGAAGACCGTGAAGTCCTGGGCGAAGACGTAGACGAGGCGGCCGTCGACCGTGCCGTAGCCGCAGACGACGCCATCGCCCGGCACTTTCTGCCGGTCCATGTCGAAGTCGCGGCAGCGGTGGGTCACCAGGGCGTCGACCTCGACGAACGAACCGGCGTCGACCAGCAGCTCGATCCGCTCGCGGGCGGTGAGCTTGCCCGCCTCGTGCTGCTTGCGGATGCGCGCCTCGCCGCCGCCGAGCTCCGCGGCCGCCAGGCGCCGCTTCAGCTCGTCGATGTTGGTCCGGGCGCGTGCCATAGCGGCGCATCTTATCCCACGGGGGCCAGATCCAATCGCAGATCCAATCGCGGATACAATCGCGGCGATGCCGTTCGCCGAGCTGGACACCGCCGCCGTTGCCCGCACCCTCTCCCAGATCGCCGAAGAGCCCGAGGACGTGGTGGACGCCTTCTTCGAGCGCAAGGAGGACGTCGAGCTGCCGCCCGAGGACGAGGGGCCGGGCCTGCGCATCTGGCGCGAGGAGGGCTTCGCCCTCCGCCTCGTCCGTGAAGGGAAGACCTGGCTCGCGACGCGTGACGGCATGAGCAGCCGGGCCTTTGCCGAGGCGCTCCGCCAGGTGGCGCGCGCGCTGCCGTCCGCCGCCTATCCCGAGCCCGAGCTGCGGCCTGCGCCCTTCGGGGCTGCCCCGCTCGTCCCCGAGCTGCTCGATTTTCCAGCCGCTGTGGGCCGCGCGGTGCGCGCCCATCACGTCGGCTTTTCCGTGCGCCTCTCGGTGCGGCGCCATCGCCGCGAGGTGCAGGTGGTGGGCCCGCGCCTGGTGCCCGGCCCGGAGGAGGAGACCTTCTACAGCGTGGCGGCCGAGGCCTCCTGGGGACGCTACGGCGCGCTCTTCCCGCGCCTCGACGCCGCGGCGGTCGAGAGCACGGCATCGGCCCTGGTGGCCCTCTTCCGCGCCCGGCAGTCGGCGCCGCCGGCCGCGTTCCGCGGCACCGCCGTGCTGGCGCCGCCGGTCGTCGCCGTGCTGCTGCATGAGGCCGTGGCGCACGCGCTGGAGGCTGACGTCCTGGCCCAGGGAGGCAACCCCGAGGCGGCGGTCGGGGTCGCCATGGCGGCCGAGCAGCTCGACGTGCTGGACGACCCGGCGGCAGCCCCGGAAGGGGTGCGCCGCACCACCGACGACGAGGGGTTCCCGGTCTGCCGGCGCTGGCTGCTGCGCGGCGGCGTGGTCGAGCAGCCGCTGGCCGACTCCCTGTGGGCGCGCACCTCGCCGGTGCTCGTGCCGGGCGCCGGCCGGCGGGGGAGCCGCCATCTGCCGCCGGGTCCGCGCTCGAGCCACCTGGAGCTGCTGCCGGGCGAGGCCGACGAGGCCGATCTGCTCGCGGATGCGGACGAGGGCCTCTGGCTGGCCGAGGCAACGCGCGGCGCGCTCGATCCGCTCAGCGGCGACTTCGTCCTCCGCCTGCCGTTCGCGCGGCGCATCCGGCGCGGCGCCCTCGCCGAGGTGGTCGGCCCGTGCGCCCTCCGCGGCCGGGTGGCGGACCTGCTCACCCGCGTCACGCACATCGGTCGGGACGCCCGGCCGGCCGGAGCCGGGTGGTGCGCCAAGGGGGGACAGAAGCTGCCGGTCTGGGCCACCGCGCCGGCGCTGCGCCTGGAAGGGGTCGAGGTGCTCCCGGACGGGGAGCCCGGATGAGCGCCGTGGCCACCGCGCCGCAGCTCCAGGAGGTCCTCCTGTCCCTCGTCCGCCGCGGGTGGCCGGACGCCGAGGTCTTCCTCAAACGAGGCCGCTCCCGGCGGGTGGAGCTGTCCGGCGCGACCGAGACGTCCGTCTTCTCCCAGGAGCAGGCCTGGGCCGTCCGCGCCGGGCACCACCGCGGCTCGTTCTTCCTGGCCGGGACCGGCGAGCCGGTGGCGGACGGCCTCTGGCCGGAGCCCATGGGCCGCGCGCTGCGGCTCCCCGAGCCGGTGGCCGTGCCGGCATGGAACGAGCCGTCCGACTTCGATGCGCCGCTGATCGGCGAGCGCGAAGGGCTGCGGCTCCTGGAAAGCCTGGGCCGCGAGCTCGCCGCCGAGCTGCCGAAGGCCCGGCTCCTGACCGCGGCCCTGGAAGACGGCTCCAGCGAATCCGAGATCGCCAACAGCCGTGGGCTCCGCGCCCGCAGCCGGAGCCGGATCGCCACGCTCTACGTCGAGGCGGCCGGACCGGGGCGGCCGGCGGCCAGCGCCTCGCTCTACCTGGCGGCCCGGGAAGCACGGAAGCTCCATCCGCCCGCCCTGGCACGGCGCCTGGCCGACCGCCTCGCCGTGACGGCCCAAGGCGCCCCGCCGGAACGCGACGGCGGCGAGATGCTGCTCGCGCCGCCGGTCGTGGCCAGGCTCCTCTGCGGCCTCCTCCCCCTCCTCGCCGGCCCCAGGGCGGCGACCCTGGCAGGCGGCCTGCGCGACCATCGCGGGCGGATCGGCAGCGACCTCCTGACGCTGATCGACAACGGGCGCCTCCCAGGCGGCGCCTTCGAGGCACCCATCGACGGCGAAGGGATGCCCACCCGCGAGGTGGTCCTGGTGGAGCAGGGCACCTTCCGCCAGCCGCTCCTGGCCTGGTGGCAGGCGGAAGGCGGTGCGGGGCTGCCGTCCGGCTGCAGCCGCCGCGCGGGCTGGCGCGACCTCCCTGTGCCCGGCCCCACCCATCTCTACCTGAAGCCTGATCCGAAGATCCCGGTCGTCGCGCTCCTCGGCTCGATCTCCTCCGGCTACTACCTGATCGACGCCACCGGCCCCGGCCGCTTCGACTTCGCCGAGAACAGCTTTGCCTTACCCGTCTGCGGCTTCGCCGTCCAGTCCGGCCGCGCCAGCGCCCCGGTCGCCGGAGCCTGGCTCTGCGGCCGGATCGGAGGATTCCTCCAGGGCGTGGTCGGTGTCGGCCGCGATCTCTCCTTCCATCCCCTGAACGGCATGATCGGCGCGCCGACCATCCTGGTCACCGGCTTGGAGCTGCGCGGGGGGTAGGGCGCTCAAGCGCGGCAGGGCTCCGTCAAAGTCAGCGGTGGCCTGGGGGAATCCTGGGAGCGCCGGCGTCCCGCCGGCCCGGAGCTTCGCCGGCCGCTGGGGCACCGTCAGACGCCACCGCCGCTCCAGCGGTCGGCGGCTCCGTCTCCTCCACGGCCTCGTGGAGAGCCGGCGGGACGCCGGCGCTCCCAGGGCCGCCCTCCCGACCGACGAGTCTCTGTCCAGCACGAGCTGATGCTGGTTTTGCGGAACGTGCGCGCATAGACTCCCGCGAGCCATGCGGATCGACACCGACGCCCTGAACGCCACCCTGGCCCGCCTCGTTCAGATCAACTCGGTCAACCCGTTCTTCCGTGGTGGGACCGACGAGCAGGAGATCGCCGCCTACGTGGCCGGCGAGCTCCGCGCAGCTCGGCTTGCGGGTCGAGGCCTTCGAGCCCGAGCCGCGGCGGGTGAGCGTGGTCGGCACGCTGCCGGGGAGGGGCGGCGGACGGTCGATCATGCTCTACGGGCACATGGACACGGTCGATGCGGGCGGGATGCCCGACCCGTTCTCGGCTGAGGTCCGGGACGGCCGGATGTACGGCCGGGGCACCTATGACATGAAGGGCGGCCTCGCCGCCTGCATGGCCGCGGCGCGCGCCGTGGTGCAGGCGGGTACGCCGTTGCGCGGCGACCTCCATGTCGTCGGCGTGGCGGACGAGGAGGTGGCGAGCCTCGGCATGATCGACGTCCTGCGGCACTGCCGGCCGGACGCCGCGGTGGTCACCGAAGCCACGGAGCTCGACATCTGCCTCGCCCACAAGGGCTTCTGCTGGATCGAGGTGGAGACGATCGGCCGCGCCGCCCATGGCAGCCGCTTCGATGAAGGGATCGACGCCAACCTGCGCATGGGCCGCTTCCTCGGCCAGCTCGAGCGGCTCGAACGGGAGCTGCGCGCCTCGCCCGGTCATCCGCTGATCGGCCCACCCTCGCTGCACGCCGGCACGCTGCACGGCGGCATCGCGCCGAGCATCTACGCTGCGAGCTGCCGGCTGGAGGTCGAGCGCCGGACTCTCCCCGGTGAGACCGAGGCATCCTGTGTCGCCGATCTGCAACAGATCGCCGACCGGCTTGCCGTCGCCGATCCCACGTTCCAGGCACGCGTCCGGCCCCTGCTCACCCGCGGCGCCTTCGAGGTGGCGCCCGAGGCCGACATCGTGCGGATCATCACCCAGGCGGCCACGGAGGTAAGGGGTTCGCGGCCGGCCCATATCGGCCACACCTTCTGGATGGACGCCGCCCTCCTCGCCGAAGCTGGGGTCGAGACCGTGGTCCTCGGACCCTCCGGAGCCGGCGCCCATGCCGACGAGGAGTGGGTCGATCTGGCCTCGGTCGCCCAACTCGCCGAGATCCTCGCCCGCACGGCGGTCGCCTGGTGCGGTTGACCAGGGTGATATAAGTCGGACATGGCCATCCTGTCGCGCGACACCAGCCGGGAGGCCGAACGGGTCGAGATCGAGCTGCTCCGGCGGATGCCGGCCCCGCGCAAGCTGGCGGTATTGCGGGAGACCTGCCGCGCCGGCCTTACCCTGGCGCGCCACGGGCTGCGCCGGCGTCATCCGGGAGCCGGAGAGGCCGAGCTGCTCCGCCGCCGGGCCGATCTGTGGCTCGGAGCCGAGATGGCCGCGTGCGTCTATGGAGGGATTGGAGAGGGACCGATGGCCGCAGGAGACGGGGGGAATCGGGAGCTGGACCCGCTGGCGATCACCGCCCTGGTCACGCGGGCATTGGAGAGCCTGGAGATCCTCTATGCGATCGGCGGCTCGGTGGCCAGCAGCCTCCACGGCGAGCCCCGCTTCACCCGGGATGCCGACATCCTGGCTGACTTACAGGCCCATCACGCCGTGCCTCTCGCCAGGGCGCTCGCTCTGGACTTCTATGTGGATGCCGAAGTGATCCGGGACGCTGTCCGGCGCCGCGGCAGCTTCAACTTGATCCATCTCGCCACGGCGTTCAAGGTCGACATCTTCGTGTCGAAAGACCGTCCGTTCGACCGGATCCGGCTGGCGCGCCGGGAATTGATGGAGGAGGCTTACGTCTCGACCGCCGAGGACATCCTGCTGGCCAAGCTGGAGTGGTACCGGGAGGGTGGAGAGGTCTCCGAGCGGCAGTGGCGGGACGTGTTGTCGATCCTCATGGTCCAGGAGGACCGGCTGGAGATGGAGTACCTGCAGACCTGGGCGTCCGAGCTGGAGGTCGCGGACCTCCTGGAGCGCGCCATCGAGGAAAGTGGAACCGGCCGCGGTTGACCTCGCGGGCACCCGGGAGTTAACCTCCGCCGTCTTTCGGGGGGATGGGATCAAATGCAACTCGGCATCCTCGGCTTTCCCAAATCGGGCAAGACCACGCTGTTCAATACCCTGACCGCGTCGCAGCAGGCGACCGACAAGTTCGCCTCGTCAGGGCAGACCAACATGGGGACCGCGACCGTCCGCGATACCCGCCTGGAGCAGCTCCGCGACCTCTTCAAGCCGCGCCGCTACGTGCCGGCCACGGTGCAGTACGTCGACATCCCCGGCGTCAAGAAGGGGGAGAGCGCGGAGAGCCTGGACCTCGCCAAGCTCAAGACCGTGGACGCCCTGGTCCATGTGGTGCGGGCCTTCGAGGACCCGGAGATGCTCCACTCGGAAGGGAGCATCGACCCGGCGCGCGACGTGGCGACGCTCGACCTGGAGCTGATCCTCGCCGACCACGACCTGGTCGAGCGCCGCCTGGAGCGGCTGGAGAAGGCCACCAAGCGCGGGCTCAACCCGGAGGAGCAGCGGGAGCGCGCCCTCCTCGCCGACGTGGTCCTGGCGGCCCTGGAGGCCGAAAAGCCGTTGCGCGAGGTCGTGCTCGACGCCGAGGACGAGCGCCGCCTGCGCGGCTTCCAGCTCCTCTCGGCCAAGCCGATGCTGATCGTCGTGAACACCGACGAGGCGCGGGCCGCCACCGACGTCGCCGACCTGGGCATCGAGGTCCGGCCGGCGGTGCGGGCCGTGGTGGTGAGCGCACCCATCGAACAGGAGATCAGCCTGCTCCCGCCCGAGGAGCAGAAGGAGTTCCTCTCCGACCTGGGCCTGTCCGAGCCGAGCCTCGACCGGGTGACCCGGGCGAGCCACGACCTGCTGGGGCTGGTCTCATTCTTTACCGTGGGCGAGGACGAGGTGCGCGCCTGGACGATCCGCAAGGGCACCCCGGCCCGGGGCGCCGCCGGCGCGATCCACTCCGACATCGAGCGCGGCTTCATCCGCGCCGAGGTGGTGCGCTGGGACGACCTGCTGCGCCTCAAGACGATGGCCGCCTGCCGCGAGGCCGCCCTCCTGCGCCTGGAAGGGAAGGAATACGTCGTCCAGGACGGCGACGTGGTCCACTTCCGATTCAACGTCTGAGAAGGTGTCTCGAAGGTCCTCGCCGGCGAACAGGATCGACCGGCTGGCGATCCGCGCCTCCATCTTCCTTTAGTTCCAATACTATACGCATGGACCGCAAGAAAGTCCAGAGCTTCTCTTGACATCCCCCGCGGCATGTTCCATCATTTCTCCATAGTAGTTGGATAGTTGCACCAAGTCATTCGCCGTTGCAGGAGGAGAAGCAAATGTCTGAACGTACCTAACCCGGCCGAGCCGGAACCAAACAAGTAGCGGAAAGAGAGAGAGGGTATGCTCTTGGGGTTGCCGAGGCAGGTGTTTCGGCATCTTTGGAGGGCACGCTGATGGTTGCGTTGACGGAACGGTATACGGACCAGATTTTGGGAGTTCTTTCCTGCTTTGACCGGGTCGTGATCACGGGGACTCTGCCTGAGATCTGCCATGCTGGAGCGATGAGTGCCTATCTTGGCTCCCAAGGCATCCGGATCTTCGACTACACCCGGTTTGCCGAGCCGCTGCGCGATGAGATCCGCAAGCACGCTGAACGCCTGGCCGCCGAGGCGGGCCTGACGATAGAGTTCATCAGGCGGAGAAACTTTCGCAAAGAGGAGCGGATCAAGGAGATTCTGGGGAAGCGCGGTGACCACCCGGGCCTGGTCCACATCTTCTCGGCTATGGAGCCTTGCTCTTCCTTCAGGCCCTGGCACGACAAGAAGACCGGCAAGACCTTCCTGAAGTCGACCGAGGCGAAGTGCCTCCACTACTACTTCTACTTCGTCTGGGAGGGTCTGGGACTCTGCTACTTGCGTGTGCCGACCTGGGCTCCTTTTCGTCTGCAGTTCTACTACAACGGCCACAACCGGTTGGCAAGCCAGTTGAAGAAAGCCGGGATCGGCTTCCAGATGGCTGATAACGCCCTTGTCGAGATCGCCGATTTTGAGCAGGCCCAAAAGCTGGCCGACGACATGCGCGTGGATGGGTTGCACGGCATCCTTGACCGAGTCGCCACATGGCTGTGCCCGGTCGGCGTCCGTTTCAAGGGCGGCTATCACTGGAGCGTGATGCAGATTGAGTACTCCACGGACATCATCTTTCGCAGCAAGGCCGACCTCGAATCTCTCTACGAGGTTTTGGTCCGTACTGCCATCCATACGGTAAAACCAGACAACGTGGCGACGTTTCTTGGCCGCAAGCTCGATGAGCGCTCGAAGGTCGAGATCGGCAATGACTTCCATACCCGGATCGAGGGGACTCGGATCAAGCACCACATGGGCCCCAATTCGATCAAGATGTACGACAAACTGGGCCGCGTTCTCCGCATCGAGACGACCAGCAACGACGTGACATCCTTTAAGCACCACCGCAGGGTGGAACACCGAGATGGCACCTGGGAGATGAAAAACGCCCCGGTCAAGAAGACCATCTATAGTCTGCCTGACCTCCAGGAGTTGATGAGAGCAGCAAACCGGCGCTATCTCGAGTTCCTTTCGGCTCTGGAAGATCCGACCGCCGGGATCAAGAATCTGGAGAAGATCTCCAAGCGTGTCCACGATGGGCAGCGCACACAGCGCGGGTTCAACCTCTTCGACAGCACTGATCGCGCCGTCTTTGAAGTGATCGTCCGAGGTGAGCTCGACATCAGCGGTTTCCACAATCGTCACTTGCAGGCTTTCTTGCCTGGGATGAGCAGCGGACAGATCGCTCGCATCCTCAAGCGGCTCCGCACTCACGGTCTGGTCAAGAAGATCGGTCACACCTACAGGTACTACTTGACTCAGCTTGGCCAGAGGGTCGTCTGCGCGGCGCTCAAGCTCAGGCGACTGTTCCTCATTCCCGAATTGGCCCAAGAGGCCCTTGCATGAAAAGTGACGTACAATCGCTACCAGTTTGGCGAAGATCTCACTGGTAAGGGACTACACAGGGAAGCTGGGCGCCCTGGCGCGATTCATCGCCGCGCTGCTCGCCAACGCTGCCAACATCCCCCGTCTGGACGGCATTCGCGTCCGGATCGAGGCGATCCTGGCCGAAGCGCAAGGAGTCGCACGGGAGCAGGCCGCCCTCGTCGCCAGCAAGCAGGAGGCGAGCAAGCGCCTCCGGGTGCTGCTCACCGAAGGCGAGAGGCTGGCGACCGCGGCAGGCAAGATCCTCCAGGAGCACTACGGCCTGCGGTCGGAGGAGCTCGCGGAATTCCACCTGCAGCCGTTCCGCGGCCGCAAAGCCAAGACACCGCCCGAGCTCCCGCCCGCCCTCGCCACTCCAGCGATCCTCGCGATCGACCCGCAGTAGCGTCCACTCCTCCGGGGAGCGTGCCCGCCGCGCTCACCCTTGTTCCGCTCCCTTCTCCACAGGCATCCACCGCTGTTCAATGGATCCAACGCAGATAACGGTATCCAGCTCGTTGTAAGCGTATCCGGCGCAGATAAGCATATCCAAGGCAGATAAGCGTATCTGGCGCGGATATGGAACGCTATCCACGCCAGTGAAGCTTATCCAGCGCAGATAAGATCCAGATAACACTATCTGCCGCAGATAACACTATCCAGCGCAGATAAGCTTATCCGCCGCAGATAAGCTTATCCAGGCCAGTGTAAGCGTATCTGGCACGGATAACACTATCTGCCGCGGATAAGCTTATCTGCGCCAGTGTAAGCTTATCCGGCATGGATAACACTATCTGGCGCAGATAACGTTATCTGCGCCGGTGTAAGCGTATCTGCCGCGGATAAGCTTATCCAGGCCGTCTAAGCTTATCTGGCGCAAATGGCAGTATCCACGGCCGATACTTCTATCCACAATCCACGCTCAGGGGCGGCGTGCGGGGTACGTAAAACCATGCCTGCCGGGGCTTAGAGCGCCTAACAAAACCGGCCTAACGGGCCGGGAGATTCTAGCCCAGGGCTGAGGCCGAAGGCCGACGCCCTGGGTCAACAAGCCCCCACAACCCTGCGGTCTGAAAGACCGCGAGAGCCTCTCAAAGCTCGCGAAGTACTGCCCCCGGCTGCCCAGCCAATTGTTCGAGCTTTTCTTGAGCTGGCCGACCACGTCGCTCAGCGCCGCGGTCCGTGCGAGAAGAAAAAGGGCGTGCAAGTGGTCCGGCTCGGTGTTGATTTCGATCGGGGGACAGATGAGGCCAGGCAGCCGATTCTGGCGAAGGACACCAGCGGCCCGGTGTTTACGACGATCGGTTCAGCCACGCCGCATGAACTCCACCTCGGAGTCGAGATCCTCGGGCTGGAGGTTGCTCATGGCAACGCCGATCCGCGGGAGGGCGAGGAGAAAGTCCACCCTGCCCTTCCCGCAGAGCTTTGCGGCGAGGCCCGAGCTCAGCCGGCCTACTTCGTAGAGCTTCGCGGCAAGGAGGAAGCGGGCCTCTTCGTCGAAGGCTCCGCGCGTCAGGCCGCTACTGAAGAGGACGTCGTCGCCGTAGTCGATGGTCAAGCGGTGTTGCATGGCGGCCTCCTTGCCCTAGATTAACACGACGGGAGCGCCGGCAACACGGCGTGCCGGCTGGTGACCGGGAGCTCCGCGGAGCCGTTCTCAAGCAACCCCAGTGGAGCACCTGGGCGGCTCGATGCTAAACCTCCCGCCCCGGCGGGCGCTTTTGCGGTATCCGTCCGCTCGACCGCCTGGGTTCGGCGTCTCCCACAGAATGGCCCCCTCCCTTGCACCCAGTTCCTGGCAGACTCCAGGGAAATTACAGAAGCCCACAAAACCTCAAAAGGGCAAGCAACAATCTCCAAAGGGCAAACGCAAGTGCCAAGCCACCTAGCACGCCTACAAAGGCCATGAAGAGGAACGCCGCCGAAGAGCGCGTGGACTGCCCCTTTTCGGCTATTGGCGGAACGCTCCAATCACCAATCTTGTCGGCTATTATCTTCAAGGCGATGCTGTTCTTCATATGAGTGTACGCCAATCGATAAAGCAACCACCACCCAAGCAATGAAAAAACTCCAAACAATGCCATCAGAAGCGTAATATATGTCGAGGCGTCTGGCCCAGTCGCTTTCTCGGCATAAGCGGCGACCAAGCCTGCCGCGGCAATTACCACCGTATGCACTCCCCAGCGGAGCGTATCGAAGTGCCTAAAATTGAGATACTTTTGACGATAGATTTCGAGGAGGACAGTACTCTCCGCTGGGAGATCGGGTCGAATTGCTCCCGTAGCGGCAACATTATCCTTCGCCTTCTCCTGAGCTCTTGCAAAGAGAATATGCGACCGCCACAAGAACCCAGTGACCACTAAGCCATAGAGAACAATCTGAAGAATCTGAAGAGCAAGCTGAAGGTTCATACCGTTTCGATTCCCGCAGCGCTCAGAGCATGAACCAGGCTCATATCTGCACCGTATAAGAACCCTGTCATGCCCAGAGCCCTTGCAATTTCGACGAATTCCGAACGGTCATCGATATATATGCAATCCTCCGGTGCCACT
>CAWJGT010000008.1:0-110519 GCA_963842525.1 uncultured Holophagales bacterium
CGCCAATGCGTTGAGGGTCGGCAATGACATGCTGGGAGCCGAGGAGGCTTTCGCACGTGCCGGGGAGTTCTCGGAAGCCGGAGCTACGGCAGATCCAGGGTTGTTGCCGGAGTGGCGCCTGCTGGACCTGAAGGCATCCCTGCGACGGGACCAGCGCCGATTTGCTGAAGCCCTGGACCTGCTTGATCGTGCTCGTACGGCCAGCCCTCAAGAGACCGCGGGCCGCATCTTGCTGATCAAGGCTGTCACTCTGGAGCACATGGGGGAGTCCGAGGCCGCTATCGAGGCCCTGCAGGATGCATCCCCTCTGGTGAACGGTCAACTCGATCCGCGGCTGCGTTTCGCGCTCCGGTTCAACCTGGCTACGAACCTTTGCCTTCTGGGAAAAACCGAAGAGGCAAGGCCCATGCTCGACGAGGTCCGGAAACTGGCGGTTGTCCTCCAAAAGGAGTTGGACCTCGTCCGGGTGGTCTGGCTACAGGGACGAGTGGCGGCTGGTATGGGCGAGCCGAAGGAGGCGGTTTCCTGCTTCGAGCAGGTACGGCGGGAGTTCCGGGCGCGGGAGATGGAACGACTTCGCGCTCGCCAGTCTGGAGCTGGCTGTGCTCTACCGCGAGCAGGGTTGCCTTTGCGAAGTCAAGACATTGGCTGGGGACATGCTGTGGATCTTCCGCAGACAAGGTATTCACCGTGAGGCCTTGGCCGCTCTCCGGCTCTTCTGTAACGCAGCCGAAAGGGAGACGGTCACGGTCGAGCTGGCCCGGCGGCTCTTCCAGTATCTGAATCGAGCCCGCCTCGACCCGGAGCTTCGATTCGAGCCCTGAGGGCATGCTCCGGTCTTGCGAACGGGGCGGGTTCTCTTCCCTCGCCGCTTCGAAACCCGCCCCTGTGCGAGCCTGCTCTCTACCGACGTCGTCCATCTTTTGGAATGGCTTCATCCGCCCTTTCGGCCGGAGCAACAGATTCCCCGGAGATCAAAATGCACAGGCCATTGGGGTCGATCGAGCATCCGACCTCCGACCGCAACACGCCGGTGAGCCACTCCCAGAGTTGGGAGACGAGAGGTGTAGGCGCGGCGCGGCCAGGCTCGAAGCCGGGTAGTGCCGCGGCGCACAGCGGCATCGCGAGGAATAGACTCAGAATCAGGACGGCAAGTGAGCGGGAAGCGGGACGGTACATGGGGACCCTCCTTACAAAGAGGTACCTTCCGGGCCACTATGGCCCGGTGGGCGCCTCTGAGAATAAGGTGCCGGAATTAGAAAAAAACCAACCGAACTGCATTCTGGATGTGTGCACGAGAGGGATGATATGGAAGATCCGGCCGATGTGGCACTGCTGGTCCGGTTTCTGCGCGGCCTCCGCGACTGGACGCAGACCGACCTCGCCGAGGCGGCCGGCCTGGACGCCAGCTCGATCTGCCGCTACGAGGGCGGCCAGACGATGCCCCGCCGGAAAACGCTGGAGCGGATCGCCGCTGCCGTGGACATCCCGATGTCGCTCGTGGATGCGTGCTTCCTCCCCGCGATGGGGGTAGCTCGCGCCGCGTCAGCCCTGGACGCGGATGCTTTCTTCGCAGACCTGGAGAAGCCGACAGCCGAGCTCGGCGATGCCGCGGCAGGGACCGTTCGCGCCGCTGCCGCCGCCTTCCTCGCGACGCTGGAGGCGTCGGATCAGGATTCTTCCCGCCATGCGGTGGATGCGTGGGAGCGGCTCGAGCCCTGCACCTCCGAAGAGGCGCAGTTCCTGATCGAGACCTGTCCCGAGTTCCAGACCTGGGCGCTCGCCGAACGGCTCTACCGGGAGAGCATCGCCCGGCCGGAACGGGCTCAGGAGCTGGCCGAGCTGGCGGTCCAGGTGGCCCGCCGGGCTCCTAATCCGCCTTCTTCCCCCGCTTCCGGCGAGGGCGTGGGCGGGTGAGGGCCCGCAGCGTCTCCAGGTCCCGGCGGTGCCCTTCCATCTCGTCCCCCGGCTCGGTTTCCAGGACCATCGGGATCGCCGCCAGACGTGGATCGTGGAGGAGCCTCGCGAAGGCGTCGAGACCCATCTCCCCTTCGCCGATGTGGGCGTGGCGGTCGCGGCGCGAGGCGAAGGGACGCACGGAATCGTTCAGGTGCAGGCAGCCGACGACCTCCAGGCCCAGGAGCTCCTGGACCGCGGCCCAGAAGTCCTCGTAACCGGCCGGCTCGTGGATGGCGTAGCCGGCGGCGAAGGTGTGGCAGGTGTCGAGACAGATGCCCACCCGCTGCGGCGCCGCCAGCCGGGCGCGGATCGCTGCCAGGTGCTCCAGCCGGTGCCCCAGGCAGGTCCCCTGGCCGGCGGTGTTCTCCAGGAGGACCCGGGTCGGGACCTCCGGCACCGCGGCGAGGATGCGGTCGAGCGACTCCGCGACCCGCGCGATGCCCGTCTCCTCGCCGGCCCCCAGGTGAGCGCCCGGATGGAGGACCAGGCCTTCGACGCCCACCCGGGCGCAGCGCTGGAGCTCGTCGGCCAGCGCCTCGCGCGATTTTTCCAGGATCTCCGGATCGGTGGCGGCCAGGTTGATCAGATAGCTCGCATGCGCGACGAGAGGGCCGACGCGGCTCTCCGCATGGGCGCAGCGGAAGCTCTCGCATTCAGGGTCCGCCAGCTCCTTGCCCCGCCACTGGTTGGCGTTCTTGACGAAGATCTGGATCGCCGTGCAGCCGAGCTCCTCGGCCCGCTCGATCGCGGTCGGCAGGCCGCCGGCCACCGAGACGTGCGCGCCGAGGGGAGGGAAGGTCGATGCCATAGGGTGCGGATTGTAGACCCTCACCCCTGGGGTGGTGGTGTACTGGATGCTGTACCCGATGACGTGGCAGGCATCGCGAACACCCCTTCTTCCACCTCAGGGTTCACGCGGATCCTCTCGACCCTCGTTACGGTGTGCCGGGCGCCGTACTCCTTCTCGATCCGGTGGGGGATGACCAGGCCGTCGACGGTTCGGAAGTCGGAGAACCAGGCCCTCTCCTGCATCTCCTGGGGAAGCTGGGCGTAGTCGAAGACCTTCGAGTCGACCGCGACCTCCAGGTAAGTCCGGGGATCGAGGTACCAGGTTTCCACCCAGCCGTTGGAGCGGGTGAGCTCGAGGCGGAGGGTCTCCTGACCGTTCACGTTTCCCCGGCCGGCCAGGACGACCTTGTGGCCCTTTTCCTGATAGCCGACGAGGGCCGGCTCGATCTCCGCATCGCGGGCGGTCATGACGACCACAGGAGGCTGCTCCATCTTTGCCGGGCTGTTGACCCCATAGTGGGGATAGAGCCACCAGGGCCCCCGGGCATCCTGAGCGAGGGTCATCTCCTTCCGTTGCATCCTGGAGTCGAACCGGTAGAGGTTCGGACGCTTGCGGCGAAGGGTGAACGGGGCTTCCTCGCTGAAGCTGGTGAACGTGCCCTCCATCTCGATGGACCGCAGAGCCCGCCAGCGTTCCCGGCTACCCCTGGCCGCTTCGTAGCGGGCCACGATCTCCTCGAGGGTGAGGGTGGGGGTTGCAGGGGAGGGGCTCGTGCCGGCTGTACCTCCTTTCGGGGCGGGGGCAGGCCGCGTTCCCCCCGTTCCAATCCCGGCAGACGCAGAAGCTGCCCTGGCGCCTGACACCCTGATCTCCAGGGCAACGATCTCGTCCTGGTCCCGCAGGTAGAGCCGGCCGTTGGCGAGGGTCGGTGCGGTCCACGCCTTGCCCTCCATGGCCTGGAATCGTGCGAGCTCCGTGTAGGCGTCGGGAGTGGCCTCGACCAGGAGGAGGGTCCCCTGATCCGCAAGGACGATCAGCAGGTTCCCGTCCGCGGCCAGGAGCGAGCCCTTGCCCAGGCCCCGAAAAGCCCAGGTCTGCTCGCCCGTGGCGACCGAGAGGCACTTGAAGGTGGCGTTGTCGAAACCATAGAGGTGGGACCCCACGAGGACCGCATTGTTGAAGTGGTTCTTCATCGTGCGGGTCTTCCACAGCTCCTCGACCGCCTTGCCGCCTTCGGTCTTGATCCGCAGGAGGACCGCCCCGGCGTCGTCCCCACCCGAGACGTAGACCTTGTCCGGCGGGATGAAGAGGGCGCTGGCGATGACCGTGAACGGCCCCGGGTGGGTCCAGAGGACCGTGCCGTCGGACCGGAGCGCGACCGTTTGCGAGCCGGCCCGGCGGGTCACTACGTACTGTTTGATGCCACCGATCGTCATCAGGACCGGCGAGGAGTAGGCCGCATCGCCGTCCAGGGCCCCCCAGCGGACCTTCCCAGTGGCTTTCTCGAAGGCGACCACCCCCCGGCCCTCCTTCCCTCCGACCTCCAGGATGAGCAGGTCGCCGTCGATCAATGGGGAGCCCGAGTATCCCCAGGTGGGCCGCTTGGCGCCGAGCGCCTGGGGCAGATCCACCTCCCAGATCTTCGCCCCATCGGCTGCCTTCAGGGCGAGAAGCCGGCCGTGGGAGCCCATGGCGTAGACCGTGCCGCCGTCCAGGGTAGGCGTCGTCCGCGGGCCGTTGCCCATGTTGTCGATCAGCTTGGGGCCGGCCGGAACGCGCCAGACCTCCTTGCCACTGCCCGCTTCCAGAGCCAGGACGTACTCGGCCGTGCCGTCCGAGTCCATGGTGTAGAGCCGGTCTCCGACGACGCTGATCCCGGAGTATCCTTCCCCGATCGCCCGCTTCCACACGACCTGCGGCCCCTTCGCCGGCCAGCTTCGAGGCAGGTCCGTCTCGGCCGAGACGCCGTCCCGGTTCACGCCCCGGAACTGCGGCCAGTCGAGGGCTGCAGCGGGTCCGGCAGCGAGGAGTGCCAGGGAGAGAGAAAGGGTGGGAAAGGGGAATCGAGCGATGGTCATGACGGGCATGGATGTGGCTCTTATACGGGCGCTGCCCGGCGAGGTTTTACTCTGTGGTCGCAGACATCGGACCTGCTGAGGGAGAGCCGGGTCAGCCCGGGGGTGAGGGTCTGCTAGACTGCGGACCATGCTTGCGCGGCTCCTCCGGGGGCTGGCCTACGTGGCCTATGCCTTCGTGCTCGTCCTCGTCTTCGGGCTCGCGGCCTACACCTCCTTCAGCCTCTTCGTGCGCAGCGGCGTCACCACCGTGCCGGCTCTCAAGGGGCTGTCGCGGGAGGACGCGGCCAACCGGCTCGCCGACCAGGGGCTCGAGCTGCGGCGGGTGCAGGAGCCGGGGCGCTATGACGACACCGTGCCGGCGGGCCGCGTCGTCCAGCAGACGCCGGATCCGCGCACCCTGGTCAAGCGCGGCAGCGGCGTCAACCTGATCCTCTCGCTCGGACCCCAGCGGGTCGAGGTCCCCGATCTGTCCGGCAAGCCGCTGCCCGCGGCCCAGGCCGCCCTCTCCGGCAACGGCCTCGCCCTGGGGCGGATCCTCGGCGCGTTCGCCCGCGGCCAGGAGATGGGGGTGGTCCTCCAGCAGGACCCCGATCCGGGCGCCTCCGTCGCCCCCTCGACGCCGGTCGACATGCTGCTGGTCATGGCGGTGCCGCGCGACCGCTACATCATGCCCGACCTCATCTATCGCAATTACGACCAGGTGCGGCCGTTCTTCGAGCGCCGGGGCTTCCACTTCGGCAGCGTCCGGTTCGAGCGCTATGAAGGGGTCGCCGCCGGCACCATCCTCCGGCAGTACCCGTTGCCCGGCCATCCCGTGACGCGGGAGGAGGCCCTCTCGCTGGTGGTGGCCACGGCGGACAACATGCCGGACACGGCTCCGTTCCCCGCACCCCCGCCGGCAGTCCCCCCGGCCGCCCCACCGGCTCCTGGGGGGACGCGTTGATGCAGCTCGCGCCGTCCATCCTCGCCGCCGACCTCGCCGATCTGGCCGGGGCGGTGCGGGTCTGCGAAGCCGGCGGGGCCGAGATGATCCACTACGATGTGATGGACGGGCACTTCGTCCCCAACCTGACCTTCGGGATCCCGGTGCTCGCCGCGCTCCACCGGCGCACCCGCCTGCCGATCGACGTCCACCTGATGGTCTCCAACCCCGACCGCCTGCTGGACGAGTACATCGCGGCCGGGGCGGCGCGGGTGGCCGTGCACTGGGAGGCTGCGCCGCACCTCGACCGCCTGCTCGCCCGCATCCGCGAGAAGGGGGCGCTGGCCGGCGTGGCCGTCAATCCCGCGACGCCGGTGGAGCTGCTCGTCGATGCCCTGCCGCGGATGGACTACGTGCTCCTGATGTCGGTCAACCCCGGTTTTGCCGGCCAGGCGTTCCTGCCGCGCGCCCTGGACAAGGCGCGGCGGCTGCGCGAGCTGATCCGCGAAAGCGGGACGGCGGTCGAGATCGCCATGGACGGCGGCATCGATCGCGGTAACATTGGCGATGTGGTGGCGGCCGGGGTGGAGGTCTGTATCGTGGGATCGGGAATCTTCGCCGCCGACGATCCTGTTGCGACCATGTCGAAGCTGCGCACTCTCGCCGGCTCGGAGAACCTATGAGACGAATGTTTCCGCTGCTGGCATTGCTCCTCCTGGTGCTGACCGCCGCCTGCAAGAGCAGCGTGGAGTCGGACCCGATTCTCCGGCTCGCGGCCGAGGAGTCGCTGGCCGAGGGCAAGGAGCTGCTGGCGCGCGAGAAGTACGCCCGCGCCCGCCCCTACTTCACCCACGCCTTCGAGGTCGAGCCCAACTCGGGCGTCGGCCGCGAAGGGCTCCTCCTCGCCGCCGACACCTACTATCTGGAGGGCGGCTCGGGCAACTTTGTCCAGGCCGAGGCCAAGTACCGCGACTTCCTGAACCGGTTCCCGACCAGCGGACAGGCGGCCTACGTGCAGTTCCAGATCGCCAACAGCCTGGCCAAACGGATGGAGAAGCCCGACCGCGACCAGACGGTCACCCGTAAGGCGATGGAGGCGTACGAGGAGCTGATCCGCCTCTATCCCACGAGCGAGTACGCCGCCCAGGCCCAGGAGCAGATCAAGCTCGTCAAGGCCAACCTGGCGGAGCACGAGTTCATGGTCGGACGCTTCTATCTGCGCTACGGCATCCCGGTCGCCGCCGCCGAGCGGTTCGATTACCTGCTCCAGGCCTATCCGGACTATCCCGACAAGGAGAAGGTCCTCTACCACCTGGGCATCGCCTACCAGCAGAGCCAGAAACCGGAAGAGGCCCAGAAGGCCTTCGACCGCCTCCGCACCGAATACCCGAACAGTCATTGGGTCGCCGAGATCCCCCAGACCAAGCCTTCGGGAGGAGCTGGACGATGAAGCAAACCGTATCCCTCCTGCTCGCTCTGCCTCTGCTCGCCCTGGCGGCGGGCTGCTCCAGCATGCCGCTGCGGCAGGACACCTCGGCCCTGGAGGAGGAGGTCCGCCAGCTCCGGGCGCGGGTCGTCGAGCTGCAGCGACGGGCGGCCATGGACGACGTGGAGCTGACCCGGCTGCGCCAGCGCGTGGCGGAGCTGGAGACCCGGCCGGGCGGCGCCCGGCCGGGATCCGCCGCCGCGGCCCCGTCGCGCCCGGTCCAGATGCGTCCGGCACCCACCCCCTCTACCACTACCGAGCCCCGCGTCGCCCAGGCGACGCCTCCCATCGGGACGCCGTCCCGGCCGGCCTCTCCTCCGCCGGCCAGCGCCGACCGCGGACAGACGACCGTGCCGCGCACGACCGCGCCGCCGCCGCGCTCGGCGCCGGCGGTGGACGCCTCCGGCGGGATGGAGGAGGTGGTGATCGAAGAGGCTGACATCGACGTGCCGGAGCCCGCTCCCCAGTCACCCCAGCAGCCGCGGCAGAGCGCGCCGCCGGTCCAGCCTCCGCCGGCCCAGACCGCGCCGGCGCCCGAGCCCGGCGACCTCACCGCCCAGGCGCTCTACGACCGCGGCTACACCCTCTACCACCAGGGCCGTTTCCTCGACGCCGAGAGCAGCTTCCAGCGCTTCCTCCAGACCAACGCCGAGAACGAGCTGGCCGACAACGCGCAGTACTGGATCGGCGAGTGCCGCTACTCCCGGAACGACATGCGCGGCGCCCTGGCCGCATTCCGCGAAGTGGTGGAGCGCTTCCCGCAGGGGAACAAGGTCCCGGACGCCCTCCTGAAGGCCGGCCAGTGCCTGGAGGCGACGGGCGACATCGAGGGCGCGCGCGTCACCTATCGCGAGGTGGCCCGCCGCTTCCCGGGCACCGCCGTCGCCGTCGCCGCCGAAGAGCGGCGCGCCAAGCTGCCCTGAGGCGCCTCAAACCTCAAGCTCCGCTTGAGACCGGGCGCGGCAAACCTTGACAGGTGAAGGCGAACGCTGTAGGTTAAAGCATAGAGAAGTCACTATCTTTTTCTCCTCCATGGCGTTCAGGAGGCCCTCATGAAAGTGCGGCTTTCAGGTCTCGTCCTTGCCCTCTTCCTCGTGCCGTCCATCCTGCTTGCAGCGGACCGGCCGCCGGAGGACCTCCATCTCGTAGGTGACCATTGGACGGCCTGGGATCCTCCCACGCCCCAGCCCGGCGCCCAGGTGCACATCATCCAGCGGGGGGACACCCTGTGGGATCTTGCCGCCCGTTTCTACGGCAATGCGTACCTCTGGCCCCAGCTCTGGGAGAGGAACCAGTACGTGCTGGACGCCCACTGGATCTACCCCGGCGACCCGCTGGTGTTGGGTCCCGAGGTGGCGCCGGTCGACCAGCTCACCGACGGCGGGCCGGGTACGGGCACCGGCATGCCCGGCGAGGAGGCGGCGCCCAGCGAGCCGATCGAAGGGGTCCAGACCGCGATCGAGGCGGCCGGCGAGCCGATTCCCTGGGGCGCCGAGAGCGACATCTACTGCACGGGCTACATCGGTGACATGGACGAGACGTTCCCTTACACCGTCCTCGGCTCCGAGTACGAGCAACTCGGACCGGAACCCTCGATCGTCTTCAACCGGCAGGGCCTGGTGGGAAGCTATCGCCGGATGAAAACCGACCGCTACAACCTGACCGTGGGCGACATCATCTATCTGGATGGCGGGCGTGCCCGCGGCATGTCGGCGGCCCAGGTCTTCACGGCGATCCAGCCGGGAGAGCCGGTCCGCCACCCCCTGACCCGCCAGGTCGTGGGGCGCTACTACCACTACACGGGACGGGTGCGGGTCCTCTCCGTGCAGCAGGACACCGCCATCGCCGAGATCATCCAGGCCTGCGATCCGATCCTGGTGGGGGAGCAGCTTCGACCGTTCGAGCCGGAGCCGGTGCCCCTGGGGCGGCCCACGGCGATACGGCCGCTCAACTACCCGGCCCCGGCCGAGAAGCTCCAGGCCGCGCCGGTCATCGTGTTCTCGCAGGACAACCTGATCTCGCTGGGCGAGGACCACGTGGTCCACATCGAAGGCGGAGAGGACCAGGGCGTGACGCCGGGCGACGTCTTCACCATCTACCGCATGAACCGCACCGGTTTCCCGCCGGTCATCCTGGGCGAGGTCGCCGTCCTGTCCGTCCACCGGCGGACGTCTCTCGCCAAGATCATCGAGTCGCGCTACCCCATCTTCGTCGGAGACCGGCTCGAGCCCAAGTGACGCGGACCCCCGGACCGGCCTGGTTTGCCCCGGGCGAGCGCGGGGTAAAATCGGGCCGCGTGTGGTATCCTGGAGTTTTCCTGGCTCGCTCTACCCGAGGGAATTCTCTTTGGCCGATCAGAACCTCAACGGACGCCTGTATCAGATCGTCGACGAGCTCGTGAGGCGGGGCGTTACCCTGGAGCAGGCAAGGCGGGAGTTCGAGAAGCAGTTCATCGTGGCATCCCTCAAGTCGAACCGTGGTAATTTCTGCCGCTCCGCACGCTCGTTGGGAGTGCACCGCAACACCCTTCGCAACAAGGTCTCCGACCTCGGAATCCTGGTCGAGGACTACGATCGGCCCGGCCGCAGGCTGACGCGCCGGAAGCCCACCTCCGAGACCTGAGCCTCCTTCGCCCGTCCCGCAGGGGACGCCGTACGTCCCGGCAGCTCTTGGGCGCCCATCTTGCATAGAAATCCGACCAGAACTTCGTAGATCCACCCCCCCGGGGGTGGATTCGCTGCTTCAGGACCAGATCCGCGACCGAGAGCCCACAGCTCGCTGTGGACGCAGGCTCGTCGTACGGGAGCGGACTCAAGAAAGAGGATTTGGCCGATGAAGCATCGCGCTTTCCGGTTGCCGTTCGCCCTGCTGTCCACTGGATTCTTCCTGGCAATTTCCTTCCATCCCCTGCCCTCCGACCCGTCGATCACCGATCTTTCCGAGCTGCCCAGGCCGACGGACGCGGCGCTCCTCCAGGAGCTGGCGGACTGGGTGGTCACCCGGCCTCCCGAAGGGCTCCGCGCGCTGACGCCGGGCGACCTCGATGCCGCTCTGGCACCCGGGCCGCGCCAGCTCTCGCTCTTTCCCGAGATCGGGCCGGAGGAGCAGCGCCGCTTCCTGCGCGACCTCCCCTTCGGCACCGCCATGGCCACGATGGCCGAGCGTCATCGCGTCAACGGGCTGCTCCTCGCCGCCATCGTGGAGATCGAGTCCCGGTTCCGTCCCCAGGCGGTATCGCCCCGCGGCGCGGTCGGCCTCATGCAGGTCCTCCCCTCGACCGCCGAGGCCTACGGCGCGAGCGACCTCTTCGACCCGTACGTCAATCTGGATGTGGGGAGCCGGCATCTGCGGCGCTTGCTCGACGACTACGATGGGGATCTGGAGCGCGCGCTGGCGGCCTACAACGCCGGCGCTGCGGCGGTGGAGCGCTACGACGGCGTGCCGCCGTACCGCGAGACGCGCGATTACGTCAAGCGGGTGCTCGCCCGCTATGAACGGCACCGGCAGCGTGTCTGGGAATCGGGGGAGTCAGTCGGCGGGAAACCGGAGCTGAGCGCGCCATTCGGGCACATCGCAGCGCCGTAGCGGCGGTGTTTGCCGTGCCGTCCGTCCGCGGGAGCTAGCTGTTCCGCGGTTCGTTGCGCTCTTCCAGCCGCTCCGAGTCGTCCCCCTTGAGGCCCTTCTTGAAATTGCGGATCCCCTCGCCAATCCCCTTGCCGATCTGGGGGATGCGGCTGGCGCCGAACAACACGACCACGATGAGGAAGATGACGATCAGCTCTGTTGCACCGAGATTAGGCATGGTCAGACCCTCGGTATGCAGTGTAGCAGATCAGAGGTTGACAGGAGGGAGGACCGGGGCCCAGGCCCGGCCGAGCTCCTCCGCGACAGGCTCCCCCTCCGGGATGCGGGAGAGGTGGTGCAGGCAGCGGGAAAGGGTCGGCGGGATCAGCGGCAGGTGCCGGTCCGCGCCGCGCAGCGAGAACGACGTATAGGTCCCGATCGCTTTCAAGGTGCGCTGCGCCGCCGCCCGGTGGTAGCGGGTGCGGTCGGCGCCGCTGGCGGCGAGGAGCGACTCCTCGACCTCGGGCGGTGGGAACAGGGTGTCGTTGAGCAGCGAGGCGAGGTCGTATTCCGCGGGTCCGAGCCGCAGGTCCTGATGGTCGAGCACGGCAAGGTCGTCCGGTCCGATCGGGATGAGGTTGCGGCTCATGTAGTCGCGATGGCACGGCGCCAGGGGCTGGCCGGCCAGCCCCTCGCAGACGGTATCGAGCGCTGCACGCAGGGCCGCGGTCAGGTCCGGGCTGCCGGTGAGCCCGCGCGGCTCCAGGAAGAGGTCCCAGGTCTGCTGCAGCTCGCGGCGCAACAGCTCGCCGTCGAGCGGCGGGTTGATCCCGGCGATCTCCGCGGCGGGGAGGCCGGCGATGCGCTGGAGCCAACACCGCGCCTGCTCGAACCAGAGGCTCAGCTCGCTCCAGGGCCGCTCCTTGTAGTCGGCGAGCGTCTGCGGACCGAGGTCTTCGAGGAGCATCCAGCCTGCGCTGCACGCCGCGGCGAGGACGCGCGGCACCCGCACGCCGGCCCCTTCGAGCAGCCCGGTCGTGCGCAGGAAGCGCCGGCAGGTCCCTCGCAGGTCCTCCGGGTAGGTGGCGAGGATGGCCGCCCTGCCGGAGCTATCGTCTTCGAGCCAGACCCGGAAATAGCGGCGCGGCGAGACGTCGCCGGTGAGCGGCTCGATGGCGCGCGCCGGGTAGCCGAGCCGAGCGAGCCACGCCTCCAGATCGCGCGGCGGCGGCTCGGTCCTCGGGGGCTGCGTCATGGGCGGTCCGTCCTCCGGCAAAGACCCAATAGGATAAGGCCAAAAACCCCAGTTGGGAATGGGGTTCGCGGGCGTTCTGTTGCAGCCGGCGAACGGTTTGACACCTTGACGGACGCGGGCGATAATCCCGCGCATCGGCCCAGAGGCCGGGAGGTTGGATCTGGACGAGAAGCTCCATCAGATGCTTCGCGATTTGCGGCGCGCCCTCTCCGAGGCGATCTCGGATTCGACCGAGGTGAGCCGCACCTTGCGGAAGATCCGCGAAGAGGGCTACTCCCTCTATCTGCTGGTGGACTGTAAACGGGAGGCGAACGTCGATGACGCGCTCTCCCTCACGCCGGCGCCGCGGTTCTCGTCCGAGCGCGATCCGGCGTTCCAGATCAACGGCAACGACCTCTCGTTCCTGCGCTCCATCGGGATCGATCCCACGCGCCGGCTGCGCCGGCGGCGCCGTGTCCTCGAAGACTGACCTCTCGCTTCCACTGCCGCTGCCAGACCTGCTCGGCCTGTCACGGGAGTGCCTCGCCGAGGTGCTTGCGCCGGTGATCGACCGCCCCTTCCGGGTAGAGCAGATCTACCAGGCGCTCCACCACCGAGGCGTCTCCGGCTTCGCGGAGATGACCGATCTCTCCAAAGACCTGCGGGCGCGTCTGGCGGACCAGTTCCGGATCGGGCTGCCGGAGATCGCCGAACGGCGTCTGGCCGCGGACGGCACCTGCAAGTACCTCTTCCGCCTGCACGACGGAGCCACCATCGAGGCGGTGGACATCCCGGAGCGCGACCGCCGCACCTTCTGCATCTCGAGCCAGGCCGGCTGCGCCCTCGCCTGCTCGTTCTGTGTCACCGGCTATTGGGGCGCGGGGCGGAACCTCACGGCCGGCGAGATCGTCGGCCAGGTGCTGGCCATCCGCGCCGACCGCGGCCTTGAGATGGAAGGCCTCAACCTCGTCTTCATGGGCATGGGAGAGCCGCTGCTGAACCTGGACGCCGTCAAGAGCGCGCTCGACATCCTGATGGAATGGATCTCGCCGCACCGGATCACCGTCTCGACAGTGGGTATCCTGCCGACGTTGGAAGAAATGGCGCGCTGGGAGCGCCGGCCCAATCTGGCGATCTCGCTCCACGCGCCCGACGAGGCGGCCCGCTCCGCCATCATGCCGGTCAACCGCACCTATCCGCTCGCGGACCTGATGGCGGCCCTGCGCCGCTATCCGCTCGAAAAGGGGCGGAAGATCACCTTCGAGTACGTCCTGATCCGCGACCTCAACGACACGCCGGCGGACGCGGACCGGCTCGTCCGCCTGCTGTCGGGCCTGCGCGCCAAGGTCAACCTGATCCCGATCAACCCCGACCCGGTCCTCGGCGACCGCATGGTGCCGCCGGACGACAAGACCATCGCGCGGTTCCAGGACCGCCTGCGCCAGAAGGGGCTGATCGCCACAGTCCGCCGCCGCCGCGGCGATGAGGTCAGCGGGGCCTGCGGGCAGTTGCGGGCGTTCGGGCGGGATCCGCGGGGGGTGGCGGCGCGGCAGGGCGCCTCTACCGCCAGATGAACCCCATGTTCCGCCCCGCCCTCTTCCCCTCCCGCCGGTAGCTCCAGAGGCGCTCCTCGTCGCAGCGGGTGCAGCCTTGCACGGTGACCACCTCGCCCACGCCAGCCTTCTCAAGCTGCAGCCGGACCGCCAGTTGGAGATCGAGGTGGGGGCGGCCGGCGGGGCCGGGGACCACCACTTCGGGACCGCTCGCCTCCGCGATCTGGGACGCCACGTCGTCGCCGACCTCGTAGCAGCAGGGGCCGATCGATGGGCCGATCCAGGCGGTCCAGTCCGCGAGTGGCCCCGCGAGTTGCTGGAGCGTGGCGGGAACCACTCCGCCGGCAATGCCGCGCCAGCCGGCGTGGATGGCGGCGAGGCCTCCAGGGCCGGCGAGGAGGATGGGGACGCAGTCCGCGGTGATCACCGAGAGCGCGAGGCCGGATTGATCTGTAAAGAGGCCGTCACCCTCGCCGCAGGCGCCCGGCTGGGCCGGCAGGGCCAGGGCTGAATGGATCTGGCGTGCCCAGGCCACCGGCGGCGGAGATGGCTCGATCCGCGCCAGGGTCTCGGCTCGCAATCCGTCCGGGCCGCCTCTGCCCGTGAAGCGCACCTCCACCGGTCCGCCACGGTCCTTCCAGGTCCAGACACCGTTCGCTAGTTCAGGCCCTTCGATCACCGCGCCTCCCGGCGGGCTTTGATCAGCGGCTCGATCTCGTCCGCGATCGCTTCGGCGAGGACCACCTGACCCTGTGCGTTGGGATGGATCGGATCGCTCTTGAGCGACGGGTCGAGCAGGATGTCGCCGAGGGCGTCGTCGACGACCGGGACGTTGTGCTCGTCGGCCAGCTTCGTGTAGATCTCGGCGTAGCGGCCGGCGAAGGGTATCTCGACCTCCACCAGCATCGGCACCACGTTGGCGGCGAGCAGGCGCTGGAGGATCGAGCGCAACGCCGCCTCGGTCCGCTCGGGCGGCACGCGGTTCAGGATGTCGTTGCCGCCCAACTCGACGACGACCAGCCAGGGATCGGCGGCGAGGGCCGCGTCGACGCGGGCCAGGCCGTCCTCGGCGGTGTCGCCGGGGACCCCCTGGTTGATCACCTCGGCGCCGAGCTTCGCGGCGAGGATCTCGGGGAACGCAGCACCCGGGGAGGCGCCGTAGCCGGAGGCGATCGAGTCCCCCAGGACGACGATGGTGCGGCCCGGGGAGCGCAGGTTGGGGACGTCCGGACCGCCGCAGGCGCCGAACGAGCAGAGCAGGAGGATGAAAACGGTCTTTCTCACCGGCGCATTATCCATGCATCGCGGGTCTTCCTGGTAGGCTCCCGCGCCATGCGCAAGGCCGATCTCGGGCGTTGGCTCGGCATCCTTTCGGCTGCGGTCCTCGCCGTCGATGCCGGGCTGTCTCCCGCGAGCCGGACGTGGCAGGCGATGGCCTGCATGGCCCTCCTGGCCGCTCTCGGGCTTGCCGGATGGAGGCTTGCCGCTCTGCTCCTGCCGGGAGAGAGCCTCCTGTCCCGCGTCACCGCGGCGTTCTCTCTCGCGATGGCGGTGGGAACGGTGGGCGCCACCGTGCTCGGGCACCTGGGTTGGCTGACGCCGCGCCTGTTCGAGCTGCTCGCCGGCTGCGGGGCCGCTCTCAGCCTGCTGGCGCCACGGCCGGAAACGTCGCCGGGCGAGGTGACCCGATGGCGTCCCGCGATCCTCCCTCTGCTGTCCCTGATCCTGCTGGCGGCCTTCACGTTGAGCCAGATGGTGGCCTATGGTGACAGCCCCCCGGGCACCTTGAGCTACGACGATCTTTCGTACCATCTGCCGGCCGTCGCCACCTGGCTGCACAATCACGACCTGCGGATGATGAAGCCCTCGTTCGGCGACCAGGGCACCACCTTCTATCCCATCGGCAGCGAGCTGTGGAGCTGGATCCTCGTCGCGCCGTTCCGCGACAGCGACGTCTTCGCGCGCTGGTCGCAGCTCCCCTTCGCCCTCTTCAGCCTGGTCGCCGTGGCGGCGGTGGCCCGCCGGCTGGGCCTCTCCGGGCCAACCACCACGCTGGCCGTCGTCTTCTACTGGAGCCTTCCGCGCACCGTCGAGCTGGGATTGACGGCGGGTAGCGACCACTCGCTGGCCTTCTTCATGATCGCCGGCGTCGACGCGGCGCTGCTCCTCGCCCGGCGCCAGGACTGGCGCCGGGCCGTCTATGCCGGCGTGGTGCTCGGGCTCCTCCTGAGCACGAAATACATCGCGGTCCTGTTCGCGCCTCTCCTCGTCCTCGTCTGGCTCGCCGCGCGCCGGGACGCGCGCCAGGAAGCTCAGTCTCTGGGATTGGCGGCTGTCGTGAGCTTGGTGCTCGTGGTTGCGGCAATCACCGGCGGCTATACCTATCTACGGTCGGCGGTGGTTACGGGGAACCCGCTCTTTCCGGCTCCGGTCGAGCTGTTCGGCCAGCGGCTCCTTCCCGGGTGGCCGGAGGCGAGCCCTTCGGCCCGCAGGGCGGGGGAGAGCGGCAGCGATCTGCTGCCGCTGCTTTGGGATCGCACCGACCTGCTGGGTCCCCTGTTCCGCTTCACCGTGCTCCCGGGAGCCCTGGCAGCGGCCGTCCTCGCGCTCCGGAGATGGCGGGCTCCGGGCGGGCGCTCGGCCCTGGCGGTCGCGCTCCTCCCTTTCGGCATCCTCGCCGCGTTCGCCTATCTCCACGATCATCGCGACGTGCGCTACATCTTCGCCGCTCTCGCTCTGGCGGGAGTCGCGATCGGCCGAGCGCTGGAGCAGATCCGGCCGGCGCTTCGCACACGTTTCGCTGATCTCCTGAGCCTCGCGTTCGCGGCTTCCGCGGTCGCCATGGCGGCTCAGCCATGGACGGCGGCTCTCGCGGTGCTCGTCATTGTCCTGGTGGCCGTCTGGCTGCTCCGGGTGGAAGACCACCGCCGGGCCGGCTGGCTGGCGGTGGCGGCCTCCATTCCGGTCGCGTTCGGGCTGGGCGCCTTGATCCCCGGCTATGAGAGCCGGCGTCTGGAGGCTTCGCCGCCGGCGGCGTTTCTGGAGCTGGCCACGGCCGGCGGGCCCGCGGTCATCGCGTACTCGGGCGGCAACCTGCCCTACTTCTTCTTCGGCCGCAGGCTGCAGAACCGCGTGGAGATCGTGCCGACGCGAGGCCCGGTCGAGGACCGCACTTTCGACTGGCGGGGGAGCCCGCGGTTCCCCTACCAGGCCGGCCGCTTCACCGCCTGGCGGCGCAACCTCTGCCAGCTCGGCGTGGATTTCGTCGTCTTCGAGCAGGCCTGGAAACCCGGGGTCGAGCTGCGCTGGATGGCGGCGCATCCGGACCTCTTCCGGCCGCTCTTCCAGGCGGGCCGTTTCGGCATGTGGAGCCTGGAGAGCGGCGCCTGCGGGCCCGGCGGAGCTGACGGAACCGGGGCTGCGGTAGACTAGCGCCCGCAATGGCGCATGAAGCGTACGAAGCGTACGAGGCGGTCATCGGGCTGGAAGTCCACGTCCAGCTCCTGACCGAGAGCAAGATGTTCTGCCGCTGCCCGAACCGGTTCGGCGCCGCGCCCAACACCCTGGTCTGCCCGGTCTGCCTCGGCTATCCCGGGACCCTCCCGGTGGCCAACCGGCGCGCGGTGGAACTGGCGGTCAAGCTCGCCCTCGCGGTCGGGGCCAGGGTCCACGAACAGTCGGTCTTCGCCCGCAAGAACTACTTCTACCCGGACCTGCCGAAGGGCTACCAGATCAGCCAGTTCGACCGCCCGCTGGCCGAGGACGGGCTGCTGCCGCTCACCCTCCACGACAAGGGGGTGCGGATCGAGCGTCTCCATCTGGAAGAGGACGCGGGCAAGCTGCTGCACGAGGCGCCGGGCGGCGGGGCGCTGCCGGGCCAGAGCCTGGTGGACTTCAACCGCTGCGGCGTGCCGCTGGTCGAGATCGTCTCGCGGCCGGACATGTCCACCGCGGCCGAGGCGCAGGACTACCTGCAGACCCTCCACCAGGTCCTGCTCTACACCGCCACCAGCGACGGCAACATGGAGGAGGGGAGCCTGCGCTGCGACGCCAACGTCTCGGTGCGCAAGCGCGGGGAGACCCGCCTGGGCACCAAGGCCGAGGTCAAGAACGTCAACTCGTTTCGCAACATCGCCCGCGCCATCGAATATGAAATCGAGCGGCAGATCGGCATCCTGGAGGCGGGTGGCCGGGTGGTGCAGGAGACGCGCAGCTACGATGCCGACGCCGGCGTGACCCTACTCCTGCGCACCAAGGAGGAGGCGCACGACTACCGCTATTTCCCGGACCCCGACCTGCCGCCGCTGGTGGTCGCCGCGGAGCGCGTCGAGGCGGTCCGCCGCGAGCTGCCCGAGCTGCCCTGGCAGCGGCGTTCCCGCTTCGCCGAGCAGTACGGGATCCCGGCCGCCGATGCCCAGGTGCTGACCGGGGCGCGCGACCTCGCCGACTACTTCGAGGCGGTGGCCGCGGCGCATCCGGCGAACGTCAAGGCGGCGGCCAACTGGGTCATGGGCGAGGTCCTGCGTGAGCTCAAGGAGCGCAAGGCCCGCGTCGAGAGCATCGAGAGCGCTCTCGATCCGGCCCGGCTGGCCGCGTTGCTGGCGCTGGTCGACGCCGGCAGCATCTCGCACACCGCCGGCAAGCAGGTCTTCATCGCCATCTGGGAATCGGGCGAAGCGCCCGCGGCGGCGGTGGAGCGCCTCGGCCTCGGCCAGGTGAGCGACACGTCGCAGATCGAGGCCTGGATCGAGGAGGTGCTGCGGGACAACCCGTCGCAGGTGACGCAGTACCGGGCGGGCAAGGCCCAGCTCCTCGGCTTTCTGGTGGGCCAGGTCATGAAGCGTTCCGGCGGGCGTGCCGATCCGAAATCGTTGCAGCAGCTCCTGCGCCAGGCCCTCGAGCGCGAGCCGGCAGCGAGCACGTGACCTCACCCCCTAGCCCTCTCTCCCATCGCCCTCCCCCCGGCCGGGAGAGGGGGGACGTAGCTGGAGCCTGGAGGCGAGGTCGGGGCTTTCTCAAGAGAGAGTCTCTGCTCTACTACATCCGAGAATCCTCGTGCGGCGCGCAAATTTCTTCTCCACCGGCCCAACGGGCCGGGAGAACGGAGTCCAGGGCTGAGGTCGGAGGCCGATGCCCTGGGCAGAGAGGTGATCAAACCCCGCGGCCTGAAAGGCCCGCGAGAGTGGCTGCCGGAGTCGTCTCAGCCCAGAGGTCTCGCGGCCTTTCAGGCCGCCTGAACGTGGGCCCTGTGACCCAGGGCATCGGCCTTCGGCCTCAGCCCTGGGCTGGAGTCTCCCGGCCCGTTGGGCCGGCCTGGAAGAGTTGGGTTGCGGGCAAGCGCGAGCCCGCGCTGAGAAGAAACTGCCAGCTATCCCCTCAGAGCAGGAACCACGTTCCCCCTCTCCCGGAGGAAGGGAGGGCGATGGGAGAGGGGGCCAGGGGGTGAGGTTCTGATCCAGTTCTTCCAGGTCACGAAGCGGTACCCGGGCGGACAGACGGCGCTCGACCGGGTGAGCTTCGAGATCGCGCGCGGCCAGTTCGTCTTCCTGACCGGCCCGAGCGGTGCCGGCAAGACCTCGCTGCTGCGCCTGATCTTCCGCGAGGACGTCCCCACCGACGGCCAGATCCTGGTCAACGGCCGCAATGTTTCCTCGATCCCGCCGAGCAAGATCCCTTATCTGCGCCGCACCATCGGCGTGGTCTTCCAGGACTTCCGGCTGATCGCCCGCAAAACCGTCTTCGAGAACGTCTCCTACCTGCCGCAGATCCTCGGCGTCGGCCTCACGGCCCGGAAGAAAATGGCCTACCACGCGCTGCGCCGGGTGGGTCTTGCCCACCGGCTGAACGCTTTCCCGCCGGAGCTCTCGGGCGGCGAGCAGCAGCGCGTCGCCATCGCGCGGGCGTTGATCAACGAGCCCGACATCCTGATCGCCGACGAGCCCACCGGCAACCTGGACCCGGACCTCTCCTGGGAGATCCTCCGCCTCTTCCTGGAGGTCAATCTGCGCGGCACCACCGTCCTGCTCGCCACGCACGACCGCGACATGATCCAGCGGGTCGGCCGCCGCGTCCTCACCCTGGAAGCCGGACGGCTCGCTTCCGACCAGGAGCTCGTGGGGAACGATCCGCCCCGGCTCGACGTCGTGCCTGAAGAGGCGCACGAAGGAGCCGAGCAGGACCAGACCGGACGGCCGGATGAGGCGCCGGCGTGACGTTCCTCAAGGCTCTCCGCGCCTTCTTCCGCGAGGCCTCCGTCAATCTGGTGCGCGGCTGGAAGGTCAGCCTCCTGGCGGTGCTGACCATCGCGGTGAGCTTGCTCGTCGGGGGCGCCTTCCTCCTGGTGAGCCGCAACCTGCTGGCCTCGGTGGAGCGCTGGCGCGGGGAGATGCGGGTGGTGGTCTATCTGCAGCCGGGCGCCTCGGCGGCGGACCTCCAGCGGCTGGCGGCGGAGGCGCGGCGCATCCCCTGGGCCGCCGCGGTCGAGACCGTCTCGGCCGCGGCGGCGCGCCAACGCTTCCAGGGCGCCTTCCCCAGCCTGTCGGACCTGGTGGAGGGGATGGGAGACGAGCCGCTGCCCGCCTCGATCGAGATTGCCTTGCGTGATCCGTCGCGCCGGCCGGCCGACCTGCGGCAGTGGCTCGACGAATGGCGGCGCCGGCCCGAGGTGTCGATGGTGGACGACGACCGCGAGTGGCTGGGCCAGCTCGAGACCGTGGTCGCCGTGGTCCGCGCGGTGGGGCTGGCGCTCTCGGCCGGCCTGCTGGGAGCCGCCATCTTCACCATCGCGAGCGTCATCCGGCTGACCGCCTGGCTGCACCACGAAGAGACCTCCGTCCTGCGCCTGGTCGGGGCGACCGAGTTCTACATCCGCGGTCCGTTCTATGCCGAGGGACTGCTCCAGGGATTGCTCGGCGGCCTGGTGGCGGCCGGCGGCCTCTGGGCCGCCTGGCGACTGGTGCGTCTCCACGACTCCGGATCGCTGCTGGCGACGCTTCTTCTGGGGGATTTCCTGAGCGCCCCGCAGCTCGCCCTGCTCATCGCCCTGGGCGGGATGGCCGGCCTGGTGGGCGCGGTGGCGTCGCTGCGACGGGAGCCGCTGTGAGGGTCCAAAGAAAAGGCCCCGCCGGAGCGGGGCCTTCCAAGCAGCCGCGGCTGCCGGTTACGGGATGGTGAGGATGACCACGGCCGCCCTTCTGTCGGTGACCTGACCCTCGGTCGTGATCCGGCCCGGGTCGATCCCGTGCCGCGTCACCAGGTAGTTCTTCACTGCCTCGGCGCGCATCTCCGCGGTCCTCTGGTTGCCCGCCTGCGTGCCGGTCGAGCTCTCGGCGTAGCCGATGACCTGCGCCGTCGAGTCGGGCTCCTGCTTCATCCGCAGCGCCACCTCGTCGAGCTTGGCCTTGCAGATGTTGTCCAGCCGGCTGCTGCCCGGCGTGAACTCGCACTCCACCTCCATCCGCTCGGGCGCCGGTGGCGGCGGTGGCGGCGGCGGCGGCGGAGGAGGAGGAGTGTCTGCCGGCGGTGGCGGTGGTGGTGGTGGTGGCGGTGGCGGAGGCGGCGGCGGAGGCTCCGGCTGGATCAGCCGCGGGAACAGGGTGAGCCCGATCAGGCCACCGAGCGGGCAGTGCTCGTCGAGGTCGCTGATCTGTTGGAGATCGGTGCGCAGGGCGAAGTTGAACGCCCACTTCTGGTCCGCACCGAGCCACAGCCGGCCACCGGTGGTGAGGTCGATTGCATCCTCGAACTCGCCGACATCTCCGTCTGCGTTGTAGAAAGTCCCCACCACCTCGGTAATCCAGTCGAAGCGGTCGGAGATACTGGCGGCGTAGCCGAGGCCGGCATGGAGCTCTTCACCCCGGTCGATGCCACCCTCGAAGTCCCCCGGATCCCGATAGCCGACGTCGAAGACCCAGTTCGCACGGCTCCAGCC
This sequence comes from uncultured Holophagales bacterium, assembly GCA_963842525.1. Lineage (GTDB taxonomy): Bacteria > Acidobacteriota > Thermoanaerobaculia > Multivoradales > UBA5704 > UBA5704. The sequence goes on from CAWJGT010000008.1 coordinate 21,517, forward strand.
GAGGCCGACGCCGAAGCCTGGGTCCTCCGAAGCCACGTCCTCGTCGCCGGTCGGCACCTCGACGAAGGCATTCAGAGCCAAGCGCGACGAGTCGGTGAACGGCTCGCCGAGCAGGCGGAATTTCGTGCCGATGCGGACGTTGCCCAGACCGCTGGCGTCGACGCCGTCATCGTCTCCGGGCTCGAAGAAGAGGTCGTCGTCATCGAACTCGAAGTCCTCGTACGGCACCATCACGCTGAATTCCCAACGGTCGGTGATGCCGTAGCCGATGCTGGCGCTCAGACGGTTCCAGTCGAGGCTTACTCCATCGCTCCCCTCGCGCAGGAAATCGTCGTCGATGTCGATCAGTCGGTCCCAGTTGTTGTAATAAATTCCAAACGACCATCCCCCCTTTGGCAGTGTGTCGCCACTCAGGAGCGTGAACAGCCCCGTTTCCCCCGTCGCCGTTGGCGCATTCGCCTCCTCCCCGGCGGACGCCAGCGCGGGCACGAGGCACAACAGTGCCACCCCGAACAGGTGTTTGAGTTTCCTCATTCGTCCTCCTCTCCTCCGGCCTGTAGCCCTGAACTGCAGAGGCCTCGTGCAGCCTCTGCGTGTCTAAGCGTGAAACTACGACTGCCTGTGCTGCAACGACACTCTACGAGGCGCGCCGCTGGTGAGATCGTGGGGCTGGGAAAAATCTAGCGGTACGATTTCACCGAGACACGCGCCTCTACCCCACCATCCCCTTTCAAAGCCTGTGCCACAATCCCGGAGAAGAAGAACCGATATTTCTTGAACCGGAAGGACGACTCGAAGCCGATGCCGGCATCGGGGATGTAGGAGTCGAAATCAGTGTAGATCGCACGGTCGAAGCCGACATTGCCGGCCCCCGCATACAAGATCCAGTACCAATTCTGCCATTCCAGGCGCAGAAAGTCATGCTGCGCGTCGAGGAACCAGGGAAAGAAGTACTCCCAGGTCGTGTGCACCTCGTCCGTGCCGCCCATCCTGTCGCTCACTCCCTTGAGGTTGTCGCGTCCGTCGAGGCGGAAGAACTCGGAGCGCGGAACCGCGTAGGCGTCGAGCTCGTCGGCCTCCGGCGGCAGGTCGGCCGGATCGCGCAGGCTCTTGCGCAGGAAGCTGCCGGCGTGCAGCCGCCCCACCAGGAAGGTGCGCCGGCTCACGTCGAACCGCTTCAGGGTCTCCGCCTCGGCCTTGGCGTAGTCGAAGTCGCCGATGCCGAGCTCGAAGCCGTAGGTCAGCGCGCCGGTGAAGCCGGCGCCCCCGGGTCCGATCTCGCGGAAGGCGGTGAACAGGCGCTCGATCCGCGCCCGCGACTCGCCCACGATGGCGTTCGAGCGCGAGTCTTCGGGCGTGCCGATCTGGTAGCCGAAGCGGACGAAGGTGTTGGTCTCGCCCAGGCGGAGCACCTCGGCGAAGCTCTCCTTGTTGGTGCTGACCCGGTCGAGCTCGGTCAGCAGGAAGGTGCGCCGGTGGTAGCTGTGCGGCCACTGCATCAGCAGCAGGGTGCCGCGCACACGGTCGAAGTCGCTCGAGAAGTCCTGGATCTCCTGGAACTCGATGGAGTCGAAGACCGTGAGCTGTGTGGTCCGCCGGTAGCCGTAGTAGCGGTAGCGCAGAAAGGCCGAGATGTCGCCATTGACGAAGTTGTATTTGACCTGCCCTTCGAAGAAGGTCTCGTTGATGAGCCGGTTGACCCGCAGGTCGAGATCTCCTTCGGGAAAGTAGATGTCCAGGCGGGGAAGGAGGCCGTCGTCGGTTTTTCGCGGCCGCGCCTGGCCTTCCTCCTGAGCCGACGCCTGTCCCGGAGGCACCGGGGCGTCCTGCGGTGCAGGAGCCTCCTGAGCGACTGGCTCCTGGGGCTCCTGGGACGGGGGCTCCTCCTGCGCAGGCTCCTCCGGGGTCTGCTGGGGAGGCGCCTGGACCGGCTCCTGCGCCCGGGCGGCCGGCGCGGCGAGGGTAAGAGCGAGGAAGGCCACAGGCAGCAGGGCGGAACTACGGCGCAGCATGGGCGGATTGTAGCCCACCGGCCCGCGCTTGCGAGACCGGAGGCCCGCCCGAGAGCCCTGCTTCCGGACCGGCCGCTCCAGCGTCCTGCCGCGCGAGCCGCGTCCGCTCTCGGCAGGTCGAGCCGCCCGGACCTGGCATCACACCTCCGCGGACCGCGGTCCCTCTCGTTTGTTTCGCGGTCCCTGTGACCGGAGCCGCCAAGCTCGTTGCTGTCTTGCGGTCCCTTTGACAGGGACCGTGAGTCCAGCCGCGCGGGCCGTGAGTCCGGTCACACGGAGCGTGCCTCCAGTCACACGGACCCCGGTCCCTGTGACGGGGACCGCGGGTCGGCAACGTAGTTTCGCGGTCCGCATCATGGGGACCACGAGGCCGGAGACGCGGACCGCGGTCCCGGTCGCGCGTCTGCCGGCCCGATCGCGCAGCGGAACCGGCCCCCTACCGCTTCAGCAGCTGCGCGACCCGGTCGAGGAAAGACTTGCTCTGGTTGGGGCCGAGGGCGGCGGAGACGACCTTCTCTTCGGAGCGGATGAGGTCGAGGATCGCCTCGACGCCGCGGCCGCCTTCCATCTCCGCCTTGCTGAGGCGGTAGGGGACGTCGAGCTCGGCCTGCCGGGTGTGCCCGGTGAGCAGGGTGCGCGCCTGCTGGTGGATGGACTCGGCCAGCTTCTGCAGCTCGCCGGCGCTCATCTTGTGCAGGCGGTCGGTCCCCAGCCTCCCCAGGTCTTCGTTCAGGGCGACCAGGCCCGAGGTGATCAGGCCATAGAGGAGCTTGCAGACCTCGAAGGCGCTCATGTTGAGCCCGATAGCGACCTCTTCGATCGAGCGCCGCTCGTCGATCTTGCAGATCAGGCCCCACTCCTGCGGGGTGAGCGACACCGACGTGGTCGCGGCCTGGCTGGTGAACACGGGGACCAGGCGGGTCGAGGGGATGCGCTTGGAGAGGATCTGCCACTCGTCGATGCGGCGGGCCGCCTCCATCAGGAGGTTGGTGTTGGACTTCTGGATCGTGGTGAGCTGCGTCTCCTGGCCGGGGGTGAAGACGAAGTCGCCCTCGGGCCAGACCGCCAGCTCGTAGACCGCCTCTTCGCCCTGGAGGTCGCCGACGTGGGCGTGGACGATCTGGCCGGCGCGCAGCCAGATCTCGCCCGTGGTGGCGTCTCCATTCCTTTTCAGGTTGAAGACGCCCGTCTTGCCCGAGACGGAGACGAGCTGGATGATGTCGGGGAGCGGTAGTTCTTTCAGTGAGCCTTGAAAGGCCATTTCATTGTACCGGACGCCGGTTTACGTCGAAAAAAAAGATGCTAGCACAGCCGCCCTCCGTCCCGCAGCCGGTCGAGCCGCAGCCTCTGGGCGCAGCAGATGGCCAGGGCCAGGGCGTCGGTGGCGTCGCTGGCCCAGCCGGCGCCTTCGGTGGCCAGCAGCAGCCGGACCATGCGGGCGACCTGGGCCTTGTCGGCGCGCCCATTGCCGGTGACCGCCGACTTGACCTCGGCCGGGCTGTACTCCCGGGTCTCGATGCCGCGCAGGCCGAGCACCGCGAGCAGGGCGCCGCGGGCCTGGGCGAGGACGATGAGGGTGCGGGCGTTCATGCCGTGGAACGGCGACTCGACGACGGCCAGGTCCGGCGGCCGGCGGTCGACCAGCTCCTGCAGGAGGCCGGCGAGGCGGGCCAGGCGCGTGGCCAGGGGAGCGTCGCGCGGGCAGGAGATGCGCCCGGCGTCCACGAGCTCGAGCGTGGAGCCGCGCCTCTCCACCAGGCCGTAGCCGGTGTGCAGGCTGCCCGGATCGAGCCCCAGGATCAGCAACGGTCGGTCTATCCGTCTTCCGGTGCCGCGGCTACGACTGCTCCGCGAGCACCTTTTCGTCGATGTTCAGGTTGGCCCAGACATGCTGGACGTCGTCGTGGTCTTCGAGCGCCTCGACCAGCCGGAGCACCTGTCCGACGCGGTCGGCCGGGACGTCGACGGAGCTCTGCGGGACCATCGCCAGCTCCTTGGCGGCCAGCGGCACGCCGCGGCTCTCGAGCTCCTCCTGGATGCGGGCGAAGTCCTCCATCGAGGTGTAGATCTCGTAATGGTCCTCCTCGGTGGCGATGTCGTCGGCGCCGAGCTCCAGGGCCAGGTTCACGAGCTTCTCTTCGTCCATGGCGCTGCGGTCGACGGCGAAGAAGCCGCGCCGGTGGAACATCCAGGCCACGCAGCCGCTCTCTCCCAGGCTGCCGCCGTGCTTGGTGAAGAGGTGCCGGACCTCCGAGGCGGTGCGGTTGCGGTTGTCCGTCATGCCCTCGACGAGCACGGCCACGCCGCCGGGTCCGTAGCCTTCGTAGGAGACCTCTTCATACTGGGCCTCGCCCGCCAGCTCGCCGGTGCCCTTCTTGATCGCCCGGTCGATGTTGTCGCCGGGGACGCTGTTCGTCCGCGCTTCGAGGATGGCGCTGCGCAGGCGGGGGTTCGATTTGGAATCGCCGCCTCCCAGGCGGGCCGACACGGTGATCTCGCGCAGCAGCTTGGTGAACAGCTTGCCGCGCCGCGCGTCGGTCGCGGCCTTCTTGTGTTTGATCGTGGCCCACTTGCTGTGCCCTGACATGGCGCCATTGTACAAAACGCCCGGGCCCACGCCTAGCGGCCCGGGCCATAAATCTCTCATAAATCAGCACCTTTGGATTGACTGGCGCGGGTCGGAGTGCTAGAAAGACTTGTTACATCTGTGGAGAGCCCCAATGTCTTCGATTCTCGTCCTCGAGCCGGACCCGCGCACCTTGGAGCGCATCCACCACGCCCTGGGCGCCGAGGGCTGGAGGGTCCGGACGGTCCAGGAGCCGTCCCAGATCCTGCAGGCCGTGGCTTCCGAGGCCCCCGATCTGGTGATCCTCGACGCCGGGATCGCCGGAGCTGCGGCCGTGGCCGGCGCGCTGTCGCGCAGCGCCGGCGGCCCCGGCGTGCTGGGGCTCCTGCCCGAGGGAAGCGGCGGCTCCAACGCCTTCGGAGCCGACGAGCTGCTGGCCAAGCCCTTCGACGAGCAGGCCCTCCGTGAAGTGGTGCGGCGGGCGGTGATGGCGCGCCGCAGCCCGGCGGCCGTGCCGCGCGCGGCGGCGGCGGAGACGAAGCTCACCTCGCTGGATATCTTCGGCGATGTGCTGGCCGAGGTCGAGGGCTCCGGTGCGGAGGCGCCCCCCCGGCCGCCCGCTCCAATACCGGCGAGACCGCCGGCACCGCCGCCAGCGGCGCGCCCCGTTCCAGCCGCCGCTTCCGCCCCTCTTCCGGCAGCCGCCGGACCGCGGCCTGCGCCGCCCCCGCGGCAGGACGAGGACGTCCAGCGCCGCCTGGAGAAGACCCTCTCCGGGGTCATGGGCATCGAGGCGAAGCCGCGGCCGACGGTCCCGGTGACCCCGCCAGCCCCACCGCCCCCGGCGGCGGCGCAGGCGAGCCCGCGACCGGCACCGGCACCGCGGCGCGCCGAGATGGACGACGACGAGATCGACGCCATCCTCAACCGGACGCTCACCTCGGTCGGCGGCAAGCCGCGGCCGGCCGCTCCCCCCTCGACTCCTCAGCCGCGGCCCGCGCCCGCCGCATCGGTCCTGGAGAGCACCGCGGTGCGCAAGGCGTCCCGGCCGGTGGACGCCGGCCTCGCCGAGCTCGAGCAACTGGCCCGCGGGACGCGCAGGCCCGATCCGGCCGCGCCTGCACGCGAAACCACGAAGAGCGGCGTGATCCCACGGCCAGCCCCGCCGCCGTCCGCCCGTCCGGCGGCACCTGCCTCTCCGGCGGCGGCTGTCCTCTCGCCGGCTGCTCTGACCGCTGCCGCTCCGGCCGTACCTTCGCCGCCGCTCGCCGTGCAGCCCCCGGCGACCCCGGTTCTGCCCGCGCCCGAGGCGCCGGTCTTCGAGTTCGATGAGATGCCGCTGCTCCCCGATCTGCCCGCGCCCGCAATCATTCCCGAGCCGGCCGCGGCGGAACCCCAGGTGGCTCAACCGGTCCAGCCGCCGCGGTCCGTTGCGCCGGCAAAGGCCGCGGAAAAAGGCGCAGAGGATATTGGCGCGACGCAGCGTATCCCGGTTTTTTCCGGCGACGACGCGCTCGACCAGCCGGGGGAGCGCTTCGGCCAGTACACGCTGCTGGAGAAGATCGCCGCCGGCGGCATGGCGGAGGTCTGGAAGGCGCGTATGCGCGGCGTCGAGGGCTTCCAGAAGACCGTCGCCATCAAGAAGATCCTGCCGTACATGACGGACAACTCCGAGTTCATCGGGATGTTCATCGACGAGGCCAAGCTGGCGGCGCAGCTCGGCCACCCGAACATCGTCCACATCTACGACCTCGGCAAGATCGGCCGCGACTACTACATTGCGATGGAATACGTCGAGGGCCGGGACCTGCGGTCCATCCTGAACGCCGGATGGCGCAAGGGGCTGCGGATGCCGCTCGGCCTGGCCCTGCTCATCGGGTCCCGCCTCGCCAGCGGGCTCGACTATGCGCACCGCAAGCGCGACTTCGAGGGGCGCGAGCTGAGCCTGGTGCACCGGGACGTGTCGCCGCAGAACGTCCTCATCTCCTACGAAGGGGATGTCAAGCTGTGCGACTTCGGCATCGCCAAGGCGGTCTCCAAGGTGGGCCAGACCCAGATGGGGGCGCTCAAGGGCAAGCTCCAGTACATGTCGCCCGAGCAGGCCTGGGGCCGGCCGATCGACGCCCGGTCCGATATCTTCTCTCTGGGCGCGGTGCTGTTCGAGATGCTCGCCGGCGAGCGGCTCTTCTCCGGCGAGAGCGAGATGTCGGTGTTGGAGTCCGTCCGCCAGGGCCGGGTCCGGCACCTGCGCGAGGTCGATGCGCACATCCCCGCCGCGGTGGAAGCCCTGGTGGACCGGGCGCTGGCCTATGAGCCCCAGGACCGCTTCCCGAGCGCCGCCGAGCTGGCGCAGCGGATCGAAGAGGTCCTCCACGGCATCACCCCCTCGCCGGGTCCGACCGACCTGGCCGCCTGGATGCGGCGCGCGCTGGAGCCCGAGCCCCTGAACGAGGAAGATCGTGGAGACGACCTGGTGGAGGTGGAAGCCGAGCCGGAGCCGTTCCCGCCGCCCGCCGCGGCGCCGCGGCTCGCGCCCGTGCCGCTGCCGCCCGTGGCCAGCTACCCGGTGGAGCCCGATCCGGACGAGGTCGTCCCGGCCGTGGCGCCTCTCGGCGAGGTGCGGGTCGAGGAGGGCGGCGGCAGGCGGAGCCGCGTCCTCCTCTATGCCGCGATCGTGGTCCTGATCCTGGCCGTGGCCGTCACGCTTTTCGTCCTCAACCGGCCGCGTGGGGGTGGAGCGGGTGAGCCCCCGCCCGGGAGCGGGACCGCGCCGTCCACGGGTCCTGGCTCCGCGGCGCGGGTCCCTCCGCCCGTGGCGCCGACCGCGCCGCAGGCCAGCCCGCAAGGCGTCGCCCCGGTGGACATGCAGGGCATCCTCAACGAGGAGCTCGCCAAGCGCGATGAGGAGCTGCGGCGCCAGTACGAGGAGCGGCAGAAGAAGATCGAGCAGCAGCTCGCCGCCGCCAAGGAGGGCACGCCGGTCCCTGCCCCCGCCGCGGCCGAGCCGGTCCGGGGCCCCGCGCTTCCAGAGACCCCGCCGCCGGCCGCCGCGGCCGTGCCGGAGCCGGCTGCGCCTGAGCCGACCCCTGTGCAGGAGGCGCCGCCCCGGTCGGCCCCGCAGCCCGAGCCCGAGGTTCGAGAACCGGAGAGGACCGAGCCGAAGGAGCCTGAGCCAGCCCCGCGCGTCCGTACCGGCGACCTGGTGCCGGGAGGGCCGGGGGTCAAACCGCCCGAGCTTGTCAGTGCTCCGAAACCGGAGTATCCTCCCGTCGCCCGACAGCTCCGGGTCCAGGGCGTTGTCGTCGTGTCGGTCCTTGTCGACGAGAACGGGCAGGTCCAGGACGTGCGGGTGATCGAACCGATCCAACAGAAAGTGGGCCTGAACGAGGCCGCCGTGGCGGTGGCCCGGGCCGCCAAGTACCGGCCCGCAACCAAGGATGGGACCCGGGTCAAGATGTGGACGCGCCTCAGGGTACCGTTCAAGCTGTAATGTCAGATCCCGTCTCGGAGGAGTGATGAGCCTCACTGATCAACAGAGGAAGTTCTACGAGAACACCCTTGCCGTCACCCGTCAGGAGATGGAGGAGCTCGATCGCATGATCGAGGAGGAGCTGGCGAAGGTGAAGGACCGCCTGGCCGAGCTGCAGAACGCCAAGAAGGCCTCGCGCCAGATGTACGACGCGGCCTGCCTGCGCCTCGGGATCCCCAACGACCTGGAGGCCGAGGAGGGGCGCGACGGCGCGGAGGTCTGAGCTCCAGGGGGGCCCGCCCGCGTGCGGGCTCCTCTCCTCAGGGTCTCTCCGTTCCGTACGGCCGGCGCGTCGCGCCGTCTCGACGCCGCTTTCATCCCCATGGCCTGGTTCCGCAAGACCAAGAAGCCCAAGCCGGTCCGCCAGGACCGCCCGCGCAGCAGCGTCCCCGAAGGCCTGTGGGTCAAGTGCGAAGGCTGCAAGGAGGTCATCTACGCGCGCGACCTCGACCGCAACCTGCGGGTCTGCCCCAAGTGTGAATACCACCTGCGCATCGATGCCCGCACGCGGATCTCGCTGCTGCTCGACGAGCCGGAGCCGCGCGAGCTCTTCGCCGGCATCCGGCCGACCGATCCGCTGAGCTTCCGCGACACCAAGCGCTACCGCGACCGCCTCAAGATCTACCAGGACGCGGTGGACGAGCGCGATGCGGTGGTCGTGGTCCAGGGGCATCTGGACAAGGTCCCGGTGGTCCTCGCCGCCATGGAGTATCGCTTCATGGGCGGCTCCATGGGCTCGGTCGTCGGAGAGAAGATCGCCCGCGCAGCGGAGCGAGCCTTGGAGCGCCGCCTGCCGCTGGTCGTGGTCTCCGCCTCGGGGGGAGCCCGCATGCAGGAGGGCGTGCTGTCGCTCATGCAGATGGCGAAGATCTCGGCCGCCCTGGCCCGCGTGCGCAAGGCGCGCCTGCCCTACATCTCGGTGCTCACCGATCCGACCACCGGGGGCGTCACCGCCTCGTTCGCCATGCTGGGCGACCTCAACATCGCCGAGCCCGGGGCTCTGATCGGCTTCGCGGGCCCGCGCGTCATCGAGCAGACCATCCGGCAGAGCCTTCCCGAGGGATTCCAACGCAGCGAGTTCCTCCTCGAGCACGGTTTCCTCGACCTGGTGGTGAAGCGGTCCGAGATGAAGGAGACGCTCGCCCGCTGCCTCCGCCACCTCTACAAGCCCTGAGCGACCCACAGCCCATCCTCGCGCGGCTCGAAACGCTGGGCATCCGGCTCGGCCTGGAGAGCGCCCGCGACCTGCTGGCACGGCTCGGGGACCCGCAGCTCCGCGTCCCCGCCGTGCTCGTCGCGGGCAGCAACGGCAAGGGCTCGACCTCGGCGTTGCTCGCCGCCATGGCCACCGCCGCCGGCTACCGCACCGGCCTCTACACCTCGCCGCACCTGGAGTCGGTCGAGGAGCGCCTGCGCCTCGACGGCCGCCCGATCGAGACTGGCCGCCTCGGAGAGCTACTTGCCGGGATCGTTGACATCGCCGAGCCGCTGCCCACCTACTTCGAGGCTTTGACGGTCGCCGCCTTCCTCTGGTTTGCCGAGGAGGCGGTCGACCTCGCCGTGATCGAGGTGGGGATGGGCGGCCGGCTCGACGCGACCAACCTCGCCGAGCCGGTCCTGTCTCTCATCACCTCCATCAGCCTGGAGCATCGCGAGTTCCTGGGCGACACGCTGGCCGCCATCGCACGGGAGAAGGCCGGCATCCTCCGTCCGGGCAGGCCCGCGCTGGCCTGGGTCGAGGCGGCCGAGGCCATGGAGGCGCTGCGCCAGGCTGCGGACGAGCTCGGGACGGACCTGCGCTCCGCTCCGGGGCTGGTGCGCCTCGAAGGGAGCGAGAGCGACGGCTGGACCGGGCAGCGAGTCCGGCTCGCCACGCCGGCCGGACGCTACGACCTGCGCACCGCGCTGCTCGGCGCACACCAGCAGCGCAATCTCGGCCTGGCAGTGCTGGCGGCCGAGACGCTGGCGGGCTCGGGATTTCCGCGGCTCGGCCCGGGAGCCATCGCGGCCGGGGCCGCCGCCTGCCGCTGGCCGGGCCGGCTGGAGCCTATCGATCTTCCTGGTGGGCGGCCCAGTGGCCGGCGGGTCCTGCTCGACGCCGCCCACAACGCCGAGGGTGCCGGGGTGCTGGCCGCCTTCCTGGACGGTCTACGCGGTCCGGTCGACCTCCTCTTCGGGGTGCTGAGCGATAAGAATGCCGGCGCCATGCTCGACCTGCTCGCTCCGCGAGCCCGCCATCTCGTGCTGACCGCTCCTCCGAGCCCCCGCGCCGTCGCGCCCGCCGCCCTGGCCGAGCGGCTCGGACCGCGGGAGGGGGTCGTCGTCGAGCCGGACCCGGGCAGGGCGCTCGACCGGCTGCTGGAGCTGCCAGGCCCACTGGATGCCGGCGGCACCGCCGTGGTCTGCGGCTCGATCTACCTGATCGGCGAGGTCCGGAGGGCGCTGCGCGAGCGGTTCGGAGTGCCCGCGCCACCTTTCGCTCGTTTCGATCAGTAGCTCTCGCCCGGTTTCAGGGCGATCACCTCGCAGCTCACTCCCTGGTCCTCGAGCGCCTTGACCAGCTTTTCCGGCGTGCCGGTGAGGGCGGGGAACGTGCCCCAGTGGATCGGGATGACGCGCCGGACGCCGAGATAGCGGCAGGCGCGGGCGGCCTGGCGCGGATCCATGGTGAAGAGGTCGCCGATAGGCAGGAAGGCCAGCTCGGGCCGGTACATCTCGCAGAAGAGCTGCATGTCGGTGAACAGGGCGGTGTCCCCGGCATGGTAGAAGGTAAAGCCGCCCGGCAGCCGCACGATGAAGCCGCTCGCCGAGCCGCCGTAGAGGATCTGGTCGCCGTCGCTGATGCCGCAGGAGTGGTCGGCGCGGACCATGGTGACCTGCAGCCCCAGGACGTCCTGGCTGCCGCCTAGGTTCATGGCGGAACAGTTTTCCACCCCCTTCGAGCCCAGCCAGGTGCAGGTCTCGAAGTTGGCGACCACCGTTTTCGGCCGGTGCTTCTTCGCCAGCTCCACGGCGTCGCCGACGTGGTCGAAATGGGCATGGGTGATCAGCATCGCGTCGAGCCGGTCGAGCTTTTTCTGCTCGTCCGGGCAGGCAGGGTTTCCCTGAACCCAGGGGTCGATGAGCAGGACCTCCCCGCCGGGAAGGTCGCAACGGACGGTGGCGTGACCCAGGTAGGTGAACTTCGGACGCGGGTGCATGGCTCCCTCCTCTCGTTCAGGCTGGGGATTGTAGCCAAAAAGAAAAGCGGCCGGGGGTCCGGCCGCTTTCGGGGGTGTAAGGACCGAGCCGGGAGGCTCAGACCTGGAACTGCTTGAAGAAGTTGTCGCGCAGCTTGGCGTTGAACACGTGCTCGGTCAGACGGTAGTAGATCGTCTGGGCGTCCCGGCGCGGAGCCACCAGCCCGTAGGCCTTCAGCTTCGCCAGGTGCTGGGACACGGCCGAGACCGAGACCCCCAGCATCTCCGCCAAGTCACACACGCACAGCTCTTTCATGTTCTCGAGCAGGTAGAGGAGCTTGAGCCGGGTGGCGTTCCCGGCGAGGTTCATCAGCTCCGCAGCCTCCTCGATGTCCGGCGTCCCCTCAAGGTTCTGCCGGATCTGGGCCATTTCCTTCGACGACATGGACGGCGCCTCGCCTTTCATCGCTTACCTCCAGGTAAAATTGGTTAAGGCAAACCTGTCTCAACCAACCCGTCGCGGGACCTCCGCGCCGGGGAAAGTAACAGTCTCTTTGGTAACTACGTGTCCTCTTCACTCCTAACCGGGACACCCGGTACGACATTTTTCTCGCGGACTCTGGTTGAACACTCTCGATTATACTCATAGGGCGACGAGGAAATCTAGCGTTTTTTGGCCGACTTTGTCCCGTTTCGCCCTCCAGCCGCACCTTGCAACTTCTGAACAGGGTCCTCGCCCATTTAATTCCTCTCTTGAAGAGGAGTCCTCTGCATACCTCCGAGCCCTGTTTCGGCGCCCATCTGGCGGGGCAGGTATAATCCCGGGTGGAAAGGAGGTGGGGTATGGCCTCACGCATCAGCATCGAGTACTGCACGTCCTGAAACTATTACCCCCGCGCCGCCGGTCTGGCGGAGCAGATCGAGAAGAAGTTCGGGACCCGGCCGCAGCTCATCAAGAGCTACGGAGGGGTCTTCGAGGTCAAGGCGGACGACGAGCTCGTCTTCTCCAAGAAAAAGTTGGGACGGTTCCCCCAGCCGGGAGAGGTCGAAGGCCTCCTGGAGCAGAAGACTGCCGCATCCTAGTCACCCGTGTGAAGCGCTCGCGCCGCCTCCAGGAGGAGGCGGCGCGGGGCGCCCTTCCTCCCCTTTCCCAATTTCTTTCCCGACTAGCGGCGTCACCTGCGCCAGGAACTGCCCGGCCACCACGTCCCAGTCGTACTGCCGCGTGTGCGCCTGCCCGTGCCGTCCGTACGCCTCCCGCCGCGCCGGCTCGCGCAACAGGGTCGTCAGGGCCGCCGCCAGCGCATCCACGTCCCGCGGCGGCACCAGCAGCCCTGCCTGTCCGTCGGGGACCACCTCCGGGATCGCCGCGGCCCGTGTCGCCACCACCGGCAAGCCGCTTGCCATGGCCTCGAGGAACACGATCCCGAACCCCTCCTGCACGCTCGGCAGGCAGAACACGTCGGCATGACGATAGAGACGCGCCACGTCGTCGTCGTCCGCGACAGCGCCCAGGAACCGGACCGTGTCGCCGAGCCCCAACTCGGCCGCCAGCATGCGGAGCGCCGCGTGCTCAGGCCCATCGCCGACGACGACGGCATGCGCGGCCGGCACTGCGCGGCGCACTCGGGGCAGCGCGCGCAGCAGGTCGGCGATGTGTTTGCGCGGGTACTGGCGCGCCACGCACAGGATCGTCGATCCGTCGCTGCGGCGCGGAGTCTGCGCGGCGATGCGCTGCCAGCGTGCCAGGTCGATCCCCTCGGGCACCAGACGGATACGCTCGACGGGGACGCCATAGTGGCGGACGATGGCGTCCTGGCAGTAGGCGCTGTCTGCCAGCACGATATCGGCCTGGCGGGCGTTGCGGCCTTCCAGGCGGGCGAGCGCCTGGAAGAGGAGGCGAGTGCGTCCCGACTCGTGGAGAAGCTCCTCGGCGATGACCCCCTTGATGGCTACGACGTAGGGCAGGGTGCCACGCGAGGAAGACCAGAAGACGCCGTCGAGGTCCGTGCCGACGACCAGATCGTAGTCGTGGGTGCGCCAGCGCGCACGGAGCCGTGCGTTGAAAAAGAGGCGGCGCAGGGTCAGGTTGCGAGGGCGCGGCCCGGCCGGCGCGATGCGGGTGACGAGGTGGCCGCGCGCGCGCAACGCCTCCACCAGGCCGCCGATGCCCACGGCCGTGCCGCTACCCTCAGCGCTGCTCTGGAGCCAGGAGTCGAGGAAGGCGATCTTCACGGGGCCTTGATCTCGGCTTCGTACCAGCATCGCTGGCCCGCCGACTCCTGCACCGAGACGGCCAGGGTGTCCACCCGCGAACCGGCGAGGCACGGCGCCAGCTCGTCCCAGAGCAGGCGCGCGAGCAGCTCCATCGAGGTGTTGACCAGCGGCAGCAGGAGGATGTCGTCGGCGGGGAACCGGTAGACCCTGTCCGCGAAGCGCACCTCGACGGCCCCCTCCTGCTGGGACCAGTGCAGGTGCCGGCTCTCGGACGGCAGCAGGGTGCGGCTGTCCAGGCGGGCGCAGCGCTCCCGCAGCGTCCTCTTGAAGCTCTCGAGGTCAACCAGCAGCCCCTCCCCGTCCAGCCCTTCGCCGGACAGCTCGACCTGCACCTGGTAGTTGTGGCCGTGGAGGAGCTCGGCCCGGCCGTCGGGGAAGATCGTGAAGTGGGCGGCCGAGAACTTGATGTCCTCCTTGGCGAGGGCGATGCGGTAGCGGGGGAGGTTTGGCATGAGGCCGATTCTATCCGCGCGCGCCGAACGCCCGGCGATGAATCGCCGGGCTAGCAATAGCGCCCCATGAATGGGGCTTGAAGCCGGGTTCACCCGGCGCTGTTCCTAGCCCGGGCATTCATGCCCGGGCGGCAGGGCGGCGCAGCTCACCTCAATGGGGGGCGCTGTAAGATGCTGCCGCTCCTCCTGCGTGGAGCCGCCAGAGAAAGGACGCGACCATGCCCTTGTCCTCCCGTCCGGGCCTTGCCCGCGCGCTGCCGGTCCTGCTGCTGCTCCTCTTCGCCGCCGCGCCCGGGGCCCCCGAAGGGCGGCAGCCTTTTGCGCCCGACGCTCCTCCCCAGGACATGCCGGAGCGGACCTTCGACCTCCGGCACCTGCGGCTCGACCTCGTCTTCGATTGGAAGGAGGGCGAGGTCGCCGGGACCGCCACCAACACGCTCGCGCCGCTGCGCCCCGGGACCGACACCCTGGTCTTCCACGCCGCCGGCCTGCAGGTGTCGAAGGTGCGGCTTGCCGGCGCGGAGCTGCGGTTCTCGTTCGACCCCAAAGCCGAGACCCTGACCGTACGGCTCGGCCGCGCCTATGGCCCCGACGACGTGCTCGATGTGGCCGTCGACTACACGGCCCGCCCGCGCGCCGGCCTCTATTTCGTCGGGCCGGACGAGGGTTATCCCGACAAGCCGCGCCAGGTCTACTCGCAGGGAGAGCCCGACCTCAACCGCCACTGGTTCCCGAGCTGGGACTACCCCAACGACCGCACCACCAGCGAGCTGCTCGCCACGGTCGAACGCCCCCTCCAGGTCGTCGGCAACGGCAAGCTGGTCGAGGTGCTCGACCGGCCCGACAGCCGGCGTACCTATCACTGGCGGATGGAGGAGGCGCATACCACCTACCTCGTCTCGATCGTGGCGGGCGAATTCGTCCGGGTGGCCGACCAGTGGAACGGAATCCAGATCGAGTACTACGTCCAGCCCGGCCGGGAGGAGGAGGCCCGCCGCTCCTTCGGTGACACGCCGAAGATGATGGAGTACTTTTCGACCGTCACCGGCCGGCCCTATCCCTACGCCAAGTACGCCCAGAGCACGGTCGTCGACTACATGTGGGGCGGCATGGAGAACATCACCGCCACCACCCAGACCGAGCGGACGCTGCACGACGCCCGCGCCGCGCTCGACATTTCGAGCGAGGGCCTGGTGGCCCACGAGCTCGCGCATCAATGGTTCGGCGACCT
Source organism: uncultured Holophagales bacterium (assembly GCA_963842525.1). Classification (GTDB taxonomy): domain Bacteria; phylum Acidobacteriota; class Thermoanaerobaculia; order Multivoradales; family UBA5704; genus UBA5704. The sequence goes on from CAWJGT010000008.1 coordinate 36,763, forward strand.
CGTCACCTGCCGGAGCTGGGAGCACGCCTGGCTCAACGAGGGCTTCGCCGACTACATGACCGCCCTCTGGGACCGGCACGCCCACGGGCCGGATGAATTCGCCTGGGAGGTGGACGACCTGCGGCGTGCCTACTTCGCCGAGGACAAGGACGAATACCGGCGGCCCATCGCCACCAAGCGCTACGCCGACCCGATCCAGTTGTTCGATGCCCACACCTACGAAAAAGGGGCGCTCGTCCTGCGCATGGTCCACGGCCTCCTGGGCGAGGAGACCTGGTGGCGGGCGGTGCGTCAGTACCTCGCGCGTTTCGCCGGCCGGACGGTGACCACCGCCGACTTCCAGGGCCTCTTCGACGAAGTCTCGGGCATCCCGCTCAGCCCCGTTGTCGAACAGTACGTCCAGGGCGCCGGCCATCCTGAGCTTGCGATTCGCTGGGACTGGCGGCCCAAGGAGCGCATGGTGCGCCTCGCCGTCGAGCAGACCCAGCAGGTGACCGGCGAGACCGGGTTCTTCGCGCTTCCGGTCGAGATCGGGCTGGTGGGAGAAAAAGGGATCGAAATCCGCCGCGTGCAGCTCGAGCCGCGACGCTTCCAGGATCTCGACCTGCCCAGCGAGGAGCGCCCGCGTACGATCGTCTTCGACCCCAGCGCCTGGACGCTCGCCACGGTCGTCTTCGACAAGCCGCTCGCCGAGTGGATCGTCCAACTGGAGGCCGCGGACGGCCTGGCCATGAAGCTCGAAGCCCTGCGCGCCCTCGGCGAGACGGGAGGCGGCATGGCCAAAGGGGAGGCCGAGGCGGCGCTCGGACAGGCACTCCGCGAAGAGCCGTTCCGCGGCGCCCGCCAGGTCGCGGCGCAGTCGCTGGCAAAGCTCGGCACCGATGCCGCGCTGGCCGAGCTGAAGGCCGGCCTGAAAGACCGCGAAGGCCGCGTGCGCACGGAGATCCTGAAAGCCCTGGGCTCCTTCCCGCAGCACCGCGAGCTGGTGCCGGTCCTCGTGCGAGCCCTGGAGCAGGAGGAAGGACCCTATGCGCGGGCCGCAGCCGCCGAGTCTCTGGGGCATTTCGAGGAATTCCGCGCCGAGGCATCTCCGGCGCTCCTCCGAGCCCTCTCCCAGAAGAGCCACGGGGATGTGATCACCGGAACGGCGATCAAGGCCCTGGCCGACCTCGGGGCGCCGCAGACCTTCGACCATGCGGTCCGCCTGGCGCGCTACGGAGCGCCGATCAACAGCCGCGACGACGCCTTCCTTGCCCTGGCCAAATACGCCACGAAGCAGGGTCCTGACGTGCGCACGAAGGCCCGCCGCGTCCTGGAAAGCTACCTCGACGACCCCTCCTATCTGGCACGGCGCGGTCTCTATCCAGCCCTGGCCGAGCTCGGCGATCCAGCCGCAATCCCGGCGCTCGAAAGGGCCGCGCGCAACGAAACGGACGCCCAGCAGCGCCTGAACGCCGAGGACGCCATCGCCAAGCTGCGCGAAGCGCCGACCGAGCCGGTCTCCACCGAGGTGGCGGCGGATCGTCTCCAGCAGCTCGAACGGGAGGCTGAGGTGCTCCGCCAGAGGGTTGACGAGCTGGAGGAGGAGACCTCACCTCCCTGACCCAAGGGGAAGTCTGTTACAGTGTTTTCCGAGGAGGCCGAAGATGGCCAACGTGATGATCGAGCTGCCCGATGAGGTGTATGAAGCCCTCCGCCGCTCGCCGAGCGAGGTGCAAAGGGATCTGCGTCTCGCCGCTGCCATTCGTTGGTACTCCCAAGGGCTGATCTCCCAGGAACGGGCAGCCATGGCGGCCGGCATGGACCGCACGGATTTCCTGATGGCGCTTGCCCGTGAGCAGGTCGACGCCTTCCATGTCGACCTCGACCAGCTTGCGAGAGAGATCGCAGGTGAGTGAAGCTCCGGTTGTCAATTCCTCCCCTCTGCTCTACCTCGCTCACTCGCTGATCCCCTGGCGTCTTCATGCATGGTTTGACGGCGTCCTGGGTTGCTTGCCCACCAACCTCCGCTGAGCCGGTTCCCTGGGCTAGAATTCGCAGATGCCCTCCGTCTTCCTGAGCTACAGCCACAAGGACGAGGTGTGGAAAGACCGCCTCCAGACCCACCTCCGTGTCCTGGAAAAGCAGGGACTCCTCGAGACCTGGGAGGACCGGCGCATCGGAGGCGGGTCCGGCTGGCTTGAGGACATCCAGGAGGCCATGGAGCGCGCGAGCGTCGCCGTGCTCCTCATCTCGGCCGACTTCCTGACTTCGGAATTCATTCTTAAGGAGGAGGTTCCCCGACTACTCCAACGACAACGAGAGAGCGGGCTGTCTGTCCTTCCAGTGATCGTTCGCTCCTGCGCCTGGAAGGAGGTCGGCTGGTTCCGTGAGATCCAGGTCCTACCTCCTGATGGGAAGCCACTCGCCAGCTTCACGGGAGATCGACGCGACGCCGAGTTAGCGAACATCGCTCTCGAAATCCGGCGGATGCTGCGCGCAGAGGACGCCCTCGCCCGCCGGGAACAGGCCAACCTCGCTGGCCACGATCTGCGCGGTAAGGACCTCTCGGGCCAGGATCTCTCTGGCGCGGATCTGAGCGGAGCGGACCTCACTGCGGCCCGGCTGGTCGGAACCCGCCTGGCCTCGGCACGGCTGATCAAAGCTCGGCTTCGGGAGGCTGACCTCAACACGGCCCTGCTGACCGGTGCAGACCTCACCGGTGCCGATCTCACCGGCGCTCGGCTGGTCGGAGCAGATTTGCGAGGGGCTCACCTGGAACAGGCCCGCCTCCGGCACGCCAAGCTCCTGGGTGCCGTGCTCGACGCTGGGGCCTTCGAGGAGTCCGATACGTTCGGTGCCGCTTGGAGCCATCTCGGCGATCTCGGCGTACAGATACGCGCGAAGAGGGTATGCCAGACCGTCGCCTGGAGCCCGGACGGCGAGCTCCTGGCGAGTACTCATGAGAACTTGGTGTTTATTTGGAATGCCAACTGCAGACGCGAGATCCGTGCCTTAGTGGGACACCAAAGCACGGTCTGGAGCGTGGGCTTCAGCCCTGACGGCAAGACCATTGCCAGCGCCTCCTCCGACAACACCGTGCGGCTCTGGCAGACCGACTCCGGCTCGGAAATCAAAACCTTGACCGGACACCAAGATACGGTTTGGAGCGTGACCTTCAGCCCTGACGGCAAGACCATTGCCAGCGCCTCCTCCGACAACACCGTGCGGCTCTGGCAGACCGACTCCGGCTCGGAAATCAAAATCTTGACCGGACACCAAGATACGGTTTGGAGCGTGACCTTCAGCCCTGACGGCAAGACCATTGCCAGCGCCTCCTCCGACAACACCGTGCGGCTCTGGCAGACCAACTCCGGCTCGGAAATCAAAACCTTGACCGGACACCAAGAGTGGGTCAGGAGCGTGGTCTTCAGCCCTGACGGCAAGACCCTCGCCAGTGCCTCCGACGACAACACCGTGCGACTGTGGCCGACTGAGTTCGGCTCGGAAATCAAAACCTTGACCGGTGTCGAGTCCCGCGTAATTCCGTGGCCACCTTTTCGAAATATTTCGTGGCGGACAGAAGGGGGAAGAGAGCAGTCCCGGATTGGGCCGGGTGGCGGTGGAATCCGGGACTGTTTTTGACCGAAGGGGCCGAGTTTTCAGCAGTTGCTTTGATTCATTCTGGTCTTCGCGCCCAGGAGTTGGCAATCCAGCGCCGCAGGCCGACACGGACGTTCTTGAAACGGGCGGCCGGCCGGTTGTTGTGATACCACCTGAAGGTCTTGGTCTCCTCGAGAATGTTGAGATCCTGGAAGTCTGCGATCAGCTCGTCGACAAACTCTTCGTCGAGCTTGCGATCGAACGGGTACTCGGGGACCTGGTTTTGCAGGTAGTCGAGGATGGGTTCGGGTGTGTTCATGAGCGCATCTCCTCGGCGGCTTGCAGGACGTGCTCGGGCTCGACGAGCTTGGCTCTGGAAGTGGCTGCGGCGGCCAGGGCGTGGTGGGCCAGGGTGTCGATTCTGCGCATGATGCCCTGGGAGGCTTCAAAGAGGGCTTCCTGGGCGGGGGCGGTGAAGAGGGGTCGATCCAGGCCGGCGATCTTGAGGCGATGTTCGAGGTAGCAGCAGGTGGTGTCTCGGTCGAAGCCGCGCAGGGTGAAGCGGATGGTGATGCGCTGAGCGAGGGCCTCCAGATGCGACAGGCGCAGGATCTGTCGCAATCCGGATTGACCGGCCAGGAGAAAGGCAAGCCGTCCTTCTGCGTCCCATTCAAAGTTGGCGAGCAGGGGGAAGAGGGCGAGGACGTCGGGCCTGAGGTTGTGGGCTTCGTCGACGATGAGCAGGACGGTTATGTGGCGGTCTTTGACGAGGCGTTGGATCTCTTGCTGGACGAGGCGGAAGGTCATGGCGCGAGACCATTCGGGCTGGAGGCCGAGTGCAAGGGCGAGTTGGCGGCAGAAGTCGGCGGGGTTGACCAGGGTGTCGTGCAGGTACACAGCGCGCACCTGGTCGGGGTGGAGATCGTCGCGCAGTCGCCTCAGGGCGGTGGTTTTGCCGCTGCCCGGCTCGCCGGTGAGCAGGCCGATGGCCCTGGAGTCGACCAGGTAGCGCAGACGGCTGTGGAGCTCTTCGAGCCCCTGAGGCCGAAACAGAGAGTCGGCGGTGAGGGGGCCGTGGAAGGGCGGCCGGGTGAAGCCGAAGGCGGTGGTATAGAGGTTCACTGGGGCTCCCCCTGATAGAACTTCTTGGCGATGAGCTCGAGGTAGCTGATGCCGGTGGTGGGCGCTTCTCTGGCCGGCTCGCTGTTTCTTTCGAGTCGGCGCAGGGTGGCGTTGGTGGCGAGGTCGAGCCGGCGCAGAGGCAGCTCGGCGCTCTGGCCTTTGCGGCAAAAGTGGACGGGCCGGGCGGGGTCATAGGGATCGTAGAGGACGTCGACGGTCTCACCGGCATAGCCATCGGGAGCCTCATAGAGACGGCCGTCGAGGTGGACGGTGCGGTCGCGGCCGACCCGGCGGGTGACCTTCATGCGCAGCCAGGCCTCCAGGTGCTCGGGGGCCGGGCGGATCAGGGCCTGGTCCTTCAGAAAGCGGTCCAGAGGCGTTTGCCCGTCCAGGCCGCCGTGGGCAGTCTGGTGATACTCGCCCTCCAGCCAGGCCCAGAAGACGCGGTTGAGCTGGGCCAGATCGGCGAGGACCTCGCTGGTGAGGTGGGGGACAAAGGCGGTGCGGACGTGGCGGAAGAAGCGCTCGATCTTGCCGCGACCGCGCGGCTTGTGGGGCCGGGAGTGGACCAGGGAGATGTTCAGCGTGGCGCAGATGACCTGCAGGTGGTGGGTGCGGAAGGTGGCGCCGTTGTCGCAGTAGAGCCGTCGCGGCAGGCCGCGGCGCAGCAGAGCCTGCTTCAGAGCGTCCTGGAAGCAGGCGGCGTTTTCGGCCAGGTAGAAGGCGGCAAACGGCACCATGCGCGAGGCGTCATCGAGGAAGGCGTAGAGGTAGGTCTTGCCGCCGTCCTTGCGCCCCGGCACCAGCAGGCGGGGCCCGTGCATCAGGTCGGAGGTCCACAGGTCGTTGACATGCGGAAAGGTGAAAGCCAAAGCGTCCGGCTCGGCGCTGGACCCTTGGCGGGCCGGCACCGCCTGGGCGGCGAAGAAGCGGTGCACGCTGCTGCGCGACAGCCGCAGATTGGGCGCAAAGCGGCCGCACAGATGCACGGCGCGGATCAGGCTGTCGAGCGAAGCACCGGGCCGCTCGGCCCGCAGCGCCAGCAGCAGATCCTGCACCTCCTCCGGGATCGCCCGCGAGCGCCCGGCATCGGTACGCGGGCCCGGCTTGAGCCCCTCAAACCCATGGATCTGGTACAGCTCGAGCCAATCTCGCACCGTCGAACGGCCGACGTGGCTGCGCGCGCTGCCCGGGATCGTCCACGTCTTTTCCGCGATCGCACACAACAGCTTCTCTTTTTCGCGTGGCGCCAACGGCCGGCTGATCAGCTCGGCAATGACGCTGTGGCGAAACAACGCAATCTGCTCTCTTTGGCTCTCATCCATCGCACGAAGTCTCCGCAATCGGGCTCTGGGACCATCCCACAGCCCCCGCCAGTAGCTTCGTGGCAGAACCCTGCGATGGGTAGTTACCAACCTATGGAGAGGCCTCCCCTGACCGCCAGGACGGCCGGCCGTGGCGGAACAGTCCGCTCACTCCGCCGAAAAAGCAGCCCCAGGACGACCACAGAAAGTGCCGCAGCCGCGTCAACCAACCCGCCGCCTGGCCCACCACCTCCTGCGCCCCCCGCCACCACGGAGCCGGCACTGGCCCCAGCAGCGCCTGCAGCTTGGCGGCAAAGGGCTCGTGCGCGCTGCGCAGCCAACCCCGCACCCGCCGCACCCCCGAACTGCCGCACTGCCCTGAAACCTCGGCGCCTTCGCTCGGACTCCCCGCAGCCAGACCCGCCTCCACGGCCGCCAAGGTCAAATCGCGATAGGCGCACACGTCCTCCGGCAACACCGCATGGCTGACCCTGCAACGCGGGCACCGCACCCGCCGCAAGGCCTGAAGCACTCCTGCGAGGAAGCGCTTGTAGGAGCCGTGGCCCCGCAGACGGGTCCTCTGACAATCCGGATCCGGGCAGCTCAGCTCGGGAACCGCCCCGCCGTCCATCTGCTCTCGATACTGCTTGCAGCCCACGCCCTTCAGACTTAACATGGCCTCCTCTCGGAAGCCCGTCGGGTCATCCCCGGTCCGCCAAAAGACACAAGGAGAGCCCGGCGGGCTTCGCTTGCCTTGCCCGACCTCTCCACAGGCAAAATCGTCCCGCACTCCTGCGCCGACGAATCTACCTGACCACGCTGAAAACTGGGAAAAACTCAGGCGGCGGTCACGAAATAAGGCGGGCGTCTACACCGGACACCAAGACACGGTTTGGAGCGTGGTCTTCAGCCCTGACGGCAAGACCATTGCCAGCGCCTCCGACGACAACACCGTGCGACTGTGGCCGACTGAGTTCGGCTCGGAAATCAAAACCTTGACCGGACACCAAGACACGGTTTGGAGCGTGGTCTTCAGCCCTGACGGCAAGACCCTCGCCAGCGCCTCCTCCGACAACACCGTGCGACTCTGGCAGGCCGAGTCCGGCTCGGAAATTGAAACCTTGACCGGGCACCAAGACACGGTTTGGAGCGTGGCTTTCAGCCCTGACGGCAAGACCCTCGCCAGCGCTCCCGACGACAACACCGTGCGACTGTGGCAGACCGAGTCCGGCTCGGAAATCAGAACCTTGACCGGACACCAAGACACGGTCAGGAGCGTGGTCTTCAGCCCTGACGGCAAGACCCTTGCCAGTGCCTCCGACGACAACACCGTGCGACTGTGGCAGACCGAGTCCGGCTCGGAAATCAGAACCTTAACCGGACACCAAGACACAGTCTGGAGCGTGGTCTTCAGCCCTGACGGCAAGACCCTCGCCAGCGCCTCCTCCGACAACACCGTGCGACTCTGGCAGACCGAGTCTGGCTCGGAAATCAGAACCTTAACCGGACACCAAGACACAGTCTGGAGCGTGGTCTTCAGCCCTGACGGCAAGACCCTCGCCAGCGCCTCCTCCGACAACACCGTGCGACTCTGGCAGGCCGACTCCGGCTCGGAAATCAAAACTTTGACCGGACACCAAGACACAGCCTGGAGCGTGGCCTTCAGCCCTGACGGCAAGACTCTTGCCAGCGCCTCCTTCGACAAAACCGTCCGACTGTGGCAGACCGACTCCGACTCGGAAATCAGAACCTTGACTGGACACCAAGACACGGTCAGGAGCGTGGTCTTCAGCCCTGACGGCAAGACCCTCGCCAGCGCCTCCGAAGACAAAACCGTCCGGCTCTGGCAAACCGACAGCGGCTCCGAGATCCGGGCTCTCACAGGACACCAGAACACGGTCTGGAGCGTGGCCTTCAGACCAAACGGAGAGACCCTCGCCAGCGCCTCCGCCGACCAAACCATACGCCTCTGGGACGTAGCGACCGGCCGGTGCCTGGCGGTTCTTCTTTCCCTTCCTGAAGGGTGGGTGGCGTTCTCTCCGGATGGCCGCTACAAATTCGGCGGCGTGCCGGCCGGGGGGTTCTGGCACGCGATCAGCCTCTGCCGGTTCGAGCCCGGCGAGCTCGACGAGTGGATTCCCGGCCTGCGGTTGGCGGACGACGCCTCGTTCCTCGACCTGCCGGCCTGGAAGCCCGAGGTGAGCCGCCGCACCAGCGAGGTGTTGTAGACCTCACGGGGCAAAGCTCACCTGCCCCTGGCCTCGTACTGCTGAAAAAGGAGCTTGCTGCGCCGAGGTGGAGGCCGACCGGGCCGAGGTACAGTCGATCTGCGCCGTGGCGCGGGTTGGCCGGCCGAGGTGCAGATGGGCTGCGCCAAAGCCGGGCATACCTGTACCTTGGCGCAGGTAGACCCCACCATGGTGCAGGTCACCTACGCCTCGGCGTTGGTGCGCACGCCGAGGTGCAGCCGGGCTGCGCCGAGGTCGCGTCCGACTGCGCCGAAGCCGGGAAACCTCCAGAATCGGCGCAGCTCGACCAGAAATCGGCTCTGGATTGGGTGGGTGGGCCTGATAGGGGTAGGGAGGACCGGTTACCCGGCCCCCCCTCCCTCCGAACCGGACTTGCGGATCTCCCGCATCCGGCTCTCCGGTTGGTGGTTTTACCTCAGAGAGGATTGACGGCCTGTTCATAGGCTGTGGAATCGGAGAACAGCCTATGCACAGCAAAGAGTTTGACAGCTTCTTTCGACCTCAGCTTCGAGGCCCGTCAACATAGACTTGGCTCGGACTGACGATTCCTCCCACGCCCACTGGCCTTGGGAGTCTCCGGCTCGGTTAGCCCTCAGGGCACTCACACGCGGTCTCACTTCCGTCAGACTCCGCCTCCTCTATCCACCTTCCTGTCCTCCTTTGCTCCACGCCCGTTACGGCGCTTCTCAGCTCCTATGAGGACTCTGACTCCTCGGCAAGTCTCCGGCCCGACCGAGGGCTCCCCGCTTCACGTCACTCGTCCCTGCGAGACCATTCTGCCTCCAACCACCCCATGGCCCCCATGGCCGCTTTCTCACGCTACCCCTCAGCGCCGTGGGCTTCCCTTGCGGGTCTGAGCTTCGCCTTTACTCCGCAGGCTCGCCGGGTACATAAGGCCGAATCGAGTTCGTCATTCTGCGGACTGGTCTCTCACCTCCGGTTGCTCCCCACCCCGCCTCGCGGCGACGCAGTTACCTTCGGTTTCAGGCCGGAGAGCGTATGCCTGGAGAGGACTTGCACCTCTCTGAACGAGTGCGCTCACGGGCGCACGGAGCGCCGGCGTCCCGCCGGCTCTCCACGAGGCCGTGGATGAGACGAAGCCGCCGACTGCTGGAGCGGTGGCGGTGTCTGGCGGTGCCTCAGCGGTCGGCGCAGCTCCGGGCCGGCGGGACGCCGGCGCTCCCAGGGTTCCCTCTGGCCGAGGCACCCATCTTGCAGCCCGAAAAGGCCGTGCTATAGGATGACCTTGTGACGACTTTCACAAAGTCCCTTGAACCCAGACCTGCGCTCCGATATCGTCCTGTCGCTGGGTGGCTAGGGAGGGCCGTCCGATGCAGATCTTCCATCGCAGCACCAACACGGTCGCCAAGGTGAGCATCTTTGGCGCGGTCTTCTTCCTGGCGTTCTTCGCCTGGGTCTTCTCGACCCTGCTGCGCTCGTCGTACGCCACACGCCAGGGGGTGATCCTCAAGCAGCCGGTGCCGTTCAGCCACGACCATCACGTCACGGGCCTGGGGATCGACTGCCGGTACTGCCACACTTCGGTGGAGACGTCGGGCTTCGCCGGGATCCCGTCGACCGAGACGTGCATGAACTGCCACCGGCAGATCTGGACGAACGCGGACATGCTGGAGCCGGTGCGGGCGAGCTTTCGCGACAACGTGCCGATCCAGTGGACCCGCGTGCACGACCTGCCCGACTTCGTCTACTTCAACCACAGCGTCCACGTGGCCAAGGGGATCGGCTGCGTGACCTGCCACGGGCAGGTGGACCAGATGCCGCTGGTGTTCCAGGAGGCTTCGCTCCAGATGGAGTGGTGCCTGGACTGCCACCGCGATCCCGGGAAATTTGTGCGGCCGCGCGAAGAGGTGTTCAACCTCCAGTGGCAGCCGCCGGCCGATCCGGCCGCGGCCAGGGCGCTGCAGGCGCGGCTGGTCAAGGAGTATGACGTGAGGCCGATGACGAGCTGCTCGACCTGCCACAGGTGAGAGCGGGCGGGCTGCCAGACCGGATCCCTGACACGACTCAACGAGAGCGAGCCAACGGATGGACAGCACCAGCGGTGTGAAAGGCAAATGCGGCGCCGAGGCGGGCTGCCGGTGCGGGGCGGCCGAGCCCCTCGACCTGGAGCAGGTGCGCGCGAAGCTGCGGGACAAGAAGGGGCCGGAGCTCTGGCGGAGCCTCGAAGAGCTCGCCGGGACCCCGCAGTTCGAGGAAATGCTCCACCGCGAGTTCCCGCGCCAGGCCTCCGAGTGGCCTTCTGGGGCCGAGGGAGCTGAAGGCGTCTCCCGCCGCGGCTTCCTGCAGCTCGCCGGCGCCTCCCTCGCTCTCGCCGGCCTGACCGGCTGCACGAAGCAGCCGGTCGAGAGGATCGTCCCCTACGTGCGCCAGCCCGAGCAGGTCATCCCGGGCAAGCCGCTGTTCTTCGCCACCGCCCTCACCCTGGGCGGCTATGCGACCGGCGTCCTCGCCGAGAGCCACCTGGGCCGGCCGACGAAGATCGAGGGCAACCCGGACCACCCGGCGAGCCTCGGCGCCACCGACGTCTTCTCCCAGGCCGCCGTCCTGACGCTCTACGACCCGCAGCGCTCACAGTCGGTCGCCCGCGCCGGCCGCATCTCGACCTGGAGCGGCTTCGTCAGCGACACCGGGGCGGCGCTGCGCGCTCTCCAGGCGCTCGGCGGGGACGGGCTCCGCATCCTCACCGGCGCGGTCACCTCGCCGACCCTCGCGGCGCAGATCCAGGCGCTGCTCACGCAATACCCGCGGGCCCGCTGGCACCGCTGGGAGCCGGCCGGGCACCACCACGCCCACGCCGCCGCGATGAGCGCCTTCGGCCGTCCGGTCGAGACCCGCTACGACTTCTCGCGCGCCGCCGTGGTCCTGGCGATCGACTCCGACGTCCTCACCTGCGGGCCGGGCAACGTCCGCTACTCGCGCGACTTCACCGCCAACCGCCAGGTGCGGGCGAGCCGCCCGGAGATGAACCGCCTCTACTGCGTCGAGAGCATGCCGACCAACACCTCGACGATCTCCGACCACCGGCTGCAGCTCCCGCCCGCCGAGGTCGAGGCCTTCACGGCCGCCCTTGCGCAGGCCCTGGGTGTGACAGGCGCAGGCGGCGGCCAGGTGCTGGCCGACGATTTGACCGGTAAAAGGGCGCAGCGCTGGGTGCAGGCCGTGGCGCAGGATCTGCGGCAGAATGCCGGCCGCTCGCTCGTCGCCGGCGACGAATACCTCTCGCCGGCCTGCCAGGTGCTGATCCACGCCATCAACCAGGCCCTCGGCAACGTGGGCGCGACCGTCTTCCACACCGAGCCGGTCGAGGCCGCGCCGGTCCCCCCGGCTCCCTCCGTCTCCTACGCCGAATCGCTCGCCGAGCTGGTGCGCGACATGGGCGCCGGCCGGGTCGACATCCTGCTGATGCTCGACGGCGTCAACCCGGTCTACACCTCGCCGGCCGACCTCGGCTTCGCCGCCGCCCTGGACAAGGTGCGGCTGCGCATCCACCACGGCCTGTACGGGGACGAGACCTCCGAGCGCTGCCACTGGCACATCCCGGCGGCGCACGAGCTCGAGACCTGGAGCGACGCCCGCGCCTTCGATGGCACGGTCAGCATCATCCAGCCGCTGATCGAGCCGCTCTACGACGGCAAGAGCGCGCACGAGGTGCTGGCCGCCCTCGGCAGCCAGCCGGATGCCACGAGCTACGACCTGGTCCGGGCGCACTGGCAGACCCTGCTGGTCGGGGACTTCGAGGGGGCTTGGCGCGCCGCCCTGCACGACGGCTTCCTGCCCAACACCCAGCTCCCGCCGGTCTCCGCCGGAGTGGCGGGCGGCGCGGCGCAGCAGGCCGCCGCCCAGATCCTCCAGGACGTCCAGCGGGCCCGCGCGCAGAAAGATGTGATCACCTTGTGCTTCCGTCCCGATCCGACGGTCTGGGATGGCCGCTTCGCGAGCAACACTTGGCTCCAGGAGCTGCCCAAGCCGATCACCAAGCTCACCTGGGACAATGCCGTCCTGCTCGGCCCGGCCACGGCCCAGCGCCTGGGCGTGCGCCTGGAAGAGAAAATCGAGCTGACCTGGAAGGGGCGCAAGCTCCAGGCCGCCGTCTGGGTGCAGCCCGGGATGGCCGAGAACACGGCCGTGCTCACCCTCGGCTATGGCCGCACCCGCGCCGGCCAGCACGCCAGCGGGGCCGGCTTCAACGCCTACGCGTTGCGGACCTCGGACGCGCTGTGGACCGCCCGCGGGGTCGAGGTCCGCGGCCTCGGCGAGCACCACGCCTTCGCCTGCACGCAGAACCACCACGTGCTGGAGAGCGGCGAGAGCGAAATCCCCCTGGCCTCCGCGGAGGCCGAGCGCCGGCACTTGATCCGCACTGGCACGCTGGAGCAATTCCGGCAGGACCGGGACTTCATCAAGAAGCACCGCGAGAAGCCAAAGGACGACATGTCCATGTATCCCGCCCATAAGTACGAGGGGCACAAGTGGGGCATGGCCATCGACTTGAACGTCTGCACGGGCTGCAGCTCCTGCGTGATCGCCTGCCAGGCGGAGAACAACATCCCGGTGGTCGGCAAGGACCAGGTGCTCGCCGGGCGCGAGATGCACTGGCTGCGCATCGACCGCTATTTCTACGGCGTCCTCGACGAGCCGGCGATCCACAACCAGCCGGTCCCCTGCATGCACTGCGAGAACGCCCCCTGCGAGGTGGTCTGCCCGGTGGCAGCCACGGCGCACAGCGACGAAGGCCTGAACGACATGGTCTACAACCGTTGCGTGGGCACCCGCTACTGCTCGAACAACTGCCCCTACAAGGTGCGGCGGTTCAACTTCCTGCGTTACAGCGACCGGGAGAGCCCGCTCATGCGCATGCTGTACAACCCGGACGTCACGGTGCGCATGCGCGGCGTGATGGAGAAGTGCACCTACTGCGTACAGCGGATCGAGCAGGCGAAGATCGAGTCCAAGGTCGAGGGGCAGGGCATCCCGGTCGACAAGCTCCAGACCGCCTGCCAGCAGTCCTGTCCCACGCAGGCGATCGTCTTCGGCGACCTGAACGACGAGGCCTGGACGGTGACGCAGTGGCAGGCGGATCCGCTCAATTACGGCCTCCTCGAAGAGATCAACACCCGGCCGCGCACCACCTATCTCGCCAAGCTGCGCAATCCGAATCCCCTGCTCGAACCGGCGGAAAGGACTGAGCATGGCCACTCTTGACGACGGCGGCGCGACGTTCTCTCCCGCCGCTCCGCCCTCCAAGCCGCCAGTCGTGGCCCCGGGGCATACGACGGCGACGGTCACCGACAAGATCAGCTCGGTGGTCCTGCAGAAGGCGCCCAAGTGGTGGTTCGCCGCCTTCGGGATCTCGTTCATGATCATGATGCTCTTCCTGATGTCGGTGACCTGGCTGCTCGTCAAGGGTGTCGGCATCTGGGGCGTCAATCAGCCGGTGGGCTGGGGCTTCGCGATCATCAACTTCGTCTGGTGGATCGGCATCGGCCACGCCGGCACGCTGATTTCGGCGATCCTGTTGCTCTTGCGCCAGGAGTGGCGGACGTCGATCAACCGCTTCGCCGAAGCGATGACGCTCTTCGCGGTGGCCTGCGCCGGCATGTTCCCGGTCCTCCATCTCGGCCGGCCGTGGCTCGCCTACTGGCTGTTCCCCTATCCGAACACCATGGGCATGTGGCCGCAGTTCCGCAGCCCGCTGGTGTGGGACGTGTTCGCGGTTTCCACGTACGCCACGGTGTCGATGCTCTTCTGGTACGTCGGCCTGATCCCCGACCTGGCGACGCTGCGCGACCGGTCGAAGAACCGTTTTGCCAAGGTCGTCTACGGCTTCGGCGCCATGGGCTGGCGCGGCGTCTCGTCGCACTGGCACAACTACGAGACGGCCTACGTGCTGCTCGCCGGCCTGGCCACGCCGCTGGTGCTCTCGGTCCACACCGTGGTGTCGTTCGATTTCGCCATCGGCATCATCCCGGGCTGGCACGCCACGATCTTCCCTCCCTACTTCGTGGCCGGCGCGATCTACGCCGGCTTCGCCATGGTCCTGCTCCTCGCCATCCCGCTGCGCGCGGTCTTCGGCCTGCAGGACTTCATCACCACACGCCATCTGCAGAACATGGGCAAGGTGATGCTGGCGACCGGCATGATCGTGGTCTACGGCTACCTGATGGAGTTCTTCTTCGCCTGGTACAGCGGCAACCACTACGAGAAGTTCGCGTTCATCAACCGCGTCTTCGGGCCGTACAAATGGCACTGGTTCGGGCTGATCCTCTGCAACGGCTTCGTGCCGCAGCTCCTCTGGTTCCGGCGCTTCCGCACGTCGCCGGCCTGGCTGTTCGTGATCTCGCTGATCGTCAGCGTCGGCATGTGGCTGGAGCGCTTCATCATCGTGGTGACCAGCCTGCACCGCGACTTCCTGCCGTCGTCGTGGGGCATGTACCAGGGCACGCGGTGGGACTGGATGACCTTCGCCGGCACCATCGGCCTGTTCCTGACCCTGTTCTTCCTGTTCATCCGCTTCCTGCCGATGATCTCGATCTTCGAGATGCGCACCATCGTGCCCGGCACCAAGGGGAGCGCGTCCACGGAGGTGCCTGCGAATGACCCAGGCCCACGGTAATCAGCGCGAGCAGCTCGAGCGGCGCGAGATCTACGGCCTGATGGCCGAGTTCCAGTCGGCCGAGGCCCTGATCGAGGCGGCGCACAAGGTCCACGCGGCGGGCTACGAGCGCGCCGAGGCCTATACGCCCTACCCGATCGAGGAGCTTGCCCACGCCCTCGGCCATCATCGCTCGAAGCTGCCGCTGATCGTGCTGATCGGCGGCCTGTGCGGCATGGTGGGCGGCTACATGCTCCAGTACTGGGCGTCGGTGATCGAATATCCGCTCAACATCGGCGGCCGGCCGTTCCACAGTTGGCCCGCCTTCATCGTGCCGACCTTCGAGACGACGATCCTGGCGGCGGCGCTGTCGGCGGTGCTCGGCATGTTCGCCCTGAACGGGCTGCCGCACCCGTACCACCCGGTCTTCAACGTGCCGCGCTTCGCCCTGGCGTCGCGCGACCGCTACTTCCTGGTGGTCGAGGCGCGCGATCCGAAGTTCGACCGCGACCAGACCCGGAGCTTCCTCCTGGACCTCAATGCGAGCGAGGTGTCGGACGTTGAGCCCTAGAGCCCTGGCCCCTCACCCCCGGCCCCTCTCCCATCCGCCCTCCCGAACCGCCGGGAGAGGGGAGTCGTGGTGCCCCGAAGAATCGCTTCCAGCTTCCCCTGTCTCCTTCCCCCCTCTCCCGGGAGGTAGGGAGGGCGGATGGGAGAGGGGGGGCAGGGGGGTGAGGGGCCTCGCGCTACTCCTGGCCTGCTCGGTCCTGCTGCTCGCCGGCTGCCGGCAGAACATGCACGACCAGAACAAGGTCGAGCCGCTGGAGGCGAGCGCCTTCTATGCCGACAGCAAGGGCGCGCGCCCGCTGCCGGCCGGCACGGTGCCGCGCGGCGGTATCGGCGGCGAGAGGGGCGAGAAGATCGCTCCCTACACCGGCCTGACCGTGGCGCGGTGGACGGTCCCGGCCGGAGGCCCACCGGTCACCCTGGAGCTGCTGCGCCGCGGCCAGCAGCGCTATGACGTCTTCTGCTCCCCCTGCCACGACCGTACCGGCAGCGGACGCGGCATGATCGTCCAACGCGGCTACAAGCAGCCGACCTCGTACCACGACGCGCGGCTGCTCAGCGTGCCGACCGACTACTTCGTCCAGGTGATCACCGAGGGGTTCGGCGTGATGCCCAGCTACGCCCCGCAAGTGCCGTTGGAGGACCGCTGGGCCATCGCCGCCTACATCCGCGCCCTCCAGTACAGCCAGAACGCCCGCCTGGCCGACCTGCCGCCCGCGCGGCGCCAGGAGATCGAGCGGGAGCTCGCAGCGGGCACGTCCCGACCCACCGAGGTGCCATGAACGCAGAGCCCGGTTTTCGCCCCGATCGCCTCGACCGCCTCGACGCCGCGGCGTTCACCGCTCCGGCGGCGGTCGACCGCGTCCAGCGCACCGCCCTGATTGCCGGCGGGCTGGGCGCCGCCGCCTGCGTCCTCGGGTGGATCCTGTCGCCGGCCTACTTCTACCGCGCCTGGCTGGTCGGCTGGGTCTACTGGGTCGGCGTCGCCGCGGGCTCGCTCGCGATCTTCCTGCTCCACCATCTCACCCGCGGCGCCTGGGGCCTCGTCGCCCGCCGTATCCTGGAGGCATCCGCGCGCACGCTGCCGTTCCTGGTGGTGCTCTTCCTCCCGCTCGTCTTGGGGATGCGCGAGCTCTATTCCTGGGCGCGTCCGGAGGTGGTGGCCGGCGATGCCATCCTGCAGAGCAAGGAGGCCTATCTCAACCTGCCCTTCTTCTTCGTCCGGCTGGTGCTCTATTTCGTGGTCTGGGGCGGCATCGCCTGGCTGCTCAGCCGCCTGTCCTGGCGCCAGGACCACGGCGACGACCCGGGCCTGACGCGCCGCATGCAGCTCCTCGCGGGCCCCGGCCTCGCCGCCTACTGCCTGGCGACGACCTTCGCCGCGGTCGACTGGCTGATGTCCCTCGATCCGCACTGGTTCTCGACGATCTACGGCGTTTCGATGATGGGCAGCCAGGCCCTCTCGGCCCTCGCCTTCCTGATCGTCTGCGCGCTCTGGCTGTCACGCCGTGCGCCCATGGACCACGTCCTGCGCAGCGGCCACTTCCACGACTGGGGCAAGCTGATGCTCGCCTTCACCATGCTCTGGGCCTATTTCTCGTTCTCCCAGTTCCTGATCATGTGGGCGGGCAACCTGCCGGAGGAGATCGTCTGGTACCTCCACCGCATCCGGCACGGCTGGGGCTACGTGGCGCTGGTGATCGTGCTCTTCCACTTCATGCTGCCCTTCACCCTTCTCCTGTCGCGCGACCTGAAGAGCCGGGCCTCGCGGCTGGCGGGTGTGGCCGTGCTGATGCTCGTCATGCGCCTGGTCGACCTCTTCTGGCAGGTCGAGCCCGGGTTCGAATACCAGGATTTCAGGTTCTACTGGCTCTATTTGGCGGCGCCGGTGGCCATCGGCGGCGTCTTCGTCTTCTTCTTCCTGCGCGAGCTCAAGCGCGCGCCGCTGCTGCCGGTCGGCGACCCCAATCTCCCGGAGGTGCTCGCTCATGAGTGAGATCCACATCGGGCCCCATACCCGGGACGAGCCCCGAAAGATCCCGCACGACACGACCGGGACGTTCGACCGCGAGATCGACCTGAAGGCGATCGCCTGGCTGGTCGGCGGCCTAGTCGCTATCGCCCTCGTGGTGCAGGTCCTGGTCCTGTGGACGATCCGCGGCTTCGA
The DNA here is from genome assembly GCA_963842525.1 of uncultured Holophagales bacterium. Taxonomy (GTDB): domain Bacteria; phylum Acidobacteriota; class Thermoanaerobaculia; order Multivoradales; family UBA5704; genus UBA5704. The sequence goes on from CAWJGT010000008.1 coordinate 54,367, forward strand.
GCGCTTCGACGAGAAGAGGGACGTGCGCCCGTCCCCGATCGAGGCGGCCATCCCCCAGGGTCCGCCGCCGGGGCCGCCACTGCAGACCGACGACGAGAAGGACATGCGCGATCTGCGGGAGGAAGAGGACAGCGTCCTCGACAGCCCGGCCTGGGTCGACCCCGCGCAAGGACGGGTGCGGGTGCCGATCGACGTCGCCATGGAGGTGATCGCCAGCCGGGGCCTCGGGGCGGAGGTGGTGGGCGGGGCCCCTCACCCCCCTGGCCCCCCTCTCCCAACCGCCCTCCCATCCCCCGGGAGAGGGGGGAAGGAAGACACTTCCGAGAGGGATCGCGAGCGGTCTCTGCTCCCCTCTCCCGGGGGCCAGGGAGTGCGGTTGGGAGAGGGGCCGGGGGTGAGGGGGCCGGCGCCACAGGAGAGCCCGCTTTGACCCGTCTCCTCTCGACCCTCACGCTCGCGGCCGCCCTGCTGGCCGCCTCTTCGGCCTTCGCCGGCGACCGGGTGTGGACCGGCCCCGGGCCGGGGCTCGGCCCCAACGCGGCGGCCATGGCAAAACCGTTGCAGCAGGTGCGTTTCGACCAGCGCCTCGGCGAGCCGGTGCCGCTCGACCTCGCGTTCCGCGACGCGTCCGGCCGCCCGGTCCGGCTCGGCGGCCTGTTCGGCAAGCGGCCGGTGGTCCTGGTCTTCTCCTATTACGAGTGCCCGATGCTCTGCCCCATGGTCCTGAACGGCCTGGCGACCAGCCTGAAGCCGCTGACGTTCGAGCCCGGCCGGGACTTCGAAGTGGTGGTGGTGAGCATCGATCCGGGGGAGACCCCGCAGCTCGCCGCGGATGCCAAGCGCCGGACGCTCGAACGCTATGGCCGCCCGCAGAGCGCCGCCGGCTGGCACTTCCTGACCGGCGGCCAGGACGCCATCTCCGCACTGACCGACGCGGCCGGCTTCCGCTACGTCTATGACGCGGAGCGCGACGAGTATGCCCATGCCGCCGGCGTCGTCGTGGCCATGCCCGACGGCCGGATCTCGCGCTACCTGTTCGGCATCGATTACCCGCCGCGCGACATCCGCATGGCGGTGATGGAGTCGGCCGGCCGCCGCACCGGCTCGGCCATCGACAACGTCATCCTCTACTGTTTCCACTACGATCCCACGATCGGACGCTACAGCGCGGCGACGTTCAAGATCCTGCGGCTCGCGGCCGTTGCCACGGTCGCCGGGCTCGTGCTGATGATGGTCCTCCTGCGCCGGCGGGAGACCCGGGACAACGGTCCTCTGGGGGCAGCCTGACCATGCAGAGCATGGCATCCGATCTACCGCTTTTTCCCGAATCGGCCTCCAGCGTCGCGCCGCAGATCGACGCCCTTTTCTTCGCCTGGTCGGCGGTGAGCATCTTTTTCTCGCTCCTGATCGCCGTCCTGATCATCTATTTCATGGCCAGATACCGCCGGCGCTCCCCCGACGAGGTGGGCCTGGCGGAGAGGGCGCCGTTCTGGCTGGAGATCGCCTGGTCGCTGATCCCGCTCGCCATCATGCTGGTCATGTTCTTCTGGGGCACGCGGGTGTTCATCAACATCTACCGTCCGCCGGCCGACGCAGTCCAGTACTACTCGATCGGCAAGCAGTGGATGTGGAAGTTCCAGCACCCGACGGGTCAGCGCGAGATCAATACGCTGCACATCCCGGTGGGGCAGCCGATCCAACTGCTCCTGCAGTCGGAGGACGTGATCCATAGCTTCTTCGTCCCTGCCTTCCGGGTGAAGCAGGACGCGGTCCCGGGCCGCTACACCTCCGTCTGGTTCGAGGCCACCAAGCCGGGTGTCTTTCATCTGTTCTGCGCCGAGTACTGCGGCGGCGAGCACTCCCGGATGATCGGCAGCGTCGTGGCGATGGAGCCGAGCCGGTACGAGGAGTGGCTGTCCGGCGGCCCCGCGGGCCGTTCGGTGGTGGCCTCGGGCGCCGATCTCTTCGAGCAGCTCGCCTGCCAGACCTGCCACAACCCGAGCCAGGCCGGCCTGGCGCGCGCGCCCACCCTCGAAGGGCTGTTCGGCAACCAGGTCAGGCTCCAGGACGGGCGCACCGTCGTCGCCGACGAGAACTACCTGCGCGAATCGATCCTCAACCCGATGGCCAAGGTGACGGCCGGCTGGCAGCCGATCATGCCGACCTACCAGGGGCAGGTGACCGAAGAGCAGCTCACGCAGCTCATCTCCTACATCCGCTCCCTTGAAGAATCCAGCGGGGCAGAGGTGACCGTCCGACCATGAGCACAGAACTTTCCTCCGCAACCGTCGCACCGGGCCCGGAGACCGGGTACGAACGGCCGAACTATCTGAACGCCGCCTATGGCGTCCGTTCGTGGCTCCTGACCCGCGACCACAAGCGGATCGCCATCCTCTACCTCCTCTCGGTCACGGTCTTCTTCGCCCTGGGCAGCCTGTTCGCCCTGCTGCTCCGCCTCGAGCTGCTGACGCCGGAAGGCGACCTCATGCAGCCCGACATGTACAACCGGATGTTCACCATGCACGGCATCGTCATGGTGTTCTTCTTCCTCATCCCCGCGATCCCGGCGGTGCTGGGCAACTTCCTGGTGCCGCTGATGATCGGCGCCAGGGACCTGGCCTTCCCCCGGCTCAACCTGGCGAGCTGGTACGTCTACAACCTCGGCGGGATTTTCACTTTATGGGCGATCGCGCACGGCGGCGTCGACACCGGCTGGACCTTCTATACGCCGTTCAGCACCGCCTACTCGAACAGCTACGTCGTCACCGCGGCGCTCGGTATCTTCATCAATGGATTTTCGACCATCTTCACCGGGCTGAACTTCATCGTCACCATCCACCGCATGCGGGCGCCCGGCATGACCTGGTTCCGGCTGCCGCTCTTCATCTGGTCGAGCTATGCGACGAGCGTGATCATCGTGCTCGGGACGCCGGTCATCGCCATCACCCTGCTGCTGGTGGCGGCCGAAAAGGTGCTCCACCTCGGCATCTTCGACCCCCGGCTGGGCGGCGACCCCATCCTCTTCCAGCACCTGTTCTGGTTCTACTCGCACCCGGCGGTCTACATCATGATCCTGCCGGCGATGGGAGTGATCAGCGAGCTGGTGGCCGCCTTCGCGCGCAAGCGGATCTTCGGCTACCGCTTCGTCGCCTTCGCCAGCATTGCCATCGCGGTGCTCGGCTTCCTGGTCTGGGGGCACCACATGTTCCTGACCGGCCAGTCGATCTACGCCAGCACGATCTTCTCGATCCTCTCGATGCTGGTGGCGGTCCCCTCGGCCATCAAGGTGTTCAACTGGACGGCGACGCTCTACGAGGGCTCGATCTCCTACCAGACCCCGATGCTCTATGCCCTGGGCTTCATCGGCCTGTTCACCATCGGCGGCTTGACGGGGGTGATGATCGCCACGCTCGGCATCGACGTCCACGTGCACGACACGTACTTCATCGTCGCCCACTTCCACTACATCATGGTGGGCGGCACGATCATGGGCTACATGGGAGGCCTCCATTACTGGTGGCCGAAGATCTCGGGCAAGCTCTATCCGGCGTTCCTGTCGCGGCTGGCGGCCCTGCTGGTCTTCGTCGGGTTCAACCTGACCTTCCTGCCGCAGTTCGTGCTCGGCTACCTCGGCATGCCGCGCCGCTACTGGTCCTACCCGCCCGAGTTCCAGGTGCTGAACGTCCTGTCGACCGCGGGGGCCTCGATCCTCGGCGTCGGCTACATCCTGCCGCTCTTCTACTTCGCCTGGTCGATGCGCTACGGCGCGAAGAGCGGCGACAACCCGTGGGGCGCCCTCGGCCTCGAATGGGACACGCCGTCGCCGCCGCCGACCGAGAACTTCTACACCCCTCCGGTCGTCACCCACGGACCGTACGAGTACAACCCGCAAGAGGTGCACGACCGCACCTCGCATCCGGAGGCACGCGTTGGCTAGCACGACCATGGAACCGCACGCGCACGAAGCGCATCATCACCCGGCGCACCCGGCGCTGCAGCACCAGTTCGACGACCTCGCGCAGCAGAAGGAGTCCTCGACGCTGGGGATGTGGCTGTTCCTGGTCACCGAGATCATGTTCTTCGGCGGCCTGTTCCTCGCCTACGTGGTCTACCGGCGGGCCTACTCCGAGGCCTTCCTGCTCGGCAGCAACACGCTGGACGTCCTGCTCGGCGGCATCAACACCGCCGTCCTGATCTGCAGCAGCTTGACGATGGCCCTCGCCATCTGGGCCGCGCAGGTGAACCGGCGCAAGTGGATCGTGCTCTTCCTGATCGCCACGATCGTCCTGGGTGCAGTCTTTCTCGGCATCAAAACGGTCGAATACAAGGACAAGTTCACGCACCACCACGTCCCGGGGCCGAATTTCCACTTCGTGCCGGAGCACGGCGGCGAGCATGCCGCGGAGAGCCCCTTCCCCGGTACGGGGGAGAGGGCCGGGGAGAGGGGGCACGGGATCAACCCGGCCGAAGACCCCCAGCTCGAGCGGCACGCCTCGCTCTTCTTCTCCCTCTACTTCGTCATGACCGGCCTGCACGCCACCCACATGATCATCGGCATGATCATCCTCGGAGTGCTGGCCGTCTACGCCTGGAAGGGAAAATACGACAGCACGTACTACAACCCGCTGGAGATGACCGGCCTCTACTGGCACTTCGTCGACATCGTCTGGATCTTCCTCTTCCCGCTCCTCTACCTGCTCGGGGCCCACGCGGCCTGAGCGCGGAGAACCGAGGCATGCCCGAGCACCACGAGCACGTTTCCTCCCCCTGGATGTACTTCGGGGTCTTCGCCGCCCTGATGGTCCTCACCGGCATCACCTGGGCCGTCGCCCAGGTCGACCTCGGCTGGGCCAACGACGTCGTGGCCCTGACGATCGCCGTCACCAAGGCGCTCCTCGTCATCCTCTTCTTCATGCACGTCCGCCACAGCACGCGCCTGACGAAGCTGACGGCTCTGACCGGGTTCTTCTTCCTGGCGATCCTGATCTTCATGACCCTGAACGACTACGTCACCCGCGGTGCCCTGCTGACGGTGCCGGGGAAGTAGAAGAGGCAAGATCCCGCTCGCCCGTTGAGGAAAGGGGGTTCCAATGCGACGTCAAGATGGTAGACTACAGACTCAGCCAAAGGTAGGATCTGGCCGCGAGGTTAGGGCTCGCTGACGAAATGGAACGAGACGATACAGGCGCTCACCGCTCCCCTCTCGTCTTTATCAGCTATTTCCAGAAACCGCCGCAGCACAAGAAGAGAGTTCAGGCCTTCGCAGTGCGCCTTGCGAAGGAAGGGCTCGAGGTCGTCATCGACAGTGATCAGGAACCCGAGGAGGGTTGGGCTGCCTGGTCCGGGCGACAGATCGAGACGGCTGATTATGTTCTGATCATCTTCAGCCCTGGATATGCGAGCGAGGGCAGCGGCGCGTCGAGCCCTGAAGGACGCGGCAGCGCATGGGAGCTCCATCTGGTTCAGCAAGACCTCTTTGAATCGAGAGCCAAGAATCACCGCTTCATTCCCGTCCTGTTCTCTGCTGAGCACACCGGGCTCATTCCTCGATTCCTCAGGGGCGCCTCCTACTACGATGTCAGTACCGAAGACGCCTATCAAGGCCTTCTGAAGAGGTTGCGCCGGCCCCGCGCGAAGAGTGCAACTCCGCCCGCGCCACTGGTATCTGCCATGCAGGCGGTCCGCGCCGCCACCTGGACACGCATTGGGCCGATTCCCGAGCCCGCCGATGTGTACAAGTACGACCCGTCGGATCGACATTCAATCTTCCTGCGCAACCTTCTACGGAATCCACCTCTAGAAGAGGTGTTGACTCATCACCGCGAGGACCCGCTGAGGATTCTCAGCATATGGGGTGCCAAGCACGACAAGGACCGGATCGACTACCACCTTGGTCACCTCTACGTCCTCCAGAAGTTGCGAGATTTTGTTGGCGAACCTTCGGTCCGGACCGAGCTCTTCCTCGGCATTAATCCGATGGCGAGCTTTACCAACCCTGAACGGGCTCGCCGTCAGGCAGAATATCTTGAATGCACCGAAAAGCTGGTACGTTCCGTCCTTGGAGATCAAATCCGGATCGACAACTGCCTGAAGAGTGCCGATCTCCCCGAGGTCCGCGACATTTGTGAGCAGGCTAAGCGGACGTATTCCGAGGTCATCGAAAAGCTGGTCTCCATCTTCGACGTTGACCGGGTGAGCCAGATCCGCACGAGCCTGCCGGCAGCAGATCAGGAAGCCATTCTCAGCGAATTGGAAGCCGCCTTCGAGCTTCCCCGGGAGCAGGCCGAACAACTGTTTGAAGATTTGAAGGCATTCTTTGGCACGAAGAAGCCCTGGCTCCATGCCGAATTCGAAAGAGAGCACCGCCGCCAGCTCTTTGTCTACACCCATGCAATCGCGAAGCCGCACTGTATCCTGGTGAGCACGCGTCACCTTGCCCAATGGCGATGGTACCAGGCCGTCCTCTGGCTGGGCAAGATGAACCCAGTCCCCGAGTTGATCCTCCTCGACGCGTTCCGAGACCCGAACGATGACGAGCCCATGAGATCGGGCGCCGGCCTGCCGATCTTCCTTATGGATCTCCCGAGCGAGACTCGTGCGAAGCTCGAGTACGCCAGCACGAGTTTCGAGTATTTCCTGCCGCAGTGCTTCGACTATCTCATCTTTCCCCAGCAGGAGGAGGTCGAGGTCGTTGCTTCCGGGACGGACCGGCGGACGGTTTTTCTCAAGGCACCGTGGAACTTGTCCCGCTACCGCGAGCAGCGCCTCGGCTCCCGCGAGATCCTAGCCGCCTGCCAGCAGCAACTCCTGCGCCTGTTCGAAAGGCATCGGCAGGTCGTCTCCAAAGCGCGGCAGTCCTTCTATGAGTCTCATACAGGTTGGATCAGCCTCACGAACGCACAGTGTCTGGCCCAGGCGGCGAGCTGGTGCGGTGTCACATTGGAGGAGCAGAGCTTCTGATATGGCTCAGGTCCTCGACGAGCAGCCGGAGGCATTCAGCGATCTCTATTGGCAGGTGATCGATTCTGTCTGCGCATTCCTGACCACGAAAGCTGCAGGCAACAAAGGCAGCCCGAAGATTCTTGGGCGGCTCTTGGAGCTCGTCCAGCGCATGAAGGATCTCGACGTCTACCATTGGCTGACGGAGAAAGCCTACCGGGACGAGTACAGCCACGTTATCAACGTCGGCGTCTGCGGACAGATCCTGCTCGGAAACGTACAGGCCGAGGGCCAGACTCTGGGCGCACTGATCCGCAAGCTCCTGGGCTGGAACGAGCAGACATCCGATTCGCTGATAGAGGCCACTTGGTGGCTGACGGCTTTACTCCACGATCATGCCTACCCCATCTCACACTTCCTGCGGCACTTCGGCCCGCGTACCTATGTGGAGCGCTCGCGGTCAGGAGGGCCGCGGGAGAATCTTCCGGAATCGTGGCTCCGCTTTTCCTCGTCGCTCGCCGACCTGGTGCAACGGCTAGCTGGAGGACGCTTGCGCACACTTCTCCAAGACCTCCAAGGAGGAGAGCGCTTTCCCGATTTGGCTAGCTATAGAAGAAAGATTCAGGCCGAGTTGACGAGCATCATCCGCAGGCACAATCTGCTCGGGGATTCCGGGCCCCACACGTCGGACCTCACCTGGGAGACCACTGTCGACCATGGCATCCTGGCAGCGCTCAATCTCTACGAATTCGCCGACGCCGAGAGTCTTTTGCATTCCAGAGACAGGAGCGCGTGGCAGCCGATTGACTACGTGGCCGACGCGATCGCTGTTCACAACCATCCCGGCCTCCGCCCCATGCTCAAGTTCGAGGAGAATCCATTCGCCTATGTACTGGCCCTCGCCGACGAGATCCAGGAATGGGGTAGGAGCGCACTCAGCGAAGACTATCTCCATCCGATCGCCAAGGTCGACATCGGACCCTTCTTCGAGGAGCAGGGCAAAATGACCTCGCTTCCGGACCGGCGCTTGAAGGTCCGCTTTTTTGTGGCCGACGCTTTTCGCCGGCAGGAGCTGCGGTGGAGCCTGGAGCGTTTCGAGAGAAGCAAAAACGATACCTTCAAACGGCTGGCGCTCCCGGTAATCGATCCAACAGGATCAGATCCAGAGTTGGGTGCACGAGAGTTGCTGCGAGCCATCGACTATGAGCTGCGCATGGAAGGGATGAAGTTCCACGGAGATCCTCCAAAACGTGAACGCATCTGACTCGGGAGGACATATGATCGAACGCATCCGCACGTATTCGGCCATTGACACACCCCAGGACATGGCAGCGGCCGCCAAGGTCCTCGAACAGCGCTTTGACATTGAATTTACAGTTCTCTTGCACTTCAAGCAAGGCTTGCTTCATAGCCTCCAGAGTGCGAACGGCTCTCCGGAAGACCTTCCTGAGGGGGCCTTTGTAGCCTCCCGTTCGGATCCGGGTGTGCTCGAGCTGTTTGGCGAGTTGACCTGGATCGCCAACTCGGGCACCCTGACGGTGGAGAAACGGCGGCGCTACCTCGCGGCCCTCCAAGCGATCTATCGGCGGCTTCCCGGCTCACCGCTGGACTGGATGAGCGATCCCGGTGCCCTTTTCGTCGCTCCTGAGCGCGAGGGCCGAATCCTAGCCGAGACCCTGGGCTGGCTTCCTTCCGGCCGGTCGCTCCGGCCACATGTCAAGAGGATCCACTATGGCGATGACCTGGTCGTAGGACTGGGCGACTTCGTGCCCAGCCGGCGAGCTTCCAGGTGCATCCTGATTGACGGGGCAATCGCCAGCGGCGCCACCCTGATCTCCCTGATCGAACGGCTTCGGGCTTTCACCGAGTATTTCTCGATCTATTCAGTGCACGCGACATGCGAGGGACTGCGTTGCATCCTGGCCTACGGCCGGGAGGCAGGCGTTAAGATCTCCATCACCGTCGGCCATGCGACGCCGGGTATCAATCGGCATTTCTACGCAGTCGGCTCCGATGGACGTGTCATGGTGGGCGACCTGGGTGATACAATTGCACCGCTCCTAGACGCGATGTTTGAGCCAGCCCATTCGGACCGGAAGGATGACACGGGCCTTGATCTGCAAGTTCCGTTCCTGAGCTGACCTACCTGCGCGCGTTAGGTGAACTCATGGGGCGCCCTCGGGCTCGAAAGGGCATCCCTTCGCTGCCACGTCCCGGGGCCGAATTTCCACTTCGTGCCGGAGCACGGCGGCGAGCATGGCGAAGAGACCTCCCTTTCCCCCGGTACGGGGAGAGGGCCGGGGAGAGGGGGCACGGGGTCAACCCAGCCAAAGACCCCCAGCTCGAGCGGCACGCCTCGCTCTTTTTCTCACTCTACTTCGTCATGACGGGCCTGCACGCCACCCACATGATCATTGGCATGATCATCCTCGGAGTGCTGGCCTGGTACGCCTGGAAGGGGAAATACGACAGCACGTATTACAACCCGCTGGAGATGACCGGCCTCTACTGGCATTTCGTCGCCGCCCTGATGGTCCTCACCGTCATCACCTGGGCCGTTCGCCCAGGTCGACCTCGGCTGGGCCAACGACGTCGTCGCCCTGACGATCGCCGTCACCAAGGCGCTCCTCGTCATCCTCTTCTTCATGCACGTCCGCCACAGCACGCGCCTGACGAAGCTGACCGCTCTGACCGGGTTCTTCTTCCTGGCGATCCTGATCTTCATGACCCTGAACGACTACGCCACCCGCGAAGTCCTGCTGTCGGTGCCGGGCAAATAGGGGCCGGGTCCGCCGGGGCATAGCGGCCCCGTCCTGTCCTTTCTCTGTTGTCAAAGAGCCTCACCCTCCCACGATCCGCGGATCGCGCTCCACCCTCGGTCAATCGGCATCATCCGCCTCCTTCGGTATGCAGTAGCCTGCCACACTCAAACGGCGGAGTCAACAAGGGACTTGACAACCATCGCACCTCGTGCAACCTATGCGCACGTCAGGTGCCGCTTCCGGTGCCGGATGTCCGAGCCCTCGGGCTCAAGAAGGAGAAGGAAATGGCTGAAGCAACCTATGCAGGGAAACTGGGCGCACTGGCGCGGTTCATCGCCGCGCTGATCGCCAACGCGTCCGAGCTCGTCCACCTGGACGGCATTCGTGTCCGGATCGAAGCGATCCTGGCCGAGGCCCAGGGCGTCGCGCGGGAGCAGGCCGCACTCACCGCCAGCAAGCAGGAGGCGAGCCAGCGCATCCGGGCGCTGCTCACCGAAGGCGACCGGCTGATGACCGCGGCAAGCAAGGTCCTCCAGGAGCACTACGGCCTGCGGTCCGAAAAGCTCGCGGAGTTCCACCTGCAGCCCTTCCGCGGCCGCAAGCGCCTCGGCAAGGCCGGACAGCCGGAGCCTCCACCCGCCCCCGCCGCCCAGTAACGCCACCCCGGGGAGCGTGCCCACACGCTCCCCCGTTGTTTCCGCTCCCCACCGCCAAGGCTCCGACCGACATCCACGCCAGATCAGCGTATCCACCGTAGATATAGAGTATCCGAGCCAGATAAGGATATCCGGCGCGGATAACACTATCCACCGTAGATAAGCGTATCCGCCACGGATAAGCGTATCCGCCGCAGATAAGCATATCTCTGCCGTAGATAGCCTTATCCGGCGCAGATAAGGATATCCGGCGCGGATAACACTATCCAGCGTAGATAACGTTATCCACCGCGGATAAGCTTATCTGGCGTAGATAACACTATCTGGCGCGGATAAGCTTATCCACGCCAGTGTAAGCTTATCTGGCGTGGATAACGGTATCTGGCGCAGATACGCTTACGCTGGCCGTCCAAGCCTGTCCGGCGCGGAGAATCCGTCCGCCACAGAGGACGGTATTCGCACTGTCACAAGCCATCCAGCGCAGATCATGAGATCGTCCGTGCCGTTCGTAAGATACTCTCGGCATGCCAAGAGGATCTCGAGCTGTCTAGCAATCGATTCCGCTCGGCGATGGATCCGCGCGGTAGTCTGGTCAGACGCGCACCCCGGTTGCCGCAAAAAAGAGCCCTCAGAGAGGCTCAGGCACGTGGCCCGGGGGCAGGCGTGACGCGCGAGAACAATGCGAAGGCATGCTGTTCCTCTCATCGATATAGCCTCCGATCTGACGCCGACGTGGATGCCGATGAGCGACGGCTTTGCCGTCCACTCGATCGGCCGGGTTGGCCGCTGCTTCGCCCAAGTGTCATAGTTTATCTACTTGCATCACCGCCCGAACTCCGCTCTCAAGCCGGCATCCGCCGTGTCCAGCGCTTCGGCCAGAGCATCGAGCGCGGCGATGACACTCTCCAGATTGAACCAAACGTCAGTCGCAATGGATCGCTGACCACGCTTATCAACGGGATAGCGGAAGGCGAATGAATCCGGATCTATATTCTCGAGGTAAGCTAAAAGTCGTTGCACATCCGCCATCGTCTTGACTAAGGGATTCAGCGGCCACTCCCACCCCACAAGCTTGAACACATCTTCGACACGCGGAAGCAACGGCAACAATTTATGATTTCCTAGGCTCTTGAAAAGTTTCTCGTCGTCGGCAGGGCTTGCTGTGCGCGATCTGTTGCCAACAACGACAATCGACTTGAGATAGAGCTCGCTTGCGTGGCGATACATGAACAGTACCGGCGCTGTAGCTAACTTTGAGACCCCACCTCGGGGCGGAGGGGGGGCAGGGGTCGCAGATTCGGCCCGCGCAAAGCCCACGCGGCTTCGCCGGAGCCATACGCAAAGCTGCGCACAAGTCTGAGCGGTTCAACCAAGGCCCGCAGGGCCAGCCAGGAAGGCCTCGAGAACACCTCAACTAGGCCGGGGAGAAGAAGAAAATCGGAACCGTAGCCCGGGTGACTACACCCTGACCGAGCTCAGCCTCGGAAGACGTCCTGGAGACTCTCGGCAGTCAAGACGCGCTCACCCCATTCCAGGAGACGATCCGTATCTGCAGAAGCCACCCGCTCCTCGATTTCAGGCTCCAGAGGGCCGAACTTCAAGCGGAGGAGACGAAGCAGCAGCCGGGCTTCCCCCTCTTGGCGGCCTTCTTCTCGGATCTCACGGTTCCAACGGTCGATGCTTTCAGCCAGCATGGTTTCGAGCTCCTCAAGAGACAGAGTGGCAGAAAACTTCTCCAAGGACAATCCAAGGCGCGGCAGGATGACTGTCACCAGCCAGACCTCGAAGGCCCGCCGCAAGGAAGCCTCGCTCGGCGGAATGCTGCGCCGCAGCCGGTGAACGCTCGATTGGACCTCCACCCAGTCGCGGCTCTTCTCGATCCGAAACAGGTCGGCCACTGGACTCTTCAGTGCCGCCAGTGCCTCCCGCGGATAGGCTCCCTCGTCCACCAGCAGATACCGCAACTGCGGCCGGTAGATCTCCGCGGACGGGTCCAGCTTCCCGATCAAAGAACCGAGGTCCGTCGACACGTTCCACGGCCCCTGCCCAGTGTAAATGAGGACGGGGATGACCAGTGGCAGCGTTTTCCAGGCCTTGGCTGGCTGGCCAGCCAGCAGGGTCTGGTAGAAGAGGTACTCGTATCCCATGAAGCGGACCGGCATGGAGGGGTCCGGCCGCGACTGGAACTCCAGGAGGATGTAGACGTAAACCGGATCCTCTCCATCCTTGCGCCGGAACTTCCAGATGACATCGCTCTCGCGCCTCTCCTGCTCGTCGGCGACGAAGGAGGCATTGACCCGCTCGCCGGAGTCGAAGTCGATGAGCTCCACCCAGCGCTCGCCGACGATCTCACGCAGGAGATCCTCGATCATGCGCCGGTGGTTGAAGAAGCGTCGGTAGCTGAGGTCGTGCTGTCCCACGATTTTTCCCGCCAGGACTCTACCACGGATCTTGGCTGGGGATAACGCACTTGCGTTACAACTCCCCACCTATCGAAGACGCGAGCCACCAGCTCGACGCGGTCGCCGCGGAGATGATGGCAGCGTCTGTCCCCGTGCGCCAAGCAGCCGCCGTGGGACGACAACCCACCCGCCACCTATCCCCATCGCGCAGCTCCCGCGAAGGCGCTCCCCATCTAGAATGTTGACGAAAAGGCATCGTCACCGGCACGCCAAGCAGCTGGGCGGGGATGGCAGCGCCCAACCACCCGCGCGAGGTCCACCCGGCCGCGGAGAAGGCAACGTCCCGCCCCCGCGTCCCGGAGCCGATCGCGAAGGCGTGCCCCCACCAGCCGCTGACGCACTCCGCTACCACAACCACACCGATGCCGAGCTCGAACGCCGCCGCCGGGAGCTCTACGGCCTCGCCGACATCACTGTGACGTGCTTTCTGAAAGAAAGGAACAGGGCCACGGCCCACCCAGCCAAGGAGCCTTCGGGATGACCTCACTCCGGGCAATCATCTACTGCCGCGTCAGCAGCAAAGAGCAGACCCTCAACCTCTCCCTCCCAGTCCAAGAAGACCAGTGCCGAGCCTTCTGCAAGCAGAATGGCTGGGAGGTCGATCGTGTCTTCATGGAACGCGGCGAGTCCGCCAAGACCGCCAACCGCACCGAGCTGCAGGCGGCCCTGACCTACCTGCGCGAGCAGAACAAGCGCACCGTCCGGGTCCATGTCTTCGTCGTCACCAACGTCGACCGGTTCGCCCGCGACGCCTTCGATCACGCGATCATCCGCCGCCACCTGGCCGGCCTCGGCGTCACCCTTCGAGACGTCAGCAAGCCCATCGACGAGACTCCGGCCGGCAAGTTCATGGAGGGCATCTTCGCGGCCCTCTCCCAGTTCGACAACGACGTCCGGGGCGGACGGACCAAGGCAGGCATGCAGGAGGCCCTACGCCGCGGCCAATGGGTCTGGAAGCCACCTCTGGGCTACCGCCGGACAGCAAGACCCTGCAGCTCGACCCCGAGCGCGCGCCGCTCGTCCGGCTCGGCTTCGAGCGCTTCGCCACCGGCCTATACACCAAGGCGCAGGTTCTCGAAGAGCTCAACCGGCAAGGCCTCCGCACCCGGCAAGGCCGCGAGCTGTCTCCCCAGAAGTGGGGCGAGATGCTCACCAACCGCGTCTACATCAGCCGGATTCTCCAGCGGACCTGGAACATCGAGACCATCGGCAACTGGCCTCCCCTGCTCGACGAAGACACCTTCTGGCGCTGCCAGAGCCTCCTCGCCACGAACGGCGAGATCGTGCCGAAGGAGCGCAACAACCCGGACTTCCCGCTCCGGAGCTTCACCACCTGCGGCCACTGCGGGCACCCCCTCACTGGCTCCTGGTCTCACGGCAAGCGCAAACGCTATGCCTACTACCACTGCCCGCCGAAGGCCCGCTGCCGCAAGACGAACATGCCCCGGCGCGAGCTCGAAGCCAAGTTCCTGAGCCTCCTCGAGCGCCTGCGGCCGCGCCCCGAGTTCCTGGCCCTCTTCCGGGCCCTCGTCCTGGACGTCTGGAAGGCTCGGAAGGAAGACGTCGCCGCCCAGCGGACCGCCGCCGAGCGGAAGATCGCGGACCTGAAGCGGCGCAAAGACAACTCGTCGAGGCCTTCATCTACCAGAAAGTCATCGACGAGGGCACCTACAAGGACCAGCTCGACAAGCTCAACGAAGCCATGACCCTGGCCGAGATCGACCAGCACGACCAGAGGGCGGACGAGCTCGACATCGAAGCCGTCCTGGGCTTCGCCGAGAGGGTCTCCCTGAATGCCCCGAGGCTCTGGCTGGAAGCCAACCTCGATCAGCGTCAGAGGTTCCAGGCGTTTCTGTTTCCGGAAGGATTGGAGGTCGTGGAAGGGGAGATTCGAACACCCGTAACTGCCTCATTCTACGAGGAGTTACAGCACTTCACTACCCCTGAGGAACGTTTGGTAGCCCACGGCGACACGAGTTCGAACACTACCACACGGCTACGGCCCTCGGCCTTTGCGCGCTTGGAGAAATTCCTCCGGCGGGTGGACTCTTTCAGACGCCAGCAGGTTGCGGCCTGAGGGAAGGGCGGCAAGGGACCTTCCCGTCCCGGGGCCTCGCCTTCCGGCCTTCCGGGCTCCCCCTTGCCCTGGCCCGACATCTGAGCATATTCTTTTTACCACTTCATCAGTCGGGCAAGGGGGGCTCTCCGATGACTCGGACGAGGTCGCGGCGATTCTGTGGGCTTTTGCAGGCCTTCCGGCGGTGGGCGCCCTGGACGGTCCACCTCGCGCTGGCCGCCGTCCTCAACAGCGCCTTCGACGGGCCGGCCTTGGCGGACGAGATCGGCCGGTGGCGAGCGCTCGACGCCTCACTGGTCGAGGCGGACCGAGTCCCAGGCCCCCCTTCGTTGGACGAGCTCGTGGCCCTCCTGGCCCCGCTGATGGAGAGCGACGCGTCCTTCCTCCTCCCCCAAGAGAAGCCCGCCCCCGAACCTGCTGCATCTCAGCGGGTGTCCGGAGCATCGCGCCTGAAAGCTCCTCGCCCTCGCCCACGAACAGAGGCGGTAGAGCCGTCCCAGATTGCGATGAAGCTCTCCCCTCTCCCGGAAACGGAAGAGAGGATTGAGGAAAGCAGCACGGCGGTGCTCGAGGCCGCAGCCAGCGCCGCACCGCCCATTCCGCCCCCGCCCTCGCTTCCAGGTCTCCCGCAAGAGGAGAGCGGCCAGCCGGTCTCCTCGGCCAGCCCTGCGGCAGCCGTATCGGCCGCGGGGGACGCAATCCCCCTGATCCTGGGCTGGAACCTGGTCTCCCTGCCCAAGCAGCCGGACAGCGTCGATCCGGCCTCCGTCCTCGTCTCCATCTCGGGGAGCTATCAGGTCGTCCACGCCTACGACGCCTGCTCGTCCGACCCATGGCGCACCTACGACTCTGCCAATCCAGCCGAAAGCTCGTTGACAGCAATAGATCACCGGATGGGCCTCTGGGTGCGGGCCACTGCCGCGGCCACTCTCGCGGTTTCCGGGACCGAGCCGGTCGAGACCTCGATCCAACTCTGCCAGGGCTGGAACCTGATCGGTTATCCGCTCTCCCAAGCCAGGCCGGTGCTCGCCGCCCTCTCCTCGATCGCCGGCAAGTTCCAGCGCGTCTACGGCTGGGACCCTGCCGACCCTGCTGATCCCTGGGAGGTCTTCGACGTGGCCGTGCCCGCCTGGGCCAATGACCTGGAGCAGATGCTCCCCGGGCGAGGCTATTGGGTCTACGCCACCGTGGACACGACGCTGGTGATGTCCAATGCTGGCCTGCCGCCGGAGGTGGAGATCAGCAGCCCAGCCAATGCGGCGGCCGTCACAGCTCCGACCGACATCGTCGGAACCGTGCGCAGCAACCTTCTGGAGAGCTGGACGCTCGCTTGGCGGCTCAAGGGAGAGACAGGCAGCTTCACGACCTTCGCCACCGGCAACACGCCCGTCAGCAACGGTGTGCTGGGAAAGCTCGATCCAAGGCTTCTCCTCAACGGTCTTTATGAAATCGAGCTGACGGCGACGGATTTTCAGGGGCAGTCGGTTTCGATCTCCATCGACGTGGTCGTGGAGGGAGAGCTCAAGATCGGCAACTTCACCCTCTCCTTCACCGACTTGGAAGTGCCGCTCGCCGGTCTGCCGATCCAGGTCATACGCACCTACGACAGCCGCGACAAGCGCGTTGGCGATTTCGGAGTGGGGTGGACACTCAGCCTCTCCAACGTCCGCCTGCAGGAGGACGGTCCGGTGGGAGAGGGCTGGCAGGGCACCCGGAGCCCGGGGGCATTCCCGACCTACTGCGTGGTCCCGACACGCGGGCGCCGGGTGACCGTGACGCTGCCGGACGACACCGTCCTGCGCTTCGAGCCGCGGGTGAGCCCGCAATGTCAGCCGCTCGTGCCTCCCCAGGTGGTCACACTCACCTACGCGCCGCTGCCCGGGACCCTCGCCACCCTCGAGATGCTGGATCAGAGCCTGCCCGTCCTGGTGGTCGGCAGCTTTCCAGGGCCGGTGGAGCTGTGGGACCAGGAGACGGTCGAGCTCCAGGACCCCGGGCGGTACCGATTGACTCTCAAGGATGGACGCCAGCTCGTCATCGATCAGCAGCAGGGCGGCCTGACCAGCATCAAGGATCGGAACGGCAACGAGCTGACCGTCGGCAGGAACGGGATCACCCATTCGAGCGGGAAAGGGATCACCTTCCAGCGCGACGGGCATGGCCGGATCACGCAGATCACCGATCCCGCAGACAAGAGCCTCACCTATTCCTATGACGCCGCCGGCGACCTGGTCACCGTGATCGATCGCGAGGCGGCGACCAGCCGCTTCACCTACAGCTCGAATCACTTTCTGCTGTCGACGCAGAACCCGCTTGGCCGGCAGCCGATCCGCAACGAGTATGACGCCGCCGGCCGGCTGATCCGCACGACTGACGCCTTCGGCAAGACGATCGAGCTGACGCACGACGTGGCCGCCAACCGGGAGGTCGTCACCGACCGGCTGGGCCATTCGCGGGTGCTCGAGTACGACGCACGGGGGAACGTCGTCCGCGAGACCGACGCGTTCGGCAAGGTGACGGCGCGGACCTTCGGCTCCGAGGACCGGCTGCTGTTGCAGACCGACCCGCTCGGGCACACGACGAGCTATGCGTACGACGCCAACGGCAACCAGACGGAGATCCGCGATCCTCTCGGGAACGTCACGCGCTACACGTATGACGCCAGCGGCAATGTGTTGACGGCCACCGATCCGCGCGGCAAGGCGACGACGAGCACCTATGACGCGGCGGGAAACCTCCTGTCGACCCGCGATCCGCTCGGCAACATCACCACCTACACCTACGACGAGAAGGGCAACCTCCTTACCGAGACCGACGCTGCCGGGGGTGTGACCACATATGTCTACGACGTGGAAGGCAACGTCGTCCGCGAGACCGACGCGCTGGGGACGGTGACCACCGCGACCTACGACCGCAACGGCAACCGGCTCACCCAGAGCCTGACGCGGACGACGCCTTCAGGGCCGGAGACGCTGCCCTGGACCTACACCTACGAAACCGAGGGCCGGCTGCGGGCCACGACCAACCCCGACGGCTCGACGCGCGAGACGGTCTATGACGCCATGGGGCAGGTCACAGCCACCATCGATGCGCTGGGCCGGCGGACGGAGCGGATCTACGACGAGCTCGGACGTCCGGTCCAGATGCGCTACCCCGACGGCACGACCGAGGCCTTGACCTATGACGCCGAAGGCCGCCGGCTCACCCTGACCGACCGCGGCGGGCACACGACGTCGTTCGTCTACGACGCGGCCGGGCGGATCGAGACCACGACCTTTGCCGACGGCTCGTCGACCGAGAACGTTTACGACGCGGCCGGCCGCCTGACCTCCTCAGTCGATGCCCGCGGACACGCCACGACCTATACCTACGACGCGGCTGGGCGGCGCACCGGCGTGACCGACGCCCTCGGTCACGAGACGCTCTTCGACTTCGACGCAGCCGGCAATCAGACCGCGGTGACAGATGCCCGCGGCAAACGGACCCGCTATGTCTACGACGACGCCGGGCGTCCCATCCGGGTGGAGCATCCCGACGGCGCCACGACCGAGACGGAGTACGACCGGCTGGGCCGGCGGACCCAGGAGACCGACGAGGCAGGGAACGCGACCCGCTTCGGCTATGACGCGCTGGGGCAGCTCGTCACGGTCACTGATGCCCTGGGCCAGGTCACCCGCTACGCCTATAACGAACGGGGCAACCGGATCTCGCAGATCGACGCCAACGGCCATGAGACCAGCTTCGAGCACGACGCGCTCGGCCGGCGGACGAGGATTGTCCTGCCCGATGGCACCGTGGAGCGCCGCGCCTACGACCTGGTGGGCAACCTCAAGGAGAGGACCCGCTTCGACGGCGCGGTGGTCCGCTACGCCTACGACGCGGCCGACCGCCTGCTCTCGCGCAGCTATCCGGACGGCACGAGCGTCTCCTTCACCTACACCCCCGCCGGCCGGCGGTCTACGGCGGTCGACGCGCGGGGCACGACGAGCTACACCTACGACCAGCGCGACCTCTTGGTCTCTCGGACGTATCCCGATGGGCGGGAGCTGCGCTACGCCTGGGACGCTGCTGGAAACCGCACCGCGCTCACGGCGGTCGTCGGCGGTACCACGTTCACCACCACCTACAGCTATGACGATCTCGATCGTCTGGAGACGGTGACCGATCCGGCCGGCAGGGTCTACGAGCACGCCTACGATCCGAACGGCAATCGCGCGTCCCTCAGCTACCCGAACGGGGTCGAGACGACCTACCGCTACGACGACCGCAACCGGTTGCTGGAGCTCAGCTCGGTGCGGCCGGCGGACAGCTCGGTGGTGCAGTCCTACGTCTACACGCTGGGTCCCGCCGGCAACCGCACGGCGGTCCGGGAGCACGACGGCACGCTGCGGGATTACGGCTACGACGCGCTGTACCGGCTGACCACAGAGACGGTGAGCGATGCGCTGGGGATGGTCTACCGCAACGTTTTCGGGTACGACCCGGCCGGCAACCGGATCCGCCAGGACCGCACGCGACGGGCAACCGGAGGTGGGACGACCACGGCGGTGATCACCTACGGCTACGACAGCCGTGATCGGCTGCTGACGGGGGATTCCGCCGCGTATGGCTGGGACGCGGATGGCAACCTGACGAGCCGGAGCGGGCCGGCAGGGGCTACCTATCAGTGGGATTTCGAGGATCGGCTGGTTCAGGCGACGCTCGCCGATGGCACGGTGGTCCGGCACGAGTACGACGTGGATGGCGTGCGGGTGAGGACGGAGGTCACGCCGGCCGGCGGGCCTGCCACCGTCGTCGAGTACCTGGTCGACATGTCCGGGCCGCTGAGCCAGGTCGTGGCCGAAGGGCCGAATACGACCACCGTCGCGACGCTCTACGTGCGCGGCGACGACCTCCTCGCGGTCATCCGGGGGGCCCAGGCGCGGTGGTACCACGCCGACGGCCTCGGCTCGATCCGGGCCCTGACCGACGAGACCGGCGCTGTGACCGACCGGTGGTCGTTCGAGGCCTTCGGATCTCTCCTCAGCCATCAGGGGACGGACCCGCAGGCATACCTCTTCGCGGGCGAGCCGCTCGATCCGAACCTTGGCTTCTATCAACTGCGCGCCCGGTGGATGGACCCGGCGCTGGGCCGGTTTGCCAGCACCGATCCACACCCCGGATCCGAATTCGATCCGGCGTCGCTCCACAAGTATCTCTATGCGCGGAACGCGCCCACGGTCTTCATCGACCCGACAGGGCGGGACTTCAGCCTGGCTTCCTTCAGCATTGCGGCAGCCGTGCGCGGCGCGCTCATCGGGGTCGCGATCACGGCCCCCTTCAGGCTCCTCGCCGCCGCTCAGAAGCTGCGGGCTGGCGCGGATCTGGGTGCCGTGTCTCAAGAGCTGGCGCTGGGCCTGGCCCAGGACTTCGCGATCGGCCTGGTCCTCGGAGGTGTCCTCCAGTACATCCCTCGCCTCTTCGCCTTGCGGTTTGCCGGCGAGGCCGTCAAGCGCGCGTCCACATCGTTCTGGAACCTGAATCCGTTCGCTCGCGGGCGGGCCATCGAGCAAGCAATCCTCGGCGGACCCGCCAGATTCCCGAATGCTCCCGTCGTCGAAGACGTGGTCGAAGGTGTCGCCACCTCGATCAAGAGCATCGATCTGACGGCCGTCACCTATGAGTCGACCTCGGCGCTCAGGAGCCTGGTGAGCCGATATGCGCGGGACCTCGCGACATTCACCTTCAACATAGGACCGTTCTCGGCGAATCAAGTCTCCCAGAGGGTTCTGGTCATCGCCATCGAAG
Organism: uncultured Holophagales bacterium; assembly: GCA_963842525.1. Lineage (GTDB taxonomy): Bacteria > Acidobacteriota > Thermoanaerobaculia > Multivoradales > UBA5704 > UBA5704. The sequence goes on from CAWJGT010000008.1 coordinate 75,050, forward strand.
AGGGAGCTGCGACGGCGGCCCAGGCCACTGTGCTCCAACAATTCATGCGGACTGCGCAGTACCTGTGGCCGGAGATCAAGGTTCTCATCGTGGCTATTCCTTAGGAGGCGCCGATGAGTTTCTGGGATCGACTCGGCAAGTATCGGACACATGGTCCGCAGGCGGTTGGCGAGTTGGCCCTGCAGCCGCCCGACGTCTTTCGCCGCATCCTCGGGGAGGTGGCCGACGAGGTGCTGTTGCCTCTCGGATGGGTCCGTGGCAAAAAGCTCATGTGGTCCCGGCTTTGCCAGACCTGGGCTGATCAGGTGATCGAGCTGCAGCCTCTGAGGAGCGCTGTCGGTGCCCGTTGGGGTCTGCGCCTTTCGTTCATGCCCGCGCTCAAAAAAGGGCGCGGAGGAGCCCGGCCGCTCGACCTCTCCTACGATCCGCTGGACTACGAAAGGGACAGGACTCCCTGGACGATCAGCCAGTTTGCGAACGAGGAGGAGCTGCGTGCGGAGACCCGGGCCCTGGTGCGACGCGCCCTCGCGGAAGTTGACGCGCTGTCCGTCTGTTGCCGGGACCTCCGGTCCCTGATCCGGTGCTTCGAGGAGAAGAAGACGAGGAAATACATCGGCTTCGGCTTTTACAACTATCCGAATGAAGTCCTCGCGTATGCGGCCGTGCTCGGGCTGGTCGAACGCGAAGACGAAGCGCTCCAGGAGCTCGACGCCGCATTCACCCGGCTGAAGGCGTCCGATGCCGAGCAGGAAAAGCTCAGGCAGGATCTGGTGGAGCTATGGAAGAAGGGGATCTAGCGCTGGCGCGGAGGACACGATACAGTGCGGACAGTTCCAGTAGTCAAGCAGGTAAAGATCCCGAGGGGATGGTTCCCGGGGGCGAAGATGCTTCGGTAGCGATCGGGAGAGGACCTTGATGATGCTCTCGCGGCAGCGGAAGGTGGATGGCAGGCTCCCTGGGGTGGCGGCGCGCACCCTTGGGCTGGCGTGCGCCTGCCTGCTGTTCGCGGTCCGCGCCTTCGCCGTCCCCGCTGCGCCGGGCAATCTCCTCGCCACGCCCGGCAACGTCAAGGTCACGGTGACCTGGAGCGCCGTCACCGGCGCCACCGGCTACAACGTCTACCGCAGCCTCGCCCCGGGCGGCCCGTACGGCGCGCCGCTCGCCGGGGGCGTCACCGGCACGACCCACACGGACAACGCGGTCGCCAACGATACGACCTACTACTACGTCGCGACGGCGGTCGACGGCACGGGGGAGGGTCCGCTGTCGGCGGAGGACCCGGCCACGCCGCGGGCCGGCACGTTCGTCAGCGGCGTGATCGGCAGCGCCAGCCCCATGGCGACGACTTGGAGACTGGCCAACAGCCCCTACGTGGTCGTCGGTGACGTCGAGGTGCGAGGGACCATCAACGATTTCAACAACCGGACGAGCACCCTCGTGATCGAAGCGGGAGTCGCCGTGCTCTTCGAGCCCAGGACGGGTCTGTTCGTTGGCGACGACACGACGTTCAACGGCCACAACGGGAGGCTGCAAGCCACGGGAGCGACGTTCACGTCCAATCGCATTGCGCCGGCGGCTGGAGATTGGAAGGGCCTCCGCTTTGGCAACACGGCCGTGGACGGAGGCACCAACACGTTCCTTGACGGCTGCACGGTGGAATGGGCGGGCGGCTCTGCGGCTCTGGCGGCGGTCATCGTCAACCAGTCGGCCCCCGAGCTGCGCAACGGCACTCGGGTGCTGCGCACGGCAACGGGAGGGATCCACGTCTCCGATTCAGCAGCGGTGACGGTGATCGGCGGCGAGGTGGAGGGCGGGTTGGCTCCCGCGGTGCGGGTTCTGGGCTTTTCCACCTTGCGTCTGACGGGAGTCACCTTCCGCGGCGGCACGTACCCGGTGCAGATCCAGCCGAACGTCGTGTTGGCCGCGCTGACGGGGAACACCTTGGAGAGCTACGCGCCCGAACGTGCCGGCCTGGCGGTGGAGGGCGGCATCATGGGCTCCACGCCGATCCAGAACCGTACGTGGCCGGGCGGAGACTTGCCGTACATCGTGTTGGGCGATCTGACGGTGCGGGGGAACATCAACGACTTCAATAACCGGACGAGCACGCTGGTGATCGGCACGGGGGCGCAGGTGCGGTTCGAGCCCGGCACCGGGCTGTTCATCGGCGACGACACGACGTTCGACGGCCACAACGGGAGGGTGCAAGCCACGGGAGCGACGTTCACGTCGAATCGCACGACTCCGGCGGCAGGAGATTGGAAGGGCCTCCGCTTTGGCAACACGGCCGTGAATGGAGGCACCAACACGTTCCTCCATGGCTGCACGGTGGAATGGGCAGGAGGCTCCGGAGTCCTGGCGGCGGTCATCGTCAACCAGTCGGCGCCCGAGCTGCGCAACGGCACACGGGTGTTGCGCACGACGACGGGAGGTATCCACGTCTCCGATGGGGCGGCGGTGACGGTGATCGGCGGCGAGGTGGAGGGCGGGTCGGCTCCGGCGGTGCAGGTTCTGGGCTTTTCCAGCCTTTTTTTGACGGGAGTCACCTTCCGCGGCGGCACGTACCCGGTGCAGATCCAGCCGAACGTCGTGTTGGCCGCGCTGACGGGGAACACCTTGGAGAGCTACGCGCCCGAACGTGCCGGCCTGGCGGTGGAGGGCGGCATCATGGGCTCCACCCCGATCCAGAACCGCACATGGCCGGGCGGAGACCTGCCGTACATCTTGTTGGGCGATCTGACGGTGCGGGGGAACATCAACGACTTCAATAACCGGACGAGCACGCTGGTGATCGGCGCCGGAGCGCAGGTGCGTTTCGAGCCCGGTACCGGGCTGTTCATCGGCGACGACACGACGTTCAACGGCCACAACGGGAGGCTGCAGGCCACGGGAGCGACGTTCACGTCGAATCGCACGGCTCCGGCGGCCGGCGACTGGAAGGGTCTCCGCTTCGGCAACACGGCGCTAGACGGGGGAGCCAACAACTTCCTCCATGGCTGCACGGTGGAATGGGCGGGAGGCTCCGGAGCCCTGGCGGCGGTCATCGTCAACCAGTCGGCGCCCGAGCTGCGCAACGGCACTCTGGTGCTGCGCACGGCGACGGGAGGGATCCACGTCTCCGATGGGGCGGCGGTGACGGTGATCGGAGGCGAGGTGGAGGGCGGGTCGGCTCCGGCGGTGCGGGTCCTGGGCTTTTCCAGCCTTTCCCTGACGGGAGTCACCTTCCGCGGCGGTACGTACCCGGTGCAGATCCAGCCGAACGTCGTGTTGGCCGCACTGACGGGCAATACCTTGGAGAGCTACGCGCCCGGACGTGCCGGCCTGGCGGTGGAGGGCGGCATCATGGGCTCCACCCCGATCCAGAGCCGGACATGGCCGGGCGGAGACCTGCCGTACCTCGTGTTGGGCGATCTGACGGTACGGGGGAATATCGACGACTTCAACAACCGGACGAGCACGCTGGTGATCGGCACGGGGGCGCAGGTGCGGTTCGAGCCTGGCACCGGGCTGTTCATCGGCGACGACACGGGGTTCGACGGTCACCGGGGGAGGCTGCAAGCTACGGGAGCGACGTTCACATCCAATCGCCCAACTCGAGCGGCTGGAGACTGGAAGGGACTCCGCTTCGGCAATACGGCTGTGGACGGAGGCGCCAACACCTTCCTCGACGGCTGCACCGTGGAATGGGCGGGAGGCTTTGGAGCCCTTGCCGCGGTCGTTGTTAGCCAGTGCGATCCCGAGTTGCGCAATGGCACACGAGTACGTCGAACGGCCACCGGGGGCATCTATGTATCCGACAGCTCAGTGATGACGGTGACTGGTGGCGAGGTGGAAGGCGAGTCGGCTCCAGCGGTGCGGGTCCTGGGCTTTTCCACCCTGCGTCTGAAGGGGGTCACCTTCCGCGGCGGCACGTACCCGGTGCAGATCCAGCCGAACGTCGTGTTGGCCGCGCTGACGGGCAATACCTCGGAGAGCTACGCGCCCGAACGTGCCGGCCTGGCGGTGGAGGGCGGCGTCATGGGCTCCACCCCGATCCAGAGCCGGACATGGCCGGGCGGAGACCTGCCGTACATCGTGTTGGGCGATCTGACGATACGGGGGAACATCAACGACTTCAATAACCGGACGAGCACGCTGGTGATCGGCACGGGGGCGCAGGTGCGGTTCGAGCCTGGCACCGGACTGTTCATCGGCGACGACACGGGGTTCAACGGCCACAACGGGAGGCTGCAAGCCACGGGAGCGACGTTCACGTCCAATCGCACGGCGCCGGCGGCTGGAGACTGGAAGGGCCTACGCTTCGGCAACACGGCTGTGGATGGAACCACCAACACGTTCCTCGAAGGCTGCACGGTGGAATGGGCGGGAGGCTCTGCGGTTCTCGCGGCGGTGGTGGTCAATCAGTCGGCCCTCGAGTTGCGCAACAGCCGAGTGCTCAGCACGGCGACGGGAGGAGTGCACGTCTCCGATGCGGCCGCGGTGACGATCCTCGATGCCGAGATCGAGGGCGGCACGGAGCCGGCGGTCCGGATCCTGGGTTTTTCCCAACTGAGCCTGAAGGGCACGACCCTGCGCGGCGATGCCTACCCGGTGCAGATTCAGCCGAACGTGGTGCTGGCGGCTTTGATCGGCAACCAGGCGGATGGATATCCGCACGAACAGGCGGGGATTGCGGTCGAAGGGGGAACGATGGGATCGGCTTCGGTCCAGAGCCGGACCTGGCCTGGCGGAAACCTGCCTTACATCGTGCTCGCAGACCTGACGGTGCGGGGGACCATCAACGACTTCAACGATCGGACGAGCACCCTCGTGATCGGTGCGGGAGCGGAGATTCTCTTCAAGTCCGGCGCGGGGCTCTTCGTGGGTGACGACACGGCGTTCGATGGGCATCGAGGGAAGCTGCAGGCGACGGGAGCCACTTTTTCATCGGTGCGGAGCACGCCGGCGCCGGGTGACTGGAAAGGGATCCGTTTCGGCAACACGACGATCGACGACGGTCTGAACACCTTCCTCGATGACTGTACGGTGGAATGGGCAGGAGGCTCCGGGAGCGCCGCCGCGATTGAGGTGAATCAAGCGAGCGTGGAGCTGCGCAAGACGGTCGTGCGCCAGACGGCTTCCGCGGGGAGCTCATGTCGCGGATGGCTCTGCGATCACGATCATGGGATCGGAGATCGAAGGCGGCACCGGGCCGGGCGTGAAGGTTCTGGGCTTTGCGAGCCTGAGCCTGATCGAGACCCGGTTGCGCAAGGGAACCTATCCTGTGCAGATCCAACCGAACGTGGTGCTCGCGGCGCTGCGGGCCAACGCGGCAGAGGGATATCCACGCGAGCAGTCGGGGATCGCCGTCGAGGCGGGAGTGATGGGCTCGACGTTCCAGAGCCGGACCTGGCCCGGAGGGGACCTGCCGTACGTTGTGCTCGGAGATCTCTCCGTGCGCGGGAACGTCAACGACTTCAATGATCGAACGAGCACGCTCGTGATCGGTTCAGGAACGGAAGTGCGCTTCGCGGATGGCGCCGGGCTCTTCGTCGGCGACGACTCCGGTTTTAGCGGCGGCCACTCGGGGCGCCTCCAGGCTACGGGCGTCACCTTCACGGCGAGCTCCGCCACGCCCGTGCCCGGCTTCTGGAAGGGGATTTATTTCGCCGACCAGGCGATCGACGGCGGCGCGAACAACTTCCTCGATCACTGCACGGTCGAGTGGGCCGGTGGCGATGTCCCCGGCGCCGTGCGCGTCAACGCCAGCTCTCCGGTCTTCAAGAACGGTTTCGCAGTCCGCAGCACGGCCGCGGCGGGCGTTCATCTCTCGCCAAGCTCGGCGACCAGCGTCTCGATCCTGGGCGGCGAGATCGAGGGGGGCGCCGACGCGGCCGTCCGTGCCACGGGCAATTCGACGCTGCTACTGCGGGACGTCACCCTGCGCGGCGGAATCTATCCAGCGCGGATCGACCCCAATGTGACCCTTCTGGGCCTGCGCGGCAGCCGGGCCGAGGGGTATCCCTTCGAACGGTCGGCGGTGGCGGTGGAGGGCGGCCTCATGGGGAATTCAGGTGGACCCCAGACCCGCCTTTGGCCCGCCGCGGACCTCCCCTTCCTCGTCTTGGGCGAGGTGCAGGTACGAGGCAATCAGAACACGGGTGGCGACCGCACGAGCACCCTGGTGCTCCAGAGCGGGGGCGAGGTCCGGTTCGGCCGCGGCGCCTCTCTGCAGATCGGCGACGACACCAACATCGACGGCGGCCACTGGGGCGCCCTTCAGGCGAGCGGCGTGACTTTCACGGCCAACACGCTCTCCCCGACTCCCGGCTTCTGGAGCGGCCTCTACTTCGCGGATCAGACCCGGGACGAGCTGAGCTTCCTCTTCGACTGCACGGTCGAGTATGGCGGCGCCACCGGCGGCAACGTCACGATCTACCGTTCGTCCCCCTATCTGAGTGGCATGGTGGTCCGGGGAGGCGGCCAGGACGGGATCCTGGCGGGCATCTCGAGCTCGGTCGTGACCGGCTCGCGGCTGATCGGGAACGCCCTCGGCCTGCAACTGTTCTCCTCGGGAGCCCTGTCCCTGGCCGACAGCGACGTCGAGGAAAATCCCGGCTTCGGAGTGTTCAACGGCACGGCTTCGTCACTCTTCGCGCGGTTCAACTGGTGGGGCGATCCCCCCGGTCCCCGCGCGGCCCCCAATCCAGCCGGACTCGGCGACCGTGTGTCGGACCGGGTGGACTTCACTCCCTGGCTGACGGCGAGCCCCGTGCCTCCGGTGGCTCCGGCGAGCGTGACGGCCCAGCCGGGCGACGGCACGGTTGTCGTCGCGTGGCGCGCCAACCCGGAGAAGGACGTGGCCGGATACAACGTCTACCGCCGGCTGCCTCCCGCGACCGCCTGGACCCTCCGTAGCTCTGCCCCGGTTCCGGCGTCCACCTCGCCGTCGTTTCAGGAAAGCGGCCTGACGAACCGGATCGGGCATTGCTACCAGGTGCGGGCGGTGGACTCCCAGGGGCGGGAGGGTGATCCTTCCCGCGAGGCCTGCGCCACGCCAAAGACCGATGTGACGCCTCCGGCCTGGGCTGGCCCCGCGGGAGCCCTCTTCGCAGAGGGGGGCGACGGCAAGGCCGTGATCCGCTTCGAGCCGGCGGCCGACCAGGGCCCGACGGTGGCCTACAATCTGTACTACAGCACGATCACCCCTGTGGATCGCAGCCTGCCGGGGATCGGCCGGATCGCCAACGCCGTGCCGGCGCCGAGCAGCGTCGGCCATTCCCTGGAGGTGACCGTCCCCGGATTGATCAACGGCCGGCGCTACTTTTTCAACCTGCAGGCCGTGGACTCCGAAGGCAACGCGGACGGCAATGCCACCGAGGCTACGGCGGTGATCGGCCCGGACTCCGGCGCCGTGGACGCGGCGAGCCCCTGGACCGGAGCCACGCTCGATGGCATCGAGGTGGACGGCGAGGGCCGCGCCGTGCTTGCCGCAGGTCGCACCGAGGGGCAGATCACCTCAGCGGTCATCGAGCTGCCGGCGGGCGCGGACCTGTCGGCAGTCTCCTGGAACGCGGTCGAGCCCGCGGGCGCGGCCGTCGACACGGTTTTAGGTGGACGGCCGACGATCGAGGTCCGGGCCGCAGAGAGCGCCGCGAACCTGGCGAACGCCCGCTGCACCGCGCCCACGGGGCTCGCCGCCTGGTGGCCGGGCGACGGCAACGGTCAGGACATCCACAGCGGGCAGGACGGCGCGGTGCGCGGCGGAACGGGTTTCGCAGCCGGCCGGAGCGCGGCGGCCTTCCGCTTCGACGGCAACGACGACCGCGTCGAAGGCCCGAATTTCGGCAGCTTCACCCGGGTCACGGTGCAGGCCTGGGTCTACCGCGAGGGCGCGACCAGCACCCGGGAGAGCCTGGTCTCCTACAAGGAAAGCGGCAACTGCGGCTTCGTCCTCTCCCTCAACGAGGATGGCGCCAGCCAGCGGCCGCGGCTGTTTGTGCAGGTCAACGGCACCTGGCGGTTCGCCGAGGGGGCGCTGCCGGTCCCTAGCGAGCGCTGGACCCACCTGGCGGGAACCTATGACGGCCAGGAAATCCGCCTCTACGTCGACGGCGCTCTCGCCGCAACCACGCCGGCTGTGGGCAACATGGTGCAGTGCAACCAGAGAGTGGGCCTGGGCGCGCGGTCGAGCTTCGACCAGCACTTCTTCCCGGGCCGCCTCGACGAGGTTGCCATCTTCAGCCGCGCTCTCACCGCGGCGGAGATCCAGACGCTTTATGCGGCGAGCAGCGCCGGCCTCTGCAAGTCCGACTCGGACGGCGACGGCGTGGCCGACCTTGCGGACGCCTGCCCGGCCACGCCCGCCCGTACCGCGGTGAACGCCGCGGGCTGCCCGGGAGGCTGTTTCGGTCCTCCCTCGGGCCGCGTGAGTTGGTGGCGAGGCGAGGGAGACGCGGCGGACTCGACTGGCACAAGCGCCGGTACCCTGGTGGGTGGCACCAGCTTCGACCTGGGCCAGATGGGGCAGGCCTTCCGCTTCGATGGCGTCAATGACCGCGTCGAGATCCCGAATTTCGGCAGCTTTACGCGGGTCACTGTTCAAGCCTGGGTGTATCGCGAGGGTTTGACGAACACGCGGGAGAGCCTGATCTCCTACAAAGAAGGGAACAGCCCCAACTGCGGCTTCCTCCTCTTGCTCAATGAGGACGGCGTGCGCCAGAGGCCGGGCATGGACGTGCAGGTCAACGGCGCCTGGCAGTTTGCCGAATGGGATCAGCCCCTTCCCTTTGCGCGATGGACCCATCTCGCCGGCACCTACGACGGCCAGACCGTCCGCCTCTATGTCGATGGTGTCCTTGCGGCGGCCACGCCGGCGGCGGGAAATCTGACGCAGTGCAATCAGAAGACAGCCCTGGGCTCGCGGGCAAGCTTCGATCAGTACTTCCTCCCCGGCCTCTTGGACGAGGTCGCGGTCTTCGACCGGGCTCTGTCGCCGAGCGAGGTCCAGGCCTTGGCCGAGGCCCACAGCGCGGGGATGTGCGCCGCGGCAGGCCCGGACTCCGGAGCGCCGGCCGGCACGCCCCAGGTGCAGCAGGGATGGGTGCAGGTAACGCCGAACCAGGTCCTGGACCTGCCGGACGGCCGCTATGTCCAGCTCCGGGTCACGCTACGGGGCGACGGGACGCAGTCCCCGGCCCTGCGCAGCGTCTCGCTCGGCTACCGGGGAGGAGGCTAGGTGAAGAAACCCCTGGCCCTTGCGCTGGTGTCGGCCCTGGCCGCGGCGTCTGCCATGCCGCAGGGACCGGCGGCGGTGTGCACGGACCCCGGTCCGCAGGCCCAGGACTTCGCCTTCACGGGTTTGCACTGCTCTGAATGCCTCGGCGCGGACCTCGAACTGACGGTGAGCGACGGCACTCCCTCGACCGCCAAGGGAGCGACGCTCAATTACAAGCTGACCTACGCCAACCGCGGCGCCGACAGCTCCACGGACGTGGTCCTCACCGCGACCGTGCCGGCGAACACGACGTTCGATCCCACGGCGAGCGCCTCCGGCTGGCAGCGGGTGGGGACGTCGAGCACCTATCGGTTGAGCACGCCGGAGCTGAAACCCGGGCAGCAGGTCTCGGTCCCCTTCGTGGTCAAGGTCTCCACTACGGTTCCGGTGGGCACCGTGCTGCCCTTCTCGGCCACGATCGCGGACGACAGCACCCACGGCCCGGACAAGATCCCGGCCGACAACGCGGTTGCGGACGAGAACCTGGTCACCTCGGGGCCGACGACCGTCTGCGGCACGATCACCAGCGACACGCTCTGGAAGGCGCTCGACGGCCCCTTCATCGTCACCTGCGAGGTCGTGGTCCCGGCCGGCGTGACGCTGACCCTGGAGCCGGGCGTGGTGGTCAAATTCAACAGTCTCCTGGGCATCCAGGTCCTGGGCAGCCTGGTCGCCCAGGGCACGGAGTCGCGCGGCATTCTTTTCACGTCGAACCGCAGCCGGCTGCGCCGCGGCGACTGGGACGGCATCGGCATCGGGAGCGGCGGCACGGCCGTGCTGGACTGGACCACGGTGGAGTACGGCGGCGCTCCCGCCGGCCCATGGGACGCCAACGTCCAGGTGGCCCAGGGCGGCTCGCTGACCCTGCGCCACTCCATCGTCCGCTCCAGCGACGAGTATGGCCTGTGGGCCGCGAACGGCCAGGCGATCGTCGAGGACTCCCTGTTCGCCGACCACGACAACGTCGCGGTCTACGTGCAGACGAATGCGCCGGCCAACCTCACGCGGGTGGTGCGCAACACGTTCAGCACCAACCGCAGCTATCCGATCTCGGTGGAGTACGCGGACGGCGCCACGGCGGAGATCGGGGAGAACGGGGGCAGCGGAAACAAATTCGCCAGCGTGCGGGTGAGCGGAACGCTCTCCGGCGACGTCACCTGGGCGCTCAATCCGGGGCTGACCTATCTGGTGGGCGGCGACCTGACGGTGGCGCGCCGCGGGAAGCTCGTGCTGGGTCCCGGCTTGGTCGTCAAGCTGGAGACGGCGGCTTCGGATCTGTTCGTCGACGGCACGCTGGACGCCCAGGGGAGCGAGGCAGCGCCGGTCGTCTTCACCTCGTTCAAGGACGATTCCGCAGGCGGCGATACGAATGGCGACGCCGCGGCCACGAGCCCAGCTCCCGGCGACTGGGGGCAGATCCGCTTCAATCCCGGCAGCCGGGTGAGCCGCCTCGATCACTGCACGGTCGCCTGGGGCGCGAGCTCCGCATCCGCGGCGCCGGGCCAGGTGCGGATCGACTCCGAAGGCGTCACCGTGACGGACAGCCGGTTCCGGAGCTCCCGCCAGGCCGGCCTCCACGTCACCGGCGCGATGTCGCTGATCCGCGGCTCGCGCTTCGAGAGCAACCTCACCCACGGCCTGCAGATCGATCTGAAGAGCAACCGCGGGCAGCTCCTCGAAGGCAACACGTTCCTGGGCAACACCCTGCACGCGGTGTCGCTCACCCTGGCGGCCGCCCGCGGCGGCATCACCCTCAAAGGCAATGCCGCGTCGGGCAACCAGACCAACGGCGTCGCCGTGCAGGGCGACGTCGCCGGCGACTTCAAGGTGGACACCAGCGGTCAGGCGGGCTTCGCGCTACGGCTGGCCAACGACCTGACGGTGGATGCCGGCGCGGCGCTGACGCTCTCGCCGGGCACGGTGGTCAAGGCAGGAAACGCCGCCTACGACCTCCACGTCTTCGGCCGGCTGATCGCCGACGGCACGCTCGCCCAGCGGATCGTCTTCACCTCCTTCAAGGACGACTCCTTCGGCGGCGACACGAACGGCGACGGCACGGCCTCGGCGCCGGCCGCGGGCGACTGGGGCCAGGTCTGGCTGCGCACGGGGAGCAGCGGCAACGTCCTCCGGCACGCCATCCTGGCGTACGGCGGCGCCCTGGGGCAAACCAACACCCTGGCGACCCTGCGCACGGACACCCCGCAGGTCCTGCTGACCGACACCACGGTGCGGCGGTCGCGCCAGCACGGCATTTATGCAGCAAATGCCCCGCTGTCCCTGGCGCGAGTGAGCCTGGAGGAAAGCTCGTCCGTGGGTCTGTACCTGGACGACCTCACCGGCACCGTGGACGTCACCCTGGAGGGGAACACCTTCCGCGCCAACGGCGCCCAGGCCGTGTTCCTGGACCTGCAGGGAGTGACGGGCCAGATCGTGGCGCGCGGCAACGTGGCCACGGGCAACGGCACGAACGGCGCCGGGGTCCAGGGCTTCTTCGTCGGCCCCTTCCGCTTCGACTGGACGCAGCAGGACGGCTTCGCGCTGCGGATGGCCGGCGACCTCACGGTGCAGGCGGGCGCGGCGCTGACCCTGACACCGGGCGTGGTGATCAAGGGCAGCGCCGCCGACCACGAGCTGCGCGTCGGCGGCAGCCTGATCGCCCGCGGCACGGCTGCCCGGCCGGTGGTCGTCACCTCGTTCAAGGACGACTCCTTCGGCGGCGACACGAATGGCGACGGCGGCGCCACGAGCCCTGCTCCTGGCGATTGGGGCCAGGTGTGGCTGCGCGCCGCCAGCACGGGGAGCGTCCTGGAGGAGGTCGTCCTCGCCTGGGGCGGTGCCGACAACGTGACGGACGTCCTGGCCAACCTGCGGGTGGACGCGGGCCGGTTCTCCCTCGTGGGAGGAGCCGTGCGCAGGTCCAAGCAACGCGGCATCTACGCGGTGCGCTCTTCCGGTGAGATCCGCGGCGTCGCGGTCGAGGACAACGTCCTGGGCGGCATCCTCTTCAGCAACCTGCAGGGCAGTGTCGACATCACCCTGGCGGACAACCGCTTCCTGCGCACCGGTGGCCACGCGGTTTTCCTGGACCTGAACGGCACGGCGGGCCAGGTCACCGCCAGCGGCAACACCGCATCGGGCAATCAGGTCAACGGCGCCGGCATCCAGGGCACCGTGGGCGGGCCGCTGACCCTCGACTGGAGCGGCCAGACGGACCTGCCGCTGCGGCTCAACGCCGACCTCTTCGTCCGTGCGGGCGGCGTCCTCACCCTGTCGCCCGGCGCGATCGTCAAGGGCGGAAGCCCGCAGCACGACCTGATCGTCGACGGCTCGCTGGTCGCCCGCGGCACCGCGGCGCAGCCCGTGATCTTCACGTCGCTCAAGGATGACGCCCGCGGCGGCGACACCAACAATGACGGCGCTGCGTCCGCTCCGGCTGCCGGCGACTGGGGCCAAGTCTGGCTGCGCGCGGCCAGCTCGGCCAACGTCCTGGAGCACTGCGTGCTGGCCTGGGGCGGCGCGAACGTCACCGACACCCTCGCCAACCTGCGCATCGACACGCCCGGGGTCTCGGCCACCTCCTGCACGTTCGAGCGCAGCGCGCAGAGCGGCGTGCGTGTGACCTCCAGCCCGCCGCCGCTCTTCTCGGGCAACCGGCTGGAGAGCAACACCAGCCACGGGCTCCAGCACACCGGCAGCGGCATCCTCGACGCCCGCCACAACTGGTGGGGCGATCCGTCCGGCCCCTTCCATCCCACGCTGAACCCCTCCGGCCAGGGCAACCGGGTGAGCGACAACGTGCTCTTCGACCCCTGGCTGACGGTGCCGGACCCGGCCGGGCTCGCGGCGCCGGAGGCCGCGTCGAGCCCGCTCCTGGAGCCCGAAACGCCACCGGAGCCGCCCGCGGACATGGGGACGGCCGCCCTCGTGCAGCCCGACCCTTCGATGGCTCCGATGGCACCGATGGACCTGGCTCCGGCCGCGGCGACCTCCGCCGCGACGACTCAGGAGGCGCCGCCGCGCCCCTCCAGCTTCTTCGGCCGGGTCACGGTCGAAGGGACCGCCGACGTGCCGCCGGGCACCCGCGTCAGCGCCTGGATCGGCGGCATCCGCTACGCCGAATCCTTCTCGCTGCTGACGGACGGCCAGTCGGTCTACCGGCTCGACGTGCCGGGCGACAACGACAACACGCCCGCGATCGAAGGCGGCCAGCCCGGCCAGACCATCACCTTCCGGGTCGCCGGCGTGCAGGTCCCCCAGACTGCCATCTGGCAGGACGGGCTCTATCAGCGCCTCGACCTCACCGCCGCGCGGGGTCCCGACCTCGCCGTCACCCAGACCGACGGCCGCGACCGGGTGGCGCCGGGCGACACGGTGACCTGGACCCTCACGGTCGAAAACCGCGGCGCGGGGATCGCCTCCGGCGTCGCGGTGCGCGACACGCTGCCCGATTCCACCACCTTCGTCAGCGCCAGCGACGGCGGCACCACCGCGGGCCGCATCGTGACCTGGCCGGCGTTCGACTTGGTGGAGGGGGCGAGCGCCACGCGGACCGTGACCGTGCGTGTGGCCGCGATCGTGCCCGCGGGCCTCGAAACGCTCGTCAACACTGTCCACGTGGCCGACGACGGCACTCACGGCGTCGAGCCCGAGCCGGCCAACAACACCGCGCAGGACAGCGACGTCCTCGACGCGGCTCCGGACCTCGCGATCACCAAGACCAACGGCATCGCCGAGGTCCTCCCCGGCACCACGCTGCGCTATGTCCTGACGATCACCAACCGCGGCAGCCAGGGGGCCACCGGCGTGCGCGTGACCGACACGCTGCCCGAGCACCTGACCTTCTTCGCGGCGAGCGACAGCGGCGCGGAGTCCGGCCTCACGATCACCTGGCCGGCCTTCGACCTGCCGGCCGGAGCGACCGTCCGGCGCGAGATCAGCGGGCGTGTCAAGGCGCCGCTGCCCGCGAATCTCACCGCGCTCGTCAACAGCGCCGCGGTGGCGGACAACGGTGCCAACGGTGCGGACCCGACCCCCGCGGACAATAGCGCCACGGACACGGACACGGTGCTCCGCAAGCCCGACCTCGCCGTGCCCGGGGTCGACGCAAGCCAGACCCAACTGAACCTGGAGAGCCTCGCACTGTCCGGCGACGTGCTGGTGCGTCTGGAGAACCGGGGAACCCTGGAGGTGACGACGCCGTTCGAGGTCACGGTCTTCGAGGACACCAACGGCGACGGCCTCTGGACCCCTGGGACGGACAACCTCCTCGGGCAGCAGACCTACAGCGCGCCGCTCGCGGCTGGGCAGACCGTGCCGTTCGCCGTGCCGGTCTCCGGCACCGTGACCTTCCGCGGCAACCGGATCCTCGCGGTCGCCGACAGTGCCGGCGTCGTCGACGAGCTGAGCGAGACGAACAGCGTGGGCAGCACGGCCAGCGGCTGCGAGACCGTGCCGGCGGTTGGCGCCTTCGTTCCCGACCTGGAGATCGTCTGGCCGCGGCCGGGCATCTTCGAGCCGTTCGTGGTGGACAGCGCCTCCAGCCCGGTGGTGGTCAACCTGACCGACGACAACGGGGACGGGAAGATCGACGGCAACGACGTGCCCGACATCGTCTTCACCTCGGCCAGCCTCGACCAGCAGCTCGGCCTCTTCGATCAATCGATCCTGCGGGCCATCCACGGCGACACGGGCGAGGCGATCTTCGACGTGCAGTCGTTCCACGACGGCTTCCGTTTCTGGGAGTTCAACCTCGCGACCGTGGCCGCCGGCGACATCGACCTCGACGGCAAGCCCGAGATCATCACGGCCAACCTCGGGATCTCCGTGATTGGCGAGCCGGTCAACGCCATCACCGCCTACGAGCACGACGGGCGGCGGAAGTGGCGGAGCCCGGTCTACACGACCAACCCGAGCGGCCGCTGGACCAACCGCGACAACCCGAGCATCGCGGACATCGACCGCGACGGCGTGCCCGAGATCATCGTTGGCGCCCACGTGTTCAACAACAACGGCACTCTGCGCTGGAAGGGGACCGGCGGCCAGGCCTTCCAGTCGATCTTCAACGCGGACAACCCGGCGAGCGGCGCCATCTCCATCGTGGCCGACCTCGACCTGACCGGGAACCCCGAGATCGTCACCGGCAACACGGCCTACCGGTCCGACGGCTCGATCTACTGGCAGATCCCGGAGGACGACGGCTATCCCGCCGTGGCCAACTTCGACGCCGATCCGTTCCCCGAGATCGTTGTGGTGGCCAAGGGCAAGGTCCGCCTGCACGAGCACGACGGCGCGCTGAAGTGGGGCCCCTTCGTGCTGCCCGGACAGCAGCCCGTGGCCGGTGGCGCGCCCACGATCGCCGACTTCGACGCCGACGGAGCGCCCGAGATCGGCGTCGCCAGCTCGGACTTCTACGTGGTCCTCGAGACCGACGGCTCGGTCAAGTGGCAGCGCAAGACGCAGGACTTCTCCTCCGGCATGACCGGCTCCACGGTGTTCGATTTCGACGGCGACGGCCGCTTCGAGGTGGTCTACCGCGACGAGGTCTTCCTGCGCGTCTACCGCGGCGAGGACGGCACGGTCCTGTTCCAGGTCCCGGTCCCGTCCACCACGCTCAACGAGCAGCCGACGGTGGCCGACGTGGACAAGGACGGCAACGCCGAGATCCTGGTCACCGCCGACCACGGCGACTCCGACAGCGGCATCCCGGGCAATGCGAGCAACGCCGGCCTGCGCGTCTTCGGAGATGCCAACGACAACTGGGTGGGTACGCGGAGCATCTGGAACCAGCATGCCTACAGCGTGGGCAACGTCAACGACGACGCCACGATCCCGCGCGATCCGGACTGGAGCTGGCTCACCCACAACACCTTCCGCGCCCAGATCGCGCCGCCGGGCGTGGCCTTCTCCGCGCCCGACCTGACCGCCTCCCGCGGCCGGGTCGACGTCACTGACTTCCCACGCAGCCTGCGCATCTCGGCCCGTATCGGCAACGGCGGCAGCACGTCCGTGGCGCCGGGCATCTCCGTGGCGTTCTACACCGGCGACCCAGCGGCCGGCGGCGCGCTCCTCGGCACCGCTACGGTCGGCCGCCTCGGGCCCGGCGGCTTCGAGGACGTCTCCTTCACCTGGACCTCGCCGCCGCTACAGCCCGCGACCCTCTGGATCGCCGCGGACAGCGAGAGCCGCGAGCGCGAGTGCGACGAAGCGAACAACGTCTATGCCTTCGCCTACAGCCTGGCGGAGGTCGGCCTCTTCCTGAGGAAGGACGACGGCCGCGCCTCGATCCGCTTCGCCGACGAGACCACCTACACGCTGACGGTGGACAACTTCGCCCTGCAGACCCTCACCGGCGTCGCCCTGACCGACACGCTGCCGCCGCACACGACCTTCGTCGCGGCCGGCGACGGCGGCTCCTTCTCCAATGGGATCGTCACCTGGCCGCCGTTCACCCTGGAGCCCGGCGCGCGGGCCACTCGGACGCTCACCGTGCGTGCCCCGTCCACTGTGCCGGCCGGCGTGGATTCGCTGACCAACACTGCCACAGTGACGGACGACGGCAGCCACGGGCTCGACCCGACCCCGGGCAACAACACGGCGAGCGACACGAACGAGCTGCTCGCCTTCCGCGCCGAGGCCGGCGGGCCGTACTCCGGTGGAGAAGGGGAGGCGATCCAGCTCGACGCCTCGGGCACCGCCGACCCCGAGAGCCGGATCGTCCGCTACGAGTGGGATTTCGACGGCGACGGCGCCTTCGACGACGCCACCGGCACCGCACCCACGGCCACCTTCCCGGACGAGGGCACCTACACCGTGGTCCTGCGGGTAGTGGAAGCCACCGGCCGGTCCGATACCGACACCGCCGTAGTGACAGTCGCCAACCGGCTGCCGGAGGTGGATGCGGGCGCCAACCGCACGGTGCTCGAAGGAGACCGCCTCACCCTGTCGGTGCCGTTCACCGATCCGGGCACGGCGGATACCCACACGGCCATCATCGATTGGGGCGATGGCACCTTCGATCCAGGGACGATTGCCGGGGGCCGCGTCGCCGGCAGCCACGTCTATCCGGACGATGCGAGCGCCGAGGTGCGCATCTGCGTCACCGACGACGATGGCGACACGGGCTGCGATACGGTCCAGGTGACCGTGGACAACCAGAACCCGGTGGTCCAGGGCGCGGGCGCCTTCGTGCTTCCGGCCTGGCGTGCCGAGGACTACCTCTCCTGCTACGACGGCTTCTCCGACTGGCAGATCGCCGCCGACGGCGGCTCGGTCCTCCAGACGCGCAACAGCCGGCCGAGCCTCTTCTATGGCAACTTCCTGGCCCTGGGCAGCCGCATCGAGGGCCGGCTGCGCGTCTCCTCCGGAAGCGCGGACGGCGACGCCTTCGGCCTCGCGATCGGCTTCAAGCCGGGCGACACCACGAGCCCCGCGGCCGACTACCTGCTGATCGACTGGCGGCGCGAGGACCAGGCCTTCAACTTCGGCTGCGGCGGCCGGGCCGCAGCGAAGAAGGGCCTGGCGCTGTCCCGCGTCTCGGGCGCGCCGGCCGACGCCGAGCTTCTGGGCGCACGACAACCGCGCCTGCAACGGCACGGGCAACGGCGTCCGCGAGCTGGCCCGCGGCAGGCGCTTCGGCTCCACCGGCTGGACGCCGGGCACGGAGTACACCTTCGCCCTCGAAGCGACCCCGGACCGCCTGCGCCTGTTCATCAACGGCGTGCTCGAGCTCGACCTGACAGGCACCTTCCCGAACGGCCGGGTGGCCTTCTACGGCTATTCGCAGGCCGATGTGACCTACAGCGGCTTCGCCATCCAGTCGATCGTGGGCGACGAGGGCCGGCCGCTGGAGGCCCGGGTGGGCTTCACCGACGCGGGCGTCCTCGACACCCACACGGCCACGATCGACTGGGGCGACGGCACGCCGGCCACCCCCGGCACGATCGCCGACGTGGCGGGCTTCGAGGTCATCACCGGCACCCACTCCTACCCGGACAACGGCGCCTTCACCGTCCGCGTCTGCGCCACCGACGACGACGCCGGCACCGGCTGCGACGACGTCCCGGCGCAGGTGCGCAACCTGGCTCCGGTGGTCGACGCCGGCGAGAAGGTGCTCACCGCGCCGGGCCAGCCCGTGCCGGTCAATGCCTCGTTCACCGACGCCGGCGTGGCCGACACCCACACCGCGACGATCGACTGGGGCGACGGCACCGTGGAGGCGGGCGTTGTCACCCAGGGCAGCGGCTCGGGCACGGTGGCAGGCACCCACGTCTATACCGAAGACAGGACCTTCCTGCTGGAGGTCTGCGTCACCGACGACGACGGAGAGACCGGGTGCGACGGCTTCCAGGTCAACGGCGTCCTCGACCTCGGCCTCGACGTGGACAGCGACGCGGGCCCGGTCATCGCGCCCGGCCAGGTCGTCACCTACACGATCACGGTGACCAATGACGGCACCCTGCCGGCGAGCGGCGTCACCGTGGTGGACACGCTGCCCGTTCTCGCCAACTTCGTGTCCGCGGGCCAGGGCGGGGTCTACGATCCCGAGACCCACACCGTCACCTGGCCGGTGGGCACGCTGGAGCCGGGCCAGACCGTCACCCTGACCCTCACCGTGCAGGCCGACTTCGTGCTGCCCGTGGGCGCGGTGCTCAACAACACGGCGACGATCTCTGACGACGGCAGCCAGGGTCCCAACGTCAAGCCGGGCGACACCGGCAACGACCAGGGCGGCGAGGTCGTGCGCACGCCGCCCGATCTGATCGTCCGCTCCTTCGACCTCGGCGGCACGGCCACCGACTTCGCGACGCTGGCCCTGACCGGTACGCTCGGCGTCGAGATCGCCAACCAGGGCGGCCTGGACGTCGCCGCGCCCTTCCGTCTCACCGTCTTCGCGGACCACGACGGCAACCGCGCCTGGACCCCCGGAACCGATCAGATTTTCGGCGAGAGCGACGTGACGGCTCCGCTGGCCGCCGGGGCCGCGCTCACCGTGCCGGTCGCGGTCGAGGGCGCCGTGGCCTTCCGCGACGCGCCCCTCTGGGCCTTCGTGGACAGCGGCGCCGTGATCCCCGAGGTCGACGAGACGAACAACCTGCGGAATACGGGTGAGGCCTGCCGCCTGCCCGGCGAGCCCGGCCGCCGCGTCTACACCCTGGACGCCGACTTCGACGAAGGCGTGCTGTTCAACGTCAACCACGACGCGCCGCACTACGACGAGCTGCGGCTCAACCGGATCGCCGAGCCCTTCCCGTTCCTCTGGGTTGCCGCCTCCGCCCGCGGCACCGTGGTGAAGATCGACACCGTGACCGGGCAGATCCTGGGCGAGTACTTCGGCGCGCCGCAAGGGCGCGGGCGCAACCCCTCGCGCACCACGGTGGACTTGAACGGCAACGTCTGGGTCGGCAACCGGGACGAGGGCAGCGGGGGCCGGGGCTCGGTCGTGCACATCGGCCTCAAAGAGGCCTTCCAGTGCGTGGACCGCAACGGCAACGGCGTCATCGACACCTCGGGCGGTCTGGGCGACATCCGGCCGTGGCCGAACACCAGCGGCGCCGACAACAACGGCGGCGTCTCCACCGCGGCCGACGAGTGCATCCTCCACTACGTCCGCGTCAATGGCACCGGTACGCGCACCGTGGCCGTGACGCCGGAGAACGACCTCTGGGTCGGCGGCCTGGACAACCGCAAGCATGACCTGCTCGACGGCGAGACCGGCACCATCCTGGATTCGATCGAGCCTCCCTGCGGCGGCTATGGCGGCCTGGTCGATCGCAACGGCGTGCTGTGGTCCGCCCGCGCCCTGATGCGCTACGACCCCCGGACCGGCGAGCTCGAGTGCCTGCCGGTGTCCAACTCCTATGGCCTGGGCCTCGACAGCCAGGGCAACGTCTGGAACGCCCAGTGGACCGATGGCACGGTCACCAAGATGGCGCCGGACGGCACGATCCTCGACGTCTTCCCGTCCGGCGGCGGCAGCTCGCGCGGCGTGGCGTTCACACCCGCCGACGACAACGCCTGGATCGCCAACTCCGGCTCCGGGACGGTCACCCGGCTGAGCAACGACGGCGACCTGCTCGCCACCGTCCCGGTCGGCTCGGAGCCCACCGGCGTGTCCGTCGACGCCGCGGGCAAGGTCTGGGTGACCAACCTCGGCTCCAGCAACGTCATGCGGATCGATCCGGCCACCAACAAGGTCGACCTCACCGTCTCCCTGGGCGCCGGCGCCGGGCCCTACAACTACAGCGACATGACGGGCGCCGTGAGCGTGGGCAAGACCGCGCCGCAGGGGAGGTGGACGGTCCGCCACGACAGCGGCCAGGCCGGCACGAAGTGGGGCCGGGTGCAGTGGAGCAGCTACGAGCCGCCGGGCGCGAGCGTCGCCGTCCGCGCCCGCAGCGCGGAGGCCCCTGGAGCCCTGGCCGCGGCCACCTTCGTCGAGGTGGAGAAGGGGATCGAGATTGGCGTGCCCGACGGCCGCTACCTTCAGGTCGAGGTCATCCTCAAGCCGTCGCCCGCGGGCGAGACGCCGATCGTCTACGACGTCACGGCCGAGACCCGCTCCGGCCTGCCGGACCTGACCGCCTCCTTCGTGCGTACGGTCCAGCGTCCGGATGCGTTGGAGCTCACCGTCCGCATCGGCAACGGCGGCGACAACCGGTCCCCGGCCGGCACCCCGGTCTCGCTCTACAACGGCGATCCCGCGGCCGGAGGCACGTTGATCGCCACCTTTACCGACCTCTTCCCGCTGGCGCCGGGCGAATACCAGGACGTGCCCTTCCTCTGGGCCTCGCCGCCGCCGGGAGCCCACCAGCTCCACCTGATCGCCAACGACGACGGCACCGGCCAGAACCGGGGACCGGTGGAGGAGTGCACCCGCGCCAACAACACGCAGGTCGTGGAGGTCGCGCCGTTGCCCGACCTGATCATCCCGTCGATCGACCGCAGCACGGCGACGACCGACCTCCAGGCCCTGACGATCTCGGGCACCCTCGGGATCGGGCTGAAGAACCAGGGCAACACCAACGTCGTCGCCCCGTTCCGCGTCACCGTGTTCCTGGATCTCGACCGCGACGGCCTCTTCACCGCCGTGACCGACCGCGTCCTCGGCGAGGCGGACTTCACAACCGGTCTCGCCGCCGAGGCCACCGCGACCCTGCCGGTGCCGGTCTCCGGCGAGGTCCGCTTCCGCGACGACCTGATCTGGGCCTTCGTGGACAGCGAGGGCGTCATCCCCGAGCTGTCCGAGGACAACAACCTCAACCAGACCGGCGCCGCCTGCGACTTCCATCCGCCGGTGGGGACCTTCACGCCGCAGGTGGAGTGGCAGTGGACGGGCAGCACGACGCTGCCGGGTTCGAACCAGGTGATGATGACGCCCGCGGTGATCGACCTCACCGGCGACGGCGTCCCCGAGGTGATCTTCACCACGTTCCAGGGGTCCAACTGGAACACCGACGGCCACCTGCGGGCCGTCGACGGCCGGACCGGCGCGGAGCTGTTCACGGTCACGGATCCCACCTTCGACGTGCGCGCCGGCGGCGGCCTCGCGGTCGGCGACATCGACCTCGACGGCCGGCCGGAGATCGTCGCCGAGGCCGAGTCCGGAGACCGGCTCCTCGCCTTCGAGCACGACGGCACGTTCAAGTGGCGCAGCGCCGTGATCCCGGGCGGCGTCAACCTGGGCGGGCCTGCCCTGGCCGACCTCGACCGCGATGGCACGCCGGAGGTCATCGTCGGGGCAACTGTCCTGAACCAGGACGGCACCCGCCGTTGGGCCGGAACGTTTGGCCGGAGCGACAACAACAATGCCTGGGGACCCCTGTCGCTGGTGGCGGACCTCGACCTCTCCGGGAACCCGGAAGTGATGGCCGGCAATACGGCGTACCGTTCGGACGGCTCCGTCCTGTGGCGCCGGTCCGACCTCGGAGATGGCTTCAACGCCGTCGGCAACTTCGATGCCGATCCGTTCCCCGAGGTCGTCCTGGTGACCAACAACCGCGTCTACCTGCTCCAGCACGACGGCACGACGGCCTGGGGTCCCATCACGCTCCCCGGCGGAGGCCTTGGCGGCGCGCCCACAATCGCCGACATCGATGGCGACGGCCAGCCGGAGATCGGTGTGGCCGGATCGAGCCGCTACGTGGTCTTCGAAACCAATGGCACCGTCAAGTGGCAGGCCGTGACCCAGGACAACACCTCGAACGTCACGGGCTCCTCCGTCTTCGACTTCGACGGGGACGGCAAGGCCGAGGTGGTCTACGGCGACGAGCGGTTCCTGCGCATCTACCGCGGCAGCGACGGAACGGTCCTCTACCAGCTTGCCAAGAGCTCGGCGACGACCTATGAGCTCCCCGTCGTGGTGGACGTGGACGCCGACGGCAACGCCGAGATCGTGGCGGTCGCCAACAACTACTTCATCGGCCCGCAGACCGGCGTCTACGTCATCGGCGACGCCGCCGACTCCTGGCTGCCCACGCGCAGGCTGTGGAACCAGCACACCTACCACGTCACCAACGTGAACGACGACGGCTCGATCCCGCGGCGGGAAGAGCCGAGCTGGCGGACCCACAACACCTACCGCCTGAACCTGCGCACGGAAGGCGACCCCCTGGCCGCTCCGGACCTCACGGCCTCGCGCATCGTCGTGGACCTCGCCAACCCCGGCGTCGAGGTGCCGATCACCGCCCGCGCCGGCAACGGCGGCAAGATCTTCGTGCCCGCGGGCGTGGCCGTGGCCTTCTACAACGGCAATCCGACGGCCGGCGGCACCCTCCTCGGCACGGTCGCGACCATCCGCCGGCTCGAGCCCGGCGAGCACGAGGACCTCACCTTCGTTTGGCGGACGCCGCCTCCGGCCCCCGGCTCGTACACCGTCTTCGTCGGCGTCGACCCCGGCGCCGGCCGCGGCAAGGTGAGCGAGTGCGACGAGACGAACAACGCCCACTCGCAGACCTTCACCGTGCCCACTGTCCCCGACCTCGCCCTCGCCAAGGACGACGGCCGGCCGAGTGCCGTGCCCGGCCAGACGCTCACCTACACCCTGACCGTCACCAACGTCGGAACCCGCGGCGCCACCGGCGTCACCCTGACCGACGAACTGCCGCAGAACACGACCTTCCTCAGCGCCAGCGACGGCGGCGTCCTCGCGGCCGGGACCGTGACCTGGCCGGCCTTCGCCGTGGCGAGCGGCGCGAGCGCCACCCGCACCCTGACCGTGCGCATCAACCGGCCGCTGCCCGCGGGCGTGCTGTCCATCACCAACCGGGCGACCGTGGCCGACGACGGGACCGGCGGCCCCGATCCGACGCCTGCCAACAACACGGCCACCGACATCGACAGCCTGCGCAACGCGCCCGAGGCCGAGGACGACGCGGCCACTACGCCCGAGGACACGGCCGTCGAGATCGATCTCTTCGCCAACGACTCCGACGCGGACGGCGATCCGCTCACCCTTGTCGAGGTGACGCGGCCCGCGCACGGGACAGTGGCCGTAGTTTCCATCGGCACCGCCGGCCGGGTGGTCTATGCGCCCGAAGCGAACTTCCACGGCACCGACACCTTCACCTACACCGTGAGCGACGGCACCGGCGGCACCGACGACGCCACGGTCACCGTCACCGTCACCTCGATCAACGATCCGCCCGTGGCGAACAGCGACCTCGGGGAGACCGACCGTGACGTGCCGCTCGCCCTCGACTTGCTGGCCAACGACAGTGACCTGGACGGTGACACCCTGGCGTTCCTTACGCCGCCGCAGCCCTTCGGCGGCAGCCTGACGCTCAACGCCGACGGCACGCAGACCTACACCCCAGCCCCGGGCTTCGTCGGAGTCGACGTCTTCGTCTACACCATCACCGATGGCAGCGGGGGAACCGACAGCGCCACGGTGACGATCAACGTCAAGGAGACGGACGTCGAGCCGCCGACCATCCTGATCACGGGCGTGACGAACGGCGAGTGCAGCAACCAGGACGTGACGCCGGTGATCACGGCCTCGGGCGAGCCCATCGCCTCGCAGTCTGTGACGCTCAACGGCCAGCCTTTCGAGAGCGGCACCCCGGTGACCGCCGAGGGCGACTACACCCTGGTGGCCACGGCCACCGACCGGGCCGGGAACACCGCCACCCAGACCGTGACCTTCACGATCGACAAGACCCTCCCGGCGATCGCCGTGACTGGCGTCCCCGCCAACCAGTGCGTGAACGTCCCGGTCACCCCGGCCTTCCAGGCGACCGATGCCCATCCCGGCCTGCTGTCGGCCCGCCTCAACGGCGAAGTCTTCGCCAGCGGCACGGAAGCGAGCGCGGACGGCGACTACACCCTGGTCCTCGAAGCGGCCGACGCCTGCGGCAACTCCAGCGCCCAGACCCTCTCCTGGACGATCGACACCATGCCGTCGGGAATCACGGTCACCGGCGTGCCCGAAGGCCAGGTCGTGAGCAGCGACGTCGCACCGGTGATCAATGTGATCGATCCTCACCTCGGCCCGGTCGCCATCACCCTGGACGGCGAGCCGTTCACCAGCGGCACGGCGGTGAGCGCCGAAGGCGAGCACATCCTGCAGATCGAAGCGGCCGACACCTGCGGCAACAGCAGCGCGCGCACCCTCACCTTCACGATCGACAAGACACCGCCCGTGCTCGCGATCACGGGAGTGGTCGATGGCGCCTGCGGCAACGCCGACGTGACGCCGGTCGTCACGGCGACCGACGTCCACCTGACGGGCGTGGAGGTCACGCTCAACAGCGTGCCGTTCGAGAGCGGTACAACCATCACCGCCGAAGGCGACTACACCCTGGTGGCCGTGGCGATCGACAGCGCCGGCAACACCACGCGGCAGGAGCGGCGTTTCATCATCGACAAGACCGCGCCGACGATCACGATCGAGGGCGTCACCGACGGCGAGATCGGCAATTACCCGATGAAGCCGGCGTTCTCCACCAGCGATCTCCATCCCGGCACGGTGACCGCCACCCTGAACAATCAACCGTTCACCAGCGCGACGGTGATCACGGCCGAGGGTGACTACACGCTCATCGTCACGGCCACGGACACCTGTGGCAACAGCTCGTCGCAGACGGTGCGGTTCAGGATCGACAAGACGCCGCCCTTCATCGCGATCAATGGCGTGCCGGGAGGGTGCGTGAATACGGATGTGACGCCAGTCTTCTCGGCCACGGATCTCCATCTGGATCTCGTGACCGCGACCCTGGACGGCCAGCCGTTCACGAGCGGCACAACGGTCGCTGCCGAGGGCGACCACACGCTGCGGATCGAGGCGGCCGACCAGGCGGGCAACTCGTCGACGGAAACGCGGACATTCACAATCGACAAGACCAATCCCGTGATTGCTCTCACCGGTGTCACGGACGCCGCCATCGTCAATACGGACCTGACGCCGGTGTTCTCGGCGTCGGATGCGCACCTGCATGCGGTGACCGCGACCCTGAACGGTGCGCCGTTCACGAGCGGTACGACGATCATGGCCGAGGGCGACTACAGGCTGGTGGTCACGGCCACGGACACCTGCGGCAACAGCTCATCGCAAACGGTGCTCTTCACGATCGACAAGACGCCGCAGGGCATCACGATCACGGGCGTGCCGGAAGTCTGCTTGAACGACGACGTGACGCCTGTTTTCACAGCCACAGACGTCCAATCCCTGGCCGCGACCCTGAACGATCAGCCGTTCACGAGCGGCACGACGGTCACGGCCGAGGGCGACTACACCCTGCGCGTTGTGGCGACCGACGCGGCAGGCAACACGTCCACCGAGACGCGGACGTTTACGATCGACAAGACGGCTCCCTCGATTTCCCTCACCGGGGCCACGGATGGCGCCCTCGTCAAGACGGACGTGACGCCGGTCTTCTCGGCCACGGACCTGCACCTGCATGGTGTGGCCGCGACCCTGAATGGCACGCCGTTCACGAGCGGCACGGCGGTCACCGCCGAAGGTGACTACACGCTGGTGGTGACGGCGACGGACAATTGCGGCAACAGCTCGTCGCACACTGTGCGGTTCACGATCGACAAGACCCCGCCGGTGATTACGATCACGGGCGTTCCGCAAGGCTGTGTGAATGAGGACGTGACGCCGGTGTTCGCGGCGGCGGATCTCCATCTGGAGACCCTGACCGCGACTCTGAACGGTCAACCGTTCACCAGCGGGACGACGATCACGGCCGAAGGCGGGCACACGCTGCACATCGCGGCGTCGGACACGGCGGGGAATTCCTCGGCGGCAGACCGAACGTTCACGATCGACAAGACCGCTCCTGTCATCACCATCACCGGAGTCGTGGACGGCGCGACCAGCACCACGAACGTCACGCCGCTGTTCTCGGCGACCGACCTCCACCTCGCCGCGGTGACCGCAACCCTCAATGGTCAGCCGTTCACCAGCGGGACCCCAGTCTCCACGTCGGGCGACTTCACCCTGGTGGTGACGGCGACCGACACCTGCGGCAACAGCACGTCGCGGACCGTGCGGTTCACCATCGCCGGCGCCTGCGAGCTCTACCCGATTGCGCTGCACGCCAGCACGGTCGCGAACGCCCAGCCAGGGACGACCCTGCTCGACATCTTCAATGGCTCGCAGTCCGGCAACTTCGGCTGGCTCACCTGGACGGGCGCCAACAGCGTGCCCTCCCTGATCGACAGCCTGACGCCGCCGGGCAACAGCGGCACGTACACCAATCCGGACAATGCGAGCGACCACGTGGTCTCGGTCGGCGACTGGGTCCAGGGCCGTCCAGGCGTGGCGAACGCGTCCGGGGTGCGCAACGCGCTGGACACGCTGAAGACGCGCGACATCGTCGTGCCGGTGTGGGATACGGCCACGGGCTCGGGGAGCAATTCCCGCTACCACATCGTGGGCTTCGCCCGCATCCGCATCCTCGACTACCGTCTGCCCTCCGAGAACCGCATCACGGCCCGGTTCCTGGGGTTCGTGAGCTGCGGGGGGTAAAGAAACCAGAGACGCAGTGAAGTTGTAAATCCCAAGTTTCGTTCTGCTCCCCGAAATCCTTCATTCGCGAGAGAGTTGATCCGAAAGGGAGGGGAGGGGGTGGGGGTCGCAGGATTCCCGCCACGCAAAGCCGCACGCGGCTCTGGGAGCCGCACGCAGACCTGCGCCAAGTCCGGACGCAGCGGGCGAGGTGGACGCCGCCCGCGCGCCAAGCAGCCGGGCGGGGACGGCAGCGCCCCGCCGACCACCCGCGCGAGGTCGATCCCGCCGCGGCGACGGCAACGTCCCCGCCGCCCACCCGCGTCCCCGGAGCTTCCAGAGAAGGCGCGCCCCCACCTGATCGTTGATACAAGCGCCACCACCCCGCGCGCCAGGCAGCCTGGGCGGGGACGGCAGCGCCACCGCCCACCCGCGCGAGATCCATCCTTGGGCGGGGACGGCGGCCGTCTTTGAAAAGAGCCGGGTGGCCACGCCGAAGCCTGCGGCCATGAAAAGCCGGCCTCCGGCCCTCCGGGTGGCGCCCCGGAGACTGTGGTCGTGGAAAGCCAGCCGTCGGTCCGCCGGTGCGCCCACCCAATCTCCGTCCACCCACCCATTTTGATTTCCCCCACCCTCCGGCCCCTGCAAGGGGCCTCGGCCTGAGGCCGGGTGGCCCCGCTGGAGCCTGCGGCCGTGAGAAGCCAGCCTCCGGTCCTCCAGCGGGCCCACCCAATCCCGGCCTCCGCACCCGGCAAGGCCGCGAGCTGTCTCCCCAGAAGTGGGGCGAGATGCTCACCAACCGCGTCTACATCAGCCGGATTCTCCAGCGGACCTGGAACATCGAGACCATCGGCAACTGGCCTCCCTTGGTTGACGAAGACACCTTCTGGCGCTGCCAGAGCCTCCTCGCCACGAACGGCGAGATCGTGCCGAAGGAGCGCAACAATCCGGACTTC
Source organism: uncultured Holophagales bacterium (assembly GCA_963842525.1). Lineage (GTDB taxonomy): Bacteria > Acidobacteriota > Thermoanaerobaculia > Multivoradales > UBA5704 > UBA5704. The sequence continues at coordinate 103,209 of CAWJGT010000008.1, forward strand.
CCCCTCCGGAGCTTCACCACCTGCGGCCACTGCGGGCACCCCCTCACCGGCTCCTGGTCCCACGGCAAGCGCCAGCGCTACGCCTACTACCACTGCCCGCCGAAGGCCCGCTGCCGCAAGACGAACCTCCCCCGGCGCGACCTGGAAGCCAAGTTCCTGAGCCTTCTCGAGCGCCTACGGCCACGCCCCGAATTCCTGGCCCTCTTCCGGGCCCTCGTCCTGGACGTCTGGAAGGCTCAGAAGGAAGACGTCGCAGCCCAGAGGGCCGCCGCCGAGCGGAAGATCGCGGATTTGAAGCGGCGGAAAGACCAGCTTGTTGAGGCCTTCATCTACCAGAAAGTCATTGATGAGGGCACCTATAAAGACCAGCTCGACAAACTCAACGAAGCCATGACCCTGGCCGAGATCGACCAGCACGACCAGAGGGCGGACGAGCTCGACATCGAAGCCGTCCTGGGCTTCGCCGAGAGGGTCTCCCTGAATGCCCCGAGGCTCTGGCTGGAAGCCGACCTCGATCAGCGTCAGAGGTTCCAGGCGTTTCTGTTTCCGGAAGGCTTGGAGGTCAAGGAAGGGGAGATTCGAACACCCGTAACTGCCTCATTCTACGAGGAGTTACAGCACTTCACCACCCCTGAGGAACGTTTGGTAGAGCATCTCCGGGCGGGTTGGAACTCCCTCCTCTCCTGGCTGCGGGAGGCCCACACCTGGGGCCAGGCCGCGGGGGTAGTGAACTAGACCTCGGCGGCACCCCGGCCCTCCGGGGTGCCGCCCGTTTGGCTTCGAGGCAATTGTCTCCACACCAGGTTCCCTTCTAGAGTTTCGTTCCGCCCTCCAGACTCTACATCCGCGAGAGAGCATATCCGAAGGGGGAGGAGGGGGGTGGGGGCCGCAGGATCCGGCCAGTGCGCAGCCGCACGCGGCTCTGCGGGAGCCGCACGCAGGCCTACACACGGCTCCGGCGGAGCCCCACGCAAAGCCGCGCGCAGATCCGGCAGAGCCCGCGTAGGGCCGCACGCAGCCCCTCCGAGCCCGCGGGGGCCAGCCAGGAGCCTCCTGGACGAGCAGCAGATACTGCGGGATGGCCGCCGCCTCTCCGGATTGAAGCTGCGCGCGGTAAGCGGGCAGGACGGTCCGGCCCCCGCGGGGGGCTTCTTCTTTTTCTTTTCCTGCCCCTCATGGGCCCGCTCGCCGAGGCGCCCTCAGGACGTTGGGGGCGGACGACTCCCCGACCACCCACCCCCTCGCCGGCCAGTTCCCGCGGCAACAGCAACCTTCCCGCCACCCACCCGCGTCCAGGGATCCCGTCGAAGGCCGGATTGTTGACACAAACGCCACGCCGCACGCCAGGCAGGCGCCGCGGCGATGACCACGCCACCCGCCCTCCTCTCGCCAGCCAGCTCCCGCGGCGACGGCAGCCTCCCCGCCGCCCACCCTGCGTCCCCGGAGCTCCCGAGAGGGCGCGCCCCCACCAGCTCGCTGACGCACACGCCACCATCCCGCGCGCCAGGCAGCCGCGGGGGATGACGACGCCATCCACCCACCCGCGAGTCCTGTTCCTGGGCGCGGACAGCGGCCGTCTTTGAAAAGGCCGGTGGCCACGCCGGAGCCTGCGGCCGTGAAAGGCCGTCCTCGGTCCTCCGGCGCGCCCACCCATTCTCCCCGCCGCCCCGCCCCATCTGACTTGCCCCATCCGCGGGGTCCCCGCAGAGTGCGCTGACCGAACCTAGCCACCTACAAATTAAGAATGTATACTGCATTACTGTATAACGTCTAACTCATAGGAGGTTTTACATGAAGAAGAGAACAGTTAAGAAGCTGAGGCTCAGTCGGGAGACCCTGAAGAACTTGACGTCTACTGATCTGACCGCTGTGAATGGTGGTGCTGACCCAAGCGCTACGAGTTGCTTGTATGCGTGCACATGCCTAAACACAGGTGGCCCGCCATGCGTAACAAGTTGTCAGATCACCTGTACTTGTGGCTGCAGTGGCAACTGCTGAGCAGCTGAGACAGGTATCGCCGGGTCGATCGGCTCGGCGCCTTCTCTCCTGTCATCTCCCGGTGGGGAATGGCAGCCGCCGTATCAGCGGCCGGGTGGCCGCGCCGAAGCCTGCGGCCGTCCCACCCGCGCGAGCTCCATCCGCGGGCAGTGATGGCGGCCGTCTTTCCACAAGGCCGGGTGGCCGCCCCGGAGCCTGCGGCCGTGAAAAGCCGGCCTCCGGTCCTCCGGCGCGCCCACCCATTCCCCGGCCGACCACCCCATTTTGATTTCCCCCGCGCGCGGGACCGGCACAGTGCACGTGACCACCAGCCGGCCGCCCACTCACGAGCACAGTGCGCGACCCGCTCCACCCGCGCGAGCTCCATCCGCGGGCAGTGATGGCGGCCGTCTTTCCACAAGGCCGGGTGGCCGCCCCGGAGCCTGCGGCCGTGAAAAGCCGGCCTCCGGTCCTCCGGCGCGCCCACCCATTCCCCGGCCGACCACCCCATTTTGATTTCCCCCGCGCGCGGGATCGGCACAGTGCACGTGACCACCACCCCGGCCGTCCACTCACATGCACAGTGCGCGACCCGCGCTCCCACCCGCGCGAGGTCCAGGCAGGGGCGGGGATGGCAGCGTCCCACCGCACACCCGCGCGAGGTCCATCCCGCCGTGGTGATGGCAGCCGTGGATGAAATAAGGCCGGGTGGCCGCCCCAGAGCCTGCGGCCGTGAAAAGCCGGCCTCCGGTCCTCTGGAGCGCCCACCCAATCTCCGCCGCCCGCCCATTTTGATTTCCCCCGCCCGCGGGTCCCGCACCGTGCAGTGGCGTTCCGGAGCTTTCCCCCACCCTCGGCCCGGGGGACTGCCCGCCCCTGGCTCCGGCGGGGGCGGCTCCCCCTCCCACCGGGCGAGGTTCCGATAAATAAAGCGCTTTATCCGAACCTCGCCCTGCGCCACTCCCCGCCTACGGGCTTCGCCTTAACATAATGCGCTCGCACTATGTTAACCAGGGGCGGGCAACAACCCGGGCCTCCCAAAGACAGCGCGTTCCCAGAGTCCGTGGAAGCACAGTGCGGGACCCGCTCCCCCCGCAGCAAGGTCCGGCAGCTTGGCTCCGCAGGCCGTTGGAGCCATGCCTTCGAAGCGCTCCACCAACCTGCCGAGTTCATTCGACCACCCCGCCCCTCCCATCCCCCTCCGGCCCCTGCAAGGGGCCTCGGCCTGCGGCCGGGTGGCCCCGCTGGAGCCTGCGGCCGTGAAAAGCCGGCCTCCGGTCCTCCAGCGGGCCCACCCAATCCCGAGCCGATTTCATCCCCGCCCGCCACCCCCAACCGCCGCCCGGCGGGGCCGTCCACCACCCTTCCTGCGAGTGTTCAGCTACAGCGGCTTAAATACGACGGTTTCGCCCCCTCAAAAATCGCGGAAAACCCAATCGCGGCGGGCCTTTTTCCTGTGGAAAAAACGGAACTGGGTTTCGTTTTTGGAGCTGTGCAGGGAGGCGGGGGGGTCTGTGCGACGGATGAGAGCGGCCAAAACCAAGCCGGACGGGCCTTTTCGCGACGCCGGCCGGCCAGAAAAAGCATTCAGCAGAAGTGGACTTTTGTTGAATCCAGTCAGCCCGGCGGCACCGGCCCTCCCAGCTCCCCGAGCAGCTCCGCCAGCCCGCGCCCGAGCCCCCCCGCCGCTCCCGCTGCGGCCCGAGCGGACTCGACCGGAGCATCATCCGCTGCACCCTCCCTTCATCCGCGTGCAGATACACCTCGGTCGTCTTGATCGACGCATGCCGCATGTGGACCTGGACCGTCCGGATGTCCCATCCTCGCGCAAGCAGATGCGTCGCGATCGAGTGCCGCAGGATATGCGGCGACATCCTTCGCCCACGCGCCTCGATCCCCGCCTCTTTCCGCCGACGACGGAAGATCAGATACACCGCCGCCCGCGTCAGCGGCCTCTTCCTCTCGGACGCAAACAGCCACGGTGAGCCAGCCGGCCGCACGGCCAGGTACGCTCCAAGCACCCGGGACACCTCGCGGTCCAGTTGGACCCACTTCTCCCGGCGCGCCGCCTTGCCCTTCACCAGAAGAAGCCGGAAGGCCCCGGCCGTCTCGTCCCACTGCACGTCATTCAGCCGGATCGGCCCTGGCTCCGAGGCGCGAAGGCCCGCGATGTAGATCACGGCGAGCAGCGCCCGGTCCCGCAGCTCCCGATGCCCGCCCGGCAGGCGGCCTGGGTAGTCTCCCCAGATCAGCCGCGACACCTCGTCCACCGTGAGCGGGCGCACCTCCTTCCGGAAGCCCGACGGCCCCGACAGCGACGCCCACGGATTCACGTCGAGAAGTCCGTGAGCCAGGCACCACTCCCCAAGTGAGCGGATTGCCACGACCACCCCCTGGCGTACCGACTCCCCCCGGCCGGCCAGGTGCAGCCGCCGCAGATGCTTCTCGACATCCTCCCGGCTGAGCTGTGCGAGCGGCTTCCCGCAGTCCTCCAGCAGCCGCTCCACCAGCCTCCGATAGCGCCGCACCGTCCCTTCCGACCGGCCCCGCACGCTCACCAGAAAAGCCGTCCATCCATCAAGGTTGTCCGGATCATCCGGACAAGAATCCGCTCCGACAGGAATCTCTATCTCCCGTGAATTCATGGATTTACCCCTCTTTTCCCGGGTCTTGTCGATTTGGGGTCTTGCGCTCATGGAATCAACCTGCTCGCGAACGAGGAGCGCTGTCAAGAGATGCCGAAGCGGACACAGCAGGGGAGCAAAGGCAAGGGCGGCCGACCCAAGGGCAAGCCCCTGTCCGCGAAAGAGCGGGCCCAGCGGCGAGCCGCGGCGATCAAGACCGGCCAGCACGCCACCTTGGCCCTCGGCCAGGCGCTCCCACCTTGCAAACCCGCCGTCTGCCCCAACGGCGGCACGGGTACCTGCGACATCAAGCAAGCCATCGAAGCCCGCGGCGGCGGCCTCTCCGCCTGTCTCGCGTCCCTCGGTCAACACGACGTGATGCAGAAGTACCTCGCCGCCATCCAGGCCGGCGACCTCAACGGCCTGGCCGAGCTTGTGGCGACCTCCATGGCCGGCCAGCTCACGCTTGCCCATGGCGAGCTCGCGGTCCTGATCCACGAAGGCCTCGTCGTCCAGGTCCCTGTCGTCGGCCGCAACGCCGAGGGCGAGCTCGAGATCGTCGCTGAGCGGCCGGTCGAAAACCCGCGAGCCGCCAACACCTTTCAGCTCCTGCGGCAGCTCGGCCATACCGCAGCCGATCAGGCGATCACGCCGAAAGCGAGCGGGGAACGCGAGCGCGACAACGGGCTCGGCCTCGCCGGGCGGGCCGCCTGGGTGAGCCAGATGCGGAAAGGCTTGGCGGGGGAGGGAGAGGACTCCGATGCATAGCATCGAGCTGCTCCATCCTGCACTGCCGGAACTGATTGACGCGCTCCTGCGCCGGAAGCGCTGGTCCTGGCAGGCGCTCGAACGAGGCGACCTCAAGCTCGGCGACGAGGTCCTCGATGTCGATCGGCTCCAGTGGTGGCTGATCAATGCCGACCCCGTCCTCTGGGTGGAAACGAATCTGGTCAACAAGCCGGAAGACGGCGGCGGGCTCTGGAGCCTTTTCCCTTACCAGCGCCCGTCCATGCGTTTCCGCGGCCACGTTGTCCATCAGGACGGCGCCGAGGTGGGGAAGAGCCGCGAGATTGTCGGCCTGCTCCTCTGGGGTTGTCTCGCGGCAGAGCGGGGAAGCGTTCTCGTCGGGTCCGCCCTCGATGGCGATCTCGACGAGATCTGGGAAGAGGTCGAGTGGCAGCTCACTGCCAATCCCTTCCTCAATGACTCGCTGCGCACCCGCACCACGAAGCCCTATCGCCGCCTGACCTGGCGTAACGGCCTGCGAGTCCTCTTCCGCCCCGCCGGCCACGACGGCCGAGCCTACCGAGGTATCCACGTACGCGGCTGGCTCCTACACGATGAAGCGGCCAAGGTCGTCAATCCAAGGAGCTGGGCCGAATTCTGGAGAGCCGCCAAGCCCGGCTGCGAGATCCGGATCTATTCCGTACCCACGGGTGACCGTCTCTGCACGTTCCAAAGGATCGCCGACAACGCGGTCCCCGCCGAGTCGGTCGTCCCCACCGACACCCCCAGGCAGGTCATCGATCAGCTTCTCCGTCCCACCACCACGGCGACTCCGGAAGGAGTCCGAGCCCTCGCCCGAGACCTCGGGGGCCGGATCTGGCTCCGTTTCCACTGGCCGAAGACCATCATGCCCGCTCCGTTCTGGAGCGAGGATCGCCGTCAGGAATTCATCGCTTTCTATGGAGGTCCGGACGAGCCGGGCTACGTTCACAACGTCCTCGGTCTCCCCGGCGACCCCGAGTACTCACTCTTCCCCGAGCGTCTCCTCAAGCCCGCCCTGACCTGGATCCCCGACTACTTGTCGGTGACGTTGAGATGGGACAGCCGAGCCGGCCACCTCGACGCCCTCTCGCGCCGTCTGAACCCTGCGTATCCCTGGGGAGATGAAGACAGCAGGCCAGAGGGGGCGCCCGCCCCCGGCCGCTGGCCGGCCGACGACGAAGAGGCCGAGGGAGAGCCCACCCTGCAGCCCTACCTCGCCGTCCTCCAGGACACCCTCGACGTGTCCGCCTGGGATCGATGGGACGCCGAGCAACGCCGCCAGACCATCACTGACCTCGCCAGCTTCTTTATCCGCCCCATCCCCGGCGACCTCACGGCCGGCGTCGATGTCGGCTCCGCCACCGTCACCGAGATCCTCTTCGAGCGCCGCAACGGTCTCACCGACACTATTGTCCTCCGCCTCCACCTCACCGGCTGGAACTGGTACGCCCAGAGAGACTTCATCCTCGCCCTCGACGCCATCCTTGCCCCGGCCGGCGGTTGGGGAATCGACGCCACGGGAGTCGGCCGAGTTCTGGTCGATCTTCTCGCCCCCGAGCTCGGCGACCGCCTGAGCGGCTACGTCTTCAATCGCGCCACACCCGCCCTCGATCCCACCACGGGAGAAGCCCAGCTCGATCCGGCCACCGGCAGAGAAGTACTCATCTCCTACAAAGAGCTGGGCACGCAGCTCATCGAGCGCCGCCTCCACGGCCGAGGCCTGGAGCTACCCTTCGATCCGGAGGTCCGCCACCTCCTCGCAAACCATACCTATTCGCAGTCCGGCGAATCCCGCCGCTTTTCGAAAGTCAACGATCACCTGGTCGATGCCCTGCGGGTCGCCGAGCTGCGCAAGCTCACCGCCGATTGGGGCGCCTTCACGCCGCCCCTGATCTACGCCACCCCCACCGCAAACCCGATCGATTCCCTCGACATCCTGAAG
>CAWJGT010000009.1:0-1975831 GCA_963842525.1 uncultured Holophagales bacterium
TTTCGATGGCGAGGCCTTCTTGGCGGAGGTCCCGCAGGCGGCGGTCTCCGGCGCGGCTCCCCCGGCCCAGGGCTCTCGCAGGACCCAGGTGGGCACCCAACCCGCGGGAAGCGCTATGCCGGCCCACTTGCCAACGGTGGGCACGCCGGCTCGTCTCGAGGAGAAGGTTGTAGACGCGGGCGGCGGTGCCCGAGATGGACTTGCCGCCGGGGAGGGTGGCCTCGTCGGCGAGGTGCCAGCCGGGCGGGAGGGGGGCTTGGTGGTGGATCACCCCCTCACCCCCTGGAAGAACACGGACGGACACGGACCAACACGGACTGGCACGGACGAATGGAAGACACGGACGCTCATGCGGTGGCTCCTGCGGCGGCGGCTACGGCGGATTCGAAGGCCTCGGCTTCGGCGAGGCGCTGCTCCCAGGTGGCTCGCCGTTCGGTCCAGCTTCCTCGACGACTTCGAGGTAGAAGGGTTCGGCAGATCTGGTTGGGCGGGTACTGGATCAGGGCGCAATGCATGGTCTCGGCACCGGCGAGAATGCCGAGCTGGCCCTGGTAATGCGGGCACCAGTCCTTCGCGCAGAAGTAGAGGATGTCGGAGCCTTCGACCTGGCGGGCTTCGGCCACGGCTTCGCCTCGGCGGAGGGAGAGGTGCACGAGGTTCATGGGTGGCCGCTCTCCTGGCTGGCTCTATCGATCCCGAGAGCGAGATGCGCGGGAATGCCCGTGATCGAGACGATCTGCCCCAGGAACTTCCATGACGGGCGGGACGCCTTTTCCCAGCAGCTCACGGTGGAGTGCCGGACCTCGGGAGCGAGGAGCTTGCCGAGATCGCCCTGGCTGAGACCCCGATTGCGGCGCCAGCGCCGCAACAGCTCACCAAAGGATGCTTGTGTGCAGAGGCAATCGATTGTCATGCAGAGCACTGTATGCACCATATAGCAACAGTGTCAAGAGGGAAATTGGGCTGGTCTGCAACTCAGGGGCTTGCTTTTGCGCTCTGCAACATCTAGAATGTCTTCCATGGATGCGACCGACCCTTTCGAAGGTCTTGGAAAAGCACTCGCCCAGCTTCGTGCACGAGCGGGGTTTGCGACGCAAACGGAGGTGTCCGACGCTCTGGGCTTCGACAAGGGGCAACTGTCACGCTGGGAGAACGACAAGCCCCGCCCGACTCTCGAGAACCTCGGGCGTCTGCTCGTGGGCTACGGGGCTACGGTGCAGGACCTTGCGACCGCTCTGGGTGGCATTGCGGAAGCCAAGGTGGAGCGAAGCCCTTCCGACGAGGAGCTGATCAGGTCGCTGACGGAGGCGATCCGCCGCGTGGAGGGGCGTCAGAGCGAGACGGAGAGCCGGCTCGAACGGCTGGAGCAGGACCTGGGACGCAGCACGGCGTAGGCCGCACGCCCTGGCCTCCGCTCCGATCTTCCAGCCGTCCGCCGCCGGGAGAGGGGGGACGCGCGGAACCTTCCCCGACTGGCCCCCTGTCCCGTGCGAGCGCCGCTCCCCACGCCGAACGGGAGAGGGGGGACGGTTGCCTGGGCCTCCGTGGCGAGGGCTCGGGGGATCGCGAATCGGTAGGGAAATTTGTAGAGGCTCGTTCGCAGGCAAGCCGGGCGGCGATGAACCGCCAGCAGGTTGCGCCATAGACGGGCTCGCACCCAGGCGCACCTGGCGGCCAGACGCGCGGAGGCGAGGCGGCGATAGAAGGGCTCCAAGACTTCCAGGGCCGCTGCTGCCGCCGAGAGCCGGCCGGCCTGAATGAGCGCTCTGAAGAGGCTATGACCGGTTGAAGCCACGACATCGAGAGGTGCATCGCCCAGGAGGCCGAGGGCGGTTTGAAAGGCGCAAAGCGCCCGCTCTGGCTCACCGGAGTCCAGATAGGTGAGGCCAAGGAGATGCATAGACCGGGCTTCGCCAGTGGAGTCGCCGAGCAACTTCTGGTCGGCGATGGCAGAGGTCAGCAGGTGCACTGCACTTTCGTACCTGCCTGTATCGCGGTGGAGGTTGGCCGTCACCTCGAGCAGAGCGACCTTGGTTGCCGTGTCGGAGGTCGGCAGCTCGGCTGCCCGATTCAGCGCTTGCTGCGCAACCTCGTAGCGGCCGGCGATTCGGTGCGCATTCCCGAATTGCGTCCATGCGGCGATGACGAGGTCATTCGGGAGCTCGGCGATCTTCTCTTCAGCGAGAGCAACGGCTGCGCTCGACAGCCTGAGCATGGTCGGCAGGTCGCGATTGCGGCTTGTGCGTGCGGAATCCACCAACTTCCGCAGTCTTTCAGCGGGTGTAAGCCGCTTGCGTCGCAGAGGCATGAGCGCTCCCTTCCGCGGTGGAACTTCGCAGGGGAGTATACGGGGAAGGCGGTGCGAGTGTTTAGCGTGGGGACAGCAAGGACAGCAGGGACGACAAGGACAGAAAGGACGGCACGGCCTGGCACGGACGGAATCGGACGGAGCGGACGGAGCGGACGGAGCGGACGATCATGTGGTGGCCCTGCCGCGCGCCTTGGAGAGCTGGTCCTGGAGCCGCCGGACCAGCCCGGCGGTGACCTGCTCCTTCTCCGCCGCTTCCTGGAAGAGAAGCACCGCGGCCAGGGCTTCCCGGTCCACCTTCTGGGCCTTGAAGATCTCCACCATCTGGGCGGCCAGGAGCTTGATGTCCGCGAAACGGCCGACCTCGCGGTAGAGCAGCGCCAGGTCCAGGCTCGCCAGTGCGTAGTCGAAGGGATTCTCCCGGACCTCGAACTCGTGCCGCACCTGCTCCAGCTTGAGCAGAGCCTCGTCCCTCTGCCCCAGGCCTGCAGCGCAGTTTCCTTCCAGCCACAGGGTCCTCACAAGATCCTCGCTATTGCGGAGTCGCTCGACAAGCTCCCGAACCTCGGCCACGATCGGTGCCGCCTCCCCGGCCCGGCCCAGCAAGAGCAGGTTCGACGCCTGGTTGAACCGGAGGACGCAACGCAGCCGCGGCTGGCGCGCGGCGTCGATGGCCTGCGCCGCCTGGGCCAGGGTTCGAAGCGCCTCTTCGTGGTCGCCTTTTACCTGAAAGATACAGGCTTTGTTCAGCAGGATGCCGCCACGTTCCTCAGGGCGCGCTTTCTTCAGTGCCTCGTTGTGAAGGCGGAGGGCCGCGTTGAACTGCCGCAGATCGTTGCGCAGCGAAGCCTCCAGATGGAGCATGTGCGCTTCGGAGAAAAGGCCCGCCGGGTCCTGCCCTTCGTGCCAGAGGCGCCAGGCGCGGGCGAAGGTCGCCAAAGCGCCGGGGAAGTCGCGGCCGATCACTCGTTCAGCGTTCGCAATGTGTGCGGTGCACCAGCCCTGGAGGCGGGGCTTGACGACGCTCTCTTCGACGTGCGCGGCGATCAAGAGAGCCAGCTCCGCCAACGCAAGGGCTTCCTTTGCGGCGTGTGGCGCCATGTGCTCACTCACCTTGCAGATGTGCAGGCAGAGCAGCGGGTCGCAGTATGACGGCGCACGCCGGATGAGGAGGCGCTGCTTGTCCGGTGGAGCGGCCTTCAGCCTCTCGAAGAGAGCCTCGACCCGTTGCTGGTCCTCCTCCGCAGGAGGGCCGAGCCGGCGCGGCGCGCTCCGCAACAGCGCCTCCTCCGCCCGGCCCAGGGCCAGCGCCCTCTCCACGATGTCCACGACGGCCGCCCGGGACGCTTCAGTCAGGGCCGGTGTGGCGGGCGGTTCGAGCACCTCGTCCAGGGCGAGCGCCCCGCGGACCAGCCGGTGGCACCAGCGGAGAAAGCCGATGAGCCGCTGGGGGACGCCGACCGCCTCCCGGATCAACTGGAAGGTCGCCTCCCTCGGCCGCGTCTTCCCCTTCTCATAGCGGCGAAGATCGCTGCGGTCGATTCCGGCCTTGGTGGCGAGGCGGACCTGCGACCACTCTCCTGGCAGCCAACGAAGGAAGGAGATGAAGTCACCAAAAAGCGCCGGCTCGCCAAGCTGCTTCTCCTGATCGCCTCTGTCCTGTGGCATAGATCCCCTCACCGGTGAGGGCGGAAGTTGGATATATTCGCCTGGTCCGGGCACCATGGAGAGGCCGGAGGCGCCACCGCGGCCATGGCGGCCGTGCAGAAGGCCGCCTCCTCCACAGGAGCCGGTATGGCCCATCGACGACTTGCCCGTATCCTCCTCGTCTTCCTGATGATCACCCTGTTGTGCGCACCCGCCTGGGCAGCGCCAGGGCCCGCCCCCGAGGCGCGGCTGTTCGACGTCCTCGCACGCCTCTGGGGCACCCTCACGGCCGCCTGGGCGGAGCATGGCTGCGGGCTCGACCCCTACGGCGCCTGCACGGATCATGGCTGTGGGATCGATCCCAATGGCCCTTGCGAGCCAGTTGCGCCACATTCTACGGTGGACCATGGCTGCATGCTCGACCCAAATGGCATCTGCGTGCCCGGAAGCTAACAGCGACCTGCTTGCCGGGAGGGGCTCGCCATGACCCCTCCCCTTTCCACTCAGCCCTCGAAGCGAAGCTGAAGATTGCTCCTCGCCCTGGAGAGGTAGCCCTGGAGGCGCCGGACCAGCCCCCCAGTGACCTGCTCCTTCTCAGCAGCTTCTTGGAAAAGGATCACCGCGGCGAGGGCCTCGCGGTGCACCTTCTGGGCCTTGAAGATTTCCAGGATCTCGCCCGCCAGCACCTTGATTTCCGCAAAGCGCCCTTCCTCGCGATAGCAGAGCGCCATGTCCAGGCTCGCCAGGGCATAGTCGAAGGGGTTTTCACGTGCTGCGAATTCGCGCCGCACCTGCTCCAGTCTGGTGAGCGCTTCCTCCCTCTGGCCCAAGCCGGCGGCGCAGTTTCCTTCCAGCCATAGAGGCTCTCAGAAGATCCTCGCTGTTGCGCAGCCGCTCGGCCAGCAGGCGTACTTCGGCAATGATCGGAGCGGCCTCCCGGGCCCGGCCCAGCAGGAGCAGGTTCGCGGCCTCGTTGAAACGCACTACACAGAGCAGCCGCGGCTGGCGCTCGGCATCGATGGCCTGCGCCGCCTGTGCGAGGATCTGAAGCGCCTCTTCGTGCTCGCCAGCCACCTGAAGGATACAGGCTTTGTTCAACAGGATGGCACCGCGCTCGTCCGGGCGCGCTTTCTTCAGCGCCTCGTTGTGAAGGCGGAGGGCCTCGTCAACTTGCCGCAGATCGTTGCGCAGCGAGGCCTCCAAATGGAGCAGGTGTGCTTCGGAGAGCAGGCCCGCCGTGTCCTCGCCTTCGTGCCAGAGGCTCCAGACGCGAGCAAAGGCCGTGGCAGCGCCGGGAAGATCGCGGCCGATGACTCGGTGAGCGTTCGCGACGTGCCCGGTACACCAGCCCTGGAGGCAGGGCTTGAAGACGCTGTCGTCCACGTGATCGGCGACGAAGAGGGCCAGCTCGGCCAGCGCCAGGGCCTGGCGGGGATCGCGCGGTGCCGCGGCCTCGCTTTCGGTGCAGAGGACCACGGCCAATCCCCAGTGCTGATACGCCGGATCGCTTTCGACCAGGTACCGCTGGTCTGCGGGTGCATCGCTCAGAAGCTCGCGCGCGAGCCTCCTTCCTTCTTCACGGGCCGCCCGGGCGTTTTCCTGCCTGATCTCCTGGAGGCGGAGGTCCAGGACCAAGTCACCCATCTCGCAGGCCGCCTGGGCCGCGGTTTTCTCGGCCCTGCGGCGCTGCTCGGGTGTGGGGTCCACCGGCGAGCTGGCAGAAGGTGGGTCCGGCTTTACCAGCCGGGCGGCGAGGACGGCGCGCTCGACCTCTTCCGGGCCCAGCTCCATGAGCGCTGCGAGCTCCTCCAGGCGCTCCCGGCTCAAGCCAGCGTTGACAAAAGCGGAAATCGTGGCGGGGGCCACACCCGCAGCGTCCGCAAGCCGCGCTCCGGTCCAGCCGTGTGCTCCCAGGAGGAGCTCCAGGGCGAAGCCTAGCTGCGAAGGGTTTCCGCGCAAATTCTCCAACTCTCTCCTCCCAAGGATTCTCCTCCATAAGAGTAGGTTGCCGCAGGCGGCTTTTTAGGGACAAAGGGAAAAGACATTTTAGTCGGGACCCCAGGGGTGGGGTGTTTGCGAAATTCGTTGCCAAAAGCGGGCATGAACGGGTTTAGCCTCGCCCTGCCGCGGGAGGGGCGCGGCAGGACAGGAGGATGTTTGGCATGGCGTCAACACACCCGGAGAGAGCGGTGCTGCAGCGATTCGCCCGGGGCGAAGCGGCGAGGACAGAGGCCAAGCAAGTGGTAGCTCACATGCTGCGGCGACGGTGCGAGAGTTGCGCAGCGACGATCCGGCAAGAGGCGTTACTGGTGATCGAGGACTCGGACCTGCTCGGGAGCGCTCGCAAATGAACCAGACAGTGATGCGCGCCAAACCGACGAGAGGCCCAGGGGGCCGTGAGGCGGACACGGACGGGCACGGACTGACACGGACGGGGCACGGATGGGGCCGGCGCCGCCGGCTGCCCGCGGACGTAGCGAAGAGGCTCGCTGGGGCTGGCGTCACTGTGGCCGAAGTGGAGCGGCTCACCCGCGAACAGGTGCTCGAACTTCCTGGGATCGGCGAGCTCACCGGCAAGCGGCTCGAACGGTACCTGGGGCGGCCATTTGAATCGCACGCGCCGTATTGGATTGAGCGTGGCCTATCGGCGCGGCTTTCCCACAAGCTGGCTGTGGCTGGAATACGCAGCGAGGAGCAGCTCCGGCGCCTACGGCGCGCGGACCTTCTGAAAATCAAAGGCCTTGGCACCAAACAGGTGGAGCACCTCCTGCATTTCGGCAGACCTGCGCCGGCGCGCCAGCGGCCTCTTAGGTTTCTGGACAAGGTGCCGCAAGCACGGCTATGGGTCGAAGCGGGGATTACGCCGGGCTGTGCGCGGAGGCTTGTCGCAGCAGGAATCACAAGCATTGCGCACCTGAAGAGGCCGACAAGAGACGACCTTTTAGCAATTCACGGGATCAGCGAAGCGACGGTGGAAAAGTGTGAAAAGGTTCTTGGCCGCCCTTTTGCCGAGTCGGTCGCGGCGTGCTGGCGAGCGCGGGGCCTGCCCACGCATCTTGCCAACGTTCTGCAGCGATCAGGAATCAGCTCGCTGGAGCAATTGGCGGCGATGTCACGGGAGGACTTACTCGGCTTGAATGGAATCGGCCCAACAGGGCTCGCCGCTTGCGAGAGATTGCTCGGGCAACCACTTCGCTCCGACCCCAAAGGGAGAAGATGAATGAAGCTTGGCGAAAAAACGGCCGCCCTTGTCGCGCAGCTCACGGCAGGGAGCACGGCAATACAAGAGAGGCATGAGCAGCGCACGACCCCGCCCAGGATAAGCGAGATTTGCCCATTTCGGGAAAGCTTCCTGCGCGAGCTGGCACCCAAGGACCAGGAAGCCTTTCGAGCCTTGGGTGCATACCTGATTCGGCGGCATCTGGTGGAAGATCAAGAGCCCAGCGACGAAAGCGAAGCAACACTGCTCGGCGATACTCAAGGGCTTTATACAGAAGCCCGGAACCTGGAGCAGGTGTGCGCGTACGTCGCGGATGTGAGCGCTTCGGATGATGCGATCGAAGACGAGGTGATTGAGCTCGATAAGATGTGCGGGAATCATAGTCGGCGCCGTTGGCGACCTTTTCGAGGTGGGTGTGGAGGCGTTGCAGGAAGCCGCCGCGGGATTATGAACGGCGGCGTGCTGTCAGCGTTGCGCCGCCAGCGCGCGCGCCTGATACAGATCTTTGTGGAGAACGGGATTCCACCAGCGGCGGCCGAGGAGATCCTTGAGGAAGCGCTGAGGACGCTCGGCAAGGAGAGCAAATGGGTAACCAGCGGGTGCATCGACGATCGGCTCGTGAGCCTGGTGGAGACAGCGGTTCTTCGGCAGACGTTGCTGGAGCCAAGCGGCGTTTATCGAGGAGTTACCTCAGATCGCCTGCGGAGGAAGGAGCAAGCCATCGGGCCTCGCCGACATGGATTCAGATCGAGGAGGGTAGGCTAATAGAAGGTGAGATCGAGGACGGCGAGCTTGGACCCGTGCTGCTTGCCAATGATGGCGAGTGGATGCTTTTTGAATCAGAGGAGGCTGCGGGGGTCCGGGCACGCCGATTCATGGCAGACCTCTCAAGGCAGGACCCGGAAGAATTCGCCAACCTCGTAGGGGGCAGCGAGGTGCTTCTTGGGTGGACGACGGGTATACCAGCGGGCCCGGGCACAGAAAAGGTCACTTCACTCAGGAAGTACCTGGACCTGTGGCTCACTGACTTTGCTTCTCTCTATGACATCAACGGTGCAGGTTCCTTAATCAAAGCCTGTTCCGCTAGTTTGAGGAAGCGCTTGGGTTTTCATCCTGGAATAGCCTATAGGAGAAATTGATATCTTGCCTGAAGGGCTGGGGTGTATTAACCCGAATTAAGCCACTGCCATGCATTTGGAAAGGGGATAGCCATGCCACCTAAATCGTCAAAGACCAAAAGAGAGGTCGAATTCGAAGCCGATGTAGACCGAGCCTTGTCGGCGTTTCGCTCCCTTGTCATGTCTGTCTACCTGAAGACGCAAAGCGATTGGTTACCGCCCCCTGGCCCCGAAACGGAGTCGATCGCAGCTCCCGCAAGAACGCCGAAGAAAGTTTCGAGAAAACGTGTAGGCAAACGTGAGGTGAAGCGCCGGGGGAAGGGCTCATGAGTGCCAGGGATCGTTCTGAGCAGGTTGCGCAGCGTGCCCTTGATCGGCGTGGCGCCCCAACTGCCCGCCTGGATGCGGGGGAGTGGCCGAGGGGGCGAAGGGCCCCCTGGCGGGTGGGGGTTCGACGGTCGATCGGAGGAAACGGGTGGCACCTATTTGGGCACCTATTTGGGTGGACCTGCCCCCTCGGCGTGGCTCAGCAGCAGGTGATGCCGGGGGTGCAGGCTCCTCCGGGACCGCAGTCCGCGTTCGTCTTACAGGGTTGGCCGCAACTGCAGCGGCAGGTGCGGAACCCGACCGTGAGCTCCGGCGCGGGGTTCTGAGGCAACTCCGCAGGGCAGACCACCGGCTGCTCAAGCATCGCGGCGAGGTCCAGTGTTTCTCCGCAACCAGGCTGGTCAGGAGAGGAAGCTGCGTCCGGCGCGGCGGTGGGAACCACAGGCTTCTCGGCGAAGGCCGGTGCGGCGCTCAGAGCAGCCACGAAGAGCACGGCGATCAGGGCGAGACCGAACATCTTGGATCGGCGCATGGCATCCTCCTTGGTATGTAGAACGACCGTATAGTCGGCCAGCGGGCCAGCCGGTGGGCGACCAAGACTCGACAGCCCGTTCAAGGGCTCCACTTTTGTAGGTGCTCCAGAGCGTCGGAGCAGTGACAGCGGATAACCGGGGCGCGTGCCCGGGACAGTGCGCCGGAGGCGGTGTCCCCCTGGAACACGCCTTCCACACCATGCTTCATGAGACTGCAAGAAGGAGGTCTGGAATGAAACGCACCCTCGTCAAGCTCAGTTGCATGATCGCTCTCCTGGTCCTTGTCGAAGCTTCCCGATTGGAGCCCCTTTGGGCGAGCTGCGGGCTCACCTGCTCTCAAATGAAGGGTATCTGCCAGCAGTACTGTTTCAGCCGTGGCTGTAGCTGGAGCTTTGCCTGCAACTCTGCTGATCCGTGCAGCTCAACGTGCCTGTGCACGAACTGCGCACCCTAGGCCGAGCGGATCCGGCGGCGAAGTTATTCCAATTGAGAACGGGTCCCCCTCACCCAGGGAGCGGCGGGAGAGGGGGACAGGGGGGCGAGGTTCTGGGAGTTCCTCTACTGCGACGGGGGGCCGATGCGGGTGGCGAGGAGGGTTCCGGCGTGGTGGAGGGCTTCGGCGCCGGCGGCTTCCAGGAGGTTGGCCAGGGAGTCGGGGTTGGTGAGCAGGGTGTGCAGGGTGCTGAGGGCGTCGATCAGCTTCTCGTCGTAGATGGGCAGGTAGCCGACGACGGCTCCCCAGGCGTTGCGGCTCTCGATGGCGTAGCCCTCGAGGTCTCGCTCCTTGCGCAGGCGGAAGAGCGGGTCGTGTCCGATGCCGGGCAGGACGGCGGCGGCGAGCAGGGCCAGGTGGGGCTCGGCGAAGGCGGCGAGGGGACGGTGCTTGCCGGGGACTTCTCCGGGGCGGTAGAGGCCGAAGCTGTGGCTGGTCGCCTCGACGCGCCAGGGGCCGGCGACATCGGCCTCGCGGGCCGTGGGCGGCTCGTCGCGCTTGCCGAGGAGCTCCAGGAAGCGGGGATCGAAGGCGTTGAGCGGGGGGTGGGGAGGGTGGGTGGTACCATCGTCGCAGCTGGGCATGGGACTGACCTCCTATGCTTGGTTAGGCTCGGGGTGAGGTTGGCGCCTCGCTCCGGGCTGTTTTCTGATCGGCCGGAGGCCTCCGGCCGGGTGATTCATTGCCGCTTAGTTTACGCTTTTCGGGTTGCGGATGTCAAGGCTTTGGCGCGGGAAGGGGCGACGGGCCCTCTCCCCCTGGCCCCCTCTCCCGTGCGGCCCCCGGCCGGCCTCCCCGAACGGGAGAGGGGGAACGGCGGCCCCGATCCCAAAGGCTGGTGAGCAGGACGGACACGGACTGGCACGGACGGGCACGGATGGCGACTGGCGGCAGCGGGGCTTCGGCTCGCGGTGAGGTGTGGCTTTGCCCCTTGGCCAGGTTTTGCCCCACCT
This sequence comes from uncultured Holophagales bacterium, assembly GCA_963842525.1. GTDB lineage: Bacteria > Acidobacteriota > Thermoanaerobaculia > Multivoradales > UBA5704 > UBA5704. The sequence goes on from CAWJGT010000009.1 coordinate 10,600, forward strand.
GATCAGAGCTACGAGGCTGGAACGGACACAGAGGGTGCTCGGGCGAAGCTGAGGGGGCCGGCGTGGCGGTGGGGCTTCAACTGCCCGCCTGGAACTCCACGGGTGAGCGGAGGGGCACGGCAGCACCTCGGCAGGCGTAGCCCTTGAGGCGGGCTCCTTGCGCAGATGCCCGAGTCGTGGCCGACGCCGGCCTCGGGCAGGTCGGAAAAAGCGGCTGGCCTGTCCCGCCCTAGCCTCAACCTCGTGTAATCAGAATTTAAGCCAGCGTGGGTCATTATGATGTGATAATAACTATGCCGGTTATCAGCTACTCGATCCCCATACTTGCATTCAATGCATCGTCATGGCCTTTTAAGTGCTCGACATATGAGTCAGGTCGAGGTACCCTAGGGATGCATTGGAGAGGGCGTAATGCCCTTGAAGCGAAGAGCCGCCGGCGTGGCGTGTTGGGAGGTCGCTACTAGGTTCTTGAGGAAGGAGGATGGCCGTATGGGCAACGACTATACGCGCGAGAAGCTGCACAAGGCGATGATGCAACTGGTTTCGGGAGAGGGCGATCTCACGAGTCGCCTACAGGCCACATATGATGAGTGTTTCTGGGACAGCGGCCATTGGATGCTTCATTCTCCGGCAGCCCTAGCTCATAAAGCCAAGGTTGATGGCATTCGGACGCGGCTTGCCACTCTCGGCTCGCTTTCGGGTAGGGAGCGTTCTGTCCTTGCGCGTGATTTTTTCCCTCTGGGAGGGCGTGTTTGGGATCATGTCGCCAAGCGCCCTTGCACCACCCACACTGATTTAAGGTAAGGAGGTGAGGAACTGATGGCACCAATCGAGGATGGATGGGAGCGCGCCGGGAAAATCAACGAACGTCTTCAAGCGATCGCTCGAGCCAAGGCGGTACGAGTAGGTTTCAAGTCAAGTTCTGCTGCCCGATTGGCTGTGAGAAAACTTAAAGACGATCCTTGTCGCGAGTTCAGGAAGCCACTGTTCACATCGCCGGAAAAGTGGGTTAGGAATACGGTCGTTTGGCATCGGGAGGCCTTCCAAATGCTCGCGGTAAATATTGAGCTTGCCTTCAAGGCTCCTGGCCCTGCCGGAGGGATCAATTACTGGAACGGCCTCGGACTGCCAATCGACTATGGCGCCGAACTTAGGATGGCCCAACTCGGACTCGATTCTTTCCAGAACCCCAAATGGATCTCGATTCTTCTATTCGAGTACTTTGAGAATTTTTTGGATCTTCTACAGCCGTTCGACCTGGAGAAGAAAGAATAAGGAGGGCGGCAACCACGAGGTTTGCGAGCAGGACGGACACGGGGCAGGTGGATGTGAGTAATGAATGTGAGTGGGTATTTTGATTGAGGGTGGATGTTGGGGGGAAGGGCCACCCCCCGGGCCGGTGGGGGCTCCACGGGGGGCGGGAGGAAACGGGCGGCAGCTATCCGGAGGAGAATCGAGCGATGCATGAAGAGATCGCCATCCAAGTGGAGAGGCTCTGCTCACGAATAACTCTGGACCGCCAGTTGGCCCATGAACTCGCCGACCTTGTAGTTGCAGCTCTAGGAAGAGAATTTTTTGAAACTCCTAAGCTCGCGAGAGATCCAATCACTGGAGAGCGCACCCTTGCGCATCCGCTCCTAAGAACAATTGGGCTTTCTTCGGACACTCCAGAGCTTGGAGTCGGAGAATTGCTAGAACTTGGGCTCTATCTCCGTGCCTTCGCACTAGACCCTTCCATAAATTGCATTCTGGCAAACCTGCGGACCGCCAGAGAATACGATAGTACACTCTTTCATCTCGCGATCGCCTACCGACTCCACTGCGCCGGCTGTGCTCCCACTCTAGAGCCCAGAACTGATCGCGGCAGAGCAGACATTCAGTTTAATTTTGAGGATCGCATCTATGTGGCCGAGTGTTATCGCATGCGCCAGAGTTTCTTCGAGCACGTCGGTGAGTTTGAGAGCGCACTCGCCAATAGGCTATTTGACAAGACGCCGCAGGGTAAAAGATATCGATTTACCATCGATATCAACAGTCCTCTCACATACGATGGCATGAGACGGCTGCTAAGAAAGGCGGATGACCTCATCTTGCTTTTCCACACGCGGGGGGATGTTAAGCTCATACAGAGACACGACTCTCACCTGCTCGGCGTCGAAGATATTACAAACGTCAATCCCGATCCTGACTATGACGACGATCCGGATGTTTCCCCGCGTGCGTTGGGCGCCAATGAGGCTGATCTCATAATTTGCCGGAGCAGCTTGGTGGCAGGTAATGTTTTTGAGGTTGCCTATGATGTATCAAGGAGGATGACGAGACATAGTCGCGCTCTGATCCGGCGGGGCTATGAGCGCCATTGGCCTAAAGACCCCTACCTCATTCTTGAAGGAAAGCTCGGTCACAAACTGAAACAGACGAAGGTAGCGGAAGCCGGCTACGGACGGATGCTTTTTGTTCAGTTTCCCTGGGGCCTCAATCTGGATCGCACAGGTACGGTTGGCGCGCACAAAAGACTCCAGGCGGGCTTCGTACGGAACTTTCCAGAGGTGGGTGCAGTCATGTTACTGGAGAGACGGCCATCGGCTAGTCATTTTGGCTACCACGGCCCAGCGCTCTTGGGGAGCGAAGAGGTGGCCATCCCAAACAGCCTAATCGATAGGCTCAATCAGATTGAAATCGCAGGACTCTTTAACACTGGCCTATCTTCGTGAGCGCGAGGCATGAGGCTTGGCTTCACGCACTGCTGATGGGCCCTTCCTTGCGCCTGCCGGCGAGGAGGTCGTTCGCGTGGTCGAGATCTCGAGTGAGGGCTACGTTGGCGTGGGTCAGGACCTCGAGCTTCGGCTGCATCTGGGCTTCCAGGGCGGCAAGCTCGGCCTTGTGGCGGCGTTCTCGCTCTTCGGCTAGGGCTTGGAGGGCCTCTCGCTCGCGTTGGTAGGCTTCCTGGCGGAGGGCGTGGCCTTCTTCCAGGATGCGAACGTCGAGCTGGAGCTGCTCCTGGCGCTTGTCCTGGCGGCGCTGGAGCCAGCGGCGGAGGATCTCCAGAAAGGCCGCGCTTCCTCCCAGGGCGGCGAGGCCGGTGATGACTCGGTCGACGAGAGGGCAACCACAAGGGTTGCCCCTACGTGCGGGGTGTGAGATCAGGGCCTCCTGCAGAGGAGATAGGCCTCCGCCTGGGCGGGGGTGCCGTTGGTTGGGTGCTCGATGGAGACCAGCTCGATCCGCTGGCCGGGGTGCAGGGCGGTGACCTCGTGGATGCTGCCTTGTCGGATGAGGTCGGCGGCGGCGTGGGGCCAGGCGGGACGGTGGTCGTCAAGAGCGCTCGAGGTATAGAGGGTGGCGCCGTCGAGGAGCAGGTCGAGCTGGGTCTGGCCGGAGTCCCCTCTCCCATTGTCAGAGAGACGGTAGAGGACGTCTTCCGGGATGAGGCCGTCTTGGAGGATGAGAGTGTCGGCGATCGGGCCGGGGGTGGATGGGAGGGGGCCTCGGAGGTGGAGGACGACGGTGTCGGATGCGTAGGTGCGGCGATCCTGGAGGTCGATCACCGTGTCGGCGTCGGTGGTGGCGATCCAGAGAGGGCCGAGGACAGTGGTCTCGGGGGGCGGGGCGGTGGGGGCGGCGAGCTCCCAGGCGCCGTTGGCTCTTTGCCAGAGGTGGGTGGTCGTGTTGGGGGGCACGAGGAGATCGGTCGGCGTGGAGTGATAGCGCAGGGTGCCGCCGGCGATAGCGCGGCCGGGGTGGAGGCGGAGGTGGAGGCCTGTGCCGGGCTCGGCTTGGTAGCGGTCGAAGGTGCGGAGGTCGGTAAGGCCGGTGGAGTCGATCTCGGAGAGGCCGGAGGATTGGTACAGGACGGCAAGGACGGCAAGGACCGGCTCCCACGGGGGAGCCGAAGGACGGACAGGGACGGGGGCTTGCTGGCTCTTCGTGAGGGTGAGGCCGTTCGGGCCGATGGAGAGGACGGCCAGATAGGCGTTGCCGGGGGCCAGGGGGGTGGCGGCGGCGTCTTCTTGGGAGAGGGCGAGGGTGGTGGCGACGTGGCCGATGAGGTTCCCCCGATAGATCAGGTGGCCGGCGGCGACGCGGACTTGGTCGTCTGGCGGGACGGAGGGGGTGACCTGGAAGCCTTTCAGGAGGGTGCTGTGGCCTCGGTCTCCCAGGCCGGTGAGTATGCCTTGGCGGGTACCGGGAGGTACGGGGTGGGCGTGCTCGGCGGCTACGACAGCGAGGCGGAAGCTCCAGGTCAGCGAGGCGGCGGTGGCGGGGGGGCGGAGCTTGAATTCTCCGTGTCGGATGCCTCCGGAGAGGAGCGTCCGGAGCGGCAGGGAGCGCCAGGCTCCTACGGGGAGCCAGTCGGTGATCTCTGGGAGCTGGTTGGGGGCGTAGGTGGTGTCCTGGCCGGTGAGGCGGAGGCGGCCCCAGAGCTCGTCGGTGGGGGGAACTCCTGAAGACATCCATTGGCCGGTGGTGGGGTCTAGGACTTGAAGGACGACAAGGACATCAGCGACGTCAACGACATCGGGGCCGGTGTTGTGGATCGCGAAGGGGATGATGGCGCTGTCCTGGCCGGCCTCGAAGGGGTCGATCTGGACGTCCTGCATAGGGGTCAGGTCGGGGTTGAGGATCTGGATCATGCGGGTCACTCCATGAGGAAGAGGAGGATGGGCCGGGTGTCGTGGATGGGATGGTTTGCCACGACTGCTCGGATGGTGGGCTCGCCGGCGGTGGCGGTACTCGGGGCCTCGATGACGACGGGGGCGTCGCCCTCGGGTGGATAGCCGTAGAGGAGGGCGGTGGTGCCGTCAGCGGAGACGTGGGCGTTGATGGCTGTTCCGAAGCCTTGGGCCAGGGCCCAGGCGCCGGTGGTGGGCCAGCGCGGGTCGGTGTCGGCTCCGAGAATCGGGGGTAGGGATCGCAGGATGTTGGAGGGAACGTGCAGGCCGAGCGCGGTGCCGTCTGCGCCGGCGAAGCCTTGGACGAGGCCGAGGCCGGCTCCGTCCTGGGACTCGGCGGCGGTGCCGTCGAAGGTGAAGCGGGCTCCGGCGGCGTCGGCCACTTCAAAGTTGATGTTGTCTCGCCACAGGGTTGCGAAGTGCAGGCTTGTCGAGTTTGCGGCTACGGTGGCGAGGGAGCCGAGATCCCAGCTTGCGACGAGGGCGGAAAAGACGACGGTGGCGACGGTCTGCGGGTTGGACAGGTCGCAGGGGGCGGTGCGGAGGGTGAAGGTCGCCTGGTTGGTGTTGGGCTCGTCTTCGTGGTCGGGGAACTCAACCCAGAAGAGCTGGCCCTGGTGGTAGACGGGGGGCGAGCAGTAGGCGGCGAGGGTGCCTTGGTAGGTGCAGAGCTGGGCGGCGGCTACGTCCCAGACGGTCAGCTCGTTGTCGCCGCTGCGCCAGGCGAGGGCGCCGGGGCCTACGGCGGCGTTGGGGTCGGCGGCGATGAGGGTGCCGTTTCCGGCGGAGGGGGGCTCGCCGGAGAGCGGGATCGCGCCTCGGTCAGCTAGAAAGGTGCCGTCGTTGGCGTAGAGGGCGGCGACGAGGGTGCCGGGGTTGAGGAAGGCGTAGTAGCGGGGGGCGGCCGTGGATTGAACGACCGAATAGGCGTCGGCTTTGCGGTGTCGGAGGGTGGTGCGCATGGATCAGACTCTTCCGTAGGCGATGGGGGCGTTGGTGATCGGGCGGGCGGTGGGAGAGAGGGCGAGGTCCAGGACGAGCAGCTCGGGCGAGACGACTTGCATGGCTTGGATCTCGAGGTCGGGGTTCACGGTGCCTTCGGGAAGAGAGGGGTCGGGGTCGAGGAAGGCGATGCGGACCTGGCTGTCGAAGCCTCGGCCTTGGACGGTGACTTGGTAGGTCTGGCCGGGGTGGTATTCGGATGGATCGAGTCTTTCGATCCAGAGGGTGGGGGCGGGGATGGTCTCGGAGGTGCCGATGCCGGTGGTGCCGGTGCGGTGGAAGGGGGCTTGGCTGGGGTTGAGGATCACGGTGCCGGTGTAGTGGTTGTTGGGGGTGCCTCTCGTGACGCAGCGGGCGTCGGTGCGCTGGAGGCGCTCGGTGCCGTCCTGGTGGCGGCCCAGGACTCTGGCGGTGCGGGCGGGGGCTTGCTGGCGCTCGCGGCGGGTTAGGAGGGTCCCGAGAAGATCGAGGACTCTTTCGGCGCCGGTCATGGACGGGGACCCTCACCCCCTGGCCCCCTCTCCCATCCGCACTCCCTTCCCCCGGGAGAGGGGGAAAACACGGACGGACACGGACCTACATGGACTTGCACGGACGGGGTCATAGGGGCTGTTCCAGGGTGTAGGTGGCTAGGATCTGGGGACGCGGAGAAAAAACCCAACGCTCGGTGCGGCGGGTGACTAGACAGCGGTGGTGGATGCCGCTGCGGGGGTCGAGGAGGAGGATGGTGTCGCCGGGTCTTGTGGGGCAGATAGGACGGATCACGGTGTGGGTGAAGGCGAGGCGCCGGGAGCGGCGGCGGCTTGCTATGAAGGCGGCTTCTTCGGGGGATTGGGCGTAGTCGAGGGTGAGGACTTCGACAGAGGGTCCCCACCAAGTGGCGACGACGGGGTCTTCGAGGATGATCTCGAAGGGGGTCTGGGTGAGGCGGGTCCAGCTCGATTGACGGTAACGGGGGCGGGGGGCTCGGCCCATGACGAGACGGGAAACCGCTCCGGTGCCGTCGTCGACCAGCTCTTCGTAGGTGGATTCGTCGAGGACGTTGTAGGCGGTCGTCTTGAGGTTGGCTGTACCCCAGGTTTCCTCGGTGAGGTTGGAGCTGGAGTCGCCCCAATCGTGGGCTCCGGCGACGCGGCGGGGGGCGATCCAGCCGGCGGTCGTTTCGGTCTTGCCGGTCAGGAGGCCATCTTCGGTGAGGTGGTTCGCGGTCGTCTTGCGGATGACTCTTTGGAAGGGGGCAACCAGGTCTTTCTGGCCGGAGCCTGAATAGTTGAGGAACCAGGGGACTTCGGAAATGGCGGTGCGCTGGGAGTACCAGGAGGAGGTCTCCTGGATCTCTTTGGTCACGGCTCCGGTGTCGCCGTACTCGTGCTGGATCTGATCGACCTGGGCGAGGCCGAAATCTTCGATGCGGAGGAGAGCGGTCAGGGCGACTTCGAAGGGATACCAGCTCAGGGTGTCGTCGCCGATTCCAGCTCCCACGACGTTGGGGATCGACGAGCCGACGTTGCGGACGGCCATGAGGCGGCTGTACCAGCGGAAGGTCTCGATGCGCCGGGCGGTCTCCGTTCCTTCGGCGTCGTAGGTGGGCAGCTCGCGGCGCTCGCCGGTCTTCACGAAGGCTTCCTGGCGCCAGGCTCGGCAGGCGCCTTCTTCGTCGAGGAAGGCCTGGGCCCAGTGGTAGCCGTCCTCCACAGGGCCGGGGAACTCTCCGGCGGCGGGGGTTCGCAGCTTGGCGGCTCTCGGGTTGTACCAGCCCCATTGCCTTGTGATCTTGGCGATCGTCAGGCCGGCCTGGTCGTGAGATTCGGTCTCCAGGACGGAGACTAGCTGGAAGGTCTCGGCGCTCGCGGTGGCGATCGGCTGGAGGGTGCCGTCGGCCTGCTGCATGGCGACGGCTTTCTTGACGGCGTAGAAGTCGAAGACCTCGTCTCGCTGCTTGGTGATCGTGATGCCGGTCGGGGCTTCGGTGATCTGGGTCGAACGGATCACCCATTGGCTGGGGACGTCGGTGGGGGCGGCGGAATCGATCGAGAGGACATCTCGCAGGGTCCAGATGTCATCTGGGGGCTCGGGGGGCTCGCGCAGCTCGACTCGGTAGGCTTGGACGAGCTGGTCGTCGGCGAGGCGCCAGGACCAGCCTTCGGCTTCTCCGAAGGCGGCGAGGAAGAGCCAGAGGCGCTGGCTGTCCGTGAGGAGGGGTTTGGTGTAGAGGGCTCCGGCGGGGACGTCAGTGGTAAAGCCGGCGTCTGTGAGGATCTCGTGGCAGATCTGTCCGCGGGTGAGGCCGGCGTCGGCGGGGAATTCGTAGCAGAGGTCGTGGCGATCGTAGAGGCGGGATGGGTCGCCGCACTTCACACGGAGGGTGGGCTCGAGGCCTTCTTGCTGCTCGCAGGAAAGGACGTAGCCGAAGGCTCGGCGCCAGGTGCGCAGGGCGCCGATGGGGCCGACGGTGACCCAGATCTCGACGGGGGTGGAGGTCCAGGTGGTGGCAGTGGACTGGATCGACCAGCGGCGGCCGATCAGGGTGAAAGAGAAAAGGACGGCGGGGGTGTCTATGGAGTCATCGATTTCTAGGGGGCCGACCAGGTCCGTGCTCGGAATCTCTACACCGTTGAGCTTGACGGTGAAGGTGTAGTGGATCAAGGGACCAGAAAGGCTTTCGATCAAGGAGCGGGAGAGGGTGCCTTGGAGGGTGGCGGAAAATGGGGAGAGCACGTGGCCGCGGAGACCCTCACCCCCGGCCCCTCTCCCATCCGCACTCCCTTCCACCGGGAGAGGGGAGACAAGCGCCCTCACCCCCGGCCCCTCTCCCGCGCGTCCACCACCCACCGCCCCGAGCGGGAGAGGGGAGAAAACCGCGGAGGTGGCGACTATGGGCATCAGGGCTGCTCCGTCTCGACGAGGGCGATGCGGCGGGGCTCTCGGATCCAGTCTCGGTAGTGGCGGGCTAGGTCCTCGGCGGCGGTGACCATGGCGAAGAGGGGGACGAGTTGGACGATCAGGCGGGTGCCTGCGGGGGGTGGATCTGAGAGCTTGAAGCGGCGGCTTGTTCGCTCGAACCAGCAGTCGCCGGCGGATGGAGTGCCGGTGGCGTAGGTGGCGGGGTCGGGCTCTTGGATGGACAAGGCGGTGCTTCCCCAGCCTGGGCGGATGGTGGGATGGAAGCGGTCGGGCGGGGCTCCGGCGGGCGGTGAGAGGAGATGGTGGGCTTGGCGCCAGGGGAGGTCCCATTCGGTGCGGTGGCCGTCGGCGAGGTAGCCGAGGGTGACGTGCTTCCAGAGAGTCAGGTCGTGGGGGCCGGGGAAGGCCAGGCGGGCTTCGACTTCTTCGGCGAGGGGGCCTAGATGGCGGTAGTCGAGGGTGACTCCGTACCAGCGGCGGATGACGGGGGCGCCTGGAAGTGGGGCGAGACGCTGCTCTCTTGTGCTGCCGTTCGCCATGCGGATGGTGCCGACGAGCTCGGTCTCTACGACTTCCCAGGAGTCGGCGGCGGCTCCGATCAGGTGCAGGCCGTCGAGGGTGGGGGCGGTGGCGGCGCCAGAGGTGTGCATCAGCCGCCTTTCTTCAGGGCGTCGTAGAGGGCCTGGGCGAGGTCGGAGAACTCGCTTTCTGGGAAGGCTCTCTTGATGTCTCTTACGATCTCTTCGACTCTTTTGAGGGTGACGGAACCCTTGCGGAACAGGTCGATGATGTCCGAGAGCTGCTTGGCGAAGAGGAGCTGGGTCTTGCCCAGATAGTCCTGGACTCTTGCGATCTCGACGCTGCCGTCCTGCAGGCCTTGGATGAATTCCCGGACCTGGTCTCGGTAGTAGTTGAAGTCGAGACCTCTCAAATATTCCCTGAGACGTTCGCCTCCGATCTGGGCATCGCCGTAGAGGGTGATGAGCTGTTGGATGGGAACGGCTCCGATCTTGACGGCGTCGATCAGCTCGCTCACGGCTTTGTTCCAGAGGTTGGAGTGGTTCGCGACCGCTTGCTGGAGGTCGTCGAGGCGGGTGGTGATTTGGCTCTGCGTGGCGGCGGCTTGGTGGTGGAGATCGGCGAGGGTGGTGGTGACAACCGCAGCAGTAGAGGTGGATTGGGCGGAGACAGAGGACATCAAGGACTGCAAGGACTGCAAGGACGGGACGGCGGAAGATGTGGAAGTGGTGGCGAGGCGCTGGGTGGCGTCGTGGGCCTGGTTGGCTCCCTCGGTGATGCGATCGAGGAGGGCGGCGAGGTCCTGGAGCTGGGTGATCATGGCTGGGTGGTGGTGAGCTGGGAAACGGCGGTGGCGGCTTCACGAGCTTTGGTGATCACTTGATCAAGCTGGGCGAGGAGGGGGCCGAAGGCGTTGCCTCCTGAGGTCTGGATGGACTGGAGAGCCGCGGCGAGCTTCTCCGATGGCGGTGGCCGCGTCTCGAAAAATCTGCGGCTCTCCTTCCTGCTCGATGGTCAGGCGGGCTTTGACTTCGGCGTCAGGCATGGTGCGGGCTCCCCTACTCCACCGGGGTCCAATCCCGGGAGGTGATCACCTCGACGGTCAGCGGCGGGGCGATGGCATCGTCGGTCTCGCCGATGAGGGTCACCTCCTCGGCGATGGCTCGGGCGTCTTTGGCAATGCGCTTGGCGGCGTCGATCCTCGCGGAAGCGAAGGTGAAGGTGATCGATTCTCGGTGGGTGGCGTCGAGCTGGCGGCCGGTGAAGGCGAGCTGGGCTTCGAGGCGGGCGGCGGACTCGGCCTGGTCGGCGAAGAATGGATCGATCAGGGCTCTCTCGATCTTCAAGGACGGCGAGAAGAGACCGTCTCTCAGGAGGGCGTAGGGATAACGGCTGCCGTTGCCTCTTTCGTCGGAGAGCGGCCAGTACAGCTCGAGGGTGCCTTTGCGGCAATTCATCGTCGTCCACGGGGCGGCGGCTCCGGCGGGGCGGAGGGCGACGGTCCAATGGGCGCTGGTGAAGCGCTGGAAGCCGGAGAGGATCGGGAGGTCCGGATCGGTCCACTGGCCGGGGGGATGGAAGGTGAAGGTGTCGCCGGGGACGAGGGTGGCGTGGTCGGCGGCGGTGCCGGGCCAGATGATCTCCAGGGGATCACGGTTTTCGTCCCAGAAGCCCAGGTCGAGGCCATCGGCGCCTTGCAGGTTCTGCCAGATGGCTACGCCGTTGGGCGCGAGGGCGACGTCGACGGGCGGGCCGGGGAAGGTGGGGGCTCCGGAGGTCTGCTCGACTTGGAACTGGAGGTCTCCGGCGACTTGGGCGACCTGGACGTGAACGGGGCCGGCGGCGGGGGTTCGCAAGGCGCCGCGGAGGTAGGGACCGAGGGTGTAGGTGCCGGTGTTGGTGGGGGCCGCGGCGGGCGGGCCCATGCGGGTGCCGTGCGCAATGAGACCTTCGAGCTTGACGGGGATCTCGGTGTTGTCGCCGATTGTCAGGGAGAGCTTGCCAAACTTGAGACCGTAGAGCCAGGTGCGCAGGACGGGGCTCTTCGAGAGGAGGGCGAAAAAGGAGGTATCCGCGCCGTTGCGCGAGGGCTCGAAAAGATATTGATAGATGCCGGGGGCGAGGACGGTCTTGGTGGCGAGGCCGAGGAGGTGCTCCAGAAAGTCGAGGATGGTGCCGGTCGTGAGGCTGAGCGACCAGATGGACTTCCCGCCTTTGGGGCCGGGGACTCCTCTTTCCAGGTAGCCGCTTTGGTTGACGGAGGCTCCTTCGGATTGCTCCTCGAGGAGGTCGGAATCGATCGGCAGCACGGCTTTGTAGGTCGTGAGCCCCCCACCAGGAAGACTGCCCGGGACTCCGAAGCTCCTTTCGCGGCCGACGGCCCAGAGGACCGCAGAACCTGTGGCGCCGAGCTGATTCATGGGAGGGCCTCCTGATCTCGCAGGTCGATGGCGGAGCGGTACTCGACGTTGATCACGGTCAGGAGGAGGTTCGAACGGGAGCGGGGTGGCGTCGAGTTGGACTCGCTGGATGCGGGTCACGGCTTCGGTGAGAAGGGCGCCGTCCGGGTCCTGGAGGACACCGGCGTTGCGGCGGACAACGCGGCGGAGCTGGGCGACGATGCGGGAGCGCAGCAGGTCGGCGGTGTCGCCCCAACCGGCCGGGGGGCTGGTGACCAGAGCGAGCTGGACGATCGTGGTGTAGCTCGCGCCGTAGCTGGAGGTGGTCTCGCGCTCTTCGTCGGCGAGGATCGAGAGGGCGAGACAGGGGGCGGGGATGGTCTCGGTGCGCAGGACGGCGGCCATTTCGAGGATGGAAATCTGATCGTCTTGCGGGAAGACGGTGCGCAGGGGGGCGTCGGCGAGGAGCTTCTCGTGCAGGGCGAGGAGGATCTTCGCGTCGAGGGACCACGGGAGGGTTGGATAGACGGCGGGATCAGGCAGTGGCATCGAAGTAGTGCTCCTGGATGAGAGTCACGAGGTCCTGGACCTCGGCGGCGGTGACGTAGACGAATGGGAAGGCCTGGACGGTGCGCTCGCGGCCGGTCTTGGGGTCGGTGAGGGTGCCGCCGTCCTGGAGGGTTCTGGCGAAGGGGGCTCTCGTGCCCACTTCGAGGGCTCGGTCTTCAACGGTGAGGGTGGTGATGCTCTGCAGGAGATCGCCTCCTCGGATGAGGGCCGGGCCTTCGGGTGGGTGGCCGTAGTAGGCGCGGATTCTCTGGGTGGCGGGGGCGAGTGGGGGCCAGGGGGCGTCGGGACCGGATTGGGCTTGGATGTGGGAGTGGAAGTAGGACTGGAGCGCCGAAGCCAGGGCTTCGAGGAGGGGGCGGGGCGGCTGCTCCAGGTGGGCGGCGGCGGCCTCGAGGAGCTGCTGGGCCTCGGCGGCGCCTTCGATCGTGAGGGTGAGGCGGAGCATTAGTCCTCACCCCCCGCCCCTCTCCCATCTCCCTTCCACTCCTCCGCCGGGAGAGGGGAGAAATACAGGAAAAGGCTCATCACCAGTCCTCCAGGTCTTGAAGGCGAAGGCCGGGGGTGGTGGGGGCGGAGATGGCGATCAACGGAGACACGTCGTCGGCGGGCGGGGCCTGGGAGAGATCGAGGCTGGCGGCGCCTCGGGCGACGTCTCGGAGCCAGGTGAGGGCTTGCTGGGATTCGCTCTCCAGGGCGGGGCTGGGTTGGCCTCCGGTCACGAGGCGGCGGTGGGCCAGGACGGCGACTTTTGCTTTCAGGACGGGGGGCGTGGTGGTTGGGGTAGATGGGAGCGTGGAGCGATAGCGGCCTAGCAGGTAGGAGGTCGCTTCGGCCTCGGCCTGGTCGATGGCGGAAAGAAGGGCCGGCTCGCCCCCCTGGCCGGCGAGGCGGAGGATTTCCGCCTCGCCGCGGAGGGCGAGCAACTCGGCCGGGGTGAGGTAACGGGACGGCATCACCGGCGCTTGCGAGTGGTGGGCGCTTCGGCGGCGGCCGCCATAGCGAGCTCGGGCTCAGGCTCGACCGGCGCGATGGATGTCGGCTCCTGGACCCGCTCCGCCTTCAGATTGGGATCGAGGACGCCAGGATCCACGGGAGTCGCGAAGGACTCCGGCTCCTGGACTCGCTCGGCCTTGAGGTTGATGATGGTGATCTCGACGTCAACGGTGCCGGGCGAGACCTCCTGGATGAGGAGATGCTGATCCTGGGCGATCTCTCGCGGCAGCATGTCGCATTCGAGGTAGGTGGGCTGGGCTCCGAGCACCAGGGTCATGGAGCCGCCGGGGTACGACACGGTGCGGCGGCGGGTGCCCGAACCCTCGGGACCCTTGGAGCTGACTTCACGGTCGGTGCGGATCTTGAAAATCATGTTTCTTCTCCTTGTATAAAGCGATCAGTCCGGGTCGATCCGGACTGCGCACTGGGGGAAGCCCGGCTCGACGCCGTACTCCCCATCCATTCCGAAGCTGATCTGGGCGTGGGAAAACGACTTGGTCGTGTCGAACTCGATGCCGTTGGGCTCGCGCGTCGGCATCCAGAGAACAGGACGGGGGCCGGTCGGCAGCGAGAGGATGAAGTCCACTTTGTTTTCGGTGCCGGGGGCAGGGTTGTAGTCCAGCCAGAGGCTGAACTTTTCCTTCCAGGTGTTGGGATCGGCTCCGAAGCTCGGCTCGGTGCGGAGCAGCTCGTAGGCTTGGAAAACGTCGGTTGAGCGCGTAATCACGATCAGGTTTTGGCGGACCTGATCGGCGGAGGCGAGGGCGTCTCCCCAGAGCCGGATGGACATGAGCTGAAGGAGGGCCTTCGTGATCTCGGAACGCGCTTCCATCACGTCCGGCTTCGCGGGAGTCTGGCGGATGACGGAGACCAGATTGGAGTAACTGCGGCCGTCGGGGTGGGCGTGATCGGTATCGAAGAAGTTCTGGCCGTCGTAGGCGAGGCGGTTGTGGCGCAGGACTTTGACCGCGAGCATGACCTTGCCCGCGACAAAGCCTTCGGCGATGGCGGCGGACTTCTGCTGGACCGTGGCGAGGGCGGTGCCCCTCTCGATGTCGTTGCGATCAACGGCGTCAGTGATTTCGTATTTCTCTCCGACGATCGTGATCGGCGTTGCGAAGGAACGCTGGACGATCCTCTCGCCCACCCATTTGTGGAGCTGCGTAAAAAGGGTGGTCCATTCGATCGTGAGGCTCTTGGCCTTGGTCGGGTTGGGCACGGTCGCGGTGAGCTGCGGCAATAAGGCGTTGGCCGCAGACCGGTCGTAGAGGTCGAGGGCGTAGGGCGTGACAACGCGGGCGATGCTTTGAAGCTCGCTGAGCATGGCTTACTCCACGGGCGGCTCGGCGCCAGGCACCCGTTCGACGTCGATGAACCAGGTCGAGGGACCGTAGGGGCGGGTGAAGCGCCCGGCCTGAACGGAGTTATTGGTGAAGGCGGCGGAAACGGTGTTGTCGTCGACGACGAAGGCGATGCCGCCGGGTTTCGGAGTGCCTCCTGAGACGTTGAACAGCCATTCGCCGCGGGTGTCGACGCGAACGTAGCGCACGGCGTCGGTGTAGTCCTCGGTGGTGCCGAGTGAGCCGGCGGCTCCGTTGAGGTTGTTGAGGCCCTCGCGGCAGATGCCTTGGACCGTCAGGCCGTCGGTGTCGGAGGCGGGAACCGCGCGCCCTGAGCCGTTGGTCGCGACGAGCGCTCCGACGAAGAGGACCGCTCCGGCGGCGGCCGGAAGCGGCAGGATCTGCGGTTGGTGCAGCGCCCAGATGCGCTGCGTGTCTTGCGTGAGATGTGACATGGCTGGGCCTCAGTTGGCTCGGAAGCCGAAGCCGGTGGTGGTGAACTGATATTTGGCGTCGAGCTCTCGACGTCGCTCGGCGGAAAGGCCGAGGGCGGTGGTGGCCTGGTGCTCCTGGTCGGCCAGGCGGCCGGCGGTCATCGCTTCGACGGCCGGGACGGCGGCGAGGATCTCGAGGAGCCGGTCGGCGATCGCGATGTCGGCCGGAGGCTTGGCGGGGTCGTCCTGCAGCTTCACGGTGGCGGGGGTGCGGGTGGCGAGCAGCTCGATGAGGAGGGGCTTCGCGAGCTTCGCCATGGCGGGGGTGAGACAGGCGCCGAGGGCTTTGAGGCGGCTGTCGGCTTCCAGCTCGGCTTTCTGCCTCAGGATGATGGCGACGGCTTGGTCGCTTTCGGCGACTCGCTGTTGCAGGGCGGCGGTCAGCTCGACCTCGCCGAGGGCTGGCGGCGCCGGAGGATCACTTTCGGGCATGGGAGTCTCCTTTCTGGGCGTGAGCACGTACTGCGGGCGGCAGAGGGTTACCGGAGGGAGGCCGGTGACTGCGGGTCTTGCGTTGCCGAGGAGAGCGCAGCCGGTGAAGTACCAGCCGCCGGTGACCGGATGGCCGAGGGCGATCTCGGCGGAGCGCCGGGTGTAGCGCTTGGTGCGGATCAGCTCGACGGTGGCCGGGTCGAGGTCGGTGTAGCGAACCCAGAGGGCTTCGTCCTGGAGCCAGATGCGCTCGCACCAGCCGAGCGACGGGCCGGCGGTGCTGTGGTCGAGGTTGAGGCTTGCCATCTCGACGGCGGGGTCGTAAGCGGCTGCCATTTCGGCGAGGCGCTCGCTCGTGATCTCGATGCCGTGGGTCTCGGTGAGATCGATCGGGACGAGGGCTGGGAACTCCAGGGCTGGGGTTTCGCTGGCGGCTGCGAGATCGATCAGGTTTTCGGTGGCAGGCGTCCAGAGGACGGCGCCGGTGATGATGCGCGGGGTCATGGGATGACTCCTTGGCCTTGAAAGCCGGGATCGGGTAGGGCGGGGAGGCCGGTGTCGGGTGCGATGGGCCAGGGACCGGTGGGCTCGGGGCCGGTGTAGCCTCGGGCTTCGGCTTCTTCGGCAGTGATGACTTCGATACGACAGCGGCAGCTATGGCCGGCGGGGGGCCACCAAGTCTTCCAGATCGGGTGATCGATCGCGAAGACTTTGCCGTGCATGACGGCGTGGTTGTGAAGGGGGCGTTGGCGGACGCGGTCGTCGTCTTCGGTCAACCAGATCAGGTAGGGGATCTGGTGGGCCAGACCGGATGGCAGGGACGACAAGGACTGCAAGGACACCAAGGACTGCAAGGACGATAAGGACAAGGACGGAGAGGAAGGAGAAACGGCGGGCTGGCGTTTGACCACGGGCTCGCCTTCTGTGGGGGCGGGGACCCTCATGGTCATGCGGTAGTAGCCTTCGGGGACGGAGACGTCATCCGCGAGGGCGTGGGCGATGCCCTGCATGCGCTGGGCTCGGTCGGGCGCGTCGGTGCTGTCGTAGACGGACCTGGGGATGGGGGCGCTGGGTCCGAAGTTGAGGAGGACCATCCAGCGGATGAGCGTGTCGGTTTCGAAGGAGCCGAGCAGGTGGGCATCGTGATCGACGGTCTCCAGGCGGACTTCGTTGGAAACCTGACTCTTTGCAAAGGAGCCCGGGCCTTTGGCGAGGCCGCTGGTGTCCACTTCGCCGAGGAGGAGGAGGGCTTCGGCTCGGTCGAGCCAGGAGAGGAAGGCGGCGTAGCTGGCGTCTCCTCCTCGGCTGGCTTCGAGGAAGGTGATGTCGAGGCCATCGGGGAGGGCGATCGAGGTGCCGGTCCGGATCGCGTCCAGGATCGCGAGGAGGCGGGCCTGCTGCTCTTTGTTGGCGGCCTCCTGGCCGGGCTTGTACGGGTAGGTCCCTTTCGCGAGCGGCTGCGCGAAGCGCTCGACGAAGAGGGCCCAATACTTCGAGGCGTGCTTCTTCAGGTACCAGACCCAATAGAGACGATCGAGGAGGGCTCGGCCCCACGGGTTGTCCTTGGTCCCGTAGGACAGAACTTGGAACTTCATCGGCGGGGCGGGGACCGGCGCGATCCGCACCGGGTGATTGACGATATGAAGGGATCTGTCGCTCGCGGCCCAGCCGAAGCGCCACATGGGGCGATCGATCAGATCGACGGGGAGCCAGGCGCCGGCCAGTGGGCCGCGAGATGCCTGCTCCCACATGACCTCGTTGATGGCGACACCCTTGAGGATCGCTTCGAGGGTGTTGGAGATTGGGACGACGCGGAGCGGGATCTGTGAGAGCGCGGTGCGAACGAAGAGTGCGGTCTCTTCGGCCTTCGGAGAAGAATCAGCGGCTCGGATGAAGCGCGGCAGGGAGAGGACTGCTTTGACTCTCTTTTCCCAGAGGCCGGCCATGGTCGTATCGGTTTCGACCATGCGGCTGTAAAGCTCCCCCACCCGGTCGCCCACCTCGGACCTCTCTCGGACGAAGCGCGAGGGATGCTGGATCTCCTGCCATCTTCCGAACGCGCGGAAGAACATGGGATCGCCGCCGAGCTCGCCGACGAACGGACGGAGCTTGCGCTCCGCCTCAAGGGCGGTGACGACCAGCTCCGCGAAGAGCTGCTCGGTTGGGGCGAGGTGGGCGGTCTCCATGATCAGAGGGCCTTCAGGATGTCGAGAGAATCGATCGGGTTTGCGGCGGGGGTGGCGTAGATGAGGGGCGGAGTGAAGGCTCCCCAATCGGCGGTGAGCTTGCGTAGCTCGGCGACTCGCAGAGCATCGACGAGGTGGTCGTTGACCTTCGAAAAGCGGCGCGATTCGCCGGATTGCGAATAGGTATGGTTTGCGAGGAGGTGGCGGACCTCGGGGTCGAAGGGCAGCTCGAGGCCTCGGCCGTGGAGGCGGCGCTCGATCAATTGGGTTCCCAGCTCTTTGTAGGAGATGAGGATCTCTCGACCGGTGGCCGGATCGAGCTGGGCTTCGCCGGTCGTGGGATCAAGGGCGGGCGTCGCGCGATTGAAGACGTAGCCGGAGAGGCGCTCTCCCAGCTCGGGAGCCAGGAGATCGACCAGGACTCGGCCAACTCCGGTGGCGTCGATCCCCCAGCCGCCGGCCGGGGCGAGGATGGCGTCGAGAGCGAGGATGAAATCTCGCTGCGCGTACCAGTTCCAGCCGGTGAGGTGGAGGCGGAGGACAACGGTGTCGGCCAGGCCGTTGCGGCGCTCGATGAGGATCTCCGTGACGGTGGCCGAGCCGACATCGACTCCGGCGGTGAGGTCTCCGGGGATGGGGCGGAGGAAGAAGCTGGCAAGGTCGTTGGTGAATTTGCGGCGGTGGTCGGCGTCCCAACGATCCCAGCCGGTTACGTCGAGGGTGTCCTGCAGGACTGTGAGATAGGGCTGCAGGGCGGCTTCTCCCTCGAGGTCCTCGTCGGAGTGGTCGTCGGCCGGCTCGCGGCCGGGGGCGGGCTGCGGGCGGTGCTCACGAACTCGCCAAGGCTCAGACAGTTGCGCTCCGTCCTCGCTCCGCCCCCTGGCCG
Organism: uncultured Holophagales bacterium; assembly: GCA_963842525.1. Classification (GTDB taxonomy): domain Bacteria; phylum Acidobacteriota; class Thermoanaerobaculia; order Multivoradales; family UBA5704; genus UBA5704. The sequence continues at coordinate 28,998 of CAWJGT010000009.1, forward strand.
CTGGGCCTGCGCTGAGGGCTTCCTCGCCCCAGGGATAGGAGGGGTTGAGGCGGCGGGAGAGGGCGTCGAGGTGCCCGGCTCGGGTGTCCCAGCGGAAGGTGAGGGAAAGATAGTCGGGGATCCAGGTCAGCGCGGGCTGGAGGAGGCGCTCGGGGAAAAGTGAGTACTCGGGATCGCCGGGGAGACCGAGGACGTTGTGTACGTAGCCCGGCTCATCCGGGCCGCCATAGAAAGCTATGAACTCCTGGCGGCGGTCTTCGCTCCAGAAGGGGGCGGGCATGATGGTCTTCGGCCAGTGGAAGCGGACCCAGATGCGGCCTCCGAGGTCGCGAGCCAGGGCGCGCGTGCCTTCCGGGACCGTCGCAGAGGTGGGACGGAGGAGCTGCTCGATGACCAGCTTGGGCGTGTCGGCGGGGACAACGGATTCGGCGGGGACCGCGTTGTCGGCGATCCTCTGGAAAGTGCAGAGGCGGTCGCCAGTAGGAACCGAGTAGATCCGGATCTCGCAGCCGGGCTTGGCGGCGCGCCAGAACTCGGCCCAGCTTCTCGGGTTGACGACTTTGGCCGCTTCGTCGTGCAGGAGCCAGCCGCGCACGTGGATGCCTCGGTAGGCGCGGCCGTCGTGGCCGGCGGGGCGGAAGAGGACGCGCAAGCCGTTGCGCCAGGTCAGGCGGCGGTAGGGCTTCGTGGTGCGCGTCCGCAGGGAGTCGTTGAGGAAGGGGTTGGCAGTGAGCTGCCACTCGACTTCCTCCCAGATCTCGTCGAGGTCACCGTCCAGGGCGGAGCCGACCAGCACACTTCCCCGCTCCGCCGCGAGGCAGCCCCACAGGAGCAGGCCGACGATCTCGCGGCTCTTCCCCACCTCGGCGCCGTCCTGGTGGACGACATGGCCACGGAAGCGCATCGACGGTCGCTGATAGGCGAAGAGGCTCCAGAGGCCGCCGCCGTCCTCGGGCTTGTTGACGAGGTTGGTTTCGACCCAGAGGACCGGGTCGGCGTTGATCAGCCACCACTGGAGGCGGTCGATGTCGAGGACCTCGTCGCCGAGCTTGAGGTCACCGCGTTCGAGGGCTTGCCAGGACCAGCGGTTGCGGCGCAGGAGCGCGTCGATCAGCTCGGGCAGCGCGGGATGGAGCAGCTCGATGCTATGCATCGGAGTCCTCCCCCTCCCCCGCCAGACCTCTCCGCATCTGGCTCACCCAGGCGGCCCTTCCCGCCAGGCCGAGTCCGTGGTCTCTTTCGCGCTCCCCGCTCGCCTTGGGTGTGATCGCCTGGTCGGTGGCGGTGTGGCCGAGCTGCCGCAGGAGCTGGAAAGTGTTTGCCGCCCGAGGGTTTTCGACGGGGCGCTCGGCGACGATCTCGAGCTCGCCTTCGGCGTTGCGGCCGACGACAGGGACTTGGACGACGAGGCCTTCCTGCATGAGGACGGCGAGCTCGCCATGGGCAAGCGCGAGCTGGCCTGCCATCGAAGTCGCGGCGAGCTCGGCCAAGCCGTTGAGGTCGCCGGCCTGGATGGCGGCGAGGTACTTCTCCATCACGTCGTGATGGCCGAGGGAAACGAGGCAGGCCGAAAGGCCGGCGCCGCGCGACTCGACGGCACGCTTGACGTCGCAGGTGCCGGTGCCGCCGTTCGGACAGACGGCGGGCTTGCAGGGCGGGAGCGCCTGGCCGAGGGCGGTCGTAGCGTACTGGCCGGTCTTCACCGCGGCGGCACGGCGCTGGGCGCGCTCTTTGGCGGACAGGGGCTTGCCCTTGGGCCGGCCGCCCTTTCCTTTACTCCCCTGCTGTGTCCGTTTCGGCATCTTGACAGCGCTCCTCGTTCGTGGGCAGCTTGAGGACATGAGCGCAAGACCCCAAATCGGCCCAGCTCGTCGTGCCCCTGCTAAGTCGAGGTTTTCCAGTGAGATACCGCGCAAAAAAGAGCCGCTCCAAGGACCAGATAATCTGGTCCTTGTGGAGGAATGGACGGCGTTCCTGGTGAGCGTCCGGGGGCGGACGGAGGGGACGGCGGCCAGGTATCGGCGGCTCGTCGAGCGGCTGCTCGCGGACTCCGGGAAGCCTCTCGTGCAGCTCGGCCGGGAGGACGTCGAAAAGCATCTGCGGCGGCTGCATCTGGCCGGGCGCGGGGAGTCGGTGCGGCAGGGGGTGGTGGTGGCGATCCGCTCGCTGGGCGAGTGGTGCCTGGCTCACGGCATCCTCGACGTGAACCCCTGGGCGTCGCTGTCGGGGCCACGGCCCTACCGGCGGGAGATCAAGGTGCTCACGGTCGCCGAGGTGTCTCGGCTGCTCTGGGGCGATCGGCCGGGGACTCTGCCGCGCGATCCGCTACAGATGCGCGACCGGGTGCTGCTGGGCGTGGCCTACGTGGCGGGGCTGCGGGCGTCGGAGACCGGGCCGCTGGAGGCGGAGGGGGTGGTCTGGCAGGAGGCGACTCAGACCTTCAGCATTCTGGTGCGACGTGGGAAGGGGGCAGGCTCGGATGTGCGGTTGCCTCTGGACCGGCCGGTGTCTCGGATGCTCGCGGTCTGGTTGACGACCCGGCCGGCGGGGCGGTTTCTCTGGGGACGGGCGCTGACGCGGGGAGCGGTGCGGAAGATTTTGCTTCGACGGTTCGCGGAGGTGGGGATCGAGGCGGGTGGGCGGCGGATTTCGCCTCACGTGCTACGGCACAGCCTGGCGACGCATCTGCTTGCTCAAGGGCTGGATATCCGGGAGGTGCAGCTTCTGATGCGCCACCGGTCGATCGCGACGACGGAGAAGTATCTGCATGTGAATGTGGATCGGCTGGGGGCGGTGTTGGTACGGCGGAGTCCTTTGGAGGGACGGGGGCGGAAGAGAATGGCGAGCTCGCTGCGGCCGGCGATGGCGCAGCTCCTTGGCGAGCTTGGGGGGTTGGTGCGGGGGGAGTGAGGGGCGGGAGAGAGGACGGACAGGGACTGGCACGGACGGGGCGCGGACCGGGGGCGTGCGAAGGTCAGGAGGGATTGAGGAGGTCGAGCAGCTCCTGGCGAACCTTCCTCTGATCGGCGGAAGGGATCGAGTCCTCGTCGAGGTCGAGGAGCCAGCGGAGTTTATCGATTAACTGGGCCTCGGCGGCGGGGTCATTGAACTCTTTATGTATGACCTCGAGCAGGTTCCAAGTGGAGATCGAGGTGGCCGGGTACTCGCTGCCCTTGACGCGCTCGTAGGCCGCCAGGGTCTGCTCGTAGAGTGCCCGGGCACCGGAAAAATCCTTGAGATCACAGAGGACTGCGGCCAGGTTGTTCCTCGAACTCAAGGTGTCGGGGTGATCGTAACCCAACACGAGCTCGCGGATTTTCAGATTCTCTTCATGGAGTTCCCTCGCTCTGGTGAGATCACCGCAAACTCGGAGAGTTGCGGCGAAGTTGTTCCTCGAACTCAAGGTCTCGGGGTGCTCGCGACCGAGCACGCACTCATAGATCTTCAGATTATCCTCGTGAAGCTTCTTCGCTCCGTCGAGATCACCCAGAGCGCGAAGAGCTTCGGCCAAGTGGTTTCTTGAGCTCAAGGTGCTGGAGTCATCGCCCCCCAGTAAGCGGTCATTGATCATTAGGGAGAAGCTCACCGAAGTGTTTGGCGCCGATATGATCCCCGCGCTCCCGCGCAAACCAGCAACTCCAGTCGAACAGCCGGCCGGCGGCAGCGGATTCGAGCGTGTGTGCCCCAATCAACTCGGACGCGAGTCTCACGCTCGGCTGCAACTTTTCACAGAGCTGCCAGTTTTCAAATGTGGGCCATGGATATGCTTTTGTCAGCGCTCGAACCACCCGTCCCGCCCAATCCCGCCGGCCCTCCTCGCTCAAGGAATCTTTGACGACCTCCTGCGTCAAACGGTGGACTTTGAAAGCCTCGTCCGCCAAGCGCTCGACGAGCGAGTAGCGCTCCAGAGGCTCGAGTAGCTCCAAGAAGACCAGCGGGGCTTCGTCAGCACCCTTCAGCCCTTGGGCCAGTAGCTCGCCGAGCTCCGAGCCGCCAAGGGTGAAGATCTCGATTGGAACGAAATCTGGTACCAGGAATGCAGCAGCGGTCAGCAGGTCGGTGGAGGCCTGCGAGGTCTCACGTACGGCAGCGAAGCTCAAACTCCAGGTCGTCGCGACAGTCTTGGGGTAGTCCGTGCTCGGCTTGCCTTTCGCGAGCAGCGCCACGCCCTCGCGCCGGTATTTGGCGAGGTATTCGCTAAAGCCACCTCCCACCGTCTCGATATACGCCGCCGCCTGCTCAAGAGCAAGCGGCAGATAGCCCAACTCAGAGGCCAGAGCGGCGGCCGCCTCGGCATCCGCAATACCCGTTCTCTCTCTCAGGAACTCAACGGCGTCCTCGGGATCCAAGGTCTCTACCCGGAACGGTTCTCGGATGCCGACTTTGACGAAGGATTTTGCCCTCGAGGTTAGCAGGACCTTGCCGCCCGTCCGGATCGGCGGCAGAAAGCCGCGCAACAGGGCGGGATTGTCTGCGTTGTCGAAGACGAGCAACCAGGCACCCTCGCGGGAAAGCCAGGCCTTCACCGCCATGACTGCGGTCTCAAGATCGGCCCTGGTATCAACGAGCCTCAACTCGCGAGCGATAGACAGATAAGCCGACTGGATCTCCGGCACGGTTTCGGCCATGACCCATAGGACAAAGCGATAGTGCTCACCAAATCGGTGCGCGTACTCGATAGCCGTCTGGGTCTTGCCGATGCCGCCCAGCCCATAGATCGCGGCTTGGGCGAGTGCGGAGATTCCCTGCGTCTGTAGTTGCTGGTGGAGGCGCGAGAGGAGGTCCTTGCGGCCGGTGAAGTATGGGTTGTGATGGGGAACGCCGATCATGGTTGGCCGGAAGGGCGGTCGATTCGAGGCGGAGGGGACTCGGCCAGCCTCTGGGAAAATGCCCTTGATGCCACAGATCAGCCGATGCAGCTCGTCATGATCGTCGAGCCCGGCGCGGAAGTCGACCCAGGTCAGGCGCCTCAAGAAACGGGGCAACGCCTTCTCCTCGGGTTGGGACGCACCTGGCAGCAGGACCGGGATCACCCGGCGGCTCCTGTCCCGGACCCGCGTGTTGAGAGCGTCTCGCATCTCCTCGTTCTGCCACGGTCCGATATCGCCGGGCCCGAGGCAAACCGCAACGGTCTGGCTTCGATCCAGGGCCTCTTCGAGCGCTTCCTGCCATGGCTCTCCTGGCACCAGGTGCCACTTGTCGAGGAAGGCTTTTAGCTTCCTGCGCTTGAGACGGCGGGCCAGCTCTTCCACGGCTGGCTTGTCCTGGCTGGCGTGGCTCAGGAAGACGTCGTAGGTCGCTTTGGAGGCCATGGCAGATGGCTTTGAGGATACCACCCACTCTACGCGAAAGGACGAAAAGGACAGCAGGGACAGCAAGGAGTCGCCGAGTGCCCAAAAACGTGGTTCTGAGCACCGCTGTTTCCGGCCGGCCGGCGTCGCGGAAAAGCCCGTCCGGCTTGGATTTGGCCGCTCTCATCCGTCTTCCAGACCCCCTCTCCTCCCGCCGCAGCTCCGAAAACGAAACCAGTTCCGTTTTTTCCACAGGGGAAAAGGCCCGCCGGGATTGCGTTTCCGCGACTTTGGCGGGTCAAAAAAGGTGGTTCTAACCGGCGCAGAAAGGCAACCGCAGGAAGGTGGTTTGGACGGGGGCTGGCGGGGGGTGGGAGGGCGGGGTCGGGCGGTGGGCCGAGGCCCCTTGCAGGGGCCGGAGGGGGATCGGGCGGGGCGGGGTGGTCGAGATAAAACCCGGCAGGTTGGCGGAGTGCTCTTCGAAGGCATGGCTCCAGCGGCCTGCGGAGCCAATCTGGCGGACCTTTTTGCGGGGGGAGGGGAGGCCCGGGTAGGTGCCCCCCCTGGTTAACATAGTGCTTCATTATGTTAAGGCGCAGCCCGTAGGCGGGGAGTGGCGCAGGGCGTTGGTCCGATAATGCAGTTCTTATCGGACGAACGCCCGGTGGGAGGGGGAGCCGCCCCCGCCGGAGCCAGGGGCGGGCAGCTCCCGGGCCGGAGGGTGGGGGAAATCAAAATGGGGTGGGCGGCCGGGGATTGGGTGGTCGCGCCGGAGGATCGAACGGCTGGCTTTCCACGGCCTCAGGCTCCGGGGCGGCCACCCGGCCTTGTTGAAACACGGCTGCCATCACCACGAAAAACACGCCGGAGAGAGGGTGGCGGGACGCTGCCGTCGCCGCGGCGGTGCCCGGCGCGTGGGGCGGCGGGCTTTGCGCCAGCGTCTTGTGGGGGCGCGCCTTCGCGGCAACTCCGGGGACGCGGGTGGGTGGCGGGAGGTTGCCAACGACACGGCTGGATGGATCTCACGCGGGTGGCGGGACGCTGCCGACACCGCGGCGGCTGCCCGGCGCGCGGGGTGGTGGGTTTTGCGCCAGCGCCTTTGTGGGGGCGCGCCCTCGCGGGAGCTCCGCATGGAGATGCTGCCCTCCCCCACCTTCGGATGGAACTCGAGCGGGTGGGAGCAGGTTGCGGAGCGCCAGCGGAGTCAAGCTGCGTGGGCAGGGGGAAATCGAAATGGGCGGGCGGCCGGGAGATTGGGTGGGCGCGCCGGAGGACCGGAGGACGGCTTTTCACGGCCGCAGGCTCTGGCGCGGCCACCCGGCCTTATGGGCTGAGGCCCCTTGAGGGACCGGAGGTGGATGGGTGGGGCGGGGTGATCGAAGTAAACCCGGCAGGTTGGCGCAGCGGTCTTCGAAGGCATGGCTCCATCGGCCAGCGGAGCCAATCTGCCGGACCTTGTCTGGTGGGTGGAGCGGGTCGCGCACTGTGCACGTGAGTGGTCGGCCTGGGTGGTGGTCACGTGCACTGTGCCGATCCCGCGCGCGGGGGAAATCAAAATGGGCGGGCGGCCGGGGAATGGGTGGGCGCACCGGAGGACCGGAGGACGGCAGTTCACGGCCGCAGGCTCCGGGGCGGCCACCCGGCCTTTTCAAAAGACGGCCGCCGTCACCGCCCACGGATGGAAGCTCGAGCGGGTGGGAGCAGGTTGCGGAGCGCCCCGCGCGGAGTCAAGCTGCGGGGCGGAAAGCTGAGGGGACCACGATGGCTCTACCGCCGATGGAGCGAGTACGTCCCCGCACGGAGCTGCATCGGCGGGGCACGGCGGCTCGCAAGCCCTCCCCATCAAATGGGTGGGCGGGTGTGGAATTGGGGTGTGCGTCCTGGAGGACCAGAGGCCGGCTGCTCACGGCCGCAGGCTCCAGGACGGACACCCCGGCCTTGCAGGATGGAGGCTCCGACTGCGAAGAGGCTGAGCGCAGAGAGGATGGGAGCAGTTCGGCGGAGCGCCCCGCGCGGAGCTGATCTGCGGGGCGGAAAGCTGGGAGGCCACGATGGCCCTACCGCCGATGGAGCGAGTACGTCCCCGCACGGAGCTGCATCGGCGGGGCACGGCGGCTCGCAGACCCTTCCCATCAAATGGGTGGGCGGGTGTGGAATTGGGTGGGCGCGCCGGAGGACCGGAGGCCGGCTTTCCACGGCCGCAGGCTTCGGGGCGGCCACCCGGCCTTTTCAAAAGACGGCCGCCGTCCCCGCCCGCCGATGGAACTCGCGCGGGTGGGTGGATGGCGTCGTCGTCCCCGCCCGGCTGCCTGGCGCGCGGGGTGGTGGCGTGTGCGTCAGCGAGCTGGTGGGGGCACGCCTTGCAGGGGGACTCCGAGGACGCGGGTGGGTGGCGGGGACGTTGCCGACCCTGCGGAGGGCTCGACCTCGCGCGGGTGGTCGGCGGGGCGCTGCCGTCCCCGCCCGGCTGCTTGGCGCGCGGGGTGGTGGCGATTGTGCCAACAGCCAGGTGGGGGCGCGCCTTCGACGGTGCTCCGAGGACGCGGGTGGTCGGCGGGGACGTTACCGTCGCCGCGGCGGGACGGACCTTGCGGGGGTGGCGGATGGGGTCGCCGTCCCCGCCGGCTGTTTGCCTTGCGTTATGTGACATTTCGTCAACATTCGAGCCGGTCCAGCTCCGCGGGTGGGGGGCTTCTTCTTTTTTCTTTCCTGCCCCTATCGGCCCGCTCGCCGGGGCTGTGCGTAGCTGTGGTGAATCCCGGCGAGGTGGTGGACGGTGGGCCGGGATTTCCAACGGGTGTGGGAAGGTCCGGAGGTGGAGGGGTGGCGGTCCGGAGCTTTCCATACCCGGTCAGCTTCCACAGCCCGGGAGGGGGAAAGCTTCAGCTACCACGCGCAGCTTCAAACCTGAGAGACGGCGGCCACCGCGCTGGATCTGCTGGTCGTCCAGGACCTGCCTGGCCTCCATGGGCTCGGCGGGGACTGCGTGCGGCTCTGCGCGGGCTCTGCCGGACCTGCGTGCGGCTTTGCGTGGGGCTCCGCCGGAGCCGCGCGAAGGTCTGCGGGAGGCTCCCGCAGAGCCGCGCGGCTTGCCCGGGCCGAATCCTGCGGCCCCCACCCCCTTCCTTCCCCTTCGGATCAGCTCTCTCGCGAATGGTGCATATCAGGATTGAAACGAAACCTTGTCTACGGCTTTGCCTGGAGCCGTAATCTGTGCCATCCGGAAGGTGTCCACTCGCCGGAGGAATTTCTCTAAGTCCATGAAAACAGGAGGCTTATAGTTCGAACTCGGACCCTCTGGGGATACTCTTTAGAATCAACAACTTACGACGGTTTATGTCTCCCTCCGAAGCCCCGGCACACAATAGACAAACAATACAGATTTCAGAGGGTTCTCTGCTCCAGGTAGCCCTTGCGCCAGGGCGAAAGTAGCCGGTCGCTGAGCTGCTTGCGGCCGGTTCACGGAGCAGGAGCCGGCGGGTCATGAGCCACCTCGTTCCCTGGCAGCTAGCCACTCTGCGGAAGACTCTGGGTGGCTGGGATTTCGTTCCGCTCATTGCAATTCTCCATCCGCGAGAGAGCTGATGCGAAGGGGTGGAGAGGGGGGTGGGGGCCGCAGGATTTCGGCCGCGCAGAACCGCACACAGCTCGCGCAGGTCCCGCATGCGACTCCTGGGAGCCACATCCAGGTCTAGAGGCGTGGCCGGAAATCTGGGAAGGACCGCGAGCCGCAAGCCGTGCTCCGCGGCGCTGTAGAGGCTCTGGGAGGTTCGCTGCGGGGCCGTCTCGCCGCAGCTTGGCCCTCAGCAGCCGACGATTGTGCGATCAGGGAGAAGCCGGCTTAGGAGCGGCCGGCGGCGTCAGCTCGGCTCGTCGAGAACCTCGTTGACCGAAGCGGCAACGACTGCCTTCTCCAGCCAGCGCTCCAGCCGTTCTGGATCTGCCTCGGCCAGGATGCGCTCGCGGACGCCGTCCGGCACCGTAATGCCGCGGACCCGAAGCACCGACAGCAGGTTGCGCGCCGCCTCTTGGGTGCGCCCCTGGGTAAGCCCCTCAGCGACGTACTTTTTCGCGAAATCGCTCTGGTATTCGTAGCCCTTCATCGTCTCTATCTCCCGGCGGGCCGCCTCATTCAAGAAATTGTACATGAGATCGTAATACAGCCTACCTTTATCATCGTCGAGCTTCAGGATCGCGGGCAGCACTGCGGCGGCAATCGCCGCTCCCCGTTCGGTCTCGCCGTGCGCCATCACGGAAAGCACACCGAGCTCCGGTCGGCGGATCGCGTCCTCAGTCTCCGTCACGACGGGAACGGCGCTGCGGGGCAGCACAGACGGGCGCAGGATGAAGCCAGGGGCGCCGATCGCGATCGGTTCCGCACACCACTCGGCGACACGTGGCTCGGGCGCGATGACCAAGATATCAGCCGGGCAATCGTGGATGGCGCGCGAGACGGTGAGATAGACGGGCCAGCTGAGGCGCTTTCTGGGGTCGATCGACACTGGACCTCGACGATGATCACCCGGAAGGGGGTGCCGCCGTCGAGAAGGACGACTACGAGATCGGCGCGGTATTCGGCGGGCTGGGTCTCGGTGAAGTCGGTGGAGGCGAGGCGAGCTTCTTTGTAGGGCGGAAGCGAGACGCCCAGCACCTCCTCCAGGATCTCTGCGGCGAGCGACGGGCGGTTCTTGAACAGATCCACCAAGCTCTCGTGGGCCATCGAGGGCATGACGGCGTTGTTTCTCCTTCCGATCCTTCTCTCAACGGGGTACTCAGATCGCTGAGACAGGTGCAAGATACCATCATTCTGCCTCCGAGGACACGGCGAAAGGGGTAGGTTTCGTTCCGTTGCGAGTATTCCGTCATCCGCGAGAGAGCTGATCCGAAGGGGGCGGAGGGGGGGCCGCAGAATCCGGCCGCCCGAAGCCGCACGCAGGTCCGCACGCGGCTCGCGCAGGTCCGCACGCAAGTCCCGCAGTAGCTTTGGGGTGTCGCACGCAGGTCTGCACGCGAGTCCGCATGTGCCTCTCAGGCCCCACAGCAGCTCCGTTGATCGCCGGGATCATTCCCGACCGGGCCGGGTAGGGTCGCCAGCCACCCACCTCCTAAACTAAACCTAAACTTCTCAGGCCATGTCAATTTGTATTGTCATTCTGAATTACAAATATATTCCCGCGACGGGTGTGCGCTCCGAATGCTGCGGCCGGCGCCCCAGTGGGCTCCGATCAGAAGATCTGGGTGTCGTGGAACGGATCGTACACGGGGACACCGAAGCCACGAAAGTGGTCGACGTTCCTGGTTGCGACGCCCAGGTCCTGAGACTTGGCGATCGCGAGAATCAACAGATCTCTCAGCTCGACCGTTCGCCCCCGGCGACGCGCTTCCGACTCCAAAGCGGCACAAATGAGTCCAGCAGCACGATCGAACGGCAGCACATCACAGTCTGACGCCAGAAGCTCAGCAAACCAGCCTTCCAGGAACTCTCGCTTCTTCCCTGCTGGAAGTCGCTGGATTCCAGACGCGAGCTCATAGACTCCTACGGCTGGCAATTGGAGAGTCGAAAGCTGGCCGAGCCAGCGGATCACGCCAGCGTCCGGTTTCGGGCGCGCCGTTTCCGAGATGACGTTTGTATCGAGCAGGTAGTGGATCATCCACGCCCCGTTCGTCTTCGCGCGAAGGGTTCGGCTGGCACGAAATCGAGGCGCGCGGGCTCGAAGTCACTGACGCCCCCACCATGCCGCTGCTTCAAGGCTTCGACCCGCTGCAAGAAAGCGGCACCACCAGCCCCCGGCAGTTGCTGGTCGGCCGTTAGGCGCTCGTAGTCTTCGATTGCCAGTACGACGACGAGGTCTTTCCCGCGACTGTGAATGACCGTAGGTCCTTGCGCCGCCTCCCGCAGTACCTCCGACAGCTTGCTCTTGGCTTCGGCAACCCCCAACCGGCGTGTCCGCGGAGAGAGTGTTTGAATTCCCTTCTTCATGACCATCATAGTCTACTCGATGGTCATCGAGGTCGCAATGCCGCCCGATGACCAACCTTCCGATAGATGTACTTCACAGCGAGCGAGTGCAGATCTGTACGCAGCCCGCCGAGCCCCTGAAACTCAATCAAGGCCTCCTGGACGAACTGCCGATCGCTAGCCGGCTCCCGCGACCGCCGCGGGGATGGTAGCGCCAGCCCACCACGCGCAAGCAGCGTCCGCGGGACGACCACCATCCGCGTACCCGGAGATCCGTGCAGGCACCCCCATTGGATTGTTGACGAAAAGACATCGGCCCTGGACGCCAGGCAGCCTGCGTGAGGATGACCACTCCCCCCGACCACCTCTCGCGGGCCAGCTCGAGGTGGCAAAGGCAGCCGCCCGGTTTCGTTTCCGGAAACGTTATCCGACTCCCGCGGCCTGGGCGGGGACGGCAGTGCCCCGCCGACCACTCGCGCGAGGTCGATCCCACCGCGGCGACGGCAACGTCCCCGCCACCCATCCCGCGTCCTCGGAGCACCGCCGAAGGCGCGCCCCTACCTGACTGTTGACGCAATAGCCGCCACCCCGCGCGCCAAGCAGCCGGGCGGGGACGGCGGCGCCACCCGACCACCCGCGCAAGCTCCATCCGCGGGTGGGGACGGCAGCGTCTTTCGAAAAGGCCGGGTGGCCGCCCCGAAGCCTGCGGCCGTGAAAGGCCGTCCTCCGGTCCTCCGGCGCGCCCACCCATTCCCCGGCCGCCCACCCCATTTTGATTTCCCCCGCGCGCGGGATCGGCACAGTGCACGTGACCACCAGCCCGGCCGCCCACTCACGAGCACAGTGCGCGACCCGCTCCACCCGCGCGAGGTCAATCCGCGGCGGGGACGGCGACCGTCTTTGAAAAGGCCGGGTGGGCGCGCCGAAGCCTGCGGCCGTGAAAAGCCGGCCTCCGGTCCTCCGGCGCGCCCACCCAATTCCCCGGCCGCCCACCCATTTGATGGACAGGGCCTGCGAGCCGTCTTGCCCCGACAGAGCAGCTCCGGGTCGGCGAACCACCCCCGCCCGTCCGGTTCGCCGACTCTCCGCTCCTCTGTCGGCTCAGCGATCGTGGCCCCCGCAGCTTTCCGCCCCGCAGATCGGCTCCGCGCAAGGCGCTCCGCCGAACTGCTCCCACCCTCGCGAGGTCCCTCCTGTCGTGGTGATGGCAGCCGTGTATGAAATAAGGCCGGGTGGCCGCCCCAGAGCCTGCGGCCGTGAAAAGCCGGCCTCCGGTCCTCTGGCGCGCCCACCCAATCTCCGGCCGCCCGCCCATTTTAATCTCCCCCACCCGCGGGTCCCGACAGAAGTGCCAGCCGAACACTGCGTAGCTCCAGTGAACTGGAGAGATCCTGGCCGAAACGCCCGGCAGCCCTCCGGGCGGCCTCCCGCCGCCGGGCGTGTCGGCTCTCGTCACGGCGCCAGCACCCCGGCGTCCCAAACGGTCTCGCCGCCGACCAGGGTGAGCAGGCTCACGGTCCCCGGCACCGCCGGCGGTGGGATGGTGAAGATGTCCTGGGAAAGCACCGCCAGGTCTGCGAGGTAGCCAGGCTTGATCGAGCCTTTCTGCCACTCCTGGAACTCGGCCTTGGCCGAGCCGCGGGTATAGGCCGTCACCGCCTGCTCCATGGTCAGCGCCTCCTCGGGGCGGGACGGATGGACCACCGCGAAGAACAGGTCGACGAAAGGGTTGGGTTGCGGGCTGTCGGAGCCGAAGGCGAGGTCGACGCCCGCGTCCAGCAGCGAGCGGAGCGGCTGGGCTTCCGCGGCGCGAGCGGGTCCCAACGGGGCCTCGAGCTCGAGGGTCAGATGGGTGGGATTCTGCACCACGATCACCCCCAGACGCCGCGCTTTGTCGAGGTGCTCGGGTTGGATCATGTCCCCGTGCTCGATACGCGGCCGCAGGAGGCGCCAGACCAGGTCAGGCGCCGCGCGGTCGAGCTCGCCCAATGCCTTGTCGATGGCCCGGTCGCCGAACGTGTGGACGATGAGCTGGTCACGGACAGGCAGCCCGAAGAGGCTGCGCCGGACGAGCCGGGTCAGTTGGCTGTTGGTGGCGTTGAAGCGACCCCTGCCGGGATGATCGGCGTAAGGCTCGCGGAGCGCGCCGCTGCGCTCCACCGGAGTGCCGTCGAGCAGCCACTTGATCCCCGACGAGGTCAGCCGGTCCGCGAGGTCGAAATGCGCCGGCCGGCAGGACTCTTCGAGCTCCATCGGCACACACATCGTGCGCAGCCGGACCTTGAGATCGGCGCCGGCGAGAATCCTCTCGCTGCGCTCCTTGATCAACCCGATCGTCATCTCCTGGAGGGAGGTCACTCCGACCTGGGCGACGAGTGCCGTCAGGGCCTCGAACTGGGCTCGCAGCTCCGCGTCGGAGACACGCGCACGAAACGGGCGGACCAGACGGAAGAATCCGTATTCGTGGATGACTCCATTGACGATGTTGGTCCCGGGGAAGCGGTCGTAGGCGCCGCCAAAAGGGTTGGGCTGGTTGGGGGCGATGCCTCCCGCCTCCATCGCACGGGTGTTGATCACCGCGCTGTGGGACGACCAGGTGAGGAGGATCACCGGATTGTCGGGCGCCACGGGATCGATCGCCAGCCGGGTGGCGGCCGGGTCGAGAATCAGCGTCTCGCCGACGAACGCCAGGATCCACTCGCCCGGCTCCGCCACCGCCACCGCCTGCGCGACCTGGTCGAGAGCCTCCGCCAGGGTCGGACCCGGGCCGGGGATGTTGATGGACGGCAGCGTCAGGCGAGGGAATCCCACCCCCAGGTGGGCATGGGAATCGTTGAACCCCGGCACCACCACACGTCCGGCGAGATCGATCGATCGGGTTCCCGGACCGGCCAGAGCCAGCACCGGTCCGTTGTCGCCGACCGCGACGATCCGCGAGCCGCGGATCGCGACCGCCTGCGCCCAAGGCCGGCCGGAGTCGACAGTGAAGATCTTGCCGTGGTGAAGGATGATGTCGGCCGCAGGGATGGCGAGCGCGGGGCTGGCGAGAAGAAGCAGGAGGAAGGGAGCGAGCAAAACGAAGGACGTCCGGCGCATGATGCGAGTCTCCTTTCTGTGGCCCTCAACCAGAAAGGTGCGCCTGCGAGCCTGAGCGGGCCGCCGGAAGAACGGCGAACCACTCACGCCCTCAGGAAGGACACCCAGATCCGTCCCATCCTGGAATCCCGCTGCAGTCCCTGCCACTTCGCAGGCGGCAAGATGTACCAGCAGCTCCCCTTCGACCGGCCGGAGACCATCCGCAAGCTCGGGGACAAGATGTTCACCCGCATCAAGGACCCGAAGGAGCAGGAGCTGCTGCGGGCCTTTCTGGCGGAACGGTAGCCTACCGCCGGAGCACCTCGATCAAGCTCCCCGCCTCGGCGGCGAGGTCCGAGCCGCCGGGAAAGAAACCGTTTTCCGTCGTCCACCAATCTGTATAGCGGCGGAGCTGACGCACGGTCGAATCGAGAGGGAAGCAGTCGCCGTTGGCGTGGTCTCTCACGCAGAGCTCCATGTCTTCGAGGATCTCGGCCGCCGCGTCCGTGCGCCGGGGTTGGCCGGCCAGCGGCGCGAGCAGGTAGAGCTCGGCGAGCGAGCCGCGAGCCCAGAAATCGTTCGGCTTCTTGCCGTCGATCTCCGCCGCCGCCAGCGCGGCGTACCAGTGGCCTGGGTTGCGGATCTTTCCTTCGAGCACTGACTCCAGGGAAAGGTGCTGAACTCCGGTCCAGTGATGGGAGAGGTTGTGCTCGTACCCCCTCTTGTACCAGAGGCGGGAACGGTTGAGGGCGTCCTGCATCTTTTGCCGCCGTTCGTCGCTGGGGATTCGCGTGCCGCACGTGAAGTGCAGCTCGGCCAGGCGCTTTTCGGCGCTTCCCAGCAGCCCCAGGTTTTCTTCGAGCACTCCTCCTCGCGCGTGTCCGGCCGTATCGTTCAGGAAGTCTTCGAGTGCCTTGATACATCCTTGCAGGTGGCTCGCGACGTCATCGAACTGCGCCGGATCGGCGCAGGTGCTCGCCACGAGCGCGTCGGACCAGGCCTGCGCGATTTTCAGCGAGGACAGGACCGCTTCCAGCCGCACCTCCTTCAGGTGCTCCGCATAACCTTCGGGCAGGCGTACGTAGCCGACGAGGCTGGCCCAGTCGTGACCGGTCCGATGGCGATTCTCGTACAAGGCTGCACGCGCTTCATGGAGCGCCGTCCTGACGTCTCGGCCGGCGAGCAACGCGCCATAGAAGCGTTCGACCATGAGGTTGGATCCGGACACGGTGAGCGGGAGCTGTGAAGCCACGACGACAGGAAATCCCGAGACATGGAGCTGGTGCGCGATGCTCTTTTCCGGCGCGAGAGTATTGGTCAGGTTTGCCGCGTCGCACGTCGCCATCGTCACCACGACCGTCCGGCCGCACAGCGGAGCGAGGGCCTCCGTGAGGGTCTCCGGGGTGACCGCTTGCAGCTCGTTGTTCTCGTCGTGCAGCGCCATGCCGAAACGCTGCCGGTGGGCGCGCCCGACGGGATAGCCGTGCGCCAGGATGTGCACGTGAGTGAAAGGTTTTTGCGTCGCAACGGAGTCCGCGCAGGCCTTCTGGAGCGAGGCGATGCCGGTCTGCTCCAGGACGGTGAGCGCGTCGGTCGCCACTCCTTGCTGCAGCGGCATCCACGGCTTCAGGGCGGCGCGCAGGGCCTCCTCGTGTGCGCGATATGGCACGTCGACGCCGGCCCCCGAAGGACAGGCCCAGGCGAACAGGATCCGCGGCCTCGCCGGCCAGCGCACGGCGGTCTCCGCGAAGTCGTGGCGTACGCGGCGCGTGAGCCTCGACGACGGGCCGCTCCTCCCGGACCAGCAGCGGCTGGCCTGCGCCGTCGGTGACCGTCTCGAACGGGAGGGCAGCCAACTCGGCGGCATTGACGACGAGGTCCAACTGGAGCGGGGTCTCGCTGTCTTCGAGCTCCTGGAGGCTTCCGACGCCCAGGATGGAGGTGACGACCTCGCCGATCTCCTTCAGGGCGGCCGTGCGCGCTTCGCCTCCCGCCTGGTATCGCAGGCCGAGCATGTGATCGAGGAGGTCGACCTGATCGAGCGGCATCTTGAATTCGCGAACGGGGTGGGCGGCGGCGGCGATGAGATAGGGGTCGCCCTTGCGCAAGGCGCCGGTCTCGAGATCGTTGAAGCGATGGAACTCGACGAGCAGGGATTTCATAAAGCTGTCCTCAGCGCCATTCGAGCGCCATTCCATCTTCGCCGGGAGGCGGGAACACGGTGGTGTAGCCGTAGGCGTCGCGCAGCGGTTTGCTGTCCCAGACGGTGTTGTAGCTCGTGCGGTAGTTGAACCTCAGCTCGGGCTGCGGCCCTCCAAATTTGATCACGCGCGCCACGGCTTCCTGGTCCGGGTGCTTGAAATACGATCCATTGGTCGAGATCAGGTACATGTTGCAGTCGAGCGCGCGCAGCATCGCGGGGCTGACGTTCGACTTGCTGCCGTGATGGGAGACCTTGCACGCGTCGAAGGCGACTTTCGCCCCTCCGCCGAGGCGGTCGAGACCGGCTTTGAGGACGCTCGGGTGGGCGTCGGCGGAGAGGAGAAGGCGGCGGCCCTCGTATTCCGCCAGCAGCGCGATGCTGCTCCCGTTCGCCGCCGCCTTGTCTTCGGAGAACGGCACCTGCGCCAGCTCGTCGACGTCGGGAGGGCCGCCGAGCAGCTCGAAGCCTTCGGCGGACTCGACCTCCTCCGGCCGCTCCATGTTGGGATCGAGCCCGGCCTTGCGCATCTCGTCCTCCCACTTGGGCTTGAGGTCGGCGAGCCGGTCCGGTGTCGGGGAAAGCAGTGTCAAGACGAGCCCGCCTTCGAGCTCGACCCGTGGCAGGCTCCCGTGCGCCGGCACCATGGCGGCGGCCTTGTCAAAGGCGCTGTTCCACCGGATTCCGGGTTTGACGAGCAGATCGGTCAGCCGTTCCCCGTGGATCGGCCCGAGGGTCTCGGGGGCTTCGTCGGGGAGGTGGCGAAAGCCGTTGAACCAGATGTCGTTGGCGCGAAACCCCGTCGCCCCGTCTTCGAGGAAGCTCCAGGGCGCCCGCGATGTGATCGGCGTCGATGTGGGTGACCACCAGGAGCTCGAAGCGGCGCTTGTCGTCGGGCAGCGTCTGGAGCTTCGGGCGCAAGGCTTTCTTGTAGGTCCCCTTGGTCCCTCCGTCGATGAGGACGCGGCGTGGGTTCCCGGGGTCGCCATACTCGATCCACAGGCAGTCGCCATGTCCCGCGGGCAGCATCTCGAGCTTCAGCATGGACCCTCCTTTTTGAATCGTAGGGTCCACGGTACCACGACGCCTGCCGGCGCTACTTGACCAGCTCCAGGACCTCGCTGCGCACGGTCTTCACCATGTCCGGCAGCAGGTCGGAGTGATACCGGGCAAGCCGCCCGTCGCGGCCGATGATCACGAGGCTGGGGAGGCCGGGGTTGTGAAAGGCGGAGAAGGCTTCGTTGCCCTGGTCGAGGAGGACGGGGAGCTCGAGCTTCCTGGAGCGGAGGAATTCGACGGCCAGGCGGCGCTGCTCCTCGGGGTCCTTGGTGTTCTCCAGCGTGTTCAGGGCGAAGACCTTGACGGGGAGGCCGGACGACCTGGCCCAGGCGGCCAGCTCGGCAGTGTGTCCCAGAGCCGTCCAGCAGGGCACGCACCAAGTCGCCCAGAAGTCCAGGATGACGACCGAGCCATGGAGGTCGCCAGGCCGCACCGTGCCGCCTTCGAGGGCCCGGACGGCCACCTTCGGCGCCGGCTGGCCCAGGGGATAGCTGCTCGCTTCGAGCGCGGCCAGGGTCGGCACCGCGGTCCGTCCGGCGAGGTCTGGAAACGCGGCAGCGGCGCCCGGATCTCCGGCGGTGAAGATGAAGCGGCCGGAGGCGCGCACCTGCTGTTTCCCCTCTCCCAGGGCCAGATGGGCTTCTCGCAGGCGGTGGGTTGATGGATCGAGGCCGATCGTGACCTGTCCGTTGGCCGCTCGCAGCGTCACTTGCAGGGGCTCCGGCTGGAAGGCGACGATCTCCAGGGGAGCCAGGATGCCGAACCGCAGGGCCGCGAGGAAGCCGTCGAAGTCGCCCCCTTGCCCGGCCACGACGGCCGGCGGCGAAGCCAACTGGGCCTGCTCGCCGCCCATCCGGTGCAAGGCGTCCGCGAAGTCCCCTTGATAGGAGACCTCGGCGTAGCGCCCGTCGACGTTGAATTGCGTCCCGATCAAACGCCCCTTCCGGGCGACGAACCGCATGACCTCCTTCCCGCCGGAAAAGATCGACAGGAACGCCTCGCCGTTCTTCCCTACGCCGTACTCCTGCTTCTTGGGCTCGCGGCGCCCGTCGGGCAGCTCCAGCGCGAAGTCGAAGGCCTCGTGGAAGGCCCCGGCCTGGCGATAGGAAGAGCGCGCCGTCTCCAGGGCTGCCTTGGCCTGCTCGATGTCGCCTGGAGCGGCAGCCTCCAAAAGGCAGGGGGAGAGCAGGGCGAGGGCAAAGACGGCGAGACGGCGCGGCACGTTCATAGGCAGCTCCCTTCAAAGGGGTTCTGCCGATCCTACGGGAATACCGAGGTGGAGGTTTCGCCGCGTCCAGCTTACAGACCCACCCCCGACCGTCGGATCAGCTCCGCCAGGCAGCGGCCGGACTCGCGGAGGATCTCTTCGAGGTCCAGCTCCGTGAGCCTGCCGTCTTCCACCAGGAGACGGCCGCCGACGATCACGTGGCGGACGGCGGCGCGGGAGGCGCCGAAGGCCACCACGTCGTGCGGATCGGCCTGGGGAGAGGCCCACATTTCGGGGCGGTCAGTTGCCAGGACGACGAGGTCGGCGCTTTTGCCAGGCTCGATCGTGCCGATCTCGTCGTCGAGGCCGAGGGCGCGGGCCCCTTCGCTGGTGGCGAGGCGCAGGGCGTCGAGGCCCGAGAAGGCTTCGGGGCCGTGCTTGAGCTTCTGGAGGAGGGCGGCGAGGCGCAGCTCGTGGAAGTTGTCCAGGTGGTTGCTGCAGGCGGCGCCGTCGCAGCCGATGCCGACCGGCACGCCGGCGCGGCGGATCGCGAGCAGGTCGGCGATGCCCGAGCCGAGCTTCAGGTTCGAGCTGGGGCAGTGGACGACGCTGAAGCGACCCTCCCGCTGACCCTGCACCCGTTCGAGGTGCTCGCGGGTGAGCCAGACGCCGTGGGCGAGGCGCAGGTCCGCGGCGAGCACGCCCTGGTCCGCGAAGTATTCGATCTCGTCCCGGCCGTCCTTGATCTCGCGGACCGCCTGGGTCTCGTCTTGCTGCTCGAGGGCGTGGGTGTGGATCGGCCAGCCGCGGCGGTGGGCGAGGTCGCGGATCCCCTTCCAGAGCGGATCGGAGCAGGTGAGGATGAAGCGCGGGTTCAGGACATAGCGCAGCCGGCCTTCGGCCGCGCCGTCGAATCCGTCGCCCATCTCCTCGGCCGTGGCCAGGACCGCGTCGGTCGGCT
Source organism: uncultured Holophagales bacterium (assembly GCA_963842525.1). Lineage (GTDB taxonomy): Bacteria > Acidobacteriota > Thermoanaerobaculia > Multivoradales > UBA5704 > UBA5704. The sequence goes on from CAWJGT010000009.1 coordinate 48,750, forward strand.
GGCGCATGGAAGCGGGGAGGGCGTCGCCGGAGTCCATCAGGCAGGGGCCCGCGAAGGCGCGCAGGCCGGAGTGCTCGATGGCCCGGAGCAGGCCGCGGGCCCCTGGTCCGATGCCGATGTCCTGAATCGTCGTGGTGCCGCTCAGGAGGCATTCGGCGGCGCCGAGCAGGCTGCACCAGTATGCGCTCTCGTCGTCGTGGGCGGCTTCGAGCGGCCAGATCCGCTCGCGCAGCCAGGCGAGCAGCCGCCGGCCTTCGGCAAGGCCGCGGAAGAACGTCTGCCCCAGGTGGAGGTGCCCCTGCACGAGGCCGGGCAGGACGAGGCAGCCGGAGACGTCCAGAACCCGTGTCCCCGGTGGTGCTTCCGGCCGGCCGAGGGAGGCGATCCGGCCGTCCCGCACCAGGAGGTCGGCTCCCGGCAGGACCGTGGCGCCGGCGTCCAGGGTCAGGACCGTGCCTCCGCGCAGGAGGAGCTGGGACGAGGCCGGAGGCGGTTCGGCGAAGATCATGGCTCTCCCGAAAGGTTTCGAGGCCGCGGAGCATCCTATATCGGCGACCTCTCGTTGACGCACATCCGTTGACCACCGTAGGGTAGAGCCGCTTTGAACGATCTGGAGCAGGAAGGCATTCTCGGGCTGGACAACATCCGTCTCGAGCTTCCCCATCGCGGGGGTGGGCAGCCGTACGCTCGCCGGGTCCATCGACTACTTCGTGCTGGCCGTCCTCCTCTTCATCTGGCTGATCCTCTGGGGGTTTCTGTTCGCCCGGCGCGGCACGTGGATGGTGGCCCTCCTCGTCTTCGGTCTGTTCCTGCTCGAATGGGGGTATTTCGCGTTCTCCGAGATCGCCACGGGCGGGCGGACGCTGGGCAAGATGGCGGTCAAGCTGCGCGTGGTCACGGCCGAAGGCGGGAGCCCGAGCACCGGCGCTCTCCTCGCCCGCAATCTGGTGCGCAGCCTGGACCTGGTGTTCGGCGTGCCGCTGATGGCGATCGATCCCCTGTCGCGGCGCCTCGGGGACCGGCTGGTCGGCACGCTCGTGGTCCACGACCGCAAGGTGGCGGCGGCACCGCTCATCGGGCGTGTGCCTCCGGGCTGGGGACCGCGCGAGCTGGCCGCGGTCGAATCCTTTCTGGTCCGGGCGCGGGAGCTGGAGGCCTCGGGACGCCTGTCGGAGATGGCGGACCACATCCTCGACCGTCTGCGGCGCGACGCTCCCGAGCTCCTGGCCGGCCTCGACACGCGGCGGCATCCGGTGGAGGTGATCCGCCGGGCCCTCCAGGTGGAGGAGGCCTGATGGACTATGCGCGCTTCATCCGGCTCCGGCGGCCGCTCTGGGAGCGCTTCGAGGCCCAGCTCGCGGCGGCGCGGCGCAGCCTCCGGCGGTTGAGCCATGCAGGCCTGGAGGAGATGGCGCTCTCCTATCGCCAGGTGCTGCACGATCACGCCCTGGCGGCCTCCCGCTATCCGGGCACGGCGGCGGCCGGACGGCTGCGCGCCCTCGCCGTCGAGGGGACGCGCCGCCTGGTGGTCGGCCGCACGGACGGCGCAGGTGGGCTCCGGGCCTTCTTCGGCCGCACGTTTCCGCGGGCCTTCAGGCGGCAGCTCGATCTGCTCGGGGTCACCGTGGCCCTCTTCGTGCTCGCGGCCCTGTGGGGACTCGCCATCACGGCGATGCGGCCGGGGCTGGGCATCCAGTTCCTCGGCCCGGGCGCTGTGGAGGGGTTGGAGGAGGGGCGGCTGTGGACGGAGTCGCTGGTGAGCACGGTGCCGCCGTCGCTCTCCTCGTCGGCGATCGCCAGGAACAACATCTCCGTGGCGCTGGGTGCGTGGAGCGGCGGGATCCTGGCCGGTATCGTGCCGCTCTACATCGTGCTGCTCAACGGCCTTCTCCTGGGCTCGGTCATCGGCCTGACGCTCCACTATTCGATGGCCGGCGAGCTGCTGGAGTTCGTCTCGGCGCACGGGCCGCTGGAGATGACGCTGATCCTGGTCACCGCGGCGGCGGGCCTCGGCATCGGCCGCGCGCTGGTCGCCGCCGGAGACCGCCCGCGATCGGCGGCCCTGCGCGAGGCTGCGCGGGACGCCCTGACGGTCCTGCTGGGTTGTCTCCCCTGGTTCGTCGTGCTGGCGCTGGTCGAGGTGCTCGTGTCGCCCTCGCCCGAGCTGCCGGCTGCCCTGAAACTCGCCGTCGGGATCTCGCTGGAAGCCCTCTTCCTTTCCCTGGCGGCTCTGCCCAGCCGTTCCTTGGAGGACCATGAGCGAACCGATCCAGCATGAGGCGGCACGGACCACCCCGATGCCTTTCCGGATGCTCCTCGACGAGGCGATGCGCCGGACGCGCCGCCATATCCGCCGGATCTATCCCGCGGTGGCCGTGCCGGTCGCCCTGGCGGCCGTGGTCACCAACATCGTCCAGGTTTTCTGGTTCCAGCGCATCGTGGCCGAGACCGGAATGGAGCAGCTCAGCTTCTGGAGCCCCGAGAGCATCCTGATGACGCTCGTGAATCTCTTCGTGGTGATCGTCGGCACGACCGCCATGCAGAAAGCCGCTGTCGATGTGACCGCGGGCCGTCCGGTAGTCATGGGGGAGGCCTGGCGTTTCGCGGTCCGTCCGGTGGTCCTGGTCACGCTCCTCCTGCAGTTCCTGGCCGTCGCAGCCTCGGCGATTCTCTGCCTCGTGCCGGTCCTCTACGTCGCTCCTCTGCTCTCGTTCACGGCGCCGATCATGGTGGACGAGGGGGTCTTCGGGGGCCGCGCCCTGTCGCGCAGCGCCGAGCTGACCCGCTACAACCCCGAGCGGCGGTTCTTCGAGATGCCTCTGGTGAAGGTCCTCATCCTCCAGATCGTGGGGGTCGTGATCAGTTATGCAGTGATTGCGGTGGTGACTCTCCCCTTCCAGATCCCGATGTTGATCGGCATGGTCCGGCAGGCGATGGCCGGTCGGGAGCCCGACCCGTCGCAGATGGTGTCCTGGATGTGGCTCCAGGTGCCGTCTCAGTTCCTGCAGTCGCTGGTCACCCTCGCGGTCTCCCTCTACGTGTCCTTCGGGTTGGCCCTGCTTTTCTTCGATACGCGCAACCGCAAGGAGGGCACCGACCTGGCCGCGGAGATCCATGCCGTGTTCGGGCCGGGCGCACCGGCGGGGGAGCCGGCTCCCTGATCCGCGCCGTGCCGGCCGACCACGCGCTCGTCGAGCGCCTGCTGGCGCAGACCGGGGTCGAGCGGGACCCGGTGCCGCCGCAGCCCTCGTATCTGGCCGAGGTCTACCGGACGTTCCTGCGGGCGCTGATGGAGCTGGTCGAGCGTGGCAGCCGGGCTCTGCGCCTGGACCGGGACGTCCTGCTCTGGATCGTCGTGGCTCTCGCGGTGCTTGTCCTGGCCCTGGTGGCTCGCGCGCTGCTGCCCCGTCTCCGCCGCCGGAGCCAGGAGGCTGGCGCGCCGGAGGTCGTCAGCCGTGACCTCCCGCCGGCAGATTGGGATGCCGCGGCCTGGCGTGCCGAGCTGGAGCGCTGCCTCGCCGAGGAGCGGATCCGTGACGCCTTGCGCGCCGCCTGGTGGTGGCTGGCCCGCTCGGTCGCCGGAGCCCAGGTGGCGCCGGACTGGACCAGCCGTGAGCCTCCTGGCGCGGACACCGCGGCGTGATCTGCGCCATCTTCGCGACATTCTCAGGCGGCTCGACCTCCTCACCTACGGCGCGGACCGCCCCGGCCTCACCGATCTGCGGCACCTTTCCGAGGAGATCGAGCGGATCGCGCTGCCGCCGCGGGGAGGCATCGCATGAGGCGCGGCCGGAAGGGATGGACGGTGGCGCTGGTCGCGGGGGCCGCCCTGTTCGGGATCGTCCTGGTCGCCTTGTTCGCCAGACCGGGAGCGGCAGGGGGGCAGCTCCGTCTCGCGCGGAGCCAGCGGCTGGCTGGCGGCGCGCAAGTACCTGGAGGCCCGCGGCGCCCGGGTCACGCTCTGGCGCGAGCCCCTGGGCCGGTTCTCGGGAGACGGCGTCCTGGTCGTCACCTTTCCCTGGCAGGCCACGCCTTCGCTGGAAGCCGCCGAAGCGTTGGAAGGCCATCTCCGGCGCGGCGGCGACCTGGTGTTGGCGTACTCCGGCAGCGACGCCGGCCTGGCCGAGCTCCTGGTCCTCACGGGGTTGGGCCTGCCGCCCGCGGAGGTGCGCAAGGCGCCGCTGAGCCCGTTGGCCTGGCGGAGGTTCGTCCGCGAGGAGTGGGAGCTGCGGCCAGTCGCGAGCCCCTCACCCCCGGCCCCTCTCCCATCGCCCCCCCTTCCCCCGGGAGAGGGGAGACCCTCGCCAAAGAGTGCTGACGAGTCAACCTTCCCCCCTCTCCCGGTCGGTGGGGGGGCGATGGGAGAGGGGGGCCAGGGGGGTGAGGTTCTTGGCCCCGTCCGCGTCTGGGCGCCGCGCTCCGTGCCCGAGCTGCCCAAGAGCGCGGAGGCCCTCTACCAGGGGCCCACGGGCCGGCCGGTGATCGCCTCGGTCCCGCGGCTCCAGGGCCGGATCTGGCTCCTGCCGGCGGACGCCCTGGCCAATGCCCGGCTGGGCGGCGCCGGCAATGCCGACCTGCTGGAGAGCCTGCTGGCGTCGCTCGGCCCGGACTGGACGTTCGACGAGTACCATCACGGGCTGGCCATCGTCCATGCCGAAGAGCGCGGATCTTTCGAACGGATCCTGGACCTCGTCCTGATCCATCTCGCCGTCCTCTACGGCCTGGCCGTGCTGACCCTGGCGCGGCGCTTCGGTCCGGCTTGGCGGGAGCCGCCGGTGGTCGCCGGCTCGGCGGGTTCGTTCCTGCTCGGCCTGGGAGCGCTGCACCACCGCCTGGGCCACCACCGCGAGGCGGCGCGGCGCCTGCTGGACCGCGTCCGCGAGCTGGCGCCGGATGCTGTCGTACCCGAAGATCTGGCCCGCCGGGCCGAGACCGCAGATTCCCGTGGCCTGGTCGAGGTCGCACGCGCCGTCGTGCGGCTGCGGCGCGGGCGCCCGATCGTTGCAGGAGACCGAGAATGACCGAGACCCCTGAGACCCCCGAGGCACCGAGCCTGTCGACCGCAGAGCTGATCGCCGTGGCCCAGAGGCTCGCCGAGGCCCTGGACGCCGTCGTCCTGGGGCAGCGCGACGCCATCGAGACGCTGCTGGCCGCCTACATGGCCGGCGGGCATGCGCTGGTCGAAGGCGTGCCGGGGCTGGGCAAGACGCTGCTGGCCCGCTGCTTCGCGTCCTGCTCCGGCCTGGGCTTCCACCGCATCCAGTTCACGCCCGACCTGATGCCGTCCGACGTCGTCGGCACCAACGTCTACGAAGCCGGTACCGGGTCCTTCCGGCTCCTGCGCGGGCCGGTGTTCACCGAGGTGCTGATGGCCGACGAGATCAACCGCACGCCGCCCAAGACGCAGGCGGCCCTGCTGGAGGCCATGCAGGAGCGCCAGGTGACCATCGACGGCGTCGGCCTGCCGCTGACGCCCGGCTTCTTCGTCATCGCCACCCAGAACCCCATCGAGTTCGAGGGGGTCTATCCGCTCCCGGAGGCACAGCTCGACCGCTTCCTGGTGCGGATCGACATGGGGCTGCCCTCCCGCGAGGCCGAGCTGGAGCTGTACCGCAAGGCGGTGGCCGGGGAGATCGCCGACTGGGACTCGGAACCGCCCGCGGCGGTCCTGTCGGCCGTGGAGGCCCTGGCGCTGCGCCGTGCGTCGCGGCGGGTGCATGTGGAGGAGGCCCTCCTCGGCTACCTGTCGCAGCTCGCCGAAGGCGTGCGCCGCTCTCCCCAGGTGGACCTCGGGGTCTCGCCGCGGGCCGCCCTGGCGCTCCTCGAAGCCGGCCGTGCCGCGGCCCTGCTGGAAGGGCGGGAGTTCCTCCTGCCGGACGACCTGAAGCGCTTCCTGGTGCCCTGCTGGGGCCATCGCGTCCTGCTGACGCCCGAGTCCGAGCTCGAAGGCTTCACCCCGCGCCGCGTCCTGGAGACCGTCGCCGCGGCGGAGCCGGTCCCGCACGGGAGCTGAGCGGCGTACCGATGCCCGCCGCCCGCTGCTTCCAGGTCCTGGGGCTGGTCACGCTGCTGCTGGCCGTGTCCGTGATCGACGTACGGCTGGCCTTCGTGGCCCTGGCGCTGGACGCCGCCGTGGTGGTCGCCACCTGGGTCGACTTCCGCCGCGCCGCCCGCACACCGCTCCGCGCGTCGCGCCAGAGGCCGCCGCTCCTGGTGCAGGGCGCCAGCGCCGCGCTCGAGGTCGCCGTGGCCACCGAGGCCCGCCGGCGCGTAACCATCGTCCTACGGGAGGGGCTCGCGTCCACCCTGGCCGAGGCGCCGCTGCGGCGCCAGTTGGAGATCGCGGGTCCGGGCGAGGTGCGCTGGAGCTACACCCTGGTGCCGCGCCGCCGCGGCGAGCACGCGATCGCGCCGCTCACCGCCCGCGTCCTCGGACCCTGGAAGCTCGCCTGGGCGCAGCGCGACCTGTTGCCCGCCGAGGCGGCCGTGCGCGTCTATCCCCAGGTACGCTGGGAAGGGCGCGCCGGGCAGCTCCTGGCGCTGGCGCAACGGCGCCGCCTGGGGCAGATCCCCCTGCGCATCCAGGGCGCCGGCAGCGAGCCCTACGGCCTGCGCGAGTACCTGCCCGGCGATCCCGTGGCCCGCATCCACTGGAAAGCCACGGCCCGCCACGGCCGGCCGGTCAGCCGCGAGGACACCTGGGAGCGCGGCGGCCGTCTGATCATCCTTCTGGACTGCGCCCGCGGCATGACCTCCATGGACGGCAGCCGCAGCAAGCTCGATTATGGCCTGGCCGCCTGCCTCGCTCTCACCCGGGTGGCGGCGGCGCGAGGCGACCGCGTCACCATCCTCGCCTTCGCCGACCGCGTGGTCCGCTCGGTGCGCGTGCGTTCCGGCGGACGCGGGGTCTCCCTGGCCTATGCGGCGCTCTTCGACCTGGAGGCCGGGCTGACCGAGCCGGCCTACGACGTGGCGGCCGAAGCGGCATTCGAGGTCGAGTCGCGGAGCGCCACGGCGGTCCTCTTCACCTCGGTGGTGGACCTCGCCGCCGCCGAGCTGCTGCGCGAGTCCATGCTGCGCCTCGGCCGGCGCCACCGGGCGCTTCTGGTCAACCTGGAAGACCCGGAGCTGCGCGCCCTGGCCGAGGACGAGCCGGAAGACCCCGTCCACGCCTTCGCCCAGGTGGCGAGCCTGGAGATCCAGCTCGCCAACCGCCGCCTGGCCCGCCACCTGCGCCGCGGCGGTGTCCGCATCGTCAACAGCTCCGCCGACCGCCTGGCCTTGGAGACGCTGGAGGCCTACCTGGCCCTCTTCCGCGCCGGTGCGGGGATACCGGCTCGTGGGTGAGAGGGGGAAAGTCCTGCGCGAGCCGTGGGCCCTCACCCCCCTACCCCCCTCTCCCATCCTCACACCCTTCCCCCGGGAGAGGGGGGACGCGGCTCAGGCCACAGAGACAATGTCGAAGCCCGCCGTTGCTCTGTCATCCTGAGCGAAGCGAAGGATCTGGGGGTTGGGAAGCTCCGTCCGCCCAGATTCTTCGCTGCGCTCAGAATGACGGTCGTGGGCTCGCGCTGACCGTCCCGCATGCGTCCCCCCTCTCCCGGGGGAAGGGTGTGAGGATGGGAGAGGGGGGTAGGGGGGTGAGGGCCCACGGCGACGCCGGCAGCAGAGCTTTCCGAACACCTCTGACAAAATGGGAGCATGGCAGCCTTGGTGATCCGCAGCCAGCGGGTGGTGACCCCCGAGGGGGTACATCCCGCCACGGTCCATATCCGGGAGGGCAGGATCGAACGCGTGGGCTCCCCGGACGAGACCGCTTCGATCGACTGCGGCGACTCGGTCCTGATGCCGGGGATCGTGGACACCCACGTGCACATCAACGAGCCGGGCCGGACCGAGTGGGAAGGGTTCGAGACGGCCACGTCGGCCGCGGCGGCCGGGGGCGTTACCACCCTGGTGGACATGCCGCTCAACAGCATCCCGGCCACGACCAGCAGTGAGGCGCTGCGGGCCAAGAGAGCCTCGGCTGCGGGAAAGTGTGCAGTCGACGTGGAATTCTGGGGCGGCGTGGTACCGGGCAATGCATCTGAGCTGCCGGGATTGCTGACCGACGGTGTTCGCGGCTTCAAATGCTTCCTGGTCCCCTCTGGAGTGGATGAGTTCCAGCACGTCGGGGAGGCCGACCTGCGGGAGGCCATGCCCATCCTGGCGCGGCACGGGGCCGTGCTCCTCGTCCATGCCGAGCTGCCGGGACCGATCGACGCGGCGGCACGGGTATGGGACGGCGCGGGGCCGGAGGAGCTGCGGTCCTACGAGCGCTACCTGCGGTCCCGTCCCGACGCGGCCGAGATGGAGGCGGTCGAGCTGATGGTGCGCCTCTGCCGGGAGACCGGCTGCCGGGTCCATATCGTCCACGTCGCGTCCGCGGAAGTCTTGCCGGTGCTCCGGCGGGCGCGGGAGGAAGGGCTGCCGGTCACCGCCGAGACCTGCCCGCACTACCTGACCTTTGCCGCGGAAGAGATCCCCGACGGCGGGGTCGCCTTCAAGTGCGCGCCGCCGATCCGCTCGCAGGAGAACCGGGAGCGCCTGTGGGATGCCTTGCGGGACGGGCTGCTCGATCTCGTGGCCACGGACCACTCGCCGTGTCCGCCTGTGCTCAAGAAGATCGAGACCGGCGACTTCCGCGGCGCCTGGGGCGGCATCGCCTCGCTGCAGCTCGCCCTGTCCGCGGTGTGGACCGGAGCCCGGGAGCGCGGCTTCACGGTGGCCGACCTGGCAGAGTGGATGTGCGCGGCCCCGGCACAGCTTGCCGGCCTCGAAGGGAGGAAAGGAGCCATCGCTCCGGGATACGATGCGGACCTGGTGATCTGGGATCCTGAGGCGAGCTTCGTGGTGGACCCCGCGATGCTCCGCCACCGACACCCGATCACACCCTACGTGGGGCGGACGCTTCATGGCGTGGTTCACCGGACCCTGCTGCGAGGAGAGGATGTCTTCTGATGACCGATTTCACTGAGCTTGTGGACCTCGCGGCCGAGCGGCTGGGCGGCGCGGTCCTGGCGGCGAACGACGAATTCTTCGCGCCCAAGGAGAACCTGCTCAAGGCCGCCGAGCCGGTCTGGATCGAGGGCAAGTACACCGACGTCGGCAAGTGGATGGACGGCTGGGAGACCCGGCGGCGGCGCGAGCCGGGCCACGACTGGTGCGTCGTCCGCCTCGGCCTGCCCGGGGTGCTCCGCGGCGTGATCGTCGATACCGCCTATTTCCGCGGCAACTACCCCGAGGCCTGCTCGCTCGAAGCCTGCGCGGTGCCGGGCCATCCGGCGCCCGAGGAGCTGACGCCCGACCGGGTGACGTGGACCGAGGTCCTGCCCCGGTCGCCGCTCCAGGGAAACACGAAGAACCGCTTTCCGATCGAAGCGGACGCCGGACGGGTCACCCACCTCCGCCTCCTCATCTATCCGGACGGCGGCGTCGCGCGGCTGCGGGCCTATGGAGAGGTCACGGCCGACTGGGCGCGGCTGGCTCGCTTCGGCAGCGAGGTCGACCTGGCGGCGGTCGAGAACGGCGGCCTCGTGGCCGCGGCGAGCGATATGTTTTTCGGCTCGCGGCACAGCCTGATTCTGCCCGGACCGTCGCGGGGCATGCACGACGGCTGGGAGACGCGGCGACGGCGGGGACCGGGCCACGACTGGGCGATCCTGCGGCTGGGGGCGCGCGGCACGGTCCACCGGATCGAGGTGGACACCTCACATTTCAAAGGCAACGCACCCGGGTCCTGCTCGATCGAAGGCTGTGATGTTGCCGACGCCCTGCCCGAGCAGCTCGCCCAGCCCACCTTCGGCGGTTGGCGGGAGATCCTGCCGCGCACGCCTCTGCGGCCCCACACCGTACACCGGTTCGACGAGGTCGCCGCGGCCGGACCGTTCACTCACGCCCGCCTCAACATCTACCCGGACGGCGGCGTGGCGCGGCTGCGGCTCTTCGGCCGGCCGGGAGGTGTGCGGTGAGCCGGGGCCTGGAGCGGTTGAATGCGGCATCGGCCTCGGACGCCGAGGCCATGCTCCAGCCGTGCTGCGGCTCCCACGCCTGGATGCGCCGGACGGCGGAGAGCCGGCCCTTCCGCGATCTGGACGACCTCTACGACACCTCCGACCGGATCTGGCGGAGCCTCGGCCCCGAGGATTGGCTGGAGGCCTTCGCCGCCCATCCGCGGATCGGCGAACGCGGCGGCCGCTGGGCGCGGCAGGAGCAGGCCGGAGCCGCCAACGCCGCCGAGGAGGTCCTCGCCGAGCTGGCCGCGGGAAACCGCCAGTACGAGGACCGTTTCGGGTACATCTTCATCGTCTGCGCCACGGGCAAGAGCGCCGAAGAGATGCTCGACCTCCTGCGCGAGAGGCTCGGCAATGATCCGGAGACCGAGCTCCGCGTCGCCGCCGAAGAACAGCGGAAGATCACGAACCTCCGGCTTGAAAAACTCCTGGGATCATGAGCGGAATCACCACCCACGTCCTCGACACCTCGCGCGGCCGGCCGGCGAGCGGCGTCCCCGTCCTCCTGGAAATGCGATCGGAAGACGGCTGGCGGGAGATCGGCCGCGCCGAGACCGATCCCGACGGCCGTGCCCGGCAGCTCCTGCCCGCGGGCTCGGTCTTGACGGAGGGCGTCTACCGCCTCACGTTCGGGATCGAAACCTATTTCCAGGCGCAGGGGATCGAGGGCTTCTATCCCGAGGCCTCCATCGTCTTCCACGTGCGGGACACGGCCCAGCACTACCACGTGCCGCTCCTGCTGAGCCCGTACGGCTATTCGACCTACCGGGGGAGCTGAGCATGCCCGTCACCCTGAGCGAAAACAACTATGGGAAACAGGCGGTGCGGCTGGTCACCGTCCGCCGCGGCGCGGAGCGCCACCGGCTCCAGGACGTCACGGTCGCGATCCATTTCTCAGGGGATTTCACGTCCGCCTACACCGACGGAGACAACCAGGAGGTCCTCCCCACGGACACCATGAAGAACACCGTCTACGCGCTGGCCGCTCAGCATCCGTTCGAGGACATCGAAGACTTCGGCCTCGCGCTGACCGATCACTTTTTGCAGGAGAGCCCGCGCGCCTCAACCGTCCAGGTCGATCTCGCCGAGCACCTCTGGGAGCCGATCGAAGCGGGAGGAGCGCCCCATCCGCACGCCTTCCGCAAGGCCGGCAGTGAGAAGCGTACCGCGGTCGTGACGCGCGACCGGGAAGGGGTTCGGGTGCAGGCCGGCCTCGAAGACCTGGTGGTGATGAAGACCGCGAAATCCGCCTTCGAAGGCTTTCCACGCGACCGCTACACGACACTCAAGGAGACCGCGGACCGCCTCCTTGCCACAGCAGTGCGAGCCACCTGGCGGTACTCGCGTCCCTACGTCCCCTACGGCGATCTCTGGAGCGAGGTGCGGCGCCTCCTCCTCGAGACCTTCGCGGAGCACGACAGCCGCTCCGTCCAGCAGACCCTCTACGCCATGGGTGAGGCGGTCCTGGAGACCCTGGACGTCGAAGAGATCCACATCGCCATGCCCAACCTCCACCACCTGCCGGTCGACCTCACCCCCTTCGACCTGGAGAACCGCAACGAGATTTTCGTGGCGACCGCCGAGCCCTACGGGCTGATCGAGGGGACGATGCGGCGGGGGTGAGGTTCTCGACATGTGTTATCGTAACGACATGACCGAATTTTCCTTGGCCTTTGCCTGAGGAAACCGCGGTGAAACAGGAAGAGTTGCTTCAGCGTGTGAAACAGACGATCCACGAGGGAGAACCCGGGGCAGAGATCATTCTGTACGGGTCACGCGCTCGCCAGGAAGCCAGGTCCGAGTCCGATTGGGATTTTCTTGTGCTCCTTGATGGGCCAATGAGCGAAGCGCGCGCAGATTCTATTCGACACCGGTTGTACGAAATTGAATGGGAGAGCGGGGAAATCTTATGTGCCGTCGTGCGGAGCCGCCAGGATTGGCATAGCCCGCGCTACCGTGCCATGCCGTTTCGGCAAAACGTGGAGCGTGAGGGAGTAGCGTTGTAATGGAGGCAGGCGCAGCGGAAGCCGCACGGGCAGGGGCGGGCCTCGGCACCCCAGCCCGCCACGGCTGCCAACCAGCTTCGACCGCACACGAGTTGGGCAGGAATGGGCTACCATGGAGCATGATGGAGGTCTCGATGGCACGCATCTCGTTCAACATGACCGAGGACATCCACCCAGCCGCTGACCTCGGGTCCAGGGCCGCGGATCTGCTCAAGCGGGTCCAGGAGACGCGCCGCCCCATTGTCCTTACTCAGGAGGGACGGGGTACGGCGGTTCTCGTCGATTTCGGCAGCTTCCAGTCCCTACTGGAAGAGCTGGAGCTCCTCCGCGATGTCCACCGGGGGCTCGCCGACGTTGAAGCCGAGCTGGTCGTCCCCCATGACGAGGCCCGTGCTCGCCTCCTGGCTCGATACGCATAGACCGTAACTGGCCGGGTCGAGCGGGCTGTCAAGGCCGGGCGTCGCAGCTACTTCATAGGGTGACTTGATGTCATTCGTCGATCCCTACATCGTGCCGCTGACCCTGCTCGCTGCGGTGGGGTGCGGCCTCATGGCCGGGCTATTCTTTGCCTTCTCAAACTTCGTGATGAAGGCCCTCGTGCGCCTCCCTTCTGAGCAAGGAATAGCCGCCATGCAGCACATCAACGTGACGGTCATCAACCCGGTCTTCCTTTTCATCTTTCTCGGAACTGCGGTGCTCTCGGTGGTCTTGGGGCTCTACTCGCTCACACATTGGGGAGCGGCGGCTTCGCCATGGCTTGTTGTCGGGAGCGCTTGCTACCTCTTTGGTACCTTCGGCGTAACGATGGCATTCAACGTGCCTCTGAATAATCTGCTCGCGCGAACCAATCCTTCCGCCTCCACATCTGCCGATACCTGGTCCAGCTATGTATCGCGTTGGCTGCGTTGGAATCACGTCAGAGCTGTCATGGCCGTCGCAGCTACCGCGTCGCTTGTCTATGGACTGACTCGTCTTGCCGATGCCGGCGTGTAGGCGCTGGATCGAAACTCACGGTGATGAAGAGCCCCGAAGGGGCATGGGCGTAAAGCCTGGGGTTTTCAACCCCAGGACCTCGGTCCAATATTGACCCAAGCCCCGAAGGGGCGACGGCACGGGCAAGGGGCGCGAGCCCCGATGCGGTGGTGGAAGCACGCAGATCGAGGCTGAAGAATGCCTGCGCCCCTTCGGGGCTCAGGAGGATTTGGGGCCACCCACCTGGCGCTGAAGCGCCAGGCTTCTATGTGGGCCCCCGTTGTCAAGCGTTTCGGGTAAGTGGGTCTGCGTTTCGTCTCCTTCCTGAATGCCGCCTGAGGTTTGTTGCCCGGAGCTCCCCCGGCAGCAAGGTGCTGTTTCTCCTACCTCAAATGCGATCCCGTCTGGGGCTTGCCGATTGCGCCAGGAACCGTAGTCCCCGTCAAGCTTCTATCCGTGCTGACCTCCCTCAATTTCTTGGAGAGGGCACCAAATGCAGCATGCGCTGCGAGCGACTCGGGCAAGCAAACGGAGCGGCCCCATCTTTAATGGCGGCTCGAAACCGAACCCAGCCTGGCGCCGGGCACGCTCCTCCCAGCCTGAAATCTCCTATTTTGCGGTCACACTTTCTGCCTCTTGATCCTTACCTGGCCTTCAGCTCAGCGCCATCAGGAATGATCCCTTGGTCCAAGTAGCGCCACAGCGCGGTCAGAAGCTTGCGCGCCAGGGCCACGATCCCTACCCGTCGCGAGCGCCGGTTCCCAGGGCCATAGCGCCCCTGGAACCATAAGCTCAAGCGGCTCTGCGGCTGGAACCGCAACCACGCCCAGGCGATCTCGATCGACATCGTACGCACCCGCACATTGCCGGACTTACTGATCCCCTGCTCGTGGTCCACCGTCGTGCCGCTCTTGTAGGGCATCGGCGTCAACCCAGCCAAGCTGCCTACCTCACGGCGATTCCGGAACTGCCGCCAGCCAAAAAATTCCAGGACGAACAACCAGGCGCTGTTGTCGCCGATGGCCTTGAGCTTTTTCAGCCGCTGCACCATCCCGCCCTCTCTGGACGCGGCTTCGGCCCGCTGCCGAGTTTGCTCCAACTCCTTGATCTGACTCTCCAGAAGCTCCAGCCGCTCGACTTCCCGACGCAGACGCTCCCGCAAGACTGGCAGCAGCGGCTCGCCGTTCCACTGCCGCAACTGCTCCAACTGCTGCGCAAACCCCTTGCCTACCTTCACCCGGATTCCAAGGCTCACCAGCAAGGACTTGATCCGATTGGTGTGGGCCGTCCGCTCCTGCTTCAGGCCCTCCAACTCTCGACCCAGGTGGCGCACATCCTCCTGCTCCGGCGTCGGCGCATGCGCCACACCGAACACTTTTCTTTCACCTGCCGCGTAGCGGATCAGCAGCGACAGCAACTTCTCAGCGTCAACCCGGTCCGTCTTCGCCCGCCGAGCCCGACGATTCACCTCGATGCTCGAGGAGTCCACCACAACGTTCTCCACACCCTCCAGCAGCAAGAACCGGTGAAGCCAGAATCCATCCCGGCCTGCCTCGTAGCAACTCACGACAGGAGTTGTTTCCGGTAAACCGAAACGGTGTTTGGCGCGTCCGATCTCCAACATCAGCCCGTTGAGATCCCCGGCCGCCACCGAGCGCAGCCGAGGTTTCGGGCCAGCCTCCGCAGCAAAAGCCAACTTCCACTCGCTACCGCCCAGCTCCAATGCCACGTGCAATGCTCTCTCCGTTCGCGTAAACTCTGCCTTCTGGGCTGTCTGGTTCATCGGGGTTCCCCTTTCAAACGCTAAGTTCCCCGAAACATACAACCAGCGGCCCCGCTCTTGCACCCCCTCGCCCTGCATAGCATCTTTATGCCCGCCCCCCCTCGGGGCTCTTCCCGCGCCGCGATCACCTGGCGCGCCGCTTCGCGGTCGTAGAGGGCTTCCACCGGCACCGGATTGGCCAGGACTCCCGGCGCCTCGAGCTGCTCGCCCGGATGCGCGATGCGCATCTTCCGGTCCGGCTGGTGCACCTCGATCCGCCGCGGACCGGTCAGGCGCACCGCCCAGATGTGGCGTGAGCCCGCGGCGAAGCTATTCGTGCTCCCGGAGCATCTGCTCGAGAGGTATGGTGGCCTTCTCCGAGAAGCGTTCCTGCAGGAATCGCATGAACTCCGGGTTGCTGCCGAGGAGATCAGCCTCAACCCGGAGGTCGTCGACCGATCCTAGGACGAACTCCTCGCCGGCAGAAGTGCGGATAAGGACAGTCTCGGTGCGCGCGATGGCTAGGATGTCCTGGAGTGACGGTGGCGGCGTTGCTATTTCGATGGTTTTCATATCTGGAATACCTCTCCACGAATGTAGAGCGTGTTGTGCTCCTTGACGCCTACTGCACCAACTGACACCGTCTGAGCCTCGAGGTCGGGTGCGTAGAAGACGCGGAAGTTGCCGATTCGGAGCTTCCCAGGGGCCAAGTGGATTGGGGTTCAGACGCTTCCGATTGGTGGTTTCGGTCACCGGTTCGTGCGTGAGTTGAAGTCGCACGACGTCAAGGATGAGCTTTTGGTCGGCCTTGCGAAAGTAGCGGACATCCTTGGCCGCGCTGGGAGTGAAGGACACGCGAAACACCAAGTCAGACTAGCACACCCGTCGCTTTCGGTAGCCGCTGGTGCCGAGCAAAGAGGTGTGAAGAGGGAGTGGGTGGCAGCGCACCGCCACCCACGGGGGTGTGCGGCGGATTGGGCCAACGCGAGCAGACCGGCGCTCGCTGCCGGCTACAGCCGCTGCGCGCTCACGGCGCATCCTTGCGAAGCTCCGCGAGCCGGGACTCCTCCTGGAGGTCCCACCGCTCGGCGAGCGCGGGCCTCGTCGTGGGGGACAACCCGAGAACCTCCGTGGTCTTCCCGATAATCCGTTTCATACCCGTCACGGTAGTATTCGGCGCCGCAGCTTGCAAGGACGTGTCGTGTCATGAGATCGATCCTCAGCAGAGACGTGAGAATTTGTACTGCGAAAAGGCCGGTGCTCGTGAGGCGAAAACCCGCGCAGCCATTCGTCGCACAACGTCGCGATCCTCCTGGTAACGGCGCAATGACTACACTTAGTGCGACATTGACTCCAGTCAACGTGGCAATGACTCCAGGAAATATAGCATTGCCTCGAGTCAATGCAATATTTCCAGAAGCGACGTGAGAAGCACGCTTGTCTCGGCTTCGGCTCAAGGAGCTCTTCATCTCAAGGAGAGGAGGCAATGTTGAAAAGGGTAAGCCTGCGTCGCCTCCGCGCCTGCGCATCGCGACGTTTCCCCGACCTTTTATGGCGTTGGGTTGACATCATATCGAGCTAGGTGCATCAAACGAAGCAATGTGGATCACCTTTGCTACGTTGCGCGGGATTCAGGTAATCCAGACGAGGGGCACAGCTTTGCGATGCGCGGGAAATGTCGCAATTTGGCTGGACAACGGGAGGGTCTGGACGGTTGACGCCTCTTGCGGTACAATCCCTCTGAAGCAAGGCCGCCGCAAGGAGACATTCAGTCGGGCTCTTGCGACATTATGGAGAGTCGATGGTCCTCGGAGCGGTCTTCGGAAGGAGCCGAGGCATCGCGACATTGGAGGGAGCTGCTATGGGTTCAGGACGGTCCGTTGAACAGATGCTGGCGCAGTTGGAGACGAAGATCGCGCACCATCGGACGCAGCAGGCGTTCCACATGCAGCAGGAGGCGCTCCATCGGGAGCAGAAGGCTCTGCATGAGGCCGAGCTCCAGAGCACGCTCGAGCGCTTCGAGGCGTTCCAGGCCGCTGCTGCGGCCGCCGGCGAGATCCTGGAGCGCGAAAAGGCCGCCGCGGTGCCGGTTCCAGCCCGGGACAGCGATCTCGACCTGGCCAAGGGGTGGCCGGTGTCGCGGATGATGGCGCTGATCCTGGAGGGCAAAGCGGCGGACGAGGTGTTCGGGGCCTCCTCGATGGTGCAGGAGATCCACAAACGCTGGGGCCAGAAGCTGCGGCGAAAGGTCAGCCCCCGGAGCGCCTCGGCGACCCTCCGCCGCTGGGCCCAAGCCGGGCGGATCCACATGGTCCGCGACGGCAAGACCAACTACGAATCGCTCTATACCAAGGTCGCACGGCCTGCAGGGGAGCGGTAAAACTGTTCGGCTACGAAATACCGAACACGGGAAATCACCACGATGACCTTTGAACCACTGATCGCCTTCTTCGCCCTCTTCGCCGCAAGCCAGCCGCTTGTGGTAACGCTGGCCCCGGATCAGTGCCACTTCTTCGGAGAATTCAACTCCTCGTGGACAGAGTACCTGGGGCTCGATTACACGGGTAGGTACGTATCGGTTAACAGCCAGCACCTGTTCGTCGAGGTTCAAGATCAAGGGGCATGGCGGCAACTCCCAACGGGGGTGGTCGAGCTGATCTCGGACCGACGGCTTCGTGCAGTCGAGGCTCCACCCCTTGAGGTCTTTCTTTGGCATGTATCGCCCGGTGAGCAGACAGTCTATCTGGGTTCCATTTCGTCGGCGCTGGAGCGCCTTTTGGCCGAACGCAAGCGAGATTCATTCAGCCTGAGAGAGGTCCGCTCCATCTATCGCCGCCCCTCGGTCCTCCCGGGTGAAACCATCCCAGCCGTTGATCTCCTGGAAAAATATCCCGATCGTGATCCGCGAATGTCTCGCCGCGACCTCGAGGCGCTGAAGGTCGCTATCGGGAAATATCTCGCTGCACCAGACCAGAACGTCTTCCGGTTCACTCCTCTCGCCTTTGGCTCCGATACGTTCCTCGAATGGCAGAACACCGGCACGCTCTGGCAACGCGACAGGTTCCAGCAAATATCCATGCTAAAGGACATGAGGTTCGGCCAGTATCCCGCGATGGTGTTCACTCCCATACCGATTGCTGCATTCGCTGAAGGTGCCGGCACTACACAGGCTTTCCAGTTCTATCCCGAGATGAACGAACGGCGAGGTCATGATCAACTCCCTCTGGTCGCGCAGGTCACTGCACTGTGTGCAGCCCGTGGCGAGTCGCCCTGACCAACTCCCGGAGTTGGCGGTTGAGGGGCCAGGGAGCAGATGGGATTGGCGGTGAGGCACGCAAGCGGAGCCTTGTTGTGCTAAGATCAAAGCTCCTTCGAAAGGAGATTCCATGAAGCGCAAGACCCATCTGAAGACGGTCGATCCGGCGGTATTGAAGAAGATCCTCGGCGGGATTCGGCCGGTCGAGGGCAGGGACAGGGACGAGAACGTCACAGTCATCGCTCAGCCTGCCTTTAGTTCTTTCTTTCACTCCTGATTCGATTCCACCGCCCCGCCCGTGCTGCTCTCGGTCTGTCTGATCACGAAGAACGAGGAGCAGTTCCTGGCGGGGTGTCTGGATTCCGTCCGCCCGGTGGCCGACGAGATCGTGCTCGTGGACACGGGCTCCGTGGACCGCACTGTAGAGATCGCTGGAGAGTACGGGTGCCGCGTCCTGCACCGGCCCTGGGACGACGACTTCTCGGCCGCCCGCAACGCGGGGATCGCCGTGGCGCAGGGGAGTTGGATCCTCTGCCTCGACGCTGACGAGAGGCTCTCAGACCCTAGGGCCGTGCGCGATGCGATCCTCGCGGCCCTGCCTGAAATAGGTGGTTTCCTCATCGAACGCCATGACGTCGTCACAGACCCCGAGGAGGGGCAGACCGACGTCCATCCCATCGGGATCCTCCGGCTGTTCCGGAACCACGTGGGAATCCGGTACGAGGGCATCGTCCACGAGCGTCCCAACGACACCGTGATCCGGGCCGGGTTTCAGATCGGCACGCTGGCCACCCTGAAGCTGACTCACCTGGTGAACCATCTGCCCCAGGACCGGCTGGAGGCCAAGCAAAGGCGCTACCTTCTCCTCCTGGATCAAGAGCTCGGGAAGGACGCGCGAAACTTCTGGGCCCGGTATTACCGCGGGAAGACCCTGTGGTTCCTCCGCCGGCTGGAGGAGGCCGGGTCGGAATTCCGCGGCCTGGTGGCCAGCGAGGGATGTCCCCTTTCCTTGCGGGCATCCGCCTGGTGCATGCTGGCGGCCCTGCTTTCCGAGGAAGGTCTCCGGAGCGATGCCGTGGACTGCGTGCAGGAGAGCCTCGCGCTCATCCCGGACCAGTCCCTGGCATTCTACGTGCTCGCCGAGATCCTGTACGCGGACGGCCATTTCGCCCATGCCCTGGAGGCCTACCGGCGCGTCCGGCGCAGCATGGACCCGGAGAGCTCTCTGGGCCAGGTTCTGGGAGATCTGTGCATGACCCGCGAAAAGCGCGCCTACAAGCTCGGCTGCTGCTACCTGGCCCTCGGCCATCTCGCACCGGCCGAAGCCCAGTTCCGGGAGGGCTTGGACGCGGATGCCAACCACGGCGGCTGTCACTACGGTCTGGCCCGTGTCGCCCTGCTCCGCGACGACCATGCCGGTGCCATCGAGCGACTGGAAGCCACGTTGAAGAATGACCCCGCTTGGAAGACCCCCCGGGAAGCTCCTGACCAGGCTGAGAGCAGAGGGTGCGAGGGACCGGTTTGTCTTATCGTCCTCCACCAGTCGCGTTGACTCTCTCAATGCGAAAGCGTATCATGAGTAGCGAGAACAAGTTACGGGATAGGATGCGCAGAAAAGGAGCAAAGAATGGAACTGGGCGCGTTTTCAATCAGTTTGGCTGTCAAGGATCTCGAGGCTTCGAGGGCGTTCTACGAGAAGTTCGGGTTCAAGCCCTTCGCCGGGGATGCCTCGAAAAACTGGCTGATTCTGAAGAACGGCGATCACGTAATCGGGCTTTTTCAAGGGATGTTTGAGAAGAACATTCTCACCTTCAATCCCGGCTGGGACAGCAACGCTCAGAAGCTCGACTCTTTCACCGACATCCGCGAGCTGCAGCGCCAGTTGAAGGCGCAGGGCGTGCAGTTGGAGCAAGAGGCGGACGAGAGCACAACGGGGCCGGCCAGCTTCATCGCTGTGGACCCCGATGGAAATCCGATCCTCGTCGATCAGCATGTTTGAGCGTCATGTCATTCGTCGACCCATACATCGTGCCGTTGATCCTGCTCGCTGCTGTGGGGTGTGCCGGCTTGTAGGCGCGAAGGGGCTCACCCTCTGCGGTTCTTGAGGATTTTTACGAACGACCGCCCGCGTAGCTCCTCCAGGGTCAGTCCCGAGCGCTCCAATGCCTCCTCCTCGGTGAGGGCGCCGCAGTTGATGGCGCGCAGGAAGTAGTTGAGGAGACCCTGGCCGGTTGCAGCGTCGTCGAAGACCTCGCCGACGAGGGTGGCCTGGGCGGCTTTCTGGACGAAATTGCGGAGGCGGTCGGAGGCGGCGTCGAGCCCCTCCAGGAAGAAGGCAAAGAGGGTGGCGTAGCGGGTGACGAGTTGCGCTGGGTGGAGATCCCAGCCCTGGTAGAAGCCGCCGACCAGGGAGTGCCGGACGTGCTCCGCATGGAGCTTCCAGGCACGGTGGACGACGGCGCGGTTCTCCGCGATCTGGGCCGGGGTGAGCGGCGGGCCGTCCTGGACGGCGCGGTGCGGCGGCACGGGGAGGACATTGGTGGAGCCATCCGAGATCCAGATCCCGGTGCCGGCGAAGGCGACCTGCATCATGTGCTTGGCGAAGTCGCAGGCCGGGTGGGTCATGATCTGGTGCTGCGCCGTGATGTTGCAGGAGGCCGTGTAGTCGTAGGTGCCGAAGTGGGCGGCTACGCAGCGGCCCCGGGCGGCGGCGGCGAGGATCGGCATGGGTGAGCCGCCGCTTTCGTCCAGGATCGCCTGCGGAGTCTCGATCATGATCTCGAGCCGCAGCGAGCCTTTCGACAGGCCGAGTGCCGGCTCCAGGAGATCGAAGAGATCGGCCAGGGCTGCAACCTCCTCAGGAATGGTCACCTTGGGAAGGGTGACGACGAAGCCCTCGGGCAGGCGTCCTCCCGCCTCGCGGACCAGTGTGGTCAGGAAGAGATCGAGCGTGCGCAAGGACCGGGCCCGCAGCTCCTCGGTGAACGGTTTGATGCGGATACCGACGAAGGCCGGCAGGGTGCCGGCGGTTAAACCCGCGGCCATCTCGCGAGCGGCGGCTTCGGCGTGGCCGTCCTCCTCCGCGTCCGGCCGGTTGCCATAGCCGTCTTCGAAATCGACCCGGAAGTCCTCGATCGGCTCACGGCGCAGCTTTTCGATCACCCGCGCGTGGATCGTGGGGGCGAGCGCCTCCGGAATGCCTGCCGCTTCGGCCAGGTCTCCCGGTGTGGGGGCGTATTCCTCCAGGGCGCGCAGGGCGAGCCTGCCCAGCCGGGCGGCGGTGTCGGAGCGGAACAGGTGGGCGCCACCGTACACGGTGTGGACGGGCTGCCGGTGCCCGGAGTCGCCGGGGTGGAGGCGGTTGAACGAGAGGCTCGCGGCGCTCAGCCGCTCAAAGATCGGGCGGACCGCATCGGGGGTCAGGGTGGTCGGCATCGTGGTGCTCCTCAGAAAAAGAACCTCACCCCCTGGCCCCCTCTCCCATCGCACTCCCCCCGACCGGGAGAGGGGGAACGCAGGCGTCGCCTCAGTGCCCGATCCCCAGGACCATTCGGCGCACGACACGCTCCAAGGCGAAGCGGCGGTAGTCCGCGGTGGAGCGGACGTCGTCGATCGGGGTGACCTCGCGGGCCGCCTCCCGGCCGGCGATGTCGGCTGCCTCGGGACCCGCCTCCAATCCCCGCACCGCTTCTTCGGCGGTTTTCAGACGGACAGGCGTTGCGGCCACGCTCCCGGCGGCGAGGCGCAGCTCGGCGATCCTCCCTCCGTCCAGCCGGCCGGCCAGGGCGACGACGACCTTGCTGATCGCCTGGGCTTCGCGGGTGCCCACCTTGCGGAACGCCTGGAACGAGCCTTCCGGCGGACGAGGAAGGCGGACCCGGACGACGATCTCCCCGGGTTGCAGCGCAGTCTTGCGATAGCCCGTATGGAAGCCGGCGTAGGGGATCTCCCGCAGGCCCTGCGGACTGGCCGCCACGATCACGGCGTCCAGGGCAAGAAGGACAGGAAGCGAGTCGCCGGCCGGGCTGGCGTTCGCGATGTTGCCTCCCAGGGTGGCCCGGTTCTGGATCTGCCAACCGCCGATCCGCGAGGCAGCCTCGGCAAGCGTCGGGAACGCGGCGCGGACGGCCGGATCGCGGCGGATCTCGGTGAAGGTCGCCGTGGCGCCGATCTCGATCGCGCCGTCGACCTCGCGAATGCCGCGCAGCTCGGGGATGCCAAGGAGGTCGAGGACCCTGTCCATGCTGTGGAGCGCTTCGGGACCGCGCACCATCAGGTCCGTGCAGCCGGCCGTGGGGACCAGGGACGGGTCCTCCTCCAGATGGCGGACCGCCTCGTCGAGCGATTGCGGACGGAGCGCGATAGTCACCAGGTCACCACCGGGTCAACGCTCCGGCTCCGGAGAGAACGCCCGCAGGATGCCTTCGTAGCCTGTGCAGCGGCAGAGATTGCCGGCCAGCGCCTCCCGGATCTCCTCGCGGCCCGGCTCCGGGCTGTGCTGGAGGAGCGCCCAGGCGGTGACGACGATCCCGGGCGTGCAGGCGCCGCACTGGACGCCGCCGGTGGCGACGAACCGCTCCAGGAATTCGCGCGCCGGACCCTCGGCGATCCCCTCGACCGTCTCGATCCGCCGCCCTTCGCACTGGAAGAGGGGGACGAGGCAGGAGAGGACCGGCTCCCCGTCCAGCAGCACCGTGCAGGCGCCGCATTCTCCTTCGCCGCACCCTTCCTTGGTGCCGGTCAGCCCGAGCCCCTCGCGGACCACGTCGAGCAGGCGCTCCATGGGATGGCCGTCGATCTCGGCGGGATGGCCGTTGAGGGTGAAGGAAGCCTTCATGAGGTACCTCCGAGGGTGAGGGCCAACAGGCGTTCCGGTGTGGCCGGGGTCTCGTTCGCCGGCAGCCCCGTGGCGTTCTCGATCGCCTGCAGGGTTGCCGGAGCGCCGCCGTCCATCGGCAGCTCGCCGACACCCTTGGCGCCGAACGGACCGCCCTCCCAGGATCGCTCCAGCAGATGGACGTCGATGCGCGGGCTGTCGCGGATCGTCGGGATGATGTAGGTGGCAAGCCGGTCGTTGAGATAGCGGCCGTCCTGGAGCTTCACCTCTTCCATCAGGGCCCAGCCGAGGGCCTGCAGGGTGCCGCCCTCGATCTGGCCGGCGCAGAGGGTCGGGTGGATCGCCTTGCCGACCTCACAGACCGCGGTCGCGTGCACGGCGCGTACGGAGAGGGTGTCGGGGTCGACCTCCACCTCGACGACATCCGCGCCCCAGGCATAGGTGGGGTAGGCGGCTCCGCGGTAGGTGGACTCGTCGAAGGTCTGCCAGTCCGGCGGCTCGTGGCGCGCCGTGACCTCGACCGGACCGACCTCCTGCCGGTACGCCTTGGCCGCGTCGCGGAAAAGCTCGATCGGTCCATCAGGGCCGACGATCCAGCCGTCCCTCACCCCTGACCCCTCTCCCGCAGGAGCGGGAGAGGGGAAGCGCCAGGCGAGCACGCGGTTGCTCAGCTCGGCCACGGCGCGGGCGATGGCGCCGCCAACAATCATCGTGGTGCGCGAGGCGACCGTGGGGCCGGAATCGGGGACCTCGCCCGTATCCGGCTCGGCGAAGACGAGGTCCTCGGGCCGGACCCCGGCGGCCTCGGCCGCGATCTGGGGGAAAACGACGGCGCACCCCTGGCCCATGTCGGTCATGGCCGTGAGCACCTCGATCCGGCCGTCCTCCAGGAGACGGGCCGCGACCGGGGACCGCATCTTGCGCTCGCCGTTGCCGGTGAAGCCGGCGCCGTGGAAGTAGAGAGACAGGCCGATGCCATGCCGGAGCTCGCCCGTCTCCGGCCTGTTTCCTGGCCTCCTCGTGGGCCTTCCAGCGGGCGCGGAAACCGGTCCGCCGCTCCGCCTCTTCCAGGCAGAGGCGAGCCGAGGTGCTGGGATCGAGCACCTGGCCGGTGGGCAGCCGGTCTCCCGGCTCGACGACGTTGCGGGCGCGGATCTCGAACGGATCGAGCCCGAGATCGCGGGCGATGCGGTCCATCTGGCGCTCGATCGCGAATTCCACTTGCGGCGCGCCGAACCCCCGGAAGGCGCTGTTCGGCGCCGTGTGCGTGCGGAGCACCCGGCCACGGATGCGGGTTGCCGGCCAGCGGTAGGGGCCGAAGGAGTGGAGGATGGCCCGCGAGAGCACCACCGGCGACAGCGTCGAATAGGCGCCGCCGTCGAAGAGGATCTCGGCGTCCATGGCCAGCAGGCGGCCGTCCCGGCCGACCCCGGTCCGGTGGCGGATGACGGCCGGGTGGCGCTTGGAGGTAGCGACGATGTCCTCGTGCCGGTCGTAGACGATCTTCACCGGCCGGCCGCAGGCGCGGGCGAGCAGCACGGCATGGAGAGCGATCGCGCTGGGAAAGTCCTCCTTGCCGCCGAAGCCGCCGCCCACCACCGAGGCGCGGACCCGCACCCGGTCCTCGGGCATTCGGAGCGCGTGGACCATGGCCTTGTGAACGTAGTAGGGGCACTGCATGGAGCCGAGGACGTGCACCGTCTCATCCTCGAACCAGGCAATCATCCCCTGGCACTCGATGTAGATGTGCTCCTGGTATCCGGTCCGGTACTCCCCCTCGATCACCCGGTCCGCGCCGGCCAGGGCGTCTTCGACGTCGCCGTCCTCCAGGCGCAGCTCGTAGAGCGGCGGCAGCTTTTCCGCGTCCTCGAGGGTCAGGACTGGATCGAGCGGCTCGTAGTCGACCTGGAACGCCGCCAGCGCCTGCCGCGCCGCGAGCCGCGTGGGCGCCGCCACCAGGGCGACCGGCTCGCCGACATGGAGGACGGTACCGTCGGCAAGGATCGGCCAGCCGTCATCCAGGAGCTGGATGCCGTTCGGACCTGGAAGGTCCGCGGCGGTCACGCAGACCGCGCCCGCGGGAGCGAGGGCCGGATCGAAACGGAGCGAACGGATGCGGGCGTGCGGATGCGGGCTGCGGAGCGTGGCGCCATGCCACATCTCCGGCAGGGAGACGTCGTCGACATAGCGCGCCGCTCCCGAGACCTTGGCGAAGCCGTCAGGGCGGGGAGGGCTCTGTCCGATGCCGCTCATGCGCCCGGAGTCTTGCGCAAGGTGGGTATGTCGCGCAAGGGCTCAGGGGCTTTCGTCGTGGCAGACGCCCGGAACGAGCACAGAGGCGCCTCCATCCACCATGAACACGGCGGACACATTGCCGACCACGCCATCCCCAAGATCCCATTCAATGGAGCCGCTCTTGGCCTGTGCGGGCAGCCCAAGGCTCGAGGCCGGGAGTCGGAGGGAGCGCAAACTGATTGGGACGCTGATGTCGTCTTTTACGAGAGCACCGTCGGCCTCTCTGTATGCGCGGCCCGTGGCCGTAGTCCCAGTGTTGTTCTGTAGGTAAAAGACAAAGTCCGTCGTTGCATCCGAAGGCTCGCCCTCGAGAAAGCGGACATCCCAGAGCTGACAGAGCTGGGCCGGCGAGCGGCCGGGGCCGGCATCCACCAGGGCACCGCCGGCTGCGTCGCCCTTGGAAGGGATGAGCACAAAGTCACCGCTGAGGGTCTGCCCTGTGCGCGTGACCTGTACGTATCCGGTTATCTTCCCTTGCCCCTGCTGGAAGACATCGCGCAGGTTGACCGTCCGCGTGGCGTGCCCGGCAAGAGCGAGGGTCTCAGGTGGCAAATTGCCTCCGTCTGAGAAGTACGTGTAAACGACGTCGATCTCGTCATCCGTCTCGTTGCGGACGGCAAAGAGAGTACTGACCCCGGACAGATTCTGTGGATCGACCTCGAAATACGGGACGATCAGGGGCGAATCGGAGGATACCGGGATCTCCATCACGACAGAAACCAGGCACGGCCACTGCGTACCTGCCGGCCTTGTAGACGGCGGACACGTTGCCGACGATCCCTTCCGGGAATTCCCATTCAATGGAGCCGAAATTCGCCAGCAGCTCCACGTTATTGTCGAATTTCTCTTTAGTGGTCTTCCGGAAGGCTTCTGCGGAATTCTTTATCGAGATCGCCTGGACAAACTGGCCGGCCTCGTTGTACACCCTTCCCTCAACGAAGCTGTCTCCAAGGCTACCGGGCACGAAAAAGAGGAGCTCGGTGCTGCTGTCCAAAGCCGTGTCGTTCAGAAAACGGACGCTCCAACGCCGGCACAGCTCGGGAGGCAACCGCAAGGTATCAGTGGAGACGAGGGGCTCGCCGCTGGCAGGGCTATTTGCCGAATGGTATCGAAAGAAGTCGCCGCTCAGATCCGACGGCTCCGGCACAGCGCACCCTGTGCAATCGTCACACTTCGTGCAATCGCTTATGGGGGTAATGCCTACGTGGCCACCCACACTGGTGGCAAGGAGCCTCGTGCCGATTGCCCTCGTCCCGATGCATGCGTGCTCTGAGGTCGATTGTCCCGGGAAATCATAGCGAACACAGACAGGATCTTCTGAGCGGTTCTTCACAGCGAAGAGAGCTTTATCGTCCTCCATCGAGAAGAAAGGCAAGACGAGCGGGGGAGCCTTGAGGACGCGAGTCTCGATGGTTGCGCTCGTGTTGTTCTCCGTGTAGGGATCGGGGGAACTAGCGGAAACGCTCGCGCTGTTTTCGAGCGGGGATCCAGCCTCAGGCAAAACCTCAACGGTGAGGGACAGGGTTTTTGGCAGAGTGTCAAGGTCGCAGGTGATGTCTGTGGTTCCGCTGCATTCATCTGCAGAAAGCTCGCTGACAAAAGTCACCCCTTGAGGCAGAGTATCCTTGACGCTCACTCCTGTAGCAGCCGTGCTCGGCCCGTGGTTGGCCACCTCGATGGTGTAGCGGAGAAGGTCGCCTGCCACCACTGCCTCCACCTCGGCTTTCTTGGTCACGGCAAGGTCCGAATCGTTGGCCGTCGCCAGCGTGGTCGTCGCGTTGTCTTTGTTGTTGTCCGGGTTCGGATCCGTTGTCGTGGCGTTCACAGACGCCTCCGCAGTGGCGCTTCCGCGGCCGCTAGGTGTGCAGATCTGGACTTCGAAAGTCTTGGCCTTTTCAGCCTCCAGAGGGCCGATTGTGTACTGCACTATATTTACTAGTTCGCCGCTGCAAGCAAGAGAGGGCGTAACGGACTAAGCTCCCTTCGGCAACATCAAGCTCGCCGTGACACCTGTGGCATCCGATGGACCCTTATTGGTCACGGTGAGGGTATACGCAACAAGATTGGGGCTGACCACCGCGTCCGGGGAATCGCTCAGGGTCACCGCGAGGTCCGCTTTTTGCGTCACCATCGTGGAAGCAATGAAGGTCGAGCTGTCGGGATCGTCCCTGCCTTTTACAGACGCAGTATTCTCGATGGTGCCCATGGCTCCTGCCGCCACCTTTGCGACGAAACTTGCGGTGAAGGTGTGGCGGGTCTCCAAAGGTCGAACCGGGCAGCTCACCTTGCTCGGGTCACCGTCGTGTTTCGTACACCCATCTGGTGATGCCACGAACGTGAGTTCGTTGGGCAGCGCGTCGCGGATTGCGCCGCCCTGGGAGTCGGAGGGGCCGTTGTTCCTGACCTCCAGCTCGTAAAGCAGGTTCTCGCCGGCGTCCACGGAATCGGTGTTGGTTAATCCGAGCTTCGATACCGCCTTGGGGGTTTTCCCAACTAGTTCGAGGTCGGCAACAACCTTCACGCGGGTTTCCACAGGGCCGCTCGTGTTGTTGTCTTGCACGAAATCCGGCGCTTTACCAGCAACACTCGCTGTGTTAAAGATGATGGTTCCCGACGCCTCTGATGGCTTGACGGGAACCGTACAGGTCACAGTCTCAGATCTTCCCGGAGAGATAAGACCAAAGCTGCATGTCACAATAGTGGCAGCCCGTGGCTCGGTAGCAGTATTGTGAAGTTTCATTGGATCGAAGGTCAGCGTGCTCGTTACGGTTCCTTTTGACGATTCAGAAGGACCGTGATTGAAGACGGTGATCTGATACTTAAGATCCGTTCCCGCAACAACGGTTGTTGGATAGAAGTCTATGTTGACGGAGAGGTTCGCCCTGCGGAGAACACTGGTCTCGAAGGAAACCGAGTTGGCGCCGAGATCAGGATCGGGTTCAGGTTCGACAGCGGCCACCAGGATGGTGCTTTTTACAACGCTGTCGTCCTTCGCCGACGGCTCCACTCTCACGGTAAATGAGACCTCGGCGCTTTCATGGGCAGCAATCGTGGCGATTGTGGGGTTTGTGCAGAGAACTACTCCAACTTGTTGAGACTCGCATCGCGAGTTCGGTTTCACATCGCCCTGCAGTGCGTCGGTCATCACAACCCGCGTGGCGTCGGAGGGGCCGGCGTTGTGCACTCGGAATTTGTAGGTGAGGACCCTGCCAGCGACGACTGCTTCGGGCAGAGCAAGCGTCTCGATCGACAGATCGCTTATGGCGATGACCTCTGTGGTCACTGTGTTGCTATTGTCGTCGGGAATGGGGTCACCCTCGTTGGCTTTCACACTTGCGGTGCTGGGCAGCACGTGTTGCCCTGCTTGGTTCAACTCGCCGCGGGTTGCCGGGTGCACCTTAACAGTGATCTCTATCGTTTGCGCCGAGGTATCGACCGCCAGGTTGCCGATGCTACACAAGACGGTCCGTCCACTCCCGGTGCAGTTGGGGCTTGCCGACACAAACTGGACCCCCTCGGGGAGGGTTTGCGTAATCTCCACTCCGGTAGCGTCCAGGGCTCCTCGATTGGTTACGGTCAGCCTGTACTTCAGGTCCTTGCCTGCCACGACGGTATCCGGAGAGGCGATGTCCAGCATCAGGTCGGGCGTCGGATTGTCGCCGGTGACCGTGAGCGTGTAAGCGCCACAGTGCTCGTCGCTCGTCGAGTCGACGACGAGGTAATAGATACCGGGATCGGGATCGTAGTGTGCCGCAGGGATCTCCTCGACTTGCGAGCCGATGAAGTCGGTCGAGTTACTGACGCAATTGCCATTCTCATCACTACATGACTTGATCAAGGCGAGCACGAGGTCGGCTGGTTTCTGAACGTCCAGGCGGAAGGCGACCCTATTCCCCTCATGCAGCCATACCTTGTAGATGGCGTCTTCGCCTGAGTACGTGACGTTCGGGATGGTGCAGGTCCCTGAGTTGTAGGAGGTCAAATTGGGCATCAAGCTGCAGGTGTCACTTTCGTGTTTGAAGTCAGGAGCAAGAACTTCGATCTGAGCGGGCGCATTGGGGGCAGGACACTCGTTCGAACGGTGCCTGGCTCCATGCTGGCGCGGCAAGGGCCGCATTGATCGCGAGTACCGCAAGGCCGAAAGTCCGAGGATTTCTGTGTGTTTCCATCGTTCGCCATCCTAGAACCGGAAGCCCGAAGAAAGCGCGATCACGCTGACCCGCTCCGAATGATCGATGGCGGCGTCGATCTGGAGGCGTCGCAGCGCCATGCCAATGCCGGCCGTGTAGTGCATCTGATCGCCTTGGCGCCGAAACACCGCGCGAAAACCCACGTTGTCACCTTCGAACCGCAGGCTGTGATCCGGTTCGTACCAGGCTCCTGCTCGTAACGTGAGGACCGGCCAGTGCCGGAGGAACGCGTATTCCATGCCGAGATGGAGCTCGTCGGCGTCATCGATCTCGAAGCGCTTCAGGTCCTGCACGAAGCGGTCCAACTCCTGCGGCGGCCCCGAAAAGAAAGTTTCCAGACCGAAGATATCGACGAAACCGTCCGTGAGCTCGGAATAGCGAACGCGATCGTAATCGAAGGCCAGGCGGAAGGCGTCGCTGGGCCGGAACGCGAAGCCCACACCATAGACGTCCGGCACGTGGAAAACTGCTTGCTGAGCACGTGGCGTAAACGGCAGCAACGCGCCAGGCTCGGATTGGCTGCGCGCCTGGAAGCTGAAGTCCGGCCCCTGCCGGTAGACGCCCCCGGCGCTCCACCTTTTCTGTGGGCTCTCCCAGAGAACGCCGGCGTTTACTCCCAAATCGTTGTCATCACCTTGTTGTGTCTGGGAGTTCACCAGCGGGTCGGAGGCGAAGTCGGGTGAGGCGGTCAGGTTTGGTAGATAGCGCAGGGCCGTGGAGTCGATGGCGAAATCGTAATAGGACACCGCCACGCCCAGCGAGAACCCGCCTCCCAGGCGGCAGGCAGCGGCGCCGCCATAGGCGGCCACCTCGACGTCCATGCGGTTGCGCAAGGCTGCGAGGCGGCCGTCGAGCGTTCCGGGGATGCCCAGCGGGTTGCGGCCACGGGTCAGGACCAGGTAGGCCCCAAAGGTGGAGAAATTCGCTTCAAAGTTCACCACCTCGTGGCGATACAGGGCGAAGGACCAGTTGCGGTAGGGATGGACATACGAGAGGAAGGAAAGGCCCGTCACCTGATCCTCGGCCTGGCCATCGCGCAGGCCGGGGAGGGTGTCCTCACCGATCATTGTGATTGCCTGGCCCTCGATTCTGCCACGGTCGGTGAATTCATGGGTGAAGGTCCAATGCCGCGTTTCGATCAGGGCCTCGGGCGCGGTGATGGTGGTGAGCCCGGCCGGGTTGGTATAGGCGGCGCTGGCATCGAAGGCGAGGGCCAGGAAGGCGCCGCCGAGCGCCAGATTGCCGGCACCCGGTGTGGAAAAGTTGAAATAGACCCCGGCGTTGGTCTCGAGATTCGTCTGCGCTGCGAGCGGATGCTGCCAGAGAATGCAGAGCAGGACCGGCGCCAGGCGGAAGCGCATGCGGCCCGGGCTCATCTAAGGTCCTTCCTGCTGGAGCCAGCATCGCCACCGCTGGCAGATTTCCTGGTCGGGATAGGGCTGGCGCCGTTTGGCCTCGCAGGCAGGTTTGAGCTTCTCCATCCGCTGCCGCTCGGCCTGGACCTCCGGGCCTTGAAGCTGCTTCAACAGCGACTGATCGAGCTGATCACAAGCTTCTTGATAGCAGCCGAGATTGAAGAGGGCCTCGGCGAGGCGAAAGCGGGGGAGGTAGGGAGCGGGCCATCGGCCGGAGGTAAGGGTCGTCCGGCCGTCTTCTTTCCAGACCTGCAAAGCATCCCAC
The DNA here is from genome assembly GCA_963842525.1 of uncultured Holophagales bacterium. GTDB lineage: Bacteria > Acidobacteriota > Thermoanaerobaculia > Multivoradales > UBA5704 > UBA5704. Next base: position 79,800 of record CAWJGT010000009.1, read on the forward strand.
ATCTTTTCCGCCGCCTTGTCCCACTCCTTCTTTTGAGAGGCCGCGAATCCTGCGCTGAAATAGGGATGCTGCTGTGGCCGCTGCTTGCTCTCGAGCTGCCGCCGGCACTCGCTGGTCAGCGAGCTGAGCTCCTGCGCCTTCGCCTTGTTTCTGACAGGCTCGTCGGAGCAGCTCGAAAGATAAAAATGCCGCAGCGCCTCCGGTACATCCTTGAGGTTGAGGTGGCATTTGCCGAGAAAATAGAAGGGCAGGAATGGATACTCGCCGAGGAATTGAACTGTAACGCTCCATGGACCCTTCGGGGCGGGGCACAGGGCCGCCGCTTCCTCGATCTCGGGAATTGCTTCGCGCCAATGCCTGCGGCCATACTGCTCCATGCCGGATGAATAGACCGTCTCGGCACTCTCTTTGTCGCAACGTTCGCCTGGCGGGGCGGCATGGGCATTGCCAGGGAGGACGACCGATGAGAAAGCGAGGAGACACATCGCGAGGAGGATAGGTGCTACACGATCCTGGTCCGCGGATGTCGTACGTTCCAAGCACCGCATGGGCATCACGGCTGAGACCCTCCGAAGAACTTGATGACCGCGGAGGTCGTGGCCAGGATGATCGCCACGAGGCCGACGGTTTTCGTCAACAACTCAAGGATTGTGGAATACTTCTTCGTGATCTTCTCAAAGATATCTGTTTCCCCGTCTTTCCGCGGTTTTTTCCCGGAAGGGGAAGACCATCGTTCACGCAAGGAGCCGCCAAGAAGGGCCGCGGTTACAAAGATGAGGGGTTGGCCGAACGCAAAGATCAAGAGGGCCAGGCCCCATTTGAACGTTGAATCCTCGAAGCTGGTGATCATGAGCCATATCGCAATAAGGTTGAGAAGGCCGAGGGTGACTCCGGAGAGCAGGTCGGACCGCGGGCTGCGGCGGCTCCAGACCAGGCCGACCAGGAGGCCCAACACGGCGGGAGGGAAGACGATGGCGAGAACCTTCGGCAAGTTGGGGTTGTCGACCGGCGGAGGCGGGGCGATGGTGATCAACAGATAGCCAGAGGTAAGAATGACGCCGAAGGCAACGGCGACGAACGCGACGAAGGAATAGGAAGGAGCCTCGGCCAATTTGGGGGCGGGTGCGGCGCTGAACGCCGCGACCTCCTTCTCTAAGGAGATCAGCCGCACCAACAGGGGCTTGACGAGGCTGAAGTCATGGCCGCAGTGGCGGCAGACGATTGCCTCATCCTTGATCTCTTCGGCGCAATAGGGGCATTTCATGGAAACGCCAGGTCCCGCTCACAAGCTTTCGTAATGATTCAGTATAGCACGCGAAACGCGTCTCTCGGCCCGGTGCCGAGGAACGCAGGCCGCGAGAGGGGGAAAGGCCGATCCTACGCCGGTGGACGTGGCGCGAAGAGGTCGATCGGCACGCCGGTGCCGGAGCCGAAGTAGGAACGGGAGTTGGCCCTGGGGAGCGCGAAGCCGTTGATCGCGATGCGCCGTGGGGCGCCGCCGCGGTTTTCGGCGCTTCGGTGGACCACATAGGGGCCGAAGAAGGCGGCGCTTCCCGCTTTCAGCAGCGCAGGGACGCCGGGACGGTCGCAATAGCTGCGCCGCACCGCGGCGGGATCGAGGTGCCCCTGCTGGCCACTGCGCGGATAGAAGATCAGCGGACCGTTGTCGAGCGTCGAGTCGTCGATCGCGACGACGCTCTGGATGTAGCTCCCGCGCCCGTCGACATCGTGCCACTCGGGGGTGCCGTAGCGGCGGTGCTCGCTATCCTGATGGGGCTCGAACTCCAGCCCGTCGTTGGGGTACTTGGCATGGAGCTGGTTGAGCAGGTGGACCGCGCTCTCGGAGCCGAAAAGCTGGCCGACGATCGAGGTGAGCCGCACGTCCCGCCCGCAGTCGAGGAAGGCCGGCTCGCAACCGCCCGCCCAGACGACCCGTTGCAGCCGGGTCGACCCGTTCGAGCCGCCGAAGACGAACTGGCTCCCCTCGTGCTCGACCTTGCGCTCGCCCGCCCCGTCGCCGTTCGCGGGGAGCGCCGCAGCCAGCTCTTGCCCGACCGCCCGGAGCCGCTCGGCGGCCGCGGCCATGTCCGCCACCTCCTCGCGCGAGAAGAGGCCCTCGAGGATGAGGAAACCGTCGTCGTAGAAACGCCGGATGGCGACTGGCGAAATCTGTTGAATCATAGAATGGCTATATGGTAACACAAGCCGCGCGGGCGTGTCTACCGCCGGCGGTAGCGGAACTCGAGGGTGCTCGGCTTGCCGTTCTCCACGCGCTCCAGGAGGGCGATCAAATCCTCGCCCTGCTTGCGGTAGACGATCCGGATCGGGTTGGCCGGATCGCGGTTGTCGAAGACCGCCTCGCCGGGCCGGGAGGAGACGAGATGGAAGAGGATCGCGCCCTCCTTGTCCTCCCAGGCGACCAGGCCGGGCTTGAAGTGCCGGAGCTGCAGGACGACGCTCTCTCCGGCCGGCTCCAGGGCGAGGAGCTCGTAGACCACGACCTTGCCGTCCTTCTTGATCCAGCGGAACGTGCCGAGCATGGCGCCGCCGGCGGGCGGGCTCCACTGCTCGTCGATGAAGTCTCCTCCGATCTCCCCCTGCCACGCGCCGGCGATCCAGGAGAAATCGGCCACCTTTGCCGCCGGGGGCCCGGCAGGGGGCGGAGTCTGGGGCTCGGCTGCCAGGACCGGGACAGCGGCGAACAGGATCAGGGCGAGCAACGGGATGCAGCGGATCTTCATGGGCTCCTCTCCTCCTCGCTCCGTAGACGAACGAGCCGGCCGGAAATCGACCGAGGCGATCTACTTCGCAGCCGGCTTCACCAGCTCTTCGAGCAGGTCGTTCGAAGGCGGGATTCTAGCCGAACACTGGGCGGAAGACGGCTCAAGGCCGTGCTGACCAGGGCGTCACCGTGCCGATGATGAAGCGAGGAACCCTCATCTCTATCGCCGTCATCACGCCTTCGCAGACCTCTCGGTGAGTCAGCCACCGGGAGCCCTCAGGGCCCTGGACGAATCCGAGGATGACCTCGTGGTACTCGATACGGGGGAACTGTTCGAAGCTCGTGCGCCACCCCCGTTCAGGGCTCGCGGGATCGACGGCCTGGCTGCTCAGCAGGTGGAAGTACGGGCAGGCTTGGACCGGGGTTGCCACTGCCCCGGCGATGGCGAGAGGTGCCTCCGGGGCGGTGCTGTGGATCCAGACTACGCATGGCCCGATCGGCCCGAAGCGCTGCCGCGCCTGCAGCAGCGCCTGGAGCAGCCCTCTGGTGTCGCGATAGTCGACCGAGATCGGGTGGATCCGACAACCCCCACCCGCCCTTGCCTCCTCCTGCAGCGACGAGAGCCTCTCCCGCTTACGCCCCACGACGGAGACCACGTCCGCCCGTAGCGCCAGGGCGAGAGACACTCCCTTCAACATGCCTGTCCCCCCCACGACCAGAGCATGACTCCCAAGCCGCGGATTTGACTTCATTTCTGCCATAGCCGACAGGGCTCTCCTTGACGAGCTCCAAAGTTTATTATAGAATACTCTTGCAGCCTGTTGAGTATAGCCAATTGGGGAAATCTTTATCTCCGGGCATGGTGCCCGGATGACGCGCTCGGAAAGGAGCCCATATGGCTGCCCAAAAGAACCAGTACCAGACCGGGACGGCTCGGCGCCCTCGCTTCTGCGTTGTGGCCGAGAGGTCGCTTGCCGTCTTCAACGAACGTTCGGAGGATGAGATCGTGCGAGCCCAGGCGCAGTTCAGCGACGACATGGTCAGCGCGCTGGAGTCGATGGTCAAGGCGGCTCGGGCCGGCCAGCTCGAGGGCCGGGCGGCGCTCGCGCTGGAGGCCGTTGCCTGGTAAGTGGACGTCCTGAGCTCTGAAACCGGCCTGCCAGGCGGGCCCTGGCGGGCCGGCTTGCACGAAAATGGCTTACTCACTCGAACGACAACCTCTTCTTCAGCCGCGATCGGCTCCGGCGCAGCGCATGTGGCGCGTGGGCAGCCGGCCTTGCGCGCAGGGCCTTGAGCCCTGCGATCTTCGGCTTGCCGTCCGTCCGGACAACCTTGAGACATTCGCCTCTCTCAGGGCGATCTTGGACCAGTTGGCAGGGTTCGCGCGGCCGGAGCAGCGGCGGCAGCTCGACAAGCTGGAAGACTATCTTCGCGAGGCCTGTCCAGGACCTTCCAGCGACCAGGCTGGCAGCCACGGACGGCTGCTCACGGATTCCGTAACTTTCGCGATCATGCGCCGGATCAGCCGGGAGAGCTTCTATACGGCCCGCGTGATCGATCTCAGCGCGAGGTTGATGAACGAGATCCTCGGCCGGATCCCTGGCTGCACGCGGGTGCATGTCGAGGATGTGGACCGACTCGACCGGCCGACCCTCAAGGCGCTGGCCCGGGCGGTCCTCTTGGTGGAACAGAAGCATGGCTTCTCCTGGGTATGGCATTCGATGAGCGATCCGCTCGCCTCTCCGGCAGGGAGCGGCGAAGGCCTCTTCCTCGCTTCCCGGAAGCAGCTCCTCCGGCAGCTTGCCGAAATCCTCTCGCCGACGCTCTGCCGCGAAGCGGAACCGATACCCCTGAGCGTCGGACACGGCTGCAGCCCGGCTGCCATCGATCAGGTCAGCGCGGCGCTCGTCCTGCAGAACTACGATGCCTGCTTCCTCTGGCTCGAGCCCCTTCTGCAGAGCTGTGGCGGCCCCGAGCTGGCGGAGGGCCTGCGCCTCCTCTCGCTCGCCACGGTTAACATCGGCCGCATCCGGGAGGCTCTGGAACAGCTCAGCCTTGCCGAGGAGAAGACGGACCGGGGTGGGCGCCGGGCTCACCTCTGCTACCTCCAAGGCCTGATCGAGGCAAAGAGGGGCTACGACCTCGCCGCCAGCACGAGCCACTACCAGCGGGGCCTTGCCGCGCTCGGGCAAGGAGGAGCAGGAGAGGACCTCCCCCTGGAGCAAGGGTGGCTGCTCAACGGCCTGGCCCTCAACGAGGCGATCCTGTGGCGCCGGAATGCGGCCGCGGTCGACCACTTCCACCGAGCGTTCTCACTCGAACGCGACGCCTTCGGCCTGGTGGCCGAAGGGAAGGACCCTGCGAGGACATACCTTCGCTTCAACCTCCTGGCCAATACGACCTTCCTCCTGGAGATCCAGGGCAACTATCCGCTCGCGATCGACACCTTCAAAAAGGTGTTCGAGCTCGAGTTGGAGGATGCTTCGGAGAAAAGGGAACGCTGGCGCAGCACTGTCGGTTACCGGATCGGCGTCCTTCATTTTCGGGCTGGAGCCCTGGAGGAAGCACACCGGTGCCTGTGCGATGCCGCAGAGCAGGACTCCTACACGGAGAGCTGGGCGACCCAAGAGCGCATTCTGCGCGCCCGCGGTCTCGTCGAGCTCGATCTGGGTTCTCCCGAGCAGGCTGCCGGTACGTTCTCTCAGGGGCTGCAGATCTGCCGGGAGGCGCGCTCTGCCGAGGGGGCACGCGAGCACGGGCGTGGGCTGCTGGCCACACTGCTTGCGAACGGCAAAATGCGAGAGGCGCGGGACCTGGCGGGATGCCTCGCTTCTGAAGAGGGGGTAGACCTCGTCTCGGAGGGGGAGCTCGACCGCGCGCGAACCGGCGCGGCCCTGCGGCCGCGCCCTCCCTCGCCCAAGCTGCCTGCTTATTTTCCGGAAATCGACCTCGAAGGGATACCGTGCACCGATCTCAACCGGTTTCTTGGGAAGGCGCAGGATCGGGACCAGGTGGTCCCTTGGCGGGATTAGATGGAGACCGTGCTCTTGCTCGGTGCCGGCCATGTCGGCACTTTTTCCGCCCGCGCCGTCGCGGAGCAGGGCGCCCGGGTGGTCGCGGCCGACGTGCAGCCGGCCCCTGGATTCTTCTCACGTTTTGGGCCCAGGGAAGCGGCCGATCTGATCGCCATTGACATCCTCGATCCGGGCGCGGTGGAACGCCTGATCAGAGCTCGTAGAGTGGATCGCGTCATCCTGGCGGCCGGCCCTACGCGCGAGGCGAGCGCGCGCGATCCCGAAAGGGTATGGCGGATCCATATCGAAGGCGCCCTCGCCGTCGGACGGGCTGCCCGCGCCACGGGTGTCCGACGCCTCGTTTATGTCAGCAGCTTTGCGGTTTACGGCCGGCCGGAAGCCGATCGCATCGACGAGACGATGCCGGCTCGGCCCCGATCTGACTACGGTCGGGCCAAGGTGGCCGCGGAGGATGTGCTGATCCGGTTTCGTGACCAGGGGTTGGACGTCCGGATCCTACGTCCCTGCGGCCTCTACGGACCTCATCGTCCGGGAGCGGGGAGCCAGTCGGCCAAGGTGATCGACGATCTGCTCACGCACTCTCTGAGGGGTGAGAGGATGATGATCCAAGAACAGGCATTCGCGGACGAATTCCTCTATGTGAAAGACCTGGGTCGTGCCATTGCGCTTGCGACGCTCGGCGAGCCCCGTTCTGAGGACTGCGTCTTCAATGTCGGTCCCGGCCAGACGACGAGCGCGGCAGAGTTGTGCCGGGCCATGCGCCGCGCCGTGCCCGCGGCGCAGCTCGTCCTTCACGAAAGCGGGAACGCAAAACGCTTACCCTGCGCGCCGCTGCGGATCGAACGCATCCGCGCCGCTCTCGGCTTCGAGCCGAGCTACAGCCTCTCCCGAGGGCTGTGCGATTACCTCCACGAGACCGGGCTGCGGCCATGACGGCGCTTTCCGAGCCGCTCGGCAGGCTCGCCGTGAGCCGGATCGAGGATGTCAGGCCGGCGACCGTGCTGGGCATCTGCGCGAGCCTGAAACCGGCACCGGGACGTCAGGGGCGGTCCGCGGTGCGCTCGCTCCTTACCTTTGCGCTCGACCACCTGGCCAACGTCTACCCCGAGGTGGCCCTCCTCGACCTGCGGGACCACCCGCCGCCTTCCTTCGACGGGAGGATGCCCCACGACTACGACGATCCGGTGTTGCAGCTCCTCTGGCCGTGCGTGGACCGGGCAGGAGCGTTGCTGCTCGCCGTCCCCGCCTACTGGTCGGGGGTCTCCGGAGTCTTCAAGAACTTCGTCGACGTCCTTTGCGGCCCGGCGTATGACCTCGAGTGCCCAAGCGTTACCGTCTTCTCCAACAAGCCGGTCGGCCTTCTGGTCGTCGGCGCAGAGGAGGCCAGCACTCGTGCCGGCGCGGACCAGGCCCGGATGACCCTCCTCGCAACGGGAGCCCGGCTGGTGGGGCAGCCGGTCCTTGTCGCCGATCCACGCTCCCGTCCAATGCAGATCGAGCTCGTCTCCCGCGAGCTCGCAGCGCTCGCCGGAGAGCTCGCCCAGCACGCCTATGGCCAGGTCGTCCGGGAGGGTCCGTGAGTCACATTCCCGGCCGGGCGACTGCGGAGGGCACGAGGCGCTTCACCCGCCGGTTTTCTCGGGTGGCCCCGGAGTTCTTCCGCCTCACCGGGGACCTGACCGTTTCATCGGTGGGGCTGGGTACGTTTCCGGGACGGGCCGACGAAAGTACCGACGCAGGATATGCGGCTGCGATCGAGCGGGCGCTGGAGTTGGGATGCAATGTGATCGACACCTCTGTGGCCTATCGCCACCAGCGCAGCGAACGTGTGATCGGGAAGACGCTGGCACGGCTCATCGGCTGCGGGAAACAGGACCGCGATTCAATGGTGGTCGCTTCGAAGGCCGGTTTCATCCCCTTCGACAGCGAATATCCTGGAAGCCCCGGGCAGTACTTCGAGGAGACTTTCATACGCACCGGCATCGTCGACCCGGCGGAAGTGGTCGGCCGAGGGCACTGCCTGGCTCCTGGATTCCTGCGGCATCAGATCGCGACGAGCCGGCGGAACCTGTGCTGCGCAACGGTCGACATCTACTTTCTCCATAATCCAGAAACACAGCTCCGCGAAGTGGACAGGCTGGGATTCCGAACCCGGCTCCTGACCGCTTTCGAAACCCTGGAGCGCGCAGTCGCCGACGGGAGCATCGGCATGTACGGGGTGTCGACCTGGAGCGGCTTTCGTTCTCTTCCGGAGTCTGGAGACTATCTGCCCCTGTGTGACCTCGTCCGCTGGGCGGCCGAGGTCGGCGGCCCGGATCACCATTTCCGGGTGATCATGGTGCCTTTCAATCTGGCCATGCCAGAGGCGTTCGCCCTTTCGAACCAGCGGCCCTCCAGGGAGCTCCCCCTGGACCTCCCTGCTTCGGGCGGCGGCCGATCTCGGGATCACCGTGCTGGCTGGCGCCTCGCTGCACCAAGCCCGCCTCACTTGCGGCCTGCCCGCGGAGGTCCATGCCACGGTCGGAGGGGAGCTGCCCAGCAACGCGCAACGGGCCCTGCAATTCGTACGCTCGGCGCCGGGGCTCACGACTGCTCTCGTCGGAATGAGCCGCACCGAGCACGTCGAGGAGAACCTGGCTCTCGCTGCGGTCCCTCCGCTGTCCGACGGCTGCTTCGACGAGCTCTTCGATCCCTGAGGATTTCGATTCCGGAGGTGCTGACATGACAGAGACGACGACCCAAGCGCAACCGCGGACCTTCCCGGGTGGGGTGGATCCGTCCGTCCTGCTGAAAGGAGGAGAGGCTCAGGCGTTGCTGGCGAGACACTCCGAAGCGGCGCACAGTTTCCGGCAGGCCATCGCCAGCGCGGAGGAGGCTCTGCGGGCGGACCCGGAGGACACGGCCGCGCGATGGGCGCAGGCCCGGGCGCTGCTCTGCCTCGGCCGGCTGCAGAGCGCTCTGACCCAGCGCGACGAAGCGAGGTCCACGTTCAGGCAGGCGATCGGCGTGCATGAAGAGGTTCTTCGCCGGATCCCCGGCGAGACCGTTTCGCGCCACGAGCAGATCTTCATGCTGCTCAGCCTGGGCCGGCTCCATGCCGGGATCGGAGAGCCTGAAACGGCAGCCGCTTACTACCAGCGGGCCGGCGTTCTAGGATGCGACGCGCTGCGGGCAAGCCCTGATGACGAAGGAGCCCGCGGTCACATGGCGAGCACGTTCGCAAGCCTCGGTCGACTGCAGGCGAAGCTCTCCCAGCCCGGGCAAGCGTCGCAGAGCTATCGCGCGGCCCTCCTTCACTTCGACGAGCTTTTGCGGCGCGCGCCCGAGAATCCGAAAGTGCACTCCGGACGGGCGAGCACGTGGTTGAGCCTGGGCCGCCTGCAGGCCTCTCTGGCCGAGAAGGACGAGGCGGTCGAGTCCTTTCAGGCCGCTGTCTCCGCATATGACGAGGTTTTGCGGCGCGCTCCCGGAGACGTGTCGGCCCTGGTCAACCGGGGGAACGCCCTCGCCCGGCTGGCGGAGATGCAGGCCGAGCTTTCGCGGCCTGATCAGGCGGAGGAGAGCTGCAAGCGGTCGATCTCCTCATCCGACCTCGCCCTGCAACGAGCACCGGCTTCCGCGGACGCCCACAGCAACAAGGGCAGTGCGCTGTTAAGCCTCGGCCGTCTGCAGAGCGGCTGGGGAGACAGCGAGGCGGCCGTCAGCACTTTCCGAATGGCTCTCGAGGAATTCGAGCGGTCCCTCGAGATCGCTCCCGACAATGACGAGGTCCGCAGCCTCCAGGAACGCCTCCGGGCCATCCTGGAGTGGTGAGCTGAGCCCGCCACGCCGGAGGTGCCGTGAACAAGACCGACTTCGTGCGGCAAGAGGGCTACCTGTCTCCCGCCGTGCAGCAGCTTCTCTTTTCTCTACCCAGGCGCTGCGAGTTCCTGGTCACCCATGCGGGCCCGCCTGCGAAGCGCATTCTCGACGTGGGCTGCGCCGGCGGGCATATCGCACTCCTGCTGATGAGACTGGGCCACGATGTAACGGGGATCGAGCTGAACGCCGAGATGGCCGCGGAGGCCCGCGCCCGCGGCGTCCAGGTCCTGGAACACGACCTGGAGGAGCCGCTGCCGTTGCCGGACGCGTCCATCGAGGTGGTCCACGCCTGCGAAATTATCGAGCACCTGTTCGACACGGAAGGATTCCTGAAGGAGTTGCATCGCGTTCTGGCGCCCGATGGTGTCCTGATCCTCAGCACACCGAACCTCAACAGCCTGAGGAACCGATTCCGCGTCCTGTTCGGGCTGCACCTGCCCATGTGGGGTGCCTTCCCGGAGGACCGGCACGGCTGTCATGTGCGGGTGCTCAACCGCACCAAGGTCGCCCATCTGCTCGCGCGGACGGGTTTCCGCCTCGAGCTCGTCCTGGGCATGAACCAGTCGCGGTGGCGCTATCTGCTGGATCACTTTCCGACCTGGAGCGAGATGCTTCTGATCAAGGCACGGAGGGCCTGATCGCGATGACCGCCCCGAGGATCGGCTCACCTGCATGGGAAGAGCCACCAACCTACGAGGACATCGTCGATGTAGTCATCGGATTCCTCCGGCAGAAGAAAGCGCTGCCCGGCCAGGGGCCACAGACTCCCTGGGACGCCTTCCTGCGGCTCTCCGACCGGGTCCATGAGACCTACGAGGTCCCTGCGACGACGCTCACCCCCGTGATGCGGCGCCTCCTCTTCGCCTTGGGCTTCGCCGCCCGCCCGCGATGCCTCGCCGGAATCGGCGTCTACGTTGGATACGCTTGGTCCTGGCTGCTCCGGGACCGCACCGATCTTGCAGCGTCCCCCTTCTTCGAGAGTGCCGTGGGGGTTGACCTGGATGCCGATGCGGTCTGTTTGGCGGCGCGGAACTGTGCCGTGCTCGGGCATGGCGATCGTCTGCGTTTCCTGAAATCCGACGGAGTCCGTGCGCTCCGCCACTGGGACGGGGAGGTCGACCTCCTCTATCTGGACATCGACGACGAGCAGAAAGGCAAATCCGGCTATCGTGACGTCGTCTCTGCTGCTTTACCGTTCATGCGCTCCGGTGCGCTCGTCCTGGCTCATGACCCTTGTGTTCCGCGCTTTCAGGAGGATTTCAAAATCTATCATGATTTCGTACGGACCTCGGGGCGCTTCGAGGGCCTGTGGGTGCTTCCGGTCGACCCGTGCGGCCTGTCCGTCGCTCTGGCGCGCTGAGGCATGGAACCTATCGCCGATCTGGGCCTGGGTCACCTCCGGATCCGCGGGCCGGAGGACATGGAAAGGCCGGCGATCAGCGCGGGCTATGGTCCGGCTGAGGGCCTCCGGGAAGCTCCGCGAGGCGATCGCGGCATGGGAAGGGGTCTCGGTCGAGGAGGTCTGCGTCACAACGGGAGCCTCCCTCGGTCTCGTGGCAGCCTTGACCGGACTGCCTCGTCCCTGCTCCGTTCTGTGCCCCCGTCCCTATTATCCTGCGTATCCTTCACTGGCCGAGTTGCTCGGTCTGAAAACCCTGTTCTATGACCTGGAGCCGGAGCTCGGATGGCAGCCCGATCCGCTGGCCCTCGCGCGCCTTCTGCGTGAAGACTCGCGGGCCCTGCTGTGGAATTTCCCGAGCAATCCAACCGGAACGATCCCGGACCCCGCAGTTCTCGCCAAGGTGCGGGAGCTCGTGCAAGAGGCCAACCTGCTGGTGCTCAGCGACGAGGTCTATGCTGATTTCATCTATGACGGCCATGCCTTTCCGGACATGCGGGCAGCCCTCGGGCACTCTCACGCGATCCGGCTGCGGAGCTTTTCCAAGCTCTTCAGGATGGCGGGGGAGCGTTTGGGTTACGTGATCGGCGATCCTGATCGCTTGCGCGGTATCCGCCGCAATCACTGGCTGCTGGCGATGTCGCCGCCCGCAGCGGCACAGGCCCTGGCCCTCGCGGGAATGCGCCTCGATCTGTCCCGGCAGACCGGGGAGCTGCGCAGAGAGCTCTCCGTTTTGCGCGATCTGGCAGCACGCATTCTGGATGGCTGTGGCAGAGTCCGCTTTTCCAGGCCGCCGGCCGGCATCTTCTACTGGATCGAGGTCCTGGGTTGCCCGATCGATTCTCGGGCCCTCGTCCGGCTCTGCGCGGAGGAGGCCGGGGTGCTCGTCCAACCGGGAGCGGTTTTCGGCATCGGAGAGCCTGTCTACCTGCGGGCGTCGTTCGCCGTGGAGCGGGACGAGATGGGCCGCGGTTTCGAGTCACTGGTGAATCTGTTGGAGCGCCTGTGAGCCGGCGTGCGCGGCCACCATAGAGGATCTGACATATAGGAGGCCGAGAGATGCGTGGACCTGTGCAGATTCTATTGATCAGTGGCAGCCTCCGACAGATATCGTACACTCGCGTGCTCGCAAACGAGGCCCAGACGGCTCTGGACCGGCGGGGTGTGAGGACGATCCACTGGAGCTTGAGCGAGACGGCGCTTCCGATTGCCGATCCGGCCTTCCACGACGATCCGGCGAGTCACCCCGACAGAGCCGTCCGCAGCCTCGTGACCGCCGCGGACGAAAGCGATGCGTTCATCCTCGCCTCTCCGATCTACCACAACTCATACTCAGGCGTGCTCAAGAACGCACTGGATCACCTTGCTATTGCACAATTCCGCTACAAGCCTGTGGGATTGATGAGCCATGGCGGAAACCGTAGCCCTCAGGCGGTAGATCACCTGCGGATCGTGGTCCGTGGGCTCCTGGGGGTCGCGACTCCGACACAGGTCTGTACAGCGGCTTCCGACTTTCAGATGGCCTCCGAAGGGTATGCGCTCCAATCCGAAGACATCTTGCAGAGAATCGAACGCTTCGCCCTGGAGCTGGTCGTCTTCGCAGAGGCCTTCCGCGACCTCCGCAGAGCCGGCTGAGAAGGAGGCGGCTCCCGGGCGAGGGAACTCGCAGACGAGACCGGGAACCCCTCCCCTGCGGCTCCGCTCGGGGCCTGTGCAATTTCAGTGCCTTTAAGTGAAGAAACGACGAAGCAGGTGCGCACGGACCCGGGCCGGAGCGCGCGCAGGGGCACCGAAATGGAACCGCCGGCTCCGTCACCAGGAGATCGAGGAGCGTCCGGCCGATCTGTGCTGTAATAGAGGCCGACCGAATCAACCGACCCGAACCGGAGGGACACGCGAATGGGCAAGAGGATCTTCCTCTTTCTGTTGACCAACCTGGCTGTCGTGGTGGTGCTCTCGACGATCCTGAGCCTGCTCGGGGTGGGGAGCTACATCGGTGCCGACGGCAGCCTCCAGCTCGTGCCGCTGGCGATTTTCTGTTTCGTCTGGGGCATGGGCGGCGCCTTCATCTCCCTGCAGTTGTCGCGCTGGATCGCCAAGCGGGCCATGGGCATTCAGCTCGTGAACGGCCAGATGGGGCATGCCGAGCTCGACTGGCTCCACACCACGGTGGCGAACCTGGCGCGGCAGGCGAACCTGCCGATGCCGGAGGTCGGCTATTACGAGTCGGCGGAGGTCAACGCCTTCGCGACCGGTCCCAGCAAGAAGCGCAGCCTGGTGGCGGTGTCGACCGGGCTGCTGGGGAACATGACCCACCCGGAGGTCGAAGCGGTGCTGGCGCATGAGGTCGGCCACATCGCCAACGGCGACATGGTCACGATGACGCTCCTCCAGGGGGTCATCAACGCCTTCGTCCTCTTCTTCGCGCGGGTCGCGGCCTTCGCGGTGCGTCTGGCCGTCCCCGAGAAGCTCGCCTGGATCGCCGGCTTCGTCACCATGATCGTGCTGCAGATCGTGCTGGGCATCCTCGGCTCGCTGGTGACCGCCTGGTACTCGCGCCAGCGGGAGTTCCGGGCCGACGTCGCGGGCGCCACCCTGGGCAGCCGGGACGGCATGATCTCGGCCCTGCGCCGGCTGATGACCACGACCGAGCGGATCGACACCTCGAACGCCGCCCTGGCCACGATGAAGATCGCAGGCAAGAAGAGCTGGCTCCACGCCTTCTCCACCCACCCGCCGCTCGAAGAGCGCATCGCCGCCCTCGAAACCGGCCGGTACCAGGCTCGCTGATCCACTTCCATCTGGCTCCTTCCCTCCCTCCTCCCGGTGCCGGGGGGAGGGGGCGTCTCGGCTCACGCCGTCTGCCAATCGGGTACGAACCAGACGGGGCCGGGGGGCCCGCGCATCGCGTCTACCGTCCTGCAGAAGTGAGTAAGCCCCTCCGTCTCGAGGAGGAGGCCGATGCGGAGGTGGAGGATGCGACCCGCTGGTACGAGCAAAGACGGCCAGGCCTCGGGCGCGGCTGAGCCGGATCGGATAGCTGCGGCGCCCACCAGTCCCTCACCGCCAATCGTGGCTCGGCACCGCCGCCACTCTCTTCAGGGACCAGAACCTCTCCCCCTTGACCGAGATCGTGCCGTCCCGCTTCTGGAGGGTGCCTTCGACGACGAGGCCGGGGGAGCCGACGATCAGCTTGCGGTGTTTCTGGAGGAGGTCGGGAGAGACGACGGCCTGCGACATGCCGGTCTCGTCTTCCAGAGTGATGAAGAGGAGGCCCTTGGCGGTGCCGGGACGCTGCCTCACGATCACCGAGCCGGCGGTGCGGACGCGCTGGCCGTCCCGCAGCTTGTCGAGGCCGGCGGCGGTGGTGACTCCCTTCTCCTGGAGCTGGTCGCGGAAATAGACAAGGGGGTGCGGGCCCAGGGTGAGCTGGATGCCCGCGTAGTCGGCCTGGGTCTCTTCGACCGCGGTCATCTCCGGGAGCGGTGAGGGCTCCGGGTCTTCCAGATGGTCGAGGAGCGGCCCGGCGGGACGGGCGCTCCGCGCCACCTGCCAGAGGGCGGCGCGGCGGGTCAGGCCGAAGGAGGCGAGGGCCCCGATCTCGGCCAGGGTGGCGATCTCGTTGGAGTTGAGACGGCAGCGTTCAATCAGGTCGTCCACGCTCTGGAAAGACTGGCGCTTTCTCTCTTGCTCGATGGTCTTTCCCATCTTGTCGCGCAGGCCGCGTACGAAACGGAAGCCGAGGCAGAGGGCCCCCACCGGCGGCACCTCGCCGGTCCGCCGGTCCCGCTCGCCTTCACGGATGTCCCGGTCCTCCCAATGGCAGCGGTATCCCGAGACCTGGACGTCCACCGGCCGGATCTCGACGCCGCGGCGCTGCGCATCCTTGACCAGGGTGGCCGGATGGTAGAAGCCCATGGGCCAGGCATTCAGGAGCCCCAGGAAGAAGGCCGTGGGATGGTGGGCCTTCAGGTAGGCGCTGGCATAGGCGATCAGGGCGAAGCTCGCGGCGTGCGACTCCGGGAAGCCGTAGAGGGCGAAGGAGGTGATGGACTGGACGATCTCGTCCTGCGCCTTGCCCACGATCCCCTTTTCGCTCATCCCCCGGCGGAGCTTCTCCACGATCGCGTTCATCCGCTCCACCGATCGTTTGGAGCCCATGGCCCGCCGCAGCTCCTCGGCCTCGCCGCCGGTGAAGCCGGCTGCCACCATGGCCACCCGCAGGAGCTGCTCCTGGAAGATCGGCACGCCCAGGGTGCGCTTGAGGATCGGTTCCAGGCTCGGGTGCGCGTAGATCACCGGCTGGCGGCCGTTGCGCCGTTCGAAGTAGGGGCTCGCCATCTTGCCCGCGATCGGACCGGGCCGGATGATCCCTACCTGGATCACCAGGTCGTAGAACTTTTCCGGATGGTTGCGCGGCAGCGACGCCATCTGCGCCCGGCTCTCCACCTGGAAGACGCCCACGGTGTCCGCCGCCCGCAGCATCCGGTAGACCTTGGGATCGTCCGGCGGCAAGTGAGAGAGGTCGACGTTCACGTTTTCGTGCAGGCGGATGGTCGGCACCATCTCCTCCAGGGCGTTGAGCATCCCCAGACCCAGGAGGTCGACCTTGATGATGCCCAGGTCGGCGCAGTCGTCTTTATCCCACTGGACGACGACCCGGCCGGGCATGGAGGCGGGCTCCAGGGGGACGACCTCGTCCAGGCGGCCGGCGGCGATGACCATGCCCCCGGAGTGCTGGCCGAGATGGCGGGGGAGGTTGTGGATGCGCACCCACTGGTCGCGGAAGAGCTGGATGCGCGGCTCCTCGGGATCGAAGCCGGCGGCGGTCATCTCGTTGTCGAACGACTTCGGATCGCCGCTCGCCACGTCGTAGGTCCAGCTCCCGAGCTGCTTGGCGAGCCGGTCCACCTGCTCGGGGGAGTAGCCGAAGACCTTGGCCACCTCGCGCGTGGACGACTTGTCGCGATACGTGATGACGTTGGCAGTCATGGCCGCGCCGCGCGGGCCGTAGCGCTGGTAGACGTACTGGATGACTTTTTCGCGCTGCGTGCCCGATGGCAGGTCGAGATCGATGTCCGGCCACTCGCCGCGCTCTTCGGAAAGAAACCTTTCGAAGAGCAGCTCCATCTTGACCGGGTCGACCGCGGTGATCGAGAGGGCATAGCAGACCGCGCTGTTGGCCGCCGAGCCGCGTCCCTGGGCGAGGATGTTCTCGCGCTGGCAGAACTGGACGATGTCCCAGACGATCAGGAAATAGCCCGCCAGCTCGAGCTTCTCGATCAGGTCGAGCTCCCGCTGGATCTGCGCCTGCGCCTTGGCGGTCAGCGGCCGGAAACGCGCCTTGGCGCCGTTCCAGGTGATGTGCCGCAGGTAGGAGGACGGGGTCTCGCCCGGAGGGAGCGGGTAGTCGGGGAAGCGGTAGCCGAGGTTCGCCAGGGTGAAGTCGAGCCGCTCGGACAGCTCGGCCGTGGCGGCCAGCGCCTCCGGCAGGTCGGCGAAGAGCCGGGCCATCTCGGCCGCGCCCTTCAAGTGCCGCTCGCGGTGCGCCGCGAGGAGGGCCCCGGCCGCATCCAGGGTCGTGTGGTGCCGGATCGAGGTGAGGACGTCGTGGAGCGGCTTGTCCTCGGCCCGGGCATAGCGCACGCCGTTGGTGGCCACGATGGGCAGGCGCAGCCGGGCCGCCAGGTCGAGAAGCGCGCGGTTCCGGTGCTCCTCCTCGCGCAGCCGGTGGCGCTGGAGCTCGATATGGATGCGGCCGTGGAAAAGGACGGTCAGCCGCTCGATCGCCCGCCGTGCCGCATCGATCCCGCCATGAGCGAGCTCGCGGGCCACGAGCCCCTCATCGCTGCCGGTGAGGCACCAGAGCCCGGCCGCATGCTCGGCCAGCAAGTCCCAGGAGACCCGGGCCTCGCCCTTGGGCCGGCCGAGCGCCGCCGTGGTCAGCATCCGGCACAGGTTGCGATACCCGGCCGCGCTCTCGACGAGCACGGTCACTCTCGCACCGTTCCCTGTCACGTCCCCCCTCTCCCGGTTGGGGGGAGAGCGATGGGAGAGGGGGCCAGGGGGTGAGGATGGCACAAGCCCCAGAGGTCCTCGCCGTCCGGCAGGGATCGCCGGCTCGTCTTCGATCACCAGCTCGGCTCCGACCAGAGCCTTGACCCCTGCCTGCTTGGCCGCCTGATAGAAACGCGGCGCGCCATACACGCCGTTGACGTCGACCAGGGCCACGGCCGGGAGGCCGACCTCGGCAGCCCTCTGGAGCAGGTCCTCGGGCAGGGACGCGCCCTGGAGGAAGGAGAAGGCCGAGGCCGCATGCAGCTCTGTGTAGGGAGGAGGAGAACCGCGTCGCGATCGCGGAGCGGGCTCGACGGAGGTGTACTCGCGGTGTTTCCGCTTTTCCTTGTTGGCTCCCGGGGAGCTCTCGAGGGCCGGCAGGTCGTACCCGAAGTCGCGCGAGGGAGGACCCGGCGCGACCGGCTGCTCCGGCGCGGGCGGCTCCTCCTGCGGCCGCTCCTTCAGACCGGAGAGGTCGAGCCATTTTCCGACCTCGCGGGCCGGAGGGGAGGGAACCTCGTCCTTCTTCCGCGCCATCTTGCCAGATTAGGCGTCAGTGGAGCGTAAGTCAAGCCTCCGGGGTGCCGGGGGTGCCGGGGTGCCGGGGTGCCGCTTGATGCCATCAGCCGATCTTGGTCGGCGTGAACGACGGAGGATCGCTGGCGGGGAAGGATTCCCTCGAAGCCTCCTCGATGGGATCCTCGGGCTCGTCCGGCCGGATGAGCCGCGCCCCTTCCGGCAGAGGCCGTGAGCGCCAGGTCTGACGCGACGGGATCGCATGATCGCGCGGCGAAAGCTCCCGCCAGTCCTCCTGCTGTTCCGAGGTATCGACTCCCAGCGCGCCATAGACCGGGCAGTGGCCGGTCGCGCCCCGGAAGAGCAACGCCGCGCCGCCCAGGGCCAGAGCCGTCGACCCCTTCGAGAGCGGATAGCTCTTCAATGCATAGGCCAGCAGGGCCCCGCCTCCGACCATCGAGGCCCAGCGTTCAATCTTTCCGACGTTGTCTTGCATAGCGACATCTCCTCCCTGGAAGACTGAGCCGCAAGGGGCGTGCCAGACGCCCTCTCCCCCTGGCCCCCTCTCCCGTGCGGCCCCCCCGTCTTCCGCCCCGAACGGGAGAGGGGAAACACTCTGTCAGCCGGAGGAGAAATCGGTTGGGTGGTGGCGCCTCTCTCCCGCGATCGGGGGCGCAGCTCGAAGGACCGGGTCCGGAGAGCCGCTGTGGCGCTCACTGGGCTTCGCGGTCATCCGGCATAAGGACGCGAACGTGAGGGAGTTTGGCGGCGGCTTTCTCAAACGTTGCCACTTCCTCGGCGCCCGAACGAAGGTAGTTTCGATGGATCACCCGGTCGATGAATCCCGGCTTTGCAGATTCCAGATTTGGAGTGGCGAGAACCGCTGCAACCTCACCCGATCCCTCGACTCCTGGACTGGCCAGGAAATCGCTCAGGGCATCCAGGGTGTCTTTCTTCGATGCCCCGTAATGATGCTGGAGGGCATAGTAAGCCTCTGCGATGACCCAGTCGGAGACGAGCACGCGATCTCCCGCCTTCTCACGCTCCAAAATGTAGCCCAGGGCTATGAGAGCCAGATCGCGAGGCTCGCCCGTCAACACTCGCACAAGGACTGAGGTGTCGAGACCTACGATCAAAGGTTGCGATCCCGAAGGATCCCTCGGGCGATACTCTCGCGGATCGCGCTCATCTCGTGCCGCGTCACAGCACGAGCGGTCTTTCCCAGGGCTCCAAACCAGGACGGCATCGCCCGGCCCTCCAGCAGGTCCGGCGCAGCTTTCCCAGGCTCAGCCGCTGGCGCATCTTCTTGCCCGACATAGCGCTGGTAGAGCTCTACGGTCACCTCGCGCACTGCCCGCCCCTCAAGGGCGCTCTTTGCCTTGACCAGGCGATAGAGCTCATCTGGAACCTCGATCGTTGCCTTCATGTTACCAGTAAACCGTATTGCTGGGTTCCCGTCAAGCTCCCAAGAAGTTCGTCGCCGCCATGGCCTCGACCGCCCGCAACCGCTCCAGGCGACGCAAAGTGCCCTGGTGGCCCTTGACCAGCTCCTCGACAGCGGCGAGCTGCCGATCGAGCTGTTCCTGCACCCCGGCCGGCTTGATCCCCTCCGCCGACATCCCGGCCGTGATGACCGTCGCCGCCGGCCGGATGCTCGCCCGGCACTCGGCGGACAGGCGCTGGCCATTGAGCCGCGTGACGACCTCGACCACGTCGGCCGGTGGATAGCAGGCCCAAATGTGATCTGTGCCCTTCGTCTACATCCTCCGCTGCCGCCCGAAGCTCTTATCTCTCCGTGGCGAAGACAATGGCCGATCCGAAGACCCCCACCAGCCATCCAAGAGGCCCTCCAAATCCCACTGCCACAAAGCGCCAACCCACCACGTCCTCGCCAGTGGGCCGCACAAAAGTCTGAAAAATCAGATTTAACAGAAGAACACCAACCGCTGGTCCGAGGATGGACGCAGCCGCGACCATCAAGCCACGCGTCCAGGACCTGGAATGCCAACCTGTCGCGATGGCTGGGAGGCCAAAGAAAATGACACCCACCACGATGCCTATCGCCATCATCTGTCCTCACTCCTTATGTTGATGCCATAGCGGGAGACGCATCGCTACGGGGTGTCGAGGAACTCCGCGATGAGCCGTGCGGTCAGCTCGGGATAGCGGGTGTCTTTCTGCGTTACCACGGCTTCGCCAAGATAATCCCCGTGTCCACCGGGCAGGATGAGTAGACGTGCGCCTGAAATGAGGCGAGTCAGCTCGAAAGCATGTTCAGGTTTCACGATGTCTTGATCCCCAAGGACGATCAACGTCGGTGCGCGGACCAACCTGACCAGGACGTCCGGTACGTCCTTGAAGCTCTACATCCTCGCGGCAGGTCCCATGGCGCCACCAGGTGCGCAGTCGTGTTAGGCCTGCGACCGTCCACCGGACCAAGCCATCTTCATGTACTTCTTGCCATCCTTCAGCTCGGAGAGCATCTGATCGAGGCGCCTTTGGCGAGTCGTATCGAGCTTGGCATCCTTGATCCAGGCTAAGTAGTCGTTCTTCTGGTACGCAGGGCGCGCCTTATACGCATCCATCAAGCCGTGCTCGTCGAGGGCTTTCCTGACGAAAGCAGGCATCGAGTGTCTGGCACGCTTGAGTGGAGTTTTCTTCGAAGTCGGCATGTGGATACCCCGCAGGTCGTCTCGGTGAGCTCGCCAAGCCAGAGGTGCTTCCGGCACGTCCGTGACCCTGCACGGACGCACCGGTTACCGCATTGCAGATCGTACGGGTGGCCCTCGGGGGCTCAACCGACGAGATCGCACTCATCGAGCTGGACACTCAGCTCGCCGAGGCGAACACAGACGATCTCGTTGAACAGCGGCACGGTGTGCACGATGGCGGCGACCCATTCTCCGGGATTGGCGGTGGTCTGAATGGAGCTGCCTTGGGCGGTGATGTTTCCGTGGGCCATGGGGTTGCCGTTGACAACGAGTACCGCGACCGCGCCGGTATTGCCGCACAGACTGGTTTCCGTAGTGCGCAGTACCATCAGCTTCTGAATCTTACCCTTTACCTGGTGCGAGATGAGCGTGGAGGCTCCGGATTCGCCGACGCCACCGTGGCCAACTGCAATACAAGGTCCTGACGCACTGTCGGGCATGTTCGACTCCTTTCAAAGGTATCGGTAGTGATTATGTGTTGCCGGCCGTCTGCGCCGGCTGTGCCGATCTTGGAGGACAGAGAAGATCGGCGTATAAGTCTTAGCTATTCTACGCTAAGTTCTGAAAGTCGTCAATACGAGCAAACCTGTAGGCCGCAATACGAGGCTGGTCGGGCTGACAACCGAGAGCAGATCGCTGCTCTGGTCGCCGGGCATCGAAGCTCAGGCGGCGGAGGTGCGGGCAGTCATGGGGCGGCCGGCTCTCGGGCCCGAGGCGATCCGAAACCAGAAGCGGCACGATCGGCCGGCCAAACCGAAGAAATCTCCTGCGCCGCTCTTCCATGCGGCCAGCAAGAAGGTCCGTCTCGAGGTCTACAGGGCCTACGGTGAGCTCCTGGGCGCCTTCCGGACCGCCGCGGAAAAGCTCAGGGAGGGGGTACGGGATGTCGTCTTCCCGTCAGGCAGTTTCCCGCCGGCCCTACCCTGGGTGAGCGGATAGGCTTTCGGAGCGTTGGCCGCTGGCAGCCTTCGTAGTTCCGGCCGCCGACAACTTCCTGTGCGCGGAATTGGGAAAGGTCTACCCTTTAGCCCTCGAAGGGGTCATACAAGCCGCCCAAAACGACCGCACAAAGAAGTGAGCGGCGGTCTCACGGCGTGCTCAGGTGCACTCACCAGCCAATTTGCACGTCAATATGCGGCTGGGAAGTGGCGATTGAAGTTTCTGGTAATCAAGGTTCGGCTGGCACTTATTGCTGGTGGCCCTACCCTGGGTGAGCGGATAGGCCTCGAGCGTCCGGGCCGCTGACAGCCTTCGTAGTTCCGGCCGCCGACGGCCGGCACTTAGTTCTGGTGGTTCCGTCCGCTCTATTGATGGGGTTATACGCTCTCACGGTTGCCTTCTACGCCAGCACGTGTTACAGCCGCGACCTCCCTCTCTAAATGGTATCTCCACTTATCATCAATGGAGAGTCTGTCTCCCGCACCAGAGTATATGTCCGGCGTAATTGTCGCCAAATCAACCTTGGCCAACTGAATCCTTGCCTCACGTAGAGCTGTCATTGCGGCATTCACGTCCATGCCGGCACCAGCCATGAGAGCACTTCTCAAGGATGCCTCACTAGCGCTGCCTCCCTCACTAAGAAGAGCATGGACCACCTGCCGCGTGGAGGCGGAAAGACTTTCCCATTTCCTAAAGAACACCTCAGGCGGGCCATCTATGTCGCCCTCCAATATTCGGCGCACCTCGGAAGTGAATCGTCCTTCCAGATTCTCCTTTGCCTCCTTGATAGCACTCCTATCCGACGATGGGCCTAGGTTGTAGACTAACTTAACTGCTCTATGCCGAAGGTCGAAAGGCAGCCGCTCAGGTGGCCCATAACTCCGATTTAGAACAGAGACTAGGCGGTGCTCCTTAAGCCTTGCAAGCGCGTATCCATACTCAATCAAGACGTTGGGGTTGCTGCTAGGCCGCTCCGCACTTCCTGTCACAAGCGTAAGGTCACCCACAAACGCCATGCTCTGGTCGATCTTATGCAAGATAGTCTCGAAAATCGGTGGCGAGCCAGAAACCCCCCGTGTTGCCTCATCCACCTCACAGGGCACAGGTAGGCGCTTGGTCGCTGCCCTCAATGCGTCGCGTATCAAGTAGCGGTTGAGGTCTTCGGCCGTGTCAGACTGCCAGGAGTAAAAGATCTGTCGTTTCATCGCCCCTCAAGCGTATAACACTCTGGGCGATCACCGGCACATGGGCGCGAGCCCAGGTGTCCGGTGCATCGCCGGTGTTAGCTGCTTGCCTCATCGACCACAAAATTATCAGAGGCTTCTAGCCTAAACAAATTGCGAAGGTAACCTACATCCACTTCCGGTCTAGCGACGATGTAGGCCTCTGGCCCCCAGGTATTGAGTATTCCGAAGTGCAACCTCTCCTGGTCTAAGGCAGAGAAAACCTGGTCTAATTCGTGCCGCCGAACCTTAATCGTAGCATGTATCCAGGCTCCCTGGAGTTGAGTTCTCGGATCAGCAGGCTTAAACTTATTGACCAAACTTTTAAACAAGATGGCTGGGTCTGCAGGTCCACCTTTTACTTCAGGCTCAGTACGACCCACACCCGGCGCAATCTCTTCGAGATGAGTTATCAGGTCCTTATAGCGGTACTTGACGTCCAACACTACAGGCGTTTCGTTGGGTGGAACGAAAAGCCAGTCGACAGTCGTATTTCCTGGCCCAAAGCCCACAACCTCGAAGGTAGCGGACACCTCGTCTCCCACTCTGATTAACGGAGCCAGCTCAAATAGGACCTCATGATGTTTGGAGGGCGGTGTCAAACGTTCGAGAAAGCTCTTCAACTGAGAATCGGTGAAGCGCTTTGTGATTTCTCGTAAACCGAGGAATAGGTGCTCCACTTCTGGAGCATTATGTATACCGAGAGCCACCTGACCGCCAGGGAGCCGGTCTATCTCGTCACCGTAATCGTAACGCCAACGGTTACCTATAATATCCAGAAAGGCCGGCGCCGACTTTATCTGCAGGGAAAGGACACGGAAAAGACTCTCGGCCTCCTGGCGCGACTTGCCATGAGCAGCAGCTACTTCGCAGAAAGCATCAACTAGATGCGCTGTTCGAGAGTAGAGGAAGTCGGGGATCCTAAGTGAGTTCATTCTGCTCTGCCTTCTCCTGCTGGCGGCCGCGAATGGGACTCAGCTGCGCCGTTAGGCGTCCGCTGCAGGCCCGGTGTTGGGAGCTTCCAAAGGTTGTTTGTAGTAGTAATCTTCCTCCCACAAGGTCGGAAAGTAAGACATATTTAGAAGGGACAGTACCGCGAGGTAGAGAAGTCCCACGCTTACTATAGAGCACACCCACCATGGAAATCGCTG
Source organism: uncultured Holophagales bacterium (assembly GCA_963842525.1). GTDB lineage: Bacteria > Acidobacteriota > Thermoanaerobaculia > Multivoradales > UBA5704 > UBA5704. The sequence goes on from CAWJGT010000009.1 coordinate 103,414, forward strand.
ACTACTCCATACAGCATAACATGACCAAAGGGGGAAGAGGATAAATCCAAGAGCAAAGGGAAGGTTCTTTAGGGCAGGCACCGAATATCTGACACGATCCAGAAGTCCTGTCGATTGCGACAACTTGGGAAAAGCATCATGGATATTGTTGAAAATAAGGGGTAGTTGCCCGCTTCGTGCCATGCCTGGAAACTGTCGACTACGGCACCAATGCAGAACGACATCGTTTAGGCCCTTCTTAGCGCGAAGTTCCAAGAACTCTGCTATCTTGAAGTTAGTAAGAGCCAACAGCAATAGATAGGGTATGTCGAAGTCAGTAAACTCTATATCAAACACTTTTGCCGAGGTAAGCTGAGAGAAGTGGATCAGCAGAAAAAGACCACCAGAGCTCAGCATCACCGCAATCGTGGTGCCGATTTCCGTATTGAGGTGGTCCGCTCTTGCCGAGGCGATATCGGCCAGTACCTTAGCTTCGCCGTCATCGCCGACAAAACGGCCTAGAATATCAGCGACTGGTTTCATAACGACTCTCTTCTCGGCGCCCAACCAATAACGACCGTTGTCCCGCGACCCTTCCCGGCTGCCATATCATCTGTCTCCAAGACAACCGCCCATGTGGTCGAAATATGGCAACGGCTCTATGTCACTCGCATTCCACGACTTGACACTTATTTTAAGCGTCTTCAGCATCGGCGTCAACGCGGGATGCTCGTGTCATATGCACGCTGGCTGGACAGGTCTTGCCGGCACCATCAGGAAAATGGGCCGAAGGCCCGACCTTCTGGGAAGGGAGGCAGGGGAGAGGCCGAGTCCGGAGCTGCGAACCCCATAGCCGGCCGCCTTGGTCGCGGAAAGCATGGGCCGGCAAGGATGCCGGCGCTCCCAGCGTGCGCAAGAACCGACTTCCGTCGCTAATCGAACGGTTTGGGTAAGATCCTACGATACAGCAGCTTACCCTTCTGGCACCTGGTTGCTTATCCGCTACTTGGCCGTGCGTAGAAGCAGCCAGTTGTAGCGACGGAGAAGATTCTGCCGGAGAGGCTTCGGAGAGCTTCCGCGCGAGCGCGATCTGCTTCTCCACCGCATCGCGGCGTACGCGCGGGGATCGGAGGGGCCGCAGCCTTGACGAAACTCATCCGCCCTGGCGGCCCCGTATCCGGTCCGGAGCCCGATATCCAGGCCAGATGTCGAGTCCCGCGTAATTCCGTGGCCACCTTTTCGAAATATTTCGTGGCGGACAGAAGGGGGAAGAGAGCAGTCCCGGATTGGGCCGGGTGGCGGTGGAATCCGGGACTGTTTTTGACCGAAGGGGCCGAGTTTTCAGCAGTTGCTTTGATTCATTCTGGTCTTCGCGCCCAGGAGTTGGCAATCCAGCGCCGCAGGCCGACACGGACGTTCTTGAAACGGGCGGCCGGCCGGTTGTTGTGATACCACCTGAAGGTCTTGGTCTCCTCGAGAATGTTGAGATCCTGGAAGTCTGCGATCAGCTCGTCGACAAACTCTTCGTCGAGCTTGCGATCGAACGGGTACTCGGGGACCTGGTTTTGCAGGTAGTCGAGGATGGGTTCGGGTGTGTTCATGAGCGCATCTCCTCGGCGGCTTGCAGGACGTGCTCGGGCTCGACGAGCTTGGCTCTGGAAGTGGCTGCGGCGGCCAGGGCGTGGTGGGCCAGGGTGTCGATTCTGCGCATGATGCCCTGGGAGGCTTCAAAGAGGGCTTCCTGGGCGGGGGCGGTGAAGAGGGGTCGATCCAGGCCGGCGATCTTGAGGCGATGTTCGAGGTAGCAGCAGGTGGTGTCTCGGTCGAAGCCGCGCAGGGTGAAGCGGATGGTGATGCGCTGAGCGAGGGCCTCCAGATGCGACAGGCGCAGGATCTGTCGCAATCCGGATTGACCGGCCAGGAGAAAGGCAAGCCGTCCTTCTGCGTCCCATTCAAAGTTGGCGAGCAGGGGGAAGAGGGCGAGGACGTCGGGCCTGAGGTTGTGGGCTTCGTCGACGATGAGCAGGACGGTTATGTGGCGGTCTTTGACGAGGCGTTGGATCTCTTGCTGGACGAGGCGGAAGGTCATGGCGCGAGACCATTCGGGCTGGAGGCCGAGTGCAAGGGCGAGTTGGCGGCAGAAGTCGGCGGGGTTGACCAGGGTGTCGTGCAGGTACACAGCGCGCACCTGGTCGGGGTGGAGATCGTCGCGCAGTCGCCTCAGGGCGGTGGTTTTGCCGCTGCCCGGCTCGCCGGTGAGCAGGCCGATGGCCCTGGAGTCGACCAGGTAGCGCAGACGGCTGTGGAGCTCTTCGAGCCCCTGAGGCCGAAACAGAGAGTCGGCGGTGAGGGGGCCGTGGAAGGGCGGCCGGGTGAAGCCGAAGGCGGTGGTATAGAGGTTCACTGGGGCTCCCCCTGATAGAACTTCTTGGCGATGAGCTCGAGGTAGCTGATGCCGGTGGTGGGCGCTTCTCTGGCCGGCTCGCTGTTTCTTTCGAGTCGGCGCAGGGTGGCGTTGGTGGCGAGGTCGAGCCGGCGCAGAGGCAGCTCGGCGCTCTGGCCTTTGCGGCAAAAGTGGACGGGCCGGGCGGGGTCATAGGGATCGTAGAGGACGTCGACGGTCTCACCGGCATAGCCATCGGGAGCCTCATAGAGACGGCCGTCGAGGTGGACGGTGCGGTCGCGGCCGACCCGGCGGGTGACCTTCATGCGCAGCCAGGCCTCCAGGTGCTCGGGGGCCGGGCGGATCAGGGCCTGGTCCTTCAGAAAGCGGTCCAGAGGCGTTTGCCCGTCCAGGCCGCCGTGGGCAGTCTGGTGATACTCGCCCTCCAGCCAGGCCCAGAAGACGCGGTTGAGCTGGGCCAGATCGGCGAGGACCTCGCTGGTGAGGTGGGGGACAAAGGCGGTGCGGACGTGGCGGAAGAAGCGCTCGATCTTGCCGCGACCGCGCGGCTTGTGGGGCCGGGAGTGGACCAGGGAGATGTTCAGCGTGGCGCAGATGACCTGCAGGTGGTGGGTGCGGAAGGTGGCGCCGTTGTCGCAGTAGAGCCGTCGCGGCAGGCCGCGGCGCAGCAGAGCCTGCTTCAGAGCGTCCTGGAAGCAGGCGGCGTTTTCGGCCAGGTAGAAGGCGGCAAACGGCACCATGCGCGAGGCGTCATCGAGGAAGGCGTAGAGGTAGGTCTTGCCGCCGTCCTTGCGCCCCGGCACCAGCAGGCGGGGCCCGTGCATCAGGTCGGAGGTCCACAGGTCGTTGACATGCGGAAAGGTGAAAGCCAAAGCGTCCGGCTCGGCGCTGGACCCTTGGCGGGCCGGCACCGCCTGGGCGGCGAAGAAGCGGTGCACGCTGCTGCGCGACAGCCGCAGATTGGGCGCAAAGCGGCCGCACAGATGCACGGCGCGGATCAGGCTGTCGAGCGAAGCACCGGGCCGCTCGGCCCGCAGCGCCAGCAGCAGATCCTGCACCTCCTCCGGGATCGCCCGCGAGCGCCCGGCATCGGTACGCGGGCCCGGCTTGAGCCCCTCAAACCCATGGATCTGGTACAGCTCGAGCCAATCTCGCACCGTCGAACGGCCGACGTGGCTGCGCGCGCTGCCCGGGATCGTCCACGTCTTTTCCGCGATCGCACACAACAGCTTCTCTTTTTCGCGTGGCGCCAACGGCCGGCTGATCAGCTCGGCAATGACGCTGTGGCGAAACAACGCAATCTGCTCTCTTTGGCTCTCATCCATCGCACGAAGTCTCCGCAATCGGGCTCTGGGACCATCCCACAGCCCCCGCCAGTAGCTTCGTGGCAGAACCCTGCGATGGGTAGTTACCAACCTATGGAGAGGCCTCCCCTGACCGCCAGGACGGCCGGCCGTGGCGGAACAGTCCGCTCACTCCGCCGAAAAAGCAGCCCCAGGACGACCACAGAAAGTGCCGCAGCCGCGTCAACCAACCCGCCGCCTGGCCCACCACCTCCTGCGCCCCCCGCCACCACGGAGCCGGCACTGGCCCCAGCAGCGCCTGCAGCTTGGCGGCAAAGGGCTCGTGCGCGCTGCGCAGCCAACCCCGCACCCGCCGCACCCCCGAACTGCCGCACTGCCCTGAAACCTCGGCGCCTTCGCTCGGACTCCCCGCAGCCAGACCCGCCTCCACGGCCGCCAAGGTCAAATCGCGATAGGCGCACACGTCCTCCGGCAACACCGCATGGCTGACCCTGCAACGCGGGCACCGCACCCGCCGCAAGGCCTGAAGCACTCCTGCGAGGAAGCGCTTGTAGGAGCCGTGGCCCCGCAGACGGGTCCTCTGACAATCCGGATCCGGGCAGCTCAGCTCGGGAACCGCCCCGCCGTCCATCTGCTCTCGATACTGCTTGCAGCCCACGCCCTTCAGACTTAACATGGCCTCCTCTCGGAAGCCCGTCGGGTCATCCCCGGTCCGCCAAAAGACACAAGGAGAGCCCGGCGGGCTTCGCTTGCCTTGCCCGACCTCTCCACAGGCAAAATCGTCCCGCACTCCTGCGCCGACGAATCTACCTGACCACGCTGAAAACTGGGAAAAACTCAGGCGGCGGTCACGAAATAAGGCGGGCGTCTACACCAGATAAGCTTATCCACCGCGACATAAGCTTATCCGGCGCGGATAGCCTTATCCGCCGCGACATAAGCGTATCCACCGCAAGATAAGCTAATCCACCGCGACTTAAGCTTAGCTGCGGTGGATATCCTTATCCACCGCGACTTAAGCTTATCCACCGCGAGTTAAGCTTATCTGCCGCGCCTAAGGATATCCACCGCGAGATAGCCTTATCCACCGCAAGATAAGGATCTCCGCCGCGACTTAAGCTTATTCACGGCGCCTAAGCTTGTCCACCGCGACGTAAGGATATCCACCGCAAGATAAGCTTATCTGCCGCGGCGTAAGCTTATTCACCGCAACTTGGGCCGATCCGGCTCTTCTTGTGGTATTCTGCCGCAAGCCTGGCCCTTCACCGCAACCTGGACCGCGGCGGCAGACCGGCGGCGACGTCGCGGCAGCGATGGCCGTCTGGCGCAGCTTGGGGTCCGCTCTGCTGGAGAATGGAATGAGCGCGAAGGTATCGATCGAGGAGGTGTTGGCGAATCTGGAGCAGCGTGCGGCCTTCCACCGCGAGCAGGAGGCGTTGCACGCGCAGCAGGAGGCCCATCACCGGGAGCAGCGCGCGGCCCACGCGGCCGAGCTCGCGGCAGTGCAGCAGAGTCTGGAAGCCTTCCGGACGGCGGCCGAGACGGCGGTGGGCCTCGCCCGGCCGGTCGTGGCGCCCCCTGTCCCGGCCGTTGTCGAAGAGGAGGAGCTTCCACCTCCGGGTCGTCTGAGGGTCAGCCAACTGATCCGGCGGGTCGTCGCGAGCCCGGACCTGCAAGACCCCTTCGGCCCGAGCGCCGTGGCCGAGGAATTCAACCGCCGCTATGGGCAGCGCCTGGGACAGGACATCGGCCCTCGGACCGCCTCGGACGTCCTGCGCCGGATGCTCGCCGAAGGCAGGATCCGGTTGGCCCAGAAGGGCAAGGCGGTCCGCGAGGCGATGTACACCCGAAGGCCGGGCTGACGCGGGGGGACTGCGATAAAGTGGTCGCATGTCCGGCGAGCCCCTCCAGGTCTCCCGCGAAGGCCCCGCCTTTGTGGTCCGCCTTCACCGCCCGCAGGCGCGCAATGCGGTGGACCGGCGGACGGCCCAGGCTCTTGGAGAGGCCTGGGATGCCTTCGAACGGGATGGCGAGGCGCGGGTCGGCATCCTGACCGGCGGCGCCGAGGTCTTCTGCGCCGGGGCCGACCTGAAGGACCTCGACGGGCAGGCTCCGCAGGTGACGGGTGAGGACGGGCCTCTCGGCTTCACCCGCAGGCTCGCCACCAAGCCGACCCTCGCGGCCATCGCCGGCTGGTGCGTGGCGGGTGGGCTCGAGCTGGCCCTCTGGTGCGACCTGCGGATCGCGGACGAGACCGCGGTCTTCGGCTGCCTCGAACGCCGCTATGGCGTGCCGCTGGTCGACGGTGGCACCCAGCGCCTGCCGCGCATCGTCGGCCTCGGCCGCGCCCTGGACCTGATCCTCACCGGCCGCCGGGTGGAGCCCGCCGAGGCCCTGGCGATGGGGCTGGTCAACGAGGTCGTGCCGCAGGGCCGCAGCCTGGACCGCGCCCTGGAGCTGTCCCTCACACTGGCCGCCTTTCCCCAGATCTGCCTGAACAGCGACCGCCAGGCCGTCTACGCGGGCCTCGGCGTGCCGCTCGCCGAGGGGCTGCGGATCGAGGCCCGCCATGGCGCCGAGGTGATGGCGAGCGGCGAGCCGGCCACGGGCGTGCAGGCTTTCAGGGAGGGGAAGCGATGAGCGCGTTCCGGGACAACGTCGTGGTTCTGACCGGTGCTTCACGCGGGATCGGCCGCGAGCTGGCCTTGCAACTTGCCGATCAGGGCGCCCGGCTGGCCCTGTCGGCGCGGGACGTCGGTGCCCTCGAGGAAGTGGCGGAGGCGTGCCGCCGGCGCGGCGGCCAGGCAGTGGCGATCCCGGCCGACGTGGCGGAGGAGGCGCAATGCGCGGACCTGATCGCGCGGAGCGTCGAGGCCTTCGGCCGCATCGACACGCTGATCAACAACGCGGGGATCAGCATGTGGGCGCTCTTCGACCAGGTGACCGACCTCTCGATTTTCGAGCGGATCATGACGGTCAACTATCTCGGCAGCGTCTGGTGCACCTGGCACGCGCTGCCGCATCTCAAGAAGGCGCGCGGCCGGCTGGTCGCCGTCTCCAGCATGACAGGCAAGACAGGCGTCCCGACGCGCAGCGGCTATGCCGCGAGCAAGCACGCCATGGTGGGCTTTTTCGACACGTTGCGTATCGAGCTGGCCGGGAGCGGTGTCACCGTGACCGTGGCCTGTCCCGACTTCGTGGCCACCGAGATCCGCGAGCGCGCCTTCGGTCCCGACGGCAAGCCGCTGGAGAAGAGCCCTGTCCAGGAGGGCAGGATCATGACCGCCGAGACCTGCGCCCGCCTCATCCTCCAGGGCGCCGCCCGCCGTGAGCGCGAGCTGATCCTCTCCGGCCGCGGCAAGCTCGGCCTCTGGCTCAAGCTCCTCGCTCCTTCCTTCCTCGACAACTTCGCGAGGAAGGCGATCGAAAGGGGGCGGTGAGCCGCGATCAGTTTTGGTCTGGCGTGAGCTCGTCTGCAGAGGAGGCCAGGGCGGCCCGGCGCAACCACCGGTCCAAACGATCCAGGTCTGAACAGTGCAGGATCTCTTCCCGTTGCTCCAGACTTACGGCGACACCGCGCACTTCCAAGAGCTTGAGGATCGACTCGGCAATGCCTTCAGCCCTGCCCTCGGCTCTGCCTTTGGCTCCTGCCGCAGCTTCAAGGTTGCGGATTGCCGGGTTGCCCTTGGCAATCAGGGCCTCCGCCACTGCGTTATCGGCCAGGGCCGCATCGAGCAAGGCCGCGACGGCCAGCGGCACGGCCAGGCAGCGGTCCTCGATGTAGGAGCCGGCCTCCAGGTGATCCCAACTCCGGCTCGCGGGGGACCACTCGCAGAGCCGCGGCCTCTTGACGAAGACCGAGAAGATCCGGCGCACCCCACGCCGGTGCATCTCCACGGCCTTCTCCGTCACATCCCCAAGGCTCTGCCCGGAGACCACCTCAAAGGCGATCTCCTCCAGGTAGCGTCCGCCGGTCGCTGGATCTACGCCTCGTTTGTACACACAGGCATCGCTGGCAAAGTCCGACTTTTCCCCGTGCCGGGTCAGAAGGTCGACGGCTGCAATGTACCCTGGGTTCACGTGAGCCCGCAGCACATAGGAAAGGTCGCTGTGCTGGGTTGCATGGGGCGACTCCGCCGGCCAGGCCACGACCCGGCGGCCGACGACGATCTCGTCCCGCGTGATCTCGGGTACGACCAGATGATCGTCGACCCGCGGGAAACCACGGCCCGGCAGATGCAGCGAAGTGCCCGCGGCCCCGGGCGCTCTGAGACTGTAGCCTGAGCGTTTTTCGTCCATCGCCGATATCATACCAGAGGATCGCGTTGCGGGTCGAGGAAAACTCACGGGCGCCCCGTCCACCGAACGCCTGTCCCTGTTTCCGGGGCGCCCGACCCTCGCGAGCCAACCTACGTCAGCTCCGTGCCTCCTCCTTCTCGAACAGCTCCAGCGAGCCCAGGAAGCCCACCGCGGCGTTCAGGTTGTAGCCGGCAAGGTCCCGCATGAGGCTCTGTACGAAGGGTGAGCGGTCCATCCGGTCCGCATAGCGCCGCGAGATCCAGAGCGCCAACGGGATCACCGCCAGTCCGAAGAGCACATTGGCGACCAGCCACCCGCTGCTGAAGATGGCGTAGGCATCCAGGCCGAGCAGGCCCTTCAGGCTCACGACCAACAGCGGCACCCACAGCAGCGGCGCGAACAGGAACGTCAGTTGGGTGGCCCGAATCCGCTGGATGCGGAGCGACCCCAGCCTCTTCTGGATCTCCACGATCGGTGCGCTGTAGTCGAGGCTTCGGATGGCGAACAACTGGTAGCCACCGTCGATCATGAGAAGGATCACGCTCAGATGGAGAACCACCGAGGGGATCAGGAAGCGTGCTTCTGCGACATGGTCTGCGCCGAAAGAGCCCAGCAGGATGGCGAGCCCGAGGCCGAGGAGCAGCTCGATCCACAGCAGGACGGACAGCCGTCCCAGGGCGGTTTCGGCCTTGTTCAGAACGGGCATCTGCAGAAGGCGGGTGTTCAACCGGATGCTGGCGTCCAGCTTCCTGTCCTGGGCTTCCCAGAGCTGTTTCATATCGTCGAGGTTCATTTTCATATCTCCTGTTTTTCAAGCTGTTTGTGCGAAGTCGCGCCGGAGCCTTTGCTTGATCCGACTGATCTTGGTGCCGACGTTGGTCTCCGAGATTCCGAGGATCTCGGCGATGGTGTCGTAGCGGTTGCCATCCAGGTAGAGGATGATCAGCGCCCTGTCGAGCTCGTCGAGCTGTCCGATGAACTGTTGCAAGAGCTGGAGGTTGTCGTCCGGTTCCGCGGGCTCGGGACCCGCCGCGATTTCGAGGATGGAGTCCTCGGCCGGTACGGTGTTGCGCGATCGCCGGGCTTCGCTGCGGTAGAAGGAGATGGCGATGTTCAGGGCGATCCGGTACATCCAGGTGGAGAACCGGTAGCCGTCGTCGTAGCGGTCGAAGGACCGCCAGAGCTGAACGACGATCTCCTGCACCAGGTCCGGCCGGTCGGCCGGGTTCCTGCAGTAGGAGCTCGCCACCTTGTAGAGGATCTTCTTGTGCTCGTCGAGCAGGATCAGGAATCTGTCCTGCTGTGTTGGTTTCGGCATGGGTTTTTTCCTTTGGCTCGCGGCGCTCCAGGGTGCCGCCTACACCCTATGATTCGCACCGAGCCCCGGAAAATCACACCCGCCGGACAAGGCGGCGGCCGAATCAGGGCCGGGTGAACAGGATGTAGCCTTCGCGGGGGTCCAGGTCTTCGGCCACCTTGCGGAGGGGCGGCAGGGGAGGCGGAACCTTCGCCAGGTCGTCCCGCTGGATGAGAATCCAGACCCGGCCCGGCCGCGCGGCGAACGCCCGCAACGCCTCGGGGCTCTCCAGGGGGACGGCGTTGCGCCGGGTATAGAAGAGGAAGGTCGAGTCGAGCCGCGGGTAGATCCCATAGACGTCTTGCGGGCCCATCTTCTCCAGCAGGAGGCGCGACATGCCGCGGGTGGATTTGTAGACGTCGAAGCGGGGGAGGAGGACGAGGGAAGCGGCGGCGAAGATCAGCGCCATTCCTGCCGCGAGGCCCGCCGCGGCGCGGCTGATGCGGCCCGAGCGCGACTGCCACCACGCGTAGAGGGCTCCGAGGAGGAGCGGCACCAGGGCGGCCGTGAGCATCGCGACGAAGCGGTCGCCGCCCAGGGGGATTGCCTCCGGCCGGCCGCGGCCCCAGACGGCGATCCCCGCCACGAGCACCAGCGCCAGCCCGGCCAGGAGGCCGCAGGGCCAGACGACCCATCCCCGGTCCCGCGGCCACGCCGAAGCAATCCGGTCGAGGGCGGCTCCCACGAGCAGGGCCATGGCCGGGTACATGGTCAGGATGTAGACGTCCCGCTTGGCCGGCGAGAGGCTGAAGAAGACGACGGTCACCACCATCCAGCAAAGGGCGAAAAGAAAGCCCTGGCGCTCCCGCTCCCCGGTCAACCGCTTCCGGCCCACGACGATCGCCGCCGGCAGGAGGAACGACCAGGGGAAGAACCCGTGCGGGATGGCCGCCAGGTAGTGGTACCAGGGCGCGAAGTGGTGCCAGGGGTCGGCATAGCGGGTGACGTTCTGTTTGAGGACGATCTGCCGCAGGTAGTCCTCTCCTCCCCTGATCCCGGCCGGGACCAGCCAGGCGAGCACCACCAGAGCCCAGACGAGCAGGCCCCGGCCCAGGCCCAGCCTCTTCATCTCCGTCCAATCCCTTGTCAGGGCCAGGAAGGCGAGGATGGACAGCAGCGGCGGCAGGAGGCCCACGGGGCCCTTGGCCAGGGTGGCGAGCCCGGCGAAGAAAAAGAAAAGGAGATAGAGGCGCGGCCGGCCTTCGGTCCACCCTCTTACCCAGAACCAGACCCCCAGGAGCACCAGGGCGGTGAGGAGCATGTCGATCTGTCCGAACCGCCCCTGCCAGAGGATCTTGAAGGAGGTTCCGAAGGCCGCGGCGGAGAGCCAGCCGGCGCGGCGGCCGAAGAACCGCTCGCCGATCCGGAAGGCCAGGAGGATGGCGCCGATCGCGGAGAGCGCCACCGGCAGGCGCGCCGCGGTCTCGTCGACGCCGCCGCGCAGCGCTCCGAAGAAGGCGATGAGCCAGAAGAGCAGCGGCGGCTTCTGGCTGTAGACCTCGCCGTTCAAGTGCGGGACGGCGAGCTCGCCGAGGAGCGTCATCTCGCGGGCCACCTCGGCATAGCGGGCCTCGTCCGGGTTCCACAGGTCGCGCCGCCCGAGCCCCGGCAGGAAGGCCAGCGCGGCGAGGAGGGTAAGGACGAGGAGGTCGCGCCGGAGGTCTCGCCGGTCGTCTTGCCGTAGCGGCCGGGGCTCGCTCACGGCTGGTCGGCACCTGGGGGCTGCGCCGGGGCGAGCGTGTGGGTGCGGTAGATGAACCAGAGATTCCGGCTGTAGATGAACAGGCCCGGAATCTGCCCGATGATGATGACGGAGTCGCGCCGGTGGATGCCGTAGGTGAGCAGCACCACGCTCCCCGCCAGGCTGAAGAACCAGAAAGCCGTGGGGATCACACTGGTCTTCCGCCGCTCGGAGGCGATCCACTGGACGAAGAAGCGGGCGAAGAAGAAGGACTGGCCGAAGAGACCGATGGCGGTCCAGAGGTTCCAGACGAATTTGTATTCCAAGCGTCGATCTCCTCGGAGAGGTTCCGGTCGACCCAGCGTTTCTGGAGCCAGCGGACGCCGAAGAGGTCGGCGAGGCCGCGCCAGAGGCGGTTGTTGATTCCATACTTGGGCTGCCCGTGCAGCCGCGGCCGGTGGTGGACCGGCACCTCGGTCACCCGCGCGCCCTCCATCCGGAGGAGCGTCGGCAGGAAGCGGTGCATCCCGTTGAACACCGGGATCCGCCGCAGGTACTCGGCGCGGTAGGCCCGGAGGGTACAGCCGACATCGGTCACCGACTCGTGGGTGACCCGGTTGCGGACGCTGTTGGCCAGCCGGGATGAGACCCGCCGCACCCAACTGTCCTGGCGGCGGGTCCGCACGCCCGAGACCACGTCGTGCTCGTCCATCCGCTCGAGGAGGCGGGGGATGTCCGCCGGGTCGTTCTGGAGGTCGGCGTCGAGGGTCACCACGACGGGACCGCGGGCGTGCCGGAACCCCGCATCCAACGCCGCCGACTGGCCGCTGTTGTGCCGCTGGCGCAGCACGTGCACGCGTGGATCGTCCCGGGCCAGGCCGCGCAGGACCTCGGGGCTCCCGTCGGTGCTGCCGTCGTCGACGTAGAGGACCTCGTAGGGCCGGCCGACGGCCTCCATGGCCTGGCGGATCTCGCGGTCGAGGACCGGCAGGTTCTCCTCCTCGTTGTAAACGGGGATCACGAGGGAGACCTCCGGGGCTGGAGGCGGGGCGGGCATACGCGGTATCTTAATCGAGGGGAGAGCGGGAGGAGGCGCGGCCCGCGTTGCCCTCGAGCGATCTGCTACAGCGCCCAGGTTTGTCCCCGGACCGGACAGCCTGGGGAGACCCACATCCGAAAGGGATTTTGCTTCGTACTCAAGCGATGAGCCCGATGGGGAGGAAGAGCTGTGAGAGATTGTGCTTCCTGCGGATTCATTCTTGTGCTGTTGCTGTTGCCCGTTTCGGCGGCCGCTGAGTCGCAGTATCGCCTCGGCCCGCCCCAGGAGGTGGTCGCCAGCTCGGGTGTGTTCGAGACCCTGAAGGACGCCGACACCTTCGAGATCGGCGCCGAGGTCCGCTACGCCCCTCGCCGCTTCCCGTGGCTGCCTCGTTTCGTACCCGACCTGATCCCGGTCGCAGGAACGATGGCCGGCTCCCGGGGCATCCTCTACGCCTATGGCGGGCTCCGGATCGAGCTGCCGCTGGCAGACCGCTGGGGGATCAGCTCCGGCTCGGCACTCGGCCTCTACGAGCCGGCGCACGGCAAGAACCTGGGCGGCCCGCTGGAGTTCCGCTCCCACATCGAGCTGTCCTACCGGATGCGCGACGGCTCGCGCGTGGGGCTCTGCCTCTACCACCTCTCGAACGGCGGTCTTCACGACGGCAATCCGGGCACCGAGTCCCTGGTGCTCAATTACAGCGCGCCCCTGCGCCGACGCTAAAAAACGTCCAAAACATTGAATTCCGTGCATCGGTCGGGTATCATGCGGCTTCCAGGAGGAGGAGCGTCGCATGACTGAGCACGCCGAGGCCGCGAGAGGCCTCCGAGAGATCGCCTGTGGCAAGACGTTTAGCTGGATCGCCCGGCGCCGGGGTCTGCTGGCCTCCCTGCTGGGAGCCATCGCCATCGCCAATGCCCTGTGGGGCAACGCCCAGCCCCTCGACCTCCTCGGAGAGGGCCGCTCTCCCTTGACGCCCTGGATCCTGGCGCTGGTGTTTCTCGGCGTGTTCATCCGCGTCTGGGGAGCGGGCAACCTCAACAAGAGGGCCGAGGTGACCCGGACGGGCATCTACCGCATGGTGCGGCATCCGCTCTACCTCGGGAACAACCTGGTCTTCCTGGCCTGTTTCCTTGCTCTCGGCGCCCCGGTCCTCAATCTCTCCCTGTTCGTCCTGCTCGTGCTCCTCGTGCACTATCCGGTGATGCTCCAGGAGGAGCAGCGCCTGGCGCGGGACTACCCCGCGGCTTTCGCCGACCACGAAGCGGTGCCGCGGCTGCTGCCCGACCTGCGCGCCCTCCCGGCGGCGGTGAAGAGCGACTGTTTCTCGTTGCGCCGCGCCCTGCACAACCGTGCGGCCATCAGCCTCTGGGCCTTCGCCCTGCCGTTCGCCATGGAGGGGTTGATCCTGCTCCGCGGGATGGTGTGAGCGGCGCGGGCTCCCTCTTTCCCGGGAGAGGGATAGGATCGATCAATATGCTATCCTCCAGGTCATGGCGGTCGATCCGGAGCTGTTGGAGATCCTCGTCTGTCCGCAGACCAAGGGTGAGCTGGAGCTGATCGAGCTGCCGGCGGAGGTCCGCGCCACACTGGTCGAGAGGTACCGGGAGCACTTCCGGGACGAGGAGCCGGTGGTGGAGCAGGGCCTCTATTGCTCCGCCTCCGGGCTCGTCTATCCGATTGTCTCGGACATCCCGATCATGCTGATCGAAGAAGCGCTCCCCGCCTCCGCCGTCGGGCGGTAGCCTCAGGCGTGCCCCGTGCCGGCGGACCTCCGGCTTTCCGCGCCGACCTGCGAGGCTCCGGTCCTCCCGGCGGAGCCGGTGCGCCGCCCCTCCTGGCTGGTGCGGGCGGGCTCCTGGCTCTTCCAGGGGCATATCCTCGCCGTCTTCAGCATCGCCCTCTGCAGCATCCTGCTCGGGCTGGCCGTGCTCGCCGCCCCGTGGACCGTGCGCGTCCGCCGGGTGCGCTGGGCGGCGGCGGCTCCGGTCACGGTGCCGCTCGGGGTCTATGCCCTGACGCTGGTCGCCTCGATCCTCGCCTCTTTCGATCCGCTCACCAGCCTGAACGGCCTGCGCGAGCTCTTCACCCTCACCGCCCTTCCCCTCGCGTTCCTCTTCGTGCGCGGCGAGCGCGTCGTGCGCCGCATGGTCGACGGGCTGGTGCTCGTCGGGGCGCTTCTGGCCGGCACCGGGCTCGCGCAGTACCTGATTGGCTACGGCGACATCGAACGCCGCATCCGCGGCCCCTTCTCGCACTACATGACCTTTTCGGGGTTCCTGCTGATCTGCGATCTCCTGCTGCTCGCGGCGCTGATGTTCAGCCCGCGGCGGCGGCGGAGCCTGTGGCGCTGGGCGGCGCTGCTGCTCATCAACGTCGCCCTGCTGGGGAGCCTCACGCGCAGCGCCTGGGTGGCTCTCGCGGTGACCCTCACCCTGCTCCTGATCGCCCGCGCGCCCCGCCTCCTGTTCGCCTACGTGCCGGCGGCCTTGCTGTTCATCGTGCTCGCCCCGGTGCCGATGGTCCAGCGCATGGCCTCGATCGTCGACCTGCGGGACAACTCGAACTACGACCGGCTCTGCATGGTGAAAGCGGGCCTGGCGATGGTGGCGGAGCGCCCGCTCTTCGGCCTCGGGCCGGAGATGGTCGAGCGGCGCTATCCGATCTACCGGGAGCCCACGGCGCCGCGCTTCCAGGTCCCCCACCTCCACAACACTTTCCTGCAGCTCGCCGCCGAGCGGGGCCTGCCCGCCCTGGCCGCCTATCTCGCCCTGCTCGGCGGCAGCGCGTGGGCGGCCTGGCGGTGCTACGTGCGCGAGGGGAAGAGCCGCGGCCCGCGGGCCGATCTCTACGCCGGGACGGTCCTCGCCCTGCTCGCCTTCAGCGTGGCGGGGCTGTTCGAGAACAACTGGGGGGACACCGAGGTGCAGCGGCCGGCATTGTTCCTGCTTGCGCTTCCGTTCTGTCTGGCCGCTGGCGAGAACGAGGAGACGTAAGATACGGCACGGAAGGGGGAACCCCGGAGTTGCGTCTGGATCAGCTTCTGGTCGAGCGTGGCCTGTTCCCCAGCCGTGAGCAGGCGCGGAGAGCGGTCATGGCAGGGGTGGTCGAGGTCGAGGGGCGGCGCGTGGACAAGCCCGGCACGGCGGTGCCCGGCGCGGCACGCCTGGAGGTCCTTGCGCCCAGGGAGCCCTTCGTCTCCCGCGCCGGCCGCAAGCTCGCCGCCGCGCTCGACCATTTCGGGATCGACCCCGCCGGCCGGGTCTGCCTCGACGCCGGGGCGTCCACTGGAGGGTTCACCGACTGTCTCCTTCAGAGAGGGGCCGCCCGGGTGTACGCGCTCGACGTCGGCTACGGCCAGCTCGACCATCGTCTGCGCACCGACCCGCGGGTCGTCGTCATGGAGCGGACCAACGCCCGCCATCTCGCGTCCGACGCGCTCCCCGAGCCCTGCGGCCTGATCACCGTCGACGTCTCCTTCATCGCGCTCGCGAAAGTGGTGCCGGCGCTGCTGCCGCACCTCGCTCCCGGCGGCCTGCTGCTGCCGCTGATCAAGCCGCAGTTCGAGGCCGGCCGGGGCGCCGTGGGCAAGGGGGGCATCCTGCGCGACGAGGCCGCCCGCGAGAAGGTGGTGCGCGAGACCGCCGAGGGGCTGGCGCGGCTGGGCGCAGGTCCTGCGGGGGTGGGGCTCGAGCTCGCCGGCCTCTTCGACTCGCCCATCCACGGCACCGGCGGCAACCGCGAGGCGTTCGCCCTCTTGCGCAAGGGAGCGGCATGAGGCGCCGGCGCAAGCTCCAGCGGATCGGCGTCGTCAGCAAGGTGGCGAGCCGCGAGGCCGTCCATACGGCTCACGAGCTGGCCGAGTGGCTGCGCCGGCGCGGCTTGGAGGCCGTGCTCGACGAAGCCACTCTGCGCGCCCGGAGCGGCAGCGGGGACGCCGCCTTCCACCCCGGCGACCCGGTCGACCTGGTGGTGGTGCTCGGCGGCGACGGCACGCTGCTGTCGGTGGCGCGGGCGGTGGGCTCCGGCGTGCCGATCCTCGGGGTCAACCTGGGCAACCTCGGCTTCCTGACCGAGATCGGCCGCGGCGAGCTGTACCCTTCGCTGGTGCAGGTGCTGGCCGGCCGCTTTCGCACCGAGGAGCGGTCGCTCTTCGACGTCGAGCTGCAGAGGAACGGCAGCGGCTCGCTCAATTTCCGGGTGCTCAACGACGCCGTGATCAACAAGAGCGCCCTCGCCCGCATCATCGAGCTGACCCTGCGCATCGACGGCCACCTGATCTCCCGCTTCCGCGCCGACGGCCTGATCATCTCGACTCCGACCGGCTCGACCGCCTACAACCTGTCGGCCGGCGGGCCGATCCTGAGCCCCCTGCTGCCGGTCGCGGTGCTCACCCCGATCTGCCCGCACGCCCTGTCGCTGCGGCCGATCGTGGTGCCGGACACCGGTCAGATCGAAATTACGCTGGAGACCCAGCGCGAGGAGGTCTATCTGACCCTCGACGGCCAGGAGGGGACCTCGTTCGGCTACCGTGACGTGATCCGCATCACCCGCAGCCGCGACCGGGTACGCCTGGTCAAGATCAGCGGGCGCGGCTTCTTCGATCACCTGCGCGGCAAGCTCCGCTGGGGCGGCCTCGACGGCCGGCCCGACGGCGCGGGCGTACCCGAGCCCCTGGAGGAGACCCCGTGAGCGACGAGGTCGAGAACAGCGAGCCTCCGTCGGAGCCCCCGCCGCGCCGCCGGCATGGCCGCGTGCGGCGCTGGGTGGTCCGCCCCTTCATCTGGGGCCTCCTGTTCCTGGCCGTGGTGGTGGCGGCCGCCCTGCTGTTGGTCCAGAGCCGGTACGTCCGCAACCAGGCCGCCGCCCGGCTGGCCGCCGCGGTCTCCGAGAAGCTGGGACGCCAGATCCGCATCGGCGACCTCGACTACAACTTCCTGCCGCTCGAGGTCGAGGTGCGCGACGTGGTGATCCCGGGCTCGAAGCCCGGGGACCCGCCCTTCGCCTACATCCCCTACGGCCGGGTCCAGTTCTCCTGGCGCGACCTGGAGCAGCGCGTCCTGCGCCTGGAGCAGCTCGAGGCCGTCGAGCCCCAGATCTACATCCAGCTCAACCCCGACGGCACGGACAACCTCCCGCGATGGCGGACCGAGAAACAGGGGCCGCGGCGCTTCGAGGTCCAGATCGGGCGCATCCTGCTCCAGGGCGGGACCCTGCGGATCAATGAGCGCCGGCTGCCGCTCTCCGTCGAGGCGCGCGCGGTCTGGGGCCGCCTGATCGGTTCCGCCGAGCGGGGTGGAGAAGGCGGCGACCGGCTGGATGCCCTGGCCACCGCCCAGGACGTCAAGATCCTGCTCCCCAACGCCCTTCCCTGGCGGAGCACGGTATCGGTCAAAGCGAGCCTCGACCCGCGGCAGGGGCGGGCCCGGATCGCCGGCGCCCGCATCGCCGGCCCGGACCTCCAGACGCGGGTCGCCGGCACGATCCAATGGCGCGCTGATTCCAGGGGTCCGAGGCGGGTGGACTTGCGGGTCGACGCCCGGGGCGCGGCCCAGCTCGCCAACCGGCTCGGCTACATGAAGGAGCCGATCGAGGGCCCGTTCACCTTCCGCGGCCGGATCGACGTCCGCGGGAGGGAGTGGAAGTGGTCCGGCACCGCCAGCGCGCCGCGCATCGCCGTCCTCAACCGGGTGTTTCGCGGCATCGGAGCGGAGATCGAGGGCAACCGCGAGATCGTGACCGCCGACGTCGCGGAAGCCGAATACGCGGGCGGGCAGATCGAAGGGCTGGTCGTGGTCCAGGTGTCCGACGAGGGACGGCCGGGCACGCCGGTCGACCTCGACCTGGCCCTCTCCGGCCTCTCCCTGCAGACCGTCATCCAGGACCAGTTTCCGGGCGAGCGCTTCCCGGTGGTGAGCAACCTCGACGGCCGGATCCGCGGCAATCTACGCTATGGCTTCAACACCGAGGCGGTCCTGCGCGGCAGCGGCGCCGCCGACCTGCGGGTCGAGGCCGTCCACCGGCAGAGCCGCCTTCCTCTCTCCACCGCCGCCCGCCTGCTCATCGAGGACGGCATCGTCACCAGCCCGGAGATCCGGGTCACGGCGCCGGCCCAGGAGGCGGTCGCCCGCAATTTCGACCTCGACCTGGAGCGCGCCTCCGGCGGCCTGACCTGGGAGCTGGCGAGCCGCGACCTCGGCCGCATCGCGCCGCTCCTGATGGAGGACGCCAAGCCGGGCGAGGAGCGCCCCTTCTGGCTGCCCACGGCAGGACAGGGCCGGCTGGGGGGAGAGGTGACCTTCACCCGCGACCAGTACGCGATCCGCATGGACCTCGACCTCCGCAACGCCGTCACCCCCGACCTGCGGGCCGACGTGGTCCGCGGCTCGATGCTCCTGCGGCCCGAGGCGATCGAGGATCTGCAGATCGCTCTCACGAGCGGCCCGGGAGAGATGACCGTCGCCGGCCGCGTGCCCCTCCCGCGCGAAGGGGAGACCGTGGCCCGCGAGCCCATGGCGCTCGCCGTGGACACCCGTGCATGGCCCGCCGCCAGTGTAGCCGGTTTCCTCTTCCCCGACGCTCGGGGTTGGGACCTTGGCGGCCTGGTCACCGGCCAGGTGAACGTCCAGGGCTATCCGGAGAATCTGGACGGCAAGGCCGATTTCGACGTCGCGGACCTGGCGGTGGCCGGCGCCGCGGTGGGCCGGGTGCGCGCGAGCGTGCTCTTCGACGGCCCGCGCATCCAGGTGACCCAGGCCGTCACCGAGACGCCCGCGGGCAACGTCCTGGTCCGCGGTACCTTCGTGGCCGCTCCCGCCGGCCAGGAGGGCGGGACCCTCGATTTCACCGTCGACGCGCCGGAGCTGTCGCTCGCGGCCGACCCGTTCCGACAGATCACCGGCGGCCGTCTCGAGGGCCGCACGTCGGTGGCGGCGGTCATTGGCGGTACGTTCGACCGGCCCGAGGCGACCGTGCGGGTGCTCGGCAGCGGCCTCGCCCTGGCCGGCCGGCCCCTCGGCGAGGACGGCGGGTCGGGCACGGCCCAGGCGCTCGTCTCCTGGGACGGCCGCTCGCTGCGCGCCACCGGCTCGCTCCTCGGCCTCGTCACCTTCGACGGCGGCGGGGGAGCTCGACCTGCAGCGTGGCGCCGACCTCGCCTTCGACGTGCGCAGCGACGACCTGCAGGCCCTGGCCGGGGTCCTCGCGCCGCAGCCGCTGCCGGAGCTCCAGGGCTCGTTCCTGGGCAGCCTCGCCGTCGACGCCGACTTCCCGGCGGAGACCTGGCAGGCCGAGCTGCGGCTGGCCGACCTGCGGGTGCAGTACGAGGGGCACCGCATCGCCAGCCTCGAGCCGGTCGTCATCGATCTCCTGCCGGACCGGCTGGAGGTCCGCTCCTTTTACCTGGGGGAGCCGGAGAGCGAGACCGAGATCTTCGTCTCCGGTTCGGTCGGGCTCGGCGAAACCATGCCGCTCAACCTGCGCATCCAGAGCACCATCTCGGCGGTCTGGGCCGAGCTCTTCGTGCCACAGATCGACATCGACGGCTACCTGGACATCCTGGCGACCGTCCGCGGCACCGCGGACGACCCGGCCCTCAACGGGCAGGGCGAGCTGCGGCAGGGCCGGCTGATCGTCCCCGACTTCCCGCAGATCGACCAGATCCAGGGGCTCGTCTTCCTCAACCGCGACTCGATCGAGGTCGACGGGCTGCGTGCGCGCATGGGCGGCGGCCAGCTCCAGGGCACGGGCCGGCTGGACCTGCCGCGTTCGGGCGAGCCCTTCACATATCGGCTGAACGTCATCGCCGAGGACGTCAGCGTCCGCTACCCCGAAGGCTTCCTCGCCCGCGGCGACGCCGATCTGGCCCTCGTGGCAACAGCGGCGACTCCGCAGAGCCGGGTGATCCGGGGCGAGGTACGGCTCAGCCGCCTGTTCTACCTGGAGGACTTCGAGGTCGATCCCCTTCAGCTCCTGCGCACCGGCCTGCAGCGCCAGCGCCTGGAGGTGGCCGAGACCGACGAATTCCTGGCCACCACCCAGCTCAACATCCAGATCACCGGCGAGGACGCCCTGCGCATCAACAACAACCTCGCCAACCTTCGCGGCTCCCTGGAGCAGCTCTCCGTCCGCGGCACCCTGGCCAGCCCCGTCGTCTTCGGGCAGGTGGAGCTCGAGCCGGGCGGCAAGGTGGTCTACCAGGACAACGAGTACGAGATCGAGCGCGGTCTGATCACCTTCAACAACCCGTACCGGCTGGACCCGACCTTCGACATCGTGGCGCGGACCGAGGTGCGCAACTACGACATCCTGCTCTTCCTCGAAGGGACCCTCGAGCGGATGAAGGCCCGGTTCTCCTCCGACGAGGGGCTGGCCGACCTGGAGGTGCTGGCGCTGCTCGCCACCGGCCAGGAGCTGGAGGGCCAGGGGCGGCTCCTCGCGCCCGGCGAACGGCGGGTCGAGAGCGAAATGAACCTCGGGCCGTCGAGCTTCCTGGCGGGGCAGGCGGCCTCCCTGGTCAGCCGGCGGGTCGGCACCCTCTTCGGCTTCGACCGCTTCCGCATCGACCCCCTGTCGAACACCAGCCGCGGCACCCTCGGCGGCGTCCGCCTGAGCGTCGGCAAGCGCATCTCCCGCAACCTGTTCGTCACCTACAGCGTCAATCCGGCGGCCTCCGAGGAGTACCTGGTCCGCGCCGAGTGGCAGATCGCGAACAACGTGCTCCTGGTCTTCAGCCGCGACGGCAAGGAAGACTCGTACGCCGTCGACGCCGAGTGGGAGAAGCGCTTTTGAGGCAGCGGCCCGGGCTCGCGCGGAGCCTGTTTTTCGTGTTGCTGCTGGCGGGCGGCGCGGCCTGGGCGCAGGACCCTCACCCCCCTGACCCCCCTCTCCCATCCGCACTCCCAACCACCCGGGAGAGGGGGGAAGAAGAGGTGTTGTCGCAGGAGCCTGAGGGTGGGGGCTCCCCTCTCCCGGGGGAAGGGAGTGCGGATGGGAGAGGGGCCGGGGGTGAGGGCCCCCTCGTCACCGCCATCGAGATCCGCAGCGAGACCCCGCTCGACGACGAGCGGCTCGCCGAGGTGGAGCGGCTCCTCAAGGTGAGCGTGGGCGAGCCGCTGACCGAGGAGGCGGTCAGCCTCACCCTGCGCCACGTCCAGGCGAGCGGCGTCGCCTACGAGATCGAGCTCTACTCGCAACCCGACGAGACGGGGGCGGGGGTCGTGGCCATCCTGGTGCTGCGCCCCGTGGTCCTCGTCGACGAGGTCCGCCTGGACGGGGGAGCTCGGCCTGGACGCCGGCGAGCTGCGGCGCGAAATCCCGCAGAACGAGGCCGAGCCGCTCAACGAGGAGAAGGTCGTCCAGGGCGTCTACCGGCTCCAGGAGTACTACGACGACCGCGGCTATTTCCAGGCCGAGGTCCGGGTCCACGTCGCCACCAACCCCGTGACCCGTGCCGCGGTCGTCACCTACCAGATCCAGAGCGGGCCGCGGGCGCGCGTCGAGACCGTGCTCTTCGACGGCGCGATCGACCCCTTGACGCCCGCGGCGCTGCTCGAGCCGCTGGAGCTGAAGCCGGGCAAGCCGTTCAACCGCCGCACCGCCCGCGAAGACGCCGATCGCCTCCAGAACTGGCTGATCCGCAAGGAATACCGCACCGCCCAGGTCGACCGTCCCGTCGAGGAGATCGACCGTCCGAGCGGCACCGTGCGGCTGACGTTTCCGGTCGAGGTCGGCCCCCTCGTCAAGCTCCAGGTGATCGGTGCCGAGGAGCGCGAGCTGCGCCGCCACAGCCTCCTCCCCTTCCTCGGCCGCCAGGGCTACGACGAAGCCCTGCTCCTCCAGGCGGCCGAGCGGATCAGGGACTACTACCAGCGCGAAGGCCACTACCGGGTGAAGGTCGAATCCGAGCAGAAGCCGGCCAACGGCGTGCTCCAGGTCGTCCTCCGCGTCGACCCCGGCCCGGAGCACACCTTGACGGATGTCGACATCACCGGCAATGAAGCGTTCAGCGACGACCAGCTCGCGGAGCTGATGACGACCGCCCCGCGAAGCCTGCTCAACCTGGGCAGCGGCCGGCTGGTGGACGGCGAGTTGGAGAAGGACCTGGAGAACATCCGTTCGTTCTATGCCCTCCAGGGATATGCCCAGGCCGAGGTCGGTCCCGCCCGCATCGGCGAGCAGGGGGACCGGCTGCGGCTCGAGATCCCCATCGTGGAAGGCCCCCGCCAGCAGGTGGGGACGATCGACGTCCAGGGCGTCGAGTCGCTCGACCTCCGCGCCCTTGAGGACCAGCTCCCGCTCAAGCCCGGCGGGCCGTTCCACCCCTTCCTCCTGGAGCAGGAGCCTCGACCGCCTCCGCCAGGCCTACCAAGACCGGGGATATGCCACCGCCCAGGTCTCGGCCACGACCCGTTGGAACCCCGACCAGACCCTGGTGGATATCACCATCGAGGCCCTCGAAGGGGACCAGGTCGTGCTCGACCGCGTGATCGTGCGCGGCAACCGCAGGACCCGCAGCGAGGTGATCCAGCGCGCCCTGGCGGTCCAGCCGGGAGACCCGATCAGCGAGGGCCGCCGGCTGGAGATCGAGCGCAACCTCTACCAGCTCGGCATCTTCTCCGGGGTCGACGTCGAGCTCAAGAGCGCCGGCCTGTTCTCCGCCGAGCGCGACCTGATCGTGCGGGTGGAGGAGGGCCGGCCGCGGCGGGTCAGCTACAGCCTGGGCGTGGAGTACCAGTCAGGCGATCCGACGCCGTGGCGGCCCCGCGGCGGCTTCAGCTTCACCCACAGCAACGTCGCCGGCCGGGCCTTCAGCCTGCGCACCGACGTGCGGGTGAGCGAGCCCGACCAGAGCTTCCGCATCCTGTTCAACCAGCCCTACGTCGGCCGCTATCCGGTGCCGCTCTCCTATTCCCTGTTCTTCTTCAACGAGGACAAGGAGCACTGGGACGTGGTCCGCTATGGCGGGCGGATCGAGGCGGTGCGCGACTACACGGACCGGCGGGTGAGCCTGACCTACGACTATCGCATCGTCGAGACCACCGTCGAGCCCGGCTTCCCGCCGATCGGCGTCGACCGCGAGGACCGGCCGTTCGAGATCTCCAGCCTGACGCCGGGGTTCCTGTGGGACCGCCGCGACGATCCCGTGCTGGCCACGCGCGGCTGGAGCACCCTCGCCCAGCTCCAGTGGGCCTTCCCCATCGCCTCGGCCAGGGGCGACTGGCTGAAGCTCTTCGTGCAGCAGACCCAATATCTCAACCTGCGACGCCTGGGCGTCGTCGCCGCGAGCCTTCGCGCCGGTGCTATCGAGCCGTTCAGCACGCTGGGGCGGGACGACCCCGAGCTGCTGGAAGACCTCCCCAATGCCGACGTCTTCATCGACGAACGCTTCTTCGCCGGCGGCGGCACCACCCACCGCGCCTACGACCGCGACGACCTCGGCATCCCCGGGCGAACGCTGTTCCTCCGCCCCGACCCGGAGGAGACCGACGGCATCAGGATCACGCCGGTCGGCGGCAACGGCCTGCTGCTGCTCAACCTGGAGTACCGTTTCCCGCTTTTCGGTCCGGTCGAGGGGGTGGCCTTCTACGACGCCGGCAACGTCTGGGCCGGCTGGCGGGATATCGACGTCAACGACCTCAAGGCCGGAGCCGGCCTCGGCGTCCGCTACCTCTCGCCCATCGGCCCCCTGCGGGTGGACGTCGGCTGGAAGCTCGACCGCATCGAGGGCGAGAGGGGCTATGCGGTGTCGCTGATCTTCGGGAATCCGTTCTAAAGGACGGTGCGTCCGTGTTGTACACTCGACATCATGAACAAAAGCACACCGTTCGCCCCCATCGAGGAGGCGATCGAGCAGTTCCGCCAGGGCCGGATGGTCATCATCGTCGACGACGAGGACCGCGAGAACGAGGGCGACCTCGCCATCGCGGCCGAAAAGGCCACCCCCGAGGCGATCAACTTCATGGCCCGTTTCGGGCGCGGCCTCATCTGCCTCGCCCTCACCGAGGAGCGCTGCCGGCAGCTCGACCTCCCCCTGATGGTCGAGGACAACACCTCGCCCTTCGGCACCGCCTTCACCATCTCGATCGAAGCGCGTGGCAAGGTGACGACCGGCATCTCGGCCGCCGACCGCGCAGCCACGGTCCTCACCGCCATCGATCCGGCGACCCGGCCCGAGGACCTGCTGCGGCCCGGCCACGTCTTCCCCCTGCGCGCCAGGAAGGGCGGCGTCCTCAAGCGCGCAGGCCAGACCGAGGCCTCGGTCGACCTCGCCTCGTTGGCCGGCCTCACGCCCGCCGGGGTGATCTGCGAGATCATGAACGACGACGGCACCATGGCCCGCGTGCCGGACCTGACCGCGTTCGCGTTGCGCCACGGGCTGCTGATGATCACCGTCTCCGACCTCATCAGCTACCGGCTGCGGCACGAGACCCTGGTGCGCAAGCTCGCCGCGCCGCGCCTGCCTACGGCCTTCGGCGAATTCCAGATCCACGCCTACCGCTCGGACGTGACCGGCGACGAGAACGTCGCACTGGTCAAAGGCGACATCGATCCGGACGAGCCGGTCCTGGTGCGCGTCCACAGCCAGTGCCTGACCGGCGACGTCTTCGGCTCGGCGCGTTGCGACTGCGGCGTCCAGCTCGAACAGGCGCTGGCGAAGATCGCCGACGAGGGCAAAGGCGTGCTTCTCTACCTCCTCCAGGAGGGGCGCGGCATCGGCCTGATCAACAAGCTGCGCGCCTACGAGCTGCAGGAGGAAGGGCATGACACCGTCGAGGCCAACGAACGGCTCGGTTTCCGGCCCGACCAGCGAGACTACGGCATCGGCGCCCAGATCCTGCGCGACCTCGGGGTCCGCAAGATGCGCCTCATGACCAACAACCCGAGCAAATACATCGCCCTCGGCGGCTACGGCCTGGAGATCGTCGAGCGCGTCCCGCTGGAGATCGCGCCGACCGACAGCAGCCGCGCCTACCTGCGGGCCAAGCGCGAGAAGCTGGGGCACCTCCTGAAGCTGGTCTAGCCACGGCGTGAAGATCCACGGCGTGAAGATCCTCCTCGCCACCTCCCGCTACCCTTGGCCGGCACGCCGCGGCGACCAGATGCGGGCCTTGCAGATGCTGGACTTCCTCGCGGACACCCATGAGGTGACCCTGCTCACCCCGGCCCCGGGCCGCGACCAGCCGCCTCCGCCAGACGATCGACCCTACCGGATCGAGCTCTACCGGACCCGCCGCAAGCGCGCGCTCCTGCCCGGCATGGCCCGGGTGCTGCTCGAGAGCCACCCGCTCCAGAGCGGCCTCTTCTACCAGCCGGACCTGGGCCGGCGCCTCCGCGAGCTGGCGCCGCAGGCCGACCTGGGCATCCTCCAACTCGTCCGCCTGGCCATCCACCTGGAGGACTTCGGCCGCACGCCGATCCTCGTCGACCTGATCGACAGCCTCTCCCTCAACTTCTCGCTGCGCGCCGACGTCGACCGTCTCTGGCTGCGCCCGCTCCTGCGCCTGGAAGCCCACCTGCTGGCTACCGGCGAGCGCCGGCTGGCCGAGAGGGCGGCCGGGGTCGTCCTGGTCTGCGAGCGCGACCGCCAAGCGCTGGTCAACCGCCTCCCCTCTTCCCTGGCAGCGAAAGTCGGAGTCGTCCGCCTGGCCCTGCGCGAGCGCAAAGCCGAGCCGCCCCTCGCCGAGGAGCGCCTGTGGAGCGATGGTGGGACCGGCCCGGTCCTGGCCATGACCGGCAACCTCGGCTACTTCGTCAATGTAGAAGCCATTGCTTGGTGGCTGCGGGAGGTCTGGCCGGCGGTCCGGCAGGCCCGGCCGGACGTCCGGGTCGTGGTGGCCGGAGAGCGGCCGGCGCCGGTGATCCGCCGTGCCGTGACCGCAGCCGGTCCAGGAGTGTGGCTCGTCGAGTCGCCGCGCGACATGCGCTCGGTCCTCGCCCAATCCACCCTGGCGCTGGCGCCAATGCGCTGCGGCTCCGGCGTGCCGATCAAGATCCTCGAAGCGTGGGCGGCCGGCGTGCCGGTGATCGCCACCCACTGGGCGGTGGCCGGGACCACCGGCCGGCAGGGGGAGGACTTCCGCGTCGTCGGCACACCCCCCATCGAGTGGGTGACCGCCATCCAGGAGCTCCTCGACGATCCCGCCGCCCGCCGCCGCTATGCCGAGAACGGCCGCCGCCGCCTCGCCCGCGACTACTCCCGCGAGACCGTCCGCGACCAGCTCCTCGGCGTGATCGAAGGGCTCGGCCTCGACACCGCTGGAGAGCCCGCGGTCAACGCTTCGGCATCGCTCTCCCAGACCGTCTGAAAGGGTGCGCCTACGACCGGACTCAGTCTGAACTAACCCAGGCCCGACTCGTATTGAGCCACGAAGATGCCGAAGTCCCCAACGGAATTTCCGAAGACCCCCCGCAGTGATAGAGAGGTCCGGCTGCGGTCCTGTCCCTCTGCTCCGCTGAACAGAATGGCCTTGTCATAGACGTTGTTCAGCGCGTTGTTGAAAGCCGTCAGGACAGCCCGGCAGGTTCCGCACGGCGGCTTTGCGCCCCAGACATGGATCGTCTGTGGGACTTGGTTTGTCTGCAGCATATAGGCCAGGACCAGCAGCAGGCGCTGCTCCGCGTGCAGGTCACCTCCTCCCGCGCCCAGGATCACGAGACTGCCATCCTTGGCCGCCAGCTTGGTGGCACAGCTCTGCTCGCTGACGGCGCTTTTGATGTTCTGGACCGCAGGCCCGTATCTGGAAAGCGGTGGCAGAAGGGTTGACAACTGCTCCTCGCTGATCGCCTGCATGGCCGCCGGTCTGTTGGCCGTCATGGCGACGCTGCCGTCGACGTGCAGTCCCTGCACTTCGGTGGCGAGCTTGACGGTGGCGTAGCCCAGGGCCATCTCCGCGGCCTCCTGAAGATCCATACCCCGCAGGCGCTGAATGACCCCCGGGCGAGCAGGATGGGGAAGATGGATCGGAAGTCTTGCCTGTACCGTTCCCACACCGGCGCCAGCCTTCGGTGCCGTCTGCGGATTGTAGATGGGTGGGGGTACCTGCGCGGCGTTCCGCAGAGGCCGCGACGGAGCCGGCAGCTTTGCCTGGAGGCTGCGCGCGGCAGATCCTGGCCAGTGGATCGGCGGCGGCGGCGGCGTGCCTCTCCTTCCAGCGCTCATCGGTTTGATCCCAGACTGCTGAATCTACTACTTTGCCGGCGCGCGTTCAAGGATGCTGGGTCAAAGTCAAATCCACGGTGGCCGTGAACACGGACCGGGCGCGTGAGCGGGGAGCGGCACACCGGGGCCCCAGACCGTTCCTGACGACTCTGTCAGACAGCCAGGCCCAGATCCCCAACGATCTGGTTCCCGCTCCCTCGTTCATGACCGGCTGCATCGACAGCTCCCAGTGCCTCGACGGGCCAGCTCTGTTGCTACCTTTGTGGCAACCCACCCGCGGAAGGGAATGACAGTTTCTGCAGGGCCTGCGTGACGCCGGTCAAGGGCGGCTGCCCGCAGGTCTACTAGACCTCTCCGGAAAAGCGGAGCTGAAGGCCAGCTCTGAAGGCAGGCCGCTGAATGAGGGGCCGGGCGGGACCTTCTCCAGAGGTTCCGCCTGTGCAAGCGGCGGGCGGGTCGGATAAACTTTCCCCGTGCCCCAAAAGACCGCAGGCCTCACGACTACCCAGTGGCTCATCTGCGTCATCGCTGCAATGGGCTTCGCCTTCGACATCTACGAGCTGCTCATGCTGCCGCTCATCGTCCGCCCGGCTCTCCAGGAGCTGGTGGGCGCCACGCCGGGCTCGCCCGAGTTCCAGATGTGGGTGGGCCGGCTGTTCTACATCCCGGCCTTTGCCGGCGGCATCTTCGGCCTGCTGGGCGGCTACCTCACCGACATCCTGGGCCGGCGGCGGGTGCTCACGTTCAGCATTCTGCTCTACGCCGGAGCGGCGTTTGCGGCCGGCTTTTCGACCTCGATCGAGATGCTGCTGGTCTGCCGCTGCCTGGTGTTCATCGGCGTCTGCGTCGAGTTCGTGGCCGCCGTCGCCTGGCTGGCCGAGCTGTTTCCCGAGCCCAAGCGGCGTGAAAAGGTGCTCGGCTATACCCAGGCGTTCTCGTCGCTCGGCGGCCTGATGGTCGCGGTGGTCAGCGGCCTGGTGGTCAAGTACGCGGCGAGCCTGCCCGCCATCGTCGCGGAGGGCGTCGCCGATCCCCACGCCGCCTGGCGCTATACGCTGATGTCGGGCGTCATCCCGGCCATTCCGCTGATCCTGATCCGGCCGTTCCTGCCGGAGTCGCCGGCCTGGCAGAAGAAGCGCCAGGAGGGCACGCTCCAGCGGCCGAGCATCGCCGCGCTGTTCGCCCCCGAGCTGCGCCGCACCACCCTGGTGACCACGCTGATGTTCGCCATGTCCTACGGCGCCGCCTTCGGCGCCATCCAGCAGATCCCGCAGATGGTGCCGGGGCTCCAGGAAGTGCGGGAGAGGACCGCCGATCTGCCGGCCCCCGAGGCCCGGCGCACCGAGCAGGCGGTCGCCTCGGACGTCGTCAAGGTGCAGGAGGTCGGCGGGCTGGCGGGCCGCGTGGCGCTCGCCATGTTGGCGGTCGTGATCGTCGGCCGGCGCCGGCTGATCCGCCTGTTCCAGATCCCCGGGCTGATCGTGATGCCCCTGACCTTCGCCTGGGCCGCCACCACCAGCCTCGATCTGCTCTACCCGATGATCTTCATCGCCGGGTTCCTGACCGTCGCGCAGTTCAGCTTCTGGGGCAACTACCTTCCGCGGGTCTACCCCTTGCACCTGCGCGGCACCGGCGAGAGCTTCGCCGCCAACATCGGCGGCCGCCTGATCGGCACCTCGTTCGCCTGGCTGACCGCGACCCTTGCCGTCACCTCCGACCGCGCGGCCGCTCCCGCCAAGATGGCGCTGACCGCCGCAGCGGTCGGGTTCGGCGTCTACCTGGTCGGGTTCATCGCCTCGTTCTGGCTGCCCGAGCCGCCGGTGGAGACGGCGGCCGACGAGGCGGAGGCGGCCAAGATTCCGGCCTCCTGAGACTCCGGGCTGATCCGCCCGGAGTCCTGAGTCCCTGACCTATCAGCCTTCGAGCGGCCTGCAGCCGCAGCAGCCGCCCGTCGTTCCAGGCTTCAGGCAGACAGCCGCGCCGCCGCCGATGGATTGGCACCAGGCCACACACTCCGAGTTGTTGCAACAGGAGACTGATGACGGGCAGGCGGGCCTCACGCAAGCGGCGGCCTCCGCCGGCCGGTCGACGAGGGCCGCGACCACGAGAGCCAGAGCGAACAGGAACATACCAATCTTCTTCATGACACTCCCTTCGAATCCGCGAGGCGGACGGTTGGTCACTCGGAGCTATAGCGTAGAAGAAATATGCTCGGCCTTCAATTGGAATCCGTCGCTGTTTACCGTCGCTTGCGACAGAATAGGCCTATGACCTGGAGGCCACTTCTCGAAGGCGACTTGGCCCTACGCTCTCTGCAAGCGGTGGAGGACGTCGCCCGTGCTCTCGAAAGCTACACGCCGCCGGCGGACAGTCTGCGGTACCCCTCCCTGGCCGGCGGCGCGGCGGGCGAAGCCGTCCTCCATGCCTATCGGGCGCTGCACAATGGCGACGAGCATCAGGCCGAGCGCGCTGCGACGCTTCTCGACACGGCAGCGCAGGCTCTCGCCACCACCGTCATGCCGCCCGGGCTCTACAGCGGTTTCTCCGGCATCGCCTGGGTCGCCGAGCATCTCCAGGGGCGCCTCTTCGAGCCGGACCCCGAAGGCGACGACCCGCATCGAGCGATCGACGAAGCGCTTCTGGCTTACCTGAGCACCCTCACTGAGCAGGACGAGTACGACCTGATCAGCGGTGTCACCGGGCTCGGCGTCTATGCCCGCGAACGGCTGTCCTATCCGTCCGGCGCCGTGCTCTTGGAGCGGGTGGTCGACCGCCTGGTCACGCAGGCGGAGACCGGCCCCGAGGGCACGACCTGGTTCACCCCGCCGAACCGGCTGCCGGAGTGGCAGCGCGAGATCCATCCCAAGGGCCTCTACAACCTCGGGGTCGCCCACGGCATCCCGGCGGTCATCGCGCTCCTCGCAATCGCCTGCCGGGGCGGCGTAGCGGCCGACCGAGCGCGGCCGTTGCTCGACGGGACCGTGCGCTGGCTGCTCACCCACCAGTTGCCGGCCGGAAAAGGCTCCTGCTTCGGCGCCGCTTTCGTAGCGGGCGAAGATTCTGCCGCTTCCCGTCTGGCCTGGTGCTACGGCGACCCCGGCATCGCCGCCACGCTGCTGGTGGCCGCGCGGGCGGTCGGCGAACCCGCGTGGGAAGACAAGGCGCTGGAGGTCGCGCGCGCGGCCGCCCGCCGCCCACCGGAGCAGTCTTCCGTCCGCGACCCCGGGGTTTGCCATGGCGCTGCCGGCCTCGCCCATCTCTTCAACCGTTTCTGGCAGGCGAGCGGCGAGGAGGTCTTTCGCGACGCGGCACGCTCTTGGATCGAGCGCACACTGGAGCTCCGCGTCCCCGGCGAGGGGATCGCCGGCTTTCGCGCCTGGCACGCGCTGCCGGGCCCGAACGGCCAATGGGCGGCCGAGCCGGGCTTGCTCGAAGGAGCCACCGGCGTCGCGCTCGTCCTGCTGGCAGCCGTCTCGACCGTCGAGCCGGAGTGGGACCGGATCCTCCTCGTGTCTTGACAGCCGGGAAGCTCTCCCCTAGCCTGCTGGCATCACTGAATCCAAAGGGGAAAACCGATGAAGAAACGCTCCGCCAAGCTCATGCTGTACCGCGAGACCCTGCGCCACCTCGTCACACCGGAGCTCCGGGATGCGGCTGGAGGCCTCCGCGCCATGGAGGACACCAGCCAGTCCATCCAGAGCGGTGAAACCTACTGCTGGTGCACCAAAACCTGCAACTGCTGCGAGACAGCCACCCAGGCCAAATAGGTCTGATCCCTGGAGGCTGTCGAGGTCGTCGGAAGGCGACAGGCTCCAGGGCACCCTCATCGACCACCCTCATCGGGTGCCACCGAATATTCCGGGCACTACGGCAGCGGGGGAATGCTGTCCGGCCAGCCTCTACGGCCGCCTGCGCCATTCAAAGCGAAGAGAGGGCTCGCTCCGCGCCTCGCGCAGATAGGCCGCGACTTCGAGCGTCCGCTCGACCGTGAGCTGATCCTTCCGGGCCGCCTCCTGGAAGAGAGCAAGCGCAGCCAGGGCCTCCCGATGGACGTCCTGAGCCTGAAAAACAGGCAACATCTCCTCGGCAATCTGGCGCACATCGGCCGTCCGCCCCTGCCGCAGACAGAGGGCCGCCAGATCGAGGGAGACGATGGCGGCGTCGTATCCGATCCCCAGAGAGATGAAACCGTCGCGGGTCTGTCGATAAGCCCGTTCGGCCGCAGCCAGATCCTGCTGTCCCGCCGCGAGATCGCCGCGAAGCCAGACGAGGCGGAGCTGAAGCCAGGGCTCCTGCACCTGCCGATAGAGGCCCTCGTCGTCTGCCAGCAGCTCGGCCGCCTCCTCGAACCGCCCCGCCTGGACCAACTGGAGGGTGAGGTTGTAGTGCCCGGCGATGTGCAGCCGCAGGTCCGACTCCGCACCCAAGAGATCCAGCGCCGAGCGGGTGGTCTCAATGGCACGATCGAAGGAGCCGGAGGAATGATAAGTATCACCCAAGTTGATGAGGACCCGCGCGGCGTCTTCAGGAGCGTGTATCAGATCGAATTGCACGGCGGCGCGCTTCAGCAGTCTCTCGGCTTCGGGGAAGCGACGCTGATCCTTGCGCAGCGATCCCATAAGATCATCCACCCTGGCGACGACTGCCGGGTCGGTGACGCCGTGCTCCGCCATGACCTGGCGCGCAAGGGTGAAAAGCCGGCCTGCCTCCTGAGGATCATCCCCCACCCTCCGAGCGTTTCCCATGTGAGCCGTCGCCAGGACATAGAGGTCGAAGTACTCAGGCATCCGTGGATTGCGATTCGCAATCTTGCGAGCCAGATCCGCCCACTGGAACGCCTCGGCAGGCCGCTCCGGAATGCAGCCTCGGCTCTTCTCGAGCAGCAAGCGGACCAGGGCCGGGCTCCGAAAGCGTCCCCGGGCACGCTCGATCCGTCCTATCCGTTCCTCGGGGGAAAGGGTGAGAAGATCCCGCAGGTCCCGTTCGGCGCGCCGAAGCTCCCGGGAAGCTCCAGGCCATCCATCGCTCGAGGAGCATCGAGAGAATCTGGAAGACTCGGCTCAGGACAGACGTCCCGGCACGGCGCTCCGCCTCATAAGCTTCGACCTCCGCCCGGCAGTGAGGGCAGAGGCTGAGGAGGTGCTCTGCCCTGATCTCGTCGACGAAGCTCCTCGGCAGCTTCCCGTCATCGGCCGCTCGCAGGATCTCGCGCGAGAGATGGATATCGTCCATGGTCTGTTCCCCGCGGATTCACAGAGTCAGTTCTGCGCGAGGATAACAAAGAATCGTGCCGGCGGCACGTCGCGACGTGTCGAGAGCGCCGCCGGCACGGAAAGAGGAGCCCGCACTAGCCGTTCGGGTCGATGCCGTGGCCGCGATCGGGATCCGAGGACTGCAGACCGTCAGGGTCGATTTCGTGATCCAAGAGCACGAAGGCGGTCCGGACCAGATGCCAGATCTGCTCGAGGACGGACGGGAAGGCCGCTTGAGGTCGGGGCAGGCGCTCGCCCGCCGCGAGGGCGAGCGGAGGGGCCGCGACCGCCAGGAGAAGGATGAGAGCGAGGGCGCGGACCAGAGGATGTCGCATGAGCAGCTCCTTTTCCGGGCACGGCAACCCCGGGGGTTCCGTTCAAGGGGACCTCGGGCCGGCCCTACAAGGAAGAGTGCGGGGAATGCCGCCTCGCCAGCCCGCCCCGGATCTGGTGGACGCCGAGGGGGTGCCTATCACAGCGTAGAAGGCATCCCGGGATAAAGTCGCCCGGCAGGGCGGAAGGAACAGCGGCACATAGAGATAGGCCCCCTTTTCTCAAAAAGCCTCGGGCGTTTTATCCGTCGATCTTGGACGTCCAAGCAGCCCACGGGGTGCCTTATTCTCCTTCTCTGGTCGCGTTGACTCACCCGACGCAGGGGAGTATGCTCTTCTAAGTTGAGGAGCGACAGGATGTTAGCGCCAGGATAGCGAAGAGGGTTGAGGCGCTTATACGTGGCGTAGAAGCCCTATGCCGTCGCTCCTCGTAGCTGTTGGGCGGTGAAACTTCACAAGATGCCTGGAAGCGCCATGGATATTCTTAAGCTTCTCACAGAAGCTGTTCTGCAGATATTAGTCGGCTATCTTGAGTTTGCCGTGGATTTGTTTAGCCTTCAAGGATTAAGCCCGTACATCCTCTCTGATAAGGTCAACCCTCGCCTGCTCTCATATTTTATAGTCGGATCGACTATCGCTTATTTCCTTACTAAGGGAAAATCGCTCCCGGGCCTGTCTTCTTATACAACTAACTCTGAGGAGCGCAGGGCGAGAGATTTGGAAAAATTTGGATTCACAGTCTTCTGGATCTTTCTCTACGCGGCCTCCTCTCACGGCGTTCTACTCTTGACTAGCAGTCTTTGGCCAGCCGCGAAGATTGGGACCGCGCGCGATACTCTAAATGCCTGGCTGGCGTCGGCTGCAATCATGCTTCCCCTGGGTGTCATCTCGCTTAGGTTGAGTAGCGCCTCCTCATTATTCATAGCTCAGGGCAAGAAAGAAACGTACAGTGCCTCTGATTGGTTGAATGACAGACCTTGGATTCCACGCCATGAGCAGACAGCAGGAAATTTGGTAGCTGGAATGGCTTTGCTCGCGCTTTCGCTTTGTATCGACATTGTTATTTTTGTTTACTATGGCCTGACATTGGCGCGTATGCATCGACTGGAGCCTGTAGTTGGGCTTCTGCCGGGACTGCTGTATTTTTCTGTGGTGGCAGTTGTAGTTGTCATCTTTTGGCTGAGGGCCGGGTTCGAGAAACGGCGCACGGCAAAAATTATCAGGGCGAGACGGCGCCGCTTTCAAAATCCATATATGCTCACTGGCTCAGGACAAGTAAACTCTGCTCAAGAGGTTGGTGCCTCGGAGGTAGACGGAAAGCCAATCAGCGCTTGGATAGAAATCGCAAATGGAGGACACTGCGACCCTCCTGTCTATAGGAGACGCAATTGGTGGCATCTGCGGAAGGTCTGCATTAAGGAGGCAGCATGGGAGTACGACCTTGCTGCACAGCTCAATGCTATAGAAGCACTTGGCAAATCTGAGAGCGAGGAGGCATTGGATTTTCTGTCCACGCTCCTGATATCTGAATCATCGGAGTCGATGGATGCCGACACTATTACAGAAGCGGTGCGTTTTCCAAGCGCTCGAGGGCCTTTGTATGAGCACCTTTGCTATACCCACTCGGAAAACGAGATGGACTACGATCCTTGGACTGATGAGCAACATCGAGAGCAGCGAAGTAGAATTCAAGGACATCAAGTTATAAGAGAGGCAGAACTAAAGCTGTACATGCACAGAAAGAACCGCGCAAAGCTTGCGCGGACACGCCCAACCAACGCCTCCAGCGGACAGTCGGCTTTGCCGTCTGCACGCTAAGGCGCCACAGCGTTGGCCGGTAGATGGGAGTGAATGTATGAGATTGTACAAATACCTCTCTCCAAGGCGCTGCGATGTTCTTAGCGACCTACATGTCCGCTTCACCCAGGCCATAGAATTCAATGATCCGTTCGACGTCACGCCCGTCATGAAGCAGGTTGTTCCACTAAGCCCCGTAGCGAAAGATTTAGGGCGGCTTAGTCCGGGAGTTTTAGGGCATCTTGCCGACTTCCTGGGGCATGACGCTATTCCACCGTTGAAACCCCGTGTTATCGATATGCCACCGGAACTCTCGCTGACGTTCCAACTAACGTTCGCGGAACAATTTGGTATTCTTAGTCTTAGCGAAGTGCCCACTAGCTTGCTTATGTGGTCACACTATGCTGATCGGCATCAGGGTTTCGTCGTTGAGTTCGACGCGACCAATGCCTTCTTCGCTAGGCCGACTGCTCGCGCCGGAGTCGGCCGACTGTTGAAGGTAGAATATGCCCGCGAACGACCTGCGGTTATATTCGATCCCGAAGCGCATGCAGCGGACCCGGAAGCTACCCGAAGCCTGCTCATTCGACAGGTCCTACTTACAAAGAGTTCTGAATGGGAATATGAACGAGAGTGGCGAATGGTACTTCCACTCACTGATTCGAAGCTCTACCCGCACAGAGTCGTGAGCCGGTGTCATCTCTTCCCGCTGCAGCCTGAAGCCATTACTGCAGTTATTATTGGCGCCCGAGCAACAGAAGAAACAAAGGCGGCCATAAAACAAGCACTCACTTCGAGTGCTATACTTAGACACGTACAAATCAGCCAAGCTCGTATTGATGATAGTCGCTTCGGATTATGCTTCGATGTGGTCACTAGAAAAGGCAGCGCGGTTGAGCAATCGCCATATACGCGAGCAGGAAACCTTGGTTCGGCCAACCAAGCGGCTCCAGCGGACGGCTGACGCCGCGCGCTGAGCCGCCACAGCGTTGGGCGTAAAGCACGGAAGTGTCCACATGACACAAGCAGAGATTTCCGGCATCTCACCCTTTGCAGCGGACAGCGCACGGGCGTTCGTCGGCCGGCAAGGATGCCGGCGCTCCCAGCAATCACGAGTAGGCGGCGCCGACGCGACATGGGCGGGGGTCTACGCGGCGCAGAGGGCACCGGCGCTGTCCGGCTTTTGGGCGTAGCGGCGGTGATGAAGGGCATGCGTCACACGGAGTCTCTGGCAGTCCGCTGAATTCGCGAGAAAAGCGCGGCTGAAAAACGCCGTGCTCCCTTTGGGTCCGACGGACCGCCGGACAACGCGGCAGGCGGCTGAAGCTCGCGGCAGGTCGATCGGAATTTTCCAGCGCGCCCACGGAAGCGCCGCGCGCTCTTGGAACCCTCCAACGAGCCGTCGAAAACCGCGGCATGCACTCATGGAATCTCCTCTGCCCGCCGGAAGTCTCCGGCCCGCCGCCGGAGAACCAGGCAGGCCGTCGAAGGTGCCGGCAGCCCGTTGAAAATTCTCCAGCGCGCCAGCGGAAAACGCCGCTGGCGGCTGGAATTTTCGCCTGGGCCCCAGAATTCTCCAAAGGCTCCCGGAGTTTTCCGAAGCCCCATTGGAATTCTCCAACGCTGCAGCGGAAAAACTACCGTGGCCCGTTGGAATTCTCCAACGCGCCGCCGGAAAACGCTGTGCGCCGTTGGAATTTCTGGGAGACGTTGGGTTTTTACCGCGAGCCGTTGGAAAACTCCTCAGCTCATCGGAGTGTCCGGAGGACGGCTGAAAAGCTCTGCGAGCGCACGCGCCTTCGTGTTTCGGCGCAACCGCCCCCGATCCTAGTGGATGCGGACGTCCTCACTCGCGGCGAAGCTCGTCTGTTTCATGCCAGGACAGCCGTGGTGTAAGCTCCGCTGAGCTTCGGCGATCCTGAGGCGAACGATGCCTGTCTCGGCGACCAACTCCCAGACCGTCTACGATGC
Source organism: uncultured Holophagales bacterium (assembly GCA_963842525.1). Lineage (GTDB taxonomy): Bacteria > Acidobacteriota > Thermoanaerobaculia > Multivoradales > UBA5704 > UBA5704. Next base: position 139,989 of record CAWJGT010000009.1, read on the forward strand.
CCTCAAGGCGTGCGGGATCCGCTTGCTCTCCGTGCTTCCGGAGACCTGGTTGGTGCATCTGGTGAGCCTCGCGGAGGAGGACCCGGAGATGGTCCTGGTTCGCCTGGCAAAGGAGGAGGAGGGGGTGGGGGTGTCGGCGGGCGCACATCTCGCCGGCATGAAGTCGGCGATGTTGATGCAGAACCATGGCCTCCTGGCGAGCATCAACGGCATCGTCTCCCTGGCCCAGCTGTACCGCATCCCCTTGGTGATGGTGGTGAGCCACCGCGGTGGGTTCGGGGAGGAGCACCCGTGGCAGACGGAAGGCGGAGGCGTCACCGAGCACGTCTTGGACGCTCTCCGCGTTCCCTACCTGGCCCTGGACGCGCCGGAGCATGTGGCCGCGCGCGTCCGTCAGGCCGTCGTGCTCGCCGAGGCCAGCCTGCGGCCGGTCGCCCTGCTGCTGTGCCGCGGCCTGATGTGGGAGGACTGATGCTCCGCGTCGACGCCCTCTCCGCCATCTATCCCGAGCTGACGCGGTGCATCGTGGTCACCAATATGGGGGCCGCGCCGGCCGAGCTGTTCTCCCTCGGACACCAGCCCGGCTTCTTCTATCTCTGGCATTCCATGGGCCTGGCCTCGTCGGTCGGCCTGGGAATCGCTTTGAGCCGTCCCGAGCTGCAGGTGGTGGTCATCGACGGCGACGGCTCGCTGCTCATGAACCTCGGGAGCCTGACCACGATGGCCCGGTACCGGCCGGCCAATCTCATCCACATCGTGTTCGACAACGAGGTCCTCCTCTCGGTGGGACGGAGCTTCACCACCGCAACCGCCACGGGATCGGACCTGGCCGCCATCGCCGCGGCCTCGGGCGTTCCCCGCACCGGCACCTGCCGTACAGAAGAGGAGCTCCAGAGCGCCCTGAGGGAAGCTCTTGTGGCCCGGGAGCTTTCCTGCCTGGTCGCCAAGGTCGAGCCGCAAGGGCCGGCGAGCTACTTCATCGATCTGCACTTCCTGGAGAACCGTTTTCAGTTCCAACGTCACCTGCGCAGCCTGGTATCTTCAGCCAGCCCAGCCGGCCCAGCCGAAGGAGACCGCCGATGAGCATCCTCCAGCAGCTTGTGACCGAGCTCGACGCCGGACGTGTCCGGGTCGTCGACCTGACCCAACCCCTCGGTCCGGACACTCCGGTGATTGGCTTGCCGCCGCAGTTCGCCTCCTCGCCCGGAGTGACAATGGAAATGATTTCCCGGTACGACGACAAAGGCCCGGGCTGGTACTGGAACACCCTCCATCTCGGCGAGCACACCGGCACCCACTTCGACGCTCCGGTCCACTGGATCACCGGCAAGGACCTGCCGGACAATGCCTGCGACACGATCCCCGCGCGGCGCTTCGTCGGTCCGGCCTGCGTGATCGACGTGACCGAGGAGGTCGCGGCGAACCCGGACTTCCTTTTGACGCGCGACGGGCTCCTGGCCTGGGAAGCGCAGCATGGCCGCATTCCGCGCGGCGCCTGGGTGCTGCTCTCCACCGGCTGGAGCCGGCGCACCGGCGCCGAGGACTTCCTCAACGTCGGCGCCGACGGCCCCCACAGCCCCGGCTTCCACCAGGAGGCGACCCTCTTCCTCCTCGAGGAGCGCGACATCCTCGGTGTCGGGGTGGAGACCGTGGGGACGGACGCCGGCCAGGCCGGCACCTTCGATCCGCCGTTCCCGAACCACACCTTCATGCACGGCGCCGGCCGGTTTGGCCTCGCGAGCCTGCGCAATCTCGATCAGCTCCCCGCGACCGGGGCGGTCGTCATCGCCGCGCCGCTCAAGATCGTCAACGGCAGCGGCAGCCCGCTGCGGGTGCTGGCGCTGGTCGAGGAGCTTGCCGGGTCAGCTTCTCACGTGTGAACGGCGGGATAGGTTCGGAATATTTTCCTGTGGGCCGCCGGGTCTCAGCTCGTCTCGTCGATGACCTCGGCGACCGAAGCGGCCACAGCGGCCTTCTCCAGCCAGCGCTCCAGCCGCTCGGCGTCCTTCTGAGCCAGGATGTGCTCGCGGACGGCATCCGGCACCGCAATGCCGCGAGCCCGCAGCACGGCCAGCAGTCCCTTGGTGAGCCCCTCTTCGCGCCCCTTGGTGAGTCCCTCTTCGCGTCCCTCTGTGAATCCCTCTTCATGCCCCTCTTCCCTCCCCTGCCGTTCGGCCAGGCTGAGGGCACCGCGGGCATCCTGCTCGGCGATCTTCGCACGGTCGTACAGGTCGAGCTCTCCCGCACTGAAACCCGCCATGCGCGCCACCTCGAGCGCCTCCCGGTACGGCGGCACCGATAAGGCCAGCGGCACCACCTCCAGGTTCTCCGCTTCCCGGAAAAAGTAGGCCCAGCGGTCGATCGTCCCTTGCGGATCGTTGCCCGATGCGTATTTAGGCAGCTCGAGAAACACGTACTGCACCTGAGAAAGACCCAGGGCGCCGCCATGCTGCTCCTGCATCCGCCAACGGCTCAGCATCGGCACCGGCGCCCCACCCCGCACCGCCGGCCCGGGCCAGAGCAGGAAATCACAGATCGTCACCCCCACTACGTCATCGAGGCCAGGGTAGTCCTCCCCGGTGCGCAGTTGGGTCACATATGCCTTGGACGTGTTGTAGACCACCCGCTTCTCGAATCCCTCCACGTTGAGCACCTGCATCTCGACCACGTAGTGCCGCCCGCGCTCGTCGAAGCATTTGACGTCCACCAACGACAGCTTCAGCTCCTCCACTGGCACGTGCTGCTCGGCGGAGAGGTACTTGAGCTCGACGATCCGATGGTCGCCAGAGAGCTCCAGCAGGGCGTTGAGCAACTCGATGAGGAGCGGCTTGTGGACTTCACTGCCAAAGATGCGTTTGAAGACGAAGTCGGTCTTGGGATCCGCGAATACGGGCCGCATCGAGAGATCCTACCGCAAGCCGGAGAGGAAAGGCAGGTCCATGCCGGATAGGTTCCCCCAGACTCCAGGCATGCCCCGCACCTGCCTCCTCGGGTATATTGCCCGAAGAATGAGACCCCTCGTTCTCGTCGTCATCGTTGCCGCTGCTGCCTGCGCCACCACCCCGCAAGCCGTGCGGCCTCCGTCCGCGCCGCCGCGGCTGGCGTGCGTGATGCCCGACGGCGATCGCGCCTGGATCGACCGAGCCCTCGAGGCGTGGCGCTTCACGGCGCGCGAGATCACTGGCATCGGCAGCGTGCCCGCGCGGGGCAGCCAATGGTCGCAGACGGAAGGATTCGCGGTGGTGATGGCCATCGATCGCCTCGCCGGGGCCGGTTGGAAGCGCCACGCCTTCGGCGATGGGGCGAAGACCGTGCTCGAGATGCTCGACCACGTGCTCGACGCGACGGGCAGCGGCGCAGCCGTCCCGCGCCGGCCCCCGACCCTGGACGTTTGGGCAGTGACTGCCCCGAATCCCTGGCCCGGCCCAAAGCCCGCGCTCCCGGGCAGAAAAAGAGTCTTGACAGCCGCAACCGGGGAGCGGTAGTGTGGCGGCAGTTCGCTGGTCCCGTATCCCGAAAGGAGGTCCAGAGCCCGGAAAGCCCCCATCCTACCCTCAACAGTGTGTCCGAACTGTCGTTTTCAAACAAGCGGCCCGGAGCAAGGGTTGGCCCCCTTACCCCAGGCCTACCAACGCAATAGGAGACAAGTCCTATGCGTGGCACCGACGATGGTAGCACCCGGCATCCCTGGAACGCTGCCTTTCACCCCCGCTTCCTCCAGCTCTTCGGCGAACGCGACGAGCCGCCCACCGCAGGCGAGGCCGACGTGGCCGGACCCTGGCACGTCGAGCCCGTCGGGCCCGCCGGCAACCACTTCGGCCTGTTCCGGGCCGGCGAGAGCGCTGCGGCCGGCCACCGGCCCACGGCGGTTTTCATCTCCCCGTTCTACGCCCTGCTCGCCGCCGCCGTCCTGCCCGGCATCGGCCGGGACCTGGCTTTCCGCCTGAAGACCGAGCCCGACCAGGAAGGCTACGCCGTCCAGAGCCGGGGTGACTGGGGAGAGCCCATCGGCTGGCTCGAGCTGTTCGACGAGCGACTGAGCGAAGCTCTCCATCTCCCTGACCTTCCTGCTGGAAGCGGCCGGCGCCGTGGCGCTCGACCGCTCCGGCACCCTGTTGTACGAGCGGGTTGCCGGGCCGCCTGAGGCGGCGTAGCCCTGTGACCGGGGAGGCGCTTCGCCGCCTCTCCGGTCATGTATGGCCGATGCGAGACCTCCTTTAAGCGTAATGATCCCGGCGTGCACCGCAGCACTGCAGATGGAGGAGGGCCGAGCAACAATTCGGATTCGTCCCGGAGCTGAGTCGTACGTTGGAACTACCAGTCATGGGGTCGTCAGCCAGCCTTACGGAGGGTATTCGGGCAGTGTTGTTTTATCAAGTGAAAGCAAGTGAAAGCACCAGGAGAGGTGCCAGCCACTTATCAAACCTGCACCTCGGTGCTGCAGTAAAGGTCGCGTCGCCGTTCCAGGTCTGCCTTGACGGCGCGTTTGAGCTCCTTGCTGCCAGGCGGTTGCCTCAAGGACCGGCAGTAGGCCTCGATGTCGACCGGCTCGACGCGGACGCGGATCGTCTTGAACGGCCGCGGCAGGAACTGGCCGGGGATCTGGACGTGGTGCAGGCCGCCGCTGTAGGCAAGGAGCATGCGGCCGTTGCCCACGACTTGCAGGATGTCGGCGATGCCGCCGCGAACGGTCATGGGCCGGCCCTCGAGGTCCAGGCCCGTGGCACGCTTCATCCGGCCTTCCGGGGCGAGCAGGGCCATGCTGTCGGGGCCGATGCTGGAAAGGAACTGCTGCCAGGTGTGATCGCGCTCGCGGCTGACCGTGACGACGCTGCCGGCAAGGAATCCGAAGAACCTCCCCACAAGCGGGCGCCGCATGGTTTTCGCGGCCGACGGCAGCACGCCGTGCCTCGCCAGGCGGCGGAGGAAGCGGTTCGGCGGGACGGCGACGAAGAGCCAGTCGTAGAGGCTGGTGTGATTGAGCAGAGCGACGACGCGGACGCCACTCCAGGGATCGTCCACCGGCTCGCCGACCCAGTGGACCTCGATGCGGAAGAAGGCCCGGCTCAGCGCCTTGGCGCAAACCAGCACGAGGTAGCTCAGGTGCTGCCGCCACGCCGCCGCCGAGGGCTCCCCACCCGCGCCGGCTCGCGCCGGCTCCGGGCGCCGCGGCGGTGGGCCAGCAACACCGTCCGAGACGTTACTTCGTTCACTGTGCATAAATCTATCTAATCGATGGGCCGGCGCAGTGCAGACTTGAGATTCTCGCGTCATAGGTTGATTGTTGTCAAGGCGCGAGGGCGGCTCGGGAGCCGGGCGGCCGTCCTTGCTTGCAAAGCCATAGAGAATCCTTTAGGCTGAATAACGCTCAAGATGGTGAACATTGCCGCCAGACGAGTGCCCAGGTGCTCTATCTGAACGGTATCCCTGTCAGCGAGACGGGAGTCGTGGTCATGGGCGATGACGCCGCGATCGGTGAGTTGCCGGAGGACTTGAGGCCGCACGCGGCCAGGATGAGCTTCGAGTCCACGGTATCGCGCCGGCTGGTACACCGGGATTTCATCGACCACGTCCTATTGACGGACATCCTGCGCCTGGAGGAGGGGCGGTTCCTCTGCGGTGCGCGCATACCCCAGTCGCACGGCTACTTCAATGAGGGCGGGGGGCCTCACGTCTACAGCAGCATCCTGCTCAGCGCCGAGATGGGGCGCCAGGCCGGCATTGCGATCTCTCATCAGTTCCTGGGCGTTTCTACCTCCCTCTGCTATATCCTGCGCCATCTGTCGTGCACGCTGGAGAGGCCGGGCCTGAGCCTGGTGACGAGTCCGCAGATGGCCAATGTCGTGATGGAGATCCGCTTGCGCGACTGCTCCTACCGGCGCACGGGAGAGCTGATGGGCCTGGTCATGGAGTGCGTCAGCTACCGGGCCGGCGAGCGGATGCAGCACGCCGCCGGCGAGTGGATCTTCGTACCGAGGAAGATCTACGAGAAGCTCCGGAGACAGGCGCCGGAGGGCCGCGTGAGGAGCAGCTTGCCGCAGCGTCCGGAGCGCATCGAGCCCAGCGTGGTGGGACGCAGCCGGCTCGAAAACATCGTGATCTCCTCCCTCCGCGAGAGCGCGGAGGGGCTCGTCGAAGCCGATCTCATCGTCGATCCCGGCCATCCCTACTTTTTCGAGCACACGCTCGACCACGTCTCCGGCATGCTGCTGCTCGAGGGCTGCAACCAGACCGGGACAGCGCTGGCGGGGAGCCGTTGCGGCTGGGCGCCCCGGGAGATCGTCTGTAAGGAGTTCGGAGCCCGGTTCCACCAGTTCGCCGAGCTCGAGACCCCCGTCAAGCTCGAGGCCCGGTTGAAGACGGCCGGCCGCGCTCCTGGCGCGAGCAACGCTCTCGCGCTGAGCATCGAGGCGAAGCAGGAAGGATGCCTGCTGGCGGAGCTCTCGCTGGAGATGGCGACCGCGGCCGCCTTCGAGCCGGCTGCCGGCGTCGAGGAGGTCCGAGTGGCGGCTGGCGGCCGCAGGTGAGCGTCCAGGGCCCGAACGGCGGGCCGGCCCCTGGCAAGGTCGTCGCGGTCGTCGGCGGTGGCATCTCAGGCATCGCCGTTTCCTATTTGCTCCGCTGCCGCGGCATCGCCTCGGAAATCCTGGAGCAGTCCGATGGTCTCGGAGGACGGATCGGGTCCTGCAGGCTGGGCGAGCGCCTGCTTGATTTCGGAGGCAAGAACATCGGGCGCCGCTACCACCGGTTCCGCGAGTTCACCACCGCCTGCGGAGACAATCCCTACGAGTACTTCGGAATCAACTCGTCGCAGGTGCGCGACGGCAGGATCGTGACTTTCGACAGCGGGCGCCGATGGGCGAGCCTGCTCGACCTTGCGCGTCGCTGCCGCCGGCGCGACCTTTTCCGCTTCGGCCGGATGTGCCTCGCCGTCAAACGGGACGAGCAGAACGGCTATCTCGGGTCGTCCTACTTCGGCGCGCTCGCCGAGCGCTTGGACGATCCGCCGGCAGGGAGCTACTTCGGCGACGAGCTCTGCCGCCGGCTCGTCCGCCCGATGAGCGTCCGCATGAACGGCGCCGAGCCCGACGAGATCTACCTCGGCAACTTCGGGAGCAATCTGCGCATGGTGCTCGACAGCTACGACCAGCTCACCTTGGGTATGCAGCGGGTTCTCGAGCAGTTCGAGCAGACGGCTACGATCCACCTGGGTACGCGGGTCGAGTCTCTGGCCATAGGGGCCGGCCGGGTGGCGGGATTGCGCGTCACGGGCCAGACGGGTATTGCCGAGGAGCGCTTCTACGACGGTATCGTGCTCGCGACGCCCGCGGTGGCGAGCGCCAGGATCGCGGCTTCCGCCGCCTGCCGCCTGGCCGAGCTGCTGGGCCGCGTTCACTACTTCCCGGTGGCGCTCATTCTGGCCGAATACGCGCGGGACATCTTCACGCCGCAGGTACGCGCCCTGGTGTTCGACGAGGGAGAGCCACTCAGCAATGCCGGCAGCTACGGGATCCACGACCTCAACATCGTCCGCTATACCTTCAGCGGCCGGACGGCGCGGTCGTATCTCCGCGGCGAGGTGGACATGGAGTCTCTTCTCCGCTTGGGCGAAGAAAGGCTCAACCGGCATATTCCCGTCGACGCCCGGGAACGCCTGTGCTTCGTCGGCCGCCATTTCGAGCTGGGCCTTTGCGCCTATACACGGCATTACGGGCGGTTTGCCGGCGAGCTGCAAGCGGAGCTTCGCGCTCTCCCCGGGCTCTATCTCTCAGGCGACTACCTCTGCGGTGCCTCGATCGAGGCGTGCTTCCGAGCCGCCGAGAAGTGCGCTGCGGCCGTAGCCGCCGACCTTGCCGGGCCTTGTTCCACCAAGACCGCGCTGCACCGGACAGCTGGCCTAGCGCCCATCCGCCGGTGAGCTCACGAGCCTCAGGAGAATAGCAATGCGAAACGCGATTTTGGCGATGATCCTGGCAACGACTCTCGTGACCGGAGAGCTCCATGCAGCGACTCCACCGGCGGATGTCGGACCGGGCCGCGTCGCCTGGTTCGACATCACCACGACCAGCCTGCCGCAGTCCAAGGATTTCTACGGAAAGCTCTTCGATTGGCAATTTACCCCGGTCCAGGGCACTGGCCAGGCGACGGAGATCGTCGCGGGTGGCACGCCGATCGGGACACTACGCGTTGCAGAGGGCCAAATCACCGCGTTCAACGGAGTGGTCTATGTCCAGGTGACCGACATCCAGGCCAGTTGCAAGAAAGCGAAGGAACTGGGGGGGACAATCCCACCTGGGTTCCCCTTCAACCTGCCGGACGGCATCGGAGCCATCGCCGTGGTCGTCGATCCAGCCGGCCACCCGATTGGCCTCTACTCAAGGACCCCGCTCGCGCCGGCGCCGGCCCCTGTCAAATGAGGATTCCAGCCAGCCGCTACGTAGGTCAACAGAGATAAGTGCCGCACCAGAGAGGTGCCAGCCACTTATTTTGGGATCATACCCGTTCGTGCGCCCTTGCGCGCCGAAAGATTCCGACGCAGTGTGCGTACTAATACTAATGTACAACACCGCCACGCGGGACGTTCGTGGAGCCGACCGCGCGCATTCGGGGGTGTGCTCGAGGTGGCCCGATGAAGCTCTGGGAGATCTTCCGTTTCGAAATGACCCTCCAGGCGCGACGCATCTCGACCTGGTTCTATTTCGTGGTCCTGTTGGGGTTCACGTACATGATGGGGACGGAAGAATACGTCTCCAATGCGCGCAACGGCGGCTACTTCTTGAATGCGCCGTTCGTCATCGCGAGCGTCGCCACCATCGGCAGCATGATAGGACTGTTGATAACCGCGTCGCTGGCCGGCGATGCGGGAGCGCGGGACGTACAGACGCGGATGCATCCGCTCCTCTACACCACTCCAGTCGGCAAGGCCAACTATCTGAGGGGCCGATTTCTCGCGGCGTTCATCCTCAACCTGCTGATCCTGGTTGCCGTGCCTGTCGGCCTCGTGCTCGCCGCGCTGGTCCCGCGCGCGGAAGCCGATCTCATCGGGCCGTTCCGGCGGGCTCTCGATTTCCCGTTCGCGGTGGTGGCGCACGAGGTTGCGCACCAGTGGTGGGGCCACCAGGTCACACCCGCACTTGTCGAGGGCGCCCCGGTGCTCACCGAGAGCCTGGCGTGGTACTCCGCGATGATGGTCATGGAGAAGACCTACGGCCACGAGCACCTGCGCCGGCTCCTGAAGGGAGCGGGTGACGGCACAGCAGGCTGCAACAGGAAGCTGGCAGGTGACTCTCGACGTGCAGGCGCGCAAGGTGGTGGTCGACAGCGTGGGCGTCGAGACCGAGGTCCCCATGGACGACCTCGTCGAGGTTGGCGTCTTCGCCGCCGCGGAGGACGGAGGGTTCGGCGAGCCGCTGTACCTGCGCCTGCACCGCGTCCGCTCCGCGAGCAGCGCATCACCGTGACGGTGCCGAGGAAGCCTGCCCGGGCCGGGATCGACCCGCGCAGCCTATTGATCGACGTGGAGGCCACGGACAACCTCAGGGAGATAACTGCCGGCGCAGGAAATGCCTGAATGTCAACAGTCAATGCAGGCCACTGGCACTTTACCGGGGATCTTGTAGACTGCTTTGACCGTGAAGATCGTCCACACAAGCGACTGGCATGTTGGCCGCCGATGGAAGGGGATCCAGCGCCTCGACGAGCTGGAGGCTGTGCTCGAACATCTCGCGGCCTTCATCGAAGAACACTCCATCGACCTCGTCGTCCACACCGGGGACGTCTTCGAGAGCCGAAACCCGCCTGCCGAGGCGGAGCAGCTCGTGAACCGGTTCCTGGTCCGCGTGGGGCGGACCGGAGCGCACATGCTCGCCATCGCCGGCAACCACGACGATCCGCTCCGGCTGGATGCTCGTTCGTTGCTCACAGAGTTTGTCAACGTACAGATCCTCGGCCGCCCACGCCCCGCTTCCCGGGGAGGGACCCGGACCATCGAGACCCGTTGTGGAGAGACGGCAGTTGTCGCGGCGCTTCCGTTCGCATCCCCTGGAGCCTGGGTGTCGGCGCTCGACCTCGCCGGCGAGGAGGCGAGCGCCCGGAGCAAATATGCCCGAATGTTCGAGCTTGCTGTCCAGGATCTCTGCGGCGCCTTTCGGCAGGACGCCGTCAACCTCCTCATGGCGCATACGCACATCGAGGGGGCCATCTTCGGCGAGTCGGAGCGTCGCGTTCACATCGGAGAGGACGGGGCCGCCTCGCCAAAGGCTCTGCCGTCCACGGCGAGCTACATCGCTCTCGGGCACATCCACAAGCCACAGAAGATCGATGGGCCGGTGCCCACCTACTATGCCGGATCGCTTCTCCAGATGGACTTCGGGGAGGCCGGGGAGGAAAAAACCTTTATCGTCGTCACGGCGTCGCCCGGCAAGACCGTCGATCCTGAAAACATCGAGCACGTTCCCTACGAAGGGGGATTGCCGCTCGTCGACCTTCGTGCCACGCTCGCGGAGCTCGAAGAGACCGCGGACAAGCATCGCACGGGTTGGTTGCGCGTGACGGTCCCTTTGACGGAGAGGGATCCCGATCTCAATCGAAAGGTCCGCGAGCTGCTCCCCAATGCGCTCGTCGTGCGCGCCGAGCTCCCCGAGCCCGAGGAGCAGCCGGACATCCGGCTGGAGACCGGGGTCTCGCCGGTGGGACACTACGGCGCCTACCATCGCCGCGCGCACGAGCAGGAAGCGGAGCTGGTCGTCCTGGAGACCTTTCAGGATCTCTATGACCAGGCATCCGTCGAGGACTGAGCGTTGCGTCCCGTCCATCTCACCATCGAGGGCCTCGCGTGCTTCAGGGAGAAGCAGGAGATCGACTTCCGTACGCTCGAGCTCTTTGCCATCTCGGGGCCGACGGGAGCCGGCAAATCGACTCTGTTGGACGCCGATCATCTTTGCGCTCTATGGAGAAATCCCCCGCGTCAACACCTACAATCGGACCGAGATGATCTCGGCGGCCCGGAACCGCGCCAGCGTGGTGCTGGATTTCGAAGTCGGGCCGAGCCGCTACCGCATTGCACGGACTCTCCGGCGCAATGGTGCTCAAGCGGTTCGATTGGAGGAGCACGTCGGAAACGGCTCCTTCAAGAATCTGGCGGACCAGGTTCGCACCGCGAACGATCAGGTGGCTCAGATCCTGGGGCTTGGTGCACCCGCGTTCATGCAAGCCGTGGTTCTGCCGCAAGGCGAGTTCGCCAGGTTCCTCAAAGCGCAGCCGAGAGAACGGCGCAGCATGCTCCGCACGCTTCTTCGACTCGACGTCTACGAGCGGATGCGTGAACGGGCCCAGCGTTTGGCGGCTTTGAAGAAAAGCACTGTCGATTCGCTGCAGAAGCTCCTTGCGGACGAGTACGCCGGCGTCGATGAGGCCGCTGTCGCCGGGTTGGAGACGGAGCACGCCCGGGTCGTCGAGTCGCTCGAAGCCTGGCGAAAGAATCGGGACGACATCCAGGCCGGGCTCGCCCGGCTGCGCGGCCAGCACGCGAAAACCCTGGAGCTTCGGCAGGTCGAAGAAAAGCGAGCGGCTTTGCAGAAGCAGGCCGAGCAAGTGAGCCGTGAGAAAGCGAGGATCGAAGCGGCGGCTCGTGCGGTGCCCCTGTTGCCTTTGCTCCATGAAGCGGCCCGAGCCTCCGTCTCCGCGCAGACGGCGACAAAGGCGGCGGACGAAGCCAAGGCCCGCCATGACTCCGCAAAGGAGGATTGGACGAAGAAGGCCGCCGCGTTGAAGTCCGCGGAGAAAGCCGCCAAGGCGATCAAGGCGATTCGTGAGCAGGTGGCTCGCCTCCACCAGGTGCTCGGACGCCTTCCTGAACGAGAGCAGCTCAACGCGGCCATCGAGCGGCAGATGCAGGGCTTGAGGGCTCTGGAAGGTGAGCTGTCCTCGCTCGCTGCGACGGTCGAATCGGCGAAGGCCGAGCAAGCGCAACAACAGACAGTTGTCGATGCCGCCCGGCAAGCCGCGGAGGCCTCCGGCTATGACCCGGAGCTGGACGAGCTGCTGCAGAGCGTCCGCGACCGCGCCGTCGAGCTTGGCGCTGCTCGCAGGAGCGCGGCGGAGCGCAGGCTCGAGCTCGCTCGGAAGCGCAAAGAGGTGGAAGAGCAGGCCGGGGAGATCGAGCTGCTGAAGGAGAAGGCCGAGTCTGCCAGGAGGTCCGCGGAGGAAGCGCAGCGCGGTTTCGAAGCGGCAGAGGAGGCGCTGCATCGCGCGAACCGTCTGAACGAGGCCAATCACCTCCGCGAGGGATTGGTTCCCGGCCAACCATGCCCGGTGTGCGAGCAGCTCGTGGACGCACCACCTCCCGCCGATCTGGATCCCGAGCTCGAGGCGGCCAAAGCCGCGCTCAAAGGCGCCCGGGAGAAGCGAAAAGAAGCCGACGTGCTCGCCCGTCTGAACGAGGCTGCGCTCACGGGCGAACAGGCGAAGCTCCATGCCGCGCGGCAAAGCCTCACCGAGTTGGAGTCGCGTTGCGCCGAGCTGCAAGCCACCGTGGCCGCTGGCGAGGAGGAGATCTGTCGAACGCTCGGCGACCGCGCTCCAGAAGGTACTTCCGTGGTCGAGGCATGGATCGAAATACAGATCACATCGCTCGCCAGGAGCCGCAAAGCGCACGAAGCGGCGAAGGCACTCTTCGCGAAGGCTGAACAGACCCTCGAAAGAGCCAAAGCCCAAGAGGCCGCCGCGCGGGAACGGCTCGGTGAGAGGGAGGTGTCGCGAAAGCGGCTGGAGGGGGAGCGCAGCGCGAGCCTGCAACGGCTCACGACATTGCAGGCCGAGATCCATGCAGTCACGGAGTCGGAGGACCCGGCTGCCGAGGCCGCATCCTTGGAGGAGCAGATCCGGCAGCTTGAAGCCAACCACAAGGCGGCCGCCGAGGAAGAGGCAACCTCCAAAAACCAACTGATGGCCGCCAAGGAGGTGAAACGGCTCACAGCCGAAGCTGCCGAAGCAGCTCGTCAGGAAGCCAGCCAGAGAGCCGAGAGCCGGGATGCGGAGATTGCTCGCGCCGGCTTTGAAGACGAGGCCGCCGTCCGTGAGGCCCGTCTCGACGATGCCACCGCCGCCCGGCTCAAGGATCAGGTCCAGAAGTACGTGCAGGACAGCCACGCCGCCGAAGAGCGTGCCGCCATGCTCAGCGTCGAGCTGGGGGATGAGCGGGTGTCCGATGAACAGTTGGCGGCCGTCGAGGAGCTCGCAGCGCACGTCACCACCGAAGTGGAGACAGCGCTCGGCAAGGAAAAGAAGCTCGAAGAGCAGATCGGCCGCATGAAGCAGCGGCTCGCACGCTTGAAAGAGCTCCGCGAAAAGCTGGATGTCGAGGAGGCGTCTCTGCGCGTGTACGACCTCCTGGCAGGCGACCTGCGAAGCGACAAGTTCCAGGCGTACGTCCTTCAGGAGGTGTTCACCGAGCTCGTGCAGGGCGCCTCGGCCCGGCTGCTGATGTTGACCGCGGAGCGTTACTCCCTGCAGTTCAACGACGACGAAATCAGGGTCGTCGATCACGACAACGCTGACGAGACGCGGATCAGCGACACGCTCAGCGGAGGAGAAACCTTCCTGACCTCGCTGGCGCTCGCCTTGGAGCTCAGCGACCAGGTTCAGCGTGCCGTCGGCGCGGTGAATCTCGACAGCCTGTTCATCGACGAGGGTTTCGGCACCCTCGACCCCGACACCCTCGCGCTTGTCTCCGAGACCCTCCAGACGCTGCGGGTTGGTGGCCGGATGGTCGGCATCATCACCCATATCCCGGAGCTGCGAGACGAATTCGCCCAGCAGGTGATCGTGACCAAGCACCAGGGCTTCTCAACCGTCGAGGTCCGCGGGGTGGCGGAGACGGCGTGATTCACTCCCGGGGATGTGAGTGACATCGTTTCACCCGCCGTGAACCGGCTGGAATTGGGCGAGCATACAGGTACGCACGTCGATGCCATCAACCATATGGCACGTCAGTACCGGGGACAGTCGATCGATACGATGCCCCTCATGATGTTCTATACAGAGGGCATCTGTTTGGATCTGTCTCATAAACGCCCACTGGATTTGATTGAGCCCGCCGACTTGGAGCGCGCCCTCTCCGAGGCGGGCCTTGAAATCAAGCAGGGTGATACGGTCCTGCTGTATGCGGATCATTATCGACGCGCATTTGGGACAGACGCTTGGAACAAGGGGCCAGGGGTCAGCATCGACGCAGCGCGCTGGCTGGGTCGGCAGAAGATCGCGGCTTTTGGCGTGGAAACGATGTCACCGGGAGTGGCCGGCGTTTCCAACAAGGAAGTTCATCGTATTTGTGGCGAGTTGGGCTTTACGCATTACGAGAACATGATCAATGTGTATCAGCTCATCGGCCGGGGGCGTTTTCGCTTCATCGGTCTGCCGCTCAAGATACGTGGTGGAACCGGCTCACCCGTGCGAGCGGTTGCTGTCTTCGAGGGCTGAGAGGGAGTTGGACAAGGCCGGGGACCTCTGGGCCGCCCCCGGCGTAGTAGGTTGCGGAGGGATGACGGCGGAATCGACTCAGCGCTTCCGGATCATCCAATCCATCAATGCCGAGGCAAATTCTTCCGGCTCCTCGAAGAATGGCTGGTGCCCGCTCCGCTCGAAGAGCCGGAAGGTGGCGTCGGGAAGCCTGTCCGCGATGCCCTCCCAGAGGACGTAGGGGACCACGTAGTCATGGCGTCCATGGGCGAGAAAGATCGGCACGCTCGACGAGATCGATCCGGCGGTGACGTCCCATCGCGCCGTGAGCGCGCCCATGAGGTGCGCGATCAGCTCCAGTTCGGTGCTCGCCTCCGCGAACAGGGGAGCGGCGTCGATGCGCGCATCGAAGAAACGCAGCGGCGTCTGCGCAAACATGACCTGGCCCATGGGGGCGTCCGCCGGCAGCCTGGCCAGGTTGTCGCGAAGGACCTGCTTGCGCTCCTCCAACGCGTCCTCCTCGAAAAACGACGTGGCTCGCGCCGAAACCCGGCCCATGTCGGCGAACGGCGGTGTTCCCACCGTGATCACGTGCGAGACGCTGGCAGGACAGCGCCTGCCGTACTCGATCGCGAGGATGCCGAGGATCGAGTGCCCCAGGACGGCGATCCGCTCGACCCCAAGATCGACGCGGACAGCCTCCAGGTCGCTTGCGAGCACGTCGAAGGTGAGGTCGGTGGGCTCCCCCGTCGATCGTCCGCTTCCCCGCAGGTCGACGAAGACGAGCTGGAGGCGGTCGCTCAGTTGGGACGGCATCTGGACCTCGTACGGCTTCGTGCCGATGCAGCTCAAGACGAGGCAAGCAGGCCCGTTGCCCCGCGTCGTGTAGAACAGCTCGGCACCAGGGACGGAAACAGTCGTCATCGTTCCTCCTTTCAGCCTCCTGGCAGGCATTGAAAAGCGAAAAGGGACGCCGAAGCGTCCCCACAGAAATTGCTGTCTAGAGTCGGCTGCGCTGGCTAGAAACCGGCGAGCCCTGGGCGCCCATCTGCCTCAAGCGCTGACCAGACCGCTCCGCGCGCAGTCGCTGAAACGGCTGCCGTGCACTTGCTGCGCACCTTGCGGATCGGAGAGATCGACATTGGCAAGATAGCACATCCAGCCTCTCGGGGGAAGGGCGCCACTTATCTTATCGCAGCGGCACCACCGGAATCATCCACGGGAAGACATAGGCCTGAAGGAAGACGAGGACGCAGCGCGGGTGCATGTGCCGGCCTGGGGGCAGCCCACGACGTGGTCTCCCATGGCTACGGCAACGAGTCCGGAGAGGCGCTCGACACCTTGCGCCGGCTCGACCGCGAGCTCGGCCGCCACCCGAGCGATCTCGAGGCGTTCTACCCCGGCTTCCAGGAGCGGTTGAACCGGGCCCTGTCCAAGGAGCTTTGCCTGGCGCGGGCCTCGACCGGGTCTTCCCGGCGGTGGTCCGGCGCCCTCTACGGCGAGGAGATCAAGGACGTCCGCCGGGAAGCGGGAGGAGGCCTCCGCACCCTACGATCTCGCGCCCATCCTGGCCGAGGTGCTGACTTCGCGGCTCAACCTTGGACTGCTGGGAAGCGCCGAAAAGCGTCTGGCCGAGTTGCACTTCACGTGCGGCACGCGAATCCTCAGCGACGAACGGCGGCAAAAGATGCAGGACGCCCTCAACCGTTCCCGCCTCTGCTCTCCCATCACTGGACTGGAGTTCAGCACCTTTCCCTGGAGTCCGTGCTCGAGGGAAAGATACGCAATCCAGGCCATTGGTACGCCGCTGTGACGGCGCCTACCTCACCAACTCGATCCTCCCTGGTCTGGTTCTGCACGCCAGCGGGAATGCCGCCTCGTTTGGTCTGGTGTGGTGGTTCCAGGCAACCCTTGGGCCGCGCCAGTGGCATCAGGTTTCTCTGACGGAAGCCCTCTCAGACCGGCTCTTCCTCGGCAACTGCCTGGAAGTCGTTCTCCTCATGAGTATTTTCGGCTTGGGCCTTCCGCAGGCTGGCGAAGCGTTTGCGCGCCTCATGGCGTGTACTGCGGTCGAAGCGAGAGGTCTGCGCCAAGGGGAGAAGTGAATTCGATTCGTCGCCGTCTGCGGTGCTATCGTTGGAAGTAGTCTCTCGCTCATCCAGAATCTTCCAGACCTCCTCGTCAGACGCCGAGCCCAGTCTTTCGCGTAACCGGACGAACGCGGCTTGCTGTTCCTCGCCAGTCTTGTCCGCGGGGACGACCGCATAGGCCGGTCTCGACCGCTCTGCGAGGAGAAAGACGACGAATTGGTTCAGCGGCACGCCTTCCCGGCGCGCCTGGAGGTTCAGACGGTGGTGCAACGTGTCCGGAAGACGTAGGGAAAGACGGGCCATCTCTCTATCTCCTGTACTTGCTCACGATCCTCGAGTTTCGGCGTGCAATAGCGTTAGGAAGTCGACAGGGGACAGGACCGGCAGATGAAGCTCGACACGTGCCAACTCGAAGTCTCGCAGGTTGGCGGTCACAACGATCGCACGCGCATTCATGGCGCAGTCAATGACGTGCTCATCGCCCGGATCCGGTGAGCTGGGTCTCCAGGAATAGTAGGCGGTCACCAGCTCTGCCCGATAGAGGAGCGCATCGAGAACGAATCGGGTCCGCGCCCAACGCTCAGGGGCGAGCTTTCTCGCCAACACGTCCTCATACTCGTACGCCAACGCCTGGGAGACGCAGGCTTGGAAAAGCTCTGCCACCCAAGCGCTGACGATGACGCCCGCCGGCCCGTCACGATGGGTCAAGCCTTCGAAGACCACGTTGGTGTCGACCAGGGACGCCTCGGCAAGCCCCTCAACCCCCTCGGCTCGGCGAGGGGCCCCCTCCTCCTCTTCCGCCTCCCTGTCGGACTTCGGGAAGCTGATCGCCTCGGGCGAACAACCATGGAACGCTCCGAGCCCACCTGCGGGCCCGTGCCGCACGGAGGGTCGGCGGCTCCCGCTCAGCCCGCTCCGGGCCGCCCGAGCCGGGCGAGATCGGACTGCCAGGACCGGCGCTCGCGGGCCTCCCGCTCGAACAGCTCTTCCGTCTTGCTCAGGATCAGGGTGTATGGCCGCCCCGAGCGCCGTGTTTCGTGGCGCACGGGGAGCTCGGAGGCATCGATCCGTTGATGAATGTGTCCCCGGCCCTGTTGGGCGAGCGGCCATTCGAGCTGCTGGCGGACAGGATCGGCGAGGAAGGCGCCCAGCCTGCTGCAGAGCTCGCAACGGCAGCCGTCCGGAAGGGCGATCGACCAGTCTCCCGCGCTCCGCGCCGGCCGGGCCAGCCGGGCCTCCAGCCGCCCGATGCAATGTCGCGTCAGGGCCGCAAGCGCAGGCGCGGCCGATCTCCCGGGCTGCGCTTTCTCCTTCGCGGCCGTCCGCACCACCTGCACGAGGCAGGGGAGCAGCGGCTCGTTCTCGGCGGTGCACAGGGCTGCGACGACCTCGTCCCGGAAGTCGTCCGCCGCCACCACTCCGGCGCTCCCGAGAAGGCCGTGGAGCGGCGCGGAGAGCGCCGCCACCGCCTTGTCCCGCAGGCTCGGCTGCGCATGGCGCCGCGCCGCGCCGATCACCACCTGCAGCTCTGCCCACCGGTCTCGCAGCAGCAGCCGCGCGACGGCCGATCCCACGGCTTCGTCGGCGGCGCGCAGGGCTTTGCAGAGGCGCGGCAGCGCGGTGAGCCAAGAGAGCCGCTCCCGTTCGTCGAGCCGCGGGCCGCGATGGCGGTCGCCCGACCAGGCGGAGAGCATCTGCCCCCACCAGCTCTCGCCGTAGCGCCTGGTCAGGGCGACCAGCGGCGGCGCCTCCTCAGGGGTGAGCGCCTCGACCCGGAAGGGCTGGAGCATTGACGCCGCCAGCTCCGGCGTAGCGAGGCCGTCCGCCACCCGGAGGGCGCTGCCGAGGAGGCCGCGGCCGTCCTCGCGGTATGCGACGCCCTTCCAGAACGGCAGCAGCGACGCCGCGAGCTCCCTGGCCTCGGGCGCCCCACCGGCCAGGATCCGCTGCTCGAGCGCCCGGAGCGCCCAGGCGGGCGAGGCTTCGGCCCGCACGGCGAACGCGCGCTCGCGCGGCCACAGCACGAGGGCCGCCCGCCGGTACCAGCGGTCCATGGTGTTGCCGTAGTTGCCCATGTACCCCTCGTACTCGGAGGCATAGGGCGCGAGGTCCGACGACGGGGTCGAACAGCACACCTCGTCGTCGGACACCTGCGAGACGATCGGCAGGGCCTCCTCCCCTGCCGGGTCGACCCAGCGGGCCAGCGTGATCTCGCCGTCGATGAAGTCGCCGAGCTCGTAGGCGTCTGGATCGTCCGTCGCGGCGTCGTTCTCCGACCACTCATCGTCCTCGTCGCGCTCCCAGTGGCGGTTCCGGCCGCGCCAGGGCTCGTCCCAGCCCGGCTCCATGCAGTCCCATGTCTCATGGATCTCGGCGAGCGCGAGCACCAGCTCGCAGCCGCAGCGCTCCGCCGCCGCCCGGAGCGCCGCCGCCCGGGCGCCGTCGTTCCCCTTGAGGCGCTGCCAGGCAAGGCCGTGCGCGGTGTACTCGTGATCGAGGAGGTAGACCAGACGGTTCGGCGGCTGCGCCTGGCCCTCGTCCCGATACCTCCGGGAGGGGCGTGGTGTCGCGAAATGATCGCGCAGGCACCGGACGAGGGCGTCGACCGTCGCGGGCTCGGCGGCAGCCGCTGCGATCGCGGTCTTGCCCCCCTCGAGGATCAGGTTGTAGGTCAAGGCGAGCCGGTAGCCCTCCTTGACCGGTCGGACCTCGTGCCGGCAGTCGGCATAGAAGGCGACGAAGGAGAGCTGCCGGCGGGAGCCACGGTCGACGACCTTCTCGCCCTGGTGCTCGACGACCAGCTCGCCGCCCTTGAACGAGGCCGGCAACGTCACGACCAGGGTGCCGACCATGGCGTCGGCCTTCTCCGAATCCTGGTGCGGCAGGAAGAACTGGCCCGGGCCATAGACCAGGAAGGAGTGGAGCTCGGCCTCGAGCCGGCAGCCGTCGGCCAGCCCGAGATCGGCGCGCAACTCTTCGAGCACCGGCAGGAGCGTCCGGTTCCACCGCCGGCGGTCGATCTTCACCCGGCTCCTGGGAATCTCCCAGGTGTCCCGGACTCGCCGGTCGAGAAGCGTCTTCTCCCCCCGTCCATAGCGAGCGGGCCGGGCGAGCCGGCAGAGCCTCTCCGCCTGAGCCCGCGAGACGGGAAGGAGGAGCCTTCCGAGCCCCTGCACCTCCAACTGCAGGTCCTCGGCCGTCGCCGTCCGCCGGGCGGTGAAGCACCCGGGCGAGCCGACCGCGCCGAGGATCTCGCCAATCCGCTCGAGGTTGTCGACCGTCACAGCACCTCTCCAGGAAACTCGCCGCCCATTGTCGACTCCATGTTAGATGTCCTGGGGCTCGCTGGAAACGTCTCTCGGTCTTCCCAGCAGGAGACAAATGCCCGGCATCCGAATCATACACCAACCGCCGCCTGCTGGAGGAGAGGGAAAGCGGAGCCCGCCGAAGACGCTTCCGAAGGCGTGCTGCACGCACGCGCTGGCAAGAGATAAGGGCCGAGCTGGCCCGGGATCCGCGTCCCTTCCGCCAACTCTCTCCAGAGGAGCGGCGCGATCGGCTGCACCGGCTGCAAGGAATCGGCCGGGGTCTCCTTTCCTCGAGCGAAGAATTCGCACGCCGCAAGGCCAAAGAGATCGAGAGCGAGGAGCGGAAGTTTGCCCGCTGACGCCGCGGCTGGCACCAATCCGGGCCGATCTCGCGGCTTCCACCTGTCCATGATGGACAGTCGGTCCCGGTCTTTCGCTGTCCACCGGACCAGGACGGACTGTCCGCCTTGATCTGGCGCCTTCCACCGGTCCGCGGTGGACGGTTACTGCCGGTTCTGGCGCCGCCACCAGACCAGGTCGGACAGTTCACGCTGAGAGAGGGACAGTGCACGTCCCGGCAGGGACTGTCCGACCTGCACCGGGATCTGTCCGACCTGCTCCAGGAACAGTCCGACCTGCGGCAAAGACCGTCCGACCTGCGTCAGGAACCGTCCGACCTGCGGACGAGACTGTCCGACCCGCACGGCCAACTGTCCGACCTGCGGGAGAGACCGTCCGTGCCGCAGCCCCAACTGTCCATGGACCACGGCGGCGAGCGACAGGATCAGGGCGGACTGTCCGTCTTGAAGGTCAGGATGGGGGCCGGTCCTTGTCCGCGGCGGCGGTCGGAGGATAGGCTCTCGGAACGAGGCAGCCAAGCTTCCCGAGAAGAACCAAGATGCGCTCGGTTCCTTGCTGCCCGACGAGATTGAGGTGGAGCGGCGACGGGAAGATCAGATCTCTGGAATGCCGTGGCCAGAGATCCGAGAGCGCTATCCACACCAGTGGCTGGTGCTCGAAGCCGCGGAGGCGCACTCCTCGGGAGGGCAGCGGATTCTCGAGAGCCTCACCGTCCTTGAAACATGCCCGGACGGGCTCTCCGCCATGAGGAGATACGGAGAGATCCATGGTCAAGACCCTCATCGGGAGCTATACGTCCTGCACACAGATAGGGAGACCGTGGAGATCGAAGAAGTCCACTGGGCTGAAATCCGGGCGGCCTCTTGAAAATCCGGTTGGAGGATGGGCTTCCATTCGTCACGGTCAAGCTTGGCCGGGGCGCAGAGGAGCTGGTGCTGGAGCGGGTTCTCCTCGATACCGGCTCTGCCGCCACGGTGTTCGCAGTTGATGAAATCGCCACTCTGGGAATCGTCCCCGAGCCAGCAGATCGAGTCCGTCGCGTCGTCGGAATCGGCGGTATCGAGCTTGTCCTCTCCAAGCGCATCGAGAGCTTGGCGCTTGGAGACATCCAGGTGCGAGACTTCCCGATTCAGATTGGAGCAATGAAGTAAGGCTTTCCCCTTCAGGGGGTTGTTCGGCACCGACTTCTTGTCCAAGCCCGGGTTGTCCTGGATCTCGGCCTCTTCGAGGTTTACCCGAGTTCCTCCGGCCGCAGCCCCATGTGAGCGGTTGGCCTTTAGCGCGGCCGCACGACCCGAAGCTGTTCGGCTGGCACCTCCGCTGGGGTAGGATTGGAGTGCAAGTGGCAAACGGATAGCACGGCGTCGACGAGAGCCCGGCGGTGCGGGCGATCATGCCGCCGAACGGTCGGCACCGAGCCGGACTTCGCGGCTCGCGTAGACCAGCGCGAGGCCCATCAGGGCGAGCAAGCTCGCGGCGGCAGGCGGATGAAGAATCCCGGCAGCCAGCCGCCGAAGAGTGGGGGAACCGTCAATCCATGTCGAACGTCATCCGAAAGGATGACACAGATGCCGGCTCGCCGCAATCCGATCGACAGATCGTGGTATTATCCAGGCATGCTGGCCGAACGTCGCTCTGTCGCTGACCCCCTCGATCGAATCGGCTCTGGAAGCACGCCGATGGTCGAAGGAGTCTCCCGACGGTTGTTCACGAGCGCCGAGTACCACGCGATGACCGAGGCCGGCATCCTCTCGGAGGACGAGCGGGTGGAGCTCATCGCGGGGGAGATCGTGAGGATGGCGCCGATCGGGAGCCGGCATGCGGGATGTGTCAAACGGCTGAACAGAAGGCTCTCGCGCCTGGGGGATCGAGCTCTGGTGTCCGTCCAGGATCCGGTGGCCCTCGGTCTGTCCGACGAGCCCGAGCCCGATCTGGCGATCCTCCGTCCTCGCGCAGACGACTATTCGCAGTCCCATCCTGCTCCAGCCGACATCCACCTCGTCATCGAGGTGGCGGACTTCAGTCTCGCGTACGATCGCGATGTCAAGATTCCTCTATATGCCCAGGCAGGAATCCCGGAGGCGTGGCTCGTCAACCTTCCCCAGCATGTCATCGAGATCTATCGGGATCCCGCCGCCAACGGCTATCGTGAAGCCCGGGTCCTCCACCCCGGCGACCGCCTGTCCCCACAAGCTTTTCCGGATTTCGAGCTGACGGTCGAGATGATTCTGGGTTGAGGAAAGCCCCATCCGGCCGCCGGGAAGTCCAAGATCGTCCACCTTCCCGTCGCCGGTATCGTCGCGGGCCCCTTCGGCATCTTCTGGGGGGACGCCTGTTGGGGGGCTCTTGGGGGGCTCGCATGGGAGAGCGTCCGACCGGTTGATCTTGTAGAGTTCGCCTATGACCGAGGAGCCGAGGAAGAAGCCGGCGAAGGCGAAGCCGGTCCCGACCGCTTCTGAGCCTGCCGCTCCCGAAGACAAGCACTGGGAGCTGTCCAAGGCCCAGATCCGTGAGATCGAGCGCCGCGTCCGCGACATCGACGACCCCCGGCGCTTCGTGCTCGCGAGCGAGTTCCTGCCGAGTTTCGTCCTCTACTACGACGTGAGCAACAACGTCTACGTGATGAACCACCTCTCCGCCGCGACCGTCTTCAAGAAGAGGAAGGCCGCGGTGGCGATTAAGACCCTGCTCGGCAAAGGGGTGCGAATCGTCGAGTGCCTGAAGCTGAAGAGCGGCAAGCTGAAGCGCGTGACGCCTGTTCGAGGGCGAAAGAAGAAGCCGGCCTAGTTGGCGAATGGGTGCGCTGGCGGGGCGGCCCTGCCCCACAGGCTGCGGTGGTAGACTAGGCGCAGATTCGCCGGCCATGGACTTTCCGTCGGCGACCGGTCGATCAGGAGAAACCCGCGATGGCGACACACCAGATCGAAGTGGTGATTCCGGAGGACCGGCGCCTCGTCGTCGAAGTTCCCGAGACGGTCCATGCGGGGCCCGCGACGCTGATCTTCGTTACGCCCTTCGAAGGCCCGGCGGAAGCCGAAGAGCTGCCGGAAAGCGCGAGGCGTGCTGCACGCACGCGCTGGCAAGAGATAAGGGCCGAGTTGGCCCGGGATCCGCGTCCCTTCCGCCAACTCTCTCCAGAGGAGCGGCGCGATCGGCTGCACCGGCTGCAAGGAATCGGCCGGGGTCTCCTTTCCTCGAGCGAAGAATTCGCACGCCGCAAGGCCGAAGAGATCGAGATCGAGGAGAGGAAGTTTGCCCGCTGACGCTGTCTACGTCTTCGATGCCTGCGCTATGATTGCGCTTCTGCAAGCGGAAGCAGGAGCGGGCGTGGTGACCGACCTCCTGCAAGAGGAAAACCGATGCCTCGTGCATGCGATCAACGTCTGCGAGGTCTACTATGACCTGTACCGCCGTGACGGCGAAGAGATCGCGAACGGCGTCAAGGAGGTCCTCGAGGGCTATGGTTTCGAGGTGGTTGAGGAAAAGGCCTTTGACGAGGCAGCCAAGCTTCCCGAGAAGAACCAAGATGCGCTCGGTTCCTTGTTGCTCGACGAGATTGAAGTGGAGCGGCGACGGGAAGATCAGATCTCTGGAATGCCGTGGTCAGAGATCCGAGAGCGCTATCCACACCAGTGGCTGTTGCTCGAAGCCACGGAGGCGCACTCGACGACGTGCCGAAGCTTCTCCAGGAGGCCTTTGATGAGGCAGCCAAGCTTCCCGAGAAGAACCAAGATGCTCTCGGTTCCTTGTTGCTCGACGAGATTGAAGTGGAGCGACGACGGGAAGATCGAGAGCTCTGGAATGCCGTGGCCAGAGATCCGAGAGCGCTATCCACACCAGTGGCTGTTGCTCGAAGCCACGGAGGCCTCTTATGCGGCGCGTAGGAGCCCTAAAAGGCTGTTGCTCCTCGTAGCTGTAGCCGGAAGGATTTTAGCTCTGGAGGACGCGAGCATGCGTCTATGTACGGTATCTCTCATACTGGCGGCGTCGTTTCTAGGATCTGCGGCCAGTGCACAATCTCCGAAGGAAAAGGCGGAGAACCTCGGTACATGCCTTTCTGGTCAATATCCGAGTCTGTGTCGGCACGAATGGCTCTCTCCCGAGGACTTGCGTCGGACGAAAGAGGCAGAGCGGCTGCAGAACCTCGAGACCTGTCTGAGTGGCCTCTATCCGAGCCTCTGCAAGCGCGACCTCCTCTCTGCCGAGGAGCGCGTGCGAGCCGACGCTGCAGAGCGTCGTGAGAACCTGAAGACCTGTCTGGCAGGCACGTATGCGAGTCTTTGTAAGCACGCTCTACTCTCGCCAGAAGAGCGGCTGAAAGTCGCGGAAGCTGAGCGGCTAGCGAACCTCAACACCTGCCTCGCTGGGCAGTATCAATCTCTCTGTGACCATTCGAAGCTTTCTTCAGAAGAGTTGAGTCGTGTGCGCCAAGCTGAGCGGAATGCTGTTACCTCCGAGAAGCGGCAGCCAAGCAGTCAACGTCAACCCTCTCGCGCGGAGCGAGCCTGCGAGTACGGCCACTGGATCGAAACCGTTTCGGATGATGGCGAAGTCATCGTACTCGAAAACGGAAGTGTTTGGGAAGTTGATTCCATCGACACTGTGACGTCTTCGCTTTGGCTGCCAGTTTCTTCCATTCTTATTTGTGATGGTCGGCTGATCAACACTGACGACAACGAAGTGGTTTCTGCCGAGCAGATTTCGGGTGACTCCTCGTTGGGTGGAACTGGGTCGAGACGCCGCTATGAAGTTCAGGCATCCTCCGATGACGAAACCTTCATCATTAACGGTGAGGTCTTCAAAGCTAAGACGTACTGCTTTGGCATCTCGAAAGGGGACGAAGTGGTCTTCATCGAGGGAAATGCAAATGGCGCTTGCGCCTCAGCAGCATTCGTCGTCCTTCGCAGCTCTAGAGAGTGTGCTGTGTGGTGCGAATAACCTCGCTGACAGGGTCGTGGCGGCCTTACGGGCGGCTAACATGGTCGGATGAGCGGACATCTGAAGCCGCCGCTCACCTCCAGCAGCATTACGCGTCCTTGGTATAGGTTGGAACAATGGTAAACCGCGAGATTCCCAGCGACGATCTCATACGACTTACAGATTCGCACTTTGCGGCCCTCCTTGCAGGCTCTATGCCCGAGGTATGGTTCACGGGTAGCGCAGCTCCCCAACATCCTTGGGGTACAATGACCTTCATAAGGTATGGCGAACGTGTCCTCGGAATCACCTGTAACCATGTCGTTCAACATGCCGAGAATACTGAGTTCCCCGCGTTCATGCTGGCACTTGGGCGACACACGCCACTCACAGGTCCCTTGGTGGCGCGTTCAAACAACGACGATCCTGACTACCCTTTTGACATTGCGGTGTTCGAATTAGATGCGGACCAGCTGGAGCGAGCCGGCAAAACTCCCTTGCTACTGGACGATATATCGACCCCACTCCAAGAAGGAGAAATCGCGCTGGCTGTGGGCTTTCTGGGGTATGCTAGGTTGAAAGTTGATGAGCAGTACATGACTCACAAAACTTGCTATATTTCCGCGACATGCCACTCTTCCTCATCTCGTAAATTTATACTTTATGAACAACACCCGAATCAGCCGCATGACTTCAGCGTCGGGGGGATGAGCGGTGGGCCAATCTTCCGGATCACCTCCTCGGAGAGCTTTTCTCTTGCCGGCATCATCTTTGAAGGCAAGGCCCGAGCTGACGCAGAGCATGGCTGTAGCATCGAGGATCTCTGGATATGGGGTTTTCCACTCAACGACAATCTGCTTCGGGATATTCTAGAGCACCGTGGCGTACCGTGTAACACGCCGACGCACCGGACACCTGGGCTCGCGCCCAGGCGCAGGAGATAAGTGCCGGCGGCGCCGGCGATAAGTGCCAGCCAAGTCAAACTTCCTGCAGCGGCAATCGCAAAGTGGCAACTGGATCGAAGAGGCTCCCGACGAGTTCCTGTGCTCCCTGTTAGGGGACATCGCGCCAGAGATTTCCGCTATCATGGCATTCGTCAAGGCGTACTTCGATGAGAGCGACAGGAGCAACGCTGGCGGATGCGACATCTTCGCCGTAGCTGGAGTGGTATTCACTCGCAAAGCGGTAGATAGGTTTATCTACAAGTGGCGAAAGATGCTTGGTCCCGTCAACTGCTTTCATATGGCGGATCTGGCGGCCCGGCAGGGAGAGTTTAAGGGCTTGAGTGAGGTTGAGGCGGGGACTCTACTGAAGGAAGCGGTAGCGATTTTGAACCGCTACCGCCTTGCGGTAGTCGCCTGCTCATGCAGAGTGTCAGACTTTGAGGCGCTCAAGCGTGTTCGGTTCCGAGGATTCGACTCACCCTACGCGATCTGTGCAGAATCCTGCATGATCCAGCTCGGCAGTTGGCTCAACTCCCAAAAGAACTCACCAGAGGTGGCCTACTTCTTCGAGGCGGGCCATCGGCATGCTTCGGATGCACAGTGGCTTCTAGCTCGCATAAGCGAGCACGAAGTCATCGAGAGAGCCTACCGTTATCGGAGCTATAAGTTCCTGAAGAAGGAAGACGCCGTTCCTTTACAGACGGCCGACCTTGTGGCCTGGGAATATGCAAAGTTCCAGGACGAGACAGCGCATCGTTCTGAGAGGAAAGCTCGCGCCTCGTATGTGGCCCTTGAGGGGGCCGACAAAGATAGTTTCCTCGTGCGCCATAGGGACAAGGCCGCTCTCCAGGAGCTGATGGACGTGATCCAGCTAGCCGCAGAAATACCGGAACCGGGTAGCTCTACGCCGTGAGCAGGTCTCGCATCGACCACGGTTTCCGAACAAGCGGATTCCTCCCGTAGGGAGGACGGTATAGCAGGTTACCGGGGATGGGGGCGGCCCCTGGGCGGCCACACTGAATAAGGACACGACCGCCCCACGGGGGCCATTGGGTTCCCTATCTGGCACCGAGCCGAACTTCGCAGCGCACGGCGATTCGTCGTCGCGTCCCCAGATTGGGGTAGCCGGCTCGTGGTGGAGGCGAAGGAAGGAGGTCGCTGCCCCTCTCCAGAGTCGCTGGTGTCCTATATGGCCACGCTTCCGTACTTCCTCCGTACGTGCTATCCTTTAGGCTGGTAAACGCTGAATGAGGTGCATCATGCCCACTGCAACGAGCCAACATGACGAACGAATCGACCTGCGGGTCTCCGCAGACGTCAAAAGCCTCCTTTCCCGGGCTGCATCCTACAGCGGGATGTCGCTCTCAAGCTTTCTCGTGTCGACCGCGGCTGACCGCGCCAAGGAAGTCGTGGCCGAGCACGAAACCCTGACGTTGACCCCCCGCGACTGGGAGGCCTTCCTGGCAGCCCTCGACGATACCGACCGGCCTCGGCCTCGCCTCGAGGCGGCCGCGCGCCAATATCTGAGTCAACGCGAGCGCGATGCCGGTTGACTGGCGTGTCGAACCGCCGGAGATACCGGATCATCCCTTGACCCTGTGGTTGTTCCTGCCGGCACTCCGCAAGCTGTTCGAATCAGCCTCGTCGAGCCTCTCCACAGGCCCGAATTCCCGATAGGTAGCGTACGCTGCTTCGAACGACTGCCTCACCGGCGTGCTCAGGTGCTACTCACCAGCCAGTTTGCACACCAAGAGAGGCGGGCGATCACGCCGCCGAACGGGCGGCACCGAGCCGAACTTCGCGGCTCGCGTAGACCAGCGCAAGGCCCATCAGGGCGAGCAAGCTCGCGGCGGCAGCGCCACCGGCGGCAGCGGCGACGGAGCTTTTCGTCACCGACAGGATGTAGCTCCAGTTCGCGAAAACGAGCGCGGCGAGCGCGGCGCCCACGGCCATGAGCCCCAGCCCCATCGCGAGAAGCGCGGGGCTTTGCGCTGTCCGGAGGCCCTTGTCGAGGTCGATCTGCGTGATGTTCTTTCCCACCAGAGCGCGAATCGCGATCCAGGCGAGGGGATGCATGACACCGGCGAAGATGAAGAGCGGCTTGAAGCTCCCGAGCCACTGCAACATTCCGCCCGCGACGAGCAGCATGAGCATGCCGCCGATGCCGCCGCACATGCCGCCGAACCCGACGACCGAGCCGACGGCTCGATTCGGAAAAGCGTCGGACGCCACCGTGAACATGTTGGCGGACCACGCCTGATGACACGAGGTGGCGATGCTGATGAAGGCCACGGCCGTCCACAGATCGTCCGCCATCACGCCGAACGCCGAGATCGGGAGCCCGGCCGCGAAGAGCACCATCGTGGCGAGGCGGGCGCGCGTCGCGGACCAACCGCGGCGGATGAAGAATGCCGGCAGCCAGCCGCCGAAGATGCTGCCGAGATCGGCGGCGAGGTAGATGACGAGCAGCGCCCCGGCGGCCGAGGCGAGCGTCACGCCGCGCTCGCGCTGCAGGTACGACGGCAGCCACGTGAGGTAGAACCACCACACCGGATCGGTGAGCATCTTGCCGATGCAAAACGCCCACGCCTCGCGGTAGCGGAGCAGCGACTGCCAGGGAACGTAGAGCGCCTTCGCGGGCGGCTCCTGATCGCTGCGGATGAGCTGCGCCTCTTCGGCCGACAGGCGCGGATGCTCCTCGGGCGACCGGTACCCCTTCATCCACGCCGCGAGCCAGACGAAGCCGAGCAGGCCGATCGCGATGAACGTCGCCTGCCAGCCCCACGACACGGCGAGCCACATCATCGCGCCCTGCAACATGGCGCCAAAGTTCGTGCCGGTGTTGAAGATGCCCGTGGCGAGCGAGCGCTGCCGCTTCGGGAACCATTCGGCGACGGCCTTGACGCAAGCGGGGAAGTTGGTCGCCTCGCCCAGGCCCAGGAGGAACCGCGCGAGCGCGAAGCCGAGGACGGTCGTCGCAAAGGAATGAGCCATCGCCGCGAGGCTCCACACGAGCACGCCGATCGCGAGGCCGTTGCGCACGCCGACGCGGTCGAGGAGGCGTCCCGCGAACGGAAACATGGCGGCATACGAAAGCTGAAACGCGAAGTTGATCCACCCGAACTCCGCGTCGTCCCAGCCGATGGCGTCCTTGAGCAACGGCGCCATCGCGCCGAGCGAAACGCGGTCGACGTAGTTGATGAACGTGACGAAGAAGAGAAGCGCGCAGATGTACCAGCGGAGGCCACGGATCTTCGAAACGGCCTTGGTGGCGACGGCGACGGTCTCAGTCATGGCGTCCGAGCTCCTTGAGGCTGCGCTCCCTACTGGTTCACTCCGCTGGCGAGGAAGCCGCCGTCGACGACGAGCACCTCGCCATTGACGAAGCTGGCGGCTTCCGAAGCGAGGAACACGGCAGCTCCGGCGAGCTCTTCGACGCGGCCGAAGCGTCCGAGGGGGGTGCGGAGCTTGAACTCATGGCCACGTTCGGTGCCATCGAGCAGGTCCTGGTTGAGCGGCGTGCGGAAGACTCCCGGCGCGATGGCGTTGACCAGCACGCCTCTGGGTCCCCACTCGACGGCGAGCGCCTTGGTCAGCGCCGCCACGCCAGCCTTGCTCGCGGCGTACGCGGCGACCTCGTAGAGGCCGACGAACGATGCCAGCGAGGCGATGTTGACGATACGGCCGTAGCCGCGCTCGAGCATGTGGGCGCCGAAGACCTGGCAGGCGCGAAGCGTGCCGGTCAGGTTGGTGTCGAGGATGCCCTGCCACTCGGCGTCGTCGACTTCGAGCGTCGGGCGGCGGCGGCGTCCGTCCGGCGCAGTTGATCAGGATGTCGATCTTGCCAAAGGCCTCGATCGCGGCCTCGCGGAGCGCTTCCAGGGAGCCGCGGTCGGTGACGTCGCTGGCGAGCCGCAAGGTCCTCTTGCCGTGGCGTTCGATCGCGAGGGCCGTGGCGTCGACCTCCGCCTGCCGTCGCGAGCTGGCGGCGACATCGGCTCCTGCTTCCACCAGACCGTCGACCAGGGCACGTCCGATGCCGGAGGTGCCGCCGAGGACGATCGCGATGCGTCCCGTGAGGTCGAATCCTGCGAACGCCATCAATTCCCCCGGGACCGCTTCGAGAGCTCCGCTATCTGTAGGCCCGCCATGATCGCAGGGCCAATACCTTTGGGGTCGTTGTCCACCACGCGCTCGCTCATGTAGTAGCGGTAGCTGCCATCCCGCCCGTAGCCCAGGCCGCCCACCTCGACGACGTTGGTCAGGTGGAACGAGCCATCGGCATGGTCGGAGACGAACTCGTCGACCAGACCCGCATAGGCGTTCCGCGCGGCTGGCTCGAACGATCCGGGTAGATAGCCCTTGTTGATTCCCTTGGCCAGGAAGTAGGTGAACATCGCCGAAGCCGACGCCTCCCGGTAGTTCCCGGGTTCGGCGGGCATGTCCAGGATCTGGAACCAGACGCCGGTCGCGTCCTGGTGCCGGACCAGGCTCTCTGCCAGCTCCGGAATGATGGCGAGCAACGGCGCACGCAGCTCGGTCTTCTCGGGCGGGATCACGTCGAGGAGGTCGACGAGCGCCATGGCGTACCAACCGAGCCCTCGCCCCCAGAAGAAGCGCGACCGGCCGGTCTCGGGGTCCGCCCAGCTCTGTTTCTTTGCCTCGTCCCAGGCGTGGTAGTAGAGGCCCGAGCGCGCGTCGCGCAGATGGGACCGCGCGATCGTGAGCTCCCGCACCGCCTCCTCGACCTTGTGGTCGTCGCCCTCCGCGACTCCGAAGCCGGCGAGGAACGGCATTCCCATGTAGACCCCGTCCAGCCACAGCTGATGGGGATAGCGCTGCTTGTGCCAGAACGCCCCTTCCGACGTGCGGGGATGCGTCGCGAGCTGCGCTGCCAGCGCACCGATGGCAGCCCGATACCTGGGGTCGGGATGCCGGGCCTGCAAGCGTTGCAGCATCTTGCCCGAGTTGATGTGGTCGATGTTGAACTCCCCGGCGTCGTAGCCGAGGATCGCGCCGTCCGCGGTCAGGTAGCTGTCGATCGTGCGCCGGGCGAAGGCGGCGAAGCGGGAGTCGCCGACGGCCGCCGAAAGGTCGTCCATCGCCTGCATCAGGAGCCCGGTGGTGTAGTTCCAACTGCTGGGCCGCAACGTCAACGCGTCCCAGCCGCCGTACGAGAGGCTGTCGCCGCGGCGCGCCATCTCCGACTCGGCCAGGCGGGTGGAGACCTGGATGGGGCTCAGCTCGCGGGCGCTGCGCGACGCCTCCGTCTTGAGGCGGATCCGCGGAGACAGCGTGCGCCGCTCGACCTCGGCCTCGAGGAATGCCTTCAGCTCCTCGCGGGTCTGGACGCCGCCCTTCTGGCCGGACCACAGGGCGCCGAAGGCATAGGAGACCTCCTTGCCTCGCGGCCGCAGCACCAGGACCTGGCTGGCCTCGTCTTTGGTCTGCTCGACGAGGTCCATCTTGCGGAAGAGGAGCACCATCCCGAGATGGCCGCCTTCGACCCCCTCGAACAATGTCTGGCGCCCGAAGGTCGCCATGTAGCTCCAGGCCTCCCCGGTGACGTCGAGGTCGCCCGTCATCACCTCAGCCTCCGGGTGCGTGACCAGGCCGACGGCGAGGTTGTCGAGCCTGCCGGAGGTCACCGAGGTCTCCAGGGCCACGTCCACCATGGGGCTCCCGGCCTGCATCGACAGGGTGGCGAGGAGGTCGACGGTCGTCGCGCCAGTCTTCCAGCCCTTGTAGCCGATCTCGAAAGAGGAGTGGATCGGGCCGTCGGACCTGATCGTGGTGGAGCGCTCCGCGACGTCGGAGACCAGCACGGCCTTGGCGCCGTCCCAGTAGCCGTAGCCGCCCATTCCCAGGCTCTGGCCCACCTTCAGGATGTCCGCGCCCCAGTCGGCCATCTGGTGGTAGCTTTCGTAGCCGTCGAGCCCCACGCCCGGCAGCACCATCGCGGACGTCTTCTTGCCGAAGATGTCGAATCCGTTGCGCCAGTCGAGGTAGACCCGGTAGCCGACGAGGTCGCTCTCGATCCCCGGCCCCTCGTAGCGGAGGTATTCGTTGTGATCGCTGGCCTGGGGCGGCATGGTGACCTGGCGGACGTTCCGGAACGTGCCGCCCTTGTAGACCTTCTCCTGCCAGGCGCCGCCCTCCTTGATCGACACCTCGGCGTAGGCCCGCGCCGGAGCGGCGCTCCCGGCCGGGCGCCGGTCGACGGCGTAGCTGTGGGTCGCTGCGGCGCCGAGATCGGCCAGGAAGGCGAGCCCGTCGGGGCTGCCGTCGCCGTCGTCGTCTAGGAGCTGCGTGGGCCTCGCGGCGTTCCCCTCCCACACCTGAAGCGGTCCGCCGGTGACGCCGAGCTGGTCGAACGAGAGGCGGACGAGCGTGTCGGGTCGGGCGAATGCGGAGGGATTGGAGACCTCGATCCGGGCGACGGCTGGCGATGCGGGAACCGTCGCCGCTTCGGGAGCCGATGCGAGGAGAAGCAGAGGCAGGGAAAGAACGATGGGCGCTCTCATGAAATGGACCCTCATCACCGCGCCAGCCAACCGCCGTCGACGGCGATGGTGTAGCCGTGCATGTACTGCGATGCGGCCGAAGCGAGAAAGACGGCCGCGCCTTGAAGGTCGTCCGGGGATCCCCATCGTCCGGCGGGGATCCTCTCCAGGATCGCCTTGCTGCGTACCGGATCCTCGCGGAGGGGTTTGGTGTTGTCGGTCTCCATGTACCCCGGGGCGATCGCGTTGACGTTGATGCCGTGCGGTGCGAGCTCGTTGGCGAGAAGGCGGGTGAGCCCCAGGACCGCGCTCTTCGAGGCCGTGTACGAGGGCACCAGGATGCCGCCCTGGAAGCTGAGCAATGAGGCAACATTGACGATCTTGCCGCCGCGTCCCTGCCCGATCATCACCTTGGCGACGGCCTGGCTGAGGAGGAAGACGCTCCGGATGTTGACGTCCATCACGTCGTCCCAGTCCTTCTCGGTGAACTCGACGAGCGGCGCCCGGCGGATGATGCCGGCGTTGTTGACCAGGATGTCGATTCCGCCGAGCCTCTCGACCGTCTCGGCGACGATCCTGGCGACGGAGCCGCTGTCGGCGAGATCTGCTTGCACTGTCACGCAGCGGCGGCCGAGCGCCTCGATCCGCTCCTGTGTCTCCGATCCGTCGGAGCGGTGAACGAGAGCTACGTCGGCGCCGGCCTCGGCGAGCCCCACCGCAATGCTCTG
Organism: uncultured Holophagales bacterium; assembly: GCA_963842525.1. Lineage (GTDB taxonomy): Bacteria > Acidobacteriota > Thermoanaerobaculia > Multivoradales > UBA5704 > UBA5704. The sequence goes on from CAWJGT010000009.1 coordinate 173,296, forward strand.
GCCGAGGCCGCGAGAGGTGCCCGTGACGATCGCGGTCCTGCCGTCGAGCTTGAACTGGTCCAGGATCACGGCTTCCTCACCTTAGCTGGTCGATGGTCAGATGGTCCATGTCGTCGAAGGCCTGGTTCTCGCCGCCCATGCCCCAGCAGAAGCTGTAGGCCGCCGTGCCCGTACCGCAGTGGATCGACCAGCTCGGGGAGATCACCGCCTGGCCGTCGGCGACCACCAGGTGCCGGGTCGCCTCCGGGCGGCCCATGAAGTGGAACACGCGAGCGTCTGCGGGCACGTCGAAGTAGAGGTAGACCTCCATGCGGCGCTCGTGGGTGTGGGGCGGCATGGTGTTCCACACGCAGCCCGACTCCAGCACAGTGAATCCCATGACGAGCTGGCAGCTCCGCGCGCCGCCCGGATGGATGAGCTTGTAGAGGGTTCGCTGATTGGCGCTCTCCCTGCTGCCCAGTCGCACGGCTTCGGCCTCGGACTGCCGGATGCGGACCGTGGGATGGGCGGCGTGGGCGGGAAAGCTGAGCAGGTAGTATCTCGCCGGCGTGGCCGGCGTCCGGGCCGAGTCGCTGGCGAAGGTGATGGCCTTGCTGCCCCGGCCGACGTAGAGGCCGTCACGCCCGGCCAGGGGGTGCTCCACGCCGTCGACGGTGACGGTTCCGGGGCCGCCGATGTTGAGAACCCCGAGCTCCCGGCGCTCGCAGAACGTCTCGGCGCGCAGCTCCGGTGCCGACGCCAGGGAGAGGGGCTTCGTCGCCGGGACGGCGGAGCCCACGATGGCGCGATCCAGGTCGCTGTAGACCATGGAGATGCGGTCCGCGGGGAAGAGCGTGTCGATCAGGAAGGTCTGCCGGACCTCCTCGGTGCTCATGCGCTCGAAGCGCACGGGGTCGGCCGTGTAGCGGACCTTCATGGAGGTGTCCCCACGCTCACGGGACGGCCCGCCACCGTCACGCCGTCGAACCGGAGGTCCTGGACGTTTTCGAGGATCAAGGTCTCCTTCGCAGAAGCGACGGCGACGTTGCGCAGGACTACGCCCCGAAGAGGTGCCTGGGGGGGCGCGTGGGCTTCGAACAGCGTGCCCACGTTCTCCACCTGGAAGTCCTCGAAGACGATATCGCGGTAGGTCGAAGGGAAGTTGCCGCCCAGCTCGCCGGGGTAGTTGAGCTGGAACCAGAACAGACGCTCGAAGGAACCGACCTTGAAGCGCCGGACCCCCACGTGCTCGACGGTGCCGCCGCGGTCCAGATTCGCCTTGAAGCGGATGGCCGACGACCCCGAGCGCAGCACGTTGTCGGTGAAGAACACGTAGCGGATGTCCCCGGACATCTCGCTGCCCAACGCGATGCCATCCTCACCCCCCATGTCATTGCGGCGCACCACCACGTACTCGCTGGGCTTGCCGACGGTGCGGCCGTCGAGATCGCGGCCGGACTTGATCACCACCGCGTCGTCCCCGGTGCGGAAGATCGAGTCCTCGACCAGCACGCAGCGGCTCGAATCCACGTCGACCCCGTCGTTGTTCGGGAAGTGGCTCTCCACCGTGATCCCGCGCACCGTGACGTGCTCGCTGTAGACGAGGTGGTTGACCCAGAAGGGCGAGTTCACGGCGGTGAAGCCCTCCAGGAGGACGCGGCGAGCGCGCAGGAGCTGCACGAGCGGCGGTCGCAGGTGCGTGCCGGCCCCGAACACGCGCTCCTCGAGCGGCACGCCGGTGAAGCCCATGCGGCGGAGGCGCTGCATGTCGGGCTCCGCCAGGGGGTGCCAAGCGTGAAACCCGCTGCGGGCGTTGCCGTCGATGGTCCCGGGGCCCGTGATGGCCACGTCCTCCACGTCCCGGGCATAGACGAGCGGCGAGTAGCCGAGCACCCGCGTACCCTCCCAGCGGGTCTCGACCACCGGCAGGTAGTGCTCCGGTTCGGGTGCGAACAGCAGGTGCGCTCCCGGCTCGAGGTGGAGCTCGATGCGACTCTGCAACTGGATCGGGCCGCGGCTCCGCCAGACGCCCGGGGACAGCACCACGCGCCCGCCGCCTTCGGCCGTCGCCTTGGCGATCGCCGCGAGGATGGCAGGGCGTGCATCGGCGGCAGTCTTATTGTCGAAACAATCGCCGGCGGCACCGAAGTCGGCCGCCCGGTAGATCCGTGCCGGGATGCGTGGCGCCTCGATGCGGGAGACGATGGTCTCGACCATCGTCCAGTCCACCCGTCCGGGCGCCGGATCATCCTGGGCTGAGAGGGGGGCTGAGAGGGGCCAGAACCCCGCCAGCAGCAGGAGCAAAGTCCCGCTGGCGCCCACCCGGCAGATGGTGTGGCCTCTTGGCATGAGGGTATTGTAGCCCAACTCCGGCGAGTTTTGCCACCGGTGGCAGCGAAAGTCCATCATCGAAGGCTCCTCCGCCCGGCCGCTCGCGAGGCACGGCGGACTGTGGGGGATGCAGGTAAGTTATTGTTGTTGTGGTACTTATTGGTCTGGCATGCGCGGGTGGGGCGGCACAGTGTTGCCAGCGACGGCATATCCCTCTTGCTTCGCCGATCCAACCTGGTCCATACTGAGTGCCAGCGCAGGCAATTCTCCGAGATCAGGCTCCCTGAGGTTTGGAAGAACCGGCGGATTCAGCCGCTACCACCTAGTCACTGGGAAGGCATTTCAGCGAAAGGAGGAAAAGTATGCTCAGTCCGTCGACCGATCGCTCACGCTGGTCAAGAGGCGCGCTCCTGGTCGCCCTCCTCATGGTCCTCGGCGGGTTTCAGCCCGCTCTGGCGCAGGACGCCGGCCAGGAGAATGCGCCGCAGGAGCCGCAGGAGAAGAAAGAGCCCGGGGCAGCCGAAGGCGAAGAGGCAGCCGAAGGCGAAGAGAGCGCCGCGGAAGAACCGGCCGTGTTCGGGGAGACCATCGATGTCGTCACGGGCTATCGCCACGCCCTGGAGGAGTCGGTGGTTCTGAAGCGAGACGCGGTCAACGTCCGCGACAGCATCGTGACCGAGGACATCGGCAAGATGCCGGACCTCAACCTGGCGGAAGCGATCCAGCGTGTGCCAGGGGTGGCGATCGTCCGTGAGGGTGGCGAAGGACGCAATATCGACATTCGGGGCCTGGGCGCGGCCTTCACCCAGGTCACGCTCAACGGCATGGAGGTGCCGGCCTCGACCGGTGGCCTCGACAGCTCCGGCGGGATCAACCGCGGGCGTGCCTTCGACTTCAACGTCTTCCCCGCCGAGATCTTCTCGCGCATCGACATCAACAAGTCGTTGGTGGCTTCGGTCGAAGAGGGCGGGGTGGGAGGCGCGGTCCAGATGTACACCGCGGGCGGGCTGGACAATCCCACTTCGCGGGCGTCGGTTCTGTTCCAGACTGGCTACAACGACCTGTCGGGGGAATCGGATCCGCGGTTCACGGCAACCTACACCGCGGCGAACAAGGCGAAGACCCTGGGCCTCATGATCTCCGCGGCGGGGATGGAGCGCCACTCCTGGCAGGATGGTTTTGGCACCGTCCGCTGGCAGAGGCCGGACGCGAGCTTCAGGGGGAACGAGACGACGCTGAGCAACCAGCAGCTCCAATCGGCGTGGTACCCGCGCCTGCCCCGCCAGGACAGCTTCCGGCACGACCAGGAGCGCCAGGGCCTGGCGAGCTCGCTGCAGTTCCGCCCGAACGACAAGCTGGACCTCGGCTTGAATCTGGTGCACTCGAAGTTCGAGGCAACGACGACCAGCTACAACTCCTTTGGTCAGTTCCGTCGTCTCGGCATCTGGGGCTTCAACAGCATCACCCCGACCAACGTCACCCTGGAACCGAGCGGGAACGGACAGGTTGCCGTTGCCGGTACCTTCAGGGGCGTGTCGCTGCGGACGGAGAGCCGCGAGACCGAAGACCAGACCACCTTCGATCAGTTGACGGCAAACTTCGAGTACGACATCAACGACAGCCTGACCCTCACCGGCATGGTGGGCCGTGCCACGTCCGAGTACGAGGACCTCCTCTTCCGTGTCAACATCGAGACCACGGATCCCAACATCGGTTTCTCGTACGACTTCACGGGGAATCCCGACGTGGCTGCGATCAACTACAACATCGACGTCACCAACCCGGCCAACTTCATAGTTCAGAGCGACGGGCTGCTGCAAAAGAACCTCGTCGACCGCACGAACGACACCGCGCGGGTCGATCTCGACTGGTTTTTCCGCACCGGGCATAGTTTCCGCTTCGGCGCGATCTACAACGACCGCGAGGTGGACAGCCAGATCTTCCAGCAGACCGCGACTCCTCCGAATGTGTCCCTCTCCTCCATCAGCAAGGTCTTCCAGTTCGAAGACGTCGGTGGTTACGGCAGCGGAACCGAGCTGCGCTTCCTGGTACTGGACTTCGCTCGTGCCAAGGACGCCTTCAACTTCGGATCGAGCTTCCAGCCTTTCCGCGGCCCGGGTCGGGCCACGTGGGTCGTCACGGAGGAAACGGCGGGCGCCTACGGGGAATACAACTGGGTGACCGAGCTGAACGAGCACGCCTTCCGCTTCAACCTGGGCGCTCGCTACGTGGACACCAAGACCACCGGCCTGGGTTGGCTGTCGAGCACGCTCAGCAATACCGAGACGAACGACTACGGCGACCTCCTGCCGTCGCTGAGCGTCGCTTTCGACGCCACGCCGGAGCTCGTGCTGCGCGCCGGTGTGAGCCGCACGATGACCCGGCCCTCCCTCGCGGTCCTGGCGCCCGTCAAGACCTATGGGAACACGAACCTGACGGTGACCGGCGGAAACTCCCAGTTGGAGCCCCTGCTGTCGGACAACTTCGACCTCGGTGCGGAGTGGTACTTCACCGAAAAGGCCGTGCTGGGAGTGGCTCTCTTCTACAAGGACATCGACAGCTTCATCTCCGCTCCGACGACCCAGGAGCCCCTCCGTCCGGAGGACCGGGCCGCCGTGGCCGCCGTGTTCCCGACGCAGCCGCAACTGCTCGATCCGAGCCTGATCTGGACCTACAGCACCTTCGCCAACTCCGAGGGTACGAAGCTGGAGGGTTTCGAGATCGCGTATCAGCAGAGCTTCTCGGCACTGCCCGGCTTCTGGGGCAATTTCGGCGTCAACGGCAACTACTCCTACGTGGACGCCGAGACCACGGTGGTCCGCAGTGGCCGGGAGGTTACTGTGCCGCTGGCAGGGATGTCCAACCACTCCTGGAACGCCACCCTCTTCTACGAGACGCCGCGGTGGGGCTCGCGCGTGTCGGTGAACAACCGGGACGACTACGTCACCAACAACCTCGGCGCCAACGGCAACATCTCCGAGGCCACGACCGGCCCGATCCGTTGGGACATGAGCGCCTTCGTGCACGTCTTCAAGCACTTCTCGCTGACCCTGGAAGGTATCAATCTCACCGACGAGGAAGAGCGGCTGTACACGACCGGCGACGGGACGATGGACCTGGTCCGCGAGATCAACTTCTCGGGCCGCCAGTACTTCCTGGGGGTGCGCTGGAACCTCTAAGATGGACGCAATGAGCGGCGAGAACAAGCAGCCATCGACGATCAGCGACATCGCCCAACTGTCGGGCGTCTCGAACCGCACCGTCTCCCGGGTGATCAACCGGTCGTCGAAGGTGGGCGAGGCGACCCGCGAGAAGGTCCAGCGGGTCATCGATGAGATGAGCTACCGGCCGAATGCGCAGGCTCGCGGCCTCGCCGGCGGGCGCTCCTATCTGCTCGGTCTGATCTACGACAATCCGGACGCTTTCTTCATCGACGAGGCACAGCGCGGTGTGTTGAACGTGTGCCGCGAGCTCGGGTACGAGCTCGTCATCCATCCCTGCGGCGAGACCGACACGCTGTCCAGCGAGGTGGTCGGCTCCGTCAAGCGATCGAAGCTGGACGGCGTGATCGTGCTGCCTCCGCTCTCCGAGGACCACAACCTGTTCGGCGCGCTCGCCCAGGAGAAGGTCCCCTATGTGCGGTTGGCTTCCGTCGCGCTCGACACCTCGGATCGTATCGTGGTCTCCAACGAGCGGTCCGCGGTGGCCGAGATGGCCGAATACCTGGTCGAGCTCGGGCACCGGAGGATCGGTTACATCACCGGGCCGGCAGGCAGAAGATCGACGCGCGAGCGGCTCGAGGGCTTCACCGACGCGCTGGAGAGGCTCGGCTGCGCGCTTCGCGAGGAGATGATCGCCCAGGGGGCGTACTCGTTCGAATCGGGGATCGAGGGCGCCCGGGCGCTGCTGGCGAATCCCGAGCCGCCGACGGCCATCTTCGCCAGCAACGACGACATGGCGGCGGGAGTGATCCAGACCGCGACGGAGATGGGCCTCTCCGTGCCACGGGACTTGTCGGTGGCGGGATTCGACGACAGTGCGCTGGCAACGAGGATCAGGCCGGCGCTCACCACGATCCGGCGGCCGGTGCGAGCGATGGCGCGACTGGCGGCCAACAAGCTCATCGCATCCATCGAAGGTCGACCCAACGACGCCCGGATGGGTGTCTTCCTGGATCCGGACCTGATCATCCGCGCTTCGACCCGATCGATTGGCCCGGCGGCTCGAGTGATGGAGGGAGGCGAGCTTGTCCAGCCTTGATCTCAGGCCGAAAGAGGCCTGTACGTTCGAACATCCTGTCCCTGGGAGAGGTCATGTTGCGCCTCGATCCGGGCGAGGGCAGGATTCGCACCACCCGTACGTTCCGGGTGTGGGAAGGCGGCGGCGAGTACAACGTGGCCCGTGGTCTGCGGCGTTGCTTCGGTCAGCGTGCGGCGGTGGTCACAGCCGTCGTGCGCAACGAGGTGGGCCTCCTGCTCGAGGACCTGATGCTTCAGGGAGGGGTGGATACGTCCCTGATCCGGTGGGTGCCGTCCGACGGCATTGGGCGCTCCGTGCGCAACGGGTTGAACTTTACCGAGCGGGGCTTCGGGATTCGCGGCGCCGTCGGCTGCTCCGACCGGGGTCACAGTGCCGCCTCCCAGTTGCGCGTGGGCGACGTCGACTGGGAGCACGTCTTCGGAAAGCTCGGTGTCCGCTGGTTCCACACCGGAGGCATCTTCGCGGCGCTCTCGGGGACCACCGGCGACGTGGTCACCGAGGCGGCGCGGATCGCCAAGAAGCACGGCACCGTGGTCTCCTACGACCTCAACTATCGAGCATCCCTCTGGGGTGCCTACGGCGGCCTCGATCGATGCCGCGAGGTGAATCGCGCCATCGCTCCGTCGCTCGACGTGATCCTCGGCAACGAGGAGGACTTCACGGCGTGCCTGGGGCTCGAGGTGGAGGGAGTGGACGCGAGCCTGCTCGACCTGGAGGTGAGCGGATTCGAGAGCATGATCAAGACCGCGGTGGCAACCTACCCGAACCTCAAGGCCGTGGCGGCGACGCTCTGCGCGGCGTCAAGAGCGCCACGATCAACGACTGGGGCGCCATCTGCTGGTGTGACGGCGAGCTCCACACCGCCACCCGGCGGCCGGATCTGGAGATCCTCGACCGCGTGGGCGGCGGTGACAGCTTCGCCTCCGGCTTCATCTACGGCCTCATGGAGCTCGGCGACCCGGCTCTCGCGGTGGAATACGGTGCCGCCCACGGCGCCCTGGCGATGACCACGCCGGGAGATACCACCATGGCAACGCTGAGCGAGGTGCAGAAGCTCGTCCGGGGTGGTGGTGCCAGGGTGGACCGGTGATCCCGATGAGCGAGTCGACCGAGAGGCTGACGCGGCGGCCGGTGATCCCGGTGATCGTGATCGACGACGAGAACGACGCCGAGCCGCTGGCCGAGGCGCTGCTCGCGGGCGGGCTCGATCTGATCGAGGTGACCTTGCGGACCGCCGCCGCCGCGGCAGCGCTGGGACGCATCATCCGCAGGTTCCCGGAGATGCTCGTGGGGGCCGGCACCGTGGTCACGCGCGAGCAGGCACAGCGGTGCCTGGACCTCGGCGTCTCGTTCGCCGTGGCCCCGGGCTTCAACCCGGAGAACGTTGCGCCTCTTCGAGCAGCACGGCGTGCCGTTCATGCCTGGAGTGCTCACGCCTTCCGAGATCGAGTCGGCCTACGGCCACGGCTGTACCCTGCTGAAGTTCTTCCCGGCCGAAGCGGCCGGTGGGCCGAAGATGCTGCGGGCCCTCGCCGGACCGTACGAGTCCCTCGGCATACGCTTCTGTCCCACGGGAGGCGTTTCCGTGGACAACATGAAGGAGTACCTCTCCCTGCCCCAGGTGTTTGCCGTGGGCGGTTCCTGGCTGGCCAGCAAGCGCCAGATCGCCGAGAAGCAGTGGTCGGTCATCACCCAGCAGACCAGGGACACCTTGTCTCGGGCGAGGGAGGTGTCTCCATGCGCCGGCTGATCCACGAGAGGTTCCTCCTGCAGAGCGAGGAAGCCGCCCGCCTCTACTTCGACTACGCAGCCGGGCAGCCGATCATCGACTACCACACCCATCTGCCGCCGGCCGAGGTCGCCGCCGACCGCCGCTGGGAGAACATCAGCCAGGTATGGCTCAACGGCGACCACTACAAGTGGCGCCAGATGCGCGCGAATGGCATCGGCGAGCGCTTCTGCACCGGCGACGCGACCGATCGGGAGAAGTTCAACGCCTTCGCGAGCATCCTGCCGTACCTCCTGCGCAACCCCCTCTACCACTGGTGCCACCTGGAGCTCGCCCGGTACTTCCAGATCGATGATCTGCTGCTCAGCACCAGGACCGCCGACGAGGTGTGGGAGCGCAGCTCGGCGGTCTTCCGCAACGGGCTCTCCACTCGGTCCCTGATCGAGAGGAGCAAGGTGCTGGCCCTCTGCACCTCCGACGACCCGATCGATTCGTTGGAGCACCACAAGGCGGTCGCCGACGACGAGACCTTCGCCGCTCGAATGCTCCCCACCTGGCGCCCCGACCGGGTCCTGGCACTCGCCGATCCCGGGTCCTGGAACGGCTATGTGGATGCGCTGGCCGCCATCGCAGATGTGGAGATCGCGAGCTTCGACGACCTCGTCGCAGCGCTCACCGTGCGCCGCGATGCCTTTCACGCGGCGGGCTGCCGGCTTTCCGACCACGGGCTCGCCGCCGGTCTCTTCTCGCCGGCCTCGGCGCAGGAGGTCCGAACCAGCTTCGACCGACTCCGGTCCGGGGCGGCTCTCCCGGTCTCCGAACGTGACCAATTGACGACGGCGCTCCTCTTGGAGCTGGGCCGACTGTACAGCGAGAAGAAGTGGACCATGCAGTTGCACATCGGTGCCCTGCGGAACACCAACAGCGCGATGCTCGCCGCCCTCGGTCCCGACTCCGGGTACGACTCGATGGGTGACCGGCCATACGCCGAGCCGCTGGTTCAGTTCCTGAACGCGCTCCACTCCGCGGGTAACCTGCCGAAAACCATCCTGTACAACGTCAATCCGCGGGACACCGAGATGCTGGCCTCCATGCTCGGCTGCTTCGAGGATGGCTCGGTGCCGGGCAAGATGCAGCTCGGTCCGGCCTGGTGGTTCCTCGACCAGAAAGACGGTATCGAGCGCCAGCTCGAAGCCATCTCCCAGATCGGCTCGCTGCGCCGGTTCGTGGGCATGGTCGCCGACAGCCGCTCGTTCCTGTCGTTCACCCGTCACGAGTACTTCCGCCGCATCCTCTGCAACCTGCTCGGTGCCGAGATGGCGACCGGACTCCTGCCGCGGGACTTCGATCTGGTCGGAGCTCTGGTCGAGGACGTCTGTTTCCGCAACGCGGAGAGCTTCTTCGGCTTCGAGCTTCCCGGACCGCGAGAGAGAAGCCGCAGGCGCGCCAGCGCCGGCTCTGCACGCGGCGACGCCGGGCTGCGACGTGAGCAATAAGGCTCGGATCAGGACTACCCGGGGACGCGAGACGCGGTTCGCCGCGGGCAAGGTGATCGCACTCCTGCCGAGTTGCCTCCGGTGCGTTGCCCCGGGGGGTCGAATGCGGCGCAGAACGCGGCGAGATTCCGGTGGACGCATGAGCCCGTTCGGCACGCGACTTGCATTGGATCTTATCCAGGATGATCAAGTCCGATAATCTGATTGGAGGCTATCCATGATTCAGAAGATCTCTGTTCGGCCGGCTGTTCTCGTTGTCTTGGTGTTGTTGCTCGCCTGGATGGCGGCGAGCTGCAGTTCGAACACGGAGCTATGACAAGCCAGCCGCAACAACGGCGTCGGCCAGTTCGCAGCTCGCCGAGACCGGCCCGCAGGGGCTCACCGTCGATGGCTTGGTGGAGTATGGACGCTCATTTCCGCGCGGCCATACTTCGCAAGGACGAGGCCAACTGGCGATTGAGGATCGCAACTTTGCCTGGCGCAGCGACAAGAAGAAGCGCAGCTTCAGTATCCAGGTCGACGTGATCAAGAACGCGACTCTCCGGTGCGCCTCCCGCCCGGGAGGCAACATCTGTCTCGAGCTGCGGATCGAAACCGTCACGGGTCTCGACTACGCCTTCCGGGATGCCAACTGGGCTGCCGGGCACAATGAGCAGATCACCCAGGTCTACAACTATCTGAAGGTCAACTTCCCCCGGATCACCTTCGACGAAAAATCGGTCCAGAAGATCGATTAAGCCGCAGAACCGGCACGGCGGCCGGAGGGATCGCCGAGATAGCCGGAGGCGGCGCCTCACCAGGCTTCACGGTCATCCGCGCAGTACCGGCCTTGCTCATGTGTGGGCGATCTGTGGGCGATCAGGAAATTCCTGAATCGTCCGGAAAATTCGGTCATCACTGACGAGAACAGCATCATGTTCTAGCGCCGAGCTGAAAACCCTTGCGAAAGTCGCGAACGTATTGTTCGGAGCACGGTTCACCTCGCGAACCTGGCGGCGCACCTCGCCGCTAGCCGGCGAAGCATCCACCTGTGAGCGTGAGTGAAGTTACCACATCTGCTGCGCCGAAGACGCTCCGGTGTTCTCAGACCTGGCGCGGCGCTCGGGAGCCGCCCCCTGGACCCGCGCCAGCCACGCCCCCATCCCTTCCCCCGGGCGGGCCGAGGTCTCCAGCACCTCGATGCCGGGACGGACGAAGGCTTTTGGCGTCGCCAGGGTTGAGGACGGTCCGCTACCAGGACAACACGAAAGTCATCTACGAGTTCCCGCCGCGGCCGGCGCGCCGAAACCGCGGGGGTTGAGGACGTTCGGGGGGAATGACCCTACGCAGCGACGTCAACGTAGATCGACCGAGTGCTCGGCTCTGGAATTGGCTCGCCGTGGAGGCGCATCCCCTCCAGATGAAACTCGACCGCTTCCCGCATGTTCTGCTCGACCTCCTCGATCGTATCGCCAGTGGCAACACAGCCTGGAAGGTCTGGCGAGTAGGCTCCGTAGTTGTTCTCCGCTCGCTCGATAATCACCAGGTAACGCATAGCCGTCCTCCTACCTCAGCCCAGCCTGTTTGAGGATGCTGTTCAGCGTGCCTGGCGGCAGATCGTCCGCCGGCTTGCCCGGTACGGTCACACCACCTGGTTTGGTCGGATGCCTAAACTGGCGGTGGCTGCCGCGGGTGCGATCGAGATACCAACCATCTTGCTCGAGCATCCTCAGTACGTCTCGAACTTTCATCTCGCCCCCCTGCCCTGGCCCAGTCTGTACTCTACCATCTCCTGGAACAAGAGGCGGAGGAATCGTCTTTCACCAACTATGAAGAACACCTCAACCGCTTCGCCGGTGCCCCGGTCGGCGGTCCTGGGGAAGGTCGCCGACGAGATCGAGGCACAGCCGGGACAGCCCGGTCGCCGGAGTCGCTACCCGTTGGCCTTTGCGCGAGAAGCGACCGAGCGCGACCGAGCTTCCACGCATCGCCGACTCTCCCAGCTCTTCACGGACGACCTGCCGAACGGCCTCGAGCATCGACCATCGATGCAGATACGCGGTCAGCGCGTCGTTGATCAAGGTCTGGTAGTTGCCTCCTCCAGCCTCATCGGCAAGCTCGCGGAATGCTTCGATCACTGCATTGTCCAGGCGGATGGAGATCTTGGTCTTGCCTGGCTCGGCCTTCACCACGGGGCCTTGTTTCGCCTGCGAGAAATCGATGTCCCGATAGGGCTCAGCGGCGACTTTTCTCATACCTCAACTCCTGCCGGCGGTTGGCCCTCCAGGCCGAGATGACCCGAAGAATGTCCGGCTCGCGATACGTGTAGACCACGACCAGGAGGTTTCCCGTGTCGCTGAGGCCGAGAGTCACGAAGCGCTGCTCCCCCGAGGCGAGCGGGTCTTCTCGCGTAAGAGCGAAGTCATCGGAGAAAACGGTCGATGCCTCGGCAAAGCTGACTCCGTGCGTCTCGAGATTGGCTGCCGCCTTGGCAGGGTCCCACGCGAATCGCACACAGCTAGTGTATTGACAATTGTCCTCCAGGTCCAACTGCAGAAGCTGGGAGGCAAGCAAACTTGGACCAGCCACCTTCCACATCCCCATCTACCCGCCGGGGGAGTCCAAGATCGTCCCCTTTCCCGTCGCCGGCATCGTCCCGAGGGAACCTGCCGAGGACCATCCTCTACAACGTCAATCCGCGGGACACCGAGATGCTGGCCTCCATGCTCGGCTGCTTCGAGGACGGCTCGGTGCCGGGCAAGATGCAACTCGGTGCGGCCTGGTGGTTCCTCGACCAGAAGGACGGAATCGAGCGCCAGCTCGAAGCCATCTCCCAGATCGGCTCGCTGCGCAGATTCGTGGGCATGGTCGCGGACAGCCGCTCGTTCCTGTCGTTCAGCCGTCACGAGTGCTTCCGCCGCATCCTCTGCAACGTGCTCGGTGCCGACATGGCGGCAGGCCTCCTGCCGCGGGACTTCGATCTGGTCGGTGCACTCGTCGAGGACGTCTGTTTCCGCAACGCGGAGAGCTTCTTCGGCTTCGAGCTGCCGGACCGCGACAGAGAAGCCGCAAGCGCGTCAGCGCCGGTCCTGCGCGCGTCGGCGCTGGGCTGAGGCGTCAAGCGAATAAGGCTCAGGATCAGGACCTTCCCCTGGGGAATGGCGGTGCGACGCGCCATCGTATCAGGAGGTGCCCGACGACCGGGGCAAACACCCGGGGGCCGGACCGAGGGCAGCGCACCATGTTATCATCCCCATCATGGCACAGCCGCTCCCTTCCCCGCCTCCTGGATTCGATGACCTTTCGGTCGAGGACAAAATCGAGTACGTCGAGCTCCCTCTGGGATCGGATCTCTGCCCGTCCGGAAGAAGTTCCTGTGCCTGAATGGCATCGCCGCATTCTCAGAGAGCGCCTGGCTCGCGACGAAGAGCACCCCGACGAAGCCCTTCCCTGGGAGGACGTCAGGAAGGAGGTCCTCCAGACGCTGCACGACAGGCGATGAAGCGGCGTCTCGTCGTCCGTCCAGAGGCACGCCTCGATATCCGGGAAGCCGCGATCTGGTATGACGACCAGAGCCCCGGCTGGGGAGACCGGTTCCTGGAAGATCTGGATGCCCTCTTCGAGCGCATCCTCGAAGCTCCCCTGCAGTTTCCCGAAATCGACCCGCCCGTGCGTTGCGCGCTCCCTCGACGATTTCCCTACAAGGTTTACTTCCGCCTTGACTCTACAACCGCCAGGGTCCTGGCCGTGATGCACCAGAGCCGCCACCCTGACGCCTGGCGGAACCGGAAGGATTCCTGACCCCCACCGACGAGAAGAGCGAAAGAACCCGCCGCCTCCCACCTGGACCAAGGCCACCTTCCACGTCCCCATCTACCCGCCGGGGGAGTCCAAGTCGTCCCCTTCCCGGTCGCGCCCTTAGTACCTCTGCGCGCCGCGTCGGCTGCCAAGTCCTGGCCGAAGAGCTGGCGCCTCTGGAGGTCGCGCTGTCGTCCGACCATGCCGCTCGTCAGGATAGAACCTCTCTCCTCATCTCTTCGAGGGTCAAGCTCTTGCCCATCTCAATCTCCGCCCGCGCTTTTTCGATGAGCTCTTGCAACACGCCGCTGGTACTCAAGGCCCAGGACTCAGGATCAACATCCTTCAGCGACACGAGGGCAGCAACAGGCTTGCCGGCTGCTGTAAGCACCAGGATCTCATCGCCCAATTCGTCGGCATATGACGACAACGGGCGGGAGGCTGTCGCAAGCTCGATCTTTTTCATAACTGCACCTCCTCGCCGTCGATCCACACGCTGTTCCCCTTCTTCTGCCCGACAACCAAGACGCGGACTTCCTTCTCTTGTGTCTCTACATCATAGAATACTCTCAGATCACCAACGCGCAGCTCCCACGGTGCGAGAGGGTTGGGCCGCAGGAGCTTGCGGTTCCTCGTTTCGACCGTAGGCTCATGCGACAACTGCTGCTCGATCGTGTCGAGAAGCAGTGCACGCTGGCTGAAGACGGCTCTGCAACAGCCCGAATCGACGACACCGCGCGATGAGCGGAGTCTGAAATTTCAGTTCACGAGGCTTATGAGCCGCTTTGTCGTAACTTCATGACACAGTAGTACTAGTCGTCTCTCGCCATGGCCCCCGAGCTCAAGTGTAGGCGACCGCCGCCAGACGGTCAATCATGGCGCACGGAGCGCACGGAGCGGCGGGCCTTCTCGCCTGGACCAAGGCCTCCTTCCACGTCCCCATCCGGCCACCGGGCGAGTCCAAGATCGTCCCCTTCCCCGCCGCCGGCATCGTCGGGTCCCTTCAGCATCTTCCGAGAGGACACCAAAGGACCGAACCGTGGGCTGACGCAGCCCTCCACCCCGCATCCCAACCCCGCTCACCTGGAAGCGCGGTCCACGTCCGTTCGGCCTCTGTGCTGGAGAGTTCACCGTTCCGGACGACTTCGACGCGCCGCTGCCGGAAGATTCTGCGGAGTTTCGAGGAGTGAGGAGAGACCCAACTTCCTAAGTTTATTCAGGTGGCTCGGTCTCACGCCTGCCTGCGACCAACGCTAACGCACGGCTGTGTGCTTTCTGGTCTCCTCGGATTGCATCGCCGAGCACTTTTCGCCGCTGGTCATCATATAAATAAACGCGGACAGTGTTGGTTTTATAACCCGAGAGCTCCGCCACTTCCTCAATGGAAAGACCACGCTCAGGGTCACCAAGCATCTCGTCTTCGAGTCGGTGGATGGTGAGAACATCCCGACTGGAGAAATCTCTCAATTCAGCCTCATCCTCCACCGCTTCCCAATCGTCGCGAACAGGCGCCTCCCGGGTGACCTCCGGGTCCAAAACCAGCAACCCAGGGAGTTCTACCTTCTTCACACCAATCTGGTAGCGCTTGCAGATGTCGACTAGCTTTTCTCCGTCAATCAGATAAACCACCCGCTGGTTTTGTCCTGGTCTCGCCTCATTTTGGGCGTCGGCACTGAATCGGCCGGTTGTCACAATGATCGCTGTATCTTCCTCGCCCTTCACGCCCCGCATCATGCGGACCTCGTCGACTGGAACAGTTCGAGCGGTCCATCTTTTTGCGGATACGATGGCTCGGGCGCCCACGACACCTCGCTGGTATACCACGCGCGCATCTGCACCACCATCGCGAGTAGCTTGCGTGATCTGAACGTCCTGGAATCCCAGCGCATCGAGAACGCGAGTGAGGAATGTGGACTCGAACGTGCGCCAGTCCATCCGCTGCAGCCACGCTCGAATCTCCTCGCCGACAGCCTCGTTCTGCTGATGAACACGGGCTTCGATGTCGCCTGCATTCGATCCCCGAGCGAATTCGCTCCCCTCGCGAAGCCGAACCCATCCGCGCTCTTCGCCGTCGCGGGACGTTATGAACCGAGTGCGTTCGCCGAGCTCTTCGAGGCGCTGATTCTCCGATTGAATCGCCAGGTACAGGGACTGGTAGGGAAGGTCGGGGTACTTCTCTTCGCGCCGAATTTCTTCGAGAAGTGCCTGGAGGCGCGCTCTCCCGCCAAGAGCCTGGAGCCGCCTCTCGATTCGATCTACTCGCCTCTCCGCCATCGGGTTCTCAATCCTATTCCAGTCGGGCCCCTGCCCTCTGCGGCTAACGACACGGAAGACCTCCAAGGTCCAGAATAGGCCTAACTTACGCCCCCTGACGGGTTGATGTCAACGACGACCGCTCCCCACTCCTCCTCCCGCCCCCCGAACCACCAAAAAAGATAGGCGGCTAGCCCAGGCGTCTCCAGGCCCCTGTCGGGTCGCCGGCTGGCGCTCCGCCCGCGCCTGTCCCCTGCCCTCTCGACCCACCCCTGTGGCCCCGCCCCCGCCCTCCCCGTGAGGCCCCTGTGCGGCCCCAGGTCGTGCGACCGTGCCAAGGCCCAGCCGGCGGCTCCGCTTCGAGATTCTGGGGTGGGCGAGGGGATGCTGCAGGATCAGGGTGATCGCCTTTTGGACCTCGGCAGCGAATTCGGCGCCGAGGCCGGGCCGGCAACCTTCGTAGTAGTCGACCGCCGCCTCCAACTCCGCCCTGGCTGGCGCCAGGAACGGACATAGGTGCCACCCATTAGAAGGCTCTTGTCAACGACCCACACGTCTCCCACCCGGGAGTGTTCGTTTCAAGAACGGCTCGTTCCGGCAAGATGTGCTCCCGTGTCGGGTTTGCGCGCCCGTAGTCTCGCTGTGCTTCAGGTGCGGAGATCCGCACCAGCCACCCATCGGGATCAAGGCGGGTCGGAGCCGGTGACGGCTCCGACCCGCCCCTGGCACGGTTTGCGTGCCCCCAGAAAATCTTCGGTTCCAGGTTCGTGTCCAAGGGTTCAGGACAACCAATAAGGCTACCTCCGCCCCCCCGAAAGGTTCAGAGGTGCCAGCACATTCGGGCTCACGACCTGGGCGCATCTCCAACAAAAGAGCCAAAAACGGTGGAAGACAGGGGCCAATCAGCCGTAGAGGGTTCTTTCGCCCAGCACCTAATTGCAGGCTCCCTGTCTTCCACCTGAATCAACCAAAAGCTTGCGCCGACCTGAACGGCACCTGGTCGCGCAGGATGTAGTACGCGGCACGAGTCAGCTTGTTCGAGATCGTCCGCAGGGCCACCAACTCGTTGGTCCTGGCCCGCTTGCGCTCGTAGAGACGCTTGGCGAGGGGCTCGAACCGAATGGCGAAATGTGAGGCCTCCATGAACGCCCAGGACAGGTACGGGTTGCCATTGCGTACGTTGCCGGAGCCCTTGACCTTGCCGTTGCTGAGGTGCTGACTGGGTACACAGCGGCAGTAGGAGGAGAAGTGGCCCGCCTCGGCAAAGCGAGCGATGGAGCCGGTCTCGTACATGATCGTCAGGGCAAGGGTCAGACCGATGCCGGGAATGCTCTCGAGCAGCTCGAACTCGGGCCTCAGTCTGGCCTGTTTGAGAACAGTTTTCTCGATGCCAGAGATTTGGTCTTTCAGCGTGCGGGCGATCGCCAGGCTGCTCGTGATCGTCAAGGCAATATGTGGGTCTGTGAATTGCTCCTCGACCTGCTCGGCAGTCATGCGCTTGAGCTCGCTGAGAGGAACTTGAGCTCCGGTGTAGCGCGAGAAGACGTTTTTGACGCTCAGCAAGCTGGCGGTGCGCTGTCGCACCAGAAAGGCCCGGCGGCGCAGTAGATCCCGCACCGCGCGCTCCTTTTTCGGATAGATGTGGCCGGTGGGCAAAATGTTGAGGTGGAGTAGACGCGCCAGCCATCGCGCGTCATGGCGATCATCGACGTACTTCAACCCCTCGTACTGGCGAACTGCGGAGGTGTTGACCAAGCGAACCTCGTAGCCGGCCTCCATGAGGCCATCCACCAACCAGTACCAGTTGAAGGTGGACTCCACGGCGATCGCCTGGATCTGCTCCCGGAAGGGCTCCAGGGCTTCCAGGGCCGCCTCCAGACGGTTGGGCAACCGACGGCTGAGGACAGCTTGTAGTTGTTCGTTCATCACCACGAGATAGCTGTTGGTTGAATGCAAGTCGATTCCGCAGTACAGTCCCATACGCTCCTCCTTTCAGGGATTGGTCTCCCGACGAGCCTATCGCGGCTCGTCAGAAGGGAGGAGCCTTCTAGAGGATCATCAGCCGAACAGTGTCTGGCGCCTCGGGCGGAGCAGCTCAGCACGAGATCGAGGTGGAGGACTGCGTGGTGGCAGCGCTAAGCTTCTCCAGTGGCGCTCGCGGCACGATCGTCGCCACCACCGCGGCCTCGCCGGGATTCCCGCACCGCGTCGAGGTCTATGGCAGCCGGGGCGGGGCGCAGATCGAGGGGGACGCGCTGGTCCGCTGGGAGGGCGATGCGCGCCCGGGATCCGCCCCCAGGCACCTGCGGCGGCACCTGCCGCGGTGGCCGCGGGATCGGGGGCCAGTCCCACTGGCATCGGCACCCTCGGGCACATCCTCATCGTGCAGGATTTCGTCGCCACGATCCGCGAGGGTCGCGACCCGCTGGTGGACGGAGTCGAGGGTCGCCGATCCCTGGCGCTGGTCCTCGCCATCTACGAGGCCGCCGGCCTCGGCGGCGAGAATCGAGGGGTTACCCCAGAAACTTTCTGAGGTACCTCGGAACCCTTCTGAGGTGCTGGAAAAAAGTTTTGGGGTACCTCAGAAGTTTTCCGAAGTACCCCAGAAACTTTTCGAGGTACCTCGGAACCGTTCTGAGGTACTGGAAAAAAGTTTTGGGGTACCTCAGAAGTTTTCCGAGGTACCTCAGAAACTTTTCGAGGTACCCCGGCACCGTTCTGAGGTACTGGAAAAAAGTTTTGGGGTACTTCAGAAGTTTTCCGAGGTACCTCAGAAACTTTTTGAGGTATCTCGGCACCGTTCTGAGGTACTGGAAAAAAGTTTTGAGGTACCTCAGAAGTTTTCCGAGGTACCTCAGAAACTTTTTGAGGTACTTCGGAACCGTTCGGAAGTACCTCAGAAACGTTCGGAAGTACCGGAGAAAACTTCTGAAGTCCTGCAGAATTCTTCAGAAGTGCTCTAGAATCCTCCCGGAGCTCCTGAGAACGGCACGGAAGCCCCGGAGAATCGTCCCCAGGCACGCCAAAACCCTCTCCGATCGCCCCTGAAACCCGACCCCGCCATCGAGGAGATCCGCGCCGTACGCCACCGGATCTCAGAGGAGCTCGGTCACGACACACAAGCCCTTCTCGACCACTATCGCGAGTTGGAGAAGTTCCATCCCAACAGAGTCCTGCGACCGTCCGACCATGCCGCTCGTCAGGATAGAACCTCTCTCCTCATCTCTTCGAGGGTCAAGCTCTTGCCCCTCTCAATCTCCGCCCGCGCTTTTTCGATGAGCTCTTGAAACACGCCGCTGGTACTCAAGGCCCAGGACTCAGGATCAACATCCTTCAGCGACACGATGGCAGCAACAGGCTTGCCGGCTGCTGTAAGCACCAGGATCTCATCGTCCAATTCGTCGGCATATGACGACAGCGGGCGGGAGGCTGTCGCAAGCTCGATCTTTTTCATAACTGCACCTCCTCGCCGTCGATCCACACGCTGTTCCCCTTCTTCTGCCCGACAGCCAAGACGCGGACTTCCTTCTCTTGTGTCTCTACATCATAGAATACTCTCAGATCACCAACGCGCAGCTCCCACGGTGCGAGAGGGTTGGGCCGCAGGAGCTTGCGGTTCCTCGTTTCGACCGTAGGCTCATGCGACAACTGCTGCTCGATCGTGTCGAGAAGCAGTGCACGCTGCCGAGCCTCGAGCTGACGGAGTTGCCTCTTCACAGACTCGGCAAAGCGAATTCCGTAGGCCATAGCGCCTTCAGAGAGTATCTAGTCGTCTCTCGCCATGGCCACCGAGCTCAAGTGTAGGCGACCGCCGCCAGACGGTCAATCATGGCGCACGGCGCGGCGGGCCTTCTCGCCTGGACCACGGCCGTCCCCTTCCCCGTCGCCGGCATCGCCTCGGTCCCTTCGGCATCTTTCCGGGAGGACACCAAAGGACCGAACCGTGCGGGTGTACGGGTGTAGGCCCCGTTGACCGTACATAGGATTTATGCGACGCTGTATGCATGAGTACGACGCTCGAGATCGACCGGGATCTTCTCGAAGAAGCGGTGCGGGTCACCGGTGCACCCACAAAATCGGTCGCCGTTCGGCTGGGACTGAAAGCGCTCGTGGATGAGGCTGCCCGACGGAGGTTGGCGGCGCTCCGTGGGAAGATCCCCGAGGTCGAGGTCGCTTCGCGGCGGCGTCCGATCCGGGATGACGCCCAGTGATCCTGGTCGACACGTCGGTCTGGGTCGATTTCTTTCGCGGTACAGAACGCGCGGCGGATCTCGCCGAGCATCTCGAATCCAACCTGGTCCTGCTTCATCCCTGGGTTCTCGGGGAGCTCATCCTGGGCGGCCTCGGCCCGCGACGGAAATCAGTGATCGCGGACCTGAAGCGGCTTCCTGCCGCGCCACTTGTCCCAGATGAAGAGGTGCTTGAGCTGATTCTTGTGCGCCAGCTCAGCGGAAGGAGTGTCGGCTGGGTCGATGTTCACTTGCTGGCGACTGCACTGGTGGCTGAATGCGGGCTCTGGACGTTCGATGGGAAACTTGGTGCAGTGGCTCGTGGAGCCCCTCCTCCTCCAGGTGCTGTCAGCGCGGGTTACGAGCTTTGAACCTCTGGGGGCCGGCTTCCGGCTGGCCCCGTCATCCCTGAGATGCCGGCCAAAACAGGATTGCTTCTTACTCCCCCGGCTCGCCAAGGTCTTCGAGCCGCAGCCCTCCCCTCTCTTGGAGGCTTTGGCGTGACGCCGCGATATGCTGGAGGAACCTCGGGTCGTGCTCCAACTCATAGTCCGACCACTCTTCCTCCGATCCGAAGCCGATGAGGATTCCGGCTGGCTTCCCTTCACGGGTGATGACGACCTCCTCTTCCTCCGCCTGACGCAGATATTCCGCGAAATGTCCTTCGACCTCAGTCAGTGCTACCTTCTTCATAGATGCCTGCCTCTCGGAGCCAATGCTCCGCAGAACACGCGAAGCTCGCCGACTCGAAGACGGTATTGAGGCTGGGTCATTCCCCGGAGCCTCTTGATCCGGCTCTTGCTGAGCTTCATCGGCTCAAAGCGGAGATGAGTCTCCATCGCGTCCCGAACCGCCGCCCGATCGTGTGCCTTGAGTCGGCGAAGATCGGCGACTGCCACATGGGAGAGAATGATCTCGTAGCGCATCTCCGGTCCAGCATATCGGGATGAGAGGAAGACCGGCAAGGTCTGGACAGCCGGCCCCCACCCTCTCCGGAATCCTCCCGAGTTTCGGGGGCGGGCCGGCTCAGGTTTCAACCGGCCGGCTTCAACCTTTCAACTGGACGACTTCCAAGGTTGCAATCAGCCGGCTCCGAACCTTACAATCAGACGGCATGGCTGAGGCTTCGCTCTACCCGCGCTTCGTGCAGCCTCGTCTCGAGGAGGCGCTCGCCGACACGCCGGTGGTGCTGATCCACGGTCCGCGCCAGTGCGGGAAGACGACGCTCGCGCGCCATGTGGGCCTCGGCGAGGGATATGCCTACATCAGCTTCGACGACGACGTGGCGCTGGCGGCGGCTCAGGCCGATCCAGTGGGCTTCGTGGCCGATTTGTCAGGCCGGACGGTCCTCGATGAGGTGCAGCGAGCCCCCTGGCTCTTCACTGCCCTCAAGACAGCCGTCGACCGGCAGCGGACGCCGGGCCGATTCATCCTGACGGGCTCGGCGAATGTCCTCCTCGTGCCGCAACTCGCCGATTCGCTGGCGGGGCGAATGGAGATCTTGCGCCTGCACCCACTGGCGCAGTGCGAGCTCGCCTCCTCGCCTCCGCGCTTCCTGGACGCATTGTTCGCGCGCGACTTCCCGACCCGGACCAGCTCGCGGCTCGGCCGGGAGCTGGCCGAGCGGATCGTCGCCGGTGGCTATCCCCCGGCGCTCGCGCGGCCGGCGGCACGGCGGCGCGCGGCGTGGTACCGCGACTACATCGAGACCCTGGTCCAGCGCGACGTGCGTGATCTGGCCCGTATCAGCTCGCTCGATGCGCTGCCACGGCTCCTGACCCTGGCCGCCGGACAGACGGCCCGGCTCCTGAACGTGTCCGATCTGGCTGCTCCGTTCCAGCTCAGCCGGCCGACGATCCGCGACTACGTGACGCTCCTCGAACGAGTCTTCCTCCTGGAATCGGTGGCGCCATGGCACAGCAACCGGCTGAGCCGTCTGATCAAGACCCCCAAGCTGCATCTCGGCGATACAGGATTGGCGGCGGCGCTGCTCGGCGTGGACGCCGAGGCGCTGTCCAAAGATCGGGGATTGCTCGGTCAGCTCCTTGAAACCTTCGTCTTTCAGGAGCTGCGCCGCCAAGCGAGCTGGGTCGACATCCCGATCGACTTCTATCATTTCCGTGACAAGGACGGCGCCGAGGTCGATATCGTGCTGGAGCAGGGCGCGCGCAGGCTGGCGGGCGTGGAGGTGAAGGTGGCAGCCTCCGTGGCCACCGCCGATTTCCGCGGGCTGCGCCAGCTCAAAGACGCCACGGGCGAGCGCTTCGCCGCTGGCGTGGTGCTCTATGACGGCGAGGTCACCGCAAGCTTCGGAGATGGGCTCTATGCGGTTCCCATCCGGGCGCTATGGGAAACAGTATGAGCTCCCTCGGCGGCGAGAATCGAGGGGCTCGAGTGATAGGATGACGAGCCCATGCCGCTGACCCAGTACACGGAGAGTCCGCGCTACCTGCGTCTGCACGAGGCCGACAACGTGGCCGTCATCGTCAACGACGGAGGCGTTTCGGCTGGCACGGCGTTCGGCGACGGCCTGCGCGTTCGCGACTCGATTCCGCAATCCCACAAGGTGGCGCTCCGTGCGATCGCCGAGGGCGCGGCAGTGCTGCGTTACGGGCAGGTCATCGGCGCGGCGCGGCGCGCCATCCCCGAAGGGAGCTGGGTCCAGGAGAGCGACCTCGTCATGCCGACGCCGCCGGCGCTCGACTCGCTGCCGCGGTGCACCGACGTGCCGCCCGACGCTCCGCCCCTCGAGGGGTACACCTTCGAGGGCTACAAGAACGCCGACGGGAGCGTCGGCACCCGCAACCTCCTCGGCATCACGACGACCGTGCAGTGCGTTACGGGTGTGCTGGACCACGCCGTCAAGAGGATCCGCGACGAGGTCCTGCCGCGGTACCCGAACGTCGACGACGTGGTCGCCCTGAGCCACGACTTCGGCTGTGGGGTCGCGTTCGACACGCCCGACGTCGAGATCCCGGTCCGCACGGTGCGCAACCTCGCTCGCAACCCGAACCTGGGCGGCCAAGCCCTGGTCGTCGGCCTGGGATGCGAGATGTTGCAGCCCGCGCAGATCATCGCCGATACCGCCGAGCAAGATGCTGGAGGTAGCGGCCTCGATCTTCAGGAACCCTGGCTCTACCGGCTTCAGGATTCCCACCACGGCTTCCGCGAGATGATCGAGCAGATCATGGCACTGGCCGAGCGGCGCCTGCAGGAGCTCGACCAGCGGCGGCGCGAGACCTGCCCGGCCTCCGCCCTGGTACTGGGAATGCAATGTGGTGGCAGCGATGCCTTCTCCGGCATCACGGCGAACCCGGCCCTCGGCTTCGCCTCCGACTTGCTGGTGCGCGCCGGCGCGACAGTGATGTTCTCCGAGGTCACCGAGGTCCGCGACGCCGTGCACCTGCTCAGCGCCCGCGCCAAGGATGAGGAGGTGGCGCAGGCCCTGATCCGCGAGATGGACTGGTACGACCGCTACCTGGAGCGTGGCCACAGTGACCGCAGCGCGAACACCTCGCCGGGCAATAAGGCCGGCGGCCTGTCCAACATCGTGGAGAAGGCACTCGGCGCCACCGCCAAGTCCGGCCGATCGGCGATCAGCGGCGTGATCGGCCCGGGCGAACGCGCACAGAGGAAGGGTCTACTGTTCTGCGCCACCCCGGCCGGCGACTTCGTCTGCGGCACGCTGCAACTGGCTGCCGGCATGAACCTCCACGTGTTCACCACCGGGCGTGGCACGCCCTACGGACTGGCGATGGCGCCGGTGATCAAGGTCAGCACTCGCACCGAGCTCGCCCAGCGCTGGCCCGACCTGATCGACGTCGACGCGGGCCGGATCGCCAGCGGCCGCAGCACCGTCGAGGAGATCGGCTGGGAGCTGTTCCATTACTACCTCGACGTCGCTAGCGGGCGGAAGAAGACCTGGACCGAAGTGCACCGGATCCACAACGCCCTGGCGCTCTTCAACCCGGCGCCGCTTACCTGAGTCTCGCTCGACCTTTCCCGCCGACCAGGGCGAGACGGCGGTCGATCACCTCCCCGATGGGTCCAAAGAGTGGGATGATGAAGTCCTGGCTGTTCTTCGGGTCGGCCACCTTCCAGACCCTCTCGCCGTTCAATGAGATGACATCCTCGGCGCGGATTCCCGAGGCTTCCCCCGGTCGGCACATCGAGGCCAGTATCGGGGAGTAGACGTCTGCAGCCTGCTATGCCAGAAGATGTAGCGCAGGATCTCGCCCTCGTTGCCCTGCTGGCCGGTGGCGACTCCTGCCACGACGATGCTCTGGGCGTCGATCATCTTTCCCATGACGCCGCCGCTGCTGTTGCGAAGAGGACATTCAGCTTGGCCTTCTGCATCGAGTAGAATGTCGAGAACCTGAGGGCCTGGCCCAGGAAGGAGCGCAGCTATGAAGAAGATCGTCAAGAAGCTGACCCTAAATCGCGAGACCGTCCGCCAGCTCAATCTCAGGGAGGTGACCAGGATTGCCGGCGGCGCTGATCAGACGAATGAGCCCTTCTGCGTCTCGAACGCCGTGACCTGTGGCGAGGTCCAGTGCCTCGCGGGCGAATAGGTGGCCGGGGAATAGGTGCTATTTCTTCATATGGCGCCGGAACCACTCGATCGCCTGCGCGTCGCGTTCCGCCAGCCAGCCGGATAGGTGGTGATCGGCTCCCTGTAATCGGGCCAGATCGTTACGGCCGCCTGGGCGAACCTCCCGGGGGGCAGGTGCCAGCCACTTATTCGGCGCGGGTCTACCCGATTCAATCCCAGCGCCGGGCTCATTGCGCGATCTCTAGGCGGTCGATCTTCTTGCCTTGGAGGACAAAAGCGTAGCGCAGGTTGATGGGGCTGCCCGGGAAGTTGCCCGAGACCCGGCCCGTGACAATCGTCTTACCGTCCCTCTCTGCGACGTCGAGGATATCGACGATGGGACGATACTTTGCGCTCACTTCCTCCACCCAGTCGCGGATCGCAGCGATGCCATGCCTTTCCCGCCCTTCGTCCCGAACAACGGCGTCTTCGTTGAAGCAAGCCGCCACGGCATGGGCGTCTTGGGCATTCGCCCCATCGACATAGGCTGCGACGGGTCCAGGTAGTTTCGTGGTCGACATATTGTTTCCTCCCGGTCGTTCGGAGCGGAAGTGCGCTCCGTTGCATAGACCGAAGGATGGCGCTAAGCTGAAGAAATGACAAGAACGCACGAAAAAGTAAGGTACCCACCTGAAGGTAAGCCTGAAGCGCTGACGCCGGTGACCGCGGCGGCCGGCGTCGAGCAGGCATTCAAGATGCTGGAGGGACGCTGGAAACTGCTGATCCTGTTCCACCTGTTTGGCGGCAAGGTGTTGCGGTTCTCGGAGTTGGAGCGCGCCCTACCTGCGATTTCGCAGAAGATGCTCATCCAGCAACTGCGCCAGATGGAGTCAGACGGAATCGTGCGGCGTATAGTTCATCACCAGGTGCCGCCGAAGGTGGAATACGGTCTGACTGATTGGGGCCAAGCCTTGTGCCCGGCGCTGGACGCCTTGCTGAAGTGGGCAGCGATGCGCGAGTGAGGTCTGGCGTGGGACGGCATGGGTAATGTGACGAAATAAAATTATAGCAGCATCACTTATTGCAACGCCATCGCCGGGATCATCCACGGGAAGACATAGGCCTGAAGGAAGACGAGGACGCCGACCAGGCAGGCGAGCGCGTCTCATCCTTGGCGCGGGCGCTGAGCAGGTGCACGGCGTCGCGGCTGCGTGAGACAACAGACGTCGCATCGTCTCGGGCTCACGCTCAATCGCTTGAAGCAACGCGCGAGCGGTGCATCGGGAGTGCTGCGACGCTGTTCCCAATCCCGCAGGGTGCTGATGGGCAGCCTGAAGGCTTCAGCGAACTCGGCCTGTGTCATGCCGAGGCGCTGCCGCAACGCCTTCACGGGGGAGACCCGGCGCATCTTCGCCAACGTCTCCGGATCGAGCGGCTGGGCATCGGGATCGGAGAGGGCCGCCGCCAGCACCTCCTCGTCCGTCATTGCGTTCACTCGTATCCAGTCGGTCTCGCCGCGAGGCAGCGCCTCACCAAGCTTCACGGTCACCCGCGTAGTACCGGTCTTGCTCATGTCGTGTAGCCCTCCGGGCGGAGATGATGCGGCACGTCCTGTCACCGCGCAGAGTCGTGACGACGAACAGGATATTGCCAGCCGCCATACCGATGATCCGTATCCGCTCTTCTCCGTACTCAAACCGAGTGTCGATCTCTTCGAGCCGGTTTGGGTCCTCAATCGCTGCGATGGAGTCCACGAAGTCGATGCCGTGCCTGCGTCGATTCTCGGCAGCCTTCGCGGCAAATTTTGGAGAAAACGGGATGAAGTGGAGGCCCGGCTCGCCGGCCAGTGCGCCGTCGGCCGTGTTGTCCACCAACTCCAGGATCCCTCCTGCGCCCGCGGCTTGGCCACCTGCGAAGCGCACCACGCGCACGACGATGGTCTGCCGCACATCTCCGGTTTTTTCTTCGATCGCTTTCAGATTGGAGCCGGCCTCGCGGATGTGCCCGCAGTAGTTGCTCTTCAAGAAACGCTCCTGATCGAAGGACAGGAGCGCATCCGCCATCGAGAGGAGCCCATACTGCTCGGCCGGCTGGCCCTTCTCCTCCACGGCGATGAAGATGCTGGTGACTTTTTCGGCCGTAAGCATGTCGATGATCCCTGGGACGAAGATCTGCTCGCGCGCACACAGAGGGAATCTCGATGAGAGCTGGTCTAGGCTGTTGAACAAGAGCGTGACCTTCGCGTTGGGGTCGCCATGCTTCATCCGGTGGATGCTCATGAAGACGCGATGGAAAAACTCTTCGGCGGTAATGTACCCTGGGGGATAAAACAAGATTTCCAGCCTATCCTTGTCCTCTGGCTGCCGCAGACTGCCGTCGAATTTAAGCTCTTGGCCGCGCTCGACGAAGCGGTAGTCGTAGGTCAGGCTCACCCGCCGGTCGTGGTAGTCGCTCAGGGCGGCGAGACGCGGTTCGAACGGGTGGGTGCCCCAGGACGACGACCGCGGAGTCGACGTCGCCCGGCCCGAACCACCCGCCGCCCAGCGGCCGGTGAAGGACCGCCGTGTCGAGGCCATCGAGATGCCGCGCAACGCCGGCTTCCAGGTCGGCGGCCTGGACACGTCGGCACCAACCCCGCGACGCGCTCCTCGGTGGTCACGGCCGCGAGGGAGAGGGCTGCCAGGAGCAGCAGGCTGACCGCCAGGCCGCGCCGCTGCCTCCGATTTCGCCAGTCGAGGATCCAGATCATGGAGGAATCATAGACCAGAGGAGAGGGGGCCGGGATTGATAGACTGATCCCACCGAGAGGAGGGACTATGAGCCGAGAGGACCAGGTCAGGGCGGAGTTGGGCGTCCTCATGGACGAGTACAAGGCCCTGAAGAGCGAGATCGGCACAACGCTGACCACCTCTCGGCAGATGATGAGTCTGACCCTGACGGCGGCGGCTGCCCTTCTCGCGGCCACTCCCGCCATCGTCGACCAGGAAAGGTTCGAGATCTTCCTTTTCGCGCCCCTGGTCTTCTGCGGGCTTGCGCTGACGCAGCTCAGATACGTCTTTCTCGTCCTCGACATGGGTGAGTACCTGCGCCGTTCCCTTGCACCGGAGATTCGCCGGGCGCTGGGAGATCTCGCCGCGGAGAACCGTGACTTCGAGCACATCCTGGCTTGGGAATCGAAGGGGCCGAGCCTGCTCTTCCGTCAAAGGCGAGCCGTCAGGCTGCTGTTCTTACCGCTGGCGGGAGCCAACTTCGGGCTTCCGCTCCTCGCAGGTGTGCTGTCCCTCACCGCCTATTTCTATTTCTACTTCGCGCACGAGAGCGGCAGGCCGCCGGGGTGGATCGTCTGGACGGTCGCCGGGGCGGTCCTCCTTGCGCTCCTGAGCTGTCTCGTGCTGGGCTTCGTAGCGGAAAGAGAACGGTGAGCGCCTTTGACACTTATCGCACCGGCAGTGCTGGGATCATCCATGGAAAGGCATGGCCTCCGAGCCAGCCCAGGAGCGTGATATTCTCAAGCGACGAGAGAGTTGATGCCTGCCCGCGCGGATGGCCGCGAAGGCCCGAGAGGATATCCGAGCCGGAAGAACCAGGGACCTCGAGATCGACGAGCTGTGAAGTCTCGCGTCACGGAAGACTTCCTGGCTTTATTTGCGAAGTTTCCCATTGACGTCCGGGCAAGAGCACGCAAGAACTATCGTCTCTGGCAGCAGGACCCGGCACATCCCAGTCTTCATTCATTCCCCTCCTCAGTCTCGTCCAGACCTTCCCCACGCCGCGGGGGCATCTCGTTCCTCTCCTCTCCGCGGTTCAGCACACGCGCTGGGTCCACGGTGCGCGAGGCCGGCAGGGGTCCGTGGTCCGGAGGTAGCTTGCGGCGCGGTGGGGCTTCCGCTCCCGGGCGCTCCCCAAAGGTGGTTACGCGGGTAACAGTCTCTACGGGGGCTCCGCTCGTTGGGACCTTTACTTCCTTGCACGGCTCTTTCGGATTGGGCATGCCGGAGTCACCTCCTTGCGGTAGGAGTATAGCGATCCAGTCCGACTGCGTGCGAACCACGTGCCCAGGAGCCGCTCCTACGTCACGCGTGCCCAGCGCGTCGCCCAGGTGTCCGGCCGGGCCCCCGCGAGCTCCTGGACGGTCCAGAAGCTGTGGTCGTCGGAGGGATCGACCTGCGTGGCGCTGTAGTCCCCCCAGCGGTTCTTCGTGCCCCCGAAGGTCTTGAAGTAAGGGCTCGTCACGAAATAAGTGTCTCATCTGCGGGCTCTCTCGCCCCGGGAAGTCAACGCCGTCTGACGACTGCACCAAAGGTACGGCGCGACGCTAGGAGCGCCAGCGTCTCGCCGGCATCATCAAGACAGCGGGCCGAAAGCCCGGCCTTCTGGGAAGAACGGCGGGAAGCGAGGTGGGGGTTCGGGCTGGCTGCGGAGGCCCATCGCCGGTCGCCGTAGCCGCGGGGACTGTGGGCCGGCGGGACGCCGGCGCTCCCAGTGGGCGATGGCTCGGCCCTTGCGCGAGTTCGAACCGCTGCCGCGGCGGCGACAACGCCCACCGCGGGACCAGCTACAGCCACCGCAGGGAGTCGAACCGCTGCCGCGGCGGCGACAACGCCCGCCGCGGGACCAGCTACAGCCACCGCGGGGAGTCGAACCGCTGCCGCGGCGGCGACAACGCCCACCGCGGGACCAGCTACAGCCACCGCGGGAAGTCGAACCGCTGCCGCGGCGGCGACAACGCCCGCCGCGGGACCAGCTACAGCCACCGCGGGAAGTCGAACCGCTGCCGCGGCGGCGGCAACGCCCACCGCGGCAGCAGCTCCATCCACCGCGGGGAGTCGAACCAGTCCGCGGGACCAGCAGGACTGCCGGCTTCCCGCCCTAGATCCTACACTCCCGTTCAGCATGACACGATAGACCGGGCTCTGCGGTGAGAACCTTCCTGGATCGCTGGCGAGCTTCTTTGGAAGACCGAAACTGCGACACTTATTTCGTGACGAGCCCTAAGAGTTTTGTCCTGCCGCATAGAGCTGGATCGAACGGAGGGTGCCCGGTGTGTCCGCCGCCTCGCGGTATGCATAGCCGCCGCTCCCGAACTGGTTCGGCGTGAAGTGGGCGAAGCCCCATCGACATAGGCTGCGACGGGTCCAGGTAGTTTCGTGGTCGACATGTTGTTTCCTCCCGGTCGTTCGGAGCGGAAGTGCGCTCCGTTGCATAGACCGAAGGATGGGCGCTAAGCTGAAGAAATGACAAGAACGCACGAAAAAGTAAGGTACCCACCTGAAGGTAAGCCTGAAGCGCTGACGCCGGTGACCGCGGCGGCCGGCGTCGAGCAGGCATTCAAGATGCTGGAGGGACGCTGGAAACTGCTGATCCTGTTCCACCTGTTTGGCGGCAAGGTGTTGCGGTTCTCGGAGTTGGAGCGCGCCCTACCTGCGATTTCGCAGAAGATGCTCATCCAGCAACTGCGCCAGATGGAGTCAGACGGAATCGTGCGGCGTATAGTTCATCACCAGGTGCCGCCGAAGGTGGAATACGGTCTGACTGATTGGGGCCAAGCCTTGTGCCCGGCGCTGGACGCCTTGCTGAAGTGGGCAGCGATGCGCGAGTGAGGTCTGGCGTGGGACGGCATGGGTAATGTGACGAAATAAAATTATAGCAGCATCACTTATTGCAACGCCATCGCCGGGATCATCCACGGGAAGACATAGGCCTGAAGGAAGACGAGGACGCCGACCAGGGCGGCGAGCGCGATGCTGTGCCAGAAGACGTAGCGCAGGATCTCGCCCTCTTTGCCGTGCTGGCCGGTGGCGACGCCTGCCACGACGATGCTCTGGGCGTCGATCATCTTTCCCATGACGCCGCCGGTGCTGTTGGCGGCACAGGCCAGGATGGGGCTCAGACCCCAGCCGTTCGGCGCTGATCCGCTGGAGGCCCCCGAAGAGGACATTCGATGAGGTGTCGCTGCCGGTGAGCGCCACCCCGAGCCAGCCCAGCAGCGGCGAGAAGAACGGGAAGAGCACTCCGGTCGACGCAAAGGCGAGCCCCATCGTCGCGTCCAGGCCGGCATAGCGGGTCGCGAATCCCAGGGCCAGCATGGCGGCAATCGTCAAGAGCGACCACTGCACCCGCCAGAGCGTCCGTCCGAGGATCTTCCCGAGCTCGGCGAGCGAGAACCCGAGGAGGAGACCGCTCACGATTCCGGTCAGCAGGAGGCCCGTCCCCGTGGCGGAGAGCCAGTTGAAGGTGTAGACCGCGGCCTCCGGCGTCGGCTCCTTGACCACCGGCGGCATCTTCACGACCGCTTTGTCGAGCCCGGGGACGGGGATGTCGAGGACCGAGATCCCGTGCAGGAAGTTCTCATGCCCCTCGGCGCCGCCGTTCAAAAAGCTCTTGACGCCGGGTAGCCCCAGAGGAAGACGAAGACGGAGAGGAGGAGCCAGGGCATCGAGGGCCTTGAACGCCGTCTTCGGGCTGTGCTCGGGCCGCGCCGCCGCCTCGGCCGCGCGCTCCTCGACCGACTCGTGCGCGAAGCTCCACGTCGTCTTCGGCTGCCAGAAGCGAAGGAGGACGAGCAGCGACAGGATCGAGACGATCGCGCCCGCGATGTCGACCAGCCAGGGGCCGTGAATAGTTGCTGACGAGGAACTGGGTGACGCCGAAGGTGACGCCGGCCGTGAGGCAGGCGGGCCACACCTCGCGCATCGCCTTGCCGTCCGGCCATCGCCCAGACCATCCAGAACGGGACGAGGACCGAGAAGAACGGAAGCTGCCGCCCGGCCATCGCGCTGAGAGCGCGTCGTCCGGGAGGCCGGTGACCTGCGCGAGCGTGATGATCGGCGTGCCGAGCGCGCCGAAGGCGACCGGCGCCGTGTTGCCGATCAGCGCGAGCCCCGCCGCCTGGAGCGGCTTGAAGCCGAGCCCGATGAGCATCGCGCCGCAGATGGCGACCGGCGTGCCGAAGCCGGCCGCGCCCTCGATGAACGCGCCGAAGCTGAAGCGCGATCAGCAGCAGCCTGGATGCGCCGGTCGCTCGCGAGGCCCGCGATCGTCTGCTTCAGGACCTCGAACTCGCCCGACTTGACGGTGACGTCGTAGACGAAGATCGCGCTCGAGCGACGATCCAGCCGATCGGCAGGAGGCCGAAGGCGGCGCCGTCGGCAGCGGCGGCGAGCGCGAGCTGCGCCGGCATGCCGTAGACGAGGATGGCGATCGCGAGCGCCGTGGCGAGCCCGAGGAGCGCGGCCCAGTGCGCCCGCACGTGGAAGAAAGCGAGGAGCCCGAGGAGGACGACGACGGGAATGGCGGCAACCAGCGCCGACGCGAGAAGGCTGCCGTTGACGGGCGAGTACACCTGCGTCCAGATCATTGCGCTGTTCTCGTCGAGCTTCCAGTCCAGGCCGATTCTAGATCGATTGGGGCACGTACCGCCTGGTCGAGAGCTCGAAAGCGACGTCGGCGAGGGGGATCGGCTAAATCTTCTTCGCGCCGGTCCCTTCCTCGAAAGCATGATGGACCTCCCGCAAACAGCGTATTCAGTTCAAGCTGATCATAAACCAGGTATAAGGCGCCTCGACGGGCCCGATGCCGCCCGGTCCGCGGTTGATCCAGATGAACAGGTCGCCGTTCGGCTGCTCGGCCACGTGGAAGTTCGAGATCTCGATGTCGATCGGGTCGAAGCTGTTCCGCTCGTCGAGGAGCGTGAGGCTCGACCTGACCACCGCGTGGGTTACCGGGTTGAGCTCGCCGATGAACAGCTTGTGGCGCGGGAAGTTCCCGACCGTGGCCACGCCTTCGGAGCTGATTGTCCCGATCCAGTAGAACTTCTCCGTCT
Organism: uncultured Holophagales bacterium; assembly: GCA_963842525.1. GTDB lineage: Bacteria > Acidobacteriota > Thermoanaerobaculia > Multivoradales > UBA5704 > UBA5704. The sequence continues at coordinate 205,703 of CAWJGT010000009.1, forward strand.
TCGTCGACTTGAAGATCCAGGAAGGCGCCGTCGCCGACTCGATCGGCGTGCCGTCGTCGTAGGCGAGCTTCATGGCCGGCCCGAAGTTCCGGCAGTAGTCGTTCGAGATGGCATACCAATGGTAGCTATGCTCGAAGGCGACCGACAGGCCGTGGGAGTTCGACCCTCTCGCGACCATCATGCACTTTCCGGCCGTGTCGAGATCGACGAGGGTCGCTTCCTCGAGGCCTCTCGTCGACTGGCTCTCGGGAACGGTGACGAAGTTCGAACGCGACCCAGTCGACGTCGGTCCCGTCCGCCTTCCAGGCCCCGACCACCGCGGCCACCTCGCCGTAGGAGGTCACGGAATACTCCGGCGTGAAGGGCGCGTCACCGGCTGCATTGAGCGGCCAGCGGCTCACGGGCAGCAGGATCTCGCCACGGTGGTTGAGGTTGAGCCGGTTGAGCCCCGGGTAGGCCCCGCCGTTGATCGCGGAGCGGATGCCCGGGATCGGCTCCGAGAGGCTTCCTCCCTGGACGACCAGGGGCTTGTACCCGAACATTCGGGAGTCGTAGCCCAGGAAGCTCGCGCCGCCGTCGATCGAGACGCGATACCAGATCTGCATGGTCTTCGCCACGCTCGTCCCGTCGCAGCCCTCGATCTGCCCGGACGGAAGGTCGGGGACGCACTTCGATGCGATCGCCATCTGCACGAGCTGGTTGGGATCGGCGGGGTTCCTGACGATGTTCGCACCGCCGTTCGTGGTCGTCAGCACGTACTCCTTCTCCGGAAGGCCGGGGTACTGGTAGTGCGCGTTCGCGCCCGTGTTCATGCCGGCGAACGATGGATAGACGGAGTACCAATACTGGCACCAGATCGGGTCCGAGCTTGTTCCGTGCTCCTTGAGGAGCACCTGGATCGGAGGAGGCGTGTCGGCCGTCTGGAACTGATAATCCTTGGAGTACCAGGAGCCCGCTCGCCTCGACCAGAGCCGGACGAAGATTGTCGTGCCGAGAGGGAGGCCGGAAACGGTTCTCGATCCGCCCGAAGCCGATCCGACCGTCTCGTGGAAGAGGTCGCCGTAGGGATCGCCGTCCAGCGAGGCCGCTGTCGTCCCGATGCCGAGCCAGTAGTTGTCGACCGCGCTGTCGCCGACCCAGGAGAAGGTCGCCGTCGAGCCGAGCACGTGACCACGGAGCGGGAAGCTCAGCTCCGCGGGCCTGACCGCGCTGACGAAGCTTCGGTTCTCGGAGAACCAGTTGCCCTCGACCTGGTACCGAGAAGCTCCAGCGTGACCGCATTGCCGTCGTTCGGCAGGTGATTCACCGTGACCGAGCGCGCCGAGGCCGGCAGACTTGCTGGGAGAAGATCGGAGCGTTCTGGTTTGCGGGGTGCCGGAGGTTCACGAAGTAGGCCTGCGCTTCCGGAACCGCGCTCCAGTGGATCGTGACCGTGGAGCCCTCGACCGTGGCTCCCGGGGCCGGGCTGGTCAGGAAGGACCTGCTGCTGACGAAGCCGATCACCTCGTACTCCCAGGCGCCGCCGACCAGGTACCAGAAGTCCGCCACGAGCTGGCTGTCGTCGTTCGGCATCCCCGAGACGTCGACCGAGAGGGCGGATGCCGGGATCTGCTGCGAGAAGTAGAGGAGGTCGGGGTTGTCCTGGCGCCTGACGTTCAGGAAGTACGCCTGGGCCCCCGGCACCGCGTTCCAGCGGAAGGTGACGGGATCGTCGGCGACCAAGGCCCCGGAGGATGGCTGGGTCAGGAATCCTCCCGCGAGCGCGCTCTGGGCCTGGGCAAAGAAAAACAGGGCAATCAGCATCAATTTCTGCATACGTTCCTCCGCTGTGCGATCGAGGTGTTCTCAACGAGGCTCTTGGCGTCCTGGCCGGCGCTCGCATCTTCCGGGAGCCCGGTGACCTTGGCGAGAGTGATGATCGACGACGACGGGAATCGCGGCAACGAGCGCCGAGGCGAGAAGGCTGCCGTTGACGGGAGAGTACACCTGCGTCCAAGTCATTGCACTGTTCTCGCCGACTTGAATTCCACCGTCACAAACCGCGCCCGGTCTTTGGCTGTGTTCGTCAGCGTGTGCGTGTAGCCGCCGGGCAGCCACTTGACGTCGCCGGATTTGAATGTGCCGGGCATCGGACCCTGCCCTTCGACGTCGCTGCGGAGCTCGAGGCCGCTCACTGCCACCAGCAGGTGCGGACCGTCGTGATGGTGGTTGGGCACCGTGGCTCCCGGTTCGAGCTCGACGGCCGAGACGCGGGCGCCGTCCCGGACGAAGAGCACCTTGATCCATCCACCCGGAAATTCCTGGTCGCCGCCCTCCGGCCAGGGAGACGGTGCCTCGCGAAGCTTTTCATCCTGCATCAGCTCGACGGTCACGTTGCGGAACGGCTGGTCGGCGAGGTTCCTGGCCACGTGCGCGAAGTTGCCGGGCGTGAAACGGGTCTCCCCGTCCGAGAGCTTCAGCTCGACCGGCGGCTTGCCGAGCACCTCGTTCGAGACGTGGGCCTCTCCCAGCGTGACGAAGAGATAGTCGTGCCCGTGGCTGTGCAGCAGCGTGGAAGCCTGCGGCGCCACCTCGACCTGGAAGACGCGGACCTGTTCGTTGGCAAGAGCCAGGTGATGCGAGGGCTCGGCGGTGATCTCGACGGCCTCCGTCGAGGGAGAAGCAGGCAGAGCAGGGACAAAGCGAAGGATCCGGTCATCCTCATCGTCATGCCTCCATGGAAGATGGGGTGACGATATCAGGGGACAGGGGTCCTGGGGGGCCGTTCCCGGCGGGGGAGAAGGAGGAGGCGAACGCGTCCCTCAGCTACGAGCTTGAGTCCAGGTGGGGCCTTGCCAGCCGAGGGAACTAGTCATATAACTAGTCTGTTGGGTCATCAGGGAGGTGCCTATGGCTGTAGATCAGTCCGCAAAGCGGTGGCCGGTACAGGACGCGAAGGCGCGCTTCAGCGAGTTGCTGGAGGCGAGCCTCAACGAAGGTCCGCAGATCGTCACCCGGCGAGGTGTAGAGACCGCTGTTCTGGTTCCCTTCGAGGAGTGGAGCCGGCTCCAGAGCTCGGCGCGGCCAACGCTCAAGGAGCTCCTCCTCGCCGAGGCGCCGCGAGCCGAGATCCCGGTCCCCCCGCGCCGCCGGTGGCGTCGGCGGACGCCCGCGGCGCTCGAGTAGGGCTCATGTATCTCCTCGACACCAACGTCATCTCGGAGCTGAGGCGACCCCGGCCCCACGGAGCCGTGGTCGCCTGGCTTGAAGGAGTTGCGGACAACGACCTTCACCTGTCCGCCGTCACCTTGGGCGAGCTACAGGCCGGGGTCGAGATCACCCGTGAACGGGACCCGGAGAAGGCCTAGGCGCGTCTGCTCGCTCCCTCGTGAGCGCCGGGAGCCGCGAACGCCGCAGGGCCGTCACAGAAGGGACTGCAACTTGTCACCGCGAAACGCGGCGGGAAGGCGCTTTTCCGCTTTCTCTCCACGGCCGGACCGGGTAAGATCCCACCTGGAAGGGAAGGAATTCATGGAACGACATCTGGATCACGACCTCGATCGCATCCGGCAGATGCTGCTCAAGATGGGTGGCATGGTCGAGGGTATGGTCGCCAAGGCGACCCAGTCCCTGCTCGACCGTGAACAATGCGCTGTGCACCGAGGTGATCGACGGCGACCGCGAGATCGACCAGCTCGAGATCGAGATCGACGAAGCCTGCCACAGCATCCTCGGCCGCAAGCAGCCGACGGCGGTCGACCTGCGCTTCCTGGTCGCGGTGATGAAGATCAACAGCGACCTCGAACGGATCGGCGACTCGGCCGTCAACATCGCCCAGTCGGCCGAGCAGCTCAACGAGCAGCCGATTCTCAAGCCCTATATCGACCTGCCGCACATGTCAACGCTGGTGCAGGGCATGGTGCGCCGGAGCCTCGACGCCTTCGTGCAGCGGGACGCCAAGATGGCGGTCGAGGTCTGCCAGGGCGACGACGAGGTGGACGGTCTCTACAAGCAGCTCTTCCGCGAGCTGCTGACCTACATGATCGAAGATCCCAAGACGGTCAGCCGGGCGCTCCACCTCCTGCTCATCTCGCGCAACCTGGAGCGTATCGCGGACCACGCGACCAACATCGCCGAGGACGTCATCTTCTATGTCGAAGGGAGAGACATCCGCCACTCCCTGGGCGTGGCGAGCTGACGGAGTTGAAGGTCCTCACCCTTTGCACGGGCAACTCGGCGCGCAGCATCCTCGCCGAGCACCTCCTGCGCAAGGCTGGCAGCAGGCGCTTCGAGACCTGGAGCGCCGGCTCCCAGCCCAAGGGCGAGGTCCACCCCGTGACCTTGCAGGTGCTCCGGGACTACAAGATGGATGCGAGCGACGCCCGCAGCAAGTCCTGGGAGGAGCTCAGGGACGTCGATTTCGACTTCGTGATCACGGTCTGTGACAACGCCCGCGAGAGCTGTCCCCTCTGGCTGGGGAAAGGCCATCCCATCATGGCTCACTGGGGCGTGCCCGACCCGGCCGCCGTGGACGGCTCGCCGGAGGAGCAGCTCCAGGCCTTCCGGCAGGCCGCCCGCATCCTCAGCCGTCGCATCGAGCTCTTCTGCAACCTGCCCTTCGACAAGCTGGACCGCCTGCGCCTGGAGGAGTCCCTCCACGACATCGGCAGCCGCGGCGCCGATCTCTAGCACAGCCGCTCCGCCCAGGCTGGGGGGATCTGCGGCTCAAAATGCCGAGCCGGCCGATGTATGCGGCGAATGGCGCTATACTGCCGCTCATGAGAGCTCAGGAGCACGAGCAGGAAACCCGCCGCATCGCCGAGCATCTCCATGAGCTGATCCGGATTCAGAAACGCTCGCAACGCTCCATCGAGCAGGAGCTCGGGCTGGGAAGCGCCATCCTGAGCAAGATGCTCAACGGCACGATCCGCCTCCAGTTCAGTCATGTCCTGATGATCCTGTCCGCCCTCGGGGTTCCGCCGGGCCAGTTCTTCCGCACCGTCTTCCCGCAGAAGGGGCATGACCATCCGTCTCTGATCAAGCTGCGCGAGCTGCATGGCGAGGTCCAGGAGCAGGATTCGCCGGAGTTCGACGACCGGGTTCGGCGTTCGCTGCTCCGCCTTCTCGGAGAGCTACGGGACGAAGCGTAGCCCGGGCTGGTTCTCCAGCCGCTTCAGAAAGGACACGATCTGCCGGACCAGCTCCGCCGTCGCCGCCCGTTGACGACAGGCGTCGCGCAGGTAGCGGACCGCCCGCAGCGCTTCGCGCTCCACTCCGAGATCGCGGAAGATTTCCAAGGCCTCTTCGGCCAGGGTCTCGACTTCCGCGGCCTTACCCCGTCGGAGCAGGACGGCCGCCAGCTCCAGGCCGAGCATCGCTGCGAGATATTCTCGATCACGAGCGAGGAATTCCTTTTTGACCTCGGAGAAGACTTCCTCGGCGCGGCGAAGCTTGCCCAGGCCGGCGAAGATCTTTCCCTCCACCCCGCGCAGCTTCAGAAGGTTCAGAGGATCTCCCGCGAATGCCTGGCGCAGGCCGCTCTCGAGGAGGAGTCGACGTGCCTCGCGATAATCCCCGGAGTCTACAAGGGCATGCAGCAGCGCTTCCTGGCTGGTCGCAACCAGCTTGGGATCCCGCTGCGGGTTGATCGCCTCAAGTCCCTGAAGGAGCACCTCCACCGCTTCCTGGGGCCGGCCATCGCGGTGGAGCGCAATGCCCTTCTTGATGAGAGCACGGCCGGCGAGGTGGGTCTCGCCCAGTGCGAGGTAATGGCGGTGTAGCTGGCCGAGGAGATCGAGCGTGTCGCTGAGCTTGCGCTCATCCATCCGCAGGGACGCTTCGACGTCGAGGAGGCGCCCCAGGATCATCGGGTCGCGGGTGCCCTGTTCCAGCACCTCGGCAGCCTCGGCGAGAGCGTTCTCGGCCTCCTTGTATTGGTGGATGAGCCGCTCTGCATTGGCCAGCTCGATCAGGGTCCGGGCGTGCAGGTCGGCCCACTGCGCCGGCGTGTGGTGTCCCCGATCCATCTCCTCCTCTCTACCGATGCGTTGGACCGCCGAGCTGGCCGCCCAGACAAGGAACCGCATCCGTTCGGGATCGCGGTAGCGAAGCTCGAAGCTCAGCGCCAGGATCGCTTCGATCCATGCCCAGCCGTGGACCTCCTCGGCGAGGTCGTCGAAGATCTCCACCGAGCCTTCGAATGGCCTCTCCCGCGCCCGTGCCATCAGCCGCTCGAGATCGGCCTTGTCCTCGGCCCACTGCGTCGCATGACGCTCCAAGCCAGCCAGGGCCCGGTCGAGCACCGCGTCATATTCGTCTGCAACCTCGGCGGGAGCATCCGGAGGCACGGGCTCGTCCTCATCGAGCATCGGCCCGTATGGCGCGAGCTTCCGCCGGCACTCGGCACAGCGGCTCAGGATCTGCCGGAGGAAATCCTGGAACGCCGGGCCCTCCAGCCGGCCCGAGACGAAGAGACGGACATCGGAGTCGGTCACATGGGTATGCGGCATGCGCGGATCTCCCTCCCTTGGATTCCATCGAGTGCTTCGGTATTGTCTCACACCTTTCGGAGTAATGTTGCTGGAAAAGAGCACCCGGAGGCCGGTTGTACGCCTCCGGGCTGGGTGCGAAGGTCAGCCGTTGGGGTCGATCATGCCGCACTGGTCCGAGCTGGCCGAGGTCCCTGTTATGCAGCGGCCGTCGGGGTCGATCGATAAGCATTGGTCCGAGCTGCCCGAGGTCCCTGCGATGCAGCGGCCGTCAGGGTCGATCGATGAGCACTGGTCTGAGTTGGCCGAGGCCCCTGCGATGCAGCGGCCGTCGGGGTCGATCATGCCGCATTGGTCCGAGCTGGCCGAGTCCGTCGGCTGCCAAGCCAGGACCGCTGTGAGCCATTCCCAGATGCGGCCGAAGCCGGTCGAGCCCCGCTCGGCCGCGTAGGCAGGTGTCACCGGGCCGGCGAGCGCCAACCCGAAAGCCAGAGCCGCCGCGAGCCATGTTCCTCTCCGAATCATCGTGCCCTCCTTCAGACCACGGAGCCCGCCAGGCCGGCATTGGCCGGGACGGTCCGCGGTCCCTACGAGCGATGCCTCCAAGTTTGGACCGGCTTGCCGCAGTTTCGTCGCCAGTTGGTGAAATTTCTCCGGGTCCACTCTCCGCAATGGAGGTGGCGCTCCGAAGCAATCTAGGTACGTCCAGAAGCGATTGCAAATTCCGCCGCGGACCGCGGCAAAGCAGGAACCTGTGCAAGGTTTCGCCGCAGCGGCCGCGCGCTTTGCCGTAGAAACTGCGGATTTTCGAATTCTGCTTGACAGCCCCATTTTCGCGGCGTAGCCTGCCGCATCATGACTGGCCACGGTCAAGGCGGATCACTTAGCCGTTCCTTCACGAGAGACCACTATCGGCGCCTCGCTTTCCGAATTGCGGAACAGAGACAGGCGCGCGGCTGGAAGCAGCGGGAAGCTCAGTCAGCGGTCCGGGATCGAGCCCGACCGGCTCTCCCGGCTGGAGCGGGGAGCCCGAATCCGGATCGACGAGCTGGTCAACCTCAGCCGTGCGTTCGGGTTGGGAGTCGACGAGCTTCTCTTCGAGACCGCATCTTCCAGCGGCGACGAGGTCGTGGGGCTGGCGCGCGAGATCCGGAGCGTCGTCTCGCCGGAGGACCTGGCCGCGGTGAGCCGGGTCTTCCGTGCGTTGCTGGCGGGCTTTCTATCTCTTCATGCGTCGCAGGACGCCGCATCGGGAGGTCGCGAGTGAGCCGCAGGCCTTCGGACGTCCTGGCGCCGGACGAGCTCGAAGAGCTGACGCGGTTGCTCGCTGAGCTGCGGGGGCTCCGCGCGCGGTGGGAAGGGCTCCTGGCTCGACTGCACCGGGCCAGGAGATCTTCGGTGCGCGCCCTGGTCCGAGACCGCCTGCTGTGCGTTCTCCACGACTGCATTGCGCCGGCCCTTCGAGACGTCGACTCGATCGAAGCGGCGGCTCATTTCCGCGCTCCCCAGAGTGACGAGGAAACGATATGAATATCGAAGACGAGGTGCGTCGGGCCGCCCGGCTGCTCGAGACCGTGATGCAGGCGGCCGGGCTCACCCGCAAAGACCTCGAACAGCGTCTGGATGCCGGTCCCGGCTATGTCAGCCAGGTCCTCACAGGGAGAATCGAGCTGAAGCTCCGCCACATCCTCGCCGTTTTGCGGGCGCTCGACGTAGAGCCTGCAATCTTTTTTCAGGCGCTCTATCCAGATGCAGGGGTTGCGAGCCGCCCGGCGCGCCTTCTCCTCTCACGAGAGGATCTGGAGAGTCTGCTCCGCAGGGCTGTCCGCGAGGTGCTTGCGGAGCGCAGACTTTTCTAGCGCGATCAGATCCAACCAAAAAAAGAGGCCGCTGTCGCCAGCGGCCTGCAGGACTCCGGGGCTGATCGCAGCCCTAGAAGATGATCTGGTACTGGAGGCGGGCCTCCTTGTCGGTGGTCCGCGTCGCGATGTTTTCGAGCTTCCCGGTAGTCGGCCTGGAGCTTGTGGTTGTGCTTGTTGAAGAAGTAGCCCAGGGCGAGGCCGCGCTCCTCGCGCTCGTTGTCGTCCACGTCGCTGTTGGGGTCGAGCTCGCCGAACCGGAGTGCGATTTCGAGCTTCTGCGGGATGACGAAGTAGCCGGCCTGTATGTTGAAACCCTCGTCGTCGAAATCGGAGAGGTTGTTGCTGCGGTCGTGCTCGCGCTGGAAGATCTCGCCGAAGACGGAGAACCGCTTGAATTTGAAGACCACGTCGCCGCCTACGATGGTGCGGTCGTCGGCATGGGCGGGTGTCGAGCCGGCGGCGGCGACCGGGAACTCGTTCGACTCGTACTGGCCGGCGATGGCGAAGAGCGGCTTCCCGGTGCTGTCGAAATCGCCCTCCGAATACTTCACATCGCCGAACGGCTGCCAGGTGACGCGGGCGTTCATCTGCAGGTCGTCGTTGTCGTTGCGCGACACGGTCCGGCCGTTGCCGTTGAACACGCCGACGCGCCAGTCGAGCTTGCTGCTGTTGGGGGTTCCCCAGAGCTGGATGCCGATGTCGCGTCCGCGGGCGAAGGTGTCGGAGACGGTCGAGCGGTCGACGAACTGCTGGCTGCCGGACGAGGTGAGCTGCTGGCGTCCGAACGGCACTTTGTACTGACCCGCCTTGAGCATGAAGGTCTTTTTGCCCTTGGTGAAGTCGTAGTTGACGGCGGCGTCTTCGAGCGGGTTGGCGGTGTCGGGCCAGTTGAGCTGCAGCTCGTAGGTGAGATCCTTGGTGTAGGCCCAGCCCTCGAACTTGGTCTTCATGCGGCGGATGCGGAAGGAGCTGCGGTCCGGATCGTTCGCCGGCTCGACCTCGCGGTTCTCTTGGGTGAAGCGGAACTGCAGCCGGTTGGAGATGATGAGCTCGGCCTGCTTCGAGGCGATGGTGGTCTTGCCGTCCTTCCAGCCGACCGTGAAGGCCGGCGTGGTGCTCGGCGTGGGCCGGTCATAGCCGGGCAGGTTGTGCTTGAAGAAGTAGAGGTCGGCGGCCGTCTCGTTCTCGGCCACGACGGTCTCGCCGTTGGCTCCCTGGCCGACCAGGGTGAGGGAGATGCCCATGTCCCCGCTCTGCGACCAGAGCTTGTACTTCTCGGGGGTGTTGAACACGTAGATGCGGCCGTCCTTCTCGACCTCCTGGTAATACAAACCCGTCACCTGTGCCAGAGCGACGGAGCTGGCCAGCAGCGCGAGCATGAGCACGAGCAGGCCGGCTCTCAGCGTAGTGGATCTGCGCATTCCAAGCTCTCCTTTGATTGCAGTTTGGTGATGCACTGTTCGAGTCGAAGTCAGGATAGGAGGGCCAGCCTGCAACGCTGCGACGGGTCTGTGACAGCCCTGCGACAGCGACCTCTCTTCCGGGAACAAAAGGCCCTTGTCACATCGCTGTCACAGCACGGTAGACGCGCTGCCAAACCCCTCTGCCAGAGTCTCCTCGACCGGAACGGAGAGACGCTCCGTCCGCCCCCTTTGAAAGCTCGTCAACTCAAGATAAGGAGATCGAGATGAGGCAGAGTCTCAAGAGTCTCAAGTGTCTCAAGATTACTCCGCTCGTCGTGGCGGCAGTTCTGTGTGCGACCAGCTCCTTCGCCCAGGCCGTCAAGGTCGATGCGGCGATTCCGGCGTACAGCAAGACCAGCGGCGTGTCCGGCAACGTGAGCTCGGTCGGCTCGGACACGCTCAACAACCTGATGACGCTGTGGGCGGAGGGCTACAAGAAGGAGTACCCCAACGTCCGCATCCAGATCGAGGGCAAAGGCTCCACGACGGCGCCGCCGGCGCTGATCCAGGGCACCTCGCAGCTCGGTCCCATGAGCCGTCCGATGAAGGCGGAGGAGATCGACGCGTTCGAGAAGAAATATGGCTACAAGCCGACGGCCATCCGTGTCGCCGTGGACGGCCTCGCGGTGTTCGTCAACAAGGACAACCCGATCAAGGGACTGACGGTCCAGCAGGTGGACGGGATCTTCTCGAAGGGCCGCTCCTGCGGCGGCAAGGCGATCGCTACCTGGGGCCAGCTCGGCGTGACCGACCCCGCGTGGGCGAAGCAGCCGATCAGCCTCTACGGCCGCAACTCGGCCTCCGGAACCTACGGCTACTTCAAGGAGCATGCGCTCTGCAAGGGCGACTACAAGGACACCGTCAAGGAGCAGCCGGGCTCGGCTTCGGTGGTGCAGGGGATCAGCGAGGACAAGTTCTCCATTGGTTACAGCGGCGTGGGCTACAAGACCTCGGGTGTGCGGGCGGTGCCACTGGCCAAGGCGGGAGCGCAGTTCATCGACGATTCCCCGGAGAACATCCTTTCCGGCAAGTACCCGATTGCGCGCTTCCTCTACGTCTACGTCAACAAGGCCCCCAACCGGCCGCTGGACCCGCTGGTGCGGGAGCTCGTCAAGTATGTGCTCTCGCAGCAGGGCCAGCAGACCGTGGTCAAGGACGGCTTCATTCCGCTGCCTGCGAAGATCGTGCGGGAAGAGCTGGCCAAGCTCCAGTAAGATGGGGAACATGACGGCTGCAAGCGGGCCGCGCCGAGCCCATGATCAGACTCCGAAACGGCGCCTGATCGCGGACCGCGTGGCCCGCTGGGTCGTCTCCGCGGGCGGCATCGCCATCATCGCCAGTGTCCTCGGCATTCTCCTCTTCATCTTGCTCGAGGTCCTGCCGCTGACCTATTCCGCCGAGGTCGGCCCGGCGCGCCGCAGGACGATTGCCGGGACGGGCACCATCGGCGCCGTGCTGTCCGACGAGCACCGTTCGCACGTGGCGACTCTGGACGATCACGGGCAGGTGCGCATCGTCCGCCTGGACGACGGCAAGGTGGTCTACTCGGCCGGGTTGATCCCTCTCTCCCCGGCCCTCTCCCCTCCGACACTGACCGGCGTGAGCCTGCCGCCGGAGGGCCGTGCTTTCGCCGCCGCCACCCGGGACGGCCGCGTGATCTTGAAAAGCATGGGGTTCAGCGTGGGTTTCGAGGGCCAGCAGCGGGTGGTGACGCCGGACACCCAGCCGCCGATCTCCCTCGAGCTCGATCCGCAGCATGGGCCTCTGGGCGCCTTCGCCGCGCAACTCGGCGAAGACGGCGGCGCCATCGCGGCGGCAATCCTTGCCAATCGTCGTCTGGCAATCGTCCGGCGCGCCGTGGAGACGAACGAGATGACCGGCGAGACGACGGAGTCGCTCTCCCGGGTCGAGGTGGATGCTCCGGGCCGGGTGACGGCGCTGGTGATCGATTTCGACCAGCGGAACCTCTATGGCGGCACGGCGGGCGGCGAGGTGCTCTGGTGGCCCCTGCAGGACGGCCAGCCGGGAGCGCTCCAGAGGGAGAGCGCCGGCGCGCCCGTTACGGCCCTGAGCCTGCTGCTCGGCGGGCGGTCCCTCGTCGTCGGCCAGCAGAACGGCGCCCTGTCGATCTGGTTCGCGGTGCGCCAGCGCGACGACTCCAAGCGGATGCAGCGGATCCGCGACTTCCCGCGCCTGCCGGACGCGGTGGCCGGCATCGCTCCGTCCCAGCGCGACAAGGGCTTCCTGGCGGTGGGCGGCGGCCGGATGGGCCTCTATTACTCCACATCGCACCGCACCCTGTGGATCGGCCCCGCGCCGCTCCAGGGCCTGGCGCTCTTCTACACCCCGAAGGCGGACGGTGCCTTCATCGGCGGTGCCGGGCAGGTGGCCGAGGTGGCCATTCACAACCCGCATCCCGAAGTGACGCCGCGCGCCCTCTTCGGCAAGGTCTGGTACGAGGGAGACGACAGGCCCGCGTACGTCTGGCAGTCGACCGGCGGGACCGATGACTTCGAATCCAAGCTCTCGCTCACCCCATTGCTGGCGGGTACGCTCAAGGGGACGTTCTATTCGCTGCTGCTGGCCATCCCCCTGGGCATCCTCGGAGCGATGTACACCTCCCAGTTCATGCATCCGGTCTACAAGCGGTACCTCAAGCCGATGATCGAGATCATGGCCTCGTTGCCCAGCGTCGTCCTCGGCTTCCTGGCCGGGCTCTGGCTGGCGCCGCGCATCGAGCAGGCAGTCCCCGCGCTGGCCCTGATGGTCATCGTCCTGCCTTTCCTGATCCTGCTGGCCGGCTGGCTCTGGACCCGGCTGCCGCGCACGTTCCGCGGCCGCTTCCCGGTCGGTACCGAGGCCATTCTTTTCGTTTTTGTGCTGGCGGCGGGCATCGGCCTCTGTTTCCAGCTCTCGCCGCCCTTCGAGCGCCTCGCCTTCGGGGGCAATTTCCAAGCCTGGCTCCTGCAGGCGACCGGCCTCGGCTATGACCAGAGGAACGCCGTCGTCGTGGGGCTCGCGATGGGCTTTGCCGTCATCCCGATCATCTTCGCAATTGCCGAGGACGCCTTTTCCAACGTGCCCGGCAACCTGGTGGCCGGCTCGCTGGCACTGGGAGCCGACCGCTGGCAGACCGTGACCCGGGTGGTCCTGCCGACCGCGTCGCCCGGCATCTTCTCGGCCGTCATGGTCGGCTTCGGCCGCGCGGTGGGCGAGACGATGATCGTGCTCATGGCGACGGGCAACACGCCAATCATGTCGTGGAACCCCTTCAACGGCTTCCGGACATTGTCGGCCAATATCGCCGTGGAGATCCCGGAAGCCCCGCACGCCGGGACCCTCTATCGGACCCTGTTCCTGGCCGGTCTGCTCCTGTTCATCATCACCTTCGTCGTCAACACGGTGGCGGAGCTCGTGCGGCAGCGGCTGCGCGTACGGTACTCTCAACTCTGACGTGGAGCCGGACGATATGAATGCCCCGTCTTCGCAGGCCTCGTCAGAGGAGGCCGCCCAGGGCGCCTCCCGGTCGACGACGCGAGCCGTGGCCGACCGGCAGGCGCGGGACGTCTCCCTCTTCGGCGGCTACCGCCGGCGGTCCGGCGCCATCGGGCAGGCCCTGACCTGGCTGTGTGGCGGAGCGCTCGCCTTCAACCTCCTGTTGGTCATTGCCATCCTGACCCTGCTGGCCGTCAACGGCCTGAGCTACTTCTGGCAGAAGGACCTCGTGCTCCTCTCCCTGAAGGATGGCCGCAAGGTCCTGGGCGAGGTCTGGGAGGTGGAGAAGGTGCCCATCGAGGACGGCGCGGCCGCCATCGACCGCATGCGCCTGAAGATCGGCAACCGGGACGTCAGCGGGCTCGACTTCGTCTGGATCGACGAGAAGGACGTCGCCAGACGTTCCCGGCCTCGCGACGCGATGATGCTGGAGCGCCTCGAGTGGGGAAACTTCTACGGCAACATGGCCGAGCTGCGCCGGGGAAGCCAGGTGCTCGCCTCGGGCCAGGATGCGGTCCTGCAAGCCTTCACCCCGCTCCACGCGCAGAAGGTCCGGGAGCTGGAGCAGATCGAGGACCTGGAGAAGGGCGGGATCGGCGACCTCAACTACGAGATCGAGCGCCTGCGGCTCGCGGAGAGGCGCCTGGAGCTGGAGCACGTGCCGGAGGCCGAGCGCCAGCGACGCAAAGCCGAGCTGGAGAAGGAGATCGCGAGCCGTCAGGCGGAATATGAGCAATTGGCCGCCCGGCTCACGCAGATGCGCGAGCGCTTGCAGGCCGAGACGCTGGTGATGCGCACGGCCGAGGGCGAGACCAAGGAGATGCCGGTCGGGGCCGTGGTCCGGGCCTTCCAGCCCAACGAGATGGACACGCTGGCCCGGCTGCGGCTCTACGGCTCACGGAGCTGGGAGTTCGTCAGTGCCGATCCGCGCGAGTCCAATACCGAGGGAGGGATCTTTCCCGCCATCTTCGGCACGGTGATGATGGTCTTCCTCATGTCCTTCGCCGTGGCGCCGCTCGGCGTGCTGGCCGCGCTCTACCTGCGTGAATACGCCAAGCAGGGGCTCCTGGTCCGCATCGTGCGGATCGCGGTCAACAACCTGGCGGGGGTGCCGTCGATCGTCTTCGGCATGTTCGGGCTCGGCTTCTTCGTCTACCTGATCGGCGGCTCGATCGATCGCATTTTCTATCCGGAGGCCCTGCCGACGCCGACCTTCGGCACCGGCGGCATCTTCTGGGCGGCCCTGACGCTGGCGCTGCTGACGGTGCCGGTGGTGATCGTGGCCGCGGAAGAGGGGTTGGCGGCGGTGCCGCGGATCGTGCGCGAGGGCTCGCTGGCTCTGGGGGCCACCAAATTCGAGACCATCCGGCGGGTGGTCATCCCCGCCGCGGCGCCGGGCATCCTGACGGGGATGATCCTGGCCATGGCGCGCGCCGCGGGCGAGGTGGCGCCGCTGATGATCGTCGGCATGGTGAAGCTGGCTCCCACCCTGCCCGTGGACGGCAAGCCGCCGTTCGTCCACTTCGAGCGCAAGTTCATGCACCTGGGCTTCCACATTTTCGACGTCGGCTTCCAGAGCCCCAACGTGGAAGCCACGACGCCGCTGGTGTTCGCCACCGCGCTGCTGCTGATCATGGTGGTGACGGTGATGAACCTGCTGGCCATCTCGCTGCGCAACCACCTGCGCCGCAAATATGCCGGAAGCGCGGTTTGAGCTCCGTGGAGACCAAGATGGTGAATCCTGATACGTCGCGCACCCACGCGATCCCGGAGGGAGCCGTCGCCGCCGGACGGGAGCGCGATCCGGCCCTGCAGCCCGACATCAAGGACCCGATTCTGCGGATCGAGTCGCTGGCGCTCTGGTACGGGCAGAAGCAGGCCCTGCACGGGATCTCGATGGAGATCCCGGAAAAACAGATCACGGCCTTCATCGGCCCTTCGGGCTGTGGCAAATCGACTCTGCTGCGCTGCATCAACCGGCTGAACGATCTGATCGACGGTGTGCGCACCGAGGGAGACATCCTGTTCAACGGCGCCAGCATCTTCGACCCGCGGATCGACATCAATGCCTTACGCAAGCGGATCGGCATGGTGTTCCAGAAGTCGAATCCGTTCCCGAAGTCGATCTACGAGAATGTGGCCTATGGCAGCCGCATCCAGGGGATCAACCGCAAGCGGGACCTGGACGAGGTCGTGGAGCGCAGCCTGCGCCGTGCGGCCCTCTGGGACGAGGTCAAGGACCGGCTCGACGACAGCGCCCTCGGCCTCTCGGGCGGCCAGCAGCAGCGCCTGTGCATCGCGAGAGCGATCGCCGTCGAGCCGGAGGTGATCCTCTTCGACGAGCCCTGCTCGGCCCTCGACCCGATCGCCACGGCGCGCATCGAGGAGCTGATGCAGGACCTGAAGACCCAATACACCCAGGTCATCGTCACCCACAACATGCAGCAGGCCTCGCGCGTCTCCGACTACACCGCCTTCCTCTACCTTGGCGAGCTCGTCGAGTACGGCCCGACCGAGCGGATCTTCATCAAGCCCGTGAAGTCGCAGACCGAGGACTACATCACCGGCCGCTTCGGGTGAACCGATGATATAGTCGTCCCTCGTGCCGAAAGCCCTGTTGCACCTCGTCAAGTGCCTTTTCCTGACTGTCTTCGCGGCAGCCGTGTGCGGAGTCTTCTTCGGCTGGCCCCCCCGTCTCAATCAGGTCCTTCGCGGGCTCGCAGATCCGCCGGCGTGGAGGTCGGGGTCGCGTCTGCCTGGGTCAGTTGGCGCCAGCGTAGGGCGACAACTGTCCGGCGTGCCGCGTTATGGGGTGCGCTCTGTGGTCTCGGCATCGGAGCCCTCGGTGCGTTGGTAGGCTGCGTTGTTGCGGGGATGCCTCCCTCTGAGTCGCTTTCAATCCTTGCCTGCTGGGCGGTCATGTCTGTGTTCATGGCACCGTACGTGGCACTCTGGCTAGCTGCCTTCTGCGCCTGGGAGAGGTGGCGCAGTGCCAGTTGAGGCTCCACAGCAGGCTTGAGAGAGCGCCCTTGAGAAAGTGCCGCCAGTGCGGCAATCGTACGTGGCAGAAGGTCCGAAGACCGAGAGCGAGCTCGACGCGGAACCCTCGTGAGCATAGGCAATCTCATCGATTGGCTTGTTAAGGACAAGCAGAAAGACCTCTTCGAGGTCGTTGTCGCGCTGGTTCTGAACATCCTTTTCCTCGCACTGATCGCACTGCTGCTCTGGCCTCTTGACCGACTCATGCTGGCGTTTGGTCTCGCGAAGGGCTATGGCATCTTCTGGATCGTCGTCTTTGTGACCGCTTTATTGGTAAGCGCTTCACCATCTTTGTTCCGGGTAAATCTGTATGACCACTCCAACGCTTTTGTGATCTCGAATCTTGCGGTCAGTTGCCTCTTGCAGTTGGGCTGGGCGGCTTTTGCCGCCCTGACGGTTCACAGCTTTCGTGACCGGCTTGCCTGCCTGGGTTGTGGTGCTCCTGTATCTCGTCGGGGTGCTTTCGTGCTTCATCGCTTTCTTTGCAGTCTCGGCTTTCTACCAGGGGCATCTTTATAAATTCGTCAGCCTGCCCCTTGCCCTGGTCAGCTTCGTCGTGTTCAGCCTATTGCTCTAGATCCGTACCCGCAGGAACGCCATCCAGGACAGCGGCCGGTCGCCATAGTCCACCTCGAGCTCGCTCGGGATCAGGGCAAGGCTGCCGAGCAGTCCTACGCCCCCCTTCCAGCCGTCGCCGAGGACCGCATCGTAGATGTAGCCGAGGGAGAGCTTGCCGACGTTAAGACGTCGCCGATGTGCACGCCGTTTTTTTCGTGGCTCTCGTCCGCCACGAAGCCGTGGCCGAAGAGCTCGTCGTTCTGCTTGCCGTTCGAGCCGGCCGAAGAGGGTGTGCCGCTGTGCGAAGGTGGCCGCCGATTCGAGCAGCCAGGTGTCCGTGGTGGACCCCGGATCCTTGGCGTTGCGTCCCCAGGCCAGGGTGGTCTGCCAGTTGCCGTCCGCCAGCGGGCGGTTGTAGATCGCCGAAAGCGTCGAGCGGTCGGTGTCCACCTCCGGCTCGAGCTGCTCGGGGCTGTTCAGGTGCCCGAAGCTCGCCTGGAGCGCCCAGTTGACGGTCGGCTGCCAGGAGGCGCGAAGGGACCAGGAGTCCATCTTCGGCTCTTCGATGTCGGTGCGCTCCTCGTCCGGCTCGCGGCCGGTGAACACCGAGCCCTCCAGCTTGAACGGACCCCGCACCCAGCCGAGCGTGGCGACGCCGAAGGTGATGTGGGTCGAGTCCAGCCAGTGGTGCGCCAGGGGGGCCTCGGGGTTCTCCAATCCCGAGAAGCGGTGCATGAAGGCGGGCGGACCCAGTGCCGGCTCGCCGGGCAGGCCCAGATAGAGGAAGACTGAGTCGTCGGTCCCCATGGGCACGCTGTAGGTGGCCGCGAGCTCCATGAACAGGTCGTGCGGGTGCTGCCGGTCGATCAGGGGATCGACGCCATTGGCGGTCTCGCCGGTCTGGAGGAGGAGCGGATAGCCCTCGTCGCCGATGGTCCAGGGCTCGGCCGAGAGCATGGCCCGCAGGCCCAGCCGGCCGGAGCCGAGGGGCCGCGTCGCCATGCCCATCAGCATGTTCTGGCTGAAGGTCTTTTCATCCCCTCGTGGCCCGTCCTGGTCGTCGTAGATGAGGCTGGCGAAGCCGTGGGCCATCAGCTCCCAGTCGCCCCGGGTCCGATGAAGCCCGGTGTGGGGAGCCGACTCGGGCTGCCAGGCCGTGCCCGAGGCCTCGCGGCTCATCGGATAGGGGCCGAGCATCCCTGGCATGGCGTGCCCAGTTTCGTGCTGGTCATGCATGTCCTGGCCCGGCGTCCCTTGCGGTGCGGGCTCGTGTCCTTCGTGCTCGGCCGGTGGCACCGGCCGGAGGGGTTTCGGCTGGCGGCTCAGCGCCGTGCTTGTGGGCGGCATGGGCGGCGGCGGCTGCTGCTGGGGCGGCGGCGGTTGATGGTGCTCGTGTTGGGCCAGGGCCGGCGAGCCAGCCAGCAGAGCGATCGCTAGAAACTTCCACATCGGACATCTCCCTTGTTCGCGAGGGTTCGACAGAGCCCGGACACACGGGACGCGCCAACGGCGCGACTCCCAGGCCGGACGGGTACGACGTCTGTCGTCCGGCTACGTCAAGGGGATATGGTCGATCGAGAAGACGAACGGCGGCGGGACGTGGTCCCCGCGATCGAGGGCCAGCTCCTGGACGGTCCGCATGCCGTCCAAAGAGGGTCTGGTCCCGAGCACGGCGCTGGCCTGGCAGGCCTTCTGGCACAGGTCGTGGCCGCCCCGCGGGTCGCAGCAGTCGTCGCTGGAAGGAGCCGGCGCGGGCTTTTCCGCCTCATGGCAGGAGCCGTGCTCCATGATGGGCTGGCTTGGCTTCTCCTGGGCCCGGCAGGGATGGGGTCCCGACAGCCAGACCGAGGACCAGCGCGAGCAGGAGGAGCCAGATGGTGGAGCGTGCTTCCATGGCGTGAGGCGGCCCCGGGGAGAAATCCCGGGGGGAGAGTCAGTCTACCACGGCATTGTGCGGGCAGAACCTTCGCAAGTGCGCGCCACGACCGAGGATAGCTCTGGTCCGTGGTCATCTCGGCCGCCCGGGCATGAATGCCCGGGCTAGGAACAGCGCCGGGTGAACCCGGCTTCGAGCCCCATTCATGGGGCGCTGTTGCTAGCCCGGCGATTCATCGCCGGGCGGGCCTACGCCTCGACGGGCACCACCCCCTTGCTATACGCTCAGATGCCTGCGCCCCTTCGGGGCTCAGGAGAATTTTGGGGGGCGCAAACCTGGCGCTGAAGCGCCAGGCTTTATGCCCGACCCCCTTCGGGGCTCTTCCCGCGCCGCCCTCTCGAAATGGGTTCACGCTTTGGACTACGTGCCATCTTCCCCTCCGGGGAGCTCGTACCCTGGTCGATTAGAACCTCCACGCTACGAGGAGCTACGCGCTACGTGGTCGAGCACTGCCTCCGCCTGCTCTCGGACAACGCCCAGCCTTGCGCCGGACTCGAGATTTTCGAACAGCGCCTTGACAGGCACTCGCGTGCCGCGGAAGACCCAGGCGCCGCTCACACGGTCCGGGTAGCGCTCGACAGCGGGGCATTGAGACCAGTCCAGCATCGAAGTCATCTTAACAAAGATCGGCCGACAATGTGGTGGTCGAGGTAGTAGGAGGGGAGGAGGCTGGAACCCCGAAGGGGGACCGGGCGTAAAGCCTGGCGCTTCAGCGCCAGGTAGCTCGTCCCCACAGATTCCAAGCCCTGAAAGGGCGTAGGCGTGCCTCAACCGAGCAGATATTGATCGTCGTACGGAATCCCCTGTCTTTCAAGAAGCTCGATGAGCTCCTCGCGGAAAGATACTCGCCGATGATGCTCCTCCTGGTTCCGGATGTAACGCCGGACCTTCTCGGCCAAGGAGGCACTGACGGAGAAGGCGCCATACCCGTCCTGCCAATCAAAAGACCCAGATGAGTCTGGCCTCTCATTGAGCCATTTTGACGACTTGCCCTTGATCTTCTGCACCGCCAGGGCGACTGCCATGGCTGGCTTGAGCTTGACAAGAAGGTGGACATGGTCCGGCATGCCACCAATCTCCAACAGAATCCCCCCTTCTCCGCGGAGAATGCCGCCCATGTATTGGTACAAGGGCTCTCTGGTTTCGGGCTTAATCAGGGGAAAGCGATTCTTCGTCGAGAACACGATATGAAAGAGGAGGTTGGCAAAGGTCGAGGCATAGTTTTGAGTGATCTCCAAAATTATTGGCAAGCCCGAGAGCACGCCTACGCCCTTTCAGGGCTTGAGGGATTGGTGGCTGCCACCCTGGCGCTGAAGCGCCAGGCTTTACGCCCGGGCCCCTTCGGGGCCTTGTTTCCCGGCTCAGGCCTCGACCGGCACCGCGCCTCCGCGCTCCCCCCGCAGCTTGAGCAGCGCCGAGAGCGCCAGATAAATGGCGAGCAGGATCAGCAGCAGGGCCGCCACGCCGTTGAGCAGCTCGATGTCGAAGCCCTTGGAGGCGTGGAGGTTGGCCCAGGTCAGCTTGCCCAGGGCCCAGAGGGTGATGGTGAGCACGAAGAGCATGGGGTAGAGGGTGAAGGCGATCCGCTTGCGGGCCTGGTGGAGCCAGACGGTGATGGAGAGCAGCGTCAGCGCCGCCAGGAGCTGGTTCGAGGCCCCGAAAAGGGTCCAGAATTTCTGCCACATCCCCTCGCCGGCAAAGGAGAGGAGGAGCGCCGGCGCGATCACCGTCACCGCCGTGGCCGCCACCGCGCCGGTCTTGCCCCGCCAGCCGAGAAGCTCCTGCAGGAGATAGCGGCCGAGCCGTGTCGAGACGTCCAGCGTGTCGAAGACGAAGGTGGAGAAGGCCATGGCGCCGAAGGTGATGGCGAAAGCCAGGTTCTCCCTGCCGACGAGCAAGGTCAGGAACTGCCCGATGCCGTTGCCGTAGATGGTGCCGGGCGTCAGGCCCTGGAGCTGGTCCTTGGTCATGATCATCACGGTCACCAGGGCGATCAGGGCGACGAAACCCTCGGCGAGCATGGCGCCGTAGCCCACCGGACGGATGTGCGACTCCTTGTCGACCTGTTTGGAGGTGGTCCCCGAGCAGACCAGGCCGTGGAAGCCCGAGCAGGCGCCGCAGGCGATGGTCACGAAGAGGAAGGGGAAGAGGGTGCCGGTCATCCCGCCGACGTCCCAGCTCTTGAACGCCGGCTGCTGCACCTGGTAGCCGCCGAAGAAGATCCCGATCACCCCCAGGGCCAGGGCCGAGTAGAGGATGAACCCGCCCAGATAGCCGCGCGGCTGGAGGAGAATCCAGACCGGGATCATGGAAGCGATGCCGCAGTAGACGAGGATCAGGAGGCTCCAGCCCTTGACGTCGAGGAGGAGAAGGTCCGAGAGGTAGACCCCGGCCCAGGAGCAGGCGAAGCTCGCCGGCACGAAGATGAGGGTGACCAGCCAGAGCGGCGGCTTCCAGAGCTTCTGGACGACGCCCAGCACGAAGGCCAGCAGGAGATAGAGGACGCTCGCCGCGGCCACGGCGCCGCCGGGGTGGAAGGAGACGCCTCCCGCGGCCTGCAGCTCCTCGGTGCCCACCACGAAGCTGCGCGCGGTGATGTCGACGAAGGCCACGATCACGTAGATCAGGGCGATCCAGATGAAGGCCATCATGGCGAGCCCCGCCTTGCGCCCCAGGTGCTCGCCGGTGATCTCGGCGATCGAGCTGGCGCCGTGGCGCACCGAGGCGGTCAGGCTGGAGAAGTCGTGCACCGCGCCGATGAATACCACGCCGAGGCCGACCCAGAGCAGGCAGGGGAGCCATCCGAAGGCCTGGCAGGCGATGATCGGGCCGGCGATCGGGCCGGCCGCGGCGATCGCCGAGAAGTGCTGGGCGAAGAGGTAGAAGGGAGCGGTGGGGACGAAGTCGACCCCGTCGTTGACCTTGTGCGCCGGCGTCACCCGGCTGTCATCGAGCGCGAACTGCCGCGCCACCCACCCGCCGTAGATCCGGTAGGCGGCGAACAGCAGGACCAGGAAACCGGTCGCGAGCAGGGGCAGATTCATGGCGGGGCGACCGCGGCTTCGCTGCGCCTTCCCAGCCAGAGGACGCCGCCGATGATGATCGCCGTGCCGAGCACCAGCGAGATCCAGGGAGAAAGGCCGTAGGCGGTGGGGATGTCGCCCACCAGCATGCCCAGGAGCCCGATGCTCAGGGCGTAGGGGAGCTGTGTGCGGACGTGGGCGATGTGGTCACACCCTGAGGCCATGCTGGAGAGGATGGTGGTATCCGAGATGGGGGAGCAGTGGTCGCCCCAGACGCTGCCCGCCAGCACCGAGGAGATGGTGCCCAGGAGCAGGACATAGTAGACCTCGCTCCCCACTGGATGGCCGCCGTCGAGCGAGAGCCCGTGGGAGATCGGGATGACCAGGGGCATGAGGATGCCCATGGTGCCCCAGGAGGTGCCGGTGGCGAAGGAGACCGCTGCCGAGACCAGGAACACCAGCACCGGCAGGAAGTGCGGCGAGACCACCCCCCGCGTGAGGCTCACCACGTAGTCGGCGGTGTGGAGCTCGGTGCAGACGCCGCTGATGGACCAGGCGAGGGTGAGGACCACCACCGCGAGCAGCATGGCCTTGAAGCCTTCGAGCAGGGCCGCCACGGCCTCCTTGACGTCGATCAGGCGTTGCGAGAGAGGCAGGATGAGCGCGGCCAGCACCCCCGAGAGGCTCGCCCAGAGAAGGACGTCGAGCGACGACGCCTCCGAAAAGACGGCGCGGATCCAGGCGGTGAAGCTTGCGAAGCGCGCCCGGTCTAGGCCCGCCGCACCGGAGACGTAGAGGCCCACGATGGTCACCACGATAACGGTGAAGATGGGCAGGAGGGCGTTGCGCGACCGGTGGGGGATGCCGGCCCGGGGCGCCAGCCCGGAGCCGGAGAAGTCGCCGAGCGCCACGTGCTCGTCGGCGAGCACCTTGCCGGTGGCCGCGGCGCGCCGCTCGGCCGCCAGCATGGGGCCGAAGTCGCGGCCGCTCGCCGCGATGGCGAGGCCCAGCACGAGCGCAAACAGAGGATAGAAACGGAAGACGATGGAGCCGATGAAGGCGCCGAACGCGTCATAGGGCAGCGACAGGGCCGAGAAGGCGGCGGTGATCAGCCCCACCTCGAAGCCGACCCAGGTCGACAGCGGCACGATGCTCGCCACCGGCGCCGCGGTGGAGTCGACGATGTAGGCGAGCTTCTCGCGGCTGATCCGCAGGCGGTCGGTGATCGGCCGCATGGTCGGCCCGACGATGAGGGTGTTGGCGTAGTCGTCGAAGAAGATCAGCAGGCCCATGAGCCAGGCGGCGAGCTGGCCCCGGCGGCTGGAGGTCGCCAGCGGGGTGAGCCTCTCGACGATCCCCTGGCTGCCGCCGCTCCGGCTCATCACCCCGACCATCCCGCCGAGGAGGATGGTGAAGATGACGATCTTGGCGTGGTCGCCGTCTGCCAGAGCCGGCGCCACGAACTGGTCCGCCGAACGGGCGAAGGCGGTCCAGGGTACCCAGCCGTTGAGGGCGAGGGCGCCGACGAAGACGCCCGAGAAAAGCGCGATCAGGACGTCCTTGAAGATCAGCGCCAGGCCGATCGCCACCAGCGGCGGGAGAAGAGAGATCCAGGCGGGCAGGGTGCGGATCGCGGCTTCAGCCCGGGAGCCGCCGGCCTCCAGGGCCAGGGTGTGGCGCCCCGAGGCCAGATCGGCCCCGGGCACGGCGAGGGGTTGGGTGCCGGGCACGAGGCTGACCTGGCTCACCTCGCGGCCGTCGACGAGGACGCGGCCTGCGAGCGCCTCGCCGGGAGCGAGGCCGGCGACTCCCACCTCGAGGTGGAGCGGCTGGCCCGAGAGCGAAGCGCCGTCCAGGCTCACCGTGAGCTCGGCAGCCTCCGCCCGCGAGCCGGCGGCCGCCACGAGCAGCACTGCGAGCCCCAGGATCAGCGATTTCGTGCGGAAGATGCCTTGGAGCAGGGCGGGCCTCCCATCTTCAAGAGGGTTCAGATCCGGTCAAGAACGGGCGGGAGTGTGACATGGGAGGGAGGTCTGTGCAACCGGCCCGTTTTCCTCTAGCATAGGCCCCCTATTTCATGGCCAAGCGCATCCCCCTGCACACGCGCATCCTGATTGGCGGCCTCCTGGGCGCGGTGGCCGGGATCGTGGCCCATCTCGCCTTCGGGGACGACCCGGGCCTCGCGTCCTTCATCGCCTGGGTCACCGGCCCGATCGGACGGATCTTCCTCAACCTCCTCTTCATGCTGGTGATCCCGTTGCTCTTCTCGGCCCTGGTGCTGGGAGTGGCGGGCCTGGGAGACCCCCGGTCGCTGGGGCGGATCGGCCTCAAGGCCCTCGCCTATACCGTCGTCGTGTCGGCCATCGCCGTGCTGCTCGGCATCACCCTGGTCAACCTCTTCCGGCCGGGCGAGGCCATCTCCCCCGAGCTCAAGACGCGCCTGGAGGCGACAGCCGCGCAGCGCCTGGCCGGCCAGACCGCGGCGCCGGCCCCGAAAAGCGGGATCGACATGCTGGTCGACATCGTCCCGCGCAACCCCATCAAGTCCGCGGCGGACGGCGACATGCTCGCCGTGATCTTCTTCTCCCTGTTCGTCGGCATCGGCCTGGCCCTCGTCCGCACCCCCGCCGCCCTGCGCTTCCAGGAGGCCCTCGAGGGGCTCCTCGACGTCAGCATGCGGCTGATCGGCCTGGTCATCGCCTTCGCCCCCATTGGGGTGGCCGCCCTGCTGTTCAATCTGACCGCCCAGCTCGGGTATGAGGTGCTGGGGCCGCTCGCCCGCTATGTCGGGGTCGTGCTGCTCGCCCTCGCCATCCACCAGTTCGTCGTCTACTCCCTGGCGGTCCGTTTCCTGGGCGGCATGAGCCCGCTCGCCTTCTTCCGCGGCATCCAGGAGGCGATGATCACGGCGTTCTCGACGGCGTCGAGCAACGCCACCCTGCCGACCGCCCTGCGGGTGGCCGAAGACGAGCTGCGGCTGCCGCCGAGCGTCAGCCGCTTCGTGCTGACCGTCGGGGCGACGATGAACCAGAACGGCACCGCCCTGTTCGAAGGGGTGACGGTGCTGTTCCTGGCCCAGTTCTACGGCGTCGAGCTCGAGCCTGGCGCAGCAGACCATGGTGGTGAGCATCTGCATCCTCGGCGGCGTCGGCACGGCCGGCGTCCCCGCCGGGTCGATCCCCGTGGTGGCCATGATCCTCGGCCTGGTCGGCATCCCGGCCGAGGGGATCGGCCTGATCCTCGGAGTCGACCGTTTTCTGGACATGTGCCGTACAGTCCTCAACGTCAGCGGGGACCTGGCGGCAGCAGTGGTGGTGTCGCGTGGCGAGGCAGGCACTGTGATCGCACCGGCGGTGGCGCCGGACATGTAAAACCGGGCAGGCATGGTTCCTGCTATTACCGAGAGCGTGGTTCCCCGGTGCGCCGGGGGCTCATCCTCCTTGGATCGTGAAGGACATGCCGGCAGGACACCGGGAACCAAATCCGGGGTGTTCCCATCTAAGTGGCGGAGAGGTGACGACATGCACAGACCGTTTTCTATTCTTCTCGCCGTACTCCTGATCGCCCCGGCCTTGGGGGGGTGCAACAAGGTCCAGGCGCGGGTCGAGATGAAGAAGGGCAACGCGCTGTATCAGCAGGAGGCCTATATTGCAGCACTTGATCAATTCCAGAAGGGGCTCGAGCTGGACCCGAACGCCACTTTTGCCTGGCGTTCGGTGGGGCTGACGGCGCTCGCCCTCTACCGCCCCGGGGATCCGGGCCCCAAGAACACCGGCTACAGCAAGACCGCCATCGAAGCCTTCGAGAAGTACCTGGTCGACTATCCGGATGACGAGAAGGTCCAGGACTACCTGATGACCATGTACGTCAACGACAAGGACTACGACGAGGCGCTGGCCTTCCTCGACAAGCAGGCGCAGAACAGCGACGACCCGAACGATCCGAAGTTCGATACCTCGCGGGTGCGCATCCTCCTGCAGTCGAACCGGACCGATCAGGCCTGGCAGCTCGCGCAGAAGCTGCCGGCGAGCCCGGCCAAGGCGGAAACGCTCTATTCGATCGGCGTAGCGTCCTGGGACAAGTCGTACAACGACAAGAGCCTCGATCCGGTCACCCGCGAGCAGGTGGTCGACCGGGGGCTCAAGGCGACCGAGCAGGCTCTGCAAATCAGGCCGGAATATTTTGAAGCGATGGTCTATTACAACCTGCTCTACCGCGAAAAGGCGAAGATGCAGACGGACGTGGCGAAGCGGGAGGAGTACCTAGCGCAAGCCCAGGAGTGGGTCCAGAAGGCCACTGCGCTACGCAAAAAGCAGCAGGCGGAGGAGAAGGCAAAAGCCGCGGCCGAAGCGAAGGCCGCATCGGCAACCTAATCGTCTCAGGGACAGGGTGAAACGATGTTCGAGAGCTCACTGTACGAATTGGACAAGACACGGAAGCGCGGCATCCGCTGGTACATCCTGCCGGTCGCCGTCTTCATCCACCTGGCGGTCGCCGGGGCCTTCCTCTTCGCCAACTATTGGGAGGTGCCCCCCGTTCCGGAGCCGCCGATCAACGTCGTATTCTTCAGCGCGGCGGCGCCGCCGCCACCACCCCCGCCGCCTCCTCCCCCGCCGCCTCCGGCCCCGAAGGCGGTGCCCAAGGTCGAGACGCCCAAGGAGCTGCCGGTGGTGCGGCCCACCGAGCCGGTACAGCCCGTCGAGGTGCCTGACATCGTGCCCGAGGCGACCACGGAGCCCGAGGTCGGGGTCGAAGGCGGCGTCGAAGGCGGCGTCGAAGGCGGTGTCGCCGGCGGTGTCGCCGGCGGTGTGGTGGGCGGCGTCCCCGGCGGTGTCGTCGGTGGTACGCCCGGCGGCGTGCCCGGCGGCGTTGTCGACGACGCTCCGCTGCGGGTCGGCGGCGGCGTCTCCCGGCCGGAGAAGATCTCCGGCTCGCCTCCGGTGTATACCGAGGTGGCGCGCAAGGCCCGCGTCACCGGCGTGGTGATCGTGGAGGCCATCATCGACGAGAGTGGAAACGTGACCAATGCGCGGGTGCTCAAGGGGCTGCCCATGGGCCTCGACAAAGCCGCCCTGGAGGCCGTCCAGAGATGGAAGTTCAAGCCGGCCCAGTACCAGGGACGTCCTGTGAAGGTGTACTACACGCTGACCGTGAACTTCCAGGTGCAGTGAGCACCTGCGTCTAAAGGAGAGCCGAGTTATGGATTTTAGTATCGTCGGCATGTGGGAATCGATGACCATCATCGCCAAGTTGGTCGTCATTGTCCTCCTGATCCTTTCCGTCTGGTCGCTCTACATCGCCGTGGAGCGCGTCCTGACCTTCCGCAAAGCCGAGAAGCAGTCGCTGGCCTTCGCCAAGATCGCGACCGACCACCTCAAGCACGACCGGCCGCAGGCGGTGGTCGACAGCGCCATGAAGTACCCTGCCAGCCACCTGGCCCGCGTCGTCTCCGCCGGGTTGCAGGCGTACCAGTTCGAGGCGCAGACCAGCAATCTGTCGGACGAGGAAATCATCGAGGCCGCCAACCGCGCCGTCGAGCGCGCCAGCCTGCTGACCCTCTCCGACTTCAAGAAAGGCACCGGTAGCCTGGCGACCATCGCCACCACCGCCCCCTTCATCGGCCTGTTCGGCACCGTGATCGGCATCATCAACGCCTTCCGCGGCATGTCCATGACCGGCTCGGCCGGTATCGGCGCGGTGGCGGGCGGTATCGCCGAGGCGCTCGTCGCCACGGCGATCGGTCTGTTCGTGGCCATTCCCGCCGCCTGGATGTTCAACTACCTCCAGGGCCGCCTCGAGCGGCTCCAGGTCGAGATGAACAACTCCGGGTCGGAGCTCGTGGACTTTTTCGTGAAGAGACAGAAAAAGAATGCGGCATAATAAGAAAAAGCCCAACCCTATGGCCGATAACTCCTTCCGAGGAGACATCAACGTCACTCCGCTGGTCGATGTCTGCCTCGTGCTCCTGATCATCTTCATGGTGGTCACCCCGATGCTGCAGAAGGGCGTCGATGTGGCCCTGCCGGAGACCGACAATCCGACGAAGATGCCGGAGAGCGAAAAGGATCTCGCGGTCTCCATCAAGCAGGACGGCAGCGTCTATGTCCAGGGCAACTGGGTCCAGGACGAGGCCCTGCCCGCCCGGCTCAAGGAGGTCCATGACCAGACCCCCGAGAAGGCCGTGGTGGTCAAGGGGGACCGCCGTCTCAAGTACAAGGACGTGCGGCGGATCATGCGGCTCATCAACGAGGCCGGTTTCACACGCGTAGGCTTGGTGACCGACCAGAAGGACAAGTCCGACGGTGGCGCCTAGGAGGTAACGAACATGGCGATGAGTGTTGGGTCGTCAAGCGGCCCGAAGAGCGACATCAACATCACACCGCTGGTCGACGTGGTGCTGGTGCTCCTGATCATCTTCATGGTGATCACACCGATCATCCAGATGGGGTACGAGGTCCAGGTGCCGCCCAAGGTCGAATCGGTGGTGCCGGCCCCCTCCGATGACCAGGTGATCGTGCGCATGGACGCCGAGGGGAACCGGTTCATCAACAAGCAGATGCTCTCGGAGTCGGAATTCCCCCAGAGGCTGCGCACGGCCCTCACGGGGCGCAAGTCCAAGGTCATCTTCTTCGCGGCGGACGGCGAGCTCGAATACGACATGGTCGCGGACTTCATGGACGTCTGCCGCGACAATGGCGCCGAGAACCTCGGCATCGTCTTCGAGGACATGAGGAGCGCACCCGCCGCCGCGTCCGGGCTCGGTACGGCTGCGCCCGCTCCCGCGGCGACCGGCGGACCCTAGGTCCGGCCGCGCCTTTCATTCCCCTGGCTGGAGCAGGGGTGGCCGGGCCACAGGCCCCGGCCGCCCCTACTTCGCGGGCTCGAAGAGCGCTCGGAGCCTTCCCAGCAACAGATTCAGCGGATTGGAACGGGCGAGGAACCGCAGGACCGGAAAGCGCCGGATCCCGAGCTCGCGGTGCAGGGCCAGCAGCTCCAGGTTGTGCGGGTCGACCTTGAGCCCGTCGAGGATCGCACGGACCGCCTCCGTCCGTTCGTTGCCCAGAAGGCAGGTCTTCGCCAGGTTCACATAGTTGTCGGGCTCGTAGAACTGCACCTTGATCGAGTGCCGGCAGAGCTTCAGCCCCTCCTGCACCCGCCGTTGGCAGCGCGCGATCCCATAGCCCAGGTACGAGTAGAACAGCCCCGGCAGAGCCTTCGACCGGTCCGCCTCGGCCACCCGCCCCAGAAAATAGAGGCCGCCGTCCCAGTCGTCCTGGCGGCAGCATTCGACCCCCCTCCGCACCACCTCCTCCAGACTCTGGCGAGCCGCGAGCATGAGAGGACCTCCCCGATAGTATAGCTAAATGTACATAACAAAAGGCTCTGGAGCAAGCCCCTCCGGCCCCCTCCGAACGCGAGCCCTCTCCGGGCGTGGTATCCTTAAGCCTCTGTCCGTTTTTGAGGCCGTACCATGAGCGACTCTCAGAGCTTCGCGCACGACGTCGCCGCCCTGACCGAGCTGGCGCAGCGCTTCAGCCAGACCGGCAAGCACGGCGAGGCGGCCGAGCTGTTCCTCCTCGCCCTCCGCCTGGACCCGAAGAACCTGAGCGTCAAGCTGGCTCTCGCCGAAGCCCGCAAGCTGCAGCGCGAGCAAGGGGGAGGCAACACCCCGCGGAGCCTGCGCGAGATGCTGCGCGAGAGCCTCCGCCGCGACGCCATCGACGCCGCGCATTTCCTCGGCCTGGCGCACCTGTACGCCGAGAAGGGCGAGAACGCCCGCGCCGACGAGTGCCTGGAGGTGGCCCGGGCCAAGTCGCTGGCCAATCCGTCGTACCACAAGCTGCACGGCCGGCTCCTCTTCCGCCGCAAGGACTTCGACGGCGCGGCCGAGGAGCTCTCCCAGGCGCTGCGTTTCAACCCCTTCGACCGCGAGATCGCCGAGAGCCTGGGACGGTCCGAGTACGAGCGCAAGCAATACGAGCCCGCGCTGCGGGCCACGGTGCACGCCTTCCTGCTCTCGAACGAGGCCGACGAGGAAGGGATCAAGCGGCTGCGCCGGCGGATCCAGACCGTGAAACAGATCCTCGGCTGGGGCAACCGCGAGCTGACCCGGCTCTTCCGCGAGCGCCAGGAGCACCTGCACACGGCCTTCGACCGGCTGGAGTGGCAGCGCGAGCGCTTCCTGGAGCAGTCCGGCCTGCCGTCGATCAGCACCTTTGCCAGCGCCCCGGCGCCGCGCCGGGAGCGGCAGATCGGCCAGCTCGAGATGGCGGCGCGCCTGCGGCGCCTGAAGCCCCTGTCGCACTTCTCCGATGAGCAGATCTTCCGCCTCACGCAGGCCGTCGAGGAGGAGGTGCTGGACGCGGGCGACCAGGTCTTCGCCCACCGTTCGCTGGGGCGCGACCTCTACATCCTGGAGCACGGGGCGATCACCTTCCAGCGCACGACCGGCTATGGCACCTTCGTGCTGGGCTCGGTGATCCCGGGAGAGCTGTTCGGCGAGGGCGGCTTCGTCAGCCGGCACGAGCGCTCGGCCGACGCCGTGGCCACGCTGCCCGGCCAGGTGCTGCGCATCGACGCGGAGGCGCTGGAGCCGGTCCTGGAGGCGTCGCCGGACCTCGGCGTGCAGATCTACTGGACGCTCTGGCACGGCGTGGCGCGCAAGCTGCGGGCGACCAACGAGCAGCTCAAGGGCTTCTTCTCCGCCGAGGCCGGCCCGGAAGGGTTCCTCCGCCTGCGCCAGCAGCCCACCGGGGTGGCGGCCTCCGTCAAGGTGGAGGAGAACGACAAGATCCGCCTCTTCCGCGAGCAGGGGATCTCGCGCAAGGAGCTGATCACCCTGGCCGCCTTTTCGCGGGAGAAGCGCTTCGCCTCCGGCGCCTCGATCTTCCAGGAAGGCGACGCGGGCTCGGAGATGTACGTGATCCTCGAAGGGCGGGCGATGATCAGCAAATTCATCCCGGGGGCGGGGGAGGAGGCGCTGGCCATCCTGGAGCGCGGCGACTTCTTCGGCGAGATGTCGCTGATCGACGGCGAGCCGCGCTCGGCGGACGCCCGCGCCTACGGCGGCCCGCTGACCGTCCTCGCCCTGGACCAGGCCACCGTCCACGAGGTGATCGGCATGGACCCCCACGCCGCCCTCGAGTTTCTCCAGCTCCTCTGCCGCCTCATCGCCAACCGCCTGCGCGAGATCGACGAAAAAGTCATCGGCTGGCGGATCATGTCCGGCGAGAGGAACGAGAGCGCGTCGGCGTAGCCCGCCTGGAGTACACCCCCCAGGGCCAGGACGCCTACAAGCTTCGTTTCCGCGACGGGCTCGTGACCCATGAAGCGACGGACAGGGACGAGTTCCTGGCGGTGAAGTAGGAGGGATCTCGGCTTGATCGCCGATTGTGACCTCTTGCGGTAGAATGTAGTCACAAGGAGGGCTTGTGGCCCAGATCACGGTCGGCATTCGCCAGTTGAAGGAGCAGCTCAGCCACTACATCGAGCAGGTCAAGACTGGCTCCACGGTCGTCATCACCGAGCGGGGGACTCCCGTCGGCCGGATCGTTCCCGAGGCGCCTTCCCTCGACGAACGTCTCCAGCAGCTTGAGCAGGCGAAGCTTCTCGCCTGGAGCGGCCGGAAGCTTTGCCCCACGGTCCCCACGGTGCGTGTGCGGGGGCCGAGGACGGTCTCCGAGCTCCTGCTCGAAGACCGGGAATGATCCTCTACCTGGACGCGAGCGCTCTCGTCAAGCGCTATGTTGCAGAGCCGGGCTCGGAAGAAGTCCTCCGGAGCATCGGTGCGGCGAGCGCAGTCGGGACGGCCGCAGTCAGCCGGGCCGAGGTCGCTGCTGCGCTGGCGAAGTCGGCCCGCCTCGGCTTGCTCAGCCGCGAAGATGCCGAGGCAGCCCATCAGACCTTCCGTCAGGAATGGCCTGATTTCATCCGCCTCCCGGTGACCGAATTGCTGCTCGAACAGGCTGCCGGGCTTGCCTGGAACCACGGGCTCCGCGGCTATGACTCCGTGCAATTGGCAGCGGCGGTCTCCTGGCAAGAGGCCCTTGAAGCTTCCGTTGCTTTCGCCACGTTCGATCGGCACCTGTGGGAAGCCGCGAGCCATGCGGGGCTCACGTCTTTTCCAGCCGACCTGCCGGCCCTCCTGGACGCCTGGAAAAAACAGGCCCGCTGAGCGGCTTGGCTGACGCCGTGCGGTCAATTCCCCGGTATGCCCGGGAGCTCTTGGCCCATCCGAAGTGTTTCTTTCTCCTTCTACCCGTCTTTTTCTCAGCCGTTGTCCTGAACACGCTCCCGGCTTTCCCTCACAGCGGTACCGCCCGAACGTTGGTGGCGCCATGAAGGGCGGCTAGCCGAAGGATCTCGGCCCGCCGTCCCCGCAATTCTTCGATCCTCATACTCCATGTCCTCCAGGCGCCGCGGTGTTGCGCCGCGACAATAGCTTATACGATGCGTCAGCATGCCCCCCATCAAGCTCATTCTCCTGCACTCTAGGAAGTAGGGCGGCTCCTCCGTCCCGTGTTGGGACGTGAGCGGATGCCTCGCCCGAAAGGAGCTCAGGATGATCGGCTTGCTCGCCAGTCTGTTCGGCGGTCTGTGGGAGGCCCTTGCCAGTCTCTCCCAGGCCACAGAAGCGGGATCGGGAGACCGGGGCCAGCAGATGGATCCGGATGGGTAGGTGACATGCCTTTGGTGCCGGCGCTGCTCCCTGCGGCGCCGGCATCCCTGGTCTCCAGGGCCTCTCTTGCGGTAAAATGTCGCCGATAGACGGCACGCGAGAGGAGAGATCGATGGCGGACATCCATCTGACCCGGGAGATGCTGCGCGCCGTGCTCCGCGGCGAGTTGCCAGCGCGGATCATCTCCCAGATCGGCCTGCAACACCTGATGAGTCTCTGCCCTTCCTGCCGGCAGGAGGTCGAGGCGTTCCGGCACGAGCAGACGGCCGGGGCTCCGGCCGCCTACAGCCGGACGTTCGAAGTCCTCCCGGCCCTTCTCGAGGACCAGGTGACGCGGCTGGAGGGCGAGCAACGGCAGGCCCGGCGGGATCTCTCCGAGCTGCTCCGGCTCCCGCGCGAGCGGCGGGCCGGCCGCGTGGAGCGGGCACGAGGCCGCTTTCGCAGCGCGGCCCTCGTGCGCCTTTTGATCGAGGAAAGCCAGAAGCACATTCCCAAGGGGCCGGAGGAGGCTCTCCATCTCGCCGAGCTGGCCCGGACGGTGGCCAATGCCAATCCCCGCATGCCGGAATTCTTTGACCTCACTGTGCTTGCGACCGCGCACATCGCGAACGCCTGCCGGGTCGGCGAGACGCCGCGCAAGGCCGAAGAGCACTTCCTTTATGCACGGCAGGTCATCCAGCAGCACGGTGTCACCGATCCCGAGGTCCTCGCCCGTGTGGACGACCTTGAAGGCTCGCTGCGCAAGGACCAGCGCCTGTTCGAGAAGGCCGAGGAGCTTCTGACGCGCGCCGCGATGCTCTACCGCCTGGTGCACGCCCGCGTCCTCATCAAGCTTGGGACGGTCTATGACCTGCGCGGCGATTTTCAGGCTGCGATCGAGACGACGCAGTCGGCTCTAGACATGCTGCCGCCGGAGAGCGAGCCACGGCTGTATCTGTGTGGCCGCTACAATCTGGCGTGCCAACTCTTCTCGGCAGGCCGACCCGAGGAGGCGGACGAGATCCTGCGGGCGGATGAGGATCTCTACCGGCGTGACCCGGACCCGTGGACGCAGATCCGGCTCACCTGGCTGCGCGGCAACCTCGCCGAGGCGCGGGGGGAGGCCGGGCCGGCCGAGCAGGCCTACCGCGGCGCGCGGGACGGCTTCATTGCCCAGGGATGCGGTTACGATGCCGCGCTCGTTTCGATGGATCTGGCGCTCCTCTCTCTGCGCCAGGGCCGCACCGACAGCGTCCGGCGGCTCGCTGAGGAGATGGTCCCGATCCTGGCGGCCCAGGACGTGCACCGCGAGGCGCTCGCCGCCTTGGTGCTTTTCCAGGACGCCGCACGCCGGAACGAGCTCACGATCGGCAAGGTCCGCGAGATCGCGGCCTCTCTGCGGGAGAGTCGAGGGAGCCGGGCGCGGCCGGCGGTGTCATCCTGAGCGAAGCGTTGGGCGTGGATGCCTTCCGGGCCCCGTGGGACCGAGCCAGAAAATTTGGAACCGGTCCAGAAAATTTGGTAGCCGTTCCAAATTTCCTGGAACCGCTGCGGAAAATTTGGCAGGCGTTCCAGAATCCGTGGAACCCGTCCAGAAAATTTGGCACGCGTGCCAAATTTCGTGGAACCGATCCAGGAATTTTGGCAGGCATCCAGAAAATTTGGAACCGGTTCCAAATTTCGTGGAACCGGTCCAGAAAATTTGGCAGGCGTTGCAGGTTTCATGGCATCGATCCAGAAAATTTGGAACGCGTTGCGGATCTTTCTGGATCGGTTCAGATTTTTTTGGCACGGGTTCCAGGTGACTCGGGAGGGAAAAAGGGGAGGGGGCGGATGGCAGTCGCCCCCTCCGGAGAGGAGCTACTTCACGGTGTCAGGGGTGGAGGCCGGTCTCAGCGCTTCGACCAGCTCGGCTTCGGGTTCCGGCTCGGGCGTGGTCGGGGCCGGTGCAGTCGTCCGCTTCTTGCCGCGGAACGGCTCGATCCCGAACTCGATCAGCATCTCGCTGTCAGCGCCATAGTGCTCGCGGATGCCGGTGCGCACGAGGTCCGCGATGACGTTGCCGGAACGCAGGACCTCCATCAGCCTCTTCGTCGTCTCCTGCTTGCTGGCTCTGTAGGCTCCCTGCTCGTTGTAGAGGGACCGGGCCTGGCCCAGGTGCACGTCGAGCCTCGCGCAGAAGGTCCCGAGGTCCTCAAGCTCGGACTCATGGGCCTTCACGGCCGCCGAGGTCTGCTCCCATCCATTGGTGATGTTCATGTAGCGCTTGACAGAGGGCATCTTCGTCTCCTTTCTGGAGAAAACTCCGGCATCGGGATGATGCCGGAATGTCTGTATCGCGTTCGCTTCTCTCGACTCCCGTTCGTCTTCATGAGCGTGGTAGACTGTTCATATGGACTTTGCAAGATCAACTGATGCGGATCATGCACCATAGTGTCCATGGTGTCAACCCCCGTCTCCCATCCTGTCGACCGTATTGGGATAGAATTTCTCCAAGTCCTGGCAATTGAAGATGACGAAGATCCCGAGGAGCCTGGAGGAGGCGCTGCGCGACGGACGGGTGATCCCGTTCGTGGGGGCCGGCGTGTCCATGGCCGTGGAGCGCGCCGGGGGTGGACGGATCTTCCCGAGCTGTAAGCAGCTCCTGCTGGACGGCGCGGCGCGCCTGGAGCGGGAGGGCAGGAACGCCAACGTGGTGCGCGGCCTCGTCGAAGACGACCCGCCGGACTACCTGCAGGCGGCCAAGAAGCTACGCGACAAGCTCGGTCCTCTGTGGGGCGCTTTCTTGAAAGATGCGATCGACGTCTCCCGCGCGGAGGTCTCCGACGGGAGCCTTGCGCTCGCGCAAGCGGTATGGCGCCTCGGCAGCCGCCTCGTCATCACCACCAACTACGACCGGGTCCTCCGGTGGGCCTGTCCCGATGCGTGGCGCGACGACCTCAAGAGCTGGGACGTCAACGCCCCTGCCGAGCAGGCCGAGTACCTCGTCCGGCTCGTCAACCTTCGGCAGAGGACGTGGCACCCAGATGAGCTGCGACCGCGCCTGGCCGCGCGCCAGCCGCACCTGTTCCTGGGGATAGGTGGCCTCCGGCTTGCCGTCGACCTCCCGGCCGGCGTAGCCGTCGAGCAGGTGGACCGAGAGCCGCGCCCGCTCAGACCGTTGCCGCAGGAGCCCCAGGCGGTGCTCCTCGACGGCCATCCCAAGGACGAGAACGTGCTCGGCGAGGTCGAATGTTCGCCTGGCACCTATCTGGGCACGGTGGACGGCCTTCCCCTGGGACCGCGGGCGTCCCGCCCGCGCGGATTCCCAGCGACCGGCGAGTTGGCGTTAATCCTGGACGACCCAAGCCCAAGGAGGGTGGGCGGACGCCCGCGGTCCCAGGGAGAACCGACGACAAGGAGCGGCGAGGGTTGCCAGAGGTGCCGGAATGTTCCGGAATGTTCGGCTGATGATCCTCTAGAAGGCTCCTCCCTTCTGACGAGCCGCGATAGGCTCGTCGGGAGACCAATCCCTGAAAGGAGGAGCGCATGGGACTTTACTGTGGAATCGACTTGCATTCAACCAACAGCTATCTCGTGGTGATGAACGAGCAACTGCAATCGGTCCTCAGCAGGCGGGTGGCCAACCGTCTGGAGGCGGTCCTGGAATCCCTGGAGCCCTTCCGAGAGCAGATCCAGGCGACCGCCGTGGAGTCCACCTTCAACTGGTACTGGTTGGTGGATGGCCTCATGGAGGCCGGCTACGAGGTTCGCTTGGTCAACACCTCCGCTGTCCGCCAGTACGAGGGCTTGAAGTACGTCGATGACCGCCATGACGCGCGGTGGTTGGCGCGCCTGCTCCACCTCAACATTCTGCCCACCGGCCACATCTATCCGAAAAAGGAGCGCGCGGTGCGAGATCTACTGCGCCGCCGAACCTTTCTGGT
The DNA here is from genome assembly GCA_963842525.1 of uncultured Holophagales bacterium. GTDB lineage: Bacteria > Acidobacteriota > Thermoanaerobaculia > Multivoradales > UBA5704 > UBA5704. The sequence goes on from CAWJGT010000009.1 coordinate 242,129, forward strand.
GCGACAGCGCACCGCCAGCTTGCTGAGCGTCAAAAATGTTTTCTCTCGCTACACCGGGGTTCAAGTTTCCCTCAACGAGCTCAAGCGCATGACGGCCGAGCAGGTCGAGGAGCAGTTCACGGACCCACACATCGCCTTGACGATCACGAGCAGCCTGGCGATCGCCCGCACCCTGAAAGACCAAATCTCTGGCATCGAGAAAGCTGTCCTCAAACAAGCCAGGCTGAGGCCCGAATTCGAGCTGCTCGAGAGCATTCCCGGCATCGGTCTGACCCTTGCCCTGACCATCATGTACGAGACGGGATCCATCGCTCGCTTTGCCGAGGCCGGCCACTTCTCCTCCTACTGCCGCTGTGTACCCAGCCAGCACCTCAGCAACGGCAAGGTCAAGGGCTCGGGTAACGTGCGCAATGGCAACCCGTACCTGTCCTGGGCGTTCACAGAGGCCTCTCACTTCGCCATCCGGTTCGAGCCTCTCGCCAAGCGTCTCTACGAGCGCAAGCGGGCCAGGACCAATGAGTTGGTCGCCCTGCGGACGATCTCGAACAAGCTGACTCGTGCCGCGTTCTACATCCTGCGCGACCAGGTGCCGTTCCGGTCGGCGCAAGCTTTCGGTTGATTCAGGTGGGGGACAGGGAGCCTGCAATAGGTGCTGGGCGAAAGAACCCTCCGTGGCTGATTGGCCTCTGTCTTCCACCGTTTTTGGCTCTTTTGTCGGAGATGCGCCCAGGTCGTGAGCCCGAATGTGCTGGCACCTCTGAACCCTCCTTCGGGGGGAGGAGGTAGCCTTATTGGTTGTCCTGAACCTTGGACACGAACCTGGAACCGAAGATTTTCTGGGGGCACGCAAACCGTGCCAGGGGCGGGTCGGAGCCGTCACCGGCTCCGACCCGCCTTGATCCCGATGGGTGGCTGGTGCGGATCTCCGCACCTGAAGCACAGCGAGACTACGGGCGCGCAAACCCGACACGGGAGCACATCTTGCCGGAACGAGCCGTTCTTGAAACGAACACTCCCGGGAGGGAGACGTGTGGGTCGTTGACAAGAGCCTTCTAATGGGTGTGCTGGCACCTCTGAACCCTCCTTCGGGGGGAGGAGGTAGCCTTATTGGTTGTCCTGAACCTTGGACACGAACCTGGAACCGAAGATTTTCTGGGGGCACGCAAACCGTGCCAGGGGCGGGTCGGAGCCGTCACCGGCTCCGACCCGCCTTGATCCCGATGGGTGGCTGGTGCGGATCTCCGCACCTGAAGCACAGCGAGACTACGGGCGCGCAAACCCGACACGGGAGCACATCTTGCCGGAACGAGCCGTTCTTGAAACGAACACTCCCGGGAGGGAGACGTGTGGGTCGTTGACAAGAGCCTTCTAATGGGTGGCACCTATTCTCCTCGGCAGCCGCCTCGTCATCACCACCAACTATGACCAGGCCCTCAGATGGGCCTGTCCCGAAGCGGGACGCGACGACCTCAAGATCTGGGACGTCAACGCCCCTGCCGAGCAGGAATGTTCGGCAGGCACCTATTCGGGCAGAAGGAGCGCCGGAAGCGTGGCCGAGCATAAACCAATTGATATGCCAACCGCGAAACGAATGACCGAGGTCTCGAACGCGATCGTCGTCGCGTGCACGCCGCGAGCGGCCCACGAGGCGCTCCAACTCATGCAATCCCTGCGTGACCTCGGATACGCATTGGCGGAGGCTATCATATCCGTAGATTCCGATGCCAGCGCGTTCGATTCGATCGCCCGGAACAAGCTCATCATCGTTTGTATTGCTGCCGACTTTGAAGCTCACGACGCGTTTCTCAACAGAATCATTGATGCGAAGAGGCCCGAGCAGCAACCAGTCTTAGTGCTGCGCGATATTTACCTTGAGCAACTGCCACCTCGCTTCCTAATTCACTGCCTCAGTAGCTACTTGGAGTGGTCGACACCGACGAGCGTCTCAGCCAATGCAGTTCCGATTCTTGAGGAGTTCGTTTCGGCATCGGGTAATCATCCTCTCGTCTCGTATGCTAAAGAGCAAGCCGCAATGCCTCTTATCGAGGTCGAGTTCACTCTCAGGCAGGTGGCCCAGGGCGACTTGAATGAACTCGGAAAGCTTGGACTAGATTTTGTTTTTGAGGGTTACCGAGATCATGACTCTCGTGAGGTCAGGGAAGCAGCGCACAGAATCCAGGAGTACGCGAAGCAACACGGAGTTGACCATCAGTTCGATCTTACCCGTGACCGGAGGTTTGCCGGAGATAAATCCCTCGCCCGTGGCAAATATTATACCGTGGCCGAAGATCAATCTGGATCTGATCGAGGAGTGCTCGTCGCGGAGCTAATGGCCTACTACAATCCCCTGCACTCCGGGATCATCGAGATCTACGATCTGACCGTTCCGGCCTACAAGCAGGTCTTCCAGCGTAGGTATGGGCTCGAAATTTGTCGACGGGCGGGTGTCAGCTTGCCCGAGGATGGTCTCGTGGTCGTGTATTTTCTGCCAAGCTGCAAAGCCCACCCGTTCGGGCACCTGGTCAGCAGCAACCAGACTCTGGCCTTCATTACGATACCGGTGACGGTGACGACGCAGAGAATACCGGGGGTCCTGGACCTTCGGCAGCCCGCAGTCGCCGATTGGTTCGCAAAGCACTTTTCGTCTTTGGTCTGGAACCGGGATGGGGTCAATGTGCCGGTGTTTCCGAATAAGGAGCCAGTTAGTAACTTCCGGGAGATCCTGCCGTCTCTCTTGACACAGCAGTTAGGGGGAGGCGGGTTCACGAAAGTTGTGGGTTGGTGGCTCCGAAGACACGGTGTGCGCGGGCTTGTGTTCCCGTCCGCACGTTATGACAGCAGCTTGAAGGCTTCAAACGGGAAGTGCGTGTCGTTCAGCGGCTGGAATTTGGTTGACTATCGGGGTTCTTCCCTGGGCGACGTCGATCTACGGATAGACGTAAGCTCAACGTGGCCGGACATCATTGAGAATTCTCCCGACGGGTTGCTGGATGCGCTAATGGGGAAGCAACCCGTTCGATACACAGACGTAGACCTGAAGTATACCAGGACAGGGGAAGCGGCTGGGAGCTGGGAGGTAACTGGATTGGTTGCCCGCCGGCTCGCCACCACACAAGTCGCCAAAGTGTTCTCGCAACTGGCTGGGCTGGAGATCTCAGACGAGAGCAAGAGAGTGCTGGGTAGCTGGTTGCTTTCGATGCAGCCGAATCAGGCCCGGACAGCACACGCAGACGTTTTGATCTGGGCATTGCTCGGCGTCGAGCAGGCGAAGGCGGATATCCTCGCCTGGAAGTCTGCGGCAGAGTCAGGCAAACATCACGAGCTGGCAGGCGCTTTTGACGATGTTGTTAAGAACTCTCGAGTGTTTCCAAGCCAATCTGGATATGAATAGTAAAGGCTATCGTACGCGACGGGCTGTGTTGCCGAGAGCACGTCCGCCCGGTGCGGCTGAACGGACCATCGTCGGGGAATCTCTTGGCCTGAACCAGGCGACCGCGGGCCATCGAGGGCGGCATAACCAGCACGTGAGCCCGACGGGTTCGCCCGCGGGTTACGCGCATCCCGTGTGTGCCAGGCATGGCACAGAACTGAAGAGGTGAAAGCCCTCTGCCAGGTGTTCGCAGAGCCGAAGGCTAGGATAAGGCAAGGGCGTCATCGCGAGGTGGGGTCTGAAGGAAGCCTGATTCCAAAACTGCGGGGCGACGAACAGGAACCAGATATGAGGTGTGGTCCATCCGGGACGAGCTGGCACGGAACAGCGAAGTCCTCCTTCTGCGATTGGGGTGGGCTTTATAAATCTGGCGCTTATGCAGTGAAAGTTCTGTGTCTTACCCTGGGAGATCTGCTCGGTGTTCGGTGGGAGCCGAACTGAGTGGGGAGCAATCCCTTCTGACCGCCGTGCAGAAGTCAGCAGAGGGCATAGTAGAGGCGAGAGCCTTGAAGGCCTGAACGGTGCCCCGGCCAGGAGCGGGGTGAATGAGAGGAGAAGTCGCTTCGTGAGGAACCACGGCATTGCATCTGTCAAGCAGCGAAAGCTGCCTCTGGCTTGTCCAGAGGATGAAGCCGGGGTTAGGTCACGGGGAGGACACTCCGGTTTGTCCCACGAACCGGCTGGAGCGGGAGTTGGAGCCATCCAACCCAACATCAGTTCCCGCGACGGCAGTTCGCCGAAGGGCGAATGGCAAGAGGGGCCGACCAATCAGCCGAACCGCCGTGTACGTGACCCGTATGCACGGTGGTGTGGGAGGAGGGGGTCCGTGAGGGCCCCCCCTATCCCGATTGGCCGTCGCAACTTGCCCGCTCCTCCTGCGGGCGGTAGGTCGTCGACCACAAACGAGCGCTTTGCCAATTCCGGATCCATCGCAACCCTCCATGGCCTTGTCGGGGAATTAGGCCGGGCCAAGGACTTTGCGCAGGAGCCGGTCGAACTCGGGAATCCGCTCCGGTGTGTCCAAGATTTGAGCGAACTCACGGACGAAAGCACGCACTCTCTCCAGATCGATACGGTCTCCATGCAGCGTGAGTAGCTGCTCAATGTCGTATCGATCCCGATCCCTCCAGGCAAGCGCTTTGTAGATCACGAGGTCTTCGGGAACCGCCACCGGGATCTTCACCCCTCCGAAGCTTACCTCGACGGCTCTCTCCAGGGCTTCCTGCTCGAAGGAGGAAAAGGCCAAGCTGATTTCCAGGGTGACCTGCGTCTTCTCATGCACGAGCAAGAGGACTTGGCTCTCCTCGGCAAACTCCAGGATGTCTGCAATCCGAGGACGAATCGAGCACCCTGCCAGGACTTCGAGAATTTGGGAAGTATCCAGTCGAGTGGCGAGGACCGTAGCATCGATATCGACGGTCTGGCGAGCTACTCCGTGAGCGATGACCGCGATTCCCCCGATCACCATACTAGGGGCTTCGATCCGCTGGAGAGCTTTCGTCAGGTCGGCGAGAGCCTTAAGGATCTTCTGGCTTGGCCGCTTTGCCATGGGCTTGGTAGAAGCTGCGGACACGGACCCAGCGCCTCCGCGCCAGCTCGTTGTCGCGACGGCGAGCTTCATTTTCGGGAGGAGGCCAGCCGTGCATTTTGCCGAACAGGTCCATGAGCTCCAAGGACCCCTGGACGGCCGTAGCGATATCAGGCCCCGCCTTGCGGCGTTCTTTGCGCTCTTGCGCCTCAGCAGCCTGCCACCCAGCCACCATGCGGCGCACGTCTTCCGGGTTCATGGGACAGAGTATACGCGCCTGCCACTCCAAGCTTCGAGCTACGAGGTAGCTTACAAGGAGGACGCAACCGCCGCTGCCACCCTGGCGTTGTTCCGCAGCAGCGTGAGGTTGGCGGTCTTGCTCCTCCCTGCCGTGAGCTCGGCGACGCGGGTCAGCAGGAAGGGGGTCACAGGTTTGCCGCGGAGGCCCTGGGCGGCGGCTTCGTGGACGGCCTGGGCGATGGCGGCTTCCATGTCGGCCGCGGGGATGGCGGCGTCTTCCGGGCAGGGAACGCAGAGGAGCAGACCGCTCGCGGGGCTGTGGGACCACAGCTCACGGGCGATCGCGGCCACGTCGCCGGGCGTGTCGGCCCGCGCTTCGAGGGGGAGGCCGCTCTCGCGCGAGTAGAAGGCGGGGGAGCTCATCGGTCTGGTAGCCGACGACCGGGACGCCCCAGGTCTCCAGCCATTCCAGGGTCGCGGGCAGGTCGAGGATTGCCTTGGCTCCCGCGCAGACGACGAGGACGGGGGTGCGCGCCAGCTCGGGCAGGTCGGCGGAGACGTCGGTGTGGTCGCCGCGCTCGCTGCGATGAACGCCGCCGATGCCGCCGGTGGCCATCACCCGGATTCCGGCCGCGTGGGCCGCGATCATCGTGCCGGCGACGGTCGTCGCGCCGTCCCTCTGCTGGGCGATCGCCACCGGGAGATCGCGGCGGCTGATTTTCCAGATGCCGGGCGCGCGGGCGAGGTGCTTGAGGGCGCTGTCCTCCAGGCCGATGTGGATGCGCCCGCCGAGGAGAGCGATGGTGGCCGGCTCGGCGCCGCCGGCACGCACCTCGGCCTCCATGCCGCGCGCCAGCTCGAGGTTCTCCGGCCAGGGCAGGCCGTGCGAGATGACGGTCGATTCGAGCGCGACCACGGGGCGGCCGGCGTCCAGGGCGGCGCGCACCGCTGGATGGAGGACGAGGTTCGGGTCGGGCATTTTCCTCATTCTCCCCCCTCTCCCAGGGAGGGAGTGCGGGGTGGTGGGAGAGGGGGGTCGGGGGGGTGAGGGTCCCCCGGCCGCCGGATCCCCAGGGCACGCACCTTCTGGTGGAGATAGGTCCGCTGCACGTCGAGCAGGCGGGCGGCGGCGGTGAAGCTCCAGCCGGTGCGGTGGAGCACGGCTTCGATGTACTCCCGCTCGCAACGGGACTTGAGGTCGCGCAGGGGGAGGACCGGCGAGGCTGCGGAGAGGCGCAGCAGCCCGGTCTCTCCCTCCGGGATTGGCGCCGGCTCCAGGAGGGCTGAGGGGAGCTGGTCCGGTGTGATCGGATCGCTGCCGAAGACGACCAGCCTCTCGCAGAGGTTGCGCAGCTCGCGGACGTTGCCCGGCCAAGCGTAGCGCTCCAAGTGGGGATAAATTTCGGGATCGATCCGCCGTGGCCGCATGCGGTGCTGCCGGGTGAACTGCTCGACGAAATGCGGGACGAGGATGCGCAGGTCGCCCGTCCTCTCCCGCAGCGGCGGGACGGCCAGGAGCAGGTGGGCGAGCCGGAAGTAGAGGTCCTCGCGGAACGACTCCGCGCGCACCGCCCTCTCCAGGTCCCGGTTCGTGGCCGCGATCACCCGCACGTCCACCTTGCGGTCGCGAGTCTCGCCGATCCGCCGCACCCGGCCGTCCTCCAGCACCCGCAGGAGCCGCGACTGAAGGGAGTGCTCCATGTCGCCGATCTCGTCGAGGAACAGGGTGCCGCCGTCGGCCTCCTCGAAGAGGCCCGGCCGGGCTGTGCGGGCGTCGGTGAAGGCGCCGCGGGCGTGGCCGAAGAGCTCGTCCTCGATCAGCGCGTCGGGGATGGCGGCGCAGTTGATCTTGATGAACGGGCGGTGTGACCGGGAGCTCTGGCGGTGGAGGGCGCTCGCCACCAGCTCCTTGCCGGTGCCGCTCTCGCCGGTGAGGAGGACGCGCGCGTCCGTGGCTGCTGCGCGCTCGATGAGCCGCCGCAGCTCCTCCAGGGCGGGCGAGCTGCCCAGGAGCGGCGGCTCGCCGCGCAGGGCCTCGACCTCGCGCTTCAGGGCCTGGTGCTCCAGGACGTTGCGGATCGCGCGCAGCAGACGCTCGCGGGTGAACGGCTTCTCCAGGACGTCATGGACGCCGAGCCGCAGGGCCTCGACGGTCTCGCTGATCGTGGCCTCGCCCGAGATGATGACGGTCGGCGGGAAGCGGCGGACCTCGACTAGGCGCTTCACCAGATCGATGCCGCTCGAACCGCGCAGCCGGACGTCGAGGAGCAGGAGGTCGGGGAGAGGCTCCCGCTCGCCGGAGGCGCCGTCCAGGATGGCGAGGCCTTCCTCGGCCGTGGCCACGGCGCGGGGGGCGTAGCCCTCCTCCCGGAGCTGGAGGAGGAGGCTGGCGCGGATTTTCTCGTCGTCCTCGACGATCAGGAGTTGGGTCATGGGAAGGCTTCCTTATTTATGGTGGTGCCGGCGGCCGTGGGCCCTCACCCCCGGCCCCTCTCCCATCCGCACTCCCCACCCCCGGGAGAGGGGAGCCCCCCACCCGGGGAGCTCCCTGCCTTTGCATCTTCCCCCCTCTCCCGGTGAGGGCTCCGCGGCAACATCAGCCTGAAAATCGTCCCCTCCTCCGATGTCCCCAGCAGCTCCAGGTCGCCGCCGTGGTCGAGGAGGATCTTCTTGGAGATGGCCAGGCCGAGGCCCATGCCCTGGCCCAGCGGGCGGGTGGTGACGTAGGGCTCGAAGACCCGGGCGCGGATCGTGGCCGGGATGCCCGGTCCGTCGTCGGCGACGTCGAGGACCACGTCCCGGGTCGTTCCCGAGAGCCGCAGGGTGACGGTGCCGCGGCGCTCTCCAAGGGCGAGCGCGCTGTTGTCGCAGAGGTTCACCAGGGCCTGGCGCAGCATCTCGCGGTCCACGGGGACCGTGAAGTCTCCCGCCGCGGGCGGCTCGCAGCGGAGAGTCAGGTTCGGCCAGGCGCGAGCGAAGGTCTCGGCGGTCTCTTCCACGACTTGCCGCAGGTCGTGCGCCTCCAGGCGGGGCTGCGGCAGGCGGGCGAAGGAGGTGAACTGGCGGGTGAAGCGGCCGAGGCGGTCGAGCTCCTCGGCCACGCTGCCCGCCACCTGCCGGACCTCCCCGGCCGGCGGCAGCTCCTCGCCGGCCAGGAGCTCCTGGAGCCGCGACAGCTCGAGCTGGGCGGCGCCGAGAGGGGTCCGCATCTCGTGGGCGTGGCGGCGCGCCGTCTCCTGCCAGCGCGAGAGGTTCTCCATGGCCGCGAGGCGCCGCCGGTCCCGGGCCATGAGGCGCGAGACCTCTTCCACCATGACGGCGATCCGTCCGAGCGTGTCCCGGCCGCGGTCGCCGACCTCGACCGTGTCCTGGCCCGACGAGAGGCGGACCAGGGCATCGCGCAAGCGGGCGATCCGGCGTTCCCGCCGCCCCTGCCGCACCAGGTGCGCGCCGCCCGCCGTCAGCAGGATGCCGCCGACGAGCCCGAGGAGGATCAGCTCGTAGCGGCGGAGGATCGCCCCCCGGTTGTGCTCCAGGATGCGCAGGTGCTCGAGGAGCGTCTGGGCCTCGTCGAAGCGGCGGCGGTAGCCGGCGCTCCGCTCCGGCTCCAGGCGGGCGAGCCGTTTCTGGTCGTCCCGCGACCGTTCGAGGGCGGCGATCACCTCGGGCTGGACGCCGAGGCGAAACCAGGAGGCCGAGACCTGCCGTTCGAACAGCCAGAGGACGGCCGCCGCGGCGAGCAGGAGACCGGCGAGCGTCGCGGCGGCCGAGCGCCAGCTCACTGCTTCCTCCCCGTACCCGTCGCGGACGGGAAGATGAGATTCCACTCCTGCTCCAGCAGGGCCGAGCGCTGGATCGAGGTGGCCAGCAGCAGGTTGAGGACTTGGCCAAGCGTCTCCGGCTGCTCTTCCAGGGCCCGCGAGACCGCTCCGGCGCTGCCCGGCTCCTCGGCCGCGAGGGCCTGCGAGAACCAGCGCTGGGTCTCGAGCTGCTCGGACTGCGAGAAGGGGATGAGCCGCAGCCGCACCTCGACCCGCCAGGGCGGCTGGTCCGCGGCCCGCGGCAGCCGGGCCACGTCGAGCTTCACCTCCCGCCACCATGCGGCGAGGCGCTCGAAGCTCGGGAAGCTCGTGCGGACGGCGCGGCCCGCGGCGTCGATCCGGGTCACCAGGTACACCTCGTCCCACAGCTCGTAGCGGATGTCCACGCGGGCGCCGCCGTCCACCCGCCCGCGGCCCGGCACGGTGGCGCGCACATGGAAGGCCAGCGTCGTCGTGAGGCCGGTCGCGAGCTGTTTGCGGACCTCGGCGTCGCCCAGGAGGGGAGGGAAGCCGGTGAGGGCGGCCCAGTCGCCGGCCGAGGGCTCCAGCCGCGGGGGAGGCGGATCGGGCGCGGCGGCCAGGAGGCCCGGGAGCAGCAAAAGCAGCGCCGCCGGCAGCGCGGCGCGCCTCACGGCAGCACCTCTCCGAGGTCCAGGTAGACGAAGCCCACCCGCAGCCGGCCCCATTGGTTGCGGAAGACGAGCCCCGTCGAAACCTGGAGCCTCTCCATGGGGTTGGGGGTTTGCGCCAGGCCAAGGTCCGGCGAGGTGGTCTCCATGCCGAGCTCTACGCCGGTCTCGAAGCGCAGGTCACCGAATCCGCGGTCGCCGCGAGACCGCCAGAGGCTCACCGCATGCCGGAAGCCGGCGGACGCTCCGAAGACGTCGAGGTCCGTCCTGGCGATGGGGCCATCGAGGGTGGGCAGGTTGTGGACGGTGGAGGTGCCGACCGAGAGCCGTCCTGTCCCGGAGATCGTCTGGCGGGGAGTGATCGACCAGTGGCGGGTGGCGGAGAAGGACGCTGCGACGTACTCGGACTCGAACGGCGGCAGCTCTTCGATCCTGAATCCCGGGGCCTCTTCCTGGAGCCGGAACCAGAGCAGCCGCTCGGACTCCAGGGTGGAGCGCTCGACTCCGGCCGTGAGTGTCAGGCCCCGGGTCGGCAGCAGCGGATCGTCGCTGGTGTCCAGGACCCACTGGATCTCGGCGCGCTCGTAGGTCACATCCGAGCCGATGCTGGTGACATCCAGGAAAGACCGGAAGTCCTGGGTTTCGAGGATCTCCCGCCGTATGGACCCGTTGCCGGTCCTGCGGCTCCATCCCATCTGGAGCGACTGGCTGGTCCGCAGCGGGACGGCAAGGTGGAACGAGGCTTTCTCGGACTCGGTCCATTGCCAGGTGACGAACCCGGGGTCGAGCCCGAAGGGGACCGCCTCGCGGACGCAGCAGAGCCCGTTGTACGAGTAGCTGACCCCGGCCAGGATGCCGCGGCCGAAGAGGTTGTAGTGCGTGTAGCCCGCCTGGACGCCCTCCACGTTGTCGAGGCTCGCGAAGAGGACGCCGGAGCGGCCGGTGAACAGGCGGGCTCCGATCAGGCCCGGCAGGTTGTAGACGACGTCCGCACCGTCCCCGAAGCTCCCGTCGAGGTCCACCGGCTGGTCGAAGAAGAAGAGGCGGAAAGAGTGGTCGTAGAAAAACCAGCGAGCCGGCTGGGCCTGGATGACCAGCTCGTAGGCGCCGCGTGCGCTCCCCTTGCGCAGCGAGAATGTCGCGTCGAGCACGAAGGGGAGGCGGTGGACCCGGTAGACCGCCTGGCGCAGCTCGTCCTCGGTGTAGGTCTGCCCTTCCCGGAGCAGCGTCTCGGCCTTGACGATCCGCGCGGCGGCCTCGCGCGTCCCCTCGACGGAGATCTTCTCGATCAGCAGCCGCGGCGGCTCCGCGTTCACCTCCTGTGCGCGGACGGAGACCGCGGCCAGCAGGAGGAGCGCTCCGAGCAGTAGTGCCCGAGGTCGCCGGGGCCGGGGGAATCGGAATGCAGAAGCCATCATGGGCTCACCTCTCCTCGTCCGGTCGGGGGCGGGATCGCCCGCGACGGCGGCCGCGGAAGGGGCAAGGCCGGTGCCGTCCTCGCGCCGCACCGGGAGGGAGCATGGATCTCCCGGGAAACAAAGGTCTTCCAGGCGCGGAGGAAGCCTGTGGGAACGGCCGTCCGTCCTGCGGAATCGTATGGAGAAGCATACACCCTGTGCGGGAAACCGTCCTGCGGGACATAAAAAAACGCGGAGGATTCCTCCGCGAAACCAAATCACAGATTTCGATCGCAACCGAACCCGCGAGGCGTGGGGCGGCAACCGGAGAGAGGGGTTCCCCGCGCCTCGCGAAGTTTTCGGGTCTCTAAGAGTGGTAGTGCTCCGGAGCGAGAAAAGCGAGCCAGGGAAACGAGGAATCCTCTACCGTGAGTCCTGGGGGAGGATCAGCAGGACGAGCTGGTTCAAGTGATAGGCGATGGCCTGGGTGTGCTCGGAGACGGCCCGCAGCAGAGGCTCCCGCTCCGCCGGGAACGGTGCCGCGGCCTGCTGGGCCTCGCCGTTCTCCACGGCGACGCGCTGGTTGCGCTCCCCCCAGGCCGCCTCTTCGAGGACCTGGGGCTCGACGCCGAGGCCCAGGGAGAGCTTGGCGAACATGTCCGCGCGCGGCATGCGGTCGCCGCCCTCATAGATGCTCCACGCGGAGGGGCTGATACCCGCGATGTCTGCGCATTCCTTCTGCGTGCGGGGGCCCCGCAACTTCTTGATCGCCCGTCCGAGGTCTTCCTTTCCGAACATGGGCCCATCATAGAAAGGCGGTTCTTCAAAGGCAATCCAAGTAAAGCAGAATCAAGAAGTTACGGGGAACGAGCAGAAGTGGTCGGCGGACGTTATCGAGCGCGTGTGAGGTCCATGGAGGACAACATTCCGTGATCGTTCGACCGAAATCTATTTACGCGCGGCGTAGAGCTTGGAGCGCGGAAAATGTCGCGGCAAGTAGCGCTTTCGGGCCTCTACGGGCACGGAGGGGCGTATCGCTCCTCCTTCCGGGGGTCCGGGCCCGGCCAGCCTGTTGCCTTGAAGGGGGCGGGGACATCAAGGAGGGTGATGCCCCAACTCCGGAGCCGATCGGCAACGGTCTGTGGGGGCAGGCGGCGGAGGTGGGTAGGTAACCTCGTTGCTCAGACGGCCGGAAACGACACCCACGGAAGGTCGTCGATATGGCTGAAGTGGGGATCGGAGGAGATGAGATCCGCGTTGGCTTCGAACGCGTGCGCCGCAATCCAGATGTCGTTGGTCGGGATGGGCCGCCCTTTCTTCCGCAACGCGGCAGAAATCCGCCCGAACCGATCGGCGGTATCCCAGGTGACCAGTAGCAGGCGAACGTTCGGATCTTCGAGGAAAGATTTGAGCGCTCGGGCATTCTCTTCGTAGCGCGAGCCGTTCCGGAAGCCGAACAGCAGCTCGCCTACGACGACGATCGACAAGAGCACCTCTTCCGAGCTTCTCACCTGCTCGGCGACGAATTCGTGACCCTGCCGTAAGGCCGAGTAGGCGTTGGTATCGAGAAGGACTCTCACTGCCAGAAGGATTCGTCGACCTGCTCGAAGATCTCGACGGCCTTGAGGACTTCGGCTCCCTGCTCCGCCGACCAGGTGCCGATGAAGCGATCCAGAGCATGGCCGATCGCCTTGGGCGGCTCGTAGGCTCCCCGATCCTCTTGCCCTTCTTGGCGAACGAGCGTCAGGCGCACCGTCCGACCGCCAGTGCTCGTGATGACGACCTCCCGCCCAGCGGCTGCCTCCTCAATCAGCTCACCGAGATGTCCTTCCGCTTCCTTGAGGCTGACCTTGATCATGGGGAGGAGGATACCACTCCTGTCCAAGCCTGAGGCAGCCCGCAGAGGCGGGTAGTGTCCAGAGAGGGTGCCGATCCTTCCAGGATGCGGAGGGAAATGTCTTTCAGAGGGGATAGAAAATGGAGCAGAAGGGATTCGAACCCTCGACCCCCACGTTGCGAACGTGGTGCTCTCCCAGCTGAGCTACTGCCCCACACAGGGAGCCGGTATTGTACTCACCGCAGGACGGCGCGGCAAGGCCGTGACGGATCCCGGCTCGCGACCCTCAACCCGGGCCGGGCGCAGAGGAATTCCCCTCCGGCATCCGGCGCTATCATGTCCAGGATTGGATCTTCCCGTGGCGAACACCATCCGTCCCCGCATCCGCGTCCTCCATGGTACCGAGATCGCCCTCGGGCCGGGGAAGGTCGAGCTGCTGGAAGCCATCGAGCGCGCGGGGACTCTGGCGGAGGCGGCCCGCTCTCTCGGCATGTCGTACATGCGGGCCTGGAAGCTCCTGCAGACCATGAACGCGTGCTTCCGCCAGCCGCTGGTCGACACGTCCCGCGGCGGTACCGGCCACGGGAAGGCCACCCTGACCGAGACCGGCCGCACGGCAGTCGCCCTCTACCGCCGCATGGAGGAGGACAGCCTCAAGGCTGTCGAGCCTGCCTGGCGGGCGCTCCTGGAGCAGCTCGCGGATTGAGCGCGCTCCCTCCTCCCGATATAGTTGACCGTAGATAACGCGGCTGCTACGCTCTCCCGGACTTCGAGGACAGGAGGGTTCTGTGGCGAACGCAAGAGCCCGTCGGGCAGCTGCTCTGTTCCTTGGACTCTGGGGAACGGCCACGGTCCTGCCGGCGCAGACGCTGGTCGTCGTCAAGCCTGCCGGCAAGGAGCCGATCCTGGCGGTCGGCGGATTGCTTCAGGTCCAGGCCGATGCCGGCGACCGCGGGGACAGCCGCTTCACCAACGACAACGACCGTTTCTATCTCCGGCGGGCGCGGCTGAATGCAACCGGCAAGTTCCTCGAGGAATTCGACTTCCGGCTGGAGCTCGACCTCGCCGGGAGCCTGTCCAACACCAGCGGCCTGCGCGCCCAGCTCACCGACGGCTACATCACCTGGAACCGCCATCCGGCGGCCAGCGTCCGCGTGGGCCAGTTCAAGACCCCTTTTGGCTTCGAACAGCTCTATAGCGATCCGCGCCTGTTGACGCTCGAACGCACCCTGGTCAACGACCGCCTGACGCTCAGCCGGCAGATCGGCGCCCAGATCGCAGGAGACCTGCTGGAGAAGCGTTTCACCTACGCCGCGGGGCTGTTCAACGGCAACAGCGTCAACAACAACTTCAACGACAACGACAAGTTCGCCTCGTTCGCGCGGCTGGCGGTCGTCCCCTGGCAGGGGAAGCTCTTCGGTCAGTCCACCAACTGGTCTGTCGGAGCGAACGGGTACTCCACCAGCGACACGGCCCTCGCCCTCTCGGCGGATCTGGGCCTGGATTCGACTCCTGCCACGCCGGACCGGGACGGCGTCTTCTCGGGCGATCGCCGCGGCCTGGGCTTCGACACGCAGCTCGTGGCGGGCCGTTTCGAGCTCTGGACCGAGTACCTGAATGTGCGCTTCGAGCCGATCAACCGCATCCCGAAGGCGAGCTTCGAGGCGGACGGCTGGTATGTCCAGGGCTCGTACTTCCTGATCCCCCTGAAGCTGCAGCTCGTCGCCAAGCAGGAGACCTTCGACCCGCGGGACGACCTCGACCAGGACGAGACCGACACCAGCACCCTGGGGCTCAACTACTACGTCAAAGGGCACGACCTGAAGCTGATGATCGATTATCAACGCGTCGACGTCGGCCCGCTCGAGAGCCAGGACAAGGTCCTTGCGCGGCTGCAGGTGATCTTCTGATGAAAGCCAGATTCTTCCTTGCTTTGGGGATCGCGAGCCTGTTTCTCGCGAGCGCGGGTCGCGCGCAGGCCGCCGACCTGAACGTCTTCGCCGCGGCCAGCCTCACGGACGCGCTCCAGGAGATCGCAGCCGCCTACGAGAAGGCGAGCGGCGACCGGATCGCCCTCAACCTCGGCGCATCGAGCACGCTCGCCCGCCAGATCCAGGAGGGGGCGCCGGCCGACCTCTTCCTCTCGGCGGACGAGGAGAAGATGGACGGCCTGGAAAAGCGCGGCCTGTTGCTTCCGGGGACGCGGAAGAGCGTCCTCTCGAACACCCTGGTCATCGTCGTCCCCGCGGAAGGCGGGCTGCCGATCGCCAAGCCTCAGGACCTCGCCGGCACCCGCGTCCGCGCCATCGCTCTCGCCGAGCCGCAGTCAGTGCCGGCCGGCATCTATGCCAAGGAATACCTCCGCAAGCTGAAGCTCTGGAGCAAGGTCATCGACCGGGTGATCCCTACGGAGAACGTGCGTGCGGCGCTCGCCGCCGTGGAGTCGGGCAACGTGGACGCCGCGATCGTCTACAAGACCGACGCCGGGATCTCGAAGAAGGTCCGCGTCGCCTACGAGGTGGCCCTGGCCGAGGGGCCGAAGATCTCCTATCCGTTTGCGGTCCTGAAGGAGTCGGAGAATCCGGAGGCGGCGCGCCGGTTCCTCGCCTATCTGGGATCGAAGCCGGCCTTGGACGTTTTCCGTAAATTCGGCTTCCTGATCCTGGATGGCGGATAGGCTACGGACCGCATGAGCGGCGCGGAGTGGCAGATCGTCGGCTTCACGGTCGGCGTGGCGGCATTGGCGACGCTGCTCATCCTGCCGCCGGGGCTTGCCGTGGCCTGGCTGCTGGCGCGCCGCCGCTGGCGGGGTAAATCCCTGGTCGAGACTCTGGTCGCCCTGCCTCTGGTGATGCCTCCGGTGGCCACGGGCCTGATCCTGCTCAAGCTCCTGGGGCGCCGCGGACCGATCGGCGCCTTCCTCCATCGCCTGGACCTCGACGTGGTCTTCACCTGGCGAGGGGTGGTGGCGGCCATGGCGGTCATGTCCTTCCCGCTCCTCGTGCGCGGCGCGCGCGTGGCCTTCGAGGAGGTCAACCCGCGGCTCGAACAGATCGCCCGCACGCTTGGCGCGAGCGACGGCCGGGTCTTCTTCACGATCACTCTGCCGCTCGCCTTGCGCGGCATCCTGGGAGGCACCCTCCTCGCCTTCGCCCGGGCGCTGGGCGAGTTCGGCGCCACCATCCTGGTGGCCGGCAACATACCGGGGAAGACCTCGACATTGTCGCTCGCGATTTACAATTTCGTGCAGCTCGGCAAGGACGCGGACGCGTTCCGCCTGCTGGCGGTCTCGGTCGCCGTGGCGTTCGCGGCCGTCTGGGCGAGCGAGTGGTTCCTCCGGCGCGGGGCGGCGCGGCGATGAGGCTCACTCTCCGAGAGATCCGGCTGCCGCTGGCGCCGTTCACCCTGGAGGTGGAGGCGACCCTCACGGCCGACGTCACGGCGCTCTTCGGGCCCTCCGGCTCGGGCAAGACCTCCCTGCTCGACCTGATCGCGGGGCTGCGCCGCGCCGACTCGGCCTTCATCCAGCTCGGCGACCGCGTGCTGACCGACACCCGGCAGCGGATCGAGGTCCCCACACGGGAGCGGCGGATCGGCTATGTGCCGCAGGACGACGCTCTGTTCCCGCACCTGTCCGTGCGCGAGAACCTCCTCTACGGATTCCGGCCGGGCGATATCGAGCTCGAGCACGTCGTAGATGTGCTGGAGATCGGCGCGCTCCTGAACCGCGGGATCAGCAATCTTTCCGGGGGCGAGAAGCAGCGGGTCGCCCTGGCCCGGGCGCTGCTTTCCGCACCGCAGCTCCTGCTCCTCGATGAGCCGTTGTCGGCGCTCGACCAGAAGCTCAAGGCGCGGATCCTCCCCTATCTACAGAAAGTCCGCGGCGTATTCGGCGTGCCCATGCTCTACGTCACCCACCACGCCGGCGAGGCCGTGGCCCTGTGCGACGAGGTCGTCGTCCTGGAGCGAGGGCGGGTCGTGGACCAGGGACCGGCTGCGCAGCTCTTCCTCAACACCGGCCGGCCTTCGTACGAGCTGCGGACGCCTCCGGAGAGTGGGTAGTCTCCGGCTCTTGATACGGATGGAATCGAGATAGGATGCCGTCCGGCCCCCTTGTCGGCGCGCTTGCGCTATCCTCTTTGGGGAATGTCAGCAGTAAAGTTCCAGGGTTGAAATCTTGTTGAAGCCCGAGGTTATGCGCTCACGCCCACTTGGGCCTTCTTTGCCTGAATACTCGCTTCTCGCGTCGATCGTTTACGTAGGCCTTCAGCGGATCACGCGGATTTCGATGTCCGCGTCGAGGGATTTCCAGGTCTTGTCTGTCGTAAGCACCGGAAGGCCGAGGGATTGACCGAGGGCAATACAGGCCCGATCGCCAAACGAAAGCCCCAGATGCCGCGTGGGGACTCGCAGCATTCCTGTGTCAAAGGCGGCGACCGTGTCGAAGGATAGGATTTCTAGCTTGACATTCCCGAGGGCTCGCCGGATGAGCTCGGCGGGCATACCTCTCTCGGCCAGTTTTGCGACCACCTCAGACAGATTGACGGCGCTCATTACGGCACCCGGGATCGCCTCTTCGACCATTTCTCCTCCGGGCTCTTCGTTGAGGAGCGCCAGCAAGGCTGATGCGTCGAGCACGGCTCTATTCACGCCGAGCCTCCCTCCGACGCTCCTTGATGAGCTCGTCGGAGATCCTGACCCCTTCGGGGATGTAGGACCGGACGAGCTCCTGGGCTCGCCGGATGCCTTCCCGGACGGTTGAGATCCGTAAGCTGCCCTCTTCGAGCTCCAGGACCAACTCGTCCCCGGTGTCTACGCCAAGAGCCTTCCGATACTCCGCGGGAATAACCAACCTGCCACCTTCGCCTAATTTTGTCATTGTGCGGTCCATATGCCACCTCGGCGGCAGTCTACCATTGCTGGGCAGCTCAGGCCCTCTTATTTCCCCTCTGGGGATGAAGGGCCCTCTACCGGCCTCTCCGTGAGCAGCTCCGCCACCGTGACCTCGCCGAGTCGTTCCGCCCGGCAGGCGGCAAGCTCGCCGATCAGGGACTCCAGGCGCTCGGTCAGCTCTCCTCCGACCAGCTCGACGCCGCGGCGGGCGCGGTGGTCGTAGGCCAGGAGGATATTTTCGACGGACAGGCTGTGTGGGTCGGCCCCCAGGAGATAGCCCTGGCCTCCGACCGCGCGCAGCAGGCCGTGGCTGAGGAGAGGGTGGAGGATGCGCTCGAGGTCCCTGAGAGGGAGGGTCAGGCGGTCGGCCAGCAGGTCGCGCGACATCACCGGCTCGCCGCGGGCGAAGCGGCGGGCGATCAGGACCAGCGCGGCCAGGCCGACCCAGGCCGCCTGCACCGGCGGGTTGCGGTGCATTCCGCGGGAGAGGACTCGGTAGTGTTGCGCGGTGTAGGACGCCACCGCTCCCAGGAGGACGATCATCCAGGTCACATCGATCGAGATCATGAAGAGCAGGGCGAAGGCGAAGCTTCCATAGACGATGTTGACTCCCTGGAAGACCTCGACGTAGCGGCCGAAGCCCTGCCGCAGCAGCTCCAGGAGGATCGCCGCCAGCAGGCCGCCGGCCAGGGCGTTGCGGAGCTGGACCGTGGTGTAGGGCACGAGCCAATAGAGGATCGTCAGTCCCACCAGAGTGGCGAGAAATGGAAGGATGCCGAGGAAGATCGACTCCCGGAAGAGGACCCGCAGCCCGGGGCTCTGGCGCAGCAGGATCAGGCTGGTGAAGGTGGCGCCGACGACCAGGGGGCCCCAGAAGAGGAGGAGCAGGAAGGAGAAGAACCGCACCGGGATCGGCCGGCGGCGCGACACGTTCCAGATCCGGTTGAAGGCCTCCTCGACCGTGGCGAAGAGGAACAGGGACGAGGCGAAGAAGGCGAGGACGCCGATGCCGTGGAGGGTCTCGGCCTGGTCCAGGAACTCGGAGATCTTGTCGACCACCGTCTTGTCCGAATAGGGGAGGATCTGGACGAAGACTTCCAGGCTCCGCTGCGGGTACTGGCTGAAGACCCGAGCGCCGATGAAGGAAAATGCGGTGAGCAGCGGGATGAGCGACAGGATGGTGACGAACGCCAGGGCCGACGCGGTCAGCAACACCGAGTCTTCGTTGGCCTGCCGCAGGGTGACCAGGAAGTAACGGCCGATCTTCGCGGGCAGGCTCGCCGCCAGGCGCGACCGGAGGCCGGCGGCCGCGGCGGGCAGGCTCACCACGGCACGGTCTCTCCTGTGAGCGGGAGCTGCGGCCGCGGCCAGCCCAGGCCGGCGATCGCGACGGCGAGGGCCTTGCGCGGCGGGTCTTCCCCGTGGTTCAGGAAGATCCGCTGCGGCACGCCCGGCAGCGCCTGACACCAGCGCAGCAACTCGTCGCGGTCGGCGTGGGCCGACATGCTGTGGAGCTGGTGGATGTGGGCGCGGACGGGGACCTCCCGGCCGTGGATGGCGACCGTCTCCGCCCCTTCGGTCAGCGCCCGGCCGCGGGTCCCCGCCGCCTGGTAGCCGACGAGCACGACCGACGACCGTGCGTCTCCGAGGCGGTGCATCAGGTGGTGCACCACCCGGCCGCCGGTCGCCATGCCGCTCGAAGCCACGATGACGGCCGGCCGGCCCCGGGTGTTCAGGCTCTTGGACTGGTCCACGGTCCGGCAGCGCTGGAACCGAGTGGGCGCCAGCGGGTCGGCCGGCGTGCCGCCGAGCGCCGCCAGGTCTTCGTCGTGCTCGGCCTCGGTACGGTCGTAGATGTCGGTCGCATCGATCGCCATCGGGCTGTCCAGGAACACGTCCTGGGGATCGAGCCGGCCCTTCCCGGCGAGGTCCGAGAGGTGGTAGAGGATCTCCTGCGTGCGGCCCAGGGCGAAGGCCGGGATGATTACCATGCCGCCGCGGTCGAAGGTCTCGTCGATGATCTTGCCCAGCGCCTCGGCCGGATCCTCCTGCACGTGGTTGCGGTCGCCGTAGGTCGATTCGAGGAGCAGGGCGGCCGGCGCGTCGAGCGGCGGCTCCGGGTCCTTGAGGATGGGGACGCCGTAGCGCCCCACGTCTCCCGAGAAGCACCAGCTCCGGCGCTCGCCGTCGGTCCCCTTGGCGGAGACCTCCAGGCTCGCCGCTCCCAGGAGGTGGCCGGCGCGGCGGAAGCGGAAGCGTACGCCCGGGAACAGCTCATGGTCCTGGTCGAACGGCACCGGCTCGAGGAGCTTGAGGACGCGCCGCACGTCCTCGGTCGTGTAGAGGGGGCGGGGGTGGGGGTGGCGGCTCCAGCCCTTGCGCAGGGCGGAGCGGTGCTCTTCCTCCTGCAGCTTGCCGGCGTCCTGGAGGACGAGCGAGACCAGTCCCCGGCTGGCCTTGGTGCACCAGATGGGGCCGGAGAACCCTTCGGCGGCCAGGCGGGGGAGAAGGCCGGAGTGGTCGAGGTGCGCGTGGGTGAGGAGGACGGCTTTCAGGCCGGCCGGCGGGAACGGGAAGGGGTTCCAGTTGCGCTGCTCCAGCTCTTCGGTCCCCTGATAGAGTCCACAGTCGACGAGCGCGGTGTTGTCGCCCCAGGCGAGGTGCGTTGCGCTGCCGGTCACGTACCCGCAGGCGCCGAGGAAAGTGACGTTCGCCATGTTTGAGAGCCCTCCTCTTCGGGGTTCAAGGTTATCCTCTGGGGCATGATTCCTGCTACACCAGGGTGGGAGCCCAACTGAGGGCTCCTGACCCGTTCACAGATACGGAGGCAGCAATGGCCGAAAACGATCATCCGGGAACGACCGGGAGTGCCGAAACGGCGCGCGACGGCGGCGCCGACGGCGAAGATAGTGGTGTGGTGACGGCGCGCGAGCGGTTCCAGCGGCTGAGCCAGGATGTCCAGGGCCGCTACGAGAAGGTCTCGGACGACGTGCGGCGGGGCGCCGAGCGCGCCTCCAGCGAGATCCGGCGCGGTGCCGAGGCAGCCCGCGAAGGCTACGACCGAGTCCGCGAAGGGGCTCGCGAAGGCTACGACAAGGTCCGCGAAGGGGCTCGCGAAGGTTACGACAAGGTCCGCGAAGGGGCTCGTGAAGGCTATGACAAGGTGCGGGAGCACGCCGGTGACTGGTCCCGCGACCTCAGCTACTACGTGCGGGACAACCCCGGCAAGGCGGTGCTGATCGCGGCCGGGGTCGGCTTCCTCTTCGGCCTGCTCGTGCGGCGGGGCCGGGACGAGGAAGACGAGGGGTAGGGCCCCACCCGAATCGAGGCGGGTTGTCCGGGGATGCCCCTCTCCCGATGACGGGAGAGGGGACAGGGGTGAGGGTTTCCCGGGTGGCGCAGGGACGAATACCAGAGGAGACGACCATGGAAGATTTCGTCAACGAGGAGACGCAGCACGGGGGTGGTCTCGAGGGGATGCTGGACGAGATCCTGCCGGAAGGTCTGGACTGGGAGCGGCTCGTGCGGTCGTATCCACTGCCGGCCCTGGCGCTCGCGGCGGCCGGCGGCTTCTGGCTCGGGCTCCGCCATGGACCGGCCGTCGTGGCCGCGGTCTCCAGCTACGCGACAGCCCAGGTCTCGAAGAACGTCGGCGATCTCTTCGGGCAGTAGATCCGGAGTAGATCCGGTTAGCCCCGATCCGGCGCGTGCGCACGATCTTGCACATCTCCGACGTCCACTTCGGACCCCCGCACCTGCCGCGGGTGTCCGAAGGCGTCCTGGAATTCATCGAGCTCCATCGGCCCGATATGGTCGTCCTCTCGGGCGACCTGACGCAGCGCGCCCGCCCCGAGCAGTTCCAGCAGGCGCGCGCGTTCATCGACCGGATCGAGGCGACGGGGACCCCGACCGTGACGGTGCCGGGGAACCACGACGTGCCGCTCTACCGCGTCTGGGAGCGAGTCTTCAACCCGTACGGCTGCTACCGCCAGCATTTCAGCCCGGAGCTGGAGCCGGTCTGGCGCGACGACGAGATGCTGGTTGTCGGCGTCAACACCGCCTACGGCTGGACGCTCAAGGACGGTCGCATCAAGATCCGCCGGCTGCTCGAGCTGGCCGAGCTCTTCGAGCAGACCCCCGAGTCGGCCTTCAAGGTCGTGATCGCCCACCACCACCTGATCCCGCCGCCGAACTTCGGCAGCCAGGCGGTGGCCCTCAACGCCTACGAGGCGATCGACGTCTTCTCGCGCGCCGGCGTCGACCTGATCCTCTCCGGCCACCAGCACCAGACCTACATCGGCAACTCCGAGGAGTTCTACCCCAAGGGCCGCCCGCCGGTCGTCATTCTGCATGCGGGCACCACCACCTCGAACCGCGGGCGGGGCGGCGAGCGGGAGGCGAACAGTTGCAACTGGATCCGGGTCGACCGGGATTCGATGATCGTCTCGCACTACCGCTGGCACCGCTCGCTCGACCGTTTCGCCGAGCACAGCCGCCACTGGTACCCCCGCCAGGAGCGGGTCCCCTACACCCTCGAAGGGCTGAAGCTGGAAGACCCCGCGCCGGTGCCCGAGCCGCATACCCCGTGAGGAGGGAGCATCCCGCCCTTGCCGCCTCAGGCAAGCGCATCTATACTTCCTGCTTTGCAATCTAACCTAACCTATAATCAACTCTGTCCCGGCGCCCTTCTCGGCTGCCTTATTACCTGTCTCCCGAAGCCAACCGGGCCCAGATGGTCGAAATGCAACGGTTCTACGTGACTCGTATTGATTAATACAATCCTAGCTTGGATTTCCACGGGAAGTCATTGACCTAACAGAACCCCGTCCCGAGAGGCCGTGCCTTTAAGGGGAAGCCGCAGGCTCCGCTGGTTAGGTCGTCGGGTGCTCTGATACACCAACATGCGCGGTCCTATCCGGGACGTTTTGGCCCCAAAACGCCCCAATAACTCCAGAAGAAGGACCGCGCATGAACGCCTATCAGAGCATCAGTCTGGATAACGTACGTCGGTCTCGCGCTGCCTCCTCGCTCCATGGAGTTCCAACTGGTAGCGTTAGGCCAATTTCTAGCCCGTGGAAATCCAGGCTAGTCTACTTCAGCCTCGACGTCAACGCGGGGTGCGCATGTCATATGCACGCTAGCTGGACAGGGTTTGCGCTGGGCTCCTTAGTCGCCCCGAGGCGGGATGCAGGGTGTGTGGCAGGTCGGGGCTTGGTGATCCCAGCTATGCGAACTGCTTCTCGGAGGCGCAGCCCAGCATCTTTTCCCGGTCAGCCCCCAGCCGGGGCGATGGAAGCGTGGGGAAGAAATCTCGAAGGGCTCGAAGAGAGGATTTGGAGGGCTTCGGAATTCTGGAGGGCTTCAGGCGGGTTTCTCCAGTCCTCTGACGTTGCGGTGGCCCGCAGAGCCCTCACCCCCTAGCCCTCTCTCGTGCGTCCCGCACCCGCCACCATGAACGGGAGAGGGGTAAACCAGCAGAAACGGGGTGGAAGCGCCCCTCTCCCGCTCGGGGTAGGAGGTGGTAGTCACGCGGGAGGGGAGGGGGTTGACGTTCCCGGCAGCTTTCCACCTCCCGGGCGGGGTCAAGCCCCGCCCTACTTCGAAATCCGTCACACAAAGTTAGCGCGTACGGGGTGGAGGGGGTGAGAGACCTCGGCAGACACCTCGCGGACGCTTTTGAGACCGCCTCTGGGAAAGGGGGAAATTCCGGCCTTGCACCGGCACACGAGTCCGAGGTACGATTTCAACATGCCGAATGTCAGTCTCAAGGCTCACTACGACGGGAAAACGATCCGCCTCGACGAACCTTTCGAGCTGCCAAAGGGGGCACAGTTGATCGTCACTGTGCTGGAAGCGGCGCAGCTTGAGCAGGAGAGAGCCGGGTGGAGCGAGCTCAGCGCCCGCGGGTTGGCGCGTGCCTATGGGGAGTCTGAGCCCGAGTATTCGAGCGCCGACATTCTCCCATGAAAGAGGGCGATGTCCTTCTCGCCCCGTTGCGCCAGGGTGACGGTACTTTCAAGGATCGGCCTGCCCTCTTCTTGAAGAGAATGCCGCCCTTCCAGGATTTACTCGTCTGCGGTATCAGCACCCAACTCCAGCAGGCCGTGCCTGAATTCGACGAAACCATTGACCCAACGGATGCCGATTTCCGAACGAGCGGCCTCAAAGCGGCTTCGCTGATTCGGCTCGGCTACTTGGCGGTCCTCCCACGCTCGGAAGCTCAGGGGGCGCATCGGGAGCGTGTCGACGGCGCGACGCATGCGCCTCCTCACCAGGCTCAGTGATTTTCTTCGCCCTCCAGCAGAGGGCTAACCCCTTCGCCCAACAGCCCCGATGCCGGGCAGGTCAACTGATATGATCCCGCCCGGTGCCTGGGAGGTGACCGACGATGGATGAGAACTGGGAGACTGCGAAGGTCGTCAACGGTGAGGAGGAGGCCGCGCTGGTGGTCGGCTTCCTGAACAGCAACGGCATCGAGGCTGCGGCCGAGTCGCTTTTTGCGAGCGAGTTCCCGGCCGAGGTCGGCAGCTTGGCGGAGGTCCGGATCAAGGTCCCTTCGGATCGGCTGGCCGAGGCATTGGCCCTTCTCGAAGAGAGCGAGCGGGCCGTCGCGGAGGGGAGCGACTTCACGCCTCCGAACGAGGAGTAGCCTCCGCCGGTGAACAGCCTGGAGAACGGCGCCAGCGTCGGACGCTACCGCGTCCTGCAGTTCCTCGGCTCGGGAGCGATGGGTGAGGTCTATCTCGCCGAAGACCCCCAGATCGAGCGGCGGCTGGCGATCAAGACGGTCCGCCTGGCCGGCCGGGCGCAGGAGATCGAGGACCGCAAGCGGCGGCTGCTGCGCGAGGCGCGCGCCGCCGGCCGGCTGCTCCATCCCAACGTGGTGGCTCTGTTCGATGCCGGGGAGCAGGAAGGGCTCCTCTTCCTGGCCTTCGAATTCGTCGAGGGCACGGACCTGGCCGAACGGCTGGAGGCGGGTCCCCCCCTCTCGCTGCGCGACGTGCTGCGCGTCGTCCGACAGACCGCGGGCGCCCTCGACTACGCCCACCGCCAGGGGATCGTCCATCGTGACATCAAGCCGAGCAACATCCTGCTCGACACCGCCGGCCAGGTGAAGGTGGCAGACTTCGGCATCGCCAAGGTGGCGGGCCAGAGCACGGAGCTGACCATGGCCGGCTCGGTGATGGGCAGCCCGCAGTACCTGTCGCCCGAGCAGATCCGGGGGGAGGAGCTGGACGGCCGTTCCGACATCTTCTCGCTCGGCGTCGTCCTCTACGAGCTGCTGTCGAAGACGCGGCCGTTCAACGGCGAGACGATCACGACGCTCGTCTACCAGATCCTGCACATGGAGCCGCCGCCGATCTCGGAGCTGCGCTCGGTCCCCGCACGGCTCGAGACGCTGCTCCGGCGGATGCTGGCGAAGAACCGCGACGAGCGCTTCGCCGCCGCGAGCGAGATCGCGACGGAGATCGCGACGATCGAGCGCGAGCTGTCGGACGAGACGCTCTCGGCACCGGCCTCGGACCTGCCGCTGGAGCCGACCCGCGTCATGACCCGCAATACCGGCGCGGCGCAGCCCCCTGCACCTCAGGTCCCGCCGCCACCGCCCGCTGCACCTGTCGCAGCCATTCCGCCAGGGCGGGCCGCGGTGGCGCAGAGAGGGCACGGTCCGGCCCTGGCGCTTGCGATCGGCGCGGTGGTCCTGTTCCTCGGTGTCGTGCTCGCCGGGGGCTGGTATGTGTTCTTCCGGAAGCCGAAAGGGCCGATCGTGGCCGAGGCACAGCCGCCGGCCGGACAGACCGCTCCAGTGGCCGGCCCCGGGATGTCCGGGAAGCTCCGGGACGCCTTCGATCGGTGAGCCGCCCAAGCAGGTCCCGTCTTCGCCGCCGATCCTTCCCACGAGCCCGGCCGAGACACCCGCTCGCGGTGCCGTGGAGCCGACCCCGGCGCTGTCCCGGAGCCGGATCGAGGAGACCCCTGCGTCGGCCCCCGTGCGGCAGCCTCCTCTCGTCACCCGCCCGCAGGACCGACCCGTCCTGCCGCCGCCGGCTGGCTCGTCCGGCCCGCAGCCGTCCACCGGGAGAGAGGCTGCGCCGGTCCCCTCCAGCGGTACCCGCGAGGAGGCACCCTCGCCCGCGGCTCCGTCGCCGTCCGTGCCCGCCCCCGAGGTCGACCAGGTCCTGCCTACCGGGCTGGAGGTCGCCTTCCGCGTCACGCCCGCGGACGCCTTCGTGCTGGTCGATCGCGTCCCGATCGGCCGGGCGGCGGAGTGGAGTGGCCTCAAGGGGAACCGCACCTACGCCCTGGATCCGGGCGACCACCTGATCAGGATCCGGAGCCAGGGGATGAAGGAGCACCGCATCCTCGTCAAGGCGGGCGCGACCGGCGGCGTGACGCCCATCACCGTGAGCCTCCGCCCACTGGCTGCCGAGACGGCGGACGTCAGCGACCTGCAGACGATCCGCGTGCGCGAGGCCGTCGCCTTCCGGGTCGAGCCGCCTCTTCCCGGCATCGGCGTCCAGGTGGATGGACAGCCGGTGGGGCGCGCGCGGCAGTTCGCCGGACGGTTGGGACAACCGGCGAGCTGGCTGCGCCTGACGCCGGGTACCTACCGGATCAGCCTGGTCGCGCCCGGCTTCCAGCGCCAGGACTTCAAGGTCGAGGTAACCCCCGGGGCCGAGAACGAGCGCGAGCGCATCGAGGTGCGGATGACCCGCGGAGGAGGCGGATGATGCGGACCCGCTTTCGAGTCGCCGAGGTGGAAGCCCCCGCCGCGCTGCCCGGCCGGCCGGAGCTCCACGTGCTGGACAACGGCCTCACCGTCTGCCTGCTGGAGAACCGGCAGGCGCCGATCGTCACCACGGCCCTCTTCTATAAGGCCGGCACGCGCGACGAGCCGGCGGGGCACGGCGGCGTGGCGCACTTCCTCGAGCACATGATGTTCAAGGGCTCGCCCGCCTATGGTCCCGGCGAGATCGACCGCCGCACGCAGGCCTTGGGTGGGGTCAACAACGCTTTCACGAGCCACGACGCGACCGGCTATTACTTCAATTTCGCCGCCGACCGCTGGACCGAGGCGCTGGCGATCGAAGCCGACCGCATGGCGGAGCTGACCCTCGACTCCGAGCACGTGGCGAGCGAGCGGCAGGTGATCCTGGAAGAGATCGCCATGTACGACAGCGAGCCGTGGGACGCCCTGGAGATGGCCGTGCACGCGGCGCTCTTCGGGACGCACTCCTACGGCCGGCCGGTGCTCGGCACGCGTGAGGAATTGCTCGCGACCGGAGGAGAGGCCCTGCGCGACTTCCACGCCCGCTTCTACCGTCCGGACAACGCAGTTCTGGCGGTGACCGGGGAGATCGACGGCCATGCCCTGGAGGCGGTCGCCCGCAGCCTGGGGCGGCTGCCGCGAGGAGCGGAGCGCCGCAACGGGCCGCTGCCGCCGCGGACCCTGCCGACATCCCTCACGCGGCTCGAACGGCGCAAGGGGGAGGTGGCGCGGATGATGCTCGCCCTGCCGGCGCCGCCGGGCGACCATCCGGACCACCCGCCGCTGCGGCTCGCCACCACCTTGCTCGCCGGCGGCCGGGTCAGCCGGCTCCACGCCGCCCTGGTCGACGAAGGCCAGCTCTGCGCCTGGATCTCGGCCGACCTCTCGGAGAGCCTGGACGCCAGCCAGATCACCTTTGCCGCCGAGGTCGTCCCTGGCATCGAGCCCGCCCATGTAGAGGCGGAGATGCTCCGGCTCCTCGACGAGCTCTTCCGCGACCCGCCGTCCGAGGAGGAGCTCGAGCGCGCCAAGCAGATCGCCACGGCCGACTGGGTCTTCGGCCACGAGCGGGTCCACCAGCAGGCCCTGTCGCTCGGCCTCGCCGCCACCCTCTTCGGCATCGACCACCTGGACTATCAACTGCGGGGCATGATCGAGACCGGGCCGGAGCGCCTGCTCGAGGTCGCCTCGCGCTACCTCCGCCCCGAGCGCGGCGCCGTGCTCGGCTGGTCGCTGCCGCGCGAGTGACCCTCCCCCTCGAGGATCACCCCATGGACGACCGCGTCCGCCAATGGCGGCTGGACACCCCGGGGTGTGCGCGCCGCATCCATTTCAACAACGCCGGCGCGTCCCTGCCGCCGCGGCAGGTGGTGGAGGCGGTCCATCGCCATGTGGACCGCGAGGCCGAGATCGGCGGCTATGAGGCGGAAGACGAGGCCGCCGAGGCGATCCATGCGGTCTACGGCGACCTCGGCCGGCTCCTCGGCGCCCGCGCGGACAACATGGCCCTGGTCGAGAACGCGACCGTGGCCGTGGCCCAGGCCCTGTCGGCCTTCGACCTTCAGGCCGGCGACGTGCTGGTGACCACCCAC
The DNA here is from genome assembly GCA_963842525.1 of uncultured Holophagales bacterium. Taxonomy (GTDB): domain Bacteria; phylum Acidobacteriota; class Thermoanaerobaculia; order Multivoradales; family UBA5704; genus UBA5704. The sequence goes on from CAWJGT010000009.1 coordinate 270,266, forward strand.
AACGACTACACCTCGAACCAGCTCATGTACCTGTCGCTCTCGCGGCGGCTCGGCCTCGAGGTCCAGCGGGCCGACGACCTGCCCGAGGGGGGTGTGGATCCCGACTCGGTGCGGCGGCTGGTGGCGCATCCGCGCTGCCGGCTGGTGTCGCTGACCTGGGTGCCCACCAACTCCGGGCTGGTCCAGCCGGCCGAAGAGGTGGGCGAGATCTGCGAGGCCGCGGGCGTGCCGTACCTGCTGGACGCCTGCCAGGCGGTCGGCCAGCTTCCGGTCGACGTGGGCCGCCTGCGCTGCGACTTCCTGGCCGGCACCGCGCGCAAGTTCCTGCGCGGGCCGCGCGGGCTGGGCTTCCTCTACGTGTCGGACCGCCTGCTGGAGCGCGGCGCCTACCCCCTGTTCGTTGACATGCGGGGGGCGGGGCTGATCGATGACTCGCGCTTCGAGCTCTCCCCGGGGGCCCGCCGCTTCGAAAACTGGGAGTTCTCGCATGCCCTGGTCCTCGGGTTGGGGGAGGCGGCGCGCTACGCCCTGGAGGTCGGGATCGAGACCGGCGGCGGCCGGGCCCAGGAGCTCGCGGACCGGGTGCGGGAGCGGCTGGCGGCGGTCCCCGGGCTGTGCCTCCACGACCGCGGACCCCGCCTCTGCGCCATCGTGACGGCCGCGGTCCCGGGCCGCGATGTGGGCGAGATCGTCCGCCGGCTGCGCCAGGAGGGGATCAACTTCCACAACTCGCTCGGCGGCCCCGGCCCCTTCAATGCCCCGGATGCGCAGGCGACCCCGATCCTGCGCATCTCGCCCCACTACTACAACACCCCGGAGGAGGTCGACACGGCCATGACGGCCCTGGAGGCCCTGCTGCATGTCTGACCAGTTGGCCATGCGGGTGCGCCGGGTGGAAGGGGCGCCGGTCGTGGCCGTGCGCCTCTGGTTCCGTGCCGGCGCGCGGGTCGAGACCATTCCGGGGCAGGCCCTCCTGACCGGCCGCATGCTCACCGAAGGGACCCGCACGCGGGACTGGCGGAAGATCGCCGACGACGCCGAGAGCAAGGGGATGATCCTCTCCAGCTACGGCACCTTCGAGTGCCACGGCGTGACCGTCGACGCCCTGGCGCGCGACTGGGAGCAGGCGCTGGACTGGGCGGTCGAGCTGCTCTTCGATTCCTCCTTTCCCGAGGACCGTTGCGCCTGGACGGCCAAGCAGGCCGCTGCGGAGCTCGAAAGCCTGGCCGACCAGCCGGACGTCAAGACCGCCTGGGGCTTCCTCGACCAGCTCTACGCGCCCCATCCGCGCCGCCGGCCGCTCCACGGCAGCGTCGACAGCCTGCTCGGCCTGACCCCGGACGACTGCCTCGGGTTCCATCGCGCCGCTCTCCAGCAGGGGATGCTGGCCACCGTGGCGGGAGTCCTCGACGAGGACGCCGTGCGCGCGAGGCTCGAACGGCTCCTCTCCGGTTTCGAGACCGTACCGGCCCCTTTCCCGGAGCCGCCGGCACCGGCCGGCCTGCCGGACCGCTATCTCGTGGAGACCGAGGCCGAGGACCAGGCCCACCTCTACATCGGTCACCTCACGGTGCCGCGGCACCATCCGGATTTCACCGCTCTGGAGCTGGTGGCGGTGGTCCTCGGCTCGGGCGCGGGGCTCACCGGCCGCATCCCGATGCGCATCCGCGAGCAGGAGGGCCTCGCCTACAGCGCCCACGCCCAGACCGTTGCCGGCGCCGGGCTCGACCCCGGCCGGCTGGTCGCCTATGTAGGAACCGCCCCGGCCACGGTGGAGAAGGCCGAAACGGGCGTCAAAGAGGAGATCGCCCGTCTGGTCGAGGGCGGAATCGAGGAGTCCGAGCTGGAGGAGGCCCGCTCCTACCTCCTCGGCCGCGAGCCCTTCCGCCGGGAGACCGCCCGCCAATGGGCCGACCTGCTGACCGAGGCCGCGCAGTACGACCTCCCCCTGGACGACCCCGCCCTGCGTGAACAGGAGCTGCGGGCCCTCGACCTCGCGACCATCCAGGACGTCATCCGCCGCCACCTCCGGCCGCAGGATCTGCGGGTGACCGTGGGATTGCCGGGGTAAAGCGCGTACCGCGGCCAGTCGAGCCGAAGATCACCACGGCAATCAGCCGCTCGCCTGAAACCTCCTCGCGCAGATCCCGCTCACCGTCGCCACCTTCGCGGCCCTTTGCCTCGCCATCGTGGGCATCGCTGCCGCCGTGGGCACCCAGCCATCCTTTCGAGGCGTCACGGTCGGCTTCAGCCTCCTCTTCGTCAGCTCGCACTGGAGTAGCGTCCCGAGACACTGGCCCAGCGGACGCTCCGCAAAGCCAGTGTGAGCTCACACTGGCGCAGCGTCTCGGGACGCTGGCCCAGCGTGCGCTCCGCAAACCCAGCGTGAGCTCACACTGGAACAGAGTCCCGGGACGCTGGCTCAGCGTGTGCTCCGCAAAGCCAGCGTGAGCTCACGCTGGAACAGAGTGTCGGGACGCTGGCTCAGCGTGTGCTCCGCAAACCCAGCGTGAGCTCACGCTGGAACAGAGTGTCGGGACGCTGGCTCAGCGTGTGCTCCGCAAACCCAGCGTGAGCTCACGCTGGAACAGAGTGTCGGGACGCTGGCTCAGCGTGTGCTCCGCAAACCCAGCGTGAGCTCACGCTGGAACAGAGTGTCGGGACACTGGCCCAGCGTGTGCTCCGCAAACCCAGCGTGAGCTCACGCTGGAGCAGAGTCCCGGGACGCTGGCTCAGCGTGTGCTCCGCGGCGCGCCTGATCCTGGATCAGAGGTGGCTGTTGCTGAAGCTGTAACGTGTCAGTTGTCCCCTCCGCAGGGTGGCGGCGGGGCGCAGAGGAGGTCCACGCAGCTCCGACCGCAGCACTGCATGTAGCAGCAGACATAGCCGCACGGGTTCGGGGTGGTGCAATAGGTGATGCAGTCGTCGGCGTTGGCCGGAGCCAGGGGGAGGAGAGCGGCCGTGGAGATGACCAGGGCCAGGATCACCAACATGAGCTTGCGCATGTTCAGAAACCTCCTGTCTTCTTCGTCCGTTAGCACTGGTCGAGCGACGGGGGCGGAGGACAGCTATCCGACATCCCGCAACAGACTTGGGGCTTGACCGTCGCGGCGCCATTGGCGTCGGCGAGCTTGCCGTCCTCCAGCCGGACGAGGGTCTCCCGGTTGAGGGTCAGCCGCTTTATCTTTTTCTTCATGACTGTCTCCTTTTAAGTCGTCTCTGAAGAAGAAGTGCTTCACGATGTGCCATTGGGGACTTCAGGCAGAGCTTGGGCTCCTCCGCCTCTGATTGACAGCCCGAGCGCGCCGCCCGAGAATGGCTTCGGTTCCGTTAGCGAAAGGCCCATTGGGAATGGACAAGCCCGTCGTTTTCATCAGCTCCACCTCGGACCTGTCCGAGGAGAGGAGAGCCCTGCTCGCCAGCCTGGGACCGCTCTATGAGCCGTATCTCTACGAGGAGGACCGGGCCCGGCGGGGCAGCCCGGAGGAGCGCTGCCGCGAGATGATCGAGAGCTCCCACGTGTTCGTGGGCGTCCTCGGCGCCACATACGGTACCCCGTTCCCGAGCGATCCGCAGCGCTCCATCGTCGAATGGGAGATCGATACGGCCCGCCGCTGCGAGAACGTGGAGATCATGGCCTTCCTGAAGAAGCTGCCGCCCGGGGCCGAGGTCGACCCGCGTCAGAAGCAGCTTCTCGACCGGGTCACCGCCTTCGAGAGCGGCTTCTGGTGCAAGGCCTTCGAGTCGACGGACAGCTTGGTCCAGCTCGTCCGCAGCTCGCTGGAGGGCTGGCTCGTCGAGTTCTGGGGCCGGGTGCAACAACGGCAGCTCCGGGGGGCTCTCAGCCTCCACAAGATCCTGGCCGCGGTCGCGGCGGTGTTAGTCCTGGGCCTCGTCGTGCTCGCTGCGACTCCGCTGCGCTCTCAATTCACGGCCACGTCCCTGTTCGTCGCGAGCGGTGCGATCGCGGCGCTCGTCCTGCTCTGTATTGTCCTGCTGGTCGCCGAGACCGGAGGTCGCCATGGCCACACTGGATAGCCCTTCCGCCCGCAGCAATCGGATCGAGAACGCCGTAGAGCGCGAGCTGGCGCGCCGGCGCCGTCTGCTGCGCTTCTATCTCCTCCTGCTGCTCGTGCCGTTGGGCCTCGCGGCCTGGTTCCTCGCCGCCGGACGATCCGACCATGAAAGCGTCCGTCAAACGTTGGACATGCGGGTCGCTCCGGTCGAAGAGCGCTATGCGGAGATCGCGCCGAAGCTCGATCAGGTGGAGGGCCTCAACGAGGCTCTGCCGATCGTCCGGAAGGCGGCGGCGCAGCTCCAGGCTCAAGAAAAGCAGGTCGAGACCTTGGAGCAGCAGGTCAAGGAGATCGTGCCGGCGGTGAAGGAGATCGAGGCCAACCAGGCCAGCCAGGACTCGCTCCTGCGGACCGCGCTTGCGTCCAAGCCCCCTTCCGAAGAGCTGAACCGGCTTTCGGCCCGGCTTACGGACATGGAGAGGAGCATCGCCACTGTGCAAGCCCGGCAGGTCGAGGTCCAGCGCGACCTCAAGGCCGTGCAGTTGAAGGTTGACAGGCAGCCCGCCGGGCCTGCCGATCGCCTGGATCCGAAGGAGCTGAATGCTCTGATCGACGCTCGGCTCCGCGCCCTGCAGCAGCGGGGCAGGGGCTTGGTCCAGCCGCCGCCGCAGTGATCAAGCCCCCGGCTTATCGGACGTCCACGTCCTCGACAACCACCTCCTGCAGCGTCCGTTTGAAAAACTCTTCCATGCGCGCATAGAAGTGGGTGAGGGCAGGAGGGTTGACGGCGTGCTTCTGGCCCGGATAGAAGCCCTGCTCGAAGGGGATGCCGGCTTTTACCAGGGCGTCGGTCAACAGGATCGTGTTCTGCGGGTGGACGTTGTCGTCCGCCAGACCATGAATGAGCAGGAGCCGGTCCTTGATCCGGTCGGCATAGGTGAGGGGGGACGATTCGAGGTAGCCCGATTCGTTGTCCTGCGGGGTGTCGAGGTAGCGTTCGGTCCAGATCGAGTCGTAGAGGTGCCAGTCGGTCACCGGCGCGCCCGCGACGCCGGCTTTCCAGACGCCGGGGCGATGGATCAGGCAATACAGGGTGTTGTAGCCGCCGCCGGACCAGCCCCAGAGGCCGATCCGCGCGGGGTCGACCCAGGGGAGGCTCTTGAGGTAGTCGACCCCGGCGAGCTGGCCGGCGAGGTTGACCTCGCCCATCCGGCGGTAGTCCAGATCCTCCCCCTTCTTGCCGAAGAAGGTCGAGGCCTGGTTGTCGACGCTGAAGACCACGAAGCCGCGCTGAGCCATCCGCTTGTGCCAAAGGTCGCGCCGGCGGGTGTCCGGCTTGTCGGCCACGACCTGGGAGCCGGGGCCGCCGTAGTGGTAGACGATCACGGGGTAGCGGCGCGACGGATCGAACCCCTGCGGCTTGAGGAGCCGGGCGGGCAGGCGCGCGCCGCCGGGCCCGGGAATGGTCAGGTACTCCCAGTGCGGCAGGCTCGCCGGGTCGTATCTGGACGGCGGCACCCAGGGCAGGGGCACCGCGCTGCCGTCGGCCCGCCGCACCTCCAACCGGCCCGGGAGGTCTGCGCTGGTCCAGGTATGGACCCAGGCGCCGGTCGGAGCCACCGGCTGTGCCTCATGGGTGCCCTTCCCTTGCGTGAGGCTCTCCCAACGGTCCTCCCCGAGCCGGGCGCGCAGGACATGGCGCTCGGCGGGGCCCAGGCCCTGGGTCCGGAAGGCCGTGAGGATCACCTCGCCGCCGTCCCCGGCCAGGCCGCCGAGCCCGGTGACGGCCCAGCCTTCGGGGGAGACCTGACGCAGCAGGCGGCCGTCGGCGCCGTAGAAGTAGAGCGCCCGCCAGCCGCTCCGTTCGGAGCCCCAGAGGAACCGGCCGTCGGGGAGGAAGAGGAGGTCGTTCGCCAGGTTCACCCAGGTCGGCCAGCTCTCAGTGGCGAGGGGCGAGCAGCGGCCGTCCGTGGCGGCGCAGCGGAGGAGGTCGAGCCGGGTCTGGCTGCGCGTGAGCGCCTGGATGGCCAGGGCGTCTCCGGCGGGCGTCCAGGCCACCCGCGCCAGGTATTGGTCCTGGTCGCCGGTCGACATCCAGGTGGTCCGGCCGCTGGCGAGGTCGAGCACTCCGACGCGCACCCTGGGATTGGGATCGCCCGGCTTGGGGAATTTCTGCCAGTTGACCTTCGGATGGAGCGGCGATTCGTCGACCAGGGGGTGGACGGGGACGTCGCGCTCGTCGAACTCGTAGTAGGCGATCCGCCGGCTGTCGGGGCTCCACCAGAAGCCGGTGGCTTCGCGGTCCCAGATCTCCTCCCAATAGACCCAATCGGTCGTGCCGTTCAGGGTCAGGTTCTTTGCGCCGCCTTCGGTGAGGCGCCGCACCTGGCGTGTTCCGAGGTCCATCAGATAAAGGTCATACTCGCGCACGAAGGCGACCTGCGTGCCGTCGGGCGAGAGCTTCGGGTCCTCCTCGGCCTCGGCGGTCTCGGTCAGCCGCCGGAGCCGGCGGTCGGCCAGCGGGAAGAGGAAGAGGTCGCCGCTCGACTCCAGCAGCAGCGCGTCTCCCTGGGGGGACCAGGCGTAGCCGTCGAGCGTGGCCTCCGCGCCCGCGGCCTTGGCAAGATCGGCCAGGGACAGCAGGGCCTCGCTCTGGCCCGTGGCGGGGTCGAGGGCCTGGAGGGCCTCACCGCGGCCGTCGTCCCAGAGGTAGGTGAGCCGCCGGCCGTCCGGCGACCAGGCAATCTGGCCGGGAGAGCGGCCTGCCCAGTCGGCAGAGGCGATCGCGTCGTAGGAGAGCGCGGCTTGGCCAGCGCCCGCGGCGGGGACGAGGAGACCGAGCAAGAGCGGGAGAAGGAGGGCGGAACGCATGGCGCGGAGTCTACTATTCTGGAGTTGCAACCTTGGCGTTGCAGCGCTCGTAGTGGGGACACGATGGAGGGACACGCCATGAAACCACAAAGACCTGCCGCGCTGCTCGCGGCTTCGCTGCTCCTGACCGGCGCGCTGGCCGCCGTTGCCGAGACTCCAACCAAGACGCGGGCCTTGCGCCACGCCTTTCCCGCAAAGACCGCCGAGCTGCGGCTCGCCAACCTGGCCGGCCGGATCGAGCTGGTCCGCGCGCCGGGAAACCAGGTGGTGGTCGACGCCACGATCCACGCCGCCGGCGACAACGCCCGCGAGACCAAGGAGCTGCTCGACGGCATGAAGTGGGTGCGCGGCGAGGACCGGGACGGCAACGACGAGTGGGTGCTCTCCTACCCTGTCGACGACTACCGCGGCTTCCACTACCCCCGGCCCGGCAAGGATTCGGACATCCCCGAATTCCTCCGCTTCCTCGACTTCGGCGGGTACTCCACCACGTTCTATCGCGGCGAGAACGTCCGCATCTACCGGGAGAAGCGCTCGTCGGTTCCCACTCTCTACGCCAATCTGCGGATCGCGCTGCCGGCCGGAAGCCACGTCGCGGTGCGCAACGCCGTGGGCGCGGTGCGCGCGGACGGGCCGCTCGAAGGGGACCTGCAGGTGAGGACCGGCAGCGGCGACGTCCGGATGGCCGCGTTCTCCGGCCAGTTGGGGGTCCGCACCGGCTCGGGCGACGTCACCATGGGCTCGGTCACGGGCGAGAGCTCGATCGCCACCGGCTCGGGCGATGTGGTCGTCCGCAAGATGGTGGGCAACGGCTCGCTGGACACCGGCTCGGGCGACGTTACAGTCGAGAGCGTCTCGGCCGGCAAGCTGGCGGTGGACACCGGCTCGGGCGACGTGGTGGTGCGCAACGGCACGACCGGCCGGCTGCTGGCCAAGACCGGCTCGGGCAGCGTGCAACTGCTCGGCGTGGAGGTCCAGGAGCTGGACGCCAAGACCGGCTCGGGTGACGTGGTCCTCCGCAGCTCGCTCGCCCAGGCCAAAGAGGTGGTCGCCCGCACGGGCAGCGGCGACATCGAAATCTTCGCGGGCCCGCAGGCCTCGTTTGACATCACATCGTCCCAGGGGAGCGGCGACCTCGAGGTGGGCTATCGGGACGCCAACCTGCGCCGCTCCTCGTCGGGCCGCAAGGTCATCGGTGCCAAGCGCGGCGACGGCCGCACGGTGATCCGCCTCCAGACCGGCAGCGGGGACTGCGTGATCACCCCGCGGCAGTCCTCCTAAACCTCGAACTGATCTGCTGTTGTCTCGTCTCTTCGTTCCGGCCCCCTTTGGCGAGGGGGCTTTTTTTCCTCACCCCCTGTCCCCCTCTCCCATCGCCCCACCCCCGGCCGGGAGAGGGGGGACGTCGCTGGGGCTGAAAGGCGAGGTCGAGGCTCTCTGGTGAGGGAGCCCCTGAAGAGGCTCTGCAAGCGATCCCCTCAGAGCATCAACTACGTCCCCCCTCTCCCGGGGGAAGGTGGGGCGACGGGAGAGGGGGACAGGGGGTGAGGTTTTACATCTTGCTGTAGTTCGGCCCGCCGCCGCCCTCGGGGGGGACCCAGGTGATGATCCCGTACGGGTCCATGATGTCGCAGGTTTTGCAGTGCACGCAGTTGCTGGCGTTGATCTGCAGCCGCTGGCCCGTGGGCGAGGCCGGCTCGGGCACCATCTCGTAGACCGAGGCCGGGCAGAAGCGCTGGCAGGGGTTGGCGTATTCGACCGCGCACTGGTAGATGCAGATGTCGGTGTCCGCGACCAGCAGGTGGACCGGCTGGTCCTCCTCGTGCGCGGTCCCCGAGTTGTAGACGTCCGCCAGCTTGTCGAAGGTGAGCACGCCGTCGGGCTTGACCGGCTCGGGCGGCTTGAGCTTCTGTCCTTCGGGGCTGTTCAGCCGGACCATCCGCTCGTGGCCGGGCCGGGTCTGCAGGCGGTCGAGGGCTCCCCAGCCGCGGCCGTTCGTCACCAGGCCGAGGCCCGCCTGGACCATGCCGGCCGCGACCCCGTGGTCGAAGGCCTGGTGGAAGTTGCGCACCTGCCAGAGCTCGTCCTTGATCCAGCTCTCGTCGATCTTCTGCTCGAAGCGGGACAACCGCTCGGCCGTGGCGCCGCCGGCCACCAGCGCCTCGAAGATCGTCTCGGCGGCGAGCATCCCGGACTTCATGCCGAGGTGGATTCCCTTGAGGCGCTGGCTGTTGAGCGTCCCCGCCGAGTCGCCGATGATCAGGAAGCCGTCGCCCCAGGAGCGCGGCATCGCCCACCAGCCGCCCTCGGGGATCGCCTTGGCGCCATAGAACGCCATCCGTCCGCCTTCGAGGAGGCTGCGGATCTCGGGATGGGTCTTGAAGCGCTGGAATTCCTGGTGCGGGTCGAGCAGCGGGTTGCGGTAGTCCAGGCCGACGACCAGGCCGACGACGAGCTGGTCATTCTGCATGCCGTAGAGGAAGCCGCCGCCGAAGATGTGCATGTCGAGCGGCCAGCCCATGGTGTGGATCACGTCGCCCGCCGCGATCCGTCCCGGCGGGAGGTCCCAGACCTCCTTGATGCCGATCGAGTAGACCTGCGGGTTCTTCCCCTCCCAGAGGCCCAGGTCCGCGTCGAGCTGCTTGACCAGGGTGCCGCGGGGACCTTCGCCGAGCACCACCACCTGCGAGCGGATGTCGACCCCCGGCTCGTAGTTGGCCTTCTTCTCGCCGGTATGCGAGATGCCGCGGTCCGCGGTGCGGACGCCGACCACCCGGCCGTTCTCGACCAGCGCGCGGGAGGCGGGAAACTCGTAGAAGATGTCGACCCCCAGCTCCTCGACCCGCGGGACCATCCACTTGAGGAGCTTGCCGAGCGAGGCGACGTAGTTGCCCTCGTTCTCGAGCGGCGGCGGGATGGGCATGCCGAAGGCCCGTTTGCCGGTGAGGAACAGGAGCTTCTCGTGCTCGACCTTGCCCTCGTACGGAGCGTTGCGCCAGTCGTCGGGGAACAGCTCGCGGAGGGCGCGCGGGTCCACCACGGCGCCGGAGAGGGCGTGGCTGCCGATCTCGCGGCCCTTCTCCAGGACCCCGATCGAGACCTCCAGCTTCGCGGCGGATTTTGCATTGTGATCGCGGATTAGGCGCGCGAGGTGATAGGCCCCGGCCAGGCTGGCCGGTCCGGCGCCGACGAAGAGGACATCGATGTCCAGAGTTTCGCGTTCCTGGTCGCTCATGCGGCTCGGCTCCTCCCGTTCCTGCATCTCATGTCATCGAGCGCAGGGGATGCTACCATGCGGAAGGCCCGTGCAAGGAATCCGGCCGCGGGTTTCGACCCCGACGGTCAAAAAGAGGAGCCTTCATGCTCCCTCGCCCGCCTCGATGCACTCGCCGCCACGGCCGGCCTCGTCTGCGGGGCGGAGCAGGGCCTCGATGCCGGCATCCACAACCGCTGGCACATCCGGACCTACGCCATGGGAAGCCGCACCGCCGTCCGCGAGGCACCCCTGGCCCGGGATCCTCAGGGCTTCATCGACGAGTGGCTCGCCCGCAGCCGAACCGCATTTGATAAGCTCGCGCCCTGACTGAGTCGGCACCGCCCTCATAGGATAGTTTCTATTCAGACATGGGCTCATACTGGGAGTATCGGAATGTCTTCGACAAACGTCGGCTCCAAGCCGAATCTCACGCCGACTGAGAAAACTGTCCTCAGGGTCATGTCAGAAGCTCCAGGAGATGTTCGGCGAGCTCGTCATCAACGAGCAAAGGAGTGAGCTGGTTCGAGAGCTGGATTCTGCGATCCTGCGATCCACCTTCTCGCCGCAGGAAGTCTTTGAGCTTATCATTGAGAATTGCTTGTCCCGTACAGACTCGCAGCATGGGCAGGTGCTTCTATACAAGCACAATCGCCTGGTGGTGGCTGCGAGCTCGGAGCCGAGCCGTATCGGCGAGGAGCTGTTTCTCCATAACTCTTTGTGCGGCAAGGCCATCCGCGAGAGATCCGATCAACACTATCCGGACGTTTCCGTGATACCACCGAGCTCTTACGCTCGGTATCACGACGAGACAAAAAGCGAGCTCGTCGTCCTTATCCAGCCAGCCAACGTAGGCAGGGTCCTCGGTGTGCTGGCTTTGGAGCGCGAAGCGCTCGGTCCATTCCCAGCAACGGCGCGCGACTTCGCCAAGCTCCTTGCTGGCCAGGCAGCCATTGCCATCCAGCATGCCCGCACGTGGTCCGGCGTAAAGACCCTATATGACCTCAGCACCGCGCTGGTTGCAGGTACTGTGGAGCTTGAGCAGAGTGGTCAGGAAATCCTCAATGCTCTGCTGGACAACTTCGACTTTGAATACGGCCAGATTCTAGGCTTCGAGAGTAATGAGTTTGTTATCATCGCGAGCAGCCGTAGGGGCGACATTGGACTTCGTCCTGGCCGGGACTCGTCACTGTGCGGCCACTATCTATTAGCCGAGGGTAAGCGGGATATCTTGGTCATCAATGATATTGAGCGGTCGGAGTACAAAGATCTTTACCTGGCTCTGCTCGGGGCGGAGGGCGAACGTATGAAGAGCGAGATGATCATACCGCTCGTCGACAATTCGGGTCGACTCACAGGGGCGTTGAACATTGAAAGCCCTCAGGTCGGGATTTTCTCAGATTTTGATGTAAGTTTGTTCGGCGTGGTCGGACACCTTTTGGCCGCTGCAATCTCGGCCACGTTTGCCCGTCGTAAACGAGCGAAAGAGGAGCAAATAAAGAGGGCGGATCTAGCTATGACGCACCTCGGCAATGTCGCCCAGTCGTTTCTTCATCGATTTGGCAGTAGCGTTGGCGACGCTAAAGGGCGGATGCTCGAGCTCAGGCAGCATTTGGAAGGGCGAGATTTGCCGAAATTGCGACGAAAAGAGCTCAGCGTGGTTGATTTCATAGGCGACATCGTGGAGAGCCTCGGCGAGGCCAAGGTGGTGGTGGATGACTTCAGCAACCGGTTCGATCCACAATTGGTCGACTTCCAGTTCCAGGACATCGATCTCGCGGCGGTCGGTAGAGAGCTCTTGGAGAAGTACCAGCAAAGGTATGCCGATACTGGGATCGAATTTCGTTTCGATGACCAGATGCCGTCAGTCGACAAAAATGGCCGGATGAGTGTCGGCAGCCGTGCTGTGTGTCGGTTGACTGAGAAGGTATACGACGTTATCGAAAATCTTTTGGATAATGCCGTGCGAGCCGTGGTGGAGCGGCCTGCGGTGGACAGGCCCGGCGAGATCGCCATAATCCTCTCCCTCAGCGCTGCCCTCAGCGCGCGCCTGCGGGTGCAAGACAACGGAGTCGGTATCGACGCGGCAGAGCGGCGAAAGATTTTCGAGTTCGGTTACAGCACTCGCAAGAGCGGAGGCACTTCGCTTGGTATAGGACTTTGGTTCTGCGAGTACTACACTCTTCAGCTCGGAGGGAAGATCACCTTCGATTCGGAGAGAGGGTCAGGTTCGTGGTTCGAGATCGAGTTCCCTACGATTGCCATAGAGGCTGAAGCCTGAGGCACAGGAGGAAGAGCATGAAGGCGCGCATTCTTGTGGTCGAAGACGAGGAGCGGTGGCTGGAGAACTTCCAGGAGTGGATACCGGAGGATCTGGCTTCCCAGGACTCCGCTTCATCCTCGATCGAGGCTGCCAGGCTGCTGCGCAGGTTTCATTACGACCTTGTGCTGCTCGATTTGTCGATGGACGTTACCAATATCTCCAATCGGGATACCCGTCCGATTCAGGAGTATCTTGCACGGCGGCCCGAGGGGACGCTGTACATTGTGATCTCGGCAACAGCGCAGAAGCACGACGTTCGTGACGCGGCGTTCAGGCTTGGGGCATGGGACGTCATCTTCAAAACTGAAGCTGAGCCGGCTGTTCTCAGGGAGAGGGTGGCGGCAGCGGTGGCAGACACTGGTCGACATCATGAGCAATGGATCATCGAGGCCAGGACAAAGTTGATCAAGGATCACGTGCATGACGGCCAGATCCTCAGCGCTCTGCAGCCACGTGGGGGAGCATCCAGCATGTACGGCCTCATGGATGCCCTGTTTCGCGCCATCGCTCCGATCGGACAGCATCGCGACAGGCTGCACTTCGCCGTCACAGGCCAATGCGTGTGCGGTCTGGTATGGAGCCGCCTTCGGGGGGCAGCGGTTTCCTTCGTCCTTGCGAATCGCAGCATAGAGGAAGAGGCCGCGCTGGCAGAGCTCGCGGACTGGATGGGGTTTGCGGAGCGGGGCGAGCGCCTGATCTCTCGAGAGCTGCACCGAGTTCGTATATGGGGATTCGAGGAGACGAGCATCACGGATTCCCACTTCGACCTTCCTGACATCCGGGTCGCTTGAGTGGCACGATGGAGTTGCCGATCGACCTGATCCGTGCGTTCAAGCTGGTAGGCGGTGAGGGTGTGGTGGCTTTCGTTGGATCTGGCCCCTCGTGCGATGCCGGCGTCCCGAATTGGTCGGATCTGATCCGGTGCGTCGCAGTTGACGTCGGTCTCGATGCCGAGATCTCTCCATATTTGTCGACGGGGCGCCTGCTGGAAGCGGCACAGTTTCTCAGTCGCTCGAGGTCGGAGGAGGACATCCAGGAGAGGGTAGCGAAGGAGATTCAACGGACCGCCCGGCCGGGACGTGTCCACGAGCTCATCGTTGGCGCGCCCTTTTCGGGCATCGTGACCACAAATTACGACTTGCTGCTGAGCATGGCCGATCGAGCTCGAAAGTTTGACGTTCCGACGACCCATCAGAGCGTCACCGTTCGCGACCACCTTCATCGCCCATTCGTTCTCCATCTCCATGGGCATGTGAATGAGCCAAGGACGATCGTGCTCAGTCGTAGCGGCTATGACCAGATCGTCGCCCCGGCAGGAGCGCCAGCCCGGCAGTTCTTGTATAGCACCCTGGGATCGTTTACGCTGCTCTTTATCGGATTCGGGTTTCGAGACCCAAATATCGACGCCATCCTCAGGGAGGGCAGCGAGTTGAGCACAATCGGCGGGTCTAGCGTCTTTGCTCTAGTGCCGTCGGGCCCGAAGATTGATCATGTGCTCGATGCCAACCTAAGAACGAGGAAAGTCAATCCAATCTATATCGAAGATCGGGGCGATCACGGCACGCAAGCACTTTGCGAGTGGCTGGAAAGCCTGACACGGGCAGTCGAGAGGGTCACCTTGTCGCGTCAGTCGCCGGTGCGGAACGCCAAGCCGGCCGAGTTGCTGCAGAGGATTCAGTCGCTGTTGCAATCAGGTGACTGGAGGCTTGTCCTCGCGAAGGCTGTGGCGGAACTGGAAAACCGCCCGGATTTGCAGAATCTTGCGCGCAAGGGATTCACCAATGAAGACATCCCAAGATTGTTCGATCAGATGTCGATCGGCGAGACACGGAGGATTTTGATGTCAGTGAATCGAGAGCGCAGGAATGAGGTGGTGGAGGATGCCCTCTCCTGCTTTCCGCCCGGGTGAGGTCCAGCGGGACAGGTCCCAGATCCTCTGCGGAGCGCTCGACACTGCGGCGAGCTTGGCGCTTCCCCACGCTCGCCGGCCCGAGGGATTCCTCGACCAAGGGCTCGCTCTCCCCTGGGACGAGACGGTCCGCTGGTCCGACCCACGCGCAGTGACCGGATTTGGAAAAAGAGTGGCGCCCTCATAGGATAGCGGCGCCATGAATGAACGCATCCTTGTCACAGGAGCCCTTGGACAGATCGGGTCCGAGCTGGTCGCGGCCCTTCGGCAGCGCTACGGTGCCGAGCAGGTCGTGGCCTCGGACGTGCGGATGCCACCGGCCGTGCGGTGGAAGCCCGAGGACGGTCCCTTCGAGTTCGTCGACTGCACCAACCAGCGGCAGATCCAGGAGGCGGTGCGCCACTATGGCGTCCGCACCATCTACCACATGGCAGCGCTCCTCTCGGCGGTGGCCGAGGAGCGGCCGCAGGTGGCATGGGACGTCAACATGGGGGGGCTCTACCGTGTTCTGGAGGTGGCACGCCAGACGCGCTGCGCCGTCTTCTTCCCCAGCTCGATTGGCGCCTTCGGCCCCACGACTCCGCCCGACCACACACCCCAGGACACCATCCAGCGCCCGACGACCATGTATGGCGTCACCAAAGTGACGGGTGAGTTGTTGTGCGATTACTATCATTTGCGCTTCGGCGTCGACACCCGGGGTCTGCGCTTCCCGGGCCTGATCTCCCACGGCGTGCCTCCCGGCGGTGGCACCACCGACTATGCCGTCGAGATCTTCTACGAGGCCATCCGCCACCGCCACTACACCTGCTTCCTGCGCCGCAACACCCGTCTCGACATGATGTACATGCCCGACGCCGTCAAGGCCCTGGTCGATCTGATGGAGGCCGATCCGGACCGCCTGAAGCATCGCAATGCCTTCAACGTGACGGCGATGAACTTCACACCCGAAGAGCTCGCCGCCGAGATCCGCAAGCACATCCCGGACTTCGTGCTCGACTACCGCGTCGATCCGGTGCGGCAGGCGATCGCGGACTCCTGGCCCGACAGCCTCGACGACTCGGCGGCCCGCGAGGAGTGGGGCTGGAACCCGGCCTACGACCTCGCCGCCATGACCCGCGACATGCTGGAGAACCTGAGTCGGAAGCTCACGGTCGAAGCCTAGACCGGTCGACCTTTTCACGGAGAACCGCCGCGATGCCGATCGATCGCCTCACCACCGCCCTGGCCGCCGATCTCGACGACCGCCGCAGCCGCGGCATCCTCAAGGGGGACGAGGCGGTCATCACCCGGGTCCTGTCCGCGAGCGGCGAGCATGGGCCCCGCTATCTGCTGGAGGGGCAAGGCGACAAGCCCTTCCTCAAGATGAACTCGAACGGCTACCTCGGCATGGCCCTGCGACTCGAGGTGATCGAGGCGGAGGAGGAAGCCTGCCGCGCCTTCGGCACCGGTCCGGGTGCGGTGCGTTTCATCAGCGGCACCTACAGCACCCACATCGAGCTCGAGCGGCGCCTGGCCGCCTTCCACGGCCGTGAGGCGGCGATGCTGTTCAGCTCCGCCTATGCCACCGTGGTCGGCATTCTGGTCCCTCTCATCACCGCCGAAACGGCGTTGGTCTCCGACGAGCTGAACCACAACTGCATCATCAATGCCATGCGCCTCGCCCGGCCCAAGGAGAAGTACATCTACAAGCACGTCGACATGGGCGATCTGGACGCCAAGCTGGCGCAGGCGGCCGAGTCCGGTGCCCGCCGGGCCATTGTGGTGACCGACGGCATCTTCTCCATGCGGGGTGCCCATGCCCCCATGCCGAAGATCGTGGAGATCGCCCGCCGCTACGACGACCGTTTTCCCGAGAACGTCCTGGTGATCATGGATGACTCGCACGGCGTCGGCGCTGTCGGGCGCACCGGCCGCGGTACCGAGGAGCTCACGGGCGCTTCGGGGATCGACCTCCTGGTGGCCACCCTCGGCAAGGCGCTGGGGGTCAACGGCGGCTATGTGGCCACCAGCCGTCTGATCGTCGAGTTCCTGCGCGAGTCTTCGCCGTTCTACATCTATTCGAACCCGATAACTCCGGCCGAGGCAGCAGCGGCCACGAAGGCGCTGGAAGTCCTCGACAGCCCGCAGGGCCGCGAGATCCTCGACCACCAGCGGGCCATGACCTCGCGCTTCCGGCAGGGTCTGATCGATCTGGGCTTCGAGACCCTCCAGGGCGAGCACCCGGTGGTGCCCCTCTTCGTGCGCGACACGCCGAAGACCGCCGCCCTGGTCCGCCACCTCAAGGAGAACGGCATTCTCGCCACCGGCCTCAACTTCCCCGTCGTGCCCAAGGGAGACGAGTCCATCCGTTTCCAGGTCTCGGCCGACCATACGGCGGCGGATATCGACTTCGTGCTGCGGACGCTCGCGGAGTTCCCGGGGCGGGGGTAGGTCTCGTGGACCCGAAAGGGACCACGCTATGCTCTCGCCGGATGAGCGAGAGGCGTCAGCCCAACCTGTATGTCCTGGCCGGCCCGAACGGCGCCGGCAAGAGCACCTTCGCGCGCCTCTTCCTGCCGGACTATGCGGACTGCAAGGAGCTCGTCAACGCGGACCTGATCGCTGCCGGCCTGTCTCCGTTCAACCCGGAGAGCCTGGCCCTCCAGGCGGGCCGGCTCATGCTGGAACGGATCGAGGCTCTCGCGAAGGCGGGAGAGGATTTCGGCTTCGAGACGACCCTGGCGGGGCGGAGCTGGCTGCCTCTCCTGCATCGCCTGCGGCGGCTCGGTTATCGCCTGCACCTCTTCTTTCTCTGGCTTCCGACTCCGGAGCTGGCAATCGACCGCGTGCAGGAGAGGGTACGGTCCGGCGGCCATTCGATCCCCGACGAGGTCGTCCGCCGGCGCTTCGGCCGCGGGCTTCCGGATCTCCTCCAGAGGATCGAAAGAGAGGGGAAGGGAGGATGACAGAGGACATCGAGATCGGCGAGAAGGATCTGCCTCTCTGGGTCGCCAAAGCCCGGCGTGCCATCAAGGAGGCGGCGCAGGCCGCCGCCGCCGAGCACTGGCGGGCCGGGCGGCCGGTCTACATCTGGCGGGACGAGCAGGTGATGGCGCTGTATGGGGATGGAACCTGCATCCCGGCGGAAGAGGCAAAACGGAGAGAGGGCCGATGAGCCTTCCTAGCGAGGTCCTCCGGCTGCTGAGTTGCCCGGCTTGTGGAGGGCAGCTCTCCGATGCCGAGTCCGGGCTGGCCTGCCTGGGGCCCTCCAGACACATCTTTCCGCTCGAAGACGGCTTCCTCACCTTCGCCAAGCCGCCTGTGGGCAAGTACGATCCCGCCTATGCGGCGCGGTACGCGGCTCTCTGGGCCTTCGGATACGAGACGCTCCACAGCGGTTTCGACGAATCCCTCTACCGCTCGGTTTCTTCTCTTGCTGCCGAGGCGCTGGCCTCTGCGCCGCGAGAAGGCCCGCGATCGATCGTCGACTGCGGCTGCGGCGTGGGAAGGGTGGCGGCGGACTGCGCGGCCCTGGCTCCCGATGGCGTCGTCCTGGGCGTGGATGGCTCGCTCGCCATGCTCGAGCTGGCAGAACGGATCGTCCACGGCCGCGAGCCCGTGGCTGTGGACCTCTCCGCTTACGGCTTCGGGACTCTCACCATCCCGGCCCGGACACGGGAGAACGTCCACTTCTTCCGCGCCGACGTGGAGGATCTCCCTGTCGCCGACGGCTGCGCGGACCTCGCTCTGAGCATCAACATCATCGACCGCCTTCCCCACGGCCCGGACCGTGCCTTCGCCGAGTGCCACCGCATCCTCCGGCCGGGAGGCCATCTGCTCTTCGTCAATCCGCTAAACTGGACGGAAGGAGCGCTGTGGGAGCAGTACGGCCGGGGGGAAGCGATCGTTCGTCTCCTGGAAGGGCACGGCTTTCGCATCGAAACCTGGTTCGACGGCCTTGCCTACCGGGAGATCCTTGACCGCCGGGGCTCGTTCGAAGAGTTCACCACCCTGGTGGTGCTCGCCCGCAAAGGCCGGTGATACGATGGGGATGTTTCGCGAAGCCGCGAATCCAACCCGCCGGGTGGTGCCGTAGAGAGAGTTACATGGCAGGGAGGTGCGACATGGTCCCGGAGGTCCAATCGATCCCGACAGAGCGGCTCCAGATCCGCGAGATCGGGTCCGGGCGCGCCGCGGCGAGCTTCGCCGAGGATGTACGCCGCGGCCTGACGTCGTCCCCCAAGGTTCTGTTTCCCAAGTACTTCTATGACGCGCTGGGATCGAAGCTCTTCGAGGCGATCTGCGAGCTGCCCGAGTACTACGTCACCCGGGCCGAGACGGAGGTCTTCCTCGCGCACGCCCGGGAAATCGCCGGCGCGCTCGGCAGTCCGGTGCGGATGATCGAGCTGGGGAGCGGCGACGGCCGGAAGACCCGCCTCCTGATCGAGGCGCTGCTCGACCGCCAGGGCGGGCTCGATTACGTGCCGATCGACATCTCCCGGCCGGCCATCGAGGAGAGCGGCGAAAAGCTCCTCTTCGCCTATCCTGAGCTGCGGATCGAGGCTTGGGTGGGCGAGTTCGTCCCCACCTTGCGCGCTCTCGCCCGGAAGGCGCCTGCGCCCGTAGGGACCCGCACGCTGGCGCTCTTCCTCGGCTCGACGCTGGGCAACCTCGAGCCGGACGAACGGACCGGCCTCCTGGGCGCCGTCCGCGACCTGCTGCGTCCCGGAGACGGCTTCCTCGTGGGGGTCGACCTCCGGAAGCCGGCGAGCGTCCTGGTGCCGGCGTACGACGACGCCCTGGGGGTGACCGCGGCGTTCAACCTCAACCTCCTCGGGCGCATCAACCGCGAGCTGGGCGGCGGCTTCGACCTCACCGCCTTCCGGCACCGGGCGCGCTGGAACGACGAGCTGAGCCGTATCGAGATGCACCTGGAGAGCCTCCGAGACCAGGCTGTGCCCATCCGCGGCCTCGGCCTGGAGGTCTCCTTTGCGACGGGAGAGACGATCCACACCGAGAGCTCGTACAAGTTCGAGACCGCGCAGATCGAACGGCTGGCGGCGGCAACCGGCTTCGAGCTGCGCCGGGCCTGGACGGACGGGGAGCGGCGCTTCGGCTCCCACCTGCTTGTGGCAAGATGACCTCTTCCAGTGGTAGCTTTGACAAGAGGGAAAAGACCGCTTAGGATGTCGCCCTCCTCGGGGCCGGTGTAGCTCAGCCCGGTTTAGAGCGCCTGACTGTGGATCAGGAGGTCATGGGTTCAAATCCCATCGCCGGTACCATTCCCTTTGTTTACGTAGGGTTAGCCCTTTCGAGGATCTCTTCTGATGGCTGTCGAGCCCCGCCTGTCCCGTGGCCTGCGTGATCTTCTGTCGGACCAGATGCTGGCCCGGCAGTGGATGATCGACACGATCCGGGATGTCTACGAGCTGTACGGCTTCGTGCCCCTGGGAACCCCGGCCATCGAGTACCTGGATGTGCTGCTCGGCTCCTCGGCCGGCGCCGAAGCCCAGCAGTCGATCTTCACCGTCCAGAATCCCGAGAAAGAGGAGCTGGGGCTCCGTTTCGACCTCACGGTCCCGCTCGCCCGGGTTGTCGCCCAGTACAAGGATCTGCCGCGGCCGTTCCGCCGCTACCAGGTCTCGCCGGTCTGGCGCGGGGACAAGCCGGGGCCGGGCCGTTTCCGCGAGTTCACCCAGTTCGACCTCGACTCGGTCGGCGTCGAGTCCGAAGTCGCCGACACCGAGATCGTCGCCGGGATGTGCGACACCCTGAGCGCGCTGCGGGTGGGCCCCTTCCGGGTGCGCTTCTCCAGCCGCGGCATCTTGAACGTCCTGCTCGCCTATGGCGGCATTGCGGCCGATCAGGGGACCGACGTTTTCCGCGTGCTCGACAAGCTGGACAAGGTAGGCCTGGAGAAGGTCCGCAAGGAGCTGACCGTCGGCTATGTGGACTCGTCCGGCGACGAGATCCGCGGCGTCGGCCTGACGGATGCGCAGGTGGACAAGATCGAGCGTTTCCTCCAGATCCGTTCGGACGACCGCCGCGAGGTCGTTGCCGAGCTGCGCAGCCTCTTCGCCGGGGTCGAGGGGGCTGATCGCGAGATCGGCACCGTGAACCGGATCTCCAGCCATCTCTACACACTGGGCTACGGCGAGGACCAGGTCTCTCTCGACCTCTCGGTCGCCCGCGGCTTGGCCTACTACACCGGGCCGGTCTTCGAGGCGATCCTGCTCGACGCGCCGCAGTTCGGCTCGGTCTTCGGCGGTGGACGTTACGACGACCTGGTAATGCGCTTCCTGGGCGAAAAGGTGCCGGCGACCGGCGCCTCGATCGGTGTCGACCGGTTGCTCGCCGCCCTCATCCACCTCGGCCGCGCGGGGCAGCAGCAGTGCACGGCCAAGATCCTGGTCACCAACATGGACGCCGCCCTGACGGACGACTACCTCGCCATGACCTGGGAGCTGCGGCGGGCGGGCATCCCGACCGAGCTCTACCTCGGCTCGGCCAAGGGGGTCGGCAAGCAGCTCAAGTACGCCGACGCCTGGGGAGTGCCGATCGCGCTGCTCTACGGCTCGAACGAGAAGGAGCGGGGCGTGGTCACGCTCAAGGACATGGACGTCGGGCGGCAGCGTGCCAAGGCGCTGGAGGACCGCCGGGAGTGGCTCGAAGAGCGGCCCGGCCAGCGCGAGGTTCCGCGCGCCGAGCTGGTCGCCGCTGTCCGCGAAATGCTGGCCCAGGTCGAAAAGGGATCGGGCTGGTGAGCGACCCCGACCATCGCCGGCCCATCGTCCTCGACGGTAGGTCGCTGACGATCGAGGATCTCGTCCGTGTCGCGCGCGACCCGCGGGTCCGCGTCGAGATCGCGGACGAGGCTCTGGCCCGGCTCCACTCCAGCCGGGACCAGATCGAGCGCCTCGTCGCGAAGTATAAAGATGATTTCGAGAAGCTTGGCCGCGGCGAGGAGGCGCACCCTGTCCTCGAATACGGCGTCACGACCGGCTTCGGCGAATTCAAAAACATTGCCGTGGCGCCGGCGGATCTCCTGCAACTCCAGCGCAATATCCTGCTCAGCCACAGCGTGGGCGTGGGGGAGACGGCCGACGAGCTCCATCCTTCCAACTTCTTCGATCCCGAGGTGGTGCGCTCCGCCCTGGTCATCCGTTTGAACGCCTTTCTCAAGGGGCATTCCGGCGTCTGTCCCGAGCTGGCGCAGGCCGTCCAGGCCATGATCAACCGGGGGATCATCCCCCTGGTGCCGATCCGCGGCTCGGTGGGATCGAGCGGCGACCTCTGCCCGCTGTCCCACACGTTCGTCGTGCTGCTTGGCGAGAACCGCTGGTTCCTCGTGCGCGAGCCTGCGGACCTGGGATTCAAGCCGCGCGACCTGCGGAGCGGCCTGGAACAGCTTGCCGAGGACTTGGGCATGGCTGTGCCGCAGCCTTCCTACAAGGAGGGGCTGGCCCTGACCAACGGCGCCACCTACTCGGCTGCGCTGCTCGCCCTGGCGGTCCACGACGGGGAGCGCGCGGCCCATGTGGCCGACACCGCCTGCGCTCTGACCCTGGAGGCGGTCTGTGGCTGTGCCCGGGCCTTCGACCCGCGGGTCCACGAGGCGCGCGGCCACGCGGGCCAGATCGCCTGCGCGGCCAATATCCGTGACTTGCTGAAAGGCAGCAAGCTGATCGAAAAGGCCGGTGCGGTCCAGGACGTCTACTCCCTGCGCTGCGCGCCGGCCGTCCATGGCGCGGCGCGGGACACTCTCGCCTATGCGCGCAAGGCCGTCGAAGCCGAGATCAACGCGGCGACGGACAATCCGCTCTTCTTCCCGGCCGACGAAGGCGCGCCCTGGGACCATGAGTTCCGGGACAACTGGCCGGCCGGCTACTCGGGCGAGCAGCGGATCTCCTATTCGGCGGGGAACTTCCACGGCGAGCCCGTGGGGGTGGCGGCGGACTGCCTGGCAATCGGCCTGGCCGAGCTGGCCGACATCTCCGAGCGGCGCACCCAGATGCTGCTCGACGCGCACCACAACCGCAACCTGCCGTCGAACCTGGTCCCGCACCGGGGGGTGAGCTCGGGCTACATGATCGCCCAGTACACCGCGGCGGGCGTGGTCTCCGAGAACAAGATCCTGACCCATCCGGCCTCGGTCGACTCCATCCCCACCTCTGCGAATGCGGAGGACCACAATGCCATGGCGACCATCGCCTGCCGCAAGCTGCGCACGGTCCTGCGCAACGTGCAGGCCGTTCTGGCCATCGAGCTGCTGGTGGCTGCCCAGGCCGTCGACTGGCGGGTCGGCATGAGCATCGATCCGTGCACCAACCACGACGCGCGCGAATCGGCCGACGACTGGAAGAGGGCCGAGGAGGAGGCGCAGAAATTCGCCCACGAGACCGCTCCCGAGAAGCGCGCCGCCATCGCCTCGAAGCTCGGCGAAGGCACTCGTGGCGCCTATCTCCGCATCCGCGAGCTCGTTCCGCCTCTGCTGACCGACCGCGTCCTGGAGGGAGAGGTTCGGGCGATGCGGGGGTTGGTGGAGGCGGGACTCGGCTGATGGGAGGAGCCTGCGTGTGTCAACCGTCTTGGGAACGCGTCGGAGGCTGTGACCAGATCGACGCCGGGACACCTCAAGGCTCGGCTATTCCTACCTTCTCCTGGATCCAAAGGTTGATCAGCGTTTCTGGGCTCACGCCCCGGGCTTTGGCGATCTCGTTCACCCGCTCGGAGAGGCCGCGCTCAAGAGAGTAGTAGCGCCTCTGGGAACGGATTTCGACCTCGAGCTCGGCCGGAGTGGTAAGGCCCCAAACCTCTCCCGCATCGTGCTCGTCCCAGTACTCCCCGATTTCCTGATAGGACTGGCCATTCGAGATAGAGGCTCTATTTCTGCTCATATCGTCTTCTCTCCGCCTGGGTCATGCCTCTCGCCGAGACAATCAGGGCTTCGCCGCTCCTCTTGAAAACGAAGAAGACTGCGAGATGGCGGCCAGCATCGGTCTGCCCGAGGGCGAGGTAAACGTCCTCCGGCCGATGCCCATTCTCGAGGAATCGGAACCGGGGGCGATTCTCGAGGACTTCCTGGACTTCGGCGTCACTGACATGGTGCTTCCGCCAGAGCTTCTCGACGATCTCCTCCAGCCAGATGATACTCTCGATCTTCATCCTCGCTCCTCCACTTCCCCCTCCGGCGACTGTACCGCCACGTGCCGGGCGAGTTGGGCGATGATCTCTTCCATCCGGACGATTCTGCCATGGCGCTTGACAGCCTCTCGCGCCTCCTGCTGTAATCGCGGCCCTGTAGGAATACGGATGATGCGCACGACCGGCCCCCACTTCACTGCTTCCGCCGCGCCCGCCTGGGCTTGGTGGCCGGTCCATCACCATTCCGTGATCTAGCCGGGGCGCCGTCCCGGCACGCGAACCCGGGACGAGACAGCCACCGCGCCACATGTCACCTCCTTCCGGGTCCGGAAGGAGGTTTCGTTTTGGAGAGAGAGCGGGCGACCCTGATCGCGACCCTTACGGCGCCACCGGCGCCGAAGGATCCTGGTTTTGCCGCGGCGCTCGACGGGGTCGATTGGCTGGAGGTGCGGGCCGATCTGACGGGCGACCTGGACCCGAAGCCGTTGCGCCGGCAGCTTGATGGCAGGAAGCTCCTCTACACCCTGCGCAGCCGGGCCGAGGGGGGCTCTTTCGACGGCTCGCCCGAGGGCCGCAAGCGCCGGCTCCTCGACGCCGCTGCGCGGTTCGATCTCGTCGACCTCGAAGCGCAGCGCGATCTCTCTCCCGACCTGCTCAAGGCGATCCCGCCCGGGAAGCGGGTCATTTCCTGGCACGGACCGGCTACCGGCTTGCCGGAGCTCCAGGCCTGCTTCGAGCGGATGGCTGCCGTCGATGCCGTCCTCTACAAGCTGGTCCCCGCGGCGGCGCAAGCCGGCGAGGAGCTGCCGCCGCTCCTCCTCCTCGCCAGCCTGGAGCGTCGCGATGTGATCGCTTTCTCGACCGGCAATACCGGCGCCTGGACGCGCCTGGTCGCGCCCCATCTCGGCGCACCGATGGTCTACGGTGCGCTGGGCGACGTCCCCGGCGCGCCGGGGCAGATCCCGATCCGCCGCCTGCGCGAGGACTTCGGCCTGCCTGCGCTACGGCCGGTCCGGGCGCTGTATGGCATCGCCGGCAATCCGGTCGCGCACTCGCTCTCGCCGCGCCTGCACAACGCCGCCTATGCCGCCCTGGGCATCCCGGCGCTCTACGTCCCTTTCCATGTGGAATCGTTTGGCGACTTCTGGCTTGAGGTCGTCGAGTCGCCCGTCCTGGAGCAGGTCGGGATCCCTTTGCGCGGCCTGTCGATCACGACACCCTACAAGGAGGCGGCCCTGGCTGTGGCCGGTGCTGCGAGCCCGCGGTCCGAGCTGGTCAATTCGGCCAACACGCTTGTTTGGAACGAAGGAGTCTGGGAGGCGGAGACGACCGATCCGGACGGCGTGGTGCTGCCGCTCGTGCGGCGCGGGATCGACATCGCATCCCGAACGGCGGCAGTCGTGGGGACCGGCGGTGCCGGGCGCGCCGCGGCCGAGGGGCTCCTGGAGGCCGGCGCCGGCGTCACCCTGGTCAACCGCAGCGCCGAGCGCGGCCAGCGCGCCGCCGAGGTTCTGAAGGTCCCCTTCCTCACGCTCGACGAATTCCGGCCCGCCGAGTACGACCTGCTGGTCAATGCCACCTCGCTCGGCCGCGCCGACGGCGAGCCGCTGCCGTTCCCGGTCGAGGACCTGCGCCCGGGCACCGTCGTGGTCGATCTCGTGTACGGCGACAAGCCGACGGCCCTGGTGCGTGCCGTGGAGGAGTGCGGGTTCCTCGCCGTGGACGGGCGGGAAGTGCTGGTGGGCCAGGCCCAGGGCCAGTTCCGGATGATGACCGGGCAGGAGCTGCCCGTGGACCTCGCCCTCCGCACGGTGGGGTTGGAGGAGTCCGCGCGATGAGAGTCTCCGCCGCCCTGCCGACCGGTGTCGCGGCCTTGCTCTTCGAGAGCGCCCGGCGCCGCCGCGCCGCCGAGGGCCGGTTGGTGTCGCTCCTCGAGGGCGCCGGTTATTCGGAGGTGATTCTGCCGATCCTCGACTACCTGGAGCCCTACGAGGCGCTGCTCACGCCGGCGAGCCGCGGCGAGCTCTACCGCTTCATCGACCGCGACGGCGAGCAGCTCGCCCTGCGCTCCGACTTCACCCCCATGCTGGCCCGGCTGCTCGCCCCTCAGCTCCAGGGGCTGCCGCTGCCGCTCCGCCTCTATTACCGGGGCGACGTGATTCGCTACGAGGAGGAGCGGGCCGGCAGGCAGCGGGAGTTCTACCAGATCGGGGCCGAGCTGCTCGGGATGCCGGGAGAGCCGGCGGAGCGCGAGGTCCTCCGTCTGTTCCTGGAAATGCTGGCGCCGGAGGGGGAGGGAGAGACCCAGGTGGTGCTCGGGTTCGCCGGCGCTCTCGACCGCCTGCTGACGGAGGCGGGGGATCCGCTGGCTCTGGCCGCGGCGGTGGCACACCGGGAACGCGGTGTCGCACGGCGGGCCTGCCCCAAGCTGCTGCCCATCGTCGAGTCCGGGCTGCCCGAGGAGCCCGAGGACCTTGGGCCCGAGGCGGCCTGCCGCCTGCGCGGGCTGCTCGCCTTGCGGGATGAGCTGGCCGCGCGCTTCCCTTCTGTGCGGCTGATCGTCGATCTGGCCGAGTTCGCCCGCCACAGCCTCGACCCCCGGCTGTCCGTCGAGGCGGGCGACCGCTCGTACTACGACGGCATCGTCTTCCGCGCCTACTCCGGCATCTCGGCGCTGCCGGTGGGCGGAGGAGGCCGTTACGACTCCCTGTTCCACCGGTTGGGAGCCGAGGTCCCGGCGGTGGGGTTCTCTTTGAGTCTCGAACGCCTGCTGGAGACGCGGCCGTGATCCGCCTTGCGCTGCCCAAGGGGCGGAACCTGGAAGTCGCCCGCGCCGCCTTCCGGGCCGCCGGGCTCCTCGAAGGTCTCGACCTCGGCGGCCGGAGCCTTCTCGTCCAGTTGGACGGGATCGAGGTGCTCTCTCTCAAGGACTGGGACCTCCCGCTGTACGTCGAGCACGGCGTGGCCGATTTCGGCATCGTGGGCAGCGACGTGCTGGCCGAGGTGGACGGCGACCTGCTGGTGCCGCTCCGGCTCCGGGACGGGCGCTCGCGGATGTCGCTGATCGGCCGTGATCCGGAGCTGCCCGCGCCGGGCAGCCAGGTGCGGCTGGCCACCAAGTACCCGCTCACCGCCCGCCGCCTGGTGGCCGACCGCCCCTGGGGGGCCGAGATCTTCAAGCTCTCGGGATCGATTGAGCTGGCGCCGGCGCTCCATCTCGCCGAGGTGGCGCTCGACATCGTCCAGACCGGACGGACGCTCGCCGAGAACCGGCTGGTCGAGATCGAAACCGTGGCCGAGGTGGCGGCCTGCCTGGTGGTGAACCGTGCCTCGTACCAGCGCCATCGCGCGCTCTTGAACGACTGGATCAACCGCCTGGAGGCGGCGGGGGTGGCGCTGTGAGACCTCACCCCCGGCCCCTCTCCCATCTCCCACCCGCCCCTTCCCCGGGAGAGGGGAGAAATTCAAGAGGAAACAGCTCGAAGCATTTTTTAGTCTTCGTTCCCCCTCTCCCGGCGTGGGGTGGTAGGGAGATGGGAGAGGGGGCCAGGGGGTGAGGTCTTTGTCGCCGCTCGCGATTCATACGACCTCGTCCCGCGCCGGCCGCCGCGCGGTCGAGCGCCTGACCCGTCGTGGCGATGCGGTCCTCGACGCCAAGACCCTGCGCCGCGCAGGGCGGATCGTCCAGGCCGTGCGCCGGACGGGGGACCGCGCCCTGCTCGGCTTTGCGCGCGAGCTCGACGGGGCCGAGACCGAGTCGGTGGCCGGGCTTGCGCTCGCTCCGCTGCCCGGAGACGCCCAGGGCTCCGGTCTGCCTGCGGGTTTCGCGGATGCGTTGGAGCAGTCCATCGAGGCGGTGAGGACCTTCTATCAGCCGCAGGCGCAACGGGCTTGCGAAGATTTCCGGCAGATGCAGGATGGGGCGGACCTCCGGGAGGTGGTCACACCGCTCCGCCGCATCGGCATCTATGTGCCGGGCGGGCGTGCAGCCTATCCTTCGACCGTGGTCATGACGGTCGTCCCGGCCCAGGAGGCCGGCGTGAAGGAAATCGCGGTCGCGACGCCGCCGGGCTCGTATCGGGGGAGCCCGGCGCTGCGCTATGCCCTGGCGACGCTCGGGGTGACCGAGGTGTGGGGGATGGGCGGCGCGCATGCGGTCGCCGCCTTTGCTTATGGCACCGAGACGATCCGCCGGGTCGACAAGATCGTCGGGCCGGGCAACGCCTGGGTCACCGCGGCCAAGAAGCTGGTGGTGGGCGATGTGGCGATCGACGGCATCGCCGGCCCCAGCGAGGTGCTGATCGTGGCCGATGCGACTGCCGATCCGGCCGACCTGGCCGCCGACCTGCTGGCCCAGGCGGAGCACGACCCGCTGGCCGCCGCCGTGTTGATCACTCCCGACCGCGGGCTCGCGGAGCGGGTCTCCGAGGAGGTCGAGCGCCAGCTCGCGGATTTGCCCACCGCGGAGACCGCGCGAGCCTCTCTGGAAAAGTTCGGCGCGGCCCTGGTGGTGGCCGGGATGGAGGAGGCCTTGGAGCTGGCCGAGCTGATCGCCCCGGAGCACCTGCAGCTCGTCGGTCCCGCGGCCGAGGCGCTCGCGGACCGGATCACCGCGGCCGGCGCGGTCTTCCTCGGCTCCGCCACGCCCGAGGTCTTCGGCGACTACATCGCCGGGCCGAGCCACGTCCTGCCGACCTGCGGCAGCGCCCGGTTCGCCTCGTCCCTGGGGGTCGAGGACTTCCTGCGCCGCAGCCACCGCATCCGGTTCACCCCCGAGGCCGCTGCGCGCCGGGCGGAACCGCGGCGCCTGCCTGGCCGACGCAGAGGGCCTGCCCGCCCATGCTGCCTCGGCGCGGAGGAGGGCGTCATGATCCATAAGGTCGATCCCGCCGCTCTTCGTCCGGCCCGAATTGCGCCGCCTGTCGGACATACACCTGGACCTGACGCCGTGCCGGCACAAGCTGGACCAGAACGAGGTGCCCTGGGACCTGCCGCGACGCCTCAAGGAGGAGGTGGCCGACCCGGCTCCTGGACGCCGACTGGGCCCGCTATCCGGATTTCCACGCCGACGCCCTCCGCCAGGACCTCGGGCGGCTGCACGGCCACCCGTGGGAGGGGGTCCTGGTCGGCAACGGCTCGAACGAGCTGCTCGGCGTGGCTCTCACGGCCCTGGTGCCGCCCGGCGAGCGAGGTGCTCGGCGCCGAGCCGAGCTTCGGCCTCTACCGCCCGTTCGTCCTCAAGGCCGGCGGCGTCCCCCGCTTCCTGCCGCCGCGCCCGGACCTGCGCCTGCCGGCCGACGAGATCGAGGCCGAGGTCGAGCGCAACCCCCGCCGGCCGGTCCTCCTCTGCTACGCCGAACAACCCCACGGGCGATGCCCTGCCGCCGGACCGCGATCGAGTAGCTCCTGGAGCGCCTGGAGGCGCCGCTCCTCCTCGACAACGCCTATGGCGAGTTCTGCCGCTGGGACTACCGGCCGCTCCTTGCCCGCTACCCGCACCTGGTCCTCTTCCGCACCTTCTCCAAGGCCTGGTCGCTCGCCGGGATGCGGCTCGGCTATCTGCTGGCCGATCCGCGCCTGGTCGCGGAGCTGATCAAGGTCAAGCTGCCCTACAACCTGGGCCACGCAGCGGTGATCGCGGGCCGGGCTGTCCTCGGCGCCGAGGACGAGGCCCGCCGCGGGTGCGGGTGATCGTCGCCCGCCGCGCGCAGTGGGCGCGCGATGCTTGGCCGAGGAGGGTCTGGAGGTCTTTCCCGTCGGAGGCCAATTTCCTGCTGATCCGCTGCGGCTCGCCGGAGCGCGCACGGGAGATCTCGGCGGCCTCGCGGCGCGCGGCATCCGGGTGCGCAATGTCGGCGGGAGCGGCTCTCCCGGGCTGGCCGGTTGTCTGCGCGTGTCGGTCGGCACGGGCGCGGCGCTACGGGATACGCACCTTGCTCTGGCGGAGATCCGGGAGGGGGTGGCGGTGGAGGAGTCGAGGTTCGCTTCCATGCCTCCTCCGCGGCGGCGGAGCCCTCACCCCCCGGCCCCCTCTCCCATCCGCACTCCCATCCCGCCCGGGAGAGGGGGAGAGCAGACAGGGAAAAATCGAGCGGACGACAGGCGAGACGCGGATCCGGCTGGCTTTGTCTCTCGACGGCGGGCCGCGGCGGATCGAGGTGCCGAACGGGTTCTTCGGCCACATGCTGACAGGCTCTGGCTGCGCATGGCGGGTTCGGGATCGAGTCTGGAGGCGGTGGGGGATACGCAAGTGGATCTCCACCATACGGTCGAGGACGTGGGGATCGCCTTCGGCGAGGCTCTCGCCGGCGGCGCTGGGGGAGCGGCGCGGGATCGTCCGCTTCGCCCATGCCTACGCGCCGCTCGACGAGGCGCTGGCGCGGGCCGTGGTCGACCTCTCGGGGCGCGGCTCGTTCGCGTACTCGGCGCCTCCCGAGGTGGCGGCCGGCTGGGTGACGGCGGAGTTCCCGCTCACCCTGGTGGCCGACTTTTTCCAGGCCGTGGCCGACCGCGGACGGCTGACGCTCCACCTGGATATCCTCGTCTGCCCGCAACGGCCACCATGCCGCCGAGGCTGCTTCAAGGCAGCGGCCCTGGCCCTCCGCCAGGCGGTGGCTCTGCGCGGTGCAGTCGACCGACGTGCCGAGCACCAAGGGGACGCTGTCCGCATGAGCCGCCGCGCCGTCATTCGACGCCGGAGTCGGCAACCTGGGCAACCTCGTGCGCGCCCTGGAGCGGGTCGGCGGCCGGCGCGGAGATCACCGCTCGACCCGGCGCGGGTGGCGGAGGCGACGCTGCCTGCTGCTGCCCGGCGTCGGGGCCTTCGCGCCGCCCCGCGAGGCCCTGCGCGGTGCGATGGAGGAGGCTCTTCGCGTGGCTCTGGACCGTGGCGCCTGGCTGCTCGGCATCTGCGTCGGCTTCCAGCTCTTCTTCGAGGCTGGCGAGGAGTTTGGAACCATGGACGGCCTCGGCCTTCTCCCCGGCCGGGTGACCCGCCTGCCGCAGGGCGTGCCGGTCCCCCATATCGGCTGGAACCGTCTGCACGACCTGGCCGCTCACCCCCTGCTCGCTGGTCTGTCCGAAGGCTGGTACGTCTACTTCGTCCACAGCTATGCCCCCGAAGGGGTGCCGGACGGGCTCTGCCTGGCCCGTTGTACCCACGGCCGTGTCTTCCCGGCGATCGCCGGTACCGAGCGGGTGATGGGGACGCAGTTCCATCCCGAACGCAGCGGCGAGGCCGGGCTGCGGCTGCTCGCCAACTTCCTGGAGATGGCCCATGGATCTGCTGCCGGCCCTTGACCTGCGCCATGGCCGAGCCGTTCGCCTGCGCCAGGGGGACGCGGCGCGCGAGACGGTCTACAGCGACGACCCGCTCGCCCTGCTCGTGGCCTACCAGGAGGCGCGGGTCCGCAGGGTCCACGTGGTCGACCTCGACGCCGCCTTCGGGGAGCCGCCGCAGCGCAAGCTGATCGCGAAGATGGCCGCCCTCCTGCCCATCCAGCTCGGCGGCGGCCTGCGCGACCGCGAGTCGATCCGCTGGGCTCTGGAGGAGGCCGGCTGCGACCGCGCCGTGGTGGGGTCGCTCGCGGCCCGAGATCCGGAGCGGTTCCGCGACCTCGCCGAGGAATTTGCGGCCCGCCTTGTACCGGCGCTCGATGTCCAACAGGGCGAGATCCGGATCGCCGGCTGGACCGAAGGCGCGCGGCGGACGCTTGCGGACGTCTGCGCCCGGCTGCGCGGCCTCCCCTGCCCGGCGGTCCTGGTGACAGACGTCGAACGGGACGGCATGATGACCGGCCCCAACTTCGAGCTGGCCCGCCAGATCGCCCGCGACACCGGCTACCCCGGTCTCCTCTCGGGAGGTGTGCACCGGCTGGAGGACCTGCAGGCGGCGCTGGGGATTCCGGAGATCGGCGGCGTGGTCGTGGGCCGGGCGCTCTACGAGGGGGTCTTCACCGTGGAGGAGGCCCTGGGGGTCGTCGCCCGATGAGCACGCTGACGAACCTCGCGCGGCGGGTGATCCCCTGCCTGGACGTCCGGGACGGCCGGGTGGTCAAGGGCGTTCGCTTTCAGGACCTGACCGACCAGGGAGACCCGGCGGAGAGCGCGCTGCGCTACGCAGAGCAGGGAGCGGACGAGATCGTCTTCCTCGACATCACGGCCGCACCCGAGGGACGCGACACGGACCTCGACTGGGTCCGCCGTACGGCCGAGCAGGTGTTCATCCCGCTGACGGTCGGCGGCGGCGTGCGCAGCGAGGAGGACGCCCGCCGGCTCCTCCGCGCCGGGGCCGACAAGGTGGGGATCAACACGGCCGCTGTCGAGAATCCAGAGCTGATCCGCCGGCTCGCCCGCCGCTTCGGCAGCCAGTGCGTGGTCCTTTCGGTGGACGCCCGGCGCCGCAATGGAGACGGCTGGGAGGTGGTCGTCCAGGGTGGCCGCAAGCCCACCGGGCTTGGACGCACTCGCCTGGATCCGCGAAGGGGTCGAGCGCGGCGCCGGCGAGATCCTCCTCACCAGCATCGACCGCGACGGTACGCAGGGGGGCTACGACCTCGACCTGCTTGCCGAGGTGGTCCGCGCCGTCGAGGTGCCGGTGATCGCCTCGGGCGGCGCCGGCACGCCGGAGCACCTCGCCCAGGCCCTCGCCGCCGGAGCCGCCGCGGTTCTCGCCGCGTCGATCTTCCACCAGGGGACGTATACGGTGGGGGAGGTGAAGAAGGAGCTGGCCAAGGCGGGGTTTGAAGTGAGACCTCACCCCCTGTCCCCCTCTCCCATCTCCCACCCACCCTATCCCCGGGAGAGGGGGGACGTTGCTCAGGCGGCTGTGGCGAGGTCGGGCATAGCCGCTCCGGATGAGTTCCCCCTCTCCCGGCGGGGGGTGGAAGGGAGATGGGAGAGGGGGCTAGGGGGTGAGGTTCTCCGCCTGCGCTACGATGACCGCGGCCTCGTCCCGGTCGTGGTCCAGGACGTGGGGAGCGGCGCGGTGCTGATGCTGGCCTATGCCAACCGCGAGGCCGTCAAGCGGACTCTCGCGACCGGCCAGGTCTGGTTCTGGAGCCGGTCCCGGCAGTCCCTCTGGCGCAAGGGTGAGACCTCCGGCAACACCCTGACACTGGTCGACTTGGTCGTCGACTGCGATGGGGACGCCCTGCTGGTGCGGGCGCGTCCGGCCGGACCGGCCTGCCACCGCGGCACCCGGACCTGCTTCGAGCCCAACCCCGCGCGCATCGAGCTCGGCTGGCTCGCCGAGATCCTGCACGGCAGGGCCGGTGCCGACCCGCGGGAGAGCTACACGGCCCGCCTGCTCGCCCAGGGGATCGAGCGCATCGCTCAGAAGGTGGGCGAGGAGGGGGTCGAGACTGCGATCGCGGCCGTCGTGGCTGCATCCGAACAGGGGGAGCACAAGGACAAACGCCGGACCGCTCTGGTGGGTGAGGCGGCTGACCTGCTGTACCACCTGCTCGTGCTCTTGCAGGCGAGCGGCGTCGATCCCGCGGAGGTGGCGCAGGAGCTCCTCCGCCGGCACGGTTTCGACCCGTCGCCGCACGAGAACATGTAGCGAGGACCACGAATGACCGACCCCGGCCACAACCGCCCGCGACGCGCGGTGCCCCATATCCGCGAGCTGCTCGCCGACAGCCTGACGCCTCTCGGCGTCTACCGCCGTCTGGCGAAGATCTCTCCCCATCGCTTCCTCCTGGAGAGCGTGAGCGGGCGGCGAGAACGTCTCGCGCTTCAGCTTCCTCGGCGCCGGGCCGCGGGAGATCTACCGCCTCTATCCGGACCGCCTGGAGATCGAGCGCGGCGGGCGCCGGCGCGACCTTCCCGGCGCGCCTCTCGACGCCCTGCACGAGGTGGTCCGCGGCGTCGCGGCCGAGCCCGGCCCCATCCCCTTCACCGGCGGGCTCGTCGGCTATTTCGGCTACGACCTCATCCGCCTGGTCGAGCGCCTGCCGCACCGTCCCGCCGACCGCTACGGCCTGCCCATCGCGCTCCTCGCCCGCTTCGACACCCTGGTCATCTTCGACCACGCCCACCAGCGCGTGCTCGCCATCGCCAACGAGATCGAAGGTGAGGTGGGAGTGGTCGCCGCCGAGCGCCAGCTCGCGCGCCTCTCCCGGCTGCTGACCGCCGAAGGCGGCGGCGGCGCGGTGCCCATGCCGGCGCACGCGCTGCGGCCGGCCGGCACCGAGCCGCCCAGCCTCGACGGCGCGAGCTACCGGCGCGCCGTGGAGACGGCCAAGGAATACATCGCCGCGGGCGACATCTTCCAGGTCGTCCTCGCCCGCCGCTGGACCGTGCCGCGCCGCGTCGAGCCGCTGGCTCTCTACCGGGCGCTGCGCATGGTCAATCCGAGCCCCTACATGGCCCTCTTCGAGGCGCCCGAGGTGGCGCTGGTCGGCGCCTCGCCGGAGATGCTGGTCCGCAAGCAGGGGCGGCGGATCGAGACCCGGCCCATCGCCGGCACCCGGCCGCGCGGCATGGACGCCGCCGGCGACAAGAGCCTCGCCGAGGACCTGCTGGCCGACCCCAAGGAGCGGGCGGAGCACGTGATGCTGGTCGACCTGGGGAGGAACGACCTCGGCCGTGTCGCCGTGCCCGGCAGCGTCCGCGTGGCGAGCTTCCTGGAGATCGAGCGCTACAGCCACGTCATGCACATGGTCTCCAGCGTCGAGGCCGAGCTGGAGCACGGCCGCAGCGGGCTCGATGCCCTGCTCGCCTGCTTCCCGGCCGGCACCGTCTCAGGCGCTCCCAAGATCCGCGCCATGGAGATCATCGACGAGCTGGAGCCGGAGAGCCGCGGCCCCTATGCCGGAGCCATCGGCTATCTCTCCTATTCGGGCGACCTCGACACCTGCATCACCATCCGTACTCTGGTCGTCGAGGCGGACCGCACCTCCGTGACCGCGGGAGCCGGCATCGTGGCCGACTCGCAGCCCGCGGCGGAGGAGCGGGAGACGGAAAACAAAGCGGCGGCGCTGCTGGCCGCGGTCGCTCTCGCCGAAGAGCTGGAGGAGTATTCGTGATCCTGATGGTGGACAACTACGATTCCTTCACCTACAACCTGGTGCAGATGCTCTCCGCGGCCGGGGCCGAGGTGGTGGTGCTGCGCAACGACTTCGAGAGCGCCGACGCCCTGCTCGCCCGCGAGCCGGAGGGAATCGTCCTCTCGCCCGGCCCGGGCCGGCCCGAGGACGCAGGCGTCTGCCTGGACCTGATCCGGCGCCGCGCTCCGGTCCCGCTCCTCGGCGTCTGCCTCGGCCACCAGGCCCTGGGTGTCGCCTTCGGGGCCACGGTGGACCGCGCGCCGCGCCAGATGCACGGCAAGACCTCGATGGTCCGCCACACCGATCTCGGAGTCTTCGCCGGGCTGCCCAACCCCTTCGAGGCCACGCGCTACCACAGCCTGGAGGTCAAGGAGCCGACGCTGCCGCCGGAGCTGGAGCCGATCGCCTGGAGCGACGACGGCACGCTCATGGGCCTGCGCCACCGCGAGCTCCCGTACTGGGGCGTGCAGTTCCATCCCGAATCGGTGCTGACCGGCTCCGGGCGCGCACCTCCTGGCCAATTTCCTGGGCCTGTGCAAGACGGTGGCGGACGAGGTGGCGGTCCATGCCTGAGGCGAAGGAGGCGCTCTGGCGCCTGGCCGCGGGGGAGAGCCTCACCCGCGAAGAGACCGAGGAGCTCTTCGGCTCTCTGATGGACGGCCAGGTCAGCGACACGATCAAGGCCGCGCTCCTGGTCGCCCTGCGCATGAAGGGGGAGGTGGTGGCGGAGATCGCCGGCGCTGCCACCGCCATGCGGCGCCGGGTGATCCCCATCCGCCACTCGGTCGAGGGGGTGGTGGATACCTGCGGCACCGGCGGCGACGGCCGCGGCACCTTCAACATCTCGACCGCGGCGGCGCTGGTGGCCGCGGCGGCCGGCGTGCGCGTGGCCAAGCATGGCAACCGGTCCGTCTCCAGCAAGTCGGGGAGCGCCGACGTGCTCGCCGCCCTGGGGGTGAGGATCGAGATGGACCCCGAGACCGCCGGCCGCGCCCTGGAGACCGTCGGAATCACCTTCCTTTTTGCGCCGCTGCTCCATCCCGCGATGCGCGAGGTCATGCCGGTGCGCCGCGAGCTGGGGATGCGGACGATCTTCAACGTCCTGGGTCCGTTGACCAACCCGGCCGGCGCCCGCCGGCAGCTCATGGGGGTCTACGCCGAAGCCCTGGTCGAGCCGATCGGCCACGTGCTGCGCGACCTCGGTGCCGAGCACGCCCTGGTGGTCCACGGCAGCGACGGCCTGGACGAGATCACCACGACGGGTCCGACCACGGTGAGCGAAGTCAAAGATGGAGAAACGCGCGCCTACACCCTGGAGCCGGAGCGCCTGGGGATTCCGCGCGCACGCCTGCAGGACCTCGCCGGCGGCGGACCCGAGGAGAACGCGGCCCTGATGCACCGCGTCCTCGGCGGTGAGCCCGGCCCCCTGGCGGATGTGACTGCCTTGAACGCCGGCGCCGCGATCTACGTCTCCGGCCTGGCGCCGACCCTGGAGGATGGATACGGGCGGGCTCGCGAGGTGCTGGCCTCGGGGGCGGGGCGCGGAAGCTCGCGGAGCTGAAAGGGTTCCTGGGATGACGCTCCCCGCCACCCCCCGGAGCCCGGGTCGCGGGGAGGTCCGATGATCCCCGACATCCTCCTCCGCATCGCCGAGCGCCGCCGCCAGCGGGTGGCGGCGGAGATCGCCGCTCGCGGTGGGGCTGGAAGCCTCGTCGAGGCTGACGACAGCGCGATCCTCACCGAGCGCGACAACGCCTTCCTCGGCCGCCTTGCGGCAGCGAACGAAGGGCACCCCCGCCATCATCGCCGAGGTCAAGATGGGCTCCCCGCGGCTGGGCTACCTCCACGGTCGGGTCGATCCCATCGCCCAGGCGCGCATCTATGCCGAGCATGGTGCCGCCTGCCTGTCCGTGGTTGTGGAGCCGGATTTCTTCCATGGCGGCTACGACCTCCTCGCCGCCTGCCGCGCGGCTTCGGGCCTGCCGGCCATCGCCAAGGACTTCCTGGTCGACCCGGTCCAGCTCGTCTGGGCCAAGGAGGCCGGCGCCGACGCCGTGCTGCTGATCGCCGCTCTCCTACGAAGCCGGCGAGATGGCGCGCTACGCCCGCCTGGCCCGCGGCCTCGGCCTGGTCCCGCTGGTCGAGACCCACGACGCGGACGATATCGGCAAGCTCGCTCGGCGAGCCCTGGGAGCTGGTCGGCATCAACAACCGCGACCTGCGCACCTTCGACGTCGACCTCCAGAATTCGATCTCCCTGCTGCCCGGCCTGCCCGCCGAGGCGGTCAAGGTGGCCGAGAGCGGAATCCGCGACGCCCTCGACGTGTTGCTCCTCCGCGACAGCGGCTTCGACGCCTTCCTGATCGGCGAGTCGCTACTGCTCGCCACGGACCCGGGCGCGAAGCTGCGGGAGCTGACCGGGCGCATGACGCAGGATCAAGATCTGCGGCGTCGCCGACGCCGAGAACGCCTGCCTGGCGGTCGACCTGGGGGCCGATTTCCTCGGGTTGAACTTCTATCCGCGGAGCCCGCGGTATGTCGACCCGGGCCGGGCGCGGGAGATCGCCGACGCGGTGCGCGGGCGGGTGACCCTGGTCGGGGTCTTCGTCAACGCCGCGCCGGCCCAAATCGAGGAAATCACTGGCCGCGTCGGGCTCGACCTGCTGCAATTCAGCGGCGACGAGGACCCCGAGGCCGTGGCGCCGTTCGCCGGCCGCGCCGTCAAGTGCTTCCGCACCGGCGGCGACCCCGGGGGCGAGGCGCTCGCGCCGTACCGCGACGCCTGGGGGCTGCTGTTCGACGCTCCCCACGGTTCCCTGTATGGTGGCACCGGTGCCGCCTGGAGCTACGCGGCGGTCGCGCGCACGGTCGAGGCCCTGCCCGGCCGGCGGGTCTTCCTGGCCGGCGGCCTCGGGCCGGACAACGTGCGGCAGGCGATCGAAGCCTGCCGGCCCTTCGCCGTGGACGTCTGCTCGCGGGTGGAGTCGGCCCCCGGAATCAAGGATCCCGAGCTGCTGCGGCGGCTTTTTGAGGAAGTTCTTCTAGGAGATCGGAATGCCCAGGCCCCAACCGCGCCCTGACGAGAGGGGATACTTCGGTCCCTTCGGCGGGCGGTTCGTCCCCGAGACGCTGATGGCTCCGCTGGAGGAGCTGACCCGCGCCTACGACCGGGTATGCCGGCAGCGCTCGTTCCGTCGCCAGCTCGACGACGTGCTGCGCGACTACGTGGGGCGGCCCACGCCGCTCTACTTCGCCGAGCGCCTGAGCGAGGAGCTGGGCGGCGCGCAGATCTTCCTCAAGCGCGAGGACCTGCTCCACACCGGCGCCCACAAGATCAACAACGCCGTCGGCCAGTGCCTCCTCGCCCGCCACATGGAGAAGGAACGGGTCATCGCCGAGACCGGCGCCGGCCAGCACGGGGTCGCGACCGCCACGGCCGCGGCCTTCCTCGGCCTCTCCTGCACGGTCTACATGGGCAGCGAGGACATGCGCCGGCAGCGCCTGAACGTCGACCGCATGCGCCTCCTCGGCGCCGAGGTCGTGCCGGTCGACTCCGGCAGCCGCACGCTCAAGGACGCCATCAACGAGGCCCTGCGCGACTGGGTGACCAATGTGCGTACGACCCACTACGTGCTCGGCTCGGTCCTCGGGCCCGACCCCTATCCGCGGATGGTGCGCGACTTCCACCGCGTCATCGGCGAGGAGGCGCGCGTCCAGCTCAAGCGCCAGACCGGCACCGACGCCCCGGACCTGGCGGTCGCCTGCGTCGGCGGCGGCAGCAACTCGATCGGCCTGTTCAGCGCCTTCCTGGACGACCGGCGCGTCCGGCTGATCGGCGTCGAGGCCGGCGGCCGGGGCTCGCGGCTCGGCGAGCACGCCGCCCGCTTCCACGGCGGCCGGCTCGGCGTGCTCCACGGCACCAAGACCCTGGTCCTCCAGGACGACGAAGGGCAGATCGCCACGACCCACTCGGTCTCCGCCGGCCTCGACTACCCGGCCGTCGGCCCCGAGCACGTCTGGCTGCGGCAGGAGGGGCGCGTCGAGTACACCTCGGTCGGCGACGACGAGGCGATCGACGGCTTCCACCTGCTGGCCCGCACCGAGGGGATCCTGCCCGCCCTGGAGACCGCCCACGCCGTCGCCGAGGTGGCCAAGCACGCGCCCCGGCTGTCGCCCCGGCGCATCATCCTCCTCAACCTGTCCGGCCGGGGAGACAAGGACGTGGAATCGGTGATCGCCTACGACCGGCAGCGCGCCGCCGCCGCCGCCGAGGTGCTCTCAGGGAGGGAGGCGCGATGACCGCGATCGACGACGTGTTCGCCCGCTGCGCCGCCGAAGGGCGCGCCGCCTTCATCCCCTTCCTCATGGCCGGCGACCCCAGCCTGGACGCCACCGCAGCCTTCCTGGAAGCGCTCGCCGCCGGCGGCGCCGACGTGATCGAGCTGGGCGTGCCGTTCAGCGACCCGATCGCCGACGGCCCGACGAACCAGCGGGCCGCGGTGCGCGCGCTCCAGTCCGGCACCAAGATCTCGGGCATCCTGGAGCTGGTGGCCCGGCACCGCGACCGGATCGGCGTGCCGATCGTTCTCTTCACCTACTTCAACCCGATCTTCTCGCGCGGCATCGAGCGCTTCGCCGAGCAGGCCGCGGCCTCGGGGGTCGACGGCGTGCTCTGCGTCGACCTGCCGCCCGAGGAGGGGCAGGAGGAGCTGGTGCCGGCGCTGCGCGAGCAGGGGGTGGACACCATCTTCCTCCTCGCCCCCACGAGCACCCGCGAACGCATCGGCCGGGTCGGGGCGATGTCCTCGGGCTTCGTCTATTACGTCTCGCGCACCGGGGTGACCGGCGAGCGCGCCGCCCTGCCGTCCGACCTGGTGCGCGACCTGAAGCGCCTGCGCCGGCGGCTCGACCTGCCGCTCGCCGTGGGCTTCGGGATCTCGTCGCCGGCCCACGTGGCCGCGGTGGCGGAGGTGGCCGACGGCGTGGTGGTGGGGAGCGCGCTGGTGCGGCTGGTCGAGGAGGGCCTGGAGCATGACGATCCCCGGGCCCTGCCGCGCCTCCTCGAAGAGCGGGTCCGCGACCTGTCGGAGCCGCTGCGGCGCCAGGCGGCGGAACGGCGGCGGGCATGATGGCTGGATCGAGCCGCCGCGAAGAGCGGCACGTCGCCACGCTGGTCCACGGCCGCTTCCTCCTGGAGACGCCGGCGACCCCGGAGTCGTTGGAGCGTGTGGAGCGCGCGCCCCTGGTGGTCGGCTTCCACGGCTACGGCGAGACCGCCGAGCGCCACCTGGACGAGCTGCGCCGCATCCCCGGCGCCGCACAGTGGGTGCTCTGCGCGGTCCAGGCGCTCCACCCCTTCTACAACCGGACGGGCGAGGTGATCGCGAGCTGGATGACGCGGCAGGACCGCGAGCTCGCGATCCAGGACAACGTCCTCTACGTGGCCGGCGTGGTCGCCGAGGTCAAGCGGACGCTGCCGGTCTCCCCGGACCGCCTCGTCTTCCTCGGCTTCTCCCAGGGCGCCGCCATGGCCTATCGCGCCGCAGCCGGCAGCGGCCACCCCTGCCAGGGCGTCGTGGTCCTGGGCGGCGACGTGCCGCCGGAGCTGGAGCAGCGCGGCCTCGCCGGCTTCCCGCCCGTCCTCCTCGGCCGCGGCAGCAGCGAGGAGTGGTACGACGCCGCCAAGATGGAGCACGACGTCGAGGTCCTCCGCACCCGCGGCGTCGACGTCCGCCCGCTGGTCTTCACCGGCGGCCATGAATGGACCAACGAGTTCCGCGCCGCTGCCGGGGAGTTCCTGCGCGAGGTCCTGGGGCAAGCTTCTTAGGCAACATTTCCCCCTCTCCCGGGTGGGCGTGAGCGCGGGTGGGAGAGGGGGCCAGGGGGGTGAGGGCTCCAAAAAAGAAAAGGGCACCCCGGCGGCCAGGGCGCCCCATCTACGACTGTTGCTCGATGAAGTCGACTTACTGGGCGGGCGGGGTCATGTCGGTACCGGTGGTACCCATGTCCGTGGTGCCCATGTCGGTGCCCATTCCCATGTCGGTCGTGCCCATGTCGGTTCCCATGGTATCGATCGGCGCGGTGGTGTCCTCCATCGTGGTAGCCGGGCTCTCCTCGACGTTCGCGTCCTTCTTGCAGCCGACCATCGGCACGAGGAGGGCAGCCAGCAGACACAGGATCGACAGGTGAATAAACAGCTTTCTCATTTCCTTTTCTCCCTTGTTAAATGCAACTGGATGAAGATACGACAGGGCGATTCTACTGCCGGTCGCCCACCTTGATCAGGTTGATCACCCGCCGGACGCCGTCCGTCTCGCGGGCCAACCGTTCCGCCTCGGTCCGGGCCTCGGTCTTGTCGACCCGTCCCTGGAGCGTCACGACACCCTCATTGGTATCGACGTCGATGTTGAACGGATTGATGTTTCCGTCCGTTGCCAGCTTCGCCTTGACCGCGGCGGTGATCGCCGCGTCGTCCACCTGCTGTCCCGGCGTTTCCGTCGAGCTGCAGGCTGCCAACCCAAGCAGGGCCACCATCAGTGCAAGACCAGCGACCCAGAAGCGCAGCATCGATCTGTTGTTCATTGCCTTCCTCCTCGCTTGAACCTGTTCGTTTCAGAAGGTCTGTGGCTCAGACCACCCGGTACTTAACCGTAGCCGGTCTAAAGCAGAATTTGTGCCACAGTCTCCCCTGCTTCCCTGTTCAGGTTCTCCAGATCGAAGCGTCGCCGGACGGCACGGGAGTATATATCCTCCCTTGCGACTCCTCAAGGGGGTCTTTGCAAGAGAGGGTCTCCGGGGTCGCCAAGTCCCGCGTGGTCCGCTAGAACCGGACGTCCCGGTAGGTGTTCAGGCGATTATACAGCGTCTTGAGGCTCACGCCCAGGATGTCCGCCGTTTTGCGCTTGTTGCCGCCATAGGCCTCCAGCGTCGCGATGATCAGGCGCCGCTCCACCTCCTCGATCGAGGTGCCCACCTGGAAGTGGAGGCTCGGCTGGTAGCCGGAGTCGCCGCCGACCTCGCGCGGCAGGCTGCGCGGCGTGATCTCGTCGTCCGCCATGATGAAGGCGCGGTGCACCACGTTCTTGAGCTCGCGGACGTTGCCCGGCCAGATGTGCGAGCGACAGGCGCTCGACAGCCTCTTCGGTGAAGCGCTTGCCCGTCCCCTGCCGCTCGTTGAGCTGGCCCAGGAAGTAGTCGGCGAGGAGCTCCACGTCGTCGCCGCGCTCGCGCAGCGGCGGCATGTGGATCGGGAAGACCTGCAGGCGGTAGAGCAGGTCCTCGCGCATCTTGCCGTCGTTGAC
This sequence comes from uncultured Holophagales bacterium, assembly GCA_963842525.1. Classification (GTDB taxonomy): domain Bacteria; phylum Acidobacteriota; class Thermoanaerobaculia; order Multivoradales; family UBA5704; genus UBA5704. The sequence continues at coordinate 312,116 of CAWJGT010000009.1, forward strand.
CGCCTTCTGCGGATCGCGGTTCGTCGCCGCGATCACCCGCACGTCGACGTCGACCGGCTGGTCGCCGCCGATGCGGTTCAAGGCTGCCGGTCTCGAGCACCCGCAGCAGCTTGACCTGGAGCTCGATCGGCATCTCGGTGATCTCGTCGAGGAACAGGGTGCCGGTGTGGGCGCGCTCGAAGAAGCCCTTGTGCCGGCGGGCGGCGCCGGTGAAGCTCCCCCGTTCGTGGCCGAACAGCTCGCTCTCGATCAGGGTCGGCGAGATCGCGCCGCAGTTCAAGGGCAGGAACGGCGCCTTGGCCCGGCGGGAGAGCAGGTGCAGCGTCTGCGCCGCCAGGTCCTTGCCGGTGCCGCTCTCGCCGATCAGGAACACGGAGGCGTCGGTCGGCGCCACCCGGTGGAGCATCTCGTAGACCTCGTGCATCGTCGCCGAGGCGCCCAGCAGCAGGCCGCAGCGGTCGGGCGCGCCGGCCTCCTGGACCGGCGCCACCGACGGAGCCGACGGCTGCACGCTCGCCACGTTGGCGAGGATGCTCTTCAGCCGGCCGATGTCGAGCGGCTTCGTCAGGTAGTCGCTGGCGCCGAGCCGCAGCGCCTGGACGGCGCTCTCGACGTCGGCATGGCCGGTCATCAGCACGACCTCGGTCGTGGATCCCAGCTCGAGGTCCTTGAGCAGCTCGATGCCATTGCCGTCCGGCAGGTAGAGGTCCACCAGGGCCACGTCCGGAACCCGGTGGCTGACCTGGGCGCGAGCGTCGCGCAACGTGCAGGCGGTATTGGTGGTGAACCCCTGGGTCTCGATCAGCTCGGCGAGCGCAGAGAGAAAATTGGGGTCGTCATCAACCGCGAGGGCATGGGGCATCGCTACTCCTTCTCCTTCTCTGGATCTTGGGCCAGACTCAATTCTACCTCATACGACCGCGGGCATCCGGAATTCCCCACATCGCGCACCTGCCCACCCTGGGTCTCCAGGAGGGCGCGCGCGCTCCAGAGCTGCGCCAGCAGGCCCTGGGGCGAGACCTCGACGTCGAATCCGGGCGCCGGCTCCGGGCCCGTGCCGCCGGTCTCGCCGCAGATCCCGGAGACCCGCACCCGCGCCTGCCGCCCGCGCGACTCCACGCCGAGCTCCAGGAGGCCGTCGCGCGGCACCGTGCCGAGCGCCGCCACCGCCAGGTGGAGCAGGGCCTGGCGGAGCACGAAGCGGTTGCCCGCCACCTGGACCGGCGCCGCGGGCAGCACCGGCTTGACCTTGACCTGCTGCTTGCGCGCCGGCCCGGCGAGCAGCGACGCCAGGTCCTCGAGCAGCTCGCGCAGGTCCAGCACCTCGTCGCGGTCGCCGCGCGGCGAGATCTGCGCGATGTAGATCTCCATCTCGCGGTGCAGGCGCGTCAGCTCCTCGCGCAGCACGTTGACGTAGCGGAGCTGGCGGTCCCGGCCTCCCGGCTCGCTGCCGCGCCCCGAGGCGATCGTCTCCTTCAGGACCTCGATGTTGAAGACCATGGCGTTGATCGGCGCCCGCAGGTCGTGCGCCACCGCGGGCGTGATCTGCGCCAGGGTGCGCAGCAGAGCCGCCCGGCGCAGGTCGGCCGCCACCGCCTCCCGGGCCTCGGGGTCGCGGACCAGCAGCACGCCGCCGCCGCGGCCATCCGGCCGCAGCTCGACGGTCAGGCGCCGCAGCCCGTCTCCGGCCGGGATCTCGACCTCGGTGACCTCGTCCCAGCGCAGGCCGGCCGCCTCCAGGCGGGACCGCACCTCGCCCCAGCGCCCCGCGAGCCCCGCCCGTCGATGACCCTCGGCGAGATCCAGCAGCTCCCGGGCGCGCGGATCGGCGGAAACGATTTCGCCCTCCACGAGCACCAGGATCCCCGGCTCGAGCAGCCGGTCGACGTCCACCCGGGCTTCGAGCTCCTTGTCCACAGCGACGTTCATGTTCCGCTCTCCGATCACCGGCATCACAGACTGTTCCTCATCATGTCATCGTCCGCCAGCGCCGAGGTCAGGAAGCTCTCCGCCCACCAGAACACGTCGTGCCTCTCCACCTCGGCGCGCAGGCGGCGCATGCGGCCGGCCCGCTCGGCCGGCTTCATCCGCAGCGCCCGGTAGAGGGTGCGGGCGGTGGCTTCAACATTGTAGGGATTGACCAGCAGCGCGCCGTCCGCGAGCTGCGCGGCAGCCCCCGCGAACTCGGACAGCACCAGGACCCCCCGGCCGTCGAGATCGGCGGCGCAGTACTCCTTGGCCACCAGCTCCATGCCCGCCTTGAGCGGAATCACCAGCGCCACGTCCGCCGCCCGGTAGCAGGCGAGCAGCTCGTCCATCTCCAGCCCGCGGTGGACGTAGTGGACCGGCACCCAGCCGGGCCGGCCGAACCGGCCGTTGACCTCGCCCACCGCGCGCTCGATCTCGGCGCGCAGGGCCGCGTGCCGGGGCAGGTCCTCCCGGCAGGGAGTCACCGCCTGGAACAGCGAGACCTTCTCCCGCATCCCCGGGAAGCGGGAGAGCATCTCGGCGAACGCCTGCAGCTTCTCCAGGATGCCCCTGGACCGGTCGAGACGGTCGACGCCCAGCACGAGCTGCCGGCCGCGATGGGACGCCCGGATCCGCGCCGCGCGTTCGTCCACCTCCGGCCGCGCCGCCCGCTCGGCGAGGTCGCGGGCGTCGATGCCGATCGGGAAGCTGCCCGCGGTCGTTGATCCCGTCCCGGTCGATCCCAAGGTCCACAGGCCGTTGCCGCGCGGCGCCACCTGGACGTCGGGCTGCAGCAGCCGCACGCAGGTCAGGAAGCTCTCCAGGTCGCCCGGCGTCTGGAACCCGACCTGGTCATAGGCCAGCATCCCGGCGAGCAGCCGGTCCCGCCAGGGGAGCTTCAGGAAGAGGCCGGGTGCCGGGAAGGGCAGATGGAGGAAGAAGGCCGTCCGCGCCATGGCTCCAGAGTTGACCCCGAGATGGGCTCCCAGGTGCCGCAGCTCGCGGGCGACGCCGATCAGCAGCGGGTCCTGCACCCACAACAGGTCGCGGCCGGCCGAGCGCGCCAGCGTCCTGGCCGCGGCGCGCGCGAACTTGCGGCACACCTTCCCATAGGCCTGCCAGTAGGCGCGTTCGAACCGGCACTCCTGCGGCATGTCGTGGAACAGCGGCCAGAGCACCTCGCCCGAGAAGCCGGCGCACGCGTCGTGCTTCTCCTGGGCGCTCAGCGCGACCGGCCGCAGGGTGTAGCCCCCCTCCTGGATCGCCCCCGCGAGCACCTTGCGCATCCCGGGGACCTCCTCCTCCGCCACGTCCGGGCAGCCGATCCAGACGCCGCGGCGGCGCCGCAACACCGGCGCCAGCGCCGAGGCCAGGGCGCTGCGGACCGGAGCCGCCCGCCAGCCGGCCCCCCCGTCCCGGGTCAACCTGATGGGCAGACGCTCGGACAGGACCAGGATGCGGCCTGGGGCGGGAAGCCCCGGCTTGCCGACGCGAAGGCGGACGCCGGAGAGAGTCTGCATGCTCGAAATGCTCATCGAAAGCCCTGCCCCGCTGAATCGACTACAAAGTGAAAATGACGCGAGCGAGCCGCGCGGGCGGCCCTGTCCTTGATAGCAGGTTGCGTGCCACGGCATGTGCCGTGCAAAGCGCGGGACGCCAGGGAGCGGGCACAGGTGCGGCGGGCTGCGCAGGACAGCCCTCCGCAGGAGCCCGATCAGGGAACTTCTTACAAAGGACGCCCCGAGCGTCCGTGCAAAGGTGGATATGGCCTCCGCAGCAGAGACCGTCGAGACCTCCGAGCTCATCGACACCGGCCTGACCGTCGCCGTCTTCGTCGACCCCGTCGAGAGCGCCAAGGCCGCGGGCCTGCGCTATGTGACCGACGACGCGCCGGGCATCCGGCGCCGCAAGAGGGGAAAGGGCTTCGGCTACACCGATCCCAAGGGCAGCCCGGTCCGCGATGCAAAGACCCTGGAGCGGATCCGGAAGCTGGCGATCCCACCGGCCTGGACCGACGTGTGGATCTGCCCGAGCCCGAACGGGCACCTGCAGGCGACCGGCCGTGACGCCCGCGGCCGCAAGCAGTACCGCTACCACGCGGACTGGAGGAACGTCCGCGACGAGACCAAGTTCGGCCGCATGATCGTCTTCGGCGAGTCGCTGCCGAAGATCCGCCAGAAGATCGACGAGGACATGGGGCTCCGCGGCCTGCCGCGCGAAAAGGTCCTCGCCACGGTCGTCACGCTCCTGGAGACCACCCTCATCCGGGTCGGCAACCGGGAGTACATGAAGCAGAACAACTCCTTCGGCCTCACCACCCTGCGCGACGGCCACGTGGACATCGAGGGCTCGAAGCTGCGTTTTGAATTCCGCGGCAAGAGCGGCAAGGAGCATTCGGTCGAGGTCCAGGACCGGCGGCTGGCGCGCATCGTCAAGCAGTGCCGGGACATCCCGGGGCAGACCCTCTTCCAGTACCTGGACGAAAACGGCGAGCGGCAAAAGGTGAGATCCGAGGACGTCAACGCCTACCTGCGGGAGATCACGGGAGAGGACTTCAGCGCCAAGGACTTCCGCACCTGGGGAGGCACGGTTCTGGCCCTCTCCTACCTGCTGGACATGGGCGCCTGCGAGTCGGAGAAGGAGGCCAGCAAGGCCGTGGTCCAGGCCATCAAGCAGGTGGCCGACGGCCTGGGCAACCGTCCCGCCATCTGCCGCAAGTACTACGTCCACCCCACCGTGATCGAGGCCTACGTCGAAGGCCGGCTCGCCGAGACCCTCCAGGACGCCGTGGAGACCGCCGAAGACGACGACACCGGCGGCCTGCGCAGGCTGGAGGCCCAGGTGCTGGCGCTGCTCAAGGGGTGAGCCAGGGGGAGGGGGGCACAAAAAAGGGCACCCCGAAAGGTGCCCTTCCTGGAGACTTCACCCGCCACCCCACCCGCTCCGTATTTCGCCCGCGCACCCGCCCTCAGTTCAGCCAGACCTCCTGTTGAAACAGAAAGATCAAATTCTTTTCCTCGAAGGCGGTAAAAAACTCGTCCCAACTGATCGGCACGAGCTCCTCGTCGTCTTCTTCACCGGGAAAGTCGATCCGCAATGAGATCGGCTCCTCCCCGATGACCTTGGCGGGCCGTCCTCCGCGTTCCTCGGCCCATCTGCGGATTACGTCGTGATCCGTGGTGGTCCTGCTCTCCGCCATGGGTTCCCCCTTCCTTTCTAGAGATCAGCCGTTCACCACCTCCCCGCCACTGGGGTGCAGCACCTGGCCGGACACCTAGGACACATCGTCCGAAGCCAACAACACACAACAGGGGGCGATCTCTTCCGGCTGCCCTGGTTCGCTGGCTGGTCAGCCGACCAGCGCCTCCTGGTTGACGTGGCTCTCGGCGAGCATGGTCAGCCGCTCGTCGGTCTCTTCCTCCTCAGTGAGTGTACGTTCGAGCAGGGTCACATGTTCGTCATGGCCGAGGAGCTCGGCGTAGGTGCGGACCGTGCCGTAGCCCGCGATCTCGTAGTGCTCCACCCGCTGGGCCGCGGCGATCAGGCCGGCGTCGAGCACATTCGGCTCGCCCTTCGTCTTGATCATCTGCTCGCCTTCCTTGATCAGCCCCTTCATCCCTTCGCAGGTGTGGCCGCCCGGCTTCTCGCCGAGGCTCTGGAAGATCCGCTCCAGCCGGTTGACGTGCTCCTGGGTCTGGAGCAGGTGTTCCTGGAAGCCCCTCTTGAGGTCGGCAGCGGTGGCCGCCTCAGCCATCTTGGGCAGCGCGTCGACGAGCTGGGTCTCGGCGCTGTAGAGGTCCTTGAGCTGTTCCAGGTAGAGGTCTTTCAAAGATTCCAATCGCATGAGCTCCTCCTTGCTGTGATTCGTGGTTGAAAAAATCCCGTCGCCGCGTACGGCTGGCGGGATGAGCTCTCAGCGACGAAAGAAAACCGCAAGATCCGTGCCCGACGGATATGTAGGGGCGGCCCTTGTGGCCGCCCTCCGGAAGGGCACTTTTCAGACGTGACAGGGTACTAGCCGCTTGGAGATAAGTATGAGGAGCGCGGCTATACCTTCTCGACCCGCTCGTACTGCGTCATCCTGCCGCCGAGGCTGTGCTGGACGATCCGGATCTTCTGGTCCATGAGGAGCTTGTCGATGGCGCGCATGAGCGTGGCCCGGCTCGGCGTATAGCCGAGAGCGCGGACCAGATCGCGCTTGTCGAAGACCGCCGGCAGGCCGGGCAGCGCGTCCGCGAGGCCTTCCATGGCCTCATAATTGGGCCGGCGGACCGGGGGTGGAGGCGGGGCAGGCGGCCGTGCCGCAGCCGGCGGACCCTTCTTCGGAGCCGCCTCCTGCCGCGGATCGTCCCCTCCGAAGGAGGGGACTGCGGTACCGGTCTCCGCGGCGGCCTCGCGCCGGAGCGCCTCGAGAGCCCGCAGCTTGGCTTCGTAGCCGGCCCGGACCAGCTCGAGGTCCGCGCGAAGCTGTGCCTCCAGAGCGCGCCGCCGCTGTTCGTACTCTTCGGGTCCCATGATCCCCGAGAGCCTATCCTCCGACCGCCGCCGCGGACAAGGACCGGAACCGCCGCGGCACATGGACAGTTGTACCTGCGGAACGGACGGTCACTGCTGCAGGTCGGACAGTTCGCTCTGCAGGTCGGACGGTCACTGCCGCAGGTCGGACAGTCTCGGCCGCAGCTCGGACAGTTTCCAATGCAGGTCGGACGGTCACTGCCGCAGGTCGGACGGTTGCCAGCACAGGTCGGACAGTTCACGGCGCAGGTCGGACAGTCCCTCCTGAGGCTGCAACCGTCCATCGCTCAGGATGAACCGTCCGACCCGGAGTGGTGGCGGCGCCAGAACCGGCAGTGACCGTCCACCGCGGACCGGTGGACAGCGCCAGATCAAGGAAGACAGTCCGTCCAAGTCCGGTGGACGGCGGGAAACCGGGGCGGTTCCTGTTGGACGTGGTGGGGGCTCCTGGGACCGCGGGCGTCTCGCCCGCACAGACTTTCATCGACCGCGGCGTTGCCGCCAACCCGACGCCGGCCCGAGCGTGAGGAGAGGGCGGGCGAGACGCCCGCGGTCCCAGGGAGAAACTCTCCCACGCAACCCGGATTATGATTCGACACGACGACGGATTGCGGGTTGACGGTCCCGCGAGGGGCCGCTAGTCCAGGAAGTTCGGATCTCCGCGACGCGGGGTGTTTCCGCCCCCATTCCTTGTCGCAAAGATCGCACGGCGTCGCAAACAAGGCCCACGCGGTCGCAAAGAGCCCGAATTCCGTCGCAAAGGCCCTCTCCACGAGAAACCGAGTGTCGCAAAGCGGAGCGCGGGAGGTCCGCACGTCCCGTGCAACGCATCCAGTGCGACTTTCCCCATATCCAGCGTCTCGCTGGCGTCGCAAACAGCTCTGCTTCAAGGATCGGGAAAGGCGCGCAGCCGGATGAGTGCGACGCCAAGGACGTCTATTGCGACTCAGCTCTGTCTTTTGCGCCAAAAAGCCTCCTCCGTGCGACGCAGCGCGCCTGCTTTGCGCCGATAGATCGATCATGTGCGCCCACGGAGGCGTTCCTTATCGCACGGGTTGCACAGGTTGCGACTCTCGATGGGTTCTGGCTGGCGAAAAATGGCTCCTGCGCGACACCAACTCCGTCTTGCCGACGGCACAGGGCCTCCGGCCAGCAGAGAAGGTCCGTCGAGTCGCAAAGCAGCGATTGATTGCGCCGAGAACGGATAACGTGCGACTCTGAATCGATTTCGAGTCGCACTGAATCGATCCAGCGCGACTCTGGATCGATACATTGCGCCGAGGAGCGGCCTGTTGTCGCAAAAGAGCCATCTTTGCGACTCCGCTCCCGAGCCGCTCCAGCTACGGCACCGAGGTTGTATTCCTGGTCCGGCGGTTGACCGTCCCCGCGGTAGCGGGGTCGAAATGAGCCCAGAGAAGCTCGTGTATGATGCCTGAGGGACGAGAGTCCCGTTCGGAGACTTCCCAATGCCACGATCCAAGGTCTCGATTTCGGTTCCCGCAGAGCTGGCCCGCCAGTTGCCTCCGGACCCGGAGCAGCGGCAGGAAGTCCTGGTGCTCGGGCTTCGGGAGTGGCGGGTCCGCAAGGCCCTGGAGGCCTACCGCCGAGGCGAAGGGTCGTTGGCGTACGCGGCCCGCCAGGCAGGCATCACTCTGCGCGAGATGATCCCCCTGGCCTACGCGCACGGCCTAGAGCCGAAAGCATCAGAATCCGGCGATCCCGGCCTGTGACGGTCGTCTCCGACGCGGGTCCGCTCATGGCACTCGCCAAGATCGGTGGGCTGGACATCCTCTTCCGCCTCTTCTCGCAAATCTTGACGCCCCCTGCCGTGTACGACGAGCTGGTCACGGCCGGACTGCGGCTGGGCGCTCCGGACGCGGAGCTCCTGGAATCCCGCTATCAGGCCCAGGAATTAGTGGTGATCTCTCCGGCGGCCCTGTAGCGGCCTTCTCCAGGTCCGGCTTCTCCACAAAACCAGCCCCGACGGGGCGACGGCATAAAGCCCGGGGTCAGAGCGCGCAGCGCGGCGACCCCGGGTAGGTGGCCCCCTTCCTCTCCAAGCCCTGGAAGGGCGGCAGCAGACCGCCCTGGTTGTCCTCCTACACAAACGCATGATGATTCGACACGACGGCGGATTGCGGGTTGACGGTCCCGCGAGGGGCCGCTAGTCTCGTCCGCAGGAGCAGGAAATAGATGGCCGAGCCCATTCGCCCGCTGACCCCGCCGCACCGCGACGGCACCCGATCCTGGCCGGTCCAGGGAAAGTGGACCTATGAGGACTATTGCCACCTCCCCGACGACGGCCAGCGGTACGAGGTCATCCGAGGCCACCTGTACGTGAGCCCTGCGCCCTCCCTTCGCCACCAGCGGACGGTCAGCCGGCTCTTCTCGGCGCTCAACCACTTCGTGCTCGCCCATGATCTGGGCGAGGTGCTCACCGCACCTGTGGACATCCTGCTCCCGCGGGGCCTTGCAACGCCGGTGCAGCCGGACCTGGTCTTCTTCCGTACCGGCAACCAGGCGTCCGGCGGACGCCCTCAACTTTCAAGGCGTCCCCGATCTCGTGGTCGAGGTCCTGTCACCCTCGACCCGCTGGCTGGATATCGACGTCAAGCTACCAGCCTGTCGGGAAGCCGGCGTCCCCGAGGTCTGGCACGCAGACCCGCAGGCACGGACCTTTGTCATCTACGGCTTCAGTGACGACAGGAAAAGCTACGTCGAGTTGGCCCGCGGTGGAAAAGGGGACGTGGTCGCCTCGCGCCTTCTGCCGGGGCTCGAGATCGAGGTCGCCAGGATCTTTTCGCGGTAGCGGTCCCCCTCCAGATCCGCCGTTTCCACAACACCAGCCCCGAAGGGGCGACGGCATAAAGCCCGGGGTCAGAGCGCGCAGCACGGCGGCTCCGGGTAGGCGGGCTACCGGAGCGGGCTTGCCGCGCAGAAAAGAGTTCCACGCGCAAGAAGGGCGTCTGCTGTTAGAGCGCTACTCTCGTCAAGCAGGGATTCGAAACGCACGCTAAGGACACCTGGCGGTAGCTCCGGATTAACCGAAGGAATCGATGCTGCTGCAAAATATAGAAGTTTATTCCTCGCCCGTTCGAAGTCGAAGGTTATATACAGGCCGGTCGCAGCCGACTCACCTAGGGATTGTGCCACCACCTCACCAAGCTTTAGTGCGAGATTATCGCCAATGCCTCGACTAATGATCAGTCGAATCAGATCAGTAATCGATGATCCCCCGGAACTTCGCTCTGCAAGTATTGATACGATAATTACATCAACATCGTGGCCCGGATTCACTTGTCTGAGCGAAAAACTGTGTATGCGAGCGAGCCCGCTAAAGCTCTTTACTTCTATCCTACTCGAGCCGGTGGCGAAATCAAAAGCCTCTTCTGGATCCGTGTGCCAGGAAGACAGCAGAATTTCAGGGCCTGAAGAAACAGCGATAAGAAGCAACTCTGCCCAGAGACCCTGGACTGTGCGTCGCGCCGGTTGCTCAAATGATCGAAAAAGTTCGGTAAGTTTCCTAAGTGAACGATTAACGTCATTGCGTGTCGGTGCTGTGCCTATCTGGCGGACTATTAGCTCTGAAGCTTGAAGGAAGTAGTCACGTAGTGCCGGCTCACCGGAGGCACATCGAACAAGTGAAAAGATTTCTTCGCGAGCCGAAGATGCTTCTCCTGTAGCTATCCGACATCGTACGTTGTGGTGAACTGTGATGTGCCGAAGGACTACAGGGCCCATAGATTGGCCGCTGTCTTCAGCGACGTGAATCAAGAGTATGGGGGCTCCAATAGCATCCTTGCCGAGTCTATGCAGCTGAAAGCCCGGGATTTGCGCCACGTGGAATGTAGCTTCGCCGCCGTTTGGTAGTGTCAGGCCGCGGAAAAGGGTAACCAGATCCATAAAGAAGGTTACTGGACTAGCCAATCTCGGCCGATTTCTAGGGGCACATGAGTTGCTACGAGACTGACCCTTGGATATATAGTCTTGTCCTCCGCGGCATCGTGCGGGTGGAGTTCGAAAGTATGAAGCTGGATAGTGAGGTCCGATGCATGTCTAATCTCTCGGTCACCCGGATATATGGAGCCCTGGGCGGGCCCTGTGCTCGGATTTGCGCCCTGATAGAAGTTGCCTAAGCTGATCATCGGGGGTACGTGTTCGGCGCCGTTCCGCCGCGTCAGGCCTCATAACGAATATGCTACAAGTGGCATCCGGATGCCTCTCGAGCCATGCGGAGATCTGAAGTAGAAGCGCAGTGTGCTGGAGGGAGTCCTCCGGAGACGGCAAGCGTATCTCCTCGAGAAGATCAGCGTACGCACGACGCAGAGATCCCCCGTGAGCCACCTTGTGCCGCTGATACTCCGTCCTCCTTACATCATCGTCCGTATCGTCCACCAGCGAAAGAGTTCTTGTGAAACGCTCGATAAGAACATTGTTGTGATCGATTGCTTCCTGAAGCTCATGCGGGCGCGATGGGTCAACCCAGCGTTCGCCGTGATTGCCGCGAACATACGCCACGCTGAGGACCTGACGGCGCGTAGGCCGAAGTGCCTGGTCCAAGAAGAAGACCCGCTTCCATTCCCGAAGTGGGAGTCCTGTCGCTGCATGTTCCAGCAACCGGCTACGCATGTGTTCTTCGTGCTCAACGTAATCTGTAAACGCCTCACGAACAAGTTGCTCGAGCCAGACTCGGCAGTAACCCAGATAACGCTTCTTGTAGCCAAAAAATCTAGCACGCTGTTGGACGGTGTCTGCGTTAGCCTCTCCAAGACCTCTGGGCATATACGTAACAGTCAGGCCTTCAACTGTGAACCCGCGATCCATAGCCTGGCCGCCTACAAGAATATGCGCGTACTTTTCCTGCCAGGGTATTTTGGGCGTTACTCCCCTTGCCGAATTGACCTCCCAGATAGCTGTTTTACGTATCGCCCGGGGTAGTGCGGCAAGGATGTTGTCCCATTCGGGCAAGTCTGAGGCGGTGGTTATCAAATCTTGGTACGCTTCTTGGAAAAGAGCCTGCACCTGGATGTTCGACTCGTCCATGTCATCTGCGGCGAGCGCGCGCTGCCAGTCTGCCTTAAGACTATCTGCCCATAAATAGTACTCGTCGTGGATAGCTTGCGTCTGGTGCGGGTGCACCATCATGGAACGGTTTCCCTCTCCATTGTCTCTTAGCTCTCCTGCGGCAACACCAACGAAGAACGTCGCCAGAGCGAGGCGGTATGAATTCGGAGGAGAAGGCAGGGCCTGACCCGGAGGGAAAATCTCATTTAGAGGGATATTTCTAATGTAAAGACGCTCACCTGTTGATGAAAAAAATGTCAAGGCGCCTGTATAACCATGACCAGGATTTAAAACCTCTGCAAAAGATGGAGATAATGCGTCGATAATATTAATTAAGAGAGGGGCTTGAGGTGTCGCTGTGTATTGGACGTAGCTATGGATCGGGAGCAACTGACGTAGCCGCCCCATGTGACGGTAAGTAGGACTCTCCCTGCCACGGTTTACTAAGTAGTTGAGGCTTGCCTGGTCACCTTCATCATCAATTATTAGGGTCGGTACATTGTCAAGTTTCACATTTGCCAGCGTTCGTACAAGATAGTTCAGATGGTGGTGGTTCTTCATGACAGTAACGAGCACGGCCTGTCGGCGTACATCGGGCACCCCTGGATCCTGCCAGTCGACGAGGGTGTCAGAAATTCGCTGTGACGGTAATTGCGATCTTGTATCGATGGCCACGTGAAGCCACTTTCGATCCGGCCGAGTCAGTAGGCGCAAATCGCGCTGAAGTCGATTATTCGACTGGTCAAGAAGATTTGTCGAGGTTCCTGTTATGACAATTATAAGAGGAAACCCGTTGTCTCTAGCGAGCGCGCACACCGTCGTGAAATTCAGAGTTTTTCCACTCTGGACATATCCCGTCACGAGTCCAACATCCTGTGATTGGCGTGAGTCGGGACCGACGCAGCGCCTGAGAACTCGTCTCGCTTCTTCTATGATAATGTCAGCTGCATCGCCAAGCCTGGCAACGTCAGGAGTCGCTCGGAGGGCCTGAGTCTCAGGTCCGATCACTGGCCAGTTATCGTCTCTTGAAGTAGGGCTAACAATGGTGGCCGTCTCGTACGGAGTGTTATCCGTCATATCGGGTTCCTCGTCAAGGGGCCGAAAGCGCTCGCCGCAACAATTCATTGACATTCTGTCGTACCCGTCCAAACGCTGTAGGGGCTGCACTCTCTCTCGCGATCGTTTCAGCTAGTCCCAGGGCTACTGCAACGCGTAAGAGTGGCTCGATTAGTTCGGGGTCTGCTCCGGCGAATCGCTGCATGAAGGGATGTGCTAGAGAGACACGTAGCCCGAGATGCCGTACATGGTTTTGGTCAGGTCTTGACGGCCCATCTGAGATCGCGAGCCAGTCGGCTGCTGGATCTGCGGTTTGCTCGACAGTCACCACCCACGTCCAGTTCAGGAACAATAACTCAATTTTACGTTGCGTGAGAGTGCTTGCAGGCGACAACACAAGGGGAACTGGGGTCTGTGATTGGTCGGCTCGGAGCTGGGCGACTACTGGTGGTGCGTTTTTCTCAAGGGCTTCTGCGACGTTCGTAGTTGCCGTCTCAGCTCCCCTCTTTAGATCCTCAGGTCGCTCATTGACGCGATGCCCCTTAGCCTGTTGTAGAAGAGGCATTGAATCCTTTGAGAGTTCGTCCTTCAGGAGGTCCAAAAAGGCCTCTTCATTTTCGTCCCACTTAAACCCATCCTTAGTGTGCGTGACCTCAAACCCTTCAAGATGCAGCCGCCAAAAACTCGCTGATAGATAAAGCTGTTGCTCTTGCCGAATATCTTCTCCGGTCGGTATCCTGCATCGCCGGAGCCTTGAATAACGCGCCCCCTGCGGAACAAGGCAAACCCGGCGCGGCTCGTCGAGGCTCGGTCACGGATTGCCGCAAAACCATGCGCGCGAAGCCCCGTCCCGAAGTCAAAGTCAAGCGGTATTCTCCACTCGCGTGCGGGACCAGACTCATCCTTGAAGAAGGGAGCTATGAGCACCTTGGGCTCTTCGTAGCTCAATGGTACATCGTCGAAGGTCAAAACGAGCTCCCCCTTGCGGAAGAACTCTCTATAGATATCTGCCAGATGCTGCTTGATCTTGCTTACCGTTCGGCCGGCAGGAATCTTATGAAGCCCCTGAAGGCGAATTTCCGTATAGTGTGTAGTTTCCTGTCCAGCGTTCAAGGGTGTCTCGTCTACACGAAGTTCGTTTAGGTCGCCCGAAACTATTTCCTCGATATTAAAGTGAATATGATATTCAACTGGCTCATCCAGCGGCTTGGTTCTTACTGACCATTCACGGGCACACCAGCACGCTGCAGACTTCATTCCCATTCCAAACTCAGACAGGCCCGAGCGGTCGAACGGTATGGCGGCTGGTTTGAAAGCACGTGGAAAGTCGCTGCTAGAAATGCCGGCAGCGTAGTCACGGACCGTAATCACTCCGCCATCTTGTGGCGTGAGATTGATCTCGACGCGCAGAGGCGTGGAGGAGCTATCTAGTTGCTTAAGAAGCTCGCGATTTGCCATATGGCTCTGAATTGCGTTGTCGACAAACTCAGCTAACGCATGCCAATAGGTGTAATTCAAATGCCTGAGTACAGAGAGGACACTAACGCCAGGTCGTATATCGACTCGCTGTTCCATGCATTAACCCTATGCAATCAAGCTACTCAGCTCAACGCTTCTGCCTGCGGTTCGCTTCCGCGCGCCCGGTCCTAAGCCGGGCCCAGGATGGGGCCTATGGTTGCCCTTGAGCGCAAGATATTCCTTGGTTGCCCTACGGGGACTCTCACGAGGAGGGCAGTTACCTCGGCGAGGCGTAAGGAGAGTTAGAGAGATCCGGAGCGAACCTTCATCAAGGAGCTGACGACGAATCTCAAGTCCGAGCAACTCGGCAAGGGCGCAAGGTACAGCGTTTCCAATCTGGCGCTGAGCAGAACGCCTGTCTCCCTCGACTTCAAAGTCATCTGGAAACGTCTGTAATCGGCAGAGTTCGCGCTGAGAGAGCAGCCGACTGCGCCAGTGGAAGGGTCCCGTTGCGGGCCCCGGCCCAGCCTGGATAGTCCACGATGGGCGATTCTTTGCCAGTTTAAGAAGAAAGGACCAGTAACGAGTCCGCCAACCGAAGAGTGGCTCTCCACCCCCGCCGGGCGTATGCCAGAGATAATTCTCGCCCTCTGGAATGCTCGGCAAGAGCTTGGCCCATTTGCCTGAAAGTGCCAGCTCGGCAGGCCAGTCTAGTGTATCTAGATCGCCGATAGCATCCCACGCAGTACGATATGATTCGGGCCTGTCCGATTGGCCGTGAGTGGGCTCCGGGGCCTCAAATGCTTCTCCCGTCTTGCTCGCGATTAGAAAAACGCGTTCACGGAATTGAGGCACACCGAAGTCAGCGGCATTTAGGTGCAGTATAGTCAGAGCGTAATTTGTTTTGTTGCGCTGATTGATAGACTGAAAGCCTTCCCGTAGAAGTTGGAGTCCCTCGTCCTTGCCGGCGAAGGTAAGTCCTCTAACGTTCTCGAGAAGGATCGCCCGGGGTAGTGCAGCCTCTACTATTCGCAGATAGGCAGTAAGAGTCGCTGCGCGGGGGTCGTCCAGTCGCAGTGAATCACCGCGTGACCAGTACCCCGACTTGGAAAATGGCTGACAAGGTGGCCCCCCAGCGAGCAGCTCAACTTCACCTTTCCGTAGGCCCGCCTGCTTAAGCAGCTTCTTCGGGTTCGTTGAGGTGGATATCACCGGGTGTAAGCAGCGACCAGTCTGGCCTGTTTCGCCTCAGAGTGGCACGGGCGTCGTCGTCGATCTCTACGCAGAGTCGAGTTTCAAAGCCTGCAGCCTCCAGGCCAATATCTAGACCTCCAGCGCCTGTGAAAAGGGAGAGCACGCGGGGACGATCGCCGTGCTTGGTCACGTTGCTCCTTGATGCATGAGGGAGCTAGCCATGTTTTCAGTCGCCGTGGGTGACAACAACGTGCTGCTCATTATGCCCTATTTACGTCATTGGGTGTGTCTTGTCAAGAGCCTTGGAGGATTCTGGCCTCCGATGCCCCAGGTCGTGGAGGGTCGTAGCGACCCTTTGGGCGACCGCCGAAGGGTCACCCCGAATCTCGGACTCCCAAAACCGCAAGACGGTCCACCCCATCTCCTGGAGATGGAAGGTATTCTGGCTGTCGCGTTCCATGTTCCGCTGAATCTTCGCGAGCCAGTAGTCGGAGTTCGTACCGGACCCGAGCTTCTGGCGACGGCTCTCCCAGTCGCGGCCATGCCAGAAGTCACCGTCGCAGAAGACTGCGACTTTCCACTTGGGAAAAACGATGTCGGGGTGCCCTGGAAGCCTGGAGACGTTCTTCAAGAAACGGTAACCAGCGGCCCATAAACTCCGCCGGAGTAGGAGTTCGCACTTCGTGTCAACCTTCTTGCTGCTGCCGCGGGCAGCAGCGCTCGCCCGCGCTGACGCCGGCCTCCGACCCTTATAGCTGACGGGCGCGGCTCCGGAAGAGGGAGCCAGGCGATCCTCCAGTTCAATCTTGCCCATCCTCATGAGGGCCAATCCTACCCTATCGCTGCGATAACCAGGAAGGGGCAGATAACGATCCGGGGCCACATTTGCTGCTAGCCCACTAGCGGGGGACATGCAGGTAGTGCCGAGAGGGTACAGACAATCGTGAACGACACCAGATAGGTGCCGAGCCAGATAGGTGCCTCGCGCCCCCGGCAAAGCAACTCGCAAAGACCCCAGCTTGCGAAGCGCGCGGAGCAGGCCAGGGTGAGCCGTTCCTCGGTGGATGAGGCAAAAGCTCATGCCAGAGGCGCGGCGCTTCAGCCCGCGAGCGGGCCAGGGCGGCGTCCACCGGGCCGAACTGCAAGGTCAGTGCGCCGGACCGGTAGAGGTCCAGGAGCCAGCCTCCCACCTCGTAGCACTCCGGACAGACGGCGAGCTGGTGCAGGAGATTCTTATTCTGGTCCTCGGTCCGGTCTACGACCAGCATGCGCTCCAGGGCTGCGGCATCCAGATGTTCGTGCTCCAAGAGACATCCTCCATCGTGGGACATGTCTTCCAGGAACAGGAAGGTATCGTGGTCCGGCTCAGAAAAAACAGGGGGTTTCCCCTTCCAAGGAGTTATCCGCCGTGAGGATCGAGCCCGGACCCGTTGTCTCCCTCTTCGGTGTCGCCACTCGGATCGAGCCCAGGTCCGGCGTCACCCGCGGCCGTTGCTCCGTCGGGATCAAGGCCGGATCCGTTGCCGCCAAAGAGAATGGCGAAGAAGCTCTGGACGAGGTCGAGGAAGCCGGCGGCGGCGGTCCGCTCGGTGGAGAAGCTCTGGGGCCTGCCACGGCAAGGCCCCGGCGAGGGTGGGGGAGAGGAGGGCGAAGAGACAGGCCGCAAGGACAGAGCGGCGGAGGCGGTGGATCACGATCGGCTCCCTTTCAGGCGGCTGCCTCCCACGGCCTCCATGGACGCGAAAGAGCCCCCATCTGAAAAGGTGCAGGGGAGGGAGTGAAAGCTCTCCTAGACGCCGGCTCGGAGGCATGGCGGCCCGCGGACGCTGCTGCACGGAACGCTTGCTATGCTGGCCTGGGAGGATGAAGGGGATGAACAGACTGAATGTTACCCTGGTCGTCGAAGAAGACCTCCTGCGCGAGGCACGAGCGGTAGCCGCCCGGCAACACACGTCGGTCAACGAAATGGTGCGCCAGTTCCTGAAGCAGGTCGTGACGCAGGAGAGGCGGCGTTTCGCAGCATGGGACCGCGTCCGGGATCTCTTCGACCACCCGAGTGTCGAGCTCGGAGGCCCCCTGCCTTCCCGGGATGCATTGCATGAGCGCTGATCTTGCAGCATTCGTGGACAGCAATGTGCTCGTCTATGCAGTGAGCCGGGATGAGCCCGAGAAGCAGAAGAAGGCTCGGGAGATCGTGGAGCGGGGCTTCACCGAGGGCGATCGGTCGTCGCCATACGTTCAGAGCGAATCAGGAGTAGAAGGATACAGCGCGTGAGCTGCAGCGCCGAGAAGCCCTCCCGCTTCTGATACGACCGTCTAGACGGCGACCTGCTGCGGGTAGTCCTCCTCGGGATAGGAGGGCACGGGAGAGAGCGCGGCGAGCAAATCGCCATAGATGTCGAGATAGCCCTCGACCATGCGCTCGGGTGTCAGCTCCAGGGCGCGGGCACGGGCGCCGGACGCCAGCGACTGCCGGCGGTCGGGCTCTTCGATGAGGCGGAGGATCTCGCGCTCCAGGGCCTCGGTGTCGTCGGGCGGCACGAAGACCGCGCGGTTGCGCCAGGTTTCGCGCAGGCCGGGGATGTCGCCCAGCACGAGCGCGCAGCCGGCGAGGGCGGCTTCGAGGACCGACAGGCCGAAAGGCTCGTAGCGGGCCGGCAGGACATAGATCGAGGAGCGGCCGAGCCAGGCGGCCAGCGCCCGTTGGGACAGGCGGCCGAGCAGGCGTGTGGTGTGCGGCCGGATCTCGCCGCCGTCCGGATGGTGGTTGTCACCGGCCACGTAGACCGGCCAGGGAAGGCGCGGGGCGACCTGTTCGACCGCCTCCAGGTTCTTGGCCTCGTCCCAGAGCCGGCCGGCCGTGAAGCACATCTTCTCCTTGGCCGTGGGGCGGAAGAGGCACGGGTCGCTCCCGTTCGGGATGACCCGGGTGTGGGGGAGCACGCCGTAGTGACGCGCCAGATCGGCGAACATGGCCGCCGACGGCGCCACCACCACGTCCGCCGCGGCAAGCCCGGCCGTGACTTCCACGCGATAGCGGTCCCAGGCCTCGGGCGCGGGCTCCTTCTTGACCGCCTGCCACCAGGACAGCATGCAGGAGTGCCCGACGACCACGGTGGGCGCGCTCCAGGGGAGCGACCCGTGTACGTAGCTGTTCAGGTGGACGACGTCCGGGCTGATCCGGCTCTCCAGGTTGAGCAGCCATTCGCCGGCTTTCTCTATATCGCGCCAGGGGTCCTCCATCCACTCCAGCTTGTGGTGACTCTCGAAGACGCGAAGGCCGGGGATGCGGTCGACCTTGTCGCGCTGAAGCTCGTCGATCGGGGCGCCCATGGTGGCCAGGGCCACCTCGACGCCGCGCTCGCCGAGCCCGCGCGCCAGCTCCAGGGAGTAGGTCCAGACACCGCCGACCGTGTCCGTCGTCATCAGGATCTTGCGGGGCAGGAAGCAGGAGTCAGTCATGCCGTCTAGGCCTCCAATCCGAGCACTGTTGGCGGGGAAAGCCATCCAAGAAACGTGCCCGTCACCTCCTTCTACGAATCAGGCCTCGCGACCGCCTCGCGCTCCCTTGTGAGCCCCGAGGAATCCCACGAGCTGGTTGTAAAGCTTGCCGGCTTCAGCCCGCACATTTACACGTGGGGCCTACCGCGCGATCGCCGTCACCAGCTCGACATAGGGCAGGGCATTGAGGATGTGCCGCGGCTCGAGCCAGGCGCGGCGGGCCTGCTCGATGCCGTAGCGGACCAGGTCGAGCTCGCGGGTGCGGTGCGAGTCGGTATTGATGGCCACCTTGCAGCCGAGCTCGCGGGCGAGCATCAGGTGGGAGTCCTTGAGGTCGAGCCGGTGCGGGCTGCAGTTCAGCTCGACCGTGACCCCCAACTCGGCGGCGCGGCGCAGGACGCGGTCCATGTCCAGCTCCACCGGCTTGCGGCGGTTGATGATCCGTGCAGTGGGATGGCAGAAGATATTGACCTCCGGGTGCTCGAGCGCGCGCAGCACCCGCGCGGTCTGCTGGTCCTGGGGCAGGTCGAACCGCGAGTGGAGGGAAACCAGGACGATGTCGAGGCCGGCCAGCATCTCGTCCTCCAGGTCGAGCGAGCCGTCGGCCAGGATGTCCACCTCCATGGAGCGGAGGATGCGGATCTCCGGGTGGCGGGCGCGGATTCCCTCGATTTCTTTCCACTGCTCGCGCAGCCGCCGGGCGTCGAGCCCGTTGGTCATCGCCAGGGCCTTGCTGTGGTCCGAGATCACCATGTACTCGTAGCCGCGGGCGGCGCAGGCCTCGACCATCTCCTCGATGCTGTTGCGGCCGTCCGACCAGGTGGAATGCATGTGGAGATCGCCGCGCAGGTCCTCCTGGCGAATCAACTGCGGGAGGCGGCCCTGCGCCGCGGCTTCGATCTCGCCCCGGTCCTCGCGCATCTCGGGAGGGATCCAGGAGAGCCCGACCGCGGCATAGACATCCGCCTCCTCGCGGCCTGCGACCCTCTCACCTTCCCCCTCTCCCGACCGAGGGGGAGAGGGCACCCGGAAGACGCCGTATTCGGAGATCCGCAGGCCCTGCTCGACCGCACGGCGCCGGAGCTTGACGTTGTGCTCCTTCGAGCCGGTGAAGTAGACGAGGGCGGCGCCGTAGCACTCCGGCGGCACGGCCCGCAGGTCGACCTGGAGGCCCGAGCCGAGCACGACCGTGGCGCGGGTGTCGCCGGCCATCAGGACCTTGTCGATCTGGGCATAGCGCAGGAAGTGCTCCATGACCATGGCCGGTTTCGCGGCGATCGCCAGGAGGTCGATGTCGCCGACCGTCTCTCGGCGCCGGCGGTAGCTGCCGGCGACCTCCAGGCGCTCGACCTCGGGGAGCGAGCGGAGCCAGTCGACCAGCGGCTCCACCCAGCGGTCGGCGTCGGAAAGCAGCATGCGGCTGCTGTGCTGGCGGTGGTCTGCGATCCCGTCGAGGATCTTCTGCTGTGTCTTCGCGCCGAAGCCGGGGACCGAGGCGATGCGGCCGGCCTTCGCGGCCACCTCCAGCTCCTCGACCGAGCAGATCTGGAAGCTCGTCCCAAAGCTTTTTGGCTTTCTTGGGGCCGACGGCGGGCACGCGCATCAGCTCCAGGAGGGAGCGCGGCACCTCGTCGAGCAGCCGGTCGCGATAGCCGAGGGTGCCGGTCTCGACCATCTCCCGGATACGGCCCGCCATCTCCTTGCCGATGCCCGGCAGGTCGGTCAGGGACCGGCCCTCTTCGAGCATCCGCTGGAGCGGCGTGGTCTGCACCTCGACCGTCCGCGCCGCGTTGCGGTAGGCACGGATACGGAATGTGTTCTCGTTCTGGATCTCGAGGACGTCGGCCACCTCCTCGAGCACGCGGGCGATCTCGACGTTGTTCATGGGGCGGAGTCTATCCGGAGCGGATTTGGGTATGATGTGAGCTTCAGAAAACGGGGAGGAGAGGCTCCGACCATGGATCTGTGCATTCTGCGGCGAGGTTTCGGTCTGCTGGTGCTCGTGCTGCTGGCCTTCGGCTGCGGCGGGGACGGCGACCGCGACTCGCCGACCGAGCCGGCGCCTTCGGCGGACAGCCTGGCGCTCGTTTCCATCGAGCCGCGGGAAGGCACCGTGCTCCGTGTGAACCAGCGGGTGGAGGTCCGGACACGGCTGCGCTATGGGCTGGCTTCGCAGCCGCGCGGGGAGGTCAATGCGTTGGCCTTCAGCCCCGACGCCCTGGTGCCGATCTTCACCTCGCCGCTCCTGCCGACCGCGAACGTCTCGCGCGGGAGCGGCGAGGTGGGCCTGAGCTTCTCCTTCACAGTCCCGCCAGGCGCTAAGACCGTGCTCGTCACGTACGGCCTTTTCCCGGACGGGACCACCTCCTCGGACAAGGGAGTCGACATCCTCTATCCGGTCGACGGCTAGCCGGGCTGGACCTTCTTTCCGTTCTTCCCGTACGCCCCCGCCTGGCCGCGGATCTCGTTGTTCTCCACCGCGGCTTCGTCGGCCAGCCGGGTGAGGGCCGAGGGGACCCAGCGGCTCGCCTGCTGCCAGCCGGGCCGCGCCTCGCGGCCGTCGTCGCCATCCGCTCCGTCCGCTGGCGAGGGGAGGAAGCGGTTCACCAGCGCGAGGGTGCGGGCCGTCAGGCCGGGCATCAGCGCCGCCGCGGCGACGGCGAGGCGGGCCTGCGGGGTGATGACCAGGTGCGGCTCGCCGTAGCGGCAGGCCTCGATGATGCGGCGGGCGGCCCGCCGGCCGCTGATCGAGGTCACCGGCAGGGCGTCGGAGAGGGCGAACCAGGCGAACTCCTTGCGCCGCCGCCCCTTGAACAGGGCGTTCACGTGAGAGCCCGTACGCATCAGCCCGGGGCAGACCGTGGTGACGTACACCCCATCCTTCGCCAGCTCCGCCTGAAGAGCGTTCGACAGGCCCACCTCGGCGAACTTGCTGGCGCTGTAGGGCGCCATGTGGGGGATCGCGATCTTGCCGCCGACCGAGGCGATGTTCACGATCCGTCCGCTTCTCTCGCGCCGGAGCCACGGCAGGGCTGCACGGATGAGATAAAGAGGCCCCCAGAAGTGGATCTTGAGGGCGTCTTCGTAGTCCTCGAGCGTCATGTGCTCGATCGGCCCCACCTGGACGACGCCGGCGTTGTTGATGAGGACGTCGAGGCGGCCGAAGCGTTCCGCCGTCGCTCCGACCGCCCATTCGGCCTCCCTCTGCTCCCGGATGTCGCAGGGGAGCGCCAGCACCCGGTGATGGCTCACCGCGGTCAGCTCGCGGCGGGCGAGATCGAGCTCGTCCGGATCGCGGGCGAGGATCGCGAGGCGGGCTCCCTGGAGGGCCAGCTCGCGGGCCATCAGCAGGCCGAGGCCGCGCGAGCCGCCGGTGATCAGCGCCACGCGGTCCTTGAAGTCGAGGGGCGGCCGCCGCCGGATCGCCCGCGCGGCGGCCAGGAGGCCCACTCCCACCGCTCCGGCGGCCAGCCAGGGGACCGCCGGTGGAAGGTGGCTCCGTTCCCTCCTCATACGTGCCGCTCCCGGCCGTTGCCGCGGTGATGCCCGTTGTGGCCGTTCCCGTGATGGCGGGAATGCCCGTTGGAGGTCCTGGGGTCGAGCACGGCGACTTCGTTACGGCCGTTCCAGCAGACTGCGTTCATGACGACATCTCCCGCGGCTCAAAAGGGGTCGTGCAGGTTGTGAGGTTGTCCGTCGGTGGTCGGGACCTCTCCGGCCTCCATGAGGTTCTTGAAGCGGTGCAGGTCCTCGTGGGCCTGCTGGCTGGTGATGGGGGAGAGGACCCGGCCGAGGACCCGACCGAGGCCGTTGCCCGCAGGGCCGATGTCCATCTGGACCCGCACGACAGTGCCCCGGCCGTCCGGGGCGTCCTCGAAGAGCACGGTGCCCGCGTTCTGCACCTGAGAGTCCGGGAGGGAGCGCCAGGAGAGGAGCTGTCCCGGCTGCTCCTCGACGATCTCCGCCTCCCACTCCACGAGCCGGCCGACCGGGGACCTGGCAGTCCAGCGGGAGACGCCGTCGCCGAGGTCCTCGACCGATTCGAGGTGGTCCATGAACCGCGGCAGGTTTTCGAGCCGGCGCCAGAAGTCGTAGAGCTCCTGGCGCTGCCGGTAGATGGTGACGCTGGCCTCGATCTCGGCGGGAACCGCCTCCTCGGCGCGCCGGGCGAGGGCCTGCGGCACAGGCCAGTGCCCGGTGGCGCCGCGCCAGACCAGCGGCGCTCCTGCCAGGGCCAGGGGGATCGACCGCCAGGAGCGTTGCCTGGCGGCGTATGCGATCAGCGTCGCGCCGCCGATGAAGGTGGCCAGGCGTTCGGTCTGTTGGCGGGGCGTGCTGTGAGATGGATTCAGCGCTGTATCTTCTCGCACGATGGGGACCTCCGGTGTGAAAGAATGACGGGACGGAACCTCCTTGCAGGGCAAGAGGAGCGCGGATCGAATCCGCAGATCTTGAACGGCCGCAAGAGACGTGCCACGGAGGGGAAGGGAGCGCAACGATGAAGAGCCGGCCTCGCGCTGGAGTCAGTCTTCTGGCGGGAGTCTTTCTAGCCCTTGCAGCCCATCCAAGCACCGCCCAGAAGGAGACGCGCATGGGATCTCGTGCCACCGGAACGTTCGAAGTCAAGATGGCCCCGCAGGCGCTGCACGACAATGCCGGGGACGCGACCCTCGGCAGGATGTCGCTCGACAAGCAGTTCCACGGAGATCTCGAAGCGACCAGCAAGGGCGAGATGCTGACCGCCGGCACCGCCGTCAAGGGTTCGGCCGGTTACGTCGCGATCGAGCGGGTCAGCGGGAAGCTGCACGGCCGCAGCGGCACCTTCGTGCTCCAGCACAGCGGCACCATGACCCGCGGCGAGCCACACCTGACGATCACCGTCGTGCCGGACTCCGGCACCGGCCAACTGGCGGGACTTGCGGGCAAGATGATGATCATCGTCGCCGACGGCAAGCATTCGTACGACTTCGAGTACACGCTCGCCGAAGCCCCCTGATAGGATTGCGTCGGACTCCCCGAGGGAGACATGCATGCATATCCTTCGCGCTGCCGGCGTGCGCCGGCTTCTCTGGATCATCCTGCCGGTCGCCCTGACCGCCGCTTCGTCCTGCCGTCCGTCTCCCGAGCGCACGGTCTGCCAGGGGCCGGCGGTGCCGCTCCCCCAGGTCTGCGGGGCGAAGCTGCGCGACCCCGAGATCAGTTGCGCCGTGCCGGCCGATGTGGAGGGCGGGCTGCGGCAGGCCAACTTCAACGTCCGCCAGCGGGCCTCGGACCTCTTCTCCTGGCAGGTCTTCATCGCCCTCGATTGGCCGGCCCGCCGCGGCGAGCGCGGTGTGCCCGATCCGGCGGCGCCGATCACCGCGCCCGGTCCGCGCGTCTGGGAGACCTGGAAGGAGACGTCGGAGGTCTTCCGCGAGAAGGACGGCCTGCCGGTGGCGCCCGAGCCGTGGGATGCGCCCGTGCCGCCCATGCCGGCTGCCTGCAACGGCGCGGGGAAGCTCCTCCTCCGTGACGAAAAGGTGGACGACGAGCTCGACGCGGTCGTCCAGCCGACCTACGCCACTGGCAGCCTGCCCGGTACCCTCACCGACCAGGCCCGCCACCGCGTGCGCTACGAGATCCGCATGAACCGGACGGCGTTCGAGTACATCGTCGACCGCCATCTGTGGGACGGCAAGGCCCAGGCCAACGTCACCGAGGTGAATTTTCCCGCGGGGTCCCAGATCGCCAAGGCCGCATGGCGGGAGGTCACGGACAAGGATGCCGGCCGCTTCCAGGCCATCGAGGCCTGTGTCTGCGAGGAAGACCCCCAGGGCAAGCCCACCGGCTGCCGCCGGCAGCGGATGGGGCTCGTGGGCTTCCATCTGATGAGCAAGACGCCCAGCGCGCCGCAGTGGGTCTGGTCGACCTTCGAGCAGGTGGACAACGTCGCCGGTGTCCACCCGTCGTTCCGGAATCCGCAGTGTCCGGATTGCCCGGAGAACCGGCAACTGCCGGCCGGCCTGCCCAACCAGGTCTCGCGCGTCATCCCGATCCCGTCCCACGACCCGGACTGCAGCCGTCCCGACCAGGCCGTGGACAACATCGCGCAGCTCAACCGGGACATGCAGGCCGCCCTGCGTGGGACCGGATCGGTGCTCCAGCACTACGAGCTGGTGTCGACCCAGTGGCCCGATGTGACGGCGCCGGCCGTCCAGGGGCAGCCGCCCACGGTCTTCGAGGCCATCCCCGCCCTGCTCGGCAACACCACGCTGGAGACCTACATCCAGGACACCTCGAGCTGCATGGGCTGCCATGCCGTGGCGGGGACCGACCGCACCCCCGATTGGGTGTCCGCTAACTTCACCTTCACCCTGAACGACGCGTGGCCCAACCCGAACACGACGCCGACCAACCTGGAGCCGGACCAGGTGCCGCGCACGGAACGCAAGATCGCCCCGCCGAAGCGGCCGGAGACGGACTGGGACCGGGAGCATTGGGATGCCATCACCGCCGGATACCAGATCGCGCTCCGGACCTATGAGCTGATGCCCGCCCATGTCGGCTCGAAGCTCCACTGCTCGAGCTGCCATCTGGGAGCCGGCCGCGATCCGGATGCCGCCTGGTGGGTCGGCATGCTGAAGAAGTACAAAGGCCTGGAGGGCCTCTACAACCGGATCAACCAGTGTTTCGAGCGCAGCGAGAACGGCAGCGCGATCTGCACCACCACGAGCGGGGGTTCCGGCCCACCCTGCGCCGACAGCAAGCCGATGCAGGCCCTCGTCACCTATATGGAGTGGCTGGACGAGCAGTGGCAGCGCACAAATCCTGGCGTTGCTCCGCCGAACGGCTACCCCTGCCTGCCGGGCCCGGCGCGGCCGGTCAGCGCCGAGCGCGGGGCCTCGATCTACACGCAGAAGTGCGCCTTCTGCCACAACGCCCAGGGGCAGGGGCGCTACGAAGGCGGCATCTATTACCGGCCGGCGGTCTGGGGACCTGAGTCCTACAACGCCGATGCCGGCCTGGGGACCAACCTCACCTACCTGGCGGAATTCATCCACGCCAACATGCCGTACGGCAACGGCGGAGCGCTGACCGCGCAGGAAGCCTGGGACGTGGCCTATTTCATCGACCAGCAGGACCGTCCCGGCAAGACCAGCAGCACCGGGCAGCCCCCGAATCCGCCGGTGGTCTGTCCCTCGGGCTCCGCTGGACAGCCTTGAGTCCCCTCAGGGCGAGCCGTGGGGCTGGTGCGGGATCGCGGGCAGCTTCGCCAGCACGCCGTAGCGGTAGCCTTTGGCGAGCCGGACGGCAATGTCCTCGCGCTCCAACCCGGAGACATCGAGCAGGTTCGGCTCCTGGCTCTCGGGCTCCGCATTGACGAGATAGCGGAGCTCGTACCCTGCCTTGCCATAGGCCTTGCGCCGGATCCCGTATTCGAGGTTCAGGAAGTCGTCGCGCACCCAGGCGGCGATGAGGTCGGGGCGGCGCGCCAGCACGTAGGCGGCGTCGTGCTTGCTGTGGCCGACCACCAGCCGTCCGGGGGCCGGTTCCAAGTGGGCGATGTGGGCGTCGGTCAGCCCGAGCATGTCGATCGTGCGCAGCCCGGAAACATAGGGCACCTTGCCGGCCGCATCGATCGCCAGGGTCGCTCCGGGGTGGGCACGGGCGAGGAACCGGCCGAGCAGCACCCACCGGTCGTAGTGCTCGGAGCGGTAGTGGAAGCGTTCGTCGGTCATCTGCGCGAGTTGGACGAGAGCTACAGCGGCGGCGATCGCGGCCAGGGTCCGTACCGATACCTCCTTCGGCGCCAGAGCGAGGAGGACAAAGGCACCCATCGGGAAGAGCGCGAGCAGGAAGCGGTCGTGGAAGACGTCGCCTCCCACGTAGACCCAGTAGCCGATCCAGGCCAGGGAGAAGAGCAGGGAGAAGGGGAGCCGGCCCGCCTCGCCGCGGACCCATCTGCGGAGCAGCCACAGCAGGGCGACGACGTGGAGCCAGAGGCCGGTGTCGAAGAGGACGATCGAGAGCTGTTTCAGGCCGGCCCCGATGCGCGCGAGCGGCGGCCCCGCGACCTTGGCGTAGTAGGTGTTCGGCAGCGGCCAGCCGTAGTAGGAGAGACGCCAGGCGATGACGGCGGCCAGGGTCGCTCCGGACACCGCGGCCACCGCCAGGGCCGCCTGCCGCCGGCCGCGCAGGACGAGGAACAGAACGGCCAGGGAGGGCGTGAGGAAGCCGTCCGCGCGGGCCAGCACCGAGAGGACCGACAGTCCGGCGAGGAGTCCGGCCTGCCGCCCGCCGCCGTCCCGGGCCACGCGCTCGGCGGCGATCCAGATCCCCACCTGGAGGCAGAGGACCAGCGGCGTCTCCAGACCGGAGGCGACCGCCACCCAGAGCGAAGGACAGAGGGCGAAGAGCAGGGCAGCGAGGCCGGCGCGCGGTCCGCCCAGGCGCTCCCGGGCGAATCCGAAGAGCTGGAGGAGGGCTATTGCCGCAAACAGGAGGTTGAGCCCCACCGAAACGGCGAAGACGCGGTCCGGTCCGCCGAACCGGATCGCGGGCGCCATCAGCAGCACGTAGAGAAGGTTGCTGTATCCCTCGACCCGCTCGCCCGGGTTGAAGACCAGACCGTGCCCGTCGATCAGGTTACGGGCATAACGGTACGAGATATAAGCGTCGTCGGTTCCCTCGGCATGCCCGGAGAGGTCGGTGCTGGAGTAGCCCCGGGCCGCCTGGACGAGGCAGCCGAAGGCCAGCAGGACCAGGGCCGCCGCGAGGAGGCCGCGGCCCCCGCGGTCCGGGTGGGGAGCATCCATGCGTCGACGGAGCCTTGCGCCGCTACAGCCGCTCCTGCAGGTCTCCCCCGATGCACTCGACGCCGTCTTTCGTCCAGGTGAGCCACCAGAGAGTGCGGCCGGGTAGGGTGGGCATGCGGCCCTCCCGGCCGTCCAGCCTGGCGATGACCTCGGCGTCGGTGACCTCCACGTCGGGGGCAGGCGCGCCGACCTTGGTGAAAGGGACGACCCGGAGCGTGCTGTAGAAGCCTTCGTTGAGGATGCTGGCAGCCGTGTGTCCGGGCTTGTTGCCGTTGCACATGACGCGGTGGATCATCATACGGCCCTTGTCCGTGGCCACCAGATCGTCGTGGTAGGCATGGAAGAGGGGAATGGGCTGGCGGCCGTTGCGGAAATAGGTCAGCGCCTCCTTGGCGGCGTCGAGGTCGCCCCGCACCACGCCGCGCAGCACTTCGCGCTCGGCAGGCTGCAGACCGAACGGCGCCGCCGGGGCCGGGCTTTCATAGGGGACCGCCGGCCGCGTGTCGCGGGCTCCACGGCGGAGGACCAGCCCCAGCAGCGAGAGGGCGTTGTAATCCGGTTCGAAGTCGGCCGTCCGGACCCTGAGACCACCGACGGTGAGGAGGCCATTTCTCGGCGGGCCCTCGGGGATGGAGGGGGTCCGGTTATATCGGTTGGGCTTGGGATAGCGCCGCTTCCAGTCCAGGGCCCAGGCGAGCATCTGGGGGAGCAGCTTCTGGCCGATCATGTTCGGGTTCCAGCGCTCACCCGCCACGGCCGGCGTCAGCCCCTGGGGGTAGTAGGAGGTGACCGGGTCGACCCTCTGTTCGCCTCCCTCGATGAAGGCCTTGCCGCCGGTGATGGGGGACGGCACGGCGAGAAAGGCCAGCCAGGTCCAGGTGGCCCGCAGGCAGACGTCGATTCGATGGACGATCCGCCAGTTTTGCGCCCGTCCTGCGTCCTGACGCGCCTTCATCCAGGCGGCGATCTGGGATGGCGTGTAGAGCTCCGAGCCGAATTCATTGCCCCACAGCCCCTCGCTCAACCAAACCTGGGCGAGCTCGCCGAAGAACTGGAAATTGCCGAAGGCGGCCTCGACCGAAGGCCGGAAGTTCTGGGAGCCCCCGAACGTGTTCCATGCGGTGAGCGAGGACGGGACGATACATCTCTCGAAAGGCCAGCGTCTCGGATCGCGGCCGACGAGCGAGTCGACCATCATGAAGTCGCCAAAGTCCCGGCATTCGAGCACCGTGGCCATGTGCCCCCTCCCTTTCTTCGGTAATCTTCAAAGTATACAGGAAACGGGCAGGAGCTGCTCCCGTGCGGTACCATCCGGCCGCCATGAGCGAGCCGACGCTAGCCAAGGGGCCTCCGACGTGACTATCTATACCGACGGCGGGGCCGATCCCAACCCGGGCATGCGGCGGATGGGCCGCCATCCTGATCGACGATGTCTCCGAGCGGGCGAAGGAGCTGAGCGGCGGCGAGCCCCTCAGCACCAACAACCGGATGGAGCTGACCGCCGCGATCCGCGCCCTGGAGACGCTCCTGCAGCCGTGCCGGGTGCGGATGTTCACCGACTCCCAGTACCTCAAGAAGGGGATCACCCAGTGGCTGCCCGGCTGGATCGCCCGCGGCTGGAAGCGCAAGGACGGGGAGCTCCAGAACGAGGACCTCTGGCGCCGCCTCGCGGAGCTGGTCCGGGAGCACGAGATCCACTGGGGATGGGTGCGGGGGCACGCCGGCAACCGCTGGAACGAGCGGGCGGACCAGCTCGCCACCCAGGAGATCCGCAAGCTCAAAGCGGCGCGGAGCAGCGCGAAGGGAGCCGCGGCAGGTCCCCAACCCGCGGCCCGGGTCTTCCTGCGCGTCTCCTGCTCGCGGGGACAGGGAGGGTGGGCGGCCCTGATCCGCCAGAATGGGCAGGAGACGGCACTCTCGGGCGCGGCGGCTTCCGGGATCACGCCCAACCGGCTCGACCTGATCGCGGCCACCGAAGCGCTCGAACGCGTCCCGCCGGGCACCCACGTCGCGATCTACACAGGGTCGGATTACCTGCGCAACGGTTCCACTCGCTGGCTCCCCGCCTGGAAGCGGCGCGGCTGGAAGACGCAGGAAGGCGCGCCCGTCTCCAACCGCGATCTCTGGGAGCGCCTGGATGCGGCGATGGCCACCCGCAACGTCGAGTGGCCGTCGGTCCAGGGAGAGGAGATGCCGGAGCTGGTGGCTCTCGGGATTACCGCGAAAGAGGCGCGGGAGGGGAAGATCTAGGCCTCACCCCCTGTCCCCCTCTCCCATCGCCCTTCCACCTCTCGGGAGAGGGGCGCCAGCTGCATGGCCATGGCGGTCTCCCTCAGGCGTTCTCGAGGATGCGGACGACCGCGGCGGGCTTCAAGGGGAGCCGCCTGCCCCGCCCAGGGTTTACACCCTGGGCTACCGAATGGCGCCCTCCGGGCTCGGAGTGCCCGGAATTCAAGAGCCCGGAGGGCGGAACTGGGTAGCCCCGGGTGTCAACCCGGGGCGATGGGAGGGAGGGTGAGGCCTACTCGGCCTTCTTGAAGTCAAGCGACACCGAGTTCATGCAGTACCGCAAACCGGTCGGCTTGGGGCCGTCGGGGAAGACGTGGCCGAGGTGGGCGCCGCAGCGGGCGCAGAGGACCTCGGTGCGTGTCATGAAGAGCGAGCGGTCGCTTTCCTCCTCGACGTTTGCCGGGTCGATCGGCTGGAAGAAGCTCGGCCAGCCCGTGCCGGACTCGAATTTGGTGTCCGAGCTGAAGAGCGGCAGGCCGCAGGCGGCGCAGACGTAGACGCCCTTCTCGTGGTTGTGAAGGAGCTTGCCCGTCCCGGCGCGCTCCGTGCCCTTCTGGCGCATCACGTAGAACTGCTCGGGAGTGAGGACCTTCTTCCACTCCTCGTCGGTCTTGTTGATCTTCTCGATCTGGGTGTTCTGGCTCACCTTCGTTCCTTTCGGAGCGGCCGGCGCCGCCTCGCTCCCCTGGCAGGACGCCAGGAGCCCGAGGGCCAGCGCCGCGATCCAGGCTTTCGGTTGCATCGTTGTTTACCCCCTTCGTGGTTCGGACCGGATCAAACCGGATCAGATTTCCACGCCATTCTTCTTCAACAGCGCGAGGAACCCTTCTTCATCCAGGATCTCGACACCCAGCTTGCGGGCGTCGTCGGCCTTGGAGCCGGGGTCCTCGCCGACCACCACGTAATCGGTCGCCTTGCTGACCGATCCGGTGGCGCGGGCTCCCAGGCTTTCGATCTTCTCCTGGGCGTCGCGGCGGGAGAGGCGGGCGAGGCCGCCGGTGAAGACGAACTTTTTGCCCGCCAGCGGTTGTACGTCCGCCGCAACGGCGACGGACTTGGGGGTCTCGGCGACCTGGAGCCTCTTGAGCAGCTCGTCGAGCAGAGTGGCGTTCTTGGGGTCGCGGAAGAACTCGGTGATCGGCCTCGGCCATGCGCGGGCCGACCCCCGAGACCTCCTGGAGGACGGCCTCATCGGCGTGGCGCAGGGCGTCGAGGGTGCCGAAGTGCCGCGCCAGGTCGCGTGCCACGGTCACCCCCACCTCAGGGATGCCCAGGCCGTAGAGCAGGCGCGGCAGCTCGGCCCGGGCGGCCGCCTTGGCGAGGTTTTCGACCAGCTTGTTTGCCGACTTGTCGGCGAAGCCTTCGAGGCTGACGAGCTGCTCGGCCCGCAGGTCGAAGACATCCTGGAGATGCTTGACCAGCCCTTCGGAGACGAACAGCTTGGCGCTCTCGTCCCCCAGCCCTTCGATGTCCAGGGCGTTGCGCGAGGCGAGGTGGACGATGCGGCCGGCGAGCTGGGCCGGGCATTCGAAGCTGTTCGGGCAGACGGTGAAGGGGCCGCGCTCGACCAGCGCCGTGCCGCAGGAGGGACAAAGGTCCGGCATCTTCCAGACGGGCCCGCGCTCGCGGTCGGGCTCCTCGATGCGCTCGATCACCTGGGGGATCACGTCGCCGGCCCGCTGCACGCGTACCCGGTCGCCTTCGCGGACGTCCTTGCGCGCCACCTCCTCGCGGTTGTGGAGCGTCGCGCGGGCCACGGTCACGCCGCCGATCTCGACCGGCAGCATGAGGGCCACCGGGGTCACCACGCCGCTCCGGCCGACGCTCGGCAGGATCGAGAGGAGGCGGGTCACCTCCTTGCGCGGCGGGAACTTGAAGGCGAAGGCCCAGCGCGGGTGACGGGAGGTCCAGCCGAGCGACTCGCGGGCGGCGAGGTCGTTGAGCTTGATGACGATGCCGTCGATCTCGTAGCCGAGGTCGTCGCGCTGGTCCTCCAGGCCGCGGTGATACTCCAGGATGTCGTCGACCGTGCGGGCGCGCTGCACCAGGTCGTTGACCCGCATCCCCCAATCGCGGAGGGACTGGAGGACGTCCGACTGGGTCTCCACCTGGAGGCCTTCGGAGGCGAGGACGTCATAGGCGTAGAGGTCCAGGGGCCGCGCGGCGGTCATCTGCGGATCGAGCTGGCGCAGCGCTCCGGCCGCGGCGTTGCGCGGGTTGGAGAACGGCTCCTTGCCCTGGGCCAGCAGCCCCTCGTTGAGCTTGTCGAACTGCTCGGAGTGCATGATGACCTCGCCGCGGAGGGCGAGGAAGGGAGGGACCGGCCGCTCGCCGTCTCGGAGACGGAGAGGGACGCTGGCGATGGTGCGGATATTGGCGGTGATCCCCTCGCCGCGCCGGCCGTCGCCGCGCGTCGAGGCGTGAAGGAGGGCGCCGTCGCGGTAGACCAGCTCGACGGAGGCGCCGTCCAGCTTGGGCTCGAGCATGTATTCGACCGGAAAGCCGGCGCCGAGCCCCTTGCGCAGCCGCTCGTCGAAGCGGCGCAGGGCGTCGACCGACGCGTCGGATTCGAGCGAGAGCATGGGGGCCGCGTGCTCGATGGTGGCGAAGCTGGTCAGCGGCTGGCCGGCGACCCGCTGGGTGGGGGAGTCCTCGGTGACCAGGTCCGGGAACTGCTCCTCCAGGGAGACCAGCTCGCGGTAGAGCTTGTCGTAGGCCTCGTCGGAGACCTCCGGCTTGTCCTTGACGTAGTAGAGGTAGTCGTGGTGGCGGATCTCGGCGCGCAGCCGGGCGATCCGCTCCTGGGCCTTGTCGCGGCTCATCGCGTCCTCGCGTTCGGAACGGCCCTGTTCCCCGGGC
Organism: uncultured Holophagales bacterium; assembly: GCA_963842525.1. Taxonomy (GTDB): domain Bacteria; phylum Acidobacteriota; class Thermoanaerobaculia; order Multivoradales; family UBA5704; genus UBA5704. The sequence goes on from CAWJGT010000009.1 coordinate 344,815, forward strand.
CGGGCTTTTGCAGCGATGGATGCTACCAGACGGGGCGCCCTGGTGTTGCCGTCCTGGCGACCCCTCACCCCCTGTCCCCCCTCTCCCATCCGCACTCCCGTCCCCCGGGAAAGGGGGGAAGAGAGAAGGAGAGGCCTTGTGGAGGAGTTTTTCTCCCCTCTCCCGGTGGTTGGGAGTGCGGATGGGAGAGGGGCCGGGGGTGAGGGCTCCGCGGCGCCTGATAGGCTGAGTGGAAGGATAGCGAACCGATGACCTCACTCTGGACCAAGGCGGGCCTCACCTGGAAGGAGCTGGGGATGCTCCTGTGGCGCCAGATCTGGGAGGACGAGGTATTGGCGCGGTGCGCGGAGCTGGCCTACTTCTTCCTCTTCTCGGTCTTCCCCCTGCTGCTCTTCCTTACGACGCTGCTGGGCTATCTGGCCGGGGCGAGCGCCGACCTGCGCTGGAACCTCTTCTGGTACCTCAAGCAGCTCTCCCCGAGCGACGAGGTCTCGGCGCTGCTCACCAACACCTTGAACGAGATCACCATCTCGCGCAGCGGCTTCAAGCTCTACGCAAGCCTGTTCGTCGCGGTCTGGATGGCCTCCAATGCGATGCTCGCGGCCGGCCGGACCCTCAACCACGCCTGCGGGCTCAAGGAGACCCGCCGGTGGTGGAGGCGGCGCATCATCGCCATCCTGCTGACGGTCAGCTTTGCCGCACTGGTCATCTGCGCCCTGGTCCTGATCCTCTACGGCGGCACGATCGCCGAGCTGCTGGCGGCGTGGCTGCACATCGGCCCCTCCCTGGTGGCCGCTTGGCACCTCCTGCGCTGGCCTCTGGTCCTAGTGTTCCTGGTGATCTCCTTCGAGATGGTCTACAACTACGCGCCCAACCTGGGCGACTCGCCGAACCGGCAGTGGTGGACCCCCGGGGCGATCACCGGCGTCGCCCTCTTCCTCGCCGCCTCCTATGGGCTCCGCCTCTACCTTTTCTATTTCCACAGCTACAGCACGGCCTACGGCTCGCTGGGCGCCGTCATCGTGCTGCTCGTCTGGTTCTATCTGATCGCCTTCGCGATCCTGATGGGAGGCGAGGTGAACTCGGAGATCGGGCGCGAGATCTCCCGCCGCGAGAGGGAGCTGGCCGGCGAGCGTCCGCCGAAGGAGGGCGAGGAGGAGACGCCGGAAAAGAGGAGCCGGCGGCGGCGGCGTCTGCTGCGGGCGGCCTCTCCGCGGCCCTAGGGACCCTGGAGACCCCGCAGATCACCGAAGCGCCGGTGGAGCCGCCGGCGCCAGACCTCGCAGGCGGGCAGCTTGCCGTCGTGCGGCAGACCGAGCCCGGCCTCGCGACAGGCCGCCGCCGTCTCCGCGGCGCTCATCCCGCAGATCCGCCGGCAGGCGAGCTCCGCATGCGGGGCGGGGTTGCCGGCGCGCTCGCGCACCTCGGCGGAGAAGGCCACGCCCTGGGCGAGCTGGGGCAGCCAGGGGCCGGCCGCTTGCCGCAGCTCGTCCAGCGCCGCCGGCTCCCTCCCGCCGCCGAAGGTGCAGGCCTCGCCGAGCCCCGTCCAGAGGTCCCCCTGCCGCGATGGCGGGAAGGCGGCAATCGCCGCGAGCGTCGAGCCGAGCCCCGGATCATCGAGGAACCAGAGACGGCGCCCCACGCCGATGTCAAAGAACCACCGCGTGTCCTTCCCGAGCCGGCGGGGGAGGATCTGCCGCACGGAGGTCCGCTCCCAGTGGAAGAACGCCCGGTGGAAGCCGAAGCCGTCCAGGGCCATCCAACCGAGGAGCGGGTCGAGCCGCGTGAGCAGCCGCCGCGGCGAGGTCAACGGCCAGGCAAGGGCCCAGCCGGCGCCGACGTGGAGCATGTAGGCCTGGTCACGCCCCGGTCCTTCCAGGAAGCCGCGCAGACGGTCTCTCCGCCAGGGGGTGAGCGTGTCGAGGAGCGCGAGGCCCATCCCCACCCCCTCGGCCGCGAAGCCGCGCAGCTCGTTCTCCACGGTTCCGGACACCCGTTGCGCCAGATCCTCGGGCGAGCTCTCTTCGAGCGCGGCCTGATAGCCCGCCACGAAGGCGTCCCCGATCTGCTCCATGCGCTCGCGGATCGAGGCGGTTCGGTACCTGCGGAGACGTTTTTTGAACGACGACTGCAGCGGAGCGATGCTCAGCAGCGCAGACCCGGCTCTTCCCATGCCTCTCCTCCGCTTTGAGTGGGCGGAGGGATCTTGCCAGTTGTTACGGTCTCTGCCAAGGATCAGGCAGGCTCTTCCAATTCCTGCTTGAGAGAGAGGAAACGCATCAGGTCCCGCGACGAGAGGATGCCGAGCAGGCGGTCGTCCGCACTCGCCAGCGGGCCGGCCGCGGCGACCACGAGCTCGGCCCGCGGGCTCGGCGGCTCGGCCGCCATCTCGGCCACGCCGCCGAAGAGGAACAGGGTGATGCCCCGCATGGGGATGCCGTACCGCCGCGCCGTCAGGGCATGGGCCATCTCGTGCGCGACGACCGACGCGAACAGGCCCAGGGCGCCGACCAGTCCCATGGCGAAATAGACGACCGGGGCGAGCCCGGGCCGCATGACCGGGAAGACCGAGAGGGGGCGGGCGGCAGTCTGTATGCCTCAGGGACGCGGCCGAAGGGCGTCGGCGAGCGACTTTGACAGACGACGTACGCGTTGACGGGGAGCGGCCCGGCCTGGGGCCCCGGAGAGCCGCTCCCCGGCTGCGCGCTTTTCTGGCTTAGACTACCCGGCAGACATGACCCAGCCGGCTGCCGGAAAGGCCCAGCAGACCACGCGCACGGCGGATTCGCGGAGCGCTGTGGAATCGGTGCGCCTGCGCGTGCCGGGCCTGGTGATCCTCAGCCATCCCGATCCGCGCCGAGTCGGCGAGGAGGCGGCTCTGATCGGGCTGGGGTCGGGGAAAAGGGTGGGGCTTTCGCGCCTGGAGCCGGAGTTCGCGGCGCCCGGACCGGAGGGAACCTTTCTCCCTCTCGATGATCCCTACCTCAGCCGTAGCCCGCTCTTCCTGATCCCCGGACCCGAGCCCGGCAGCGTGACGGTCGATCGCGCCGGCAGCCGCACTCAGGTCACCGTGGGCGGCGAGGAGGCCGAGGCAAACCGGACCTTCAGCGCCGCCGAGGTTGAGCGCGGGGTGGTCCTGGTGCTCGCCCGGCGCATCGCCCTGCTGCTGCATCCGGTCGATCCGGTGCCGGCCTCGGTGCCCGGCTTCGGCCTGGTCGGAGAATCGGCCGCGGCTCTGCGCTTGCGCCAGGAGATCCGCTCGGCCGCCGGCCTTGACGTGCCGGTGCTGCTGCGCGGTGCGACCGGCACCGGCAAGGAGCTGGTGGCGCGCGCCCTCCACGACGCGGGCAGGCGCCGGCAGGGACCCTATGTGACCCTCAACCTGGCGGCGCTGCCGCCGTCGCTCGCCGCCTCCGAGCTGTTCGGCGCCGTCCGCGGCGCCTACACCGGCGCCGACCGCCCGAAGCCCGGCTTTTTCCGTGCCGCCGAGGGGGGAACCCTGTTTCTCGACGAGATCGGCGAAACGCCACCGGAGGTCCAAGTCATGCTCCTGCGCGCCCTGGAGACCCGGCAGATCCAGCCGGTGGGGAGCGTCGAGACGCTGCCCGTCAACGTCCGGATCATCGCCGCCACCGACGCGGGGCTCGAAGCGGCCATCGCCGAGGGACGCTTCCGGGCGCCGCTCCTGCACCGCCTGGCGGGCTTTGAGATCCATCTGCCGGCGTTGCGCGAGCGGCGCGACGACGTTGCCCGGCTGTTCTTTCATTTCCTGAGCCTGGAATCGCAGGCATTGGGCGAGAGCGGACCGGACTTCGGGACCGCGGACCGGCCGTGGCCGCCGGCTGAGCTCGTCGCCCGCCTGGTGGAAGACGACTGGCCGGGTAACGTCCGCCAACTGCGCAACGTGACCCGGCGGCTGCTGATCGCCCGGCGGGACGGCCTGCGCGAGAAGGACTTCGGACGCCTGGTGGACCAGTTGCTCCGCGAACCGGCGGTCGCCGTGCCGCGGCCGGCCGCCGATGCCCTGCCTCCCCCTCGGGAGACTCTCTTCCGGCGCTACCGCAGATCCTCGGAGGTGAGCGCCGAAGAGCTCCTCGCCGCTCTCGAGCACCACCGCTGGCAGTTGCAGCCCGCGGCCGAGGCCCTGAAGGTCTCGCGGCCGACGCTCTACCGGTTGATCGAAAGCTGTCCGCAGATCCGCAAGGCGGTGGAGCTGGGGCGCGCAGAGATCGAAAGCGCCCTGGCGGATTGCGGCAGCGATCCCACCGCCGCAGCCGCCAGGCTCCGCGTCTCGCCCCAGGGGTTGAAGCGGCGCATGACCGCCCTGGGCTTTGGATGAGCTCAGAGCGTTTCGCCAGCCTGGCCCTCTTCTGATTCATAGGTTTCCGAAGTCCGCGGACATCGTGCGCGGTGTTCGCGGACGTCCGTGGACATCCTCTATCGACGACGCCATCGCGGCCTTCACCCGGGGAAACGCTGGCACATCTCTTGCCAAAGCTCCTGGTGTCTCGAAAAAACCTGAGGCTTCGATCCGGAGCCTTCACCGGCAACCAAGGAGGTTGATCCATGGCACAGTACGCCAATTTTCTACTGCGCGATACCTTGTGGGACACAGGCTCGCCCGACACGTACGATGCTTTGTGGGCTTCGCCCGACATCGTCCCCTGGGGGCCCAATGAAATGCCCGATGCGACAAGCACGCTGACCAGCACTCGCGGCCAGGACATCGGGGCTCAACTGAATCAGGGGGAAACCAACTACATCTATCTCCGCGGTCTGAACCTCAACGGGACCACGCAATCCACCAACCTCTACCTCTATTGGGCGGATCCCTCGCTGCTTTCTCAGCCCTCCACGTGGACGCAGATCTCGACGGCCGCGGCTGGAAATTATCTCCCGATCACCGCCGACGGGGGCCAATTCGTCGCCGGCAACGCCGCTTTCCGCTGGGCGACGCCGACAAGTGACAACACCCACTACTGTCTCCTGGCGATGGCCTCCAACTCGGACAATCCCCTTCCCAATATCAACTCGATCAACGACTTCGTAAACTGGGTTGGCAACAATCCAGGAGTCGCCTGGCGCAACGTCCATCTGATGGGCAGTCCCCCGCCGCCCAGTTGGCAGGGAAGCCTCCAGTTCGGAAACCTCAACGATACCCCCGGGACGTTCCTGTTTTTGGTCACTCCGATCGGGCTCAACATGACCCCGCAAGTCTCCATGCAGTGTGCGGAAGATGGGCCAAACCCGGTCATCAATTCAACGCAAGAGAGCTTCACGACGGTGCTCCCTGCGGGTTTCCAGGGTGTCCTGGACGTCGGGGTGAGCCTGCCCGGAAATACGCCGTGGCCGGCAGGTGCCAGTGTTTGCATCAGCTATTTCCAGGTCGGCGCAGGCTCCGCCGGGGAGCAGTTCCAGAAATACGCCGCCACCCCTGCCCGCCTGCAACGAAGAGGACTTGGAAAGCAGCAGCTCGCGCGCCTGATGGAAGCACCCGGCTATCTGATCCCCGTGGGCAGCTACACGGTGAGGAGCAGTTGACGAGGACAAACCTTTCGACAGCTAATTGGATTACGACAAAAAGGAGGAAACACAATGGCGACCTCGTATTATTCAGGAGCAGATCCGGTTTGCGGTACACAAAACCCGGCCACGTACGACACCTCCGGCGACATGGCGCCCATGCTCGAGATCACCCACACCTATTACCAGCAGGCCACCCTGGTGGATGAGGGATCATTCCATCACGTGGTCACAGGTTCGATCACGTTGACCAACAAGGGAACGCCGGACCTGGATGACGTCTCCATCTTGGTAAATATGGATTGCGAGGCGAACATCCATACGGCGTATCTCTGCGACGCCGACGGAAACCAGGTGAAGCCGCCGACCATCACCTTTCCGGACCTCCCTCAGGGCAGTCAGCCGCAGACGCAGGTTTACCACTGGACGCTCAAGAGGATTGAAAATTCTCAGGAGCCTGGTCCGTTCGCCGTCACGCCCAAGCTCAACCCCCGATTCACGGTTTCGTACCGCACGCTTCCGACCTATGCTCAGAGCGATACGACCACTGTGAACCTGTCCTGAGGCAGCCCACGCAGGGCGTCGAGGCCTGACCCAGCCGCCCGCCGTTACGGCGGGCGGCTTTTGGGTGTAGAATCGGGCCGCACAGGTGGCCAAGGAGAAAGAGTTATGGCGAGGCTCACGGAGATCTATTACATCAAATATCCCGATGAAGCAGTTGACAACCACGGGGTGCCCAAGCTGTACCGGCCCGACGGCGCGGAACGGACGGATCATGAGTTTCCCGTCACGGGCGGTAACGGGACCGTTTTCGTGTTCACCATTCCCTCGGTGGGCCCGGAGCGGACGCTACGGTTCAACAATGCGGGCGATCCAGAGGGGACTCCACGCAAACCCGTCACCTGGACCCATTCAGCGGAGACGCCGGCGTGGATCACGCTCTACGATCCGATCGACCCGCCGTACAAAACGTTATCCATGATGGTCGACAACACGAACGGACCGGTGGAGCGGCAAGCCAGCTTCAATCTGAATCTCTACGACTCCGCGGACCGGGCTCCTTATATCCTTTGCATCCGGAAGGAGGGTGGCGCGATGCAGCTCGATCCGACCATCGTGGAGAAGGCTCCCATATCATCTCCCGAGCCACCTCCCGGACCACCTCAGGGATGATCCCTCGCGGCCGTCATCTCCGCGAGACGGGGACGCAACGGGTCGAACCAGGGGAAGGCGAACCAGCGCGGGTCGAAGCCGCGGTCCAGGGCCCGTTGGGCATTCCACAGGGCCGAGACACGGTCGCCCACGAGAGCGAAGACCAGAGAGGCCTCGTAGGCCTTGAGAGGGTTTTCCGGATCGAGGCGCAGGGCCTCCTGTGCGGCGGCCACGGCTTCCGGGCCCCGACCGAGATGAGCCAGGGCTTGAGCGCGGAGGGTCAGGAGCTTGCCGGGCTGGGGATCGCGGTTGATCTGCTCCAGTAGTTGCCGGTAGAGCGCCGACGCCTCCTCCCGGCGGCCGGTCAGCAGCTCGGCGTCGGCCAGGTTGAGCGTTGCGAAGGGCGAGCCCGGCTCCAGCTTCAGCGCCTGCCGGAAGCGGTGCGCCGCGTCGGCGTACCGGCCGGTGAGCAGCAACGCGGTCCCCAGGTTGGTCAGCTCCGTGCTCTCCGGGGAGCGCTTCACCAGCTTCTCGTAGAGCGCCGCGGCGCGCTCCGGATCGCCGCTCGCGAGCTCGAGCTGAGCGAGTTGCGAGAGGCCGTCGAAATTTTGAGGCTCGATGGCGAGCGCTGCCTCTAACGCCTGACGTGCCCCCGCGGCATCGCCATGGCGGTAGAGCATGCTGCTCAGGTTGGAGTACGTGCTCGGGGCCGGCCGTTGGCGGACGACCTCGCGCATCAAGGCGAGGGCCTCCCGCCGCTGCCCCTTCTGTTCGAGGAACCAGGCCTGTTGTTGCAGGTTGCGGACGTTGCCGGGCTCGAGCCGTCGCAGCCGTTCGAGGGCCGCAGCGGCCTCGTCCATCCTGCCGGCCGCCCGCGCGACCTCGGCCTGCTGCGCGAGGGCCCGGGGATCCTCCGGCGCCACGGTGCGGGCGCGTTCCACCGCCTGGGTGGCGCGCTCCAGATCGGCGCGATTGCGCGTCTCCTCGAAGCGCTTGACCAGGGCGGAGGCCCTTTCCAGGGGCAGCTCCAGAAAGTGGGGAGACGTGCGTTCCAGCCTCTCCAGCGCGGCGACGAGCTCGTCGGTCGCAAAGCCCTGCTCGCGGCGAAGGAACCGCCGTTTCAGGCGCAGATACGCCTCGTAGTCCTCGGCCCGCACCTCCAGGTCGCGGGCTCCCGGCCGCAGCCGGGCCTCGGGATAGGCGCCGCGCAGGTGCTCGATGACCGCGAAGCTCATTTCCAGGAGGCTGCCGGCGTCGGCGGTGAAGCCCTCGGTCCAGAGCAGATGCCCATCCGCGCCGCGGAGGCGGCGCAGCACCAGCCGGCAGCTTTGGGCGCCACACTCCAGACGCGAGGCAAGAACCTCGTCGGCCGCCAGGACGCGGGCGAGGGCCACCGGATCGGACGCCGCGGGGTCGCCGCTGCCGGGCTCCAGGGCGGCGACGCTGCGGAAGCGGAGCAGGCCCTGGAGGAGCGCTGTGCGCACCGCGCCGGCCGCCAGGTCGAGGTCCCTGCCTTGGTCCTGCCGGGCCACGACCACGGTCTGCGGAACCGCCACGTACAGCGTCTTTGGAGGGCTCTGAAGCCAGACCGCCACCGCCGCGAGCGTGCCCAGGGCTGCGACGCCAGCGGCAGCGCGCCCCGCGAGCTTGCCACGGTAGCGGCGGGACCCGGGCAGGATCGTCGGCGTGTCGCGCGGGGTGCGGAGCGGACCGCCGTCGCGCGCCTCCCAGGCCGTGTCCTCGGCGGGAAGCGACCTCAGGATCTCGTCGAGCTCGACCAGGGCCTCTGCGGCGCTGTCGGGACGCTTCCGCGGATCCTTTTCGAGCAGCCGGCCGATGAACCCCGACAGGGCCTCGGGCACGGCCGGATGGACGGACATCACCGGCGGAGGGTCCCAGGTGCAGATGCGGTGCAGGATCTCCGCAGCGGAGTCGCCGCGGAACGGCGAGTCGCCCGCCGTCATCTCGTAGAGCAGGCTGCCGAGGGCAAAGAGGTCGCTCCGCGGCCCCACCTCGCGGCCGCGGACCTGCTCCGGAGACATCGCGGAGAGCGTGCCGACCAGCCTGCCGTCGGTCGAGATCCGGGTCTCGCTGGCCTCAGGGGCGACCCGACGGGCCAGGCCGAAGTCGAGGATCTTGGCCTGTTCGACCTTGCCAGGCGAGCTGTCGGCCGTGACCATGACGTTCTCGGCCTTGAGGTCGCGGTGGACGATGCCCGCGGCATGGGCCACGGCGAGCCCAACGAGGACGTCGCGGGCGAGGCGCGCTGCACGGCCGGGCGCCAGCGGGCCTTCGTGCAGCAGGTGGCGCAGCGACCGGCCCTCGACGAGCTCCATGACGATCCAGTCGCCGTCGCCGGACTCGACCCAGTCGAAGATCTGGACGATCGCCGGGTGGTGGAGCCGGGCGACGGCCCGCGCCTCGCGCTGAAAGCGCTTGCGGGCTGTGCTGCCCTCTTCCTGCCCGGGCCAGATCCGCTTCAGGGCCACCGGGCGGTCGAGGCGCTCGTCGAAGCCCGCGTAGACCTCTCCCATCCCGCCGCGGCCGAGGCGGCGGTCGATACGGTACGGCCCGACCGGGCCGGTGCCGGCTCCAGGGGGGAGTGCAGAGGCCAAGGCGTCGTCCTCGCGCCGGTCAGGTGCCGGGCTCCACCGGGCAGTAGAGATCCCGCCGCCGTTCCAGGTCCTCGACCACGGCGCGCTTGAAGCCGCGTGGACCGCCCTCGGCCATGCGGGCTTCGCGGTAGGCGGCGATGTCCAGCACCTCCAGCCGCATGCGGATCTTCTTGAAGAGGCGCGGAAAGCGCTCTCCCGGGACCTGGACGTGGTGCAGGCCGCCGCTGTAGGCGAGCAGCATCCTCCCTTCGCCGATCGTCTCCAGGATGTCGGCGATGCCGCCGCGCACCGTCATCGGCTTGCCGTCGGCGTCGAGCCCGGTGGCGCGCTTCATCCGCCCTTCGGGGAGGATGAGGACCATGGCGTCGGGATCGATCTGGCGCAGCACCTCGCGCCAGGACTCGTCGCGCTCGCGGGTGATCGAGATCACCCGCTTCGCCACCAGGCCGTAGAACCGGCCCACCACGGGACGGCCGGCGGTCTTCTGCGCGATCGGCACCACGCCGTGGCGGGCGAGCCGCCAGAGGAAGGAGATCGGGCGGGCCGCCGGCGAACAGCGCCTCGTAGAGGCTCGTGTGGTTGAGGATGGCAACCACGCGGTGACCCCGCCAGGGGTGCGGCGGGACGTCGCCGATGAATTTCATGTCGATCCGGTAGAAGGTCCGCGCCAGCACCTTCACCACGACCAGGAAGAGGAAGACCAGATAGTCGCGCACGCGGGGGGATTCTAACCTGATAGGCTGATGCACGAATGGCACCGACCGGCCCCCAGCCGCCCGTCTCGGCGATCATCACCACCTTCAACGAGGAGCAGCACATCGCCGGGTGTATCGAGTCGCTCCTCTGGTGCGACGAGATCCTGGTCGTCGACTCCTTCTCGACCGACCGCACGGCGGAGATCGCGCAGGGCTACGAGAAGGTCCGCTTCGTCCAGCGCACCTACTTCGGGTCGGCGTCGCAGAAGAACTGGGCCATGACCCAGGTCGAGCACGACTGGATCCTGATCTTCGACGCCGACGAGCGGTGCACCCCGGCCTTGCAGAGAGAGATCCAGAGCCTCCTTGCCGGGAATCCCACCCACGAGGCCTACACCATCAAGCGCCGCGTCTGGTTCCTGGGCAAGGTGATCCGCTTCTCCGGCTGGCAGCACGACCGCGTGGTCCGCCTGGTCCGCAAGGGATCGGCCCACTACCCCAACCGCCGGGTCCACGCCGACATGATCACCCGCGGGCCGGCCCCGATCCTGAAGAGCCCCATGGAGCACTACATGACGGACTCGTTCGACGAGTACGTCCGGCGGATCGAGAAGTACAGCTTCTGGGGCGCGGCGCAGAACTGGAAGGAGCGCAAGCGGTCGGGCTTCGTCGAGGTCTTCGGCCGCTCGGGCTGGCGCTTCCTGCGTACCTACATCTTCCAGCTCGGCATCCTCGACGGCATGCACGGCCTGGTCTTCTGCATGCTCCAGGCGTACGGCACCTACCTCAAGTGGTCGCTCCTCTGGGGCTGGCACGTCAACGCCGCCCAGGGGCGCCAGCCGGTCCTGCCGATCTTCGACGACGACGAGAGCACCTGGCGCGGCCTGGAAGACGAGAACGCCGCCGGTGCCGAGCCGCACACCGACGCTCCGGCGTAAAGCGCTCCTGTAACCTTTCCTGCCCTTCCGGCGTAAGCACGGTTGACAGGGGAACCTGCATCCGCCTTTCTCCGTCTTATCCGCAGGAGGGATGAGCCTCATGAGCGCAGTCACGCGAGATCTCCGGTTCGGGCTCCGCCTGCTGTTCAAGAACCCCGGGCACACCATCGCGGCGATCCTCGCCCTGGCCTTGGGCATCGGGTTGTCGACCGCGATGTTCAGCATCGTCTATGGAGCGATCTTCCGCGGGCTCCCCTTCGAGGAGCCCGAACGGATCATGCACCTGGAGACGGCGAATCCTTCCCGCGACGAGCCCAGCCGCGAGGTCTTCCTGCACGACTTCCTCGACTGGCAACGGCGCCAGTCTTCCTTGGAGAGCCTGACCGGGTACTACACGGGCACGCTCAACCTGAGCAGTGCCGGGCAAGGGGGGGAGAAGCCCGAGCGCTTCGACGGCGGGTTCGTCTCCAGCGGCTTGCTGCGCGCCCTGCGCGTGCAGCCGGTCCTGGGCCGGGGCCTCCAGCCCGCTGACGACTCGCCCAATGCCGAGCCGGTGGCCCTGCTGAGCTGGGGCGTCTGGAAGGCCCGCTACGGCGGAGGTCCAGAGGTCGTGGGGCGGCCGGTGCGCATCAACGGCGTGGCGGGCACGATCATCGGCGTGATGCCGCAGGGCTTCGCCTTCCCCGAGGCGGAGCAGGTGTGGACCAACCTGCGGCTGGATCCGCTGCGCATCGAGCGTGGAGAAGGAGAGACCCTGGAGGTCCTCGGCCGCCTGAAGCCGGGCGTGACGATCGAGCAGGCCCGGGCGGAGATGCAGACGATCGCCAAAGGGCTTGCCGCCGCGCACCCGAAGACCAACGAGGGGCTGGAGGCGCGCGTCAAGCCGCTCATGGACGAGTTCATGGAGGGACCGATCCGCGGCCTCCTCCTGACCATGCTCGGCGCCTGTCTCTTCGTCCTCCTGATCGCGTGCACCAACGTGGCGAGCCTGCTCATGGCCCGCGCCTCGCGCCGCACCCGCGAGCTGGCCATCCGCTCGACCCTGGGGGCGCCGCGCGGGCGGCTCGTCGGCCAGCTCCTGCTCGAGAGCCTGCTGCTCTCCTTCGCCGGCGCGGTCCCGGGCGTGCTCCTCGCCGCCTGGGGCGTACAGCTCTTCAACAACTCGATCGCGGAGCGCAATCCGCCATTCTGGATCCATATCGCCATCGATCCCGTGGCGCTGGCCTTCGCCTTCGGGACGGCGCTCCTGGCGGCCCTCGTCTCGGGGCTGATGCCGGCGCTCCAGGCCTCGCGGCCGGACGTCACGGACGTGCTCAAGGACGAGGGGCGCGGCAGCTCCGGCCTGCGCCCCGGGCGGATGAGCCGCCTGGTGGTCATCTTCGAGGTGGCCCTCTCCTGCCTGCTGCTGATCGGCGCCGGGCTGATGGTCAGGAGCATCGTCAAGCTGCGCACCCTGGACCTGGGCTTCGAGGAGAAGGGGATCCTCACGGCGCGCATCGCCCTGTTCGAGAGCGTCTACCCGGAGGAAAAGGACCGCGTCCGGTTCTTCGACCAGCTCATGGACCGGCTGCGCGCGCATCCCGGGACCGTGACGGCGACCGCGAGCACCCTGTTGCCGGGCAACAACGGTGGCCTGACCCGTTTCGAGGTCGCCGGCCGCGCCTACGCCACCGAGCAGGAACAGCCGCTCACCTGGTTCGGCAGCGTCTCCGAGGACTGGTTCGAGACTTTCCGCATCCCCTTGCGGCGGGGGCGCGACTTCAACCGGCTCGACACGCCCGACAGCCTGCCCGTGGCGATCGTCAACGAGAGCTTCGCCAGGACGGCCTGGCCGGGGGAGGACCCGCTCGGCCGGCAGATCCGCCTGTCCGGCCCGGACGCGGAGGGAGAAAAGTGGCGCACCGTGGTCGGGGTCGTGGCAGACAGCCAGATCGCCAGCTCGGAGGAGAGCGAGGAGTTCGAGCGGAAGGAGGGCCTCTACCTCCCGCTCGCCCAGGGCTGTCCCGGCTTCGTGAGCGTCGCGATCCGCACCCGGCAGGAGGCGGACCCGGCCGCCTTCACCGGGACGCTGCGCCAGGCGATCGCCACGATCGATCCGGACCTGCCCATCTATTGGCCCTATACGATGGAGGAGGTCCTGGTGCGGAGCCGCTTCTTCTCCACCCTGTTCGGCACGCTTTTCGCCATCTTCGGCCTGAGCGCCCTGGTCCTGGCCTCGGTGGGCATCTACGGAGTGATCGCCTTCTCGGTGCAGCAGCGGACGCAGGAGATCGGCATCCGCATGGCGCTCGGCGCGCGGCGGCAGACCGTGCTCGGGCTGATCCTGCGGCAGGGGATGTGGCAGCTCGGCGTCGGCCTCGTCCTCGGCCTGCTCGGCGCCTGGCCGGTGTCGAAGCTGCTGGCGAACGTCCTGGTGGGCGTGAAACCGAACGATCCGGCGACCTTCGCCCTGGTGTCGTTCGTGCTCGCGCTGGTCGCCTTCGTGGCCTGCTGGCTGCCGGCCCATCGAGCCTCGGAGACCGATCCGCTGGTGGCGATCCGATACGATTGACCTCGTCCTGGACGGCTACGTCTCGCCCTCCGTAGTATCCAGAGACTGCGGAGGGACGATCCCATGACCATGATCGCGCGTGACGTTCGGTTCGGGCTGCGCCTGCTGGGGAAGAGCCCCGGCCACACCCTGGCGGCTGTGGTGGCCCTGACGCTGGGCATCGGGCTGTCGACCGCGATGTTCAGCGTCGTCTACGGCCTCATTTTCCGCGGGCTGCCGTTGGACGAGCCCGAGCGAATCCTCTACCTGGAGACCGCCCGTCCCTCCAAGGACCAGCCCAGCCTGGCGGTCCCTCTCCGCGACTTTCTCGACTGGCGCCGCCGCCAGACCTCCTTCGAAGAGCTGGCCGCCTACTATCCGGGGACGATCATCCTGACCGGCGCAGGAGAGAAGGGCGAGAGGCCGGCCGAGCGCTTCGACGGCGCGTTCGTCAGCAGCGGGCTCCTGCCCGTGCTCCGGGTCCGGCCGCTCCTGGGCCGCGGCATCCAGCCGGGCGACGAAGCGCCGGGCGCCGCGCCGGTGGTCGTGCTCGGCTGGGGCGTCTGGAGGAGCCGCTACGGGGGCGACCCCCATGTGGTCGGCCGGACGGTCCGGATCAACGGCACGCCGGGCACGATCGCCGGCGTCATGCCCCAGGGCTTCTCGTTCCCCATGCTGGAGCAGGCGTGGACCAACTTTCCCCTGGATCCGTTACGGGGCAGCCGTGGCTACCGCGAAACCGTGGCGGTGATCGGCCGCCTGAAACCGGAGGCCACCCGCGCGGCGGCGCGGGCCGAGATGGAAGGGATCGCCCGCGCGCTCGCCGCCGAGCGGCCGGACACCAACGAAGGGCTGGACGCCATCGTCAAGCCGCTCGGCGACGAATACGTGCCGCGGTCGATCCGCATGATGCTCTACGTCATGCTGGCGTGCTGCCTCTTCGTCCTCCTCATCGCCTGCACCAACGTGGCGAGCCTGTTGATGGCGCGAGCCTCACGCCGCACCCGCGAGCTCGCCGTCCGTTCGGCCCTGGGGGCGCAGCGCAGGACCCTGGTGCGCCAGCTCCTGCTCGAGAGCCTGCTGCTCTCGCTGCTGGGCGCCGTCCCGGGGGTCCTCCTGGCCGGCTGGGCCCTGGACTTCCTCAATGCAGCCATCGGCCTGATGAACCCGCCCTACTGGGTGCGGATCGCGCTCGACCCCGCCTCGCTGGTGTTCGCTCTGGGCCTGACCCTGCTGGCCGCCCTCGTGGCGGGGCTGATGCCGGCGCTCCAGGCCTCCCGGCCGGACATTACCGATGTGCTCAAGGACGAAGGGCGCGGCGGCCCGGCCCTGATCCTCGGCCGGCTCAGCCGGTTTGTGGTCGTCGGCGAGCTGACGCTCTCGTGCCTGCTGCTGGTCTTCACGGGATTGATGGTCAAGAGCGTCATCAAGCTGCGGACGGTGGAGCTCGGCTTCGACCAGAAGGACGTGCTGACCGCCCGGGTCCCCTTCTTCGAGACTTCCTACCCCGAGGAGGCGGACCGCATTGCCTTCGTCGACCAGCTCGTGGCGCGGCTGCACGGGCACCCCGGAGCCCAGGCCGCGGCCACGACGACCATGCTGCCCGGCAACGGCGGCCCCACGAGCCTCTATACCGTGGCCGGCCGCTCCTATCCCCGTCCGGAGGACCGGCCGGTCACCTGGACGGCCAGCATCTCTCCCGGCTATTTCGACACCTTCCGCATCCCGCTGCGCCACGGCCGGGATTTCGGTCCTCTCGACAAGGCCGGCGGCCTCCCTGTCCTGATCGTCAGCGAGAGCTTTGCCCGCGCCGCTTGGCCTGGGCAGAACCCCCTCGGCCGGCAGGTGCGGCTGGTCGGCGAGGAGGATGAGAAGGGGGAGGAGGCGGAGGCGCAGCCCTGGCGCACCGTGGTGGGTGTGGCGGCGGACACCGAGATCTCTGTCGGGACCCGCCAGGCCCAGTGGACCGAGATGGTCTATCTGCCTCTGGCCCAGGGCTGTCCCCGCTTCGTGAGCCTGGCCATCAAGACCCGCCAGGGGAAGCCGGAGGCCTTCACCGAAAGCCTGCGCGCCGTGGTCGCGGGCCTCGACAGCGACATGGCCGCCTACCGGATCTCCAGCCTGGAGGAGCTGCTAGCGCGCAACCAATTCCACAGCAACCTGTTCGCGATCCTGTTCGCGATCTTCGGCCTGAGCGCGCTGCTGCTGGCCTCGGTGGGCATCTATGGAGTGATCGCGTTTTCGGTGGAGCAGCGCACGCGGGAGATCGGCGTCCGCTTGGCGCTCGGGGCGCGCCGGGAGAGCGTGCTCGGCCTGATCCTGGGGCAAGGGATGAGGCAGCTCGCGATCGGCCTCGGCCTCGGACTGCTCCTCGCCTGGCCGGCAGTGCGGGTGCTGCGGCGCTTCCTCTTCGGGGTGCAGCCGAACGACCCCGCCACCTTCGCCACGGTCGCGCTCGTCCTCACGTTCATCGCCTTTGCCGCCTGCTGGTTCCCGGCCCGGCGCGCGGCGGCGACCGATCCGCTGGTGGCAATCCGGTACGATTGAAGCATGACGCCTCCCGCACCAGCCCTCCTCTCCCTCTTGCGTCAGCGTCAGGGAGAGATGGTGGAGCTGCTGCGAGACCTGGCGCGGCTCGAAACCCCTTCCCTCGTCCCGGAGACTCAGGAGGCGGTCTTCGCGCGGCTCGCTGATGAGCTTTCCGGAGCCGGGCTGGTCGTGCGCCGCGTGCGCGGCCGGACGAGCGGCGGCCAGATCTGGGCCGCGTCGCCCAGGGCCGCGCGGAACGGTCAGAGCGCCCAGCTCCTCGTCGGCCACTGCGACACGGTCTGGCCGCTGGGGACTGTCGAGCGGATGCCGGTCGAGGTCCGCGACGGCCGGCTCGCCGGGCCTGGCGTCTTCGACATGAAAGGCGGGCTTGTGCAGGGGATCTTCGCCCTGCGCGCCATGGCCGAGCTGCGAATTGAGCCGCCGCTCGCGCCGGTCGTCTTCGTCAGCTCGGACGAGGAGATCGGCAGCGCCGACTCCATGCCGCTCCTCCTGCGGCTGGCCCGCCGCGCCCGCCGGGTCTACGTCCTGGAGCCGGCGCTCGGGCCTGCGGGGAAGCTCAAGACCCGCCGCAAGGGCTCGCTCCGCTTCACGATCCGGGTCCACGGGCGGGCGGCCCATTCAGGGCTCGATCCGGAGAAGGGAGCGAGCGCTGTCCTGGAGCTCGCTCACGTCATCCGCAGCCTGTACGACCTGGCAGATCCGGAACGCGGCGTGAGCATCAACGTCGGGGTGGTCTCCGGAGGCATCCGCCGCAACGTGGTGGCGCCTGCGGCGCAGGCCGAGGTCGATGTCCGGGTGCTGCGCATGGAAGATGCCCGGGAGATTGAGCGGGCCATCCGATCGCTCCAGCCGCGGACGCCGGGAACGAGCCTGGAGGTCGAAGGCGGGCTCGACCGGCCGCCGCTCGAAGCCACGCCGGGCAATCGTCTGCTCTGGCAGGCGGCCGAGCGCTGCGCCCGGGAGCTGGGCGTCGAGCTGGGGGAGGGCACGGCCGGCGGCGCTTCCGACGGCAGCTTCACCAGCCAGATCGTCCCCACCCTGGACGGCCTCGGCGCGGTCGGCGACGGTGCCCATGCCGATCACGAGCACGTGCTGGTCGACCGTATGCCCGAGCGCGCGGCCCTGTTGGCACTGCTGTTGCTGGAGCCTCACGTGCCTGGTGTATTGTGACGGTGAGGATCGTATAAAGGGAATGCATCCCCGCGGCCAGGGGGGCCGCGGTGCACCGGGTGGAAGGAGACAGTCGGATGCGATGGGTGGCTTTGCTGTTCGTCCTGCTGGTCGCGGTGAGCGCTGGACCGGCCGCCGCAGGAACCTCGAAATCTTCAAATCCTGCCCTCACCAAAGACGAGACCCGCCGGGCCGAGCAGTGGCTCAAGGAACTCGGCTTCTGGACAGGTCCCGTGGACGGCGTCTGGGACGGCGCCACGCGCCATGCCCTGGTCGCTTTTCAGAAGATCCAGGGAGCGAAGGCTACGGGGCGGCTGACCCGGGCCGAGTACAACGCCCTGTCGATGGCGGTGGCGCCGCGGCCCAGGCAGAAGAACGGGCCACACCTGGAGGTGGACCTCGCGCGGCAGGTCCTCTTCCTGGTCGACGCCGAGGGGAAGGTGGGCAACGTCCTGCCGATCTCCTCGGGCTCGGGCAAGCGCTTCTACGAGAACGGCTATCCGGAGACCCGGGCCATCACTCCCTGCGGCCGTCTGGAGGTCTACCAGAAGCTCTCCGGCTGGAAGACCAGCCCGCTGGGAGAGATGCACAACCCCATGTACATCGTGGGCGGCATCGCCATCCACGGCAGCCTGGACGTCCCGGCCTATCCGGCGAGCCACGGCTGCATCCGCATCCCGATGTTCGCCTCGAGCAGCCTGCCGAAGATGGTCCCGGTCGGCACCCCGGTCTACGTCTACGGCTGCAAGGACGAGGAGCCGAAGCCGGCGGCCGTGGCGGAGATCGCGCCGAAATAGACCTCAAACCCATGCGAGACGGGAACATTTTTGCAACTCTTCCCGTCTAACATGGCAGAGGTTACCTCCTGGACATAGCCTCCGCTCCGGGCCCGGGGCGGAGGCCGCCGCTCACTCAGTTACCTCCAATCCCCTGCGCCAGGAGAGAGGCGGCATCCTCGAGGAGGATCTGCGCCGCCAGCGGGCTCACATGCTTCGGGCTCTGAGCCCGGACCTCGGCGACGAAGGCTCGCAGGATATTCCGGCTCGTCTCGGTCCGGCCCTGCTGCGCCGCCTTGGCTGCGGCCTCGACCTTTGCGATGAGCGACCGCGCGGTCCCCCCGGACCGGATCAGACCCTGCGCCTGCGCGTTCCGGACGTCCTCCAGCAGGCTCGCGAACGTGGCCGTCCGCACGAGGCGCGAGACGGCCCCCGGAGCCGTGCGGAGCCCGAGGTCGAAGGTCGAGAGCGAGCCCTCGCCGGCGATCCCGGGCAGCGAGAGCGGCGGCTGCGCGTCGCCGTTCTGGTCGAACGCGCGGATCGTCAGCGTGTACGGTCCCGGCCGCGATCCCGCGAGCCGGATGCGGTAGTCCCCCTCCATCGGCTGGAAGATCGACACCGAATGGGCGAGCCCGAACGGCCGGTCTCCCGACTCCTCATCTTCCACTCCGTCCAGCTCGTGCGAGGAGGACGGGATCTCCTGCAGCGGCTCCCCGCCGTCCGAGTCCTCTCCGGTCCTCCGGCCGAGGACGTCGGTCACCAGGAGCCCCACCCGGTCCTGCACAGAGACGTTCAGCTCGCTGATGTCGTCCGGCGGGTCCACCACCGCGCCCACGGTCTCGTACTCCGGCTGCCCGAGGGCGTTGCGGTACTCGTCGAGCGTCTTGCGCGGGACTGCCCGCGGGTAGGGGTCGGTGACCAGGAAGCTCACGCTGCCGCCGGAGCTGACTTGCCGGCCGGTGACCAGGACGTAATGGCCCAGGGCGCCTGAGCTGTTGGGCACCTTGACGATCACCGGATACGGCGTGGGCCCGCAGAGCGCATCCTCCAGGACCTTCTCCGCGCCTGCCGGATCGCGCAGCGAATTCCTGCTGCCGCCGAGGCTCGAGAGCTTGAAGAGCCGCAGGCCGGGATCGGTCTGGGCCCGCGAGAGGTCCCGCGTGGTATTGGCGAAATGGACCCCATGGGTCGCGGGATCGAAATCCCCCGGGTGGGTCTTCATGAACTGATTGAGCGCGCTCGGATCGATGGGGATGCCCGCGAAGGTGAGGGCCATGGCCAGCGAGGTCAGCGCGCAGCCGAGGTCGCCGATCGTGCACTCGTGGGAATCGGCCGCGGTGCAGGCCGTCGCCGGGCAGTGGTCGTAGTGCTCGCAGCTCCAGCGCGGATCCCGCTGCGACAGAGGCTGGACGTCCACCGAGCAGCCGTCGCCCAGGCCGGCGGCGTAGAGCTCGGGTATCCCCCGCGTATCCTGATCGGCAAGGTAGACCACGTGCCGGCCGTCGCCGGTGAGGGCATACCGCTGGATGCGGCCTCCAGCGACAAGCGGGCCGTTGAGGCGGGCGGGCGTCCCGCCGAGTACTGATACCTGGAAGAGCTCTGGCACGGAGGGGGTAGCATTCGCCGCCAGGTAGACGGCGGTTCTGCCGTCGGGCGTGAGTTGGAATTCGCGCACAATGTCGAAGCCGGCGAGCGGATGGCTGATCCGTATCGCGGTGCCCCTGGCGATCGGCACGCTGAAGAGGTCCTGATCGACATAGACCACCCGAGAGCTGTCGGCGGTGACGGACACGCGGCTCGGCCCCTCGCTGACAGGGGGGCCGCTCAACAGAACGGAGGGCCCTCCGGCGATGGGTATGTTGTAGAGCTCTTTGCGGGGATCGGAATCCCGGTTGGCCAGGTAGAGCACGGACGAGGAATCGGGGCTGATGAGGAATGTGGTGAGCTGTGGCCCCTCCGCCAGCAGAATGGGCGGGCCGCCGGCCAGCGGAACGCTGTAGAGATGCTCGCTGTTGAGCACGAGCCACGCGCCGTCAGGGCTGATGGGGAGGATGGGAGCCCAGACCTGACCCAGGGGGAGCGCGGTCCCGCCCTGGACCGGCACGATGAAGGCATCGATGAAGCTGGCGATGTAGACCACGCGGCCGCCGTCCGGCGTAAAGGTGAAACCTTGCAGGCTGCTGTCTCCGGGGTGGAGCACCACCGGCGGGCCGCCGGTCACCGGCACGCTGTAGAGGGCCTGGTGGGGAGAGATCCGGCCATCGTAGAGGATGTGACGGCCGTCGGCACCGAGGTGCAGATTGAACCAGCCGCCGCCGACGAACACCGGTCCGCTCAGGGCGAGGACGGTGCCGCCGCCCAGGAGCGGCTCGCTGAAGATCTCGCGGACCTTGCCGAAGTTGGGTCCGGTGATTCGCTCATAGACCACATGCGCGCTGTCCGCGGTGATCGCAAGGCTCGTGACGCCTCCGCCCGGCGGACCCTGGAGCTTCGACGGAGTCTCCTCCTTCCAGCGCGACTCGGAACACGCCGGTGCCGCCGCCCACCTTGGGAGCGACATGGACGACCCAGCGGCTGTCCGGGCTGATGGTGAAGATCGAGACGCCGCCGCCCGCGGGCAGCGGCCCGTTGAGCTTCACGGGCTCACCGCCGTCCGGCGGTACGCTGAACAGCTCGGGGCTGCCCGCCGTCTCCTGGTCGGCTGCGTAGACGACCCGCCGGCCGTCCGGGCTCATCTGGAAGCCGAACGATACGCGACCCCCTGGAGGCAGCGGCCCGTTGAGCTTGCGCGGCGAGCTTGCGGCGGCTGCCCAGGCTGCAGGGCAGCAAGCGAGAACGACGAGGCAGAAGGCGATTGCGGTCAGGGCTGAAAACGAGAAGCGGTGAGTATGCATGGTCTCCCTCGGACATCCGGCGAGAAAGGCTCGGGGTCCGGCGGGACACAGACACACTCTGCGGCGCTTTGTTCAGACGGGCTTGTCGTCTTCGGCCCGCTCCCCACCGCCGCGCAGCTTCCGCGGCGCCCGGCCCTCCTGGCGCAGGGCGCGCACGAGGAGGAACTCGATCTGCGCGTTGACGCTGCGCAGGTCGTCGCCGGCCCAGACCCGGAGGGCCTCGTAGACCTCCGGGTCCAGCCGCAGCGGGTAATTCTTCCGGTCGGCCAAGCGTCCCTCAGTGATACAGGCTGCCCGCGTTGATCACCGGCTGCGGGTGACGGTCGCCGCAGAGCACCACCAGGAGGTTGCTGACCATGGCCGCCTTGCGTTCGCCGTCGAGCTCGACGACCCCTCTTTCAGCCAGCATCTCGAGCGCGTGCTCGACCATGCCGACCGCGCCCTCGACGATCTTGAAGCGGGCGGCCACCACGGCGCTCGCCTGCTGGCGCTGGAGCATCGCCGCCGCGATCTCGGGCGAGTAGGCGAGGTGGCTGATGCGGGCTTCGAGGACGTCGACGCCCGCCTGCTCCAGCCGGTCCTGGATCTCGCCGCGGAGCTGCCCCGAGATCTCGGCCGTGTGGCTCGACAGCGACATTTCACCCTCCGTCTCGGGCACATAGGCGTAGTGCGTGGCCAGGTTGCGCAGGGCCGCCTCGCTCTGCACGTGGACGAAGTTGATGTAGTCGTCCACGTTGAACAGCGCCTCGGCGGTGTCCACCACCTTCCACACCACCACGGTCGCGATCTCGATCGGGTTGGCGCTCCGGTCGTTGACCTTGAGCTTGCCCGTCTCGAAGTTGCGCGTGCGGACCGAGACCTTCCTCTTGCTGTAGAAGGGGTTGGCCCACCGCAGGCCGGCCTTGTGGGCGGTGCCCACGTACTCGCCGAAGAGCTGCAGCACCTTGCTCTCGTTCGGATTGACCAGGAACAGCCCGCACAGGCCGAAGATCGTGGCGATCATCAACACGATGCTGCCGCCGACGCCCCAGCCGCTGCCCGCCCGGATCGCCAGGACGAGGCAGAGAATCGATAACAGGAACAGGACGAGGAACACCAACAACCAGGGGATGCCTGAGCTGCCGTTGGACTCCTTCTCGCGGATCATGGTTCGGTTTCTCCCTTCGGTCGATACCAGAGTGATATCACTCTGATCTCGTCTACGCAAGAGGGGGCAGGAAGTTGCGTGACGCCGGGTCAGGGCGCGGCGCCCCTTCCTGGAGTGTGTCTCTGAAGTCTCCGTGAGAGGGCATCCGTCCTGGAAGCCCGGCGACCGGGACCCGCCGTTCCCAGCGACCGGGACCGCGAGCCGCGCCGGCTCCAGCGAGGCCGCTCCGCAAAACCAGTGTCAGCTCGCACTGGGCCAGCGTCCCGGGACACTGGCCCAGCGTACGCTCCGCAACGCCAGCGTGAGCTCACACTGGAGCAATGTCCCGGGACACTGGCCCAGCGTGTGCTCCGCAAAGCCAGCGTGAGCTACACTGGCGCAGTGTCCCGAGACGCTGGCCCAGCGTGCGCTCCGCAACGCCAGCGTGGCTCACACTGGAGCAATGTCCCGGGACACTGGCCCAGCGTGTGCTCCGCAAAGCCAGCGTGAGCTCACATTAGAGCAGTGTCTCGGGGCGCTGGCCCATCCGTACGGGCGGCAGCGAGCGGCTTCAATGCAGGAGATCAGTGCCGGTCTTCCAGGACGTAGCGCCAGTTGCCACCATGCGTCCGAAGGCGGAGCAGCCGGAACCGGCCGCCGAGCACTGACGAAGGCGTCCAACCGTCAGCGTCCGGCGGGACGGCGGCGTAGGCGTCGCCGCGGAGGGTGAAGATCTCGAACCTCAAATCCCCGCGAGCATCGACGAGCCAGTGCTCGGGGATCTCGGCCCTGGCATAGCGAGGAGGAAGGAGCACGGTGTCCTTCCGCACCGAGCTGTTGCTCACGACCTCGACGACCAGGTCGGGCGAGCCGTCCACGGTCGGAACGAGGTCGGGGCTCCGCTGCGCGGGGAGGAATCGTGCCCGCCCGCTGTCGAAGGTATCCCAGAGGGCGACCAGGATGTCCGGCTCGGCCGACAGGCCAGCGTGGGCATTGGTGAGCCGGGTTCGATCGCTGTAGACCTCCCCGCGGTCCTGCTCCGAAACCACGATCTGCAGAGTCTTCGAGACCGCCACCTTGACGATCGAATGGCTCCGCGGCTCCTCCGGGCTCATGTCCACCTCCACCTCGCCTGCCAGGAAATCGATGCGCCCGGATTCGGGAAAGTCGTCGGACTCCATCCAGCGCTGGAAACCCTCGAAGGTGAGGGCGCCCATCGGGACATGGACCCGCTCCTCGTCGTGGTCGTAAGCGGGGGCGTATGCATGTGCCATGGTCAAATCCTACCGCTTCCTACCGCTGGTCGAGGTCCCGGTGCTCCAGGACATAGCGCCAGCTACCGTGAGGCGTGCGGTGCCGGACCAGCCGGAATCGCAGTCCGAGCCGAGGCGACGGCGTCCAGCCATCCGGGTCGGGAGGTACAGCGACGTACTCACCCTCCTGCAGGGTGAGGATCTGGAAGTGGTGCAACCCGACCCGGGCGTCCGCGAGCCAGTACTCGGGAATGCCGGCTCGGGCATAGAGGCGGCGGAGAACCTCGGTGTCCTTGCGGACTGAGCTGAAGCTCATCACCTCGACGACCAGGTCGGGCGAGCCTTCAAGAGCTGGTGTGAGGTCCGGATTGCTGCTTCCAGGGACATAGCGGACCCGGCCTCGCTCGAAGGTCTCGGAAAAGACAACCATGACGTCCGGCTCCGTCGACAGCCCGGCCTGAGGATGGATGAGCCGTGTGCTGTCGCTATACACCTCTCCGAGATTCGCGTGCGACACCACAATCTGCAGACCTGTCGAAATCGCAACCTTGACAACGGAATGGCTCTTCGCATCCTCCGGGCTCAAATCCACCTCCACCTTGCCTGCCAGGAAATCGATCCGCCCGGATTCGGGGAACTCGTCGGACTCCATCCAGCGCTGGAAACCCTCGAAGGTGAAGGCGTCCATCGGGACATGGACCCGCTCCTCGTCGTGGTCGTAAGCGGGGGCGTATGCGTGTGCCATGGTTAAATCCTACCGCCGGCCGGCTCGGGAGCGTTACCCGATCCGCGCGTCGCTTCTGTCATCCTGCGGCAGTACGTCCTTGCGTGTCAAGAGCGCGGAAGCCCGCTCCTCGCTACCGCCAGATTGCGTTAAGCCGGGTCCCGTAACCCGAAGACTTCGAGGATCCGCCGGCTGAAGGCTCGCAGGTCTCCGAGGTGATGCTGAACGATCGCTTCCACGATAGCGGGATCGACGGTCTCATACTCGTGGACTGCGATGTTGCGGAAGCCCACCATCTTTCGCAGATGGACCGCGAGCGCGGGATCGACGATGCCTCTCTTCTCAAGGAGAGTGAAGACCGCCGCCTGCGAGTCGGGAGGTCCATAGTCCTCCGCCGTCACGACGTGGTTCGCCAGATCGATCGCGGCCTGAATGGCCTTTTGTAGATTGTGGAGGGTGATGTCCTCGACGTCGGCAGGCAGGAGCTCGGCTCGCCGGGCGCCATGAACTTCAGTGATGCGGTCCAGGCAATGCTCGATGACCGCGATCTTCCCCGTTACGACCTCACGGTCGACCACCGGCCACCCTTTCAAGGAGCCTCTTCTCGGAGCCACGGCGCAGGATCTTCAGGTCCTCGTAGAGGCTCCGGGTACGGACGACGAACGCGATCCGCCGCCTGGGGTCGCGGTCGAGCAGGAGGCGGCCATGCTTCAAGACCTGCATGGCGAGGATCGGCGAGGCCCGGTCGAGGTCCACCAGATCCACCTCCCGGCCGAGGATCTCCTCCAGATCACCCCGCGCGCCGAGGACAGCCAGAGGCTGCGGACGCGTTCGGAAAAGCGCGGCGAGATCGATGTCCGAGTCCGGACGTGCTCTCCCGTGGGCCTCCGAGCCGAAGACCCAGAGGGTGTCCAACCCGAAATGTTCTTCCAGGAAGTCCTCTGCCTGCTGGAGCTTGGCGCTCGCGATCATGTCTGCATGCTAGCAGAAGCGTGCCCGGCAGCTTGGGGTGCATAGCCGGCTGAGCAGCTAGTTCTGTAGCTCATTCTTTCGGAAACCGACCGGTCCTGGCCCTTCGATTCCCTCTCAGGCCCACCTTCCCGCGTAGCTTCCGCATTCGTTCTTGACGTACCGTTTCTTCTGCACTACGCTGTCGTACATGCCGAAGACGGAGGTATATAGCTGGCGCCTGTCTCACCACCTGAAGTCCGAGCTCGAGGAGGCGGCGAGGGCCGAGGAGAAGAGCCTGGCAGAGCTTCTCGAGGAGATCGCCCGAAACTGGCTCGAGCGTGCGCGGACTCTGGGCGGAAACGAGGAGGAGCGCCAAGAGCGCCTGCGAGCTGCCGGGGCGAAGTTTGTGGGGTCGATCCAGGGCGACGACCCCGGGCTTGCCGAAAACGCCCGATCCGAAGTCCGCGCCCGGATCGCGCGCCGCCATGGCCGGTGACCTGCGGCCTCGCGGCCTTATCGATACCGGCGCCATCCTGGCCCTGTTGCATGGCAACGACCGTTGGCACCGGCGTTGTGCCGAAGCCTATGCAACCCTCTCTTTGCCGCTGGCCACCTCCGCGGCAGTCCTTGCCGAGCTCTTCCACCTTCTGGATCACCCGAGGAAGGCATCTGCCGCCTGGGGGTTCCTCCGTTCGAGCGCGGTGACAGTGCTTCCAATCGGAGATGACGATCTGCCCGGCCTCGAAGAGTTGATGCACCAGTACAGCGATCGGCCGATGGACTTTGCGGATGCCACCCTGGTCCACCTTGCGAGGAGGGAAGGTTTGACGACGATCTTCACGGTGGACAACGACGATTTCGAAACCTACCGTATCGAAGGTAAGCGCCGTTTCCGCATCGTGCCGGGCCGGTAGGAGCTGCCGGCCTCTCAATCCCACTTCCGCAGGCTCAGTACGCGGAAGAACTCCTCCGCCACCTCGGCCGGCTCGCCCACCAGCGCTCCCGCCCCTTCCTCCGGCAGCCAGTCGGGTGGGAGGTGATGGCGGTAGGGGGCATGGAGGAAGCGCTGGTCGAAGAGGGCGATGACTCCGGTGTCCTGCGGGGAGCGGATGAGGCGGCCGGCGGCCTGGACGACTCTCGTCATGCCGGGGACCACGAAGGCGTATTCGAAGCCGCGGTTGAAGCGCTCCTCGTAGTAGCGCTTGAGGAGCTCCTGCTCCAGGGTCAGCGCGGGCAGGCAGGGGCCGACGACCGCCACGGCCTTCAGGACCTCGCCGGGATAGTCCACCCCTTCGGCGAAGACGCCTCCGGCGACAGCGACCAGGAGGATGTCGCCGAAGACGGCCGAGCGGAGGGACACTGGAGGATCAGCTCGCGCTCCTTGTCGCTGTCCGCCTGCTTCTGGACCAGGACCCTCTTGTTGCGCAGGCGCAGGCGGCCGGTCACCTCGGAGAGGAAGCCGTAGCTCGGGAAGAGCGCCAGGCAGTTGCCCGGCACGGCGTCGGCGAAGGCGGCGAGGCGCTCGGCGATGCGGTCGTAGTTGGACGGCCGCTGCCTCCAGGTGGTCTCGACCGTCGGATCGATCACCACCCGGCGGTTCTCCGGCGGGAAGGGGTTCGGGATCTCGACGAAGGCGGTGCGGCCGGCCTCGAAGCCCAGGAGGCCGGTGTAGAACTCCGGCGGCGAGAGGGTCGCCGACAAGCCGACCGCCGCGTGGGTGCGCTTCAGGATGTCGCCCAGGAAGCGGCTCGGGTCCTTGCAGAGGATCTTGAGACGCGCGTCCCCCCGCCGCAGCTCGGCGCAATGGCTGAAGGCGCGCGTCCGACACCGCGAGGCCGTTCAGGAAGCGCAGGAAATTGAAATAAAGATTGACGAAGGGGTCGTCCGGCCGGAAGGTATGGGTCTCACGCTGGTATTCCAGGTAGTCGACGAACACGGCGTCGAGCTCGGGGCGGAGGCGCCAGAAGTGGTCTTCCTGGATCGGATACTCGACGGCCCGGTCGTTGCCGGGGCCCTCCTCCATGGCGTCCTCGACGGCGTTTTCGATGAGCTGCGCCAGGGTGAGGCAGAGGGCCTGGATGCGGAAGTAGATCGGGGCGCCGCCGTGGCGCGCCGCCTCGGCGGCCCGGCGGGCGTCGGCCGCCGAAAGCTCCGGGCTGTAGTAGCCGCGCCCGCGGTCCACCAGGTTGTGCACCTCGTCGACGATGAGGATGGTGTCCGACAGGTCCTGGTCCGGCCCGAAGGCAGTGAGCGAGACGTAGGGGTCGAAGGCGTAGTTGTAATCGCAGATCGTGACCTGGACCCGGTTGGAAAGCTCCAGGCTCGACCTCGAAGGGGCAGACCTCGGAGGCCTTGGCCGCGGCGAAGACGTCGTCCGGCGCGATGGACCGGAACGACTCCCAGAGGCGGGGGAGGATGCCCGAGGTGACGAGCTTCAAGCCGTAATCCTTGGCGTAGCGGCAGTACTCCTCGTGGCAGAGGATCTGGTCGTTGGCGCACATCTTGGACTTGGCCCGCAGGCGCAGCGACCGGAAGGCCCCCTGCTGGTTGAGCAGGTCGAGCACCGCCGTGGCCATCTCCTGCTGGGTGGTCTTGGCGGTGAGGACGAAGAGCCGCTTGTCGTGGGCGAGGGCGTACTTCAAGGCCGGGTAGAGCGCCGCCACGGTCTTGCCGATGCCGGTGGTCGCCTGGAGCAGCAGGTGCTCGCGGTTGGCCACCGCGGTCTCGACCGCGGCAAGGATCAGGTCCTGCCCGGGACGGACCTCGCCGTAGGGGAAGACGAGGCGCTCGGCCGCCTCCTGCCGCTCGCGCCGCCGCTGGCGCTCGGACTCCCAGGCGTGGAGCAGCCCGTTCAGCCGCCGGTGGACGGAGACCTCCAGCAGGTGGAGGTCGATCGCCAGCTCCTCGCGCTCGACGTCGTCGCTGCCGATGGCAATCAGCACCAGCTCGGCGCGGACCGGGGCTTTCTCGGCGCGGCCGAGCATCCAGGCATAGAGGATGGCCTGGCGCTGGTACATCTCGCGGACCGGCGGCGGCAGGGCGCCGCCGCGGCGGACCGATTTGATCTCTTCGACGACCAGGGCGCCGTCGGGCTCCCTGCGCAGCCCGTCGATCCGGCCGTGGACGGTGACGGTCCAGCCCCGGTGCTCGAAGGTATGGCGGACCACGACCTCGCGGCGGTAGGTCGGGTCCTTTTCGAGGGCCTGCTCCTGGTAGCGGCCGTGGATTGCTTGGCCGAGCCACAGCCGCTCGTAGCCGCCGCGGTTGGCGAACCCCAGGCTACGCGTCATCGGCGCATCCAGAAGGTCGGCAACCGACACGTCCAGGGTGAGGGTCTCGGGGTCGAAACGCGGCGCCATCGGGGTATTGTACGGCGCGTTTGCGCCGTCGTTCCCCCTTACCGCTCGGCAGCTTCGGCAGCGCCGTCCGCTCCGCCGCCCGGCACCCCGCGCCGGCGCAGGTGCTCAGGGCCTTGACGATCGCGGAGAGCTTCCCGAGGTAGACCGGGGTCAGCGTCTTGGCGATGTTCTTCAGCTCGTGGGGGTCCTTCACCAGGTCGTAGTACTCCAGCTCGCCGGACTCGTACTCGACGTACTTGAAGGTGGCGGTGCGCAGGCCGAGGTGGGTCGGGACCTCCTCGCCGCCCGGCACGTCCGAGGGCTCGAGCGTCGTGGCCGTGCTCTGAGGGGCCGCCACGAAGTGGTACTGCTCGAGCAGGACGGACTTCCGCCAGGCCGGCGGCTTGGGCTGGCCGCGGAGGAGCTGCGCCAGGGAGCGGCCGTCGGATGGTGCGAGGAGCGGGGTGCTGGTCAGCTCGGCGATGGTGGGAGCCAGGTCCACGCTCACCGCCAGCGCGTCCACCTTGAGGTTGGCAGGGATCCCCGGTCCGCGCACCAGGAATGGCACCCGGACGTCCTCCTCGTAGGGCGTGTACTTGCCTGAATTCAGGCGGTGCTGGCCGAGGTGGAAACCGTTGTCCGAGGTGAAGAAGATGTAGGTGTTGTCGAGCTGGCCGCTCTGGCTGAGCGATTCGACGATCCCGGCGACCATGTCATCCACCGCCTGCAGGGTGCGCAGCCGCAGCCGGTACAGGATGCTGAGGTTGGTGACCTCCTGCTCGTTGAGCAGGGCTTTTTGCCGCACCTTGGGTTTGTCCTTCATGTCGCGCTCGTTGAACGACGGCGTGCGCGGCGCTTCCAGGCCGACGAAGAGCTTCGAGTGGCGCGGCGCCGGCACGCTCGGCTTGTGCGGCACGAACGGCGCCACGAGGAGGAAGAAGGGCTCCTCCGCCGCGATCGAGCGGGTCATGAAGTCGCGCGCCTGCTGGGCGAGGACGTCGGTCAGGTAGTCCTCCGGCGCCTTGCCGCGCCCGACCAGAACGCCGTTGTCGTTGACGGTGTAGTTGAAGCCGCCGTACGGAGCCCCGGCGGCCGGCGCGAACCACTCGTCCCAGCCCGGGGGGACATACGTCTTGTTTCCCACGAGCGGGTACTCGTTCATGTATTTGCCCAGGAGCGCGGTGCGATAGCCGTTCTGCTGCAGGGCAGCGGCCACGGTCTTCTCCTCGTGGCCCAGATTCATGAAGCGCAGGAACCCGCCGTCGGGCCGGAAATTCTGGTAGATGCCGTGGTTGTGGATGTACTTACCGGTCAGGATCGTGGCACGCGACGGGCAGCAGAGCGAGGTCGGCACGAAGTAATGGGAAAAGGTCGCTCCCTGCGCGCCGAGCAGGCTCCGGGTCTTCGGCATGTAGTCCATGCTGCCCAGGACGAGGTCCTGGTCGTCGGTCAGGACCACGACGATGTTGGGACGGGCGGCGGCGGCTGGCGGTGCGGCCGGGCCTTCCGCGGAAGAGCCGGCGGCCACCAGGCCGGTGGCAAGCAGGACGAGGCCGAGGATCGGAGCATGGGTCTTCGCAGGCATTTCGGGATCCTCGCAGGATGCCGTAGGGTACCACGGCAGTACAGCTCGCCGGGCTGTTTACGGACCAGGGACCGGCGCCGTTTCGGCCGCGCGGCAGCCCGCGCCGGCGCAGCGCCTCAGGGCCGCCATGTAGCGCGAGAGCCGGGCGGCGTAGGCCGGGTCCAGCGCCGCCGCCAGGTTGCTCAGCTCGTAGGGGTCCTTGATCAGGTCGTAGTACTCCCGTTCGCCGGTGTCGTACTCGACGTATTTGTAGGTCCGGGTACGCAGGCCGGTGAGAGTCGAATGCTGCTGGCCCGCCGGGACGTCCGAGGGCTCGAGCACGCCGCTTTCGTCCTGCGGCTCCTCGCGGAAGCCGAGCTGCTCGATCAGGACCGCCTGCCGCCACGCGCCGGGCTTCCTGCCGCGCAGCAGCGGCACCAGCGAGCGGCCGTCGGAGGGCATCTGCAAGGTGGCGCCGGCGAGGTCCGCGATCGTCGGCGCCAGGTCGATGCTCATGGTGAACGCATCCACCTTGAGGCCGGCGGGCACGCCGGGGCCGCGGACCAGGAGGGGGACCCGGATGTCCTCCTCGAACGGCGTGTACTTGCTCGCCAGCAGCCGGTGCTGGCCCA
Source organism: uncultured Holophagales bacterium (assembly GCA_963842525.1). Lineage (GTDB taxonomy): Bacteria > Acidobacteriota > Thermoanaerobaculia > Multivoradales > UBA5704 > UBA5704. The sequence goes on from CAWJGT010000009.1 coordinate 375,246, forward strand.
TGTGGAAGCCGTTGTCCGAGGTGAAGAAGACGTAGGTGTTCTCCATCTGGCCGGCCTGGCGGAGCCCGTCGAGCAGGCCGGCGACCATCTCGTCCACCGCCCGCAGGGTGCGCAGCCGCTTGCGGTAGAGCACGTCGAGGTTGCCCATCTCGTGGCGGGTGAGCGGGGGCCTCTGCCGGGCCTTCGGCTTGTCGCTCACGTCGGCCTCGTTGTAGGAAGGCGTCCTGGGGACCTGAGAGTCGCCGAAGGCCCGCGCATGCCGCGGCGCCGGGGTGCTGGGCTTGTGCGGCGCGTAGGGCGCCAGGTAGAGGAAGAACGGGTCCTTGCCGGCGGCGGCCCGGGCCACGAAGTCGCGCGCCTCCTCGGCGAGCACATCGGTCAGGTAGTCGTCCGGCGCCTCGCCGCGGGGGATGAGGGTGCCGTTGTGGTTCAGCCTGTAGTTGAATCCCGCATAGGCGGACCCGTCGATGGGCACGATCCACTCGTCCCAGCCCGTCGGGATGTGGGTCTCGTCCGACCCGGTGGGATAGTCGTTCAGGTACTTGCCGAAGAGGGCCGTGCGATAGCCGGCCCGGTCGAGGGTCACGGCGAGCGAAGTCTCCTCGCGGCCGAGCGCCCGGAAGCGCACGAAGCCGCCGCCGGGAGCACTGTTGAGGTAGACCCCGTGGTTGTGCGCGTACTGGCCGGTCAGGATGGTGGCGCGCGACGGGCAGCAGAGCGACAGCGGCACGTACTGCTGCGAGAAGACCGCGCCCCGTTTGGCGATCTGCCGCCAGGTCTGGGGCATGGCGTCGAGGGAATCCAGCAGGAGGTCCTGGTCGTCGGTCAGGATCAGGACGATGTTTGGCTTGGCCGCCCGGCGGGCAGGCTCCGCGGCGGGGCCGCTGCCTGACGAGGTCCCCGTCAGGAGGCCCGCGAGGATGAGGAGGCCCGTCAGGGCTGCGGTGTGCGGCTTCGACGGCATCGCACTATCCTCGCACAGGGCCCCCTCTCGCGTTCGGGGAGGTGGGCCGGGAGCAATCTGAGCGAACTGATCCGCTTGTGTTGACAAGCGCGCTGTGTAAGGGTACGCATCCAGGAATGGACGCGACGAAGACCCTCGACCATCCGTCTCCCGCCGGCGGCAGGGTCTCTCAAAGGCTCAAGGAGATCACGCGGCGTCTCGTGGCGGAGTTCGCGCCGGAGAGGATCATCCTCTTCGGTTCCCACGCCTGGGGCCACCCGGACGAGAACAGTGACGTCGATTTGCTGGTGGTAGTATCCGAGAGCGACCTGCCCCCGCCGCAGCGCGCAGCACGAGCCTACCGTTGCCTGCGCGAAGTGCCGGTTCCTCTGGACATCCTGGTCAAGACTCGGGAAGAGGTGGAGCGCACCCGCCACGTGCCCGCCTCGCTGATCAACGAAGTCTTTGAGCGGGGCTGGGTCCTCTATGGATGAGGCCCGGCGCCGTTTGGTCCAAGGTTGGTTGATCAAAGCGCTGCGCGACGTGGCCACAGCCCGCAAGCTGGCCCAGGACCCGAGCCCTCTTCTCGACACGGCGATCTACCACTGTCAGCAGGCGGCAGAAAAGGCTGTCAAAGGATTTCTCGCCTACCATGAACAGACGGTCGTCAAGACGCATGACGTCCGTTTTCTGGTGAACCAGGCTCTGGCGTTCGAGCCGGGCTTCGTGGAGTGGCTCGAGGCAGCCGAGTGTGTTACGCCTTATGCAACGGCGTACCGCTATCCTGGCGAGATCCTGGAGCCCGAGGAAGGAGAGTTCGAGACAGCGAGGGATGCAGCAGCCGGCCTCGTTGCGTTCGTGCTGCGCGTGCTGCCCGAGGACGTGCATCCAGGTGCAGAAGCGCGCGAACTGCTCGCGGGAGCATCTCTGAATGGTATGGACGAGGCTAAAAAGGGACACTGGCGGTGAGGAGTGCTATCTAATAGACAATCCCGTGAGTCAACCGCAGCCTCCAGAAGGCTCGCCGAAGACTTGGACATTGACCGCGAGGACCGTAAGGGCCAAGCGGCAGGGGGTCAGAACGACGAAGGAGCGGCGATCACTCGCGCTGCATTCAGGCTGCTGAAGCGGGTAAATGTAGCATTCCTAATCATCTGTATTGCCACGGCTCGTCCCACCGGGCCAGCCTTTTCTAGTCAATCTTCGGCCGCAGAGAGCCGTGCCAATTCGAAGGACGGCCCCAAGAGGCAACCTCCTCGCGCTCGTGATGACATAGCCGAAGCAGCTGCTGAATATGGAGGAACGCCACCCGAATCAAAGCTGAAACCGCCAAACCCCTCCACCGAGCCACCTCAACCACCAGTGAAGAGGCCATCCATGGAGGATTGCGAGTGCCGATCAGGCGTGCGTCACTGTTTGAAGGTTTTGGAGGGGTTTCAGGCGGGCGCGTTTACGCATCCTCACCTGAAGAGCTTCGCTAATCTATGGAGTCAGCCAACTCGGACGGCTGCCCGACGACGTCCCTGTCAGAAGCCCGGCGAGGATGAGGAGGCCCGTCAGGGCTGCGGTGTGCGGCTTCGACGGCATCGCACTATCCTCGCACAGGCCGAGCCGGGACCGGGGAGCAGAAATGATGAGGCCCAGGGGCGCAGGTCTGCGCCCCTGGATCCGTGGTGGTTTTTACTGATTCCCAGGGGTGGTCGCGCGGTCCCAGGAGTCCTTGACGGCCTCCTTGGCGCGCTCCCACGTCAGACGGGATTTCCCCTTGGCCTTTTCCCAGCCGCGCTCGAGGTCGTTCTGGGCATCGTTCCAGTTGCGGCCCTGATACAGGCTGGCCGACTCGTAGCCGTAGCGGTAAGCGGGCTGGAGGTCGGTGTCGTAGTCGTGGCTGCCGCCCGCAGCATAGGGGCGGCTCTGCCAGCTCTGGCGCCAGTAGGGGTCCTCCTGGTTTTCGTAGCGGTACCGGCCCTCGACCCGGTTCCAGGCGTCGCGGGCCGCGTGGCGCGCTTCGTTCCAGCCGAGGCTCGCGTTGCGCGAAGTCCAGTCGCGTCCGAGGTCGCCTTCCACGTCGTTCCAGTTGATGTCGGTGTGACGGGTGCGCGCCTCCCAGCCATAGCGGTAGGCGGGCTGCAGCTCCTCGTAGCTCCGGCCCTGGGCATACGGCCGGGTGGTGTAGTGCTCGCGCCAGAAGGTGTCTTCTTCGGTCGGGTTGACCGACTCGGCCATCCCTTTGCCGGCGAGGCCGCCGGCCAGGCCGCCGACCGCGGCGCCGATCATCGCGCCCACCGGGCCGCCCACCGCGCCGCCGACCACCGCGCCGACCGTGCCGCCGGTGGCGGCGCCAACCCCGGTGCCGACCGGATGGGCGCCCGGCTCGCCGGTGATCGGATCATGGTTTGCATCCTCTCGAGCCAGGTTCTCGGTCTCGAGCGTGGTTGTCTTCGTCGTTCCAGTCCGAACGTTGTCGTCTGCCATGCTGGTTCCTCCTTCGTCGGTTGTGCGGGCATTCGAGTCCAGCGGCCCCGTCCCTGCCCGGGACCCGAGAGGGGAGTCTGCAAAGGCGGGGCCAGGAGAGCGGGGTTTTTCAGCCAGGCGTGCCGGATGGGAGCGGGAGCCAGAGGTGGAGAAGGGAGATGTCTCCGGGACCGTGATTCCGGCCAGGATAGGTCCAGGTTCGCTGGTGGCCGGATTCGTAGATGAGGGGACCTCCGGAGAAATCGCGAGAGGAGCGGGGAGAATGGCGGACTTGGAGTTCTTCGGTCTCGGATGTGGCACGGCGAAGATAGGGTAGGAGGACGCCGGAGACGGAGAAGCCTGGATGCGCGTAGGCGAGCAGCATTCCGCAAGGCATCGCCCAGGCGTAGTCTCCGGCGACGAAACGTAGGATGCCGCCTCCGCAATACGCGGTCACCGGATGGCTTGGACCAACGATCTTGCATTCCACAAAGAGCGCATACAGAGACCGGTCGAGGCCCGGCTGGATGGAGATCAGCCGGAACGTGAGGTCCGGCCGCTTCTCCAGGGATTGGTTGTTGTAATTGGGGATCTCGGCTCCACGCACGACATCCTGGAAGAGAGAGCCTGTGAAGCCGGAAGGATGGCCGGGTTCCCCCAGGATGGTGTTGAGGGCAATCTCCAGCCGGGAGGTGATCGCCGGCTCCGGCTCTGCACAGAGGTTTCCTCCGTCCAAGGCCATCTGTTCCAGGATGCACTCCCAGGCCGAGCGCAGAGCCTGGATGATGATCTGCTTGCAGACAAGCTCCAGATCACGGAGCGGGTAGGAAACTTCTGGCCTACGGAGGGGAGCCGTGAGGCGGGGACGCCGGCTCATCGCGACTCCAGGAGACTCGGCAGGTGTTCCTGGATGATCGTGAGGGCGCATAGACGCGCCCGGCTGGGGGTCCAGGCCGAGTAGGCCGGGGGACCTTACGGCCCCCCAGCCCCTCTAAGAACCGTACGTGCGAGTTTCCCCGCATACGGCTCAAGCACCTCAAAGGCCGATCCGTGACCGACCCGGTTGTCCCTACAACTGGACATCCTTTGCGATACTACCATGGCAGGCACCAGCTCTGGACCAGCCAGAGGAGGGGGCGCACAGACGGGTGGCCGAACCACCTCCATCTCCTATTTGCCTTCCCCGTTCAAGGTGTTCTCCATACGCTCTCGCAAAGAGGCACCAGTCGGACGTGGGCTCACTTTCGTGCCGGGTGACGTTGAAACCCGTATCCGCACCATTACAGGACGGCATTCGCTTCTTCCGACCTCCCAAGCCCGCACCTCCAATGAGATCCCCTTGCGGTTCACCTGCCCTTGCGGGCGAAGATACGGGGTTACCACGTTCCGCTCCTGAAGTCTGCGCGGGGTTAGGTACCTGCTGTCGACCGGGGAGCCCTATCGACCACGAGGTGGCACCGTTAAATCCACCTCCGGCCCCCATACCTTTTGGTTCGAGCTTGTCAGCCACTTTAGCTCGTTCGCGCTTGACGGTCGTTGCACAGGTTCACATGTGTTTACCTTACCCGCTACCTAGCCATTGCCCGGCTTGTGGCTGCCAGGAGAGCAGGTCCCTCACGGTTCCCGCCCCGCACGCTTGCGCGTGCCTCTGTACATTGTCGGAGCCGCTCTTTATTCAGGCCCCTAGGTTCACCCGGTGGTACGGGTGGTTCCGTCTCTGACTGCGAGGGGAACAACTTCATATATAAAGCGACATCGTGTCGCAGTAGCGGTATTGCCGCAGGACGGCGAGCAGCAGGCAGCGCTCGCGAGGCTGGACGAGCACGATCTGGCTGGCCCCCTCCTGATCGGCTTGGTCGAGAAGGTCGCGCAGGATACTGGCCTTCGGATTCTTCCCGGTTGAACTGTCCAAGCCGAGACAAAGGATCTCCCATGGGGAGTCCGCCGGCCGCTGGAAGCGGAGGACGCTCAGGCGATGCCCAGCGGTATAGGCGAACGGCTCGAGCTCGCGCTGGAGCCGGGCCGCAAACTCGGTGATCTCGGAGTCCCAAGGCGGACGTTGCGCTTCCTGGCGGACCCCGGTATACGGCAGGCCGGTGGCGAGCGTGTCGCGGATGGCCTCCGTATCCCACCGGTTCAGGCTGTAGGCCCGCGCCGCCCAGTCATCAATCTCGCGCCAGGGCTCCTCACCCGAGAAGAGAGCCTCTGAAAGGGGTTCGATCGCGGAGCGGAGCGGAGCTGTAAGCTTCTCCAGGGGACGGAGAGGAAAGCTGTCCACATCCTCCTTGTACAGGGCGTCCCGCTCGACGCCGAACTGACCGCTCGTCAGCAGGGCGTGCCAGAGAAAGAGATCGCTGTGGATGAGAAGGACGAGATAGCGCGCCAGGGTTTCGGGCTCGCGATGCCCGCAGGCGCTGTAGCCGTAGAAGGATTCGCTATAGGCAAGATTCGAGAGACAGTAGAACGCCCGACCTTGTGTACGGTCGCGCGGTGTCGATTTTCGGGCAACCACCAGGGGGCCCTCGTAGATGGTCTTCTTGCGCCGGCGGTGTACCGTGAGCCGGTTGAAGCGCGGCAAGCTTTCGGGATCAATCCTGATTGAGCCCCGGTACCTCGTCGTGAGCTCCGGAAGGTCTTTCAGAAAATCGGCGTCCTGATTTCTCCCTTGCACCTGATATCCCGCCCCGGTGCGATCCTCTCCGAAAGATTGCAGAACTGTCGGCCAACGGTGGGCACGGATTTTTTGGAGCACCGAGGCATCGAGCGCCGTGTTTCTTGCGGATCTCCCGAACCGGCAATAGCCTCGGCTCTCTTCGGCTCGGCGTATCCAGCCCAGAGTATACGAGGAGCGTGAATCAGGCGCAAATCTGTGTGGCTGACCGCGATGTCTTTTGAGGCCTTCGGAATGCCGGAACGGTAGAGCTGCTCCGGCTCGGCGGCCAGCCGGACGGCCCGATGGAGCTCCCGCTCCGCGAAGCCTGCGAGCCGCTCGTCTCCGGGAGCGGCACAAGCCGATTCCTGGAGGCTCCGGCTGTTTTTGTGGGAGATCCGCTCCGCGGAGCGGACCGTCTGTTCCGCGGAGCGGAGGACCTGGACCGCGGAACGAGTCGTCCGCTCCGTGGCGCGAGCGCCCGCTCCATGGTCTGGGCGATCTGCTCCATTGGGTGGCCTGCTCCACGGTCTGGGTGGCCTGCTCCACGGAGCGAGTGGGTCAGACCCTGGCGCGGACGGCACGTTCCGCGGCTGGACAGCCCGTTCCACGGAGCGGCTCGTCCGCTCCGCGGAGCGGGAGGCCCAGAATTCGGTGGTGCCGGCTCAGGAGGTGGCCAGGAACAGGCAGGAACAGGTGCGAGAAGGCCGGTCTTCCGCCTTGCCTTCCCTGCCGGGCTCCGGTACCCTCCCGGCAGCATGAAACACCTGGGATCGGTGCTCCTCCTGGCTCTTGCGCTCGGGCTGGTCGCCTGCCAGCCGCGTGGGCGCGCCGCGAGCGACGCGGACAAGGTGCATGTCGGCATCGTCTTCGATGCCGGCGGCAAGGATGACCGGTCGTTCAATGCCGCGGCATGGAAAGGGGCCACTCGCGCGGTCAAGGACTTTCCCATCGTGCTGCGCGATGCCGAGCCGGGCGATCCGACGTCGGTCGAGCCCGCGCTGCGCGCCTTTGCCGAGCGCGGTTATGACCTGGTGATCGGCGTCGGCTTCTCGCAGACCCCGATTGTGACGGCGGTGGGCACGGATTATCCGGAGCTCGACTTCGCCATCGTCGACGGCGTCACCGAGCTGCCCAATGTGGCTTCGCTCATCTTCAAGGAGCACGAAGGCTCCTATCTGGTCGGCATGATCGCCGCCCGCACGACCAAGACAGGCGTGCTCGGCTTCGTCGGCGGCATGGACATCCCGCTCATCCACAAGTTCGCGACCGGCTACGAGGAGGGGGTGCACGCGGTCGATCCGAAGTTCCGGGTGATCCAGAACTACGTCGGCGTCACCGATGCGGCGTGGAACAACCCGGGCAAGGGCAAGGAGCTGTCGGTCGCGCAGATCGGCAAGGGGGCGGACGTCATCTTCGCCGCCGCCGGCAACTCGGGGCTCGGCGCCTTCGACGCCGCCGAGCAGTACGACAAGTTCGTCATCGGCGTCGACTCGAACCAGAACTGGGTCAAGCCCGGCCACGTGCTGACCAGCATGGTCAAGCGGGTCGACAACGCCGTCTACCAGATCATCCGCGACCGGGTGCAGGGCAAATTCAAGGGCGGCATCCACGTCTACGGCCTGGAGAACGACGGCATCGGCTACGCAATGGACCAGTACAACGAGAAGCTGATCCCACCCGACGTGATCCGCGAGGTCGAGGCCGCGAAGCAGAAGATCATCCGCGGCGAGATCAAGGTCACCGACGCGATGGCCAAGTGAGGAGCCCGCCGACCGTGCTCGAGCTCCGCGACATCACCAAACGCTTCGGCGCCGTGCTCGCCAACGACCGGGTCGGCCTGCGGGTCGAGCCGGGGACGATCCATGCCATCGTCGGCGAGAACGGCGCCGGCAAGTCGACGGCGATGCGCATCGCCTACGGCTTCTACGCCGCCGACTCCGGCGAGGTCCTGGTCGACGGCGAGGTGCGGCGGATCGAGTCGCCGCACGACGCGATCCGCCTCGGGGTCGGCATGGTGCACCAGCACTTCATGCTGGTCGACACCATGACCGTGGCCGAGAACATCGTGCTCGGTGCCGAGCCCGGGAGCGCCGTGGCGCTCGACCTCGCCGGCGCCGAGGAGCGGGTACGCGCCCTGTCGACCGAGCTCGGCCTCGCCGTGGACCCGCGCGCCCGCATCGAGGACCTCTCGGTCGGCCAGCAGCAGCGGGTCGAGCTGCTCAAGGCGCTCTACCGCAAGGCGCGACTGCTGATCCTCGACGAGCCGACCGCGGTGCTCACGCCGCAGGAGGTCGGCGAGCTGTTCGCGATCCTGCGCCGGATGCGTGCGCAGGGGAGCACGGTCGTCATCATCACGCACAAGCTCTCGGAGGTGCTCGAGCTTTCGGACGCTGTGACGGTGATGCGCGACGGCCGGGTGGTCGGCGGGCTGCAAGACCGCCGACACGAACGCCGACCGAGCTCGCCCGCCTGATGGTGGGCCGCGACGTGCTGCTGCGCGTCGAGAAGGCGCCGGCCAAGCCCGGCGCGGTCGTCCTCGAGGCGCGCGACCTGGCGGTGACCGCTTCCGACGGCACGCGGCCTCTGGCCGGCGTCTCGTTCGACCTCCGCGCCGGCGAGATCGTCGGCGTCGCCGGGGTCGAGGGCAACGGCCAGACGGAGCTGGTCGAGGCGCTCGCCGGCCTCGTCGCTCCGCAGCACATCGCGGGCGCGGTGCGCTTCGAAGGATCGGACCTCGGACGCCTCGACGCCCGCCAGCGCAAGGAGCGGGGGATTGCGCATGTGCCCGAGGACCGCCACCGCCGCGGCCTGCTGCTCGACTTCGACCTGGCGGAGAACTCGATCCTCGGCGTGCAGCGCCGGCCGCCCGCGGTGTCGGGTCCGGGCGGTGTCTGGCTGGATCAGAAGGCAATTCGCGAGCGCGCGCAGCGGATCGTACGCGACCTCGACGTCCGGCCGCCGAACCCGGACCTGCCGGCGCGCGCCCTCTCCGGCGGCAACCAGCAGAAGCTGATCCTCGGCCGCGAGCTCGATCTGCACCCGAAGCTGCTGCTCGTGGCGCAGCCGACGCGCGGGGTCGACATCGGCGCCATCGAGCGCATTCATCGTGAGATCGTCGCCCAGCGCGACGCCGGCTGCGCCGTCCTGCTCGTCTCGGCCGAGTTGGAAGAGGTGACGGCGCTCGCCGACCGGCTGCTGGTCTTCCACCAGGGGAAGATCGCCGGCGAGGTCGACCCCGCGCAGGCGACGCAAGCCGAGATCGGCCTGCTGATGACCGGAGGCCGTGCATGAAGAACATCAGGAAGTTACTGCGCCCGATCGCCGTCCCGCTGCTCGCCATCGCCGCGGCCTTCCTCGTCGGCGCGATCTTCATCGCCGCCGTCGGGGACAACCCGTTGGAGACCTACGGCCTGCTGATCGGCAGCGCCCTCTCCTGGCCGGACGGCATCGGCTACACGCTCTTCTACGCCACGCCGCTCATCTTCACGGGCCTGGCAGTGGCGGTTGCATTGCGCTGCGGCCTGCTCAACATCGGCGCGGAAGGGCAGCTCGTGATGGCGAGCGTTCGCCGCCGCGTGGGCCGGGATCACCTTCGCCGGCCTGCCGGCCCTGGCTCTGGTCCCGCTCTGCATGCTGGCGGCGGTCTTCGCGGGGGGAGCCTGGGCCGCGGTGCCGGGCGTGCTGCGGGCGCGCTTCGGCGCGCACGAGGTCATCACCACGATCATGATGAACTTCATCGCCGCCGGCCTCGCCAGCTATTTCACCCAGTACCACTACAAGGAGCCGGGCGACGCGATCCTGGAGACGGCCCCGATCGCCGAGGGGGCCCGCATCGCGCGGCTCGGCCGGTTCGTGCCGGGCTTTCCCGAGCGGATCCCGCTGAACGTCACGTTCCTGCTCGCGCTCGCCGCCTGCGTCCTGGTCTGGATCTTCCTCTGGCGGACGCGCTGGGGGTACGAGATCCGCGCCACCGGCGCCAATCCGTCGGCGGCCGAGTACGGCGGCATCTCGATCGGGCGGCAGATCGTGCTGGCCATGGCCGTCTCGGGAGCGCTCGCCGGCATGGTGGGGATCAACGAGGTCATGGGCTACCGCTACCGCTACTACGACGGGTTCTCGGCCGGCTACGGCTTCACCGGCATCGCCGTCGCCCTGCTCGGCCGCAACCATCCGGTGGGCGTGCTGCTGGGGGCCCTGCTCTTCGGCGCCTTCCTGCGCGGCGGCCTGTTCGTGGACATCTTCACCGAGCACGTGTCGAAGGACCTGGTGCTGGTGCTCCAGGCGGTGATCATCCTGTTCGTGGCGGCGGAGGCGCTCTTCCGCGGGCCGTTCGGCCGCTTCGGCCTGCTCAAGCGCTCGAAGATCTGAGAAGAGAGGGTTCTGGAGCAATGGCGGACATCTTCAAGATCGCGCTGCTCTTCTCCACGATCCGGCTGGCGACGCCCCTGCTGCTCGCGGCCCTGGGCGGCCTCTATTCCGAGCGCGCGGGCGTCATCAATATCGGCCTGGAGGGGATGATGCTCGCCGGGGCGTTCACCGCCGCGGTGGTGACGCACTTCTCGGGCAGTCCCTGGATCGGGCTTGCCGCGGCCGTGGCGGCAGGCCTTGCCACTGCGCTCATCCATGCGATTGTCTGCATCCATGGCCGCGCCGACCAGGTGGTCAGCGGCACGGCGATCAACATCCTGTTCCTCGGCCTGCCGGCGCTGCTCTCGGGCGCGCTGTTCGATTCGACCGGGGCGACGCCGCAGATCCCGCAGCAGGACCTGCTGCCGTGGACGCCGATCGTCCTTGCCTTCGGCCTCGTGCCGGTTACCTGGTACGTCCTGAACCGCACCCGCTTCGGGCTGCGCCTGCGTGCCGTGGGAGAGAACCCGGAGGCGGCCGATACCGCCGGGATCGACATCCTGAAGGTCCGCTACGCCGGCGTCCTCCTCTCGGGCGCGCTGGCGGCGCTCGGCGGCGCCTACCTGTCGATCGGCCAGTCGTCGCTCTTCACGCGCAACATGACGGCCGGCCGCGGGTTCATCGCTCTCGCCGCCCTGATCTTCGGCAAGTGGCGGCCGGTGCAGACGATGCTCGCCTGCCTCCTGTTCGGGCTCGCCGAGGCGGTCTCGATCCAGATGCAGGGAGTCGCGCCGATCCCCGTCGAGTTCATCCAGATCATCCCCTACGTGCTGACCCTCGTGGTGCTGGCCGGCTTCATCGGGCGCTCCCGGCCGCCGCGCGCTCTGGGGCAGCCTTACGAGAAAAAGAGATGAGGTCTATGCCTTCTCTACGCTCTCTGCCGCTCCTCCTGGTCCTCCTGCTCCCTCTGGTTACCGCTCCGTCCGCCTTCGCGGCCGACGACGAGCTGGCGGCGCTGGTCTCCCGCATGGCCCGCATCGGGTCGTGCAACTCGCCGAGCTTCGCGCCCGACGGCAAGCGCCTCGCGGTGGTCTGCAACCTGAGCGGCCTGCCGCAGGTGTGGGTCGTGTCCACCGCGGGCGGCTGGCCGTCCCAGGTCACGGCGCTCGACGACCAGGTCACCGGCGTCGACTGGTCGCCCAAGGAGCCGGACGTCCTCGCCTTCTCTCTCGCTCCCGGCGGAGGCTTGAACGAGCAGGTCTACGTCGTGCGGCCCGACGGGCTGGCGCTCCAGCGCATCACCGAGGGGGGGAAGGTCAACAACCAGCTCGCGGGCTGGACCTCCGACGGCCGCTTCCTGCGGCTGGGCTCGAATCGCGCCAATCCCGGATCGCTCGACTCCTACCTGTTTGACCTGCCGCGCGGCCGGCTGCGGCTGGTCGCGGTCAACCCCGGCGTCGGCGGTCTGGCCGACGTCAGCCGCGACGGCAAGTGGGGGCTGGTCAACCGGGTCAAGAGCCGCGGCGACAGCAACCTCTACCTGGTCGGCATCGAGGAGAGGGGAGAAACGCTGCTCACCCCGCACGAGCCGCCCGGGACGTTCGGCGGCGGCGTCTTCTCGCCGGACGGCCGGACGGTCTACCTCGTGTCGAACAAGGACCGCGACCGCGTCGCCTTCGCCCGGGTGCGCCTCGACGGCGCCGGCAAGCCCGGGCCGATCGAGGTGGTTGCCGGCCGCGACGACGCCGAGCTGGACAACTTCGAGATCACCGAGGACGGCAAGACCGCCGTTCTGGTTTGGAATGTCGCCGGCCGCTCCGAGCTGGCCTTCCTCGACCTCCTCGATCCCGAAACGGGGAAGGAGACCCCGGGCCCGAAGCTCCCTGGCGACCTGGTGGGCGGCCTCGACTTCTCCGCGGACGGCAGCCAGCTCGCCCTGGTTGTCTCGGGCTCGACCCGGCCGGCGGACGTCTGGGTGCTCGACCGGACCTCCGGCGAGATCCGGCAGGTGACCTTCAGCCCGCACGCCGGCGTGGCCCTCGAAACCCTCGTCGCGCCGGAGCTCGTCGAGTTCGCCGCGCCGGACGGCATCCAGCTCTCGGGCTGGCTCTACCGCGCGGCTGGCAAGGACCAGCCCGGACCGGTGGTCCTCAGCTTCCACGGCGGCCCCGAGGGGCAGGAGCGCCCGTCCTTCAACTCGACCTACCAGGCCCTGCTGGCGCGCGGCATCTCGGTCTTCGCCCCCAACGTGCGCGGCTCGTCCGGCTTCGGCAAGAAGTTCGTCAACCTGGACAACGGCGCGTTGCGGGTGGGCTCCGTCAAGGACATCAAGGCCTGCGTCGACTACCTGGTCCAGGAGAAGGTCGCCGACCCGAAGCGGGTCGGCATCATGGGCGGCTCCTACGGCGGCTACATGACCATGGCCGGGCTGGCCGAATACCCCGACAGCTTCGCAGCCGGGGCCAATCTTTTCGGAGTCGTGAACTTCGAGACCTTCTTCTCCCACACCGAGCCCTGGATGGCAGCCATCTCGACCATCGAATACGGCGATCCGGCGACCCAGAAGGACATGCTGCGCGACCTGTCGCCCATCCACAAGGTGGACCGCGTCAAGGCCCCGACCCTTGTCCTTCACGGCGCCAACGACACCAACGTGCCGGTCGTCGAGGCCGAGCAGGTGGTCGACAGCCTCAAGAAGAGAGGGGTCCCGGTCGAATACGTCCTCTTCCCGGACGAGGGGCACGGGTTTCGCAAGACGCCCAACCGAGTCCGCTCGACCGTGGCGGTCGTGGAATGGTTCGACCGCTACCTGAATGCAGGGAAATAGACGACTTTCGATATACTGAACGAGATGCCGCTGCCGGTCTGGAGAAAGCTCCTCGTCCCCCTCGCCCTGGCGGCGTTGCTGCTGCCGCTGGGGCCGGCGCCTGCGGCCATTCCCGAGATCTCCGCAGCGGTTCCAGCACCTGCGGCCGGGCCGAGTCTGCTGGAGCGTGCTCTCGACGTCGAGCTGAGGAGTGCCCTGCGGGTCACGGCCGCTCTCGGCGTCCACATCGTGGAGATGGACAGCGGCGAGACCGTCTTCGCCTACAACCCCGACGAGCCGCGGGTCATCGCCTCCAACACCAAGCTGTTCACCACGGCGGCGGCGCTCGACGCGCTGGGGCCGGGCTACTTCTTCGAGACGCGTTTCCTGCTCCGCGGCCGAGCCAGAGGGGATGTGCTCGACGGCGATCTGGGTGTCGTCGGGGGAGGCGATCCGCATATCTCCGGCCGCGACTATGCCGGCGACTCGTACGCGGCGTTCCGTCCCTGGGCGCGGGAGCTGCGGGCGCGTGGCATCCGCCGGGTGCAGGGGGACATCTACCTGGCGGACGGCTGGTTCAAGGGGCCTCTCATCCATCCCGACTGGCCGCGCGATCAGCTCACCAGTTGGTACGAGGCGCCGGTCGGCGCGCTCTCGTTCAACGACGACTGCATTCTGGTGCGGGTCTGGCCGGGCCGGTCGGGCGGCGCGGCCAAGGTCGAGCTGGTGCCGAACGTGCCGATCCTGCGGATCGAGAATTCGGCCCGCACGGTGGCCCGCGGCGGCAACATCGTCATCCACCGGACCGACGACCGGCTGATCGTGCGCGGCACGATCGGCGTGAATTCGGGGCCCGCCGAGACCTGGGTGACGATCCCCGATCCGGCGACCTATTTCGGCGAAGGGCTGCGGGCGGCGCTGCGCGAGGAGGGGGTGGAGGCGGCCGGCCGGCTGCGTCCGGTGCCGCAGCTCCCCGGGGCGATCTGGGAGCGGGTGGCGGTGCACCGGAGCGACCTGCTGTCCGTGCTCACGGTGACCAACAAGCGGAGCCAGAACTTCTACGCCGAGATGCTTGCCAAGCAGCTCGGAGCGCTGCGCTGCCTCGAGGGGAGCTGGCCGCAGGGGGTGCGCGCCATCAGCGAGTTCCTCACCGGCATCGGCATCCCGGCGGGCGCCTTCCGGATGTCCGACGGCTCAGGGATGAGCCGCAACAACCTGTTCGCGCCGCGCCATCTGACCACGCTGCTGCGCCACATGTTCTTCCATCCGGCCGGCCGGGAGTTCGCGCAGACGCTTCCCTACGCGGGCGAGGACATGGGGTCGTGGAAGCGGCGGATGTCGGCGCCGCCCTACCGCGGCAACGTCTTCGCCAAGACGGGCACGCTCAACAGCGTCTCGGCCCTGTCCGGCTACGCCAAGGCGGTGTCGGGCAAGTCCTACGCCTTCTCGATCCTGCTCAACCGCACCGCCGGAGACGCCCGGGCGGCGCAGGACCGGATCGTCATGGCGTTGATCGATCACGGGTAGCCCCCACTCCTGGGGCCACCTGAGCTGCGATATCCTTGAGCCAGAAGGAGACCACCTTTTGATCACGTCCGAGGTGCGCCCGGTCAACTACCGGGGACTGATGAAGAAGGTCGAGCAGGTGGTGGCGGCCATGGAACGGGCCGAGGACCTGGGCACCACGATCCATTCGCTGCTCGAGATCATCATCAACAAGTTCCGCGACGAGCTCGGGATCTATGGCGGCCGGCTCTACCAGCGGCGGGGGAACGCCTATGTGCTGCAGGCGATCTTCGGCGACGCCAAGGAGGCGCCGCGGGGCCTCAAGGTCCCCCTCACCTACCCGCCGATCCAGCTCGTCCTCGAAGAGGGCTCCGTCTACATGGGGGCCGACGACCCGCGCATGGATCCGAGCTTCGAGAGCCTGATCGGCGTCCGCAGCTACGCGGCGATCGAGGTGGGGGACGAGGAGTACATCCTGGCCTTCGACGTGGCCTCCGACGACCGGGGGGACGACATCCTCTTCTCGCTGGGCATCCTGCGCCACAGCATCAACCAGAAGATCCGGCGCGACCGGATGGAGGGGATCTTCGCCGAGGCGCGGAAGATCCAGGCGTCGATCCTGCCGAAGCGGGCGCCGGCCTTCGGCGACTTCGACTTCGCCGGCCGCTCCGAGCCCATGGAGGCGGTGGGCGGCGACTTCTTCGATTTCATCCCGGTGACCGACAAGATCCTCGGGCTTGCCATGGCCGACGTCTCGGGGCACGGCCTGCCCGCGGCCCTCCAGGTGCGCGACATCTACATGGGGCTGCGCATGGGCCTGGCGCGCGACTTCAAGATCGTGCGCACGGTGGAGCGGATGAACAACATCATCCACCAGAGCACGCTGACCAGCCGTTTCGTGTCGATGTTCTACGGCGAGCTGGAGCTCAACGGCGTTTTCATCTACGTCAACGCCGGCCATCCGCCGCCGTTCCACGTGGCCGCCGACGGCACCGTGCGCCACATGGAGGAGGGGGGGCCGGTGCTGGGGCCGCTGCCGGGAGCTAGCTACGAGCGCGGCTTCGTGATCATGAAGCCGGGCGACATGCTGGTCTTCTACACGGACGGCATCTGCGAGACGCGCGGGCGGGAGCGTGAGGGCGAGCCTCTGGAGGAATACGGCGTGGAGCGCCTGCTGGAGATCGCCCGCAAGTGCCTGGGCCGGCCCGCCCAGGAGGTGGTCGACACCGTCTTCGCCAGCGTCGAGGCCTTCAGCGACGGCGCGCCGGCCGACGACGACCGCACGGTCATGGTGGTGACCTATCCCACGTCGGCGGGCGACCTCCAGTCCACGCGGGCCTTTCCGCGGCCGCCCGGGATCCGGTAGGACCCCCCGGTAGGGTCCTCACCTCTGAGGTATCATCTCCCCTCCAAGGAGGACTTCATGAAAGCACTTCAGAGATTTGTCACACTCTTCACCCTGCTCGCCGTCGCCGCGGTGCCGTGCTTCGCGGGCGTCCACTACAAGTCCACCACCAAGACCCAGGACGGCACCGGCAAGGCCAGCAACATGGAGGTCGAAGGCTGGGTCGCCGGCGAGAAGGCGCGCGTCGAATTCAAGGAGGCCGGCGGCAACCCGGTCGCCAAGGAAGGCGCCTTCCTGATCACCCGGGACGGCGGCAAGACCGTCTATTTCGTCGATCCGGAGGAGAAGACCTACGCCGTGTGGGACCTGAGCGCCATGCTCGGCGTCGCCGGGGCGGTCATGAAGGGCATGGGGCCGTTGCTCAAGTTCGAGTTCACCACGCCCAAGGTCGAAAAGCTTCTCGAAGAGGACGGCGGCACCCTGCTGGGCATGCCGACCAAGCACTACAAGTACCGCACCAGCTACACCATGAAGATGAAGGTGTTCGGCATGGCCAACGATGCCGACATCGTCAACGAGCAGGACATCTGGGCCACCGAGAAGCTGCAGGACGCCGCGCTCGGCGTATGGCTGCGGTCGGAGCCGCCGCGCACCGGCAACGAGCAGCTCGACAAGCTGATCTCCTCCGAGATGGGCAAGGTCCAGGGCTTTCCGCTGAAGACCGTCACGGTCAGCACGACGACCCAGAAGAAGAACAACAAGCAGACCGTCACCCGCAGCACCATGGAGGTGACGCAGCTCGAAACCGCCACCCCCGCGGCCGCCTCCTTCGAGATCCCCGCCGGCTACAAGGAGACGCAGCTCCTCCCCATGCAGGGCGGACGATGAGGCGATTGCACAAGAATTCAGGAGCCAGAGACCATGCATCGTACTGTCCTTTTTGTCCTTGCCGTCCTTGCCGTCCTTGCGGCGGTCGCCACCCCCTCCCAAGCCGCTGACACCTACGGCAGCGGCGTCACCCTGCCGGAGGCCACTCCGATCGAGAAGATCCTCGCCGACCCTGACTCCTACGTGGGCAAGCGGGTGCGGATCGAGGGCCAGGTCATGGACATCTGTCCCATGAAGGGCTGCTGGATGGAGCTCGCCGAGGAGAAGGGCGGCGCCGCCAGCATCCGCGTCAAGGTCGACGACGATGTGATCGTCTTCCCGGCGACTGCCAAGGGGAAGATCGCCGCGGCGGAAGGGACGGTCGAGGCGATCCCGATGACGCGGGAGCAATACGTCGGCTGGCTGGAGCACCTGGCGGAGGAGCGCGGCCAGAAGTTCGATGCCGCGGGCGTGGGCGAAGGGCCGTTCCGCATCCTCCAGATCCGAGGCGAAGGCGCCCGCATCGAATGAGCGGGCGGGAGCGCAAGGGCGGCGAGCGCCTGGAGAGCCGGGAGGTTTTCCGCGGGCGCACGATCCAGTTGGATGTGGAGAAGGTGCGCTTGCCGAACGGCAAGGTGATGGACTTCGAGATGGCCCATCACCCGGGCGCCGCCGCCGTGGTGCCCGTCCTCCCGGACGGCGACGTGCTGCTCATCCGCCAGTACCGGTACGCGACCGGAGGCTGGCTGCTGGAGGTGCCGGCCGGCAAGCTCGACCGCGGCGAGGCGCCGGAGGCCTGCGCTGCCCGCGAGACCGAAGAGGAGACCGGATACCGGCCGGGCGAGTTGCGCCCGCTCGGCTGGATCTGGACCAGCCCCGGCTTCCTCGACGAGAAGATCTGGCTCTTCCTCGCCACCGGCTGCCAGCCCACGCAGCAGCAGCTCGGGGACGACGAGGTGCTGGAGATCGAGCGCATGCCGGTCCGCGAAGCGATCGACAAGGCGTTGCGCGGCGAGATCCACGACGCGAAGTCCGCCATCGCGCTGCTGCGGGCGGCAAGATACCTGGATGGCCGGCCTTGATGCCGGAGCGCGCGGCGTGAGCCCGCCCCGGCTGGGCTTCGTCGGCCTGGGGTGGATCGGCGCCATGCGGCTGGAGGCGCTCGCCGGCGCGGGCGCAGGCGAGGTGGCCGCGCTCTGCGACGCGGTTCCGGGACGGCTGGAGTCGGTCGCCCGGGCGCATCCGGGGGCGCGCTGCTTCGAGGGCTTCGAGGAGATGATCGCGCGCGCCGGCGACCTCCAGCTCGACGGCCTGGTCATTGCCACTCCCAACTCCCTCCATGCTCCGCAGGCCCTGGCGGCCCTCGACGCCGGCCTCGCCGTGTTCTGCCAGAAGCCGCTGGCCCTCAACGCCCGCGAGGCACGCGAGATGGTGGGCACGGCGCGGCGGGCCGACCGCCTGCTGGGCGTGGACTACTCGTACCGCTTCACGGACGGCGCCCGCCGGCTGCGCGAGCGCATCGCGGCCGGAGCGCTGGGCCGGGTCTTCAGCCTCGATACGGTCTTCCACAACGCCTACGGGCCGGACAAACCCTGGTGCTTCGATCCCAAGCTCTCGGGCGGCGGCGCGCTGATGGACCTCGGCGTCCATCTGATCGACCTCGCCCTCTGGCTGTTGGACGATCCCAAGGTGCGGGCCGTGCAGGGGAGCGCGTTCCGCAACGGCGAGCCGCTCGACGGCCTGGACGGCGGAGGGATCGACGACTTTGCGAGCGCGCGGGTGGAGCTGGAAGGGGGAGCCCTGGTCTCGCTGGCGGTGAGCTGGAACGCCCACGCCGGCCAGGACTGCGTCATCCGCGCGACCCTGTTCGGCACCGGGGGTGGGGCCGAATTCCGCAACGTCGGGGGGAGCTTCTACGACTTCGAGGTGGCGCATTTCGCCGGCCGCTCGACCGAGGTCGAGGTCCGCGAATCGCGCGACTGGCTGGGCAAGGCGATCCAGGACTGGGCGCGCCGCCTCGCTGCCGGTAACCGGTTCGATCCGGAGATCGAACGCAGCGTGGCCGTCAGCGAGGTCGTGGACTCAGTGTATGGGAGATGAGGGCTCATCCCGGATGAACAGGTATTCCTGGATGCCGTGCCGGAGCAGGAACGAGCGGTCCACCTGGAAGCCGCCCATGGCCTGGTTGAGCTCCGCCGGAGCGAAGCGCGGCCCGGGGCGTTCGACCGTGGTGCGCCGCTCATAGAGGAGCTGTTCCGGGCTCTGGATGCGGAAGCGGATCGGCTGCGCCGGAATCGTCTTGTGGATCCAGATCAGGGCGAAGACGAGAGCGCCCGGCCGGCACAGCCGCCGCAGCTCCGAGGCCAGGTACCTCAGCTCCTTGCGGCTGAGATAGTTGTACAGGTCCCACGCGAAGACGATGTCGTACACCGTCCCCTCGGGCACCGCCAGGAGCTGCGAGAAGAAGTCGGGGCCGCAGCTCCCCCGCCGCCGCCGCCCTCGGCCGCGGACGACCGCGAGGCGTAGAGGTCCTCGATCGACAGCTTGCAGCCGAACTGTGAAAGGTATTCGACGTTGCTGCCGACCGCCGAGCCGAGGTCCAGGATGTTGAGCTTCGGCCGCCGCCCCATCGCATCGAAGAGGGAGGGCAGGGCGAGCGAGCGGTGGACCTCCGGCTCGGCTTCGGTCTGCGTCGCGGCGCCCGGCCTGCCTGCCGGCTCCCGGTCCTTGCGTTGGCTGCGGAACGGGAACCAGCTCATGCCGGGCGGGCCATCCCCACCGGGCTGTCCCCCGTCCGTCCGTCCGCCGGAGCCGGGGTGGGCGCGCTGGCGATCCGGCTCTGCTCGGGCCTCGATTCAGGCCGCGAGTCCGGCCTCGCCTCGGGCCGCGCCGGGCTCGGCCGGACGGCGTCCTTCGGCTCCATGTCGATGCTCCCCTTGAAGCGGGAGCCGTCCTCCAGCACCACCCGCGGCGACGTGATGTTGCCGCGCACCGCGCCCGACTGACGGACGATCGCCTGCTCCTGCGCGAAGACGTTGCCGTCCACCTCCCCCTCGATCATCACGACCCGGCCGAAGACGTCGGCCCGGACGCGGCCGTTGCGGCCCACCGTCACGTTGTTCTGCTTGAGGTCCACCTTGCCCTCGACGCGGCCCTCGATCACGAGGTCCTCTTCGCCGGTCAGGTCGCCCTTGATGAAAATGGAGGGACCGATCGTGGCCCGGTCCGAGGTCCGGCGTGGCGCCTCGGGAGACGGGGCCGGAGCCGCAGGGCGGGGAGCCGCAGCCGGCTCGGCAGGGGTGTAGGTGGGGGGATCGTCCTTCTTCCAAGCCATGGAACTTCTCCTTCTACGTCAGACGTGGTATCAGCAGGGTAGGGTCGTGGAAGAGAGAAGTCAAGGTTTAAATAGCAATTCGCCTATACATTAGCTGCGGGAGTGGAATCACCCCGCCAGGCGGGCGTTCAACGTGATCTCGACGCCGGCCAGAGCCTGGGAGACGGGGCATCCTTCCTTGGCCTTTTTCGCGTGCTCCTGGAAGGCGGCCTCGTCGAGGCCCGGTACCGCGGACTCGTTGTCGAGCTCGATGCGGGTGATCTTGAATCCCTCGCCGACCTTCTCGAGGTGGACCTTGGCGGAGGTGGCGACCCGCGTCGGGGTATGGCCCGCGCGGCCGAGCCCGGCCGACAGCGCCATCGAGAAGCAGCCGGCGTGGGCGGCGCCGATGCAGCTCCTCCGGATTGGTGCCTTTGGCCTCCTCGAAGCGCGAGCCGAACGAATAGGGCCCTTCGTACGCGCCGCTGCCCAGCGCGACCTTTCCGTGCCCTTCCTTGAGACTCCCTTCCCAGACGGCGTTGGCTGTGCGTACCGGCATGACGTTCCTCCCTCTTATTCTTTCTTTTCGTTCTTGTGTTTGTCCGGTTCGGCGGCTCGGAAGACGAGCTTGGTGCCCGGCGGGAGCTCGCGGAGGCGCGTGATCTCGACGGCCCGATCCGCGTCCCAATCCACGTGCAGATCGAATTCGACGACATCGCTGGGGGCGATCCCGTCCAGCGAGACCCCTTCGGCCACAGCGAAAGGCATGTTCATGGGGTCCATGCCCTCCACCTCCCCGCTCTGCCCCACGAAATCGTCCACGGCCTCGTGACTGATGTAGAGGCCGGACCCGGGGCTGCTCGGATCGGGGAGCTGCGTCACCTGGCCGCGCACGGTGTAGGTGCGCCCCCCCTCCGCCGAGGCGGTTTTCTGCTCCCCGCAGCCCGCAACGGCCAGAAGAGCGAGCGCCAGGAATGCGATGCTGGCCAGGGTTTCGAGCCTCGTCTTCATGGCAGGCGGGATCGTAGCACGGGCACATGGCTTGATATGGTTCTGCCGGAGGCGAGAGGAGGAGCGATGAGCGAGAAACGGGGCGACGGGCAGGAGCTGCGGCTGGGCCGGTGGAGCGAGGTGGTGGAGGCGCGCCTGCGCCGGTGGGAGGCGGAAGATTTCGGACGGCGGCTCTGGGCGAAGGACCACACGCTCTGGTCGCCCGAGCCGGTCCCCGAGCTGACCGACCGGCTGGGGTGGCTCGAGCTGCCGGACACCATGCCGTCGCAGATCGACGAGCTCGAACGCTTCGCCGCCGGGGTCCGCGACGAGGGGTTTCAGGAGGCGGTCGTGCTGGGCATGGGCGGCTCCAGCCTGGCGCCTGAAGTGTTCGCCCGCACCTTCGGCGCGGCTCCCGGTCATCCGGCCCTCTCGGTGCTCGACTCCACCCATCCGGACGCCGTGACCGAGGCGGCTGCGCGGCTCGATCCGGAACGGACGCTCTTCCTGGTCTCCAGCAAGTCGGGAACGACGACCGAGACGAGCTCTCTGTTCCGCTACTTCTGGGAGAAGACCGGCGGCGCCGGCCGGTGCTTCGCGGCGATCACCGACCCCGGTACGCCGCTGGAGCGGCTGGCGCGCGAGCGTGGCTTTCGCGCCGTGTTCCACGCACCCGATGAGGTCGGCGGACGCTACAGCGCCCTCACCACGTTCGGCCTGGTGCCGGCGGCCCTGCTCGGCATCGACCTGCGGCGCCTGCTCGACCGCGCCCGGTCGATGGCCGGAGCGTACGGGCCCGGCCTGCGCCTGGGCGCCGCCCTGGGCGAGCTGGCCCGGGCCGGCCGCGACAAGCTGACCTTCCTCACTACGCCGGGCTTGGCGTCCTTCCCCGCCTGGATCGAGCAGCTCGTGGCCGAGAGCACCGGCAAGCACGGCCAGGGAATCGTGCCGGTGGTCGGCGAGCCGCCGGGCGGGCTGGACCGCTATGGCGACGACCGGATCTTCGTCGCGCTGCTTCTCGCCGGGGAGAGCGACGCCCAGGAGGAGCGGCTCGCCGCTCTCGAGGCGGCCGGCCACCCGGTCGCGCGGTTCCGGCTCTCCGATCCCTACGATCTGGGCCGCGAGATCTTCCGCTGGGAGGTTGCGACCGCGGCCGCCGGCGCCGTCCTCGGGATCAACCCCTTCGACCAGCCGGACGTGCAGCTCGCCAAGGAGCTGGCCGGGCAGGCGATGAAGGAGCGCGGGCGCGGCGCGGCCCCGTCCTCCTCACCCGAGGCGGCCGCCACGGACGCCGGGGCGCTCGGCCGCGCCCTGCAGGACTGGCTCGCCGGCACGTCCGCCGTGGACTACCTGGGCATCCACGCCTACCTGCCGGCGTCCACTCCGGTGACCGAGGCGCTCCACAACATGCAGGGCACGCTCCGCGACCGCACCCGTTGCGCCGTGACGGCCGGTTACGGCCCGCGGTTCCTCCACTCGACCGGTCAGCTTCACAAGGGCGGCCCGGCCGGTGGCCGCTTCCTCCAGATCGTCGACGACACCGGCGACCGGGTGCCGGTGCCCGAGACCGACTACAGCTTCGGCGTGCTGGTCCGAGCCCAGGCGAATGGCGACCGGCAGGCCCTGGAGCAGCGGGGGCGCAAGGTCCTGCGCGTCGCCCTGGGAGCCGGCGTGCCGGCGGTGCAGGAGGGGCTCCAGACCCTGGTGAGCCTGCTGGCGGGCTCGGCGGAGCGACCGTGATCCTGGCCGGGGACATCGGCGGCACCAAGACGAACATCGGCCTCTTCGAGGTCCAGGAGGGCCGGCCGCACCTGGTCAGGGCCGAGACCTATGTGAGCGAGGAGCACGCGGGGCTCGCGGCCCTGGTGTCGGCGTTCCTGGCGGAGCATCCGGAGGCGCGGATCGAGGCAGCGTGCTTCGGGGTCCCCGGCGCGGTCCTCGACAACCGGGCCGTGACGCCGAACCTCTCCTGGGACGTCGACGGCGACCGGGTCGCCGCCGAGACGGGCATCCCCCGGGTCGTGCTGATCAATGACCTGGTGGCTACGGCGGAGGGGATCCCCCTCCTGGAGGAGGACGAGCTCGCCACCCTCCAGACGGGCGTGCCGGACGCCCCGGGGCGGGAGGGGAACCGGGCCCTGATCGCCGCCGGGACCGGGCTCGGCACGGCGCTGCTGCCGCGGATCGGCGACCGCTGGGTGCCTGTCCCTTCCGAGGGAGGGCACGCCGATTTCGCTCCCCGCAACGAGGACGAGATCGGCCTGCTGCGTTCCCTGCGGGAGCGCTTCGGGCGGGTGAGCGTCGAGCGTGTGATCTCGGGCCCCGGCCTCTTCAATATCTACAGCTTTCTGCGCGATACCCAGCACGTCCAGGGCAACCCGCGGGTGCAACAGGCCCTGGCCGAGGGCGAGGACCCGGCGCGGGTGATCGGCGAAGCGGCGCTCGCCGCCGACCCGGAGGCGCGCTGCGGCCTCTGCTCACGGGCCCTGGAGATCTTCGTCGCCGTCTATGGCGCCACGGCGGGCAACCTGGCGCTGCTCGGCACGGCCACGGGCGGGGTCTACGTCGGCGGCGGCATCGCGCCGAAGATCCTGGCGCGCCTGCAGGACGGGCTCTTCGTGCAGACCTTCGTGGCCAAAGGGAGATACACACCCTACCTGGAACGGGTCCCGGTGCGCGTCATCCTGAACGACCGCGCGGCGCTGCTCGGCGCGGCGCGGCGGGCCGCGGCGCTGTAAGCCCTCTCCCCCCGCCCCCCTCTCCCGTGCGGCCTGCCACTCCCCACCCCGAACGGGAGAGGGGGAAAACCAAGAATTGGGTGGAGGCGCCCCTCTCCCGCTCGGGGTGGGGGAGGGGTGGCCGCGCGGGGGAGGGGTCGGGGGAGGGGGCCAAAAAGCGGCAGCCCCTGGACAAAAAAAGAGACGGCGCATAGGGCCGTCTGGGAATGGGGAGGTTCTGTTCGATCCGCTTCTTCTGCATTCGCGATGCCAGGGCTTTTTCTGACGGGGAAGGAAGGCGGCAGCTTCCTGAACCGGCGCTCCTGGCGTCCTCCTCCGGGCATGATCGGCCAAAAAGGCACGGTGCGGGCGCTGTCACTCCTGCGGCGTCTGCATGCCCGCGGGCGCATCCGCGCCGCGGTGGCTTCCCGGAGTACAGCCCAGAGGGCCGGTGGCGGGTTGCCAGTACTCGGGTTTCCAGAACGGCACATTGTCGAAGCCCCCATGGGTCTGGGGGTGACATTTCTCGACGGCCGAGCCGAAGTCGAAGGCCTTGATGTGGACCCGGTCCCGGATCTCGGCCGGTGTCCGGTCGACCTCGCGGAGCAGGTTGAAGATCCGGCCCGCGGTACGGTCGAGGCGGTAGCGGGGGTCCTCCAGGAAGTTGTCGATCCAGACGAGCAGCGAGCCGCGCGGGGCGACCTCGAACCACGGCCAGTGACGCTCCAGGAATTCGGCCCGCTCCTGCAGGGTCAGGTGGTAGATCCGGGTCTCCCTGTGGGCCGGGTTCATCATGTAGGGGAAGATCGTGTCCTGGTAGTCGTCCAGGCTGCACGCCGCCGCCATGTAGACGATGTTCTTGACATGGAGCTGCGGGAAGTGCCGGAGTGCGTTGTTGAGGATGATCGCCCCCATGCTGTGGCCGATGATGGTCAGCTCCAGATCGGGATGAGCGCTCTGGACGGACAGGAGCTTGCGGAAGAAGGGGGAGAGCGGGCCGTCGCCGGTGGCGCCCTGGAGGACCTCCGGAGTCCCGGGGTACCTCGGCTGCCTCTCCTTGTTCGAACAAGATACTCGTCCGCCTGTTCAGGATCTCCCAGGCGGGCTGGCCGAGGCCCTCAACGAGAGGCGTGGTGATGATCTTGGTGAACCCGATGGGGAACCAGCTCATGGCATCCGCCGCCTTACGGCCTCCCGAGCGGCGGTCCACGCCCACGTAGATGTCGAGGGGAATCTCTCCGGCCTCGTACCTCCTCAGGGCGTCTTTCCAGTCGTTGTCCCTCCGCGCGGAGGCGGCGTCGAACAGCTCCTCTGTCCCGGAGCTGGGCAGGCTGGCATAGGCGGAGATCAGGTCCTCGGCGAAGACGAAGGGAGAGGTCAGCTTGGCGGTCCTGCCCTTGATCTGCCCTTGGCGGACCCGGAACAGGTGGTCGCGATAGTTGGAACGGAGGGAGGAGCTCCAGTTGATGAAAATGGGGTAGAAGTCGTCCTCCACACACTCTTTCTTTTCTCCGGTCCTTTTCCTGACTTCGTCGCAGGCGAGGAGGCCCTCCTCCCGCTGGAGAGTCGGCCCGATGTCGTTGAGGCCGCCGTGGAGGTAGATCATCACCTGTCTCTTGCCCGAGGCGAGGAGGCCCTGGAAGACCAAGTCGAGGTGCTCCTCGTACTCATCGCAGTGCTCGGGCTGGAAAAAGCGGCTGGGGAGGAGGCCTCTCCAGGAGTTGACGACCGCCGGCGTTCCATCGTCCTGGTGGGGTCCCGTCGCCGTTGAAACCGATTCGGCGATCCCGCAGGGCACCTCCTCGTCGTCCTTCTTCTCCCTCGGCTCTCCCTTGATGGGAAACGAGTCGATGTGCACTGGTTGCCCTTCCCCGGAGTACATCAGGGTGTGGGGTCTGTAGATGGTTGCTGTCTGCGTCTTGAGCGCGCTGCATCCGCTGGCCGCTAGGACGAGCAGAACCAAGGACAGAGGTCTGGACGAGGACGACAGGAATTCCATGGGCGATCTCCTCCGGAAGGGAGAGATGCGACAGCTTTCAAGCCGGCACACTCCGATCTATTGGACGGACGAGACCGCCGGAATCGCGAAAGGTTCAGCTTTTCAGATGCCTGGCCAGGAACGCCGTGGTCTTCTGCCAGGGCATCCTGGGCCGCGGCGTTGTAGTTGCCGCCCGAGGGGTTGGCGAAGGCGTGGTCGGCATCGTCGTAGATGGATCTGTCATGTCGTCAGATCAAGGGGCTCAGCGCTTTCCGGCCCTTCGTGGCGAGCTGGTACGGCTTGCGGGTTTTCGCCGTTTGCCAGCCCCGGCGCGGCGGGGAGGAGGACGGTGAAGGTGGAGCCCTGGCCCTCGCCCGCGCTCTCCGCCTTGACCGTGCCGCCGTGCAGCTCCACGAGATGGCGGACGATGGCCAGGCCCAGGCCGAGGCCGCCGTAGGTGCGCGTCGTGCTGCTGTCGGCCTGCCGGAAGCGGTCGAAGACGAAGTCGATGAAGTCCGGGCGGATGCCGATGCCGCTGTCGCTCACCGTCAGGCGTGCCTGCGTGCCGGCCCGGTCCAGCCGCACCTCGATCCTCCCCTGCGCGGGCGTGAACTTCACCGCGTTCGAGAGCAGGTTCCAGGCGATCTGCTGCAGCCGGTTGGGGTCGCCGGAGACCGGCGGGATGCCGGGGTCGATCGAGCGCTCGATGCGGATCTCCTTGGCCGCGGCGGCCGGGTACACGGTCTCGATGGCGGCTTCGATCACCTCGCCCAGGCTCAGCCGGCTCAGCGTGAGTCGGAGCTTGCCGGTGATGATGCGCGACACGTCGAGGATGTCGTCCACGATCTGGCTCTGCACCCTGGCGTTGCGGTCGATCGTGGTGGCCGCGCGCTGCATCCCGGCGGCGTCGAGGCTGCCGCTCTGGAGCATCCAGGTCCAGCCGAGGATGGCGTTGAGCGGCGTGCGCAGCTCGTGCGACAGGGTGCTCAGGAACTCGTCCTTGATGCGGTTGGCCTCCTCGGCCTTGCGGCGCGCCTCCTGCTCGCGCAGCACCGAGGCCCGTAGCGCCGCCGTCTGTTCCTCGACCCGGTGCTCCAGCAGCCCGGCATGGCCCCGCAGCTCGGCCTCCTTGGCCGCCAGCCCCTCGGCCATGGCGTCGAAGGCGGTGGCGAGCTGCCCCACCTCGTCGCGCTGCTCCAGCCCCACCCGGCGCGACATGTCTCCCGCCGCGATGGCGTTGGCGGTCTGGCCGACCAGCCGCAGGGGGCGGCTCGCCCAGCCGGCCGTGGCGAGGCCGAGGGCGACCGCCAGCAGCCCGATCACGCCGGCGAAGGTCAGATTGCGCAGCACCTGCTGCCGGAGCGCGGCGAGGATGGAGCTCTCCGCGCTGGCGATGCCGTACAGCCAGCGGACGCTCTTCAGCGGCACGACGGCCAGGTGGGCCTTCTGCTCACCGGTGTCGATCTCGATGTGGGGGTTGGCCTCCGGGTCGTAGAGGAGCCAGCGGGAGCGCTCGACCAGCCCGTGCAGGGGGACGGGCGGTTGCAGGAGCCGCTCGGTGTGCGGCCCGAACCGGTTCTCCGCGATCAGCCGGCTCGCCGTGTCCTGCGGCAGCGGCTCCAGGGGCTGGAAGCGGAGAAGCCGCTGGGTGGGATGGCTCAACCGGATGCCGTCGGCGTCCCACAGGACTCCGAACTCCTGGTGTCCGGCGAAATCGGTGTCCGCATCGACGATCTCGTCGAGCCGCGCCAGCTTGACGCGCCCGACGACCGCGCCGACGATCAGGCCGTCCGGCTGGCGGACCGGCGCGGAGGCCTGGAGGTAGACACGCTGGTCCAAGGGGTCCCAGCGCGGCGCGATGAGCGAGGAGGTGCCGGCGACCGCGGTGAGGAAGGCGGACCGGGCCACGTAGCTCCGCCCGACCAGCCGCGGCTCGGTGGCGAGCCGCACCGTGCCGCCCGGATCGATCAGGAGGATGGCGTCGAAGCTGTGCGTGTCGCGCATCTGCCGCAGCGCGAGCGCCATGTCCCCTTCCAGGGCCGGCGCCGGCGCATCGACCGGCGCATCGAGAAACCGCGAGGCCCAGGGAGACAAGGAGAGCACCTTCACATCGGCGAGGACCCCGGTCAGATAGCGGTCGACCGCCTGGGCGGTGTCGCGAGCCTGCTGGAGGTTCTGCGCCCGCATGGAGGAGAGCAACTCGTCGCGCGCCGTGAAGGAGCCGAGCAGGGTCACCGCCGAGAGCGGGGCCACCGCCAGCGCCGCCAGCAGCAAGGCGAGCTTGGCCGACCACGGCCAGTCGCGCCAACGCCGCCTCACCGGCCTCCTCCGCCCCCTTCGGACACGACGCGCACGAGGCTGTAGTCGTGCGCCGGCACCAGGCCGCGCGCCTCCACCTGCGGCAGGCCCCGGACGCCCGCGCGGTAGACCAGGATCCGGACCCCTTCGGCCAGCGGTGCAATCGGCAGGTCGCGGGCGAGGATCCGCTGCGCCCGGAAGTAGGCGCGGGCGCGCCGCGACAGGTCGACCGACCGTGCCCCCTCCGCCAGCGCCGCGTCGAGCTCCGGGCTCTCGTAGCCCATGAACTGTGTGGGTCCGCGCGAGCCGAAGCGGACGTTCAGGTTCTCGGGATCGGGGCCCTGGCTGCCGGCGATCACCGCCAGGTCGAAGTCGTGCCGCGTCAGGATGCGCTCCAGCACCTGGTCCAGGGGCAGCAGGATGGGACGGACCTCGATACCCACGGTCCGGAGCTGCTCGCGCAGCACCCCGGCGATCTCGGCATAGGGCGAGACCGAGGTGGTGACCAGATCGAGCTCGAGCCGGACCCCGTCCCGGCGCGGCGGCCATCCGGCTTCGTCGAGCAGCTCTCGGGCGCGGTCGCGGTCGAAGTCGGGCACGCGCGCGTCGCCGTTGTAGGCCCAGGCAATGGAGGGCGTATAGAAGCCGAAAGCGGGCGCGCCATAGCCGTGGAGCGCCCGCCGCAGGATGTCGTGGCGGTCGATCGCCCGGTTGACCGCCTCGCGCACCCGCAGGTCCGCCAAGGGCCGGCGGCGCAGGTTGAACCCGCAATAGATGCGGGAATCGCTCATCGCATGGCTCACCCGCACCCGGCGGTCCTGCTCCAGGCGGGGGATCAGGCTCAGGGGAGGGCGGACAACCGTGAAGTCGACCCGTCCCGACAGGAGCATCTCGGGGATGCTTTGCGAATCACTGGAGAACGTATAGACGAGGCGGTCGAGCCAGGGGCCGGGCCGGTGGAAGGCGCGGTTGGGAACGAGCACGATGCGCTGGCCGCGCACCCACTGCCGCAGCTTGAACGGTCCGGTGCCGACCGGCTGACCCTCTCGTTCCTTCTGCCTGGGGCCCGCGAGGTGGCGGGGGAGGATGTGGCCGCCCGGCCCGGCGAGGTCGGTGAGGAACGGCGCCCAGGGCTCCTTCAGCCGGACCACCACCGTCGCCCGGTCCGGGCTCTCGATCCGATCGATCCGCCGCGCCGCCTCGGCGAGGAAGCCGGGTTGGGCGATCAGGTGCTCCAGGGTCCAGACGACGTCGCCGGCCGTGAAGGGGGCGCCGTCGTGCCAGCGCACACCGTGGCGCAGGCGGAAGGTGTAGACGAGGCCTGCCGGGTCCACCGTCCAACTCTCCGCCAGGTCCGGAAGGAGACGGGAGTCGGCATCGAGGCCCACCAGGTGGCTGTAGAGGTTCTGCGCCAGGAGGAGGGCGGCCTCGTCGCGGTTCGATCCGGAGACCAGGCTCCGGGGCTCATAGGGCAGGACCACCCGCAGCTCGCCGCCTCCGCCCTTGACCGGCCGCAGGGGGACGGAGCCGCGCAGCCCCCAGCCGAGGGCGACCAGGAGGACCGCCAGAAGCGAGATACGGAGCCACCCTGTCGGGGTACGGATCTTCATCGATGTCTCAAACGGCCCGTCAGGCACACGAAAGCTTGATGATTTCTGTGAGCAAGAAACGTGCCTCGCGGTCGACCTCCGGGAGAGGGGTGCCGGGCCGAAACACCATATACTGTGGGCTGCGTGAAAATCTTCTTCAAATCCCTGGCCGCCCTCCTCTTCCTGACCCTCGCGGTGTGGGCGATCCGCTCCGATTCGGTGCCGGAACGAGGAAGCGCGAGCGCGGCGCCGCTCGGTCCGGCACCTGCCGGAGGGGACGCCGATTGGCGCACCTCTCCCCTGTGGGACGACGGCAAGGCCGAGTTCTGCGCCTACGACGTCACCTGGGCCCGCTACGGCCACCGCTTCGACGGCCGCGCCCTGCTGGTCCTAGTCAAGGAGCCCTGGGCGCCGGACCTGGACGTCAAGGCGGATACGCCGCGGCAGAACGGCTTCGAGGTGCTGAAGCTCAACCACAGCCGCGACGTGCCGACGGGCATGTACACCTACCACCAGATGGCGAGCGTCTTCGCCCGCCGCGACACGGGCGCCCTGCGCAAGATCGCCGCCACCAGCGCCGAGGCGTGCGGCGTCTCGACGGCCGAGATGGTGGGGGAGACGCTCGAGACCCGCTCCTACTTCGACGGCCAGGGGGACCGCTCGCAGCCCTGGCCGGCCGGCGCGCTTCCCGAGGACGGCCTCCCCCTGTTCCTGCGCAGCTACGTCGCAGCGCCGGCGCCTGCCACCCTGAACGTTTTCCCGTCGTTGATGCAGACCCGCTTTCCCGCGCTCGAGCCGGCGGCCTGGCGGGTCGAAAAAAAGACGGTTGATGACGGAATCGAGCTGCGCCTGACGAACGGCCCCGCCTGGCTCGCCTACACCTTCGAGGCCGCCCGCCCGCACCGCCTCCTCCGCTTCGAGCGCGAGGACGGCACGGTCTACCGCCTCGCCAAGTGCGAGCGCGTCGCCTATTGGGAGAAGCACAACCCGGGCGACGAGGCCTGGTGGCCGGAGCGGGCGCCGTAACGGAACAGGTCTTTTCAGCTCTTCGCGGGAGGCGCCCCGCCGAACTCGTCCACGAGCTGGCGCAGCCGCGCCAGGAAGCTCCCGCAGCGCCTTCCGGCTGTCGTCGCTGCCCGGCGCCCCTTCAGTCAACGTGCTCGGGTCCACCGCATAGGGCGCAGGGTGGAGCTGCTGGAGCCCGCCCATCATCTTCCCGCGGCCCGGCATCGGCCCGATGCGCCGGGGAAACACCGCCTGGAAAAAGCTGTCCGCCGGCAGGTCGAGGATGCGGCACACCTCCAGCACGTGCCGCACCCGTAGCTTCACCTTCCCGCCGAAGATCCGCGACAGATAGCCGGTGCTCAGGCCCATCTCCCGCTCGATGATCCGGTGCGATACGCCGCTCAGGCGCACCGCTGTCCGCAACGCCTCCGTGATGCGGCCGATCTCCTCTTCCGTCATGCCTGGAAGTATACCCAGGACACCGGCAAGTTTCCATGGTCCGCGACACTGGCTCCCGATGATTGACAATAAAGTCAGCGATGCTGATGATGAAGCCGCCGTCGTCGTGGCGGTACGGAACGTCCCCGCGGCCGGGGACGCCGGACTTCATTCCAGAGGAGGGATGCCGATGTTGAAACCGCCGGAAGAAATGGACCTCAATGCCTTCGACAGGCGTTTTCTCAATCTCATCGACGTGCTCGACGAGGCTCCGGGCTGCTCGCAGGCGGACTACGGCGGGCCTTGGAAGATCGTGCCGCTGAGCCGGGAAGCTCGGGGTCTTCCGCAGTTGGGAAGACCCACGGGCCGGAGACCTGCCGACCGTGGTCACGGGCCTGCGCGAGACGGCCCTGCGCTTCACCGCGGTCCTGCCCTGTGCCGGCGTCGAGCACTCCCTGTACCTGGCCGACTCTCCCGAGGCTCACGGCTTCGCGATCCGGGGCGCGGGTCCGGAGGCCCTCGCCTGGATGCAGCATTTCAATCCGGACCTCTTCGAAGCCTACCGGGTCTCGGAGCATCTGGCGCGCTCGCCCGTCAGCGTGGCGGCGGTTCTGGAGTCCGCGGGGCCGCTGGCGATCCATCACGTGGGCCGCATCCTGGCGCGCAACATGGGGGCGCAGGTCCGGCGGTTGCATCCGCGGCGCTGAGCCCGGGGGCCTGGGGAGATGACCGCCGGCCGCCTCCGCCTCGTCCGGTCGCTGGTTCGGGCCTTCTTCCCGGAATACCTGCGGCTGGTCGAGCCCGATGCCGCGGAGCGCCTGCGCCTGGACCGCCTCGAGTGGCTCCACCTGCCGGGCCCGGCTCTCGCCGCCGAAGCCCTGGAAGCCGGGGGAGGCAAGGCCACCCTGGTGCTCCGGATCGACCGCGGCGAGCCGTCGCCGGACGATCTCTCGAGCTGGCTGGTGCGCGGCCCCGGCCGGCTGAAGGTTCACTATGGCCGGCCCGTCCTGCTCCACGTGCTCAGCGTAGAGCAGGGCCGGCCCGGGGTGAACCTGGACACGGCCGTGGCGGCGCGGCTGGCGGGCTTCGAAGCGCTCCGGATCTTCTATACCCGGTTCGGTCTCGCGGGCGCCCGGGCGGAATACTGGTTGAGCCGGCCCGAGCCCCTGGCCTGGGCCCTCGCCGCCTGGATGAGCCCGTCCCGCCTCAGCCGCGCCGAGCTCCGCGAAGCCTGCCAACGCCGCCTCGCCGCCGCTTCCCTGCCCGAGGAACGGAGGAAGCTGCTGCTGCGCTTTGCCGCGAGCGGACCAGGGGGCCTTCGCGAGTCGCTTACATAGTATCCACCATCCTCCATTCTACTACACGTTCCGCCACGCCAAACTCAGCGACTCTCATCGATCCGTCTGCATCCGTTGACCAGAACCGTGAAAAAGAAGTAGGGTTCCGTAACGCCGCAACGCGAATGTAGTCGAGCTCGGTAACAAGAGGCGCAGGATTGACAGCGGGGGTGGGGGAGACATTCTCCTCACTGCCCTGCGAGACTAGAGGCCTTGCAACGCGACGCAGCGCCGCGGGCGCCGGGGCCGTGGGGGCGTCCGGCCTGTCCCGCGGGCAAGGAGGTCAAGATGTCTCGCCGGATCGTCCGAACGCTCTTTGCCGTAGCCCTCGTGCTGGCCCTCGGCGCAGCCTCTCCCGCTCAGGCTGCGGTCTTCGGCCCATCTGTCAACGCTCTGGATGTCTGGAGCCGTGCCGTCGCCTGGTTTGTGAGCCTGTGGAACGGCGCGGCGGATGACGACCAGGGCCACACGATCGACCCCAATGGCCTGACCGCGGCAACAAGCGACCAGGGCCACAGCATCGACCCCAACGGCCTGACGGCGCCGGATGACGACAAGGGATGGACGATCGACCCCGACGGCTAGGTGAAGTGGGGGGCGGCCCTCCGCCGCCCCCTCGCCGTTCCCGTAACTGAGAACTGCCGGCGCGCTTTTGTGAGAGAATGATGCCGCCGGTTCGGGAATCCGAAAGGAGGTTGCGGGTGAGCGAGCATCCCTCAGCGGAGGATCTACGGGGTCTGTTCTTTGGCGGCGTGCCGGAAGAGCGGTTGCGCGCCGCCGTTCTTCACCTGCTGCGCGGCTGCCCGGAGTGCCGCGCCGCAGCGTTCGAGCATGCCCGGGCCATGGCGGCGCCTTTTCCGCGGGAGGCCCAGATCCCACCGGAGACGGACAAGGCCTACGACGCCGCGATCCGGCGCTCTATACAGGCAGCCCGCCGGTACCTCGAGCAGGAGGAAAAGCTCCCGGGCCGGATCGAGGAGGCCCGCGCCCTGCTCGACGCGAAGGACATGGACGGCTTCATCCGCGCACCGCGCTGGCTGTACGGGCTGCCCTTCGTCGAGGCCCTGCTGGAGCGGAGCTGGGCCGTGCGCCACGACGACCCGCAGAAGATGGTCCTTTATGCCCTTTTCGCCTCCCTCGAAGCCGACCAGCTCGACCGGAAGAAGCTCGGTGAGCAACGGGTGGAGGACATCCGCTGCCGGGCGTTGGTCGAGCTGGCAAACGCCCACCGGGTCGCGGACGACCTGCGGCAGGCCGAAGTAGCCCTGGGGGAAGCGGCGGAAGCCTTCCAGAAGGGGAGCAAGGACGATCGGCTCAAGGCGCGGCTCCTCGAGGTGCAGGCCTCGCTGTATGGCGACGAGCGGAGCTTCGACCTCTGCTTTCAGTCGCTGGACCTCGTGATCGCCCTCCATCGTCGCCTTGGAGACGACCACATGGTGGGGAGGGCGCTGATCAAGAAAGGTCTCTTCCATGGTCACAATCAAGATTTCGACCGGGCGATTGAGCTCCTGGAGCAAGGGTTTACCCTCATCGATGATAAGCGCGACCCGAAGCTTGCCATGGGGACCGTCCACAATATCGTCCACTTCTTGGTCAAGCGTGGGAGCTATCGCAAGGCCCGCAGACTGCTTTGGGAGAATCTCTGGCGGTACGAGAAGCACGGTGGGGAAATCGACCGCATCAAGGTCTGGGGCCTTCGCGGCCTGATCAACACCGGGCTCGGGAATTTCAAGCTGGCCGAACAGGAATTCCGCAAGGGAAAGGAAGGCCTCGAGGCAGCCGGCCTTCGTTACACTGCAGCCATCGCGGCCCTCGATCTGGCCGATGTCCAGCTCCGTCAGGGTAAGACGAAAGAGGCGCAGGCCCTGGCCCGCGAGGCGGTGGACGTCTTCCGCTCTTTGAGAATCAGCCGCGAGACCGAGATCGCGGTCCTGTTCCTGGAGGAGACTGTCAAGCAGCGTCTCCTGTCGAGCGCCGTCCTGCGGGAGATCGCCGAGTTCCTGCGCCGCGCCGAGCAGGACTCCGGAGCCCGGTTCGAGCCGAAGATCTGAGGCCGCCGCGTCCCGCGGGACTATAGACATCCTCCGCGGCGACGCGCAGTGGTCCCGCGGGACCGGCCAGGCTCACCGTGGGACCATGGATACTCTCCTCGGCGGCGTGCAGTGGTCCTGCGGGACCGGCAAGGCTCACCGCGGGACCATAGACATCCTCCGCGGCGGCGTGCAGCGGTCCCGCGGGACCGGCAAGGCTCACTGCGGGACCAGGTACATTCTCCGCTACGGCGTGCAGTGGTCCCGCGGCACCGGCAGGGCCCACCGCGGGACCATAGACATTCGTCGCGGTGGCGTGCAGTGGTCCCGCGGCACCGGCAAGGCTCACTGCGGGACCAGGTACGTTCACCGCGGGGCCACACGGACATGCAGGAGTGGTGTCCGTCGCCACTCCGGCGGTCTCCTCTGCCGCTCCAGGTTTCTGGAATCCTTACAGCGTCGTCAGTACCTTGGCCAGGCGCTCGACCGCCCAGTCGATCTCTTCCTTTTTGATGGTCAGCGGCGGCGCGATACGGATGACGTGGTCGTGGGTCTCCTTGCAGAGGAGCCCTTCCTTCTGCAGCGCCTCGCAGAAGCGACGGGCGCCGCCGGCCTCGCGGTGCAGCTCGATGCCGATCCACAGGCCCTTGCCACGGACCTCCTTGATGTGCTGCGAGGAGATCTGCCGCAGGCGGTCCATGAAGTAGGGGCCCAGGGCGGCTGAATTCTCGATCATCTCCTCGTCGACCAGGACGCGCAGCGCGGCGCGCGCCACGGCCGCGGCCATCGGGTTGCCGCCGTAGGTCGAGCCGTGCTCGCCAGGCTGGAAGACCCCCATCACCGGGTCGTCGGCCAGGATGCCGGAGACCGGGTAGAAGCCGCCGGAGAGGGCCTTGCCCACGATCACGACGTCGGGCCGGATCTCCTCGTGCTCGAAGGCGAACATCTTGCCGGTGCGGCCGAGGCCGGACTGGATCTCGTCGGCGATCAGCAGCGCGTTGTGCCGCTGGGTGATCTCGCGCAGGCGGCGCAGGTAGCCTTCGGGCGGCACCACGATGCCCGCCTCGCCCTGGATCGGCTCGACCAGCACCGCCGCCACGTTCGGGTGCATGGCCGCCTCGACCGCGTCGGCATCGCCGTAGGGGAGGACGCGGAAGCCGGGGGTGAAGGGGCCGAAGCCGGCGCGGTAGAGCTCCTCGGTCGAGAAGCTGACGATGCTGATCGTGCGGCCGTGGAAGTTGTTGCCGAAGGCGAGGATCTCGGCCTGCCCCTCGGGGATGCCCTTGACCTGGTAGCCCCACTTGCGGGCGGTCTTGAGGGCGGTCTCGACCGCTTCGGCGCCGGTGTTCATCGGCAGGAACTTGTCGAAGCCGGTGAGCTCGCAGATCTCCTTGTAGAAGGGTCCGAGCTGGTCGTTGCGGAAGGCGCGCGAAGTGAGGGTCACGGAGTAGGCCTGGTCGAGCATCGCCTGCAGGATCTTGCGGTGGCCGTGGCCCTGGTTGACGGCCGAATAGGCGGCCAGGAAATCGAGGTACTTGTTGCCCTCGACGTCCCAGACCCAGACGCCTTCGGCACGGCTCACCACCACGTCGAGCGGGTGGTAGTTGTGCGCTCCGAAGCGGTCTTCGAGGGCGATGTAGTCCTCGGTCTTCATCTGCTTCTTCTCTTCAAGCACAAAGGTGCTCATATCTCCTCCAGGTGGTAACCGGTACCAGGGCGAATGGGTGGGGATTTCCCGGGGCGGACAGCGGCCCGAGCCGCGATCGGCCGCCGTATTAATGCGCCACATTGTGCCACAACGGACGGCGGATTTCAGGCGGGCCGCCGTCCCTGCTATCATGCTGGCCGTAAGTCATGCCTGACTATTCCAACGTTCCGCGGGACTCCCGTCGCGTCCCCATCGCGACGAAGGTCCAGTTCAAGTTCGACCGCTTCAGCGGTTTCCTGAGCGAGTACTCCGCCAACATCTCGCCCACGGGGCTGTTCATCGTCACCAAGACGCCGGAGCCGGCCGGCCGGGTGCTCGAGCTGGAGTTCCACCTCGGCGACGGCTTCGAGATCATCAAGGGCAACGGCGAGGTGGTGTGGACCCGCACGGTCGCCGACGGCCCCCACCGGCCGGCGGGCATGGGCCTCCGCTTCCTGGAGCTGAGCCCGGGGAGCAAGGACCTCATCTACCGCATCGTCGACCAGTACGTGCTGGCGGGCGGCACGCCGTTCGACCTGATCGAGGCCGGGGGCGGGGTCGCTGCATCCTCTTCGGCGCCCTCCCGCGTCCCGGCCGAGGCGGACGACCTCCTGGCCCCCCTGCCGCCGCTGGACCTGGAGCCGGACCCGTTCCCGGACCTGGAGCCGGAGCCGCTCAAGGAGTCCTCTTCGAACGTGCTCCCCTGGCGCCGGCCGCCGGATCTCCGGATGGTCGAAGAGCCGGGGCTCGAGCCGGCCGGCGAGATCTTCGCGCTGGAGGAACCGGGTGCGCTCCCGGTTTTCGAGAGCCGGCCGGACCCGCTCTCGCTGCCCTCGCTGCCCTCGCTGCCAACACCGGCCCCCTTCGCCGCCTCCGTCCCTTCGTCTGCGGCCGACGAGCTCTTCGCGTCGTATCTCCCCAAGCCGGCCGAGCCTCCGGAGCCGACGATGTCGAGGACTCTGTCGAGCCTCGCCGGCAGCGCCTCCGCGCAGGCCGAGCGCCGGCTGGCTCCGTGGGTGCTTGGGCTCGTCCTCCTCTGCGCGCTCGCCGCGGCCGGGATCCTTTTCCGCGACGATCTGCTCGGCCTCATCGGCCTGGGAGACGATGGAGAGGAGGTCGCGGCGGCTCCAACGACCCGGCCGCAGGAGCTGCCGCTCCGGCGGACGCAGCCTGCCGTACCGCCGCCTCCTTCCGCATCGGCAGCACCCGGCCTGACGTCCGACGTCGAGCCGGCGAAGCCCGCACCAGCCCTTGAGACGACCACAGCTCCAGACGCCGCCCCGCGGGAGCCCGCGGCCGAGGAGCCGCTGCCGGAGGTGGTGCAGCGCAAGCCGGCTCCGGAGCCCGCGGCCGTGCCGGCGGTGAGCGCCGTCGAACGGATCACCTTGGAGCCGACCGCCGGCAGTACCGTCGTGGTGCTCTGGGGCAACGGCGTCTTCCAGCCGCAAAGCTACAGCCAGAGCCGCATGGACGGGCCGCCGCGCTCTCTGATCCGTCTCACCGGCATCCGCCGGCCCTTCTCGCCGACCCGCATTCCGGTCGGCACCCCCCAGGTGCGGCAGGTGCGGACCGGCTATCACGAGAAGGCCGGGGGCAATGAGCTCCACATCGTGCTCGACCTCGGGGGGCCGGGCGTCAAGATCACCCGGATCGATCAGGACGGCC
Source organism: uncultured Holophagales bacterium (assembly GCA_963842525.1). GTDB lineage: Bacteria > Acidobacteriota > Thermoanaerobaculia > Multivoradales > UBA5704 > UBA5704. Next base: position 413,214 of record CAWJGT010000009.1, read on the forward strand.
AACGCCTGCGGATTCATCTGGAGGGACCGTAAAAGGGTGATAGAATGCCGGTCCCCGACCCGGTGGTAGATGCAGGCAGCCCGATGTCGAATGTGAAGCGGCTCAAGCGCCAGATACTCCAGGAGCTGGTGCAGGAGAATGTAGATCTCCTCCACGGCCGCCCTGCCCGGCGGGTGCGCCCGCGCCCCGGCCGCCTGTGGACGGTGCCCCGCGTCCTGGCGTTCTCCCTGTTGCCCATCGCGCTGCTCGGCTCGACCCGGCTGATCTCCTCGCTGGAGTCCCGCCAGCCACCGAATCCTGTCGTTGCGTCGGTCGCCCCTCCGGCGCCGGCCCCATCGGTCCAATCCGTCCCATCGGTCCGACCGGTCCAGACGGTTCAACCCCCACCGCCAGCCACGGGAGCTCGCGTCGAGCCGCCGAAGCCGATCGACGCGGCGGTCTTCCCGCTGGCGGTCCGCCGGGTGGCGCTCGATCCGGGGCACGGCGGCGAGAGCCTGGGCACCCACACGCCGCTCGGCCTGATGGAGAAGAACCTGACACTCGACGTCGCCCTGCGGCTGCGCAAGCTCCTCGAGGCCGACCATTTCGAGGTCGTGATGACGCGCCAGGACGACGGGGACGTGCCGCTCTCGCAACGCGGCGCCGCCGCCAACCAGGGGGATGCCGACATCTTCGTCTCGATCCACGTCAACTGGATCGAGAACCGGCAGGCGCGCGGGGTCGAGACCTACTACCTGGGGCCGACGAACGATCCGTTCCTGACCCGGCTCGCGGCGGCGGAGAACCGGGAATCCGGCTATTCGATGGCCGACATGCGGCAGCTCCTCGACCGCATCTACGCCAACGTGCGCCAGGACAATTCCCGCAAGCTGGCCGAGGTCGTCCAGGCGTCGCTGTTCAGCTCGCTGCGCCAGTTCAATCCCAACCTCGACAACCGGGGGGTCAAGGCGGCCCCCTTCATCGTCCTGCTGACCACCGAGATGCCGGCCATCCTCGCTGAGGTATCCTGCCTGTCGAACGACGAGGAGGCCGAGCTCCTGTCCAAGCCCCACTACCGGCAGTACATCGCCGAGGCGCTCGCGGCGGGGGTCCGCTCCTATGCGGACGCCGTCGCCGGGGCGCCGCCGGAGGGGCCGCAGAGCCGTAAGAAAGGAACCTGATGGATACGTATGACAAGCAGCGTGATGTCCTCCACGTGGGGATCGACCTGGGGACGTCGCGGAGCTCGATCTCCGCGTCCAACGGCCAGCGCCATGTGGTGGAGAGCTACGTCGGCTGGCCGCTCGACATGGTGGCCCGCAAGGTTCTGAAGAAGCCGGTCCTGATCGGCCGCGAGGCGCTCGACAACCGGTCCATGCTCGACCTCCACCGGCCGCTGGAGCAGGGGCTGATCAAGGAGGGGTCGGACAAGGACGAGGCCGCGGTGCGCGAGCTGCTCTGGCACCTCCTGTCGCTCGCCGGGGTCAACCGCGAGAGCCGCAACGGCCTCAAGGTGCGGGCGGTGGTCGGCGTCCCGGCCGAGGCGCTGCGGGTCAACAAGCAGCAGGTCCGCAAGGCGCTCCAGGGCGTGGTGGACAGCCTGATGATCGTCTCCGAGCCGTTCGCCGTGGCCTATGGGCTGGAGTCGCTGCTCCACAGCATGATCATCGACCTGGGGGCGGGCACCACCGACTTCTGCGTCATGAACGGCCGCCTGCCCACCGAGGACGACCAGCGGACGCTGCCGCAGGCGGGCGACTGGATCGACGAGCAGCTCTTCCGGCTGGTCCGCGACCGCCATCCGCAGGCCAGCGTCTCGCAGCACATGGTGCGCACCTGGAAGGAGGAGGGGAGCTTCGTCGGCAACAACAAGATGCCGGTGGTGGTCACCGCGCCGGTCGCCGGCAAGCCGACGCAGATCGACATCACCCAGGAGATGCGGCAGGCCTGCGAAGGCATCCTGCCGCCGCTGTCCGAGTCGATGCTCGACCTGCTCTCGCGGGTGCAGCCCGAGTACCAGGAGCGGGTCCGCCAGAACATCATCGTCTCCGGCGGCACCGGGTTGATCCGTGGCCTGGGTCCCCGCCTCGAGCAGGATCTGCAGCAGGTGGGCGGCGGCAAGGTGCGGGTGGTCAAGGACCCGGTTTTCGTCGGCTCCGACGGCGGCCTTTCCATCGCCCTCGACGCACCCGAGGGAGACTGGGAGAGGCTGGGCGCCTGAGCCCTGACGCCTCAGACGGGAGACCACCTCATGTTCGGATCCATGGTGCTGGAAGTCGCGGTCGGCGTCATCTTCGTGTACCTGTTGCTGAGCCTGATGGTCACCGCGATCACGGAGTTGATCTCGGGATGGCTCAAGTGGCGGGCCACCGATCTCCGGAAGGGGATCCGCAGCCTCCTCGAATCCGGGGACTCCGAAAAATGGGTGAACGCGCTGTACGAACACTCGTTCATCCAGGGGCTCTCTCCGACGGAGGAGAAGGAGGCGAAGGGGAAAGGCCCGTCCTACATCCCGTCGCGCACCTTCACCCTCGCCCTTCTGGACGTAGTTCGTGACACCAATTCGGCGGGCGAGCTCCTCGCCCGGGTCCTGCGCCAGGCGCTCGACACGGCTCCGGATTCGGCATCACTGGCCGATCTGAAGAAGGGGATCAAGGACGAGCTCCAGAAGATCCCGGATGACAAGGTGGGTGCGGGCCTCAAGGGACAGGCCGCGGCGCTGGTCGACCGAATCCCAGCCAGTGTGTCTCTGGCCGATGCGAAGAAGGATCTCGGCGCTTATCTGCAACAGCTCTCCGGCCGATCGCTCCAGAGCCTGCTCCAGGACCTGCCGGACACAAAGCTGAGGAAATCCCTCCTCTGCCTGCTGGAGGAATCCCAGGGAAACATCGAGTCCTTCAAGGAGAACGTCGAGATCTGGTTCAACAACTCGATGTCCCGCGTCAGCGGCTGGTACAAGAGGCGGACCCAACTCGTCCACATCATTCTGGCTGTGGTCCTGACGCTCGTGACCAACGTGGACACAGTCCTCGTCGTGAACGCCCTCTCCAAGAATCCGGCACTCCGCGAGTCGGTTGCCGCTCAGGCCGAGGCGTACGCGAAGGAGAACCAACCCGCGGCCAGCGAATCCACCCCTGCGGCTGCGGAGGCCACGCCAGCTCCTGTGGAGGCCACGCCAGCTCCTGTGGAGGCCACGCCAGCTCCGGCAGAGACCCCGGCGCCGGAGGACAATGCCGAGCCCACGCCTGCACCTCCGGCTGGGACGACCGAGGCCGAAGGCGCCGGGCAGGGTGGGGAGACGGCAGCCGCGACAACGTCGGCCGATCCGGACGAGACCTTCCGGAAGCTCCGGGCTCAGCTCGACGCGCTCGAGCTGCCGGTAGGCTGGGTCCTCCCCAAGGAGAACCAGAAGCCTGCCGAAGCCGAAAGGGACAATGCGGACTTCCGCGAGTGGCCCGGCTGGTGGCCTTCCGGAACCGCCGGCGAATGGGCGCTCCTCTGGGCGCAGACGGTCCGTTTCCACCTGTTCGGCTGGGTGCTCACGGCTTTCGCGATCTCGCTGGGGGCCCCCTTCTGGTTCGAACATGCTGAACAAGGTCATCAACATCCGGTCTGCCGGCAAGGCTCCCGAAGAGAAGCCGAAAGCGCCCAAGGAGGTGCCGCAGCCGCTGGAGCCGGGTCAGACGCCCACGCAGGCGGACGCGCTGGCCAACGCGGCGCAGCGGTGATCTGGGGTAGCCTGGGGTTGGAAACCCCAGGCTGGTCAGCGCCGCCCATGCGGGGCGGGTGGTGGAGTCGCCCGGTAGGGCGATGGTTTCCAGCCTGGGGTTTCAACCCCAGGCGCTGGAGCCCGATCCCCCGCTCCTGACCCCACGCTACCGCCCGCCCTTCTTCGATGCCTGTGCTCCCGCCGGCACCGCTACCGGCTCGTTCGGTCCTTCCGGCTTCGGCGTCTTGGGGCCTCCCCGCTCGATGGTGTAGAGCGCGTCCGCGCTCGTCCCCTCCCCCGATTCGGCCTGGAGCGTCCACTTGTCGCTCAGCAGGTAGCGGATGCGGAAGGTGTTGACCGGCTGGAAAAGTCCCATCCCGAAAGAGACGTAGAGCTTCGGGGAGAGGTACTTGGCGACCACCAGGGAGGCCGTGTCCAGCGAGCCGTCGGACTCGATGCGCGCCTCTTCGAGCCCGAAACGGGCGGCGAGCTTCTTGGCAAGGAGGTTGCCGCCGCGGATGCCCAGCGCGGTGGCGGCGTTCGCCAGCCGGTCCCCCTCCTGCGGCTGGGCACGGTTGAGTGGCCGGCCGAGCATCAGGTAGGAGAGCTGCTCCGTCTGCGTCATGGTCGGATTGGACCAGAGCGTGACCTCCGGCTTCTTGATCGTCCCCTTGGCGACGATGCCGGCGATCGTGCCGTCGTCGGCCTTGCGGTAGGCGCGGAGGTCGACGGCCGGGTTGGCGAGCGGACCGGCGAAGATCACCCGGCCGCGCTCGATCGTCAGATCCTGGCCATAGGCCTTGAAAATCCCCTTCTCGACCTCGATCTCGCCGAAGGCGCGCGTCACCTGGCCGGGGCGTTGGACCACCAGGACCGAGCCGGTGGGCTCCGCGTCGAGGCCGAAAGCCTTGACCTCGATGTCCTTGCCGAGGATGAAGCGCACCCGGGCCGACACCGCCGTCTTCTGCACGGGCTCGGCGTCCCCCTCGGCGTTGACGAAGACGACGTCCTTGGACGCCGTGACCGGCCCTTCCTTACGCTCCTTGATCTCGACGTCCGCCTCGGGGATCACGATGTCGCCGGTGAGCTCGGCCGTGTCCCCCTGGGCGATGAAGGTGAGGTCCGGCGAGACCACGGCGCGGATCTCTTCGGTGTCGGAGACCTGGAACCGCTGGCCCTTGATGGCCAGGCGGACCGGCGTCTCGGGGCTCGGCATGCCCGCGCGGCCCTTGAGGGTCAGGGTCCCGGGACCGGACCGGACGCTGCCGTCGATCGCCAGGGCGCCGCTGCCGTCGCCGGTCGCTGTGAGCTGGATCGCCCGCAGCTCCAGGCCGAAGCGGGGAATGTCGGCGCGGCCGTCTCTCAGCCGGGCTTCGCCGACGAAACGGGGCGACCCCACCGTGCCGGACAGGGCGTAGCCCCCTTCCAGAGCGCCCGCCGGTCGGCTCAGGTCGGGGACGAACCCCTCGACGAAGCCGAGGTTGGCGAGCGCCACGTCGATCCGGCCGGAGAGCGGCTGGCTCTGGAACGGCACGCCGCCAACGAGCCGCGGCAGCCGCAGGTCGGCGCGGATCGAGCCCACGTCGGCCAGCGTGATCTGCGCCGTGGCCCGGCCCGGTCCGCCGGACCCGGCCACCGCCTGGACCACCCCCTCCTGGTAGCGGAACGCCACCGTCCGTCCCTCGGCGCCCGGGAAGCGGAGCTCGCCTGGGCCAGGCCGCAGGTCGACGTCGACCGAGGCCACGACCGTGTTGGTGCCGCGCGCCCGTGCCGTGCCGTTGAGGTCGCCGGTGACCTGGAGGTCGGGCGGAAGGAACGGCTTGAAGGTGTTGAGGGGGAAATCGGCGATGGTCGAGTCGACGCTCCATGGCCCGGCCTTGGACCAGCCGCCGGTGGCGCACACCCGGGCGCCGCCCGAGACCCAGCAGAAATCCTTCAGATTGACCGCCTCCGTCGAGGCCGTGAGCGGTGCCGCGCCCGCCAGGCGCCAGGTTCCGGTCGGTTCCGACTGCAAGTCGAGCCGGCTGACCTGGCCTTTCCAGGATGTCGTGCCCACGAGGCCGCCGGCGAGCGCCAGGTCGAGGCGCCCTTCCTCGGCCACGGCCGTTGCCGTGAGGGTGTGGCTCCCGCGGGTCCCCTGGCCGCGGACGGTCAGCTCCGAGAGCCGGTTCTCCCCGGACTGGAGGCCGGTGGAGCGGAGGTCCAGGGAGACGGTCCCGCCGGGCGCCAGGCTCACGTCCGCGACGAGAGCCGCCTGTGCGATCGCGGTGTCGCCGAAGCGGATCTCCTTGCCCTTGGCGTCGACCTGGATGCGCGGCGTCTTCGTCGGCCCGGAGAGCCGTCCCTGGGCGATCACCGCGCCGCCGCCGCGGGGCACCGCGATCCCCAGGTTGGGCGCCGTGACATTCCAAGCCAGATTGAAGGCCGGGGCGACCTGCCCTTGGGCGGATGCCTCCACCGTCCCCCAGCGAAGGTCGAGCCGCGTGATCTCCTGGCGCGGGCCGGCCATCCGCAGCCCCGCGGTCCCCGACACCGGCTGCTGGCGGAGCACGCCGGCGAAGCGGGGGATTTCGACGGTGCCGACCGGGCCTCCCTCCTCCAGCCGGCCGCGCGTCGACGCGGTGAACGAGAGGCGTCCCGGAAATTCGGGCGACAGCCGCGCCGGCTCGATCCCGTCGGCGCGCAGGTTCGCGGTCCAGCGCACCTGCGGCGCCCAGGCGACCTCGCCGGTGCCGCCGACCCGGCCGCCGAGCAGGCCGCCCTGGAGCTTCGCGAACCGGAAGTGGGTGCTGTCCCCCTGGCCGGCGACCACCCAGCGTCCGGGGAGGATGTCGCCGCCGGGGGCCTGCGTCAGGTCGGCCTGGACCTCCGCCTTGTAATCGTCGGCGTTGCCGGAGACCTTGGCGGTGCCGCGTGAGCTGGCGACCAGCGTCGGGCCGCCACGTAGCGGCCAGCGGAGGTTTTGCCAGCTCGCATCGCCGTCGAAGTCGAAGGTCTTGTCCCGCAGAGTGATCAGGCCCTTGGCGCCGAGGCGCGTGGGGGTGCCCGGCAGGGAGACGTCGGCCTTGGCGATCCGCCATGCGGCTCCGTCGCGGGAGACCTGGTAGGACACGACCGCCGGCCCGACCTCCGGCGCGCGCCCGCGGACCGTACCGGAGCTGGTGAATTCCTCGATCTGCCCGGCGATCCGGATCTCGCCGCTCGCCGGAATGTCGGGCAGGTCCGCCTTGATCAGCCGGGGGTTGAAGCCCGAGAAGCGCAAGCCGCCGTCGAACCCCAGGTCCGAGAGCGGCTGGGTCAGCACGGCATCGAGATGGGCCGGGAAGGGGGCCGCGAGGTCCTGGACCACGCGCAGCTTCTCCAGGCTGCCGGTCAGCGGTCCCTGGCCGGAGAAGGCCGCCATGTCAGGAAGCCGGACCGTCCAGCGGGCCTGCAGGTCCACCGGGTAGTCCCCCTGCGGCTGGAATCTGCCCGTGACGTCGCCGTCGAGCAGCGGCGCGCGCACGGTGAAGCGCTCGATCTGGAAGCGGCTGCCGATCGCCGTCGTCACCAGGTCGATGCGGTCGATGACGAAGGGGTCCGGCCCGGCGCCGATCTTCAGGTCGCGCACCCGCGCATCGCGCAGCAGGATGTTGAAGCCCAGATTGATGTCCGGCAGCGGACCGCTCTCCTTCTTCTCCTTCGACGGCGTGGGGACGATGCGGATGCCGTCGGCGTAGAGGCGCTCGATGTCCACCCGGCGCGACAGGAGATCGCGCATCTTCCACTGGAGCTGGACGCGCTCGACGTACATGTCGAGGCCGTCGCGCTTGTAGACGAGCCCGCGGATGTCCAGCGGGCCGCGCAGCGGACCGTGGATCTCGCGCACCTCCAGCGAGCCGGGGACGATCGCGCCGAGGCGGGTGAACAGCCACTCGGTCCCTCCCTGGGTGCCGAGCAGGAACCAGACGGCGGAGCCCAGGAGCAGGGCAAAGACGACGAGAACGGCGGAGCCCCACAAGAGGGTCCGCCGCAGGCGGGGGTGGTTCAACAGCAGCTTCATAGATCAGGTCCTACCGTGAGATGGAAGCGGACGGGATGGCCCGGCTCGTTGAGGGCCCAGGCGGCATCGGCGCGGATCGGACCGATGGGGGTCACCCAGCGCAGCCCCACGCCGGCCCCCTCGGCCAGCTCGCCGGATAGCGACTGCATGGCGTTGCCGGCGTCGTAGAAGGCGGCGATCCCCCACTTTTCAAGGAACCGCCACTTTTGCAGGAAACGGAACTCGAGCTCGACGCTGCCGGTCAGCAGGCTCTCGCCGCCGATGATGTTGCCTTCCTCGTCGCGGCGGCCCAGCTCCTGATAGCCGTAGCCGCGCACGCTCTGGTCGCCGCCGGCGAAGAAGCGGACCGTCGGAGGGAGATCGCGGAACTGGTCCGTCTCGGTCTGTCCCACCTGGAGGCGCGTGATGAACCGGAAGCGGTCGGCGAAGCTGTGGATCAGCTTCCCCTCGGCCCGGCCCTGCAGGAAGGAGGCGTTCGAGAGCGCCGCTTCGTCGGCCCCCCGCAGGGTGAATTCGATGCGGTGCCCCCGGTTCGTGGAGATGCGGTCGTCGGCGCGCACCCGGGTCCAGGTGGCCTGGGGGATCAGCAGCTCCGAGGTCCCCTCGTCGACGCCGACCTCGAAGTCCTCGCGCTGGAAGCTGAGCCCGTAGGCCTCGCGCCAGCTCCCGCGCGCCTGGGTGAGCCCGACGCCGACCAGGGCGCTCTGGCTGCGGACGTCGTTCGGCCGCAGGTCGGCGTAGCCCACCTGGAAGGTGATGACGTCCGTTCGTGGGTAGGCGCCCGGCATTTCATAGGCGGCGCTGAAGCTCTTCTCGATCTGGGAGAGCCGAGCCTCGGAGCGCCCGCGGTGGCCGCGGCGGTTGATCCGGCGCAGCTCCACCGCGGCCGTGCCCCGCGGGCCGGTGTCGGTCCCATAGCCCGCGCCGACGTTCCATCTCTGGCGTGCGCTGGCCACCAGGTTGACCACGATCGGCACCTCGACCCCCTGGGCGAGGTCCTGCCGCGGCACCACCTCGACGCGCTGGAAATAAGGGCTGTCGCTGAGCGTCGTCTGCATCTCCAGCAGCTTGTCGACGTCGAGCGGCTCGCCCTGCTCGAAGGTGACGTAGCCCTTGAGGAGGTCGGGGTTCAGGAAGTCCTGGTTGAAGGTCACTGGACCGAAGTGGAAGCGCGGGCCGGTGGCGAAGTGGACGGCGACCGCGGAGGTGTAGGTGTCGAGGTCGACGCGGATCTCGCTGGTCGTGAAGTCGGCGTTGAGATAGCCGCCGGCCGCCGCGTAGTCGACGAGCGCCTGCTTGCCCGCCTCGTAGTCCGGATGGAACACGGTCTCCCCCTGCTTCAGAGGGAAGTCGCGGACCCGCTGCTGGAACCCGGGATCGTCCGCTCCCTCGCCTTCGACCCGCACGTCCAGGGTGCTCACCCGGAGCGGCGGCCCGGCCTCGACCGTATAGCGCGCCACCCAGGTGTCCTCCTCGCGTTCGAGGGCGCTCTGGATGGCCGGCCGGTAGTAGCCGAACGGCTGGAGGGCGAGCTTGATGTCCTCCTCGCTCCTGGCGTGCAGGCGCCGGATCCGCTCCTCGGTGAGGTCCTTGTCCTTCCGTGCCTCTTCCAGGCTCAGCGTGGCCAGGACGTTGCGCCGCAGGTCGCCGTCGAGGCCTTCGATCTCGACCCGCAGCTTCTCGCCGGCCCACGCCGGAGCCGCGGCAAGCAGCAGGAAGGCGAGCCCGAGGACGGCGACGATTCCCCCACTGGCCTTCCGTTGCTCCGCCGCTGCCAGGGCCTCGGGGCTGGGCGCGGCGGCGCCGGCCAGCTCCCGCGGCACCCGGATCGCCCCCTCCTCGGGCTTGGGGCGATGGGACCGGTACTCCCGCGAGTGGATGTAGGTGAATTCGGCGCCGAAGAAGAAGATCAGCGACGAGTAGTAGACCCAGAGCAGGACCACGACCAGCGAGCCCGCGGCCCCATAGGCCGAAGCGGCTCCCGTGCGGCCCAGGTAGTAGCCGATCAGCGTCTTGCCGATCACGAAGAGCAGAGACGTCACCATGGCGCCCAGGAAGACGTCCCGGCCGCCGAGCCGGACATCGGGCAGCAGGCGGTAGATCAGGGCGAAGAGCAGGGTGGTCACGACGAACGACAGGACGAAATTGAAGACCTGGAGCAGCTCGACCGGCAGCGGGAGGAGAGCCTCCAAACGGCTGCCCAGGCTGGACAGCCCGGCGCTCAGCACCAGAGAGACCATCAGCAGGAACCCGATCCCCAGAAGAACGGTGAACGACAGAAGCCGTTTCCGGAGGAGGGTTGTAAAAACTGCCCCGGGCCGCGGCGCCACGCCCCAGACACGGTTCAGCCCGTCCTGGAGCTGGACGAACACCGCCGTGGCGCCGAAGAGGAGGGTTGCAATCCCGACGACCGTGGCGATCCGGCCCGACCCCGGGCGGGCCGCGCTCTTCAGGACCTCCTGGATCAGCAATGCAGCCTCCGGTCCCATCAGGCCTCTGAACTCGGAGAAAATCTGGTTGCGCACCGCCTGCTGGCCGAAGACGGCTCCGGCGAGCGCGATCACCACCAGCAGCACCGGCGCCAGGGAAAAGATCGTGTAGAAGGCAAGGCTCGCGCTCTGGGTGGAAGCGCCGTGGCGATTCCAATGGACGATCACTTCGCCCAGCAGCTTGCGCCATTCGTCGAGCCTCGTCTTCAATTTCTTCATGGTCCGTCTACAACGCGAATGCCTTGGTCGGCAAGAAGGATGCCAACCTGCGCCGGGGCTGTTGGGCGCCTCCGCATCGAGCAGCAGTGTTATGATCGCGATTATGCCGAACATGCCGATGCACGCCGACGAGCGGCGGATCGCGGCACTCCTGCGCGAGCTGATTCAGCAGGGAGGTGCTTCGAGCGAGGAGATCGAGAGCCGGCTGGGCTGGGAGCCCGGGCGGCTCGGCGCGGTGCTCAGCGGACGCCAGGGCCTCAGCTTCGAGGTCCTCCTCGAAGTCCTGCCGGTCCTGGACGAGACGCCCGGGAACTTCTTTGCACGCCTCTACGGCTTTCACCCCAGGGAATCGGAGGACGCCGAAGGGCCGAACGGCTCCAACGGCTCTCCCAAGCCGGACCGCCGGTTCGAGGAGAGCCGGCGGGTCGTCAAGGACGCGATCGCACGCCGCTCCGCCTGGAAGGAGGAGCGGTCCACGACCACGACGTGCTGAGGACGGGGGTTACTTCAGGCCCTGACGGTGGGGGAGCTGCTCCAGACGCGCGTTCAGGAAGCGGATCAGGTCGAACGCCTGGCGGCTCTGATCGGCCACCTGCTGGAGCTGGAGCAGCGCCGCGAGCGCCTCGCGGTCGACCCCCAGCGAGGTGAAGATCGGCACCATCTCCGACACCGACTGCTGGAGCGCCTCCACCTCGCCGAGCTTGAGGTAGACGGCCGCGAGGTCGAGCGAGACCACCGCAGCCTCGTAGAAGAGGTCCCGCTCCAGGAACCCCTGCCGGGCGCGCAGAAGGGACGCTTCGGCGGCCCGCAGATGCCCCAGGTCGCGCAGCAACTGCCCTTCCTGCCAGCCGGCGCGCAGCGAGATCAGCGAGTCGTTGAACTCCTTGTAGAGGTCCCGTGCCTCGAAGTAGATCGACAACGCCTGCTCGGGCCGGTCCAGGTCGATATAGCACCGGATCAGGTTGTGGCAGGCGGCGAGCAGCAGGTGCGGATCTCCTTCATGATCGATGAGCGGGATCGCCTGGTTGAGGATGCGCACCGCGGCCTCGGTCTCTCCGGAGTAGAGGGACGCGATCGCATTCTGCACCATGGTGCTGGCGAGGGCATGCTCGTCGTCGAGCTCGCGGTAGATGCGCCCGGCCTGGTCCGAAAGCTCGATCGCCTCGTCGAAGCGCCGCTGGAAGATCCGCAGCGAGGCGGTCTGCTCGAGGAGCCAGGCGCGCAACGGTGGGTCGCCGGTCCCCTCGGCACAGAACCGGTGTGCCGTGGCGATGGCCTCCTCGGCCTCGCGCAGGCGGCCGGACACGCGCAGGGCGTTGCCGTGCTGCCGCCAGGCCTGGGTGCCCAGGTCCGCCAGCTTGGCGGCGCTGCCGGCCGTCGCGACCGAGCACGCCTCCGCGGACAGCCGGGCGAGATGCGCCAGATGGAGCATCCGGGCCGGATTTTCGTAGCGGGCGGCGTGGCTGGCCTCGATCAGGCGCGCGACGAGCTGCGCATTGGCGAAGCGGCTGTAGCTGCTCACCCAGCGCGCCTGCTCATCCAGAGGCAGCGGCGCCAGCTCGGCCATCAGCTCCTCGGGCGTGCTCTCCGGCGGCCGTCCCTCGGCAAAGAAGGCGGCCAACGCCTCCTCCGCCGCGGCGAAGGACCGTCCATACTCATACCCGGCCGATCCAGGATCCCGGTCGGAATTCCGTTCGGAGGGGATGCGGAACAGACGCTCCAGGCGACCGTTGTCCCAGCCCATGGCGTGCAGCGTCGCCCGGCAGGAGGCACAGCCGGCCAGCAGGTGCCGCAGCAGGCGCGCGTTGCGGGTCGCTTGCACCGGCCGCGACTCAGCCCGCAGGAAGCTCTCGAGCTCTTCGATGGTCGGATGGTCCGTCAGCATGGGCAAGCCCTCCAAAGAGCCTGTTCCGGATACAAGACAGAAACGGCGTACGGCCGTAGTATAAAATTATACGAGCCTGACGGCGCTCGGAGAAGAACGCGTTCTATCAGGTAAGTGCCCGCATGCGGGACAAACGGGACAGGCTTCCGATGCTCGTCACCCCTCCTGGTGCCCTCGCAGGCGGTCGAGCCGGGAGACGAGGAAGCGGATCAGGTCGAGCGCGCGGCGCTCGTGAGCGGCAAGCCGGCGCAACTGGAGGAGGGACACGTAGAGCTCCCGGTCGACGTGGAGGGCGCGGAAGGCCGCTGCCGTCTCCCCCAGGGTCTGCTCCAGCTCTTCCGATGCGCCCAGGCGGATTTGGATCCCTGCCAGGTCGAGGGAGATGACCGCCAACTCGTAGAAGAGCCCCCGTTCCTCAAAGCCTCCGCGGGCCTGGCGCAGCGCCACCTCGGCCGCCCGCAGGTGCCCCAGGTCGCGCAGGATCTGCCCCTCCTGCCAGCCGGCGCGCAACTGGATCAGGGGGTCCTCGACGCTGCAGTACAGGTCCCTCACCTCGGAATGGATCTCCAGCGCCCGGTCGGGCTCGCCGAGGTCGATGTAGCAGCGGACCAGGTTGTGGCAGGCGGCGAGCAGCAGGTGCGGGTCCGCCGCCGGATCGATGAGCGGGAGCGCCCGGTTGAGCAGGCGCACCGCGAGGTCCGCCTCGCCGCCATAGAGCGAGGCGACCGCCCTTTGCACCATGGTGCTGGCGAGAGACGTCCTCTCGTCGAGCTCGCGATAGATCCGTCCCGCCTCCTCGGCCAGGTCCGTCGCCTCCTGGAAGCGCCGCTGGAAGATGTATAGCGAGGCCGTCTGCTCGCAGAGCAGGGCCCGCAGCCTGGGATCGCCCGTCCCCTGGCCGCGGAAGCGCTGCGCGGCCGCGAACGCCTCCTCGGCCTCGTACAGGTGCCCGCAGACCCGCAGGGCATTGGCGACCTGCCGCCATGCCTGGGCCAGCAGGTCGGCCAACCGGGGCGCGCTCCCCGCCGACTCGACGGAGCAGCCCTCCGCGGCCCGGCGCGCCAGCTCGGCCAGGTGCAGCATGCGGCCCGGATCGTCGTACCGCACAGCTTGGCTGTCCGCGAGCAGGCGGCGGACCAGCGGGGGTGAGGCGAAACGTGGATCAGCCGCGCGGTGGAGCTGCTCCTCGCGCGGCAGCGCGGCGAGCTCGGCCAGCAGCTCCTCGGGTTGTTGGACCGGAGAGCGCCCTTCCGCCAGAACCTCGGCCAACGCCCGCCCGGCGGCGGCGAAGGCCTGGCCATAGCCGCGCTCCGACGGCCGCTGGCTCCGGATCTCGATCACGAGCTGCTGGCAGACGGGGCAGCCGGCCAGCAGGTGGCGGATACAGCGCGCATCGCCGGCCGCGGCCCTTCCGGAGCCCTGGCGCAGAAAGCTCGAAATATCGACGACGGATGCGTGTGGAGTCGGCATGACGATCTCGGCCATGATGGCATGGGGGCGGCTCGCGCCGCCCCCGCGTCCCTCGGCTCAGTACTGGCACCAGGGCCGGGGATTGCCCTGCGGATCGATACAGGAGCCGGTATTGGGCACGACGACGATGATGAGACCGCCGCCGGGAGGATCCGTGACCTTCTTGCCGGCCTGCGAGACGGTTCCGGTCAGACGTCCCAGGGTGCGTTCGCCGCCAGGCAGCAGGCTCTGGAGCCAGCTCAGGGCCGCATCGAACCAGGACAGGTCGCCGGTGAGGGCGGTCTCTCCGGATGCGAAGGGGCGTGCGTGAGCGGCGGGGGCGAGCGCGACGAGGCTGAGGATGACGACGACGGCGGCAGACAGACGACAGCACAGAGAATGAGACATGTTTCCCTCCCTACATAAAATGCGGTGCGCGATCGCCGCGTCCCGCGAATAGACAGCCTTCAGTAGATTCGCTCTTGGCCTAGTAGTGCGGAGACGGGGGGAAACCGTGACACCTCTGTAGCACAACCTCAGGAGCCGCACTGGATGGGCTTGCCCTGGGGATCGATGCAGGAACCGGTCGCGTTCCTGACCTCGATCCGCTGTGACGGTCCGGCCGGGGAGCTCTTCGGCGCCAGGAGGCCGGCGAGCCAGGACAGCGCCGTATCGATCCAGGTCGCCTCGGACTCCTGGAAACGCTGGGCCCCAGGTCTGCTCGCCTCTGCCATCGGAGCGGCGAGAGCGGTGAGGAGGACGGCGACGACGAGAGCGCGAGAGATGGAACGGAGCATGTCAAATCCCTCCTTGAGGATCGAAACCGCAAGAGGCTTGCGGTACGAGATCGCTTCGCCAAGTCCACTAGAGGTGTGGCTCTTCGCCCTCAGTGCCTCACTTTCGAAAAACCGTGACATCCATACAAGGAAAAGAAAAGATGAGAATAGATAAATTGTCATATTTCGGGAGAGAGGCCGAGCCATGGCTTTGAACCATGGCTCGGCAGTTGGTGAAGCCGCTACATGCTGAGGGCGTTGCGGTTGGCCAAAGCCATGAGCTGGCTGTTGAGCGCGTGGATCCTCTCGAGAGCCTGCTGCTCATGGCCGGCCGCCTGCTGGAGCTGGAGGAGCGAGCCGAGGACCTCGCGCTCGACGCGCAGGGCGCTGAAGATCGGCACCGCTTCGGTCACGGTCCGCTTGAGGTCCTCGAAGCGGCCCATCCTGACGTAGACCGCAGCCAGGTCGAGGGAGACGAGAGCCACCTCCAGGGCAAGATCCTTTTCGAGGAAGCCCTGACGGGCCGCGAGCAGGGCCGACTCGGCGGCCCGTAAATGCCCGAGGTCGCGCAGGATCTGGCCCTCCTGCCAGCCGGTCCGCAGGAGGATCATCGCCGCCTCGAACTGCTTGTACAGATCGCGCGTCTCGAAGTAGAGCGACTTGGCCTGTTCAGGCTGGCCCAGATCGATGTAGCACCGGATCAGGTTGTGGCAGGCAGCCAGCAAGAGCTGGGGGTTCTCCTCGGGATCGATCAGAGGGATCGCACGGTTGAGGAGGTGGACGGCTTTATCAATTCGACCGGCGTTGAGCAACGCGATCGCCTGTTGCACCATCGTACTGCCCAGGCGATGGCTCTCGCCGAGCTCGCGATAGATCAGCCCTGCTTCCTTGGCGATCTCGTCGGCCTTCTGGAATTGGCCCTGGAATGTGCGAAGAGAGGCAAGATGCTCCAAAAGTCGGGCGCGCAGCGTCGGATCCCCTGTCCCTGCCTTGAGGAAACCCTGCGCCGTTTCGAGAGCCTCCTCAGCCGTTCGCAACTCAGAACAGACCCGAAGGGCGTTCCCGTACTGTAACCAGCCACGCGCCCGCAGGTCGGCAACCAGCGCTGTGCTACCCGCCTTCTCCGCGGTGCAGGACTCGGCAGCGAGTCGCGCCAAGCCAGCGAGATACAGCATCCGCTGAGGATCCTCATAACGCTGCAAATGGCTGCGCTTGATGAGCTCGCGCACCACTTCGGGGTGGGCGAAGCGGCGGTCGCTGGTCACCAGTCGACGCTGTTCCTCTTCGGGACAAGAGGTCAGCTCGGCGACCAGGCTATCCACGGCGTGTTCCAGCGGAAGCTCGTGTGCGAGAACAGCATCGAGCCGTCTTTCGAGCGCGGCGAACGTCTGCGAGTAGTCGTAAGCCCGAGTCGCCAGTGTTTCCCTGCAGGTAGGACAGTCTGCGAGCAGATGGCGTATCACTCGTTCGAGCCTCAGCGCATCTCCGGCTTGAGGAACGCCTCGCAAGGATGTTTCAAAATCTACAGCGCTGGGATGTTCCTCTCTCATGATGCACCTCTTGAGCCATGCGGCCGGCGGCAACGCCGCCGGCCGGTGAGGCGACTTGGCTGAGCCGCCTCTGGACTACGAACAGGGTCTTGGCTGACCCCAGGGGTCTATGCACGAACCGTAATATCCCTTCTTCTGCTTCACTGTGGCCGCCGATCCCGGCCCTTTCGTCGTGGGCCCCAAGTTCGCCCTGATCAACCAGCCGGCGACCGCCTGCAACAAGCTCGGTCCTGCTTTTGCCGCCGCGGCTTTGCCCTTGCTGGGCCCAGCCTGCACGCTCGGGACGGCGAAAACAGTGAAGCTGAAAACGACAGACGCTACAACCACAACCCGGAACATGGAACGCAACATAAAAGAACCCTCCAACGGAAAAGCGGGAAGACACCACCACGTCGGCTGTGCTGCCCGCGAAGTACCACCAGGAACTCCAAAGAAATCAGCGCTATACGACCAGAGTGTAGCCCCACGAGGAAAGCGGGACATCCGGGGATGTCCCGCTGGAGACGGACGGCAGACGCCTTACTTCCGCCTACTTGTTGAGCGCCTGGCGGTTGCCGAGGGCCGCGAGGCGACTATTGAGCGCCTGAATCCTCTCGAGAGTCTGCTGCTCATGGCCGGCTGTCTGCTGGAGTTGGAGGAGCGAGGCGAGAATTTCACGTTCGACGCGCAACGCTCGGAAGATCGGTACCGCCTCGGTGATCGTCCGCTGGAAGTCCTCCACCCGGCCCAGCCTCACATAGACCGCCGCCAGATCCAGGGAGACGCGCGCCACCTCGTAGGCAAGATCCCGGTCCAGGAAGCCCTGGCGCGCAGCACGCAGAGCCGACTCGGCCGCTCTCAGGTGTCCTAGATCCTGGAGCAGTAGCCCCTCCTGCCAGCCGGTTCGCAGAAGGATCGTCGTATCTTCATCGAAATCCTTGTAAAGGCTCCGGACCTCGAAATAGAGCGACAGGGCCTGCCCGGGCCGGTTCAGGTCGATATAACCCTGGACCAGGTTGTGACAGGCGGCAAGCAGGAGGTGTGGGTTCTCCTCGGGTTGGATGCGTGGGATCGCCCAGTTGAGGATGTGGATTCCCCGCTTCGTATCCCCGGCGTAAAGGGCGGCAATGGCTTTGTGCAAAAGAGAGATCGCAAAGCTATGGCTATCGCCAAGCTCCCGGTAGATCCTCCCAGCCTCGTCGGCGAGGGTCATCGCTTCCACGAATTTGCGCTGGAATATACATAGAGAGGCCCTCTGTTCCAGGAGCCGTGCCCGCAGGGGTGGATCTCCTGTACCCGCCGCGCAGTATCTCCGTGCTACGCAGAGCGCTTCCTCTGCTTCCTGCAATTGGCCGCTGACACGGAGCGAGTTCCCGAAATGGCCCCAGGCCTTGGTCCGCAAGTCAGCCAGTTTTGGCTCGCTCCCGGCAGTCTCAGGCTGGCAGGCATCTGCAGCAAGTTGCGCCAATCGTGCCAGGTGGAGCATCCTCTGCGGATTTTCATAGCGCACGGCGTGGCTATGGTCCACGAGTTGCCGAACCACCTGGGGATGAGCGAACCGAAGATCGTTCGCAGCGAGCTCGCCCTGCTCTTCCTCGGGTCTCGGGAGGAGTGCGTTGAGCAATGCCTCCAGTGGTTCGGCCAGAGGCATCTCTGCGGCGAAGAATGCAGCGAGGCGATATTCTGCCCCGGCAAACGCGAAGCTATAATCATGACCTACTTCATGAAAGAAGCGGTCATTGGCGACCGGTAACAGGAGCCTTTCCAGGCGGCCCTCATCCCATTTGAGCACGAGCAAATGCTTCCAGCAAAAGGCGCAACTGGCCAGCAAATGACGAACTAGCTCCGTAACGTGCGGAGCACCGCCGGACCGTGAGCCGTGCAGCAGAAAGTCGGTGAGCACCTCTTCCCGTGGATGATCCTGTTGCTCCATGGCAGCACCTCCCAAATTCAACGGCAGGGGAGGCGGCTGAGGTCTTGCAGCCGCCTCCCAGAGTTTTCTACATACAGGGCTTTGGACGTCCGAGCGGATCGATGCACGGCCCAGTCGACTTGCCCTTGGCCGTGGTCGACCTCGGTCCCTTGGGCTTCGGCTTCTGTACAGTGACGAGATTCCCGAGCCAGGAGAGGGCCGCCTGCAGGAGGCCCGGATCGGCCTTGGCAGCAGAGACGTTGGCCTTGCTGGGCTGCGCCTGCGCAGTGGGAACGGTGAAAACGGTGAGACTGAGAACGACGGACGCTACAACCACAACCCGAAACATGAAACGCAACATATGACATCCCTCCTTCAGAAAAAGCGGGCAGCCATGGCCAAGGCGGCCACGCCGCCCGCGGAATCACCAAAGCTCCAAAGAATGATCTGCTTCTGTATACAGAGTGTGACAGCCCGGAAAAAGCGGGACACTCGTGATACCCGCAGAGAGGATTTACTTGTGGCGTATCCTATAGCGAAGCGGGGGATCGGCTCTCCTTCTGGAGTCGATCCCCCCGAGGGGCGCCCGGCGCAGTGTGTGCACCGCCTCAGGACGGCTTCAGGGACAGGGAATCGGTCTTCCCATTGGATCGATACACGGGCCGGTTGACCTGCTCTTGGGAATGGTCACCTTTGCCCCTTTCTGGCCCTGTCCGCTGGTCAAGTTGATCCAGCCGATAAGCTTTTGCAGTAAGCCAGGATCGGCCTTGGCCGTTGAGCTTGTGATTTTGCTGGGGCCTGCCTGCACAGTCGGGATGGCAAAAACGGTGAGACCGAGAACGACAGACAATACAACTGCAACCCGGAACATGAAACGAAACATATCAATCCCTCCTTACTGAAAGCGAACAGCACAGTGTCGCGCCGCCCGCGAACAACCACCATAAGAAAAAGCTACAGAAAATAAATGCTGCTTATCATAGAAGTGCCACCCACAAGGTAAAGTGGGACACTTCGCCGCACACGCTAAATATTGATGTTTGCGGCTAAATACAAAGATTTCAAGTAGAATATATTGAAGACTGCTGCCTGGTGGGCTCGAAAGCCTCTTTCGATTTATAGGCTGTTTGAAGGTCTGGGAAGTTTCTGTCCGGAGTGGAAAAGCGAAAAATAGGAACAAGCTCAGAAATTAGGAGGCCGCAGATTGGGCGGCAAATGAATCTGAGGCCGCCCCTTCCTGTAGAAATAGGGAACTCGATGAGTCCCGTATCGGGCTCGAGTACGGGCGATGCTGCGAGGCCGGCAGCCTTGCACCGCTCTGGAAGGACGTTCTATTTGTCGAGCGCGCCAGGGTCGGACAGAGCAGCAAGCTGGGTGTTGAGTGCGCTGATCAGCTCGAGCGCCTTCTGCTCCTGGTTGGCGGCCTGCTGGAGCTGGAGAAGCGAGGCGAGCGTTGCGTGTGGCACACGTAGGGCCCGGAAGATTGGCATCACTTCCGTGATTGTCCGCTGTAGTTCCTCCACCCGGCCCAAACGCACATAGACGGAGGCCAGGTCGAGAGAGACACGAGCCACCTCATAGGCGAGGCCTCGTTCCATGAAGCCTCGGCGTGCCGCCCGCAGCGCCGATTCGGCGGCGCGCAAGTGTCCGAGATCCCGGAGCAGAGTGCCCTCCTGCCAGCCGGTACGCAGCAGGATAGTCGTGTCCTCCTCAAAGTCCCCGTAGAGGCTGCGGACCTCGAAATAGAGCGACAGCGCCAATTCGGGCTGTTCCAGATCGATGTAGCCCTGGACCAGGTTGTGACAGGCGGCGAGCAGGAGGTGCGGGTTTTCCTCAGGCTCGATCAATGGGATGGCCTGATTGAGGAGGAGGATTGCTCGCTTCGCATCACCGGCATACTGAGCGGCCAGCGCCATCTGAACCATGGTGCTGCCCAGGCTGTGGTTATCACCAAGCTCTCGATAGATATCTCCCGCCTCCTTCGCCTGCGCGGTAGCCTCCTGAAAACGGCCTTGGAAGATACACAAGGAGGCAGTCTGTTCCAGGACTCGTGCGCGCACCACTGGATCCCTGGTGCCCGCAGCCAAGTACCGCTGTGCAGCCCGTAGCGCGTCCTCAGCCGGCGCCAATTGTCCAACGATTCTGAGCGAGTTGCCCAAGTACCCCCAAGCTCGGGCCTGAAGGTCGGCCAGCCGGAGCTCGCTTCCGGCTGTTTCCACATGACAGCGCTGCGCTGCCAACTGCGCCAGTCGAGCCAGATGGAGCATTTTCTTCGGATCTTCGTAGCGAACGGCGTGGGTCCGATTGGTGAGCTGCCGCACCACTTCGGGATGAGCGAACCGGGGATCGTCTGCAACAAGTTGGAGCTGCCCCTCTTCGGATGCTGCGAGCAGCTCAGCGATGAGTTCCTCCTGCGCTTGGCTCGGAGGTTGCTCCTCGGCGAAAAAGGCGCCTAAGCGGCGTTCCGCTCCGGCGAACGCAGCGCTGTAAGCCTGGTCTGCCGCTTGCGGGATGTATTCCGCGGCTGCAGAGAGTTGCAGGAGACGCTCCAGGCGCCGCCCACTCCACCCAAGGCAAAGGAGTTGTTCCCTGCAGGAGGCGCAGTCTGCCAGAAGATGCCGGATCAGGCGTGCTCTACGAGGGGAGGCCATGGTTTGAGTTCTCAGCAAAAAAGCCTTGAGCTCCGCTCTCGTCGGATGATCTTGCTGCTTCATGGACGCCCTCCCAAGCTCTACGAAGCGGGGGGTCGACCGCGGTCGATCCCCCGGAGAGAGGTGGTGCGGTGTATGCCGCCCCGGGGTCTTTACGAATACCAACAGGGCCGCTCGCGGCCCATCGGATCGATGCACGGTCCGGTCGAGCTACTCTTGGCCGTCTGCTTCTGTCGTTTCGGCTTGTTCCCACCGGCCAGGCCCTTCATCCACGCCACGGCAGCCTGCAGCAAGCCGACATCGCTGCTGACCACGGGCTTGGCGCTGTTGGGACGGGCTTGAGCGCTGGGAACGGCGGCGATAGTAAAACCAAAGACCACGACAGCCACAACTACAACCCGAAACATGGAACGCAACATAATTCATCCCCCTACGAAAAGCGGGCTGACCCGACCACGGCGGCCGGACTGCCCGCGGATTACCGCCATCAAGAACTGCAAATGAGCGCTGCTTACCAGAGAAGGTGTGACACCCGGCGAAAAGCGGGACACTTGAGCGACACGCCAGTGTTGCCGGGAAGAAAACGCTTTACTTTTACCTTCGCTGACCCCCTGCCGGTTCAATCCCGTCCTCGGCAGAGGACAATTCGAGACCGACCCAAAGGGGTGTGCCCTGCCTGCCGCGCGTTGCGATTTGCTCCAACCAGCTTGAATCAAAGGGCTTAGCGAGATGCATACCCGTCTATGCCGGAGGTGGCACACGTCTTGAGATAGGTGGTCGTGCGGCGACCCTGGATACGACCGGAGGCGCCGGATGAGTCGTCGAGCTCCGGGAACTCACCACCAAAGGGACGGCTCGAAAGGAGACGAGAGATGTTCGGGATCAACAGACAACGAGTTTTCGTCGCCCTCACGCTGATGGTGTTCCTGTTCCTGGGCGCGATGTCCGCGCAGGCAGGTACCGACACCAAGGGCGCGGACCGCACCGTCAAGGGTGCTGTCGCGGGCGCCGCGGTCGGCACCATCACCCAGATGATCCGGGGCAGGGACCAGGGCAAGGAGCTTCTGAAGGGCGCCGCGGTCGGCGCCGCCGCGGGTGCCGCGGTCGGTGCCTACAGTGACTACCGCCAGGAGCGGCGCGCCCGAGAGGATGACCGCCGGTACTACGACAACGGCCGGTATTACGACCGGTCCTACAGGGAGCCCCGTCCGGCCTCCCGCTACGACCGGGGCCGCCAGCACCGCCGTCACCGGTAGGGTCTGGCACGGGCGCCTGGCACGGCGCTTGAAACAAACCAACGATGGATCGGGCCGCCAGGGTGCGTGGGCGAGAGAAAGGGCGGCCCGCGCCGTTTCCAAAAGGAGTCATCGCGATGAGGACACAACGTATCTACACCATGGGAATTGCCGCGCTCCTCTCGCTCTCCCTGTTGGCGGGCTGCGCCACGACCCGCGACCCGTACGTCACCAAGCGGGACCGCACGTGGAAGGGTGGAGCGATCGGCGCCGCGGCGGGTGCCGCCGGAGCCGTTCTGGCGGGGAAGCGCGAGGCCGACGAGATCCTGGCCGGCGCCGGCATCGGCGCCGTGGTCGGCGCGAGCATCGGAGCCTACATGGACGCCCAGCAGGAGAAGCTGGCGCGCATCCCTGGCACCACGGTCGAGCGGGTGGAAGAGGACACCCTCCTCCTCCACTTCGACAACGACGTCCTCTTCTCCGTGGACTCTGCCGTGGTCGACTCGGACGGTCGAACGACGCTGGGGCAGGTCGCTCAGGTGCTGGAGGACTACCCGAAGACCGCCGTCGTGGTCCAGGGCCACACCGACTCGACCGGCAGCGATCAGCACAACGAAGAGCTGTCGGAGCGGCGGGCCGAGTCCGTACGCAATTACCTGGCCCGCGAGGGGGTCGATGGCGGCCGGATGACCTCGATCGGCTATGGCGAGGGATATCCGGTGGCGAGCAACGACAGCGAGTCAGGCCGGCAGCAGAACCGCCGGGTGGATATCCTCCTCAAGGCCAAGGCCGGCCCGGTGCGCGGGCGGTAGGCACCTCTGTTCAACGGAGACGTCCCCATCGCGGCGGGCCGAAGCGCCCGCCGCTTTTCAATTCCGCCGTACCCTGGCGCAAAGCATTGCAGAAGAAGCGGGTTGGGAGAGTAGGATGAGGCCCGTCCGGCGATAGCGCAAGGACAGGTCGAAGAACCTACAAGCGAGGCGACCCGGAGATGGCGGACGATCTGGCCCAGAGGCTGGCAAGGCTGCTCGAGACCTCCCTGCAGGACGCGGGGATCTCCCAGCGCCAGCTCGAGGAGCGTCTGGGGTGGGGCCCGGGGTCCGTGGGCCGGATCCTCAAAGGGGAAGCGGAGTGCGAGCCCCGGCAGCTTCTCGAGATCCTCGGCGAGCTTGGCGAGGCGGAGAGATCCCGGCCGGGCCGGGCCGCCCGGAGGAAGGCGGGCACCACTTCCATGGCCGACGAGCTGCTGGAGAGGTCCAGGCTGCTCGGCTACCGCAGCCAGATTTCGCCGCCGGCGGAGATCCCGGAGCCGGCCGATCTGGAAGAGACGGTCCGCGCAGCGATCCGTCGAGCCTTTCCGGGTTTCCGGGAAGAGGAGGAGGATGAAAGCGGCTGATGGGCGCGCTGTTTGGCGATAAGCGCGCAGGCGCCGCCCAGGGGGGCGACGCCTGGTGGAGCATCAGCGGGGGTTCGCGGCGAGGGAGTGTCTCGCCCGGTCGAGGAATCCTGCCACCGCATGAAGCAGCTCGAGCTGCGTCTCCGCCTCGGTTTCGAAGGATTCCTTGAGCAGAAGCAACGCCGCCAGCGCCTCCCGGGCGATCCGGCGGGTACGGAACGTAGCCACCAGCTCTTCGACCAGGCAGCGGGTCTCGAAGGTCTTGCCCTGGCGCAGCCAAACTGCCGCCAGGTCGAGCGAGGCGAGCGCGGCGTGGTATTCCAAACCGGCTGTCTCAAGCTCGCGGCGCACGTGGGTGAACGCTTCCTCGGCGAGGTCGAGGCGCCCGAGCCCGGACTCGATCCTCCCCTCCAGCCAGCGCAGCTTGATGAGGTTCACGTGATCGCCTTCCGCGAAATAGACGCGGCGGCTGAGCCGCAGCAACCGCTGCGCCTGCCGGAACCGCCGGCAGTCCGCCAGGAAGCCGACCAGGTTGTGCACCGCCGAGAGGACCAGCTTCGGGTCGGCGGCCGGCTGGATCATCGCCAGCCCCGCACTGAGCAGAGTGACCGCCTGCTCGGCGTCGCTGCTGCAGCCGACGAAGACGCCCTTGCTGATGAGAGAGCGGCCGGCGTTGTGCCGATCGCCGTGGCTCTCGTAGATCTCGAAGACCGTGTCCAGCAATCCGAGCGCCTCGCTCATCCGGCGTTGGCCGCCGCGCAGGGACGCAGTGAGGTCCATGACGCGCGCGAGGAGCAGGGGGTCCCGCGTGCCGCGGGAAGCTCCACTCGACGGCGCTGCGCATGGCCCGCTCGGCGGACTCGTAGTCGTCGGCCACGCGGTAGGCGTTCGCCAGCTCCGCCAGGGCACGCGCCCGCAGATCGGCGGTCAGCTCGGGACCGTACTCCAGCGGATCGAGCTCCTCGGCCACCGAGACGGCCCTCTCGGCGAGGAGGACCATCCGCTCCGGAGCGTCATAGCGGCAAGCCTGGCTGCGGGCGATCAGAGATTCGCACAGGCCCCACTTTTGGATCCCGCAACGATTCCAGGGGGAGGGCTCTCCGAGGCTGGACGGGAGCTGGGCCCCGGAGAGCTGCTCCGGGTGCAAGTCGTCGGGCATGAGATGGTCGCTCAAGGTCGCTACTCCTTGCACAATTTCAGATGCAATTCATGTGCCTAATAAATTCTTGCTGACAAGGAAATCAGCCGTTGGGGCAGCCGTTCGGGTCGATCACCCAGCCGGCCTCGCATCCGCCGCTGCTGGTCGTGCTGCTGCTGGTGCCGCCGCCGCTTCCCGGCGCGCTGTCAGCAGCGAACATGCCGGTCAAGCCGGCCCATCTCTCGGTCAGCCAGCTCCATGCCTGGCCGAAAAAGCCCGCCTCCGACTCGATGACAACAAGAGCCGGGCCACTGCCGGACTCCGAAAGAACGGTTGCATGAACGGTCCCAGCCAGAGAGAGAGCGATGGTAAAAGCTACCGCGCTCAGTGTACGGAGGGTGATCTTCCTGCTCATCTCTGGGTCTCCTCGCCGTTGCTTGCGGCATCGGGCTGGGGCGTTTTCGCCTTTGCCCATTGGTCTCTGCGCCCCTGCAAAGGGCAGGCCAAACGGGGACTTCAGAAACGAGTACGGAAGAGCGTTCCCGCGGCATGGCTCATCAACAGCCGGAACACGGCGCTCCGCAGGCTGCTCTTCCCGCGCGGCAGGACGTCGATCTCGGGGTGCGGCTCGCCGAGGAGCACCTCGCGGGCGCGCAGCCGGCCGACCTCCATGGTCTGGAGGAGGACAGGCCACCGGCGCTCGGTGAAGGTGGCCGGCACGCAATGCCGCGGCCGGAGCACCACGGTGCGCTCGCGATAGGGCGAGGGGATGACGTGGTTGCAGTCCTGGGGGTTGCGGTAGAGGCCCCCTTCGCTCTCCCCCTTGTGGGTGATCAGGACGACGGCGTCGCACCCCTCCTCGAAGGCCTTCTCATAAGGAATGTTGTTGGTGAGGCTGCCGTCGCCGTAGCGTTCGCCGCCGATCCGCGGCGCATGGGTGTAGAAGGGCGGGAGATAGTTCGAAGCGAGCAGCAGCAGGAATGGATCCTCGACCGTCCGCGCCTCGAACACGACCGCTTGCCGGTCCCGCAGCCGGGTGACCCCGACGAAGAGCGGCAGGGCCTCCGGGCGGCACAGGCGGTCCTCTCCCACGTAGCGGGCGAAGGTGCGGCGGTGCATCTCGGCGAAGCGGAACGGCGAATGCTCGCGCAGCAGGTTGCCCGGGTCCAGGTGGGGCATGCGCACGAAGGCGCGCCAGTAGTGGCGGATCCGGTGGAAGCTTCCCGCCGCCAGGGCCGCGCCGTTCCAGGCCCCACCGGAGACCGCCACGCAGAGCGCCGGCCGGACCCCCAGCTCCAGGAGCGTCTCGATGGCCCCGATCTGGACGGCGCACCGGGCCGAGCCGCCGGAGAGGACGAGGCCCACCTTCCGCGCGGAGCGGAGGATCGCGAGGGCCTCGCCTTCCGTACTGGTCTCAAGATCCGTCGTCGACACCGTCATCGCCTCTCCAGAATTCTACGGCGTTCTGGGCCGCGGGTTCTTGTGCGGGGCTGAAAAAAAAGAAGCCCGCGCGCCCCCGGGTACAAGGGCGGGCGGGCTGGAGGGATGGGAGAAAGGGTCGGGTGCGTCTTTCCTTGGGGGGCTCCCGCGGAGTCGGCCTCGGGGAACGCGCAAGGCGCTGCTTGGAGCCCTCTCTAATAGAGACGGTGCTTCTCGAAGGGAAAGCGTGACACCTTTTGAATTTCACGATGTCCTCCGTCCCTCGATCAGTGCCGCGACGAGTGCCACGACCGGTCTCCGGAGGTGTCCCGATTGGCATCGGCGCACGTTCTCATTCCCCGTGGACGGGAGTAGAATGCAGGACCGAGAAAGAGCCTCCAGGGAGGGAGCGCCGATGATCACCCAGGACAAGCGGTCTTCCGAGGGCCGTGTCGAGGATCTGCTCCGGCAGGTTGCGACGATCCAGGACGGCGCGGCGGGCAAACCCGTCGCGAGCTTCGAGCTGTGGGTGCCGGAGCGCCTCACGCTGCAGGGGCGTCGCATCCCCCAGGACGTGGCGCTGGTCGTCCTGCTGGACGCGGCCCTGGAGAAGAAGTTCGAGCCCGCCGGCTTCACCGAGGAGCCGGGAGGCCGGGTCTACCGTTACGAGCGCTCCCTCGACGCATAGCCTTCAGGGTCCCGCCTCTCTCTGTTGGAGACCGCGAGCAGCTTCTCGATCGACTCGCGCTCCCGAAGTTACGGGGAGAGAAAAGTCCTCGCCTGTCTATGGTGATCGACAGGCGAGGAGTCGCGTCCTGCCGTGTCCCGCCTCGCCGCAGGAAAGCACCTGTTCTTTTGAAGGTGCTGACAGAGGAGGTCTCTCCATGGCGCGAAAGCTCACGTTCCGGCAGCTCGTGCTGTCCATCCTGGCACTCGTCGCCGGGCTGGGCCACAAGGAGATCGGCGCCCGCCTGGGCCTGCGGCGGGAAAGTGTCGCGGATTATCTCGGCCGGAAGAGGAATACGGAGCTGGACGACACGGTCTATGAACGGCTGCTGTCGGCCTTCCGGCGCGGGCGGGCGGCGGCCTCTATCACGGCGGCGTTCCTGGAGGCCCTGGAGGCCCTCGACCGCGACAGCGATCTGACCGAGGAGGAGCTGGCCGCGATCGAGCAGGAGGTGCTGGCCGGCTCGCGCATCCTGCGGAAGCTCCTGGCGCGGTGCGCCGAAGGTCCCGCGAGGCCGGCTTCGAGGAGGGCTATCCGAACGCCTTCGAAGCTCGCCTCTGCCGCCGGCGGGCGGAGGAGCAGCTTGCGGCGCTCTGCTTTGGCTGTGAGTTTCTGCCACGTCTGCCGGTATGCCGAGGCCGCAGATTTGGTAGAACAAACACGCCGGCTAGCTGCCGACTTGGGAGACAAGATCGACATGATCCGGCTGCACTGGCTTGAAGGGCGCATCCTGGCCGGGCGGGGCCGCCGCGAAGAGGCCCTCCGCCTGCTGGCCGAAGCGCGGGAGAGCTTCGCGGCCGAGCAGATGTTCTATGACGTGACCCTGGCCCTGCTCGAAGAGGGCGCGCTGCTCCTCGACGAGAACCGGACCCAGAGGTCAAGGCGCTCACCCGGGAGTTGCCGAAGATCTTCGAGTCCAAGGGCGTCCACCGTGAGGCCCTGGCCGCCCTGCGGATCTTCCAGGAAGCGGCGGAGCGGGAAGCGGCGACCGCCGAGCTCGCCCGCCGCGTCCTGCGTTTCCTCTTCCGGGCGCGATACGACCAGGGCCTGCGGTTCGAGTCATGAACCCGAGGGCCGCTGGCTGATGGAGGCCCTGCGCGCCGGCAACGTCATCGCGGATCTGGTGCGCACCGGCATCCGCGAGCACTATGGCGCCGGCAGCGAGAAGCTGGTCGAGTTCGGCATCGAGCCGTTCCGCAGCAGGAAGCGGAAGCCCGCGCCGGCGCCGACCAAGCCCGAGCCGGAACCCGAGCCGGTCGAATCGCTGAGCCCGACCTCCACCCCTGACACCGTGAAGTAGCTCCTCTCCGGAGGGGGCAACTGCCATCCGCCCCCTCCCCTTTTCCCTCCCGAGTCGCCGGGACATCGATTTCGCGCGACGCGGAACGCATCCGAGATGAGAGGGATCGATCTCAGGTGACGCGGAACGCCTGCCAAAAAATCTGGATCGATACAGAAAATTTGGCAGGCGTTCCAGTTTAAGTGGAACCGATAACACGTGACTCTGGACGCGTTCCAAAAAACCTCGATCGATCCCGTGTGACACGGAAGACATCGGGACGAAGTGGAACCGGTATCGCCTGACGTGCAAGCGATATCAGGTGACTGTGGATGCGTTCCAGGAGCGGACGGCTCGTCGCCAGGCCCTGGAAGGCGCTTGCAGGTGTCCTGGCACGACAGGAATCGCCCGAGGCTCCGGAGTGTTTCCTGAGAAGGGAACAGGAGGACCGACCGACATGAGTTGCCATACCCCAGGATGCGCCGGCGAGCACGCGGCCGGGACCATCAGTCATTCGGTGCTCTACCAGGAGAGGACGATCGTCCTCCGCAACGTGCCCGCCTCGATCTGCCCGGACTGCGGTGACGCGGTCCTCTCCGACGAGACCCTGATCGTCGTCGAAGGCCTGCTGCGGCGGAAGACCCGCGCCAAGGGGACGGACTTCGCCTACGAGGCGTGAGGCGATCGCTGTCAGTGCTCGGTCCGCCCGTAGGCGATCTGCGCCAGCGGGCCGTTGACATCGAGCTTCCGGGCTCGGAAGCTGTCGATCCCGAACGACCGCAGGCGCTCCGTCTGCAGCGCGAGATAGGCGTCCAGCGAGGGCTCGTCCCCGAAGAGGTAGATCCCGCCCTCCTCGCTTGTCGCGGTGTTCTCCGTCCAGATTTTCCAGATCAGCCCGGGCGTCCGTGCGACGTCCTGCGCCGGCTCGAAGCACGTTTTCGTCATCTCATGGCCCTCGGGGGCCGGAAAGTCGATTTGCAGGAGCTTCATGGTACTCATGGCACACAGCCTCCTTCGCCATCGAGGGAGGAACGAATCCGCGGACCCGATCCCCTCTCGATGAGACGGAGGAATGTCCCGTTTTCCTACGGCGCGCTGGGGCCGAGGACGACGGCGTTCAGGAAGAGGCGGTCCGAGCCTCGCCAGTAGCCGCGGAAGCTCGGGTCTTCGGCGAAGGCGATCACCCGGCCGCGGCCGACCCGCTCTTCATAGAGGAAGACGGCGCCCGGCAGCCGCTCCTGGGTCTCCGGCCAGATGTGGCCGGACAGCCGCAGCCGGTCGCCGGGCGCGTAGCGGGCCGCCACCCGCCGGTCGTTCTCCGCCGGTCCCTTCGGAGCAAGGTAGATCCGCGACGAGTCGGCCAGCACCGGCAGCTCGGGGCCGGAGCCCGCGGTCAGCCAGGTCTCGGGATCGAGGACCGTGCGCAGGATGGACCCCGGGACGTCGATGCGCTGGGGTTCTTCGCCCTCGTCGCTCTCCTTTTTCCCCTTTTTCTGCTCGTCGTACCAGGACCGCAGGGCGGTCAGCTTCAGCTTCTCGCGGACGAAGTCCACGGCGCCTCCGATGGCCACCAGGGTGCCGCCGTCGCGCACCCAGCGCTCCAGGCGCTGCACGCCCGCTTCGCCGAGCTCCCGGGCGAGCGCGTCGGGCGAGCCGAGGTCGGGCACGACGATCGTGTCGAAACGGTGGATCGGCGTATCGGCCACCGAGCGGACGCGGCGCACGGTGATCGGGATCTCGTACTGGCGGTCGAGGACGTACCAGCTCCAGCCGAACGAATAGCCCTGGAGAGGAGCGCCGCCGAGGAGGGCGATCTCCGGCTTGCGGAATGCCATCACGTCGCCCGAGCCCAGGGAAGGGAAATCCACCTCGGAATGGCCCGAGTCCACGCCGGCCACCCGCAGACGGTAGCGGCGCGCCTGCTCCCGCAAGGCGTCGTGGACCCCTTCGCCGTTGATCCCGACGCGCACGATGATGGTGCCGCGGGCGAAGTCCCGGCCGCCGATCCGCGTGGGCCGGAGGATGACCGAGGCCCGATAGCCCTGCGCCCGGAGCTGGTAGAGCGCGGCCACGCCCGCCGCCTGCCGGCCGTCGATGAGATAGGCATACCGTGGGCGCTGTGCCGGCATCTCGAAACCCCCACCGGCCGTCGCGCATCCGCCGCCTTCAGGGGGAGGCTCTTGCGGTCCGTGGTGCTGTAGCCGCCCACGTCGAAGAGCAAGGGGAGCGACCAGGCGGTGATGTCGTAGAACTCGGGGTTGCGGTCGGCGAGGACGCGCTCGCGCGCCTTTTTGAGGAAGGCTTCGGGCAGCGGCAGATCGGGCTCCAGGAGGGCGCGCACCAGGGGGCCGCGGGGCTGGGCGGTCTCGACCACCCAGGTGCCGGCCGGGAAACGGCGGCTTCCCACGCTGTGCCCTTCGCGGTCGCGCACACCGGAGAAGGTCACGTCCTCGGCCAGGGCCCGGACCTCGATGCCGTTGCGCCGCAGCAGGTCCGCCAGCTCGGCGACCAGCGCCGGATCGCCCGAGCCCGGATCGACCGCGATCAGGTAGCGGGCGATGCCGTTTTTCCCGCTGTCGATCGACTCGCGGAGCCCCTGGTGGTACTCCCGGAGCAGGCGCTCGCGCTCGGTCGACGCCAGGCGCACGGCCGTCCAGGCCGCCGTGTACTGCTGCTCCAGGGCGTCGGACAGGCGGCGCACGGTGTCGTCCGGCCGCTCGAGGGCGAGGCCGCGGGTGGAGCCCTGCTCGAAGAGCATGCCCACGCCGCCCTGATAGCTGCTGTACGACGTGGTGTAGCCCGGATAGAAATAGTTGTAGCGCTCGCGGGTCATGTATTCGAACCCGGCGGCGTCGAAAGCGCCGGCATAGGCCCGACCGAAGTGGTCGAACCAGCGGCGGGCGAAGGGAGGGAAGTGCGGGCCATACGGCTCCGCCGCGGGGTCGAAGTAGAACTCGGCGTCCGCCCCCTGCTCGTGGGCGTCGATCATCACCTGCGGGTGCCAGGCCTGGAAGGTGCCGACCCGGTTGCGCGTCTCGCGCTGGGTGTGGGCGAACCAGTCGCGGTTCGTATCGAAAAAGTAGTGGCCGGTGCGGAAAGAGACCGCTTCCCAGCCGTTGAAATCGTTCGACCAGTCGTCCCGCGCGGCGCTTGGCTCGCGGCCGATGGAATCATGGTTGGAAGAGACGAAGGCGTCGCGCCCGTCGGGGTTGAGCATCGGATCGATGAGCACAACCGTGTTGCGCAGTGCCTCCAGGGTCTCCGGGTCGTCGCGGGTCGTCAGGTGCTCCAGGAGCTTCAGGAGGCCCTCGCTGCCGGACAGCTCGAAACCGTGGATCGACCCGCCCATCCAGACAATGGCCGGCTGCCGCTTCGCGATCGCCGACGCCTCGTCGGGAGAGGTGCGGCGCGGATCGGCCAGCCGCTGGGCGTCGGCCCGGATCTCCTCCAGGCGCGCATGGTTTTCCGGCGAGGTCACAATGGCCAGCGGCAACTGCCGTTCCTCCCACGACCTGCCCTGGTCGATCACCTTCACCCGGTCCGACGTGGCGGCAAGCCGTTCCAGGTAGCGGACCATCGCGGCATGGCTGGTGATCCGCTCCCCGAAGCCGTGGCCCGAGACCTCGCGAAAGGTCGGGACCTTGCCGTCCGCCGCGGACAGGCGGACCGGCAGCAGGGAGAGGGACAACAGGACGAGGACAAGGACGGCAGACCTGGGACGCTCCGGCATCGCGGCCTCCTGGAAGAACGGTCGATCGGGCGGGATTGTAGCCTGGGAATGCCGGGTCGCAGAGTAAAATGAAGAAATGTCCCCGTCCCTGCCCCTGGAACGCCGTCCCTTGGCTGAAGGCGATCCAGATGCTGCCGCGGGACGGCAAGGCGGTGTCCCGTGACTTCAAGGACAACGAGGACGAGGTCTTCAGCGCCGTGGCCGAGCTCGTGCTGAATCGAGCGGGCATGGCCGAGGACGGGCCCGTCCGCTCGCTCGGCGGATACTCGATCCCGGAGCGGACCCGGTCCTTCGGTGTGACCGAGATCCTCGAGGCTCCACCTCCAGCTCCGCCTCCTCAGGTGCGCGTGGAGATTGCCCGGCTCCCCGTGACCGGCGCCGAGCTTTTCGGCCGGCAGGCGGAGCTGAGTTGGCTCGACCAGCTCTGGGATGAGGGCAGAGTGCGCGTCGCGAGCCTCGTCGCCTGGGGCGGAGTGGGGAAGTCCACCCTGGTCAACAAATGGCTGGAGAGCCTGGCGGCCGAGGGCTGGCGGGGCGCCCGGCGAGTCTACGGGTGGTCCTTCTACAGCCAGGGGACGGGCCATCGGGCGACCTCGGCCGACGAGCTGATTCATGACGCTCTGGGCCGGTTCGGCGACCCCGACCCGGCCGCCGGCTCGCCACGATCCCGGACCTGGACCTCCCGCAGGAGGCGGGACGCCATCCCCGGAGGATGATGGAAGCCTTCGCCCGACGCTTCGGCGCGGGACCCGAGCTCGAGCTCCTTCTGGTTCTGGGCCTCTTCGACCGGCCGGCGCCGAGAGCGGCGATCGACGCCGTGCGTGCGGCACCGGCCTTTGAAGGGCTGACGGAGCATCTGACCGGGATGCCGGAGCGAGATTTCCAGCGGCTGGTGGAGCGGCTGCGCAGCCTGAAGCTGCTGGCCAAGGCGGACCCACAGACTCCGGAGGATCTCGATGCGCATCCGCTGGTGCGAGAGCACTTCGGCGAAAGGCTGCGAGTCGCCAACCTCCTGGGCTGGCAGGAAGCGCATGCCCGGTTGTCGCGGTATTACGCTCAGTCGACGAAGGATCTTCCCGAGACCATCCAGGAGATGGCCCCCCTCTATACGGCCATCGCGCACGGCTGCAAGGCCGGCCGCTACCAGGAATGTCTGGACGAGATCTACCGGCGCCGGATCGCACGGGGAGACGAGGGCTACAGCGTCTATTCGCTCGGCTTGGGCAGTGCCGATCTCGGAGCGCTCCTGAGCTTCTTTGACCCGGGGGAGCTCCGGCCGGTCGAGGATCTGGATCCGTTGGGGCGGGTCTTCGTGCTGGAGCGGGCTGGCCTCTTGCTGCGCTCCCTGGGACGGCGGGGCACGACCTCGGTGCTGCGGACGGGCCTCGCTCTGGCGGTGGCCGAGAAGCAGTGGCGTTACGCGGAGAAGTGCGTGCGTCACCTGAGCTCGTATTACCGGACGGTCGGCGAGTTCGAAGCGGCGCTGGAGCACGCGAGGGAAGGCGTCCTGTGGGCGGACCGAAGCGGGGGACATGGAGACCCGTCGGACCGTCCTAACCTCAGAACCTCACAGAAGGACAGGGTCCGCTGCGAGTTCCGAGTTCCCGCGCCTTGAAAGTGCACCTCTCTTGTCGGGGTCGTCCCGCTACGGTATCTTTGACGGATCTCGGGAGACTCCCTATACTCGGACTATGGCCGAGCCTGCCTGGAAGACGCCGACCGGGAAGCGATGGGTACCGGAGCACGAGGCCTCGGACGAGGCCGAGGAGCGCTCTGTTCTCCAGCGTTGGATCGAAACCCCCGAGGGTCGCCGGGAGCTTTTGGAGCTTCCTCTTACGCCGGAGCTTTTTCTTAACCCGGAGCTCGACCGACAAGATGCCCCAGGGGGGATGGCACGATGCGACAGCCGGGGAGATCAGCATCCTTCTCCGGAGCTACTTCCGGCCGCAACCGGAGGTAAAGGTCTTTCATGACCTGAAGCACCTGCTCGGACGCGGCCTGCCAGGTCCTGCGCCCGATGTCTCGGTCGTCCGGGGCCTCCCTGCTTCGATCCTTCCGGACAGCCTCGACATTGAAAAAGAGGGTGTCCGGCCCTCTCTGTTCATCGAGGTCGTCTCTCCCCTGAGCGCCCGGGTGCGCCATACCGATCTGGTGGACAAGGTCAAGCTCTACCAGCGTGTCGGCATCCCCGAGTACCTGATCGTGGACGCGATGCCCAAGCGGGGCATCCGGCGCTACAGCCTGCTGGGCTACCGCCTCGACGGCCGAGGCCGGTATCAGACGATCCAGCCGGATGCGGAAGGAGGTCTGCTGTCGGAGACCACCGGCATCCGGTTCCAGATCGGCCCGACCGGCGACCGGGTCTTCCTGTTCGAAGCCGCTACCGGCCGGCGTCTGCTCAACCTGGACGAGCAGGAAGAGAGAGCTCAGGCGGCCGAGGAGAGAGCCGGTGTGGCCGAGGAGAGAGCCGGTGCGGCCGAGGAGAGGGCGACCCGCGAGGAAACTGCCCGCAAAGCTGCCGAAGCGGAAGTCGCCCGCCTGCGAGCCGAAATCGAACGCCTGCGCCAAGGGTCCTGATCGACCCTGGACTTTGAGTGGAGCCAGGACACCTTCCCCGCGGGGCGGTTTGCCGCGGACATATCGGAGGCCGGTACCGGTACGATGGAGGGGAAGGAGGGCTCTTTCATGAACCGGTTCCACATCCGCCTCCTGTTCATCGTGACGCTCGAGATCCTCGTCTTTGAGGACGGCGCGCCGCGGACGGTGCTCAAGGCCGAGCCGCTGCGCCCGGGCGGCGGTTCTTTCCCGTGGAGCCTCGTCCTCTATTTCGACCAGGCCCTCACCGGGCCGGTCACGGCTCGGCCCGGTCCGACAACCGCACCGAGGCGCTACACGTCATGAGGCCGGAAGCGAGCCTCGCACGGGGATGGGAGGATCGGCTGGAGGTCCGGCCCCCAACCGGCGCGCGGCGGCTCGCCGTGGTAGTCGAGGATCTGGCCCGCGGCACCTGGGGAGGGGCTGTCGTCGAGCTGGCTGCGTCGGCGGGGAGGTGAAGCTCGGCACCGTGTTACGATGCGGAAATGTCGAGCCTGGATGCCGAAATCCTGCGCCGGATTGGGCCCATTCAGGGGATTGCGGCTCTCCTGGTGTTCGGCTCCCGCGCCCGCGGAACGCAACGGCCGGACAGCGATCTGGATATCGGTGTCCTTCCGGCGGCGGGCGATCCGCGATCACGGCGAAAGCTACAGACCAGCCTGGCCGTGGCTCTCGCCGATCTGACGCCGCACGGGCGGGTCGACGTGGTCCTGCTGGACGAAGCTCCTGAGCTCCTGCGGCAGCGGGTCTTCGAGACCGGTCGGCTGCTGCTCAGCCAGGACGACGCGGCGTTGCGCGACCTGCGGGTCCGGACCATGCGTGAGCACGGCGACCGGGAGCACTACCGCGATCTAATGCGGGAAGCGCAGCGGCGCCGTCTGGAGAGGGGGGACTTCGGTGGTCGATCGGGACGCGCTCTCGAGTCGCTTGAGCGCATTGGAAAGCTATCTCGCTGAGCTGCGGTCCTTCCAGCGTCTTAGCCGCGAGGAGTTTGTCCGCGAGCCCGCCTTTCATCACCTGGCGGAGCGATACCTTCATCTGGCTTGTGAGTCGGTTCTGGACGTCGCGCATCACGTCATCGCCGATCAAGGATTCCGCCAGGCCAAAGGTTATAAGGACGCCATGGATGTCCTGCGGGAAGAGGGATTGCTCGACACCGATCTCGCCGAGCGCCTCAAGGGTTGGATGGGCTTCCGCAACGTGCTTGTCCATCTCTACCTGGAGATCGACCACGGACGTTCCTACGATGCCATCCAGGAGGATCTTGGGGATCTGGAGAAGTTCGCCACGGCGATGGGGCGGCTGCTCGGTCTCTGACGCCCCCTGGGATCTGCTAGCATGCCTGTGGGCCGGATGCTGAAAGCCGGGAGAGACGAGAAATGACTATCGAAGTAACGGTCCCCGAGGAGGTTCTCGCGGCTCTTCGCAAGACCCCGCAGGAAGTCGCTCACGACGTGAGGGTCTCGGCGGCTGTCGAGTGGTACGCGGAGGGTCTGGTCTCCCAAGGCAAGGCCGCCGAGCTTGCGGGATTGAGCCGCTATGAATTCTTTGACGAGCTTGCCCGGCGCAAGGTGCCCGTCATCCAGATGACCATCGAGGAGCTCAAGGCAGAGATTCAAGGTGAGTAGACGCTTCGCCGTCAACAGCTCGCCGTTGATCCTCCTCGGGCGCATCGCACACCTCGATCTCCTCCCGGCGCTCGCGGAGCATGTCGTCGTACCGCAAGCCGTCATCCGCGAGTTGGTGGCGAAGGGCGGGCAGGACTGGCTGGCTCGGACCGTATCGTCCCATCCTGGCATCGAGATCGTCGAGGATCTGCCGACTTCTACAGATGTGCGACGATGGAACATTTGGAGCCGGGGAGTCGGCGGTCATCGCGTTCTGTCTTGCCAATCCGGGCTATCGAGCCGTGCTCGACGATCTGCGGGGGCGCCGATGTGCCCAGGCGCTGGCGGTGCCGCTCTTCGGTACCCTCGGCGTGATCGTCGAGGCTCGACGTCTCGGCCTCATCCCTCAGGCGCGGCCTCTGATTGCCGCAATTCGCGGAGTGGGTTACTACATTGAGGACGAGCTGGTTGATGCGGCCCTGCGTACGATTGGAGAGTCCTGGCTTTGATCAGCCTGCTTCTCTCTCAATGAGCCTGTTTTTTCAGCGGCCAGCTTGGTAGATCCAGGCCGTCACCGCCCCCATCCAGTCGCCCGGCCGGAAAAAGGCGCCATGGCCGAGGCCGAGCCGCAGCACGATCTCCTCGTGGGCCAGCTCTCCCTTGGAGGCGGCAAAGGTCTTTTCGCAGGAGGTCGAGAGGTCGTCCGAGGCATCGCGCATCGAGAGGATGCGGCCCCGCAGGTCGAGGTCGAAATTGTCGGTCACCCAGGCGCCGCAGCCAGCCAGGATGACGAAGTTGACCTTTGGCTGGCGCAGCCGCGAGGAGGCCACGAGCGCGATGGCTCCGCCTTTTGAGAAGCCCATGACCGTGATCCGTTCCGGGGGAACGCCGCGGGCGAGGAGAGTCCGCACCTGAGCAGCGACTTTATCGGCATAGCGGCCCACGTCCGTGCCGCGAGGCCGCGGCTCGCTGATTACCGTGAAGCCCTGAGAGGCTAGATCCGCAAGGATCTTTTCGTACTCGTAGACCCCGAAGCGTTGGCTGGTCGGCCGGATGCCCTCCTCTTCGATGATCCGGCCGTGCAGATAGATCAGGTAGGCGCCGCGCGGATCGACCTTCTTGGGCATGTCGCGCAGCCCTTGTCCAAGGGCGTGGGTAGGAATCAGCAGGAGAGCGAGGAAGAAAAGAACGACGAGCCGGGTCATGCGGCTCAGTATAGGACCGCCTCAGGGCCGCCGTAGTAGTCCACGACCACCACCCTTGTGGAAACCACTGTGGCCAGTCTCTCTCCCCGTCACCACAACGGCACCGATCTCGCGTCCAGATCACCATGGCCCTGGCGTCGCCCATCACCGGTGGGGCAGGCCCAGGCTGGCGTGGCCGGCGGATGGGAACGGACGGGATGTTGCGAACGTTGGAGGTGGCGGGGGCCTTGGAGACGCCCTGGCCGCGGTGGTTCCCACAAGGTTCGTGGTCGCGGACTAGGGCATCTCTACAGGCTATGCGGGGGCTTCGAGTCGATTTTTTACTCCCGCCGCAAAGCCACCATCGGATCCGTCCGCATCGCCCGCTGCGCCGGGATCCATGTGGCGAAGAGGGCCACGGCGGTCAAGAGGAGCGAGAGCGCCAACCAGGTCGACGGATCGGTGGGCTCCACTTGGTAGAGGAGGCCGGTGAGGAGACGTGCCAGGGCCACGGCGGCGAGGAGGCCGGCGGCGATGCCGGTGAGGGTGAGCCGCAGGCCCTGGCCCAGGATCAGCCTCGCCACGGCGGCACGGCCGGCCCCCAGGGCCATGCGCAGGCCGATCTCCCGCGTCCGCTGGCCGACGGTGA
Source organism: uncultured Holophagales bacterium (assembly GCA_963842525.1). GTDB lineage: Bacteria > Acidobacteriota > Thermoanaerobaculia > Multivoradales > UBA5704 > UBA5704. The sequence continues at coordinate 450,813 of CAWJGT010000009.1, forward strand.
AGGACATCACGCCGTAGATGCCGACCGCGGCGAGCAGCAGGGCGATGGCGGAGAAGGCTCCGAAGAGGAGGCCCCAGAGGCGCGGCTGCCAGAGGGCTCCCGAAAGGAGGCTCTCGAGCGGCATCGCGCTCTCGACCAGCAGCTCCGGTGAGACTGCCCGGAGCTCGGTCCGGGCCGCAGTGGCGAGGTCGCCCCGGCCGCGGACCACGAAGGTCAGGGCGTCGAACGAGGGGAACTGGAAAAACGGCACGTAGAGATCGAGGCCGCCTTCGCGGTCCAGGCCCTGGTGCCGCACGTCGCCGACCACGCCGACGACGGTCCACTCCCTGCGCCGCTCTGCCTTGCCGAGAATCACACGTTTCCCGAGCGGTTCCTGGTTGGGCCACTGGCGCTGTGCGAAGGACCGGTTGACGATCGCGGACCGGGGCGCGCCCTCCTGCTCCAGCGCGTCCTCGAAGGCGCGCCCGCGGAGAAGGGGGATGCCCAGGGTGCGGAAATATCCAGCGGTGATCCGCTGGAGGTTGGCCTCGGGGTTGAGCTGCGCCTCTTCGGCGGTCTGACCGGGAAGGGCGAAATCGACCCTGTGCCACGCTTCGGTGCCGGAGAGCGGCATGTCCGTGTTGGCGCCCACGGACTCGACGCCGGGCAGGCTCGCGAGCCTCTCCAGGGCCTGCCGGTAGAGGGCCGCGCGGTCCTTCGTATCCTCGATCCGGAAGTAGGGGAAGCGTGCGGTCAGGGCGAGCACGCCCTGCGGCCGGAAGCCGGGGTCGACGCTCCACAGGCGCAGCAGGCTCTTGGTCATCAGCCCGGCCCCGAGGAGGAGCAGCAGGGCGAGCGCCACCTCCGAGACCACCAGGAGCTGGCGGACGTGGCGGCTGCCGCTGCCGTCGGTCCCCCGGCCTCCCTCCTTGAGGACCGCCTGAAGGTCGAGGCGTGTGGTCGGGACGAGGGGCGCGAGGCCGAAGAGCAGGCCGGCCAGGACCGAGACCCCGAAGGTGAAGGCGAGGACGCCGGCGTCGACCTGGATGTGGATCCAGGCCGGCAGCTCGGCCGGGCTCGCGGCGATCAGGGCGCGCAGGAGGAGCTGGGTACCGCCCGCGGAAAGGGCCAGGCCGGCGGCGCCGCCGAGCAGGGCGAGCACTAGGCTTTCGGTCAGGAGCTGACGGACGAGCCGCGGCCGGCCGGCGCCCAGGGCCGTGCGCACCGAGATCTCGCGCTGCCGCGCCAGGGCCCGCGCCAGGAGGAGGTTCGCCACGTTGGCGCAGGCGATGAGGAGCAGGAAGCCGCAGGCGCCCAGGAGCAGGAGGAGCGACGTCCGGACGTTGCCCACCCAGCGGTCGCGCAGGGGGACCGGCAGGACCTCGACGCCCGCATTGCTCGCCGGATGCTGGCGGCCCAATCCGGCGGCGACGCTCCGCAGATCGGCGGCTGCTCGTTCCAGCGTCGCCCCGGCTGCGAGCCGCCCGATCACCTCCATGCCGCGCACGGTGCGCGGGTTCTGGTTCTGCCGTTCCAGCGGCTCGACGCAGACCCAGAGGTCGGCGTTGGTCGGGAAGTGGAATCCCGGCGGCATGACTCCGATCACCGTGTGACTCTCGCCTTCGAGGCGGACCGTCCGTCCGAGGACCTTGGGGTCCGCGATGAAGCGCCGGCGCCAGAGGTCGTCGGAGATCACAGCCACCGGAGCCGCTCCGGCCACGGTCTCCTCGGGAAGGAATCCGCGGCCCAGGGCCGGCTGCACACCCAACAAGGAGAAAAGACTGCGGGTGGTCATCACCGCCCCGGCGGCCTCGGCTCCGTCCTCGAAACCGAGGTGGACCTTGGCCTCCTGAAAGTAGGCGAGGTCCGCGAAGGCACGGCTCTGCGCCTTCCAGTCGAGATAGTCGAGCCACGAGACGCCAAGCTCGTCGGCGCCCCGCCGGGCCTGGACCTGGACGAGGCGGTCCGGATCTGCGTACGGGAGCGGGCGGAGCAGCGAGGCGTCGACGACGCTGAAGATGGCCGAGTTGGCGCCAATCCCGATCCCCAGGGTCAACACGATCACGGCCGCGAAGCCGGGATGCTTGCCGAGTGAGCGCACGGCGAAGCGAAGGTCTTGCAGCAGGGCACCCATGGCGGCCTCCAGGAGTCTCAGTCGAGTCCGAGCCAACGACGCAGGGCGTCTTCGGCAGCTTCCAACTCGGCGGTGTCGCACCGACCGATCTCGTCGGTTATGGCGGAACGGGGAACACTGACAATTTTATCGACCATGATCTGGGAGGCGAGTCGCAGCCCAGTGCGTTCGCCGGGCGGCAGAGAGATGCGGAAGAGCGGCGCGTCGACGCAGTCTGACGTAATTGGACAAAGGGTGACGCTCTGGTGCGTGGGGTTGAACAGATCCGACTGCACGACGAGCGCCGGACGGGGTTTTCCGGTGTAAGGGCCTTTCGCCGCTACCACCACAATGGCGCCCCGATTCACTTCCAACCCTGAGTGTCGGCGGTCTGCTCAATGAATTCGAGAGTTTCTCGTTCCGAGCGGCGGTGGCTCACCAGCAGTGACTGACGGCGAGCCTCCTGCACGTAATCGAGACTTCCTCCCTCCGCGCCCAGACCGGCGGCGAGGATCTCCCGTGCCACTTCGCTCTTGGTCTTGCGCCGCCGCCGTGCCTCACGTTCGAGCGAACGGGTGAGATCGGCATCGATGCGAAGGGTGAGCATGGCAGTCGCCTTCTCTGCTCGGCTCATTGTCATACAGTATTACACCTCCTGGGTGCGGTCAACCGCTGTTCGGGGACGGGCGGCAGGGCTGCGAAATCGTACTTCTCCGTCCAGATCTGCCAGCGGCAAAATGGCTGCCGGGGCCTTGCTGAGTCGAGCTTCCCGGGGGCGGCGCCGTGCCGTCCCCGTTTTTTTACCCGTCTTGAGGCGCCATCTTGCAGGCAGGAAACGCCTGGCGCCTCTCGATCCGGTCGAGGCTTTGCGGTACGAGTAGTGAGGCGATCGCCGTACGTCCCTGAGAAGAAGGATCAGCGCCGCTTCGAGATCGGTCATTCAGGGAATGGGCGAACCCGGATGGGGCCGCTCACGTCGCCGTGCTCCGCACCGGGCCGATGGAGCAGCCAGGCGCGCATCCGCTCGGCGATTTCCTCCTCGCTGGAGGATACCGACCTTGAGGCACTGCGAATGACTTCATTCGGCGAGCCAATTCGGATTCTGCTACTTGACTCTGATCGTTTGGGCTCTTGGATCGGAAGGGCGGGCCGGGACCTGGTGGAGCCACTCATCAAGGGCGCCCAGAAGGAAGAGAAGAGGATCGCCCGCGATGGGCTCTGAGACCAGAATTGCTACAACACCGGCGCCAGCCACCGCGCGGCGCGGTCTCCCATCCGGTGGACAAAGGGGCGGCGGCGCCAGTCGCTGCGGAGGATCTCCTCCGAGCTTCTCCAGGTCGCGCAGGAAGACGCGCTCCAGATCCCCGGCGAGCTTCTCGTCCAGGGTCAACAGGTCGCACTCCGCGTTGAAGACGAACGAGCGGAAGTCCAGGTTGGTCGAGCCCACCACGGAGACGTAGCCATCGGTGACCAGGCTCTTGGCGTGGAGGATGGAGCCCTTGTACTCGAAGATGCGGACGCCCCTGGACAGCAGGCGCGAGAAGTAGCCGTGGCCGGCGTGGCGGACGACGGGGACGTCCGTACGGCCCGGCAGGAGGAGCCGGACGTCCACGCCGCGCCGGGCGGCTTGGCCGAGGACGCGCACGGTGGCCCAGCCCGGCGCGAAATAGGCGTTGGTGATCCAGACGTAGCGCCGGGCCGCGGCCACGATCGCCGCCAGGGGCGGCGGCCGTTTCGGCCTGTCCGCGCCTGGGACGGGAGTCGAGGACGAGGATACGGGCGCCCGGCGCCTGCGCTTCCCGCACGTCGAGAAGCGGTAGATCGAGCGGCGCCCCCCCGGCCACGATCCAGCCTTCGGAGAAGACCACGGCCATCTCCCAGGCTGTCGGACCGATCACCCGGACGTGGGTATCCCGCCAGGTCTCGCCGGGCCGCGCCTTCGCGGTCGAGCCGTACTCCTCGCCGATGTTCATCCCGCCCGTGAAGGCGATGCGGCGGTCGACCACCAGGATCTTCCGATGGTCGCGGAACGGCTGGTACCAGAGGTAGGGGAACAGCGGATGGAAGAGCCGGCTCTCGATGCCGCGCTGCTCCATCTCCCGCCAGAATCCCGAGCGGGTGGAGTACGACCCCAGTGCATCCGCCAGCACCTTGACGCGGACCCCGCGGGCGGCGGCCTGGGCCATGTCGTCCAGGAAGCCTCGCCCGGTCGCATCGTCCTTGTAGATGTAGGACTCCAGAAGGATCTCCGTCTGTGCGCTGGACACCGCCTCGCGCATTGCCGCGAAGGCGTCCTGCCCGCGGGTGAAGACCTTCACCTCGTTGCCGCCGAGAAACGGCGCGCCGTCGATCCGTTGCAGCAGGGTCTCGAAGCCGGGGTCGAATACCCCCTGGGGCAGCGTCCCGGCGAGGCGCCCGACGCGCCAGGCCCGCAGGTCGCGGGGGAGCTTGCGGCCTTCTTGCGGACGCAGGATGGGACGGAGGCGGCGGAGGCGGTTGCGGAGGCGGCGAGGGCTCATCAGGGCTGGAGGCTCGGGCGCGGCTCCCTCGATCCTCTCACGACTCTTCCGAGTGACGTAACATGGCGCCCAGGTTTCCTTCTCATGCCAGAGCCGTCCGTTCCGTCCCCATCCCCTCGACCGCCCCGCAGCCGGCGCATCCGGCAGATCGTCCTGGCGTTGGGCGCGCTGCTGGCCTTGCTGCTGCTGGTCGTCCTGGCCGGGATCATGAGCCTCCGGTCCGTGAAGGTGCGGCGGGCGATCCTCGCCCGGGTCGCGGACTATGCGGCGCGGGAGCTCGGGCTGCCGCTGGCGGCGGAGGATTTCCGTCTCCTCGGCTGGAGCGGCATCGAGGTGCGGGGGCTCCGGCTGGGGGTTCCCGGCGCGTCCCCCCTGCTCACGGCCGAGCGCGCCGTGGCCCGCGTGGATCTCCTCTCGCTGCGCGAGGACACGGCCGTGATCCGTTCGTTGGAGGTGTTTGCACCGCGGGTGGACCTGGCGGCGCCGGTGCCGCAGATCCCCGAATCCGAAGGCCCGCCTGGGTTCGAGGTGCGCAGGATCGTCCTCCATCAGGGCACGGTGATCGGCGCTCCGCTGAAAGGCGCCGCGGCGGAGTGGGTGCAAAGCTGGGGGATCGCCGGGATCGAGGCCCGTGGATCGTTCCGCAACGGCCCGTGGGACCTGGGCGTCGAAAAGGCGGACGCGCGGATCGACCGGCCCGGGCTCGAGCCCCTGGCGCTACGGATCTCTGGCCGGGTCGAGAGCCGGCCTGGCGAGCCGCTCCGGATCGACGGATTGCAGGCCACCGGCGACGGGCTGCACCTCACGGGCTCGGGGCGAGTGGGACTGGAGGAGGGTGGACCGCTCGCAGCGGCTTTCGAGGTCGAGGCCGATCCGAAGCTCCTGGGGGCGGGGATTCCGCCCGGAGGAGTCGTCCGGGCGCGCGGCGATCTGCGGCTGCCGGAGGCCTCCGGACGGGTGGCGCTGGATCTGCGGGCTGTGCCGGCCGAGGCCCTGCGGCCCTATCTGGAGGAAGGCCTTTTCGCCGACCTCTCCCTGGCGGGCACGGTTGCCGACGGTCGCGCCGATCTCGTGCTCGGCCCTGGAGATCTGGCGCGGGTCGGGGGTGAGGCGGAGGCGGCCTGGAGGCGAGGGGACCGCCGATTCGCACAGGCCGAGGTGCGGATCGTCCCTGGAGAAGGAGATGGAGCGCTCCGCCTGGCCTTCGCGGCCGATGTCCTCCCAGACTCGCCGGGACGCCGGCACGCCGAAGGGGTGATCGCCGGCGCCGGTTGGGCCGAGCTGGCGGACGGGGTGGCCGACGGCATCGAGGCGCAGGTCCGCCTGCCCGACATGGCCGCCGCCCTGGCCGAAGCCCGCAAGCTCTGGCCACGGCTCGTCCCGGCGCTGCCCGAGGGTGTCCCCATCCAAGGCTCTCTTGCCGCCACCTTTCGGCTCGATGGAGCGTTGGCCGATCCGGATGCGTCCGCGGACGCGACCTGGAATCCCGATGCGGCGTCCCGGGTCCACCTCCGCGCCAAGGGCCGGCTCGCGACGTGGACGGGAAACGCCGAAGTGGAGTTGTCAAACCTGCCTCTGTCCCTCCTGCCTCCCCCTCTCCCGGAGGGCCGGGAGGGCGGATGGGAGAGGGGGCCGGGGGGTGAGGGGCTTCTCTCCGGCCGCCTCGCCTTGTCCGGCTCGCCTCGCGGCTACCGGACGCAGGCGGATCTCGAGATCGCCGCGTTGGTGTTCCCTCTGCCGGGTCCTCACCCCCGGCCCCTCTCCCATCTCCCACCCGCCCCTGCCCCGGGAGAGGGGAGAAATCCAAGTCAAAGTCCCCCCTCTCCCGGCGGGGGGTGGACGGGAGATGGGAGAGGGGGTCAGGGAGTGAGGACCCAGACCGCCCACCTCACGGTCGACGGCATCCTCGCGATCTCCGGGAAGGCAGGCCCCGTCTTCACCGGCTCCACGACCCTCGAAGCCACCGCTCTCGATGTCCCGGACTACGTCCGCCTGGAGACCGCCCGTCTCGCCACCGATGGCACCTTCCAGCTTGCGCCGCCTTCGTTCCGTGGCACCGCCAAGCTCGCCGGCACCGGCCTCGATGCACCTGGCAAGGCCCAGGTCCCCGGCTTCGAAGCCACAATCGAGGGGAATCTCGCCGCCGATCTCCCGGCGATCCAGGCCCGCATCGGCCTCGACGCGCCTAAGGTCCTTCTCGTGGAGCCGGCGATCGAGATCTCTGATCTCCATCTTCAGGCCGAAGCTGATGCTCGCGAGGCGCGGATTTCCGCTCTGTCCGGCTCGCTTCCGGAGGACCGCACCTTTGCCGCGTCGGGCCGCCTGACCCTCGATCCCTTGCTCGACGAGGCGGACCTCGATCTGCGGCTGGTCCGGCCGGTGGACGCGGTCCATGCGGCCGAGCTGTCGGCCTCGCTGCGGAGCGGCGTCGTCGGGATCTCCGCCCCGCGCATCGAGACCGACGCCGGCCCGGCGAACCTGCGGGCCACAATTCCCTTGGGCGCCCTGGAGCAGATCCCAGCGCTGGCCGAGGGGCTCCGTGGCCTGCCGATCGAGCGGCCGGCGGGACCGGTCGTGGTCCGGCTGGAGGCCCCGGAGCTGGACTCACAGCCGCTGTTGGCGGCCCTCGGCCTCGATCCGCGGCCCGAGCGCGTGCGGGCCGGCCTGCTCGCCGACCTCACCTTCGATCCTGCGACTCCGGCCGCCGGCCGCGGCGAGATCCGCCTGGACGACCTGAGGGTCGAGAGCCCCGACGGCCGGGTCGTGGCCGAAGGGCCGGTGGTGGCACGGCTGGGTGAGGGGGCCCTCGAGGTCCTGCCGGTCCATCTGCGGATCGACGGCGCGGGGATCGAGGGCGCCGGTCTGGACCTCCAAGGCCGGGCGGAGCTCGATCCCCGCTGGCGGCCTTTCGGAGAGGCCGGCGGTCCCGGCGATCCTCCCGGGTCGCTCGTCACCCGGCTCTCGGCCGAGGCGGGGGGTACGCTCGAAGCCAGCCTGCTCAATCCCTATCTCGAAGGCGGGATCGCAGCAGGGACCCTGACCCTTCAGGCGAAGGCCTCGGGACGGCCGGACGACCTGACAGCGGATGTCCGGGCGAGCGGCCAGGGCGCGTCTTTTTTCTGGCCTTCGCCCTACGCCACCCGCATCCAGGACCCGGAGATCGCTCTCGCGTGGCGGCAGGACCGCTGGACATTGCAGACCGGAAAGGCGGTCTGGAACGGCGGCACTCTCGACCTTGCCGGGAATGGCGGTCCGGACGGGATCAACCTCGATCTCTCTCTGGCGGATGTGCGCTACCGGGTCGACTACGGTTTGTCCACCCTGCTGAGCGGCCGGCTCGCTTTGCGCGTCCCGCCGGGCGACGACGCGCGGTCGAGCCTCGCCGGCCGGATCACCGTTGACCGCGGCGTGCTCGACCGCGATGTCGACCTCGACCGCGAGGTGCTCAGCCTGCTCCGGGCGCCCGACGACACGCCGGGGACCGAGGAGACGTTCCTGTCCCGGCTCGACCTCAATGTCCAGGTGGCCACTGTCGACGGCGTACGCATCCGCAACAACGTGGCCGACCTGCGGGCCTCGTGGCGGCCCCTGACCATCACCGGCACGGCCGAGGTCCCGGTCCTGCGGGGCAGGATCGACCTCGATCCCGGCGGTACTCTTCTCATCTACAACCAGACCGTGCGGATCGACCGTGGCGCTCTCGTCTTCACCGGCGATCCGCTGCTCGATCCGCGGATCGACCTCTCGACCACCAGCACGCTCCAGGACCCCACGATCGCGCGGCTGCGCGGTGAGGCAAGCCCGCTCGTTCTCCTCGACCGGCCCAAGGAGCGTGAGGATGCGTCCGGCGACTCTCCGGAGTTGGGAAAGGCCCTGGCTGCCGGGCTGGCCGAATACTACGGTGCCCGCTTCTTCTCCACGGTGGGCGAGTCGCTGGGCCTCCAAAGACTCACGGTGAGCCCGGTCCTCGTGCTCGATGCCGATCCCAGCGCCCGGTTGATCGTGAGTACCGATCTCTCGCAGAACGTCTCGTACACCCTCTCGGCAGACCTGCGCAATGCCGGGCGGCAGAGCCACCTGCTCGGCCTGCACGGCTTCCGGGAGCTACCGGGGCTGGAGCTTCATGGTTTCCGCGATGACGAGGGGAGGGAGGGGGCGAGCCTCCAGCAGGTCCTGGAGCTGGGAGGCAGCGAGCCGCGGCAGGAAGGCTCCCGCCTGCGCCGGCTCAAGGTCTCGGCGCCGCGCGGCCGGCTCTGGAAGCGGTTGCTGCGCCGGTCCATCCGCCTTCAGAAACGGGACTCCGTGCCGGAGAGCGCTGCCTTCGACATCGAGGTGGACCTCGCCGACGCCCTGCGCCGCCGGGGCTATCCGGACCCGCAGATCCGGGTCGAGGTCACCCCGGCCCGTTCAGGCTGGGTCGATGTCGCCGTCACCGTCGAGCCGGGACCGCATGCGACCTTCGTCTTCGAGGGGGACCGGCTCGCAAAGGCTGATCGGACCGCGGTCACGACCCTCTACCGTCCCGACTTCTACGAGCCGATCGCCCTGGAGGAGATGAAGAAAGAGGCTGTCCGGGCGTTCCGCCGCCGGGGGCACCTCGATCCGCGAGTCGAGATCGAGACGCGGCACGACCGGCCGGACGAGCGGACCGTGATCCTCCGCGCAGAAGCGGGCCCGCGGACGGAGGTCGCGGATCTGGAGATCGCCGGACTCGATCCCGGCACGGCTCTCCTGGCAGCCCGCCGCTTTCCACCCGAAACCCTGGCCCGCGCCGAGCTGGCCGCCGGCCTTCCGGACGCCGACCGCCGCCTGCTCGAAGCCCTGCGGATTCTCGGGTTTCCCGCGGCGCGCATCGCCGGCCGCGAGTTGGAGAAAGACCAGAAGAAGCTGACGGTCCGTGTGGAGCCCGGCCCGCGCCAGCTCCTGGGAAACGTGGACATTGCCGGAGTCGAAGCTGTCGAGCGGGAGCGACTCTTCTCCCTCCTCCCCGTCCGCTCCGGTGGCCCCGCGCGGCTCGACCTCGTCTCCGAAGGGGCACTGCGTCTCGAACGGGATCTCGAAGCGCGAGGCCATCCTGACGCCTCCGTCGGGGTCGCCGTCCAGCCTTCAGGAGACAGCCTGGACGTCCATTACAAAGTGGACCCGGGGCCAAAGGTCCAGATTGCCGGGATCGATTTTGCTGGCGAGCGCTGGAGCCGTCCCTCCCGGCTCGAGCGGGTGGCGGGCCTGCGCACGGGAGCACCGCTGTCCGGCAGCCAGGTCGAAGAGGCGCGGTCACGGCTCCTCCAGACCGGTGCCTTTTCCCGTGTCATGGCCGAGATCGACCGTGCCGGGGAGGCTGCCGCTGGAGAGGCCCGGGTCACCTTCTCCCTCGCCGAGCGGCCGCGCTTCCGGATCGGCTATGGCGCGAGGTGGCAGAGCGACCGAGGGACTGCAGCGGTCCTCGACGTGGTGGACGGCAACTTCCTCGGCCGCGGCATGACTCTCGGACTGCTGGGCCTGTACGAGCCGGAGGACCGGAGCGGCCGTCTCTATCTGCAGACCGGTGGCCTCCTGGGCACCGACTTCTCGCTCGAGACCTATCTCCAGGCCCGCCGTACCCTTCCCGAGGAGGGCTTCGTCGAGGACGGCCGGGAAGTCTCTCTTCAACTCGCGCGCCCCCTCGACCGGAGGACGACGGCCCGCGTCTACGCCCGTTACCGTACGACCCATCTCTTCGAGGAGGAGCCCGATCCGTTCTTTCCGCTCGACCTCGAGATCTCGCGCCCCTATGTGGGGACGCAGCTCCTCCGCGACTTTCGCGACGACCAGATCGACCCCACGCGGGGTTATTTCGCCAGCGCGGACCTCTCCGGGAGCGGCGCCTTCCTCGGCAGCGATTTCGCCTACGCGCGCCTCTTTACGCAGCTCCAGCACCACCGGAGCTTCGCTCTCGCTGGCCGGCCGATCACGTGGTCGCAGTCGGTCCGGGTGGGCCTGGCGCGCCCGTTTTCGGGGCAGGAGCTGCTGCGGGACGAGCGCTTTTTTGCGGGCGGCGAGTTCTCGGTGCGCGGCTACGAGACCGAGAGCCTGGGTCCCGAGGAGGTCCTGGGCTCCCTCGTCCGTCCCCTGGGAGGCGAGGCGCTCCTGGTGATCAACGAAGAGCTGCGCTTCCGCCTCCCCTGGGACCTGACCGGCCTCGTCTTCCTCGATGCCGGACAGGTCTGGCAGGAAGCGGGCGACATCGACTGGAGCCTTGCCAAGTCCCTGGGCCTCGGCCTGCGGGCCGGCACGCCGATCGGCCTGCTGCGCCTCGACGTCGGCTTCCCCCTCGACCGCCGGGAGGGGGACGAGGGCTACAGCCTCTACTTCGGCTTCGGCAACGCGTTCTGAGAAGCCGCTACCGCTTCGCGGCGCGCAGGATCGCCTTGGCCCGTTCGGCCTCCGGAGCGTTGGGCGCCAGGGCGACGAAACGCTCCATGTCGTTGATCAGGAGGTCCTTGCGGCCGAGCTTCTCGGCGGCGAGGCCGCGGTAGTAGTAGGCGTAGGCCAGCCCCGAGTCCATCTCGACGGCCTTGTTGAGCTGGTCCATGGCCGGTTGCCACTGCTCCTGGAAGGCGCGGGTGACGCCGATCTGGTAGGGGATGAGCGCGTTGCCCGGATCGGCGCCGCGGGCGTTCTCGAGCGCGGCCACCGCCTCGTCATACTGGCGCAGCCGCTGCCGGGCGACGCCGAGATAGTAGGAGCCGTTCCGGCCGCCCTGGGCCTGCGCCACCTCGGCGGCCCTGCGGAATGCGGCGTCTGCCTCGCCCGACTTGCGGTCGTGCAGGAGGGCCTCGCCAAGGTAGACGTGCGCGGCGGGGTCCGACGGCGCGATCTCCGTCGCCTTGCGGAGCCGGGAGACCGCCTCGCCGTACTTCTTTTCCTGATCCAGGATGCGTCCCAGGGCCGCGGCGACCCCGGCGTTGCTCTCGGCCCTGCCGGCGACCGGATCGAGGGCGGCCCGGGCCTCTCCGGTCTTGAACTCCCAGAGCTTGCGGTCGACCGCCGCCACCTCCGGAGGAGCCGGCTCGTTGGAGGGCGGCGCCGGAGGCGCCTCTTCCCCCTGGGCAGGTGGGCTCTGCGGCTTTGGCGGCTTCTTTTTTTTCTTCTGGGCCGCCTCGCCGGCGGGAACGAGCAGGAGCAGGCCCAGGAGGCCGAGGATGGTCCATGTGGCGAGCCGGGGGAGGGTGCGAGACATGCGTTCTCCTTCTTGCTGATGAGAGCTGCCGGCACAGTTGGAGTCCGCCTGCTCCCAGCAGCTCTCTGCAATTCTAGCCTGCGCTACCGTCTCATGCGGAGGTCTGAATGTCCCAGACGACCTCGTTCCTCATGGCTTTCACCGCGTACTGGAGTGCGGCTGTCAACCCGTCTGCGGTGATCTGAGGGTAGGCTTGTAGGACTTCCTCACTGGTCGCACCGCTGGCGAGCAGCTCCAGCATGAATTCGACGCTGATCCGCGTGCCTTTGATGCAAGGCTTGCCTCCCAGGATTTCCAGGTCTACCACGATCCAGTCGCCCATTGTTTCCTCCGCAGGCGCTCAGGAAAGCACCCTTCAGGGGTCCTATCCGCAGGAGAGGGAATCGCCCTCTCCCGTCCTCAACAGCGGCCCGATGGAGTGCTAGCCACACCCCACCGGACCTAGCCGAGCACGGAGACTAGCCATGCCCGACCGTGACCAGTGTATCCCGCCCCCAGACCACAACCCCGAAGAGACCTGGATTCCCCAGAAGACCCGCGACGAGATCGTCGCGCAACGGCTCATCCGATGTGCAGCCGGCAAGCTGCGCCAGATCGCCAACCCTCTTTCACACTCCGAGTCAGACGCCCATGTTTACCCTGCCGCGGCAGAGCTTGTGCCGGGAGGCGGCCGGTGAGCTGGCCGTCCTGGACCTTGCCTGGGAGTCTGCCGATCCGCAGGCCGTCAACGGTCCCGACTTCGGGCCGGCTGCTGAGGTCCACCGCAAGTGGAACCGAATTGCCGAGGAGCTGCGGTGAAGACGGCCTCTTTCACCGTCCACGCGACGGCAGAGCAGTCGATCCGCTGGAAGCGGGCGGCGGAGGCAGAGGGGCACCGTGCGGCCGGCACGTGGCTCGCTGCGGCAGCGGACGCCTATCTCAAGGTCCGCGCCAGGGCGGGCCTGCCGATCCCTTTGGCGTGGCGCCGTGGCCGCTTTTCCGTGCGCCTGGAAAGCGGCGAGACGGTCCCCGTCAAGGGGCACCTATCGCCGCCGTTCGGGTCATTCGCCGGAACCGAGGAAGGGCCGGCTACTTACTTTGGGCGACATCGGCACGTGCTCGTCTTCTTACCGGATTCCCGGATCATCGCCACTCTGCGGCGCTTCGCACAGTGCAAGGCGTTGGCCTCCGAATCGCTCCCGTGTTGATCCGTGGCGATCCCCTCCCGCATCCCGGAGGAATCATCGAACGGCATCGCCAGGAGGCGGTGTAGCAGGATAGGGGGCGGCGCCAGCACGGGCCGCCTTCTCCAGTAAGAAGCGGGCGAAGAGAGTAGAATTGTCGCATGAGCGCCCCTTCGGACGAGCTTGAGACCTTGAGCGATGCTGAGCTGTTGCGGCGCAACACGCAACAGCTCTCTCCGCTTCAGCATTCAATACTCAATGCAGAGATTCAGCGCCGGCAGATGGCGCGCACCGCCCGGACCGTTAAGCTGGCAGCCATTGCCGCCGGTGCCGCGGCGACGTCTGCAGCGGGCAGCCCGGTGGAGTAAGTCTTGACGTCTTCCATCGCCCGTGATACCGTATTTGGTGGCACTTCCTTAGCCGGGGTGTCTCCGCATGGCTAAGGACGACTCGCGACTCGCGCGGGAGCTGAAGCGTAAGGCACGGCTCCTGAGGGAGTTGAAGCAGAAAAAACTCTCAAGCCGGCCCGAAGATGTCGAGGCCGCACTAACGGCGTGGGGTTTTGAACCGGGGAAGAGAAAAGGGCAGACCCAAGTCTGGGGGTACAAGAACACGGGAATTATGATAACCATACACCCCCCTCACGGGAAAAGCGGCGGCAATACTGTTGATCCCGGTGCAGTCTCGAAGGTAATCCAGAAAATCGAAGAGGTCCAGGTGCTCCAACAGAAGGAAGCCGACATGAAGGGGGACAAGGATGTCAACTAAGGATCTTTCTTACTACCTTGACCTCAAATACCCTATCGAGTTTATTGAACGGGCGAATGGGCGATACTTTGCGACCTTCCCCGACCTTGACGGCTGCATGGCGGAAGGAGGCAGCCTCGAAGAGTTGTTGGCTAATCTTGCGGATGCAAAAGAGCTTTGGATTGAGGCCCGACTTGAAGGCGGCCATGGTGTTCCAGAGCCTGTACGTGAAGACTTCAGCGGCAAACTTTCCCTCAGGATGGCGCCATCTCTGCACGCTCAACTCTCGCGCCTCGCCGACCGGAGCAAAGTTAGCCTGAACCTTCTAATTAATTCGGTCCTTGCCTCGTATGCCGGCGGGGCTGATCCCCTTTTGTCGATTCTCAGTGACGTGAAGAACGCAATTAGAGTCCTTAGCGCCAGCGGCGGGGCTTCCGCAACAACAGCGCCACGGCCGGCGGGCGCTCCGATGCTTACAGACTCAACCGCGAGAGTTCTTCCCTTTAGTCAGAAAGGAAGCCTCGGTGGATGACATAAGAAGTCTTTCCGTTAGGCAGGTCCGCATCTATGCTCCCGGATTCATTCCGCTGGTTGCCCTGCGCTCCGCCCCGGGAGCTGAAATAGTTCGCAAGCGGTTCGGATTTCGAGAAGTGGGATTGAATTCTAGCACGGGAGAAATCACGTTTCTTTCTGGTCTCGCCATGCCCGAGGACGGAGTGTTAAGGGAGATCAATTTTCTTGAAATCGGTCCGCAAAAGACAGTCTGGGAGGTTCTAGGTGAAAGCGCTTCCGCAGACATCCTGAACGGAATACTTGTCTCATTGATCGCCGAGCTTAAGCCAGAGACTGAATTTGCGGAGCCGCTTTTGTTCACGCAGGAAACGCACTGCACTGTCCGCTTGGCGTTCTCGTGGAAAGATCTCCTTTCGGAGAGACTGTCCGATGCGATGGAGGAATTGGTCCGCCACCGCTTGGATCTCCCAGTAGCAAGCACAAGGATTGCATCGATGAATCTGAGATTTGGCATTCAGTACGATGTGAGCGATTTGCGTATCAAGGAATGGGGAATCAGCGTGCTTGACAAGGTTCTGACTCTTGAGCCTCTAAGCGGCACTCCTTTATCGGAGAGACTGTACTCGACCTCTTCGCCTCTCGACTCAGACTCGCACCTGCGCCTCGTGCGTGACCTGGAGACCGCGATCATCGCAAAGCAAGATCGTGGCGCGACTCGGCGCCGCGCGGCAGCTCCGTCAGCCTGAGCGGCTGGCGTGGCCTTGTGCCCTACGGGCCGCCCCTCCTGAGTGGGGGGCGGAACACGAGTCGCGCATTCTTCCTGGAAAGGGCTTGACATTGCCAGTACGCTCTGGCACAAGAGTCAGTATGGCAAACATCCTGAAGGCCGAGAAGCGAGCCGCCGTCATCTCCGCGCTGGTCGAGGGCAACAGCGTTAACGCAACTGTCCGGATGACGGGCGTGGCGAAGAACACGATCCTCAAGCTCATCGTAGAACTGGAGACGGCCTGCGCTGCCTACCAGGACGAGCACCTCCGGAACCTGCCCTGCAAGCGCGTCCAGGTTGACGAGATCTGGGCTTTCTGCTACCCCAAGGCGAAGAACGTTCCGGCCGAGAAGCGCGGCACCTTCGGCTATGGCGACGTTTGGACCTTCACGGCCATCGATGCCGATACGAAGCTTGTCCCCTCGTTCCTCTGCGGCCTCCGGTAGCCGTCCCGGTGTCCCGAGTTCTGCGCTGATCTCGCTTCCCGGATGGCCGGCCGTGTCCAGCTCACCAGCGATGGACACAAAATGTACTTGAGCGCTGTCGAGGACGCTTTCGGCGGGGACGTGGACTACGCCATGCTCCAGAAGATCTACGGCGGAGGCCCGACCGACAGCGAGCACCGGTACAGCCCGGCTACCTGCCTGGGATCGGAGAAGCGGGCGATTCAGGGCAATCCCAACCCGCACCATGTTTCGACGTCCTACGTCGAGCGCTGCGCGTCGCCGTGGTGAATGTCGATGGTCCCGCGGGGAACTTTGCCGGTCCCGCGGGACCACTTCGAGTCCTCGCGGGCGTGAAGGCTCCGCGCTGCGTCTTGCTGATGAAAGCCGCCGGCGCAGCGTTATCCGCACCGGCGCGCCTGGCGGCTCCCTAGGATTCAGCCCCGTCGCTCAGAACGTGATCTTTGCCGCGAGCTGCACGATGCGGTTGTCGGTCGCACCGAGGTCGGTGCCGAAGGTCGACTGCGGGATGAGCAGGTTGGTGGCGACGTCGTAGTTGTAGAAGACGTTGCGCTGGGCGTTGATGTTGTCGCGGTCGAAGAGGTTGAACGCCTCGGCGATCAGCTCCAGGGCGGTGTCGCCGCAGAGCGGGATGCGCTTCGAGATGCGGGCGTCGACCGTGAGGGTGTCCGGCAGGCGCTCCGAGCTCCGGCCGCCCGGCACGATGTCGTTGCGGGTGTTGCCGTCGCGGTTGAGATCGTTGGTCACGAGCCTCGAATAGGGCTGTCCGCTCTGCCAGGTGGCGATCCAGCGAAAGCGACCAGCCGTCGAGCAGGGCCTTCTTGACGCCCCGCTCGTCACTCCAGTAGGAGAGGTTCCACAGGCCGCTCGTCACCAGGCGGTGCCGCTGGTCGTTGCTGCCCGGCGCCCGATCGGCGTCGAAGTCGAAGGGGTTGGAGGCGAACTTGGCGTCGTCGGAGCCGTTGGGCACCACCGCGGTGGCGTCCGGGCACGGTGTCCTCGACCTTGCCGAGGGTATAGGCCAGATTGCCCAGGAAACGGCCGCCGTAGCGCTTGCGCAGCTCGAACGTCAGGCCGTTGTACTCGGACTCCGCCGTGCTCTGGAACGCGATGATGCGAGCGAAGTTGGTGAACGGCCGCGCGGTGGGGAAGCGGTCGACCGTCAGCGTGCCGCCTCCCTGGATCGGGATCGCGGTCGGCACCGGGGCGGACAGGTTGATGTCCGTCGAGCGCTGGAGCTTCCTGCCGCGGACGTAGAGGTAGCTCGCGCCGATCGCGATGTCGCCGGTGAGAGCCCGCTCGATGCCGAGGCTCGCCTGGTGCACCTCGGGGTTCTCGTAGTCGCGGTCGAAGACGAAGATGGTCGGCCTGGGCAGCGCGGCGCCTGTCGGCAGCGTCGGGAAGACGTTCGGATAGGTCGGCACCTGGCTGCCGGTGAAGGTGACGGTCTGCACGTTGATGCCGTTGTTCGAGTGCGCCGTGCCCACCATGATCGACGGCGTGCGGCCGTAGAAGAGGCCGTAGCCGCCGCGGACCACTGTTTTGTCGTCCAGGCGTCCAGGCGAGGCCGAGGCGCGGAGCCGATGTTGTTCTTGTCGATGTTGAGGAAGCTGGTGTCGATGCCGGCCGCGGCGAGCTGCGGATCGGGGTTGCGGACCTGGCGGCTGCTCGAAGTCCTGGCGGTCGTAGCGCAGGCCGAGGGTCAGCGTCAGGTTGTCGCGCAGGTCCCAGTCATCCTGGACGAAGACCGCGATCTCGTGGATGTTCGGGTTGGTCGTCGGCGCCGGTGGTGCCCGGGCCGGCGAAGGCCTGCACGTAGCGCTCGCCCGAGCGCGTTCGGGATGCCGCGGTTGAAGCAGGCGAGGCGAGTTGAAGGTGTAGGCGCCGCCGAAGTTGCCGGGGAAGAAGTTCAGGATGTCGTCGACTTGAAAGTCCGAAGCCGCTCTTGAAGCTTGTGTCGCCCGCTGCACCCACGTGAGGGTGTCGGCGAGCTGCCAGCGCTTGATGGTGGTCTCGCGCGGGCTGAAGATGTTGCGGCCGATGGTCAGGACGGTCGTGCCCGCCCTGGCGGACGGTCGCCTCCGGGATTGTTGCTGTTGGCCTAGCCCGGGCTCCTCGTCGCTTGCGCGCACTGGACCCGCAGCTCGTTGAACAGGTCGGAGCCGAAGACGCGAGGCGAGCGCGGCGTTGAGGCGTGCGGGTCTCGACCAGGCTGTCGCCGGTGTGCTCGCTCGGCGTTCTGCGCGCCGCCGTTCTCGAAGTTCTGGCCGGTGAAGTTCTGGTGGTTGTAGCGCAGCGTCAGCGCGCTGGCTCGGGTTGAGCTCGTGGTCGGTCTTGACAGGAAGACGTCCTGGTTCTGGCCGCGCGCTTCCAGCTGCTCGGCGAGCGGCACGCAGCCTGCGCGAGCGCCGGCGACCGTGTCGCCGGATCGTCGGGCAGTGTCGGCCGGCAGGTTCAGGAAGATCGACGTTCGGCTGGGGATGTTGCGCTGGCCGTCGTAGTTGACGAAGAAGAAGGCCTCGTCGCGCCGGATCGGGCCGCCGAGCGAGCCGCCGAACTGGTTGTAGTGGTACGGCGACTTGGGCCGCGCGGGAACGGCGGTCTTGTTGATCGCAGTTGTTCGCGTTGAGCGCCTTGTCGCGGTAGAACTCGAAGAGCGAGCCGTGGAATTCGTTGGTGCCCGACTTGGTCACCACGTTGATGACCGCGCCGCCGGCGCGGCCGTACTCGGCGGAGTAGGCGTTGCGGTTGACCTGGAACTCCTGCACCGCGTCCTGGCTGAACTGATAGGGCGCGCGGCCGGAGCCGGTGCGGCCCAGCGGTCTGGCCGAAGAACG
Source organism: uncultured Holophagales bacterium (assembly GCA_963842525.1). Classification (GTDB taxonomy): domain Bacteria; phylum Acidobacteriota; class Thermoanaerobaculia; order Multivoradales; family UBA5704; genus UBA5704. The sequence continues at coordinate 469,133 of CAWJGT010000009.1, forward strand.
TGTTGTTGTTGTCGGCGCCGTCGACGACCAGGCTGTTGAGCGTGCCGCGCTGGCCGGCGAAGCTGATGTCGCCGGCGCGCACGTCGCGGGTGACGCCGGGGGTGAGCAGCGCGAAGTCGATGAAGTTGCGGCCGTTGACCGGCAGGCTGGGCGACCGCCTGCGGGCCGACGACCGACGCCTGGTGTGTGCGCTGGTTCTCGACCACCGGAGCCTCGGCCGTCACCACGATCTCCTCGGAGGCGGACACTCGGAGGGTGAGGTCCACGGACAGAGTCTGGCCGATGTTGAGCACGAGGTTCCGCAGCTTCGCGGTCGTGAGGCCTTCGAGCGCAGCGGTCACCTCGTAGGTCCCGACAGGGAGGAGAGGGGCCCGGTAGCGGCCTTCGTCGTCCGTCTGGGTGTCCCGGGCCACTCCGGTTGCCTGGTTGCGAACCGTGACGCTCACCCCCGGCAGGGGAGCGCCGTCCGGGTCGTTGACCGTCCCTTCGATCTCGCCGCCCGCCACCTGGGACTGGGCCAGGACGGGGGCCAGGGGGAGAAGGAGCAGAAGGCAGAAGAGTCCGAGGGCATACGCTCGTGCGCTTCTGGACATGGTTGGTTCCTTTCGCCGAGAAAGAGTGCGGAGGTTACTTAGAAATCATACACCAGCCTCGATCCACCGCCGTCCTTGACCGCCTCTCTCGCCTGCACTACGCTTCTGGACCTACTGTGCCAAGTGCTTTCGACGGAGAGGGCCGTTTTCGTGCCGGAGTCCTTGCCCGAGCGCTCGCCTGAGATCTGGCGGAAGGCCTGCCGGCAGATGGCCTTGCGGGCCGCGGGCGGAGTGGTGGCCTATCCGGCGCTGGTCGCGCTCCTCGGGCCGGCGTCGGGCCTCTCCCGGACTGCGCCTGCGACCTTCACGATCCTGGTGACCTTCGTCATCCTGGCATCGATCGGCCGGCAGATCCTCATCCGGCGTTTCGACGCGATCTGGGACCGCTCTCCGGGTCTCTGGCAGGCCGGCTTCTTCGGCGGCCTCCTAGGCATCTGCTCGGTGATCGGGGGCCTCCTTGGTTACTTCATCCACCAGAGCGGCGTGACGGAGCTCTCGATGTTCGCCCTCGCCGTGAGCGCAGGGCTCGCGGCCCTGGTGGTCTTCACCTACGCCCCCGCCCTGAACGTCGTCCGGCTCCTCGTTGCCCTTTTGTTCATCCCGGCGTCCGTAGTGCTGTTGCAGTCCGGGCGGCACCCGGAGCCCTGGATCGCCGGCGTCATCCTGATCTCCGCGATCTACATGCTCTGGGTCGCCCAGCAGCAGTATCGAGAACGTTGGGAGGGCCTCGCAACCAGCGATCGGCTGGCTCGGCATGCCTCGGACCTCGAACAGGCCCAGGCGGACCTGCGGCATGCCCGCGACGAGCTCGAACGACTGGTCGCCGAGCGCACGCGGGAGCTGGAGCGGACGAGCCAGGATTACCGTCAGATCTTCGAGAGCGCCCACGACGCCATCGTCATCCTGCGGCCCGAGGACGAGCAGGTCCTGAACGTCAACCGCCGGGCTTGCGAGGTCTACGGCTTCACCCGCGAGGAGTTCCTCCGCCTCTCGATCAAGACGCTCTCCGAAAACGTGGCACGCGGGCAGCGGCAGCTTCGGGAGACGCTAGAGCGCGGCGTCTACAACAAGTTCGACAGCATCCATCGCCGCAAGGACGGCAGCCGGATGTTCCTCGAAATCAACGCCTCGGTGATCGAGTACGAGGGCCAGTTGGCGATCCTGAGCATCAACCGCGACGTGACCGACCGCCGCCGGGCCGAAGAGCTGCGGCTCGCCAAGGAGGCCGCCGAGCACGCCGCCCAGGCCAAGACCCAGTTCCTCGCCAATATGAGCCACGAGATCCGCACGCCCATGGCCGGCATCCTCGGCCTGTCGGACCTCCTGCTCAAGACCGACCTCGACGAGCGGCAGGCGGAGTACGCCCGGCTCGTCCAGTCCTCGGCGGGATCTCTCCTCCAGGTGATCGACGATATCCTGGATTTCTCGAAGATCGAAGCCGGCAAGCTCACCCTGGAGGAGGTCGCGTTCGACCTCCGGGCCCTGCTGCGGGAAGTGGTCGAGCTCCTGCGGCTGAGCGCCCTGGCGAAGGGGACTTCGCTTGAGCTCCAGGTCGCAGACGACCTGCCCTCGTGGGTGCGCGGCGATCCGGGCCGGCTGCGGCAGGTGCTCCTGAACGTGGTGGGCAATGCCGTCAAGTTCACCGAAGAGGGATCCGTGAGCGTCCGCGCGCGGACGAGCATCTCCGGGCGAGTCCACATCCAGGTCCAGGACACCGGGATCGGCATCCCGATCGAGGCGCAGGGGCGTCTTTTCGAGCTCTTCTCGCAGGCCGACAGCTCGACCTCCCGCCGCTTCGGCGGCACCGGGCTCGGCCTGGCGATCAGCAAACGGATCGTCGAGGCGATGGGCGGCGAGATCGGCGTCGAGAGCACGCCGGGGAAGGGCTCGACGTTCTGGATCACCGTGAGCCTCGGGAGCGCCGCGTCTCCGGTGGAGACGGAGAGCCTGACCGGCCGATCCGTCCGTTCCCGCCGCATCCTGACGGCGGAGGACAATCCGATCAGCCAGATCGTGATCACCGAGCATCTGAAGGCGCTCGGTCACGAGGTCACCGGCGTCGGCAACGGGCTCGAGGTCCTCGCGGCCCTGGAGAGCGCGTCCTACGACCTCGTGCTGATGGACTGCCAGATGCCGCATCTCGACGGCTACGAGGCGACCCAGCGGATTCGCCAGCTCCCGGGCGCGGCGGCTCGCCTTCCGATCATTGCGCTGACGGCGCACGCCATCCGCGAAGAGCTCGACAAGTGCCTGGCCGTCGGGATGAACGACTACATCACCAAACCGTTTCGCGAGGAGGTCCTCCGCCGCAAGCTCGAGCTCTGGCTCGACAGCGAGCCGGAGGCCGTGCCGGCGAAGACCGTGCCCGATCCCTCTGAGATTTTCGACAGGACGTTCGATGAGCTGCAGCTCGCGAGGCTGCGCGCCCTCGGGCAACAATCGGGACCGGAGTTTCTGCCCAAGCTCGTCGACCAGTTCCGGGGCCGGACCTACATGGACGACCTCCGCAGGGCGCTGGACCGCGAAGACCGCAACGCCCTCCAAGGTTGCGCGCACGCGCTCAAAGGAAGCAGCGCCCTTCTGGGTGCGACGCGCCTTTCCCAGCTCTGTGCACGGCTGGAGCTGATCGCCCTCGCAGAGCCGCGAGAGGCGTGTCTGGACCAGCTCGACCTGATTGCAGCCGAGCACCGCAGGGTCCTTCAAGGCCTTCCCGTCGTGCTCCAGACGGTACCCGCCGAGCGGCCGCGAGAGGTCTGATCACCCTGGCGCGGTATCCTTAGGGCATGGCCGAGGATTCGCCGCAGGACTGGCAGGAGGCGACACTGAGGCGGAGGCGTTTTGACCTGTCGACCTCTCAGGCACTGTGGAACCGATCACGGCTGGACCTCAGGAGCGACGAGGTGCTCGCCCAGATCCTGGACCGCGGCGAGCTCGCCGCCTGGCGCGAGATCTACCGCCTGGCCTCGGGACCTGGCGAAGAGGCCGCGGAGCTGCGACTTCGGCCGGCGGCTACCTCGGCACAAAAGGCCGCGCCACGTCCACCTTGACCTTGCGGCCGCGCAGCGTCGTGCGGCGCAGGGCTTCGATCACGTTGTCGGACTCGGCGGCCGGGATCTCCACGAAGGCGGTGCGGTCCAGGATGTCGATGGCGCCGATCGAGCGCCCGTGGACGCCGGCCTCGTTGGCGATTGCTCCGACCAGGTCGGCCGGACGCAGTCCGTCCTGACGGCCCAGGCCGATGAAGAGGCGGACCATGCCCTGCTCCGGCCGTTCGGAGTCGGCGGCAAGCTCCTCGGACACCTCCGCCGGCGCGCTGTTCTGGCTCTGCCACAGCATCTGGAGCGCTGCGGCGGCGATCTCGGCCGGGTCGTATTCCCCGGCGAGCTCCTCGACCGTCGCCAGATGGCCGTCGAAAGAGGCCGCCTCCAGGGTCTCACGGAGTGCATCCTTGAACAGGTCTCGCCGCCGCGCGGCGATGTCGGCCGCGGTCGGCAGGCGCGCCGGCTTGATGGGGGCGCCGATCATCCGCTCGATCGCCTTGAGCTGCCGTCGCTCGCGCGGCTCGACCAGCGTGAGAGCGTCGCCGGTTCGCCCGGCGCGGCCGGTGCGGCCGATGCGGTGGATGTACTGCTCCACGTCCCACGGGATGTCGTAATTGATCACGTGGGTGACCGTCTCGATGTCGAGCCCTCGGGCCGCCACGTCGGTCGCCACCAGCAGGTCGGACTGCCCCTCGCGGAAACGGCGCATCACGCGGTCCCGCTCCGGCTGGGCCATCTCGCCGTGCAGCGCTTCGGCGTTGTAGCCGCGCAGGCGCAGCGCTTCGGCCAGGTCGCTGGTCTCCTGGCGCGTGCGGCAGAAGACGATGGTCGGGCCGGGCGTCTCCATGTCGAGCACGCGCGCCAGGGCCTCCAGCTTCTTGCCGGGCGGCACCTCGTAATAGGTCTGGTTCGTGGTCTCGACCGTGCGCCGCCGCGCCGTGATGGCGACGCGCTCCGGATCGCGCAGGAACCGCCGGGTCAGGTCTGCGATCCGGGGCGGCATGGTTGCCGAGAAGAAGGCGAGCTGCCTCTCGTCCGGGAGCTCGGCCAGGATCGTCTCGACGTCCTCCAGGAAGCCGAGCGCCAGCATCTCGTCGGCCTCGTCGATCACGCAGAAGGTCACCTTCTGGAGCGCCAGCGAGCCGCGCCGCAGGTGGTCCAGGAGCCGGCCCGGCGTGCCGACCACGATCTGCGCTCCGTCGCGCAAGGCCCGGAACTGCCGGTCGATCGGCTGCCCGCCGTAGACCGGCACCACGCGCAGGCTGGTGTGCTTCGCCAGGTCGTGAATCCCGCCTGCCACCTGGATCGCCAGCTCCCGGGTGGGGGCGAGCACCAGGGCCTGCGTCTCCCGGCGCGATGCATCCACCTTCTGGATCAGCGGCAGGGCGAAGGCCGCCGTCTTGCCCGTCCCGGTCTGCGCCTGTCCGATCAAGTCGCGCCCGGCGAGCAGCAGCGGCACCGCCCGCGCCTGGATGGGCGTCGGGGCCTCGAAACCGAGCTCGGCGACCGCCCGCGCAAGAGGCTCGGCCAGCCCCAGGTCGGCGAAGGACAGCAGAGGCTGCTCCTCGACCGGTGCGGCGGCCGGCTCCGGAGGCTTGGCGCGGTGAGGGTCAAGGGGACGGCTGCTGTCTTGCGGTTTCTTTTCGGCTCTCTTCATTCACTCCTCAGCTCCTAGGAACTCTGTCTCTGCCCGCGCGTTAGGGTCGGTTGGAACCAGGGAAGGAGACTCATGAAAGCCACTCACCGGACCGCTGTGCTCGTCCTCGCCCCCGTCCTCTCGTTCGCCCCCGCGCTCCTGTCTCAGACACCAGCCCCCGTTCCCGGCCCGCGTCCGCCAGCATATACCGGAGCCGATCCGGCTCGATCCGGCTCAATAGCGCTCAATAGAGAGGCCGAAAGAGGTTCGAGACGATCTCGGCGAGGCGCTGCTCGATGCTGCGCCTCTTCCAACTCTCGTAGCTGATCTCGCGGGAGGACCTTTCGTCCTCGGCGAAGACCGCCTCGAGCCGTGCGCCGAAGTCGCGGTCGTAGAAGGCCAGGCTCGCTTCGGCGTTTTCGTGCAGCGAACGCGCGTCGAAGTTGACCGAGCCGATGATGCTGAAGGTGCCGTCGAAGACGGCGTCCTTGCTGTGCATCATCGTGCGGTTGTATTCGAAGATCCGGACGCCCGCGGTGAGGAGCTCGCCGTAGTGCAGGCGCGAGGCCATGCGCACGAGCGGCTGGTCCATGTGCCGACCGGGGATCATGATCCGCACGTCGACGCCGCGGCGCGCCGCCTGGATGAGCGCCTGGCGGATCTGCCGGGTGGGGACGAAATAGGCGTTCTGGATGTGGATCGACTTCCGGGCCGAGCTGATGGCGACGAAGTAGAGCATGGCGGCGAGCGAGGACGAATCGCCGCGCGACGTCTTGATCGCCTGCGCCACGACCTCTCCCGCCGGGTCGATCCGCGGATAGAACTTGTCGCCGCCCAGGATTTCGCCGGTCGTGAACGTCCAGTCTTCGCTGAAGATCGCCTGCATCTGCGCCGAGACGGGCCCGGTGGCCCGCACCATCATGTCCCGCCACTCCTGCGGATTGCGGGCATCCCCGAGCCAGTGGTTGGCGATGCAGAAGCCGCCGGTAAAGCTGACGGTGCCGTCGACGACCAGGATCTTCCGGTGCGTCCGCCGGACGATCTTATGGATGGTCCAGAGCTGGATGGGGCGGAACACGCGGGCCTTGACGCCCGCCTGCCGCATGCGCTCGAGGAGCGGCCCGGAGAACTTGCTGCCCGTGCCATCCACCAGCACACGCACCTCGACGCCCCGCCGTGCGGCGTCCATCAGCGCCTCGGCCATGATCTTGCCCGCCCGGTCGTCCTTGAAGATGTACGACTCGAGATTGACCGTCATCCTGGCATCGCGGATCGCGCTGGTCATCGCGGGGAAGATCTCGTCTCCGTTGTTCAGGATCTCGGCGCGGTTCCCCTCCACCATCGCATTGCCGAAGCCGTTCAAGGAACGGCGGAAGGCATCATCCTCCACGGCGGAAGGCTGGTCGTACTGGTAGACGCTCCGTTGGTCGAACCGCACCATGGTGCAGGCCGACGTCTGGACGAGGAGCGCCACGACCGCGCAGCAGGCAAGGAGACGGCGGCCCCAGGTCGCACGGCCATATCGTGCGACCTGCATCACGCGCGGATACCTACCCATGTCACAGATGTGGCACGCTCGCGGTTGTGGGGGGGAGGTCTTCTCGCATGCCAGAAGCGAGATTGTAACCTGTGAGGGGACGGGTTACACTTGGGAAGTGGCGATCTTTGGTTTCCGGCATAAGGGGCTGGAGCTTCTCTTCACCGCCGGGAAGACGTCCAGGATTCAGGCCCACCATGCCGAACGGCTCCGCCTTATCCTCGGCCGCTTGAATGTGGCTACGGAACCGCGAGATATGAACCTGCCGGGGCTCCAATTGCATCAGCTCAAAGGAGACCGCCGGGGAACGTGGGCGGTCAGCGTGAGCGGCAACTGGCGAGTGACTTTCGTGTTCGTCGGGAAGGATGTCGATGGGGTCGACTACGAGGACTATCACTGAGGTTGGAACGATGAGAATGCACAATCCACCTCATCCAGGCGAGGTTTTGCGGTCTCTGTGCCTGGAGCCGCTCGGCTTGACGGTCAGTGCTACGGCCAAGGCGCTGGGCATCAGCCGCAAGACACTGTCGGGGATTGTCAACGGGCGCGTGGGGATCAGCCCCGAAATGGCCGTGCGCCTTTCGCTGGCGTTCGACACGACGGCGGAGAGTTGGCTCAACCAGCAGGTCCAGTACGACCTCTGGCGGGCAGAGGAGAAGCGCAATACGCTCCGGGTCCAGCGGCTCTCGGCCGCATAGGCTGTTCCAGCCCCACCGAGTCACCTCCCGACCCTCCCGACCGGGAAATGATCGAGCCGAAGCTTCAACGACGACGCGCTGTCTTGGTGTACAGCGCTTCGTGGAAGGCCTTTCCTTCGCGGACGAGCCGGATTTCTCCTTCGGCGAGCATTCGGCGCAGGGTGTCCGAGGCGGTTCGCGAGCCGATGGGCTTGCGCAGGCGTTGCGCGAAACGGCGGTTGGCCTCTGCCGCTACGGCGGTCGCGCCGAAGGGGTCTTCCAGGCCCGGGCTTGCGACGACCCGCCGGAGCAGCCTGCTGACCATCAGGCGGCCCGGCGCCGGAAGCTCCTCCTCTTTGGCAACGGCCGCTGCTGCGACGACCGGCCGGGCGAGGTCGACCGCCGTCGCGGCGGCGGCGCGGAAGGCTTCAAGGCTCTGCAACACCGTTTCGAGCTCGGCCGCGTACCGGGCTCTCTGCTCCCGATGGTGGACCTCGTGCTGCGCGTGAAAGGCCTCCTGTTCGCGGAGGAAGGTCGCACGCTGCTCCAGATGCGCCAAGACTTCGTCGATCGACAGCTTCGCGCTCATGTTGTTCGGCCGGTTGCGGGTTGTTTCCGGTGAAGGATAGCACGACGGCGCTGTGTACGCTGCGGTGGAGTACCCCGGCCTTGCGGTAGAGAGGCTTACGCTGCGGCAGCGCCCGATACGCCGCGGCAGATCCATGTACGCTGCGGCAGAGTCGAGGTACCTTACGGTAGGGCTCCGTACGGCGCGGTAGAGGAAATGCCTCTGCGGCAGAGGCGGCTACGGTGCCGCGGAGTACCCTGATCCTGCGGTAGAGCTCTGTACACTGCGGCAGAGTCGTTGGCAGTGCCGCAGAGACCGGGGCAGCGCGGTAGGGTCACGTGCCGTGCGGCAGGGGATCATGACTCTGCGGCAGAGGATGCTTCCATTGCGGCAGCGCCCCGTACGGTGCGGTAGAGACCTTGGCGCCGCCTTGGAGATCGGGCCTTCACCGCAGCGGAGCCTGCCCGCCCTCATCCGAACCCCGTCCCGCTCCCCGAGGACGGGAACGGGATGACCGAGCCAAAGCCGCCGGCGCTGTTGCGGCGCAGGCCGAGGAGGGCCATGGCGCGATAGGAGAGGTCGCGGAAGCCGGAGGGTTTCTGCACCCGCAGGGTCTCCGGCGCGTGGCCGGCGGCCGGATCGGTCCACAGCAGCTCCAGGCCCGCCTCCTGCCAGCGCAGGAGGACGTGGGCGAGGTCGGACGCAGGCTCCGGGGGTCTCTGGAGCACGAGGACCCGGAGGATCTGGCGCGACTTCAGGAAGGTGGCCGAGGGGAAGTCCTGCGGGAAGACCATCCAGCGGTTGTCGTACTTGCCCGGTCCGGACGGCTGGGACGGGCTCAGGCGGTTGGCGTCGAGGAGGAAGGCCGGCGGGGCGTCCGGCGAGAAGCCGATCGACGAGAGCTCGCCGGCTCCTTCGTGGAGACGGCGCAGGATCTCACCCACCGGGACCAGCGCGGCGGGATGGACGCCGCAGTTGAACAGCGGCACGGGCAGGAAGCCCTCGCGCGCCAGGGCCAGGCCGATGCGGAGCGAGTCGGCGCCGGGGAGGTCCGCCACCACGGCCGTGTGCCGGTCGAGGGGCACGCCGAGCGTTGCCGGCTCCGGTGCGGGCTCAGGAACGGGCGCGGCGGCGGGATCGCCGGGCGAGGGCAGGAACGGGCCTGCTTCGGCGAAGAGCACCGGTTTGGCCCAGCGGGACCAGGCCGAGCCCGCGGGAGCCCAGACCTCAAAAAGCTCCGATCCTTTCATCACATCCCTCCGATTCGATCAGAACAGCCATGTCCTGCGCCAGGTGATCGATCCGCGGCCGGCGCGCCGCGCGTCCATAGGCGCCGGCGGCGTGGCCGTCGATGGTATAGACCCCCACGCAGGGATAGAGCAACCCCTCGGGCGTCTGGAGGGGCACCGCCGCGAAACGCCGCTGCGCCACCCACAGCCGCGGGGACCGGCGCACGTCCTGGCGGATCACCTTCCATTCCCTCTCCTCCGTGGCGCCGGCGAGGCCGATCAGGTCGCCGACCCGGCCCAGCGCCGGCTTGAGCACCCACGAGTCGTCCAGGCGCCAGTCGGCCTGCCGCGGATCGCACGTCTCGGGCAGGAGCCTGCGCCAGGTCGGGGAGCTCCGTCACCAGCCGGTCCCAGACAAGCGGGAAGCGCTTGCTCTGGGTGAGCAGCGCGTAGCCCGGATTGCTGGCCGGCGTCTCCGACCTGTAGAAGAAGTGCTTCCAGCCGCAGGTTCGGGGCAGGTTGGGCAGCCATTCGCCGGGAAAGAAGCGGACGAGGAAGTCGAGCGGCCCGGCGAAGGCGTCGCTGGCGAGGCTGGCCCGGCTGTCCTGCCAGCGCAGGTGATCGGGCCCGGTCAGGATCGCCCGGAGCCCTCGCGCCTCGATCTCCCGGGCGAGGAAGACCATGACCTGGCGGTCGTCCGTATAGGCCGTGGCATGGACCAGCCCGACGGTCGATCCCGGGGCGACGGCCGCGGCAATCGCCTCGGCGAGCCGCCCGGCCGGGTCTCCCGCCGGCTCGGCGCCGGGGACATGGGGCGCCATGAGGCGCGTGAAGCCGGAGGCCTCGTTGAACCCGCCGGGGGCGTCCGAGTTGACCTCCGAGATCCGCCATCCGTCGGGCGTGGCGTGGAAGTCGAAGCGCATGACCCGGGCCGCGCCGCGGGACTTGCCCCGGCTCGCGGCCCGGCGCAACGCCCGGCGGATCGGCCGGGGGAGCCCCAGCTCCTTGTGGAGCTCGAGCCGGCACCCCAGCTCGGTCTCGGCGGCCAGGGTCTCGGCAGCCAGAGCCTCGGCCAGGGCGGCCAGCTCGCGCCAGGCGGCGCGCCGGAGCACCAGGGGGAAGGGGGCGAGGGTGGCGACGTCCTCGACCTGAGGGTCCCACTTGCAGCACTCGAAGATGGCCTGCCTGCGGATTGTCGCGAAGAGGGCCGGCTCGATGGCCGCCGGGGCCTCGCGCCAGGGCGCGGTCACATCCATGAACCTGCCATCTTGACCGCCGCGGCGCCGAGGCTCAGGTAGACGAGCGACGGGACGACGCCGTGCGTCAGGACCGGCTGGTCCGGAGATTCGGGGGACGGCCGGAGGCGCCTCTCCAGCAGCACTGCCGCGGTGAGGAGCACGGCCACCGGCCAGCCGTAGCGCACGAAGTCGAGCATCGTCGGTGCGGCGCCTTCCCAGTCTCCCGCCACCGCCCGTCCGAGGATCATCCCCGCCGCGACGAAGAAGCCGGCGGCCCGCAGGCCCGCGGCCATGTCGCGGTCGATGGTCACCGCGTCGGCCACATGGGTGAGGCGGTCCAGGAAGGCCCAGGCGATGAGGAGGGTCCCGGTCGACAGGACGCCGCAGAAGACCACCACCCACCAGCCCGGGCCGTCGCCGATGTTGCCGCCGGCGAAGGAGAGCGTGATGCCGAGGAGAGCGCCGGCGATCGCCGGCGCCGCGGCCCGGTTGCCCCGCTCGATCACGTCATCCCGGGCGCCGAGCCCGAAGAACTGGAGGATGCGTGCCCACACGCCGACCCAGGCGGCGCCCATGGCCATGTAGAAGGACAGATAAAACCCACTGTCCTGCACGTCGAAGGAGGCGTACCGGCGGAGGATCCAGAAGAGCAGGGCGGCGCAGGCGAAGGGCGTCACGGCCAACAGCCAGCGCTCGCGGAGCCCCGCGCTCCGGCGAGCCACGGCCAGGACGTCGCGGAACCAGACGATCCAGAGGCCGATGGCAAGGCCCACACACACAACCAGCGTGAATATTTCGCCTTCGGATATGATCACGATCTGCCCCCCGGCGGCGAGCGCCCTCCTGGTTTTCGAATCTGCGGAGGAGCGCAGGAAGGGTAGCCGGAGCGGGGCCGACGGGTCAAGACCTCACCCCCTGTCCCCCTCTCCCATCGCCCCCCCACCGACCGGGAGAGGGGGGACGTAGCTGGAGCTTGGAGGCGAGGTCGAGGTTTTCTTGAGACCGAAAGCCTCTGAGGAGAGGCTGCCAGCTATCCCCTCAGAGCACCAACCACGTTCCCCCTCTCCCGGGGGCAGGGGGGGCGATGGGAGAGGGGGACAGGGGGTGAGGCCTACCCCAGCTTCGTCTCGATCTCCCCGATCGAGGCCTCGATCTCCTGGAGCCGCTGGCGCTTCGAAGCCAGCTTGGTGCCGACGTCCGAGATCTTCCCTTCCAGGCCGGTGCGGATCTCGTCCGACCGCGGCCCCGGCCGCAGGTCGGCGAGGGTGCCCTGCCAGCGCGCGATGTTCTCCTCGTCGCGGCCGATCGACTCGCGCAGGCGCTCCACCTGGCCGCGCTTGCGCTCCAGCGTCTCGCGGAGCTGCTCGCGCCACTCGCCCTGCCACTCCGCGCGCTCCTGGTTGCGCTGGTCGAACCAGGCCTTCTGCCGTTCGAAAAAGACGTCGATGGCGGCGCGGAACCGCTTCCAGATGGCGTCGGCCTTGTTCTGCGGCACCGGACCGGCGGCCTTCCATTCGGCCTGCAGGGCCTTGATCGCTTCCGAGGTCGCCTTCCACTGCGTGGACTGGCTGAGCTCTTCGGCCTGGACGCAGAGCGCTTCCTTCTGCCGCAGGTTCTCGACCTGTTCCTTGCGCTGCGTCGAGTAGTGCTCGGAGCGGCGCCCGAAGAAGTCGTCGGCCGCCTGGCGGAAGCGCTGCCAGATGGCTTCGGAGTGCTCCCGCGGCACGGGGCCGACCGCCTTCCATTCGGCCTGCAGCGTCTTGAAGGCCTCGGCCGTGGATTTCCACTGCGTGGACTGGCCGAGCTCCTCGGCCCGGACGCAGAGGGCCTCCTTCTGCCGCAGGTTCTCCTCCTGCTGCTGTCCCAGGTCCTGCTGGCGCTGCTGCCGGCGCTCGAAGAAGGTGTTGCCGGCCTTGCGGAACCGCTGCCAGAGCTCCTGCGAGCGGTCCTGGGGCACGGCGCCGATGGTCTTCCACTGGGCCTGGAGGGATTTGATCTCCTCGGCTGCGGCCTTCCACTCCTCCGACGTGCTCAGCTCCTCGGCGCGCACGACGAGGGCCTCCTTGCTCTGCAGGTTCTCCTCGAGCTGCTGGCGGGAGAGGGCTTCGAGGGCGTCGAGGCGCGCGGCGAGGCCGTCGGACTCCTCCAGAGGCAGCCGTGCGAGCTGCTCCCGGAGGGCCTGGAGACGCCGCACGTAGCGGGTCTTGTCCTGGGCTTCCGCGATCTGGCGCTCGAGGGCCTCGATGCGCGCGGCGATCTGTCCGGCGTCGGCCGGGGCACCGGGCACCTCGGCCATCTCGTCGGTCGGCGCGGCCTCGGCGGGCTCGCCGCCGCCGGCTTCGTCGTGGACGGGGACAGGCTCCTCGGGGCCGATCTCCTCGGCCTCCTCGGCGCCGGCCATGTGGTGGTTGTCGGGCTCGGGGAGGGTCTCACCCTCTGTGGCGCCTTCTGCGGCGCCCTCTGTGGCCTCTTCAGGAGGAGCGAAGAGCGCCATCTCGGGGGTGGATTCCTGTTCCGGGGTCGGGTCTTGGTGGTTTTCGTGGTCGGACATACGGCTCCTCGTGCTTCGGGACCCTAGAAAGATATCGCAAAGTCCCTCTGCGTGGGCTCGGAGGCTTGGTGGCGGCGTTGTGGTCGTCCTTCGGAATATTCGGTTCGTCAGGCCGTGCAGCGCACGACGAGCTCGTCTCCTTCGCGGTCGACCACCACCGTGCCGCCGGATTGGAGCTTGCCGAAGAGCAGCTCGTCCGTGAGCGGCCTCTTGATGGTGTCTTCGACGACGCGGGCGAGCGGCCTGGCGCCGAAAGCGGGATCGTACCCTTTCTCGGCCAGCAGCGTGCGCGCGGCCTGCGTCAGCTCGATCCGCACTTTCTTGCCGGCGAGCTGGACGCCGAGCTGGCGGATGAATTTCTCGACGATCTGCTCCATGACCGCCGGGTTCAGGGCATGGAACTGGATGCGGGCGTCGAGCCGGTTGCGGAACTCCGGGCTGAACAGCCGCTCGATCGCCTTGTCGCCGTCAGCGAGCCGGGTCGCGCCCATCTCGTCGCCGAACCCGAGGCCGCGCTGGGCCATCTCGCGGGCGCCGACGTTCGAGGTCATCAGCAGGATCACGTGCCGGAAGTCGGCCTGCTTGCCGTTGGTGTCGGTCAGGGTGCCGTGGTCCATCACCTGGAGGAGGATGTTGAACACGTCCTCGTGCGCCTTCTCGATCTCGTCGAGCAGCAGCACGGCGTGCGGGTTCTTCGACACCGCCTCGGTCAGCAGGCCGCCGCGGTCGTAGCCGACGTAGCCCGGCGGGGCGCCGACCAGGCGGGACACGCTGTGGCGCTCCATGTACTCGCTCATGTCGAAGCGGAGGAAGGAGATCCCCATCACCTCGGCGAGCTGCTTGGCGACCTCGGTCTTGCCGACGCCGGTGGGGCCGGTGAGCAGGAAGCAGCCGACCGGCTTCTGCGGATCGCGCAGCCCGGCGCGGGCGACCTTGATCGCCGAGGTGAGGCGGTCGATGGCGTCGTCCTGGCCGAAGACGACCTTCTTGAGCTCGGTCTCCAGCAGGCGGAGCTGCTCGCGCTCGTCGCCCTTGACCTGGCGCGCTGGGATCTGCGCCATGGTGGCGAGCACGGTCTCGACGTCGCCCAGGGTGACCCGCTTCTGGCGGCGCAGGGCCACGGCGGCACCGGCCTCGTCGAGCAGGTCGATCGCCTTGTCCGGCAGGCGCCGGTCGCGCAGGTAGCGGGAGGCCATCTCCACGGCGCCGCGGATCGCCGGCTGGGTGTAGCGCACTCCGTGGTGGGCCTCGTAGCGGTCGCGCAGCCCTTCGAAGATCTTGACCGTGTCGTCGACCGAGGTCTCGGCGATCTCGACCTTCTGGAAGCGGCGGGCGAGCGCCTGGTCGCGCTGGAAGGTCTGGCGGAACTCCTCCCAGGTGGTGGCGCCGATGCAGCGCAGCCGCCCATCCTGGAGGGCGGGCTTGAGCAGGTTCGAAGCGTCCATGGTGCCGTGGCCGGCGCTGCCCGCGCCGACGACGGTGTGGATCTCGTCGATGAAGAGGATCGGGCTCTCCACCTCGTCGAGGGCGGCGAGCACGGCCTTCAGCCGGTTCTCGAAGTCGCCGCGGTAGCGGGTGCCCGCGAGCAGCGACCCGAGGTCGAGGCGGAAGACCCGCGACTTCAGGAAGGGCTCCGGCACGTCGCCGCCGGCGATCTTGAGCGCCAGCCCCTCGACCAGGGCGGTCTTGCCGACGCCGGGATCGCCGACGTAGATCGGGTTGTTCTTGCGCCGCCGCTGCAGGATGTGGAGGGTGCGCAGGAGCTCCTTCTCGCGGCCGATCAGCGGGTCGATGGCCCCCTTGCGCGCCAGCTCGGTCAGGTCCTGGGCGAAGGCGGCGAGGGCGTCGTCGCCGGTTGCCTGCCGGTCCCGCTCCTCGTCCTCGTCCTCGTAGCCCGTGGGGATCGGCGTGCCGTGGACCGGCTGGAGCTTGGAGACGCCGTGGGCCAGGTAGCTGACGATGTCGAGGCGGTTCACCCCCTCGGCCTCCAGCATGTCCACCGCATAGCACTCGGGCTCGTCGTAGAGGGCGACGAGGACGTCCGAGCTGCGCACCTCGTCGCGACCGGCGTGCTCGGCGCGCAGGGCGGCCCGGGCAAGGGCCCGCTGGGCGCCGAGGGAAAGGCGCGGCCGGACGTCCTCGTCGAGCTCGACGCTCTCGAGGACCTCGTCGAAGTACTCGGTGAGGTGCTCCTGGATGATCTGGAGGTCGGCGCCGGCGTTGCGCAGCACCCGGGAGGCCTCCTCGTCGAAGGTCAGGGCGTAGAGGATGTGCTCCAGCCCGGCGTATTCATGGCCGAGGCGGCCGGCCTCGGTCATGGCCACCTCGAGAGAGATCTGCAGATCCCGCGAAAGCTTCATTCGTCAGTGTCCTCGGCGGGCCGGGCCTCCAGGCGAAGGGGCATCCCGTTCTCCCGCGCGTCGGCGGTGACCTCGGCGACCTTGGTCTCCGCCACGTCCCGTGGATAGATCCCCGCGACGCCGACCCCGTGATGATGCACCTGGAGCATGACGTGGGTGGCTTCGGCGGGTGCCTTCCTGAAGTACTTCATCAGGACGTACACGACGAAGTCCATCGTCGTGTACTCGTCATTGTAGATCAAGACCTTCCATCGCCGCGGGCGCTTTGTCTTCTTGCGCTCCTCGACGGCCAGGCCGGTGTCTCGTTCGGTCTCGAAGCGGGGTCGGGCCATAGATCCTTCAAATAATACTGGGGGTCTTCCCCTCGGCTCCCTTTGGTGCGATACTGAAGGCCTGATCCGAGTCACTGGACGCCACGACCTTGTGGTCACGAGACCGGCCATGACACCGAACCCGACCTCTCCTAACCGTTCCGGGCCGACGGCCATTTCCGCGCGGTCCTACGTCATCCAGGGGGCATTCCCGGGCGGCGCTCCGCGCGTCGCCGTGGCGAACCAGCGGGGCCCGATCCAGCGCTCGCCGAACGGGACCAGCTTCCAGCTCCCTCCCAGCGTCTCCCTGGGGCGGGCGAGCGGCCAGCGGATGCCCGAGCCGGTGCAGCAGAAGATGGAGTCCTTCTTCGGCGCCGACTTCTCGGACGTGCGCATCCACGTCGGCGGGGAGGCCTCCTCGATCGGAGCGCTCGCCTTCACCCACGGCTCGAACATCTACTTTGCCCCGGGCCTCTACAACCCGGGCACGCCGCAGGGCATGCAGCTCCTCGGCCACGAGCTGACGCACGTCGTGCAGCAGCGGGCCGGCCGGGTGCGCAACCCCTTCGGCTCGGGCGTCGCGGTCGTCCAGGACCCGCTGATGGAGGCCGAGGCCGAACGCATGGGCCTGCGCGCCGCCATGACCCCGAACCTGCCGGCCCAGGCCAAGATGGCCAACGGCTCCCGCCCGAGCCCGGTCGCCTCCGGCGGCAAGGCCGCCCACGTCCAGGCCGCGCTGGCGCGGTAAGCCCCTCCCCCGACCCCTCCCCCGCGCGTCCACCGCCCCCGTAGGGGCAACCCTTGTGGTTGCCCGCGGTCTTGCCACGTGGGCGGCCGATGTGCATTTTCCCACCGCAGGGGCAGGCGGTGCAGGGCAACCACAAGGGTTGCCCCTACGGGAGGGGATGGGACGCATCCCACCCCCTGCCTCAGGTTGGCTTGTAGAGGGCCAGATAGGCGGCGAGGGCGCCGAGGACGGGGAGGACCCACCAAAGCAGGCCGGTGAGGTTGGGGGCCCGGCGGATGAGGACGATCACGGCTCCCAACGCGAGCCAGATCACCAGCTTGAGCCAGAGCCAGAGCGGCCAGATGGCCGGGTTCGAGAGCGCGAGCCTCGCGAGCATCCCGAAGCCGCTCACCAGCAGGACCACCAGCCCGAGCCCGTGGGTCATCCCGGCGAGCTTGCGCCCGGCCGGCGTCCCGTCCCGGTCGCGCGCCGCGAGCAGCATCGCGCCCAGCGCGGTGAAGAGGAACAGGGTTCCCAGCACGTGCAGCACCTTGTATGCGGCAAGACTCATCTTCGCGTCCTCCTCCCAAAGGTCAGCCGATCGTGAGCGTCCATTCTATGGCGCCGCGAGCGTTTCTTCGAGGGCCTTGTGGGATTCGGTGTGCCGGGGCTCGATCTCCAGGGCGCGGCGCCAGCAGGACACGGCCTCATCCTGCCGGCCCTGGGCGGCGCGGATCTCGCCGAGGCGGAACCAGGCGGCGACCAGGTTCGGCCGGGCGGCGAGCGCGCGTTGGAGGTGCCTTTCGGCCTCCGCGATCCGGCCGTTGACGAACAGCAGCCGCCCCAGGTTGTACTCCGCCTCCGCCCGGCCGGGCGCCGTGGCGACGAGCTGTTGCAGCAGCGCGATCGCCTCGTCCGCTTTCCCCTGGCCGGCGCGCGCCAGGGCGAGCCATTCCAGGGCCTGGAGATGCCCCGGGCTCCGTGCCAGCACCCCTGCGAGCGTCCGCTCGGCGTCGGCGAAGCGGCGCAGCCGGAGCTGCCCCTCGGCGAGGTCCAGCCACGGATCGATCTCGGCGGGTTGCGCCGCCGCGAGCATCTTCTCCAGATACCGCACCGCCTCCTCGCTCCGGACCGCCCGCACGACCGCCGCCGCCCGGTAGACCTCTCCCAGGGGTCCCGGCGCCGAGCCGGGCTCGAGGAGCCGCACGCCGGTGAGCACGGGCTCCCGCTCGGCCCGCGGAGCCAGCAGCTCGGGCCCTCCCGGCTGCCGCTGGATCCGATGATCGGTCATCACCACCTTGACCACGTCCTGCGTTCGCCGTTTCGGCATGTGGCAGGACGTGCAGTCAGCCGCCTTGCCATGGTCGTCCGCCTTCTTCGCCTCTTCCGGACAGGCCTCTTCCTGATGGCAGGTGAGGCAGGCGCGGCGGTAGTGCTCCGCCTTGTAGCTCGCGGGCACTTTGCGGTGCGGGTCGTGGCAGGTGAGGCATGTCAGGGCGCCTGCGCTCTCGGTCCAGCAGAGGCTCTGCCGCAGGCGGTAGGGATGGTGGTTGATCTCGAAGCGCTCGGCAGCGGGTTGCCCTTCTTCCTCGATGTCGATTTGCACCAGGTAGTCGGAGATCGGCTCGCCGGGCCGGAAGGAGAAGTCGGCCCGGCCGAAGCGGCGCAGCCCGGGGAGGGCGACCGACGGCTGGAGATGGCAGCCGAGGCAGACCTCGTCGCGCCGCGGCGCCGGCAGCCGGCCCGGGTTGAAGATGCTCGCCCGCAGCTCGCTGCGCAGGCCGATCCCGCCGAGCGCCAGCCCCACGTGCCCGGCCCCAGGGCCGTGGCAGCGCTGGCAGCCGATCCCCTCGGGCAGCCGTTCCGGGAAGGCCTGCGGCGCCTCGTAGGCGTCGCTCCCCGCCGGCATGTCCGGATAGGAGTTGTGGCAGAAGATGCATTCGCGCCGCACCCGCCGGAGCACCCCCTCGTGGTCCGGCCGGTCGAAGCCGGGGGCCATGCCCCAGCTCCGGGTCTGGCCGTACCAGGCGAGCGGGAGCTGGTAGAGCTCGCCGCCCGCGGTCCGGTAGAGATAGGTGCGGGCATGGTTGCCCGAGCCCAGGATCCAGTCCACCGGCTGCTCGAAGAGGTGGACCGGCCGGCCCTCGGCATCGGTCTGCCAGCGCCGGAACAGGAGCTGGCCGTCGCGGCGGACGATCTGCATCGACTGCGCCGAGAGGGCGTGGACGAAGGGCGGCGCGGAGAAGTCCTCGATATCGGTCTCCGGCCGCGGGCGGTAGAAGGAGCGCCCCATGCCCTTCTCGCGGTAGCTCGCCGCGAGGTCCGTGTGACAGAGGGCGCAGGCCGCGTCGTCCACATACCCCGGCGCGGTGCCGCCGGTTACAGGGAAGCCGAAGGAGGCGAGGTCGGAGGTGAGGGACGGCGCATCCTCGGCAGACGGGATGCGGCTCTGTCCGAGGAGGCAGAGCGAGAGGAGCCCGAGGTAGACCGCCGGCTTGCGGGGCATGGTGTCGGGTAAATCATAGCACTTTGGGAATATGCGGCCGGCTTTTCCTCCGCCCTCCCAAGGACGACAAGGACACCAGGGACACCAAGGACGGTCGTCCCTGGTGTCCTTGTCGTCCTTTCTGGCTTCCTCAGGGGAAGCAGCGTGAGAATTCCGAGGTGCCCCGGTTCGTGGTCGCCGTCGCCGTGAAGCGCCCGGCGAAGTAGATCGTGTTCCGGGTGACCAGCCAGGGCACGTTCTGTCCCGGCATCACCGACGTCGTGCCGACGTAGGTCCGCCCCTCGCCGTGATTCGACGGATCGCAGGTGGGGCTGTAGAAGACCTCGACCGTGATCGGCTGTGTGCCTTGCTGGGTCATGGTGCCGAAGATCCACGTCCCTCCCAGGGTGGAGGTCACGGAGCCGACGACCGGGAAGTTGGGCGGCCAGGTGCGGCTGCCGGACGGGTCGTTGAGGGTCACCCCGGGGTCGGCGCGCTCGATGCCCAGGCCGCCGTTGCCGGAGATGCTGTTCATCGAGATCGTGCAGGCGTTGATGCCGGCATCGACCCCGTCGCCGGTGTTGAAGGCGATCGTGTTGCTGCGGATCTCGCAGGTCGCGCCGGCGAATTGCCCTCCGGCCACGAAGATGCCGTCGAGCAGGTTGGGCAGGCTGGTGCTGGCGCTCACACCGGTCCCGATGTAATTGCCGGTCACCTCGTTGTTGACCGATTCGAGGACGATCCCGTGCCCGCGGTTGCCGGAGATCACGTTGCGCGAGCCGGCCGCCGTACCGCCGATCGTATTGGCGGGGGTGAGGGCCATCACGCCGGCCGTGTCGCTCGTGCTGTTGCCGTTGGGCACGGCCTGGCTGCCGGCGACGTCGGTCCCGATCAGGCAGTTGAGAATCGTATGGCCGCCGCCGCCGGTCTCGCCGATCACCTGGATGTCGTCGTTCGGTCCGCCTCCGGGGTGGTGGCATTGGCCGGGGTCGGACGGGAAGGCGGCCGGGCCGCAGGGGTCGATGGGGAAGCTCCCGGGATCCGGCCGGTCCGGCCGGCCCGGTGTGACGATGACGATGCCGTCGCCCTCCAGCGTGGTCAGCAGCACGCCGTTGCCGCTGAAGCCGTTGATGACCAGGCTCCTGAGCGTCGTGTAGCTGTCGATCACGACGATCCCGTGGACCGGCCCGAAGAAGCTCCAGATCTGGCTGCCGGAGATCTCGACGCGGGTGGCGCCGCCGGTCGCCCCGTCGATCGTCACGGCCTCGGTGATGCGCGGCAGCGACGTCCGGAGCTGGATCCGCGGCGTGCCCGCGGTCGTGCCGGAGCCGACGGCGAAGACGATCCGGTCGATGCCGTCCACGCGCAACGGGTTGGCCGCGACCACCCGGGGCCGCACACCGGCGGCGCATCCCGCCACCGGCAGGTTCGTGTTGGCCGCCTGGATGGCGTCCCGCAGCCTGCAGGGCGGGGGGCTTGGGTTTCCCGGGAAGGTGACGATGGCGCCGTCCCAGGTGCTGTTGACGGTGATGGTCGTACCCGGCGTTCCGGCGGGCTGCGCCTGCGCCGGCGTGGCGAGAGTGAGGGTGAGGGCCAGGGCGGCCGCTGTGGCGAGCCCGGCGCGTTGAAGGTGTCCGCTGCGATGCTGCATGTGTGTCCTCCTTGTGTCGTCTCCGGATGAGGCGACACAAGGAGGGGAGGCACAACAGCCGGCGGGAGGGCCGGACGGGATGTTGGACGCCGCGCGCTCCTGCCGTATACTCGCTCTCGTCCAAGCGCATCAGCTTGCTCGAACGAGCATCCGTTCCAGCCTGTTCGCCGCCGCCCTGTCGCCGGCGCGCCGGCCCCGCAGGACCCAGGAGAGGAGAACGCCATGGCGAGGCCGAGCGCACCTTTCAACTACCTGAACGTGGACGACCTGTTGTCGAAAACCAACGGATTCCTGATGTTCCTCGCTGTCATGGTCGGCCTGTCGTATGTCCTGTCGACCTTGGGATTCATCGTCATCATCTGGCGGGGCTACAAGACGAAGAGCTATGGCATGCCCGGCCTCAGCGTCGCGGCGGCGCTCTCGCTCTGTTTCTTCACGGGCTGGGTCGGTTCCTGGGCGGAGCCGTGTCTGTTTTTTGGCAAAGAGTCCTGGTATCTGCTCTGGATCTGGAGACTCTGGGCCGTCCTCAACCTGATCCTGTATGTCCAGTACATCCGATACGGTCAGAAAGACGTCATCGAGCCGCTGACCTCCTATTTCTACATGTATGCGGTCTTACTGGTCGTCGTTGCGGCCCTGACGCAATGGTCGTTCATCCTGTTCTTCCAGGACTATTACGTAAACATCGCCTGTCCGCTGCTGTGCATCCTGCCCATGGCCGCCGGCTACTTCGCAACACCCTTCCTCCGGAAAGACCTCAACGGCCTGTCGATACCCGGCGCATGGCTGACGCTGCTCGGGACGGCGCTTCTCTACCTCGCCGTGGTCCTCAACAACATGGCCGAACCCTATCCCGGGCATCAACAGACCGGCTATGGCTTCATCTACTGGATCTATGGGATCACGGTCGCTCTCTTGTATGGCTATACGGTCATCCTGATCAAGAAGAGGAGTGTCCTCCGGGCCGCGGAGGCGGAGAAAGCAGGCGAGATGGCCGCCGCCGTGGAGGCTGCATAGATGCGATCGAAGGGAAAGACGGGCCGTCCGGACACCGGCGTATGGACATGAGCGCGTCTGCCGTTGCGCTCCGTCCGGGCGGTGCGCCGGTCTGGCGGTCTCTCCCGGCGCTGTGGCGCGACCCCCTCGGCTTCCTGGAGTCGCTCGCCCGCGAGCAGGGGGACTTTGCCCAGGTCCGGCTCGGCTGGGTCCGGTTGTTCCTGCTCGGTCATCCCGACCTTGTCCAGGAGGCCCTGGTGACGAAGCACGCGAGCTTCGAAAAGGGGCATCCGCTGAAGAAGGCGCGGCTGCTGCTCGGCAGGGGGCTGCTGACCAGCGAGGGGGAGCTCCATCAGCGGCAGCGGCGGCTGATCCAGCCGGCCTTCCACCGCCAGAGGATCGCGGCCTACGCCGGGTCGTTGGCGCGTTGCGCCGAGGAGATGCAGGACCTCTGGCAGGACGGCGGGGAGCTGGACGCCTCGGTCGAGATGATGCGGCTGTCCCAGCGGACCGTGGTCCGGACCCTGTTCGACACCGATGTGCAGGAGGACGAGGGGCGGTTGGCCGGCCGGGCTCTCGACACTCTCGTGCAGGGCTTCGGCCTGATGCTCCTCCCCGGCTTCGAGGTCCTGATGCGGCTGCCGCTCCCCAACATGCGGCGGTTGCGTCGCGCCCGGGCCGAGCTCGATCGCCTCATCTTCGGCTGGATCCGGGAGCGGCGGGAGAGCGGCGATCGGGGGGACGTGCTTTCGATGCTTCTCTTCGCCCGCGATGAGCAGAGCGGCGGCATGAGCGAGCAGCAGGTGCGCGACGAGGTCATGACGCTCTTCCTCGCCGGCCACGACACGACCGGCAACAGCATCGCCTGGACCTGGCATCTCCTGGCGCGCAACCCCGAGGTGGAGGCGAGATGGCACCAGGAGCTCGACGAGGTTCTGGGAGACCGTCTCCCGACGGCCGAGGACGTGGGGCTCCTGCGGTATACGCGGCAGGTGTTCCAGGAATCCCTGCGGCTCTTTCCCCCCGTGCCGGCGGTGGGCCGGCGGGCGGCCGAGGCGGTGGAGATCGGCGGTTGCCGCATCCCCCGGGGCTCCGTCGTCGAGGTCAGCCCGTGGCTGCTGCATCGCGACCCCCGCTACTTCCCGGAGCCGGAACGCTTCGCACCGGAGCGCTGGACGGAGGAGCTGGAGCGGCGCCTGCCGAAAGGGGCCTACATTCCGTTCGGCCTGGGGTCGCGTCTCTGTATCGGCATGCACCTCGCCTCTCTGGCGGGTATCGTCCTGCTCGCCACCCTCGGCCGGCGATGGCGCCTGCGGTCTGTCTCGGACCGGCCGGTGGCGCTCCTGCCACGCAGCATCACTCTGCGCCCCCAGGGCGGCCTGCGCATGCGGCTCGCGAGGCGTTGCCGGCAGACCGCGACCCGGTCGATGCAGACGAAAGGAGGAGACCGTGGAACCCCTCTCTGATGGAAACGTGGAGCCCCTTTCCGAGCCCTCTTCGGAGGAGACCAGCTCACGCGTCATCCCCTTCACATGGCCGGCCCTGAACGAGCTGACGACGCGGGGCAGGAAATATCTGGCCGCTGCGATCGCCGTGTCGTATCTGCTATGGACCGTGGCGCTGGTGATGATCATTGCCTGGGGCCGGTCCCACAACACCTTCGGCATGCCGGTACCGGGCGTCGTTACGCTGCTGTCGCTGTCGTTTCTCGCCGGCTGGATCGGGCCCTCGCGGGCGAAACACATTTTCTACCGGCACACCGCCGCCAAGCTGCAGATCTATATCTGGCGCGTATGGAGCATCCTTCTTCTGACGATCTATATCCAGTACCTGCAGACGGGGGGCTACACTCCGGGCCCGCTCCAGTTGGACTTCGTGTCCATCGCCTTCATAGAGCTCGGCATCGCCGCGGTCACGCAGTGGACGTTCATCATGTTTCTCGAGGACCATTTCGCGAACATCACCTGGCCGTTCATGGGTCTGCTCCCGATGTCCTGCGGATATTTTTTCTCGCTTTTCCTGGAGGCCCCCCAGGATTGGCACTTGCCGTTGATCCCGGCCTGGTTGATTCTGATCGGGATGATCCTGCTCTACACCGCCATCACCCTCTTGGGCATCGGGCGATTCTTCGGGCAGTCCAGAAAAAACTTCGGTTTCATGTACTGGGTCTTCCTTCTTTCTCTTTCCCTGATGGTCATCTACGCGGTCATCGCGACGAAGACGGTCGAGGGAACAGGCGGGATGTTGCCCGCGACGGTCGGGATCCCGCCGGAGGCGACACCCTGCCCGGAAGAGACGCCTCCCCCGGTGGAGACGCCTCCCCCGCCGGCAGGCCTGCGATGAGACGGCCAACGGTGCGGGGAAGCCTCTTCACACCGATCCCCAGGATCTTGCACCAGACCTGGAAGACCCCGGACCTGCCGCCGCAGTGGCGGCCGTTCCGGGACTCCTGGCTGCGCCACCACCCCGGCTGGCGGCACGTCCTGTGGACGGACGAGGACAACCGGCGCCTGATCGCTGAGCACCATCCCTGGTTCCTGCCCACCTACGACGCGTTTCCTCGCCCCATCCAGCGGGTCGACGCGGCGAAGTACTTCATCCTCCATACGCTGGGCGGGGTCTACGCCGACCTCGACAGCGAGTGCTTCAGGCCGCTGGACCCCCTCCTCGCACGCGGCGGTGCGGTGGTCGGCCGCGCGCGCAATGGGGTGATCGAATGCGCCGTCCTTGCCTCGCCGCCCCGCCATCCGCTGTGGGAGATCGCCTTCCGTGAGATGCAGGAGCCGCCGTTGGTCGCCCGCCTCTTCCACGGCAGGTGGCGCGTCGATGCGACGTACGTGCTGTTCTCCACCGGTCCGCAGATGATGCGGCGGGCCGTGCGCCGCTATCTGGCGGAGCACGGCCGCAGCGAGGCCGCTGCGGGCATCACCGTCCTTCCTCCGCGCTATCTCTCGGCCCGGACCTGGTTGCAGCGGTACGAGCGCTTCGACGAGCCGGAGGCGTTCGTCCGGCATCACTACAGCGACTCGTGGCTGCGGCCCGAGGAGCTGGCCCTGAACCGCTGGCTCACGGCAAAGACGGTCTTCGCCGTCGTCGGCGGGCTGCTCCTCGCGGTGAGCGGGCTCGCGCTGGCGCAGGCGCTGCTGTGAGGCCGGTCCGGAACCGCACGCCATGAGCGCTCCGCGCTGCTACGTCGGCCTGGCCGCCACTCTGCACGACCCGGCGCTGGCGATCGTGGGCCCTGCGGGGGAGGTGCTCTTCGCCGAGGCCGAGGAGCGCCCGCTCCAGTCCAAGCGGGCGTTCAACAGCCCTCCCGACGCCCTGGGCCGGTGTGCCGCCCTGATCCGCGAGCACTGTCCGCCGGGCGCCGACGTGGTGGCTGCCGTGTCCTGGAGCCGGGGGCTCCTCGACCGCCTTCGTCTCGCCATGCTGTGCGATCTGCCGCTGCTCCGGCCGTTGCTCGGGCCGCTCGTCGATCGCGCCTTCCGGCGCCGGGACCCCCTGCTCTGGCCGCTGCCCGACTTCCGCTGCCTGGCCCGTTCGATGCTGAGCAGCCTGGAGCAGGCGGGCGTCAACCTGACCTGGGCCGGCGCCGTGCCGCGTGGCCGCGAGCCCCGCCGCTACGATCATCACCTGGCGCACGCTGCCACGGCGTGCTACACCAGCCCCTTCGACGAGGCCGTCTGCGCCGTCGTCGACGGTTTCGGGGAGTGGACGTCGACGGCTTTCTTCCACTTCCGGAACGGCCGTCTGCGGCGGCTCGGACCCCACGGCCCGCGGGGGAGCGCGCACCGCGGCAGCCTGGGGATGTTCTACGCCACGCTCTGTGCCCTCTGCGGCTTCGATCCGCTGCGTGGCGAGGAGTGGAAGGTGATGGGCCTGGCGCCGTACGGGCAGGTCGACCCGGACCTCTACCGGCGGCTGCGGTCGCTGCTCCGGGTCCGCGGGCTGGAGCTGCTGGCGGGGTGCCCGCCGGAGGAGCACCGCCGCCGGATCGAGGAGCTTCTCCCGACTCGCCCGCGGGCCGGAGCATTCCCAGCTCGTTGCCGCCGACCTCGCCTGCACCGGGCAGGCCGTCTTCGCCGAGATCATGCGGGAGCTGCTGGGCCATCTCCACGGCCTCGGCCTGTCGGACAACCTGGTGCTGGCCGGCGGCTGTGCCCTCAACTCGGCGTGGAACGGCCGGATCTGCGCGGAGACGCCGTTCCGGCGGCTGTTCGTCCCCTGTGCGCCGGCCGACGACGGCACCTCGCTGGGCGCCGCATTCCTGGCTTTCTGCGCCGACCATCCCGGGGCCGTTCCGCCGCGCGGGCCGCAGAGCCCGTTCCTCGGCTCGGCGCCGTGCCGGGCGACCCTGGAGAGGCTCGTACGCTCGGGCGGGCTCCCCAGGGTGCGGCACCTGCCGGGCGAGGTGACGCGCCACACCGCCGAGCTGCTGGCGCGCGGCCGTGTCGTCGGCTGGATGCAGGGGAGGGCGGAGCTCGGGCCGCGGGCCCTGGGCCACCGCTCGATCCTGGCGGACCCGCGCCGTGCCGACATGAAAGACCGGATCAACGCGGCGGTGAAGCTCCGGGAAGGGTTTCGGCCCTTCGCTCCGGCCATCCCCCACGAGCTCGGCCCGCAGTACTTCGAGAGCTACCAGGACTCTCCCTACATGGACCGCGCCCTGGTGTTCCGGCCAGAGGTCCGCGACCGGGTCCCGGCGGTGGTGCACGTGGACGGCACCGGCCGGCTGCAGTCGGTGCGCCGGGAGTGGTGCGGGCGTTTCCACCGGCTGCTGATGGATTTCCACGAGCGGACCGGCGTGCCGGTGCTGCTCAACACGAGCTTCAACGTCATGGGCAGGCCGATGGTCCACGCGGTCGAGGATGCGGTGGCCGCCTTCCTCACCACCGGGCTGGACGCCCTGGTCATCGAGGACTACCTGTTCGAGAAGCCCGAAGGGGATGCGCGGTGACGGATGCGCTCGCGGTGGAGCTGCGCCGCGGGGTCGAGGGGGAGGTCCGCACCGACGGGATGGCGGCCCGGTCCACCGATTTCGGGCGGCTCGTGCGGAAGACGCCACGCGTGATCGTCCGGCCGGCCGGCGAGCGGGACCTGGTCCATGCCCTGCGGGTCGCCCGGTCCCATGGCATCCCCGTCACCCTCCAAGGCAGCGCCCATTCGATCAACGGCCAGTCCCTGAGCGATCAGGGGATCCTGATCGCCAACGTCCGTCGCCGGAGCGAGCCCCCCCGGCCGCTGCCGGGCGGTCGGATCGAGGTGTCGGCGCGGAGCCGTTGGCTCGACGTCGAGCGGAGCCTGCACCCCGCCGGCCAATGTGTGCCGGTGCTCGCCGACTACCTCCCCCTGTCCGTGGGGGGCACCCTGTCCGTGGGCGGCTACGGCATCGACTCCATCGCCGACGGCGCCCTGGTGGATCAGGTGGAGCGGCTTCGCCTGGTCCTGCCCGACGGCTCGGCCCTCTGGTGCTCCCGGGAGGAACAGGACGAGCTCTTCCGGTTCGCCCTGGCCGGGATGGGCCAGGTGGGGGCGGTGGAGCGGGCCGTGATCCGCACGCGTCCCTACCGGCCGGTGACGGTCCTCTTCACGCATCGCCACGGGAGCCTGGTCGAGATGGTCGAGGCGCTGGAGGATCTGACCCGGGAAGGGGAGCCGCTGCCGGAGCTCTGCAAGGGCCTCTCGTCCCGAGGCCGGTTCCTGACCACCTGCGGAGCCCACGCCGACAGCCTGGGAGCGGCCCTCGCGGCGGCACCGCCGCCCGCCTGGCGCGGGTCCGCGGCGCGGCGGCTGATCTGTCCGGCCTACCGGGCCTGGAGGAGCCGCACGGTCGCCTTCTGGACGGCGCGCTTCCACCGCCGGATCAAGCTGTGGAGCGACTACGTCCTCGATTTCGCGGGCCTGCGCGCGCTGGCGGCCCACGCCGCCGAGCTGATCGACCGGGATGCCTTCGCCGGGTGCCTGCAGGCTGTCTATATCGTCCCGATCCGGCGGCCCCCCGGCGCTGCCGATCTGCCGTTCGAGGCCGCCGGCATCCGCGGCGCGCGGATCAAGCTCGGCATCGGCTTCTACACCATGGTGCCGCCGCGGGACCGCGAGGCCCTGCTGCGCGTCCAGGCGGCGGCGGCTTCCTGTCTCGCCAAGTGCGTCGAAGTAGGCGGGCGACCCTATCTCTACGGCTGGCACCGGCTCGACCGGCAGATGCTGGCGGACCTCTACGGCAGCGCCTGGACCCGGATGCTCGAGCTGCGCCGCGAGCTCGATCCCGGGGGTGTCTTCCAGCCGGACAAGCTGCCGTGACCCCTGGGATCGCACTGGAATTCGAGTCATACTAGCGGCGGAGCTCTGTCATGCGTTGTCCCACCTGCCTGCTCGAAAACCCGGAGGGGATGCGGCACTGCGGCGGCTGCGGCAGCCCTCTGCCAATGCAATGCCCGCGCTGCGGCGGGCTCGTCCCCCCGAAGTTCCGGTTCTGCGGCCACTGCGGCTCGGAGCTCGGCAGCGTTGCGGAGGCGAGCGGGACGATCGCGGTCACCGACAGCGGGGAGGACCGGCGCCTGCTCACGGTGCTGTTCTGCGACCTGGTCGGCTCAACGGCGCTCTCCGAACGGCTCGATCCGGAGGATCTGCGGGAGGTCGTGCGTGCCTACCAGCGGACCGCCAGCGAGGTCGTGGAGCGCTTCTCCGGGCACGTGGCGCAGTTCCTGGGGGACGGGCTCCTGATCTATTTCGGCTATCCCCAGGCCCATGAGGACGACGCCCGCCGGGCGGTCCTCGCCGGTCTCGGCATCCTCCAGGCCATCGAGGGGCTGGATGCGCGGATGGCGCTCCGCGGCATCCGGCTTGCGGTGCGGCTGGGGATCCACACCGGGCCCGTCGTGATCGGACGCGTGGGCACGGACAGCTCCTCGGAGAGGCTCGCGCTCGGCTCGACCCTCAACATCGCCGCCCGCCTGCAGGGCCTCGCCGAGCCGGGCACCCTGGTGCTGAGCCATTCCACCTACAAGCTCGTCGAGCCGTTTTTCTTCTGTCTCCCCCTGGGGGCGCAGGCCCTCAAGGGGGTCTCGCGGCCCGTCGAGGTGTATCGGGTCGTGGCGGAAAAAGGCGCCGGGGATCCCCAGGATACGACGGCCTCCGGCGGGTCCGCACCCATGGTGGGTCGCGAGAACGCCCGGTCGCGTCTGACCGAGTGGCTCGCGTGCTCGCGCCACGGCGCCGGGCAGGCCGTGCTCGTCGTCGCCGAGCCGGGGGTCGGCAAGTCGCGTCTTGTGCGGGCGTTGCGCGAGCAACCCGAAACGCGGCAGCATACCTGGTTGCCGGGATACTGCTCACCCTACGAAGAGACCAGCGCCCTCGGCCCCTTCCTCCACATCTTCCGCCGGCTTTTTCGCCTGCGGCGGGAGGATGGCAACGAGGAGAAGCTTCGCAAGCTCGAGGAGGCCCTGGCAGGCCGGAGCGCCTCCGGAGAGGCCCTGCCCCTGCTCGCGGCCCTCCTCTCGCTGCCGCCGCGGGAGTCCTGGGCGCCGCTGGAGATGAGCGCCCAGAAGCAGAAGCAGAGGACGCTCGAGTGCATCGTCGAGCTGCTCACCGGCATGGCCCGGGAGCGGCCGTTGGTCTTCTGCCTGGAGGACCTCCACTGGGCCGACCCGTCATCCCTCGAGCTCGTGGGCATGCTGGTGCGCGCGGCGGAGACCGCGCCTCTCCTGGTCCTTCTGACCACCCGCCCGTCCTTCAATCCGTCCGCGGAGATCCAGCGTGCGGCAACCCTCACTCTGGACCGGCTCAACCGCGAGCAGTCCGAGGTGATCATCGCGGGGCTCACGCGGGGCAAGGCGCTGCCCGGGCTGGTGCTGGAGCAGCTCCTGGCCAAGGCCGACGGCATCCCGCTGTTTCTCGAGGAGCTGACCCGGACGGTGCTGGAATCGGGCGAGCTGCGGGAGGACAAGGACAGATTCGAGCTGGGCAGTGGGACCGTCTCCGTGACCATCCCCGATTCGCTGCGGGGGTCGCTGACCGCCCGCCTCGATCGCCTGGGGACCGTGCGCGAGGTGGCAAAGCTCGGAGCTGTGCTGGGACGGGAGTTCAGCTATGTCCTCATCGCGGCGATCTCGTCCCAGGACCCGGCCTCCCTGCAGCGGGGTCTGGAGCAGCTCGTCCGCGCGGAGCTCCTCTTCCAGCGCGGCCGGCTGCCGGATGCGACCTTCATTTTCAAGCACGCGCTGCTGCAGGAGGCGGCCTACGAGCTCCTGCTCCGGACCACGCGGCAGCAGTACCACCTGCGTATCGCCGAGGTCCTGATCGAGCGCTTCGCGGAACGCGCGGCGGCGCAGCCCGAGCTCGTCGCCCAGCACTTCACGGCAGCGGGCCACCTCGCCCCGGCGATCGCCTACTGGCTCAAGGCCGGCACCCAGGCGCAGCAGCGGTCCGCCAACCTGGAGGCGATCCAGCACCTGGAAAGGGGTGTGGAGCTGCTCGCTGCCCTGCCCGCGAGCCCCGAGCGGGACGCGCAGGAGCTGCAGCTCCAGCTCTCTCTCGGCATGGCCCTGGCCTCGGTCGACGGCTTCGTGGCTCCCAAGGTCGAGCGTGCCTTGCGGCAGGCCAAGGACCTGTGCGACCGGATGGACGATGCTCCGGAGCTTTTCTGGGTGCTCCTCGGCCTGAGGAACTTCCGCCAGGTGCGTGGAGAGCTCCTGGAAGCGGAACGGCTGACCTTGCGGATGCTGGAGCTCGCCGAGGCGCGCCAGGAGCCGCTCCTCCTCGCCACGGCCCTCTCGGCTTCCTGCATGATCAACTTCTATCTGGGAGATTTCGCCAAGGCGCGGGAGCACGCTGAACGGAGCCTTGCCCTCGGCGATTCCTACGATGCGATGTCTCTGACGCGCGCCGGGATCGAAACGCCGGTCGGCTCCCACGCCTATCTGTCGCTCGTGCTCTGGCATCTGGGCTATCCGGGAGCTCGCAATCCGGCACGGCGACATGGCAGTCGCCGTGGCCCGACGCGGCGGGCACGCGTACTCCCTCGCGTCGGCGCTGGTGTTCGGCGGCGTGGAGCTATGGCAATTCCTCCGCGACGCGGAGAAGGTCACCGCCCACGCGGAGGAGCTTTTCGCCGTCTGCCAGAAAGGCGGCTTCGCGCTTTGGGAGACCCAGGCATTCCTGTTCGGAGGATGGGCCGCGGCCCATGCCGGCGGCAGCTCGGACGAGGGGACATGGTCGCAGAGCATCGAGCGCGGGCTTGCCATCCTCGACGCGATCGGAGGGCTCCTCGCCATGCCCTACTTCCTGAGCCTGAAGATCGAAGCCTGCCTGCATCACCACCGGCTGCCGGAAGCCCGCGAGATGTTGGAGAGAGCTTTCGCCATTGCGGCGCAGACGCGAGAGTCCTGCTGGAATGCGGAGCTCCACCGCCTCCACGGAGAGCTGATCCTGGCGGAGACAGGAGGGGGTGGCGCCGAGCAGGCCGAAGAAGTCTTCCAGAAGGGCTTGGAGACAGCCCGGAGCCAGGGCTCGCGAGGTCTGGAGCTGCGTGCCGCGGTCAGCCTGGGACGGCTGTGGAAGGAGCGCCGGAGGCCTGCCGCCGTCTGCGAGCTCCTGGAACCACTCTACGGCTGGTTCCAGGAGGGCTTCGCGACGCGCGAGCTGCAAGAGGCGCGGGCGTTGCTCGACGCCTGCCGCGTGGCCGAGCCCGCGTCTACCACTTGAACGAGACGTGGGCGAGGGCCCGGCGGCGGAGCAGGTCGCCTCCGAAGGCCTCGTAATGCACTTCGTCCAGGAGGTTGCTGACGTCGATTCCAGCCTCCCAATGTTTGTGGACGAGATAGCTGACGTGCAGGTCCATCACCTCGTACGAGGGCACCGGCCCGATGTAGATCCCGGACGCCCAGGGGAAACCATCGACCCAGCGATAGCCGAGGGCTGCCGCGAACCGGTCTCCGCGGTAGATTCCGGAGATGCCGGCCTGCCACTCAGGGGCGTTCGGGATCACCTCGGCACCCGGAGTCGCCTCGCGGACTTCGAAATCGAACCAGGAGCCCGAGAGCTGCCACTGCCACTGCGGAGATGGCTGATAGCTCAGCGCGAGCTCGACTCCCTGGCTGTCGACCCTGCCGGTGTTGGTGTTGGACACGACGACCAAGGGGGCTCCGCCCGGGCCGTTGGTCAGGCCCGGGATGAGCGACCGCAGAGTGCTTTCCACGGCGGCTGCCGCCGCCGGAGCGAGCTGCGAGGGAGCCTGGTAGGGAGGGAAGGCCGGGTTGGCGCCGGGCAGCAGATTGCTGATGAAATTCTCCATCCGGTTGCGGTAATAGTCGGTGGTCAGAAACCACCGGTTCCCCAGGATGCCCTGATAACCCAGCTCGAAGCTCCGGATGTCTTCGACCTTGAGGTCCGGGTTGCCCAGCGCGAAGATGGGCACGCTGTCCAGGCCGAGGGGGACACCGCCGAGCAGCGGCGCGAGCGCGGCCTCGACGGCTGACAGGTCGAGCGGCAGGCCGCCCGGCACGCGCAGGAACAGCTCCGTGTAATTGCCGACCTGGAAGGCCTCGTTGTAGGACAGACGCAGCGTATGGCTGGCGGCCGGAGCCCAGACCAGGGATGCCCGGGGCGAGACCCGGGAATCGTGCAATGTGCTGTCGTCCCAGCGCGCCGCGACCACCGCCTTGAGCCGGGAGGACAGGTCATAGGAGATCTGGGCGAACAGAGCCTCCTCCTGCGTGTCGACGGCATGGACGTAGAGCGTCTGCATACCATGGGGGTCGGCGCTGTCGACCGCCTCGTCGAGATAGGAGATGCCGCCGACCAGGTGGCCCCTGCCGCGCGCGACCTCGCGCTCGCCCAACAGCTCCAGACGGTAGTTATCGCTTTCGTTGTAGAGCGGGACGCCAGCCTGGCGGGCGATCACCACGCCGGTGCGCTGGTTGTAGTGGCCCGCGAAGCTCCAGTGGAGCGCATCGTAGCCGGCGCGTGCCCACGACCGCTCCCCCTCGATCTGTTGGAGCCGGCCGGCCTGCGCGACGAACGTCTCGCCGTCTCCCTGCCAGGTCCCGCCCTCGAGGGTGAGCAGGTCGCCATCGGCAAGGTATTTGTCGAGCCGCAGGGAGCCTGCATCGACCTCGATGCCTCCCGGCACGAGGGGAACCACATCCCGCGGCAGCCCCGCATACTCGACCGTGTCGGTGCGCGGCTCGGTGAACGACTCGCTTTCCGTGTGGTTGCCGAGCAGCTTGAAATACCAGTCCCGTCCCAGGCTGCCGGCCCAGCGGGCCTCGGCCATGGCCGTATCGAGCTCGCCGGCCGTCAGCCGGATGGCGCCGCCCTGGCTGTCGCGGGGTGCCCGGGTCGTCAGGCTGAGCACGCCATTGATGCTGTTGGCGCCATAGAGGGCCGCCCCGGGCCCGCGCACGAGCTCCACGCTGGCGAGGTCGTCCGCGAGGAGGACCAGGGTCCACCACTCCATCCCGGATGTCTCGGGGATGGACGGATCGCGTCCGTCGATCAGGGTCTGGATGCGCCGCGTCAGGAAGCCGTTGAACCCGCGGGTATTGAGGTTGAAATCATAGAGGCCGCTCTGCGTCACCTCGGCTCCGGCGGTGAACCGCAGCAACGAGGCGATCTGCCCCGAGCCATTCTGGAGAGCGGCATCCGCCTCGCCGATGGCGGTCACCGCCGCCGGTGCCTCGACCAGGCGCTCCCTGCGCCGCGAGGCCGCGGAGACGGTGATCGTGTCGGCAAAGCTGAAGCTCCCTGCCACCTGCTTCTCGAGACGGGCCGCCCGGCCCGCCTCGACGACCGTTTCGCTGGGCGGCACGTCCAGCCCCTCCAGGTGGAAGGAGACGGTATAGGTGCCCGGCGGAACGCCGGCGAAGGAGAAGCTCCCGGCCTCGTCTGTGAGCACGGTGCGGCTGGTGGGCTGGAGCGTGACCTCGACCCCTCCCACGCCTCTCCCGTCCTCCGCGACAACCCGCCCTTCGATCCGGCCCGGGAGATCGTCCGAGATCTCCTGGTGGGCGCGGAGCGGGAGCGCGGGCGCTAGGAGCGGGCATAGCAGGCACACGATCAGGATGGACGTTCTCCGCATCACCATAGCGCCTCCCGTGGGCAACCCGTTTTTCCAAGTTTCATCCACTTGTACCACAAATTGCCGGCTCGCTTCAAGGCGCCTTGCCGGCCTGCCGGGGACTCGACTATCATCTTTCCAGCCCTGCGAAAATGAGCCACTCCGGCGTTGTGGCTGCGCTGATCAGGAGCGGATTCGGATGCTCGAGATCACCTCTCCCAGAATTGGCAGGATCCCGCTCGGCCTCAGGCCGTGGTCCCGGCTCTGCGGCTGTGTGCAGCTCCTGCGTCCTCCCGAGGCCAGCCTCGTCACGCTCGCCACCCTGACCGGCGCTCATCTCGCGAAGGTCGGAGCGGACGCTCCGGGAGCTCTCTGGCCGATGGCTGCCTCGAACACCCTGCTGTTCGCGGCTTCGATGGCGCTCAACGACGCCTGCGACGCCGCCGAGGATGCGATCAACAAACCCGCCCGCCCGATCCCTTCGGGGCGGGTGTTTCGTACCGAGGCGCTGGTCCTGGCCTGTCTGCTGTTCGCCGTGGGGGTCCTCCTCGCGGGCCTGGTCCTGCCGCGGCTCGGCGCGGCGGCCGCCGTCGTGGTCCTCGCCAGCTTCGTCTATTCCCTCCGCCTGAAGCGGATCCCTCTGACGGGCAATGTCCTGGTGGCGCTGGTGACGGTCTATCCGCTGGCCTGCTGGTGGCTGGCCTTCCCGCGCGTTTCGAGGCTCCACCTCGGAGTGGTCCTGGGGGTGTTCCTCTTCCGGCTCGGGGCCGAGCTCGTGAAGGCCTCCGAGGACTTCGAGGGCGACCGCGCCTGCGGCATCCGGACGGTCGCCACGGCCTGGTCCACCGGCTTCGCGAACCGCCTCGGGGTCACCTTCCTGGCCCTGGCCCTGGCGCTCTGCTGGGGCCTGGCCGGGATCGCGCGGACGAGCGCCGCCTTCGTCCCGCTCCTGGGCCTGTCGTCGCTCCTGGTCGCCGCTGCCTGGCTCCGGACCTTCTTCTTCCCGCGGCCGAACGACGGGCGCGCGCTCGTCGCGGTCGAACGCGCAGTCATGGTGATGATGTCGATCGCGCTCCTCCTGGGGCTCAGGCCCTGAGATGGCGCACCTCGGTATGTGTTGTCCATACCTCGGCAGCCATCCTGTCAAACATAACTGAAGTCGTCACTTGTTTCTGGCGCTTGACCTCATCTAGGATTGTCTCCTATTCGCAAGAGCAAACTCGTCACCGGACGGGGATGCTGCCAGGGCGCGGATTTTCGGGGTCTGCGCACCGTCATAGGTGGAGAGCCAGATTTGCCGTCGTCTCACCCCTTTTCTGATCCTTCCCTCCGGTGCCCGCACCGCCCTTCGCGGGGTCCGCCCCGCCGGCCCGGCCTCCCCCTGATTGCCCCCGAGCGGCTTCTCTCCCCCCCTTCAACCCTCGATTGCAGGAGGTTCACGATGTATCGATCGAAATATTGCGCAGGGCTCCTGGTGGCCATGCTCCTGGCCGGCGGCCTTCCCCTGTCTGCGAGCACCGTGCTCCAATTGAACCTGGCGCAGATGTGTGACCGCGCCGAATTCATCTTCCGCGGCACTCTCCTGGACGTCCGGGAAGGTACCGTGGACGCTGGCGGCGGCAAGCTCCCGACTGTCACCTATCGTCTCCGGGTGGACGAGTCCTTCAAGGGCTCGTACCAGGTCGTCAAGGGCATGCAGATTGCCGAGATCACGATGGTCGGCAAGCTCAAGGCTGGCACCTCCTCGGGGATGCGAGCGATGCCGGTCCTGCCGGAGCCGCCGCGCCTGTCGGTCGGCCGGGACTACCTGCTGCTCACCACACCGGCCAGCGCCATCGGCTTGTCGACGACGGTGGGGCTGGACCAGGGCGCCTTCCTGGTCAGCGGCAAGCCGGGCCAGGAGCTCGCGGTCAACGGCAACCACAACCGCGGCCTGCTCAACGGCATGGGCGCGTCGGCCGCCGCCGCCACCAAGACGGCCAGCACCTCGCCGGACGGACCGCTTCCGTACGCCGAGCTGGCACAACTGATCCGCGGCATCGTCGGGAACTGAGAGGAGAACGACCATGAAAAAGAATGTACTGCGAATCTCCGCTCGGCTCACCGCGGTCCTGCTGTTCTGCCTGGCCGTCCCCGCTTTCGCCGCCGGCCCGTTGATCGTCTGCAACCCCGGCCAGCCGTACCTGTGGCCCAACGGCGGCACCAACATCCCGTACAACCCGGACCAGGGGCCGCTCGGGCCGCTGGACAACGGGGACGCGGTCACCCTGGTGGCCGACTCGTTCCAGCAGTGGGGCGACATCCCGTCCGCCTCGACCACCTACCTGCAGGGCGCGGCGTTGCCGGAAGACGTCGACGTGGATAACTTCTTCCCCTATGTCTTCCCTGACGCTCCGGACGGCCTGTCCGCCATCGTCTTCGACGACACCGGGGAGATCTTCGACCTCCTCTTCGGACCCGGCTCGGGAGTCCTGGGTTTCGCCGGCCCGGAGTGGATCAACCCCGCGACCTGCGAGGTCATCGAAGGCGCGGCGTTCCTCAACGGCGCCGCCTTCGGCGATCCGCAGGAGGCGTTCGACGTCATCGTGCACGAGTTCGGCCACTACCACAACCTGGCCCACACCGTGGTCAACGGCCAGATCGCGCTCGGCGACCACTCCGGCCCGACGCCGAACGACACGTTCCCGATCGGCTCGCTGGTCAACCTGATCGAGACCATGTACCCGTTCTACTTCGGCACGGCGGCAGGGACGTCCACGCCGCACCCGGACGACGTCGCAAGCCTGGCGGCGCTCTATCCGGAGCCCAGCTTCGCCACCACCACCGCCACGATCACGGGTACGATCTTCGGGCCGAACGGCACGACGCCGCTGACCGGCGTCAACGTCATCGCCCGCAACGTCGCCAACCCGTTCGTCGACGCGGTGTCGGCCATCTCGAGCGACTTCGCGGTCGACTACACGCCGGGACAGCCGTTCGTCGGCGTCTACACCCTGCGCAACCTCACACCCGGTGCCCAATACGCGGTGTTCGTGGACGAGATCCTGGCCGGTGGTTTCAGCACGCCGCCGCTCTTCCCCCTGCCTGGCCCCGAGGAGCTCTACAACGGCGCCGGCGAATCGACCAACGGCGCCACCGACGATCCGGCGGTCTTCACCGCGGTGTCCGCGGCGGCCGGCGGCACGGCGAGCGGCATCAACATCCTGTTCAACTCGCCGGCGCCGAACACTCCGCTGCCGGTGGGCGATGACGGCTCGGTGGAGCTCTTCCTGCCGTTTACCTTCAAGATCTGCGATCAGGCCTTCGACTCCGTGTTCGTCAACGGCAACGGCAACCTGACGTTCGGCACCGGCAACGGCGACTTCAGCGAGTCGATCGTCGAGTTCCTGGAAGGACCGCCGCGGATCGCCGGCGTCTGGGACGACCTGAACCCCGACGCGGGCGGAACCATCTTCTTCCAACAGACCTCGAACACCTTCACCGTGTTCTTCCAGAACGTGCCGGAGTTCGTTGCGACGGGCGCCAACACGTTCTCGATCAAGCTCCAGAAATCGTCCAACCACGTCGACATCACCTATGGCAGCCTGACCGCGACCGACGGTCTGGCGGGCGTGAGCTGCGGCGGGGCGATCACCTCGCAGTTCGAGCTGCCGGCCGACCTCAGCCAGAAGAACGGGCGCCAGGACCTCAAGGACCAGGCGGCCTTCTTCGAGCTGTTCGGGCTGGGCAACCCCATGGACCTGGCGAACCGGACGCAGAAGTTCAACGTCAAGGTCAAATACGACGACGACTTCGAGAACAACGACGACCTCTCTCATGCGCGCAACGTCGACCTGCCCTTCAGCACCGAGAAGCGCAGGGACTTCACCTCGATCGAGCCGGAGGGGGACGACGTGGACTTCTACAAGTTCCCCGTCAAGGCCGGGGACATCCTGGCGATCGAGACGGTCCGCGGCGAGCTTCGACACCTTGATCGGGGTCTTCGACGCCGATACAGGAGACCTGCTGATCGCGGATGACGACGGCGGCGACGGGCTGCTCTCGCGCCTCCTGCTGCAGGTCAACGAGGACCTGAGGCTCGCCGTGGCGGTCACGACCTTCCCGGACTTCGACTTCACCGGCGACGGTGTGGGCAGCGGCCGGTACGTGCTCCAGATCAACACCTACCAGGGCACCGTCCTGGCGGCGGGCGACGACACGTCCACGCCGCTCAACCTCGGCTTCAACTTCCCATTCAATGGCACCAACTACAACAGCGTCTTCGTCAACTCCAACGGCAACCTGACCTTCGGCGCGGGCAGCACCGACTTCAGCGAAACCGTGCCGGAATTCCTCGCCGGACCGCCGCGGATCGCTCCGCGCTGGGACGACCTCGACGCCACCTTCGGCGTGGTCATCGCCTCGCCGGATGACGACGACAAGATGACTATCCACTTCGTCAGCGTTCCGGAGTTCTTCTCCACGTCACCCAACTACTTCTCGGTGGAGCTCGAGGACGACGGCGACTTCGAATTCGAATACCAGGCCAACCCGCGCACGGATGGCCTGACCGGCATCACGCAGGGCGGCGGTGCGGCCAATCCCGGCGAGACGGACCTGTCGGACGACGACGACTACCCGGCGGACGGCACGCTCTACGAGCTCTTCGGGACCGACGTCTTCACATTCGACCTGTTCTACACCGACTTCGAGTTCGAAGACTAGACACGACGGCTCGCCGGCCGGCGAGCTTTTGAACGCGGCGGTGGGGGTCACCTCACTGCCGCGTTTTTTGTGTTCAGGAGCCGGGTGCCTGCGGCCGGGCGAAGTCCTGGACCCACATCACCTTGTACCGGTGCTCGTAGGTGCCGACCGCGATGCCCACGCCGAGCTGGGTGAAGCGCCGGTCCAGCATGTTGCGCCGGTGGTCGGTGCTGTGGAGCCAGGCCTCCACGACCGTTTCGGCGTTGAAATGCCCGGCGGCGATGTTCTCGGCCACCAGGTCGGGGACGTAGTCGCGCGCCCGCACCCGGTCGTAGGGAACGGTCCCGTCCAGGCTGCGGTGCGCATAGTAGCTCCGCGCCAGCATGTCGTCGGCGTGCGCCTGGGCCGCCGCGGTCAGCCGCGGCTCGAGCTCCACCGGCGGCACGCCGGCCTCCCGGCGCGCCGCGTTGACCCGGGCGAGGACCGCCGTGCGGGCTGCCTGGAGGTCGGCGAGCGCCCGGGTTTCGCGCACGAAGTATTCGCTGCGCGGCCAGGCGAGGAGGAAGACGTAGAGCGGCTCGCCGTTGAGCCGGGCGACGCCGATCCCCACGTGCTGGTAGTCCGGGTCCAGCGCCTGGGGATAGTTGGGGTCCTGCTTCCAGGCGGAGAGGGCCGCTTCGATGTCTCCACGCGGCGCCGTGGTCACGCTCTCGGTCCACCCGTGCGCGGAGTAGCCGGCCCGCGCCAGCCAGGACTGCACCTTGCCGAGGAGGCTCATCGCCTCGCTCTCGCCGGGCAGCGCGCCGCGCGCCTCGATCTCGGCGGCCCGCTTCTGCGCCACCTGGTCGAGCGCCGGCAGGGGAGCGACGAGAGGCACCCCGGCCACCTCGCGGTCGTGGTTGAGCCGGACGACGAGCTCGTGCCGCAGCTCCGCGGAATCCTGAGGCGCGGCAGAGCCCCTCACCCCCGGCCCCTCTCCCATCGCCCCCCCTTCCCCCGGGAGAGGGGAGAACAGCAAGACACCGCCAGCCAGAACCAGGCCCGCCAGCAGGAGGAGCCCGCGGGCCTTCATCGCGCTGGCGAAAGCCGCTATACTGACCCTACTTTTTGGATCGTAGATCCCTGAGGTGGGTTGGGAGCGCGGCGGAAACCGCGGGCCGTGGTCAGCGTATAGGCAGTTGACGAAACGGAAATTTCTCATGGCCGACCTGAATGTACCCCGCGAGCGTCTGGTCCAGATCCTCCAGTCCCCCGAGAGCGAGATCGACCTGGGCGAAGCGGCCCTGGTGATCGCCGCCGAAGAGCAGCCCGGGCTCGATCCCTATCCCTGGCTCGACCGCCTGGACGAGCTCGGCGACCGCCTGCGCTCGCGCGTGCGGGGTCTCCGCGGCGAGCTCGACCGTCTCGGCCGCCTGAACCGGTTCCTCTTCGGCGAGGAGGGGCTGCGCGGCAATCTGGAGGACTACTACGATCCGCGCAACAGCTACCTCAACCAGGTCCTCGACCGCCGGCTGGGCATCCCGATCACGCTGGCCGTGGTCTGCCTGGAGGTCGGGCGCCGCGCCGGCGTGCCGCTGGAGGGCGTCGGCTTCCCCGGCCATTTCCTGCTGCGGCTCGTCCATCATCCGGAGGTCCTGATCGATCCTTTCGACCGTGGCCGGCTGCTCACGCGGACCGACTGCGAGGATCTCCTGGCCCGGCTGACCCGGGGGAGCATGGAGTTCGAGCCCCGGCTGCTGCGTCCCGCCGGGCCGCGCCAGATGATCCAGCGCATGCTCAACAACCTGCGGGGCATCTACGAGCACCACGGCGAGCTCGACCGCGTCGTCTCCGTCCTCGACCGGCTGCTGCTCCTCGATCCCGAAGACCCCGAGCCGCTGCGCGACCGCGGCCTCCTCCAGGTCCGTTGGGGCGATCCGGAGAGCGGCGCCGCGGACCTCGAGAGCTATCTCGCCTCCGAGCCTCTCGCCCAGGACTACGACGAGGTCGCGAGGATCCTCGCCGAGGCCCGGCGCGGGCTGCGGTATCCGAGCTGAGGCCCTACCTCGCGCCGAAATTCTGCACCCAGATCACCCGATAGCGGCCGTCCTTGCCGCGATGGGTTACCAGGCCGACCCCCAGCTCGTTGAAGCTGGGATTGAGGATGTTCTTGCGGTGCACCGGGCTGTTCAGCCAGGTCTTCACGACCTCGTCGACCGTGAACTGCCCCTCGGCAATGTTCTCGGCGATCGTCTTCCAGTCGTAGCCGGCCGCGGTCGACCGCTCCCGCACGGTGGTGCCACTCGGGCTCTGGTGCGCGAAGTAGCCGCGTTCCAGCATGTCCTCGGCGTGCTCCTGGGCGGCTTTCTGAAGGCGGCCTTCCAGCTTGACCGGCGGCGCGCCGGCCCGGCGCCGGGCGGCGTTGACCTCTTCCAGCATCGAGGTCCGCACCCCGTCCGTGTTGCGCAGCGTGGCGGTCGACTTGAGGAAGAACTCCTTCTCGGGCACGGCGAAGACGAAGGTGTAGAGCGGCACGCCGCGCAGGCGGGCGATGCCGATCCCCAGGTCGCGGTAGTCCCCGTCCATCAGGGCGTCCCAGGTGCCGTTGTTCTGGGATTTCCACTGCTGGAGGACCTCGGCGAGGCCGCCCGTCGAGGCGGTGACGCTCTCGACCCACTCGTGGGCGTCATAGCCGGCCCGCTTCAACGATGCGTTCATCTCGTCCTCGGAGCCGCGCGCGAAGCGCAGGTTTCCCCGCCGGGCGATCTCGTCGGCGTGCTGCTGGGCGACGCCGTCGAGCGCATCCACCAGCCGCAGCAGGGGGGCTCCGGCGCGCGTCCGCTCGGCGTTGATGCGCTTGAGCACGTCGCTCCGCACGGGCAGGTCCTGGGCGGCGGCGGTCATGGCGGCTCCGGCGACGAGGAGGGCGAGGACGGCGTGGGTGGGCCTTGGCATACCTGTGGGATCAACAGCGTCCGCAAGGCCGGCCATTCCAAGGACGACAAGGACACCAAGGACAGCAAGGACGATCGGCCTCCTCTGATACCATGGCGCCGCTTGCTCGCCACCTCGCCCATCGCGCGCCTCAGCGATCATGAGCGCCCAGGCCGGACGCACCGGCTCATCCTCGCCTTCGCGTGGGCGGCCTGGTGCACCGGCTTCTACTCGCTGATGCTCTTCTCGTTCGTCCTGCAGGCGTTGCAGGACACCTTCGGTCTGTCCGAGGGGGACCTGGCGCTGCTGACCGCGGTCGGGGTGGGGATGACCGGCGCCGGCGGGCTGCTCTTCGGCTGGATGAGCGACCGGATGGGGCGGCGGGCCTCTCTCGCGGTGTCGATCGTCGCCTTCTCGCTGGGCAATGCCCTGTGCGGGCTCGCCCCGAGCGTCGTCTGGCTGGTGGCCGCGCGGGCCCTCGCCGGGCTGGGGATCGGCGGCACCTGGGGCGCGGGGCAGGCCATGCTCGGCGAGACGTTTCCGCCCGCTCTACGCGGCCGGGCTACGGCGCCATTGCCCAGAGCGGCGCTCCGGCCGGCCTGGGCCTGGCCGCGATCGTTGGCTCGTTCGTGGCGCCCGAGGTGGGCTGGCGGACGGTCTTCCTCCTCTCCGCCTTCCCGGCCCTGGTCCTCCTGGCCTGGAAGATCCTGCCCGAGTCGGATCTCTGGCTGGAGCACCGGCGCCGCCTGCGCGAAGGGTCCCTGCACCACGAGGACCTTGCGCGGGCCCGCAAACCCATCCTGGCGCAGCTCGTGGCGTCCGACATGGCCGGCCTGTTCCTCCGTGCCTTCGTGCTCACCGGCCTCAACATGTCGGCCTACTGGTTCGCCGTGGTGTGGCTGCCGCGCTACCTCCAGCAGCAGCGGGGGCTGTCGATCTTCGGCTCCGGCTGGTGGACGCTCACCTTCGTGGCCGGATCGCTCGCCGGGT
This sequence comes from uncultured Holophagales bacterium, assembly GCA_963842525.1. Classification (GTDB taxonomy): domain Bacteria; phylum Acidobacteriota; class Thermoanaerobaculia; order Multivoradales; family UBA5704; genus UBA5704. The sequence goes on from CAWJGT010000009.1 coordinate 511,374, forward strand.
ATCTGTCCTTCGGCTGGGTGTCGGACGCGGTCGGCCGCCGCCGGGCGTTCGCCCTCTACTGCGTGATCACGGCCGTGGGCCTGGCCATGGTCACCCTGTTCTGGGACGCTTTCGCGTCGCGTCCGGCCGTGGGCCTCGCCTGCATGCTCGTGGCCGGGATCGGGACGGGCACCTGGTCCTGCTATGGCCCGTACTTCTCGGAGCTCTTCCCGACCCGTGTGCGCGGCGCGGCCATGTCGGTCATCATGAACGTCACCCGTGGCGTCCAGTTCGTGGCGCCTCTCGTCATCGCGGCCGTGGCCGGCCGCTGGGGCCTGGCCGGGGGGATCGCCCTGGCCGCCGCCTTCGCCGCTCTGGCCGCGGCCTGGGTCTGGACCCTTCCCGAGACGGCCGGCGCCCGCATCGAGATCTGAGCGAGGTCCACCATGGCAGAGACGATTCGACCGGCAGCCCCTCCCTTGTCCGTACCCGAAGATCCCGGCAAGCCGGGCTTCCGCCGGGTCGCGTCCCGCTGGGAGATCGTCGCCTTCTCGGTCAACGACGTGATCGGCAGCGGCGTCTACCTGCTGCCGGCCGCGGCGGCGGCGATCCTGGGGACGGCGAGCATCGGCGCCGTCATCCTGGCCGGCTTTGCGGTGCTCCTGCTGGTGCTCTGCTTCGCCGAGGCGTCGAGCTACTTCGACCGCCCGGGCGGCGCCTATCTTTATACAAGGCACGCCTTCGGCGAGTTGATCGGCTTCGAGGTGGGGTGGATGACCTGGATCGCCCGGGTCGCCTCGGTCGCCTCGCTCTCGGTCGGCTTCGCGCAGGCCCTGACCTTCCTCTGGCCGGCGGCCGAGGGAGGATGGGTACAGATCGGGGCCATCGCCGTCCCGCTCCTTGCGCTGACCGCCATCAATCTCGTCGGGGTCAAGTCGGGCGTGCGGACCGCCGTCTTCCTGGCGGTCACCAAGACCGTGCCGCTGCTGATCTTCATCGGCGCCGGGGTCTTCGCCGTGTCGCGGGCCGTGCTCGCGGCCAACGGTCAGGCGCCGCGCACGGGCACGCTGAGCGAGGCCGCGCTCCTCCTCCTCTTCGCCTATGCCGGCTTCGAGAACACCGCGGCTCCGGCCGGCGAGTTCAAGAACCCGCGCCGGGACGTGCCCTTCGCCCTCATCGCCCAGATCACCATCGTCACCCTGATCTACTCCGCGGTGCAGTGGGTCGCGCTCTCGACGCTGCCGGGCGTGGCCGAATCGCAGACCCCGCTGGCCGACGCGGCACGGCTGTTCCTCGGGATCCGGGGCGGGCGAGCTGCTGACCGTGGGCGCGGTGGTCTCGATCCTCGGCACCAACAGCAACACGGTCCTGGCCGGGCCGCGCTATCTCTTCGCCCTCGCGGAGGACGGCTTCGGGCCGCGTGCGCTGGCTTCGCTCCACCCCCGCTTCCGCACCCCCTGGGTGGCGATCCTGACGCAGACCGCGATCGCCCTCCCCCTGGCGCTCACCGGCGCCAAGCTGGTCCAGACCGGCCTCGACCTGCCGCCGTTCCTCCAGGGCTCCTTCGCCCGGCTCGCCACACTGTCGGTGATCGCCCGGCTCGCCACCTACCTGGGCACGGCCGCGGCCGTCCCGGTGCTGCGCCGCAAATATCCGGATGCCCCCGGCGTGGTCCGCATCCCCGGCGGACCGCTCATCCCCGTGGCCGCCGCCCTGCTCTGCGTCGTCCTCGCCGCGAGCGCCAAGGCCGAGAACCTGATCGCCGGCGGCGTCGCCATCGCCGTCGGGCTGGTGATCTGGGCCTTCCGTCGTCGAGTGTAAAGCACACTTGACAATTTGTCTCGTCTGCTTTACTCTGGGGGCCATGAACGGTTCTCCTTCCCCGGAGGTGAAAGTCATGACGAGTGCATCGACGACGAGTCCAGACCGGCCCCAGACCGGCTCACGGCTGCTGGTGGCCTCCCTCGCCTTCATCCTCTCCTACATCGCCGCGATCGCGATGCAGGAGCTCCTCACCTTGAAGGGGCTCGCGGGATTGGCGGTGTCGCTGCTTCCTGTTGCCGGCTTCGTCTTCTTCATCCTGGAGGAGGTGAAGCTCATCCGGAGCCTCGACGAGCTGCAGCGCCGGATCCAGCTCGAGGCGCTGGCCATCGGGTTTCCCTCGGCCATGGCGCTGCTGATGCTCCTGGGATTCCTCCAGAGAGTCGACCTCGTGCCGCACGCGCTGAGCACCATCCGCGACGTCGCGGGGGTGCTGCCGGTCTGCTACGGCATCGGGTTGTTCTTCGCGCGGAGGCGGTACCTGTGAAGAACCGGCTGAAGGTCCTGCGGGCCGAGCGGAGCTGGTCACAGGCGGATCTCGCGGAGAGGCTGGGCGTCTCCCGGCAGACGATCAATGCCCTGGAAGTGGAGAAGTACGACCCCAGCCTCCCCCTCGCCTTCAAGATCGCCCGGCTCTTCGCCAAGCCGGTCGAGGACATCTTCGATCCGGACGGGGACGGGACCGGGGACGTGCGGCCGGCGTAGCGACGGCCTCCCCCGCCCGGCAAGTGGCCCCGTGGCGGGCTTCACCACAGGACCATGGACGCTCGCTGCGGTGGCTCGCAGTGGTGCCGCGGCGTGCAGCCTCCCTGCCCCCAGATCCTTCGCTACGCTCAGGATGACACGACGGGTCTGGGGCCCCAGGACAGACTTTGTCAGCTCGCTAGAAGGCCGCGGCGCTTCCTTGCCTCTCAGCCCATTCGGACGTACTGTAAGACGCACGATCGCGGCGGCGCGCTTTGCGATCGAGGAGGTCGGCATGTCCGGATTGTTGGAGAAAAAGGTTGCTCTGGTCACGGGAGCCGGGTCGGGGATCGGGCGCGACATCGCCTACCGCTTCGCCGCGGAGGGGGCCGCCGTCGCCGTCTCCGACATCGACGAGGCCGGCGGCGGGGAGACGGCCGCGAAGATCGGCGAGCGGGGCGGGCGGGCGATCTTTGTACGGGCGGACACTTCGAAGCCCGAGGACAACGAGACCCTCGTGCGCACCGCGGTCGCCGAGCTCGGCGGGCTCCATGTCGCGGTGAACAACGCCGGGATCGGCGGGCCGTCGGCGCCGGTCGGCGAGTATCCGCTCGACGGCTGGGACCGCGTCATCGCGGTGAACCTGTCCGGAGTCTTCTACGGCATGCGCTACCAGATCCCTGCGCTGCTCGAGGCGGGCGGCGGCTCGATCGTCAACATGGCCTCGGTGCTCGGCCAGGTGGGATTCCGCGATTCGTCCGCCTACGTCGCGGCGAAGCACGGCGTCGTCGGGCTGACGAAGAGCGCCGCCCTGGAGTACGGTCAGCGCGGGATCCGCGTCAACGCGGTCGGCCCCGGATTCATCAAGACGCCTCTGCTGGAAAAGAACATGACGCCCGAAGCGCTCCGGATGCTCGAAGGGATGCACGCCCTCGGCCGTCTGGGAGAGTCGCCCGAGGTGACGGAGCTCGTGCTCTGGCTCGCCTCCGACCGCGCGTCGTTCGTCACCGGGAGCTATCACGCGGTCGACGGCGGCTATCTGGCCCAGTGAGGAGAACGACCATGACGCCCAGGGAAAGCTGAACTCGCGCTCGCCATCGTCGTGGCGTTCGTCAGGAGGGCGACGAGGTGATCGCCGCGACCATCAACGGCGCGGACGCGCTGCGCGTGGAGATGACGGGGACGGGCGAGAACACGAGGCTCTCCGGCATCATGCGGCGCAGGTTCCTAGGGAGCCTTGGTAGGCGGAGTCGTAGGCTCGACCGCGGCCGGCTCCACGGGCTCGCCGCCGGTGTCTCCCAAGCCCAGCGTCCAGAACGGTGGGTCGCTGGCCGGGAACGACCCCGTCAGCGCCTCGTCGACGGCGGCTTGGGGAGGTTCGGTCTCGGCGTCACGAACCTGCTTGAGATGTGAGCATATTTGGGCCATCGGTCGCTCCTCTTCTGCGCGGCGCCTTCCTAGAGTAGCGCATGGGAGGGGTGGGTGCGAGAAACTGGCGGCGCAGCCCGCGCCGCGGAGCTCGCAACCGCACCGGCGTGTACGGTACGCTGCCCTATGCGGCCGGCGGCATCGTCCTCTGGCTCCTCCTTCACGAGGCCGGATTGCATGCCACGCTGATGTCCGCGATCACGCTCGGCCTGGTTGCCGGCAAGCCGGTCGGGATCGTGCTGGCCGCGTCGCTCGCCGGCTGGACTGGGCATCGCGACCAAACCGGAAGCGTACTCGTGGCGTCAATTGGTCGGCGGTCGCCGCGTGGAATCCGGGCGCTATGCAGCCGGAAGACCTCGCGGGCGCAGCATCAGATGCAAACCCAAGCGACCCTGCGGTCGACGGCGACGGCACGCCGGGTCGCCGCTGGCGAAATGGTGGCGATTCCTCTCACGACCGTCTCCGTGCAGGGGAATTTCGACGCCTGGATCGACGTCCAGTTTCCGGCGCCGGGACGAATCGTCACGGCATCGCTTCTCGTCGACTCCGGCAGTACGACGATGATCATCCCGAATGGCGAGGACCTTGTCGGCGTCCCTGGTTACAAGATCCTCGGAACAGCGACCGAACCCTGGCCGGCGACCAGGCCGAGCGTGATCGCGGAGATCAGCCGTCCGTGGCCCTCGAACACGCCGAGCGACCAGGCCACGCCCGCATTCGCCAGCGCAAAGATCGGAAGCACCACATAGCTCGACCACGGCTCGACGGATCGAAGGAGCTTGTCGGCAGGCGACTCGATCCGGGTATGGATGGCGTCGAGCGCGCGCAGGGCCGGCTCGGAGGGCCCGGGCCGCATCGCTTCGCCGGCGTGGCTGTCCTCCCGGTGGATCACCGTTGACGCCTGGGCCAGCAGAGCGTTCAGGTTCGCCGGCGGGCGCGTGGGGATGAGCACGGCCAGGATCACGCCCGCCAGCGTGGCATGCAATCCGGCCTCGTGGAGGAGGAGCCAGAGGACGATGCCGCCGGCCGCATAGGGCAGCGCTCGTCCCAGGTGCCCCTATAGCGACGGCCGCCGATGAAGAACGTGGGCGTCACCCGTGCGCCGCTGCGCTGCGCGCTCTCGATGTCCTCGCGCACCCGCGCCCGCGCCGCCGACAGGTCGGGCTCGTGCGCTGCGTCGATCGGCGGCAGGTCGAAGTCCCGCGCGATCCGGTCGAGATCGTCCTGCGAGAACGCCGGACCTCGCTCCATCAGCGCCTCGTGAACCTCCCAGAATTGGCCGGTCGTTAGGGCCGCATGTTCCGCGAGCTCTGAGGCGCGGCCCGCGCTCGCGCTGCTGGCGACGGGCAGATGGCGAAACACGTACCGCATTCGCTCGCCGAACCGGCTGCGGAGCCCCTCGACGACCTCGTGAACCGCGTGACATTGAGGGCACGCATAGCTGCCATACTCGACCAGGGTCATTTCCGCATCGGCCGGCCCGAGTACGTGATCGCGGGAAACATCGACCGCAGGATCGAGGCGGGTCGGATTCGCGTCAGCCATGATGGCAGGAGCGTATATCACGCTCTTCTCGGGCTGCGAGCGACCTGGCAGCGCAACTAGCTGTCGCCTCTCAGCCCGCCGCCGCCAGCGAGGTATGCGATCATGAACGATCAAGCGGCTGCGCCAGGAATGTCGGAGCAAGCCGTTCCTGTCTCGCGGGCTGCACCCTGGACATAGTGCGCAATGCTTGACGCAACGCTCCTGACGAACTCGGCGCTCCTGCTGGCGCTGGACCTCATCGGGACCTTCGTCTTCGCGATCAGCGGCGCGGCGTCTGGTGTGAAGAGCCGGCTTGATGTGTTTGGTGTGAGCGTCCTCGCGTTCGTGGCGGGGAATGTAGGGGGAATGGCCCGTGACGTATCGGCGGTGGCATGATGCGCGATTTGCTCGTCAGGGAAATTCCGGTCGTGCTTCGCGCTGACTTCTACGCCGTCGCCGCGCTCGCGGGCGCAGCGGTCGTCGCGGCCGGACACTTGCTCCACTGGCCACCCGTTCCGACGGCGATAGCGGGCGCGTGCGTGTGTTTCTTCATGCGCCTCTCCGCGATCCGACGTGGCTGGAGGCTTCCGGTCGCCAATGGCGACGCCGGACACCCCTCGGCGACGCCAAAGGGCCGCCCGCTCGGATAAGCTCTCCTCCCGGAGGAGAGCTGTCATGAACCCCAACTGGATCGTCCTCGGCGCCCTCCTGGGCGCCGTCTCCGTGATCGCCGGCGCCTTCGGCGCCCATGCCCTGGCGGCGCGCCTGGAGCCGCGGTCTCTCGAGCTGTGGGAGACCGCGGCCCGCTACCTGATGTACGGCGCGCTCTCGCTCATCCTCGTCGGGCTCTTCGCGCGGCAGGGTGCGGCACGGGGAGTGGCCGGCGCCGGCTGGTGCCTGCTGCTCGGCAGCCTGGTCTTCAGCGGCACCGTCTTCGTGCTGGCCCTCGGCGGCCCCCGGTGGCTGGGGGCGGTCACCCCGATCGGCGGGACGCTCTTGATCGCCGGGTTGCTCATCTTCGCCTGGGCCGCCCTGCGCGGCTGAGCCGGATGCCGAGCCTCCACTTCCACGCCCGGACGCAGAGGGACTTCGAGGCCTTCCGCGCCGAGATGGAGCGTGCCCTCCGGGACGCCGCGGACAAGGGGCTGCGCCACGAATGGCACGGCCGCACCCTGCGGATCACTGCGCCGGGGGCCAAGGGCTTCATCGTCTTCGACGGCGGCTCGATCGCGGCGCAGGTCCAGCTCGGCTTTCCGGCGACCCTGGTCCGGGACCGGATCGCCGACGAGGTCCGCCGCATCCTCGAACGGGTGGCTGAGGGCCCGGTGACCGTGGACGAGGTTTAGAGATACGATCCGGTGTCCAGAAGGGCCAGGAGGAATTCATGTCGAATGCGATCTTTCACCTCGCCGCCCCGGTCAACGAGCCGGTCCGCTCGTACGCGCCGGGATCGGCAGAGAAGAAGTCCTTGAAGAAACGGCTCGACGACATGCTCGGCGAGCAGATCGAGATCCCCCTCATCATCGGCGGGCGCGAGGTGCGGACCGGCGATACGGCCACCGCCGTCTGCCCGCACGACCACGGCCACGTTCTCGCCACCTACCACCAGGCCGGGCCCGCCGAGGTGGCCGCTGCCGCCGACGCCGCGAAGGAGGCCTGGCACGACTGGTCGGAGATGCCCTGGGAGGACCGCGCCGCGATCCTGCTGCGCGCCGCCGACCTGCTCGCCGGCCCGTGGCGCGACACCGTGAACGGCGCCACCATCCTCAACCAGTCGAAGACGGTCTTCCAGGCGGAGATCGATTCCGCCTGCGAGATGATCGACTTCTTCCGCTTCAACCCCTACTACATGCAGCAGATCTACAAGGACCAGCCGGTGTCCTCGCCGGGCATCTGGAACCGGGTCGAGTACCGCGCGCTCGAAGGGTTCGTCTTCGCCGTGACGCCGTTCAACTTCACCGCGATCGGCGGCAACCTGTCGACCTCGCCGGCGCTCATGGGCAATACCGTCCTCTGGAAGCCGGCCTCGTCCGCGGTCTATTCCGGCTACTGGACCATGAAGCTCCTCCAGGCGGCGGGCATGCCGGACGGCGTCATCAACTTCCTCCCCGGCCGGGCGAGCAAGGTGGGAGACCCGGTGCTCGCGCACCCCGACTTCGCCGGCATCCACTTCACGGGCTCGACCCCTGTCTTCCAGGCGATGTGGAAGACGATCGCCGAGAGCCTCCCCAGGTACCGCTCCTATCCGCGGATCGTGGGGGAGACCGGTGGCAAGAACTTTGTCTTCGCGCATCCGTCCGCCAACGTGCCCGCCTACGTGACGGCGCTGGTCCGCGGCTCGTTCGAATACCAGGGTCAGAAGTGCTCGGCGGGCTCGCGGGCGTATGTGCCGAGCTCGCTTTGGCCCAAGGTCCGGGAGATGCTCGTCGACCAGATCAAGGAGATCGACATGGGCACGCCGCTCGACTTCCGCAACTTCATGGCGGCGGTCATCGACGAGCCCTCGTTCGACCGGATCATGGGCTACATCGACCACGCGAAGAATTCGAGCGAAGCCGAGATCCTGACCGGCGGCAACGGCGACAAGAGCGAGGGCTACTTCGTCGAACCGACCGTGGTGGTGACGACCAATCCGCACTTCAAGCTGATGCAGGAGGAGATCTTCGGCCCGGTCCTCACGCTCTACGTCTACGAGGACGCGGACCTCGACAAGACCCTCGACCTGGTGGACACCACGAGCCCCTACGCCCTGACCGGCGCCATCTTCGCCGAGGACCGCAAGGAGGTCGAGCGCCTCGCCAAGCGGCTCCGGCACGCGGCCGGCAACTTCTACGTCAACGACAAGTCGACCGGGGCGGTGGTGGGCCAGCAGCCGTTCGGCGGCGCCCGCGCCTCGGGCACCAACGACAAGGCCGGCTCCATGGTGAACCTGCTGCGCTGGACCTCGCTGCGAGCGATCAAGGAGAGCTACGTGTCGCCCACGGAGTTCCGCTATCCGCACATGGGGGAGAAGTAAGGGGTAGACTGGATCGCAGAGGAGGATCCCAGAATGCGCAGGACTTTCACCCTCGAATACTGGCAGGATGAGGGCTGGTACGTCGGTCGTCTCAAGGAGGTGCCGGGTGTCTTCAGCCAGGGAGAGTCTCTTCCAAAGCTGGAGGAGAACATCCGGGATGCCTATGAGTTGGTGCTCGAAGATGCCGCGGACTCGGATCGGCATGGCGCACAGCTCAAGGAGATCGAGGTCGAGGTTTGAAGCGTAGCTCCTTTCTCCAGGAGCTGAGCCGGGCGGGATGCCGTCTCCACAGGCACGGGAAGAAGCACGACCTGTGGGTGAATCCGGTGACCAGCCTGAAAGCCCCGGTTCCCCGTCACACCGAGCTCAAGGATCGCCTTTGCGAGCTCATCCGTAAGCAGCTTGGGCTGGCTTGAGGCATAGCAGAACCTGCTGCGCTGGACCTCGCTACGGGCGATCAAGGAGAGCTACGTGCCGCCCACGGAGCTCTGCTATCCGCACATGGGGGAGAAATAGGGAGTAGACTGCCGAGGCAGAGGAGACTTCCCATGATGCGTAGAACCTTGACCCTTGAGTATTGGCAGGACGAGGGTTGGTACGTCGGCCATCTCAAGGATGTGCCGGGTGTGTTCAGCCAGGGAGAGTCGCTGGCAGAGCTGGAAGAGAACATCCGCGATACCTACCAGCAGGTGCTCGGGCGGGCCGAAGAGTCCGACAAGATGACGGAGCTCCTGCTGACTCCGATTGAGCGGCTATTGCCAATGTGAGGCGAGCAGGTCGATCCCTGCTCGCCGACCCCGCCCTGGTCTTTCGTCTCATCCCTTCCCGCTGCTGTCAGGTCCGCCGCCGTAGCGTAGCCATGGCTCCCTGCACCTGCGGGTTGTCCGGCTCCAGCTCCCGCGCCTTCTCCAGGTGGCGCAGCGCCTCGTCTCTTCGCTGGTGGCGGTCGAGGACCAGTGCGTAGAGGGTGAGGATGCCGACGTCCTCCTCCCGCCGCCGATAGGCTGCCTCGCAGTCAGCCAGCGCTCCGTGAGCGTTGCCGAGGGAGAGGCGGGCCGCGCAGCGCTGGCGCAGGACCAGAGGGTCGTTCGTGCGCTGCTCCAGAGCCCGGCTGGCCAGGTTTTCGGCCGAGGCGGCCCTGCCGAGGCTTCCGAGGATGGCCAGATATTCGGTCAGGTACAGAGAGGCGTCCTGGCGGAGGAAGGGCCGGCTCGCCAGCCGCGCCAGGCGGCCGGGGAGCCCGCTCCGGGGGGTGAGGAACGGCACCCGCGGCGTCTCCGCAAGCACGGCCCCTCGCTTTGAAAGTGGCCCGGTCCCGTCCTCGCGCACGAACACCGAGGCTTGCGGGTCGAGGTAGACGAGGCGCCACCGGGGATCGCTCCGGATCGCCTCGCCGAGGGGAGACCGCAGGGTCTTCGAGTAGTTGCCGAGGACGGCGGTGCGGAACCCGTAGCGCTCTTCCGCCCGGCGCCAGGCCGCGGGCTGCGACAACATCTTCTTGTAGTCCGCCACCAGCCGCTCGTCGAGGATGCGGCTGTCGATGAACAGCCGGTAGTCGGGGTGGAGCCGCCAGACGAGGTAGCCGCCCGTGGCGAAGTCGTTGAAGATCGGGCCCGGAGGACGGTGCCGCAGGAGGAAGTCCGCCGCCCCCGGGCTCGCGGCCTGCGGGTTGACCACGAAGAAGGATGTGCGGGGCGCCCCGGCCTCGAAGTCGGAACGGGCGATCCACAGCCCGGCGCTGGCTGCGAGGAGGAACCCGGCGAAGGCCACGGCCGCGGCCGGATAGGCGAGGCGGAGGAGGGGCCTGCGGGTCCTGCCGGCGTGCCTAGCACCGGCCGCATCGGCCGCATTGGCGATCCCGGCGAACGCGGTGGCGATCGCCAGGCCGGTGACATGGCGGACGGCCGTGGCGGCGAGCGCGGCGAGGCCGGCGAAGAGGAGCAGGCGCGTCCAGGCGCGCGGTCCGCGGGCCCACCGGAAGCTCCATAGTCCAAGCGCCGCCAGCACCACCCAGGCGACGCGGACGGACAGATCGGACGATGAGAAGACGGGTTGCCACTCCAGCACCAGGGGGTCGCCGCCCCCGCCGGCGAGCCGCGCCGAGGCCGAGCCGAGGAGAGAGCCCAGCAGCTCCAGGCGGCCGCGGAGGAGGGACGGGTGGGCGAGGGACACCAGCAGGAGCACCGGGACCAGGCGGACGAGGAAACGCCCGTCGATCGGCGGAGCGGCACCATCCGTCCTACCCCGCCAGGGCCTGCGTTGCTCGATCCAGCTCCCGGCGGCGTACGTGAGGACCGCGAAGATCCCGAGCGGGTAGCCGCCATGCAGGTTCGCCCACAGGGCCTGGAGCCCGGCGAAGAGGACCCCCTCCCTGCGCCAGGTGAAGGGGCCCTCCCTTTCGAGGAGACGGCAGTAGACGACCAGCAGCAGCCAGGTGACCAGCTCGGATTTCAGGCTCAGCCGCTGGTGGGCCGCGGCCAGGACGCCCGCCGTCAACAGCGCATTGACCAGTCCCAGGCGGTCGACCGGCGCTGTGGTGTAGACCAGCGTGATCAGCGCGGCGACCAACAGCGCGCCGAAGACCACGACGCCTCCGAGGCCGAGGGCGCGATCGAGGAGTGCCACCAGCACCGTCCAGAGCCAGGAGTGGTGGACCCAGCCGCCCGGCTCGTCCGAGGTGTAGAGGAACGGGTCCCGCTCCGGGATTCCCCCGGTCTCGAGGATGGCCTTGCCGCTGGTCAGGTACCACCAGACGTCCTCGTTCCAGAGATAGCCCAGGGTGAGCGCACCGGCCACGGCGAGCAGGGGCGCCAGCAGCGCCAGGGAGAAGGGGGTCCAGCGAGGTTTCTCCAGGGAGCCTTCGACCAGCGGCTCCAGCCGCCGGGACGAGAAACCGGAAGACCGCTTCTTCGGAGACCGTTTGCGCGCCATCGAGGATTCAAAGATAGCATCGAGGCAAGCAGCCTGACGACGCCTATAATCCCCACCCATGCCCCCCACCCCCGCAACCCACCTCGCCATCGACCCCCGCCTGGTTGGAGAGCCGCTCGACCTCGGCGAGGGGACCGCCCGTGTGGCCCTGACCACCTTGCCCGAGATGGCGGCGGACGGCCGCGGCCTGGTCCACGGCGGGTTCGTCTTCGGCCTCGCCGACTACGCTGCCATGCTCGCGGTCAACGACCCCAACGTCGTGCTGGGCGGCGCCGAGGTGCGCTTCCTGAAGCCCGTGATCGTCGGGGAGCGGCTGGTCGCCGAGGCGCATGTGATCGAGGTGAAAGGACGCCGGCAGCGCGTCGACGTCGTGGTGTCGCGCGACGACGACGTCGTGATGGCGGGCGAGCTCGCCTGCGCCGTCCTCGACCGTCATGTCCTGGACCGGGAGGGCCGGAGATGAACGGCGGGGAGCTCATCGCGCAGGTGCTGGAGAAGCAGGGGGTGCGGTTCCTCTTCACCCTCTGCGGCGGTCACATCTCGCCGATCCTGGTCGGCGCCAAGCGGATCGGCATCCGGGTCGTCGACGTCCGCCACGAGGTCGACGCCGTCTTCGCCGCCGACGCGGTCTCCCGTCTCACCGGCATCCCCGGCGTCGCGGCCGTCACCGCGGGACCCGGCGTGACCAACACCCTCACCGCGGTCAAGAACGCCCAGCTCGCCCAGTCGGCCGTCGTGGTGCTCGGCGGCGCCGCGGCGACCCTCCTCAAAGGAAGAGGCGCGCTCCAGGACATCGACCAGATGGCGCTCATCGCGCCCCACGTCAAGTGGGCCGCCGCGGCCTCGACCGTCCGCGAGCTGGTGCCGCTGCTCGAAAAGGCCTTCGTGGAAGCCCGCTCGGGCGTGCCCGGCCCGGTCTTCCTGGAGTGCCCGATCGACCTCCTCTACGACGAGGCGCTGGTGCGCGAAATGTACGGCGCTTCCTCCAAGGGAGGCGGCATGGCGGGCGCGGGCTTGCGCCTCTACCTCCGCCGGCACGTCAAGAAGCTCTTCGACGGGGTGGACCGCGTCCAGGCTTCGGAGCCGCGGAAGGTCCGGCCGCCCGCGCCCGACAAGGGAGACGTCCGCAAGGCCGCCGCGCGCCTGCGCAAGGCGAAGAAGCCGGTCCTCGTCCTGGGCAGCCAGGTCATGCTCACGCCGCCGGAGGTCCCCGAGCTGGCCAAGGCGATCGAGGAGCTGGGCGCCCCGGTCTACCTGGCAGGCATGGCGCGCGGCCTCCTCGGCGCCGGCCATCCGCTCCAGCTCCGGCACAAGCGCAAGGAAGCGCTGCGCGAGGCCGACCTGGTCCTCCTCGCGGGCATCCCGAGCGACTTTCGCCTCGACTACGGCCGCCAGGTCGGCCGCAAGACCGGGCTGATCTCGGTCAACCGCAGCGAAGACGACCTGCGGAAGAACCGCAAGCCGGACCTCGCCGTCCACGCCGACCCCGCCCTCTTCCTGCGCGGCCTCGCCGCGCAGCTCGCCGGAGAAAAAGGCGAGCCCTGGAAGGAGTGGCTCGGGGACCTGCGCACGCGCGACCTGCAGCGCGAGCGGGAGATCGGGCAGCAGGCCCAAACCGGCACGGAGACCCTGGAAGACACCGAGCTGGTCAACCCCATCCACCTCTGCCGCGAGATCGACCGCCTGCTCGCGCCGGACAGCGTCCTGGTGGCCGACGGCGGCGACTTCGTGGCCACCGCCGCCTACACCGTGAGCCCGCGCAAACCCCTCTCCTGGCTCGACCCGGGCGTCTTCGGCACCCTGGGGGTCGGCGGCGGCTTCGCCCTGGGCGCCAAGCTCTGCCGGCCAGAGGCGGACGTCTGGATCCTCTACGGCGACGGCTCCGTGGCCTACAGCCTGGCCGAGCTCGACTCCTTCGCCCGCCACGGCGTCCCCGTCCTGGCGGTCGTCGGCAACGACGCCGCCTGGATGCAGATCGCCCGCGAGCAGATCGAGATCTTCAAGGACGACGTCGGCGTCGTCCTCGCCCGCACCGACTACCACAAGGTCGCAGAGGGCTACGGCGGCCGGGGCCTGGTGGTGACCCGGAACGCCGACGTCCGCGCCGTCCTCGAAGAGGCCCTCGCCCTCGTCCGCGCCGGCCACCCGGTGCTGGTCAACGCCCACCTCGCAAAGACCGAGTTCCGCAAGGGCTCGATCTCGATGTAAGGAAAGCCCGCTTCGCGGCCGGAGCAAGAGCGAAACACCAGGCAGCCGGCACCCTGGCCGGGCCGTCCGTCGCCCCGAGCACGATCCGCAGCACCAGCACGGCCGCGACGGAGAGGAGGACCGCTTTCGGATAGGGAGTCGTCGGCGCGATGTCGAGCAGCGCGAAGAAGACCACGACGAACGCCGGATGAGCAGCGTATCGAGCCCTGTGAAGTGGATCGCCAGCCGGCGGGTACCGAGGAGTGCGACGGCGACGAGCGCTGTCACGATCAGGGTCGTGAGGCTGGTGGAGAACAGGAGCTTCGCCCAGAGAGCGGCAAAGAGAGAAGCAGCGGCCAGCCATCCGGCCCACGGGGCGGAGCCCCGGGCGGCGAACCGTACGGCGAGTGGGCGGGCGCAGAGCGCGCCGATCCCCGGGAGCGTTGGCGTTGACGACGCTCCAGGCATCGCCGCGCAGCCGGCCCGGCATGCCGTTGACGATGCGGGCGGTGAAGCGGCAGGTGCCGCCGGTGGACGGGATTTTTGATCGCAGCCTTCGCCGAGGTAGACACGGACGGGCAGCGACTTGAGCCGCACGTCGCCGGCGTCGTAGTGCTGGTCCTCGGCCGCTGCTGGTGTCTTTCCCTCCCGGAGCGCCGTTTCGGCAACTCGTTACCTGGGTCGTGCTCGCCGGCCAAACGACCTCGACCTGCAAGGCCTCAGTCCAAATCGTAGATGGTGACTTCCATGCTGATCGGCAAGCCGGAGCCAGAACTGTGGTCAAGGTTATGCGCAGTTCCGGGCGGGAGACTTTCGGCTGTAGGAATTCCGGTTTGTAACCTTCCTCTTCGTCCCTGGATTAATCTTCTATAGAGGGAGAAGATGAAAGGGCCGAGACCATGAGCGAGCCGGAAATAGGACGGCTCGACCCGCAGGTGATCCTGGGTAGGCCGGGGTTGTCCTGGACGCCGACGGAGGTCGAGGTCATCTGCGATTGGTTGTTTGAGCCATCCCGCTATCGGCAATTCCTGCATTGGGGGGTACGCTTTCTCGGGCAGTACGCCGTCGCCGAGGACGCCGAGGATGCACTCTCCGAGTTCCTACAGAGCAGGCTGAAGGGAATCATCCGGAAGTTCGATCCTTCCAGGTTGTCCTTCTCAGGCTATCTCCTGGTCTGCTTCCGTCAGTTTTGCTCGCGTGCTCGCGTCCGCTTGGAGAAACGGGAAACGCGGCGGGCTCCTGGCCTCTGGCTTGTGCGGGAAGAGGAGCAGCAGACCATCGAGAACAGCCCGGAGCTCATCGTCGACAGTCGATTCGATCTCCACAGGAGTCTCGAAGACAAAGAGCAGGCGGAGGCGATCCGGCGCGCCCTTAAGGTACTCCCGCCCCAGTATTCGAGCGTGGTCGTCCTCCACCATTTCCAGGGCAAAAGTACAGCCGAAATCGCCCGGGAACTCGGGATTTCCGAGACAAACGCAAAGGTGAGACTGTTCCGCGCCCGGCATATGCTCTCGGAACGGATTCATGGCGAGGGTAAGAAAAAATGAACGCCAGAAACACAAAAAAGCATCTTCCGGACCTGCTGGCGGGCCTTCGCCTGTCGCCCCTGGAGAGGGTGGGGGATCATCTGACCGCCGAAGAGTTCGTCGGCTTCATGTTGGTCGAGGAGCACATTGCCACCTGCCCGAACTGCGCCGAGGAGGTGGAACAACTGACTGAGGCGGCAGAGGTGTGGCGGACTCCGGAGGCGGATAGCCGTCGCCTTGAGTTGCGCGACCGGATCAAGGAATCCTTGGCGGCGCAGCACGGCGGCCGGTATGGGGCAATCTTCCGTCCGGTCCGCCCGGAGCCAAGCCCCGATCCGGGACGTAGCACCAAAGAGTTCGGGACGTGGACAGAGCGCCCGGTCCCCTCCACTCGCCGGGCAGGACCGTTTCGCGTGTCCGCCAAGCCTGTGGTAGCCATCGATATCGGCTCCTCCAAGGTGGCGGTTCTCATCGGCCAGGTCGACAGCCGGGGAGATCTGGAGATCATCGGTAGGGGCCTAGCACCCAACCGGGGCACCCGGAAGGGGAACATCGTCAACGTCGAAGCGACCGTTGAGGCCCTCAAGGCGGCAGTCGAGGAGGCCGAAGTGATGGCCGGTGTTGAGATTTTTCGCGCCTATGTCGGGATAGCTGGTGCCGATGTCCGGAGTGTCAACTCGAAGGGCATGGTCTCCGTCGCCCGGAGCGACCAAGAGATCACCCGGGAGGACATCCTGCGGGTTCTCGACACGGCGAAGTCGGCTGCATTGCCGTCCGACCGCGAGATCCTCCACGTCGTGCCGCAGGAGTTTATCGTCGACGAGCAGGGCGGCATCGACGACCCGCTCGGCATGCTCGGCACGCGCCTCGAGGTCATGGTCCATCTCGTGACCGGCAACATCACTCGGTCGCGGACGCTCCTGACCTGCGTCAACCGGGCCGGCATCGAAGTCGTCGAGATGGTTTTCGAGCCGCTCGCCACGGCCGAGGCCGTGCTCACCCAGGACGAGCGCGAGCTCGGCGCCCTGCTGGTCGACGTCGGCGCTGGCACCACTGAATACGCCCTCTTCTCGAAGGGGGAGATCCAGTACAGCGGCGTGGCGCCGATCGGCGCCGGCCATTTCACCAACGATCTGGCCATGGTGCTGCGCACGCCGTTCGCCGAGGCCGAGCGCATCAAGACCAAGCAGGGATGCTGCCTGCCGAGCATGGTCACCAACGACGAGGGGATCGCGGTGCCGACTGTGGCGGGTAGCACATCGCGGATCGTCCCCAAGCGCGAGCTGTGCGAGATCCTGCAGCCGCGCGCCGAGGAACTGTTCAGCCTCCTACGCGAGGACCTGCTCAAGCACTCGCCCGACGAGGACTTGCGCGGCGGCGTCGTGCTCACCGGCGGCGGCGCACAGCTCGATGGCCTGCTCGAACTCGCCGAGCAGATCTTCGACGCGGGCGTGCGCTACGGGCTGCCGCGCGGCCTGGGGGGACTGGTTGACGTGATCAGCAGCCCCTCCTGGTCGGCGGCCTCGGGACTGCTCCTCTATGCCCTCATCGCCGAGGAAGTGCAGCCACGGCCGCGGCAGAAGTCCGGGTTCGGCGTGCGCGGATTCGTGTCTTTTCTGCGAGGTATTTTCTCCGGGCTGCTGTAAGGACGGGAGCTGACTAGAAGCCGTGAGGTTAGGACCATGATCCTGTTCGATGAAGACAGAACTCCTGAGGCAGTGGGGCCTGAGAGGCCGTGCGCCCCACAGGCGGAGGGCTCAGTTGTTCACATCAAGGTTATAGGCGTCGGGGGGGGGGGTGGCAACGCGGTTAATCGCATGATTGACGCCCGGCTCCGCGGAGTCGAGTTCATTGCCATCAACACCGACCTGCAGGCGCTGAACAAATGCCGGGCACCGGTGAAGCTCCCGATCGGCAAGTTGCTCACCAAAGGTCTCGGAGCTGGCGCTGACCCCGAGATTGGACGCAAGGCGGTCCTGGAGGATACTGAGGAAATCCTCAAGGTACTCGAAGGAGCGGATATGGTCTTCCTCACGGCTGGCCTGGGCGGCGGCACCGGCACGGGCGCAGTACCGATCATCGCCTCCCTGGCGGCCGAGGTCGGAGCGCTGACCGTGGCGGTGGTCACCAAACCCTTCGGCTTCGAGGGCCGGCGCCGCATGCAATTGGCCGAGTGCGGGATCGAGGATCTGCGCAATTCGGTCGATACGCTGATCGCCATCCCCAACGAGCGCCTGCTCAACTTCGTCGAAAGGGGCACGCCGCTTTCCGAAGCCTTCCGCATCGCCGACGACGTACTGCGCCAAGCGGTGCAGGGCATCGGCGACCTGATCACCATCCCGGGCGAGGTCAACGTCGATTTTGCGGACGTGCGGACGATCATGACCGGCATGGGCATGGCGCTGATGGGCACGGGCTTCGCGAAGGGCGAGCATCGGGCGATCGAGGCGGCGCAGCGGGCGATCTCCTCACCGCTGCTCGAAGAGACTTCGATCCAGGGCGCCAAGGGTGTGCTGATCAACATCTCCGGAGGCCTCGACCTGACGCTGCACGAAGTGGCCGAGGCGGCGCGCATCATCGCCGACGCGGTCGATCCGGATGCCAACATCATCTCAGGCATGGTGATCGATCCGCAGCTCGAAGAGACGATGAAGGTGACCGTCATCGCGACCGGCTTCGAACGCAGCCTCGACGTCGTCCGGCCATTGCCACCAGTGGTGAGCGTCCCGCGTTCGCTCTCCGCGCAGCCGGCCTACAACGCCCCATCGCCGGCCCCGGCGCTCGCCGCAGCCGCCGAGAGGGAGGAACCCGAGCGTTCGGCCGCGGACGTGCCGTTCTACCGCAAGGCCATCGCGCACCTGCGAGGGGACGACCCAAACGGCTTCGGCCCTAACTGGTTGAACGTGGACGACTACGATATTCCGACCGTGCTGAGGAAGCAGATGGATTGATGGAGAAGATTGTGAATCGAGGTCGCCATCCGATGCTCCAACTCGAGCTTACTGACTCCTCGGCATCCGCTGCTAACCAACCCCGCTGTCGAGGGAAGCAGTACGCCGCGGACTTCTTCATCTGTCACGCTTACGAGGACTGCGACTTCGCCGAGCTCCTCAAGATGAAGATCGAGGAGAGAGGCTACACGGCTTGGGTCGACACCGAAAGGCTCCGAGCCGGCAAGGATTGGCGGAGTGAGATCGACGAGGGAATCAGGGGTTGCTGTGCACTGATCGTGATTATGAGCCCAAATGCCAGGAAGTCGGAGTACGTGACCTATGAATGGGCCTTTGCATGGGGAGTGGGAGTCAAGGTGATTCCGATAGTGCTCAAGCCGACGCCTCTGCATCCACGGCTTGAGGCGCTGCAGTATTTAGACTTCACAAACCGGGCGGGCCGGCCCTGGTCACGGCTCCTCGAAATGCTTGATGACGAGGCCCGGCAGGTGATTGGATAGCTGGAACCTTCAGGTCCGGCCTCCACGGCTCAGGAGAGTGCGCGGGAGGACGCGAAAGATCGCTGCGGAGGAAACGGGTACGGAGGCGGGCACCTCTTCCATGAACGACGCCGGGAGGCATTTGGCTTTAGGCAAGTCGTGCCCGCCTCACCTACCGCTTCTGATCGCCCCGGTCCCCTTGGCCCTTCGGAACCGTCGTCTTCGCTTTCTTTTTCCGATTCTGGCTGAGAGATTTGCCGACGTCGACCACTTCGGCGAACTGGCCTTTCTCGTTGCGCCGGACGTAGCGCTTGTCCGTTCCCGTGTCGATGAGCTCGCGCTTGGATGCTGCCATGAGGTCTCCTTTCGGTCTTTATTTTATGCCGCCTTGTGGCTCAGGAGGCAGAGGGCATGGCCCTCGAGCTCTTCGGCGCGGTGGGTGGCGGTGTGCTCGCGCAGGACCCTGGCGCGGGCCCTCTGGCCGAGGGCGCGACGCTCGGGCTCTGGGATGTCCCGCAGGTAGCACAGGACGTCACCGGCGTGGCGCACGGTGAGGATCTCCTCGCCGATCTTGCAAAAGGAGCCGAGGCCCGGCCAGGAGTCGGAGAGGATCGGCGTTCCGCAGGCCGCGGCCTCGAAGAGCCGCACGCTTGGCAACCAGCCGGCCGCGATCATGTCGGCCCGCGTCATGGTCAAGCTGAAGCGCTGGGCGTTGTAGAAGCGCCGGTGTTTGGCGGGCGCCAAGTGCTGGAACCGCTTGACGCTCTTCGGCCAACGGATCGCCTTCGGATATTGTGGACCGGCCACCACGAAGCGCCCTTCGCTCCAGCGGCGCGCCGGCTCCACCAGCAGCCGGTCCAGCGGTCGGCTGGCGGTCGTCGCTGTAGGTGCCCATGTAGCCGAGGTCCCAGCGGTGCTCCACCTCTTCCGGATAGTAGGGGTCGGGATCGAGCAAGCGGAAGGAAGCGCTGCGCGAGGCCGACCTGGTCCTCCTCGCGGGCATCCCGAGCGACTTCCGCCTCGACTATGGCCGCCAGGTCGGCCGCAAGACCGAGCTGATCTCGGTCAACCGCAGCGAAGAAGACCTGCGGAAGAACCGCAAGCCGGACCTCGCCGTCCATGCCGATCCCGCCCTCTTCCTGCGCGGCCTCGCCGTGGAGCTCGGTGCAGAGAAAGGCGAGCGCTGGAAGGAGTGGCTCGGGGACCTGCGCACCCGCGACCTGCAGCGCGAGCGGGAGATCGGCCAGCAGGCCCAAGTCGCCCCGGAGGCCCCGGAGACCACGGAGACCCCGGAGAGCCCGGAGAGCCCGGAAGACACCGAGCTGGTCAACCCCATCCACCTCTGCCGCGAGATCGACCGCCTGCTCGCGCCGGACAGCGTCCTGGTGGCCGACGGCGGCGACTTCGTGGCCACCGCCGCCTACACCGTGAGCCCGCGCAAACCCCTCTCCTGGCTCGACCCGGGCGTCTTCGGCACCCTGGGGGTCGGCGGCGGCTTCGCCCTGGGCGCCAAGCTCTGCCGGCCCGAGGCGGACGTCTGGATCCTCTACGGCGACGGCTCCGTGGCCTACAGCCTGGCCGAGCTCGACTCCTTCGCCCGCCACGGCGTCCCCGTCCTGGCGGTCGTCGGCAACGACGCCGCCTGGATGCAGATCGCCCGCGAGCAGATCGAGATCTTCAAGGACGACGTCGGCGTCGTCCTCGCCCGCACCGACTACCACAAGGTCGCAGAGGGCTACGGCGGCCGGGGCCTGGTGGTGACCCGGAACGCCGACGTCCGCGCCGTCCTCGAAGAGGCCCTCGCCCTCGTCCGCGCCGGCCACCCGATGCTGGTCAACGCCCACCTCGCAAAGACCGAGTTCCGCAAGGGCTCGATCTCGATGTAAGGAAAGCCCGCTTTGCGCGCGCCGCGAAAGCCTTGGGGCAGTCATTGCCCTTCGGACGTGTGCCGCAGGACCCTGACAGTTTCGAGACGGACCTGGCCAGCAAAAGGCGACGTCTCTCCAATCAATTTGGCGCTCTGCCCAATGTGCCGCCGAACGATCCAGTCTTGCCGCCAAGTGGTGGCAGACCATTGCGGCATACCTGGAGCTAGTTAGAGAATTGGATTTGAAGCCTCAAAACGGGTATGATATGCCGCGAACAGTCGGCAAGCTCTCCCGAGTTTGGACGGGCCATGCCGCCTATTGCAGGAGACTCGCGGCAAATTGACCGGGAGTGGCACTCTCCAGTCCGGCAGTCGATACCTGCCTGGGTCTGGAAGACGGACGCTGGACCGGACCGCCCAGTAGCTGGCGCAAAGTCGCAGCCGGAGAGCCGCGAGTCGCCGCTCGTTGTTCGGGACAGGAGGAGGGTTGATGCGAGCCAACCGATCCATTGCCGACCTTGTAGCCCGATTGGAGGCCCAGGCCGCCTTCCATCGGGAGCGGGAGGCCCTTCATGCCAAGCAGGAAGACCTGCACCGGCAGCAGCGCACCCACCACGCTGCCGAGCTCGAGCAGATCGCCGTACGCCTGGACGCCTTCCGGTCCGCCTCCGCCGCCGTCCTGGAGCTCGCCGACCGGATCGTGCCTCCCGACCCTGGAGAAGACGGCGAGGACTTCGGCCCCGCCTACCGTCCCCGGCTCGGCCGGATGGTCAAGAGAGTGATCGAAGGCCTAGGCGAAACCGGCCGCTTCGGCCCCGCCTGGGTCACCAGCGAGATCAACCGCCGCTTCGGCCAGGGCCTCCGCAAACCCGTCAAGGCCCGCCAGATCTCGGTCGTCCTCCGCCGCATGCACCGCTACGGCCGCATCCACCTCGTCCGCGAGGGCCGCCCGCACCACGAGGCGCTGTACAGCCGGACGGCGGGTGGGGCGCGTTGACTCTGTAGAATAGGGGCCATGATTCCCCGATTCTCGTGGAATCTTCTTGACCCGACCCAGCGAGGCGACACCCCATGAGCGCGAAGCCCCGAACCGCCACCCTGGAAACGGAAGTGCCTGCCCACCTGCTCGGCCAGATGAAGTCGCTCGTAGAGTCTGGATGGTTCCGGGACCTCGACGAGATTGTCGTGCATGCCTTGCGGCGTTTTCTGGATTCCCACCGCAGTGACCTGATGGAGGAGCTCATCCGGGAGGACGTGGAGTGGGGCCTCCATGGAGCCGATTGACTCGCAAGCGGAAGCCGTGTGCGATGCCGGGCCGTTGATCCATCTCGACGAGCTGGGCAGCTTGGATTTCCTATCTGATTTCGCGGCAGTCTTCGTGCCCGGCGCGGTTTGGGAAGAGGTGGAACGGTATCGACCGGGGGTTCTGGGAAAGGCCTCCTTTCCTCTGATCTACCTGCCTGTCGAGATTTCCCGAGATGCAGGATTCGAGACCCTTGTCCGGGCCTTCAATCTCGGAGCCGGCGAGCAGGCGGCGCTCTCCTTGATGGGATCGCATCCGGGTGCGATCTTTCTCTCTGACGATGCCGCTGCCAGGTTGGCAGCCAAAGCCCTCCATTTTCGATCTCAGGGGACGCTCGGAGTTCTCCTGCGCTCCCTTCGGCGCGGTCTCTGCACCCGAGCGCAGGTACTCGGGCTCCTCCGAGAGATCCCGGAGAAGTCGACCCTCCACATTCGGCCGGGGCTCCTGCAGAGCGTGATTGAGGAGGTCGAGGAGTCCGGGGTAGGTGCCTGAGCTCTTCTAAGGCCGCCCTCCGCAAGAACGTTTTTCAGGGCGCATCGTATGAAGGGCATGAAAAACACACTCACGGCACTTTTCGTCACCCTGGCAAGCCTCTCTCTGGGTCATACCGCCCAGGCTCCTGCCGCGGCGCCGCTGGCGAAGGACGCCGCCTTCGAAGCCCGCATCCACCGCGTCGAGAACGGGCTGCTGCCGGCCGTCCTCGTCAAGGGCGCGCCGCCGGCAACGATGAGCCTGGCCGAGCGGATGCAGTTCTACAAGGTGCCGGGCGTGAGCGTCGCGGTCATCAACGAAGGCCGCGTCGAATGGGCGCGCGGTTTCGGCGTCAAGGAAGCGGGCAAGAGCGATCCGGTCACGCCCGAGACGCTGTTCCAGGCCGGCTCGATCAGCAAGCCGGTCGCGGCGCTTGCCGCGCTCCGCCTCGTACAGGACGGGCGGCTCAGCCTCGACGAGGACGTGAACGCGAAGCTCGTCTCGTGGAAGGTGCCGGAGAACGAATTCACCCGCGAGCAGAAGGTGACGTTGCGCCGTCTCCTGAGCCACACCGCCGGCCTGACCGTGCACGGCTTCCCCGGCTACGCGGCGGACGTGCCCGTGCCCACCGTCGTCCAGGTGCTCGACGGTACGAGCCCCGCGAGTCCTGCGAACCCCGCAAACACCGCGGCCGTCCGCGTGGACACCGTGCCTGGCACGCTGTGGCGCTATTCGGGGGGCGGCTACACGGTCATGCAGCAGCTCCTGGTCGACGTGACCCAAAAGCTGTTTCCCGACCTCCTGCAGCAAACAGTCTTCGAGCCGCTCGGCCTCCGCCACAGCACCTACGAGCAGCCGCTGCCCACGTCGTTTGCCGTACTGGCCGCGACCGCGCACAACAACGGCCAACCCATCCCGGGGCGCTGGCACATCTATCCCGAAATGGCCGCCGCCGGCCTGTGGACGACGCCCGCGGACCTGGCGCAGATTGCCATCGAGATCCAGCGCACCCTCGCCGGCCACTCCAACAAGATCCTGACACCGGCGACGGCGCGGCAGATGGTCACCGTGCAGATGGAGGACTACGGGCTCGGGCCTGGCGTCGAGGGCACGGGCGCCTCTGCGCGTTTCAGCCACGGCGGCGTGGACGAGGGCTTCGAGGCCTTCTGGATCGCCTATGAGAGCACGGGGCAGGGCGCGGTCGTGATGACGAACGGCGCCGGCGGCACGGCCCTCGTCATGGAGGTGATCCGTGCGGTCGCGCGCGAGTACAAATGGCCCGACTTCGCACCCCAGGAGCGCGCGCTCGCCACCGTCGATCCCAAGACGCTCGCGGCCTACGCCGGCACCTACGAGCTCCGGGTGTCGCCGGAGCGCACCATCACGCTCGCTGTGACCAGCGAGCAGGGCAAGATCTACACCCTGCAGGAGGGCGGTTCGAAAAACGAATGGCTGCCGTCCTCCGAGACCGAGTTCTTCCGCACCGCCTCGGGGACCACCCTGCAATTCGTCAAGGACGAGCAGGGGCGCATCGGCGAGCTCGTCATCCATCAAGGCGGACAGGACTATCGCGGGCAGAGGGTCAAGTGAGCGGCTGCCCTGTGAAACAATTCGGGGAGATCTCCCACGGAGGGTAGAGGCGTTCACACGGAGGGCCGATGCTCAAGATCCTGATCTCGGGTGGGTTCAACGAAGAAGACAAGAAGTCCCTCGACGCCGTGCAGACGTTTGCGCGGCACCTGGGGGAGCAGGTCGTGCGCAGGGGGCACACCCTGTTGAGCGGCTGCCGGACGAGCCTGGATGCAGTGGTGGCGGAAGGGGCCGGCGCGGCTGCCGAGGACCTGAAGCTGGAGCCGGAGACCCGGCTCATCAGCTATGTGATGGCCGGAGAGCAGCAGGCGTTCGGCCGCGGCAGCGTCCTCATGTCGCGGCTGAGCGATTGGGAAGCGGGAGCCCGCGCCTGCGCGTTCCGGAGCCGATCGAACAAGCGGACGCGGTCATCCTCCTCGGCGGCTTCAAGGGGACCCACCGCGCCGCGAACTGGGCCCGGATCGCCAGGAAGCCGATCCTGCCCATCCCGCGCTTCGGCGGCGCCGCGAAGGACATCTATCACGAAGAGCTCGACTCGTTCCGGGCCTCGCATCTCGAACAGAGCGACTTCGAATCGCTCTCGGAGATGACCCCCGATCTCGAAAAGCTGGCAGGCCGGATCATCAGCCTGGCCGAGAAGGCCTGCATCTCCAGCAATGTTTTCGTGATGATGTCCTTTTCGGAAGAGCCGGCCCTGGCGGATGCTCTCGAGTCGTTCCAGACGGTCTGCGACCGCTTCGGTTATCGGTGTCGCCGGATCGACGAGGAGAACGATGTCGAACGGATCCTGCCGGAGATGCTGTCGCGCATCCGAAACTGCGCCTTCGTCATCGCCGATCTGAGCGAGCCGAGGCCGAACGTCTACTATGAGCTCGGCTACGCGGAGGGACAGGGCAAGCCGCTGATCGTCACGGCGAAGAAGGACACTGTGCTGCCCTTCGACACCAAGGACATCCCGGTGATCTTCTGGGAGAACCAGAAGGGACTCAAGGACAAGCTCGCCAAAAGGGTGGCCCACATCGCGGCCCGGCAGGGGCGGTCGGCTGCCTGAAGCTATCGTGTGAGAAAAGCGCTCGTCACCCTGCTCATCGCGCTGGCAGGCCTGTCCGGCTGCCTTGACGCGCAGGCGCCGCCGAGTAAGTGAGCCGGACGATCCATCCCCTTCCTGCTGGTAAGATCGCGCCATGGCTGAACAAGGCTCTGCTGGAAACGTCCTTGCCGCCCTTGCGAGCTTCTTCATCCCCGGATTGGGACAGCTCCTTCAGGGGCGCGTGCTCGTGGCGCTCGTCCACTTCGTGCTGGCAGGCGTACTGTGGATCTTCTTGCTGGGCTGGATCGTCCACATCTGGTCGATCATCGACGCGGCACGCTGGAAGGCGTAAACGGGTCCACATGACCTCGGCGGTGAGCCCAGGCGTTCAGGGGGAGTGACAATATGCGACTGGATATCTATTTGAACTATCGCGGGAACTGCGAAGAGGCGTTCCGCTTCTACGAGCAACACCTTGACGGCAAGATCACGGGGATCGTACGGCATGGGGAACAGCCCAATCCGAGCATCCCGGCTGATTGGAAGGAAAAGGTCCTTCACGCCCGCATCGAGATCGGCACAACAGTGCTCATGGGTGCGGACATTCCGACCGCCGAACCGATGCGAAGCGCCTACCTGACGCTCACTCTGGATCGTGAGGAGGACGCGGAGCGCGTATACGCCCTGCTTGCGGACGGGGGTGAAATCTTCATGAAGATGGAGAAGACACCCTTCGCCAATCGCTTCGCCATGCTCAGGGACAAGTTCGGCACGTCTTGGATGCTCCTTCATCAACCTGGCGGAGCGTAGAAGGTTCCGGAACCGTCATAGGGGCCGAGGCCGGTCAACGGCACCGAGGCTGATCAGCGGCGAGGCGTTGCTGACGACGGTCAAGATCGGCCGAGGATCACCCACGCAGCTCTAGCGTGTAGTTCCAACCGAGGAACGAGTCTATATGGCGGACGAGCCGGAAGGAGACGCCCAGCCGGGGCGAGCGTAACCAGCCGCCTACACTGGGCCTGACTCGTGTGTAGACACCACCCTTGAGGGTGTGGATGTCGAACCGGTCGATGAAGAGATATCCGAGCTTACGTTCGGCGATCAGGATGCCGAGGCCCAGCGCGAAAGCGCTTTTGACGAGGCTGTGCGTCGAGATCTCTTCCGGGCTCATGTCCGCATCCACGTCGCCCGCCAGGTAATCGATGCGCCCGTTCTCGGGGAAGGTGTCCGACTGCGCCCACCTCCGGAAACCCTCGAAGGTGAAGGCGGCGGCCGGTATCTGGAAGCTCCCCTTGGACGAAGCTGCGTGCGCTCGAGCCATGAGACGATCTTACTCCACTCGATCTGTGTTCCGTTGCGGAACAAGATGCCTGGAGAGCCTGAAGAGGTGCAACCCGCTCCGGGGGTGACGGCTTGACGAAATGGGAGACCTGTGGAAACCTTGAGCCATGACGGACGCTGCCCGCCGGATCGTCGAGACGTTCGAGGCACTGCCCGAAGAGGACAGGCAGACTGTTGTCGTAGAGATCCTTCGCCGGACCGCGGCCGATGTCTACCCAGCCCTGGAAGATAAGGATCTCGTGCTCGCGGCCGAGCAGGTATTCCTTGAGCTCGATCGCCGCGAGCAAGAGGAGTGAGATCTCCGCAAAGGGGCGAGGTCTGGCTCGTCGACCTCGGCCAGGCCGCCAAAGTTCGCCCCTGCCTCGTCCTGAGCATCCCTCTGGAGGACATTGACCGGGCCTTGGTCACTCTCGTACCCCATACGACGAGCCTCCGGCACTCTCGCTTCGAGGTCTCTCTGCGAGCGCACTTCCTCCGCCCCGGCGGATTTGATGCGCAAAACCTGGTAACGGTCCCAACCGCGAAATTGCTGCGGCTCCTTGGCAGACTGGCCCCGGCACAGCTTTCCGAGGTCGAAGCGCGAGTGCGCACCTGGTTGGGCCTTGCGGATCGACAAGGCTGACCCCTCTTCCGACTCAGAAGGCGAAGCGGTCGTGATCCCGCTCGCGGAAGTCTTTCGCTGAGCCCGCCTACAGCCCCCCGTCCAGCAGAGGCCAGACAACTCCCGCAAGAAACGGCCGATGGAAGAGGATGGGGAGGGGGAGCACGAGCCAGAAGAGCGTCCAGGTGCGACCGATCCAGGCGCGTTGGGACACGGGATGGCCGGTTCGCTCCAGCCGCCGCTCGGTCAGCATCAGGACGCCGTGCAGGGCGAAGTAGGAGAGCGGCAGGCCGAAGCCGCGGTTCACCGGCAGGCTGATGGCGATCTCATGAAGAAGGCCTGAGGCGAGAAAGGCGGCCACGGTGGCGGCCGGCCGGCCCACTCGAGGCAGGAGGGGCCGGTAGATGCCGAGCGCCGTCATCTCCGAGAAGGCGAGGTTCCAGCGTCGGCCCCAGAACTCCGTCAGGCTCCGGGAGCGGAGAGGAGCCCGGAAGAGCGTTTCGCAGCGGGCTCCGGCCAGCCGCCAGCCGCCCGCCAGGATGTTGCAGAGCCCGAAGTGGAGGATGAGGCTCAGACCCGGCAGGGCCAGGACGGTGGCGGCGACGGCGTAGCCCTCGGCCCAGACCCGGCGGGCGGCCAGGAGAAGGACCGCACCCACGGCGAGGCGGACGAGGCCGCTGCCGATCAACCGGAGACCTCCGGGCTGCGAACGGGCTCCCAGGCTCGCGAAGAGGCTGGGTCGCATCCCCGGCCAGGCGGCGGCGAAGGCGAGCCAGCGGAGCGGAGAGAGGGTCTTCCCCGCGGCGGCCTCCTCGACGCTGACCACCGCCTTCATGCCGAAGAGGAGCGCTCCCAGGATGCCGAGCATGCGGAACCCCGCGGGCTCGCTCGCGGTGAGGCGCTCGGCACCGGCGAAGGCGAGGATCACGAGCGACCAGGCCGCGACCCGGGCGCGAGGCAGGGAGGCGATGCGGCGGATGACGAGGCCGAGCGCGAGGGTGACGGCGAGGAGCGCCACGCCGGCCCATGCGATCAGGGGGTCCGACGGCGTATAGGCGCTCATCCTCCACCAGCGCGCAGATGGCTCACCAGCGCGGCTCCGTAGACCGCCACGAGGTAGGCGAAGAGGGTGACGAGAGCGGCCTCGGCAGCCCGGAACTTGAAGCCGGTCGGCGCGGATCGGCGATCGAGCAAGGCGAACTGCAGGACGAGCCGGGCGCCCCAATAGAGTGCGATGAACCCGCAGACGGCGGCAGCCAGGGGTGTGCGGTCGAGGAGCCAATCCGGCGCGAGCAGGGAGAGGAGCCCGAAGCAGATATGGAAGCACCAGATATAGGCGGCATACACCCAGAAGACCTGGCGGGTGAGCGGCTGCAGCCGCGCCGTGTCCTCGCGCCATCCCAGGGCGCGAGGAATGGCGAGGCTCGCCGCAGCGAGGGCGAGCTGGCCGAGTCCCGCCGCCATCAAGAGTGAGCGGAGCAGCATCGAAGGTCTCCTTGGTTTAGAAGGCGTTTGGAAAATCAGCCCCGCCAGGGGCGGCCGAGATTAGCCCGGGATTTCAATCCCGGGAACGAGCGCATTCCAAACCCCCCGGAGCCCCGCCAGGGGCGACAGGAACCCGATCGGCGATGTCCTGCCGCCCCTACCGGGGCTGGATGGTGGGTTTGCGCCTCCCAACCCGGCACTGAAGTGCCGGGCTAATTTCGTCCGCCCCTTGCGGGGCTCGATTTCCAAACACCCTCTTAGATCGAGCGTCTTCTATCTTGGTTCAAACCTCTACCGCTTCAGAGCTGATGCAACAGCTCAAGACGGTCAACGGCACCGAGGCTGATCAGAGGTGAGGTGTTGCTGACGACGATCAAGATCGGCCGAGGCTGCGCAGGGTCGAGAGGTCCTGCTCGAATTCCTCGACGTCATAGTGGATGGGGATGCCGCGGCTGGCCAGGAGGTGCTGGAAACGGAGGCGGTCCAGTCCGGCCAGGCTCGTGGCCTGCCCCAGGGTGAGGCGGTCTTTCTGGAAAAGCAGGACAGCCAATTCCTGGCGCAGCTCTCCCGCGGACATCCGAGCCGCTTGGAGGATCTCGTCTGGAATCGTGACGCTCATGATGAATGCCCCGATCCTCAATGTACCACGCAGGCCAGATCATCGGGGATTGTGCCAGGTCCTGGACGTTCGTGGTGGCGGGGGACGGAGACGCCCTGACCGTGTCGTAACCGGTAAGGTGTGGGAACGGACTAGGGCGTCTCTACGGCGCGTTGCACAGGATTTGTCTACGGCTCGCCGCCCTCTTCCTCCTCGCCTCCCGGGCAGGTCTCCACCTCCGGAATCCACCGCTTCTCCGCGGCTTCCAGGCCGAGGTCGGTGTTGCGGCAGCAGCGGACGAGCTCGCGATAGAAGCGGTCCGCGGAGCCCGGGGCGCGCTTTTTGATCCAGGTGCCGGCGGTGGCGAGCGCTTCGGCCTTCTGGTCGCTGCCGTCGGGGAGGAGAGCGGCGGCTTCCCAGGCGAGGTCGGCGGCCTTGTAGCGGTAGTGGAAGCGCAGGTAAGGATTGAGCCGGCTCTGCTTCACCCGCTCTTCCTCGTCCGGGCCGGGGACCAGATGCTTGTTCTTCCGGCGCATTTCGAAGGGTATGGGAAAACCGTTCATCTCGTACTGGCCGTCGTAGATCCGCCAGTCGGGGCCGATCTCGGTGCCCTGGAGCGCCAGGCCATAGTGGCGGGCCACACAGGCGGCCTCGAAGAGGGCGCGGGAGCGGTCGGCTGCCGGCTTTGCGGCGTCGCGTCCCTGGCCCAGGTTCTTGTCCAGCGCCGCGATCCAGGGTTGGGAGGCGGCGGGCAGATATGCCGCGGCTTCGCGGAGGCGGCCGGCGCGGGCGAGGCGGCGGCCCAGCAGGTACCGGATGTCGTGGGCCACGCCCATGGGATCCGGCGAGGTGACGCCCTCGAACCAGTCGGGCGGCTTGTCGCCGGTGCGGCCGGGCGGCCATTGCTCGTCCACGTAGGTTTTCAGCTCGTCGAGCGTCAGCACCTGCTCGGCCAGGTAGGCGGCGTCCAGCCAGAAGCCGCCGCGCAGGAAATTGTGGAGCGCCTCGGGGTAGCGCCCCTGGGTGGTGAGGACCACGCCGCGCTCGCCGGACGCGAGCGGCCCGGCCGCAATCCTGCCGCCCGTGCCCCAGGGGCGGTAATGGTCCTCGTCCTCGGAGGCCAGCTTCGCGGCGCCGAGCCGGCTCGCGGCCTGGGCGAGAAGGTCTTCGGCCTGGGCCAGCTTGCCGTCGCGGAGCAGCAGCTTGGCGCGGACCCAGGACGTCATCCCGAGGCCCTCGGACGCCAGCTTCAGCCACTCGCGGGCCGCTTCGTAGTCGGCGCCCTGGTAGGCGACCCAGGCGAGCCGCTCGGCGCCGCCGACGTCCTTGACCCCGGCCGCCTTGACCGCCGCGAGCCACCGGGAGACCTCGGGGTCCGGCGCCTCGGCAGCTCCTCCCTCAACATCCTGGATGCCGTACTGCGAGCCCCAGGGCGCCTCGTGCCGCCAGGCTAGGAACGCCGTGAGGATTCCGCGCGACTCCGGCGAGCGGGCCACCGGGAGGAGCGCGTCGGAGCCGGCCTTGAGTGCCTGCCGGGAGGTGTACTGGAGCGAGGAGAGGGCGAGCGGATCGCCGCTCTCGGCGTGGCGGGCATAGAGCACGAGGGCCTTGTCGTAGTGGCCTTGCCCGAGGCTCGCCCGCGCCTCCCAGCCCAGGCTGGCGGCGGCGAGGCCGAGGCTGTCCTCCAGCTCCTTTTCGGCGAGCTCTCGGGTGCGTTGGAACCAGGGCACGGCCGCTTGCGGATCCTTCCGGCGCAGGGCGGTCTTGCCGAGCATGAAGGCCGCCCAGGTGGACCGCCACCGCCGCTGGTCCTCCGGCCTCTGGAGGAGCCTCTCCCAGGCGGCGCGCGCCGCGTCGAGACGCCCCTGGTGGTAGGCAATCGCCCCTTCCAGGTAGTCGGCGAATTCGGCAGGCACCCCGGCCGGCGTCCGGAGATCGGCCGGCAACGGTGTTGGAGGGGGTGGCGGCGCCGGCTCATCTCCCCTTTGGAAGACGCCGGCGGACTCGGCATGCTCGCGCAGCCGGGTGCGGACCCGGGAGTACTCGGCGACCAGCGCCTGTCGCGGCGCGGCCGTCATGCCGCCCTTTTCGAGCGCCTTGCGCAGGTCCGCCAGGTCCGTTGCCGCGGTCTGGGCGAAGGGGTCGTTGTCGGCTGGCGGCACGGACTTGAACGGCGTCCGGAGGAACCGGAGCCATGCCGCGAGCTCCTGCCGCAAGGGAAGGGCCGCCGCGTCGAGGACGGATGCCTCGTCGCCGGTCAGCCAGTTGGGGAAGAACGGCCCGCAGGCCCACAAGGCGAACGTCCCCGCGGCGGCTAGGACGAGGACGGCGAGGACGCGGGCGGCGAAAGGCCGGAGGCGGAGGGGCTCCATGGCATCTATCTTAGCCGGGCGTGAGATAGGATTCGACCTTCACCCGGGAGGGTCTCCATGCGACGCGAGCACCTGCACTTTCCTGGCGCCCACGGCGGCATGCTGGCCGGCCGCCTGGAGAGCCCTGACACCGAGCCCACGGCCTACGCCCTCTTCGCCCACTGCTTCACCTGCTCGAAGGACCTGAAGGCTGCCGGTTGGATCAGCCGTGCCCTGGTGGAGCGAGGGATCGCCGTGTTCCGCTTCGACTTCACCGGTATCGGCGAGAGCGAGGGCGACTTCGCCGCGACCAACTTTTCGTCGAACCTGGACGACCTGGTCGCCGCGGCGGACTTCCTGCGCCGGGAGCGCGAGGCCCCGCGGCTCCTGGTCGGGCACAGCCTCGGCGGGACCGCCATACTGGCCGCGGCCGAGCGGATCCCCGAGTCGAAGGCCGTCGCGACGCTCGGCGCGCCGAGCGACACCGAGCACCTGCGCGACGTCCTCGTCCGTCTCTCCCCCGAGCTGGAGGCCCGCGGCGAGGCCGAGATCGACCTCGGCGGCGGGCACCCGTTCCGCATCCGCCGGCAGCTCCTGGACGACCTGGCCGCGGACCATCTCCAGGGCGTCCTCTCCAGGCTCCACCGGCCGCTCCTGATCTTCCATTCGCCCGTGGACAACGTCGTCGGCATCGAGCATGCGAAGCGCATCTTCGAGGCGGCCCGCCATCCCAAGAGCTTCATCTCGCTGGGGATGGCCGACCACCTCCTCTCCCGCGAGCGGGATGCCCGCTTCGCCGGCGAGACCCTGGCCGCCTGGGCGAGCCGGTATCTCGAAGAAGAGGAGCTGGAGATCGAGACCCTCCCCGCAGCAGGCAAGCAGGGAGAGGTCCTGGTCGTCGAGGTCCAGAAGCTCGCCCAGGAGATCGTGGCGCGCCGGCACCGCCTCGCCGCCGACGAGCCTGCCGAGCTCGGTGGGACCGACACCGGCCCGACCCCCTACGAGCTGGTCCTCGCCGGCCTCGGCGCCTGCACTTCCATGACCTTGCGCCTGTACGCCGACCGCAAGGGGTTTCCGCTCGAAGGCGTGCGGGTCCGTCTCCGCCACTCCAAGGTCCACGCGCTGGACTGTGCCGCCTGCGAGACCAAGGAGGGGAAGATCGACCGCATCGAGCGCGAGATCGAGGTGCTCGGCCCCCTGACCGAGGAGCAGCAGGCCCGGCTCCTCGAAATAGCGGACAAGTGCCCCGTCCACCGGACGCTCATGTCGGAGATCGACGTGCCGACCCGGCTGGTGTGAGTCCCGTCCTCCTGCAGAGGCCGCGCCGGCCGTTTCCTCGTCCCCCGCAGGTGACGTACACGGCCGTCCGTGGGCTGTCCAAGAGCCGCGCTGCCGCCTAACCTGCTGCAAACAAAAGATCTCTTCGCTCCACCGCCGCCTTGGCACGCATCGTGGATCAGGAGAAAAATCGAAGGGGTCGAATCCAGGAACAGCAAGAGACACACAGCCATGCAGAACCAGGAAACGACCCAAACCGAGCTCCTCTCCCTCCGGTGCCAGGGCGGGTCTTAAGCCCTCCGCCCGCCCTGGCCCTCTTTTTTCTCCTCCCTAGTGCGACGAGGCCGAGCGCCCCAAAGGCAGATTCCGGGGCCTGTCCCATATAATCACCCTGTGAGCGACGCCAATGGGGGGGAGCCTCGCATCGTCCCGCGATCCGAGCACCCCATCTCCCGCAGAGACATCAACACCAGCGCCGTCAAGGTCCTGTACCGGCTCAACAACGCGGGCTACCTGGCCTACATGGTGGGCGGCAGCGTCCGCGACCTGATTCTGGGCCGCACGCCGAAGGACTTCGACGTCGGCACCAACGCGCGGCCGAACGAGATCCGGCGCCTGTTCAGCAACTCGCGGATCATCGGCCGCCGGTTCCGCCTGGTGCACGTCTATTTCCATGACGGCAGCGCCGTCGAGGTCTCGACCTTCCGCCGCGATCCCGACCCGGACGAGCAGCGCGGCGAGCCGGGCGAGCTCCTGATCACCAGCGACAACACCTACGGCACCCCGCGCGAGGACGCCTTCCGCCGCGACTTCACCATCAACGCACTCTTCTACAACATCGCCGACTACTCGGTGATCGACCATACCGGGGGCATCGAGGACCTGCAGCGCAAGCTCGTCCGGGTGATCGGGGATCCCGACCTGCGGTTCCGCGAGGACCCGGTCCGCATGCTGCGCGCCTGCGAGTTCGCCGGCCGCCTGGGGTTCGGCATCGACCAACAGACGCAGGAGGCTATCCAGCGCCACCGCAAGGAGCTGGAGAAGGCCTCGCCGGCGCGGGTGACCGAGGAGATCGCCCAGCTCCTGCGCTGCGGCCACGCCGGCGCCGCCATGCAATGGATGCTGGAGCTCGGCCTGCTCGAGGTCCTGCTCCCCGAGGCCGATGCCATGCTGACCGCCGGGCGGCGGGGGATGGGGGACTTCGGCCAGATCCTGCCGGTGATCGACCGCATGGTCGCCGCCGAGCGGGCGCTCCCCGATTCGGCGCTGCTCGCCGCCCTGCTGCTGCCCAAGGTCATGCTCCGGCGCGACGACCTCGAGGCGGCGCTCAAGCGGCCGATGAGCCGGTCGGAGATCGAGGTCATGATCCAGGAGGAGATCAGCCCGTTCTTCGCCCGCTTCACCGTCTCGAACCTGAAGACCCTGCAGATCAACCAGGCCCTGATCGGCTTCCAGCGCCTCTGCGAGCCCGGCTGGGCCTTCCACGAGCGGGTGAAGCTCTCCCGCAAGCCCTGGTTCGAGGACGCGCTGCTGCTCTTCGAAATCCTGGTCGAGGCCACGGGCGAGGGCGGCGAGGCGCTCGCCGAGTGGCTGGCCGCGGCGCGGCGCCGGCCTCCCCTCAAGGCTCCTCCGGGAGCAGAAGCGCGCTCCCGGCCACGCCGCCGGCGCCGGCGGCGTCCGGCCGGCGCGGCGGTTTAGGATCCCATTCCCGCCCTTGTGACGACTGTCACAAACTCGGCGCAGTTGACATAGGATACGGACGGGGCGCGCGCTTCGAGCCCCGAGAGGAAAGGGAATGTCCTGGTTTTCCGAGCTCTACAGATCCGCGGTCGGCAAGAAGGCGGTGATGGCCGTGACCGGCATCATCCTCTTCGGCTTCGTGCTGCTGCACATGATCGGCAACCTCCATCTGTACGAAGGTCCGGGCCATCTCGACGACTATGGCGTGTTCCTGCGCCAGGTCGGAGCGCCGGCGATTCCGCCGAACGGCGTTCTCTGGATCATGCGGCTCGTGCTGCTCGCCTCCGTCGTCCTCCACATCTGGGCCGCCTGGCAGGTCACGCGGATGAGCCGGCAGGCGCGCCCCGTCGCCTACCGGAAGCGCGACCGGGTGGCGATAAGCTATGCGTCGCGGACCATGCGATGGGGCGGCGTCATCATCGCCCTGTTCATCATCTACCACATCCTGCACTTCACGACGGGGACCGTCCATCCGGACTTCCAGGAAGGGGCCGTCTACCATAACGTGGTGGTTGGCTTTTCGATCTGGTGGGTGTCGCTCTTCTACATCGTGGCGCAGGTCGCCCTGGGATTCCACCTCTACCATGGGGTCTGGAGCCTGTTCCAGTCGCTGGGGTGGAACCATCCGCGGTTCAACCGCTGGCGCGACACCTTCGCCCATGCCTTCGCCTGGATCGTCACCGTGGGCAATATCTCATTTCCGTTGGCCGTGCTGACCGGCCTGGTCCAATAGCCCGCTAGGAGCCGTCCGTCATGAAGCTCGAGAGCAAGATCCCGTCCGGTTCCCTGGAGAGGAAGTGGGAGGAGCACAAGGGGCACGTGCGGCTGGTCAACCCCAACAACAAGCGGAAGTTCACGGTCCTCGTCGTGGGCTCCGGCCTTGCCGGCGCCTCGGCTGCGGCGAGCTTCGGCGAGCTCGGCTACCGGGTGAAGTGCTTCTGCTTTCAGGACAGCCCGCGCCGCGCCCACTCGATCGCCGCCCAAGGGGGCATCAACGCCGCCAAGAACTACCACAACGACGGCGACAGCGTATTCCGGCTCTTCTACGACACGATCAAGGGCGGCGACTTCCGCTCGCGCGAGGCCAACGTCTACCGCCTGGCCGAGGTCTCGCTGCGGATCATCGACCAGTGCGTGGCCCAGGGCGTCCCCTTCGCGCGCGAATACGGCGGTCTGCTCGACAACCGTTCCTTCGGCGGCGCCCAGGTGGCCCGCACCTTCTACGCCCGCGGCCAGACCGGCCAGCAGCTCCTCCTCGGCGCCTACCAGGCCCTCTGCCGGCAGATCGATGCAGGTGCCGTGGCGATGTTGCCGCGCACCGAGATGCTCGACCTGGTGATGGACAACGGCCGCGCCGCCGGGATCATCACCCGCAACATGGTGACCGGGGCCATCGAGCGCCACGCCGGCCACGCCGTGGTGCTCACCACGGGCGGCTACAGCAACGTCTACTACCTGTCGACCAACGCCAAGGGCTCGAACGTCACCGCAGCCTGGCGCGCGCACCGGCGGGGGGCGCTGTTCGCCAACCCCTGCTTCACCCAGATCCACCCGACCTGCATCCCGGCCTCCGGCGACTACCAGTCCAAGCTCACCCTGATGAGCGAATCGCTGCGCAACGACGGCCGTATCTGGGTGCCCAAGGACCCGAAAGACGCCCGCTCCCCGGACCAGATCCCGGATTCCGGCCGCGACTACTTCCTGGAGCGCAAGTACCCGCGCCTTCGGCAACCTCGTGCCGCGCGACGTGGCGGCCCGCAACGCCAAGACAGTGGTGGACGAAGGGCGCGGCGTGGGGCCGCAGAAGAACGGCGTCTACCTCGACTTTTCCGACGCCATCAAGCGGCTGGGCAAGGCGGCCATCGCCGAGCGCTACGGCAACCTCTTCGAGATGTACGACAAGATCACGGGCGAAAACCCGTACGAGGTGCCGATGCGCATCTACCCGGCGCCGCACTACACCATGGGCGGCCTCTGGGTGGACTACAACCTGATGAGCAACCTCGTCGGGCTGTACGTCCTCGGCGAGGCGAACTTCTCCGACCATGGCGCCAACCGCCTCGGCGCGAGCGCGCTGATGCAGGGCCTCGCGGACGGCTATTTCGTCCTCCCGTATACGATCGGCGACTACCTGGCGGGGCACCTGGGCGAGAAGCCGACCACCGAGACCGAGGCCTTCGCCGCCACCGAGGCGGAGGTCCGCGCCCGGATCGACAAGCTCCTCTCGATCAAGGGGCGCCGCACGGCCGACTCCTTCCACCGCGAGCTCGGCCGCATTACCTGGGACTATTGCGGCATCGCGCGCAACGAGGCGGGGCTCAGGAAAGCGCTCGAGCGCATCCCGGCGCTGCGCGACGAATTCTGGAGCAACCTGCGCATCCCGGGCGGTCCGGCCGAGGTCAACCAGGAGCTGGAGAAGGCCGGCCGTGTGGCGGACTACTTCGAGCTCGCCGAGCTGATGTGCATCGACGCGCTCGACCGCAACGAGTCGTGCGGCGGTCACCTGCGCGAGGAATACCAGACCCCGGACGGCGAGGCGCTGCGCAACGACGCGGAGTACTCGTACGTCGCGGCCTGGGAGCACAACGGAGGCCGGCCGCCGGTCCTGCACAAGGAGCCGCTCGAATTCGAGGCCGTGAAGCCGACTCAGAGGAGCTACAAGTAATGGACCTCAAGCTCTACGTCTGGCGTCAGGCCGGACCCGGCAAACCGGGCAAGATGGTGCGCTACGAGGCGAAGGGGGTCAACGAGCACGCCTCGTTCCTGGAGATGCTCGACGTCCTCAACCAGCAGCTCATCGAGCGGGGGGAGGACCCGATCGCCTTCGACCACGACTGCCGCGAAGGGATCTGCGGCTCCTGCGGCTTCATGATCAACGGCGAGGCGCACGGCCCCTTGCCGCACACGACCGTCTGCCAGCTCCACATGCGCCATTTCAAGAGCGGCGACACCCTGTACCTGGAGCCCTGGCGGTCGCGGGCATTCCCTCTCGTCAAGGACCTGATGGTCGACCGCGCCGCCTTCGACCGCATCGTCCAGGCGGGCGGCTACATCTCGGTCTCGACCGGCAGCGCGCCGGAGGCGAACCTGATCCCGGTGCCCAAGCCGCTGGCCGATCGCGCCTTCGAAGCCGCCGAGTGCATCGGCTGCGGAGCCTGCGTGGCCCAGTGTCCCAACGGCGCCGCGCAGCTCTTCACCGGCGCCAAGGTCTCCCACCTCGGCCTCCTGCCGCAGGGCCAGCCCGAGCGCGACCAGCGCGCCGTCTCCATGGTCGAGGCCATGGAGCTGCAGGGCTTCGGCGCCTGCTCCAACTACCGCGAGTGCGAAGCCGTCTGTCCCAAGGGGATCTCCATCGACTTCATCGCCCGTATGAACCGCGACTACCTCAAGGCCAAGGCGCGCGGCGAGGTCAAGGTGCCGCTGGGGGAGTAGGGGCGAATCATCTCGGGCGCTTTTCTTCGCAGGCCGCCATTCGCGTAGGGGCGGGTTTGGGGGAATGGGTGGTGGGGCAACCCGCCCTGGGTGGGGGAAATCTCCGCCACCCACCCGGGGCGGGTCGCGCCACCGCCCGCCCGTCCAGACCCGCCCCTACGCGAGGCGGACAGGGTTTTCCTGGTCCATGTCCCATTTCGCGGGATTCTCAAGAATGTAGCGTCTGGCTCGCACCAATTCCTCCTCATCCCGTAAGACTCGTTCGTAGTAATTGCGCTGCCATACCGGGATGCCTTTGGTGCCGTTTCTTGCATTGATTCGTCGTGCGGAAAATGCCTTGAAGGCTCGGATGGCTTCTGACAGATCATGTCGCCGGGTGGCAGCCGAGATCGGCAGCTCTCTGAGCTCGAAGATCCCATGGACATGATTCGGCATGACCACGAAGACATCCAAGGCTACATGCGGGTAGTGCTTGGGTAGGTCCGCCCAGCAATTGGCCACTGTGGTACCAGCCCGGTTCAGGCGCATTTCTCCATTCACGATCTCCCCGAATATGCAGCTCCGGTCGTGCGAGCAGAAAGTGACGAAGTAGAAGCCTGTTCTGGAGTAATCGTATCTGGGGAGCCGTATCGATCGGCGGTGGTGTTTCTCCGCATCGAATTTCATGGAGACGTATTCTACGTTACTTCGGAGTGCGTGTTTCGCGTAGGGGCGGGTTTGGGGGAATGGGTGGTGGGGCAACCCGCCCTGGGTGGGGGAAATTCCCGCCTCCCCCCGGGACGGGTCGCGCCATCAGCCGCCCACCCAGACCCGCCCCAACGCGAGGTAGACGGATCTTTCTGTCGGGATCGTGGGCAGTCCCCTCCCACCCGGGGCGGGTCGCGCCACCAACCCGCCCGTCCAGACCCGCCCCTACGCGAGGCGCGCCATGTTCACCGGTTCCCTCCCGCCATCTTCGCCGCCTCGGGCAACCGCCGCAGGCGCAGCATGCTCCAGATGCCGAAGGCCGGCCCGAGGGCCAGGACTGCGAAGGCCCATTGCCAGCCGATGAGGTCGCGCAGGGGCGGGATCATGCGGATGGTGAAAAGGGTGAGGAGGAAGCCGAGGCTGGTCTGGAGGGTCAGGGCCGTTCCCACATAGCGCGGATCGGCCAGCTCGCTCACCGCGGCGCTGAACTGGGCGCTGTCGGCGACCACCGCGAAGCCCCAGAAGAGGCAGAGGGCCGTCAGGAGCCCGGGCCGGTGAAAGAGGAAACCGGCGGTCAGCGCGCAGGCGCCGGAGGCGACCAGGCTCCACACCGTGACCCGTGAGCGGCCCAGACCGTCCGCCAGCTTGCCGGCGAGCACACAGCCGACGCTCCCCGCGGCGAGCACGCCGAAACCGGCAAGGCGGGCCGCGCGCGGGCTCCAGCCGGCCGCTTCGTAGCTCGCCAGCAGGAAGAGGGGCGCCCAGGTCCACATGGCGTAGAGCTCCCACATGTGACCCAGGTAGCCGAAGTTGGCGAGCCGCGTCGGCCGGTCCGTGAGCACGCGGCCGGCGAACCGCCAGTCGAAGGGTGGTGCCTTGCCCAGGTAGGGGCCGGGCCGGACGAAGAGGCCGCCGAGGACGGCCGCGGCCAGGGCGAACGCCGAGGTGAGCCAGAGGACGCCGCGCCAGGGGGGCATCCCTCCGGGCGTGACGTTCAGGAGGTGCGGGAGCCCCGAGCCGATCGTGATCGCCCCGACGAGAAGGCCGATCCCCAGGCCGCGGTCGAGCCTGCACCACGAGGCCACGAGCTTCATCCCCGGCGGATAGACGCCGGCCAGCGCCATCCCGGTCAGGCAACGCAGGAGGAGAGCCGGGCCGGCCGCGTCCAGGAGCGGGACCGCCGCGTTGAAGCCTGCCGCGGCGAGAGCGCTCAGGCCGAACAACCGCTCCGCGGGGATCCGGTCGGAGAGGCTCAGCACCGCGGAGAGCAGCGCGCCGGCCACGAAGCCGATCTGGACGCTCATCGTCAGCCACGACTGCAGGCTGCCCGACAGGCCCCAGGCGGCCGTGAGCTGCGGCACCACGGCCGAGGCCGAGAACCAGACCGACATGGCGAGGAGCGAGGCCAAGGCGAGGAGGCCGATGGTCCGCCATTTGCCCGGGATTGGAGGATCGGTAGCCATGGGGCGGCCGGTATCGTAGCAGGCCGTTCGGATGTATATTCTTCGTCGACGACCTGCCGTATCCGTCACAGGATGCTGTCTTCGACAGGGAGGAATCAATGCCAAGGATCTGGCGTATCGTGGGGCTCAGTCTCATGCTGGTCCTGGCCTCGGCCGTGGGCGCGTCCGCCCAGTCCCAGGCCACCACCGGCGTCATCGAAGGGACAGTCATCGATCCGGAAGGGGGTGTGCTGCCGGGCGCGACCGTCACTCTCCGCAACACGGCGACCAACTTCGAGCAGGTCGTCACCACCGGACCCGAGGGCCGCTTCCGCGCCGTCCTGCTGCCGCTCGGCCCGTACCGCATCGCCGTGAGCCTCGACGGGTTCGCGAACCTGGTGCGCGAGGGAATCGAGCTGTCGGTCGGCCAGACGATCAACCTGCCGATCACGATGCAGCTCGCCGGCGTCGAGCAGGAGATCACCGTCACCGGCGAGGCGCCGGTCATCGAGACCAGCCGCACCGAGGGGATGGTCCGCATCGGCACCGACGCCGTCGAGGGGCTCCCCAACAACGGCCGCAACTTCCTCGACTACGCCAAGCTCACTCCCGGCGTGACCATCGTGCAGGGCCCCGACGGCGACGAGCTGTCGATCAACGGCCAGAAGGGCATCGCCAACAACATCTCGGTGGACGGCGCCGACTTCAACAACCCCTTCTTCGGCGAGCAGCGCGGAGGCCAGCGCCCGCCCTTCACCTTCAATCTCGACGCGGTGCAGGAGGTGGTGGTGGTCGCCGACGGCGCCCCGGCCGAGTTCGGCCGCTCCGCGGGTGGCTTCGTCAACGTGGTCACCAAGTCGGGCACCAACCAGCTCTCCGGCACCGCCCACGTCTTCTTCAAGAACGACAGCCTGTCCTCGGACCCGCAGAAGCCGGGCGGCGGCACAATCCCGAGGAGGGCGACTCCAGCCAGAACCAGTTCGGCTTCACGCTCGGCGGGCCGCTCGTGCCGGACAAGGTGTTCTACTTCCTCGCCGCCGACGCGCAGCGCGGCGACGAGACCAAGCAGACCCAGGCCGGCCGCATGGACGCGCGTCTGGTCGACTTCCTCGACTCGATCGGCATTCCGCAAGACGACGGCCCGATCGAGCGCTCCAACGACGCCGAGGTGGCGCTCGCCAAGCTCGACTGGTCTGTGTCGAATTCCAACCTCTTCACCCTCCGCTACTCCTATACCAACTCCGAGCAGCTCAACGGCACCTTCGACGTCGATCCTATGGCCGCTCCTCGAACGGCGTCGAGCAGGACTATTCGCACGCCGGCACCATCACCTGGATCTCGACGCTTTCTTCCTCGAACCTCAACGAGCTGCGCGCCCAGTACGCCAAGGAATGGCGGCCGCGGCCCTACGAGGGGCCGAACATCCCGGGCCAGGACCGGCCGTTCCCGGATACCTCGATCCTCTCCGTCGACAACCGCTTCGGCCTGCCGTTCTTCCTGCCCGTCGAGTACGACGACGACCGCACGCAGTTGACCGACAACTTCTCGATGCTGCGCACCAAGCACAACATCAAGATGGGCTTCGACTACAACGAAGTGGCGTCGTCGCAGACGTTCATCGGCTTCGCCAACGGCAAGTTCTTCTTCACCAGCGTGGACGGCTTCATCAATTACGTCAACAACCCGAGCTACGTCGAATGCTCGAACGCCGCCGGCCAGTTCGTCACCGGCTCACAGAGCGGCGTCTGCCCGGCGGGCCTGACGGTCTCCGGCCCGGTGGTCCTCTACCTGCAGCAGGCGGGCGTCGGCAACCTGACGGCGGAGGACGCCGGCACGCAGACCATCAAGCAGAAGGAGCCGGCGCTCTTCGTGCAGGACGAGTGGCACCCGACCGCCAACCTGACCGTCCAGATGGGGCTGCGCTGGGAGGGCCTCGACAACCCCGACACGCGCACTCCGGCCGATGAGGTCTTCTTCGCGCCGTTCATCGGCCAGACCCGCAACGGCCAGGAATTCCCCTCGGACGGCAACATCCCCGACGACATGGAGATGTGGCAGCCGCGCCTCGGCATCTCGTGGGCGCCCGACGACAAGAGCGTGGTGCGCATGACCGCCGGCGTCTTCCACGCCCGCCTGCCGGCCTTGAACCTGGCCTCGACGCGCTCGACCAACGGCTCGATCGGCCAGACGCTCTTCCGCAACAGCTTCCTGGGCTCGATCGGTGCGCTGCCGCCGCCGCCGGACTACCGCACCTTGATCGATGCGCGCGGCGCGCCGGTTTTCTTCCCCGACGTCTTCGTCTAC
Organism: uncultured Holophagales bacterium; assembly: GCA_963842525.1. Classification (GTDB taxonomy): domain Bacteria; phylum Acidobacteriota; class Thermoanaerobaculia; order Multivoradales; family UBA5704; genus UBA5704. The sequence continues at coordinate 553,420 of CAWJGT010000009.1, forward strand.
GACAAGGACTGGCAGACTCCGCGCACCACGGCGACCTCGCTCTCCTGGGAGCGTGAGGTGGCGCCCGGTCTGGCGCTGCTCGTCAAGGGCAACTACGCCAAGACCGACCACATCACGCGCTTCGTCAATCGCAACGACGCGCGCTTCGGCTCGCCCTGGACGACTCCGGTCTGCCGCCGGGCGGGGCCAACGGCATCAACACCCTGACCTCGGTCGAGTCCACCGCCAAGAGCCGCTACTGGGGCGTGACGGTGGGCGCCAACAAGCGGATGACGGGCAACTACTCCTTCCAGGCCTACTACACCTACTCGCAGGACAAGTCGGACGACGACAACGAGCGCGACCCATTCACCTTCCGCTACGTCGACCCCCGGCACCTCGACCGCGAGTACAACTGGTCCGACCGCGACCAGCGCCATCGCTTCAACGGGCTGGCGCTCTTCCGCCTGCCCTGGGATCTGGATCTGAACGCCCGCTATTCCTACCGCTCGGCGCAGCCCAGGTCGGTCGCCAACCGCGTGCGACCCGACGGCACCATCATCCTGCGCAACACCGAGCGCAAGGACAACGAGTTCAACTCGCTCGACCTGCGGCTGGCGAAGACCTTCGACTTCGGCCGCATCGCGCTCGAGCCGATCGTCGAGGTCTTCAATGTCTTCGACGAGCCGAACTTCCTCCGCCCGGAGGTCACCAACGGCGTCGCGGCGAGCTTCGACGGCACCATCCGCTCGGGCGGCGGCGACCCGCGGCAGGTGCAGGTGGGCGTGCGGCTGGTGTTCTGATCCTCACCCTCCGGTCCCCCGTCTCCCATCGCTCTTTTCCGATCGGGAGAGGGGGGCCTCGCTCACGCCGGATTCGAGCCGTCCGGCGCGGCCTTGTAATAGGTAATCTCCAGTGGATTGCCGTCGGGGTCGTCGAAATAGATCGACCAGGCGATGTCATGGTCGACCGGACCCCGGAAGGGAACGCCCAGCTCTCGCAGGTGCTCCTGCGCGGCCGCGAAGCCTTCCGGACCAGTCTGCCAGGCGGTGAGGTGCCAGTGCGGCGCGGAGCCGTTCGCCCCTCTCTCGCCGCGCGCCTGAAAGAGCGCGAGCATCGTGCCGCCGATGCCGATCATGATCGGGTGAGGCTCGAACCGGCAGACCTCCCGCAGGCCGAGCACCTCGGCGTACCAGCGCACCGAGGCCTCCAGGTCCTTCACGAACACCTCTACATGGTCGATCTGCCGGACGGAGAACGGCATGGGGGGAATTGTACTGAAACAGGGTGCTTCCTGCTCTATTAGGATTAGGAGCACCCATGGCCCGCGACCGGCGCTTGGCCTTCAAGCTCACCTATCTCTGGCAGCGGTAGAGCCGCGGCGGCGCGCCGCGGCGCTCTGCGATCTCGCGTTCCAGATCGTCCCAGTCGAGCAGAGGAACACCCGACCTCTCGATTTCCTCCCGAGCGCGCAGCATCTTCTGAACAAGCGCTGCTTGGGTCTCTTCATCGAGCTCTTTTTCCGGCGGACGCTCCAGGGAAAGCGGGAGGCCGAAGAGGCCCGAGAGAAGGAGGAGCGGCGGGAGAGGCGGAACCGAGAGGCCCGGGAGCGGCGCCAGCGCCGGAAGACGGAGGCCCGCAAGTAGCAGGATCGGGGGTGGTCGATGGGCCGCCCCCTCATTCCCATCCAATACATCACCTTACATCACCTCTGACTTGAGCGGATCCCACGCCGTCACCGGGTCGGGGATCGAAACGGCCCGATGGCTCCTCCAGTGCTGTCAGCGCGGATACGAGCTTTCAACCCTTGGGGGCCGGCTTTCTGCCGGCCCCGTCACCCCGCTTGGAGCTGCGCTAGACTCTCTCTACGAATGACCAAAAGCTTCGACGTCTTCCTGAGCCACAACAGCAAGGACAAGCCCGCCGTCCGCGAGCTTGCCGAGGCGCTTCGTGCCCGGGGCCTGAAAGTGTGGCTGGACGAGTGGGAACTGGTCCCGGGCCGCCCCTGGCAGGAAGCGCTGGAAGAGGTCGTCGAGACTACCCGGTCTTCGGCCGTGCTGGTCGGCAAGGACGGTCTTGGTCCCTGGCAAGACGCAGAGATGCGAAGCTGTCTCACTGAGTTCGTGGCCAGCAACCTGCCCGTGATCCCCGTGCTCCTGCCTGATGCTCCTTCCGAGCCTAGGTTGCCTCTTTTCCTGAGGCGGTTCACATGGGTCGATCTGCGAGGTGGGCTGACCGAGGAGGGGCTCGACCGACTCCAGTGGGGAGTTACCGGCAATCGACCCGATCGGTCGAAGCTTCCAGTGCTTCCTACTGTGCCCCCAGAAGTGGCGGTAGCTGCGGCGGAGGCGCAACCGGCATCTGCGGCGCCACCTGAGCGCGCCCGCAACAAAGTAGGGCTCCCAACCGAACTCTCTCAAAAGGGCTGGGTCCGCCTTGGGCACGAGGATAAGGCCTATGTTTTCATCAGCTATTCGCATGTGGACAAGAACCATGCTGCCGAGCTGGCTCGGCGACTCGAAAGGGCTAGAATTCAGTACTTCCTCGACATAGAGGAGTCTATTGCTCTTGGAACTAGACTTGACACAATAGTTAGAGAATCTCTAGACAACGCGAGCCATATGGTTGTTCTGATTTCGCCGGCAATGGCACAGTCCGCATGGGTACCGTATGAGATGGGGTATGCTCGGGCCAAAGAAATCATCGTGATACCGTATCTGCTGCATGGCGACATGTCAGTCCCTGCGTTCATTGCTAATCATCGGTATGTAAGGGAGGAAGATATAGACGCTCTGATCAATATGTTGAAGGGATATCGTAGAACGGTTAGCTCTGGATAGACCCTTCTGCTTGCTCCACCTCTTCCCGCTTCTCTTCCTCTTCCCGCCCCCTGAACCACCAAAAAAGACCGCCGGCCATCGGCCGCTTCCGGTTCAATCGGCCCGCTGGGTCAGCCTCGACACGACACCCTCGCCCCTGCCCCCGCCCACCCTCCTCCCCGTGCGGCTCTGTGTGGCCCCAGGCTCCTGGGCCATGCCACGGGCCAGCCACCGAAACGTCCTAAGTATCTGTACTGTAGTGAGTTACGCGATGCCCAGGGACAGAATTGCACTGCCGACACCGTGATTTTCAGTCCGATGCCCTGCTCCGGTGGCAGCCGGTTGCGGGGCATTTACCGGTCTTTACCGGCATTTACCGGGTTTCACCGGGGATTCATGAGGGAGGCCCGGCAACCGCGGCATTTCGGCGTGCACGGTCCGAGATAGCGACAAACCGTCGGAGTTAGCCGTGAACAGGACGAGTTAACCACTAACTCGACGAGTTAACGGCTATCTCGACCGAGTTAACCGTTAACCGGGCTGGATAGCGGTAAACAGGACGAGTTAACGGCTATCCGCGGCCGTTTAGCCGCTAACGGGACGAGATAGCGGTGAAACGGCGGGGCTCAGCTTCACCTGGGCCCTGCGGCCCTGAAACAGGGCGCTCCCTGCTCTCGTAGGAGCACGCATGACCGTCAACTCTGCACCGCCGCTGGCGCGCTGGCGCCAGAGCCCCTGGCTGGCGGTCGTTGAGGTCGCGCTCGCTGTCGCGGTGATCGTCGCGGACCGCTACGGCCTGGTGCCTCTCAGCAATACGCCGTTTCTTCTCATCCTGGGCTGGATCTCGCTGCGGCTCCGCGGCCTGCGGTGGCGCGACGTCGGCTTCGTCCGGCCGCGCAGTTGGCTGCGGACGCTCGCGATCGGAAGCGCTGCCGGCATCGGCCTGGAGCTGCTCGCGCTCTCGGTCACCGAGCCTCTGTTTGCCCGGCTCGTGGGGACGCATCCAGACCTTTCGGACTTCCGGCCGCTGGTGGGGAACCTCGGGCTCCTGTTCGTGTTCCTGGTGCCGATGTGGCTGCTGGCGGCCTTCGGCGAGGAGATGGTCTACCGGGGGTACCTGATGAACCGCGTCGCCGGCCTCAGCCAGGGCAGGCGGGAGGCCTGGCTCCTGAGCCTGATCGTGGTCAGCGCCTTCTTCGGATGGGCTCACGGGGAGAGCCAGGGGATCACCGGCATGCTGCAGGAGGGATTCGCAGGACTGCTCCTGGGCCTCCTCTATCTTGGCTGCGGCCGCACGCTGGCCGTGCCTATCGTCGCTCACGGGGTCTCGAACACGCTGGCGTTCGTGCTGATCTACCTCGACCGCTATCCCGGCGTGTGAAGGCCGCTGTCAAGCGAACAGAGAGTTGATGTACATCCGGTGGAATAGAGCGACTGTAGGGCTGCGATCTCCATGCATCGCCGCAGCGGAGGCGCGGTCGTATCCGCCTCCCGGCCTCGGGCGAATGCGCAGAAAGGGCGGCAGGCCATAGCGCATTGCAATACTGTTCACCCAAAGCCGAGCGGTACGTCCGTTGCCGTTGGCGAAGGGGTGAATGCGAACCCACTCGGCATGAGCCCAGGCGCACAGAGTAATGATCGCGGCCAGATTGTCACCCGTCAGATCCTGACCTGGCTTAATCAGATGATCCAACTCAGCGATGGCCAGCCGGACCTTTCGATCGAATTCAGCCAGCTCAGCCGGCACTTCGGGTGCCCGGACACCGGGGATATCGCCGACTCTGACGTTGTAGTTCTCGAGCCCGGCCTCGCCTCGAAATCTTCCCACCAGCTTCGGATCTGGCGGAACAAGCCCCTGCATGATTTCGAGCTGCCAGCCGCGAGCGGCCTCGATCGTCAGCGGCTCCCGGCGTAGAGCTTCGTCTCGGACCCTGCCAAATACCCTGGCGAGATTGCTGCGCAGCTGGGGCGTGTCGTCGTCCCAGTTAACCATCGAGCAGTTCGAGAATCCTCGTTTGAGCGGGGCCGATGTCCATCTGCCCTTCTGCCGGGTCCTCCTTTAGCGAGGCCTCCGCATCGACGTAATCTGCAATCGCTCGCTCGAAGTTGGGATCGCTTTTGCGGTAGGCACGCAAAGCTTCAAGGGTCGCTTCGAGGTCCATCTCGACCTCTCTGCTGCGTCTTGCGACGAAGTCACGGACCGCCTCGTTGACGAGCTGGTTCAGCGGCCGGCCCAATACTTTGCTCAGTGTGAATAGGCCAGCCTGAACGACGGGGTCGATCCTGTAGGTGGTGGCTTTCCTGGTCATCTGTGTAGCATAGTGCCGACCAGTCTGTGATGTCAATTTTGTGTTTTGACGCCAGCCTGCGTCTGTGGCCGCCGCAGAAGGACGGCAACCCTCTGGCCGACCGGCGGCGCCTGGATGCGGCGGGTGCGGACCCCGTCGTAGGAGAGCAGCCAGACCTGCGGGTCGTCGAGGTTGCGCGGGAAGCGGACGGTGATCACGGTGGGATTGCCGTCGCGGACCTCCTCCACCCAGACCGTGAGGCCGCGCTTCTCGAACCGCTCTCCTGCATGGAAATCAGGGTTCCGGCGCACGAGCGCAGCCATGGCGCGGGAGAAATAGCCGCTGAAGAACCCCTGGGTGGACCGCAGGCGGATCGTCGACGGACCCAGCCGCGTCATCTCGTAGTCGACGGCCTGGAAGAGGACTGGAATGTAGTCCCGCACGAGCCGCCGTTCGATCCGGTAGTCCCGGTACGGCAGGAAGAGGCTCGACCAGGCGCCGGGGGAGCTGAGGAGGTAGACATCGGCCGCCTCCCGGCCCTCCGGCCAGTCGACCGACTGCCGCCACTGCTCGCGGGTCTCGAGAAAGGCGACCCGCTGGAAGGATTGCGTGGAGAAGAGGGTCTCGAACGGCGTCCTGACCCCGTGGATCACCACGATCAGCGCCACCGCGGTCCACAGGCCCGCGCGCCGCCACCCGCCGGGCGGGTTCGTGCGCAGCCGTCGCACGGTCCCGGCCACGAAGGAGGCCAGGACCAGGGAGACCGCGGCAGACGGGAAGAGCAGCTTGTAGCTGAAGGGCAGGACGATGCAGAGGAACACCATCGAGCCGAGCGCCGCGGCAGCCACGTAGCGTTGGAGAGGGCGCTTCCAGACGTACGGCACCAGCCCCGGTAGGAGGGCGAAGGCGAGCAGCATCCCAACCGACGGCAACGGGCCCGGCGTCATGTGCGAGCTCTCGGGGGGAATCGGCGTCAGCGCCCCCATGACGTACGCGGACAGCCGTTCGGGGATAGCGCGCAGGAATTCGACCGGCCGGTCGAAAGGGCTCAGGTACCAGCTCGATCCGGCCGTGCCGTAGCCGGCGGCCGTGTAAAAGACGGCAAAGCCGAGGAGCAGAGCCACCAGCGGAGCACTGTACAGGAGCCGACTCCCCATCCTGTCCCGGGCCAGGAAAGCCTCCCAGGCCGCGATCCAGAAGATCATGGAAAAGGCTGTCTCTCCAGCGAGGAGAGCCAGGGCCAGGCAGGCGACCGCGAGCAGCAGGTGCCAGACCCCTCCACGCTGCCGAAAACGGTCGTAGAAGACCAGGCTCGTCACCGAGAGCAGCGCACTGAGCAGCTCATGCCGGGCCGCGATCCAGGCGATGGCTGCCACGTGGCCCTCGTCGAAGACGAAGAAGAGGCCGGCTAGCAGGAGGGCCAAGCGGTGGTCGGGCGTGTCGGGGAGCAGCCTCCGATGGAGCACCAGGACGGCCGCCACGAGCAGCAGCCAGAGCACGAGATTGACGATGTGGTAACCGAGGGGGCCCGAGCTGGCCAGCCGGTGGTTGAGGAGGAGCGTCCAGCCGGTGAGGGGCCGGAAGAACCGGATCTTCAGGTCGGGGTCTTTGAACCAGGGCAGCGCGTAGGGGGAACCGGCGCGGAGGTATCCCGGGCCCGAGGGCGCCGGGATGCCGGCATCGAGCGACCAGAAGTCCAGGCAGAGCTCCAGCGTCCCCCGGTTGTCCACGCCGCGGGCATGGACGTCCAGGAGCGTCTGGTGCCACAGGTCGTCGGCATAGAAGCCCACCCGCAGGCTGGGCAGGAAGAGCAGGAAGGCTGCCGCGAGGCAGACCAGGATGTAGTGACGCAGAGCAGCCCGGTAGAGGCGACGGAGGAGGGACACCATGAAAGGCCGGGGCTCTGCGCGATCGAGATAGGTCGAAGCCCTAGTGAGCTCACTGGAGCTTGCTTTGCGTCTTCGAACGATTGCCGGCGGCTCGAGACTTCGTCTGCGCCGACTGCTGCGTCCTGAGCTTCGCTGGGATGAGCGTGATCAGCGAACGGAGGGCCCTGTTCACCGACTCTGCATCTGGAAAATATTTGCGCACGTCGGGTTCGAGGAGGACCATTCCCTCTCGCGGCTTCACCTCTTTCACAACAGTCGTACCGTCCTCCCGATGGACCGTTATCGTATAGCCCGCCTGCATTGCCTGGTAATGCTTACCGCGCACGCCCCCAGAGAAGTCGTATTCGGCGCGCAGATCCTTGTCTTCCACGTCATCCACCCCGTCATGCTACCGCCAAGATGCCTTCACCGGAACATCCGGAACCACCACTCGAACGCTTTTTTCACACCGGGAGTGAGCTTACCCCGGCGCCAGGTGTCCGCGGCCTTCTTCACGGCCTCTCCCTGGGTGGGGTAGGGATGGATCACGCTCGCGATCCTGCCCAGGCCGATGCCGTGGGTGGCCGCCAGGCAGAGCTCGCCCAGCATGTCTCCCGCGTGCTCGGCGACCAGCGTGGCGCCGAGGATCTTGTCGCCTCCCTTCTGCAGGTGGACGCGCAGGAAACCTTCATCGGCGCCGTCGAGAATCGCGCGATCGACCGTCGAGAGCGGCACGGTGAGGGTCTCGACCTCGAGGCCCTTCTCCTTCGCGTCCTTCTCATAGAGGCCGACATGGGCGACCTCCGGGCTGGTGTAGGTGCACCAGGGGATGGTCAAGGCGCTCGCCTTCGACCGGCCGAAGAAGAGGGCGTTCTGGATCACGATCCGCGCCTGGGCGTCCGCGGTGTGGGTGAACTGGAAGCGCGAGGCCACGTCGCCGCAGGCATAGATCCTCTTGCTGCTGGTGCGCAGCCGGTCGTCCACCTCGACGCCCTTCGGGTTGTACCTCACCCCCGCGGCCTCGAGCCCGAGGCCTTCGACGTTGGGCGCCCGGCCCACGGCGATCAGGATGCGGTCTACCGCGACCTCGTGGCGCTGGCCGCCGGACTCGAAGACCACGACCCGCTCCGCCCCGCGGCTCCGCACCTCGACGACCTGAGCGTGGAATTCGAGCTGGACGCCGTCGCGCAGCAGGGCCTTCTGGACGATCCCGGCGGCGTCGGTGTCCTCGCGCGGCAGCACATGGGCGTCCTTGTCGAGCAGCGTGACTCGGCTGCCGAAGCGGGCGAAGGCCTGCGCCAGCTCGCAGCCGATCGGACCGCCTCCGAGCACCGCGAGCCGCGGCGGCAGCTCGGTGAGGTTGAAGACCGTCTCGTTGGTGAGGTAGCCCGCCTCGGCGAGGCCGGGGATCGGCGGCACCGCGGCGCGCGCCCCGGTCGCGACCACCGCGCGGCGGAAGCGCAGGCGCCGGCCGTCCACCTCGACCGTCCCGGGATCGACGAAGCGCCCCTCGCCCAGGAAGACATCGACTCCCAGGCTGCGGAACCGGGCAGCACTGTCGTGCACGCTGATGCCGGCCCGCAGCCGGCGCATCCGCTCCATGACGAGGCCGAAGTCGCCACGGCTCCCGTCATTCCCGTCACTCCGGCCGTCCACGGCCGGCCCACCGAAGCGCTCGCGGGCTTCGCGCGCATCGTGCCACGCCCGGGCCGCGCGGATCACCCCTTTCGACGGGACGCAACCGACGTTCAGACAGTCGCCGCCCATCAGGTGCCGCTCGATCAGGGCCACCTTCGCACCGAGCCCCGCCGCTCCCGCGGCCGAGACCAGGCCCGCGGTCCCGGCGCCGATCACGACGAGGTGATAGCGCCCGGCCGGCTCGGGGTTGACCCAGTCCGGGGGATGGACGTTGGCGAGGAGCTTCCGGTTGTGGTCGTCGAGAGGCTCGACAGGGGAGGGGATATGCGCCAGAGCAGGCTCGGTCATGAGCGGTCCTCTGAAGTCTCCGGCTCGCCGATCTGCTGGCGCAACGCCCGGCCCGCGAGGCGGGTGATGAAGGCGGTGACCACCACGGTCGCGGCCAGCCCCACGCCGAGGGTGATCCAGTACCCGGTGCCCCGCCCGGTCTGGGCGCCGCCGGCGACCGCGGCCAGGCTGCCGGCGGCCTTGCCGTAGTAGACGTAGAGCAGCGTGCCGGGGAGCATGGCGATCGAGGCGAGGAGGTAGTCGAGGAAGCGGACCCGCGTCAGCCCCAGCGAGTAGTTGAGGAGGTTGAAGGGGAAGACGGGGGACAGCCGCAGCAGCGCGACGATCTTGAACCCCTCCCGGCCGACCGCCCGGTCGATGGCCGCGAACTTCGGATTGCCGGCGATCCTGTGCTCGATGCGCTCGCGGGCCAGATAGCGCGCCACCAGGAAGGCGGCGGAGGCGCCGAGGGTGGCGCCCAGCAGGGTGTAGACCGTCCCTCGCACGAGGCCGAAGATGGCCCCGGCCGCCAGCGTGAGCAGCGAGCCCGGGATGAATGCCACCGTGGCCACGGCATACCCCAGCACGAAGACCACTGGTCCCCAGACGCCGAGCCCCTCCACCCAGGCGGCGAACCGGGGAACGTACTGGCCCGCCTGGCGGCCGGCGAAGATCAGGGCAACCACGCCCGCGACGACGGCGAGGTAGATGGCAAAGCGTTTCCACCTCGGCCTGGAAGCGTTCTTCGAGGCGGCGGTGGCGGTCGTGGTGTCCACGTCGGCGGCTCCTGTCAGGATCTCGGACATGGGACCGGCCAACACCGGCCCGCAGGATCTACGTCCGCGCCGGCCTGAATGGATGGGGCGGGCCTATGCCGCGGCCCAGAGCGCGACGGCGAGGAGGACGCCGCCCATCCCCACGAGCATGGCCCCGATCGAGGCCAGGTTCCCCCACCAGGTCCCCTCCTTGGCTGTCTTGCCGAGCAACATCAGGCCGCCGCAGGAGACGGCGAGATGGGCGAAGACGAAGAGCGGTGTCAGGCCGGCGGGGAAGGGCGCCCCCGGCGGCTTGGTCTGGACGACGGCGAGGTTGGCGCCGGTGAGGACGAGGCCCAGCACCAGGGCCCCGATTGCGAACCAGTCCCACCGGGCCGGGCGCGGCAGCGCGATCTTCGGCAGCTTGAACGAAGGCATCTTCTTTACGGCCTCCATGGCGGACCCCCCCAATTGAGCTCCAAAGGCGGCGGAATCGTAGCACAGCCGCCCGCCCCGCTCGGGGTGAGTCGGCGTCATCCTGGTCTGTGAATGCCTTTCTGCCAAGGGTCTTCAGGTGTAGACTCGGACCATCCAAACAGGCTGGCGATTGGCGGGCACTCCAGAGGCGCCGCCTGCCGCCTGCCTGGCTGCGTTGCGCGCGGCCACTTGGAGCCTGAAATGAGCAAGGACCGATTTGGCAGCCCAAAACATCCGGCGTTTGCGCGGCATGCGCCATCCCTGCCTTCGCGGCATCCGGCGCCCCATGTCCAGGCAGCTCTCGCTTCGAGCGTGCAGCCCAAAACGGCTTCGCCGCCATCCGCGACCCGTGCGCCGGCTCCGCACGTCCAGGCAGCGCTCCGGGCCACCCGGCCGGAGCGGGCGAGCGCCGTTGGGGCGGTTCCCCAGGCGGCTCTCGCTTCGAGCCTACAGCCCAAAACGGCTTCGCCGCCATCCGCGACCCGTGCGCCGGCTCCGCACGTCCAGGCAGCGCTCCAGGCTACCCGGCCGGAGCGGGCGAGCGCCGTGATTTCGCGGGCGGTTCCGGGGACGCCGCCAAGGCCCATGGCCCCCCACGTCCAGGCAGCCGTCGGCGCCGCCCAGGCGAAGGAATCGGCCTCGCGGCTCAAAGCATCCCAACGCAAGCCTCCTGCCGATCCCCGACCGGCCCCTTGTCGACCCGGCGCAGTCCAGCGTGCTTCCCTCACGACCTATCAAAAACTCTACAGCAACGAGCAACCCGAGTATCCAGCCCTGCGCTTCCACAAGAATAGGGACTGGAAGAAAGCGCTGGAGGAAGAAGGCGAGTTCAGAGGGGACGCCTATGCGCTCCGCGACCCGGACTACGATCCGCTCCTGCGGCATCCCTTAGGGAAGCATGTGCTCGAATCCCGTCGGATGGGTCCTTGGTTTCCCCACGAGGATTACGGAGAGCACGGAGGCTACAACGCGTCGCTGGCAGCCACGGTCGAGAGGGCAATCCACCGCAGCATCATGGAACACTCCGAGAACCTTCATGTGCAAGGAAGAACCGTGGCCGATCTGGTGCAACAGCTCCTGGATTCGGGCCCCCTTCTCGTCGTGGACGTCGGCAGTTCCGCGGGGAACGAGCGCTACAACAGCCCGACGATGGGGCATAAAAGCTTCGGCAAGGTCGGCAAGCAGGTCTTCAAAGCGAAACAAGTGCTCACGGACATTCCCCTGATCACGGAGGCCGTGTTGGAGAATCTGCAAGACATGATGTCCGTCACATTGGACAATGAGAGCCTGCCCAAGGTGCGTGAGATCCTGATCGGAGAAGCCCTGAGGAACGTCAGCAACTTTCTGGAGACCCGATACGGGCTTCCGAACACCAAGCCTCGTCTCCAGCAGATTCCACAGCAGGTCAATAACTCCAATGTCGCCCTCCACTTCGAGTACGACGAGAGCTTGTTGGACGACCTCCTCGATGACGATGAGGTCCCGGGCTATCTCCAGGACTGGGTCTAGTGAGCACGCAGGCCCAGGTCTATATCGCTGCGATCCTGGCCGCGCTCGGCGCGCGCGATCCGCTGGAGGTCCTGCGCGAGATGCCGGGCGCGCTGCGGAACGCCATCGCCGGGCTTTCTCCTGCCCAGCTTGCAACGCCCGAAGCTCCCGGGAAGTGGTCCATGTGCCAGGTCGTCCAGCATCTGTCCGACTCGGACATTGTGGGGGCGTTCCGCTTCCGCATGGTGCTGGCGCAAGACTCCCCCACACTGGCGGGTTACGACCAGGACCTCTGGGTGGAGCGGGTGCATCGCAACGACACCGACATCGAAACGGCGCTGATCGAGCTCACCGCGCTGCGCCAGGCCAATGTGCGGCTGCTCGAGCGGCTGACGCCGGAGGAGCTCGACCGCGTTTCTCTGCACGCCGAGCGCGGGCCAGAGAGCCTCGGGCACATGGTGCGGCTGTATGCCGGCCACGACATCGTCCACCTCCGGCAGTTGGCCCGCATCCGCAAGGCGGTCGCCCCTGCCGAGGCGTGAGCGGTGACGCTCCTCTCACGAGCCCTGTTGGTGCTCAACCCCCGGCGACGCATCCGGGCCGTCTTCACGCAGCACTACCGCTCGCGCGGCTGGCAGGAGCCGGAGACCGTTTCGGGCCACGGCTCGACCCTCGACCGCACCGCCTCGATCCGGCGCGAGCTGCCCGCGCTGTTTCGCGAGCTCGGCGTCCGCAGTGTCCTCGATGCAGGCTGCGGCGACTTCAACTGGTTCCACGCGATGGAGACCCCGCTGGACAGCTATGTCGGAGTCGAGGTCGTCGAAGAGCTGGCGGCGATTAATCAGGAGCGCTACGGAGCTGATCAATGCCGGTTTGTCTCTTTGGACGTCACCCGCGATGACCTGCCGCGCGTCGATCTGATTTTCTGCCGGGACTGCCTCGTGCACCTGAAGAATGCTCAGGTGCGTGCGGCGCTCCGCAACTTTCGGCGCAGCGGATCGACTTATCTCCTCGCAACCACGTTCACGGAGGACCATCCGAATGAGGATGTCCCGCTCGGAGGATGGCGTCCCCTGAACCTCGCGCGAGATCCGTTCGGCCTGGGGCCGCCGCTACGGTTGATCAGCGAACGTGAGTCCGTCGAGGACGAAAGATACTTCGACAAGAGCCTGGGATTATGGGCACTGCAAGGTTGATGGACACCGCAGCCTACCTCGAACGCATCAGATATCATGGTCCGCTGGAGCCAACCGCCGGGACGCTACGGCAGTTGCAAGTGGCGCATCTCCTCTCCGTCCCTTTCGAAAACCTGAGCATTCACGTGGGAGAGCCGATCGAGCTGACCGATGAAGCCCTTTTCGAAAAAATCGTGACGCGCCGGCGTGGCGGTTTCTGCTATGAGCTCAACGGGCTGTTCGCCGCCCTGCTGCGCGCCCTGGGCTTCGACGTCGTGATGCTTTCGGCCGCCGCGATGCGCGCGGACGGGTCGTTCGGGCCCGAATTCGATCACATGGCGCTCCTGGTCAATCTCGCGGAGCGCTGGCTGGCGGACATCGGCTTCGGCGACTCGTTCCGCGAGCCGCTGCAGTTGGATGAGCGTGGGGAGCAGGCGGAGGTCCGGCGTGCCTATCGGATCGATGCTGCCGACGAGGACCGCCTGGTCCTGATGCAGCGCGACGAGGGCGGTGTATGGAAGGGTGAATATCGCTTCAGCCTGGAGCCGCACGCGTACGCCGACTACGCCGGGATGTGCCACTACCACCAGACCTCGCCGGAATCACACTTCACGCAGCGCAGCGTCTGCTCCCTGGCGACGCCGGATGGGCGCGTGACGTTGAGCGGAATGCGGCTCATCACCACCAGGGACGGCGAGCGGCAGGAGCGTGAGTTGGCGGATGAAGAGGAGTATGCCGCGACGCTGAGGAATTACTTCGGGATCGTGCTGCTAGGAACGGTGGACAGCGGCCCGATCAGCACGACCTGAGGAGACCTCCTGGGCCGAAATCGTCGTCTCCTCTGCTTGATCCTCGACCACCTGCTCGAACATCTCGAGCAGGGGGGACGCGTAGGAGGCCTCGCCAAGCCGTCAGCAGGAGCGTGCGCCGCTCCGGCAAGCTGCTCAGATCTCGCAGCTCACTTCGGATTCCGCGTTGCAGGTGTCGGTACCGGAGCCGCCGTCGGCGTAGTCGTCGCCCGTGTCGCCGGTCAGGTTGTCGTTGTCGCCCTCACCGTACAGGCAGTCGTTGCCGGAGTCGCCGTAAGCCGTATCGGTGCCGGACCCGCAATAGATGGTGTCGTCGCCGGCATTGCCGTCGATGGTGTCGTTGCCGCCCAATCCATTGATGCACTCATGAGCCGAAGTGCCGTTCAACGTGTTGCCGCTGCTGGTCCCGTTGATGGTCGAGGTGCAGGAGGTCGCGAGGCATGAGCCGCAGAAGTCGATACAGGTAGGGCCAGACATCCCACAGGTCGACTCGTTGCACTCGGGACAGTCGGGAATTTCGGGACCGCTGGTGCACACCTGGCTGCAACTCGAAGAACAATTGCATAAGCCGCAGAGGAGCCCGGAAGCCGGGGGGGCCGCCAGCATCAAGACCAGTCCCAGGGCGAACACGACTGCGATACCACAGTCTCTCTTGCTCATCGGCTCCTCCTGTTCGCGTAGAACAATCTCTACTCTGCTGTAAGATAGCACATGCGTAGCTCAGCTTGTCAAGGAGGTCTCATGCAGTGGCTCATCAGGCTCGCGGTCCTCAGCGCCTGCGTTCTCGCTCCGGCCGCTGCCGGCGCGACGCCTGCACCGCTCGAAGTTTCCGGGCTGGTCGTCCGGGCCGGTGGGGCTCCAGCCGCTGTACGGGCGGTGCTCCTGCCTCTGCCGGGCAACCATGCCTGGCGGCGCGCCGTGCTTGCCGGGGCGGCGCCCGATCCCGCGGCGACGGTCGACGCCGGCAGCGACGGGCGGTTCGTCCTCACGGCGCCGGCGGTGGGAGTGTGGTCGGTGGTGGTGACGGCTGCGGGCCGGGTGCCGATGCGCTACGTGCCCTTGCCGGTGACGGACCCCGTCGAGCTGCCGCCGCTCGAGCTGGTGCCCGATGCCGGCGTCGAGGTCACGGTGCGATGGCGAGACGGAAAGCCCGCGGCCGGCGTCTGGGTGCTGCTCACGACCGGGTCTCCGGAAGCTCATGCAAGGACTGCGGGCCGACGGCTGGCAGGTCGACTCGCGGCTCGGGCGCACGGACGCGGCAGGGCGGATGAGGTTGCCGCGCCTGGCTGGCGAGGAGGTGAAGGTCCATGCGTTCGCCGGGGACGCCCGCGCAGCCGCTGCCGTCTCGGCCGGCATGGCGCGGGCGGAGCTGGTCCTGGAGCCCGCGGCCGGCGGTCGCCTCGTCGAGATCCGCGAGGCGTCCGGCGCTCCTGTCGCTGGCGTCGCGGTCTCGGTGGGCAGCCCGGCGTGGCCCGCCGGCATCGCGGACCGCGACGGCCGGCTGTCCCTTCCGCTCGATCAAGGGCCGTTCAACCTCCTCCTCGCGGACGGCCGCCGCTACAAGCTGGAGTCGTTGCCGGTCGCTGGCGGTGCCGCAGGCGATCCCCTCCGCATCGATCTGGCGCCGTTGCGGCGCCTCGATGGCAAGCTGCTCGACGCCGCGACCCGGCGGCCTCTCGCCGGAGCGCTGGTGTGGCCGGGCGACGATCCGGGGAACGCCACCTTCACCGACGATCGGGGCCTCTATACCGTCGCGGAACGCGCCGGCAGCGCCTGGGTGCGGGCCGCGGCGAGGGGCTTTCTACCGCAGGTCGCGACACTGCTGCGAGCTGACGCCGCCACCGCCCGGATCCCCACTCTCGCTCTCGAGACCGCCAACTCGCTCGCTGGGCGCGTGGTCGACACGGCGGGAGCGCCGCTCGGCGGCGTGGTCCTCACCGTGGCTCCGGATCGCCGCCCGCGGGACGAGGTCTTCCGTCTCGACCGTGCCGCGAGCCGGGCGGTGAGCGACGCCCAAGGCCGCTTCCTCCTGCGTGGCCTCGCCGCGGCGGCGTCTTACGACCTAACCGCGAGCCGGCCGGGCTATCGGGCGACGAAGGCGACCGCGGCGGCGCGCGGCGAGGTCCGACTCATCCTCGAACGGGCCCGGTCCGCGCGTGGCCTCGCCGCCGACACCCGCGAGCGCCCGCTGGCCGGCGTCGAGGTGACGATCCGGCCTTCCCCCGCCGGCTCCGCTCCCGGCGAGACCGTGACCGCCGTCACCGACCCACGAGGGCGCTTCGAGGTGCCGGCGCTCCCCGGCGACCGGGTGGACCTCGAGGCCCGGCGGCAAGGCTTCGCCCCTACGATCGTTCCGGGAGTCGCGATCGCTCCGGGTCCGGGCTCCGTCGATCTCGGAACCCTGACCCTCGCGCCCGGCGTGCGGATCGAAGGCCGGGTCGCCGACGCCGCAGGCCGGCCGCTCGCCGGGGCCGGGGTGTGGTTGACTGAGGCAGATCGCCTGCCGAGCCGCGCGCTGGCCGAGACGCTCCGGCCGCAGGAGCCCGCCGCGGTGAGCGATGAGGCCGGCCGCTTCGCGATCGCCGATCTCACCAGAGGGCGGATGGTGAACGTCCTCCTCGCGCGCGAGGGATACCTGCCCGCCTGGGTGGCGCGCGTCGAGGCGCCGCCCGCCAGGCCGCTCGCGGTGGTGCTGGAGCCGGCTTCCGGTATCCGCGGGCGGGTCGAAGACGAATCCGGCGAGCCGGTGCCGGGGGCGAGCGTGCGCCTGCGCCCCGCAACGCCTCCGCCTGGGACCGTCGGCGTGGAGCGACGGCGATCCGAGAACACGATGGACGTCCGGTCCGACCGCGACGGGACCTTCGCCCTGGCCGAGGTCGCGCCGGGCCAGGTGACGCTCGAAGCCTCGGCGGAGGGGTTCCTGCCCCTCGAGCCCGTCGAGATCCAGGTGCCGCTGAGAGGCGCGGTCGAGGACGTGCGCCTCGTCCTCGACCGCGGCGCCACCGTCAGCGGCCAGGTCACCACCACCGGCGGCGAGCCGGTCGCCGGTGTGAGCCTCCGCATCGGTCCGGCCAGCGGCGAGTCCGATGCCGAGGGCCGTTACCGCCTGGCGGGCGTCCCTCTCGGATTGAAGGGACTGTACCTCAGCCATCCGGCCTACAAGGGGAAGGCCCGGGAGGTCGACGTCCAGCCGGGAGAGAACCGGGTCGACGTCACGCTGGAGAGAGGGGCGACGGTCTCCGGCCGCGTGGTCGACGAGGCGGGGACGCCGAGGATCGGCGCCGCGTTGACGTTGAGAAACCGCAGCGAGCGCGGTCCGCGCGGCTACCGGGCTCTGGCCGGCGCCGATGGCCGCTTCGAGATCCTCGCGGTCGCCGACGGCAGCTTCGACCTGGAGGCCGAGGCCGACGGCTTCGCGCCCACGGTCCACCCCGCCGTCGTCGAGGTGGCGGGGCGAGACGTCGCGGGCCTCGAGCTGGTACTGCGGCGCGGGGCGACCGTCTTCGGCCGGATCCGGGGTCTCGATCGCACGCAGACGGCGGCGGTCGAGGTCACGGCCGAACGCGACGGACGGCCTGCGCGGACCGGGATGGTCGACCACGAGGGCCGCTACGAGATCGCCTCGCTCGAAGCCGGCGACTGGCACCTGCGGGGGCGGCTGGCCGGCGGTCGGCGCGAGGCCGAAGCGTGGGTGACGATCACGCCCGGCGACCGGAGAGTCGAGCGCGATCTGAAGCTCGGAGGCGGTTTGGCGCTCGACGGGCTGGTGCTGGTGGAGGACCGGCCGCTGCCGCAATCCCACGTCAGCCTCCGCGGCCTCGACGTGACCGCCGAGCGCGGCGTGACCACCGATCATCAGGGCGCCTTTCGGATCGAGGACCTGGAGCCGGGCCGTTATCGCGTCGAGGTGGTCCACGGCGAGCGGATGTTGAGCCACACCGAGGACCTGGATCTCGACGCCGACCGCGAGGTCGTGATCGAGATCGCCACCGCGGTGCTCTCGGGCACCGTCGTCGACGCCGGCTCCGGCGAAGGCGTGGCGGACGCGCTGGTCTACCTCGAGCGGCAGCTCGGCGGGGCCGAGGCCGGGCCGCTGACCACCGTCGGCACGAACGCCGCCGGCTCGTTCGTCACCGCCAGCCTGGCCCCGGGCCGCTACCGGCTCACCGTACGCGGTAACGGCTATGCGCCGGAAGAACGCATCGTCGATGCCGAAGCCGGCGTTGCCGCCGAACCGTTGACGATCGAGCTCAAACCGACCGCCGGTCTGACTCTCACCGTCCGGCGGGCCTCCGGCGAGCCACCGCTATGGGCGACCGTCGTCGTGCTCGACGAGAGCGGCCGCCCGGTTCACGTCGAGGAGCCGCGCCTGAGCGCCTACGGCAATGGGTATCTCCAGCAGATCCCGCCCGGCCAGTGGACCATCCTGGTCAAGGCAGCCGGCTCGGCCACCGCGCTCGCCAGGGCCACCGTCCCCGGCGAGAGGCTGGAGGTGACGTTGCCCCGCGGGGCAACGCTCACGGCTCGCGTCCCGCCGCTTCTGGAGTCCCGCGTCGCCGCCGCCCTGGCCCTCGTTGCCGCGGACGGTACTCCTTATCTCGGCATCAACCCCGGCGGGTACTTCCAGCAGTCATGGCCGTTGGTCGGAGGTGCGGCCACCATCACCGACGTCCCCGCCGGTGTGTGGCGGCTGGAGGTCACCGCCGCCGATGGCCGGGTGTGGGCCGGCTCCGCGATCACGACCGGCGAGACGGCGGTGACCGCGGTGATCGAATGAGAGGCCCGGGAAGAGGGACCGATTTCGCCCCTGCTTGGTGCGCGCCGCGCCGGCTCAGGAGGTCAGGTTGTCAGCCTGATGCTCGGGACGCAGCAGGTCCATCACCGTCTTGACCGGGGCGAAGGTCTCGTCCGGGATCTCGACGAAGACGGTGTTCCAGCCTGCCATGGCGCCGTTCCAGAGCCCGGGGCGCTCGAGGGCCTTGAGCGGTCTGCCCTCGTGCGACTTGTGGGAGATGAAGACGGTTGCCGGATCGACGCGGCGCCGCAAGTCGTAGGGCTGGCCGTGGCGGTCGCGCAAGGCGCAGGCGAGGTCGGTCGGGTTGAAGTAGGTGGACGCCGCGAGGATTTTCTGCTGCTCCGGCGACGCGGGGTCGATCTGTGAGGTCTCGACGATCTGGAGCGACACGTCGCCCGTCTGCGACTCCACCCAGAAGGGGCCGCCTCCGGGCTCGCCCAGGTTGCGTACCATGCCGCAGACCCGCAAGGGCCGGTCCAGGGCGTGGATCAGGTACTGCCGCCGCGTTTCGCTGCCCGCGATGGCGATGTCCGGCGGCACCGTGCGGCACAGGTCGTCAGCCAGGAATCTGTCGACTTCGTCCAGCAGCTCGAGGGGGGCGGGGCCGGCCTCCAACCTCTCCAGACAGCCGAAAACCCGCTTCTGCAGGGCGACCAGGGCGCCGGCCATGAGCTTCTTCCACAGGATGCCCGTGTCTTTACGGCTGTCCGGGACCACGTTGTCGATGTTCTTGAGCAGGACGATGTCCCAGCCCAACGCGGCAAGGGCCTGCAGGTTCTCGATCAGCGAGCCGTGCCCGCCGGGACGGAAGAGGAGCGTGCCGTCCTCCTGCCGGAAGGGGCGGTTCTCGGGATCGACCGCCAGGGTGTCCGTGGACCTCGACTGGTCGGAGAAGGTCACCAGGAATCGGCAGCCGTAGCGCTCCTCATAGCGCGGGCGGACGGCGTCGAGGAGCCGGGCGAACCCCTCCTCGTGCTGGGGCGAGACGGTCAGGTGCAGACGGCAGGCGCCGTCCGCGTCCCGGGTGTAGGCCGCGGCCTCGACCAGGTGCTCCTCGAAGGCGGTCCGCGAGCCTTCCGGATACCGGTGGAATTTCAGGAGTCCCTTGGGCAATTCGGCATAGCCCAGGCCTTTTTCGGTGAGCAGCGCCGTCAGGATCGTCCGCCAGTCGCCCTGCTGCGCCAGCTTCATGAGATCGCGGCCGTCCCGTGCCAGGACGGCAGCGAGATCCTCGAAGAAGGCAAAGCGGGGAAGGTTGTCGAGGACCTTCCGCACTTCGGCCGGCGCCTCGGCCTGCTGTGGGTTGTTGAGGCACGAGATGAGCGATTTGAACATCCGGGTGGCCGCACCGGAAGCGGGAACGAATTTGCCGATCCGCCCCTGGGCCGCGGCCCGCTCGAAGACGGCCAGCAGCTCGGGATGATCGCTGTCGAAGAACCGCCGGATCCCGTCGCCGGGCGTGCAGGGCCGTAGCACCCGGGTGAAGAGCGACGGATTGCGGAACAGCTCGACCTGGCGGGCCGCTTCCTCGGGCGCAATGCCGAGGCCGTGCATCTGCCGCAGGTCGTTTTCGGTGAAGAGGTCTTCGGCCATGCGGGGTGAAGGCGCGGTCCGTCAGGGACCGGCGAGCCGGAGCTTTTGCACGATCTCGGCCAGGCGGGGGGCGTTGCGATCCTTGTCGTTGAGGACCGGGTCCTGCACGGGCCACGCGATCCCGATCTCCGGATCGTTCCAGACGATGGCGATCTCGTCGTCGCGGTCGTAGGGCTTCGTGCACTTGTACTGCACGTGCGCCGTGGCGGAGAGGACGCAGAAGCCGTGGGCGTAGCCGGGCGGGATGTAGAGCTGGTGGAAGTTCTCGCCCGACAGGACCGCGCCCACCCACCGGCCGAAGGTCGGCGACTCCGGACGGATGTCGACCGCCACGTCGAAGATCTCTCCCAGGATCACCCGCACGAGCTTGCCCTGCGGCTGCCGGAGCTGGGCATGGAGCCCGCGCAGGATCCGGCCGGCGGAGAAGGAGTGGTTGTCCTGGACGAAGGGATCGGGGATGCCGCCGGCCTGGTACTTCTCCTGGTGGTAGGTCTCCAGGAAGAACCCGCGGGTGTCGGGCCACACAACCGGCTTGACGAGGACGACCCCGTCGAGGCCCAGGCGCTCGAATTCAATCTCTCGTCTCATCGGGTCAGCTCCGGACCAGCCCGAGACGCTCACGCCCGTAGCGGCCCGCCTGCACGGCTTCGCACCAGGCGCGGTTGGCGAGGTACCAGCGCACGGTCGCGCGCAGGCCCGCGGCGAAGTCGTACCGCGGCTCCCAGCCGAGCTCGGTCCGCGCCTTGGTGTCGTCGATGGCATAGCGCCGGTCGTGGCCAGGCCGGTCGGCGACGAAGGTCTTGAGGTCCTTGTAGGAGGAGATCCCGCTGCAGGGCGCGCCGCAGGGTGCTCCTGGTCGAGGACCTCGCAGAGGGTGTCGACGAGCTGGAGGTTGGTCTTCTCGCTCCGCCCGCCGAGGTTGTACTTCTCGCCCGGCCGGCCCCGCTGCAGGACGGCGAGGACGCCGCGGCAGTGGTCCTCGACGTAAATCCAGTCGCGGACGTTGCCGCCGTCGCCGTAGATGGGCAGCGGTTTGCCTTCCAGGGCATTGAGCGTCATCAGGGGGATCAGCTTCTCGGGAAACTGGTAGGGGCCGTAGTTGTTCGAGCAGTTGGTGATCAGGACCGGCAGCCCGTAGGTCTCGTGCCAGGCGCGCGCCAGGTGGTCGGCGCCGGCCTTGGAGGCCGCGTACGGCGAATTCGGTGCGTACGGCGTGGTCTCCTGGAAGGCGCCGGTCGGCCCCAGGCTGCCGTAGACCTCGTCGGTCGACACGTGCAGGAAGCGGAAGCCGGCCCGCTCGTGCTCTGCCAGTCCCGCGAGGTACCGGCGCGCCGCCTCGAGCAGCTCGAAGGTGCCGACGATGTTCGTCTGGACGAAGGCGCCCGCGTCCTCGATCGAGCGGTCGACGTGGCTCTCGGCGGCGAAGTTGACGACCGCCGTGGGGCGGTGCTCGGCAAAGAGCCGCCGGACCAGCTCGCGGTCCGCGATGTCGCCCTGGACGAACGCCAAGCGCGGGCTGTCGAGCACGCCGGCCAGACTCTCCAGGCTCCCCGCGTAGGTCAGCTTGTCCAGCACGATGATTCGCGGGGCGCGGGCGCCGGTCTCGGACAGGAGGAGCCGTACGAAGTTGCAGCCGATGAATCCGGCGCCGCCGGTGACCAGAAGGGTTTCCATGGGCGGGGAAGTATATCGGACGTATACAATCCGCGCCCATGATGCCGCAACCTTTGAGCCCCCTCCAGGCGATCGTGCTCGCCGTTGTCCAGGGGGTGACCGAGTTCCTCCCCGTCAGCTCCTCGGGGCACCTGATCCTGGTCCCCTATTTCCTGCGCTGGCCCGACCAGGGGCTGACCTTTGACATCGCCACCCACACGGGGACGCTGCTGGCGATCCTGGCCTACTTCCGCCGCGACGTGCGCGACCTGGTCGTCGGCTTCTTCACCGGGCAGCCGCGCTCGGGCGACGGCGACTTCTCGCCGCGCAGGCTCGCCTGGGCCATCCTCCTCGCCACGATTCCCGCCGGACTCGCCGGCCTGTTGTTCAAGGACTGGATCTCCACCCAGGCGCGCAGCCCGTTGCTGATCGCCGGTACGACGATCTTCTACGCGCTGGTGATGGCGGCGGCGGACCGCATGGGCCGGCAAGAGCGGAGCATCGGCGACATCGGCTGGGCATCGGCCCTGCTGATCGGCACGGCCCAGGCTCTCGCCCTCGTGCCGGGCACCTCGCGCTCGGGGATCACCATCGCCGCCGCCCTCTTCCTGGGGTTCGCCCGGCCTGCGGCGGCGCGCTTCTCGTTCCTCATGATCATCCCCATCAGCGTGCTGGTGGCAGCGATGGACGCAAAGGATCTGATCGAGGAGGGGGTGACAACGGCGAGCTCGTGCCCATGGCCATCGGCCTGGCCGTCTCGGCGGTGGTGGGGTACCTGGTGATCGCCTGGCTCCTCGCCTGGCTGCGTCGGCAGCGCCTCACGGTGTTCGTGGTCTACCGGCTCCTGCTGGGGGCCGTCATCCTGGCGACGGTGCTCTTCCGAGGCTAGTTGCGAATTTCTTCACTTTCCTCTCGGCAGGTTATTGACAAGTGACGATGGGAGGGCTAGGCTCCCGAATTGCGGGGAGGTGTAGACCTCCTCTCATCCCTCCAAAAAGGAGCGCACGAGCGCTCCTCTTTTTTTGGGGTGAGACCGCCGCGGTGGCGGGGGCCGGGGCTCCTGCATGTCCGCGCGTCCCCGCGGTGGCGCTTACCGGTCCCGCGGGATCGCCTCGAGCCGCCGCGAGCAGCGTCGCTGGTGCCGCGATGGCGCTTGTCGGTCCCGCGGGAACGCTTCGCGTCGCCGCGAGCAGCGTCGCTGGTCCCGCGGTGGAGCCTGCCGGTGCCGCGGGACCGCTTCGAGTCGCCGCGAGCAGCGTCACTGGTGCCGCGGTGGCGCTTGCCGGTGCCGCGGGACCGGTTCGAGTCGCCGCGAGCAGCGTCGTTGGTCCCGCGGTGGAGCCTGCCGGTGCCGCGGGACCGGTTCGCGTCGCCGCGAGCAGCGTCACTGGTCCCGCGGGACGGCTCAGACTTCCGTGTACACGAGATACTCCGGCATGCGGTCCAGGTCGAGGCGCAGCAACTCGCGCCGCTGGGTCTCCGGGGCGTCCTCCGGCTCCTCCAACTTGAGCCAGGTCGCGAACCAGCGCCCGTGCTGATAGAAGATCTCCAGCCCCGCCTCTTCCGGCGTGTAGGGCGGCACCCAGACCTCCGGCTGAACGGCCCGCGGATCGTGCGGCCGGGCGGTGAAGTTGTCCCGCACGACAAGATTTTAGAGGACTTCCCGGGTCGCCTCGTCAGGGCCCCTCGGCAGCCGCTCTGCCCTGTTGCCGGGCTCATAGCTCGCCAGATCTCGCAGGCTCCGGATGGCGGGCTCCAGACAGTCGATGAACAGGCACCCCAGGACGGCGCGGACCTCGGTCGGGAAGTCCGGATCCGTGTCGAGGTCGCGGTACCGGCCTTCCTGCGGTGTCACCGGCTGGCAGCGTTGGAGTTTCGCAGACTCTCGAGGCACGCCCCCAGGTCCCGGCACACGCACTGCAGCCCTCTGCGGGTCTCGCCTTCGGTCATGATGGAACCTCGCTGCCCTCGGCGCGATGGCGCCGGCCTGCGGATTCGGGCGGATCGTTGCAGCAGCGTATGGACAGGTCCCAGGCTGCCAGGCGGTCGCCGCTGAACCGGAACATCCGCCATAGAAACGAGGCGAGTTCTCTCTCGAGCCGTCTGAGGTCCTCTGGGGGGTCGGCCTTGCCGAGCCGGTGAAACACGCGGCGGGCGAGGGGCAGATCCTGCCGGCCTTCGAGAGCCGTCTCGAGCTTCTGCCTCCAGAAGCCTGATCCCTTTTGTCTCCCCGGCCTTGATCAGCTCCAGTCCCAGATCGAGAGAGACCAGGATCGCCTCCGGCAGGAGCCCGTCGGCGAGCACTTGCCGGCGGACCGCGTCCAGCAGGGCGAGAGCCTCCGGATCGCCGAGGAGGGCGGCGGCTTTGGCTTCCATCCAGGCAATCCAGGACAGCTCGCGGGCATCCTGGGCCTGGGTCCGGCCCCGGAGGCAGCGGCTCTCCTCCAGCGTGCGCCGGGCCCGTCGCTCCTGTCCCAGATCGGCCTGGCACAGTGCCAGGGCGGCCTCTGCGCGCGCCGCGAGAGCCAGGCGGCGCTCTGTCGAGATCAGAACCCGGCCGCGCAGGAGCGGACCGGCGGCCCGCTCCGAGTCTCCCTGTTCCGTCAAGAGGAGGCCAAGCAGGAGGAGGGAGACCCCTTCCTCGTCGGAGAGCCCCTGGCTCGCGAACGATTCCGCGCTGCGGCGCAAGAGGGCGGCCGCCTCCTCCAGCCGTCCCCGTTGCCAGCGGAGCACTCCTTGAGCCTGGCAGAAGCGGGGCCGGTCGGAAGACTCGAAGGGCACCGTGAGATAAAAGGCCTCCTCGTTGAAACACATCTCCGCCGTGTCAGCGTCTCGCCGCAAGATCTGACGAGCCATGCCGGCGAGGTACCAGGCACGGCTCAACAGCATCGCGAGCACCCGTTGGTCCTGCCCGTCCGGGAGCCAGGCCCCGAGGTCGATCGCCAGGAGCGCGGCCTCTTCGGCCTGCTCGGGCGCTCTGGGCAACAGCTCCCGGCTCGCCTCCACCAGCAGGCCCAAGAGGTCCAGGCGGTGAAAGCGGGCCTCGCGAACCACCTCGGTGCGGCGCTTCGGCTTCAGGCGCAACAGCTCGCCGCGCAGCTCTTCGGCGTCCGGGCTGCCATGGTGCAGCCATTCGAGGACCTCGATCTCGAAGCTCTGCCCCTGGCACGGTGCCGGGACGACTCGTCGTCCCTCTGTCCGCTCCAGCAGCCGCACCAGCGCCTCATCGCGGCACTCCGCGCAGGAGAGCAGATGCAGGAACGCCGGCTGCCCTTCCGCAGGCAAGCCGGCGAGGAGCTGCTGTACTTCTTTCTCATACGAGGGGTTTCTCATCTCACGGCCTCCCGTCCTCTCATCCGCCGCCAGCATAGGGGCGTCCCGGCCGGCCGGTGCCGGAGAAAGGCCGAAAGCCGCGAATTGCGGCCCGAGTGGTCCTTTTTCCGCTCCCGGGTGACCGCGCGCCGCGAGGGTTATCCCCAGGTGTCACGCTTTTGCCCGGCTGGACACCTCTTTCTACCGGAAGCATTTCGAGGAGGACCGAAATGGCGCGCAAGGAGACTCCGCCTCCGTTGGGTGCAGTGCTGCGGTTCCTGCGGTTCGGCTATGGCTGGAGCGAGGAGGAGCTGGCGGAAGCGCTCGGCGTCAGCCCGAGCCTGATCTCCCGCTACGAACGGAAGGGGCTCCGCCGCGAGCGCCTGGAGGAGCTGCTCGCCGTCATGGACGTGCCGGTCGAGTCGATCGACGCGGCCCTCTTCGCCCTGGAGCTTGGCCGCCTGCCGGAAGGCTCGGGCTCGCCCGTGGACCCCACTCCGGCGCAGCGGCGGAGCATCCATCGGGCCGCTGCGGTGGCCGGCTGGAACGCCGCCAAGGCCACCCTTGCCCGGCTCACGGCGAACCTCCGGCGCATCCGCGCGGACCGTGCCTGCCGCCGGGCCAGGGAGCTGGTCGAGGCTCTGAAGAAGATGGCGCCGCAGGAACGGCGGAAGGCGGTCGAGACCGAGCGGAAATACTGGAGCCCGATGGTGGCGGTGGAGCTGTGTGAAGAAAGTATCCGGGCCGCCGCCCACCAGGCGAAGCGGGCGTTGGAGCTGGCCGGCTTGGCGCTGCGTGTAGCCGAGTTCCTCCCCGTCGCCAAGGCGTTGCGCGAGCTCGTCCAGGGGTTCTGCTGGGCGTTCGTTGGCAACGCGCGGAGAGTCCAGGGCGACCTGCGTGGCGCGGAAGAGGCTTTCCTCCATTCCGACCGCCTGTGGGAAGCCGGCGGGCCTGCTGATCCGGAGCTGTTCGACGGCGCGCGCCTGCTTGATCTGAAGGCGTCGCTGCGCAGCTATCAAGGCCGTCTCCAAGAGGCCGTCGTCCTTCTCGATCAGGCTTTCACAGGAAGCCAGTCAGAGGGAAGCAGGGCGCGGATCCTGGTCAAGAAAGCGATCGCCCTGAGGTTCCTGGGAGCCTACGAGCGGGCCCTCGCAGTGACTCGGCAGGCGGAGTCCCTGATCGACCGGAGCGAGGACCCTCGATTCCCCTGGCTCGTCCAGTTCAATCGGACGATCAATCTTTGGCATCTGGAACGGCACCCGGAAGCTGCAGAGCTGATGCCAGGAGTATGGGAGTCGGTGGCCGATCTGGGCAACGAGCTCGACCTTCAGCGATCTCTCTGGCTGGACGCGAGGGTCAAGAGCGGACTGGGGAAGGACCAGGAGGCTCTGCCCGCTCTTGAGCAGGTGCAGCGTTACTTCACCGTCAAGCAGATCGCCTACGACGCGGCCCTGGCCAGCCTGGAAGTTTCGGAGCTATTGCTGGAGCAGGGGCGCACGGCCGAGGTCAGGGTGCTCGCCGAACAGATGTACTGGATCTTCAAGAACCAGCAGGTCCAGGAGGAAGCCCTCAGGGCACTGGGGGTTTTCTGCGAGGCGGCCCGGCAGGAAACCGCGACGGTCGGCCTGACGCGACAGGTCCGCGATTTCCTCCTCCGGGCGCAACATGACCCCAGGCTCCGGTTCGAGCCGTGAAAGGGCGTAGGGACGCGGTCCCCTGCATCCCTACGCTACAGCGGACACTATCCAATGCAACGGCCGTTCGGGTCGGCCTCGCAGCCGTTGTCGCTCGTTGTGGCTGTACCCTGGCCTGCCAGGCAGTGGCCGTCCGGGTCAGCGCTGCAGCCGTTGTCGCCCGTTGCGGCTGCGCCCTGGCTCACCAGGCAACGGCCGCTGGGGTCGACCTCGCAGCCGTTGTCGCTCCAGAGACCGGTCAGCAGACTCCAGAGGCTGACAAGGAGGCCCGGGCGAGGCTCGGCTCCGGCCGCGGGTGCAGCCGAAAGGACAGGTACCGCGAGGGTGGCGGCAAGGACGAAGACGAGGGCAAGTCGGACCAGACGAGGCATGAGCGGCTCCTTTTGGCGGAAAGCGCACCGGGCGGCCCCCGTGGCCGCGCGGGCGTCCCCGGCAATAGAGTGCCAGGAATCGGGTATGGAAATTCACCCCACGAGCCGCAAGGCGCGGCTCGAACCCTGAGGAGGGATGCATGGCGAGACCAGGAGACCCGGCCGACCTGAGGCTGATCGTGATCTTCCTCCGCTCGCTGCGGAAGTGGACCCAGGAGAAGCTCCATGAGGAGTCCGGCGTCGACCGGGGGCTGATCTCCGACTATGAGCTGGGGGAGAAGGCGCCGACGCGCAGGACCCTCGAACGGCTGACCGTGGCGGTCGGACTGCCGTATTCCTTTGTCGAGCGGTTGCTGCCGGTCTTCCGGGAGGCCCGCCGCGCCATGGAAACCCGGCCGGCCGGCCGGGGCACGGCGGCGCCTGAAGCGCCCGCGAGCCTGGAGGAAGACCTGGGCAAGGCGATCCTCGACGCCGTGCTCCCAAGTCTGACGCACCATCTAATGGAGCTCGAGATCCTGGTGAACGGGGCGGATGACGACGAGGCGGCGCAGAGGCCCGAGGACCGCCTCGTGGCGGTGGAGCTGTGGGCGGGCCTGAAGGACCGCACGCCGCGCGACCGGCGACGGGCCCTCGAAGCCGACCGGAAATACTGGACCTGGGCGGTCGCAGAGCGGCTGGCCCTGGAAAGTGAGCTGGCTGCGGCCCACGAGGCCAGGCGGGCCCTGGAGCTGGCCCGCCGGGCCCTGCGCGTGGCCGAGCTCGCGCCCGGCACCCAGGCCTCCCGGAGCCGCACCCAGGGATTCTGCTGGGGGTTCCTGGCGAAAGCCCGGCGTGCCCTGGGAGACCTGCCCGGCGCCGAACAGGCCATCCTCGAATCCGACCGTCTATGGGAAGCCGGAGCCGCCGATCCGGGATTGCTCGACGGCGCGCGCTTGGCCGACCTGAATTCGGCGTTGTCGTAAGAAGGCCGGCAAGGATGCCGGCGCTCCCAGCGGAGTCCTGGGAGCCCGTTCAGGTTGGGCAGCCGTAGCCTACCCGCCCAGCACCGCCTTTTTGAAGTCCTTCCCGGGGGCGGGATCGGGGCCGATCCAGGTGGCGAGGATGGCGTCGGCCGTGGGCTTGCCGGGGAGCGTGCCCTTGACCTTGCCGCCGACCTCGACCTGGGTGCCCTCGCCCGGCAGGTAGGTCAGCACCAGCTTCTGGCCCTTGCCGACCCCGTCCATCCAACCGCAGAGGGTGGCGAAATTCTTCTTGACCTCGGCCGAGGCTTTCGGGGTGTTGTCTTCCAGCCCGTCGTTCCAGGCCTCGCACATCTGGTCCTTGCTCACGTCGTAGATGAAGTGCAGCACCATACGGCGGGGGGTATCGGCGGCGAGGACCTTCTCGGCCGACTTCTCCTTCTGGGGGAGGTAGAGCCCGCCGACATAGACCTTGATGATGAGCTTCGTCCGCAGGCCCATCCCGTTGAGGACGAGCTTCTGGCCGTTCACCTCCACCTGATCGGGGAGGGTGACGCCGGCCAGGGTGCCGGCGATGGCGGACGTGGCCAGGAGCAGGACGAACAGGGCGATCGGCAGCCTTCGCATTGTAGAGTTCCTCCAGGATCGTTCGTAGACGGAACGTCGCTGGAGGGAAGTTTAATTCCGCTTGCCGTATCCATGGAATCATGAAGACCGATGCCGAGCTGGTGGCGAGCGCGCTCAAGGGCTCGCAGGAGGCGTTCCGCGAGCTCGTGGTGCGCTTCGAGCGCCCGGTCTACAGCCTGGTGGTGCGCATGGTCCAGGACCCGGGCTTGGCCGAGGACCTGGCCCAGGAGGTCTTTTTCAAGGCCTACCGCCGGCTCGACACCTACGATCCAGTGCGCAAGTTCTCGAGCTGGCTGTTCAAGATCGCGCACAACACCACCATCGACCACCTGCGGCGGCATGCGCCGGAGACGGTCCCGCTGGAGCCGGACGGGAAGGGCGACGACCGCGGAAGCCTTGCCGCGGTGCTGGCGGACACCTCCACGGAGGACCCGTCGGCTGCGGCAGAGCGCCGGGACATGGCAAGATCCCTGGAGCGCGCGATCGCCCGCCTGCGGCCCGAATACCGGGAGCTGGTGGTGCTCTTCTATGTGGAAGGGGCTTCGTACCAGGACCTGTGCGACGCCACCGGGCTGCCTCTCGGGACCGTGAAGACGAACCTCCACCGGGCGCGCAAGGAGCTCGCCCACGAGATGGCGGCCCAGGGATGGGGGCCAGAAACCCGGAGCGCGCCGGCCTCGTAAGGCGAGGCGAAGGAGAAAGAACCGAATGCGTCCCTCTCAGCAAGACCTCCTGGCCCGCTGGCTCGCCGCCGAGCGGGACGACCGCGCGGACGAAGCCGAGGCCGCGCTGCTCGCCCTGTTCGAGGAGCTGCCGCGTCCGGCGCCGCTGCCCGGGTTTGCCGACCGGGTCCTGGCGCGGACGGGTCTGGGGTTCATCGCAGCGCCGGTCCAGAGGAGCCTGTTCGCATCCCGCTGGCGACGTGTCGTGCTCGCGCTCGCCCTGGTGGCGACCGGCCTGTCGCTGTTCTGGCTGCCGGCGACCCTGACCGCACTGGCGGGCCTGTGGAGCTTCGGCGATCTCATCCAGCTCTCGACGGCCCTCTTCGCGAGCGCTGCCGAGGGCTTTGCCGAGCTCGCCGCCTTCGGGGACTGGCTGCTGACGCTGGGAATCTCTCTGGCGAGCCTGCTCGCGACGCCCACTGTGGCCGGGATCATGATCGTCTGCCTCGTGGTGTCGACAGTTGCGTTCCGCTTTCTCCGCGACCTCATCACACGAGAGAGGAGTTGGATCCATGTGGAACCTATCTGATCGATGGAACCGGTGGGGGCTCGGAGCCCGGTGGCTCCGGGTCCTGGCGGTCCTCCTCGCCCTGGCCCTGCCCGGGGCGGAGCGGGCTGCCCTGGCACAACCCGAAGCGACAGCGTCGCGGCAGGAGCTGCGCGACGCTCTCGAGGAAAGATATGAGGTGCTCCCCCTCCAGGACGGCCTCGTGCTGCGCCCGCGCGAGTCGGAGCGTGGGGTGCGCACGATCGAGCTGAGCGACGGCACGGTCGCCATCAACGGCCAGCCGGTGAACGAGACGGTCGTCCGCGACTGGCTGGGCGAGGACGCGGGCCCGGTCCTCCAGCTCTGGCGCCTGCAGCCCGGCGAGCGGCGGGCCCTGTTCGACCTGCAGGCAGGCCGGGGGGGCGCGACGAGCGCGCCTCCTGCTTCCGAAGACACCCTCTCTGCCGAGGAGACGCCCGCGACGGAGGAGCCATCGACGACCGGCGAGAGCGAGATCCCGGACGTGCCCGAGGCACCCGAGACGCCGGAGGAGCCCGACTACGTCCGGTCCGACAGGACCTCTTCCGGCGGCCGCGTGAGGGTCTTCGGCAGCATCTCCGTGGAGAAGGGCGAGGTGGTCCGGGAGGCCGTCGCCGTGCTGGGCTCGGCCCGCATCGACGGCGAGGTGCTCGGCGACGTCGTGGCGGTCGGCGGCTCGGTCGAGGTCAACGGCAAGGTCGGCGGCACGGTGACGGCGGTGGGGGGCGGCGTCCGCCTGGGCCCCAACGCGGAGGTGATGCAGGACGTCACCAGCGTCGGCGGCTCCATCGAGCGCGAGGAGGGGGCCCGGGTCCACGGCCAGTCCGCCGAGGTCCCCCTGGCGCCGGGCCGCCGGGGCTGGGACCACGACGTCGAATTCTTCCCCTGGTCCGTCCTGGATGGGCCGACGAGCGTGTTCTGGGAGCTCATCAGCCTCCTGGTGCTCGGCCTGCTGGTCTGCCTCTGCCTGCTGATCGCACGGAGGAGCGTGGAGCGGGCGGACCACATCGTCGCCACCGAGCCCTGGATTGCGGGCCTCGTCGGATTCCTGGCGCAGCTTCTCTTCATCCCGCTGCTGGTCGTGGTGACGATCCTGCTGGCGATCACGATCATCGGCTGCGCGCTCTTCCTCCTCTATCCGTTCCTGTTCATCGCCCTCCTCCTGGCGGCCCTGGTCGGCTACACCGCCGTGGCCTACCGCCTGGGCCGGGTCCTCGAGGCCCGTTTCGGGCGGAGCTTCGGCAGCGCCTACGGGGTCGCCATGATCGGTGTGGTGGCCATCCAGATCTGGGCGATCTTCTCCCACCTGCTCGGCATCGGCGGCGGGCCGCTCGACTTCATCGCCTTCATCCTGCTGGCCTTCGGCGCGGCGGTGGAGTACGTGGCCTGGACCGTGGGCTTCGGCGCCGTCCTGCTCGCCTGGTTCCGGGGTCCCAACCGGTGGCGGCGGACCGCCGCGGCCCCTCCCATGCCGGTCGCTCCGGTCCCGCCGCTCCCCGGGCCTCCGGCCTATGCGGACCCCGGCCCGACTTATCCCTCCAGCCCTGAATCCCTCCCGCTCTCCGAGCGGTGGGAGGAGCCGCCCCCTCCCGAGCGGTAGGATTGAAAACCACGCCCGCTCTCCGTATCGAACAGGAGAGCGGGCGTGGCGCTCTCATGATCCTCCCCGTCGAAGAGATCCTCGCCGCCCCGGCCGGCGCTCCGCCCCCGGGCCCCCCGGGTCGTACCCTCGGCCGGTCGCGCGAAGGCCGGGACATCGTTGGCTGGCGCTTCGGGCACGGGGACCTGCACGTCAGCCTGATCGGCGGCTGCCACGCCGACGAGCCGGTGGGGCCGGCCATGCTGCGGCGGCTCGTGGACTGGCTGGCGGACCGCCCGGCCGGCGATCCCCTTCTGGAGGCGGCCACCTGGTCCATCGTCCCGCACGTCAATCCGGACGGCGAGGCGCGCAATGCCATCTGGAGCGAGACGACCCGGCCGGCGGCCGACCATCTCGGGGCTCCGGACCGCGTCTACGACCTCGCCCCCTACCTGCGCCACGTCGTGCGGGAGAGGCCGGGCGACGACATGGAGTTCGGGTTTCCCCGCGGCGGGGACGACGCGGGAGCCCGGCCCGAGAACCGTGCCGTGGCGGCGTTCCTGGCCGAGGCGGCGCCGTTCCACCTCCACGCCAGCTTCCACAGCATCGGCTTCGCGACCGGCCCCTGGTTCCTGATCGAGCCGGCCTGGGTGGAGCGCACCGGGGGGCTGCGCGAGGCACTCCGCGCGCGTGTCCGGCAGATGGGCTACCAGCTCTTCGACGTCGACCGCGGAGGAGAGAAGGGCTTCCGCCGCGTCGACGAAGGGTTCTCGACCCGCCCGGACGCGCTCTCGATGCGGGCGTGGTTCGAGGCGCGGGGAGATCCGGAGACGGCGGCCCTCTTCCGGCCGAGCTCGATGGACTACGTCCGCTCGCTGGGCGGCGACCCCTTCACGATGGTTTCCGAGATGCCGCTCTTCCTGCGCCCGTTGGAGGAAGGAGAGACGGGGCGCCCCGACGACCCGCGCTTCCGCGCCTGGCACCAGCGGATGGCCGCCTGCCGCACCCCCGAGGAGCTGCGGGCCGCCGCCGCGCGGGGCGGCGTGCGGGGCATGCCGCTGCGCGATCAGATGCGGCTGCAGCTCGCCTTCCTGGACGAGGGCTTGAAGATGGTGGGAGTTATGCCGTGGCGGCCCGCGGCTGCTCTTCCTCGCCGGGGGTGTCGAGGATCGAGCGGACGGTCTGGGTGAGCGTCTGCGGGGAGAACGGCTTCTGGAGGCAGGTCCAGGCGGCCTGGCCGGCCTGGAGCACCTCGTCGTTGTAGCCTGACATGTAGATCACCCGCGTCTGCGGCCGTTCGAGGAGGAGGCGGGTGGCGAGCTCCGAGCCCTTCATCCGCGGCATGGTGACGTCGGTCAGCAGAAGCTGGATGCCGCCGCGGTGCAGCCGGGAGATGGCCAGCGCCTCGTCGCCGGAGGCCGCCTGGATCACCCGGTACCCCTTGCCGATCAGGATCTGGTGCAGCACCTTGCGGACGTCGTCCTCGTCCTCGACCAGCAGGATGGTCTCCGTGCCGGTGTCCGCGGTGGGGCCGGCGACCGCGATGCGCGGGGTCTCGGCGTCCCGCGACACCGGCAGGTAGAGTGAGAAGCAGGTCCCGTGGCCCGGCGTGCTGTCCACGAAAATGTGGCCGCTGCTCTGCTTGACGATGCCGTAGGCGGTGGCGAGCCCGAGGCCGGTCCCCTCGCCCTTGGTGCTGAAGAACGGCTCGAAGATGCGCGCCTGCGTCTCGGCGTCCATGCCGACGCCGGTGTCTTCGACCGTCAGCAGGACGTAGACACCGGGCGGGACGTTGGCGTGGCGCGCCGGGCTCTCGTCCGTCACCTCCACCGGTGCGGTCCGGATCGAGAGCCGGCCGCCGGACGGCATGGCGTGGCGGGCGTTCACCGCCAGGTTGACGATGACCTGCTCCATCTGCCCGGCGTCCACCCGGACCTTGCCGGCCTCCGGGTGCAGGGCGGTCGCCAGGGAGATGTCCTCGCCGAGGAGCCGTTGCAGCATCTTCTCCAGGTTCGCGACGATCGGGTTGGGATCGAGCACCCGGGTCTCCATCGGCTGCCGGCGGGCGAAGGCGAGGAGCTGCTTGGTCAGGGCTGCCGCCCGCTGGCCCGCCTCCTTGATGCCGGTCACGTTGCGGCACAGGAAGGCGTCCTCGGCATAGCGGTCGAGCAGCAGGTCGCTGTAGCCGAAGATGGCCAGCAGGCAGTTGTTGAAGTCGTGGGCCACGCCCGCGGACAGGCGGCCGATCGCCTCCATCTTCTGGGAGAGGAGGAGCTGCCGCTGCAGCATCTTGTTTTCGGCTTCGTCCCGCTTGCGCTGGACGATGTCGCGGATCGCGATCACGGTGACGTCCTCGCCCTGGAAGACGTACTTCTTGCCCGCCATCTCGATGTCCACCGGCGTGCCGTCGCACATGTAGCCGATCCCCTCGCGCGGCACGTCGTCCAGGTCGGCCTCGCTGCCGGAGACGAGATCGGAGAGCCGGCGGCCGATCAGGCCGTCCGGCGTATGGCCGAAGATGCCGAGCAGAGCGTGGTTGACCTCCAGGATGACGCCGTTGCGCACGATGGCAATGCCTTCGAGGGTCGCCTCGAAGAGCGTCCGGAAGCGCTCCTCGCTGCGCCGGATCTCCTCCTCGGCGGCCTTGCGCTGGGCGATCTCCTGCTGCGCGCGCTCGTAGAGGCGGATGTTCTCGACCATCGGCGCGATCTGATTGGCCACCGTCGACAGGAGGTGGATGTCGCTGCGCGGAAAAAAGTCGTCCGGATCGCGGCGGCCGATGAGCCAGACGCCGACCGTCTTGGCCTGCACGGTGAGCGGGACGATCAGCCGTACCCAGCCGTAGCGGGACCCTGCCTCCTCGAGCGGGGGGATGTAGCGCCCGCCTTTCTCCAGGAGATGATGCAGCTCCCCGGCATCGGGCGGCGGCTCGCCCGCGGGCACGGCCTGCTCATAGAGGCTCTCGAGGCCTGCCTCGTCGATCAGGTACAACGCAGACTGGCGGATCATCAGGGCCGGCAGGATCTCGCCGGCGATCACGCGGGCCAGCACGGCGCGGTCGAACGCCGTCGGGATACGCTCCGAGACGAGGTCGATCACCTCCTCGGGACTGTGGCGGATGCCGAAGACATGGCGGTCGACGAACGTCTGGAACCGGATGCGCAGGAAAGGCGCGGTCGAGACGAAGAGCAGGGAGGCCACGAGCATGGCGGCGAGGAGCTCGCCGTTGACGGGAGGCCACTGGCTGTTGATGACGAAGAGCGCCACCACATAGACGATGCTCGACAACGCCATGAAGCTGTACACCCCGAGCAGCCGGTTGGCGCGAAACTCCAGGGCGCCGAGGTGGTGCTTGTAGATGGCGTAGATATAGCTCATCGGCAGGGTGAGCAGGCAGACGACTCCGATGAAAGTGAACCAGGGATAGAGGAGGCGGATGTCGGAGATCAGGGTGCTGATCTGGTGGTAATACTGGGACACCAGGCCATAGAAGAGGCTGAAGGGCCCCAGGCCCAGGATCAGCCCGTACAGCATGATCCGGTTGGCCACCTTGACGGCGGGTGCGAGGGGCATGAACAGCCGCGCCGCGAAGAGGGCGAGCGGCACGGCGATGCCGAGGAGGACGTTCCAGACGTACAGATGGCGGAGGAAGTCGAGCTCATAGAAGAAGAACGTGTCGAGCAGGCTCTGGACGAAAGCGATCGCATAGAGCGAGCCCAGCACGACCCAGCGCCGCCTGACGCTGAGCAGCGAGCTCGGGAGGATCAGGTGGAGATGGATGGACAGCGGCAGGAACCACCAGACCACCGCATGGAAGACGATGCTTGATCCGCCGGCATGATAGGCGGCGATCTGGCCGGCCCCGAACCAGATGGCGGACACATAGCTGAAGACCACCAGGATGAGCCAGCGCTGGTCGCGTGGCCGCAGGAACAGGACGGCGATCGTGCCCATCAGCCAGAGGACCAGCGGCAGGAAGACGACGGGGGTGATGTCGGTGCCGAACTTGGCGAGGTTGTTGGCCCGGGGCAGGCGCACGCGAGCGCGAAAGCTCATGAGCTTGCCGTCGCGGATGAGCTCGACCGGGATCTTCCCGTCCTTGTCGATGCCCGAAAACGGTGTGAGCAGGCGGTCGCGCAGGTAGTCCTCGTACCGGATGCCGCCGATGGAGAGCAGGCGGTCTCCCACGAAGAGGCATCCTTCGCTCCCTGGCGGGCAGGGGACGGCCGCGAACACCTCCCAGCGGCCGGGAGACAAAGTGATGTCGATCGCGTTGGCCGCGCCGATGTAGGGGTAGTAGAGGCAGGGGAGGAGGACCACCAGCGACACGGCGACCCAGAAGAAATCGGTCTTGCTCCAGGAGAAGATCTGGCGGGTCTTCATGGCTCGCTCGGCACAGCCGTGCCCCCGAGGGGCTTCGTCCCGGCCGTTCGTGGTCTTGGATCAGCGGTGGGATTGTACACCGGCGGAGGGAGGAACGGACCGCCCGCGAGGCTCGCGGGCTGGAACCGGCGGGCGCGTCCGTCCTCGATCGCCGTTCTTACGCCGGGCTGGGCTGGCGCTGCGCGTCGACTGGGCACCCCTCCCAAGGGATCCAGGCGCCGAAGGCTGGTTCCTCCTCTTCCTCTTCCGGGTTGGCCAGGCATTTCGGATCCGGGAGCAGGCTCAGCCTGCGCAGCGCGCTGAACAGGGCGTTGCTTTCATTCTGCGACACGAGCTTCGAATAGAAATCATGGATGGACATGGTTGCGTCTCCCGCGGGGAGTAGAGCATTGTTTCATCAACGGTTCCGACGGCTTCTGACGCTGCGCGAGAGGTGGGGCTTGGAGGGCTGCGCACCCGGTCGGTGCCTACAGCCTCCACGAAGATGTTCCTTGCTCGCAACCGGGCGGCGGGCGGAGGGTCCACGCGGAGTGCGATGGCCGCCGACATGATTTGGACCTCTCTTACGAGGCCGCCTCCAGGCGTGCCGCCGAAGCCGGCCGCTCTGCTCTGAAGCCAGTATAGCGCCCTTCGTTGCGGCTCATGCGCGGACCTCCGAGAGGGTCGCCGGATCCTCGACGCCCACCAGCTCGAAGAGCCGGTGGAGCGGCCGCAGGTGGGAGCCGAGGAGCTCGTCGAGAGGCGCCGGATCGCGCAGCGCCAGCCGGGCCAGCCGGTCGCGGGACTCCTGCGAGATCTCGATCATCTTGAAGGCGCAGTAGCTCACGGCGCCGCTGCGCAGCAGGATCTTCTGCGCCTCTTCCAGGGCCTCGGGGTCCTGGTGGCGCGCGGCCAGATCGACGAACGCCTCGCGGTCCGGATGCTGGGCCGTCATGGCGAAGAGGATCGGCAGGTTGTTCGAGCGGCGGTGCCAGTCGGTCCGCGGTGGCACCTGCAAAGCGTCCGAAAGGTCGTCGCTGACCTGGATGAACCGGCCCAGGACGTTGCCCCACTGGCCGATTTCGTCCGCCAGCTCGTCGGTGGCGCCGCCGAGCAGGGCTCCAAGGCGGAACGCCGCGCCGAACAGCGGCGGGGTCTTGGCCTCGACCACCCGCCAGTAGTCCTCCTCGCCGCGCAGATCGTGCAGGTCGAGGCTCTGGCCGAAGGCGGTCGCCAGGCCCATCTGGGCGAAGGTCGCCTGCAAGAGGCAACGGGTGCGGGCGTCCACGCCGGCGGCGTCCAGCAGGCGGTGCCCGGCAGCCTGGAAGGCGAGCGCCAGGTTCGCCGCCGGGCCGACGCCGAGGCGGATGTGGTCGCCCCGGGGATCCTCGTCCAGGATGTCGTCGACGAGATGGATGCTGAGCAGAGAGCAGAAGACTGCGGCGGCTCCCGGCAACGCGGCCTCGGGTGTCCCGCCGACGGCCCGGCAGGCGGCCACAGGGTAGTCCCAGACGGACACGCCACCCTCGCGGTGGCCCACGCGCTCGATCAGCTCCAGCATCTCCGGCCAGGCGGCGACCTCGGGGATCGTCCGGACCTGCGCCTTCATCTCCTCGAAGCTCATTCCTTGACTCCTTTGTCGTGCTCGTCTTGGAGAAGCGCCCGCGGGCTCGTTGCGCTGGACCCGCGGACGCTGCTTCCGGCCTGATTACGTTCCCGTGTGCCGGGATGGACGGATCAGGCCGTCACCTCAGACACTCCGGGCGGGTTCGACGGGTCGCCCCAGGGGATCCACTCCCCGAGAGGCTCCTCGCTGAACATGCTCTTCGGGTCGTCCAGCAGGCTCAGCTTGCGCAGCGTTCCCAGCAGCGCGTTCTCCTCGTTCATGGAAACAAGCCTCGAATAGAAGTCATGAATGGACATGGGCGTAGCTCTCCCGATGTGCAGAGGGGATTTCCCCTGCGGTTCAACGTTAAAAAAGAAAACAGGTGACGACTTCGTACGTCCGGAACTGCAGCGGGTTACTTCTAGGGTATGGGTGGGAGCACGATTTGAAACCCTCCAAAAGAAAGAAAAAGATTGACGAAGACTGCAACGTGCGCGCTCGTCGATCTCTACAGTGCTCAGTCCGTGGTCAACCGTGACACGGTCGAGGCCAAGATCTTTTTTCCCCGCGACTGGAGGGCTGGTGGGACGCGGGAAGGGCGCGAACGCCTGTCAGGTCGGGGACGGGAGGACGCCGAGCCGCTCGGAGGTCTCGAGCCGGATCGGGTGGGCGAGGCCGCCGCGCAGCGCCTGGACGAGCTCGCGGCCGGGCAGCGGCTTGAGGAAGTAATAGCCCTGCGCGTAGTCGATGCCGAGGAGCCGCAGCACCTCGGCGTCCTCGGCAGTTTCCACTGCCTCCATGATCGTCGCGGTGCCCGCGCGCGCCGCCATCTCGGCGGTGCTCTGCACGATGATCTGTTTGAACGGGTCGCGGGCGAGGTTGCGGCAGAAGGTCCCGGAGATCTTGAGGAAATCCGGGCGGAGGTCCTGGAACAGGTTGAGGTTCGAGGAGCCCTCGCCGAAGTCGTCGAGCGCGATCCGGAAGCCGATCTCGCGCAGCCTGCCGAGGGTGGCCGCGAAAGCGCGCGGATTGACGATCGTCTGCTGCTCGGTCAGCTCGAGGACGATGCTTCGCTCGGCCATCCCCGAAGCCCGGACCGCCTCGCACAGCCGCGTCGTGAGCTCCGGATTGGTCAGCGAGCGCGGCTGGACGTTCAGGAACGTGGTCACCGGGATGTCGAGCTGGCGCACCTCGGCCAGGGCCGCCCGGATGCAGATCATGTCCGCTTCGAACAGCAGCTCCTTGCGGGCCGCGTAGGCGAGCAGGAACGACGGGTTCCCCAGCACCGAGGTGTTGGGGCCGCGCGCCAGCCCCTCGACGCCGAAGACCTCGAACGACTCGCGGCGGTCGCGCAGCTTGACGACCGGCTGCAGCACCGAGCGGATCGTGTTGGCCGCCAGGAAGTCTTCGAGGAGCTCGACCTGCTCGACCTCGGAGCCTCTCCTCGCGCTCGCTGTTCGTGCTCGCGATGGCGGCGCGGCGCTCCAGCAGCAGGCTGCGGAGCTGGCCGAGACCGTCCGGCTTCTCCAGGACCGCGCTCACGCCCAGCACGGAGCAGAGCGAGCGCACGCTCTCGTCGATATAGCCGGAGAGGACGTAGACCGTCGTATCCGGGAAGTGGGTGGTGACGAAGCGGATCAGCCGCATCCCCTCCAGCCCGCCCAGGCGGGACACGGAGAGGTCGGTGACGACCACGTCGAAGCGGAACGAGCTGAGCAGCGCCTCGGCCGCCTCGATCTCCAGACAGGTCGTCAGGTGCACGCCGGGCATGCGCAGCCATACCGCGAGCGTGTCGACCACCATCGACTCATCGTCGAGCACTAAGACACGGAGCACGCGCACGAGTATAGACCTATCGGGAGATTTCTGCGACCCATGAAATTTGCATGGGAAGCCCCCATCCTCTGTTCCCCTCTTTCTATGATTCCCGCGGCGGGGCCGCCAGCCGTTCGGCGAGGCGGGTGTGGCGGGCGCGGACGCGGCGGTTGCCCACGGCGATGCGCAGCGCCCGCTCCTCGCCCACCAGCACGACGAGGCGCTTCGCCCGGGTGAGGGCGGTATAGAGGAGATTCTTCTGCAGCATCAGGTAGTGGGTGGTGTGGAGGGGCACCACCACGCACGGGTACTCGCTCCCCTGCGACTTGTGGATCGTGCAGGCATAGGCCAGCACCAGCTCGTCGAGCGAGCTGAAGTCGTAGACGACCTCGCGGCCGTCGATCACGATGCGCACGGTCTGGTCGACCTCGTCGATGCCCGCCACGCGGCCGATGTCGCCGTTGAACACCTCCAGGTCGTAGTTGTTGCGAACCTGCATCACCTTGTCCCCCACCCGCAGGCTCTGGCCGCCGCGGGTCACGGTGACCCCCTCTGGGTTGAGCAGGTCGCGCAGCTTCGCGTTCAGCGTGTCGGTCCCCAGCGGGCCGCGGTTGCGTGGCGTCAACACCTGGATCTGCTCGACCGGATCGAGCCCGAAGCGCGCCGGGATGCGCTGGGTCACGACCTGGGCGACCGTCTCCAGGACCTCCGCGGGATCGCGCCGCTCGATGAAGAAGAAGTCGCCGTCGCTGTCCACCGATTCGAGCACGGGCATCTGGCCCTGGTTCACCCGGTGGGCGTTGACCACGATCAGGCTCCGCTCGGCTTGCCGGAAGATCTCGGTCAGGCGCACCACCTCCACGGCGTCCGAGCGGATCAGGTCGGCGAGCACCCGGCCGGGCCCCACGGAGGGGAGCTGGTCGACGTCCCCCACGAGGATCACCCGCGCCGCGTCAGGCACCGCGCGCAGGAGGTGCCAGGCGAGCAGGGTATCGAGCATCGAGGCCTCGTCGACGATCAGCAGGTCGCCGGCCAGCGGGTGCTGCCGGTTGCGGTCGAAGGCGCGGGTCTTGGGGTTGAATTCGAGGAGCCGGTGGAGGGTGCTCGCCTCGCCGCCGGTGGCCTCGGCCAGGCGCTTGGCCGCCCTGCCGGTCGGAGCGGCGAGCAGCACTTTCTGCCGCTTCTTCTCCAGGATGCGCACGATGCCGCGCACCAGCGTCGTCTTGCCCGTGCCGGGGCCGCCGGTGATGACCAGCAGCTTGCGGGTGAGCCCCGCCCGGATCGCCTGCCGCTGTTGCGGCGCGAGCGCCAGGTGCTCGTTTTTCTCGAACCATTCGAGGGCGCGGTCGAGGTCGATCTCGAAGGGGAGGAGCGGCTGGACCAGCAGATCGTGGAGGCGGGCCGCGATGCCCGTCTCGGCCAGATGGAGCAGCTTGAGGTAGACGGCGTCCTCGGCACGGTCTTCGGCCGCCGCGGCGAGCGGCTCGACCACCACCTGGCCCGTCTCGGCGAGGGCGGCGACGGCCGGCTCGATGCGCCAGGGCTCGACCCCGAGCAGCCCCTGGGCCTCCTCGACCAGCTCGCGCCGCGGCAGGAAGAGGTGCCCGCGGTCGCCGGCCTGGGAGAGCAGGTGGAGAACGCCGGCCTCGATCCGCTGCGGTGCATCGCGTGGAATGCCGAGCTCGGCGGCGATCTTGTCGGCGGTCTTGAACCCGATGCCGAAGATATCGGTAGCCAGGCGGTACGGGTTCTCCTTCACCACCTGGTTGGCTTGGCCGCCGTAGGTCTTGTAGATCCGGATCGCCCAATGGGTCGAGACGCCATGGGACTGCAGGAAGACCATGACGTCCTTGACCTCGCGCTGCTCGACCCAGGCCTCGCGGATGGCGGCGGTCCGGTGGCGCCCGATGCCTTCGACCTCCTTCAGGCGCTCGGGCCGGTTCTCGATCACGTCGAGCGTCTCCAGGCCGAAGGTCCGGACCAGCCGCGAGGCCATCACCTTGCCGATGCCGCGGATCAGCCCGGAGCCCAGGTACTTCTCGATCCCCGCCACGGTCGCCGGCACCACCGTGGTGTAGGAGCTCACGCGGAACTGGCGGCCGTACTTCGGGTCCTGGACCCAGCTCCCGGACAGGCGCAGGTGCTCCCCGGGCTGGACCGCGAGGAGGTTGCCGACCGCTGTCACCGGGTCGGACCGCCCGGGGACCGCAATGCGCACCACGCTCCAGGCGTTCTCCTCGTTGCTGAAGACGACCCGCTCCAGCACCCCTTCCAGGGTCGTTTGCTGGTCGCGGGCAGGGGATTCCAGGGGGAGGCTCATGGCGGCTCGAGAGGCAGTGTACGACAGGCG
This sequence comes from uncultured Holophagales bacterium, assembly GCA_963842525.1. Lineage (GTDB taxonomy): Bacteria > Acidobacteriota > Thermoanaerobaculia > Multivoradales > UBA5704 > UBA5704. Next base: position 595,007 of record CAWJGT010000009.1, read on the forward strand.
ACGTTTCGCCTCGCGCTCGACTGTGCCAAAATGACTGCGCATGCAGGACAAACCGCTGGTACTGGTGATCGACGACGAGACCGGGTCGCGCGAGTCGATGGCGATCGCCATCGAGAAGGCCGGGCTCGACGTCCGCACCTTTGACGACGCGCGCAAGGCGCTGGAATTCCTCGACGAGAACGAAGGGGTCCGCCTGGCGGTGTGCGACCTGCGCATGCCGGGGATGGACGGCGTGGCGTTCCTCAAGGAGGTGCGGGAGAGGAAATACGAGCTGGGGGTGATCCTGGTCACCGCCTACGGCTCGATCGAGTCCGCCGTCGAGGCCATGCGCGTCGGCGCCGACGATTACCTGACCAAGCCGGTCGACCTCTACGAGCTGCGCAAGCGGGTGATGAACCTGATCGAGAAGGAGCAGCTCAAGGAGGAGGTGTTCGAACCTTCGCCAGATGCTCGACAAGCGCTACGGCTTCGAGAGCATCATCGGCCGCTCGGCCCCCATGGAGCGCCTGTTCGAGCAGATGCGGCTGGTGGCGCCCACGCGGTCGAGCGTCCTGGTGATCGGCGAGAGCGGCACCGGCAAGGAGCTGGTGGCCAACGCCCTCCACCGCGCGAGCCCGCGCCGCAACGAGCGCTTCCTCGCCTTGAACTGTGGCGCCATCCCGAGCGACATCCTGGAGAGCGAGCTCTTCGGCCACGAGCGGGGCTCCTTCACGGGCGCGGTGACGCGCAAGATCGGCAAGTTCGAGCTGGCCCACCGCGGCACGCTCTTCCTCGACGAGATCAGCGAGCTCTACCCGGAGCTGCAGGTCAAGCTCCTGCGCGTGCTCGAGGAGCGCCAGGTCATGCGGGTCGGCGGCAGCGATCTGATTGACGTCGACTTCCGGCTCATCGCCGCCACCAACCGCGATCTTGAGAAGGAGGTCGCCGCGGGGCGCTTCCGCGAGGACCTGTACTACCGGCTCAAGGTCGTGACGCTGCGCATCCCGCCGTTGCGCGAGCGGCCGGGCGACATCCCGCCGCTGTTGGAGCACTTCCTGGACCTCTTCTGCAAGGAGCACGGCAAGCCGTCCAAACGGGTGAGCCCGGAGGCCATGGAGCTGCTGACCCGCTACGCCTGGCCGGGCAACGTCCGCGAGCTGCGCAACGTCGTCGAGTCGGTGATCGTCTTCCACCAGGGGGAGCTCATCGAGCCAAGCGACCTGCCGCCGGAGCTGCGGGTGGCGCCCGCGATCTCGGACCCCGGCAGCACGGTGCAGCCGGCGGCCGGAGACGTGCGCACCATGGCGGACATCGAGCGGCAGGCGATCCTGGAGACGCTCGCGCGCACCGGCGGCCATCGCGCCAAGGCGGCGGACATCCTCGGCATCGGGCTGCGCACCTTGCAGCGCAAGCTCAAGGAGTACAAGGACGAAGGGCATTTCCGCGACGACGTCTTGTAGGAGGGATGATGGAATTACCTGCGGAAGTCTTGATCCACAACGAGCTGTTGGGCGTGAAGGGTGGGAAGGGGACCCTGCTCCAGGTGAGCTCCGAAGGGTATTACGAAGTGAACTGCGCGTTCGGGGAGAGGATCCACCGCACCCTCTTCCCGATCCAGAACACGGTCCTCATCTGCCGCCAGCCGGAAGACATGACGCGGCGCGACATCGAAATCGAGCGCTGACATGACCGCCAACACCGCTGAAACCAGACTGTCCGTCAATGTCGATCACGTCGCCACGCTGCGCCAGGCGCGCAAGACGTCCTATCCGGATCCCGTCGAGGCGGCCCGCCTCGCCGAGGATGCGGGGGCCTCCGGGATCACCGTCCACCTGCGGATGGACCGGCGGCACGTCCAGGACGCGGACGTGCAGAGCCTGAAGGAGAGCGTGCGGGGCAAGCTCAACCTCGAGATGTCGATCTCCACGGAGATGCTCAAGGCCGCGCTGCGCGTCCGGCCGCACCAGGTGACGCTGGTGCCCGAGCGGCCCGAGGAGGTCACCACCGAGGGTGGGCTCAACCTGATCTTTTACGGCCGGCGGGTGACCGAGGCCGCCGAGCAGCTCGCCGCGGCCGGCATCGCCGTCTCCCTGTTCATCGACCCCGATCCACGGCAGCTCCAGGCCCTGGCGACCCTGCCCGGCGGAGGCGCCCGCTGGATCGAGGGGTTCGAGATCAACACCGACGCCTACACCCGGACCACCGACCCGGCCCAGGCGGAGGAGGAGCTCGGCAAGATCCGCGACATGGCCGCGCTCGGCCAGCAGAGGGGCCTGCGCGTCTACGCCGGCCACGGCCTGCGCACGGACAACGTGGGTCCGGTCGCCGCCATCCCGCACATGGAGGAGCTGAACATCGGCCACGCCATCGTCGGCCGCGCGGTGCTGGTGGGCATGGCCGCGGCCGTCCAGGAGATGCTCGCCGCGATCCGGGGCGCCTGACGGATGGATGTCGCACAGCCGGTACCGCCGGTCCCCGAGCGTGGCAGGAGGGCCACGCGGATCCTGCTGATCGTCGCCACGGTCCTCTACGGCCTGTCGCTGGTGCCCGCCGCCTTCATGGTCATGATGTCGCCGATGATGTTCGACGCGGGCCCTTCGCCCGAGGTGTGGACGATGTTCGGCCTCGTCGTCGGCTATCCGGTGCTGGTGCTCGTGACGATCGTGCTGGGGTGGGTGCTCTTCGCCTACAAGAAATACCGCGCGGCGCTGATCGTGAGCCTGCTGCCGATCCTGGAGGTCGTGGCCGGCGTGATCGTCATGATGCTGTGAGGCTAGGCGTCGGACTTGCGAGTCCGGCCAGCTCAGCCAGCTCCCGCAAGACCGCAACCTGGGCGGTGGTGAACGACTTTTCACCACGGTGAATGGCTTCTATCTCTTTCAGGGCCTCCGCTCTTTCGGCAGGATCGTGGCGGGCAGAAAACAAGCGAGCCCACAGAAACTCTGCCTCGCGGCAGGCTTTCCTGCGATCGTCGACCAGTTGGTCCCGCACGTTGAGCCCGAAGATGTCAAGACAGGCCTGGCCGCGCGAGGTGCGATGGCCCATCAGACCCGTCTTCGTATCGACCACCAGATGGTGGCTCGGATCGTCGGCCTCCTGGTCGCTTAGCGGATTGATCAGCAGAGGCTTTTCCTCTGCCACTTCTTCGGGCCGCTGAGCATGGCGGCCCTCGACCGGAAAGCGGCTGTGCTTCCCGATCCTACGCCCCTGGCGGACGTCGTCCTGGTTGCATTTGACGCACGTCGGCAGCAGATTCGTCCACTCATAGGCCAGCCAGTAGTAGCCCGGATGCTTCACGGGCTCGCCGTCGGCGTCGATCTGGACCTGCCCCTGCTCGTCGAGCAGCTCCGGATCGGCGGAGGTCGTCATCTCACGCAGGGTCTTGCCGACCGCGGCTTCCACTTCCTGCTCGAACGGCCGCTCGCCGGAACGCAGGCTCTGGTCGAGCCGTTCCGACAGGCGATCGAGCTCGGCGTCCTCTTCTGGCGTGCGGTCGGCTTTGCCGCGCAGCTCGGCGAAGCGGTCGAGGTCACTGACCGAGCCCAGGCTGCGGCTGGTGGGAAGGCCGAAGGCCTCGGAGGCGAGCACCTGGTCGGCACGCAGGCCGGCCAGCTCCTGCCGATCGATGATCACCAGCTCCGGCGGCCCGTCGAGCTGGGCCTTGAGGCGGCACACCAGGGCATCCTCGAAGTCGGCCGACGCCGCAGCCAGGAGCGGCGTGTGGGTGGTGGCGAAGATCTGCGTCGCGGGGAACTGCCGGCGCAGGCGGTCGACGATGTGGCGCTGCCAGACGGGGTGCAGGTGCTGCTCCAGCTCGTCGATCAGCAGGATGCCACCCAGCTCGCGGCCGCTGTTGAAGCGCCCCGCATAGACGCCCCAACCGATGAAGTCGAGCACCCATTGCATGGTGCTGCGATAGCCGTCCGACAGGACCCGCAGTGCCTGGCGGCCCCAGGGGCCGTCGATGACGGGGCCGGTCTTAGGATACGTGACCTCGTAGCCCGGAGCGTCGAGCATAAGGATCTGCAGGACCTTGTGCTCGATCTCCTGCCGCAGGTCCGGGCTCTGACGCAACAGCACCAGCTCGGGATTCTGCAGCGACGCCTCGTCGTCGAAAAGAGTGCGTACCGCGTCACGGACGGTGTAAGTCTCGAATCCGGCGTGCGCCTGGCGACCACGGTTGGTGCCGTAGCCGCACACGAAGAGCTTGTTCCAAGGAAAGGGGTCTGGGGCGGTGTCCTTGCGCAGGGTCTCCCCACCGGTCGCCTCGTCGCGGGTGATCCGGGTGATGATCGACAGGTTGCGATCTTCCTCGGCATCGTGAAGCTCGATCCGGATCGTCCCGGAGCCGGCACCTTCCCGGACCATGCTGCCGGGTAGCTCGCGCATCAACGCGGCGGCGTCGCTCTCCTGGCACAACCCCAGCGCAAGGCTGCGCAGCAAGGTCGACTTGCCGGCGGCGTTGTCGCCTAGGACGGTGATCCAGCCGGTCCCGTCGGCCACGGCGAGGTCCAGGCTCTCGAAGCAGCGGACGTTCTCGAGCACGAGGCGCTGGATGCGGAGCTGCCCACGCACAGGCTCGCTTGTCGGGGAAAAGTCTCGCAGCTCCGTTCCTGTTTTGCTTTGCTTCAGCCCGCAAAGCCCCCGTTCGGCTCGAATCAGAACTGGAGCCATTGATTCAGAAAAAAGATTTTCAAGACGTAGGACAACGATACCATACTGAAAGGCGTATGGAACTTCCTTTGTCTGTCCGATCGCCTCGTAAAACGCGAGCGAAAACACGAAGGCGGCTTTATCGGAAATCTCTTTCTGTGTCCCGATTACGAACGGAATGTGCCGCGCGATCGCCTCCGCCTGATGCAGAGAGAAGCAACGATCTAAAAACACGCACTGAATGTGTTGTTTGAAGATCTCGAAGAAGGACTCCAGTGCTTCTGCGGTGACTAAGCGGGCTACACCATTATCGCCCCTTCAAGTACGATGCCGGCCTCCTCGCCATGTCCTGAAAAATGGACGAAGTGAGGTTTGTACGACAGCATATGGCGACTGAGGTCCCTCGGGCGGACGGCCTCACGAATCTGCAGCTCGAACGGCATCATTGTCCGGCTCTCAAGGGCCTCCCTGATCCGGCGAGCTTCTTGGTCCAGGCGGAGTTTCGCCGTGTTCAAAGGATCAGCAGACAGCAGTAGAATGCGAACAAGTTTCCTCATGTCATTACTATTTTAAGCGTGCCCCATTTGCAGTCAACATGGAGGTCTCGGATCCTGTTCCCGCTCCCCGAAGCTCCAAAAGGCCGCCGGCCAAGCGGACGTCTCCGGTCCCTGTCGTCCCCTCCGCCCCCGCTGTCCTCTGGGAACCCGAGACCTATCCCCCCGGCACCTATCCCCGGTGTCAGGCCCAGAGGATCTCGATTTCGTAGGGCTCCAGGAGCCGGTCGTGAGTGACGAGGGCCAAGCCTTCTGCCTGCGCCTGTGCGACCAGCGTCCGATCGAAAGGGTCCCGGTGGTGGGGAGGAAGGGTGCCCGGCCCGCTCGGCGTGGGAGAACGTAATGAGGAGCTTCTCGAAACCGCTCGCGAGGACACCCGCCTCCATCGTGTCGGGGAAGCGAGACGGCCCAAGGAGGCCTTGATCGCAGCCTCCCAGGCCGAGGCCGCACTCACGAACACGATCTCTGCCGATGCGATCTTGTTTTGTACGTCGGCGGCCAACCGGGAGGGCTCGCCTCGCCACCAGAGAAAGACGTGGGTATCGAGGAGGAGCCGGGTTGAAGGTTCACCCACGCCCTCACTCAAAGGCGGCCTGGATCTCCGGAGGCAGGGGAGCGTCGAAGTCTTCCGAGATGCGCATCCTGCCTTCCCACCCGCCAGGCCGGCGCGGCTCAGCAGGCCGATGGAACGGCACGAGCTTGGCGAGAGGCTTGCCCGCCTTGGACAGAATGATCTCCTCACCGCTCGCGGCGCGGTCGACGAGCCGCGAGAGAGAAGTCTTCGCCTCGTATAGGTTGTAGATGACCTCGGACATCGGCGGGTTCTCCAGGTTGACCAACCCTGACCAAGTCTAGGCGTCCGGTGGTCAGGGTCAAGAGGCGGTGCTCGGCCTTTCTCACCAACTCCACAGCCCGAAATCGGTGCACTGTATAGCCAGGGACGGTCCCTCCCTCCCGCGGTGGGAGACAGGAGCGGATGCCGTTCCAGACAAGGAGACCTCCTTGAGCCGCAGCGCTCGCCGTATCTCTGTCCTGCTTCTCCTTCTTCTCGCCGCAGCCGTGGCCGCTCCTCCTGCCTTTGCCGGCGGCGACGACAGCGCCCGGGCCGTGCGAGGGGTCCACAGCCTCTTCTCCTCCCTCCGGCAGACCCTGGGCGAGATCGTCGCCCGCTTCGCCCTGGAGTCCGCCAGTGACTCGGACGGCCGCTCGACCATCGACCCGAACGGCGCCACCGCGCCCGCTGGCGATCCTGACGGCCGCTCGACCCTCGACCCGGACGGCTAGGCGGCCCCCGTTTCCTTTGTTGACATGTCCGCCGGTGCCGTACCGGCGGTCTTTTTGTTCTCCCGAGACGCGCTTCTGAAGTACGATAGAGCGCACGGAAACAGGAATTGTGGGAGGACCACGATGGCAGAGCGGCACATTCCGGAAGGTCTGTTCAGGCGGTTCTTGCGGCAGGAGACCTCTCGCGACGAGTCGCGCGAGATCGTGCGTCATCTCCTGACCGGATGCCCGCAGTGCTCGGAGACGGGGTACCGGGTGGTCTCCGAGATCGGCCTGGTCGTACCCCCCGAGTCTCCGCAACCCGCGTGGGAAGAGGCGTACGAAGGCTCTTCTCCCGGGCGCTCGCCTTCTCCAGCGAGGAGGAGCGGCGGATCGCGTGGGAGAAGCTTCAGGGGTGGGCCCGCTGGATGGAGCTCGAGCCATTGAGCCCGCAGGAACGGCTCGTCCGGATGGAGTCCGACGTGCGTTTCCAGACTTACGGGCTCTACTCCCGGCTCCTCGAGGCGAGCCGCTGGTACAGCCGCACTGATCCGGGCGAGGCGGTCGATATCGTCCGCCTCGCCGTCGTTGTGGCGGAGCGGCTCGATCCAAGCAGGATCGGACGGCAGCGCACCGCGGATCTCCAGGCTGCCGCCCGGGCAGAGCTCGGCAACGCCTGCCGGATCGCCGAGGACTTCGAAGGAGCCCGCCAGGCGTTCGATGAGGCCTGGCGCATCCTGGAGACTGGAACGGGCGATCCGGCCGAGGAGGCCCATCTCATCAGCCTCGAAGCCTCGTACCTGAAGGACATTGGAGACTACGAGCTGGCCGAGGCTTCCCTGGCCGAGGCGCTCCGGATGTACCGGGCCATCGGAGACACCCACCACCAAGGCCGGGTGCTTCTCAAGATGGGCGAGGTCATCGGGCACGTCCAACCGGAGCAGGGCGTTGCTCACATCCAGAAAGCCCTGACCCTCCTGGATGCGGCGAGGGAGCCGAGGCTGGAGCTCTATGCACAGCATGACCTCGCCCAGTTCCTGAGCGACAGCGGCCGGCCCGAGGAGGCGCTCGCCGTTCTTGAGCGCGCTCGTCCTCTCTACCAGCAGTTCCAGGAGGAGCCGGTCCAGCTTCGCCTGCACTGGCTCGAAGCCAAGATCGCCAGCCGCCTCGGTGACCTCGCTGAGGCCGAAAGCATCCTCGCGCAGCTCTGGGAGGAATTCCGCGTCCGCAACCTCTATCAGGAGGTGGTGCTCGTCACAATCGACCTGGCGCAGATCCTGACCCGCAAGGGGGAGTCGGCGCGCGCCGCGCAGCTCGCGTCCGAGTGCCACACGATCATGGCCGGCTGGGGCCTGCACCGGGATGCCCTCACCGCGTGGCTCGTCTTCTGCGACGCCCTGGCCCAGGACCGCGTCAAGATAGACCTCTTCGAGCGGCTCGGCGACTACTTCCGCCGCCACCGGTTCCGGCCCGCTCCCTTCAGCACGGCGGATACCCCGCGGGAGGAATGAGCGACCCCAGGGCGACGTCGAGTCTCTCCATAATCGAAGGCGCTCTACACGCTGGCAATCAGCCGGTTGCGAAGGCTGCGCCCGCGTCGTAGGATCTCCTTGCCTCGCCGCGTCGTCTCACGAAGTTGCCTGCGATGGTCATCCTCTGGATGCCCGGCATCTGTTGCCATGCCGCTCGGGCAAAGGCGAAGCGTTGAGAGGAAATCTCGACGGGCTTGGAGAGAATTGGGCGGGCTTTCGAGACGATTCTGGAGGCCTTGCGGAACAGTTCTGGAAGGATTCCGGACAGTTCTCCAGGGCTTCGGAAAAATTCTGGAGCCCTCCAGAAAAAATCCTAAGGGCTCCAAAAGTTTTTCCAGCCCTTCCGAGGAACTCTGAAGCCCTCCAAAACTTTTCTCCAGGACTTCGGAACGGTTCCGAAGGCTTCCGGAAGTTTTCTGGACGGCTCGAAAAAATTCTGGAAGGCTTCGGGACGGTTCTGGAGTCCTTCAGAACTTTTCTCCAAGGCTTCGGATCGGTTCCGAAGGCTTCCAGAAAGTTTCCGAACGGCTGGAAAAATTTCTGAAAGGCTTCCGGAAGGTTCCGAAGCTCTCCGGAACTCTTCTCCAAGGCTTCGGATCGGCTCCGAAGCCTTCCGGAAAACTTCTGGACGGCTGGAAAAACTTCTGGAAGGCTTCCGGGAGATTCTGAAGCCCTTCAGAATTCTTCTCCAGGGCTCCAGATCGGCTTCGAAGCCTTCCGGGAAACTTCTAGCCGGCTCGAAAAGTTTCCAGAAGGCTTCCGGAAGACTCTGAACCCCTTGAAACTTCTCCTCCAGCCGTAAGGACTCGTCACGAAGTAAGTGAACGTGGCGTTGTAGGCCCTACCTCACCCCCAGCTCTTCCGAGATAACGCCGGCCAGCTCGCCGGCAAGGGCTTCGATCCAGGCCTGGTCGGGGCCTTCGATCATGACGCGGGCGAGGGGCTCGGTGCCGCTGTAACGCAGGACGAGGCGGCCGTCCTCGCCCAATCTCTCCTCCACGGTGCGGGCTGTAGCGGCCACCCGGGGGACCTGGAAGAGGTCGGGCTTGCGGGCCACACGCACGTTCTGCAGCACCTGGGGGTAGCGGCGGAAGCCGGCGAGGAGCTCCGAGAGGGGTCGCCCGGCCCGGCGGACGAGCCAGGCCATCTGCAGCGCGGTTAGCAGGCCGTCGCCCGTGCTCGCGAGGCCGCTCTGCACGATGTGGCCCGACTGCTCGCCGCCCAGGAGGATGCCCTCCCTGCTGCATGGCCTCGACCACGTAGCGGTCGCCCACGCCGCAACGCTCGATCCCGATCCCCTCGCGGGCAAGCGCCCGTTCCAGGCCCAGATTGCTCATCGTGGTCGCCACAATGCGCGGCGGCACGAGCGCGCCGCGGTCGCGCAGGAAGATCGCCCAGAGGTAGAGGATGGCGTCGCCGTCCCGCACCTCGCCCCGCTCGTCGGCCAGGATGCAGCGGTCGGCGTCGCCGTCGAAGGCGGCGCCGAGGGCCGCCCCCTCGGCCACCACCCGGTCCGCCATGTCCCCGGGAGCGGTCGAGCCGCAACCGTCGTTGACGTTGCGGCCGTTGGGCGCGGCATGGAGGAGCGTCACGGCGGCGCCGAGCCGCTCGAACAGCTCGCCGGCGTAGGACGAGGCGGCGCCGTTGCCGGCGTCGAGGACGATCTTCAGGCCGGCGAGCGGCCGGTCGCCCGGCACGGTGGCGGCCAGATGGCGCAGATAGAGCTCGCGCAGCCCGGCCTCGACCGGCAGGTCCCCGTTCCAGGGCTCGACGTCCATGGAAGGCTTGGCTTCGAGGCGGCGCTCCAGGGCGGCTTCGTCCTCCTCGCTCCACTTGGATCCCTGCGGATCGATCAGCTTGATCCCGTTGTCCGGATGGGGGTTGTGGCTCGCCGACACCACGGCGCCGCAAGCGGCGTCCAGCTCGCGGGCCAGGAAGGCGACCCCCGGCGTGGGGATGACCCCGGCGTGGCGGACGCGCGCGCCGCCCGCGGCCAGGCCTTCGGCGAGCCAACGGCAGATCTCGGGCGTGCTCTCCCGGGTGTCGCCGCCCAGGACCACCACCGGTGCGTTCCCGGCCTTCTCCTGCAGCGTGGCCGCGAGGTGGGAGGCGAGGGCTGTCACGGTGGCGCGGTCGAGGGGCGGCTCGCCGGCCCGTCCGCGGACGCCGTCGGTTCCGAAGAGATGTCGCGTCGGGCTCGAGGTCACGTCTGGGGTCTCCGCGCCGCCGGCTGGGCGCCGCCGGCAGTCGCTTCATCGGTCTTGTCTTCAGGCTGGTGCAGCGGCACCCGGACGGTCACCTCGGATGGCTGTACGACCTGGATCAGGGGATTGGGGGACACCACCTCCACCTGTTGCTCGAAGGTCACGGCGTGCCCGTTCAGGTTGATCGGACGTGTGGTCAGCGACGTAGTGCTGGCGAGAAGAGACTCCGGGCCGGTCACCAGCACCTGGCTCGGGAAGACCTCCGGCTCGTCGGCGACCGCTCCGGCCGCAGGCGCTCCGACGAGCTGCGGCACCACGGGCAGGCTCTGGCTGCCCTCCCGCTCCACGGCGACGTCGATGATGTTCGGCTCGATCGACACCACCTCCAGCCCGTCCGGCATCAGGACGTTCCTGGAGCTGAGGTTGACGGTGACCCGGCCCGGCTCGGCCGGCGGGAGGTCGACCTGGACGCTCACCATCTGGGGGTTGAGCTGGCGGATCAGCCGGCTGCTGCCGCGTAGCCGGAGATTGACGGTCCCCACCGGGTCGAGGATCATGAGGCCGCGCGGCCGGTTGTAGGTGACGCTCGCCTCGACGAGCCGCTCGGTCAGCTCCACCCGGTCCTCGAACGAGACGCTGAACCATACGGCGACGGCGATGCCGAGCGCCAACAGGCGCAGGCCCCATGTCCGGGCGTTGTCGCTCATGCGGTCCCCGCCTGGGGATAGAGGTCGGTGACCAGGTATTTATAGAGGGTGTTGCGCAGGCTCTTGCCGTCGAGGTCGCGGATCATCTCGCCGTCGAACGCCACGGAAATGATGCCGGTCTCCTCGGAGACGACCACGGCCACGGCGTCGGTCTCCTCGGTGATGCCGAGGGCGGCCCGGTGGCGGGTGCCGAACTCCTTGGACAGCTCGGGGTTGCCGGTGAGCGGCAGGAAACAGGCGGCCGCTGCGATGCGGTCGTCCTGCACGATGACCGCGCCGTCGTGGAGCGGCGTGTCCGGGGAGAAGATGTTGATCAGCAGGTCGTAGGAGAGCGCGGCGTCGAGCGGGATGCCGTTCTCGATGTAGGTGCGCAGCCCCTGCAGGCGCTCGATCACGATCAGCGCGCCGACCTTGCGCGACGACAGGGTGGTCGCCGCGAGCACGATGTCGCCGAAGGACGAGACCACCTTCTGCTGCTTGGTCAGCCCCCACAGCGGGTTGCGCCCGAAGCTCGCGAGGGCCCGCCGGATCTCCTGCTGGAAGAGGATGATGATGGCGAAAGGGACGACGATGAGCAGGCTCTCCAGCATCTTCTGGAGGGTCGGCAGCTCGAGCGCCCGGGCCACGTAGTAGACGAGGCCCACGAAGACGATGCCGAGCAGCATCTGGACGGCGCGCGTGCCCCGGATGAGGAGCAGCAGGTTGTAGACCACCACCGCGACGACCAGGATGTCGATGGCGTCGCGCCAGGTCAGCAGCTCCAGGAAGCGCTGGACGGTCACCGCTCGGCCTCCTCTCCGGCGATCGCCCGCCAGACGGCGAGGAACTGGACCGTCTCGGCCACGTCGTGGACGCGGACGAGTGCCGCGCCATGGTGCGCCGCCCAGGCCAGGGCCGCGAGGCTGCCGGCCAGCCGGTCGGCGGGGGCGATCGCCGGGGTCGCCGGCCCGCCGACCTTCTCGAAGGCCTTGCCGAGGAAGCTCTTGCGGCTCGCTCCCACCAGCAGGGGCCGGCCGATCTCCGTCAGCTCATCGAGCCGCCGCAGGAGCGCGAGGTTCTGCTCCGCTGTCTTGCCGAAGCCGAGCCCGGGATCGAGGACCACCTGCCCGGGGTCGATCCCCAGCGCGGACGCCCGCTCGAGGGCCTGCGCCAGCTCGCTCCGCACCTCGGCGAGGAGGTTGCCGAAGCGGATGTCCCGCTGCATGGTCGCGAGCTCGCCGCGGCTGTGCATCAGCACGACGGGGCAGCCCGCCTCCGCAACGGCCCGGCCGAGCTCCGGGTCGGCGAGGGCGCTCACGTCGTTGATCAGGTCTGCTCCAGCCGCGAGGGCCTGTCGCGCCACCGCTCCCTTGCGGGTGTCGACGGAGAGCGGTGCATCCGTCGCCCGCCGCACCGCTGCGAGGACCGGGAGGAGGCGCCGGATCTCCTCCTCGACCGGCACGGTGGCGGCCCCCGCGCCGTAGACCCCGCCGCCCGGGCGGGTCGACTCGGCTCCGAAGTCGATCAGCTCGGCGCCCTCCGCGAGCATCCGGAGGGCCCGGTCGACGGCGCGCGGTGGATCGGTCCACAGGCCGCCGTCGCTGAAGGAGTCCGGGGTGAGATTGAGGATGCCCATCACCCGCGGTCCGCGTTCGAGCACGAGCGAGCGGCCCCGGGGGAGGCGAAGGGTCCATGTCGAGCGGTTTCCGAGGATGCGCGCGGTCTCCATGGCCCGCGGTCTAGTCTATCGCAGGCATCCAAACGAAAACGCCCGGCGTATTGCCGGGCGTCGATGAAACCGGTAGGGGAAGAAGGTTCATGCCGTCTTGTTGGGCTGCACGGCGGTGCGCCGGTGGGCACCGGCGGCGACCTCCGGCTCGGGCTGGGCTTCCTCCGCCGGCGTCTCATCCAAAGCGGCCGTGGGCTGATCGTGATCGGTGCCCGGGATGGGCCGCGGGCTCACGACCGCTTCGGGGACCTCATGGCCGCCGATGACCAGGCCCTCGCCCGGCGGGGCCGGCCGCGTTGGGGCGGGCTCGTGGCCGGTCATGTCCCGGATGATCTGGTAGACCTCTTCGCCGTCCAGCGACTCGCGCTCCAGCAGGTCCTGGGCGACGCGGTCGATCACGGCGCGTTGCCGCGAGAGGATGCTCGTGGCCTGTTCGTAGGCGTGGCGGACGATGCGCGTCACCTCGCGGTCGATCTGGATCGCCGTGTCCTCGCTGTAGTCGGCGCGCTGCGCGAACTCGCGGCCGAGGAAGACCGGCTCGTCCTTGCCGCCGAAGGCGAGGGGGCCGAGGTCGGACATGCCCCACTCGCAGACCATGCGGCGGGCCATGTCGGTGGCGCGCTCGATGTCGTTGCCGGCGCCGGTCGTGATGTCGTCCTGGGTCAGCTCCTCGGCGACCCGGCCGCCCATCAGGATGGCGATCTGCGCTTCGACGTACTGCTTCTTGTACGTGTACTTGTCCTCGGTCGGGAGCTGCATGGTCAGGCCGAGGGCCCGGCCGCGCGGGATGATCGTCACCTTGTGCAGCGGATCCGAGCCCGGCGTGAAGGCCGCGACGAGGGCATGGCCCGCCTCGTGATAGGCGGTGATCCGCTTCTCCTCGTCGGTCAGCATCATGGTCTTCCGCTCGACGCCCATCAGGACCTTGTCCTTGGCGTACTCGAAGTCGTTCATGTCGACCTTCTTCTTGTTGCGCCGGGCGGCGATCAGGGCGGCCTCGTTGACCAGGTTGGCCAGGTCGGCGCCGGCGAAGCCCGGCGTGCCGCGGGCGATGATCGTCAGGTCGACGTTGTCGTCGAGCGGGATGTTGCGCGTGTGGACCTTGAGGATGCCCAGGCGGCCGTTGATGTCCGGGCGGTCGACGACGACCCGGCGGTCGAAGCGGCCGGGGCGCAGCAGGGCCGGGTCGAGGACGTCGGGCCGGTTGGTGGCCGCGATCAGGATGACCCCTTCGTTCGACTCGAAGCCGTCCATCTCCACGAGGAGCTGGTTGAGCGTCTGCTCGCGCTCGTCGTGACCGCCGCCCAGGCCGGCGCCGCGATGGCGGCCGACGGCGTCGATCTCGTCGATGAAGATGATGCAGGGGGCGTTCTTCTTGCCCTGCTCGAAGAGGTCGCGCACGCGGGAGGCGCCGACGCCGACGAACATCTCGACGAAGTCCGAGCCGGAGATGGAGAAGAACGGCACGTTGGCCTCGCCGGCGATGGCGCGGGCGAGGAGCGTCTTGCCGGTGCCCGGCGGCCCCATGAGCAGCACGCCCTTGGGGATGCGCCCGCCCAGCTTCTGGAACTTCTGCGGCTCCTTCAGGAACTCGACGATCTCCTGCAGCTCCTCCTTGGCCTCCTCGACGCCGGCGACGTCCTTGAACGTCACCTTCTTGCCCGAGGTGTTCAGGAGCTTGGCCTTGCTCTTGCCGAAGGACAGCGCCTTGTTCCCGCCGGTCTGCATCTGCCGCATGAAGAAGATCCAGAGCAGCACGATGAGCAGCAGCGGTGCCCAGGTGAAGAGCACGGCGATCAGCGGGTTCTCGCGCGTCACCTCCGCCTTGATGCTCACGCCGGCCCGCCGGAGGTCCGTCACCAGGTCGGGATACTCGGGCAGCTCGACGGTGAACTCGTCGCCCGCGGCGTACTCGGCGCCGCCCTTGAATTTGCCGATGAGCTGGCGGTCCCGGATCGTGACCTCCGAGATCTTCCCCTTCTCCACGTTCTCCATGAACTGGCTGAAGGTCGGCTCGTGGCGCGAGGTCTTGCTGCGCTGGAAGGTGTTCCAGAGCAGGATGACGACGACGAAGATCGCCATCCAGAGAAACAACGTCTTGAGTGTCGAGTTCAAAGCTGGGCTACCTCATTCCATCGCTCATTCCGTAGCGCGCCAAAGGCGGCGCCATTCAGGGCACAAAGACCCTTCACAATGACAACCTCGCAGGTCCTGCAGGGATTCCCGGCCTCGGCCGGGCCCTCAGGACCCCTGAATCCTGCCGACGAAGGGCAAATTCCCATACCTCCCCTCGTGCTTCAGGCCATAGCCGACGAGCACTCCCTGCTGCGGCACCGTGAACGCGCTGTAGTCGAGCTCGAAGTCGGTCTTCCGCGCGTCCGGGATGTCGATCAGGGCGGCGAACCGGACCTCGCGGGCGCCATGGTCCCGGAGCTGCTGTTCGAGATACGGCTCGGTGACCCCCGATGTTACGACGTCCTTGAGGACGAGCACGCTCTGGCCCGCCACGTCGACGGCGAGCGGGTACTCGATCTCCACGACGCCCGACTCCTGGTCCTCCCCGGAGCTGACGTGGATGAACTCGAAGCGGACCGGCCGCTCGATGGCGCGCACCAGGTCGGCGAGGAAGATCACCGAGCCGCCCAGCAGCGCCACCAGGACCGGGTCCTCGTCCGTCAGCTCCTGGCCGATGCGGCGGCCGAGCTCGCCGATGTGGGCGCGCACGGTCTCGGCGTCGAACACGGGCTCGATGTTGGAGATGTTGGAGAGCTGCACCTGCGATGTGGGCGGCGTCATCGGGTCTCGCACCTCCCGGTCGGTGTTGCTTCCATGTCTTAGAGGTCTTCCATGTCTTCGAGGGTGGCGACCCAGGCGGTCGCCTGCCCGGCGATGCGGAAGCGCTGATCGATCGTGACGCCCGGCACCCAGGCGATCCGCTCCCCGATGCAGAGCAGGGGGAGCCGGTCTCTCTGGTGCCGCGGCATGCGCCGGTCGATGAGCACCTCCTTGAGCCTCCGGCTGCCGCCCGCGCCGAGAGGGTGCAGGCGGTCGCCGGGACGACGGTTGCGCACCGTCACGCGGTCTCCGGGTGCCAGGGGCAGCGCGAGGCCGGCACGGTGGGAAGCTCCCTGGAACATCCAGGGCTCGACAGGGCGGCGGTGCAGCCCGACCCGGACGCCCAGCTCCGGGATCGGCAGCTCGCCCGGAGCTTCCAAAGTATATGAGAAAACGGGTGCGTCCTCCGGAGCGGCCCGCCGCAGCGTCAGCCGGTCCCCCGCGGACTCCCACCGCCAGCCGCCGCCGCAGTCGCACCCGAGGCCATCTGCGGACCCCGCAAGCTGGCGCAGCAGCTCGGCGCGCGCCGTGCTCGCGGCCGGGTACGGGACCCCGGCGCGGCGGTGGAGGACGGCCAGGGCGTGGGGGAGGAGCGCGGCCGGGAGCCGCTCCAGGGCTTCGCGGCCGGCGGCAACCCCGTCGGTGAGGACCTCGATCCGGAGAAGCCCGGAGAGCCGGCGGTCGAGCGCGGCCATGGCGTTGTGTGCCCTGCCGGCCAGTTTGGCGAGCTCGAAGGACAGCAAGGACTCCAAGGACACCAAGGACGCTCCTCTTTCTGGTCGTTGTTGTCCTTGGAGTCCTTGCTGTCCTTGTTGTCCTCCAATGAGCGCCGGCAGCAGCCGATGGCGGACACGGTTCCGCGGCACGGCCAGGTCGGAATTGGTCGGGTCCTCGACCGCTGCGAGCCCCGCGGCCTCGACCGCCGCGCGCAGCATGGACCGCGGCAGGTCGAGGAAGGGGCGGACCACTGCGTCCTGGACGGGACGGATCCCGGCGAGCCCTTCGAGGCCGCTGCCGAAGAGCAGGCGCAGCAGGACGGTCTCGGCCTGGTCGTCGCGGTGGTGAGCGGTCGCCACCCAGCGGGCGTTGCGCGCGCGGCGCACCTCGTCGAGGAATGCATAACGGACCCGGCGGGCCGCCGCCTCGGGACTCTCGCCGGGACGGCGGAGAGCCCGGACTTCGCGCCTCTCGCGGACGAGAGGTGCTCCGAGACGATCGGCGATCCGGGCTGCTTCCTCGGCCCGGCCGGCCGACCCTGTATCCAGGCCGTGGTCGAGGTGGGCCGCCGCGACCGGGACGCCCCGGAGCCGGGCGAGCCGCGAGGCCGCGAGGAGCAGCGCGGTCGAGTCCGGGCCTCCCGAGAAGGCGACGACGAGCCCCTCGCCAGGAGCGAGCGGGGCCTGCTCCCGGAAAAAAAGCTCCAGATGATGGAGAAGGTCCATGGAATCTGCGAGAATGGTGGCGGTGACGGGACTCGAACCCATGACCTAGCGGTTATGAGCCGCTCGCTCTAACCAACTGAGCTACACCGCCAGGATGTACGAGAGAAGAGATCGCCGGGAGAAGAAAAGGAGGTCGGCGGCCTTCCGTCGCGGGCGGATTATACCCGATCGCGCCGGAATGAGAAGCCTCGCCGCCGGAGCAACCCCCCTCGCCCGAGGGCGCTCCGGCCGACGCAGAAGGTCAGATCTACCGCAGAACTTCCTGGCAGCTCCGGAACTGGCCGAAGAACTCCTGCATGGACGTCGAGAGTGCGGGTTCGTTCAGCCGGTAGATGACGTTCTGCCCCTGCCGCTGGTCGAGCACCAGGTCCGCTTCCTTGAGGACCGACAGATGCCGCGAAATCGTGGGTTGAGAGAGGTTGAAGTTGCCGACGATCTCGCCGACCGTGCGCTGGTGGCCCTCCAGCAGACGGAGGATCTCCTGGCGGGTGCCATCCGACAGCGCCTTGAAAACCTTCGTCATGTGCCGCTCGTCCCGGCGGAACGAATGCATGATACCGCGGTCGATGTTGGCCATATTGCGTTGCCCTCCTTCAGGCGGAATGGCCGAGACCTCTCTAGCCTCAGCTTCATTTGAACCTATTCTAGAGGAGGCATACTTGAAAAATACTTGTTCTGCGTCGGTGCGGATGCAGATCTGTGCTCATTGGCTGAGCAGACACGTGTAAACTTCTCTATAGACGAAAGTTACGGTTCAGTGGCGAGGGCGTAAAAAGCGCGGGGCGGCCTGGAAAAGGCCGCCCCGGAACGACGAAGTGCCCACTTCAGGTGCACTTCAGAGTCGGAGATCGGTCAACCGCGGGCGCTCTGGTACCGTTGCTCGACCGCCTGCCAGTTGATGGTGTTCCACCAGGCGGTGAGGTAGTCGGGGCGGCGGTTCTGGTACTTCAGATAGTAGGCGTGCTCCCAGACGTCGACGCCGAGGATCGGGGTCTTGCCCTCCATCAGCGGGCTGTCCTGGTTGGGCTTGGCGACGACCTCCAGATGGCCGCCGCTGACCACCAGCCAGCCCCAGCCGGAGCCGAACTGGTTCGTCGCCGCGTTGGTGAGCTTCTCCTTGAACGCATCGAAGCCGCCGAGGTCGCTGTCGAGCGCCTGGGCCAACGCGCCGGACGGGGTGCCGCCTCCGTTCGCGCCCATGACCTCCCAGAAGAGGGTGTGGTTGGCATGGCCGCCGCCGTGGTTCTTGACGGCGGTCCGGATCGCCTCGGGCACCCGGTCGATGCCGCGCAGCAACTCTTCCACGCCGAGACTCTGCAGCTCGGGCGCCTTGCCGAGCGCCTCGTTGAGCTTGTTGACGTAGGTGGCGTGGTGCTTGTCGTGGTGGATCTCCATCGTCTTGGCGTCGATATGGGGCTCCAGCGCGTCAAAGGAATAAGGCAGAGGGGGCAACTCGTGCATCGGACTCTCCTCCTTGCAGCACCTGGTTGAAGGGGTGTTTGGACGGCGGGCCGCGGGCTGACTCTCTCGCTCTCCCGCCCGCTCCGCATTCTGGCACGAACCGCCCGGAAACACGAAAGCCCCCGGGGTCGGGGGCGGAGAGCACGGGGCGCTATCTTGAAGGGGCGTGAAGGGGAGAGGCAGGATCAGCGCAGCTTCTCTTCGACGAACTCGACGTGCTTGCGGACCTTGGGGTCGTACTTCTTCATCCGCAGCTTCTCGGTGGAGAGCTTCTTGTTCTTGGTCGTCGTGTAGAAGTATCCGGTCCCCGCGGAGGAGACCAACTTGATCTTGTCGCGCATTCTGCGTCTCCGAATCTATCCGATCTTACGGATTGGCGGGGCCGACGGGGCTCGAACCCGCGACCTCCGGCGTGACAGGCCGGCGTTCTAACCAACTGAACTACAGCCCCGCGTTGTGCTTCGTCTTCGCTGGCGGCTCCCACGCTTTGGTGGGAGGTGAGGGATTTGAACCCGCGACCCCCTGCGTGTAAGGCAGGTGCTCTGACCGCTGAGCTAACCTCCCCGCACCCTGCGAAGGAGCGTTATGGTAGAGAAGGCAGCCGCGCAAGTCAACCCTGGGCGCTGATCTGATCGAGCTACCGCGCCACGTATCCCAGGTTCTTCAGCTCCTTCCGCAGCTCCTCGGGCACCTGCTGCGGCCCTCCCCGGCGCCGGAGGGTGGCGAAGCGCTGGTTGAGGAGCCGGGCGAGCTCGGCCACCTTGGCCGGCTGGCTTGCCGCCAGATTCCGCGTCTCTCCCGAGTCGCGCGACAGGTCGTAGAGCTCGGCGCGGCCGATCGGATAGTGGTGGGGCGGCGCGTCGGGGATGCAGACCGGATCGACTCCGTCCGGGTTGTAGACCAGCTTCCAGCCTCCCTGGACGACGGTGCGGAGGCGGGTGTTCCCGTATTCGGAGAAGGCCGGCTTGCCGGGGCCGCCGCCGCCCGGCCTTTCCAGATAGGGCACCAGCGACCGGCCGTGCTGCTCCGCGGGCGGCGGCACCGCGAGCAGCGCCAGCAGGGTCGGCATCACGTCGATCAGCTCGACCGTCTGCGGCACCCGTGCCCCGGCGGGCAGGAGGCCGGGGGCGGAGATCCCCAGCGGGACGTGCAGGGTCGTCTGGTAGACCGAGCACGAGTGGTAGAGATAGCCGTTGTGGGCGTAGAGCTCCTCGCCGTGGTCGGCGGTGAAGACGACGATCGTCCGCTCCAGCTTCCCGGCCTTGCGCAGCCCGTCCAGCAGCGCGCCGGACAGGTCGTCGGTGCCGAGGACGGCCGCGTCGTAGATGGCCTTCAGGTGCTGGAGGTCGCGCGGGCCGAGCAGCACCTTCTCGGTCATGATCCGTTCGAGCTGCCACCTCTTGGGCCCCACGGGCCCCTCATAGCCAGGGTCCAGCTCGCGCGCCCGGTCGCCGCCGTTGTAGTAGGGCGGATGGGCGCCGAACAGATGGACCCATAGAAAATAAGGCCGCTCGCCGTCGAGCCCGGAGGCCCAGCCCAGGGCCTCTTTGACGGCCTTGGCGTCGCGCCCGCCGCTGCAGGCGAAGCTGTCCCACCCGCGATGGTTCGCCTTGCACATGTTGCTCAAGAAGGCGCCGGTCCGGTAGCCGGCCTTGCCGAGGACCTTGGGGAACGTCGGCAGGTCGTCCGGAAACCCGTAGCCGTTCTCCGTCACCCCGTGACCGCTGGGGTAGAGCCCGGTCAGGAGCGAGGCGAGCGACGGCCAGGTGGAGGCCCGTTGCGCCGCGGCGTCTTCAAAGGTCACGCCGGAGACGAGCTGCGCGTCGATCTGCGGGCTGGTCGGCCGGACGCCGTAGCCATAGGCGCCGAGATGGTCGGCGCGCAGCGTGTCGACCGTGAGCAGCACCACGTTCCACCCTTGGGCGGACCCGGCGAGCCGGCCGTGCGGTCGCGGGTCTTTGGGCTTGTCGCGGCAGGCTGCGAGAGCCAGGGCGAGCCCGCCGAGCAGGAGGAGCCGGAGGAGCGTCCGGAGGGGCGGCGGAGGGAGGTGATCGCGATCGTCCACGGGAGGCGGATTGTAATCCGCCGGGGTGCCGGTTGCGCGGCAATCCGGATCTCGGATATAAATACTGCACCCTTGCCTAGCCCGCGGCGGTCCCGTCGCCTCGGCCTTTCTCTCCTTTTCCAACAAGGAGAGAGGCCGTGGAAAACCTTCGTGTCGCCCGTTCCGCTCATTCCGAGGCGTGCTTTGAAGCCGTCGTCCACCGTCACGACAGTCTGGTGCGGGACCGGGTCCAGGGGATGTTGGACCGCTTCGGGCTCTCCGATCGCCCGGAGCTGGTCGACGAGGTCGTCCAGGAGGTGTACTGCCGCCTCCTGAGTCGCGGGCCGCTCGGCCCGCGGACGGAAACCCAGCTCATCGCCTATCTGGGCCTGGCGGCCGAGCGTGCCGTGATCGACCACATCCGGACTGCCAACGCGGAGAAGCGGAGAGGGGCCCGGCTGATCCGGATCGGCCAGTACATCTGCCACCGGCTGGACGAGGTCCCCGATCCGAATGGCACGCCCGAGGACGCGCTCCTCTGGGACGAGCAGCAGAGCCTGTTCCTCGACTATTGCGCGGCCCTGCCGGCCCGCCGGCAGCGTCATCCAAAGGCCTGGGTGATGCGCCTCGCGGTTCTCGAGGGGTGGAGCAGCCGTGAGATCTCGCACGCCGCCGGCGGCCGGATCAGCCCGGCCGGCGTCGATTGCCTGGTGCACCGCGTCCGCCGGAAACTGGCCCGGGACGGATTCGGGGCGTTGACCGGGAAAGGGGGGAAGAGGCCATGACACGGAAGAGCAGGCCAGCGCCACGCTTTGACCTCTTGCTTCTCTGTATCCCATGCGATACACTCGGGATGGTGATCGAGGTTCGCCAGACCTCCACCTATGCTCGATGGTTCGATGGCTTGCGGGATCGACAGGCACGAGCGCGCATCAATGTGCGTCTTCGCCGTCTGTCGTTGGGGAACCACGGCGATGCCAGGCCCGTGGGCGAAGGCGTGTCGGAGCTGCGGATCGACTACGGTCCCGGCTACAGAGTGTATTTCGTCCAGCGCGGCGAGGCGCTGGTGATCCTGCTCGCTGGCGGCGACAAGCGTACGCAGGACGCGGACATCAAAGTGGCGCTCGAGCTGGCGCGCAAACTGTAGGAGAACGAGATGGCGAAAATCGAAACCCGTCCCTGGGATCCGGCAGAGCATCTGGGAGCTGAAGAGGACATGGCGGCCTACCTGGAGGCAGCCCTGGAAGAAGGCGATCCGGCCCTCATCGCCGCCGCGCTGGGCGACATTGCGCGCGCAAAAGGCATGACTCAGGTCGCACGCGAGACCGGGCTGGGCCGCGAGAGTCTCTACAAGGCGCTTTCACCCGAGGGCAACCCGGAGCTCGCCACAGTGCTCAAGGTGGTGCGCGCACTGGGGCTCCGGCTCCACGCTGCCACCGCGCACAAGGCAGCCTGATGCGCATCTTCACCGATGACCGGTGCCTCGCCCATGCCGCGCCGCGTGGCTATCCGGAGAGGCCGGACCGGCTGTCCGGGATCGTGGAGTATCTGCGGGCGCGCGGCTGGCCGCTCGTGGAGGGTGTGGAGGGGCTATCCGGAGGGGAAGCGGAGGCCCGCGAGGCCGTCCTTGCCGTGCACGACGAGGTCTACGTCGGTCGCTTCGAGCGCGCTGTGCAGCGGGGCGACTCGCTGCTCGATTCGGCCGACAATCCCCTCTCCCCAGGGACCTGGGAGGCGGCCTGGGCGGCGGTCGAGGTGGCGCTCGCCGCGGCCGACTGGGTCGCCGGAGGGTCGGGGGCGGGGGGCCGGGCGGCGTTGGCAGCGGTGCGCCCCCCGGGGCACCACGCCGAGCGCGCTCTCGCCATGGGGTTCTGCTTCTTCAACAACGTCGCCGTGGCCGCGGAGCACCTGCGCCGCCGGCACGGAGCCGAGCGGGTGGCCATCTTCGACTTCGACGTCCACCACGGCAACGGCACGCAGCACCTCTTCGAGGAGCGGGCCGATATCTTCTATGTCAGCACGCATCAGCACCCCTTCTATCCGGGGACCGGGGCGGCGCACGAGCGGGGGACGGGCGCGGGGGAGGGGCTCACCCTGAACGTGCCGCTGCCCGCGGGCACCGGCGACGACGGCTATGCCGAGGCGATCCAGGGCACGGTCCTGCCGGCGCTGCGGCGCTTCGCTCCCGATGTCCTGCTCCTCTCCGCCGGCTTCGACGCCTGGCGCCGCGATCCCCTGGGAGGGATGCAGGTGACCGAGGAGGGATTCCGCCGTTGGGGGGACTGGCTGCGCGAGCTGGCCGCCGAGATCTGCGGCGGACGGGTCCTGGCCCTGCTCGAAGGCGGGTACGATCTGGACAGCCTCCCGCGCCTGGTCGAGGCGCACCTGGAGGGGCTCGCCGGCGGGCCGATCGATTGAGCCTATCGATTTGCGGCTATGGATTGACTTCCGGCCGGCAACCCTCGTAGAATGCCGAAAGTTCAGGTAATACTTGAGATATGGCCGGATAGAACCGCATCTCACGGCTGCTTTCCCGATGTGTGGAGGTAGAGCGATGAAGCGCAGCATCCCTCTGGTCCTGTTCGCGGTGGCCCTCCTGGCCTCCGCTCCGGCCTGGGCCGCCAGGCCCTTCGGATCGTTCGGTGGCAGGGTGGGCGGGGGCAACGCAGGCGCCGGTGCCCTCCCCCTGTTCGGCTGGGCGCTGGACGACAACGGCATCGACGCGGTCGACCTCTTCGTCGACGGCGCGCCTGCCGGCCGCGCCAGCTATGGCCGCAGCCGGCCGGAAGTGACCAAGAAACACCCCGGCTTTCCCGATTCGACGCGGCCCGGCTGGGCGTTCGAGCTCGACACGACCCGCTACCTCAACGGGATGCACACGGTCTCCGTGAAGGCCAAGAGCCGGACCGGCGAGGTGGTCTCGATCGGCTCGAAGGTCTTCCAGTTCAACAACGTCACGCACAACCTGATCCCGTTCGGCAAGATCGAGTTCCCCAACGCGCAGGCGGAGCTGCGCGGCAACTGCGACCTGGAGGACCCGGCGCGCCGGTTCAGCGTGATCAGCGGCTACGCTCTCGACCCCGGCGTGCAGGAGGACGACACCGGCGTCGGCTACGTCGAGCTGATGATCGACCGGGCGCTGTGGGCCAACAGCAAGACCGACTGCTTCTACCTGGCGGAGGCCGGAGGACTGAGCGACTGCTACGGCCTGCGCCGGCTCGACCTCGTGTCGCTCTTCCCTGGTTTCAAGGACGCGCCCAACAGCGGCTTCCGCTTCGTCCTCGACGTCGGCTTCCTGCTCAATGGCGTGGGCTACCGCCCGGGCTCCCATTTGCTGACCATCCGGGTCGGCGATGTCTTCGGGCAGGTGGTCAAGATCGCCGAGATGCCGGTGACCTTCACCTGCGACGAGTTCGTCGACAACGAGGAGTCGATCGGCGAGATCGGCACGCCGAGCAACGGCCTGATCTACAGCGGCGTCATCCAGGCCTCCGGCTGGGCCCTCGACTGGGAGGGTGTGCAGAGCGTCGAGGTCTTCGTGGACGGCAAGTCGGTCGGCTTCGCGACCCACGGCCTGATCCGCCCCAACGTGACCTCCCTCTATCCGGGCTACCCGGAGAGCGCGGCCCCCGGCTGGGCGCTTTCCGTCGACACGCGGAATTTCTCCGACGGCCAGCACACCTTCGAGGTGGTCGTCCACGACGACCTGGGCAACGACACCCTGATCGGCAAGCTCAAGTTCGTGATCTCCAATCCGTAGCGTCCGCCGATCCGGCGCGGCCGACCCCCCTGACGCCCCACCCTCCGCGGTGGGGCGTTCGCTTTGGAGCCGGGTGCTATCCTTCGCGGCATGCCGGTGGTGGACCCCGTCGTCTTCTTCGGAACGCCAGACTTCGCCGTACCGACCCTCGCCGCACTGGTGTCTGCGGGGCGTGCGCCCGCGCTGGTCGTGACCCAGCCCGCCAGACCGGCCGGACGCGGCCGGCATCTTCTGGATCCGCCGGTGGCGTGCTGGGCCCGCGAGCACGGCCTGCCGGTGGCCCAGCCGGAGCGCGTCAAGGAGCCGGCTTTCCTCGAATCGCTGCGTGCCCTGGCCCCTGGCGTGGCCGTGGTCGTGGCCTTCGGCCAGATCTTCACGCGCGATCTCCTGGAGCTGCCGCGGCATGGCTGCATCAATCTGCACGCCTCGCTGCTGCCGCGCTGGCGCGGCGCCGCGCCCATCCAGGCGGCGATCGCGGCCGGCGACGTGCGCACCGGCGTGACCACGATGCGCATGGAGCAGGGGCTGGACACCGGGCCCATCCTCCTGCAGGAGGAGATGGAGATCGGTCCGCGCGAGACGGCCGGCGAGCTGTCGCGCCGGCTCGCCGAGGCGGGAGGCCCCCTGATGGTGGAGACGCTCGCGCGCCTGGAGGAGGGGGTCCTGGAGGCGCAGCCCCAGGAGAGCGGGGAGGCGACGTACGCTCCGCGGTTGACGCGTGACAGCGGCCGGGTGGACTGGTCGCGGAGCGCCCGCGAGATCGCCGACCGCCTGCGCGCCTATACACCCTGGCCGGGGTTGACCGCGGAGCTGCGCGGCGCGCCGGTGAAGCTGGTCGCGGCGGACGTCCTCGGTGCGGAGGAAGCGGACGAGTCCACTGAGCCAAGCGGCTCCTTCCTCGGGCTTCGCGGCGGGGCGCTCGCGGTGGCCTGCGGTGTTGGCTCGGTGGGCTCGGTGCTGGGCCTCCGCGAGCTCCAGCGGCCCGGCCGGAAGTCCCTGAAGGCGGCGGACTTCGCGAATGGAGAGCGGCTGCGGGTGGGGGAGACCTTCTCCTGATGCCCCGGCACCGGGCCCCCGAATCGCAGACCGGCACCGGGCGCAACCGGCGGACGACGACGCGGCGCACGTCTCAGGACAACGTGCGCTCCGCGGCGGCCTGGGTGCTCGACCGGACCCTGCGCTCGCTGGCGCCGGCCGACTCCTTCCTGGAGACCGCCCTGACGCGGTTCGACGAGCGCGATCAGGGCCTGCTGCGCGAGCTCGTGATGGGGAGCCTGCGCTGGCTACGCCGGCTGGACCACGTCATCGCCGCGGCGAGCAGCCGGCGCTTCGAGCAGATCGAGGCGGCGCTCCATGCGCCGCTGCGCATCGCCACCTACCAGCTCCTCTTCCTCGACCGCATCCCGGCGCACGCCGCCGTGCACGAGGCGGTCGAGCAGGCGCACCAGCTCACCCACCGCGGCGGCGCGAGCTTCGTCAACGGCGTCCTGCGCAGCATCGCGCGCGCGCCGCGGCTGGACGACTGGCCGGTCGCCGACCCCAACCCGGTGCGACGGCTCGCCATCGAGATGAGCCATCCCGACTTCCTCGTCTCCCGCTGGCTCGACCGCTTCGGAAGCGAGCGGACGCGCGACCTCCTCGCCGCCAACAACCGGTCGAAGCCGCTGCAGCTCCTCGCCTTCCGCGACCGCGGCGGGCGCGAGCTGCTCGCCGAGACGCTGATCGACGAAGGGCTCGAGATCGAGCCCACTTCGCTCTCGACCCTGGGGCTGACGGTGCGGCGAGGCAATCCGCTGACCTCGTCCGCCTTCGCGCGCGGCGATTTCTACATCCAGGACGAGGCGAGCCAGGCCGCCGCGCTGCTGCCGCCGCCGCAGCCTGGAGAGACCGTCCTCGACGCGGCGGCGGCTCCCGGCGGCAAGAGCTTCGCGCTGCTCGCCCACGAGCCCACGCTGCGGGTCACCGCGGCCGACGTGTCTCTCGCCCGCCTCGGCGTGCTGCGGGCCAATCTCCGCCGGCTGCGCCGCGAGCTGCCGCTGCTGCTGGCCGACGCCGGAGCGCCGCCGTTCTCGGGCACCTTCGACCGCGTGGTCCTCGACCTCCCCTGCACGGGCACGGGCACGCTTGCGGCGGCACCCCGAGCTCAAGTGGCGCATCAGCGAGAGCGAGATCGGCCGGTTGACGCGCCAGGGACAGCAGCTCCTCGCGGGCATGGCGCCCCCGCGTGGCGCCCGGCGGGCTGCTGGTCGCCATCACCTGCTCGCTCGAGCGGGAGGAGAATGAGGAGGTGGTGGCGCTCTTTCTGGCGGGCCATCCGGGGCTCTCGCCCGTGCCTCTCGACGGGGTGCTCGCGGCGCCGCTCGCGAGCGGCATTGCAGGGCCCGGGCTGTGGCGTATCCTGAGCGGCGGGGACCATGATGGCTTTACCGTCAACGTGCTCGCGAAAGCCCGGATTTGAAGGCTTCCGCGCGCTTCAACCCATTGACAGCCCCATCGGGTTGCCATATCGTTTCCGGCGGTCACTTTGGCCCATAAAAATAAAAACAAGGAGGAGGAGAGGAGATGGCTGGCAAGTCTGACTTGGTGAATAGCATTGCGGATTCCGTGGAAGGGCTGACCCGGCGGCAGGCGACCGCGGCTCTCGACGCGGTCATCAACCTGGTCCGGGACTCCCTCAAGTCCGGCGAAAACGTGAAGATCCCGGGCCTCGGCAGCTTTTCCGTGTCCGAGCGCGCGGCGCGCAAGGGCCGCAATCCCGCGACAGGGCAGTCGATCACGATCAAGGCGAGCAAGAACGTCCGCTTCAAGGCCGGCAAGGACTTGAAGGAAGCGGTCAACACGAAGCGACGCGGTCGCAAGTAAGCCCAGCTCCCCTCCTTTTGTCGTTCTCGCGAGCCCTGTGGCGCTTCCTCCGCCACGGGGCTTTTCAGCGGATGTGCCGGTAGAGGCGGGCGAGCCGCTGCGGTGGAACGCCGAGGAGGAAGAGACCCCAGATCAGCCAGTTGGTCGACACGGTCCGCACGATTCCCTGTTCGAGGAAGCGGCGCGCCGCCGTGGTCACCCGCTCGTCGATCAGCACGGTGCGGCCCAGGCGTTTGAGGCGCAGCGCGAAGTCGAGGTCCTCGAGGATCGGCCAGTCGCGGAAGCCCTGGAGCCGGTCGAAGGCCTCACGGGTGACGAACTGTGCCTGGTCGCCGAGCGGCAGCCCGGTGAGGCGGGTGCGCAGGTTGATCAGCCGCGCTCCCAGGCGCAGCACCAGCGATCGACGTCGAAACGGACGTGGAACGCACCGCCTACGGCTCCGGCGGCGACCGCGTCGCGGATCGCTCCCGGGCCTGCCGCGGGAAGCGAGGTGTCCGCGTGCAGGAAGACGAGCACCTCCGCCGTGGTCGCCGTGGCGCCCCGCGTGAGCTGGCCGCCGCGGCCCGGTGGTCCCGAGACGGTGCGGGCGCCGAGCTCGCGAGCGACCTCGAGCGTGCGGTCGGTGCTGCCGCCGTCCGAGACCACCACCTCGTCGGCCGCGGTCCGCGCGGCCGGCAGGTGACGGCGCAGCGCGTCCTCCTCGTTCAGAGTGGGGACCACGAAGGCAAGCTGCAGGGGGTGCAAGGCGATCGGGATGCTACCATACGGCACCTCGGAGACCCCCGACAGACATGAGCTCGCACAGGCACCTTCAGCCATCTCGATCCGCAGGGCAGCGCCCACATGGTGGACGTTTCGGAGAAGCCGGTCACGCGCCGGATCGCCGAGGCCTCGTGCCGCGTCCTGCTTTCCGCCCAGACCCTCATCCGGTTGGCCAACCTGCCCAAGGGGGACGCCTTCGCCGTGGCTCGCCTCGCCGGCATCCAGGGTGCGAAGCGGACCTCCGAGCTGATCCCCCTGGCCCACCCCCTGCCGCTCGACCAGGTGGAGATCGATCTGCGCCCGATCCCCGAAGGAGTCGAGATCCGCAGCCGCGTGATCGTCGACGGCGCGCACCGGCGCCGAGATGGAGGCCCTGGTCGCCTGCTCGACCGCGGCCCTCGCCCTCTACGACATGGTCAAGGCGGTCGAGCGCGGCGCCGTCATCACCGACCTCCGCCTCGAAGCCAAGAGCGGCGGCAAGAGCGGGAATTACCAGGCGGGACATGACCCTGACCGGCCTCGACCGCCTCCTCGCCGACCCGCAGCGTCTGCGGGGCGGCGCTACGGCTTGCTGGCCCACGGCGCCTCGGTCACGCGCGACGTCCGACCCGCTCATCGCGCCCTCGCGGCGAGCCCGACGGGGCCGCCGGCAGCTCTCTTCGGCCCTGAGCACGGCTACTACGGCATCGAGCAGGACATGGTCGCCGCCGCCAGCGAGACCGATCCATGGACCGGGGCGCCGATCGTCTCGCTCTACGGCGAGTCCGAGGATTCGCTGCGGCCCTGCCCGTGCGCCTTCGCGGGGCTCGACCTGCTGGTGATCGACCTCCAGGACGTGGGCTCGCGCTACTACACCTATGCGGCGACCGCGGTCTGGGCCGCGGAGGCGGCGCTCGCCGCCGGCTGCGAGGTCTGGGTGCTCGACCGTCCCAACCCGCTCGGGCGGCGAGGTCGTGGAGGGCAACCTCCTGGCGCCCGGCTACGAATCCTTCGTCGGCGCCTTCCACATGCCCGTGCGGCACGGCCTCACCCTCGGCGAGCTGGTGCGGCTCGAAGCGGCGCCGCCGTGGTTGGGGGGACGGCTGGACGATCTGGAAGATGGAAGGCTGGAGCCGCGGCATGAGCTGGGCGGAGACCGGCCTGCCATGGATCGCGCCGTCGCCGAACATGCCGACGCTGACCACGGCCCTGGTCTACCCGGGCGGCTGCCTGGTCGAGGCGACGGAGCTGTCGGAAGGGCGCGGCACCACCCGGCCCTTCCAGCTCACCGGTGCGCCGGGAATCGATCCGGTCCGCCTGGCGGATGCCCTCGCCGCGCTCGATCTCCCGGGCGTCGTTTTCCTGCCCACCTATTTCCGGCCGCAGTTCCAGAAGCACCGCGGCACGGCCTGTGGCGGCGTCGAGCTGATGGTCACCGATCCAAGGGCCTTCC
Source organism: uncultured Holophagales bacterium (assembly GCA_963842525.1). Taxonomy (GTDB): domain Bacteria; phylum Acidobacteriota; class Thermoanaerobaculia; order Multivoradales; family UBA5704; genus UBA5704. Next base: position 624,205 of record CAWJGT010000009.1, read on the forward strand.
GCTCCTACCGCACCGGCGTCGAGCTGCTGGCGGCCGCCCATCGCCTCTTCCCCGAGGCCTTCGCCTGGCGGGAGGCTCCCTACGAGTTCGTCGCCGACCGGCCCGCCATCGACCTGCTGACCGGCGGCTCGCACTTCCGCGAGGCGGTCGAAAGCGGTGACGGAAACGGCGCCGCCGGCTGGATCGCAACCTGGGCCGCGGACGAGCAGGCATTCCGTGAGGAGCGGCAGGAGATCCTGATCTATCCGGAGGGAGCATGAGCCCCCTCCATCTCCTCCGCGTCGAGGAGGGCCCGGAGCGCTTCGCAGCCCTGATCGAGGCGGCGCGGGCGGAGGATCTGCGGATCGGCTGGCTCGACCTCGCGGCCTCCGAAGCGTCCGCGGGCCTCGGAGACCTGGAAGAGGCCGCTTCCCGCGGCGTCCTGCGGGCCGTGGCCGTGGGCGGAGGCCGCAGCGTCGCCGTCAAACCCCTCAAGGGTGCGCCTGTCCTCGAGGATCTGCTCCGCGAGCACTTCCGCGGCTGCGCCCTCGTCCTGGTGCGCGGCGAGGTCGAAGCCCCCGTCCTGCGACCCGATGGAGCGGCCTGGCGCATCGAGGTCCCCGGAGAGGCCGCCCGCGCCGTCGCCACGCCACAGCTCGCCGCGTCCCTGCGCCAGGCCCGGCCTTGGGGATCTCCGTCTCCTCCCGCTCCCGAGCCCCTCCCACCTCCGAAGACGCGGCGCCAGCGGCGCGCGCTGGAAAGGAAAGCGAGAAAGGGGAAAAAGAAGAAGGACCGGAAGGAGAAACGGCGGGAGTCGCGGCGCAAGCCCTGATCCCGGACCGTCTCTGGAGCCGGCGGCTCACTCCGCCCGCAGCACCACCGCTGGGCCCACCGCCCCCGCCGGTCTCCCGGAACCTCCATCAAGACGAAAGAAGGCGGGCCAGGGTTTCCAGGCCAGATATACTCCTGGGCTCCCTCAGGAGGACAAGATCATGAGGCTCCACATGGGTGTCGTCGCCGTTCTCCTCGCCGCTCTGCTCCCCGGCGCTCTCGCGGCGCAGCCGCCGGCTGGCACGTCCGGGCAGGCAGCCGGCCGGATCGCGCTTCGAGCAGCCCGGCTCGTCGACGGGAAGAGCGACGCGGTCCGCCGCGATGCGGTTGTGGTGATCGAAGGAGAGCGCATTGTCGCGGTCGGTGGACCCGAGCTTCTGGCTTCCGGTCCCGAGGTGATCGACCTGGGCGATGCGACGTTTCTGCCCGGCCTCGTCGATGCCCACTCGCATCCCCTCATCGTCGGCGACGACTACCAGGTCAACCACCTCCGCGACTCCTCGGCATTCAAGGCCCTGCGCGGCCTCAAGGCCGTCCAGGACAACCTGCGCGCCGGCTGGACGACGCTGCGCATCGCCGGTGACGCCGACGTCTTTTATGCCCATTTGGACATCCGCCGCGCGATCGATCAGGGGCTCTTCGTGGGCCCGCGCCTGACCGGAGCCGGGCATTACCTCTCGATCACCGGTGGCGGCGGCGACATCAACTTCATCGCCCCTGAGCACCATGTTGTCCCCGATGGCAAGATCGTCGACGGTGTCGAGGAGATGCGGAAGGCGGTCCGCGAAGAGATCAAGCACGGCAGCGACTGGATCAAGCTCCTCGTCACCGGAGCCTTCATGTCCGCGGGAGACCGCCCGGAGGACGTCCACTATTCCGAGGACGAGGTGCGGATGGCCGTCGAGGAGGCGGCGCGCCACGGCGTGCCGGTGATGGCCCACGCCCATGCCACAGCCGGCATCAAGCTGGCGATCCGTGCCGGCGTGCGCTCGATCGAGCACGGAACGTTCCTGGACGACGAGACGATCCGGATGCTGGTCGAGCATGGCACCTATCTCGTGCCGACGGTCTACATCGGCGACTACTACATGGAGCACGGCTCGCCGACCGGCTACCAGGACAAGATGATCGAGCTGTCGAAGAAGTACAAGGACCAGCACTATGCCTGGGTCGGCAAGGCGATCCGCGCCGGGGTCAAGATCGCGGTTGGGAGCGACTTCGGCGCCTTCCCGCCGCCCGAGGAGAACGCCGGCGAGATCGAGGCGCTCCACCGGGCCGGCATGACGCCGATGCAGGCGCTCCAGGCGGCGACCCGCGTCGGCGCGGAGCTCCTGGGTTGGCAGGACCGCATCGGCACCGTCGAGCCAGGCAAGCTCGCCGATCTGATCGCCGTCCCCGGCGACCCACTCGCCGACCTCTCGGCGCTGCGCCGCGTCTCCTTCGTCATGCTCGGCGGCAAGGTCGTGCGGCGAGACGGAGCGCCGCTATCTCACAAGATCGCGGAATGACGCGAAGGCCATCTTGAAGCGGCGGGCTTCGAGGATCTCTTTGTCGCCGTCGGCCTCCTCGACGGTGAGCGCCGCGCCACATGCAGCAAGTTGATCAGGACATTGGCATCGGCGACGACGATGCGCGTGGGTGTCGTCACGGCATGTCGACCGAGGGAGCACCTTCATCGTCGTCGTCGAGCCCCGCATCCTCGACGAGCTTGTCGAGCTCTTCGGCGGGCAGCGCCACCATGGCGGCGAGCTCCTTGAGCTTGCCGCGCGAGATCTCCTCTCGGCGGTAGGCTTCGAGGGCCAGACCGAGGAAGCGATGCCGGAATTCGTTGCGGATCTCGCTGTGATCCGGCTCGGCCAGGCCGAGCAGCTCAGCGATCTGCCTGCCTTTGCCGCCATCATCGAATGCTCTCAGATGCTGGAGCTCGGCTTCGCTCAGGAGGCGGAGGTTGCGCAGCCGGTAGAGTGCCGACGGCCGGCTGACGCCGAAGTGATGCGCGAGCTGTACGACATCGTAGAGCTGGACGGTTTGGCTGCCCGGTTCGGTCCGGCCTTCCACATTGAGGCTTCCCGCCTCGTCGAACACCTCGGCGTAGACGCGGCTGGGCCTACCCTTGCCGAGGCTCGCGACGAACTGGCGGACACCGTCCTCCGGCATCAGGAAGCTCGCGGCGAACGCATTGGCTCGCACCTCGATGAGGTCGTCACGTTCCGAGGCCCGGCTCGACGAGCCCGAAGCGTTCCCGGTCGGCGGTCACATGAGCGTACTCATGGGCGAACGAGAAACGGCGGCGCAGGTGATGGTGGGTGCGATTGGCAACCACGAAGAGTCCCACCTTGCGGTCGCTCAGGGTCAGGCCCGACACGTCGTCAGGAAGATCGACGAGACCGGTGCGGACACCCTGGGTTTCGAGCAGCTCCGAGAGGCCCGGGAGCGGGCCGCTCCCCAGACCGAGCCGGCGGCGCTCTTCCTCGGCGAGCCGCTCCCCCTGCTGGATCGCCTCCCAGCGGGTCCGCGGGGCGGGGAGAGAGTAGGCCGCGGCGGCGGCGAGATCCCGGTCGATGCCGACGAGGCGCTCGAGGTTGGTGAGCTCGCGGCCGAGCGCCAAGCACTCCCGCAGCTTGTCGAGCACGTGAGGCTCTCCGAGGATATCGGGCTGCGCGCGGAACAGGGCTGCGAAGGCGTCCTCAGCCTCGAACGACTCCGCGATCATCTCGCGGATATCACGACCAAAGAGATACGCAAGCTTGTCGAGCTCGAGGCTGGACACGGAGCGGTTGCCCGCCTCAATCTGCACCACGGTCGGGCGCGAGAGGCCCAGGCGCTGGGCCACCTCCTCCTGGGTCATGCGGCATGCTTCGCGCGCCGCTCGAATCCGTCTGCCGAGATCCTGCTGGGTAATCGCCATGGATAGATCCCTCCGCCTTCCGGAGGAAGTTATCATTCAGAACATTGAGTGTCAAGATAGGGATTGCATGTGAGCGACTCTGCGCCCCAGAGATGCGCTTGCCACCCTCCGCCCGTTTTGCCACAATGCGGCATCGCCATGGTGTCTTGTCCCGCCTGGCTCCCGTCCCCGCACTTCGAGGTTCATCATGACTGAGCAGATCAAGTTCTTCCTACCCGGCCCCTCCTATGTCCTGGAGGAGGTCCGCCAGGCGATGACCGGTCCCATGGCGGGCCACCGGTCGGCGCCTTTCAAAGCCTTCTATCTAAAGATTGCCGAGCGTCTGCCCAAGGTGCTGCGCACCGCGGGCGACGTGATGGTGGCGACTGGCAGCTCGACCCTGGTGATGGAGAGCGCCGTGGTCTCCTGTGTGACGTCCGACGTCCTCAACCTGACCAACGGGGCGTTCTCCGAGCGCTGGCACTCGATCGCGAAGTCGGTCGGCAAGAACGCCGACCGGGTCGCATTCCCCTGGGGCGAGGCCGTGGACCCGGACACGGTCCGGGCCGCCCTGCGCCGCAAGCGCTACGAGGCGGTCGCCGTGGTCCACAACGAGACCTCGACCGGTGTCATGAGCCCGCTCGCCGAGATCGCCCGCGCGGTGCGCGAGGAGAGCGACGCGCTGCTGCTGGTCGATACGGTCTCGTCGCTCGCCGGTGCGCCCGTGGAGTCCGACGCCTGGGGGCTCGACGTGGTGCTCGCCGGTACACAGAAGGCCCTCGCCCTGCCGCCGGGCCTGACGGTCTTCACCTTTTCGGACCGGGCGGCCGAGCGCGCGGCGCAGGTGCCGCACCGCGGCTTCTACACCGACCTGCTGCGCTATCGCGAGAAGCACCGCGAGGGGGGCTTCATCACCACCCCCGGCATCCCGCTGCTCTATGCCCTTGACCGGCAGCTCGACCGGATGGTGACGGAAGGGATGGAAGAGCGCTGGGCCCGGCACGAGCGGCTCTATCGCCGCACCGCGGAATGGGCGGCGTCCCGCGGCCATGAGTACGCTTCGGCGCCAGACGCCCGGTCGATGACCGTGAGCTGCCTCCGGCCGCCCGCGGGAGTCGATCCGCAGGCGATCGTCAAGGGCCTCGCCGAGCGAGGCTTCACCATCGGCGGCGGCTATGGCGATTGGAAGCCCACGACGTTCCGGATCGGCCACATGGGCGAAGTCCAGGAGCGCGACCTGGATGTCTTGTTGAGCGAGATCGACCAGGTGGTCGAAGGGGTCGCGGCCGGCACGGCCGTGCGTTGATCATGCACCGCATCCTCATCGCCGACTCCCTCGATCCGTCGGGCCTCCTTCTGCTGGAGCAGTCCGGGGCGGAGGTCCACAAGCTCACCGACGAGGAACGGCCCCGGCTGGCCGAGATCCTCGCCGACTATGACGCGCTGGTAGTCCGCAGCTCGACCCAGGTGACGGCCGACCTGCTGCGCGCCGGCAAGAAGCTCAAGGTCGTGGGGCGCGCCGGCATCGGCGTGGACAACGTGGACGTCGAGGCCGCTACCGACCTCGGCATCCTGGTGGTCAACGCCCCGACCGCCAACCTGCTCTCGGCGACCGAGCACACCTTCGCGCTGCTCCTGGCGCTCGCCCGCCGGGTGCCCGAGGCCGACGCCTCCATGAAGGCTGGACAGTGGAACCGCAAGCTGGTGGGGGTCGAGCTCCAGGGCAAGACCCTCGGCATCGTCGGCTTCGGCCGCATCGGCCAGCGGGTGGCCGCCCGGGCGCGCGGCTTCGAGATGCAGGTCGCGGCCTACGACCCGTTCCTGGACGCCACGGCGGCCCGCCGTCTGGAAATCGAGCTTCTGCCACTCGCGGAGCTCCTGCGCGTTTCCGACGTGGTCACCCTCCATACACCTCTCACCGAGCAGACGCGCAACCTGCTGGACCGCGAGAGGATCGCTCTGCTCAAGCCCGGAGCGCTCCTCGTCAACTGCGGACGTGGCGGAGTCGTCGACGAGGAGGCGTTGCTCGCGGCCCTGGAATCCGGTCACCTGGGCGGGGCGGCCCTCGACGTCTTCGCCGAGGAGCCGCCAAAGGACCTGCGGCTGGTGCGGCATCCCCGGGTGGTGGCCACGCCGCACCTTGGCGCCCAGACGCGCGAGGCCCAGGAGCGGATTTCAACCGAAACTGCCGAGATGGTCCTCGCCGCGCTCTCCGGCTCCCTCGCCGTGGCCGCGGTCAACCTCCCGTTCCGTGCCGCCGGCGGCCGGGTCGAGCCGTATCTGAGCCTCGGCGAGACCCTGGGCCGCATGGCCGGGCTCCTCCTCGGCGGTCCACCGCAGCGGCTGGACGTCCATCTCTGGGGGATGGACGAGGCGTTGCGCGTGCCCGTCAGCGTGGCCGTCCTCAAGGGAGTGCTCACCCCGTTCCTGGGCGAGGGGGTCAACTACGTCAACGCCGAGCGGATCGCCGAGAACCGGGGGATCGAGGTGATCCGCTCGACGCACAGCGCGCCCGCGGACTATCCACACCTCGTGGGAGTCACGCTGAGCGGGGGTGGTGGTACGGTCGAGCTCGACGGCACGCTCCTGGGCGAGCGTGACCCGCGGGTGGTCCGCCTGGGCGGCTTCCGCCTGGAGTTCCGGCCGCAAGGCAAGCTCCTGTTCCTGGAGAACAGGGACGTGCCCGGCGTGGTCGGCAAGGTGGGCACCCTGCTGGCCGAAGCCGGGATCAACATCGCGGACATCCACCTCGCGCGGACCGACCGGCAGGTGGACGGCAACCGCGAGGCCATGGCCGTCCTGCGTCTCGACCAGGACCCGCCACCCGAGCTCCTGGCGCAGCTCACGAGAACCGGCTTCGTGCGCACCGTCCGGCGGGTCGACCTCGACAGCCGTGCCCTCTGAGCCATTCTGAGCCACGGCCCGGGGATTGCAGGCAGGGCAGCGGGAAGGAGATACGCACCATGGCGCACGTCGGTGTCATTTTCGGAGGCCGCAGCGTCGAGCATCAGATCTCGATCCGCTCGGCCCGCACGGTGGTGGACGGGTTGCGGCAGGCCGGCCACCGGGTCACGCCGCTGGGCATTGCCCAGGACGGCTGCTGGATCGAGTCGGCGCGGTCGGAGGCGGCCCTCGCGGACGGGCGCCCGATCGCGGCTCTCGGTCAGCCGGTCCCTCCGACCTTGCGGCACCTGATCGAGTCGGAGGTCGAGGTCCTGTTCCCCATCGTCCACGGCACCTGGGGAGAGGACGGCACCCTCCAGGGCCTGTGCGAGATGCTTGACCTCCCCTACGTGGGTCCGGGCGTGACCGCCAGCGCTCTTGCCATGGACAAGGTCCTCTTCAAGCGGCAGATGGCCGCGGCCGGCGTGCCGGTCGTCGACTACGAAGCCGTGAGCCGCACCGAGTTCGAGGCCGATCCGCAGGCCATCCTGCGACGGCTGGAGCGGCTGCCGCTGCCGCTCTTCGTCAAGCCCTCCGTCGGCGGCTCGAGTGTCGGCATCAAGAAGGTTGAGCACCGCACCTGCCAGGAGACCTCCATCCGTTTCGCGCTGCAGTTCGACGACAACGTGCTGATCGAGCGCGGAGTCAAGGGAAGGGAGCTCGAAACCGCCGTGCTCGGCTACGGGAAGATCGAAGCTTCGGCCATTGGCGAGGTCGTCCCCGGCAACGATTTCTACGACTACGCTGACAAATATCTCCAGGACACCGCCCAGCTCATCGCCCCGGCCGACCTGCCCCAGGAGGTCGCCGACCGCCTGCGGGAGATCGCGGTCCGTGCCTTCGCCGCGGTCGGTGGCGCAGGGCTGGCACGGGTGGACTTCCTCTATGAAGAGGAAGAGGACCGGCTCTACGTCAATGAGATGAACACCCTCCCCGGCTTCACCAGCATCTCCATGTACCCGCGCCTTTGGGAGCTTTCGGGCGTCCCGCTGCCCGAGCTGGTCGACCGCTTGGTGCAGATCGCCCTCCAGCGGCACCGTGACCGGCACCGGCTGGATGAGGGGATCAAAGAGTTCCTGGCGGGGCTGGAAGAGAACGCTTGAGCGCCCCTGCGGCGCCTCGTCTTTTGTGTATACTTACTGAGAATCTGATGGCTTTGCGGTAGGTGCGCTACGGCGAGCACCCTGGGGACGTGGGTGCGCCAAGTGCTCTACATAGGTCTGCTTCTTTCGAAAGGAGAAGTATGAGAGAGCGCATGTTTTGGGCAGCAGTCCTGGTGTGCGTGGCGACGGCGTCCGCCAGCCCCAGCGCGGGCTGGGGTGCGCAGGACTTCGTGAAGCTCCAGGCGGAGCACGCCGAGCGCGTGCGCAGCGCGCTCGAAGCGTTCGAGGTCGAGGATCCAGCCTCCAGGCGGCAGGTGGATCCCGAATCGACTCTCCTTGCAGTGGCGGATATGGCGATCGCACGCGTCGAGGTCCGGGCCCGGCCTGGCGAGGCCATCCGGGCGCCCCTGGCGCTGGAAGGCGCTTTGATGACCCTGGACCTGGAGCCGCAGTCCTATCGCGCTCCCGACTTCCAGGTGGAGCTCCGGGGGCCGGGAGGTGTGAGGAGGTTGCTCGATCCGGGCCCGGTGCGCACGCTGCTGGGAACGATCCGCGAGATCCCAGGCTCTGTAGTGGCTGGCTCTCTCCTGGAAAGCGGCCTGGAGGTGATGGTCCGGTTGCCCGACGAGACGACGCTATGGCTTGAGCCGGTGAGAAAACATCTCACGGGTGCCAGGCGCGACTTGTACGTCGTTTCTCCTTGTGGACTGGAGAAGGGAGCCGAGCAGGTATGCGGCGTGGAGCGCGCGCTCGATGGGCTGAGAGGCCGGCTGCGCTCCATCTCGTCCGCGGCCACGAATGGTGAAGGCTGTGCAGCCCTCGGAGGCTGCGTAGCCGATCTCATCTGCGATACAACCTCCACCTTTTACCAGGCGAACAACAGCAATCCGGCTCAAGTGCAGTCGACGGTTGAGTCCTTCATCGCCTTGGTCAACCCGCGCTATGCGGAGCTTCAGATCCGACATCAGATCTTAAAGATCGTGATCAGCGACGACCCGGCAATCGATCCATATGCCGACCCAACGACCGGAACGCTGCAGCGGATGTCCGAGATCTGGGGATATGGAACGCACACCAGTGACCTGGTGCACCTCTTTGGCGGCCGCTCTTCCGGCGTGGAGGCCGGCGAGGCATACCTCGGGGGAGTGTGCAGTTTCGGTGCGTTTGGAATGTATAGCTATACCATCTTTAATACAGCTAGCTGCGAGAGTGCTGGAATCGTCATCCACGAGTTGGGGCATTCTTGGGGAGCCAGTGACATTACGACGGGGATCATGGACAAGTTCGGGAACACCTGCACGGATTCCTGGAGCACCTTCTCGAAGAACGAGATCTCGAGCAAGCTCAACGCAGTTGACGGAATCTGCCTGGATCTGGACAACCAGCCGCCCAAGCCCAGGTTCAGTTTCTCCTGCTCGTTGGGGTCGTGCAGCTTCGACGCCAGCGGCTCGACGGACGACCGAGGAATTGACTCATATTCCTGGAGCTTCGGCGGCGGTTCGCAAGCCACCACCTCTCACACCTACACCGCGACCGGCGCTTACACCGTTACCCTTACAGTGACTGACATCTACGGATCGAAGGCCTCGACGAGCCGGAAAGTGTCGGTGAACGTGGAAGCGCCTCTGCCGGCGGAAAACTATTTCGCCGTAACCCCCTGCAGGATCGCCGACACGCGCAGCGGAGCTCCACTCGCGGTCGGACAACTCCGGGCCTTCAACGTCGTCGGATACCCTTGTGGCATCCCGTCGACGGCGAAGGCGGTTTCCTTCAACGTCACCGCGGACTCGCCGACCGGACCAGGACACCTGGTCTTTCTCCCCGGCAACCAGGCCTCCGGCCCCTTCGCACACTCGACGATCAGTTTCGATCCGGCCAATTCCCCGCGAGTCAACAATGCCATCCTGCGACTGGCCACCAACGGCGCCGGTACGGTGGCCGTCGCCACGTCGACACAGGTCCATCTGATCCTCGACGTCTACGGCTACTTCAGTGACGCCACACCGGCACCGGGAGCCCAGGGGCCTTTCGGCTTCCAGACCCTGACCCCTTGCCGGATCGGCGACACGCGGACGGGTACGCCGATTGCGGCCCATACCCAAACCCCCCGCAACTTCACCGCCCAGGGGGGAGTCTGCCCGGTGCCCGCGGGTGCTGCGGCTGCGGCCCTCAACCTCACCGTCATTTCGCCGACAGCGGGCGGACACGCCCGGCTGTTCCAGGCCGGCGCCTGGGGGCTGCCGGTGATCAACTTCAACGCGGGAGCCGTGCTGACCAACGGAGCGAGGATCCGCCTGGCACCGACCACGCCGGACGTCTCTGCCGACTACTTCACGATGATTGTGGGAGCCCAATCGACGCACGCGGTGATCGACGTCTTCGGGTACTTCAAGCCGGACGCGCCGTTGAAGTACCGGCCGATCACTGCCTGCCGCGCCGTGGACACCCGCTTCACCGACCAGGGAGGGCCTGTGCTGGGATCTCCAGATACCCGCAGTTTCCAGATTCGGGGCAACTGCGGCGTGCCGTTGAGCGCCAAGGCCGTGGCGGTCAACATCACGTCCGTCGGATCGGCAGGGCCAGGGTACTTGATTGCCTATCCTTCGGGTGGAACCTTGCCGCCAGCTTCGTATCTCACCTTCGACCCCGGCCAAGGAGCCCTGGGGAACGGCGGAATCGTAGCTCTTTCCACACAGCCGAACGATCTCGCCATTACAACTTCAACCAGCACGCACGTCATCATCGACGTTTTTGGCTACTTTCAGTAGTGGCTCTTTGAAGGCGAGCGGCCGGTTCGCCCGGCCCGGAGAGTGTCAGTACGAGTTCAGCAGAGTCAGGCCAGGGACGGCGAGCTTCGCTCCGTGGCGTTCCCCGGTGAGCCCTGGACCGGCGCGGGCAGCGTCGTACTAGGGCGGAAGCGGCGCCACCTCGACCTGGGCCAGGCCGTTCCTGGCCATACCGAGATCCCGGGCGGCGCGCCAGGAGAGGTCGATCACGACGTTCTTGCCGTCCCTCCGGTAGGGGCCGCGGTCGTTGATCCGCACCACCACGGAGCGGCCGTTCTCCAGGTTCCGCACGCGGACCCGGGTGCCCAGGGGGAGGGTCGGATGAGCGGCTGTCAGGGAAAACATGTCGAACGGCTCACCCTGGGCGGTTGCCAAGCCATGAAAGTTGGGGCCGTACCAGGAGGCGTACCCCGTCTGGACGCCTGTGTCCCGTCCTGGGAACGGTACGCGCCAGGAGCCGGAGACCCCAATGAACATCGCTGTCAGCAGAGCCAGCGCCGGGAAGATCCAGATCCCCGCTGGCCGCCTGGCCGGCGGCACATTGACCATCACGGAAGGTCTCGGCGTTCTCGTCCTCATCATGGCTCCCGCCGGCAGATCCTTGCCAGGATCCTGCCAGCTCGGGGACGAGAGCTTTGTTGAAGGCTGCTACTGGGCGGTGACGACGATCGACGGCAGGCCCAGCACCGCCAGCTCGCGGCGCAGCGACTCGGCCTGGTCGCGGTCGTTGAACATGCCGACCCGGACACGGTTCCAATTGCCGTCCGAATAGATGGACGTCTCGGGGTAGAGCTGGACGAGCTCGCCCTTCAAGACGACCGCCCGCTCCTCGTCGCTGAACGCGCCCACCTGCACCGTGAAGCGCGGCGGGGCGCCCCCGCGCGAGGCCAGGTACATCTCGACCGGCCCCGTCCCGGCCCGCACCAGCCCGATCTCCCGGGCGGCGCCATAGGAGAGGTCGAGGACCCGGGACTTGCTGAACGGTCCGCGGTCGTTGACCCGCACCACCACCGAGCGTCCGGTGCGGACGTTGCGGACCTCGAGGAGAGTGCCGAAGGGGAGGGTTCGATGGGCCGCGGTCAGGTCGTTCATGTCATACCGCTCACCGTTCGCCGTCCGCCTGCCATGGAAGTCCTTGCCGTACCAGGAGGCGACTCCCCGGTCGACCGGCTTGCGCTCCGGCACCGTGACGGCACGGCGATTGCTGGTACAGGCGGTGGAGAAGAGGAGGGCGAGAGCGGGAAGGAGACAGAGTAACTGGAAGGTAGCTCGTTTGCGCATGCACGGGCCTCCGTAAGGTGGTTTGAGCCATCTTCGTGAGAGCTCTTGATCCAGCGCGGGAAAAGCTTGCGCTGCGAGCATGTTAACACATGTGTAACTTTCACCGTGTTTGCGCCACTCAGACACGGGGGGCCGCCACCTCGGCGGCCTCGGTGCCGGCGAGCGCGGGCGCGGCCACCTCGGCCAGGAAGTCGTCCACCTGCTGAGCGGAGCGGCCGGTGAAGGCGGCCGGGTCGAGCCAGGGGTCGACCTCGGAGCGGGTGAGCCGGAAATCGGCATCGGCCACGATGCGGTCGATCAGCGGGTTCTCGCCGCCGTGCTCGACCTCTCCCTGGGCTTCCAGGCTGTAGACGCGGATCCGCTCGTGGAGCTCCTGGCGGTCGCCGCCGCGCAGCGCCGACTCCATCAGGATGGTCTCCGTGGCCATGAAGGGAAGCTCGCGGGCCACCCGTGCGGCCACCACGCTCTCGCGGACCACCAGGCCGGAGGCGATATGGGCGGCGAGGCCGAGGATGGCATCGGCGCAGAGGAAGGAGTCCGGGATCACCAGCCGCCGGTTTGCCGAGTCGTCCAGGCTCCGCTCCAGCCACTGGGTCGAGGCGTTCAGGGGGCCGTTCAGGCTGTCGGTGAGGAGCCGCCGCGCCAAGCCGCACATCCGTTCGGACCGCACCGGGTTGCGCTTGTAGGCCATGGCCGAGGAGCCCACCTGCTCCTTGTCGAACGGCTCGGACAGCTCGCCCACCCCCTGGAGCAGTCGGAGGTCGGTGCCGAATTTGTGGCAGCTCTCGGCGATGCCGGCGAGGGTCTGGAGCACTTGGCTGTCCTGCTTGCGGGGATAGGTCTGGCCGGTGACCGGGAAGCTCTCCGCGAAGCCGATCCGCCGGGCGAGCCTCCGGTCGAGCTCCCGGACCTTCTCGTGATCCCCTTGAAATAAGGTCAGGAAGCTCGCCTGCGTGCCGGTCGTCCCCTTGACCCCCCGGCAGCGGAGGGTCGACAGCCGGTGGCGCACCTCGGCGAGGTCCGTCAGGAAGTCCTGGAGCCAGAGGCAGGCCCGCTTGCCCACCGTGGTGAGCTGGGCCGGCTGGAAGTGGGTGTAGGCCAGGCACGGAATCGCCCGGGTGCTGCGGGCAAAGGCGGCGAGGGCCGAGCCGGTGGCGGACAGCCGGGCCGCGAGCAGCTCGAGGGCTTCGCGGGCGATCAGGACATCCGTGTTGTCCGTGAGGAAGGCGCTGGTCGCGCCCAGGTGGAGGATGCCGCCGGCCCCCTCATGGACGCGGTCGGCCTGCTCGGCGAAGTGGCGCAGGTGGGCGACCACGTCGTGGCGGGTCCGCCGTTCGAGCTCTGCGACCCTGTTGAGGTCGATGGAGTCCGCCACGGCCCGCAGGGCCGCGATCTGTTCCTCGGTGATGGGCAGCCCGAGCTCCCGCTCGCACTCGGCAAGAGCGATCCACAGCCGGCGCCAGAGCCCGAACCGGTGGTGGGCCGAGAAGATCCGGGCCATCTCCGGCGAGGCATACCGTTCGTACAGGGGGTTCTGGGGCGTTTCAGCGAGCATGGCGGAGCGGATTCTATCCCGCCACTTGGCCCCGCATGCGTTCCCCCTCTCCCGGTGGTAGGGGGGCGATGGGAGAGGGGGCCAGGGGGTGAGGTCTGTTACAATGCGCCCGCCTCCGGGGGTGGGGATGGTTTCCCTCCGCCTTGCTCGTCGGGCTCCACACCATGTCGATCCGTGTCGATTCTGAAATCGGATGCCTGCGGCGCGTCCTTGTGCACCGTCCGGGGCGCGAGATCGACTGGATGGTGCCCTCGATGATGGAGCAGCTCCTCTTCGACGACATCCTCTATGGCGACGAGGCGCGGGAGGAGCACGACCTGTTCTGCAGCGTGCTCCGCCATGCCGGCGTCGAAGTGCTCGAAGCCCAGAGCCTGCTCGCGGAGGTGCTCCACGATGCGGAGACCCGCGACCGCCTGCTCGGCGAGCTCCAGCGGGAGTACGGGGTCGCCCCCCGCCAGATCGAATGGCTGGCGGGCCTGACGACCGGCGCTCTCGCTGCCACCCTGATCGAGGGGATCCGCACGCCACCCGAGGAGGCGGCCTCGGGGCACGTGCCCTACTTCCAGGTCAACCCGCTGTCGAACTACTTCTTCCAGCGCGATCCGCAGGCGGTGCTCGGCAACCGCGTGGTGATCTCCTCCATGAGCACCGATGCCCGGGAGCGCGAGCCTCTCCTGGCGCGCACCTTCATCGGGCGCCATCCGGCCTTCGCCGGCGTTGCCGCGGTCTTCGACATCGACGTGCCCCCGTCGGGAGCGCCGGAGCACAACCCCTATTTCCAGTATCCGAGCCTGGAGGGTGGAGACGTGCTGGTGGTGAGCCCGGAGATCGTCCTGGTGGGGCTCTCCGATCGCACCAACCGCCGCGGCGCCGAGGTGCTGGCCGAATACCTGCGGCTGGAGGAGACTTCGTTCCGCCACCTCGTCCTGGTCGAGCTGCCACGCAAGCGCTCCTACATGCACCTGGACACGGTCTTCACCCTCATCGACCGTAGCACCTGCCTCGCTCACCTGCCGGTGATTCAGCCCGGTGGTCCGGAGTCGGCCCATGTCTCCCTCGTGGATCTCTATGCACCGGAGCTGACCTTCACCCTGCGCCCTTCGCTGCTGCGGGCGCTGGCCGATCTCGGGCTGGAGTTGGAGGTGGTGCCCTGCGGCGGACCCCGGGATGTGATCGCCCAGGAGCGCGAGCAGTGGACGGACGGCGCCAACTCCTTTGCCCTGGCGCCGGGCGTGCTCCTGCTCTACCGCCGCAACCGCAACACCGTGGAAGAGCTGCGCGGGCGCGGCTGGCGCGTCCTCACCGCCGAGGAGGCACTGGCCACGTCCAATCTGATGGACGGCGGCCCGACCGTGATCTCGATCTTCGACAACGAGCTGTCGCGGGCCCGGGGCGGACCGCACTGCATGACCATGCCGCTTGAAAGGGACCCGCTATGACCCGTCACCTGATCTCGATTCATGACCTGACCGCGGCGGAGGTGGCCGGCCTCTACCGGCTCGCCGCCGACGTCAAGGCCAACCCCGGCAAATATGCCGACCATCTGCACCGCAAGACCCTCGGCATGATCTTCGAGAAGTCCTCGACCCGCACGCGGGTGAGCTTCGAGGTGGGCATGGCGCAGATGGGCGGCCATGCCCTGTTCCTGTCCAGCCGCGACATCCAGCTCGGCCGCGGCGAGCCGATCTCGGACACCGCGCAGGTGCTCTCCCGCTACGTCGACGGCATCATGGCCCGCACCTTCGCGCACCAGACCGTGCTCGATCTCGCCCGTTACGGCTCGATTCCGGTGATCAACGGCCTGACCGACGACCTCCATCCCTGCCAGGGGCTGACCGACTACTTCACCCTGGTGGAGGTCTTCGGCAGCCTCGACGCCTTGCGCGGGCGCAAGCTCGCCTATGTGGGCGACGGCAACAACATGGCCCATTCGCTGATGTTCGGCGCCGCCAAGCTGGGGATGGACGTCGCGGTCGCCTCGCCCAAGGGTTATGAGGTCAAGGGAAAATATGCCGCGCTTGCCCGCGAGGACGCCGTAGCCGCGGGCACGAAGGTCCTCCTGACGAACGATCCGAAAGAAGCCGTGGAGGGTGCCTCCGCCGTCTACACCGACGTCTGGGCCTCCATGGGCCAGGAAGCCGAAGCGCAGGAGCGCCTGCGCGCCTTCGCCGGCTTCACAGTGGACGCCGCCCTGATGCGCCACGCCCGCGAGGACGCCGTCTTCCTCCACTGCCTGCCCGCCCACCGCGGCGAAGAGGTCGCCGCCGAGGTGGCCGATGGCACCCAGAGCCGCATCTTCGACGAGGCCGAGAACCGCCTGCACGTCCAGAAGGCGGTCATGCTGTGGTTGATGGCTGGAGTGGAGATCCTGGAGGAGTGAGCTCCCCTTAGGGCCTGTCCCGAAATAACCTAGGCGTACTGAATTCCCCTCCGGCCCAAGGGGCCGGGAGAACATAGCCCAGGGCCGAGGCCGAAGGCCGACGCCCTGGGTCCTAGGAGGCCGATCTACCCCGCGGCCTGAAGGGCCGCGAGAGGTCTGTTCGAGCCGGTTCCGCTCCTGGTGAAGGCTCCCGCGGCCCTTCAGGCCGCCTGATCGTGGCGGCCCTTGAATCCCAGGGAATCGGCCTGCGGCCTCATCCCTGGGCTGGGATCTCCCGGCCCGTTGGGCCGGATAGGGCGGCCATGAAGCTGCGAGAGAAAAAGGATCCTGGCTGATTTATTTCGTAGCAGGCCCTTAGGGGCAATACTGTTCGTTTAGCCGCCTGCCCGCCCGGGCATAAATGCCCGGGCTTTCTTTCTCCCAGGGCCGTCCTCCCTACCCTCGCCGCCCCTCCACCCTCTCGGCCAACACTACCCCGGCGCGGTCGAGCGCGACGCCGCCGGCTGCTTCGAGGAAGTTGGCCAGGGAGAGCGGATCGGTGGCGAGGCTGTGGAGCACGTCGAGGGCGGCGACCAGCTTGTCGTCGTACAGCTCGAGGTGACCCACGGCCGCACCCCAGTCGGACCGGCTTTCCAGGGCGTAGCCTTCCAGGTCGGGCTGGGGATTCAGCCGGAAGGCCGCATCGCGGCCAATCCCGGGCAGAACGGCCGCGGCGAGCAGGGCGTGGAACCGCGAGGTGAAGACCGCCGTGGGCCGGCGGCGTTGCGGACCCTCGCCGGGGCGGAACAGGGCATAGCCCTGGTCGGTCGGTTCGATCCGCCACGGGCCGGCCACATCGGCTTCATGGGCCGTGGGCGGCTCGTCGCGCTCGGCGAGAAGGTCCAGGAAACGGGAGTCGAAGGCGTTGGGGAGAAGGCGGGTGGTACCATCGTCACTGCCGTGCATAGGAGTGGTTTCCTCTGCGTCGGTAGGCTCGGGGTGAGGGGACTAGCCTCGCTCCGGGCCGTCTGGTTGGGCCGGAAAACCGCCGGCCTGCGGACTACGAACCTACTGCCTGCTTACCGCCATTCTAGCAAGGCCGTTGCGCCTGTCAAGTCCCTGGAGCGGGATGCAGGCATGTTCCAGAATGTCAAAGAGCGGCTCGGTGCGACCGGCCCCGGGGTCCAGCCGCTGCCGCACGACCCCGTGCCGCTGCCGCTGGACCCCGTGCCGCTGCCGCACGACCCCGTGCCGCTGCCGCACGACCCCGCGCCGCTGCCGCACGACCCCGCGCCGCTGCCGCTCACGGTCCAGCCGCTGCCGCACGACCCCGTGCCGCTGCCGCACGACCTCGCGCCGCTGCCGCACGACCCCGTGCCGCTGCCGCACGACCTCGCGCCGCTGCCGCACGACCTCGTGCCGCTGCCGCACGACCTCGCGCCGCTGCCGCACGACCTCGTGCCGCTGCCGCACGACCCCGTGCGCTTGCGGCAGGCCTTCGCGGTGGCACGTCCTCACCCCCTGTCCGCCTTGCCCAACCTCCTCATCAGCTCCCGCCACGCCTTGCCGCGGTGGCTGACGGCGTCCTTCTCCTTGCCGGTCAGCTCGGCGAAGGTGCGGGTTTCTCCGCGAGGGAGGAAGACGGGGTCCCAGCCGAAGCCGTGGGCGCCGCGGCCGGGGAGGATCAGCTCTCCCTCGGTGAGGCCCTCGGCGGCGACGGCCTGCTCGGCATCTCGATAGAAGAGGCCGCAGCGGGCGAGAGCGTGGGCATCGCCGAGGGTGTGGGCTGCCCGGGCGAGGCCCTCGGCGCCGACGGCCTGGAGCATCCATTTGACCAGCGGGCCGGGGAAGCCGTTGAAGGCCGAAAGCTCCAGGCTCACGTCCTCGATGACCAGCGGACGGCCGATCTGCCGCCAGGCTTCGTCGGCCTTGCCGCGCAGGATTTCGATCAGATCGAGGGACTGGATTTCCGGCAGGTCCAGCTCGACGGCTTCCAGGTCGGCCCCGAGCGCGAGCCGGGCCTCGGCGATCTTACCGCGGTTGCCGGTGACGAGGACGAAGGGAAGGGTGCTCACCCTGCCGCCAGCCGCCGCAGCTCCACGATGAGCTCGTCGACCTGGGGGCGGAGGTGGATGTGGCTGCCGCAGTTGTCGATCAGACGGTGGGCCGCGTCGCGCCGCTCCTTGCCGTCCCCCTGGGCCAGGAGGCGGGCCCGCGCCCCGGCCTCGTCCATGCCGCGGGACACGGCCCGCGCCAGGCGGGTCGGAGCGTCGCATTCGACCGTAACGATGAAGTCGAAGTCCGGGGCGTAGCCGGACTCGACCAGCAGGGTGGCTTCGAGGACCACGACCTCGTTGCCGGCTTCTGCAATCTCCGCGAACCGTTTTCGCACCAGGGGATGGATCGCGCGCTCCAGGGCCTGGCGGGCCTGGGGGTCCTGGAACACCTTCGCCGCCACATGGGCGTGATCGACTCCGCCCTCCGCGTTCAGAGCCTCGGGCCCGAACAGATCGCGCACCGCCGGCACCCCTTTGCCGCCGGGCAGGTACAGCTCGGCCACCAGCTTGTCGGCGTCGATCACCTGGAAGCCGGCCTCTCGCAGCCACTGCGACACGGTCGACTTGCCGCTGGCGAGCCCTCCTGTGAGGCCGATGCGCAGGGCCCGTTTCATGACGAGGGTGCCGGAACGGTCAGTGCGCCAGGGGCCAGGAGCGGCAGCCCCTGCCGGAGGCGGGCGGCGTTCAGGGTGTTGACCAGGAGCATGGCTACGGTCAGAAGGCCGACCCCGCCGGGAACCGGCGTGATCGCCGACGTCTTCGGGGCCACCCGGGTGAAGTCGACGTCTCCGACGATCGTCGAGCCGCGCGTCGCGAGCTGCCGGCGGCGCTGCTCGTCGCCCGGAAAGAGGCGTTCCACCTCTGCCGGGTCGGTGATCCGGTTGATTCCGACATCCACCACGACGGCCCCTTCCTTCACGTGCTGCGAACCGAGAAAGGCGGGACGCCCGAGAGCGGCCACCAGGATGTCGGCCTCGCGTGTGACCGCGGCGAGGTCTGCCGTGCGCGAATGGCAGACGGTGACGGTGCAGTGCTCGCGCAGCAGGAGCGCGGCCATAGGCTTGCCCACGATGGCGCTCCTCCCCACGATTGCGGCCCGCCGGCCGGCCAGTGGGATGCCGTTGCGCCGCAGCAGCTCGAGGACGCCGTACGGCGTGGCCGGCACGAACCCCGGCTCGTCGAGCCAGAGCCGGCCGACGTTCACCGGATGGAAGCCGTCCACGTCCTTGTCAGGCGCGACCCGATCGAGCACCCGCCGTTCGGTGATTCCCTTCGGAAGGGGGAGCTGGACGAGGATGCCGTCCACCGCCTCGTCGCGGTTGAGGCCTTCGATCAGCTCGATCAGCTCGTCCTCGCCGGTCGTCTCCGGCAGCCGGATCGTGCGGCTGGCGATGTCCGCCTCGTCGCAGGCCTTCACCTTGCTCCCCACGTAGACCTGGGACGCGGGGTCCCCGCCGACCAGGACCGCTGCGAGGCCGGGAGCGCGGTAGCCGGCGGCGGTCAGCTCCCGCACGGCCGCGGACACCTCGGCGCGGATCTCGGCGGCGAGGGCCTTTCCTTCGAGGAGCTTCACCCCGGGATCCTCCCGCTGTAGAGGCAGACGATGCCGCCGGAAAGGTCCTCCCAGGCCATCTCCGTGAACCCGGCGGCGGCCATCCGGTCGAGGAAGCCCTGGCGCTGCGGGAATTCCAGGACCGAGGCGGGGAGATAGGTGTACGCCGAGCCGCGATGGGAGAGCAACCGTCCGACCCAGGGCAACAGGTGGCGGAAATAGAAGAGGTAGAGCGCGCGCAGGGGCGCGATCCGGGGGACGGCGAACTCCAGGACGACCAGCCGGCCGCCCGGCCGCAGGGCTCCGGCGAGCAGGCGCAGGGCCGCGTCGAGGTCGGCCACGTTGCGCAGGCCGAAGGAGACCGTCGCACCGGCGAAGCGCCGCGGCGGGAAGGGGAGCGCCAGGGCGTCCGCGGCCAACGGAGCCGGCCGGGGAGACCCCTGCGGCCCCTGGGGACCCCTGGGATCATTGCGGCCAAACTTTCGCCGCGCCAGGGCGAGCATGGGGATGCAGAAGTCGGCGGCGGCGACCCGCGCGCCGCGCTGGCGCAGGGCCGTGGCCTGGTCGCCCGTGCCGCAGCAGAGGTCGAGCACCTCGGACCCGGGCGCAGGATCGAGCACCGCCGCCGCCCGCCGTCGCCAGACGATGTCCAGGCTGGCCGACAGCAGGTGGTTCAGCAGGTCATACCGGGGGGCGACCCCGGCGAACATGTCCTGGATGGCCCGCCCCGACTTGTCGAGCGGCGCACTGGCGGTGGAGGTCTCGCTCACGCGCCACAGTCTACCGGAGTCGGAGAAGGGATCTCAGCTTTGTGGACGCTCCCGGCCGGAGTTGAGCTCTGGGACGGAGAGAGGCTGGACCGGAGGAGCTCCTCCTGTAAGGTTAGCGACCCCTTCCAGGGGCTCGGCGGCCGCACCTGGTTTTTTAGGCCCTGGACGAATGTCGGCGACCACCCCTAACAAGGGAGGGAGGTCCCCGTCCGATGAGGAGGGGAGGTCCCGGAAGACCCTCTTCGTCGCGCGTTCGAGCTTGGCGGACGGGGACTCCGGTCGAGCTCCATCGTCATACTCCTTGCGGAAACCTGGCGAGTCCCGGAGCTCGGGATCGAGCTCGTTCCAGGCCTGCCGGAACATCTCCTCGTCTAGAATCCGGGCAGAGACTTTGTACTCCGTCGCGAGAAACTCTACCGCCCCATACAAGAAGGCGGTCAGCTTCGTCATCCTCTGGCGCGCCGAGCTCACGGCGAGCCCAGCCAGACAGCCGATCATGAATTGCCGGCGCCCGATTTCCTGGTTGTTTTTGACGCTTTCGAGGTAGTGTCCCTCCGCCTCCTGGAAGTTCTCCTCGCGGACTGCCAGATCGCCCAGGTATTTCAGCGTCTCGGCCGAGCCCCACCGGTCATCCGCGTCTTGCTGGGTCTTCAGGGCCTCTTTGAGTTGGTTGCGGGCCTCGTCGAACTTCCTGTCCATCATGAGGAGGAAACCGAGATTGCTGCGCGTCAACGGGATACCCCAGGTGTCCCCCTCTCCCCAGAGGGCAAGACTGCGCTGATAGAGCTCTAGCGCTTCCCGGCTCTCCCCCCGCCGCCGCCGCACGTTACCCAAGTCGTTCAGGGCCAGGGCGAGGCCCCACGGATCCTCATTCCGCTGTCTTTCGAAAATTCGCCGGGCCTCTTCCTCGTAGCCGAGGGCGCCGTCGAGGTCGTTCAACCCCAGGACTGTCATGCCCAGCACGATCAGGGCATACCCGAGATCCCCCTCGTGCGCGGGACCCAGGGTGCGCCAGACTGCCACGCTCGCCTCGAGCAGGGGCTTCGCCTGGGGGTATTCGCCGCGGAGGAACGCCAGACCTCCGGCGCTATAGAGGGCCTGCGCGTAGGGGACTCCGCAGCTCTGGAGCGGCTCCTGCAGCCAGAGCTTCCCCTCCGTGAACTCCGCCCTCAGGTTCCAGAACCAGAACAGCGAGCCGGCGAGCCGCAGGCCCATCTGGCGGTCTCCGTCCATGGACCGGCTCCAGTCGAGTACCGCCTTGAGGTTGTCCCGCTCCCGCTCCAACTCCGCCATGTGCTCCGGCCTCTTGGGCGATTTGATCCCCCGGTCGGCCGTCTCCGCGAGGCCTGCGAAATATCTGGCGTGGCGCCTCCGGGTTTCGGCTTCGCCCTCGCTTTGACGGAGGCAGTGTAGGGCGAACTCCCGGACCGTGTCGGTCATCTCGAACCGGGAAGCTCCGGCTTTGCTCTCTCGGCGGAGCAGAGCTTTCTCGGTCAGCCTTTCCAGCCCGTCTCGGAAAAGCGGTGGAATCTCCTTCGGAGAGCCGTTCTCACCTTCCTTGTCACAGACCCGGAAGGCCGATTCCGCGGTACATCCTCCCGCGAACACCGCCAGATGCCGGAAGAGTTGCTGTTCGTCCGGCGGTAGGATGTCGTAGCTGCGGCGAATCGAGGCGTGCATCACCTTCTGCAGGCCGAGCCTGGAGTCCCCGCCCCCGCCCCCTTTCAGGTACAGGCGGAGCTCGGCCACGATCTCCGGCAGCTCGTATCCATAGCTCGCGCCAGCTACCACCTCGATGGCAAGCGCAAGGTCTCCGAGAAGCCCGCAGATCTCGTCTAGATCCTTCTCATGGCCTCTCACCTTGAACCGCGCCCCGACGTCCCTCCCTCTTTGCTTGAAGAGTTGGATCGCGTCGGCCCGTTTCAGGGGTTCCAACGGATAATGCTGAGCTGTCCGTAGCTTCCTGAGTTGGAAGCGGCTCGTGATAAGGACCTGAAGGCCGGGACAGCCGTGAGTGAGGTCCTCGACAGCCGGACCGGCCTTGATGAAATGCTCGAAGCCGTCGAGCAGCAACAGCGCCGGGCGCTGCTCCAAGTACTGTGTGAGGCTCTGGACCATCGAAACTCGTTCGGTTTCGCGGACACCCACCGTCTGGGCTATGGCGGAGAAGACCAGCCTCTCGGCCTCCTCCCGGGTGCGCAGAAACTGCTCCTTCTCGCCGCCGACCGGCGGCTTCAGGGAAACGGGATAGATGGAATAGCCCCTGAGCCTCTCCAGCAGCTTGAGCGCCAGCCAGGTCTTGCCCGTACCCCCGTCACCATGTAGGACGAGCAACGGCACCCGGTTCCGCCGCAGAGCTTGCTCGAGTTCTCGCAACTCGGCCTTGCGGCCGATGAAGTGGACCGGAGCCTCCTCCGCCTGCGCCGCCAAAGGCCGCCTGCTCTTGCGCCGGGCCGATTCGAGAACCCTGTTGCGTACCAGCCAAGCGAGCTCTTCGGGGGTCTTCTTCGGGCCGACGTTGGCGAAAATGATATCCGGCAGGTCCGGAACGGGGGTGTCGTCGAAGCGAGCGGGGAGGATGTAGGGGTCCTCCAGCGGACTCTCTAGGGTCCGGTGCCTACGCAAGGCGGCCTGCAGCTCCTGCATCGTCGTTGGTTTGCCGGTGTAGAAGCGGGAGATGAAGACCAGGCAGTGCTGCGCCCGGTGCTCGAAGACGTCGGCCAGGTGGTCGAGCAGGGGAAGGCCGATCTCCGGTGCTCCCGGCCCGTCGCCGAAGTAGACTCGGAGCCCGTGCGACTCGAGCAGGGTCTTGACCTCCTCGACATACCTCCGGTCCTCACCGGCGTAAGAGAGTGCGACGTGGTATCTGCGAAAGGCAGTCAGCTTGGGTAGATGCATGGTGAGATACCTCTTGCTCTCATGCTAGAGAGCGCCTCTTCCATGGTCAAAGAGCCAAGTGCAGTCATGGAGAAGGCCGGCTGGAGCGGGTCGGATCCAGCAGGGAAGTTGACGAGTGGGTCAGATGGTGTACACTAGGCACCTGCCGCGGCGGGCCGTCGCGGTGTGCAGGTAGCCATCTCGTGGGCGATTTGCCCGCCCCCTTGACAATGCTGTCCCATCCGCCTAGCATATGGCTCCTTTGCGTCGCAGAGGCGGGTCTCGCACGCCGCACCGGGGCGCTTTTCCCAGAGAGAGTCGGACGGAGATTTGAGCATGAACAGGACCTATAGCCCGAAGCTCGCCGAGATCGAGCACCAGTGGCACGTGGTGGATGCGGCCGGGATTCCTCTCGGGCGTCTGTCCACGCAGGTGGCGCATCTCCTCATGGGCAAGCACAAGCCCACCTGGGCGCCGCATATCGACGTCGGCGACTTCGTGATCGTGATCAACGCCGAGAAGACGGTGCTGACCGGGCGCAAGGAGACCGACAAGGTCTATCACCGCCATACGGGCTATCCCGGCGGGCTGAAGAGCGAGACGGCCGGCGACCGGCGCAAGCGCAAGCCCACCAAGCTGGTCGAAGGGGCTGTCTGGGGCATGCTTCCCAAGAACAGCCTCGGGCGGAAGATCCTCCGCAAGCTGAAGGTCTACGCCGGACCGGAGCACCCCCATCAGGCGCAGCAGCCGCAGCCTTTCGACGCCAAGCTGGCGTCTTAGTCGACAGAGGACAGAGGAGACCGCAGTGGATCGGGATCAATACTATGGCACCGGGCGTCGCAAGACGGCCGCCGCACGCGTCTATCTGCGCTCCGGCGCTGGCGAGGTCAAGGTCAACGGCCGCACCCTCGACGAATACTTCCCCAATGACGTGCTCAAGATGATCATCAAGCAGCCCCTGGTGCTGACCGAGACGACGGAGCGGTTCGACCTCGTCGTCACGGTGGCCGGGGGCGGCAGCGCGGGCCAGGCCGGCGCGATCCGGCACGGCATTTCGCGCGCCCTCATCCAGTTCAACGGCGAGCTGCGCGACCGTCTGAAGTCGGCGGGGCTCCTGACGCGCGATCCGCGCAAGAAGGAGCGGAAGAAGTACGGCCAGAAGGGTGCCCGGGCGCGGTTCCAGTTCAGCAAGCGCTAGGTAAGAAGGGAGACATACTCTTGGTCGAAGTCACGATGAAGGAGCTGCTGGAGGCCGGTGTCCACTTCGGGCACCAGACCCGGCGTTGGAACCCGAAGATGAAGCCTTACATCTTCGGCAAGCGCAACGGGATCTACATCATCGACCTGCAGAAGACGCTCAAGATGTTCGAGCAGGTCGTCGAGCTCGTCCGGGACCTGGCGGTCCAGGGCAAGCGGATCCTGTTCGTCGGCACCAAGCGGCAGGCTCAGGAAGCCATTGCCGAAGAGGCGCGCCGCTCGGGCGAGTTCTACGTCACGAACCGGTGGCTCGGCGGCACGCTGACCAACTTCGTGACTCTGCGCGCCTCGATCATCCGCCTGAAGGAGATCGAGTCCCGCCTCTCCGACGAGAACAACTCGCTCACCAAGAAGGAGCGGCTGCGTCTCGACCGCGAGCGCGACAAGATGGTCAAGAACCTCGAGGGCATCCGCGACATGGAGGAGCTGCCGGACGCGCTCTTCGTCGTCGACCCCAAGAAGGAATACATCGCGGTCTCCGAAGCGAACAAGCTGGGCATCCCGGTCATCGCCATCGTCGACACCAACTGCGACCCGGAGCTGATCGACTACATCATCCCCGGCAACGACGACGCGATCCGCGCCATCCGGCTATTCGCCGCCCGCGTCGCCGACGCCTATATCGAGGGCGCCGGCCAGGCCTCCGAAGGTGCCATGACGGGCGGCCGGGGCGGAGCGGCGGCACGGATGCCCATGTCGCAGATGCCGGTGATCGACAAGGACATGGCGGGCGCCGCCGCGCACTAACTCGAATCCAGGGCGCGCCGCCTCCGGCTGGCGCTTCGGAGAGGTCAGTCGAACCCGTGTCGATCTGACCTTTTCTTTTGTCCGCCCGGATTGTCTAGGAAGGAGAGATCGGGGTCATGGCTGAAGTCACAGCTCAGATGGTCAAGCAGCTCCGGGAGAGCACCGGCGCTGGAATGATGGATTGCAAGCAGGCGCTCAACGAGACCGGGGGCAACATGGAGGCCGCGGTCGACTTCCTGCGCAAGAAGGGTCTCGCCGCGGCCGCCAAGAAGGCGGGCCGCGTCACCGCCGAAGGGGCCGTCGGCTCCTACATCCACGGCGGCGGCAAGCTCGGCGTCCTCGTCGAGGTCAACTGCGAGACCGATTTCGTGGCGCGCACCGACGCCTTTCAGGAGCTCGTCCGCGACATCGCCATGCACATTGCCGCGGCAGAGCCGCGCTCCGTGCGCCGCGAAGAGGTCACCACGGACGTGCTCGACCGCGAGCGGGAGATTTTTCGCGATCAAGCGCTCGCCTCGGGCAAGCCGGCCAACGTGGTCGACAAGATCGTCAACGGCAAGATCGAGAAGTACTTCTCCGAATTCGTCCTCCTCGAGCAGCCGTTCGTGAAGAACCCGGACGTCACCGTCGGCCAGATGATCGCCGAGAAGGTCGGCAAGATCGGCGAGAACATCCAGGTGCGGCGTTTCGTCCGCTTCAAGCTCGGCGAGGGGATCGAGAAGCGATCGGACGACTTCGCCGCCGAGGTCGCGGCCCAGGTCGGAAGGTAGAAGGCCTGGTGATGGACGAGGGGTCCCCCGTCTACCGCCGGGTGCTGCTCAAGCTCTCCGGCGAGGCCCTGATGGGCTCCCAATCGTTCGGGATCGACGAGACGGTGGTGGCCACCATCGCCGACGAGATCCGGGACATCCACGCTCTGGGCGTGGAGATCTCGGTAGTCGTCGGCGGTGGCAACATCATTCGCGGCCTGGCCGCCAGCCACCGCGGCATCGACCGCGTGACCGGCGACTACATGGGCATGCTGGCCACCGTGATCAACGCCCTGGCCCTGCAGGACGCCCTGGAGAAGAGGAACGTCCCCACCCGGGTGCAGACGGCGATCGACATCCGCGAGGTGGCCGAGCCGTTCATCCGCCGCCGGGCCATGCGCCATCTAGAGAAGGGGCGGGTCGTCATCTTCGCGGCCGGCACGGGCAACCCCTTCTTCACGACCGACAGCGCCGCGGCCCTGCGGGCCAACGAGATCCACGCCGAGGTCCTGCTCAAGGCCACCAAGGTCGACGGCCTCTACTCGGCAGATCCGGAGAAGGACCCGAACGCCGAGCTCCTGCCCGAGGTCACCTACCAGGAGGTTCTGGAGAAGGACCTCAAGGTCATGGACACCGCGGCGATCAGCCTCTGCCGTGACAACGGCATCCCCATCGCCATCTTCAACCTGATGGCCCACGGCAACATCCGCCGGGTGATCTGCGGCGAGAGGGTGGGGTCGGTCGTACGGGCGTAGGCCGGCCGCCCGTTTGACAGCCGCGAGCGCTCGGGGAGAAGATTCTCGCTCGCCCGACGAAGAGGAGGGGAACCATGAAAGAGGTGTTCAAGGACGTCGAGACGCGGATGAAGCACGCGGTGGACCACTTCCACACCGAGCTCAAGCACATCCGGACCGGGCGGGCCTCGCTGGCGTTGCTGGACGGCGTCACGGTCGAGTACTACGGCACGCCGATGCCGATCAACCAACTCGCGACCCTGTCCGTGGCCGACGCTTCGATGATCGTGGCCCAGCCCTACGACTCGACGCAGATCTCGGCCATCGAGCGGGCCATCCTGAAGTCCGACCTGGGGCTCAACCCCTCGAACGACGGCAAGATCATCCGCATCCCGGTGCCGTCGCTGACCGAAGAGCGCCGCCGCGAGTTCGTCAAGAAGGCCCACGACTTTGCCGAGCACGCCAGGAACGGCATCCGCCAGGTCCGCCGCGAAGGCAACGACAAGCTCAAGAAGATGGAGAAGGACAAGGCGATCAGCCAGGACGACGAGCGGCGCGGCCTGGACGAGGTCCAGAAGCTCCACGACCGCTACATCGAAGAGATCGGCACCGCGCTCCACAAGAAAGAGCAGCAGATCATGGAGGTGTAGGGGAGGGCTCCAGATGGCCGATCGGTGGTGTGCTTATGCCGGTCGGCCGATCAGAGCTTGGCTTCGAGGTCGTACTGGAATTCGGGTGTGACCTCGGCCCCCTTGGCGGCGATCTCACGGAGGTCATCATCGGGGAGATCGCCGATTGAAAGCAGCCGGCGCTTCTCGGAGGCGACGAGAACGGGAATCCGCTTCCCGTTCAAGAACTCCACGACATCGCGGTACACCGCCGGGTTGAGAGCCCTTAACCTTGTACCGCATAAAGTCAGTGTAGCAGATCCGGATCAGATGGCCTGGACTGCGGCCAGCCAGTCCAGCGCCAGCCTACTGAGGTTCAGTAGAGTGCACCGCTCGGTGTCGCTCATGGCCTACTGCCCCATGTACAGGAATACACCCCAAGCCAACTACTCACTGCATTCCCGAATCATAAGGCCGGTCTTCTCCCTCAAGAAGCTGACGAAGCTCTCATCAGTGGTAGGCGCGATGCACGTTCGCTTGGCCTCGCCCTCAGGGCACTTGCCGATACCTGAGATAATGCCAAACACACGGACCGACCCGCTCGGTGTATAATGGTTTCCAAGCCTTGTGAGCCTCTCCGGGATGAAAGCTGGTCCGCCACTGTCGAGAGGGCAGGCTGAAGTCCCCTGCCCTAGTTCCGGCCGGGCGGGCAGGAATCCGCCTTGGCGCTCGAGGATTTCCAGAACACCTGAGTTCGCCGCACTGGCCGCGCTCACGGGGCGAGGCCCGGCTCCCTGCTGTTCGATCAGTTCACAGAAGCCCGTGATCACCACCTTTGTAGCGGGTCTTGGAGCGCATCTCGTGAGTGCAAACGTATCCCCCAGATCAATATCTTCTCCGAGAGTACAGATCGCCCAGTCCTTCCACGTCTCTGGTGACGGGAATCTCGAACACTTAGCCCTCTTGGTTCCGACCTGCTTTCCAAGATCTACATCAATCTCAGGGGGTGCGGGGCTCTTGGGTACGCAGTGCCTGGCGGTCAGGAAGTCTCTCTTCGAGACGAAGAACCCCGTGCAGTCGTCCCCTGGATTGGCCGTGGGTCCAAGGGAGCGCACAAGCGCAAGTCTCTGCGGCAGCGGCGCCGCGTTGGGCTCACCTACCGTCTCACGCTCGACGCGCTTGGCGCTGAAGGTGAAGTCCTCGATGTCAACTGGGTGCTTCAGCTTGTAGTCGGCAATTGGAACCTCGATGGGGACCGCTTCTATCTCGAAGTACACTACCTCCCACCGTTGCTTGTGCTTGCAGCCAGCAAGTGCCGCAGCGATCAGGACGAGGGCCGTAAGCCGGACTGTCGGACTCCTAGACAGCGGGTTCATCGTGCACCTCCCAACTCAGGAAGGGCCAGTCGCCCTGAACCCAGGCCGCATCCGGGCAGATGGGATTTCCTGGCGTCACCTGGCCATCGCGGGCCAACTGCGGCCGATGATTCGCCACGCGCTCGAACATGTGAAAGTGGGGCACTAGGACAAGGTTCTCCTGAATATTTATGAACGGAAGAGAGACGGTCGCGGGCTCGTTGCTGATGCTGAATTCAACCACCCCGCCGACCGGTGTGAGAGAGAAAGAGTTTTCACCGTGGTCGACCGTAAGCCGGGAGAGGCCCTCCAGTTGAAGATGGACGAACTCCGCGATCACCCCGACTCCCTTCCACTTCACCGGACCCTGGTCGTCGGTAACCTCTCCGGAGGCAAAGAGGGTGCCGGCAGGCAGTGCGATACGGGACGTCACCTTCTCGATCCGGCCGTCCTGCTGCGGCTGAGTCACGGCCGTGACGCCCAAGCGGCGCAAGTCCGGGACCTTTGCCATGGAGTCATCTCGCACGAACGCCGTCGCTGTCTCAGTCTCCGCCCGGATGCGCACGATGGTGTTTGCCAACGAAACGCGGGTGATCGCGCGGCCATCTGGCCCGATGATGTACTGGTCCCAGCCTGGCAAAGCCGGTTGGTGGATGTTTCCCAGGTTCCCGCGGCTCTCATAGAGAAAGGCCATGTACGGATGGTGCCGGTGGTGCTCAGGCGCGTCCGCGGTGTCCAGCACGAGAAACTCGGCAGATTTCGGTTTCTCGGCGTCGTCCATGACCAGGAGGCAGAGTCCGGTCATCGTCAATTTCGCATCAAAGCTCATCTTTTGTTCCTCCAAAGACGACGTAGTTTGCCCATTGAAACGTGTTTCGCTCGTTCCGCTTCAACTCATCGAGTACGCTCTGTCTAAATGCTGAAGGGGCAGGCTCCCCGGCTACGCTTCGGGCGTGAAAGGACTGCATGAACTGCGGCGCCCAGTTATCACTGATCGGCGATATTGTCGCTATCACATTCCTGGCTCCACGTGCCAGAAAGACCGCGGCGAGTCCTCCGAGGTCCTCACGGTGGAGCCCTACGGCTCTCGCAGTGTCGCAGCCGGACAGGACAACAAGGTCCAGGTGCTCCATCTTCACGCCGCTCAGGTCGTTTAGTGTCACTCTTGAGTCGCCATGTGGGGCGGCGCCATCGGCGGCAAGATGCAGCGCCGTCTCCACGAATGAGTCCTGGTTCACCTCCACGTGCCCCGCGAAATGCAAAATCGTGTTCGAGCTGAGCGCCTGGAGGAACCTCGCCTTCGTAGCGGCTGGGCCGGTCAACAGAACGGCATTGTCATAGAGGCCTGCCACGGTTTCGGCTTCGCGCAGAGCTCCGGGCAAATCGGGTAGCCGCTGGTGGGCCGCGGGGTCGAGCGTCGGGTCGCCCACGACGAGCGCCGATCTCTCCAGCACTTTTTCGTGCCGAGCGGGCAGCGTTGCCAGAAGCGACAGACTCGGCGAAACCACGATCTCATGGTCCTCTATCATGAGCCTGCCCGTCGATGGATTTCTGAGGGCCGCCACCGGTAGCACTCCCAGCACAGTATCCGGAATGAACACGACTCGGTGATCCGCCGCAGAAAGCCCCGCAGGCTGCACCAGCTTCGTATAGAGGTATCTGTTTACCGCCCTAGTGCCGCCTTCCCCGAGCGGTGGCACGTCCGCAAGGGCTTGAAGTTCTCTTCTCGGCATGGTCTAATGTCTTTCAGGCATGCCGACTTACGAGGAACTCCTTCAAGAGAACTCTGAGCTTCGCCAAGACAACGGTGAGCTTCGCCAGCGGGTGGAGGAGCAGGAGCGCCAGATTGCGCACCTGAAGCGCCGAATCGTCGATCTGGAGAAACTTGTCGAGGAGCTACGGCGCCGGGGCAAACGCCAGGCTGCCCCCTTCTCGAAGGGAGATCCGAGCGAGGATCCCAAGTCTCCAGGGCGCAAAGCCGGGGATCAATATGGTCAGCAAGCGACTCGAGCTGTGCCCGATCACGTCGACGAAACCATCGTGGTGGAGTGCCCGCTGTATTGTGAGCACTGTGGGGGTCAGGTCATTCCGCAGGGCGAAGCTCGCCAGTATCAGACCGATCTGCCGCCGATTCGGCCGGTGACGACGGAGTTCATCCTCCATTATGGGAAGTGCTCGGCATGTGGCCGGGAAGCTGTGGGGCGTCACCCGCGCCAGACTTCCCAGGCGTTCCGGGTCGGCAACGTGCAACTCGGTCCAAACGTGTTGGGGCTCGCCGCCTGGCTCAACAAGGTCGGAGGCTTGAGCTACGGCAAGATCGCCGCGTTGCTGAAGGAGCTGGCTGGACTGTCTGTGTCGCGCTCGGCCCTGTGCCGCGCGCTGCTTCGCATGAGTAAGAAGCTGGAGCCCTTGTACGAGGAGCTGAAGGCGAAGATCCGGAGCTTCTCCTGTGGTGTACCCGGACGAGACGGGCTGGCGGGAGGGGGGCTATAGCGTGTGGTTGTGGGTGTTCACCAATCGCAGCGAGACGGTCTACAGCATCCAGCCGGGTCGTGGCTATGCCGAGGCCTCTGAGGTCCTGGGGGAGGGCTTTGTCGGCGTGCTGGTGGCTGATGGTTGGGCTCCCTATCAGAAATTTGAAGAAGCGACTCATCAGACCTGTCTGGCGCATCTGTTGCGCCGTTGCGAGGAGCTGCTGGAGAAGGCGACAGGGGGTGCGGTGCGCTTTCCTCGGGCGGTGAAAGAGATCCTGCAGGCCGCCTTGGAGGCGCGAGATCAGCGGGACGCGGGCAAGCTCAGCGGCGAGGCGCTGGAGAAGGTCAAGCAGGACTTGGAGTCTCCAGATGGAAAGGCGTCTGTCGGGGCAGTTCACGAACCCCGACAACCAGCGTCTGGCTCAGCATTTGATACGTCACCAGGAGCAGCTGTTTGTCTTCCTGGAACGCACGGATGTGGAGGCGACCAATTGGCCGGCCGAACAAGGGATTCGCCCGGCGGTCATCAACCGCAAGACATCTGGGGGAAATCGGACGGCCGAGGGGTCCCAGGCGCAAGCGGTCTTGATGAGTGCCCTGCGCACATTTCAGCAACACCAAGTCGGGACACTCGAGATCTTGCCCCAGCTTCTGCGCAGCCCCCAGCTACCGAAGCTTGAGGCAATACTTCCTGCGTCACAGCCACCGTAACAGTTCTCGCCACGAGTTATCCGTGGCTCCAGGTCGGTAGCCGCTCGCCCTCGTCAGGTCGCCTGGCCAGCGCGGACGTGTGTCCAGGGAAAACCTTCCCCAAAAGTGCCGCTGACGGTAAACAGATACGTATAGAGTTCGGTTGCCAGCTCGAGAGTCCGATCATTCTGAGGGTTTTGACGGACTCCGGCTACGAATTCTCCGACCAGCCGAGTCAGCGTCTCCCGGGGCAGCGGAACCACATCGTGTCGGATTCCCTTCTTAGATACGACGGTCGTTAGCAGTCTGGTCGGGAGGGTCGTGTGCATCACCACCCTGACTCCCTCGGGAAGCTCCCGTAGTAGACGCTCTCCGAGTGCGTTCGTGCCGGAGGCATGCCTCCCAGCAAGGTCTGCCGCGACCTGGGAGCGCATCCGGTCTGCGATCCGCAAGATCTGCTGCTCGTCAGTTGGGCTCTTCGCCAGCTCGTGCTCTAGGATTTGTTCCCAGACCGAGCGCGAGAGGGCGGCGGCCCGGGCTCGTATCTCCAGGTCATCGGAACTGGCCCCGACAGTATCGAAATACTGGGCGGCCCTACGG
Organism: uncultured Holophagales bacterium; assembly: GCA_963842525.1. Lineage (GTDB taxonomy): Bacteria > Acidobacteriota > Thermoanaerobaculia > Multivoradales > UBA5704 > UBA5704. The sequence continues at coordinate 656,399 of CAWJGT010000009.1, forward strand.
AGGGCTTCCTCCGCCGGTTCGTGGAGGCCCTGCCTCTCCAAAGCCTCCGACCTGGCTAGGTAGACCTGCAACCTCTCGTAGAGGTAGCCGGCGTCCGCCTGCTGGCCGAACGCGCCGTCCAGCAGCGCGGTCGATCGCTCGGGGTCGCGTCCCACCATCGCTAGCGCCTCGACGAGGTTCAGCGAAACGAGGATGCTATCCTTGAGGCTGCTCTCTGGAAGCTGCGAAGCCGCTTCCCGAGAGCCGGTGAGATCCGCGATCGCGCGTTCATATTCGTTGAGCTGGACCCATGCCCGCGCCCTCTGCCGCAACGCGTCCGCGAACCCCGTCGGTTTGTCCCAACGGCTGGCGTTGATCAACAGTTGCTTGCCGATCTGCAGTGAGAGACGAGCCAGCCCTTGTCGTCGCAGATCGACCATCGCCTCACTCAACATGGCATGGATCCTTCGATAATCGTTCGTATAGGCAAGAACTGCGAATGCGCGCGAGCGGTACCACCAGCCGCGTCGAACGTCGCCGAGCTCGTCGTAGGCGGTGGCAATCAACACGTTGGTAAATGCCGAGCCTCGCTCCCCACTGCTCTGCTGCAGGAAGTCGTGCGCTTTGAAGTATCTCTTCAGAGCTGTAGCGGCGTCCCCCCTCACCTGATCGATTGTCCCTCGCATCCATTGCACCCGACCGCGAAGCGGGCGGTAGCCGGGATCGAGAGCCTGCTCCAAACCGCTGAGAATACGATCAGCTTTCTCCGCGTCGCGGTAGTAGATACAGATCGACCGGAAGAAGGTCGCCCAGTGTACGAAGGGAGATCCCGCGTCTCGAAAGCCCGTCTCGGCTCTCTCGAACAGGTCTTCCGCGGCCTTGGTGTCCTGGTCTTCGTAGAGCTGCCGCGCCAAGTGGTAATCGCGATGCGCTTGGCGTAGGTGCGCCGCTCTTTCCGCGTCGCCGGAGGTTTTGTTGATCACCTCGGCCTCGTCGGCGAGAAGAGTGTCCCGTCCGGCTTGCTTGAGGGCGTCGGCGATTGTCCAGATAGTCTGAGCGGTCACCACCGCGCGCGGTTCGTCGAATTCATCCGCCCATCTACCGAGCAGGTGGTCCTCCACCGCGATCCGAGCGAGGTAAGGTTCGCGAGCGGCAAACTCCGCTAGCAGCCCGGGGGCCGTGAACTCCCCTTCCTCAATGGCTCGCGCCGTCTCTTCTCTGCGTGCCGAAGCTTCCAGGTGGTCTGTGATCTCCGAAAGCTTCCTGGAAGAGAGGCTCGCCCAGTACGGATCGCCGGCTTCAGCGACTCTCCTCCAGTGCTTGAGCGCCAGATCGGTGAGGTGTAGCTTTGTCAAGATGAGGGCGCGGTTGTAGCCCAGTTGAGGGGACCAGCCCAGGTCCCGGATTGCAAGATCCACCAGCTCGAGAGCCTGCAGATAATTCAACGGGGCATTCGTTTCCCTACCTAGGTTCAGATGGGCAATCGCGGCGTCGTTCAGTAGTTCACCGCCTCTTGCTGCCGCCTCGGCAGAAAGTACCTCCGTGGCAGCCCGGTAGTCGCCTACCGCTAGGCGGAACAGCCCCTGCCAAGCTGGGTCAGAGGAACTCGCTCGCAGACAGTTCCCGACATCCTTCAGAAGAAGCAGCCGTCGTGTCTTGTGGTTCGTCTTGGCCGGGTGGAGGCTCGGTGGCGGAACCGAGAGTACGACGCCATCGATTTCTGGCGTGAGGGCAATCGCCTCGGCCAGCATCTCTTTTGGGGATGGACGGCAGGCGCCCGAGAGAAGAGACAAAACGAGGAGCGGAGATAGGAGGGTGGTTGAAGGGCGGCGAATCCGGAGAGCCATTCGATCGTCTCCCAATTTTAGTACTCGGACCGCCCGCCTACTGAATCTTCACTCTGCGGTGCCAGCCTGAGATCTGAGGCCAGTACTACACGGTGCTAAAATGCCCATCCTGCGAGTTCGGTCGTGGCCTTTATCTTAAGCCAAGTTGTCCGGCCGCCACCGAAGTAGGCGAAAACGTGCTAGCTGAACGTAGGAAGTCCGTTACGCCGGGTTTGCGGCCATTGTTCTCTCCATTTTATTGGACCTCCCGCTGGTTTGGAGGCTTCGCTGAGCGGCGCGGCCTCGACGAGCAGCAGATCATGGAGGTGTCGGGACAAAGGTCCAGACGGCCTATCGATGGCACGCTGAATCGCTATCGATATCGGGCGGCCGAAGGTGAGGCGCGTATCATCTCGTATTGCCATGTTCCTCTACGGCTACCATCCCGTCCGCGAAGCCCTTCGCCACAGGCCGCACGAGGTCGTCCGCGTCCTGGTGAGCACCAGCCGGACCGGCCGGCGGCGCGAGGAGATCGAGAATCTTTGCCAGCGGCACCGGGTGCCGCTGGAGGTCGTCCCGGAGAAGGTGCTCTCGCAGCGGGCCGGCCCGGCCCACAACGGCATGGCGGCCGAGGTGGCGACCTCACCTCCGGCCGAGACGGCAGGCGGGGATCCGCATCTGGTCGTGCTCCTGGAGGACGTCCAGGACCCGCGCAACCTGGGGGCTGTCTTGCGGGTCTGCGAGGGGGCGGGGGTCGGCCGGGTGCTGATCCGCGACCGCGGCTCGGCTCCGGTCTCGCCCACGGTCGCCAAGACCTCCGCCGGCGCCAGCGAGTGGCTCGACGTCGAGCGCATCACCAACACCGCCGCCGAGCTCGAGCGCCTCAAGGAGGAGGGCTTCTGGGTCTATGGCACCGATGCGGACGGCGAGCCGCCCTGGGAGATCGACCTCACCGGCAAGGTCGTCCTCCTCTTCGGCGGCGAGGAGAAGGGGCTCCGCGCCCGCACCCGCCAGATCTCTGACCGCCTGATCGGCCTGCCCATGCGCGGCAAGGTCGGCTCCCTCAACATCTCCACCGCGGCGGCGGCGGTCCTGTATGAAGCGGTGCGGCAGCGGAGCTTGCCACGGCGGGATGACAACGGCTAAACTCTCCGCCGCTCTGGAATAGGGGCTGCCCTGGGAGAGTTCTTGAGCCTGGGCTTCCCTGAAGGGGGAACCGCCGGCATAGCTCAGGGGTAGAGCTACTGTCTTGTAAACAGTAGGTCCCCGGTTCGATTCCGGGTGCCGGCTCCATCCGCGGAGCAGCAGGCAAGCGTTCTTTGGAGGCGTACCCGAGTGGCCAAAGGGGGCAGACTGTAAATCTGCTGGGCAACGCCCTACGGTGGTTCGAATCCATCCGCCTCCACCATCTCTCTTTGCGGGAGTAACTCAGGGGTAGAGTCACAGCCTTCCAAGCTGTTGGTCGCGGGTTCGAATCCCGTCTCCCGCTCCATTTCATCTTCCAAAAAAGCTCGGGCCACCGCAGGGGGAAGAGAAGCGCTCCATGCGACCCGACCGCTTCTTTCTCCTCGCCGGGCTGCTGTTCGGCCTCGCCTTCGTCTTCGGCACGCCGCCGTTCCAGGTTCCGGACGAGCCGTCCCATTTCTACCGCGCCTATGCGTTGAGCGAGGGCGAGCCGTGGGCACAGCGCGCCGGCGGGCGGCTGGGCGCAATGCTTCCGGCCAGCCTCCAGGAGCTCGTGACCGATCTGCGGGGCGATCTGCCGGGCCACCCCGAGCGGAAGATCTCTCCTGAAAAGATCCTGCGGGCGCTGCGGACACCCCTCGACGAGGAGCGGCGGGTTTTCCTCGAATACCGGACCTCGGCGCTCTACACCGCGGTCCCATATCTCCCCCAAGCGACCGGGATCGCCCTCGCCCGGTGGCTCGGAGCGCCCGCGCTCGGCCTGCTCTATGCGGCGCGGCTGGCCAACCTGCTCGTCGCGACCGCCCTGATCGTCATCGGCCTGCGCTGGCTCCCCTCCTATGTCTGGCTGGTCACGATGCTCGCGTTGACGCCGATGGCGCTCTTCCAGCGCGCTTCGGCCTCGGCGGATGCGCCCACCGGCGCCCTGGCCTTCCTGCTGGTCGGCGCCGTCGCAAGGCTCGCCTGGGGAGCGGAGGAGAGGAGAGGATGGCGCGACTTCGCGGTCGTGACGGCTTGCACGGCGGCGCTCTGCCTGTCGAAGCTCTACGTCGCCCTTGCCTGCCTGGTGCTCCTGGTCCCTGCCGCACGCTTTCCCGGCGGCCGGCGCGGACCGGCCCTCGCGCTCTTCGCGGTGATCATCGCCGCTGCCACCGCCCTGGCGCTGGCGACCGCGGGCGCCGTGGACGTTTCCATCCGGCCGGACGCCCCCGCGGTGGACAAGAGCCGACAGCTCCAGCATGTGCTGGCCGACCCTTTCCGGGTGGCCGGGATCTTCGTCGAGGACTATCTGGAGCGCGGGGACCGCTACATGGCCCAGATCGTGGGACAGCTCGGCTGGCTCGATGTGAATCTTCCCAAGCCGTTCCTGTGGGGATATCTGGCCGTGCTCGGCCTGCTGGTGCTCTTCGACAGCCGGCGGCAGGTGGAGGTGAGGCCGTGGCAGCGGGCCCTCCTGGGCCTCATGGTGCTGGCGACCCTCGCGCTGATCAGCATCTCGCAATACCTCCTCTGGACGCCCTACGGAGCAAGCTACGTCGAGGGCACCCAGGGACGCTATTTCATCCCCATGGCCCCGGCTGCGGCGTGGCTTCTCCACACCCGGCGTTTCGCGGTCGACCAGAATCTCCTCGACCGGACTCTGCCCTGGCTCAGCCTGCTCTCCTGCGGTTTCGCCTTCTGGCTGGTATTGCGGCGATACTACGGGGTCTGAGACTCACGATCATGGATCCCCGGACCCGAACCTCGACAAGTGCGCGGATGCGCTGGGCCCTCGGGCTCGCGGCCGTCGTGTGGGTGCTGCCCCTCTGGGTGATCCGCTTCCTGCCGATGCTGGACTACCCCCAGCAACTGGCCATGGCCGCGATCCTGCGCTGGTACCACGACCCGGTGCGGAGATTCGCCGAGACCTTCGACCTGGCGCTGTGGCGGCCGCAGGGGCTCTTCGAGATGGTCACCGCCGGCCTGGCGTGGGTCCTGCCGATCGAGAGCGCGGGCAAGCTCGTCATCGCTCTCTCCCTGGCCGCGGTGCTGCCCGCAGCGATAGCCCTCTGCCGACGGACCGGATGTCCGGACTGGTATGCGCTCCTGGCCCTCGCGGTCACCTACAACCATGCATTCTACTGGGGCTTCGCGGACAACCTCCCGGCCTATCCGCTGGTGCTGGCCGGCCTCGCCCTGGCGGACCGGCTGTTCGACCGCCCGCTGCGGCCGTCCGGCTGGCTGCTGCTGGCGGGCTACGCCCTGCTTTTCTATACGGTCCACCTCGAGTTTCTGCTGGTGCTGGTGGGCGGCATCGCCTGGCTCGCTCTCGTCCGGCGGTCCGGCCTGCGCGAGCTGCTCGTCCGGCTGTCGACCGTGGTGCCCGGCCTGGCGCTGGGCGCCGGCGTGCTCGGCTGGGCCCATCTGCACCAGGCCGAGGTGATGACCGCCTACCAGCGCCACCTCCAGACCGAGGAGACCCGCTGGTCCAGCTTCGCGGACAAGCTCGCGACCGTGCCGGACAAGCTCTTCGGTGCCTACAGCAGCGGCACGCAGTGGCTGCTCCTGATCCTCCTGCTGGCGGTGGCCGCTCTCCTGGTCCCCAATTCTTCACGCCAGGAAGGGGAGGAGCGGGGAAGCCTCCTCTTCCGCAGCCGTTTCGGGGTGGCTGCCGCGGTGCTCTTCCTCCTCTCCTTCATCCTGCCCGAGTTCTCGCGTGGCTACATGGTCGCGGAGCGGCTCGTTGCCATGGCGGCCATGCTGGCCGTGCCCGCCATGCCGTGCCCGCGCTCGGCGCCGCAACGGCGGCTGGCGGCGCTCCTGGTCTGCGTGCTTCTCGTGGTCCAATGGGGCCAGACCGTGGCCAGCTTCCTCCGCTTCTCCGCCGAGACCGCGGGATTGAGCGAGCTGCTCGACTCGACCGAGCCGGGTCAGTCGCTCGCCGGGCTGATCTACGAGCGGACCGACGAGTGGGACATCCCCCATGTGCTGGCCCATTACGAGGCATACTATCAGGTGCTCCAGGGAGGAAGGACCCACTTCACCTTCGTCCAGTTCTTCAACTCTCCGGTCCGTTTCCGGCCGGGGCAGAACTGGCCCGACGACCTGGTCGTGGAATGGGACGAATGGAACCCGTGGGACTTCCGGTACAGGCGGCACGGAGAGCCCTTCCGCTACTTCCTCCTGTACGGCTCCCGGCTCCACCTGATGGCGGCATTCGGCCGGCATCTCGGGGAGGTGAGCGTGCGCCAGGCCGGGCGCTGGTTCCTGATCGAGCGCGTCCCGTCTAGAATGGCAGCGCGAGGTGCGCCGTGGATCATTCACCATCCCGAGCCGGTCGACTCAGTCCCGAGGTGGAGGAGCGGTTTCTCCACGGAGCCCGCGAAGCGGCCAGGTTCTTCATGAACAAGTCCAACGTGCATGAAGCGCTGGAGCGTCTGGTGGAGCGCCTGACGGAGCTGAAGATCCCCTACGCGATCGTCGGCGCCTTGTCCCTCAATGCCTACGGCTACCAGCGGACGACCAGCGACGTTGATGTGCTCCTGCGCCGGGACGACCTGGAGTCCTTCAAAAAGGCGTATCTCGGACGCGGGTACGTCGAAAAATTTCCGGGCAGCAAAGGGCTTCGGGATGCAACCCAGAACGTCGACATCGACGTCCTCCTCACGGGTGACTATCCAGGCGACGGGAAGGAGAAGCCCGTCGCCTTCCCCGATCCGGCCAAGGCGGCCGTGCGCGGTGAGCGCTTCGCGCTCCTGCCGCTCTCCACTCTGATCGAGCTCAAGCTGGCGTCCGGAATGACCGCGCCTCACAGGCTCCGGGACCTGGCCGACGTCATCGAGCTGATCCGGGAGAACGCGATCGAGGAGAGCTTTGCCGAGTCACTTCATCCCTATGTGCGGGAGAAGTTCCGCGAGCTCTGGCAGGCCGCCCAGGCCCATGATGCCGAGTGACCGGGTTTTTGAAAAAGGGGGGGAAGGGCCCCCGGCAAGACACACCGGGGGCCTGCCCTCGCCGCGGAAGCGAGAAGCCGGGAGGCGTGAGCCCGGAGCGGGGTCAGCGGACGCGTTTCATGGGAGACGGCGGCGGCGGGGGAGGGATCTTCGAGCGATCGGCGAGGTGGCTGCCGAGCGATCTCAAGGTGGCCTCTCCGCCGCTGGTCAGCGCGAGCTGGGATGTGTGCTCCACGATCTCCTTGCGGGCTCCCTCGCGGTACCGCAGAGCCGTCCGGAAGTGGAAGGTCAGGGTCTGGCCGTCGATCGACAGGTCATAGGCGGGGATGTCGACGGTGTCGGTGCGTAGCGAGCCGTCCTCGTCCTTCAGGTGCCTGTAGAGGGTGAGGATCGCCTCGGGCCGGCCGTTGGTCAGCCGGACCTCGAGCTCGCTGCCGGGGAGCTTGCTGCCGTCGTCGGTGGGGAAGCCGCTCTGCCAGACTCCCAGGAAGGGCTTCCAGGAAGCGGTGTCCTGGCCTGGAGCCGCAGGGGCGCGGGCCGCCAGGGAGGAGGCCGCGAGGCCGGTGCCGGCCAGGATAAGAAGGGCGAAGCAGAGGGAGGCGAGCGCCAGGCGCGCGCCCAGGCGAGACCGCGGATCGGTCAACCGTTTCATACGTACCTCCAGGGTTTCGGCGGTGTCCGATTGATGGACGCCGAGAGTGAAGACCGGTCGGGGGAGACCGGCGATGGAGGCAGCCAGGGAGAGGAGCGACCGGGCATAGGCGCGGGCGCCGATCAGCCTCTCCACCGTGGCCTCGTCGCAGGCCATCTCCCGGGTTTCAGCGAGCCGGCGCCGGAGACGGCGGACGGCGGGGTGGAAGGCGAGAGGAACGAGGAGCGCCTCGCCCAGGAGATGGAGGGCGTAATCCCTCCGCCGGACGTGCGCCATCTCGTGGCCCAGGCAGGTGATCAGCTCCTCCGGAGTGGCGGCCGCCGGGAAGCCCGGAGGGAGCAGGATGACGGGGCGCAGGGCCCCGAGGGTGAGCGGACCGGGGATCCGGTCGGAGGCGAAGAGGTCGACCCGGTCGAGGCCGAAGGCCTCGCGGCAGCGCTCCGCAATGGCTGCCGCCTCGGCGGGGAGCGGCAGCGGCTGCGCCGTGCGGGCCAGGGCGCGGGCCCGCCGCCAGGACCATACTAGCCGGCCGGCATGGGCCAACACGGAAGCCCCATACAGTAAGGCCAGCGCCGTCAGGGCGAACGGGGGGACGATCGAGCGGTGCCCGGCAGGCGGCCGTGGCTCCCCGGCGGCTTCCACGATTCCAACATCGGCCGGGGTCAGGGCCTGCGCATCGAGCACCGGCGGGGCGCCGGCCTCGGGAGAGCTTTCCGGGACCAGGCTGGCTGCCGGCAGCAGAAGGCAGGTCCCCAGCGACGCCAGCCAGAGGGCATGGCGCAGGCGCGCCGGCCCTCGATGCAGGAGGCGCTCTGTCAGGGAGGCGGCCAGCACGACGAGCGGCACCTGCCAGAGAGCGTTCAGCAGGAAGGTCAGAGCGAGCGCCTCAAGCCTCTCCATGGCCGTCCTCCTCGAGCAGCGCCGTGAGCCGGGCCAGCTTCTTCGGGGTCAATTGCCGGGTCTCCACCAGGCTCAGGACCAGGTCCTCGGCCGAGCCGTCGAACATCCGCTGCACCAGGTCGCCGACCGCCAGCCGCGCCGCCTGCGGGCGGGTGACCGCGGGCTCGTAGAGGAAGGCGCGGCCCTGCAGCTCGCGCCGTACCTTCTCCTTACGGTGCAGCACGTTGAGCATCGTCTGGACCGTGTTGTAGGCCAGCGTGCGCTCGGCCGGCAGCCGCTCCTGGACGGTCTGCACGGAAGCGGGTCCGGTCTCCCAGAGAACCTTCATGATCTCCAGCTCCAGGGGCGTGAGCTGCTCGGTGGATTGCCGCTTCCGCATCGGGCACCTCCTAATGATTTCGGAGTGTAACCCGGTCCGCGGCGGCTGTCAACTAAGATTTTAGGACTTCACCAGGCCGGGCGGACGGTCCACTCCTCGGCTGTCCGGCCCGCTCCACGGAGCAGGTCGTCCGTTCCGCGGAGCGGAAGCCCCAGAATTCGATGATGCCGTCATGGTCCACTGGTCCACAGGAATGTCTGGACAGGAGAAAGCAGTTCTGGCATACTACCCGTCCCCTCGGGGCGCCCTCCCAAGGTCGTAACCAGCGAGCGAAGGGGCTTTACACGGAGATGGGTAGGCTGTACCATCTTGCGGTTTCGCCGTCAGGAACGTCCGAGCAGCAGCTCCGGGCGAACCTACGGGTGTCTCAAGCCCACGTGGCTCAGGGGTAGAGCACTTCCTTGGTAAGGAAGGGGTCACCGGTTCAAATCCGGTCGTGGGCTCCATAGATTCAACGTAGATTCAAGTCAACCGAGCTGTGACTTCAACAACCGAGATTTCGGGAGGCAGATAGAGCGCCATGGGCAAGGAGAAGTTTCAGCGTTCGAAGCCCCACGTCAACGTCGGGACGATCGGCCATGTCGACCACGGCAAGACCACGCTGACGGCGGCGATCACGAAGGTGCTGGCCAAGCAGGGACTGGCGAGCTTCGTGGCCTTCGACCAGATCGACAAGGCGCCGGAAGAGCGCGAGCGCGGCATCACGATCGCGACGGCGCATGTCGAGTACCAGAGCGAGAAGCGCCACTACGCGCACGTGGACTGCCCGGGCCACGCCGACTATGTGAAGAACATGATCACCGGGGCGGCGCAGATGGACGGCGCGATCCTGGTGGTGTCGGCGGCGGACGGCCCGATGCCGCAGACGCGCGAGCACATCCTGCTGGCCCGCCAGGTGGGCGTGCCCTCGATGGTCGTCTTCATGAACAAGTGCGACATGGTGGACGATCCGGAGCTTTTGGACCTGGTGGAGCTGGAGCTTCGCGAGCTTCTGTCCTCCTATGACTTTCCTGGCGACGACATCCCGATCATCCGTGGCTCGGCGCTGAAGGCTCTGGAGAGCGGCGATCCGGCCAGCGAGTGGGGCCAGAAGATCATGGAGCTGATCGACGCGGTGGACTCCTACATCCCGCTGCCGGAGCGCGCGATCGACAAGGACTTCCTGATGCCGATCGAGGACATCTTTTCGATCTCGGGCCGCGGCACGGTGGTGACCGGCCGTGTGGAGCGCGGGATCGTGAAGGTGGGCGACGAGGTCGAGATCGTGGGCATCCACCCGACGACGAAGACGATCGTGACCGGGGTCGAGATGTTCAAGAAGCTGCTCGACCAGGGCCAGGCGGGCGACAACATCGGAGTTCTTCTGCGCGGCACGAAGAAGGACGACGTGGAGCGCGGCCAGGTGCTGGCGAAGCCGGGTTCGATCACGCCGCACACGCGGTTCAAGGGCGAGGTGTACGTGTTGACGAAGGAGGAGGGTGGGCGTCACACGCCGTTTTTCAACGGCTACCGTCCGCAGTTCTACTTCCGGACGACGGACGTGACGGGAGTGGCGACTCTGCCGGAGGGTGTGGAGATGGTGATGCCGGGGGACAATGTGAACCTGGAGATCGAGCTGATCGCGCCGATCGCGATGGAGAAGGGTGTACGCTTCGCGATCCGCGAGGGCGGCCGCACCGTCGGCGCCGGCACCGTCACGGAGATCGTGAAATAGATTAGGCAGGATACAGGGCAGTAGCTCGAACTGGTAGAGCATCGGTCTCCAAAACCGAGGGTTGGGGGTTCGAATCCCTCCTGCCCTGCCAATCTTCTCGGAGCACAAAAGCATGATGGACTGGTGGAACAAGGCGAAGACGTTTCTCTCGGAGGTGCGTTCCGAGATGAAGAAGGTCTCCTTTCCCTCGCGCGACGAGGTGGTGGGGACCACGATCGTGGTGATCGTCACCAGCTTCATCTTCGCGGTCTTCCTGTTTCTCGCCGATCAGCTCATCGTCCTGGGCTACCAGGGTCTGGTGAAGGTGTTGGGATGATGACCGAGGCGGGCGCCGGCAAGAAGTGGTACATCGTCCACACCTACTCCGGGTTCGAGGAGCGGGTCAAGGAGACGCTGCGCCAGCGAGCCGAGGCGCTCGGCATGGGGCAGTCCTTCGGCGACATCCGCATCCCGACCGAGACGGTGGTCGAGTACAAGGGCGGCAAGAAGAAGGAGACCCAGCGCAAGTTCTTCCCCGGCTACATCCTCGTCGAGATGGAGATGTCCGACGACACGTGGCACGTGGTCAAGAACACGCCGAAGGTCACCGGCTTCGTGGGCACCGGCAAGAAGCCGACGCCGCTCTCCGAGGAGGAGGTCAACCAGATCCTCGAGCAGGTGGTGACCGCCAAGGAGAAGCCGAAGCCCAAGTACGTGTTCGAGAAGGCCGAGCCGGTGCGGATCACGGACGGGCCGTTCAACAACTTCACGGGCGTGGTGGACGAGGTCAACCTCGACCGCAACACCCTGAAGGTCATGGTGACGATCTTCGGCCGGCAGACGCCGGTCGAGCTGGACTTCTCGCAGGTCCAGAAGATCTGATCCGCGCCGCTGAGGACAATTTATGGCGAAGAAGATCACTGGCTATATCAAGCTGCAGATTCCCGCCGGCGCGGCGACGCCGGCTCCCCCGGTTGGCCCCGCCCTGGGCCAGGCGGGCGTCAACATCATGGATTTCGTGAAGAATTTCAACGCCCGGACCGCGGCGCAGACGGGGCTCATCATCCCGGTGGTCATCACCGTCTACGCCGACCGCAGCTACACCTTCATTACCAAGACGCCCCCGGCGGCGATCCTGTTGAAGAAGGCGGCCGGGGTCGACAAGGGCTCGGGCGAGCCGAACAAGAAGAAGATCGGCCGCGTGACCCGGGCGCAGGTCGAGGAGATCGCCAAGACCAAGATGCCCGACTTGAACGCGGCCAACCTGGAGGCGGCGGTCAAGACCGTCGAGGGCACGGCCCGCTCCATGGGCCTCGAGGTCGAGGGTTAAGGAGAACAGCTGTGGCGAAGCACGGAAAGAAGTATCAGGCGGCAGCCCAGAAGGTGGAGCCGCGGGCCTACACCCTGCCCGACGCCCTCGCCCTGGCGAAGGACGCGGCGTACGTCAAGTTCGACGAGACGGTCGAGGTCTCGATGCGGCTGGGGGTCGACCCCAAGCACGCCGACCAGATGGTCCGCGGCACGGTGGTGCTGCCCCACGGGCTCGGCAAGTCGGTCCGCGTCCTGGTGTTCGCCAGCGGCGAGAAGATCCGCGAGGCCGAGGAGGCCGGCGCGGACCACGTGGGCGGCGACGACGTGGCCAAGAAGATCGAAGGCGGCTGGCTCGATTTCGACGCGGTGGTGGCGACCCCGGACATGATGCGGGTCGTCGGCCGCCTGGGCAAGGTCCTTGGCCCCCGTGGCCTGATGCCGAACCCCAAGGCGGGCACCGTCACCGTGGACGTGGCCAAGGCGGTCCAGGACATCAAGGCCGGCAAGGTGGAGTTCCGCGTCGACAAGACCGGCATCATCCACGCGCCGATCGGCAAGCTCTCCTTCGGGGCCGACCGGCTGCGGGAGAACGCCGACGCCCTGATCGGCGCCGTGATCAAGGCCAAGCCGAGCGCGGCCAAGGGCAAGTACGTCAAGGGCGTGAGCCTGTCGTCCACCATGGGACCCGGCATCAAGGTGGATGAGACCGCCCTCACTGTAGAGGCGTAGGAGGGAACGACCATGCCTTTGACCCGTACCCAGAAAGAAGAGCTGCTCGCGGAGTACGAGCAGGGCCTGAAGTCCGCTCCGCACGTCTTCCTGGTGGGCTACCAGGGGATCACCGTGCCGCAGGTCACCGCTCTGCGCGAGAAGGTGCGCGGGAGCGGCGGCCAGTACGTGGTGGTGAAGAACACGCTGGCCCTGCGCGCCATCGACGGCGCCGCCCTGTCGGCCTTGAAGGAGCACTTCGTCGGCCCGACCGCCGTGGCCTACAGCGAGCAGGACCCGGTCTCCCTGGCCAAGGCCCTGACCGACTTCGCCAAGGACGTACCGGCGGTCAAGTTCAAGGCCGGCCTGGTGGAGGGGCGGGCGATCGCGGCCGACCAGATCAAGGACATCGCTTCGCTGCCCGGCCGGGAGGAGCTGATCGCCAAGCTGCTCTTCCTGCTGCAGTCGCCGATCACGCGCTTCGTGCGGGTGCTCGCGGCCTTGCCGCGGTCGTTCGTGGTGGTGCTGGATCAGGTCCGCATCCAGAAGGAACAGCAGGCCTCGGAGCCTGTCCAGGAATCTGCCCAGGAATAAGAACAGAGATTGAATTCCGGACTTTCGCAGTCCGCAGCGCGTAAGGAGAGAACATGGCTATCGCGACCCAGGAGCTCATCACCCAGATCGACGGCATGACCGTCCTCGAGCTGAACCAGCTCGTCAAGGCGCTCGAGGAGCACTACGGTGTCTCCGCGGCCGCCGCGGCCGTGGCCGCGCCGGCGGCCGGGGCTGCGGCCGCCGCGCCCGTCGAGGAGAAGACCGAGTTCGACGTCATCCTCAAGGCGGCGGGTGACAAGAAGATCAACGTCATCAAGGCGGTCCGCGAGGTCACCAGCCTCGGCCTGAAGGAGGCCAAGGACCTCGTCGAGTCCGCCCCGGCCCCGATCAAGGAGGGGATCTCCAAGGATGAGGCCGAGGCAGTCAAGAAGAAGTTCGAAGAGGCCGGCGCCACGGTGGAGCTCAAGTAAACCCCGCACGTGGACCTGCGGACCACGTCGGCACGCGCCTCGACGATCCGGAAGCTCCGTCCGCCCTGCAGGCTCCTGGGCGGATGCTCCGCGCGCCCAGGGCATAAATGGGGCGCCGCGGTTGTTCTGGAATTTGACGATTACCATGCCCGGCGCCCCATCGCGAAACGAGCGGTGGGCTGGGCATGGTGTCTCCTGCTTTCGCGCCAGGAGTCCCGATACCCTCCACGGCAGGCCCATGGTTGCCGCGTAGATCTCTTACCAGGCATCGAGGAGATAGCAAGGACCACCTATGGATAGATTCCCGACCCCGCAAGATCAAGCGCGCCTCATCCAACGGAAGGACTTTTCCCGGATTTCCACTTCGCTGCCCATTCCCAACCTGATCGACGTCCAGCGGAGGTCCTACGAGCGCTTTCTGCAGATGAACCTGCTGCCCGAAGAGCGGGCCAACCAGGGTCTGCAGTCGGTCTTCACCAGCATCTTCCCGTTCTCCGACTTCCGGGAGACCTGCTCGCTCGACTTCGTCACGCTACTCGATCGGTGACTGGCAGTGCAAGTGCGGCGAGCTGAAGGGCCTCGAATACCTGCGCATGACGTGCACCAACTGCGGGTCCAAGATCATGACCGACCACCCGCACGAGGAGACGGTCACCTGCACCGAGTGCGGGTTCGTCAACAAGAACCGGGTCACCAAGTGCGACATCTGCGGCAACCCGGTCGACCTGCAGCTCAAGTACTCGATCTCCGACTGCCAGGAGCGGGGGATGACCTTCGCCGTCCCGTTGAAGGTCACCTTCCGGCTCTTCGTCTATGACCGCGATCCCGAGACCGGCGCGCGCATGATGCGCGACGCCAAGGAGGAGGAGGTCTACTTCGGCGACATCCCGCTGATGACGGACAACGGCACGTTCATCATCAACGGCACCGAGCGGGTGATCGTCTCGCAGCTCCACAGGAGCCCTGGCGTCTTCTTCACCAAGGAGGGGCCGCGCACCTACCTCTCGAAGATCATCCCCTACCGGGGCTCCTGGGTGGAGTTCGAATACGACCAGAAGGACGTGCTCTCGGTGCGCATCGACCGCAAGCGCAAGTTCCACGGCACGGTCTTCCTGCGCGCCCTGGGCCTGGAGACGGACGAGGCGATCCTGCGCCAGTTCTACGCGCCGGTCGGCCTGTCGTCCAACGGCGGCGGCGAGTTCACCCTGCACGTGCCGCCCAGGGTCCTCGAGCCCGAGCGCCTGAAGGACCGCCAGAGCCGCGGCCGGCGCGAGGCCTACCCGATCTTTGCCGGCATCATCCTCACCAAGGAGCTGATCGGCAAGCTCGACACCGGCCAGACCCTGGGCTTCCAGGTCGGCGCCGAGGAGCTCGAGCGGGCCTTCTTCATCGGCGACGTCGTCGACCTCGACACCGGCGAGGTGATCTTCGAGGCCAACGAGCTGGTCCCCGAGGACATCGAGGAGCGCGTCGACGGCCGCAACCACACGCCGATCGAGGTCTTCTTCCCCGACTGGGAGCTGACCGGGGCGACGCTGTCGAACACGCTGGCCAAGGACACGACGAAGAACTCCCGCGAGGCGCTCATCGAGATCTACCGCCGTATGCGCCCGGGTGACCCGCCGACCCTGGAGAGCGCCCGTTCGCTCTTCTACGGCATGTTCTTCGACGCCAAGCGCTACGACTTCTCGCGGGTCGGCCGCTTCAAGTTCAACATCAAGCTGGACACCGAGGTGCCGGTCGACCAGAAGACGCTGTCGGCGGACGACTTCTTCCGCGTCATCGAGTACCTGCTGCGCCTGCAGAAGGACGTCGGCCGGGTCGACGACATCGACAACCTGGGCAACCGGCGCGTGCGCGCGGTGGGCGAGCTGCTGGAGAACCAGTTCCGCATCGGCCTGGTGCGCATGGAGCGCGCGATCAAGGAGAAGATGTCCGTCCACCAGGACATCGACTCGGCGATGCCGCACGACCTGATCAACTCCAAGCCGGTCATCGCGGCGATCAAGGAGTTCTTCGGCTCGTCGCAGCTCTCGCAGTTCATGGACCAGACCAACCCGTTGTCGGAGGTCACCCACAAGCGGCGCCTCTCGGCCCTCGGACCGGGCGGCCTGTCGCGTGAGCGCGCCGGCTTCGAGGTGCGCGACGTCCATGCCACCCATTACGGCCGCATCTGCCCGATCGAGACGCCGGAAGGCCCGAACATCGGCCTCATCTCGTCGCTCGCCACCTACGCGCGGATCAACGACTACGGGTTCATCGAGAGCCCGTACAAGAAGGTCGAGAGCGGCCGGGTGCTCCAGCACTACCGCGTGATGAAAGTCGGCGACGGCAAGTTCCGCCTCGGCCAGATCGTCACCGGCGACGAGCTCGAGGAGGAGAACGAGCGCCTCAAGTCCGGCAAGCGCCCGGTCGACGCCGAGCCGCACGCCTTCTACCTCTCGGCCTGGGAGGAGGAGAAGTACATCATCGCGCAGGCGAATGCGCGCCTCGACGAGCGTGGGAACTTCGTCAGCGACCGCGTCAGCGCCCGCGCCGGCGGCGACTTCGTCAACGTCGAGCGCGACCGCCTCGACTACATCGACATCAGCCCGAAGCAGCTCGTGTCGGTAGCCGCGGCGCTCATCCCGTTCCTCGAGAACGACGACGCCAACCGGGCCCTCATGGGCTCCAACATGCAGCGCCAGGCCGTGCCGCTGCTGCGCAGCGAGGCGCCCATCGTAGGCACCGGCCTCGAAGGGATCGTGGCGCAGGACTCGGGCGCGGTGGTGCTCTGCAAGCGGGGCGGCATCGTCGACTCGGTGGACGCCGAGCGCATCATCGTGCGCGTGGAGGGCGAGGACCTGGAGACCGGCGAGACGAAGGACTTCGGCGCCGACATCTACCAGCTCATCAAGTTCCGGCGTTCGAACCAGAACACCTGCATCACCCAGAAGCCGGTGGTCTACGAGGGGCAGCGGGTGCGCAAGGGGAACGTCCTCGCCGACGGCCCCTGCACGGAAGAGGGGGAGCTGGCGCTCGGCAGGAACGTCCTCGTGGCATTCATGCCGTGGCGCGGCTACAACTTCGAGGACGCGATCCTGATCTCCGAGAAGCTGGTGCGGGAGGATTACTACACCTCCATCCACATCGAGGAGTTCGAGATCGAGGCGCGCGACACCAAGCTGGGACCGGAAGAGATCACGCGCGACATCCCGAACGTGTCCGAGTCCGCGCTCAAGGACCTCGACGAGAGCGGCATCGTCCGCATCGGCGCCACGGTCAAGGCGGGCGACATCCTGGTGGGCAAGGTGACGCCCAAGGGCGAGACCCAGCTCACCCCCGAGGAGAAGCTGCTGCGCGCCATCTTCGGCGAGAAGGCGGGCGACGTCCGCGACGCCAGCCTCAAGGTGCCGCCGGGCATCGAGGGCACGATCGTCGACGTCAAGATCTTCTCCAGGAAGGGCGTCGAGAAGGACGTGCGGGCCAAGGAGATCGAGAATTCCGAGATCTCCCGGCTCGAGAAGAACATCAAGGACGAGGTGCGGATCCTCACCGAAGAGCGCAACAAGAAGGTGAGCGACCTGCTCGTGAGCAAGAAGGTCACGGCCGCGGTCAAGTCGCGGACCGGCCAGGAGCTCCTCAAGGCCGGCGATTCCATTGACATGGCGACCCTCGAGCGGCTGACCCGCCAGGAGATCCTGCGGCTGCCGGTCGACGAGCGGCGGCTCATCGACGCCGTCGAGATCATCTACAAGAAGACCGATTCGCACATCGAGGTGCTGCACCGGGTCAACGAGGAGCGCATCGCGCTCCTGCAGAAGGGCGACGAGCTGCCGCCCGGTGTCATCAAGCTGGTGAAAGTCTACGTGGCGATGAAGCGCAAGCTCCAGGTCGGCGACAAGATGGCCGGCCGCCACGGCAACAAGGGCGTGATCTCGCGCATCCTGCCGGAAGAGGACATGCCCTACATGCCGGATGGCACGCCGGTCGAGATCGTGCTCAACCCGCTGGGCGTACCGAGCCGCATGAACGTCGGCCAGATCCTGGAGACCCACCTCGGGTGGGCCGGCCGGGCGCTGGGCCTGCGGTTCGCCACCCCGGTGTTCGACGGCGCGCGCGAGGGCGACATCAAGGTGCTCCTGCGCGAGGCGAACCTGCCGGACTCGGGCAAGACCGCCCTGTTCGATGGCATGACCGGCGAGTCGTTCGAGCAGAAGGTGACCGTGGGCTACATCTACATCCTGAAGCTCTCGCACCTGGTGGACGACAAGATCCACGCCCGCTCGATCGGACCGTACTCGCTGATCACGCAGCAGCCGCTGGGCGGCAAGGCGCAGTTCGGCGGCCAGCGCTTCGGCGAGATGGAAGTGTGGGCGCTCGAGGCCTACGGGGCGGCCTACACGCTGCAGGAGCTGCTGACCGTCAAGAGCGACGACGTGGAAGGGAGAAGCAAGGTCTACGAGGCCATCGTGAAGGGCGAGGTGCCGGAGGCGCCGGGCCTGCCCGAGTCCTTCAACGTGCTTGTCCGTGAGCTCCAGAGCCTCTGTCTCGACGTCGAGCTCCTCAAAGTTTAAGGAGGAAGACCATTGCAACCGCTGAGCAGTTTTGACAGGCAACAGGCGATCAAGGATTTCAACGCGATCAAGATTTCGATCGCGTCGCCCGAAAAGATCCGCTCCTGGAGCTTTGGCGAGGTCACCAAGCCGGAGACAATCAACTACCGGACGTTCAAGCCGGAGCGCGACGGGCTCTTCTGCGCCAAGATCTTCGGTCCGATCACGGACTGGGAGTGCCTGTGCGGCAAGTACAAGCGGATGAAGCACCGCGGCGTCATCTGCGACAAGTGCGGCGTCGAGGTGACCCGCTCGCGCGTCCGGCGCGAGCGCATGGGTCACATCGAGCTCGCCTGCCCGGTGTCGCACGTCTGGTTCTTCAAAGGTCTGCCGAGCCGCATCGGACACCTGCTCGACATCAGCCTGCGCGACCTCGAGCGCATCCTGTATTTCGAGAGCTACGTCGTCATCGATCCCGGGGAGACCGAGCTCAAGGAGCGCGAGCTGCTGACCGAGGAGCGCTTCCGCGAGCTGCGCGACAAGTCCGGCGAGGGAGCCTTCGAAGCCCGCATGGGTGCCGAGGCCATCAAGGAGCTGTTGTCGCGCATCGACGTCGACGAGCTGGCCGAGGAGCTGCGCATCATCATGCGCACCGAGACCAGCCAGATCCGGCGTCTGAAGGCGGCCAAGCGCCTCAAGGTGGTGGACGCCTTCCGCAAGTCCGGCCACCGGCCCGACTGGATGATCCTGGACGTCATCCCGGTCATCCCGCCGGAGCTGCGCCCGCTCGTCCCCCTGGACGGCGGACGCTTCGCCACCAGCGACCTGAACGACCTCTACCGGCGCGTCATCAACCGCAACAACCGGTTGAAGAAGCTCCTCGAGCTGCGCGCCCCCGAGGTCATCGTGCGCAACGAGAAGCGGATGCTCCAGGAAGCGGTCGACGCCCTGTTCGACAACGGCCGCCGCGGACGCGTCCTCAAGGGCTCCAACAACCGGCCGCTCAAGTCGCTGTCCGACACCTTGAAGGGCAAGCAGGGGCGGTTCCGCCAGAACCTGCTGGGCAAGCGCGTCGACTACTCCGGCCGTTCGGTCATCGTGGTCGGCCCGGAGCTCAAGCTGAGCCAGTGCGGTCTGCCCAAGAAGATGGCGCTGGAGCTGTTCAAGCCGTTCATCTACAACCGCCTGGAGGAGAAGGGGCTGGTCGGTACCATCAAGGCCGCCAAGGAGATGGTGGAGGCCGAGGTGGACGAGGTGTGGGACGCCCTGGAGGAGGTCATCCAGGACCATCCGGTGCTCCTCAACCGTGCGCCGACGCTCCACCGGTTGGGCATCCAGGCGTTCCAGCCGACCCTCATCGAGGGCAAGGCGATCAAGATCCACCCGCTCGTCTGCGCCGCCTTCAACGCCGACTTCGACGGCGACCAGATGGCGGTCCACGTGCCGCTGTCGCCCAAGGCGCAGATCGAGAGCCAGGTGCTGATGCTGGCGAGCAACAACATCCTGTCGCCGGCCCATGGGCGCCCGCTCGCGGTGCCGTCGCAGGACCTGGTGCTCGGCGGCTACTACCTGACGCTCGGCAAGCCGGGCGCCAAGGGCGAGGGCCGGATCTTCCCGGACTTCGACTCGGTGTTGCTGGCGCTGGAGAGCGGCCAGGTCGAGACGCTCACCCCGGTCAAGGTGCGCTACAGCGGCCCGTACATCAACCTCGAGACGCAGCTCGACAAGCAGGACATCGTGCACGCGGAGCTCGAGGAGCTCGACGGCGAGCTGATCGAGACCACCGTCGGCCGGGTGATCCTCAACATGCACCTGCCGGAGAACATCCCGTACATCAACGGGCTGCTCAAGAAGCGCGGCCTCCAGGACCTCGTCGGCTATTGCTTCATCAAGCTGGGCAACGACGCCACGGTGCGCATGCTGGACGAGATCAAGGAGGTCACCTTCCTCTACGCAACCCGGGCCGGCATCTCCTTCGGCGTCGACGACATGGTCGTGCCGAGCCGCAAGCAGGAGATGCTCGACCAGGCGCGCAAGGAGGTCATCGAGATCGAGAACCAGCGCTCGGCCGGCGTGATCACCGCCGGTGAGCGGCACAACAAGATCATCGACATCTGGCACCGCGTCACCGAGAAGGTCTCCGAGGAGATGTTCCGCGAGATGCGGGAGATCGAGAATTCGACCGGGGTGTTCAACCCGATCAACCTGATGGCCGACTCGGGCGCCCGCGGCTCGCGCGAGCAGGTCCGCCAGCTCGCCGGCATGCGCGGCCTCATGTCCAAGCCCTCGGGCGAGGTCATCGAGACGCCGATCACCGCGAACTTCCGCGAAGGCCTGTCGGTGCTGCAGTACTTCATCTCCACCCACGGCGCCCGCAAGGGTCTGGCCGATACGGCGCTCAAGACGGCGGACTCGGGCTACCTCACCCGGCGGCTGGTCGACGTGGCGCAGGACGTCATCATCAACGAGATCGACTGCGGCACGATCGACGGCATCACCGTGACGGCGATCATGGAAGGCGGCGAGATCCTCGAGCCGCTGCGCGACCGCATCGTCGGCCGCACCAGCCAGGAGGACATCTACGATCCGATGGCCGGCGAGCTGATCATCGGCATCGGCCAGGAGATCACCGATTTCCTGGGCAGCGCCGTGCAGGCGGCCGGCATCGAGCGGGTGAAGATCCGCTCCGTGCTGACCTGCGAGACGCGGCGGGGCGTGTGCGCCCAGTGCTACGGCCGCAACCTGGCGACCGGCAAGATGGTCGAGATCGGCGAGGCCGTGGGTGTCATCGCGGCGCAGTCGATCGGCGAGCCCGGCACGCAGCTCACCATGCGCACCTTCCACTACGGCGGTACGGCGAGCCGTGTCTCCGAGCAGTCGAAGCACATCGCCAAGAACCCGGGCATCGTGAAGTTCCTGAACGTGAACACGGTCGAGAGCAAGCGCGGCGCCCTGGTGGTGATCAACCGCAGCGGCAAGCTGGTCATCACGGACGAGAAGGGGCGCGAGCGCGAGCGCTACGCCCTGACCTACGGCTCGCAGCTCCTGGTGCACGAGGGCCACGAGGTCGAGCCGGGCACCGAGCTGGTGACCTGGGACCCCTTCACCTACGCCATCCTCTCCGAGATCGGCGGCCGGGTGGAGTTCCAGGACATCGTCGAGGGCGAGAACGTACGCGAGGAGACCGACAAGGTCACCGGCCTGTCGCAGAAGATCATCGTCGAGGCGTCGGCCAACGAGAAGCGGGTGCCGGCGCTCCTCATCCACGGCGAAAACGGCCGCGAGAAGCGGTACCTGCTGCCGTCGGGCTCCCACCTCGTGGTGGCCAACGGGCAGGACGTCTATCCGGGCGACACGCTGGTCAAGATCCCGCGCGAGACGACCAAGACCAAGGACATCACCGGCGGCCTGCCACGCGTCGTCGAGCTCTTCGAGGCGCGCAGCCCCAAGGAGCCGGCGATCATCACCGAGATCGACGGCGTGGTGCACCTGGGCGACGTCCACAAGGGCATGCGCAAGGTCATCGTCGAGAGCGACTCGGGGGAGACCCGCGAGTACCTGGTGCCGCGGTCGATCCACATCAACGTGCAGGAGGGCGAGCGGGTGCGCGCCGGCGATCCCCTGATCGACGGTCCGATCAACCCGCACGACATCCTGCAGGTGCTCGGCGAGAAGGAGCTGCAGCGCTACCTGACGGACAAGATCCAGGAGGTCTACCGGTCGCAGAGCGTGGCGATCAACGACAAGCACATCGAGGTGATCGTGCGCCAGATGATGCGGTCGGTGAAGATCGAGGAGGTGGGCGACACGGAGTTCCTGATCGACGAGCAGGTCGACCGCTGGAAGTTCCAGGAAGAGAACGAGCGGGTGGTGGTCGCCGACGGCACGCCGGCGATCGGCCGTCCGCTGCTCCTCGGCATCACCAAGGCGTCGCTGTCGACCGACAGCTTCATCTCGGCGGCGAGCTTCCAGGAGACCACGCGCGTGCTCACCGAGGCCGCGATCAGCGGCAAGGTGGACATGCTCCGGGGCCTCAAGGAGAACGTCATCGTGGGACGGGTCATCCCGGCGGGTACGGGCATGGACTTCTACCACGACTTCCATATGGCGCAGGACCTCGTCGACACCGAGCCGGAGGAGGAGGAGGAGCTCTTCTTCGAGTTCGGCGAGGAGGAGATCCGCAGCCTGCCGCAGGGGGTCCTCGAGGGCGAATAATCTCAGGGGCCCCGGGGCTCTCCCCGAACGCCAGACACCAAGGGCGGCCGCGAGGCCGCCCTTTTTTCGTTGCCCCCATGGCTCTTGCCACAGGCGCCTCCTCCTGCTATTCTTCGTCACTGTTGAGAGGGAAAAGTCGTGCGGCCAGGATAACTGATGGTCTGTGGCAACCGTTGAGCTGAATGCGATGTCATCGGAACATGCACGCCCGCGCGAAGCCGCGAATGTAGATCGTCTCGCAGCTCTCGAAGGACGAGTCGCGGCGCTTGAGGAGGAGCGAGACCATCCTCCTCAGTATGAAATGTGGATCCATACTTTCGCCCCCGAGCCGTTTTCTCTCAAGAAGCCCATCCCGATTCTTGTGCGCCCTCACGACGGCGAATTCCTTGCATCCTTGAGCGACGCCAACATCAACATTTCGGGTGAGACGGCGACGGAAGCATTCACCAGCATCAAGAGTCTGATCCTGGACATCTGGGAGCGTCTGCAAAAACTCTCCACGACGACCAGTCTGGGTCCCAGGCTCGAAGAGAGGCTGGCGGTTCTGCGCGAGTATATCGATGGGCCGTAGAGGGCCTACCTTGACGAGAGAGCATGCGGACAAGATAACGCGCAAGCTCTCGGCTGAAATCGATACAAGCGGTCGTGCACATGACTTGGCGACCGTTTACTTCAAGGGCAAACCAGTCATCCAGTTTTCGATTCGACGCTCGTCTCGAAAGGAGACCGGGCACGGCCACCTGACGGAAGACCTTGGATTGCCGGCATTTCAGGTGAGACGACTGGCGGATTGTCCCATGAGCTACGACGAGTGGGTAACGAGAATGCGAGCGCTGAAGATCATTCCTGAAGAAGAGGACCCCGTGGCGTAAAGGCCTGGGCGGCCGAGCTTGATGAGTCCCTTGGAGGTGGAGCGGTGTAGGGTCATATGCGGCGCTTGGTGTTAAGATAGGCAAGCTCCGCCTCTCTGTGCGGGCGAAAGGACGATCGATGCGGTCCCGGCTCTTTGCCGCCTGTCTCCTGGCCCTTCTCTTCCATGCTCCGGCGCCTGCGGACACCGTGTACCTGGCCAACGGAAGGACGTTCGAGGGGGTGATTGCGGAGGTGGGGGACGCGGAGGTCAAGATCCGGATGCCCGGCGGCGCCCTCAGCCTGCCGAAGAGCCACGTGGTGCGGGTGGAGCCGTCCGACTCCGATCTCGCGGCCTATCTGCGCCGCAAGGATGCGCTTGTCCGCGGCGGACAGGTGCAGGCCGCGGACTGGCTGGCGCTCGCCCGCTGGGCCCGGGCCGAAGGGCTGGCGCACGGCGTCCGCGAGGCGGCGATCCAGGCGGCCGACCTCGACCCGCACCTGCAGGGACTGGCCCCCCTCCTGCGCGGGCTCGGGTTCGTGCTCGACGAGCAGCTCGACCGGTGGGTGCCCTACAACGACTACATGCGGCGGCGGGGCTTCGTCCTCGCGAACGGCCAGTGGATCACCCGCGAAGAGAACGCTGTCCGGGTCCGGGTCCAGGAGGAAGCGATCGCGCGCGAGCGGGCCGAGAGGGCGGCGGCCCGGGCGTCCCAGGCGACACAGGCGGTCCGCGAGGTCGAGCTGGCGCTGGCCCAGCTTGAGCTGCGGGACCGCGTCCGGCGCGAGGAGCAGCCTTCGGCCTTGTACGGCACTGGCATGCCCGTCTACGTCTTCCCGGGCTATTGGCCGCCGTTCCCAGTCCCCGTCCCGCCTTGCCACGGCTGTGGGAACAACCCCGAGCCGCCGCGTCCGCCTGACCGTCCCGGCACACCGACCGCCCCGGCTCCTCGATCCGGGACGAGGGACGCGGCTCGTACACTCACGTGCCGGGAAGCCTGATCCCGGGCCGGCTCGCGCCGCTTTCCAAGCACGACGGCGGTTAGCCCCACGGGCAGCAGCGGCGGCATGCGGACCGCCATCATCGTCAACTCGGGCTCGGGGACTGTCCAGAGGGAAGGGATCGACGAGAGCCTCCTGCGCAAGCTGGCGCGGGAGGCCGGCCTCGACGCCGAGGTGTGGCTCGTCCCGGGAGACCGGATCACGGAGACCGCGCACCGGGCCCTGGAGTCGGGTGCCGGGGCGCTGGTCGCCGGCGGGGGCGATGGGACGATCCGCTCGGTGGCCGCGGTCCTCGCCGGCGGCGACCGGCCGCTCGGCGTGCTCCCGGTGGGGACGATGAACCACTTTGCCCGCGACCTCGGGATCCCCCTGGACCTGCCCGAGGCCTTGCGGGTCGTGGCGACCGGGACCGTGCACAGGCTCGACCTCGGCGAGGTCAACGGCGAGGTCTTCATCAACAACTCGAGCCTCGGTTTCTATGCACCCCTCGTGCGGGTGCGCGACAGGGAGCGGCGCGAGCGGGAGCGCGGCAAGTGGTCGGCGACCTTCGTGGCCGCCCTGAAGGTGCTGCCGCGCCTGCCGTCCCTGCGGGTGGAGGTGGAGATGGAGGGGCGGACGGTCGTCCACGACACCTGGTTCGTCTTCATCGGCAACAACGAATACGAGATGAGCCTCTTCTCCTACGGCGCCCGCTCGCGCCTCGACAGCGGTGATCTCTATCTGTACATCGCGAAGCCCCGGAGCCGCCTGGGGCTGGTCGGACTGATCCTCCTCGGGATCGTGCGCGACGTCACGACGACGGACAACTTCGACTGCTTCCAACTGCCGCGTTTCACGATCGAGACCGACAAGAAGGTCCTGCACGTCTACCTCGACGGCGAGGTGATGCTCCTCCGGCCGCCGCTCCACTACCGGACGCGGGCGCGCGACCTGCCGGTGATCCTCCCGGCGTCTACTTCGACGTAGAGGAGAGCTTCTCTTCCAGATCCTGCACCGCCCGCTCCAGCACCTCGTCGCGGCCCGCCCGGATCCCCTCGATCGTCGGCGCGGCCTCGACATCCGGCCGAAGGCCGACCCGCTGGAGCTGCCGCCCGTCGGCGTGCCGCACGTCGTGGCCGGTGAAGCGGACCCTGACCCCGCCTGGCAGCGTGAAGTAGGTGATGTCGCCGTTGGCCCCTGCCGAAGGGGTGCCCACGAACCGTGTGCCGTTGGCTACTTCGAAAAAGAGGCCGGTGTGCTCGGCCTGGCTGATGGTCCGTTCGTCGATCAGCATGACGGTCGGCCCCGCGTACTTCGTACCCCGGGTGGGGGGCAGGGGCTGGACGAAGCAGAAACGATTGTCGACCATGTCGTTGGCCCGCTGCGGCGAGACCTGCATGCGACAGAAGTAGGCGGCTCCGCGGGCGTTCCGGACATTGAGCCGGGGTGCGATCGACCACGCCGTGCCGTTGGGATAGCCGCGCATGTCGAAGACGATGCCCCGGGTGTCCTTGAGCGTCTCGAACATGGCCCCCACCTCGGGGACTGTGAGGCGGGCCAGGTCGACATAGCCCAGGTTGTTCGGCAGGATGCGGACGATCTCCCCTTTGCGCGGCAGATAGCGGCCCTGGACCCCAAGGGCCCGCGTCAGCTTCACGTCCCGCGTCGTGCCGTTCGTCCCGCTTACGGTCAGGATCACCGTGGAGCCGGCGGGGCCGCGCAGCAGGTTGCCGCCCAGGCGGTACATCAGGGTGGCTTCGTGCGAGCCGGCCAGGTAGGGGCGGAGGCGCGCGATGCGCTCCTCCACAGGCTTCCCATCCACAGCGACCACAACGTCGCCCCGTTGCAGGCCCGGGACCGGGGCTCCCGAGGCGTCGCCCAGCTCCACGACCACATACCGGCCCTCGATCCAGCGCAGCTCGACCGGCACGCCCGCTTCGCCCAGGAGGCGGGTCAGGTCGGGATGGCCCTCGACGACCGTGTGGCTGTCCGCCACCCGCACCCCCATCTCGGCCATGGTCAGCGCGTACTCCTCGGCTCCCCGGGTCTTTTCCATCCGCTCGATGAATTCGGGCAGGACCGCGTCCCAGTCGCCGATCAGGTGCTTGTACGGATAGAAAAAATCGATGATGTTCCAGGTCCGGAAGACCGCGAGCAGGCGGTGCTCCGGCGAGGGATCGGTCATCTCCTCATAGGTCCGGTCCGGCCGCCAGACGGGGTCCGGCAGGGACTGGTACGCGGCGGTCGGCGCGGGAGCAGAGGTGCCGCCGGCCCCCGCCTTGACCCAGCGCAGAGCGGCGGCGAAGGCGGGGTCGTCCTGGCCGGCTGCTGGGACAGGAAATTGCTGGTCGGCGTGGATGCCGGACCACCCGAACATCGGCAGGACCTCGCTCATCCGTACCGTTGCCCGCAGATCCTCTCCCAGGTCGACGACCCGCTGGCGGACGACCGACTCTTCGCGCAGAGGGCCGGCGGCGAAGATGGCGCCGTCTCCGGAAGCCTGGAGAGCCAGTGCGATGCCCGGAATATCAGACGTGGGCCCCAGCACGAAGGCCACCCGCTTGGGCGTGATCCCGGGAGGCGGCGTGAAGCTCTCGGCGGTCTCGGTGACGAAGGCCGAGGTGTAGCCCGTGGGCCCCATCTGGGACCGATACCCGGAGTGCTGGAGATAGCGTTGTGCGGGCGCCTGGACAGGCCGGCTGGCGAGCCGCTCGGCTCCGAGCCCCGCAAGGAAATACGAGGTCTCGATCCAGGGCATCCCCGGCGGCGGCGCCACGCGGAGCTCCACCACGACCGCCCGGGCCTTGGCGATCGCCTCACCGGCTTCGTCCATGGCTTTCTGGACGTCCGGCCCGGAGTCGTCGAAGCGGGCCACGTCGACGATCAGGACGTCCTGGTCCCAGCGGATCAGCGGATGGCCAGGGACGGTCGGAATGCCGCCGCCGGCCGTCTGCTCGTCCTCCTGCAGATGGGTCGCGGGGTCGCCCAGCGCCGCGAGCATCTCCCGCACCGCGGCGGCGTACTCTTCGCGGCTCGACGCCGTGCGTACCCTGGGGATGGCCCGCAGCAGCGGCGCGTCCAAGTCGATGTCCTTGTAGGCGAGCCAGGGGTGGAGATAGCGCACCGTCCCCCACAGCCGGCCGAGCCGGGCCAGCCGCTCGACTGAAGAAGGAGCCGGAGCCTCTTCGGCCGCCCAGAGCGTCCCGCAGGCCGGGAGGGTCCAGAGGACGGCGAGAGCGGCGAGAACGATCGCGCGAAGGGGACGGCCGGGGCGCGTCACTTGGAGGGCTTGTACCACTCCTTGGGATGGACGGTGTAGGGGTAGTACCTGTCGGCCGGGAGCCCGGACTGCTGCTTGTTCTTCCGGCTCTGGTAGTGGCCGGTCTTGTCGTTGTGGCCCACGATCTCGCCGTCGACGATGCCGACCTCGCCCGCGGCCACGATCTTCTTCTTCCCGCTGCGCCCTTCCGGCGTTCCCGAGGCAATGGAGGGGTGGCTGTCTCCCGGCATGTCGACCGCCTGCCGCTCCGAGACATAGACATCGCCGTGCTTCGACATGCGGACGAAGCCGGCGTAGACGGTGCCCGCCTGCTTCACCCGTCCGGTGTCGACGCTGGTCAGCGTGCAACCCGCGCCGCCGTCGCCGCAGCGCAGGACCTGGACCGGGCGCTTCGGCGGCGGCACCGGCCCGCCGAGGTTCTTCCGGTCGTCGTAGAGCACGACGTCGCCGGCGGTCTCGGCGGCGTTCTCCTCCGAGGGAGGAGGAGCGGGATTGCGCCCCCGGTTGAGAGCGGCCTGGACGTGCGGCGCGCGCTGCCCGGGCGCGATGGCCACCACAGGGCGGGCCATCAACGGCTGGACGGCGGGAGGAGCGTGCAGAGGCTGGACTGCGGCAGGTGGAGCATGCCGTGCCAGGGCTGCCTGGACATGCGAGGCCCTTCCCGGCGGTGTGCCGGGTGGCGGGCCTCCCTGCGGCCTCTGGCCTGCGGTCATGGAGACATTGCTACCTCACCCCCTGTCCCCCTCTCCCATCGCACTCCCCCCGACCGGGAGACGGGGGACGTAGATCAGGCGATGTGCGACGAGCGGGGGCAGGATACGGGACGGGTAGGTTGGCGGCGCTTGACCGCGGAGAGATCGAATCGACCTCGCCTCGAACGCCCCGCATGCGTCCCCCCCTCTCCCGGTCGGGGGGAGGGAGATGGGAGAGGGGGACAGGGGGTGAGGCCTCAGGACCGCTGCCAGCGGATCTCCACCTCGTCCCCGTCGCCGAGGGCCTGCCGAAGCAGCGTCACCAGCGCGGGTTCCGCCCCTTGCTCCTCCAGGATGTCGACCGTGGCGCGGTTGATGTAGTAATCGTCGTCGTCCGACGACTCTTCCTCGAGCTGATCGACCAGGAACTGGAACTGATCGTCGGTGAGCGTGCCAAGCAATCTGCCGGTTTTCTTGTCGAAGATTTCGACCATGTGCCTCCTCCCTTTCTCCCAAGAGACCGTCATTCTAGGGCAATCCGTGTGCCAGGCGATCTCGCAACCCGCGGGCCTGGACGGACGTACACTCTGGCATGCGCAAGACCCTGATCGCCAGCGTCCTCGTCCTCCTCTGTGCGAGCCTGACCACGCCCCGGCCCTCGACGCCTGCACCACCTTCTGCCTGCGCCAGGGCAGGCCGGTCTTCGGCAAGAACTACGACTGGAGCGTCGGCGACGGCCTCCTGGTCGTCAACAAGCGCGGCGTGGCGAAGACCGCCATGGCGGCTCCAGGGCAGCGGCCGGCGAGCTGGGCCTCCAAGTACGGCAGCGTCACCTTCAACCAGTACGGCCGCGAGTTCCCCCACGGCGGGATGAACGAGGCCGGCCTGGTCGTCGAGCTGATGTGGCTCGACGCCGCGCGCTACCCCGCACCCGACGAGCGGCCCGCGCTCGACTGCCTGGAATGGATCCAGTACCAGCTCGACCGCTTCGACCGGGTCGAAGACGTGGTCCGGCATGCGGAGGAGGTGCGGATCGCGTCCGAGGCGCCTCTCCACTACCTCGTCTGCGACCGGAGCGGCGCCTGCGCCACCATCGAGTACCTGAACGGGAAGCTCGTGCCGCATACCGGCAAGGATCTGCCGGTCCCGGCGCTCGCCAACCATACCTATGCCGAATCGCTGCGCTTCCTCGAGACCGCCGGCAAGGGCCGGGTCCCCGCGGGACGCGGCTCGCTGGAGCGCTTCGCCCGCGCCTCCGCCCTGATGAAGGGCTACGAGCCCAAGAGCCGGACGACGCCGGTCGAGCACGCCTTCGGCATCCTGGACAGCGTCGCCCAGGGCTCGTACACTCAATGGAGCATCGTGTACGACTTGCGGGCCAAGCGGGTGCATTACAGGACGCGCGTGAACCGGGAGGTCCGCTGGCTCGACCTCGCCGCCTTCGACTTCGCGTGCGGCACGCCGGTCCGCACCCTCGACATCGATGCAGGCGCGGGGAACGTGAGCGGCCGTTTCGCCGCCTACCGCCTGGAAGCCAACCGGCGCCTCATCGACCGGTCCTTCCAGGCGACGGACTTCCTGGCGGGCGTACCGCCGGAAGAACGGGCCGCCATCGCGGCCCACCCTGACAGCACCTCCTGCAGGAGGTGAGTCCCACGGAGGGACCGTGCCGTGCACAGAGCCCTCGGGTCCGCCGTCCTCCTCCCGTTGCTCCTCGCGGCCGGGCTCTTCGCCCCTGCCTCTGCCACCAGCTACGTCCCGATGCCGGACGGCGTGCTCGCCGACCAGGCGCCGTTCATGATCGCCGGGACGGTGGAGAAGCTGGGAACGGTCTCCGGGCCGCAGGGCGTTCACGCCGGGCCGCAGGGCCCGTTCACTGAATACCGGGTCCGGGTGGAGCGCCGCCTCAAGGGTGGGCTCGCGGACAGCACCCTGCGGGTGCGCGTGCCGGGCGGCGAAGAGGGTGGCCTTGTGTTCCACACCTGGGGCGCGCCTGAATTCGCGACCGGCGACCGTGTCCTGCTCTTCCTCGACCGGCACCGCGACGGGTCCTACCGCCCCCTCCACCTGATGCTCGGCGCGTTCTACCGCGTGGAGGCCGCGGGCCGTCCGCTGGCTGTCCGCGACCTCGCCGAGGCGCAGGAGATCCGGGTTCCCGGACAGGAGCCGGCCGAGCCTTCGGGGCAGGTGCGCGACTTCGATCGCTTCTCCAACTGGCTCGCCGATCGTGCCGCGGGGCTCGTCCGCCAGCCGGACTACTTCGAAAGCCTCCCCGCGCCGGCTCTGAAGCAGATCCAGGCCAGGTTCACCTATCTCGGCAGGAAGGCGCGCTGGTACGAGTTCAACCGCGAGACGAGCGTCGGCTGGCGCGCGCACGAGGCGGGGCTGCCGGGGTATCCCGGCGGCGGCTATGTTGAATTCGAGAGATCCCTCGGGGCGTGGAACGACGATCGTGCCACCAACATCCGCTATCGCTATGAAGGGACCACGGCGTCGACGGCCTCGAGCAGCCCGGCGATCTATTTCGACGACACCAACGGGCTGGTTCCGGGAACCTTCAACTGCACCGCGCCCGGCCAGGGCAGCGGCGTGCTCGCGGCCGCTACGATCGGCTTCACGACAAGCTTGGAGCCGGCGGCGATCCAGTTCGTGCGGATCATCGTCAACGACGGCAGCGGCTGCTGGTACACCAGCCGGGGGAGGCTGGAGACGGTCCTCGGGCACGAGGTGGGGCACACGCTCGGCCTCGGCCACTCCTGCGGCGGATCGGTCCCATGTACGGATCCCATCCTGAACGATGCCCTGATGCGCTCCTTCGCCCACTCCGACGGACGCGGCGCGCGGCTCAACGCCGACGACCGCGCCGGCATCTTCTCGCTGTATCCCGGCGCCACAGTGCCCGACCGTCCCGCGGCCCCCAGCGGCCTCGCCGCGACGGTGGTTTCCAGCAGCTCCATCCAGCTCGCCTGGCTGGACAAATCGACGGATGAGACCTCGTTCCGCGTCGAAATGAAGACCACCGGCTCGTTCAAGCAGGTCCTGACCACCGCCGCGAACGCGACCACGGCGACCCTCACCGGCCTCACGCCGCAGACGGCCTACACCTTCCGCGTGCGCGCGCGCAGCGTGGGCGGCTTCTCGCCCTGGTCCAACCTGGCGAGCGCGACGACCCCGGCGCCGCCCCTGCCTCCGGCCGCGCCATCCGGCCTCTCGGCCCGGCCCGTCTCCGGCACGGAAATCCGGCTCGACTGGCAGGATCGGTCGAACGACGAGACCGAGATCCTCGTCGAGCAGGTGTCCCCGGCCGAGGGGTTCCGGCAGATCGCGGCCCTGCCCGCGAACGGCGAGAGCTTCACGGCGGCCGGCCTCGCGTCCAACACCCCCTACACCTTCCGGGTGCGTGCCCGGAACGCCCATGGGGCCTCGCCCTGGTCCAACCTGGCGAGCGCCACGACTTCCGCAGCGGCGGGTCCCTGCACGCCGGGAGCGCAGACCCTCTGCCTGCTGGAAGGGCGTTTCGCGGTCTCCGTCCAGTGGCGCAACGGCGACACCCACGGCACCGGCAACGCCCTGCCCCTGGCCGGCTCGGACCAGGCCGGGCTCTTCTGGTTCTTCGAGGAGAACAACATCGAGCTGATCGTCAAGATCCTCGACGGCCGCACGGTGAACGGCTTCTACTGGACCTTCCGCGGCGGGCTGTCCACCCTGGAGCACTGGATCACCGTGACCGACACGGCCAACGGCGCGTCGAGCACCTACTACAACGTCCCCGGGAGCCTGTGCGGCTCCGCGGATGTACGATCGCTGCCGGGCCTCACCACCTCGGCGACCCTGAGGCCCCTGAGGACATTCGAGCTGCCCGCCGCCTCCGCGCCGGCCGCCATCTCCGCAGACTGCGCCCCCGGCGCGCTCTGCCTCCTGGGGGGCCGCTTCCAGGTGGAGGTGACGTGGCGCCTCCCCGGCGGCGGCACGGGCGCGGGGACCTCGGTGCCGCTGAACGACGGCACCGGCCTCTTCTGGTTCTTCGACCCGGCCAACGTCGAGCTGGTCACAAAGGTCTTGGATGGCCGGCCGATCAACGGTAAGATCTGGTTCTTCTACGGCGCGCTGTCGGACGTCGAGTACGACCTGAGAGTTACCGACACGGCGACGGGCGCTATCCGCACCTACCACAACGCGCCGGGCAACCTCTGCGGGCTCGGCGACACGAGCGCGTTCGGCGGCTGAGGTACGTGGAACCGATCCAGAAAATTTGGAACGCGTCCAGAGTCACGCGGGATCGATCCAGAAAATTTGGAAGGCGTTGCAGGTTTTTTGGAACCGGTCCAGAAAATTTGGCAGGCGTTGCAGGTTCCGTGGAATCGATCCGGAAAATTTGGAACGCGTTCCCCGTGACCCGAAATCGCATCCAGAAGATCCGTACGGGTTCCGCCGATGTCTGGAAGGCACCATTTCATCCTTCAGGCCAGTCTCCTGAGGCCTGGCGCCTCGAACCGCAGCTCTGGCCGGTGCTGGGCCTTCTTGAGGAACTCGGCCACTGCTGCAACCACTTCTATCTCCGCCTTCTCGGACCCGATGGCCTGGCAGAGATAGGTGAGAGCGGCGAGGGCTTCGCGATGGATGTGCAGGGAGGTGAAGATGGGGAGCATCTCGCCCGCCAGCCGCTTCAGCTCGGCGGTCCGGCCCTGACGGGCGTACAAGGTGGCGAGCTCGAGGGAGACCAAGGCGGTGTCGTAGGGGATGCCCTCGGCGAGGAAGCCGTCCCGGGCCGCGCGGAGGAGCTGCTCGGCCAGGTCCGGATGGCCGAGGCCGCCCAGGATACTCCCCCGCACCCACGAACGCCGGTTCTGGACCCAGGGCTCGGCAAAGTCCCGATAGAGAGGCCGAGTCCGCCGGTAGACCTCCCGAGCCTCCTCGAACCGGCCGGCTTCCGTCAGGTAAAAGGTCAGGTTGTGCTGGGCACAGAGGAGGAGGCGAGGCTCCTGCTCGGCATCCAGGAGGTCGAGGGACTGCCGGAGCAGGGGCATGGCCGTCTCGAGGTCGCCTTCGATGGCATGGATGGTCGAGAGCTTGACCAGCGAGCGGCCAGCTCGGTGCGGCTCGCCGTGGCGGCGGAAGATCTCGAGGGCCTGCTGGGAGAGACGAATCGCCTCTCCGAAGAGGTGCTGGTCCCGTCGCAGGGACGCTTGGAGGTCGAGGTGGACAGCGGTTACGAGAGGATCTCCGGTGCCTTGGCGGAGATGGGAGGCTGCCCGGGCGAACGCCTTCTCAGCCGCGCGAAGGCTGGAGCGCACACGGCGGGCATTGCCGATGAAGGCCCAGGCCAGCGCCCGCAGATCCTCCAGAGGCCCGGCACCGTAGAGGTCTGCATCCAGGAGATCGGCGAGGTGGAGGGCCATCCGGTCCAGATCCTCGGCGTGCCGCGGGTCGCGGGTGGCGGTCTCCAGACTTCTTTCGATCAAGAGCTCGGCGAGCCCCCAAGTGCGGAGCCGCTGCTCGTGGCGGAGGAGACGCTCTCGTTCCTTGGCCGGCTTCTGGAGAAGCCCGACGAAGAGCTCCCGGCGCCTCGATCCGCTCCCGGGCGAGGATGGAGGCGAAGGCGAGGGCGGGCCCGCGGAGCGGCGGCGGGGGCTCCGGATCTTCGGCGATCCTCCCGGCGGCGCCCGGGACGCCGTGGCGCCGCGCGATCCCCGAGAAGCGGTTCTGGCAGTGCGGGCAGGTGCCGAGGTGGAGCAAGACCTCCCGGTCCTCCCCGGACTGGGCCAGATACACATCCTCCAGGCGAAGATCCGTCGGATGCTTCTTCAAGAGCCCTCTCCTTTCCAGGCGCGAGGTCGGCAGCGGATCGCGTCTCTACACTATATCAAGTTGCCGCAGACCGGAAAAGAGGGACAAACTTCTCGAAGCAGGAGCGCCGGCCTCCGGAACCGGCGCTCGGTCGACTGTCGCGGGCCTAGCCGTCAGGGTCCATGGTCCCTCCGGCATCCACTTGGCTCCCGGCACATCTTCCGTCGGGGTCCATGATGCATCCGGCATCGGTGAAGACGGCGGCCAGCCAGCTCTCCAGGAGATCCAGCAGGCGCGCCGGACCGGAGGGGGCGGGCGCAGGGCCAAGGGGAAGGGCAAGGGCGGCGCCGGTCAGGAGGAAGGCCAAGGCGATCGCCAGGGCGGTCCGGTGGAGGTTCCTTCGAGGCATGAGATCGATCTCCTCTCGGCGATCCTCCCGCAGAGGCCTCCTTGGCCCCGCGGGGGACCGTTGCCGGAAGAGTGGCACTTTCGGGGTGCCTTTGCGCGCTCTTGAAGTGCTTGCGTAACGAGTCCCCTACGGCATAGGCGGTCGGCCGGTCACCGTCTAAGATCTAAGCCGGCGCACCCAGCAGTGGACCGGATGCTTGTAAGCTCTTTGACCGCAGATCCTTCCGACCTTGAGGCCATGCGCTGCCGCGGCAGCCTTACGGCCGATTTCAAGTACATAGAGGTATGGCGATGCACCTCGTCTTCGTGGATTTGGAAGCCGGAAGCAGGCCCTAAGTACATCGGCGGGAGGTTGCCGCATAATCTCAGGTATAGATTGGCTGCAGTAGAGTTATTAACAAGGCAGGAGCTCGGCCTAGGCAAACCGGCCGAGTTCCTGCAGCTCTTAGGGCTCGTCACAAAATAACTGTCCCAGATTGGACTTCCTCCATTGGGCGGATCGTATAGTTCCATTCACCGTGGAAACTGTCGCAACTGAGGCGCACTTTCTTCACCTCCTGCCGGGTTATTTTACGTCCTGGCGGATACTTCCTTGTGTCGATCTCCGCACGGACCTTGAGCCCCGTCTTGGTCGTTGTCGCGGCGATCAGGTTAACGATGACCTGATGGCTGACGAGGGGCTTTCCTCGCCAATTTTGGCTGATGAAGGAGAACAGCCGATGTTCGATCTTGTTCCACTTACTCGTGCCAGGAGGGAGATGGCACACCGAGATCGGTATCCCAAGCTCATTGGCCAGTTGCTGAAGCTCAATTTTCCACAGGCGGAGACGAGCGCCATTGCTGCCGCCTCCATCAGCGGTAATCAGAAGACGCCGAGCGTCGGGAAAGGCCTCCAGCCCCATTGACCGCCACCAGCGGCGAATTGTTTCCACCGCGAAACTGGCTGTATCGTGGTCCGTACCCACGCTGACCCAGCCTCTGTTGTTCGCCAGATCGTACACACCATAAGGAATGGCGCGGCCCAACTCGGGTATCACAAAGTCATGAACCTTGACCCTTTCGGGAGTGCCTTGAGGCCGTAGCTCACGGCCTCCATTTTTGAACTCACCCACCAGCTCTTTCTTCTTCGTGTCCACCGAGATCACAGGATCGCCGGTTGCTTGATACTCCTCCACCAGCCGATTGATATGCCCGAACTGTGCATCCCTGTCCGGGTGGCTGGAGCCTTCCAGAGTCTTGCTGTTGGCCTGAAGGCTGTATCCAAGCTCATGCAGGATCGAGGCAACCATGCGATGGCTCGTCTGATGCCCGATCCGCTTTAATTCGTCGGCCAAACGGCGAACACTTTTACAGGTCCAGCGAAGGGGCGACTCGGGATCTCCGCGCATGGTGGGATTGACGAGTTGCTCCAGGTCCGTCTTCAACGTCTGATCCACTTCGGCAGTTTTCTTCCTGCCGCCGCCCGGTCGGCGAGTTCTCCTGGCAGGAGACCGAGGCGCCGAAACCTGCCGTAACTCTTTGAGGCCTCTGTTGATCGTACGGCGAGAAATCCCGGTGGCTCGCGCCACTACGGAAGCGCCCCCAAATCCAAGTGCTTCCGCTTCTGCAGCGGCGAAAAGTCGGCGCATCCTCTCGTCAAGGTTCTCTTCAAGCAACTCAAACCTTCGCCGAATCGCCGTTTCGTCGTACATCCAACCCGAGTATACAGCAGAAAACACTTGACATGGACACCCAAATGTGGGACAGTTATTTTGTGACGAGCCCTTAGCACCCGCTGTATTGGGCGCAGTAGGCGTCGCAGGTGTAAAAATCGTCAGGACAACGATCCATACATTGACAGTAAGTTGGTGCTGCAACTGCCTCTGCTTTCACCTGCTGAGGAAGGAGGAAGAAACTACCCGTAAGAGCTAGGGAAAGAACTAGGAACTTCAACGCGAACTTTCTCAATGTGGTCTTCTTTCGACTTAGCGCGCTTATTGCTCGCATGTTTATTGTGCTTGCTAGTGCCCGTTCGCAGCCGGGGAGGGCATCTCCTGAGGTGTGCCTAGGGCCCGCATCTCGCTCCGCCGGCTGCTACGTTCGATTTGCCGACTACAGGATGTCTTGCCGGGTTGCCGGTCTTTCCTCTTCAACAACAGATTTTGCGGTAGTATTCCTCCAACAGGTAAAGAGCAAGAGCGCATGTACATCGACCTAAAGCGAAGGCCGGCCAGCCGGGTGTTGCACCGGACGGCTGAGGCTTCTGGTTTTACTGAGGCGTTCGAGGTAGAATTGGAGCAGCCCAAATAGGGGCTGCCAACTGAGGCGGCGGAGCCAAGCTGCTGATTCCATGGGGCTTGGAAGAAGCGGGCAGGAGCACGGACTCGGGCTCATGTCCAGCTATCTTGCGGGGGGTAAGGGCCAAATGGGCCTGAAAAGCCCATTCCTGCTGCATTTCGGGCCGTGTCAAGAAATCAGGCAGGGGTGCACAATCTTTTGCGGTCGACCCAAATCGCGGTACTTCTGAGGGTTTCGAGGGGTGCGACTCGCCGAGGGTACATTGTTCGCTGGTACCTAACCAGTACCTAACCAGGCTCGGCAAAGTCGCGATAAAGCGGCCGAGTCCGCCGGTAGACCTCCCGAGCCTCCTCGAACCGGCCGGTTTCCGTCAGATAGTAGGTCAGGTTGTGCTGGGCACAGAGAAGGAGGCGGGGCTCCTGCTCGGCATCCAGGAGGTCGAGAGACTGCCGGAGCAGGGACATGGCCGTCTCGAGGTCCCCTTCGATGACATGGATGGTCGAGAGATTGACCAAAGACCGGCCGGCGCGATGGGCCTCGCCCTGGTGGCGGAAGATCTCGACGGCTTGCTGCGAGACCTTGGTGCCCATAGGGGAGATCGTGGAACCGGAGGTCTCCTGTCACCAACTGGCAGGTCCGTTGTAGAATAAGAGAGGTAGCGCAGTGGAGCCGTCCTGTTCGGCTGGCACTTCTGACCTGGGGTTCCCTTCCTGCAGCCCATCGGGCCGCGAGCCCGCTCCTCACCTCGCTGGCTGCACGAGGCGCGCGACGGCTCCCGCCAAGCGCTCGATATCTTCCGCCCGGGGTGGGTTTTCTGCTTTCTGCCAGTGCGACGTGCTGATCAGATACTCCAGCGATCCCGTCGGAGGAATGTCCGCGAGCCGTAGAGTGAGGACCGGTGTGCGCAAGCTGACAGCGCGCTCCACCTCTCTCTCGACGTAAGGAGAGGCATTGGCGTGAGCTGAGAAAATGAGGACGAGAGCTTTGGCGGCGCGCAGACCCCGCATGATGGCGTCGGGATAGGAGACTCCCGTTCCGACGTCCCGAGGAGCGATCCAGCATGCCAACCCCTGGCGCTCCAACTCTCCGCAAACTGCGAAGGCGGTCTGCCGGTCCGGGCTGGAGTAGCTGATGAAAGCATCGATCTCAGCCTGGGGAGGTCGCACGGCATCGCGGCGGCTCTCCGGATGTGAAGCCTTGGAGTGCGGCGCCCACCGGAGAATGCCTTCAATCTGCTCGGATCTCACCGACGCCGCGGCGCGCGCCACCGGATCAGACTCTTGGAGCATCTCTAGCTGGAAGCCGGTGGCGATCGAATCCTGGAGGAGGTCCGCGGGTTCCTCTTCGAGAGGAGATTCCGTGAATCCGTAGCGTCTCATGCGGAGCGCGAACTCCTCGTCGACCAGTCGCATGAGGTAATCCCAGGCCTGCTCGTTGCCGCAGCCCACGACCTCATCCAACAGATAGGCAGTCTCGGGAAGACGATCGACGATCGATCTCTGCAGGTTGTAGAGGCTTCCGGGAAACGCGTCGTGCAGCTCCATGCGGACGAGCTGCTTCTTCAGCCAACGCAGGTCCTCTCGCGGGATCGAGCGGCGGAGTACATTGATCTGATAGGCTACTTTCCATCCTTGATCCAGAGCGGCCAGGAAGAGGGGATCGACGGCCGAAAAAAGGCGAAAGTCGCTGGCCAGCAGGTATTCTCCGGCACGATAGCAACCTGGCCGCATCCACGCCTGCCGGGCAGGCGGGAAGCCCGCTGAAAGCTCATCGTGCTGGGCCTGCGATGAGCTGAGAATCGCGTCCACTCCGGGAAGATTGCACAGCTCCTCGACGAGGGCTTCGAGAGAAGCCCTCTCCGACGCGGGGTAGCTGAGCAGGAGAACCCGGTTGGTCGTCCGCTCCGCGATCTGAGTCCGGAGCGCGAAGCTCGCGCCCTCGATCAAGCCGGGTAGCAGGACTTCGGACAGATCAGCGGGCGAGCCTGCGGCTCCGGCCTGCATTGGCAAGCCAAGCGCCGCTTGAAGAATCTCGCCTCCCGGCGCTTCAAACCGCGCTAGATACACTCAGCTCCTCCGCCCGCGGATCAGGCGACCCTGCGGAACCGCGGGCGCAGCTTCTCCTGCTGTTTCTTGCCAGGCTTTTCTGTCCCGGCGATTCCCTGCCTCGCCTCGCGGACGATGGTGAAGTCGATTTCCTGGTCGACCTGGTGCTCTTTGAGCGCCTGCTGGACGGTCTTCGTGACGATCGAGTGGATCCATTCGAGCAGGAAGTTGGCGTCGGTGATGTCGTACTCGTTCGGTGTATGCCACGCGGTAGTGACTCCATAGGCTCGGACAGTCCGGCCGCTGTCGCGCTCCTTCCCGTGCCCCACCATCTTTTCGGTCCACGTGCCGCCGTTGATGTGAGCATCCCACCCGACGTAGAGATCATTGCCATAGGGGTAGAGGTGAACGAAGCCGATGGCGCGCCGGAGCCGCACAACGATCTGT
Organism: uncultured Holophagales bacterium; assembly: GCA_963842525.1. GTDB lineage: Bacteria > Acidobacteriota > Thermoanaerobaculia > Multivoradales > UBA5704 > UBA5704. The sequence goes on from CAWJGT010000009.1 coordinate 695,505, forward strand.
CGGCGTTCAACCTTGCCATCCACACCCGGGTACCAGATGTCCTCTTCCGCGACATAAAACTTGTCCCGCCCCTCTACACCTTCTTGGGAAGTGATCCCGGAGCCGGCAGACAGCTCGCGCAGGAGCATTTCCTTCACGGGGCTCGCATGAACGGCAAGGTCGCGAAGCACAGCTTGCCACGAGTCCATCCGTAGAAGCAGGCGGGGCTCTTGCCAGGGTTTTCCTGAAGACAGGCTGAACACCCGCTTCTGCCGTTCGAACAACCACCATACGACTGCTGCGAGGGCCAGCAGGAGCAAACCGGCGAGCGGCAAGGCATACAGCACCAATCCCATTGCCACAATCATCAGATACACAGAGACCCTGTGAGAGGGTTTGACCCGAACTATCTTGTTCTTCGGCCGCCACAGCTGCCACGGGAAGATACGGCAACGCTCCGGCCGCAAGGAGAGCTTTTCGGACTTTTCCGCGAGATACCGGCAGATCGTGGCCGCCTCCTCGCGGGTGAACTGGATGACCGAGAAATATCTTTTGATCTTGACGCTGTCGTTGACGACGATGGTGAGCTCCTGCTCAAAGCGATGAAACTCGCGTGGTTGCACTGTCACCGTAGCATGAGCGCGCAACGACAGATCCTCTTCCAGCGGTATCTGCACACGAACTTCGACCCAAACGCTCTCGCTGTAGGGCGGAGACTTGAAAACCTCTGCCGCGATGCCCTCTTGTTTGCAGGCGTCCGTGAAGTAGCCGTAGATCTGATCTCGGACAGCTTCGGCCTTGCTGATGCTGTTCGAATCGTTGCGGGGGATCATCGAGGTCGCCTGGTCTGACTCAACTTCCATCGCGGGGGCTCCTTTCTCGCCTGGTTTCACCGCACGAGCCTTCCACCAGGCGTAGGCCGCAAATAAAATCGAGGCATAGCCCACAAGCGCAAGCACCTGAGTGATGGTGCCGAGCGTGTCGCTATATCCGTAGCCGAGGGGCTCGAAGAGAAGACGTACAAGCCCTCCTGAGCCCCAAGCCATGAACCCGAGCACGAGCCAACCCCTGCCGGCAAAATAGGGTGCTCTATAGATCAGCAAGGCACCAACAAACTCCAATACAAAGAAGAATTTACCGAAATGCTCGAAGATGAAATCCATATGCTATCCCCTGGGTCCGATTTCGCGGATGGAACCACCCTGACCGGTCGTGTGGGTCTGGCCTAGGGGAAATCCCATGTACCTTCTCCAATCTATCGATACTGCTAGCTTAGGACAGTTGCTAAGGCACGTCAATGAAATCGACGGCGGTGCATATGCAGAACGCGCCCGCCGGGCGGATCGGAGACGGGTTCCAGCTCATCCAGACAGCGGCCACGGATCCCTGCCCTCATAGGTTCCACCTGATTCTGAAACCGGTCTTCTCCCCGGGAGACGCCGAAGGACCCGCGAGACGATGAGCTTGCCGGTCTTCCTCTCAACCCGATATGCTGGACCGGAGATGCGCTACGAGATTATTCTCTCCCATGTGGCAGTCGCTGATCGTCGCTGACTCAAAGCACACGATCGGGTGGAGAGTGAGGCGACCGGTGGCGGATGAAACGTGGTGAGGGCTGAGCTGCGGCCCGCAGAACGAGGAGGACAGCGATGGGCTTCCCGGCGCAAACTGTTACACTAGGTGATATACTTTGCCAGTGAGGCGGGTCTTCAAGACCCGGCACTTCAGCCGCTGGATGCGCAAGACCGCCCTGACCCAGGAGGCGCTTTGTCTTGCGGTCTCAGAGATGGAAAATGGCCTCATCGACGCCGGTCTTGGAGGCGGCGTAGTCAAGAAGCGTGTTCCTCTACCCGGCCGCGGAAAGAGCGGTGGGGCGCGGACTTTGCTGGCGACGAACAAGGGCAGTCTCTGGTTCTTCGTGTTCGGCTTCGAGAAGAACGAGCGAGCCAACGTCAGCATCAGAGAATTGGAAGCCTTGAAGGCGATCGCCGCCGACCTCCTCAAGCTCTCTTCGGCAGAGCTCGACAGCCTGGTCGACAGTGAAGCGTTACAGGAGATTTGCCATGAGCACTAAGAGTAAAAAGACCAGCCGGATCCTGGACGCGGTTCGCGACACGGCGCGTGATCTCCATGCTGCCGGCTTTGTCTCCAAGCGCAGAATGAAGGAGTACGACGCCTTGTGCCTGGTCCCTATACCGGAATATTCCGCTGAGACGATCCGTGCCTTGCGCGAGCGGTACAAAATCAGCCAGGCGGTCCTGGCGTCAATCCTCAACACAAGTGTTTCGACGGTTCGGCAATGGGAGGTCGGCGAAAAACATCCGAGCGGTCCTTCGCTCAAGTTGCTCAACCTGCTGGATCGCAAGGGGCTGGAAGCGGTGATCTGAAGAGGCCGTCGGCTCTGGCGGGCGGCGTGGCCTCATAGGGTTAAGAGAGGTGCGACTCGCCGAGGGTACATTCTGCGGCTTCGATTGCGCCCGAATTCCCACTCCCGAGGGACTTTACGGGGCTGAACGAGCGGACAGCCGCGTCGTTCCTCACAAGGGCTTCGTAAGAAAGCGTAGTAATCTCCAGAAGAGCCCGCGTATGGAAGCTCGTACCCTGGCAAGGCCGGAAGGTTGGGGGTCAAGAGACACAAGCTGATCACGAAGCGCACGCGAGAGAGCTTCCAGGGCAAGTCTGAGCTCTTCACACAGATGGGCCAGGGCTGTGGCCCTTTCGATCAAAATGCTGTCTGCCTGCTAGGAGGCAAGGGCCGCCTGCACCAGGGCGGCAGTCTCCCGAGCGTTCAGCAGGCCCTTCACGATCCCTGTGGAGGCTTCGAGATGGCGGACACAGGCAAGTGAGGAAATCTCGGCTCCGAGTCTCCCGGCGAGCTGCTGCCAACTCTCCACGAATCGGGTGAGGGAGGTGGCCTCTGGCGCCTTGCCGAGTGCCTTCAGCAGCATCCTGGATTCGGTGTGCACATAGCGGATCGAGCTGTGGACCTTTTCCACGATTTCCACCTGCTCCAGCACGGTCTTTGGACGTCGCGCCTCCCGGTCAATGTCCTGGGCTAACCGATCCGAAAACTCCTGGCGATCGCGGATGTCCTGTTGGCGACGATGTTGGGCATTGCCGGCGAACAGGCCTGGCAATGCGCTCAAGTCACCACTCAGTAGATCGCCGGCGCAGCTCCGCAACATCTCAGCGTAGTCATGGATCTCGGCAAGTTGGCCCTGCCCGGTGCTACGTGAGCGCCATCCAGGGAGTCGCTGATCGAAGAGCCAGTGTGCCGGGAGCTCAACGCGCAAGCGCAGCTCGTCGAGCCTCTTTCTCACCATGGCTGGCGTCTCGCCAAGTTGGTTCTCATCTCTGGAAAGTGCTGCCCGCATTCGATCGAGCTCAGCAGCCCATTCCGGTTGTTCCTCTACGTCGCCGGTCTTGAAATAGATCTCGATGGCTGATCCCCACTGAATCCCCTGGACGCAGATCGCGAGCTTGGGCCCCTGGAAACGAGCGCCGAAAGGCTCGCGGTTTTCAGAGAACACCAGAGGCCCTACGGTGAATCCGTAATCTTCCACTAGATACTTGAATTCTCGATGGCAGGCTCTCTCGAACTGACCGGCGGATGGGCGCAGATAGGACATCCACACATCATATCGTCCCCCGTCCAGCCGAATGGCGATGCCACTCACCCCTCCCGCGGAGTGAATTGTTCTGAATTGAGCAGCCGTGATGAATCCAGGCTACGGCCGCTCGCTCATCGCCATCCGGTCGAGAAAGAGGATGGCGTCAAACACCCGTTCCCATCGGGTCTTCATCTCCTTGTACCCGATCGGGCGGGCGATCAGGGGCTCCCGAAGCCATCCGGGCAGGCGGCCGGTCCGGCTGAGATCGAGAAAGGCGTACGGCAGGCCGGTGCGGTGGAAGAGATCCTCCAGGGAGCCGGCGCTCGGTTGCAGGAGCTCGATAGGCTGGCGCTGGGGGACCGAGCCGTACCTGCCCTGGTAGGCGAGGACCGCGACGGTGTACAGCTCCTCGCCCAACTCGCGTCGGGCCACGGCGCCCATCGGTTGCAAGGTGCGGTAAAGCCGGGTGTGGACCGCCGACGGGACATCGATCCCGGCGACCTCCCGGGCGGCATGGCCGCTCGCTGCCCAGACCACGATCTTGCGGCCGGCCGGCGGGATCTCGCCGTTCTCGTAGCGACCCTCGACGAAGGTCTTGGACGGCCGGCCGATCAACGCTAAGGGCTCGTCACGAAATAAGTGTCTCATCTGCGGGCTCTCTCGCCCCGGGAAGTCAACGCCGTCTGACGACTGCACCAAAGGTGCGGCGCGACGCTGGGAGCGCTGGCGTCTCGCCAGCATCATCAAGACAGCGGGCCGAAAGCCGGCCTTCTGGGAAGAACGGCGGGAAGCGAGGTGGGGGTTCGGGCTGGCTGCGGAGGCCCATCGCCGGCCGCCGTGGCCGCGGGGAGTGTGGGCCGGCGGGACGCCGGCGCTCCCAGTGGGCGATGGCTCGGCCCTTGCGCCGAAGACAACTGCATGGACGTTCCCCGCGGTGACACGAAGTGGTCCCGCGGGACCAGCAAGATGTCCCGCGGGACCAGCTCCATCCATCGCGGGGAGTCGAACCGCTGCCGCGGCGGTGACAACGCCCACCGCGGGACCAGCTCCATCCATCGCGGGGAGTCGAACCGCTGCCGCGGCGGCGACAACGCCCACCGCGGGACCAGCTACAGCCACCGCGGGGAGTCGAACCGCTGCCGCGGCGGCGACAACGCCCACCGCGGGACCAGCTACAGCCACCGCGGGGAGTCGAACCGCTGCCGCGGCGGCGACAACGCCCGCCGCGGGACCAGCTACAGCCACCGCGGGAAGTCGAACCGCTGCCGTGGCAGCGGCAACGCCCACCGCGGCAGCAGCTCCATCGCGGGGAGTCGAACCAGTCCGCGGGACCAGCAGGACTGCCGGCTTCCCGCCCTAGATCCTACACTCCCGCTCAGCATGACACGATAGACCGGGCTCTGCCGTGAGAACCTTCCTGGATCGCTGGCGAGCTTCTTTGGAAGACCGAAACTGCGACACTTATTTCGTGACGAGCCCTAAGATCTGGTTCTTCTACGGCGCGCTGTCGGACGTGGAGTACGATCTGAGAGTGACCGACACGGAGACGGGCGCTGTCCGCACCTACCACAACGCGCCAGGCAACCTCTGTGGGCACGGCGACACGAGCGCGTTCGGCGACTGAGGTACGTGGAAGCGATCCAGAAAATTTGGAACGCATCCAGAGTCACGCGGGATCGATCCAGAAAATTTGGAACGCGTCCCAGGTTTCGTGGAAACGCTGCAGAAAATTTGGAACGCGTCCAGATTTTTTGGAACCGGTCCAGAAAATTTGGCAGGCGTTGCAGGTTTTTTGGAATCGATCCAGAAAATTTGGAACGCGTTCCCCATCATCCGAAATCGCATCCAGAAGATCCGTACCGGCTCTGCAGCCGGCCGCCTCTTGGGAGGGGCCGGGCCAGCCTCGACCGGCTCGTAAACTTCGCCTCCGCCTGGTCCAGATAGACCTGGAGGCGCAGCATCTCTGCCTGTTCGGCGGAGGAAAGAGCAGAGGCGTACTTTTGTTCCCCGAGCTCCGCGTAGCGGTCACGAGCCTGTCTCTCGATATCCTCCGCCGCTTCCGGATGTGCCAAGTGGGGAGGTGCGTACGTCTTTATTGCTTTCCGTGAGCTCATAACTTGTCCTGCTGGCCGCCGCGAGTAGCAGGCGCACCAGCCACCACCCCCGCCACCCGCTCCTCCAACCCCGGAAACACATTGTGGCTCGCCTCCGGCACTTCGACGAGCTTCGCCCCAGCCGCCGCGGCGAGCTTCCGGCCCATGCGGATCGGGACCACCTCATCCCGGGTGCCGTGGAGGATGACCACCGGACAGCGCACGCGGCCGATCTTGGCCAAGTTGTCGTAGCGGTCCGCCACGGCGAAGTTGGCGAGGGGACCGGCGATCCTCTTGCCCATGTCGACCATGGAGGTATAGGGGGAAACCAGGATGAGTTGGTGGCAGGGATGGCGGACGGCCAGCTCGGTGGCGATGCCTGAGCCGAGGGAGCGGCCGAGGAGGACGATCCGCTCCGGCGGGATGCCTGCGGCCTGGAGCGCCTTCAGGGCTCCTTCTCCGTCGGCGTAGAGGTTCGACTCGGTCCTCTTGCCTGGAAGGCCTCCGAAGCCTCGGTACTCGGCCAGGAAGACGTCGAGGCCCCGGTTGAAAAGCTCTTCCGCGAAGTCCAGGTTCTGGGCCGCCGATTCGGCGTTGCCGTGGAAATGGACCACCAGCGGCGCTTGTGATCCCGGCCTCTGGAAGAGGGCTCCCTTCAGCGGGGCTCCGTCCGTTGCCTGGTAGTCCACGAGGCGGGCCTGCGGGAAGCGCCGGGCCAGATCGGCTTCCGACGGAAAGCGCACCGGCGAGCCGGGATACATCATGGAGCGGGAGATCAGACGGAGAAAGCCGGTCAGCAGGAGCAGGACAACGAGAGCGACCAGGGCGAGCAGGACCGGACGGGGAAGCGTCACGGCGGCAATTCTATCCGCGCTATGCTCCCGCGCATGGACTTCACCGTCCCCGAGCGGATCCAGAGCCTGGCGTCCAGGCTGCGCGACTTCCTGGAAGAGGAGGTCGTGCCTCTGGAGCGGCGGCTCTTTGCGGAGGGCTTCGGCGCGATCCAGGGCGAGCTCGACCGGCTGCGCGCGCGGGCTCGGGAGATGGGGTTCTCGGTTCCTCATCTGCCGCGGGAGCAGGGCGGGGCCGGGTTGTCGCTGCTCGAATTTGCCCACTTGAGCGAGGTGCTCGGCCGCAGCCCGCTCGGTCACTACGTGTGCAACTGCCAGGCTCCCGATGCCGGCAACATGGAGCTGCTGCTCACGCAGGGATCGGAGGAGCAGAAGGAGCGCTGGCTGCGGCCTCTCGCCCGTGGCGAGATCCGGAGCTGCTTCGGGATGACCGAGCCCGAGTTCGCCGGCTCGAATCCGGTCTGGATGGGGACGACGGCCCGCCGGGAAGGTGACGACTACGTCGTCGACGGCCACAAGTGGTTCACCTCGTCGGCCGAGGGCGCGGCGTTCTGCATCGTCATGGCGGTGACCGATCCCGCGGCGCCTCCGCACGGGCGGGCCAGCATGATCCTCTTGCCGTGCGATGCGCCCGGGTTCGAGCTGGTGCGCAATCTGCCGGTGATGGGCGAGGCGGGCGCTGGCTGGATGAGCCATGCCGAGATCCGCCTCCAGGGGGTGCGCGTCCCGGTCTCTCACCGGATCGGCGAGGAGGGTGGTGGGTTCGCCCTCGCCCAGGAGCGGCTCGGGCCGGGCCGTATCCATCACTGCATGCGCTGGATCGGCATCTGCGAGCGGGCTTTCGACCTGATGTGCTTCCGCGCGGCGTCGCGCGAAATCTCCCCCGGCGAGCCGCTCGGCACGCGGCAGATCCTCCACGCCTGGATCGCGGAATGCCGGGCCGAGATCGACGCCGCCCGCCTCCTCGTCCTGCGTACGGCCTGGCGCATCGACCACGAGGGAGCCCACGCCGCCCGCGATGACATCTCCCTGATCAAGTTCCAGGTCGCGGGGGTGCTCCAGAACGTGCTCGACCGGGCCATCCAGATCCATGGCGGCTACGGTCTCATCGACGAGGCGCCTCTCGCCTACTGGTGGCGGCACGAGCGGGCGGCCCGCATCTATGACGGTCCCGACGAGGTCCACAAGACCTCAGTGGCCCGCCGCATCCTCTCCCGCTACGGGATGCAACTGGGGAAAAAGAAGTAGGCAGGCTGGATCAGCCGGGAGAGGGCACGACGGGCGCGCCTCTCGTTCTGAGCCGCCAGCGGAGCCGCCCGCCGGCCGCCATCTCTTCGAGCTGCGCGGCGACCACGGCAGCGGAGGCGGGCCTGTCCTCGGGCTCTCTCTGCAAAAGGTCCTGGACGAGGGACTCGAGGGCGCTCGGGATGTCGGGCACCTGAGACGCCAGCGGCTCGTAGCGCCCCGCGAGGGTCGATTCCAGGGCCTTGGTCGGGTCCTTCCCCCGGAACGGCAACCGGCCCGCCAGGCAGTTGTACAGCAGCGCGCCGAGCGAGAAGAGATCGCCGGCCGGGGCGTGCCCGGCCCCGAGCAGGCTCTCGGGCGGCACATAGCCGGGGGTGCCGAACACCGAGCCGGACTCCGCCTTGGCCTGGGCGAGGAAGCCGGCGATGCCGAAATCCATGACCTTGATGGAGCCGTCGAAGCCCAGGAGCACGTTGGCCGGCTTGACGTCGCGGTGCACGATGCCGCGGGAGTGGGCCGCCGCCAGCCCGGCGGCGATGCCCGCGGCCAGGGGGATCACTTCGTCGGGTACGAGCCGGCTCCTGCGATCCAGGAGGTCCTCCAGGCTCAGCCCCTCGACGTACTCGATGGCGATGAACGCGGCGTCCGGCGCGTCCGCGAAGTCGTAGACCACCACGACGTTCGGATGGCTCAGTTGCGCCAGGGCCACCGCCTCGCGCTTGAGCGTCACGAGCAGGTCCCGCTTCCTCGCCGGCAGCACGCCCCCGCCCAGGCGCACGGTCTTGAGGGCCACTTCCCGCTGCAGCTTGGGGTCCCAGCCGCGGCAGACCGTCCCCATGGCGCCCGTGCCCAGGACCTCCAGGACCTGGTAGCGGCCGAGGAAGACGTTGTCCAGCGCCCGCCGCTCGGCCACGCACGCTTCCAGCGCGTCCAGGCTCTTGCGCACGGCCTCCTCGCTGTCGGACGGCTCCCCCGCCGTCGCCCTGTCGCTCTCGTGGACCCGCCGGTACAGCCGTTCCACCCGGGCGACGAGCTCCCGCGACCGGAACGGCTTGCGGATGTAGTCGTCGGCGAACTCCTCGATGGCCCGGGCCACGATCTCTTCCTCGTCGATCGAGGTCAGCAGGATCACGGGGATCTGGTGCTCCTGCCGGAGCCGGCGCCCGAGCGTGAGACCGTCGAGGCCGGGCAGCACGATATCCACCACGGCCAGATGGGGATGGCCGCGCCGTAGCACGGCCTCGAACGCCGCCTCTGCCGAGACTGCCGGCCAGACCTCGAAGCCCGCGGCCTCCAGCTCTCGTTGGAGCAGGGAAAGGACATCGGGGTCGTCGTCGACCAGAAGCAGGCGACGGGGCTCCGCCTCGACGGGCTGGACAAGGGCCGGGGACTGCAGGCGATCCTCCAAGGGTGCCTATCTTATAACCTGGGTCGGGTCCGCGGGCGCTCCGGCCTCAACCGTCCGGCCGAGACAAAGTGCCCGGCTTCTTGACTCTGGTATCCTTCTCCCGGAGGTTCCGCGCAGATGTATATCGAGCGCTTGCGGCTCCGGAACATACGACTCCTCGCAGGACAGGAATTTTCCTTCCTCAGGGAGGACGGGACTCCCCGACCCTGGACCGTGATCCTCGGGGAGAACGGGGTCTGCAAATCCACTCTGCTCCAATCGATCGCCCTGGCGGCCATGGGGCCGAAGCAGGGCACTCCCCTCGTCGAGGATTCTCAGCGCCTCCGCAATCTGAATAACACCAAGCCGGCCTCGATCGATGCGATGTTGCGTTCTCCGGATGGAGAACGCTTGCATTCGTCATTGCTGATCGAGCCCGACCGCTACGACCTCGTGGAAGGAGACGATCCGTCCGGAGCGCGGTATCTCGACACGGTGCGCGGCCATCGTCGGCGCCAGTGGTTCATCGTGGGCTACGGTGTGGGCCGGTTCCTGCCGGAGCCGGGCGAAGGTAAGCTCCCGCGGGATCCCACCATCCACCGGGTCCAGGGCCTCTTCAACGCCCAGCACAAGATGCTGGGAATCGAGTTCTACACTGCATTGCGCGATCCGCGGCTCGCCTCCCATTTCACAGGCTGTCTGCGCCGCGTCCTCGGAGCCCAGGATTTCTCTGGCGAGCATCTCCTCCCAGGCTTCCTCGACATCCACCTCGATGTCCAGCCAACCCCACCGATCATTCAATCGAACGCGGTCGAGCTGTGGGTCGGCGAACACCCCCTCCGGCTGCCGGCAAGCTGGATGTCGGACGGCTACCAGGCGACTCTCTCCTGGATCGCCGATCTCCTTGGCCATGCCGTGCTGGAGTTGGACGAGGAGGCCGACCCCGAGGAGTTGGAAGGTATCGTCCTGCTGGACGAGATCGATCTGCACCTGCACCCAACATGGCAAAGGCGGATCGTCCCTCTTTTGAGACAGGTCTTTCCCAAGCTTCAATTCATCGTGACCACCCACTCTCCTCTGGTCCTCGCCAGCTTCGATCGCGAGGAGATCATCGCTCTCAAGCTCCAGGGTGGAGAGGTCGTGCAGGACGCGGCAGGCATCGAGCCCGGAGTCCTCACGGCATCCGAAATCCTGACCAACTTCTTTGAAGTCAACCGGGCGGGCCGGCCGGAGCTTGTCGAGAAGGAGCGCCGGTATCTGGCGCTGCGGGGCCTCAAGGCTCCCGACAGCCGGCAACAGCAAGAGATCCGGGAGCTCCAGCTCGATCTCAAGCCGTATTGGACCTCGGCAGGCCCTTCAGAGGACGAGGAGCTCCTCTCCCCCGAGGAGATCCTGAAGCGCGGAGCATGATCCGGATCGATCGCACCGGCACACCCTGCCCCGACAAGCTCCGCACCGACGGCGAAAACGACCTGCTGCGGTTGCGGGGGTTTCATCCCAAGGTTTTCAAGAGCGCCGACTTCGACGGGAAGATCTATGGTACGGACGAAGTCAAGGCCTGTCTCTGGACCATGCAGCACGGCAAGTGCTGCTATTGCGAGCACCCATACGAGCGGAGGTACTCGGACGTCGAGCACTTCCGGCCGAAGGCAGAGGCCGTCCGGGACCGTCACCGGAAGGAGGGCGGCTACTGGTGGCTCGCGTATCGATTCGACAATCTCTACTTCAGTTGCAACGCCTGCAACCGCTCCAATAAGAAATCGAAATTCCCCTTACGAGCTGATGCGCGCGCTTTGGTTGCGGAAGAAGACCCGCAGAAGGTCAAAGAAAACGCACTTCTGATCGATCCCGGCTTCGACAATCCCGAAGAGGATCTGACGTTCGTCTGGATAGAAGACGAACACCCGGGGAAGCGCGGCTACCAGATTGCTCCGCTCAACCTGTCGGAGCGAGGGGACAAGACCATCAGGGTGCTCGGCCTCGACCGTGACGATCTCACCCGCAATCGCCAAAACTACTACCGGCTGCACCTGCAGCCGCTTCTCAAGCGGTTTGCTCAGGCACAGGCGAATGGGGATCCGGAGGCTGAGGAGATTCGCCAGGAAGCGAGGGCTCTGACCGCCCCAAACGCGCCCTACGTCCTGCTCGCCCGTGTGGCTCTGCGCACCATCCTGGAAGTAGCGTGAGGCCATGAGCGGGCCCAACACCGCGGCCTCTCTGGACTCGTCCCGGCCGGTGCGTCCCGGCGAGGAGCTGGACGCCGCGCCGCTGGAGGCCTGGCTGCGCGAGCACGTGCCCGGGCTGCCGGACGGCCCCCTCGGCCATCTCGCGATCGAGCAGTTCCCGGGCGGGCACTCGAACCTGACCTACCTGCTGCGGCTCGGTGGCACCGCGGACCCCGCAAATTACCGGGAGCTGGTGCTCCGCCGTCCGCCCTTCGGGTCCAAGGTCAAGACCGCGCACGACATGGGGCGCGAATACCGGGTGCTCTCGCGCCTCTGGACTGTCTATTCCAAGGCGCCTCGGGCCCTCGCCGGCTGCGACGACCCGTCGGTGCTCGGCGCCCCGTTCTACGTGATGGAGCGGGTGCGCGGCGTGGTCCTCCGCCACCACAAGGCCCCCGCGGGGGTCGACCTGACGCCCGAGACGATGCGGCGCATCAGCCTCTCGGCGGTCGACGGCCTCGCCGAGCTGCACGCCGTGGACTACCAGGCCGCGGGACTGGGCGATCTCGGCCGTCCGGCCGGGTATGTCGAGCGCCAGGTCACTGGCTGGGCCGAACGGTGGCGGGGCTCGCGGACCGACGAGGTCCCGGACGTCGACCGCGCCTTCGCCTGGCTCGCCGGGCATCTGCCGCCGGAATCCGGAGCGGCGTTGATCCACAACGACTACAAGTACGACAACCTGGTCCTCGCGCCCGATCTGTCCAGCATCATTGCTGTCCTCGACTGGGAGATGACGACAATCGGCGACCCGCTGATGGACCTCGGCACGAGCCTGGGCTACTGGATGAACGCGGACGACGATCCGGCGCTGCGGTCGCTGCCGGCCGGACCGACCACGCTCCCCGGCAACCTCACCCGGGCCGAGGTGGCCGCGCGTTACGCCGAGTTGAGCGGCCGGGACGTGTCGAAGATCCTTTTCTATTACGTCTATGGGCTCCTCAAGATCTCGGTGATCGCGCAGCAGATCTACTACCGTTACAAGCAGGGGCTGACGCACGACGAGCGCTTCGCCGCGATGATCGGCTCTGTCCGCCTCCTCGGCCGCCAGGCGGTCCGGGTGATCGACACGGGGGAGATCTAGACGTCCATGCCTGCCCCCGGTCCCGCCGCGGAGCTCTATGCCGTCCTCCGCTTCCATCTCCATGTCGGAGCACGGCTGGCCCTGCGGGCGCTGGCGCCGGTCGTGGCGGCGGCGGTGGGCGGGTTCATGCTCCTGGGCAACGATTTTGTGAATTCCTTCTCGCGAGTGCTTTTCGGCCCGGGATCGGAGGGCGGCTCGGGCATCCTGGTCGCCTTGGCCTGCCTGGGCTTCGCCTCCAGCGCCACGCCGCGGGTCTGCCGCGGGCTGGACGGCTGGCTGCGCCATCTGCCGATCGCCGGCCGGGCACACCGCCGCGCCGCCGCGCTGGCCATTGCAGTGACCCAGATGCCGTTGCTGATCGGGCTCGCGGCTCTCTCCTGGGTCGCCTCGCGAGGGGGCAGCGCGTTCCTGGCGGACCTGCTCGGCCTGACCGTCTGCGCCCCGGCGATGGCGCTGCTCGCCATGCCCACCGAGCGCCGGCTCCTGACCCGCCTGTTGGCCTTGGCTGCCGCGATCCTCGCGGTCTCCGGCGGCTGGATGCTTCTCGGGTGCGGAGCTCTCGTGCTCATTGCAGCCGACCTCTGCGCCGGCGCTCTGAGCCCCCTCCCCCTGGCCCCCTCCCCCGCTAGAGCGGGAGAGGGGGAACGTTTCCTGGAAGTGCGGATTGCGTGGCGGGCGCTGCGATGGCGGCTGGTGAGCGCTTATCTGCTCGGCCTCCTGCCTCTCGGCGGCGCTGGGCTCTTCGTGGCGAACAATCAGCTTCGGCCGGAGCACGTGCGGCTTGCCGCCCTGCTCGGCGGTGGCTGCGCCGTCGTCTTCCTGTTTGCCGACCTGGGCGAGGTGTTGGGGGCGCGCCGCCCCGCCTGGCCGTGGGCTCGGTCACTCCCCTGGTCCGCCGGCCGGAGGGTGCTCTTCGACGCCGGCTTCCTGGCCGCCCATGCCCTGCCTCTGCTCGTCCTGACCGCGCGGATCGACCTCCTGAGCGCCCTGGCGGTCGTGGCGACCGTTCCGTTCCTGTCGGCCCGGGCCGCAGGGGCCATCCGCCGGGCGCCGGAGCGGCGGACCGGCGCCTCGGGGGAGATCCTGATCGAGGGATCGCTGCTCGCCGCCGCGGTCGCCCTGCTCCCCTGGATCTGCCTCCTCGCCCTGCTCGCCACCCCCTGGGCTGTGCGGGCCGCAGCGGAGCGGGAGCGCCGCCAGAAGGTCAGCCGGTGGCTGGAGCTGCACCACCTCGCGGTCGGCGACCCGCAGTCCTGGAGCTCCTGAGAGGCCCCGTCGATGATCCGCTTTCACGGAGCCGCATTCGCCTATCGCGAGGGAGAGCCGGTCCTCGGCGGCGTGGACCTGGAGGTCTCGCCTGGGCTTACCCTCCTCCTCGGTCCCAACGGCTGCGGCAAGAGCACCCTCCTCAAGCTGGCGGCGGGGATCGAGAGGCCGGACGCGGGCCGGGTCGAGGTCGACGGCCGGGACCTCTGGATCGACGAGGTGGAAGCCCGCCGGGGCCTTGCCTATGTGCCCGAGCAGCCGGACCTGACCCCGTACGCAACGGTCCGCGAGACCCTCCTCCTGGTCTGCCGCCTCCGCGGCGAGCCCCGTTCGCAGGTCAACGAGGCCCTCGGCTTCGTCGGTCTGGGGGACCTCGCCCACCGCTCCGTCCGTGAGCTCTCGATGGGTCAGCGCCGCCGCGCCGTCCTGGCCGCCGCCCTGATCGGCACCCCGCGGCACATCCTCCTGGACGAGCCTCTGGAAGCCATGGACCGCGGCGCCCGCGAGGACATCCTCGCCTGGATCGATCGCCTCCTCGCCGGCGGCGCCACGGTCCTCACCGTCTCCCACGAGATCGAGCCCTTCGTCCCCCGCGCCCAGCGGGCCATCACCGTACGCGGCGGGCAGTGCCTGGCCGTGGACCGGCTGCCGGACGACCCGGCGGACCGGATGGCCCTGCTGGAGCGGATGGCGCGGGGTGAGGTTCCGCTTCGCCGCCATCGCACAATCTGACCGAGCGAAACGAAAGCCGGGTAGACGCAACTCAGGTAACGGTGTATCGTTACCGGTGTTCCGTCTTCCCGCGCGATGTCCTTCTACGCCGATCTCCACGTCCACTCGAAATACTCCCGGGCCACGAGCCGCGACGCGGACCTCGAGCACCTGGCCCTGTGGGCGCGGCGGAAGGGGATCACCGTCGTGGGGACCGGGGACTTCACCCACCCGGCGTGGCTCGAAGAGATCCGCACCAAGCTCGTCCCGGCCGAGCCGGGGCTGTTCCGGCTGCGGCCCGAGATCGAGCGGGAGGTTGAGCAGCGGCTGCCCGCCTCCTGCCAGGGACCGGTCCGGTTCCTGCTGGAGGTGGAGATCTCGACAATCTACAAGAAGGGGGACCGCACGCGGAAGGTCCACCATCTCATCTATGCCGCGAGCCTCGACACCGCGGCCCGTCTGCGGGAACGGCTCGCCGCGATCGGCAACCTCAACGCGGACGGACGGCCGATCCTGGGGCTCGACTCGCGGCACCTCCTGGAGATCACGCTGGAGAGCGGGCCGGACGCCTATCTGGTGCCGGCCCACGTCTGGACCCCCTGGTTCGCGGTGCTGGGCTCGAAGTCGGGATTCGACTCGGTCGAGGAGTGCTACGGCGACCTCGCACATCACATCTTCGCGGTGGAGACCGGCCTCTCCTCCGATCCGCCGATGAACTGGCGGGTCTCCCGCCTCGACCGCTTCACCCTGGTGAGCAACTCGGACGCCCACTCGCCCCCGATGCTAGGCCGCGAGGCCTGCGCTTTCGACACGGACCTCGACTATTTCGCGATCCGCCGGGCTCTGGAGACGGGCGAGGGCTACCGGGGGACGGTCGAATTCTTTCCCGAGGAGGGCAAGTACCATCTGGACGGCCATCGCACCTGCGGCGTGCGCCTGGAGCCGCCGGAGACCCGGCGCCTGGAGGGCCTCTGTCCGGCCTGCGGCAAGCCGCTGACCATTGGCGTGATGCACCGAGTGGAGGAGCTCGCCGACCGTCCCGAGGACGCGCCGCCGGTACGGCCGGTGCCGTTCCGCAGCCTCGTGCCACTGCCGGAGGTGCTGGCGGAGATCCACGGCGTCGGCCCCAAGTCGCGCACGGTGGAGCAGGCCTTTTCGCAGCTCGTCGGCCGGCTGGGTCCGGAGATCGACATCCTCGAACGGCTCCCGCTGGAGGAGCTGGCCCGGGTGGGGGATGGGCTCCTCGGCGAAGCGATCTCGCGGCTGCGGGCCGGCCGGGTGCGCCGGGAGGCGGGCTACGACGGCGAATATGGGGTGATCCGCCTCTTCGAGCCGGACGAGATCCGCGGGCGGTCGGTGGTGGCGCCGCTGTTCGCGGACCCTCACCCCCCGGCCCCCTCTCCCATCCGCCCTCCCGGCCCCCGGGAGAGGGGGAGCAAGATCCTCACCCCCGGCCCCTCTCCCATCTCCCTTCCACCCCCCGCCGGGAGAGGGGGGAAATCGGACGAATCATCAATGCCTCCTCTCGGAGAGACTCTTTTTGAATTTCTCCCCTCTCCCGGGGAAGGGCGGGTGGGAGATGGGAGAGGGGCCGGGGGTGAGGCCCTCGATCCCGAGCAACACGCCGCCGTCGGCATCGTCGACGGCCCCCTGCTCATCGTCGCTGGACCGGGCACGGGGAAGACCCGGACGCTGACCCACCGTCTGGCCCATCTGATCACCGGTCGTGGCGTATCTCCCGAGCAGTGCCTGGCCGTGACCTTCAGCCGCCGGGCCGCGGCCGAGCTCGAAGAGCGCCTTGCCGCTCTCCTACCCAACGCCGCGGGCCGTATGCTCGTCACGACCTTCCATGGCCTCGGACTCACGCTGCTGCGCGAGCAGGCCGGCGAGATCAGCCTGGACAGGGGTTTCCGCGTCGCGACGCCGGAGGAGCGGGTCGAGATCGTCCGCGAGGTCTGCGGGGTGTCCCAAAGCCGGGCCGAACGGCTGCTCGAAGAGATCTCCCAGGCCCGCCGATTCCCCCCTCTCCCGGCGGGGGACGGAAGGGAGATGGGAGAGGGGCCGGAGGTGAGGTCCTATGTGGAGGCCCTGGAGAGCCGCAACCTCGTCGATTTCGACGACCTCCTCCTGCGGCCTCTCCAACTCCTCCAGGAACGGCCCGATCTGGCGGCCGCCTACCGGGAGCGCTTCCGGTGGATCTCGATCGACGAGTACCAGGACATCGATCCCCTCCAGTACGCCCTGATCCGCCTCCTCGCGCCGCCCGGGGCCAATCTCTCTGCCATTGGCGATCCGGACCAGTCGATCTACGGCTTCCGGGGAGCGGATGTCGGCTTCTTTCTGCGCTTCCGGGAGGACTATCCCGGCGCCCGCGTCGTCCACCTGACCCGCAACTATCGCTCGACCCGCACCCTGGTCGAGGCGGCGTGCCAGGCGATCCGCCCCGCGAGCCTCGTTCCGGACCGGCGCCTCGTTGCCGTCCGCGATTCGGGAACGGCCGTCGCCGAGCGCGTCGTGATCCAACCGGCGGCGAGCGAGCGGGCCGAGGCCGAGCTGGTGGTCCATACCCTCGAGAGGCTCCTCGGCGGCACGACCTCCTTCTCGTTCGACAGCGGCCGGGTTGGCCACGGCGACGCGCCTGAGCTTTCGTTCGCCGACGTGGCCCTCCTCTACCGCACCGACTCCCAGGCCGCGCCGCTGATCGAGGCGCTCGGCCGCTCCGGCATCCCCTTCCAGAAGAGGTCCGCACCGCCCCCTGGCCGAGGACCCGGGCGTCCGCGCCCTCCTCCCGATCCTCCAGAAGGGTCCGGAGGGCCGCGGCGTCGAGGCCCGCCTGGAGAAGGCGATCCTGGAGCTGGTCCTCGGTACGGCCGCGGACCCGGCGGTCGTCCTGGCGGGGGCCGAGCTCCTGCGGCCGCTTGCCGTGCGGTTCGGAGACGACCTCGACGGATTCCTGGCCGAGGTGGCCCTGGGCGGCGAGGTCGACACCTGGGACCCGCGCGCCGAGCGGATCTCGCTGCTCACCCTCCACGCCTCCAAAGGCCTTGAATTCCCGGTGGTCTTCCTGGTCGGCTGCGAGGACGGCTTGCTCCCCCTGCGCTGGCCGGGCGCCGAGCCGGACCTCGCCGAAGAACGGCGCCTCTTCTTCGTCGGGATCACCCGCGCCCGCTCGCGGCTCTTCCTCTTCCACAGCCGCAAGAGGACTATCCGCGGCGAGGCACGCGAAGCCCAACCTTCCCCATTCCTGGCAGATCTTGCAGAAGGTCTCCTGGAACGGCGCGATGCGCCGGATCTCGGTCCGCGGCGCCCTGAGCAGCTATCCCTGCTCTAAGCTCCGAGCCTCGACCGTCCGGGTGAAGGGAGCGGCGAAACGTACCCGCGGAGCGTTGGGCGGACTTGACAGAAGACCGCCGAAGGCGATATTTTCTTAGCATGCGTGCCGTGGCCCTGAAAGAGCTCAAGGAGCGAGTCGGCGAATACGTCCACCTTGCCGAGTGCGGCGAGACGGTTCTGGTGACCGAGCGGGATCGCGTCGTGGCCGAGCTCGTTCCTCCACGCCAAAAGGCTGTTCTTGTGGCACCTCAGGCTCCGTTGGCAGACGCTGTTCAGAACGGGTGGATCCAACCGGCCGCCTCTGAGGCAGGCATTCCCCCACGGCTGCCGGTCACCTCCTTTAACGATCTGCTGCAGGGGTTGCAGCAGGATCGTAGCGACCGTTGATCTATCTCGACACGTCAGTCGCTCTCGCGCACCTGCTCGCGGAGGATCGCTGTCCTCCTCCTGATCTGTGGGAAGAGCAGCTCATCTCCAGCCGGCTTTTAGAGTACGAGATCTGGGTTCGAATTCACGCCTACGGATTGACCGAGTCACATTCCGAGGCCGTGACAGCCCTTCTTGATCGCGACGGGCTTGTGCAAGCTGCGAGAGCGTTGGGTTTTTCGCTTGCGGAAGTTTAAGGATCCAAAACAGCTATCCCTGCTCTGACCGGAGGTGGGACCCCGGCCCCAACGCCGCCCGCAGCACCGTATTGAGCGTGATCCCCAGACGTAATCGCGATGACCACGCCGTTGCTCAGGAAGAGCTGGGCCGCCGGAGGGAGGCTGGTAAGCCACTCCTTCTGGGCTCCGGCGGCGAGCGGCAGGGTGAGAGCGGCGATCAGCGAGACGGCGGTGGTCACCAGGTAGACCTCGTCCTTGGGACCGCAGGTGAGCAGGCGCAGGCCGGCCGTGGCGATCATGCCGCAGATCACCAGGAAGACCGCTCCCACGATAGGCCGCGGGATGAGCACCAGGAGCGTGCCGGTCTTCGGCGAGAGGCCGTAGAGAAGCAGGATCAGCGCGGCCACCTGGACGACCCGGCGGCTGGCGACCCGGGTGGTGGCGATGACGCCGGTGTTCTGGCTGTAGGTGGTCAGCGGCAGCGCGCCGAAGAGCGGCCCCACCATCGAGGCGATCCCCTCGACCGTGATGCCGCGGTGGATGTGGCGCATCCGGTAGGGGACGCCGGAGACGGCGCAGGTGCCCGCATAGTCGCCGATCGATTCGCTGATCGAGCCGACGTAGCCGATCATGACCCCGAAGATCGCTCCGGCGGCCAGCGTCCACCCCAGGCCGGGGCCTCCGAAGATGAACAGCCGGGGCAGGCCGAGCCAGGGCGCGCGGGACAGGGCCGAGAAGTCCGCCATTCCGGCGAGGCCGGCCACTCCGACACCGCAGATCAGGAGGCTGAACAGAATTGCGCCGCGGGCGAGCATGCCCACCCGGAAGCGGTGGCCGATCACGGTCAGCAGCAGGATCAAGACGACCGTGAGTGCCGCGAGGCCGAGCATCTCCGGCCGCAGGTCGGCGAAGAGCCAGCCCCCCGCCACCCGCGCCAGCGAGATGCCGATGGTCACCACCACGATGCCGCAGACGTACGGCGGCAGGAACCGGCGCAGCGGCCCGAGGACGCCGCTCGCCCCCACGATGGTCTCGAACAGGCCACCGAGGAAGCCGGCCATCCACATGGCCGGAGCGCCGAAGATCGATCCCGCCGTGGCCATCGCGCCGGTATCCGTGGCGGACGGCCCGAGGACCGACGGCAGCCGGTTTCCCCAGGTCGCATTGACGAAGGTCGCGGCTCCCATGAGGACCAGGCAGGCCGAGATCATGTACGCGGTCTGCGCGGCCGAGTACCCCACGGCGCCGGCCACGATCAGGGGGAGGACGTAGGGCGAGACGTCGACCAGGGTGTGCTGCCAGGCATAGAGCAGCGTCTCGGCGGGCGGCGGTACGTCCTCGATCCCGTAGTGCGGCGGCAGGACCTCCAGGTCCTCCTCCCAGACCCGCTCCTCCCCGCGCCCGCCGGCCCCGTCGACCCCGTCAGTCATTCGCTCTTCTTCTTGGGCTTCGACTTCTTGTACACCGGAGCCATGAAGGTCGCCTCGAGGTCGGGTCCGGCGACCGGGACCTTGAGGACGACCTGCCAATAGACGGGGTCGTTCGCATGGAAATCCGTGCCGTGGACATCCGTTGGCAGCTCGAAGGCGAAGTCGAGGAAGTCGAGGGGCTCGCCACCTTCCAGATGGACGTTGACGGTCTGGGTGTACACGAAGAAGTACCTCCGCTTCTCGCCGGCACTATCTTTGCGCACATCTTCGTTCACGCAGCGCAGCACCAGTTGCACCGGGCTGTCCGGCTTCACGGGGCGTGCGAAGGAGATCCTCCCTTCAAGGCTCTCTCCGAGGAAGGCAGGGAGGCTCACCCAGGTCACGACGGGGTGGCGGAAGCGGAGCCACTGCAACAGCTTGCGGACCGAGTCGTAGAGGAGCAGCAGGGCCAGGATGTCCGCGCCGATGACGATGCTGTGGGTGGCACAACCTCTTTCCCATTGGATCAGGTTGAGGACGGCGACCAGGGCGAAGACTGCCAGGCGGCCGAGGATCAGCCCGCTCCAGGGCCGCTGGTCGGGCGCCATCCACTCGGGCTGCCAGGGGTAGTCCCAGGTCCACGGCAGGTCGTTGAGGCGTGCCCGCCGCTCCGTCTCGGCCCGGGTCAGGGCGTTGCGGAAGAGCCAGAGGGAGCCCAGGGAGAAGAAGGAGCCCCACGCCAGGGCGGCTATCGCGCTCCTCCTTCCTTCGGGAAGGTCGTCGATGCCGAGCAGGCCCGCAAAAGCGATGAGGAGCAGCCAGAGGCCGAGCCCCAGGAAGACGGTAAGGACCCAGGCGAGCGTCTGTTTCTCGCGCAGCCG
This sequence comes from uncultured Holophagales bacterium, assembly GCA_963842525.1. Lineage (GTDB taxonomy): Bacteria > Acidobacteriota > Thermoanaerobaculia > Multivoradales > UBA5704 > UBA5704. The sequence goes on from CAWJGT010000009.1 coordinate 716,182, forward strand.
GGCCAGGAAACCAGGGCCGAACACCCGTCCGGGGGCCTTGCCCGAGCGTGGCCGCTTGTAGACCTCTTCCCGGGTCCGCACGACGACCGGCTGCTCTTCCGGACCGTTCACGCCCAGGGTGATCGGGGGCTTTGTCATGACACCCTTCTCCAGGTCGCTGGCAACCGGTACACCGGAGCGAGGAAGTCGGCCTCCAGGTCCGGTCCGGCGACCGGGACGGTGACATGGATCTGCCAGTAGGCCGGCAAGTCCGCACGGAGGTCTGTCCCGCGGGGGCCGTTCGGGATGTCGAAGTCGAAGTCGACGTAGTCGAGCGGCTCGGCCTTTTCGGCGAGAGGGAACTCCCATTTGTCTTTGTACACGATGTAGGGCTGCCGCACACGCTCCTCGCGGTCTTTGGTCTTCCGGACCGTCCACACCTCCTGGACACAGCGGAGGGTCACCTGAAGGGGCCCCTTCGGGAGCAGGGGACGGGCAAAGCTGATCCGGCCCGCGAGCCGGTCGCCGAGGAAAGCCGGAGACGTCATCCAGGTCACCACGGGATGGCGGAAGCGCAGCCACAGCCCCAGCCTCTTGAGGGAGTCGTAGAGGAGGATCAGGCCGGTCACGTCCAGCAGGAGGAGGACCCATATCACGCCCAGGTTCCTGCGTTGGTCCGGATCGCCCAAGAGGGCGACATTGAGGACCACCACGAACGCCAGGTACGTCACCCGCCACAGCGGCGTGCCGCTCTCCCCCCCGGTATAGTCCGGCGCCATCCACTCCTTCCGCCAGGGGTAGTCCCAGGTCCACGGCTCATCCCTCTCCTGCCTGCCATACAGGAGCTTTTTCTCGGCATCCTTGAGCACTGCCTCGAGGACCTGCAGGAAGACCAGGAAGAGGCCGGCCCCGATGACGAAAGCGACGCCGGAGTGCTCGCCCAGCTTCCCCTTGTAGGGACCGAATGTGCCCGCGGCGCCGAAAAGGCAGAGCGCGAGCGCCCCAGCCACCATGCAGAGCGTGAACCACGCCTCCCGACGAGACTGCCGGAGGCGGCTCCAGAATCCGCGGCCGAACACCGACCGCAGGCCCGGCACGAGCACCGTCGACCGCGGCGGCCTTGCAAGCTCCTCACTGATCTCCTCGAAGGCAGGTACAGCGCTCCCGGGGCTGCTCTCTCCTGAGGGGGGTGTCGTCATGGGTATGGAGGACCTGGACGTGGAAAGTCTATCCTGGATTCCGGCTGTACACCGGGGCGAGGAACACGGCCTCCAGGTCCGGTCCGGCGACCGGGACGGTGACCTGGATCTGCCAGTAGGTCGGCTCGTCCGCACCGAGGTCCGTCCCGCGGAGGCCGCGCGGGAGCTCGAGCTCGAAATCGACGTAGTCGAGAGGCTCGGCCTTTTCGGCGAGAGGGAGCTCCCATCCGTCTTTGTACACGATGTAAGGCTGCTGCACACGGACCTCGCGGTCTCCGGACTTCCGCGCCTCCCACTCCTCGTGAACACAGCGGAACGTCACCCGCAGGGTCCCTGTCGGGGTCACGGTACGGGCAAAGCTGATCCGGCCCGCGAGCTGGTCGCCGAGGAAGGCCGGAAACGTCGCCCAGGTCACGACCGGCTGGCGGAACCGCAGCCACTGCGTCAGCTTGTGGACCGAGTCGTAGAGGACGAGCAGCGCGAACAGGTCCAGGACCAGGACGATCCCCTTGAGGACCCAGCTCGGCGCGCCCAAGGCGATGTTGAACAGGCCGATGAAGGCGAGGAACGCCACCCGCCCCAGCACTGTGCCGCTCCCGCCGCCGCTGTAGTCCGGCGCCATCCACTCCCGCCGCCAGGGATGGTCCCAGGTCCAGGGCTCGTTCCTGGGCATCCTGTCGTGCCGCCTCTTGTGCGACGCGCCCGTGAGAGCAACCTGGAGGATGCGGAGGGAAAACAGGAAGAAGACGGTCCCGAACCCCATCATGGCCAGGAAGAACCGAGGATCGCCGTTCTCGCGCAGACCGTCCTTGTAGGGTCCGACCGTGCCGGCGAGGCCGAAGAGGAAGATCCCCAGACCGATCGTCAGGAAGACGAGGAGGAGCCACGCCCCGCTGTCCCGCAGCCGGCGGGAAAACCCACGCCCGAAGACCGATCCGGAGCCTGGCACAGGTACCGCCGACCGCGGCGGCAGGAACAGTTTCTCCTTCGTCCGCGAGACGCCTAAAGCGGTTGCAGCGCCGCTCTCGTCCGGAAGGGGCGGGGTGATGGGCATGGACAGAGAACCTGGCGCGGGGGAGTCTATCACCGGAGGGTGTCCGGCACTCCCGGAGCGGGGATGGGACTCGCGTCCGTGGCGGCCGGGAAAGACCTCTCCCCCTGGCCCCCTCTCCCGTGCGTCCCCCGTCCCTCCACCCCGAACGGGAGAGGGGGAATGCTGTGTGGCGGCCGGACGAGGAGAGAATCGGCTGGGTGGAGGCGCCCCTCTCCCGCTCGGGGGGGTGGTGGTCGCGCGGGAGAGGGGACGGGGGAGAGGGCTCCGGCGGCTAGGGCTGGACGGTTGCCTGCTCGCGCGGGGTCTCTTCTCGCCGGCGCGGCCGGGCCGCGGGCTCGGCGGCCGGCGGCGAGATCATCTTGTTCTCGGGACCCGCGCTGCGGAACAGGTCGCGCAGGCGGTCGGCCATCGCTTCGTTGTCGAGCAGCTCGGCCACGGCGACGGCCTGGTGGAACATCGAGGAGATCTGCCAGGGCTGCGGGTCTCTCGCCAGAGCCTCCCGGTAGCCTTCCAGGGACTCCTCGTCCTGGCCCAGGTACAGATAGGCCTCGCCTTCCGTGGCCAGACACCAGACGTCCCGGAAGGCGCGCGCGCAGTGGCCGAGGGCGCGCTTCGCGTTCTGCCGCGCCTGGTCCAGGTTCCTGTCGAAGGCGAGGTCCATGAAGGCTACGTTGATGGCGAGATAGAACGACTGTGCGGCGTCCTGGTTGGCTTCAGCCGTCGCCAGCGCCTGCCGGTACAGCTCTTGCGCCCGCTGTCCGTCCTCCAGACGGCCCTGCTGGCGCCAGCGCCGCTTGAAACGCCCGGCAAGGGTGCCCATGGCGTCCGTCGTCTGCTGGCGGGACTCCACGAGCACCTGGATCGAGTCCTCCCGCCGGCCCACGGAATCCAGCGCCAGGGACAGGAGGATGAGCGTCGCATCGTCAAGCTCGGCCCGGATCGGCCACAGCTCGTCGATCGCCCGCTGGAAATCGCGCTGCTCCACGGCGACGCGCGCGCTGTTCCACGGACCGGCCGGAGCGGCCTCTCCCAGGAGCACCTTGAGGACCAGTTGGACGTTCAGGTCCGTCGCCCGCTTCGGCTGGACGATGGTGACGTGGTTGCCCGGGATGACGGCCTGGAAGACCTTCGGGAACGCCTCCAGGCTCGAGGTCGAAGGCACCAGCTCGTCTTCGTCGCCGGCGACGATCTGGAGCTTGAACGTCGGATGATCGCCGATCCGCTCCCGCCAGGTCTGGCGGAGCTGCGTGACAAAGGGGCTGTCCGACGCCATGTCCCGGACCTGTCGCTTCCACCAGCGCAGAAAGCCGGCTTTGAGCAACCCATTGCTGGGGGTGCCGAAGCAGATCACGTGGCCGACCCGGGAGAGGAATTCAGGGCCTTCGACCAGCGCCTGCTGGACGACCAGGCCGCCCATGCTGTGCGCCACGATCGCCAGGCTCTTGTAGCCGTCGAACGGCGGCAGGCCGGTCAGGGTCCGCAGGTAGATCGAGAGCCGCGAGATGGGCGGCGAGGCGGCCCACAGGCCCGCGAGGTCGAGCCACAGGCTGGTCGAATAGCCGACGCTGTAGATGTCCCAGGCGTCCAGCCTCTTGTCGTCGGCAATGAAGCGGGGGAAATCGAACCACGTCAGCCGCGAGTTGAAGCCGAAGCCGTGAATGAAGAGGACCGCCGTCTCGGTCTTGTTCTGGCGGTGGACCTGCACGAAGGGCGGCGGCACCTCGGTCGTCTGCGGCCGGGGAGCCGTCCCGCCGGTGCCTTCGATTTCGTCCGTGACGTCGCTGATCGCCTGGGCCACGGCGCGGGGAAACACGGCGGCGGCCCGCGCCGCGTTGCGGACGGAGTCCACCAGCGAATTTTCGGGGAGGTATTTCAGTGCCAGGGCAGGGAGCGCCGAAGCCTTGAAGAGAAAACGCATGACGGAACCGAGCAATTCGGCCGTGCTCTCGAGCACGGCCGAGCCGCCCGGCCCTGGGGATCTCGTGTCCTGCGCGTCCTGCCGATCGCTCATGGAGCCAGTCCGGCACCCTATGCTGCCTTTCCGAGCTTACTGATTCTCGCACACCACGCAAGGGACCGGAGGGACCAGAAAGGGACTCCTCCGCATCCGGCGGGCTCACGACGGATTGATCCCATCCCCTCGCTCGCCCGGGCTTTCCTCGTCGCCCGCCCGCTCGATCAGGAGGAGGGTGATGTCGTCGCTCACCGGCCGGCCGGCGCAGTGGTCGTGGACGACGGCCAGCAGGGTGTCGAGCGTCTCGGTGGAGGGCAGGTCGCGGCAGCTCGCGAAGGCTTCCTGCAGACGGTCGAGCCCGAGCTCCTGGTCGGCGGGGTCGAGGGCCTCGTAGGCGCCGTCGGTGTAGACCAGGAGGCGGTCGCCCGGCCGCAGGAGCACCTCGCGGGCCGGGAGCGGCCGGGTGCGGAAGGCCGGGTGCAACAGGATCCCGGTGGCGCCGAGCTGCTCGGTCCCCGAGGCGGTCTGCCAGAAGGCCGGCGGATGGCCGGCGCTCGCATAACGGAGCCGGCCGTCCGGCAGCAGGAGGCCGAAGACCAGCGTGGCGCTCCAGATGGAGCCCGGGAAGTCGAGGCTGGCGAGCAGCTCGCGGGCCATCCGTTCGGGCTCGGGGCTCCGCCGGCGGGCCGCGTCCAGGGTCGAGCGCAACATGCCGGCGAACATCGCCGCCCGCACGCCGTGGCCGACCACGTCGCTGACCGAAAAGGCGACGCCTCCGCCGTCCAGCGGCTGCGCCAGATAGAGGTCGCCGCCCAGAGCGTCGCAGGAGACGAGCCGGCCTTCGAGCCTCCAGCTCTCGGCGGCCACGCAGCCGCGCGGAAGCAGGCTGTGCTGAAAGAGCCGCGCCTTTTCGAGGTCGTCGGCGAGCATCTGGGCGTACTGCTCCTTGGCCTGGCGCTCGCGCTGCAACCGCAGGCAACGCTCCACGAGGGCCAGCAGGACCCGCCGGTCGAACGGCTTGAAGAGGAAGTAGAACGCCCCCTCTTCCAGCGAGCGGAAGAGCTTCTCGTCGGGCTCGGAGATGGAGCCTGTGATCAGGATGACGTCGGTATCCGGCCGCTGCTGGCGGATGGCCTGGCAGAGCGAATAGCCGTCGCCGTCGCGCAGCCGCACGTCGACCAGGGCGAGGTCGAAGGCGGTCGTTTCCAGGCACTTCAGGGCCTCGGTGGCGCCGGTGACCGCCTCGACGTGGTAGTCCGGGGCCAGGATGCGTTCCAGCGCGCGCCGCGGCCCGGCGTCGTCATCGACGATCAGGATGCGGTCAGACGGCATGCTCGAGCGCCCTTTCCTCCGCCCCCGCGCCGAGCCGCAGACCGATCGTCACGCGCGTGCCCTCTCCCGGCGCGCTGGCGAAATCGAACGAGCCGCCGTTCTGCCAGGCCATCGAGCGCACGATCGCGAGCCCCAGCCCGGTGCTGCCGGTCTTGGTCGAGAAGAACGGCTCCTGGACCTTCTCCAGCAGCTCGGGGTCGATGCCCGGGCCGTCGTCGGTCACGGCGAGCAGGGCCTGGCCGTCGCCGTCCCGGCGGGTCGACACCACGATCCTCCCGCCGCAGCTCGACTTGGCCTCCAGCGCGTTGAGGACCAGATTGAAGACCACGTGCTGGAGGTCGTTGCGCGAGAAGCACACGGCCGGCAGGTCGGCTGCGAGGTCGACGACCACCTCGACCCCCTGCCGGCCGGCCTGCCCCTGGAGGAACGGCAGCGTCTCGCGCACGATCTGGTTGACGTCCACCGGCCCGTCGTCCCCCACGCGTCCCGAGCGCGCCACCCGCAGCATGTTCGAGAAGATCCGCCGGCAGAGGCGCGCCTTCTCCTCGATGACCGCCAGATCCTCGGCGAGCCTCTCCGGATCGACGTCGCCGCGGCGCAGCTCGGCGCGCATCTGCTGCGCGAGCGGCAGGATCGAGCCCACGGCGTTGTTGACGTCATGTGCCACGGCGCTCGCCAACGTCACCAGAGTGGCCTTGCGCTCGGCCTGGATCGCCTGCCGTTCGAGCGACATGTTGACTCGGGCGTTGCGGATCGACACCGCCGCCGCGGGCAGGAAGCGCTCGACCACGGCGAGGTCGTGCCGGTCGAAACGCCGGCGTGTCCCGGCCGCGATCTTGAGAAGGCCGAGGAATTCGCCGCCGAAGAACAGGGGCGCGCAGAGGACGCTCGCGACCGCGGGAGCCCGGTCCTCCCGGTGATAGTCCAGGAGACCCCAGACCCCACTCCCTGCGCCCTCGTTCCCATCGTCCCCATCGTCCCCATCGTCCCTGCCACTGCGGCAGAGGATCTCCGGAACCCGGCTGAGGGCCGCGGCCTGCTCCGGCGTCACCGGGATCTCGCGGCCGACGAACGCGCTCTTGCTCTTCCGCCAGACGATCTTCTCGGCCTCGATGCGGAAGGCGCCGCCGGCCGGCTCGTAGGTCAGGAAGGCGGACGAGTGGTCGTAGTCGACGAGCTGGTGCAGGCCGTCGAGGATCTGGTAGGCGAGGTCGCGAGGCCGCAGCTCCGAGACGATCTTGCCCCGGATGCGGTCGAGCACGCGCGCCAGCCGCGCCTCCTCGCGCCGGGCGAGCTCCGTGGCCAGCACCCCGCACAGGCGGTCGAGGGCGCGCCGCGAGGTCTGCCCGAAATCGCGCCCGTGCCGGGCCGCGCCGACCAGCGCCACCTGCCGGCCGTGCACCCGCAGGCGCGCCACCACCATGGTCCGCGGGATCGCCGGCCGCTCCTCGCGCAGGAACGCATGCATGACTGCCTCGTCGCACAACGCGGCCTCGCCGCGCAACAGGCGGGACTCGACGGCGTCGCCGCGGAGCGTGAAGAGCCACGCGGCGTTGGCATCGAGCCGCAGCCGCACCGCCTCCAGGAAGTGGAGGTAGAGCTTGCGCACCGGCCCCACGTCCTGGAGGTTGCTCTCCAGGACGTGTGCGAACAGCTCGGGCGGGACTTTCCTCAGGTCGATCATAGGGGTACGGGGGAACCGCGAGGCAGAGCAGATCAGAGAATACCACGCGCGGAGACGTGACCTGGGGTCGCATAGACTACGCACGTGCCGACCTCCCCTACCGAACCGGCGCTCGAAACCGATCGGGTCACGAAGACCTACGGTGACGGCACGGTCGCGCTGGAGGAGGTCTCCCTGGCTGTGGCGCCCGGCGAGACGGTCGCCCTGGTGGGCGAGAGCGGCAGCGGCAAGACGACCCTGCTGCGGATGTTCAACCGCATGGTCGAGCCCACGGCCGGGAAGGTCCGGGTCGAGGGCCGGCCCACCGCCGAGATCGATCCCTTCGCGTTGCGCCGGGGGATCGGCTACGTGCAGCAGGACGGCGGCCTGCTCCCCCATTGGCGGGTGGAGCGCAACGTCGAGCTCGTGCCGCGGCTCCTGGGCTGGGAGCCGGCGCGCCGGCAGGACCGGACGCGGGAGGTGCTGGAGCTGGTGGGGCTCGCCCCAGACGTCCACGGCCGGCGCTACCCGGCCGAGCTCTCCGGAGGGCAGCGCCAGCGCGTCGCCTTCGCCCGCGCCCTGGCCGCCGATCCGCCGATCCTCCTCCTCGACGAGCCCTTCGGCGCTCTCGACGCTCTGACCCGCCTGGAAGCTCCAGCGGCAGTTCCTGGACCTGCAAAGCCGGCTGCGCAAGACCATGGTCCTGGTGACCCACGACCTCGCCGAGGCCTTCCGCCTCGCCAGCCGGGTAGGCGTCATGCGCAGCGGTCGTCTCCTTCAACTCGGTCCCGCCGAAGACCTCCGCGAGCGTCCGGCAGACCCCTATGTGCAAGCCCTCCTGGAGGTGGTCCGGTGAAAGGGCTTTGGGTCCTTGTCGTCCTTGCTGTCCTTGTCGTCCTTTTCTCCGCCTCCCCCGCCCAAGCCGCCCCCGACCGCATCGTCATCGGCTCCAAGAACTTCGAGGAAAGCCGGCTGCTCGCCGAGATGTTCGCGCAGCTCCTGGAAGCCCGCACCGACCTCCGGGTCGAGCGCCGGCTCGGGCTCGCCGGCACCCAAGTCTGCTTCGAGGCCCTGCGCAACGGCGCGATCGATATCTATCCCGAATACACGGGCACCGGCCTGGTGACCCTCCTCGGCGAGACGGCGTCCGGCGGGGCCGCAGAAAAAACACTGAACCGGGTGCGGGCCGAATTCCTCCGCCGCTGGGACCTCTGGTGGGTCGCCCCGCTCGGCTTCGAGAACTCGTGGGAAATCGCCGTGCCGAAGGAGCTGGCCGAGCGGGAGCGCCTGCGCACAATCTCCGACCTGGCGCGGATCTCGGACCGGCTGCGCGGCGGCTTCGGCCACGAGTTCGTCGGCCGCGAGGACGGCCTGCCGGGTCTCGAGAAGGTCTACGGCCTCCGCTTCGCCTCGGTCGAGCACCTCCAGCAGGCGCTCCAGTACCAGGCGGCCGGAGCGCGCCGGATCGATGCCATGGACGCCTACACCACGGACGCCGGCCTGCTGCGCTACGGCCTCGTGGTGCTGGACGACGACAAGGGGTTTTTTCCACCCTACGAGGCCGCGGCCCTGGTGCGCGGCGCGACCCTCGCCAAGCACCCCGAGGTGGGGACCGTCCTCGGCCTCCTGGCCGGGGCCTTCGACGAGGAGTCGATGCGCCGGCTCAACTTCCGGCTCCAGGAGGGGCACGAGAAAGAGACTGTCGTGGCCCGCGACGCTCTGCGCGAGCTCGGGCTGGTCGGCCAACAGGTCGGCGGTCCCGAGGCGGAGCGGCAAGACGATCAGAGCTTGATCGGGTACTTCCGGGCCGAGCGGGGCGACTTGGCTCGGCGCACTGTCGAGCATCTCGGGCTGTCGGCCGCCGCCCTGCTGCTCGGCGTCCTGGTCGCGGTCCCACTCGGCCTCTGGCTGGAGCGGCAGCGGCGCGGCGCCGAGTCGGTCATCCGGCTCCTCGGCCTCACCCAGACCGTCCCTTCGCTGGCCTTGCTGGCCTTCATGGTCCCCTTCCTGGGCGTGGGCGTGGTCCCCGCGCTCGTCGCGCTCTGGATCTATGCGCTCTTTCCGATCGTGAGAAACACCTACACCGGTGTGCGGGACGCGGATCCGCGGGCCGTCGAGGCGGCCACGGCTCTGGGGATGACGCCTGGACAGGTGCTGCGGCAGGTGCGGCTGCCCCTCGCCGCGCCGATCATCCTCGCCGGGGTCCGGACGGCCGGCGTGATCACCGTCGGCACGGCCACGCTGGCCGCCTTCATCGGAGCGGGCGGCCTGGGCGAGCCGATCGTCACCGGCCTCCAGCTCGCCGACGCGCGCATGATCCTCTCCGGAGCCATCCCCGCCGCCCTCCTCGCCCTGCTCGTGGACGGCGTCCTGGGTCTCGTCGAGCGGATCGTGCGGCCGGCCCTCAGCTCGGCCGGACCGTCTTGACCTGTTCGGCCCCGTCCGCCGTCAGGAAGTACCAGGTCCCGGCGGCGTTCGGCTTGAGCCAGCCCTTCTCCACCATCCCCTTCAATGCCTGGTCGAGGTCGACGCCGGGGGGCTGCACGTAGCGGATCGCCTGGGCACGCATCCCATATCCAGGCTGGACGCCCCCTGCACGGTGGCACCTCTCGTGGAACCGGGCGAGGATCGCCTGCTCAGCCTTCGAAAGCTCCATAGCGCCCCTCCTTGAAAAAGCGTGCGGATTGTACCTTAGTGTGCCACTGCGGCCCGATCAACGTCCCCCCAGACCCGGGCGCTGCGTGTAAGTTGTTTGTTTTCAGCGGCTGCACTTTTCACTAGCGCTCCCGGGTCACTTGGGGGTACCAAAGTGTCAACAAAGACAGCTTGCCCGGGGGCACCGCGCCGGCCGTTGAGCCCTTGGGGTCACGGCCTCTTGAAGGAGAAAACCCGAGACCCTCTCCCGAGTATGCCATCGCCGGCTTGGGTCGGCTCGCCTCGGCCCTGCACTCCCGTGAGCAAGGCGTCTGCGCCATCGCCGGCCGGCGCGGTTTCCCTCGCCTCTCACCCGTTGCTCGCGATCTTGATTTTGCTCCAGCAGCCAGATCAACGCCAAGCCGTCTGACAGCTCCTCTGAGCCTGGGGCCGCTTGGGCTGTCCCGTACCCCTGCCGCCGGCCGGGAAAACGCCATAGAGGGCCTTGCAGAGGCCCTGGAGCCGCCTGGATCGCCAGCAACTCAGCCGCGGCCAGCGAGTGGCCCAGCCGCTTGGCTCGCCAGTCGGTCCGCGCGCCTGGCCCGCCAGCAGCCTACATCGGCAGCCTACCATCTAGGGTCCCGCTCGCCACGGTACCTTGAGCCCCGGTTCTGGGTGAAGTGGGCGGCGGGGTGGCTGGCAGCGGTGCGCTGTTTCATCCCTGGATCGCCGGAAGGCAGGCCGACAAGTCCCCGCTTTGAGATCTAGTGAGAAAATTTTAGATCGTCACTCCGAGATTTCTGAGGTTTCGTTCCGTTCCTCTGAAATTTCCATCCGCGAGAGAGCTGAACCGAAGGGGGCGGAGGGGGGTGGGGGCCGCAGGATTTGCCGCGCAAAGCCGCACGCAAGTCCGCACGCGGCTCTGGGGAGCTGCGCGCAGGTCTGCACGCAAGTCCGCACGCGGCTACGCAGGCCTACACGCAGGCCTGGGCGGGCTTGGGGCGGCTCTGCAACTCACTTGATATAGTCAAATGTCTATATAAATCCCCTATGGCTCCCCATCGCCCCGTCTGCGCTGGACGCAAACGGCCCGTCGCGAAGCTCAGGCTACCGCGGGGATGCCCCTCCCGCCCACGGCTCTCTGGTTAGCTTCCATGACGACGGCAAACCTTCCGCGCCACCACCCGCGTCCCGGAGCTCATTGAAGGCGGGCTCTTACGGTCTGTTGACATAAGAGATATGCCCCGCGCCAGGCACCCTGGCTGGGATGACCACGCCACCCGACCACCTCTCGCCGCCCAGCTCCAGGCCGGCGATGCAGCTCCCGGTTTCGCTTCCCGAAAGGTTGCCCGACTCCCGCAGCCTGAGAGGGGAGGGCGCCACCCGCTCACCTGCGCGAGCGTCCCATCCCGCCGCGGTGGTGGCAACCTTGCCGCCATCCACCCGCGTCCTCGGAACTCCCTCGAAGGCGCGCACCTCGCTCTCCCTCGCCCCCATCCACCGCCGCGCTTCGCGCGGGATGATGCTGCCGACCCATGGTCCAAATTTCTACGGATTCAGGTGATCGGCAACTCACACCATCACTCCGCGCGCCAGGGCGATAGCAGCGCCACCACCTCGCCCTCTCGTCGGCCAACTCCCGTGGTGATGGCAGGCGCAGCAGGTTTCATAGTTATTCGACCGCGGTCGCCGCGGAGATGGCAGCGTCCATCCCCGTGCGCCAAGCAGGCGCCGTAGGGACGACTACCCCCCCGCCACCCCTTCGCCGGCCAGCTCCCGCGCCGATGGGCAGCGCCCCACCCCCATCCCGCAGCTCAGGTGCGCCTCTTGTATGTTGACGAAAAGACATTGCCACCCGCGCTCCGGAGCTGCTCGCGAAGTCCCACCAGCCCGCTGACGCACACGCCCCCCGCGCGCCAGGCAGCAGCCGCCGCGGCGATGACCACGCCCCCCGTCCGCCTCTCACCGGCCAGCTCCCGCGTCGTTTCCGGAAACGATATCCGGCTCCCGCAGCCCCAGGCGGGGACGGCGGCGCCCCGCCGACCACCCGGGCGAGGTCGATCCGCCGCGGCGACGGCAACGTCCCCGCCACCCACCCGCGTCCTCGGAGCTCCCGGGGGCGCTCCGCCGAACTGCTCCCACCCTCTATACGCTCAGCCTCTTCGCAGCCGGAGCCTCCATCCTGCAAGGCCGGGTGGCCGCCCCGGAGCCTACGGTCGTGAACGCCGGCCTCCGGTCCTCCGGCGCGCCCGCCCAATTCCCCTGCCCCCGCCCATTTGATGGGGAGGGCCTGCGAGCATTCGTGCCCCGCCAGAGTAGCTCCGGCTCGGCCCACCTATCCGACCGCCCGCTCCGCCGACCGGAGCTACTCTGGCGGTAGAGCCATCGTGGCTCCCGCAGCTTTCCGCCCCGCAGATCGGCTCCGCGCGGGGCGCTCCGCCGAACTGCTCCCGCCCTCTCTGCGCTCGACCTCTTCGCAGTCGGAGCCTCCATCCTGCAAGGCCGGGTGGGCGCGCCGAAGCCTGCGGTCGTGAACAGCCGTCCTCCGGTCCTTCGGCGCGCCCACCCAATCCCCGGCCGCCCACCCATTTGATGGGGAGGGCCCGCGAGCTGTCGTGTCTCGCCAGAGAAGCTCCGGCTCGGCCCACCACCCGCCCACCCGCTCCGCCGACCGGAGCTACTCTGGCGGTAGAGCCATCGTGGGTCCCGCAGCTTTCCGCCCCGCAGCTTGACTCCGCTGGCGCTCCGCAACCTGCTCCCACCCGCGCGAGGTCCGCCCGCCGGCGGTGACGGCGGCCGTCTTTTGAAAAGGTCGGGTGGCCGCGCCAGAGCCTGCGGCCGTGAAAGGCCGTTCTCCGGTCCTCCGGCGCGCCCACCCAATCTCCCGGCCGTCCGCCCATTTTGATTTCCCCCGCGCGCGGGATCGGCACAGTGCGCGTGACCACCGGCCGGCCGCCCACTCACGAGCACAGTGCGCGACCCGCTCCACCCACCAGACAAGGTCCGGCAGCTTGGCTCCGCAAGCTCCACCAACCTGCCGAATCCATTTCGATCTCCACCGACGCAGCTTGACTCCGCTGACGCTCCGCAACCTGTCCCACCCGCGCGAACCTCATCGGCGGGCGGTGACGGCGGCCGTCTTCTGAAAAGGCCGGGTGGCCGCCCCGGAGCCTACGGCCGCGAACAGCCGTCCTCCGGTCCTCCGGCGCGCCCACCCAATTCCCCGGCCGCCCGCCCATTTGATGGGGAAGGCCTGCGAGCGTTCGTGCCCTGCCAGAGAAGCTCCGGCTCGGCCCACCTATCCGCCCACCCGCTCCGCCGACCGGAGCTACTCTGGCGGTGAGCCATCGTGGTCCCCGCAGCTTTCCGCCCCGCAGATCAGCTCCGCGCGGGGCGCTCCGCCGAACTGCTCCCACCCTCTCTGCGCTCAGCCTCTTCGCATTCGGAGCCTCCATCCTGCAAGGCCGGGCGGCCGCCCCGAAGCCTACGGCCGTGAGCAGCCGTCCTCCGGTCCTCCGGCGCGCCCACCCAATTCCCCGGCCGCCCACCCATTTGATGGGGAGGCCCGCGAGCTGCCGTGCCCCGCCCAGAGAAGCTCCGGCTCGGCCCACCACCCGCCCACCCGCTCCGCCGACCGGAGCTACTCTGGCGGTAGCCATCGTGGGTCCCGCAAGCTTTCCGCCCCGCAGCTTGACTCCGCTGGCGCTCCGCAACCTGCTCCCACCCGCGCGAGGTCCACCCGCCGGCGGTGACGGCGGCCGTCTTTTGAAAAGGCCGGGTGGGCGCGCCAGAGCCTGCGGCCGTGAACAGCCTGCCTCCGGTCCTCCGGCGCGCCCACCCAATCTCCCGGCCGCCCGCCCATTTGATTTCCCCCGCGCGCGGAATCGGCACAGTGCACGTGACCACCACCCAGGCCGCCCACTCACGAGCACAGTGCGCGACCCGCTCCACCCACCAGACAAGGTCCGGCAGATTGGCTCCGCAAGCTCCGCCAACCTGCCGAATTCATTTCGATCTCCGCCGACGCAGCTTGACTCCGCTGACGCTCTGCAACCTGCTCCCGCCCGCTCAAGCTCCATCCGAAGGTGGGGGAGGGCAACGTATCCAGCGGAGCTCCCGAGAAGGCGCGCCCCCACAAAGACGCTGGCGCAAAACCCACCACCCCGCGCGCCGGGCAGCCGCCGCGGGGATGGCAGCGTCCCGCCACCCGCGCAAGGCCCAGCCAGCCGTGGGGATGGCAACGTCCCTCCACCCACCCGCGTCCTCGGATCTTTCCTCGCAGGCGCGCCCCCACAAGACGCTGCGCAAAGCCCGCCGCCCCGCGCGCCGGGCACCGCCGTGGGAGGGCAGCACCCCGCCACCCGACCCTCTCAAGGTCCATTCCGCCGTGGGGATGGCAGCCGTGTTTCAATAAGGCCGGGTGGCCGCCCCGGAGACTGTGGTCGTGGAAAGCCTGCCGTCGATCCGCCGGTGCGCCCACCCAATCCCCGGCCTCCCACCCCATTTTGATGTCCCCCACCCTCCGGCCCGGGAGCTGCCCGCCCCTGGCTCCGGCGGGGGCGGCTCCCCCTCCCACCGGGCGAGGGTCCGATAAATGAACGACTTTATCCGACCCTCGCCCTGCGCCACTCCCCGCCTACGGGCTTCGCCTTAACATAATGAACTGCACTATGTTAACCAGGGGGGGCACCTACCCGGGCCTCCCCCCGCAGCAAGGTCCGGCAGATTGGCTCCGCAGGCCGCTGGGAGCCATGTCTTCGAAGCGCTCCGCCAACCTGCCGGGTTTATTCGACCACCCCGCCCCGCCCATCCCCCTCCGGCCCCTTCCAGGGGCCTCGGCCGAAGGCCGGGTGGCCCCGCTAAGCCTGCGGCCGTGAGAAGTCGGCCTCCGGTCCTCCAGCGGGCCCACCCAATCCCGAGCCGATTTCATCCCCGCCCGCCACCCCCAACCGCCGCCCGGCGGGGCCGTCCACCACCCTTCCTGCGAGTGTTCAGCTACAGCGGCTTAAATAAGACGGTTTCGCCCCCTCAAAAATCGCGGAAAACCCAATCCCGGCGGCCCTTTTCCCTGTGGAAAAAACGGAACTGGGTTTCGTTTTTGGAGCTGTGCAGGGAGGCGGGGGGGTCTGCGCGACGGATGAGCGCGGCCAAAACCAAGCTGGACGGGCGTTTCCGCGACGCCGCCCGGCCGGAAAAAGCACTCAGCAGAAGCGGACTTTTGTTGAATCCTCCCGCCGCTCCCTCTACGGCCTGAGCGGGCTCGACCGCAGCATCATTCGCTGCACCCGCGCCAGCCGCCGCGCCCCCCTCCCGAACCTCTCCCGCCCCATGGTTTTAACTACCTTCCTGCGGTTGCCTTTCTGCGCCGGTTAGAACCGGCTTTTTGATCTCCCCAAATCGCGGGAAACTCAATCCCGGCGGCCTTTTCCCCTGTGGAAAAAACGAAACCAGTTCCGTTTTCCGTAGTGGAGGCGGCCGAGAGAAGGTCTGGACGACGGTTCACCACAGCCAAACCCTTGCCAGACAAGCACTTCCGAGATGCCACCCAGCCGGAAACCGCGGTGATCAGAATAACGTTTTTGGTCACTCCGCACCAGCGGACGCACCTGTCTCTGCGACCCTGCCCAGGACGGCGATCGGCTACGGCCGGATGGCCACCTTGAGCACGCCGTCCCGTCGCTCCCCGAAGACGTCATAGGCCTCGCGATCTGGTCGAGCGGGAAGGTGTGGGTGAGGAGAGGCGTCAGGTCCACCGTCCGTGACGGACGATCTCCATCAGCCGCCGCATCCGCTCCTTGCCGCCCGGGCACAGGGTCGTCACGATGCGGTGGTCGCCCAGCCCGGCGGCGAAGGCGTCGTATGGGATCTGGAGCTTGCCCGAGTAGACGCCCAGGCTGGAAAGCGTCCCGCCGGGCCGCAGGCAGCGCAGGCGTTCTCGAACGTCCCCTGCGTACCGAGCGCCTCGATCGCCACGTCCACGCCGCCGCCGGTCAGCCTCTTGACCTCGGCGACCACGTCCACCTTGCGGTAATCGAGGACCACGTCCGCGCCCATGCGCTTCGCCATCGCGAGGCGGGTCTCGTCGCCGTCGACGCCGATGACCAGCGACGCGCCCATGAGCTTCGCGCCCGCCGTCGCGCAGAGGCCGATCGGCCCCTGGGCGAACACGACGACCGCGTCGCCGATCTTGACCCCGCCCGATTCGGCGCCGCTAAAGCCGGTGGACGCGATGTCGGCCAGGAGGACGACCTGTTCGTCGGTCAGACCGTCGGGGATCTTGGCGAGGTTGGCCTGGGCATAGGGAACCAGCAGGTATTCGGCCTGCGCGCCGTTGATGGTGTTGCCGAAGCGCCAGCCGCCGATCGCCTCGTAGCCTGTGCCGTGCCCGCACTGCGACGGGTGGCCGCGAAGCAGCCATGGCACTGGCCGCAGGGCGTGATGGCCCCGACCAGCACCCGGTCGCCGACCTCGTACCCGGTGACGCCCGCGCCGAGCTCCGCGATCACGCCGACCGGCTCGTGGCCGATGAGAGACCCGGGCGGACCGGATATTCGCCGCGCACGATGTGCAGGTCGGTGCCGCAGATCGTGGTCAGCGTGACACGGATGACCGCCTCGCCGGGGCCGGCCTCCGGCCGCGGGACCTCGTCGACTCGAATGTCGCCCGTCCGTGAAAGACGGTCGCCTTCATGGCCTTCCTCTTTAGGGTCCTGGGAACTCAGGGCGATCTCTTCGACGGGCGGCAGGAACGGCCGGGCCGGCGCGTCTGTCATGGGGGAGAATCCTCCCTTCCTACGTTCCCTAATCTGACAGGCGGGTCTTGCGATGAGTGACACCCTGAAGAAGAGCGGAGCACATAGTACACGGGAGGGCGGGGAGACCCCCGCCCTGTGGGGTGGGGGCCTCAACGCATCCTGCCGAACCATCCGCGCCGCTCCATCCATTTTGCAAGTTCCAGCACGGTGCGAAGGCGGCGGCGATGATGTTGACCAGCAGCCAGTCCCCGAGGGTAGGCGACGTGCCGAAAGTCCTCTCCAGAAAGGGCACGTAAATAATCAAACCAAGCATTACCAGCTCCCAGATGATCGCCAGGTTCAGCCAGCGGTTCGCAAACGGACGGCGCAGCGCGAACGACGGTCGGAGCGGAAATTAGGCTTGAAGAACTGGATCAGCACGAGAGAGACGAACGTCATCGTCATGCTTCCTCCAGGCTGCGCCCTGAGTTGAGAGCCCAAACGAAGAGGCCGAGGTTGACCAGCGCCGACCAGATGCCGCCGACCAACATAGGCACACAACGGGCCGGGTGAAGATCCGGTGCGGGTCGCGCGGCGGGCGCTGCATCAGGTCGTCGTCCGGCGGATCGACCGCCAGCGCCAGTGCGGGGAGGCCGTCGGTGGCCAGGTTGACGTAGAGGATCTGCACGGCCGACAGCGGCAACGGCAGGCCGGCCAATGACGCGCCCGCCATCAGCCCGATCTCGCCGATGTTCGAGGACAGGAGGAACATCAGATACTTCTTGATGTTGTCGAAGATCCCGCGGCCTTCCTCGACGGCCGCGACGATCGACGCGAAGTTGTCGTCGGTAGCGTCATGCGGCCGCTTCCTTGGTCACGTCCGTGCCGGTGATGCCCATCGCGATGCCGATGTCGGCCTTCTTCAGAGCCGGCGCGTCGTTGACGCCGTCGCCGGTCATCGCCACCGAGTGCCCTGCTCCTGAGGGCGGTGACGACCCGCAGCTTGTGCGCGGGCGAGACGCGGGCATAGACCTCGATCGCCTCGACTTCCCGCTCCAGCTCCTCGTCCGCCATGGCCTCCAGTTCGTCGCCGGTGACTGCCCGCCCCTTTTCAATGCCCAGCTCGCGGGCGATGGCCTGCGCCGTGACCGGATGATCGCCGGTGATCATCACCGGCTTGATGCCCGCCGGCTCGCCGTCTGCACCGCCTCTTTTGCTTCCGGCCGCGGCGGATCGATCATGCCGGCCAGCCCGAGGAAGGCCAGGCCCTGCTCCCTCGGCCGTCGGCTGCGTCGCGACCGTGCCGGCGACAGCGAGGACGCGTAGCGCCTCGCCGCCCATCTCCGCGCCACTTCCAGGACCCTTCGCGGCCGGCCTCGTCGAGGGGACTTCCCCTGGTCCCGGAGCCCGGTGCAAGCAGGCAGCATCACTCGGGCGCCCCCTTGGAAAAGGCCATGATGCCCTTCTCCGTGTCGTGGATCGTGGTCATCCGCTTGCTCTCGGAGGTGAACGGGATCTCGTCCACACCGGGGCATGGCTCTCCAGATCGTCCTTATCGAGGCCGAGCCTTGGCCGCGGCCACGATCAGAGCGCCTTCGGTGGGATCGCCCTTGAACCTCCACCCGTCTATCCCTCTCCGATCATGGCCCAGCCGCTGTGGGCGTCCGAGGCCAGAACCCCGGCTTCCAGAAACTGCAGCACAGGACCCCGCGGCCGGGCTCGGGCCAGGAACTCGCCCTCGGGGGCGTAGCCCGCGCCGGTGACCTCGTAGGCCTCCGTCCACCCATAGATCCGGCGGACGGTCATCTCGTCCTTGGTGAGCGTTCCGTCTTGTCCGAGCAGATGACGGAGACGCTGCCCAGGGTCTCCACGGCGGGGAGCCGGCGGATCAGGGCGTGGCGCTTGACCATGCGGCGCACGCCGAGGGCGAGCGAGATGGTCACTACCGCGGGCAGCGCCTCGGGCACCACCGCCACGGCCAGGGCGATGCCGAAGAGGAGGATCTCGAAGAAGGACTGGCCGCGCATCAGCCCGAGGCCGACCACCACCGCCACCACCACGAGCCCGGCCAGGGCGAGGACGCGGCCGACCCGGTCCAGGTTGCGCTGGAGGGGGTCGGCCCCTTTCGACCGACTCCAGCATCCGGGCGATCTTTCCGAGCTCGGTGTTCATGCCGGTGGCGACCACCACCGCCCGGCCGCGCCCATAGGTGGCGGCGGTACCGGCAAAGGCCATGTTCTGACGGTCGCCCAGCCCGGGGTCCCCCTGGATGGCTCGGACGTCTTCGCGGCCGCCACGATTCGCCGGTGAGCGCGGCTTCCTCGACCTGGAGGTTGATCGATTCGACCATCCGGGCATCCGCCGGGACGCGGTCGCCCGCCCCTAGCAGGACGAGGTCGCCGGGAACCAGCTCTCGGGCGGGCATCAAGTTCCTTGCCGTCGCGCAGCACGTTGGCCGCGGGGGCCGCCATCTCGCGCAAGGCCTCGATGGCCTTCTCGGCCGGATCCTGGGTGAAGCCGAGCACCACGGCAAACAGCAGGATTACGCCGATGACCACCGCCTCCTGGACCACTCCCGAGGACCGCGGACATCCGCGGCCGCCACCAGCATGACGATCAGTACGTTCTTGAACTGGTCGAGCAGGACGGACCAGGGAGAGATGTGCGCCGCGGCCTGGAGCTCGTTCGGCCCGCGCTCCTGCATGTGGGCGCTTTGCCGCCTCCTCCGCGCTGAGCCCGCGGGTGGCGTCGGTCCCGAGCCGTTCCAAGGCTTCCGAGACCTCCAAACGATGCCAGCCGCTCACCGAGCCTCCTCACCGTACGCTTCTCGCGGCGATCCTATCCGGCCGTTTCCCGCCAGAAGGCCACCCTAGGGGGTAGGGACAGCCCTGCCCCACGACAGGTTGCGCCTCGCCGGAAGTCACGGGATGATCCCCCAATGACGCACGCAGAGCCCTTGAAGACCGACGATGTCAGGACCGACCAGGACCGCGACTGGCTGCAGACGCCCGAGCAATGGACGCGCTTCCTCTCCGCGCTCATGCATGAGCTGCGGACGCCCATCGCAAGCCTCCGGATGCTGGCCGATCTGCTGGCCGAATCGTCCCAGGGACACCTCGGCGGCCAGGAAAGACGCTACACCGAAAACATCCAGGAAGTCGTCCAGGACATCCAGTCCCTCGCCGGCGACGTGTCTGACCTGGCACGGCTGCTGGCCGGAAGAGCCCAGGTCCGGTCTGAGGAAGTCACCCTGGAGCAGCTCGTCGGTCAGGTCGAAGAGGCGGTGCGCCCGCAGGCGTGGGAACGCGGGATCGCTCTCATGGACTCTTTGGATCCCGCTCTTCCCCGGCGCGTCCGTACAGACCCGGATCACCTGCGGAGAGCGCTGACCCTCGTCCTTGGCGCGGCCGTGAGCCACGCCGAGTCCGAGGTTTTCTTCCGGCTCGACCTGGGCGACGGAGATCTCCGCATCGCCATCTCCTCCGACGGAGCGCCCTTCCCTGACACGGAGCCACAGGCCGTCTTCGAGCCCTTTCACGACAGCGTGCGGACAGCCCGCCGGCGCGGCGGACGCAGCTTGGCGCTGCCGCTGGCCAACGAGCTGGCGCGAGCACTCGGGGGCACGCTGCGGGCGGGCAACCGTGGCGGCAGGCCCACCTTCGACCTGTCGATCAAGATTTGACGCTCAAAAGCTCGCGAATCACGCGCAACAGCTCCTGGGTGGCGAAGGGCTTTTCCAGGAACGCATCGGCGGTGGTCCGGTCGGCCTCCCGGCTCGCCAGGGCATCGTCGGTATAACCGGACATGAGGACGACCTTCATTTCGGGATGAGAGCCGGCGAGCCTGCTGGCCAGATCGACGCCGGTCCCGCCGGGCATGATCATGTCGCTCAGCAGGAGCTGGATGGCTCCGCCGCGCGCCGTTACGAGGTCCATGGCCGCCGCCGGATTCTCGGCCACGAGCACCCGGTAGCCCTGGCCTTCCAGCACCTGCCGCAACAGACCCCGGAACATTTCATCGTCTTCGACCAGGAGGATCGTCTCGTGATCTCTGCTGGTGGCTTCGGTGATCGCGGCCTCGTCCGGTGCAACGGTGGGCTCGGCCTCCTCCTCCTCGCGCACAGGCGCTCCGGCGCAGGGCAGGTAGACCCGGAAGGTGGTGCCCTGTCCGGGCTGGCTCTCCACCGCGACGCCTCCCTGGCACCGCCGGACGATCGCATGTACCGTGGACAGCCCCAACCCCGTGCCCTTGCCGGGCCCTTTGGTGGTGAAGAACGGCTCGAAGATGCCGCCCGTGGATCTCCTTGTCCATGCCCACGCCGGTGTCCGTTACCTGGAGCAGTACGTACGGTCCCGCGGGAAGCCGGCCGCCCTGCGACCGCGATCTCCTCATCCGCCTCGAAGCTGCGCAGTCGCCAGGGTCAGCAAGCCGCCCGAGGGCATGGCATCGCAGGCATTGACGATCAGGTTGAGGATGACCTGGTGGAGCTGCGCCGGGATCGCCCCAGACGCGGCCGAGCCCCGGCTCGATCTGCCGGGTCAGATGGATGTCCTCACCGAGGAGGCGGTCGAGCATGACCTCAACGTCCGCGAGCAGCTTCGCTCAAGTCGACCGCCTGGGCCTTGATCTCCTGGCGCCGGCTGAACGCGAGGAGCTGCCGCGTCAAGTCTGCACGCCCGCAGGGCGGCCCGGTGGATCTGCTCGACGTGGCGGCGGTGAGTCTCTTCGGGCGGCAGCGAGCCGAGCAGCATTTCACTGTAGCCGCGGATCGTGCCGAGCAGGGTGTTGAAGTCGTGCGCCACGCCGCCGGCCAGACGCCCGATGGCCTCCATCTTCTGGGCCTGGCGGATTTCGGCCTCCAGGCGCACGCGCTCGCTGATGTCGCGCAGCGTTCCCAGGTAGAAGACCTCGCCTCCATGGCGAACTTCACTCACCGCGAGATCCACCGGGAAGGTCGAGCCGTCGCGGCGCTGGCCTGCGACTTCCCGGCCGATGCCGATGATCCGTGCCTCGCCGGTCGCCCGATAACGAGCGAGATAGCCGTCGTGCTCCTCCCGCCAGGGCGCTGAGCATCAGGATCTTGACATTGCGCCCCACCAGCTCCTCGGGCGTGTAGCCGAACATCTTCTGGATGGACGGGTTGACCGACTGGATGATCCCCGACGTATGGATCAGCACGATCCCATCCACGGCGGCGTTCAAGACCGCCTCGAGGAGCGCCTCCTTGGCCCCTCCGTGCTCGGCCTGATGGCCGCCGGCGGATTCGTTCATCCCTGCCCCGCAGACCCGGGGCCGCGACGATGCCGTGGCGCAGGGCGAAGCCCACGACCTGTGCGCGGTTGTGGAGGTGCAGCTTGTCGAGGATGTTGCGGACGTGGAACTTGACCGTGTTCTCGCTGACCCCCAACTGCGCCAGCTTGCGGTTCGAGGTGACCCCCTGGACCAGCAGCTCGAGCACCTCGCGCTCCCGCTCGGTCAGGGCGTCGGGTTCGTGGGACTCGGCGGCGGGCCGGGGCGGGCGGGCGAACTCCTGGAGGAGCTTGCGGGCCAGCCCCGGAGTCAGAGCAGGCTCGCCGCGGCCGACCCTTCCAGGACGGGAAAAACTCCCCGCGATTCGAGGTTCTTGAGCAGATAGCCCTGAGCGCCCGACTTGATCGCCTCGAACAGCTTGTCGTCCTCGTCCGAGGCGGTGAGGACCACGACCTTGACCTGCGGCATCTCGGCGCTGATCAGGCGCGTGGCCGTCAGGCCGTCGAGCCCCGGCATCGAGGTCCATCAGGACGATCGGGCTGGAGACGGCGCGTGAGCTCGACCGCCTCGCGCCCGTCGCCGCCTGGCCGGCGACCTCGAGGCCACGGGAGGGAGCAGGCGCCCAGGCTCTCCCGAAAAGGGCGTGATCGTCGGCAATCAGGATCCTCATGTCATCCCTACTCGTGGCGGGGATTGGCGCCTTCCGGCTAGCCGCTGATTCCGCTAAAACATAGCATAGCCGATCCACGGGAGCAGGGACCCACACCATTCCGGACGGTTTTCCCCCTCTCCAAACCACCCGCGCGGTAGTCGCGGCCCACCCCGATGGGCGTGGCATCGAGCACAGAGGCCCGTTAGGGTCTTTCGCCCAAGAGGAGTGCCAAGGAGGGTGTGCCGATGATCCCGCCGGCCGCAAGCCTAAGCCGGTCGCTCGCCGACGCCGTGGTCGAGCACCCCGGCCCTGGTGACCCTGCCCTGAAAAAAAGAGAGAAGGAGACAGCCATGAACATGAAGATCACGTTTCCCGGCGGGCTTGGCGTGAACGCCGCCTTCAAAGGCTTCACCGTGGCAACCGACCAGGCAGCGGAGCACGGCGGCGGGGGGACGGCTCCCCGAGCCGTTCAACCTGTTTCTGGCCTCGCTCGGCACCTGCGCCGGCTTCTACGCTCTGCGCTTCTGCCAGCAGCGGGGAATCGCCACCCAGGGCCTCGGCCTCACGGGGGCGACCAAGGGAACTGCGCGAGGGCAAGCGCCTGGCACTGGTGCGCCTCGCGATGGAGGCCTCCCGGCCGGGTTCCCAGAGAAATACCGCGACGCCGTGATCCGCGCCGTCGACCAGGCATGGTGGAACGCCAGATCCGGAGCCACCCAGCTTCGAGGTGGTGACGGTCGCCGGCAGGACGCAGCCCGGATGGTGCAGGTCCGAAGCCGGTATTCCCGATCGTCGAGGCCCGGTATCTCGCCGAGATCAAGCTCCTCCGGACTGCGCTCCGCGCGGGTTGTCGCCGCGTCGGCCGGCCGGACGCCCCCCGGGAGCGGCCGCACCGCCCATCAGGGTGGGTCAGAACTGCCCGCCTGCGTTTCCTCTAGCTACCCGCGTGGAGATGGATCTAGGCGAACCATCGCTTAAGGTTGATTTCAAGAGTCAGGGGCATGCGGAGGTCACTTATCCACCGCTGGCGCTCCAGAAAGGTTCGCAATGAGCACCTCGAAGCACCTGCCCGATGATCAGATCGAACCGTATTTCAAGCACCTTGCGGCAGAATACCACGCTCTGCCTGGCGCCTTGCACGCGCCTTATAAGGAAGAGATCGAGAAGATTCTGGCACTCGGCGGAGAAAAGGTCGGCGCCGAGGTTCCGAAGAGGCCAGGTAAGCATCTGACGTGGGATGACCTTTTCCAGCTCGAGCTTCTGCTCCTGCGCGTGTTGCCCGAGGACAAGCTCCTCCGCAAAGCATGGCTGATCCGGAACCGTTACGGCAATGCGATTGGCGCAGCCGGATATGCTCTCTACGTGGAAACACAGCCACCGGCAATGGACCCGAACACCAAAACCCCAGACCTCGATTGCCTACGAGCCGACCTCGAAGTCGTTCTGCAAGATCTTTTCTGGCGCTACAAGCTGTCGAAAACTTGGGAGGAGAAGAGAAAAGATCTGCTGGGCAAATTTACGCTCGGGTACATCCTCCTCGTCGCCTGCGGTATCGCGGCGGTCGGATTCTGGGGTCAAATCAAAGACTATCATTCTGTCCTGATCCTGCTCGCAGTGGCTGTCGCGGGTGCGACGGGAGGGATCGTCAGCATGCTTCAGCGCCTCCAAACCGTACCCCAGGAGCAGAAGCGCACCGACAGCGTCATCCAATTGCAGTACGGCAGCACAGGCCTGCTGCTCCAGTCGGTGTTGACCGGCGGTATCTTCGCCACTCTGCTGCTCCTCTTCTTCGCGGGTGGGATCCTTACCGGAGAGCTATTTCCCCAGGTGGAAGGCGCTCGGAATCTCTTCGAGTGGCTGAAGCTCATCCCTGACCAGGGTCGGCATCTTGCCAAGCTGCTCCTCTGGGCCTTTGTCGCAGGTTTCGCCGAACGGCTCGTCCCAGACTTCCTCGACCGCCTCGCAGTGCGCGGCCAGAAAAGGAGCGAGGCCGCTCCGACGACGACCTGAGAATGAGGCACCAATGCCTTTCTACAACCAGCACGGAGAGCTGGCAGCGAGCCCGCACGCCAGAACCTACGGCGAGGAGCTGCCGACCATGCTTTCAGCCTTCGACTGCATCCTGAACGGCGCGAAAGCGCTCTACGCAAGCAGCGAGCTGACCACGGGCAAACGCCTTTACGATCTGATGCTCGCGGCGGGGGTGCGCACGGAGGAGGAGCTGCAAGCAAAACTCGGAAAGCAGGGATATCGGCGTCGGCTCTGGGAACCCAACTTCGCCGAGGCCCTCGATTTCGCGCGCCAAATCCGCGAGCGCTATCAAAGCGAGCTGGTCATCACCCCGGCTCCTTTCGTCGCCCTGGGCTGGAGCCAATCGGAATATCTCGCCCTCTGGGAGACTCTGATCCGCACCCGTGTCAAGGAGCTGTTCTTCGGTCCCGGTTGGGAATACAGCAACGGCTGCGCCTTCGAGTTCTCCGTCGCCTGGGACGCGGGTATCCCCACCCGCGATGCCGACGGCGTTTTGATCGGTCTGGAGTCGGGGATTGAACGGATCTCGGTGGCGGCCGCGGAGCTGGAGGGCCACGGGTTCGATGTTTCGGAGCTGCGCCTCAAGCCTCTCCCGCCTCTCAAGCCGGCCGGTCCCTCGCCCCGCAGCAGCCGGGCGAGCTCGGCATCCCTCTGGTACACGTCCCGACCTAGCTGGAGCGTACCGCTGCTGTCGATCCAGGCGGTCCAGTACGCGACATGGACCGGGACCGTCCGGGCGAGCGGCACTGTGCGCTCCCGCCCCGCGTCGATGCCGGCGCGAATCGCCTCCGGCATCCAGCGCGGGTCGCTGCGCAACGCCCAGACCGCCAGATCGAAAGGTTTTTCGATCCGGATGCAGCCGGGGCCGAAGGTGCGGACGGTGCTGCCGAAAAGCGCCGGGGCGGATGTGTCGTGCAGGTAGACGCCGAACCGGTTGGGGAAGACGAATTTGATCCGTCCCAGGGCGTTCCGTGGTCCCGGCTTCTGGCGCAGCCGCGATCCGGAGAGCGTTTCGAAGCCCTCGCGCTGCAGATAGGACGGGTCCCTCCGCGCTCTGGCGAGGACTTCCGGGACGATGCTCCGTGGCACATTCCAGGACGGGTTGAGGACCACGGAGTTCATGGCGCTGCTGAACATCGGCGTGCGGGTGTAGGGCTTGCCGACGATGACCCGCATGTCGAGGACGCTCCGGCCGTCCTCGAAGGCGTCCAGGCGGAAGCCTGCAATGTTGACCAGCACATACCGAGGCCCTAGGTCGCGCGGCAGCCAGCGCCAGCGCTCCAGGTTCACCTCGATCTGCCGGACGTGGTCCTCCGCCCGCTGGTTGAGCTCGGCGAGGGTGGCCGGGCCGACGACGCCATCCACCTCCAGGCCGTGGCGCCGCTGGAACTGACGCACCCCTTCCTCCAAGGGAGCGTCGAACAGGTCGGCGCTCTCCGCGGCCGGAAGGGGCGCTGCCGCATCGGATGCGGCGGCCTCGGCCAGGCGCGCCCGCAGGGCCGCAACGCGTTCCTCCTGATCCCAGGCCCTCAGCGTGGGCCCGGGCGGGACCAGCTCGGGGCCGCCTCGCGCGGCGATCCGGCGGTAGCGGCCCAGCGCCTCTCGCAGCGACGCGTATCGCCGATGAGGAGGGACCAAGCCGGCGAGCGTGGCACGCACCCGGTCCGCAGCCAGCGCCTCTTCGAGGACCGCCGCGAGGTCGGCGGTGTCGCGGCCCAACGCGCAGTCCCGGTAGATTGCCTGGGGGTTGACTTTGCCGTTCTGCAGGTGTGCGGCGAAGGTGAGGAATGCGTCGCTGAGCAGGAGGTCCAGGTCGGCCAGGCCGCCCGCCTCCGGACGGCTCCGCACCGTCGCAGCGAGGCGTGCAAGGGCGGCCGGCCGATAGTCTTCGGCGCGGAGGCCATCGTCCCCGGCGACTGCGAGAGCTGCCAGCAGCGCTTCGACCCCCGGCCGGAGCGCTCCGCCCTCGCTCCAGGCCGGTGCGTAGCTCCGGCGCTCATAGAAGCACGGGAGATCCGGAGAGGCCCGGAAGCTCTTGCCCTCGACCGCGAGCCGGGGTGCGGCACCCGAGGCGGGGAAACGGGCTCGCACGATCACCCGGACCTGGTCCGTGCCTGGCGGCTCCTGAGCCTGGACACCGCCGAGGGCGAGCATCGCGAAGGCCAGGAGGCAAAGGAGAGATTTCCTGATCCATCTGTTCACGCTGATCAACTCCTTGCTCCTGGCTCAGGGTGCCTCGGGAATCGTGATCCCGAAGACCCCCCAGCGGTCTGCTGCGTACAGGATCCGCGGATCGCTGGGGTGCAGTGTCAGGGAATAGGCATAGACCTGCTGGCCCAACGGCTTCCAGGTCGCGCCGCGATCGGCGCTGCGCGAGACGATCGGTCCGGCGACGTAGAAGACGTCCGGGGCCTCCGGATCGATCACCAGGTCGTGGACGAGGTGGGGCGTTCGAGCCACCGTCTTCCAGGTCTTTCCCCGATCGTCGCTCGCCAGGACGTCGCGGTTGCGCACGCCATAGAGACGGGAGCGGCTGCGGTCGAAGGCGAAAGCCCGCAGGTTCAGGGCGATCTTCCGCCAGGTCCGGCCACCGTTCTCACTCTTCCACAGGATCGACGGCAGACCGGCCAGGGGCTCGTGAGGAGGCTCGAGGACGTCGGTAAGGAAGGTCAGGGCATAGACCTTCGACGGATCGGCTGGATCGACCTCCAGCTTCTGGGCCCACCGCCCGTCTTCGGACCATGGGGTCCAGCCGGACAATATAGTCTGCCAGGATTGCCCGTTGTCGGTGCTGCGATAGATGCCGGCGCCCGCGGCAAACAGCGTCTGCTCGTCCGCGCGGACCAGCGACTCGATGTACCACAGATCGTCGGAGGTCTGTTGCCACGAACGGCCGCCGTCCTGGGTCAGATAGCCGTTGGAGCTGCTCACGGCGACCATCCGGGACGGATCCTCCGGATCGATTTCGATGTCCCGGACGTCCCCAAGGCCGCTCGTCAATCCCCAGCTCCAGCCGCCGTTCTTGCTGGTGTAGAGGGTGAAACCGACGGCAAGGGCCATGCGGGACGGATCGTCCGTCTGGAAGGCGATCTGGGCGCAGGAGCTCTCGGTATTCGGCGTCCGGAAGGCGATCTTCCAGGTCAAGCCGCCGTCGAGGCTTCGGGCCAGTTCCTTGAAGTCCGTGCCATAGAGGGCTCCGGCCGCGGAGTCGACCACGATGGCACCGGGAAAGATCGGCGGACGGCCCAGCTTCTGCCAGGTTTGCCCCGCGTTGCGGCTGACCCAGAGAGCGTGCTCGGAGTTTTCTGCCTCCGTCGCGGGCCCGTAGACATAGAGGGTCTGCGGCGATCGCGGATCGAGGGTCCAGGAGCGCACGGCGAACGGAGCGCCGGGCTTCCCGGTCACGACCTCGCGCCACGTCCGGCCGCCGTCCGTGCTGCGGAAGAGCCCGCCCTCGGCGCCGCTGTCTGAGACGTAGACCGCGGTCGCGGTGACGGCGAGCCGGTCGATCCGGGCCTCGGGGAAGGGCTGCGGCAGGGGCGCCCAGGCGTGCCCGGAATCCACGCTCCGAAGGAGGTCCGGGTGCTCCGGGCCGTAGATGACGAGATAGAGACGCTTCGGGGCCGCCGGATGGGTGGCGAACGCCTGGATCCAGCCGGCCTCGCCCAGGTCGTAGAGGATCTCCCAGGACTGCCCGTTGTCGCGGCTCGCGAGCAGCCGCCGGGAGCTCACGACGTAGAGGGTCCCTGGAACGGTCACCATGGCGGTCGGCCCGGAACCCCCCAGCGCGGCGATGTAGCTGTCGCCGGTGAGCCGCACCCAGCGGTTGCCGCCGTCCTCGGTGCGGAAGACCGAGAGGCTCGTAGCGGCCCAGAGGGCGCCGGGACGGGAGGGATCGGCCGCCACGGCGCCCACGTCCGCGCTGGCGAAGGGCTGGCCCACCCACCTCCAGGTCACCCCGCGGTCCCTGCTCCGGTACAGACCACCTTGCGGCAAGCTGGTCCAGAGGGTGCCGGGAGCACCCGGATGGACGGCAACGACTCCGATGCTGTTGCTGTAGCTCACCATGGGGCCGAGGGGGGTCCAGTGGTCGACGCCGGCCTGCGCGGGGAGCCCTACGCCAGCGCAGAGAGCCATCGCGAGCACGAAAAGGATCGGCGAAGGAAAGGGGTGGATTTTCTTCGACATTTGAACACCTCGATCAAGTTGCGGCGCGTCATCGCGACGGAAGCCTGCTTTACCTTGAGCCATACGAGGAAAGGTTGCACCGACCGTTCAGGCGGGCCAGGGGGCGCCAACGGGTGGGCATCCCCGGCCCTACCCGCCGGGGTGGCCACGGCGCCATCCCATGGCGTGCCACTCCATACCTCGGAGGGTGTCCCGCGCCGGACGCCGCTGTGGAAAAAAGTGCCTGGGAGACAGGCAGTGAATTCATGGAGGAACGACGATGGCCCCTGCACTCGATCGACTCATCCCAAGGCCGCGCAGAGTGGAGGTCGACCGGATCGACCTCGCCGCGCCGCCGGCTCGCGTCTGGGGCTCGTGCGTCACGGCGACCTGGCGCAATCCCCGCTCGTTCGTGCGCTCTTCGCCGTCCGCACGCTGCCGAGCCGCCTCGCCGGCAAGCGCGCGGCGGGGGCCTCCCTCCGCATCGCCGATTTTGCGTCGTCGCCCGAGCATCCTGGATTCCAGGTCCTCATCGATGCGCCGCCGCACGAGGTGGCGGTCGGCGCGATCGGGAAGGTGTGGCGCCTTGAGATCCCGTTCGTGCACTTGACGAGCGCGGAGGCTTTCGCGGCCTTCGCGGACGCGGGCTTCGTCAAGGTCGCGTGGGCCATCCGGCTTTCGTCTCTCGGCGAGGGCGCCACGCGCCTCGCGTTCGAGCTTCGCGTCGACGCGACTGACGACGAGTCGTGGCGGAAGTTCCGCCGATACTTCCATGTCATCGGTCCCGGCTCGCGCTTCATCCGGCGCTCGCTCCTCCGCAACCTCGCCTCGCGCGTGGAGGCATCCGATTTCCCGGGTAGAATCCTGCCGACGCCCGGCTGACTGAGCAGATCTCCTGCGAGGCGTGGCCGGCGGCAGAGGACATGCGAGGCTCTACCTTCGCCGTCATCATCCTGGGGCCGCTGATCGGCTTGGCGGCCGGCATCGGCGGCTATACCTTCCTCTATGCGAAGGGCGCGTCGTACCTCTCCAACGACCCCGCGGCCTGCGCCAACTGCCATGTCATGCAGTCGCAGTACGACCAGTGGCTGTCGTCGAGCCACCGCTCGGTGGCGGTGTGCAACGATTGCCACACACCCAAGGGGTTTATTGCCAAGTACGCCACCAAGGCCCTGAACGGCTTCAACCACTCCTATGCGTTCACCACGGGCCGGTTCCACGAGCCGATCCAGATCGGGGAGCGCAACCGGCGGGTCACCGAGCAGGCCTGCCGCAAGTGTCACGAAGCCATCGTGCAGGCCATCGAAGGGCCCCGCCAACCTGGGCAGGAGCTGTCCTGCATCCGCTGCCATTCGACCGTGGGGCACTTCTGATCCGTTGCGAGGAGAGCTGACGAGATGGACAACGACATGAGGAACAGTGGGCTGCGGAGCCGGCGGGGGTGGGGTCTGATCCTGGGCGTGGCTCTGATCTCAGCGGTTGCGGCGGCCGGCGCGACGGCTCTCCTGGTCAACATCTTCGAGCACAAGCAGGAGGCCCGGAACCCCTTCTACCGGGTGGTGGAGATCGACGACCAGACTGAAGACCCGGCGGTCTGGGGCAAGAACTTCCCCATGCAGTACGACCTCTACAAGAAGACGGTGGACCAGGTACGCACGCGTTACGGCGGCAGCGAGGCCATGCCACGCACGCCCGACGAGGTGGATCCCCGTTCAATCGTCGCCCAGTCCCGTCTCGAGGAGGACCCGCGCCTGAAGACGATGTGGGCGGGCTATGCCTTCGCCGTCGACTTCCGCGAGGAGCGCGGCCACGCCTTCATGCTGGAGGACCAGACCTTCACGCAACGCCAGGTGGTCAAGCAGCAGCCCGGCACCTGCATGCACTGCCACGCCTCGGTCTATCTGCCCTACAAGAAGCTGGGCAACGGCGACCTCATCGCCGGCTTCGAGAAGATGAACCGGATGCCCTACCAGGAAGCCCGCAAGCTCGTCGATCACCCGGTGGCCTGCATCGACTGCCACGATCCCGAGACCATGCAGCTCCGCGTCGCCCGGCCGGGCTTCATCGAGGGGATCCGCACCCTCAAGGCTTCTCAGGGGATGCAGGGCTTCGACGTCAACACCATGGCCACCCGCCAGGAGATGCGGGCCTATGTCTGCGGCCAGTGTCATGTCGAGTATTACTTCAAGGGTCCGGAGAAGCGGTTGACCTACCCCTGGCACAACGGCCTCCGGGTGGACGACATCCTGGCGCATTACGACACGGAACAGTTCAAGGACTGGGAGCACGCCGAGACCGGCGCGCCGGTGCTCAAGGCGCAGCATCCCGAGTTCGAGATGTGGAGCCAGGGCATCCATGCACGCTCGGGAGTGGCCTGCGCCGATTGCCATATGCCCTACACACGGGTGGGGGCGTTGAAGATCAGCGACCACCACGTGCGCAGCCCTGTGCTCAATATCAACAACGCCTGCCAGACCTGCCACAAATGGCCCGAGGAGGAGCTCAAGGCGCGGATCCAGACCATCCAGGACCGCACCTTTGCTATGCGCAACCGGGCCATGGACGCCCTCGTGGCGCTGATCAACGACATCAAGATCGCCCGGCAGGCCGAGGCGTCCCCGGACCAGCTCGCCCGCGCCCGGGACTTCCAGCGCAAGGCCCAGTTCTATCTCGACTTCATCGAGGCGGAGAACTCCATGGGCTTCCACGCCGACCAGGAGGCGGTGCGGATCCTCGCCCAGTCGATCGACTACGCCCGCCAGGGGCAGATGGCGGTACGCGGAGTGCCGGGCCTGCCGACGGTGCAGGCCAACCCGGCGCCGCCCCAGACCGCCGCAGGCGGCCCCCACCCGCCGGGGTAGCCGGCAGCGCCATCCCATTGCGTGCCGCGCCTTACCTCAAGGGGTATCCCGCGCCGGACGCCGCTGTGGGAAAAAGGGTCTGACAAAAGGAGGCAACGATCATGACCAAATCCTTGAAGACCCTCGTCATCGGCACTTCCCTCGGCGACAACAGCGACGGCATCGTGCGGACCGGCGTCGCACTCGCTCGCGCCACCGGCGCTTCCCCATGGCTCATCCACGTCTATACCCCGCTCCTCGGCATGACCGGCGCAGGCGTGGACGCCCTCTGGATGCAGGAGCAAGTGAAGAGCCTCAGAGATCTGATCAATGAGCAGGCCCAGAGGACCGGGCTGTCCGAGCTCGCCGGCTTCTCCCCCGACCAGGTCCTTCTGATGCTCGGCACGCCGCACCGGGAGATCGTGAATCTCGCTCGGCGCGTTAAAGCCGACCTCATCGTCGTGGGCGCCGTGGAGTCCACCCATGTGCTCCTGGGCTCGACCGCCGACCGGGTGATCCGGAAGGCACCCTGTCCGGTGCTCGCCGTCCGTTCCGAGGCCACGTTTCCACCCTACCGTGTGGAGATCCCGGTCGACCTCTCGCCGATCTCGGCACACGCGCTCCGCAAGGGCGTGGACCTCCTGGGCCAGATCGGGGTTCCGCTCACCGAGGCGGAGGCCCTCTTCGTCCTCAATCCGTTCGAGGTTGCGGGCTCGCTCACCTTCAAACCCGAGCAGATCGAGCGCTTCGCCGGCGAGGAGCTGCACCGCTTCGTGGCGGAGAACACCGACAAACGGAGCCGCCCGCGGCTGACGCAGGTACGCACCGGTTATCCGCGGCAGGAGATCCTCGCCACGTTCGCAGAGCGGAACACGGACCTCGCCGTGCTCGGCACCCACGGGCGCAGCGGCTTCGAACGCCTCATGCTCGGCAGCGTCACCTCCGGAGTGCTGCAGAGCGCGAGCTGCAACCTGCTCGTCATCCCACCGGAGACAAGCCGGCAGGATGGCGCTGCAACGGAGGATCGAGAAACCCGGACGAGCGCCGACTGGAGCTATGTCTCTGACGAGGCTCCCGCCGTTACGGCGAAGGCCTCTTCATCACCCGTGGTGGGTGAATACTGGTTTGGGTAGAACGGAGGAAGCCATGAGCATTCAGAACAGCCTTTCCCCTTTGGTCCGCTCGCACCGCCCGCTGCGCACCGTGCTGATCGGCACCTCGCTCGGAGACGAGAGCGACCAGGTTGTGCGCGCAGGGCTCGCCGTCGCTCGTGCGGCGGGCGCCCGGGTCTTCATCGCGCACGCGGCCCAGCACGAGTCCCCGGTCCTTGGTTATGAGGTCGGGGCAGGAGCCGACCTCGATCGCGAGCAGATCACCCGCTGCAACGCGGAGCTGCGCCAGCAGATCGCAAGGCTCGGCATCGACGAGCTCGCGCTTGCCGGGTCCGAGGTTCGGGCGGGAGCCCCCTACCGGATCCTTACCGAGACAGCGCAGCGCATCGGCGCCGACCTGATCGTGGTCGGCGCCACCGGGTCCGGGCCGCTCGCCGCCGAGCTGCTGGGATCGACCGCGGAGCGGGTCCTGCGCAAGGCTCCCTGCCCTGTCCTGGTCGTGCGTGACGAGCTGCGGGTGCCGCCGCGCCGCGTCCTGGCTCCGGTCGACCTTTCGACGCTCTCGGGTGACGCCTTCCGCTGCGGCCTGCACCTCCTCTCGCAGCTCGCGGGCAGCGAGGAGATCCAGGTACAGGCGGTCTACGCCCTCAGCTTCCTCGACGCCGTCGCGGCCCGGCAGCGGACCGGGGGAATACCCCTCGAGCAGATCGAGCCTTCCGCCGCCAGGGAGCTGCGGCGCTTCGTCCTGGAGAACCGGCCAGAGGCGCCCTTCCACGTCGAGACCGCGATCCTACCTGGCGAAGCCCGCTTCGAGATCCTCCGCGAGCTCGACGAGCACCCGGCCGACCTCGTGATCGTGGGCACCCACGGGCGCGGCGGGCTGGACCGGCTGGTGCTGGGCAGCGTGGCCTCGACGGTCGCCCGTAAGGCCCCCTGCAGCGTGCTCATGATCTCGCCGGAAGCCGCTCTCGAAGAGGGCATCGCCGACGCGGTCATCACCCAGACGGAGCCCGCCTGGCATCACGAACTGGCAGCCGCTCCGACGCGCGTCATGGATGTGAGAGAACAGCTACAGTTGGCGAGATGAGCACGCCTTTCTCATCCCCGAAGCCAGGCCGGCTTCTCGCGGTGATCGCGCTGTCCGGCATCCTCGCAGGAGGCCTGGCCTGGCTCGCCGGGGCCACCAGTGCCGCCGCGGTCCTTTGGGCCCTCACGACCGCCGTGGTCCTCGCTCCGCTGGCGCTCACCGTCATCGCCGACCTGCGGCGCGGCGAGCTCGGGGTGGACCTCATCGCCCTGCTGGCGATGGTGGGCTCGCTCGCGCTCGGGGAGCACCTGGCTGGTGCCGTGATCGCTCTGATGCTCTCCGGCGGTCAGGCGCTCGAGGCATTTGCCGGTGCCCGCGCCCGTCGCGAGCTTGCCGCCCTGGCGGCACGCGCGCCGCGGGAAGTGCACCGCTACGAGGACGGGCGCCTCACGTCTCCGCCGCTCGACGAGGTCCGCCCCGGCGACCTGCTGCTGGTCAAGCCGGGGGAAGTCGTGCCAGTCGACGGCCTGGTCGAGGACGAGGCCGCCGTGCTCGACGAATCGGCGCTGACCGGCGAGTCCAAGCCGGTCGAGCGTGCCCCCGGCGACCTGGCGCGTAGCGGCACGGTCAACGGCGGCGGCCCCTTCAAGATGCGCGCGGTGGCCACCGCGGCCGAGAGCACCTACGCCGGCATCGTCCGCCTGGTGCAGGAGGCGGAGGCTTCCAAGGCCCCGTTCGTCCGCCTGGCCGACCGCTATGCCCTGTTCTTCCTGCCGCTGACCCTGGCGATGGCAGGGATCGCCTGGGCGCTCTCGGGAGACCCGGTGCGCGCCCTGGCCGTGCTGGTGGTCGCGACCCCCTGCCCGCTGATCCTGGCCGCGCCGGTCGCCCTCCTCGCCGGCGTGTCGCGCTCCGCCAAGCGCGGTGTGATCGTCAAGGGAGGCGCGGCCCTTGAGGCCCTGGCCCAGGCGCGCGTCCTGCTGCTCGACAAGACCGGTACGATCACGACCGGGATGCCGGCGCTCTCCGGCCTCGAGACCTTCGGTGCGGAGACCGCCGAGGAGGTCCTGCGGCTGGCCGCCTCCCTGGACCAGGTCTCGCAGCACGTCCTGGCCGCCGCCGTGGTGCGGGCAGCGCGCGACCGCGGCCTCTCCCTCTCCTTGCCCACGGGAGTGACGGAGCGGCCGGGCTGGGGCATCCAAGGAGAGGTCAACGGCCGCCGGGTGGCCCTGGGCAAGCTCGCCTGGATCGATCCGGGCGGGCCCCTTCCCGCAGGCGTGCGGCGGGTGCGAAGGCGGACCGCTCTCGATGGCTCCTCGAGCATCTTCCTGGGAATCGACGGAGCAGTCGCCGGCGCCCTGATCCTGCACGATCCGGTGCGGCCCGACAGCCCGCAGGCCCTGCGCTCCCTGCGCCGGGCTGGGATCGGACGGGTGGTGCTGGTCACCGGCGACCACCCGGAAGTGGCCGAGATGGTGGGGGCCGGGATCGGCGCCGACCTGGTCCTGGCGGAGCGCTCGCCGGAGGAGAAGGTCGCGGCCGTGCTCGCCGAGCGTTCCCGGGGACCCACCATGATGGTGGGCGACGGGGTCAACGATGCGCCGGCCCTGGCGGCGGCCGACGTGGGGGTCGCCATGGGAGCGCGCGGCGCCACGGCATCGGCAGAGGCCGCCGACGTGGTGGTCACCGTCGACCGCTTGGACCGCCTCGGCGAGGCGCTCGCCGTCGCCCGCCGCTCGCGTGCCATCGCCGTGCAGAGCGTCGTCGCCGGCATGGGGCTGTCGCTCGTGGCCATGGTGGCCGCCGCCGCCGGCTATTTGCCGCCGGTTGCCGGCGCCCTGCTCCAGGAGGTGATCGACGTCGCGGTCATCCTCAACGCCCTGCGCGCCCTGAGCGGCGGACGCCGGCACCCGCAGCCCGAAGGAGAGGGGCTCAGCCGGCAATACCGGGCCGAGCACAGGATGCTGCTCCCCGACGTGGATCGCCTCCGTGCGGTCGCCGACCGCCTGGACGAGCTGCCGGCCCGCGGGGCGAAGCACGAGTTGGCAGACCTCCGGCGCTTCCTGGAAGAGCGGCTGCTGCCGCACGAGCAGACCGAGGACGCCACCGTCTATCCGCTCGTCGCCCGCGCCATCGGCGGCGAGGACCCGACCGCCGCAATGAGCCGCGCCCACCTGGAGATCGCCCACCTCGTCCGCCTCTTCGGGCGCCTGCTCGACGAGCTTCCGGTGGACGATTTCACCTCGCTCGTGCCCGACGATCTGCGCGACCTGCGGCGGATCCTCTATGGCCTGCACGCCATCCTGCGGCTCCACTTCGCCCAGGAAGAGGAGCAATACCTGCCGCTTCTCGAAGACGGCGCCGCCCAGGACAGACCGCTCCACAGGACCACGCACGCATGAGCCTCGATCCACAGCAGGCCTGGCAGGTCCGCTATGCCGCCAAGATCGCCAGCGCCGAGCAGGCGGTGCGGCTGATCCCGCCCCGGAAGCGCATCCTCATCGGCTCAGGGGCCGCGGAGCCGGGCGGGCTCGTCGAGGCCATGGTCACCCACGGCACGCACCTCGCGGGCAACGAGGTGGTCCACCTGATGACCCTGGGCTCGGCCCCCTACATCCAGCCCGGGCTCGAAAGCCGGTTCCGCCACACCGCATTCTTCATCGGCGCCAACGTCCGGCCGGCGGTGCAGGAAGGGCGGGCCGACTTCATGCCGGTCTTCCTCTCGGAGATCCCGCAGCTCATCACCTCGGGCCGCGTGCACATCGGCGTCGCCCTGATCCAGGTCAGCCCGCCTGACCGGCTCGGCTTTGTCAGCCTGGGCGTGTCGGTCGACATCGTGCGCGCCGCCGTGGACACGGCCGACCTGATTCTTGCCGAGGTCAACCCGAACATGCCGCGCACCCTCGGCGACTCCTTCCTCCACGTCGACCGCATCGCGCAGCTCGTACCCGTGGACGTGCCGCTGCCGGAGCTCACCCCGCAGCCGCTCGACGAGGTGTTCCGCGAGATTGGCCGTAACGTCGCTTCGCTCATCCAGGACGGCGCCATGCTCCAAATGGGGATCGGCAAGATCCCCGACGCCACCCTCGCTGCCCTGACCGACCGGAGCGACCTGGGGGTCCACACCGAGATGCTCTCCGACGGGGTCATGCACCTCGCCGAAGCGGGCATCCTCACCGGCCGGCGAAAAACCTTTCTGCCCGGCAAGATCGTGACCTCTTTCGTCATGGGGACGCGCCGCCTCTACGAGTGGGTGCACGACAACCCGCAGATCGAGATGCGGCCGAGCGGCTTCACCAATGACCCGTTCCAGATTGCAAGGAACGACCAGATGGTGGCGATCAACTCGGCGCTCGCGGTCGACCTCACGGGCCAGGTGGCCGCGGACACGGTGCGGGGCCGCTTCTTCTCCGGCATCGGCGGCCAAGTCGACTTCATCCGCGGCGCCGCGCGCAGCCGCGGCGGCCGGCCGGTCATCGCGCTGCCGGCCACGGCCAAGGGGGGGACCGTCAGCCGCATCCAGGCCACCTTCGAAGAAGGCACGGGCGTGGTGACGAGCCGGGGCGACATCCACTACGTCGTCACCGAGTACGGCATCGCCGACCTCTGGGGCAAGAACATCCGCCAGCGCACCGAAGCGCTGATCGGCATCGCCCACCCCACATTCCGCGCCGAGCTGCTCGCCGCAGCCCGGGGGCGGTGCTATCTGTTTCCGGGGTGAGCGTCTCGGAGGCCACCACCCAGCCGGGTAGTGTCGCCGCCGCCCCGCGCCCACCCTCCCGCGCGCACCTTCCAACCCCCGGAGATGTCGTCCCCGGCGGCTGCCCGCGGGCAAGATGGACCTGGTCGCGGGACACCCCTTCACGGCTGCTCCCGGCGCCCAACTTCATGAGGAGGTGACATCCATGAACGAGCTTCGAGTCCGTGACCTCATGACCCCGAACGTCGTCACCGTCCGGCCCGACGACAGTGTTGCCATGGCCTACGAGCTCATGCTTGACCATCGGTTCCGTCACCTGGTCGTCCTCGATCACGACGGCGACCTGGTCGGCCTGCTCACCCACCGGGACCTCCTGCGCCACTCGCTGATCGAGCGCGCAGGGCTGGTGCTGAGCTACCAGAACGATGTTATGCACCGGATCCGGGTCGAGGAGGTGATGACCTCGGAGGTGGAGACCGCCGAGCCCACGCAGTGGCTCCAGGACGCGGCGCTGGTCATGTTCGTCAGCGGCCGGCCCCGGCGGTCAGGGCGGCGGCCGGCCTCGGAGCCGTGTCATGAATGGGTTATCCTCGGATAGTGGGTCGTCCTGCTGACCGCCGATCGTCTTCGACCGTTCGTGCGCAAGTACGACTAGGCGGGTCTGACAAGCCTTGAGCCATCAGTTCGATCGCTTCTCGGCCTGCTCCCGGAAACCGGGTGAGCGCAGGCCCCCGCGCATGTCCCGAGTGCCAGCCACGATTTCACCGATCCGCTGGACTCCTGGAGTAGCAACTCGCCGGGCGTCACAGGCTCGAGCTTTTCCAAGATCTCTCCCGCTCCTTCAGTGACAGTTCGCGATCTCGACGTCTTCGGCACCCCGGATCAACGATAAAAGAGCCCGGCTCATGACCACATTGCTCGTCGGCTTCGATTCCGCGTGGACCCGCACCCACAGCGGGGCGCTCGTCGGAGCGCTGCAACTGGAAGACGGGACCTTGCGCGAGTTGGGACCACCCCAAACCGGCGATTTCAACCAGGCGGAGCGTGTGATCCTGGAGTGGCAGGCGGAGCACCTGCCAACAGCGACCATCGTCCTGCTCGACGAGCCGACCATCGTAAAGAATGCCGAACGCCAACGGCCGGTTGACAACCTGGTCTGTTCATCCGTCAGCCTCCGCTATGGTGGGATGCAGCCGGCCAATCTTGGCAGGGAGGAGATGTTTGGCAAGGAGGCACCGGTGTGGTCGTTCCTGGATCAGTTCGGCGGCGCCGCGGATCCCCTCAATCCAGTGGGGAGTACGTGGGTCCTTGAGACCTATCCGGTGTTGATGTTGATCGCGCTGGGCTGGCTGCTGCCGGATACCCGCCCCTCGGGTCGGCTGCCCAACTACAACCCGCAGCGAAGGAAGACCTTCCTGCCCCAGGACTGGCAGTACCTCTGCTCGCAGGCATCCGCAGCGTTTCGCGAGCGCGACCTCCCCGAGACTGCGGGGTGGATCGACGGCTCAGGCAGGAACACTTCGCCCCGCAAGAGCGATCAGGACTGCCTGGATGCCTGCTTCTGTCTGCTGGTTGCGTTGGATCTGGCCCAGGGAAAGGACTGCCTGATGGTCGGTGAGACGAACACCGGCTACATCGTGGTGCCGTATGGCGCCGGGCTTCGTAGGGAACTCGAGACCCGCTGCAAACAGACGGGCCGATTGCCAGCGGATTGGGTGCGGGCGTTCCGCTTAAGATTGAGCCTGCCGTACATCGACTCGATCGATCCGTAGATCCGTAGCCGTGTCATCAACCTGACTTGAGCGTGTGGCCACCTATCGCTGCCGCAATCGGTAGAAGACCCAGGGCGCGATCAGAACCCAGAGGGGCACAAGGACCCACAGGCGCCCGGCGAGTAGGTTGTAATCCTGCAGGAGCCTGCTCCAGGAAAGGCCGGACACGTAGTGCCCGAAGAGAAACTCGAACGCGAGCGTGAGCCCGAGCCACATCAGGCCTACGGCGAAGGCGGCGCCCGGCGAGGAGGGAGGCCAGATGCGGACGACGATCCAGATATAGACGGCGAACAGCAGGATCAGCAGGACCGTGGAGATCTGATGCGCCCGCAACTCGCCGGCGTGCTTGCGAATCCAGCGTTCCCGCAACGCGCCATTGGCGAAAGCGATCCCCACCATCGGAAACCACAGCAGAAGGTATTTCCACATCGTCAGCTCCCTCGCGGGACGGCCGGATAGGTCACGATCGAAAACAGATAAAGCACCACGCCCGCTGCCACCAGCACGCCTCCCAGGAGCAGGAAGGCGAGGAATGCCGTGGGATGCGACCAGAACAGGGTGGCCGCCTCGATCAGCAGGCCGAGCCCCACCAGCAGGCCGGCGAGCTTCAGGCGGCGCGCGAGGCGCGGATCGGTGCCGGTCATGGCCTGGGCTCCTTCCACAGGGGTTTCCCCTTCAGATCGTGGACCTCGTGGACCGCGTCGTGACATTCCAGGCAGGAGGTCTTGTTCGTTCCCAGATCGGCGCGCATCTCCTTGTGCAAATCGCTCTCCTCGAACGCCCGCGATCCGGCGTGGCAGTGCAGGCACTCGCGGTTGTTATAGGGCTCGTAGAGCTTGATCTTTTCCGGGATGGTGCCGAGATAGTTGACGTAGACGTGCCGCAGCCCGCGCAGCTTCGCCTTGTAATCGCCGAACATTGTGTAGTCGGTATGGCAGGTGAAGCAGGCGTGGTCGCGGGGGACGCGGTTGTTCTGGTAGTGCTGGGCCGGCAGCCAGGACGAGTCGTCCACGAGGAGACTCTGGCCGTAAGGCTCCATCACGTGGCAGGAGAGGCAGAACTCGGTCGACTTCGAGTGCTCCATGTGGGCGGACAACCCCATCGCCGTGGCCAGGAGTGGCAGCACCAGAAAAGCGAGAAAGGCCAGGATCCGGCCGCCACGGACCGTGGTGAGCGAGGGGCGGAGCACCAGCAGGGCGATCAGCGCGATCGCGACCAGCACAACCGCGGCCACGGCTTCGTTGAGATAGGACATGGCGCCTCCCGGGACGGGACTACTTCTTCTCCTGCTTCTGCAGCCAGGCGATCAGGGCGCCGATCTCTTCGTCGCTGCCGGTGAACTCCTTGCCGTGCTTCTTGCCGTTAATTTCGGCTTTCTTGCGCAGGAAGTCGTTGAGCACCCGGGCGTCCATCTTGGGGGCCACTCCGGTGAGATCGGGTCCCTTCATCTTCTCGGACTTGACCGTCGCCTGGATACCCGCCGACGAGACGGCGTGGCAGAGGTTGCACTTCTGGGCGAGAAAGATCTGCTTGCCGTCCAGCACCTTGGGCGCCTGCGCCGCGGCGGGTCCGGTGGCGCCGCAGTAGAAGAGGGCGAGCAGGGGTCCGGCCAGGGTGGCGGACAGGGCGAAACCGAACAGCTTCTTCATGACGGTCTCCTTCTTGGGACTGGCGCTTTCTGCTCTGAAGCCTAGAGGCGGTGCGGATCGCCCGCCACGTCCTGAAGGGTAGCGCCACGGCCTCGCTCTTCCCCACCCCAACGGGGTGGGACGCGCGCCCCCCCGTTGGGAGACCTTGAAGCCCTCCTTCGGGCGGTGGTGGCCGGTGTCTCCTTCACGCTCCAATAGAGGCCAGCAGATTTTCCAGGAGCCCGGAGGAGGGCCTATGAGAATGCAGCGCATCCTGTTTCCCCTCGGTGCCGCGGTGCTCTTCGCCGTGGCGGGGTGGGGAGGCGCCGCGCAACGGCAGCCCGGACCGGCCCAGCAACCACCCGCCCCCCCGGCGGCCAGCGCCTCGGCGGCCTACGTAGGCAGCGACGTCTGTACGGCCTGCCACGGCGAGGTCGCCGACCACCTGGCGAAGACCCCGCACGGCAAGGGCGGCTTCGCCCGCCTTTCCAACCTGGGCTGCGAGACCTGCCACGGCCCGGGAGCGCGCACGCGGAAGACCCGGACAACCCGGCTCTCCATCCCCGAGTGGACAA
Organism: uncultured Holophagales bacterium; assembly: GCA_963842525.1. Classification (GTDB taxonomy): domain Bacteria; phylum Acidobacteriota; class Thermoanaerobaculia; order Multivoradales; family UBA5704; genus UBA5704. Next base: position 757,484 of record CAWJGT010000009.1, read on the forward strand.
GCTGAGCGTCGAGCGGCAGTCCGCGGTCTGCCAGAGCTGCCACGGCGGCGCCAGCCAGTTCCTCTGGCACGGCAGCGCGCACGAGCGGCGCAACCTCTCCTGCGTGAGCTGCCACAGCATCCATTCCTTCAAGTCGGAGAACGCGCAGCTCAAGACGGCGAGCACCCCGAGTCGTGCCTGTCCTGCCACAAGGACGTGCGCGCGGAAATGTGGAAGAACTCGCATCACCCTATCCGCGAGGGCAAGATGGCGTGCGCCGACTGCCACAACCCGCACGGCACCCAGACCCCGAAGCTGATCAAGGCCGCGTCGGTCAACGACCAGTGCTACACCTGCCACGCCGAGAAGCGCGGCCCGTTCCTGTGGGAGCACCCGCCGGTGCGGGAAAACTGCATGAACTGCCACACGCCGCACGGGTCGAACCACATCAAGCTGCAGAAGACCTCGGTGCCCTACATCTGCCAGCAGTGCCACGCCAACACCCGCCACCCGGGCACGCTCTACGACGCCTTCCGCGCGCCGACGCTCGAAAATCCGGCGACCGGCAGCAACCGGCTGTTCAACCGCGCCTGCCTGGATTGCCACGCGGCGGTCCACGGCTCCAACCACCCGTCGAGCCCGTACCTCGCGCACTAGGAGGATGCCATGAGCACGATTCCGCAGAGCTCTGGCTCGTCGCGTCGTCGCCGCCGTGCTCCTCCTCGCGGGCCTGCCGCTCGCGGCGCAGGAGACGGAGGCGGAAACCGAGCCACGCTGCCGGGACGGAAACGCAGGCCGAAGCCGCGACGGAGGCCGAATCCGCGACCGAACTGAAGAGGCGACCGAGCCAAGGCTTCACCTTCCGGGTCGACCCGCTGGTCCTCCAGGTCCTGGAGACCGACGTCGACACCGAGTCGTCCAAGTTCGAGGAGTACCGTGATCTCGACAGCGGCTTCCGCCCCTCGCTCCATCTGTTCGGCGAGGGCGGCGACCGCACGCTCGATATCCGCGCCGACGCGATCGGCCGCGACGACGCCCGCTATACCCTCGACTACGGCGTATCCGGCCGGTACGGGCTCCTCTTCGATTTCAACAAGATCCCGCACCGCTTCGGCAACAACGGCCACATGCTGTGGACGCGGACCGGCGCCGGCCGGCTCGAGATCGCCGACCCCGTCCAGGCCGCCATCGAAGGGGCCGTGGCACAGCAGTTCGCCACCAACCGGACCGGGGTGAATTTCGCCTTCCTCAACGGCCTGCTCGCCCCATACCTGGCCACCGCCACCGAGGTCGACCTCGGCCTGATCCGCGACCGGACGCTCGTCCGGCTCGACCTGGGCCGCATGGCGCGGCTGGGCTGGAGCCTCGAATACAGCCACGAGAACCGCAAGGGCGACCGACCCTTCGGCGGCAGCTTCGGGTTCAACAACGTCACCGAGATCCCCGAGCCGATCGATTACAAGACCGACGCGGCCGAGCTGGCCGGCGAATGGAACACCCGGCAGGCCGGGCTGCGCTTCGGCTACCGCTACTCGACCTTCAAGAACGACATCAGCACACTGATCTGGGACAATCCGTTCCGGATCAATCCCTCGACCGATGCGAACGCCTATCAGTCACCCAGCTCGTCGTCCATCAACGGCTCGAGCCTCGGCTTCGCCGACCTGGCGCCCGACAACGAGTCGAGCCTGCTCTTCCTGACCGGCCGCGCCCGGTTCGGGGGCGACTGGTTCGCCAATGGCAGCGTGTCCTACAACGTCATGACGCAGGACGAGCCGCTGCTGCCCTACACGTTCAATCCGGCGATCGTCGGCATCGCCGAGACCGGCGCTGCGTTCGACCCGACCGAATCGCCAACCTTCCGGCCCGCAACGCCGACAACAAGGTCGACGTCTTCAACATCAGCGCGCAGACAGGCACCCGGTTCGGCGAGAGCCTGGGACTGACCTTCCGCTACCGCCTCTACGATTACGACAACAAGTCGCAGCGGATCGAGGTCCCCGGCTATGTGCGCTTCCATGCGGTCTGGGAAGAGATCCCGCGCATCACGGTCCCCTACGCCTACACGGTGCAGGACCTGGGAGCCGAGTTGGGCTGGGACTTCGTGCGCAACAGCCGCCTCGCCCTCTCCTACACCCTTCAGACCTGGGACCGCGAATTCCGCGAGGTGGAAAGCTCGGACGAGGACATCCTCAAGCTGAGCTTCGACAGCCGGCCGTTCGCCTGGCTCAACCTGCGAGCGAGCTACGAGATGGGCGACCGGTCGATCGACGGCTACGACCCGGAGGCCCAGGAGGCCAGCTTCGTCGATCCCGCAGGGGTCAGCAACCTGCCGGCGCTGCGCAAGTACGAGCAGGCCGCCCGCAAGTACGATCAGCTCAACGTCCAGGCCCAACTCGCGGGACAGGCCTGGAACCTCACCTTCGGAGTCACCGGGCGCGACGAGGACTACGACGAGAGCGCCTTCGGCCTGATCTCCGACGAGGTCCTGCAATACAACTTCGAGGTCGGCTACACGCCCGGAGACAACCTCAACTTCTACGTCTTCGGCCATCGCGCCGACCGCGACGTCTTCCAGCGCGCCCGCCAGTCCGGCGCGACCCCTTCGAACAACCCGCTGGACGACTGGACGGCGGATTTCGACGAAAAGACCGACACCTGGGGCCTGGGCTTCACGTCCCGCTTCGCCGAGAAGTGGACGACCGACATTTCCGGCCGCTGGTCGAAATCGGACGGCTTCGCGGACTTCACCGCCTTCCCCGGCGGCCTGCCGCTGTCCGGCCGCCCTGTCCAGCAGGCCCTCGACTTCGACAACTACGAGGACATCGAGCTCCTCAGCCTGCTCGGCCGGCTGGACTACCGGATCACCGACCAGGCCTCGGCGGGGGTCTTCTACCGCTACGAGGACTACACCATCGACAGCTTCATCCTGCAGGGCCTGACCAACTACCTGCCAGGCGCGCTGCTGCTCAACCCCGAGCAGGGGGACTACCAGGCCAACATCTTCGGCCTGGAGCTGAAGCTGGCCTTCTGAAGATTCGGGCCTACCGTCTGTACTCTCCCCCACCTGCTGACGGAAAGCCGGCTCTGGGCCGTGCCTGAGCCGGTCTTTTCGGGCCAGCGAGGCCCGCTCACTCCAGCCGGCACCTCCGCCGTCCTCTCTTGCTGTCCTTGAGGTCCTGTTCGTCCGTGCCGTCCGTGTTCGTCCCTTCTCCCTCCCTCGTGGACTGGCGCCTCCCTCGCGCGCGAAAGGCTTTATCTTTCTCTCTGAGACTGCCTATTCAGTATCAGATTGAGAATGAGTAGACGCGCGCACGCGCGCGTGGACCGTGTCCGCGACCGTCCAGCAACCGCTCCCCGAACCCTTCCCGCAACCGCCAAGGGTGCGAAATGAAGAAATCATTTCTTCGTTTCCCTTCATGCACTGATCCCGGATCTCCTGCAAATTGAGCGGTTTACGCCCAAATCGCACTCGCGCTCACTTTGAGGTCTTGCGCCCCTCGATACAACCTGCTCTCCGACCAAGGAGGGAGCACGCATGCCGACCCCAGCAAGCTTCTACCGCCAAGTGGACGTTCACCTCCACGGTGACACCAAATTCCTTGCCCTCACTCCGGAAACTCCGTCTGGACGTGGACTCTTCAAGCACCTCCTCATCTGCCCGGAGCTGGGGCCGCTTCCAGGAGTGATCCGCTCCGGCGCCGCCGCCATGGCGGAAGTCCTGGAGTGGCCCCCGGATTCGTTCCTGGAGCGGTTCGAGGAACTGATCCGGGAACACCTGGTCGAGGTCGACTGGAAAGCCCGGCTGATCTTCCTCACCAACGGCATCCGCTACAACGCGCCGGACAATCCCAACCAGGTCATCGGCTGGGCACGCCACTGGAATGCCCTGCCCGACTCCTCCCTCAAGAGCGTTATCTGGGCGAGCTACCTCGCTCACTTCAAGAGCGACGCCGAGAGACGGCGCAAAGAGATCCAGGCTGGGACGAGAGACCAACGGCAAGACCCGGAGGCCCTCCTCAAAGCCTTCCTCGAAAACATCGCCAAGCCGGGAGCTGCCCTGCCGGAAGGTGAGATGGAATCGATACCGGCTCCCGCGCCGGTGCCTGCACCCGCAGCCGGCCCGCGGCCGGTGGCGCCCCCGCCGAAGACTCGCTGGGACGCCGCGCCGCTCCCGGGGGAGTCTCTGCTCGACACCCTGGCGCAGGAGCTTCAAGCCGCCCACCCGCCCGGGCTTGCCGGGGGAACAGACCTCCAGCACGCGCTCCTCCAAGCGCTGAAGACCGGCGAGCCTCCGCGCCGACGGCACCGCCGCACGACCAGGAATCCAAAGCCTCACCCTGTCCGAGCTTCGCGAGCGCCATACCGCTTGGTGCGCTGCCTGGGAGGCTGGAGCCAGCCTCCCCATGAACCTCGCCAACTGGATCAACAAGCGACGGTGCTGGCGCGAGCAGCCGCCGGAGCCCCGCCCCGATCGCACCGGGGCCCGAGCCCCGAACGACCCACCCAGCGGAGCGGCTGAAAAGCTCCAGCAAATCGTCGATCTCGAGGAAGAGAGCCTGAGGACCATCAAGTGGAGGAGTCACTCATGAACAGCCTCGCGACCGTCTGGACCGATCTCCAGCGGAAACTGGCTGCCAACCCCGCAGACTGGCCCGTCTACGTCTGCCCTGGCGGGCACGAGATCGCCCTCCCTCCCTTCTCACGGCTCTGGGACAAAGAGACCGGCCGCCTGACCGCCCGTCCCGAGTGCCTGGACTGCGAGAAGACGAGGATGGCTTTCCAGCGGTCTCAGCGCCGTCTCCTCGCCGACCGCGAGTCCGCCCTGCTCTCTCACGGCGTCCCCGCCCGCCTCGCCGGCCAGCCGTTCGTAGGAGGCATGCCCCACGTCCTCGGCCATGACCTGGCCGCCTGGACCGGTGGCCCGGCCACCTGGGCCGTCGTCCTCCACGGCGTGGAAGACGCCGGCAAGAGCATGCTCGCCGCGCAGCTCCTGTGGCTGCGGCTGCCCCATATCCGAACTGCTGCATGGTGGCGGGCCGCCCACCTCCTCGATGCGCTCCTTGGCTCCTTCGGCGAAGAGACCCGGGTCCGCGCCCACCAGGAGAGCACCGCGGACCTCCTCGTCATCGACGACCTCGGCCATGTCCTGGGCGACCGCGGGCTCGACGTTCTGTACAACCTCGTCACAGCACGCCAGGAGCAAGTCCGCGCCACCATCCTCACCCTCGACGAGTCCCTCGTTGCGTTCTGCAAGCGGCACTGGAGCCTCGGATCGAAACTGACACGCGACACCCTCCCGGTGCCCTTCGCCCAAACCTACGCAGAAAGGACGAGGCAGGAAGGCTCAAGAGCCGGCAAGCCGGCAAAGGCCGGGCAGTGAAGCTGCTGATCTCTGAGCCGGTGGAAAGCATCCCGCTGCCGAAATTGTCGAGATTATTCTCGACAATCTGGCGGTCCGTTGAGTCGTCGATCTCCTTTAAAACTGCAGGTTTACGTCGTATCTCGCCTTCCTCGCGATTTGGAGGTCTTGCGCTCCTCGAAGGAATCTGCTCTCCGACAGAGGGAGGAGCCGAGATGCCGAACCCATCGACCTGGAACCCATGGGGCTGCGCCACATCGCCGCCTTTCGGGCCTCCGGAGGACCAAAGTGTAAGGTTCAACCTTACACTTTTTTCTGCCCCCGAACCGTTCATCTCCTTTGGGTTGTGTGGCTTACGCCGGATCTTGCCCCACTCCCGATTTGGAGGTCTTGCGCTCCTCGAAGCAACCTGCTTTCCGACAGAGGGAGGAGCCAAGATGACGAACCGATCACCCTGGAACCCACAAGCACCGGTGGCCCGTTCAACCTTCCCACACCCAGCCCGGCGGGGTAAGAGGGAAGAGGGGAGCGGCTCCCGCCCTACACCCGTTTCGGCCGGGGCAGCTAGCGCCGCACACACGCCTTGTTCGGGCGGCCATGCGACCCGCAGAGGCACAGGCACCGTCCGATGCGCCGGAACCTCTCGTGCCTTCCCTGAGGGATCTCAGGGCCACCACGCCGCGCGGCAAGCCTGGCCTGAGGCCCTGAAGTGGAGCCTGCGGCCGACAAAGGACCAGATTATCTGGTCCTTGCCTCTTATACCGCGAGCGAGCCTATCTCCCGTGGATTGTGCGACTTACCTCCTCCCACGGCACTCCTGCCGATTTGGTGCTCTTGAGCTCCTGGAGACAACCTCCTTTCCGAACAAAGGAGGAGCCAAGATGCCCAACCCGTCACCACAGAAGCGACTGGCCAAGGCCGGAAAGGAGCGGTCCTGATGCGTCTCGATCCCAAGCACGCCCACGAGCCTTCCCCGTGTCGATCCCGGCCGCGTCCGCTCTGGCAGGGCCGTGGGGCTGCGCGACGGTGCCCTCCTCGCCCTCGTCGCGGCGGGCCTGAGCGCCACCGAGATCGCAGCCCTCCAGGCCTCAGCCATCACCATGGCCGACAGCAAGCTCGTCCTCGCAGTCCATCGCCACGGCATCACCTGGTCCGCCCCTCTGCCCACTGACCTCGGAGCCCGGCTGCTCGTTTGGCTAACAGAAAACCGGCTCTGGGCCGTCCCTGAGCCTGTGTTCCGAGGCCAGCGAGGCCCCCTCACCCCGGTGGGCATCTGCGCCGTTCTCAAGCGCTACCACAACCACCAGCCAGCGCCGGCGCGCAGGAAACGCAAGTGAGAGTCGCGACCTACGCCCGCACCTCGGCCGCCGACCTCGGCCGAGTCACCGTCGAGCGGACCCTCGCCGGCTTGGCTGACCACGCGGCCCGGAGCGGCTGGGAAGTCGTCCTGGAGTGCGCCGATCAGGGACCCTGGCTCGAAGGCCGGAGAGAAGGCCTCCAGCGTCTGATCGCCGCCGTGCGAGTGAACGCCGTGCAAGGCATTCTGGTCCACTCCCTCGGCCAGCTCGCGCGCTCCCTGCGCCACCTGACCGAGCTGGGCCAGCTCCTCGATCGCCAGGGCGTCGCCCTGATAGCCATCGAAGACCACATCGACACCACCGACCCGGGCGGCCTGATCCGCTGGCTGGCTCGATCCCTCCGTCCGCCTGGACCGCCACATCCGCTCCGAAGGAGCCAGGCTCGCCCGCCTGCGGGCTTCTGGCGAGCCCTGGGGCCACCCCATGGCGGCCGTGAGCCCGAAAGAGCTGCTGGCCTGCTGGGAAGGCCGGAGAGGCCGCCGTCCCCTGTCCCTACGCGCTATCGCCGCCAGATTCGGCGTCTCAGAAGCCACCATCCGCAAGCGCCTCCGCGAGCTCCGCACCGCCGGTAAAGTCAACGACGAAGCCCGGTCTCGCGCCCTCGCCTCCTGGGGCGGTCTCCGCAAGGGCGGCCGGCCGCCAGATCCCCTCGACGACGACGCCCTCACCGCTGAGTGGGCAGTACAGCACCAAGCCGCCCGCCTGCGAGGCCACGAGCCGAGCCTCGCCGCCATCGCCCGCCACCTCCACGTCGAGCCGCAGCCGCGTCCGCGCAAGGCTCCAAGAGCTCGGCCTGCTCCCACAGAGCCCTGGGTACACATCCCCGAGGACCAGAGCGGCCAGGGCCACCAGCCAAAACAAGCTCATAGGGAAAACCGATGAAAAACGACAGCAGACCGCAGCAGTCACCACCGAGTCGGCACACGTTGTCCAACGTTGGTGAGGTGCTCCCCCGGTTCATGACCTGGCCCGAGGTGATCAGTTGGTCAAGCCTGTCCCGGTCCACGTTGCGACGGGAAATCGCGGCCGGCCGGTTCCCCGCCCCGGAGACTCTCAGCCCTGGAAGGGAAGCCTTTCGCGTGGACAAGCTCCGCGAATGGCAAGAAGGCCGGCGCGACTGGGCCGCCTAGGCCTGAGAAGGCACCACGCCGGCCGGCTCGCCGAAGAAGATGCTCCGTAGATGGGCGTCCCAACGCAGCCCGGCCGTCCATTTCTCGGCGTCGTAGTCATAAAGGTTGTAGTGAATCGTTTCGATGGTCCCATCAGTGTGGTTGACCAGACGTCGCCGGACCTCCTGCAGCACGCCAAGCCGAGCCAAGGAAGTCAGGAACGTCGTCCGCAGGTTGCGAGCCACGAAGGGGAAGCCCACCTTGGCCGACACCTGGGAACAGAACGCCGTGATGCTCTCGGCGTGGAGGTGATGGTCCTGCAGCCGATCGCTGGGGAAGACATACGGCAGCCCGGCACTCAACCTCTCGACGCGCGGCAGCACATACTCGCTCCACAGCGGCAGCAGCGGCACCCGGTGATCCCGTCCCGTCTTCGTGTACCGCCGCCGCCCAATGTAGCCCGGCAGGTTCCACCACTGAGCCTCCAGATCCTGGCGGCGCATGCCGACGGTTTCGGTGGTGCGCTGGCCCAGCAGGAGGCGCGTCAGCACCACCAAAGCGAACAGATCCCGGGTCGTAGTGAACTGGCCGTTGTGCAGCTCCGCCTGTTTGTCGGGCACCGGCTGGTCGGCGATCTCCAGGAGGGCAAACCACAGCGCCCGGAGCTGGTCATCGGAGAGGCTCCTGCGTTCCGGAGGCGCGGCCGGCTTGGGGTAGGGGAAGCGCCGGACCGGGTTGTACTCGACGAGCTCGCGCCCTTCGGCCCAGGTGAAGATGGCCGAGATCACAAACAGCAGGCCGCGAGCGCTGACGGCGTGCCCGCCGGTGACGAGCCGGTCGATGACCAGATGGAGATGGCGCTTGCGCACCTCGCCAGCGGGCATCTGGCCGATGACGGGAATCACATCCTTGCGGACCCGCCGCTGGACGTCGTACCAGGTCGCGAGATGATCGCGAGCGTGGCGCTCCATGTAGAGCTCGAAGAGCCCGCGAAGGTCATCGGGTGTTCCTCGGGAGCCTCGGGAGGAGCCATCCGAAGCTTCTTCGGGTCCCGCCCCGAGCTGGCGGCGTTAAGATCCTGTCGAGTCTCCTCGCGGGCCTGAGCGAGGGAGACGCGGGGGAAGGGTCCGATGGTCCGGCGATCCTGCTTGTCCTGGCCCTTGACCCTGTAGACGACGGAGAAGGAGCCATGCCCCTTGTCGCTCTTGCGGAAGCGAAGCCCCGGGACCACCGTGTCACTCCATTCCTGCCTTTCCTTGCCATCGGGAACGCGGAGACCGCGCAGGGTGCGATCCTCAAATTTGATGTTGTAGCTCATGGGCGTAAGTATAGCATAACTGGGTCACGCCCGGGTCACACAGCTCCGCGCTTACTGGCGAAAAGTGGTCACGATTGGCACCGCCTGGAGCGTCTTCCCCTCGGGGAAGGCCCGGATGAGATCACATGAACACCGATGACCTAATTAACCGGGTCATCCCCCCTCTCCCGGTCGGGGGGAGGGCGATGGGAGAGGGGGACAGGGGGTGAGGAACGTCTCCCGCCACCCGCGCGTCGCCGCCAGCAGCTCCAGGGCGCGGTCGAGTCGCGTCTGGTTCTCCGGCTTGACCAGCCAGGTGCTGCGGCCCGAGGGGTGCGGCAGGGAGATGACTTCGAATTCGATCTCCTCCCGGGCGACCCGGAAGACCTGGCCGACCCGCTCGTGGAGCGGCGCGGGCTCGGGGAGGAACTTGGCGATGGCGAGTAGGCCCACGGCGATCACGGTGAGCGGCCGGATCAGGCGGATCTCCTCCTCCAGCCAGGGAGCACAGTTGGCGATCTCCAGCGGAGCGGGCGGACGGTCGCCTCCCTGGGGAGCCCGGCCGGGGAAGCAGCGGATCACCGCCGCCATCCAGACCCGGCGCCGGAACTCCTCCTCCGAAGCACCCAGCCGCGCGAACCAGGAGAAGAGGCGCGTCCCGGCCGTGAAGGCGAAGGGTATCCCCAGGTCACGCTCCCGCGGCCCGGGGGCCTGCCCGACCAGCATCATCCGCGGCCAAACTTCGGGCCGGACGATCACCGGCGGCGGCTCGACGGTCGGGCAGATCCGGCACCCCCGCACCTGGGCGATGTAGCGGTCCAGGGCAGGCCAGTCGAAATGTCCGGATTGCGTCACGCGGCGGATTGTACCTGCGCACCCGCGCCAGGGGATTCAACCCCAGGCAGCCGGACGCTTGAACACGCCTGACTTCTTGTGCCAGGGACGCTCGGCCAGGAGGAGCAGGAAGGTGTCGACCACCAAGGGATCGAACTGGTGGCCCCGCTCCTTGCGCAGGACCCCGGTCGCCTGCTCCACGGACAGAGCCCGGCGATAGGAGCGGTCGGTGGTCATGGCGTCAAAGGCGTCGACCACGGAGACGATCCGCGCTCCGAGGGGGATGCTCTCGCCGCTCAGCCCGCCGGGATAGCCGGGATAGGTCCCGTCCAGCTTGCCGTCGTACCGCTCCTGGTGGTGGCGGACGATCGGGGCGGCATCGCGCAGGAGCTCGAGCCGCTCCAGGATCCGCGCGCCGATCTCGGGGTGCCGCTGCATGATCTCGGCCTGCACCGGATCGAGCGGCCCCTTCTTGCGCAGGATCTCCTCGGGGACGCCGATCTTCCCGATGTCATGGAGCAGGCTCGCATAGTGGAGCATCTCGAGGTCGCGGCCGCGCAACCCCAATCGCGTGCCCAGGGCCACCGCGTACTCGCTGACCCGCCGGAGGTGCCCTTCCGTGTAGGAGTCCTTGGCCTCGACGGCCTGGGTCAGGGCCTGGACGACGTGCAGCAGGTCGCGACGGAGGAGGCGGTTGGCGTCCACCAGCTCGTCGCGCAGCCACGCCTCCTGCTCCCGCGACGCGCCGACGAAAGCCCCCACGAGCGACAGGACCAGGAAATGGCCGGAATGGACCCAGAAGTCGGCTCCCGCTCCCGGCTCGCCGGTCACCGCCGTCATCCCGGCGAGGCCGAGCAGCCAGGCGAGGCCGCTCGCCGATGCCGTGATCACCCCGCCGCGCAGGCCATAGCTCAGCGACGCCCAGAGGATCGGCACGAGGTAGGCGAGGACGACCCACGGCCGGCTCTCCGGAAGGAGGCCCCCCACCGGCACCGCCGCCGCGGTCACGGCCAGCACCAGGACCCCCGCGATGAGCAGGTCGCGTTTCAGGTTCAGCTTACGGCGAGGCGACGCGACCAGGACCGTCTCGGCGCCGACCGCTTCGACGACCTCGGGGGTCAGGCCGAGCCGCCGCGGCCGGCGGGCTGGCAGCTCGCCGGGGATCGGCACCATCCAGCGGCGCAGCAACCGGTCCGCGGTCAGCAGCATCGGCGGCGCCAGGAGCACGGCGCCGACGAGAGCGGTCGCGGTCCAGGTCCAGAACCCGCGCGGGCCCCGGCCTGCGAGAGCGAAGAGCATCCCGCCGACGAGCCCGCCCAGCGCCACGCTGCCAAGGAGCCAGAGGTGCGAGCGCAGATTGGGGAGCCCCCGGCCGACCTCCGGCACGGAGCGGAAGACGAGGTACGCGGACGCACCGAGGGCCGCCGACGCGAGCGCCGCCACCAGGGCCGCGAGGAGGTCTCCCCGCAACGCCCAGACCGTGAGGAGATGCGCCACGGCGCAACCGGCCACCGCCGGCCAGCCGAGGAGCAGACCGGCACAGCCGGAGAGGGCCGGCGAGCCCCAGCCGCCCACCAGCCCGCCGGCGATCCCCGCCGCCGCCCCTGCGCCGAAGCGGATGCCCCGTGCCTCCCCGCGGAGCAGGTCACCAAGCCGCCGCACCGTCAGGGTCAGACCCGACGTGACGGACGCGGCACGATGCGGCTGGGTGAGGATGCTCATGTCCCTCTCGCGGGTCAGGGCTTGGCGGGCGTCCCGGCCGCCGCCTCCGGAAGCGGAGCTGGAGGCGGAGACAGCACCTCCACCGCCGGCTCCCACCAGGGCTCGCCGGGGTCGAAGGCCTCTCCTTCGTGGGCACAGGGGGCCGCGATGTGATCCCTGCCGTAGATGGGTTTGCCCACGTGCCGGTTGCGGTGGAGCGGATAAATGCTGCCGCAGACGACGCAGAACCGGCCGAGGTCCCGGCCGTGCCGCTCCTCCGGGAGTTGGCTCTGCGGCGCCGCGTGCGGGGCTCGATAGACCATTCGTCGATACCCTAGCGGGCCGCCAACAGCTCGGAGGAGGAGAAGAAGAAGGCCAGCTCGATCGCGGCGTTCTCGGCCGAGTCGCTGCCGTGGATGGCGTTGTGCTCGATCGAGGTCCCGAAGAGCTGCCGGATCGTCCCGGGCGCGGCCTTGGCGACATCCGTCGCGCCCATCACCTCGCGCAGGTAGGGCACCGCGTTGTCACGCTCCAGCGCGACCGGAATCACCGGTCCGCTGGTCATGAAGTCCACGAGGCTGCCGTAGAACGGCCGTTCCCTGTGGACCTCATAAAAGGCCTGGGCTTGAGCTTGTGTCAGACGCAACATTTTCAGTCCACGAACGACAAAACCTGCGTCATACAGTTTAGCAATAATCCTGCCAGCATGCCCAGCCGCGACGGCGTCGGGCTTGATGATCGCGAGAGTCCTGTCCATGTCGAGTCATCTCCTCTTTCAACAGCAGTAGTTTCTTCGAGTCGTGTAAAAAGGGGTGACGGCGCTCAGCCGTTCCCAAGGATTTCCAGGTCTTCATCCGGACCGACCACCCGGAAGGCCTCGCCGACCACCTCCAGGGCGCCGTCCGGACCGAGCAGCACCGCCGACTCGGCTGGGATGCCCAGCCCCCAGCTCACTCCCTCGATGCCGAGGAGCTTACGAAGCCGGCGGTCGTGGCCGGGATCGAAATTCGGCTCGACCACCCCGTCGGGGAGCCAGCCGAATCCGGGGACGGTTCGCCCCGGGGCGATGCTGCGCGCCACCCGTCCGGCCGCCTGCGCCGCGGCGGCGATCGCCACGACCATGCCGCCATCCCGGAGCTTGCGGGCCAGGGCCTCGGCAGCCGGCGTACCGGCGACGGCTTCGAGCAGGTGATCGGTCACGCCGCCGCCGAGGTAGACCGCCGGGACGGCGTCGATCCGTTCGGCGTTGCGTCCCCGGCGGCCGTCGCGCGACCGGTAGATGGGGATGACCTCCAGCTCCCGGTCGAACTGCTCCCGCATGTACTCGGCATAGTGCCGTGGATAGTCGTCCGAGCCGCTGGCCGCCGGGATGAACCCGACCGGCCCCGGCGCCGTCTTCTCGATCCAGGCGTAGTCCGCATCGACCGTATCGCCGAAGCTGAACTCCCCGCCCCCGAGGAGCGCCAGCCAGCCGCGGCCCGGGGTGCGGAGGGGGGTCACCCCCCCAGCACCTTCGCCATCATCGCCCCCATCTCGGCCGGCGACTCCACCACATGAATCCCGGCGGCGCGCATCGCCTCCATCTTCTCCTGCGCCGTGCCCTTGCCGCCGGCGACGATGGCGCCGGCATGGCCCATCCGCCGCCCCGGCGGCGCGGTGCGGCCGGCGATGAAGCCCACGACCGGATTCTTGTAGTTGGCCGCGATCCATTCGGCGGCCTGCTCCTCGGCGCTGCCGCCGATCTCGCCGATCATGATCACCCCTGCGGTGCCGGGGTCTTCGGCGAAGGCCTGGAAGACGTCGAGGAAATTCGTCCCGTTGACCGGATCGCCGCCGATGCCGACGCAGGTCGACTGCCCGAGGCCGGCGTTCGAGAGCTGCCAGACCGCCTCGTAGGTGAGCGTGCCCGAGCGGCTGACCACGCCGATCGTCCCGGGCTTGTGGATGTGGCCCGGCATGATGCCGATCTTGGCCGCGCCCGGCGAGATGATGCCCGGGCAGTTGGGGCCGATCAATCGGGTGGGGCGCGTCGGATGGTCGCGCAGGAACGCCTTGACCTTGAGCATGTCGTTGACCGGGATGCCTTCGGTGATGGCGATCACCAGCTCGACACCGGCATCGGCGGCCTCCATGACCGCGTCGGCGGCGAACGGCGGCGGCACGAAGATCAGGGAGGTATTGGCACCGGTGGCCTCGCGGGCCTCGGCGACCGAGTCAAAGACCGGGATCCCCTCGACCGACTCGCCGCCCTTGCCGGGAGTGACGCCGGCCACCACCTGGGTCCCGTAGTCGCGGCAGGCGAGGGCGTGGAAGGTGCCCTCCTTGCCGGTGATGCCCTGCACGAGCAGGCGCGTGTCCTGGTTCGCCCAGATCGCCATGGCTCAGGCCTCTCCTTTCGCTGCGGCCACCACCTTCTGAGCGGCGTCGGCCATGTCTTCGGCCACGATGAAACGGAACGGCGCTTCGCGCAGGATGCGCCGCCCCTCGTCGACGTTCGTCCCCTCGAGCCGCACGACCACCGGCAGGGTGACATTGCCCAGCTCCTCGATGGCGCCGACCACGCCCCGGGCGATGCGGTCCGTGCGGGCGATGCCGCCGAAGATGTTGATCAGCACGGCACGGACGCTGGGGTCCGAGACCAGGATGCGGAAGGCGTTCTTGACCGCCTCCTGGCTGGCGCTGCCGCCGACGTCGAGGAAGTTGGCCGGCTCGCTGCCGTAGAGCTTGATGACGTCCATGGTGGCCATGGCGAGGCCCGCGCCGTTGACCATGCAGGCGATGTTGCCGTCGAGCTTGATATAGTTGAGATTGAACTTCGACGCCTCGACCTCCAGCGGGTTCTCTTCGCTCAAGTCGCGCATGGCCACGATGTCGGAATGGCGGAAGAGGGCGTTGTCGTCGAAATTCATCTTGGCGTCGAGGGCCATCACGTCGCCGCCGCCTGTGATCATTAAGGGATTAATCTCGGCGAGGGATGCGTCGGTGTCCAGATAGGCCTTGACGAATGCGGAAACGAGCTTCGCCGCCTTGCCTGCCGTCTGGCCCTTCAAGCCCAGCCCGCGCGCCACGGCCCGGGCCTGGAACGGCACGATGCCCAGATGCGGATCGAACGCCTGGCGGAAGATGGCCTGCGGGTCGTGGGCCGCGACCTCCTCGATGTCCATGCCGCCCTGGGAGGACGCCATGATCACCGGCTTGCCCTGGGCGCGGTCCAGCGTGATGGACAGATACAGCTCCTGGGCGATGTCCGCGGTCTCCTCGATGAGGACCTTGCGGACGAGCTGCCCCTCGGGGCCGGTCTGGTGCGTGATGAGCTGCATGCCGAGGATCTTCGCGGCGTGCTCGCGGGCCTCCTCGGGGCTCTTGGCGAGCTTGACCCCGCCGCCCTTGCCGCGTCCGCCGGCATGGATCTGGGCCTTGACGACGCAGCGTCCGCCAAGCTCCTCACAGATCCGGCCGGCCTCCTCCGGGTCCTCGGTCACCCGGCCCCGCGGGGTCGCCACCCCATACCGGCGCAGGATCTCCTTGGCCTGATATTCATGGATCTTCAAGACGATCTCCTCCGAGACGTGTCCAAGAGACGGATTCGGAACGGAATCCCCCCGGCAGGGGGTTTCAGGTGCCCCCGGGACGGCAGGGCCGGGTTGGGAGCATATCAGAGGGGCGGGATCGCGCCATCCGGCCCTCAGGAATCCAGCCTTCATGGGGGCAGAATGATCACCTCTCGGTGAATCAGCGCTGGCTCTACGGACGGAGGGTGAGCGTCCTACGACGCCCGTTCGCGGCGATCAGTTCCTCCATCAACCCGGCGAGTCCCCGGAAGCCAACCTCGAGCTCGCCGAAGGTCTTTTCGAAGGGCCGCTCGACATCGATCGCCAACACCCGGAGGGCGCTGTCCGGATAGAGCTGATGAAAGGCGCGCAGGTTCCGCGGGTCGAAGTCGTTCGCCGATGCCTTGCACTCGATGGCGAGCGGCGGCCGGCCGCGCCGGGGCACGACCAGATCGACTTCGTGGCCCCGCTTGTTGCGCCAGTAGTGGATACCGGTGCGCGGCAGATGGGTGTGGAGCTCGTTGAGCACGTAATGCTCCCAGAGCAGCCCGCGATCCTCCGGGCGCAGAGTCAACCAGCCTTTGTGATAGCACACGAACCCGCTGTCGAACCCGTAGACTTTGGGCGCGGCCACGATCTCGGAGGCGGCTCCGGACTCGCTGAACGGCCGTAAGATGTGGGCCACGTGAGTGGCCTCCAGAACCGCCAGGTAGTTCGTGATGGTGGTCCGGCTGACCTCGCAGGCGCGCGAAAAGCGGGTGGCTTCGAAGATCCCGCCGCTCTGGGCGAGCAGCAGCTCGAAAAAGCGCTGGAACGAGCTTCGCCGTTCGAGGCGGAAGAGCTCCAGCACGTCTTTAGCCCAGAAGGCGTCGAGCCACTCCTGGAAGTCGGCCTCCGGCAGCTCTTCGGCGAGGAAAAACGGCGGCAACCCGCCCCGGAGCAGCCGGTGATCGAGATCGGGACGCCCGAAATCGGCGAGGTCGGCGGCGCTCAGGGGGTGAGCCAGATCTCCTCCTTCCGCCCTGCCAGGGTGTCGCGAAAGCGGGCTGAGGCGCCGAGCGTCGAGGAGCCGGTCGCCAGAACCTGCGTGGAGGAGAAGTGGTCGGCCGCGATCTTGAGCAGCTCGGAAGGGTTGCTCAGACGATGGATCTCGTCGAGGACGACCCGCCTGCCTTCGAGACGCTGCAGGAAAGCTTCCGGATCCTCCATCTCTCTGCGGGTGCGCGGTAGCTCACAGTCGAAGTATTCGACGTCCGGGAGGCTCTGGCAGAGACTGGTCTTGCCCACCCGCCGGACGCCGGTCAACCAGACGACGCTCTTGCGCTCCCAGGCGCTGAGAAGGCGCTGCTGCCAGAAAGTGCGGGCGTACATGCAGCTAGTCTGGCAAATAGTGGCACTCAACGCAAATTGGCTTGCGTTTGGTCCCGCTCTGTGAAGCCCGGCATCTGAACCCGCGACGCGGGCGCAATGGCTCAGACCTTGATGAAGATCCGCCGCCGGTACAGGACGGCCATCAAGCCCAACCAGATCGCGACGTAGGTCAGAGCCCAGGCGATCGAGGAGACGTAGTCCGGCAGCCAGGCGCCGAACGAGTGGCGATACAGCCAGGCCTGCAGGTTGACGGGCTCGCCCGTCGGCCCGGTCCAGCGGATCAGCAGGATGATCTTTGCCAGCAACGTGCTGCCGAAAAAGGCGGCGATGGCATTGGTGCCGAAGATCGAGAAGGGCCGCGCCCAGCCGTCGCGACGCTTCATGTCGACGAGGTAGTAGACCGCGGCGACCAGCAGCAGGGCCATACCGGTGGTCAACACGACGTAGGTGGAGGTCCAGAGGTTCTTGTTGATCGGAAACCACGGATGGAGGGCGAGCCCGGCGACCGTGGCAGAGCATCCCCAGAGGAGCAGGCCCCGGAGCTTCTCCCGAGGGGCTCGCTGCGACCGCAGCCAGTCGCCGGCGAACAGACCGGCCAGGGCGGAGGCGATGGCGGGCACGGTGCTCAAGATCCCTTCCGGATCTCCGGGACCTGGCGCCTTCTTCCAGGTGTGATGGCCGAGAAGGGCATGGTCGACCCAGGCGGCGAAGTTGCCCTGCGGGCTCAAGTCCCCGGTGCCCTGCCCGGGCACCGGCACCAGCACCATCGCCAGCCAGTAGCCGGCGAGCAGCACGAGCGCCAGGATCGCCCGCGACCGGGGCCCGAGGTGGAGCCAGGCAAGCGCGGCGCAGAGGTAGACGACGGCGATCCGCTGCAGGACACCGGGGATGCGGGCGGCCGACCAGTCGACCGTGTAGAACGGAAACCAGCTCAGGAACAGGCCGAGAGCGAAGAGGATGACGCTACGCCGCACGATCTGCCGGTGCAGCGGACCACGATCGCCGCCGGATCGCGCCAGGCGCCCGGCAAAGGCGTACGGGATGGCGACCCCGACCGCGAAGAGGAAGAAGGGAAAGATGAGGTCGGTTGGCGTCCAGCCATGCCACTCGGCGTGCAGGAGCGGAGCGTAGGTCTTGTCCCAGTCCCCGGCATTGTTCACCAGGATCATGGCGGCGATGGTCGCTCCCCGGAAGACGTCGAGGGAGCCCAGGCGGTCCGGGGGCGGGTTGATGTTAATGGATCCTAGCACTCGGGCGGAGCCGTTCAGACCATTACGAGATGCTCTGACGTAGCGCCTGGAGCCACCGATAGTGGGATGGAGTGATCGAAGGTAACAAGCCTTCCTCCATGTCGACATGGTCTGCATCCAGTAGCGCGAGGAGCACGTCGATGTCGAGGAGTGCTCGCATCAGCCGAGGTCGTCTTCGCGGAGCTTGTCAATCAGCTCGTTGGAAACCGGCCTCCCGCGGGGCGGCAATGGCTCGAAGCCATAGAAGCGCTCCGGCTCCTTGGCATCAGCGGCCCCATACCGCTGTTTCAGAGCCTCCCTGGCGAGCTCGGACAAGAAATCACCGGCACTGCGCTTTTGCCGTCGCGCCCTGTCTTTAACCGCCCGCATGACATCGTCTGCGATGTCGAAAGTCGTACGCATACGTCAGATGCTAGCACAAGGCAGTCACGGCCGGCCCCCGAATAGGTCCGAATAAACGTTTGGCTCCTCCGCTGGCACCAAACAACTCGCCTGGTCTCCCACCTTCAAAGAAGGCGGGGCCTTCGGCCCATTGTCTTGATGATGCCGGCGGGACGCCGGCGCTCCCAGGGGTACACGCCGACACCTTTGTGTTCGTTTGAACCCTGGCACCTTAATTCGCGCGCGCTGGGCGCCGCCGGGTTCGCCTGGCACGTCCGAGCAGTGCGCGGAGGGCGCGGACCCAGGGTGTCCACGCCCGCGCGGCTGGTGGCTGGCCGGTCGCGGCGGCGGCGCGGTTGAACGCGTCCTCAATCAGCGCGTCATGCAGCGGCCGGAACACGACCGGCCAGGTCAGGCGCGCGGGGCCGACTGTCCGCATCAGGAGCTCGTGCCGGAGGCGTGTTCCAGAATCCCCGTCCGGCTCTACCACGAGGGCGTGCGTCCCGAGAAACCCTGGGGGCCCTGTGAAGTGGAAGCGGATGAGGCGGCCCGGCTCGTACGCTTCGACCGTATAGCGGATAGGCCCATGCCCGCCGACAGCTCCGACGGCCAGCGGCCGGTCCAGGCGCATGGCCGGCCAGCGCTGAAAGGGCCAGAGCTGGTCGCCGGGGCTGGCGAGGGTATCCAGGAGCGCTCCGACCTGCGAGGGTGGTACCGGGAGGAGTCGCTCGTGTATATTGCGGACCGGCATGGCACGCCTCCTTGAGCCCAGCGGCAGGAAGAGAGCTCGTGGCGGGCCTAACTGTATCAGCTCACCGGGCCTGGCGACGAGGAGGAGGCGAGACGCCGTTGGGAGGGGCTTCGGGACGATTCTGAAGCCCTCCAGAAGTTTTTCCAGGGCTTCGGATCGGCCCTCAAGCCTTCCGGGAAAGATCCGGACGGCTGAAAAAATTTCTGGAAGACAACTCCCTTGGCATCACCGGGCGGAATCTCCGGGGACACCCCGGCCGGCCGTGTCCATCCCGAGCATAGCGAAGATCTGGGGATGGGGAAGCTCCGAGCCCCGCCCAGCCGCCGTAGAGCTCGTCGTTGGCCCCCTCCCGCAGTTGGTCGTGGGTTGACGGTCAGCCGGCAGGAGTCTTCGATCCGCTCGATCTCCCAGGTGACTCTCGAGGTCCTCTCGAGGTCCACTCGCTCTTGACGCGCACGCGCCGTTTGGTCACGACGAGGCCTCAGCCGGCCGAAACGCGCGCCTGCGCGGCCGGTCTGCGGCGGTCCACGTGCTCGCGGCGCGCGGCGGCGGCTTCCCGGCAACGTCTCCAGCCATCGACCAGGTCGCGCACGCTCAGCGATTCGGCCATGATCGGGTGCGGCGTCTCCCACTCTTGCATGTTCACCGGTGTCAGGTTGAGGTGGGCGTTCATCGCCTGCGGCGACCACAGGGCCCGCACGTTGGCGCCGCCGGTCGTCCACAAGCAGGGGTCGGCGACCGTATAGACGATCAGGGTCTGGCGGCCGAGAGCGGAGGAGAGGTGGGCCAGGCCGGTGTCGGTCGAGACGACGGTGGCGGCGGTGGAGAGGATGGCGACCATGCCGGGCAGGTCTTCGTGGATCGGCTCGATACGCGCGCGTACGTCGTCCGGCAGCCGCGCGATCTCAGGGGCGAAGGAACCCTCCCGATTCGTGTCGCAACTGAAAACGATCCGTTGCGCTTGGCGGGATTCCCGCTCCGCCGCGGCGCACTCGCGGGCGATCTCGCAGAGGAAGCGCGAGAGCAGGTCCGGAGCGAAAGCCTTGCTGCTCTTCGAGGCCGACTCGATCACGCAGTGGTAGACCGTGCCGTCGAGCTTGTAGCGGTGGAGCAGCAGCTCGCGGCGGCGCTCGACCGCTGTGCCCAGGGGAAGGCTCATGCAGACCTCGGCGGGGCGGTCGGTGAGCTTGCAGCCGAGGAGGATCTCGATCAAGCGGTGCAGCTTGGCGGGATAGGAGGTGATATGGCGGCGCGGCGGAACGACCGACTGCCAGGGCACGATGTCGCGCGAATAGCGGTCGATCAGGAGGTCGACGACCGCGAGCGCCCGTCCGCGGTCTTGCGCCGCTGCCAGAAGCTCCGTCGACACCGCCGGTGCGGAGCTGACGAGGACGACCGTCCGTTCGTTGTGCCGGCGCAGGTCCTCCGCATAGACCGCGGCCTCCGCCGGGTCCCGCGGCCCGCAGAGGCTGCGCACGGTGGCGAACGGGTGGCGTTCGGCGATCCCCGCCAGGACCGCCGCGTAAGGGCTGATGATGGTCACCGGACGACGCAGGTGCGGGTGCAGGTCGAAAAGCTTGCCAAGAGCATCGATGGCGCTCATGCCGAGCAGCGCGTCGCCGAGGGCGTGCGAGGTATAGAACAGGATGCGCTCCGCCTCCACGAACGCCGGCCGCAGCGAGGCCGCCGCGTCCACGTCGTCGCCGACGCCGGCACAGTCCATCATCAGATTGGCACGGTCGAGGAAGGCCTGGGTGAGCTCGCCGTGCGCCAGCGCAGGCCGGCGGCCACGGCGGACATCGAGGGCGGCGCACACGGCGCCGAGCTCGATCCGGCCGCGCGGCGAAAGCGTGCCGTGGGTCAGCATGCGGCGCGCGCGCAAGGCGTCTCCCAGGTCGTCGCCGCCGAGGAAAAGGCGAGCCTCGTGGTTCGACCCGTCGAGCGACAGCGCCTCCTCGAAGAGGGAGCGCGCCTTCTCGTAGTCGCCGAAGCGCGCCGTCACCTGGCCCAGGAACGACAAGGTCCAGGTGTCGCCGGGGCGTTCCTCGTGCAGGCGCTCGAGCAGGTCCCGGGACTCATCCGGCCGGCCGCGCCAGAAGAGGATGCGGGCCAATTCCAGACGGGCGACGTGGGCGTCGTCTTCCGCGAGCCCGGGGAGCCGGGCGGCGAGCAGGCGCTCGGCACCCGCCAGATCGCCGTTGTTGACCAGCTCGTCCTGCGCCCGGCTCAGCAGAATCGACCCTGCCCGTCCGCGTTGGCGGGCGAACGCTTCGGCACGCTGCCAGGCGTCGTCGCGCACCACGTTTCCCGCGCTCACGTTGGTCTCATCGGCTGAGCCCTGATTCTGAGCTCTGGCAGTCCTGACGCCAGACGGCGGGCAGGCGCTGGAGGATCTCTTCCTTCGACAAGCGACGGGGCTTCACCGCCTGGAGCATCAGCTCGCGCTGCATCAACTGATCGCCGACCAGGATGCCGTTGGCGTAGAATGTCGCTTCCCCGGCGGCCGCCTCCTCCTCGGTTCCGACGCGCAGGTTGTGCACCGGCACCGCCTTCGGGCTCGGCTGGCGGCCGACTTCGACGAGAGCCGCCTCTCCGCTCTCTGTGAGCACGACATCGCCCTGCTTGAGCTGGCTTGCCATGACCGGCCCCCGGGAGGTGACCACCGGGTGCGCCTCGGTCAGCAGCAAGGTGTGCCCCCGGTCGTCACGGATGCGCACCAGGGGGTGTTCCTCGGAGCCCCAGGTCTTCCCTGTGACCGCGCGCACGTCCGCCTTGCCCTGTGACCGCACTTTCTCGTCGCCGTAGGCCTGGAACGTCTCGATGGCCCTCTCCGAGCCATCTGCCATGCGGACTTTCACGCCCGCGGGCAGACAGCCCTGCAGAACGTCGATCTTCGGCACGATCACCGTGTTCGACGTCGCAACCTTCGGCTTCCTGCTGGTGAACGTCGCGCCGATATGGCCGCCCGCCGTCTGCAGGAACAGTTGGAAGGTGTAGTCGAACAACATGCCGTTCGGCCTCAGGCAGTCCTTGTTCGGAAAGCTGGCGGGATTGAGATTCCAAGTCACGATACCCTTGTCCACCTTGATGGCCGAAAGGTCGGTCGTCGCAGTCAGCATGCATCCGCCGCCGGCTGCGTCGGTCAAGGTGATGTCCAGAGACCCCGTCAGAGGGCTCGTCGGAGCCTTGGCCGGGGTGAAGTTGCCGGCGATGGGAAAGATGATGTTTGGCGGATTGCCGCTGCCCGTGCACCCATAATCGCAGTCGCTGTTGACGCGCGGCCCATAGCAGATCTTGATGTTCCCCCGTGTCGGATCGACGCAGGCCGTGGCGGCGTTGGTGTTGCACTGCTGGGTTCCGCCTCCACCGGCGGGCTTGTAGTTCGGCGAGAGCTGGCAGGCGGCCCTCACGGGCTTCAAATCTGTAAGCAGGATGACGTAGGGCTCTACAAGGTCGTGCTTCTTCTGTTTGATCAGGAAGAGCGCGTTGGCTTCGATGTCGCTCTCCGAAACCGGTCTCCCCGCAACCGCGACCTCCAGGTTCGTTTGCGCGCACAAGCTGCCTTCCTTGGAGCCGATATTGGTGTTTTCCTCGAGGTCGATGAGGGTCAGGATGATCCTCGTGTAATCAGGGACCTGATCGCTCGGGTAGGTCGAGAAGGCGCTGGTGTAGAAGTCTCCGTCTTCCAGCTGGCCGAACTCGGTGATGTAGTTCACGCCTTCGAGCGTAAGTCCTGCCTTGACGAGGCGCGGCTTGCCCGTTTTGCCGGTTGTGCGTGCCTTCTCCAGGAGCTTGAATAGATGGGGAGACCTCTCGGCGGAGACGCCGGCCCGGCGGAGTGTGTCGATCACGAAAGCGTACTGCCGCGGGTCGGCCAGGTTCAGCTTGTAAGGCAGACCGATCGCAACGTTCTGGCGGAGATAGCGGAGATTGGTGACCTCTTTCGCGGAAAGCTTCGTTCCTGTCGGCGCCCCTCCAGAGCTTTCGGCGCCGAGCAGGGACGAGGCGAGGAATAGCCCGAGCAGAAACATCAAGACGAACGCCGAGTGAAGGGCTTGAGGTTTTCTCATGGCTCCTCTCCGTGAAATGAAAACCGCAGCTCATCAACCGAGCGGCGGAGGTTCGGCACGCTGCCAGGCGTCGTCGCGCACTGCGTTCCCCGCGCTCAAGCCGCGACGGTGATCCTCACCGTGAGCGATCCCTCGTTATCGGTGAAGCCGGCGCCGTAGATGCCGTTCATGTCGTCGTTGATGCTGAGGTGGAGAGGTCCGATCAGGCCGTCCGGCACGAAGCCGATGGGGCCGACGGGGAACACCACGGGCGAGCCTCCTGCGACGACGACCTGGCCCACGAGCAGCCCTTCGACCTGCCCCTCCAGGTTGTATCCCTCCTTGGCGATGAGCCCAGCGTGGCCGTCCGGACCGACCAGGCCGTTGGCCGGGTTGGCGCTCCACTCGCCGTTCGCTGCGATCCTCACCGTAGCGGTTCCGTCCAACGTCAGCCCGGTGTCCATCCAGAGAGTGGTGGCGTCGACTGTCACGTTGAAGTCTGGCATGGCTCGAACCTTCCTTTCTCGCGATGTGCCGCTCTATTGTCTTCGTCCCGGCGGCGGCGAGCGCCGGAGAGGATCCAGGCCGCTCTTGAGCTGCGTGCCGGTTAGAGCCCTCCGGGCGACCGGCGCCTGCTGAGCGACTGACGACACGGCCAGCGCAAAAGGCTGCCTCGAGCCCGGCGCAAGCGTGGCCGCCGTGACGGTGATCGTACATGCGCCCGCGGGCGTCTGCGCCAGGATCAGCTTTTCGAACGAATTCGCCGTGTCGGCAGGCCCATTGGCGGCCGTCTGGCCGTTCTGCATGCTGGGCACTCCTCCGTGGTAGACGGTGGTTCCGTCCGCCAGCGTCAGCGTGAGGTCGAGGTCGTTGACCAGCGCTCCCGCCAAACCGGCGTCCGGCGGGTCGTACCAGGTCAGTGTGATTGCCAACTGCGTGGCGGCCGAGAACGTCAAGTTGGGGAAGACCACCGACTGTCCCTGTTGGGTGAACACGAAGGCTGCGCCGGGCTCGGTCAGAGAGTCGAAATACATGATCTGACCGGCGCCGAAACCATCGATCGACTGCCGCAGGTTGATTTCGCCCCAGCCCTGCATGTTGTCGGGCACGTAGTTGTAAAGCGGCGAAGTGCCGTTGACGAGCAGGGCCTTGACCAGCATCCCCGTCGCGTTGGGCAGGTTCGTCTGGGTGGCGAGGAACTCGCGGAGCAGCACCGCCGAGCCGGACACCAGCGGCGTCGAGAAGGACGTTCCGGAGGCATAGGCAAAGCCGGGCTGGTTCAGGTACGGCTGGTTGGACGGGCCCGCCCCGGTCGCCGGACAGGTCGCCGCCATGGACTGGGGACAGCGCATCGCGACCATGGCTCCGGGAGCGCAGACGTCCGGCTTGAGGCGGCCGCCCACCACCGGACCCTGCGAGCTGCTGTTGGCCATCGCGTTGATCGCCGTGGCCGTGGGATAGGTGAAGGGAGGCCCGGCCGCGCCCGTCGGAGGGGTGCCGTTGCCCGCATTGCCGACCACGAGCGAATCCTTGGAGCAGCTCAGGGTGCCGATCGAGCCGGCTCCCTGGGCGCCGTAGTTGCCGGCGGAGGTCACTACCAGCATGGTCGGGTTCGTCCCGACGAACGTGTCGATGGCGGAGGACCCTTGCAGCGAGTACGTGTTGAGCACAGGAGCGAGAACGGGAAAGGTGCCGGTGGCGGGCACCCAACTGTTGTTGTGCACCCGCGCATTCGCGGCGAAGGCGTTGGTCAGAGCGCGATCGATGTTCAGATAGCCTGGTTGCAGCCCGTTCGAATCGGCGTTGAAGGGCCGCATGATGGCGGTCGCCATAAAGGCTACACCGGTGAGGAGTCCGCCGGCAGAGGTCGCGCCGTTGCCCACGGCCACGTCGGTGACGAAGGTGCCGTGCGACGAGGGGTCGCCCTTATAGTTGAGGCCGGCCCAGCTTTGCGGGATGGTCGGGGCAGGATTGGTCCAGTTTGCGATGTCGCCGTTGACGCGCCCCTGGAAGTCCGCGAGAAGGGTTGCGGGATTCCCGGTGTCGAGCCCGGTGTCGTAAATGCCGAGCACCTGGCCGGTTCCGTCGAGGTTGTCGATGTTCGCCCAGGGCGGCGCGGCATTTGCGCGCACGCCGATCCTCACCGGCGCGATGTCGAGCTCTGGTTGCGGGGTCATGGCCGGCTCGACGTTCCATACGTCCGGCAGCGCCGCGAGCCCGGCCAGCGCCCTGGTTGGGACCGACACCACCAGCGCTTCCTTGCCGAGGGCGGTCGAGACGACGCGCGCGCTGCCGCCGAGCTTCACGATCTCCTCGGCGGTCGCCGCCGCTTTTTCAAACACGGTCACGACGACGTCCACCTTGCTCGTCGCGTCCGGGTTCTCGGCGCTCGCCCGCAGCGATGGATCGATCTTGTAGCCCGGATGGAAGGCGTCGGCGAAGCGCACGCCCCGGAGCGCCCGGAGCTTCGCCAGGCTCAAATCGCCGACGAGAAGCCCGTGCCGGGCGATGGGGCCATGAATGCGTCCGCCGGCAGCCCGGATGGCGTCGTAGACCGCGCGTCCTTTCCCGGTCTCGTACTGGACGATCGCAACTCCCGGGTCGCCCTTGGCCAGCAGAGCCGGCGCCAGCTTCGGCGGCGCAGAGAGCGGATCGAAGGCGAAGTCACGCACGTAGAGCTTCGCGGCATTCGCGGCATCGGGTGAGGGCGGAGGCGGCGCGATCTGCGCGGCGAGAGCCCAGACCGGCAGGATCCATAGAGCGACGAGCGCGAAGAAGCGGCGTCGAGCGGACGATCTCATCGGCTGAGCCCTCCAGCGAAGAAGAGGACATGATACTATCAGACTTGCACGAAGCCTGTCGAAGCTTAGATTCATTGCTCTGTAAGCATTGGAGATTCGGGTGAACCCGGAGGAGATCGCACGCTACCAGGGCCTGGCGCGCGAGGTGATCGCGAATCCTCCGCCCTATCCGAAGGAGCGCTATACCGGACGCGGCGTGGTGGTCTGCGGCGGCGGCGCCAGGTACTTCACCTGTGCCTACGTCTGTCTCAGCATGCTGCGCCAGACCGGCTGCCGGCTACCGGTCGAGCTGTGGCATCTCGGCCCGCTGGAGATGAACGACGACATGCGCGCGCTGGTCGCGCCGCTCGACGTCACCTGCGTGGACGCGAGCGAAATGCGCAAGGAGCAGCCGGTCCTGCGGCTCCATGGCTGGGAGCTCAAGCCGTACTCGATCCTCCATTCACGGTTCGAGGAGGTGCTGTTTCTCGACGCGGACAACGTGCCTCTGGTGAACCCGGAGGTCTTCTTCACGTGTGCGGAGTACGAGCGCACCGGGGCGCTCTTCTGGCCGGATTTCAGCCCGCTCGACAGGAAGAACCCGATCTGGGAGCTGGCGGAGGTGGAGTACCGCTATGAGCCGTCCTTCGAAAGCGGCCAGCTCGTCGTCGACAAGCGGCGCTGCTGGGCGGAGCTGCAGCTCACGATGCACTACAACGAGCACTCGGACTGCTATTACCGGCACACGGGGGGAGACAAGGACACGTTCCACATCGCGTGGCGGCGGCTGGGCCGGCCCTATGCGATGATCCCGCATCACGTTCAGGCGCGCGGCGGCGTGGTGATGTGCCAGCACGATTTCACCGGTGAGGTGGTCTTCCAGCACCGCAACAATGCGAAATGGACGCTCGATCTCGACGCCAATCCGCGGGTGGCAGGGTTCCGCCACGAAGGGCGCTGTCTCGAGATCCTGCGCGAGCTCGCCGCGCGCTGGAACGGCGATCCGGCCCGGCTGCGTCCGGATTCGCCACAAGCGCGCCGGCTGCACGACGAAATCGAAGCGACGGAGAAGTACGTCTATGACCGGGTCGGCCACGACCGCCGGGTGATCCGCCTGCACACCGACCAGAGCATCTCCGGTGCGGGCAGCCTGGAGACGTCCTGGTTCGTGATGACCCGCGAAGACGGCGAGCCCGTCCTGTGCATTGCCGGCTCGCAGGGGATCACCTGCCTCCTTGCGCCGCGCGGCGACGGGGCCCTGACCGGCCGCTGGGAGCTCTTCGAGCGCATGCCGATCGACCTCCTTCCTCTGTCTCTGGTCCCGGCGGAGGATCTGCTGCAGATCGAGCGCGACGCCCGCCACACGGCCCTGTGCGGGCTGGCGGCCCTGGTGGTCCACGTGCGGCGCGAGCGGAGGCTGGTCCGCTTCGAGCCGGGCGGAGGCCTTTCGAGCCAGGACGGCTCCCCGGACGGCTGGCGCTGGGGCCTTCGCTGCCGAGCCGGCGAGCTGGCGCTCGAGCTCACCGAGGCGGACGGCAGCCGGCGCCTCCTGTTCGAGGAGCCCGACGGCGTCTTCCGCGGTGAGGCGTGCTCCGGGCGCGACCGGGTGGAAGTCATTCCGCTGCCGGGACTGAAGCTCCCTTGAGCTCCTTCTCCAGTGCTTCGACCGCGAGATCGCGCCGCTTCTGGGGATGCGCAGGCCGACATTCCGGCGGCTGTTCGAGCTTCTGGAGGGACGGCGACAGGACTCCTACACCATCGTCGAGACCGGCGTCGCCCACCTCGCCGCTGCCGACGGAAGGCCCGGCTTCCACGCGGTCCACGGCCAGAGCACGCTCCTGTTCGACCAGTTCGTCAACGCTCGGGGAGGTGCGGTCTACAGCGTCGACTGCTCGCCCGTGCACTGCCGGCGGGCGCGGAGCTGGGTGAGCGACAGAGTCCGTATCTTCTGTCACGACAGCCACACGTTTCTGGCCGGCTTCAGCGCGCCGACGCCCATCGACTGCCTCTATCTCGATTCGCTGGCCGTCGATTGGAGCGATCCGCATCCGAGCGCGCTGCATCATCTTGAAGAGCTGTGCGCCATTCTGCCGCGCCTGCCGGAGGGTTGCATCGTCGTCGTCGACGACACGCTACGCGGCATCGGAAAGGGCGGCTACATCGTCGAGGTGATGGAGCGCATCGGCGCCCGGCTCCTCTTCGAGGGCTATCAGGTGGCATGGCAGCTCACGGGTCCTCCGCCGGCGATCCGGCCCTGGGGGTGCTACGCGCCCGACGAGCTGGCGTTCGTGCTGGCTCGCCCGGCCGCCCTCTCGTACCGCTACGTGCGCGTGGGCTCCGACGAGCGCATCCTGGAGCTTCTGCCCGACGGCACGATCGGCCATGGGAAGGGGGAGCTGGAAGAGCGGTGGTTCGCCGAGCGCGCTGCCGGCGGAGGCGTCGGGCTGGTTCTCGCGGGCAGCGGGCGGATCACGGCGCGCCTCTCCCCCGTGCCACCGGAGGACCGTTGGCGCGGGCACTGGCTGGTCCACGATCGCGAGGCGGTCGAGCTGTGGCCGCTGCCGCCGGACGACGGAGTCATGCCGTCCGGCCGTTACTGGCTGCGCGCGGCCGAGGGCGGGGCACGCCCGCTCGGGTTGCTCGCTTCGCACGACGTCTGGAACCGTGGCGCCGGAGCCGAGACGTGGCGCATCGAACGCGGCGAGGACGGGCAACCGGTCCTCCTGCTTGCGGCGGCGGGCCGCGACCGATGGCGTTTCCATCCGGACCGCGAAGGGTGCTGGCAGGGGAGCTCGACCGCCGATCCGCCTGTCGCGGCATCGCTCGAGCTCCTCGGCCAGACCAGCGACAGCGAGGCCTCCGCGCGCACCGCTCTCGCCGCGCGCCGCCTGTTCCGATATCGCCGGGAAGGCGATGGCGAGTGGCCGATCGAGCTGGTGCCGGACGGGACGATCGGCCGGGGCGCCACGCCGACCGAGGCCGCCTGGGACGTCGAGGACACCGGAGACGGCGAGCTCGCGCTCCTCCTCTACGGGCGCGACTCGATGGCCGTGCGGCTGGCACAGCAGCCGGACGGCTCGTTCCTGGGCAAGTGGCCGCTGCACGACCGGCGGACGGTAAGGGTCGAGCCGCTCGACCGCGGCTCGGGCGCCTATCTCCTGCCGATCTTCACCGCGTGCCTGCCGCGCCGGCAGATCCGCCGCATCGTCGAGGTGGGAGGCGGCGACGGAGTCGACGCCGTCGCGCTGCAGCGCTATTTCGACGCCGACGTCATGGTCTTCGAGTGCAATCCCGACCTGCTCTCTGCCTGTGCCAAGCGTGCCGCTGCGTGTCCCCGCGTCACCCTGGTCGCCAAGGCCGCCGGCGAGGCCGAAGGGATGATCCCTTTCTATCGCGTGACCAACGGGAATCCGCACGCGTCCTCGTGCTTCGTCGCCAATCCCGCCTATCCCTACGAGGTCTACGTACAGGAACGCTGCGAGGTGGAGATGATCCGGCTCGACGGCTTCCTGGACGCGCAGGGGCCGGAGACGCCGGAGACCATCGGCCTCCTGGCGATCGATGTCCAGGGAGGCTGCCTGGGCGTGCTCCGCGGCCTCGGAGCGCATCTCGACCGCGTGCGCTACGTCATCGCCGAGATCGGCACCCGTCCCCTGTACGAAGGAGAGGCGCTGGCGCCCGAGGTCATCGCGTTCCTCGCCGGCCGCGGCTTCCATCTCCTGCGCTGGTTCGACCAGTGGGGAGTCCTGCCCGACGGAGATCTCGTCGACCCCACCGTCTTCCCGCGGCAGTACGCCGGGGCCGAAAGCTGGTTCGGCGACTACCTCTTCGTGCGCAACACACCGCGCGAAGCGGCGGCCGCGGCCGCCATCACCGCGCACCGGTTCTTCCGCTACGTGCGCCTGGGCCATGACGAACGGACGCTCGAGCTGCTGGCCGGCGGGCAGATCGGAGAGGGGCGCGGCGGGTGCGAGCGGAACTGGATCGTGGAGGAGCAGCCCGACGGCGCTGTCGAGCTGCTGCTGCTCGGTCTCGAGCAGGTGACCTGCCGCCTCCTGCACGGCCCCGACGGCCGCTGGCGGGGGCGGTGGACGTCCCACGAACGGATGCCCGTCTTCCTGGAGCCGCTCCCGGCGGAGTCTCAGGCAGGATCCCAGGGAGCCTGCGAGGAGCCGAGCAGGGTTTCGCTGGAGGTGTAGCTCCGCTGGAGCGGATCGGGCGGATGTCCGCCGCAGCCATACAGGGCCGGCCGGTAGATCCGGGAAAGGTCGCCGGCCAGGGGCGCGAGGTCGCGCAGGCGCGCGACGTCCTCCTGGCGCACGAAGAAGGCGTTGACGCCGGCGTTCTCTGCATAGACCAGGACGTACCCCAGCCTCGCGCCGAGACGCTGGAGAGCGAGCTGGCTGGCGCCAAAGTAGCGCGTCCCGTCCCAGGATTTGTCCGGTCCCTCGTACGGGACCACGAGGTCCTCGCCGGGACCGTGTGCGCCGTTGTGCTCGACGATCACCACGCGGGGAGAGAGCAGCTCGCCGATCCGCCACCAGAATCGTAGTAGTCGACGTCGATGCTGAGCACGTCGAGCTGCCTGGGGACCTGGTAGCGCTCGACCAACGCGGGGATGTTGTCGAGCGTGACCAACTCGCGGTAGAGGCCGCGGGACGGATTGTGAAAGCCCAGGTCCCATTGCAGCACCGTGGCTCCCGCCTCGGCCAACACGCGGGTGTTGCACTCGCTGCCGTCTCCGACGCCGAACTCCAGCGCGACCGGCCCGCGCACGCCGAGCTCCTGGAGCAGCGCCAGGAGAACGCCATCCTCGCCGTTCTGCGAACGCAGGCGAGCCTCGGCGCCGTACAGCGGGCTCTCCTTGTACCAGCTCAGACCGTTGTCCCAGTCGATGCGGTGCGTGCCCGCGAGCCGGGCCTCAGGATGGTCCGGACCGAAGAAGACGCGGAAGCGCACGGGCGCCTCGATCCATTCGAACCGCAGCCTCGGCAAGCGCAACCGCGGGTCTCCGTCACCGGCGATCCGGATGCGCCAGCCGGGGTAATACCATGTCCCCAGGAGGTCGGCGGGCGGATCAGATCCGGGAACGACGATCAGCTCCTCGATCAAGCTGAATCCCCAGTGCTGCGGCCGGAAGCAGAAGAACGGCGGCGGATCAATCCTGGCCGGTGCGGAGCCACCAGTAAGAGCCCTGGCTCGGCTTGCGCCGGACGTTGGTGGCACAATGGATTTCGCCGTGATCCATGTGGTATGCCCAAGTGTCGACGCTGGTCCCTGTAAAGCCGTAGCGCCCCAACACGCTGAGAGTGTAGGCTTCAAAGACGTCCGCATTCGCCTCGACCGTGAAAGGTTCCGTGATGGGTATCTGAATCGGGCCCGGCGTGACGGGCCCGTAGGGTTTGGGGAAAAGACAGCGATTGGAAAGCACGAGCATGTTGACGATATCGGCGGTCAAGGCTTCGAGCTTCATCATCGCTTGAAAGAACAGGACGGGGACCTCCTCGATCACGACTTGCGATTCCGGAAACTCGTCACGAATGCGCTGGATCACTCCCAAAAGCTTTGCCTGTGCAGATTTAGAGTCGAACTCTCCCTCTCCTTGCTGTGTGCTCGTGAGCACGGACTCATACCTCGCTCTGGGGTCCTCCGACTCCTCGAGCTCGAAATCCACTCCGAGGTTGATGAAATCCGCCCCGGGGGCTATCGGAGCCGCCAAGAAATCCACGAGCGACTGCCCGGCCTGGCGCGTTCCGTCGGCCAGTTTTATCTCCCGGTCAGTGAGAATCGTCGCGCCGGGGTGCTGGAGCAAAGTTTCGTAGATCAGGCGATAGGCGAGCCGCGGGCTCGGGACCAGCGCCAGGGCGCGGCGGTCGGGCAGCGGCAGGAAGCACACGACTTCGTCCGCGTGCCCGACTCGGAGCCAGGAGGCATCCAACGAAAATGGCCGCTGAACCCTCTGCGCCCTGAGGAAATCTTTGAGATCCTCACGCGAGGGCTCGGAAAAATAGACTCTGCCGAGGATGTCGTCGCCGAGGGGCGGAGTAACCTCCAGATTCCCGAAGGCGAGGGTTGTGTTGGTGTTTGGCACTTGTTCGCCAACCTGGAACACGCTCATACCAAGCTTTTCTTCGGTCACGCGCCCCTGCCATCTTTCGACGGGCGAGCGGAGCGCGACCATCACTGCGCGTTCCGCGGTGGCGCGCGTATGGCCGATTTCGAAGCCGTCCTGCATGAATAGCCTTTCGGCCGCAGACTCGGTAGTGATCTGCTCACGCTGAAGCCCGCACTCTTGAAGGGCCTCCACGGTCGTTGTATACCGGTGCTGTTCATTAGGCGGAGAAGGCCCTCCTCCCGGGGAGAGCTTCAGCGCCACGTAACCGTGCTCCACCTCTTCTCCGTGATGCATCATGACCCAGGGCGCGATCCGCAAGCGGGCGTACTGCGGCTCGCCGGCGATCCCGTTGATGAGCGGTGTGAAGGTCACGACCACGCATGGGTCCGCCGCCAGGTCGCGCAGGTACTGGGTTGCTTCCGCGAAGAACCGCACGACACCGTCGCCCTCGGCGGGGAATGCGAACTGGTGGACCCCTCGATCCAGAACGATGGCGCCGCCTTCGGCCGTAAAAAACCGAACTCTCTCGGGAGCGCTGACCGCGATGATGCCCTCTACCATGGGACGCGGTGATGCGCCGAGCACTGACTCCGTCAGTCGAAATTCGAAAGGCGCCCAAGCTTCGCGATTCGGTTCAGGGTTCTCGTTCGCAATCAGGATCGCACCGCGCCCCTCGGGCCCGAAGGTCCACTGGTCGATCCCTTCGGAAACCAGCACGCCGTTGCGTGCGGCGTCCACGAACATGCGTGCGGCCGGCGCCGGCGGCGCCTTGAGTACAACGACGATCTCGACCTCCAGAGAGCCTTGGTTGTCCGCCAAGCCATCCCCGTGCTGCGCGTTGAGGTCGTCGTTGATTCCCAAAAACAACTGTCCGCGACCCATCGCGGAAACGTTCGCGCCCCGCCCCCCCACCCAGAAAACGGCTTCGCCGATCTTCCCCACCAAGCCGCCTTCCGGTTGGCCCGGAACCGCATAGCCGTCCGTGGCGGTGTGCTTGGAATCCCCTTCCGGGCCGTATCGGCCCGAGTCCGGATTGCACGTCCACTCTCCGCCCTTGCAGAGGACGTACACGTCGTGACCCTCGTCAACGACGACTCCCGTCGCCGTCCAACGAACGTTGGCAAGCACCTGGACTTTCATGGAAGCCCTCCCGCAGGAGCCCGGGTAACGCAGATCAGCAAGAGGCGGCGAGCGCACGGGCGAATCGGCGCCGACGCGCGCACGCGCCGCCAGCCCATCTCGGCTACATCTGGAATCTTCTAAAGATTACCGCAGAGCTGACTTCTTGTCCAGCGGCTCCCGCCTCGTGCGCCTCGTGAAGCGCGCTCCGGGAGCCGGGGGCCTACTCGGGCTCCCCCTCCCGGTCCAGCAGGAAGCTGACGGGGACGAACTCGTACCCGTCGGCTTTGGCCTTGGGCACCTCTTCCTGGAGGGCGGCCAGGGTTTCGGGATGGGGGTGGCCGATGGCCACGGCGGCGCCGCGGGTCCTGGCGAGGGTTAGGAGGCGCTGGAACTGCTCGCGGATCGCCTCCGGCTGCGGGTCGCGATCGAGGAAGACCTTGCGCTCGGCGGCGGGGATGCCCATGGACAGGGCCGTCCGGTAGGCGACGCTGTCGGCGCTGGTGCGCGAGTCGAGGAAGAAGAGGCCGCGCCCGGCGAGGACCTGCAGGATGGCATGCATGGACGGCGCGTCGGCCGACAGCCCGGAGCCCATGTGGTTGTTCACCCCCACGGCCCCGGGGACCGCCTGGAGGGCCGCGGTCGTGCCGTCGCGGAGCTCCTCGGGGGTCATGCCGAGCCGCAGCGCACCGGGACCCGGATCCTCGCCGTTCTTGGGCTCCATGGGCAGGTGCAGGAGGATCTCTTTGCCCTGTTTGCGCAGCTCCGAGACGACCGCGGGGGTCTGGTCTGCGTATGGCAGGACGGCATAGGTGATCGGGACGCCGAGGTCCTGCAGGGGACGGAGCTCGTCCACATTGTCCCCCAGGTCGTCGATCACCAGGGCGATCCGGCCCGGCCGGTCTCCTCCCCCGGTCGATACCGTGGTGCCGGAAGGGACCTCGTCGTCGGGCGCGTCGGTGGGGATGGAGGGCACAGCGGCCCGTACGGCCGTCTCCTCCCCGCGTGCGGGCGCGGCAGGGGATGCCGCGGAGGGTTTCTCACTCCCTTGCCCGGCAGGCGGAGACGGCGTCCTGTCCTGGAAGACGAGCCAGAGGGTTCCGGCACCGATCACGATGCCGAACAGGAAGAGCCAGAAGCTCCCGAGGCCGGAGCGCTGGGAGCGGACGCGTCGGCGGGCCATGGACGATCGGCCGTCAGGAGCCGATCAGGCGGCGGCCTTCTGGGTCTCCACGTCGTCGCCGAGGAGCCGGTGGACACCCCGCCGCAGGATCAGCTCGCCGAGGGGCACGTCCTTTTCGAGATAGGTGCGGGCGCGCTCGTCCACCAGCAGGTCGGGGCGCAACGCCTCGTTGATCGGCTTCTTGTCCGGGCCGGTGTAGAAGGCTTCGGTGAAGAGCAGCCGTCCGCCGGTGGACAGCTCGGCCATGCCCTGGCGGCCGGCGTAGCCGAAGGTCCGTTCGCCGACCAGCTCGGCCTTGACCTTCTGGCGCAGGACCGTGGCGAGGACCTCGGCGGCGCCGAGCGTGCCGCGGTCGACGAGGACCACCATCCGGCCTTGCCAGGTGGGCTTGGTGTCGCCGCCGAAGGCCTGGACCTGCTCGGCGCGCCGCTGCAGCGCGCCGAGGTCGCCGGTGGCGAACAGGCGGGCGGTGGCATAGGCGGCCTCCGGATCGCCGGAGGAGACGCCGCGCAGGTCGATCGCGATGCCGCGGCGCGTCCGCTCGGTGCCGTTTTCGAGGAGCTTGCGGACCTGCTCGGCGGTCTGCGCGTCGAAGGTCGGGATGCGCAGCACCGCCACGCCCTCGACCTCTTCCATCGACGAGGCCGGCGCCGCGAAGGGCGCCAGCGTGAACGAGACCTGGACGGGCTCGCCGAGGCGGATGCAGCTCCAGGCCCACCTTGGTGCCCGGCTTGGCGGCCAGGGTCTCCTGCATCTCCCAGAGCGGCATGGTGCGGGTAGTGCGGTCCTGGACCTCGGCCACGATGTCGCCGGGCTTGATCCCCGCCTCGCCGGCCGGGCTCCCTTTCTCCACCGCCACCACGTAGGCGAAGCCGTTCTCCTTGAGCAGGGTCAGGCCGCTCTGCCGCCAGCCGAGGTTGCGCACCGACAGGTAGGTCTCCACCTGCGCGGCCGGGATGTAGAGCGAGAACGGATCGAGCGCGTCGGTCGTGCCGTCGAGGGCGCCGGCCATCAACGACTCCATGTCGGGCGCATCGACATAGCTCTGGCGGACCAGGCCCAGCACCTCGGTGAAGACGGAGAGGTACTTGTAGAGGGAATCCTCGTCCTGCGGCGCCTGCCGGTCCGCGGCGCGCAGCAGCGCGTCGGTCAGGAAGGGGAAGGTCAGGAGGAAGGAGACGAGAAAGAAAGCGGTGCGACTGCGGCTCATGGTGCTCCCCGTAACCAGCTCAAGGGGTCTTCGGGACGGTTCTCGACGCGGATCTCGAAATACAGCCGATCCGAGGCGAGCCCGACGACACCGCCTAAAGATACCACATTCTGGGGAATCACCCGGAGCTCGGAGAGGCCGGCGTAGAGGGTGAAGACGCGGCCCGCGTGGTGGACCACCGCGGTGTTGCCGTAGCCTTGGAACGGCGCGGCGAAGATCACCCGGCCGGGGAAGACCGCCCGCACCTCGCCGGCCGGCACGGTGGCCAGGTCGATGCCGTTGTGCGGCACCCGCGTGCGGTAGCGCGGATCGAGCCGCGGGCCGAAGCCGAGGGTCACCCGGCCTGGCGCCGGCCAGTCGAGCACGCCGCGGAACTGCTGGATGGGCGTGCCGGCAAGGGCGTCGGCGTTGCGGCCGTAGAGGAGGTCGAGGAGCGCGGCCATCTTGCGCTCCCGGTCCTCCAGGGTGCGGGTGCGGGCAGTCAGCGATTCCTCCTCCTTCTCGACGCGGGCGAGCAGCACGGCCCGGCGGTCGCGCACGGCGAAGAGCTCGCGGCGGCGCGCGGCCTGGCGGGCCGTCCATTGCTCCTTCTCCTCGCGCTCGGCGAGCAGGCGGTCGCGCTCGCGGCCGAGGCGCTCGCGGGCCTCCCGGTGGCGGTCGAAGGCCTGGCGGTCGCGCCGGGCCAGGTATCGCATCAGGCGCAGGGATGGGAGGAGCGGCCGGTCCGGGTCGAGCGACAGGAAGAGCCGGAAATAGCCGTGGCGGCCGAGCCTGTAGAGCGCGGCGAGCCGGCGCCCCAGCTCGCGGCGGGTCGCCTCGGCCGCTGCTCCAAGCCGCGCCACCTCGGCCTCGCTCGCCTCGATCCGCCGGACGGCCAGGTCGCGGGCGGCCAGCGACTCGGCGAGCCGGACCTCCTGGAGCCGCAGCTCGAGGTCGGCCGCCGCGAGATCGTCGCGCAAGCCGCGGCTGCGTTGCCGCGCTCCCGAGAGCTGGCCTTCCAGGCGGCCGATCTCCGCCCGCAACGCGGTCAGCTCCTGCTCGCGGGTTGAATGCGGCTGGGGAAGGGCGGGAACGGCCAGGGCTGCGATGAGACAGAGGCAGGCGCTCCGGCGCAGCCCCGGCGCGCTCACTCCGCGGTCAGCTCCGACCAGAGGAAGCTCAGCTCGTCGGCGGCCTCCTCGATCTGCTTCGACATCGGCTTGCCGCTGCCGTGCCCGGCGCGCGTCTCGACCCGGATCAGCACCGGCGCCGGGCCCGCCTGCGCGTGCTGCAGGGCGGCGGCGAACTTGTAGCTGTGCACCGGCACCACGCGGTCGTCATGATCGGCCGTCACGATCAGCACGGCCGGGTACTCCACCCCGGGCCGCGCGTTGTGGTACGGCGAATAGGAATGGAGCACCCGCAGCTCTTCCGGGTCCTCGGGCGATCCGTAGTCCGAGACCCACCCCCAGCCGATCGTGAACTTGTGGAAGCGCAGCATGTCGAGCACCCCGACCCCCACCAGGGCCGCCCGGAAGAGGTCCGGACGCTGGATCAGCGTGGCGGCGGCCACCAGCCCTCCGTTGCTGTGGCCGCCGATCGCCAGGTGCTGCCGCGAGGTGTAGCCGTTGGCGATCAGCCACTCGGCGGCGGCAATCATGTCGTCGAATGTGTTTTGCTTGCGCACCCGGGTGCCCGCCTGGTGCCAGTCCTCCCCGTACTCGCCGCCGCCCCGCAGGTTGGCCACGGCATAGATCCCGCCGCGCTCCATCCAGACCAGGCTGGGCACCGAAAAGGCGGGGGTCATGGGGGTGTTGAACCCGCCGTAGCCGTAGAGGTAGACCGGTGTGTCGGCGGCGGGCTCGAGCCCCCTTTTGAAGGTGAGGAACATCGGCACCCGGGTGCCGTCCCGGCTCTCGAAGAAGACCTGGCGGGTCTCGAAGCCCGATGGATCGAACGCCACCTGCGGACGGCCGAAGACGGCGATCTCGCCGCGGTCGAGGTCGTAGCGGTAGACGGTGTCCGGCGCGGTGTAGCTGGCGAAGGAGAAGAAGGTCTCGCGGTCCCCGTGCTTGCCGGCGAAGCCGGCCACGGTGCCGAGCCCCGGCAGGTCGAGCTCGCCCAGGGGCTGGCCGTCGAGGCCATAGAGGCGGACCTGGGCGGAGGCGTCCCGCAGGTAGTGGGCGATGAAGCGGTCGCCCACGCAGGTCACGGCCTGCAGCGCCTCCTCCGTCTCCGGGATCAGCTCCTGCCAGCGCTCGGGGGCCGGATCGCGCAGGTCCACGGCCAGGAGGCGGCTGCACGGCGCCGCGAGGTCGGTCAACAGCCAGACGACGGACCCGCGGCTGCCCACGAACATGTACGACGCCTCGAAAGCGCCGGGCAGCTCGATCACCGGCAAGCCCGGCTGCCCGAGATCGCGGTAAAGGATCGAGTTCTCGTCCTTGGTCCCCTTCCAGGCGTGGATGATCAGATACCGGCCGTCCTCGGTGATGTAGGGGACGAACCCCATCTCCTTGTCGTCGGGGCGATGGTAGACGAGCTCGTCTTCGGACTGCGGCGTGCCGAGCCGGTGGTAGTACATCCTCTGCCAGAAGTTCGCCTCGTCGAGACGGCGCCCGTCCTGCGGCTCGTCATAGCGGCAATAGAAGAAGCCGGCGCCGTCATGGGTCCAGGCCGACTGGGAGAACTTGACCCAGCGCAGGACATCGGGCAGGTCCTCGCCGGTTTCGACGTCGCGGACCCGCCACTCCTGCCAGTCGGAGCCGGCGTGCGCCAGGCCGTAGGCGACCCGCCGGCCGTCCTCGCTGGGGTTGAACAGGGCGAGAGCGACCGTGCCGTCGTGCGAGAGCTCGTTGGGGTCGATCAGGACGCGCGGCTCGCCGTCCAGGCGGTCCAACATGCAGAGGACGCTCTGGTCCTGGAGCCCGTCGTTCTTGGTGAAGAAATAGCGTCCCCCCTGGCGGACCGGGATGCCGTAGCGCTCGAAGCTCCAGAGGTCGGTCAGGCGCTGGCGGATCTCCGCCCGCTCGGGGATGTCCTGCAGGTAGCAGGCGGTGACCCGGTTCTGGGCCATCACCCAGGACCGGGTCAGCTCCGAATCCAGGTCCTCCAGCCAGCGATAGGGATCGGGCACGGCGATGCCGTGGTGGACGTCGACGTGGTCGACGCGGGGCGTATCGGGGTACGCGAGCCGTCTCGCCAGCGGCGGCCCGACAGGGATCTGCATCTCGGCGCTCATCAGTCCAAAAACATCCGGGGTCTGGGACGCACCAGACACCCGCCATAAAGATAGGTGCTCAAAGATACCCCAGTGAGCGCAGGCTCTCCAGATATTCCTTCCCTTCCGGCGTACGAGAGGGCGCCGATCCCCTCTCGCCATAGCCGGCGACGACCACCGGCGGCGCGGGCCAGACGCACTCCGGCGGCGGCGGCGGCAGCTCTTCGCTCTGCGGCAGGCCCACGGCGCGCAGCAGGGCCGCGGCGACCGCTTCGGGCGTGGTGGAAGGCCGCGGCAACGACGGGTTGTGCCCGCACCCCTGCCCTCGAC
Organism: uncultured Holophagales bacterium; assembly: GCA_963842525.1. Classification (GTDB taxonomy): domain Bacteria; phylum Acidobacteriota; class Thermoanaerobaculia; order Multivoradales; family UBA5704; genus UBA5704. The sequence goes on from CAWJGT010000009.1 coordinate 796,413, forward strand.
GCCAGAGGAGGACCCGTCCCTCTCCTCCGATCCGGCGCCGGCCCGGATCGAGCACCACGGCCACGGTGCCGATCCCCGCGGGCACGGTCCTCCGGAGGAGCAGGTCCGCGGCCCGCAGCTCGGACCGCATCAGGTCGGCGAAGGCGACGTCCCCGCCGGCCCAGCGGTCGGCGGCGATGTCGAGCGCCGGCAGGTAGAGGGCGGCGGCGCGCGGCGCGGCGGCGATCCGGTCCTCGAGGACCTGCCGGTAGAAGCGATCGGGGAGCACGGCCCGCTCCAGGACCGATGCAGCCGCATCGGCAGGCAAGGCGGCCCGCAGCCGGCCTTCCAGGCCGTCGCCCACCGGCCGGGCGGCCTCACGGGCGAGCTGACGCAGCGGCCCTGAGTCCGGTTCGGGAGCGACCGCCCCCTGCGCACCTTCGTGCAGGAGCTGGTAGGCGCCATGGGCCACCACCAAGCCGGGGAGCTGGCCGGCCGGGAAGGTGGCCCACCAGTTCACAGCGACGACGGGAGCGCCGCTCCGCGACGCGAGCTCCCAGAGCGTGAAAGCACTGCGCCGGTTGGCGAGCACCGGCCGGTATTCGGCGAGCCCCAGGGGCACCTCGACACCGCTCCACCAGGTGCGCAGCGGCCCGGTGCGCGCGAGCGGCGTGGCGACCCCGAGCGGCCGGAAGCTGTCGAGCGCCGTGACGCCATGGTCCGGGCCGGGCAGGCCGGTGGCGACGGACGTCCAGAACGAGGCCGGCGGCTCGTCCCGCCGCGGATAGCTCCAGATCCGCCCTCCGGCGTGGGACAGAGCGGCGAGGGTCGGCAGATCGCCCACGGCCAGCAGGTAATCCACCTCCTCCGGCAGCACGCCGTCGATCCCGACGAGGAGCACCCGCTCGCCCGCGGCCATGGGGAGCCCGGACGGCAGCGGAGGGGTCTCCTCCCGGCGGGCCGAGAGGACCACCGGCAGGGTGAGGAGGAACGCCGCGCCGAGGATCGCCAGCCCCAGCCAGCGCCGCGAGAACAGCCGTCCGGCCGGCGCCGCGTCGGTGAAGCGGATGGCCAGGGCGAGCAGGCCGTCGTAGACGAGCTTGACCAGGGCATAGACCGCGATGGGGGCCGCGAGGCCGAGCACGGCGGCCAGCGGCGCGTTGCCTTCGGCGAGCAGCGTCCGCGCTCCACGCAGGGCGAGGGCCAGCGCCCCACCTCCCGCGAGCAGGGCGGCGACGAGCGCCAGGGTCTCGATGCGCCGCACGTGGTAGAGCCGCAGGACGAGCAAAAGCACACCGCAGAGCGCCAGGAAGCCGAGGGCGATGACGGCCGAGATCGGCGGGAACAGATGGAGGAAGAGAGCCAGGGTGTCGAGGACGAGGTCGAGCACCCGGGTACCGGGCAAGGCGTTGGCGATCACCAGCGCCAGGGCGAGGGCCAGGGCCGTCACCACCCCGGCGAGGAGGCCGACCTTGAGCGTGAGCAACGCCAGGGTGCGCCCCGGCCGGCGGGGGCGGAGGGCGTCCTGCAGCAGGAAGCGCTCGAAGCCGTGGTTGAGATATCCCAGCCGCCGCAGCTCCGAGCGCACCCGTTCGAGATCGTGGTCGGCCGTCTCCTCCATGGGGGGTAGTGTAACCTCACCCCCTGGCCGTCACCCCGCCACCGCTTCGATCCTGCCGTCCTCCAGCTCGCGGAAGAAGTCCACCAGCTCGGAGGACGAGCTCGCCATCTCCATGGTCAGACGATCGATCCGCTGCGTCAGGTAGTTGAACATCCACGCGGCCGGGATGGCGACCACCAGGCCCAGGGCGGTGGTCACCAGCGCCTCGGAAATCCCCTGCGAGACGGTGGCGGACCCGCCACCACCCCCCTGTCGGGCGATGCTGTCGAAGGCGTGGATGATGCCGATCACCGTGCCGAACAGGCCGATGAACGGCGCGGTCGTGGCGATCGTGGCCAGGGTACCGATGCCGCGCCGGAGGTCGGCCGTGGTCTGCCAGGCGGATCGTTCGAGGGCCCGCTCCGCGGCCTCGATGATTTCGGCGGACGGGGCCGAGCCCCGGGCCTTTTTGCGCTGGAACGTGGCGAGCCCGGCCGAGACCACCCGGGCGAGGTGACTGTGCGGGAACTTCTCGGCCGCCTCGAGCGCCGACTGCAGCCAGTTCTCCTCGCGGCTCGAGGACAGCACCTGGGCGAAGCGCACCGACTGCCGCCGTGCGCGGGCGAAGACGATCAACCGTTCGATGGAGACCGCCAGCGACCAGACCGAAAGAAGGGCCAGGATCGCAATGACCACCAGACCCGTATTGCTCATCTGGTCCAGACGCAGAGCGGAGATGACGTCCGCGGCACTGTGCATGAAAAGCTCCTTTCCGCCCGCGCAAATCGCGGGACGACGTGCCTCCAAGGCAAACAGTTCCGGGAGCGCTCCCTCGTTCGAATTGGACGGGGGAAAGCGGGATTTGGTTCCGGGGTCAGGGAGACGGGATCTACTTCGATCTTTGGCTGACGAACTGCACCAGCTCGCGCAGCGGGTCGGCCTTGCGGCCCAGGGGCTCGAGGGAGTCCACGGCGAAGCCGAGCAGCTCGCGCGCCAGGGCCTGGGCGCCGGGCACTCCGAGGAGCTTGACGAAGGTCACCTTGCCGGCGTCCTTGCCGGTGTCCTTGCCCGTCTCCTCCGGCGTGGCAAGCACGTCCAGCACGTCGTCCGCGATCTGGAAGGCGAGCCCCAGGTTCTTGGCGAAGCGGCTCACGGTCTCCAGGTCGCGACGGCGGGCGTCCGCGGCGATCGCGCCCAGCTCGGCGGCGGCCATGAACAGCGCGCCGGTCTTGTGGCTGTGGATGTATTCGAGGAGGCTCAGGTCCATCGCCTCCGGCTGCGACAGGAGGTCGAGCGCCTGGCCGCCGATCAGGCCGCCGCTGCCGATCGCGGCGGCCAGGTGGTGGACCATGTCCTCCGGGGTGTAGCGCCGCAGCGAGAGCCGGTGCGCGCACTCGGCCACCAGGGCATAGGACCGGTTGAGCAGCGCCAGGGCGGCGAGGAGGGCCACCGACTCGCCGAAGGCGCGGTGGACGGTGGGCCGGCCCCGCCGCAGGTTGGCGTCGTCCATCGACGGCAGGTCGTCGAGCACCAGCGAGCAGGCGTGCACCATCTCGACCGCGCACGCCAAGTCGAGCACCGGGGCCGACCGCTGGCCGAAGAGCTCGGCCACCATGAGGGTGAGGACCGGCCGTACACGCTTGCCAGGGCCGGTCAGGGCATAGGCCATGGCCTGGTGGACGGTCTCCGGCCGCTGCTCCGCCGGCGGCAGGAGCTGCGGAAGACGGCGGTCCACCCTCTCCGCCAGGGCGGCCAGGCCGCCGGCCAGAGCGCGCGGGTGGGCAGCGGTCGTCGAGGTCAACGGACTAGAAGCCCGCGCAGGCCTGGTCCTCGGTATCGTCGATGTCGAAGACCTGGGCGAGCTGTGTGATCTGCAGGACGAACTGGACCTTGTCCGGGAGGCATGCGAGACGGAGCTTCGCCCCCCGATTGGTTGTCGACGTATAGGCGCCCACCAGCTCGCCGATCGCTGTCGAGTCGATCGTCGTGACGTCCTTCATGTTGATGACGATCTTCTTCGCTCCGCTGTCCAGAGCATCGTGGACCGCCTCGCGCAAGGCGAGATCGCTCTGCCCGATGGTGAGCTTCCCCTTGAGGTCCAGAATCGTCACGTCATCCCGTTGCCGCACGTTCACTGCCATGTTCAAAACCCTCCTGGTTCGCTCGCCGCGGACTTCTCCTGCGGACCGCCGAGACGTTTGCGCAACGTCACCACCGTTCCGCCCCCTGGCCGAGCACCGTACTGAATCTGGTCCATGAAGCTCTTCATATAGAAAATGCCACGGCCGCTGGGCCGCAGCAGGTTCTCCGGAGCGAGCGGATCCTCCAGGTTCGTGGGGTCGAACCCCGCGCCTTCGTCCGCGACCCGCACGACGAGGTCGTTCCCTTCGAGGAACAGGTCGATGTGGACCTGCTTCCCCGGGTCCTGGACGTTGCCGTGCTTGATGGCATTGGCGAGCGCCTCGCGCACCGCGAGGTCGACCCAATGGCGGCCGTCCTCGTCCACGCCGAGCCGCTCCAGAGCGTCCCGGAGGACCACCTGGACCAGCTCGATGTTCTCGAAACGGCTGCCGACGTCCAGATGGAAGCGGTGATCTTCGGACATGCCTTGCGGGCGCTCCAGTTCCTCGGGTGCGGAGTCTATCAGAACCCCAGGAAGGCCGTGACCTTCGACCCCTGGGTTTCGAGGAGCTTCAGGACTCCGGGAATGATGACCAGGAGCTGCACGCCGTCGAACAGCACATGGGCCGCGATGGCCGGCCAGATGTTCTGCCGCCATTTCACCACGAAGGCGTAGATCAGCGACAGGATCGTGATGCCGATCAGCATGAAGGGCTGGCCGTAGGAGAAATGGGCGAGCACGAAGAAGCCGGTGGACAGCAGGATGCCCACCCGGGGCTGCAGGAAACCGCGGAAGAACCACTCCTCGACGAAGCCGGCCGAGAGGCTGATCAGCAGGCGCGCCACGATCGGCAGGCCGGCGATCCAGGGGACCAGGGCCGGCGGCTGCTTCGGCAGGGCCTTCTCCCCGCCCAGGGCAAGGATGAGCAGGCCGATCAGGATCACCCCGACGAACACGGCCGCCCAGGCCCCGATCCCCAGCACCAGCCCGAGCCCGATCTCCCGCGGCGCGCTCGGCGCCACGAAACCGAACTGGAGCGCGAACTGGCGGGCCAGAGAGGCGGGCGGCGGCGGGGGAACAGAGGCGGAGACGGGAGCCGCGAGCTCGGCCGGAGCCTCGGAGCCCCTCACCCCCGACCCCTCTCCCATCTCCCTCCCTTCCCCCGGGAGAGGGGAGAAAAACTGTCCATCCTCCCTGCTGTCTCTCGTGTCGTCTTCCCCCCTCTCCCGGTCGGTGGGAGGGAGATGGGAGAGGGGCCGGGGGTGAGGGGCCCCCGCAAACCCGAGGGCGAACCAGATCAGGGTCACCACCACCATCACGGCATGGAGAAGGAAGAGCTGCGGCACCGTGAGCTGCGCGACGTCGATCTCCACCTCGCGCCCGATCATGCCCAGGGGGCCGGTGATCCCCACCCAGAACATGACGGTCATCAGCAGGAAGGCGGTCATCCGCCGCCAGGGCTGGCGGAATCCGGGAGGGGTCAGCCCCTTGGCCTCGGTCATCCGGTCCAGCGCATAGGCCGCCAGGAGCGCGAGGATGCCGGGAACGCCGAACCGGAGGGAATCTTCGAGGACGGGGGACATCAGATCCTCTGCTTCGACCGGAAGTTGCGCAGCACGACACCCGCCTGGTTGAGGCGCTGCATGCGCCGCTGCCGGAGCTGGATGCCCGGCTGGTCGTCGAGGCTCGGCTGGTCGCCCCGCAGCTCGCGCATATGGCGGTCCATCTCGAAGGTGAGCTGGTCGAGGTCGGCCTTGGTCAGGGTGCGGAAGGTCCGCTCGGTGACGAGCGAATAGCCCTCCGCGATGTCCCGCGCCATGGCCCAGGCACTGCCGCCGGGAAACGCCATGGCGGGGATCATACCGTGGAGAAGGACAGCCCCGCGAGGGGCCAGGTGCACGATGTTACCTCGTGCTATTATTTCCCCCGCGGTTCCCCGACCGCTAAAATTCTGCCCGCAAACGATCCCTCGGATCGTTCCGAGCCCATAGAAGAGAAGGAGGAGTCCCTCTTGAGCCGCTTCCCAGGCGTCGATCTCATGGATCTCGACGCGCTCCTCACGGAAGAGGAGCGGCTGGTGCGCGATACGGTGCGCGCCTTCGTCGACGACAAAGTCAAGCCGATCATCGAGGAGTGCCACCGCGACGCGCGCACCCCTCTCGAGCTGGTCCCCGACATGGGCGCCTTGAACCTGTTCGGCGCCAGTCTTTCTGAATATGGCCTCCCCGGCCTGGGCGGCGTCGCCTACGGCCTCATCATGCAGGAGCTCGAGCGCGGCGACTCCGGCCTGCGCAGCTTCGTGTCGGTCCAGAGCTCGCTCGTCATGTATCCGATCCACGCCTTCGGTTCCCAGGAGCAGAAGGACCGTTGGATCCCGGCCCTGGCCAGCGGCGAGGCCATCGGCTGCTTCGGCCTCACCGAGCCGGACTTCGGCTCCAACCCCGGCGGCATGCGCACCACCGCCCGCAAGGCCGGCAACGAGTGGGTCCTCAACGGCTCCAAGCAGTGGATCACCAACGGCACCCTGGCCGACGTCGCCGTGGTGTGGGCCAAGACCGAGGACGGCGTACGAGGCTTCGTCGTCGAGAAGGGGACCCCCGGCTTCACCTCCTCCGACCAGCACGGCAAGTTCTCGCTCCGCGCCTCGACCACCTCCGAGCTGGGCTTCCACGACTGCCGCATCCCGGCCGACAACCTGCTGCCGAAGACCACCGGGCTCAAGAACGCCCTGATGTGCCTCAACCAGGCGCGCTACGGCATCGCCTGGGGCGGCATCGGCTCGGCCATGGAGACCTTCCACACCGCCCTGGAGTACTCCAAGCAGCGGATCCAGTTCAACGGCCAGCCCATCGCCTGCCACCAGCTCGTCCAGGAGAAGCTCGCCTGGATGGCGACCGAGATCACCAAGGGCCAGCTCCTCAGCTACCAGCTCGGCCGCTTGAAGGACAACGGCAAGCTCAAGCACTGGCAGATCTCCATGGGCAAGCGCAACAACGTCTGGGTCGCCCGCGAATGCGCCAAGCTCGCCCGTGAGATCCTCGGCGCCAACGGTATCGTCGACGACTACCCGGTGATCCGCCACATGCTCAACATCGAGTCGGTCTACACCTATGAAGGGACCCACGACATCCACGCCCTGATCCTCGGCGAGGCGCTGACCGGCATCCCGGCCTACAACGCGCCCGAACGGCCGGAGCGGGCGCCGCAGCATCAGGAGCAGCCGGAAACCGCGTCGGCAGGAGGCGCCCGGTAATGGCCCTCGACCACCTCCTCGAGCAGGACTTCATCCGCGTGACGGAGCAGGCGGCCATCGCGGCCGCCCGCACCATGGGGCTCGGCGACCGCCGCCACTCCGACCAGGTGGCGGTCGAGGCCATGCGCCGCGAGATGGAGACCCTCCCCATGGATGGCCGCGTGGTCATCGGCGAGGGCGAGCGCGACAAGGCGCCCATGCTCTACGTCGGCGAGGAGCTGGGCTCGCTGCGCGGCAAGGACGGCGCCGCCGCGGTCGACATCGCGGTCGACCCTCTGGAAGGGACCAACCTCTGCGCCACCGGCTCGCCCGACGCCATCGCCGTGCTCGCCGCCTCCGAGCGGGGCGGCCTGCTCCACGCCCCGGATGTCTACATGGACAAGATCGTCGTCGGTCCCACGGCCCGCGGCCACATCCATATCGACGCCCCGGTGGCCGAGAATCTGCGCAATATCGCCTCCGCCTTCGCGCGCAAGGTGACCGACCTGACGGTCGTCGTGCTCGACCGTCCCCGGCATGCCCAGCTCATCGCCGACATCCGCACGGCGGGAGCACGCATCCGGCTCATCTCGGACGGCGACCTCTCGGCCGGCGTCTCGGCGGCGGTGCGCGGCACGGGCGTCCACGCGGTCATGGGGACCGGCGGCGCCCCGGAAGGAGTGATCACCGCCGCCGCCATGCGCTGCCTGGGCGGCGAGATCCAGGCGCGGTTCAGCCCGGAGGACGCTGGCGACGACAAGCGGGAAGAGCAGGTCGAGCGCCTGAAGAAGCTCGGCTTCACCGACCTCAACAAGATCTACCGGACGGAAGAGCTGGCGCCGGGCGATGAGATCCTGTTCAGCTCGACCGGGGTGACCGACGGCGAGCTGCTGCGCGGCGTCCGCTTCTTCGGCGGCGGCTCGCGCACCACGACGCTGTTCATGTCGCTCTCGCGCAAGATCATCCGGTTCGTCGACACCATCCATCGCGAGCAGGTGACGACGCCGGTCCGATTCATTTGATCCCGTTCCCTCACCCCCCGGCCCCCTCTCCCGTGCCGGGAGAGGGGGAGAAAAGCAGGAGAGGCAGGAGAGACGCGTATGATCAAGCCGGACCGCTGGATCCGCGAATGGGCCAGGAACGGCGGGGTGACGCCGTTCGAGGAGAGCCAGGTCAACGCCGCCAGCTACGACGTGCGGGTGAGCGACCACTGGATCTGCCCCACCCGCGACCCCGAGGAGCTCTGGGCCCCCCGCATCAAGCTCTTCCCCGGCGAGGTCGTCCTCGCCTCCACCATGGAGCACGTGCGCATCCCGCGCGACGTGGCCTGCGACCTCAAGCTCAAGTCGACCCTCGGCCGGGTCTGGATCAACCACTCCCTGGCCGGCTGGTGCGACCCCGGGTTCGAGGGCAACATCACCCTGGAGCTCCAGAACCTCGGTCCGCAGCCGTTCGTCCTCGAAGCGGGCAGGCGGATTGCACAACTGATCTTCATCGCGATGGAGTCCGAGCCCGAGGTCGCCTACGGCGAGCCCGGCTCGAGCAGCCACTACCAGGGCCAGAGAGGGACGACACCGGCCCGCGACTGAAGCGCCTGAGATTGCTCCATGGTCATTGCAACCGTCGGCAGGACTTCCCCACCAGTCCCACCAGATCATTCACGAAGCCCTATAATTCCTCGGACCATTATGGGGATCGTCGGGAACCTGCGAACGATGCAGCTCGAAGAGCTGCTGCAATGGCTCTCTCTGAGCAAGAAGAGCGGCACGCTGGAGGTCAATGCCGAGAAGGTGGCCAAGAAGGTCTACTTCAAGGACGGCCTGATCGTCGCCTCCTCCTCCAGCCGCCCCGAGGAGCACCTGGGGCACTTCCTGGTCAGCCACGGCCTGATCAACGAGGGCACCCTCTCGAAAGCCATCGAGCTCCAGGAGGCCTCCGGGATGCTCCTGGGCAAGATCCTGGTCACCCGCGGCTGGCTGACCGAGAAGGACCTGCACGAGATGCTCCGCCTCAAGACCGAGGAGAGCATCTACGACATCTTCGCCTGGGAAGAGGGGGACTTCCAGTTCCTCGACGACGTGCTGCCCGATGGCGCGATGGTGCCGATGGCGCTCGACGTCACCGGCATCGTCATGGAGGGGGTGCAGCGGGTCGACGAGCTGCGGCGGATCCGCAAGCTGATCCCCAACGAGAACGTGATCCCGGTGCAGATCGCCGAATTCATCACCAAGGGGCTGGACGCGGGCGAACGGCAGATCCTCGACCTCGTCAACGACGAACGGACAGTCGAGGAGATCCGGCTGCAGACCCACTCGGCCGAGTTCCACGTCTGCCGCGTGCTCCACCGCCAGTGGCAGGAGGGGCGGCTCAAGGTCGTCAAGCCGCGCTGGCGGCAGGAGACCGGGGCCCATCCGGTGGCTGTCGTGGCGGCGGGCCCCCTGACCGCCGACACACTGGTCGAGGCCGGCCGCAAGTACATGGAGCAGGGGGACTTCGAGCCCGCCCTGCGCCACATGCGGGCCGCCCGCAGCCTCGAGCCGGACAACCACGATGTCCAGGACGCACTGGCCCAGGCCGAGAAGGCGATCCGCAACGAGATCGAGAAGTCAGGCGTCAGCTTGGCCGCGGTGCCCCAGCTCGCCGTCGCCGTCGAGCAGCTCACCGGCTCGAAGCTCTCCCCGCAGGAAGGCTTCCTGCTCACGCGCATCAACGGCAGCTACGACATCCAGTCGCTGCTCAAGATCACCCCCATTCCCCAGCTCGACGCCCTCCTCTCCTTCTGGAAGCTCACCCGCCAGGGGTTCATCCAGCTCAAAGCGGGGAAGAAGTAGGGGGCGGACCGGCGGCCCATCAACTGGGACGAGCGCCGGCCCGGGTTCGGATAAAATTGCGCAATAGCTATTGACAGAGATCGCCGCGGAGATTCTCGAAGCGGAATCTTTCGGAGGGAATCAGACGGACCTGCTCCAACTCGTTTCGGAAGTCTCTCACAGCCGCTTTCACAAGCACAGCCCAATGGTCGGGGCCAGGTACGATCGTCAGATCGTTCGCCCGGGTCATCAAGACCGCTGTACCGACGACCCGCTCCTGCCCCGGCTTAGGATCGATCCTGCTGATCATCCAGCGGGACCCTTCACGCTCCGGAACTCGGAAGACAAGATACAGATAACCGTCCCAGCCGAAGAGGCCGGCCGGCATCAGCGACTTCTCGATAGCCTGCATTACGACAGGTACATCCGCGCGGCTGAGCAGGTCCGGCAGGAGCGGCGCCGGCCTGCCCGCGAGTTCTTTCGGAAAGGCCTTTAACGGCTCGGCAGGCTGACCGGCCGAGGCGAAGCGGTAGATGCCCATCCCTTTGTCCACTGTCACAGCATAGGCAGTCTCGCCTACGGCAGCGATCATGGGATAGCCGAGTCGGTAGAAGATCCGCTCTGGAGCGCGCAACTTCCTCTGCGAGAGTATCTGAACCTCGGAGGGAATTCCCGGCGAAGAGCTTACGGGGAAACGCATGAACCCGCTGCTCCAGTTCGTCAGCTCGTCTTTGTTACCTCTGTAGAAATCGCCATACGCGACCACAAAGTCGCCTGCCATCTGCCAATCGAAGATACCCCCGACGTGAACCCACCCCCCCTTCACCGGCAGATCGACCGCACCCGCGCCTTCAACCATCTTCATCTGCCTCCGTTGGTCGACGGTCGCGAAGCGGTTCATGTCCATCTCGATGACCAGCGCTCGCTCCGGAGAGCCGCCGGCCTGAATCCGCCTTGGAAAGGAGTTGGTGAGTCCTACGGAAAACACCCGCGGAATCGCGACCTCGGCGCCAGGTTTCATCCTATAGTCGAGAATCTTGCGCTGAAAGGAGTCGGAGAGGAGCAGGTTTTCTGGGCCGTCCCACGCTCCGGAGACAACCCACTGAGGTGGGTTCTTCAGCTGGATCGACCGGCACGACCGCGCTGGCGCGCCCGCAGAAGTCCTCCCTTGCGCCAAAAGGGAGGGAGTCTCCGATCCAGAGCAACACCAAACACAGCAGCACGGCTAATGCTGCATAAGACCGCAATCGTTCACGGGAGCCGCCTCGCAGGCCGGTGGAAACCACATGCTGACGGTTCCCCTCGAACCCGCCGTACAGAGGCGGATCTCTTCGCCGACGACCTGGGCCCTCCTCGTGACGATGCAGGGGCTCGAAGCCTCGCTGGGAAACATACCGATCAGGGAAACGAAAATGATGCCCCCCCCCGTTTTCTTCATCCTCTGCGAACAAAGCTTCATTCTCTCTCCTCCCTTCAGAGCGCATAGGTTTGCCTCCTGTTTCGGGACAGGTAGACCCCATCTCCGGTGGATTTGTTTAGATCGGGATCGATTCTGGTCTGTGGGGAGGAGATTGAGAACAAGCCTCACGGCCGAAGAGGAGAGCACCACAGCAGCGGAGACAGCAAGCGAGGAGGCTTTCTGCTCGGCTTCACCGTTCGGAGCATACACGGTTCGGCTTCCTTTCCGATCCACACGCATGATCGCCGCCATCTACCCGACCGTCGCGTCGGCGGAGAGCCGTCTATAGGCATCTGCTCCGATTCGCGAAGTACCTACCTCCTGACGAGCTCCCAGAACTGGGTCGACGACGACATCACTCTAAAGCTTAAAGGAGCAGGGCAATTTTAGTCAATGGCCCCTTTCAAGTCAAGAGCGCTCCTCCGGCGCTCCAACACAACGGAACAAGCGGTGGGCGGAGGGGATACTCGGGGCTAAATAAAGCCGTGACAGTAACTTACGCGCATAGTGGCAAGAGACAAATCACCTTAACGCGAGAGAGTTTAGTGAGCTACGGATGCGCATTTCTGCATCCAGGTTCAAGTCCAGTTCAAGCGCCGAGGCTCTAGGCGTTCTCGATGTCTAGCTCCTACACTCTTCGGAGAGTGCTATCCTAGCAGGCTGAAGTATAGCCCATGGGGCCGCCAGTGCCGCGAGAACCGGCGCCGGCTGCTCTTTTTTGAACGCCCCAGGAGGTCACCGCGTGTCGACCGAGCGAAGCGCAGCATGTTCCATAGCTGCTCTCATGGTCTTTGGGGTCTTCCTGCTCCTCAGCTCATGCAAACCCAGCGCGGACGAATTACTTAGCTGGTCGCTGCCCACCGACCTGCCTGAGCACCAGACCCATCTCAAGTTCCTCTACCTGCCGTCTGGGGTGAAGCGCCTCGACTGGCTGGCCCCAAACCTCGAGCACCTTGTCGCCCGGGGGGCTACCGCCGAAGGCCTCGCGGGCCTGCCCGAGGGACTCATCAGCCTCGATGTCGCTTATAGCCAAGTCCGGCAAATCGGGGCCCTTCCTCCCTCTTTGAGAAGGCTGGACCTCCGGTTCTCCGACGTCACAGACCTGCACGGCCTCCCAGTTGGAATCCAGTGGCTCGCTCTAGGAGGACCTCGCATCAAGTCTTTGGCAGGGGTCTCATCGTCAGTACGCGAGCTGGTCTTGGAGGAGGCGCCCGCCTTACGGGGCCTCGAGAACCTTCCCCGCTCCCTCGAGGCCCTAACCCTGATCGGAGCGAGCTTCAACGATATGATCGGAGCGCGCTTCAACGACCTCGGCGGCCTCCCGCCATCTCTGCGTAACCTTGAGCTTGATGGGACCCGCATTACGGAGCTCGCCGCCCTCCCGAACTCTCTGCATCGTCTTGTGCTCAGAAACAACAGCCAGCTCCGTGGCGGCTCTGTATTACCTCGGTTTTTGACCAGCTTGACCGTTGACAATTACAGCGTCGGCAATCTTGCCAGCCTGCTTTATCTCACCGAGCTGGAGGTCAGCGGCAGGCCACTAGAGGAACAGCCGCTGCCGCCCTCCCTTCGCTCGCTCCGCCTCCATAGGGTGCCTCTACCGCAAGACTTGCAAGAGCTTCGATCGCTCCGCAGCCTCGCGGTGGTTTGGCGCGGGGTGGACGATTTCGCCTCTCTGCCCCCCGCGCTCGAAACCCTGGAGCTGGAGTGGTCGAGCCTGCCCGAGCTCTCGGAATGCCCAGAGACGTGGAAACGTTTGAAGCATCTGAATCTCAGCTCCTCCGTTTTGAAGAGTCTCCCTCCGCTCCCTCTGGGGCTGGAGAGCCTTGACCTCAGCGCGACCGGCATTGCACAACTCGACGCCTTGAACGTAACGAAAATCAAGAACCTCCGTTTCCGACAGGCGCCCTTCTCCATGCTACCCGAATTGCCAGAGACTCTTGAGTCTCTTGATCTGGCATATTCGCCAGACCTGCAGCAGGTCGCAAAGTGGCCGAATCGATTGGAAACACTGAACATCAGTTATACCAGAATCACCAGCCTGCAGGGTCTGCCATCATCGCTCAAGGTCCTCGACATCCGAGGAACTCCGATTCACTCCCTTGCGGAGCTGCCTCAAGATCTCGGACTCGAGCGACTCATCCTGAGTCCGGGACAGTTTACGAAGCTCGATGGGCTGCCGGAGTCCGTCACCGCTCTCTGCTTTTTCGATCCTATTGGCACGGAGGAGGAGCAGTCGGAACCCGATTGCGGCCGGGAATGATACCCTGATGAGCGACTTGGACAAGACGACTGAGGAGCTGATCCCCTCGATCAACGACTCAGCCAAGCACGTCACCAACATCACCATCACGTTTCTAGCGACCTGTATCTACATCGCGATCGCAGTGGCCTCGACTCGTAACGAGATGCTGTTGCTGGGGAGCGACATCACGCTGCCTCTGCTCAATGTCAAGGTGCCGCTCCTGCAGTTCTACTGGCTGGCTCCGTTCCTAATCGCGCTCCTGCACCTGCATCTTCGCCTGCAGGAGTACTTTCTCTTCTGCAAGCTCGAGCCGCTCGAGCTACTTGAACCTTCCTCGATCCGAAAGGTCGCTCTGCATCTCTTCCCGGCCCTGCCGGTGAACAGCTATCTCGGATACGCGGCCAAGACCTATCGTTCGAGCGTGCGGATCATTCTACGCATTCTCCGATATCTGGTCCAGCAAGTCTTGCCTCTCGCCCTCCTCTGTGGAATCCAACTGCGGTTCCTCCCCTATCACTCAACCGCGACAACCGCCGTTCACCAGATGCTGGTGATCGCGGATGTCTTGCTGATCTCCTACTATGCACGCAAGCTCTCGCTGCTCCGCAAGGTCCATCCCCCGGCGGATGGACGCATGCTGTCGCACCTGCGAAACTGGGTGCGACGGATCTTTCTCTCCACAGTTTCGGTGTTCTCGCTCCTCTTAGCCGTCGTCCCGGGGACTTCGATCGAATCGCTGCTTGGACGACCGCTGCCCTTGGCTCACCGGCTTCCACGCAACCTCTCCCTCTCCGAGAGCCGGTTTCCTGAAGGGATCAACCTAAGAGGGCGTGACCTTCGGGGCGCTGATTTCACGGAGGCCTACTTGGTCGGAGCCGACCTGCGGGGGGCCGATTTGCGGGATGCCATCCTCGTCCATGCCGATGTGCGTGGGGCAAAGCTCATGCCTGCTGGCCTTTCGTCGAGCGACAGGAGCCTTCTATCGATCAAAGAAGCTGCCCAAGATATGGAAAGCCACACCCGACTCGACGGTGCCCAACTCCGTGAGGCCGATCTACGTGGAGCGAATCTGATCCTGGCCAATCTGTCGCACGCTCAGTTTGACGACGCCAACCTCGCTGAGGCCGTGATGATCGGCGCCATGATGTCCAATGCCTTGCTTCGCCGCACTGACTTGCGCGGTGCAGAGCCTCTCCCGCAGCCAGCTCGATTTCGCCCAACTCATGGGGGCTGATATGGCCGGAGCCAGTCTTCCCTTCGCCTCGCTTGTGGGAGCCAATTTGAGAGATGCACGTCTAGAGGGTGCCGATCTGCGCAACGCATTCCTTCAGGGTACGAATTTTGCGCGCGCCCATTTGGAGGCGGCTTTGTTCGAGACACCCAACAACGAAGCGGCCGATCCTGGGGGGCCGAAGACCACGGGAGCGGATTTCCGTGATGCTTGGCTTCAGGGGGCTTCAGGGTTGTCTCTGAACGGTTCCAGCCTACGCTTCGCCAGACTCGCCGGCATCGACTTCTGCAAGCCCGCGGTCCTGCTGGCACTCACCGACTTGCGGGGGGTCAATTTCGAAGCGCCGGCTAATTGGGACACTATTTGGAAGAGGGTGCCTGCCGGCCCAGCGCTCCAGCGAATCCGGAGAGCACGCCAACACTTCCAGAAAGAGGGAGCTGCACCCTGCCTGCCGTCGGAGGTTGCTCACCGGCGCCTGCTCTATGACGAGAAGCCTCGTCCCGACCCGATAAAAGATTGGCCTCCCTTAAGCGAGGCGGGGGTCGGGGATACCTCTATACCCTGGAATGAAGACACATTCTTCTCCCAACTGGCCGAGTTGCTGACGAAGGAAGCGTGCACCAACCAAGGCCTTGCCCTAGCGATGGCCCTTCGCGCAATCGAAGGCTACGATCCTGCCGACGATCTCCTCAATTGGTACTTGGCAAAGGAGCTTCAACAGAACGCAACGAACCCGAGCTGCAAAGCAGTCGCTGAGCTGCCGGAGCTTCACAAGGAGCGGATCGCCGAGAAGGCGGCAGAGACAAGACCTTAATTCATATCAGGCCTGGGGCAGTTCGTCATATGCCTTGAGGCGAAAGACCGACCTTCAAGTGGACCGCCAGCGGCTTCACCGCCAGAACATGGTTGCAGAACGCCCGGGAGGCTTTCTCAAGCTCCGCGTTGGTACCCTCCGATCCAGAGTGGGGCACGGCCGGCCTCGGCCGAGATCTGCTCGAGATCCTTGTGGGTCACGGTCTAAACGGCGAGGCTCGCGATTCGGATCCTCCCTTCGTCCTAGAACTCGTCGAGCCAGTTCAGATCGGCCCGCCTCCCGAACAACTCGCTCCCGGTGGCCCGCGCCCATTGCGGCCCTTGACCCAGGGGCTGGCACGGATCTGGTATACGCCTTCCCTCCGGAGGTAGAATTCGCTTCTCACTCCTGAGTGTGGCCGGCTCAAGGTTGGGGGGAATTTGAGTCTCGGGGACTCGGTTTTCTTTCGCGCAGGACCAACAAGCCACTTGGCGTCCCAGGGTCCGGCACCGTGGCGGATCGGCGCGTGCCGCTCCCTCCCGGAAGTCCAGAGGGACAGGAGAACTGAAATGTCAGAAAGACTTACGCTTCCCGTGCTCCCGATGAGGGACTTCGTGCTGTTCCCGGGGGTCACAGCGCCGATCAACGCGGGCAGGCCGGCCACGTTGCGTGCCATCGAGGCCGCGCTCGCCACGCCCGAGAGGCTGCTCTTTGCGGTCGCGCAGCGCGAGGAGCTTGCAAATAACGACAGTGCCGCCCCCGAATCGCTCTACACGATCGGGACCGTGGCCCGCATCGGCCAGCTCCAGCGCGGGCTCGCCGGCGTGCAGCTCCTGCTGCACGGCGAGAACCGGGGCATCGCGATGCGCATCACCGAAAAGAACGGCTATCTCGAGGCAGTCGTGCGCGAGGCCGAAGAGATGCTGCCGCTCGACGCGAACGACCCCGCCTTCGTGGCCCTCTTCCGGGAGGCGCGCGAGCGGGCGTTGGAGCTGGGCAAGAAGTCCGGCCTCCCCGAGGAGGTCGTGCATGGTGTCCTGGAAGGGGTGACCGACCCGGGCCGGCTCGCCGACCTGGTCGCCGCCTACACCGAGGGCACCAAGGAGCAGCGCCAGATGCTGCTCGAGACCCTGTCGGTCGAGGAGCGCCTGCGGCGGGTGCTGGTCCACGTCCAGCGCCAGCTCTCGGTGCTGGAGGCCCAGGAAGACATCAAATCCAAGGTCCAGGAAGAGCTGGGCGACCGCCAGCGCGAGATGGTCCTGCGCGAGCAGCTCAAGGCCATCCAGAAGGAGCTCGGCGAGGGCGACTCCTCGGCCGACATCGAGGAGCTGCGCGAGCGGCTCGCCAAGCTGGACCTCCCGCCGGACGTCCGCAAGGAGGTCGACCGCGAGCTCGGCCGTCTCGGCCGCATGGGCCGCGAGGCCATGGAGTCGCAGGTGATCCGCTCCTTCCTGGAGACGGTCGCCGAGCTGCCGTGGAACGTCCGCAGCGACGACCACTTCGACATCCCGCGGGCCGCCGAGATCCTCGAGGAGGACCACTACGGCCTCAAGGACGTCAAGGACCGGGTGCTGGAGTTCCTGTCCGTCCGCCAGCTCCGGCAGGAGGAAGAGGAGCGCCGCCAGGCCGCAGAGGCTGCGGAGGCCGCGGAAGAGGACGAGCTCAAGGGTAATGCCGAGGACGTCTTCCCGATGGACGGCTTCCCGACCCCGAGCGGAGTCGTCGCGCAGGAAGAGCCGCTCGTGGTGGAGCCGGCACCGGTCGAGACCAAGGAGCAGAAACGGGCCAGCAAGGGCCCCATCCTCCTCTTCGTCGGCCCTCCGGGCGTCGGCAAGACTTCGATCGCCAAGTCGATCGCGCGCTCCATGGGGCGTGAGTACGTCCGGGTCTCGCTGGGCGGCGTGCGCGACGAGGCCGACATCCGCGGCCACCGGCGCACCTACGTCGGCGCCATGCCGGGCCGGATCATCAAGGGCATGAAGCAGGCGGGGACCAAGAACCCGGTCTTCCTGCTCGACGAGGTCGACAAGCTCGGCGTCTCCTACCAGGGCGATCCGGCGAGCGCTCTGCTCGAGGTGCTCGATCCGGCGCAGAACGACACCTTCACGGACCACTACCTGGGCGTGCCGTTCGACCTGTCTGAGGTGCTGTTCGTCTGCACGGCGAACCTCATCCAGAACATCCCGGGCCCGCTGCTCGACCGAATGGAAGGGGTGGAGTTCTCCGGCTACACCGAGCGGGAGAAGCTGGAGATCGCCAGGCGGTACCTGGTGCCGCGGCAGCTCAGGGATAACGGCCTGACGCCGGAGCAGCTCCCGATCTCCGACGAGGCCATCGCCGAGGTGATCCAGGGCTATACCCGCGAGGCGGGCGTGCGGCAGCTCGAGCGGTCGCTCGGCAAGCTGGCCCGCAAAGTGGCCCGCAGGATCGCGTCCCGCGAGATCGAGAGCCTGGTGGCCGATGCCGCCAGCGTGCGCGAGCTCCTGGGAAGGCCGAAGATCCACCCCGAGCGCGCCGCCAGGCAGGACCAGACCGGCGTCGCGACGGGCATGTACTACACCCCGACCGGCGGCGACATCATGTTCGTCGAGGCCTCGACCATGCCCGGCAAGGGCGAGCTGGTACTCACCGGCCAGCTCGGCGACGTGATGAAGGAGTCGGCCCGCGCCGCCTGGACCTATGCGCGCTCCCACGCGGAATCGCTGGGCATCCCGGCGGAGTCCTTCCAGCGTGACGTGCACATCCACGTCCCGGCGGGCGCGATCCCGAAGGACGGCCCTTCGGCCGGCGTGACGATGGCGACCGCCCTGGTCTCGGCCCTCTCCAGCCGGCCGGCGCGGCACGACATCGCCATGACCGGCGAGATCACCCTCTCCGGCCGCGTGCTGCCGATCGGCGGCGTCAAGGAGAAGGTCCTGGGCGCCGTGCGGGCGGGGATCACGGAGGTCGTGCTGCCCAAGGACAACGAGGCCGACCTCGAGGACCTGCCCGAAGAGGTCGTCGAGACGCTCGAAGTCCACTTCGCCGCGGAGCTGGGCGACGTCCTCGCCCTGACCCTCCGCGGAGCCTCCTACCGCGAGGGCCGCCTCCTCTTCGGCGACACGGCCACGAGCACGGAAGCATCCGGCGAGGTGCGCCTGATGCACCACTGATCGGGCAGAGCTACTCCAGACACACCAACGGCCGGCGCCTCACAGCGCCGGCCGTTTTTGTATGGAACGTGGGCTCTCACCACGGAAGCTTGCTCTTGCGTTCCCCCTCTCCCGGTCGGGGGGAGAGCGATGGGAGAGGGGGCCAGGGGGTGAGGTTTACATGTTCCAGGAGATCCCGAACGCGTACTCCCGGCCCGACAGGTCGATCTCCCCCCCGAAGCTCTCGAAGTCGCCGCTCAAATCATCCTTGGCTGTCGTCCAGCGCCCCTCCGCATAGAGCGACACCCGATCCGTGATCGGCGCCTCCAGGCCGGCCATCCAGTAGTGGCCGAAAGCGACTCCGTCCGACTCCAGACGGGCCGAGAAGACCTCGTCCGGATTGGGACCGAAGTCGATGAAGTCGCCGTCCTCCTCCAGAGTCCAGAAGTAAGCGCCACCGCCGAATCCCAGATACGGATTGATCACCCCGTCCGGGGAGAACTGGAAGACCACGCCGACAGTCGCCGAGGCGATGCCGAACGTGGTGTCGTGCTGGATGCGGTCGCCGAAGTTGTCGAGGAAGCCCCGGTAGGACTGGGTGTTGTCCCCCTCGTAGACGCTGCCCGAGAAGAGCAGGCCGGTACGGCGGTTGAGGCTCAGCAGGTAGTCGGCGCCGAAGGAGACGTTCTCGAAATCGTCGACGTCACCGGTGAAGTCGAGCTCCTTGTCGAACCAATACTCCGAATCCCCTTCCGGCAGGAACGATCCCAGCCGCAGGCGGAAAGCCGCGTCGCGGTCGCCGACCCCGCGGCTGCGGTACGACTGTCCCCAGGCCGGCGCTACAGCAGCAAGCAGGCCCATCAATACGATCGTCATGCGTAGAGTTCTTGCCGTTCTCATTGTCATCTCCTCTAAGAGCCCAATGCTCTACATGGCGCTTTGAGCAACGAGGATGCCAGGACCGGGAATAATTCCGGCTGAGCTGCCAAGTATCTTTTTTTTCAGAAGGATGGACCGAAGGGCTGGCGCCGGTGACCCGAGGGAGGAGTCGCGAAGTGACCTCTCCAGAGGACGGCGTCCTCCTCGATTCGCACAGCCTACGGGCGGTTCGGGGCCAGCACGGCGTGACGGCCGTTCCTGGTGCTCAGCGCACTCAACAGCGAGCCTGCCAGCGTCAAAACGACGCCCCAGAGCACGGCGCTTTCCAAACCCAGCCCCATCCTGGAAACGACGATCGCAAGAGCACCGGCGCCGGCCAGATAAAACCCGCTCATTCGACGCGTCGAGCGCCCTCGGAGCCAGACGCTGGCAAGGTTGATCAGTAGCACGGCGACGAGCACCGGCTGCAGCCACGGAGAGTACGGAATCTGCTCCAGGCCTGCGATGCCGAACATGCTCAGATATGCGGCCCAACAGATCGGGCACTTCGGGAAGAACGCCACGCCGAGGGACGCGAGCGTGCCGAGCAACGGCGAGGCTGCCTTGGGGCGGGCCGGAGGGTCTGCTCGCTCCGGAGCACTTTTCTCCTTCAGCACCTCGATGGCGCGATCCACAAGCTGCTGCTCATCCCAGTGGATGCGTTCGAAGGATGCAGCGATCCGGCCCTCGGCATCAAGGATGTAGGCCTCGATGCGGTGCCGGTTCACCAGCGACTCGATGAAGTTGACTCCGAGCTTGAAGTGGCTGCGCAGTGCGCCGATACCATCGGTCGCTCTCAGTATTCGATGACAGGCGTCCATGTGGACGCCACGGCCCTGCCCATAGCGGCGAAGACGTTCGGGGAGGTCGTACGTGGGATCGTAGGTGATCGCCGCTGTGTGGATCTGGTCGGCCAGCCCCTGTTCCTCCAATAGCTTCTGGACCCGTGCCAGCTTCGTGACCGTGAGCGAGCACTTCAGCGGGTTGTCACAGCGGGTGTAGAAAAAGACGACGATGGAAGGATGCCCTCGGAAGAAATCCTTGAAGATGATCGACGCACCCTCGTGATCCTCGAAAACGGTCGCCTCGATCGGCTCACAGCCGCGGCGGGAGCCGAGCGCCCATGAAAACGTATTGCTGAGACCGCCCGGCAGCGTACAGCACGAGCCGGCGCCGAGCTCATCCACTTGATCGCCGCCGCGGATTGCCTCCACGGCCCGGTCTACATCCACCAGCAGCTTCCTGGAGAGC
The DNA here is from genome assembly GCA_963842525.1 of uncultured Holophagales bacterium. Classification (GTDB taxonomy): domain Bacteria; phylum Acidobacteriota; class Thermoanaerobaculia; order Multivoradales; family UBA5704; genus UBA5704. Next base: position 817,184 of record CAWJGT010000009.1, read on the forward strand.
CCTCCAGGTTGTGCGCGCAGCGACTGGACCTCAGGCAAGACTTCCCGTGCGTGCGGACCGAGCCATGCCAGCGTCGCGAGCAATTCACGAACAGGGCTCGTGCCGGTGGACGAGACGGCGTATTCACCATACGTCTCGAAGGCCACCGGCTCGTCGTGATAGCGGATGTTGTTGAGCGCGCGCATCACGAAGGGAGCGAACGCCACGGCAGGATTTGGATAGGACCGCAATGCGCGCGCGGCTGCGGCGACAAGATACGCATCAACTCCGGCGTCGAGCTCTTCGAGCACGAAGAGGAGAGCGGCGTCCGAGAGCCCGGCGCGCGCCAGGGCGAGCAGGACCCAGCCGCGCATTCGGACGGTCGTTGCTGTGCCGCGCTGGTCGTAGAGCGGATGATCTTCGCGCAACAGGTCTGTCAGTTGCTCGCGTCGATCCGGATCCGCGGCGAGCGCGTCAACCAGTGCCGCAAACTGCGCCTCTGACTGCGCGCCCGTCGCTGCTACGTCCTTCATGGATCGCCAGCTTACCGGCCGTACTTGCTGAGGAACCGGCGAGCGCCCTGTTTGACCTTCGTCGAAGCTTCGCCCTTCAGGCGATCGACGCGCTTCAGCAACGCCTCGTCCTTGGCAACCGCTTCGTCGTCGCCGAACTGTGTGAGCGCTGTCAGGCTCATCGCTTGAACCTCGTCCTGCTCCGACGTGTCGAGCAGGATTTCGCGCGCATGCGCCTGAAGCTTCTCCGGCTTGAGAGCATGCAGCGCGGAGGCCGAGATCTGCCGGATCTCGGGCGATTCGTCTTTGTCGAGCAAGATCTTCTCGAACATCGGCGCGGCGGTGGCGTCCGCCGCGAGCAATCGCAAGGCCTCTCGCCTGGCGGTGGCGTTGGGTGGCTTGCTGACGATCTCACGCGCGACCGGATAGGCGTCCGCGTGGATGTCATAGCTGAGGAGCTGCAGTGCCTTCTCGGGCGGGACCAACGCTTTTTCCGGGTTCTGCAGCCCCTCGAGGAGTTTCTTCTGCGCGAAGCCGTCGTTCTCCCGGGCGAGGATGCCGAGCACGCGCTGACGCAGTTCCGGATCCGGGTCTTTCACGATCTCTCGTAAGGTCGCGATGTAGTCGCCGCGGCACGATTCGAACACAAGGACGCTGAAGCTCGCCGCCTGGAGCGCTTGCAACGCCGCAAGCCGCACCTCCACGGGCTCGTCCTGATTGCGCAGGACACCCAGTGTCGCCTGGAGGTTCTCGTCGTTCTCACACACGGCCAGGGGCGCTTCCACCATGGCCGCGACTCGTTCCTTGACAGACCTCCCTGCACTTGTCGGCTTGCGTGCCGGTTTCGAGCTCTTTACAGCTTTACGTTTCGTGGCCATGGTGCAATCTCCTCGTGCAAGGCACGTCAGGCAAATGCCACATCATCGTAGTCGAATCCCAGGCGGGAGACGGCGCTCACGGAGCCTTGGAAATCCAGGCAGTCCCGCACTCGCGGTTGTGGCCCCGGCGCAGTGGCGCCTGGCGACGCGGCCATCGCGCCGCCGGGGGCCGTCGGAGGACGTGTGCCTCCGGTCAGACCGTTCCATGGCCACATCGTGTCGGGCAGGTTGTGTCCGAGCCGGCTTGGGGGGGTGGTGCTGTCGTAGGAGGCCGCCAGCGCCGGATTGAAGCGGCCATTCTGTCGCTGCCACTTCGCCCAGAGCCGATCGACGTTGCAGTGAAGCAGGAAGAACAGCGGATCTCGCGCGGCGGTCGGAATACTGGAGATGGAGCCGCCGAAGCTGACGTGTGCTGATCCGTGCGGGTTGCCTTCCAGGGTCCGGAACAATCTGTATTGAGTGCCGAGAGCCAGCGTCTGCGCCTCGGTCCGGAGGCCGGGCGGTGCCACGGTGGTGCTGAAGAAGGGCCGGCGGTTGATCCCCTGAACGCCGTCGGTCCGCCAGAACTGCAGCGGGTTGGTGGCGCTGAACTGGACGGTGCCGATCGAATCGGAGACGCCGAGGAACTCGCGCCTGAAGATATTTGGCGCGGCCTGGTCGAAGCGCCAGTAAGGCAGCGACACGCTCGGGTCGATCGCTTGCAACTCGCGCTCGAGGTCGAGCAGATAGGCGCGGTGCCAGGGCAGAAACCCCGGCGCGCCATGGGCCTGCGGCGAGCTCACGGACGTATGCATCTCGCGGAAGTCCACGAAACGACCCAGACCCTGGTTGTTGAGCTGCGCCAACGCCGCCACGAAGCGGTCGCGCTCTCCGGGCGTCAGTGCGTTGGCGTTCTTCCGGACGCGCACCATCACCTGGACCGAGCCGACCAGGGTGGTTCCAACGCGGGCTTCGATTCTCACGTCTCCGTTGTTGACGCTGGGACGCCCGAACCTGCCGGCACCGAAGAACGGAACGGAGGCGCCGGTAATTGGGATCGGCACTGTCACATTATTGGAAAACGATCCCGTCGCGGTCCTGCGGAACACGACCGCGCCAGCGCTCGCCGCCGAGACCCCGGTGATCTGCACGTTGACAACAGGCGAGGTGGCGCCGGACGGGTTGGTCATGCGGATCCGGCATGGAGACGGAGCCCACGAGACGAAGCGCGCTGCGGGGCTCGTGCTGTTGTTGATCTGCAACTCGACATTCATGATCATGCCCTCCTATCCGCTGTTGCTGTAAGGGGATCCGCGTCGGCGCGAGCGGCGAAATCTACCTCAGCAGGCCTCAGCAGGCCCTGTCCAGTGAGACCAAACCTTTGCTATACGGGTCGATATGTGCATGTTGGCTTTGTGTTTTAGGCTATACAAATACTAGCAGGCCAGGAAAGAAGAGGTCAAGCTCTTGGGGACGCGACTGATACTGAAGCGCCCTGGCCCCTCTGGCTGTTGTTCGGAGGTATGATCGACGCATGGGCTGCCGCGCCTTCCTGCCCGGCCTCGTCGCATTGGGCCTGACCCTGGTTTCGGCTGGTGGTTCCGTCGAGGCCAAGGGTCCCTCGGAGGACCGGCGGGTGGACTGGTTGCGCAACGAGGCCATCGCGCTGCGTTCGATCGAGCCCGGCGACGAAAACTTCTCGGACCTCGAGCCGCTACGCTCCCTGCTCGCCAACAAGCGGGTCGTCGTCCTGGGGGAAGCCACCCACGGCGACGGTGCCACGTTCCTTGCCAAGAGCCGCCTCATCCGCTTCCTGCACCGGGAGCTGGGTTTCGACGTGCTCGCCTTCGAGAGCGGCTTCTACGATTGCTGGAAGGCCTGGCAGCGGATCGAGGCCGGAGATGACCCGGCGGCGGCGTTCCGTCAGTCCGTCTTCCCGATCTGGACGCGGAGCGCTCAGGTGCAACCCCTGATCGCCTATTTCGCGGCGACGGCCCGCTCGCAGCGGCCCCTGGAGCTGGCCGGAATCGACTCCCAGTTCACCGGCGAGATGTCCCACCGTTTCCTGCTCAGCGACCTGGTGCGGGTCGCCGAGGCCGCGGGACTGCCGGGGGACAAGTGGGCTGCACGGGTCTCCGAGCCCCTGGCCAATCTCGTCGAGGGTCGCTACGAGAACGGCGAGATCCCGCCGCCGGCGGCCCGCGCCGAGCTTCTCCAGGCGCTCGACGAGCTCGCCCGGCGCCTGCGCGAGAGCGGAGGCGGCATTCCCGACCAGGGCTTCTGGCTGCGCTTCCTCGAGAACACCCGCCAGCTCGCCACGACGTCGTGGTCCTTCGACTGGAAACGGCCGGTGCTGGAAAATCCGGAAAACCACGCGGTCCGGGATCGCCTCATGGGAGAGACCCTGGCGTGGCTGGCCCGGCACCGCTTCGCCGGCCGCAAGATCGTGGTCTGGGCAGCGAGCGGCCATGCCGCCCGGGAGGTCGCCGGGATCGATGTCCCGTCGGCGGTCCACACCCGGCTTTACCGCACCTTGCAACCGATGGGCGCCGTGGCCCGAGGCGAGTTGGGGGAGGATCTGTACACCGTCGCGGTTCTCGCCTACCAGGGCAGGTACGGCTCGGTCCCCCAGCGCCAGCCTATCGAGCTCCTGCAACCGAGCGCCGGCTCCCTGGAGGATCTCTTCCACCGCACCGGCCTGCCGTACGCCTTTCTCGATCTCAGCCGGACCCGCCGCCTGCCCGGATGGCTTCGGGAACCTCTGATCGCCCGCCCGATCGGGTACAAGGAGATGAAGGCCCGATGGGGACGGGTGTTTGACGCCATCCTCTTTCTCGACCGGATGGCGGTGAGCGAGCGGCCGTAGCCTGGATTCATCACGGCTGCTCTTTTCGGCTGGACGGGGACGATATGATGTGTGGATGTCCTATCTGCGCCCATCCGCCGGTCAGGGGACCAAGCTCGCGATCTGCGTCCAGGGGATTCAGTGGGGATCAGCCATCGAGGTCTATTTCAAGACCGGCGACGTGGAGGAACAACCGGAATGGGCTGCCGAGCTCGATCGAATGCGGGCAGCACTTTCCAGAGATGAGAACCAGCCTGGCGAGACGCCAGCCATGGTGAGAAAGAGGCTCGACGAGCTGCGCTTGCGCGTTGAGCTCCCGGCACACTGGCTCTTCGATCAGCGACTCCCTGGATGGCGCTCGCGTAGCACCGGGCAGGGCCAACTTGCCGAGATCCATGACTACGCTGAGATGTTGCGGAGCTGCGCCGGCGATCTGCTGAGTGGTGACTTGAGCGCATTGCCAGGCCTGTTCGCCGGCTATGCCCAACATCGTCGCCAACAGGACATCCGCGATCGCCAGGAGTTTTCGGATCGGTTAGCCCAGGACATTGACCGGGTGTCCGGCGTCAACTAGATTTGAGGGTCGGCGACAATTAGAACTGCGGGATCCTCCTCCAGTTCGTGTCAACACTCCTACGGGGGGCGGGGGGGCTTCTTTTAGGGGGCCAGGTGGGGGCTGGTCGGCTTTTGACCTCCTTCCGGGGGCAGGGACTTAGCAGGGAAGGATGCCCGCAGCTGCGGGCATCCTTCAGCGATTGCAATTATGCGCCGTAACATGGCCTATCCAAGCTCCGGAGCTCATGCCCCGCGGGCCCCCTTGGCTCCTGCAGCTCTCTCCTTGGCCGCCTGCGCCCGGTAGCTCTCGATGCTCAGCTCCAGGATCACCGAATGATGGACGATCCGATCCACCGCGGCCGCCGTCGTCATCGGGTCCTTGAAGATCTGCTCCCACTTGCTGAACACCAGGTTGCTGGTGATCAGCACCGAGCGCCTCTCGTACCGCTCGGCGATCAGGGTAAACAGAACCTCCATCTCCTCGCGGCTTTGCTCGACGTAGCCGAGGTCGTCCAGGATCAGGGCTTCGAATCGGTCCAGCCGCTTCAGCTCGGCCGCCAGACGCAGATCCCGCTTCGCGGCCAGAAGCCGCTGGACGATCTGATACGTCGGGGAAAACAGCACCGTCCGGCCCCCGCGCACCAGCTCCTGGCCCAGACCGCAGACCAGGTGCGACTTGCCCGTCCCAGGGTTGCCAAACACGATCAGATTGGTGGCTTGGTCCAGAAACGAGCCGTCCTGAAGAGCGGCCAGGGCCGCCCTGGCCTTGGGCGGAAGCCGGCCTACCTCGAAGCCCGCCAGGCTCTTTTCCCGCGGCAGCCTGGACTCCTGAAGCAGTCTCTCGACCCGGCGCTCGCACCGTTCGCTGGCCTCTTGCTCGGCAAGGGCCAGAAGATACCCCTCGTGGGTGAGCCCCCCACGCACCGCCTGAGCGGCCACCGTCGCGTACTCCCGGGCGAAGGTCGGCAGGCACAACGACTTCAGCAGCAGCGGCAACCCCGCCTCGCTGGCCGGCTTCACAGGCCACCTCCTGCCGCGGCGATGCACTCGTCGTAGACCCGCAGGTCCGGAGGATCGATCCGGCACACCGGCGGCTCCAGGCGCACCGGCCGAAGGGCCGTCTGTACCTGCGCGAAGTCCCGCAGCTCGCCGCCCTCCAACAGGGCCGAAAGCGCACCCTCCACCGCGCTTTCTCCCGTGCTCGCCGCCAGGTGCAGAATCCGCACATACTCCACGTCCGCCCGCGCTCCGTGACGCCCCTCCAGCGCATCATAGGTCTGCCGGAAAACCAAGCTCGGAAACAGCGCCTCCCGGTACCGGTAGCGCGCGAACGCTCCCGGCTTGCGGATCAACGACCAGATCAGGTGGCGATAGTCGATGGCGGCGTGACCGCGGCCCCGCAGGCGCTCCATCTCGGCCACCCGCTCACCGGCAAAGTGCACCTCGATCCGCTCCGCATACAGCCGAATGTCCACCCACTCGCCGATCAGCCGCGAGGCCACCGAGTAGACGTTGTTGGCCACCCGCAGGGTCGAAAACACGCTGACCCGCACCCGCTCCCGCCGGAAGTCGTCCAGGCGCGACAGCGGCAGATCCCTCATCCGCTCCAGCTCCTCGCGCAGCTTGACGGCTCGGCCACGGTTGCGCCCCGAAAAGATCTCACCCAAAAACACCTCGTACGCGGCGCGGCTCGAAAACTCCCGGCCCCCCCGCAGCAGAAGCGCCTGCTGGACAGCCCGCTTGAAGCGGTGGTGCGCCTGCTCCACATCGCCGTTTTCGTGGCCACGCCCAGGGGTGTTGCAGTCGGGCTGGACCTGGTAGTGCGCCAGCGCACCCAGGTAGCGCTCGTTGAACGTCCGGCCCCCCTCGCCCAGCTCGTGGGTGGCCGCCGAAAGGTTGTCCGTCCGGTGTAGCTTCGGCACCTTGCCCAACTCCCAGACGGCGGCCTGGAAACCCCCGATGAGAGCCTCGAAACTCTCCGAAAAGCAGATCCCGCCCGTCTCCCAGTTCGAATACGGCAACACGAAGTGGAACATCAGGTGGTCGAACGGCTCGCCCCCGAGGCAAATCCCCAGCTCCGTCATGCTCGTGAAGTCGCTCTGGGCGTACTCCCCCGGCCGGTGTTCCTGCGCGAACATGACCTCCCGCTCGGGACCCTGCGACGCCCGCCAACGGCGGATCCGCCGCTGCAATGTACGCAGCTGACCGTCCGAAAAGCTCAGCTCCGGCCGCCCCCTCAGCAGCTCGAAGATCGTCACCGCCTCCAGGCCGGGCGCCTGCTTGAGCATCCCTTCGATCTCCGGCCACACCCCGGCAAACGGGTCCGGCCGGGTCCGATACTGCCGCATGACCTTGCGCTGGCCCGGAAGCGCACCCTCGCGATACCGCCGTGCCGTGTTCTCACTCATCCCAGAGCGCAGAGCTGCGCTCGACAGCGACTCTCCCTTGCCAAGTTCCATCCTCAACCTCCTTACCTGCTTATCCGTCAACATCAGCCCCCCAATTCATGAGGGGCAAGAGCCTACGGGACAAGCGTTTACGAGGACTGGAACCCCGCAATTCTAATTGTCGTCACCCCGCAGTTCTAATTGTCGCCGAACAACCTGCGGACGATCTCGAACAAGCTGTCTCGTGCCGCGTTCTACATCCTGCGCGACCAGGTGCCGTTCCGGTCGGCGCAAGCTTTCGGTTGATTCAGGTGGGGACAGGGAGCCTGCAATAGGTGCTGGGCGAAAGAACCCTCCGTGGCTGATTGGCCCTTGTCCCCCACCGTTTTTGGCTCTTTTATTGGGGATGCGCCCAGGTCGTGAGCCCGAATGTGCTGGCAGTGCGACACGAAGGGAGGTCTGATGTGAGCTGATTTGCCGATTACAGAGAGACCTCCTGGGTCTCGAAGGCCAGCGGGTGGAAGTCCCGCCCGGGGAATTGTCGGTTCGCCCGGTAGCCACTGGAGCAGCCGAGCTCGAGCAATCGTCCGGCTGAAGCCTCCGGGGAAGTCCTCGGTGCAACCGAGGTGCAAATGCGCAGGCCGAAAAGCACGTGAACCCTGAGCAGGCCTCGATAGTTTCTCGCTGGAGCCGACCCTCCTGCCATAAGGGGAAGGCCGTCGGGGGGTGGGGGAGCAACCGACCGAAGAACCCGTCCTCTCCAGCCGGGGTAGTGGGGTCAGCATGCGCAGACAAGGTCTTTGAGGCAACGTGTGAGATCCACATAGGTGGTGGGTCGCGGCCACCAACCGAGGTGATCTGAAATGGTCAGCCTCGGGCCGTGTGGAAGTCGGAGGGGCCCATGGTACCGAGGAAGCCGGGTAATGCCGGTGGAGGGACGGAGCCCTGGTTCGGGCATGCTTCTCAACGAGAAGGAGACCGGGAATTGACGATGAGTCTAGAACCCGATCAAGTCGAGTGTAGACGCCCGCCTTATTTCGTGACCGCCGCCTGAGTTTTTCCCAGTTTTCAGCGTGGTCAGGTAGATTCGTCGGCGCAGGAGTGCGGGACGATTTTGCCTGTGGAGAGGTCGGGCAAGGCAAGCGAAGCCCGCCGGGCTCTCCTTGTGTCTTTTGGCGGACCGGGGATGACCCGACGGGCTTCCGAGAGGAGGCCATGTTAAGTCTGAAGGGCGTGGGCTGCAAGCAGTATCGAGAGCAGATGGACGGCGGGGCGGTTCCCGAGCTGAGCTGCCCGGATCCGGATTGTCAGAGGACCCGTCTGCGGGGCCACGGCTCCTACAAGCGCTTCCTCGCAGGAGTGCTTCAGGCCTTGCGGCGGGTGCGGTGCCCGCGTTGCAGGGTCAGCCATGCGGTGTTGCCGGAGGACGTGTGCGCCTATCGCGATTTGACCTTGGCGGCCGTGGAGGCGGGTCTGGCTGCGGGGAGTCCGAGCGAAGGCGCCGAGGTTTCAGGGCAGTGCGGCAGTTCGGGGGTGCGGCGGGTGCGGGGTTGGCTGCGCAGCGCGCACGAGCCCTTTGCCGCCAAGCTGCAGGCGCTGCTGGGGCCAGTGCCGGCTCCGTGGTGGCGGGGGGCGCAGGAGGTGGTGGGCCAGGCGGCGGGTTGGTTGACGCGGCTGCGGCACTTTCTGTGGTCGTCCTGGGGCTGCTTTTTCGGCGGAGTGAGCGGACTGTTCCGCCACGGCCGGCCGTCCTGGCGGTCAGGGGAGGCCTCTCCATAGGTTGGTAACTACCCATCGCAGGGTTCTGCCACGAAGCTACTGGCGGGGGCTGTGGGATGGTCCCAGAGCCCGATTGCGGAGACTTCGTGCGATGGATGAGAGCCAAAGAGAGCAGATTGCGTTGTTTCGCCACAGCGTCATTGCCGAGCTGATCAGCCGGCCGTTGGCGCCACGCGAAAAAGAGAAGCTGTTGTGTGCGATCGCGGAAAAGACGTGGACGATCCCGGGCAGCGCGCGCAGCCACGTCGGCCGTTCGACGGTGCGAGATTGGCTCGAGCTGTACCAGATCCATGGGTTTGAGGGGCTCAAGCCGGGCCCGCGTACCGATGCCGGGCGCTCGCGGGCGATCCCGGAGGAGGTGCAGGATCTGCTGCTGGCGCTGCGGGCCGAGCGGCCCGGTGCTTCGCTCGACAGCCTGATCCGCGCCGTGCATCTGTGCGGCCGCTTTGCGCCCAATCTGCGGCTGTCGCGCAGCAGCGTGCACCGCTTCTTCGCCGCCCAGGCGGTGCCGGCCCGCCAAGGGTCCAGCGCCGAGCCGGACGCTTTGGCTTTCACCTTTCCGCATGTCAACGACCTGTGGACCTCCGACCTGATGCACGGGCCCCGCCTGCTGGTGCCGGGGCGCAAGGACGGCGGCAAGACCTACCTCTACGCCTTCCTCGATGACGCCTCGCGCATGGTGCCGTTTGCCGCCTTCTACCTGGCCGAAAACGCCGCCTGCTTCCAGGACGCTCTGAAGCAGGCTCTGCTGCGCCGCGGCCTGCCGCGACGGCTCTACTGCGACAACGGCGCCACCTTCCGCACCCACCACCTGCAGGTCATCTGCGCCACGCTGAACATCTCCCTGGTCCACTCCCGGCCCCACAAGCCGCGCGGTCGCGGCAAGATCGAGCGCTTCTTCCGCCACGTCCGCACCGCCTTTGTCCCCCACCTCACCAGCGAGGTCCTCGCCGATCTGGCCCAGCTCAACCGCGTCTTCTGGGCCTGGCTGGAGGGCGAGTATCACCAGACTGCCCACGGCGGCCTGGACGGGCAAACGCCTCTGGACCGCTTTCTGAAGGACCAGGCCCTGATCCGCCCGGCCCCCGAGCACCTGGAGGCCTGGCTGCGCATGAAGGTCACCCGCCGGGTCGGCCGCGACCGCACCGTCCACCTCGACGGCCGTCTCTATGAGGCTCCCGATGGCTATGCCGGTGAGACCGTCGACGTCCTCTACGATCCCTATGACCCCGCCCGGCCCGTCCACTTTTGCCGCAAAGGCCAGAGCGCCGAGCTGCCTCTGCGCCGGCTCGACCTCGCCACCAACGCCACCCTGCGCCGACTCGAAAGAAACAGCGAGCCGGCCAGAGAAGCGCCCACCACCGGCATCAGCTACCTCGAGCTCATCGCCAAGAAGTTCTATCAGGGGGAGCCCCAGTGAACCTCTATACCACCGCCTTCGGCTTCACCCGGCCGCCCTTCCACGGCCCCCTCACCGCCGACTCTCTGTTTCGGCCTCAGGGGCTCGAAGAGCTCCACAGCCGTCTGCGCTACCTGGTCGACTCCAGGGCCATCGGCCTGCTCACCGGCGAGCCGGGCAGCGGCAAAACCACCGCCCTGAGGCGACTGCGCGACGATCTCCACCCCGACCAGGTGCGCGCTGTGTACCTGCACGACACCCTGGTCAACCCCGCCGACTTCTGCCGCCAACTCGCCCTTGCACTCGGCCTCCAGCCCGAATGGTCTCGCGCCATGACCTTCCGCCTCGTCCAGCAAGAGATCCAACGCCTCGTCAAAGACCGCCACATAACCGTCCTGCTCATCGTCGACGAAGCCCACAACCTCAGGCCCGACGTCCTCGCCCTCTTCCCCCTGCTCGCCAACTTTGAATGGGACGCAGAAGGACGGCTTGCCTTTCTCCTGGCCGGTCAATCCGGATTGCGACAGATCCTGCGCCTGTCGCATCTGGAGGCCCTCGCTCAGCGCATCACCATCCGCTTCACCCTGCGCGGCTTCGACCGAGACACCACCTGCTGCTACCTCGAACATCGCCTCAAGATCGCCGGCCTGGATCGACCCCTCTTCACCGCCCCCGCCCAGGAAGCCCTCTTTGAAGCCTCCCAGGGCATCATGCGCAGAATCGACACCCTGGCCCACCACGCCCTGGCCGCCGCAGCCACTTCCAGAGCCAAGCTCGTCGAGCCCGAGCACGTCCTGCAAGCCGCCGAGGAGATGCGCTCATGAACACACCCGAACCCATCCTCGACTACCTGCAAAACCAGGTCCCCGAGTACCCGTTCGATCGCAAGCTCGACGAAGAGTTTGTCGACGAGCTGATCGCAGACTTCCAGGATCTCAACATTCTCGAGGAGACCAAGACCTTCAGGTGGTATCACAACAACCGGCCGGCCGCCCGTTTCAAGAACGTCCGTGTCGGCCTGCGGCGCTGGATTGCCAACTCCTGGGCGCGAAGACCAGAATGAATCAAAGCAACTGCTGAAAACTCGGCCCCTTCGGTCAAAAACAGTCCCGGATTCCACCGCCACCCGGCCCAATCCGGGACTGCTCTCTTCCCCCTTCTGTCCGCCACGAAATATTTCGAAAAGGTGGCCACGGAATTACGCGGGACTCGACATCGAGCGACTCCGGAAGAAGCTGTATGAGAAGGCCAAGCGGGAGCCAGACTTTCGGTTCTACACGCTGTACGACAAGGTGTGCTGGGCGGAAACCCTGGAGAGGGCCTACCGACAGGCGAAAGCCAACGACGGAGCGCCCGGAGTCGACGGGGTCCGGTTTGAGGACATTGAGGCGTACGGTGTAGAGCGGTGGCTGGCCGAGCTTCGGCAGGAACTGGTGGAAGAGACCTACCGCCCCCAACCGGTGCGGCGGGTGATGATCCCGAAGCCCGGCGGAGGCGAGCGTCCCCTCGGAATCCCGACCATCAGGGATCGGGTGGTGCAGACCGCCGTCGTGCTGATCCTTGAGCCGATCTTCGAAGCTGATTTCGAGGACAACGTCTATGCCTACCGGCCGGAGCGCAGTGCGCACGGCGCACTGGCCGAGGTGCAGGGGCGGTTGTATGGAGGCCAGCAGCACGTCGTAGATGCCGACGTGACGAAGTACTTCGACACCATCCCCCACGCCGAGCTGTTGCAGAGCGTGGCCCGGCGGGTGGCCGACGGGAAGATCCTGCATCTGCTCAAGCTGTGGCTGAAATCCCCGGCGGAAGAGAGGGATGAGAGGGGAAACCGGCGGATAACAGGCGGCAAGAAGAGCAAGCGGGGGACTCCTCAAGGCGGAGTTGTTTCACCTCTGATGGCTAACATCTACATCAACCGTCTTCTGCGCCACTGGAGGAAGACCGGGGCGACGCAACGGTTGGGACAGATCGTCTCCTATGCCGATGACTTCGTGATTGTCTGCGCAAGCCGCCGCCAGGCCGAAGAAAGTCTGGCGCTGGTATCGCGCTGGTTGGCGAAGCTCGGGCTGACGCTTCATCCCACCAAAACGCGCCTCTGTCACGCCCGAGAAGAGCCGTTTGACTTCCTGGGCTACACCTTCGGGCCGGTGCGGCACTGGCTGAGCGGGAAGAGATTCATCTCGGCTCGGCCATCCAAGAAGGCCCAGAAGAGGCTCAAGGAGAAGATCAACATCCGGCTACGCCGGGGAAACCCAACCCCTTGGCCCAAGCTGCGAGACCGGCTCAACCGACTCCTGTCGGGGTGGGCCGAGTACTTCAGCTTCGGTTTTACGGGCCAAGCTGACACAGCCATCAGCTGGCACGTGCGGGCACGGGTTCGGCGATTCCTCTGCCGGCGGCATAAGCTGCGCGTCAGCGGAACCAGCCGATTCAGCTACTCTGAGATCCATGGCAAGGCGGGAGTGATCGACATCCGCCAGAGGCGTCTGCAAGGAAGTCCCGTGCATGCCCTCTCGTGAAGCCCGTCCGAGAGCCGGATGCGGGAGATCCGCAAGTCCGGTTCGATGAGCGGCGGTGGGAAACGGAGACACGGCCGAGACTGAGGCACCGGCGAGTGGCGAAAGCCGCCGGAAACAGCTACTCCCTCGACCTACAGACACCGCGCCCGCCGCCGACTCTACCCTCTGAAGCGGGCACTTATTCGGCTCAACCAAAATCCGCCCGAGCGTGTCTATTCATGTAAAGGCAAGGAGGGACTCAGTGGATCACGGGTCGGGATCGATGTGTGACGATTGCACGCAAGAGCTTCTCTACAGATCGATGACCGAGAGGAGCGAAGATGGCAAGCGATGACCCTAAGACCGGGAAGCCTGCCCCGGGCTCCGGTCAGAACGTGGTTCGTGGGGACAACTTCGGCTTGATCAACGTGGGTGGCAGCATCGGCGGCAGTGCCACCGTGGTTCATGCGCAGTCTCCGCCTCGGGTAGAGACCGCGCTCCCGTCCGGGGCGGCAGGGAGCAACTCCGTCATGCGCATTCTGTTCTTGGGAGCCAATCCGGAGGGCGCGCCATCCCTGCGCCTCGATCACGAGGTCCGGGAGATCGACCTCGCGTTGCGCCAAGCCGACTTCCGGGATCGCTGCGACCTGCGCCAACAGAATGCCTTGCGGGTGACCGACCTGCAGAACGCGCTGCTGCGCCACCGGCCGCAGATCGTCCACTTCAGCGGCCATGGAGTTGCGGACGGGCTCTACCTGGAGGATGAAGCGGGGATGGTCCGCAAGGTCGAGGGGAGCGTCATAGCCAGGATTCTCGCCGTGTTCAAGAAACAGATCCGCTGCGTAGTGCTGAACGCCTGCTATTCCCGGGACCAGGCCGAGGCGATAGCCAGCGACATCGATTGCGTCATCGGCATGTCCACGGACATCGGAGACTTGGCGGCGGTCCGTTTCTCTACGGCCTTCTATGGAGCTCTCGCTTTTGGAAGCAGTGTCGCGACGGCCTTCGATTTGGGCTGCTCGCGGATCGATCTCGACGGCTTGGGGGAGGGAAACACTCCGCAACTGATCGCGTTCCGGCAGAAACCTGAAGAGGTCGTCTTCATCAAGGAGGAACTGAGATGAACAGCCGAATGTCCGGACGACGTGCCTTTATCCTTGCGGTCTCGGTCCCCCTCCTCTCGCTCTCCTGCCAGCAGGTGCGGATGATCGATCTCACCGGCGGTACCTATCTGAAGATCCAGTACAACGAGACAAGGCCGACCATGGCTCTCTTGACCACATCGGATCAGCCGTCCCTCAAGCAGGAGCGAATCGTCTCGGCCATCAGTACCTATCTCAGCCGCTGGTCCGAAAGCGAGAGCATCGAAGCACATGGCAGTATCATCGAGTTCTCGACCGTCTCCCAAGACAGGCGTCTCTCCCAGGCCTTCTCCGAAGAAGACATCCTGCAGTTTGTCATTGTTCCAGCGGCTCCAGGACCCGCCGCACCACCACCCATCGCTGACCCTATCCTCGTTCCCTCCGATACGTGCACGTATGCTCTCGATGATGAGTGCGACGAACCGCGCCTCTGCTCTGCGGGTACCGACGCAACAGATTGTGGCAGCATTCAATCTTACACCGAGCAGATTGATGACAGTTGCACCTATGCAAACGATAGTGTCTGTGACGAACCAGCCCCCTGCCAGGTGGGAACCGATTCCACAGATTGCAGAGAGACCATCCGTACGTCAGTCTCCCTTCCGACCTTCGAAATAGTGGTCATCCCGTTCTCTTGGATTCACAGCGTCAGAACCTCCGGGAAAGGCGATCTGACGCTCACCATCGAGGATGAGTTGAGGGAAAAGCTCGAGACAATCCTGAATGTGGATCCCGAAGCAGTTTTGCAGGTCCATCAGGACGGCACCATTCTGGCCAGTGGACTTCTCAGAAACTACTACCAGCGCGGCTCTTTGCGTCTCCCGGCCGACGATCTGGACCTGCTGCCGTTCGTTGGAGAAGCGATCCGGGTCGAGGCTCTGAAGAAGGATGGAGCCGTTCAACTCCTGGAAGCCATGAAGCTCGATCCGCCTTCCACCAGACCCGGAAGCTCGAAATATCCCTGGTAGGCCCGACTCAAGGAGATTCAAGATGAACAGGATTACCCGGCTGATCTGTGCAAGGGTCTACTGCTTCGGCCTCTTTGCCAGCATTCCTACCCTTCATCGTCTGATGGGCCTGCCATTTCGGGGATTCGACCGGGATCCGGGAATCGATCGCCGGCTCGCGCTCTTCCACACGATCCAATCTCTGCTGCTGTCCTTGATGTTCCTGATCCCTGCCACGCTGATCTATTTCTTCGCTCCGGCTACATCCCGAGCCGCCGCGATCGTCCTGTTCCTCCTCTGCTTCCTGAAGATCGCCGTCCTCAATTTTTGGATTGCCCGCCGCTTTTTCCAGAAGCCGGCGAGCGCAGCGAGGTTCAAGCTGCCTTTGCTCGCGCGCCTGGCGGGATACTTCAGCGAAAGACTACATCCCCTGTCTGTCTCCGATGGAATCGAGAGCCCTGGGGAGGCAGTCTACTTCCGCGGTTCGCGCCCTTTTGTCGGGTTCGGTTCAGAGATCAATGCCTGGACCCTCGCCATCGATACGACAAGCCGGTCGCATGTAGAGTCCGCTGCCCTGGACTCGCCGCATCAGGCCTCCGATTTGGAGATCGAAGACCTCTACCGCGCGATCGAGAAGAAGGTCGAGACCGTCGAGGTCGATGGAGTCACCACTCGTCGCATCTTCTTCATGGACGGCGACATTCCGGACGAGGAGCGGTACCTTCGGGGAGGCAGGTACGGGCGGCCATCTCCCTACCTGCCGGAAAACCTCCTGAAGAACCTGGACAAGCCTGGAGAGCGAGGGCGCCAATACCTGGTGCTCTCCGTACTCAACTCCGCCCGCGACCTTATGGTGAGTCAGTTCATCCGTTTCTCCCGCTCCGGTAAATTCATCTTCTGCGAGTTTGCATCGCACGTGATCCCACCTGGCAAGTCGAAGTTCTATACCTTCGACGTCCTCTTCCAGTATCACCCGGCGCTCTATGCCCTGATGGGACCACTCGTCTTATTTGCGATCGGCCTCCTCGCGACCCTTGTCGCTCCTTTCACCGAAAGCTGGTTCTGGCTTGGCCCGGGCGTAGGCCAGAAGTACCTGGAAATGCTGAGTGTAGAAGGATATGTCGAGTATGTGTTTGAGCAGATGCTGGGCGGATGGTTCGCTTATCGGATAACGGGCTTTTCTATCTTCCTGCTGACTGCCTTCGTCCTTTGGAGAGGAGTGCTCTGGTTGAGCAATGTCGTCGGGGTTTTCCTTCGGCTCAGGCACAACTTTGGGATCGACGTCTCCTGCCGGGAGCGCTGGGCTAGCGGTACCCGGCTTGCCTACTTTGACTTACAGGAGACGGTTCGGGCGCTGAAGATCCAGGAGAGGATCATCACGGGAGGCCTGATCGATTGCCTAGAGGGGCACGGGATCGATACGTCGGACCTAAAGCAGAGCATCACGGCGTTCATCAATCAGGGCGTGATCAATTCAGGGGAGATTCGCGGCAATGTATCGAACAAGATCGCCTCCATCGTCTTCAGGCGGGATCGGAAGCGCAGGGCGCGCCGCGGGCTTCACCCCTTGATGGCTCCATAGCCGCTGACGCCTTGTTCATGAAGACGGAGGCCGGCCGTGACGATCAATACAGGGATCCTCAACTCCGGGAAGATCGGAGGTAACGCGAGTGTAAGCAACCTGGCAGGACACTTTGGCAATGACGTTCATGTGACGTCCACCGCCTCTGTGGTGGACATCCAAGGGCTGATAGAGCGGGTCCGTGTGCAGATCCAGGGGAAACTCGGTTTCCCCGGTCGGGATGCGGAGATCCGACAAAAACTGGACCAGTTACTTGGCGAATTAGAAAAGCTAAGGGAACGCTACCCTGCGGAAACCAGGCGGGTCGTGAGCGCGCTCGAGTTGGTGATCCAGGAGCTGGGCACAGAGAAGCCAAACCAGGACTTCCTGGCATCTTCTTGGGAGCTTACCAAGCAGGCCTTGGGTAATATGGTCCAGTTGGAACCGGCCATTGCGGTCCTCGGAGAGAAGTTCGCTGAGAGCGTTTCGCAAACCCTGGCCTGAGGAACCGTATGCGGTAATTCTGCACGTACGGGTCTGTGAGGCCTGGGTGGGCAGACTGAGGCCGAGGGTATTCGAAGAGCCCGAGGCGGAACCTGTGCGACGGATTATGGACGCCAAAAACAGAGTAAAGGAGAGATCATGAGAGCGCAAGCGATCACAAGGATGCTTTTTGGGAGTGCAATGCTATTCTTGTTTACTGCACCTGCCTATTCAGCGCCTGTATTCTATTCGTGGGGCGGCGAGAAAATAATCAAGATAATGGACTTTCCCGACAGTTCTGACCTTCAAAGGTTGGACGGAAACTATGTAGATGCAGGGTATCGATATCAACAGGTGACCATCTTCTTTATTCCTGTCTGGAATTATAATGAGAAATGGTGTGGATATATTGGTAATGACAACGAATATCTCGACCTTGACAGACAAAGCTTGTCAGAATTGGCAGAGGCGGCAGGTTTAAGCTTGCCTGAAAGCCCTTCGTTGCCCTTTTGGGATTCCATTGGGGGAAAACTCTTGCTTGGAGTTATTTTATTAATGTATTTTGGCTACAAAGGGAGTGGCGCTGAGAAGAAAGGAGAAGAGATAGGCCAACCACAGGGAGGCAGCATGAAAGCCTAAGCCCCAGGGGGAGTTTCCCCAGCTCTGCCGGGGTGGCAGTAGAAGTTTTACATTTCAGGGAGTGTCCATCGCGGAAACTTCCCTCGTGAGCTGCCAAGCACACGAGAGGAGAGGAAACCACGATGGACAAGTTTGACAGTTTGAACCACACGACGTGGGAGTGCAAATAACACATCGTTCATCCCAAGTGCCGCCGGAAGGTGCTGTACGGCCAGTCGCGGTCGGATTTTGGGGAGGTGTTTCGCAAACTGGCAGCTCAGAAGGAGAGCCGGATAGAGGAAGGACACTTGATGCCCGATCACGTCCATATGCTGGTGTCGATCCGACGAAGTACTCGGTGCCGCAGGTCGTGGGGTTCATCAAGGGCAAGAGCGCCATCCATCTGGCGAGGGTGTATGGGGAGCGCAAGCGCAACTTTGTTGGGCAGCGCTTCTGGGCGCGGGGATACTTTGTCTCGACAGTCGTTCGGGATGAGGCTGCGATTCGGGAGCACATCAAGAAGCAGGAAAAAGAGAACGAACGATCGCACCAGCTCAGTCTCTGGCGATGAGTCGCCACCGGAACGGTGTCGCAAACCCCGAGGGGTCGCATTAGCGACCTTCCAGCCGCTTTGAGCGGCTCACAGATTTAAAGCCCGGCTCTGCCGGCTCTGCCGGGGATACTTACTACCCAAAGGAGGGACCAATGAACCCAATAGTCCTCGGAATCGTGATGTTCAGCTGGTACGTGTTCCTAGTTGTTGCCGGCATTCGCCGTGACAAGAGCATGAAAGGTGACCCGAAAGAGGTAATGGCAAGCAAAATGCGTGGGTTCTTGCTCGTCTGCTTTTTGGCAGCGATCGTTCTCGTAGTTGGCATGGTTTTTAAAGTGGCTTTCGCTTTCCCTCTAATGGCCATTGTGGTCGGCTCCTATTCAACATGGGCAGGGGTAGCCCATCTCAGAAACCCGGACAACTTGATTGGCGCGATTCCCGGTCTGGGAGAAAAGACATTTAGTGGCGTTTTTGCCCGCGTGTTCGGGGCATTTGCGCTAGGTGTCGCCTATCTTATCCTATTACATCCATTTGTGCCGGAGTGATCGCAGGAAGCGTATTAGGCAAGAGAAAGGCGTATCTGACTTTGGAGGCACCGCCAGGCTGAGGTTCGTTGCTTGCAACGAGAAAATGCAGGTCGCGGAGTCCATCCGCTGCGGGAGGCCCTATCCGGCTGGCACTTCTGGACCGGCATCCGGTACTACCGCCGTCCCCTCAATCTCCACCAACGCCCGGTCTTCCAGCAGCGCCGCGACGACCAGCAGAGACATCGGCGGATAGTGGCGGCCGATTACCTCGCGGTAGATGCGGCCGATGTCGCGGCGGGTGGCGAGGTAGGCGGGCTTGTCGGTGATGTACCAGGTCAGGCGGACGAGGTGCTCCGGTCCGGCTCCGGCCTCCTTGAGGACGGCTACGATGTTTTCCAGAGCCTGACGGACCTGCTCGGCGAGGTCGTCGTCTCGAACTGGCAGGTGGCGGGATTCCAGCCCACTTGGCCGGCCACGAAGACCTGACGACCCTGGACGGCCATGCCGTTCGCATAGCCCACCGGGGCTGCCCAGCCAGGAGGCTGGAGCTTCACGCTTCGCGCTCCCTCAGGCGGAAGCGCTGGAGCTTGCCGGTCAGGGTGCGGGGGAGGGCCTCGACGAATTCGATCTGGCGCGGGTACTTGTAGGGAGCGATCTGGCTCTTGACATGGGTCTGCAGCTCCTTGACCAGCTCGGGGCCGCCCTCCGGGCCGCCCTCGTTGCCGGGACGGAGGACGACTTTCCTTACCCTCGGTCCCAGACGACGCCCCTGCAGGCCCTTCTCGCCGATCAGAAGATCAGATTTCGACGGTTTTAGGTGAGCGTTAACAGGCGGTGACCCTGGTGATCCTGTCGCTGGTGTCGCTGTTGGGCCGCGACCGGCAGGCGATCGCGATCGGGCGCACGGCCTACGCCGGGCGGCGTCCTGTTCTGTCCTGTTCGGCTGGCACCTCTGCCTGGGGAGGTGCCAGATCTTTTGCGGTTGCCCCCATCGGAAGGACAAGAAAGCCCTGGCACCCACCGCGGAATACGTGAATCGATACCCGTCATCCGGGATCTCATTCAGGCATCCAAGGAACTGGGACAACATGCGTATGGCGTCCCTGGTTGTCTTCGACCGTCCGAGGTTTCAGAATTTTTCCGAAGCCCTCCAGAATCGTCCGAAGGCGCCTCGAGACTTCCCCTCCCGACGCTTCTCCACTGCATCGAAAGACGGGATAAGAACCTGAAACCCCGTCAACTGGGCCGCGCCTGTCCGAAGCGGATAAACAAGTGTCTCCACTTCAGTGTCACAAGGAGAAGATCTCATGCGGTAGACGTCAGGTATGCAGCACCTCCCTGCCTGCTCAATGCGAAAAAGGAGTCTGAACCATGAAAACCCTCAGTCACCGCACCCTTTCCAGCGTCCTGGCGCTGGCTATCGGCGTGGGTATCTTGATGCTGGCGTGCGCTGACCAGGTCAAGGCCATGCCGGGGGACAAGACCGGCGGGAGTACCCAGGTGCTCGCCGTGGTCAACGGCGAGTCCGTTACCGATGCTGATGTAAGGGGGAACGCCGCCGCCCAGCTTACACAGCTTGAGCGCGATTACGAGCAGAAGAAGCACCAACTTCTCCAGAGCCAGTTGGAGCAGATGATCGAGGATCGTCTGCTGGAGGTCGAGGCCGCTGCCCTCGGCGTGACCAAAGAGCGGATCCTCGCCGACTTGAAGCCGGCGGTGGTGACCGACGCCGCTGTCGACGCATTCTACGAAGAGAACAAGGCGCAGATTCCGCAGCCCAAAGACCAGGTTCTTCCGCAGATCAAGAAGTATCTGGAGCAGCGCGGGCAGCTCGAAGCACGCAAGAAGTTTTTTGCCGACTTGGGCAACAAGCATAAAGTCGAGATAAAACTGGAACCTATGCGCGTCGAGGTCGCCGCCGCGGGTCCAGCCAAGGGTCCGGCGACCGCGCCGGTGACGATCGTCGAGTTCTCGGATTTCCAGTGCCCGTTCTGCTCGCGCCTCGTCCCGACCCTGGATCAGGTAAAGACGAAGTATGGCGACAAGGTGCGGGTGGTCTATCGTCAGTTTCCCTTGGCTATGCATGCGCAGGCGCGGAAGGCCGCGGAGGCTTCGCTCTGCGCCAACGACCAAGGCAAGTTTTGGGAAATGCACGACGCCATGTTCAAGAGCCAGCAGCAGTTGGCCATCGAGAACCTGAAGACAATGGCCATCGAGTTGAGCTTGAATGACGAGAAGTTCAACTTCTGCCTCGACTCCGGAAAGCACGCCTCGAAGGTAGCTGAGGATCTGCAGGCGGGCACGGCCGCAGGGGTCAGTGGCACGCCGGCGCTCTTCATCAATGGCCGCTTCATCAACGGTGTGGTGCCGCTCGAGCAGATCACCGAGGTGGTCGACGACGAGCTGCGGCGCAAGGACCTCCCCTCTGTCGGAGTCGCCAGCCAAACCATCGTGTCACCAGCTGGAGCAGATACGATAAAAGCGATCGGTGACGAAGTTCAGTGGACTGAGTATCACGACATCGAATCTGATGATTGTATATCCATTATTTTCGTAGGCGCGGTTTGCCATCACGTGACTTACAAGTTCGAATTCCGGGGTAGGATCGCCAGCATCAATCACCAGCACAAAGAATACAATGTCTCTCTGACTAGTCGGAAAGTCATTCCGCAAGAATTGGTTTCTCCGATGTATTGGAGCTACAAGGATCGAGCTCAACAATGGGCCGGCCATGAATCTGACCGTTCTAGACATTTGCTTGCAAGATTGGCAAAGCTATTCAATATCGCTCTGATTGCACCTGTCTCCACCAGCTAATGTGCTGCGCCTAAGCGAGGCATGCTGCCTCTTCAAATGTTACCGCTGAACCGATTTGGGCGAGCTATACTTGCGGCATTCGCTTTAGCTTCATTGCTACCATGTTCACTGCGTTCTCAAACGGAAGAGGTCAAGATAAAGGTCAATGCAGCTCTAAAGGCTGCGGACGAAGGGCGGCCCGAGGAGGCTTACCGAATTTGGATGGAACTCCTGGCGTTGGGGCGGCCAATCGGTCTTGGTGAAGAAGGTCTCTCTTTTGTGCGCGCGCACGTATACCATGCCTCGGAACGCAGATCAGTATCTTGATGCTGTGAACGAGCATGTAATTTCGGAGGGAGATTACGTCACTAATAAAGGCGTTCTGCAGGCCTGGATTGGCTGGGTAGTCAGTCGATCGGGAGACGCCATCGAGGTGAAGATCACCTATATAAATAAGGATCTCGCTGCGGGTTTAATGAAGGGTGCTCGAGCTAGATTTTCTGTATCTGAATGCAAGGAGCTAGGTGCCATTAGCGCAGATGCCGCGCTCAAAGGATGGAAGGAGTAATCACGCAAGAATTTGGCAACTAGAGATGGTGTACTGGCGCACCTCGCGGGGAGCCTGGGCTGGCTCGGGCTTCTTCGGATCGGTCCTGCTGTGGCTGGCCAGCAGGGAAGCCGTCAGCAGGATGAGGGGGAGGAGGCATGGAGGGCTCCTGGGATTTGGGCCAGGACGGGGCTGATGAGCGAAATGTCAAAGGCCGGCGGATCTATGAGGTAGTCCAGAGAGGTCAAAGGATACCACCGCAGGCAGTATCTATTAATCCGGCACCACCGCCGTAGCCTCGATCTCCACCAGCGCCCGGTCTTCCAGCAGCGCCGCGACGACCAGCAGAGACATCGGCGGATAGTGGCGGCCGATCACTTCCCGGTAGATGCGGCCGATGTCGCGGCGGGTGGCAAGGTAGGCGGACTTGTCGGTGATGTACCAGGTCAGGCGGACGAGGTGCTCCGATCCGGCCCCGGCTTCCTTGAGGACGGCGACGATGTTTTCCAGGGCCTGACGGACCTGCGCGACGAGGTCGTCGGTCTCGAACTGGCAGGTGGCGGGATTCCAGCCTACCTGGCCGGCTACGAAGACCTGACGACCCTGGACGGCCATGCCGTTCGCATAGCCCACCGGGGCTGCCCAGCCAGGCGGCTGGAGCGTCACGCTTCGCGCTCCCTCAGGCGGAAGCGCTGGAGCTTGCCGGTCAGGGTGCGGGGAAGGCTCTCCACGAGCTCGATCTGGCGCGGGTACTTGTAGGGAGCGATCTGGCTCTTGACATAGGTCTGCAGCTCCTTGACCAGCTCGGGGCTGCCCTCGTTGCCGGGACGGAGCACGATGAAGGCCTTGACCACTTGGCCGCGCTCGTCGTCGGGCACCCCGATGACCCCGCACTCCAGCACCTTGGGATGCTCCAGGAGCACGTTCTCCACCTCGACGCCCGAGATGTTGATCCCCGCGGAGATGATCATGTCGTCCGTGCGCGCCTGGTACCAGAAGTAGCCGTCGTCATCCATCAGGAAGGAGTCGCCGGTCAGGTTCCAGCCGTTCTGCACGTAGCCGCGTTGCCGCTCGGGATCGTCCAGGTAGCGGCAGCCCGTGGGACCCTTGACCGCCAGCTTGCCGACAGTTCCGGGAGGCAGCGCGCGGCCGTCCTCGTCCACGATCTGTGCCTGGTAGCCGGGCACCACCCGGCCCGTTGCGCCGGGACGGATACCGTCCCCGGACTCGCTGATGAACATGTGCAGCATCTCGGTCGAGCCGATGCCGTCGATGATCCCGAGGCCGGTCGCCTCCTTCCAGGACTCCCAGGTGGGACGCGGCAGGTGCTCGCCCGCCGATACGCAGGCCCGCAGGCTCGAGATGTCGTGCTTCGGGAGCATCGGGAGCATCGCCCGGTACGCGGTCGGCGCCGTGAACACGACCGTGGCCCGGAAGTCCTGGATGCCCTGGATGAGCTGCGGCGGCGCGGCCTGCTCCAGCAGCACGGCCGAGGCGCCGATCCGCATCGGAAACAGGATCAGGCCCCCGAGCCCGTAGGTGAAGGCGAAGGGCGGCGAGCCGGCGAAGATGTCGTCGCGGTCGGGCTTGAGCACGTAGGGCGGGAAGCAGTCGCAGGCCGCGATCACGTCGCGGTGGAAGTGGACCGTCCCTTTTGCGTTGCCCGTGGTGCCCGAGGTGAAGGCAATGAGGGCGATGTCGTCCGCCGCGGTGTCGCAGTTGTCGAAGGTGGGGGGCTTGTCCCGCATCAGGTCTTCGAGCGACCCCGGCTTGCCGGAGCTCAAGTGGACGACCCTCGCCCCTTCCCGCGGCCGGCCGTCGCCGGTTTTTGCCATGGCCTCCTCGCACTCGCCGCAGATGCGCGCGTCGGTCAGGGCGAGGCGGATGGCTGCCTTGTCGGCCATGTAGACCAGCTCCCGCGAGCGCAGCAGCGGCATGGTGCAGACCACGATGCCGCCGGCCTTCAGGATCGCGAACCAGCAGGCCGCCGTCATCGGGTTGTTGTAGCCGCGCAGGAGCACGCGGTTGCCCGGGACGAGGCCGAGGTCTTCCACCAGGACGCGAGCGATGCGGTTCGCGGTCTCCAGCAGCTCGCGGTAGGTCCAGCGTCCGCCGGAGAAGTGGAAAACGGTCCGGTCGCCGTCGCCCGCGGCGATCCGCGCGTCGAGGAGCTCGGCCGCGCAGTTCATCCGGTCCGGGTAGGCGAGCTCCGGGATGCCGCTGTAGTCCATCTCGGGCCATTGCTCGGGCGGGGGCAGGAGATCGCGGCAGAAGGTATCCACATGAGCTGATTCAGGCATCTGGCGTCTCCTTGAGGAGCTGACCGGCGATGACCAGCTTCTGGACCTCGCTGGTCCCTTCGTAGATCCGCAGGGCACGGACTTCGCGGTACAGGCGCTCGACCGGCG
Organism: uncultured Holophagales bacterium; assembly: GCA_963842525.1. GTDB lineage: Bacteria > Acidobacteriota > Thermoanaerobaculia > Multivoradales > UBA5704 > UBA5704. Next base: position 841,577 of record CAWJGT010000009.1, read on the forward strand.
CGCCCGCGAGCACGCCGCGCCCGCCGAGGAGCTGCACGGCGTCGTCGATGACGCGCTGGGCTGTCTCGGTGGAGTAGAGCTTGGCCATGGCCGCCTCGCGCGTGACCCGCGGCGCGCCCGCGTCCCGCGTCCAGGCCGCGCGATAGACCAGGAGCGCGCTGGCGTCCACACCGACGGCCATGTCCGCCAGCCGCGCCTGGGTGAGCTGCAGGTCGGCGAGAGGCTTGCCGAAAACCTTTCTTTTGCGCGCGTGGCTCACCGCTTCGTCCAGGGCGCGGCGGGCGAAGCCGAGCGCCGCGGCCCCTACGGTGGAGCGGAACACGTCCAGCGTGCCGAGCGCGATCCGCAGCCCGCGGCCGGGCTCGCCGATCAGGGCCGAGGCGGGCACACGGCAGCGCTCGAAGCGGATCGTGCCCAGCGGGTGCGGCGCCATCAGGTCGAGCCGCGCGGTCACGGTCAAGCCGGGGTTGTCCGCTTCCACTACGAAGGCTCCGAAACCTTTTTCTCCCAGCTCGGGCATGCGGCAGAAGGCCACGTAGACGTCCGCGAGCCCCGCGTTGGAGATCCAGGTCTTCTCGCCATCGATCACATATCCCGCCCCGTCGCGGTGGGCGGTCGTGGTCATGGCGCCGACGTCGGAGCCGGCCTCGGCCTCGGACAGCGCGAACGCCGGGATGGCTTCTCCGGAGGCGACCTTCGGCAGCCACTGCCGGCGCTGCTCCTCCGAGCCGAAGAGGGAGATGGGACCGCTGCCCAGGCCCTGGAGAGCGAAGACGAAGTCGGCGAGGCCGGAGGTCCGGGCCAGGGTCTCGCGGATCAGGCAGAGCGAGCGGACGTCGAGCCTGTTCCCGACTGCATACCGCAGCCAGCCGCCGGATGCGAGACGGCGGACGAGCTCGCGGCAGGTGCCGTCGAGGGACCCCTCACCCCCCTGGCCCCCCTCTCCCATCCCCTCCGCCTCCTTTTCTCCTCCCGGGAGGGGGGGCGATGGGAGAGGGAGGGGTCCGATCTCGCGCTCCGTCCACTCCGCCAGCTCGCGGGCGAGAACGCGGTGCGCCTCATCGAAGAACGGCCAGGAAAGAAAGGTTTCGTCTGCCATCAATCGCCCTGGAAGACCGGCTTTTCCCTGGCAACGAACGCCCGGTAGGCGCGGGCGAAATCCTCGGTCTGCATGCAGATCGCCTGGGCCTGGGCCTCGGCCTCGATGGCCTCGTCGACCCCCATCGACCACTCCTGGTGGAGGGCCTTCTTGGTCATGGAATGGGCGAAGCTGGGGCCCTTGGCGAGAGAGGCGGCCAGGGTCTGGGCTTCCGCGAGGAGCTGCTCCGGCTCCACCAGCCGGTTGTAGAACCCCCAACGCTCCGCCTCGGGTCCCTCCATGAACCGCCCGGTATAGAGCAGCTCGCTGGCCCGGCCCTGTCCGACGATGCGTGGCAGCATGGCGCAGGCTCCCATGTCCGCGCCGGAGAGGCCGACCTTGACGAAGAGGAAAGCGACCCGGCTGCGCGCCGTGCCAAGCCGCATGTCCGAGGCCATGGCAAGGATTGCGCCCGCGCCCACGCACATGCCGTCGATGGCCGTGATGATCGGCTGCGGGCAGGCGCGCATCGTGCGGACCAGCTCGCCGGTCAGCCGCGTGAAGGCGAGGAGCTTGTCCATCCGTTTCTCCTCGCGCCATTGGACCAGCGGGCCGATGATGTCGTGGACGTCGCCTCCCGAGCAGAAGTCTTCACCTGCGCCGGTCAGCACCACGGCCCGCACCTCGTCCACACGGCGAAGACGGTCGAACGTGTCGGACAGCTCGCGGTAGGACTCGAAGGTGAGCGGGTTCTTGCGTTCCGGACGCGACAGCGTGATGGTCGCGACCCGCCCCTCGACGCTCCAGGCGAAGCTCGTCGGGCGGATGTCTTCTACAGGGATGCGGTCTTGCAAAGGTGGTCCTCCTGTCTCAGAGGATATCTGGAAATTCCTGCGCGAGCCCTGGCCCCTCACCCCCGGCCCCTCTCCCATCCGCACTCCCTTCCCCCGGGAGAGGGGAGAAATGCATGATCAGGAAGCTCCTGGGTGGGGGCTCCCCTCGCCCGGGCGGGTGTGAGTGCGGATGGGAGAGGGGCCGGGGGTGAGGGCCCTGCCGGCCGCCTCAACCTTTCCAAACACCCTCTCACACCGTGCTCGTCCCCAGCATCTCCTGGGCCTGCTGCTTCGCCCGCGCCAGGTTGCGCTCGAGCTGCTTCGCGCCCGAGGCGTATTGAACGGGCCAGAGGTGATCCCCCAGGCCGTACTCGGCCGCGGCGCGGAGCGTCCACTGCGGATCGGCCAGGTGCGGACGGGCCAGGGCGCAGAGGTCGGCACGGCCCGCGGCGAGGATCGAGTTCACCTGGTCGGGTTCGGTGATGTTGCCCACGGCGATCGTCGGGATCCCGGTCTCGTTGCGGATGCGGTCCGAGAACGGGGTCTGGAACATCCGTCCATAGACCGGCTTCGCGAGGATCGAGGTCTGGCCCGCCGAAATGTGAAGGATGTCCGCGCCCGCCGCGTGGAAGGCGCGGGCGATCTCCACGGACTCGGGACCGTCGATCCCGCCTTCGACCCAGTCGGTCGCCGAGATGCGCACGGACATGGGGCGGTCCTCGGGCCAGACCGCGCGCATGGCGGTGAACACCTCCAGCGGGAAGCGCAGGCGGTTCTCCAGCGAGCCGCCGTGCTCGTCGGTGCGGCGGTTCGTCAGCGGGGTGATGAAGCTCGACAGCAGGTAGCCGTGGGCGCAGTGCAGCTCGATCATGTCGAAGCCGGCCTCGATCGCCATGCGGGTGGCGCGCACGAACTGCTCCCGCACCAGGTCCATGTCCGCCCGGGTCATCTCCCGCGGCACCTGGTTCCGCGGGCTCCAGGGGACCGGCGAGGGTCCGATCACCTCCCAGGCATCCGACTCCAGCGGCTCGTCCATCCCCTCCCACATCCGCCTGGTGGCGCCCTTGGGACCGGAGTGGCCGAGCTGGAGGCAGATCTTCGACCCGCTCCAGGAGTGGACGAAGCCCACCACCCGGCGGAACGCCTCGACGTGCCCGGGCTTGTACATGCCGGTGCAGCCGAGGCTGATCCGCGCCTCGGGAGAAACGCAGGTCATCTCCGTGACGACCAGCCCCGCCCCACCCAGCGCGCGGGCGCCGAGGTGGACCAGATGGAAGTCGTTGGGCGTGCCATCCTCGGCGCTGTACATGTCCATGGGAGCGACCACGATCCGGTTCTGGAGCGTCATCCCCCGCAGCGTGAAGGGGGTGAACATCGGCGGCACGGGCTTCGGTCGTTCCTCCATCCGGCTGGCGAACCAGCGCTCGACCCCTTCGAGGTAGGCGCTGTCGCGCAGGCGCAGGTTCTCGTGGCTGACGCGCTGGCTGCGGGTGAGCAGGCTGTAGGCGAACTGCGGCGGGTCGAGCCGGGTGTAGCGCCGGATGTTCTCGAACCACTCCATCGAGTTGCGCGCCGCGTTCTGGAGGCGGAGCGCATCGGTCATGCGCTCCTCCTGGAACCCGGCGAGCGCTTTCTGCAGACAGGGCTCGGAGTGGAGCCAGCGCGAGAGGGCGATGGAGTCCTCCATGGCCAGCTTGGTGCCCGAGCCGATGGAGAAGTGGGCGGTGTGGGCCGCGTCGCCGATGAGCACCACATTGCCGTCGTACCACTTCTGGCAGCGGACGCGCGTGAAGCTGACCCAGGGATGCTCGCGCTGGTGCGGCGGGACGTTGGCGAGGAGCGGATGGCCGTCGAGCCACGGGCCGAACATCTCCTGGCAGGCGGCCAGCGTCTCGTCCACGTTCATCCGGTCGAAGCCCGCGTTCCGCCACGAGACCGGATCGCACTCCACGATGAAGGTCGACAGCCCCTCCTCGAAGCGGTACGCGTGGGCCTGGAACACCCCGTGCTCGTTCTCGACGATGACGAAGGTGAAGGCATTGAAAGGGAACGTGGTGCCGAGCCAGATGAACCTGGCCGGCCGGACGTCCAGGTCGGGCTGGAAGGCCTCGGCATGGCGCCGCCGCACCGCGCTGTTGACGCCGTCAGCGCCCACGATCAGGTCCGCATCGCAACCGCCGTCGTCCTGGAATTCCGTCTGGAAGCGAAGCTCGACCCCGAGCTCGGCCGCGCGGCGCTGCAGGATGCCGAGGAGCGTGCGCCGGGCGATGCCGGCGAAGCCATGGCCGCCGGACGTGATCGTCGTCCCCTTGTAGTGGATGTCGATGTCGTCCCACCGGGAGAAGCACGAGGTGATCGCCGCATGGGTTTCGGGGTCCGCGGCCTGGAGGTTGCCGAGCGTCTGCTCGGAAAAGACCACGCCCCAGCCGAACGTGTCGTCGGGCCGATTGCGCTCCAACACGGTGATGCGGTGCGACGGGTCGGCCCTCTTCATCAGAAGAGCCAGGTACAGCCCTGCCGGGCCTCCGCCGAGGATCGCGACGTTCACGGCGCGGAGTCTAGCAAAGGGGGGCTCATCCTGGTAGGCCGGCTTGTCGCCTTTATGTCAACACAAGTGGCGTGGTTGACTGCCATCTCCACGCGGGCTAACCTGTAGGCGGCCTGAGGACTCTAAAGATGACGAAGCGCGCCGCAGCCGAATTCATCCCACTGGAAGCCGACTCGCAGGGGGTTCTGCGAATCTCTGGGACGCATGTGACTCTGGAGTCGGTGGTGGCGGTGTATAGGACCGGCAGAACGGCCGAGCAGATTGCCGAGCTGTACTCGTCTCTCCAGCTAGCGGATATCTATGCCGTGCTGACCTATTACCTGCGCCACCAAGAGGAGGTCGAGACATACATCCGGCGGCATCATCGCCAAGTCGATCCCGCCTTTATGATTGATCAGGTAGCGAGCGAGCGATCAGAGCCTCCTAGCCCGTAAATACGGGGGTCAGGAGCTTTCTGCTAATGATCAGGAGCGGCTTGAAGCGCTCACCGCAAGACTCAAGGATGCTTTACCGCCTGTCTCCTTTGACGACCTCAAGGTCCTCCTGGAAATGACGGAAGAAGTGGAGAGCATCCGCGAGCGCGCCCGCGAGCGTCGGCAGCGTCTCGGGTTGAGATAGGCGGAAATGGACGATCTTATCGAGTCGCTGCTCTTTCCGAGACAGCGCCAGGAGCGGGGTCACGATCCAGGCCCTTTCAGCGACCATCGCCTCTACAAACCACATCTCCAGAGGGGATTCCGAAGGAAGTGCGTTTATTGCCGCGTCTCGGATGGGCTGAAAGGTTATGAGGGTTTCGGCGTCGATCACTACCTACCCAAATCCAAGTTCCCCGCTCTCACAGCAGAATGGTCAAACCTCTTGTATGCCTGTAACGTCTGCAACACCTGGAAGGGTGAGTCCGTATCCACTCCTGAACGATTCCTTCCCAACCCTTGTGTGCATACAATGGCGGATCACCTCCAATACCAAGGAGCCGATATCGAGACCTACACGCCGCATGGAGAATGGCTGGCGGAGTTGCTCCATCTCGCGGAGCGACGAGAGCTACGAGAGCTTATCTTCGCCACCCTCGGCCAGTTCCTCAGGACTCGCAACGAGCTCCTTCGGGATCTGACTACCTATGAAGCCCAGCTCGATGAGGATCCGGACGCAAAGGAGCGGAGCGCAATTCAGGTCGCAATTCAGGAAAGTACGGAAGAACTGGCGCGGGTGAGCCGATATATCGAGCTCATCACCGGAGAGCCGGTTGCTGCGGAACGGGGCGGCTGACGGGGCCAGATCCAGCGGCGGACACGCGCCGGAGAATCGTCTGGCGCCTCCACCGCCTGGCCTGCCTACCGCAGTGGGGGTATAATAAGGGCGCGATGAAACGGGAAAAAGAACAGATCCTCGCTATCCTGCCTACACGGCCGGCTTCACCTTTCCCCAGGCGATCGGCTGACGTTCTGAACGGTGCTGCGCCAGAAGCGGCTGCGGCGTTGTCGCTCGAGGAAATTGGGGGCCCATCCAGAGTCCGTGGAACCACGCCAGGAAATTTGGACCGCGTCCAGAGCTCTGTGGAACCGATTCAGGGTCACGCTGCATCGATCCAGGAAATTTGGAAGGCGTACAGAAATTTTGGAAGCGATCCCAAAAATTTGGAACGGGTCCAGAATTTTTTGGAACCGCTTCCGCGTTTCGCTGTATCGATCCAGAAAATTTGGAACGCGTACAGAAATTTTGGAAGCGATCTCAAAGATTTGGAACCGGTCCAGAAAATTTGGAACGCGTCCAGAACCCCGGGAATCGATCCCGCGTCATCCGGATCTCGTTCAGGCACCCTCCGAACGATGAAATGTAACGCCTCTTCGGATCACGGAGTTCCCGATCCAGAGAAGAGGAGCGGCTCGGCATCTTCCGCAACTCCGGGGAAGCGCGCGTCGGGATCGTGGCGTGCCCTCAGGAGGAAAGCGGCAACCTGGCGGGCCAGACCGGCGTTGGCCGCCTCGGTGAGCGCCGCGTTCTGGAAGACCGCCAAGGCGGCGAGCGCCTCGCGGTGCACCTCCTGGGAGAGGAAGATCGGGACCATCCCACGGACAAGGTCCTTGACCTCGGCGGTCTGCCCTTCCTCGTCATAGAGGGCTGCCAGCTCCAGCGCCGCGAGGGAGGCATCATAAGCCATCCCCCTGTCCAGAAACGCGCGCCAGACCTCATCGAGCATCCGGACCGCCTCCCTCCGCTCGCCGGTGCCAGCCGCGACCCGCCCCTCCGTCCATCTCAACCGGGCCAGATCCAGGGCATTTTCCAGCTCCCGACAGAGCCCCTGGACGCCGGGAAGAAGCTCCCTGGCTTCTTCGAACCGGCCAAGCGTTGTCAGATTCCAGACGAGGTTGTGCCGGCAACACAGGAGGAGGCGAGGATCACGGCCTGGGTCTATGAGGTGGACAGCCTCCTTCAACAGCTCGACCGCCGCTTCCGGCTGCTCGGCGTCCGCGAAGGCGAATGCCTTCTTGACCATGGCCCGCCCTGCCAGATGTGGATCTCGCTGCTCCGGTCTCCCTTCCTTATAGATATGGATCACGCGGTCCAGCAGGCCCAGAGCCTCGGGAAACCGCCGCTGAGCGATTCGTAGCGAGGCTTGCAGGTCCCAGAGGACCGGCCGATAGCCGAGGGCATCCTCTTCCCGATCAGCCCAGAATCGGTCCGAAACGGCGTCAGCCTCTTCGGCGCTCCGGAGCTCGCCAAGCACCCGGCGGGCGTTAGCGAGGTAGATCCAGGCGAGAGACCGGACCTCGTCGAGCCAATCTTCCTCGAAGGGTTTGCCCGCTTCGAGGCGATCAGCAACAGCCACCGCCAGCTCCGCGATCTCGACTGCCAGGACGACCTCGCTAGCTGCGATGGCTTCGCTCTTCTGAGCGAGAAGCTCGCACAAGCCCAGGCTTCGGAACCGGGGCTCGTGATCGATCCGGACGAGTTGCTCGTTCAAAGAGAGGCCGGAGAGTTCCTCCCAGAGGGTCGGCGCCTCAGCTCTCGATTGCGCGAGTTCCACATCGAGCCGCCCGAAGACGGCCGGGAGGTGACCCGCCCGATGGAGGTCCAGGATGTAGCCGCCCACCTCCGAGCACTGCGGGCAGACCTCCAGTCGGTGCAACAGGGACGCACAGCGATCCGCCTCGGTCTCCTCGCCGGCCAGCCATTGCTCCAGAGCCTCCGGGCTCAGGTGCCGCTCGTTCACGCGCTTCTCCTTTCGGACCAATGCTTACGACACTTCGTATCCTACACCGGAGTTTGCGCGATACGTCTAGGCATGCCGGCATTCTAGCCATGCGGGTCCAACTGGCCGCCGTTGTCGCCCGTCACGCCGCTCGGGTCCAACTGCCCGCCGTTGTCGCCCGTGATGCCATCGGGATCGAGCTGGCCGCCGTTCTGGCTCCAGACGGCGGTGAGCAGGTTACACACCTGCTCGAAGAAGCCGGGGTCCGCGGTCCTGCCGGAATCCTGGAAGAGGGGGAGAGCTTGGGCGAGCCCAGGTGAGAGAAGAGCTGCCAGGGCGAGAGCTGCGATCGTACGGCCCGTCTTGGGAGGCAACATGGCAAGGCTCCTAGGAAGCGGCTGCGCCTCACCGCCGCCACGGCCGCGAGCGAGCCGCCCTCAAGAACGTGAGTGCCCCGGCAGCGCGACAACGATCCTCGAAGCAAAGTCATGGAGGGGGCAGTTTTCCGGCGGGGGCGTGGTGAGAGTCCCTGGGAAAGCGGGCGGGGCGCCCGCCCTCCCAAGGAACAAGCATATTGATGAATGGCCATGACATCAGGACCGTCCAGGAGCTCCTGGGGCACCAGAGCGTCAAGACGACGATGTAGGCCCGCAAGCGTGCTGCGGCTTGCGCGCTTGTTGCAGCGATACGCCATCGTGGTTGAGAAGGGGGGGAGCATTGGCATCATTGATCGAGGTCTCCCCGACGCCATCTCTCGCCTCATTCAGGATGGAGGCATGACGCTGGCCGACGCAATGGTGTTCGTCAGCGTCGTGATTCCGACTGATTTGCCAGCGTTAAACATTCGCCTCGACATTCAGCCGAAGCTCGCGTTCGATCGCGTCTTAAGTCGTGGCAAGCAGTTCTCGGCGAGTGAAGCACGCGGAATGTCCTACCTTCAAAATCGTCACGCGGCCCTCAGTGATGTATTTGGAGTCCTCGATACGCTCGGCCGAGATGTCGCAATTCTCGATGCTCGGCAACCACTCAAAGAGCTACATGCGAGCGCTTTTTCACGTATAGATGCTTGGCTAAAACGATCCAATTGGGTACCAGCCGAATCTTAATCGCACCCAGATGCCTGAATGCCGCGGCGAGATGCGGGAGGGTCGGCCAGCTTGCATTCGCTCTCTCGGAGCGCTTGGGCGAGCTGCGGGGGCCTCCAGATCTCCAAGAATCCGCTTGGCGGATCAACCTTGAATGGATCTCCCGGGAACATGGTTTCGCAGGACTAAATCGAGGCATTGGGTAAACTGAGAACGAAAGCTTTCACCCGGTACCGGCGAAAACAAAAAATAATAACGTTCACCGTGTATAGCCTTATAATCGATCATGTTGGTGCCGTCTTCGATCAAAACACCATAGGATAGACGCAAGGCGCTGGCGACTCCAAGTTCCCAAAGTAACCAAGGCGAGCACCGACTACTTCCCACATCCTTTTCTGATGGTGCCCAAATTCCTATAAAGTGTGTGGCCTGCGAAATACGGCCTAAAACCTCATCGCGAACTACTGGCTGCTCTTTCGTACCTCGAACCAAATCAAATGCGATCCCCCTAGCCTTGCAACATTCACGCGCGATATCTATGCGAGCTTCATTGATTTTTGAAAACTCTACAGACAGAAATACCGTCGGCCTTATCTGGCCACGAGCCGTGCGAACCTTTCGAATGCCATGAAGCAATGCAGCCTTAGAGACCTGAGCAGCCTCTGCATCTCCCGCCGGGACATCGCGCTGGGATTGCTCCAAAGAGAGTTCCTTCTCTGCCAACCATTCATGCACTCCTACCTGCCGCGCCAAAAGCCACACAGCCGCAGGCGCATCTTTCCCGGGAGGAGTACGCATTTCATCCTTCACTATCTCCTTGTCAAAAAATGTAGTTGATGCATAAACCTCAAGAGCCCCCGATTTAAAAAGTGCGGCCACTTCTTTTTCTCGCCCCCTGTCCTCATCTTCACCTGCGTGTGTCCATTCCTCTCTCGAGAGAATGACCTCGAACCAACTTCTCCCCTGGTGACGCTGGATTCGGTTTAGAGCAGAAAGTATTGTGATTCCGCCTTGTCTAATCTGATCCGTAATAGCCGACAACGCGCCAGGTCTATCGTTATGTCTGATAGAACACCAAAGAATTTGCCGATCATTTGGAACTATGGTGATGCGAAATAGGCGTTCCCTTGTATCGGATGAAATGAAATATGTGAGCGGCAAAGAAAGCGCGATAGATCGACCACTTTGCGGCTGGGTGGACAGCATATGAATTAGCGGCTCCCGGAGAGTTAGGTAGCCATGGTTTGTAAGTTCCTCTTCTTGCACGAGAGTATTGTGACGCGAGCTGCGCAGTCTCTTGAGCAGTGAGTCTAAGTTACGGAGGGTTGAATTGGGGCGGACGCGAATCCCAAAACCGAACCCCGGTCCCTCCACAATGTGGTCGTTGCAATCAGCCAAGAGAAGTCCCTCAATTTCACTTGAGAGATCGACTCCAGCTCCTTCGGATTCGCTCAGGCTCGCAAAATCAACTACCAACTCAACGTGATGGCGACTCTCTTGATCAGTGGAAGTGCTATCAAGGTTAAGTACATTGCCACCGTGTCGCGAAATGGAAGCCAGGATGGAGTGAAGCACTCCCGGCGCATCCTTAAGTGCGACAGAGACTAGATATACGGCAGGCCAAGAACTCTGCTGTATAGTTGTCCCAAGAACTTCAGGTAATTGTTTTTTCCCGGTACCGAGTTGGTGAACTGGAGCTAGAAACACTGTGGTACCTGGAGACAGAGATAGGTGCCCTCGGTGATAAAGCGGTAAGGCAACCTTCCAATCTTCCGTGACTTGCGGCCAATCTAAAACGAACATAGCTCACCACCTTTCTTATCCAACCTCTGCCTCAAGGATTCACCGGCAACCACCACGCAGGTGTATACGACAAGCCCTGCGATTGTCTCTACTGCCGGTCCGGGCGTCGGGCTTGCAGGATCTTTAGTCTTAGCTTACAGGAGTTTACACCTCTTCCTTATCCACGTCAAGTCCGTGAGGAGCACTAGCCGTGGATTCCACGGGAAGTTATTGGCCTAACAGGCCCCGTCCCGAGAGGCCGTGCCTTCAAAGGGAAGCCATAGGCTTCGGCGGTTAGGTCGTTGGGTGCTCTGATAGGCCAATATGCGCAGTCCCATCCGGGGCGTTTTGGCCCCAAAACGCCCAATAACTCCGAAGAGGGACCGTGCATGGACGCCTATCAGAGCACCTATCTGGATAACGCATCTCGGTCTCGAACGGCAGTGCTCGGCCCGTGGGGCCCCCTCTGGCGGCGTTAGACGAACTTCTCGCCGTGGAAATCCAGGCTAGAATAGCAAGAGGGCGAGACCCTACAATGAAATCACCCATACACATCACCCCGTTCTCGATCCAGATCGAGGCAGAGATCCTGTCTGACCTCCGAGAGCGTATCCGCGGCACGCGCTGGCCTGATCAGGCACCAGGCACGGCCTGGGAGCAGGGGACTGACCTTGAATACCTTAAACAGTTGCTTGCGTATTGGACCGCCGAGTTCGATTGGCACGCACAAGAGCGCAAGCTGAACGCGGTCAAGCAGTTCCGCGCCGAGCTCGACGGCGTCCATATCCACTTCGTCCATGAGCGGGCCAGACACGGGCACGGCATTCCGCTGATCCTGACCCATGGCTGGCCTAGCACGTTCGTTGAGCTGCTTCCGCTCGTGCCATTCCTGACCGATCCAGACGCCCACAGTATCGACGGTCCCGCCTTTGACGTTGTCATCCCTTCACTGCCGGGTTACGGGTTTTCCGATCGGCCCGCTCAGGTGGGCGTGAACTATCAGCACGTCGCCGGTCTGTGGCATCGCCTCATGCGTGGCCTGGGTTACGAGCGCTACGGGGCTCAAGGCGGAGATTTCGGGGCCGGTGTTGCCACGTTTATGGCATTGACCGATCCCGAGCCGATGATTGGTGTCCACCTGAGCAATCTGGAGATTCGGCCCTACACTGGCGCAGGGGCGCGGCCACTGTCCGCGGCGGAGAGAACCTATCTCGAGCGCAATGAGGCATTTTGGCAGGAGGAGTACGGTTACAAGGCAATCCAATCCACGAAGCCCCAGACGCTCGGATACGGGCTGAACGACTCGCCCGCTGGACTCGCCGCCTGGATTCTGGAGAAGTGGCGCTCCTGGGCCGATTCCCGCGGTCATCTCGATCAGCGCTTCTCCCGCGATTTCCTGTTGACCACGGTAACGCTCTATTGGGTCACCCAGACGATCACATCCTCGATGCGGGACTACTTCGACAACGACAACTGGCGGTTCCGAGTCACGCTTGGACCACAGGAGCTCGTCAGCGTGCCAACTGGCATCGCTGTCTTCGCCAATACGTTTGTTGATGAGGGAACACCTCCCCGCGAGTGGGCCGAGCGTCTATACAACGTCGTCCAGTGGACCTCGATGCCGAGCGGCGGGCATTTCGCCCCGGCAGAAGAGCCCGAGTTGCTCGCCCGCGATATCGCAGCGTTCTTCGCCGGTTTATGAGTCGCCCCAATTTAGGTGCCACCCATTAGAAGGCTCTTGTCAACGACCCACACGTCTCCCACCCGGGAGTGTTCGTTTCAAGAACGGCTCGTTCCGGCAAGATGTGCTCCCGTGTCGGGTTTGCGCGCCCGTAGTCTCGCTGTGCTTCAGGTGCGGAGATCCGCACCAGCCACCCATCGGGATCAAGGCGGGTCGGAGCCGGTGACGGCTCCGACCCGCCCCTGGCACGGTTTGCGTGCCCCCAGAAAATCTTCGGTTCCAGGTTCGTGTCCAAGGGTTCAGGACAACCAATAAGGCTACCTCCGCCCCCCCGAAAGGTTCAGAGGTGCCAGCACATTCGGGCTCACGACCTGGGCGCATCTCCAACAAAAGAGCCAAAAACGGTGGAAGACAGGGGCCAATCAGCCGTAGAGGGTTCTTTCGCCCAGCACCTAATTGCAGGCTCCCTGTCTTCCACCTGAATCAACCAAAAGCTTGCGCCGACCTGAACGGCACCTGGTCGCGCAGGATGTAGTACGCGGCACGAGTCAGCTTGTTCGAGATCGTCCGCAGGGCCACCAACTCGTTGGTCCTGGCCCGCTTGCGCTCGTAGAGACGCTTGGCGAGGGGCTCGAACCGAATGGCGAAATGTGAGGCCTCCATGAACGCCCAGGACAGGTACGGGTTGCCATTGCGTACGTTGCCGGAGCCCTTGACCTTGCCGTTGCTGAGGTGCTGACTGGGTACACAGCGGCAGTAGGAGGAGAAGTGGCCCGCCTCGGCAAAGCGAGCGATGGAGCCGGTCTCGTACATGATCGTCAGGGCAAGGGTCAGACCGATGCCGGGAATGCTCTCGAGCAGCTCGAACTCGGGCCTCAGTCTGGCCTGTTTGAGAACAGTTTTCTCGATGCCAGAGATTTGGTCTTTCAGCGTGCGGGCGATCGCCAGGCTGCTCGTGATCGTCAAGGCAATATGTGGGTCTGTGAATTGCTCCTCGACCTGCTCGGCAGTCATGCGCTTGAGCTCGCTGAGAGGAACTTGAGTCTCCGGTGTAGCGCGAGAAGACGTTTTTGACGCTCAGCAAGCTGGCGGTGCGCTGTCGCACCAGAAAGGCTCGACGGCGCAGTAGATCCCGCACCGCGCGCTCCTTTTTCGGATAGATGTGGCCGGTGGGCAAAATGTTGAGGTGGAGTAGACGCGCCAGCCATCGCGCGTCATGGCGATCATCGACGTACTTCAACCCCTCGTACTGGCGAACTGCGGAGGTGTTGACCAAGCGAACCTCGTAGCCGGCCTCCATGAGGCCATCCACCAACCAGTACCAGTTGAAGGTGGACTCCACGGCGATCGCCTGGATCTGCTCCCGGAAGGGCTCCAGGGCTTCCAGGGCCGCCTCCAGACGGTTGGGCAACCGACGGCTGAGGACAGCTTGTAGTTGTTCGTTCATCACCACGAGATAGCTGTTGGTTGAATGCAAGTCGATTCCGCAGTACAGTCCCATACGCTCCTCCTTTCAGGGATTGGTCTCCCGACGAGCCTATCGCGGCTCGTCAGAAGGGAGGAACCTTCTAGAGGATCATCAGCCGAATCTTGACCTCCTGAAGAGTCAATCGCACTTCCCAGCCGCGTTTCGGCGAGAAAACTGGCTGGTAAGTAGCACCTGAGCACGCCTTGAGGCCGTCGCTCACCCTTTGTGTGTGCGTTTTGGATGGCTTGTATGACCCGTCCGGACTTGAAGTGCACACACCTCTCCCTCTTCCGCGCGCAGGAAGTCGGCGGCCGGAAACTGCGAAGGCTGTCAGCGGCCAGAAACGCCCGAAGCCTATCCGCTCACCCAGGGTAGGGCCGGTGGGCAGCTGCCCGCCGGGAAGACAACATCACGCATCCCCGCCTTGAGCTTTTCCGCAGCCGTTCGAAAGGCACCCAGGAATTCGCCGTAGGCCCGGTAGAGCTCGAGGCGGACCTTCTTGCTCGCCGCATGGAAGAGAGGAGCGGGCGATTTCTTGGATGGCTGGCCGGCCATGTCGCTTCTGGTTTCGGATTGCCTCGGGCCCGAGAGCCGCCTTTGGCGGGCACCTAGTTCTACTTTGTCAGATTCGCTCGGCTTCGGTTGGAGAGGCCCCGAAGGGGTCTGGGCATAAAGATGCTATGCAGGGCGAGGGGGTGCAAGAGCGGGGCCGCTGGTTGTATGTTTCGGGGAACTTAGCGTTTGAAAGGGGAACCCCGATGAACCAGACAGCCCAGAAGGCAGAGTTTACGCGAACGGAGAGAGCATTGCACGTGGCATTGGAGCTGGGCGGTAGCGAGTGGAAGTTGGCTTTTGCTGCGGAGGCTGGCCCGAAACCTCGGCTGCGCTCGGTGGCGGCCGGGGATCTCAACGGGCTGATGTTGGAGATCGGACGCGCCAAACACCGTTTCGGTTTACCGGAAACAACTCCTGTCGTGAGTTGCTACGAGGCAGGCCGGGATGGATTCTGGCTTCACCGGTTCTTGCTGCTGGAGGGTGTGGAGAACGTTGTGGTGGACTCCTCGAGCATCGAGGTGAATCGTCGGGCTCGGCGGGCGAAGACGGACCGGGTTGACGCTGAGAAGTTGCTGTCGCTGCTGATCCGCTACGCGGCAGGTGAAAGAAAAGTGTTCGGTGTGGCGCATGCGCCGACGCCGGAGCAGGAGGATGTGCGCCACCTGGGTCGAGAGTTGGAGGGCCTGAAGCAGGAGCGGACGGCCCACACCAATCGGATCAAGTCCTTGCTGGTGAGCCTTGGAATCCGGGTGAAGGTAGGCAAGGGGTTTGCGCAGCAGTTGGAGCAGTTGCGGCAGTGGAACGGCGAGCCGCTGCTGCCAGTCTTGCGGGAGCGTCTGCGTCGGGAAGTCGAGCGGCTGGAGCTTCTGGAGAGTCAGATCAAGGAGTTGGAGCAAACTCGGCAGCGGGCCGAAGCCGCGTCCAGAGAGGGCGGGATGGTGCAGCGGCTGAAAAAGCTCAAGGCCATCGGCGACAACAGCGCCTGGTTGTTCGTCCTGGAATTTTTTGGCTGGCGGCAGTTCCGGAATCGCCGTGAGGTAGGCAGCTTGGCTGGGTTGACGCCGATGCCCTACAAGAGCGGCACGACGGTGGACCACGAGCAGGGGATCAGTAAGTCCGGCAATGTGCGGGTGCGTACGATGTCGATCGAGATCGCCTGGGCGTGGTTGCGGTTCCAGCCGCAGAGCCGCTTGAGCTTATGGTTCCAGGGGCGCTATGGCCCTGGGAACCGGCGCTCGCGACGGGTAGGGATCGTGGCCCTGGCGCGCAAGCTTCTGACCGCGCTGTGGCGCTACTTGGACCAAGGGATCATTCCTGATGGCGCTGAGCTGAAGGCCAGGTAAGGATCAAGAGGCAGAAAGTGTGACCGCAAAATAGGAGATTTCAGGCTGGGAGGAGCGTGCCCGGCGCCAGGCTGGGTTCGGTTTCGAGCCGCCATTAAAGATGGGGCCGCTCCGTTTGCTTGCCCGAGTCGCTCGCAGCGCATGCTGCATTTGGTGCCCTCTCCAAGAAATTGAGGGAGGTCAGCACGGATAGAAGCTTGACGGGGACTACGGTTCCTGGCGCAATCGGCAAGCCCCAGACGGGATCGCATTTGAGGTAGGAGAAACAGCACCTTGCTGCCGGGGGAGCTCCGGGCAACAAACCTCAGGCGGCATTCAGGAAGGAGACGAAACGCAGACCCACTTACCCGAAACGCTTGACAACGGGGGCCCACATAGAAGCCTGGCGCTTCAGCGCCAGGTTGGCGCCTCCAATTTCCAGGAGCCCTGAAGGGGCGCAGGCATTCCATCCACCCGCAGCGGGGCTCGCGCACTCGCCCATGCCGTCGCCCCTTCGGGGCTGAGGATTGAATGGGGCCGCGGTCCTGGGGTTGAAACCCCAGGCTTGTGCGCCCGTGAGCGCACACGTTCAGAGAGGTGAAAGTCCTCTTCAGGCATACGCTCTCCGGCCTGTAACCGAAGGTAACTGCGTCGCCCAAAGCGAGGTGGAGAGCAACCGGAGGTGAGAGACCAGTCCGCAGGAGACGAAATCGATTCGGCCTTGTGACCCCGACGAGCCTGCAAGCCACTGGCGAAGTCTGGACCCTCAAGGGAGACCCATCGAGCTGAGGGGTAGCGTGCGAAAGCGGCGATGGGGGGGCGTAGGGTGATTGGATGCAGAATGGTCTCAAAGGACGTGTGACGTGAAGCGGGGAGACCTCGGTCGGGCAGGAGACTTGCCGAGGAGTCAGAGTCCTCATAGGAGCTGAGAAGCGCCGTAACGGGCGTGGAGCAAAGGGGGACAGGGAGGTGGATGCGTGACGACTGGACAAGCGGAAAGCAACCGCGCGTCAGTGCCTGTAAGGGCTAAACAAGCCGGAGAAGTCCGGGGCCGGTGGCCCTGGGTGGAACCGCATGTCTGGACGGATCGCATGTTGACGGCCCTCGAAGCTGGGGTCCAAGGAGGCCAATGGTTCAGTCTGATCGACAAGGTCTATGACTCGCGCAACCTGGACTCTTCCTACCAGCGGGTCAGGCGGAACCAGGGAAGCGCTGGGGTTGACCACGTGACGGTCGCGCAGTTCAGCGCCCACCTCGGCAAGAACCTGGAGAACCTGGCGGCTAGTCTGAAAGACGGCAGTTATCGTCCGCAGGCGATTCGCCGGGTGTGGATACCCAAGCCGGGTAGCTCCGAGGAGCGCCCTCTGGGGATTCCGACGGTTCAAGACCGGGTGGTGCAAGGAGCGCTGCGCAATGTCTTGGAACCGATCTTCGAACGGGAGTTTGCAGCCCAGAGCTACGGATTCCGTCCGGGGAGAAGTACCAAGGCTGCGCTGCGTCGCGTCTCGGAGCTGCTGGAGGCCGGCTATACCCATGTGGTGGACGCCGACCTGCGCAGCTATTACGACACGATCCCTCGCCAGGGTTTGATGGCGAGAATCGAAGCGAAGGTATCGGACGGCCGGGTCTTGGACCTGGTGCGTGCCTTTCTCGACCAGGAAGTGATGGTGGGTCTGGAGCACTGGACTCCTGAGGAGGGAACTCCACAAGGAGCGGTGATCAGTCCCCTGCTGTCGAATATCTACCTGGACCCTCTCGACCATCAAATGGCCGAACAAGGTTATGAGATGGTGCGGTACGCTGATGACTTCGTGATTTTGTGCCGTAGCCGAGAAGAGGCCGAGCGAGCGTTGGCGGAGGTGGAGGAGTGGACGGCAGCCGCCGGTCTGCAACTTCATCCCGACAAGACGCGCATCGTGGACGCCACCCAGCCGGGTGGCTTCGACTTCCTTGGGTACCACTTCGAGCGCGGCTATCGCTGGCCGAGCAAGAAGAGCCTGAAGAAGCACAAGGACACGATCCGTTCCCACACCAAGCGCACGCACGGCATCAGCCTGCGAGAGATCATCCGCCGAGTCAACGCAGTCCGTCGGGGCTGGTTTGAGTACTTCAAACACAGTCACGGCACCACGTTCAAGCCTCTCGACCAGTGGGTGCGGATGCGCCTGAGGAGCATCCTTCGCCACCGGCAAGGGAGACGAGGACGTGGCCGGGGTCAGGACCATCATCGCTGGCCGAACGCCTTCTTTGCTGAGCATGGGTTGTTCTCCTACGTCACAGCCTATGCTCAGGCCCGTCAATCCTCTAGCAGGTAAAACCACCAACTGGAGAGCCGGATGCGGGAGATCCGCATGTCCGGTTCGGAGGGAGGGGGAGCCGGGAACTCAACCGGCCCTCCCTACCCCTATTACGCCGTCGCCCCTTCGGGGCAGTCGCAAGCCGGGCTCAGTCTAACAAAGTAGAACTAGGCCGGCGCCCTTGGGGAAGGGAACGACGTAAACCCTTGATTTGAAGTGAGCAAGAGCCGTGTCCAGTCATTAGGCGGGGTGCCAGATCTTCTGCGGAGGCTCAGAAGGGGCGCCGGCTCATCGGGTGGAACCTCCTGAGGGGAGGAGCGCGCGCCCCTCCCTGGACCGGGTGTAGAATCGGGTGGAACCTCTTTGGTTCTGCGCCGGCTGCATCCAAAACGGCGCGTGCCACCGTCTCAGGCGCAGGAGGGAACGGTGATGATAAGGACCTTCACGATGCTTGCCAGAAGCCTCTTTGCCCTGGCGCTGCTGGTCAACGCGAGCGGATTGTTATCCCAAACGCTGCCGTCGAGCGATGACAAGAAACGGCTGGAACGTTTCGAGAAGGAGGTCGATGACCTTCGCAACCGCCTCAAGATCCCCGGCCTGTCCGCGGTCATCGTCAAGGATCAAAAGGTGTTGTGGGTCAAAGGATTCGGTTTCGCGGACCTCGAGAACCGGACCCCTGCGACCCCGGATACCCTTTACTCCATCGCCTCAGTGACCAAGACATTCGCGGCGACGCTCGTCATGCAGCTCGTGGAGCAAGGGAAGCTGGACCTCGACGAGCCGATCTCCCATTACTCGAGCGATTTCAAGGACGATACGGTCAGGATCAAGCACCTTCTCAGCCATACCGCGCATGGAACGCCCGGAGAACGCTTCCAGTACGACGGCAACCGCTTCGACTACCTGACGGCAGTCATCGAGAAGAAGACCGGCAAGCGGTTCCTCGAGGTGATCGTCGAAACCTTCTTCGACCCTCTGGAGATGTCGAGCAGCGTTCCGTATCACAACGTCGTGGACGATGCGGACAAGTGGGTTGCTTCGCTGGGGAAGAAACACCTCGATCGTTACAGGGAAAACCTGGCGAGGTTGGCTCAACCCTATACGTATTACGGCGACGGCGAAACCGTTCACGATACCTACCCACCCAAGGATTTCATCGGTGCGGCGGCAGGGTTGCTATCGACCGTCCAGGATGTGGCCAAGTACGATATCGCGATCGATCGCCACGTATTCCTGAAGAAGGAGACGCAGGAAAAAGCCTGGACGCCTTTCGTCTCGAACGGCGGAGAGCGGCTCCCTTACGGATGGGGCTGGTTCGTCACGGATTACCACGGGCTCAAGCTGATCTGGCATTACGGTCACTGGG
Organism: uncultured Holophagales bacterium; assembly: GCA_963842525.1. GTDB lineage: Bacteria > Acidobacteriota > Thermoanaerobaculia > Multivoradales > UBA5704 > UBA5704. Next base: position 860,785 of record CAWJGT010000009.1, read on the forward strand.
GCACCGGGTTCTCCGCGACGTATGTCAAAGTACCGGAGAAGAATGTCTCGATCGTCATGCTCGCCAACAGCGAGGCACTTGCCGACCACGGGGGCGAGGACCTCACAACCAATGTCTTCGTGTGCAGGTTCCTCGGCCTGTGGGGCCATGCATACGACTGCGAGCGAAATTCCCAAACAGCGCTCGCGAAGTGGATCGAGCAGCGTAGGGCGAAGGGGCGCGTCGCCGTGCGTGTAGCCCCCAACATCCTCGAAGCCTATGTTGGACTGGAGTTGCCCCGGTTTCGTGGACACTTTATCCTTTGGGATAATAGGAGTGTCCGATGCCCAGAACCCGTCCCCCGTACAGTCCTGAGTTCCGGCAACAGATGGTGGAGTTGGTGCGAGCAGGTCGCACCCCGGAGGAGCTGTCGCGAGAGTTTGAGCCATCGGCTCAGGCGATCCGCAACTGGGTCCAGCAGAGCGGCGGGAACGTCGAGAGTCGTCGCGAGGCCGGCGGCCTGACGAGCGCAGAGAACGAGGAGCTGCGCCGTCTGAGGCGGGAGAACCGTCAACTGCGTGAAGAGCGGGAGATTCTGGCAAAAGCCGCGGCCTGGTTCGCTCGGGAGACCGGATCGATTCCGTCGAGGTGTTCAGATTCGTGAGCGCCAACCAGGCGAAGTACCCGGTGCGCCGGCTGTGCCGTCTGCTGGGAGTCTCCCCCAGCGGGTACTACGCGTGGTCGCGTCGATCGATCTCGCAGCATGCACGGTCCGACGCGGAGCTTGTGGCGCGGATCAGAGCCATCCACGAGCGTTCGCGGGGGACGTACGGGTCGCCGCGGATCCACGCAGAGCTGCGCGCTTGCGGTGTGCTGGTGAGCCGCAAGCGGGTGGCTCGGCTGATGCGCGAGGCGGGGTTGCGGGGAGCCAGTCGTCGTCGCCCGATCACCACGACGGTGCGGGATGCGAAGAGCCGTCCGGCCCCGGACCTGGTGAAGAGGGACTTCGCGGCCGGCGGTCGCGATCGGCTCTGGGTGGCCGACATCACCTACATTCCGACCGGGTCGGGGTTCCTGTACCTGGCGGTGGTGGTGGATGCCTGGAGCCGTCGTGTGGTGGGCTGGTCGATGGCCACGCATCTGCGGACAGAACTGGTTTTGGAGGCGCTGAACATGGCCTTGGGGCAACGCCGGCCGCAGGGAGTGATCCATCACTCCGACCAGGGGAGCCAGTACACCTCCATCGCCTTCGGCCAGCGCTGCCGTGAGGCCGGCGTGCGGCCGTCAATGGGGTCCGTGGGTGACTGTTTCGACAACGCGCTGTGTGAGAGCTTTTTCGCCACCCTGGAGTGCGAGCTCTTGGAGCGCCGTCGGTTCGGCACGCAGGTGGAGGCCCGCCTGGCCGTCTTCGAGTTCCTCGAGGGCTGGTACAACCCGCATCGTCGTCATTCGGGCCTGGGCTACCTGAGCCCAGTGGAGTTCGAACGACGCGGGGAGGCGGCGTAACGTGACGCCAAACCGCGGCCCGCTACGCGTTTCCGTAGGACCTTGGTGCTGGGGGGCTCTGCCCCCCAGGCCCCCCGAAGAACGAGTTGAGAACCCAAGCCCTAAACCGTCCACCAAACCGGGGCAGGTCCAGACAGTACCAATTCGAGACGCTGGACAACCGGATTTTCACCATCACGCGGGAGGGCGACAGGCTATTCATCACCTATCCCACGGGTTCCAAGATCGAGCTGTTTGCCGAGTCGGAGTCGAGATTCTTCCTGAAGATCAGACCGTATCAGTTGGTATTCACCAAAGGTGAAGGGAAGGCCGCTCAGCTGGAAATTGTTGAGGGTGACGAGACTTTCCACTCGAAGAGGATCAAGTAGAAACTCCAGCCGTTTTCGGGAAGCTTCGGCGCGATCCAAGGAGGCGGAGGCCCTCCTTGACCCCATGGCTCAGGATGTACGTGAGGCGCTCGATCTGGGCCTGGGGCTCGTCGCTGATCGGGATGGCCTGGAAACGGCGGGTCCAGAGATTTCTGGAAGCCGACCAACCCTTCGTGCTTGCCGTGCCACAAAGAGGATGAAGAGTGAGATGACCCGTTCGGCGATGCCGAACAGACAAGGAGGTCTTATGTGGCGATCGATGCAAGTGACAGTTGGAGCGCTTCTCGTCGCAGCCTGCGCCCTGCCGTTGGAGGCGCAGACTGCGACCGATCCGTCCCAAAGCCCCGGCGGGACCCCGCCGGTGGGAGGGCTCGGCATCACGAGGCTCTTCTGTGAAGGGGGGCCGTGCCATCCGAAGGCGCCGGACGGCGGCTGGGACCCGCGCTTCCGGGTCGAGCCGGAGGTCCGTGGCATCGAGAAGGACTGCCCGGCGGACAGCGCTCTTTTCCGCGGCGACGTTCTGGTCGCCATCGACGGGCTCCGTCTCACGACCGCGGAGGGTGGCCGCCGCTTCTCCCGGCTCCCTGCGGACCACCCCGTGACCCTGACGGTGCGGCGGGACGGGGATCTGCGCGACGTGCAACTGGTGACGAGCAGCGAATGCCCGCCCCCGCCCCAGCCACCGGCGCCGCCACGCCCGCCGGCACCGCCAAGCCCGCCCGCGCCGCCGAGCCAGCCGGCGGTAGTCCCTGCTCCGGCGCCGCCACCCCCGCCCCAACTGTCGGCCCCGCCCAAACCGCCGGCCCCGCCCAAGCCGCCGGCCCCACCCAAGCCTCCTATTCCGCAGGCCACGGCTCCGCACGTTTGGCTGGGCTTCAGCTTCGAGTGCCGGAACTGCAGTTATCGGTCGGGTCCGGGAGGAGAGCAGGGCTGGACGTTCGTCGACCTGCCATTCGTCGACCAGGTCGAGCCTGGCGGACCCGCGGCCACGGCCGGTCTCCAGACCGGCGATCGTCTGACCCATCTCGACGGCATTCCGATGAATTCCCCGGAAGCGGGGCGTCGCTTCACGGCCCTGCAGCCGGGCCAGGCCATGGTCTGGACCGTGGAGCGCGGCGGCGAACAGCGGAAGATCCGGATGGTGGCCCAGCCGCGGCGGGATAAGGCCGGCGCCGCCGTCTCCGGCGACGCAGCGGAGCGGCTTCGCTACACCGGTGCAGTCAAGGGGGCTCAGGTCGAGGTGCGGGGCGCCCCTGTCAATGTGACCGAGGATGCCCGCAACGGTGAGATCCTGATCCGGAGCCGCGACCTTCTGGTGCGGGTCAAGGTGCCGCCGAAGAGTCAGGGGTAAACCCAGGGGTAAGCGTCTTCGATTTGAGAGCAACAGCCGAACCGCGGAGCCACTTGGGGCCATTGCACATGCGATCCGAGCCAGAGGTGCAGGAGCAACTGAATCCAGAGGCCGATGCCGAGCTGGTGGCCCGGGTGCTCCGCGACGGCGACGAAAGAGCCTTCCGGACGCTTTATCAACGGCACACTCCGGCGCTCCTCCAATTCGTGCATCGTCTGTTGGGGAGCGACCAGCGGGAGGCCGAGGACGCCGTGCAGGATACCTGGATCCGGGCGGTCGAGAGATTCGCCGATTTTCGTTGGCAGGCCAGCTTGCGGACCTGGCTCTTCGGCATCGGCCTCAACCGTGTGCGGGAGATTCGCCGCAAGGCAAGGCTCTCGCAGGGGGAAGCCACCCAGGAGATCCGCGATGTCTCGCCTCTTCCTCACCTCGTCGAGCGGATCGATCTGGAGGAGGCGATCCGCCAACTGCCTGAGGGATACCGGGAAGTCCTGCTGCTCCACGACGTCGAAGGATTCACCCACGAAGAGATCGCCGGTCAATTCGGCATCACGAGCGGTACCTCCAAAAGCCAATTGCACTTCGCCCGCCAGGCGCTCTGCCGCCTTCTGACCGGGAAAGGAGTCCAGACATGAGCCCTGAAAACGACGACCTGCCATCCGAGATTCGTGCCCGTCTTCAATCTCTGCGCCGGGAGCTCGCCCCAAGCGATCTTCTGGAAGAGCGTGTCGTGCGTGACCTGCGGGCCCGCGGTCTGCTCCGGTCGCGCCGTCCATGGCTTCGTCCCGCCTCCTGGACCGCCCGGCTCGCAGCCGGGCTGCTTCTCTTCGTCTCGGGATGGATGGTCGGCAGCCGATGGATGGCAGAGCGCCCTGGAAGCGAAGGCACACCGTCGCAGCAAGGAGCGGTGTCGGCCGCGGAGCTGGTGGAACAGGCCGGGGACGAGCTCGATTCAGGCGCTGACGATTGTGGCCCGGCAGACACCCTCAGAGGCCAGGGATCAAGGGCGCGACGCAGCCCTGACCTCACTTCGCGCGGCAGCGGGAGAGCTCACCCGCATCCAGGAAGACGATGCGCGTCTCGAGCAGGTCATCCTCCTTCTCGATGAGGCAAGCGGGAAGAGCTCACGTGAGCCTTCTGAGCCAAACCAGGTGTTCTGGTTCTGATTAGGGCATAGTATTCAGCACCGGGCCTGGTACCGGAGGAGGACAGCCGATGAGATCCCCTATCAGAATAACGGTGTCGCTGCTCGCAGCTCTGGCGCTCGCGACGACAGCTCTTTCGCGCGTCGCGGCCGAGAGCACCCGCCGCCGAGGCGCCCGACCCCTTCTCCTACGACGCACCGGAGGGGTGGAAGTCCGAGCGCATCCCGTTCCCGCTCGGCTTCGCTCCCTCGCTCTCCTACAAAGGGTTCGAGCAGCTACGCTTCGCTCCGGGGATGTTCGATCCGAAGTCGGATACGTACTTCACGTATTTCTTTTTCTGGTGGCTCGAGGACGAGCCGCACATCTCGGCCGACGGCCTTGCGCGCGATCTCACTGAATACTACAAGGGTCTGAGCGGCGCCGTGGCGGGCGCCAAGAACGTCACGCTCGACCTGTCGAAGGTGAGGGCGCGCGTCGAGCGAGCTGCTCTCGAGCAGCCGAAGCTGCCATTCCGGACCGAGCGCTTCGCGGGGGTGATCGAGGCCTACGACCCGTTCATGACCTCTCAACCCATCACGTTAAACGTCGAGATCTGGGCGTGGCGCTGCGACGAGGCGCGTCGGACGTGCGTGTTCTTTAGCGTCTCGCCGAAGCCGACGACGGACCCCGTCTGGGCGCCCATGCGGACCGCGCTCGCTTCGTTTCGCTGCGCGCGACCGCAGTAGACGGAGGCGTGGCGCCGTCGGCCCCAGGCGGCGCTCACATCGTCTCTACCTCGTCATTGCTTCCCGGAGCCGGCCGCCGCGATCACCCGGCGGCTCTGGGCTTCCAGGGCCTGCTGGGCCCGCAGCGACAGGTCGCTGTAGCTGCGGCGCGCCCGCACGCGCAGCCCGGAATTGCGCACCTCGAGCCGGATGTCGTGCTTCTTGCCGTCGGCATTCCAGGTCGGCGAGAAGCCGAGCCAGTAGTAGGCCTGGGTGTCGTCCAGGGTCCGTTCGAGAGCCGCCTCCCGCAGGCCGTTCAGCGAGGCCTTGCCGCCGGTCTCTCTCGCCAGAACCTCGAAGCCGTAATGGACCCGCCGCTCCCAGCCCGACGTGACGAACCCGTAGCTAGCATTGGAGTCCTCCGGCGCGAGCCCGACCTTGGACGCATCCAGAGGCACCGCCGAGGCCTGGAGGCCCGACACGTCCACGGGATAGAGCGAATAGCCGAGCAGTCGACTCGCCGACCATGCCCTCGACGCTCGCGCCGGCCGGAGCCGGCTCCTGCGCGGAGAGCGCCATCGAGCCGGCCAGGAGCAGCAGCGGGATCAGAGTGCCGGGAACCTTCATATAGATCCTCCTGTCAGGAATCTCTGCAACGCGAGTCAGCCTTCGCAAGACGGATGCCGGCCGGAAAAGCCCATTCTGACAGGATTTTGGCGGCCCGGGCGTGCTCGCCGGAGGTCGGGAGACTGCGGGAGCGTCCTCCGGCGAGGACGGGATGCCCCTTCAAAAGACCTAAAACGAATCGCGAATCTTGCATAACGTGGCAAAGTTCTTGTCGCGAACGGAGTTGGGGCCCGGATTGCTGCCTGAATGTCAACGAAGAGCTTGATGGGAGGCTTCCATTGGCAATTGAGCACATCTGCGATCAGGACTCCCTCGGCGTGCTGAAGGTGGCCGGCGCCCCGATCCATTGCGCTTGCCTCAAATTACCTGTAGAGTCTGGAAAATCATCTGGCCCCGCCTTCAACGCGCGCCTGCTTTCGCGTAATGCTCAACTTAATGCAACCTGGATAGCCGGCACCTGCGAAAGGAGACAACAAGGCTTGAACGAGGTCGAAAAGCCTTCTGGTGAAGCACCGGCGCCGGCCGCAGCTTCTGAGCGGCAGCCCGCGGCCAGCCGCCGCCGGCCGCGGCTGGGAAGCCTGGCGTGGCAGGGAGTGGTCGGTCTCCTGGCTCTGTTCTCCCTGGTCTTCATGGGCATTGCGCTGGTCATGAACACCTATGGCCGGCAGCAGGTCGCGGAGGAATCCGCCGGCAAGCTGGAGGAGGCCGGCAGGCGGAGAGTGGAGGAGGTGCGGCGATGGCTTGGCGGCGAGAGACCCCTCGACTCGTCCAACCTGCAGCGTCTCTCCCAGGCGTGGCAGGGCGAGGGCAGCGGCTACGCCTTCCTGCTCGATCGCAATCAACGGTTCCTCTCCTTCCCCCGGCCCGAGCTGGTCAAGAAGGCCGGTGCGGCGCTCACCGCCGGCGAGGTGGCGGCTCGCCATCCCGGATTCCGGCCGATCGTGAACGCGCTCGGGCGGCTGCAGGCGGGCGGCGGAGCGGCAGCGCCGGTCCGCGTCCCGGTCCGAGTCGAGCTGCCGGCCGATCTGCTCAACGGGGGGCCTTCCCTGGCCCTCGTTTTCCCGGTGCCCGGGACCGACTGGAAGCTGGTCCAGGTCTCTCCCAAGGGTGAGCTGGAGCAGGCCGCCGGCCGCATCTCCCGCTCGCTGCTGCTGCTGATCTCCGGCATCCTGCTCGCCGTGCTGCTGCCCTCCTATCTGTTCCTCTCCCGCCGCTGGATCATGCCGGTCACCACCCTGGCCGAGGCCGCCACCCTGGTGCGCGATGGCGAGCTCGACGTGCGGGTCAGCATGCCGGGGCGGGACGAGATCGCGGTGCTGGCGGATTCGTTCAACCAGATGGTCGACCAACTGGCGGCCAACACGGCCGGCCTGAAGCAGGCCAACGTCGAGCTCGGGCGCTCGCTGGGCCTCACCGACACCATCATGGGGGCGGTGCGTGAGGGCCTGTTCCTGCTCACCCCCGAGCTCGCGATCGAGGCCAAATACTCGGCCGCGGCGCGGCGGATCTTCGGCCAGGAGGATCTGGAGGGGGCTGATTTCCTCGACCTGATCCGCCGTATCACCCCCGAGCGCACCCACGAGCTCACCGCCCGCTTCCTGCGCCTGCTGTTCAACCCGGCCAAGACCGACAGTGTGATCGCCAAGATCAACCCCTTGAAGGAGGTCGAGGCCTCGTTCCCCAGCCGCAGCGGGCAGTTGGAGCAGAAGTTCCTGACCTTCACCTTCGAGCGCATCCGCGAGGGCGGCGAGATCCGCCACGCGATGGTGACGGTGGCCGACATCACCCCCCGGGTGCTGCTGGCGCAGCAGCTCAGGGAGTCGCAGCAGCGCATGGAGCGCCAGGCCGAGCTGCTGTTGTCGGTGATGCACGTCGAGCCCCAGATGCTGCGCGAGTTCATCGAGGACGCCCACACCGAGCTCGAGAGCATCAACGCGCTGCTGCGCGAGGGCCGGTCGCCGGTGCTCTCGATCCCCGATCGCAACACCTTCTACCGCTACCTGGCGGAGGACATCTTCAAGAGCGTCCACACCATCAAGGGCACGGCGGCGATGCTGCGCATCGACTACTTCGCCGCCGCCGCCGACCGCTTCGAGGAGAAGCTGGCCGCCCTCCGGGGCCGGACCATCCTGGACGGCAGCGACTTCGTCCCGATCGTGCTCGAGCTGTCGGAGATGGTCGACAGCCTGGCCGAGATCCGCGGCGTGCTGGCCCGATTCGCCGAGACCCAGCGCAGCCTCAAGGCAGCCTCCGGCGCCAGCGACACCGAGGTGCTCTCGGCGCTGGTGACCCGCTTCGTCGACGACCTGGCGGAGAAGTCGGGAAAGAAGGTCGTGGTGGCGTTCCGCGCTCCCGGCGACCTGGCGATCCCGTTCAAGTACAAGAGCGCGCTCCGCAACGTCATGGCCCAACTGGTTCGCAACTCGATCGTCCACGGCATCGAGACCCCGGCCGAGCGGCAGGTGGCGGGCAAGCCGGAGGAGGGGCACATCCTGGTGGCGGCCCGGCAGAACAACGGCAACCTCGAGTTCCTGTTCAAGGACGACGGCCGGGGCATCGACCACAAGCAGGTGGTCGAGCGGGTTAAGGAACTGGCCAAGAGCGAGCCCTCGATCCTCGAGCCGCTGATCGACCGCGAGCAGAATCGGTGGAAACCGGACGCGCTCGACCAGATGATCTTCCATCCCGGCTTCTCCACCGCCGACCAGGCGACCGAAGACGCCGGGCGCGGCGTCGGCATGAGCGCCGTGCGCGATGCGCTGGCCAGGCTGGGTGGGCGAATCGCGCTACGGCAGAAGAGGGGCCAGTTCTGCGAGTTTCACATCGTGCTGCCAAATGGGGGTTAGAACCGTGCTGGGGACCAGCGGCAAATTGTTGATCGTCGACGATTCGAGCACCATCCGGCGGAGCATCGAGCGGCACATCTTCTCGGACCGGGTGACCGAGATCTACCAGGCCGCCAACGGCCGCGAGGCGATGGAGCTGTTCGAGCGCTACCGCCCGGAGTTCGTCACCATGGACCTGACCATGCCCGAGATGGACGGCCTGACCTGCATCTCCAAGATGATGGCCCTGAAGCCGGACACCCGCCTGATGGTGATCTCGGCCCTGGGCGACGCCGAGACCGCCATCGAGGCGGTGGAACGGGGCGCCAACGAGTACGTGGTCAAGCCGTTCTCGGCCGAGGATCTCAACCTGGCGCTCGCCAACCTGGTCGCCGAGGCCTGAGGTCCTGGGAGAGCGATGAGAGACGAGGAGATCAAGGTCTTCATCGACGGCGTGGTGCGCTATTTCGAACGGGTCACCGGCGAGCCGGCGGAGGTCGATCCACCGTACCTCAAGGGCGAGGACTCGGTCACCCTGGACTTCACCGGAGTGATCGGCATCTCCGGGCGCCACCGCGGCGCGGTGTACTTTACCTCCGGCGCCGAGCAACTGACCGAGCTGCTGCGCCGCTTCGGCTTCGGCGAGACCGAGGTCGGCTTCTCCGACCACGAGGACCTGGTGGGCGAGGTCGCCAACACCATCGCCGGCAACGCCCGCCAGTACTTCGGCAGCGAGTTCCTGATCTCGGTTCCGATCGTGCTCTTCGGGCGGCCGGACAAAATCTCTTTTCCCCGCCATCTGAAGAACTTCGTCATCCCGATCACCTGGCGCAGCCACCGGAGCTACCTCATCATCTGCCTCGAGCGGGCCTGCGAGCCGAGCGCGCCGTCGACCTCCAACCCTGAAGCCGGGAGGTGTCATGGACACGATGCCGCACAACTACAACCTGTTCCTCATCGCCCTCTCCTACGTGATCTCGGTCCTGGGCTCCTTCACCGCGCTCAAGCTCTGCCGCCAGCACGCCGGGGCCCGCGGCGCCGAGAAGTGGCGCTCGCTCCTGGCCGGGGCCCTGGCGATGGGGGCGGGGGCGATCTGGTCGATGCACTTCATCGGCATGCTGGCCTTCGACATGGGCATGCCGGTGGCCTACGACGTGCCGATCACCCTGGCCTCTCTGCTGGTGGCGGTGGTCGTCACCGGCCTCGGGATCTACGTTGTGGGCAAGGGGCCGACCAGCCTGTGGCGGCTGGTCGGCGGGGGCACGGCCATGGGGGTGGGGGTGGCCGCCATGCACTACACCGGCATGGCCGCGATGCGGATGCAGGCCCAACTGTCCTACGACCTGGTGATCGTGGCGATCTCGCTGGGGATCGCGGTGGTGGCGTCGATCGCCGCCCTTTGGCTGGTCTTCAACACCACCCGCCTGTGGCAGATCGTCGCCAGCGCCCTGGTGATGGGGCTGGCGGTGTGCGGCATGCACTACACCGGCATGAAGGCGGCGATCATGCGGCACGACCCGGCGCTGCCGGCCCAGGTGGTAGGGCTCTCGCCCGAGATCCTGGCCTACGTGATCTTCCTGGTGACCCTGGTGATCCTGTCGCTGGCGTCGCTGTTGGGCCGCGACCGGCAGGCGATCGCGATCCGGCGTACGGCCTAGCTAGGCCGGCGGCGTCCTGTTCGAACCCGGTTCCGTCCTCTGTTCGGCTGGCACTTCTGCGGACGCACCTCCCGGGACCCCCTGTCCGCGGTCAAGGCGAGCGGCTGACGGCGGCAGGAAACTGTGCTACAAAAGGCGGCGATGCGATTCCTGGCTCGAACCCTCCCGCTCGTCCTCGCCTTCGCCTGCCCGTCGTGGGCTCAGCAGCCCTCGCCTCCGCCCGCGAACCCTCCCGCTGACGAGCACCAACACCATCACCATGAGAGCCCGGCCCCTGCGGCCGGCGAGGAAGGCGTTCCCCGGGAGCTGGAGATGGAAGGCGGGACCGAGCGGCCGCCCGACTCTCCCGAGGTGGTCGAGCTCAAAGGCAGGTTCGCCGTCGACTACATGCTCAAGGCGGGGCAGCGGCGCCAGGTCTACGAGAGCTATCTGAGCACCCTCGGGACGCAGGGCATCCTGGACGTCCTGGAGGAACGGAACACCCTCTGCCACAACGAGGCGCACGAGCTGGGGCGGGCCGTCTACGCCCATTTCAAGGACGTCGGCCGGGCCTTGAGCGAGTGCGGCTCGCGCTGCACCTCGGCCTGCCTGCACGGCGTGCTCAAAGAGGCGTACGGCAACAGCACCGTCGACCAGCTTCGCCCGCAACTGGCGTCGGTCTGCACCAAGGGCGCCATGGCCGGCATCAAGCGGCCCGGCAACTGCGCCCACGGTATGGGCCACGCGCTGATGATGGTCGCCAACAACGACGTCGAGAAGTCGATCGACGGCTGCTCCGGTTTCGGCAGCCCGGCCATGGCGTACTACTGCGTCACGGGTGTCTACATGGAGCTGTTCGACCAGGCCGCGCAGTGGAAGGGCAAGGGCACCTTCTATCCATGCGACACCTACACCCGGTTTCCGGCCGCCTGCTACCGCTACCAATCACCCCGGATGCTCATCAAGCTCGGGGGGGACCGCAACAAGCTGGCAGAGCTGTGCCGTTCGCTCCCTGCCGACCAGCGCAGCGGGTGCTTCCACGGTGCCGGCTTCGCGGCCCTGTTGCCCGTCACGAAGCAGCCCGAGCTGATCGCCACCGCCTGCCCGGATCAACCGGCCGAGGACCAGACGCTGTGCCTCGAAGGGCTGGTCGAGAGCTTCGCCGCCTACGAGCCCACCAAGGCGGCGGCGAGCTGCGCTCACCTCCAGGGCAAGGCGGCCGAGGTCTGCCAGGCCGCGGCCCGCGAAGGTACCTACCGGTTGACCAAGCCGTCGCTGCCGCTTTATCTGGACAAGGATCGATGAGCTTGAACGTCCTCAGATCCAGCGGCGGACCTGCGCCCTGTACTGCCGGTATTCGTCGCCGAACTTCCCTTCGAGGTACCGTTCCTCCCTGGCGATGACCATTCGTCCGACCAGCAGCACGACGACCGGGCTCAGCAGCAGCGCCCAGAGCACGTCGAAGAGCAGGGCGATGCCCAGGTAGACCAGCAGCATCGCCAGATACATGGGGTTGCGGGTCCATCGATACGGCCCCGACAGGACGAGAGAGCTCGTCGGCCGCATCGGCAACGGGCTCGTCCGGGCCCGCAGGAAGAGCCACAGGCTCCAGAAAAGCAGCCCGAATCCAGGGAGGAGGAGGACTGCCGCGATCAGTCGAGAAGGTGTGCGAGGCAGCGGAGGCAAGGGAACGAGGCGGTCCAGCAGGAACCCCAGCAGGAACAGGGCGACATAGAGGAATGGGGGAGGGAAGCGAATCCCGGAGCTGTGCGGATGCCCGGTCGTGGAGGGGGCGGCCATGGCAGTGTGATCCTACACTGCATGAGGTATGATACCGCAAAGCCGCATCGCGGCAACGACGCCAAACTCCGCCAGACTCAGGAGGAGAGGAATGAGCCGATCCACGCATCGCCTCGCCCTGTTCACCGGCACCGTAATGGCCTTGACGACGTTCGGTCCTCCGGCCGTCTCGGAGGCTGCCGTCGTCAAAGACCATCCGCTGGTCCAACCCTATTCCGGCTCGACGCTGACGCGCCGCGAGGATGAAGGTTTCAGTGAATACAAAGTGGTCGTCGGCCTCGATCAGAAGGGCAAGACCGATGACGAGGTCATGAAGACGACCAAGGCCTCCGGCGAGCTGACGCGCCTCTTCTACGAGAATCCCAAGGAGAGGTCTCCGCTCGAGGTCTTCAACAACTACAAGGAGGCGCTCGAGCGCGCCGGTTTCCAGATCCTCTTCGAGTGTGCGGACACGGGATGCGGGCCGAGCTGGGCATCGAGCCGCTGGGGTCGTGTCAACGGCATGAGATACGTATCGAGCTCGATGTGGTATCTCGCGGCGCGGCGGCAACGTGAGGAAACCTATGTCGCGCTGTCGGTCATGAAATTGCGCCACCAGATCGACGTCCTCGAGGGAAAGCCGATGGAACGGGGTCTGGTGACCGTCACGGCCGAGGCGCTGCAGAAGGGATTGATGGCCGACGGGAGAGCCGTCCTTGACGGCGTCCTGTTCGATCATGACAAGGCGACGATCAAGGCCGAATCGAAACCGGCGCTCGACGTCATCGGCAAGTACCTGAAGGACAACCCCGGCCTCAAGGTCTTCATCGTCGGACATACCGATACCGCGGGCGCCCTCGATTACAATCTGAGCCTCTCGCGCCAACGCGCGCAAGCCGTGGTGGACGCCCTCGTCAAGAGCTATGGAATTCCCGCCGAGCGGCTGGCGGCTCATGGCGTCGGCCCGCTGTCGCCCGCCAGATCGAACCGGTCCGACCCAGGCAGGGCCGAAAACCGGCGCGTCGAGATGGTCGAGCGATAGCCGCGCGAGTCAGAAGCCCGTCACTTCGCCGCTCCGTCCGCCAACCCAAGATCGTCGAGGATCACCACGCCCTCGGGGCTGCGGTCGAAGACGAGTCGGATTTCCTGGAGGGCCGCTGGATCGAATCCGGGCTTGGCCGCGGCGAAGGCGCGCAGCGGCAGCTCGAAGGTCTGGAGGATCGGCTCCCAGGCGTCGCCATAGAGCTCGGCTTCGTCTTTCAGCTTGGTGAAATGGGACTGGAGCGGGATCGGCAAGGCGCGGAAGCGTGACAACGGCAGGCGGACGGTGGTTCCGTCATCCGCGACGAGCTCGACGGAGAGGTCGAGGGGCTCTTTGCCCTCCTTCTTGTCCCGCTCCTCCTTGGCTTCGCGCTCTTTCGCCTTCCGCTCTTCTTCCTTTTCCTCGGCCTTCTTCGCGGCCTCGCTTTTAGGCTTGTCGTCCTTCTTCGCTTTGTCCTTGGGGTCGGGCGGCTCGTCGCCGGAATCGGTCAGGGAGAAGACGAGCATGGATTCGGCGTCCGGGCCTTTCCAGTCGGGCGGCAGCTCGTGCGGCAGCCGGACGGCGTACGTTGCAACCTTTTTTGGCGTGGCGGAGTCGCGCTTCCAGCCGAGGACGACCACCTGGTTCTGCTTCGTGCCCTCTCCCTGGCGGAAGCCGAGGTCTTTCTCTTTCCAGAGGGCGAGATCGCGGCCTTCGATCTTAGCGCCTTTCAGGGCCGCCGTGGTCACGTCCACGTCCTCTTCGGAATCGGCGACCGCGCGGAAGGTGGAGTCCTGGAACCGGGTGATGTAGAGGTCGTCGGGCAACCAGGCGCGGGCGCTTCGGCTGTCGCGGAAGAGGCCGACATAGGCCGGATTGTCATGGAGCGTCGCCTCCAGAAAGGCGGAGATGTAGACCACTCCGATCTTCCGTTGCGCCTCGGGCGTGAGGAGCGCGGCGCGGTTGAGGAGCAGGGAGCCGGGCTGACCGTTGTCGGCGTCGCCCCAGACGGTGTTGAACTGGCCGTGGTTGGCCCGGTAGCTGTAGAGGATCGCCTTGAAGGCATAGCGGCCGTCCTCGAAGGTGAGCCGGCGGTAGAGGCGCTCGCCGAGGAAGACCGAGACGTCGGCGTCGTGTGCCCCTTGGAGGAGGAGATAGCTGACGTCCGCAACCGGCGCCGGCTTGCCGGCGGGTTTGTACTGGCCGTCGCTCGGTGCGATGGCCACGACCGCGCGGATGTTGAAGTTGAAGCCGAGGGGCACGGTGGCGTCGTCGGGATAGCGGGGGAGGCGGTTGAAAGAGGCGGCAAGGCCCGCGGCCTCGCCGCCGCGTGAGTGGCCGATCAGGGCGATGCGGTCGAGGTTCACCTTGCGATGGAAAGGATTTCCCGGCGTGCGGTTCCAGCCGCGCCAGACCTCCAGGTGCTTCAGGAGCATCCAGCCGCGGCCGTCGTTCTCCTTCTCCAGCCCGCCGGACCAGGAGCCGTTGAAGAAGTTTTCGTCCACCGATACGGTGATGATCCCGCGGCTGGCGAGGAGCTTGCCCAGCCATTCGTAGCCGGGATCGGAGAAATCGGACATGTCGTGGTTGCCGTGGACGACGAGGACGAGCGGGAAGGGCCCAGGGCCGTCGGGGTACCAGACGCGGCCGTTGCGGGGGAACTTGTCGAAGCCGAAGCCCCAGTACCACTCGCGCACGTCGATGGTCCACCCTTCGTTGCCTTCGACGAACGGCGTCGCGTCCACGGTCGGGGCTTTGAGGTCGACATTGCGTCCAAATTCGGGGCGCCAGCGGTCGGTGCCGCTGCCGTAGGTCAGGGTGAGGACGCGGTAGGGGCCCGGCCGCGATGGATCGGCGGCGGCAATGGGTGCGACGCGCACGGGATCGGGCCGCCGCAGCTTGACCAGGTGCTCGGTATTGCCGCGGTCGGCGATCCAGAGGACGAGCCAGACGTTGGCGGCCAGAGCGGCGAGGACGGCCAGGACCAGAGCTGTGCGCTTCGCCGGCCGAAGGCGCTCCTTTCCCAGGAGCAGGACGAGGGCGCCGCCCAGGAAGGCCTCGACGAGCACGATCCCCAGGCCGGTCAGGATACCGAGCTGCGCCGGCAGCCCGAGCGTGAGCAGCCCGATGAGGAGGACGCCGAGCGCCCCGAAACCGGCCCAGCCGAGGAAGCGCGGGAGCAGGCTCAGGAGCTTCCAGGCCAGGACCACGGCGAGGCCGGCGAGCCCGGCGAAAATCAGCGCCACCAGGATGCCGGCCGGGATGTCCAACCGGAGTCCCACGCCGGGACGGAGGAAGGCGCCGACCAAGGCGACGAAGAGGCCGGCCGCGGCAACCGCCCCCCAGGCTGCACCCTTCCGCGTCCGCGGCCCCGGCTGTATCCGCTGCCAGGTGCGCGACAGCCAGCCGCGGAACCGTTGCCCTCGGCCCGGCCGGCCGGGCTGTTCCGGCTCGGCCGGGACGGGTTGGACCGCATGCACCGGTTCGCTCGCCATGGGCACACCTCCTCCAGGTCTGGTGATCTACGCCCTGGAGGATAGAACGAGTCGGAGGCGGGCAAGGTTGCTGCGAGGTGGGATCGCGACCCGATCCCATCTCACCACCGCATTCATCCGCCGGCAGGCTCCGGGATGGCCGGCAGGGGTGGGGGCGGCGGCTCCACGACGCTTCCCGGTGCGGGCGTCAGGACCGAGTACACCTCGCGCGGGGCGAGCCCCAGCCAGGGGTCCCAGCCGGGTGTCCGGAACAGCTCCCGGTAGACCCTGCTGTTGAAGTCTTCCAGGTTGGGTACGAGCTCAGCCTCGGCGAGCCAGGAGTGGATGGTGGCGTGGAGGAGGTATTCGTTGCGCACCGTGTCCTCGGCCAGAAGCTCTTCGAAGCGAGCGAACGACGGTTCCAGGCCGTGTGCGCCGACCCAGGAGCCGAGCTTGCTGCGGAGCAGCCGCCGGCTGGCGTCGTCGAGGACCGCCTCGTCGCGGTGGAGGGACGCGACGTCCACCGGGGTGATCTCGGCCGCGTCGGGAGCCTGGACGCGGTCCAGTGTGATTGCCGTGAGGAACGACTGCTCCCCGGCCGACTTCATCATCGTGAGCCGCGACAACCGGACAGCCGAGTAGATCGGCTTGCCCCCGCCCCAGCGGGCCGCGCTGATGGTGGATGCAGCCATGATTTCGGGTATCTCCACCCCCAGCTCCTGGAGGTCCCGGGTGAGGGCGCTCTGAAGGGACTCGAGCCGGTCGCGATGGTACCGCGCGCTCCTCTTGGCAAACTTCGGGTCCGGGAGGTCCGCCAGCCGCTTCGCCTCGGCCTCGGCCTGGCCCAGCGCTTTCAGGAAGGCCTGCGGTCCGTAGAGGCCGGGCAGGGCGTCGACAAGCCGGCCGTTCTGGTCCAGCACGTAGTGGATGCTGTTTCCTGTGATCGTCCCTTCGAGGCGCCGGCCGTCCCCGAAGTCGACGGTCACCTTGGGCACCGGCCGTTCCGACTGCCAATACAGCACGAAGCGGTCGCGCAGCACGCTGGAGACCGATTCGTTGGCGTACAGCACGGCGCGGAAAAAACGGCTGTTGGCGCAGCTCAGCTCCTCGTCCAGCCGGCCGAGCAGGCGCAGGGAGAGGATCGGCCTGCCGGTCCGTTGCGCCGCCTCGCGGGCCGACGCGAGGTCGGTATACCAGTAGAGGTGAGAGGCGGCGCAGTCCCGCTGCGCGCAGACCGCGTCGAGGGCCGCCTGGAACGCAGGGCTCTCGCCCAGATCGGGCTCGGCTTCCGCGAAGGCGAGCATGTCCTCGACGCCCGAAGGCCCGGCGGCGCGCAGCTCCGCGATCGCCGCGGCGTCGCCACCTGCCGCGCGATGGAGCAGGTCCGGCGTGGCCGTGACGGCTGCACAGATGCCGAGGCTGGCGCCCAGCAGAAGGATCACTGACTTCCATGTTCTGGGTTGCATTGCATCCTCCTTTCGATCGTGGCCAGTCTAGGATCTGGCCGGGCCTCGTTTCGTAACGCCTCTGTAACTTCGGCCCGGGCTGCCGAACCCGTGCGCTAGACTGAACGCGCATGACCTGCCGCACCGTGCTCGTGATCGAGGATGACCTGGCCATTCGCCGCGGTCTGCGCGACGCCCTGCGCTACGAGGGATACGAGGTCCAGGAGGCGGGCGATGCCGCCGCGGGAGAACGGCTGGCGCTGGACAGCGATGCCGACCTCGTCCTCCTCGACCTGGTGTTGCCGCGGGGGGACGGGCTCGCGGTGCTGTCGCGGATCCGCGCGGCAAAGCCCGCATTGCCGGTCATCCTGATTACCGCGCGGGGCTCCGAAGAG
This sequence comes from uncultured Holophagales bacterium, assembly GCA_963842525.1. Taxonomy (GTDB): domain Bacteria; phylum Acidobacteriota; class Thermoanaerobaculia; order Multivoradales; family UBA5704; genus UBA5704. The sequence goes on from CAWJGT010000009.1 coordinate 878,041, forward strand.
GACCGCGTGCGCGGCCTGCGGCTCGGCGCCGACGACTACGTGGTGAAGCCCTTCAGCGTTCGCGAGCTGCTGGCACGCGTCGAGTCGGTCCTGCGGCGCTCGCCGGAGAGGCAGGCCGGCGTGGCCTCGCTCCCGCTGCCTGGCGGCGAAGTGGATCTCGACCGCCTGGAGATCCGGTTCGCGGACGGGCCGAGCGTCGAGCTGACGCCGCTGGAGGCCGACCTGCTCCGCTATCTGGCATCGAGCACCGACCGCGCCCTGTCACGCGAAGAGCTGCTCCTGCGCATCTGGAAGCTCGACCCGCGGCACGTGCAGACCCGCTCTGTGGACATGGCCGTCGCACGTCTGCGAAAGAAGCTGCGCGACGACGTCGATCCGCCCCGTCTCCTCCTCACGGTGCGTGGCAAGGGCTACAAGCTGGCGCGATGATCTGGCGGCGGCTCGCTCTCGGCCTGGCTCTTGCGGTCGCCGTGACCGTGCTCGCGGGCGCGCTGGTCTGGATCACCCGTACGACCCTGAAGCTCGAAGAGGACCAGGTTGAGGCACAGCGTCTCGCGACCCAGGAGGAGAAGGTCCGGCTCGCGCTGTGGCGCCTGGATTCGGCGCTCACCGCCTTTGTCGGCCGCGAGAACTCGCGCCCCGCCGAGCCGTTCCCGAAAGAAAACCGGAGTGATGACGTCTACAGCCGCTTCGAACGGAGCCGGTTCGATGTGAGCGCTGGACGTTCGGCCCGCGCGGCTTCGGATGGCGGCGTGCCCGTCGAGACGCTCTTCGCCGCTCTCGCCGCGTCGCCTTCGCTGCCCGAGCTGCCGCCGGCTCCCCGGCCGCCTCCGCCGCCGGAGCCCAAGCAGATCGCACAGGCAGAACCGGACCCGCAGGAGATCCAGTCCCTGCTGAACGAGAACGAGTTCGTCCAGCGCAGCATGAACATGTCCCAGCAGACGGCCTTGTACGTGCCACCTGCAGGCCCCCCTGCCCCGACCGGCCGCCAGCAGGCTGGTCCGGCCCCGCGCCAGGTTGAAACCACGTTCCAGCCGGTGTGGGTGGGGGAGGACCTCTACCTCGTGCGGCGGGTGCGCCAGGGCCGGGAGGTGCGTCTCCAGGGAATCGCGATCGAATGGCCGGAGATGCGCGGCTGGATGCTCGATCAGGTGCGTGATTTACTCCCGCGCGGCGCCCTCCTGCCGGCTGTCGCGAAGACGGCCGATCCCGGGCGCCGCCTCGCTCTGCTGCCGGTGCGCCTGGTCCCGGGCCCGCTGCCCACGCCGGCGTCCCCTGCCTGGACCCCGGCGCGGCTCACCCTGGCCGCGGCCTCCGGGGCCATCGTGCTCGTCGTGGGAGGATTCGCGGCGCTCCTCCTCGGCAGCCTCCACCAGAGCCGGCGGCGCGCCGACTTCGTCTCCGCAGTCACCCATGAGCTGCGCACCCCGCTCACCACCTTCCGGATGTACGCGGACATGCTGGCCGACGGCATGGTCCCGGCCGGCCAACAGGGGGAGTACCTCGACACCCTCCGGGTCGAGGCGGGCCGCCTCGGGCACCTGGTAGAAAACGTGCTCGCCTACGCGCGCCTGGAGCGGCGGTCGCGGCACGTCGAGCCCGAGCCGGTGGATTTGGAAGCGTTCCTCCAGGAGATGGAGGACCGGCTCGGCGAGCTTGCGGCCCGTGGCGGCTTCGAGGTGGTGCTTCATCCGGCCGGCGACGCCGCGGGGGCCTGCGTCCTGGTCGATCGCGGCGCGGTCGAGCGCATCCTCCTCAACTGGGTGGACAACGCCTGCAAGTACGCCGCGGAGGCCGAAGACCGCAGGCTGGAGATCCAGCCGCTGCGGCGGGGCTCGTCCGTCATCCTACGCCTGCGGGACCACGGGCCGGGCATCCCGCAGCCCGAGCGCCGGCGGATCTTCCGTCCCTTCCACAAATCCGCCCACCGCGCCGCCGCCAGCGCGCCCGGCGTAGGCCTCGGGCTCACGCTCAGCCGCGGGCTCGCCCGCAGCCAGGGAGGCGATCTGCGGCTGGTCGATGCCGAGGGGGGAGGGGCGGCGTTCGAGCTGCGGCTGCAGGTAGTGTGTTGACCAGGTCTAACGCCGGCCGATCCAGTACTCGGGATGACGTTTCTGGTGAGCTACAGCCAGAATACGGATTCTACCTTTCGGGAGAGGGCGATACAGCAGGGAGTAGGGAAACTTGGGGAGAACGAGCCGCCGAGTGTTGCCTCGGATCTTCGGAGCAATCTCCGGATAATCCATGAGGAGCGCCACACCAGCCTCTACCTCATCGAGGAAGCGACGACCAAGGCCGGGCACCTCTCGTTCATAGTGTTCGATCGCCTCGGCGAGCTCGCGCTCGGCCAAGCGATTGAAGATAGCGCCCCTCATCCGAGAGACGAGCGGAGGCGCTGGAAGACCTCCTCAGCCGGAATCTCCGGCTCCTCTCCGCTCTCCATCGCCAGATCCCGGCGCTCCGCTTCCTCTGCCCAGACCTGGGCAACCCTCTCGTCGATCTCCAGACTATGCTCGTATTTCAGGAGCAGGCGCTCCAATAGCTCGGCGCGGTCTCCTGGAGGCAGCCTGAGGGCTTCGGCTTCGATCTCGTCGATCGTCAGGTTCATAGGTTCCCCTCGGTCATTCCGATCTCGGCAACTCATATCTTATACTGCCATCGGAATACTTTCTACCCTTGCCGAGACCGGCCGTCACCAACCGATCCCGTAGTCCTCGCCGAAATCGCTGGCGCCGCCCCACATGGTGCCGTGCTCGTGGTCGAAAAGGATGGCGTTGGTGGGACCGGAGGTGCGCTCTTCGACCTCGATCCTGTAGCCCATCTTCTGCAGCTCGGCCCTCACCCAGGACGGGGTGCTGGCATGCACCATGACCCGCCCTGGCTGGGATTCGTGATTCCCGAAGGAGCTGCGCATCTGGAAGCTGTTGATGTTGGGGCCTTCAACCGCCTCCTGGACGTTCATCCCGAACTCCACGACGTCGAGGAAGAACTGGAGGAGGTTCTGGTCCTGCGTGTCGCCACCCTGGACCGCGAAGGCCAGATAGGGCTTGCCGTTCTTGAGGGCCAGGGTGGGGGTGAGCGTCACGCGTGGGTGCTTGCCGGGCACCAGCACGTTGAAGGGGTTCTGCCCCTCGTCCAGCACGAAGCTCTGCATGCGCTGCGAAAGGCCGATGCCGGTGCGGCCGGCCACGAAGGCCGGCACCCAGCCGCCGCTCGGCGTCACGGACACCACCCAGCCCTCCTCGTCGGCGGCCTCGATCGAGGTCGTCCCGGCGCGGAAGCCTTCGTCGAAGCTCATCGCCGGTTCGAGGGAAGCATTGTGCGGCTGCGTCCAGCTCTTCGACTCCTCGGGCGTCCCCCATTTCTCCAGGAGCTGGAGAAAAGGGTTCTTTTTCCCCTGCCCTTCGAACGGATAGGGGTCGCCCGGCTTGACCGCCGGATCGTTGCGCTCCCAGTTGATCTGCTTCCGCCGGGTTTCGGCATAAGCCTTGGACAGCAGCCCCTGGACAGGCTCCTCGGGCGGGAAGTACGGGTCGCCGTAGTAGAAGTCGCGGTCGGCGAAAGCCAGGTTCATGGCCTGATAAATGGTATGGATATAGCGCGAGCTGTTGAGCCCCATCCCTTTCAAGTCCAGGGGCTCCAGGATGTTCAGGGCCTGGAGCATCGCGGGACCCTGGGTCCAGACCGTCAGCTTGTAGACGTCGATCCCCTTGTAGGTGGTCTTGACCGGCTCCTCGATCCTCACCTGCCATTTCGCCAGGTCGTCGCGGGTGATGAGGCCGCCCTGTTCCTGCGTGCCGCGGGCGAGCTCTTCGGCAATGTCGCCCTTGTAGAAACGGTCGTAGGCGGCCTGGATGGCCTCCTTGCGGTTCTTGCCCTGGGACAGGGCCTGCCGCTCGGCCTCCACCAGCTTGCGCAGGGTGGCGGCCAGGTCGGGCTGGCGGAAGACCTCGCCGGCCCAGGGCGCCTCCCGAGTCTCCCCGAGGTGGGGGAGGAAGACGGCGCGGGAGGCAGGCCACTCCTTGATCCGCTTCTTCTCGGCCTCGATCCGGTTGGTGAGCTGCGCCTCGATGGGGAAGCCGTCGGCCATCTGGATCGCCGGCCCGAGGACGTCGGCAAGCGAGAGGCGTCCATACTCCGCCAGCATCACCATGAGCCCACCCGGCGTGCCCGGGGTCACCGCCGCCAGAGGTCCGTACTCCGGCGGATAGGCCATGTTCTTGCCGTGGTAGTAGTCCGGCGTCGCCCCGGTGGGCGCCACGCCCAGCGCGTTGATGCCGATGACCTTGCGGGTCTTGGGGTTCCAGATCAGGGCCTGGGTCTCGCCGCCCCAGCCCAGGGTGTCCCACATGGTGCAGGTGGCGGCCAGCATGGCGCACGCGGCATCCACGGCGTTGCCGCCCTTCTGGAACATCATGGCGCCGGCCGTGGCCGCGAGCGGCTTGCCGGTGATGGCCAGCCAGTGGCGGGCATGGAGAACAGGCTTGGCGGTGCGGGCCGTCCCAGGCTGGACAGCCAGGCTGGTGACCAGGAGCGCGAGCGTTGCGGCGAGCAGAGCGGGGCGACGAAGACCGGAGAGCTGGGCCATGGTTCCTCCTCCTCTTCGGGGCAGGAGTCTACAGGAGGAGGGTGTGAAACTTTTTGCCCGCCCAATCGCCTATGATTGACGAAACAACTGGACAACGGCCCGGGAATAGTGGCCCGGCGATCGTCCGGGGAGGTGCATATGCCCAAGCGACTGGCGCTCTTCTTTGACGGGACCTGGAACACCCCGGATTCCAACGAGGATGTCGACGGCGATAAGAACACCAACGTCTGCAGGCTGTATAAGGCGGTGCTGCCGGCCGGGGGCGGGACCAAGCAGGTCGCCTGGTACCAGGAAGGCGTCGGGACGAAGTGGTACAACCGGCTGCGGGGCGGCATTTTCGGCGTCGGCCTGTCGACCAACATCCAGAACGGCTACCGGTTCCTGATCGACAGCTACGAGCCGGGAGACGAGGTCTTCCTCTTCGGCTTCAGCCGGGGGGCCTATACGGCGCGCAGCCTCGTGGGACTGGTCCGCAACTCGGGCCTGCTCAAGAAGGAACACGCCTCCCTGGTGCCTCAGGCCTACTCCCTCTACCGGACCCGGGACAAAGAGGGCGGCGGAGCGGACTCGGCAAACGCGCGGTTCTTCCGCCAGAAGTATGCGCGCGACGCCAAGATCAAATGCCTCGGGGTCTGGGACACGGTCGGCGCGCTGGGCGTCCCCCTGTCATCCTTCGAGTGGTTCAACCGCTCCTACTATGCGTTCCATGACACGGAGCTGAGCGGCATCGTCGAGAACGCCTTCCACGCCCTCGCCATCGACGAGCACCGGGAGGACTACCCGGCGACGCTCTGGGCACCGAAGGCGAAGCCCAACCAGCGGATCGAGCAGGTCTGGTTCGCGGGTGCCCATTCCAACGTCGGAGGCGGCTATACCGACAAGGTCCTGGCGGACATCACCTTGGACTGGATGGCCGGCCGGGCGACGTCCTGTGGTCTCATCTTCGACCGTGCGAAGCTCCCGCGCATCCAGGAGAGTAATGTCCGGGGAGCAGTCCGGGATTCGTACAAAGAGTTCATGGGTGGCAAGTACGCGAAGGCCCGCAAGCCCTACTACCGCGCGATCGGGTCCGCGGAGCATGGCTTCGAGGAGATCCACCCGTCGGTCGTCGGCCGGCTGGGAAGCGGCGGCTATTCGCTGGACAAGCACCGGGTGGGCAAGTTCGTCAAGGGCTTGCCGCAACGGTGAATGATTCTGGGCTTCACTCCTCCCGCAGCGCCAGGGACGGTGACGTGCGGGCCATCTTCCAGGCAGGGTAGAGGCCGGCGCCTCCCAGGCAGGAGCCAGGGGCGCGAGAGAGCGGCACGGATGAGCGTGGACGGCATGGATAGGCGTGTCTACGGCAGAGGATGTCATCTGTTCCGGATAAGCCTGGCCGCGCTGGATAGCGTTATCTGCGCTGGATAAGCTTATCTACGCCGGATAAGCTTATCCTGGCCCAGATAAGCTTATCTGCGGAGGATACGCTTATCCGTGGCGGATAGCGTTATCTACGGCAGATAAGCTTATCTACGGCGGATAGCCTTATCTGGGCCGGATAAGCTTATCCGCGGCGGATAACGTTATCTGCGCTGGATAAGCTTATCCGCGGCAGATAGGCTTATCCGCCGCGGATAGTGTTATCTGGGCTGGATAAGCTTATCCGGGCTGGATACCGCTATCTACGCCGGATAAGCTTATCCGCGGGCGGATAACGTTATCTGGGGCGGATACGCTTAGCTGTACCGGATACGCTGATCCGCGCCGGATGACTTACGCTGGCGCCGGTAAGGGTCTCTGCGATGGATACGGGCTGATTGCCTGCACCCGGAGGGATGCTGCGACGTTGCGCCGCCTGGCTTTGTGGGGAGGGAGCCTGGGCAGATCGACTGCGGAGGTGGCGGGAACAGACGACGGCGCCGGCTTCGTGGCGCTGCTGGCGCGGTTGCGGCCACGGAAGGGCTGCTGCTGGAGGAATGCCTGGATCGCCTCGTTGCGGACGCACATGCCTGCCAGCGCGGCGATGAGCCACGGCAGTGCTCCCAGCGTCCCTACATAGGCGAATTCAGTCATTCTCTTTCCTCTCGTTCCTCATCGGTCTCTGATGATACTCTGGATCGAAATCGACCTCGCAGCGCATGATAGGGATGAGGAACTCACAGTGGTCTCGACCGCGGCAATCAGCTCCTGGGCTTGCTGCTCGGGCGTACCCGCAGTTCCCGGCTGGGGAGTCGGCGGCGTGGCCGGCACACGCACTGGGTAGGGCTGGCCCGCCGACCTTGGTGCGGCCGTGATCCGGTCCTCATGGTCTATGACGCTGCTGTCGGCGAGGAGGGCGGATGGGTGCAGGTCCACGCTGTCTTTGCCTGCATCCGGATTCGGGCCGAGGCCCGATTGCGAATGAAGGCGTATTGGGCGTTAGGTAGGCATGGAGCGGGGGCGGAGCGCACTTCTTCTCAGCTCATCTCATCAGCCCTCCGCACGCCGCTTTGATCTGGTCAACCGACAGCCCCGCGCCCTGCATCTGGATAATCTGGTCGACCGTGCAGACCGGAGGCTTCGGCGCTTCCACCATCACGGCCTTTTTCGCAAGAACCTCCTCCAGAAGGCCTTCAAGAATAGGCGCTGCTACCTTAGTTATGGATTGACTGTCGGCCGGGGCTTCTCCGCTCGCCGTTGCCGCAGCGACCGCCCTGCCAGCAGTGTCGAAGACGTTCAGCGTCATGCTGTAATGCAGCGCCTGCGCGACCTCCCATTGCTTCAGCTCCAGGAGAAACAAGCGCATTCCGCCGGTCGCCCTGAGCTTTTCGACGAGTTCGCTACGGTCAACCACCGGTGCAGCCTCGACGGCGGTGTAGCTCAGCCCGCGGCTTCTTAGAATCCGGCCCAGCAACCCTCGGACCTCTGTAACCGGGACCCCCCGCGCGCCCTCGGGCCTCTGGTCCCATACGGCCACTCCCGCCATGTCCTCAGGAGATCGGCCGTCGGTCAGGCCTAGATCAGGATCCCATCCCCTGAAACCACCTCTGTCAGGCACTGACGAGACCACCACGGTGGAAACGCCCGACTCAACAACCTCTGCAATCGCTGCCACTATGCCGCCCTGAATACCCGCGTTGCCAGCGCTCCAAGTGACAACTGAACGGACGAAGTAGCGGCCTGGAGCTAGGTTCGCAAAGACAAACCTCCCGTCTGCGTCGGCCGTCGTTACTCTGCGCGCGTGGCGAAAACGCCCGTCAGGGGGCATCGCCTTCTTTTCCCGCCAGTCTGAACCGGCGTGTTTCCACCAGACCGCTGAATAGGGCGTCACCGGATCGAGGGTCACCTCGGCGCCCGCCGCCGGCTTGACAGCCCCCCCAACCGTCGTCAAGAACGCCTGGCCCCTCAACGACCCGGGGCCGCCGACAGCAAACGAAGCGTACTCCTCGGTAGGGAAGGGCGGATACTGCGGGTCCCTCTCTCTCGCTGCCAGCGGCGCAACGGCCGCTGCTACGGCAAGGGCGATCGCTACGACTCTGACGCGCATGGCTGTGCTCCTCTCTCAGAGGGAGTGGGGGTTCCCAGCGGGCTTCTCTTCCCCCCGTGCCTCTCTGGAAATTCTGTAGCGGCGCCGTTACGACGTCCAACCGCCCCACTACCGCCCAAGTCTACCTCAGGGAGTGCATGTTGGGCCCACGGTCCGCCCGTCCGGAAGCACCCCCCAACGGCTCCTGGAAATTGGGAGGCGCCAACCTGGCGCTGAAGCGCCAGGCTTTATGCCCAGGCCCCTTCGGGGCCTCTCCAATCGAAGCCGAGCGAATCTGACAAGGTAGGTTTAGGCGTCCCCCTATAATTGCCGGCCGACCTCACCCTTCCCATATATTTCTCGATAGTCTGTATCGAAGTTCTTTGTCGACAACCACGACTCGGTAGTAAGCGCCTTTCCGCTCACTCCTCCCGCAGCGCCAGAGCCGGCGACGTTCTGGCCATCCTCCAGGCCGGGTAGAGGCCGGCGAGGAGGGCGGCAGCGAGGGCCAGGAGGAGGGCCTGGAGGAGGATCTCGGGGGCGACTTCCATCCGAATGGTCCAGCCGAAAGAGCGCCGGTTGATCACGAAGATCATGATTGCCGCGAGCGCCAGGCCCACCGGGATCGACAGCAGGCCGGCGGCGAGTCCGATCAGGCCGGTCTGGGCCGTGATCAGCTCCCAGACCTGTCCCGGCGTGAGACCGTTGGCGCGAAGCACGCCGAGCTCCCGTGCCCGTTCGAGCTGCAGGGCCATCAGCGACGAGAGGACGCCCAGGAAGGCGACCAATCCGGCCAGAAGCCGGAGCACGGCGGTGATCCGGAACGTGCGGTCGAAGACTTCGAGCGAGCCCTGCTTGAGGGCCCGGTTCGAGCGAAAGAGCACCGCCTGGTCTCCCAGGGCGGCGCGCAGGCGCTCGATCGTCGCGTCGGGATCCGCTCCCGGCGCAAGGTCCAGCGAAAAGCCTGAAAGCTTCGGATCGTTCCACCAGCGCAGGTAGGCAGGCCGGCTCATGAGGACGAGCCCCTGGTCCGAGGCGTAGTCGTAATAGACGCCTGCGATCCGGAAGGTCTGGTCGCCGCGGGCGGTCCGCAGCCGCAGGGTCGAGCCCGCCTCCACGCCGTGGCGGCGGGCGAACGGCTCGGACACGGCCACAGCCTCGCCGCGCTGGAACGCCGGCCAGACCTCGTCCGGGTCGCCGTCCAGCAGCTCGAAGGAGGAGGCCAGGCTCCGCTCGTCCGTGCCGAGAGCGAGCATGCGGACCGGCCCCTCGGGGGTCGGGATCTCGACCCGCCGCAGCAGATGGACCCGCTCGACTCCGGGAAGCGCGGCAGTGCGGCGAGCTACCTCCGGATCGAGGTCGGCGCCCGCGAAGCCGCCGGCCCGGCTCAGGACGGAGGCGTAGATGTCGGACTGGAGCGACATCTCCAGCCAGCGCACGACCGTCTGCCGGAAGCTGCCGATCATGACTCCGATCCCGACCGTCACCGAGACGGCGATCACCAGCGCGGCGATGGCGACCGCGGTGCGCGACAGCGACGCGACCACGCCGCCGGCCGCCATTTTCCCCAGGATGCCGAACAGTGCTCCCATCGGGCGGCGGAGCAGGAGCATCAGCAAGACTGTCGCGCCAGGAGCTAGCAGGGCGCAGCCCAGGATGACCCCGAAGAGGCCCACGAAGCTCAGGACCAGGCTGCCGGGGACGGCGAGGAGCACCGCGCCGGCCAGCAGGAGCCCGAGGCCGAGGAGCGTGGCGCGGGGCAGGGCCCTGCGCAGACGCGCCTCCAGGGCGGAGCGGGTGAGCACGGCGCGCGGCGGCGCCTGCGTGGCCTCCCAGGCCGGGGCCAGGGCGGCGAGCAGGGTCGCTCCGAGGCCGATCGCCGCCCCCTTGACCAGAGAGAAGAGCGGCAGGTCGAGGTCGCGCACGGACAGGACGAAGTAGAGGTCGTTGATCGTCTGCGTGGTCAGCCGCACGAGCTCGCGGCCGAGCAGGACGCCGCAGACCAGCCCCGCCGCGGTGCCGAGCACGGCCACGCCGAGCGCTTCGGCGAGCACCAGGGTGAAGACCTCGCGGCGGGTCACGCCCAGGGCGCGCAGCGTGCCGATCAGCGTCCGGCGCTGCACGACCGAAAAGGTCATGGTGTTGTAGATGAGGAAGACGCCGCAGACCAGGGCGAGCAGGGAAAGAGCGGTCAGATTCAGCCGGAAGGCGCTCGTCATCTCCTCCGTTGTCCGGGAGCGGCCCGCTGCCTGGAGGATCTGGGCTCCGGGCGGCAGGACGGCTTCAGCGCGGGCGAGGAGGCTGGCGCCGGCAGGTCCTTCCGGGGTGATCAGGTCGATGCGGTCGATCCGCCCGGCGCGGCCGAGCAGCTCCTGGGCCGCCGCGATGTCCATCACCAGGAGGTCGGCCAGCGCACGGCGGGTGTTGTCGTCGTCCGGCTCCAGGATGCCGGCGAGCTCGACGGTCTTTTCGGTATTGCCGATCCGCACCACGAACCGGTCTCCGGGCCGGAGGCCCAGCTCCGCGGCGGTGAAGGAGGAGAGCACGGCCGCTCCCGGACGGGTGAGCAGGGGGCCGAGGTCGACGCCTCCTCCCCGATCCTCGGCACCGCGGGAGAGGGTGCCGGTTGCCCGAAGGTAAGGCCGGAACGGAGGCTCCGAAAAGGGATCGATTCCCAGGACGCGAAACAAGCGGATCCCTTGGCCGGGCCGGCGGGGGATTGTGACGTATCCCTCGACCGCGGGGGCCATGGGCAACTCGCCGGCGAGCCCCGCATCCACCGCCAGCCGGCGGAAGACCGGATCGGGCAGCCCCTGCGGCCCGCCGACGATCTGATGAGTGGCGCGTCCGGTCACCGCCTCGGTCGAGAGCGCGAAGGCGCGGCTCGCGCTGGTGTTGGCAACGTCGATCGAGACCATGACGGCGACGCCGAGCGCCACGCCCAGGATGGCGAGCCCGATCTGCCAGGGGTGCCGGACGAGGTAGCGCCGGCTCGACCGCCAGAGGAGAGGCGTCACTGCTCCCCCCGGGCTGTCTGCTCGACGAGGCGGCAGTCCTCGACCCGGAACACCCGGTCGGCGAGCCCTACGACCTCGGAGCTGTGGGTGACCATGACCATGGTCTTGCCGGCTTGGCGGGTCAGCCGGTCGAGGATCTCCAGGATCTGGAGGCCGGTTTCCAGGTCCAGATTACCGGTCGGCTCGTCGGCGAGCACGAGGAGCGGATCGTGCGCCAGGGCCCGGGCCACGGCGACCCGCTGCTGCTCGCCGCCGGACAGGCGGTCGGGATAGCTCGACGCACGGTCGCCCAGCCCCACCTCGTCGAGGAGAGCGAGCGCGGCCCGCCGCTCCTCCGGCCGCACCTTTCCCTTCAGCTCCAAGGGAAGGAGAAGGTTTTCCTCGACGGTCAAGGTCGGGATCAGGTTGAAGAACTGGAAGACGAAGCCGATCTTGTCGCGCCGGAAGAGAGTCCGTTCCCGTTCGGAGAGGCGAGCGATCGAGACCCCATCGATCACCACCTCGCCGAAGCTGGGCAGGTCGATCCCTGAGAGCAGGTTGAGCAGCGTCGATTTGCCCGAGCCGCTGCGCCCGATCAGCACCGCCAGCTCGCCGCGCCCGATCTCCGCGCTGGCATCGCAGAGAACCATCCGCTGCCGCCCGCCCTCCTCGTATGTCTTGGTGAGGTTGCGGATCTCGATGAGGGGGGACGTCATGCGGAGGCGAGACGGGTCCGGATCGCGTTCACGAAAGTCAGGAGATCGTCGAGATGGAAACGGACGATTTTCTCGACTTCTGCCGGATCGACTCTCTCATAGCTATGGACGAGGATGTTGCGGAACCCCACCATCTTGCTCAGGGGCTCTGCGAGGTCTCTGGGAAGCCAGCCATACCGCACCAGCAGCTCGAAAAAGCCACGGTTTGTATCGGGAACGCCGTAACGCTCGTCGGCCACGATGTGAGCGGCAATGTCGAGGGCGGCCTGGATTGCGATCTGCAACGTACGCTCTTCGAATCGCTGCTCCCTGATGTCCGTCTGGAGCTCTTCTGGGTGAGCAAACGTCCGCAGCTCGCGAACGTAGGACTCGATAAGGGTGAGTTTCTTGTACACGAGATCGACATCGGTCACGATCACGCTCCTGGCCGATAACACAGGCGAAGGTACGGTTCGAGATCCCAATATTCCTTGTGCGAGCGGACCTCGAAGCGGATACGTCGAGAGCGGTCTCGCTCCACGAGCAGCCTGCCGTCGCGCAGCACCCGGAAGATCAGGTCGACAGGCGCGCGGTTCAGGACGACGACCTGGGTGGGAAGCCCGAGAGCTACGGTCAGGTCTTCTTCGAGGTCGAAGGCGCGCCCGATCTCGTCGAGGGTCTGAGGCCGGTTCTCGCTGTACAGGATGCCGACATCGACGTCGCTGTCCGGCCGGGCGGTCCCCCGGGCCACACTGCCGAAGAGCCACGCCGCGGCGATCCCCTCCGCCTCCGCCCGGGCGGACAGGACCTCCCGCAGCTTCCTCTCGATCGCCGCCACGTCCATGGCTGGGGATTATAGGATGGTCCGAGTGCAGGGCTCTCTCGCCCGGGAAGTCATCGCCGGCTGACAACCGCACCCAAGGTGGCGGCACGCGGCGCTGGGAGCGCCGGCGTCTCGCCGGCATCATCAAGACAGTGGGCCGAAGGCCCGGCCTTGTTGGGGACGGCGGGAGGCGAGATGAGGCTTCGGGGCTGCGGAGCCCATCGATGGCCGTCATGGTCGCGGGGAGTGTGGGCCGGCGAGACGCCGGCACTCCCAGCGGGCGATGCTCGGCCTTCGCGCCGAAGGCCTGCATCAAAGTGCAGGTCATCCCTCGCATCGGGAGCAGTGCACGCTGATACAGGAGCTCCAGTTCTGGTTGCTAGGGTTACGTGGTAGAGATCGCCACAAGGGGTTCTTCGAGCGGATCGACCACGAGAAACTCATGCAGACGCTCGAGCTGAGACCGCAACACACTATTCCGCCAGGAAAGATGAACACGGCTTTTCTGCTCGGCGCCGGCTTCTCGAGGTGGGCAGCCGATGTACCTGTCGCCGCGCAGCTGTTTGACTTCCGTATATCCGCGACGTCGCGTGACCGCCCCAAGCTGGATCTCGTCCGCAGCCTAAAAGAATCCTGGGACGATGCTCATCCGGGTGCCTACGCCGAGCAGTTCATTGCGCACGTGTTCGAGCGCTATCTTCAACGCGAACAAGCAGCCCTCAGCTGGTACATAGCTCGTCGTCTGAACGAACCCTTTCTGTGGCGCCAGCAGCACGGTGGCGTTGTTCGACGCCGAACTCTCTCCATCGACGAGACATACAAGCGCCATCTGCCCGGCCTCAGCACCGTACGTGACTTTCTGACCGAGCAGGGGCTTGAGCGAGCGCTGGGTATTATCACCACCAACTACGACCTCCTCGTTGAGTACGCACTTGGATCAAGCGGCTTTCACTATGGAGAAGAGGGCGAGCAGCTTCATGGACCGGGTGCGCACCCAATGCGGCGTGAGCCCGTTGTCCTCACCGGTCGTCTTCCGCTCGCGAAGCTTCACGGCAGCATCTCCTGGGACCAGGGGACACGGACACGGTACACTGATGGGAGGCGTGCACTCACAGGGAATGCCCTCATCGTAGCCCCCGTGCCAGAGAAGACGCCACCGCCTGCTCTGCAGCCAACTTGGCAGCTGGCTGCGGACATCTTGAGGCGCAGCGAGCGAGTGGTGGTCTTCGGCTTCGCGTTCAACCCATACGACGTCGCGGTCCAAGAGCTGCTATCTGAAGCTGGCAAGTCATTACGAAGGGTGGAGCTGTTCGACATCGCACCACCCGTACAGCGAGCGCAGGAGGTGTGGCCTGCGGCTGAGATCATGCCTCTGCGCCCGCCCCCTGAAGCCGGTATGCCAACGCTGCCGACTGGTAGCGATCTAATGAGGCGTTGAAGCTGACAAAGCGGCCCGGCTCTCCTCGGCACAGAAGTCACAGCGTGGGCTGCTTGGCGCTTAACTTTGTTCTCCTGTTGAGGTATGGCACGATCCGCAATAGGCTAAAGACTGCAGTCGATCAGTTTCCCTCCTCCGCCAGCTCGGCCAACATGGCCTTCAGCAGCTCCCAGAACCTTCCGACCGCGGGGACGTGGACCCGCTCGTCGGGGGAGTGGGCGCCGCGGATGGTGGGTCCGAAGGAGATCATTTGCATGCCGGGGACCTTCTCGCCGATGATGCCGCATTCGAGCCCGGCATGGACCGCCTTGACCTCGGCCTCCTTGCCGGTCAGGCGCTGGTGCAGCTCCTGGAACTGGGCGAGAAGGGGCGACTGGGGGTCCGGCTTCCAGCCTGGATAGCCGTGCGGCTCGTCCACCGCGGCGCCGGCCAGCTCGGCCGCGGCGCGGATCCGGCGGCGGACAGCCCGCAGAGCGGAGTCGACCGAGCTGCGCGAGCTCGAAAGGAGCGCCAGATCACCGTTCCTCGGCTCGATCGACGCCAGGTTCGTGCTGGTCTCGACGAGGCCGGGGATGGCCTGACTCATCGCGACGACGCCGTGGGGAAGGGCTTCCAGCAGGTCGATCGCGCGATGGCTGAGCTCCGTGGTCCAGGCGCTCTCCGGTGCGTCGGACGCGCCGACTGTGAGGCGGACGTCGGGCTCGCCCGGATTGAGCTCGGACCGGATCGCCTCCGCCTCCCGCTCCAGGATCGCTGTCACAGCCTCCCGGTCCTCAGAGCGCACCACGATCGTGGCGGCGGCCTCCCGGGGGATGGCGTTGTGCTTGCCGCCGCCTCGGAGCTCGCCGAGACGGAAAGGATGCTCGAGCGCCGCTGCGTGGAGGGCCCGGGCGAGGAGCTTGATGGCGTTGCCGCGCGGCAGGTGGATCTCCATCCCGGAGTGCCCTCCCTGCAGCCCGGACACCTTGACCGCCAAGGCTGTCGAGCCGGCCGGGACCGCCTCGCCCGCGATCGGGAGCGAGAGCGCGCTCATCCCTGCGCCCGCGCAGCCGATGGTCACCTCCCCCTCCTCCTCGGTGTCGAGGTTGAGCATTTTCTTCCCAGTGAGCAGGCTGGCGTCGAGGTCGGTCGCACCGGTAAGGCCGGTCTCCTCGTCGATGGTGAACAGGAGCTCCAGAGGACCGTGGACGAGGTCGTCGGCTTCCAGGACGGCGAGCATGGCGGCGGCGCCGATGCCGTTGTCCGCCCCCAGCGTGGTCCCGGTCGCCCGCACCCAATCGCCGTCGCGCTGCGGCACGATGGGGTCGCGGGAGAAGTCGTGGGTCACGTCCGAGTTCTTCTCGGTGACCATGTCGAGATGGGATTGGAGGACGACCGTAGGCGCCCCTTCCTTGCCAGGGCTGGCCGGCTTGTGGACCACTGTGTTGCCCGCCGCGTCGGTGCGGAGGGCAAGGCCCTTGCGGGCGGCCACATCGAGGACATACTGCCGCGCCGCGGCCTCGTGCTTGGACGCGCGCGGGATCTTCAGGATCTCGTCGAAGTGCTTCCAGAGGGGCTTGGGGTCGAGGTCGGATACGAAGGTCATGGGGCGCCTCCCAGGTTATTGATCAGTGATCAGGAGCAGGTGTGCGCCGATTTGTGCCAGATCGGCGATGAACTGGTCGGGATCGGGTTTGTCGATCCATCTAACGACAGCCCAATCGTCTCGCGTGACAGTGCAGAGAAGGCGTGCCAGATCGGCCGGAAAGATGCCCGCCGCCTTGCTGCTGGCGCCCTCCAGGGCAGCCTCGATGGATAATCCCAGGTGACAGCAAAATCCCCAGATATCTGCCGGATCTTTCGGTTCTTCCCGGTCGATGAGAGCCGTGATCTTGTTGGCCAGGATGTTCAAGCGGATCGACTCTTCTACGAGACTCAGGCGGACGAATCGCTCCTCCCGCTGCAAAACGTCGGTGCGCCATGTTTCGCCTTCCGAGAGCGCCGCGATGAAGCGCTCCGCCCAGAGCCGGAAGTCCTTCTGATCATTAACGAAGAGATCCAGGTCGTCCGAAAACCGGTGGCGCAAATAGCCCCGCGAGGCGGCCGTCCCACCTGTCAGATAGAAGCCGGTCTCGAGACGGTCCAGTACTTGGAGAGCTCGATCCTGGAGGGGATAGAGCACATCGAAATAGAAGGAGCTATCCACGCCCGGCGCCCCGATCGCCCTCGGGCGACAGCAGCTCGGGATGCTTCTTCGGCAGCCAATCGGCGAGGAAATCGAATCCGCGCCTCCGGCCTTCGGAGCGGATGCGTGGACGCCACCGGGACCACCCCTGGACCAGGTCCGGGAAACCGAGGAGTCTAACGATCTCCGGGTAGGGGGCGTGCTCGAGGAGGCGAACCGCGGCCCAGTCTCGATCCAGGCGGCCCAG
Organism: uncultured Holophagales bacterium; assembly: GCA_963842525.1. Taxonomy (GTDB): domain Bacteria; phylum Acidobacteriota; class Thermoanaerobaculia; order Multivoradales; family UBA5704; genus UBA5704. The sequence goes on from CAWJGT010000009.1 coordinate 894,476, forward strand.
CCTCTTCCGGCCAGCCAGGATCTCCCGGAAGGTGCTCTCGTCGATGTCGTAGTCCCAGAGGTAAGCCGGTTTCACGATTCAAGAGTCTCCTTGAAGAGACGGACAGCCGTCGCCTGCTGGCGGCCGGCAGCAAGAGTGTAGCGTGCCGGGCTGGCGCTCTGCTCCCGACTCTGGTAAACACAGACCCTCTCCGAGCCGTCCTGGCTCCGGAGCAGTAGGTGATCTGCAAAGTGGCAGCGGGAGAGCATGAGGATGAGCGGCGAAGCGGGCTGGCAGCGGGTGGTCATCGAGGGGGTCGTGCCGGAGATCGACTGCGGCCAGTTCCCGATTCAGCGGGTGGTCGGCGAACGGGTGGTGGTGGAGGCGGATCTGTTCGCCGACGGCCACGACGTCATTGCTTGTCGTCTGCTGTACCGTGCGCCGGCCGCCGCGGAGTGGAGCGAGGTCGAGATGACGGCCCTCCGCAACGACCGCTGGCGCGCCGCCTTCACCGTCACCGAGGAGGGGCGCTGGCGCTATACGATCCTCGGCTGGATCGCCGACCGCCGATTCGCCACGCCGTACCGCGAGCTAGAGGTGGTGGTCGACCGCGTCCGGGCGCGGTTTTCCACCTGGTATGAGCTGCGGCACGGGGCCGAGGAGCGTCTGGAAGACATCGCCGGCCTGGGCTTTGATGTCCTCTGCCTGCCCCCGGACATAACCACAGACCTCCGCCGTTTCCGTGAGAAGGCCGCGGAGCACGGCCTGGAGATCGCCCTCGATCTCACGGACGAGGTCTCTCCCGACCACCAGCTCGCGAGCGCCGTCGGCTCCTGGGTAGAGCAGGGGGTGCGCATTTTTCGGGTGCAGGAGCCGCAGAACCGGCCGTTTCCCTTCTGGGAGCGGTTGATCCACGAGGTCAAGCGCGAGCACCCGGACGTGCTCTTCGCCGCCGCGGCGCACACCCGCCCGAAGGTCGTCATGCGGCTGGCCAAGCTCGGCTTCCATCAGCTCTGCACCGATTTCCCCTCGCGCATCACGCGCCGGGGGCTGATCGAGTCCATCACCGACCTGCGGCGGGCCGGGATGCGCGAGGTCTTCCGTCCCAATCTGCAAGTGAGCTTACCGGATCCCCAGGAGGCGCCGGCGGTGTTCGTGCAGCGGCTGATCCTGGCGGCCACCCTCGGTGCGAGCTACGGGCTCGACGGCTCGGAGGTCGAAGAGGGCCTGGGCGAGCTCATCGCCCGGGTCAACCGCATCCGCAACGAGAACCCGGCCCTCCAGAGCGATCGCGGCCTGCGCTTCCATGCGGCCGAGAACGACCAGATCCTCTGCTACAGCAAGATGGACGAGCGGGGCGGCAACGTCCTCCTTGTGGTGGTCAACCTCGATCCGCAGAACGTCCAGTCCACCTGGGTGGAGCTGCCGGTCGAGGACCTCGGGGTGCCCGGCGAAGAGCCGTTCCAGGTCCACGACCTGCTGACCGGCGCGCGGTATCTCTGGCACGGATCGCGCAACTTCGTCCAGCTCGACCCGAAGTCGATCCCGGCCCACATCTTTCGCGTGCAGCGGCGGGTCCGGCCGGACGGGGGATCTTGATGAGGGGTGAGGGAGAGAACCGGGGAGGGAGCGATCCTCTCTGGTACAAGGATGCGATCATCTACGAGCTGCATGTACGCGCCTTCTTCGATTCGAACGGCGACGGCCGCGGCGATTTCCAGGGGCTGACTGCCAAGCTCGACTACCTGCGGGACCTGGGCGTCACCGCCATCTGGATCCTGCCGTTCTATCCCTCGCCCTGGCGCGACGACGGCTATGACATCTCCGATTACACGGACGTCCATTCGACCTATGGCACGCTCGAAGACTTCAAGACGTTCCTCGACGAAGCCCATCGCCGCGGCCTCAAGGTGATCACCGAGCTGGTGATCAATCACACCTCGGACCAGCACCCCTGGTTCCAGCGCGCCCGCCTCGCGCCGCCCGGCTCCACCGAGCGCGACTACTACGTCTGGAGCGAGACGGATACGAAGTACGCCGGCACGCGCATCATCTTCACCGACACCGAGGTCTCCAATTGGACCCGCGACCCGGTGGCCGGCGCCTACTACTGGCACCGCTTCTTCTCGCACCAGCCGGACCTCAACTTCGACAACCCGCGCGTCCACGAGGAGGTTTTGAAGGCGCTCGACTTCTGGATGGAGATGGGGGTCGACGGCCTGCGGCTCGACGCCGTGCCGTACCTCTACGAGCGCGAGGGGACCCACAACGAGAACCTGCCCGAGACGCACGCCTTCCTGAAGAAGCTCCGCGCCCATGTCGACCAGGAGTTCCGGGGCCGCATGCTGCTCGCCGAGGCGAACCAGTGGCCGGAGGACGCCATCGCCTACTTCGGCGACCCGGCGGCCGGGGGCGACGAGTGCCACATGTGCTTCCACTTCCCGGTGATGCCGCGCCTGTTCATGGCGATCCGCCTGGAAGACCGGTTTCCTGTGCTCGACATCCTGCAGCAGACCCCGCCCATCCCGGAGAACGCCCAGTGGGCGACCTTCCTGCGCAACCACGACGAGCTGACGCTCGAGATGGTGACCGACGAAGACCGCGACTACATGTACCGGGTCTACGCGCAGGACAAGGCACAGCGCATCAACGCCGGTATACGCCGCCGCCTGGCGCCGCTCCTGGGCAACGACCGGCGGCGCATCGAGCTGATGAACGGCCTGCTCTTCTCGCTGCCCGGGACGCCGGTGATCTACTATGGCGACGAGATCGGGATGGGCGACAATTTCTATCTGGGCGACCGCGACGGTGTGCGCACCCCCATGCAGTGGAGCGCGGACAGGAACGCCGGTTTCTCGCGCGCCAATCCGCAGCGGCTCTATCTGCCGGTGATCGTCGACCCCGAATACCACTACGAGGCGGTCAACGTCGAGGCCCAGGAGAGCAACCGGTACTCGTTGCTCTGGTGGATGCGGCGGCTCATCGCCTTGCGCAAGCGCCACCTGGCGTTCAGCCGCGGCACGATCGAGTTCCTGGAGCCGGAGAACCATCGCGTGCTCGCCTTTCTCCGCCGCCACGGCGACGAGGCTCTGCTGGTGGTGGCCAACCTCTCCCGCTTCGCCCAGCACCTGGAGCTCGACCTGTCAGCGCTGGCGGGGATGACGCCCCTCGAGCTCTTCGGACGCTCTCCTTTCCCCCGGATCACCGAGAGGGCCTATGCCCTGACCCTGGGGCCGCACTCGTTCTATTGGTTCTCGCTGGTCACCGAGCCTGCGGCCTTCGGGAGGCCGCGGCAGAGGGCCTCCGGAGCCGCTCCGGTCGAGCCGGAGGTCCCGGCCTTCGCGATCCTGGGCGGCTGGGAGGAGGTCCTCGCAGCGCGCTTCAAGGAGGGCCTGGAGAACGCTCTGGCCGGCCTCCTGCCGTCGCGCCGCTGGCTCGCCGGCAAGGCCAGGACCGTGAGCGGCGTTGCGATCCAGGAGGCGATCCCGGCCGGCTTTTGCGACGCCTGGTTCCTCCTCCTCCGGGTGGACTTCACGGACGCGGAACCGGAGACCTATGTCCTGCCGATCGCCTTTGCCCCCGCGGGCAGGTCGAGCTTCATCCGCCAGCTCCGCCAGGCAGCGGCTCCGTGGATCCTCCTGCGGCTCGAATCCGACCGGCCGGAGGGGACGGGCCTGCTCTACGATCCGCTCGGAGATCCGGGCTTCTCGCGGGAGATGCTTGCGGCGATCGACCGGGGCGGCCGTTTCCGCGGCGGGCAGAGCGATCTGATCGTCCGGACTGCGCCGCTCTTCGCCGAGCTGCGCGGCCAGGGCGAGCTCGAGCCGGCTCCTCTCGGCATGGAGCAGGCCAATTCCCTGATCCGCTATGGAGATTGCCTGGTGCTCAAGCTGTTCCGGCGGCTGGAGCCGGGGATCAACCCCGACCTCGAGGTCGGCCGTTTCCTGACCGAGGAGACGACCTTTCGCAACGCGCCGCGCGTGGCCGGCTGGCTGGACGTCCAGCCGCGGGAGGCCGGCGCCGAGCGTTTCACCCTCGGCATCCTCCAGGAATTCGTGCCCAACGAAGAGGACGCCTGGCGCTTCACGCTGGACGCCCTGGGGCGCTTCTACGAGCGCGCCCTCACCGGCTGGGGCCGTGGCGAGCACGGGCCGGCCCGGCTGCCGGAGGAGCCCTGGTCGAGTTGGCCCGGGCCGAGCCGCCCGCCGAGGCCTACGAGCGGATCGGGACCTATCTGACGATCGTGCGGCAGCTCGGCGAGCGCACCGCCGGGCTGCACATCGCCCTGGCCTCCGGGACCGGCCGGGACTTCGCGCCAGAGCCTTTCTCCGAGCTCTACCAGCGGTCGCTCTATGATGCGATGCGCACGCAGGTGAAGAAGAGCTTCCGCCTGCTGCGGCAGCATCTCGACAGCCTGGAGCCGGCCGACCGCGAGAGGGCGGAACGGGTGCTCGCCGCCGAGGATGCGATGATCGGCCGCTTCCAGCGCCTGACCAGTGGCAAGATCTCCGCCGATGCGGATCCGCATCCACGGCGACTATCATCTGGGCCGGGTGCTCTGGACCGGCAAGGACTTCGTGATCGTCGGCTTCGAGGGCGAGCCGTCGCGTTCGCTGTCGGAGCGGCGCCTGAAGCGCTCGCCGTTCCGGGACGTGGCCGGGATGCTGCGCTCGTTTCACTATGCCGCTTCGGCAAAGCTCTTCGAGGAGGCGTCGGTGGGCGTGGTGCCCCGGGATGAGTCCCTGGCCGAGCTGAGGACCTGGGCACGGTACTGGGAACGCCGGGTCTCGGCGGAATTCCTCCGCGCCTACCTGGACCGGGCGCGGGGCGCCTCCTTCGGCTCCTTGCCGCCGCAGGAGGTCGCCGTCCTTCTCGACGCCTACCTCCTCGAAAAGGCGGCGTACGAGCTGGCCCATGAGCTGAACAACCGCCCGGCCTGGGTGGGGATCCCGCTCGAAGGCATCCTCCAGATCCTGGGCGGCGAGGGAGAAGGCCGATGAGCTCGGAGCGCGAAGACCTCCTCACGCTGGCCCGCCTGTACGGCGTGCAGACGTCGTATCACGACGTCTGGGGGAACTACGTCGAGGCATCCCCCGAGTCGCTGCTCGGCGTGCTGCGCGCGCTCGAAGCGCCGGTCGAGGGTCTCGGCGACGTCCCGGAGGCCCTGGAGGCGCGGCGCGAGGAGCTGGCCTCGCGGATTGTGGAGCCGGTGGTGGTGGCCTGGGACGGGCACGTGCACGCCGGCATCGAGCTGCGGCTCGGGGCTCTGGGGGCGGACATCCGCGGACCGCTCGCCTGCCATCTCGACCTCGAAGGCGGCGAGCGCCGCGGCTGGGTGCTCGACCTCGAGAGCCTGCCCGAGACCCGGGAGGGGGTCCGCAGCCTGACCCTCCCGGAGCCGCTGCCCACCGGTTATCACGAGCTGCGGATCGAGGCGGGCGGCCGGGCCGAGGAGACGCTGATCCTCTCGGCGCCATCGCGCGCCTGGACGGAGGAGAGGCCGCTCTGGGGCGTCTTCCTTCCTCTCTATGCCCTGCACACGGCGCGGAGCTGGGGCGCCGGAGACTTCTCCGACCTGGAGACCCTGGCCGAGTGGACCGCGGGCCTCGGCGGCGGCGTGGTGGCGACGCTGCCGATGCTCGCCGCCTTCCTCGACGAGCCCTGCGAGCCCAGCCCCTACGCGCCGGCCAGCCGGCTGTTCTGGAACGAGCTGTACCTCGACCCCCGGCGCCTGCCCGAGATCGAGGAGAGCACCGCCGCCCGGCGGCTGCTCGAGTCGGCGGACTTCCAGCGCGAGACCGAGACCCTGCGCGCCGCGCAGCGGGTCGACTATCCCCGGCTCGATGGCCCTCAAGCGGCGGGTGCTCGAGGAGCTCGCCCACCGCTTCTTCGCCCGGCCTTCGGACCGGCAGGAGGAGCTCGAGCAGCTTCTGCGAAGGAAGCCGGAGCTCGAGACCTATGCCGCGTTCCGCGCGGTCGGGGACCGCCGGGGCGAGACCTGGCAGCGCTGGCCGGAGCGGCTGCGCGAAGGCACGCTCGCTCCCGCCGACTACGACGAGGACGACCGCCGCTACTACCTCTGGACCCAGTGGGCCTGCGACCAGCAGATGCGCGCCATGGCGAAGGAGGCGCGGCGCCGCGGGCCGGGGCTCTACCTCGACCTGCCGCTCGGCGTGCACGGCAGCTCCTACGACGTCTGGCGCGAACGCAACCTCTTCGCCCAGGGGGTCTCGGGAGCAGCGGCGGGGGCGCCGCCGGACTCGTTCTTCACCAAGGGGCAGAACTGGGGCTTCCCGCCGCTTCACCCCGAACGGCTGCGCGAGCGCGGCTACAAGCATCTCGATCGCCGTGCCTGCGCCACCACCTGGAGCACGCCGGGCTGCTGCGCATCGACCACGTGATGCAGCTCCAGCGGCTGTTCTGGATCCCGCAGGGGATGGAGGCCCGCGACGGCGCCTACGTCACCTACCCGGCCGAGGAGCTGTGCGCCGTGCTGTCGCTGGAGTCCCACCGCCACAAGGCGATGATCGTCGGCGAGAACCTCGGGACCGTGCCGCCGCGAGGTCAACGAGGCCATGGACCGCCACGAGGTCCTCGGCATGTACGTGGTGCAGTACGAGCTGCAGCCGGCGGCCAGGGCCTGCGCCAGCCGCCGGCGAGGTCGGCGGCAAGCCTCAACACGCACGACATGCCGACCTTCCGCGCCTTCTGGGAGGGCCGGGACGTGGAAGACCTGGAGAGCCTCGGCTTCTTCGACGCGGAGCAGGCGCGCAACGAGCGCAACCGGCGCGCCGAGATCCGCGCCTCGATGGAGAACGAGCTGCCTCCCGAGTCCCGCGGCGACGCGGAAGCGATCTGGCGCAACGTCCTGCTCCTGCTCCTGGAGCGCCTCGCCGCCAGCCCGGCCCGGATGGTCCTGATCAACCTGGAGGACCTGTGGGGCGAGGCCGAGCCGCAGAACATCCCGGGCACTCACACCGAGCGCCCGAACTGGCGGCGCAAGGCGCGGCTGTCGTTCGAAGAATTCTCGACCGATCCCCGGGTCGTGGACACGCTGCGCCGGGTGGATGAGCTGCGGAGGGGATGACCTCACGATGACCAGCCCGATCGCCGACCAGGACCTCTATCTGTTCAACGAAGGCACCCACTTCCGGCTCTACGACAAGCTGGGCGCCCATCTCGGGGAGAACGAGGACGGCGAGAAGGGCGTCAGGTTCGCGGTCTGGGCGCCCAACGCCGAGAGCGTCTCGGTGATCGGCGACTGGAACGATTGGGATGTTCGAGCGAGCAGGCGGACCGGCTCACGCCACGCGGCGGCTCCGGCATCTGGGAGGGCTTCGTCCCGGGCATCGGGCGGGGGACGCTGCTACAAGTACCACATCGCTCCCGCTTCCACGGCTACCGGGTCGACAAGGCCGACCCCTTCGCCTTCTACGCCGAGATCCCGCCGCGGACCGGCCTCGATCGTCTGGGACCTCGACTACGAATGGGGGGACGACGAGTGGATGGCGGCGCGCGGCGAACGGCAATCGCCCGCGGCGCCGATGTCGATCTACGAGGTCCACCTCGGCTCCTGGCGGCGGGTCCTGGAGGAGGGGAACCGATCGCTCACCTACCGCGAGATCGCGCCGCTGCTCGCCGAGCACGTCAAGCGCCTGGGCTTCACCCACGTCGAGCTGCTGCCGATCATGGAGCACCCGTTCTACGGCTCCTGGGGCTACCAGACGACCGGCTACTTCGCCCCGACCAGCCGCTACGGCACGCCGCAGGACTTCATGTTTCTGATCGACCACCTGCACCAGCAGGGGATCGGCGTCATCCTCGACTGGGTGCCGTCGCACTTCCCGAGCGACGAGCACGGCCTCGGCTTCTTCGACGGCACGCACCTCTACGAGCACGCCGATCCGCGGCAGGGCTTCCACCCCGACTGGAAGAGCTTCATCTTCAACTACGGCCGCAACGAGGTGCGGAGCTTCCTGATCAGCAGCGCCCTGTTCTGGCTGGAACGCTACCACGCCGACGGCCTGCGGGTGGATGCGGTGGCCTCGATGCTCTACCTCGACTACTCGCGCAAGGCCGGCGAGTGGATCCCCAACGAGCACGGCGGCCGCGAGAACCTGGAGGCCATCGCATTCCTGCGCACCCTGAACGAAGCCGTCTACGAAGCGTTCCCCGACGTCCAGACCATCGCCGAGGAATCGACCGCCTGGCCGATGGTCTCGCGCCCGATCTACCTCGGCGGCCTGGGCTTCGGCTATGAAGTGGGACATGGGGTGGATGCACGACACCCTGAAGTACTTCCCGCACGATCCGATCCACCGCAAGTACCACCACAACCAGCTCACCTTCCGGATGCTCTACGCCTTCAGCGAGAACTTCGTCCTGCCGCTCTCCCACGACGAGGTGGTCCACGGCAAGGGCTCGCTGGTGAACAAGATGCCGGGCGACGAGTGGCAGAAGTTCGCGCAACCTGCGGCTGCTCTACGGCTACATGTTCGCCCAGCCCGGCAAGAAGCTGCTCTTCATGGGCGCCGAGCTCGCGCAATGGCGGGAGTGGAACCACGACGCGAGCCTCGACTGGCACCTCCTCGACGAGCCCGGCCACGCCGGCGTCTCCCTCTGGCTCGAAGACCTGAACCGCCTCTACCGCGAAGAGCCGGCGCTCCACGAGCTCGACTTCGAGCCCGAGGGCTTCGAGTGGATCGATGCCAACGACGCGGAGAACAGCGTCTTCTCCTATCCTGCGGAAGGGGAAGGAGGGAGAGCCGGTCCTGGTCGTCCTCAACTTCACGCCGGTCCCGCGCGACAACTACCGGATCGGCGTCCCGGCCGCCGGCCGCTGGCGGGAGATCCTGAACAGCGACGCCGCGTGCTACGGCGGCATGAACCAGGGCAACATGGGGTGTGTCGACGCCGAACCCATCCCCCTCCACGGCCGCCCGTGCTCCCTGACCCTCACCCTGCCGGCGCTCGGGGCGGTTTTTTTCCAGCGTGGTGCAGCACCGGAGGCGCCGGCGCAGCCCGCGGAACCGGAGGAGGCTGCGACACCGGAGGTTGCCGAGGCGGAGAACGATCTTTCCGAATTGCGATCTCCAGGTTCCGCCTAGGAGTTTGTCAAAGCTTCTACGGCGCAGCCGGCAACGTCTGATTCCGCTCTGCCGGGAGAAGCGAGGCGGCTCGGCGTCGTGCGACCGGACAACAGGGCAAACAAAACTACCCAGAACTGTGTCTCATTGAGCTAGGCAGCGGGAGCCACTGGTTGGGGTGGCTCCTAGACTAGCGAAAAGCGCCTCGGCACTCGATTCGGGGTATATGGCTATGCTCTACTCGGATTTCGACCTCAGAATCGTCGCGGACGGCCCGGACTTTCAGGTTCTCGCCGACTGCGGGTCTGCTCATGCCGGCGGTCCTCTCGACCTCTGCCGGGATGACGACATCTTCCGGACAGGCGCTTTCAGGCCGGAACGTCCATGGAGTGTCTCGCTCCGCCATCTTACTGCGGAGGCTGAAGGCGCGCGGCCGATGGCGAGGATCCTGGGGGAAAGACTCTTCCGAGCGTTGTTCACAGGCGCCGTACGCCGGCTCTTCGACCGTTGCCGAGGGAGCCTGGAAGGTGAGTTGGATCATGGTTTACGCGTCCGCATCCTCCTCGATCCACGCGACCCGCGCGTACGGTGGCTGGCCAACATCTCGTGGGAGCTTCTCTACTGCCCTGATACTCCGGGTTTTCTGAGCCTCGATCGCCGCACTCCCGTTGTACGCTCACTCGATGTCCTGCAGCCTTTGAAAAAACCGATGCCGCAGTCTCCGTTACGTGTGTTGCTGGTGAGCGCGGGTCCAAGTGACGCTGTTGCCTTGAGCCTCCACGAGGAGGGATCGAAGATCGAGAAGGCCATTGGGCAAATCGGCTACGTCGAGACTCGCAGGCTTGAGCACGCGACGCGGAGAGATCTGCGTTGCTGCTTGCGGGTCCAGGACTTCCAGATCGTCCACTTTATGGGCCATGGCGAGTTCGACGAGACGGCCGGGGAAGGAAGCCTGATCCTGGAGGATGCGAACGGTTTCACGGACGCTGTTTCTGGCGAGGCCCTGGCGATTCTGGTAAATGGCTCGGTGCGGCCTCTGCTGGTCGTCCTCAACGCCTGCGAGAGTGGGAAGTCCACTGACCAGATGGAGGCCGATGCTTTCGCCGGTGTGGCCGCCTCTCTGGTGCGGGAAGGCGTACCTATGGTGCTGGCCATGAGGCAGTCGGTCGACGATGGTGCCGCGGTCGAATTCGCCGAAGAATTCTACCGTGCCTTGGCTGCTGGCGACGCCGTCGAAGCCGCACTGGTCGAGGCTCGAGTTGCCGTTCACACACTGGCGCCCCACTCGCCAGAATGGGCAACCCCGATCCTCTTCTCCCGGCCTGTCGATCCTGTGCAAGAATCGTTGGCGAATCCGGATATTCTGGACGATCCCGGTGCTTCGGGAGAAGAGGGAGATGGCGCTACGCATCTCTCTCCTGCAGGTCCTGAGTTCCAGCAGAGCACCCGCGCGCGACGGATCGGAACGGTCAACAACTTCCAGGCAAAGTCCATGACGTTCGGCGTGGAAAGCAAGCCGCGCTAAGAGCAGAGGGGTAGGTCATGCCTGATGCAACAGAAGAGAAGGTTGCAGCAACAGAACCGACCGAGGAGAGGACCAAATCCACGCCACCCGCAGAGACCGCGGCGGCGGTCGCGGTGGCAGATCCGACCTCCGGAAATGCAGAAGGTTCCTCGGCGCCCGATGAGGTCTCCGTCACAAATGAAAACAAGCAGAGCACCAAGGGGAAGGACATCGGGACCGTCAATAATCAACAGGCAGAGACGATTGTCAATAAGAAGAAGGTTAAGAAGATCATCAAGGTATTGAGAGAGCAGGGCGACGAGAAGGTAGTTTCTCACGATTTCACAGATCCCACTGATTTGCTGCCCAGCCACCCGCTAGAGAGTTTGGACCTGGAGACGGAGGGCCATGAGCAGCTCCTGGAGACTTTAGTCGAAAAGCATGCGATGGTGGTCAGCTCGTATGACCTCGATACGGCCGTGGCGGGGGCATATTCATTGATTCGTCATCAGCGATTCGCCACGTACGAAAGAAGAACGTTGATCCTCGGCCGTGATAGCAATAAGGGTCGCGCTGACCTCACCATCGATCTGTTTCTTCGACAGGAGTATCGAGACCAAAAGCGGCAGATTATTTTGGTCCCGGTCGACCGCGAAGGAGATTTTCTAGCCTCTCTCCGGGACGTACACTCAATCTATGCGGAAACGATCCGGGAAAGCCTAAAGAAACGCGATGCCTTTCTCCTCTGCTCCGTTGGCTGCAAACTCCTTGGCCTCGAACCTGAACTCCTTCAATCCTACAGCACTTCGCTTTTTCATTGGCCTGTTCCTTTTCTCCCAACTACACTCTGTCGCTCCTTTGCTAGGGCCCGAGCAGTTGAGATCACAACGCAATTGCTGGATCAGAGAATTAGTGGTCTGTGGCCGAGGGCCCTCGGAGATTTCTACCATGATATCGCCCTTCACATGCGGAAGGGTCGGCTCGAAGAAGAGGTGCAGCGTCGCCTCGCGATAGTTCAGCGACCGGCGAGCGAGAAATTCCGAGAGACTCTAGAACGACTCTCTCCGGAGGAGGTTTTTCGTGGCGATAGCGATGTTCATGCCGCTGCGGTGTACGTGGCAACATACTTTCAGGATCTGACGCCAAACGACTTTGAGCGCTTGGTGCGCGTTTTTCTGGGAAATCGGGTCTATATCACTGAAACGGAGTCGCAGGTGGTGACGGACGAGGGTGTTGTCCAGACACTCAAGAGGAAGGTCGAAAGGCCGCTAGTCGATCTCTGGCAGGACTCGCCGGACCGCATCCTGAATGAGTGCCATCTCGAAGCCATACCGCTGGCTACTGGGACGCAGGTCGTTGAATTCACCGCGCCTCATTTACGTAGGGACCTTAAAGATCTACTAGAGTCCAGATATCCGATCTTCCTCGCGCAGGCGTTTAGGCGCCTTCAGGAAGTTGGAATTCTGTTTGCTCACGACGTATCTATTGTTATAGTAGACAATCTCATTCGCCTTTCAGTAGAGCAAACAATCTCTGACCCTGCCTACTATAGCCGTGACTGGCTAGTGGATTTCGTACTCTCGCTTCGTGTTCACCTCCAGGCTGATGCGACACCCGAGGATTCTCCCGAGAAACTCCTCCTGCTGCTGATAAAGGACAAGTATGAACGGTTGCGTATTCATTTTCTCGACCGCCTTACGCAGCTCATTCGCGAGATGCTGGAACATAGGGAGCTTCACGATACTGTACGCGGATTTCTCGATCGTCTGTTTGCGTATCGTGAAGACGACGCAGTCTTGTACATAGTCTTGGAGTTGGTCAAGCGGCTTCGTTTCAGTACAGAATTTGACGCCCTCTCCTGGATCAAGCGCATGCTTGACGAGAGAGGAAGTGAACTCCGTGCGAAGGCCTATCGTTGCCTGATGGACCTCTCTCTGGAGAGTGGCCCGCGGATTTTCGAGTTCCTCGAGGCGCTATACGGCTGGTTGCCGGCTGCCGACCGGGAGTCCCATCGTCTTTCGCGCGCAAATCGCCTTGCGCTCTTGTTCTTACCGCATTATTGTTTCCGCACTACCTCGTCGTTTCTACCCAAATATTGCGGCGAATGGCCTTCGCGCTACGGACTCTTCAGTGCTTGCATCGTTGATCCAAAAAAGCTGCGAACGAAACTCGACCTCCTTGCATCTTGGCTCACTCATCCGGGAATGGTCGCTGTTCTGACGATCGACGAGCTTGTTTCCGAGAATGCAGAGTTCACTCCTATGGTGGATTTGGTAGAAAGCTGGCTTTCGTCGTCGGTGCCCTGGCCGGATCTGTTCCTCGATGTCGACTCGCTGGAGATCGAGCTTCTTTCGATGCTGGATTTTGAACCCGAGCAACTCCCATCCACCCTGATCGCCGACCTGCTCGAACAGTGGCTATGGATTCTGGAAGGCATAGTGGCCGAGGGGGGTGCAGATCCGGAAGCACACCGCCTTGCTAACGCCTTGCTCGCCTCCTTTGCGGAGCATGCAAGCCCTAAGCAGAAAAAGGGGTTTGAGCGGCGATGGCTCCGCAACCAGCAGAGATATTGCGAGGAGATCAACCGCTTGCCGATCGGCCAGCGAGAGAGGCGGAAGGAGCTACAGGCGAAGCGCAAGAGGGTTATCGAGCTCAGGCATAGGTTTGCGGAAGTCGGGGCCTGCCGCCCCGAGCCGGAATCTCGGAGGCACTCATGAGTCAAACGTATCCACTGGACGGTGTTATTCGCAGGTCGGAGCCAGCGTTGAGCCAGTCCGACCTTGACCCTGAAGAGCGCCTCGTCATCTTCGATGCGAAGGCGCGCCGGGTCCTCCCCAAGAAGCCGGTGCTCTCTTGGGGTAAGGACCTGCGATTCTTTGTGGTTTCTCTACACAGGCATCCTGTCGAATGCCAGGGCCCGGTTTTGCTCGTGAAGAGCATCACTACCCGCTCGTCCTTCAACCTCGAGTGCTCGTATGAGGCATATTGCGAGCGGGGGAACGAAGAAAAGCTGGTTGCGGCTGTTCACCGCGGCGAACATCCCGCAGCGGTGGTGAATCAGTTCCTCTCGGACCGCTTCCAGGACTTCGTGGGCAAGCAGCGTGACGTTGGCCGGGACGTCTGTCTTGAATTCGTGCAGCTCCGTGCGGAAATCGAGTCGCATTTGGAAGGCCGTGCCTGCGACGAGCTGGGCATCACCCTCGACGTGTTCTTGCGGCCGCAGCTCGAGCCCAAGCTCGGTCCGGTTCCCATCAAGACCGGATTTTTCCCGGTGCGCGTGCGCGACCACGATAAGGAGTTCCATGTCAAGGTAGAGGCCGAGCTTGCCGTGGACGAGGCGGAAAAGATGCGCGCTTTCCTGGCCTATCACCAAGTCAACGCGCTTGAAGAGACAGTCCGGCGGTGCGTTCGGCAGTTCCTGCAGGAGGAGGTCACCTTTCATGCGTTCAGTTATGAGTTCAATGGCTCGATCCGTGAGCGGCTAGTTGGTGTGATCAACGCGCACCTGCGCGAGCATGGCAGGAAGGTATCCTTTCTGCGGCTCGAAAGCCCAGTCATCCAGGCCGCGGCGGCGGGTCTGCGGGAGATCGAACACACAGTGGAATGTGGGATCAGGGACTGCCAGGATAGAGTGCGTGTAAGCCACCGGCTCCAAATGAGCCTGTGCGACCTGGGGCGGTTCCGGTCCTCGGGGATCGAGGACCTCGAGAAGTGGACACGCAGCCGGCTCGACGAGATCACCAGGGGGGCTCTCTTCGAAAAGAAGTATGTTGACCTCCTCCTCGGCTTCGGACCTCAAGAGAGTGAGATCAAGGCACGCATGGAGCGCGAGGCCGAGGGCATCGGTCATGCAGTACGGCAGCTCATCGTCATTCCGGACCTCGACCCCTTGACCTGGAAGGATGGCATTCTCCTCGACAAGAACGACGATAGTTATGCGACGCAGGATTCGCGGGTCGAAGTCGGCCTAAACGTTGTCGTGCACCTGAAGATTGAACGTCTCGATAACGAGAAGATCACACGATACCTTACGCCACAAAGCCGGATCCGTGACGATATACAGGACGCCATACGTAAGCAAACACGGCGGATCATGCATGGGATTGATCCCGAGAGCTTCTACATGCACTTCAGCCACACTGACGACCCCAACGGGCAGCCAGTGAAGGAGGTTATCGAGTCAGGAGTTGCCCAAGCCCTCGTCGGCCAGTTCGGGATCGATGAGATCCACGTTTTGGCCAAGCCTCTCGAGACGGATCTCACGAAGCGCTTGGGAGCCCTTCAGCAGGGACCGCATATGCTCCAGGTGACCAGCCTTCCTCTGCGCAGCGGCGGCAAACGGGAGGAGGTCACTTACCGCATGTATTTCGACGTGCTGGGCGTCCATGAAAAGGGCTGGCACACCTTCCGCCTGAAGAGCTTTGCCTCGCCAGAAGAAGAGCTCGAGCGAATCAAGGAGATCCTGCGCGAAGACATTCGCGGCGTGCTTGACACGGTTCCCAGTGATTACCTCCAATACAGCGATGTCAAGATCAAGCAGGAACTCGAGAGGATCTTCGCCACGACAATTCTCAAGATCGTCCGAACCTTCGGGGTTGTCATCGCAATCGTCAGCCTCCGGCGCGAGGCGACACGCGGTGAGGTCGCTGAGCATGAGGTGCTCGCGGGTGACATCGAGGTCAACAAGCGGGCGGCTCTCAAAGCGGCGGAGAGCGGCGCGGAGGCCAGGCTCGACCAACTCGAGATGCTGGAGCGGAAGGAACACGAATTGATCGAGGCGGGATCCGAGAGCGACGATGTCGAGCTCCGCGAGGTACGGCGGCGGATCGAGGAAGCTCCGTTCCGACCTCCTGGCCTACCCCTCAAAACAGGAAAAGCAGCACGTCCAGCCCTCCGCTCTGAATGACTTTGACTTCAAGGACTATGCCCAGCGGATCCTGACAGCGGGCGAATATAGGAAACAGCTCCAGGAAAAGATCGAGGGCGAAGGGTTGTGAGCTATTTCGAGCGCATCGCTACCTCGGCGCCGGTCAGCCTTTTGAGAGAGCCTCGCTTCTGGCTGCAGAACCGCTCTATGGTAGCGACGGTCGTCGGCGGGTTGGTCTTCATCGCTGTCTCTCATCGCCTTACCTACTCGACCGGTGATCCTGCCGCCTGGCTCACGGTCATGATCCATCTGTCCGTCTTCTGGGGAATCTGGTTCGCCGTCCGCGCCCTGGCGAAGATCGAGGTGGAGGACGCAATCGCGCGGCTCGTCGAGAACCGGGCATCGCGGGAACTCGGCCGCATCCAGGGGAAGGTCGCGGACAGGATTTTCCTCGATCGACTCGAGACTGACTTCCTGCCCCACAACCCGAGCAGCGACAAGGGTATGCTGCGGCTCTTTCAGCACATCCTGGCGGAGGCGCGCGATCGGCGATTTCATCCCAACTCCATCGTGATGCAACCGTTTCGCGAAGAAAGCTTGGGAGATCTGCTCCGCATCCAGACGGTTCAGAGACTCGCACTGCAACTCGGCATTCTGGGCACCTTCGCGGGCTTGATCATCGCTCTCGCCGAGCTGAGCCGCAGTGGTAGAGACCTTCTGGAGCCGAAATCGCTCAACCTACTGTTCGGCGCCCTTCACCTCTCGTTTGGCACGAGCGTCGCCGGCCTCCAGGTAGCGATCATTCTCGCAGTGGCCATGTCGGTGGTGCGGCGCCGCCAGGAGTCGTTCTTCCAGGACATGGAGAGCGCCAGCGCGGCGATGATCTCGCTGGCGCGCAACTCCATCAATAGGGATGACTTCCTTGTGGAGTTCGAGCAGGTGCGCTCAGTGATGGCTCAGTTGAGCGATCGGGTTCGAGAGCAGAGCCGAGAGGCTGAGGTGCAGACAGAGACGATCCGGACAGGCCTCGGGCAACTCGCCTCTCTGAAGCTGGATTTCAACGGCTTCCTTGATCGGATCCGAGAGGAGCAGGGCCTCGTATTGGCCGAGATGAAGAGTGTTTACGAGCTTATCTCGCCCCGGCGGACTGCGGAAGAATTAGGAGAAACATTGACGCAGGCTCTGCAGCGGGTCTCCGACAGATTCCAAGCGAACCTGAAGCAAGGTGTTTCGGAGATCGACAAGGTCAATACTGGCCTCCGGCTGCTCAGCGAGGCCGGAGAGGAATCGCGCCTGCGCATGGAGCGGCAAACGGAAGACATGGAGCGCAGCCGGGCGGCGCTCCGCGGCGCTACTTCTGTCCTGGCGGAGTCTCTCGAAAAGACGGCGCGCATCCAAGCCGAGTTAGTGACAGCCACGGGCCGCCAGCCGCCGCCAGCGGGCGCTGTACAGGGACCGTTGGGCCGTTCTTCGCGGGAAGCTGACGAAATTCGGGCTCCGGCCTTGGACGTGGCCTCGCGGCAGATCGAAGTGCTTTGTCGCGAGATGACGAGGAACAACGAGCTACTCAGTCAGATCCTCGCGCTCCAAGCGAGTTACATGTCGCTAGCGCGCAAACCACTCGAATGGGCTTCCTCGGCCAAGCCCTTCCTCAGAAAAGCAAAAAAGCGGCTTGCCGCCCGTTGGCCGATCCGTCGGGAGAAGCAGGTTAAGGTACCATGAGAAAAGTTGAAGACCTCATTGAGGAGGACGAAGGCTACTTTGGTCCAGGTACCGACTTGGCGATCTCGCTCGCCGCGGTGTTTATGTTGATGATTGCAATCAAGGTCAGTGTGGAACAGGCCCGGAGAGGCAGTTACGAGATCGAGGCTGTCCGTGCTAACCAGATGCGCCTTGTCGACGCGCTGTCTTCTTATTATGGCACTCCTCGTGAAGATCTTGGCGAGGAACACTACGGCATTCTCATCGGCAAAGGCTCAGTTGCTTCTGATCCTGACATCGATATACGGAACGAGGCGACTCTGCAGAGGCTCAGCTTCGGGAGTCATGTTCTGTTTGCGCCGGACAGGGTTGAGTTGCTGCCTGCTGGGCGGGCGGTTCTGAAAGTTGTGGGCGAGGTGCTTTCTACGAAGCTCGACCATGTCAGGGAGATCCACATCCAGGGTCATGCAGACCGGTTGAAGTCGAAAACCTACGGCTCCAACCTCGAATTGGCGTCTCAGCGGGCGATCACAGTCTATCACGCCTTGACTGACTACGGTATTGATCCTTCTTGCGCGATTATGTCGGCAGCTTCCTTTGGCGATTATGTTCCGGTGCAGCGCACCAAGTCCGAAGGACCCTATTCGCAGGAAAGGTTGGCGAAGGATAACGATACTCCCGGAAAGCGAAGGGTGAACCGACGAATCGAGATTGTCTTGATCTATCGGGATGCTCGGTCATCGTCCAGAGCGAAGTAGGCATGGGCCAGAATGTCCCGTAGGCCCGCCACCCCTCGCCAGTCCACCTCGGGATACCGCTGGCGGATCTCGTCCGGGATGTTCTTCGCTGCCTCTCCGAGGATTTCCAGATTGCGCAGCGTGGCGTCGTAGGCCATCTCGTCCGCCACGACTCGACCTGCCGGTCGTCGGTGTAGCGGATCACCTTCCGGGCCGCCTCCAGCATGTCGCGGAGGAAGAGCTCCCAGCTACGCGACACGGATAGCCTCGGCCTCGACCAGGGGTGTTGCCCAAGGCTTCAGCCCCTTCTTCATCACGAGGTCGACCTGGCGCCCCAGATGGTCTTCGAGCCAGAATTTGAGGCGCATGTACTCGGTCAGACCTGGCGTTTCACGAAACTCGACCAGGACGTCCACGTCGCTTTCCGGTCCGGCTTCGTCCCGGGCCATGGACCCGAAGAGGGCGATGGAGCAGACGCCAAAATGCTCCTCGAGCTCCTGCCGGTGTGAAGAAAGGAAGCCGATCACCTCGTCGCGTCTCATGATCCGGATATCCTAGTCTAGTTCCTGTCCGTGGAGAGTTACCTTCCAGCGACTTAAAGACTTACGGTCAAGAATGGCCCTCGAAGCTCAGCAGATGGCCCCTGAGGGCCGGCCGATGGCCTCAGGGGCGAGCAGATGGCCC
Source organism: uncultured Holophagales bacterium (assembly GCA_963842525.1). Taxonomy (GTDB): domain Bacteria; phylum Acidobacteriota; class Thermoanaerobaculia; order Multivoradales; family UBA5704; genus UBA5704. The sequence goes on from CAWJGT010000009.1 coordinate 913,034, forward strand.
TCGAGGGAGGCCGCGTTGCCCTCAAGGGCCGGCACGCCTCCCTCAAGGGCCAGCAGGGTGCCCCCAGGGGCCAATGCGCCTCCGTGCCAGGGCCGACACCCTATAGAGGTCCGGCGGCAGCGCATCGCTCTTCTGTTGCGAAAGAACCCTGAAGCCAACCGGCAGGGTGGCTTATCGCCGTTCCGCCCATATAATCCTCCCGCCTGAACTTGAGGGAGAACTTCATGACTGTAGCGACTGCTGTGCCTTCCGACATCGCCCTGGCCCAGGCCGCCCGGATGCGGCCGATCGCGGACGTGGCTGCCGAGCTCGGGCTGACTCCGGAGGAGGTGCTTCCGTTTGGCCATCACAAGGCCAAGATCTCTACCCGGATCAGCCGCAAGCCCAAGGGCCGGCTCGTCCTGGTCACCGGGATCAGCCCGACTCCGGCGGGGGAGGGCAAGTCGACCTGCACCATCGGAGTCGGCCAGGCGTTGCGGCGGCTCGGCAAGAAGGTCGTGGTCTGCATCCGCGAGCCCTCGCTCGGGCCGGTGTTCGGCGTCAAGGGCGGCGCGGCGGGCGGCGGCTACGCCCAGGTCGTCCCCATGGACGAGATCAACCTCCACTTCACCGGCGACTTCCATGCCATCGCCGCGGCCCACAACCTGCTCTCGGCCCTGCTCGACAACCACCTCTATCACGGCAACGCGCTGGGCATCGATACGCGGCGGATCACCTGGCCGCGCACCGTCGACATGAACGACCGGGCGTTGCGCTCGGTCGTCGTCGGCCTGGGCAAGATGAACGGCGGCCCGACCCGCGAGGACCGGTTCGTCATCATCGCCGGCAGCGAGGTCATGGCGCTCCTCTGCCTGGCGAGCGACATCCAGGACCTGGAGCGGCGCATCGGCCGCATCGTCGTCGGCCTCACCTACGACAAGAAGCCGGTCCGCGCCAGCGACCTCGGGGCCAGCGGCGCAATGACCCTGCTGCTCAAGGACGCGTTCCTGCCCAACCTGGTGCAGACCCTCGAGGGGGGGCCTGTGCTCGTCCACGGCGGCCCGTTCGGCAACATCGCGCACGGTTGCAACTCGATCGTCGCCACCAGGCTCGGCCTCTCCCTGAGCGACGTCGTGCTGACGGAGGCGGGGTTCGGCGCGGATCTCGGCGCCGAGAAGTTCTTCAACATCAAGTGCCGCTTGGGCGAGCTCAACCCTGAAGCGGCGATCGTCGTCGCCACGGTGCGCGCCCTGAAGATGCACGGCGGCGTCAGGAAACAGGACCTCGGCACGCCGGACGTGGCGGCGCTGCGGCGCGGCCTCGCGAACCTCAAGGCGCACGTCGACGCGGTGGCGAAGTTCGGTGTCCCGGCCGTCGTGGCGATCAATCGGTTCATCACGGACACGCAGGACGAGACCGACACCTTGCTCGACGCCTGCCGCGCGTGGGGCGTCCGCGCGGCGCTGACCGAGGTGTGGGAGAAGGGCGGCGCCGGCGGCGAGGACGTGGCGCGGGAGCTCCTCGCGGTCCTCGACGAGGGCAAGGCGAGCTTCAAGCCGCTCTACGACGCCAGCCTGCCGATCCACAAGAAAATCGAGGTCATCGCCCGCGAGATCTATGGCGCCGACGGCGTCGACTTCCTGCCGGCCGCGGAGAAAGCGATCCACCAGATCGAGGAGATGGGCTACGGTGAGACGCCGGTCTGCATGGCGAAGACCCAGTATTCGCTCTCCGATGACCCGACGAAGCTGGGGCGCCCCACCGGCTTCCGGATCACCATCCGCGACGTCCACCTCTCGGCCGGAGCGGGTTTCGTCGTGGCGCTCACCGGCGAGATCATGACCATGCCCGGCCTGCCGAAGACGCCGTCCGCCGCCGGGATGCGCCTGCTTCCCGACGGCACGATCGAGGGGCTGTTCTAAAGGTGGATCGCTGGCTTTGCATCCACGGCCACTTCTATCAACCGCCGCGCGAGAATCCCTGGCTCGAAGCCATCGAGAGCGAGGGCTCGGCTTGGCCCTACCACAACTGGAACGAGCGGATCACCGCGGAGTGCTACGCCCCGAACGCCGCCTCCCGGATCCTCGACCGGGAGGGGCGGACCGAACGGATCGTCAACAACTACGCCTGGATCAGCTTCAACTTCGGCCCGACGCTCCTCGCCTGGCTGGAGGCGCAGCAGCCCGACGTCTACCAAGCCATTGTCGATGCGGATCTGGCGAGCCGGGAGCGCTTCTCGGGTCACGGCTCGGCCCTGGCCCAGCCGTACAACCACACCATCCTGCCGCTCTCGAACCGGCGCGACAAGAGGACCCAGATCCTCTGGGGCCTGCGCGATTTCGAGACGCGGTTCGGCCGCGCCGCCGAGGGGGTGTGGCTGCCGGAGACGGCCGTCGATCTCGAGACCCTCGACCTGCTGGCCGAGCAGGGGATCCGCTTCACCATCCTGGAGCCGAATCAGGCGCGGCGGGTGCGGCCCCTGGGAGAGGACGGCGCCGCATGGACAGAGGTCCCGGACGGGCGGATCGATACGACCGTGCCCTATCAGCTCCGGCTCCCTTCGGGGCGGCGCATCGCGCTGTTCTTCTACGACGGCCCGATCTCGCGGGCCGTGGCCTTCGAGGGGCTGCTGTCGTCGGGAGAGCGCTTCGCCGAGCGGCTGCTCTCCACCCTGCCGGCCGACCCGGACCGCCCCCGGCTGGCGCACATCGCGACCGACGGCGAGACCTACGGCCACCACCATCGCCATGGCGAAATGGCGCTCTCCTACGCGCTCCATCACATCGAATCGAACGGCCTCGCGCGGCTGACCAATTACGGCGAATTCCTGGCGGCCCATCCGCCCGAGCAGGAGGTGGAGATCCACGAGGGCACGTCCTGGAGCTGCCTCCACGGGGTGGCCCGCTGGCGCGAGGACTGCGGCTGCTGCACCGGCGGCGAGCCGGGCTGGAACCAGGCCTGGCGGGCGCCGCTGCGCCTCGCCCTGGACTGGCTGCGCGACGAGCTGATCCCCCGTTACGAGGAAGCGGCCGGAAAGATCTTCGCCGATCCCTGGGCGGCCCGCGACGACTACATCTCCGTGATCCTCGATCGCTCGCCGGAGAGCGTGGCCGCCTTTTTCGAGCGCCAGGCGGGGCGGCAGCCGGAGGAGGACGAGCGGGTGCGGGCGCTCCAACTGCTGGAGATGCAGCGCCATGCCATGCTCATGTACACGAGCTGCGGCTGGTTCTTCAACGACCTGGCGGGGATCGAGACGATCCAGGTCCTGCGCTACGCCGGTCGCGCGGTGCAGCTCGCCGAGCAGCTCTTCGCGGCCCCGGTGGAGCCGGGGTTCCTCCATCTCCTCGAGGAAGCCCGCAGCAACGATCCGCGCGCTGGCACCGGGCGTGACCTCTACGAGCAGCACGTGCGCCGCGGTGTTGCCTTCTTTACGGCATGATTGCTAAAATTTTCTCTGCGTGCTTCCTCCTCCGATCAGCCCACCGAACCTCCACTATCGCAATTTCCACCTCAAACTGTTCCAGAGCCCTCTCGACAGGGGCTATTACATAGAGGCCCTCGAGACGCCCTTGTCCAGGAGCGACCCGGTGCGGCTGGACCTCCCGCTGGCGGACCTCCAGCAGCATGTGAGCCGATTCAAGAGCGGAACGGCCGACCGGGAGGTCTCGAAGAAGCTGGGCGCGGCGCTGCTCCAGGCCCTGCTGCCGCACCCCATCCGCGAGATCTGGGAGCGGAGCCAGGGCTCGATCGAATCGGCAAGCATCCTGCGCCTCCGGCTGGACGTCCGCTGTCCGGAGCTCGCGGCCCTGCCCTGGGAGATGCTGTATGACGCCGGCAGGCGCTATTTCCTGGCCACCGCTCCGCAGCGTCCGATTGTGCGGTACGTCTACGACGCCGCGTCCGAGCGGCCGCTTTCCCGGGTCTCGGACCTGAACGTCCTGATCGCGGTCTCGCGGCCTTCGGGGCTCGACGAGCTGGCGGCTGCGGGGCAGGAGGTCTCGATCATCCTGGACGCCTTGCAGGACCTCCGCGACCGCAACCGGGTCCGCGTGGACGTCCTCGAGCGGGCCACCATCAAGAAGCTCCAGCAGTCTCTCCTCCATGGCTACCACGTTCTCCACTTCATCGGTCACGGCCTGTTCGAGCGTGGTATCGGCCATCTGATCTTCGAGGACGATCGAGGGAAGCCGCAGTGGATCGACGGCGAGACGCTGGCGGTCTTCTGCCGCGAGACGCCGCTGCGCCTCCTGGTGCTCAACTCATGCGAGACGGCGGACGCCTCGGCCGTCGATCCGCTGTTGGGCGTGGCCCAGGCCGCCCTGGTGGCCGAGGTGCCGGCTGTCGTCGCCATGCAGGGTGCGATCCGGGACAAAGCGGCCGCGGAGTTCGCGCACGGCTTCTACCTGGCGCTGGCGGAGGGCTATCCTCTGGAGACCTGCGTGACGGAGGGGCGCAAGGCCATCATTGCCCAGAACCATGGGCTGGATCCTGCCGACTGGGCGGTACCCGTGCTGTTCAGCAATGCCCCCAACGGCCTCCTGTGGGAAAGCCAACCCTCGTCGGTGGTATGGTCCCATCCTCCCTTCACCCCTCTGCCGGTGGCGAGCACAGCAGAGCGGGGCGCCCCCGCCGCCGAGCCCAAGCCGCTTCCCGGGGTGCCGCACAACCTGCCCGAGGCGGGGCCCGTTCGTTTCGTGGACCGCTCCGCGGAGCTGGCGCGCGTGCTCCAGGTGCTCGCGCCGGAGAGCGCGACGCCGGTAGCCGTCCTGACCGGCCTGCGAGGCATCGGGCGCTCGGCGCTGGCCCAGGAGGTGGCACGCCGGTGCCTCGCCCTCTCCCTCGAAAAGCCCGAGGATCCGCGGGCGTTCCGGGGCATCGTCTGGGCCTCTGCCCAGAAGGCCATGTGGACCCCCCAGGGCACGGCCCAGCTCCCGACCTCGACCTTGTGGAGCATGGACGACCTCACACTGACGATCGCCACGGCGCTCAGGAAGCCGGCGCTCAGCCAGGCGCGGCCCGAGGAGCGGCTGTCCCTGATCGAAGGCCTCCTGCGCGAGGCGCGATACCTCCTCGTGCTGGACGACGTGGACGAGCTCCAGGACCCGCGCTGCCTCGACTTCCTGAAGAAGCTCGGCGCGTCCAGCCGGGCCGTGGTCACGAGCTGCTCGCCCATCGAGACCGGCGTCGAGATCCCCCTGGGCAGCCTGGGGAGCCAGGCAGCCCTGGAGCTTGTGCGCGAGGACGCCCGGGCGGCCGGCAGCCGTGCCGTCGAGGAGGCGAGCCCCGCGGACCTCGACGAGCTGGTGCGGCAGGCCGACGGTCTGCCGCTCGCGCTGCGGTGGGCCGTCGGCCAGCTCAAGGACTCCAGCCAGCCGCTCTCCTCGGTGGTCGAGCGTCTGGCCCAGGCCGGCCGTCAGTCGCTGGCCGAGTTCTGCTTGCGCAGCTCCGTCGAGAGGCTCACCCCGCCGCAGCGCAGGCTGTTCCTCGCCTTTGCCCTATTCCCCCGTGCCGCCACCGCCGAGGCCGCGGCAGCAGCCGCTCGCGTGGACGGCGACGATCTGGAGCGCTACCTCGAGCGGCTCGTGCGGCTGCGGCTGCTCGAGCCCGCAGACCGCCCGGGCCAGTACCGGATGATGCTCCTCACCCGCCAGTACGGCCTGGCCGACCTCGAGCTCGATCCCTCGTTCCACCGCGACGCCGTGCGGCGGGCCGTCGAATTCATGGTGGATTTCGCCCGGGACGCCGCCCCCCAGGGCCAGCAGCCCGACGCGGACCGGTTGGAGGGGGAGATCGGCAATCTCCTGTGGGCGGCGCGCCAGGCGTACCAGATCAAAGCCTGGAAGCCGGTCCTGGGTTTCCGCGAGGCGCTCGGCGACTTCCTGTATACCTGCGGCTACTGGAACGAAGGGCTCCAGCTCGGGGAGTGGGCCTTCGACGCGGCGGACCGCCTGGGCGAGCGCAAGCAGAGGGCCTGGTGCGCCCTCTATCCGCTGGCCCGCCTGTACTTCCACCAGGGCAAGCACGAGGATGCGGAGAGCTGGTGCGAGCGGGCCCTGGCCCTCTTCGAGCAGCAGGAGGACGACCACGGCGCTGCCGCGGCCCTGCGCTACCTCGGCCGCGTAATGCAGGCCCGGGGGGAGTGGGAGCAGGCGGAGAAGCTCTTCCGGGAGGGGCTGGAGAAGGCCCGGAGCTTCGGCACCCAGCACTACGAGCTCAACCTGCGGGGCCACCTGCTGGCGGCTCTCGCCGGGCTTGCCGAGGCGCGCAAGCAGCACGCGGAAGCCTACGCGGGGTACGACGCGGCCTTGGCGCTCTATCGGACGACCGGGGACCTGATGGGGATCGCGACCACCCTCCTGAGCCTGGGCCGGGTGGCGCTGGGGCTGCGCCGTTTCGACGAGGCCGAGCGCCGCCTCGGCGAGAGTCTCGAGATCGCCAAGGGCCGGCACTGGGCCCGGCGGGAGGGGGACATTCTCGTCACCCTGGCCCACCTCGCCGAGGACCGGGGCGACCTGTCGCAGGCTCGCGACCTGCTCACCCGCGCCCGCGGGCTCTTCCAGGACTTTTCCGCCGCCGCCGCCGCAGACCTGGCCCACGCCGACGCGGCCCTGACGCGGATCTGGGCGGCTCTGGCCGCCCACCCGCAGCCGGCCGGAGGGTCTTGATGGGGCAGTACCAGGGCGTCCTCCCCCAGGAGCATCCGCTCCACGGATTCCTGGCCAGGGACGTGCTGCAAGGGGTGCTCGGGCTCGCGGGAAGCGCCCCGGTCTTCGACGTCTACGCCCTGGCTGACTGCTCCACCCTCGTCCGCTACGTGGATCGGCAGACCCGCGCGGACCTGGTGGGCAAGTTCTACGGCAACAAATGGCTCCACGGTCGCCAGGACGGCGAGCCCGAGCTGCGCACCGCCCTGATGTGGCGGGAATTCCACAATCTCGAGCGCGTTCGCGCCCTGGGCCTGGACGCCCCGCCGCACTGCGTGGTCCGGCCCCTCGCGGCCAGCGAGGCGCACCACTGCATCCTCGTCGAGGAGTACGTGCCGGGAATCGACCTGGACACCCACGTCCGCGAGGCGATCCACTCCGGCCAGGGCGGTCCGCTGACCGCACGGCTCACCGAGGTCGCCCGGTTCCTCGCCGACCTGCACGACCGCTCCCGGACGGAGGAGGGCCCGGATCCCCAGAAAGCGCTGGGCTCCCTCGACAGGTACCTCGACCAACTTGCCTACTGGAACGTGATCTCGGGCGCCGAGAGGGAGCGTTTCGAGCGGCTGCGGGCCCGCTGGGCCGACTCCGGCCTCCTGGCGACGGGCCGGCAAGTGCTGGTCCATGGGGACGCCACGCCGGTCAACTTCATCCACGACGGCGAGCACAACGTGACCGCGATCGACCTCGAGCGGCTCTGGCCCGGCGATCCCGCCGAGGACCTCGGTTGCCTGGTGGCCGAGCTCAAGCACCTCTTCTTCTGGTACGCTCACGAGACCTGGGACAGCGAGCCCTGCATCCAGCACGTGTACGGTATCTATAAAAGCTACGAGCGTGGAGGCGAGGACTTCGGACGGCTCACCACGCGTGGCCGCTTTCACATGGGCTGCGTCCTGCTGCGCATCGCCAGGAACTCCTGGCTCGACCTCGACTACCGTCGGCGCTTGGTGGAGAAGGCGGAAGAATGTCTTCAGATTTGAGACCGCGAGCGGTCCTCTTCGACCTCTACGGCACCCTGATCGACATCCACACCCGGGAGGACCAGCCCGAGGTCTGGGACCGGCTGGCCCGTTTTCTCCGCTACCGCGGGCTGCGCGCCGACGCCGACGCGCTGCGCCACGGCTTCTTCAGGAGCGCCCAGAGGATCCAGGAGGAGAGCGCGGAGCGCCACCCGGAGGTCGACAACCTCGGGATCTTTCGCTCGCTGCTGCGCGAGCTGTCCTACGACGGTCCCGACGCCTTCGCCGAAGAGGTGACCCAGCTCTTCCGTACCCTGAGCATGGTCCATTTCAGCTTGTTCCCGGACACCCTGCACACCCTGGAGTCCTTGCAGCAGCAGCGCTTCCGGCTGGGCCTGGTCTCCGACGCACAGAGGGTCTTCCTCGATCCGGAGATCACCATGACGGGCCTGCGGTCCTTCCTGGACGTGATCGTGATCTCCTCCGACCACGGCTTCCACAAGCCGGACCACCGCCTCTTCGAAGCGGCGGTCGCCGAGCTCGGACTACCGCGCGAGCGGGTGCTCTATGTAGGGGACAACATCCCGCGGGACGTCTGTGGCGCCAAGGCCGCCGGCCTCAAGAGCGTTCTCGTCAACCGCAACGGCAAGGAGGCTGGAGAGGGGGACGTCCAGCCCGACATCACCCTGCCGGACCTGGCGAGCTTTCGGGAGTGGGTGATGAATCTGCCGGAGGCAGGGTAGGGAGCGCTGCCCAGAGTCTCATGGAGCCGTCGGCGCGCTCCGGGTCGTCTCCTGAGCCCGGACCGAGTCGCCGGGCGAGCCGCTGACCTGCGAGGCGTAGGAGCAGCCGCCAAACCGTCCGTGGACCGAGCCCCGGCCTGCCTGCCCGTCGTAGGCTCCTTCGAACGAGCCGCTGAGGACGACTGGAGGAGGGGGAAGCTCCTCAGCCCCGCCGGCCCGGCCCGGGCTCTCCCGCTGTTGCATCTCGAGGGTCACCTCGCCGGTCGAGCCGACGAGGGCGCCGCTCCGGCTGCGCCCGGTGACGAAGAGCCGGGCGCGGTACGGGCCGCTGCCATGAAATTCGTCGATCCGCACCGCGACCGCGGGCAGGTCGGGATCACCGGTCCGCAGGTTGATCTGCAACCCGTCCTTGTCGTGCAGGACGCAGCGGGAGGCGCTTCTCCCTTCGAAGGCCTGCCGTCCGGTCGCCACCAGCATTGCGCCCTGCGTCTCCGGCTTCCAGCGCGAGGGAGGCGCCGCTGCCGGCGGACCAGCGTCCGAGAGGCGCGGCGGCTCCTCGCCGCCGCAGCCGGCCAGCCCGAAAAGCGTGAGCGTTGCGACCAGGGCCATTCCAGCGAGCCCAGATGTCCGAGCCTGGCATCGGTTCGACCAGATCATCGGCTCCTCCAGGGACATGAGACGGCCGCTCCGATGCGGCTCCGCCTTTCATGCGCGACTGCAGGAAGGGTGCCACTGACGGGTGCCCGGAGCTGTGAAGATCTTCACAGGCTCAGCGCTTCACCAGCGTCCCGTACAGAAACGAGACCCCGGCGAGGCCGGCCATCCAACGGCCGTACGAGGTCTCCGGCTGGTTGAGGTGGAGCAGGACGCCGGCGAGGAGCAATGCCGCCGAGACCACCATCCAGGCGAGCCGCTGGAGCGAGCGCTCCAGGCGCTGGATGACCCGCTTCGTCTCCGGGGCGAGGGCGGTCTGTATGGTCAGGCCGCCGCGCTCGGCACGGATCAGGAAATTGTCCATGCGCCGCGGCAGGTCGAACAGGAGCCGGAGCTGGACGACCGCTTCCTCCAGGTAGCCCCGCCAGTCGCGCCGCAGGTCTTCGCGGGCGAGGCGCTGGGCGAACGGTATGGTCTCCGCCCAGGGGTCGAACTCCGGATCGAGCTGGGTGGACAGCCCGGCGAGCAGCCCCACGGCGCGCGAGGCGAAGAGGAGCTCCACCTGCATCTGGAAGGGCACCTGGTAGAGGAGGTCCCGATACTGGCGCAGGAAATAGCGGGCCTCCGAGAGCGCCACATCGCGCAGGCTGCCGATCCGCACCCCCCAGAAGCGGTCGAAGAGCTCCTCGTGGATCTCCTCCAGGCGCGTCAGGTCGGCGCCGGGCAGCAGCACACCCGCGCTGACGTAGGAGTGGACCACCCGGACGGGGTCGCGGGTGCCGAGCCCGATGGCGTACTCGCGCAGCGCGCCGCGCAACCGCTCGGGGATGACCGCCACCATGCCGAAGTCGACGAAGACGATCTGGAAAGCCCGCTCACCGCCGTCCGGCGGGGGCGGTACAGGGTCTCCAGGCCCGAACGGGGCCTCTCCTTCCTGGGGCAGCGGGCGGACGAAGAGGTTGCCCGGATGGGGATCGGCGTGCACGAAGGAGTGCACGAAGATCTGTTGCATGTAGATCCGATAGAGGGTGCGCGCCACCTCGGCGCGGGAGATCCGGGCCTGGGCAAGCGCCGTGAGGTCGTTGATCTTCAGATACCCGACGTTTTCCAGCGTCAGCGTGCGGTGGGCGCTCTGGGACCAGAACACCCTGGGGATGCAGACGCGCGGATCGTCCGCGAAGTCGCGGGCGAACCGCTCGGCGTTGCGTCCTTCGGCCGCGAGGTCCAGCTCCTGGCGGGTGGTGGTGACGATCTCCTCGGCCAGCCGGTCGAGGTCGACCCGGCGCCGGATGCGGCTCGAGATCTTGAACAGCCGCAAGGCCAGGGTCGCCGCGGCGAGGTCGGTCTCGACGATGACGTCGATCCCCGGCCGCAGGACCTTGACCACGACCTTGTGGCCGTCGGGGAGATGGGCGGAGTGGACCTGGGCGAGGGAGGCGGAGCCTACCGGCTCGGGAGAGATCCAGGGGAAGACCTCGGCCAGCGGCCGGCCGAAGTCCTCCTCGATCTGGCGCGCGATTGCCGCGAACGGCCCGGGCGCGACCTCGTCCTGGAGGCCGGCCAGCTCGCGGGTGACCTCCGGCGGCAGGAGGTCGACGCGGACGGAGAAGAACTGCCCCAGCTTGATGAGCACGCCGCCCATCTCGCCGGCCAGGGCCCGATACCGGCGAGCGATCCGGGCCCAGCGCTCCACGGCCGGCCGGCGGAAACGCCGCAGCCCCGGCACATTGAGCAGGACGTCCCACCAGACGACGTGGACGAAGACCCGGGTAACGAAACGGCGCACCTTGCGGTAGCGCCTGAAATCAATGCCGGTCGGCCGCATCCCGCCGCTACGATGTACCACGATCCCCGCTGGGTCAACCTCACCCCCTGTCCCCCTCTCCCATCGCCCCCCCACCGACCGGGAGAGGGGGGACGTAGCTGGAGCTTGGAGGCGAGGTCGAGGTTTGCTCGTAGAGAAGTTCTCCGAGAAGAAACAGCCAGCTATCCCCTCAGAGTACCAACCACGTTCCCCCTCTCCCGGAGGAAGGGAGGGAGATGGGAGAGGGGGCCAGGGGGTGAGGTGCCGTACTACAATCCCCGCCCATGCGCCCCCGCCTCGTCTTCTGTGGATGCCTCCTTCTCGCCGCCTGCGGTACCAGCGCGCCTCCGTCAACCGTCGCGGCCGGAGCCGAGGCGGTCTCCCTGTTCGGCCAGCCGCTGACCTCCCCGGAGCTGCCGCCGGAGGTACGGGCCGACCGCGAGGCCAAGCTGGCCCAGGCCCGCGCCGATCTCCAGGCCCGGCCGGAGGATCCGGACGCGCTGATCTGGGTCGGCCGCCGGACCGCGTACCTGGGGCGCTATCGCGAGGCGATCGAGATCTTCGGCCAGGGGATCGAGAGATTCCCTCAGGACGCCCGCTTCCTGCGCCACCGCGGCCACCGCTGGATCACCGTACGGCAATTCGACCGCGCCGCCGAAGACCTCGGAAAGGCCGCGCGGCTCGTCGCCGGCCAGCCCGACGAGGTCGAGCCCGACGGGCTGCCCAACCGGTACAACATCCCCACGAGCACGCTCCAGTCGAATATCTGGTATCACCTGGGGCTGGCCCACTATCTCCAGGGGGATTTCGAGGCGGCCCTCCCGGCCTGGCGCGAGTGCCTGAAGGTGTCGAACCACCCGGACATGGAGGTGGCGACCCGGCACTGGCTCTACATGACCCTGCGCCGCCTGGGACGGGAAGCCGAGGCGGCCGAGGTCCTGGCTCCGGTCCGGGCCGACCTCAAGATCCTGGAGAACGGCGCCTACCACAAGCTGCTGTTGATGGTCCGCGGCGAGGTCACGCCCGAGGCGCTGTTCCGGCCCGGGGAGGGGGACGCGATCGATCCGGCGACTCTGGGCTACGGCCTCGGCAACTGGCATCTCTACAACGGCCGGCGCGGCGAGGCGGTCCGGGAAGCTCCAGGCGGTCCTGACCACCGGGCAGTGGGCGGCCTTCGGCTACATCGCCGCGGAGGCGGACCTGAAGCGCCTGGGGGAGCTGCCGTGAGCTTCACGCTCCGCTCGTTCTCGTCGAACGAGGACTTCGAGGCCTGCGTCGAGCTGCAGAAGCTGACCTGGGGGCACGACTTCTCGGACGTCGTGCCGCTCAGCATCCTGAAGATCGGTCAGAAGGCGGGAGGGGTCGCCGCCGGAGCGTTCGCGCCGGACGGCCAGATGCTCGGCTTCGTCTGGGGCCTGACGGGTCTCCGCGACCGCCGCCCGTTCCACTGGTCGCACATGGCCGCGGTGCGGCCGGGGACCCGCGACACGGGGATCGGCCGCGAGCTCAAGCTCTATCAGCGCCAGCTCGTCCGCGAGATGGGGGTCGAGGAGGTCGAGTGGACCTACGATCCGCTCGAATCCCGCAACGCGAACCTGAACCTCGACAAGCTCGGCGCCGACGTCAAGGAGTACGTGGAGGACATGTACTCCGGCGAGATGGGCAGCGAGCTCGCAAGGGGGATCGGCACCGACCGGTTCATCGTGAGCTGGAAGATCGCCAGCCCCAAGGTGGCCGAGCGCCTGGCCGGACACCGGCTCGATCCTGCCGTGGTGGCCGAACGTTTCCGGGATGCGCCAGTGATCGGCCTGGAAGCCGCGGAGGAGGAGGTCGCTCTGCCTGACGCCCCCCTCGTCCGCGTGGCCATCCCGGACGACATCCAGGCCGTCAAGACGGAGCGGCCCGAGGAGGCTGCCGCATGGCGGCAGTCGACCCGGCGGGCCTTCGTCCGCTACCTTCCTCCCCACGGCCGTTACAGCGTCGAGGCCTTCCTCCGGGATCCGGAAAGCCACCTCGGCTTCTATTGTCTCGTTGCCCCTTGAGGGGGACCATGCTGCGAATCCAGACCGTCGTCCTGCGTGAGATCGCCCTGACCTTGAAAGAGCCGTTCCGGATCTCCTCCGGGACCCAGAGCCATCGCCGGATCTTCCTGGTCCAGCTCTTCGGTCCCGACCGAGCCGAAGGCTGGGGGGAGTGCGTGGCGGGTGAGGACCCCCATTACAGCTCGGAGGCGATCGATACCGCCTGGGTGGCGATCCGGCAGTGGGTTGTACCGCGGGTCCTCGGCCGCTCTTTCGCCGGGCCGGAGGAGGTCCATCCGGTCCTGGAGCGCAATTTCCGCGGCCACAACATGGCCAAGGCCGCCATCGAGATGGCCGCCTGGGACATGGCTGCGCGGGCCGAAGGGGTGCCGCTCGCCCGCAAGCTCGGAGGTATCCGCGGCATCCGCGACCACATCCATGTCGGCATCTCGCTCGGCATCCAGGAGAGCCCGCAGGTGCTGGTCGAGAAGGCGCGGGCGGCGCTGGAGCGCGGCTACCGCAAGGTGAAGATCAAGATCGAGCCCGGATCGGACGTCCAGTACGTGCGGGCCGTGCGCGAGGCCCTCGGCCCCGAGGCGCCCCTCATGGCCGACGCCAACAATGCCTACACCCTGGACGACACCGAAAGCCTGCGCCAGCTCGACGGCCTCGGCCTGATGATGATCGAGCAGCCTCTCGCCTGGGACGACATCCTGCGTCACGCCGAGCTCCAGAAGCGGCTCTCGACGCCGATTTGCCTCGATGAATCCATCACCAGCGTCGACCGCGCGGAGGACATGATCACCCTGGAGGCGGGCCGCGTCGTCAATATCAAGCCCGGCCGGGTCGGCGGCTTTGTGCAGTCGCTCGCCATCCACGACCTCTGCCAGCGGCACGGCATCCCGGTCTGGTGCGGCGGCATGCTGGAGAGCGGCGTCGGCCGGGCGCACAACGTCGCCCTGGCGTCCCTCCCGAACTGCACACTGCCGGGCGACATTTCGCCCAGCGAGCGCTATTGGGAGAAGGACATCGTGGTCCCGGAGTGGACCATGGACCGGGAGGGGCGCATCCAGGTGCCGCTCGACCGTCCCGGCCTGGGAGTCGAGGTGGACCTGAACCGGGTCGAAGACCTGACCGTGCGCCGCGAGGAGCTGACGGCGCTGTAGGACGCCGAGCGATGCTCTACCGCCTCCTGGCCGACCTGGTCGTCGTCCTCCACGTTGGTTTCGTGCTGTTCGTGGTGCTGGGCGGCCTCCTCGCCTTGCGCTGGCCCCGCGCCGCCTGGCTCCACCTGCCAGCCGCCATCTGGGGCGCGGCCATCGAATTCGTCGCCGGCATCTGCCCCCTGACCCCTCTGGAGAACCGTCTCCGCCGCCTCGGCGGGGAAGCCGGCTACTCCGGCGGCTTCGTGGAGCACTACGTCCTCCCCGTCCTCTACCCGGCAGGGCTGTCCCGCGGCGTGCAGCTCGCCCTCGGCGCAGTCGTGGTCGTGCTGAACGTGGCGGTCTATGCGGTGGTGTGGCGGCGGTGGAGGAGGAAGAAGAGCCGGCCGGCTCCGGCGTAGCTGCCGTGAGCCATACCGCGATGACCGGGGCCGGAAGCTCCCTGCCCCGGCTTCACGCACCCCGGACCGCGCGCCGGATGCCGGGGGTCGCGCCGCGAGCCCCGCTGCTCGCGGTCACCCCCTGATCGACCGCAGGCGGCGGCGCATTGACACCGTTCGGTGGGCCGCCGCCCGCGGCCCCTGCTTCGTTGGCAGCGGTCCGCATCCCGTTGACCGCGGTCAACGCGTCAAAGCCCGCGATCCGGATGCCGGCGACCGCGTGGAGAGTCTCGCTGCTCGAGGTCAGCGCCTCGCCGACCACGGTCGGCGGCTCATGGACCGCGGTCCGCGGTCCATGGACCCATGGCAACGCCTCGCCGTCCGCGATCCGGATTCCATGGACTGCGGTCGACAGCATCAGGCTCGCGGTCGATGACTCAGCGACCGCAGCCGGCGGCTCGTTGCTTGCGGTCAACGTCACGGCGACCGCGGTCCCAGGCTTCGTGACCGCGGTCTGCGACCCGTTGCCTGCTGTCTCTGAGCCATGGAGCGCTGTCAGCGGCCCGTTGACCGCGGTCCACGACCCGTCGACAGGTGGCGGCGTCTCGCTGCCCGCGAGCAGCGAGGCACGGGCTGCGGTCACTATGGCTCGTCTCGCGGTCGCCGTGGCTCTTCTCCCAGTCGGTGAGTCTCGTCTCGCGGTCCGTGGCTTCCCGAGAGGGACCGGTCGCCCGCTGGACGCGGCCGGCGTCTGTCCCGCTCTGATAGATTCGCTCCGGCCGGAGGCGTATCCTTCTAGTAGTGCGACCAGCCTTGAAGGTTTGAAGGATTTGCCCGAAAAAGGAGCGTTCGATGTATCACTGCCGCAGATTGATGGCCGCTGCTCTGTTTGGGCTCGCTGTCCTCTTTGCATCGTCGGCTTCGGCGCAGGCCGACAAGGTGGACGACTACATCAAGGCTGAGCTGCAGCAACGAAACATCCCTGGCCTCTCCATTGCCGTTGTACGCAATGGAGAAATCATCAAAACGAACGGCTACGGGCTGTCGAACGTCGAGCTGAACGTCGCTGCCACTCCGGAGACCATCTACCAATCCGGCTCGGTCGGCAAACAGTTTACGGCGACCCTCGCGATGATGCTGGTCGAAGAAGGCAAGCTGAGCCTGGACGATCGCATCGGGAAGCACCTCGCCGACGCGCCGGCAAGCTGGAAAGACATCACCGTGCGCCACCTGCTGACACACACGTCGGGGATCTCGAACAGCCTCTATCGGAAGATCAACATGCGCTAGGACTACACCGAGGACGAGCTGGTCCGAGAGATCGCGGCGCTTCCGCTCGATTTCCCTCCCGGCGACAAATGGAACTACAGCAACCCCGGCTATGTGACGCTCGGCATCCTCATCCACAAGGTGACCGGCAAGTTCTACGGCGATCTGCTCCGCGAGAAGATCTTCGGGCCGCTCGGCATGACGACCGCGCGCGTGCTCGACGAAGCCGACATCATACCGAATCGCGCCGCCGGTTACCGGCTCGTGGAAGGCAAATTGAAGAATCAGGAATGGGTTTCACCGACCCTCAATACAACCGCCGATGGCGCACTCTACCTGACTGTGCTCGACATGGCGAAGTGGGACGCGGCGCTCTACTCGGAGAAGCTGCTCAAGAAGTCTTCGCTCGATCTGATGTGGACGCCGGCGAAGCTCAACGATGAAAAGACCGTGCCATACGGTTTCGGCTGGATGCTCGGCGAGATGCGCGGACATCGCGTCGTCCAGCATGGTGGAGTATGGCAGGGCTTCTCAGCCCACATCGTGCGCTACATCGACAAGAAGCTGACGGTCATCGTGCTGACGAACCTTGCCGCGACGGCTGCGGGGACGATCGCCAACGGCGTCGCGGCTCTCTACGATCCCGAGCTCGCGCTGCATCAGAATGGCGCTGACACCGAGGCGAAGAAGATCAAGTGAAAAGGGCCAATGTGAAAAAAGGAATCTCTGGGCTCTCCGGCCTGCGGCCCCCAACTCCCGATCCGGGGTCTTGGTCAGCTTTTTCGCCGGCGCAGGGCCTTTCTGGGTAGTCCGCGCCGAACGAACCTGCGGACTCGGCGTGCTACCGCCACCGCCCGACGCGCCGCGGCCAGGGAGACCTCATCCCAGCCGGGATACCGGGCTCCAGTCGCATATTCGGTCAGCCGAGCTTGCTCCTCGTCGCTGAGGTCTGGTCGTAACTCCGTAGGAATAAGAGACAATAACCTTTCGAGATCGTGAGTGCGTGGTAACAGACGGTGTCTGTCGGACAACTTTCACCGAGCTTGAGTGTATGCGCTGCGTTCGTAAGATCGTTGTCAGCCTTGATCACCCATTCTTGGCATACGGTGATCAGCTTCTCACGATCGGGCATACAGCACCTTTCCCTCGCGCGCTGCCGGACGCTCGATGGTTCCGGGGATCTCCTTACGCCACTGGAATTCTTCGGGAGTCGTGACGACAATGTCCTTCGCAATATGGATATTCCTCAGGGCGAGACGGATCTCGACCTGTGTCTCCTGCTTGGAGCCGGAGAGCGGCATCACGACGAGCAGATCGACGTCACTGTCGGGGCCGGCGTCGCCGCGTGCATGCGAGCCGAAGAGGATGATCCTTTCCGGATGAAAGCGGCTCACGATCCGGCGTACCATCTGCTGAATCTCTCTTCTGGCAACGAAATCCGTCTTGTGCATCAGAAGAACCCTCGCCGAGTATGGTAGCTCATCCCCAGCGTGGACCGGTCAAGGTGCGTGTCACCGCCGGCCCGCGGGGCGCCGTCGGACCATCATCAAAGCAACGAGAACCAGAACGGCGATCCCGGCGCCGGCCATGATGCGGGGGGCGGCGAGGAAGAGCCAGCTCCGTCCGCCCGGGACGGGCACGAGGTCGCCGTCTCCCAGGACGACCAGCCCGGCCCAAGCGTAGGCGGGGGCGCCGTCTTCGATGCGGTCGAGCTGGGCCGCGCGGAGGGCCGCGGCGACGCTCTTGCCCTGAGCGAGGTGGCGGTAGAAGCGGTCGAAGATGGCTGCGCCGTCGTCGTCGCGCAGCGGCCAGAGGCTCGCTACGACGGTATGGGCGCCGGCCTGGAAGAAGGCGCGCGCCACTCCCATCATCCCTTCGCCGCGGAGCACGGTGCCTGAAGCGCTGCGGCAGGAGGAGAGGACGGCGATCTGGCCGTTTAGCCGGAGGGGCACGATCTCGCGGAGCTGGAGGAGGCCGTCCTCCGTGGCCGGATCGGGCGTCAGGAGGACGCCCGATCTTTCGCTGTTCTGGTCGTCGAGCACCGCATGGGTGGCGAAGTGCAGGACGCGGAACCGGTGGAGGTCCTCGCTCTTCAGAAAGCCCTCGGAGGCTTCCTGGCCGACCCGCAGGATACTGCCGCCGCCGAGGTATCGCACGGCGGCACGGCCTTCACGCCGGGCGAACGGCAGGGCTCCCAGCCTCGTGGCGGCGGCGAACACGGCGGAGCGTTCTGCGGCCGGGCCCGGAGGGCTCCCCGAGACGGTCCCCGGCAGCACGGGATCGGCGAGGGCGAGCAGCGGCTCTGCGGCCAGGGCGGGCTGAGCTTGCCGCCATTTCAGCCAGAGCGTGGCGGAGGGCGCGACGGCGATCTGGTAGCGCTCGGCGAGCGGCCCGGCCCCGGCCTTGGGGCGCAGGGCCGCGAACGGGAGTTGGTGGAGCGCGTCGTCCGGCAGGATCACGAGCCTCCGGACCCCGGATGGCAGATCGCGCAGCGCGTCCTGCAACAGGTCGCGATAGAGGCCGGCGGAGGGCGCCGCCTCGCTTCCGTCCCGCCGTTCGAAAAGGCCGTCGAGGAGGCGCACCGCGGGCCGCAACGAAACCCGGTCCCGCCGCAGGCGATAGATCCGCGTGCCGCCGTGCGTGATCGCCAGCAGCCAGGAGCCGCCGGCGAAGTCGCCGAACCATCCCTCGTCGGGGGCGATCTGGAAGGAGAGGAGGGCCTCGTCCGGCGCCAGCACCCTCCGCACTTCGGGCAGGGTGGCGAAGCCGGGGCGCTGCGCGCGGGCTCGTATGGGGCCGGCGCTGGCGATCTGGTCCTCGATGCCGTCCTCCTCGATTTCGAGCCGGCGCAGCTCGCGGAGAGCCGAGGCCCGCTCCGAGGCCGGCAGGGTGGGCTCGAGAAGCCGGCGCTGGACCTGCGTGAGCTGTGCCAGGACCCGGGTGTGTCGCGCAGCGAGCCCTGCTGGTAGAACGGCCGGTGTTGCGCGGGCAGCCTCCAGCGCTTCGACGAGCGTCCGGGCACGCAGGCGCTCGGTGGTGGCGAAGGCTTCGTCGAGGCTTCCGGTAGAGTGGTTTTCGAGGAAGTCCTGGAGCAGGCGGCCGGAGAGCCAGTAGTAGTCCTCGGACCACAGGGAGAAGAGCCCGGCGCGGCCCGATTCCCCTTTCTGCTGCTCCCGGATCACTTCGAGGGAGCGCAGGGCCGTGCGCGAGTCGGCGGCGGCCTGCTCGCCGGGAAGGGTGGCCCAGCTCACACGCATCCGTTCCCGCAAAGCGTGGTAGCGCACCCAGGGGTCCTGGGACTGATCGGCGAGGGCGAGGGCTTCCGTTACGATCGGGACCGCGCGGGCAGGGTCTTCCCGCCGGAGCTGGCGCGAGAGGGCGACGAGGCATTGGCTCCGGTCCGCCGGGAGGCGCAGGGCCGCAAGGCACTGCTCGATGTGGTGGTGGGCTTCCGCGCCGCTCGAGAGCTGGCCGAGGACGATATGGGCGCGGGCAGCGATGTCTGGGATCCCGAGCTCGGAGGAGGCCGCCAGGATCTCGCGTGCCACCTGAGCGGTCTCCCGGCGGGTTTCCGGCCCAGGCATTTCGAGGACCTCCTCGACCAGGCCACGCAGGACGCCATAGCGGGCGATGACCTCGAGGCGCCGCTCGCCATGCGCCCGGGCCAGATCGGCCAGCCGCCCATAGGCTGCACGTGCCTCGAGAATCCGGCCGAGAGAGAAGCTGACTCCGGCCATCTCCTCCAGGAAATCCCGCTGCAGGGTGTACAGATCGCCGGACCCCGGGAAGACCGCGTTCTGCGCCTGGTGGAGCAGCACGTACGCCCTCTCCAGATTTCCCCCTCGCAGGCGGAGATGCCTGGCCTGGAGGACGTTCGCCCGGGCGGTCTGGAGAGGGTCTCCCGTGGCTCGGGCGATGGCGACGACCCGTTCCACCTCTCGTTCCGCCTCCTCCGGACGGCCCTGGCTGATCAAGACCATGTGCAGGGCGGTGCGGGCGCGGATCTCGCCGATGGCGTCACCGCTCCTGGCGAAGACCGCCGCGGCGTCCCTGTAGGGAAGCTCGGCGTGCCGCGGCTCTGTCCATCGCAGGTGACCCAGGTAGAACAGCAGCCACGGATGGCTGGGATGGCGGGAGAGCAGCAGCTCCACGCGCCGGGATGCTTCGGCTGCAAGGCCCGGCGACCGCCCGGCGGCATAGAAGCACTCGGCCGATGCCTCGGCCTCCGGCGCGGCGGAGAAGCGCTCTTCGCAGGCGCTCAGCGTCGAGTCACCCGCGGCGAGGACCGGGCCAGAGAGCAAGAGAAGGACCGAGGTGAGGAAAACGGCGATGGCGGGACGGCCGATAGGCATGCGGGCAGGGGTCCTGCCCCGATTCTAGACCAACCGGCGGGCGGGGCGATCGGCCCCGCCCGCCGGGAAGGATGCTCAGGTCTTCGGCGGATCGACCGGAGGCGGAGGGATCTCGTCGCGGACTGTGGTGGCTGCCTTCGGGTCGAAAATCGTATTGTCTTTCATGACTGGTCTCCAGCGGAATCATCGGATTTCAAATTTTGTCGTTTCCTTCGCGGCTTGCGCCGCCCACACATCTCCAGGAACGATGGGGATAGGGAGATTCCCTCACGCGACGGAACGACGACGTTTCCAGAGCAACAGCGAGGCGATGGCTAAAAGGAGGAGAATGGCGCCGGCGGCGATCCAGCGCTCGTCGAGGAGGAGGCCCTGGCGTCCGCCTGGAAGCGGGACCAGGTTCCCGTCCCCCAGGACGACGAGCCCGGCCCAGGCATAGGCCGGTGCGCCGTCTGCGATCCGGTCGAGCTGGGCCGCGCGCAGGGCCGCCGCCACGCTCCGGCCCTCGGCGAGGCGGCGGTAGAAGCGGTCGAACAGGGCCGCGCCGTCGTCGTCGCGCAGCGGCCAGAGGCTCGCCACCACGGTGTGGGCGCCGGCCTGGAAGAAGGCGCGGGCCAGGCCCATGACCCCCTCGCCGCGGAGCACGGTGCCCGAGGCGCTGCGGCAGGAGGAGAGGACCGCCACCGTGCCGTCGAGATGGAGGGGTACGATCTCGCGGAGCTGGAGGAGGCCGTCCTCGGTCGCCGGGGCCGGAGTCAGGAGGATGCCCGAACGCTCGGGGTTGCGGGCGTCCAGCACGGCATGGGTGGCGAAGTGGAGCATGCGGAACCGCCGCAGGTCTTCGCTCTTGAGATAGCCCTCGGAGGCGTCCTCTCCCATGCGCAGGAGGCTCCCGCCACCCAGGTACCGCGCCGCCGCGCGGCCCTCGCGGCGCGCGAAGGGCAGGGCTTCCAGACGGGCCGCGGCAGCGAACACGGCGGAGCGCTCTGCGGGCGGGCCGGCGGGGCGGCCCGTAGTGATTCCCGGCGTCCCCAGCATCACCGGATCGGCGAGGGCCAGCAGCGGCTCTGCCGCCGGCGCCGGCTGATTGCGCCGCCAGTGGAGCCAGAGGGTGGCGGATGGCGCGACGGTGATCTCGTAGCGGCTGGCCAGCGGCGGACCCCTCGGGTCGGGACGCAGCGCGGGGAAGGGGAGCTGGTGGAGCGCGTCGTCCGGGAGGAGCACGAGGCGCCGCACGTTCGGCGGCAGGTCTTTCAGGGCGTCGGCCAGGAGGTCGCGATAGAGGCCGGCGGCCGGCGCCTCCTCCGCGCCGTCGCGCCGTTCGAAGAGGCCGCTGAAAAGGGCTACGGCCGGCCGCAGGGCGATGCGGTCGCGGCGCAGGCGGTAGGCCCGGCTGCCGTCGCGCGTCGCAACGACGAGCCACGAGCCGCCGGCAAAGCCGCCGAACAGGTCCTCGTCCGGAGCGACCTGGAACGACAGGAGGGCCTCGTCCGGCGCGAGGGCGCGTTGCACTTCGGTCAGCGAGGCGAAGGCTGAGGCGACGGAGCGGGCGGGGCTCGCACGGTCGATCTGGTCACGGACCTCGGCTTCTTCGAGCTCCAAGTGTTCGAGCTCTGTCTGGGCGGTCGTCCTCTCCGCCGCTGGCAGCTCGGGATCGAGCAGCCGGCGCTGGACCCGGGCGATGTCCTCGAGGAGGAGGGCGCGGCGCGTCCGTAGCGCCTGTTCGGTGGCGCCGTGCTCGGGGGTGGCCTGCGCGGCGGCGAGAGCATCGAGCAGAGCGCGGGCCCGCTTTCTCTCCATCACGCCGAAGGCGCGTCCGAGGCTGTCCCGTCCCTTGCGCTGCGCGGCGGCTTCGAGCAACCGGCCGGCGAGCCAGGAGTAGTCTTCGGACCAGCTCGAGAAGAAGCCGACCTGGCTGGACGAGTTTCCTTGCAGACCGCGCAGCGTCTCGATGGCGTCGAGCGCGGACTCTGAGTCGGCCACGGCCTGCTCCGTCGAGCCGGAGGCCCAACTGACGCGCATCCGCTCGCGCCAGGCGTAGGCCATCATCCAGGGCTTGTCGGACTGGCGGACCAGACGAAGCGACTCTTCGATGGCGGTTCGTGCCCGGGCGGGGTCCTCCGCCGAGAAATGGCGGGCCAGGGCATTGAGGCAATAGCTCCGGTCGTGGAGGTTGTCCGCAGCCTTCAGGCAGGCCTCCAGGTGCTGCCGGGCTTCGCGGCCGGTGGTGAGCAGGCCGAGCAGCCAGTGCGCCTTGGCTTCGACACCGCGGTTCTCGGCGGCCGCGGCGGTGGCCAGGGCATGCCGCGCAAGCTCGATCGCCTCCTGCCGGTACCCGGGACGTGGTGCCTCGGCGACGCCGTCCAGAAAGGTGCGTGCCAGACTGTAGCGGGCACTGGCCTCTCCAAAGAGGTCGGTCTCCGACCGGGCCAGCTCCGCGGCACGGAGATAGTTGGCCTTGGCCTCTTCGTAGCGCCCGAGCTCCAGGCTGACGTTGCCGAGCCAGACCAAGCAATCGCGCTGGATCGAGTACTCTCCCTTGGGAAAGGCGACTTCTTCGGCGCGGCGGAGAAGGAGGTAAGCCCGTTCCAGGTCCCGGCCGAGCGAGAACAGATAACGGACCCGCCCGATCTTCGCCCAGGCGATCAGATTTGGGTTTCCCGAGGCGTCGGCCACTTTCTCAGCCTGCTCCGCCTCGTCTCCAGCGGCTTCGGTGCGTCCCAATTGGGACAGGACGCGCTGCAGGTTCAGTCTCGCGAGAACCTCGCCACGGGGGATGCGCCTCTCGGCGAACTTCCTGGCGGCAGTGCGATAGAGCACCTCGGCTTCCGCCCAGTTCTGGGTCAGATGCCCCAGGTAGAACGTGATCCAAGGGTGGCCGGGCCGTTGGGAGAGGAGAGTCCGGAGCCGATTGACGGCCTCCTGCGCCTGTGCCGGATCTCGGCCCACCTCGTAAAAGCACTTGGCGGACTGCTCGGCGTCCGGCGTCGTAGCGAGTTGGGAATCGCAGGCCGCGAAGTCGGGCTTGACTTCGGCGTGTGCGCGTGCCAACGAAAAGGACAGGGCGAGGGCGAGCAGCAGGACGGCGGTACGAGAAGACATTGAGGGAGGGGAGTCTAGGCCACCCAGGGAGATTGAAAAACGGGCGGCGCACCTGGGCCGCCCGCCATGCAAAGGCTAACCGCCGATCGGCCCCGGGTTCTCGTCCGGAGGAGTGCAGCAGTAGGGATCGTAGTCCTTGCCGCCTTCCTTCGGATCGCCGGTGGTGTCCGGGGCGGTCGCGGCCGCGGGTCTCGTCTTCTCGTCTTGGGGCTCGGTCATCTCGTGAATCATGATGTTCTCCTTCAATTCTTCAGGCCGGCGGGTCGGCTCCAGGTTTGCGTTCATCTCCAGGAACGAAGGGAGTGAGGCGTTCCCCTCACCCCTCCTTCCCATCTCCCGGCTTGATACGGAGAACCATTCCCAAGGTTCTTGGATCCCACCTGCGGCAGGAAAAATTTATACGAGAGAAGATGCTAATTTCTCATCTTCTTTGTTCATTTCCCTACTGGACCGTCGTCACGAAGGTCTTCGAGCTCAGGCGGCTGCCGTCGGGAAGGTCGGCCTCGACCTTCCAGAAGAGACGCGAGCCGGTCGGCATGCCGGCGAGGGCGCTCGCGGGCACCTGGAAGCTCGGGCGTCCGCAGGTCCTTGGCGCTGGCGATCACCCGCAGATCCTCGGTGCTCACCTCGACGTCGTAGGTCGCGCCCGCGGCCGAGGGCGCCGACCAGCGCAGGACGAAGCGGTCGCGGGGCAGGGACGCGCCGTCCGTGATCCGCGACTGGATGGCGTCCTGCTGGCCTTCGCGATAGCCGGCCGTACCCTGGTCCGGCTGCTGGGCCTGGTAGAGCTGGACACCCACGACGGCCACCGCCAGCGCCGCCGCGGCTGCGAGGGCGAAGGTGCGCACGCGCTGCCAGGGGCCGTAGCGCACGACCGCGCCAGGAGCCGGAGCGGTGGAGACCACCGGCTCGGGCGCCTGGAGGGCGCGCGCCAGCCGCCAGTCCTCGGCGCAGGACGAGCACACCACGGTGTGCTCCACGATCTGCTCGACCTCGTCCGGCGTCAGCTCGCCGTGCACCGCCGCCCAGATCCTCTCCGGGGCGGGGCAGGTTTCGGGAGCCGGGGCGGGTTGCGAGACAGACGCGAATGCCCGGCGCAGCTTGGTGAGCTCCTCATCCTCCAAATTCATCGCGCCACTCCTTTCCCATCGAGGCATCCACGCAGGTCCGCCAGGCCGCGGTAGACGAGGTTCTCCGCTTTCTTCGTGGTCCAGCCCAGCAGCTTGCCGATCTCGGGGACGCTGTGCCCTTGCAGGTTGAGCGTCACGGCCGAGCGGCGCGGGCTGACCAGCCGGCCGAGGCAGTCCCGGATTGCCCGTCCGGTCTCCTTCGCGGCTGCGGTGCGCTCGGGGTCGGGGCTTTCCGACGCCGGATCGAACCGTACCTCCGAGCTCTCGTCTTCCAAAGGAACCTCCTGGCGCCTGCGTAGCCTCCGGATTTCATCGATAACGGCACTGTAGGCTGCCTTCCTGAGGTAGAACGAGCTGAACTCGGCGTTTCCCTCACGCTTGCGGTGGATCTCGACGACACGCATGAGGGCAACCTGGATGATGTCCTCGGAGCGGTCGGACATCCAGCGGGGGCAGGTCTGGGCCACTGCGCGCTTCAGGTCCTGGCGGAGCGCCACCAGGTCCAGCTCTGCCGGGCTGGGAAAGGCAATGACCCGGGAGCCCGGTTCGGAGGCGCTGTGTCTATCAGGTCCCATCAGGTCCTCGCTGGGAAGGGATTTATAGCGCAAAAGGCCCCGCGCGTCCGCCCTACCCTCTGGGCGGTGGTCCTATCGAAGGTCACTCGGCCCGCAGGGCCACCAGGGGATCGACCCGGGTGGCGCGCCGGGCGGGGAGGAAGCTCGCGACCAGGGCCACGGCGATCAGGACGAGCGGCACCACGGCGAAGGTCAGGATGTCGGTCGGCTTGACGTTGTAGAGCAGCGCGGAGAGCCAGCCGGTGGTGGTCACCGCGATGGCGCCGACCAGCCCGGCGGCGAGCCCGGCCAGGGTGAGGCCGAGCCCCTGGCGCAGGACGTAGCGCAGCACGTCCCTGCGGTCGGCGCCGAGGGCCATCCGGATGCCGATCTCCTGGCGGCGCTGGGCCACCGAGTAGGCGATGATGCCGTAGAGGCCCACTGCGGCGAGGAGCAGCGCGAGCACGGCGAACAGCCCGAGGATCAGGGTACGCAGCCGCGGCCGGGCGATGGACTCGGAGATCTCCGTCTCCATGGTGGTCAGGTTGGCCACCGGGATGTCGGGGTCGATGGAGCGGGCCACCTGCCGGACCTCCCCGGCGAGCGCCAGCGGATCGCCCTCGGCGCGGACCATCACGTCCATGGCCCAGTGGGGCTGCTGCAGCAAGGGGATATAGAGATCGGGCCGCACGGCTTCGATCTCGCGGTAGCGGGCGTCGCCCACCACGCCGACCACGGTCAGCCAGGGGCGGTCCGTCTGGCCGCCGCGGCCCCAGCGCAGGCGCTTGCCCCTCGGGTCCTGGCCCGGCCAGAAGCGCTCGGCCGTGGACTTGTTGACGATGGCCACGAGCTGCGACGTGTCGGTATCCGTCGTCGTGAAGTCCCGCCCCTGGAGCAGCGGGATGCCCATGGTCTGGAAGTAGCCGGGGCTGACCCGCTCATGGTTCGACGTCGGGTTGGTCGCCTGCGCCTCCGGCGTCTGGCCCTCGACCGTGAAGTCGTAGTCCCAGCCGATGGGGCCGGAGAGCGGGCGCAGGAGCACGAGGCTCGCGCGCTCGACCCCCGGCAGGGCCTCGACCTGCTGCAGCACGTTCTGGAAGTAGCCGGCCCAGTTGTGCGGCTCGGGGTACTTGCTGTTGAGCGTCAGGCGGAAGGTGAGGAGCCGCTCCGGCCGGAAGCCGAGGTTGGTCCGCTCGAGCTCCACGAAGCTGCGGATGACCAGCCCGGCGGTGACGAGCACGACCAGGGCCAGGGCCACCTCGCCGGCGACCAGCAGGTTGCGCAGCCGGCTGGTGCGGACGCCCGCCGACGACTTGCCTCCTTCCTTGAGCGCCGCGGAGAAGTCCGGGCTGGTGGTCTGGAGCGCCGGCGCCAGGCCGAAGAGGAGCACGGTGGCGAGCGACACGGCCAGGGCGAAGGCGATGACCCGGCCGTCGATGCCCACCTCGTCCAGGCGCGGGATGTCCGCCGGGCCGATGGCGACGAGGACCTGGAGGCCGGCCCAGGCGAGCAGCAGGCCGACGACCGCCGCGAGAACGGCGAGCAGCAGGCCTTCGGCCAGGAGCTGCCGGACCAGTTGCGTGCGCCCGGCGCCGAGGGCGGTGCGCACCGCGGTCTCCTTCTGCCGCGCCGCGGCCCGCGCGAGGAGCAGGCCGGCGACGTTGGCGCACGCGATGAGCAGCAGGAGCCCGACGGCGCCGAGCATCAGGAGGAGCGCGGCCCGGGTGTCGCCCAGGATCTCCTCGACGATGGGCGTGACCCGCGCCGTATAGCCCTGATTGGCGACCGGGCGTTGCTGCTGCATCGCGAGGGAGACGCGGAGGAGGTCCTCGCGCGCCTGCTCCAGGCCGACGTCCGGCTTCAGGCGGCCGATCGCGTGCATGATCCGGAGGTCGCGGATCGAGGTGTCGGCATAGAGGTCGGACAGGGTCGTATAGAGGTCGACGCCCTGGGGGAAGCGGAAATCCGGGGGCAGGATACCCACGATCAGATGGGGCGTGTTGTCCAGGAGGACCTTCTGGTTGACGACCGCTGGGTCGGAGCCGAAGTGCCGCTGCCAGAAACCGTGGGAGAGCACCACCACCCGGGCGCCCGGCTTGTCCTCCTGGCCGGGCAGGAAGGTCCGCCCGAAGGCGGGCCGGACGCCGAGGACCCGGAAGAGGTTGTCCGAGGCCAGCCGTCCCCGCACGTGGAGGGCCTCGCCGCGGCCGGTCAGGGAGACGTCGGCGTCGTTGGTGGTGATCACCGCCAAGTCGGAGAAGACCCGGTTGTTGTCCTTCCAGTCGGTGAAGTCCTGGATCGAGACCTCGACGAGCTTCTGGTTGCGCTCCTTGACCTCGCCCCAGACGGTGACCAGGCGGTCCTGGTCGTGGAAGGGGAGGGGCCGCAGGAGCACGGCGTCGACCATGCTGAAGATGGCAGTGGCCGCGCCGATGCCGAGGCCGAGGGTGAGGACCGCCGGCAGCGTGAAGCCCGGAGACCGCACCGCGAGGCGAAGGGCATGCCGGAAGTCGCGCAGGAAGCTCGCCATAGGGACGAGGAATATACAGCACCGCGGGGCCGGAGCCGAACCCGGCCCCCCTGAGGTGGGGGCCGGGTTCTTGCCGGCAGGATCAGGGTCGGCTCAGAACAGGAGGTTGCCCTCGCCCAGGGTGAAGTTGAGGCCGCTTCCGTACCTGGACTTGGCGAAGTTGAAGTCGTTCAGGGCGCCCTGGATCAGGCTCTTGCGCTGGCTGGTCGAGAGCGAGGAGTCGAGGATGACGACGGTGTTCTTGGTGATGCCGTTGAGGAGGAAGAACACGGCGTCGGAGTGGAGGCCCTTGGCGTCCAGAACCTCGATGGCGTCCACGGCCTCGGTGTTGGCCAGCGAGAGCAGCATGTTGGTGGTGTTGCGCTTGTTGGGGTCCGTGCTGGCGCTGTTCTCCAGAGCCAGGGCGGCGGTGTTGCGCTTTTGCGAGAGGGCGGTGTTGAACGCCGCGTTGAGGACGCGCAGGAACTTGCCGATGTTGTCGATGTCCGTTGGCGACAACGGAACGGCCACGCCGCCGCCGGCGGGCGACTGGGCGAACGCCGGGGTCGTATAGAACTCCACCGCATCCTCGATGGTTTCGGAGCTGTTGTTGTGGAAGAACGGCTCGGTGTCGGCGGCCTCGATCAACGGCGTCGTGTTGAACGTGCCGTCGCCGAAGCAGTCGTTGACCCCGTTGGCGTCGCAGTCGCGGTTGGCGACCCCGAAGCCGCCGTCGAGCGGATGGGGCTCGGTGGCCTGGCTGGGGTCGGGAGCCCTCTCGACGCCCGTGTCGAAGTTGAAGTTCTGGCCGGTGGCGATGTTGGCGCCCGCATTGGCGTGGCAGCCGTTGCAGCGGGCGTCGGTGGCCACGAACCGGACCTTGCCCGCCTGGGCGCCGGAGTTGGTCAGGGTCACGCTGGCGAGGTTGAGCTCGTTGAGGCGGCCGCTGGCCAGGGAGAAGGCCTCCATCCGGTCGAGCTGGGCGTCCGTCGGCAGGACGAAGTCAACACCGGAGACCCGGTTGAGGCGCTTGGTGAAGTGCTGGGTCACCGCGCCAACCGGGAAGAGGCGGAGTGCACCCGTGCTCGGAGCGCCGTCGCCGCTCCAGCCCGTGCGCTGGACCGGCGCCCTGCCGTCCGCTGGGGCCACGATCGAAGTGGCCATCGAGAGCGAGTGCGGCACGCCGCGCATGGTGAACCTTACGGTGGGGCTGGGTGGGCCGAAGCCGTCGGTGTTTTCCAGGATGAGAGCATGATTGCGCATGAGCTGCGGGCGCTCGAGGCCGGGCACGCCGCCCAGGAAGGCTGGGAGCTCCGCCACGAAGAGCTTGTCGGTGGGGAACAGCGTCTGGATGAAGTCGAGGTCGAGCCCCTGGTTGTTCGTCACCCGGTGGCAGGTGGCGCAGGTGCGGCGGTTGCCGCTGAAGGTGCCGCGGAAGAAGAGGTCGGCGCCCTGGCCCACCGCCTGGCTGACCAGGCCGTGCGAGATGAGGACGGCCGAATTCGCCTCCGCCTCGCGGGGAACGAACATCGATCCCAGGGAGGCCGGGCTCAGGAAACCCTGCAGCCCGAGGGTCTCCCGCGCCTGCTCCTGCTCCACGCGGGTGGTCGTGTAGAGCCGCTCGAAATACGACCGGGTGCCGAGGAGCATGCTGCTCTCAGCCGGCGTCCTGCCGGCGCGCGAGACCACCACCAGGTCGAGCTCGAAGTCGCGGAAGAACTCGCGGCCGAGCCGCGCCGCGACCTTGGCGGCCGAGCCGCCCTCCAGGCGGCCGATGCGGAACATGCGGTCTCCCGGCTCCGGCTGCACGGTCCTGCCGGGGCCGTCCTGGTTGTCGACCATCCACAGGTCGGCCGGCTGCCCGTTCAGGCCGCGCACCTCGGCGCGCACCGAGCCGGCGATCAGGTCGAGGTCCACCTGGCCGCGAGCGGCGCTGGGCTCCGTGGAGAGACCCTCCGTCCAGCCGACGGTGATCATGACGTTGCCGTCGCCTCCGGCGGCGACGTACTTCTTCTGCCAGTCCCGATAGAACGGCTCGAGGGCCGACTGCTCCGCGAGAATGGCCTGGAACGGATCAGCAGGCTGCACCGCCGCAGCGGGTGGCTCGGGGCTGAGGCCGGCGGTCAACAGCAAGATCGGCGGCAAGCCCAGGATGAAGACGGTAGCAAGGACGAAGGAAAGCAGCTTTATCTTGCGCTTCATAATACCTCCACCAGAGGGAAGTCCAGATCAAAGAGAGGAGAAGGACATGGGGGCATGACGCCGCCGGTGGGCCCCGGCAGACGGGGGGCTGCGAAGCCATGCGGAGGTCCGATGCGAGGCGCAAGCGTCTGCGGGTCATGAGTCCCACACTTCGCCGCAGCGTCGGTGTCGCCGCTGCGCGCTACGTCAATCGCCTTCTGG
The DNA here is from genome assembly GCA_963842525.1 of uncultured Holophagales bacterium. Taxonomy (GTDB): domain Bacteria; phylum Acidobacteriota; class Thermoanaerobaculia; order Multivoradales; family UBA5704; genus UBA5704. The sequence goes on from CAWJGT010000009.1 coordinate 942,757, forward strand.
AGGAGCTACTCGAAGATGTTCTTCTACTTACTTGGGTGCGGAGGATCGACGAGACGTGACACCAAATCGTCGATATGCGGCGGCCGCAGGATGGAATAGTGGTCGCCGGGGATCGAGGCCACCCCAAGCTCGGCCACACGCCCTTCCCACCCCGGCAAGGAATCGCGCGGTGTGTCCTCGGGACGGAAGAGCAGCGCTTTGCCGCCGTAGGTGCCCCCCTCGTAGCAACGCGCCGCCTCGGCGTGTGTCCGGAAGGTCTCGAAGAGCCGCCTTGCTCCGACGAGGTCGAGCCCCGGCGGGAGGAGGTCGGCTTCGCGTGCCAGGCCGAGGAGGCGGCGCAGGCCCTCATTGATATCCAGGCTCCGCAGCTCCTCGACGATCATGGCGGGAAGCCCGATTCCGATCCGGGCCCCCAGGTCCGCGGCGAGAGCGAGGACGAGGTCGGAGTCGGGAAGGGGATCGCCATAGTGGCCTGGCGCCATGGTATCGATCAGGATGAGGTCGACACTCTCCCCCTCAGCCTCCAGCCGCCGGGCCATCTCGAAGGCGACGAGGCCGCCCAGCGACCAGCCGCCGAGGCGGTAGGGGCCTTGCGGATGCGCGTTCCGCAGACTGCGGAGATAGCGGTCGGCCATGTCCTCGATTGTGGCCTCGGCACCGGTGGCCTGGAACCCGTAGACCGGATGATCGGGGCCCAGCATGTTGGCGAGGGGGGCATAGCCGAGCACGCTGCCTCCGGCCGGGTGGACCAGGAAGAGCGGCGGACGGGTGCCGGCCGGCTGGATGGCGACCAGCGGGTCCGTCTCGACAGTGGTCCCTTCCTGGCGCAGGACGGTGGCCAGATCCTCGATCGTGGGGCTCATGAAGAGCACGGCGACCGGGAGGTCCCGGCCGAACCGTTCGCGCAGGCGGGCCATCAGGAGGATGGCCAGCAGGGAGTGGCCGCCCAGCTCGAAGAAGCTGTCGCGGACGCCGATCGGCCGGACGCCGAGCATGTCCTCCCAGAGGTGGACCAGCTCCAGCTCGACGGCATCGCGCGGCGGGAGGGCCTCGCGGTCGCCGGTGCGCTCCGGAGCGGGCAGGGCCCGGCGGTCGACCTTGCCAGCCGGCGTGAGCGGCAGGGCGTCGAGGCGCACGAAGGCCGAAGGGAGCATGGGCTCGGGGAGACGGCTGCGCAGGAAGGCGCGCAGCTCGCGGGGCGGGACGTCCCCGACCACATAGGCCACCAAGCGCTTGTCGCCTGGACGATCCTCTCTCACCAGCACGGCGGCTTCGCGCACCCCCGGGCAGGAGGCGAGGGCGGCTTCGATCTCGCCGAGCTCGATCCGCAGGCCGCGGATTTTCACTTGATGGTCGATCCGGCCGAGGAACTCCAGATTGCCGTCCGCCAGCCGGCGCGCCAGATCGCCGGTGCGGTACATGCGCTCGCCCTCGATCCCCGCGAACGGCTCGGGGAGGAAACGCTCGGCGGTCAGGTCCGGCCGGCCGAGGTAGCCACGGGCGAGCCCCACACCGGAGAGCCAGACCTCGCCGGCCGCCCCAGGCGGGACTGGCTCCAGGTGCCGGTCGAGAAGCCAGGCGCGGGCGTTGCGCAGCGGCCGGCCGATCGGCGTCCGGCGGTCGCGCGCTTCCGGGCCTACGGGGTAGAGGGTTGCGCAGATGGTCGCCTCGGTGGGGCCGTAGCCGTTGAGGATCCGCAGCCCGGGGATGCTGCGCATCAGCGAGGCGAGGAGAGGCTCGGGGATCGGCTCGACGCCGACGAGCAGCCGGCGCAGGCTCGGCGGGGGCGCCGCGGCCAGGTCCGCTAGCAGCATCGGCGGCACGTAGGCGCTCTCGATCCCGCGCTCGGCGAGCCAGGCGGCGAAGGCCCGGCCGTCGGCCCGCACCGCCGCGGGCGGGATCTCCAGCCGTCCCCCCGAAAGCAGGGCCGAGAAGACCTCCCAGACCGAGGGGTCGAAGGACAGGCTCGTCCAGACGCTGGAGGCCGCGCCCACGGGCACCGGCGCCCGCTCGTCGAGCTCCGCCAGGTGATTCAGGACCCCGGCATGGTGGCAGGCGACTCCCTTGGGGCGCCCGGTGGAGCCGGAGGTGAAGAGGACGTAGGCGAGGCTCTCGGGGCGAGGCCGCCGCCCTAGCCCAGGGTTCACACCCTGGGCTACCGAATGGCGCCCTCCGGGCTCTGGAGAGCCGAGGATTTGAGAGCCCGGAGGGCGGAACTGGGTAGCCCCGGGTGTCAACCCGGGGTGAGCGGGCTCGACGACCTCTCGCGTGATCGTCGCCGCCAACCCAGCATCCTCCGCCATCTGCCGCAGCCGTTCCTCCGGATAGGCCGGATCGAGCGGCACGTAGGCCCCGCCGGCCTGGAGCACCGCCAGGATCGCCACGATCGCATCGACCGAGGTCTCCATCCGGATCCCCACCCGGTCCTCCGCGCCGATCCCCATGGCCAGGAGGTGCGAGGCCAACCGACCGGACCGTTCCGCCAGCTCGGCATAGGTGAGCCGCTGGTCGCCTTGGACCAGGGCCGGAGCCTCCGGCGTCCGCCGGGCCTGCTCCAGGAAGGGCTCGTGGAGGAGCCCCTCCGGCACAGGCTTTCGATCACCCTGGCTCTCCTCCAGGAGCTGGTGCCTCTCGGCCTCGGAAAGCAGCGGGAGACTGAAGACCGGCCGCGCAGGATCGGCGGCAGCCGCAGCGAGGAGGGTCTGCCAGCCGTCGGCCAGCCGGTCGAGGGTCGCGGGCTCGAAGAGGTCGGCGGCGTACTCGATGCCGAGGTTGATCGCCTCCCCGGTGTCGAGGACGTTGAAGAAGATCTCGTACTTCACCGCCGGTACGGTCGGGACCAGCGGAGAGACGCGCAAGCCCGGCAGCCCGGCCTCCCGCGGGTCGGCGGTCAGCAGGCCGAACGCCACCTGGAAGAGCGGCGAGCGGTCGAGCATCCGCTCGGGCTGCAGCTCCTCGACGAGCCGCTCGAACGGGAGGTCGGCATGGGCGTGGGACGCGAGGATGCTCTCCCGGACCCGGCCGGCCAGCTCCGCGAAGCCCGGCTCGCCCGCGAGGCCGGCGCGCAGCACCAGGACGTTGGCGAAGAGGCCGATCAGCCCCTCGGTCTCCAGGCGGTCGCGGCCGGCGGTGGGCGAGCCGACGCAGAAGTCCTCCTGATGGGCATGGCGGGCGAGGACGACCTGGAAGGCGGCCAGCAGGACCGCGAACGGGGTCGACACGGTGCCACGGGCGAGGGCGCGCACGTTGGCCGCCAGATCGTCCGGGAGCCGCCGCCAGCGATAGGCGCCGCGCTGGCTCTGGATCGGCGGCCGCGGCCGGTCGGTGGGGAGGTCGAGGACCGGCGAGGCCCCGGCCAACCGCTCCCGCCACCAGGCGAGCTGCCGTTCCAGGACCTCCCCCTGGAGCCAGCCGCGCTGCCAGAGGGCAAAGTCCGCATACTGGATCGGCAGGGCGGGCAGCGGAGAAGGGAGCCGCCGCGAGAAGGCGTCGTAGAGGGTTCCCAGGTCGCGCTGGAACACCTGGAGCGACCAGCCGTCGCTGACGATGTGGTGGGACATCACGAGAAGAGCGTGCTCGGCGGGACCGAGCCGGAGGAGCCAGACCCGCAGCAGCGGCCCGCGGGCGAGGTCGAACGGGCGCGCCGCCTCTTCCAGGGCGATGCGGCGGGCCTCCTCCTCCCGGACCTCCGCGAGAAGGCCGGCGAGGTCGGTCAGGGGAAGCTCCGGCGTGGAGGCTGGCGCGATCCGCTGCACCGGCTCGCCCGCGCGCTCCGCAAACGTGGTGCGCAGCGCCTCGTGCCGGCGCACGATCCCGGCCAGGGCCGCGGCGAGCGCCGGCACGTCCAGGTCCCCCTCCAGGCGCAGCGCCGCGGGGACGTTGTAAGCCGCGCTCCCGGGCTGCAGGCGGTCGAGGAACCAGAGCCGGCGCTGCTGGAACGAGACGAGGGCCTCGTCCCAATCTCCAACGGGCCGCTCCGGCCGTGGCGTGATCGGAGGAGGGGCCGGTCCGGCCAGCACCGTCCGCGCCGACCGGATGCGATCCGCGAGCTCGGCCACGGTCGGCCGCTCGAAGAGGTCGCGCAGCGGCAGCTCGACCCCGAAGGCCCGGGTGACGCGCGCCAGAAGCTGGGTCGCCAGAAGGGAGTGTCCGCCGAGGGCGAAGAAGCTGTCGTGGCGCCCGACCCGCTCGGCGGCCAGCACCTGGCCCCAGATTCCGGCAAGCTCCTGTTCGACCGGATCGCGAGGCGGCTCGAAGGGCCGCTCGGCCTCCAGTTGTATCGCCGCCTCGGACCCCATCCGGGCGAGGACCCGGCGGTCCACCTTGCCATGAGGCGTCAGGGGCAGCGCAGGGAGCGGCACGAAGAGCGACGGGATCATGACCTCGGGAAGGCTCCGGCCGAGGAAGGCGCGCAACGCTTCGGGGGGCGGAGGATCGGACTCGGCGGCGAAATAGGCCACCAGCCGCTTGCCGGTGACGCCGCCCTCGTCCTGGACCAGCACCACCGCCTCGCGCACGTCCGGGTGGCGGGAGAGAGCCGCCTCGATCTCCGCCGGCTCGACACGGATGCCGCGGATCTTGACCTGATGGTCGATCCGCCCGAGGAAGTCGATCACGCCGTCCGGCTGCCATCGCGCGAGGTCGCCGGTCTTGTAGAGGCGCTCCCCGGGCTGCTCCGAAAACGGATTCGGCACGAAACGTTCGGCTGTGAGGTCGGGTTTGCCCGTATAACCGCGAGCGAGGCTGACGCCGCCGAGGAACAACTCTCCGGGCACCACCGCCGGGACCGGCGCGCCGTTGCGGTCCAGGATGTACTGCCGGGCGTTGGCGATCGGCCGGCCGATCGGCGGTCCGGCAGGCCAGGTGCCCGGCGGCCCCGCAAGCATGTGGGCGGTGATGCCGTGCGTCTCGGCCGGGCCGTAGAAGTTGCGCAGGCGGCATGCGGGCAGCCGTTCGAAGAGGCGGGCCACCGCGGGTGTAATCTTCATGGCCTCGCCCACCGTGGTGACCCAGCGTAGCGAGGCGAGCCGTTCCTCCCGGCCTTCGCAGACCTCGGCGAGCTGCTGGAGCACGACGACCGCCAGCACCATCTCCTCGATCTTTTCCTCTTCGATGTAGCGGGCCATGGCTTCGGCATCGCGCCGCGCAGACTCCGTCAGGAGATGAAGCGAGCCGCCCGAGGCCAGGGCGGTGAGCAGCTCCTGGAAGAAGACGTCGAAGCTGAACGAGGAGAAGCCGAGCACCCGCCGCCCGCCGCCATAGGCGCCGATGTGCCAGCGCACCATGTTGACCAGCGCACGCTGGGTGAGGGCGATGCCTTTGGGACGGCCGGTGGTGCCGGATGTGTAGATGATGTAGCCGGGGTGGTCGGGGAGAGGGAGAACCTCACCCCCTGTCCCCCTCTCCCATCTCCCTTCCACCCCCCGCCGGGAGAGGGGGAACGCATCCAAAGCCTTATGCCCGGGCTCGCCACCTTCGCTCCATCTACGTTCCCCCTCTCCCGGGGATAGGGAGGGTGGGAGATGGGAGAGGGGGTTAGGGGGTGAGGACATCAGCACCCGTGCCCCCGAATCCGCCAGCATGTACTCCAGCCGTTCCGCCGGATGCGCCGGGTCGAGCGGCACATAGGCCCCGCCTGCCTCCAGCACCGCCAGCATGGCGATCAGCAGCTCCATCGACCGCTCGGCGCAGATCGCGACCGGCGAGTCCGGACCGACTCCCAGCTCCCGCAGCCGGCCGGCGAGTGCGGACGTCCGGCGCCGCGTCTCCGCGTAGGTCAGACGCTCGTCGCCGAAGACCAGGGCGAGCGCCTCCGGAGTGCGCTCCGCCTGGGCGGCGAACATCGCGAAGGCCGTCTCCCGGTCTGCCCGTCTCGGATAGCCCCGGTGTCGTTCCACTCGCGGAGCACCTGCGGCCTCCTCGGCCGCGGTCAGGAGCGGGAGGCGCCAGATGGGGACATCGGGCTCGGCGATCGCGCTGCCGAACAGGACCTCCAGGTGCCCGATCATGCGCAGGATCGTGGCCGGCTCGTAAATGTCCGTGTCCAGCTCGACCCAGCCGCCGAGGCCGCCCGGGTCGTCCACCAGATGGAAGACCAGGTCGAACTTGGCGGTCTGGTTCGAGATCTCGAGCCCGCGCAGGGAGAGGTCGCCGGCCGCCTCGCTCCCGGCGGACGGGCCGGACGAGTCCGTCACCTGGGCGGCGAACATCACCTGGAAGAGCGGCGTGTGGGTCAGGTCGCGGTGCGGGTGCAGCTCCTCGACCAGCCGCTCGAAGGGGATGTCCTGGTGGGCGAAGGCGCCCAGCGTGGCCTCGCGCACGCGGCCGAGCAGCTCGCGGAAGGTCGGCTCTCCGGACAGGCCGGTGCGCAGCACCAGGGTGTTTACGAAGAAGCCGATCAGGCTCTCCAGCTCGATGCGGTTGCGGCCGGCGGTCGCCGTGCCCACGGAGATGTCGTCCTGGCCGCTCCAGCGGTGGAGGAGGATCTTGACCACGGCGAGCTGCGCCACGAAGAGGGTGACCCCTTCGCGCTGCGCGATCGCCTGGAGCCCTTCGGCCAGCCGGGTGGGGAAGAGGAGATAGAGGCGGGCACCCCGGCCGCTCCGCACCTTGGGATGCGGCCGGTCCGTGGGCATCTCCAGGACCGGCGGCGCTCCGTCCAGCTTCTCCTTCCACCAGGCGAGCTGGGAGTCCAGGACGCGGGCCGCGCAGCCACTGGCGCTGCCAATGCGCGTAGTCCGCGTACTGGACCGGCAGCTCGGGCAGCTGCACCGGCCGGCCGTTCGCCAGGGCGTCGTAGATCGCCCCCATCTCGCGGTTCAGGATTACCGCCGACCAGCCGTCGCAGACGATGTGGTGCATGTTGAGGACGACCCGGTGGTCCTCGGGCGCCATGCGGACGGCGAGCGCACGGACCAGCGGGCCGGTGGCGAGCTCGAACGGCAGGCGGATCTCTTCCACGGCCACCCGGATGCCCTCGGTCTCCCGTGCCTGCGGGTCCGCCACGGCCGTAAGGTCGATCACCGGCATAGGGACCCACATCGCGGGAATCACCACCTGGACCGGCCGCCCTTCGATCGCCGGGAAGCAGGCGCGCAGCGCCTCGTGCCGGCGCACGACCTCGTTCAGGCTGCGCTCCAGGACCAGCACGTCCAGCGGTCCGCCGAAGCGGAAGGCCGTGTAGTCGTTGTACTGCGGCCCAGGCTCGAGCTGGTCGAGGAACCAGAGGCGCTCCTGCGCGAAGGAGAGAGGCCAGGAGGCCGGGTCCGGCCGCCGCGGAATGCTGTCGCCGCCCTCCAGATACTTGCGCTGGAGGCGGGACCGCAGCAGGGCCCGCTGCTCGGCCGAGAGCTTGTTGATTTTCTCGGAAACGCTCATGACCTCACCCCCTGGCCCCCTCTCCCATCGCACTCCCCCCGACCGGGAGAGGGGGAACGCAGGCGAAGCCTCTGTTCGAGATCGGCAAGGTTCTGGGAGCGGGTGCCTGGCGGGACGCAGCAGACTGCTCCGGGTCCGGTCTTCCATGACTTTCCGGAAAGCCGTCCCCCCTCTCCCGGTCGGTGGGGGGGCGGTGGGAGAGGGGGACAGGGGGTGAGGTCATGGGACCAGCTCCGACAACCGCCGCTCCGGATTCTCCGCGATCGCCTCCAGCAGGTCCACGAAGAGGTCGATCCAGCCTTCCACCGTGGCGCCGCGCCAGAGCGCGCGATCGTACTCGATCCACCCTTCGAGCAGGCTGCCCTGGTCCCAGATCGAGACCAGGAGGTCGAAGCGCGACGTGCCGCCATAGGTGACCAGGAGGGTCGCGCCCACGTCCTGGAAGTCGGCGGAGGGTGGATTCTCCAGAAAGAAGAAGGCGGTCTGAAAGACCGGGTGCCGCTCCGGGCCGTAGTCGGGCCGGACCTCCTCCAGGATGCGGCCGAACGGGAGATCCTGGTGGGCGTAGGCCTCCAGGGTCGAACGGCGCGTCCGGTGCAGCAGCTCGTGGAAGGTCGGGTCTCCCGACAGGTCGGCGCGCAGCGGCAGATAGTTGAGGAAGAGGCCGATCAGCGGCTCCAGGTCCCGCTGGTTGCGGCCGAAGACCGGCGAGCCGATCGCGAAGTCCTCCTGGCCGGAGAGGCGGTGGAACAGGACGTCGAGCGCGGCCACCAGGATGTAGAAGAGACTGGCCTCCTCCTGCTTGGCCAGAGCCTTGAGCCGGCGCGTGGTCTCCTCGGAGACGTCCATGTGGGGCCGGGCGCCGCGGTGGCTCTGGACCTGCGGACGGGGGAAGTCGGTGGGCAGCTCCAGGACAGGCAGGTCGCGCAGCCGCTCCGTCCAATACGCGAGATGCCCGCGTGCCGTCTCTCCCTCCAGCCACTCGCGCTCCCAATGCGAGTAGTCCGAATACTGGAGGCGCGGTGATGGCAGGGGTGGCAGGGGCGACGGCCGGCCCGCCTGGAATGCCTGGTAGCAGGCAGCCATCTCGCGCTCGAACAGGGCGTAGGAGACCCAGTCGGTCGCCATGTGGTGCATCATGACCAGGAGAAGATGGCTCTCCGGCCCCAGCCGGGCCAGCGTGAACCGCGCGACCGGACCGTGGTGGAGATCGAAAAGCGCCCGCCAGCGCTCGCCGAGGAACCGCTGGGCCTCGGCCTCGCGCATCTCTTCCGGCAGCGCCGAGACGTCGACCAGCGGCATGGGAATCACCGTCTCGTCGGGCAGCAGCACCTGCATCGGCCGGCCGTCCACCACCGGGAAGGCCGAGCGCAGCACCTCATGCCGCCGGGTGACCTCGTCGAGCGCCGTCCCCAGGGCCGCGATATCGATCGGACCGGAGAAGCGCAGGCCGGTGTAGACGTTCCACCCCGGATGGCCGCCGGCCTTCTGATGGAGATTCCACATCCACTCCTGGTTGGCCGACAGTGGATGCGGCCCGGCGCCGCCGCGGCGCGGGATGCCCTGGAGCACAGGCGGCGCGAGGTTCTTCCGCCTGAGCCGCATCTCCAGGAGCCGGCGCTGCTCCGGCGTGAGGTTGGCGATGCGCTGGTGGGTGTCGGTCATCGGGGGAACTCGTCCTTCCGGCCCCCGATCTTATCCCCCACGCTACGCGTGGGTGACGGAATGAATGGCGAGCAAGCGTGGCCCAATGCCGCCCTGATCAGCGCAGGGCTCCGTCAAACTCAATGGTCGCGTGGGCAGATCCTCACCCCCTGTCCCCCTCTCCCATCTCCCTTCCACCCCCCGCCGGGAGAGGGGGGACGCATGCGGAGCCGTTCGGCGAGTTCGCCACGTAGGCATCAACAACGTCCCCCCTCTCCCGGGGATGGGTGGGTGGGAGATGGGAGAGGGGGACAGGGGGTGAGGTTTTCTTTCCGGCCGCCACGGACTCTGGCGGAGCCTCGTGCTCCCACTCAGCGCTTCGTCGCCCGCACCCCCAGGTTCCAGATGGGCTTGCCGTGATCGCGCTGCAGGTCGCCGGGGTGCAGCGGATCCCACATGTCGAACGACCAGGTGCCCGCGTTGAAGACGGTCGCGTCGAAGCCGACGGCGCCAAAGTCGCGGGCCAGCTCTTCGGCGCTCCACATGTTCTGATGGGCGTGGAGCGGATTGTCGCGCAGGCGGTCCTCGGGTGTGAAGAGCGTCGAGCGCATCGAACGGAACGAGAGGCGGCCCGCGGCGTAATCACGGATGACACGGCCGGCATCCGTCTGCACCACGACGACTGCTCCGCCCGGACGCAGCTTGCGATGGAGGTCGCGGAGGAACTGCACGTACTTCGTGGCGGGAATGTGCTCCAGCGTGTGGCTCAGGAAGAACTCCTCGACCTCGCCGTCGCCGGCATGCACCTGGTCGAGGTCGGTGATGTCGCAGCGGCGGTCGGCGCCCGGCACCAGGTTGACGGTGATGTAGCCGTCGCGCGGCCAGACGCCGCCCAGGTCGTACTTCGCGGGGCCATGGCCATTGCTCGGCGGCGGAGCCTCCGGCGGGCGCTCCTGGCTTGCCGGCTGGGGATTGTGCGTCCACCCGTTGGGGCTCGTGGCGCCGTTCCACCAGTGCTTCGCGTAGGCATCCGGCGTGGGCTCGTGCAGCCGGTGCGTCTCCCACCAGGGGATCGGGTAGAAGAACGCCTCCGGGTGGACGCGGATGTCGCCGCGGTCGCGCGCCAGCTCGGTGAGCAGCGCCGGACCGGTGACCTCGTTCGGCCGCGCATTGACGTCGTCCGGGTCGAGCGCACGGATGCGGTCCAGCGCCGCGCGCACCATCATCCCGGCCAATGGATGGCCCGGCACGCAGCCGACGAGGGACGGGCACAGGAAGGCCTCGCTCTCGCGGCCGCAGAAGGCGGCGTCGCCCAGCAGCTCGTCGAACGGACGGAGGCACTCCAGGTCGGAATCGACATAGACGCCGCCGTGGAGGCGCAGCACCTCGAAGCGGGCCACGTCGCTCTTCACGACCACGGAGTAGCGCGGGTCGGCGAGCAGCTCCTGCACCTCGCCGGACGCGCCGTCGCCGAGGTCGGTGCGCCAGAAGCGGAAGGTCCAATCGGGGTGGTGCTGCATCCAGCTCTGGCGGAAGCGGTGCAGCTCCGGCCGGAACGCGTCCTCGCCGGGCCAGACGTGATGGATTGTCTTCGGAATCATCGGGGTCTCTGGAGGTCGGTGCCCAACCTCCCCTCCTGCCAGACGATCTTTCTCGCCGGCGTGTAAAAGTTCATGGACGGCATCATGCGGATGTAGAAGTCGTCGATCGGCCGGTCCAGCGAGTCGACCTCGTCCAGCATGCGGTCGATCGCCGGCAGGCGCAGGAACGACATGGTGGTGCCCCAGGTGCCCACGAGGCGCGCGTGGTTGGGACCGAGGACACGTGGCGGGGTGCAGTGCTCGCCGCCGGGCAGGTGCAGCACGTCCCAGTCCTCGGGCACCTCGTCGAGGAAGGCCGCGAACGCATCCAGGAAATCGTCGGCGAGCACGAGGTCGTCCTCGACGATCGCGCAGGGCGCCCGGCGCGCCTGCGCCTGTTTGAGCAGGGCGGCGTGGGAGAGGTAGCAGCCGACGGCGCCCGGCCGCACCCAGTCCGGGCGGATGCTCCGGAGCTGGAGGCGCTGCCCGTCGAAGGCCTGGAAGCGGCGCGCGCCGGTGATGCCGATGCGCGCCAGTTGCTCCCGCGCGTGCTGCAGACGGTCCGGGCGCCGGTCGAGGTTGACGATCCACCACTCGTAGCGGTCGAGCAGGGCGCGCAGGGACAGCCGCGGGCCGCGGTACAGGATGCGCTTGGTGCCATAGCGGAAGACGGCGCGCAGACCGTCCCGGGCTTCCGGCGGCGCCAGCAGGTTGAGCGGACGCCAGTCGCCGTCGTCGATGTCGGCGTTGTCGACGCGCTCGTCGTCGCAGTTGACGAGGAGCACGTGCTTGAAGGAGGCGAGCGCCGGTTGGGCGAGAAACGCGCGCACGCTCTCCAGGCTCCAGTGCTGGAGCACGTCCTTGACCAGGAGGAGGTCGAAGCCGGTATACGCGCCGAGCTGCCGGGCGTCGCCTTCGACGTACTCCACGCCCGGGAAGCGCGCGCGGTTCCTCTCGACGACGGCCGGCACGATGTCGAGCCCGACGTAGCGCGCCCCCTTCCAGTCGATCGCGTGCGGATAGCCCACCAGGCCGCAGCCGGCGTCGAGCACGCTGCGGATCTCGTGCTCGACGAGGAGCTGCTCGACGAAGGAGCGGTACGGCCGGCTCGCCTCCAGCGTGGAGCCCGGCTGCCGCTCGTCCCAGACGCCATCTTCGTACAGGCTGCAGAAGACCTGGGCGTGATCCCCGAGCATGGCGCCTCAGACCCTCAGACCCCGCAGCTCGCTGCGGGCGGTGGGGTTGCGCGGGTCGAGGCGCAGCGCGGTCTCGAGCTGCCCCCGCGCCTGGTCGCGGCTGCCCAGGCGGCGGTAGAGCTTGCCGAGCTGGGCGTGCACCCAGGGGCGGTTGCCGTCCTGGGGATGGAGCAGGCGGTCGGCTTCGAGCATGGCCGCCAGCGCCTCGTCGTGGCGGCCGAGGCCTTCGAGGGTCTGCCCCTTGTCGTACCAGGCCCAGGGGTCGAGCGGATCGGCCGCCAGGGCGCGCTCGTAGCGCTCCAGCGCCTCGCGGTAGCGGCGGGCGAGCCGCAGGGCATCGCCGAGGCGCTTCTGCCGGCCGGCGTCGCCTTCCAGCTCGCGCCGGATGCCAGTGTAGAACTCCAGGTCCGCCGCCATGAAGGATGGCGGATCGATGACCTTCCAGGAGGATGCCTCGATGTGCTGGCCGCAGAGGAACGCCCAGGCATTCTCTTCGTGGCGGATGTAGACGAAGACGCTGTCATTGAGGACCTTGCGGATGCGCGCCCGGCCCGAGAGGCGGCGCAGGAACGCCGCGTCCTCGGCGAGGTTGATCTCGGGGAAGCGGGCTTGGCGCTGCCAGACGTCCCGCTTGTAGCCGATCGAGCCGCCATGGACGTCGGCGTAGAACATGCGGGCGTGCAGGCTGGCGGTGCACGACCAGAACCTGCCGTCGAGGACGTTGAGGATCCAGCCGGTGTCGAGGCCGCAGACCTCGGCCTCGTTGCGCAGCAGGGGCTGGATCTGGTGGCTCAGCCGCCGCGGGCCGTGCCAGTCGTCGTCGTCGAAGTGGACGATGATCTCGCCGCGGCTCGCTTCGACCGCCCGGTTGCGCTTCTCGCCGATCGTGACCTTGCGCTCCAGGCGGATGTAGCGGATGCGTTCGTCGTCGGGAATGAGGTCGGCCACCGGATCGGTGCCGTCGTCGACGATGACCAGCTCCTTGTGCGGATGGTCCTGGCGGAGGAAGTAGCGGATCGCCTGCGGCATGTAGAGCCGCCGGTTGTAGGTCGGCATGATGCAGGAGACGAGCGGCACCTCGCGGTCGACGATGATCTGGATTTCTCCCCCTCTCCCGGGGGGTGGGAGTTCGGATGGGAGAGGGGGTCGGGGGGTGAGGGCCTCACGGTAGAAGAGGGCGTCCTCGTCGCCGGTCACTCGTTCCAGGGGCTGCGGATAGTTGGGGAGGCGGCGCAGGCGTGCCTCCACGTCCATGCCGTTCTCGCGCCGCCAGGTGTTGCCGCGGTGGCGCACGACCATGAAGGCCTCGGGCTTCTTGAGCAGCGGCAGCAGCCGGGGCTTCGCATCGGCGAGGAAGAAGTAGTCCTCGGCCGCGGCCACGTCGCGGAAGCGCGTCGCCTCCCACAGGCTACGGAAATAGCAGAAGGTGGCGCCGGCCACGCCGCGGCTGCGGCAGACCTTGAGCCGGCCGTCCGGCAGGCGCACCAGGTAGTCGCCGAGCCCGGCGAGCCCCCGCGGGTCGTCAGCGGCGCAGAGCGCCGCGGTCACGGCCGAGAGGTAGTCGCGCCGGTACCAGTCGTCGTCGTCCCAGTGCGCGATGATCTCGCCGCGGCTCGCCTCGATCGCCCGGTTGCGCTTCTCGCCCAGGGAGAGGGGGCCGTCGCAGCGGAGGTAGCGCACCCGCGGATCGGCCGGCAGGAGATGATCTACTTTCTGCCTCGCCGTCGTCGATCATCAGCAGCTCGCGGTGTGGATAGTCCTGGCGCAGGAAGTACTCGATCGCCTGACGCACGAACGCGGGCCGGTCGCGGGTCGGCATGATGCACGACACCAGCGGCACGCGTCCGGCTCCCCGTCTCTGGATGGAAGGGCCGGAGCGATGCCGTAGGAGGCGAGGTCCGTGCCGAGGACGCCGTGCAGAAGGTCGGCCGGCCGCGGCTGCCAGCGCGGGTCGGAGGTGTGCTTGGTGCTGGTGTTGCCGCCATGGATCAGGCCGACGTAGAAGTGGTTGTCCGGCAGGGCAAGGATACGCGGGCCATGGCCGGCCCACAGGAAGCGGGTGTCCTCGCCCACGTCCACAGCCGGGAAGCGGTTGCGCCGCCAGACCTCGCGGCGGTAGCAGAAGGTGCCGCCCGCCACCCACGCCCGACCGCGGGTGGGGTAGACGTACTCCCAGGACTTGCCGGAGGAGGGCTCGAAGTAGAGCAGCCGGTCGAGGCCGCAGAGGTCCGCCTTGCCGGCGAGCAGGGCCTCAACCTGGACGGTCAGACGGCGCGCGGACATCCAGTCGTCGTCGTCCCAGTGGACGAGGATGTCGCCCTGGGCGGCCTCACAGCCGCGATTGCGCTTGGCGCCCAGCGGCATCCGCCCGTCCATGCGCACATAGCGGATCGACGGCAGGTCCGGCAGCAGGTCGCGCACCGGCTCGGCGCCGTCGTCGCCATCGTCAATCACCACCAGCTCCTTGGCCGGCCAGTCCTGGCGCAGGAACCAGCGCACGGCATGGGGGAGGTAGGCGCGCCGCGCGGCGCTGGTCGGCATGAGGCAGGAGACGAGCGGGTGCTCGGTGGTGGTGAGAGGCATGGAGGCGGATGCCTCGTGCCCGTGCCCAGGCCCGTGCCCAGGGTTTACACCCTGGGCTACCGAATGTCGCCCTCCGGGCTCTGGAGAGCCTGGGTTTCCAGAGCCCGGAGGGCGGAACTGGGTAGCCCCGGGTGTAAACCCGGGGCGAGCGGGCGTGGTCCGGTCAGCCTGCGGCCGGATCTGCACCAGCCCCTTCGGCGCGAAATTCTCGCAGGCATCCCCCCGGCAGTGGTCTCGGAACGGTCCTCCGCCTGCGAGCTGCCGGCCGCAGAGGCGGCGCTGGTAGAGATGGCGGTTGGCGGCGTGGAGGCCATCCTCCTGGCGGATCCGCCAGGCGGGGAGCGGCCGGCGGTGGACGTAGGCTCCTCGCGCCCAGACGGCGGGAAAGCCGGCTCGAGCGGATCGGGCGGCCAGGTCCATCTCCCAGCAGGGGCCGGCGCCGTAGGCCTCGTCGGCGCCGCCCGTGGCGTCGGCCGCGGCGCGGGTGATGGCGAGGCAGAAGTCGCACGGGTCGTGGAGCGGCTGCAGGCGTTCCCAGGTGCCAGCCGCTTCGCGGGCGAGCTGTTCGGCGAAGCTAAGGACCTCCTGGCGGCTCGCGCCCGGGGCAGGCGCGCTCGCGGCGCGCTGGCGGTTCCAGGCGAGGTTGGCCGACGGACCGGCGAGGCCATGGGACGGGTCTGCCTCCAGGGCGGCGAGGAGCGCCTCCAGCCAGCCCGGCGCCGGGAGCGTCCCGCTCTCCAGAAAGACGGCCACCGGCGCGTCGCCCTGCGTGAGCAGGCCGAGGAGATGGTTGAACGTCGCTGCCGGCGGCCCTTCCGGCAGGAGCACGGGTCGGCGGGTGTGCCGGCGAGCCACTCCAGGGTCTCGGCCAGACCGCGCTCGTCGCGCTCGCCGCGGGGGCCGCGGCGGATGAAGACGCCGATCAGGGCCTTCACGCCTGGGGCTCCTCCGCGGCGCGGGCGCGCAGGTACTGGCCGGCGCGCACGGCGTACTTGCCTTCGGCCGACGCCAGCTCGGTGAGCAGCGGGACGGCTTCGTCGCCGCGGCCGGTCTGGTCCAGGGCCAGCGCGCGGTAGAAGCGACCGCGTGGCGTCTCGTCTGTCTCTTCGGCCAGCGCTTCGAGCCGGGCCAGGGCCTCGGTGGCGCGGCCCTGGGAGAGCGCGATCACCGCCAGATCGGTGTGGGCCTCGACGCTCGTGGGATCGATGATCATTATCCGCTCCAGCTCCTGGGCCGCTTCGCCGACGAGCCCGCGGGCCATCAGCGTCGTGGCCAGTTGATGACGGGCGTCCAGGTCCTCGGGTGCCAGTGCCAGGGCGCGGCGCAGGGCGTCGGTGGCCGAGCCCAGGTCGTGGCGGGCGAAGAGGACGGTGCCGAGCTGCGCCCAGCCGCGAGAGGAGGCAGGATCGAGGTCCACGGCGCGGCGCAGGACCGCGACGGCCTCCTCCGTCCGGTTCTGCACGGCGATGGAGGTGCCGAGCGAGACGTAGAGGTCGGCATCGGTTGGGGCCAGCTCCAGGGCGCCGCGCCAGGCGGCCTCGGCCGCCGCGGGCTGGCCGGCCACGAGCTGGAGGCGGCCGAGGTTGCTCCAGGCCAGGAGGTTTTCCGGATCGCTCGTGACCGCGTGCGCCAGGGCTTCGAGGCCGGCTTCCAGGTCTCCCTGGGCGAAGCGGGCCGCGCCGAGGTTGGCCAGCGCCATGCTGCGCTCGGGGTCGATCTCCAGGGCCCGCTCGTAGTGGTGGATCGCCTCGTCGAGCTGCCCTTCCTGGGCGAAGGTGAAGCCGAGGTTGTTCCAGGCCGTGGCATTGCCGGGGTCGAGCGCCAGGGCCGCGCGGTATTCGTGGCGGGCGCCGTCCACGTCGCCCTCCACGTGGAGCAGCGCGCCGCGGCTCAGGCAGGCGCGGACCGCATCGCCGCCGTCCGCGTCCGGGCCGCCGCCGTTGCGCTTGGGGATGGGGAAGTGCTTGGGGTCGTCCATGGTGCTTGCTTCTCCTGAGGTCAGAGGATCCGTTTGACCAGCCCCGAGAGCATGTCGAGCGGGTCGATGTCCGGGACCTCGAACTGGACGTCGGACAGCGAGACGTCGAAAGGCTGGCCCTCCCGGTAGTGGATCGGGAAGGTGATGCCGAAGCGGAGGCCGGAGCCGTACTGGAACGAGGCGAGGTTCTTGCGCTTGTTGACCAGGGTGACCGTCTTGATCAAGAGGTCCGCTTTGACCTTGAGGTAGGCGGTGATGTCGAACGTGAATTTGGGCTCGGCGTAGACCTTCGCTTCGGCATCGAGCGACAGCCCCTTGGCCGGGCTCCACTCGACCGTCACTTCGGCCTGTGCGGCGCCCTCGACGCCGAGCGCGGCGCCCACCTCCAGCCCGGCTTCGGCGCTGACGACCGGGATGCCGGCGCCGACGCCGCCCTTGATGAAGAGGCGCAGGCCGGCGGAGGCCGGGACGTGGAACAGGGCGCGGCCGGTGACCTTGGTCTCCTCCTCGTGCGACGGGTTGTAGGTGATCTCCAGGCTGAGGTCGCGGAGCTGGCCCGGCCCGATGCCGGCCTTGGCGTCGAGGCCGCCGCCGACGGTGGCGAAGATGCCGATGCGCTTGCCGAGCACGGACACGCCCACCAGCGGGATGTCGATCCCGATCTCGAAGATCCTCTTGTTGACCTTTTTCTCGGGGAAGACGTCGAGGGCCGAGGGCAGAGCGATCTTGCCCGAGACCTCGATCTCGCCGTTGGGGAGCAGCTTGATGCCGGCGGTGCCCTGCAACCAGGGTGCGATCTTGATCGTGGCGATGCCCGAGCCGAACGGCGTGATCGTCTCGGTTGGCGGGCCGGAGGGCTGGCCGTCGTCGCCCACGGCGCGGTTGGTGGCGCCCAGGGTGATGTTCCCCTTGAGCATCCCCTTCTCGAACGGCACCGTGCCGTGGACGGTGAAGGCGCCGTCGTCGTAGTCGACGTCGATGTTGGCGGTGAGGCCGTGGAAGCCGATGATGGCGTTGCCGTGGGCCTTGACCACGTAGTCGGTGCCACCTTCGCGGGGCTTCATCGAGGCCTCGACCGAGCCGCCCTTGACCAGCGGGATGTCGGAGGCGAGCTGGAGGTTGCCCATGGCCTCGATGCCGACGGCCGGGTTGTACTTGACCTCCAGCGAGGCCTTCTCGATACCCCGCATGTCGGGCTCGACCGCGCCCTTGGCCTCCCAGAGGTCGCCGTCGATCAGCACCTCGACGGTGGCCGACTTGACGCCCTTGAGCTTGCCGGACTTGACGCCCAGCTTGCCCTTGCCGCCGAATTTCTCGTCGCGGTACCAGACCTCGAATTCGGCGGGCGAGAAGAGGTCGCTCTCGAGCTCGAGCTTGCCTTTGAGGCCGAAGCCCTTGGAGGTGGAGCCGAGGCCGTGCAGGCTGCCGTGGCCGAGCTTCTCGACGTCGAAGAAGACGTCGCCGAGGACCTCGAAGCCCCGGGTGCCGGCATTGACGGTGAGGCTCGCGTCGGTCACCTTGATCGGGCCGGGGAAGGAGTAGTCGCCGATGTCGAACGTCTTGCTCAGGTAGACGTCGTCGCCTTCGATGACGATGTCGATCTCGACGTTCTTGGAGAACAGGGGGATGCTGGGCCTGAGCTTGCCGCGGGCGATGATCCCCTTTTCAGGATCGAGCTCGGCGTTGTCGATGGTGATAGGGCTCAGCCCCTTGGCCTTGAGCACCTTGCTCACGGCGCGGGTGACGGCGGATTGGGGCACGAAGCCGCCCCAGTCCACGGCGTCGGACTCCTGGATGGGGAAGCTCAGGGCCACCTGCTCGATGATCTTGTTGTCCTTGAACGCCGTGCCGCTGAGCGAGCCGCCCTTGCTCTTGCTGTAGTCGACCTGGTTGATCCGGAAGTTCTTGCCGAATGGGAGGCTCACCTTCTTCGACGTGACCTTCTTGCCCCAGTCGATGAAGCGCACGCCGCCGCCGGTCTCGCTGGTGTAGATGGCCAGCTTGTCCGGGTCTCCCTCCAGGCCCGCGGCCTCGATCTGCTTCTTGGTCAGGGCGCTCAGGACGTCGATCTGCTCGCCGGCCTGGATCTGGGGGAGCGTCCACGTCTCGGGTGTGCCCTTGGGGGCCAGCCCGCCGACCACGCTTTCGACCTTGATGGTGTAGGAGCGGCGGACCGCCTCCGCCGTGGGGGGCTTCCTGGTCCACACCGGGCCCGTGGCGGCGTCGATGAGCTTCTGGATGCGGGCGTTGCGCTCCACCCGGATCTGCCGGCCGGACTCCTGGTTGGGGCCGGACTCCAGCAGCCACATGTTGCCGATCTCATGGGGGCCGCCGAGCTGCAGCTCGAGCTGGTGATCGACGTCATGGAACTTCCGCTGGCCGTCCTTGCCCCAGAACGGCCGCAGGGCGCGCTGGCGGATGGCCTCCTTGTCGCCGATGACGTAGTTCTTGTCTCCCTTGAGCTTGAGGAAATGGATGGGCTGACCCTGCTGGGTCGCGCGCGGTGACTTCTCCTTGGTCAGCTTGGTCTTCAGCTTCGATTCGAGCCCCGGGCCCTCCTTGGCCACCTTCTCCCAGACGGCCCGCTGGTCGTCCGGCCGCTTGTCGTCGGTCTTCTGGGGCAGGTCGAAGGGCGTCTTGGTGAACTTCTTCTTGAAGGTGGGGACCTTCATCTCGGGAATGGACGCCTTCTGGGTGCGGCGGTTGATGGTCCCCTCGGGGCCGATGTACTCGTCGGGGTCGGTCGACTTGTTCTTGCTCTTCCCCTTCGCCCGCTGCACCACCTGGCGCTGCACGGCGCCGCTCTGCTGCACCACGTGGGTGGCCTCGTGGGCCATCAGGCCGAGGTCGTTCTGCGACTCGCCGCTGGCAAGCCAGATGTCCTGGCCGTGGGTGAAGGCGCGGGCATTCAGGTCTTCGGCGGATTTCTGGGCGGAGCTGTCGGAGTGCACCCGCACGCCGCTGAGGTCGCTGCCCAGGCGGTCCTCCAGCACGGAGCGGGTGCCGGTATTCAGAGGCTCGCCGCCGCCTTTTCCCGAGATGGCCTGCTCGGCGGCGTTGGCCATGGACGGAGCCGGGGCCGCCGGAGCCCCACCGCCACCCCCGGCGCCCGCCGTATCGGCCTGGACCGGCTCCTCGTCCTTGTCGCCGCCAGCTTTCTGAACCGGCTTCTTCTCGTCCTTCGGCGCCTCTGCCTTCTGAACCGGCTTCGCCTTCTCGTCCTTGCCGTCCTTGGTGTCCTTGGCGTCCTTTTGAACCGCCTTCTCTTCAGGCTTCTTGGCGGGCTCAGCTTTCTGCACCGGCTTTTCCGGGGGCTTTTTCTCCGGCGCCTCGGCCTTCTGGAGGGCGGCCTTCTCGCGGTCCTTCTCCGGACCCACGGTGCGGGGCTTCTCGGAGGGCGGGCCCTTCAACATCTCCTCGACGGGGGACGCCGCCGCTTTCTGGACCGGCTTTTCCTCGGGCTTTTTCTCCGCGGCAGCCTGGATGGCTTCGGTCTCCGGCTCGTCCTCGGCCTTCTGGACCGGTTTCTCCTCGGGCTTTTTCGCCGGCTCGGCTGCGGCCTGGATGGCCTCGGGCTCGGGCTCCTCCTCGGCCTTCTGAACCGGCTTGTCGTCAGGCTTCTTCTCGGCTGCGGCGGCCTGAACGGCCTCGGCCTCGCCCTCGCCCTCGTCTTCCGCCTTCTGGACCGGCTTGTCCTCAGGCTTCTTGGCCGGCTCGGCGGCGGCTGCCTGGACCGGCTCGTCCTCTTCGGCCTTCTGGACAGGCTCTTCGTCCTCGGCCTTCTGGACGGGCTTCTCCTCGGGCTTCTTCTCCGGGGCTGCCGCGCTCTGGACCTCGTCCTCGCCTTCGTCCATGGCCCGCTGCACGGCCCAGCGCTGGGCTCCTCCCCCCATGCTGCCGGGCGCGATGCTGGAAATGGCTGGCGCGTCGAGGCCGGAGGTGACGCGCTGGGCGACCGACTCGGCCTCCTGCTCGTAGCGGTCGCCGGGCTGGCCGAGGACCGGCTTGCGCTGCACGCCGGCACCCCCACCGCCAAGGCCGATCATCGGGCCCTCGGCGAAGTGCGGCCCGCGGGCGGCCGCGGACTGCCGTGCCGCGGCGGCAGGGGCCGGCCCGGCGCCTTCGCCTCCGGAAGCGCCCGGCTTTCCTTTGGACTTGCCGCGGCTATGGCTCATGACAGGGCGTCCAGGAAGGCCTCCATGCCACCGCGCCGGTCCATCCGCGGGCGATCGGTGAGCGGGCAGGCGGCGCCCGCCTTGCGGTATTCGGAGCGCACCGCCTGCTCCACGTGGCGGCCGTCGACCGCTACGCCCTCGTCGAGCGCCAGCAGTGCGGCGTGCAGCGCGGCATTGCGGATCTGGCCGCCGGTCAGGGCGCAGCGCAGGGCCACGTCCTCCAGGGTGCCGGGGTCGCACGAGCGGTCCTGGGGCAGGTGGATCTGCCAGATCTGCCAGCGCTCCTCGGCTTCCGGCGGCAGGAACTCGACCACCGCGTCCATGCGGCGCTGGAAGGAGCGGTCGATGCGCTCGCCGGCATTGGTGGTGATGACGACGATGCCCTGGAAGGTCTCCAGGCGCTGCAGCAGGTAGTTGGTCTCCAGGTTGGCGTAGCGGTCGTTGGCGCTGCGTACGTCCGTACGGTTGCCGAGCAGGGCGTCGCCCTCGTCGAGGAGCAGCACCACGTCGAGCTCCTCGGCCCGGGCGAGGACGCGGTGGAGGTTCTTCTCGGTCTCGCCGACGTACTTGTCCACCACGGCCGCGAGGTCGACCCGGTAGAGGTCGCGCTCCAATTCGGTCGCCAGGATGCGGGCGGCCAGGGTCTTGCCGGTGCCGCTGGGGCCGGTGAAGAGGGCGCGGACGCCACGGTGGGGACCGTTGCCGAAAGCGGGCCCCAGGCCGTCGGCCAGCGCCTCGCGGTGGCGGCAGCGCCGGCCGAGGTCGTGCAGGCGCGAAAGAGTGGGGCCGGAGGTCACCAGCGTGTCCCAGGAGCTGCCGGTCTCCAGGCGGCTGGCCAGGGTGTCCAGCTCCTGGCGGTTGAGCGTGCGGCACGCCTCGCGCACATCGGCCGGCCGTACCTCGCCGCGGCCGTCCAGGGCCGCCTGGGCGCGGGCGATGCCGGCGGCTCGCCGGATGTGCCCTTCGGGAAGATGAAAGCCGGCGGCGATCTCGTCCAAGCCTTCCACCGGATGCCCGGCCAGCGACTCCTCCCAGCAGCGCCGGCGCTCGTCGCGGCGCGGCGCCGGCAAAATGAAAGTGACCGCGCGCTCCAGGGCCGGCCCGGAGAGGCCGCCTTCGAAGCCGAGGGCCACACCCACGGAGCCGGTATAGCCGGGCAGCTCCGGCACCGCGGCGGTCTGACCGGGCGGCAGGTCGAAGGTGAAGACCGGCAGCGACCGGGTAGCGACGCAGAGCGGACCGAGCAGGCGCCGGGCCGCCTCGGGAATCTTGCCTTCCTGGGCCTCCACCTCCAGGACACCGCGCCCGAGCGCGGCGGCAACGGCCCCGAGCACGCGCACACGGTCGCTGCCGCGCAGGCCGCGCGCCACGGCGGCGCCTGCCTCTCCCGAGGCGAGCAGGCCGGGGAGATGGCGCAGGCGCGCCAGCAGGGGAGGCGGCAGGACCAGGCCGTCCACGCCGGGGAAGCTCGCCGCGGGGTGCAGCCGGCAGCCGGCCGGCATTTCGGGTGTCACGTCGCCGCGCACCGCGTCCCACACCGGCGGCGGCACGCGCAGCACCCATTCGGAGCGCGGCGCGCGCTCGTCCAGAGGCTGGAGCAGGCCGGCCTGGAGGAGCGGCCGGCAGAGCGACCAGGGGTCGGACTCGCGGCCGGGCCGGGGGCCGCCGAGCATGAGCCGGCCCACCAGCTCGACGCACGGCCGCCGTTCGGCGAGCGGCGCCTGGAGCTCGGCGAAGAGGGCGCCGAAGCGCGGGTCTTCCTCCACCAGGCCTGCGGTCAGGAGCGCCAGCCGGCCGGCGAAGCCTGCACCAGCGGCCTCGGCCAGCGCGGCGAGAGGCAGGTGGATAGTCCGCGGCCTTCTCCCACGCCAGAACCTCGGCCTCCCACCAGCCGAGGGCGCCGTCCCAGCCCAGGCCCTCGGGGAGGAGCGGGCGCATCTCCTCGTAATAGCCACCCAGGAAGGGATAGCGGCGCAGCACGCCCTCCAGCCCCGCGGGGCTCGCGCCCGCCGCGCGCAGGGAATGGAAGAGCCGGTAGAGGGCGGCATACAGGCAGAGCCGGAAATGGGAGGCCGCGGTCCGTGGCAGGTCGGCGAAGGCGGAGGATTCGGTGGCGCTCACGGGCGGGCTCCTAGTGGAAGTGGAACTGGACGACACGGCCGAACGCCGGGAGCCACCCCGGATCGCGGTCGAGCCCGGAGACACGGACCGGCATGGAGATGCTCGCGAGGTCCAGGACCACGTCCACGTGCGTGGTGGTGACATGGACGCGGCCGGGCCGCAGCAGCAGGAGCGGCGGCAGCTCCTCCGGCCGCGCAGGGTCGAGCCCCAGGCCCTGGGCCAGGCGCAGGCGGAGATAGGGGAGAGCGAGGGCCGTCCAGCGAGCGAGCCCGCCGTGCACGAGCCCGTGCTGCTGCGACTCGACCCCGTGCGGCTGCCGCTCACCCTTGTTTCGCAGCAAATCGACCTCGCCGCGATGCAAATCAGCCTCGATTCGCATCGCCGCGAGCCCGCTTTGATGCGAACCAGGCTCGTGCGGCTGCCACTCGACCCCGTGTGGCAGCGGCGCGACCCCGAGCGGCCCGCGCACGACCCCGCGCGGCAGCGGCGCGCCCTCGTGTGGCAGCGGCACGACCGTGTGCGGCAGCGGCACGAGCGTGTGCAGCAGCGGCAGCACCTCCATTTGCATCACAGCGGCCTCGTGCAGCACGGGCCAGGAGGCCGGCGGGCGCAGCTCATGGGTACCCGTATAGCCACGGCCGGGAGGCTCGTCGGGCTCCCGGCCGGCAAGCACCGCCAGCACGCGCCAGACAGGGTCCGCCGCGAGATGGCCTGCCTCACCGAGGAGGCCGCGGGCGATCGCCTCCAGGACGCCCCAGGCCCCGACCCGGCTCGCGAGACGCCAGTCCTCCTCGAAGCAGTCGGGGAGGTCGAGCGACGTCATGAGGTTGATCAGGTAGAAGATACCGGCGACCTCGGTGGCGACGCCGTCCTCGAAGAGGAGGGATGGGGGTTCCTCGAACGCCTCGATCTCGTTGTCTACGGCAGGCTCATCCGTGCTGGCCTGCACCTGCTCTGCTGCCGAGAGGGGCTCGGGCATGGGCGCCGCCCTACCGACCTCCCCATCCGTTGCATCCCCCACTGTAGAGACGCCCCGTGGGGCGTCTCCGAAGCGGCGAGATCCTTCCGAAGGCCGCTGCGGATGCGCGGTCGCCTCGATGGCGTCCGGATCGGTTCGTCTATCCCCGGCGCCCGATCGGTCCTGTGGTTCATCGGGACGGCCTTGCCGCCGCGGAGACGCCCCACGGGGCGTCTCTACAGTGGGTGGTGGCGCCCCCTCTCCCGGGGGATGGGAGTGCGGATGGGAGAGGGGGTCGGGGGGTGAGGGCTCCGCGCTGCGCACGCGGCCTGGTGGTGACCGCCGGGGCCCCCCAACCTTATTTATATAGGGCGCCGGCCACTCCAGCGGCGCCCCCCCCTCCCACCACTCCCGCAGCTCCGTGGCAAAGACGGCGCTTCGTGCCCTTGCCGGCTCCTCGAAGAGGGCCAGGGAGACGGCGAGGAGGACCCTCTGTGCCGGGGCGAGCCGGGCGGCGTCCGGGATCTCGCGGAGACGCTTCTGCCACGCTGGTTGGGGAGAGGTGGCAGAGAACGTCTGTGGCTTGGCGGATGCCACGATGGGATCCGGGGCCGTTTTACCCGCCCGACCCCCGGCGGGCGGGACGCCCGCGGTCCCAGGGGAGAGATCCGGAGCTCCGTAGGTCTGGGCGACGGTTTCGAGGATCGATAGGGCTTCGGCCTCGGAGAGAGGCTTGCAGACCTCGACGGCGCGTCCCTGCCTCGCAAGCTGATGGAGGAGGGCGGGCACGTGCGTGGGCTCGGCGGCGAGGAGCCTTGGGAGGTCCCTGGCACCTCGGCGGCGCAGGACCTGGCTCCACCACCAGCAGCCGACGGCATTGCCGCGGGCGAGGTCGAGGGCCAGGCAGGCGAGCATCTCGGCCTCGTCGGCGAAGAGGACGGCCTCGGCGTCCGGCGGCACCGGGCCGTGGGCTGGACGGGCGGCGCGCCGGCAGAAGGTGTCGAGGGCGGTGCGGGCCGCCCGCTCCCAGGTGGGATCGGGCAGGGCCGGCCCGTTGCTCGGGAGCTTCCCGGGCAGCGGGTCGGCCATGCGGCGGACGATGAGCATGGCGGACGGCGGCAGCTCGGCGGGGTGCAGATCCGCGCTCCCCAGCCAGGCGCCCGCGGCGAGGCGGACCGCCGGCGTGTCGCCGGCGGCCGATCGCACCCGGAGCGTCCCTACCTCGGCCGTGCCTGCCACCATGCGCTCAGGGCCTCCAGCGCAGCCCCAGGAGGAGGGTCGAGAAGTCGATGTCCGGGCTGGCGAAGACGCGGTGGAAGTTGTAGCCGAGCTCCACCCCGAAGCCGGAGGGGAACATGTGCAGCACCCCGAAGCCGGCATTGGCCCCGGAGTCGCTCCCGCCGGGGTCGACGTCGTAGGAGCCGACGCCCCCGTTCACGAAGGGCTGCCAGAAGCCGCCCGGGAAGAAGAGCTTGGCGTTGACCGAAAGCTGATCGATCTCCGGGTCCGGCAGATCCTCCACCCCCGCGAATTCGTGGTGGCCGTAGAGCAGCTCCAGGGTGACGCGGTCGGTGAGCCGGAATTCGAGGTCCACCATCCAGCTCAGGTCGCCGTCCGCGATATCGGCGAGGTCGCCGTGCGGCTCGTTGATGCCGGCGTGGAGGCTGAAGCCGAAGCGGCCGGTGCCGCCCGTACCGGTGGTGCCGGTGCGGCCGCCGATCCGGGCTACGGCCGTGACCTTGCGGACCTCGCCGGGCTTGAACCGCTGGGGCTTGGTGTCCAGGGCGAGCTCGACCCCTTCCAGGCCGGGCGGTATGTGGGCGTCCAGTTGCAGGAAGATCGTCTTCTCTTCGCGGGTGGGATTGCCCACCTCGAACTGGAAGCGGATCTCTCCCTGCTGCTGGAGCACGCCGACGGGGATGAGTTGGACGATGCCGCCGATCTCTTCGTGGAAGTTGTAGGGAGGCTTGTCCGAGGGCGGCTGGCCGGTCCCGAAGCCTCGCACCTGGATGATGAGGTGGTCGCGGCCGAGCTTTTCGAGATCGGCCGGCGGCAGCAATACGTGTCCTCCCGGGTCCCGCACGACCGGCGGGTCCTGCTCGCCGCCCGGCTCCTCGCGCTGCAGGGGGGCGAAGAGCAGAGGCGCGGAGAGCGAGGCGGTCCGGACCTCCGGGCGTGGCAGGTCGGGCTGCCGGTCCAGCAGGGCCACCTGGCAGGCCGCGTCGGGGCAGACCGCGGACTCGGCGAGCCGCGAGATGTTCTGCTGCGCCGAATGATGGCCGCTCAACCCGTAGACGTCCGACATCTGCGTGAGCTGCGCGTCGGTGGTGATGGCCAGGATGTCGGCCTCGTCGAAGTCGGGCTTGAACGCCGGTGGCAGCACGTAGACCCGGATGCAGGGGTGACCGGTCAGCCCGATCAGGCCGGCCGTCGTCTCGATCGATTTGAGGCAGGTCCGCGCGCTCGCCGGCAGGCTGACGTTCTTGCGCAGCTCCACCACGGTCCAGTCCGGGACGCCGATGCCATAGCGGCCGCGCAGGAAGAGGAGGTTGCGGGTCTGGGGCGAGGAGCTGCTGTTGTTGAAGCACCCCTCCACCCGGAGCCTGCAGGGGTCGGCCGGGTAGTAGGAGTTGTCCTGCACGTTGCAGCGGTACGCGTCCACGTCGTTGCTGATCCAGTAGGCGGGGACGTGCGACAGCCAGACGTCGGGGGGCGGCGTGGTTACATAGCCCGTGGCCCACGTGTCGGGGATCGACCAGCCGTCCTGGCAGCCGTTGACCGGGTTGTCGGCATTGGTGACCGGCAGGTTGTTGGGGATGCTGGCGCCGTAGCCGTCGCACACCCCCGACACGCAGGTGCCGAAGTCGTTGACCACTGCCAGGGCCGCGCCCACGTCCCCCGCCGGGTTGCCGAGCAGGGCGAGGGGGATCTCGACCTCCACGGTGTAGCGCGTCGGAGCGGAGAGCTGGCGCACGGCGACCGTGGGCGTCTGCGCGGCGGGCAGCCCGGCGGTGATGTCGTTCCAGACCGGGTGGCCGCAGAAGCCCGGGTCTCCGGAGCCGTCGAAGACCGTCACCTGGACGTTTTCCAACTCCAGGTCGGCATCGAGCTGCTCCCAGCGGTGGACGATCTGGACCTTGTAGTCCTTGGCGACGTCGGCTCCCGCCCCGGCCAGGACCCCGCCACCGCTCAGGTTGGCGTCGAACTGGAAGGCGATCCGTTCACCGTTGAGCAGGAGCCCGCCGCCGAACTCGGTGCTGGTGTCGTTGACCTCGAGGAAGAAACCGAGGTAGTTGACGCCGGTCCTGGTATAGCGCTTGCTGAAGACGGTGATGTCCTTGGACACGCCGTCCTCGTCCAGCAGCGTCTCGAAGCAGGGGCTGGCGGAGGTGAGCTGCGACGCGTCGTTCCACTCCGCTCCCTGGACGCCGTCGACGGTCACCGCGGTCCCGGTCTGCAGGCCGATCGGACAGGGGGAGGTGGCGGCCAGCGGTGGGGCCAGGGCGAGCAGGAGCGCCACGGCCGGGAGGACAGATCGGGATCTCATCGTTCTTCTCCTCTTTTCGGGTGCCCCATGTCACTGTGGCTCCGGGGACACGAAGATGTTGAAGGACTCCGGATGGGCGCCCGAGAGCGCCGGCTCGAGACCGACGGACTCGGCCCGCACGGTGAACGTCGCCGCTCGGCCGAGGGCATTGGGCGTCCGCACCAGCACCTGCACCTGCCGCATCGCTCCCGGGGTCAGCATGACCTCGCGCCGGAAGGTGCCGGGCGCCGGGTTGTCGGCCGGTTGCGCCGTGTCGATGGCGACCTGCCAGCCCGAGAGCGGGTTCGCCAGCAGCGCGACGATGAAGAAGAAGGCGGCCGGTGGCGCCGGCTCCTCCCCGGGCGGCGGAGGAGGTGCGGTGTAGGTCAGGTTGAAGGCGTAGGTCAGGACGGTGTTGAGCGGAGCGTTCTCCGTATCCTGCGACGGCCGCTGTACCGTCGATTCGAACTCGACCCGCCGGAGCACCGCCTCGCCCGGTTCGGAGCCGACCTCCAGGTCGAAGGTGGTCTGCTGCGTCCGGTCGTTGGGGGGGCCGATGTGGGCGGTGATGGTGAGGACGGCGGTCTCGCCGACTTCGGCGTCCTGCGGAGCGCGCACCCGTGCTTCGAGGACCGCCTGGCCGCCGCTGGGGAGGTCGATCTCGGAGGCTTCCTGGCCGGTGGCGGCGCGGTGGAGCGTGGTGGAGCCCTGCCAGTCGCCGGTAGGGGCCACGGTGCCGGCCTCGAGATGGAAGGTGAGCCGCCGGTCGGTGCTGTTGAAGAGAGTGACGCGATGGGGGAACGGCTCGGCGCGGCCAGGCACCAGGACCTCGCCTTGCGGGCTCTGTTTGTCGCCCAGCGAGAAGGGCCCGACGGCGACCCCCTCGCCGCTCCACGCGCCGACGAAGCGGTTGATCTCGTCCTGGGCACGCACCGCGGCCAGCAGGTCGTCGGCGTTGACCGAAGGAAGGAGCCCCGGCTCGCCGTGGCTGAGCACCTGGTCGAGCAGCCGGGTCAGGGCCTGGCCGAACGGCCGCCGGCTCTGGGTGTCCGGGACGCCGGCGATGTCGGAGTCCAGCAGGCCGGAGAGTCGCGCTGGATGCCGTGGATCTGGCGGAACGCCTCCAGGGACGCCGGGGTGTCCAGGGTGAAGGCGGCGGCGCGCGATGCGTGGCGGTTGGCCAGGTCGGTCACGTCGCGCACCGCGGCGGAGATCGAGACGCGGGCCGCCACCTCGGCGGCGACGCTGCCCATGGGCAGGAAGATGCGCCGCCGGATGAGGCCGCGGTAGGCGTTCCAGGCGTCCTCGAAGGCGTGGGTCACCCCGTCGCGGCTGCTCGGGCCGTCGAGGGAACGGCTGGCGAAGAGCAGGTAGAGCTGGTCCGACCGGTCCGCCGTCACCGCTGCAACGTTCTCGTCGATCCGGAAGGCCTGGAAGACCGCCCTTCCCGCCAGGTCCACGGCCGGCTGGCGGAACGACCGCTCCAGGAGCTCGGTGGCGAGCCCGGCCGGCAGGCGGTCCGGCTGCCCCGCGGTGAAGGCCTGCAGGAAGCCGCTGGGGCTCAACCCCCGCGGCGAGCCGGCGCCGGTGACCGGCACATACGCCGCCGGTGGCACGAAGCGGAACAGCCGTTCGAGGCGCATGGAGGAGAGCTGGGCCGGCGGGCGCGTGATGTCGCGCAGGTGGTCGAGGAACTGGAGCAGCCGCTCGAGGCCGTCGGCGGCGAGCAGCGACAGGTCGGCCGGCGCCGGCCGCCAGCGCGCCACACGGCGCACCGCCCAGCGGTCGAGGAAGCGGACGCCGCCGTTGTCCCAGCGCAGGAGCGCCAGCGGCACGTCGCAGTCGCCCAGGCCGCCGCTCGCGCGCAGGTCGTCGAGCGCCGACGGGGCCGCGTCGAACGCGGGCGCCTCGCCGGCACGCAGGCGCGTTGTCCCGACGGCGCCGGCCGAGGAGCGCAGGCAGAGGTGCGCCAGCAGGTTGCGCAGCCGCGACAGGCTTTCGGCGTCGCTCAGGGCGAGGAGGCCCTGGACCTCGGTGCGCACCGGGTCGTCACCGCCACCCGTCAACGGCAGCCGCACCAGGCGGAAGCGCACGCCTTCGACGGCATAGCGGCTGCCGCAGCCGGCGAGGGTGCGCTCGTCGCCCAGCTCGCGGCCCGGAGCGCGCTCGCGGAAGCCGGAGGCCGGGCAGACGGCCAGCACATAGGCCCCGGCGCCGGTCAGTATCAATTCGCCTCCGGGGTTGGCGCAGGAGGAGAACAGGCCGGCTTCGGGCGGGACCTCTTCGATCCGCTGGGTCAGGGCCAGCTCCACCCCCTGGGCCAGGGCCAGCGTGTCGCCGCGGTGGTTCAGGGCGAGCCCCGCCGACACCGTCACCCGCGGCACCCGGCTGCCCGAGCCGGCGTCGGCCAGCTCCACCTCCAGGCCCTGCACCACCCCTTCGCCGATCGCGCGGCCGAGCTGGCGGTGGTGGCCGCGGTTGGCCTCCTGCTCCGTGCGCAGGTCTTCGGCGGTCAGCCAGCGGCCGTTGAAGAAGTGCGTGTTGCGGATGCCGCCGTCGAGGATCGTCTCGTCGAGCTGTCGTGCCATGGCGTCCGTTCTCCCTTCATGCCTCGGCCGGGCTCACTGCGGCCGCAGCCGGCCGACGACGGCCGGAGTAATCCCAATCGCCTGGAGGTCGTCCAGCGATGAGAAGCTCCCCACCTCGTTGCGCCGCGCGAGGATACGGTCCGCCAGGGCCGGGCCGATGGTGGGGACGGTCAGCAGCTCCTCCCGCGTGACCGTGTTGAGGTCGAAGCCTCCGCGGATGATCAAGCCGAGCCGGAATTCGGCCCAGCTCTCGAAGCGCCCTCCCTGGAGGCCGAAGACGGAGCCCGAGGGATGGCTGCCGGTGGTCAGCTCGCCGCGCAGGTGCTCGGCGTCGACCGCCCGGCCGCTCTCGTCGACGACGAAATCGCCGCGCAGCACGACGGTGAAGCGCGCCGGCTGCGCCAGGACGTCGTTGGAGAGGAGCGCGCGGTTGAAGACCAGGGCGGCGCCGGGCGCCAGCGGCCCGGGGATGCGCCGGGCGCTGACGATGAGCTGCCCCTGGAGCTGGATGTTGTCGATCGGCACGACCTCGAGCGGGACGATGCGCAGTTGGTTGCGCAGCTCGCCCTGTCCCTCGCTGAAGAGCTGGAAGGTGTTGGCGTCCAGAGAGCCGGCGCGCACCACCACGCGACCGGTGAAACGCAGGGCGACCGCCGTGACCGTCTGGGTGTCCAGGACCAGGTTGAAGGAGCTGTTGCCGCCATGCGTCCAGCTCAGCGCGTCGATGCGCACCAGGTCGCTTTCGATGATCTCAACCTCCGGCGGCGGGGCGGCCGTGACAGGGAGCGGCGTCCACTGGTTGTTGAAGAAGGTCAGCACCTCGTTCGGGTTGGGCGCCACGGTGGAGACGACACGGCCGCGCAACCCGGCCACCGTCGGGTTGGGGTAGGTCGTTGCCAGGTCGCCGCCGGCCGC
Organism: uncultured Holophagales bacterium; assembly: GCA_963842525.1. Classification (GTDB taxonomy): domain Bacteria; phylum Acidobacteriota; class Thermoanaerobaculia; order Multivoradales; family UBA5704; genus UBA5704. The sequence goes on from CAWJGT010000009.1 coordinate 973,398, forward strand.
CTGGCCGAACGTCAATGCCTGGCCGCTCGCCGTGGCCTGCGCGAGGTTGGTGATCCGGTTGTTGCCGGCGCTCAGGTTGCCGGTCAGCGCCCGGGTGCCGCTGGCCAGCAGGTACTGCGGATGGTCGTCGGCGCCGAGCCCGGTGAGGGCCGAGTGCGCCGTGACGCCACTGCCCCCCTGGGGCGGGCGTGGCATCCACTGGCCTTCGGAGAAGGTGAGCACCTGGTTCTCGTTGGGCTGCTGCGGGGAGACGAAGCGGCCTTGCAGACGGGTGACCGAGGGATTGGGATAGGTCAATCCCAGGTCGCCGCCGGCCGCCTGGCTGAACGGCATGGCCTCGCCCGCGTTCTGCGCCTGCGCGAGATTGTTGATCCGGTTGCCGCCGGCGCTCAGATTGCCGGACAGCGCCCGGGTGCCGTTGGCCAGCAGGTACTGCGGGTGGTCGTCGGCGCTCAGCCCCTGGAGCTCGGCGTGAACGTTGACGTCCTCGATGTCCGTCGAGCCGGTCAGCATCTCCTGGAGCAGGCGGGTATGGAGGAGCACCGGCCGCCTGTCGACGGAGACCTGAGGGTCGCCGGTGAGGGCGAGGTCGTCATCGACGTCGAGGTCGAGGCGCGCGAGGAGCACGCAGTCCTCGGCCGGCTCGCCCGCGCAGCCGCCACCGGGGATGGCCGGCCGCACCTCGCCGACCCAGACCCGGTAGGCCGCGCGCAGGATGCGGCGGATGTCGTCCGGATGGACGTGGATGACGTCGCTGCCGGGCGGCGACTCCGGTCCGGCCGGAGGCGAGGCTTCCTCCAGGAGGCCGCGCACCAGATCCTCCATCTCCTCCTCTGTGATCTCGCTCGGCTGGTCTTCTTCGATGTCGATGCGGCCGAGCAGCTCGCCGAAGCGGCGCACCATGTCCTCCTCGGCCTGGTCCGGCGGGTCGAGGGAGATCTCCAGCTCGAAGGACTCGGTGATGCGCGATGGCGCCAGGCTGTCCTCCTGCGAGCGGCAGGGTCCGCCCGGGATGGGCACCGGGTCGGTCTCGCAGTCGCGGAAGCAGAGCCGCACGTAGAGCGGCAGCGGCCCCGCCGCGGGCGGCGAGCCGAGGCGGCCGAGGACCTCCTCGCGATGGCGCAGCAGCCAGGCGCCGAGCTGCGCGCACTGCGCCTCGGGCACCCGCACCACGTTGCCGCGGGGGGTCACCGCGAGGCCGGGCTCGACCCGCACCTCGGTGTCGCCGCCGTCCGGCGCGGTCGAGACGCGGAGGCCGCAGGCCACGCCATAGCCGTGGAGCAGCCGGTTGTGCAGCTTGTCCCGTTCCAGGAAGTGGAGCTGTTCCTGCCGGAACTCGTCCTCTCCCAGCACGAGGCCGAGGGTGTAGTTGACCCGCTTGGCGGGGTCGAGCGTCCCGCGCGAGAGCGGGCTGGCGGTCTGGAAACAGGAGCAGGTCATCTCGGGTTCTCCTGGAAACCGGAGGCGGCCGGGGACACGCCGCTGACACCGCCGACGCGATCGCGTCCGGCGACGAAGCGGTCCGGCTCGCCCCAGGGGTGGGAAGGCGGCAGATAGCTCTCGCCCAGATAGGCGCCGCCGAGCGCCAACGGCAACAGACGGCCGCCCTGGTCGACGGTCGTATCGAGCCCTACCCGCGCCTGGCCGACGCGGAACAGGGCCCAGAACTCGCGCACCTCGAAACGGGTGTGGGCCGGTTTTTCCCGCTCCACGACCCTCTGCACCAGCTCCAGCCGGCGCTGGCGTGCCACGGTGTCCTCGTCCACCGCCACCGGCACCAGCACGGTGAAGCGGTGGGCGTTGCGCCGCAACGGCAGGGCCGTGGAGACGAAACGGATCCAGTCGGCCAGCGGTGCGCCGGAGGAAGGCAGCTCGGCAGGCAGCGGCACGTCGGCGAAGGAAGCTGGAGCTGTCGATCCAGTCAGGCCCCAGGCCCGGTTGAGCTCGGAGATGCGGCGGTAGCGGTGGGCCAGGAAGGCGCGCCAGGCGGGTGCATCGCCGGCGCCGGCCGCGGTATAGGTGAAGCCGATCTCCCAGCGGGTGAAGCGCAGCCAGTCTTCGCGGCGGGCGTTATCTTCCGGGGGTGGCACGAGCGCCGGCAGGCGCAGCTCGGCGAAGCTCTGGTAGCTCGTGCCGCCCCAGGCCGCGTTCAGGGCCTCGATCTCCTCATGGACCCGCTGCAGATAGTCGCGCCAGAGCTGGTGGAGCGGCCCGGCGCCGAGCGCCGGGGTCCACGCCTGGCCGGCCGCCACCAGCCGCGGCATCTCCAGCTCCTCGGGGTCGCCCACGCTCACCCCGGGCTGCCCTCGGGTGAGGAAGCTCTCCAGGATGCGCACCGAGCGCCGCGTCGCCGCCACCCGCGGGTCGGTGACGTCCTCGGTGAACAGGCCGTCGTCCACGCAGCCGTCGAGGGCCAGGCGGAGCATGCGGATCAGCCCGGCGGTGGTGCCGCGCTGCTGGAACAGCTCCGGAGCGTGGCGCAGGAACAGGCGCTGGCGCGCCGCGTCCCAGGACGGATCGAGCTCGGCGCCCAGCCAGCCGGCGAGCCAGTCGAGGTATTCGCTGGCGTCGCGGTCCCACAGCTCCTGCGCCTGCTCGATGCGCCCTTCGAGCGTGGTGAAGATCCCCTCGACGTTGGCGAGGTAGCGGTCCAGGAACGAGGCCGAGGCCTCGTCCAGCCGGTAGGCCTGCGGCAGGTACTCCTTGAGGTAGGAGAAGCGCGGGTACCAGGCGCGCAGCGCCCGCACCCGCGGCGTGGCCCGCCGGTTGCCGGAGAAGGTCAGGCGGAGCTGGATCCAGCGCCCGCGGGCACGCTGGAAGAGCAGCTCCCACGTGCCGATACCGGCGGTCCGGCCGCGCCGCAGCTCCTCGGCGGACCAGACGCGGATGTACGGCAGCTCGGGCCCGCCGGCGCGCAGATAGGGGTCGGGCTCCCGCTCCCAGGGCAGGCCGGCGAGCAGGTCCGGCCGTTCGGCGGCGCGGCTCTCGACCGCCACCGCGGTGCCTTCGGGGATGCAGGCGTCGAGCAGCAGCCGGTGCCAGACGCACTCGGGGTCGCGGCCGTCGAGCGGCGCCGTGGTGAGCGACCCTTCGGTCAGGAAACGGGGCCGCGGCGCCTCGGCGAGCGGCAGCCAGCGCTCGCCCGAGTCGTAGTGGGCACCACCCTCCGACGCATCCGGCCCGCCTCCTGCCACCAGGCCGCGTCCGCCGGCGCGCCGCATGGGGTAGTAGCTGCGCTGGAGCGTGAGCCGCAGCTCCTCGCCGTCCACCTCCAAGGCGAAGGCGAAGGACTGGTTGCCGTCGGCGCCGCCGAGGAAGAGCGTGCCCCGGACCTGATCGTGCGACAGGCCGGCGGCCGGCACGAAGGCGAGGTCGAAGGCGGTGAGGCCGGCCGTCCCCTCTTCGGCCGCTCCTTCGAGGGCGCGATCGAGCACGATCTCGGGACCCAGGAACCGGCCGCAGCGCAGGCGGTGGAGGCGCGACCACCCCTCGCCCGGCCGGGTCTCCAGGACCAGGACGCTGCCGTCCGGCAGGGCCTCGACCGCGGTGGCATGGATGGGCTCCGGCGGCGAGCCGAGCGCCAGAGGAACGCCCTGCGGGCGCGGCCGGCCGGCGCGGCGCCGGGGCGTCTGGCCGTGCGGCGCGAAGTCCCCTTCCTCGTCCACGCCCGGCTCGGGCTCGCCGAGCATGCGGAGGTGGCGGTCCAGGGTCCACAGGAGCGGCGGACCGTCCGGCGCAAGCTCCGCGGCGTCGAGAGGCCGGTCGAGGATGACGACGCCGCCCGCCGGCAGCGGCGCCATGTCGAACGGCTCGAAACGGTCGCCGGCCGGCCAGGGGAGCACGCTCAGGGGCGGACCGCCGGCGTGGAGGTCGAAGACCAGCAGGCCCGGCGGGTCGAGCACGCCGACGACGAGGTAGTGGTCGCAGGTCACGGCGAGACCACGCAGGCGCGGCTCCACGGTCGCCGGAGCTGGAGCCAGGGGCTGGAAACCGCTCTGTGGCGCCAGTGGGCAGACGGTTGGAGGAACCGGCCAGAACCGCTCAGAGGCTGTGGCGCCCGGAGGCAGGAAGCGGACCTCCCGCTCATCCCCTTCATCGGTGCCGATCCAGTACCAGTTGCCATAGCGGTCGCGGGCGGCGCCGCGGCGGTCCTCCAGGCGGGGCGGCCGGTCGCCGGGCGGCGTGGAGAAGCGGAAGAGCTGGGCCTCCAGCCCGACGCCGTTGCGCTCCTCGTCGAAGGCGAGGCCGCCGTCCGCAGGGAGCAGGGGCTCCCAGTCGCGCCTGCCCAGCAGGAGATGGAACCGCGTGCCGTTGACGTCGCCCATCCTCAGCACTCCTCCGGGACTACGGGCACGGGCACGCGGCGGGGTCCGCCGGGTGCGGCGGGCGCCGGGCCGGCCAGCTCGGAGAGCGGCGCCGGGTCGCCCGCCTGGACCGACAGGGCGGCGAGGCGCGGCAGCTCCAGGCCGGCGAGGTCGATGCGGTCGGCGGGCGTCGGCCCGCCGCGGCCGAGCAGCACACCGGTGACTTTGGCGACGCCGTCGACCCGCGCGGCGACCGCCCACAGCTCCAGGGCCTCGACCGGGTTGGACAGCGGCCAGCCGGTGCCGTCGCGCCCGCCTTCGAGCGGGGAGAGGAAGCGGCGCAGCTCGCGCTTGACCGCCTCGCGCGCCCCGGCCTGGTCGCGGCCGGCCACCACTTCAATGCCGACCGACAGCCAGACCGGCACGTAGACCGGGCCGCTCACCCACAGCTCGGTGGTGACCAGCCGGCGCGGCGACAGGTAGGCGCACAGGGTCTCCAGGAAGCGCGCGTCCGGCTCCGGCGCCTCCGGATGGAGCGGGTCGAAGCGCGGGATGACCATCAGCGTCACCACCCCCTCGGCCGGCGTATCGGGAGCGTCGGGCTGGAACAGGGGCAGCACCTCCACGCGGCCGACGTCCACGCCGGGAGCGCGGCGGGCGATCTCCTCGAAATCGCGCTCCGACACCAGCCGGTCGCGGTGGCGCAGGGTCTGCGGGATGCGCTGCTCGGCGTCGCGCACGGTCTCGGCGTCGGCGCCGCCCCAGGTGGGGACCGGGTTGGCGACCTGCATGCCGGCCGGCAGGCTCGTCCCCTTGCTGACCGCGCCGATCCCGACCATGCCGGCGCGCCCGCCGCCGAAGTCGTAGCTCGCCTGGATCACCGCTCCCGCCGTGGGCCGGGCGCCGCGCAGGCCGTCGCCAAAGCGCACGGCGCCGGTGGCGCGGTCGACGGTGAACGCCCGCGCCGCCGCCGGATCGGCCCCATCACTCCCACCCCGGAGACCCCAGGAAACATCTCCCAGCGGCACCTCGGGCGCCGCCAGGCGGAGGTCCTCCACCTCGCGCCACGGCTCACCGCCGACGCTGAGCGAGACGCTCCCGGGGAGCACCGGCGTGTTGGCCAGGCGCAGCTCCTGGTCGGGCTCGCCCGTGCCGCGGCCGAGCACCTCGCCGGCCACGTGGGCACGCTGCACGACCCGTGCGGCGTTGATCCCGAGCCAGCTCAGACGGCCCGACGGCCTGCCGGTGTCCGAGGCAGTTCCCGACGGCGCCCGCAGGCCGACGCGGAGCCAGGTCACAAGGCGGTCGGCCAGGGAATCCTCGGCCAGCGCCGGCGGGAAGTCGCCCGTGCCCTCGTCCTGCGGCTCGAGGTCGTCCCACAGCCGCAGCCGTTCGGCGCCGGGGAGCGGCAGCTCCACGATCCCCGGCTCGTCCAGCAGGTCGCCGCTCGACCGGGCGTCGAGCGGGTCGAAGCGAGCCACCCGCTCGCCCGACGGACCCAGGTCGTCGCGGCCGGTGGGCCGCGGCAGCGACCAGGTGAGGGAGGGCTGGGCGCCGGCCTCCACGCGGCCGCCGGGCGGCAGCTCGCGGGCGCCGCCTGGGGCGGCCGGTACGACCCCCAGGGTCAGCACCTGGCCGGCGATGGCGTGCCGCGCCGCCTCCACGTCGGCCGGCGAGCGGGCGAAGAGCGCCACCCAGAGCGAGCCGTCCACGGTGCTCCCCAGGTCGAGCTTCCGGGGGGAGCGCGCCGGATCGCGGCGCCGGGAGCTTCCCGCGTCTCGTAGAAGGCGAGCACGGAGCCTTCGCCGGTCAGCGCCGCGAAGAGCTGGTCGTAGAGCGACCGCACCTCGGCCTCGCGGTCGCCGGGCAGCTCGGCCTTGTAGAAGACCCGCGACTCGACCGGCAGCACGGCCAGGCCGTCGACGGTGCGGAACGGCACCTGGCCGGCGGTCAGCTCCAGGTCCGGCGGCAGCACGCGGGCCTCGACCGCGCCGCGCAGGTTGGAGAACGCCACCAGCCCCCGCGCCGCCTCGGCCGGCTGCAGCGGGATGCCGAGGAGGTTCAGGAACTTGATGCGGTTGCGCTCCGGGATGCGGTTGGCGCGGTAGAGCAGGCTCTCCGTCATGAAGGAGAAGAGCTGGAGGAGCGTGACGCCCGGGTCGGCGTCGTTGAAGTTGGTCCATTCCGGCAGGTGGACCGGGATGCGCGCCAGCGCCTCTTCCAGGATCTGGCGATAGGTGCGGTCGTCGAGGACCGGTTCGGTCAGGGCCATGGTCTCTCTTCTCCCTAGCCCGCCAGGCGGACGCTCAGGTCGATGCGGTCGGACGATCCGGTCGCGACCAGGGCATAGCGGATGGTGACCGCCGCCGACTGCACGGTGGTCGCGTCGGTCGCGTCGGCTTCGACCGTCACCGACTCCAGGCGGATGCGCGGCTCCCACAGCGAGAGCGCGCGGACGATGCGTTCCTCGATCAGCCGGTGGGTCGCCACCGTGTTGGGTTGGAACAGGAACCGGGCGAGGCCGGCGCCGAAGTCGGGCAGCAGGATCCGCTCGCCGGGCTCGGTGAGCAGGATGATGCGGATGGCCTCGCGGATGTTCTCCGGGCCGACCGAGAGGGCCACCCGGCCGTCCGGCCCCAGCCTTGGGGGGAACGCGAAACCCTGTCCGAAGATGCGTGCCTCGTCCATCGCCTAGCTCGCCTTCAGCTTGAGAGGCAGGCAGATCCGGAAGAACGGGATCCACCAGAACACGATGTTGAGGACGAAGACGATGATCAGCAGCAGGATGAGGGCGCAGATGGTGATGATGGGGATGGACAGCGAGCAGATCATCCCCAGGCTGAAGCCGCCCTCGTCGCCGACGTCGCCGTTGTCCAGGTCCTCCAGCTTGATCCCCTGGATGCGCGACATCTGGCGCCGGAGCTGGTCGGAGATTAGGAAGGAGACGGCGCGCGGGAACTTGCGCAGCCCCTTGATGCTGGTGTCGACCGGCATCTGGATGCGGATCTGGCGGGCCGGCGCGTCGGGGTCGAAGAAAGTGGCGAGCTGGAAGGCCTGGCTCGGCGCGCTCACCGCCGGCGGATGGATGCCCGCGCAGACCGGCCGCTCGTAGACGCACCGCACCACGTAGAGGGCGCCGGCCGACGGGTCGAGCTTGGGCACCGCGGGCACGGCCGCCGCGGGCGGGTCCGGGATCTGGGCAGAGTCGAAGGCCGCGATCACCGCCGCCTTCAGCGCGTCCGCTATGGGTGCAGGCTGGAAAACGGCGTTGCGCAGGTCGTACATGGGCAGGCTGGGATCCGCGCCGGACTCCAGGATCTCGGCCCGCCGGTCGTCCACCTCGCGCAGGGCCTCGGACCAGGTCGAGCCTCCGACAGAGTCGGTGCGCAGGCGCGTCCAGAGGTCGCGCCTGGGTCCCGTTAGCGAGCTTGTGTTGAACGGCAGGGCGTTCCACACCGTGCTGGCGTGGGTCCGGAGGTATTCGGCCAGATCGAGCAGGATGAAGAGCGACGTGGTCCGGGCGAGATCCGTGCCGCTGGCCGTCAGCGGGATGTCCGCCAGCTCGCGCAGCGCCCCGATCACCCGTTCGTCGAGCTCGTGGTGCCGCGGGTCACCGAGGTCGTCGCCGGGATCGGCGATCGGCGACAGCTCCGGCCCCGCGGCAAAGGTCTCGCGGCTCGCGGCCGGCACCAGGCCGAAGAGGAGGCGGCGCGGGTGGCCGTTGGCCTTGAAGCTCAGCGGGAAGAGCGGCAGGCGCTCCTCGCCGGGCAGGACGGTTGGAACACTCGCATCCTGCACAGGCCGCCATCCCTGGCCGGGCACCCAGCCGTGCTCGCGGAAGGTCGAAGGCACGTTGGGATTGACGGTGCCATCCGCCACGGCCGGCACCAGGCGGCGCAGCACGAACGTGGTGGTCTCGCCGGCCCCGGCGTCGATCTTCCGGTCGGGGAAGCCCGGGGTGCGGCAGACCAGGCTCGCCGTCACGAGATAGAACCGGCCATGGACCGGCTGGTAGAGCTTGAGCGTGCGGGCGAGCAGAGGGTCGCCCGGCTCGAGCCAGCCGGCGCCGGGATCGCGCCAGGTCTCGGGGTGCGCCACCAGGCCGGCCAGGTCCGGCGCCGCCGTGGCGAGGCGCGCCTGCACCTGCTCCATGAAGTCGTCGCCCGCCAGCCGGAGCAGCGCCGGCCGCCGGAAGCGGTCGGCGACGGGAGCGGACACTCCTCCCTGTAACGCCCGGTTCCACAGCGGCTGTGCCGTCAACCATTCGATCGGATGCATCACGTTTCCTCGTCCCTACCAGATATTTCCAGCGCCGGGCGTATAGCTGGCGCTGACCACGGAATTGGTGATCACGGTGTCGGCCTGCACCACGCCGCTGAACTTGGACATGCCGGCATTGACCGTCACCATGCCGGCCGAGATCTCGACCGTGCTTGCGGTGACCGTGACCTTGGCCGACGTGGTGACCGACACCCCCTCGGGCGCGGCCTTGATCTGGTTGCCGTTGCTGTCGCGCACCTCGACCGAGCGCGCGCCGTCGTCGAGCAGCACGGTGTGGCCGCCGGGGGTCTCCAGCTTCAGGACCTCGCGGCCGTCGCTGTCGTCGAGCGTGATCTTGACGCCGTTGCGCGAGCGCAGCAGCTTGACCGGGTTCCTGCCAGCGCCGTCCATGCTCTGCGGCGGGGCGTCGACGCCGTTCCACAGGCTGCCGACCACATAGGGCCGCCGAGGGTCGCCCGCCTCGAAGGCGAGCAAGACTTCATCGCCCACGTCGGGCACGAACCAGCTCCCGCGGTTGTTGCCCGCCATCAGGGTGGCGAGCCGCGCCCAGGCCTCGTACGCCTGGCCGTCGCCGTCCGGCGACCACGGGAGCTTGACCTTGACGCGGCCCTGCCCCTGCGGGTCCGAGATGTCCGAGACCACGGCGGCGTAGACCCCATAGAAGAGCCCGCCGAAGCCGCGGCTCACCCGCGCATCGAGCAGCTCGTCCAGGGCTTCAGCTACGGGCATGCTCAGGGCCTCCCCAGGTTGGGCCGCTCGACGGCGAAGCGGGTGCGGTAGCCATGGAGGGCATCGAACGTCTGCCGCACCTCGGTGACGTAGTACTCGCCTTCAAAAAGAGACCCGACGGATTTGAGGTCCACCCGCGTGCCGACCCGGATGCGCGCGTCGCCGTCCGAGATCCCCTGGCCGGTCAGGAACCGGCGGGCCATGCCGCGGAAGCGCGCCTTGGCCAGGCCGTCGGCCTCGCCGGGGGTGAGCGAGACGAGATGGACGATGCGCTCCGGCCGGTCGCCGAAGGCGCTCTTGAGGACCTTGGCGCCCGAATCGCCGCCGTTCAGCTCGGACTGCACCGCGCTGTCCGAGGCTTCGCCCTTGATCCCTTCCTTGGCGGCCACATCCCAGCCGGATACGGTGAGGCTGGTGCGCTGGGCGGCCAGGTCGGCGAGGACCGAGAATTCGCGCAGCGTGCGGCCGTACTCCAGCGACACCTGGCCGGCGTTGCGGCGCGCCCGTGCCTGGGCGTGCAGGGTGGCGCCCTCGACCCAGACCTCGGCGTCGGCGGCGCGCGCCCGCTCGCGCAAAAAGGCCAGGTCGCTCTGGTTGACCTGGGCGAGCACGGTATGGGTCGGCCCGTCGAGGTCCACCTGCGCCGTGAGGCCGTGCTTGGAGGCGATGAAGCGCGCCACGTCGGCGTCGCTCGAATCCTCGTAGGTGCGGCTGCGGCGGGTCATGCGCAGGTCCTGCAACCGGTCCTCGGCGAGCACGGCGATCTCCGGCGGCCGGCCTTCGGGGAAGTGGGCTTCGAGGCCGGTGACCTTCCCCGTGAAGACCTTGGCGGCGGCATCGCCGTCGCCCATGTCCACCTCCAGCGGCTTGCCGAAGTCGAAGGCGGCGCGGTCGAAGAAGAGGAAGCCGGGAGCGCCGTCCTTGGTCCCCCAGTTGCCGAACACCGCCTCGCAGCGGTAGAGGCCCGCCGTGGTCTCCTCGACGACCAGCGACAGCAGACCGTCGACGAGGCCCGGCTGGTCGCGGCCGTCCAGGCGGAAGCGCGGGCGGGCGCTGTAGAGGGCCGAGGTGGGGAGGAACGGCGGCATGCTCTCGTTCTCCTAATGCGCCCGCAGCCGGGTCGGTGCGCGCGGCTTGATGGCGCAACAGGTTGCGCAGCTCTTCGAGGCTGAGGGACGGCGGTGAGGCGGCGCGGCGGCCTCCCGTCCGGCCGGCCCGGCGGCGCCGCGGCGCCTCGCCGGCCGGCGGCGCGGCCACGACATCCAGCTCGTTGATGATCACGCCCATGCAGTCAGGTCCTTCCGCTTAGCGCCTGCCGCCGCCGGGGCTCAGCAGGCCCGGGAGGACGGCGCGGGTTGTCCACGTTGTTGGCTTCGGCGAGGGGGCGCCAGTTCTCGGCTTGGCCCTGGCGGCCGGCCACGCCCTGCACGGTCTCGCCCTGCCGCACCGGCTCCTGCGGCGTGCGGCCCGGAGCGCCCTGGCCACCCGCCCCGCCGGCGCCTGCACCGCTTCCGGGGGCGCCTGGCAGGTCGCGGATCTCTCGCTGAATGTCCTGGCTGAGCAGGCTGACCGAGACCTTGGAGCGCAGCGGCCGGCCTTCTTCGGAGAAGAGCTTCCAGGCTCTCGTTGAGCGACTCCATGATCCCGTCGAACAGGAAGCTCCCCCAGGCGAAGCGCACCCCCGGCGGCACCGGGTTCTTCTGCTTGGGGTCCTTCTTCGGCGTGATGAAGTAGGAGACCTCGCGGGTGAGCAGGCGCACGTCGTTGGGTGCCCCCGGCGCGCGGTCGTCCGGATCGACCGTGACGTCGAACCAGAGGTCGAGCGTCAGCTTGGTGGTGCTCTTGGAGACGAACTGCACGGCCGCCTTCTTGCCCTGGTCGCCGCCGCCGAGCTGGTTGCTGTAGGCCACCTTCAGGCTGTCGGGGTTGAACTGCACGCGCACCTTCTTCTCCAGCTCGACCACCTGCTGGTTGTTGTCCCACTTGATCTCCTGCAGCTCGGCCTTGGCGATGGTCTGCGGCTCGGGCACGGTCGATCTCTCCCCCTTTAGGGCCTAGGCCCCGGGCGGCACAAGCTGCAGCCGCTCGTAGGCGATGTTCATCTCTTCGATGGCGATCTGGCCGTCCTTGGCGTTCAGCGCCGGCATCCTCAATTTGGTCGGCAGGCAGCCGGTCAGGGTGAAGGTCAGCGCCCGCTCGCGCACCCGGTCCTGCGGCAGCAGCACCACCTGGCCGAAGGCGCGGATGCCGCGCGTGTCGCGGCGCAGCACGCGGTCGAACCACGCCCAGAGGTCGAGCGTGCGGGTGACGCCGCGCTTCAGAACGAGCTGGCCATAGGCCGTGGGGCCCAGCAGGTGGATGGGCCGCGAGTTGTTGCCCCCTTCGCGGATGGTCTGCGGCGTCATGGTCACTTCCAGGCCGTCGCACTCGGAGAACTCGGCGTTGCAGAAGATCTGGCCGCCGGGGACCTGGAGCTCCACCAGGAAGTTGAAGGTGGAGAAGGGGCGCTCGATCTCGGCCACGCTCAGGCCTCCTCCAGGAACGGCGGCTCCTGGCCTGCCTGGACCAGGCGCACGGTGAGGAAGGCCAGCGGGCGCGACGGCGCCACCCGCAGCTCGACGACGAAGCGGCCCAACTCGGCGGTGCCCGGCGGGTTGACCGAGGAGTCGATCACCACGCGGTAGGCCTCGGCGGGCGTGGCGCCGGTGAAGGCGCCGCGGATGTAGAGCCCGGCCAGCACCTGGTCGAACCGCCGCCAGACGCGGCGCCGGAAGGTGTCGTCGTGCGGCTCGAAGACGTAGGTGGTCCCCTCGCGCAGCGCCAGCCGGCGGAGCAACGACAGCAACCGGCGGACGTTGACCGGCCGCACCTCCGCGTCATTCGCTGAGCGTGTCCGCCGAAAGGGCTAGAAAACCGCGCGGGTCGGAGCGCAGCAGGTTGACGCGGACGTTCAGGAGGCGCGCCCAGGAACGGGTGCTGAACGGCGGGTCCAGGGCCACCACGTCGCGCAGCGGTACGTTGGCCGGCGCGATCCAGGCGCCGCGCGATCGCGCCAGGGCTGCATAGGTGCCGCCGACCGCACCTTCCGGAGGAGCCCAGAGGGCCTCGCCGCCTGCCGCCACCCCCACCCCCCCAACACCCCGCCGGGCGATCCACGGGTGATAGAGGGCGCCATAGCCGAGCACCGGCCGCTCGCCGTCGGTGAAGAGCGGCACGCCGCCGGGAGCGAGCAGCGGCACGCCGGCCACAGCCTCGGGCGCGGCGCCGGGGGTCAGATGCGTCAGGTGGTCCAGCGCCTCCTCCTCGCGGAACGAGCGGGGGAGCGCGAGGAGCGCCAGCAGGTCGCCGCGCGCGCAGCAGAAGCGCAGCAGCGCCCGTTGCACCGCGGCCAGGACGGTGGCGTCACCGTCGCCCTCGCTGGAGGTCGTCATCCGCCAGGCCGTGGGCGGGGGCGCCGAGCGTCGCAGGGTGATCGACCATGGGCCGCTTTCGCCATCCCGCACGGCGCGCACGCGGTAGAGGAGCGTCCGTGCCGGGGGGCCGGAGAACCGGTGGGATGTGCCGGAGGCGATGCGGGTCGGGCGGGCGTCGGCGAAGGACGGATCGGCCGACTCTTCGACGACATAAGCGGTCGCACCAGGAACGCCGGCCCAGAGGAGGACGTCGCCCTCGGGCGGCGAGCCGTACGGCTCCAGGTGCGGCTCCGGCGTTGCCAGCGGCTCCTCGTCGCAACGGACGAAGGGCTCGGCGGGCAGCACGGCGCGGACGGTGTTGGACCACGGCCCGGCCTCGCTGCCGCGGTCGGCCCGCACGCGGAACCAGCGCGCCGCGGGACAGGCGACGGGCGGGGGCACATCGAGGAGAAGGCCGGCGATCCCATCCCAGCTCCGCACGGCGCGGCCAAGGCCGGCATCGTCCCCCTCCTCGACCCGGAAGGTCACGTCCGCCGGTCCCGTCCAGGTCCAGGTCAGGTCCACGCCTTCATCGGATTCCGGCGCGGCAACGAGCACCGGCGCCGGCAGCTCGGGCGTGATCTCGGGCGTCTCGCGCTCCCAGCCGGCATGGACGGCATCGGGCACTGCCAGCAGGCTGACCTCTTCCAGGGGAAGGAGCGCGTGGAGCCCGCCGAGGTCTTCGCCGACCACATACAGCCGGTGGTTGGCCTCGGCGAGGAGCGAGCCGGCGCCGAGCTGGGCGAGCCGCCGGTCCAGGAAGAGAAGGGCGCCGAAATTCGCCAGGCCGTCGCGCTCCAGTGCCGTGTCCGGCGAAGCGTCCGTGGACGGGCCGCGGGCCGCGTCCGCCGCAGGGGCCGACGGCATGGCGACGGGCAGATAGAGAGGCGCCGGGTCGTCCGGGCCGGCGAAGGGGAAGCGGGGCGTTGCGGCATCCCTGGCCAGCGGCCCGCTGGCGGGCACGCCATGGGGCGGCGCCGCCAGGAGCCCGGCGTCGGTAGGCAGGCCACCCCAGAAGCGCGGGTGGGCGGCGGCGAAGCCGAGCCGGCTGAGCCGGGCGCGCAGCCCGTCACCTTCCCAGGCCAGCAGCTCGAAGGTGAGCCGGCGCACCGACGGCACCCCCGCGAGCGGCGGGCTGGCCAGGCGGATCGCCTCCCACAGCGCCAGACCGTCGGTCTCGGAGATCGGGATCAGCCGCCGCAGGCCGGGCTCAAGGGCCGACGGCGGCGAGCCCTGTAGCTCCGGCAGCGCCCAGAACCCCTGGCTGGAGGTCAGCAGCAGGCCGCGCCGCCGGGGCTCCGGCTGCGTCACGGCCTCGACCGGCAGGAAGAGGACCGGGCCCTGATCGTTGATGGGGTCGAAGTCGAGCTCCAGGAGGTCGCCCGGAGCGGCGCCACCGGGCGGCAGGGAGAGGTACAGGCGGTAGTCGTTGGGAGCGGCGGAGAACGGCTCGCCCTGGGAGGGATCGAGCGGCAGCCCCTCGCGGTCGAGCACGGCGCCGGCGCGCAGGCGGTCGGCCCAGCTCCCCTCGGCGCGGGCGCGTGTTTCGGCCGGCTCCCAGGAGTCGGCCCGCACCAGGCCGGGCACCGGAAAGCGCTGGGTGCTCGCTCCGGCGCCGGCTACCCGCACCACCCAGCAGCGCCGGCCGCCGTTGCGGAAGAAGTCCTCGACCGCGGCGCCCAGGTGAGCGGTCTGCAGCCGTCCGGTTTCGGCGTCCCAGGCGAGCGGCGCGTCGCCGCCGAACAGGTCGCGAAAGCGCGCCGCGTCCTCCACCGCCACCGGCATCCCCACGGGGCCGGCGGCGGCGAAGCCCACGAACGCCGCCACGTCCATGCGCGGCAGGGCACGCTCCGCGGCCGGTGGCTCGGCCCGGAACCGGACTCCTGGCAGCTCCGCTTCGAGGATCACCGCGGCCTCCGCCTCACGTGGTCTCCAGCACGATCCGCTCGGAGGCCAGGACGAGCTCCTCGATGGCCACGTCCGTGCCCTTGCCGTTGAGCGCCGGGCCGGTGTACTTCATGGGCCGCGCGTTCTTGAGCTTCCCACTTGACCGCGGTCTCCGACCGGTCCTGGGTGAGCAGCTCGATCGTCACGTCCTTGAGGGCGTCCTGGGCGCCGTTGCGCACCTCCTCCAGCCACTGGTAGAGGTTGGTCGCGCCGATGACGCCGCGCTTGAGCGTGATGTCCGGGGTCTTGTACGTGCCGGTGATCTTCATCGGCGCGTTGTCCTTGAAGTTGCCGGCGCGGTATTCGGCCACGGTGATCTCCATGCCGAGGCCGCTGATCTCCTGGAAGCCGGCCTTGACGTCCGTGGCGTCAAGGCCTTCCCAGCTCACCAGGAAGTTGAACTGGCTGTAGGGGCGGTCACGTTCGATGGCCATCGTCTAGCCTCCTCGGGTCAGGCCCGCCGGTCGGCCGTCCACTGGCCGATGCGGAAGATGACGAACTCGGCCGGCCGTAGCGCCGCCACGCCGATCAGGCACACCAGCCTGCCGTTGTCGAGATCGTTCTGGTTCATGGTGGAGAGATCGCAGCGCACGAAGTACGCCTCCTGGGCGCGCGTCCCGAACAGCCGGCCGTTGGCGAACTCGTTGAAGAGGAAGCCGTCGACCGTGCGCGTGATGTTGTTCCACAGGCGCGGGCCGTTGTTCTCGAAGACGGCGAACTGGGAGCCCTTCTCGATCGACTTCTCGAGATAGATGAAGTAGCGCCGCAGGTTGACGTACTTCCACTCCGAGTCCGAGCTGATGGTGCGGGCGCCCCACAGGCGGTAGCCGCGCCCCTCGAAGAAGCGGAAGGCGTTGATCCCTTCCGGGTTGAGCACGTCCTGCTGCCCCTTGCTCAGCGGGAACTCGAAGCCCAGGGCCTGGCGGACCACCTCGTTGGCCGGCGCCTTGTGGACGCCGTGCTCGATGTCGTTGCGGGCATAGATGCCCGACACCGAGCCGCTCGGCGGCACCAGGATCTCGCCCTCGCTGATCGGGTCGAAGATGCGGATCCAGGGGTAGTAGAGCGCCGCGTACTTCGAGTCGAGCTGGCCGCGGTAGTCGCGCACCTCCGACACGAGCTGGCCGGGGGCCGAGTCGAGGACCGCGATGCGGTACTGCATGCGCTCGGCGTGGCCGATCAGCAGGCGCAGGGTGGCGTTGACGTCGTCGCGATAATTGACGTCGTCGAAGCCGAACGTCGAGCCCGGAGCGGCGACGATCGAGATGTCGTCCACGTCCTCCAGGGCGCGCAGGCCGCTCTTCAGGCCGTCGGAAGCGCCGTCATCGCCTTCATACTCGTCGGCTCCCGGCCGCGCGCCGTCGCTGCCGCCGCGCAGCAGGACCTGGAAGGTGCGGGCGGCGTCGCCGGCCCGCGGGTCGTCCAGGGTCGAGAGCACGGTACGGCTGGGGTCGGCCAGCGTGGGCTGGGCGAGGAGGACTGCGGCGATGTCGGCGCCGTTGGTCAGGTCGGAGTCGATCTCCAGGGGGACGAACAGCTCGGTCCGCCGCGACTCGGTATCCGCCTCGAAGACGCGCCCCAGGCCGGACCGATGCCCGGGATGGAAGGCCAGGTTCTCCCAGGTCCGCGACTCGGACAGCTTGCCCATGGCGCCCACGGTCACGCTCACCGTGACGATGCGCACCTCGTCGAAGGTGTCCGCCCACAGCTCCAGCGGGCTGGAGGGCGTGGCGGCCGGGTCGTCCTGCCGCAGGCGCAGGCGATAGCGGCGGTCGACGTCGTCGAAATAGCGGTCGACCCAGTAGAGGGCGCCGGCGCCGGGCGTAGTGGAGATCGGGCTGGTGAGGTCGCGCACCCAGACCACGTCCCCCTCGGCGGCGCCGCGCAACGTGCGCAGCGGCCGGCCCTGGCTGTCGGTCCCCGACTCGGTGACCAGGACGTTGGGGCCGATGCGGACCGTGAAGCGCACCGGCACCTCGCCGGCGCGTCCGGGATGGCGGGCGCTGACCGTTACCGCCCGGGTATCGAGCGAGCCGCCGCTCAGCGTGGCGCTGGCCCGGCCACCGCTGCCGTTACTGCCGTCGTAGATGCGGGCGACGTAGCAGCGCTTGCCCCCCTCCTCGAAGAAGGAGCGCACGCCCTGGGCGAGGTAGTTGTGCATCTCCAGCTCGTCCCCATTGGACTGGAACACGAGGGGGTCGAGCCCGCCGTAGATGCGTTCGAAGTCGGCGAAGCTGGTCAGCAGCTCGGGCTCGCCCTGGATCGGCCCATAGCGGGCCGGTCCCACGAACCCGGCGGTGCTGGTGCTCACGCCCTCGATGGACTTGGGGCGGAAGCTGGTCTCTTCGACGTAGACCCCTGGGGCGAGGTACTCGGGCATTGCGGTCTTCCTCCTGATCGGGTTACGGGGGCGAGCCCGCTGCTTCGACGAGCAGCTCGGGCCGGCCGGAGGTGCGCAGCACCAGCTCGCGGCCGTAGGCCAGCTCGGCCTCCAGCTCCGGGATGGTGGGGCCGGCATCCGGCCACAGCCGTGCCGGCTCCTGGTGCCGGATGGCGCGCAGGTCGGGCACGCCCCAGGCGACGGGTTGAGTGGGAAGCCCGGGTGACCAGCGCACCCGGGCGGTGAGGTGCCAGCGCTGCCCCGCCAGCGGCGGGAACGTGCCGTTGGGCGGCGACGTGGCGATCGTGCCGGTGACGGTAGGCCAGGGGAGGAGCACGGTCACGCTGCCGCGGCGGTCGGCCAGGCCATACCAGCGGTCGCCCCCCTCCAGCTCCAGCTCCAGCAGCGCATGCGCCGCCGGCGCCGGTGCACCATCCGGCCCGCTGCTGTCCGCGTCGGCGAGCTGGGCCCGCACCACGGCCAAGCCGGGGCCTGCCGGCCGGTTGGGGGACGAGAACAGATAGCAGCGCGCCGATGCCGCGGACAGCGGGCTCGCATCGAGCCCGGGATTCCACGGGCCGCGGTAGGGGAGCGGCAGGTCCACCGCGAACGCCACGGGCAGGAAGCGGCGCCGCGCGTCCTCGACGCTCACCAGGAAGCGCACCGAGAGCGGCTCCGGCGGGCTCGCCAGCAGCTCGGTATCATCGTCAGAGCGCTCCAGGGCGCGCAGGCCCGGCAGGCCGTGAAAGGCCCACAGCCCGCCGGCGGTGCGCACGGCCGTGCGCTCGGGCCCCACGCCGTCGGCGCGCCGCGCCCGCACCAGCAGGCTGTCGCGCACCTGCTCGTCGAGAGCGGGGTCCCAGAAGCGGATGCCCAGGAGCGTCCGTACGGTGAGCTCCTCCAGGACACGGACGTCGACCAGAGGCTCCATCTCAGGCCCTCTCAACAACGCCGTGGCGGAAGCGCCGTTCCTGGACCAGCGGCCGGTCGGCCGGCCCTGCGCCGGCCTCGCCCGTTGCCGTCTCGGTCTCCACCTGCTCCAGCCACACCGCCCGCGCCTGGTAGGGGACCGACAGGTGGTATTCGTTCTGCGCCAGGTTCTCCCACAGCCGCAGGAGGTCCTCGGTGGACAGCTCGGTGGGGGAGAGCTCCACCGTCTCCTCGGGCCGGAAGACGTCCGCGGTCACCCGGTTGAGCAGGCCGGCGGGCAGCACCGGGTGGTCCTCCAGGACGCGCATGGCCCAGCCGGCCACGCGGTGCTGGAGAGAGGCCTCGCGGCCCCAGAACGACAGCAGGAAGTGCAGATCAAGGGGGAGCTGGTGAGGCGCCTGCACCCCGCCCGGCCCCAGGCGGCCGGCCGGCAGGCGGTGGGTGCCATTGATGTAGACCCGGTAGAGGAAGAGCGACACCCCGGCGTTCAGCGGCTCTTCCTTGAGCTGCCGGGCGGTGAGCACCCGGAACTGCAGCTCGTGATCGTCGAGCTCCGCCGCAGCGGATTCGGAGCGCAGCAGCCCCATCACCGCCTCGCAGACCGCCGACACCGCCCGGAAGTCGGCCATCAGGCGTCCTCCCGCGCGGTGAGGAGCGACCGGACATCGTCCAGCCGTTCGGGGTCGATCCGGTAGTGGAGCCGCGAGCTGCCGTTGCGCCGCTCGAGCAGAAGCCCGCGGGCGGTGAGCTCCCGAGATCGCCTCGCGGACCTTCTGCATCTCGTCCGCGATGTAGCGCTCGAGCAGCCACCACTGGACGATCCCCTCCAGGGTGTCCTGGGCCGCGGGATTGTCGGCGAGGTAGGCGAGCACCTCGTAGGCGAGCGGTGAGCGGAGCTTCGATCGGTCCATCGGCACGGCGCTGGAAAGCAACCGCGATGCCATGGCCTAAGTCATTGAAAATAAAGAACAATATCTCGCAGGCTAGGATCTTTTCGTCCGCGTGGCCGGGGCGTGCTTCGGGGATTCCGCCAGTGCGGGCAGGGTGGACGAATTTGTCCTAGCCCTGAGGGGAAATGTCCCTGAGGAAAATTCCCCTGCTCCTCGTTTACTTCGAATGTAGCGAACTTGCTCTGAGTGTCGCCTAAGCTTGTAGAGGATCTCTCGCCGGCGAGAGCCGTCGAATGCGGAGCGCAAGGATGGGGACCAGCACGCACAGCTCGCAACAGGAGATGGTGCAGCGGCTCAAGGAAACTCTGGGCTTGAAACGCCTGATCGGCGAAAGCCCTGCCTTCCTCGAACAGATCCAGAAGCTGCCGGCCGTGGCGCGCTGCGACGCCGGTGTGCTGATCTCCGGCGAGACCGGCACCGGCAAGGAGCTCATCGCCCGCGCCATCCACTACCTGAGCCCGCGCGCGAGCGGCCCCTTCATTCCCGTCAACTGCGGTGCGATCCCGGTCGACCTGCTGGAGAACGAGCTGTTCGGGCACGAGCGTTCCGCCTTCACCGGCGCCCAGACCGCCCAGCCTGGCCTCATCGAGGAGGCGGACGGCGGCACCCTGTTCCTGGACGAGGTGGACTCGCTGCCGTTGCTCGCCCAGGTCAAGCTGCTGCGCTTCCTGCAGGAGAAGGAGTTCCGGCGTCTCGGCTCGACCCGGGTGCAGAAGAGCGATGCGCGGGTGATCGCGGCCACCAACGCCGACGTCGAAGCCGCCGTGGCCCAGGGGAAGATCCGCCGTGACCTCTACTACCGGCTGAACGTCATCCCCCTCGTCTTGCCGCCGCTGCGCGAGCGCAGGGAGGACATCTCCCTCCTTGCCCACCATTTCCTGCGCCGGTACGCCGAGGAGCTCGGGCAACCGTGCTGCGGCTTGACCGCCGAAGCGACGCAGATGCTCCAGGGGTACGACTGGCCGGGCAACGTCCGGGAGCTCGAGCACGTGATCGAGCGCGCGGTCGTGCTCTCCGGAGACCGGGAACAGATCGAGGCCGAGGCGATCGACCTCCCCCGGTCCGGGCCCGAGCCCGCGCTCCCGCGGTCCTTCCAGGAAGCCAAGGCCCTGGCGATTGCCCGCTTCGAGAGGAGCTACCTCGAAGAGCTGCTCGCCCTCTGCGGAGGCAACATCAGCCGCGCAGCCCGCACCGCCCAGAAGCACCGCCGCGCCTTCTGGGAGCTGATCCGCAAGCATTCGATCGACGCCCGGCGGTTCCGGTCGCCCGAGGTGTAGACCACCCGATCACTCCCTGCCGCTGGGACCGTGCTCCCTGTGACTGGGACCGCGAAACGCGCCTGGGACCCGCGGCCCGCGTTGCTGGGACCGCCAGACGCGTGAAGCGGAGCGTGGTCCCAATGGCAGGGAGGGTGCTCCCAGTGACAGGGAGAGTGGTCCCTGCAGCGCGGACCGCCAAGCTCGCTCCGGACCCGCCAGTCCAGTCGCAGGGACGGTGGTCCCTGTCGCGCGGACCGCGGTCCGGGTCACGCGTTTGGCAGGTCGGCTCGCAGGTTTTGTGCTCCCAGGGGGGGCGGATCTACAGGCCACAAGGCCACCGTTCCCCTCGACATGGACATCTCTCCTCTGTAATATGTCCATCTGGGGAGCAGACATGAACTGGAAGATCGCCGAAGCCAAACAGAGATTCTCCGAGCTCGTCAAAGCGGCCGAGGACGAGCCGCAGTGGATCTACAACCGGGACAAGCTGGTGGCTGCAGTCGTCCCTGCCGAGACCCTGCAAGAGTTCCTCGGCTGGCGCCAACAGAGCGAGGGGCGGACCCTTGGAGAGGCCTTCGCCGAGCTCCGCCGCATCTGCGAAGAAGAGGACTACACCCTGGAGATTCCGCCGCGGCAGGAGCGGCCCAATCCATTTCCCGATGCTCTCGACGAGCTTTCTCGCTGACACCAACATCCTCAGCGAGCTGGTGAGGAAAAGACCCGATCCGGGCGTCCTCCAATGGGCGCAGGAGGTCAGGCGCGTGGCGATCAGCACCATCACTGTGGAGGAGGTGTACTTCGGGCTCTCCTGGAAACCGAATGCGCGAATCCTGCTCTGGTTCGAAGGATTCCTCGAGACCAACTGCGACATCCTGCCAGTGACTGCCGAGATTGCGAAGCGGTCCGGAGAGATCAGGGGACAGCTCCAGGCGCGCGGTAAGACTCGGTCCTCGTGGGACATGATCATCGCCTCGACAGCGCAAGAGCACGACCTGACTCTCGTCACCCGCAACGTGAGGCACTTCGAGGACTGCGGAATCCCACTCCTCAATCCCTTTCAGGAGTAGGAGCAAAGCCCGTCCATGCCGCCCTGCCGTGCTAGAGTGCCTGGTTGGAGGAGCGGTGTATGACCGTGATTTCGATCGAAGAGGCTCAAGCGAAGCTACCGGATTTGATCCACCGTCTGCATTCGGGCGGCGAAGTCGTCATCACGGAGAATAATCAGCCGGTCGCTTGGCTGGTTCCCACTACCAGTGAGCCACAGCAGAAGCCTCGCCGTCCAGGAACGCTGCGGGGATCGGTTCTGTACATGGCTCCGGACTTCGACGCGCCTCTGGAGGATTTCAAGGACTACATGGAATGAGGGTCCTGCTCGATACCCACGCGGTGTCAGGCGCGTTGTGCCCGCAGCTTCAGGAGCGACAGGAACTCGGCCAGATCGACGAGACCCTTGGCTTCCCTCCTCTCATCAGGAGTCAGCTCCTCGCCTCGGTCTTGACGGTCGAGCAGACCTTGCAGACGGTCGTCGACCCCCCGCGGAAGACGGAAGTGTGCCAGATCTTCGGGCAGCTCGAGCTTGACGAGAACCTGTTGAGACATGCAGATCCTTTCGAGGGCCGTCTGCCGGACCTTCATTCTACACGGCCTACACGGCCTCCCGGTCTGCGCCGTCCCTGGGCGTCGTCATAGACTACTGTCCTCCGAGCTGCGCATTCGACCGCAACGGCGGTGGCGCGTATGTCGGGGTAGGGTGAAGAGCTACGCGTGGATGACGGAATGAATGGCAAGGAAACGTGGCCCGATGCTGGCTTCGGCGGCTTTCAGGTCGTAGTCGGCCTGCAGGTTGAGCCAGTATTGCGGCGACTGGTCAAGTGCCCGCCCAAACAGCAGGGCCAGCTCAGCCGTCACGGGACGCGAACCCTTGATCACATGCGAAATCCGCATTGACGACACTCCGAGGACGCGTGCGAACGCGGCTTGGGAGACGCCTAGCTCCTCCAGTGTTTCCGCCAGGAATGCGCCCGGATGAATGGCAGGCAAGCCCTTCTTGGTCATGATGCTGTCCTCAGTGGTAATCCAGGTAAAACATTCTATTTATGGCTGTCAAGTGAAGCACCGCATCGCTCCCGCAGCCCCGCCAGCGCCGGCAGCGCCTCCAGGATCGACTGCGTGTCCGCCCCGAAGTCGATCAGGCAGGCGGCCTCGTCGGCGCCGATGGCGCGCAGGCGGTCGATCATCTGGGCGCATTTGTCCGGATGGCCGAGGAGCGACAGGCTGGCGTAATAGTTCTCGAACGCCACGCCCAGCACCGTGTCCACGTCCTCCCGTCGCACCTCTCCTGTTGCTCCTCCGGCGAGGAAGCTGTACTGGTCGAGATAGGTGCGCAGGTAGGCGATCATCGGGGCGCGGACCTTCTCGCGCACGGCGTTCTCGTCGTCTCCCACATAGGTGTGGAGCATCACCGCGACCTGTCCGGCTTCGGGGTCCAGGCCCGCCGCGGCGCGGGCTGCGCGGTAGCGGGCGATCTGCGCGGCGAGCACCGGCAGCGGCTGCACGATGGTGAGGACATGGGCGCCGATGGCGCCAGCCCGGTCCCAGGTCGCCGGGCTCGTCGAGGCGGTCACCCAGAACGGCAGCTCCGCCTGCACCGGCCGCGGCAGCACCCGCACGTCGATCTCGCGGCCGTCCACACCGGTCTGGCGGACGGCCTCGCCGCGCCAGAGCCGGCGGATGGTCTCGATCCCCTCGAACATCCGCTCCTTGCGGTCCGCGAACGCCTCCGGATTGAGGGCGAAATCGGTGGGGTGCCATCCCGAGGCGAAGGAGACTCCGGCGCGGCCGTGCGAGATGTTGTCCACCACGGCCCACTCCTCGGCCACCCGCAGGGGATTGTGCAGGGGGAGGACGACGCTGCCGGCGCGGATGCCGATGTGCTGCGTCATGGCGGCGAGATGGGCACCGAGCACCGAGGGGTTGGGGTAGAAGCCGCCGAACTGGCCGAAGTGCCGCTCCGGGGTCCAGACCGCGTCGAAGCCGTGCTCGTCGCCAAAGCGCGCGGTCGCCAGGAGCAGCTCGTAGCTTTCGGCAGGGGTCTTCGATTCCCCCTCGGAAAAGAAGAACAGGCTGAAGCGGATCGGCCGGTCGGAGCCTGCGGGCTCGGCGAGGCCGGGCGCCGGTGGGGAAGGCTGTGGAGCCGTCCCTGCCGGCGGGACGACGGCGTCAAGCCCTTTCTTCTTGAGCCGCCGGAGGAGGAGCTCGCGCTGCTCGGGGCTCAGGCCGGCCAGGCGCTTGGAGAGGTCATCCGCCATGAGCGCCTTCTTCCAGCTCCATCTCTTCGGCGAGGAGGCGTTCCAGCTCCGCGGGGGAGAGGCCCTCGATCTCGTCCAGGATGTGGTCCACTTCGGCGAGCGCCTCCGCGCCCAGCCGCTGTGCCTCCACCCCGCGGGCGAGCCCGGCCACGGTCGGTGCCTCGAAGATCGCGCTCATCGAGAGGTCGACGTCGAACGCCTTGCGGATACGGGTGACGATCTGGATGGCCGTCAACGAGTTGCCCGCCAGCTCGAAGAAGTTGTCGTCGACGCCCACGGGCTCGATCCCCAGCAGCTCCTGCCAGATGCGGGCGATACCCGCCTCGACGTCGCTGTTCGGCGCGGTGTAGGGCGTCGAGAGCGCCGGCCGCGGATGGCCGCCCATGCCTGCGTCCGGCTGCTGGGCGAGCAGGTTGGCGGTCAGCGAGTTGTGGTGGGCGATGACGGTCACGAGGTCGCCGGTCGAGACGATGACCCGCGGCGCACCGGTGGCGAGAGCCCGCGCGAAAGCCTCCAGGGCCTCGCTTTCGTCGATGCCGAAGAGCTCCAGGGACCGCTTGAGCTCGGCCTGCATGCCGGCCGGGCCGCCGCCGAGCTGCTCCTGCCATTCCTCCCAACGGAACGAGCCCCAATCGATCGCCACGACCGGCAGGCCGCCCGTTGCCCGCTGTCCGGCGGCGAAGGCGTCGAGGAAGTTGTTGGCGGCGCAGAAGTCCACCTGCCCGAGGCCGCCGGTCACCGCGATGGTCGACGAGAACAGGGCGACGAAGTCCAGAGGGATGCCGTCCAATGCCGCGGCCAGCGCCCGGGTGCCCTCGACCTTGGGACGGAGGACCGGCGCCGAAGCCTCCGGGGTCTTGAGCTGGATCAGGCCCGCGCCCGGGACCATGTCGACGTGGAGCACGCCGTGAATGTCGCCGAACCGTTCGAGCGTCCGGGCGACAGCCTCCCGCGCGCCCTCCTCGTCCGCTGTGTCGGCTGGAACGAGCAGCACCTCGCCGCCTGTCGCCTCGATCTCACGTACGGTCCCCACGGCCCGCGCCACCGGGTCGTGAGAGCCGTTGCCGGCCGAAGCGGCGAGCAGGTCGTCCCAGCGTTCGCGGTCCGGGAAGGCGGGCGGCACGGCCAGGGCGATGCGAGCGCCGAGGTTGCGGACCAGGAGCCGCGCGAAGACCTGGCTCGTGAGATCGAGCCCGCCGGTGATGAGGTAGACGCCGCCCTGGCGGAGGGCCGCCGGCCGCGAGAACCGCTCGTCGAGCGGCACGGCTTCCCACCCCTGCACCCAGCGGTGCCGGCCCCGGAAAGCCACGATCGGATCGGTGGCTCCGCCGGCCAGCTCGGCGATCAGGCGGTCGGCCAGCTCTCGTTCCAGCGTAGAAGACGAAGGCGGCGTCACCTCGAAGGAGCGGAAGGCGACCTGGGCCTGCTCCTGGGGCACCACCCGGCAGAGGCCGAGAGCCAGGGCCTTGTCGGGATCGATCGCCTCGTCGCCGGTCACGGGATGGAGCCGGTCCGCCACCGCGCCGATCTGCACCCCCCCGGCAGGAGCCTCCTCAGCCATCGCCTGGGTCAGATAGAGCAGGGACCAGAAGGAGCGCTCGCGGTCGACAGAACTTCCTGAGGTGATCCCCCAGAGGTGGAGCGCGCGGAGGCCCTCACCCCCCTGGCCCCCCTCTCCCATCCGCACTCCCGATCCCCCGGGAGAGGGGGGAAAAGACGCGGCAAGAGAGCTTTCGGGTTGGGGGCTCCCCTCTCCCGGCGGTTGGGAGTGCGGATGGGAGAGGGGTCGGGGGTGAGGGCTCCGCAGCAACGCATCGTAGTCCTTGCGCTCGCCGGGGCGCAGCGCAATCGTCCCATCCTCACGGACCTCGAAACGCTCGCCAGGGATTACGGCGAGGGCCGTCGCTCCCCGCTCCCGCAGCCGCTCGACGATCCGCCGGCCCAGGCCGTCCTCATCCAGGAAGACCAGCCAGGACGAGCCCGCGATGTCGGCCGGCGGCTCGATCCGTTCCTCCTGCCGCCAGGAAGGGAGATAGAACCATTTTTCGAGCGGCTCCTTAGTCAACCCGCCCGTCGGCGCCGTGCCGAGCGGGTCGGCCAGAGGAGCGCCTGGAGCCGCCTGGTGCGATGTGCCGGGCTCGATCCAATAGCGCTGCCGCTCGAAGGGATAGGTAGGGAGCGTCACGCGCCGCCGGCGCTCGGTCGAGGAGGAGAACGCCTGCCAGTCCACGGCTGCACCGGCATTCCACAGCCGGCCGAGAGCGTGGAGCACGCGCGAGAGGTCCGAGACCTCCTCGGCCGACTCTCGCGGCCGGCGCAGCGACGGCACCGCGACCCGGGCCGTTCGGTCCCCCGGCATCTGCCCGGCGAGCGTCGTCAGCGCCTGCCCGGGCCCGACCTCCAGCAGCACCCGGTCGGGATCGGAGAGCAGCTCGGCGAGGCCGTCGCCGAAGCGGACCGTCTGCCGGATGTGCCGCACCCAGTAGGCCGGATCGGTCGCCTCCTCGGGCCGGATCCATGTCCCGGTCACGTTCGAGAGATACGGGATCTGCGGCGGCCGGAGCGCGACCCGGCCAACCCGTCCGGTGAAGGGTCCCAGGATCGGGTCCATCATCGCGGAGTGGAAGGCGTGCGACGTGTGGAGACGGGTGCACTCGACCCCCTCCGCATCGAGCCGCACGCGTAGCGCCTCGACCGCCGTTTCAGGGCCGGATACCACGCAGAATTCCGGGCCGTTGACTGCGGCAAGCGCGAGCCCTTCGCCGACCTCCGCCAGCTTCGCCGCCACCTCGGCTTCGGGCTGCGGAACCGCCAGCATCGCGCCGCCTGGCAGGCCCTGGATCAGCCGGCCGCGCGCCGCCACCAGGGCAAGGGCATCCTCCAGCGAGAAGACCCCGGCCAGGCAGGCAGCCACGTATTCGCCGACGCTGTGGCCGAGCATCGCCGCCGGCCGCACCCCCCAGGACATCCAGAGCCGGGCGAGCGCGTATTCGACGACGAAGAGCGCCGGCTGGGTCAGCTCCGTCCGTTCCAGCCGCTGTGCCGCCGACTCCCGGTCCGCAGAGGGATAGAGCACCTCCCGCAGGTCGAGGCCGAGATGCGGCCGAAGGATCTCCGCGCAGCGGTCGACCTCAGCGCGGAAGACCGCCTCGCCCCGGTAGAGCTCCAGCGCCATGTCCGGATGCTGCGATCCCTGGCCCGGGAAGAGAAAGACGACCGGCCGCTCGTGGTCGCCTGCCGCCGCCGTCGCCGTCCGCGCCGGATCGAGCGAGCGCAGAGCGGCCACGACCTCGGCGGCATCGCGGCCGACCACGATCTGCCGGTGCGGAAATGAGCGCCGTCCCGTCTGCAGGGTCCAGGCAATATCCGCGAGAGTGCTTTCCCCCCTCTCCCGGGGGGTTGGGAGTGAGGATGGGAGAGGGGGGCTAGGGGGGTGAGGGTCCAAAAACGCCGCCAGATTCGCCGTCATCGCCTCCAGCGCCGCCGAAGTCTTCGCGGACAGTGGGAGCACCTGCCACGGCCGCGAGGCTCCCAACGGTGCGGAGGGCGCGGGAGCCTCCTCCAGCACCACATGCGCATTGCTGCCGCCGACCCCGAACGAGCTCACACCGGCCCGCCGCGGCCCACCGCCTTCCGGCCACTCGCGGAGCCTGGTGTTGACGAAGAACGGGCTTACCGCGAAATCGATCTCCGGATTGGGCTTTTCGAAGCCGAGGCTCGGAGGGATCAGCCCGTTCTCCAGGGAGAGCACCGCTTTGATCAACCCGGCGACGCCGGCCGCGGCGTCCAGATGGCCGATGTTGGTCTTGACCGACCCCAGGGCGCAGAACCCCCGGCGCGCTGCTCCCCGGGAGCGGAAGGCGCGGGTCAGCGCGGCCACCTCGATCGGATCGCCCAGGCGGGTGCCCGTGCCGTGGGCCTCCACATAGCCGATCGTCTCGGGCTCCACCCCGGCGACCCCCAGGGCTTCGGCGATCACCTCGGCCTGGCTGTCCAGGCTGGGTGCGGTATAACCGACCTTGCCGGAGCCGTCGTTGTTGGTGGCCGAGCCGCGGATCACCGCGCGGATGCGGTCGCCGTCCCGCAGAGCGTCGGCGAGCCGCTTCAGGGCCACGATCCCCACGCCGTCGCCGAGCACCGTGCCGCGCGCCTCGGCGTCGAAAGCACGGCAGTGGCCGTCCGGCGAGTAGATGCTCCCCTCCTGGTAGAAATAGCCGACCTTCTGCGGCAGATTGACCCCGACCCCGCCGGCCAGGGCCATGTCGCACTCGCCGTCGAGCAGCCCCTGGCACGCCACATGGACGGCCACCAGAGACGTCGAGCAGGCGGTCTGCACCGCGAAGCTCGGCCCCCGCAGGTTGAGGCGGTAGGAAACCTGGGTGGTGAGGAAGTCCTTGTCGACGCTGATCCGCCCCTGGATGCCGCCGACCGACATCATCAGGTCGTGGTTGGACAGCAGGTTGTAGAGCAGATACGAGCTCAGGTTGGCGCCGCCGTAAACGCCAATCCGGCCGGCGAAGCGCTCCGGGTCGCAACCCGCGCCCTCCAGGGCCTCCCAGGCGCACTCCAGGAACAGCCGGTGCTGCGGGTCCATGAGCGCCGCCTCGCGCGGCGTCAGGCCGAAGAAGGATGCGTCGAACAGCTCGATCCTCTCCAGGTACGGCTTGGCGCGCACATACGCGGGGTCTCGCCATACCGTCTCTGGGACGCCGGAGGCTGCGAGCTCCTCGTCGCTGAAGAAGGTGATGGACTCGACGCCGTCGCGCAGGTTCTCCCAGAACCGCTCGAGGCTGGGAGCGCCGGGGAAGCGGCCCGCCATGCCGACGATGGCGATCGCGTTGGGATAAAGGTCGTTCGAACTCGCTCATGCCGTGCTCCCTGCAGGGGGTCTGCGAACCCGACCAGACAACGACCGGGGGATCGGAAACCCTCGCGCCGGACCGGGTGTGCGATTCTACCCGTGGTAGCCTCCTGCGCAGGAGGTGTCCACGATGCCGCAGACCGGCCGTCCCCAGGCGGGGGAATACGCCCCGTACTTCGACCGCTATCTCTCGCTGATCGAGGGAGAGGACCCTCTGCAGCCCCTGGAGGCCCAGGTGGCGTCCTTCCAGGCCCTGGCCGGATTGCCGGAGGACCAGGCCGGGCACCGGTATGCCGAGGGGAAGTGGACGGTGCGCGAGGTCCTCGGCCACGTGATCGACACAGAGCGCATCTTCGGCTACCGGGCGTTGCGCATTGCCCGCGGCGACCAGACTCCGCTACCCGGGTTCGACGAGAACTCCTACGCCGAGGCTGCGGGCCACGACGCCTGTCCGCTCGCCGAACTGGTGGAGGAGCTCGTCCTCGTCCGCCGCGGCCACCTCCTGCTCTTCCGCCATCTCCCCCCCGAGGCGTGGACCCGCCAGGGGGTGACCAATGCGAATCCTGCCTCCACCCGCGCCCTCGCCTTCATGATGGCTGGCCATGCGGCCCACCACCTGGCCATTCTCCGCGACCGGTACGGGATCGCGGCAGCTCCCCGCTGAGAGGTGGGCGGCAGAGGAATGGAGACGCATTTCGAATCGAGGACAGCGGTTACCGACGTCAGCACGACCGCCAGAGCACTCGAGCTCCTCCGCCTTGGGACGGGCCTTCAGCAAGCCAACTTTCGTGAAGGTCAAGAGGAAGCGATTCGTCATGTCGTAGAAGGTCGTGGCCGGCTGCTGGTGGTGCAGAAAACCGGCTGGGGCAAGAGCTTCGTTTACTTCATTGCCACCAAGCTGCTGCGCGAAGCAGGAGCAGGACCGGCGCTGCTCGTTTCGCCCTTGCTGGCGTTGATGCGCAACCAGATCGCGGCGGCCGAGCGGATGGGAGCGCGGGCGGTCACCATCAATTCCGACAATCAGGACGATTGGGCCGCCGTCGAGGAGGCGGTCCAACGCGACGAGGTGGATATCCTTCTCATCTCACCCGAGCGATTGGCCAACGAGCGCTTTCGGAATGAGGTGCTGGCAGGCATCGCGGGGAGGATCTCCTTGCTGGTGATCGACGAAGCGCACTGCATCTCGGATTGGGGGCACGATTTCCGGCCCCACTATCGTCTCCTGGAGCGCATTGTCCGCACGTTACCCACGAACCTGCGGCTGCTCGCTACGACGGCCACGGCGAACAACCGGGTGATGGACGATCTGCAGAACGTGCTCGGGCCGAATCTCGCCGTCTCCCACGGCGATCTGCACCGGCCGTCGCTCGTGCTCCAGACGATTCGCCTGCCGAGCCAGGCGGAGCGTCTGGCTTGGCTGGCCGGGCAGTTGGCCATGCTGCCGGGCCACGGGATCATCTACACCTTGACGGTCCGCGATGCGGTCCAGGTGGCGGAGTGGCTCCGGTCCCGCGGCTTCAACGTGGCTTCCTATACGGGGGAGACAGGCGAAGAACGGCCCAGGCTGGAGCAGGCTTTGCTGGACAATCAAGTCAAGGCGCTGGTGGCCACGACGGCGCTGGGCATGGGGTTCGACAAGCCCGACCTGGCCTTCGTGATCCATTACCAGGCTCCAGGTTCGGTGGTGGCCTATTACCAGCAGGTCGGGAGGGCGGGCCGGGCCATCAAAGCGGCTTACGGGATATTGCTCAGCGGGGTCGAAGAGAAGGATATCATCGACTACTTCATCGATAGTGCGTTTCCGACGCGCGCTGAAGCCTCCAGTGTCATCGCAGCCCTGGAAGCGGCGCCAGAAGGCCTTTCGATTCCCGAGCTGCTGGGAAAAATCAATCTCAGCTATGGCCGTATCGAGAAGACCCTTGCTCTGTTGTCGCTGGAATCTCCGGCGCCGATCGTCAAACAGGGCACGAAGTGGCGGTTGACAGCGGTGAATCTGAGTGAGGCGTTCTGGCAGCGAGCGGAGCGGCTGACCGATGTACGGCGCGCCGAGCATCGGCAGATGCAGGATTATGTGAGCCTGACCTCGGGACATATGGAATTTCTCATCCGGGCGCTGGATGGGGATCCGGGCACGATCGGCCCGCCCGCGTTACCGCCGCTGCCGACGATCGCAGACCCTGCGCTGGTGCGTGAGGCCCTTATGTTTCTTCGCCGGACCAGCTTGCCGATCGAGCCGCGCAAGGCGTGGCCGCAAGGAGGAATGCCCCGGTACGGGCTCAAAGGCAAAATTCCTGAGGGGCTTCAGGCACAGCCCGGCAAGGTGCTCTGCGTCTGGGGGGATGCCGGATGGGGTGGTCTGGTGCGCCATGGCAAATATCGGGACCGGTGCTTTGCCGATGAGCTGGTAGAAGCCTGTGCCAATCTGGTCCGAGAGTGGAGCCCGCAACCCCCGCCCGTCTGGGTGGCGTGCATTCCGTCCCTTCGATTCCCTGATCTGGTGCCGGACTTTGCCCGACGGCTGGCTGCGGCTTTGCAACTACCTTTTCATATGATTTTGGAGAAGACGGATGCCCGGCCGGAACAGAAGGCCATGGCCAACAGCACCCAGCAGGCGCGCAACATCGACGGTTCCCTGGCGATCTGTGCTGAGCCGCTTCCCTCCGGCCCGGTCCTGCTCGTGGATGACATGGTGGACTCGCGTTGGACGTTGACGGTTGCGGCCTGGTTGCTGCGCTCCAACGGCAGCGGAGAGGTGTTCCCCTTGGCTCTTGCTCTGGCAGGACATGAAAAATGAGCATTTCACTTTCTCCCAATACGCAGGCAATCCTGTTGCTGACGGCGCCGCTCATTGCGGGGCGCAATGAGCCTTCAGCCGATCTATTGACCCCGAGCGAGTACAAGCAGTTGGCGCGATTCCTCCGCGAAGAGCAACAGCAGCCGGCCGATCTGCTCGAGCTCGATGTATGGAAGCTGCTTGAGGAGCGGCAACGGCTTGTCGACTGCGACCGCCTCAAGCGCCTGCTGGCTCGCGGTTTTCTCCTGAGCCAGGCGATCGAGCGCTGGCAGGCACGATCGATCTGGGTCCTGAGCCGCGCCGATGCCGAGTATCCGAAGCGATTGAAAATGCGTCTCAAGGAGGACGCGCCTCCAGTTCTCTACGGCTGCGGGGACGCCGCGATCCTGGAGTCGGGCGGGTTGGCCGTCGTGGGCTCACGGCATGTGGATGAGGAGCTGATTGCCCAGACCGAAGACGTCGGCCGGCTTGCCGCCCGGGCGCGGCGTACCCTGGTCTCCGGCGGTGCGCGCGGTATCGACCAGGCCGCCATGCGCGGCGCGCTGGAAGCCGGCGGCCGGGTGACGGCGGTCCTGGCCGACAGCTTGGAACGGGCAGCCCTGAACCGCGGGCACCGGAGCTTCCTGATGGATGGTCAACTGGTCCTGATTTCGCCTTATGATCCCACGGCCGGTTTCAATGTGGGGCATGCCATGCAGCGGAACAAGCTGATCTATGCACTGGCAGATGCGGCGCTCGTCGTCAGCTCGGACTATGAAAAGGGCGGAACCTGGGCTGGTGCCGTCGAGCAACTCGACAAGCTGCGGCTCGTACCGGTCTACGTCCGTTCCAACGGGCAGACCAGCAAGGGGCTGGAGGCCCTCCAGAAAAAGGGTGCATTGCCCTGGCCCGATCCAGGGACTCCAGAAGCCTTGTCCGAGGTGCTCGCGGCGGAGGTGAGCCCGGGGCAGGACGCACCCAGCCAAGGCCACCTCTTTTCCTCCTGAGCTTTCGAACGGCGAGGCGGCTCCCGGGCCGCCCCGCCGGGATCACCTCACGGCATCACGTCGAGGGCGTCGACGACGCCCATCGTGCCCGGCCGGCCCTCCGCGAGAGGTCGTGGAACGGTCAGAAAAGGGTCAAGAAACGGTCAAGGCCGCGGCCCCTGGCCTGATGGTCTGGGAGCGGGGCGGCCGGATCGCCGCGGCGCCGCCGAATTCAGAGCCCTGCCAGCTCGAGGCACTCCTCGGCGCTCACAATGGCGATCTTCGAGGCCTTGTAGTCGCGCCGATTGCGGGTGACGATGGCTTCGAGATTCCACTCCGCTGCTGCGAAGTATTGGATCGCGTCCTCGAAATCGGTGAAGGTGGAGGCGAGAGCCAGATCGATGATCTTCTCGTTGACCGTGAGGACGCGGGTGACCAGCCTCAGTGTCCGGAGAATGGCGATCGCTTCCGCCCCGCCGCTCTCCTTCCGGAGGAGGTAAAAGAGGTTGGCAAAGGCCAGAGAGGAGACGTGTCCCTCCAGGTGCCCATCCTGAAAGGCAACGAACAGCCGGCTTGCCGAAGGGAAGAAGGGCTGTCGGCCGAGAAGCAGGTCGAGGATGACGTCCGTATCGACCAGGACGCGCCGGAACATGGCTCAGGAGTACTTCTTCCGCAGGTACTCGGTGTACTCCTCTCTGGGTTCACCGGTCTCCCTTCCCTTCAGCACGCCCGCCAACTCGGCCACGACGCCTGTCAGCTTCTTCCGAGGCGGCTGCTCCGACTCCGCCAGCCTGAGGAAATAACTCTCGACAACTCTGGACAAGCTCAGGCCTCGGCGTTCGGCGTAGCGCTTCGCCTGTTCGATGGCCTCCTTGTCGAGCTTGAGCGTGAGCTTTGAGTCCATTGAGCGTCTCCATCCTTGGCGAGTACGTACGATTCTATCGGTAACGTACGTCCAGTGCAATCAATCGCCTGCCTGGAAGCGGGCGATCAGGTGGTCTGCGATCCGGAAGCTGTTGGCCAGGATGGTGAGGGTCGGCGAGGCGCCACCCGAGGTCGGCAGGAAGCTGCCGTCCACAACGTAGAGGTTGGGCACCTCGTGAGTCCGGCACCAGGGATCGAGCACCGAGGTCCGGGGATCGAGGCCGGCGCGGCAGGTGCCGTGGACGAGGTAGGACGAGGTGCCGCCCAGGCTCAGGGTCTGGAAGTCCTCGGCCCCCAGGTCGTCGAGGACCTCGCAGGCCCGCTGGAAGAGCCAGCCGCCCGCGGCCCGGTGGTGGGGCGGCACGTCCAGATGAATGCGCGCGACCGGAAGGCCCCACTTGTCGCGCACCTCGGGGTCGAGCTCGACGAACGTCCGGTCGTTGGGCAGGAAGTCGTGGAAGGCCTCGAAGAAGACGGCCCGCCGGTCCTGGACCTCCTCGCGCAGGCGCCGCTTGAGCTCCATCCCCCAGAGCGGCGGACCGGAGCCGGCGATCCGGCCGTAGGCGGCGAGCGGGTTTGCCGGGCTCATGTCAAACCGCAGGACGCCTCCCTTGGGAAAGTCGCTCACCCCTGCCGGCAGGAAGTAGTGGTCCATGACCGACACGCCCAGGAACGGATGCCAGGGACGCAGGGGTAGGCCGGGGTGGCGGTCGATGCGGAAGCTCGCCTGCCCCATGGTGACCCCATGGAACTGGAGGTGGCGCCCGACGAGGCCACTGCCGTTCGCCAGGCCGTCCGGGAAGCGGGCGGAGCGCGACACGAGGAGCAGGCGCGCCGATTCGATCGCGGAGCAGCAGACGAGCACGACCCGCGCCCGCGCCTCGTGCTCCGCGCCGGAGGCATCGAGATAGACGCAGCCGGTCGCCCGGCCGTGGCGATCGACGAGGATCTCTTTCGCCATGCACCCCGTGCGGACCTCGCAACGGCCGGTCTGCTCGGCGCGCGGGATCAGCGCCTCCTGGACGCTCCCCTTGGCGCCCGTGCGGCAGCCGAATCCACCGCAGTTGTCGCAGTAGGCGCAGGCCGGCCGGTCCTGGTAGGGCAGGGAGTTGATCGCCCGCGGCGTGGGGAAGGGGTGGAGACCCCGCCGCCGGCACGCCTCCTCGATGTGCCGGGCCAGAGGATGGCTGTCGAGCGGCGGCAGGGGATAGGGCGCCGAGCGCGGCCCTTCGAACGGCGTGGCGCCACCCTGCCCGGCCACGCCCACCTCGCGCTCGGCCCGGACGTAGTAGGGCTCGATGTCGTCATAGCCGAAGGGCCAGTCGGCGATCTCCTCGTAGGGGCCGAAACGGCTGCGCAGGCGGAAGTCGTCGGGGTGGAAGCGGTAGAGATAGGACCCCATGTGAACCGTGCCGCCGCCCAGGCAGACGGCGATCCAGCCAAGCTCGGTGGGGATGGGGGTGGTCGTCCTGGGCGTGACGACGGTGTGCGGCTCGTCGGCGAGCCTGGGGACGAACGGCCGCCGCCGGGCATGCTCGATCTCGTCGGCGGGGTAGTCCTCGCGGCAATAGCGCGGTCCCTTTTCGAGGACCAGGATGTCGAGACCCGCCTGCGCGAGGGCCAGGGCGAGCGGGCCACCGCCGGCGCCGCTGCCGAGGATCAGGGCATCTCGCGGACCGGCACGCGGCATCCGTCGCCTTTCATCTCGTCCGGCGGATACCCGAGATAGCTCCATCCCGGGCCGGGAGACCCCGCAAAACCCTCGACGCAGAGGCGGACGAGCCGCGTAAAGAAGTGGCGGAGGGCCGGATCGGGGAGGGCCTGGAGCCGCCGGAGGACCTCATCCTGCTGCTCCGGGCCTGCCGCGGCAAAGCCGGTCCCGAATGCCGCGCCGGCGACCTCCTCGATGCGATCGAGGCCGTGGCAGAACAGCGGGTGCCAGCCCAGCAGCCGCTCTTCGTCGAGCGCCGTGGCGACATAGTCAGCGGCTCCGGTCTCCACGGCGCCGGGTCCGTCGTCCGAGGGCAGGATCCGCCCGGCTGCGGCGGCGAGGGTGCGGCGTTGGAGGTCGGTCAGCTCAGGCATTGCTTGGGGGTCAGGTGTCGAGATCACATCACAGCGACTTTCCAGGGGCAACCCGGGCGGAAGCGGCGGGGTGGTTGGGTCCACCCCGCCGGCAGGACGACGGGCTCAGAGGCAATGATGGGGTGGGCAGGGAGTACAGATAGCGGTCCCGTTGCAGCTCGGGCCAGTGCAGTAATCCACGGTACAGCAGCCACCCGTGATCGACTTCAAGACCTCGTCGTCCAGAGGAGCGGCGCCGGCCGGATGTGCACCCAGGCTGGCGCGCTCTTCCTCAGTGAGGCTCAAGTAATAGTCCTCGTCTCTCCAGGCGCGGGCTACATCGATGTTTTTCTTCATCTTTCGACTCCTCTCTTCTACACCGCGCGGGAACCGTTCCCGCAACGGATCCGAAATCCGACTGTCAACGCGGTCCCTCCAGGATGAGCACGGAGGGTACGCGGTGCGGAGCGGCCAGCCGCAGCAGCCCATAACCGATCCCGGCGAGGCCGACCATCAGGCCGGGCGGCTCGGTGCGGCCGGGAATCCCGAACAGCCAGCCGTGCTCCCGGATGCTCGCCAGAATCCCGCCGGCGATCGCCCCGGACCGCTCCGCCCAGTCCGGCCGCCCCAGGCGCTCCGCCGCCAGGGTCACAACCTCCAGGTTGCCCAGGTCCCCATGGCAGAGGCAGTGATTGCGGCCGAAGCCCCTTTCGAGCGTCGATTCGACGGCCGTCTCGATCTCGCCGCGGACAGCGGGGTCGTCCAGCCAGGGGAGGCCGGCAAGCCGCCCGAGGCCGATGCCGGGCGCGCCGTGGCACCAGGCCCACATGAAATGCGGCTCCGGGGCCCCTTCCAGGGTGGCCCCCTCCCGCAGGTCGGGCCAGTTGCGCCGTGCAGGATTGTAGAGCGACCGCTCGTATTCGATTCCCTGGAGGGCGGCCTCGCGGAAGCGCTCGTCGCCGGTCAGCGCGGCCAGGCGGAGCAGCGGCCAGGCGATCCCCGCAACTCCGTGCGAGAGGCCGGCGAGCGGCGTCGGTCCGGCGATCTCCAGAAGCCAGCCGAGGCCTTGTTCCATAGGAAGGGCGCGCGCCAGGAGCCTCTCGCCGCACTGGACGGCGGTCTCGGCCAGACGGTCCGAGGGGCGGATATCGTGGAGCGTCAGAAGGCTGATCAGGCAGCCCGCCGCGCCGGCGATCAGGTCGCTGCTCATGTCCTTGGGGATCAGCGGCGGGATCACCTCCAGGGCGATGCGCTCGGCTTCGGCCTGGAGCGGCTCCTCACCCCATTTCTCACCCCATTTCTCACCCCATAAGGCGCCCAGGTGCGTGAGCGTCCAGACGACGCCGCCCCAACCCGAGAAGGCGCCGATGCCGGAGCCGAGCTTCTGCCGGATCTGCTCGCGCATCGTGACCACGGAGGCGCGGGCCAGGTCGGTATAGCGCGGCTCGCCCGTGAGCTCGCCGAGCCAGGCAAGGAACAGGGCGATTCCCGGCAGTCCGAGGTGGAGGTCGAGCCGCGCGGGCTGCAGCACCCAACTCGTCGAGCCAGCCATCTGCGGCGCGAGCCAGTGTGCGTCCCGCGGGCCGCGCAGCGCCAGGATCTCCAGCCGGTCGCCCACCTCCACGGCCGCCGCCAGGAGATCCTCACGGGACGGGGGATCGGCCGTGCGGAAGGCGTACTCGGCGTGGTGTCCGGACTGCAGATCGAGCGCCGCCAGCGAGTTGTGAACCAGCCAGGCCTGTCGGATCGTCTCCCGTTCGTCGAGCCCGGCGAGCCGCCGCACGACCCGTTCCAGGCCGGCGTCGGGCTGCAGGTCCGCGAAGCGCTGGCCGTCCGAGCTCCAGACGTCCCGTGTGCCGGGCTGGGTGGTGAACATGGGGATGTCCCCGCGCAGCAGGTCGTGGCGTTCGGCCGCGATCAGCCGTTCGGCCACCGGGTGCTCGGCCGCCGCCAGCCAGAGGCGATCGAGCAGGCGGTCGCGGTCCAGGGCGTCGCCCAGCACATAGGGATGGAAGCTCTCGGAGAACAGGAGGGCATAGGTGCGGGTGGGTCGGACGATGACCCGCACCTCGGCCTCCGCGAAGGCCGCGAGCGGCCCGTCCGGCGCGGCCATCTCCTCCCGGTGCTCGCGGAACAGGCGGACCATGCGAGTGAAGCCGTCGACCACCTCGTCGAGATAGAGGGAGACAGGGGCCGCCTCGCCGCCAAGGGTCGGCAGGTTGTCTCCGGCCGGGATCTCCACCGGCCGGAGCGCGAAGTGCATCTCGTCCGTGCCCGCATTCTCCGTGCGCAGGACGGGCGGCGTGGTCTGTCCGCTGGTCCCCGCGAGGCCGCTCAGGTCGACCCCCGCGCCGTCCCTGTCCGCCCAGACGCGGGTGGGGAGAAGGCCGGTGGAGAGGACGGTCTTTTCCAGCACACGGCCGACCCGTGCGTCGTCCAGTTCCCTGCCGAGCTCATGCGGCCGGGGCTCGAAC
Source organism: uncultured Holophagales bacterium (assembly GCA_963842525.1). Classification (GTDB taxonomy): domain Bacteria; phylum Acidobacteriota; class Thermoanaerobaculia; order Multivoradales; family UBA5704; genus UBA5704. Next base: position 1,011,020 of record CAWJGT010000009.1, read on the forward strand.
AGGGCCTCCAGGTCCACCAGGATCGGATGCTCGCCCGACGCGATCAGGTTCTCCCAGTGGACGTCCGCGGCCTCCAGGAGCCAGAGCAGGGCCAGGGATCCGCCCTGGCGCCGGTAGAAGCGGCGCACCGCCTCCACATCGGCGCAGGGGCCGGCCACCACGAATTCGATCCAGCCGTAGAGGCCCTGGTCGAGCAGGCGCAGGGTGCGGAAGCGAGGCTCGAAACCCTTCCGGCCGAGCCATTCCAGGAGGCCCTGGAAGGCGGTCTCGACCCCCAGGGGCTTCGGCTTGTAGATCAGGCGCAACCCGGAGGCGAAACGGAAAAGGGCCACTGTACGTCCGCCGCGGTGCGAGTCCCCGAGGCCGGTCCGCAGCTCGACCAGCGCGCCGGGCAAGGTGTCTGTTGCGAAGAGGGCGTGCAGATCCATCCAGTCGGCGGCGAGGCGCTCCAGAAGCTCCCGGCTCACCTCCTGCCAACGGTCCACCGTTTCGACCGCGGCCCGGGCGAGGACCGGATACTGGCGCAGGATGGCCAGCGCGACCTCCGGGGTCCGCAGGCTCTCGACGAAGCTCTGGAAGCGCTCCTCGGGCGTCTCGCCGGCGAGACGCCCCTCCTGGCGGGCGAGCTGCAGCTCCAGCACCATCGTTCGGTTCATCACGAGTTGTAGGGAGGAGGGGAGGTGCGCGGCCAGAAGAGGGCCCGCCGTGGCCGCGTCGAACGGGGCGCCCGGGTGGCGCCTCTCGATCTCACGAATCCTCGCCAGCAGCCGCGAGTACGCGGTATCGAGGAGAGGCCGGACGGCATGGAGAAAACCGATCGAGGGGCTCTCCGAGGGCACCGGGGGGAACATGTCCGGCGCCGGCCGTCGGAACGCTTCCTCCAGGGCCTTCAGCCAGGCAGGGGATGTGGCCTCACGCTCCCGCATTGCCTCCGCCGGTTCGCCCAGGAGGGCGCGGAGCCCGGCCTCGGTCAGGCCGTCGAGGGCGAGCCGCCGCGCGAAGAAGCCGTCGCGAGGAAAAGGCTCCTGCGCACGCCATCGGGCAAATCGCCTCTCGGCGAGAGCCTCGTCCGTCGCGGCGGCGTTGCGCGCGGAACGGCCGCACACCGCCGCGCGCTCGCTCAGGGTCAGGGCCCTGTACCAGCCGGACGACGCGAAGACCGATCCATCCATGCGCGAGGTAATCCGAGTCGAGGCCCGCGAGAGGGCCTCCTACCCAAAGGAGTGCGCGAGGGTGGGAGGCGAGCCGCGCGGTCTTCCACTATCCTAATCCTAATGGCGGAGGAGCCTGCATGGAAGCGTTCCGGACGACCGAGGGCGGTTTGGACGAAGGGCCGGTCGGCGGGGTCATCGACTGTGCCGGCTATGTCGGCGGCCGGCGGGTCGCCAGTCTCGAGATCGGCGGCGCGCGGGAGTTCATGGCCGGCGATCCGGCGCGCTTTGTCTGGATCGGCCTCTACGAGCCTGGCGAGGAGCTGCTGCGCGAGGTGCAGCTCGAGTTCGGGCTCCACGACCTCGCCATCGAAGACGCCCACAGCGCCCATCAGCGGCCCAAGGTCGAGCTCTACCAGGACTCTCTTTTCGTCGTCCTGAGGACCGCCCGGCTGGTGGAGGGGCGGCGGATCGATCTCGGCGAGACCCACATCTTCCTCGGTCCGCAGTACGTCGTCACCGTCCGGCACGGGTCGCTGCGGTCGCACAGCGGCCTGCGGGCGCGCTGCGAAGCGGCGCCGCGGCTGCTCATCAAGGGACCGGCGTACGTCCTCTATGCGCTCATGGACTTCGTGGTCGACCAGTACCTGCCGATCCTGGAAGCCCTGGACGACCGCCTGGAGGCGCTCGAAGCGCGCATCTTCGGCGACGCCCCGCAGCGGGGTACGACCGCCGAGATCTACGATCTGAAGCGGCAGGTCCTGGTGCTTGAGCGCGCCGTAGCGCCGCTTGCCGAGATGTGCGCGCGGCTGACCCGCTTCGACCTCGACCTGGTGCCGGCCGACACCCAGCCCTACTTCCGCGACGTGTTGGACCAGGTGGTGCGCATCCAGGAGACCCTCGGCAACTTCCGTGAGCTTCTGACCTCGGCTCTGGACGCCAACCTGGCGCTGCTCTCCGTCTCCCAGAACGAGGACGTCAAGCGCCTCGCAGCCTGGGCGGCGATCCTGGCCGTGCCGACGATGGTGGCCGGCCTCTACGGCATGAACTTCCGCTTCATGCCCGAGCTCCAGTGGCAGTGGGGCTATCCGCTCGTCCTCGCCGGCATGGCGGCGGTCTGCACCGGGCTCTGGGTCGGCTTCCGCCGTTCCGGCTGGCTGTGAGCCGCGGAGCGGGCGTCCTCTGGAGAGGTCGCTCCTGTGCCGGTTCGTGGAGGCTTCCGAAGGGTTTTTCGAGCTGTCTCCCTCTATCCCGCGGCAGGCATTCCGCTTGCAATCCCGGCTCGCCAGCAGGTCCGGATCCTTTGAAAGGGTAAGGGAGGAAGGTCATGAACAAAAAGGTTTTAGGATGGATAGTGACGAGTGGATTGATGGCGGCGGGCAGTCTGTCGGCTCAGCCTTTGAACGATCTGCAGGCGCGCCTCGCCGAGCTGCGCAACGACCGGCCGATCCGTCTCAACGTGGACGTCGTGCTGGAGCACAAGGGCAGGGCTCCTCTGCACGCGAATGACTCCAGGCAGCATGGAAAGGCCGTCGTCGTCTTTGGCCGGCACGGCGCGGAGGTGCGGGAGCAGAGGTGGACGAAGAGGTCGTCACGTTTTTCGCTCTGGCGCAAGGCGAAGAACGTCGACACGGAGACCTCGCTGGTCGACGAGTCCGAGGCCGGCGACCTGGTCGATCCGGTCGCCGCCATGGAGCTCCTCCTGCGCGACGCCACCCTGCTGTCCGACGAAGAGGTGACCTGGCAAGGGCAGCCGGCGCGCCTGCTGGTGATCCGGCCCGGCCTGCTCGCGTCCGAGCAGAAGGGGAAGAAGGATGACGGGGATGGCCCTGCGCGCTTCAACCTCGAAGCGAAGATCTGGCTGGACGGCGACGGCTCTCCCTTGGCTCTGGAGCGCTGGGTCGAAATCCGGCTCGGGCCAGTCCTGACGACGACGACGCACCAGACCCTCACGTTCCAACAGGTCGACGGGCGCCTGCTCGTCGATGAAGCCGAAGAGAGCTTCTCCGGCAAGGCGCTGGCGATGCTGAATGGCGAGGACGTGAAGAGGATGAAGGTCACCGTGGCCCGCTGACGAAGGCCCCCGGTCCCGCGACCCCCCTGTGCTATCCTTCCGTGCAAGGAAGGGGGCGGGGGTCGCGCTTCCTTCTTGCCTTTTGCCCGGGATGCGGAATAGGATTTTCCGGAGAAACGATCCGAAAGGGAGCATGCCATGAGCCAGCCAGCCGTCGCGGCGCTCGCGCCTCTGCCCTTCGAGCTCGTCTACGACGACGGAGAGCCTTTGGAGACCGAATGGCATACCTGGGAGCTTCCCCTGCTCCGGGAGCTGATCTGCCAGGTCATGGAGGAGCAGGGACGGACCGACTTCTATGCCGGCATGAACATGTTCGTCTACTACTCGGTGGAGCAGGCGCGGGAGGTGGCGTTGGAGGTGAGGGAGGGGAAGAAGCCGCGAACTGCCTTCCGGGGTCCGGACGTCTTCTGGGTGGGCGGCATCAGCCGGCGCAAGCGGCAGGCCTGGGTGTCGTGGGAGGAGGGGGGGCGCCTTCCGGACCTCATCGTCGAGATGGCGTCCCAATCGACCGCGGAGATCGACCGCACCGTCAAGAAGGATCTTTACGCGCGGGTCTTCCGGACGAAGGAGTACTTCATCTACGACCCGAAGGCGGGCGATCTGGAAGGCTTCGATCTGGCGCTCCGGGCCTATCAGCCGAAGGTTCCCGATGAGCAGGGGCGGCTCTGGAGCGCACAGCTCAGAGCCTTCGTGGGCGTCTGGCACGGTGCAGTGAAGGATAAGGAGTACGACTGGGTCCGGCTGTTCCGTCCTGATGGGAGCTTGGTGCCCACGGCGGACGAACGTGCTGAGGCAGAACGCGAGCGTGCCAAGGCGGCGGAGCAACGGGCCGGGACCGCCGAGCAACGGGCCGAGGCGGAACGCGAGCGGGCCGAAGCTGCGGAGGCCGAGCTGGCCCGTCTGCGGGCGCTGCTGGAAGTGTCAAAAATCCCCTGAAGATTTCCTTCGCGGCTGCGAGCTCGTCGAGCAGCGTCTGTATGGTCTCCGCGTCTTTCCCAACGAGGACGAAGCCGTACACCCCGGGCGTGCGCTCGAAGGCATAAATGGCCTCTCCTTCGCGGTCCACCCGGGCGGCGAGCGCTTGCGCTTCCGCCGCCGGCAGGACGCCGTGGGCGGCGAGCTCTTCACGTTCTCGGGATGGACCAGGAAGAGAGCATTCAGGCGCGGGTATCTGCGGTAATCGGCGAGGATTCCCGGCTCGCTCCAGGCGGCCTCCTCGGAGTACATCGAGGCGACGTGCAGTGTCCGGCGCACGGACCACCGCAGGCCGGTTCCAAGCCGGGCGTCGGACATCAGGTACATCTCGCTGAGGAGGAGCTGCGGGGCGGCGAGCGACGGGCCGAACGCGCTCTCGAGCGTCCGGAGATAGGTGTCCACGAAAAGGTTATCGAACAGCGTCCTGCCCTCTGCGAGCCAGCCGTCGAGTATCGGTAGGAGGGCCTTGCCCGCGCGATCGATGTTTGGGTTGTTGTAGAAGGAGCCCTCTTTCGCTTGCCAGGCCGCGAAGCGTTCCGGCGCCATGACGGCGCGGCCGATCATGCCGTTGCCGAGAGCCGTGGCGAGCGCTTCGTTGAGCAGGTTGTAGGCGGCGATCGACGAGGCATGTCCCCTGACGAGGAAGCGCTTCTGGAGCTCGGCGAAGGCGGCGTCCGAGGGGCTGTCGAAGAGGAAATGGCAGAGCTCGTGGATCACCACATCGATCCGGTCTTCCGGCCGCTCGTCCGGCAGGAACTCGACGACCGACGTGCCCTCGACCTGCTGCCCGGAGGTGCTCGCTTCGCCCAGCCCCGGCCGCGCCATGAGAGAGATGCGGAGCAGTGAGCCGTCGAGCTCCGGGGCATAGAAACGCTCGATGCGTGCCAGCGCATTGGCGACTGCCGGAGCAGCGAGGAGCGCTTCGATGCTGCGGGCGAAAGGTGTCCCTCGGGGAAGGGCCTGGGACTTCCACCAGGTGTCGAAGGCGGCGGAGGTCGGCATGGGCAGCCTCGCTGGCCAGCACCAGGAGCATGAGAAGGATCAGGGCTCGAACGGCTCGCTGCGGCATGGTGTTCCTCGTCTGGTTTCTTCCGAGAAGCGCACGATGATACCGCCCCGGCAACCGGCACGTTCGGCGGACCACTGGGAGCCACCGCAGTGAGCGTCCATGGTCCTGTGGTGGCTCCTGCCGGTGCCGCGGGACCGTTGCGCGCCACCGCAGTGAGCGTCTATGGTCCCGTGGTGGCTCCTGCCGGTCCCGCGGGACCGTTGCGCGCCACCGCAGTGAGCGTCTATGGTCCCGTGGTGGCTCCTGCCGGTCCCGCGGGACCACTGCGCGCCACCGCAGTGAGCGTCTATGGTCCCGTGGTGACTCCTGCCGGTCCCGCGGGACCGTTGCGCGCCACCGCAGTGAGCGTCCATGGTCCTGTGGTGAATCCCGCCGGTCCCGCGGGACCGCTGCGCGCCACCGCAGGGAGCATCCATGGTCCCGTGGTGAATCCTGTCGGTCCCGCGGGACCACTGCGTGCCACCGCAGGTGTGGAGGTAACGCCCCCGGGGTGGGCGGCGAGCGCGGCGCCCCGCCCGGCGATGAATCGCCGGGCTAGGAATGGCGCCCCATGAATGGGGCTTTGAAGCCGGGTTTACCCGGCGCTGTTCCTAGCCCGGGCATTCATGCCCGGGCGGCAGGGCGCCACCGGCGTCGCTCCCGCGCCTCCCGCCGCGTCTGGATGCGCTGGTCGATCGACGCGGAAGGCTCTTCACCGCCCTCGCCGGCGGCCAGGTGACGGGCGAGGGCGCCGACGGTGGGGTGGCGGAAGAGGTCGACCATGGAGAGGTCGCGGCCGAGGACGGCACGCAGACGGCTGTGGACCTGGGCGACGGCGAGCGAGGTGCCACCCAATTCGAAGAAGTTGTCCTGGACGCCCACGCGCTCGGCGTTCAGGACCTCCTGCCAGACGGCGGCGATCTTCCGTTCGATCTCGTTGCGGGGCGGGACCCAGGCTGCTCCCGTGGCCAGGCGGCCGGCCTCTGGAGCGGGCAGGGCGCGGCGGTCGAGCTTGCCGTTCGGGGTGAGCGGCAGCCGCTCCAGGGGGACGAAGGCGGAGGGGACCATGGGCTCGGGCAGCCGGTCCAGGAGGAAGGCGCGCAGGTCTCCCACCGAGGGGACGGCGGAATCCCGTGGCACGAGCCAGGCGATCAGGCGGTCCTCTCCCGCAGCGCGCCGGACGGCCACGGCGCAGTCGGCGACCGCGGGATGGAGACGCAGCGCCTCTTCGACCTCGCCGGGCTCGATGCGCACCCCGCGGACCTTGACCTGCTGGTCGAGACGGCCGCGGAACTCCAGAGTCCCGTCCGCCAGGTGCCGGCCCAGGTCGCCCGTGCGATAGAGGCGCGCGCCGGGAATCTCCGAGAAAGGATCGGGGACGAACCGCTCGGCGGTCAGCTCCGGACGGTCCAGGTAGCCGCGGGCCACCCCGGCGCCGCCGATCACCAGCTCGCCGAGGCTCCCGGCCGGCATCGGCCGCAGCTCCCGGTCCACGGCCTGGATGACAGTGTTGGCGATCGGCCGGCCGAGCGGCGCTGCACCACCAACCGTGCCAGGCGCCTCTCCCATCCAGGTCGCGGACCATACGGTCGTCTCCGTCGGCCCGTACATGTTGCTGACGCCGCCCGGAAGGCGGGGTAGCCTCTCCAGCAGGGCCGGCGGCAGCGCCTCGCCGCCGAGAAGGAGGGTGTGCAGGGAGCCGAGCGCAGCCAGCGACTCCGGGTCCGCCGCAAGCATCCCGGCCAGGGTCGGGGTGCATTGGAGGTGGGTGACGCCATGGCGGCGGATCTGCTCCGCGATGGTCACAGCCTCCTCGACCTCCTCCGCGGGATCTTCCTGCCGGGCCGTTGGCTCGGGCCGGCTGCGGCGGCGGACCTCGTCGAGGAGCTCCAGGCTGGCGAGCACGCGGCCGGTGTCGACGCCGAAATCGATCAGGCAGGCGACCTCGTCGACGCCGATCTCCGCCAGCCGGGCGACGGTCCGCAGGCAGCTCTCAGGGGTGCCCATCAGGCCGGCGGTCTCGAAGTAGCGCTCGAAGGCGTGCTCCAGCAGCGCGTCCATCTCCTCCGTGCCCAGCGCCTCCAGGTCCGTGCCCTGATTGCCGAGCGTGCGGGCAAGGTCGCGGATCAGCCCGAGCGAGCTGCGGAGATAGCGCTTCATCGGCGCGCGCACGGTCTCGCGCACCTCGTCGAGGCTCTCGCCGACGAACGTGTGGAGCATCAGGGAGACCGTCCCCGGCCCGCCGTCGCAGAGCCGACGGGCCTCGCGGTAGACCGCGATCTTCTCGGCCAGCTCCTCGAGGCTCTGCCCCAGGAGATGCGTGAGGAGGTTCGCCCCGGCCTCGCCGGCGGCCTGGAAGGTCTCGGGGCTTCCGGCCGCGGTCACCCAGACGGGGAGCTCCGGCTGGACCGGCCGGGGGAGGATCGAGACATCGACAGGGTTGCCGGCGCCGTCCGGCACCCGGACCGACTCGCCGCGCCACAGCCGCCGCACAATGTCGATGCCGCGGAGCATGGTGTCGCGGCGATCCTCATAGCTCCCGGGCGCCAGGACGAAGTCGTTGGTGTGCCAGCCCGAAGCGAAAGAGATCCCCACCCGGCCGTGCGACAGGTTGTCGACCAGAGACCACTCCTCGGCCACCCGGATCGGGTTATGGAGGGGGAGGACGACGCTGCCGGCCCGGATCTGCACCCGCTCGGTGACTGCCGCGATGGCGGCCCCGGTCACCGACGGATTGGGATAGAGGCCGCCAAAGGCATGGAAGTGCCGCTCCGGGGTCCAGACCGCGGTAAAGCCGCGGGCATCGGCGATTTTCGCCCCTTCGAGCAGCAGGCGGTAGAGGTCGCCGCTGCCGTTCTCGGCCGCCGCGAAGTAGAAGAGGCTGAAGTCGATCTCTCGCGCCGCGGCCTGCGAGACCGGTTGGATCGGCAGCGTGGGCGTTGCGGCCGGCCGGTCGGGATGGACCACGACGGTGAAGCCGCGGGTTAGGGTCCAGAGCAGCTCGAGGACCGAGATGTCGAAGGAGACGCTGGTCACGGCGAGCCACGTTCCAGGAGAGGTGCCAGGCGATTCGCGGCGACCCTCCGGACACAGCGCGGCGTCCATGCCGGCGAAGAAGCTGAGGACGTTCCGGTGGGTGACGGCGACGCCTTTGGGTCGCCCGGTGGAGCCGGAGGTGTAGAGGAGGTAGGCGGCGGTGGATCTCTCACCCCCCGGCCCTCCGATCGCCCCGGGTTTACACCCGGGGCTACCCAGTTCCGCCCTCCGGGCTCTCGAACCCTGGGCACTACGACCGCCATTCTCCTGAGCCCGGAGGGCGACATTCGGTAGCCCAGGGTGTGAACCCTGGGCGAGGGTTTCGGGGATCCCTGGAAATCTTCCCGCAGTCCGGGGATCAACCACGACGGCTGCCAGGCCGGCATCCTCCACCAGCCAGGCGAGCCTCTCGGCGGGCCAGGTCGGGTCGAGGGGGACGTAGGCGCCTCCGGCTTCGAGCACTCCGAGGAGGGCGACGACCAGGTCGGCCGAGCGGTGGAGCGAGATTCCGACCCGGCTCTCGGGTCCGATCCCCAAGGAGCGCAGGTGTGCGGCGAGAGCACGGGATCGGTCCAGCAGCTCCCGGTAGGTGAGGCGTGTGCTGCCGGCGATAATGGCCTCGACGTCGGGCGTGCGCGCTACCTGCTCCTCGACGAGGCGGTGGATCGTCGCCGCCTGCGTCTGTGTGGCGGCGGTGTCGTTCCATTCCAGGAGCCGCCGATGCCGCTCGGCCTCGGTCTCCAGGGGAAGATCCGCGACCGATTGCTCGGGAGTGGCGAGAATCCCCGCGATCAACGTCCGGAGCTGAAGCGCCCACCGCTGGACCGTCGGCGGGTCGAACAGGTCGGTGTTGTATTCGAAGCGCCCGCCGATCTCCTCCGTTCCCTCGACGAGGTCGAGCGTCAGGTCGTAGCGCGCCGCGCCGCTTCCCACCTCCAGCGGACGCAGGCTCAGGCCCGGAAGGTCCAGGCTGCTGCGCGGGGTGTTCTGGAGGGAGAACATCACCTGGAACAGGGGCGGCCGGCTGAGGTCGCGCTCGGGCTTCAGCTCCTCGACCAGCCGTTCGAAGGGCAGCTCCTGGTGGAAGAGCGCGCCCAGGGTGACCTCGCGGACGCGGCGCAGGGCTTCGGCGAAACTCGGCCGCCCGGACAGATCTGTGCGTAGCACCAGCATGTTGGTGAAGAGCCCGATCAGCGGCTCGGCTTCGGCCGATCCGAGGCCGGCCACGGGGGAGCCGGCGGTCACGTCCTCGCGGCCGGTGAGACGGTGGAGAAGGATCTGGAAGGCCGCGAGGAGGGTCATGAAGAGCGTGGCCCCGGTGCGCTGGGCGAGCGCCCGCAGGCCTTCCGTCTCGTCGCGGCCGAGCGCGAAGGGGACCGAAGCGCCGCGCCAGGTCTGGACCGGCGGCCGAGGGCGGTCCGCCGGCAGGTCCAAAGGCGCGAGGTCGCCCGCGAGCTGGCGGCGCCAGTAGTCGAGCTGGGCTTCGAGGATGTCGCCCTGGAGCCAGCGGCGCTGCCAGGCGGAGAAATCGGCGTACTGGATCGGCAGATCCGGCAAGGGGGACGGCCGGCCTGCGGCGATGGCGGGGTAGAGAGCGCCAAGCTCGCGAAGCAGGACCCCCATCGACCAGCCGTCGGCGACGATGTGATGGAAGGTGAGGAGGAAGACGGCGCCCCCCCGGCTCTGCACGACCAGCAGGGCCCTCCAGAGCGGACCGCCCGCCAGGTCGAACGGCCGGACAGACTCGATCGCTGCGAGGCGCCGCGATTCGGCTTCCCGCAGCTCCTCCGGGAGAATGGAGAGATCGATTCGTGGAAGGGGCCGCTTCGACGGCGGATGGACCTCCTGGGTGGCTCGGCCGTCCACCGCCGGGAAGGTGGTGCGCAGCACCTCATGCCGGCGCTCGATCTCGCCGAGGGTGGCTTCCAGGACTGCGATGTTCAGGGTGCCGGTAAGCTGGACCGCGAGCGGTACGTTGTAGGCGGCGGTGCCGGGATCGATCCGGTCGAGGAACCAGAGGCGCTGCTGGGCGAACGAGAGGAGGCGCTCCTCGCCGGGGGACACGGGCCGCAGCGGGGGAGGCGAGCCGGCGCCGGCCTCAGCGGCCTCGATGGCCTCCAGGATGCCCGCGAGCCCGGCCGGCGTAGGGCTCTCGAAGAGCTGCCGCAGCGGCAGAGGCACGGCGAATTTCTCGCGCAGGCGGGCGGCCAGGCGGCTGGCGAGGAGCGAGTGGCCGCCGAGCGCGAAGAAATCGTCATGGGCTCCCACCTGCTCGACGCCGAGGAGGTCGGCGAAGAGGCTGGCCACCGTCTCCTCGGCCGGCGTCCGCGGAGACACATACCCATGCCGTTCCATGGCCTCGCTGGGCTCCAGGCGGGCCAGCGCGCGGCGGTCCACCTTGCCGTTCGGGGTGAGAGGCATCCGTTCTAGGAGAAGCCAGGCCGAAGGCACCATGGGCTCGGGGAGCCGTTCCTTCAAATGAGCGCGCAGGATCCCCGGGGTGGCGTCCGTGCCCTTCGGCACCACACAGGCCACCAGCCGCCGGTCGCCCGGTGAGACCTCGCGGGCCAGGACGGCGGCTTCGCGCACCGCGGGGTGGCTGGCGAGCGCCGCTTCGATCTCTCCCAGCTCGATCCGCACGCCGCGGACCTTCACCTGCTCGTCGAGCCCGGCCGAGGAAGTCGATCGCGCCGTCCGGCCGCCAGCGGGCGAGGTCGCCGGTCGCATAGAGCCGGCCTCCCGCGTCCTCCGGTCCGGCGAAAGGATCGGGGACGAAGCTCTCGGCCGTGAGGTCCGGCCGGCCGCGGTAGCCGCGTGCCAGCCCGATGCCGCCGACATGGAGCTTCTCCGGGGACGCCGATCGGGACCGGGTGCAGGGAGCGGTCCAGGAGCCGGACCTGGAGGTTGGAGATCGGGCGGCCGATCGGCGGGTTGATCGCTCCAGTGGGAACGGGGCCGGCGGTGGTGACCACGGTGCTCTCGGTGGGGCCGTAGTGGTTGACCAGGTGGATGGGAAGGTCGGGGCCGCGGTGGAGGCGGTCGCCTCCGGTGAGGAGAACCTCACCCCCTGTCCCCCTCTCCCATCGCCCCCCCTGCCACCGGGAGAGGGGGAACGCGGGCGATGCCATGAGGGCTTCGGCGAGCGGGGTGGGAATGAAGGCGTGGGTGATGCGCTTGCGGACCAGGAGATCGGCCAGGGCCTCGGGATCGAGAGAGACCTCGGTGGGGACGAGATGGACCTCGGCTCCGGCGGCGAGATAGGGCCAGATTTCCCAGACCGAGGCGTCGAAGCCCAGACCGGCGAGCTGCGTGGCGCGATCGCCCGGCCTTACCTGGTAGGTCTGGAGGTGCCAGGTGATTAAATTGGCGAGGCCGGCGTGGGTGATCTCGACGCCTTTGGGCGTCCCGGTCGATCCGGAGGTGTAGATCACGTAGGCCAGGGAGCGGGGATCGAGATTGGTCTCTGATACCTGGCCTTCGAGCCCGTCCTCCAGGTCCGTCAGAACCGTGGCTGCGTCCGCATCCTCCAGAATGACCGCCGCCCGCTCATCCGGGGTGCCGGGATCGAGAGGCAGATACGCCGCTCCGGCCAGGAGCACGCCGAGCAGGCTGCAGACCATCTCCGGCGACCGCTCCATGCGGATGGCGACGACCGACTCGGGGCCGATCCCTGTACCGCGCAGGTGCTGCGCCAGGGCCGAGGCCCGCTGGTACAGCTCGGCATAGGTGAGCGAGCGGCCATCCATCGCCACCGCAGTGGCCCCGGGGGTCCGGGCCGCCCAGACCGCGACACGCTGGTGGACGAGAAGCGTCCCAGGCTCGCGAATCGTGTCGTTCCACTCCACCCGGACCTGCTGCTCTTCCGCCTCGCTCTGCAGAGCCAGGTCCGAGAGGCGTCGATCGGCGCTGGCGTCCGCAAGCAGAGTCTCGAGATAGCCGAGCATCCGTTGCACCGTCGCCCGTTCGAACAGGCCGGCGCTGCCATCGAAGGAAAGGAAGAGCCCATCGGCGGTCTCGGCGGCCGTGAGGGTGAGGTCATACATGGCGCCCACATCGCCGAACGGGACCTCTTCCAGGGGGAGCGCCGGGCCTTGTGATGAGGGGCCGGGGACGTTCTGGAACGCGAGCATCACCTGGAACAGCGGGGTCCGGGAGAGGTCCCTCTCCGGATGCAGCTCCTCGACCAGGCGCTCGAAGGGGACGTCCTGGTGCTCGAAAGCCCCGACCGCCGCCTCCCGCACGCGGCCGAGGAGCTCGCCGAACACGGGGTCGCCCGCCAGATCGGCGCGGACCGGCAGGCTGTTGACGAAGAACCCGATCAGCCGCTCGGTCTCTACCCGCTTGCGACCGGCCACCGGGGTGCCGACCGCGAATCCGGTCTGGCCGGTGATCCGGTGAAGCAGGGCCTGGAACGCGGCCATGAGAACCATGAAGAGCGTGGCGTCCGCCGCGTACCCCAGGGTCTTCAACCGTTCGAGGATCTCCGGCGAGACCGTGCCGGAGGCCCGGACCCCGCGATGATCCGGGACGGGCGGGCGCGGCAGATCGGTGGCCAGCTCCAGGACCGGCGGAGCCTCCCCCAGCCGTTGGCGCCACCAGGAGAGCTGAGACGCGAGGGTCTGTCCCTCCAGGGCCTGCCGTTGCCACTGCGCGAAATCAGCGTACTGGACCGGCAGCTCTGGAAGCGGCGAGGGGAGCCCCTGTGAGAAGGCACCGTAGAGGGCCGCGACCTCCTCTACCAGAAGGTTCATGGACCAGGCGTCCGACACGATGTGATGCATGGTGACGAGGAGCACCTGATCGTCCAGCCCCAGGCGGAGCAGCCGTACCCGGAGCAGCGGCCCCTGGGCCAGATCGAACGGAGCCCACGCCTCCTCGGCCGCGAGCCGCCGTACCTCATCCTCGGTCTCGGCCAGGCCCGAGAGGTCCACCAAGAGGATCGGCATCGGGCAGGGAGGCGCGATCCTCTGGGCCGCCTCCTGACCTTCCATCGCGAACGTGGTCCGAAGCGTTTCGTGCCGCCGTGCAATGTCCGAGAACACCCGTGCCAGCACCGCCGGATCGAGGGCCGTCCGGATCCGCACCGCGATCGGCAGGTTCCAGGCCGTATTGCCGGGAGCGAGCTGATCCAGGAACCACAGCCGCTCCTGGGCGAACGAGAGGGGATAGGACGATGCATCCCGCGGCACCGGCACGATCGGCGTCCGCGAAAGATCGATCCCTCCCTTGCGGGCTAGCAGGGCGAGAAGCTCGCGCTTTTTCGGATCGAGAGCGGCGAGGGTCTGGGCGAGATGAGATTCAGACACGGTGAGTCAGCAAGGGAGAAGCGCCAGAATATATACCGCGGTGACGTAGAGTCGGCAAACGGCCACCTACTCCGCAAGGGGGAACGCTACGCGGGGTCGCGCACGCCGTGCTCAGGGTCGCGCCGCTAGCTTCCCCGCAGCTCCGCCAGCATCCTTTCAACCTCCTCGGGCGAGGTCTCCCGCAGCTCCGCCAGCATCCTTTCAACCTCCTCGGGCGAGGCCTCCCGCAGCTCCTCCGCCAGCATCCTTTCAACCTCCTCGGGCGAGGCCTCCCGCAGCTGTGCGGCGAGGCGGGCGAGCTCCTCGGTCTCGGACTCGTCTTCGGTCCGCGCTCGGTCCGCGGCTTCGGCCAGGGCCTGGACCGTCACGGCTTCGAAGAAGGTCGGGAGCGAGAGGCGCACGCCCAGGACGTCGTGGACGCGGACCATGATCTTCGTGGCGAGGATGGAGTCGCCTCGCAGCTCATAAAAGTTGTCGTCCAGCCCGATCTGCTCGACGGGCACGCCGAGGACCTCGGACCAGATGCGCGCGATCGCTTGCTCGGTGCCGGTCTGCGGCGGCCGGTGCTCGCGCGAACATAGCGCCAGAGCCTCCTCGGGCGCGGGCAGGGCGCGGCGGTCGACCTTTCCATTGGGTCCCAGCGGCAGCGCCGCGAGCGGCACGAAGAGCGGAGGCACCATGTAGTCCGGTAATCTCTCGCGCAGAAAGGCGCGGAGGTTTTCCGGGTCCTGGTCCGGCACGACGTAGGCGACCAGGTGCTTGCTGCCGAGCCTCTCTCCGAGGGCCACGACCACGGCGGCGTGGACGGACGGGTGCTCGGCGAGAGCGGCTTCGATCTCTCCCAGCTCGATCCGGTAGCCCTGGACCTTGACCTGGAAGTCTTCGCGGCCCTGGAACTCGATCGTACCGTCCGGGAAATACCTTCCAAGATCGCCGGTGCGGTACAGGCGCTCGCCGGTCTCGGGATGGCTCACGAAGCTCGCGGCCGTCTTGTCCGGATCGCGCCAATAGCCCTGCGCCAAGCCGATGCCGCCGATCCAGAGCTGGCCCGGGACCCCATCCGGCCGCGGCTCGAAACGGCTGTCCAAAACGTGGAAGGTCTGGTTCGCCATGGGCCGGCCGTAGGGGATGCTCTTCCAGGCGGGATCGACCTCGCCGATCGGATACCAGATGGACCAGATCGACGCCTCTGTGGCGCCGCCCAGGCTGACCACCCGGGTCTGCGGGCTCAAGGCGCGGACGCGGCCGGGGAGGTCGAGAGGGATCCAGTCGCCGGAGAGGAGCGCCAGCCGCAGCGGGCTTTCCAGGCTGCCTTCGGCACTGCTGGTCTCCAGGAAATCGATCAGCATCTGGAGCAGGGCCGGCACCGAATTCCAGACCGTCACACGCTCGCTCCAGATCCGCTCCGCCCAGTGCGCCGGATCGCGTTGCGCATCGGCGCGCGGGATGACGACGGCGCCGCCGGCTGCCAGGGTGCCGAAGATGTCGTAGACCGACAGGTCGAACGAGAGGGAGGACAGGGCGAGCACCCGGTCGTCAGGACCGATCCCATAGGCCCGGTTCACATCGAGCACCGTGTTGACCGCGCCTCGGTGATCGATCATGACCCCCTTGGGTTGGCCCGTCGAGCCGGAGGTGAAGATCACATAGGCAAGATCGGTGACCTGCTGGACCGGGTCGAGCGGCGCGCCGTCCGCGGACAGGCCGGTCCCCTCGTGGTCCAGGACCACGCGGTGGACCTCGGGCGGCCAGTCGAGGGCGGCATCCACCGCCGGGGTGGTGACGGCGATCCGCACCTCGCCGCGTTCCAGGAGTTGGTGGAGGCGCTCGCGGGGGAGGCCGGGCTCCAGTGGCAGGTATGCGGCGCCCGCGGCGAGGACCCCCAGCACCGAGACGACCTGTTCCCAGCCCTTTTCCTGGACCACCGCGACCAGGGTGTTCGGTTGCGCTCCGAGCGCGCGGAGGTGCCGGCCCAGGCGGCTCGACAGGCGGTGCAGCTCGCCGTAGGTGAGGGTCCGGCCCGGCGCCAGCACCGCCGGCCGGCCGGGCTCCGCGGCGGCCTGCCTGGCGAACAGGATGTGGAGATGCTCGCCGGAGACGGGCGCAGCGGTGGCGTTGACCTGTGCTCGGACGGCGAGTTGCTCCGCAGGTAGGAGGTGGAGGCGCTCGGCGGTCCAGGTCGCCTCGTCCTCGACGAGGCGGTGGAGCAGGGCGCCGTAGGCGTCCCAGACAGCGTCAATCAGCCCCGCGGGGAAGAGCTCGACGACGACGTCCCAGTTGAAGGTCAGCGCGCCATCCGTCTCGGCCACCTGATGGTCGAGCCAGACCTGCGGTGTCTGGCTGACCCCGTAGACCCACTCCATCCGCGGGCCGACGGCCTCGACGTCCTCCGCCGGCGCGGTGCCCTGCGTGACGTTGAGGGTGCTGGTGAAGACGACCGGCTGGAGAACGTGATGCCCGTGGACGCGCGCCAGCTCGCGTAGGACGCGCACGCCGGACACGGCGCGGTGCTCCAGGTCCTGCCAGAGCCGTTCCTGGACGGACCGCG
This sequence comes from uncultured Holophagales bacterium, assembly GCA_963842525.1. Lineage (GTDB taxonomy): Bacteria > Acidobacteriota > Thermoanaerobaculia > Multivoradales > UBA5704 > UBA5704. The sequence continues at coordinate 1,027,158 of CAWJGT010000009.1, forward strand.
CGCGTGTTTCGAACCCACCGGCGCCCGACACATCCACGCCTAGCAGGGTCAAAGAGGTGAAATCGCCGAGGATCTCGTCGGCCTGCGGGTGGACCGGCAGGCGGTTGAACAGGGTCAGCGTGATGGTGAAGCGCGGGCTCTTGCTCCAGGCGGCGAGGACCTCGGAGAAAGCGGCCAGCAGCAGGCCGGACGGCGTCAGCCCGGCGCGGGCGCCACGCTCCTTGAGGCGCTGCCATGAGGCGGCCTCGAGCCCGCCGCTCCAACGCCGGAAGCGGGGCTTGTCCAGTGACGCCGGGGCCTTGGCAAGTGGCAGCTCGGGCGCGGGCGGCAGATCCTGCACGCGCTGCCGCCAATAGTCGAGGGAACGCTGCCAGTCCTCGGTCTCCTGCAGGGCCGCCTCGGCGAGCACATAGTCGCGGAACGACAGTGTGAGCGGCGGCAAGACCGCGTCGGGCTCGCGGTAGAGGCGGGCGAGCTCGCGGGACAGGATCTCGAAGCTCCACCCGTCGCCGATCAGGACGTCCAGGCTAATGTAGAGCCGGGTCCGTTGCGCGTCGACCCGGGCGGCCCGGATGTCGAAGAGCGGCCAGCGGTCGGGCCGCAGGACCTGGTGCGACATGCCGGTCCGGATCTCCTGGAGCGCGGTCTCCTTCTTCACGGGATCGAGGCCGGCGAGGTCGACGGCGGCGATCTCATAGGGCGGAACCTCTGGGAGGATGCGCTGCCGGCCGTCGGGCAGGAAGACCGCGCGCAGCATCTCGTGCCGGTCGATGGCCCGCCGCAATGCCTGGGTCAGCCGCCCGAGGTCGAGGCCGTCCGCGTCGAATTCGAAATAGATGTGGGAGCCGACGCCGCCCAGCTCGAAGGCCTCGCTACGGCCGAGCCAGTAGGCCTGCTGGATGTCGGTCAGCGGGAAGGGCTCGAAGCGGTGCTTGGGGTCCGGCACGACGACCGGCAGGGCCGCGCCTGTCGAGACGCCGAGGTCTCCCTCGCTGCGCCGCCGGGTGACGAGGGCTGCCAGCTCCGCGATCGTCGGATTTTCGAACAGCGCCGCGATGGGCAGCGCGACGCCGAAGCTCTCGCGCACCCGGCTCATGAGCGAGGTGGCGAGCAGCGAATGGCCACCCATCTCGAAGAAGCTGTCGTGCCGGCCCACGGCCTCGATGCCCAGGAGTGCCTGCCACGTCCCGGCGATGGAGCGTTCCAGGTCCCCTTCGGGAGGCACGTAGGCGTTCCGCAGGTTGGGCCGCGCATGGCCGGCGAACGGACCCCGGGTCGCCCCGGCTTCGAGCGCCGGGCTTGTGCTGACGACCGGGGCGGCGCCCCGTCCCGCGGGCCGTCGCATCCACCGCTCCTCGCTGCGCCACGCGATTGCCGGTTCCTCACCGTGCAGGGCCTCCGCAAGCAGCCGGCCTGCCATGGCCTCGGCCCAGGCCTCGCGATCTGACGAAGGAGGCCGGAGATCAATCGCGCGGCAGAGCAGGCCCTCCTTGGAGGCTGCCTCGCAGAGACCGGGAAGGGATGCCTTGCCGGGGTCAGTCTCTTCGTCGTCCCGTACGGCGAAGAGACCGTCTGCCACCACCAGCAGGCGCGTAGGCGATCCGTTGCGTGAGCTCAACTCGCGCAGGACGGGGAGGACGCTGCGGAAGCCCAGCTCTTCGCTGCGTTCCAGCCGGTCGAAGAGGGAGGCGTGTTCGCCGGTCGCCAGGCCCCAGAGGTGGAGGATGCGGGAGGGCGGCGTGCCGAGGGCGTCGAGCAGGACGGCGCAGTCCTCGCGGGAGCCTGGTCGGATGGTCCAGGTGCGGTCACCGGTGCGGGCGAAGGCTTCGCCGGGGATGACCAGGACGGCCTGGTGTTCAAGGTGGTGGGCGATGCGGGTCGCGAGGCCAAGGGTGTCGGCGAAGAGGACCCATCCTCCGTCCCATGCCGTCGCCCCTTCAGGGCTTGAGCTGAAAAATGGGGTGCTACCTGGGGTTGAAACCCCAGGCTTTATGCCGTCGCCCCTTTGGGGCTCACCCACCTCGCCCCCTCTATGTTCCCCCTCTCCCGGGTGGTGGGGGGGCGATGGGAGAGGGGGCCAGGGGGTGAGGACCCACGGCCGCGGCTCGACTCGGTCGACCCGCTCGATCCAATACCGGTTCCGTTCGAACGCATACGCCGGCAGCGGCACCCGTTTCCGCTGCTCCCCGGCGTGCACCCCCTTCCAATCGATCTCGACGCCGGCAATCCACAGCTTCGCGAGCGACTCCAGCACGAAGGCGCGCTCGTCGCCGGTCTCGTGGACCGATGGCAGACTGCGCACCGCAGCACGATCCCCTTCGGCAAGCCCCTCCAGGGAAGCCAGATGCTGCAACGCCAGCGAGGTCAGGCTGCCGCCGGGGCCAACTTCGAGGAGGAGGCGATCGGGCTCGCGCCACAGCTCGGTGAGGCCTGCGGCGAAGCGGACCGGGCCGCAGAGATGGCGCGACCAGTACTCGGGATCGGTGGCGTCCGCAGCGGTCAGCCAGCCGCCGGTGACGTTGGAAAGGCATGGGATGCGCGGTGGCCGTCTCTCGATCTGGCGGACAAGCTCCGTCAGCCGCGGAGCCACTGGGAGCATCATCCGCGAGTGGAAGGCGTGCGAGGTCTCGACAGGTCGGCAGGCGATTCCGTGCGCCGCGAGCTGGGATTCCAGATCGGCTATGGCTTCGGGTGGACCGGCGACGACGCAGAGCGCCGGGCCGTTGACCGCAGCCAGGGAGAGAGCCTCGCCGAGCAGCGGCTCGACCTCGGCCTCGGGGAGAGCCACGGCCAGCATCGAGCCGGCCGGCAGCTCGTCGATCCAGCGTGCCCGTTCGGCCACCAGGAGCAGCGCGTCATCGAGCGAGAGGACTCCGGAGACGCAGGCGGCCACGTACTCGCCCAGGCTGTAGCCGAGCACCGCCTGCGGCCGGACGCCCCAGGACATCCAGAGCTTCGCCAGGGCGTACTCCAATGCGAATACCGCCGGCTGGGCGATCGCGGTCCTGGACAGCTCGCCGGTGGTGCTCTCACCTCGGCCGAGCATGCGCCGCAGGTCGGGGCCACTACCGGTTTTTGTGCCCTCGTCCAGAAGCACCTCTCGAAGATCCCGGCCGAGGTGCGGGAGGAGGATTTCAGCGCAGCGGTCCAGCTCCTCACGGAAGACCGGCTCGTCGCGATAGAGGCCCGTTCCCATTCCCGGATACTGGTCTCCCAGGCCGGAGAAGACGAAGGTGGCAGGCCGGTCCTCCGGCCCGCGGGCGCCGGTGAGGAGCCGCCGGGGATCGCGTTCCGCCAGAGCTTGTGTCGCATCTCTGACCGAACGGCAGACCAGGGCGCGACGGTGCTCCCAGCCGCGGCGCCCGGCCTGGAGGGTCCAGGCGATATTCCCGATGTTCCCCAGGCTCTCGTCCGGATGGGTTTCGAGATGCCGGGCGAGCCGGTCGGTAGCGCGCTCCAGGGCGGCTTCGGTGCGCGCGGAGAGCACCAGGAGCTGCCAGGGCCGGGCGTCCGTCGTTTCGGACTCGGGCGCCTCCTCCAGGACCACATGGACGTTGGTCCCGCCCAGGCCGAAGGAGCTGACTCCGGCACGGCGCGGCGAGCCATTGCGTGGCCAGGAGGTGAGCGCGGCATTGACCCGGAACGGCCCCGCGGCGAAGTCGATCTGCGGGTTCGGGGTCTCGAAGTGCAGGCTCGGCGGGATCTCCCGGTGCTCCAGCGCCAGGACGGTTTTGATCAGGCCGGTGATCCCCGCCGCCGCATCGAGGTGCCCGACGTTGCTTTTGACACTGCCCAGCGCGCAGGTGCCCGGGCCGGCTCCCGGACCGAAGGCCTGGTGGAGCGCCGCGACCTCGATGGGGTCTCCCAACGGTGTGGCGCTGCCATGGGCCTCGACGTACTGGATCGTTGCGGGATCGACGCCGGCCGCGGCCTGCGCCTCGGCGATGGCGCGCGCCTGCCCTTCGATGCTGGGCGCCGTATAGCCCACCTTGCCCGCGCCGTCGTTGTTGATGGCGGAGCCGCGGATCACCGCATGGATGAAGTCGCCGTCGGCGAGCGCCGCCGCGAGGGGGCGCAGGACCACGACGCCGACGCCATCGCCGCCCACCGTGCCCTGTGCGCGGGCGTCGAACGAGCGGCAGTGGCCGTCCGGCGATTCGATGCCGGTCTCCATATAGAGGTAGCCGGCCTTCTGGGGGAAGTGGACCGATACGCCGCCGGCCAGGGCCATCTCGCACTCGCCGGCGAGCAGGCTGCGGCAGGCCTCGTGGACCGCCACCAGCGACGTCGAGCAGGCGGTTTGCACGGTCATTGCCGGACCGCGCAGGTCGAGCTTGTAGGCGGCCCGCGTCGCCAGAAAATCCTTGTCATTACCCACCATCAGCCCCAGGCCGCGCGCCGACGCCGGCAGGTCGGGGTTGGTGAAAAGGTTTCCAATGCCGTAGGTGCTGAGGCCTGTGCCGGCCCAGACGCCGGCGCGGAGGCCCTCGCGGCCCGGGTCGTGCCCGGCGTTCTCCAGCGCCTCCAGCGCACATTCCAGGAACAGCCGCTGCTGGGGATCGGTCAGCTCGGCCTCGCGCGGGCTGTAGTCGAAGAGCCCGGCGTCGAACAGGTCGGCCCCGTCGAGGATGCCGCGCGCCGGTACGTAGGCGGGGTCACGGAACAGCTCCTCGGGGACACCGGCCGCCCGCATCTCTTCCGCGGTGAAAAAAGAGATCGATTCGACCCCTGCGCGCAGGTTCTGCCAGAGCTCGTCGACGTTTGCGGCGCCCGGGAAGCGGCCTGCCATGCCGATGATGGCGATGTCCCGGGAAGCTTGGCGCGGAGCCGTCGTCACGACAGGCGTCGGCCGCTCGCTCGTCTCGCCGCGCAGCCGGCGGGCGAGGGAGGACACGTCCGGATGGCGGAAGAGGTCGACGAGGGAGAGGTCGGACCCCAGCTCGCGGCGCAAGCGGTCGTGGACTCGCATCAACAGGAGCGAGTGCCCGCCCAGGTCGAAGAAGTTGTCCCGCAGCCCTACCCGTTCGACGCCGAGGACGTCACGCCAGATCGCAGCGATGGCGCGCTCGGTCTGGGTGCGTGGAGTTTCGTAGACAGCCGGGACGGCCTGGGTCCGCATCCTGTCCCGGGCCTCGGTCCAGCCGGCCGGGAGCACCTGCCGGCGCTCCTCCTCGGAGAGGACGTCGACCTCGCCCAGGGACCGCTCCGGGTCTGCCGCGAACGCCGCCAGGATATGGTCGAGCCAGCCCAGCAGGCGGCGTGCTGTAACCGCCTCGAAGCGGTGGTCGTACGTGAGCTGGAGCCGCAGTTGCGCACCGGGGAGGACCGACAAGGTCAGCGGATAGCCGGTGCGCTCGACGATGCGGACCCCGGTTACCTCCAGGTCTTCGCTTGTCGCAGCGGCCAGGGAGGCGACCGGATAGCTCTCGAAGGCAAGAAGGGTCTGGAAGAGAGGCTCACGGGCGGACAGGCCGCTCCAGCGCTGGATTTCGGGAAGCGGCGTCTGCTCGTGCTGGCGCATCCCGGCCTGCCGGGATTGGAGGTCGGAGAGCCAGCCGGCGATCCGCACGTTGGGATCAACCTCGATCCGCACGGGCAGCGTATTGACGAACAGGCCGAGGGCGGATTCGACGCCGGGCAGCTCGGGCGGGCGGCCGGCCACCACGGCGCCGAAGACCACCTCGCGCTCGCCGGTCCAGCGGGCGAGGAGGAATCCCCAGGCACCTTGCACCAACGTGTTGAGGGTCAGTCCGAGCCCGCGGGCCAGCGTCTCCAGGCGGGTGGTGTCGTCCTCGGCCAGGATCACCTCCTCCTGCCCGAAGTCGGACGCCCGCTCGGGTGGCGGCAACGACCGGTCCCAGGGGAGCCTTGCCGAGGCCGTGAGATCGGCCAGCTCGTGCCGCCACCAACGCTCGGCCTCTTCGTGATCCCGGCTCGCCAGCCAGGCCACGAAGTCGCGGTAGGGAAGGGCGGGCGGGGGCAGCGGATCGGCCGCCTCGCCCCGCCGTTCGGCCTCGTACAGGGCGAAGACCTCGGCGAAGACCCGAGGGAGGCTCCACCCGTCCAGCAGCAGGTGGTGGAAGCTCCAGACGAAGCGGTGCTCGTCCTCGCCGGTCCGCAGCAGCGCGCCGCGCAGCAGCGGCGCCCGGGAGACGTCGAAGCCGCGCCGGCGGTCCTCCGCGGCGAAGGCCTCCAGCCGTCCGTCCGGGTCCGCGTCCCCCCGCCAGTCCTCTTCGGTCCAGGGGATCTCGACGCCGCGGCGGACGACCTGGAGCGGCTCGTCGAGATCCTGCCAGACGAAGGCGGTGCGCAGGATGCCGTGCCGGTCCACCAGCCGCTGCCAGGCGAGGCGGAAGGCGTCGGCATCCAGGTCCCCGTGCAGGGTGCAGGAGAGCTGCTCGAAGTAGATCTCACCCGCCGGGCTGTAGACGGCATGGAAGAGCAACCCCTCCTGGAGCGGCGCCAGGGGATAGAGGTCCTCGACCGTCCGGTCGTTGTCCAGGAGACGGTCCAGGCCGGACTGGTCCAGCCGGGCCAGTGGGAAGTCGGATGGCGTCCAGCCGCCTGCTTCGGAGGACAGGCAGTGCGCGACGAGAGCCTCGAGCTCCTCGGCGAAGCCGTGGGCCAGCGTCTCGACCGTCTCCCGTTCGTGGAGGTTCTCGCTGTAGGCAAAATGGGCGCTCAGCCGGCCGTCGCGCACCTCGGCAACAACCTCCAGGAGGTGGCGCCGCCGCGCTCGCGGGCTGCGGGGCGGCCCCGGCGACTCGGCCGCGGGAGCAAGCCGGCCCGTCTCTTCCAGAACCAGGTCGAGGCGGCCCAGGTAGTTGAAGACCACCTCCGACGGCGGCAGGGCGGCGAGCGGCTCCGCGTCCTCGGGCTCGCCCAGGTAGCGTAGGAGCCCGAAGCCGAGCCCACGCGACGGCACCGCCCGGAGCTGCTCCTTGACTCTTCGGAGGGCCTGGCGGGGTGGGCCCTCACCCCCGGCCCCTCTCCCATCCGCACTCCCAACCACCGGGAGAGGGGAGCCCCCACCCAGGAGTATCCGAGGAGGTGCTTCTTCCCCCCTCTCCCGGTGGGTTGGGAGTGCGGATGGGAGAGGGGGGCCAGGGGGGTGAGGGTCCGCAAGATCGAGGACGATCGGATAGAGGACCGTAAACCACCCGACAGTGCGCGAGAGGTCCGCCCCCGGAAGGATCAGCTCCTCTTCGCGGCCGTGCCCTTCGAGGTCCAGCCGCAGTCGTGGTGCGCCGGTCCAGCGCGCCAGGGTCTGGGCCAGGGCGGTCAGCAGCAGGTCTTCGGTCCGCGCGTGGTAAGCCCCGGGGGCCTCCTGGAGGAGCGCGCGGGTGACCTCGGGGGCAAGGGAGACATCGACCGTCGCCAGGGACGACTCGACGTTCTCGCCGCCCGGCCGGTCGACCGGAATTGGCGGTCCCGGGGGAAGCGCCAGCCACCAGCCCAGCTCATGGCGGAACCGGGCCGCGCCGGCAGCCTGCGCGATCCGCTCGGCCCACCGTTTCCAGGAGATGGTCTTCGGCGGGAGCTGGACCGGCTGGCCCGCCGCGGCCTGCTCCCAGGCGGCCTCCAAGTCTTCCAGGAGGATGCGCCACGAGACGCCGTCCACCACCAGGTGATGGATGGCGAGAAGCAGCCGCGCGCCCGACGGGCCGAGGCCGAAGAGCGCGAACCGCAGGAGAGGGCCGTCCTGGAGGTCGAGGCTCGCCTGGACCTGCGCCGCGGCTGATTCCAGGGCCGGCCGGCGGAGGGGCTTGGGGAGCGCCGAGAGGTCGACGTGGATGACTGGCGGCTCGGCCGAGGGCTCGCCAAAGGCTGCCCGCATCCCATCCCCTCCGAACCGGAGACGTAGCGCGTCATGGTGCTCCACCAGCGCGCCGACCGCCCGCCGCAGCGCTGACGCCTCTACATCGCCTCGGATGTCCAGAAGGACGGCCTGGTTGAAGTGCCAGGGCTCTTCGGGGCGGCTGTCCAGGAACCAGCGTTGGACCGGGGTGAGCGGCGCGCTGCCGGTGACCCGTCCGGCCTCTTCCGGCAGGGTGGCCTCCGCACCGAGCTTCCCGGGCTACGGCGGCCAGCTCCGCCACGGTCTGCCGTTCGAAGACCTGCCGCGGGGTGACGGCGAGCCCCTCGCGGCGGGCGCGGGCAACCATCTGGATGCTCAGGATCGAATCGCCGCCGAGCCGGAAGAAGTTGTCACGGACCCCGACGCGGGGCACCCCCAGGACCTCGGCCCAGACTGCCGCCAAAGCCTCCTCCCTGGGTGTGCGCGGCGCCGCGTGTCCTTCGCCCCTCTCGACACCGGCGCGGGCATCCGGCGCCGGCAGGGCGCGCCGGTCGATCTTGCCGCTCGGCGTGAGCGGCAGGGCCGACAGGATCACCCAGAGTGCGGGCACCATGTACGCCGGCAGGCGCTCCGCCAGCCAGGAACGCAGGTCCGCGATCGGGTGCTCGATCTCTGTCTCCAGCACCACATAGGCCGCGAGCCGGTCGTCGCGCGGCACCACGGCCGCCTCGCGCACGTGCGGATGGCCGGCCAGGACCGCCTCGATCTCCCCCGGCTCGATGCGAAACCCTCTTACCTTGACCTGGCGATCGATCCGTCCCAGCAGGTCGATCTCGCCCCAGGGCCGCCAGCGGACGAGGTCGCCGGTCCTGTAGAGACGGCCGCCCGGGATCTCTGCGAATGGATCAGGTGAGAACCGCTCTGCCGTCAGGTCCGGACGCCCGAGATACCCGCGGGCAAGCCCGTCGCCGGCCAGGCACAGCTCGCCGCGAGCGCCCAGCGGCACCGGCCGCAGCTCGCGGTCCAGCAGCCAGGCGCGGGTCCCTGCGACCGGCCGGCCGATCGAGGGCTCGCCGGCCGCGCCGGGAAGGAGCCGGCTGGCGGTGGAGTAGACCGTGTCCTCGGTCGGCCCGTAGAGGTTCCAGACCCGCTCGACCGTCGGGATCTTGTGGAGGGCTTCAGCCAGCCGGAGCGGGAACGGCTCGCCGGCCAGATTGACCGTCCGCACCGACGGCGGGAGGCCCTCGATCCGCAGCAGCTCGGCCATGGCCGAGGGCACCGTGTTGACCAGCTCCACCTCGCCGGCTGCAGGGATCTCGGGAAAGACCAGGGCGTTCTCGGCCAGGATGACCGTCCCGCCGCACGCCAGGGGCGCGAAGATCTCGAACACCGAGATGTCGAAGCTGATCGAGGTGGACGCCAGGACGCCGCGGGCGAGCTCGCCGGCGAATTGTTCGATGGCCCAGCCGATGAGTGCCGCGGCGCTGCGGTGGGTCACCCCCACGGCCTTGGGAAGGCCGGTGGAGCCCGAGGTGTAGATGAGGTAGGCGAGGTGGTCGGGAGAAGGCGGGACCTCACCCCCTGGCCCCCTCTCCCATCTCCCACCCACCCATCCCCGGGAGAGGGGGGACGTTGTTGACGCCTCCGTGGCGAGCTCGCCGAACGGCTCCGGATGCGTTCCCCCTCTCCCGGCGGGGGGTGGAAGGAAGATGGGAGAGGGGGCCAGGGGGTGAGGTCCCGGCATCAACCGCCCCTCCAGCTCCGCCGTCGTCACCACCGCCGCGACCCCCGAGTCCTCCACGAGGAACGCGAGACGCTCGCGCGGATGCGACGGATCGAGGGGCACGTAGGCGGCTCCCGCCTCCAGGATGCCCAGCAGCGAAGCGATCATCGAACCCGAGCGCGGCAGGCAGACGCCCACGCGGGCCTCGGGCCCGATCCCCATCCGCCGCAGCCGGCTCGCCAGCTCGGCCGCCCTGTCGGCCAGCTCCCGGTAGGTCCAGCGTTCCGCGCCGTCCACCACGGCCACCGCCTGGGGTGTCCTCTTCGCCTGCTCCAGGAACCCGCTGTGGAGGAGCTCCAGGCGGCGCGAGGCCGGGCGGCCGGTGTCGTTCCATTCCACCCGGGCCAGATGGCGCGCCGCGGCGCTCTCGACCGGCAGGGCGGACAGCCGCGCATCCGGGTCGGCCAGGGCGGCGCCGGTCAGGGCTTCGAAGCCTTCAGCCAGGCGGGCGATGGTCGTGGCGTTGAACAGGTCGGTGCTGTATTCGAGGTACCCGCTGAAGCCGTCCTCCATGTCCCAGAGTGCCAGGGTCAGCTCGAACGCCGAAGCCTCCGGGTCCGGCGGCTCGAGCGGCGTCACCCGCAGGCCGGAAAGGTCCAGCGATCCTGACGAGCCCTCGCCCTCCAGCACCACGAGGTCCACCTGGGCGATGGGCGGCCGGCTCGTGTCCCGTTCCGGGCGTAGCGCCTCGACCAGCTTGCCGAACGGCAGGTCCTGGTGGGAGTAGGCGGCGACCGCCACCTGCCGCACCCGCCCCAGCAGCTCCCGGAACGTGGGGTCCCCTCCCAGATCGGTGGCGAAGACGAGCTGCGTCAGGAAGAACCCCAGCAGCTCCTCCAGCTCCCGCCGGCTGCGGTTCAGGTTGGGCGAGGCCACCACCACCGTCTCCTGGCCGGCGTGGCGGGACAGCAGCGTCTGGAAGAGCGCCAGCAGGACCATGAACGGCGTGGCCCGTTCCCGTTGGGCCAGCCCCTTGAGCGCCTCGGAGCTGGCGCGGGAGAGCCGCAGCGGGAGCCGCCGCCCGCGGGTGGTGGCATAGGCGGGCCGCGGCCGGTCCGTCGGCAGGTCCAGGGCCAGCGGCGCGTCCGCGAGCTGCTCGCGCCAGAACTCCACATGCTCCGCCAGGGTCTCGCCGTCGAGCTGCTCGCGCTGCCAGATGGCGAAGTCCGCATACTGCACCGCCAGCTCGGGCAGCGGTGAAGGCCGGCCGGTTGATCCCGTCGAAATCGTGAAGGCTCGGTAGAGCGCGGTCAGCTCACTCCAGAAGATATGGAGGGAGTAGGCGTCCGCCACGATGTGGTGGACTGTCAGCAGGCAGTCGTGGACGCCGGAAGACAGGCGCACCAGCCAGGCGCGCAGCAGCGGCCCGCGGGCGAGGTTGAACGGCAGGCGGACCGACGCGCGGGCCAGCCGGCGGGCCTCGGTCTCGCGGAGCGCCTCGCGCAGGCCGCTGAGGTCGATCACCGGCAGCGGTGCGGGAATCGGCGGAGCGATGACCTGGACCGGCCGCCCCTCGAACGCGGGGAAGGTGGTGCGCCACGCCTCGTGCCGGCGGACGACTTCCGTGAGGCTGCCGGCCAGGGCGGGGACGTCCAGCGGTCCGGTCATCCGGGCCGCGGTACCGAGGTTGTAGGAGACGTCCGTGGGATCGAGCTGGAAGAGGAACCAGAGCCGCTCCTGGTCGATGGCCAGAGGCCAAGCGTCACCCGCCGGCCGGCGGGGGATCGACGCCGACGCCGGACGTTTCTGGGCGGCCTGCTTCTTCTGCAGCACCTCCAGCAGGGCCCGGTGCGTCGGGTTGAGGGCAGATATTCGTTCGGAAAGGCTCACGACGTCTCCCAGGGACCTCGGGGGGCCGAGGGACGCGCCATCCTACCACCGGGTAGTTTCGTGTAGCATCTTGACCCCGCAGGGTCTGTTGACGGAGTGAGGATGGCCATGGGAAATCTGACGAAGGATCTGCGCTACTCCTTGAGGACGTGGCGCAAGAGCCCCGGTTTTACGTTGGTGGTGCTGCTCACCGTGACGCTGTCGGTGGGCATGACCACCGCCATCTTCAGCGTGGTCAACGGCGTCCTCCTGAAGCCCTTGCCCTATCCGGAGCCCGACCGGGTGATCTTCTTCTGGAACAGCAACCTCGAGCTGGGGCTGCCCTTCTTCGGCATCACGACCTACGACTTCGCCGAATGGAAGGCCCAGTCCCGCTCCTTCCAGTACATGACGGCACGGCAGCCCGCGAGCTTCAACCTGACCGGCGATGGCATCGAGCCCGAGCGCCTCTCGACCGAGAAGGTCAGCGAGGACTACTTCTCGGTCCTGGGCCTGCGGCCCCTGCGCGGACGCCTGCTCCTGCCCGCCGAGCAGGCGGGAGGCGGCGCCAAGGTGGTCGTCCTCAACCGCACCCTCTGGGAACGCCGCTTCAGCGCCGATCCCGACCTGCCCGGCAAGTCGATCCTCCTCAATGGCGAGCCCTACACCGTGGTCGGCATCGTGGACGATCCGTACCGGGGCGCGGTGACCGAGATCTGGACCCCCCTCGGCTTGAACCTCGCCAACGAGACGCGGGGCATCCACACCATCGCCGTCCTCGGCCGTCTCCGCAAGGGGGGCTCTGTGGAACAGGCGCAGGCCGAGATGGATACCATCAACGAGCGCCTGGCGCAGCAATACCCCGACACCAACAAGGGCTGGCAGGTGGGTATCGGGAGGATGCACGACCTGATCGTCCAGGACGTCCGGCCGCGCCTCTACATCCTGCTTGGGGCCGTGCTCTGCGTCCTGTTGATCGCCTGCGCCAACCTGATGAACCTGTTCCTGGCGCGGATCTCGTCGCGCGAGCGGGAGATCGCCATCCGCGCCGCCCTCGGCGCCGGTCGCGGCCGGGTGGTGCGCCAGCTCCTGACCGAGACCCTGCTGCTCGCCGTGGTCGGCGGCGGCCTGGGCGTGCTCCTGGCAGGCTGGGGGACCAAAGCCCTCCTGGCCCTCAATACCAAGGCCGTGCCCCGCCCCGGCGAGATCACCGTCGACGGCCGCGTGCTCCTCTTCGCCCTCGGGGCCTCGGTCCTCACCGGCCTGATCGTCGGTCTGTGGCCCGCGCTGCGCGCCTCGCGGTCCGACCTGCACGAGCCCCTCAAGGAAGGGGGCCGGGGCCAGGCCGGCGGCCTGCGCGGCCGCCTCGTCCGCAACGGCCTGGTCCTCCTGGAAGTGGCCGTCGCCCTGGTGCTGCTCGTCGGCGCCGGGCTGCTGATCAAGAGCTTCGGCCGCCTGCAGGACATCGAGCTGGGCTTCAATCCCGACGGCGCCCTGACCGCCCGCCTCGTCCTGCCGGAGGCCAAGTATGCGGACGAGGCGCGACAGATCGCCCTCTACGACGAGATCCTGCAGCGCGTCCAGAACCTGCCCGGCGTGGCGGCGGCTGGATTCTTCGCCCGCATGCCTCTCGCCGACAACATGATCTTCAAAGGCGGCGCCTATCCGGTGGGGCAGCCCCCCGCCGATCCCAACGACCTGCCCATCGTCAACACCCGCATGGTCAGCCCCGGCACCTTCCGCGCCATGGGCATGAAGGTCGTGGACGGCCGGCCGCTCCAGCCGCAGGACGGCCCGCGCTCGACCAAGGTGGTGGTGATCAACGAGACCCTGGCGCGGCGCCTGTGGCCCGGCCAGAGGGCGGTCGGCCAGCAGGCGGTCGTCGACATCGCCGGCAAGGAGCTGCAGGAGATGACCGTCGTCGGGGTGGTGGCCGACATCAAAAGCTCGACCATCACCGCCGAGACCGACTCCGAGGTCTTTCTGCCCCACACCCAGCAGCCCGTGACCGACGCGACCCTGATCGTCCGCACCACCGCCTCCGACCCCGCCTCGATCGCGACCGCGGTGCGCTCCGTGGTCGCGTCGGTGGACCACGAGCTGCCCATCTCCGACGTCCAGACCCTGGACCGGATCGTGGCCACGGCGCTCTCGCCGGCGCGTTTCGGGATGATCCTGCTGAGCCTGTTCGCGGGCCTGGCGCTGGTGCTCGCCTCGGTCGGAGTCTACGGCGTCATGAGCTATTCAGTGACCCAGCGCACCCAGGAGATCGGCATCCGCATGGCCATGGGAGCGGACCGCCGGGACGTGCTGCGCATGATCCTGCAGCAGAGCCTGATCATCGCCCTGGTCGGAGTGTTCCTCGGCCTCGCCGGAGCCCTGGGCCTGACCCAATTCCTCGCCGGCCAGCTCTTCGGAGTGAGCGCCCGCGACCCCCTGGTCTTCGTCGCCGTCGCCAGCCTCCTCACCAGCGTAGCCCTGATCGCCAGCTACCTCCCCGCCCGCCGTGCCACAGGGGTCGATCCGCTGCTGGCGATGCGGTGACGTCGCGCAGTCTGGGAATCAGGCCTGGCCGCCGCTACAGCTTGGTCCTGCTCGACGTAGCGAGTGGCGAGATATCGCCACCTCTTGCAAGACAGCGTGTGAGTCGTTACCATTCAACGCGACGCAGGTGGTGACTAGAGGAGACGTGGTGCCTCTCAAGGTACGAGACCTGGTGGCCGAGCTTGAACGGGCGGGTTTCGTCAACCGCGGCGGGAAGGGAAGCCATAGGAACTATGTTCATCCCAAGGTTGGGAAACCGATTACCATAGCAGGTGCTCTCGGCGACGACGCGAAGCGGTATCAGGTTCGCGCTGTCCAGTCTGCGATTAAGGAGTCGAAGTCATGAGAGAAAGCGCCAGGTACGCGAAGATCGTGGAGTGGTCGGAAGAGGACCAGTGCTTCGTCGGTAGCTCTCCTGGCCTGATCTTTGGGGGGTGCCACGGCTTGGACGAAAAAGAGGTCTTCGCCCAGTTGTGCGACATCGTGGAGGAAGCGATCGAGCTCTACAAACAGGACGGCAAGCCGCTGCCTCCTCCTACCGCCGGGCGGGACTTCGCCAACAAGATGCAGAACGTCGCATAGGCCGCGTCGTCATAGTCCTGGTGGCTCCGCCAGTGGCGTAGGCCAAAAACTTCCGCCTTTGGTGCACGCATATACAAGCCGCAACTGGCCGAAGGCTTTGGCCCACAGGCTTTACGCCAGAAAACCTATTACTTATCAGGTGACAAAGGTAACTGTCGAAAACTACCGCAATGACAATTACTACCCGAAAGTGGTTCGGGCAGTTGAGGCGATCCTGGCCAAGAGCGATGTGGTGACCCCGCTCGACGTCTTCGTTCAATTGGAGCTGCTCAGCAAGGCCGATGTCGAATCGTGGCGCTTCGGACGTGTGCCCTATCTTGAGAAGGTCATGCACTGCAATTTGAGCAAGGCCAGCCGGATTCTCCGCATCCTCCTTCTGCATGTGCACGACTTGAACATGCGCCCGTCCCGCACGGCATACATGAAATGGGGAAAGGGAACGCGGACGCCTCTACGCTTCTCCAAGACCGGCGATCCAAACCTTGAAGAAGCCTACTCTCGCCATTTCCTGACACCGGGGCTCGAGTCGAAGAAGAGGCGGTCTCCTGAGCAACCAGAGTCCCAAGACGGACTGGGAGCGCCGGAGTAGCTCAGGGCGTGAGGATGTCCGAAGCCATGACAGGACGAACCGTCTCTCCCTGGGACCGCGGGCGTCCCGCCCGCCCTCCACGGGCTCGGGCCGGCCGAGAGGGCTTGTCACAGCGCCAGAGTTTTTAGCTGAAGCTTCATTGCTGCGCGCATTGGAGAGTATACTTCGCGCAGCTCGAGCCTCCCCGGAGTGGAGGCCACTTGAGGGTAATCGCCATGATATTTCACGTCACAATCGAAGAAGCCGAGGACGGCTGGTTTGTCGCCGAATGTCCTGCCCTTCCAGGCTGCGTGTCTCAGGGTCGAGACGAGAAGGAGACGCTGGAAAACATCCGAGAAGCCATCACGGCATGGCTGTGGGCTGAGGACCAGAAGGCCGTCGCCGCCTTACCCAATCGCGAAGGCCGCCCCCCCGTCGTGGTGGCAGTCTGATCCATGGGGGTGGGCCTTTCCTTCCCGGACCAGTTCGATGCGTCCGGCGAGGCGGAGGCGGCGGAGGTTCACCCCCACCGCGCGGACGTCCACCGCCCGGCGCAGCTTCTTGCCAAAACGGCGGTTGACTTCCCGGGCGATAGCGGTTGCGCCGAAAGCCTGCCCCGGCTGCTGCTCCTCCACCACCTTCGCGACGAGCCGGCTCACCTTCGGCCTGCCTTGGCCGAGATCTTCCTCCTCTTCCCGCGCCGGCGCCGCAGCCTTGTGGAGAGCGGGAACGCGTCCGATCAGCTCGCCGGCCGACTCTGCGGCCCTCTTGACTCGAACCGCTCCAGGACCTTCGCGAGCTCTTCTGCAGCAACGGCACGCTGCTCGCGGTGGAACACTTCCCGCTGTGCGTGCATTGCCTCTTCATTCCGATAGTGCTCGACCTGCGCTTGCAGCTCGGCGATCATCTCGGCGAACCGACGAGCCGGTCGAGCGGGTGCCGTTCGCGCGGCTGCGTGTCGATGCGCCCCTGGTGGCGCGCCGCATGGCGATGCTCGCCTGGTCCGCTGTGCCGCTTGCCCTGGCCCTGATGATCTTCCCCCGCGGCACGGGACACCGGCTGCTGACGGCGCCGCGCCGGCGCGGCCGTCGCCGCTTGGCGGACAATGAAGAGCCCGCCCTCGTCGCGGCGAGCCCGCTGTCCACGCCGGCGCCGGCCGTCTTCCACGCCCGCGCCGGGACGCCCACGTTCGCCCGGTCGGTGCTCGCCGACGGTCTCCTGATCTGGAGCACGGCTGCGTGGGCGAGGTGGCCGCTCCTGCTCGCCTCGGGGGTGACGCTCTTCCTGCCAGTGATCGCCGCAAAGGTTTCGATCGCCATCTTCCTGCTGCTGCTCGGCCTGGTGATCGCCGAGGCGGCTGCCCGCGAGCAGCTCGCCGGCACGGCAGCCACCGTCTTCGCGCAGCCGGGCGTGCCGCGCTCGGCCGTGCTGTGGAAGGTCGCTGCCATCGCGGCCTTCGTGGCTGTCGTCGGCGCGCCTGTCCTCGTACGCTCCGTCGTGCGCGGTCCCGCATACGGCCTGGCGATGGTGCTCGCTCTGCTGTTCGTGGCCACCGCCGCCGCCGGGCTCGGCTGGCTCTCGGGTGGCGGCAAGCTCTTCCTCGGCCTGTTCACCGCCCTCTGGTACATCGCCATCCAGCGCGACTCGCCGCTCGACTTCAGCGGCGCCTTCGCAAGCCGCCCGGACCTCGCCCTCTGCGCCGGTTTCGCGGTGGCGGGGATGGCGGCGGTGCTCGCCGCGTTGCTCTTCGAGCGTGCCCGCGCCGCCCGGGGGGACGCGGTCGGCTAGTAGACTATGGCGACGATGCGAAGCTGTTATCAGGTCGAAGTCGCTCCTCGTAGCTGTTATGCGGAAGGGCAACACCCGTGACTCCTCGATACCTGACCAGGGCTTTTGCAGGCATTCGATCCGCTGTGACCTTGATGAACGAGATCACGCCAGCGCTTGCCTACGACCTCCGTGCCGACATGGACGACCTTGCAGGCGACTTCCGTCGAGCAGCGGCGGGCGACCCGCCCCTCGATGATTTTGACGACCACTTAAAGTCCGCCATCCGGTCCCTGTTTGGTCAAATGGAGGCTTTCGTCCACTCGCTAACAGTTGCGGTACTGAAGAGTGACACTGGAACCCTTCAAATCGGCAACTACGAACTGGCCGTGCTGAGTGAGCGAGACCATGATCCGGTCACTGATGTCATTTCCACTGAAACCCGCCACTACCCGCTTGCGCTTCGCCTCGAGGTGGCATCCCGGCACTTCTTGGGGATCTGCGGACTCACGACGATTGCGGACTGGGATCCAGATGTCAAGCGGTACCTCAAAGACTTGACGCGAACTCGCAACCACCTCACGCACCCCACGCGCATCGAGCACCTAATCGTCGCTCCGGCCTTCGAGAGCTTCCGCCAGATCGCGATCTGGTTCCCGGCGTACGCCTCCCATGTGCTTAGCGTGGCGTCGCTCACCCTCGGTCTCCCCGCCCGGAAGGCCCTGCCTATCTCGCCGGTTCCTCCGCTTCCCGCAGCCATCCCGCGAGCCGAGCAGATATTTGATGATCACTTCTACCGTCGGATTTTCTCTGATCCCGGGTCTGCCATTCGATATATCAGCTTCTTCTCCAATCGCCTCGATGAAGAGATCAAACGCGCCTTCGATCACTCTCGCGATGCCCTATCTCCTCCCTACGACCCTGACCGCGTTGGCCGCGCAGTTCGACGGATGGTCCGAGCGATTACGACCAACCTGGAAGGCCTTATCGGCTTCACTTCTTTCTTCATGCGGGCAGTCCGAAGATCGAAGGTCAAGGTGGTTTGCCCTCAACCCATCAAGGATGAATCTCCACCAGACCGCGCAGTTCGTGTTCTTACCGCCTTCTCTAGCGCCTTTGGCGCCGATGTCTTGCCTAAGCGCGACGCCTCGTGGCGCGCCCTACGCACCGTGTTTGACATCCGAGATCGGCTCACTCACCCGAGAGCAGCTGGGCACGTTCTGCTCAAATTGGATCACCTCGACGCAACCATGAACGCCTTGGGATGGTTTCTGAATCAGGCCTTTCCCGCGATACTGCTCGATCAAGAGAAGATCGCCGATTGCTTTGGCAGTCGAAAGCCTGCCCGCTAACCTCGTTGCAGCGGACAACACCAGGCGTTGCCGCTGAATTCAAGCGCCGTTCGGGCAGCGCAGGAGCGGAGCCATGCTGTTCCACGTCAGCGAAGAATCCGGCATCGATCGGTTCGAGCCGCGGCCGTCGCCCTACACCGACGAGCCCGTCGTGTGGGCTGTCGACGCCGACCGCCTCCGCAACTACCTGCTCCCTCGGGAGTGCCCCCGCGTTACGTACTACGCCGGGCCCGAGACCACCGTAGCGGATGTGGAACGGTTCCTCGGAGCCAGCCCGGCAGTCATCGCGGTCGAGAGCGCCTGGTTGGAACGCCTGCGGTCCTGCCGGTTGTACTGCTATCACCTGCCGCCGGAGACCTTCGGGTGTATGGACGAATGCGCCGGCTACTTCGTCAGCCGACGGCCCGTTGTGCCAACGCATGTCCAGGTCGTCGAGGACCTGCTGGCCGCGCTGCTGGGGCGCGGGGTTGAGCTGCGTTTCGTGCCGAACCTCTGGCCTCTCCGCGACGCGGTGGTCTCCTCCACGCTGTGGTTCTCTCTTATCCGCATGCGGAATGCCTTAGAGCGCCCCTGCTGGCTCAAGGCGTGAGGACGTCCACCACTAGCCCCGTCTGCAGCCGTCCCTGCATCTCCGGGGTGGGCTCGAGGCGGGCTTCGACGAAGACCATCTGCGAGGCGGTGTCGACTTCCGGGGCGATGCGCTCGATGCGGCCGGGGACGGCGATTCCGAGGCCGCGCACCCGGGCGGTCACCCGTGAGCCGGGGGAGAGGCGCCGCGCTTCCTCGGGTGGCACGGCGGTGCGGACCATCAGATCGCCGCCGCTGATCAGCCGCGCGATCGGCGTGCCGGGGCCGACCAGGGCGCCAGGATCGACGAAGCGCTCGGCCACCCGGCCGGCGAATGGGGCGCGGATCTCCGTCTGGCCCAGGGTCGTCTGGAGCTGGCGCACCCGGGCGCGCTGTTCGGACACCCGCGCCTGCGCCACTTCCAGCGCGGAGGCGGCGGTCTTGGCGCGCAGCTCCGCATCGGCCAGGTCCTCCTTGGAGAAGAAGTCGGGATTGGCCTGGCGCCGCTCGTGCCGTGCTCGCGCCTCCTTGAGCTCGGCATCGGCCCGCTCGGCGTCGGCCTCCGCCGCGCGTAGGGACGAGCGGGCCATCTCCAGATCCTGCTGGGCGAGGCGTGTGTCCAACGTCGCGATCCGGTCGCCGGGACGCACCGTGTCCCCGATTTGCACGTAGACTGCCGAGAGCCGGCCCGGCGACTCCGCCGTCACGTCGACCGACTCGCGGGAGATGATCACGCCCACCCACCCCTTGCGAGGGGCGGGCACGGGGCGGGGCGGAGGGGCGTTCAGGGATGGTCCCGTCGAGGCCTGTGGCTCGGTAGGTGGCCCGGACGGCGCGCGGTCACGGCAGGCCCCAACTGCCCCCGCCAACAGGGCGAGAACGAGCAGGGTGCGGGTCGGATGGAGCGAACGCATCCGGAGCATCTTACAATCCCGGACAGGAGAAACCCGATGCGACCGACCTGGATGACGCTTTTCTCGTTCCTGCTCCTCGTGTTTTCGCCTGCCGCCCGGGCGCAGGGTCCCGCGCCACTACCCCCCTCGTGCGAGCCTGCCGAGGGTCTCGCCCCTCTGCTCGGCACGAGGACCGTCCTGCTCCTCGGCGAGATGCACGGCACCGAGCAGAGCCCGCGATTCGTCGGCATGGCGGTCTGCCATGCGCTGCGCAAGGGACTCCCGGTCACGGTCGCACTGGAGATCCCGCGCGGCGAGGAGCCGGCGGGGGAGGCATTCCTCGCTTCGGCAGGGACGGACCAGGACCGCGCCGCCCTCCTGACGTCGCCGTTCTGGAACCGCGACTACCAGGACGGCCGCTCCAGCCATGCCATGCTCGCCCTGATCGGCTATCTGCGCGGCCTCGTCCGCGCCGGCTTTCCGGTGCGGATGCGGTGGATTGACGTCGAGGAGCCGATGGAGCCCCGGCTGCGCGACCGCAAGATGGCGGAGCGGATCGTCGAGCTGACCGCCGAACGGGAAGGCTTCATCGTCGTGCTCACCGGCAACCTGCACAACCGGATGATCAAGGGGACCCCCTTCAATAAGGACTTCGAGCCCATGGGCTGGGCCCTCACGCAGCTCCGCCCCAGAGCCCGGATCATCTCGCTCGACGTGTCCTACTCCGATGGCCAGGCCTGGGCCTGCATGCAGACTGAGAAGGCGCCGCAAGGGGAGTGCGGCGTCTGGCCCATGCGCGCCTATGGCAAAGGCCAGGGCACGGCCCTGCGCGTCATCTTCGCCGATACGATGAGCGAGTCCGGACACCATGGGTATTACTACATCGGTGCGATCACCGCGTCGTCGCCGGCTGTGCCGCCGAAAGAGAAGCCGGTGGAGCCGGCTGCAGGTGCGGTGCACCATGTCTGATCCGCAATCGACAAGCGCCGCGAGCCCTGAACAGCCACGGCAGATCCAGGTTGTCGTCACCGGCGACGTGACCATGGACTGGAATCTGGCCCGCATCTCGGAAACCGAGGCTGTCGGTCAGCCCTGGAAGGCCACTGACAGCATTCGGATCTATGGGCAAGCGGGAGGCGCGGCCCTTCTGGGGAGTCTCATCGAAGAGATCGCCGACGAGCTGAAGAGCCTGAACGTCTTTTCTGAGGTGCGGAGCGTAGAAGTCGCGCCGGTCCAGGGCGGTGATAAGCACCATTCTCATTCCTATGCGATCTGGAGGTTGTTCGACAGCGAGCGAGGAAAGAAGGGGGAGGCGGTCTGGCGCGTCGCGGACTTCATGGGGCTTGATCCACCCTCCGCGCCGGAGTGGCGGACCGTGGAGGACCTCGCCGGCCCCGACCTCGTGGTCCTTGACGACGCGAATCTGGGGTTTCGCTCGCAGGCCGCGGTTTGGCCACAAGCCGTGAAGTCCCCTGGGCAGAAGCGGCCGTGGGTGCTCCTCAAGATGGCTCATCCGGTTGCCCAGGGAGATCTCTGGAGCCGCCTCTACGACGACTTCGCGGATCGGCTGATCGTGGTCATGGCGATCAACGATCTGCGCCAGCAAGAGGTTCATGTCAGCCGGGCGCTGTCGTGGGAAAAGACCGCGCAGGGCCTCGTCCAGGAGCTGCGCCGCAACCCGCCGATCAATGCCCTCTCCCGGTGCGCCCATGTGGTGATCTCCCTGGGAACCGAAGGAGCCTTCCTGCTCTCCAATCCGCGGACCGAGGGTCCCGCCCCCGCAGCGGCCGAGCTCGATGCCCGACTGTTCTTCGATCCCGAGGAGATCGAGGGGACCTGGGCGGAGAAACGGCCGGGCGGCGTCATCGGCTACACCTTGACCTTGACCGCAGCCCTGGCCTGCCAGATCCTGCGCAACCCGGACAGCCCCAACCTGGGGAGGGGGGTCCAGCGCGGCCTCGCAGCCATCCGCAAGCTCCATCTGGACGGCTATGGCCAGCCCGGCGCTGTCTCCTCCTCCCAAGCCAGGCTGGCCTTTCCCATCAAGGCCATCGCGGCCGAGGTGATCAAGGAGGATGAGCCCTTCCCGGTCGCGGAGGTCCCGGAGATCCCTTCCTCGCCGGCCCCGGGCGCGCAGCAATCCGGGGTATGGACGATCCTTGGCGATGCGTTTCCCGAAGGAATGGAGGCGCTGGCCGAGCAGATCGTCCTCGAGGGGGAGAGGCGGGCCTTGCGGAGCGTGCCCCTGGGGCGCTTTGGCGGCCTCCTGACCGTCGACCGTCAGGAGATCGAGGGGTACAGGAGCATCGGTGTCCTGATCGAGGAATATTGCCGCAACACCCGTCTCCAAACCCCTCTCTCGGTGGCGGTGTTCGGTGCTCCAGGGTCAGGCAAATCCTTCGGGATCACCGAAATGGCCAAGTCCCTGGCCTCGGCCAATATCGAGAAACGGACCTTCAACCTGTCCCAGTTCGAGCGCCCCGATCAGCTCCTGGGGGCCTTCCATCAGGTGCGCGATCTGGCGCTCTCCGGGAAGATGCCCCTCGTCTTCTGGGACGAGTTCGATAGCTCCCTTGGCCAACAACCTCTGGGATGGCTGGCCTACTTTCTCTCGCCCATGCAGGACGGAACTTTTCAGGAGGGTCAGATCACCCACCCGATCGGTCGCGCGATCTTCGTCTTTGCCGGCGGCACCTGCGAGAGGATGGAGGATTTCGGCAACCCCAGGGAAGACTCCCAGCAGAGGATCAATTTCCGCGACGTCAAGGGTCCGGACTTCGTCAGCCGGCTCAAGGGGTACATCAATGTCCTGGGCCCCAACCCGTGCGGCAATGAAGCCGGAAGCGACCCATACTACGTGATTCGCCGCGCCCTCCTGCTGCGCTCGATGCTGCTTCGGCAGGCCTCCCGGCTCGTGCAAAAAACCGATGGGAGAGACGTCCTGGACATCGATCCCGGAGTGCTGCGGGCGTTTCTCTTCACGCGAAAGTACAACCACGGAGCGCGCTCCATGGAAGCGATCACCGCCATGAGCTCGTTGGCGGGGAGAACACGGTTCGAACGTTCCTGCCTTCCGCCGACGGCCCAACTTGCCCTGCACGTCGACGAAGTCGACTTCATGGATCGGGTGACGCGGACCGAGCTGGACCGGTCGCTTCTGGAGCAGTTGGCCCGGGCCATTCACCAGGAGTTCTGTAACAATCTCCGCAGGCAGGTAAAGACAGAGCACAGCTCCCTCGTCGACTTCGATGATCTGCCCGAAGACGAGAAAGCACAAAACCGCGGCAACGCCCGCGATCTGGTGAACAAGCTGGCTGCTGCTGGCTACCTGATGATCCGCGCCCGTACATCAGAACCGCCTTTTCGGTTCTCCCCGCAGGAAGTGGAGCCCCTCGCCGAGATGGAGCACGAGCGTTGGCTGCGCATGAAGCTGAATGCTGGATGGCGATGGGCCGAGAAGACCGATAAGCCGCGCAAGCGCCACAAGGATCTTGTTCTCTGGAAGGCGCTGTCTCCAGAAGAGAGGCTTCAAAAGTACAAGGGCGAGGCCGATCACATAGGGCCGGGAGAGCTCGCCGAGGAAGACAAGGAAAAGAACCGGGACATGATCCGGAGCAGTGCCAACGTCCTTGCCGGGATCAACTATACGGTGACTCGTGTCTGAATTCTACTTGCCAGATTGCACAACGGCGTCTCTCGAGGATTTGCTGGGAGCGCCCCGCTGCTAAGGTCGCAGCAGCCCTGAAGGAGCCCGGCGCGGAGATCGGAGCGGACGGGTTGTTTCCTCCTACCGTCCCCGCCCCCGGCGCCTCCAGACCGGCGCTCCACACTTCCAAGCAAACCTCCGGCCCTTTCCTGCGTACAGAGTCGAAACGGCGTTCGACGCGCCCCCTCGCGAGGAGGAAATCCATGCTGCGAAACCCGCTTCGTCTCCTGTCCCTCCTGGTCCTGACCGCATTGCTCGCCGCGCCGGCCGCAGCGCAGTGGCGCGGCATCGCCCTGCCCCCGGACGGCGACAACCAGCTCTCCTCGGTCACCCAGGGCATCGGCCCGGTGCGCGTGACCATCGAGTATCACAGCCCCGACGTCCACACCCCCGCGGGCGCGGACCGCCGGGGCAAGGTCTGGGGCGCCCTGGTGCCCTATGGGATGGCCAACCTCGGCTTCGGCACCTGCGGCGACCAGTGCCCCTGGCGCGGCGGCGCCAACGAGAACACCGTGCTCACCACGAGCCACGACATCAAGGTCCAGGGACAGCCTCTGCCGGCGGGCACCTATGGCCTCCATTTCCTCCCCGGGGAACAGGAGTGGACGGTCATCTTCTCGAAGAACCACACTTC
This sequence comes from uncultured Holophagales bacterium, assembly GCA_963842525.1. Classification (GTDB taxonomy): domain Bacteria; phylum Acidobacteriota; class Thermoanaerobaculia; order Multivoradales; family UBA5704; genus UBA5704. Next base: position 1,051,161 of record CAWJGT010000009.1, read on the forward strand.
GTGGGGGAGCTTCACCTACGACGCGAAGGAGGACGCTCTGCGCGTCCAGGCGAAGCCCGAGAAGAGCGACTACCACGAGTGGCTGAGCTACGAGTTCACCGACCGCCGTCCGGACCGCGCCACGGTCGCCCTCAAGTGGGAGGACCTCCAGGTCCCCTTCACCCTCTCCGTCGACAACGTGACGGACCTCTACGTGGACAACCTGCGCAAGGACCTGCGTTCGGACCCTGGCTTCCCCTGGCAGAACTGGGTCGCGGCGGCGCGCTACTGCCTGGACAACAAGACGAACCTGCAGGAGGCCCTGGTCTGGGCCGATCACGCTGCCCACATGCCGGGCATCGGTGTGGAGAACTTCGCCACCCTCACCACCCTGGCCGATCTCCAGACCGCCAACGGCAAGGCCGACGATGCGCGCAAGACCATGGAGCAGGCGCTCAACCACCGCACCGCCGGTCCCCTCGACATCCATCTCTATGGCCGCCAGCTCCAGCAGCAGCAGAAGAACGAAGAGGCCATGAAGGTCTTCGAGCTGAACGCGAAGCGGTTCCCGAACCAGTGGCCGGTGCATGTGGGCCTCGCCCGCGGCCACTTCGCTCTCGGCCACAAGCAGGAGGCGCTCGCCGAAGCCCGCCTCGCTCTCCCGCAGGCGCCGGACGAGCCCAACCGCAACTCGGTCCAGACCCTCATCCAGCAGATCGAGGCGTCCGGGGCTTCGAAGTAGCGGGGAGAAGGCTGCAGCAGGACGGGACGGTCGGCGGGGATAGAATCGCGGGACATGATCTCCGCCGACCGCCTGCCGACCCTCACCGCGTCCCGGGTCTGCCTGCGGTGGCTGACCGAGGACGACGTGGAGGCGCTCTTCGCGATCTTTTCCGATCCCGAGGTGATGCGCTTCTGGAGCTCGCCGCCGCTTGCCGAGGTGAGCGGCGCCCGAGAGCTCCTCGATCACATCCACGCATGCTTCCTGCGGCGGGAGCTCTTCCAGTGGGGCGTCGCGCGCCGCAGCGACGACCTGGTGATCGGGACCTGCACGCTGTACCACCTCGACGCCGGCAACGGCCGCGCCGAGATCGGCTTCGCGCTCGGCCGTGAGCACTGGGGGAACGGCTACATCGGCGAGGCCCTGCGGACCCTGCTCGACTTCGCGTTCGGAGAGCTCGGCCTCTACCGGCTCGAAGCCGACGTGGATCCCCGGAATGAAGCTTCGATCCGAACCCTGGAGCGCCTCGGTTTTCAGAAGGAAGGCCTGCTGCGGGAGCGGTGGCGGGTCGACGGAGGGGTCCAGGACTCCCTCTTCCTGGGCCTGTTGCGACGAGAGTGGGCCGGCAGGGCCTGAGCCGATTTCTCGGAGAATTCAGGTTCGCGGCCGTCTAACTTCTGCTGGGAGGATCTCTATGAAACTACGCAGCCGCTGGTTCCTGAAGCAGACGTCGGGGAGGAAGGAGGAGTCTTCCGCGGAAATCGTGGCCCAGGCTCGCCGGAAGTCCGTCGCGGACGCTCCCGGCGATGCGAAGTGGGAGCTGGCCGGCCCTACCAACGTCGGCGGTCGTATGACCTGCCTCGTGTGCCATCCCGACAAGCCGGACGTGATCTGGGCCGGATCGGCGGCAGGCGGGGTCTGGAAGAGTGAGACCGCGGGAGCGGATTGGAGGATGTGCTGGGACGACCAGGAGAAGAGCCTCAACATCGGCGCGCTCGCTCTCGATCCCGGCAATCCGGACCTCCTGTACTGCGGGACGGGGGAGGCCAACCTGACGTTCGACTCCTATCCGGGAGTCGGCCTGTACCGGTCGCTGGACGGAGGACTATGCTGGAAGCGCCTGGCCTTCGCGCAAAAAGGAGAGGTTCCGCCCCGGATCGGAGTCATAGCGATCGATCCCTTTGACTCCAAACGTCTCCTGGTCGGCGGAGTAGGCTCCAAGCCTGAGGAGCCTCAGAAAGCCCTGGGAGGCTTGTACGTATCCACCGATTCTGGCGCCACATGGGTGCGGGACGTTTCATTCTTCCCCGACGGCGACTACCAGTGCCACTCGATCGTCTTCCACCCGAGCCAGCAGGGAGTGGTGACCTCGACATCGCCCCCGATCCGCGGTACGTCTATGCCGCCACCGAGGCCGGAGGTTTCTACCGGAGCCGGAATGGGGGGGATACCTGGACTGAGAACCTTGCGGGTGCGAAACTCCCGAACCAGATGATCACACGGATCGAGACGAGCCCGGACAGTGCGGACGACCTGTTCGTCACGGTGGCGGGCTTCGGGCATCACCATGTCTTCCGCTCTTCCAATGGGGGCTGGTCTTGGGAGGACGCGGACCGCGGCGGCCTGCCGGATGTGCCCTTCAATGCCGCGGTGATCCCGCCCAACAATACGAAGACGGTCTACGTCTGTGGGGATGCCGGAGTTTTCGTCTCGTTCGATCGGGGCGGCACATGGATGAACCTGACACGGAATCTTCCCAATGTGAGGATCACGGACCTCGTCTACGTCGAAAACGAGAACACCCTCTTCGCGGCTACGTATGGACGAAGTCTCTGGCGGCTCCGGCTCGCTTGAGCCGTGCTCCTCTCGTCTCGCCCTGGGGCCTGATGGGGGCTGTGTGCCTGTTGTATCCTCATTTCGTGCGATTGTTCGCCTCAGGAGCGCGACCTCTTCCTGGAGACTTCGATGATCACGGAATACTACGTGTGCTACGGGACCACCACGGCCGAGCTGATCGAGGCCGTCAATGCGGCGATCCAGAATGGCTGGCAGCCTCTGGGGGGTATTGCGATGAGCACTCGCTGGAGCGACAACCTCGGGCACGGTGTCCCGCGAGGGGAGCTTCTGGTGCAGGCCGTCGTGCGCACGCGGAACCCCGAGGGACCCGCCGGCCCGGAGACCGTCCCATGAGCGAGCGGCTCGCCACCGGCTCCCTGGTCCTGCTCTTCCTGGTCCTGGGCGCGGCTAGCGGCTGGGCTGGCGAGGACGTGCCCGCGGCCCGCTTCGCCGACCCGGCGCGGCGCGAGAAGCTCGGCCGGGCTCTCCCGGTGATCGAAGCCAAGATGGAGGAAACGGTGCGGGAGCTGGGCCTTCCGGGGGCGTCCTATGGCTTGGTGATCGACGGCGAGGTGGTTCTGGTCAAGGGCGTGGGGCAGCGCGATGTGGCTTCGAAGGCGCCGGCCGACGCGGACACCGTGTTCCGCATCGCCTCGATGACCAAGAGCTTCACCGCGCTCGCGACTCTCAAGCTGCGCGATGACGGCAAGCTCGCCCTGGACGATCCGGTCGCCCGCTACATCCCCGAGCTGGCGGCGTGGCCGCCGCCGACGAAGGACTCGGGGCCGATCACGATCCGCCAGCTCCTGAGCCACACCGCCGGCTTCCCCGAGGACAACCCCTGGGGCGACCGGCAGCTCGACACCCCGGACGAGGAGCTCGCGGCCTGGCTGCGCGCGGGGCTCCCGTTTTCGACGGCCAGCGGCACCACGTTCGAATACTCGAACTATGGATTCGCCCTCCTCGGGCAGGTCGTTGCGCGCGTCTCCGGGATGCGCTACCAGGACTACATCAGCCGCGAGATCCTGCAGCCGCTGGGCATGACCTCGACGTATTGGGAGCCGCGGGCGGCCCCCGGCGAGCGGCTCGCCACCGGCTACCAGGGCGATGGGAGCACGGTCGAGGTGCCGCTCGCCGACGGGACCTTCGGAGCCATGGGCGGCCTGCTGACCACGGCCCGCGACCTGGGCCGTTGGGTGGCGCTGATGCTCTCGGCCTGGCCGCCGCGCGACGATCCCGAGCAGCCGCCGGCCCTGCGCCGGACCCTCCGGGAGATGCAACAGGGATCGGGGGTCTCGACGTTTTTCATGGACCGGGGCGTGCCCGGTGCGCCGCTGAACGTCCGCAATGGCAACTACGCCTTCGGCCTGGCCTCCGCCCAGGACTGCCGTGTCCGCTTCGAGGTGAGCCATGGGGGCGGCCTGCCCGGTTTCGGCTCCGACATGCGTTGGCTCCCTGAATACGGGGTCGGGATCTTCTCGATGTCCAATGTGACCTACGGCCCGGCGCGGCGCCTCACCCGCGACATGATGGCGGCGCTCGTCGAGACCGGCGGTCTCGAGCCCCGGCGCCCCACGCCAGCCCCGGCGCTGCTCCAGGCGGTGGCCGACACCGCGCGCCTCCTCGATGCCTGGGACGACGGCCGCGCGCAGGCCCTGGCGGCGGAGAACCTCTTCCTCGACCGCTCCCTGGAGGCGCGCCGTGACGATGTCGCGAAGCTCCGCGAAGGGCTGGGGGCGTGCCGCGCCGGCGAGGTCGAAGCGGAGAACGCTCTGCGCGGCAGTTTCCGGATGACCTGCGACAAGGGCTGGCTCGACGTCGATCTCACCCTCGCGCCCACCCAGCCACCCCGGGTGCAGCAGTTGGACGTCGCCGGCGGCCGGCCGCTGTCCGACGACATGCGCCGCGCGGTGGATGCGATCGTGGCGTCGATCGTCCGTGGCAACCAGGGGCTGCGCTTGGCGCCGGGCGTGAACGCGGCCGCTCTCGGAGCTCTCCTCGAGAACGCGCGCCTGCGCTACGGCACCTGCCGGGCCGGCGAGCCCTTGCGAGGTGACGGGTCCACGCGGACCTTCGTGAAGCTGGACTGCGACCGCGGCGCCGCGGAAATGCTCGTGAGCCTCGAGCAGGGGAAGCTGAAAGAGGTGCGCTTCGCTCCGGCGGCAGGCACGGTCTGCCCGCCCTGACGCGGTCTCTACGTAGGGGAACGGTTGGAGATGAATATGCAAATCAAGCTAGAAGTGCCGGAGCAATACCTGATCGACTGCGATCCCGACGAGCTAGGCAAGCGCCTCAAGCTATATGCGGCGCTCCTCATGTTCCAATCCAAAGAGCTTTCTGCGGGGGCCGCCGCCGAGCTTGCCGAAGTCGATCGCTTCACCTTTGCCCAGGAATGCCAGAAACATGGCATCCCGGTGGTGGACTATCCAGTTGAGGATCTCCGATCTGAGCTTGAGTCGTTCCGGAATGCCTCCTGATGCTGGTCATCGCGGATACCTCAGCGCTCGTGGCACTCGCCGCGTGCAACGGCTTGCCGCTTTTGGATGCCCTGTTTGACGCCGTGCGCATCCCTCCAGCGGTGCTTCGGGAGTGCGCAGTGTCAGGCAAGCCCGAGGCGGAGCGACTCGAAGGCTACCTTCGCCCCAGAGTAGTGAATGTAGATCTCACCGAATTCGTGATTGCAGTCACCGGCTTGGGTCAGGGCGAGCTCGAGGCGATGGCGCTCTACAAACGCCTGCATGCAGATCGCTTGCTGGTAGACGATTTCCGGGCTCGAAAGATAGCACGGCTGAACGGAATTGAGGTGATCGGAAGCCTGGGTGTCCTGCTCCTGGCCAAGCAAGAGGGACTCATTGCGAGGATTCGTCCCGCTTTGGATGAGATCCAAGCCGCCGGCAGCCACCTGAGCGAAGCTCTCGTTGCTGAGACCTTACGCATTGCCGGGGGAGGAGTAGATCGGAACTGCTTGAGGGAGATGGCTCACCGTCCTCGCAGCCTGTGTGAACGCACCAGCTTGGACCTCCCGTGGCAAGATGCTCGCCGAGCTTATCCGCGAGCTGCGGCCCTGAAACTTTTCCGGGATTCCCACATATACAGGGGGGAACGGTGGACGGGTACGACAGGAGGCGGATCCTGAAAAGAAATGGACACGACCCTGGCTCGATCCTGCAGCTCGCGTTTCGACCTCTCCCGGCGCAGGCTCGAAGGAGCTGCGCTCGCCTTCATCCTGGCCTGCGGCCTGCTGACCGCGGCCCGGCCTGCCTACGCTCAACCCGCTGAAACCCGCCCGGCCTCCGTCCAGGGAGGCTACGTCCGCGCCGCCACGATCGGCGAGGTCCTTTCGCGCTGGCGGCCGGAGGTCCACCTCTATGTCCTCGGTGACGTAGACCTGGAGGAGGACGCGCTCCAGGCGCTCGCCGCCTGGCTCGACGGCCGTCATTGGACGGTCCTGCTCGTCCAGGACGCTACGGGCCAGACCTATACCGACGTCGAGGGACAGGTCCGCGAAGGCGTGGACGCCATCGAGTACGGCACCGGCCAGGGGATCCCGAAACGGCCCGGCTTTGCGGAGCAGGTCCACCCGCGCACGCAGGAGCCGGACGGGGCCATCTTCTCGATCGTGCTCGCCCAGCGCGTGTTCTTCTACACCGGGTCCGCGGCACAGGACAGCCGCTCGCTCGGCGATGACCACTTCCAGGGCAATCTCGACCAGTGGGCGATCCAGGCGATGCGGTCGAGCGGCGACATCGTCATGGCGGTCCGGGACACGGTCACCAACATCGACACCCAGGTCGACCTGGCCATCGACCGGGCGGCCCAGGAGGCCGTGCAGGCTCGCGAGACCGCCGGCCAGGCTCTCACAAAAGGTGAGAGAGACCTCGCGGACCTCGAACGGCGGGAGCGGTCTGGCGTGGCCCGCGAGGAGCTGCTGGCGGCCCGCCAGAAGCTGGCCCGGGCGCGCGAGCTCTATGACCGGGGGACTCCCGGCTATGACCAGCCGCTTTCGGAAGCCCGGGAGGGCTTGTTCGTCGCAGAGCTGGCGATCTCGAGGGCCGACGGCAGGGCCGCCTTCGGGCGCGCCCTGAAGATCTTCTTCCTCACCTTTCTCGTCTCGGCGCTCCTGGGCACCGGGTTCGTCCTGAACCGCCGGCGCCGCGGGGTCCGGCGGGAAGCCGAGCGGCTCCTGGCCGCCTGGCGCACCGCTCTCGATGCGAAGCTCGGAGCCCTCCTCGACGAGCTGGAGCGGCGCGTAGCCCGGTTCGTCGGCCCCGCGAGCGGCGAGGGGCGGCGCCCGTGGGCGGGCGAGACCCTGCGCTGGGCCGAGCAGATCCGCGCCGACGTGGGCTCGCTCTACATCCTCTGGACCAGCGCCAACGGTGTCCTCCAGCAGGCCGAGGCCCTGATCCGTGCCTCCGGCCTCGGTGCCGTCTACAACTTCTTCCTGCCCGGCAAGTACCGGCGGGGGATCGCGCTCCTCAAGGACGAGCCGGTCCCCTTCGATCCCGCCGGCGGCCTGCCGAAGCTGTTCGGCGGCGAGCACACCTGGCGCGACGACCTCCTGGGGGACCTCGCGGGCTACGAGCCGTTCCACAAGTCGTTCCAGGACCTCGTCGGCGAGCTCGACCTGCGTGCGAAACGGGCAACCGAGGCGCTCGCCCTCGTCGAGGCCAGCTCGCTCCAGGGCCCCTCCTTATTGGAGGAAACCGGCGCAAGGATCTCGGAGACCGCAGCCCTCCGCGAGGAGATCGAGCGCGCCGGCTCCGCCGAGGGCCTTTTCCTCGTGCCGGCAGTTTGCGCCATGGCCTTGCCAGCGGCGTCCGATGCCCTGGCCCGGACGCGTGCTCTGTTCCCGACCGACCCGGTCGGAGCCCTGCGGGTGGACGGTGCGAGGGCCCGGCGGATTGCGATGGAGTCCTGGCAGCTCGCCGGGCTCGTGGCTGCGGCGCGACACGGGGTGCTGCCGGCCGTCGAGGCCGGGGCTGTAGCGCTGCGCGACGTCTCGATCGCCACCGCCTGGATCGAGGCCGAGCGGATCCAGCTCTCCGGCCATGCGGACCTCCTGGCGGAGCAGGCCGCCGAAGAGCCGGTTTCCGCGGGCATCGAGGAGCTTGCCGTGAGCCTTGCCGATCTCGGCCTGCGGGTCGAGCGCGCCGTCACCCTGTCGAGGGTCCTGGAGGAGGAGGCGCGGCCGGAGGCCCAACGGGTTGCCGGGCTCGTCCAGGCGGCCCGCGCCGATCTCGGCGAGCTTCTGAGCCTGCCGCCGGACCGCATCCTGCGGGAAGAGGGCTCCGATCCCTCTGAGCGCCTGGAGGGCTCAGCCGGGCAGGCCGGAACGGCCCAGGCAGCGCTCGGCCGGGGCGAGTTGGACGCGGCTCAAGCGGCCCTTGCGGAGGCCGCCCGCCTCACGGCCGAGGCGGCTGCCATCGTCGAGGCCACGCGGCAGGCGTTCGCTACGCAGGAGGAGACCGTCGAGGAGCGGCGCGCCGAGACTCTCCGCATCGAAGCGCTCCGCCCCGGGCACGAGAAGGTCCTCGCGGGCATCCGGCAGACCTACGCGCCGAGCGTGCTGTCCCTGCGCGCGGGCGATCCCGCTCATCCGGACGCCAACGGCACCCTCGGCGACAACCTGGAAGAGACCCGCGCCCACGTCGGCCTCGCCCATGAAAAGCTCGATCGGGCGGTTGCCTCGTTTCGCGGCGGCAAGCTGCTCGCCGCGGCCCAGCTCCTGCGGGAGGTGAAGCGGCACCAGCAGCTCGCCGTCCACCGCCTGGAAGAGGTCGCCGAGAGGGAGGCCCGCCTCGCGAGGACCGTCGAGAGCAACCTGGACCTCCTGCAGACCCTGGAGGCCCGGGTGCGGGAGGACCAGACCGCCGTGGCCGGCGATCCGCGGGCCATGCAACCGACCCTGACCGCCTTCGAGCAGGGCAGGCTCCAGCTCCAGGAGGCGCGCCGCCTGGTCGAGGCCGCGCCGGGCGATCCTCTCCAGGCCGAGGACGCCCTCCTTGCCGCCCGGGCAACCCTCGACCAGGTCCACGACCAGATGGCCCCAGGCGACCGCCTCCTCTTCGCAGACGCGCAGAGGAGCGTCGAGGCGGCAAACCGGCAGCTCGCCGCCGCCGGAGAGCTGGCCCGGCGTGCCGCCGCGGACAACATTCCGGACAGCCCCGGGATCGTCCAGGGGACCCAGAGCCTGAGAGACCTCTCGGCCGCCCAGGAGCAGGCTCGGGTCGCCCTGGGTATTCCGCACGGAGACTGGACCGCGCTCGACACCGAGGCCGACCGGATCGCGGGAGAGGGCGCCCGCTGGGCCGCCACACTGACCGGAGAGCTCGCCGCCGCCGAAAAAGCTGTCACCGCGCTCTCCGCCGCCTCCCAGTGGGTGCGCACAGCCAGCTCCTGGAGGGGCTCCTACGGGATCACCATCCCGGGGAGCCCGGGGTCGGGCACCCTCTCCCGGGCGAGGTCGCTGCTTGAGCAGGGCCGGTACGACGACGCTGGGAAAGAAGCCATCGTGGCCTATCAGGAAGCGTCGCAGGCCATCGAGGCTGCCAGGGCCGAAGTGGAGCGCCTCCGCGAAGAGGAGCGCCGCGAGGAGGAGGAACGCCGCCGCCGTTGGGACTCCATCCACAGCGATGATTCCTCGCCGAGCAGCTTCTCCAGCTCGAGCCACAGCTCCGGATCCAGCAGCTCCAGTTGGGGCAGCAGCAGCTCTGGGTCGAGCCGCTCGAGTTGGAGAAGCAGCAGCTCAGGCAGCGGCAAGTCGGGCTGGTAGGGAAGCTAAAGACCTTTACTATGCTGTGGACGTCATGGCAGCCCTCTGGTCCCAGAAGGTCGAGTCCGCGGGCTTCGCGATCGTGCCCGGCGTCTTCGGCGAAGAGGAACTGGCCGGGTTGGGGGAGGCCCTTGCGGATCTGGAGGACGGGGGCTCGCGGGGTCTGCGGGGTGGGCGGGGTGGTGTGCGCAATCTCCTGCGGTCGGCTGCGATCCGGGAGCTGACGGAAGAGGGCGCGCTCCTCGGTCTGGCGCGGACGGTGCTGGGGACCGGTGCGTGGCCGGTCAAGGCGACCCTCTTTGCCAAGTCCCCCACGGCCAACTGGAAGGTGCCTTGGCACCAGGACGTCACGATCGCGGTCTGCAGCCGGTGTGACGCCGCGGGCTTCGGCTCGTGGACCGAGAAGGACGGGGTCCCGCACGTCCAGGCTCCCGCCGAGGTCCTGGAGGGGATGCTGGCCCTCCGTCTCCATCTCGATCCATGTCCTGCGGAAAATGGTGCGTTGCGCGTGCTGCCCGGCAGTCACCGCCTGGGCCGTATCCGGCAGGAGGACCGGGAGGCTCTGCTGTCCCAAAGCGAGCCCGTGATCTGTGAGGCCCGCGCCGGCGACGTCCTGGTGATGCGGCCTCTTCTTCTCCACGCCTCCTCACCCAGCCGGACGGGCGCGGACCGTCGGGTCCTGCACGTCGAGTACGCCGCAGCCGACCTCCCCGGCGGTCTGAAGTGGCAGGGCTACACCCGCTGAGGCGGTCAGACGCAGGAGAGGGGAGCCCCCACCCAGGAGCTTCCTGATCATGCATTTCTCCCCTCTCCCGGGGGAAGGGAGTGCGGATGGGAGAGGGGTCGGGGGTGAGGGGCCAGGGCGACGCCCCCAGCAGAGTTTTCCAAACACCCTCTGAAAGGCTCGCTCTGGATCGGAGGACTCCGCTGGGAGCACCGTCTTCCGGCCCCAGGTGAGGGCCCTCGATCTCGTCTGGATGCTCCAGGCGGAGGAGGACGGCGGCACCGGGGCGAGGGCATTTTGGAGCACGAGTCTCTCGACGCCGGCCGGCCAGAGGGCTACGGTCTACCGGAAGGCTGGCGGCGACGATTCGCCTGCATCGTCCAGAATCCCGATTCCGTCTCGCCGCGATTCGGCTGTCCTGCGAGAGCTTTCGACCCGAGAGCCTTCACATCGGAAGCCGGCTGTAGAGTTCAAGTGAATGTCTCCCGCTCATAGGGACTTGCATCAGCGACATTCGAGCACATTCCTGCGCATTTGATAGCCCCTGATGTGACATTGGACCTGAGCTCCGCCTCATTGGGACCGGCCGGCGCCCCTTTCGTCATGAGCTCCCAATGATTCGTACCTCCGGGCGAAAGATTCCGATGCCCAGGCGTCGTGCACGGACCTGTCTCCGTATGTTTGGTCTTGCAGCCTGAAAAACTATTCAGCCCGGCGGAAAAATCAGTTTTGGCAGATGAATGGCCGCGACTCAGAAGCCGATGTTGCCGAGCACGAGACGAATGATGCGGAAGCCCGGTCGAATCGGCGAGAGCGCGCCGCGATACGCCGGCAAGGATGACGGCGCTCCCAGCGGAGTCCTTCGTGGGGCGGAGAAACCGCCTCACCGGCTCCGCAGCCTGCGGGTGAGCACCCGGTCCAGGGCGGCGGCGAAGGCTTGCCGGTCCTTGGGGCCGTAGGGCCGCGGCCCGCTGGTCTCCACGCCTGCTCCCCGCAGCCCGTCCATGAAGTCGCGCACGGCGAGGCGCTCTCCGACGTTCTCCTCCGTGTACTCCTCGCCGCGCGGGTCGAGCACCGTGACCCCCTTCTCGACCAGATTGGCGGCGAGCGGGATGTCGGCCGTCACGGCCACGTCGCCCGGCTCGGCCTGATCCGCGATGTAGCGGTCGGCCACGTCGGGACCGCCCTCCACCCGCACGGCGGCGACGAAGGGATGGTCCAAGGGGGTCGAAAGCCGCTGGTTGGCGACGAGAATGGTCTCGATCCGGAGCCGCCGCGCGGCCCGGAAGACGATCTCCTTGACGTCGCGCGGAGCGGCATCCGCATCGATCCAGAGCTTCACGATGCCGGTTTCACCGCCGGCGTGCCCTTCAGGTACTTGTCCAGGAACGCCAGCGTTGCCTCGTAGGCCTTCTTCTGGCTCTCCTTGCGGGCGAAGCCGTGCCCCTCGTTCTCGAAGACGAGATATTCCACCGGCACGCCCTTCTTCTTGACCGCCTCGACGATCGAGTCCGACTCCTGCTTCAGGACCCGCGGATCGTTCGCGCCCTGGAGGACGAGGAGCGGCCTCTCGATCTTGTCGGCGTGGAAGAGAGGAGAGATCCGGGCCAGGTAGTCGGCGTCCTTGACCGGGTCCCCGATCTCCTGGACGAGCGCGTCGCGGATCGCTCCCCACCACTGCGGGATGCTCTCCATCGTCCGCTTCCAGTTCGAGATCCCGTACATGTCCACCCCGGCCGCGAACTCCTTCGGCCGGAAGGTGAGTGCGGCGAGCACCATGTAGCCGCCGTAGCTGCCGCCGTAGATGCCAATCCGGTCGGCGTCGATCCAGCCGGTCGCGGCCAGCATCCGCTTGCTCGCGACACAGTCGTCCAGGTCCGCGTTGCCGTGCTTGCGGTCATCCAGCCCGTAGAAGGTCTTGCCATAGCCGGAGCTGCCCCGGTTGTTGATGTCGAAGACGGCGTAGCCATGGTTGACCAGGTACTGGATGAGGCCGTTGTAGCCGATCGTGGCCTGGCCGCCGGGGCCGCCGTGCACCTTCACGAGGGCCGGCACCCTGGCCTTCGCCGAGGACCCGTGCGGCTGGTAGAGGATGCCGGGGATCTCCAGGCCGTCGTAGGACTTGAAGCGCACCACCTTGCCGGCCACCAGGTCCGCCGGATCGATGGCGGGGCTGAGGCTCTGCGTGAGCTGCCGGTCCTTGCCGCTCTTCAGGTCGCGGACAAACAGGTTGGCCGGCGTGCTGCCTGTCTCGACGTAGTAGGCCAGCCACCGGCCGTCCGGCGAGAACGTGAGGTCGTCGAGGCTGGCGTCCGGGACCTCCGGCAGGGGCACGGGGCGCATCCCCGCCGTCTCGAAGGCGCGCACCTCGGTGCGTGCGTCGTTGTTGATTTCGACCAGGAAGTGCTTGCCGTCCCGGGAGAAGCGGGCCGCCTCCACGTCCCAGTCGGGTTGCAGCACCGTCGTGCGCTGGCCCGAGGCCAGGTCGTAGCGCACCAGGTACTTGAACTGCGAGCCCTGATCGGTCGTGTAGTAGAGGCTCGCGCCGTCCGGGCTGAAGGTCTGGGGCACACTGTTCACCTGGGAGGCCGGCGGATCGTCCGGTGTGAGGAGGCTGGTCTTTCCGGTCGTGCGGTCGTGCAGATACACGTCCGCGTCGGACGTGCCCTGCGACTTGTTGAGCGCGACATAGCGCCGGTCCGGCGAGACGCCGCCGGGCAGGAAGCCGCCTTCGTTGGTGTAGAGAAGCTTGCGCTCGTAGCCGTCGAGCGTCATCTCGTAGACGTCGAAGGCGCTCGGGTCGCGCTCGTTGGTCGAGAAGAAGAACGAGCGCTGGTCGGGCGCCCAGCCGCCGAATTCGGCCTTGAGCTTCTCGCCCGGCGTGAGGTCGCGGACCTTGCCGTCCGGCGACTGGGCATAGAGGTGCGTCTGCTCGTTGCCCCCCTGGTCGCTCGAATAGAGGAAGCGCTCGTCCTTGGGGAAGTAGCCGAGCGCCTGGATGGCGTTGACCTTGGAGTCGGTCAGTTGGACCGGCGGGCCGCCGTCGACCGGGACCGCGAAGGCGTTGTACACCCCGGATTTGTCGCTGCTCACCAGGATCTTGCGGCCGTCCGGCGAGAAGGAAGAGCCGTTATAGATCGTGGTGGCGAGGAGCTGCTCGATCGTGTACTGGCGCACCTGGCGCTGCGCCGGCTGGGCTGCGGCGCTCTGGCCCGCGGCGCCGCTGCCGGCGAGCAGGGCGGCCGTCAGAAGGCCGAGAGAGAGGATGCGGGAGGTTCGGGTCATGGTATGTCTCCTGGGTTTGCGCTTCGCAGGGGATTCTCGCATGGGAAGGTGCCGGCGCCCATCCGGAGAGGACCTCCTCCCCCGCGCGCCGGCGCCGGCGGAGTACGCGCTTTGCGCACGTCGAAGGAGTCGTGCACACACCAGCACAACGCCCGCTGCGGTTGATCCTTACCGCGGCTCCGTGTACCCCGTCAGCTCCACATACCCCAGGCCGTCCACCGGCCGGCCCGCCCGGGTGCCCTCGACCTCGACCGCGCCCTCCCAGTAGCGGAACGACACGTCGAGCTCCTGGTCCGCCAGCAGGGGAGTCACCGTGAGGTCGAGGTCCTGCGAAGGGACCCGCAGCCGCCACCTTGCAGGATAGCGGGCCTGGCTGCGTGGGCTCTCCCAGCGGTCCGTGGCCTCGATGGCGAAGTCGTCCAGCCCGAGCCGGCGGGTGGCGCCGGAAGGCCCGATCACCGTGCCGCTGCTCGCCGGATCGGCGCTGCCGTCGCGGCGGCGGAGGCGGTAGAGCATGAGCTCCGAGCCGTCCGCGAGCTGGAGGGAGAACCAATCCCAGCCCACTTGGTCCGGACCGAGCGCGCTGGTGCTCCATTCGCGGTCCATCCAGGCCGAGCCGGAGACCGCGAGCCGCTCCTCGCCGACGCGCACTGTACCGGCGGCGGGCATGCGGGTCAGCGAGTAGTAATAGGACGCGTTGCCCGGCTCGGCGCTCTTGCGGCTCAGCCCGCGGTCGCCCTGAAGCACCGGAGGCTTTCCCTGCCGCAACAGGAGATCGATCCCCACCTCACCCTGGGCCGCGCGGAGCCGCAGCGGAAACACCGGGCCGCCGTCTGCCGCAGCCGACCAGTCCTGGAGCCAGACCCGGAACGGCAGGGCCTGCGCACCGGCGAGGCCGACCGCACCGCGGCTCCACCGCTCAAAAGAGTGGAACCGTCCGCCGGCCACATCGGTCACCGTGAAATGGGCGAGCCATGCCTGGCGCGCCGCCCACGCCGATTCCCGCGGCGGCATGGCCGGAGCGAGCGCCGAACGGAAGAACGTGAGCTGGAACCCGAATTGCCGCCCGTCCCGGCTCGCGAGATTGCCCGTGAAATACCACCACTCGGTGCGGAAGTCAGGATGCGGCCCATGATCGGCGGGGAAGGCGAAATCCCGCGGCGCGAGAGCCTTGGCATAGCCGCGGTCGTCAGCCGCCCGGAGCGCTCCGGCCACCGACAGAGAGGCCTCCGGGGCGGCAGGCTCCTTGTCACGGCAATGCAGGAGAGGCCCGACGGCGAGCAGGAGAGCGATCCCAAGGAGCCGTCCATTCATCCGGCCGGGATCATATGCGAGCTCCGGAGCTCTCTTTTCAGAGTATCAGCTCAGGATCTGCCCGCCCCACAGGCGCGCCAGGAACTCCCGCCAGGGAAGGACCTCGATACCTTCGACGAGACGAGGGGCGCTTTCGTTGCAGACGAGGATGGCGTGGCGCGGGTGGTTGTCCTCGACGAAAGCATGGAGGGAACGGAAATCCGAAGGGTCGAGCCGCGAGGTCCCCTTGACTTCCACCGCGACCTCGGCGTCCCCGAGCACGAAGTCCACTTCGAGGCCGCTCTTCGTCCGCCAGAAGTGGACTCCGTAGCCGAGCTCCCGGTAGGCCCTGTGAGCCTGGATCTCCATGAGGATGAAGTGCTCGAGCGCCCGGCCGAAGAGCTCACCCCTTGTCTCCACGATGCGCCGGCGCGTCAGGGCTCCTGCCACACCTACGTCGAACAGGTAGAACTTTGGGGTTTTTCCGATGACCTGCCGCTCCTGGCGCCGCTTCCATGGCTCAATGAAAGTGCCGAGAAGCGTGTCGACGAGGATCTGGTAGTACTCCTTCACGGTTTTCGCATCGACGCCGCAGTCCCGCGCGATGTTGGCGTAGTTCGTGAGATCGCCGTGGGAGTAGCCCATGGCCTCGAAGAAACGTGAGAAGGCGGCCATGTTGCGGGTGAGCCCCTCGTCGAAGACTTCCTCTTTCAAGTAGTCCACGACGTAGGCTTCGAGAGAGCGCCTGTACTCCGGGCTCAGGTAGTGCGCCGGGACGAGGCCTCGGTTGAGCGCTTGCAGGAGATCGAGATCTCCGATCTCGATCGATACGAGCGGGTGCATCTCGTAGCGCCAGGCCCGCCCACCCAGGAGGTTGACGCCGCCCCTCTTGAGCTTGCGAGCGCTCGACCCGCACAGGATGAAGCTCAGCCCCCGGTTCTCGATGAGCCAGTGAACCTCGTCGAGCAGTTGGGGGACCTTCTGGACCTCGTCCAGGATCACCGGAGAGCGCAGCTTCGCGGGAGGGGCCGCCAGGAGGCGCTCGCGGAGCAGGGCCGGGCGTTTTGTGAGCTCCAGCAGGAGGTCCGTCTGGAGCAGGTCGAAGGTCAGGCTGTCGGAAAACGACGAATGGAGATAGGTGCTCTTCCCGGTCTTGCGGGGTCCCCAGAGAAACGCCGACTGGCGGGGCGGCAAGGCGATTCGCAGGGCGCGCTCGATTTGTACCATTCGGGAGTGAGCTCCCATTTTGGTCTGACCAAACGGGAGCATACTCCGCGAATAGCTGTGGCCGCAAGGAAGGACGGTCCGGTAGCGGCACGCCGAGCAAGAGGGCGATCCAGATCCGGAATCGCCCCCCTTTTGCCTCTCTACGTTACCGGAATGTCAGGGGCACTCTCCCCCGGGACAGCACAGGAACTGGTTGCAGAGGCAGCGGTTGGAGGGGGTGCAGAAGCAGGCGGGCTGGTAGGGGCATGGACAATCTGCGACCGTGGAGCATGGTGTGCCGGCCAGAAAGATGGCCGACTCGAGGGCCTGAAGATCTTCGTAGGCCTGAGAATCAGCGCCATCGAGGACCTGCTTGCACTCCTTGGCCGTGAGGTCTGCCCACGGCTCTGCCGCCGTCGCCTGACCCGCGAAGCTGAACAGCAAGACCAATGCGAACACAACCAAGAGTCTCGTTCTCATTTCCTATCCTCCTTCCGTTGGTGGACAGCGCCTGCGGAGGAAACCGTTCCGCCGCCCGCGCAGGCAGCCACTCTTCATGGTGCTCTGCGCCGCCGCAACGGGACGGACCCCCATCTGATGGGGGAGAAGGCCGGCCTGAGCCGGTTGCAGTAGAATCCAGCAGTAGCGGTCCCACAGTCGTCGACTTGAATCGAGGAGGTCTCATGAAGTGGCTCGTCCTCACAGCGCTCGCTCTCCTCGCAGGGAATCCCTCAGCACTTGGTACGGCTGATGTGGTGAAGGAGGCCCACCTGGGCTCGCTGCAGGAAGGCGAGTTGCAGAAGCTCCTCGATCAGTTGCGGAAAGACGCCGGAGCCCCTGGAGCCATCCTTGGCATAGCTTCGGGGGACGGTCATCTCAAGGTTGTGGCGAGCGGCCAAGCCGACCGCGAGGCCGGCAGGCCGATGGCCCCCGACACGCCCTATTTTCTCGGCAGCATCACCAAGACCTACACCGCCGTGGTCATCCTGCGTCTTGCAGAAGAAGGACGCCTCTCTCTCGACGATCCCATAGCGCGTTTCCTACCCGCGTTCCCGGAGGGATCGAAGATCACCATTCGCCACCTCCTCACGCACACCAGCGGCCTGAAAGACTTCTATTCGCATTTCTACTACCGGCCTGACCGCGAAGAGATGATCAGGCTGGTCACGAAGCGGTGGACGGAGGAGGAGCTTCTCGAGCTGTCTGGCCGTTTTGGCCGCTGGTTCGATCCCGGTACGGATTGGGATTACAGCAACACGGGCTACTACCTCCTCGGCGTCATCATCGAGCGCGCCAGCGGCCTGGCGTTGACTGAGGCGTACCGGCGCTACATCTACGAGCCTCTCGGCCTCCGCCGGACCTGGCTCGCCCAGCATGAAGAGGCGCGCGGGCCTTTGCCTGTAGGCTACATGGGGCCCGTGGAGGGCTGGAAACATTCCGAGATGTTTGGCGAGCTCGGATCCACAGCTGTGTTGGACCAGTCTTCGGTGGAGCTGAGCGCGGGCGGCCTGGCGGCCCCGGCGGAGGAGAGCCTTCAATTCCTCCGCGGGCTTTTTACAGGGAAGCTCCTGGCCCCCGCGTCGCTGGAAGCCATGCAGGGGTTTCGTGCCACGCCCTCTCTCGGCCTGTTCAGCAAGAGCGCGGCGCCTCCCAGCAAATTTGAAGGCTACGGCATGGGCTTCGTGAAGATCGAGCGTGCGGGCGTCACGCTCCTGGGGCATGGAGGGTTGTTCACCGGCCATGCGGCGGGGGTGTGGCACATCCCCGAACGCGGCATCACGTTCGCTCTGTACTTCAATCGTGGTCTCATCGATCAACGGCCAGCGCTGGATCAGGTGATCCACGTCGTGACGCGCCCGATTAAAGTGCCGGATTAAAGTGCCACCCAATTCGGATTAAAGTGCCGGATTAAAGTGCCACCCAATTCAATCCCGCACCTCGGCGATTTCGATGAGGTGCAGCCTGGATCGATCGAACGACCGCGCGCAGAAGGGGGATCGAACATGGCACAGGTAGCCTTGGGATTGCTCGTCCGTCTGGAAGCGAAGCCCGGCAAGGAAGAAGAGGTCGAGAATTTCCTGCGAGGCGGGCTGGCGATCGTCGACGAGGAGCCGGCGACGATCGCATGGTTTGCGATCCGCCTCGGCCCGACGACGTTCGGCATCTTCGACGCCTTCCCGGATGAAGCCGGCCGGCAGGCCCACCTCACGGGCCGGGTCGCGGCAGCGCTGATGGCGAAGGCGCCGGACCTGTTCGCCCAGCCGCCTGCCATCGAAAAGGTCGACGTCCTGGCGGCCAAGCTGCCGGGGTGACCGAGAACGAAGGACGGGCGCCGCAGGGCGGCTCTCAGGTCCGAAGCAGAGGCGAGAAGGCCGCCGCCGAGAACGGCGCCGCCCTGCCGCTCGTGCAGGAGGATGCGCAGGCCGGGTGAGGGCGTGACTTCCCTGGCCAGGCGGTGTTCCGCAGAGATGGCCCAGTCCATGACCACCCAACCCGCCGGGTCCACCGCTGGCGGCCCTCGACATCTTCAGGAGATCGTCGTCTAGAACTCCTGGATCGCTCTGGCTACCAGCTTGAGGAGGGTTCGACCTCCGGCGCTCGTCAGGAGGGAGAGCCGCGGATAGCGATATTGACAGGGTGGGATCACATGCTCGCCAGACTGGCAAGCGGGGACCTGAGGCTCGGCAGCGAGCCGATCGTAGACCTGCCAGTCAGACTGGCTCTGCGCAGCGAAGGCGGAAGCCCATCCTTCCCGGGAGGGCGGCATCAGTTTGGCTCGGAACGGAACGGACGAAGCGTTCGGCGCGGGACAGGTCCCGGAAATAAGGTCCTGGCGCGCGGGGTGCTGCTGGGGTTCGGGGAGGGGCAGCGGGATTAGGCACAATGCTGAAATTCTTTTGAGGTACCTCGGAACCGTTCGGAGGTACCGGAAAAAACTTCCGAGGTACCTCAGAAGTTTTCTGAGGTGCCCCAAAAACTTTTCGAGGTACCTCGGAACCGTTCGGAGGTACCGGAAAAAACTTCTGAGGTACCTCAGAAGCTTTCCGAGGTACTCCAGAAACTTTTCGAGGTACCTCGGAACCGTTCGGAGGTACCGGAAAAAAGTTCTGAGGTACCTCAGAAGTTTTCCGAGGTACTCCAGAAATTTTTTGAGGTACCTCGGAACCGTTCGGAAGTACCGGAGAAAACTTCTGAAGCCCGCCAGATCTCTTCAGAAGCGCTCCAGAATTCCTCGGAAGCTCCGGAGAACGGACCGGAAGTCCCGGAGAATCGTCAGGAAGCCCTCTCAAATCGTCCTCAAGCACGCCAGAAGCCTCGCCTGCCCTCTCCTGTCAACTGGGCTGCGCCTGCCCGAAGCGGAGAGAAGGATCTGTCCGCGCCTCCTGAAGATACCTCGCATACTCCCGGACCGACCGGACCGTGAGCTGCTCCTGTCGCGCGGCCTCCTGGAAGAGCATCAGCGCGGCGACCGCTTCGCGATGGACGTCCTGCGCCTGGAAGATGGGGAAGATCTCCTCCGCCAGCCGCTTTACGTCCGCCACGCGCCCTTCCCGGACATAGAGGAGCGCGAGGTCCTCGATCGACACCATGGCCGCGTCATACCCGATGCCCTGGGCAAGGAACCCGTCGCGCACCTGGAGGAAGATACGTTCGGCCTCCTCGCTCCGTCCGAGCCCGGCGGCGATCTTGCCCTGGAGCCACGAGAGCCGGAGCTGTGTCCACGCCTCGGGGAACTCCCGGTAGAGGCCCTCGTCCAGGACGAGCATCTCCGCCGCCTCGCGGTACTGGCGGTCCTCCGTCAGATACCGGGCCAGATTGTTGTACCGCGCACAAAGGTAGAGCCGCGAGTCGTCCTCGGTCCGGATCGCCTGGGATGGCGCATCGGTGGCCTTTCTGGAGCACCCACCGCTCGCCTTCCGCCATGGGAGGGAGGGGGGCGGTCCGCGTCCGCCACCTGCCCGTGGTGCTCACGCGGGAGGAGGTCAGGAGGATTCTCTCGTACATGACCGGCGGCGACCATCTCTTCATCTCTCTCCTGTACGGCACAGGTATGAGGCTGGCCGAGTGCCAGCGTCTGCGGGTCAAGGATCTCGACTTCGCCCAGCACCAGATCACGATCCGCGATGGGAAGGGTGCAAAGGACCGGGTCACGATGTTGCCCGAGACCCTCGCGCCCGCCCTTGTTGGGCGACAATTAGAACTGCGGGGTGACGACAACTAGAATTGCGGGTTTCCAGCCCTCGTAAACGCCTGTCCCGTAGGCTCTTGGCCCTCATGAATTGGGGGGCTGATGTTGACGGATAGGCAGGTAAGGAGATTGAGGATGGAACTTGGCAAGGGAGAGTCGTTGTCGAGCGCAGCTCTGCGCTCCGGGATGAGTGAGAACACGGCTCGGCGGTATCGCGAGGGTGGGCTTCCGGGCCAGCGCAGGGTGGTGCGGCAGTATCGGACCCGGCCGGACCCGTTTGCCGGGGTGTGGCCTGAGATCGAAGGGATGCTCGAGCAGGCGCCCGGCCTGGAGGCGGTGACGATCTTCGAGGCTCCTGAGGGGGCGGCCGGAGCTGAGCTTTTCGGATGGTCAGCTGCGTACGTTGCAGCGGCGGATCCGTCGTTGGCGGGCGTCGCAGGGTCCCGAGCGGGAGGTGATGTTCGCGCAGGAGCACCGCCCGGGGGAGTACGCCCAGAGTGATTTCACGAGTATGACGGAACTGGGCATCTGCTTCGGAGGCGAGCCGTTCGACCACCTGGTGTTCCATTTTGTGTTGCCGTACTCGAACTGGGAGACGGGCGGGATCTGCTTTTCGGAGAGTTTTGAGGCTCTGATCAGTGGCTTCCAGGCCGCGGTCTGGGAGCTGGGCAAGGTGCCGAAGCTGCACCGGACGGACAACCTTTCGGCGGCCACCCACGAGTTGGGCGAGGGGGGCCGGACGTTCAACGAGCGCTACCTGGGTGCGCTCGCGCACTACCAGGTCCAGCCCGACTGCAACACCCCTGGGCGTGGCCACGAAAACGGCGATGTGGAGCAGGCGCACCACCGCTTCAAGCGGGCGGTCCAGCAAGCGCTTCTGCTGCGGGGAAGCCGGGAGTTTTCGAGCCGCGCCGCGTACGAGGTGTTCTTGGGGGAGATCTTTTTGGGGCGCAACCGGGGCCGTGCCGACAAGCTGCGCGAGGAGCTGGAGCAGATGAGGGATCTGCCGCTGTCGCGCCTGGACGATTTCCGGCGGGAGCGGGTCCGGGTCAGCGTGTTTTCCACCCTGCGGGTGTCCAACAACGTCTACTCGGTGGCCTCGCGGCTGATCGGCGAATGGGTGGACATTCGGCTGTATGCGGAGCGGATCGAGGTGCACTTCGCCGGCGAACGGGTGGCCGAGATGGATCGCCTTCGGGGCCGCGGCCACGCCGCCATCGACTATCGCCATCTGATCTGGTCGTTAATCCGCAAACCGGGAGCGTTCGCGCGCTACCGGTACCGGGAGGCGCTGTTTCCGAGCCTGGTTTTCCGGCAGACCTACGATGCGCTGGAGGGGCGGCACGGGGCGCGTGCGGACGTGGAGTACGTGCGGATCCTGCACCTGGCGGCGAGCACGGGAGAGAGCGCGGTGGAGGGTGTGCTGGCGGCCCTGTTGGAGAGCGGCGAGCTGCGGGACTTCGCTCAGGTGCAGACGGCCCTTCGGCCGGTGCGCCTGGAGCCGCCGGTGTGCCGGATCGATCCTCCGGACCTTCGGGTCTACGACGAGTGCATCGCCGCGGCAGGAGGTGGCCTGTGAAGCCGGCCAGCGAGGCGGGATTGCCGCTGCTGCTGAAATCGTTGTGCCTGCCGACCTTCGCCCGGGAGTACGCGACGGTGGCCGTCCAGGCGGTGCGTGGGGGGCTCACCCACGAGGGGTATCTGCTGGCTCTGGCCGAGCAAGAGGCCAGCGAACGGTGCGAGCGCCGGGTGGAGAGACTGCTTCAGGAGTCCAGGCTGCCGCGAGAAAAGAGCCTGGCGGGCTTCGAGGTGGGCCGGCTTCCACCCAAGGCCAGGGCGGCCCTGGCCGCTCTTCAGGACGGCTCGTTTCTTGACCAAGCCACCAATCTGATCGTGTTTGGCAACCCCGGGACCGGCAAGTCTCACCTGGTCTGCGGTCTGGGCCAGGAGCTGGTGCGCGGGGGCCGGACGGTGCTGTTTTCCCCGACGTACCAGATCGTCCAGCGGCTCCTGGCCGCGAAGCGGGATCTGCGCCTGGCGGCCGAGCTGAAGCGGCTGGACCGATTCGAAGCCCTGATCCTGGACGACCTCGGCTACGTCGAGCAAAGCCGCGAGGAGATGGAGGTTCTGTTTACCCTGATCGCCGAGCGGTACGAGAGGCGCTCGGTGCTGATCACCAGCAACCTGGTGTTCAGCAAGTGGGAGCAGATTTTCAAGGACCCGATGACGACGGCGGCCGCGGTGGATCGGATCGTCCACCATTCGGTGATCCTGGAGCTGAGCATCGAGAGCTACCGGGCACAGGCGGCCAAGGAGAGAGCTGCGGGAGCCAAGGGGGCCCGCGGGGCGTGAGCTCCAGAGCTTGGATGGGCCATGCTACCGCGCATAATTGCAATCGCTGAAGGATGCCCGCAGCTGCGGGCATCCTTCCCTGCTAAGTCCCTGCCCCCCGGAAGGAGGTCAAGAGCCGACCAGCCCCCACCCGGCCCCCTGAAAGAAGCTCCCCCCGCCCCCCGTAGGAGTGTTGACACGAACTGGAGGAGGATCCCGCAGTTCTAATTGTCGCCGACCCTCAATTCTAGTTGACGCCGGACACGCCCTCGAGGAGCATCTGCGCAGTGTGCGAGAGCAACATCGCAAGGATCTCGCCGAAGGCCACGGCCGGGTCCATCTTCCTTATGCGATCGAGAGAAAATACCCACGAGCGGCAGCGGAGTGGGGTTGGCAGTGTCCTGAACCGTGGGGGGAAGGGGGTCTTGAGCCTTCTCGACAACCTGTAGCTTAGACGACCGGCGGCTGACGCAAGGGACTTCACAGCACTCTCGGCAAGTCGCTGCCTTGCCGAGACTTGAGCCCTGCCTCTAGGACGGCTTCATGCCCCCCTTCCAGCCGCAGATCGCTCTTTTGCACCTGATCTCGGGCGACCTTCTCTGACGCATAAGAACTTCTCGTGTACCTGAAACGCCAAGCGCACGTGGAGTCAGATGCGATCTTCTCGACCGCCTTCGCTTGCCAGGCATGACGTGGTCGCGACCTCGCGGGCACAGGGGCCACAGAGTGCTTATGTGCGGCCGGGGCGGTGTTGACGCACGTTAGGAAGAGGTGTAGAGTCAACTAAGTCGAAGAGGATAAGCACCTTGCACGCCCGCAACCCTGGGCCCGGCCGTGGAGTCAACCCCCAGGTTGCGTCGCATGGGTGGGAAAAGCTGCAGCGCCTAGTCAAAATGCGAAATGATTTAACCCATCCTAAGAGTGTGCATGACACCCTGTTAAGCCCTGAGATGCCCAACGTCATTCGCGATGCAGCAGTCTGGTTCTTGGGGTGCATGCGTGATCTTATTGCGACGGCCGACACCCAACTGCTGGAACAGAGCTTCAAGGAGACGGCGAAGATGCCAGAAATGCAGAAGCTACTAGCTGAAAGGGCAGCTCGAAAGGAGAAGTAGTTGAAACCGCCGCCGAACCCCGCTGCTCAACCGGATGGCTGCGCCACCGGTTAGCAGCAACAGCGTTCTACGCCAAAGGTACACCGGCAGCGCGAATGACCGACGAACCATTCCATGAGCCGAACTTTTGAACAGATCGTCAGGTTGGTGGCAAGCCGTGATGTGCGGGTCTCGGTGCATGGCTATGACGAACTCGCAGCTGATGGTATTCTCGTCCGCGATGTTGTCGCTGGTGTCCACGAAGGTGAGGTGATTGAAGACTATCCAGACTATCGAAAAGGCCCTTGCGTTTTGGTGTTGCAAAAGGATCAAGGCGGCACGCCGATTCATGTTGTGTGGGGTATCCCCAGCGGCAAATCATCCCCAGCCGTAGTGGTGACGGCGTATAGACCGAAGCGCGAGAAATGGACCGACGACTACAAACGCAGGAGAAGGCAATGAGTACGCGCCACAGGAAGTTCGTTCATGAAGGAGAGTACGCTGCGGAGGTCGAGGTCGATCTCATCGAGGCAGAGGAGGAGTGGTCCCCATATTTGTCACTTGAGGATGCTGAGAAGCTCGATACTGTCCGCGAAGCCCTTCGCCGCGGCGATGTCAGAGAAGCAAGCAAGGTGGGGCGCGTATTCCGACTGACTCCGCTGTCGGCATGATGACACGCTGGCGTAGAACCCAGGCTTGCAGCGCACAGCTTCGCCGTCGCTGAAGCCCAGCAGCGTTATGTGACATGGCAGCGTAGGCGTAGAGGCCTCGCGCATGTGATCCCGGAGCATCCGTAGCATGCCATCACTCTCGGCTCTCCAACTCCTTCTTGCCGCGCTTACTGGAGCGGCGGGCGCCTTAATCATACGGATTGTCCTAAGACTCTACCTCCGCTCCAGAGAGTCCAAGAGAGCGCTAGCAGTTTACTATTGTGGTAAGCGATCGCCGACGCCAGGTGGACTCGATCACGGCTGGGGCCAAGAGTCAAAATCAAAAGGCCCCTCTGGCCGTAATGTATGGTTATACACAGAGGAGCCTACCGACCAAATACACCCTCGTGAGCATACAATATACGGCCCCTATGTAAACGACCTTGGGCGGCCAGGATACTACCGAGTAGCCTTCTCAATCTGTGCTAAGAACTTCTTGCAGAACTCAGACAGATCTGTATTGTTACTAGATGTAGTGCAGGCACCCTTTGGAGGCACTACAACCTATGTCTTGCATGGGCAGCGACTGATTAGGGAAGACGAACTAGCAAGCGGTAAGGAGCAATACAATACCTATGAAATCGAATTCTATGCACCCGGAACTGGAGTTTATGAATACCGTGCACGGGTGTTCGGAAGCAATGTGACTCGCGATCAAACGGTTGAGTTTGACACAATCCGTGTTTTCCGCAATACTCCCCTGTGGGAGGTGTTCTAGGGTGGAGAGGGCACATAACCCGGGCGCTGCACAGGACGGCTGACGCCGCCTGTGAGCTTCCACTCGTTGGGCGTCTCTAAGAAGAGCGATGGCTACTACAGCCCGATCGAATAGGAGGAAAGCCAATGGCGAGACTTGCGGCTATTCCGGCGAGTGCGGCTAGTGCGCTTAGTTCTACGCCATTCTGGCGAGGGGAGTTTCGCCCTGAAGCTGTGGGCTTGCCTCCAGTGACATTCAAGCTAAGGCAAGTGTTCGTGTTGATGCCGATGGAAGGCGAAGAGGCGGAGGAAATCTACCGGACACTGAAGGCCGCCTGTGCGACAGTCGATCTGATAGCAACGAGGGTGGACGAGAGGGTCGGTGCCCGAATCATTATGCAAGATATCGACCGAATGATGGGAGAGGCCGAGTTTCTCATATTTGATCTAAGTAAAGAGCGCCCAAATGTCTACTATGAACTCGGCTATGCCCATGGTATTGGCAACAATGCCGAGAACATCTTATTAATAGCCCGCGAAGGCACGCATATTCACTTTGATGTTGCACCTCTACGGATCCAGTTCTATCGATCGACCGATCACCTCCAGTCTCTTGTTGCCTCACAGCTAAGCGCAATGAAGCAAATCACACGAGGATTGGTACGATGAATTGCACTGGCCGGCAGTCTGAGCTGCGTCGGCGGTTCCAGGGCGTACTGCCAATCGGCGCCCAACCCCGGCTGTCGAGCGGACGGAAACCGCAAACAGCGCGGTTCCCGCTCGCTCACCTTCTGCGGCGTTGGCCGTCGCAGGAAGCTAAATGGCTGATCTGAAGCTGCATCACATTGGAGAGCCCTTGGTCGCCAGGATGCTTCAGAAGCTTGAGGCGGCCGGGCGGCTCTCGAACTTGGTCTGCGAGCGTATGCACGTCTCGGTTGAGGATGACATCGTTGCTGGGGGACTTCAAAGGCCGATCGAGTTCTTTCCGGAGAGAGCAACCCTCGGTGTCTCGGCCAATGGTGAAGAATTGATCTGTGATGGCGCACAGAAGGTTGATGTCCTCTGCGTGAGTAGTGGCCAGCGGGCCATGGCGTTCGAGCTCAAGCTGGGAGAGGAGCGACTTGGGACCAACGAGTTCGAGAGACGGTTCTTGGGAAAGTGCTCCACTTCCCATGCTGGTTCTCGGCTCAAGGGCTCAATGATCTCTGTACTTGATCGCAGTTTCTTGAGGACCGACGCGGCGGTTCTCCGGGCATCCGCATCGCCTCCTACTGGTGGGCCTATCAAGAAGTGGGATGTCGTCCGTCCTTGGTGGCTGGTCATCAGGAACAGTGTTTGGTTCCGATGGAAACAGTCCGGGATACCGGGCTTGACCAATGGGCGTATCCTCGTCATCGAGAAAGTCGTCCGAGAACTCGGAGGCGAGGAGGTCTTCAATGGTTTGGTCCGTGAGGTTCTATGCGGCAACTTTTTCGAGGCGTGGGAGATAGGTCAGTGAACCGCCGGCCAACCAAGCGGCTCCAGCGGACGGCTGACGCCGCGCGCTGAGCCGCCACAGCGTTAGGCGTTTTGAGGCAGCACCTATGAATCGAACTGAAAAACTGAACGAACTGCGAGCCCTCGCGCAGAACAAGCCGACGATCCCAAACGAGGAATTCGGCGCATGGCAAGCGCGGGTGTCGGCGCTCATTGGTTTCGACCGTCTGCAACAAGACAAGTTCCGCCACTTGGCGAGTTCGGCGACGATTCCCGGTGACGACTTCTTCCCGTCGTGCATGCGCCAGATGGAACAGATCCTCTTCCAAGCCATAGCGGACTTGGAGGTTGGTCCAGATGTCCCAGCCGAGCCACCTGCCGAATCCGGGAAGCCAATAGACGTATTCATCAGTTATTCGACTACCGACAGAGCGATTGCAGAGGAGTTAGCCAATCGTCTCAGAGCACTTCAGCTTACAGTCTTCTTGTCGCACGACACCATCACAACGGGACCCGCATGGCGTTCACAAGTCGGTGTCGTCCTTCGTCGCTGCGGCGTAGCAGTGCTGCTCTTGAGCACGCAATCACTCCACAGCGATTGGGTTCGTTACGAGATTGGAGCATTATGGGCACTTAATAAGCCTGTCGCTCCGGCTCTGCTCGACTGTGATGCATCTCAACTTCCTGAGCTTGTGCGCGATTTCCAATCACGCTCAGTTGCAACCGCCTCAGATCGCGCCGTCTTTTGCCACGAAGTGGAAAGACTGGTCCGCGATACTCGAACAAATGACAACCGAAACGCCTAACCGGAAATAAGTGCCAGCCGAATCTAGCCTGGCCCAAACCCGAAATGAGTGGCCCAAACCCGAAATGAGTGCGGCCGAAATGAGTGCCCGAAATGAGTGCCACCCATTAGAAGGCTCTTGTCAACGACCCACACGTCTCCCACCCGGGAGTGTTCGTTTCAAGAACGGCTCGTTCCGGCAAGATGTGCTCCCGTGTCGGGTTTGCGCGCCCGTAGTCTCGCTGTGCTTCAGGTGCGGAGATCCGCACCAGCCACCCATCGGGATCAAGGCGGGTCGGAGCCGGTGACGGCTCCGACCCGCCCCTGGCACGGTTTGCGTGCCCCCAGAAAATCTTCGGTTCCAGGTTCGTGTCCAAGGTTCAGGACAACCAATAAGGCTACCTCCTCCCCCCGAAGGGGGTTCAGAGGTGCCAGCACATTCGGGCTCACGACCTGGGCGCATCTCCGACAAAAGAGCCAAAAACGGTGGAAGACAGGGGCCAATCAGCCGTAGAGGGTTCTTTCGCCCAGCACCTAATTGCAGGCTCCCTGTCTTCCACCTGAATCAACCAAAAGCTTGCGCCGACCTGAACGGCACCTGGTCGCGCAGGATGTAGAACGCGGCACGAGTCAGCTTGTTCGAGATCGTCCGCAGGGCCACCAACTCGTTGGTCCTGGCCCGCTTGCGCTCGTAGAGACGCTTGGCGAGGGGCTCGAACCGAATGGCGAAATGTGAAGCCTCCATGAACGCCCAGGACAGGTACGGGTTGCCATTGCGTACGTTGCCGGAACCCTTGACCTTGCCGTTGCTGAGGTGCTGACTGGGTACACAGCGGCAGTAGGAGGAGAAGTGGCCCGCCTCGGCAAAGCGAGCGATGGAGCCGGTTTCGTACATGATCGTCAGGGCAAGGGTCAGACCGATGCCGGGAATGCTCTCGAGCAGCTCGAACTCGGGCCTCAGTCTGGCCTGTTTGAGAACAGTTTTCTCGATGCCAGAGATTTGGTCTTTCAGCGTGCGGGCGATCGCCAGGCTGCTGGTGATCGTCAAGGCGATATGTGGGTCCGTGAATTGCTCCTCGACCTGCTCGGCCGTCATGCGCTTGAGCTCGCTGAGGGGAACTTGCGCTCCGGTGTAGCGCGAGAAGACGTTTTTGACGCTCAGCAAGCTGGCGGTGCGCTGTCGCACCAGAAAGGCTCGGCGGCGCAGTAGATCTCGCACCGCGCGCTCCTTTTTCGGATAGATGTGACCGGTGGGCAGAATGTTGAGGTGGAGCAGGCGCGCCAGCCACCGCGCGTCATGGCGGTCATCGACGTACTTCAAGCCCTCGTACTGGCGGACAGCGGAGGTGTTGACCAAGCGAACCTCGTAGCCGGCCTCCATGAGCCCATCCACCAACCAGTACCAGTTGAAGGTGGACTCCACGGCGGTCGCCTGGATCTGCTCTCGGAAGGGCTCCAGGGATTCCAGGACCGCCTCCAGACGGTTGGGCACCCGCCTGCTGAGGACCGATTGCAGTTGCTCGTTCATCACCA
The DNA here is from genome assembly GCA_963842525.1 of uncultured Holophagales bacterium. Taxonomy (GTDB): domain Bacteria; phylum Acidobacteriota; class Thermoanaerobaculia; order Multivoradales; family UBA5704; genus UBA5704. The sequence continues at coordinate 1,079,790 of CAWJGT010000009.1, forward strand.
CGAGATAGCTGTTGGTTGAATGCAAGTCGATTCCACAGTAAAGTCCCATGCGCTCCTCCTTTCAGGGATTGGTCTCCCGACGAGCCTATCGCGGCTCGTCAGAAGGGAGGAGCCTTCTAGAGGATCATCAGCCGAATCTAGCCTCCTGAAGAGTCAATTGCACTGCCGAGCCGCGCTTCGGTGTGGCTTCGGTGCGCAAACTGGCAGGTGAAGGGCACCTGAGCACGCCGAGAGGTGGTCGCTCACTCCTTGTGTGGAGCGTTGAAAGCCTGTATCGCGCTTTTTGAGGGTTCCAGGGATAGACCTCTCCCGATCCCGCGCCAGGAAGTCAGCGGCCGGCCGGAAACTACGAAGGCTGTCAGCGGCCCGAAGTCCCGAGGGCCTACCCACTTACCCAGGGCAGGGCCGGCGGGAAGCTGCCTGCCGGGAAGACAACATCGCGCACTCCCGCCCGGAGCTTCTCCGCGGCGGTCCGGAAGGCGCCCACGAACTCGCCATAGGCTCGATAGAACTCGAGACGGACGTTCTTGCTCGCCGCATGGAAGAGCGGAGCAGGAGATTTCTTCGGTTTGGCCGGCCGGTCGTGACGCTTCTGGGCGCAGACTGCTTCGGGACCCAGGACAGGACGGCCCATGGCCTCGCGGACCTCCGCAGCCCGAGACTCGATGCTGGCCACCAGAGCGGCGATCCGCTCGCGGTACTGTTGAGGAGTGAGATGCGCCCAGCAGGGGAGCTGCTCGAGCTTGAGGGTGTATTCGGTCGCGAAGTCGAGACGGTGGAAGGACTGGCCTCTCTGGCGGGCGGCGTACTCGCTCGAGCGGTTGAACCAGTGGCCGACGAGGAGAGCACCATCCAGCAGAGCGGGGACGACGCTGACGCCCGGCCAGTCCCGGAGGGTTTGGACAAGTCCCTCCTTGACCCCGTGGCTCAAAATGTACGCGAGGCGTTCGATCTGGGCCTGGGGCTCGTCGCTGATCGGGATGGCCTGAAAGCGGCGGGACCAGAACTTTTCCCGCCAGTCGGCCAGGCGCCCGGCTTCGCGGGCAAGATTTGAGTTGAAGTGATTCATGAATGAGGCGAGTCGGCGCGTGTCGTCGACCTGGAGAAGGAGGTGATAGTGCCCGGAGGCAAAGGCGAAGGCGATGAGGCGGACGGGGTAGAGCTGCCTGGGCGCGTCCGAGGGCGCCGAGGATGAGGTCATTGAGCTCCGCAGAGGGAGCGAGCAGGAAGCGGCCGTGGACGGTCCGTGTGGTGACCTCGACAAGTCCGCTCCCCTCGGGTGGCATGAAACGGAGTTTTCGACTCATGCCCCTTAAAAAGACGTAAAACGGGTCGCCGATCTTGCATAACTCGGAAAAGTTCTTGCCGCGGACCGGAATGATGACTGAATGTCAACGGACGGCGGATCTGTGGAGGTAGTCCAGAGCGGTCCCGAGCGAAGCTGTTCGGCTGGCACTTCTGTCTGTTCGGCTGGCACTTCTGTCTGGCCGGCGCTGGATCAGGTGATCCACGTCGTGACGCGCAACCCAGCATCCCCAGAGAGGCGGCCAGGGCGGTAGTCACCAGGGACCAGAAGAGCTCTGCGCCGGGATAGACCGCGAGCAGGCGGAAAAAGCTCCTGGCGCGCAGACGTTCAAAATTGTTCGACCATCGTGCGCGTTCGTCCGGATTGGACAGCAGCGGCAGCAGTGGCGTCTCCACTCCGATGCGGAGGATCAGATTGGCCGAAACGATTCCGGGCGCTGCACCAAGGTGCCAGCCGCCCCTGAGGCACTTATTTCGTGGCGAGCACTTAGATTAGGGGAAGTATCTGTAGATATCTCGGCGGTGGAGAATTCTGACCAGCGTTGCTTGGTCGCCTTCGATCATAAGACCCAGGCGGTAATCACCGATACGGATGCGATAGTACGCTCCGGGACCTTGGAGCTTTCTGAGCTGAGGGATCTCTCCAATCCCATCGGCGCACTCAACCGCCTCGATGACTCGCTTGACACGAGCCCGAGCTTCCGGCTGCCGGAGCTGCCGCAAGTCCCTGGCGAAGCTCTCGCGAAAGCTGGTTTTCACTCTTCGAGGATCCGGAAAACCTCGTCTCGCCCCACAGGCAGGCTCTGCTCGCCTTCACGGATCGCATGGACCATGCCGATGTCCTCCAGAGCCTCTTCCAAGAGATCCAGCACAAGATCCCTGCGCTCTTCGAGTACCTCGATCATGGCCGTCTCGACCAGATTCTTGATCCTGCTGTCTTCAATGCTCGCGTCCGCCATACTTCCTCCGCTGTTGCGGCTACTCTATGCCACCCCACCCCGCACTTCCACCCAGGCGGCCGATCACACGGATCATACCGGAGCCTGGGTGTGAAAATTGGAGCAACTTACGGCGCGCGCGGCTTTGCCACGGTCGCAACGGCACCCAGAGAGGCGGCCAGGGCGGCAATCACCAGGGACCAGAAGAGCTCTGAGCCGGGATAGACCGCGAGCAGGCGGAGAAAGCTCCTGGCGCGCAGACGTTCAAAGTTGTTCGACCATCGTGCGCGTTCGTCCGGATTGGACAGCAGCGGCAGCAGTGGCGTCTCGACTCCGATGCGGAGGATCAGATTGGCCGAAACGATTCCGGGCGCCGGAACGGCTCCGCAGGTCCTCGCCACCACCAGCCATGCCAGGGGGGCCACGGCAAAGACGGAGAGACCGAAGACGAGATAGCCCTTGAGGCGCGACCCCGCACGGACCTGTGCGGCACCGGGAATGCACCGCGCCACAACGACCCGCGCGCGGCCCCACGCCAGAAGGAGGCCGGCGGGCAAGGCGATCACAAACATTGCGGCGATGCCCGCGAGGGCCAGGAGCAGCCGGGCTCCGGCGCTGTAGCTCCGGATTGCCTGTGCTTTTTGAATCAGGCGCGCCGGCGTTTGCGTGGCCGGCTCGACGACGCCCTTCGTGATCCATGCGCGCAACACGTCCGCAGTGGTGAGCTCGTAGCGATCCTCGTAGCTGGCCTGCGCCTGCCTGGCGGCAACGACGTCGCCCAGCTCGCGGGGCACTGCGGTGAGATATCCCAGGTAGGATGCAGCCAGGATCGAAAGGGAAAGAGCGAGGTAGAGCGCCATGAAGAGGATCAGTAGCGCCAGGCCATGAGATCTGAAGGTTGCCTGGGCCGCTTGTCTCCAGCCCGGCCACCGGAGACGGCGCAGTGCCGGGCGCCGCCGTACCATCCGGGAGCCGGCCACGGCCAATCGGGCGAAGAGCATCGCTGCGCAGGCCATCACGACATACAGGGAGTAGTCGAGCCAGGCGCTGCGGGTCACCGGATCGAAGGGGTAACGCCGGGCCTGTCTCAGAAAGGCGCGTTCGTCCCGTGCGCCTGCGCGGTCCCTTCGCCGCTCGAGGTCGTCGACCCAGAGGGCCGCACGGAAGGCGTCCCCAGGCGCGATCCCCGAGATCTCCCGCAGCCGCCGCCACCAGAGGTGGCGCTTCCCGGGATCGCGAAGCCCGTTATCCAGCCAGGACGTGGCTGCGTTGATCCGCCGCTCGGCCGCTTGGCTGGCCACGATGGGTCGGGGCAGCCGGCGGCGCTGTTCCAGGGCCTGTGCGAAGGCGCGGTCAGCCCAATCGCGCTGGCCGTAGATCTCGTGGAACACCGCCATCCACAAGAGCTCGTAGTAGGGAGTCGCCCACGGGCCGCCCTCCCAGATCCTTCGCCACAGTGTTTCGGCTTCCTGCCGCCGCCCCTCTGCCCACAGTGCCTGGCCGAGAAAGAACAGGTGCCACGGTTGGGTGGGATCGCGGAGCGCCGCCGCGCGCGATGCCTTTTCGAGCTCGGGGAGATCGAGGGGAAGGTGGTCGTCGATCGGACCGAGGACGTCGAAGGAAGAGCGCGGGCCCGCGAACGCCACGTTGACGAGGTTATCGGCCAGGAGCGTGCCGTTTTCGATCGCCGCGGCGCGCAAGACCAGGTTGGCCGGCACCCGGCCCGGTGCTGCGCGGCGCAGCCCGGCCAGGCGGACGGTGCCGGCTCCACGCAGGGTGACCTGGAGGTCTCCGCGCTCAACCGCGAACGCCTCCGGCGCCGCGGGCAGGAGATGGCGTTCCAGCACCCGGCCGGACGCAGGGTCCCAGGCGAGCAGATATCCCGTCAGCCAGTAATAGCGGGTGTCGTTCCATCCGGAGAGGGAGAGGTAGCTCTCGGCGCCCCAGAGCTTGCCGTCGAACATGCGGCCGCAGAGGGTCTCCAGCCCGGGAGAGGTCTGCTCCGCAAGACCGTACGCCTCGGCCGCCGCGGCCAGGCGTCCGGCGACCAGGTTGAGGTCGCCGAGAAGGGCGAACATCTCGCCCGGCGGAGGAACGGGGGTGGACCGCAGCGATTCCAGGCCGGGCAGCCCACTGAAGAGACGCGCCAGGTCGGCGCTCGCCGTCTGCTCGATGTCGTCGAGGAAGCGCCGCGCCCAGGCCGTTCTCAAAGCCTGTTGATCCGCGACGAGGCCCCGCTCCCAGGAATAGCGCGCCAGCCGCAAGCGGGCCTGCTCGAGCACCTCCGCGATCGTGTCACCTGCCGAGGTCAGGTGGTCGCAGGTGAGCTTCGCGAGGGCCGAGGGTGGATTTTCCGTAGGCACGCCGGTGGGAAGCAACGAACGAAAGGGATCCCGCCGGCCGGCCGGCCTGTCGGCCAAGGCCCAAGCCTCGTCGGCCGTCTTGCGGGAAGCCCCGGCGGCGCTGGTCCAACGGGGATCGAGCCGCTTGACGACCTGGCGAAACGGATAGACCGTCGTGGGATCTTGCTCTATCTGCTTGAAGATCAGGCCCTGCTGAAGGTCGATCCGGTCCAGGTCGCCGTCGTAGAGCTGGTCGCCTTCGCGGAGGGAAAAATGTTTCTGCGCGCTGCGTACCTCGGCGACAGGACCCCAGGGCGTGATGAACAGGCCCTCGACTTTGAGATCGTCGATCAGGAGGTCGGAGGAGGTCGGTAGACCGGGGTCGTTCCATAACGGTTGCGGGCGGGCCTGATATGACAGGTCGAGGAAAGGATCGCGCCTCGTTGCCGCGCCGTAGGATGGACGGAACACCTCCCGGAGCTTCTCGCGAGAGGAGAAGGGGACTTCGATCATTCCGAAACCCGGCTCCAGAAGGAGCCGGGCTCTATCGCTGCGGACCCGCTTGCGGAGGTCCGAACGCTCCAGCATCCCGGCGACGAGACGCGGCGCGTTTTCGATCGAGAGCCCCCAGATCCAGGGCGGAAAGCCTTTGCCGCCGAGGAGCTCATCGCCGAGCCTGTGAGCTTCGACCCCGGCCCCTCCGATCGTCAGGCCGCGTCTGAGCCTCCGCCCCGCTTCCGGGCTCTCGCGCGCCGCCAGGAGCCAGACCACCGGGCGATACGGGACGCCGGGAATGGCGACGCGCCGCCGGAAGCGCAGCCAGGCGACCGTTGGCGCGATGACGTCGATCCCGTCGACCTCACCGTCAGCAAGCTGGTCGCCGTCCCGTAAGAGGACATCGCGGCTTCGCGCCCGCACCCGCGCCACGCCGCCAGTCGACGTCGAATAGATTTCTTTGACCGTGATCTCGTCGATGGACAACCCGGCGAGAGACTGCTCGTCCACAACCGGGTGGCCGTCTGTCCCGAGGTTTTTCTTTGTGCTGAGGCCGCCGGACCGGCGGATCGGGGTGGGGCGTGGTCAGGTGAAGGGAGGGAGGAGCAGCCGGAACAAAGCCTGTGTGACCGGAGGAGTGGCGAAAAACGGGAGCTTTTCCTCAGGCCAGGGTGCATCCGGCGCCGGCTCCGCCTTGGGAATGAGGATCGTGAGCTCGTAGCCGCGTTCCGAGCAGGTGATCTGGCGCAGGACCGGCTCGGGAGTGTACGGATTCCGTCCCAGGTCTTCCAGCAGATCCGCAATGCCGTCCCAGTCTTTCGCATGGCCACGGAGGATGGTGTGGTGCGGAGATTGGTACCGGGCGTCGACCGCGACGCGCTCCGGGAGGGCGCGCGAGACCGGCTCCGCGCTGCCCGCTCCGGCCAGGAGGCCGGCCGCAGCCACGGCTGCCAAGACTTGCCGCCGGCACCGCCTGTCGCACCCGCCGTCCCACCTGCGGTGTTCCATGGCCCGACCCCCTGTGCGAGCCAGAGGCAAGGCTTATACCAGGGCTCCGGCCATAGGCCGGACGGGAGAAAGAGAGCCGGCGGGCGATCGATCGAGCCACGGATTGTCAGTCCATGACGCCAAAGATCGTCAGCGCGGGCCCCGGCCCTGGCCGGACCTTGCACCCCCGATGCCCCGGCGTTAAGATCCCCCGCACACGCCAACGGCTAGACCCTCGAGAGGCGGAGGTTTATGGCCAACATCACGCTGCAAGTCAATGAGAAGAGCCACGTCGTGGACGTGGAGCCGCGGACGCTGCTCGTCGAGCTTCTGCGCGAGCACCTGCGACTGACCGGCACCCACGTGGGCTGCGACACCAGCCAGTGCGGCGCCTGCACGGTCTGGGTCGACGGCAAGTCGGTCAAGAGCTGCACCATGCTGGCGGTGGAAGCCGACGGCGCGACGGTGACGACCATCGAAGGATTGGCGACCAATGGTGGGCTGCACCCCATGCAGGCGGCCTTCCACACCTGCCATGGTCTGCAATGCGGCTTCTGCACGCCCGGCATGGTGATGAGCGCCGCCGAGCTGGTGCGCCGCAATCCGCAGCCGACCGAGGGCGAGGTGCGGCACTGGCTGGAGGGCAACCTCTGCCGCTGCACCGGGTACCACAACATCGTCAAGGCCGTGCTGGCGGCGGCTGAAGAGATGCAAGGAGGTGCGCAATGACGGGCCAGGGGATGGGTGCCTCCGTCGCGCGCCGCGAGGACCGGCGCTTCCTCCTCGGCAAGGGGCGGTACACCGACGACATCGCGCTCCCCGGGCAGACCTGGGCCGTGTTCGTCCGCTCTCCCTACGCCCATGCGGCCATCCGGTCGATCGACGCCTCCGCCGCGCTCGCGGCGCCGGGCGTGCTCGCCGTGCTGACGGGCGACGACGTGGCCGCCGACGGGCTGGGCGGGATTCCCTGCGGCTGGCAGCTCCACAACAAAGACGGCTCGCCCATGGTCGAGCCGCCGCACCCGGCCCTCGCGCAGGGGAAGGTGCGGCACGCCGGCGATCCGGTCGTGATGGTGATCGCCGAGACCCGGGCGCAGGCGAAGGATGCGGCGCAGCTCGTGGAGGTCGACTACGACCCGCGGCCGGCGGTCGCCCACCTGACGGCGGCCGTGGCTGACGGCGCGCCGCTCGTGTGGGATGAGGCCCCCGGCAACGTCTGCTTCGACTTTCATCTCGGCGACGCTGCGGCCACCGAGGCCGAATTCACGGGGGCGGCCCACATCACCGCCATCGACCTGGTCAACAACCGCATCGCCCCCAATGCGATCGAGCCGCGCGCCGCCAACGGCCACTACGACTCGGCCGAAGACCGGTACACCCTCTACACCACGTCGCAGAACCCGCACCTGACGCGCCTGCTGCTCGGGGCGTTCAGCCTGAAGGTGCCGGAGCACCGGCTGCGCGTGGTCGCGCCCGACGTGGGCGGTGGGTTCGGCTCGAAGATCTTCCACTATGCCGAAGAGCTGCTCGTCCTCTGGGCTTCCAAACGGGTCGGCCGGCCGGTCAAGTGGACCGCCGAGCGGAGCGAGTCCTTCCTGTCCGACGCACACGGCCGGGACCATGTGAGCCACGCCGAGCTCGCCCTCGACGCCGACGGCAGGTTCCGCGGCCTGCGCGTCCGCACGCTCGCCAACATGGGGGCGTATCTCTCCACGTTCGCGCCGGTCATCCCGACCTATCTCCACGCCACGCTCCTCTCCGGACCGTACGTCATCCCGGCGATCTATGCCGAGGTGAAGGCGATCTTCACCAACACCGTCCCGGTGGACGCGGTGCGCGGCGCCGGCCGCCCCGAGGCCACGTACCTGCTCGAACGCCTGGTGGACAAGGCCGCCCGCGAGCTGAACATCGACCGCGTGGAGATCCGGCGGAAGAACCTGATCCAGCCGGACCAGTTCCCCTATCAGACGCCGGTGGCCCTGCAGTACGACATCGGCGACTACCCGGCGACGCTCGACCTCGCGCTCCAGGCCATCGACTACCCGCGGCTCATGGAGCGCAAGGCTGCGTCCGTATCGCGTGGCAAGCTGCGTGGCTTCGGGATTTCGACCTACATCGAGGCGTGCGGCATCGCGCCGTCCGCGCTCGTGGGCGCACTCGGCGCACGCGCCGGGCTGTACGAGGCGGCGTCGGTGCGGGTTCATCCGACCGGGAGCGTGACCGTGTTCACCGGCTCGCACAGCCATGGCCAGGGACACGAGACCACGTTCGCCCAGCTCGTCGTCGAGAGGCTCGGCATTCCTCTCGAAAACGTCGAGGTCGTCCATGGCGATACCGACCGCATCCCCTTCGGCATGGGGACCTACGGCTCGCGGTCCGCCGCGGTCGGCGGCTCGGCGATCTACAAGGCGATCGACAAGATCGTCGACAAAGGGAAGAAAGTGGCGGCCCACCTCCTGGAGGCGAGCGTCGCCGACGTCGAGTTCTCCGACGGCAAGTTCCGCGTCGTCGGCACGGACCGCGAGAAGTCGTTCGGCGACATCGCGCTCGCCGCTTACGTGCCCCACAACTATCCGATCGAAACGGTCGAGCCGGGGCTCGAAGACTCGGCCTTCTACGATCCCAAGAACTTCACCTTCCCGGCGGGCTGCCACTGCGTCGAGGTCGAGGTCGATCCCGAGACCGGGGTCGTCGAGGTGACGGACGTCGCGATCGCCGACGACGTCGGAGTGATCATCAACCCGATGATCGTCGACGGACAGGCGCACGGCGGCCTGGCGCAGGGCATCGGGCAGGCGCTCCTCGAAGAGGCGGTCTACGACGCGGAGGGGCAGCTCCTGTCGGGCTCGTTCATGAGCTATTGCATGCCGCGCGCGGCGGACCTGCCGATGTTCAAGGTCGGCAACCACGTGACCGCGTGTACGCACAATCCGGTCGGAATCAAGGGCGTGGGCGAGGTCGGCGCCATCGGCGTCCCGCCCGCAGTCATCAATGCCGTGCTCGACGCTCTGACCCCGCTCGGCGTCACGGACATCACCATGCCGGCGACCCCCGAGAAGGTCTGGCGGGCGATCCGCGCGGCGGGGGGAGGTACCGCATGAAGAGCTTCGAATTCCACCGTCCGCAGTCGGTCGCCGACGCGGTCCTGCTGCTTCAGGGCAACGACGCGGCCAAGCTCCTCGCCGGAGGGCAAAGCCTGATCCCCGTGATGAAGCTCGACCTGGCGCAGCCCTCGGCCGTCGTGTCGCTCGGCGCCATCACCGGTCTCCGGAACATCCTCGACGGCGACCCCCTGGTGATCGGCGCTCTCGCCACGCACGACGAGGTGAGCACGTCCCCCGTGGTGCGGCAGCGCATCCCGAGTCTCGCCAACCTGGCCGGGGGGATCGGCGATGCGCAGGTCCGCAACCGCGGAACCCTGGGCGGCTCGCTCGCCCACGGCGATCCGGCCGCCGACTATCCCGCGGCCGTGCTCGGCCTGGGCGCGACGATCGAGACCGACCGCCGCAGCATCGCGGCCGACGACTATTTCACCGGCCTGTTCACCACGGCGCTCGAACCGGACGAGATCATCACCGCCGTGCACTTTCCGGTGCCGGAGCGCTCGGGTTATGCCAAGTTCGCCAGCCCGGCGTCGAAGTACGCGATCGTCGGCGTGATGGTGGCGAAGACCGCGGGCGGCGTGCGCGTCGCGGTCACCGGGGCCGGTCCCAAGGTGTTCCGCGTCCCCGCGTTGGAGGCGGCGCTCACAGTGCAGTTTTCGCCGGACGCCGTCACCTCCGGGGTCGTTTCGCCCGGGGATCTGCGGTCGGACAACGAGGCAAGCGCGGAGTACCGGGCGCATCTCGTGACGGTGATGGCCCGGCGGGCCGTCCAGGCCTGTCAATAAGTTGGACCTGCCGCGGACGGTCGAGGACACGCGCCGCCTGCTCGCGTCGGGGCGCTATGTCGCCGACGCGAGCCTGGCGACCGCGGTCTTCCTGGCTCTGAAGCTGGGGCGCCCGCTCCTCCTCGAAGGCGAGGCGGGCGTCGGCAAGACCGAGGTCGCCAAGGTCCTCGCCGAGACGCTGGGCCGGCGGCTCATCCGGCTCCAGTGCTACGAGGGGCTGGACGCGTCGGCAGCGCTCTACGAGTGGAACTACCCCCGCCAGATGCTGGAGATCCGCCTCGCGGAGCTCGGCGGCGAGGCGGGGGCCGAAGGGCGGGCGCGCCTGGCGCACGACATCTTCGACGAGCGCTTCCTGCTCAAGCGCCCGCTCCTCCTCGCCCTCGAGCCGGATAGCGCGGGCCCCCCTGTGCTCCTGATCGACGAGGTCGACCGCACCGACGAGCCGTTCGAAGCCTTCCTCCTGGAGATCCTGAGCGACTTCCAGGTCAGCATCCCCGAGATGGGGCTCGAGAAGGGCACCGTGCGCGCACCGTCGCCGCCGATTGTCGTCCTCACCTCCAACCGCACCCGCGAGATCCACGATGCGCTCAAGCGGCGCTGCCTCTACCACTGGATCGGCTATCCGGACGCGGCCCGGGAGCTGGAGATCCTGCGCCTGCGCGCCCCCGAGCTGGCCCAGGCCCTCGCCGAGCAGATCGTCCGCTTCGTCCAGAAGCTGCGCACCGCCGATCTCTTCAAGCTGCCAGGAGTCGCCGAGACCATCGACTGGGCGCGCGCGCTCCTAGCGCTCGACAAGGTCGCGCTGGACCCTGGCACCGTGAACGCCACGCTGGGTGTGCTGCTCAAGTACCAGGACGACATCGAGAAGACGGAGGGCGGGGCGGTGGAGGAGATGCTGGCGGGGGAGCCAGCCCCGCAGTGACGTCGAAGCTGGCGGAGAACGTCGTCCATTTCACCCGCCTTTTGCGCGGCGCCGGTCTCCGTCTTGGGCCGGCGAGCGCTCTGGACGCCCTTGCCGCCGCGTCCGCGGTGGATGTCGTTGTACGTAGCGAGCTCTATTCGGCACTCCATGCTGTCCTGGTCAAACGGCCGGAAGATTTCGAGGTCTTCGATCAGGCCTTCCGTCTGTTCTGGCGCGAGCCGGGACGCGTTCCCGATGCGCTGGCGCAGCTCCTGGCGCAGATGCGTATGCCGCAGGCGTCGGCGACCGCGGACATCTCGCGGCGGGTTGCCGAGGCATGGCGCAAGCCGTCGTCCACTGGACAGGCGCCCGCCGAGCAGGGCGAGGTCGATGCCGCGCTCACCTTCTCGTCCGACGAGGTTCTTCGCACACGCGATTTCGATCAGATGACCGCCGGGGAGCTGGCCCGCGCCAAGCGGATCGTCGCCCAGATGGCAGTGGTGCAGCGGCCAATCCGCACACGTCGCTTCGCACCCGATCCACACGGCGACCGCATCGACCTCGCCCGCACAGTTCGCGAAAGCCGCAAGACCTTCGGCGACCTGGCGCCCCTGCATTTCAGATCACGCATCCTCCTGCCGCCGCCGCTGGTCGTCCTGTGTGACATCTCGGGCTCGATGGGACGCTATTCGGAGATGCTGCTGCACTTCCTGCACGCCCTGCTCGCCGCCCGCAGCCGCGTCCATGCCTTCCTTTTTGCCACCCGGCTCACGAAGGTGACTCGGATCCTCCGCCGCCGCGACGTCGACGAAGCGCTCGCGCGCTGCGGCCGCGAGGTCCTGGACTGGTCGGGAGGAACCCGCCTGCGCACCTGCCTGCACGACTTCAACCGCACCTGGTCACGGCGCGTGCTGGGCCACGGCGCCGTGGTGCTGCTCGTCACCGACGGCCTCGACCGCGACCCCGAGCCCGGCCTGGACGCCGAGGCCGACCGCCTCCACCGCTCCTGCCGCAGGCTGATCTGGCTCAACCCTCTCCTGCGCTGGGAGGGATTCCAGCCCCGAGCCCAGGGAGTGCGCGCCCTCCTGCCCCACGTCGACGAGCACCGTCCCGTCCATAACCTGGACAGCCTCGAAGCGCTGGGCCGGGCCTTGGGCAAGGCCGAGCCGTAGGGGCTCCCCGGTGAGCGCGGGGCTCACGGGGCTCTCGATAGAGTTGACGCCCCGCCCCAATTCAGCTATACTAGAAATACATCAATAGTTGACTATATAAGGGGGAGGCCCGGGGTGAGCACCGCTGTCTTATCAGCCGCATGCACGGCGACGGGAGCTCCGGCTGGCGTGTTGCGGAGACACGGACGGCGGCCGCATCGCCGGCGTAGTCTTGAACGCTCTCAAAACCGCTCAACGCCCCGACCCCCTGGTTCATGAGGCTGAACAAGGTCCCGGGCGACTCATCGCACGATAAGCAATTGCAGCCAATCAAGAAGGCTCACCAGAACCAGGAACCATGGAGGAGCGACGCAGATGAACCACCAAATCGCGCAGAAATTGATGTTGGTTTGCTGCCTCATCCTTCTTCTCGGCTGCCCCAAGAAGGGCGCCGACGGGAAGCCACAGGCCGGAAACGTGGTCGTGGACGAAGCCCGGCTCGCAGGCCGCGACGCCGCATCGTTCCCCGCCGCGGACGAGGACTACTACCGCGACATGGACGGCGGCGTGCCCCTGACGCCTGCCCAGGTCGTTGGACGCAACAACTGGGTCGTGTGGACCGCGGGGAACGACCGTCTGTGGGACGTCCTCACGGACAAGAGCGCTGGGTCCTTCGATCTCCTGAAGACGATCTCCTCCTACACCTACCCGAAGGACTCGAAGCTCCCGCAGTACGGCCGCCACAACCGGTGGAAGTGGCAGGGCCTGGTCAACGAGCCCTGTTTCGAGGAGGCCAAGGGGCCGGACCCGGACCGCTTCGGCCTGTGGCTCGACAAGCGCCGCGCCGACTGTCCTCCTGACCCCTTCGAAAACGAGGCCAAGTACCCGGGCATCAAGCTCGGAGCGCGGGGCAAGAACCTGCCTGCCGGATCCTATTACGGCTGGGGCACCGGGATCATGGGCCTGCGGCTGTTCCCGAATCCGGCCTTCGACGAAGCGGCAGCCAAGGCCTGGGATCCGGTGCGCTATTACTCCGACCCCAGCTACTACCTGCGCAAGGGTCTCGTGCGGCCCTACCGGGTCGGCATGTCGTGCGGCTTCTGCCACGTCGGGCCCAACCCGGTCCATCCGCCCGCCGATCCGGAAAACCCGCAGTGGGCGGACCTGTCCTCGAACGTCGGCGCCCAGTACTTCTGGATCGACCGCATCTTCAGTTGGGATGCGGATGAGAGCAGCTTCCCCTACCAGCTCTTCCACACCTCGCGCCCGGGCGCCCTCGACACCTCCCTGGTCTCCACCGACTACATCAACAACCCGCGCACGATGAATGCCGTGTACGATCTCGGCGCCCGGCTGGCTCAGGGCAAGCGCTGGGGCAAGGAGACGCTGGCAGGGGGCGAGCTGGACAACAAACAATTCAACGAGTACTTCCCTGGCGGGCCGCTCTCCGAGTTTTTCCAGCCGCCGAGCACCGTCTTCACGCCGCGCGTGCTCAAAGACGGCGCCGACTCGGTCGGGGCCCTGGGAGCGCTCAACCGGGTCTACATCAACATCGGGCTGTTCAGCGAGGAGTGGCTGCGGCACTTCAATCCGCTGGCGGGCGGCAAGCCCATCTCGCCGATCGAGGTCAAGGTGGGGCGCGCGAATTCGAGCTTCTGGCAGGCCAACGAGGCGCAGACCCCCCACGTCGCCGATTTCTTCCTGGCCACCACGGCGCCGCATCTGCTCCAGGACGCCCCCGGCGGCGCGGCCCATCTCACCAAGGACCAGGCGCAGCTCACTCGCGGCAAGGAGGTCTTCGCGGCAACTTGCGCGCGCTGCCACTCGTCCAAGCTCCCCGCGTCGGCGGCGGGGCTCGATCCCGGCGGCTGCGCAGGTCCCGGCTATCTCGACTGCTGGAACAAGTACTGGGCGTCGACCAAGACCGACGATTTCAAGAAGCAGATGCGGGAGATCGTGCTCAAGGACGATTTCCTCAAGGACAACTTCCTGTCGACCGAGGCGCGCGTCCCCGTGACGCTCCTGGAGACGAACGCCTGCAGCCCGCTTGCCACCAATGCGATTGCCGGCAATATCTGGGACAACTACTCCTCGCAGTCGTACAAGAACCTGCCTTCGGTGGGCACGATCACGGTCCATGACCCGTTCACCGGCGAGCCGAAGCAGTTCACCATGCCTGGCGGTGGCCGCGGCTACACGCGGCCGGCCTCGTTGATCAGCCTGTGGTCGACGGCTCCCTTCCTGCTGAACAACACGGTGGGACTGTTCAACGGGGATCCTTCGGTCAAGGGGCGGATGGCCGCCTTCCAGGACGGCATCGAGAAGATGCTGTGGCCGGAGAAGCGGGACAAGGATCCGAAGCTCGGCGACAAAATTCCGGGCCCCAGCCTGATCGACCGGACGACCGCGTCGAGCTATCTCCGGGTTCCGTCCGGCTACGTTCCCGATTTCCTGCGGAAACAGCGCTTCCTGGCGGAACGGTTGACTCCGGCGATCCTCGGGGAAGGCGGCATCGAGATCGGGCCAATCCCCAAGGGGACGCCGGTCAACCTGCTGACGAACATCAACGTCCGGCCCGACAACCAGACGACGCGGGAGAGGCTGGCGCACGACAAGAAGCTCCTGGGGCTCCTGATAGATGTCAAGCGCGACCTCAGGAAATTGCCGGTGGGCGCCACCGATGAGCAGGCGCGCGAAGTCTTTGCCAACCTGGTGCCCCGTATGCTCGAGCTCAGCAAGTGCCCGGATTTCGTGGTCAACCGCGGCCACTACTTCGGCACCGACCTCTTCAAGGAGGAGCCGGGTTTGAGCGATGCCGACAAGAGGGCTCTGATCGAGTTCCTGAAGACCTTCTGACGCCGCCGGGGTTTGCAAGGGAAAGGAGAGGGATGAGCTCTCAGACCCAACAGCAGGCGGAGGTCAGCTTGGAAGAGGAGTATGAGTACATCGTCGTGGGCTCGGGGGCCGGGGGCGGGCCGTTGGCCGCCAACCTGGCCCTCGCCGGCCACACGGTGCTGGTGCTGGAGGCCGGAGGCTCTCCAGACACCTACAACTACCAGGTGCCGGCGTTCCATCCCAACGCCTCGGAGGAGCCGGGGATGTCCTGGGGCTTCTTCGTGCGCCACTATGCCGATGACGAGCAGCAGAAGAAGGATTGGAAATACGTGCCGGAGCGCGGGATCTACTACCCGCGCGCCGGCACGCTGGGCGGTTGCACCGCGCACAACGCGATGATCCTCGTCTACCCCCACAACAGCGACTGGGATCGAATCGCCGAGCTGACCGGCGACAAGTCCTGGAACGCCAAAGCCATGCGCCGCTACTACCAGCGCCTGGAGGAGTGCCGCTACCGCGGCATCCTGCGCTTCCTCTACCGGCTCCTGCGCTGGAATCCCAGCCGTCACGGCTTCGGCGGCTGGCTGGCCAGCGAGACGGCGGCGATCAAGCTGCTGCTCGACGACCAGGGTTTGCTCTGGCTTGTCCGCTGGTCAGCCTTCAAGAACCTCTTCAGGCAGGGCCTCAAGCAGGCCCTGAAGCAGCTCGCCTTCTCCGTCATCACCTGGTTTGACCCCAATAGCTGGTGGTCGGTGGTGCGCCGCTCGGAAGGATTCCGCATGGCTCCGCTGTCGCGCGACATGGGACGCCGAACGGGCAGCCGGGAGCGGCTCAACGCCGTGAAGAGCGACCCCAAATTCAGAGACAACCTCACGATCCGGCTAGGAGCCCTCGCCACGCGCGTGCTGTTCGACGACGGCCAGCGCGCCGTCGGCGTGGAATACATCGAAGGCGCCCACCTCTACAAGGCCGACGTCCTGAACCAGCCCGGGGAGACTGGCACTGTGCGGCAGGCGCGGGCCAGCCGCGAGGTGATCCTGGCCGGCGGCGCCTTCAACACGCCGCAGCTCTTGCAGCTCTCCGGCATCGGCCCTGCCGACCTCCTGCAGCGCCACGGTATCCCGGTGCGGGTCGACCTGCCGGGAGTTGGGGCCAATCTCCAGGACCGCTACGAGATCACGGTCGTCCTGCGCATGGACAAGCCGTTCTCCTCGTTCAAGGACGCGACCATGATGCCGCCCGGGCCGGGCGAGGAGCCCGATCCGCAGTTCAAACAGTGGCGCGCCAGCGGCGAGGGCGCCTATACCACCAACGGTACGGTGATGTCGTTCATCAAGCGCTCGCGGCCGGAGCTGCTCGATCCGGACCTTTTCCTCTTCGGGCTGGTGACCGATTTCCGCGGCTACTACCCGGGCTACTCGAAGAGGATCCAGGAGGCGCGCCGCTACTTTACCTGGGCGGTGCTCAAGGGGAGCACCCACAACAGGGGCAAGGTCGAGATCCGCTCGGCCGACCCGCGCGACGTGCCGAGCATCGACTTCAACTACTTCGGCGGCGATGGGTGGAAAGAGGACCTCGACGCGGTGGTGCACGCCGTCGAGTTCATCCTCGGCATTACCAAGGGTTACGGCCGGCGGATCGATGAAGAGGAGGCGCCGGGCAAACAGAAGCACAGCCGCGAAGACCTCGAGGAGTACGTTCGCAACCAGGCCTGGGGGCACCACGCCTCCTGCACCTGCAAGATCGGGGTGGACGGCGATCGGATGGCGGTCCTCGACTCGTCTTTCAGGGTGCGCGGCACCGAGGGCCTGCGAGTCGTCGACGCGTCGGTCTTCCCGCACATCCCGGGCCTGTTCATCGTGTCCGCGATCTACATGATTGCCGAGAAGGCGGCCGACGTCATCCTGGCAGACGCCAGGCGCGGTTAGCTTGAATTGGAGCAACGAGCATTTATGGTAGAATTACTAACAAGCCCTACTTCGACTCCGCGCGACGAAGCGCCGCGAGCTACCGACGAGGAGTAGCCTTATGCGCAAAGCCGGATTTGTATTGATCCTCTTCTTGGCGGTGCTGGGGACTGCGATAGGACAGCAGATCCCGAAACCGCCACCCGAGGACAATCCAAACGCCCATGCTCTGGCCGACCAGCTCTATCCGTCCGCCAAGGTCTGCGGCGAGTGTCACCCCAGGCAGTACGAGCAGTGGAGCAACTCCTCCCACGCCTATGCCAGCCTGTCCCCGATGTTCAACAAGTTCGAGCAGAAGATCAATGACCTGGCGTCAGGCACCATCAACTCCTTCTGCGTCCGCTGTCACGCCAGCGTCGGCACGGCCCTGGGCGAGAGGCGCGACATTGCCTGGTGGGATCGCAGCGCGGCCTCCCGCGAAGGCATCACCTGCGTCACCTGCCACCGCGTCGGGAACGGCTACGGCAAGACGAACGCCGCGCGGCGGATCACGCCGGGCGGCATCCACGAGGCCGTGTTCGGCCCCTTCGATACCCAAGGCGGCATCAAGGCGATCAGCGAAGCGACAGACCTCCAGCTCCTCGTGAGCCACGACCAGCCCGACAGGCCGGACGAGTCGGACGGGACCAAATGGATCAGGATTCACCAGGCGGCGGTGCAATCGGAGTTCATCACGAAATCAGAGTTCTGCGCCACCTGCCACCAGGTCCAGGTCCATCCCGGCATCAAGCTCGAAACCGTCTGGGAAGAGTACCGGTCGTCTCCCGCCGCCAAGGAGGGCATCACCTGCCAGCAGTGCCACATGAGCACCAACCCGGGGCTGCCCAGCGGTTTTGCAACAGGGTGGGCCGCCATGATCAACGGCAAGACCGTCCGCGAAGACCGGCCGCTGACCGACCACACCTTCGTCGGCCCGGGCTACCCCATCAGCCATCCCGGCCTCTTCCCGTTCCGCATGGAAGAGTCTCCCTTCACGCCGCAGCAGTGGTTGAAGTTCAACTACCGGGACAAGTGGGGGAGCGCAGACTTCGAGAGCAAGGTCGCCGCCTCGTACACCTTCCCGCCCGAGTGGCAGAACCCCGCCGACCGCAAGAAGGCCTGGGGCATCGTCGAGGAGAATCTCGTGAGGTGGGAGGATCGGCGGAAGCAGCGCGAGAAGCTCCTCGAGACCGCCTCGGACCTCGACGGTCCGTTTTTCAAGGGGCGCCCCGAGGTCGGTAAGACCTTCTCGTTCGAATACAAGATCACCAATCGCAACAAGGGTCACAACCTCCCGTCCGGCTCTCTGGGGGCCCAGCCCGAATTGTGGCTCAACGTTGCTCTCATCGATCCTGACGGGAAGAGGATCTGGGAATCGGGCTACGTCGACAGCGACGGTGACGTCGCCGATTTTCAGTCCGCGGACGTCCAGAACGGTCTGATCGAGCACGACGACCAGCTCGTCAGCATGCAGGCCAAGTTCATCACCACGAACCTGAAGGGAACGGACCGGGAGATGTATCTGCCGATCAACCTGGATTTCGACCAGCTTCCCTTCATCCGCCCCGGCGGCACACCGGTCTCGCTGCTCAATCATCCCCCCTTCGCGCGCATGGAGAAGCGCAGCATCCCGCCTCTGGGCAGCCGGCTCGCGAAGTACAAGGTCCCGGGGAAGCTGCTGACAAAGGCCGGCACCTACCAGCTCGCCGTGCGCCTGCGCGCCCGGACCGAGCCGATCTACTTCATGAAGTTCGTCGGCGCCACGAACGACATGATCCGGTCCGAAAATTAATGGGCTGACGACATTCATCCCTACGCCGTCGAATTCGAGGTCCGCTGAGGAGGGGCAAACATGAACGGAAAAGCGTGGACTGCGAACCCTTTGCTCCTCGGCCTGCTCCTGCTTGCCCTGGGCGTCCCGTGCGCCTTCGCCGCCGCTGATGAACCCCAAGCCGCAGCCGCCGGCGAGCAAGAGGGGCCCGAGATGTCACCCGAGGCCACGATGCTCGGCGACCTCGAAACTCTCGGGGAGCCTTCCGAGGGCTGGTTCAAAGAAGACACAAAAAAGTACGACGGACCCTACGACGCCGAGGCCCAACTGGACATTACTACCAAGAGCAGGAAAACCGGCAAGCACATGAACAAGACGGCGAATCCACCCATCGAGCTGGGCCGCCGCCTCTACGACCGTGGAGCCTATGAGCCCCGTCCCACCTGGCTCGGCGCGAAAAACCCGATCAACTCCCACTTCATGGCTTATGGCGACCTTCGTGTCGGCGCCGCCTATTACGACAACGGCGTTGCTGCCGCCGACGGCAAGACCGAGCAGTCGGTCGTCGCCGTCCGTCTCAACCTCGACATGGATTTGGCGCTCACCGCCACCGAGCGCATCCACGCCTTCGTGCGCCCGCTCGACAGGAACGGCGCGTTTACGCGCTACCAGATCAGCGGCGGCGCCGAAGACGACGAGTTCGTCGACGAGCTCGACTTCGCTCTCGATACTCTCTTCTTCGAAGGCGACCTCGGTGCCATGACCCAGGGATGGACCGGCAGGACCAACTCGATCGACCTGCCGATCGCCCTCGGCCGCGTTCCCCTGTTCACCCAGAACGGCATCTGGCTCGACGATGCCTTCAATGGCCTGGCCGCCGGCATCACGGCCAAGAACAGCCCGGCGCTCGACATCAGCAACATGGACCTCACCTTCTTCGCCGGCTTCAAACAGGTGACGACCGCCGCCGTTCCCGACAGCAACGACGACGCCAAAGTCTTCGGCCTCGCCGGATTCGCCGACGCCTTCAAAGGTTACGTGGAGCTCGGCTATGGCTACATCGATGCCGGCGACAGCGACCTGAGCTACCACAACCTCACCGCCGCGTTTACCAAGCGGTACGGTGGCCGGGTGGCCAATAGCGTCCGGCTGATCGGCAACATCGGTCAGAGTGCGACGACCAAAACGGCCGACGGGGTGCTGGTCCTGGTGGAGAACTCGCTCATCCCGCGGCGTCCCTGGAATGCCATTCCCAGTCCCGTGAACGTCGTTCCCTACTTCAACCTTTTCGCCGGCTTCGACACCCCACAGCCGCTGGCGCGGGCCGCCGATTCCGGCGGCGTGCTGAAGAACACCGGCATCAACTTCGAATCCGACGGCCTGACGGCCTACCCGACGCTCGACGCCAGCGGGCACGAGTCCTACGGCGGGGCAGTAGGACTGGAGTACCTGTTCAGCCTCGACCGTCAGATCGTCATCGAAGGGGCGGTGGTCGAGCGCATGAGCGACAGCGTCCTGGGGTCCCAGTACTCCCTCGGAGCCCGCTATCAGCACAAGATCTCCAACGCCTGGATCGTGCGCCTCGATGCCATGCATGGCTGGCGGCAGGGGCTGAAGGACGTCTACGGGGCGCGAGTGGAAATCCGTCGCAAACTATGATGCCGCTTCGAAAGTGACCCAAGGAGGTTCTCGATGCCTGTGTTCCAGCTTAACGTAAACGGCAGGCAGCACACGGTCAACGTTGACGGCAACATGCCCCTGCTCTGGGTCCTGCGCGACATCCTGGGGCTCACGGGGACCAAGTTCGGCTGCGGCGTTGCGCAGTGCGGCGCTTGCACCGTCCACCTCAACGGCCGGGCCGTGCGCTCCTGCGCCGTCGACGTTGGCGTGGCCTGCCTCTCCGAGATCACCACGATCGAGGGCCTGTCGCCCGACGGCAGCCACCCGTGCCAAAAGGCGTGGGTCGAGCTCGGCGTGCCGCAGTGCGGTTTCTGCCAGCCGGGCCAGATCATGACCGCCGCGGCGCTCATCGCGCACAATCAGAACCCCACCGACGAAGACATCGACAACGCGATGCGCGGCAACATCTGCCGCTGCGGCACCTATCCACGGATCCGGGAAGCGATCCACAAGGCCGCCGGGAGCACGTCATGAGCACGACCTACAGAGTCACCCGCCGCGATTTTCTTCGTGCTGCCGGCGTGGGAACCGGAGCGCTGGTGTTCGGCTCCTACCTCACACCATCGCTCCAGGCCCAGGGCCTCATTCACAACCTGATCAACGGGTTCCCGGTGGAGGACGTCCCGGTGGTCATCCTCAAGGTGAACGGCGACGTCGTCATCATCACCCACCGATCGGAGATGGGGCAGGGCATCCGCTCCAGCCTCGCGGCGGTACTGGTCGATGAGATGGAAGCCGACTGGAACCGGGTCACGCTGCGCCAGGCGGACGCCGACGCTTACAAGTATGCGGTCGCCTTCCCGGCCGAGGTAGCGGACACCGTCACGCTCCCATGGCCCTACCAAGACATTCCCAAAACGAGAAAACCGAAGGTGCAGTACCTCGTCGCCCCCGAGGGATCCCAGTTCACCGACAGCTCGCGGAGCATGACCGCGTACTTCCAGGTGATGCGGCTCTTCGGCGCCGGCATCAAGCTGGCGATGATTCGCTCGGCGGCGAAGAAATGGGGGGTCAAGGAAGAGGAGTGCCGCGCGGAGAAGCACCGGGTATACGGCCCCAACGGCAGCTCCGTCGACTACCGCCGGCTGCTGCTGCGCGCCAAGAAAGAGAAACCGACGTATGGAGACATCAACAAGGCGCTCAAGAAGCCCGGGGACTGGCGTTACATCGGCAAAGGGAAAGAGCCGATGCCGTTCTACGACGCAGTCGACATGGTGCGCGGCAAGACGGAATTCGGCGCCGACGTCGATATCCCCGGCATGCTGACGGCCATGATCGAGCGCTGCCCGGTCGCCAACGGGGCGCTCCTCACCTACGACCCCGCCCCGGCGCTTGCCGTGGAGGGCGTCCGCTACGTCGTGCCGATCTTCCCTCCGGGAGTCCGGGGGGGTGGCGTGGGCAGAGGCTTCACACCGCACGCCGGTGTCGCCGTGGTGGCGGCGAACACCTGGGCGGCGTTGCAGGGCCGCAGGGCGCTCAGACCGACCATCACATGGGATCTCGGTCCCCACGCGGCCTACGACTCGGACGCGTATCGCAAGGAGCTCGAAGGGTCGACCGCAAAGGCGGGGAAGGTTGTGCGCAAATTGAAGGACGTCGACGATGCCTTCGCGCAGGCCGCCGGCGCCGTGGAAGCCAGCTACTACGTTCCGCACCTGGCCCAGGCCCCGATGGAGCCGCCCGTGGCCGTAGCCGTTTTCCAGAACGGACGCATGGAGGTCTGGGCACCCACGCAGAATCCCGACGGCGCGCAGCAGGTGGCCGGACAGGTCGCGCTCGACCTCTCTGATGACCAGATGACTGAGGAGGAGTTCAAAGACAAGGCGCGGGCAGCCGCGACGGTGCACGTGACGATGCTGGGCGGCGGCTTCGGGCGCAAGTCGAAGCCTGACTACATCGGGGAAGCGGCCATTCTCGCCAAGCACAATCCCGGCGTGCCGATCCGAGTGCAGTGGACGCGCGAGGACGACATCAAATTCAGCTACTACAACGCGGCCAGCAGTCAATACCTGAAGGCGTCGCTCGGCGCGGACAACCTTCCCACCGCACTGCTGCAGCGCAGCGCGCTCACCTCGTTCTTCGGGACGCTCGTTCCGAACTATTCGACGCCGGGGTTGACCGAGCCCCAACTCGAGGCATATGCGAAAGCACGCCTCGCGTTATTCGGCGGCGGCGAATACCCGTATGCCTCGGGCATCGAGCGCGCGCAGGGGCTGGAGGACATGCCGTACGACGTGCCGAACATCCGCCTCGAGAACTGCCGGGCCGAGAACCACATCCGCGTCGGCTGGATGCGGTCGGTGGCCAACATCTACCACGCCTTCGCCATCAATTCCTTCGCCGACGAGCTGGCGATCGCCGCCGGACGCGATCCCAAGGACTATCTTCTCGAGCTGATTGGGAAGGAGGATCGCATCCTCGACGAGGAAACGCTGAGCGCCCAGTCGGTCGAGCGCTTCCGCAACAACGAGCTTCCCCTGAAGATGATCGAGGTGCCGGTCGAGGGTGGGCAAGTGAACCAGGTGGTTCCCGGCTACCCGCCTCAAACGTCACGGCTGCGCGCAGTGATCAACCAGGTGGCGGAGGAGTCGGGCTGGAAGGACAAGGCCGCACAGTACAAGGACATGAAGGGCCGCGGCCTCGGCTTCGCCGCCCACCGCAGCTTCCTCAGCTACGTGGCCGTCGTGATCGACGTCTCGCTCAACGACGAGAACGAGCTGACCATCCATGACGTCTACGGCACGATCCACTGCGGGCTGGCCGTCAACCGCGACCGCGTCCTGGCCCAGATGGAGGGGGGGATCGTCTACGGCCTGAGCTACGCCCTTCTCGGCGAGATCACGGTGAAGAACGGAGCGGTCGTAGAGAACAACTTCGATGACTACCCCGTGCTGCGCATCAACCAGACGCCCAGGATCCACGTCAGCATCGTGGACAGCGACGACCCGCCGACCGGCGTCGGCGAGCCGCCGACACCCGCGGTGGCGCCGGCCCTGGCCAACGCGATCGTCGCCGCGGGCGGACCGCGCATCCGCGAAATCCCATTTTGCTGGCGGAAGGGGGATCCGCTTGGGACGAAAGTCGTGGTTCTTTGAGCCTTGCGAGGAGGTCACATGACCGAAGAGGCCCTCGGTATTCAGGGTTTCACCGCCGAGGATCAGCGCGTCGTCTCCAGCTCGCGCTTCAGCGTCGTGCGCGACGCCATCTTTGCAAACCCATATCAGAAAGTATGGGGAGCGCAAGGCAATGCGCCCTTCGAGCGTTTCCCGGTCACGTTCATGCCGTTGATCAAAGGCATGCTGCCCGGTGGCGGGAGGTGGCAGTTCCTCGCGGCGGCCAAGCGCATCCTCGCCTCCGATTCCGATCTTCGCTGGGGTCCGGACGGCAAGGGTTACCGCCGCCTCCTCCATGCCAACGGAATCTGCATGACGGGCCTGTGGGAGGTCACAGAGGACACGCTGTACACCGGCTATTTCCGCAAGGGGAGCCGCGGCCTGATCATCGTCCGCTATTCCACCTGCTGCACCGAAACTCGCCGCGGCAACACGCGGTCGCTGTCGATGATCGGCCGCATCTATCCGACCACCGACCCGGACCATCCCGAGCCTCTGCCGACCGCGAGCTTCATCACCCAGGAAGACATCGGCGGCGAGGACACGCCGAACATCAACGATGCGAAGCTGCGCAACGCGCCGAACACCACCGCCACCCGCCGTGGCAGCGGCATGCCGATCCTCCTCCTGACCGGGCTCGTGCTCAACATCGCCGAGAAAAAGCCGACCATCCGGCAGGTCTACCAGATCGCCGAGCTCGGGAAACCGCCCGTCGAGCCGACGCGCGCCCCCGAGTTCATGCAGCTCACCGTTGCCCTGGGCCAGCCCGTCATCCCCGGCAACGACCTCGACTTCCGCGATGAGATCATGGCCCACATCTACGACCCCGGCGACCCTACACCGAAACGCAAGCTCGTCTTCGACGTCGAGACCTCCGACACCGGCACCACCCACGGCCTCCCGATCAGAGAACGCCGCAACATCACCAATTGGAAGAAGATCGGAACCATCACCTTCGACGCCGCGGTAGTCTCGTTCAACGGAGACCACGTGTTTCATGTGAACCATCCGGCGTGGCGGGAGGATCGGAACGACCCGCGGACGGTGGTGAGGTCGAAGGTTTGATAACAGGCGGATCGGACCGTCAATGTACTCTGCGGATCTCTTCCACGCCGGGAGGGCGAGAAAACCGTCGTAGCCCGTGTCGATAGCAGCCTCGACAAATAAGGCCTGCCCGGCCGGGCCGATCACCTGGATCTGCGGCGGAGGCCCAGGTGCTTGCCGAGCAGGGTCGCCTGGCCGCTCGCATCGATCAGGAAACGGGCGGAGACGTCGCCTTCGTCCGTGGCCATCTCGACCCGCCCATCCTCCGGCCATGAGCCTCGATTCAAACCTCTACGACGCCCTCGCCATCGGCGGCGGCCCGGCTGGCTCGACTGCCGCTCTGGTGATGGCCCGCGCCGGGCTGCGGGTGCGGCTCCTGGGGCGCACACGGTTCCCACGCTTCCACATCGGCGAATCGCTGCTGCCGCGCAACTTCGCGCTCTTCCGCTCCCCACGATGAACTCGGCCCCCTTCTTGTCCACTTTGGGAACGTCCGCGAGCGCATCCAGGAGACCGAGCTCGCGGGGCATTCTAACTTGCCGATCGGCTCTTGAAACTGCACCGAGCCGAGCGTATCGTTGGCTCCAGGGCCGGCATGAACCACTGGAAAGAGACCGCCGAAATCCTCTCGCGGCTCGCCGAGCTGACGGCGGCAGGGCGGCGGGCCGCGCTCGCGACCGTCGTGCGCATCGTCGGCTCGGGCTACCGCCGGCCCGGCGCCAAGTTCCTCATCGAAGAGACTGGTGCCACCCTGGGCAGCGTCAGCGGCGGCTGTCTGGAGGCCGATGTGCGCGAGGTGGCCAAGGCCGTCCTGGAGACGGGGACGCCGAGCCTGCGGCACTACAGCACCGGTGCCGACGAGGATGTCGTCTGGGGCCTCGGGCTGGGCTGCAACGGGCTGGTCGACGTCTTCATCCAGCCGGCCACCGAGGGGCCGTTGGCCGATCTGGCCGCATCTCTCCGCGAGCTACTGGCCGGCGATGCACCCTTCGCTCTCCTGACCGTGGTGGACGGAGAGGGTCTGGGAGCCACGCTAGTGCTGGGCTCGGAGGGGACGGTCCACTGCTCGCTGGGGTCGGCGGAGCTCGACCGGCTCGCGGCGGAGCAGGCGCACTCCCTGTTGCCGGGCGGCCGTTCGATTGTGCACAAGGTGGACGGCCGCGGGGTCTTCATCGAGGTACTGCCGCCGCCGCCCCATCTGGTCGTCTGCGGCGCCGGGGATGACGCCCGGCCGCTCGTGGCCTACGCGGCGGACGCCGGTTTCCGCGTCACCGTCGTGGACCACCGCCCGGCGCTGCTGGAGCCGGCCTGGTTCCCGCAGGCCGCGCAACGGCTGCTGGCGCGGCCTGAAGATCCGGGAATCGTCCTGCCTCCCGCAGAGCGGTCGCTCGCCGTGGTGAAGACCCACTCGCTGGCCCACGACCGCGAATGGGCGCGACGGTTGCTCGCGGCGGGCCTGCCCTATATCGGTATGCTGGGACCGCGGGACCGGACGGAGACCATCCTGCGCGAGATCGGAGCGGGCCCCGCGGAAACCGAGCGGGTCTTCGGCCCGGTGGGCCTGGACCTCGGCGCCGACGGTCCGCGGCAGGTGGCGCTCTCGATCGTCGCCGAGCTCCTCGCCTTCATCGCCCAGCGCGAGCCGCGCCACCTCAGCGAGCGCAAGGAGGCCATTCATGCCACCTGAGCTGTCGCAGGCCGGCGGAGCTTCACGGAAGTGCGGGAGGACCGGTAGGATCTCGCCCCACGCAGGATTCCGCTGGGAGCGCCGGCATCCCTGCCGGCCGGCAATCTGACTCAGTAGAACTACGCAGCAAGCCATTGCTGAATAACAGCGAGCGGACGGGTTGAAACCCCGGCAGGCAGAGGGTATCTTCCTCACTGCTGAGGACCCTTCACCTCAGCGAACAAGGGAGGCTATCCATGCCGCATGACCGCTCCGGAGCCGTTGCCGGAATCCTTCTCGCCGCCGGCACCTCAAGCCGCATGGGAAGCAACAAGATGCTTTTCGAGCTGAACGGCGAGAGCGTCCTGCGCGGGGCGGCGCGGCGGGCGCTGGCCGGCGGCGTCTCGCCTCTCCTGGTCGTGCTCGGCCATGAGCCGGACAAGGCCAACCGGGAGCTCGACGGCCTGCCTTGCCAGTGGGTGCTCAATCCGCTCTATGCACAAGGGATCAACTCATCGCTCAAAAGCGGCGTGATGGCGGTGCCGGCCGAGGCGCAGGCGGCCCTGGTCATGCTGGCCGATATGCCCTTCGTGACCGCGGAGATGCTCGCCGGGCTGATCGCGCGCTACCGGTCGAGCGAAGCGCCGCTCGTCATCTCGGACTACGAAGGGGTCAACGCGCCTCCCATGCTGTACGACCGGAGCCTCTTCGGCGAGCTGCTGGCGATGACGGGAGAAGGCTGCGGCCGGCAGGTGGTGAAGCGGCATCGGGACGAGGCCGAGGTTCTGCCGTGGCCTGCGGCGGCCCTCGCCGATCTCGACGTGCCGGAGGATTACGAGCGGATGGTGCGCCAGTCTTGAACCTGGAGCTCTTCGAAGGGCTCGAAGTGGGCGCGATTCGAGGTCACCAAGACCAGGTTGTTGACCTTGGCGATTGCAGCAATCTGTCCATCAATGAAAGCAGGTGTCTTTCCCAGCGCAGTCAGCCTGGCTCTTTCAGCAGCATGCCACTCTGCAGCCGCCTGATCGTACGGAAGGATGGGAATGCTGGCGCGGACGGTGCGAAAGAGATAGCTCTCGATGGCTTGGCGTTTTCGCGAAGGCGGCAGCCGCTCGCAACCGAATAAGAGCTCGTGCCAGGCCGGTGCAGCGGTCGCCATTTCTCCTCGATGCTCGCGCAATCCTGACAGTACTCCGAAGTGAGGAGCCGGGCGAACGGGCTCCGACAGCACGTTCGTATCCAGGAGGAAGCGGATCGTCACCAGGAGAACTCCCGGCCGGGAGATGAATCTCGGACATCGCCGAAGATCTCATCGGGATCGATCCCGAGCTCGGCGAAGTCGAACTCTCGCCGGACCTCCTCGTAGGCCTCCCAAAAGTCGCGCCGGCCTTCAGCCAGCCGCTCGTAGTCCTCGATCCCGATGAGCACCGCGACCGGCTTGCCCCGCCGGGTCAGCTCTACGCGAGTCCCCCCCTCCGCCTCATGGACCACACCTGGCAGGTTGTCTCTGGCTTCGGCGATCGAGTACTTCTTGGTCATGTCTACCTCCGGATAGCCATCTCGCTGTACATCTTAGCTCCGGATGGGAGTTGGAGCAAGAGGAGGGCACGTCACCGTCCGCGGCGCGATCACGGCTACGCCAGAATCTCCTGTTCCTGCATGTGGGTAAGATGCACGAGGGTGCCGGCGGTATCGTGGATTTCGGCGTCCTTCTCCTCTTCGAGTAGAATCGATCCATGGCGACGCGAGAGGATCTGGCGGCCGAACGCTTCAGGACTACGTTGGATCTCTTCGAGCTCGGGGAAGCGATGCTGCGGCAGAAGCTGCGGAGGAAGTTCCCGCAGGCGAGCGAGGCTGAGATCGACATTCAGGTCCAAGCATGGCTCGAGCGGCGTCCCGGCGCGGAGCACGGAGACGCTGTCGGACGCCCGGCTACCTGGCCTCGCCGTCCATGAATCCCATCGAAACCGCGCTCCGCCGGATTGCAGAAGACCTCCGAGGCACCGGGAGGTCGTGGGCCCTGATCGGGGGGCTGGCAGTTAGCGCGCGTGCGGAGCCCCGAACCACACGCGACGTGGGCTACAAAGTCATAGCTGTCCTGGAGCAAGAGGCCACAGGCAAATCGCGATCAGGAAGAAAGAACCGCGGCGCCGTCACGGTCAATGTGAAGAGGCTACGCCACAGCCTGCTGTTCCCGCATGCGGGCGAGGCGCACGAGGGTACCGTAGGCAGCATTACGAACGTTGGAATCCTCGTCGTTGCGCAGGACGTGAAGGAGCTTGTCGTAAACCCGTTCATGAAAGAAGACGGGTTCGAGCTTCCCGAGTACAAGGGCGGCTACAACGCCGCTTGTCTCACTCCTTCATCATCATCTCCTAGTCGTTCCAACGTCGACTTGCGGACCTCCGCCATAGTCTCCACCAGATCGTGCAGAGCGATGAGGGCAGCACCACGGACGTAAGATTCCCGACTCGACAACAGGTTCAGCCAGAATTCAGCCCATCTCTTCCCTCGCCTGCTTTCCGAAAACGAAGCGCATCCTTGAAGAAGATCATTTGACTCGAGCGTCTCCTGAGAGATGAATACCGCCTGGAGAGTTTCGGGAGACGCAGGGCCGCCTTCTGCCAGCCCTTGACAAGGTACTTGCCGGATCCACCAATCAGTGGCTCTCACTTGATCCACAGATAATTGATAAATGTCCGGAATCTCGGCATAGCCGGCCATGCGGAATTCGTGAGCCAGAGTAGTGAGATCCGGTACATGATCCGGCCGGGGGTCGAGAAGCTGGGCGAGCTCGAAGGCGGCCCTCTTCGCGGGTGAAGAAGGCTTCGAGCAGAGAGCCGTAGTGCTCCCAATCCTCGTCCAGGTTTCTCAGCTCCTGGCCTTCCAGGGCCTCGGCAAGGGCTGCGGCGATCGCCGCTTCCAGGGCCTTCTTGGCATCGCTCTGGCTGAGCCGCTTCCGGACGATCCCGGCCGAAGCCCTGACGAGGCTCGTGACGAGACTGGCAGCGATCTTTTCGGTCAGGCCGGGCAATGGCATCAGTTGTACGTAAACTATCACGGGCCGGTATCGGACCACTGCGATCTGGCTCGAACCCACCCCGCCCGGTTACGGGCTCACCAAGTCCGGAATCGGCGCCGGCCGCTCCGAGCTTCGCGCCTCTTCCCGCTGCGGCGTGGAACACTCGCGCTGAATTCGGCGGCTCTCTGCTTGGAAGCTCTATCGCACCTGCGGAGAATAGCTATACTGCCGCTTCCTCGGAGGCTACAACCATCGTGGCGTGCATCACTGCTGCCATGGTCCGCATCACTCCTGGTGTGATGCGCGATAGTCTGTGCTTGGCCCGAGTTACTCCGAGGATGGTCCACATCACTCCGAGGGTGGTCCGCATCACTCCTGCCATGGTCCGCATTACTCCTTTTGTGCTTGGACACACTCCGAGCGTGGCCGGAGTATCTCGGGCCCCGGCAGGGGTAATGTGGCCCGGACGCGGCTTGATGCAGACCACAACAGGAGTGATGCACGCCAGGATGGAGCTGTCATCCGGGCTCAGGTGTGTGCTGCGCGCCGGTCTTGCGGTAGACCGTGGGTTTCTGGCCCTCCCCCACAGACTCGACGCCGGCGCTTCCTTTCTGGACCAGCTCCTGGAGAATCCGGTAGAGGGAACCGCGGTCCGGCTCATAGCCGAGGGCGCTGCAGACGTCGCGGCGCGTGAACGTCTCGGGGAGACGGGGCAGCGCCGCGCGGACGTCGACCTCCAGGTCTGCGATGGTCCGGCGCCGGGGCTTGCTCGGAGGCGGCGCTGCCTCCTGTTTCGCCGCGGGCTTCGGGGAGACGAGGGACCCCAGCCCTCCGCCGATTTCGGCCTGGAGCATCCACACCAGCTCCAGGGCCCGGATCTGGGCCTTGTAGGCGGTTTCGAGCAGTTGGATTCCGGCGCGGAGCTGCTCCTCAAGCCGTTGTTTGTGCTGTTCGTATTGATTGTGTGTCATGGTGTGCACAATCACAGCACAATTCGGAGAGGCTGGCAAGAGCGTGGTGGCGTGGGCGGAACCTCACCCCCTGTCCCCCCTCTCCCATCTCCCACCCTTCCATCCCCGGGAGAGGGGGGACGTTGTTGATGCCTTTGTAGCGAGCTCCCGAATGCGTCCCCCCTCTCCCGGCGGGGGGTGGAGGGGAGATGGGAGAGGGGGGCAGGGGGTGAGGTTTTTTCCCGGCCGTCACGGACTTTGATGGAGCCCTGATGATAGCCTGCCGTGGCCTTCCGCCGTGAGGCCGAAGGGAGTACGATGTGCCTCTCTTGTAGCGGAAAGGGAATCCCCAATCCATGCGCACCGAGCTCCTCCAGATGGCTGCGGACCTGGCAGGCCGGGAAGAGCCGTTTGTGCTGGCGGTGGTGGTGCGCCGCCGGCCCGCCAGCTCGTCACAGCCCGGCAACATGGCGCTCATCACGGCCGCGGGCGCCTTTCATGGCTGGCTCGGCGGGAGCTGTACGCAGCCGACCGTAGTCCGGGAGGCCCGGCGCGCGCTCGCCGACGGCCAGCCCCGGCTCCTCGTGCTGACCCCCGATCCGGAGTCCGAACGGCGGCCCGGCGTGGATGTCTTCCCCATGACCTGCCAGAGCGGAGGGAGCGTGGAGATCTACCTGGAGCCGATGCTGCCGGCGCCGCGCCTCGTCGTGTTCGGCGCCTCGCCCACCGCCCACGCCCTGGCGACGCTCGGCCAGGCGATGGGCTATTCGATCGCCGCGGTCGAGGACGACCTGGAGGCGCTCGCACGGAGCGCAGCGGGCTCGGGCTCGTCCTGCTTCATCGTGGTGGCAACCATGGGGGAGCAGGACGAGGAGGCGATCCGCGCAGCCCTGGCGCAGAAGCCCGCCTATCTCGGCGTGGTGGCGAGCGCCCGGCGTTTTGCGCAGATGCGGGAGACGCTCCTGGCGCAGGGCGTGGCGGCGGCGGACCTCGACCACATCCACAGCCCGGCCGGAATCGCGATCGGCGCCCGCACCCCGGAGGAGATCGCGCTGTCCATCCTCGCGCAGATCATCGAGCAGCGCCGGACCGGTGCAGAGGAGAAGCCGTCCGCGGTCCAGGAGGCAGAGCCGGAGGCCCCACCCCCGCCATCGCAGGCGATCGACCCGATCTGCGGCATGACGGTCGAGATCGCCACGGCCCGCCACACGGCCGGGCACGCGGGCCGCATGTACTACTTCTGCTGTGGCGGCTGCCGCCAGCGGTTCCTCGCCGAGCCGGAGCGCTATTTGAAGGAAGGGGCCGCGTGAACCGGACCCTCACCCCCGTCCCCTCTCCCACCCGCACTCCCGTCCCCCGGGCGAGGGGCGCCACCACCCAAAGGCTTGAAAACAAGAGGACGGTTCCCCCTCTCCCGGGCGGGTGTGAGTGCGGATGGGAGAGGGGGCCAGGGGGTGAGGGGCCATGAAGGACGAGATCGCCGCCCTGGAAGCGGCGATGGAGGGGCAGGGATACATCGCCGATCGGGCGATCGCCACGGCCCTGTTCCTGTCCAAGGAGATGCGCCGGCCGCTGCTCATCGAGGGTGACGCGGGAGTGGGGAAGACCGAGATCGCCAAGGTGCTGGCGCGGCTGCTGGACACCGAGCTGATCCGCCTCCAGTGCTATGAGGGGCTGGACGTCTCGACCGCCCTCTACGAATGGAACTACCAGCGCCAGATGCTGCGCCTGCGGCTGGCCGAGGACGAGGGACCCCAGCGGAAGACTGCCGGCGAGATCGAGGACCTCATCTTCGGGCGTGCCTACCTGCTGGAACGGCCGCTGTTGCGCGCCATCACCCGGCGCGAGGGGCCGCCCGTGCTGCTTATCGACGAGGTGGACCGCGCCGACGACGCCTTCGAAGCCTTCCTCCTGGAGGTGCTCTCGGATTTCCAGGTGACGATCCCGGAGCTCGGTACCATCCGGGCCGAGCACATCCCGTACGTGGTGCTGACGTCCAACCGCACCCGCGAGATCGGCGACGCCCTGCGCCGGCGCTGCCTCTATCTGTATATCGAGCATCCGTCGCTGGAGAAGGAGGTGCGCATCCTGCGCGCCCGCGTGCCCGAGGCCGGCGCACGGCTGGCCGAGGAGATCGGCCGCTTCATGCAGGCATTGCGACGGCGGCGGCTGAGCAAGGCGCCTGGCGTGGCGGAGACGATCGACTGGGCCCAGGCGCTTCTGCGGCTGCACCGCGAGCACCTCGACCGCGAGACGGTCGAGCAGACGCTCGGCTGCATCCTCAAGGACCAGCACGATCTGCGCGAGGTCGGCGGCGAGGCGCTGGACGCATCGCTGGCGGAGGCGGTGGGGGCGGCGGGATGATTCAGAGCGGCCTCGTCCATCACCTGGCTTCCTTCGCGCGGGCTCTGCGCCAGCGCGGCGTCGGCGTCAGTCTGAGCGACGAGGCGGACGGCTTGGCGGCCCTCACGTTGATCGACCTCGGCGATCGCGATGAGGTGCGCCTCGCGCTGCGGGCTGCCCTGAAAATCCGGCCGCGCGACGCCGCGGTCTTCGAGGAGCTTTTCGCCCTGCTGTGGAGTACGGCCAGGGAGGAAAGGATACCCGACCCTCCCGCGCATTCCCGGCCTCCGGGAGCCGCCAGGATGCGGCAGGGGCCGCCGCGTCCCATGGGCTTGCCCCAGGCTTCCACGGCCACGGTGGCCTCGCCGGCTGCCGGAGACGAGCCGGGCTATAGCCGCGAAGCGGTCCTGCGCCGGAAGCCGTTCGACGAGCTGTCGGCGGCCGACCTGCAGGAGATGGAGCGCCTGCTGAGCCGCCTGGCGCTGCGGCTGGCCACCCGGCCCAGCCGGCGGCGCGTGCCGACGCGGGGCCGCGGCGAGGTCGATCTGCGGCGCAGCTTCCGGCGGGCGATCGCCCACGGCGGCGAATTCCTCTCGCTGGCGCGGCGGACCCGGCCGATCGAGGAGCCGCGCCTGGTGGTCCTGTGTGATACCAGCGGCTCCATGGATCCCCATACCCGTTTTCTGCTGACCTTCCTGCTGGCACTCCACCGAGTGGCGCGGCGGAGCGAGATCTTCGCCTTCAACACCTCCCTGGTGCGGCTCACTCCCTCCCTGAAGACATTGCGCCCCGGGCGGATCGATCTCGCCCTGGAGCGCATGGCCGCCCGCGTGCCCGACTGGTCGGGAGGCACCCGGATCGGCGAGTGCCTGGCCGAATTCGTCGAGTTTTACCTGGACGAGCTGGTGAACGGGCAGACCAGTGTGCTCATCCTGAGCGACGGCCTCGACCGCGGCGACCTGCGGCCCCTCGAGGGAGCGATGAGAGCGATCCGGGCGCGGGCCCGGCGGGTGCTGTGGCTCAATCCGCTGGCCGGCGATGCGCGGTACGAGCCCACGGCCCGGGCCATGGCGGCGGCGCTCCCGTACGTCGACCGTCTCCTTCCGGCACACAACCTGGAGTCGCTGGAGCGGCTCCTTCCCCTATTGACTTGAGGGTTGACCCTGAGGCGCGACCATGGGAATGCAGATCGAAAAGAGCTTCGTCCTCAATGCACCCGCTCCCGCGGTCTGGGAGTTCCTGACCGACCCGTACAGGGTTGGGCGCTGCCTGCCGGGCGCTGCCATCACCGAGAAGCTGGACGACGGCAGCTATGCCGGCACGATCACCGTCAAGGTCGGACCGGTGACCGCCAACTACCGCGGCAAAATGCGTTTCGAGCGGCTGGACGCCGCGGCGGGGGAGGCGGAGATCGTCGCTTCCGGCCAGGAGACGCGCGGCAAGGGCGGCGCCGACATGCGCATGAAAAGCAAGGTGACAGAGCGCGCACCCGGCGAAACCGAAGTGTCCGTGATCTCCGACGTCAACGTGGTGGGCGTGCTGGCGCAGTTCGGCCGCGGCATGATCCAGGACGTCAGCGATCAGCTTTTCCAGAGGTTCACCGTCGCCATGCGCAAGGAGCTCGAGGTCCCGGCCGCGCCCGCCGCAGCGGTGGCCGAGGCTCCTCCTGTCGAAAGATCGACGCCGGCCGCCACGGAGGTGCCATCTCCAGGTCGTGTGGAGATGGCCGCCACCGCCGCACCCGTTCTACCGCCGGCACCGGTTGCCGGCGAAGCCGCGCTCGACCTCGGCTCATTGGGAGCCGCGGCAGCGGGCCGGGCGGCCGCCCGTACCCTGCGCCGGCCCGGTTTCTGGATTACAGTCATTGTCCTCGCGCTGTTGATCTACTGGTTCTTGAGGAGCCAATCATGATTCCAGCACCGTTCGATTACTACGCACCCCAAACGTTGGAGGAGGCCATCAACCTCCTCCAGCAACACCGGGACGACGCCAAAGTCCTCTCCGGTGGGCAGAGCCTCCTGCCGCTACTCAAGCTGCGCCTCGGCTCCGCCGGCCATCTGATCGACATCGGCCGCATCCCGGGCCTCGAATACATCGAGGAGAACGGCGATCTCCGGATCGGCGGCCGGACCCGCGAGTCGGCCCTGGAGCAGTCCGAGCTCATCCAGAGCCGCTATCCGTTGCTGGCGGATACCGCGGCGGTGATCGCCGATCCCCTGGTGCGCAATCTCGCGACGGTCGGCGGCAACCTGGCGCACGGCGATCCGGCCAACGACCATCCGGCCACCATGCTGGCGCTGCGTGCCCAGGTCGTGGCGACCGGGCCCAACGGACAACGGACCATCCCGATCGATGACCTTTTCGTCGGCCTGTTCGCCACGGCGCTCGAGCCGGACGAGATCCTGACCGAGATCCGCATCCCACAGCCGCCGCCTCGCAGCGGTGGCGCTTATGTCAAGCTCGAACGCAAGGTGGGTGATTTCGCCACCGCGGCGACCGCCGTCCAGGTGACGCTGTCCGCAGGCGGCGAGGTCGAGCAGGTGGGCATCGGCCTGACCAACGCCGGCCCGACGCCCATCCGCGCCGCCGATGCCGAGAGCTTCCTGACCGGCAAAATCCCCACCGACGACGTGATCGCCGAGGCGGCGCAGCGTGCGGCGGCGGCGGCATCACCGAATGCCGACCGGCGCGGGGCGGTCGAATACAAGCGGCAGATGGCGCGCGTCCTGACGGCGCGCGCTCTCAGGCGGGCCATTCAAAGGGCCCGGGGGGAGCAGTAGCCATGGCGACACACCAGATCCACGTCAAGATCAACGGCGCCGAGCACAAGGCGGAGGTCGAGTCGCGCCTCCTGCTGGTTCATCTCCTGCGCGAGAACCTGGGGATGACCGGCACCCACATCGGCTGCGACACGACCCATTGCGGCGCCTGCACCGTGCTCCTCGACGGCCAGCCGGTCAAGTCGTGCACCGTGCTCGCCGTGCAGGCCGACGGCCGCGACGTGATGACCGTCGAAGGCCTGGAGCAGAACGGCCAGCTCCATCCCATCCAGGATGGCTTCTGGCAGGAGCACGGCCTCCAGTGCGGCTACTGCACGCCGGGCATGATGATCACCGGCTATGCCTTGTTGGAAAAGAATTCCGATCCCAGCGAGCTCGAGATCCGCCAGGCCATCTCCGGCAACCTCTGCCGGTGCACCGGCTACACCAACATCGTCAAGTCCGTGCAGCACGCTGCCGCGAAGCTGCGGCCGGCCGCTGAATAAGGAGGAGGAGCCATGGAACCCAGAACATCGGCACAAGTCTGCGGCATGGGCCACTCCATGAAACGCAAGGAGGACCCGCGTTTCATCCGCGGCCAGGGCAACTACGTCGACGACGTCAAGCTGCCCGGCATGGTCCATCTCGACATCGTGCGCAGCCCCTATGCGCACGCCAAGATCACGGCCATCCGCACCGAAAAGGCGCTCGCCATTCCCGGCGTGCTGGCGGTGATTACCGGCGAGACGCTGGCGCAATTCAACCTGCACTGGATGCCCACCCTGATGTCGGACACCCAGATGGTGCTCCCCACCGAAAAAGTGATGTATCAGGCGCAGGAAGTGGCGGCGGTCATCGCCACCGACCGCTACATCGCGGCTGACGGCGTCGACGCGGTCGAGGTCGATTATGAGCCGCTGCCCGTGGTGGTGGATCCGAGAAAGGCCCTGGAGCCGGGTGCGCCCGTGCTGCGCACCGACAAGGAAGGCAAGACGGACAATCACATTTTCCATTGGGAAGTGGGGGACCGCGCAGGCACCGACAAGGCCTTCTCCGAGGCCGACGTGGTGGTCAAGCAGGACATCTATCTGCCGCGCATCCACGTCGCCTCCATCGAGACCTGCGGCTGTGTCGCCGACTTCAACAAGACGGCGGGCCACCTCACCGTCTACATGACCACCCAGGCGCCGCACGCTATCCGCACCGTCCTCGCGCTGGTGGCCGGGCACGTCGGGCTGTCGGAAGAAAAAATCCGTGTCATCTCGCCCGACATCGGCGGCGGCTTCGGCGGCAAGGTGCCGGTCTATCCGGGATATGTGATCGCCGTGGCCGCTTCGGTCGTGCTCGGCAAGCCGGTCAAATGGGTCGAGGACCGTATGGAGAACCTCCAGGCCGACTCCTTCGCCCGCGACTATCACATGACCGCCGAGCTCGCTGCCCGTAAGGACGGGACGATGACGGGGCTGCGCATCAAGACCCTGGCCGACCACGGCTATGCCGACGCCGCCGCCAATCCGTCGAAATTCCCCGCCGGCCTCTTCTCGATCTGCACCGGCTCGTACGACATCCCCCACGCCTTCACCGAGGTCGACGCCGCCTACACCAACAAGCCGCCGGGAGGCATCGCCTACCGTTGCTCTTTCCGTGTCACCGAAGCGGTGCACGCCATCGAGCGCGTCACCGACGTGCTGGCGCAGGAGCTGAAGATGGACCCGGCGGAGCTGCGTTTCAAGAACTTCATCCCGGTCGACAAATTCCCTTACAAATCTTGCCTGGGCTGGGAGTACGACAGCGGCAACTATCCGGCGGCGCTCCAGAAAGCAATGGACATGGTCGGGTACGCCGACCTGCGCAAGGAGCAGGCCGAAAAGCGCGCCCGCGGCGAGCTGATGGGCATCGGGATCTCCTCCTTTACCGAGATCGTGGGTGCCGGCCCGTCGAAGCAGTTCGACATCCTGGGCATCAAGATGTTCGACTCGGCGGAGATCCGCATCCATCCCACCGGCAAGGCAATCGCCCGCTTTGGCACCAAATCGCAGGGCCAGGGGCACGAGACGACCTACGCCCAGATCGTAGCCGAAGAGTTGGGCATCCCGGCTGCGCACGTGCAAGTGGAGGAGGGTGACACCGACACCGCTCCCTACGGCCTCGGCACCTACGCCAGCCGTTCGACACCGACCTCCGGAGCCGCCTGTGCCATCGCCGCGCGCAAGATCCGGGACAAGGCCAAGAAGATCGCCGCCTACCTGCTGGAAGCGAGTGAAGACGACCTCGAATGGGAGACCGGAAAGTTCTTCGTCAAGGGAGCGCCGCAGAAGTCAAAGACCATCCAGGAGATCGCCTTCGCCGCCTACACCAACCATCCGCCGGGCATGGAAGCAGGCCTCGAGGCGGTAAACTATTACGATCCGCCGAACCTGACCTTCCCCTTTGGCAGCTACATCTGTGTCGTGGACATCGACCGCGGCACCGGAGAAGTGAAAGTCCGTCGTTTCGTGGCGGTCGACGACTGCGGCAACATCATCAACCCGATGATCGTCGACGGTCAGATCCACGGCGGATTAGCTATGGGCCTGGCGCCGGCCCTCTTCGAAGAGATCACCTACGACGAAAACGGCAACATCTCCGGCGGCAGCTTCATGGACTACCTCCTCCCCACCGCCATGGAGACGCCGAACTGGGAAACCGCCAAGACCGTGACCCCGTCGCCGCACCATCCCTTCGGAGCCAAGGGAGTCGGCGAGTCAGCCACCGTAGGAGCCCCGCCGGCCATCGCCAACGCGGTCGTCGATGCGCTGGCGCACCTGGGTGTGCGGCACATCGATATCCCGATCACACCCGAGAAGGTGTGGAACATCCTGCGCGAGAAGGGGGCGGCGGAGTAAAGCGTAAGACGAGAGGCGCCGGTGAGCCGGCGCCTCTCGATGAGAGGACCTCGGGAAGGCGAAGCGAGCCGCTCCACCGGATACGGATGAGACGTACTTCAAGACGTGCAAAAATTCCTGCACCTGCAGGCGAGATGCAGTTGGAGCCGATGATCGGATTCTTCTGTTTGCGAATCGGCTCCCGCTCCATGTGCCGGAAGGCTGGCGTCTCCGAGTGGTCAAACGCGTTCCAGCAAGCCGCTTTGAGCGCCTCTCATATTTCAAGCCTCCGGCTTTGCCGGAGGTCTCTCAGACCGAAACGGTGCCGGATTCCTCAAGGTCGAGGACGTGCAGTGCGCCGTTCCGGTCTCCCACGACCACTGTACGCCCGGCGGGAGAAGCGGCGACAGCCGTGGGGGGAACATCGAAGGTGAAAGTCGTCAAGAGCGCTCCATTCAAACCGCTCCATAGCCGCAAGTCGTGAGCGGTCGAAAGGGAGGCGAACCGGTCGGCGCTCACAGAGATAAGGCTTTGAAGAGCCTCGTTGGGGCGAGGCTCACCGGTCCAGTGACAGAGCAGGGAGCCCGTTTCGAGATTGAGCACGGCCAGATCCCGTGAGGCCAGGCAGACGGCCAGTCGGTCGTTCCCCAAAGACGCTAGTCCGGAGATGTGCTGATCGAGCGAAAATTGGTGCAGGGTTCTCCGCCCGAGATCCCAGCGAAGAATCTTGCGGTCCTGCTCCGTAACGAGCCACCGGCCCTCTCCTGCCTGTTCGAGAACCTCTCCCACAGGCATCGGGATTTTCCGTAGCCAACCGTTGTCCGGGTTAAAGATCCAGGCCGAGTCCACCGAGCGAAGGACCAGGCGGTCAGGTTTTACCAGGATCGCGTCTCGGATGTCGACGCCTGGCTGGACAGAGTACCTGTGCCGCCCGTCCTTCGCGCAAACCTGAACGGCGCCGAGGCCGGCATTCAGTACAAACCGATCGATGTCCAGCACGGCGAGGAGGGTCTCCCGGCGACGCCGGACTAGCGAAAGGGAACGCAACCGTCCTGTGCGGGTTTCCAGGAGCCACACCATTCCTTGCGCCCAGGAGCAGACGGCGTGATCGTTGTCGATGAAAGCGATGCTCGATATCCGGCCATCCCGCTTGGCCGGTGTCCGTACCCAGGCGGGCTGGGCCATGTCCCAGACCCTTAAGAGTGAGTCGGTTGACCCCGAAACGACCAGCCCCCCGACCGCGCTGGCAAGTCCAACCGGTGTGGCGGAGTGCGCGGCGGGAAGGCGGACGAGATCGCCTTGAGGAATGGTTCTGAGCCGAAGAGACCCTCCGGGAGTGATGCTCGCGAGGCGTTCATCGTCCAACCACGCCAAGCCATAAGCTCTCAGATCGGCAACGGAGGAGTGGAAAAGCACTATGCCGGACCGCCAGTCCCAGACTTTGAGCTCGCAAGGAATGGATGCTGCTGCCAACCGTCCGTCGCGGGCCGACATCACGGTCCACCATGGCCCGTCAATGGCAGGGCCCAGCTTCAACTCCTGTACCTTGCGGCCGGTTGCTAGGTCCCAGATGATCACGATTCCATCGGTGAAGCTCGCAGCCACATGAGGCTCGAGAGCCGCGAGGTCTGAAAGATGGGCAGGGTGCTTCCTGCGGAGGACGTGGAGGATTTCTCCATGATCAGGATCGATAATCAGAATGGCTGCGCCCCTGGCGGCGACCGCGAGCCGCCCGCCTGCGGCGGCCACGATCCGAAGCCCTCTTCTATGACGTTTGGTACGGCCCTGGAGGAGGGCGAGAAACGCCTTGAGAGGCGAGAGGCGAGGGATGGGGATCTCGGTCCAGGCGTCAGTCTGGAGGTCCCAGAGGCCTGCCTCTCCATTGGACCGGATGGTCGCCACGCGGTGGTTATCCCACGGGATCAGGTCGTCGACCGGACCTTCGCGGGAGCGTAGGAATTCCCCGGTCTCCAAGTCCCAAGCCTCCAGGCCAGAATTTGTGGCGGCGACGATCTGGCAGCCACCCACGACGACGAATGTGTTCAGTTGGCTGCGGGTCCGGAAGGTCCGCAGGAGGGGGCCGGGCTGCGTGAGGGTAGGACGGAGCGGGCGTAGCCAGCAGGTGCCGCTCCACTGGCTGATCTGGGTCAGGATAGAGTCGAGCCCGGGAGCGTCTTCCCCGGAGAGACGCCCCAGGAGCTGGCTCGCGAGCTGGTCGGGGTCCCGTGCCACGACATGAGCCGACAGGCGCAGAGCAGCTTGGAACAGCGGGGCGGCAGGATCGCCGGAGAGGAGATCGTAGTCGGTGAGCAACGCAGGGACTCCAGTCACGGCCAGCTTGGCCTGCAGCCATGACACATCGAAGAGAAGCTCTCGCAACTCGTCCGCCATTCCTGCCTGGGCGAGATGCCAGGGAAGCTGTTCGAAGTACCACCCGTCGTTGGGGCCAGTGGCGAAACCACCCGGCGAACAGGTGGTATAGCTTTCGATGAAGCGGCGCTGCAAGGATACCATGCTGCCGGCCGTCTTTCGGATGTAGTCGCGCTGAAGATCATGCAGGGCGAGGCGGTCTCCTGTCTCACGCAGGAGGAGAGACCGGTCGGCGAGAGCATTTAGAAGCCGGTTGGCCTCACTCTGATCGAGGCCGGCTGCGGACCACAGAGTTTCCACGGCGGCCCTGGGAATCGCCGCGTTCTCTGGAAAGACAGCCAACTCAACATAACGCTCTCGCTCCTCCGGAGACAGAGCTTCGATGCTGGCCGCGAGAGCACGGAGCAGATTCGGGTAGGGATAGTCAGGGAAGTGGTTTTCTAAGCGCTCCAGGTCGGCCTGACGAAGCCTGTGCAGAACTTCATCCCACTCGCCGAGCCGGCGGGCCAAGCCACCGGCCATGGCGAGAGCCAAAGGGAGAAAACCGCATTCCTTTGCTACCTGATGAGCGGAGGATGGCATGTCGGCACGGTTCTGCCCGGCCCAGGAGGCGAGAAGGCGCAGGGCCTCGTCCGGCTCCAAAACGTCTACCTGGAGTTCCCACGCCGCTATGCTCGCCAGGATTCCGCCGTTGCGGGTCGACAGCAGCAGACGGCCGGGTGGCGTGACCACGTCGAGGATCTGGGCAGCCTCGAGCGTCCAGACGTCGTCGAGGACAAGGAGCGCACGGCGACTGGCCAAAAATCGGCGGACCCGCTCTCGGGCCTGCGCAATGGAGGAGAGATCTGAGCTGTGGGCTCCCAAGGCGTCCGCCAACTCCCGTAAGAGGCCGAGGAGATTGGCTTCGCGGCCTACGCTTAACCAGTAAACCCCATCAGGGAAGGCCACACGCACTTCCGGGTCCCAGGCGATGGCGGCTGCCAGGACGGTCTTTCCGATTCCCCCCATACCCTGGACGCGCACCGAGCCCACTCCCGTGATAGCCAGAGGAGTGCACGGACGGGCCAGGACAGCCTGCTTGAGGGTCGCGCTGTAAGAGGGCCGCTCCCGATAATAGGGAGGCAGTTTCGGGGGCAGGCCCACGGAGCCGGATAGAGAGGGGGGCGGCCGAAGGGAGATTGAAGAACTCCGCCAGGAGATCCGGATGGCGCTTGACGCACTCATCGAGTTCGGAGAGTGCCCAAATTCGGAGGTTCAGGGCGCCCGCCATTTCACGAGCCCGGTCGCGGGTGCCGGCGCTGATATCGCAGGTGACCATGAGCACCAGTTCCTCAGGGCGGTGCTTCGGGGGCAGCATCAGAATCTGCGCCACCGCAGCCATGGCATCGGAAGGGCCGAAGGCTCGGTAACGCTTACATTGGAAGACGGTCCGGCGGCCTTCGCGGGTACCAGCGAGGTCGCGGCCCTGATCGCCGCCGGAAGCGCCGAGGTGTTCGGCGTCCTGCCAGCCCTCGCGGCGTACGAGCCACAGGCACAGGCGCTCGAAGTCCGTGGGCGACAGCCGCTCGAAGGGCAAAGTATGCGTCGAGCGGGTGAGAGGGGGGTGGTTGGACATCTGATTGAACGTAATCCCATTCTCTCAGAAGTGCATTCCGATTTATAGCCTCGTGGTCAACAGTCAGCCTTAGAGTCGTGCTCGTGGCGTTCCGATCCCTTCGCTCCTTCCCGTCGAGCGAACCTCGGCGACTGACTTCCGCACCTTGAAAGGAGATCAGGATGGACAGATTTCCTCGCTTCCAGGTACCGCCAGACGGCCGGCTCCCGCTTACGATCGGCTTGGTGCATTCCTCGGCTTTGGCCCCCCAACTGGGTGCCAGGCGATTCTCCAGAGGAGCCACCTCCTCAGAGAGGATGAATCCAAACTTCGCGGTGTGGCGCTGCGAGCCGCTCCAGATCATCACGGTCGCCGGTGAGGATATGGGCTCCTCCTGCCTCCACGGCATGGGCCACGACCAGCGCGTCCATGGTCTCGGCCGAGCGGGCTGCTCCCAGGAGGCGGCCGGCGGTGCGCCCATGGGCCTCGCGCGCCTCAGGCACGGAGCCGACAGCCTTCAGCACACGGTTGACGGGAGCGTCGCGCGGTCCGCCGCGGACGGTCTCGGCTACGACGACTACCGGGATTTCGACCGGTACTCCGAGCTCCAGGGCTCGGGCCAGGAATGCCCGCGCTCTCTGGTCTCCCCGGGCCAGAGCGATGACCGCCCCGGAATCGAGGATCAGGCGCTGCGGCGCTTGGCGGCCTTCTCTGCAGGTGACGGCCATGCTCTGCGGACCTCCTCAATCACCTGCGGCTCGATCGGTCCCTTCTCCTGCTCGAGCTCCACGAGCAAGCCGGCGAGCCGGTCGTGCTGCAACTGGTGACGGAGGGCACGGTTGACGTAGCTCGAAAGCCCCCGGGAACCGACGACCTCTCGAGCTTCGGCGAGAAGCTCTTCCTCCAGGGTGAGGGAGACTTTCTCAGTTCGCATGCAGGAATCCTACTCCAGGTAGGATTCAGGGGCAAGCGGGAAGCTCGATCCCTATTCCGCGGCTGGAATCACCGCCGCCAAGCGATCGTAGCGGCCGGGCCATCTCTTATTCGGTCTCTCGGAGCCGCAGCAGCTCCTCGAGGGACATGACGTTATCGAAGGTTCCCAGCTTCTCGGCGAGCTTCTCAAGGCGCTTCCGTCGGTTGAATTCGCTGATCGCCGTGACAATCGCATCGCGCTTGGTCCGGGCGTGGGTATGGCGGATGACTTCCTCCAGCTCCTTGTCCGGAATATCGATCGTCGTCTTCATGCTTCCATGGTAGCAGAATCAGGAATCTTCCGTAGCGAGAGCGGGAATCTGGACGGCCCGTCCCTGCCAAGTAGGTGCGAGGCGATTCTTCAGGCAGTTCTGAAGATGTGCGTCTTCCTCTATTGAGTTGATCCTTGAACAGCGAGTAAGATAGCGAGCCGCGGAAGTACCCATATCGCCACTTAACCTTGTGGAGGAGTCCGATGCTCGAACGTCGTGTCGTCGCCCTTGCTGTCGTCCTTTGTGCTCTCGCCGTATCACTCGCCGCGGAAGAGCCCGTCTTCCGCGACCTCACCCTGAAGTCGCTCCACAACCTTCCGCCCC
The DNA here is from genome assembly GCA_963842525.1 of uncultured Holophagales bacterium. Taxonomy (GTDB): domain Bacteria; phylum Acidobacteriota; class Thermoanaerobaculia; order Multivoradales; family UBA5704; genus UBA5704. Next base: position 1,123,323 of record CAWJGT010000009.1, read on the forward strand.
GGGGAGACGTCGGGGAGGTTCCGCTGCCGGCCCGGTTCCGCGCTCTGGAAGTGGACGTCAAGGCCCTGACGAGCCTGCTGGACCGGACGCCGGCCGAGCGCTCGGCGTCGGCCGCGGCGGTGCCGGTGTTGCTTGCCCTGCCGTACCCGGACGGCACGGACCAGCTCTTCCGCATCGAGGAGTCGCCGATCTTCGAGCCGGAGCTGGCGGCCCGCTTTTCCGAGATCCGCACCTTCGTGGCGCAGGGGATCGACGATCCCACGGCGACCGCCCGTCTGAGCCTGACTCCATTGGGTTTCCATGCCATGGTGCTGTCGGCGTCGGGCACTGTGTTCGTGGACCCCTACCGCCGCTGGGATGCACGTTACGTCCTCTCCTACTTCAAGAAAGACGGGCGCAAGGCGGCCGGGCCGGCCTTCCGGTGCGGCGTCCGGGACGGGCGCCCGGGTCTGGCAAGTGAGCACGCCATCGATCAGATCCTCCCGCGGGTGATCACCGCCGAGGCCGCGTCGGGATCTCAGCTCCGTACCTATCGCCTGGCGCTCGCCGGGACCGGCGAGTACACGGCCGCGGTCTGCTCGCCCAATCCGGCGGCGGTGGCCTGCGGTCTGGCCGCCATGGCGGTGTCGATGAACCGGGTCAACGGGATCTTCGAGCGCGACGTGGCGATCCGGATGGTGATCGTGGCCAACAACAACCTGGTGGTCTACACCAACGGAGCCACCGATCCGTACTCCAACGGTAACGGCAGCGCCATGCTGGGGCAGAACCAGACCAACCTGAACAGCGTCATCGGTTCGGCCAATTACGACATCGGTCACGTATTCTCGACCGGTGGCGGAGGCATCGCCCAACTGTCGGTGCCATGCACCGGGAGCAAGGCGCGCGGCGTCACCGGCCAGCCGAACCCGGTCGGCGACGGCTTCGACGTCGACTACGTGGCGCACGAGATGGGGCACCAGTTCGGCGCCGCCCATACGTTCAACGGCACCACCGGCAATTGCGGCGGCGGCAACCGCTCCGCCTCGTCGGCGTACGAGCCGGGCAGCGGCTCGACGATCATGGCCTACGCCGGTATCTGCGGCGCCGAGAACCTCCAGCCGCATAGCGACGACACCTTCCACACCCGGAGCTTCGACCAGATCGTAGCGTTTTCGACCGGGTTTACCGGCAGCTCCTGTCCGGTCATCACTGCGACCGGCAACTCTGCTCCCAGTGTCAATGCCGGCGCCGCTTTCACGGTTCCGCGGCAGACGCCGTTCACTCTCACCGGCTCGGCCACCGATCCGGACCCCGACACCCTGACCTACATGTGGGAGGAATTCGACCTGGGCAGCGCCGCGCCGCCCAACACCGACACCAATGCGGTGCGGCCGATCTTCCGCTCGTTCGTGCCGTTGACCGTGCCGAGCCGCACCTTCCCCCGCCTCTCGGACATCCTCGGCAACGTCGCGACCCTGGGCGAGTCGATGTCGAACCGCAACCGTACGATGACGTTCCGCCTGACAGCCCGTGACAACCGTGCGGGCGGCGGTGGGGTCAACTACGCTTCGACCACGGTACGGGTGGTCACCTCGGCCGGGCCGTTCACCGTCACCCAGCCCAACACGGCGGTGACCTGGGCCGGCGGCAGCTCGCAGACGGTGACCTGGAACGTGGCGAGCACTACCTCGTCGCCGGTCAGTTGCGCCAACGTCGCGATCGACCTCTCGACCGACGGCGGCGCCACCTTCAACAACCTCCTGGCCTCGACGCCCAACGACGGTACGCAGTCCGTGACGATCCCCAGCACGCCGACCACCCAGGCGCGCATCCGCGTCACCTGTGTGGGCAACATCTTCTTCGACATCTCGAACGCCAACTTCACGATCACATAGGTAGATAGGGAAGAGAGCCGGACCGGGGCGCGAGGGAACGCCCTGGTCCGGTCAGAAAAGAGACAATGAAATGCCACGCTCGGAGCTTTGCAACGCTCCGACCCTCTCCATGAGCTTAAGAAGCTATACGTAAAGATCGGCCGGGGGTTGCACCGCGATAGAATGGCCGCGTCATGAACTTGAAGACCATAGCGCTAGGTTTGGCTCTCATCACAGTGGCCGGGGTGGTCGCCCAGGTGCTCCCCAAGACCCTCGAGACCGCGCCGGCCCAGGCAGCTCAGCCCGGCGAGGATTGGCCCGCCTGGGGCCGCGATCCCGGCGGGCAGCGCTTTTCTCCGCTCGCTGTCATCGATCGGGAAAATGTCCAGTCCCTCAAGGTCGCCTGGACCTTCCGCACCGGCGATTCCTATCAGCCCAAGGATTCCAGGCCCACCGCCTTCGAAGCGACTCCAATTTACGTCGACGGCACGCTGTATCTTTCGACACCGCTCGGCCGCATCTTCGCGCTCGATCCCGTGACCGGCACGCAGCGCTGGGTCTACGATGCCAGGATCGACAAGGATGCCGGCTATGGCGACTTCGTCAGCCGCGGCGTCTCCACGTGGAAGTCGCCGTCCGGCCAGCGCCGGATCTTCCTCGCCACGATCGATGCGCGCCTGATCGCGGTCGATGCTGCCACCGGCAAGCCCTGCACCGACTTCGGAAAGAAGGGCATTGTCGATCTGCGCCGTGGCCTGCGCATCCCTCCGGCGCGCGATCACTACGCCGACTACGAGGAAACCTCGCCGCCGGCCGTCATCGGCAACACGATCGTCGTCGGCTCCGGCATCGCCGACAACGACGCCGTCAACCAGCCCAGCGGGGAAGTGCGCGGCTTCGACGTGGTCACCGGCAAGCTGAAGTGGTCCTGGGACCCCATTCCGCAGGACCCGAAGGCTCCCGGTGCCGAGACCTGGAAGAATGGCAGTGCGCGACGCACCGGCGCAGCCAACGCCTGGTCCGTCCTGGCCGCCGATCCCGAGCGCAACCTGGTCTTCGTCCCCACCGGCAGCGCCAGCCCCGACTACTATGGCGGCGAGCGTCTGGGCAACAACCTCTATGCGAATTCCATCGTGGCTCTGCGCGCCGACACCGGCGAGCGCGTCTGGTCGTTCCAGACCGTGCACCACGACCTCTGGGACTACGATGTCGCCTCGCCGCCGGTACTGTTCAACGTCCATCGCGACGGCCGGGTCGTGCCCGCTCTTGGCGTCGGATCGAAGAGCGGCAATTTCTTCGTCCTGCACCGCGAAACCGGCGAACCCATTTTCGGCGTCGAGGAGCGGCCGGTCCCGAAGAGCGATGTGCCGGGCGAGGTCGCGTCGCCCACGCAGCCGTTCCCCGTGGCGCCGCGTCCGCTGGCGCAGCAGACGTTGAACGTCGAGGAGATCCAGGGACCCGAGCCCGACCGCAAGTGGTGCCGCGAGGCGATCGCCAGGCTCCGGTCCGAAGGGGTTTTCACGCCGCCCAGCCTGCGGGGATCGATCCTGATTCCGGGCAACGTCGGCGGCATGAACTGGAGCGGCGCCGCCTACGATCCCGCCAACCGGCTGCTGCTGATTCCATCGAACAACCTGGCCGCGGAGGTCCGCCTGATTGCGCGCGCCGATTTCGACCGCGAGCGCGAGACTGCCGGCCGGGACCTGACCGGCGGATGGGAATTCGCCCGCCAGTCCGGAACGCCCTACGGTATGGCGCGACGCCTGCTCCGCGCTCCCGGAGGCTGGCCGTGCACACCGCCGCCCTGGGGTGTGCTCAGCGCGGTCGACGCCGACACCGGCGCCGTCCGCTGGACCGTGCCGACCGGCCACTTGCCGGCGCTGGGACCGGCGGGCCCGCCGCCTCCGCACTACGGCTCAATAACTCTCGGCGGACCCATTGTCACTGCCGGTGGCCTCGTCTTCATGGCCGGAACGCTCGATCCGGCTCTCCGCGCCTTCGACGTCGCCACCGGCAAGGAGCTCTGGAAAGGCGAGCTGCCCACGAGCGCCCGTGCCATGCCCATGACCTTCCGCGGCCCCGACGGCAAGCAATACGTGGTGATCTCCGCCGGCGGCCACGGCCTGCCTGTCACACCACTCGGCGACTACGTCATCGCCTTTGCGCTCGCAACTCGCTAAGATGCCGCTTCTGTCGTCCACTTGATCTCGGCCTGCTTCAGAGTTAAAATATGAAAGTATGCGCTCTGATCGCTCCATCTAGAAGGGGACGAGAAACCATGCCGCTGGAAAACTGCGGAAAACCAGAGGGAGGTCTAGATGCCGAAGGGCCTGTTCTCCAAGCAGAACGTTCCTACGGGCTCGACACTGCATGCCAAAGTCTCACCGACCGCGGCTCCACCGCCGGACCGATGGAGCGCCGATCTCTTCCTGCGGCGCCAGGATGGACAGCTCGAAGCGCATTTCGACAATGCCGCCCTGCGCGCGGGGGTGGCACAGGTGCTGAATGGAGCAGGCGACGACCACTACATTGGCCAGCTCGTCCTGACCTTCGCCGGCCCGAGCAACGCTCAGGTGGACCTCAAGATCACCAAGCCCGGCGGATCGCCGCACGGCAAGGTCTACAGCGAGGTTCATTCCTCTGCACCTGCGGATGCGGTCGCGATCATCATCTTCATGGCCTGAGGGAGGCAGCATGAAAACAGCAATGCTCAAGCCCGGCACGCTGGTCGCCCTCGTTGTCTGCCTGCTGGCGATGGGGCCGGCGGCTCAAGCCGCAGAGATGTGCCAGCCGGAGGACACTGTCGGCTCGTGCTGGGATCGCATCAGGCAAGAAGTGGCACCGGAGCCGGAGGCCTCTGCGGAGGAAACTGTGCAGGAAACCGAGGCCGAGGAAGAGCAGGATCTCGAAGAGCAGCCCACCGGCCAGGATACGAGCGGTACGACGCTGCAAGCGACGACCAAGAGCTTCCTGCCGCTGCTTGCTTTTGCGGGACTCTTTGGCCAGGGCGACGTGGTGGACGACCAGGGCGACCTCATCGCCGACCTCAACTTTCTGCTGCCGGGTGGCCTCGGAGGCAAGAACTCTCAGTTGCAGGCGATCACGGCAACCGAGCCCGCTCTCTCCTCGGTGGTGCGGGACGCCCTTCCGGAAGCCTCGCGCGACGAGCTTGCTGGCCAGCTCGAGGATCAGCTTTCGGCCGGGGATGACCTCGTCATCAGCTTTACCTACAACATGGAAGGCCTCAAGCGCGGTCGCGACTTCGAGATCTACCGCGGTCGGTATCAGGCCCTGGTCCAGCCCTTTGTCCTCGAGATGGAAGACCAGCAGAGGCAATCTGGCCCTGCATTGGCAGCCGCTCTGAACGAAGTGCGGTGCACCGGAGCGGACGATCTGGAGGACGTGACGTTCGAGGAGATCAAGGAGTCCGAGACGTGTGGCGGCGATCAGGCCGAGCGGGTGGCCAAGGCGCTGGCAGCGCGAAGGAGTGTCGCCGCGGCTGCGCAAGCCTTCTACTCGAACCTGCGAACCCTGCGCGAGAAGCTCGTGGAGGCAGGCCTCGACCGGTTCGGTGAGCTGGTGGCCAACCAGCCGCAGCTCCACCTCAGCATCAAGCGGAACGAGAGGGAGGCTCTCGTCGGGCCCAATGCAACGTCCGGAAAGCTGACCTTCGAATGGTCCCGCACGAACCTCAATCAGGCGCTGAGATCGGACGAGTGCCATCAGGATCTCGAGCTGTCCGCGGAAACGGCCGATCGGGACCTGGTCAAGAGGTGCCTCGCCCAATACAAGGGTTTCATGGCCAAGCATGGCAAGGAGGTCACCGAAGGCGAGCGGTTCTCGTTCTCGCTCGAGTACGAGAGCAACGACACCCTGGAGGTGCCCCTTGCGGCTCTGCTGCCGGACTCGGAGCTGACGGACCTCAGGATCCCAGGGTCGAAGAAGAGGATCGCGGCTTTGGGCTGGAGTCGCAATTTCGTCGGTTTGCAGGACCAGCCGACCCGCTTCGACATCGTGGCCCGCTACGAGGATGTCAGCGATGATCCGACGCGCCGGGACCGGCTCGTGGCAACCGCCACCTTCGAGCTCAAGGTGGGACAGCTCGATGTCCCTCTAGGCGTGGTCTACGCCAATCACGGCGAGTTCCTGGGCGAGGTCGACGAGCAGCTCAGCGCCCATTTGGGCCTCAGGTTCAAGCTCAAGGGCATAGGCGGGGAAGAGTAAACGGGAAGCCCTTCAAAAGAGCCGCGCTGCGGACTGAAGTACACTTCGTCATGCTTCAGCTCCGCATCAAGCAGCACTCCATAGCGGAGGGCCGCCACCGGGTGGACCTCGATCTCACCGGCGACAGCGCTCCGCGAGCTGCCACCGCCGAGTTTGCCTTCGGCCTCTCGCCACAGGATGAAGAGGATCTGCGCTGGTATCTGGAGGAGTTCCTTCTATACCCCCAGGAGCCGGCGCCGACGATCGCGCGCCGGGTCGAGGGGCGGATGGCAGAGGTGGGGACGGAGCTGTTCAAGGCGGTGTTCCATGCAAATGAGGACACTCGGAGGATCTGGAGCCGGGTGGAGGAGCGGCTGCCGGAGACACGCGTCGAGATCGTCTCGGGTGTGACCGAGGCGGCCACGATCCCCTGGGAGCTGCTGCGAGAGCCGAGAACGACTGCTGCCCTGGCCCTCACCGCCCAGTCGTTCGTACGCGCACAGCCCAACACGGCCCGCGCTCCCCAGCTTCCAGCCAAGAAGAAAGGGAAGATCCGCATCCTCCTGGTCCTCTGCCGGCCGCGGGGAGATGAAGATGTGCCGTTCCGCTCGGTGGCGAGCCAACTCCTCCGCGGGCTCAGCGAGGCCAATCGCGAAGCCTACGATTTGGATGTCCTGCGGCCGCCCACCTTCGAGCAGCTCGGGAAGGCGCTCCGCCAGGCGCACCGGGAGGGCCAGCCCTACCACGTGGTCCACTTCGACGGCCACGGAACTTATATAGAGGTCGAGGAGGCCAGGGGGATCAGGGCTCTCCTGGGGCGGCTCAGACCGACTATCCTCGCCGGACCACGCACAGGCAAGCACGGCTATCTCGTGTTCGAAAACCCGCAGCTCGAAGACAACGGAGAGCTGGTGGACGGCACCTCGCTGGGGCAGCTTCTTGCGAGTACGGGAGTGTCCGTCCTTGTCCTCAACGCCTGCCGCTCAGCGCACACCGAGCCGGCATCGACGCCGAGCACAGACACCACGATTGATCCTCACTCGCAGGTGCGGGCCTTCGGCTCGCTCGCGCAGGAGGTGATGGATGCGGGCGTAGCCGGGGTGGTGGCCATGCGCTACAACATCTACGTAGTCACCGCCGCCCGGCTCGTGGCCGAGCTCTACGCCTCCCTTGTTCGCGGTGACTCGCTGGGCGGGGCGGTAACCTTGGCGCGCACGAGCCTGGCCGACAACCCGCTGCGCGAGGTGGTCTACACACCCTTGCCGCTCCAGGACTGGACCGTCCCCGTCGTCTACGAGGCGACGCCGCTGGAGCTCTTTCCGAAGGCAAAGGACGACGGCCGCCTGAAGATTCACGTCGAAGCAGGAGCCACGGCGTCGCAAGCCGGTGGCCTCGATGCCGACCTCCCCCCGCCGCCCGACGTCGGCTTTTTCGGCCGGGACGAAACGCTCCTCGCCCTCGACCGCGCCTTCGATCGGACCTCGATCGTCCTCCTCCATGCCTATGCCGGCAGCGGCAAGACCACCACCACCGCCGAATTCGCTCGCTGGTACTCATTGACCGGCGGCGTCGACGGCCCCGTCCTCTTCACCACCTTCGAGCGCTACCTCCCGCTGTCCCGTGTGCTGGACCGGATCGGCCAAGTCTTCGGGCCGGCTCTGGAGCGGTCAGGCGTCCACTGGCTGGCGCTCGATGATGCGACGCGGCGGCAGGTGGCTCTCCAGGTCCTCGCCCAGGTACCGGTGCTGTGGATCTGGGACAACATCGAGCCGGTGACCGGCTTTCCGGCAGGCACGGAGTCAGCCTGGAGCGCAGAGGAGCAGGAGGAGCTTCTCGGCTTCCTGCGCGCCGTGCGGGAGACCGAAGCAAAGATTCTCTTGACGTCGCGTCGCGACGAGCGGTCGTGGCTGGGAGATCTGCCCAGGCGCATTGCAGTGCCGCCGATGCCGATGGCGGAGAGCCTCCAACTCGTCCGGGCTCTTGCCGAAAAGCACGGCCGCCGGCTCGCCGACATCGAGGACTGGCGCCCGCTCCTCGCCTTTGCCCAGGGCAACCCAATGACGCTCACTGTCCTCGCCCGCCAAGCACTACGCGAGGGCCTCAAGACGAAAGAGCAGATCGAAGCCTTCGTCGCCCGCCTCCGCTCCGGCGAAGCCACCTTCTCTGACGAGGCCGCCGAGGGGCGCTCCCGCTCCCTCGGCGCCTCGCTTGCGTATGGGTTCGAGCAGGCTTTCGATGAGGAGGAACGAAAGAAGCTCGCCCTGCTCTATCTGTTTCAGGGGTTTGTGAACGTGGCCGTGCTGTGCGTCATGGGCGATCCCGAGACCTCGTGGTGCCTGCCCGAGGTACGGAGCCTGACCCGTGAGGAGGGTATTGCCCTCCTCGACCGCGCCGCAGAAGTTGGGCTCCTGGCCGCGCACGGCGGCGGGTACTATGGGATTCACCCCGCCCTCCCTTGGTACTTCAAGGGTCTATTTGAGCGGTGCTACCCGGCCGATAACAACGCGGCCGTGCGTGCGTTCGTCGAGACCTTGGGCGAGTTGGGGGATGCCTTCTGGAGTCAATACGAGCAAGGGAACCGCGAGGTCGTCGATACGTTGCGTACCGAGGAGGCGAACCTGCTCCACGCTCGCCGGTTGGCGCGAGCCCATGGCTGTTGGAACTCTGTCACCAGCACCATGCAGGGACTCCGGCACCTCTATGGCCATACCGGCCGGCAGGCGGAGTGGAAACGGCTGGTCGAGGAGATTGTGCCGGACTTCGTCGATCCGGTGAGTGATGGCCCCTTGCCATGCCGAGAGGAGAGTTGGAAGCTGGCCTCGGAGTACCGCGTGCGACTTGCTTTCGAGGAACGGCGGTGGCCCGAGGCCGAGCGCATGCAAACCATCCGTGTAGAATGGAATCATCAGCAGGCTGCGCGCTTTCTGGCCCGACCAGTAGAAAAGCTGGAGAGCGGTGGGTGGAGCGCAATCCGGTCACTTGCGGTTTCTCTGGAGATGCTCGGACATATCCGGCGCGAGCTGGGCCGTGTGGATTGCGTTCCGGTTTATGAGGAAGCCTTGGAGCTTTCAATGCGAATCGGCGACCTACCCGAGGCGGCGGCTTGCTCGTTCGGCCTTGGGCATGCGTTCAAGAATCTGCCCGACCTCCGCGATCTCAACCAAGCTGAGTCATGGTACCGAAGGAGCCTTGAACTGTTCGCTGAAAGCGATCGACTGGCGCGTGGCCGATGCCTGGGGCAGTTGGGAATCATTGCCAAGGAGCACTTCCTTGTTGCCCGAGCCGCAGGACGAGCCGATGAAGAGGTTCTTCGGCATTTTAACGAAGCGGTGAGGTGCTACCAAGGAGCTCTCGACCTTCTTCCCGAGGATGCGATCAACGACTTAGCCATCACGCACCACCAGCTTGGTGCCATCTTTGGCGATGCAGGCTATCTCGATCACTCAGTTCAACAATTCCGGGAGTCGATTAGCTTGAGAGAGCAAGCAGGCAACATCTACGGTGCCGCCCTGACTCGCTTTAATGTTGCCGTCTCCCTGCTTCGCGCCGGGCGGTGTCCGGATGCCTTGCAGTACGCCGAGGCGGCTCTGAAGGGATTTGAGAGCTACGGGGAGGGAGCGGCGGCGGAGATCGAGGAGACTCGCAGGCTGGCCGCGATGATCTGCGGACAATAGGAGTCGGCTTCGCCGGGAATCTCACCCTATTAGAGAAGCTCGAGAAACACGTCCAGATCGAGGCGGGCCTGCTTCAGGATATGTGAAAGGGTCGAGCGCTTGATGGGCCGATGGGCTGGAACAATGATCTTGAGAGTCTCGTCTGCGGTCCGCTTCTGGAGACGGATGTGACTGCCTCGCTGGCGGACGACCAGCCAGCCGTCGCGGCGCAGGGCATTGATCACCTGCTCATAGCTCAGGCTAGGGACTTTGCTCAAACGGCGACTTCCAAGACTTCCGCATTGGGAGCGAAGTCCCGGTCGTCCTCGATCGGCTCCAGGTAGAGCGCGATGGCTTCCTGGACGTTGGCCAGTGCCTCCTCCCGGGTATCGCCCTCGCTCAGGCATCCCGGCAGGGCTGGCACGATCGCCGTGTAGCCGCCTTCTTCGCTGGGTTCAAGAACGATCTGCAGCTTCATCGAGGGTCTCCAAGGGGGCCGCGGCCACGTGTGCGTATTTGTCCGTAGAAATATCTGTGAAGTCCGAATGAGCCGTACCAGAAAGAGCCCGGAGCGCTGCGAACGGCTCCCGGCTCGTCGGGACACCTGGAGGCTCCGCCAGGTCGAGAGCATCCAGCTCGACAATGAGCCGGCTACGCTCATCGGGAGAGAGCGTACGTACAGCATCCAGGATGGCGGCGAGTTTATCCATCCCGGACATTCTAGCGCATCGGCCAACGTCAAGCCACTGACCGGGCGCCAACGATCGCGCAGAAGCCCCTGTAACCTTTCGCCCCCCTCCGTCGTAGAGAGGATGTCGGTAGTTGTTGGACCCCGAACCTCAGCCAGCCTGGAAACCGATCTCGACGGACCAGGTTGTTGTCAAGAAAGAAGGGCTGTCATGCGCAAGAAATGGGTGATCGCCAGTGCCGCAGTGGTGCTCGTGACGGGCAGTCTCGTGGTGGCCCGCGCGACGACCCGCTCCCAGCCGGAGGAGCGGGAGTCGCCGTTCCGCCTCGGCAAGGTGCAGGCCGAGGACCTGCAGGTGAGCGTGCGCGAGGTGGGTGTGGTGGATCCCGAGATCAAGGTGGACGTCAAGTCCGCCGTGTCCGGCCGCATCCTGGACCTCCGTGTCCGCGAGGGCGATGTGGTGCGGACCGGGCAGGTCCTGGCCGAGGTCGAGCCCGACGTCAACCAGGCGCAGTCGCTCTCCGACGTCAAGGCCGCGGTGAGCCAGGCCGACCTCAAGCTGCGCGACGCCGAGCGCGAGCTCGCGGCGCAGACGGCGCTGTTCGAGGCGGGCCTGATCCCCAGCCAGACCCTGAACAACTATCAGACCTCGCGCGACCTCGCCGCCGAGACCCTGGCCAACGCCCGGTCGCGCTACCAGATCGTCGAGGACCGCGGCATTCCGATCTCCGGCGCCTCGTCCACGCCAGAAGGCGCGGGTCACCGTCGCCCATGTCCGGCGTGGTCATCACCAAGGGCGTCGAGCTCGGCGAGACCGTGACCTCCGGCGTCTCCTCGTTCAACGACGGCACGGTGATGTTCACGGTCGCCGATCTCAAATCGCTCCTCATCCGCGTCAACCTGAACGAGGTGGACATCGCCAAGGTGCGCGTCGGCCAGCCGGTGCGCGTCACGCTCGACGCCTATCCCCAGAAGATCTTCGACGGCAAGGTGCGCTTCGTCGCCCCGGCCGCCAAGGTGGTGGACAAGATCAAGGTGTTCGAGATCGAGGTCGCGCTCGACCAGCTCGACGAGTCCTTCCGCACCGGCATGAGCGCCAACGTCGAGATCCTCGGCGAGAGCGCGCCCGCACGCTCTGTCGATCCCTCTCGAGGCCCTCCAGCGGCGCGACGGGCAGACGGTCGTCTATCGCCTGAAGAGCCGCCTCTCGCCGGAGCAGATCGAGGAGGCGCGCGAGGCCCTCGACGGCCGCAGCAAGTTCGTCTGGCTGTCCGAGAACTGGAAGGAGTACTTCGAGCCGGTGCCGGTGAAGGCGGGGATCGCGACGCTGGAGCGGGCCGAGGTCATGGCCGGTCTCCGCGACGGCGATCAGGTGGCGCTCGAAGACGTGACGCGCAAGAAGGTCGAGAAGGACGACGAGAACAACTGATCCCGGGACGAGGAACAGCCATGAAAATCATCGAAACCCGGGGCCTGACCAAGGTCTACGGCAGCGACGAGCAACGCGGTCCATGCGCTCCGCGGCATCGATCTGGACGATCGAGCGCGGCGAGCTCGTGGCCCTGATCGGCCCTTCGGGGTCGGGCAAGAGCACGCTGATGGCCATCCTGGGCTGCCTCGACACGCCCGACGGGCGGCAGCTACGCCCTCGACGGCCGGCAGGTGGAGAAGCTCTGCGGGCGCCGAGCTCGCGGCGATCCGCAACGAGAAGATCGGGTTCGTCTTCCAGCAGTACAACCTGCTGCCCAAGGCGACGATCCTGCGCAACGTCGAGCTGCCGATGCTCTACGCCGGCGTGCCCCGCAAGGAGCGCCGGCAGCGGGCCCTGGAGCTGCTCGAGCGGGTGGGAATCCCGGACAAGGCCAACACGCTGCCCGGCGCGCTCTCCGGCGGCCAGCGCCAGCGCGTGGCCATCGCCCGCGCCCTCGCCAACCGGCCGGCGCTGCTGCTCGCCGACGAGCCCACGGGCGCGCTCGATTCGAAGACCGGCCAGGAGGTGCTCGCGCTGTTCCAGGAGCTGCACGCCCAGGGCAACACCGTCCTGCTGGTGACCCACGACCCGGCGATCGCCGCCCTGGCGGAGCGCCGCGTCGAGCTGCACGACGGCCTCCTCAATCTCCAGGAGCGCCGGGAGGAGGCGGCGTGAAGACCAGCGGCGCCTTCCGCGAGCGTCTGCTCGAGGCGTGGATCGAGCTGCGGCAAAACCCCGGACGCTCGTTCCTCCAGGCCCTGGGCGTGATGCTGGGCGTCGCCTCGGTGCTCGGCGGATTCTCGATTTCCGACAGCCAGCGGCACCAGGCGGAGCGCCTCTTCGCCCGCATCGGCGGCATCGACAAGCTGAACGTGCTGCCCACCGACACCGCCTACCAGGGCACGCCGAGCGCGCTGCAGAACGCCAACCTCGGCCTGCGCCTGGAAGACGCGGCCGAGGGCGGGCGGCTCGCCTCCGCCAAGGCGGTCAATGCCACCAGCGTGGTCCGGGAGGCCCGGGCGCGGGTGCGCTCGGAATTCGCCGACCAGGAGCGCGACGTCAGCGGCATCGGCGCCGACTATGTCGCCATGAACGGATATGAGATCGAGCAGGGCCGCGCCTTCTCGGCCCACGACTATCGAGACCGGCGCGCCGGTGGCGATCCTGGGCTCGCAGGCGGCGAGCGTGTTCTTCCCGACCGGCGAGATCGTGGGCAAGTCCGTGCGCATCGGCGAGGTGCCGGTGCGGTGATTGGCGTCTTTGCCGAGAAAACCTTCCGTTTCCGCGAAGGCCAGGAGAACGTCTTCGCCTGGCGCAACCGGATCGTGGCCGTGCCCTCTCTGCTGGTCGCCGCGCCGCATGGAGGGGGACGACTACCACCGCCTGGACCGCGTCACCTTCCGGGTGCCCGACCTCGCGGCCATGGCGGACTTCTCCAAGGAGCTGTCCTCCCTGGTCACGGCCAACCACCGCCTGCAGGACGACTTCCGCCTCGACGACGTGGCCAAGCGCCTGGAGCGCCAGATGAGCCAGGAGGACGTCTACAACATCATCTTCATGCTCTCGGGCGTGCTCGCGCTCATCGGCGGTGGCATGGTCAACGTCAACATCCAACTCGCCTCGCTCAAGGAGCGGGTGCGCGAGGTGGGCGTCAAGATGGCGCTCGGCGCTCCGGGCCGCGAGATCTTCAAGGCGTTCATGACCGAGGCCTTGCTGCTGACCCTGCTCGGCAGCGTCGCCGGCTTTCTCGTCGGCATCGTCTTCTCGTGGGTGATCACGCGGTCGATCGGCATCCCGTTGATGATCGCGCCGCTGAGCTTCGTCTGGGCCACGGCCCTGGCCCTCGTCTTCGGCTTCCTGTTCGCCCTCTACCCGCGGCCAAGGCCAGCCGCCAGTCGCCGATGGAGGCGCTGCGCTATGAGTGACGTGCTCGCTTTTTCCGCTGCCACTGGCGACCCGGGCACCACCCGGCGCCAGCGGTCCCTGGGCGTGCGCCTCGCCCTGGTCTGGGAGGTCATCACCGGCGGCCTGATCGAGCTGTGGGCGCACAAGCTGCGCTCGGTCCTCACGCTGACCCTGCTCATGCTCGGCGTCTTCGCCCTGGTGGTGATGACCTCGGTGCTCGACGGCGTCAAGGACAAGATCTCCACCGGTTTCGCCGGTATGAGCTGGGACGGCACGCTCTATCCTCACTCCCCGGCGAGCGAAGACCTCCGAGGAGCAGAAGCGTTTCGCCATGAGCACCGGCCTGCGCTACGAGGATCTGGCGCGTATCGCCGCGCCGCACCCGCAGGTGCTGGGGTTCTCCCCGCGCGCCACGAAGCGGAGCATCGTGCGGGTGGCGGACGGCGGCGAGCGCATTTTCGTCAACGGCGTCACCGCCGAATATTCGTTCCTGATGGACCGCCCCGTGGGTCTCGGCCGCGGGATCACCGAGGACGACCAGCGGCGGCACTCGGCCGTGGCGGTCGTGGGCGCCACGCTCGCCTCGAAGCTCTTCGGCGGCAGCGATCCGGTGGGGCGCGACGTGGTGATCGAAGGCGTGCCCTATCGCATCGTGGGCGTGCTGGCCGGAGGTCAGATCTTCAACGAAGAGCTGTACCAGGACTCCAACGGCGTCCTCATCCCGCTGGAGACCTACATGGACCGCATGGATACCGACCACCAGCTCACGCTCGTGGGGGTGAAGATGAAGTCCACGCGGGACCTTGAGGAGGTCTCGGCCGCGATGCTCGCCCGCGCGCGCCAAGCCCATCACGGCATCGAGGACGTGGAGGTCAAGGATCTGGACGCCGAGCTGGCGCGCGCCTCCCAGGACTTCCAGCAGCAGATGCGCGGCTGGTCCGTGGTGCTGTTCAGCCTCGCGGGCACGGTGCTCCTGGTGGGCGGCGTGGGCGTGCTGTCGGTGATGCTGATCTCCTTCTCGGACCGGCGCTACGAGATCGGCCTGCGCAAGGCGATCGGCGCCGACGACCACCAGATCCTGGTGCAGTTCCTGCTGGAGGCCCTGGTGCTGGCCGCGATCGGCGCCTCGATCGGCACACTGGCCGGCAGCGCCCTCTGCCGCGCCCTCTCCGACAAGTTCCCCTGGGGCCTGGTGGTCAACCCCTACGGCCTCGCCGCCGCCTGGGGCATCGCCCTCGTCCTCGCCGTCGCCTTCGGCCTCTACCCGGCCATCCGGGCGGCGCGGTTGTCGCCGATGGAGGCGATGCGGTAACGCTTTTCTGCTAGGCTCTCTCCAATGGCGAAGCCTACAGTGAAGCGTGAGCAGGTCCTGGGGCAGTATCTCCGGGGCGAGATCCCCAGAGCGCAGGCGATCGAGCGTGTGGGAATCGCCTGGGTGCTCCTCGTCGAACGCCAGTATGCGGCCGTGGCCGAGGACCTGGCATGGGCCCGGGGCGGGACACCTGCGCGATCTCTGACCAGAACTACTTCGCGACCGTAACCGATCAGATCGAAGGGCGTTGGGAGTCTGCGTTGTGAGCTGGTTACTGTTCCTTGACGAGAGCGGCCACGACCATCGGACCATGGCCGCCGAGCTCTGGCCGTTCGTTCAGGACATGCAGCGGCTGGAGTTGGCAGCGTTTGGGACGGAGCTGAATCAGTTCCGGACGGAGCTGAAAGGCTGCAAGCTCCTCGACAAGGATCGATTCAAGTGGGCGACGCAGGGGCAACGGATGTCCGACGAGGAGCGCCGTAAGCACTGCCGGGGCTTCTTCACCAAGGGGCTGGAAAAGAGGCCGCCATCGCGCACCGAGTTCATAGCCTACGGGCAGGCGTGCCTGGAGATGGCGACGGGGACCTTCGAGCTGCTTCGGGACCATAAGGCACGGCTTTTTGCGTCGGCGATTCCGTGCAACGTCGTGAAACCAGAAACATTCGAGGCCGAGGAATTCCTGCGAAAGGATCACGTATTCCTGCTCGAACGTTACTTCTGCCTGCTTGAGCAGGAGAAGCAGCACGGCCTGCTCGTGATGGATGAGGTGGAAAAGACCGAAGATCGGCGGTTCGTGCGCCGCCTGGAAGCGTACTTCCGCAGGTCTCAGATAGGGCGATACCGGTCGACGTGGATCGTGCCGACGCCGTTCTTCGTATCCTCGGACATGACCTATCCCGTCCAGGCAGCAGACCTGGCAATCTACTGTGTGAATTGGGGTTTCCGCCTGCCGACCCGCGGGATGAACGCGGTGGCGCGAAGGGAGATCGCCGACGACTTCGGGAGATGGCTTGCCCAGCTTCAGTTCCAGGGGCAAGGCTACCGGGACGGCTCTGTCTACGAGCTCTATGGCATCGTCTTCGTGCCGGACCCGTACACAGCTAGGCGAGGTGAAGAATAAAGAAAGGAGGCAACGCTTTCGGAGCCACCCGAGAGCAGCCCCTGAGCCGAGCCTCCACAGAGATTATCGTCTATTGGTCTCTCAAACACAAGGGCGTCTTTGCTCCAGGAACCGCAGGGCCGCCTGCAACTCGCTTCTGTCGGTGATGCGCACCTCCTTCTCGGACCGGCGCTACGAGATCGGCCTGCGCAAGGCGATCGGCGCCGACGACCACCAGATCCTGGTGCAGTTCCTGCTCGAGGCCCTAGTGCTGGCCGCGCTTGGCGCCTCGATCGGCACGCTGGCCGGCCGCGCCCTCTCCGACAAGTTTCCCTGGGGCCTGGTGGTCAACCCCTACGGCCTCGCCGCCGCCTGGGGCATCGTACTCGCCGGGGCCTTCGGCCTCTACCCGGCGATCCGGGCGGCGCGGTTGTCGCCGATGGAGGCGATGCGGTAGGCGGGCGTCAAAGCACGATGCAGAAGGGGTCGCACGAGCCGCAGTAGACCGGATTGCTTCCGTCGTCGCAGGCGTAGTATCTGCACTCCCTCTGGAGCTCTGGACCGCAGGGGAAGCACTCCGAGGTGACATAGAGGCAAAACGGGTCTGCCGTCGCCGTTGTCGAGCCTGCGAGGGTGATGACAGCGAGCATCGCCAGCAGAGCGAAGAATCGGAGACAGGTCTTACGCACAGGGCACCTCCTTCCGCACGCAGCGGGGCAGTGGGTAGTCTATAAGAAACGGTGTGACAGCGCGCCGAACCGGGACGGCAGCACGCTCCTCTGCCGGCTTATGCCGTGGATGCGCGAGCTTCACTCGCCTCGCAGTGCAGCGCGTGCGCCGGCCTCGGACATGACCTATCCCGTCCAGGCAGCAGGCCTGAAGAGCAGCCAGCGGTCGAGAACGGCCGCCAGGTCGGTGATCTGGAACGGTTTCGTCAGATAGTCGTTCATTCCCGCCGCGAAGCAACGATCAACCTCCTCTTTCAAGGCGGAGGCGGTCACCGCGATGATCGGTAGGTTGCCGCAATTTGTCTTGCAGGCGCAGGCGGCGCGTCGCCTCGTAACCATCCATCACCGGCATGCGGCAATCCATCAACACTGCGTCGAAGCGCTCCTGGGAGAAAGCGGTCACGGCCTCCAGACCCGTTGTCCACCACCGTACAGCGGTAGCCCAGGATCTCGAGCTGGCGGGTGATGATCATGCGATTGACCGCGTCGTCGTCGGCCATGAGGATGCGGAAGCGCGCGCGCAGCGCCTCCTGTGGCATCCGCAGCTCGGCGACCCCCCAGGAGGCACTGCGGTCAGGGCCGGCTCCCAGGCGCGGTCGAATGGCAGGACGAACCGGAAGGTCGAGCCCTTGCCCGGTGCGCTTGCGAGAGGCGTTGTCCAACACCAGGGCTCCGAACACCTGGCCGCCGGAAATCAGCGGCACCCCCAGAAGGGACTTCACTCCGAAGGCGGTGACCCAATCCTGATGAACCAGCTCCGATCCCCGGGCATCGGCAATCGCCAGGGGCCGGCGGGCGCGCGCCACGGCGTCGACGAACGGCATCTTGCCGGCACGGCGGCGCGCCATCGCTTTGAACCGTTCCCACGCCCCGGGCTCGGCGACGTCCCGGACCATCTGCGACGTCGCCGGGGTGACCTCGCCGGTGGCGGCGTTCCACAAGAAGACCGCGCAGCGGTCCGCCTGGCACAGTTCCGCCGTCTTCAAGCAGACCTCCCGCAGGAGCGCCCGTGCGTCGCCCCCGGACCCCACGACGCGAGCAATTTCGGACAGCTTGTCGAGCTGCGAGCGGCCGGCCTCCTGCTCTCCGCTGAGAGAGGCGACCAAGGGGGCCGCCAGGGCGGCATAGGCTCGGAGGGTCGCGAGATCCTCGCCGGAGAGCGGCGCGCCTGCCGTGTGCGTCACGAGGGCTCCCCGCACGGCGCCGTGCACACGGACCGACAGCAGCGCCACCGAGGGTGCGGGCTGCGGATCACCGAGGCCGCCGCTGTCCCAGGGCGCGAGCCACGGCGAGGCAAGGGCGACCTCGTCCGCCTCGGATCGCGGTGCTGCGCCGCTGCGCCTGGCCCGCCAGATGTCCGCCTTACTTGCGCTTTGGGCCTCCTTGAGCTACGATGACTGCCAACCTGTCAACCAGGAGGCTTGTCATGAACAGGGGTCTACAGAAGCCGTCGGCTGCTTTCATCGGTGCGTCGTGGGCAGTTCTGCTGATCGGGGCGGTCGCCTATCTGATCGGCCTGTGGAACGCCGACATGCAACTGAACGAGAAGGGCTATTACTTCACGATCCTCATGTACGGGCTTTTTGCCGCCGTCTCTCTCCAGAAGAGCGTTCGCGACCGAGTGGAGGGCATCCCCGTCACGAGCATCTATTTTGCGCTTTGCTGGGTCTCGCTGGGGATCGCAGTCGTGCTCCTGGCTGTGGGGCTGTGGAATGCCCCGCTGGCTCCGAGTGAAAAGGGTTTCTACGCGATGTCCTTCGTGCTGAGCCTCTTTGCCGCGGTCGCCGTGCAGAAGAACATCCGTGACGTTGCTGTTTTTGGAGATGACGGGCCTCAGGCCAGAGAAGGGGACGATGTCTGACCCCTCCGCCGTCCGTTGAGGCCGTGGCGGCGTTCGACCGCCGGTAGGGCGGAGCCTACTGCACCACCCGGGCCTTCAGGCGGTCCGGATACTGCTTGCGCAATTTTTCCACCTTGGGCGCGGCCGTGTACTGGATGTACGGCTGCATGGGATTGCGCGCCGCGTAGTCCTGGTGGTACGACTCGGCACGGTAGTAGGCCTCCAGGGGCTCCAACCGCGTCGCGATCGGCGCGCCGAGCACGCCGGCTTCGTCGAGCTGCCGGATGTAGGCCTCGGCAATCCGCTTTTGCTCCTCGTCCGCGTAGAAGATGGACGAGCGGTACTGCCGGCCGCGGTCCGCGCCCTGGCGGTCGACCTGGGTCGGATCATGGGCGACCGAGAAGAAGACCTTGAGCAACTGGCCGAAGCTCACCCGGGTGGGATCGAAATGCACCTCGATGGCCTCCGCATGGTCCGTCCGGCCTGAGCAGACTGCCTGGTAGTCGGCCGTCTCGGCCGTGCCGCCCGCATAGCCCGAGGTCACGTCCAGCACGCCGTCGATCTCCTTGTAGACGGCTTCGACGCACCAGAAACAGCCGCCGGCCAGCACCGCCGTCTGCGGGCTGGCGTTCGGGTCCGGGGTGATATCGAGCAACGGATCGGGAAAGTCGTTCGGCTTCACACGGGGGATGTCACAACTGAGGTCCATGGTGTTCCTCCTTGACGCCCATTGTACGACGGGCGTCAAGGAGGGGATTCACCGGCAGGTTACCTCACTGGCTGAACGTGGCGGTGCAGGTTCTGGCGGCATCGACCGTCACGTACGCCACGAAGGGGAGCTCCGCATCGGCCACGCAATCGCCGCGCCACCCGGCGAAGACGGAGTCCGCGCGTGCCGTGAGCCTCACCTGGATCCCTGTCGTGTAGGAGGCGCTGCAAACGCCTGGACAGTTGATGCCCGCGGGCGAGCTGGTCACCGTGCCGCCGCCCGTGCCGGCGAGGTCGACGGTGAGCGTCGAGGTCTCCTGCGGCAGCAGGTTGAAGATGGCCACACAGCTCACGTTTCCCCCGCCGTCGAGGAAGCCGTCGAGGCAGTCGCCGCTGCCGCTCCAGCCGGCGAATTGCGAGCCGGGATCCGCGGCCGGGATGAGCTCGACGCGCTGGAAGGCCGGGAACGTGGCCTGGCATACGGTGCCGCAGTCGATGCCCGCCGGGGAGCTGCACCACCGTGCCGTTGCCGGATCCGGAGACGCTCACCGAAACCGTGACGTCGCCGGCCGGCGGCGTGTCCAGGTCGAACGTGGCGATGCAGCTCTTGTCGGCGTCCGGCGTGAGCTGGCCGTCGGCGCAGTCGGCGTCCCCCGACCAGCCGGCGAAGACCGAGCCCTCGTCCGGGACCGCGAACAGGAAGATCGAGCCCGCGGAGCCGAAGCCGGCGGAGCAGACGATGCCGCAGTCGATCCCCTCCGGCTGGCTGGAGACCTGGCCGCTGCCGGCGCCCTGCCTGGTGACCGTCACTCGCACGCTGACTGGACGCACGGTGATGGAGACCATGCCGGTGGCGCAGCCCGTGCTGACGCAGGCGTCGAAGGTGAAGCTGTCGGCGCCGCTGAACCCCGCGGCCGGCGTATAGGTGACGAGCTGTGCGTTCGGGTCGCCCGCGACAGGAGTCAGCGGTCCGAGCGTGCCATGGGCCGGCGGCGTCGCGATCGAGATCTGCACCGTCTCTTCCAGGGTCGTCGAGCCGCGCAGTGTGATGTCGAGGGCCGTTCCCTGATCGGTGGTCACCGATTGGTTGACGGCTTCGACGTCGGCGCTGCCGCTCTCGTCGCTGACGTTGACCGTCACCACGGCCGTCGCCGTGCCGCCGCTGGCGTCCTCCACCTGGAAGGTGAAGGAGTCGGTGCCGGTGAAGCCCTCGGCCGGCGAGTAGGTGGTCCTGGCGCTGGTGTCGGACAGGGTGGTGGGCGGATCGGTCACGGTACCGTGCTCCGGTCCGGCGGTGATCGAGAAGGTGAGGGGCAGATTTTCAGGGTCTGCGCTGCCGGTGAGGGTGATCACCACCGGCGTGTCGAGGAGCGTTGCCACCGTCTGCGCATCGGCGAAGGTGCCCCCCAGTTGCTCGAGGATCGTGATGTTGACTGAAGCGGTGTCGCACAGCGGCGGCACGGCGTCGTCACAGGCCTCATAGACGAACGCATCGCTCGTTCCCGCGCTGCCGTCGTGGGTGTAGGTGAACGTGCCGTCGGCATGCAGCACGACCGTGCCGTGGCTGGGGCCGGAGACCGGGGACGTGGTCACCGTCAAGGGGTCCAGGTCCGGATCGCTGTCGTTGGCCAGCAGGCTCGCCTCCTCCGAGTCGAGCACCGAGACCGCACCCCTCTCCGCGACCGTGGCGGCATCGTCCACCGCCAGCGGCGGATGATTGAAGAATGCGCTCGCCAACGTTACCTGCACGTTGATCCCGACGTCCACGTCACGGCCCAGGAAAGCGCCGGTCGCCACGGTGCCCTGGCGCAGCCACAGCGTGCCGTTGGGCACGTAGAAGTTGGCGCGCACCGTGCTGCTGATCCCGAGGTGAGCCGCCTTGGGAGTCGCGCCGAGGTTTCCCGTGCTGCCGTTGATGCCCGCCACGTAGAAAATGACGTCGGCGGCCGTCAGCCCGGCGGCGGGATCCGGACCGACGAAGCTGTCCTGCTCGACGCGGAGCTTCCCGGCCACCCGCACCGTCGCGGGCGCGAGGAAGACGAAGGTCACCGAGGGCCCGGTATCGATCTCCCGCAGGTTGTATACGCCGCCGGTGAAGCGGACGATCCCGCCGGAGCGGACGTCGAGGAGCCCATAGTCCCCGGCCTGGAGATCGAGCATCTCGTCCTGGCCCACCAGCACATCGGGCCCCTCCGACGGACCGGTGAAAAAGCGCGGCAGAGTCGTAAAGACCGGCAATCCCAGCGGTGTGCAGGTGACGCTGCCGCTGCCGTCGTCGAGGTCGTTGCAGAAGACGTCTCCGCCGGCCACGGCGCTCTGTCTCACCCGGATGCTGTCGGCTTTGAGCGCATAGCCGGCCGGAGTGTGCACACCCAGACCGACCGTCAGCTCCTTCTGGGAAGCTCAGGGTGGGACCCGGGCTCGCGGCGTTGACGATCACATCTCCGCTCAACACCTCCGAGCCTTGTTCGAGGAAAACACTATTGGTTGCGAAAATCACGGCTCGCGGAAAATCTGGGGAGAGTGCCGCCTCGGCGGGAGCGGCGCTGAGGAGCGCGAGAATCAAGAGCAGGGCGCTTGACAGGGTGGGCCTGTGCATCGCGGGTCTCCTTTCTCGGGAACGTTGGTCAACCTGGACATCACGAAATCTCCGACCGGGGCCGTGGGAAGCCACCGTATTCGAAGAAAAAGAGATAAAAAGACAGCGGACCGATCCGTCCCGCCGGGCAGCGTGAGCTTCGGTACCTTGGCCGGTCAATACCTCATGTATCACAGGTGGGGCGGTCTGTCCAACCCGAATCTGCTTTTTGTCTTCTCTTTGTCAACCCGCCGCCGCGTTCTTCCGCACGTGCTCGGCCGTGCCGTAGCGGTCGAGATAGATGCCCTCACGGAGCTGGGTAAAGGCCTCGTACAGATCGGCGATGTCGTCCTGGCTGAGGTCGGGGAGGGTGAGGATCGACTCGCGGTGGTTGGCCGGCCGATCTAGGTAATCCTCTGGCAGATAACCCCGGTCGAGGCAGAGCTGGAAGAGGTGGGTGCCGGGATAGGGATAGAAGACGAAATAGCCGAAGTCGTCGGCCGGCAGCTCCGCGGCGAGAGTCAGGGTCTCCAGGGCCTCGTCCCGCGTTTCGCCCGGCAGGCCCATCATGTAGTTGGCCGTGACCAGCATGCCGGCGTCCTTGGTCCACTGGAAGACGTCCGCGAAGCGCTGGTTGGTCACCGGCCGGCGCAGCACCTCCCGGCGCAGCCGCTCGCTGCCGCTCTCGACGCCATAGACCACGTGCCGGCAGCCTGCTTCGGCGAGGAGTTGGAGGAGCCCCTCGTCGACCGTCTCCACCCGGGCATGGATGGAGAAGGGGACGCGCAGCTCTGGGCCGTAGCGGTGGCAGAATTCCTCGACCCACGGGCGCTGGATCGTGAATGTGTCGTCCAGGAAGATCACATACGACAGACCGCCCGACGCGGCGAGCCCATGAAGCTCGGCCAGCACACTCTCGTGCGAGCGCCGCCTGCCATAGCGGCCGACGTCCTGGTACAGCTCGTTGTAGTTGCGGGCCGCACAGTAGGTGCAGGGGAAGGGGCACCCCCGCTGCGTCGTCATGTGGACGACCCCGGACGGCTCGTCCAGCAGGTCGCGGGCCAGAAACGGCAGATCGTCGAGCGGCTCGAAAGGCGGCCGCAGCACCGGCCGGCCGCCTCCCCGCACCTGGAGGTTGTCGATCTGCCCCGGCCGGATTTCTGCACCTGCATCGAGAGCCGCGAGCAGATCGCGGAAAGTCTCTTCTCCTTCGCCGAGGCAGACATAGTCGAACCCCGGGCTCCCCAGGACCTCCTCCGCCGAGAAGGTCGGATGAAGCCCGCCGGCCACGACCGGGACGTCGATCTCTTCCCGGATCTCCCGCACCAGCCTTTGCGCCCGTTTCCACTGCCGGGTGGTCAGCGACAGGGCCAGCAGGTCCGGAGGCCATTCTCCGATCCCGGCGACCACCTCGGCCGCAGTCGTGCCCACCGGCACCCGCAGCATCTCCACCTCGTGCCCGAGCGGGCGGACGAACGCGGCGAGAAACGCCGGCCCCATGGACGCGGTGGCCCACTCGCTGTCGGTCTCGAGCTCGAGGAAGAGGGCTCTCATGCCCATCATCTTCACTTTATGGCGCTGCGGCGCAACCTTTCGGCCAGAGAGTCCCGGAAGCTCTCCAACTGGTCTGAGGTGAGGGGCTCCAGCATCGCGGGCAAGGGGCGTGTCGGAAACTGAGCGAGGAGCCACGCCAGCACACCCGGATCGATTCCAGAGTCCTTGCGCAAAGCGATTTCGAGGTCGTTCTCGGGAGGAAATCCGGCCTGATCGAGGAAATAGAGGTCGACGAGATCACGAGGCTCGGAGCGCGAGAGGATACAAGTCAGCTTGCTCGCTCGCAGGTCGGTGAGCGATTCGATGACAATCCCTTCGACCGGCGGCGGTGGAGCCGCAATGTCGGCGACGGGCTCGTGGACCACATCGACCTCAACGCTGTTTCCGTCCCGAGCCTGGAGTTGCGCACGCACGAGGTGACCCACGTCGCGCAGCAGGGTGACAGCGATTCCGGCATCTGCTCCCGCCCCGGGGAGAAACCCGACGAGAGCCCGCATGTCCTCGGCGTCATGGACGAAAAGATCGATGTCTCCGGTCATCCGATGGCCAAGATACACCCCGGCAAGAGCCGCACCGCCACCCAGGTGGCAGGGGATACGCATCTGGCACACACGCACAAAGTCGAGGACGAAATCCGGGACGACCCGACGATCAAAGGTCTTACGCATCAGGTCTTACGCATCACCTGCCCGGATTTGTCGTAGTGGCGGCCACTCGGGCGGCGGGAGCTTCAGCAGCCAAGCCCACATCTGTCGTGAGCGCCCCAGATACCGGATCAGGCGTGGCCAGAGTGCCCGGATTTCGTCGGGAGTGACGAAAAGCCAGACATCCCGGGTGTTGGCCTCCCGCAGGAGGGCACCCATCCAGTAGGCGCGCTCTTCCGGATCGGACGAGACGAGGTGCTCTTTAAGCTGGCCGACTGTAGCGGTCGTCCACCAAAGAAAGTACGGCCGCGCCTTATCGTCCAGGAGAGAATCCGTGGTCGGTGGCAGGCGGCCTGCCGGCAGGGTGAGATTCGTGCTACTCATCGCAATGTATTCCAGGAAGTACCCTACACGAGCAGTGGCAAGAAACCCAGCCGATCCCCCCCTTTGTGAAAAGGGCCTTTGTCGCAAAGCCCCGCCAGACACCTCCTCTCCGGCGCCATTTGTCGCACCGTTCCTCTACAAGGTCGCACTGCCTGCGCCCATTGCGACGTTGTTCGCAGGCAACGTTGCACTGTCTTGAGTCAATGCCGCAATGGGCGCGCACAATGTTGCATTGCGCGGAGGCAGTGCAACATTGGTCCGTGTCAGATAGGGGTGGGTGGATCTCGGGAAGCCTCAGCCAGCCGAGATCGTCGCACGGATCGCTCTCCTCTCCGGACCGCTCACCCTGAACATCGCACAAGGGCTCGGTAAAGTCGCTTTGTCTGGACGTAATGCGACATTATCCAACTTCTTTGTCGCGCTGATCTCGCGGATGGTGGCGTTGGGCGGTCAGATTGTCGCAATTGTTGGTGGCTCTGCGACATTGCTCTGCAAATTCCTCCCTTAGGAAGGAGCCGCTGTCTTGCGGAACGGTGGCAATGTCGCAATAGACGCGAACAATGAGAGGGTGTCAGACGAAGCACCGTCTCTTGCGGCCTCTTTGCAGAGAGCCGCGGGAGGAATGCGACATTGCATGAGCTAAGTGCGACATTCAGTGCGGGCAAGGCTTTATTGTCGCACGGCAATGTCGAGATGATGGGGGGTAGTGCGACATTGACGGGAGGCGGAATGGGGGCGAGCCTGTCCATTGCAGAGATGCTGGCGCAATTGGAGACGAAGATCGCGCACACCGCCATGGCCGACGCGAGCGGATGAACCCGGCGTGCCCTCAGAAGCGGCAACGATGTCAGGCTTCCCCGGACAGGCTCGCGCGCTGTCATGGAGACGGCGCGGCGGGTCCCTCAGAGAGGAGAAGCCTCAAATGTCCCAGATCCCCCGCTGGACCGCTGCCGCCCTGGCCGTCCTGTTCCTGACCACAGGTGCTGCTCAGGCCCTCCCGGCCTCTCCGCCGCCCGCCGCACCCGAGCCCGCCGGCTGGCTCGACACCCTCCTGGCTTGGCTCACCGGCTACCCCAACGGCGTTACCGGCGACGAGGGCTGGGGCATGGGCCCCAACGGTATCGCCGGCGACGAAGGTTGGGGGATGGACCCCAACGGCCTCACCAGCGACGAGGGTGTGGAGATGGACCCCAACGGCTGAATGGCCGGCAGCGCTGACAGGCACCACCTGGAGGGGCTCCGGACGCCGGTTCCGGCTTCCGGCGCCCTTCGCCCATTCTCCCTCTTGCGGTCTTCCTTGTCGCGGGTATACGATCCTCCAAGTACGATACACGGAAGCCGAGATCATGGACGACTTCGATGAGCCCTATACCGGCATCCTGGAGCGGCTGCGGCCCGTGCTGGAACGGATCTTCGCCGCCTACGGGATCTCCGAAGCCCAGGCCCAAGACATGTTGGAGAGCGCCAGCCGTCTCCTTCTCCTGCTGCGGGTGCCGGTGGAGGAGGCGGAGAGCTGGCTGGTCCGGACCCTCGTCGAAAGGTGCCAGATGCTCTCGGGCGTCCAGAGAGGAGGCCGGCGGTGAAGCTGCATCCGAGCGACGACATGCTGGAAGGACTGCTGGGAGCGTTGGGGAGCGTGGACCGGGAGCTGCTCTGGCACGTGGTGGAGTGCGAGCCCTGCCGCGAGCGGCTGTCGCAGTTGCCCCGGCCCGAGCCGGCCGAGCGGGAGGAGCCGGAGGAGCCTTCCTACGAAAAGGCCTTCGAAACGGCCCTGGGCCGGCTCCACGAGCAGGCGCGCGTCCTCCAGCGGGAGCGCAAGGAGGCCCTCGGCCTCTTCGTCGAGCTGCGGGAACGGCGGAGCGAGTCAGCGGAGATCGTCCAGCAGGACACCCGTTTCCACACCTGGGCCGTCTTCGAGCTGCTGATCGACCGCAGCGGCGAGACGGGGGCCCAGGACCCCGAAGCCGGGGAAGAGCTGGCGCGGCTGGCCCTTCTCGTCGCCGACCGGCTGGACCCGGTCCACTATCCGGCCGTCCTCATCGAGGATCTACGGGCGCGCGCCTGGGGCTACCTCGGCAACGCCCGCCGCGTAGCCTCGGACCTCGGAGGAGCAGAAGAAGCCATGGACACTGCTCGCGAGCACCTCGAAAGGGGCACGGGAGAGCCGATCGAGCAGGCGATCCACCTCGATCTCAAGGCCTCGTTGCGCAGAGGCCAGCGCCGGTTCGAGGAAGCCCTGGAGCTCGTGGATCAGGCCGTGGCGATCTTCCTGGAAAACGGCGCGCGGCACCGGGCGGGGCGTTCCCTGGTAAACCGCTCACTCGTGCACAACTATTTCGGTCAAAACGAGGGAGCCAACGAGGCGTTGCGCAAGGCGATCGGTTTGATCGATCCGGAGCGGGAGCCGCGGCTGTTGCTCTGCGCTCGGCATAACCTGACCGGTTACACCGCCGAGACTGGCCGCTTTCAGGAGGCCCTCGAGCTCTACCACGAGACGCGCCCGCTCTACCGCGATTTCGTGGATGCCTGGACCCAGAACCGCCGCAAGTGGCTCAAGGGCAAGATCGACCACGGCCTGGGCCGGCTGGCTGCGGCCGAGTCGTTGTTCCGCGCCGCCCGCGACGGTTTCATGACCGAAGGCATCCCCTATGACACCGCGCTGGTGTCCCTCGACCTCGCCCGTCTTTACGCCGAGCAGGGGCGGACCGCCGAGCTGAAGAGTCTGGCCGGAGAGCTGGTACCGCTCTTCGCCTCCCGCCACATCCACCGCGAAGCCCTGGCCGCCCTGGCGCTCCTCCGTCAGGCGCTGGCTACGGAGACAGCGAATCTCGACCTCGCCGTCCGGGTCGGCGCCTACCTCCGGAAAGCCGAAAACGATCCGGAGCTGCGGTTCAGGGAAGGGTGAACGGGCGGCGCCCCCGCGGCGAGCCGGAGGCGTCCATTGATCGCCTTGGAGAGCACCGTCGCGGTTAGCCGCAGCGGTGCGAAACCGTGGGGCAGACGCTGTCATCCGACCATGCGCCGGCGGCCGCCTCGAGAAGCTCCTTGTTGTCGAGTTGGCGGAGCGTCTCCTTCGCGAGCTCGAGCTTCTTGACGGCTTTTGCCTTTTTCATGATGCTCTTCCTTTCGTCCTAGCAATTCTTCCGCTCCCCACTTGGGACAGGACACCAGAAGAGTACGTAGAAACCAGGTCCGAGGCATGACCCGACAGCTCATCCGGCAGGAACGGTGCGCTGCTGGCCTGTGGGCAGGGATCGCTTGTAGGGAGAAGGAACACGGCGTTACCGGTGCGCCAGGTTGTCGACACCGCCGGTGGTGACGTCGACCTCGAAATCGCCGTTTGGAGCAATGGAGGTGCACGGCGCCACAAGAGTTGGCTTTACGAACCAGTCCAACCCTACGCGCGCAGGGACACCTCATAGCTCAAGAGCTACCTGCGCGGATTCCGGGCGGATCAACAGCTTTCTGGCGATCATATCGGCTGTGACGCTGAACCAGCGTTCACGGGATGTCGGGCGACCAGGGCCGAGGGTGACGATGGACGTACGACCATCGATCGTCACCGATTCGACGGTCACCGCAATGGTGCCGCCAGGCAAGTCTACGGCGATGTCCCGATCCCATTCGAGGAGCCTTCCTCCAAGGTCGATTCGGTGCTCCTTTGCAACATCGCGATACTCAGTCCACCAAACGTCCACGCCCAAGGCGCCGCGGGCGTCCTTGCTGATGGTTTGGCCTAATACACGGACGCACTGGCCGTGATTGATGGTCTCGCCGCGCAACTGGAAACCCGCGGCGCTCTTCTCGAAGACTCCGTGGAAGCGAGAATCTGAGCCGCTGAAAGCGACGCTCGTCCTGACCGATTCAGGATCGATGGACCATCCTGAGGTCGCGTTGACGTTCCAATTGTGGCTCTGCCTTCCCTGGCAGTGATCGTTGTGATGGTGAAAGTCCTGCTTTCTCTCAACGGTCTCGCGCTCCATGGTTGTGTAAACAGCGCCGACCCGAAGAGTTCCGAATTTGCGCGGGATCGTGAAGACGCTAAGCTGGTAGGCGTAGGATTCGTGTTCGTCTGAGAGCGCGAAGAAGCCCGCAAGCTTATCGATCAGATTCCTGTGATTGAAGACCACGAGTCTCCCGGAATTCTGGGAGATCCTTTCAGGGAAAGAGAATGCCTGTCGTGGGCAAAGGAATTCGAGCTGATTTTCCAATTTCGCCATTCGTCGGCAGGAGACTGCACCGAAGGTGAGGTCAGGGTCCCTGAATCCGAGCCACGAGCCCTCGATCCTGATCCTGACTCCCTCGTCCGCGCCCGAGGCCAGGAGACCAGCAGGGGAATAACCCAGGACGCGGGGACGGGTCTTCGATCCGGGTAGAGTTCCGATTGCGTCGTTCAGGAACCCCAAGGTCCTCTCGATATCCCGCATGGTGATCTTGGATGTCTTCCGCCAGTGGTCGATGGTCGCCTGGAGATTCGTGAAGAGCTTCTGTTGAGCATCGTTGACCTCTGAAAACGTTTTTCCGATGAGCCCGTTGGCCAGGATGTCCAGGTTCTGGAGGATCAGGAGAAGATGTTGCCGGATGGCAAAGCTTTCGCGACCAACGGTGCTCCCCATTTGATCCACAACCTCCTGGATGTCCTTCTTGGCGGTCGAGATCACAGATTCGATGGCCGTCGAGCCGATAACGACCGCCGCCGGGTCTAAGGCGTGAGCTTGTTGCTCGGTCAATAGGAGGGGGCTCAAGCCGAGCAGGTAGACGAGAAAGAGAGAGATCCCGCGTTTCACACTGCACCTCCTGAAAGTGGGGGAGATCCCCGCCAGACCATGAGACACCAATCAGCGGGGAATTGTTTGCCCGCCTCAACCCAATCTCCCGGTGCCGTGTCTCATCTGTCGAGGGCCTTGCGAGGGGACCATGGCGATCGACTACGAAGATTTCGTCCTCTCCTTCGACCCGGATCCCGGCGAAGAGCTCAGGATCCGCGCGAAATCACCGGCTGGGGAAGGGGAGGAGCGGGCCCCGTGGCAGGATGAACAACTTGGGCGAGCGATTCTCGAGGCGGGTTTCTATCGGCAGGACCGCCCGCCGGCACGCCACCTCGTCCTGGAAGGTCCGGCTCCGCCTTTTGATCCGACCGCCGAAGAGGTTGGGCGGCAGCTCTTCGATTTTGCCTTCCGGGGACGGATCCGGACCCTCTTCGACCAGAGCCTGGGGCTGACGCGGGCCCTGTACCGCGGGCTGCGCATCGTGCTGCGTTTCGATGTCCAAGATGCTGCGGGGCAACGGCTAGCCGATCTCCCCTGGGAGATGCTCTACCGCCCGGAGTCGGGCGAATTCTTCGTGCTCGATCCCAGGACTCCCATCGTCCGCTACCTCGATGTCGCCCAGTTCGAACCTTCTGCCTCCACTGCGCGACGTGCCGCGCGTGCTGATCGCGTTCTCGGCGGCCGCCGATCTGGCGTTTCTCCAGGGAGAGCTGGAGGCGGAGAAGCTCAGGAAGGCTCTGCGCAACTCGGGGATCGAGGCCTTGCCGCCCGTGTCGGCCCGCGTCGAATCGCTCGCGCAGGCCTTGAAGAAGCAACGTTGCCATGCCTTCCACTACATTGGTCATGGAGGTTTCGATGAGGCGACCGGAAGTGGGGTGCTCTATTTCGAACGGGGTGGCGCATCGTCCGAGGCGGTGAGCGGTGAGCGACTCGCGACGATGCTCGCCGGTGCCGTCCACCCGCAGATATGCCCTGTTCCGCCGGGGCTGGAGCTTTGTGGAGCGCCTACCCGTGGCCTTCGGCTACTCACTGGCGCATCTGGGTTCTCTGCGGCGCCTGTATCAGGGGCTGTTCTTTTGCCTGTTCTTGGTCTTCCCCATGGCGGCCCAGGTCCACTTCTTCGACAAGATGACCGGGGGAGAGGTGAAGGACTGGACGAACAAGTACCAGGAGCTCAACGTCTGGACGCCGGTGCCGTGGAAGGAGCTGGACGACGAGAACTGGCACCGCTTCATGTACGGGGAGGACACACTCACGTTCTATCCGTTCGTGATGCCGCTCGGGATGCTGATCATCGAGATCGTAATCGGCGCCTTCTTCCTCCATACGGCTACGGTTCTGTTCACCGGGGAGAGACGTTCCGGGCGGGGCCGGAGAGGGGCCCTCTTCCGCCGCTTCACCCGCAGAATCCTCCACCCCCAGCCCAGAGAAGTACGCAGGAAATAGGCTTGACGCCGGAACGAACCGGCGACCGCCGGCGCCTATGCATCGGGTGGTCTCTCGGGTGCGGTAGTCTATTGGCATTCTGAAGGGGAGGACCGGCTTGCCTGCGAGCGAGGATTTCTGGGACGACATCCTTGGGCATTTGAGGGACCGGGTGCTTCTGCCTGTGGTGGGACCGGAGCTCGTCACGGTCCAGGATGGCGACCGGCGGGTGAGCCTGTCGCGGCTCCTGGGCGAGCGTGTCGCCGCGCGGTATCAGCTCGACGTGAGCTGGGGGCCGCTCTCGGGGCTTGACGACGCGGTCGGCGCGTTCCTCGCCGCGCGCGGCAGCCGTGAGGCAGAGCGCCTCTATCGCGTGGTCAACGACCTCGTCTCCGATTTCAATCCGCCGCCGCCGGAGGCGCTGCGCCAGCTCGCGGGCATCCGGGACTTCCGCCTCTTCCTCAGCACCACCTTCGATCCGCTGCTCGCGCGGGCGATCAACGAGGTCCGCTTCGGCGGCGAGCCGCGCACGCGCGAGCTGTGGTTCTCGCCCAACCAGTCGACGGCCGAGCAGCAGGAGAACGCGCGCGAGCCCCGCGAGTCCGATACGGTCGTTTTCAAGCTGTTCGGCAAGGCGTCGTCCACGCCGCAGTACGCGATCCACGACGAGGATGTGCTCGAATGGCTGCACGTGCTGCTCACCGAGACGGCGCGGCTGCCCGAGTGGCTGGGCGACGAGCTGAAGGCGAGCCCGGTCCTCTTCCTGGGCTGCCAGCTCTCGGACTGGATCGGCCGCCTGCTGACCCGCATGGCGAGCAAGAGCCGCCTCTCGCTGGAGAGCAAGCAGTTTTTCATCGTGGGCGAGTCGGTCGCGAGTTACCCCGCGCTCACGCGGTTTTTCCAGACGTTTTGCGGCGGCACGCGCGTCCAGGTGCTCGAAGCCGATCCCGCCGCGTTCGTCGCCGAGCTGTCCGAGCGCTGGCACAAACGCAATCCACAAGCCGCGGCGGCGACAGCCGCGGGAATGGCGCAAGCCGCGCCGCCGGCCGGCAAGGGAAGCATTTTCATCAGCTATGTACGGGAGGACGCCGATGCCGCGCGCCGGCTCTGCGATGCGCTTTCGGACATCGGCGGCGACGTCTGGCTCGACGAGCGGCGCCTCCAGCCGGGCGACCGGTGGGAAGAGGAAATCCTTGCGAGCATCCGGCGCGAGGTCCGGCTCTTCCTGCCGGTGATCTCCAGGCACACCGAAAGCCGCGAGGAAGGCTACGTGTTCAAGGAGTGGCGGGAGGCGGTGGAGCGGGCGAAGGGCATTCCGCCGGGGGGCCGCAAATTCATCGTTCCGATCGTCATCGACGCCGAGTACGACGGCAACCCATCACGTTACCGGCAGGTACCCGACGCGTTCACGGTGTCCCACTGGGGGCGGGCCCCCGGCGGCGATCCCGACGAGGACCTGGTCAGCGCGCTGCGGGACGCCATCCGCGACATGCGGCGCAAGGAGGCGTGATGCACGGCACCCTCGTCGCGGCTGCGCCTACCACCCAGCTCGATCCGGATAATCCGTGGCCGGGGCTCGAATCCTTCGAAGAGGAAGCACGGGACTACTTCCACGGCCGCGAAGCGGAGACCGAAGAGCTGCTCCGTCGCGTGGCCGACGCGCCTCTCACGGTGCTCTTCGGCAAGTCCGGCCTCGGCAAGACCTCGCTGCTGAAGGCGGGGCTCTTCCCGAAGCTGCGCGAGAAGCATTTCCTTCCCGTCCACGTGCGCCTGGACATCCGCCCGGAGGCGCCGGAGCTGATCGATCAGCTTCGCGACGGCCTGCGCGCGGCGATCGAACGCGAGCGCGTCGACGCACCGCCCTTTGCCGAAGGCGAAACGCTCTGGGAATATCTGCATCGTGCGGACCTTGAGCTGTGGAGCGAGCAGAACTATCCGCTCACTCCGGTGCTGGTCCTCGATCAGTTCGAGGAGGTCTTCACCCTGGGCGAACGCCTCCCCGAGGCGGTGGCTCAGTGCAAGGTCGACCTCGGAGACCTCGCCGAGAACCGCATCCCCGAGGCGCTGGCGGGCCGGTTGGCGGCGGACGCCTCGACGGCGCAGCGGCTCGACCTGCGGCGCATGGGCTACAAGCTGATCGTGACATTGCGCGAGGACTTTCTGCCGCACCTCGAAGGCTGGCGCGCGGCCGTGCCGTCGCTGGGTCGCGTGCGTGTGCGGCTGCTCCCCATGCGCCCCGAGCAGGCCCTGTCGGCCGTGCACGACACCGCGCCGCATCTCATGGACGAGCCGCTGGCCCGGCGCATCGTCGCGTTCGTCGCCGCGGCGCAGGTGGAGGCGACGGCGGCGCAAGGCGACGGGATCGCGCAGGAGCCCGCCGGCGGCGAGATCGAGCCGGCGCTCCTGAGCCTTTTCTGTCGCGGGCTCAACCAGCGGCGCAAGCGGCAGGGCAAGGACCGTTTCGACGAGCAGCTCCTCGAAGGCGCCCAGCAGAGCATCATCGCGGACTACTACCGCTCCTGCGTCGAAGGCCTGCCCGACAGCGTGAGCCGGTTCATCGAAACCGATCTGATCACGGAGAAAGGCTTTCGAAACAGTTATGCGAAGGACGATGCCGTTCCGGCCTTCCTCACCCAGGAGCAGCTCGACCGGCTGATCAACCGCCGGCTCCTCCGGCTGGAGGAGCGCTACGGCACCGTGCGCATCGAGCTGACGCACGATCTCCTGACCCGGGCGGTGATGGCGGATCGCGACCGGCGCCGGGTGGAGGAGGAGAAGGCGGCGCTCGCGGCGCAGGCCCGCAGGCAGCGGCAGCGCGTTCTCGCCATGGCCGTAATCGCCCTGATCTGCCTTGTTTTTGCCGGATTCGCGGCCCGGATGTGGCGGGCGGCGGTCGCCGCGAAAACAGAGGCCGAGGCGGAGAAGAACGAAGCGAAGAATCAGAGAGACAGAGCGTTCAGAGCAGAAGGTGTGGCAGAAAGGCAAGCCCGGCTGGCGCGTGAAGCGCACACGAAAGCGGAAGCGAACCGAGTGCGCGCCGAAGCCGCCCGCAGCAAAGCCCTTGAAGCACAACGAAGCTCGCTCTCGGCCAAGCTCGCGTCCGACTCGCGTGCGGAACGGGGCCGGGAAGCTGATCTGTCGTTTCTGCTCGGGGCCGCCGCGTGGTCCGCGAAGCCAACCCTTGAAGCCAAAAATGCTCTGCTGAGCGGCCTTCTGGAGCAGCCGGCCCTCCGCGGCGTGCTTCCTCCGCGCTCCGGGGGGAGCGCCGTCGCCTTCAGCCCCGATGGCCGAACCCTTGCCGCGGAAGGCGGGAGCAACACCATCGTCCTTTGGGATGTCGCCCGCCATACGCAGCTCGGCCGGCCGTTCGTCGGGCACGGGGAATCGATCACGAGTGTGGCTTTCAGCCTCGACGGCAAGACGCTCGCCACAGGAGGCAGGGACGACACGGTCATCCTCTGGGATGTAGGCAGCCGGCTGCCCCTCCGCCTGCCACTCCGACACAGAGATTGGGTCAGGAGCGTGGCTTTCAGCCCCGACGGCAAGACGCTCGCCTCGGGAAGCGACGACAAGACAGTCATCCTCTGGGATGTCCCGAGCCGTCAGCCTCTCGGCGAGCCGCTGGAGGGTCACGGGCACTCGGTTTCGAGCGTCGCCTTCAGCCCTGACGGCAAAGCCTTTGCCTCGGGAAGCGAGGACAACTCGGTCATCCTGTGGGACATCGCAAGCCGTCACGGCGAGCCGCTGAAAGGCCATGAGGGCTCGGTCACGAGCGTCGCCTTCAGCCCTGATGGCAAGGCTCTCGCCTCGGGAAGTGAGGATGAAACTGTTCTCCTCTGGGACATCCCGAGCCGAAAACCCCTCGGCGAGCCGTTCACCGGGCACAAGGAATCGGTCAAGAGCATCGCCTTCAGCCCTGACGGCAAGGCCCTCGCCTCGGGAAGTGAGGATGGCACCGTCATCCTCTGGGACGTCCCGAGCCGCCAACCGCTCGGAGGGCCGCTGGTTGGACACAAAGGCTGGGTCTTGAGCGTGGCCTTCAGCCCCGATGGCAAAACACTCGCCGCAGGAACCGAGAAGGCAGCGTTGCTCTGGGATCTCACCGGCCGCACGGCGCTCGGCGAGCCGCTGGCCGCAAACAAGGGTTCGGTCTTGAGCGTCGCTTTCAGTCCCAATGGCAAGACCCTCGCGGCGGGAACCTGGAGCTCGAGCCGTTGTCCTCTGGGACGTCGCGCGCCGTAAACCCGTGGGCGAGCTGACCGGGGACTCGGACACAGATACAGTTTCGATCGTTGCTTTCCGCCCCGATGGCAAGACCCTTGCCGCGGGAAGTGGTAAGACCATCATCCTCTGGGACGTCGCGCGCCGCAGGCCCCTGGGCGAGCCATTGGTCGGACACACGAGGGTCTCGAGCGTGGCCTTCAGCCCCGATGGCAGGACCCTTGCCTCAGGGAGCAACGACGGAACGATCGTCCTTCGGGATGTCGCCAGCCGCAAGCCCGTCGGCAAACCGTTGGCGAAGCACAAGGAACTGATCTGGAGTCTCGCCTTCAGCCCTGACGGCAAGACCCTCGCTTCAGGGAGCGACGACAGAACCGTCATCCTCTGGGATGTCGCCCGCCGCACGCCCCTCGGCAAGCCACTGGCCGGACCCGGAGGCTGGGTCGTGAGCGTGGCCTTCAGCCCCGACGGCAGGATCCTTGCCGCGGGTCGTGAGGACGGGTCCGTCAACCTCTGGGACATCGCCCGCCTCACCCCTACCCCTCTCGGCGACCCGCTGGCCGGCCATGAGGAGTGGGTCCAGAGCGTCAGCTTCAGCCCTGACGGCAAGACCCTCGCCTCGGGAGGCATCGACGGGAACGTCATCCTCTGGGATGTCGCACGCCGCACGCGTCTCGGCGAAAAGCTGGCCGGGCACAAGGACCGGGTCATGAGCGTGAGCTTCAGCTCCGACGGCAAGACACTCGCCGCGGGAATCCGGGACGGGACCGTCCTCCTCTGGGACGTCGATCCGGACTCGTGGAGCCGCCGAGCCTGCTCGATTGCCAGCCGCAACCTCACATGCGACGAATGGCGCCGCTATCTGCTCGACGAGCCGTACCGGAAGATCTGCCCCGGGCTTCCAGGTCCCGAGCGCTGCGCAGGTCAACAATGAGGAGGAGCATCGTGGATACTTGCAATGACTTCCGCTTGATAGGCGACGATGGCGTCGCTTTCACGACAAGGGGGCGATCCGGCTCCTGAACAGGCCGCCGAGGCCCCAGACCCGGTCCAGTCCTCGGAGGAGCAGATCGAGCAGACCTTGGGTCGCGACGGCCCAGACCACAATATCCACATAATCGGGCCAGCGGCCGAACGGCTTGTCAACATAGTACTTGTCCATCCCTGTGTAGAGGGCGATCAGGAATGCGACGAGTGCGACGCCGATCGCGGCGCGGCGCTGCCGTTGCTGGAGACGCTGCACGCGTTCGGCATCGGTTGCCGGACCCTGAGCGGCCACGGCGAGCCGGTCGAAGAGCTCGGCGAGATCATCGCTCGCTGGGAGCACGTCCTGCTCGGGAGCGAGCGTCTTCTTCTCGCGTGCCTCGGCCTCGGCGACTCGGGTCCTCGCAATCGCAAGCTGGTTTTCCACGGTCTCCAGGCCGGCCTGCGCAGCCGGGTCGATGTCCGCATGTATCCAGAGCCGGTTCCAGGTCGAGACCAGAGAAGCTTCGGCCTGGGGAAGCGACAGCCGGGCCTCTTGGATCGGGGGGCTGTCGGGGGCGCTGGCGACCGCTGTTTGGAGGCCGCGAAGGCTCTCGTGGAGTGCGGCCGCCCGGCGGTTCAGAGCTTCCCAGACGGGCAAGAGGTCCGGGCCCTTGGACGCCTCGGCGAACAAGTCTCCAAGCTTTTGGACGGTGATGGCTGAACCGGTCAGGAGTTGCTGCATCCTGTCGTAGAGCGCTGGTTTTGCCGGAGGAGACTGCAGGTAAAGGCTCGGGGTCACCTGGTCCCAGACGATCTTTGCGAGCGCCGCTTCGATGCCGGCGAGCTTGGCGGCGAAGCCCTCCCATTGTTTCGGGATGGCTTCGAGGACCTTCAGCTCGTCCTCGATCTCCTTGTATTGCGGATTCGTTGTGTCCAATAAGGTAAAGGTCGACCTCTGGAGCGCATCGATCTTTGGCCGGAGAGCCTCTTTCCGTGTCCTGAAGTCTGACAGTTTATAGGAGGCGAAGGGCCGGCCTTCGGCGGTGAGGTCGAAGGCTATTTTGGCTTCGTAAAATTTTGAGCCCAAGGCGGCCTCTCGTTGGGCCAGGGACCAGGTGAGCCGGAGCACGCCCGTGTAGCGTTGGATGCCGACGGCGAGAAGGATTCCCACGCACACCGCGACGATGGCGAACACGGGGTGGTGCGCGCTCGTGAGGGTGAAGGTCACGGTCTCGTCGTCCTTGTCGCCGACCTTCAGCTTTCCCGTATACGTCCCCACTTGGTCGACGCTGTCGACGTGGACCTCCAATCCATAGACATCGTCGACGAGCTTTTGGGGTGCGGACAGCCACAGCTTTGCCGTCTCGCCGTCCTCAGCGACGAGGTAAGCCTCCGGTAGCTTCCGGCTCCCCACCGCACCGGCGCTGACCGGGAGGATTACGTCGTCCATCGGTTCGCCCGAGTGCAGGCCCAGGTAGGTGCGGAGCTTCATCGCCTTGACCAGGAATGTGAGAGGCGTCTCTGCAATAGCCGACTTTTCCGATGGCACTTCGAGTTGGACATCTCGGCGGATCGAGCTTCCCGGCGCGTCGCTGT
Source organism: uncultured Holophagales bacterium (assembly GCA_963842525.1). Lineage (GTDB taxonomy): Bacteria > Acidobacteriota > Thermoanaerobaculia > Multivoradales > UBA5704 > UBA5704. Next base: position 1,160,923 of record CAWJGT010000009.1, read on the forward strand.
AGGCCACGAGCACGCTGTCGTAGGTGCCCGGCGTCTTGGCTTCGGGCATCGCCGAGATCGTGAACGAAGCGGCCTCGCCAGGACCCAGTTTGGCCGTGGCGGGCGTGACTGTGACGAAGGAGGCGGCCGTCTCTGTGCCACTGGAGTCAACCGGGATGAGCGCGACCCGGACGTCGAGGGGCAACGATGACCGATTCAGCACCTGCACCTTGACCGGCTGTGTCGGCGTGACCTTGAGAGTCCCCTCGCGAAGCCACTCGAGAGGAGGAGGCGGCTCGGCGACCGCTGGGCGAACGAGCAGCAGGGCAAAGAGGGCGCACCCTTTCAGGAGCAGGATTCGGCCGGACGTGTGCATGGACACCTCTTGGGGATGGATCATCTATTTGGGATACAACCGCGTGGCCGGCACCACCTGCTTCGGCAGCCCGGTGGCTGACCACAGGAGCCGTGCGATGGCGGTGTCTTCGCGCTCCTGATAATCGACCCGGATGTTATAGCGCTGGCCGGCCTGGAGCGTGATGGCTCCCTGGGCTTCGCTCAAGGGGTGGCTGCCCCAGTGATCGATCAGGAGCTTGTTGTCAATCCAGAGCCGCATGCCGTCGTCGCTCGCAATATAGAAGGTGAAGGCGCCGCTTACCGCGGCTTCGATCCGGCCGGTCCAGCGCGCTGTGAAGAAGTCGGGCTCGATGCCGGGGATCGGCGGTCCTTCTCCCCAGTTGAAGTCGACGATCGGATCGTTGCGCGTCAACCGTTTTCCGTTGAAGCCGAGCTCGTCCCAATAGTTGCCGGTCAGACCGGTCCCCTGGCCGGTGCCGGCGGTGCGGAAACGTGCCGTATAGGTGGTGGCCGTGCCAGGTGTCTTGATCTCATGGGTGGCGTCGCCGCCGTCCGACCAGCCGGCGAAAACCCAGCTCTTCCCATTCGCGTTTTGCGGCGAGACCACGCCCAGCGCACGCCGGGCGCCGACGACGCCGAGCACCTGCAACGGCGTGGTGACCGGGTTGCCGTCGAGGGTCACCTTGAGGCCCGCCGGCTCGGTGGCAAGGCTGAGGAGCGCTTTCCGCGGCACGATATCGACCGAGGTCTCGGCGGTGCGTCCTCCCTTGTCGGCGACACGCAGGTGGATGCGATAGAAGACATTGGCCGAGGTCTCGCCGAGACGCGGAATGACGAAGCTGCCGCGAATGGCGCCGGTCTTGGGTGCCACGAAGGGATGGAAGTGGACGTCGTGATGAAGGTCCACCCACCAGGTGAAGCGCGCCGGGGAGACCTTGCCGTCCTCGGGATCGCTGGCCGTGCCGGCATAGTCGATGCGGTCGCCGGCGCGGTAGAGGGTGCGGTTCGCGGGCGCGGTGATCACCGGCACCGGCGGCCGGTTGGTGGTCACGGTGAGGGTGGCCGCGCGGCTGGTGGCGCTGCCGGATTCGTTGCGTACGACCACGGAGAAGGTGGCGCGGTTGTCGCCGAGGACTGCCGCGGGGAGGGTGAGCCTGGCCGCGGTGGCGCCCGGGATGTCGACGTTGCCGCGGCGCCACTGGTAGAGCAGGGGAGCGGCGCCCGAGGCAACGACTGAAAAGCTTGCAGTTTCGCCGACGCTTACAGTGGCGTCCGACGGCTGGACGGAGATATGGGGTTCCAGCGTGGCGGTGTAGTCGATGCGTACGACCGTTCCCGCATTGCGCTGGAGGACGAACAGGGCACCGTCGGGCGCGACGTCGAGGTCGACCGGGGACAGTCCCTCGAAGGCAAAGTAGGTTCCCTGGATACCGGCCGCCGGATCGAACCGCCGGATCCATCCCCGGCAGTAGTCGGCGAAGAAATAGTTGCCGTGGTAGATCTCCGGGAAATGTGGCTCTTCGGCCTCGTAGAAGACTCCGCCGGTGATGGCGCAGCCCGAGTTGCGTTCCGGCGGATGCGGATAGGTGAAGAGCGGCGCGCGGAACCGCGTGTCGTCGGTCGGGCCTTCCGTCTCCGGCCAGCCGTAGTTGGCGCCGGCCATGCCCTCGTTGATCTCCTCCCACGTCGAGGCGCCGACGTCGTTGACGAACAGGCGTCCGGTCTCCTGCTGGAAGGCGAAGGTGAAGGGGTTGCGGAAGCCCAGGGCCCAGATGGCGCGCGCGAGGCCGGTGGTCTGGCTATAGAAAGGGTTATCCGCCGGGATCGTCCCGTCGCGGTTCAAGCGTAGGATCTTGCCGAAAGGCGTCGTGAGGACCTGCGCCTGCATGGCCCGCGCGTTCTCGCCCACTGCGAGGTAGAGCTTGCCATCGGGTCCGAAGTGCATGGCGCCGCCGTTGTGGATGGGCGCCTGGAGCACCGGCAGGTCGACCAGCGCGGTCTCGCTGCCGGGCACTGCGCGGTCGCCATCCGCGGTGAAGCGGCTGAGCCGGTTGTGAACGACGGGCTGGAGCGCAGTGTAATAGACGTAGACCCAGCCATTGCTCTCGAAATCCGGATCGAAAACGACGCCGACCAGCCCCCGTTCACCATCCGTGCTGACCGCCACCTTCAGGAACGGCTCGGGGAGGAGCACGTTGTTTTTGATCACGCGCAGCTCGCCCGTCTGCTGGCAGACGAAGATGCGTCCATCCGGTGCGATCGCCATGGCCGTGGGGCTCGCAAGGCCGCTGGCCACGAGGGTTTCGGCGAAGCCTTCCGGCAGACGCATGGCGGAGGCGGTGGTGGGGAGGCAGAGGATGAGGAGGACCAGGACCCAGCGATGAAAGTTCTTCATGAAGTGAGCGGCTCTTCTTGAGGGCTGCCTAGAAACTGATGCAGCAGAGTCAGCGAATCAATTTCGGGGAGCCGGCCGTCGTTGCGTTTGCGGACGAGCACGGAAATCACCTCGAGAAGCCCGAGGCTCAGACACATTTTGCGATCGGGCCCTGCGAGTTGGAAGGCTTCATTGACGAGACGCGTACCTTCCTCCCGCGAGTAGCGCTTGACTAGCGCGCTGGCATCGAAATAGACCCAGTGCGCCAAACGCTTACTCGTCCCGGGCCTGGATGAGCCTGCGGCTCAATTCGTTGGATTCCAGTCCGGAGCTCTGGGTCATTTCCTGGACCTCCAGGGCTCCGATCGGCCGATCTTCGATCGACAGGTCCCGAAACAGGTCCGCCGCCCACTTCCGGAGGACTGCTTTTTCGACCCGCGGGAGGCGAGGTGCTCTCGTTGTGACGGCAGGAGAGCCTGTACGGGGTTCGCGGCGTAGCTCTTCGAGACCCCAGCGGACAGCCCTCCTCCTCGATCCGGTGGAGCCGGTCGGTCAGTTGCTGTATTGCGGAGATTCGGGCCATGGTCTACCTCGTGGTCCTAGGATACACCCCGATGCTATCCCTTGTGCTGCTCCAGCAGCGGCGCCGCGCTTTCGATCTCGCGCTCCAGGGCGGTGAGGAGGTCGGTGGCGGCGGCGAGCGGCGGCCAGGGAGAGGCCGAGGGCGAGGGTACGGAGGCGTCGCAAATCCATGGCCCGGGCCACCCGGGTCTCTCTCTGTCTGGGAGCGTCGGAGCTATTGTTGCCACACGGCGGGGCGGTCGGAGCCGGCGTCGAGCCCGGCGATGAATCGCCGGGCTAGCAATGGCGCCCCATGAATGGGGCTTGAAAGCCGGGTTCACCCGGCGCTGTTCCTAGCCCGGGCATTCATGCCCGGGCGGCAGGGATCGATTCCGCCGTCACCAGGTGCACCCGGTACTCCATCACAGCCCGGTCATGCAGCCGCACCCGCCAGGAGAGAGAGGGCTCCTCGGCAACGATCCGCAGCCCTTCGACTGAGGCGGGGTGGGCGCCCGGGGTGAGCAGGGCACGCAGGACCGGCTCGCTGGCTCCGGCGTTTTCGCCGCGCTGGGAGTGGCCTCCGAGCCAGGCCTCGACGGGCGTCGCGTTCGGCGACCAGTCATAGGGGGTGGAGAGGATCGCCTTCCCGTTGTCTGCGAGAAGCCGGGGGAGCGAGGCGAGGAGGTCGTGTGGGGACTGGACACAGTCGAGGACGTTCAGGCCCACAATGGCTGCAAAGCTGCCGATGGGGAAGGGGAGGGCGAGGGCGTCGCAGGCCCAGAAGTCGACGTTCTCCGCGCTCGGGAAGCTCGCCGGGAAATCGCGGCGGTCGTAGACGAGGCCGACGCGGCGGCGGGGGTAGCGGACCAGCTCCTCCCGCAGGACCCGGGCAGCCAGGCGGAGCATGGCGTAGCTCAAGTCCACCCCCAGGACGAGGCGGCCCGTGCGCGCAGCCAGCTCGAAGGTGGTCCGGCCGACGGCACAGCCGAGGTCGAGGAGGGGGCCTTCGGGGATCTCCGCTCCCAGGTCCAGGCCCCTCTCCAGGACGCGGACGACCGAGCCGGATTCGGCTGGCAACTCCTCAGGATCGAGGTCGCCGTAGTGGTCCCAGGCATAGGTGGAGAGGTGCTGGCGCGTGGTGTCGAACGCGGAGCCGGGGCCGCAGCAGTCGCCGAGGAGGGTCTCGGTCTCGGCCGCGAGGTCCTCCCGGGCATTGATCTGGTCGATGGCTCCGGCTATGTAGGCGCGCAGGTTCTGGAGGAGCAGGGGGATGCCGTCGAGGATCGGGTACTCGCGCAGGCAGGCTGGATCTGTGCAGCGCAGCGCCCCTTCGACGATGTGGCTTCCCTCCTCCCGGAGGACTACGGCGAGCGCGAGGGGAACATCCTGACTGCGGCCGGCCCGGCAGACGGGGCAGACCGGGCGGAGGGCCTCGAAGTGGCGCCGCCGCAGCCTAGCCTCCGATCAGCACCGTCGGGCAACCCGGCGGCAGCACCTTGCCGGTGGGGCCGGGGATCGGCGCCACGCAGCCGGTATGGGCCGTCATGTCCCCGACCCGCGCCGCGGGCATGTTCTCGATCAGCACGGTCGCCGAGCCCAGCGCGATCATCCCCGGACCGTTGGGCACGCAGGAGGGCAGCATGCAGGGCGCCGTGGTGTCCGTGAGCCGCGCCGCCGGCTGGCCGCCGATCAGCACGGTCCCCGCGCCCTTGATGATGGCCAGCGGCAACGCCGGATGTGCCACGGGTGTCGGCGTCGGGGCCGGCGGATGGATCGGCGCATGGCAATGTGGTGAATCCTGGAGCACCTGGTCCCCCAGGCGGGCCGCGGGCTTGGACATGGCCTCCATTATACGGACGCGCAGCATGCCGCGCCCGTCTGCTAAGATCGATCCATCCCAGCGGTTTCCTTCATGAGTCTGGACCTCAAGACACTCATCGACAAGCTCAACCCGACCTGCCGGCGGGTCCTCGAAGAGTCGGCAGGCCTCTGTGTGTCGCAAACCCACTACAACGTCGAGGTGGAGCACTTCGTCGCCAAGCTCCTGGACCTGCCGGATTCGTACGACTCCGACCTCCGGCGGGCCTTGCGCCAGTACGACGTGGACCGCACCGCCGTGGTGCGGGAGATCCAGGGGTCGCTTTCCCGGTTCGAGCGCGGCAACTCGCGGACGCCTGCCTTCTCGCAGCAGCTCCTCCTGCTCCTGCGCGAGGCGTGGCTCGCCTCGACGCTGCAGCTCCAGACGCCGGCCATCCGCACCGGCTCCCTGCTGCTCACCCTGCTCGGCCACGACATGCTGCGCGGGCTGATCCTCCAGTCGGTTCCCTCGCTCGGCAAGATCCCGCGCGACAAGCTGAACGAGGATGCTCCCGCGCTGTTCCGCGGCTCGGCTGAGGACGGCCAGCGCTCGACCTCGGCCCCGGCCTCGACGGCGGGGCTGCGCCCGAGCGGCTCGCCGGCGCCGGCACCGTCCGGGACGTCAGGATCGGATCTCCTCGAGCCGTCGAACACCCCGGCGCTCGACCAGTACACGATCGACCTGACGGCGATGGCCCGCGCGGGCAAGATCGACCCGATCCTCGGGCGCGATTCCGAGATCCGGCAGGTGATCGACATCCTCTCGCGGCGGCGGCAGAACAACCCGATCCTCACCGGCGAGGCGGGCGTGGGCAAGACCGCGGTGGTCGAGGGGTTCGCGCTGCGCATCGCCGCCGGGCGACGTGCCGCCGGTCGCATCGCAACATCTCGCTGCGCCTGCTCGATCTCGGCCTGCTCCAGGCCGGCGCCGGGGTCAAGGGCGAGTTCGAGAACCGCCTGAAGTCGGTGATCGAGGAGGTCAAGGGGTCGCCGAAGCCGATCATCCTCTTCATCGACGAGGCGCACACCCTGATCGGCGCCGGCGGCGCGGCCGGGCAGGGGGACGCGGCCAACCTGCTCAAGCCGGCGCTGGCCCGCGGCGAGCTGCGCACGATCGCCGCCACCACCTGGGCCGAGTACAAGAAGTACTTCGAGAAGGACCCCGCCCTCGCCCGCCGCTTCCAGGTGGTCAAGGTGGAGGAGCCGTCCGAGGAGAGCGCGACCGACATGCTGCGCGGCCTCGTCGCCATGCTCGAGCAGCACCACGGGGTGCGCATCCTCGACGAGGCGATCGCGCGACGCGGTCGCGCTCTCCCACCGCTACATCACCGGCCGGCAGCTCCCGGACAAGGCGGTCAGCGTGCTCGACACCGCCTGCGCCCGGGTCGCAACTGGCCCAGAACGGGACGCCGGCCTCGCTGGAGGAGGTCCAGCGCGAGATCCGGCGGATCGACAGCGAGATGGAGATGCTCCGCCGCGAGCTGGCCACAGGCCCGCGGCGCGGGAAACGGTCGCGGACTGTCACTCCCGAGACCCTGGGGGCCGACCTCGCGCGCCAGGTCGCCCGCCGCTCCGAGCTGGAGCAGCGATGGAAGCGGGAGCTCGAGCTCGTCCGCCAGATCCTCGATTTGCAGAAGGAGATCGAGCAGCAGACTACAGGTGCGCCTGCGGAGCCGGGCCCCTCACCCCCGGCCCCTCTCCCATCGCCCCCCCTTCCCCCGGGAGAGGGGAGAAAGAAAGACGAAATTCCGAGCGAGGCAAAGGCGCCTGACCCGGCCCAGCTCCGGCGGCTGACCTCGCGCCTGGAACGGCTGCGGCAGGAGCTGGAGAGCATCCAGGGCGAGGACCCGATGGTCCCCTTCTGCGTCGACTCGCGGGAGGTCGCCGCCGTGGTGTCGGCCTGGACCGGCATCCCCGCGGGCAAGATGCAGACCGACGCGATCCGGGGCGTCCTCACCCTGCGCGACCGCATGGCGGAGCGGGTCGTGGGCCAGGACCACGCCCTGGAGGCCATCTGCCGGCGCATCCACACCTCGCGGGCGGGGCTCGACGATCCCGCCAAGCCGATCGGCGTCTTCCTGCTCGTCGGCCCGAGCGGCGTCGGCAAGACAGAGACCGCGGTCACGCTGGCGGACCTGCTCTACGGCGGCTCGCGCAACATGGTCGTGGTCAACATGTCGGAGTTCCAGGAGGCGCACACGGTCTCGACCCTGAAAGGCGCACCGCCGGGTTATGTCGGCTATGGCACCGGCGGCGTCCTCACCGAAGCGGTGCGGCGCAACCCCTACAGCGTCGTGCTGCTGGACGAGATGGAGAAGGCCCATCCGGACGTGGCCGAGCTCTTCTATCAGGTTTTCGACAAGGGGACGCTGGAGGACGGCGAAGGGGTGCCGGTCGACTTCAGGAACACGATCATCCTCCTGACCTCGAACCTGGGCTCCGACGTGATTGTGCGCTCGTGCCGGGATGTGCGGGACGGGGACCGCCCCGACCCCGAGCGGCTGACCGAGGCGGTGCGGCCGGCCCTGCTGCGCCATTTCAAGGCGGCACTCCTCGGTCGCCTGGTCGTGGTGCCGTACTACCCGTTGGGCGACCGCGAGATCCGCGAGATCGTGGAGCTCAAGCTGGCGCGCATCCGCCAGCGGGTGCGCGACAGCCACCATGCCGAGCTTACCTACGGCGAAGAGCTGGTCGAGGCCATCGCGGGCCGCTGCACCGAGGTCGAGAGCGGCGCGCGCAACGTCGACCACATCCTCACTCACAGCCTGCTGCCGGAGCTCTCCGGGGCTCTGCTCGAGCGCCTCGCCGCGGGCGAGGGGTTTTCCAAGGTCCACGTCGGGCTGGAGGACTCCGGGGGGTTCCGGTACATGGTGAGATAGATTGGTGAGGTAAATGGCCTACACCCAGGACACCGCGTACCTCTCGGTTTCGACGCCGCTCGGCAAGGACAAGCTCCTGCTGCGCGGCTTTCATGGCTCGGAGGGGATCTCCGAGCCGTTCGTTTTCAGCCTGCGCATGCAGTCCGAAGACACCGCCCTCGACTTCACGGCGATCGTGGGCAAGAGCGCGACGATCACAGCCGTGCTCTCCGACGGCAGCAAGCGCTATATCAACGGGATCGTCGGCCGCTTCCTGCAGGCGGGCTCCGAGCAGGGGTTCGCCAACTATCACGCCGAGCTCCACCCCTGGCTCTGGATGCTCAATTTCTCGGCCGATTGCAAGATCTATCAAAATAAAACCGTGCCGCAGATCCTGGAGGCCGTGTTCGGCGAGCTGGGGTTCACCGACTTCAAGAACAGCCTGACCGGCACCTACGATCCGCGGGAATATTGCGTCCAATACAATGAGAGCCATTTCAATTTCGTCTCGCGCCTGATGGAAGACGAAGGGATCTATTACTATTTCGAGCACGCGGACGGCACGCACACCCTCGTCCTCGCCGACGACGCGGCGAGCGCCACCGCCTGCCCCGGGGCTGCCACGGCCGATTACGCATCCGGCCGCGACCGCTGGGAGCAGCAGAACACGGTGACCCGCTGCGAGCTCGAGAACCGGGTGATCTCCGGCAAGTTCGCCGTCGACGACTTCAATTTCGAAACCCCCTCGACCGACCTGATCGCCAGCACGGACTCGACCGTGGCGATCGACGGCTCGAAGCGCCGAGTGTACGAATACCCCGGCGGATTCATCCTGAAGGACAAGGGGGACGCGCGCGCCAAGCTGCGTATCGAAGGGTGTGAATCCCCGGCCAAGGTCCTGCGCGGCGACAGCAACTCCCCGGCCTTCACCACCGGCTACAAGTTCACGCTGGCGAAGCACTACCGTACCGACGCCAACGCCGGCTACGTGCTGTTGCGCGTCAACCATGCGGCCAATTGGGACGATTATTCAAATTCGTTCGAAGCCTTCCCCCTGGACCTCCCCTTCCGGCCGCCGCGGGTCAGCCGCAAGCCGGTGATCCCCAGCACCCAGACCGCCATCGTGGTCGGCAAGTCGGGCGAGGAGATCTGGACCGACAAGTACGGCCGCATCAAGGTCCAGTTCCACTGGGACCAGGTGGGCACCAAGGACGAGAACAGCTCCTGCTGGATCCGCGTCGCCCACGGCTGGGCAGGCAAGAGCTGGGGGCAGATCTACCTGCCGCGCATCGGCCAGGAGGTCGTGGTGAGCTTCCTCGAAGGGGACCCCGACCGGCCGCTGGTCACCGGCTCGGTCTACAACGCCGAGCAGACCGTGCCCTACACATTGCCGACCGATCAGACCAAGAGCACGATCAAGAGCAACTCCTCGAAGGGCGGCGGCGGCTTCAACGAGCTCCGTTTTGAAGACAAGAAGGATTCCGAGGAGGTCTGGTTCCACGCCCAGAAGGACCACAACCTCCTCATCGAGAACAACCGCACCAAAGAGGTCAAGAACGACGAGGTCAACACGATCAAGAACAACCGCACGACGACGATCCAGGAGAAGGACGACACCCTGATCGTCGACAAGGGCAAGCGGATCATCAAGGTCAACACCAGCGACGAAACACACGACGTCAAGGGCACGCGCACCTTGAAGGTCACCGGCGACGAGGCCCACACCGACGAAGCCAAGCTGACCTGGACCGTCACGGGCGACGTGAGCCACACCCACAAGGCCAAGTTCACCCAGGCCGTCACCGGCGACTACAGCCTCACCATCGACGGCAACCTGACGATCCACTGCAAGGGCGACATTTCGATCAAGGCCGACAAGGGTTTCAAGAACGAAGCCGGCATGGTTTTTTCGAACAAGGCGGGGACCGACCTCAAGAACGAGGCCGGCACGGCGCTGACCAACAAGTCGGGGACCGACCTGAAGAACGACGCGGGGACGAACCTGACCAACCAGGCCGCGATCACCATGACCAACAAGGCCTCTGCCTCGCAGACGGTGGACGGCGGCGGCATGCTGACGGTCAAGGGCGGCCTGGTGAAGATCAACTGAGGGGCGCATGACCGGGCCGGATCTCCTGCTGCTGGCCGTCCTGGCCGCCGGCCTCACGGTGGCGGTCGTCCTCCTGCGCGGATGGCGTCCGCGGCTCCGGCAAGCCGTTCCGCCTGCTCCCATCATTCCACCCGAGCCGCTTCCCGAGCCCGAGCCGCCCCCGGTTGATCCCAGTCCCGAGCCCGATCCTCCCGCGCCCTGGGACGAGGCCGCCGACCTGCGGCGGCTGGTGGACGGCACCCCCGAGCTCCATGCCCTCTACGAGAAGATCGGCTATCCGCCCGGAGTCGAGCGCGAGGCCGAGCGCCTCGCCGCCGACCTCGCGGCGCTGATCCATGCCGAGGTCCCGGACTGGGAGGCGTTCGATGTCGCGCTGTCCGACGCCGAGGCCCAGCTCGGGCTGCCGGACACCGGGCAGCGCTACCGGAGCGAGGACGAGGAGCTGCTGCGGGAGGTCCTCCAGGCGCGGACCGATCGGGACGAGGTCCTCCGCCTGTTGAACCGCGACCCGGTGCGCCGGCTCCTCCCCTTCGTCGAGCAGCTTCCGCTGGTGCGCAACGGCGAGGTGGTCTGGCGGACGCCGATGGAGATGACGCTGATCCGCAAGCGTCCCACCGACTCGGAGGCCTTCCAGCGGCGGCTCGAAGAGCTGGAGCGCCTGGTACGGACCGCCCCGCTGCGCCGCAAACCGCCGGCGCGGGAGTCCGTGCTCGCCGCGCTCTCGCGGCTGCGCCGCGACCTCTCCCGGCCGAACGCCTACCTGCCGACCCCCATCCAGGCGCTGTCCGCCGCCCTGGACGAGTGGCTGCACCGCGCCCATGAGCCCGCCCTGCGCCGCCGCCGGGAGGAGCTGGACGACCTCCTGCTCGGCATGATCCAGGTGCGCCACATCCACAAGAACGGCGGGGAGGGAGGGGAAGGCCCGCGCGAGGCCGCCCGCCGCCTCGCGCAGCTCTATGCGGGCCAGCCCTGGATGCACACGCCCTGGCTGACGACCCGTGCCCTCACCATCCTCCTGGATGCCGAGCTCGCCCTCCTGCCCGAGGGAGAAGGGGAGGAGCCGGGCAGCCCCGCCGCCCCCGCTGCAGTCATCCGCCTCGTCCGCAACGAAGTCACCTCCCAGCATTACGACAGCGACGAGACGATCCGCCGGCTGCGCCAGCAGGAGGAGAAGGGCTTCTACGTCCACAGCCTCGTCTACGCCCTGCTGCGGATGAACCGGCTGCCCACCGGCGCACCCGAAGAGCCGCCGTCAGGGCTGCGGCAGATCGACCCCCGAAGAGGCTCCTGACCCTGGGAGCGCGCCCTGTGCATGGTGTGACTCGTGGTAAAATCTCTTCGTTGCGCTCTTGCGGGTTCCTGTGGTCTGATTCCGGAACCGCGCGGGAAAGGATGGCACGATGACCGCGATCCCTCTCGAGGACGAGACCTACTATCCCGAATCCGACGGCGAGCCGATGGCGGAAACCGAGCTCCATCTGGAAGAGATAGTCTATGTGTGGCAAGCCTTGAAGGACCGGTTTGCGGAGAAGCCCGATGTCTTCGTGGGCGCAAACCTTTTCCTGTACTACCGGAAGGGGGACCCCAGGGCGGTCGTGGCCCCAGACGGCTTTGTCGTCAAGGGAGTCCCGAAGCTGCTGCCCGGCAACCGCCGGCGCCGGAAGTATCGCCTGTGGGAAGAGGGCCAGGCGCCCTGTTTCGTGCTGGAGACGACTTCGGAGGACACGCAGGACCAGGACAAGAAGGGCAAGAAAGACACCTACGAGGAGCTGGGCGTCGACGAGTACTTCCTGTTCGATCCTCTGGGCGACTACCTGAGCCCCCGTCTTCAGGGCTTTCAACTCGTGGGGCGCTGGTACCGCCCGATCCGGCCGCAGCCGGATGGCTCGCTTATCAGCCATACCACTGGAGTCATCTTTCGACCTGACGGGACGCAGCTTCGTCTGACGGATGCGCGCACCGGGGCTCCGCTGCTCCGCAAGGAAGAGGAAGCGGAGGCACGGCGCAGGGCCGAGGCGAGAGCCGCCGCCGAGGCAGAGGCCCGCCAACAGGCCGAGGAGAAGGCTGCCGCCGAGGCAGAGGCCCGCCATCAGGCCGAGGAGAAGGCTGCCGCCGAGGCGGAGGCCCGCCAGCGAGCCGAGGAGATGGTTCGAGCCCTCGAGCAGGAGCTCGCCCGCCTGCGCCTCGCAACACCGTCTTGAGCTTCCCGAGAGGAGGGGAGGCCCGCCTGAGCCTGGATAACACACGGCACCGTCTCTCCGCACCAGGCGCCTTCTCCCCGGGAGTGTTGCGATTCTGCGCAGCAATGCTCCCGAACGTTCCGCGCTCACAAACATCACGGCTTCCAAGTCCACAGCCTCGTCTATGCCCTGCTGCGCATGAACCGCCTGCCGACCGGCGCGCCCGAAGAGCCGCCGTCCGGGCTGCGTCAAGTCGATCCTCGAAGAAGCTCCTGACCCTGCAAAAGCGTCGCGCGAGACGCATCCAGCGCCACCTGATAGGCGTTCAGGGTCGCACTGGATCGATCCAGCGTCGCACTGGATGCGTTCAGCGCCACCTGGATCGATCCAGGGTCACCCGATAGGCGTTCAGGCCGGGCTGGATCGATCCAGCGTCACGCCGGATGCGTTCAGAGTCTTCTGGATCGATCGAGGGTTACGTGAAATGGATCCAGAGTCACCTGATAGGCGTTCAGGATGACGCTGAATCGATCCAGCGTCACGTTGGATCCATCCAGACTCTTCTGGATCGATCCAGGCCGCGTGAAACGCATCCAGCGTCACCCGATAAGCCTTCAGGGTCGCACTGGATCGATCCAGCGCGACGCCGGATGCGTTCAGCGCCACCTGGATCGATCCAGGGTCGCAAGAAATGCATCCAGCGCCACTCGATATCCATGCAGGGTGACGCTGGATCGATCCAGGTGGACCTGAAGCCGCAGCGCGGAGCCTCTGGAAGGAACGACTTCGGGCACGGATCGGTTGTGGGAGCGGGAAGGGGCAAGGTGAGGGGGCGGATGGCAGCTTGCCCCCTCCAGAGAAGAGCTACTTCACGGCGTCGGAATGGAGGCTGGGCTCTGCAACTCGGCCGGCTGCGGTTTCGGCTGCCCGGTGGACTCCGACCTGGCCCCAAGGCGCCGTGGGAGTGGCCTCCAACCTGTGGGCGCCCTTCGGTGAACGCAGAGCGGACGGATCTCGGATGAGCTAGAATCGGAAGGGAGGATGTTAGTCGAGTCGCTACTTAAGCCTCGCCCGTTTTGGGAAGCGTCCGAGGGGAGAAACCAAGGTCAGAGACTCGGGAAATCTGACCGTCCGGGATCGTAGGGGGGGCCTCCGGGAATGTGGCTATGGAGACTGGGTTACGAACCATGCGTAAAGCAGTAGAGATCTCTCCATATCCTAAGGGGCGCGCACCGCAATTCTATCCTGATCGAATGGGAGGCTTTCTTGCCGTACGATCAGTTGGTTGAGGAGCTAGCCCCTCTCGAGGTATTGCCAGCGGCCGCTTTCGAAGGCTCGGCGGACACGCCTCAGCACGTGTGCAACCTCGTCCTTGCCCTTGCAGTCGTCTACAATGATCTTCGCGACATTGCGACGGCGCACCTGCTCCTCAAGGAAGTCCAGCCCGCCTCTCCGAAGACAGCATCGATCGAATCGGGTCATTTCGGTGGCCTCTTCACGGCTCTTTTGCGTCTGCAGTCCGGTGTCATCCATGAGTTTCTCGCTCTCCTAAGGCGGAATCGTAAGGCGGCTCGAGATCCAGCGTTTTTAGCTCTGATCGGCGCAGTCGATGAGCAAGCGCGAGATGCATGGGCTGCGATTCAAGACGTGGCTGACGGCCATCCCAAAGGCGACCCTCTAGGCGCTGCCCTGTTTCACCTGAGGAACAAGGTGTCTTTTCACTATGACCCCAAGATTCTTCATCAGGGTCTCGTCGATCACATTCAACGGGGTCCTCGACGACAGCTCTTCATCTCCCGCGGTGGCGCCATGAGGCACGCTAGGTTCTACTTCGCCGACGCAGCGGCAGAGGCCGCCTTGGTCGGAGAGCTTGAGGAGCCCGCCGTTAAGGAATTCTTCACTTTCAAGGGCCCCCTCATCGAGGGCGTGAACAGGGCCTTGTACCAGATCGTGACCCTTTTCGTAGAACATCGGGGATACACCTATGAGCCGTATCGACCGGTCGCCTAACCCCGGCCTCAACCGAACAGGGACCGCACTTCACACGGTCCTGCCGGTTAGGCTTCAGGTTATTGACGCATGATTACAATGACGAAGCCCTCTAGGACGCTTTGCCTGGGCTGTGCGCACATCTTCCCAAGCACAGAAACGGAGGGTATTTCCTGCCCGGCCTGTGGTTTCCTTAACGAAGGACCGACCTTCCGAAAGCTTCTTACCTATGCGACGGTGGCCGCGGACTATGGCTACGGTTACCGAGCCGTCTACGAAGAGGAACTTGAAGAGCAAGGCGAGATTCCTGCTTATGGAATGCTCCCGATTTCCGAGGTATTTGTGTGGATGGCGCTCGCAGCATTGAGTGGTATCGTCGGCGGTGCCTCCTGGGAAATTGCGGGTGCTGCCGTGCGTCGCATTATTAAGCAAGCGGCGAAGGAGAAGGCAGAATCATCGGAGCTCAATGCATTCGAGGATGAGAAGGAGTTCAAGCAGTTTCTTATCTATATACAAGATTTCGTCGAGGGCTTCCGCAATACCGACCCTCGAGTGAGGAGTGCCGTCCTGACGGAGATGGTGATCAATGAGAAGGTGAGACTGCACTTGGAGGAGGGTTACCGAGGTGCTCCTGAAGAGGAAAATACGCTAGCGATGCGGAGAGTTAAGAGTATCCTGCAGGACGTGCCGAGCAAAGAGGACTTCCATGAGGTATGGAAGAACATAGACCTTTCAGGTTAATGGGGGCGCGCATCTGGCTCCATACCATTCACCAATGAGCCTCCTACAATGAAAGTTCTCGCCTTCGGCGCAACAGGCTATGCGGGAGGGAGTGTCCTTCGCGTCTGTCTCTCCTCGCCACGGGTTGAGGACGTGCGTGTGATCACGCGACGGCCGCTGAAAGTTGCGCACGACAAGGTTCGGGTGTTCGTTCATGAAGACTTTCTGGATTACGGTGCCATCGCGGAGGCGTTTGTCGGCCTCGATGCCTGCCTCTTCTGTCTCGGGATCTCCGCCACGCAGGTGTCGGGTGAGGCGGAGTATCGCAGGATCACCTACGACTTCGCTCTGGCCGCCGCCAGGGCGCTCCAGCTTCAGAGCCCCACCGCAGCGTTTCATTTCATCAGCGGGCAGGGCACGCGCTTGGACAGTCGCATGATGTGGGCTCGTGTGAAGGCCGAGACGGAGCGGGACCTGATCGGTCTCGTGGAAACGGCTGGCGTCCGGCATTTATCGATGGGGAGGCATCCGAAAGCGGGCCGCGGATCTACCAGGCCCTGCGTCCTCTGTTTCGTCTGCTCAAGCCGTTCCGGAGCCTGTACGTGACAGGCGAGGACATTGGGCGTGCGATGCTCTAGGCGGCGAGCGAGGGGATGCGCGGGCGGATTCTCGAAAACGCCGAGATCCGCGACATCGCGTTACGTTCGGACTTGGAGTCGACGAGCGGAGGCGAGGGTGCGGGTTCCTCGTCGGCGTACTTCGCGAACGATCCGATGGCGAAGGCCTTCCCATCCGCGGCCTCCTGGAGGCCCCTGCGGACGGCCGCCAGGGCCTTCGGGTTCCGGTAGAGCCAAGCCTCAGAAGCCGGGATAGAGACCTGGGGATCGAGGACGATCTGCCCGCTCGAATTTTTGTAGACGTCAAATCGAACGTCGTCGGCCAACCCTGCCAGCGCCTTGCCAAGAGTCAATCTCCGCTTGGAGTCGGGGCGGACATCCTGTGCGATGAGCTCAAGCTCCTGGTGCTTCTTGGATCGTGGCATGAGGGAAGTATATACGCCCGTGGGTCGGCTGTCCAAGTGGGAATCTCCCACTCTCTTCTCCCTGGTCCCCCCGCTGCCGGAGTTAGGAAGCGCCCAAGAATGCCTACCGGACATTCCGTCTTGACGTGCATAACGAAGCGATGTAGAGTCATTAAATAAAAGGAGCCAAGGATCCTGCGCGCCGATGTCCTTCCACCGGCAATGGGTCCGTTCGACGGGAGAAAACCATGTCTGAACAGACTGAGACAGAACATTTCCGGCAAATCGTTTCGGAATCTGACATAGATTGGCTCGTTTGCGTGGAGCTGAACGCGAATTCAGCCTTTCGCGGCTGGATGGTGTCGAAAATTCTTCCGGGCGCTTCTCTCATTCAACATGACCGAGCATGGCGGTCGGTTAGCAATGCTCTCGGAGAAACAGATCTGCTATGGCGTTTCACCACCGCTGATGGCAACCGGCATCTGGTTCTGATTGAGAACAAGATCGGGGCTGTGGCACAGCCCGAGCAGTATCTCCGCTACCTTCTGAGGGGTGAGGATTACCGCCTTGAGAGCCTGTGCAGCAGCTTCTCTGTGGCACTGCTGGCTCCGGAGCGATATCGTTCTGAGGATTCTGTCAGCTATTCGATCCGCATCTCCTATGAGGAGGTGCGCGAATGGCTCCGGGCGTGTGGCGACGAGCGTTCGAGTTATCTGGCGCTCCTCTTTGACGCCGCCATCAATAAGTTGGGCTCGCTCGCGCCCGTCGATGGTGAGGTATCCAGGTTTCAGGAACTGGTCTGGCAGTTGGCGCGTCGAGAGTTCCCGGAGCTTCATGTGCCGGATCCGAGGGGCGTCAGTGCAACTCAACACTGGGTATATATGCGATATCCCGCTTTCACTCTGATTTACAAGATGTACAAGACAAGCGGCAAGTTTGGCGACTGTGTGGTTGATCTTGAGCTGGCTGGCCGTGCGAGTGAAGTCGACGCACTCCGGGTGAAGTATATGCAACATCTGACAGGTTCAAACGTCTCGGTTCAACAAACAGGGAAGTCTGCGGCGTTCCGGATCCAAGTTCCGCCCATTGAGCCTCCCAATTTTGACGAACAGAAGGTGCGTGAAGGACTACAGGCAGCGCTGCTTCTGTGGTGGCAGCGAGCCAATACGGACTGACGAATGCCTGTACCGAATTGCTTCGCCGGCAATGAGGCATCCCGTTCACCGCTGAGGTTCCTACGATGAAAGTGCTCGTCTTCGGCGCAACAGGCTCAGCGGGAGGGAGTGTCCTTCGCGTCTGCCTTTCCACGCCACGGGTTGAGGAGGTGCGTGTCATTACGCGACGCCCGCTGAAGGTTACGCACGACAAGCTTCGGGTGTTTGTTCATGAAGACTTTGTGGACTATGGTGCCATCGCGGAGGCCTTTGTCGGCCTCGATGCATGCCTCTTCTGTCTGGGGATCTCCGCCACGCAGGTGTCGGGCGAGGCGGAGTATCGCAAGATCACCTACGACTTCGCTCTGGCCGCCGCCAAGGCGCTTCAGCTTCAGAGCCCCACCGCAGCGTTTCATTTCATCAGCGGGCAGGGCACGCGCTTGGACAGTCGCATGATGTGGGCTCGTGTGAAGGCCGAGACGGAGCGGGACCTGATCGGTCTCGTGGAAACGGCTGGCGTCCGGCATTTATCGATGGGGAGGCATCCGAAAGCGGGCCGCGGATCTACCAGGCCCTGCGTCCTCTGTTTCGTCTGCTCAAGCCGTTCCGGAGCCTGTACGTGACAGGCGAGGACATTGGGCGTGCGATGCTCGAGGCGGCGAGCGAGGGGATGCGCGGGCGGATTCTCGAAAACGCCGAGATCCGCGACATCGCGTTACGTTCGGACTTGGAGTCGACGAGCGGAGGCTGAGGGTGCGGGTTCCTCGTCGGCGTACTTCGCGAACGATCCGATGGCGAAGGCCTTCCCATCCGCGGCCTCCTGGAGGCCCCTGCGGACGGCCGCCAGGGCCTTCGGGTTCCGGTAGAGCCAAGCCTCAGAAGCCGGGATAGAGACCTGGGGATCGAGGACGATCTGCCCGCTCGAATTTTTGTAGACGTCAAATCGAACGTCGTCGGCCAACCCTGCCAGCGCCTTGCCAAGAGTCAATCTCCGCTTGGAGTCGGGGCGGACATCCTGTGCGATGAGCTCAAGCTCCAAGTGCTCCTTGGATCGTGGCATGAGGGAAGTATACGCCCGTGGGTCGGCTGTCCAAGTGGGAATCTCCCACTCTCTCCCCCGGCACCCCCGCTGCCGGAGTTGGGTCCCGCTCGGGAATTGGAGAACCTGCTTACAGTCGAGAGCCGCTGCGAGCCTGAAAGCTATGGTACTGAGTCCTAGGTGGCTGTGAGCACGGCAGACGTGGCGGATATCGAGCCTCTAGGCGGTCGAGATGGCCACCGCGAATGGGAGTGACGGTCCCGCGGCGTGCACTGGCGGTCCCGCGGGACCACTTCACCTCGCCGCGGGGAACGTGCACGGTCCCGCGGTGTGCTCCGGCGGTCCTGCGGGGCCACTTGACCTCACGGCGGTGAATGTGCACGGTCCCGCGGCGTGCACTGGCGGTCCCGCGGGACCACTTGACCTCACGGCGGTGAATGTGCACGGTCCCGCGGTGTGCTCCGGCGGTCCTGCGGGGCCACTTGACCTCACAGCGGTGAATGTGCACGGTCCCGCGGCGCGCACTGGCGGTCCCGCGGGACCACTTCACCTCACGGCGGGGAACGAACCCGGCCGATCGAGCGCCGCGCTCTTAGAGGGTGTCTCGAAAGTCTCTGCCGAAGAGTTTCTCCCTGGGACCGCGGGCGTCTCGCCCGCCCTCTCCTCACGCTCGGGCCGGCGTCGGGTTGGCGGCAACGCCGCGGTCGATGAAAGTCTGTGCGGGCGAGACGCCCGCGGTCCCAGGGGGCCCCCACCACGCCCAACAGGAAAACCCTCTGGCCTGACACGCTACGCCTACGTCTCCTTTCCCCGTTCGGGGAGGGTTCGCGCAGGACTTTTGAAACACCCTCTTAGAGGAGCTCGTCAGGCGCGGAGCGGTGGGGGATCTTCAATTTCGGGGAAATCCTCGTCGAGAGGCTCCCACGAGGCTGCAAGCTCCAACAGAGACGGTCTCCGCACCGGCTCTACAACCAGGCGGTCCCCTTCTTTGCGGAGAAGAGCTTCATTGCCAGGCAATTCGAGGTCTCGCGGAAACGCGGGACAAACGAAGTGCTATTATCTCCTTATCGTGTCGGAGGTCGAGGAGCGCCAGGAGCTTGACGAGGAGGGGCGGGTCCGCGAGCGGTACCCGTTCCGGGATGGCCGGCTGGACGGCGAGGCGGTCTCGTCTGATGAGGAGGGCCGCGTGGTGCGCACGGCCCAGTTCAAGGCCGGCGTGCTGGACGGCGAGGTCGTCAACTATGACGAGCAGGGCCGGGTACAGCAGCGCGCGCAGTTCCGCAGCGGTCTGCTGCACGGCGAGACGGTCCTCTACGACGAGAACGGCTGGGTCGCGCAGCGGATCGGTTACAGCCGGGGCAAGCAGGACGGCGAGAGCGTCCTCTTCAATGCCGGCCGGGTGGTGCTGCGGTTCCACTACCGCAACGGCGTCCGCGAGGGGGAGATGCTCTCCTATGACGAGAAGGGGCAGGTGACCTCGCGCATGATGTACCGCGGCGGCAAGCCGAACGGCGAGGCGGTCTGGTATGACCCGCGGGGGCGGGTGATCCGCAAGGCGGCCTATCGCGACGGCAAGCTTCATGGCGAGGTGATCGACTTCCACGACACGGGGGAGCCGCGGGAGAAGGCCGTCTACCAGGACGACCTCCTCGAGGGCACGATGATCCGCTATCATCGGAACGGCAAGATTCAAGAGAAGCTCACGTTCCGGGAGGGCAAGCTGATCGGCGAGCCCATCGAGTACGACGAGAAGGGGATGCCCAAGGCCAAGGGGGGAGCGCAGCCTCCATCGCCGAAGGGCTCCTGGTTGGGAAAAATCGCCGCCGCGCGCACCGCCGGCGGCTCTTGACGCCGTGATACGAGGCCCGAGATGTTCAACTTCGTATTCGATAAGCGATCCTTCACCCTGCTGCTCGCCGGCCTGACCATGGCTGGCGGCCTCCTGTTCTTCGCCGGGCTCCTGGTCGGGGTGAATTGGGGCCTGCCGTCCGGCAGCCAGGCGGTCTACACGCCGCCGCCGGTCCCGGTGAAGAACGAACCCTGTCCCGAGCCGCAGCCGGCCGCGCCGGCCCCGCTCCGGGTCGAGCCGGCACCCGAGCCGCCGCCGCAGGTCGCCGAGGAACCGCCGCCGCCCGTCCTGGAGGAGCCGCGGATCCAGACCGCTGCTCTCCGCGTGCCGGCGCCGCTGGAGCCAGTGGAGCCGGTGGAGGAGGCAGGCCGCTATACGATCCAGGTCGGCGCCTTCCGCAGCAAGGAGAACTCGGAGGCGGCGGTGCGGGACCTCGAGAGCCGCGGCTACGATCCGTTCGTCGTGCCGATGACCACCCGCAAGCGGAACGTGCTGCACACCGTCCGCATCGGCCGGTACCCCACGCGGCAGGAGGCCCTCCAGGCGGCCGCCGACCTGCGCGACCGGGAGAAGCTCGACACGATCATCCAGCGCAGCCGGACCGACTCGCTGTAGGAGATCCTCACCCCCTGTCCCCCTCTCCCATCGCACTCCCCCCGACCGGGAGAGGGGGGACGGCTTTCAGGCGCTTCGGTCGTGAGGCTCCTACTTCGTGATCGAGATCCCCAGTATGTAGGAGTTGCCGGACCAGGCCCCGTTGATCGCGGGGTCTTCCCGGTTTGTGCGGGTGATGCGGTTCTCCGGCGCGGTGAGCTGGAAGGCGATGTCGAGCCAGTCGCGGCCGATCCCCAGGGTGAAGAGGCTGCGGTCGGAGTCGGGGAGGAAGGGGCCGAGGGTGGTGTCCGGCTGCGGTGTCTCCTCGAAGGCGTAGCCGAGCCGGATCTGAATGCCCTTGCCCAGGCCGAAGCGCAGGCCCAGACGATAGGCCAGGGCGTCCTCCTCGTAGGGCGCTTCCAGCGTCTTGCTGAAGGTCGTGTTCACGGGGAAGGCGAGCGCGATCCCCTCGAAGTGGCTCCAGCCAGCCTGTTCGACGTCCAGCTCGATCGCCGACTGCTCGCTCGGGAACCAGGCGATCCCCAGGCTGGCGGTGCCGGGGAATTCGATGATCGTCGAGGTCGGCAGGTCCTCGTCCAGGGGGAGGGAGGCGCGGGTGAGGGCGTCGAGCTGGGCGTTGCCGGTGAGCACCTGGGTCAGGCGGCCGGCGCCGGTGTAGTCGATCTTGATCGGGCTGCGGTAGGCGAGCCCCCAGGCGAATTTCTTCCCGGCCTTGTGGAGCAGGCCGGCGTTCCAGCCGAAGCCGGTGCTGTAGTCGGTCTCCGTGGCCAGGCTGGCGATGTCGACCGTCTCGCCGTTGCTCGGGTTGGTCCCGGCGATGCGCCGGCCGTGGCTGAGCTTGGAGCTCCGGTAGATCGCCCCCGCGCCGACGCCGAAGGTGGGGGCGAGCTGGTAGGAGAGCGCAGTGTGGGCGTCGAACGTCTCGAGCTTCCGACTTGGTGCTGACGTAGCGGCCGGCGAAGCTGTCGGGCTCGGCCCACTCGGTCTTGAAGGCGAACGGGGAGGAGACGCCCAGGCCCAGCTTCAGCTTGGGGCCGAGCGGCTTGACGGCGTAGACGTGGACCGGGAGGGTGAGGAGCTGCTCCTGCGCGCTCGCGGTGCCGGTCCCTGCGCCCGGGGGCAGGCCCTGGTATTGCGACTCGTTGAGCATCGCGGCGCCGAAGCCGGCGGTGAGCTTCCCCTTCTTGAAGAGGACGAGCCCGCCCGGGTTGTAGGAGACGGCCGAAGGGTCGTTCGCCTGGGCCGTGAAGGCGCCGGCCATCCCCATGGCCTTGATGCTCTGCGGCGCGCCGGTCATCCCGGCCGGGTGGGCGGGCAAGGTACAGAGGGCCGTTGAGCAGAGTGCGAGAGTCAGGGTCCGTCCGAGTTTGTGCATGCGACGAGGAACTTAGGCCAAGGGCGGGAGAGTGTCAACGGCCGGCTCCCTCGCGACCGTGCAGGCCGGAGCTCTGCCGGCAGCCGGGGGTCGGCGTCCTGCAACATTCCATGTCGTCGCTACGTAAGCTCCCGAGAGACGGCCGTCACCGAGCGGGCCACCTGCGAGTCTGGCCCCGAATCTGGAGGTTCGCGATTCATGCCTCAGCCACAGCCCCACCTGAAGCCCAACCTTCTGTGTGTCGTGCCGCCGTACCTCTCCAAGGGAGCCCCTCCCCTGGGTCCTGCGGCGCTGCTGGGCTATCTCAGGTCGCAGGGCTGTCAGGACTTCGACTTCCTGGACCTTCGGCTCTGGGTCCCCAGCGCCTATGTCCCGACCTACAGCACGGTCGGGGTCTTCGGGGAGACCTACGTCATCGACGTTCCGGACCTGCCCCTGGTCCTGCATGTCCTGGAGAATTTCGCCGCCTCGCGGGACCTCACTCCGCCGATGGACGAGCTGTTCGAGCGGTACTGCCTGGAGCGCGGGATCAACCCTCACACCCTCTATGGCTATCTGCTGGCGATAAACCGCTTTCTCGAGTCGTTTTTCTCCCAGGTGGGGCCGATCGACTTCATCGGGTTCACGGTCTGGAACTCCAACTACCTGACGACGCTCATGGCCGCGGCCCATCTGAAGCGGCGCCCCAATCCGCCCATGATCGTGCTGGGAGGGCCGCAGGTCACCGAGAGCAAGCCGTCCGCCAAGCTCGCGTTGCGAGCCGGCCTCGCCGACTTCATCGGCCAAGGCGAGGGCGAGGAGACCCTCCTGCGGCTGTATGAGGCTTTCCGCGAGGAGCGGGGCATCCCCTCCCGGTCCCTGCCGGGCACGATGCGCTACGACGCCGCGACCGGGCAGTTCGAGACGGCGGAGCGCCCCCTGCTCAGGCTGGCCAACCTTCCGCTGCCGGCTTTCGACCAGATGAATCTCCCTGCCTACTGGTCCAAGGAGCACAAGCTGCGGACGTTGACCTACGAGCTGTCTCGCGGCTGCACGGACAAGTGCACCTTCTGCAGCGAGTGGGTGCTCTGGAAGCGGATGCGCCTGGGGAACATGCACCACGTGGCCGACGGCTTCGAGGAGCTTTCCCGCCGCTACAACGCCGAGCGGATCTGGTTCATGGACTCTCTCCTGAACGCCAAGCTGGAGCCTCTCAAGGAATTTGCGGAAGAGATCCTGCGCCGCGGCCTCAACGTCAAGTGGGGAGGGTTCATGCGCGCCTTGATGGATACCGAGACCGCCGCCCTGCTGAAGCGGGCCGGCTGCGATTTCGTGTTCATCGGCGTCGAGTCGCTCGCGGACGAGACCCTGCGGTTGATGAACAAGAGGCGGACCGAAGCGGACAACGTCAAGGCCCTGCGGGCGTTCCTGGGCGCGGGGCTGCGGCACGTCGTGGCCGGCTTCATTCCAGGCTTCCCCGGCGACACCCGGGAGCGCTTCCTCAAGACGGCGCTGGTGCTCAGTGACATCCGGCGGGACTATCCCGATACCTTCCGCGTCAACGTCGAGCCATTTGTGATCTCCCCCGGGCAGCCGATCTATTGGCAGCTTGCGGACAGCGGCCTCGCGGCGCACAAGTGGGACGAGCCCTACCTGGACATCGCGCCGCGGTTCCGGGACCTGACGGACGACATCGGCTGCCACATCACCGGGCCGAACCAGGGGATCGACCGGCTGGGCGAGTTCCAGATCGCCCGCACGGTCACCGCCACCAACAAGAGGCACGCCGATCCGTTCCTGTACACCGACGGGGATCCCTGGTCGACAGCGAGCCTTCAGATCGTCGAGATCAGGAAGGGGATCTATCTCGGACGTGCGAAGAGCCCCGCGGGCCTTTCACACGGGCTCATCCTTACGGACGAGGAGAAGGAGGAATACGAGGGCTCGACCGAGCTCCTGACGCTCAACCTCTCGGACGACGAGGGCAGTACGGAGGCCTTTTTCGACCCTGAGGCGCAGGAGAGCTTCCTGCGGAAGATCGAAGCCCGCCACCTCGTCTACCCGAGCCGGACGGAGCCGCGGGTCCAGCGGGGCTTCTATCTGAACAATCTCGGCACCGGCAGCGAGGTGAGCCTGTCCCCGTACACGGCCGCCCGCCCGATTTTCCAGGACGGCACGGAGGGCATTCTGGCGGTGAGCGTCGTGACGATGAAGCAGATGTTCATCCCCCTGGAAGCGGGCGCTCTTCTTTCCGCATTGAGCCTCGGGCCGAGCCAGGTGCAGGACCTCGAGGCGATCGAGCCGCACGCCGGGCTCCTGGAGGAGCTCAAGGAGAACGGGATCCTGACGATCACCAACCCTGGCGATGATTCCGGTGCCGGATCCGCCGTCCTCGCCGTCGAGGCGAAGGACGCCCTGGCGCCCGACCTGCGCCGGGCCTGAGCAACCGTCCCCGAGGTCTGTTTGCAGGGCCCTTCCCCGTTTCCGGTCCATCCCCTGAGGGTGTGGCCCCTGGAGACCGCCCTGGCGGTGGTCAATTTTTTCTACGGCCGCCTGGAAATGGCTTCGATGGGCCTGACCTATCGCATCGCCCTCCTGCGGTGGTACCGGCCGCGGCCGGACGACGTGTTCGTCGTTTCGTTTCCCAAGTCGGGGACGACGCTCATGCAGATGATGCTCTACCAGATCACAACGGACGGGAGCATGGATTTCGACCGGTTCGATCGCGTCTCGCCGTGGTTCGAGATGGCGTTGGGCTGGCGCGACCCCTCGATCATCGAGACGATTCCGTCGCCGCGGATCTTCAAGAGCCATGAGCTCTCCAGGAAGCTGCCGCGGGGGAGCCGCTCCATCTATCTCGTCCGCGATCCGGCGGACGTCGCGGTCTCGGCCTTCCACCATCACAGCCCGGGGGCCGGCCTTGCCGGAGACCGCGCGCGATATCTTGATCACTTTCTCACGGACCCGTCGCAGTTTGACGCGTGGGCGCGTCACGTCGAATCGTGGTGGCCGCGCCGCCGCGACGAGGACGTCCTGTTCCTGAGCCACAACCAGGTGATCCGGGACCTCGAAGGCACGGTCCGCCGGGTCGCCGCCTTCTGCGGCTTCGCCCTCCGGGAAGATGAGATGCCGCGCATCCTGGAGAGGTGCAGCCTCATCTTCATGAAGAAGCATACCGGGAAGCTCGATCCCCGAGCGCGCGAGCTCGGCCCGCAGCGTGAAGAGTTCGTCAGGGAAGGCCGGGCTGGCGCGGGGGAAGAGGCGCTGAGCCCGGTCCAGAAAGAGAAGCTCGCCAGGAAGGTGGAGGCTCTGGCCCGCCGGCTCGGCTGCACCGCCGGCGAGCTGTATGCCGTCCTGCGCGGCGGTGCTCCGGCCGCTTGAGAGAGGTCCTCACTCGACCGGCTTGACGGCCACGACGAAAGTCCGGTTCGAGAAGTCGTGCAGGCCCAGGTCGCGGGCCCGGTCGTAGATCCGGACCTGGGTGAAGCCGGTGGCGGTGAGGGCGGATTCAAGCTCGGCGGCCGCGTAGAACTTTTCCCACGAGGTGGAATCCCAGCGACGCCAGAGCCCCTGCTCGCCTTCTTTCCTATAGAAGAGGGTCATCTCGTAGCGGCTCAGGTGCTGCTCGGCATCGAAGGCTTCCCGGGTCACCATCACGTAGTCCTCTTCGACCTGGGCGGCGAAGCTCTGCGGCTCGGGCTGGTAGAGCCCGGCCAGGAGGACGTCGAAGACGAAAAGACCGCCGGGGCGCAGGGAACGGTGGAGGTTCGCGAAGACGGCGCTCAGATCTTCCAGGCGCACGATGTGGTTCATGGAGTCCAGGGTCGAGAGCGCCCCGTCGAAGACCGCCGGCAGGTCGAAGCTGCGGGCATCCCCCACCAGGAAATGGCAGGACGGCGCGTTGCGGCGCGCCAGGTCGATCATCTCCTCGGAGATGTCGATTCCGGTCATGCGGAAACCGCGGGCGCTCAGGGCTTCGGTGATCTGCCCGCTGCCGCAGCAAAGGTCCAGGAGCTCCGCGCCCGGCGGCATGTGCCGGAGCAGCAGCTCTTCCAGGGGAGGGACGACCATGTCGACCAGCCGGGGTCCCCAGATGCGGTTGTAGATGGCGGCATACGGTCCGTAGGTGTCGCTCTCCAGGGATTCACGCATACGAAGTCGTCTCCTCAGGAATAAAAGGTATGAATCCACTCTTCGAAAGAGTTTGCTTCACAAATCGAATCGGGAAGTCGAAGAGCAATAGGCAACTTTTCTCACGGATTGCCCGTATACACCGCGCAGGTGTTTACGGAGCGGGGTCTATCAAGGTTGCAGGCCCGGGCAACCTTTACAGGGGGTGTGTCGCGATGAATGTTTTGGGTATCAATGCAGCGTATCACGAGTCTTCTGCGTGCCTGGTGAACAAAGGCAGGATTATCGCAGCGGTTGAGGAAGAACGGTTGAACCGCATCAAGCACGCGAAGCCGTCGCGGGTCGACAACCCGGGAGTTCTGCCTCTGCGGGCGATCGAGCACTGCCTGCGGGAGGGCGGCCGGGAGCACGGGACGCCTCTCGCGCTGGCCGATCTCGACCACATCGGGTATTCCCTCGATCCGGTGGAGCGGCTGAAGCGCAACAGCAGCCACCAGCATCCCTATCCGGTCGTCGCGGGCAGCTTCGGAAGCCCCGAAGGGGAAAGGCTTTTCCACGAGCGGAGCCGCGCGGTCGAGGAGCATCTGCGCGGGTTGGGGTTCCGCGGTTCCTTCCACTATCTGGACCACCACGACTGCCACGCGGCGAGCACCTTTTTCGTCTCGCCCTTCGAGGAGGCGGCGGTCCTGGTGGTGGACGGTATCGGCGAATGGGAGTCCACGACCTCCTACCGCGGAACGGGCAACCGTCTGGAGCGGCTCGACAGTATCGGGTTTCCTCATTCCATCGGCCTGCTGTGGGAAAAGGTTTCTAAATTCCTGGGATTCAGCGAATACGACGCCTGCAAGGTCATGGGGCTCGCCTCCTACAGCTCGCCGGAGCGCTACCTGGAGAGCTTCCGCCGGCTGCTCCACGTCAACGGCAACGGCAGCTTCCACGTCGACGACAGCATCGTCCGCCTGCGCAACGAGGACTACTCCGGGCTGGAGGAGCTTTTCGGGCTCGGGCGCCGGTCGCGGCCCATCGAGGTGGCCGAGAACGGTACCCGGCCCTATGTGGAGGTCGCCGCCGCCCTGCAGCGGGTGACGGAGGAGGCGATGCTGGCGGTGTCCCGCGATCTGAAGCGGCAGACCGGCGCCAATTACTTGTGCATGGCCGGCGGCGTGGCGCTCAACTGCGTGGCCAACGGCAAGCTGCTGGAGGAGGGCCTCTGGGAGGACATCTTCATCCAGCCCGCCGCCCACGATGCGGGCACGGCTCTGGGTGCGGCCTTCCTGATCTGGAACCAGATCCTGGGGCAGCCGCGCGGCGAGGTCTTCCGCAGCCCCTACCTGGGGCCGAGCTTCTCGGACGCGGAAATCCAGGCGGCGTTGGACGCCCGCGGCCTCGTCTATGAGCGGCCCGAGCGGATCGAGGAGGCGACGGCGCGGCTCATCGCCGGCAACCAGGTCGTCGGCTGGTTTCAGGGTGCCATGGAGATCGGGCCGCGGGCCCTGGGCAACCGCAGCATCCTGGCCGACCCCCGGCGCGCAGACATGGTGAGCACCCTGAACGTCAAGGTGAAGCACCGCGAGCCCTTTCGTCCGTTCTGTCCCAGCGTCCTCGCCCACAAGGCCGGCGAGTGGTTCCATCTCGACCGCGCGGACCGGCCGGCGCAGCCCGCGGGCTACATGCTCGCCGCCTACCACGTACGGGAGGAGCGGCGCAACGCGATTCCGGCGGTGACCCATGTGGACGGCACCAGCCGGGTGCAGCTCGTCAGCCGCGAGAGCAACGAAGTCTTTTTCAATCTGATCTCGGAGCTCGATCGCCTGACCGGCGTGCCGATGGTGCTGAACACCTCGTTCAACAACGACGAGCCCATCGTCTGCACCCCGGAGGATGCGGTCAACACCTTCCTGGGCACCCGCATCGACGCCCTGGCCGCCGGCCCCTTCCTCGTGCGCAAGGCGGACAACGCCGTGGACGAGCGCATTCCCGATCTGCCGCTCACCACCTATTTCGAGAACCTGCGCTGAGGGCCGGGCCGTTGCAGACCCCTATCGACGACGATCGCTGGCTGCGTGCCACGCCGGACCTCGTCCTCTACAGCGCGGCGGGACGAGTGATCCCACCCCGGGATTTCGCCGCGCACCACCTCGGCCGGCTCGACCCTCTGGAGGCCATGCTGGTCGCCGCGGAGCTGGAGGCTCTCGGCGCGGAGACGGCCTCCGCGTCGTCGCTCGGGCTCGACCGGCCGCTGCTGCGCACCGAGCGCTACGCCGACGGCGCGCGGCAGGTGCCGGCCCGGCGCGGCGGCGCACGCTCCGCCTACCTGCTCGCGGGGGAGGTCAAGATCAAGGCCTGCCGGCCCGAGGAGACGACGTTCCTGCAGTGGGAGCTCGACGAGGGCTTCGGCCTGCGCGTGGGGCAGATCCCCTTCGGGGTGCTCACTGCCGAGGGGGTGATGCGGGAGCTGCTGGCGTGCTGCTTCGAGCGCCGCCATGGGCTACCGTCCGCCGGCCGTCCGCTGGCGGTCTTCGAGTATTCCCCGGCGGCCCCGGAGGGCAACGGTGTCCTGGGGTACGCCCTGGCGAGCCACGTGCCGGGGGACGAGCGGGCGGAGCGCTTCCTCGACTGCGACGGCCGGACGCTGCACGATGTGATCCGCCTGCACCGCCGGGGCCGTCTGGCGGGCGGCGAGGTGAAGCTCCAGGGCCTGTCGCGCGAGGATTTCGTGGCGGCGAAGGCGGACCTGCTCGCCACCTACAACTTCGGCGGTGGCTTCCGCGGGGTGCTCAACAGCAACATCGGCAACGACGTGATCCGCGACGGCCGGCTGCATGCGCTCTGCGACTTCGACACCTTCCGCTGCCTGCCGGTGCCGGCGGCCTCCGACCGCGAGGGCATCCGGCGTTTCACCCTCCGCGCCCACATCGAGCTGCTCAAGTCGAGCCTGCCGTTCGTCGACTATCTGGACGTGAACGGCGCGCCCGAGGCGGAGCTTCACCGGGCTCTGGAAGCCCGCTACCGCGAGCGCAGCACGATGTTCCACGTCTACTCGCTGCGCTTCCGGAAGCAGGCCGCGGGCCTCGGCTGGGACCTGGAATTGGTGGCGGCATCCGTCGACGAGGCGTTCGCCTTGCCGGTCTCTTTCGAGGTGCTGCAGGAGCTGATCCCGAACTCGTACAACGCCTGCAAAATCCAGCTCACCACCCACTACGTGCCCCACAACTGAGGGGAGCTGCATGTTGGAGACGAGCCGTCTGGAAGCTGTTGTGACGCCCTGGCGCCGCCCGGTGCGGAGCCGGGCCGTGCACGAGCTGATCGCGTTGCGCGCTGCGCGCGAACCCGCGGCGCTGGCCGTGGCCTGCGGCGCGGAGAGCCTCACGTACGGTGCGCTGCGGCGTGGCGCCAGGCGGCTGGCCGGCCGGCTGAGAGCGCTGGGAGTCGGGCCCGAGGTGCCGGTGGGGCTCTACGTGGACCGCTCTCCCGCGGCCGTGGTGGGACTCCTGGGCATCCTGGAGGCCGGCGGCGTCTATGTCCCTCTGGACACTGCGCATCCCCCGGACCGGCTCGCCTTCCTCCTCGATGACGCCCGCCTCTCCGTGATCGTCACCCGGCGCGACTTGGCCGGCTCGCTGCCACCGTGCCGTGCCGCCCGCGTGGAGTTGGAGGAGCTGGCGGCCGAGGAGGGCCTGGAAGGTGAGGACCCGGATGGGGCTGACGATGCGGTGCCGGACACCCTGCTCGACAGCCTGGCCTACGTCATCTACACCTCGGGCTCGACGGGGAGGCCCAAGGGGACGGGCGTTTCGCACCGTGCCCTGGCCCGCCACTGCCTGCATCTCGCGCGGCGCTGGAGGCTCACCCCCGCGGACCGGGTGCTCCAGTTCTACGGCCTGAGCTTCGACCTGTCCATCGAGCAGATGCTTTCTCCGCTGGTGGCTGGCGCCGCGGTGATGCTGCGTGGCCCCGAGGGGTGGAGCGCGGGCGAATTCGCCGCGCGGGTCCGCGAGCTGGGGCTGACCATGGCGAGCCTGCCACCCGCGTACTTCGCCGAGGTCGCCCGCGAATGGGCCGGGCGGACGGAGCGCGGGCCGGGCGACCGGCTGCGGCTGGTGACCAGCGGCGGCGAGCGGATGGAGCCCGGTCGCGTGGCGCTCTGGCGGCGTGGCCCCTGGAGCGCGCTGCCGCTGGTCAACGCCTACGGCCCGACCGAGGCGACCATCACGGCCACTTTCTACCAAATCCCCGCGAGCACCGGCGAGAGCGGACGGGTGCCCATCGGCCGGCCGCTCCCTGGGCGCCTCGCGCGGCTCCTGGACGGAGACGGCGGGGAAGCGGCGCCTGGCGAGGCGGGGGAAGCTCTGCCTGGGCGGCCTGGGGGTGGCGCGTGGCTACCTGGGACGGCCGGAGCGGACTGCCGAGAGCTTCGTCCCTGATCCCTTCTCGCTTCGGCCTGGCGCGCGGCTCTACCGCACCGGAGACCTGGCGCGGCGGCTGTCCGGAGGCGATCTCGACTTCCTGGGCCGCATCGACGACCAAGTCAAGATCCGCGGGTTTCGCGTCGAGCCGGGGGAGATCGAGACGGCGCTGCGGGCCCACCCCGGGGTGGGGGACGCGGCCGTGATCGCACGCGAGGATCGCCCCGGAGAGCGGCGGCTGATCGCCTATGTGGCCCCGGGCCGCTGCGGTCGCGCCCGGAGCGCGGGAGCTACGCCGGCATCTGGCTTCACGCCTCCCCGCCTACATGGTGCCCTCGGCCTTCGTGACCCTGGCCGAGCTGCCGCGGACGCCGGGCGGCAAGCTGGACCGCCGGGCGCTGCCGGCGCCCGGCCGGCAGCGCCCCGAGATCGCCGCGCCGTACGCCGCGCCGCGCCGACCGCTGGAGGAGCGGCTGGCCGCGATGTGGGCCGAGCTGTTCGAGATCGAGCGCGTGGGCATCGAGGACCCGTTCGTGGAGCTGGGCGGCCATTCGCTGCTGGCCCTCCAGCTCGCCTCGCGGGTGCGCGACGCCTTGGGAGTGGAGCTGCCGCTGCACAATCCCTTCGCGGTGCCTACCATCGCCGAGCTGGCGCGGGCGATCGAGGAGAGGACCGCAGCCGGCGTTTCCGGTAGCCTGGCGCTGCGGCCCGCCCCTGTGCCGCGCGGCGGCGAAGCTCTACCCCTGACCTCGTCCCAGGAGCGGGTCTGGTTCCTCCACCGCATGGCGCCGGAGAGCCGGGCCTATCAGACCCAGTTCACCGTCCGCTGCCGCGGCGCTCTGGAGGTGCCGGCGCTGACCGGCGCGCTGGCGGAGATCGTGCGCCGGCACGAGATCTTCCGCACCACCTTCCCGGAGGCCGGAGGCCGGCCCGTGCAGGAGATCCATCCCACGGGTCCGTCCGCTCTGCCGTTGGCCGACCTGTCGCGGCTGCCGGAGCCCGTGCGGGAGGCCGAGGCCCGGCGGCTGGTGAGCGACGGCTTGCAGGAGCCCTTCGACCTGGAGCGGCTCCCTCTGGTCCGTTGGTCCCTGCTGCGCCTGGGCGCGGAGGACCACCTGCTGGCCGTGGTCGAGCACCACCTGGTGCATGACGGCTGGTCGAACAACCTGCTCCTGGGCGAAATGGTCGCGCTCTATCGCGCGGCAATGGCCGGCCTGCCGTCGCCGCTGCCCGAGCCGTCGCTCCAGCTCGCCGACTACGCGGTCTGGCAGCGGCGGTGGCTGGAGACGGACGCGGCGGCGGAGCAGCTCGCGTACTGGCAGCGCACTCTGGCCGGATGCCGTCCCCTGGAGCTGCCGGCAGACCGC
Organism: uncultured Holophagales bacterium; assembly: GCA_963842525.1. Classification (GTDB taxonomy): domain Bacteria; phylum Acidobacteriota; class Thermoanaerobaculia; order Multivoradales; family UBA5704; genus UBA5704. The sequence continues at coordinate 1,192,844 of CAWJGT010000009.1, forward strand.
CCGCGGCCGGCGGCGCCGTCCTACCGCGGCGGGGCGCCGCGCTTCGACCTGCCGGCGCCGCTCTGCCGGGAGCTGCGCGCCGTGGCACGGCGCCGGGAGGCGACCCTGTTCGCCGCCATGCTGGCGGCCTTCCAGGCGCTGCTCCACCGCTACACCGGCGACGTGGATCTGTGCGTTGGCTCGGGCGTGGCCAATCGGTCCCTGCGGGAGACCGAGGGGCTGATCGGCATGATCGTCAATAACGCGGTGCTGCGCACCGACCTGTCGGGGGATCCGGCCTTCGAGGAGCTGCTGGGACGGGCCATGGCCGTGGCGGTCGGCGCCTATGCGCATCAGGATCTGCCGTTCGACCGGGTGGTCGAGGGGGTGCGCCCGCACCGCGACCGCAGCGTCCACCCGCTGTTCCAGGTGATGCTGAGCTTCCACGATTCGGCCATGCCGGAGCTGGACCTGCCGGGCGTCGAGGCGACGGTCGAGGGGCTGATTGCCAACGGCTCGGCCAAGTTCAACCTCAACGTGATCATGATCCCGCGGGCGGACCAGGCCCGCTCCTGGCAAGGCGGGGAGCGGCCGGAGTGGATCACGGTGGGCTGGGAATACAGCGCCGACCTCTTCGATCCGCCGACCATCGAGCGCATGACCGGCCACTTCCGCAACCTGCTGGCAGCGGCGGTGGCGGACCCTGGACAGCGGCTCTCCGAGCTGTCGCTCCTGGGCGAGGCCGAGCGCCATCAACTGCTGGCTGAATGGCGAGAGACCGAGGCTTTCCCCGGCGGCGCCCGTCTGGACGAGCTGTTCGCGCACAAGGCGGCCGGGACGCCGGACGCGGTGGCCGTGATCTGCGGACACGAGGCGCTGAGCTATGGCGAGCTTGCGCGCCGGGCTCGCGCGTTGGCCGCGGATCTCCGGTCGCTGGGGGTCGGCCCCGAGGTGCGGGTCGCCCTCTTCCTGGACCGCTCGTTGGAGATGGTGATGGCGGTTGTGGGCGTCCTCGCGGCTGGCGGTGCCTATGTGCCGCTCGATCCTGCGCTGCCGGCCGGGCGGCTTGCCTGGCTGCTCGCGGATGCGGCTCCGGCGGTGGTGGTTACCCGCGCTGACCTTGTGGATCGGCTGCCGGAGGTGCGGCCGGCGGTGGTGCTGGTGGCGGAGACCTCACCCCCTGTCCCCCTCTCCCATCTCCCTTCCACCCCCCGCCGGGAGAGGGGGAACGCATCCGGAGCCGCTATGACGGACCTCGCCAAACCGCCCCAGCCACGTTCCCCCTCTCCCGGGGATTGGGAGGGTGGTAGATGGGAGAGGGGGCCAGGGGGTGAGGACTCCGCCGCCTACGTCATCTACACCTCCGGCTCCACCGGCACCCCCAAGGGAGTGGTGGTGTCCCACGACAACGTCGTGCGGCTGTTCGAGGCGTCCCAGGAGCGGTTCGGCTTCGGTACGGCCGATGTCTGGACCCTCTTCCACTCCTATGCTTTCGACTTTTCGGTGTGGGAGATCTGGGGAGCGCTCCTCTATGGCGGCCGTCTGGTGATTGTCCCGGAGCTGGCGAGCCGCTCTCCTGAGGAGCTGCTGCGGCTGCTGCGTGACGGAAGGCGTCACGGTCCTCAACCAGACGCCGTCGGCCTTCCGGCAGCTCGCCCGGGCGCGCGAGCTGGAGGATGCGGGTGCAGCCGCCGCTCGCCCTGCGCTGGATCGTCTTCGGCGGCGAGGCGCTCGACGCGCGCACCCTGGCGCCCTGGCTGCGGGCCACGGGGCGGATCAGTCGGCCCTCGTCAACATGTACGGCATCACCGAGACCACGGTCCATGTCACCTGGCGGCGGATCGGGCCCGAAGACTTGATCGACGCCACTGGGAGCGCCGTCGGCCGTCCTCTCGCCGACCTGGAGGTGCTGCTCCTCGACCGGCAGGGAAAGCCGGTGCCGGTCGGCGTGCCGGGCGAGATCCACGTTGGCGGCGCCGGGCTCTCTCGCGGCTACCTGGGCCGGCCCGCGCTGACCGCCGAGCGGTTCGTGCCGCACCCCTGGTCGGCCGTGCCTGGGGCGCGCCTCTACCGCTCGGGCGACCTGGCGCGCTGGCGGCCCGACACCGACCTGGAGCACCGGGGCCGCATCGACCACCAGGTCAAGGTCCGCGGATTCCGCATCGAGCCGGGGGAAGTGGAGGCGGCGCTCGCGGCGCACCCCGCAGTCGCGGCGAGCGCCGTGGTGGCGCGCCCCGACGCAGCCGGCGATCACCGGCTCACGGCCTACTGTGGTGCCGGCCGGCGACGCGGCCCTGGTCGTTGCGGACCTTCGTGCCTTCCTGAAGGAGCGGCTGCCGGAGCACATGGTGCCTTCGGCCTTCGTCTCCCTAGATGCCCTGCCCTTGAACGCCAACGGCAAGCTGGACCGCGCCGTGCTGCCGGCACCGGACGGTGAACGTGCAGCACGGGAGATCCCCATGGCGCCGCGCACGTCCCTGGAGGAACGGCTGGCCGCGATCTGGGCCGAGGTGCTGGAGGTCGGGACCGTGGGCGCGCAGGACGACTTCTTCGAGCTGGGCGGGTATTCGCTCCTGGCCGTCCGCCTGCTGCACCGGGTGCGCGAGGAGCTTGGGGTCGAGGTCCCCCTCGGCCGGCTGTTCGATGACCCTACCGTGGCCGGCTTGGCCGCGGCCCTGGCCGAAGCGAGGCCGGTTGATCCCGGTACCGCCGGGGGAGGGGAAGCGTTCCCGCTCTCCTTTGCCCAGCGCCGCCTCTGGTTCCTCGACCAGCTTCAGCCCGGCCTGCCGGTCTACAACGTTGCACGGGCGGTGGGAGCTGCGGGAGTGCTGGATCCCGCGATGCTGGCCGCGGCGCTGGCCGAGATCGTCCGCCGCCACCAGGTGCTGCGCACCGTCTTCTCGGCCGAGGGAGGAGCGGACGGCGAGCCCCTCCAGGTGGTGCTCCCTCCCCGGACGCCCGAGCTGCCGCAGGTCGACCTGACGGCGCTTCCGGCTGGCGCGCGGCAGGCCGAGGAACGGCGCCTGGCCGCCACCGAGGCGGCGCGGCCCTTCGACCTTGCCCGCGGGCCGTTGTTGCGGACGGCGCTGGTACGCCTCGGCGCGGCGGATCACGTCCTTCTCCTCACCCTCCACCACGTGGTGGCCGATGCCTGGTCCATGACGATCCTCTTCCGCGAGTTGGGCGAGCTGATCACAGCCTTTGCGGCCGGCCGCCCGTCCCCGTTGCCGCCGCTGCCGGCCCAGTACGGCGACTTTGCCCGCGTCCAGCGCGAGCGGCTGGCCGGGGAGGCGCTTCAGGCCCAGCTCTCTTGGTGGCGCGCCCGCCTGGCCGGCGCTCCCGCACTGTTGGAGCTGCCCGCGGACCGGCCGCGGCCGGCGGTGCCGAGCGGGCGCGGCGGCACGGTGGCCTTCACCCTGCCGGACGGCATTGCCGGACGCCTGCGGGAGCTCGGCCGCTCGTCCCGGGCCAGCCTCTTCATGACCCTCCTGGCCGCCTATCAGGCGCTGCTCGCCCGCTTCACCGGCGCCGTGGACCTGGTGGCCGGGACCCCGGTGGCCAACCGCGAGCGCCCCGAGTGGGCGGACCTCATCGGCTTCTTCCTGAACACCCTGGCGCTGCGCGGCGACCTGTCCGGAGACCCGTCCTTCGGCGAGCTGTTGCGGCGGGTGCGGGATGGCGCGCTCGCCGCCTATGCCCATGCCGAGGTCCCGTTCGAGCGCTTGGTCGAGGAGCTGCAGCCGGAGCGCACGGCGGGCCACGAGCCGCTGTTCCAGACGATGTTCATCCTGGACAGCACACCGCAGCGCCCGCTGGTCTTGCCCGGGCTCACCCTGACCCCCCGGGCTGTGCACAGCGGAACCGCCAAATTCGATCTGATGCTGACGGTCGAGGACGCCGGTGAGGAGCTGCGCGGCCACGCCGAATATGCCCGTGACCTGTTCGAGGCGGCCACGGTGGAGCGGCTCGTGGGACACTGGCAGACCCTCCTCACGGCCATGGTCGAGTGTCCGGACCAGCGCCTCTCGGAGCTGCCGCTCCTCACCCATGAGGAGAGGCAACAGCTCCTGGTGGAATGGGGGACCGGGCCGAGACGCACCTGAAGGCGCCGGAGACGTCGTCTCCTGGTTCGAGGCGCAGGCGGCGCGGCAGCCGTTCGTTTCCGCTGTGATCGACGGCGACGAGCGCCTGAGTTATGCCGAGCTCGACCGCCGGTCCGGCCGCCTGGCCCGCCGCCTGCGCGAGTTGGGGGTGAGGACGGAGTCGCGGGTGGCCCTGCGCCTCGGGCGCGGCGTCGAGATGCCGGTGGCGGTGCTCGCCGTGCTCAAGGCGGGCGGCGTCTGTGTCCCCCTCGACCCGGCCTATCCGCCGGAGCGGATTGCCCTGATGTTGGAGGATGCGCGGGCCGTGGCAGTGCTGACCCGTCGTGAGATGGAAGCGGAGGCGGCGGGGGGGATGCTTTCTCCATCCCCGGCCCGGCCAGCGGGGAGCCTGCTCTACGTCATCTACACCTCCGGCTCGACCGGCCGCCCCAAGGGGGTGGCGATGACCCACGATGCCATCGCCAACCTGGTCGCCTGGCAGCTCCGCGACCAGCCCTCAGGCCCGCCGGTGACCCTCCAGTTCGCCGCCCTCTCCTTCGACGTCTCGTTCCAGGAGATGTTTACTACCTGGTGCGCGGGCGGCACGCTGGTGCTCGTGCCCGAGGAGCTGCGCCGCGATGCGCCGGGCCTCCTCGACCGGGTGGCGGCCGCGGGCGTCGAGCGCCTGTTCCTGCCGGTGGCCGCCCTGGAGCAGCTTGCCGAGGCCGCGGCGGAGCGGGAGAGCCTGCCAGCGGGCCTGGCCCGGAGGCTGCGCGAGGTCATCACCGCTGGCGAGCAGCTCCGGGTCACGCCGCAGGTGGCGGCCTTCTTCGAGCGGCTGCCGGGCTGCGCCCTGGTCAACCACTATGGGCCGTCCGAGACCCATGTGGTCACCTCGCTGCGGCTCGACGGCCCGCCCGCGAGCTGGCCGGCCCTGCCGGCGATCGGCCGGCCGATCGACAACGCGCGGACCGTGGTCCTCGACGCCGCCCTCGGCCCGGTGCCGCCGGGCGTGGCCGGCGAGCTGTACCTCGGCGGCCGGGCCGTGGGCCGCGGCTACCTCGACCGCCCGGATGCCACGGCGGAGCGGTTCCTGCCCGATCCGTTCGCGGAAGAGCCCGGGGCGCGCCTCTACCGCAGCGGCGACCGTGCACGGATGCACGCCGGTGGGATCGTCGAGCACCTGGGCCGCACCGACGACCAAGTAAAGCTGCGCGGGTTCCGCATCGAGCCCGGCGAGATCGAGGCCGCACTGGGGGCCCATCCCGCGGTGCGGGAAGCGGCCGTGGCGCTGCGCGACGGGCCGGAGCCAGGCTCGCGCCGGCTGGTGGCCTGGGTCGTGCCGCGCGAGGTGGCCGGGGACCTGGTGCCGGCGCTGCGAGTCCATCTCGCGGCCCGGCTGCCGGCCTGGATGGTCCCGAGCGCCTTCGAGATCCTGAACGCGCTGCCCCTGACCCCGAGCGGCAAGGTCGACCGCCGCGCCCTGCCTGCGCCGGGCGGCTCCGGTCCCTCGGCTCCCGCCCGGCCGCCGTGCACGCCGGTCGAGCGGGCGCTGGCGGCGATCTGGTGCGAGGTTCTGGGGCTCCCGGAGGTGGGAGCCGTAGGGATCAACGACGATTTCTTTGCCCTGGGCGGGCACTCGCTGCTCGCTACGCGGGTGCTCTCCCGGCTGCGCCGCTCCCTCGGGGTCGATCTGCCGCTCGCCGAGATGTTCTCCGGGCCGACGATCGCCCATCTGGCCGCGGCCGTGGAGCGGGCTCGCAGCGGTGCTCCATCCGGGCGGCCCTCGAAGATCACCGCGCTGTCGCGCCAGGAACGGCGCCTGGTTCCGGTCCCGGAGGAGCCTGCATGAGCGGCGAGCGGTTCGGCTTTCCCGCGTCGTTTGCCCAGGCGCGGCTCTGGTTCCTCGAGCGCCTGGAGCCAGGGAGCGCCCGCTACAACCTGGGCTGGGCCCTGTCACTCCGCGGCCGGCTGGCAATCGCGGCGCTGCGGGGCGCCCTGGCGGCCCTCACGGCGCGGCACGAGGCTCTGCGCACCACCTTCGCCGATGGGGAGGACGGGCCGCTCCAGGTGATCGCCGCCGCGGAGCCCGACCGGATGGCGCTGCTGCCGGTCCTCGATCTCGCCGGGATGCCGGATGCGGAGGCGCGGCGGCTGGCCGATGCCGAGCTGCGCCGGCCGTTCGACCTCGAGCGCGGACCGTTGGCGCGGCACACCCTGCTGCGGCTGGCGCCCGAGGAGCACATCCTCGTCCTCGCCATCCACCACATCGTCTCTGACGCCTGGTCCCTGGAGCTCCTGCTGCGCGAGCTGGCGGCTCTCTACGGCGGCTTCGCCGGGGGCCGGCCGGCGGACCTCCCCGATCTGCCGGTGCAGTACGCCGACTTCGCCGTCTGGCAGCGCGACTGGCTCTCGGGCGACGTGCTGGCCGGGCGGCTCGCCTGGTGGCGCGAGCGGCTCGCCGGCTGCCCGGCCGCGCTCGACCTGCCCGCCGACCGGCCACGCCCGCCGGTCCAGACCTCGCGCGGGCGCAACTACCCGTGGGGCCTGCCCCCGGAGCGCACCACCGCGCTGCGCGAGCTCGGGCGTGGAGCGGGGAGCGGCACCTTGTTCATGACCCTCCTCGCCGGCTTCGCGGCCCTCCTGGGGCGCGTCACCGGCCAGGACGACATCCCGCTGGGCTCGGCAGTGGCCGGCCGCGACCAGGTGGAGCTCGAAGGGGTGGTGGGCCTGTTCGCCAACACCCTGGTGCTGCGTTGCGACCTGGCCGGCGATCCGGCGTTCCGCGAGTTGCTGGCCCGGGCACGGGAGACGACCCTCGCCGCCGCCGCGCACGGCGACCTCCCCTTCGAGAAGCTGGTCGAAGAGCTCCGCCCCGAGCGCGATCTGTCACGCACGCCGCTCTTCCAGGTGGTCTTCGACCTCCATCCGGTGGCGGCGGTGGAGGATCTGGCGCTGCCCGGCCTCGTCGCAGCCATGCTGCCTCTGGAGAGCCGTACGGCCAAGTTCGACCTCACCCTGTCGCTCGCCGAGAGCGCACGCGGCGTGACCGGCCTGATGCAGTACAACGCCGATCTTTTCGAGGCTGCGACGGTCGCCCGGCTGATGGGGCACTATGAAGCCCTGCTCGCGGGTGCTGCGGCGGATCCGGAGCGCCGGCTCTCGGAGCTGCCGCTGCTGCGGCCCTGGGAGCGGCACCAGCTCCTCGTCGAGTGGCGCGGGGCGGGGGAGACGGGGCCTATTGCATCGACCCTCCACGAGCTGTTCGCGGCCGTGGCGGCGCGGGAGCCGGGGCGGCCGGCCGTGACCTTCGAGGGGGAGACCATCACCTACGGCCAGCTTCAAGCCCGCGCCGGCCGCGTGGCGCGCCGCCTGCGGGCGCTGGGAGCCGGCCCGGGCGTGCTGGTAGGGATCGCCCTGGAGCGCTCCTTCGACCTGGTGGCCGCGGTGCTCGGGGTGCTGGCGGCCGGGGCCGCCTACCTCCCCCTCGACCCGTCCAATCCGGACGAGCGCTTGGCGTACATGCTGGAAGACAGCGGTGCGCCCCTCCTCCTGGCCCAGGGTGACGCTGCCCGGCGGCTCGCCGGGATTGCCGCCCGCGTCCGGCTGGTGGACCTCGACGGCTCCGACGAGACGGCCGATCCGTGGCTTCCGCAGGCCGTCCCTGACGACCTGGCCTACATCATCTACACCTCCGGCTCGACCGGCCGGCCCAAGGGTGTGGCGGTGACCCACGCCAATGTCGTCCGTCTCTTCGCCTGCACGGCGGAGGGCTTCGGCTTCGGGCCGGACGACGTGTGGACCCTCTTCCACTCCTACGCCTTCGACTTCTCGGTCTGGGAGATCTTCGGCGCCCTGCTCCACGGCGGCCGGCTGGTGGTGGTGCCGTACGCGGTGTCGCGCTCGCCCGAGGCCTTCCACGGCCTGTTGCACCGCGAGCGGGTCACGGTGCTCAGCCAGACCCCTTCGGCGTTCCTGGAGCTGGCGCGGGTGGACACCGAGCGGGGCGGGGTCACTCTGCCCGATTTGCGCTGGGTGCTCTTCGGCGGCGAGGCGCTCAACCTCCAGAGCCTGCGCCGCTGGTTTGCCGACCACGGCGACCACCGTCCCCGGCTGGTCAACCTGTTCGGCATCACCGAAACGACCGTGCACGTGACCTGGCGGCCCCTGGGCCTGGTGGACCTGGAAGGCCCGGCGGGCAGCGTCGTGGGCGGCCCGATCCCCGATCTGGAGATGTTCCTCCTCGACCGCACCTTGGAGCCGGCGCCGATCGGCGTGCCCGGGGAGGTCTTCGTCGGCGGCCCGGGGCTCGCCCGTGGCTATCTCAGCCGGCCGGAAACGACCGCCGAGCGGTTCGTGCCGCACGCCTGGCCCCCCGTGGACAAGCCCGGGGCGCGGCTCTACCGGTCCGGCGACCTGGCGCGGCGGCTCCCTTCGGGCGACGTGGAGTACCTGGGGCGGATCGACCGCCAGGTCAAGGTGCGGGGATTCCGCATCGAGCTGGGGGAGATCGAGGCGGCCCTGGCCCGCCATCCGGGCGTGGCCCACGGAGTGGTGCTGCTGGACGGGAAGGAAGCGGAGGACCGCCGCCTGGTCGCCTATGTCGTGCCGGGCGAGGCGCGCGCCCGGCCGCTCCTGGAGGTGCTGCGGCTGGAGAGAGAGGGGCTGCCGGAGGGCGGGCGCCTGACCGAGCTGCCGAACGGCATGACGGTCGCCGGATCGAGCCGCAGCGAGGCCGGGTTCCTCTACAAGGAGATCTTCGCGGAGGAGTCCTACCTGCGGCACGGCGTCACCCTGCCGCCGGGGGCCGTGGTCTTCGACGTCGGCGCCAACATCGGCATGTTCAGTCTGTTCGCAGCGGCGCGCTCGGTTGGGGCCACGGTCTATGCCTTCGAGCCGATCCCCGCGGTCTTCGCGCTGCTCACCGCCAACGCCCGCCTCTATGGCCTCGATGCGAAGCTCTTCGACTGCGGCCTCGCCGCCCGGCCCGGGAGCGCCGACTTCGTCTGGTACCCCCATCTCTCCGTCCTCTCCGGGCGCTTCGCCGATTCCGGTGCCGAAGAGGAGACGGTGCGCGCCTACCTGGGCAACCTGGGGGAGACCGGGGATCTGGACGCCGAATCCCTGGACGGCCTGCTCGCGGACCGCCTGGAGGGCCGGCACGTCACCTGCCGGCTGACCACCCTGTCGGAGGTGATCCGCGAGCACGGTGTCGAGCGCATCGACCTGCTCAAGATCGACGTCGAAAAGAGCGAGCTGGACGTCCTCGCCGGCATTGCCGAGGAGGATTGGCCGAAGATCCGCCAGGTGGTGGTGGAGGTGCACGACCTCGACGGCCGGCTGCGCCGGGTCGAGGCGGACCTGGCCGCCCGCGGTTTCCGGGTCGTCGCCGAGCAGGACCGGGAGCTGGGTGGCACCAGCCTCTACAACCTCTACGCGGTCCGGCCCGAGGTGCTCTCCGCTCCAACCGGTCCGGCGGATCTCCCCGCAGCCTGGACCTGGAGCGGTCCGGAGCGCTGGATCGAGGACCTGCGTGCCCACCTGCGGGCGGTCCTGCCGGAGCACTTGGTGCCCGCGGCGTTCGTGCCGCTCGCAGAGCTGCCGCGCACTGCCAACGGCAAGCTTGACCGCGTTGCCCTGCCGGCGCCCTCCGCCGTCCGCAGGGTCCGTCCACGCGTGGCGCCGCAGAGCGAGATGGAGCGCGCGGTCGCCGTCATCTGGTGCGAGGTGCTGGGCCTCGCCGAGGTCGGCGTCGACGAGAGCTTCTTCGACCTCGGCGGCCATTCCCTGCTACTCGCCCGCGTCCACAGCCGCCTGCACGCCCTCCTGGGGCCGGACCGGCAGCCGTCGATGGTCGATCTCTTCCGCTATCCGACTGTCGCCACGCTCGCCGCGCACCTGGCGGGAACCGCGAGCGAGGCCCCTACTGCAACCCCCGTGCCCACCGGGCCCCGGAGGATCACCGCGAGCGGGAACGCCATCGCGGTGATCGGGATGAGCGGCCGGTTCCCGGGCGCAACCTCGGTCGACGAGCTGTGGGCCAATCTGGCGGCGGGCGTCGAGTCCATCTCCTTCTTCAGCGAGGGGGAACGCCGCCCGGGCTACGTCCCGGCGCGCGGCGTGCTGGCAGACGCCGATCTCTTCGACGCCCCCTTCTTCGGCCTGACGGCGCGCGAGGCCGAGCTGCTCGATCCCCAGCAGCGCCTGCTCCTGGAGCAGGCCTGGGCGGCGCTCGAAGACGCGGGCTATCCGCCGGAGAGCTGCCCGGCGCGCACCGGGGTCTACGCCGGGGTGTCGCGCAACACGTACCTGCGGCGGATCGAGGCGCGGCCCGACCTGCTCGCGGCGGTGGGGGAATTCCCCGCCATGATGGCCAACCACAACGACTTCCTGGCTACGCGGGTCTCCTACAAGCTGGACCTCAAGGGGCCGAGCGTCAACGTCCAATCCGCCTGCTCGACGTCGCTCCTGGCGGTCCACCTGGCCTGCCGCGGCCTCCTCCAGGGCGACTGCGACCTGGCGCTCGCCGGCGGCGTGTCGGTGAAGTTCCCGCAGCGCGCCGGCTATCTCTACCAGGAGGGAGGGATCGTCTCCCCGGACGGCCACTGCCGCCCCTTCGATGCCGCGGCGGCCGGCACGGTGTCCGGAGAGGGAGTGGCCGTGGTGGTGCTCAAGCGCCTGGCCGATGCCCTGGCCGACGGCGACCGGGTGCGCGCCGTGATTCGCGGCACGGCGGTCAACAATGACGGCGCCGTCAAGGTGGGCTACACCGCGCCCGGAGTGGAGGGCCAAGCGGCGGTGATCGCCGCGGCGCAGGCCGAGGCCGGAGTGGCGCCCGAGACCGTGACCTATGTGGAGGCCCACGGCACCGGCACGCCGCTGGGCGACCCGATCGAGGTCGCGGCGCTGGCCCAGGCTTTCGGCTCTGCTGGAGACACCCGGCGGAGCGCCTGCGCCCTGGGCTCGGTCAAGGGAAACCTCGGCCACCTGGACGCCGCGGCCGGCGTCACCGGGTCTGATCAAGACGGTCCTCGCCCTGGAGCACCGGCAGGTCCCGCCGAGCCTGGGCTTCGAACGGCCGAACCCGCAGATCGATTTCGCCGCGACCCCGTTCTACGTCAACGCGCGCCTGGCCGAATGGGTGTCCGACAACGGTCCGCGCCGCGGCGGGAGTGAGCGCCTTCGGGGTCGGCGGCACCAATGTCCACGCGGTGCTGGAGGAGGGCCCGGAGGCCGATCCCTCCGGCCCTTCACGCCCCTGGCAGCTCCTGGTGCTCTCCGCGCGCTCTCGAAGAGGCGCTGGACGCCGCCGCCGGTCGCTTGCGGCAGCATCTGGAGGAGCGCCCGGACCTCGACGGACCTGCGCTCGCCGACGCCGCCTGGACCCTGCGCGCGGGCCGCCGCGCCTTCGCGCACCGGCGGGCGGTGGTCTGCCGCAGCCGGGACGAGGCACTCGCCGCTCTCGGCGCCGGCGGAGCGTCCGGAGTCGCCGCGGGAGCCCGGCCGGTCGCTTTCCTCCTTCCGGGCCAGGGGGCTCAACGGCCCGGCGCCACCGCGGAGCTGTACGCCGCCGAGCCCGGCTTCCAGGAGCGGATCGACCGCTGCGCCGAGCTGCTCGCGCCCCATCTCGGCCTCGATCTGCGCGGGCTGTTCTCGGCCGCCGAGAGCCTGGACCGGACCGAAATTACACAGCCCGCCCTCTTCGCGATCGAGTGGTCGCTCGCCGGCCTCTGGGAAGACTGGGGGGTGGTCCCCGAAGCCCTCCTCGGCCACAGCCTGGGGGAGTACGTGGCAGCCTGCCTGGCCGGTGTCTTTTCGCTGGAGGACGCCCTCGCCCTGGTCGCCGAGCGCGGCCGTCTCATGCAGCGGCTCCCGGCCGGCGCCATGCTCGCCGTGCCGCTCGGAGAGAGTGCTCTCGCGCAACATCTGACGGGCGAGGACGGGCTGGCCCTGGCCGCGGTCAACGCGCCGGAGCGCTGCGTCGCGTCCGGTCCGCTGGCGGCGATCGAGCGGCTGGAGAGCCGGCTCGCCAAAGAGGGCGTCACCTGCCGTCGTCTGCGCACCTCGCACGCCTTTCATGCGCCCGTGGTGGATGCGGTCCTCGAGCCTTTCGCCCGGCGGGTGGGAGAGGTGAAGCTGGCGCCGCCGAAGATCCCCTATCTGTCCAACGTGACCGGCACCTGGATCCGCGACGAGGAGGCCACCGATCCTGCCTATTGGGCCGCCCACTTGCGCCGCACGGTGCGCTTCGCAGACGGGTTGGACGCGCTGCTGGCCGAGCCTTCCCGCCTGCTCCTGGAGGTTGGGCCGGGCAGGACGCTCGGCTCGCTGGCCCGCCGCCGGCGCGCAGGAGGTGTCTTCTCCCCGCTGGCAGAGGAGGGCGGCTCCGAGCAGGCGGGGATGCTCACAGCCCTGGGCGGCCTGTGGTGCGCCGGGGCCCGCGTCGACTGGCGCGGCTTCCAGGGCGCCGAGCACCGCCGGCGCGTGCCGCTGCCGGGCTATCCCTTTGAACGCCGCCGCTACTGGGTCGAGGATCCGATCGTCGAGGAGAGCTTCATGCAGCAGCCCACCGAGCGGCGCCAGCGCCTGCTGGCCGCCGTCGCCGAGATTTTCGCCGGCCTGCTGGGAGGCCGGGCAGCCGACATCTCCGTTGGCGCCACCTTCCTGGACCTGGGCGCCGACTCCCTGGCGCTGATCCAGGCGAGCCGTGCCGTCGAGGAGCGCCTTGGCGCACGCATTCCTTTCCGCCGCCTGCTGGAGGATCTTGCCACGCCTGCCGCGCTGGCCGGGCATCTGGACGCGGTGCTGCCGCCCGATCCGGCGCCGGTCCAAGCTGCGGCGCCCGTGGCCAACCCGGCTCCAGCGCCCGCGGGAAGCGCTGTCGAAGAGATCGCCCGCGAGCACCTGCGGGTGATGTCGCGGCTGCTCGACCTGATGGGTGGGCCCCTCACCCCCCCGGCCCCCCTCTCCCATCCGCCCTCCCTTCCCCCGGGAGAGGGGGGAGAAATCCGAGTTGACAGGGAAGGTCGCCGCGAGCCCTTCTCCCCTCTCCCTGGGGAAGGGAGGGCGGATGGGAGAGGGGCCGGGGGTGAGGGGCCTACCCCCGCCGCCTACATCCCCTACCAGCCGGTCAGGACCGCGCCAATCGAAGGGCTTGGGGACGCGGCGCGGCGGCACGTCGAGGAGCTGATCGCGCGCTACAACGCCCGCACGCCGGGCTCCAAGCGGCTCGCCGACGCCGACCGGCCGGTCCTCGCCGACAACCGCGCAGTCTCCGGGTTCCGCGGCCTGTGGAAGGAGATGGTCTATCCGATTGTGTCGCGGACCTCGTCCGGCTCGCGCTTCCGCGACGTGGACGGCAACGAGTACGTGGACATGAACATGGGGTTCGGCGTCCATCTGTTCGGACATTCGCCGGACTTCCTCACCGCGGCGCTGCACGAGCAGCTCGCAACCGGCGTGGAGCTGGGGCCGCGCGCGTCTCAGTCCGGCGAGGTGGCGCGCGGCGTCTGCGAGCTGACCGGTATGGAGCGGGCCGCCTTCTGCGCCACGGGCACCGAGGCCGTCATGACAGCGCTGCGGATCGCGCGCACCGCGACCCGGCGCTCGAAGGTCGTCCTCTTCGCCGGCTCCTACCACGGCGCTTTCGACGGCACCCTCGCCAAGGGGGGCCGTGGCGGCTCGGCGCTGCCCATGGCGCCCGGGGTGCTGCCGGGCATGGTGGGCGACGTCCTGATCCTGGATTACGGCTCCCCGGAGTCCCTGGAGCGGATCGCCTCGTGCGCCGGCGAGCTGGCCGCGGTCCTGGTGGAGCCGGTGCAGAGCCGGCGGCCGGACCTCCAGCCGGCCGATTTCCTGCGCGAGCTGCGGCGGATCACGCACGACGCGGGCGTGCCTCTCATCTTCGACGAGATCGTCACCGGCTTTCGGGTCCACCCGGCCGGCGCCGGCGGCCTGTTCGGCGTGCGGCCTGATCTGGCCACCTACGGCAAGGTGCTGGGCGGCGGCCTGCCGATCGGCGTGGTGGCCGGCCGTGCTGAGCTCCTCGACGCCCTCGACGGCGGTGCCTGGCGCTTCGGCGACGACTCGGTGCCGGAAGCGGAGCTGACCTTCTTCGCCTGCACCTTCGCGCAGCACCCGCTGAGCCTGGCGGCGGCCCGGGCCGTGCTCGCCCGGCTGCGCGCCGAAGGGCCGGCCCTCCAGGAGAGGCTCAACGCGAGGGCTGCGCGCCTGGCCGAGCGGCTCGACGCCGAGTTCCGAGCCGCTGGCGTGCCGCTCTCGATGGCGGCCTGTGGCTCGATCCTGCGTGTCCTCGCTCCGCGGGGAGTGAGCCATTCCGAGCTTCTGTATTTCCACCTGGTGGAGAAGGGGATCTACGCTGGCCTCGGGCGCCCGATGTTCGTCTCGACGGCCCACACCGATGAGGATCTGGACCGGCTCGTCGATGCGGTGCGGCGGAGCGTGCGCGAGATGGCCGCCGCCGGCCTGCTGTCCAGTGGCGAGGCTCCGGTCGTGGCGTCGCGCCCCCGGCCGGCTGCCGCCGCGGCGCCAGCGCCGCGCGTCCTGCCGCTGACCGCGGCCCAGGAGCAGCTCTGGGTCCTGTCGCGGGTGGACGCCGACGCGGCCGTCGCCTACAACCAGTCGCTCACTCTGCACCTCTCCGGGCCGCTCGACGTGGGTGCGCTGGCGGCGGCGTTCCAGGACGTGATCGACCGGCACGAGGCGTTGCGCATCACCTTCGCGCCCGGGGGCGACCACCAGATCGTCCATCCGTCCCTCCGCGTGGAGATGCCGGTCTCCGAGGCCGCTGCCTGGAGCGCGGAGGAGAGGGCGGCGCGGGCCGCGCGCTGGCTCGACAACGCGGCGCGCGAGCCGTTCGACCTCGTGACCGGGCCGCTGGTCCGCGCCCGCCTGCTGCGCCAGAGGCGAGCGCGACCACCTGCTGGCCGTGACCACGCACCACATCGTCTCGGACGGCTGGTCGCTGGGCGTGGTGCTGCGCGACCTGGCCGCCTGCTATGGCGCGCGGCTCGCCGGCGGGCGGGCGCAGCTGACGGAGCCCGCCGGGTTCTCGCGTTACGTCGAGCTGCGGCGCGGCCTGGAGGGCGGGGTCGAGCACAAGGCGGCCGAGGATTACTGGCTGGCCGAGTATGCCGCGCCGCCGGCGCCCCTGGAGCTGCCGGTCGACCGCCTGCGGCCGTCGGAGCCCGACTACGCCAGCTCCTGGGAGCGGCTGGAAGTCGACGCCGCGACCTGGGCCGCGGCCCGCGCCGCGGGCGCCCGCCGCGGCGGCACCGCCCTGGTCACCCTGCTTGCCGTCTGGCAGGTGCTGCTCCACCGGTTGAGCGGGCAGAGCGACTTCGCCGTGGGGGTGCCGTCCGCCGGCCAGCCCGCCATTGGGGCGCCGGACCTGGTGGGGTACTGTATCGAGCTGCTCCCCTTGCGTCTGCGGCTGGACCCCGAGGCCGGCTTCGCCGCCTGCCTGGCCGCCGCCGGCCGGCAGCTCCTCGACGCGCAGGAGCACCGCGCGTATCCGTTCGGCGCCCTGCTCCAGGCGCTGCGGCTGCCGCGCACCCCGGGCCGTCCGCCCCTGGTGCAGACCACGTTCAACCTCGACCGGCAGGGCCGGATCGAGCTGGCGGGGCTCGCCGTCGAGATGATGGCCAATCCCTCCGGGGCCTCGGATTTCGAGCTCGACCTGAACCTGGTGGAGCGGGAAGGCTCGCTCCTGGCGCACTGCGACTTCCGCGCCGCCCTGTTCGAGCCGGCCACAGTGCGCCGCTGGCTGGGGTACCTGCGCACGCTGCTCGCCGGTATCGCTACCAATGCAGATCGGCCTGTGGCGGAGCTGCCGCTCCTCGACGCGGCGGAGCGCGAGCAGATCCTGTTCGGCTGGAACGCCACGGCCGCGGACCGCCCGCGGGGGGTGGGGATCCACCACCTCATCGAGGTTGCAGCGCGGCGCGAGCCCGGTGCCCTCGCCGTGGTGCACGGCGGCGAGCGGTTGAACTATGGCGAGCTCGACCGCCGTGCCGGCGCTCTCGCCCGGCGATTGCGGCGCCTGGGGGTCGGGCCCGAGGTGCCGGTGGGCGTCTGCCTCGACCGCTCACTCGCCGCCTGCGTGACCCTGCTGGGCATCCTCAAGGCAGGCGGCGCCTACCTCCCTCTCGACCCGGCATATCCGCCGGAGCGGCTGGCCTGGATCGTGCGCAATTCCGGCGCGCCCCTGGTGGTGACGACGAGCGGTCTCGCCGGCAAGCTGGTTGGGATTCCGGCCTCGCCGCTGCTGATCGATCGGCTCGATCTCGAGCTGCCGGAGGAGCCCTGGGAGGGCGTTGCGGAAGCGGGCGAGGAGAGCCTCGCCTACATCCTCTACACATCCGGCTCCACCGGTGTGCCCAAGGGGGTGATGGTGTCGCACGGCGCGCTGGTCAACCTGGCGGTGGCGGGCGGCCGGCTCTACCCCCTCGAACCCGGCGACCGCGTGCTCCAGTTCGCTGCGTTGACCTTCGACGTGGCGACCGAGGAGCTGTTCGGCACCTGGGCGAACGGCGCCACCGTCGTGCTGCGTAGCGAGGAGGCCGCGTCCTCGATCCACGCCTTCGTAGCCCTCCTGGCGCGCGAGCGGATCACCATGGTCGGCTTCTCCAGCTCGTTCTGGCACGAGTGGGTCGATGCCTTCCAGAGAACACCGACGAGCGAATTGGAGCCGCCGCCCGACCTGCGCGTGGTGCTGGCGGGCATCGAGCCGGTCTCCCCCGAGCGCGCCGCGGCCTGGAAGGCGCGGGTGGGGGAGCGCGTCCGCCTTCTCAACGGCTACGGCCTGACCGAGGCCACCGTGACCTCGACGGCTGCCGAGGTGAACGGCCCGTTCGACCTGCCGATCCCCATCGGCCGCCCCTACGACAACGTCCGCTGCCTTGTGCTTGACGGCCGCGGCGAGCCCGTGCCGCCGGGGGTGGCGGGCGAGCTCTACCTCGGCGGGGACGGCTTGGCGCGCGGCTACCTCGGCGCTCCGGCGGAGACCGCGTCGCGCTTCCTCCCCGATCCCTTCGCGCCGCTGCCGGGCGGCGGCCGTCTGCTGCGCACCGGCGACCTCGCCCGTTACCGCCTTACGGGGGCCGCAGCAGCCGAGCTGGAAGTGCTCGGGCGCGCCGACCGGCAGATCAAGGTACGCGGCCACCGCGTGGCGCCCGAGGAGGTCGAGGCCGCGCTGCTCTCCCATCCGGCGCTCCAGAACGCCGCGGTCGCCGTGGTCGAGGATGCGCGCGGCGACCGGCAGCTCGCGGCCTGGGTCGTGCCGCAGCCCGAGGAACACGAAGAGATTTCCGGCGAGAGCGCGCTCGCGCTCTGGCCGTCAGTCGGCGAATACCTGGTCTACGACGAGCTGGTGTACTACACGATGACGACCGACGAGGTGCGTACCTCGGCCTATCGCGAGGCCCTCGCCTCCCGCGTGCGCGGCAAGACGGTGGTCGACGTCGGCACCGGCCGCGACGTGCTGCTGGCGCGGCTCGCCCTGGAGGCGGGGGCGGAGCGGGTCTACGCCATCGAGGTGCTCGACGAGCCCTACCAGGCGGGACGGGCGTTGCTGCAGCGCCTGGGCCTTGACGACCGGATCCATCTCGTCCAGGGCGACGTGCTCGACCCGGAGCTCGAGCTGCCCGAGCTGGTCGACGTTTGTGTCTCCGAGGTGATCGGCACGATCGGCAGCTCCGAAGGTGTGATCCCGCTGCTCAACGCCGCGCGGCGCCTCCTGCGGCCGGACGGCTCCCTGATCCCCGCCCGCTGCGTCACGCGCATCGCGGGCGTCGAGCTGCCTCGTGACCTGTGGCGGCGGCCAACGCTCTCCCCGCTGTCGCGCGAGTACGTGGACCAGATCTTCGCCAGCGCCGGGGGTCCGTTCGACGTCCGCCTGGGCATCAAGGACGTGCCGGACCGCCCCCTGGTCGATGCCCTGCTCTCGACCGACGGAACCTTCGAGGACCTGCGCCTCGACGCCTGGGAGGAGCCGGAGGGGAACAGCGAGGCGACTCTCACGATCGAGCGCGACGGCCGCCTCGACGGCTTCCTGCTCTGGATCGAGCTGTGGACGGCGCCCGGGGTGAAGATCGACAGCCTGCGGGACGAGACGTCGTGGCTGCCGATCTTCTTCCCGGCCTTCTACCCGGGCGTCGAGGTGGCGCAGGGCGATCGCCTGACCGTGACCTGCAGCCGCACCGTCGGCTCGCATCCGCACCTGCCCGACTACCGGGTGCGGGGCACGCTGGTTCGCCGTGCCTGCCCGCCGCTCGACTTCGAGCACGACGCACCCTGGCGCGGCACGACGCTCGCGGGCAATCCGTTCCACCGCGCCGTCCTGGAGCCGGAGCCGGAAACATCGCCGGCAGCCTTGCGCGCATTCCTCGCCGAGCGCCTGCCCGCGCACCTGGTGCCGACCCTGTTCGTCTCCCTGGACCGCCTGCCGCTCCTGCCCAATGGCAAGGTGGACCGCAAGGCGCTGCCGTCCCCTGACCCGGCAGCGCCGGCGGTATCGGCGCGGTGGGAGGAGCCGGCCACGCCCACGGAGCGGGAGGTGGCGGCGGTCTGGCGCGAGGTCCTGGGCACGGAGCCCGGCGCTACCGACGACTTCTTCGTTGCGGGCGGTCACTCTTTGAAGGCGGTCCAGGTGCTCTCGCGGCTGCGCGCTGCCTACGGGGTTGACCTGACATTGCGCGACTTCTTCGCGGCTCCCACTGTGCGCGGCCTCGCCGGGAGGGTGGAGGAGGCGTTGCTCGCCGGGGCCGATGCGGCGGGGCTGGAGGCTCTGCTGAGCCACCTCGGTGAGGCCGATCTGGAGCAGGTGTCGGGTGGGCGGGAGGTCGAGCGTGCCTGAGCAGACCCCTGGGGACCGTCTGGCCGGGCTCTCGCCCGAGCAGCGGGCTCGCCTCGTCGAAGCCCTGCGCCGCGAGCGCTTGCAGAAAGGCGGCTCAGCGATCCCGCCGCGGCCCGCGGGTCATCCGCCGCTGTCGTTGCCGCAGCAGCGCCTCTGGTTCCTGGAGAGGCTGGCGCCCGGCACCTGGACCAGCCATGTGGCGGTCGCGTGGCGCCTCGCCGGCCCTCTCGACGTCGCCGCCCTGGCGCGCGGTCTGAACGAGATCGAGAGCCGCCACGAAGCGCTGCGCACGACGTTCCACCTGGTGGACGAGCGCGCTGTCCAGATCGTTGCCCCGCCGCAGTCTCTCCCCCTGCCACGGATCGATCTCGACGGCCTCCCCTCGGCGCGACGGGAGGAGGAGGCCCGACGCCTGGCCGACCGCGAGGCGCTCCGCGTTTTCGACCTCGCCCGTGGGCCGCTGTGGCGTCCTCTGGTCCTGCGGTTGGACGCGCACGAGCACGTCCTGCTGCTGACCTTCCATCACCTGGTCTCCGACGGCTGGTCGATCGGGGTTCTGCTCTCCGAGCTGGCGGCGCTGTACGGCGCGTTCACCGCAGGCCGCCCTTCGCCGCTGCCGGAGCTGCCGATCCACTACGGCGACTTCGCCGCCTGGCAGCAGGGGCGGTGGGAGCGCGGCGACTTCGAGCCGCAGCTCGACGACTGGATCGAGCGGCTTGCCGGCTGTCCGCCCGTGCTTGCGCTTCCCACAGACCGGCCGCGCCCGCCGGTGCAGACGCAGCGCGCCGGCCTGATCTCCGTCTCGTTCCCTGCCGATCCCTGGCAGCGCTGCGAGGCGCTGGGCCGCAGGCTGGGCGCCACTCCCTTCATGGTCTGCCTGGCGGCGTATGCGGCCGTCCTTGGCCAGGTCAGCGGGCAGGACGACCTGGCCGTGGGATCGCCGGTAGGCAGCCGGCAGCCGGCGGAGACCGAAAAGCTCATCGGTCTCTTCGTCAACACCCTGGTGCTGCGGGTGGACCTCAAGGGCGACCCGTCGTTCGCGGAGCTGCTGCGCCGTGTGCGCGCCGCGGTGCTCGCCGCCCAGGCGCATGGCGAGGTGCCTTTCGAAAAGCTGGTCGAGACGTTGCGTCCACCGCGCGATCTCGCCTACGCGCCGCTCGTCCAGGTGATGCTCGCCTTCGAGGAGTCGGCGGGGGAGCGGCCGGCCCTCGCCGGCCTCAGTGCCGAGACCTTCCCCCTCGGCGCCGCGGTGGCGTTGTTCGACGTCACGCTGGGCCTGATCGCCATGGACGGAGGGCTCAAGGGGTGGTGGGACTACAACGCCGACCTGTTCGATGCCGCCACCATCGAGCGCTGGGCGGCCGCCTGGGAGCGGCTGCTCCTTGCCGCGGCCGACGAGCCGGACCGCCGCCTCTCGGATCTGCCGTTCCTCTCCGCGGCCGAGCGGCGCCAGGCCGCGGACCGCCGGCCGCTGTCTGCGCTCACTGGAGCTTCGCCTGATGCAGTGGGAGCCGCGCTGCCGCCCCGCGACGACATCGAGCGCTCGATCGCGGCGATCTGGTGCGACGTGCTCGGCCGCGAAAAGGTAGGGATCGACGAGAGCTTCTTCGACGTTGGAGGCCATTCGCTGCTGCTGGTGCGGGTGCACGCCCGGCTCGTCGAGCAGTTCCCCGAGCTGGTCATGGTCGACCTCTTCAAGCACCCCACGGTGCGGCGCCTGGCGAGCTGCCTGCGCGCCGAGCCGGATGCGCCTGTGGCCCTTGTCGCGAAGACGCCGCCACCCCACGCCAAGGGGAGCGCCGTTGCCGTCATCGGTCTGGCCGGCCGTTTCCCCGGCGCTGGCGATATCGAGGCTTTCTGGCGCAACCTGAGCGGCGGCGTCGAGTCCATCTCGTTCTTCACCGCAGAGGAGCTCCTCGCCGAAGGGGTGAGCCCCGCCCTGGTCGCCGATCCTGGCTACGTGCGGGCCAACGGCGTGCTCGACGGAGCCGACCTGTTCGACGCGGATTTCTTCGGGATCGCGCCGCGCGAGGCGGAGGTGATGGACCCGCAACACCGTCTGCTGCTGGAGATCGCCTGGGAAGCCCTGGAGGACGCCGGCCGCGATCCAGCCCGCGCGGACGGCCGCGTCGGCGTCTTTGCGGGGATCTCCGAGAGCAGCTACCTGCGCGTCCACGCGTCCGGCTCCGAGGCCGTGGCGTCCGTGGGTCCCTTCCAGGCGTCGATCGCCAACAGCGAGGCTTTCGCGGTCACCCGCGTCTCCTACAAGCTCGATCTGCGCGGTCCGAGCCTGCACGTGCAGACCGCCTGCTCGACCTCTCTGGTGGCGGTCCACCTCGCCTGCCGCAGCCTCCTGGCGGGCGAGTGCGACGTGGCGCTGGCCGGCGGCGCCGGCATCCTGTTCCCACAGCGCATCGGCTATCGCTACCAGGAGCGCGGCATCGCGTCTCCGGACGGGCACTGCCGCGCCTTCGACGTCCGCGCCGCCGGGACCATCGGCGGCAACGGCGGCGGGCTCGTGGTCCTGAAGCGTCTCGCCGACGCCGTGGCGGATGGCGACCGCATCCGGGCGGTGATCCGCGGCACGGCCATCAACAACGACGGCGCCGGCAAGGTCGGCTTCACGGCGCCCGCCGTCGACGGCCAAGCCGAGGTGATCGCCGCGGCTCTGGCTGCCGCGGGCGCCGGCCCCGAGACGATCGGCCTGATCGAGGCCCACGGAAGCGGCACGCCGCTCGGCGACCCGATCGAGGTCGCGGCGCTCCACCAGGTCTTCGGCGTGGGTGCGGGCCCAGGCTCCTGCGCCCTTGGCTCGGTCAAGACCAACATCGGCCACCTGGATGCCGCGGCCGGTGCCGCCGGGCTGATCAAGGCTGTGCTGGCGGTGGAGCGGGGCGTACGCCCGCCGAGCCTCCATTTCGAGAGCCCCAACCCGGCGATCGACTTTGCGGCCGGCCCTTTCTTCGTGCCGAAGGAGGCGACGCCCTGGCCGGCGGGTCCCGGTCCGCGCCGCGCCGGCGTCAGCTCGTTCGGTATGGGCGGGACCAACGCCCACGCAGTCATCGAAGAGGCGCCTCCGCAACCTCCTCAGCCCTCGCCACGCCCCTGGCAGCTCCTGGTGCTCTCGGCGCGCAGCGCCGCCGCCCTGGACGCGGCCACGGACCGGCTGGCGCAACACCTCGCGGCGCATCCGGACGTCGATCCGGCCGACGTCGCCTGGACGCTCCAGACCGGCCGTAGAGCCTTCGCCCACCGCCGCATCCTGGTGGGCCGCGACGTGCCGGATCTGGCCGCGGCACTGGTCCCCCTCGACGCGGCCCGTGCGGTGACCGCCGTGGCCACGGAGACGGGGAAGCCCGTGGCGCTTCTGTTCCCCGGCCTGGGAGACGTGCGGCCGGGCATGTTCGGCGACCTCTGGCGCACGGAGGCCGGTTTCCGCGCGGAGGTCGAGCGCTGTGTGGCGTTTCTTCCTGATGCGCTCGGGGAGCGCATTCGGGAGCTTTTCGCTGGAGAGGCCAAACCAGGGACCGGGCTCGACCTGCGGCGGCTGGTCCGTCCCGGTGCGACGCAGGATGGCGACTGGTGGAGCCGCACCGAGGTGGCGCAGCCGGCGCTCTTCATCGCCGAATACGCCCTGGCCCGGCTGTGGATGGATTGGGGCGTACCGGTGGCGGCGCTCCTCGGCTACAGCTTGGGCGAGTACGTGGCCGCCTGCCTGGCCGGAGTGCTGACCCTGGAGGAGGCGCTCCCCCTGGTGGTTGCGCGGGCGCGGCTTCTCGCCAGCTTGCCGGCCGGCGCCATGCTCGCCGTGCCGCTCTCCGAGGAGCGCACCCTGGCGCTGCCCGAGGTGGCCACGGGCGTGGTGGCCCTCGCCGCGATCAACGGCCCCGAGGTGTGCGTGCTCTCCGGCGATCCGGAAGCGATTACCGCCGTGGAGCACCGTCTGGCCGGCGAGGGGGTGCCCTGCCAGCGCCTCGCCGCCACCCAGGCGTTCCATGCGCCAGCCGTGGAAGCCGTCCGCGAGCCCCTCCTCGACCTGTTCCGCGCGGTGGACTGGAAAGCGCCCCGCATCCCCGTGCTCTCGGGTTTGACCGGCACCTGGCTCACTGCCGCGGAGGCAACCAACCCGGAGCACTGGTACACCCAGACCCGCCGGACAGTGCGCCTAGGCGACAGCCTCGGAGAGCTGCTACGCGGTCCGGACTGCGTGTTGCTGGAGGTCGGGCCCGGGCAGGCGCTGTCGATCCTGGCCCGCCAGCACCCGGACCGCACGGCGGAGCGCCCGATCATCGCCTCCGCGCCGCACCGCCACGGCGGCGGGTCGGACGCCGCCTTCCTGCTCGAAGCCCTCGGCCGCCTCTGGCTCGCGGGCGTCGACGTGGATTGGAAGCGCTTCCATGCCGTCCAGCCGCGCCGCAAGGTCTCTTTGCCGACCTACCCCTTCGAGCGCCGGCGCTACTGGATCGACGTACGCCGCCCCGCGCCGCAGCCCGCCTCCCGGCCCGCGCTCGCCGACTGGTTCTACGCGCCTGCCTGGAAGCCGGCGCCGCGTCCTCGCACAGTCGAGACCGCCCCGCAGCGCTGGCTGGTGGTCGGGGACGTCGGCGGTCTGGGAGAGGCGCTCGCCGCGGAGCTGCGGCTGCGCGGGTACGAAGCCACAGTGCAGGCTGAGGGGTCGTCGCAGGCTGTCCTGCGGGAGCACCAGCCGGACGGCATTGCATGGCTGTGCGAAACCGGATCCTGCGATCCTTCCCCGCATCCGGAGCAGGCCGAGTCCGCCTTGCTCGCCCTGTTCTCCCTGGTCCAGGCTCTGGGAGAGCACCCCCTGGAGCTGGTCGTGGTGACGGCTGGTGCACAGGCGGTGACCGGCAGTGAGCGCCTGGCGCCCGAGCGGGCCGCTCTGGCCGCTGCGTGCCGGGTGATCCCACGGGAGCACGCCCACGTGGCCTGCCGCAGCATCGACCTGCCGCTGGAGGAGAGCCCGTCCGCCAAACTCCTCGCCGACGAGCTCCTCGCCGGCCCGGCCGCCCCGGCCGTGGCCTGGCGCGGTGGACGCCGTTGGATCGAAGGCTTCGAGCAGGTCCGGTTGGAGCCTGCCGGAGCAGCCGATCTGCCACTCCGTGAGCGCGGCGTCTATCTCGTCACCGGCGGCCTGGGCGGCATCGGTCTGGCCCTCGCCGGATTCCTGGCACGGCAGGTCCGCGCCCGCCTCGTCCTCGTCGGCCGCACAGCGCCGCAGGATCATGCCTCGCGCCACATCACCTCGATGGAGGAGCTGGGAGCAGAGGTGCTGGCGCTGTCGGCCGATGTGGCAGACGCTGGCCGCATGCGGGAGGTGCTGGATACGGCGCGCCGACGCTTTGGCGAGATCGACGGCGTGATCCACTGTGCCGGTGTGCCCGGCGGCGGCCTGATCCAGCTCCGCACGCCCGACGCGGTGGCGAACGTCTTCGCGGCCAAGGTGCGCGGCGCGTTCGTCCTCGCCGAGCTGCTGTGCGGCCGTCGCCTCGATTTCCTGGCCCTCTGTTCATCGTTAACCGCGGTCCTCGGCGGCGTCGGACAAGCCGACTACTGCGCGGCCAATGCCGTGCTCGACGCCTTCGCGTCCTGGTACGCCGGGGAGACCGGCACACCGACCGTGTCGATCGGCTGGGACGCCTGGAAGGACACCGGCATGGCGCTCGCCGGGATGCCGGAGGACGAGGCCGCAGAGCTCCTCGCCGGAGAGCTGCGCGACAAGCTGGTCTCGGAGGAAGGGGTTGAGGCCTTCCGTCGCGTGCTGGCAGCCGGCCTGCCTCACGTCCTGGTCTCCACCGCGGATCTCGACACCGCCTTGGCACGGGCGCAGGAGGTCGGCTTGGCGGAGGTGGCGGCGCAAGCCGGGCGGTCCACCCATCCGCGGCCGGCCCTCGCGCGTCCCTATGTGGCGCCTCGCGACGAGACGGAGAAACGGCTCGCCGTACTCTGGCAGGAGGTGCTTGGCGTCGATCCGGTCGGCGTCCACGACGAGCTGACCGAGCTTGGCGGGCACTCGCTGCTCGCGCTCCAGCTCCTCTGGCGGATGCGCGGCTCCTTCGGTGTCGACCTGGCCCTCGGCGCCCTGTTCGAGGCGCCCACCGTGGCCACCATGGCCGCGATCCTCCGCGACGACGAGGCACCGCGGCCCGCGGCTGTCTCGCCGCTGGTGCCCCTCCAGACGACTGGTGGGGGAGACAAGCCGCCGCTCTTCCTTGTCCATCCGGCCGGCGGCGGCCTTTCGGGTTACCGCGATCTGGCACTGCGCCTGGGTGCAGACCGGCCGGTTTGGGGGCTCCAGTCCCCGGGTCTGATGGACGGCGGCGAGCCGCCGGCGGATCTGGAGACGATGGCCGCCCTCTACGTCGAGGCGGTACGGTCGGTCGCTCCGGCGGGGCCGTACCTTCTCGGCGCCTGGTCCATGGGCGGCCTCATCGCCTATGAGATGGCGCGGCAGCTCACAGCCTTGGGGGAGGAGGTGGCGCTCCTTGCCCTGATTGACGCCCACGTGCCGGTCCCCGGCCTGGAAGACCCGGAGCCCGAGGATGACGCGGCATTGCTTGCCGATCTTTTCCGTCTCCCGCCCGTGGCCGGCTCCGTGGACGACGTGCTCGCCACTGCCCGCCAGGCTGGCACGATCGGCGAAGACTTCGGGCCGGCCGAGGCCGGGCGTCTGCTCCACGTGTTCCGGGCCAATGTTGCGGCGGTCGAGGCCTACCGGCCGCGGCCCTGGCCTGGACGAGCGCTTCTCCTGCGCTGCCGCGAGGCGCTCCCCAGCGCGCCGGCCGAGCCCACCCTCGGCTGGGGAGCTCTGGCCACAGGAGGCGTCGAGGTCGTCTACGTGCCCGGCGGGCATGGCGACCTGGTCTTCGAGCCGCACGCGGCGGTGCTTGCCGAGCGGCTCCGTGCCTGCCTCGCCGGGCCCGCGGCTCTGCATCAGCTTTTCGAGCGCTGGGCGGACTGCACGCCGGACGCGGTGGCGGTGGTCCTCGGCGACGACCAGCTCTCCTGCGGCGAGCTGGAGCGCCGCGCCAACCGGCTCGCCCGGCATCTGCGTGCGGCCGGGGTCGGACCGGAGGTGCTGGTGGGGCTGGCTCTCGACCGCTCCCTCGACCTGGTCACGGTGGCGCTCGCGGTCCTCAAAGCCGGCGGCGCCTATCTGCCGCTCGATCTCACCTATCCGCCGGAACGCCTCGACTTCATGATCCGCGACGCGGGCACGAAGCTCCTCCTGACGCGGAGCACCCTCAACGAGAGCCGGGAGGAGATCAGCCGCGAGAGCGCCGAGCGCCTGTCGGACGGGACCGGTCCGGACAACCTGGCTTATGTGATCTACACCTCCGGCTCGACCGGCCGGCCCAAGGGAGTCCAGGTGCCGCACCGAGGGCTCCTGAACGTGGCCGCAGTGCAGTTGGAGACCTTCGCGGCGACGCCCGACAGCCGGGTTGCGCAGTTCGCCTCCTGGAGCTTCGACGCCTCGGCTTTCGACCTCCTGATGGCCTGGGGAGCCGGTGCTGCCCTGTGCCTGGTGCCCGAAGAGGCGCGGGTCCCGGGACCGGCCCTGGTCGAGCTGCTGCGCCGGCATCGGATCACACATGCCACGCTCTCCCCTTCGGTGCTGGCCGGGCTGCCCTCCTCCGCCGAGCTGCCGGATCTCGCTGCGCTCGTCGTCGCCGGCGAAGCCTGTCCCCAGGCGGTGGTGGACCACTGGGCGATCGGAGGGCGACGGTTCTGGAACGCCTATGGCCCGACCGAGGCCACGATCTGGGCGACCGTCGCGGAGTGCTCGATCGGCGAACGGCCGCCGATCGGCGCTCCCATCGACGGGGTCCGCGCTGCTGTGCTCGACGCCGGTTTCGAGCCGGCCGAAACCGGAGAGCTGTACCTCGGCGGCATCGGTGTGACCCGCGGCTATCTCGGCCGGCCCGCGCTGACCGCGGAGCGTTTCGTGCCGGATGCCTGGAGCGGCGAGCCGGGAGCGCGCCTCTACGCCACCGGTGATCTGGTGCGCCGCCGGCCGGACGACGCGCTCGACTTCCTGGGGCGGATCGACCACCAGGTGAAGATCCGCGGACTGCGCGTCGAGTTGGGAGAGATCGAATCGCTGCTCGACACCCTGCCTGGCGTGTCCGGCAGCGCCGTCCTCGCCGTGGACGAGCGCTTGGTGGCTTACATCGTCCCCGCCGGAGACTCCCCGACGCTCGCCGATTTGCGCAAGGGTCTGCGCGAGCGTCTGCCGGAGCACATGGTCCCCTCGACCTTTGTCGTCCTCGACGCCTGGCCCCTCACCCCCAGCGGCAAGGTGGACCGGCCGGCTCTCCCTCGTCCAGAGCGCGGCCGCCGCGGCGATGCAGACTTGATCGCACCACGAACCCCGGAGGAAGAAGCGCTGGCAACGATCTGGCGCGACATCCTCGGCCTGGAAGAGCTCGGGGTCCGCGACGACCTTCTGGAGCTGGGCGCCCACTCGCTGGTCTTCGGCCGCTTCACCGCCCGGGTCCGCGAAGAGCTGGGCCGCGAGCTCCCCCTCCGCGAAATCTTCGACCATCCCACTGTGGCCGGCCTCGCCGCCTGTCTCCAGCGTGCCGCAGCGCTGCCCCCTCTGCCTCCGATCACCGCCATGCCTCGCGAAGGTCTGCTGCCGCTCTCCTTCGCCCAGGAGCGGATCTGGTTTCTGGAGCAGCTCTCGCCCGGCATCCTGGCCTACAACGCCCAGGCCGAGCTGCGCTTCCGCGGGCCGCTCGACCCCGGCCTCTACGCTCGGGTGCTCGCCGAGGTGGTGCGGCGGCACGAGGTTCTGCGCACCGGGTTTCCGGAGGTGGACGGCCAGCCGGTCCAGGTGATCCACCCGCCGTATACGCCCGCCCTGCCCCTGGTCGATCTGATCGGCCTTCCCGCCGCCATACGGGAGACCGAGACCGGGCGGCTGATCGGTGTCCTGATCCAACAGCCGTTCGACACGACCCGGCCGCCTCTCGTCCGCTGCACGCTGCTGCGCCTGAACGCGGAGGAGCACGCCCTCCTCCACATGGAGCACCACATCGTCCACGACGGCTGGTCGTTCGGCGTGTTCCTGGCCGAGATCGAAGCGCTCTACGAGGCGTTCGCTACCGGCCGCCCCTCGCCACTGCCGGAGCCGCCCATCCAGTACGCCGACTATGCCCTCTGGCAGCGGCAGTGGATGCGGGGCGAGGTTCTGGACCGGCACCTTTCGTTCTGGCGGCAGCGGCTCGCGGGCAGCCCGCCGCTCCTCGAGCTGCCCACCGACCGGCCGCGCCCACGGGTCCAGCGTTTCCGCGGCGCCGGTCCCCGGATCACCCTGCCGCGCGACCTCTACACCGGCCTGCGCACCCTCGCGCGGCGCGAAGGGGTCACGCTCTACACGGTCATGCTGGCCGCGTTTGACGCACTTCTCCAGCGCTACGCGGGCTGCGACGACGTCCTGGTCGGCGCCGGCGTGGCGAACCGGCGGGCCCGCCAGCTCGAAGGGATGATCGGCATGGTGGTCAACACCCTGGTACTGCGCACCTCGCTGGCCGGCGATCCGAGCTGGCGCGAGCTGCTGCGCCGGGTGCGCGACACGGTCGTCGAGGCGCGGGAATGGGAGGACATGCCGTTCGAGCAGCTCGTGCGCGAGCTGGCGCCCGGCCGCGACCTGGACCGCAACCCGCTGTTCCAGGTGATGTTCGGCTTTCACGACGCGGCCGTGCCGGACCTCGACTTCGCCGGCCTGCGCGGCACCGTGCGCGAGATCCACAACGGCTCGGCCAAGACCGACATCAACATCGTCGGAGTGCCTCGCGCCGAGCAGCGCGTCGGCCGAGTCGGGAGTGGGGGAGAGGACTTGGTTCTCATCTGGGAATACCGGACCGACCTCTTCGACGCGGCGACGATCGAGCGCATGATCGGTCACTACCGCACCCTGCTGTCCGCCGCGCTCGCGGAGCCCGAGCGGCGCCTCTCGGAGCTTCCCCTCCTGGGAGACGAGGAGAGGCGCCAGGTGCTCGGTGCCTGGAGCGGCGCCGAGGCCGGGCATATTTGGCCGCGAGAGGCGTCGATCCCGGAGCTGTTCGCTGCCGTGGCCGCCGCGTCTCCCGATGCGGTGGCGATCGAATGCGGCACGGAATGCCTCACCTATGGCGAGCTCGACCGCCGGGGCCATCAGCTCGCCTGGCGCCTGCGTGCCCTGGGAGTCGGTCCGGATACTGCCGTGGGCCTGGCGATCGAGCGTTCTCCGGAGCTGATCGTGGGCATGCTCGGCATCCTCCAGGCCGGCGGCTGCTATGTGCCGCTGGACCTGGTCTACCCGGCCGAGCGCCTGGCCTGGATGGCGGCCGATGCGGGGCTGGATGTGGTGGTCACCTGCGGCGGCGCGCCGCTCGACCTGCACGTCGCCACCGTAGTCGATCTCCGTGGCGAGGCCTGGGAAGCCCCTCACCCCCCTGGCCCCCCTCTCCCATCCGCCCTCCCTGCCTCCCGGGAGAGGGGGGAAGAGGCACTGCCAGAGAGCCTTAGTGCGGGGGCTCCCCTCTCCCGGAGGGCGGGAGGGCGGATGGGAGAGGGGTCGGGGGTGAGGGGCCAAGGCTTGCGCAGGACTTTCCAGACATCCCCCGACAGCCTGGCCTATGTGATGTACACCTCCGGCTCGACCGGACAGCCCAAGGGGGTCGCGGTGACCCACCGCGGCGTGGTGCGGCTGGCCCGCGGCGGTGTCGGCGACGGCGACACCCTCCCCGGACCCGAGGAGGTACTGCTCCACATCGCTCCTCCGTCCTTCGACGCCTCGACCTTCGAGGTCTGGTGGACGCTGCTCCACGGCGGCCGGCTCGCGGTCCTGCGCGAGCGCACCCCGTCCCTCGCCGAGCTTGGGGAGGCCGTCGTGCGGCACCGCGTGACCACCCTCCACCTGACCGCCGGCCTCTTCCACCAAGTGGTCGATGAGCACCTGGAGGGTCTCCGCACCGTGCCGCAACTGCTCACCGGCGGCGACGTGGTCTCGGCGTCCCATGTCCGCCGGGCCCTTGAAGCTCTTCCCGGCCGCCGGCTGGTCCACTGCTATGGGCCGACCGAGAACACCACCTTCACCTGCTGCCACGTCATGGCCGGACCGGACGAGGCGCCCGATCCGCTGCCCATTGGCCGGCCGATTGCCGGCACCCGGGTCTACCTCCTGGACTCATGGCTGCGGCCGGTGCCCACGGGCGTCCCGGGCGAGCTGCTCACCGGCGGCGACGGCCTGGCTCGCGGCTATCTCGGCCGTCCGGGTCTGACCGCGGAGAGGTTCATCCCCGATCCCTTGACGCGAGAGCCCGGGGCGCGGCTCTACCGGACCGGCGACCTGGCGCGCTTCCGGCCGTCCGGCGCGATCGAGTTCCTGGGTCGGATCGACCGCCAGGTGAAGGTCCGCGGCTTCCGCATCGAGCCTGGAGAGGTCGAATCCGCGCTCGCCTCCTGCCCCGGGATCGGTGAGGCGGTCGTGGTGGTGCGCGACGACGCGGCCGAGAAGAGCCTGGTGGCGTATCTCACCCCGTCTTCCCCGCTGGCTGACGAGGCGGCCGGAACGGGAGCTCGCCGCCGCGGTCCGCGCCCTCCTCGCCGGGATGCTGCCCGACTACATGGTGCCCTCGGCCTTCATGGTCCTCCCGGTCCTGCCTCTCACGCCGAACGGCAAGGTGGACCGCGCGGCTCTGCCGGCTCTGGCTGCCCCGGCGGTAGACGCGTCCCGGGCGACCGCCTTCGTGCGCGCCCGCGGCCCCGTCGAGGAACGGCTGGCCGGACTCTGGGCTGAGGTGCTGGGTGTCGGCCGGGTGGGTATCCACGACAACTTCTTCCACCTGGGCGGCCATTCGCTCCTCGCCACCCGTCTGATCGCCCGGGTGCGCCGCGCCTTCGAGGTCGACCTGCCGGTCCATGCCGTCTTCGAAGGCGCCACGGTCGCGGGCATGGCGGCGCTGATCGCCGAGCGCCGCACCGGCGCGCCGGCACGGGAGGTCTCGCCGCTGATCACCCTCCAGCCGTCAGGCGACCGGCCTCCGCTCTTCTTCCTTCACCCGGTCGGCGGCGGTGTTTCCAGTTATGCCTTCGTGTCCCGCCACCTGGCGCCGGACCAGCCCTGCTTCGGCCTCCAGGCGCCCGGCCTGCTCGACGACCGTGAGCCGTTCGACCGGATCGAGCCCATGGCCGCCTTGTACGTGAAAGCCATCCGGGAGCGGTGGCCGGAGGGGCCCTATCTGCTCGCCGGCTGGTCGCTCGGCGGCTGGCTGGCCTTCGAGGTGGCCCAACAGCTTGCCGCCGGCGGAGGAGACGTGGCCCTCCTCGCCCTGCTCGACACGTCGAGGATCCGGCCCGAAGAGGTCGAGGAGGAGATGGACGACGCCACGCTGCTCGCCGATCTCTTCAACTTCGACCTCGAGCGGACCGGCGGCGGGCCATGGACCCTCGAAGCCGTGATCGACGAGGCGAGGAGCACGGGCCAGGTGGAGGAGACCTTCGGGCTCGACCAGGCCCGCCGCCTGCTGCGGGTGCTCAAGAGCAACGCCAAAGCTCTCGACGCCTATGTGGCCCTGCCCTACCCGGGCCGCATCACGCTCCTGCGCTGCGACAAGTCCGCTGTGGCAGGGGCATCGGCCGATCCCACCCGAGGCTGGGGGAGCGTGGCGATTGGAGGGGTGGGAGGCGTGGACATCCGGCCCGTACCCGGCAGTCACGCCTCGATCGTCCACGAGCCCCACGCGGGCCCGGTGGCCGAGACGTTGCGCCAGGCGGTCGGCGAGGCCCTGGCGGTGCGCCTGGGCGTCCTCTCGGTTTGAGCTTTTTCAAGGAGCCAAGAACGATCATGACCGTAGCAGCGTTTCCAACCCAGCTTGTCAGCCCCGTCGTGAGCTCCCACAACGAGTGGGACCCTCTCGAAGAGGTGATCGTCGGCGTCGTCGATGGCGCCGCTGTCCCGGAATGGCATCCGACCCTGCCGGTCACCATGCCACGCAGCCAGTGGTCGTTCTTCCGTGAAAACGGCGGACGCCCGTTTCCGAAAGAGCGGATCGATGCGGCGCGGAAGGACCTGGAGGGGTTGGTGCACCTCCTGGAGGAGGAAGGGGTGACGGTGCGCCGGCCGGAGGTGCGCGACTTCGCACGGCCCTATAGCACGCCCGAGTGGAGCAGCGCGGGCGGCCTCTATGCCGCCATGCCGCGCGACCTCCTGCTGGTCGTCGGCGACGAGATCATCGAGAGCCCGGTCGCCTGGCGCTCGCGCTACTTCGACGTGCACGCCTTCCGCCCCCTGCTCAAGGAATACTTCCAGAAAGGAGCGCGCTGGACCGCCGCACCTCTGCCGCAGCTTTCCGACGCGCTCTACCGGCCGGACCGCGCGGCGGCCGAAGAGGAGCGCGACTCCGAAGACTTCGATTCGGTGATCACCGAGCACGAGCCGACCTTCGACGCGGCCGATTTCATGCGGATGGGGCGTGACCTCTTCGTGCAGCAGAGCCACGTCACCAACCGGTTTGGCATCGAATGGATGCGCCGCCACCTGGGGCCCGACTATCGCGTCCACGTCCTGCCGGTCCGCGACGCGCACCCGATGCACATCGACGCCTCGTTCGTCCCCCTGGCCCCGGGGAAGGTCCTGGTCAACATCGAGCGCGTCCCCAAGCTTCCCCCCATGTTCCGCGGCTGGGACGTCATTCCCGCGCCGCCGCCAGAGATGCCGGCGGGCACTACTCTCTATATGACCAGCCGGTGGATCTCGATCAACCTGCTGTCGCTCGATGGCGAGCGTGTGCTGATCGAGAAGCACGAAGACGGCCTGGCGCGGGTGCTCAAAAACCACGGCTTCAAGCCGATCCGCTGCCCCTTCACCAACTTCTACGCCTTCGGAGGCTCCTTCCACTGCGCCACCCTGGACATCAAGCGGCGCGGCGAGCTTCCAGTCGTACTTCTGAAGCGCTTGCCTGAAACCCTGGTGCATGCTATGCATACTCGATGTGGGTCGAATGGGACGAGAGCAAGGCTGCCAGCAACGAACGCAAGCACGGAGTGACCTTTGAGGAAGCGGCGACCTGCTTCTACGACCCGCACCAGGTGGCCTTCTACGACCCGGACCACAGCGACGAGGAGGATCGGGACGTCCTGATCGCCCGCTCGGAAGGCGGCAGATTGCTGCTCGTCGTCTACACCCTCCGAAGCGAGGCGGTCCGGATCATCTCGGCTCGGCCGACGACGAAAAGGGAGACTCGGGACTATGAGAGAGGAATATGATCTCGCCAAGCTGAAGGTCAAGCGGCGGGGGCCTCTGCCTGCCTTTCGTGATGCCGAGGGGCGGCCGATGAAAGTCCGCATCACCATCACGCTGGATCAGGATCTGGTGGAGCATTTCAAGGCAGAGGCCGCGAAGCCAGGTGCTCTGCCTTACCAGACCCAGATCAACCAGGCTCTCCGTAAAGCATTGATGGACGATGAGCTGCGGCCGCAGCAGACCGAAGCCATCAAGGCGGCGCTGCTCAAGGACCCGGACTTCTTGCGCGCTGTAGCCCGTCGGATCGAGGCCCAGGGGAGCTCCATAGGCGACCTTTCCGGCCGGATCGGTCCCATCCCACCGCCGGAATTCCCCTTTCCCGGCCGTCTGGTCCCGCGGGACCGGCAAGGTTCCCCGCGGGGTCATGGACATTCCCCGCGGTGGCGCGCAGCGGTGCCGCGGGACCGGCGGTGTTCGCCGCGGGGCCATGGACACTGCCCGCGGTGGCGCGCAGCGGTGCCGCGGGACCGGCGGTGCTCGCCGCGGTGCCATGGACACTGCCCGCGGTGGCGCGCAGTGGTGCCGTGGGACCGGCAGTGTTCGCCGCGGTGCCATGGACACTGCCCGCGGTGGCGCGCAGTGGTGCCGCGGGACCGGCAGTGTTCGCCGCGGTGCCATGGACACTCGCCGCGGTGGCGCGCAGTGGTGCTGTGGGACCGGCGGTGTTCGCCGCGGTGCCATGGACACTCGCCGCGGTGGCGCACAGCGGTGCCGCGGGACCGGCAGTGTTCGCCGCGGTGCCATGGACACTGCCCGCGGTGGCCCCCCGCCGGAATTCCCCCTCCCGGCGCTCTGTTATGCTCTGCCGCCTATGTCGGAGCCCTCCCCCCCGATCCATCGCCCCCGTGTCGGGATGATCAGCCTTGGATGCCCGAAGAACCTCGTCGACAGCGAGGTGATGCTCGGGGAGCTTGCGCGCCGGGGGTATGAGGTCGTCAACGACCTGGAGAGCGCGGAGACGGTGGTGATCAACACCTGCGCCTTCATCGAGGAGGCCCAGCAGGAGTCGATCGATACGATCCTGGAGGTCGTGGGGCGTAAGGGGAAGGGAGTCGAGAAGGTGCTGGTCGCCGGTTGCATGGTCAACCGGTTCGGCGACCAGCTTGCCAGGGAGATCCCCGAGATCGACGGCTTCGTGGGGCTCGACCAGCTCCGCGACGTGGGCAACGTGGTCCAACTCGGAGGCGGGCCGCCGCTGCCGGCGCCCTCGCACCTGGTCTTCGACCACACCGCGCCGCGCATGCTCACCACCCGCGGCTTCGCCTACCTGAAGGTCGCGGAGGGGTGCAACAACCCGTGCACGTTCTGCGCGATCCCCATCTGGCGCGGAAAGTTCCGCAGCCGCACGATCGAGGACCTGGTGGCCGAGGCCAAGCGGCTCGAAGAAGGCGGCATCGCCGAGCTGAACCTGATCGCCCAGGACACCACCCGCTACGGCGAGGACTTGGGGATGCGCCGCCATGGGCTGCTGCGCCTGGTCGAGGCCCTGCTTGCCGGGACCTCGATCCCCTGGATCCGGTTCCTCTACGCCTACCCGACCACGCTCGACGAGGATCTGCTGCGGCTCATGGGCACCGAGGAGCGCTTCTGCTCCTATCTCGACATGCCGCTCCAGCACAGCCACGGCGACATCCTGTCTGCCATGCGCCGGGGAGGCGATGCCAAGCGCTACCTCCGCCTGCTGGAGCGGGCTCGCGAGCTGGCACCCGATGTCTTTCTCCGCTCGACCTTCATCGTGGGCTTTCCCGGCGAGACCGAGGAGCATTTCCGCGATCTGCTGGGCTTCGTCCGGCAGGCCCGGTTCGACCACCTGGGCGGGTTCGCCTACAGCCCGGAGGAGGACACGCCCGGAGCGCAGCTCCCCAACCGGGTGCCGAAGAACGTGGCGCGGCGACGGCTGCGCCAGCTCCTGGAGGCCCAGAGGCCGATCGCCTTGGAGCAGCGCCGCCGGCTGGTCGGCCAGCGGCTGCGGGTCCTGGTCGAAGGCCCTTGCGAAGAGTCCGAGCACCTGCTCCAGGGGCGGCATCACGGCATGGCCCCGGAGATCGACGGCCGCCTGCTGATCAACGACGGCTCCGCCCCCGTGGGATCGCTGGTCGAGGTCGAGATCACCGAGGCCCATGCCGACGACCTCGTCGGGCACATCGTGGGCCCCGAAGGGCTCGCGGGCGTCGAGACCGCATCTGCGGTCACCGTGTAGACCTGCTAGACTCCCGCGCCGATGCGGGGCCGGCCGGCTCCGCCCACCCGGAGCCACCCTGGTCCATGCTTGTCGTCGACGACGCGTACAACAGCACAGATCTGCCGCGTGGTGTGATCGCGACCATCGGCAACTTCGACGGCGTCCACCGCGGCCAGCGCGCCATCCTCGACCAGGTGGTGCAGCGCGCCGAGGAGCTGGGTGTCCCGTCGGCCCTGATCACTTTCGACCCCCATCCTCTCGCGGTCCTGCGGCCCGACCAGGCGCCGGTCACTCTCACGACACGGCAGCAGAAGGAAAAGCTGATCGAGGAGGCGGGCGTCTCGGTGCTCCTGGTCCTGCGCTTTACTCCTGACTTCGCGCGCCTCCCGGCCCGCCAGTTCGTGCGCGACTTCCTCCATGCGCGGCTCGGCGTCCAGGAGGTCTGCGTCGGCGCCACCTTCACCTTTGGTCACGGGCGGGAAGGGAATCTGGAATTGTTACAGGAGATGGGAGGGGAGCTCGGCTTCCAGGCCTGTGGGGTCGAGGAGGTGCTCTACCAGGGCGATCGGATCTCCAGCACCCGCATCCGCAGGGCCATCACCGAAGGGAAGGTCGGGGATGCCGCGGCCATGCTGGGACGTCCCTATGCGGTCGCCGGCAAGATCGTGCGCGGCGACCGCATGGGAAAGCGGCTCGGCTGGCCGACGATCAACCTGCAATGGGACAACAAGCTGCTGCCGCTGGACGGCGTCTATGCCGGGCGGGTCTTCTTCCCGAGCTATCCTGCCACCTTCGACTGCGTGACCAACATCGGCACGCGGCCGACGGTCTATGAGAACTACCAGCGGGTCGTGGAGAGCCACATCCTGGACTTCAAGTCCGACGTCTACGGCGAGCGGGTGGAGCTCTCCTTCTACAAGCGGTTGCGCGAGGAGCGGATCTTCCCCAACGTGATGGACCTCTCGGCCCAGATCGCCCGGGACGTGGAGGCCACGCGGGAGTACTTCGCGCGGCGGCGGCTGGAACAAGAAGGGGCGACGATCGAGTTGTAGACTTCGACATGGCGGGCCGGCCACCGCTCCGGCGGCACACCGGACCCGCCCCAGAGGGAGACAAACATGGCCAGTGACAAGATCTTTGCAATCACCGAGCAGAACTTCGAGGCCGAGGTGCTCAAGTCGGAGACGCCGGTGCTGGTGGATTTCTGGGCCGCCTGGTGCGGCCCGTGCCGGATGGTGGCGCCGCTGCTGGACGAGCTCGCCGATGAGAACGACGGCAAGGTGCGCATTGCCAAGCTCAACGTGGATGAGAACCAGGAGCTCGCTTACAAGTTCCAGGTCTCGAGCATCCCGACCTTCATCCTGTTCAAGAACGGAGAGATGGCGGACCGTATGATGGGCGCCATGCCCAAGTCCGCCTTCCAGGGCTTCATCGACCGGAACACCTAAACCGCATGGCGAGCCGCCTTGCGGATCTGTCCGCCGGGCTGGCGGAGCTGGGCTGTGAGGCCCTGCTCGTGCTGGCCCGGTCGGCGCAGGACCCGGACCTCGCACCCTTCGTCGGCTCCGTCCACCTCGGGGAGTGCCAGCTCGTGGCTCCCCGTGGTGGACCGGCCCATCTCGCCTATCTCACCCCCATGGAACGGGACGAGGCGGCCTCGACGGGCCTCGCCCTGATCACGCCCGAGAACCTCGACCTCGCCCAGCGGTCGAGCGAAGCCTCCGAGCCGCAGGATCTTCTCGCCGAAGTCGCCGGCAAGTCGCTGGCGCGAGCCGGCCTCGCGCCGGGCCGCATCGCATTGGCCGGGCACGGCCCCGCCGGAGTGATCCAGGCCGCCTGCGCCCGCCTCGCCCGCGAGGGCTGGGTCTTCGTACCTGGCAACGGGCTCGTCCTCGCCGCCCGCAAGCGCAAGACCCCGGCCGAGGTTGCGGAGATCCGGACCGCCGCCGAGGGGACCTGCGCCGCACTGCGCTCCGTGGCCCGGCTGCTGGCCGCAGCCGTTGTCCGGGAAGGAGAGCTGTGGCTGGAGAGCGAGCCTCTGCGTGTTGCTCGTCTCCGTGCCGAGGTCGGCCAGGTCCTGGCCGGGCTCGGGCTGGAGCAGCCGCGCGGGAACATCATCGCTCCGGCGGAGGAGGGTGCAGTGCCGCACTCGACCGGCACGCCCGACCGCATCCTCCGCGCCGGCGAGTCGCTGGTCGTCGACCTCTTCCCCCGCAACGCCCTGTTCGCCGACTGCACCCGCACCTTCTGCGTCGGAACCCCTGCGCCGGCGCTGGCCCGTGCCCATGCCGCGGTCCTGGAAACGCTCGAAGAGGCGCATCTGCGCGCCGCTCCCGGCGTCCGCGGCTGGGACCTTCAGGAGACCGTCTGCGTCCGCTTCACGGCGCACGGCTACCTCACCCCGATCTCGGATCCCGGCACCACCAGCGGCTATGTCCACAACCTCGGCCACGGGGTGGGCTTCGACCTCCACGAGCAGCCGATCTTCAAGAAGGTCTCGGGAGCCGAAGGAGTCCTCCGCGAAGGCGACGTCTTCACCCTGGAGCCGGGGCTCTACCATCCGGACGAGAGGCATGCGGTGCGTCTGGAGGACCTGGTCTGGCTGGGGCCGGACGGGCCGGAGAGCCTGACGCCGCTGCCGCACGACCTCGACCCGCGCGCGTACGGCTGAATTTCAGCCTGCTGCTCGGCGGCAACATACGCCTCGCCGATGCGGTGGTCAGTTGTACCAGTCTCTGGTACCATTCCCGCCATGAGAGAGATGTCAGCTCACGATTTCCGGAGCCACCTTCGCAGCGCGGTCGAGAAGGTAGTGGAAGACCACGTTCCTCTCCGTGTCAAGAGGCGTGGTGGGCAGGATTTTGTGGTCGTCAGCGCCGAGGATTGGGAGCGGGAGCAGGAGACGCTGTACATCCTTCAGAACAAGTCGCTCATGGAGCAGATCGAGCGCTCGCTGAAGACCCATCGGGAAGGGACAGGCTACCGTCCCTCCCCGGAGGAGCTGGATGCGCTCGATCGTGTTTGAAGGCGACACCTGGGAGCGCTACGAGGATCTGCGCCAGCGCGAACCCGCGTTGCACCGTGTCCTCTGCCGGCAGATCAAGGAGATGCAGCGGGGAGACCCTGCCAGCGGCGCCGGCAAGCCCGAGGCTTTCAAGCACGCCCTGAGCGGATGCTGGTCCCGCCGGCTCTCCCTCAAGGACCGGCTCATCTACCGGTTCAACGACGAAAACCTCTACGTGATCGCCATCGGCGGGCACTACGAAAGCTAACTGCTCTGAGGATTCTCAAATGCATACCGACGCCGAGCCGGAAACACCAGAGAGCACCTGGCCCTCGCTTCCCTATGCGGACTGGCGGGACACCTACGCGACCCTGCACCGCTGGTCGCAGATCGTCGGCAAGACACGCCTCGCGCTGGCGCCGATGGTGAACCATTGGTGGCAGGTACCCTTCTACGTGAGCGCTCGCGGGCTGACCACGTCGGCCATGCCCTACGGCGGGAGGCACGAGGTCGAAATCGAGTTCGATTTCCTCGCCCATGAGCTGGTTTTCCGCACCAGCGAAGGAGAACGGCGCGCGATGCCGCTCGTCGCGCGCAGCGTCGCCGACTTCTATGCGGAGTACATGAGCATTCTCGATGGGCTCGGCGTCGGCGCAAAGATCTGGCCGGTGCCGGTGGAGCTACCGGACGCGGTGCCGTTCGCCGACGACCGCGAGCACGCGGCATACGATCCGGCAATGGCCCAGCGCTTCTGGCAGGTGTTGATCCAGGCGGACCGGGTCTTCCAGTCCTTCCGCGGGGAGTTCCTCGGCAAGTCGAGCCCGTCGCACCTCTTCTGGGGGGCTCTCGATCTAGCCGTAACGCGCTTTTCAGGCCGGACAGCACCGCCGCATCCCGGCGGCATGCCGAACGTCGGCGACTGGGTGATGCGGGAAGGCTACTCGCATGAGCTGTCGAGCGCCGGCTTCTGGCCAGGTGGCGAGCCGCTTCCGGAGCCGGTGTTCTACTCCTACGCCTACCCGACCCCCGAAGGTTTCGCCGACGCTCCTGTCCGTCCTGAAGGAGCCTACTTCCATGCCGGGATGGGGGAGTTCGTCCTCCCCTACGAGACCGTGCGGTCTGCGGCGGATCCCGATGCCGCTCTCCTCGACTTCCTCCAGAGCACCTACGAGGCCGCTGCCAACGCGCTGCATTGGGATCGAAGCGCGCTGGAGCGCTAGGTCCCTGGCCGCGCAGGGTTCGGCGCCAGCCAGGTGTAGACGATCAAGTGCCGGGCGTTCATGTAGGGGCGGCCCTTGTGGCCGCCCTCCGGAAGGGCACCCACAAGGTGCGCCGGGAAAATAAGGTGCTTGACAAGAACGGCCCACATAGAAGGTGATTCGGCAGGCCCGGCGGGGGCCTTCCACGTGGTCTGGAGGCGCCTCGTCTTGGGCAGATCGACCTCCCAGACCTGCTCCAGCTAGCGGCAGCTTCCTCGGGCCAGACGGTCTGCGGCTGCACACCCTCCATCGTCCGCGACGGTCCGAGGCAGAGGAGACCCCCTGGCCGTACGATGACCAGCCGTTGCTGCGGCTGGGCTGATCACCGTGCAGCCTCGTTACCCCTTTCGATTTCCTAGAATTCAAGGAGTTGGCTTTTGAGCAGAGGTTGCTTCAGTGGTAAGGAGGAGGCCGACGCTGGGGTGGGATTGCCAAAGATCGGGTGACAAGACCAATGCCCGATACACGCTGTGAGCCTGCACCTCGAACGGGTGGGCTTCGCACTGTAGCTGGTAAGATCGCCGCGCCATGAAACACCCAATTCGCATCCAGTCCCAAGTCAGCCGCAATCCGGAGCTTTCCGTCGACCAGTTCACCGTGATGCAAAGGCAGAGGCCGTTCCTGATCATGAACGGCGCGATGTACAGCAATTCGAGCGCTTCGAATTCCTCGCAGCTCCTGCCGTTCGAATCCACTCCGATCACCGTGGGGGTCCGGATGACCTTCGAGGGGCAGGGGCCGGGTGGGCGGGACATCGGCGGCGGTATGATCGAACGTGCTGGAATCTGATGACGAATCAGGCGATGGTGAAGGGGCTGTTCGGGCAGTGAGGGTCTGATCCCGGCAGCTTCCTTTCGAATCGCTGCCGGGCACCCGGTACCGCTGTCAGGCGGGGTTGTCGCCAGCGTCAGGCTGAGCCGGAGCCGGATTACCGGCCGAAAGCTCTTGCAGGTTGGCGACCAGGCTCTTGCCGGTGACCGACGTCGCATAGGAGTTGGCGGCCACCAGAAGCAGCCCGAGGGGGCCGAACGCGATCCTGGCGATCGTTCCGCCAATGAAGTGGAGCGCGCCTTCGCCGACCTTGCCATCCAGGAGAAGGCTCGCTCCCGGAGCTACGGTCTCGCCAGCGAGCTTCAAAGCGCGGGACAAAAGGACGCTAGTGGACGATTCGGACTGTGGCACGGCGTTGCCTCCCATCATCGTCTGTGCTTGTTGATGAGCCTCTTTATACCACATCCGGCGGAGAGGTGAAAGTCCTCTCGCCTCTACAAGTGCGCCAGACCCCATCTTCCGCGACAGCGCCGCCCTCGCCCCTGAAATGAAAACCGGTGGCCGGTCACAGACTTGGTACAGCGGGCGAACTAGCCGAGGTCGCCCGATCCTCCCGACGTTTGCCGAGCAGACGTTCACGCGTGGATTCGTCGGGGACCAAGAATTCAACAAGGAGTGATCCCATGAGAAACCGCCTTGATTTGCCGCGTTGGACCCCCTTCGCCCTTATGTTCGTCCTCATCCTGTTGCCCTGGGTGGTCGGCGCACAGCCCTTCCCAAGTGATCCATTCCTCGGCGAGTACCCGGACGTCGGTCCCGTCAGCCCTTTGCACTTCCGGACCTTTCAATGGCCGCTTGGCTTCGAGAGCTACGGCCCTCGGACGCACGTCAATGCCGGCACAGCTTGGAGCTACAACCCTGGCCACGCCTATCTCGGCATCCTCGACCATGGTTTCGCGTATCACCTGAATGGCACCGGGCCGATCCTTGTCCATCCGGACCTGGATGCCAACTTCCGCCGGCATCTTTCTCCCTGGTCTCATATATGGCAGCCCGGTGATGATCTTCAATTACTCGGCCTTGCCGAGGACAACCCCCCCCACCCCTACGGCCACGGAATGCACGTCGCGGGCATCGCTGCCGGAGTCGAGAACGGCCAGGGCATCGTGGGCATCTGCAGACAATGCAGCACGCTGCTGGGCAACCTTTCTCGTATTTATGACAGCACCGACTATGGGGCGAGCAGCGTGCACGTGCATACGTGGCCAGCGAAATGGCTGCAGGCGTTGATCGAGCGCGGAGCGCAGGTCGTCAACATGAGCTTCGGCAATCAAGACGAGGCCACGTACCCGAACATGCGCGCAGTGATCGAGGGGATCGCCGCCGAGCGCGACGTGGTCCTGGTTGCCGCCGCTGGCAATGACGGCATCGGGAATGCAGACTTTCCGGCGCGCCACCCCTACGTGATCGGGGTTGCGGCCTCCAGCCCGCAGGGGCTGCGGTGGGACGAGCTCGGGCCACAGTGCCGGCAGGCGGGCGAATGCGCTTCCAACTATGGAATGAACGTGACTGTGGGAGCCCCGGGCCAGGACGTGCTATCGGCGTGGATTCCTGGCGCCAACAACAATACCGCCAACCCGATGGCGTCCCTCTGTGGCGACGCTCTCCACAGCCAGGAGATGGGTGCCGGCATGGTCCATCCGGCGGCGACGCAGGCGGACGGCTTCGGCCTGTGTACGGGGACCTCCATGGCCGCCCCCCACGTGACGGGGGTGGCAGGTCTGGTGCGCTCGGTCAACCCGTTGCTGCCGGCGGCGCAGGTGCGGTCGGTCATCGAAAGCACGGCTGCGCCGACCGACGCGAACTTGGGATTCGGCGTGGTCAACGCCGGTGAGGCGGTCGAGAAAACCTTGGGCCAGGTGAGGGGGGTACAGGTCAGAAACCGGCTGACTCCTCTCTTCAGTCTCTACAGCCCGTTGGCGGAAGATCTCTTCTATACGACCGTTCCGCAGATGGCGACGGCGGCGATCCAGGACGTGCGGCGGCCGCAGTATTCGGTTCCCGGGGATCCGGCGAGTTGGCCATTCTCGGAAGCCTCACCCTACAGCAGCGCCGCCGACCCTGCGGTCGGATTCGCCTATACGGCTTTTCCGGGGGGCGGCGCACAGGTCCCCGCGGCAGCCGTCTACCTCTTCACGGGCGACGTCAACCCGCTCACCGGCGACCGCGACCTGATATCGCTCTACCGTCTTAGCTACGTGGCGGCATCGGCGACCAATCCGAACAATCGAGATCACGCCTACGTCACCGACGCTGCCGGCATCTCCGCCTACCAGTCGGTGGGGTACAAGCTCGACGGGATCGAGGGCTACCTCGTACGGTCCAGTGCCGCTCAGCCAGCAGGCACCGTCCGCCTTCTGCGGCGTTACAATCCCGGCCGTGACGACCATGCCATTTTTCCCGAAAGCCAACTCGCCGCCATGGCGGCCCAGGGCTACACAGACGGTAACCTGGTGCTCGGCTACGTGTATCCGAACCAGGACACGGACAGCGACGGTCTGATCGACGGTTTCGAAACCGCCATTCTGGGCACAGATACCAGCCGCGCCGATTCCGATTGCGATGGAGCGAACGATGGCGCCGAGTATCCGCTGACGGGCTTGCCGGTGAGCGATCCGCTGGATGGCCAATGCCAGCCACGCAGCGACCTCGCCGTCAGACTGCTCACGACGAAAATCCGGCCGGATGGAGTGGATCTGAGCTTCCGCCTGACCAATCTCGGTCCGAACGGTTCGGCGGCGACTACAGGTGCGATCTCGTTCTCGTCGGACGCAGGGTATGGCGTTTCGGCACCCACGGGGTGCGTCCTCACTTATGCCTCCAAGCGATATGGTACGGGTCTGGCCTATGCATGCCCATTCCCGACGCTCGTGCCTCTCGCGAAGTACGATTTCGTGTTCACGATTACGACTTTCGGCAAGGGGCCCGCTCTCTCCGTGGAAGGCTCGGTGCCAGTCGATCAGCCGGTGGTGGATCCGAATGGCGCCAACAACACCGCAGTGACGACTCTTAAAGGAGACGGGTA
Source organism: uncultured Holophagales bacterium (assembly GCA_963842525.1). Lineage (GTDB taxonomy): Bacteria > Acidobacteriota > Thermoanaerobaculia > Multivoradales > UBA5704 > UBA5704. The sequence continues at coordinate 1,236,389 of CAWJGT010000009.1, forward strand.
GTCGTGCGCGGCGACGTGGATGGCGTGGTGCTGACAGGTGTGTCGCACACCATAGCCCCTGCCTTGGGGGAGGCCTTGGCGGCTCTGTATCCGGCGAGCCTCGATCCACGCTTTTCCGGGCAGAGCATCCCGGATGGCTATCTCACCACCCAAACCCGGCGATCGCACCCTCTTCTACCATCTGCCGTCGGCCGACCCCCTGGTCATCGCGCTCGACGAGCAGACCAAGGAGACCGTCACCACGGGTGAGCTCGACACGGCTCTGCCCGCGCTCGGCCTGTCGAGCGCGATCCACGTTCCGGTGCTCGTGGTCGTCGGCGATTTCGATCTGGCGTTCTGCGAAGAGCCGTCGTGCTCGGGGTCCGGCAGCCTCGCCGGCGAGCCGAGCTTCTACCCGGCGGATGCCTGCGCCGAGACGGCGATCATCCCTGGAGCGGGGCACGACCTGAACCTGCACTTTCAGGCCCAGATCGCATATGACGCCGTGCTGGAGTGGATGGACCGGCGCGTCGGCCGCAACACGAAGGCTCCGCCGCCGTCTCCCTGCCAGCCGTAGCTTCCCTCGGGCCAGAGAAGCTTGCGACGGCACAGAGAAGCTTGCAATGGGCCAGCGAAGTTTGCAGCGGGCCGTTGGAAGCTTCTTTCGGGCCAGCGAAGCTTGCACTGGCGCAACGAAGCTTCCGTCGGTCCAGGGAAGCTTGCAGTGGCGCAGAGAAGCTTGTGACGGGCCAGCGAAGCTTGCAGTCGTCCAGGGAAGCTTGCCATGAGCCGTTGGAAGCTTCCGTCGAGCCAGGGAAGCTTGCAATGGCGCAGAGAAGCTTGTGACGGGCCAGCGAAGCTTGCAGTGGTCCAGGGAAGCTTGCCATGAGCCGTTGGAAGCTTCCGTCGGGCCAGCGAAGCTTGCAATGGCACAGCGAAGCTTGCGACAGGCCAGCGAAGCTTGCAGTGCGACGTTGCAGGCTTCCGTTGAGTCAGGGAGGCTTGGGGCGGCGGGACGGAGGGAGAAAAGCCGGAGGCGTGCCCAGGGCATGCCTCCGGCAGGGGGACTACGGGGTGGGCTCAGGCTCAGGCGGAAGGGTGGGAAGGGAGGCGGGCTTTTTACGGCCGCGGAACGGCTGGAGGTTGAACTCGGCCAGCTTCTCGGCGCGGATGCCGAAATGCTGCTTCACCGCCAGGCGCAGCACGGTGCCCAAGCGTTCCGCCTCATCCAGCGTCTCCCTGAGTTGCTTCGAGGTCTCCTGCTTTTCCGCCCTCAAGAACCCCTGACGGTTGGCCAACTCCAGAGCCCTGGCCACCATCCCGTCGTACCGGGTGAGGCTGACGTCGAGGTGCAGCAGAATCTCGCGGTTGGTGCTCAGGGCGTCGCGGAACCTCTGCAGGCCGCCCAGCCTCCCCGTGTTCGTCGTCTCTCGAGCCATGCTCGTTCTCCTTGAGCCGTACTCTGGAGCGCCGGAATTGGCGCCAAGGGTCCGGCTCTTCTGCGAGCACATTGACGCCACGAGCGCAAGCCCCCAAATCGGCAGAAGGGCTATTCTGGGCGTAAAGCGCACAAATCAAAAGAGATAGACAGCGCGATCGGTGAGGTGATTTGTACCGATGATCGGTACAAATCAACGGATGGACCGTGAGGAGACCGGAGCGCAGTCGCTTCGGGCGCGTCAGCGGGACGCGCCCGTGAGCTGATCGAAGACCTCGAGCACGGTCTCGGGCCGGGTCCGGACCCGGTAGTCGTCGGTCAGGTCGACCCAGCGGATGGTGCCGGTCGGATCGATCAGCAGCTCCGCCGGGCGTGCGACGTCCGTGCCGGTGCCTCCGTCCGGGTGCAAGAGGTCATAGCGCCGGAGGACCTCGGCCTTGGGATCGCTGAGGAAGGTATAGGTCCAGCCGGTCTTCGCCAGGTGTGCGCGTGTCGCCTCGGGAGGATCGACGCTGATCGCCACGGGGCGGATGCCGCGAGCCGCGAACTCGGGAAGCTTTTCCTGGAAACTCCGTAACTCGGAGTTGCAGAACGGTCACCAGTAGCCGCGGTAGAAGATGAGGACCACCCAGGAGCCCGGAGCGCCCCCTCCCGCGGGTCCGTCGGCTCGAGGACCCAGGAGGTCGTAGAGCCGTACCGAGCGGCCCTGGGTGTCGGCCAGGGTGAAGTCGGGGGCCTTCTCGCCGACCGCAGGAGCCTCCGCGGAGGCCGGCAACTGCCGCGACATGGCCACCGTGAAAAACAGGAATATCCCGACGACGGCCAAGCTGAGGAGCGCGAGGATCGGGCCTGTGATGCGGCCCCGGTAACGCTCCGACTGGCGGAAGGCGCGGGCGAGACCGGTGCCCAGCAGCGCCAGGCCGAGGGCGAAGAGCAGCCAGCTTGTCCAGGGAACGTCCCGCGTCACGGGGAAGCGGTAAAAGAACAGGAAATAGCTCAGGAACGCGATCACGCAGACGAGGAACCCGGCGAGGGGGAGGAAATTGCGCTGACGTGACATGAGAGGAGTCTACAGCTCCTTTCCTCCCGATCCAAGCTAGACTGTGCGGAATGCCGCTCAAGGGACGCACGCCGCCCCGGCGCCCACCGCTTCCAAGGAGCACTGTCCCTCCGAAGTAGACGGGTTTGTCCTACCGATAGAGCAGCGCTGGCCGCCGGTTTCTACGCCAGGCAGCGTGATCGGCGGCGTCTGCCGCCAGGATCTCCTCGACCGTCTTCCCCGCTCGCAGGCGCTCGAACAGCCGCGGAGTGCCGACGAGGCGGGTGAGGGCATCGCCGCCGTCTCGCCAAGCGAAGCCGGGCTGGCGAGAGAGTGCTGCGAGGAGGGTGACCCCGAGCCGGTAGGGCTCGGCCGTCGCCGGATCGGCGACTCTCACGCCCAGGCCGCGGCATTCCTGGTCCGCATACTTGGGCTGCGGCGCAGCGGGCGAGGCCCTGGGGGTGAAGCGGGCGGGCTCGAGGTGGAAGCCCGGCGCGGCGGCCGTAAGGCTGGAGGGATCGAGCCAGGGAGCGCCGAGGAGCAGGAAGGGCGACTCCGTTCCCCGGCCCTCCGAAAGGTTGGTGGCCTCCAGGAGAGCCGTGCCGGGATAGGCCAGGGCGGATTCGGCGCTGCGCAGGTTGGGCGACGGCGGCACCCACGGCCGGCCGGTGTCGGCCCAGGTCATGCGCCGCGTCCAGCCGGTCATGGGCACGACCGTGAGGCGCGCCGGCCGCTCGAGGTGCGCATTGACGTAGGTGGCCATCTCGCCGAGCGTCAGACCGTGCACGAGCGGTCCCGGGGCGAGGTTGAGGAAGCTCGCCGGGACGACGTCCCGCGGCGCGCTCACCGGGCCTTCGATCCGCTCTCCACCCAGAGGATTGGGGCGATCGAGCACCACGAAATCGATCCCCGCATCCGCCGCCGCTTCGAGGGCGAGGATGAGCGTGCTGGCGTAGGTGTAGAAGCGTACTCCGGCGTCCTGGAGGTCGAAGACCAGCGCGTCGATCCCCGCGAGGTCGGCGGGCTGTGGCCGGCGCCGCTCGCCGTAGAGGCTCACGACCGGCAGACCGCTCACCGGATCGAGGCCGCTCTCGACGCCCTCGCCCGCAGCGGCTTGGCCTCGCAGCCCGTGCTCGGGGGCGAAGAGCCGAACCACGTTCAGCCCGCGCGCTCGGAGCGCCTCGACGGCGTGGCGGCCGTCCGTTGTCACCGATGCCGGATGGACGATCAGGCCCACCCGTTTCCCGTCGAGAGCCGTGATCTCGCCGCCGGCGATCCGTTCCAAGCCCACCCGCACCCGCGACCCTCCAAGCGCCCGGACCACGGCATCGGCCACCGCCGGTCGTACCTCGCGGATGAGGTTGTTCTCCCGCGTGGGATGGACGCGGTTGGTCAGCAGGATGACGTAGAGCTGCCGCTCCGGATCGATCCAGAGCGAGGTGCCGGTGAAGCCGGTGTGCCCGAACGAACGGGGACCGAACAGCGTGCCGGCGGAGGAGCCCTCCGCGGACTTCGCGTCCCAGCCCAGGGCGCGATCCGAGCCGGGGATTCCGGCCCGGCGGGTGAACAGCTCGGCGGTCTCGCGGGAGACGATGCGATGGTGGTCCAAGACGCCGCCGTTCAGGATCATCCGGGCGAAGCGGGACAGGTCTCCGGCGGTGCCGAAGAGCCCGGCGTGGGGAGCGACGCCGCCGAGTGCGAAGGCGTTCTCGTCGTGCACCTCCCCCTGGACGACACGGCGGCGCCATGGATCGTCTTCAGTGGGAGCGATCCGCGGCCACAGGGCGGCCGGCGGCCGGAAGAGGGTGTGGCGCATCCGCAGCGGCTCGAACACCCTCTCGCGTACGAACGCGTCCAGAGGCTGGCCCGTGGCCCGTTCCAGGATCTCGCCGAGGAGGATCATGCCCAGGTCGCTGTAGATGGAGCGGCTGCCCGGCGGGTATTCGAGGTCCATGGCCTGGATGCGTTCGAGATAGGCTGCCTTGCCCCGTATCTCCTTGTAGAGCTGTGCCGTCGCAGGAAGGCCGGCCGAGTGGGTGAGCAGATGGCGCACCGTCACCAGCTCTTTCCCCGGCCCGCGAAATCCCGGCAGAAGCTCCTGCACCGGCTGGTCGAGGCGGAGCCAGCCCTCGTCGACGAGGATCATGGCCATGGTCGTGGTGGCCACCACCTTGGTGAGGCTGGCGAGGTCGTAGAGCGTCTCGGCGGTCACCCGAGGGGCATCCGGGCCGTAGGAGAGGCGGCCGAAGGGGTGCAGGTGGATCAGGGCTCCCTGATGTCCGACCGCCAGGACGCCGCCCGGGAAGGCGCCTCGCTCCACATAGCCGTCGAGGAGGCGGTCCACCTCCTCCAGGTCTCGCGAGACCGGGAACGGCGGAGTGACGGGAGATAGGAACCGGCAGCTCGCCGCGAGAAGTGCAGCGAGGGCGAAGCCGGCGAGGAATCGACCCCGCCTGGGGATTGCCGGGAATGGACGCACGGATTGATAGCCTAGCGGTTGCTGCCGGGTATGAACAATCAGACCCGCCGCGGTGTCCATAGCGCCGGGACCAGCGCCCTCCGGTTTTCCGCCGGCGGCGCAGCCGGCCCCTCCGGTCGCCATGACAGTTGCCAGTCGCAGGAGAATCCAGTACGAGGACTTCGCGCTGGAGATCCTCCCCCAGGATGGCGGGTACGGCGTCAGGGTGCGGGCGCCGTTCCATGGCCCAGAGAGCCCGTTCCAGCCGCCGTTCGATCCTTCAGAGACCGAGCGGATCATGGCGGTCCTGGAGCGCACGGTCCGCGGCAGTGGCCTGGATCTCGGCCGTGATCTGAAGACCGCGGCGCCCGAGGAGGCCGCCCTGCCGTCCGCTTCGGACGTTGGCGCGGCACTGTTCCAGTCGCTCTTTCCCGGCCCGGTTCTGGAGAGGTTTCTCCTGCGCCGCGGGCAAGCCGCGGCGCGCGAAGGCTGCGGTCTGCGCATCCGGCTCCTGCTCGATCCCTCGCGGCCGGAGCTCGCTGTGCTGTGCTCTCTGCCCTGGGAGCTGCTCTACCGCGACGGTTTTCTCAGCCGCGACGTCCTGACGCCGGTCGTGCGCTGCCTGGATACCCGCAGCCCCTGGGCCGGCACCCCGGCGCCGGTGGGCGACCGCCTGCGCATCCTGGTGGCCATGGCCAGCCCGCCGGGCTACGCGCCGCTCGACCTGCCGCGCGAGCGGAGGAGGATCGAGGAGGCCTGGGGAGGGATCGATGGAATGGAGATCGCGTTCCTCGTGGGGGCCACCCTCGCCGGCCTGCGTCAGGAGCTGCGCGACTCTCCATTCGAGGTGCTCCACTTCATGGGCCACGGCGCGCTCGACCACGAGTCCGGCGAAGGGCTGCTTCTGTTCGAGGACCCGCAAGGCGGGGCGCACCTTGTGTCGGGCGCGATGCTCGCCGAGACCTGCCGCGGCCCTCGCGGACTGCGAATGGTGTTCTTGAACGCCTGCGACACCGGCAGGCTGCCGCGCCGCGGTGGGCAGGACCCCTTCACCGGCGCGGCCTCGGCTCTGGTGATGAGCGGTGCTCCGGCCGTGGTGGCGATGCAGTTCCCCATCTCGGACGCGGCGGCGGTCGCTTTCAGCGGCGCGGTCTACACGGCCCTGGCGGCCGGCGATCCCGTCGATGCCGCAGTGGCCGAAGGACGGTTGGCCGTCTATCAGTCGTCTCCCAGTTCTCTGGAGTGGGCGACGCCGGTGCTGTTTCTCAGCACGGCGGAAGGGGTGGTGCACGAGCTGGAGAGGGCGAGGGGGCAGCGATCGTGGCTCGCCGCGGCTCCTGCGGTCGCCGCCATGCTCGTTCTCCTCACCCTTGCCGTCGTGCTTTGGGTCGCGCACCATCGCGCGGCGGTTCAGCGACAGGCCGCTTTTTCGCTGGGGGCTTCCCTCGCCATGTTGGGGCAATCGAGCGAGGCCGCAGGGAGGCCTATTTTTGAACGGGAGCTGGCGCGGCTTGATCTCGAGCCCAACGAAGAGAAAGTGTTGTTCGAGACCTATCAGAAGCTCGAAGAAAATCGCCAGGCAGAAAGGATCGGCTCCGCGGAGCTCGCGGAAGGTGTGGAGCAACTTCGGCGCGTCGTCGCGGTGCGGCTCCAGATGCTGGCCGGGGCCGGCGCAGTCCCCTACATGGTCCTCGGATACAACGTCTCCCACCTTTATCTTGTGCTGGGCCACTGGGACCAGCTCGAAACGCAGTCGGCCGCTCGCGTGGCGGCGAACGATATCAAGGCGATTCTCACCATCGCACCGCAGGTCCAGCTATCCGCCGAGATCCGGCAGGCGATGGAGGGATTGGGCTCGCGCGACCTCGAAAGACAGGAGGAGCGCGCCGCCGTCCTGCAGACCCTCGGGGAGATCCTGCGGTTTTTCCAGAGAGACAACCAGGGAGGCTGAGATGGGCAAACCGGGTGCTACGGATTGGACAGGAGCCGCGACACATTCGCCGGAAGCTCAGCCGTGCCGAGGCTGTCCTTGACGAGCTCGCCCGCGGCGGCAGCACGGTGTCGGTGGAAGACCGTGGGAAGGCGGAAGACGTTCTGCTGGGTCTGCTCTGGACCGCAGGTCCCGCCGAAGGTGCACGGGCGCGGCAGGGCCTGCTGCGGCTTGCAGAGCACGGAACCCGGGAAGATCGCGTGCGGATCGCGGCCGAGGCCGCCGCAGCCGGACCGCGTGGGAGTGCGCTCTTCGACGCCCTGCTGAGGCCCGAGGACAACGTGCTGAGCCCGGAGGAGAAGGCACTGGTGCGGGCCGCCTTGGACGAATCGCCGGAAAAGACTCTGCAGATCCTCGCGGGCTTCCTCGCCAAGTCCGCCGGTAAGGAGCCTTCGATCCCGAAGGCTCTCCGCGACCATGGCGAGCAGGCCGTCCTGCCTCGTAGAGGTCACACACCGGCACCGCAGGCGCGCACCCGTCCGGATGGCAACGGTGATGGCCGCCCGGAGGATCGCGTGGAGGACCTCATGGATCGCGATCACCCCCTGGGGGAGAGGACTGCCCTGGCCGTGCAGCTCGGGGCGGCAGCGCTGCCTTTCCTGCTGGCGCAGCTCCGCGCCGGCGACAGGGGTGAGGAAGCCGAGCTGTTCCTCCGCGTCCTGGGCCGGAATCCGCAGGTGCGGCGGACGCTCTATGCGGAGCTCCGCAAGATGGATGCGGGGGCGGATTCGGAGCTGCATGGACGAATCCAGCCGATCCTGCGCGACATCGAGCTGCACGCCCGCGGCCCCCGGGACGACGCTGATGGAGGGCACGTCCGGCCCCGGGACGGCGGGGGAGGAACCACTCTGTTGGAGAGGGCACTCGACCTCTGCGATGCGAGGGAGCTTGTTCTTCTTGCGACCGGCCGCGAAACCACGGCGGTCCGCCTGACCCTGGTCCGCCTCGGGGCGTTGCGAAAGGCCGCAGACCCGAAGGCTCCCGCGAGGAGGGAATGACATGCCGAGCTGGCCCGTCTTCCAAGTCCGCATGCGTCCGGCCGACCCGGCGGAGAGGGATTTCCACCTTCTGGAGGAGCTGGCGAAGCCGCCGGCCTGCCTGACCGGGGGGAGCGTCTGGTGCTGGGTCTATCACGACCCCCTGGGCATCCGGGAGGTCGTGCTCAGCGGCCACACCGAGTCCGCCACCTGTCTGCAGGCGAGCAACATCCTCATCGAGGCCCTCCGCCGGCTCGACGGCCCTGTGTCCTGGATGCTGACATGCGGCGCGGCCCACTTCCGGGTCGAAGCACTCTCAGCTACGGCGCAGGAGATCCTCGGCGTCGCCATGGCGAGTCTTCGAGAGCTGGCGGAAAACACCGGGCTCGTGACGGTCCTCGATCGCGACTGGAGTCTGCTCGCAGCGCTCCGAGACGACCTGCAGGCCCGGACCGGAGCCAAACCGCCAATGGTCGTCCTACCCATTCCGAAGGACGGTCGGGTTGCCGACTATGTCCCGCTGGTACCGGGGCGTGACCCTGGTGGGGAACCGCTGGAGTTTCGCCTGGAGGGATGGGACTTCGACTGCCCGGAGCTCCAGGCCGTGGCCAACATTCACCTGCGCAACATGCGCCGGGAGCTTCTCCGGGACGCCCTCCGGCGCCGCGGGATCTATCGTTCCTGGCTCAAAGAGTGGACCGAAATGTGGGTGCGGCGGCTCCACTGGCTCCCTGAGGAACAGGCTCAGGGCGTCACGATCAAGATCCCTCCGCCTGGCAACCGGCCCGGAGTCTCCGAGACGGAGGAAGCCATCGCGCGGTTTTTGCGGGCGTTGCCTGAGTTTCTGGACAAGGGGCAGACCTGGCCCGAACAGTTGGAGCACGAGAACAGCCAGGTTCCCTACGGGTTGTGGAGCGCCACTGATCTGGACGAACGACACTGGCCGGAGACGATCCAGGTGGTGGACTACCAGAGGGGCATCAAGACCTCACGGCCTGCCAAGCCTACCGATCCGCCGTTCATCTGGCGCGAGCGCCTGCGCTATCAGGATTCCGGTTTCATTTCGCAATGCCTGCTTTTCATTCGCAAGATGGATGACCTTATCCGTCCCTACGAGGAACTGGAGACGCGGCTGGCGGGGTGCCAGGACCCGCAGGCAGTGGAACTGGAGCCTGGCATGGCCGTGGTCGCGGAGATCTCCCGGCGGATCGTGATCGAGACCATGATCCGCGGTTGGCCGTCGTTCTATCTCGACGACCCGCGGGACCGGGCGGTGTTCGAACGCCTGGGCCTGCAAGGTTCGTCCACGAGCCTGGTCGATCCTGGCTCGCCAAGCCCGGCGCCGCGGTGTGGCCCTGGAGCCGCTCCTGGAGGACAACGTGGTCTTCGACGTGCGTTTCGACTCCGACCTCGGCTGCACGATCCGGCCTCTGGTGCTGGTGGACGATGCGGCGCATGCCCAGGTCCACGGCAGCCGGATGGGCGCCAGCGTCTTCATTCCCCTGTGGACGCGCCGGACCTGCCGGCCGCTCGACGGCGAGGTCCTCGGCCTGGCCGCCGGCAACCGCGAGCGCGCGCAGCGGCTGGTGGAGATGGCGAGCCGTCGCGCCGGAGGACCGGACGCCTCGGCCGAGGCGGCGGCGGAGCTTCTGCGCAAGGCCCTGGCCTGCCATCCCGCGGAGGCCGGATACCGCATCCTGCGGGAGTGGTCGCGGCGGTTGGGCAGAGAGACGGCGTCGGAATTCCAACGGGCGCGGGAGCTGGTGGAGGCTCAGGCGCTCTGCCGGCGCCTGCGCCATGGCGAGGCCCGGCCCCGCATCGCGGCTCACCTCGCCGCGGAGCCCGACCCGGTGCCCGATGCCCTGGTGATGGCAGCGCTCTGCGAGCTGGCAGGAGGTTGGGACCTGGCACAGCAGGTCGAGGAGCTGGAGGAGGCGGCCAAGAATCATGATGCGCTCATTCCCCGCTACAACGACCTCGTCGAGAAGGCACGTACGCTGCGGGCCGAGCTGCCTAGGGAGAACGCATTGGGCCCTCTACAGGGTTTCGTCTTCGGGTCGAGGCGCACCCTGGACTTGTTCTCGAGGCTTCAGGTTTTAGAGGGGCAGTTGCAGCAGGCCGGCGAGCAGTTGCACCGGGAGGAGGCCCGTTGCGACCGCCTTCAGAAGACGCTGGGACAGCGTCGCCAGACGGCCGAGACCGCCATCCGCGAGGCATTAGCGGATCCCGCCTCGATCTCCGCCGACCGGCCTGCCCTCGCCCGCGTTGCTCGTGAAGCCCCGGACGAGCTGGAAGCGGTGCTCGCCGGCGAAGGGCTCCTGCCCCTGCGGCAATCCGAAGCCTTCGATCGCCGCTACGACGGTGTCCGCAAGCTGGTTGATATCCGGGGAGCCCTGGAGATCTTGCAAGCCCTGGCTGAGGTGCGCTACCGGATCGACCATGATCCGCAATGCTTGGCCCTGAAGAAAGAGGCCCAGGAGCTGCTGCGGCTCTCCCGCGACGTCAGGCTGCCGCCCCGCCTCGAGGAAAACCTGAAGGATCTGATCGCGGAGCTCGACCGTGGAGAAGGAGACCGCATCCTGCATCGCACTCTTCTGGCTGCCCTCGACGATGCCATGGGGGGCGCTGTGTCCGCGGTCCATGATCGAAGGAGCGACACCTCTCTCCCGGCGACGTCCTACGGCGAAGATCTGGAGATCCGCGTCCAGGTACTGCAATGCATCGACCTGCGGTACCGGCTGGCCCTTGAAGCCCTGCTCGGCGCCCGGGTGGCTCTGGCGCGCGTCGCCTCCCAACCCTGGACCGTGCTCGACTCCGGGCTGATAGAGCTGCCGGACGGAGCCGGCCTCGGTTTCGACGCCACGTCCGGCACGGTCTTCGTAGACTCGCCGGACAGTCGCACCCCGCTCCTGCGCATCGACGGCATCGCGCCCGAAGAGACGGACCACCTCGCCCTCTTCTTCACCGACCCGGCACTGCCTGCCCGGATCGACTTTCGCGCCCCCTCGCCCGCTGAGGGCCTGCTCCTGACCGAGGTCGAGCCGGGTCTCCTCTGGCATGTCTGGCGAGACGCCTTGGCCCTGGTGCAGACCGAGCTTCTGTGCTCCCTGAGCTTCTTTTCGTACCGGGCATGCCTGTACCCGGAGCTCTCGCCCTCCCTGACCGAGGCGGGCCGGCGCATGGAGGCGAGGATGGAGGAGGCCGTGCCGCGGGACGTGCCGGAGGTCGACTGGCAGTGGAGCAACCCAGGGCCGCGCTGGAGCCGCCTGCTCGGCCGCCGCGTTCGCAGGGTCCCCGGGTGAGCCCTACCCCGGCTTGACAGGGACTCGTCAAAGTCGGGCGGAGGCGGAGTTTTCCCCGCCCCAAGACCCTCACCCCCTGGCCCCCTCTCCCACCCGCACTCCCATCCACCCGGGAGAGGGGGAACCCCCAACACTCTTTTTTCTCAAGACCTTGGGCGGTGGCGCCCCCTCTCCCGGGTGGGCGTGAGTGCGGGTGGGAGAGGGGGACGGGGGGTGAGGGTGGGCGGAGGGAGGCCCCCGCTACGACGACTTTGACGGAGCCCTACCCCGGCTTGACCCAGATCTTGACGCTGCCGGCGGGGGCGGCCGCCAGATAGGTTCCGGGCTGCACCGAGGCGCCTGCCGCCACCAGGAGGTCGAGGGCATTGCCCTGGGATGTCCCCGGCTTGATGGGCACCAGCGTCTCCACTTTGATGCGCCGCCGGCGGCCGAGGAGATCGCGGGCCCACTCCGTGGAGAGGATCGCTCCCGGCTCACCGCCGGGCTCGGCCGGTTGCTTGACCACGCCAGCGAGGCGCTTCCTGCCGCCGGCAGAGACCACCGCCCTGAAATCGGGCCGCAGCCACCGGCGCTTCCGGAAGAGGAAAACCAGGGCCAGGACCGTCTGGAACAGCAGGAACAGCCCCAGCGCCATCAACAGGACGAGGAGGGCTGTAGTAGCCGTCCCGGCCTCGCGGCGCCAAAGAGCGGAGGCGACCGCGGGAAGGGCGGCGGTCCCCATCTCCAGCAGATGGAGCTTTTCCTGGCGAATCAGCAGCAGCTCCGCCCGCTCCTGGGAAGAGCGCGGACGGTAACCGGCGGCGGCCAGAGCCTCGGCCGCGAGCCGGCGGCCGGGACCGGATTGCTTGCTGCGCCGCAGCAGGGCCGGGAAGGCGGGGGCGCCGATCCGGACGAGCGCCTGGACGGCAGTCGCCGCAGCGGGCTTATCGAGCTGCTGGATCAAAGCGCTGATGGCGTTGTCTCCCAGAGCGCGCAAGGCCTTTACAGCCTCGTCCTGCAGCTCGGTATCCTGCAGACGAAACCCCAGGCCCACGGCGGCCTTGGGGCTGCGGGTCTGGCCCAGCGCTGCGATGGCATCGCGTCTCCCCTCCACCGGCAGCGATGCATCGGCGGCGACGGCGAGAAGGCCGTCCACATCGCGCGTCTGCCTCAGCCGCTCAACCCGGTCCGACAGCTCCTGGAGGCTCCCGCTGCTTCCTCTGCTCTTCGAGCGCCGCCTCTTGCTGCTGCCGGGCCCGGGCCGCCTCTTCCTCCAACATCCGCTGGAAGCGGGCCTCTGGAGTCTCCTCGCCGGCCTCGGCAATGGATAGCAGGTTGCGCTCGAGGAGCCCCGTCGCAGACAGAGGATCTGTGAGGTCCTTCAGCCCCTGCGCCAGGAACTCGGCAAGGGATGCATCGGAAAAGATCCTGGTCTGCGCCGCGAAGGTCAGCCGCGCCTTCCCCTCGAACTGCTTGTAAAGCCTGTTCTCGCCCGGGTAGGCGCTATCGAAGGTCTGAGCGAGCACGGCGGCGGCAAAGAGGAGCAACTGGGCCTGTGTCCGGTCCTCCTCGCCGGAGGAGCGGTGGAGGAGCACGGAGGTTTCCCGCAGCAGGTCGAAGAAGATTGCAGTCATCTCCTCCGAATTGCCGAGCACCACCATCCGCATGGCATAGATGTCCTGGCGCGACAAGGCCTCCGCGAACTCCTCGAACGCCGTGGCGCGCGAGCTCTGCGGAACAGCGAGGGCGAGAAGAAGTATGGTTCCGATGATCGTACGGGTCTGGCTCATGTTCCGCTATAGACCCCGCCGTTCGGAAAAGTGGGTAGAGCCGGACCGCTCGGGATTGCCCGGGGCCACCCCCGGTGATAGCCTCGCCAGCCGCTTGGCCATACCCTCTCGCTTCACCGCCTGGGCCCTCGGGCTTGCATCGATCCTCGCGCTCGGCTGCGGGAAACAGCCGGCCGGGCCGGATGCGCCCGCTGCGCCGGCCCGGGGCGCGGGCTCGTCCAAGGTGAGGCCCATCGATGCCGACTGGGTGACGATCTACGATCCGAAGCTCGCCTGGAACGGCTATACGCTCACGCTGCACGAGATCCGCATTCCGGTCCTGCTCGACATGAATGGGCGGCCGGTGCACAGTTGGCCCGAGGCGCGTCTCAAGACGCGGGTGCGCCTGCTCCCCGACGGCTCCATCCTCGGGATCGGCATGGGCCGGCAGGTCGTCGAGTATGACTGGGAGGGCCGGCGGACGTGGGAATTCCGCACCACCGGCGCGATCCCGCACCACGACGTCCTCCGTCTCGCCAACGGCAATACGCTGGTGCTGGTCCTGAAGGACGGAGAGGGCGCCGACACGCTGTTCGAGGTCGACCGCGCCGGGCAGGTGGTCTGGACCTGGCGAGCGGCCGAGCGTCTCGGCGCGCTGATCCCGCCGCGGCCGGCGCACCCGAACGACATCACCCACATCAACTCGCTCCAGGAGCTTCCGGAAAACCCCTGGTACACCGCCGGGGACGCACGCTTCCGGCCGGGCAACCTCCTGCTCTCGGCGCGCAACCTCAATACCATTTTCATTGTTGATCGTCCGAGCGGCGAGGTCGTCTGGAGCTTCAAAGACGGGCTCGACCGGCAGCACGAGGCGCTGATGAACGGTCCGGATCTGCTTGCGCCGGGCATGATCCAGCTCTTCAACAACCGGCTGCGGAGCTTCGCGAGCGATCGCCAGAGCGAGCTGATTGAGCTCGATCCCCGCGACAATTCAGCGGTCTGGAAATACCGGTCGCCCGGCTTCTTCTCACCAACCGGAGGCGTGCAGCAGGCGCTGCCCAACGGCAACGTCCTGGTCACCTCGACCCGGGGTGGACGGGTTTTCGAGGTCACGCGAGAGGGCGAGATTGCCTGGGAGTGGGTGCCGCCGTACGAGCCGGTGCGCGCCGTCCGCGTGGCCCCGGACGCCTGCCCCCAACTCGCGAAACTCGCCGCTCCGATCCAAACGGCCGTTGTGCCTCCGCCCGGCTACCGGTACGTCGACCGCGAGTCCTACCGTTTCGCCCGCCGGGGCTCCCGGATGAAGGCCATCGTGAGCGGCGAGCCGCGCATGGTGCTCAAGCAGGAGACCGACTGCCGCGATCTGGTGCTGCCGGCCACAGCCAGGCTCAGGGTCGGTTACGGCATCGACCGCGGGCGGCTCCGCGGTACAGGCAGGGCGGACCGGCCTCCCCGGTTCGCGGTGCGCCTGCGTCCCACCGGCGCGTCTGCGGAGATCGATCTCCTGCAGGATGCCGTGGGGTTGGAAGGTCCCGCGTGGCGGCAGCGGACGATCCCTCTCGACGCCTACGGCCTTCAATCCGTGAGGCTGTGCGTCGCGATCGACGGAAGCGAGCCTGGCGAGCGCTTCGCCTACTGGGAGCAGCCCCTGATCGCCGCTGCCGGCGACGCCCGTGTGAGGATGGGGGAGGACGAGGACGACGAAGCCGCGCCCGCCCAGCACGACCTGAGCCCCGAAGAGCTGGAGGTCCGCCGCCGGCACCTCAAGGCGCTGGGCTACGCCGGGTGAGACAGACCTCCTCCCAAGATCCTCACCTGTCCGCCCATTCCGACGATGAGGACCGGTATCTGACAGTGGGCCGCTCGGTTCAAAGGCGACTCCTGATCGTAGCCCATACGGAACGCGGCAACCGCATCCGTATCATTAGTGCCAGGGAACTGACACGCTCTGAGAGAGAAGCCTATGAAGAAGGATGAGGAAGACGACGATCTCGAGCCAGAGTACGATCTTCGGACACTCTTGAAGGGAAGCGTACGAGGCAAGTATGCCGAGCGCTTCCAGCAAGGGACCAACCTGGTTCTCCTCGACCCTGAGGTGGCCGCGGCGTTTCCGAATCACCAGGCGGTCAACGACGCTCTGCGGTTGGTGATCCAGCTTTCCCAGATCACAGGGATCAACAAAAAGATGGCCACCTGATCCGCAGCAGAGCCTGCATCAGAGCCGACGCTCCACCGCAGGCTGCGTCTTCACGCCGAGGAACGTCCCGCGTTCGTGGGACCTGTACGGTCCCTCCAGCATCGACTCCGCGATCTTGGGAGCCATGCCGTCGTACTGCTCCAGCACCAGGTCGAAGCCGGCGTCGTGGAGCGCCTGGAGGAGGTGCTCCCGGCGGATCCAGAAGGAGCGCCGGTTGTCCCACGAGGCCCAGCGCTTCGCCTCCCGGTCCTGGAATTCGCGGTCGTCCGCGAACTCCGTGAACCAGCGCCCCTCGAGCCCTTCGTTGACGTCCAAATCGGAAAGACTCAGCGCAGGGTTGGGCCTCTCCGTCGAGAAATGAGTGTTGAGGAGAAGGGCCCGCTGCGTCACGCCGGACAGGATCTCCAGGAACCGCCGCGGCCGGTCGAGGTGGTAGAAGAGGCCGCAGCAGAACACGGCGTCGAAGGTGCCGTAGCGGGCGATGTTCCAGGCGTCGTCCTGCACGAACTCCAGATGCGGCATGTCGACGCGCTCCTTGACATAGCGGCATGCGGCGATGTTGCTGTCGCGGACTTCCAGCCCGAGGACGCGGAATCCCATCCGGGCGAGCTCGACGGCATACCCGCCTTCGAGGCATCCCAGGTCGGCGAGCCGGAAACGGCTCTTGTCGCCGGGGAAGAGGGCGCCCAGGGCCCGCCGCGCCGAGGCGAGCCAGGGGTAGTTCTCCATCGACTCGGCCATCTCGGGCTTGGTGAAGCTCCCGTCGTCCAGGCGGATGTTGTGGGCGGTGAACTCGACGGGCATTGCCGCAGGATGCTATGGGAGCACTCGATGGGGGTCAACGCGGGGGACGGCGGTGCGCGTCGTCCCCCGGGAGGTCTCCTGCCGCTACGGCGACTCGATGAAGAAGCCCACGACGTCCACGATGAGGTGGACCGAGCCCGAGGCGACCACGAACGGACGGAGGTTGATCTTGCCGTCGTTCGACAGCTCCACGATGGCGTTGTTGGCGAGGGTCGCTCCGGCGACGAAGTTGAGTGTGCTGGTGGGCGGCGGTTGCGCGAGGTCCGCCGCATAGACGGTCAGATGGCCTTGGCTGGTCGGCTGGGTGACCGTCACGTTGAGCACCACCGCGGTGGCCAGAGGTGACACGCCGCAGCGCGTGATCCCAACGACGTCGAGCAGCCGCGAGGTGTTGGCGCTGGGCGTGACCGGTCCGCCCGTCCAGCTCACCACCGGGCTTGCCTGCGACACGGTGCCCGAGGCGGGGGAGGCGGCGCGTGTTTGCGCGGGGAGAAGAAGACCGAGAAGGATGGAGAAAACACAGGGGAACGGGAGGAGCCGATGCAGGGTTGTGGGCATGCCTCTGATCCCTCCAAGATAAAAACGACCGGCAATCCCCCTTTGCAAGAAATCTTCCCGACCCTTGGTCTCATGAGCATGGCTCTATCGAGAGGGGTTCTACCGGATGGACAAGCCGCCCTTTTTGGGGGTACTCTGCCGCTCCATCGAACGAGGAAACACCCATGCCCATCATGCGTTGGCTCCAGAAACTGTTCAGCTCCCGGCCGGCTCCGGCCGGCGTCGACCGCGAGGCGCTCAGGCGCAACGATCCCTGCTGGTGCGGGAGCGGCAAGAAATACAAGAAGTGCCACCTGGCGAAGGACTCGGCGGAGCGGATCGAGGCTGCCTTTGCGGCCCGCACCGCGGCCCAGAGGAAGGGCGGGGACGGCCTGACCCGCGGTGCCGCCAAGCCCAAGGCCCGCCAGCCCGAGGAGGCGAGCCAGTGGAAGGGGGGCAAGCGCTAGACCGAGCCGGGAGACGGGACGAGGTGGCCGAGCGCGATTCCATCGAGATCGGCGGTGCGCCGGTCGTCACCCTCGCCAGGCCGGAGCCGCTGGACGCGAGCAGGCCCGCCTTTCTGAGCGCCCAGATCCTGCCGGGGCGCGGGATGATGACCCTCCAGATCCGCGCCCGCCTGCCGCGGCTCGGCGACGTCGACCTGCTCGCGGCGCCTCCTCTCGACAAGGTCCGTGAGATCCTGGACGACGGGCGGGAAGACTTCCCGGGCAACGCGTCCTACACCATGGGCGGGGCGCTCCTCATCCCCTACGCGAACCGCATCCGCGGGGAGCCTTCGCCGGACGGAAGGACCATCCGCGCGGAGGTGCTCGGCCGGCCGGTTCAACTGCCTGCCAATTGGGGAGGGCGGAAGCCGGGCGCCGAGAGGTACGCGATGCACGGCCTCTTCCTTGCCTCCCGCGTCGATGCGCTCGTCCGCGAGACCACGGAGGAGGAGGACCGCCTGCGGGCGTCCTTCCAGGCCGGCGACTTCGACCACCGCTGGCTGTCGGCCACCGACCTGTCGTTCGAGGACGTCCTGCGCAGCGAGTCGTTCATCCTCACGATCACCGCCAGGAACGTGGGCGGCGAGCCTCTGCCCATGGGAATCGGCTGGCACCCGTATTTTGTGATTCCGAGCGGCCGGCGGCAGCAGGCGCGGATGCGAATTCCGGCCCGCCGACGCACCGTGGTGAATGATTACGACGAGGTGCTGCCCACCGGCGAGGTCGTGCCGGTCGCCGGCACTCCCTACGACTTTTCGCCGCCCGGCGGCAGGCCGCTCGGCGGTCTCTTCCTGGACGACTGCTTCGTGGACCTCGAACGGTCGGCGGAAGGTCATGTGGTCGCGGAGATCGTCGATCCGGAAGCGTCCTATGGCCTGCGCATCGTGGCCGCCGCGCCGCACGTCAAGGCCATCCAGGTCTATGCCCCGCCGGATGGATCGTTCATTGCTCTCGAGCCGCAATTCAACTGGGCCGACCCGTTCGGACCACAATGGGGTCCGGACGTCGATACCGGGATGGCGATCCTCGCACCGGGCGCGTCCGCCGTCTACTCCGTGCGTCTGGAGCTGTTCGAGCCTTCATAAAGCGCATGGGCGAAAACGTTGTCATCCTCGGCGCCGACGCGGTGGGGACCTGCGCCGCCCTCGTTCTCAAAAAGATGGGTTTTGCCGTCGAGCTCGTCGACGCGGCGCCGGACATCCTGTGGGGCAACGCGCACGCGGCCTTCGTCCACCAGGGCGATGGCATTGAATCCTACGCGCGGGCCGATCGATCCGTCGGAAGATTCTGCATCGACGCCTCGTTCGTCAAGGGATTGCTCTATCCGCTGAGCGTCCTCAGGACACGCGTCTGCGACGCAAGCAACCCGATCCGTTACCTGGCGGCGAACGCCTCGCTGCTCGGCGCTCTCTACCGCAACGAAGAGCACTTGCGAGCGCATTTCGAGCGCCGGTTCGAGGCCGTGCGGAGCGCGACCGGATGGAGCGAGGAGGTGGCCCGCGAGGTCTTCCTGCGGGACCCGCGCTCCTTCTCGCACCGTCTCGCACCGGCGGAGCACGCGGATGTCGGCGGTGTCGCCGGCGTCGCTGGTGGATGCGCCGGGTCGAGCTTCGGCGTCAACATGCCGCATTACTACGCCTTCCTCAAGGCTGCCCTGGCCGAGGCCGGCGTCCCGTTCCACCCCAACTCGGATGTCGAGGTCGTCGAGAAGGTCGGCACCCGCTATGTGGTCCATGCAGGCGGGCTGAGCTTGCCGGCGGACTACGTGCTGGTGACAGGCCATCGGACTCCTGACCTGGCCGCGCGGTTCCGCGGCGCGTCACTCGACCCGGGCTTTTCTGGCGTCTGTCTCGTCAAGAGCATGGTGCTTTTCCGGCTGCCCGCCACCGGCGATCCGGCGCAGCGGGCCGCCCTGCGGCACATCGATTTCCTGTTCGAGGGCGAAACGGTCCTGACGTTCTTCTGTGTCGTGCCGCCCACTGCAACCGAGGACGGGCTTGCCGCGGCGTATCCCCCAAGTGAAAGCGCGCCGCGCAGGATTCGTTTCGATCTTGATAACCCTCCTCCCGCGGGCTGGGACGATGTGGAGACTGCAAGTGAAGACCTCCGGGCGGAGGAGGTTCTCCGCGACCTCTCCAGGTTCTATCCCGCCCTGGCGGATGATGCCGAGCCCGCCGGAGCCATCTGGCGGCCCGTGGTCCACTTCCGCCCTCCAAGCAACGGCGCTTCCCGGTTATTCCTTTCCAGCGCGGACCGGCGCGTCAGCCTGTGGGTGTCCCCCAAGTGGACCAACGCCGAGCTCGTCGCGCTCCTGGCCGTGGACCAGGTGTGCCGGCGCTTGCGCGGCAAGGGACTGCCTAAACGGGGGACGACCCGCTTCGGTCCCACCGGCCTGGATGTGGCGGAGATCGCCCAGCAGATCCACTTCCGGGACGTCCGGATGCGGGCCGAGGACGCGCGGCGGGAGAGGGGGAACGTGCCGGATGAAAGGGATAGAATCGATCAATTCTTCCGTCTTTTCCCCTCTCCCGCTTCGCGGGGGAGGGGCTAGGGGAGGGGGCTATGCGAGTCGTCATCGTCACCGGTGGCGCTGCCGGAATCGGCCGCGCCACCGCCCGCCGCTTCGCCCGGGACGGCGCCCGGGTGGCGGTCTGGGACGTCAAGGCGGAGGACCCGGAGGCGCTCTGCGCCGAGCTGCGCGAGGCCGGCGGGGGGGCCGTGTTCCAGCAGGTCGACGTGACGGACGCGGCGGCCGTCGAAGCCGCGGTGGCCGCCGTGGTCGAGCGCTGGGGGCGGATCGACGTGCTGGTCAACAACGCCGGGATCGTGCGCGACGGCCAGCTCGTCAAGTGGAAGGACGGGCAGAAGATTTCCGAGATGAGCGAGCGGGACTTCGACGCCGTGGTCTCGGTCAACCTCAAGGGGGTTTTCCTCTGCACACGCGCCGTGGCGCCGCACATGATCGCCGGCGGCGGCGGTGTGATTTTGAATGCCTCGTCGGTGGTCGGGCTCTACGGCAACTTCGGCCAGACCAACTACGCTGCGACCAAGGCGGGTGTCGTCAACATGACCCGCACCTGGGCGCGCGAGCTGGGCCGGTACAAGATCCGGGTGAACGCCGTGGCCCCGGGGTTCATCGCCACGGAGATGGTCCGGGCCATGCCTGAAAAGATCCTGAGCAACATGGTGGAGCACACGCCGATCGGCCGCATGGGGGAGCCGGAGGACATCGCCGAGGCCTATTTCTGGCTTGCCTCGGATGCCGCCGGCTTTGTCCATGGTACGGTCCTCTCCGTGGACGGCGGCCTGGTGATCGGTACTTGAGAGCCTTCACTCCCCGTGCGCCGGGCCTTCTGACCCACCGCGTCACCGGCCAGGGGGAGCCGTTGCTGCTGCTCAACGGCGCGCTGATGAGCATCGCGGCGTGGCAGCCGGTGGTGCCCGCGCTCGAACCTCTCTTCAAGGTCGTGCGCTGCGACTTCCGCGGGCAGCTCTTCTCGCCGGGCGAGGCCCCGCCGGACTTCGGCGCGCATGTGGCGGACGTGCTCGCGGTGCTCGACCATCTCGGGCTCGACCGGGTGCACGTGGCCGGCGTCTCCTTCGGATCGCTCGTGGCGCTGCGGCTCGCGGCGGAGCATCCCGGCCGGATCGCTTCCGTGGCCGCGATCACTTCGACCGAGCGCATCAAGGACGAGACCTGGCGCGACCTCGACGAGCTGCGGGACGCCTGCAGGGCGGCCGCCGCCGGCGGCGACCCCCGGCGCATCTTCGACCTCACCCTCCCGATGTACAGCGCCGGCTACAGGAGCACGCAAGGCGAGAGCCTGGCCCTGCAGCGGGATTGGATCCAAGCGCTGCCCGAGGTCTGGTTCCGGGGGATCGCGGCCCTTCTTGCCGCGGTCGAGGGGCTCGACATGCGGCCCGACCTGCCACGCATCCAATGCCCGGTGCTGGTCGTGGCCGCGGAGGAGGACACCACGTTCCCCCTGGAGCACTCGCGGGCGCTGGCCGGGGCGATCTCCGGGGCTCGGCTCGTGGTGGTGCCCGGCGTGGGCCACGGGATGGTCATCGAAAAGCCGGACCGCCTCGGCGAGATCCTCGCGTCCTTCTTCGGCCCGCGCCGCAGGGTCCAGGTGTGACGGCGGTCCCTCGTTGGATTATGATTCCGGTGACCGGAGCATCTACAACACTGCTGGAGGAGTGACGCGGTCGGGCACCCTCTGCAGCCGCTCCCGACCTCCAAGGAGGCTGCGTGACGAGGTGGTTGAAGCGGGTCCGCGCTACCAACTGGTCATCCCGGACCTGCCCGGGCACGGCGAGAGCGCGCCGCGGGAAGGGCCTCTGACCCTCCGGGGCGAGCTCGACGGCCTCGACGCAGCCATCCGCAAGCTCGAGGAGGGCGAGCGCGTGATCCTGATCGGCAATGCCTTTGGCGGCTGGCTGTCGCTCATCTATGCTCGCGAGCATCCGGAGAGGGTCGAGCGCCTGGTCCTGGTGAACAGCGTCGGCCTCTCCTTCGACGCCGCAGGGCTCGATACCCTGCCGGAAAACCGGGAGCAGGCGCAACGCATGGTGCAATCCCTCGGCGACCCGAACGCACGGCCGGCTCCGGGCTTCGTCCTCAAGCGCGAGGTGACTCTGCGCCTGCTCAACGGCCTGCCCGGCGCGCGCCTGCACATCCTTCCGCGGTGCGGCCACCTGCCGCAGCAGCAATGCACGGACGCCTTTCTGAAGACCCTCCTGGAGATCCTCGGCTCTCCGCCGCCGCCCATCCCGGAGCCGTTCTCCCCGGTTCCTTGAGCCCCTGTCGGTAGACCACGTGACAAGGCCGGCGAAGCGGGCTCTCTGGGCGTTGGCGATCCTGGCCGTGGGCGCAGCCGTGGCGCTCGCAGCGGTCTACTACACCCGCCCGCTCGACGTCCTCTCCTGGTACCACCGGAGGGCCCTCTCGCGGGCCGGCCTGAAGGAGGAGTGGGTTCCAGCCCCTGGCGGGCAGCTCGCGGTCTGGACCGGCGGCCGGGGGAAGACCCTCGTCCTCGTCCACACCTTGAGCGACCACGCCGGCACCTGGCACGCGGTCGTCCCCGAGCTGCTCCAGCACTATCGTCTGCTGCTCCTCGATCTCCCCGGGCACCGCGACAGCGCGCCGCGGCAGGGGGAGCTGACCCTCCGTGGCGAGCTCGACGGCCTCGCCGCTGCGGTCCGGGAGCGCGGCGGGCAGGATCCCGTCGTCCTGGTGGGCAACGGGGTCGGAGGGTGGCTGGCTCTCAGCTACGCCCGGGAGCATCCGGAGAGGGTCGAGCGCCTGGTGCTGGTCAACAGCGTCGGGCTCTCGTTCGACCTCGGGGAGATCGCCCTCGTGCCCAGGGACAGGGAGGAGGCGCGGCGCTTCGTGGACGCCCTGTACGGTCCGGACACGCCGCCGACACCGGACTTCATCCTGGACGATGTGGTCCGGAAGAGCCGGAGGAACCCCTTCACGCGGCTGCTGGCCAATCTGCGCAGCACCGACATGCTGGACGACCGCCTGACCGAGATCCGCGTCCCCGCCGACCTGATCTGGGGCGAGGCGGACGGGATCGTGACGCGCGACGTGACACGGCGCCTGCTCGACGGCCTGCCGGGTGCCCACCTGCACACCCTCCCGCGGTGTGGCCATCTCCCGCAGCAGGAATGTCCGGAGGCCTTCCTGAAGACCCTCCGGGACCTCCTCGGCTCGCCGCCGCCGGCGCTGCCCGCGCCGTCCTCATCTTTTCCTTGAAGATCTGAAATAGATCGGCGGGCCGGATCACTCCTTTTAGAGAGGAGGGTTCCCACCGTGAGGCACTCGATCTCGAAAGACGTCCTCGACCGGTTCGCTCTCGGCCACGCCACTCCCCAGGAGAGGAAGGCCATTGCCGTCCACCTCCTCCACGGCTGTGACATCTGTGCCAAGACGTTGCGGGCCGTGGCCTGGCCTGGGGCAGCGAAACGCGACCGGATCTCCGCCCGGGATGAACCCGAGAGCCCTCCGGGCCGTATGAAGAGAGGGAGCGGACGAAATAGAACCTCGTCCGGCGTCACTCCAAGGTGAGGGGATGAGCGCGCCGTCCGCGTTCATCCTGGCAAGGAGGTAAGCACCGTGGCACAGCGAATTGCGGAACCCGGCCTGGATCGTTGGTCGGCAGGGTTTGCCCTGCGTGAGGAGAGCCCGATCATCGTCGCCCATCTCGCGGAGGGATGCCCATCCTGCACCGCGGGGCTCGAAGTGTTCCACCAGGTCGACGCGCCGGACCCGGCGCGCCAGGCCGTCCTCGAGCTCTTCGAGCGCGAGCTCCTCTCGACCCTCCAGGCGTCGGGCAGCTCCGTGCAGGCGCTCCACGCCGCCCTGGCGGGGATCGCGCTGAGCGGCGAAAAGCGCGCCGATTAGACCTACCCTCCTGTCCCTCTCCCTGCCGCCTCGCGCGAGGCAGGGAGAGGGGCTTTGTCGGACATCCGCAGCAAAGTCAGCTCCTCTCGCTCCTCTCCCTTTGTGTTGACGCTACAGGTGTTTCCCTATAGCATCTGAACAACACTTGAATAACGTGTTCTGAGCCGGATATGCAAATACGAGCACAAGCGTACCCGAGCACTCAGCCCTCGGTCCGTTCGCCTCCATGACGGCTTTCCTCTTGGTGCTCCGATCCCAGCCCTCGACGAGACCAACCACCATTTCTCATAGGGGATGAATCGTGAATCCATTTACCCGGTTTGTGCAGGGCCCGCTGACTCAGGACCTGTGTAGCGGGGGGGCCGTCACGGCCGGCGGCCCCACAGTCTGCGGCGGCATCCGGACTTGCGGCGGCTGTCCTGGCGGCGAGATCACCGCCGCATCGCTTTGTGACATCGTGACCTGCGGCGGCCCCACAGCCTGTGGCGGCATCCGCACCTGCGGCCAGCTCACCTGCGGCGGGCCCACGGAGTGCGGCATCGACACCTGTGGCCGGACCTGCCTCATCACCTGTGGTGGTCCGACCTGGTGCGGCGGCATTCAGACCTGCGGCCAGACGTGCGCCCAGACCTGTCAACAGATCACTTGCGGCGGGCAGACCAACTGCGGCGGTGTGCGCACCTGTGGCGAGACCTGCCACCACCTCACCTGCGGCGGGCAGACGAACTGCGGCGGTGTCCAGACCTGCGGCCAGACCTGCATCCTGATCACCTGCGGCGGCGGGCAGACCAACTGCGGCGGTGTGCGCACTTGCGGCGAGACCTGCCAGATCACCTGTGGTGTGCCGACGCAGTGCGGTGGTGTGCGCACCTGTGGCGAGACCTGCCAGATCACCTGCGGTGGGCAGACGCAGTGCGGTGGCATCCAGACCTGTGGCGAGACCTGCCAGAAGATCACCTGCGGCGGACCGACCGAGTGCGGTGGCATCGAGACCTGCGGCCACACCTGCTCTCCGGCCATCACCTGCGGCGGCGCGACCGAATGCGGCGGCATCCGGACCTGCGGCGAGACCTGCCAGAAGATCACCTGCGGCGGCGCGACCGAATGCGGTGGCATCCGGACCTGCGGCCAGACCTGCTCCCCCGAGATCACCTGCGGCGGGCCGACGGAGTGCGGTGGCATCCGGACCTGCGGCCAGACCTGCAATCAGATCACCTGTGGCGGACCGACCCAATGCGGCGGCATCCAGACCTGCGGCCATACCTGCTTGCCCGCCATCACCTGCGGCGGACCGACGGAGTGCGGCGGCATCCGGACCTGCGGCCAGACCTGCCACCAGATCACCTGTGGCGGACCGACCCAGTGCGGCGGCGTCGAGACCTGCGGCCATACCTGCTCGCCCATGATCACCTGCGGCGGGAAAACCGAATGCGGCGGCATCCAGACCTGCGGTCAGACTTGCCAGATGATCACCTGTGGCGGGAAGACGGAGTGCGGCGGCATCGAGACCTGCGGCCGGACCTGCTCTCCCGCCATTACCTGTGGCGGGAAGACCGAGTGCGGTGGCATCCAGACCTGCGGCGAGACCTGCCAACCGATCACCTGCGGAGGGAAAACGCAGTGTGGCGGCATTGAGACGTGCGGGCCGGCCTGCCCTCCGGGCACCTTCGGGCCCGAGCATACCTGCGGCATCATCTGCCTCCCCGAGGAGAAGTCCGAAAAGGCCGGAGGCCCCATCACACAGGGTCCCATGACCCAATGTGCTGGCGTCCAGACCTGCGGCTGCCCCGGAGGTGGCAAAGAGGGCGGCTCGGGCGGCAAGGGGGAGAAGGGCGCGTGATGTAAGCTGACCTGCGATGCGGAGGCCCGGTCCCGCACTCTCTGGCGGGGCCGGGCTCCGTCTCCGGGCCTTCGGACATCGAACGAGACATGCTGGTCCAACCCGAAAACGTCGTCCATTACCTGGCCGAGCGCCGGCTGCTGACCTTGCAGTCGGTGGTCGAAGGCGACTTCATGGTCTTCGATCAGTCGAGCCGGAACTACAACCTCAAGGTGCTGCGGCGGAAGTCCCCCGGCTTCTTCATCAAGCAGGTGCGCACCCGCACATCCGCCTACACCCTCACGCTGGAGCGGGAGGCGAAGTGTTACGAGATGGCGGCGCGCAACCCCCGCTTCGGCGCCATGGCCGCGCTCCTGCCCAGGTGCCACCACTGGGACGCGGCGAGGACGATCCTCGTCCTCGAGATGCTTCCCGATGCCGAGAGCCTCTGGGAGCACCATCAGCGGCTGGGCCGGTTCCCGCGCGAGATCGCGGAGCCTCCAGGGAGACAAGCTCGGCACCTACCACCGCCAGGCGGAGCTGTTCTTCCCCGCCCTGGAGGAGCTGCACCTGTTCGAGAAAAAGCTCCCCTGGATCCTCTCGATCCACGAGACCCATCCGCAGTACCTGAGCCAGATGAGCCAGGGCAACGCCCAGCTCCTGCAGATCCTGCAGGACTATCCCGGGCTCACCCGCGCCCTCGACGCCCTCAAGCGCTCCTGGGTCTTCCGCGGGCTGATCCACGGCGACATCAAGTGGGAGAACCTCCTCCTGTACCGCGAGCGCCCGGAGGACCCGCCGGACATCCGGGTCATCGACTGGGAGATGGCCGACCTCGGCGACGAGTGCTGGGACACGGGGGCGATCTTCCAGGCCTACCTGAGCTTCTGGATCTTCATGCTGCCTCTCAGCCCCACCGTCAGCCTGGAGCAGGCATCGGAGATCTCGCCGTTCAAGGGCGAGGACATGCAGGTGGCCCTGGCCGCCTTCTGGACCCGCTATGCAGCGGCCCGCGGCTTCGGCCGCGCCACGTCGCGCCGCTACCTCGAACGGTGCATGGCCTGCGCCGCCGCGCGCATGGTCCAGACGGCCTACGAAGGGATCCAGCGGTCGCCCCAGATCACGCCCCAGGCGCTCTGCCAGCTCCAGATGAGCATGAACATCCTGCGCGATCCGGCCGCTGCCGTCGGCCAGATGGTGGGGCTGTGAGGAGGGCCGCACGTTGAGCACGATGGACTGGCAGGAGGCCCTCGACCAGGTCTTCGCGGCCATCCGCATCGAGTCGCCGCACGAGCTGACGTTCGCGGAGAGGAAATTCGCCGTACCGGCGGCGGCCGCCCCGGCCGGTAATGGCGCGGCGGGTGCGGCTGGTGCGGCGAAGGTGCCGCTGGTGGAGCTGCTCACCGACGTCCTCTACCGCTATGTCTACAGCCGGCCCTTCAAGCCGCCGCTTCCACCGCCTTCTCCGGACGGCCAGGAGCGCCAGGACTTCAGGCTCGACCCCGAGCTCAGCGCCGTCCTCTCCGCCGCCAACGCCTCGCGCGACCGCTGGGAGCACGGCTGGACCATCGGACAGATCCACTCCTCCGGCCAGATCACGGCGCAGCGCGGGAGCCGCTCGCGGTCGCTCTGGCCGGGCCAGTTCCTGAGCAAGGACGGTCCGGGTGCGCGCCCGCGGCCGGGGGCGCAGATCAGCATCTTCTATCCCCGCGAGTCCACGTCGCTCCAGCGCGGCTTCTACTACTGCTTCGGCGAGACCCCCGAGGACGAGAGCTTCACCCTCGGCCTGGTGCGGATCTACTGGCACGTCGGGCTCGCCGGGGCGCCGGAGCTGGTGCGGTCGCTCTCCGCGCGGCTCAACTTCTTCCAGGTGCCGTTCCGCATGAAGTGCTCGGTCATGCCCAGCCAGTACGACCGCACGGACGTGGCGGTCATCTACCTCGCCAAGCGCCTCTTCCCCTTCGTCGCCGACCTGCTCCAGGAGGTCTATCCCGCCGTGCGCCCGCACCTCGGGCCCGAGGTGCCGTTCTTCACCTGGCGCCTGGCCCCCGGGGTCGGCATCGCCGAGGACCCGGCCAACGGCGAGAGCTTCGGCCAGCACCGCTGCCGTCTCCTGGCGGAGTGCTGCTGGAGCTGCTTCCTGCGCGGCGATCAGGAAACGGCGTCGCGGCTGGCGGAGCTGCGCGTCGTGGCCGGCGCCCAGGGCACGGACCCGGAGCGCTTCCACCTCAACGCCGGCTCCCTGGACTGCTACGAGGCGTGCGCGACGGGGGAGGAATCATGGTCATGACCGAGACGCCCGCGATGCCTGGCGGCGCTGCCAGCCCGCAGCCGGCCGCGGAGCACCGGGCGCTCTTCCTGGAGACCGCGGCTTCGCTGGGCGCGCGGATCTGCCGCGACGCGCTGTGGGGCGACGGCGTCTGCAACTGGATCGGCTTCGCCATGGAGAGCCTGGGCGGGCGCTGGCGGCACGCCCACCGCGCCTATGGCGGCGAGCTCTATGGGGGGACGAGCGGCATCGCCCTCTTCCTCGCCCGCCTGCACGCGGTGACCGGCGAGCGCATGTTCAAACGCACCGCACTGGGGGCGATCCGCCATGCCCTGGAGCACGGCGCAAAAGAGATCGTGCCGACGGCGCGCATCGGCGCCTACAGCGGTTGCACCGGCCTCGCCGACGCAGCTCTCCAGATCGCCGTCCTCCTGGAGGACGAGTCGCTGCGGGCGCCGGCCCTGGCTCTCCTGGAGGAAGCGGCGAGCGGCGAGACCGGCCGCAACTTCGACCTGCTGGCGGGCTCTGCCGGAGCGATCCCGCTGCTGCTGCGGGCCCACGCCGGGCACGAAGGTCAACCGGGGCCGGCTTCCCTGCAAGAGGCGGCGGTGCGCCTGGGCGACGACCTCCTGGCCGCCGCGGCGCGTGCCGACGACCGCTGGTCCTGGGGAGAATTCGGCATGCCGGGGGCGAAGCAGAAGGACAACCTCCTCGGCTTCTCCCACGGCGCCGGCGGCATCGGCTGGGCCCTGCTGGAGCTCCACCAGGCCACCGGCGAGGCGCGGTTCCGCGAGGCCGGCGAAGGGGCGTTCCGCCACGAGCGGCACTGGTTCGACCCAGAGCACGGCAACTGGCCGGACCTGCGGGACCCCGAGGTCTCGGGCGCGGCGGCAGCCTCGGACGTCCCGGCCTTCATGACCGCCTGGTGCCACGGCGCGGCGGGCCTCGGCTTGTCCCGCCTGCGCGCCTGGGAGCTGTCCGGCGACGAGGAGTGCCGGCGCGAGGCCGAGGTGGCCGTCGACACCACCCTGGAGAACCTCCGCGGCGGCACGGAGATGAGCCAGACCAACGACTCTCTGTGCCACGGCAGGGGAGGGAACTGCGAGACGCTGATCTACGGCTCCCAGGTCCTGGGCCGTCCCGAATGGCTGCAACGGGCCGAGGAGATCGGCCTCCGGGAGATCGAGACCTGCGCCGCGCAGCGCCTGCCCTGGCCCTGCGGCACCTACGGCAGCGTCGAAGTGCCCGGCCTCCTGCTGGGCCTCGCCGGCATCGGCTATTTCTATCTCCGCCTCGCCGACCCGGCCGGCACGCCGTCGGTCCTGATCCCGCTGCCGTAACCTTCTTCGTGCATTCCGTTCCAATCGTGCACAACGATTCGGAAGCCGGCGGCGACGATTCGCCCGCATCATCCTGAATCCCGTCTCCGTCTCGCCACTATTCGGTCATTCTGAAGGAGCATTCGACCTGTGCTCCCTCACATCAGAGGTTGGCTGTAGGATTCAAGAGAATGTCTCCTGCACATAGGGATCTGAGTCTGCGCCATTCGCAAACATTCCTGCGCATTCGGGAGCTCCGATGGTGGCATTGGACCTGGGCTCGGCAGCATTGGGATCGGCCGGCGTGTCATTTGTGCCGTGGTCCCAATGATTGGGAGCTCCTGAAGAAAGATTCCGCTCCCAAAGCGTCGTGCACGGACGTGGCTCGGAATGTTTGGCCTTGCAGCCTGAATAACTACTCAGCTCGTCGGAAAAATCCGCTTTGCCAGACGAATGGCCGGGAATCCGAAACCGATGCTGCCAGGCACGAGACGAATGGTGCGTCAGGACGAGCTAACGCCTGCCCGCCGAGGTCCGGTTGCGGCTCGGCTTCGGCTTCTTCTTCCGGCGCCGCTTCGCCGCGAGCGCCGCGGTGGCTTCGTCACGGAGAGTCTGCGCCGGCTCGAAGTCCGGCGCTCCTTCGATCGCCTGCTCGGCGTGCGCCAGAGCGGCCTCAGTGTCTCCGAGATGAAAGAGGCAGAGCCCGACGTTGAACACGGTCGCCGGATTGGACCCGTAGAGAGCAACCGACTGGCGGAAGAAGGAGAGGGCGTCCTCGTAGCATTGGATTTCCGTGAGCAGCACGCCAAGGTGGAAGGGCAGGTCGAGCGACTCGCGGATCGGGAAATAGACCCTCCAGATCTCGTGGACCGCGTGGTAGACCTCGACACGGAGGAGGTCCGGTGCCGTGCCCACCTGCTTCATCAGCGCGGGGAAGCAGCCCAGGAGGATGTTCGAGTCCCAGCCCGACAGGCGCAGCCAAGTCAGGAGCTCTTCCAGAGGGAGCTCTTCGTACCCCCTCTCGACGCTCTTCTTGAGATCGAAAAAGTCGTCCGGCCCCAGGCGCTCGATCGCATCATCGAAGGCTAGACGGGTCTCCAACAGGCCGCCCGGGGGCGTGCCGAACAGGCCGGCGACGATGCTCAGGCTGGAGTACAGGTGCGTCGTGCTCAGGAAGTCGCCGCCCTGGTGGACGAACCACCGGCCGAAGGCGTGGTAATTGACCATCATCGAGAAGCTGCCATGGACCGCCAGGCCCGGCTCGCTACGGCCGGTCAGCAGCTCCTCGCGGCTGAAGCCCTTGTCGCCGGAGAGCAGCAGGAGCCGGTTGTCCGACAGCCGGGCGAGCTGGCGCGCGCCACGGATGGCAGCGCAGGGGAAGAGAAAGGTCGTGTCGTCCAGGCTCGCCACGTACTCCTGGAGGATTCGGTCGAGCTCCGGATCGCCATAATAGTCGGCCGGGGCGGGACACTCCTCCCAGGAGACCACGATCCGCCCGAGCATCCCGGAGTCTTCGAGATCGATCTCTCCCTCCGGCGCGGCGAGCGTCGCCAGGCATTCGAAAAACTTTCCATCGTGGACCGAGAAGACGTCCTGGGGGATGCCGTCGAAGACGTAGTTCGCCAGAACGATGAGCGGATTGCGCAGCGTTTGCGGCGAGAGGACTTCCCCCGAGCAGGTGAGGCGGATCTCGAAGTCCTCTCCGGCGTCGTAGCGCGCAAAGTCGAGCACTCCGGATTCGACGAACGACTGGAGGTCCGGATGATTGCGCAGGTGGTCGAGGTTGTTCTCCGTGAAGTCGGTCAGGACATAGCGGACCGGCACATGGCTCAGCGGCGACCGGCCGAGCAGGTCAAGGAAGCGGTTGAGGAACAGGTACCCGAAGCGGCCGGCCCCGCAGCCGAGCTCGACGATGTAGACCGGATGCCGGAGGTCGAGCGGCGCGAACGAGCCCCGCTGCGGAGACGTCGTCCCCGAGCAGTCACGCAGCCAGCCGAGGACCACCTTGGCGTAGGAGTCAGCGATCCAGCCGTTGCTGGTGATGTAGTGAGGGACCTGCCCCTCGGTCCAGGCCCGGACCCCCTGCACGTCGAAGAACTTCCGCTGGAGCTGCCAGAGGAGCGACTCGGACAGGCGCTTGCCGTGTTCGAGGACGTGACTGGCGACGACCGTCTCGGCGGGGCCGCTCTCCGGATCAGGCATGGGCTCAGCGTCTACGAAGTCTCGTCGCAATGCCTAGGATGGCTTGCAGCGTAGCACAGCTTGGGCACGCACTCGTCGCGTGAGCGGAGGAGCGGCTCCCCGGGGCCCCAGACCGGACCGCTCCTCATCAGCGCGTACATCGTCTGTCAAAGAACCACGACGGCGATCGCCAGAGGCATTCAGCCTCACCCGAGATCGATCTCAGGTCACCTCGGATCGATCGAGAAAGCCCTGGATCGATCCACGGTCCTCCGACAAGCATCCAGATCCGCTGCGATACGCAAAGGTCCGCCTGGGTCGATCGGCGCTCGCCCCGCAGGGGCATCCCGGGCTCCCTGGATCGATCCAGCCTCACCCGATCAGCATCCAGCGTCACCCGATAGCCATTTGCCGGTCGAGCCTGATCAAAGCTGCTTGGGTTTCTTCTTCTTTTTCTTCTTCTTCGGCCCGTCCCCTGAACTAAAAATCAATCGGCAGAATTCTCCTCCGTTGCGATTGAGAAATAGATAATTGCCATCTGTGGTTGGTGTTGCGGATATCTCGCTTCCGCTGTCGAACTTGATCGTGTAGCTGGTCTGACCCTTGATGGTGATTTTATTGGGCCAATCGGCCACCGCGCTGTGAGCCAGGTCTATGTAGGGCGGATCGTTTTGGACGAACGATCCCCTGACCCACTTGGTGCCAATCTTGATCTCAGCACCGACTCCCTTGACCTCCTGTGCCATTTGGATGGTTTGCCGACCATCTGCTGAAGGTCCAGCGGCCTTCGCTTGGGCTATCCGCCCGACCACTGCCTTCACGTGCGGTGCCAGGACAGGTCCTCGGAAAGTGCCAGCCATTCCCTGGGTGCTTTTCGCTTGGACGGTCCGCGTCAGCGCGCTCTGCACATGCGGTGCAAGAGGTAACACCTCAGCAGGCGCCTTAAGTTGAGTGACTACGCTGGCGGTCCTGGGTGGGACCGGGACCGACTTTGGCGCCGTTGGAGTAGACCGGATGGTCGAAGGCGGCTCTGCCGGCATCTTCGCTTGAGCCGCCCTCAGGACGACCGCCTGCACATGCGCTGCCGGAACCCGAGCCGGGACGGTGGAGGGCGGCGGCGGCAACGTCGGCTTCTGGGGCATGGGCGCCTCCTTCAACCGTGGGCGAACTGCGGGCTTTCGGGCCTCTCGTCTCGCGGCCTTGTGGATTTCAGCGACTAGTGTAGCTCCAAATCCCCATGCCGGACAAGCTTTCCTCGGCAAAACACCCGGGCGCACCTATCCGGCGGAGCTTGCGGCGGAAACCCCGGGCGCCATTTCCGCGTACTCCTCGGCAAGGGGGAACAAGCCCATGACCATACAAAGCCATGTTCGCGCCGGCGGCAGCCCTTGGCTGGACTGAGCGTCCCGCTGCGAGGAGGTGAACGCCGATGAAGATGCAGAGCCATCTTCGTGCCGGTGCCATTCCCTGGGTCGATTGATCCGACGCGGGGCTTACGGCGACGGAGTCATCCGCCGTTTGCCGGGGTCACCGCCCAGATCCTTCTCTGCGCTCAGGATGACACGACGGAACGGATGCCGGCCCCGGTTCATCCCGTTCCCTGGCAACGTTTCGAACACCCTGGAGCTACGCCGCCGGCCGCAGCTCCTCTTTCCGTTTCGGTGCCCGTTTCGGCAGCAGCCGCCGGAGCGCGTCCCTGATCCCCTCCACGCCGCGCAGGTCGTCGAAGATCGAATAAAAGACCGGCGTTGCCACCAGGGTCAGCAACAGCGAGAGGGTCTGGCCGCCGATCACGACCACGGCGATGGCGCGGCGCTCTTCGGCGCCCGGGCCGGTGCCGAGGGCGAGGGGCAGCATGCCGGCCACCAGTGCGAGGGTGGTCATCAGGATCGGCCGCAGGCGGTCGCGGTTGCCCTGGAGGATGGCCTGGCTGCGCTCCATTCCCTGGGATCTGAGATTGTTCATGTGATCGATCTGCAGGATGGCGTTCTTCTTGACCACGCCGAAAAGGACCAGGATCCCCAAGGCTGAGTAGAGGTTCAGTGTGTTGCCGGTCGCCCAGAGGGAGACGAGGGCGAAGGGGATCGACAGCGGCAGCGAGAGAAGGATGGTCAGCGGGTGGATCAGGCTCTCGAACTGCGAGGCCAGGATCATGTACATGAAGGCGATCGAGAGCACCAGGGCCCAGACGCAGCTCACGGTAGGTCCGCGCGAGCTCCCGCCCGCGTCCGCCCACCGAGGTGGAATAGGCCGGGGGCAGGTTCATCCCGTCCACCGCCCTCTGGAGCGCAGCGAGCCGCTCGGCCAGGGCATAGCCGCGGTCCACGCCGCCGCGTACGCTCACCTGCCGCTGCCGGTCGAGCCGTTCGATCCGCGAGGCAATGGTGGACTCTTCGATCCGCACCAGGCTGTCGAGCCGGACGAGCCCGCCCCGTCCGCTCGGGACAGCGAGGCGCTGGATCGTCGCCGGGTCGTTGCGCGCTCCTTCAGCCAGCCGGATCGCGACGTCGTAGTCGTCGTTGACCCCGGCGTCGTAAAACCGCGAGACGCGCGGGTCGCCGCCCACGAGGAGGCGGAGCGCCGTGGCGATGTCGGTCATCCGGACGTCCAGGTCCGCGGCGCGGGCACGGTCCACCTGAGCCCGCACCTCGGGCTTGTCGAGCTTGAGCGAGGTATCGATATCGACGAAACCTCCCATGTTGCGGGCGTTCTGGCGCAGCCGGTCGGCGTAGGCATAGAGCGTGTCGAGGTCGGGCCCGCGCAAGGCGAAATCCACTTCGAAGTTGCCGCCGCCGATGTCGAACCGCGTGGCGTTGCGCAGCACACAGCGCAGGTCCTTGTGCTTCGTGAGACGGCGCCGCACCTCGTCCATCACGTCGGCCTGCCTGTAGTTGCCGCGGAACGCCTCCAGGGGATCGAGCCGCAGCAGGCCGCGGGCGAGGCGCCCGAGCGAGAAGGTCCGCTCGCCGTGCGGGGTGAGCCGGACGAAGACGTTGCCCTGGTTGACCGCGCCGAGGAAAGAGGTGCCTGCGGTGGAGAGGACCATGCGCACGCCGCGGACCTGGCGCAGCTCGGCCTCGACCTCGCGCATGGCATCGTCCATGGAGGCGAGGCTCGTTCCCTCGGGCGCGTTGACGTTCATTTCGAATTCGGATTCATCGACCTCGGCGGGCATGTACTCCACAGGGACGAGCCGGTAGAGCGGGACGGTGGCGGCCATCACGACCAGACAGGACACGGCCACGAGGCCCCGGTGGGCCACGGCCGCCGCCAGCAGCCGCTGGTAGGCGCTGTCGAGCCGGGCGTAGAAGCCGCGCCGGGAGCGCGCCTCTTCGCCGGGCGTCATGCGCAGCAGGCGCGCGCTCATCATCGGCGTCAGGGTGAAGGAGACGAGCAGGGAGATCAGCACTGCCGCCGCGGCCGTGATGCCGAACTGGAAGAGGAAGCGCCCGGCGACGCTCGACATGAAGGAGACGGGGATGAAGATCACCACCAGCGAGAAGGTCGTGGCCAGCACGGCGAAGCCGATCTCGGCCGTGGCCGCGCGCGCCGCCTCGAAGGTGGTCATCCGCTTTTCCTCGACGAAGCGGAAGACGTTTTCCAGCACCACGATGGCGTCGTCGATCACCACGCCGACCATGAGCACCAGGGCCAGCATGGTGACGCTGTTGAGGGTGAAATCCAGGGCTTTCATGACGCCGAAGGTGGCGATGACCGAGGCCGGGATGGCCACGGCGGCGATGACGGTCGAGCGCCAGCTCCGCATGAAGGCGAGCACCACCAGCGAGGCGAGGATGCTGCCCAGGATCAGGTGGAGGTCGATCTCGTGCAGGGCGGCATAGATGTAGCGCGACTGGTCGCGGACGACCCGCAGCTCGATGTCCGCGGGGAGCTCGGTGCGGACCCGTTCCAGGGCCTCCTTGGCCCCCTCGATCACCTCGACCGTGTTCGCCCCCGACTGCCGCATCACTTCCAGGGTGACGGTCGGCACGCCGTCGAGCCGGACGACCGACCGCTGCTCCTTGGTGCCGTCCTCGGCGCGGCCGAGGTCGCGGATGCGGATCGGCTGGCCGCGGACCGTGCGGACCACAAGGTCGTCGAAGGCCCGCGGCTCGGTCAGCCGGCCCAGGGTGCGCACGGTCATTTCGCGCAGGGGGCCGGTGAGGTTGCCGCCGGGCACGCTGCTGTTCTGCCGCACGAGGGCGTCGCGCACCTCGGTGACGGGGATCTGGTAGGCCTCCAGACGGTCGGGCTCGAGCCAGACGTTGATCGCCCGCTCGAGGCCGCCGGCCAGGCGCACCTCGCCGACGCCCGACGCCCGCTCGACCTGTGGTTTTACGACTTTGTCGGCGATCTCGGCGAGCTCCTCGATGGAGCGGGGGCCGGCGACCGCGACGATCAGGGCCGGCGTGACGTCGTTGTTGAACTTGGAGATCTCGGAAAGGAGAGCATTCTCGGGCAGGTCACCCGCCACGGAGGCCACCCGGTCGCGGACGTCCTCTGTCGCCGCGTCGATGTCGCGGTCGAGGCGGAAGGTGATGAGCGTGAAGGAGACGCCCGCGGCGGAGATCGAGCGCAGCTCCTCGATCCCTGCGACGGTGTTGACCGCCTCCTCGATCTTCTGCGAGACCTCGGTCTCGACCTCTTCAGGGGAGGCGCCCGGCAGGAAGATGCGGACGGTGACGGTGGGGAGGTCGACGGCGGGGAAGCGGTCGATGTCGAGCCCGGCATAGCTGGCCGCGCCGATCACCACCAGCCCAAGGATGAGCATGGCAGCGAAGACCGGCCGGCGGATGCAGATCTCGGCGAGCTTCTGCACGGTCGTCCCCCCCTCGGCAGAGGGTGAGTGAAAAGTGAAACCTGTTTCATAAGTAAGGTGCTATAGGTCTATCAAAGCGAGCCGGGGGGACAGCGAAGCCCGGCTGCCTTCGTGCCTGCACATTTGTGCTATGCTGTTGTCATGGCCAAGCAACTGACGATCCGTGGTGTGTCAGAGGAAGTCGGGCAGAGGCTGGAGAGCTTGAGCCGGGCCCGGGGTCAGAGCGTGAACGCGATGGTGCTCGAGATCATCGAGGCAGCCGTCGGGGTGCATGAGCGGCGACGTAGGCTGGCTCGCTACGCGACTTGGACTCCCGAAGACCTGGCAGAATTCAACGAAGTGCTTGCGGCACAGCGGACGATCGATGATCCCCTCTGGCGCTGAGTTCGCCGGCCGGTTGGTTCTCGATACATCTGCTTATTCTCATTTCCGGGCGGCAGACGAGCGCGTTCTCGACCTCATTGCTGCTGCCGAGATCGTTTTTCTCCCAACCGTCGTCCTGGGTGAGCTGGAGGCCGGCTTCAACCTCGGTCGGCGAGAACGAGAGAACCGTACTCTCCTGGCCGAGTTCCTTGCCGAGCCCTTCGTCTCGATTCTGCCCGTAACACCTGCGGTCGCCCGCCGCTACGGCAGGCTGTTCGCCGATCTACGGCGAGCCGGCACTCCGATCCCGATCAACGATATCTGGATTGCAGCAACTACCCACGATTGCGGAGGGCATCTCCTGACTTTTGACGGGGACTTTGACCACATCTCCTCGTTGGATTGTACGGTGCTGACGCCTCTTGATTCGGCTTCTTGACACCGCATACGCTGCGTCGCGAGTCCTATTCGTCGCGCCGCTGAAGCTCTCGCGCTCCCCTGAAGTTGCTGAGGACCAGTGCGTCGACAATCGCGCGGTATGTGGGCTTTGACTCCAGTCCAAGAATGGGAGAGTCGCGAAGTTGAGCAAGCCAGCTCACGAGAAGGAATCCACTCGTCCGCGCGGTTCCATCTTCGTCGACCACCAAGCTACGGACCCATTCAAGGCCAGGGGCTACTTGTTCTTGGACTGGCTGTGCCTGCAGGAAACCGACGAGCGCATCAACGCACGACATTTGACCGCAGGCCCGCTCAAGCCATTCGTCCATGTGGCTCGATATCGCGATCAGCGGGAACCAGTTGGCGCGAGCCCTCGCCAAAACCGCATCCAGGTCGTCCGGGTACCCAAAGGCACTCGGACTCGGTATGAGGTTCTGAAGCAGCTTCTCATCTGGGCGCAGGCGGCGGGTGGTTGGCGCAACGCGAAGGTTTGCCAAACCCAACTCCATCAACTGCGGCCACACCTCCACCAGCGACGGTACGAAATGCGTCTCGTGGGTGGCCACGATGGTCAGAGCGTGTAGGTAATCAGCTTGGGCGTCAGGTGACGCACACAGTCGCTCCGCGAGCTCCACGACGACAGGCCGGTCCGTGGCTGCTGCCCAGCGCAACACCGCTGAGGCGAAACTGGCGTGCTGCTCATGACGCAAGTGATAGTTGTGTTCCTCGGCCCAATGACAGGCCGTGCGGGCGTAAGCATCGAGCAAGCCATCGCGCAGCCGCTCGGCGCGCGCCTTGATACAAGTTTCACCTTGAGCCGCGTCGAGCGTACAGATCGCAGCCGGAGCGATGTGCGTGAGCATCAAGTGTCGGACAGGTCTCTCCGCAAGTGCAACAAAGACGTCGCCGATGATCGGTTCCATCTGCCGGCGTAGATTTTCGAAGCGATCACCCAGAGCCACGCTTCTTGCGCCGGCTTCAATCGCCGGCCACAGCAACTCGTGCCAACAACGCCCCTCCGCCATCTGCCAGCAAGGCTGTCCAGAAATGACGCGCAAGCCTTCGGCGGCATTCTGCCGAACCTCAATGGAGGGGCTACTCGTACCCGCAGTCAGAGCCGCGGCGAGTACGGTGAGAGCCTCAGTCGCCTCGCGCGGCGGTTCTGCCGGATGCTGTTCATCGTCTGTATCCACAAATGCTAACGGGAGAGCGAGAGCGGCTTGCCGATCCGCACCATAAAAGTAAAGTTGTTCGCCGCCGAACTGATCTTTGTAGGGACCCGTGGCACAATAAATTAAGAGGCTGAAAGCCCATTCTAGGCTCAGATCAGGGACACTTAGCCCATTCGCGGCGTTTTGAAAAACAGCCGCAGCCACTCCAGCAAGAGCCTGCAGAATGTCGAGTGGTTCGTCGAGCGGTTCGCTCTCGAGGTTCCGCGCGGCGCGGAAGTCATCGGCCAACTCCGGGCTTTCCGGCGGTGTTGCAAGAGCGGCGCGATATGGGGTCACTAAGCGCGGTCGATAGCGGTTCTGCAATCGATACATCTCTGTGACTTTCGCCGAGTGTGCCTGAGCTGGGGCCAAGGCCTGCACTACATCCTCTGGTACCTGCAACTCCAAGATATGATGTCCTTCGTGCGCGCGTAGCGAGTAGGCATCCCAGTCAAGGTGTGCCGCCCACTGCCGCACGTGCGGCGGCGCAGTCTCACCTCCGGCTGCTTCGACCAAGCGGCGTCCGACAGCGCGCAGCCGCTCGACCGCCTTGTCGTCCCCACGCTGCGCGGCCGCAAGCACAAGCCGGGTAGCGACCTCGCGAGGAGTCCAACCCCGCCGGTCGTGGCCTGCCAGTTTCGGCGCGTCCGGACCCTGCACATGCAGGAAGCCTTCCGATGTGGCCCTGCCGAGCTCCAACTGCCAGATATCTGGTGCGGCAAGGAACCCGTCGAGCTCGTCGACAACCTTCTCGATGTGCCGGACCAGGAAGCCATACACCAGGCCGGCCGTGGCGAGGGTGGTCGCGTCTCGCATCAGCCAGGTGGCGATGGCTCGCGGCGAGACATCCATCTGCACCTGTTCGTCCAGAAACATCTCGAGCGCAAAGAGTGCGCTCATACACGGGTACGGGCCGAAGGAGGAGCCTCGGTACCAAGACCATACGTGAGAGTCGCCGACAAACACGCGACTTCCGGCCCCGAGCAGTTCTATCTGCAGCCCCTCGCCTTCCGCCTGCTGGGGTGCGGATTCGGTGAAACGAAAACCTACGTTGCGCAGTGCCTCGATGCGCCCGTGGGCGCCATGATCAAGCATCCGGTTGATCAGCGCTAGCCCGTGTGGGAGATCTCGGCGTAACAGCGGCAGAAACGGTCCCCGGTACCAAGCGGCCATCGGCGTGTTCGAACCCACCGCCTTCGTGACTTGGCCGCGCGAGGTAGTAAGCCTCGGCCAGGTCGGCCAACAGCGCCGGATCCTGCTTGGACATAAGCATCGCCACATCAGGGCTTTCTACGACCGGCGCCAGAAAGTCGGGCGCCAGCTGCGCGATAGTGCGCAGAGCGGCGGTGCTGGCTTCATTGTTCTCACTGCCCAGCAGCCCCAGCGATTCAAGCCTTTCCTTCTCACCATGCTCGATCTCACGGCGCATGAGCACATCACGCACACGCGACCGTAGCGGACGGTACGACGTAACGTCCTGGCCGGCAACCTCGAGGTGCGCAACGCCTCGCAGCCAAGAGAGAACAAGCTCAAGGACAGGATCAACGCGATAGGATCTCGGCCGATCGAGCATCCCGGCTGTGTCCACCAACCACGACACCATAGGAGCACCGATGACTGGATCGCAAGCACCGGCTTGCGAAAAGCGCAGCTTGAGAGTGCGTATGGCCTCGGTTCGCATCTCGGCGTTGTCGAGGAGCGCCGGGGTCAGCTCACTCAGCGCTCGATCTGCCCAACCCGCGGTCAGCAAGCCCTCCCACGGCAACTCGGCCCACCGCGCTCCATGCGTGGTTGACAGCTCAGAGAACTCTACTTGCAGTTGCGCCCACTGCGCGGCGATGCTGCCGCCACGCTCCGCAGCCTGAAGCCGTGCCTGCGCGAACAGGCGCGTTGCGCGAATCGCCCAACGAGGAGCTGGCGAGGCCACTACCACCTGCAGCCCATTATATTGCAGTAAACGGGCCGTCGCGAAGTCACGAAGGACGTCCGAGAAGAACCGATCCCCAGCTTCCCACATGGCCAAGCGGCCCTGCGACAGGAGAATGCCGTCGGAGCGCAATGACGCGAGGGCGGCGCCAGTCGTCACGTGGCTCGGCGTGCCGCTCAGAAGCTGACGAGCGACGTCGATAAGCGCGCTGTCGCGGTCATCGGGAGAGACGCTGCCAACTGTTTTTTCGTCCTGGCGGATCAGGCTTGACCATACCGTCGCGAAGATCTCAGCCTCTGATGAAAGCGTCTCCGGCAGGCCGCGACCGCCCTGTGCGGCTTTGAGTAGCAATTCGACCAAACCGATACGGCGCAACAACCAGACTGCTCGCGGGTCGGATGCGAGCCGAGCAAATTCTGGGATGGCTTGGACGAGCGCGGCGATCTCGCCAGCGGACAGGGGAATGACGACGAACTCTAAAGTCTTGTCAACGCCTCGTATCTTCAGCAGCTCGAGGACCGCTCCGGCCGCGTCGTCGCGGACCACCAGAACAGTCGTCATCCCGACGGCCATGGCGGCACTCAGCAGTGCGCCCAACGCTCCGGATTCGCCCTCCTGGACCGCCTCGGCCCCATCAAGGACCAATACGCTCACAGGAGCGGAAGGAGCCGCGGCGAGCAGATCGGTGGGGCCCAGGCCCAGGACGGCCTTCATGCTCACCGCTGGGCTGGGCAGATCTCGGAGGCTCATCGCTAGAGCAACGCCGCCGGAAGCTCTGATCGCGTCGATTGCCGCGAGTGTCAATGCCGACTTGCCGACATCCGGCTCGCCGCGGACTACCACCGCGCTACCGGCTGGCGCAGTCGAGATCAGCTCGACAAGCTCGTTCTGACGATGCGAGCGGTCAAGAGTGAAAGTTGTTGCACCTGCTACAGGCAGCGAGCGCTGTGTCCGGTGTTGAAGCTCGGATTCCAAAAGGCTGATCTGTGGCCGCGCGCTAACGAAGTCCGGCGAGGCATCAAGCAAACC
Source organism: uncultured Holophagales bacterium (assembly GCA_963842525.1). Lineage (GTDB taxonomy): Bacteria > Acidobacteriota > Thermoanaerobaculia > Multivoradales > UBA5704 > UBA5704. The sequence goes on from CAWJGT010000009.1 coordinate 1,277,148, forward strand.
GAACGAGCGCAACTCTCGACGCACCATGGCCCGCGTGAGCCCACCGGCGCGGATCGCAGCCTGGGAGGCGATCTCCACAAGGCGGAGACGTAGATCCTCGGCTCGCGAGACGTCACCTGTGAGAGCCCGCAGTCGCGCAACGACGTTCGTCCGCCCGGGCGCCACGTCACCTTCCAACTGCAAGTCGATAACGAAGAGACCGCGGAGGAGCTGCCAGCTGAGCTCAGTTGCGCTCTGCCTCGGCTCATTTTCCAAGCCCTGATGGCCCAGAGCCGCTTCCACGATCTCATCGACGTTCTTCAGCCGCGATCGCACCTTGCTGGAGTGAGCGCCGGCTGCATTGATGGCGGCTTGAAAGCTGGCTCTGCTGGGTTGCCGTCGAGCAACATCAGTAAGAGCTGCCAGCTCACTTGTAGCCCCGGACGCACGCGCAACCGCCAAGCCAAGTCGCATTTGACCAGCGGCGATTGCCTCCCCCTCCTGAACTACAAATTGGAGGAAGTCGGCGAACAACCTAACGGTGGAGTCCTTACTCTTGCCGATTGTGGGCCGACGCCTGCATGCTACTCGCAGCATGCGCTCGGCGCCGGGCGAGATCCCATGGATGATCACGTCGTCTCTCTGGGAGTGAGCCTCTTGCTGCATGGCCACCTGCGTGGGCGTGAAGTCATCGCCAAGGCCCTCCACCGGCTGCCCCAAGAGCAGGCTTGCCAGCGCCGAGCCTGCGTACTCCTGCTCCAGGTGCACGCCGCCGCCACCGGTCGCATATGGGCTGCTGCCTGCTTTACCAGACTGAGGCACCGTGGCTCCTATCGTTGATGCGCCTGCCTCCAGGGCACGAAACGAGACAATTGTCTCATCCGGGACCTCTGCAGGCTAGATCCACAAGGAAGCACAACGTAGGTGAGCCCCCGATCGCAAGGCGTTTCTGATCGCTGGGGTGCGTCGATAACCTTGATCCACAACCTGGCCACATAGACTTCCAGGTCATGTTTGACGAAGATCTGCCCACCGCTCGGCTCTTGTTTCGGTTCGCTCAAGGCTTGGGGCGCTTGAGTTTTTTCTTCTCTGGCAGTTTTTTCGCCTCATCTTCGAGCTGCTTGAAGGTGTCGGCCTCCGCCTCGGCTTCGAGTTGGGCACGGCGACGAGCAGCGAAGCGGTCATACTCCTGCTCTGCGATGGCGTCAGCCTGTTCGCGACTGACTTTGCCGGCGTCGGGCAGGATGGCGCGCTCGTTCAAGCGCAGGAAATCCTCGAGCCGGGTCTGCCAGGTGTGCAGGAAGATCTGCTTGCGCCGCCGGGCCTGGTCCTCGGCGAAATCGAGAAACATGACGACGATACGGTTCAGCTCGTTGATCTCGTCCTCGCGCAGGTAGTTCTTGGCCACGGTCACATCGGCCTTGCGGACCACGCCGCTCTTCCACGTTGTCAGCCCCATGTTGGGCTGGGCAGAGTCGGCCCGCTCGGCGATCAGCTCGGGCGCGGTCTTGCCGGTGGCGGCGAAGTGCAGCTTGTTCTGCACCGTTTGGAAGAAGACCTGCGTCTCCGGCTCGGAGGGCGAATAGTCGGCTGCCAGCGCAAGGATCTCCCGAACGCGCAGATACACCCGGCGCTCGCTGGCCCGGATGTCGCGGATGCGCTCCTGCAACTCGTCGAAGTAATCCGTATGTCCCTTGCCCGGCGGATTCTTGAGCCGCTCGTCGTCCAGCGTGAACCCCTTGACGAGATACTCGTTCAAGCGCGCCGTCGCCCATTGGCGGAACTGGGTGCCGCGCGGAGACTTCACGCGGTAGCCCACGCCGATGACCACCTCCAGGTTGTAGTGTTGCGTCTCGTAGCTCTTGCCGTCTGCCGCAGTTATCCGGAATTTCCGGATAACTGCGGCCTCGGACAGCTCACCCTCCGCGAAGATGTTCTGAATGTGCTCGTTGATGGTGCGGACGTCTTTCCTGAATAGCTCCGCCATCAGCTTTTGCGTGAGCCAGATGGTGTCATCTTCGAACCGGCACTGGATGCGCGTGCGGCCGTCTTCGGTCTGGTAGAGGATGATGCTGGTTTGCGGCGCTTCGTTGTCTGGCATGGTCAAAGAATCCCCTGAATCTGGCCCGCCATGCGTTCCTTATAGGGGAGCTTTGTCCCGGCGTCAAGATATTTGGGAGGGTGTTGCCGGGTGGGGTGGGATCGGGGACTACGCCGCCGGCCGCAGCTCTTCCTTCTTCGGCGCCAGCCGGCGGAAGGCGTCCTTGAGGCCCGCCACCCCGCGCAGGTCTTCGAAGATCGAATAGAAGACCGGGGTGGCGACCAGGGTCAGCAGCAGCGAGAGGGTCTGGCCGCCGATGACCACCACGGCGATGGCGCGGCGCTCCTCGGCGCCCGGGCCGGTGCCGAGGGCGAGCGGCATCATGCCGGCCACCAGCGCGAGGGTGGTCATCAGGATCGGCCGCAGCCGGTCCCGGTTGGCCTGGAGGATGGCGGCGCCGCGCTCCATCCCTTTCGACCGCAGGCCGTTCATGTGGTCGATCTGCAGGATGGCGTTCTTCTTGACCACGCCGAAGAGGACCAGGACGCCCAAAGCGGAATAGAGGTTCAGCGTGTTGCCGGTCACCCACAACGAGAAGAAGGCGAAGGGGACGGACAGGGGCAGCGAGATGAGGATGGTCAGCGGGTGGACCAGGCTCTCGAACTGCGAGGCCAGGATCATGTACATGAAGGCGATCGACAGGGTCAGGGCGAAGAGGAACTCGCGGTAGGTCCGCGCCAGCTCCCGGCCGCGCCCACCCACGGATGTGGAATAACCCGGCGGCAGGTCCATCTCGGTCACTGCCTGCTGGAGGGCCTCCAGCCGGTCGGCCAGCGCGTAGCCGGGGCCGACGCCGGCGCGCAGGCTCACCTGCCGCTGCCGGTCGAGCCGGTCCACGCGCGAGGCGGTCGTCACCTCCCGCAGGGTCACCAGGCTGTCGAGGCGGACGAGCTTGCCGCTGGCGCTCGGCACGTAGAGGCGGCTGATCGCCCCGGGGTCGTTACGCTGTCCCTCGGCCAGCCGGAGCTCCACGTCGTAGTCGTCGTTGACGTCGGGATCGTGGAAGCGTGAGACCTCCGCGTCGCCGCCGACCATGAGACGCAGGGCGGTGGCGATGTCGGTCATCTGCACACCCTGGTCGGCGGCGCGCGCGCGGTCGACCTGGACCTGGAGCTCCGGCTTGTCGAGCTTCAAGGTGGTGTCGGCGTCGACGATGCCGCCCAGCTCCTGGGATTTCTCGCGGAGCTGGTTGGCGTAGGCATTGAGCCTCTGGAGGTCGGGGCCGCGCAGGGCGAAGTCGATGTCGTAGTTGCCGCCGCCGATGTTGAACGACTGGACGTTGCGCACCGAGCTGCGGAGGTCCTCGAACTTGCGGAGGCGTCCCCGCACCTCGTTCATCACATCGGCCTGCGAGTAGTTGCCGCGGAAGGCGGACAGAGGATCGAGGCGCAGCAGGCTGCGCACGATGCGGCCCGCCGAAAGCTTCCTCTCCTCGTGCGGCGCGATCTGGACGTAGGCGTTCCCCTGGTTGACTCCGCCGAGGAACGAGCTGCCCGCTGTGGACAGCACGGTACGCACGCCGCGCACCTGCCGCAGCTCGGTCTCGACGGCCCGGATGGCCTCGTCCATCGCCGCCAGGCTGGTCCCCTCGGGGGCGTTGACGTTGACCTCGAACTCCGACTCGTCGACGCCGCTCGGCATGTATTCCATGCGCACGACGCGGTAGAGCGGAACCGAGACGACGATCACCACCAGGCAGAGGAGAGCCACCCAGCGCCGGCGGACCAGGGCCGTGCGCAGCAGCCGCTCATAGAACCGGTCGAGCCGGGCGTAGAAGCCGGCGCGCGACTTCGGCGCCGGGCCGTGCTGGAGGGCGTCCGCGGAGCGCAGCAGGCGCGCGCTCATCATCGGCGTCAGGGTGAAGGAGACCAGCAGAGACACCAGCACCGCCGCCGCCGCCGTGATGCCGAACTGGAAGAGGAAGCGCCCCGAGATGCTCGACATGAACGACACCGGGACGAAGATCACCACCAGCGAGAACGTGGTCGCCAGCACCGCCATGCCGATCTCGGCGGTGGCCGCCCGCGCCGCCTCGAAGGTGGTCATCCGCTTCTCCTCGACGAAGCGGAAGATGTTCTCCAGCACCACGATGGCGTCGTCGATCACCACGCCCACCATGAGCACCAGGGCCAGCATGGTGACGCTGTTCAAGGTGAAGTCCAGCGCCTTCATGACGCCGAAGGTGGCGATCACCGAGGAGGGGATGGCCACGGCGGCGATGATCGTCGAGCGCCAGCTCCGCATGAAGGCGAACACCACGAGCGAGGCAAAGATGCTGCCCAGGATCAGATGGATGTTGATCTCGTGGAGGGCCGCGTAGATGTAGCGCGACTGGTCGCGGATCACCTGAAGCTCCAGGTCGGCTGGGAGCTCGCCGCCGATCCGTCCCATGGCCTCCTTGGCCCCTTCGATCACCTCGACCGTATTCGCCCCCGACTGCCGGCGCACCTCCAGGGTGACCGTGGGCACGCCGTTCAGGCGGGCGAGCGAGCGCTGCTCCTTGGTGCCGTCCTCGGCCTGGCCGAGGTCGCGGATGCGTACCGGCTGGCCGTTGACCGTGCGCACCACGAGCTCGTTGAAGTCGCGGGCCTCGGCCACGCGGCCGAGGGTGCGCAGCGGCATCTCGCGCACCGCGCCGGTGACATTGCCGCCCGGCACGTCGCTGTTCTGGCGCACCAGGGCGTCGCGCACCGCGGTGATCGGGATCTGGTAGGCCTCCAGCCGGTCCGGATCGATCCAGACGTTGATCGCCCGCTCCAGACCGCCGACGAGCCGGACCTCGCCCACCCCGGGCGAGCGCTCGAGCTGCACCTTGACCACCTTGTCGGCGACCTCGGTCAGCTCCTTGAGCGACCGGTTGCCGGACAGGGCCACGGTGAGCACCGGCGTGCTGTCGTTGTCGAACTTGGCCACGACCGGCGGCAGCGTGTCCTCCGGCAGGTCGCGGATCACGGTGGCGACGCGGTCGCGGATGTCCTGCGCGGCAGAGTCGATGTCGCGATCGAGGTCGAAGGTGACGATCACGAAGGAGGTGCCGGCACCGGAGACGGAGCGCAGCTCCTGGATGCCTTCCACCGTATTGACCGCCTCCTCGATCCGCTGCGAGACCTCGGTCTCGACCTCTTCAATCGAGGCGCCGGGCAGGGCGGTGCGGATCGAGACGGTGGGCAGGTCGACCGACGGGAAGCGGTCGACTCCCAGGCCGAAGTAGCTGGCCGAGCCGATCACGACCAGGGCCAGGATGATCATGGCCGCGAAGATGGGCCGGCGGATACAGATTTCGGCGAGCTTCTGCATACTCGACTCCTGAGCTTACGCCGCGATCCGGACCGACTGGCCGCCCACGAGGTTGCCGGGCTCGAGGACCACCCGGTCGCCGGCCGCGACCCCTTCGAGGATCTCGACCCGGTCGCCGGACCGCCGCCCGGTCCGCACCCTCTTCTCGACGACTTTCCCTGCCTCGACCGACATCACCTTTTCAGTGCCGGCGAAGGTGATCACCGCGGCGGTGGGCACCAGCAGGGCCGGCTCGCCGGACTGCGTCACGATCTCGGCGCGGGCAAAGGCGCCGGGCCGCAGCCGGCCGTCCCGGTTCGGGACCTCGGCTTCCACCATGAGGGTGCGGTTGTCCTCGCTGATCGACGGGCTGATGCGGGCCACGCGGCCCTGGTGGGTTGCGGGATCGCCTTCGACATTCAGGCGGACCGTCTGCCCGGTCCGCACCGTGGCGGCCTCGCGCTCCGGCACCGCCAGGCGGAGGCGCAGAGGATGGACCCGCACCAGCACCACAACCGGCTGGCCCGCGGCCACGTAGTCGCCGACGCCCGCCTGGCGCTCCCGGATCATGCCGTCGAAGGGAGCGACGAGCCGCGAGTCCGCCAGCCTTTGGCGGGCGATCTCCAGCTCCGAGGTGCGCTGGGCGAGGAGGTACTGGCGGCCGCGGGCGTCCTCGACCGCCTCCTGGTAGCGCGCGTCGGCCACCTGGAGGGCCGCCTCGGCGGCGTCCAGGTCGGAGCGGGGCACCAGCTCCTGGGAGAAGAGCGAGCCGACACGGTCGCGGGTGACCTGCGCCTGCTTGAGGTTGGCCGCGGCCTGCTTCACCACGGCGGTCTGCTCGGGAGCGAGGACCGTCTTGGGGTCGCCGGCCGCCAACCCGAGGCGGGCGCGCGCCTGGTCCAGGGCCGTCTGGGCCTGGACGATCTGCAGCTCGTAGTCGGTGGGCATCAGGCGGGCGAGGATCTGGCCGCGGTGCACGCGGTCCCCGAGGTCGACCAGCACGGCCTGGATCCGCCCCGGCACCTTCAGGCCCAGTTGGGCTTCCTCGTCGGCCGCCAGGGCGCCCGACACAACGACGGTGCGTGAGAGCTGGCCCGTCTCCGCCTGGGCCACCCGCACCTCGCGGGCTTCCTGCTCGCCGCCGCGCGCCTTGGCCTTGTCGGAGGCCGAGGCCTCCCGATCGTTGCCACACCCGGCCAGCAGGGCAGCGCCGCCGCAGGTCAGCAGCAGGACGACAAAAAACTTCCGCAGCATCCTATCCCCCTCGAAAGGTCCCCCCGGAAGGGACACGAAAAATCTCCAGCTTCAAACGGACGCAGGCGGGAAGAGCTTCACCGCCCCTGTGCCTGCTTTGCCACCGCCTCCGCCGCCTTCCGCGCCGCCTCGGGATCCCCGAGGTAGCTGCTGCGGACCGGCTTCAGATCCTCGTCGAGCTCGTAGACCAGCGGGATGCCGGTCGGGATGTTCAGCTCCACGATCTCCTCCTCCGAGACGCCGTCCAGGTGCTTGACCAGCGCCCGCAGGCTGTTGCCGTGAGCGGCGATCAGGACCCGCTTGCCCGCCCGCAGGTCGGGGACGATCGTCCCGTGCCAGTAGGGGAGGAAGCGGGCCACGGTATCCGCGAGAGACTCGGCGAGCGGCAGCTCCGAGGGCGGCAGGTCTGCGTAGCGCCGGTCCCAGCCCGGCCAGCGCTGGTCGTCGGGCGTCAGGGGCGGGGGAGGGGTCGCATAGCTGCGCCGCCACACCTTGACCTGCTCGTCGCCGTACCGTGCCGCCGTCTCCGCCTTGTCGAGCCCCTGGAGCGCGCCGTAGTGGCGCTCGTTGAGCCGCCAACTCCGGATCACCGGGAGCCACATCAGATCCATGTCATCCATTACGAGCCAGAGTGTCCGGATGGCGCGCTTGAGGAGCGACGTATAGGCCACGTCGAACGTATAGCCCCCCTCGGTCAGCAGGCGTGCCGCCTCGTGAGCCTCCTCGATCCCCTGGGGCGAGAGGTCCACATCGGTCCAACCGGTGAATCGGTTCTCCAAATTCCAGGTGCTCTGGCCGTGCCGCAGCAGGACAAGCTTGATCGTCTCCATGAAGCGCCAACCTCCCTTTCGGTTCCGGGGGGAGGATACAACGGGCGGCGTGCGCGGCTATCATGCGCGGGAACGACGCAACGGGAGGGTCGACGCAATGAAGATCGCAGTGATGGGAACCGGAAGCGTGGGGAGCGCCCTGGGGCGCGCCTTCACGAAGGCAGGCCACGAGGTGATGTTCGGAGTGCGGGACGCGGGCAAGCCGGAGGTCCGGAAGCTCGTCCAGGAGACCGGCGCGAAGGCGGGGCCGGTCAAGGAGGCGGCGGATTTCGGCGAGGCGGTGGCTCTCGCGGTCCCCTGGGGTGCGGTCCGCGGGCTGATCCAGGAGACGAACGCCCTCGACGGCAAGATCGTCCTCGACTGCATCAACCCGCTCAACGCCAGCTTCTCGGGGCTGGACACCGGCGACGCCACCTCGGCGGCCGAGCAGATCGCGGCCTGGGCTCCCACTGCCCGGGTGGTCAAGATCTTCAACAACACCGGCGCCGGCAACATGGCGAGCCCGGGGTACCCCGAGGGCGCCGCGGCCATGTTCTACTGCGGCGATGATGCGGGAGCGAAGGATGCGGCGGCACAGCTCGCCAAGGACATCGGCTTCGACGCGGTCGACGCCGGACCGCTGAGCAACGCCTACCTGCTGGAGCACCTCGCCATGCTCTGGATCACCCTCGCCTACAAGGTCGGGATGGGGAAGGACTTCGCCCTGCGGCTGATGCGGCGCTGAGGGAGGACGCATGACGACGCGGGCCGCATCCGTAGTTTTGCCCCTTGCCGTCCTTGTTGTCCTTTTTGTCCTTGCCGCCACCGCCGCCCCCACCGTGCCAACCGGCCGGATCGACCTCTCGTTCCCCGGCCGCGACCCGGGCCTGGCCTGGGACGGCGAGGGCCGCCTCCATGGCGTCTGGGTGGAGGAGGCCGGCGGGTCCAACAGGGTGGTCTACCGGCGCCTGGACACGCCGGCGTCCCGGCCGGTGGCCGTCTCGCCTCCCGGCGCGACGGTGAGCGCCCATGGCGAGGTCCCGCCCCTGGTGGCGGCCCTGCCGGACGGCGCGCTGGTGGTGGCCTACACCGTCTCGCTCCCCGGCAAGTGGCAGAACGAGATCCGGCTCCAGCGCTCCACGGACGGCGGGGCTACCTGGAGCGCGCCGGCGCCGCTGCGGGCCGGCGGCGACACCGGCTCCCACAGCGAGCTTGCCGGCGCCGTCACCTCCGACGGCAGCCTCGTGCTGGCCTGGCTCGATGGGCGTGAGGGGAGCCGGGGGCTGCGGACCGCCCGCAGCCGCGACGGCGTGCGCTTCGAGACGGGCCGGACGCTGGACGGGAAGACGTGCGAGTGCTGCGGCAACGCCGTCCTCGCGGGCGCCGGCGGCGACGTCTGGGTGGTCTGGCGCGACGCCTCTCCGCAGGGGGACCGCGACTTCGCCGTGGCGCGCAGCCGCGACAAGGGGGTCACTTTTGGGGCGCCGCGCCCGCTTTCGGCCGACGGCTGGCGGATCGAAGCCTGCCCGCACACCGGCGCCCGGCTGGCCCTCGGAAAGGACGGCAGCCTCTGGGCGACCTGGTTCACCGGCGCCGACCCAGGCATCTATGCCGCGAGGTCCACGGACGGCGGAGCCACCTTCGGACCGCGGCAGCGGATCGCCGCGCCGGCCGCGGGCATCCCGAGTGTGGCCCATCCCGAGATCGGGGTCCTGCCGGACGGACGGATCGCCGTGCTCTACGAGGCCCTCAGCGCCAACGGTGACCGCAACCTAAAGGCGCGGCTGCGCGCGCCAAACGGCGCCTGGGGGCCTCCGGCCGTCGTCGCCACCTCCGCCGTCTACCCGCGCCTCGCCGTGCGGGACGGCCGGTCCGCCGTCGCCTTCACCCGCAGGAAAGGCAATGGCACGGAGGTGGTGGTGAAACATTTCCCGCCCTGATGCCATTGCGGGGAGGGAGGCCTCTGACCATTCCGAAGATTCCGGCGAGCCGACGCCGTGGACGGAGCTGCTCGCCGCGGCGCGGCTACGCCGTCCGCCGCTCTTCGGGCTGGACGTCTTCCATCTCGACGGAGACGAGCTTCGAGACGCCCTTCTCTTCCATGGTCACGCCGTAGAGCGTGCCGGCCACCTCCATCGTCAGCTTGTTGTGGGTGATGACGATGAACTGTGTCTGGTGGGCCATCTCGGCCAGCAGGTCCACGAAGCGGGTGGTGTTGATGTCGTCGAGCGGCGCGTCCACCTCGTCGAGGATGCAGAAGGGGGACGGCTTGCTGCGGAACAGTGCGAAGAGCAGGGCGATCGCCGTCAGCGCCTTCTCGCCGCCGGACATCAGCATCAGGTTCTGCAGCCGCTTGCCCGGCGGGCGGGCGAGGATCTCGATGCCGCTTTCGAGCGGGTCCTCGTCGTCGAGCAGGCGCATCTCGGCCTCGCCGCCGCGGAACAGGCGGGCGAAGGTCTCGCCGAAAGCCACGTTGACCTCCTGGAAGGTGGCGGCGAAGCGCTCGGCCGAGGCCTCGTTGATCTCGCGGATGGTCTTACGCAGGCTCTCGACCGAGGTGGCCACGTCGGTGCGCTGCTCGGTCAGGAACGTGAAGCGGGTCTCCTGCTCGTCGTGCTCCTGGACGGCCAGGACGTTGACCGGGCCGAGGCGCTCCAGAGCGGCCTTGCAGCGGGCGAGCTCCGCTTCGTGCTCGGCCAGGTCCGTCTGCGCCTCGCCCGGCATCTCCGGCAGCGGACGCTGGAAGTCCTCCTGGAAGGTGAGGGAGAGGTGCTCGGCGTCCTGCCGCAGGCCGGCGTGGGCGACGCGCAGCTCTTCGATCTCGCTGCGCACGCCCTCGCGGCGGTCGCGGGTGGCCGCGATGCGCTCTTCCAGCCCGCGAATCTCCTGGCGGTGCATGTCGAGCCGCTCCTGCTCGTCGAGAACTCCCTCCTCGGCGGCGGCCCGCTGCTCCAGCGCGCGCTGCAGGTCGGCCTCGGCCTGCTCGATGGCGGCCTCCAACTCGCGGCGCCGCACGGCCAGCTTGTCGGCGTCCTCGCGCCAGATGGAGACCTGCCGCTGGCCGCGCTCGATCTCACCGCGCACCCTGCGCCTCTTCGCGGTCGTGCGACTCCAGCCGCTCTTCGAGCAGCTCCAACCGGCCGCGCCGTCCGGCGCTCTCGGTGCGCAGGGCCTCTCGGTGGCTCTTCGCGGCTTCGAGCTCGGCCTGGGCGCGATCGAACGCCTCCTGCAGGGCCGCATTGCGCTCTTCGGCGGCGGTCAGCTCCTCCTGGATCTGCAGGCGCCTTTCGTCGACCCGTGCGAGCTCGCGGGCCAGGGCCTCCTGCTCGCCGGTCAGGGTCTCCTGCTCGGCGGTGAGGCGGCGGTGGCGGGTCGACAGATCCTCGTGCCGGGCGCGGCCGACCGCCAGCTCCTGGCGAAGCTGTGAAATTTCGCCCTGGAGACGGTTCGACTCCCGGGCCAGGGCGGCGCGCTCGCCGACCAAGCGCTCGAGCTCGGTGCCGACCTCGCGGAGCTGCCTTTCGACCTCGGGGATCGACTTCGCCAGCGCGGCCAGCTCGCTCTCGCGCTCCAGCACGCCCGGGGTCGCTACCTCGCCTTCGACGTGGAAGGTGCCGGCCTGCACCCAGACCCCTTCGCGGCTCAGGAAGGCGAAGCCGGGATGGAGCCCGGCGAGCCGCTCGGCATCGCGCGCGGAGCGGACCAGGAAGGCCGGCGGCAGGGCGGCGGCCAGATCCTCGGACAGGCCGAGGGCCTCGCCCAGGGAGAGGACCACCGCCGGATCGTCCACCATGGGAACGGCGCCCTCGTCCGCAGCCATCGGCCGGCGCTCGATCAGCGTCGCGGCCGAGCGGCCGGCAAGGGCCTGGGCAAGGCCAAGGGCGCTGGCGCCGGTGTCCAGGAGGACGGCGTCGGCGAGGCTCCCGAGATAGACGTCGAGAGCGCGCTCCCACCCTTCGAGGGCGTGCGCCTGGCCGGCCAGGTAGACCGGCGTGGACAGGCCGGCCGCGGCCAGGGCCTTTTCCAGAGCCGCCCGACGCTGGGCATGGGCGCGCGAAAGCTCCTCCAGGATGCGCTGGCGCTGCCGGGCGCCGGAGAGGTGGTTCTCCAGACCGCGCTTGCGCTCGGTGGCCTCGGCCTCGCGGCGCATCGTTGTTTCGAGGGACTCGGCGACCCGCTCCTGCTCGTCGGTCTTCGTCTCCAGGGCGCTTTCTGTCGAACGCACCCGGGACTGCGACATCTCCAGCGCCTCGGCCGCCTGCTTCAGCTCGTGCGCGTGCTGCGCCAGCTCGCGGTCCAGGTGATGGCGGCGGAAGTTGCCGCGCTCCAGCTCGAGCTGGGCCTGCTGGGTGCGCTGGCGGAAGGTGTTGATCTCGTCGGCGGCGCCGAGGAGCTGGCCGCGCGTGGTCTCGACCCGCGCTGCCACCTGTTTCAGGTCCCGCTCGGCCGCGGCGATCTGCTGCTCGTCCTGGTCGACTGCGAACGCTGCCTGCTCGCGCTCGGCGGCCAGCTCGCGCCGCCGCTCCTCCAGGGAGGTGAGCACCTGCACGAAGGTCTCGATCTCCTGCTCCCGGCGGTCGGCCAGCGTCCGTCCCTCGGTCGCCCGTTCGGCGATCTCCTGGACTGTCTGGCGGTTGGCCTTGAGGAACTCCTGCCGGCCCTCGATGGTGGCGGCGAATTCAGACATCCGCTGGTGGCGCTCGGCCATGTGGCGCGCCAGCTCGTCGAGCCGCTCGCGGCCGGCCACCAGGGCCGCCTCGTCGCGGTGCAGGTCGGCCGCGAGCCCCGCCTCGCGGGTTCCCGCCTCCTCGATCCGCGCCCGCAGCTCGGCAAGGCGGGCGGAGAGCGAGCTCCAGCGGCCGAGGAGGACCTGCTCCAGGAGCTGCCGGTACTCGACCTCCTTCTCCTGGTAGCGCCGGGCCGCGCTCGCCTGGCGCTTGAGCGACCGGAGGGCGCGCTCGACCTCGGAGATCACGTCGTCGAGCCGGAGCAGGTTGGCCGTGGCCTCCTGGAGCTTGACCTCGGCGATGCTCTTGCGCGCCTTGTAGCGCGTGATCCCGGCGGCCTCCTCGATCAGCTTGCGGCGCTCCTGGGGCTTGCCGGAGAGGATCATTCCGATCTTGCCCTGCTCGATGACCGAATAGGCCCGGATGCCCAGGCCGGTGTCCATCAGCAGGTCCTTGATCTCCTTCAGGCGGACCAGCTTGCCGTTGATGCGGTACTGGCCCTCGCCGCCACGGTAGACCCGCCGGCTGATGGAGATCAGGCCCTCGTCGGAGCGGGGGAACGACGGATCGGTCCGCAGCACCAGGCAGCACTCGGCCATGCCCAACGGCTTGCGCTGCTCGGAGCCGTTGAAGATGACGTCCTCCATCGTGCCGCCGCGCAGGCTCTTGGCGCTCTGCTCGCCGAGCACCCAGGTGATGGCCTCGGAGAGGTTGCTCTTGCCGCAGCCGTTGGGGCCGACGATGGCGGTGGTACCGCCCGCGAAGTGGACGGTGACGGGATCAACGAAGGACTTGAATCCGGAGATCTCTAGGCGTTCGAGCTTGAGCATCGTGGAAGACCTCTCGTCCGTGGGGAAGAGAGTAACCCAGGCACCGCAGATGGGGGAAGTCTAGGAAACAGCCACTAGATGTGGTAGGGCTTTCCTCACCCCCTGGCCCCCCTCTCCCATCTCCCTTCCCAACCTCCGCCGGGAGAGGGGGAACCGCTGCTGGCAGAAGCGGATACGCTCTCGTCCATGGTCCTGTCGCCCTGGCTTCCGCCGTCCGGTTCCCTCGCCTTCTGGGGGGCCCACCTGCTGGCGCTGCTGCTCCTGGCGGCCACCGTCTGGGTGGCCGGCCGGGCGGCGACGCGGCGTCTGGAGATCGGAAACGGATGGGAAGGCTTCGCGATTCCGGCGGCGCTCGGGTTGGTGGTTCTTGCTCATGTCCTACTGCTGCTCGGATTCGTGGGGCTTCTCTCGCGGGGGGCGGTGATTCTGGTGGTGGCGGGGGTGTATCTGATTGGGCTGTATGCGCGAGCCCGGAACCCTCACCCCCGGCCCCTCTCCCAGCCTCACTCCCGACCACCGGGAGAGGGGAGCCCCCACCCAAAAACTCACTGGCAGCGCCTTTTGCCCCCTCTCCCGGGCGGTAGGGAGTGCGGATGGGAGAGGGGGGCCAGGGGGGTGAGGGTCTCCGCTGGGCCTGCTGCTCGTGGCCATCCCTCTCTTCGTCCTCGCCCTCTATCCGCCGATCGAGTTCGACGAGACCCTCTACCACCTCCCGTATGCCCGGGCCTTCGCCAGCACGGGCGGCGTGCCCTTCCTGCCGGAGCTGCGTTTCCCGGTCTTCCCGCAGCTCGTCGAGGTCCTCTTCACTGCCATGCTGCTCGTGACGGGCGACGTCGCTCCCCATCTGATCAATCGCTGCTGGCGGTGCTGGCGACCGCGGCGCTCCTCGTTGGCTGGGGACGGCGGCTGGGCTCGCCGGCGGTGGGCTGGCTGGCTGGCGGCCTCTGGCTGGGCAACCCCATCGTGGCCCACCTCGCGGGGACCGGCTATGTCGATCCAGTCCTTGCGCTGCTCGCCATCTCGGCGGTGTGGGCGGTGGACCGGTGGAAGGGAGCCGGCGAAAGGGCCTGGCTCGTCCTCGCGGGAGTCTTCGCCGGCGCTGCTGCCGGCACCAAATACCTCGGCCTCTTCTTTGTCGGGGCGGTTTTCCTCGCCATTGCCTTCGCCGCTCCGCGGGAGCGCCGGATACGCGATCTCCTCCTCTACAGCCTGGTCGCGCTGGCGGTCGTCGCACCCTGGTATGGCCGCATCTTCTTTCATACGGGCAATCCGCTCTTCCCCTTCTTCTCCGGACTCCTTCCCGTGACGCCGACCCCCTGGGACCCCGAGGGCTGGCCGGTGTCCTCCCAGCCGCTCGGGGTGCGCCTGAGGGACGTTGGCGACCCTGCCCTGGGATGTGGTGTTCGAGCGTGGGAAGACAGGGTCCCAGCCGCCACACTCCCCGGCCTATCTGCTCGGCGTGCCGCTGCTGATCTTGGCCCTGTTCCGCGATGCGCGGGTGCGCTGGATGCTGGTGTTCTTCCTCGGGTACATGCTGCATCTTCCTGGTCCTGCACCCGGATGCGCGCTATCTCGCCGTCGCGCTGCCCCTGGCGAGCCTGGCCCTGGGCCTTTCCCTGGCACGGCGGGTCCCGCCCCGTCCGGCCGCCGTGCTGGCCGTGCTCCTCTTCCTGCCTGGGTGGGCCTATGCCGTCTATCGGATCGCGATCCAGGGTCCGCCGCCGGCCACGGCCGAAGCGCGGGACCGGTACCTGGCCGCGCGCCTGCCGGTCTATCCCGCCGTCCGCTTCCTGAACCACACGCGGGGGAGCGGCTACACCGTCTACGCCCTGCACGCCGAGAACATGGTCTACCACGCCGAGGGAGTGCTCCTCGGCGACTTGAACGGCCCGGCGAGCTTTGCGCGTATCGTTCCGCTGCTCCAGGACCCTGCGGCCCTCCACCACGAGCTGCGGCGCCTCGGGGCCGGCTATCTCCTGGTGGTCGACGGCACCGGCGTCCACCTGCCGGTTGACGATCCCGTCTTCCGCAAGCTCTTCCGCAGGGTCTACTCGGACGGGGCGAGCGAGGTCTTCGAGCTGCTGAGCCCGGGCATGTTCCGCAGATAGAACACTGCCCAGAGAAGGAAGGGGAGGGCCAGCTTGAACGGCAGGTTGAGGAGGTGCCTGCCGAGGCCATAGAAGTTGCGGGCGAAGGCGCCGTAGTTGGCCACGCTCCAGGGGCCGAGCGCGGTCGCATAGAACGCCTTGACGATGAAGAAGACGACCAGGAGGTCGAAGAAGATCGTGATCAGAAGGGCCTGTCCCAGATTGGCCAGACGGTCGCGCCAGGAGATCCCGGGCACGGCCAGGAACAGCGCGCCGAGCAGCACCAGGTGGAAGTGGACATCGGTCATCCGGAACTGGTGGACGAGGCGCCGGGCCGGCGGGAAGTCACGGCGCGACACATAGGCCATGTGCTCGTTTTCCGGATGGGCGAGGACGTCGGTCCTGTCCGGCCTCTCCGTGAGGCGCACGAGGTTCCCCGACGCGGCCATGAGGAAGCGGTTGTAGCCCGGAGTCAACAGCGTCCAGAGTGCCCAGACCGGGATGAGCCAGAGCACGACGTTGCGGATGAACCGGACGGCCCAGCTCCGGGGATCCGAAGAAGGCGCCGGACGGGGCGACGTCATGAGGCCGCCGGCCGGGCCGGCGCGGCGAAGCGGTTCGCCCAGAAGACCCAAAGCAGCACGCCGGTCAGGATCACCAGGGTCTGCCAGATCACCGTGTGCGAGGTGTCGAAGAAGCGGGGCAGATAGGCGCCGGTCAGGAAGAGCGCCACCACGCGGATCAGGTTCACAATCTGGATGATCACGATACCGAGCCCCAGGCCGATCAGGCGCGACTTCCAGGAGGCGGGGAAGGCGAGCACCGCGGCCAGGAAGATCAGCATGGCCTCGACCCCGTTGCAGCCGTTGCGGATGTTGACCGCGAAACGGGGGCTGCGGATCACCGTGCCGTTCATGGTGACGTCCTGGCCGATCAGGTCGAGCGTCGCGCCGCTCACCCGCGCAATGCCGGCGGTGAGAGGCTCGATCACGTTGTCGTTGACCCAGTTGAGGGAGATCAGGCTGAAGCTCAGGCCGAGCAGCAGGGCGAACACCACCAGGAAGGTGAGCTCGCGCCGGTTGCGCTGCCAGAAGGGGCCGGTCGGCCGGTCGGGGGCGGGTACAGTTTCTCTCTTGCGGGACATCTGGGACCTCGAAGCTCTGAAAAAGCAGCCGGGATCTTACCACGGGCGCTACAATCTTCGTGTTCCCGGAACACTCCATGAGCGGCCCGACGGTCTTCATCAGCTACAGCCATTACGACGAGGCCTGGAAGAACCAGCTCGTCAGCCAGTTACGTGTCCTGGAGATCGAGGGCGTCCTCTCCGTCTGGGATGACCGGAAGATCGCTGCCGGCGACGGCTGGCGCACCGAAATTGAGACGGCTATGGAGCACGCCCGTGCCGCCGTGCTGCTGATCTCGGCCGACTTCCTGATCTCGGAATTCATTCGTGGCACCGAGGTTCCCCGCCTCCTCCAGCGTCGCGCGCAGGATGGGCTGCGGATCATCCCGCTGATCGTCCGCCCCTGCCCATGGCGCCGGGTCCCGTGGCTGGCGGAGATCCAAGGCCGGCCCAGCGACGGCCGGCCTCTTGCCAGGGCAGCCCGGCCAGGTCGAGGAGGACCTCTCCGCGCTCGCCGGAGAGGGATTGCTGGGATGTGCTCGAGGCCGGGAGGGTGGGGGACCCTGGGACCGCGGGCGTCCCGCCCGCCCAGATTCCCATCGACCGTGGCGCTGCCGCCAGCTCAACGTCGGCCCGAGTCCGTGGAGGGCGGGCGGGACGCCCGCGGTCCCAGGGAGAAGCCACTCCCACTCTCGACATCGGCCGCCTGCCCATCCCCGGCCCGCAGTTCGTCGGCCGGGACGCGGAGATCGCGTGGCTGGATGCGGCCTGGGAGGACCCGGCCATTCACGTCCTCACCCTGGTGGCCTTCGGCGGCGTCGGCAAGTCGGCGCTTGTCGCCCGCTGGTTGGACCGCATGGCAGCTGACGGTTGGCGCGGCGCCGTGCGGGTGCTCGACTGGTCGTTTTACAGCCAAGGGAGTAAAGACCAAAATACTTCCGCCGAGCCGTTCATCGACTACGCCCTCCGCTTCTTCGGCGATCCCGACCCCAAGGCCGGCTCCCTATACGACCGCGGCGCCCGCCTCGCCTCTCTGATCAGGCTGCAGCGCGGCCCTGCTCATCCTCGACGGCATCGAGCCGCTGCAGTACCCGCCGGGCCGGCCGGAGATCGAGGGCCGCCTCAAGGACCCCGGCCTCGTCGCCTTGCTCAAGGGCTTGGCCGCAGGTAACCCGGGCGTCTGTGTGGTCACCACTCGGGAACGGATCGCCGATCTCGCCGGTTATCCGAGCACGGCACCGCAGATCCCTCTGGAGGAACTGGAGCTGGACGCGGCGGTGGCCTTGCTCCGCCAGCTTGGCGTGGACGGCCGGGAGAGCGCGCTACGCGCTGCGGCCAAGGACGTCCAGCGGCACGCCCTCACCCTGACCCTCCTCGGCAACTTCCTGCGCAGAGCCCACGGCGGCGATGTCCGTAAGCGGCGAGAGATCGACCTTCACCACGCCGACGAAAAGCAGGGCGGCCATGCCTTCCGCGTGATCGCCGCCTACGCCCGCTGGCTGGGAGAGGGACCGGAGCTGGCGATCCTGCGCCTCCTCGGCCTCTTCGACCGACCGGCGGAGGCCGGCCCCCTGAAGGCCCTGCGCGCCGCGCCGCCGATCCCGGGCCTCACGGAGCCCCTGGTGGACCTCTCGGGCGAAGATTGGCGGCTCGCCGTCACCACCCTGCGAGAGCACAGCCTGCTGACGGCGGCCGATCCGCGAGAGCCGGAGACTCTCGATGCCCATCCCCTGGTGCGCGCCTGCTTCGCGGAAGAGCTGGAGAGCCACCGCCCCGAAGCTTGGCAGGAAGGTAACCGGCGTCTCTACGAGCACCTGCGCCAAGCAGCGCCGGACTTCCCCGACACCTTGGAAGCGATGCAACCCCTCTACGCCGCCGTCGTCCACGGCTGCCGGGCGGGACGGCAGGAGGAGGCAATGGACGAGGTTTTCTGGCGGCGGATCCGGCGGGGTGAACAGGCGTTCAGCTGGAGAAAGCTTGGGGCCTTTGGCTCGGAGCTGACGGCGCTGGCGGGCTTCTTCGATCGTCCTTGGTCCCAGCCCTCCGCTCGCCTCACCTCAGGATGGACAGGCGTTCGTCCTGCACGAGGCCGCCTTCTACCTGCGAGCCCTGGGGCGCTTGGCGGAGGCGATTGAACCGATGCAGGCGGGGCTGGAGGCACGCATCGCCCAAGAGAACTGGAAGAACGCGGCGATCAGCGCAAGCAACCTCGGCGAGCTGACCCTGACCCTGGGAGACGTGTCGCGCGCCGTGGCATTCGGCGGACAGAGCGTCGAGCTGGCCGACCGCAGCGGCGATGCCTTCTTTCGGATGGTAGTGCGTGCGAGATGGGCCAACTCCCTGCACCAGGCGGGCCGGTGGGAGGAGAGCGGGGCAGCCTTCCGCGAGGCTGAAGCGATGCAGGCGGAGCGGCAGACGAAATACCCCCGGCTTTACTCGCTCCAGGGCTTTCAGTACTGCGATCTGCTGCTGAGCCGGGCGGAGCCTGGGGCCGGTTCCGGGCTGGACGGGCTCGCCGGGCTGGGCTCGTCGGAAGAGGCGGAGCGGTTCAAGCAGGCCTGCCTGGAGGTGCTGGAGCGGGGGAAGCAGACGCTGGATTGGGTCACAAGCGATTTACTAGTGTTACAGGTCCTCTCGATTTCGCCTTCGAACACCTCACCCTGGGCCGCGCCCACCTCGGCTTAGCCCTGGCCGGAGGCCCGATACCTCCGGGCTCACCCAAGTCCCTCGGTCACTGGATCAGGCCGTGGACGGCCTGCGGCAGGCCGGTCAGGAACTCTATTTGCCCCTTGGCCTCTTGGCCCGCGCCGCTCTCCGTCGCTTCCATTCCGACTTTGCCGGCGCCGCCGCAGACCTCACCGAGACTCTGGAGATCGCTGAGCGAGGCCCGATGCGGCTTCACGAGTGTGACGCGCACCTGGAGTGGGCACGCTTGTGCCGGGATCAGGGGGATCTCGCCGCGGCGCGGCGGCATTTGGCGCAGGCGCGGGAGCTGGTGAACGAGACCGGGTATGGGCGGCGGGAGCGGGAGGTGAGGTGGTTGGAGAGGGAGGTGGGGTAGGGGGCGGGAGTCCTCACCCCCTGGCCCCCTCTCCCATCTCCCTTCCACCGCCGCCGGGAGAGGGGGGACGCATCCGGAGACGTGCGGGGAGCTTCCCCTCGTTGGAGGAGTCAACCTCCATGCGACGGGTAGTGACCCCCTGGTGAGGGGGGCCAGGCCCCTCGCGACAGGCACAGCCCCCCTGAGTAGGGGAGCCAGCCCCCTGGCCGGGGGGAATGCCCCTGGCGCCCCAGGGGTGGTCCCCCCGGCCGGGGGACATCACCCTCTGTCCGGGGGAGTCAGCCCCCTGGCGAGGGGAGTTGCCCCTGTCGCAACGGGCCTTGGCCCCCTGAGGAGGGAGAGTGCTCCCCTGCCCAGGGGGAAAGCTCCGATCCTCGGGGGACTTTCCCCGCTCCTCAGGGGATCCGCCGCTGTCCACTGATTCCGCAGCACCCAACGGCAGGGCGGGGTAGAGACGCCCCAGTCCGTGACCACGAACCTGCCGGGTGTACACAGACGGGGCGTCTCAAGGCCTCGCCGGCGAAACGGGTTCGTGCTCGCGCAGGGAATACCGCCTGGGACGCTGTACGCAGGGACGGCCATCCCGTCACCATTCGCATACGGGAGGCCCAGCGTCCACGGCGTGCTGCCGGCGTTGGTGGTTGTTGGGGCCTTGAGACGCCCCGACTGTGTGCACCCGGTCGGTTCGTGGTCACGGACTGGGGAGTCTCTACTCAGGATGAAACCGCAACGTTCCCCCCTCTCCCGGGCGGCAGGGGAATGCGGATGGGTTCTTCATTGACAACCCCCGGCCCACAGCCATACGATGCCGCGGGCTCGTTCGGAGCCCCACCCCAATACATGGCCAAGAATCTGACGCCGAAGAACACGATCCTCGACGCCAAACAGATGGCGCGGATCATCCGGCGGATGGCTGGCGAGATCGTCGAGCGCAACCAGGACCTCTCGCAGCTCCTCCTCGCCGGGATCCGCACCCGTGGCGTTCCCCTTGCCGAGAAGATCGCTGCCGAGATCGAGCGCATGGAGGGGGTCAAGGTGCCGGTGGGCATCCTCGACATCACCCTCTATCGCGACGACCTGTCGACCATCGCCGCCCAGCCGCAGGTCAAGGGTACCCACCTTCCGCGGTCGATCGACGACTGCGTGGTGGTGCTCTGCGACGACGTCCTCTACACCGGACGCACCGTGCGCGCCGCCCTCGACGAGCTCGTCGACTTCGGCCGTCCGCGGGCCGTGCGGCTCGCCGTGCTGATCGACCGCGGCCATCGCGAGCTGCCGATCCAGGCGGACGTGGTCGGCAAGAAGGTCCCCACCTCGCAGGACGAGGTCATCGAGGTCTCCTTCGAGGACACAGACGGCACCGAGCAGGTCCGCATCCTGGAGCGTAAACCGCCCCGATGACCACCGAGCCTCTCCGCTGGACCCGGAAGGACCTGTTGGGGATCTCCGATCTGTCCCCGGCGGAAATCGAGCTGATCCTGGACACCGCCGAGTCGTTCCGCGAGGTCGGCGAGCGCCCCATCAAAAAAGTCCCGACGCTGCGCGGCAAGACGGTTCTCAACCTCTTCTTCGAGGCCTCGACGCGCACCCGGTCGAGCTTCGAGATCGCCGAGAAGCGCCTGTCGGCCGACAACCTCAATTTCTCGACCTCGGGCTCGGCCCTGGAGAAGGGCGAGAGCCTGATCGACACCGCCATGAACCTGCAGGCCATGGCCCCCGACCTGGTGGTCATCCGACACGGCGCTCCCGGCGTGCCGCACATGCTGGCGCGCCGCCTGGAGGCAGGGGTCATCAACGCCGGCGACGGCGCCCACGAGCATCCGACCCAGGCGCTGCTCGATGCCTTCACGATCCGCCGGCACAAGGGGCGGCTCGCCGGCCTCAAGGTGGCGATCGTCGGCGACATCGAGCACAGCCGGGTCGTGCGCTCGAACATCCACCTGCTGACCAAGATGGGCGCCCGCGTGGTGGTTGCCGGCCCGCGCACCCTGATGCCGGTCGCGGTGGAGACGATGGGGGTCGAGGTCGCCTACTCGCTGGAGGACTCGATCCGCGACGCGGACGTAGTCATGATGCTCCGCATCCAGCTCGAGCGGCAGGGCCGGATGGCCTTCCCCTCGATCAAGGAGTACTTCCAGCTCTTCGGCCTCACCGCCGAACGCCTGAAGGCGGCCAAGGAGGACGTGATCATCATGCACCCGGGGCCGATGAACCGGGGCGTCGAGATCGCGAGCGACGGTGGCGGACGGCCCCTACTCGGTCATCCTGGAGCAGGTCGCCCACGGCGTGTCGGTGCGGATGGCCGTCCTCTACCTGCTCTCCGGCGTGCGCGAGGAGCCCTGAGATGCCCAGCCTGCTGATCCACGGCGGCCGGCTCGTCGATCCGAGCCAGGACCTCGACGGGCGGTTCGACCTCCTGCTCGAAGACGGCGCCGTCGCCAGGATCGACGGCAGGATCGCGAAGCCCAAGGGGGCCGAGACGATCGATGCCACCGGTCTGGTCGTGACCCCTGGGCTGATCGACATGCACGTCCACCTGCGCGAGCCCGGGCAGGAATACAAGGAGACGGTGCGCACCGGCACCATGGCGGCCGCCGCGGGCGGCTTCACCGCCGTGGCCTGCATGGCCAACACCATCCCGGCGAACGACAACCGGTCGATCACCGAGCACATCCTCCTGGAGGCCCGCCGCCACGGCTTTGCGCGGGTCCACCCGATCGGCGCCATCAGCAAGGGGCTCGACGGCCAGGAGCTGGCCGAGATCGGCGAGATGGTCGCCGCCGGCGCCGTGGCGGTCTCGGACGACGGCAAGCCGGTGATGAACGCCGAGCTGATGCGGCGGGTGTTGCTCTACGCCCAGCACTACGGCATTCCGGTCATTCAGCACGCCGAAGACCTGAACCTCACCGGCAAGGGCGTGATGCACGAGGGGGAGTGGTCGACGAAGCTGGGCCTCGCGGGCATCCCCGGATCGGCCGAGGACGTCATGGTGGCCCGCGATCTGATCCTCGCCGAGGACGCCGGCGGCCGGTACCACGTCGCCCACCTCTCGACCGCGCGCAGCCTGGACCTGGTGCGCCGCGGAAAGTCTCAGGGCACCCCAGCGCTGCGGGTCACCTGCGAAGTGACGCCCCACCACGTGCTGCTGACCGACGAGGAGGTGGCGAAGACCGGTTTTTCGACCTGCTGCAAGATGAAGCCGCCGCTGCGCTCCCAGCGCGACGTCGAGGCCCTGATTCAGGGGCTCGCCGACGGCTCCGTGGACTGCATCGCCAGCGACCATGCCCCGCACCATGTGGACGAGAAGGACGTCGAGTTCGACCGCGCCCCGTTCGGCATCCTGGGCCTGGAGACGACACTGAGCCTCTGCCTCGACCGGCTGGTCCACCCAGGCATCCTGAGCCTCTCCCGCCTGGTCGAGCTCCTCGCGACCGGCCCGGCGCGCGTCCTCGGCCTCCCGAGCGGCACCCTGAAGGAGGGGAGCCCGGCCGATGTTTCCCTTTTTCACCTGGACGAGGAGATCACGGTGATCGCTTCCGCCTTCCGCAGCAAGTCCCGCAACACCCCCTTCGACGGCTGGAAGCTCAAGGGCCGGCCGAGGGGGACGGTGGTTGGGGGGCGGCGGGTGGAGCTGCCGTAGGCCCCTCCCCCGCAGGGCGAGGGGAGCGCGGTGTATGATTTTCTTCATGTCCGTTACGCCACCACGTCCCACTTTCGCCGCTTCGCCGCACCCTTGAGGGCAGAGATCCTCGGACCGCATTGGACCCCAAATAGATTGCATATGCAAAACATCCGCACCCTCGACGTCGACTCATCCCCGTTCCTGGGCCAGGGACTCTGCCGGGTGGTCGCCGACCTCGCCTCCCAGGGGTGGTGCCAGGGCACCGGAGGGAACTTCAGCGTCACCCTCGGCCGCAAGCCGCTGCGGCTCCTGATCACCCGCTCCGGGGTGCACAAGCGCGAGCTGACGCCCGAGGAGCTGATGGTCGTCGGGCCCGGCGGGAGCGTCGTGGACGAGGAGGCCGGGACTCCTTCGGCCGAAGCTGCCCTGCACGCCGCCATCGTCGAGCGGACCGCCGCCGCCTCGGTGCTGCACGTCCATTCCGTGCCCAACACCCTGCTGAGCGAGCACTTCGCCGCGCGCGGCGGTCTCACCCTCGGAGGCTACGAGATGCTCAAGGGGCTGGACGGGATCACCAGCCATGAGGTGGAGGTCTTCGTCCCGGTGCTGCGCAACTCGCAGGACATGCCGGCCCTCGCGCAGGAGGTGTCCCATTTGCTCAGCCAGGAGCGGCGGATCTACGGCTTCCTCCTCGCCGGGCATGGCCTGTATACGTGGGGAAGCTCGCTCGACGACGCCCATCGGCACGTCGAGATCTTTGAATTTCTTTTTGAATGTGTCGCCCGGAGGATTGCTTTCGAACCATTCCTTGGATAAATCCAGGAGGTAACCGTTATGGCCACCGTCACGCTGCGGGATGAGAACCGGGCTCTCACCGAGCCGGCCGAGATCTCCGCCTTCCTCGCTCCCTTCGGGATCTGGTACCGCCGCTTCGAGGGCACGGACCAGCTCCCCGAGAGCCCCACGGACCAGGAGATCCTGGACGCCTACAAAGAGCCCATCGACCGGCTCAAGGCCGAGGGCGGCTACGTCACCGCCGACGTCATCAACGTCCGGCCGGAGACCCCTGGGATCGAGGTGATGCTCGCCAAGTTCAACAAGGAGCACTGGCACGACGAGGACGAGGTCCGCTTCATCGTCCACGGCCGCGGCCTGTTTCACATCCATCCCCAGGAGGGGCCGGTCTTCAGCATCGAGGTCACCAAGGGCGACATGATCCGGGTGCCCCAGGGGACGCACCACTGGTTCGACCTCTGTTCCGACCGGACGATCCGGGCCGTGCGCCTGTTCCAGGACTCCTCCGGTTGGACGCCGCACTACACCGGCGTGGGCACGGAGACCGGCTACCAGCCCCTCTGCTTCGGACCGGTCTACATGCCGGCCCTGTTCCCCTGAGAGGAACGGTGCATCTCCCGCCCGGCGTGCGCGCGGTCCTGACGGACATCGAAGGGACCACGACACCGCTCTCCTTCGTGCATGACGTCCTCTTCCCGTACGCCAGGCGGCGCCTCGACGCCGCCTGCGTCTCGGGAGAGCCGCGCTTCGCCGAGTCCCTCCGTCTCCTGCGGGAGGAATACGAGGCGGAGAAGCAGGCTGGTGCCGATCTACCGGCTTTCGGCGACGATGGGGACATCGCCCCCTATGCCCACTGGCTGATGGACCAGGACCGCAAGTCGACCGGCCTCAAGATGCTCCAGGGCATCCTCTGGCAGGACGGCTACCGCGCGGGCGAGCTGCAAGGTCAGGTTTGGCCCGACGTGGCCGAGGCCCTGCGCGCATGGAAGGAGCGGGGGATCCGCGCCCGGGTCTTCTCCTCCGGCAGCGTCCTCGCCCAGAAGCTCCTCTTCGGCCACAGCGACCAGGGAGACCTCCTCCCGTTTTTCGAAGGCTTTCACGACACCACCACCGGTCCCAAGCAGAAGCCCGCCGCCTACGCCGCCATCGCCGAGTCCTTCGGCCTCCCGCCCGGCGAGATCCTCTTCCTGAGCGACATCGTCGCCGAGCTCGACGCCGCCCGTGACGCCGGCATGCAGACCGGCTTCTTCACCCGTCCCGGCAACCGGCCGGCGGAGGCGGGGGAGCATGCGGTTTATGGGAGCTTCAGGGAGCTGGTGTAGGACGGCCTACCACCGCCAGCCCCTCGCCCGCGGCGAAGGCGGCCGGCAGCTCCGGGAGCGCGGCCACGATGCAACGGAGATCATGTCCGGGAACAAAGATGAGGGCAACAGCCGCGATCCAGAGAGCCTCTTCGAGCTCTGTGAAGAAGAGGGTATAGGGGAAGCGACGAACGAGAGCTTTTCGAGTGGCCCGCCGATCGTACAGAGGGAACTCCCGCGGATTCCGTTGCATCCGCAGAACCGTGGTCTCTACCTCGATCCGGAGCTCGCGGCCGAGCCCCGGCCTCTCGGCTTCGTAGTGCGCGACAGCTTCTTGGAGCTCGGCTTCAGCTTCCGAATGGAAGATGACGGGCTTCACGGATAGCGTTCGCGAAGCTCGGCGAAGACCTGTTCCGCTGGCCTGCCGGATGCTCGCCCGCCCTGGATCTCGTCCACACGCTTGGCGACCTCCGCATCCCACGCAGCAGCCGCCTCGATATCCTCGGGTTCCAGGGACTGGAGGAGGATGTAGGCGAGCTCAGCCCGCTCTGCTTGAGAAAGCTGCTCGGCTTGAGATTTGATCCTCTTGAAGACCTCGGTCATGGTGTCTCTCCATCTTCCTATTCTCTCACAATCTTCCCCGAAAAGACGACTGCTGCAACCCTCTGAACATTCCGCCCGCCCCGGGGTCTAGGGACCCTTCAGAACCGCACCCGTCGCGAGGACCTGCTCAGGCCGGCGAGCCGAGGTGCGGAAGGAGGGTTTCCATGCGCAAGAATTTCGTCATCCTCGTCCTTTGTCTTCTGGTCTGTGCCGGCTGTTCGGTTAACCTCGGCCACAACCCGCTGCAGCCGGTCTCCCAGGGCCGGACCGGCGAGGTCCTGGTCAAGCAGAGTGCCGACGGCATGTCCAACCGGATCGGATGGGGGACCTTTACCGCCTTTGCCATCCCGGTGGCGCGGGTGACCGTGGACGGCAAGGCGGACGAAGGCCTCATGCTTCAGATCAAGTCGGGGCTGGAGCACATGGGCTACTCGGTGCGGGTGGTGCCCGACGAGTCCCAGGCCGCCGGCCTGCCGGTCGTCACCTGCCGCGTCAACAAGTTCAAGTTCCGCAACTACACCTGGTTCTTCCCCCTGGTCTTCAACTGGGGAAAGATCGACGTCGACATGACCCTCGCTTCAGGCGACGGTCCGGTCTGGCAGAAGAACATCGTCGGCAAGGCGAGCGGCTTCTACAGCTTCGAGAAGACCGTCAACAAGGCGCTGACCCGGGTCCTCGACCAGATGGTCCAGGAGATGAGCGCGGCGCCAGTGAAGACCGCGGCCGGCTCCTGAGGCTTGCACCGCCTCGGCGTGAGAGCCTCGCGCCGAGGCGGCCCCCCGCCTGAGCCTCCCCGCCGCGAATCTTCCTCGCCTCCGACACAGGGGCTTGACAGCCACCTGCGACATCTGTAGCATGCTACATATGTCGCAGGGAGCTACGGAATGGCACGATTGACCGGACAGGAGCTGAGCCGCCGCGAGCGGCAGATCCTGGACGCGCTCTTCGAGCTTGGAGAGGCGTCGGCGGAGGAGGTGCGGCAGCGGTTGCCGGACCCGCCGAGCTATTCGGCGGTGCGGGTGATGCTGACGCGGCTGGAGAAGAAGGGCGCCGTGCGCCACCGCGAGGAGGGGCTGCGCTACATCTATGCCCCGGCGGTCTCCAAGGCCCGGGAGCGCCGCTCCGCCCTCTCCCGGCTGGTCCGCACGTTCTTCGGCGGCTCGACCGCCGAAGCCATCACGGCCCTCCTCGACACCGCGGAGGACCTCTCGGACGAAGAGCTCGACCGGCTGGTCGCCGCCATCGAAGACACCAAAGAGAAGCGGAAGGAGGATGCATGAGCCCCCAGACGTTCGCACTGGAAATCCCGTCGATGGCCCTTGAAGTCGCGGTGAAGGGAGCCTTGATCGCCCTTGCCGCTCTGGCTGCGGTCGTCGTCCTGCGCCGCGCGTCGGCCGCCAGCCGGCACCTGGTGCTCGCACTGACCACGGCCGCCCTGCTGCTGCTGCCGTTGCTGGCGGCAGTTGTTCCGTCCCGCGAGATCGCGGTCCTGCCGGAAGTCTCGAATGAGCCGGCGGCCGTGACCGTCGTGGGCCCGGTCAAGGAGGCTCCCGAGCCCGTCCCTGGAGGCCGTGGCCCCACCTGTCGTAGCCACCCCGGCGAGGCAGAGCCTCCCTGCCAACCTTCCGGCCGCGGTCGTCCTCGCCCTTCTGGCGCTGGCGGTCTCGGGGCTGCTCCTGGCGCGCCTGCTCCTGGCGATGCGACGGCTCGCCGGGCTCGCGGCCGACTCTGTCCCCGCGTCCCCTGAGTGGCTGCGGCTCCTCGACGAGCAGCGGCAGCGGTTTGGGATCGCGCAAGCGGTGCGCCTCGGCATCTCCGCGGCGGTCGCCGTGCCGGTCACGTTTGGCTGGCGGCGTCCCGTGGTGCTGATGCCGGAGGCAGCCCGCGGCTGGGGTGACGAGCAGCTCCGCGAGGTCCTGGTCCACGAGCTCGCCCATGTGCGGCGGCGCGACTGGCTGCTGCAATTGGCCGCCCGTTTCGCTTGTGCCCTCCACTGGTTCAATCCCCTGGTCTGGCTGCTCTCGCGGCGGCTGCGGCTGGAGGCCGAGCTCGCGTGCGACGACCAGGTGCTGCGGGCCGGCGCGGGCGCCACGGGGTATGCGGAACGACTGGTGGTCCTCGCCCGGCAGGTCCGGAACGCGGCGCGCCATCCCTCGATGGCCACGGCCATCGCCCGCCCGTCCGGCCTGGCGAGCCGGGTCACGGCCCTCCTCGACCCTGAGCGCCGCCGTGGCGGGCCCGGCCGCCTCACCATCGCCGGGGCTGTGGCAGCAGCCTTGTTGCTGCTGGCGTTGGTCGTCCCCGCGCACCTGGTGCGGGCGGAGACCAAGTACGAGCGGGACGTACGGCTGGGCGCGCAGAGAGGGGTCGCGGACGGCGTGCGGGGTGGCGTCGAGGGCGGTGTTCGGGGAGGCGTCGAAGGTGGCGTGCAAGGAGGCGTCGAGGGAGGCGTGCAGGGCGGCGTTCTCGACGGGATCGAGCAAGGGAAGCAGGAGGCCCTGATCGAGGCCGCGGAGCACGGAGATCTCGAGTCCGTCCGCTTTCTCCTGGAGAAGGGCGCCGATCCTAACGGGGCTGTCCTGGGCGACGGCTCGCCCCTCATCGCCGCCGCTGGGAAGGGGAGCCAGGACATCGTCGAGCTGCTGCTGGAGAAGGGCGCCCGCCTTGATCTCGCCGTACCCGGGGATGGCAGCCCTCTCATCGCGGCAGCAGCAGCAGGGCGGGTCGCCGTCGTCCAGCAGCTCCTCGCCGCCGGCGCCACCGTGGACCTCGTGGTCCCGGGCGACGAAAACCCGCTGATCCAGGCCTCGGCCAACGGCCGGCTGGAGGTGGTGCGTATACTGCTCGATGCCGGTGCTGATCCCAATATGCGGGTGGTGGAAGACCGTTCCCCTGCCCATCCAAAAGGCGACCTGCGCACGCCGTTGCGCATGGCGCGCCGCGGGGGCCATGAGGCCGTGGTGCGGCTCCTCCAGGAGCGCGGAGCCAGGGAATAGAGGAACCATGACAGCATATCGAATCCGGAGGGCGCCGGCCGCCCTCCTCGCCTTCACTCTGTCTCTTGGAGGCGCCGTTGCCGGCCGCGCCCAGACGCCCTTGCCGAGCCCCGAGGCTCCTCCGGCACGCCTTCAGGTCTCCCGGGCCACCTCGCCGGTCCATGTCGACGGCACCCTGGAGGAGCCGGCCTGGCAGGGGGCCACGGCCATCCCACTCCCGTACGAGTGGTACCCCGGCGACAACGTCCCGGCGCCGGTGACCACGACCGCCTTCGTCACCTATGACGACGAGCATTTCTACGTGGCCTTCCGGGCCACCGACCCGGAGCCCTCGAAGATCCGCGCCCGCTTTGCCGACCGGGACGGCGCCGGCGTCGACGACACGGTCGGATTCATGATCGATCCGTTCCACGACGGCCGCCGGGCCTTCCAGTTCAGGGTCAACCCCGCGGGTGTGCAGATGGACGCCGTCAACTCCGACGTCGAGGGGACCGAGGACTTCTCCTGGGATGCCATCTGGGAGTCCGCTGCCCGCATCACCGCCGAGGGCTACGAGGTGGAGATCGCGATCCCCTTCCGCCAGCTCCGCTTCCCGGCCTCCGGGCTCCCCCAGACCTGGGGCTTCATGGCGATGCGGGATTGGCCCCGCTCGTTGCGCCACCGCCTGCGCTCCATCTTGACCGACCAGGACCGCAACTGCCTGGTCTGCCAGCTCCAGGAGCTCGCCGGGTTCGAGCGGATGGAGACCGGCCGCAACCTGGAGATCGCTCCCACCATCACCGGCAGCCGGTCCGAGGAGAGGGCCGGAGAGACGCTGGGTTCTTTCGAGACCGGCGACGAGCAGTTGGAGCCAGGCGTCTCTGCCCGCTGGGGCATCACTCCCAACGTCTCCCTGAACGCCACCATCAACCCCGATTTCTCGCAGGTCGAAGCCGACGCGGCCCAGCTCGACGTCAACGAGCGCTTCGCCCTCTTCTTCCCGGAAAAGCGTCCGTTCTTTCTGGAAGGGGCGGACTTCTTCGAGACCCAATTCCCCCTGGTCTTCACCCGCACCGTGGCCGATCCGGTCGCCGGGATCAAGATCACGGGCAAACAGGATGCTCACGCCTTCGGCGGCTTCTTCGCCCAGGACCGGATCAACAACCTGATCCTTCCCGGGGCGCAGTCCTCGCGCCTCACCTCTCTCGACCAGGACGTCACCAGCGGGGTGCTGCGCTACCGGCGCGACCTGGGGAAGACCTCGACCCTGGGAGCATTGTGGACCGGGCGGGAAGCCGAGGACTACCGCAACCACGTAGGTGGGCTCGACGGCGTCTACCGTTTCACCGACAGCGACGTCCTGCGCTACCAGCTCGCCGGCTCCACCACCCGCTATCCGGACGCCTTGGCCAGCCAGACCGGAGAGCCCGCAGGGAGCTTCGAGGGGCACGCCCTCTCCATGACCTACCGGCATGGGGATCGAAACTGGAGCTGGTCCGGCAGCTATCAGGAGCTCGCCCCCGAATTCCGGGGAGACAGCGGCTTCGTCAACCGCGTGGGGGTGCGGAGCGGCAGCGCCTGGGCGGAACGGCGCATCCGGGGCGGGGAGAAGAGCTGGTTCTCGAACCTCTATCTCTTCGCCGGCGTCGACGGCACCCGCGAGTACGACGGCGCCTTCAACGAATGGGGCTCGGACTTCGTGCTCACCTACAACGGGCCGCGGCAGAGCGCCGCCAACCTCGGCGTCGCGCCGAACCAGGAGCACTTCCAGGGCGTCACCTATCACAATACCCGCTACAGCGCCTCGGCGCAGATCCAGCCCACGGGCGACTCGGAGCTGAGCCTGTCCGTGCGCTGGGGAGAGGCCATCGATTTCGCCAACAACCGGCAGGCGGACTTCGTCACCATCACCCCGAGCCTGAGCCTCAAGCTGGGCCGCCGCCTCCAGGGCACGCTCGATTGGACCCGCCAGACCTTCGACGTCGCGGGCGGGCGCCTCTTCACCGTCGACCTCACGCAGACCCGCCTCTTCTATCACTTCAACAACCGGAGCTTCCTGCGCGCGATCCTGCAATACGAGCAGTTGGACCGCGACCCGGCCCTCTACACCGTGCCCGTGGACCGCACACGGGACGAGCTGCTGTCCCAACTCCTCTTCTCCTACCGCCTGAACGCCCAGACCGTCCTCCTGGTGGGCTATTCGGACAACCACCTGGGTCTCGACACGGTCGATCTCACGCAGACCGACCGCACGGTCTTCCTGAAGCTCGGCTACGCGTTCCTGCTGTAGGACATGGGATCGGAATAAGCGGCGCGCGGCCGGCCCCGGGCCGCCGACGACATCACATTCCATCTGCCGGCGCGGCGGCCGGGAAGTCAGGGCAGGTACTGCGGTAGCTCTCGTTGCCGAGATTCTGGTTCCACTCGTCGCGCGTGAGGTTGCGGCCGGCCATGCGGCAGGCAAGGTCGCGCAGCTCGTCGAGGTGCAGGCGCCAGCGGCGGACGGTGCCGTCGGCGCTGCCGGTGAAGAGGAAGCGGCTCTCCGGATCGAAGGCCAGAGTCTGGACGGCGCCGGAGCGATCGGAAGATCGGGCAGTAAGCCCGGTGGTTCCCGGCCGGCCGGCAGCTTTCCAGGTAGTGATTGGAAGAGGGGGCGGCCTAAGGGTGGACCTGGCAGTCCTGACACTGGAATTCAACAAAAAAGTCCTTCCGCTCGACGGCTTCGAGCAGGACGGCACTGCCTTCACCAAAACCCTTGACATCGCGGCGCGCGAGGAGAGACTTCCGATCGCCGTCACCATCGACCCTGGAGAACGAGGCCAGCTTGAGGTCACCGCTTCGATCGAAGCGCCGGCCGGGTTCGTAGATCCGCAGCTCGAAAACAACAGCGTGACGCTGGACGCTGGCTCTCTCACACCCGTGGTGAACTTCGAGGTCACGGTCAGCTCTGGCCCAACCTGGGTGCCGGGGACGCGAGTCACCTACACGGTAACGGTCCATTCTAAGGGCCCAAGCTCCCTGCGCAACGTCACCCTGACGAACACCTTCGATCCGCCGCGGAATGCCAGGATCGTTGAAAGCCTGCCTGGGAGCATTGCGGAAATCCGGCCTAGGAGCACTGACCAATTCAAGGTGGTTGCGGCGATTGTGCAGACCGCAGTTGGAAACCTGAGCTACACGGCGAAAGCCAGCTCGGAGGGACGGTCAAGCTCGGCGACCTCCACGAAGCTTCTCAAGCCGAAGGTCGACGTCGCAGCCAACTTCATAAAAACTCCATCGATGCGATACCAGGCAATCTCCTCCCGGTGACCTACGAGCTTCGAGTGACGAACAAGAACGGCCCGAGCGCCGCGCTCGGTGCCAAGGTTGAAGTCCTTTTCCCTCCCATGCTTACTACCGTTCACTGGACCTGCATGGCCAAGCAGCAGGCATCTTGCATCAGCGACCAATCCCTCGGCACGGGAAGCTCAGGGAGATGGCAACATTGCTTCAACAGTGGATCTCTTGCGGGGCGACCAAGGAGAGCTGCGCTACACAATCCAGGGCCGGATTCCAGCGGACGTGGTCAAGGACTTCTCCTTCGGTGCTTCCGTAAGCTTTCTCGGGAGCGTCACCACCACTCCCGAGAAGATGACGACCACGGTTCATCCTACGGCGGATCTCTCTGTTGCGATGAGTGACCTGAACGTCATCCCAGGCAGTCCCCTACCCGCGACCTTTACGATTCAGGTTGCCAACGCTGGACCGAGCGATGCGCGGAGAGTGAAAGTCACCACCGACGCTCCCCCGCGCAGCCTTACCGCAGTGACCTGGACCTGCGCGGCCCTCAACGGCTCGTGCACGCCGAGCGGAACTGTAAGAATCGACGACGATATCAATCTCCGCGCGGGCGGCTCTGCGACCTACACTCTCCGCGTCGTCGCCGACCCCGGCGCCCGTGGGAAATCGAAATTACAAGGCGATGGTCGAGACACCCGAGCCCCTCAACGGGGAGGCCAGGCTGACAGACCCCAGGCCCGACAACAACAAACGCACGACGGTGATCCGCTTCACTCCCGTGGCAGACCTGGCCATCACAGTGACCGACGGCCAGACGACCGCCGTCCCCGGCAATCCACTTCCGCTCGTCTACACGATCCGTGTCACCAATGGCGGGCCGAGCGACGTGCATGGCGCAACAGTGGTTGACACATTCCCATCCCAACTCACCCGGGTCTCCTGGACCTGCGAAGCCCTCCGCGGTTCCTGCGCGCCTTCCGGCCAGGGAAACATCAACGACTCGATCAGTTAGACGGCAGTAGAAGTACCACCGTGAGCAACTGGGTGGTGTGGGGGAGGTCGTTGCGAAAAGCCGCGGTAGTGGTAACGGCGAGAGTGTTGCGGGCGAGACGCCCGCGGTCCCAGGGGGTGGCGATGTCAGCAGGGTGAAGGCCGGCGGGCTTTTCCCTGGGACCGCGGGCGTCTCGCCCGCTCTCCTCTCACCAACCTTCACGTTACCGTCCCCTGTCTCCACTCCGGCCAAGCCAGGTTTGGTGGCGTGGGGGAGGTCGTTGCGAAAGCCCAGCGGTAGTGGGAACGGTGAGTGTGTTGCGGGCGGGACGCCCGCCTTCTTCCTACCGTTCCCGTTCCCCTGCACTGCTCCATCGCCACTCCTCCGGCGTCGCAACCAGCCCCGCCTTGACCGGATTGTCTTCAACATAGGCAATCACACGGGCCAGGTGGTCATCGTCGCGGACGAACCGATCGTAGTAATCCTCCATCCAAAACACGCCGGAACGGCCGAGCACATCGTTGGCCGCTTTCGCGGTGTAGGATTTCCAGGAGTGGACGATTGTATCGAGTGGATAGCCTTCCACGCATTCGCAGACGACGTGGGCGTGATTGGGCATGATGCACCAGGCCAGCAGCCGATAGCGTTCCCCATCGAAGTGGAGGAGAGCGTCTTCGACGAGCCTGGCGATCCTGGCCCGGCGGAGCCAGCACTGGCCGTGGCCGGCGTCTTCATAACGGTCCAGCCGGCGGCGGAGTGCGATGGCGGCGCGATCGGTTGCGGGAAGCCCTTCGCGCCAGCCAAGCTCTTTCCTCCAGCGTTCGATCAGGTCGGAGGGCACGGAATCGTGCAGGCGAATGGTGATGCTCTGGAACAAGCCGGGCTGATCGACGTGGGGGAGGTAGCCGCGAGAATGCCAGCCCTTGTGGGGATGGGAAGGATGTTGCGGGCGAGACGCCCGCGGTCCCAGGGGTGGTTCCGGGGGAGGCTTCTCGAGCACGCTCAGTTCTTCGACACCACAAAGCGGGTGGCGTCGCCGCGGTCGTGGGTCGTGGGATCGTCGGTCACGGCGTCGGCGTCGTTGGTGCCATCGGCGTTGCTGTCGTAGCGGAGCGTCCCCTGGCTCGCCAGGATCGCCTCGAAAGGCTCCACGCCGAGGCCGCCGACGGTCTGGCGCAGGTAGACGGTGCGCGCACCGCCGGGGCTGCGGCTTTCGCTCTGGATCTCCAGGTGCTCGACCTGGTCCGGGGCGAGGCCGTAGACGGCGCCGTGGGTGCGGAGGAAGCCGAGGACGATGGCTGCGCCGTCGCGGTCGGGCGCCGCCGGGGTGAGCGGGGTGCCGGCGGCGGAGACGACTTCGATGCCGCCGCCGATGGGGGAGGGCTCGATGCGGACGCCTGGGGCTGCGGTCTCCAGGCGGGCGGCGCCCTTCCGCATGCTCTGGCCCAGGGTTTGCGCGGAGGCGGTGATACGACGCACGGGGGCGCCGTAGGCTTCGGCGATCCGGGCGAGGTCGGTCTTGCCGAGGACCCGAACGTCGTAATGGCCGAGGAAGGCGTCGGCGGGAGCATTGCCCGGCAACGGTCCGGTCGCCGTTTTGGCGGCCGGCGCGAGGGCGAAGAGGGACAACGCGAGCAGAAGGGGGACGACGATTCGAAAGGACGTCTGGCGCATGGTCTGGCCTCCCGAGGCCCACCTGGCAGAATTTCTCAGTGTATGATGAAAGTGTACTGCACGAAGGAGGCCGCGTCAACGGCCCTCGCCGCGGGATGGGCGAGGGCTCGTGCGCGTTGAGGGCGGAGCTGAGGCCGAGCCGGCTTCAGAGCCCGTCGAGGAGCGAGCCCAGGATCAGCAGGGCCCCGGCCACGACGAGCGACCAGAAGCCGAGGTTGCTCGGGGGATGGATCATGCCCAATCCCGCCAGGAGGCCGATGATCCACAGGATGATCGCGATGATGAGGGTCACTTCCTTCGGGGCCTGCGTCCTGAATCCTCCACGCCTTGCCATGGGGCTTCCTCCTCCCTGAATTCGGTCCGCGCCTCGGAGAGGGGCCGCGGAGACCGGGGCGAAGCCTATCACGGCGTCGGCCGGCGCGCTTTTCCCCGCCCGGTGCACTTCTACTTGCCAGAGGGCCCTCTCCAGACGCGCTTCCATCGCGGGGCGCAGATACGACGTGTCCGTTCTTCTTGGAAGGAGATTGGAATGCGGAGAGTATGGTTTCGTATCGTTGGAACGGCGGCCGTGCTTGCTTTCCTGGCCGTCTCGGCTCAGGCTGGCGAGGGTCTTTTCACGCCTCTCGACATCGCCAGCACGTATGGCAAGGCGCTGAATCTGGACCCGTCTTACAATGCGTTGTCTGAAGATGCCGCCCTGGGACCCCTGCACCTGGTGCGGGCGAACGTCGACCTGGTGACCGAGACGGCGGCGTCGCTGCCCTTGAATCTCGGTCCGGGCCTCGACCTGCGAGCGTATCGCATCAATTCCTATATGACGAAGTCGGGATCCCTGGTGTGGTCCGGCGTCATCGAGGACCCCGGGACGGCGATCGTGCCGTTCACGGCGGACGCGCTCCGGTTCAACCCGATGAACCAGGTGATGCTGGTCAAGAACAATGGCAACATCACCGGCAACATCCATTTCGCCGGGGCGCTGTACCAGATCCGGCCCTTGAAGAGCGGCGGCCATGTGATCTCCGAAGTGAACCCGGCCGCGATGCCGCCGGACCATCCGCCGGCATACAAGAACATCAAGACCTACAGGATGAAGGGCAGCGGCAACGGCCTGGACAAGGCCGACACCGTTATCCGCGTGATGGTGCACTACACGTCGTCCGCGGCGTCGGCTTCGGGCAACATCAGCGCCGTGGTCGACCTCGCCGTGGCGGAGACCAATCAGGGCTACACCAACAGCGGCGTGCTCATCGACCTCATCCTGGCCCACAAGTCGCAGGTCACCTACACCCAGAGCGGCAGCTTCAGCACCGATCTGAGCCGGTATCGCGGGACCAGCGATGGCTACATGGACAGCATCCACACGACGCGCAACTCGGTGACGGCTGACGTCGGCGTCCTGCTCATCAACAATTCGTCCTCCTGCGGCCTCGCCTCCAGCATTGGATCGACGGCGAGCACGGCATTCGCAGTCGCCCACTGGAGCTGTGCCACGGGCTACTACTCCTTCGGCCACGAGATCGGACACCTCCAGTCCGCTCGCCACGACCCGGCGACCGATCCGTCGACCTCGCCCTACTCGTACGGCCACGGCTACCGGTACACCGGCAGCCCGTCCTGGCGCACGATCATGGCGTACAACTGCCCGGCCGGCTGCCCGCGGCTGAACTACTGGTCGAGCCCGCTCACGCTCTATAACGGCCTGCCCATGGGCACGGCGTCCCAGAGCGACAACCACCGCGTGCTGAACAACACACGCAACACGGTCGCCGCCTTCCGCTAGGAATCCGTCCTGCAAGAGCTCGCTTCGAGGGTGGGTGCTCCGGCACCTGCCCTCGTGCGGCCGTGCATCAGGTGTATGCCTCGCGTACAGGCAATGTCTCTGCTGATCCATAAGGCCGGGGCACGGGCTCTGACTGCCTCGCCAT
This sequence comes from uncultured Holophagales bacterium, assembly GCA_963842525.1. GTDB lineage: Bacteria > Acidobacteriota > Thermoanaerobaculia > Multivoradales > UBA5704 > UBA5704. The sequence goes on from CAWJGT010000009.1 coordinate 1,313,560, forward strand.
AAGTCGAAACAGTTGAGTCACATAGGTCTTTTGACCAATGGTGGCACGCCGTTCGCCTTACGTGCCGATGGAGCCAAGGGTGCTCCGCCTTCTGCTGGGGAGGTCACCATGAGACACCGGATTCCCGTCCTTCTGCTCCTGGCTGCGTGTGTGGCCTCGACCGGCTGCGTGGGCACCTTGCCGCCGACGAAGCGCACCAACAGCGCGCTGGACTTCCTCTATCCACAGGGGGCCACCGCCGCGCAGCCGGCGCAAGAAGTGGTCCTCCAGTTGCCGGTCCGGGTGGGGCTGGCGTTCGCTCCGAACCGGAGCGACGAGCCCGACCCGATTACCGAGGAGCAGAAGCAGAGGCTCTTAGCGGGGGTTGCCGAAGCGTTCAAGGCGCACAAAGGGATCGGGCATCTGGAGGTCGTTCCGACCACCTATCTTCAGCCTGGTGGAGGCTTCATCAACCTCGACCAGATCCGCGCCTCGCTGGGGCTCGACCTCATCGTCCTGCTGTCGTACGACCAGGCACAGTTCACGGAATCGACCCGCGCCTCGTGGACCTACCTGACCGTCGTCGGTCCCCTGTTGATCGAAGGGGAGAAGAACGATACCCGGACCGTGGTGGATGCCGTGGTCTACGACATCGAATCGCGAGCGCTTCTTTTTCGGGCCGCCGGCGAGAGCACGGTCAAAGGGCGGTCGAGCCCGTTGAATGTCGACCGCAAGCGGCGGAATTTTGCCGCGGCGGGTTTCGAAAAGGCGACGGACACCCTGATCGCCCAACTGAACACGGCGCTCGAGCAGTTCGAGGAGCAGGCCACGAACGGCACGGTACAGGGGCCTGGCACGCCTGCCATCGCCATGTACAACGCCGAGGGGCAGCGCATCACCACCGAGAGCCGGGGCGGTGGAGCGTTCGGAGCGGTGGAGATGATCGGGGCGGCGCTGTTGGCGCTGGCGCTGTTTACCGGCGGCCGGCGTCGGGCTCTTGAAAAATGAGTTGACCGGGAACGCCACGGTTCTGCCACAATCTCGGTCCGCTTCTTCCCGATTCGGCCGTTCGGATGCCCTTCGGAGGTGGTGGACTGTCCCCATGGCGAAACCACGACCCTTGCGCGTCAAGATGATTCTGCCGTCCCTGACCGAGGCCACCAGCCCGTTCTGTCGGCCGATCAAGTACTCGCTCTTCCCACCCCTGGGGCTGGCGACCCTGGCGGCATATCTCGACCCCGACGCCGAGATCACGCTGGTGGACGAGCACGTCGAGACCCTCAGACTCGACGATCACCCGGACCTGGTGGTGATCCAGGTCTACATCACCAATGCCCGGCGGGCGTACGCCATCGCCGACCACTACCGGGCCCGGGGATGCTACGTGGCGCTCGGCGGGCTGCATGTGACCTCGCTGCCGGCCGAGGCCGCGCCCCATGCAGACAGCATCTTCTGCGGCCCTGGTGAGGAGACGTTCCCCGAGTTCCTGCGCGACCTGGCCGCGGGCTGTCCGAAGCGGCGCTATTTCTCCAGTGTGCGGACGCTGGAGCGCCTGCCGCCGGTGCGGCGCGATCTGATCCGGCGGCCGCTCTACCTCGTCCCCAACTCGATCGTGGTCACCCGCGGCTGCCCGCACCACTGTGACTTCTGCTACAAGGACGCGTTTTTCGAGGGCGGCCGGGGGTTCTATACGCAGAAAGTGGACGACGCCCTGTCCGAGATCGAGCGCCTGCCCGGGAGCCATCTCTACTTTCTGGACGATCACCTGCTGGGCGATGTCCGCTTCGCGACGGCGCTATTCGTCGGCATGCGCGGCATGGGCCGGCTGTTCCAGGGCGCGGCCACGGTCGACTCGGTGCTGCGCGGAGACCTCATCGAGCGCGCCGCGGAGGCGGGGCTGCGCAGCCTCTTTGTCGGGTTCGAGACCTTGAGCCCGGCCAACCTGCGGCAGAGCAACAAGGCACAAAACCTCAATAAGGACTACCGCGCCGCGGTCCGTCGCCTGGACGAGCTCGGCATCATGGTCAACGGCAGCTTCGTCTTCGGGCTGGACGACGACGGTCCTGACGTCTTCCGGAGCACTGTGGACTGGGCTCTCGACAACGGCCTGACCACCTCGACGTTCCACATCCTCACCCCCTATCCCGGCACGGCCCTCTATGCGCGGATGGAGGCGGAGGGGCGCCTGCGGACCCGCGACTGGGACCTGTACGACACGCGCCACGTGGTCTATCGGACGCGCGGGATGTCCGAGGAGGAGTTGGAGGCGGGCTACTGGTGGGCCTACAAGGAGTTCTACCGCTGGGGCTCGATCTTCCACGCCAGCGCCCAGCATTCAACCTGGGAGCGCCGGCTCAAGAGCTTCTGCTACACCGCGGGCTGGAAGAAGCTGGAGCCTCTCTGGGACGCCGCCATCCGCTGCCGGCGGCTGCGCTCCCTCCGGCCCGTCCTGGAATCCATCCTGGCGAGATCGGAAGGACAGGTGGAGACCCAGGCTGGAATCTCATCTCCCCTGGTTGACGCGAAAACGACCTAAGGGCTCGTCACAAAATAAGTGTCTCATTTCGGCCCTTCAACGCGGCCTTCTAGCGAGCTGACAAAGTCTGTCCTGGGGCCCCAGACCCGTCGTGTCATCCTGAGCGTAGCGAAGGATCTGGGGGCAGGTAGGCTGCACGCCGCGGGACCACTGCGAGCCACCGCAGGGAGCGTCGATGGTCCTGTGGTGGCTCCTGCCGGTCCCGCAGCACCACTGTGAGCCACCGCAGGGAGCGTCGATGGTCCTGTGGTGGCTCCTGCCGGTCCCGCGGCACCACTGTGAGCCACCGCAGGGAGCGTCGATGGTCCTGTGGTGACTCCTGCCGGTCCCGCGGCACCACTGTGAGCCACCGCGGGGAGCGTCCCTGGTCCCGCGGTGAAGCCTGCCGGTCCCGCGGGACCACTGTGAGCCACCGCAGGGAACGTCGATGGTCCTGCGGTGAATCCCGCCGGTCCCGCGGGACCACTGTGAGCCACCGCAGGGAACGTCGATGGTCCCGTGGTGAATCCCGCCGGTCCCGCGGGACCACTGCGAGCCACCGCAGGGAACGTCGATGGTCCTGTGGTGAATCCCGCCGGTCCCGCGGGACCACTGCGAGTCTCCACGGGCCCCGTCCCGTTTTTCAGGGCTCGCAACACTATTCCCGCAAGGCATCTGTGTGCCCGCAGTCTGCAGCTCTGATTTCTTGTCGGCGCGCTGCGCTCCCCGGGGAGCGTCGCGCCCGGGTATGATGGAGGGAGAACGATGACGCGCCTTTCCGATGGTCCCCTTGCCGGGGCCTCTTCGCTGGTCGAGGTGCTGCGCCACCGTGCGCTGGCCCAGCCCGACCGGCTGGCCTACCGGTTCCTCGCAGACGGCGAGGTGGAGGAAGCCACCTTCACCTATGCCGAGCTGGACCGGAAGGCGCGCGCCATCGCGGCGACGCTCCAGGATCTGGGTGCCGCGGGGGAGCGCATCCTGCTGCTTTATCCGGCGAGCCTCGACTATGTAGCCGCCTTCTACGGGTGCCTCTATGCGGGCGCTATTGCCGTGCCTGCCTATCCGCCACGGCCCAACCGGCCGATGCCGCGCATCCGCGCCATCGTGGCGGATGCCCAGGCGCGGATTGCGCTGACGACGCAGGCGGTCTTTGCCACGATCGAGCGCCGGATCGAGGACCTTCCCGATCTTCAGGCCCTCACCTGGCGGACGACGGACGACCTGCCGGCCGGTCCGGAAGACATGTGGCGCGATCCCTCCGTCGGGCTGGAGACGCTGGCCTTCCTTCAATATACGTCCGGGTCCACGGCCACGCCCAAGGGGGTGATGGTCAGCCACGGCAATCTGATTCACAACGAGCGGCTGATCGAGGTCGCGTGCGAGCACACGGGCGAGACGCCGTGCGTGAGCTGGCTGCCGCTCTACCACGACCTTGGCCTGATCGGGAACATGATCCAGTCGCTCTGGGTGGGGACGCCGTGCACGCTGATGTCGCCGGTGTCGTTCCTCCAGAGCCCGATCCGTTGGCTGCGGGCGGTGTCGACCTACGGGGGGCATACGAGCGGCGGCCCCAACTTCGCCTATGAGCTGTGCGTGGCCAAGACCACGCCGGAGCAGCGGGAGGGGCTGGATCTGTCGAGCTGGCGAGTGGCCTTCAATGGCGCCGAGCCGGTCCGCCAGGAGACCCTGGAGAAGTTCGTCAGCGTTTTCGAGCCCTATGGCTTCCGGCGCGAGGCGCTTTTCCCGTGCTATGGCCTTGCGGAGACCACGCTCATCGTCACCGGCCCTGGCAAGCATGCGCCGCACGTTCACAAGAGCTTCCGCGGCGACGAGCTGTCGCGCAACCGGGTGGTGGAGGCCGCGGCAGGGGATGAGGCAGCGACGCGCGAGCTGGTGGGCTGCGGTGCGGTGTTGGGTGGGCAGGATGTGCGGATCGTCGATCATGAGACGCTTATTGCTTGCGAGACGGGGAGCGTCGGGGAGATCTGGGTGGCGGGACCGAGCGTGGCGCGGGGATATTGGAATCGGACGGAGGAGACGGAGCAGGCGTTCGGCGCGCGCCCCGGGTTGACACCCGGGGCTACCCAGTCTCGCCCTCCGGGCTCTGGGATCCCTGACTCTGGCGAGCCCGGAGGGCGGCATTCGGTAGCCCAGGGTGTGAACCCTGGGCGAGGGAGCGAGGACGGCTCCTATCCCTACCTCCGCACCGGCGATCTCGGTTTCTTCCAGGACGACCAGCTCTACATCACCGGCCGGCTCAAGGACCTGATCATCCTGCGTGGCGTCAACCACTATCCGCAGGACATCGAGCTGACGGTCGAGCGCAGCCATCCGTCGCTGCGGCCCGGGTGCGGCGCAGCCTTCTCGGTGGAGGTGGATGGCGAGGAGCGGCTAGCGGTCGTGCAGGAGATCCAGCGCGAGCAGCGCCGGGCCGATTTCGACGAGATCGTGGCCGCGGTACGCAAGGCGGTGGCTGCGGAGCACGAGGTGCAGCTCTGGGGCCTGGCGGTCATCAAGCCGGGGAGCCTGCCGAAGACCTCCAGCGGCAAGATCCAGCGGCGCCAGAGCAAGGCGGATTTCCTGGCGGGTGCTGTGGACTTGGTCGGTGAATGGCGGGAGAGCGGCGCCGGGGCGGCGGATGCAGCCGATCTGGAGGTCCCGGACGAGCTGCGTACCCGCGAGGATGTGGAGCGGTGGCTCATCGTGCGGGTCGCGTCGCTCGCCGGAGTCGCGCCCACGGAGATCGCTCCGGAGCGGGCGATCGGCGACTGGGGGCTCGATTCTCTGAAAGCCATCGAGCTGATGCACAGCATCGAGGAGCGGACCGGGGTGTCGCTCCCCATGGAGAGCTTCTTCGGCGGCCTGACGCTCGCCGAGGTCATCGACCGGGTGGTGACTGAGCGAATCGCAGCGCCGGCCGAAGGCACTCTCGTGCACGAGGGGGAGGAGACGGGGGACTTCGCACTCTCGGACGGCCAGAAGGCGCTCTGGTTCCTCTGGCGCCTGGAGCCCGCGAGCCCCGCGTACAACCTGCCGGCCGCGGTGCGGATCACCAGCCAGGTGGACGCCGAAGCCCTGCGCCGCGCCTTCCAGGCTTTGGTCGACCGGCACCCGGCGCTGCGGACGACCTTTGCGGTGGGGGAGAGTGGCGACCCGGTCCAGAGGGTCGCGCCGGCGTCCGTGGTCGACTTCGAGGTCGTGGACGCCGCGGGCTGGAGCGAGGAGGATCTGCGCGCCCGGCTGGACGAGGAGGCGCACCGGTCCTTCGACCTGGAGCAAGGGCCGCTGTTCCGGGTCCGGCTCTATCTCAGGACAGGAGAGCCGGTTTTGCTTCTGAACATGCACCACATTATGGGTGACTTCTGGTCGCTCTCGGTGCTGGCCCGCGAGCTGGGAGCCCTTCTTCTTCCCCCCTCTCCCGGGGGAGGGGAGTGCGGATGGGAGAGGGGGGCCAGGGGGGTGAGGGCTCTCCGCTTCACGGACTATGTCCGCTGGCAGCGCGAGCTGCTGGCCGGGGCCGATGGGGAGCGCCTTCTCGGCTGGTGGCGGGAGCGGCTGGCCGGCGAGCTGCCGGTGCTCGATCTCTCGACCGACCGACCGCGTCCACCGGTCCAGACCTATCGCGGGTCCGCGGTGCGCTTCCGCATCGATCCGGAGCTGACCGCGCGGCTCAAGACGGTGGGACAGAGCCGGCAGGCCACGCTCTACATGACGCTCCTTGCGGCCTTCCAGGCTCTGCTTCACCGGTGGACCGGCCAGCCCGATCTGCTCGTCGGATCGCCGTCGGCGGGACGGGGACGGGCGTCTCTCGCGGGCGTCGTGGGCTACTTCGTCAATCCGGTTGTGCTGCGGGCCGACCTGTCGCGCGAGCTGTCGTTCGGCGATCTTCTGGAGCAGGCCCGGGGCGGTGTGCTCGGCGCGTTCGAGCATCAGGACTACCCGTTTCCGGCGCTGGTCGAGCACCTCCAGCCGCAGCGCGATCCGAGCCGCTCGCCGATCTTCCAGGTCATGTTTGCTCTGCAGAACGCACCGATCCCGGAGCTGACCGCGTTCGCAGTGGGGGAGGAGGGAGCGACCGTCGAGCTGGGCGGCCTGCGCCTCGCACACATGGCGCTGCCGCAGCGGATCGCGCAGTTCAACCTCACCCTGTCGATGGGTGAGAGTGGAGGGAGCCTCGCCGCCACGCTCGATTTCAATACCGATCTGTTCGATGCCGGCACGGCGGAGCGGATGGCGCGGAGCCTCCAGACGCTGTTGGCTGCCGCCGCGGTCGAGCCCGGGCGGCACATCTCAGGCCTGCCTGTGCTCGCGGAGGACGAGCGCCGGCAGGTGCTCGCGGAGTGGAATGCCACGGGCGCGCCCGAGGGCGAGGCCCTGGTGCACGAGCTGTTTGCGGCGCAGGTGGCCCGGGACCCCTACGCCACGGCTGTCGTATACCGCGGCGAGCGCCTGATCTATCGAGAGCTTGAGCGACGGGCCGATGCCGTCGCGGCCCGGCTGTGGGAGCTGGGAGCGGGCCCGGAGATCCTGGTCGGTCTGTGCGCCGAGCGAAGCCTCGAGCTCGTCGTAGGCATCCTGGCGATCCTCAAGTCCGGAGCCGGCTATCTGCCGCTCGACCCCGAAGCGCCGGCCGAGCGGCTCGCCTTCCTCGTCAAAGACGCGGGCGTGCAGGTGGTGGTCACGCAGAGCCATCTCGGGCTGCGCTGGCCGGAGGGGATCGAGGTGGTTAGCCCCTCACAGCCGTTCCCCATGGGCGAACTCAACCCCGTAGGGGTGGCCGGAATTAGCCCGGGATTTCAATCCCGGGAATCGGGTGCATCCTCAGACCCCCGAAGCCCCGCTAGGGGCGACAGGAATCCTGCCGACGAGCCCCTGCCGCCCCTACCGGGGCTGATGGAGGGGGATGGCCTCCCCTTCCCGGGCCTGAAGGCCCGGGCTAATTCCGGCCGCCCCTACGGGGCTGATTTCACGCCTATGGGCCAGGGGGGTGAGGGCTCCGCCTGTCTCATCTATACATCCGGCTCCACGGGCGAGCCCAAGGGCGTGCTCCTGACCCACCGCAACCTCGCTGGCCTGATCGCTTCCTTCGTCCGGGACTACGCGCCGGGATCGGGGGACGCCGTTTTGCCGCTCACCTCGGTCGCGTCGGCGAGCTTCGTGGGCGAGGTGCTGCCGGCCCTGGCCGCGGGCGCCGCGGTCGTTCTGCCGGATAAGGAGGAGCTGCTCGACTTCGAAAAGTTGACCTCCCTGATCGCGGCGAGCGGTGTCTCGATCCTGAGCACCGTGCCGTCCCTGCTGGCTGGCCTCAACGCCATGAAGGACCGGCTGCCGAAGCTCCGGCTGCTCCTCTCCGGCGGCGAGGCGCTGTCGGCCGGCGACGTCGATCGGCTGCTCGGCACGACGGAGATCGTCAACGGCTACGGCCTGACCGAGACGACAATCTGCTCGACGATCCATCGCGTGGAGCGGATCGACTTCGAACGGGGCACGATCCCGATCGGCCAGCCGGTGCTGGGACATCAGGCCTATGTGCTCGACGGCCACCTGGAGCCGCGGCCGGTGGGGTGCCCGGGCGAGCTGTTCCTGGCCGGCTGCGGCCTTGCCCGCGGCTACCACGGCAACCCGGCGGGGACGGCTGAGCGTTTCCTGCCCGATCCGTTTGCTCCGGACAGCCGGATGTACCGCACGGGCGACCTGGCGCGCTGGCGGCCGGATGGCTCTCTGGAATACCTGGGCCGCGCCGACCAGCAGGTCAAGATCCGCGGCTTCCGCATCGAGCTGGGCGAGATCGAGTCCGTGCTTGGGCGCCATCCGGCCGTGCGCGAGGCCGCGGTCGTGGCGCGGCAGGACACGGGCGAGAAGCGCCTCGCGGCCTATGTGGTCTTCCGCGAGGGGGAGAGCGCCACGGCGGGCGATCTGCTCGCCTTCCTCCGCGAGAAGCTCCCCGAGGCCATGATCCCGGCGGCCTTTGTGCCGTTGCCGGCCCTGCCGCTTACAGCCAACGGCAAGCTGGATGTCAAGGCTTTACCCGTACCCGAGCAGCTCCGGCCCGAGCTGGCGCATGCCTATGTGGCGCCGCGCGGCGACCTCGAACGGATCATCGCTGAGGTGTGGCGTGGTGCACTCCAGGTCGAGAAGGTCGGCATCCACGACAACTTCTTCGACCTGGGCGGCCATTCGCTGCTGATGACCCGGGTCCATGCGCGCTTGAAAGAGGTTCTGCCGGCGGACCTGTCACTGATCGATCTCTTCCGCTATCCCACGATCTCGTCGCTGGCCCGGTTCCTGGCGCCTGGTGATGCGGCGCCCGTCCTGCCGACGCGGCCGGTCCGCCAACGTGGCGAGCGGGAGGACATCGCCATCATTGCGATGAGCGGTCGCTTCCCGGGTGCCCGAACGGCCAACGAGCTCTGGCGCAATCTCGTCGATAGGGTCGAGTCCATCCATCGCTTTACCGACGAGGAGCTGCTCGCCGCCGGCATCGATGCCGAGATGGTGGCGAATCCCAACTACATCAAGGCCAAGGGGATCCTCGGCGACATCGAGATGTTCGACGCCTCCTTCTTCGGCCACAACCCGCGCAGCGCCGAGCTGACCGATCCGCAGCACCGCGTCTTTTTGGAATGCGCCTGGGAGGCCCTGGAGCTGGCCGGGTATGACCCTGACCGCTATCCAGGCCGCATCGGTGTATTTGCCGGCCAGAGCATGAACACCTACTGGCTGAGCAATCTTTATTACCACGTGGACCTGGTCGCCTCGGTCGACTCGCTCCAGGCGGCGATCGGCAATGACAAGGACAGCCTGACCACCGAGGTCTCCTACCGGATGAACCTCAAGGGTCCGAGCGTCCTTGTCCAGTCCTCCTCGTCGACATCGCTCACCGCGATCCACTACGCCTGCCAGAGCCTGCTGGCGGGCGAATGCGAGATGGCGATCACCGGCGGCTCGTCGATCCACGTGCCCGAGGTCTCGGGCTACCTCTACCACGAGGGAGGAACAACCGATCCCGACGGGCATTGCCGCACCTTCGACGCCGACGCCAAGGGGTTCGTCAGCGGCCACGGCGTGGGAGTCGTCGTCCTGAAGCGGCTTTCCGACGCCCTGGCTGACGGCGATCAGGTTCTGGCGGTGGTCAAGGGCTCGGCGTGCAACAACGACGGCGCGTTCAAGGTGAGCTACATGGCGCCGAGCGTCGACGGCCATGCCGAGGTGGTGCGGCTTGCCCAGGAGGCCGCGGGGGTGGGCCCCGAAACGATCACATATGTCGAGGCGCACGGCACCGGCACCCTGCTCGGCGACCCCATCGAGGTCGCGGCGCTCACGCAGGCGTTCCGCGCCGGCACTGATAAAAAGCAATATTGCGCGCTGGGATCGATCAAGACCAATATCGGGCATCTGGACACGGCGGCAGGCGCGGCAGGCTTCATCAAGGCCGCGCTCTGTTTGCATCACAAGACGATCCCGCCGATCCTCCACTTCAAGCGGCCGAACCCCAAGATCGATTTTGAGAGCAGCCCATTCTACGTCGCCACCGAGCTGCGGCCGTGGGACGTGCCGGAGGGCATGCCCCGGCGCGCCGGTGTCAGCTCGCTCGGCATGGGCGGCACCAACACGCACATGGTCCTGGAGGAGGCGCCGGAGGCAGAGCCTTCCGGACCGGCTCGCGAATGGCAGCTCCTGCCGTTGTCCACAAAGACCGCTTCGGCTCTGGAGAACCTGACGCTCGGCCTCGGCACCCATCTACGGGAGAGCCCGAATCTCTGTCTCGCCGACGCCGCCTGGACCCTGCAACAGGGAAGGCGGACCTTCGACCACCGGCGCGTCCTGGTCTGCCGCTCGGTCGAGGACGGCGTCGAGGCGCTGGAGTCGCGCGATCCCGACCGGGTGCTCGACGGCTTCTGCGAGGCCGGCGAGCGGTCGGTCGCTTTCCTGTTCAGCGGCCAGGGGGCACAGTACCCGGATATGGGGCGCGGTCTTTATGACACGGAGGAGGTCTTCCGCCAGGAGATCGATCGCTGTGCTGAGATCCTCCGGCCGCACCTTGGCTTCGACCTGCGCGACGTGCTCTATCCCGGAGCCGACAGCGAGGAAGCGGCGCGGCGGCTCCAGCAGACGGCGGTCACGCAGCCGGCCCTGTTCACGGTCGAATACGCACTCGCGCGGCTGTGGATGAGCTGGGGCGTGCGGCCGTCGGCGATGGCCGGCCATAGCATCGGCGAATACGTCGCGGCCTGTCTGGCCGGCGTGTTCGCCTTGGAGGATGCGCTGGCGCTGGTCGCCGAGCGCGGCCGGCTGATGCAGAGCATGCCGGCGGGCTCGATGCTCGCGGTGCCGCTCCCCGAGGCGGACCTGCTGCCGCGGCTGGCACGTTTCCCCGAGGTGTCCCTCGCCACCATCAATCGGGTTGACCTCTGCGTGGTCTCCGGTCCGGGCGAGGCGATCGAGGCGCTTGAGAGGGAGCTTGCGGCGGAGGGTCTCGACTGCCGGCCGCTCCACACCTCGCACGCCTTCCACTCGGCCATGATGGACCCGATCCTGCCGGCCTTCACGGCGGCGGTGGCCCGGGTGCCGCGGCACGCGCCGCGCATCCCCTACCTCTCGAACGTCACCGGCACCTGGATCCGGCCCGAGGAGGCCGTCGATCCCACCTACTGGGCCCGCCAGCTCCGCGGCGCCGTCCGTTTCGCCGAAGCGGTCGCCGAGCTGTTCCGCGAGCCGGACCGTGTCCTGCTGGAGGTGGGGCCGGGCAACACGCTCGCCACGGCGGCGCGGCAGCACCCAACCCGGTCTGGTCACGCGGTGATCTCATCCCTGCGGCATCCCAAGGAACGGCACGAGGACGCGGCCTTCCTGACCGCGGCGCTCGGCAAGCTCTGGTTGGCGGGTGTCCCGGTCGACTGGACCTCCTGCCATGCGGAGGAGCGGCGGCTCCGGGTTCCACTTCCGACCTATCCCTTCGAGCGCCAGCGATTCTGGGTGGAGCCCAAGAAGCCGGATTTCGCCACGAAGCGCGAGTCGTCCGACCTGGCCGACTGGTTCCACGCGCCTGTCTGGAAGCGGTCCAAGGCCCCGCTGCCGCTGCCCGACAATCTGGCAGGGGAGAGCTGGCTGCTCTTCGTCGACGGGCTCGGGCTGGGCGCGCGGCTGGCAGAGCGGCTGCGCGAGCTGGGCGCCGAGGTGGCCGCGGTCGAGATCGGCGACTTCTACGAAAGAGCGGGGGAGAGCACCTGGCGGCTCGATCCGCGGCGTGAGGAGGATTACGACTCCCTGCTCGCGGAGCTGGCCGACGAAAGTAAAACCCCGCGCCGGATCGTCCACCTCTGGACCGTGACCGGCGAGGGGGAGACCCTCGGCCTCCAGGGAGCGCTCGATCTGGGCTTTTACAGTCTGCTCTTCCTGGCACGCGCCCTGGGCAAGCGGAACGGCGAGGCGAAGGTGGACCTCCTGGCGGTCTCCTCGGGCGTGCAGGAAGTGACCGGCGAGGAGCCGCTGGAGCCGGAGCGGGCCACCCTGCTCGGCCCCTGCAAGGTGATCCCGCGCGAATTTCCGAATATCGGCTGCTGGACGGTCGATGTCCCGGGCCGCTTGCCCCGGGCGGGCGTGCTCGCATCCTTGATCGACAGCCTCCTCGCGGAAGCGGTGGCCGGCGCGGCGGACCACGTCCTCGCCTGGCGCGGCGCGCACCGGTGGGTGCAGGCGTGGGAGCCGGTGCGGCTGGAGAAGGACGCGGGCCGGCCAAGGCTGCGCGAGGGTGGCGTCTATCTGCTCACCGGCGGCCTGGGCGGCATCGGCCTGGCCGTGGCGGAGCGGCTGGCCACCACCTGGCGGGCCAAGCTGATCCTGGCCGGCCGCTCCGGCCTGCCCGAGCGGGCCACATGGGAAAGCTGGCTGGCACAGCACGGCGAGGACGACCGGACGAGCCGTCGCATCCGCACGGTGCGGCGCCTGGAAGAGCTGGGGGCCGAAGTCCTGGTGGCCGCCGCCGACAGCTCCGACCGGCAGGCGATGGCCGGGGTCAAGGCGCAGTCGCTTGCGCGCTTCGGCCGGATCGACGGCGTCTTCCATGCCGCGGGCGTTCCTGGCATGGGACTGATCCAGACCAAGACCCGCGAGGCCGTCGAGCGGGTGCTGGCGCCCAAGGTCCGGGGCACGCTGATCCTGGCGGACCTCTTCCGCGAGCAGGCCGGTTTCCTGGTCCTCTTCTCCTCGGTCACCTCGGTCCTGTCGCAGCCGGGCCAGTCCGACTATGCGGCGGCCAACGCCTTCCTCGACGCCTTCGCGCAGGCGGAAAACGCCCGCGGCGGCCCCTTTACGCTGTCGGTGAACTGGGACGCCTGGCAGGAGGTCGGCATGGCGGTCGAGACCGAGGTGCCGGCGGAGCTCAAGGCCTGGCGCGAGGAGAGCCTGCGCAGGGGTTTGTCGCCGGCCCAGGGCGTCGAAGCGCTGGAGCGGGCGTTGCGCGCATCCATCGCACAGGTGGCGGTGTCGCGGCAGGACTTCCAGACGCGGATCGAGGAGAGCTGGGCCGCGCGCAGCCTGGAGGAAGAGCTGGCCACGCCCGAGGTGCGGGAGGTGCACACCCGGCCGGCGCTGTCGAGCGCCTTCGTGGCGCCCCGCAACGAGATGGAGGAGAAGATTGCCGCCGTCTGGCAAGGGGTCCTGGGGCTCGATCAGGTCGGAGTCAATGATAATTTCTTCGACCTGGGCGGCAACTCGCTGATCGGCCTCAAGGTGATCTCCCGGCTCAAAGCCGAGTTTCCGGGAGCGGACGTCTCCGCTGTCACCCTGTTCGAGGGGCCGACGGTCGGCGCCCTGGCCCGGCTCCTCCAGCCGGTCGAAGAAGGTGGAGCCGCGCCGGTCCAGGCGATCGAAGAGCGGCGGAGCCGCGGCGCGCTGCGCCGCGAGAAGCAGCGCCAGCGCAGGGTTTAGATTAGAAAAGGAGTCTGCAATGAGAAGAGCATTCGCCGCCGCGCTTCTGGTCCTGGCGGTCGTAGGGTCCGCCGCGGCCCAGGTGATCAAAGATCTCCCGGGCGACCTCGACGCGCTCGTGGCTGCGGAGCGCGCCTTCGCGAAGGCGTCCGTGGAGAAGGGGATGATGGACGCCTTCCGCGCCTACATCGCGGACGACTCCGTCCTGTTCCGTCCCGGGCCGGTGCCCGGCAAGCAGTGGCTGGGGACCCGTCCGAATCCGCCCATCACCCTGGACTGGCGGCCGGTCCACGCCGACATCGCCCGCTCCGGCGACCTCGGCTGGACCACGGGCCCCTTCGAGATCAGCCGTTCGGGGTCGGACCAGAAGACCCACGGCCACTACATGACGATCTGGCGCAAGCAGCCGGATGGCAATTTCCGGTTCGTCATCGACATTGGAATCGGGACTCCGACAGCGGCGCCCGCGGGCGGCGAGCCCGGGCCGCTCAAGCCGGAGAAGGAGGGCGGCGCGCCGGCCGTTGATGCGAAAGCGACCGAAGCGTCGTTGCTGGAAACCGACCGGACCCTGGCGAAGAACGGAGTCGCGCAGGGGATCGCATCCGCTTTCTCGCCGGTCCTCGCCACGGACGCCCGGCTGATGCGCAATGGCGCGCAACCCTCCGCCGGCAAGGAAGCGGTCCAGAAGGCGCTGGCGGAAGAGAAGGCGCGTTTCACCTGGGAGCCGATCGCCGCGCACGCCTCGGCCGCGGGCGACCTCGGCTACGTCTACGGCACCTACGAGCGCACCGAAGGAGAAGCAACGGAGAAGGGGCACTACGTGAGGATCTGGGACCGCGCACCGGGAGGCCCCTGGAAGCTGTCCATGGACATCATCAATCCCCTCCCTCCGCCGCCACCCCCGGCGGCTCCGGCACCGCCGCCGCCTGCCGAGAAGCCGCCCCAGGTCTGATCGCTCGCGAGAGCACTATCCGAGCCCGATCTCCTCGAAGGATCGGGCTCGGAGCACGTCTCCCGCCAGGCGTGTCAGGCGATCCAGGGATTCGATCTCCTCGACTTGTCGGCGGATGCGATCGGGGATGGCTCCAAAGCGCTCGCCGAGCAGATGGAGGACGACCCGCCGGGCTCCCTGCTCCTGCCCCTCTTGCCTGCCCGTCTGCATTCCCTCTTCACGTCCTTGCGCGATCATTCGTTCCGCCCAGGTCATTGCCATGGTTTGAACCTCCTGATTCTCGTCGAGGTGGCTCAGGGACTGAAGCTCCGCGGCCTCCTCGGGGTTCAATTCTAAATACGACTCGACGCAGTTGACCAGTAGGAGTCTTTGGACATCGCTCAACTCGGCAGAAGCGATCTTCCGCAGACAGGTGAGCTTGTGGTGGACGCGGCTGAGGGTCCCGCGGTCCATCAGAGCCGCTAGACCCCAAGCCAGAGGCTCCGGCCTGGTGAGGTATGCAGTGGCGCTGCAACCGGCGAGGCCGAAGCTGAAATAGTGGAATCCTTCGAGCTCCGGCCCGAGGAGGTCGTCGTCCAAGACCTCCAGGTGGATGCCTGGCTTCCCCCTTCGCACGTTGACCACGATAGGTAGGACCCGGCAGTTGTGCAAGGCCTGGATCTGGTTCCGGTAGCCCCACATGCGTCGTCCCATTCCATCCGTCGCGCGGGCCTCGATCTCCACGTGCACCAGCAGGAAATCGTCGCTGTCCTGAAGATCGACCTTCGCGAGCAGGTCGACCTCGCGGCGCGTCCCCTTCAGCCAGTCGGTGAAGAGCTCCTTGTCCAGGAAGGTGGGGCAGGAGAGATCGAGCCGCTCCGTGATCCTGGGGAAGACCAGGCGGAGGAGGTCGGGTAGGAAGGCCCGGAACAGGCCCTTGAAGATCCGGTCGTGCATGACGCGGCGTCTCCCGGAGGACAGGCCGCCGCCCGTCGGCGCGCACGCCTCCGTGTCTACCCCTTAAAAAGACGAAAAACGGCAGCCGAATCTTGCATAACTCGCCAAAGTTGTTGAAATTTGTCGGAACCGGGGCGGGGGGGGCCATGCGCCGGTCTCGTCTGCTTGTGGCCTCCACCCCTGCTGAGGGGCCATGCTACCCTTCCTCGTTCCGACCTCTGGGGCGCTTATGGGTCTCGCCCGGCACCTATAGGTAAGAAGAGGACGATATGGATACTCTCGATCGGATCGCAATCATCGGGATGGCCGGACGTTTCCCCGGCGCGAGGGACGTCGACGAGCTGTGGCGCAATCTGCGCGGCGGGGTCGAGTCGATCACCCGGTTCACCGAGGAGGAGCTGGCCGCCAACGGGGTGGCTCCCGAGCTGCTCGCCGACCCGGCCTACGTGAGGGCCCGCGGGGTGCTCGACGGCGTGGAGCTGTTCGACGCCGAATTCTTCGGCTTCACGCCGCGCGAGGCGGAGCTGATGGACCCCCAGCACCGGCTCTTCCTCGAATGCGCCTGGCAGGCCTGCGAGAACGCCGGCTATGACCCGCAGGGCTTCGCGGGGCGGGTCGGCGTCTTCGGAGGCTCGGCCTCGACCAGCTATTTCGCCTTCAATCTCCTGTCGAATCCATCCCTCCTCGCCGAGGCCGGCGGGCTCCAGATCAAGCTCTTGAACGACAAGGACTTCCTGACCACCCATACCTCGTACAAGCTCAACCTGCGCGGTCCCAGCGTGGCGGTGCAGACGGCCTGCTCGACCTCGCTCGTGGCGATCCACATCGCCTGCCAGGCGCTGCTCGGCGGCGAGTGCGACCTGGCGCTGGCCGGCGGGGTCGGGGTGAGCTTCCCGCACCGCACCGGCTATCTCTTCGAGGAGGGGAACATCGGCTCGCCGGACGGCCACTGCCGGGCTTTCGACGAGAATGCCCGCGGGACGGTCGAGGGGAACGGCGCCGGTGTGGTGCTGCTCAAGCGCCTGGCCGATGCGCTGGCCGACGGCGATACGGTGCATGCGGTGATCCTGGGCTCGGCCATCAACAACGACGGCGCGGCCAAGGCGGGCTATACGGCGCCGAGTGTCGAGAGCCAGACCGAGGCGGTGGCGGAGGCCCTGGTCGTCGCCCAGGTCGAGCCGGACACGATCGGCTATGTCGAGGCGCACGGCAGCGGCACCCCGCTGGGCGATCCGATCGAGGTGCAGGCGCTGACGCGCGCCTTCCGCGCCTCGACCGACCGCCAGGGATTCTGCGGCCTCGGCTCGATCAAGACCAATATCGGGCACGCGGACGCCGCCGCGGGGGTGGCCGGTCTGATCAAGACGGTGCAGGCCCTGAAGCACGGCCAGATCCCGCCGAGCCTCCACTTCGAGCGGCCCAATCCGGCCCTTGGCCTGGAGGAGAGCCCGTTCTACGTCAGCACCGCCCTGCGCGACTGGCCGGTGGGAGCTGAGCCGCGCCGGGCCGGCGTCAATTCGCTGGGGATCGGCGGCACGAACGCGCACATCGTGCTCGAAGAGGCCCCGCCGCCGGAGCCGTCTTCTCCCTCGCGGCCCTGGCAGCTTCTCGTGCTGTCGGCCCGCACCGCGTCCGCCCTGGACGCGGCGACGGCGAACCTGGCAGGCTGGTTGGAAGACTCCGAGCGATCGATCAATCTCGCAGACGCGACCCACACGTTGCGGGTGGGACGCAAGACTTTTCGCTATCGCCGCGCCCTGGTCTGCCGCGATGGAGAAGAGGCAGCCCGTCTCCTCCGGAACGCAGAGCCGGGACGGCTGATCACCGCCGATGCCGGGACCTCCGGAGAAGAGGCGCCGGGCGTCGCCTTCCTGTTTCCCGGGCTCGGGGACCATTACGCCGGGATGGGTGCCGAGCTGTACCAGCGCGAGCCGGTCTTCCGCGAGGCGATCGACCGCTGCGCCGAGCTGCTCCGTCCCCACCTGGGCGTCGACATCCGCGAGGTGCTCTATCCCGAAGGGGCCGCCGAGCCCCCTTCCGGCCCTCCTGGAACGTCGGCGAAGTCCGACCTGCGCCGCCTCCTTGCCGAGGAGAAGGAGCCCGGGGACGACGGGCTCGGGCAGACCCTCGTGGCCCATCCCGCGGTCTTCGCCGTCGAGTATGCTCTGGCGCAGCTCTGGATGGAGTGGGGCATCCGCCCGCAGGCCCTGCTCGGCTACAGCCTGGGCGAGTACGTGGCCGCCTGCCTCGCCGGGGTCTTCTCCCTGGAGGACGCCCTCGCCCTGGTCGCCGCACGCGCCCGGCTGATCGACGGCCTGCCGGGCGGCGCCATGCTGGCCGTGCCGCTGCCGGCCGCCGAGGTCGAGCCCCTGCTGCGGTTACTGCCGGCGGAGCTCTCTCTGTGCGCCGCGAACGGTCCGGCCCTCTCGGTCGTCGGCGGCCCGTCCGCGGCGGTGGAGGAGCTGGCACGCGGGCTCGCCGCGCGGGGAATCGCCAGCCGCCGCCTCCAGACGGTACACGCCTTCCATTCGCGGATGATGGAGCCGGTCGTCGCGGACCTCGCGCGGGTGGCACGCGGCATCACCTTCGCGCCGCCGCGCATCCCCTTTGTCTCGAATGTGACCGGCACCTGGATCACCGATGCCGAGGCGACCGATCCCGGCTACTGGGCGCGGCACCTGCGCGAGACGGTCCGCTTCGCCGAAGGGCTGGAAGCGCTGATGGCTCGGGCAGATGCGGGAGACAGACCGCGCATCCTCCTCGAGGTCGGGCCCGGCCAGGCCCTCGGCACCCTCGCCCGGCAGCACCCCGCGCGGCCCGCCGGGCAGGTCGAGGTCTCCTCGCTGCGCGACCGTCGTGACGACGTCTCCGACCAGGCGTTCCTGCTCGACGCCCTCGGCCGTCTCTGGCTCGCCGGCGCGGCACCGGACTGGACCGCTTTCGCCGCCGGAGAGAGCCGCCGCCGCGTGCCGCTGCCGACCTATCCCTTCGAGCGGCGCCGTTACTTCATCGAGCCCGGAGCCGTGAATGCCGCCGCGCCGGGGGCCGGCTCCCGGAGCCCCCTCGACGACTGGTTCTACACCCCGGTCTGGGAGCGTGCGCCCGCGCTGGCGTCACCCGCCCTTGAGCCGGACAGTCCCTGGATGTTGTTCCTCGACGAGCTTGGCCTGGGCGAGCGCGTGGCTGCACGGCTGGAGGCGCACGGACATACCGTGTTCCGCGTCGCGAAGGGAGAAGGCTTCTCGGCGCTCGGCGAGCGCTCCTGGAGCCTGGACCCGCGCAACCGGGAGGGCTACCGGAGCCTGTTCCGGGAGCTGCGCCCGCGCGGCGATTTACCCGGTCGGATCATCCATCTCTGGAGCCTGACGCCCGCTGTGCCAACCCCGGCAGAAGCCGAGGAGCTGGGCTTCTACAGCCTGCTCTGGCTGTCGCAGGCCCTCGGCGAGCTGGAGCTCCACACGCCGCTCCATGTGCGCGTCGTCGCGAACGGCCTTCAGGAGGTGACAGGAGGGGAGGAGCTGGTCCCGGAGAAGGCTCTCCTCCTGGGACCCTGCCGCGTGCTCCCGCAGGAGATCGCGCACGTGACCTGCGGCGTGATCGACGTCCTCCCTGAGCACCTGGATACTCTCGCGGACCGGCTGGTCCCGGTGTTGGCCTCCGCCGAGGCGGAGTCGGTGGCGGCCCTGCGCGGCCGGCATCGCTGGGTGCGGCGCTTCTGCCGCATCCGCCTGCCGGAGCCCGGAGCGGCTGCCAACCGGCTGCGCCAGGGCGGCGTCTACCTGATCGCGGGCGGCCTCGGCGAGACCGGGCTGGTCGTGGCCGAGCACCTCGTCCGCACCGCCGGAGCGAAGCTCGCGCTCCTCGCTCCGGAGGACACCCCGCCGCGCCCGCGCTGGGGCGAATGGCTGGGCGCGCGCGACGAGCAGGACGAAGAGGCGGTCCGCCTGCGCCGCGTCCTTGCCCTGGAGGCGGAAGGCCACGAGGTGCTCGTGCTGCCGGTCGATCTGACCCACCCGGGGAGGGTCGAGGCGGCGGTGTCGCGGGTACGCGAGCGGTTCGGGGCGATCCACGGCGTGATCCTCGCCGAGGAGGACGCGCCCGGCGGGCTGATGCAGTGGAAGACCCGCGACACGGCCGCCGCCGAGCTGGCGCCGAAGGTGCGCGGCACGCTCGCTCTTGCTGCTGCCACGCGCGACCTGCCGCTCGACCTCTTCGTGCTCTTCGGCGCCCATGCGGCGGCGATCGGCGGCTTCGGCCAGGCCGACGTGTGCGCGGCCTCGTCGTTCCTGGACGCCCTGGCGCAGGCCCGGTCGGTCGCGGGAGGAGGACCGTTCACCCAGACCATCGACTGGGGCCATTTCCGCTGGCAGCCGGTGACCGCGGCGGATCCCGCCCTGGCCGAGCAGCTCCGGGCGGCGCTCGCGACGTATGGCATCACGGCCGGCGAGCTGGAGCAGGCCCTGGAACGCGCCCTGGCGAGCGGCCTGCCGCAGGTGGTCGTCTCGACCCAGGACCTGGACGCCCTGGCGGAACAGCTCGATTCCGTCCATGCCGCGGGGTTCCTGGCCAGTGCTCATGCCGCGCATCCCGGGGAGGCCCATCCGCGGCCGGACCTGGCGGTTGACTATCTCGAGCCGCGGACCTCCACGGAGCGGACGCTCGCCGGCATCTGGCAGGAGGCCTTCGGCCTCGACCGGGTAGGTGCGGAAGACAATTTCTTCGATCTCGCCGGCAACTCCCTGCTGGCCATCCAGATCATCACCCGGGTCAATGCGGCCTTCGGGAGCGAGCTGCCGATGGCGGCGCTCCTCGAATCCCCGACCGTCGCCGAGCTGGCGGACCGCATCGAGGACGCCGGCTTCAGCGCCGCGAAAGAGAGCGACGAGGAGGAGCTGGCGCGCCTGTTGGCCGAGATCGAGTCGCTCTCTCTGGAGGAGGCCGAGGTCCGCCTGGCCCGTGAGCTGGGAACCGGCGGAGAGGCTGGATGAGGCTCGCAGGACCTCGCGAACCGGCTCGCCTCCCTCTCTCCGGCCCAGCGCGCTCTCTATGAGCTGGCCCTGAAGAAGCGCCAGACGGAGAGCGAGCGTCCCATCCCAAGGGCGGTTGAGAGCCGGCCAGCGCCGGCCCCCCAGGCCCCTCCGCTCGTTCCGGTCATTCCCAGGAGGACGCGCGAAGGCGCCAGCCCGCTCTCCTTCGACCAGGAGCGGCTCTGGCGCGTCCAGCGGGCCCATCCCGCGAGCCCGGTCTATAACATCTGCGCGGCGAGCCGCTTCCGGGGGCGGCTGAATATCGCCGCCTTTGGAAGCGCTCTGCAAGAGACGGTGCGCCGCCACGAGAGCCTGCGTACGACCTTCCGCGAGGTGGGCGGCCAGCCTATCCAGGAGGTCGCTCCGAGCGTGACGGTCCACCTCCCGGTCGTCGACCTGCGGGCGCTCCCCTGGGACCGCCGCGAGGACGAGGCCGCCCGGGCCGCCAATGCCACGGTCCGCGAGCCGTTCGACATCGGGCGTCTGCCGCTTTTCCGCATCGTGCTGGTCCAGGTGGACGACGACGACTTCGTCCGGCCCATCGTGCTCCACCACATGATCAACGACCACCTGTCGTTCTACTCGACCGAGAGCGAGCTGCTGAACTGCTATCGCGCTTTCCAGGCCGGCCGGCCTCCGGGCCTGCCCGAGCCGCCGTTCCACCTCGCCGACTTCGCGGTCTGGCAGCGGGAGCGGCTGCGCGACGAGGCCCTGGTGGCGGATCAGCTCGCCTGGTGGCGCGAGCGCCTGGACGGCATCGTCGATCCGTTGCCGGTGCCGCTCGACCGGCCGCGCCCGGCCGTGCCGGGCCTCCGTGGCGAGCGGCGCCCATTCACCGTGCCGCGGTCCAGGGCGGCGGGGCTCGGCGATTTCGCCCAGCGCGAAGGGGTGACCCTGTTCGTCGCCGGCCTCGCGGTCTTCGACGCCCTGCTCGTCCGCCTCTCCGGCCAGGAGCGGCTGGTCGTGGGCACGCCCATGAGCTACCACCAGACCGTGGTGGACCACGTCATGGGCTTCTACCTGAACCAGGTGCCGATCCCGGTCGACCTTTCCGGCAATCCGCCGTTCCGCGAGGTCGTGCGCCGGGTGCGCGATGCCACTCTGGGCGCCCATGCCCACCAGGATCTGCCGCTCGGGCACCTCGTCCAGGCGCTGCATCCGGGTCCGGACCAGAGCTTCCTTCCCTGGACGCAATTCGTCTTCCTGCTGCTCTATCCGCCGAAGGTGGAGGGCGGCGAGGTGCCGGGAATCGACGCGCGCTCGTATTTCGTCGATCCAAGGCGCACGCAGTTCGACACGCAGCTTGCCCTCTTCTGGCGGGATGAGGGGATCACGGGCTTCTGGGAGTACAACCCCGAGATCTGGGACCCGACCACGGTCGACCGGTTCAAGGAGTACTTCCGTATCCTTCTCGCCGGCGCGCTGGCCGAGCCCGACCGGCTGCTCTGGGACCTGCCGATGCTGCCCGAGGGCGAGCTCCACCAGCTTCAGGAGTGGGAGGAGCTCGCCGGGGTCCGGGTGCTCGACCGCCACGGCCGGCCGGTGCCGATCGGAGTGGTGGGGGAGGTCTCTCCTGGCGGCGGGAGGGCGCGCTGGCTGCCGGATGGTCGACTGGAAAGGATGCCGCCGCGGAAGGTTTGAGCATGCCGTCTCCTGCCACCCTGCCGCTCTCGCCCGGCCAGCGGGGCCTCTGGTTCCTGCACCGCCTGCACCCGGAGGGCTCTGCGTATCACCTGGCCCTGGCCTCCCGGATTGTCGGCAAGATCCCGGCCACGGCGATCCGCGATCTCTTCCAGGCCCAGGTGGACCGCCACGAGGCGCTGCGGACCACGTTTCCCTTGGAAGGGTACGAGCCGGTCCAGCGCGTGGCGGATCGGGCGGAGCTGAGCTTCGAGGAGATCGATGCGATCGGGTGGGACGAGGCCGCGTTCCGTGCGCGCCTGGAGGAGGAGGCCTGGAAACCGTTCGACCTGGACAGCGGACCGCTGTTCCGGGTGCAGGTCTTTCAGCGTGCCGGCGATAGGGTGCTGCTGGTGGTGGCGCACCACATCGTGGTGGACTTCGGATCGTTTGCCGCGATGCTGAGCAGCCCGGAAGGGGGAGGCGTCCGGCAGTACAGGGACTTTCTGGCTTGGCAGGCGGAGATCTGGACGAGAGGGAGCTGTGGGCGTTCTGGCGGGATCGTCTGGCCGATCTGCCGATGCCGGAGCTGCCGGTGGACCGGCCACGGCGGGGAAGCGTGCCGGAGCGGGGGTGACTGCCGCTGGCGCGAGATCGGGCCGGGCATCCTGCGGGATCTCAAGAAGCTGGCGCGCTCGAAGGGAGGGACTCTCTACGTGGCGCTGCTGGCGGGGTTCCAGGCGCTGCTCTCCCGATATACGGGTCAGACCGATTTCGCCGTGGGCTCGCCCGCGGCCGGCAGGCCAAAGGGTTTTGCCCGGACCATGGGCTACTTCACCAATCCGCTCGCGGTGCGGGCGGACCTCTCGGGGGACCCTTCGTTCCTGGAGCTGCTTGGCCGCACCCGGCAGCGGGTCTCCGAGGCTCTGGACCACCAGCACCTGCCGTTGCCGGTGATCGTCGAGCGGCTGCGGGCCGAAGGCCGGGAGGGGGACCTGTTCCGGACGCTCTTCGTCTTCCATCGCGACCCGTCGGGCCTCGAGGGGATGGTGGGCTTCGCCCTCGGAGAAGGAGGCGGCCGGCTGCGCTGGGATGACCTGGAGCTGGAGCCCCTGCCGCTGCCGCCGCGCGCTGCGCAGTTCGATGTGACCCTGGCGGCGGGAGAGAGGCGGGGCGCCCTCGGGTTGCAGCTCGTCTACGACGCCGACCTGTTCGACGGCCCGACCGCGGTCCGCTGGCTGGAGCATCTGAGCGTGCTGCTCGAAGGCGCTACGGCCCATCCGGACGACGCCGATCGTGGAGCTGCCGTTGCTGACCCTCTGGGAGCGCCAGCAGGTACTGGTGGAGGCGAACGATCAAGGCGACGTGGAGCTGCTCTGGAGCCGCCTGGAAGAAGGGTTCGAGCGGCAGGCAGAGAGGACGCCGGAAGCGTTCGCCGTGATCGATGGGGAGAGGCGGGTCACCTATCGGGAGCTGCAGGACCGCGCGACCATGCTGGCCGAGCATCTGAGACAGCCTGGGAGTCGGCCCCGAGCAGGTCGTGGGGGTCAGGATGCCACGGACCGCGGAGATGGTGGCGTCTCTGCTCGGGGTCCTGCAGGCCGGAGCCGCCTACCTGCCGATCGATCCCGCGTATCCGGAGGAGCGGATCAACTTTCTCCTGGAGGACTCGGAGGCAAGCTATATCCTTCAGAGCACCAACGACGTCCCCCCTCTCCCGGTGGAGGGGGGGCGATGGGAGAGGGGGCCAGGGGGTGAGGTCGCATATTTGATCTACACCTCCGGCTCCACCGGCCGTCCCAAGGGCGTCGCCATCGAGCACGCCAGCGCCGTCCGCCTCGTCGCCTGGGCCGGGAAGACCTACTCGGCCGAAGAGCTCGCCGGCGTCCTGGCTTCGACGTCCATCAGCTTCGATCTCTCCATTTTCGAGATCTTCGTCCCTCTCTCCTTCGGCGGCACGGTGATCCTGGCCGAGAACGCTCTCGCCCTGCCTGCTCTCCCTGCGGCGGGGGAGGTGACGCTGATCAATACAGTCCCTTCCGCCATCGCCGCCTTGCTCGATCTCGGGCCGCTTCCTTCCTCGGTGAAGACGGTCAATCTGGCCGGCGAGCCGCTGCGGCGGTCGCTGGCCGAGCGGGTGTATGCGGCCGGGGTGGAGCGGCTGTGGAATCTCTACGGCCCGTCTGAGGACACGACCTACTCGACAGGCTCCCTGGTTGAGCGAGGCCGAGAACCTCACCCCCTGGCCCCCTCTCCCATCGCCCACCCAGCCCATCCCCGGGAGAGGGGGAACGTAGATGAGGCGGCGGTGGCGAGTCCAGGCACAGTCGTTCCGGATGCGTCCCCCCTCTCCCGGCGGGGGGTGGAAGGGAGATGGGAGAGGGGGACAGGGGGTGAGGACCCACGGCCTGAGCCGTCAATCGGCTGGCCGGCAGCGGGCTCCCGTGCCTATGTGGTGGATGCAGGGCTTCAGCCCCTGCCTGTCGGAGTCCCTGGCGAGCTGTGCTTGAGCGGAGGAGGGCTGGCGCGGGGGTACTTCGGCCGGCCGGAGCTGACGGCGGAGAGGTTCGTGCCCGATCCGTTCTCCGGCGGAAGGCTCTACCGGACGGGCGACCTGACCCGGAGACGGCCGGACGGTGCTCTCGACTACCTCGGCCGGCTGGATCACCAGGTCAAGATCCGGGGGTTCCGCATCGAGCTCGGCGAGATCGAGGCGGCGCTGCTGGTACACCCCGGGGTGCGCGAGGCGGTGGTGGTCGCCCGGGACGGCGCGCTGGTGGCCTATGTTGCGCTCACGGACCGGGTCGAGGGCGAGCTGGCCTCGTACCTGCGATCGCGCCTGCCGCCGGCGTTCGTGCCGTCGGCCTTCGTCGTGCTTCCGGCGCTGCCGCTCACGCCCAACGGCAAGGTGGACCGCAAGGCGCTGCCGGTTCCCTGGAGCGCGGGCGATGCGACGGAAGGGCCGTCCGGCCCGGTCGAGGAGCTGCTGGCGGAGATCTGGGCCGAGGTGCTCGGGCTGGAACGCATTGGACGGCACCAGAGCTTCTTCGACATCGGCGGGCACTCCCTGCTCGCTACACACGTGGTGGTCCGCATCCGTGAGACGCTGGGGGTTGAGATCCCCCTGACCACAGTCTTTGACGAGCCGACCCTTGCCGGCCTCGCACGATGCGTCGAGACGCTCCGGCGGGACGCACCGGCGCTCCCCATCCCGCGCGCCCGGCGGGACCTCCCCCTGCCGCTCTCCTCGGCCCAGCAGGGGCTCTGGTTCCTCGACCGGTTGGAGCCGGGAACCGCCACCTACAACATCCCCCTGGAGCTGCGGCTGACCGGTACGTTGTCGGTGTCCGTCCTGGAGGCGGCCCTCGCCGGGATCGAACAGCGGCACGAGGCGCTGCGGACCACCTTCCCCGAGGTGGAAGGCCGGCCTGTGCAGCGGATCGCGCCGCCGGTCCAGCGACCGTTGCCGTGGATCGACCTCGCCGGTCTCCCCGCCGCGATTGGAGAGGAAGAGGCCAGGCGCCTGGCCTGGGAGGAATCACGCAGGCCCTTCGATCTCGAACGAGGACCGCTGATCCGGACAACCCTGATCCGCCGCGGGGCGGAAGACCATCGCCTGCTCCTGACCGTCCATCACATCGTCTTCGACGGCGGATCGATCAGCGTCCTCCTCCGCGAGCTGGCTGCGCTGTATGGAAGGAGCTCCGCTCCCGCCTCTCCCGGTGCAGCTTGCCGACGTGGCGGTCTGGGAGCGGAACCTCCTCGATGCTGGAGTCATGGAGCCGCAGCTCGCCTGGTGGGAGAGCCAGCTCTCCGGGCTGCCTGTGCTCGACCTCCCGGCCGACCGAATGCGCCCGGTAGCTCCGACGCCGCGCGGAGGCCTCCGCCATCTGGAGCTGGCCTCCGGGCTGGCCCGCGAGGTCATGGCCCTTGCGCGGCGCGAGCGCGCCACTCCGTTCATGGCGCTGCTTGCGGCCTTCCAGACGCTCCTTGGCAGCCTCGCCGGCCAGGACGACTTCGCCGTCGGCATGCCGGTCTCCCGGCGCGGCCGAACCGAGCTGGAGCCGCTGATCGGCCTGCTGCTCAACACCGTAGCCGTGCGGGTCGCCTTGGACGGGGAGCCCACCTTCCGGGCCTTTCTCGGAGCTGTGCGGCGCGCGAGCCTGGAGGCTTTCCGGCACGCCGATGTCCCGTTCGAGAAGGTCGTCGAGCGCCTGCACCCGGACCGGAATGTCCGCAACCCTCTCTTCCAGGTCCTCTTCACCATGGAGCCTCCGATTCCGCGGCAAATCGAGCTGTCGGGGCTGACTTTGGAGCCGCGCGGCATTCCAACCGGCACCGCCAAATTCGACCTCAGCCTCTTCCTCCGCGAGGAGGCGGATGGCCGACTGACCGCCGAGCTGGAGCACAGCCGTGATCTCTTCGACGGCTCGACCGCGGACCGCCTGCTGCGCTCGTTCGTCACTCTCCTGGAAGCCGTGGTCGCCGATCCGGACGCCAGGATCACGGATCTGCTGACCCTCGAAGGGACCGAGCACCGCCAGCTCCTCGTCGAGGCGAGGCCCGGAGGTGAGGCCGTCTTCGTGCCGCCGCGCGGTCCCGTCGAGGAGGCGCTCGCCGATCTCTGGACCGTGCTGCTCGGCGCGGAACGGATCGGCGTCCACGATGACTTCTTCAACCTGGGGGGCCATTCGCTGCTGGCGGTCCAGGTTGTCTCACGGGTGCGGGCCGCCTTCGGTGTCGAGCTGCCGCTCCGCACGGTGTTCCAGGCGCCCACGGTTGCCGGCCTGGCCGCGGCGGTCGAAGCGGCCCGGCGTGCAGAGAGCCCGGAGGCGCCGCCGCTGGTACGGGTCTCGCGCGAGGGTGCCTTGCCGTTGACCTTCGCCCAGCAGCGTCTCTGGTTCCTCCACCAGCTCGATCCCGGCTCAGCGGCCTACCACATGGCCGGTGTCCTGGAGCTGGAGGGAGCCGTCAATGTGCCGGCTCTGGAGGGGGCTCTGCGTGAGATCGCTCGCCGGCACGAGGCGTTGCGGACGACCTTCACTCTGGCGGGAGAGAGCCCTGTCCAGGTGATCGCGGCCGAGCCGGAGCTGGAGCTGCCGGTGGTGGACCTTTCGAGTCTGGCCGACCCGCTCCGGGGTGCCGAGGTCAGGCGGATCGAGACGGCGGAGGCCCGCCGTGGCTTCGACCTCGGCCGCGGGCCGCTGCTGCGGGTCCGACTGCTGCGGCTCGGGCCGGAAGAGCACCGGCTTGCCGTCGTGATGCATCACATTGTGGCCGACGGCTGGTCGTTGGGAGTGATGCTCCGCGAGCTGGGCCAGCTCTATCTGCGGAGCCCGGCCTTGCCGGAGCTCCCGGTCCAGGTGGCGGACTACGCGGTCTGGCAGCGCCGCTGGCTGGACGGCGAGGCACTGCGGTCGCGGCTCGCCTGGTGGCAAGGCGAGCTCGCCGGAGCTGATCCGTCGCTCCCCCTACCCACGGACCGGCGGCCGGTGGGGACGGTTTCGAACAGCGCAGCCCTGCGCTTCCGGCTCTCCCCGACGCTGACGCAAGGGCTCGAAGCCCTCTCGCGGACGCGGGGAGCTACCCTGTTCATGACGCTGCTGGCGGGATGGAACGCCTTGCTCTACCGTTACAGCGGACAGCGGGACCTCTCGGTGGGATCGCCGGTCGCCAACCGCGACCGCACGGAGATCGAGGGATTGATCGGTTTCTTCGTCAACACCCTGGTGCTCCGCACGAGCTTGGATGGGGCCGAAACCTTCGGTGATCTGCTGGGACGCGTGCGGGAGTCGACGCTCGGCGCCTATGACCACCAGGACCTGCCGTTCGAAAAGCTCGTCGAGGAGCTGCGGCCGGACCGGGGTGCGGTGCCGACACCTTTGTTCCAGGTCTTCCTGGCCCTGCAGAACGCTCCGACGCCGCGCCTGGATCTGCCGGGGTTGACTGCTCGGCTGGAGCCCGTCGAGATTGGAACCCCCAAGACCGACCTGGCCCTCGACTTCCAGCGGGAAGGAGAAGAGCTTGCCGGGTCCTTGGAGTACGGGACCGACCTTTTCGACGCCGCGACGATCGCCCGTCTGGCGCGGCACCTGGAGAGGCTGCTCGCGGGCGCGTCGGCCGATCCCCATGTTCCTTTGAGCCTCCTGCAGGTGCTCTCGGACGAGGAGCGCGACCATCTCCTGCTTGATCTCAATCCCACCGCGACGGATCCGCCCTCCGGTCTGCTGCATGAGCACGTCGCCGCCTGGGCGGAGAGGACGCCGGATGCGCCGGCTGTGCTTTTCGAGGGAGATCGCCTGACCTATCGCGATCTCGAAAGCCGGACCAACCGGCTGGCACATTACCTGATCGTGCAGGGTGTACGACCTGGTGCGCGGGTCGGGCTCTGGCTGGAGCGCTCGGTGGATGTGATCGTGGGCATCCTGGGCGCTCTCAAGGCGGGAGCGGCGTGGGTCCCCCTCGATCCCGCCCATCCCCTGGAGAGGCTCGCGTTCATGGCGCGCGACGCTGGTCTCTCCGTCCTGCTGACCACGCAGGCCATCGCCGAGGCCCTGGGGACTCTGGACGCCGAGCTGCCGGAAGGAACCGTGCGGATCCTGCTGGATGCGGACCGGAGGCCCATCGAGGATCGGCCGGACTCGCCCCCTCTCCTCCGGCTGACCGGCAACAGCCTGGCCTACATCCTCTACACGTCCGGCTCCACAGGACGGCCGAAGGGGGTCTGCTGCCATCATGCAGGTGTGATCAACCTGCTGGAGGAAATCCAGCGTCTCGCTCCGCTCCCGGCCGGCGCCGTCGCGAGCCTCTGGACCAGCCTCTCCTTCGACGTCTCGGTCTACGACATCTTCTCGGCCCTGCTCTTCGGGGGGACCGTGGACGTCGTTCCCGACCGGGTGCGCTCCGACGGACGCGCCTTTGCCGAATGGCTCGCCGAGCGCAAGATCGAGAGTTCCTACGTGGCCCCGGCCATGCTGGGCCAGCTCGAGGAGGTGCTGCGGCACACGCCGATCCCCCTGAAGCGGCTGCTGGTCGGCGTCGAGCCGATCCCTGAGCCTCTCCTGGCAGCGATCGCCGCGCGGTGTCCCGGGCTGTGCATCGTCAACGGCTATGGCCCTACCGAGACGACGATCGCCACCACCGAGTACCCGATCACCTCCACGGCGGCTTTGGATCGGAACACCCCGATCGGCAAGCCGGTGCGCAACACGCGCGTCTACCTGCTGGGCCCGGACCTGGAGCTGAGGCCTGCCGGCGTTGCGGGCGAGCTGTACGCGGCCGGCGTAGGTGTTTCCTGGGGCTACCGCGGCCTTCCTGACCTGACGGCCGAGCGCTTCCTGCCTGATCCGTTCAGCACGATCTCCGGCGAGCGGATGTACCGGACCGGCGACCTGGCGCGCTGGCTGCCGGACGGCAATCTTGCGTTCCTGGGACGCATCGACCAGCAGGTAAAGATCCGCGGTGTCCGGGTCGAGCCAGGGGAGATCGAGGCCGCATTGCGCGACCATCCACAGGTCCGGGATGCGGCCGTGGCGCCGCGCTTCGGCCTGGATGGCGAGCTGCGGCTGGTGGCCTGGGTGGTGGGGGAGGCCCCCCCGGCCGCGCTGCGCGACTTCCTGCGCGCCCTCCTTCCCGAGGTCATGGTTCCCGCCGCCTTCCTGCCGCTGGACGCGCTGCCGCTCACCGTCAACGGCAAGGTGGACCGCGCCGTCCTGCCCGATCCCGACTGGCAGCGGCCGGACCTCCGCGGTGGCTACGTGGCCCCTCGCACCCTCGTTGAGGAGATGCTGGCGGACCTCTGGAAAGACCTCCTCGGGATCGAGCAGGTGGGCATCCACGACAGCTTCTTCGACCTCGGCGGGCATTCGCTCAAGGCGGGCCAGCTCGTGCTCCGGGTGCGCGACCTCTTCGAGGTCGAGCTGCCGGTGCGCACGGTCTTCGAGGCGCCGACCGTGGCCGGCCTGGCGGTTGCCATCGGCCGCAAGATGGTGGAGGAGGCCGATCCGGAGGCGCTGCGGGAGGTGCTTGCCGAGGTGGAGCCATGAGCGATCCCAAGGGCTCGGGCTGGGTCGGTGACATCCCCGCCGGCAAGCTGGACCTGCTGATCCGCCGGCTCCAGCAGAAGAAGGCGCCCGAGCGCCGGCCGCGCGTCGTCCCCCGGCCGCGCACCGGCGAGCCGTTCCCCCTGTCCTTCGGCCAGCAGCAGCTCTGGTTCCTGGAGCAGATGGACCCCGGGACGCCGGTCTTCAATCTGCCCGCGGCGATCCGTTGCGACGGCCGGCTGTTGACCGACGTCCTGGAGCGCTGTCTCGCCGAGATCGAGCGCCGGCACGAGGTGCTGCGCACCCGCTTCGAGGTTGTGGACGGCCGGCCCGTTCAGCTCCCGCAGCCGTTCGAGCCTGCGCCGGCCGTTCCTCGTTTGCCGGTCGTCGATCTCGCGGGCCTGCCCGAGGCGTTGCTCGACACGGAGGCCGGCCGGCTGACCACGGCCGAGGCCCGCAGGCCCTTCGATTTGGCCGCGGGCCGGCCCATCCGTTCGACCCTGTTGAGGCTCGGCCCCGCACGGCACCTCCTGCTCCTGACGCAGCACCATATTGCCTTGGATGTCTGGTCCGTCGGCCTTCTCGTCGACGAGCTGGCAGAGCTCTACCGGGCGTTTGCCGCGGGCCGGCGGTCGCCGCTGCCGGAGCCGGAGGTGCAATACGCGGATTTCGCGGCCTGGCAGCGCGAGCACCTCCAGGGAGAGGTCCTGGAGAAGCTCCTGGGGTACTGGCGCGAGAGGCTGGGCGACCGCCCGGCCGGGTTCGAATTGCCGGCCGACCGACCGCGGCCCGCTGTCCAGACCTACCACGGAGCGGCCGAGCGGATCGAACTCCCCCCGGCCGCCGTGGAGGGGCTGCGCCGGCTCGCCGCGGCGGAGGGAACGAGCCTCTTCGCTGCCGCGCTCGCCGCGTTCAACGCGGTCCTCCACCGCTGGGTCGGGCAGGACGACGTGATCGTCGGCACCGCGGCGGCGAGCCGTCCCGATGTCGCCGTCGAAACGCTGCTCGGCCTCTTCATCAACACCCTCGTGCTGCGCACCGATCTCGGCGGGGATCCGACCTTCCGTGAGCTTCTCGGCCGGACGCGCGAGACCGCCCTCGGGGCTTTCAGCCATGCCGAGCTGCCGTTTCAGCAGCTCGTCGAGGTCCTGCAGCCGGAGCGCGACCTGTCACGCGGCCCGCTCTTCCAGATCTTCTTCTCGCTCCAGAACGTCGGCCTGCCCACCCTGGAGCTGCCGGACCTGACGATGCACCCGGCCGAGTCCTCCTCGGGGGCCTCCCAGTTCGACCTCGCGGTCTATCTCACCGAGTCACCGGCGGGGGTCGACGGCTGGATGGAGTACAACCCCGACCTCTACGACGCGGAGACGATCCGCCGCCTGGCTCGCCATTTCGCGACGCTCGCCGAGGGAGCTGCCGAGCACACTGACCGGCGCCTCTCGGATCTCCCTCTGTTGAGTCAGGACGAAGAGGACCGGCTGCTCCGGGAGTGGAGCCATGCCCGGCCCGGCGAGGTGCTCTCCGCGCCGGCCTGCCTGCACGAGCTGTTCGCGCGGCAGGTCGAGGAAAGAGGTGGAGAGATCGCGGCAGTTCATCGTGACCAAAGCTGGACCTATCGCGAGTTGGACGCCCAAGCCGGGGAGGTGGCCCGCCGTCTGCGCGCGCTGGGGGTGGGCCCAGGGGATCGGGTGGGCCTCTGCGCGGAGCGCTCGCTGTCTCTGCTCGCCGGACTGCTGGGCATCCTGAAAACCGGGGCCGCCTACGTGCCGCTCGATCCGGGAGCGCCAGCCGCCCGGTTGGAGTGGATGTTGGGCGATGCTGCAGCCTCCGCCGTAGTGATCCAGGGAGGCCGGGCAGCGCGGTTGATGGCGGGCCGAGAACGAGTCATCGATCTGTCTGTCTTTCCCCCCTCTCCCGGTCGGTGGGGGGGCGATGGGAGGGGGGCCGGGGGTGAGGGGTCCCCCGCCTACGTCATCTACACCTCCGGCTCCACAGGCACCCCCAAAGGCGTAGTGGTCAGCCACGCCAACGTGGCCGGCTTCTTCGCCGCCCTGGACGAAGTTCTGCCCAGCCGCGAGCCGGGGGTCTGGCTGGCGGTGACCAGCGTCTCGTTCGACATCTCGGTCCTGGAGCTGCTGTGGACCCTGACCCGCGGCTGGCGGGTGGTCATCCAGGACGAGATGGGCGCCGGCCTGGTGCGCGCCCAGCGGACGCCCCGCCGGCCGATCGATTTCAGCCTGTTCTATTTCGCCGATGCGGGAGGAGACCCGCGGGACAAGTACCGCCTGCTGCTCGAAGGCGCCCGCTTTGCGGACGAGCGCGGCTTCCAGGCGGTCTGGACCCCCGAGCGGCACTTCCACGCCTTCGGCGGGCTCTATCCCAATCCCTCGGTCACCGGCGCCGCCGTGGCCGCGGTCACCCGCCGGGTGCAGATCCGGGCGGGGAGCGTCGTCCTGCCTCTCCACGACCCCCTGCGGGTGGCCGAGGAGTGGTCGGTCGTGGACAACCTGTCCGGCGGCCGGGTCGGTGTCTCGTTCGCCTCAGGCTGGCACGCCGACGACTTCGTCTTCGCGCCGGACCGCTACGCCGCCCGCAAGGAGGTCATGCTGCGCGAGATCGAGACCGTGCGCGCCCTCTGGCGTGGCGAGCCGGTCCGCCGCACCGGCGGCAGCGGCCGGGAGGTCGAGGTGAGCGTCCTGCCGCGGCCCCTCCAGCCCGAGCTGCCGATCTGGCTCACCGCCGCGGGCAATCCCGAGACCTTCCGCCTGGCCGGCGAAATTGGCGCCAGCGTCCTCACGCATCTGCTCGGCCAGACACTCGACGAGGTGGGGGAGAGGATCGCGGTCTATCGCGAGGCATGGCGTCGGGCCGGGCATCCTGGTGAAGGCGCCGTCACCCTGATGCTCCACACCTACGTCGGAGGCGATGACGCAGCCGTCCGGGAGATCGTCCGCGGTCCCTTCACCGAGTATCTGCGCAGCTCCTTCGGCCTCGTCGAGAACCTGACGCGCAGCGTCGGCCTGGGCGATCCACGCGAGCTGTCCGACGAGGATCGCGAGGCGCTCCTCGTCCATGCCTTCGACCGCTACTTCGAGACCAGCGGCCTCTTCGGCGGGCCCGAGACCTGTCTGCGGACCATCGACCGTCTGCGGGAGATCGGGGTCGACGAGGTCGGCTGCCTGATCGACTTCGGGATCGATTTCGACACCACGATGGAGGGGCTGCGCCGGCTGGCGGAGCTGAGGGAGCAACTCGCCGCGGAGGTCCCTCACCCCCCTGGCCCCCCTCTCCCATCCGCACTCCCAATCCGCCGGGAGAGGGGGGAAGGGACACCGATCGATGAGGAAAGAGGCCTCGGAACCTCGCTGCTCCCCTCTCCCGGGGGCCGGGGAGTGCGGATGGGAGAGGGGCCGGGGGTGAGGGGCCTTCGCGGCGGCGAAGAGTCCTCAGACGACCTCGACCTCTTCTCGCTCTCCGCCCAGATCGCCCGCCAGGGCGCCACCCACCTCCAGTGCACCCCCTCCCTGGCCGGCGCGCTCGCCGCCGATCCCGACACGCTCGCCGCCCTGGCGCCGCTCCGCACCCTCCTCCTCGGAGGCGAGGCCCTGCCGGCGCCCCTCGCCCGGACCCTGCGCGCCACCCTTGGCGGCGAGATCCGCAACATGTACGGCCCGACCGAAACCACGATCTGGTCGCTGAGCCATCCGGTGGAGGAAGCCGGAGACCGGGTGCCGATCGGCCGGCCGCTCGCGAACAACACCGTCTATCTGCTCGACCAGCACCTGCGTCCGGTCCCGCCCGGCATGCCCGGGGAGATCTTCCTCGGCGGCGACGGCGTGACCTCCGGCTACTGGCGACGGCCGGACCTGACCGCCGAGCGCTTCGTGCCCGACCCTTTCACGGATCGGCCCGGCTCCCGGCTCTATCGAACGGGCGACCTCGGGCGGTTCCGGCCCGACGGCGCCGTCGAGTTCCTCGGCCGGATCGACCAGCAGGTCAAGGTCCGCGGGCACCGCATCGAGCTGGGAGAGATCGAGGCGGCGCTCCTCGCGCATCCCGGGGTCCGGGAGGCCGCCGTGGTGGCGCGGGAGCATGCGCCGGGCGACCTCCGGCTTGCCGCCTACGTGGTGCCCGCGGCCGGCCGCGCCGCGGAGCCGCTGCAACCCCGGAGCGACGTGCAGCAGGACCGGCCGCACTTCCTGATGCCCAACGGCATGCCCATGGCCTACGTCACCGAGTTCCAGATGCGAGGAGGCTACCAGGAGATCTTCGCGGACGAGATCTACCTGCGGCACGGCATCGAGCTGCCGGACGAAGCCACAGTCTTCGACGTGGGTGCCAACATCGGCCTCTTCACCCTCTTCGTCCACCAGCGCGTGCGGCACCCGCGGGTCTTCGCCTTCGAGCCGTTCCCACCCACCTTCGAGGCTCTTCGCGACAACGTAGAGCTCTACGGCCTCGACGTCCGCCTCTTCCACCGCGGCGTGGCCGACCGGCCGGGGCAGACGGAATTCACCTTCTACCCGAACGCGCCCGGCCTCTCCGGCCGCTTCGCTGGAACCCCGGAAGACCTGGCGGAAAACCGCGCCCTCGTCCTCGACTGGCTGGAGAAGAGCGGCGCCGGGGCCGACCTCCCGGCGGAGCAGATCGAGGAGGTCCTGCGGGACTACCTGCGGACGGAGACCTTCCCCGTCGAGCTGGTCGCGCTCTCGGATGTGATCCGCGAGCACGGGGTCGAGCACATCGACCTCCTCAAGGTGGACGCCGAGAAGAGCGAGGTCGAGATCCTCCGCGGCCTGCTCCCGGAGGACTGGCGGAAGATCGACCAGGTGGTCCTGGAGGTCCACAGCGACGAGCTGCTGGACAAGGTTTCCCGAATCCTGAAGAGCCACGGGTTCGAGCTGGCGGTCGACGACTTCGCCGTTGCCGAGGAGCGGGACGACCGGCAGGCGGTGCGCGTGACCATGGTCTACGCGATCTCCGCCGCGAAACGCGCGCAGAGAGCCGGAGCCGTAGTGCCCGGTCCGGTCTCGGCGAACGAGCTGCGGCGCTGGCTCGGCGAGCGCCTGCCCGAGCCCATGATCCCCCCCTGCTTCGTCTTTCTCGAGTGCCTGCCGCGCACCCCCGGCGGCAAGATCGACCGCCGTTCTCTCCCCGCGCCAGTTGCCGAAGCGCGGCCGGAAGCCGCCTATGTGGCGCCGCGCACTCCGACCGAGGAGGCGATCGCAGCCGTCTGGCGCGAGATCCTGGGCCGCGAGCGGGTCGGTATCCATGACAACTTCTTCGAAGCCGGCGGCAGCTCCCTCCTGCTGGTCCAGGTCCACGCCCGCCTCAAGCGGGCGCTCGGCCGCGAGATCACCATGGTGCAGCTCTTCCGCCATCCCTCGGTCCAGGCCCTCGCGCGTTTCCTGGACGAAGGGCCGCGGGAGACGCTCGCGCTCGCCGGAGCCGAAGAGCGGGTCTCGCGCGCCCGCGCCGCCCAGCCGGGAGGCGCCCTCGACCGCCAGCGGCAGTTCCTCGAAGAGCGGAGAAAGCGCCGCGATATTCGCGGTACTGGCGATCCTGGCCGCCGGAGCCCGTCATGACCGAGCCCGCCCGCCGCCACACTCTGCCCAACGGTCTCGAGGTCGCCTACCAGTCCAAGGCCGAGCTGCTGCAGTTCTACGAGGACATCTTCGAGAAGCAGGTCTACACCCGCGGCGGGATCACCCTGCGCGACGGCGACACGGTCTTCGACGTCGGCGCGAACATCGGCCTCTTTTCAGTCTTCGTGGCCGAGCGCTGGCCAGGCGCGCGCATCTGGGCCTTCGAGCCGGCGCCGCCCCTCTTCGAGATCCTGCGCGCCAACACGGCCCGCTATGGCGACCGGGTACGGCTCCTCAACTGCGGCCTGTCGAACCAATCGGGCGAGGCCCGGCTCACCTTCTATCCCCACACGTCCGGCATGTCCTCCTTCTACCCCGATGGGCAGCAGGAGGCCGCGGCCCTGCGCACCCTGATCCGCAACGAGGCGCAAGGCCGGAAAGAAGTGGAGGAGCTGCGCGCCTGGGAGGACGAGCTGATCGAGCAGCGCCTCCGGAGCGAGACGTTGACCTGTTCCCTGCGAACCCTCGCCGAGGTCGTCCGCGAGGAGGGAGTGACCCGGATCGACCTCCTCAAGGTCGACGTCGAGAAGAGCGAGATGGACGTCCTCGAAGGCATGGATGCCGAGGCCTGGAGCAAGGTCGAGCAGGCCGTCGTCGAGGTCCACGACCTGGGCAGCCGACTCCTCGACATCCAGCGCCGTTTCCGCGATCTCGGCTTCGCGGTGACCCTGGAGCAGGACGACCTCTACCACGGCTCGGACCGCTACAACCTCTACGCGCTGCGCGAGCACCTCCGCAGCTCCGACCTCCACCACCTCCGCCGTCCCGACCGCGCCGCCACCCTAGGCCGCATCGAAGACCGCGCGAAGAAGCTCCGGGACGCCATGCACAAAGGGCCGCGCAAGATCTGAGTCGTCAACAGCGAGGCTTACAGCGGCCCGCCGCCTGAGCGTTCCCGCCTCCCCTGGAAGGCGTGGAGGTCCACACGTTCGAAGGTATTGACGTCGCCTCCGGCGGGCACATGGATCTTCCACTCGCGGGTCGCCTGCTGCCGAATGTAGGCGCCCACCTGATAGGACCACGAGGCCGTGTAGGGAGCGTCTGCCCAGCCCCAGGGCGAGCCGTCCGGGGCCGGCCCGAGCACGGTGGGACGCTGGCCCGCAGGCGGGAGGTCGAAGGCGCCCACGATCCAGACGCGATGGCCCGACCGCAGGGTCCGGCGGACGGCGCGCAGCACATCCCTGATCGGCTCCTGCGCCGTCATCCGCGCCTTGAACAGGTCATAGCGGTGCATCCTGTGGTCTGCCAGCCGCGGGACCGTCGTCTAGCGCGCTTCTCCCTGGTAGTAGCGGTGGAAGCTGATGCCATAGAACCAGGGATTGACCAGGATGAGGTCCCGTGGCCCGGCGTGCCCGGCAAGGTGCTGCGCGATGCGATCGACGTTGGTCATCCGCAGGCTCGCTTCCCGGTATGCGGCCGGCAGCAGGAGGGCGGTGAAGACCCCGGCCGCTGCCAGGCGCACGAATTGGAGCGCGGGGAGACGCACGGGGCTCGCGAGCAGCCCATCCAGGGCGCTTGCCATGAGAGCCATCAGGGGGAGGCAGTACCAGATCCGTGGCTGGTAGCCCAGCACCACGAAAAGGGCGTACTGGGCGCCGAAGGCCGCGGGGATCGCCAGAAGCCGGAAGAGCCGCGCATCGGCCGCCGCCGGGTCCGGATCGGTCTTGCGGACCAGAGCCCAGAGCGCTGCGGCGAAGGCGACCACGAGGAGGGCGATCCAGGCCCGGTAGACGGGGATGCGGACATGGGTGAAAGCGCCGGCGATCGCCAGCAGGATCCTCTGGGCGCCGAGGTCCTCGACGAGCAGGATGTCCCACTGCCGGGCGGCGGCGAGCGGCCGGACATAGGGAAGCAGAGAGAGGGCCGCCAGGAGACCCACGCCCAGGGCAGCCACGGCCACCCGCCAGCGCCGGCGGACGACACCCACGATGGCGGCGGCCACGCCCATCCCGAGGAGCAGCGCCGCGTTGTGCAGCAGGCAGTGGACGCTCAGCACGGCCATCAGGGCCGCGGCGGCAATGGCTCGCCCGTCCGGCCGTGCGACGAGCCGCGCGAAGGCCCAGAAGGTGAGCAGGATCAGCGCCGTCCCCATCCCGTAGCCACGGACCGAGTCGCCATAGACCAGGAACCAGGGGTGGAATGCCAGCACGGCCACGGAGACCAGAGGCACGGTCCCGGCGGCGCGGGCATTGAGCCACAGCACGCCCAGGATGGCGAGCCCGACGATCAGGCCGAAGAGGCGAAAGGAGAGGTCGGAGCCTCCGAAAGCCGCTGACCAGGAGCGGAGGGTCAGCGGGAACAGCATGGGAAAGGCTTCGTGGGGGAACCGCTGGAAGACCTCACCCAGGGTCGGGAGGCTCGCGAGCTGCACGGCGCCCGCCTCGTCCCGCCACAAACCGCCGGCGTTCTGCGTCCGCACGACATGGAGCGCCACCGCCAAGAGGCTCAGGAGGACGGCGGCGGCAGTCTCGAACCGTTTCAGCATCTCCGCCAACTCACACGGCGGCGCATGCTAGCACGGCGTAGCGGTGGCCCCGGCGCTGCCCGGGGCCGCCTCTTCCGCCTACTTGAAGGAGATCAGGACGCGGCGCGCGCCGCAGCCGGTGCGGTGGGTACCGCCGATGACGCGGTTGAGGCCGAGAAAGATGGCCCGCTTGTCCGCCGCCGGCACCGTGGGATCGGTATCGGGAATGGCGAAGAGGTTCTTGCTGGCCGGCGCCTGCGCGCGGGCGAACGGCTGCCCCCAGCTCACGTACTGGTTCTTGACGACGAACTTGAGGGAGCCGTCGGTCAAGGAGACGTGCTGGAAGAAGCTCGGGTTGTCGGGAGCGGCCCCGCCGTTGGTCAGTGCGAGATCCTCGTTGAGGACCCACAGCTCAGCGTCGTTCGTCGTGGACCCGGAGTCCCCCGCGTGGCCGTCATTGGTCGGCGAGTCGCCAAGGTTCACCGACCACGCCGAAGGCAGGCCCTCATACTCGACGACGACGTTGGCCTGGGTGCAGTTCGCGGGGATGACGATCCTGAGGGCTGCCATCTTCCAGCCGGCCGCGGCAGGGCAGGATGCGGTCACCGGAACCGGGCTGAGAGTTCCACCTGGCGTGAAGCCGACGGAGCCGGCCGGGAGGGGGGCGACGGTGTAGCCGACCCCTGTCTTGAGGTCCAGACCGACCAATCCTGTCGGGCATTGCGCCTGCACGGCAGCCGGGGCCGCTGCCAGAACGAGACCGCAGAGAACGAAGTGGATCATGGATTTGCGGAGCATGGTGTTTCTTCCTTTCGTTGGGTTGATGGCTCGTGGCCGGCAACCCCTCATCGCAACGGCCGTGCCGTGCCCGTCACGATCCGCTAAACCCATTCAGATCAATGCCTTGTCTTCTCCTTTCGGCAGCCGCGGAGGCCGTTTTCAGGGGCGGCTTCGCCGCGGTTTTGGTAAAGTCACCCCGATGCAGAACAGGTTGCTGGAGATCGGGAAGCGGGTTCTGGCGGAGAGCGACGTCCGCCGCGTCCTCACGGTGGCCCTGGACGGGGTCATCGAGCTGTGTGGGGCCGATCGCGGCATGATCCTCCTCTTTGGTCCGGGCGGCGAGGAGCTCTTCGAGGAGGCTCGCGGCCTGGGCCGGCAGGACCTCGAGCGCCCTGAATTCGAGGTCAGCCGGACCGTCCTCGCGAAGGTGCGCAGCGAGGGGACCGCGTTCTGGAGCCCGAACGTGTTGGAGGACCCCGGATTGGGAGCGCGCCGCAGCGTGCTGC
Source organism: uncultured Holophagales bacterium (assembly GCA_963842525.1). Lineage (GTDB taxonomy): Bacteria > Acidobacteriota > Thermoanaerobaculia > Multivoradales > UBA5704 > UBA5704. The sequence goes on from CAWJGT010000009.1 coordinate 1,352,955, forward strand.
GCCTGCAGATCCTGTCCGTGATCTGCCTGCCCATCCGTCACGACGGCGAGGTGTTCGGCCTGGTCTATCTGGACAACCGCCGCATGGCCGGCGTCTTCACCGCCGAGACGCTGGAGGTCGTGGAGAGCTTCGCCGACCTGATCTCGCTGGCCGCCTACAACGCCCTGGAGCGCCGGCGCCTGCACGACCACGTCGAAGACCTCGCCCGCGAGCTGCGCAGCCAGTACCAGTTCAACGCCATCGTGGGTCAGTCGCCGCAGATCCTCGAGACGTTACGCCTGGTCTCCCAGGTGGCAGACTCGGAGGCGACGGTGCTCATCCTCGGGGAGAGCGGCACCGGCAAGGAGCTGATCGCCCGCGCCATCCACTACAACAGCCGGCGCCGCAGCCGGCCGTTCGTGGCGATCAACTGCGGCGCTCTCCCCGAGCAGCTCCTCGACGCCGAGCTGTTCGGCCATGTGCGCGGCGCCTATACCGGCGCGGTGACGGACAGCGCCGGGTGGTTCGAGCGGGCGACCGGCGGCACGATCTTCCTCGACGAGATCGGCGAGATGTCCCCCAGCCTGCAGACCAAGATGCTGCGCGTCCTGGAAGTGGGGGAGTACGCCCGGGTGGGGAGCACGACGATCCGCACAGCCGATGCGCGGGTGGTGGCCGCGACGAACCGCGACCTCGCCGTCATGGTGCGGGAGGGGAAGATGCGCGAGGACCTCTTCTATCGTTTGAACGTGATCGAGGTCCAGATGCCGCCGCTGTGCGAGCGCTCGGGCGACGTCCTTCTGCTGGCCCGCACCTTCCTCGCCCGCTTCAACGAGAAGCATGGCAAGAGCCGCGAGCTGGCGGCGGCGACCGAGGAGCTGCTCCAGGCCTACGACTATCCGGGCAACGTCCGCGAGCTCCAGAACGCGATCCAGCGCGCCGTGCTGCTGTCCAGCGGACCGCTCATCGAGCCCGGCGACCTGCCCGCGAGCTTCCGGGCCGCGCTGCCCGTCGGCAAGGGGGGAGCCCTCCAGGGCTTCCGCGCCGCCAAGCGTCGCGTCGTCGAGGAGTTCGAGCGCGACTACATCACCCGCTGCCTGCGCGAGGCGGACGGGAACATCAGCCAGGCGGCGCGCGCGGCGGGGATCGACGTCAAGAACTTCTACGACAAGATGAGCCGGTACGAGATCGACGCGCTGGCCTTCAAAAAGGGCCGCGCGGGCGGTTGAGCGCGGCCCGGGCGCGGCGGGCGAGGAGGCCATAGCCGGCCGCGGCGGCCTCTCGTGCGACCGCCGCCAGCCGTGCGCGGCCGGTGGCCTCGCCCGTCTCATCGGCACCGGCCTCCAGGGTGCCGAGGATGAGCCGGGCCTCCAGGGCGAGCGGGCGCAGGCCCATGTGCTCCGCTTCGGCGAGGGTGGCGCGTAGCGCACCAGCCGCCTGGCGAACCTGTCCTGTCGCCGCTTGAACCCGCGCCGCGGCCAGGGACGCCTGGAGCTGAAGCACCCGGTTCTCGCAGGCGGCGAGAGGCTCTGCGGCGCGCTGGACCTCGGCGGCGGCAGCGTCCTTGCGGCCCTGGGCCAGGGCGGCCAGGACGAGCACGGTCCGCGCCGGCAGCTCGTCATCCGGCGACGGTTTCGCTCCCAGGGTGGCCAGGGATGCGCGCACCATGGCGGCCCCGGCCTCGGCCTGGCCGGCGTCCACCAGGACCCGCGCCAGCTCGACCCTCTGGCGCGCCGCCCAGAGCTTCTCGCCCACGGCGTCGAGGCCGGCGGCGGACGCCCCCAGCTCTCGTTGCGCCGCAGGCAGATCGCCGCGCAGAGCCAGCACCTGTCCCTGCAGGCCCCGGTCCTCGGCCACTCCGGACGCCTCGCCGGTCGAGCGATGCAGCGCCAGGGCACGGGATACCAGGTCCGCCGCTTCCTGGAGCTTCCCTTCCTCGATGGAGAGCGCGGCCAGATTGGAGAGCACCGCCGCCTCGCTGCTGCGGTCGCCGAGCTCGCGCAGGGTGGCCGCTGTCTCCGCGAACAAGGCTCGCGCCTGAATGCGCCGACCCAACCGCTGGTCGACGCGCGCCAGGTTGACGCCGATCTGGGCCGCCGTCCTCTTCGCTCCGATGCGGCGGAAGATGGCCAGCGCCTCCTCATAGCTTTCCCGAGCCCCGGCCAGGTCGCCGCGCTCCGAGAGGGTGACGCCGATGTTGGTCAGGCCGAGACCTCGGGTCTCCTCATTCCCGGTCGCACGGCCGATGGCGATGACCTCCTCGAACGTCCGGCGGGCGGCGGCAAGTTCACCCTGCTGCGCGAGGACGGAGCCGACGGCGCTGAGCGCCGTGGCCGCCGAGACGAGGTCTCCGGACGCCCGGAACAGCTCGTGGGCGCGCTCGTCGGCGACCCGCGCCTCGGGCAGGCGGCCGAGAGCGCGGAGGCCGACCCCCTGGAAGTACAGCGCCCGTGCGACCACGAGCGGCGCATCCTGGAGCTCCCCTTCGCGTTTGGCGCCTGCCGCAGCCTCGAGCGCCTGCTCGTAGTCGCCGAGGCTCAGGGAGGCTTCGGCTTCGACGAGGTCGATCCGCGGGTCGTCGCGCCCGGGAAGCGCCGACGCGCGCAGGAGCGCGACCGTGTCGAGGGCGGCGACCGCGTCTCCCTTCTGGATCTGCACCCGCCCCAGGCGGAGGCCGTATTCGAAGTCGTCGGGAAAGCGGGTCCACAGCTCGCGATAGACGGCGGCTGCCGGCTCCCACTGCCGCAACGTCTCGTAGAAGCGGGCCTCCACCCGCCGCCGGGATTCATAACCGAGCGCGGACGAGCGGCGGAAAGCCTCCCGCGCGGACTCCTCGGCGCGTGCCTGCCAGCCCAGCGTCTTCCAGGCGGCGGCCAGCTCGGCCCGGATGAGCGCATTGTCCGGATCGGCGTCGCGCGCCTGTTCGAGCAGGCTCGTCGCCTGCAGGGTCTCGAAGCGCGAGAGCTTCTCCAGGCCCTCGGCATAGAGGCGGGCAGCACGCACGCTGGCCGGCCGGGCCGCCTGCATCGCCTCCTTTTCCGCAGTGGACAGATCCTCCATTCCCAGGCCGTGGCGCAACCGCATGCCGAGCGTATCGATCAGATCGAGGAGGGCCTCCTCGGTCCCGTCCTCGCGCACCGAGCCGACGATCTCGCCGCTGCGGGCGTCCTGGATCGTCACGGTACAGCGGACCCGTCCGCGCTGGCGGGCGAGGTACGCGCCGGTGATCACGAAGTCGGCGGCGAGGCGGGTACGCAGGCGCGCCAGGGCCTCCGGAGAGAGGTCCGAGCCGGTCGACAAGGCGAGGTCCTGCCGCGCCCGGGTCACCTGCTCGCCGGGGATCAGCCGCAACCGCTCCCCGGCGGCGAGCTCGGAAGGCAGGAGTCGCACCAGCGAGCGCTCCACATAGTCCAGCTCCGGATCCCGGGATAGGTTCTCGAAGCCGAACACCGCCACGGCGGGGCGTGGTGCGGCTGGCGACGGAGCGACGGAAGGCTGCCGGAGGGTCTCCCACGTCCGCCAGCCGATGGCGGCGAGGACGATCAGCACCACGGCTGTGCCCGCGGCCCACGCCCATCGGGAACGGCGCCGCCGGCGCAACGTGCGCGGTGAGGGCCCCGAGCCACGGGCACCGCCGGAGGTGGACAAGGCCCGCGCCACCTCGACCGGCGTGGCAAAGCGCTCGGCCGGATCGCTCTCCAGGCAGCGCAGGATCACCTCCTCCCAGAGCGGATCGAGGCCGGGCTCGTAGACGCGCGGCAGCGTCGGCGGCTCGCACAGGCGCTTGATCGCCGTTCCGACCGCTGTGTCGGCGCTGAACGGCAGACTGCCGGTGACCATCTCGTAAAGGACGATGCCGAAGGCGTAGACGTCGGTGGCCGGCGTCACCGGCTCGCCCCGGACCTGCTCAGGGGCCATGTAGGCCGGCGAGCCGAGGATGGTACCCGTGCGGGTGACCGAGGCCGACACCGAGCTGCTCCAGGCGAGGCCGAAATCGGTGACCACGGCGCGCAGGCCCTCGGACCCTTGCACCAGCATGACGTTGCCGCTCTTGAAATCGCGATGGACGACGCCGGCCTGATGGGCAGCCTGCAGGCCCTCGGCAATGTGGGCGACCAGCGGCAGCGCCTCGGGCGGGGTCAGCCGTCCCGTGCGCTGGAGGCACTCCTCCAGCGTCTCGCCGCACAGCAGCTCCATGGTGATGAACGCGAGATCGGCCCCGCCCTCTCCATGGTGATGGAACAGGTCGAAGGTCCGGCAGACGCTGGGATGGGTGACCCGGCGGGCGAGCTGGATCTCGCGCTTGAAGCGGTGCAGCACCTCCGGATCGCGGGCGATCTCGGGGCGCAGCACCTTGACGGCCACCTGCTCCTCGAGCTCGAGGTCCGTGGCCTCGTAGACCTCTCCGATCGCCCCCTCGCCGAGACGGGCGACGATCCGGAAACGGCCGGCAAGAACCTGGCCCGCTGCCAGCAGCGGTGCGCCGAAACGGCTCTTGGAGGGCGGCTCTTCCACTCTGGTTGACCTCTCAGCCGGGATCAAGGGTACCGTCCTCACTATATCGTGCCAGGCAGCCCGAAGCGGGAACAACCGTCGGCATGTCCTCCTCCCTACCTCGGTGGGTATGGGGGAGATTGCAGTGGGAGTTGCCGCTGCCGCGGTGGGCTTTGCCGCCGCCGCGGTTGGAGCTGCCGCTCCCACGGGAGCGGTTCGACTCCCCGCGGGGAATGTAGCTGGTCCCGCAGTGGGAGTTGCCGCTGCCGCGGTGGGCTTTGCCGCTGCCGCGGTTGGAGTTGCCGCTCCCGCGGGAGCGGTTCGACTCCCCGCGGGGAATGCAGCTGGTCCCGCAGTGGGAGTTGCCGCTGCCGCGGTGGGCTTTGCCGCTGCCGCGGTTGGAGTTGCCGCTCCCGCGGGAGCGGTTCGACTCTCCGCGGGGAATGTAGCTGGTCCCGCAGTGGGGGTTGCCGCTGCCGCGGTGGGCTTTGCCGCTGCCGCGGTTGGAGTTGCCGCTGCCACGGACGGCTACCCCCGGCAGCCGGCGCTCTCTGCTGCTAAAATAACGGCTCATGCCCAGATCCCTGATGCCTGAAGAGCGCGCGGCGATCCGCAGGCTCTCGCGGCGGAGCAACGCGCGGGCCTTTCTCACCATCGCTCTGGACTGGGGTGTGATCGCGCTGGCGGCGGCGCTGGCCGAGCTGTCGGCCTCCCCCTGGGTCTATGCGCTGGCCGTCATCGCCATCGCCCGGCAGATGAACGCGCTCTTCGAGCTCCACCATCACGCGATCCATGCCAACCTCTTCACCCGCAAGGCCTGGAACCGCGCCCTTGAGCCTCTGTACTCGCTGCCGCTCTGGGTCACGGTCGACTCCGACCGGGCCGACCACATGGAGCACCACCGCACCTTCACCGTAGAGGACTCCCACACCTGGGGCACCGGCTACGGCCTCGATCCGGCGCGGCGACACGACCGGCGCTACATGCGTTGGTTCCTCATCATCCGGCCCTTCCTGGGGATCCTGCAGGCGGCCGACCTGCGGGAGATCCTGACCTCCCGGCGATGGCAGGACGCTGGCTACCGGCGCCGGGTGCTCGCCTTCTGGGCCTGTGCCGTGGGGCTGCTGATGGTGGCCGGCCGGCTCGACCTGCTGCTCTGGTACTGGCTCGTGCCGCGCTTCACGGTGTTCCCGATCCTGTTTTTCTGGGACGACATGATGGGCCACTACAACAGCCAGCGCACCGGCACGCGGGAGATGCGCGGCTTCTGGTTCGCGCTCTTCTGCGCGCACGGCACGAGCTTCCACAACGTCCACCACCTCTTCCCGGCCGTCCCCTGGTTCCGGATGGAGGCGGCCACGAAGGTCGCCGTGGACGAAGCCGAGGTGGACGTGGCGCACGGCTTCCTGGACGGCATGCGGCAGCTCTGCGAGGTGCCGGAGGCTGGAAGGTCCCCGTCTTGGGCTCAGACCCCGTCGTGTCATCCTGAGCGCAGCGAAGGATCTGGGGGAAGGCGAAAGAGATCCGACGATTTGGGACCTTGGCTCGCGGAGCCTTCCCGTTCGCGCCAATAGGTGTTAAAGTTTCTTTCTGGAACGACTCCGATGGGAGCCAAGCCATGAGCCAGTCCGCCGCCGCATCGCTCGCGCGCCTTCCCTTCGAGCTCGTCTACGAAGACGGGGAGCCCATGGAAGATCACTGGCATGTCGTCGGGAAGGATCTGCTCATCGACCAGGTCCGCCAGGTGATGGCGGAGAGAGGCCGGTCCGACTACTTCACCAGCGGCAATATCTTCGTCTACTACTCCTTCAGGCAGGCTGAGGACGTGGTGAAGGGGCGTTCCTACTTCCGCGGTCCGGACTTCTTCTACGTGGGCGGAGTCGACGGCCGGCGGGAGCGTCACGCCTGGGTGGCGTGGGAAGAGGGAGGGCGTCTCCCCGATCTCATCGTAGAGCTGTTGTCTCCCAAGACGGCGCAGGTGGATCGGACGACGAAGAAGGAGCTGTACGCCCGGACGTTTCGGACTCCGGAGTATTATCTCTACGACTTCGAGACCCTGAACCTCGAGGGGTTCCTGCTGGCCGGCGACGCATACGTACCCATGGTGCCCAACGTGCAGGGCCGTCTCCGGAGCCGGCAGCTCGGGCTCGACCTGGGCCTCTGGCACGGACTGCGGGATGAGGTGGAGACCACATGGTTGCGGTTCTACCATCCCGATGGCCGCCTCGTCCCGACCCGCGACGAAGCCGCGAGTCAGCGTGCCGAGGCTGAGCATCAACGTGCCGAAGCTGAGCACCAGCGCGCCGAAACCGAGCGTGAGCGAGCCGAAGCGGCGGAAGCGCGCGCCGAGGCGGCTCTGGCCGAGTTGGAGCGCCTGCGCGCCAAGCTTGCCCATCTTTAGACACTGCCTGAATTCTGCTTGCTAGCCTGCCAGAGGCGCCCGAGGGCGGCGTTCTCCCGACCGTTGCGTCACTTCTTGAAAGCGCCAGAAGAGAAGTAGAACACCCGTTCAACTTTCTTGTCCCGCTTTATCGCCTCTGCTGCACTTTGAAGCAAAGCCCGGTAGGCACAAGGTACATTTCAGCTCGTACGGGGCGTCTACATTTTTCAATTCTCCTCCCCTTTTGGGGAGGTCTGTTGGTTGGAGGGAGATCGATGTACAGACGTGCATTTGCGTGCCTGTTGCTGCTGATGGTCCGTACCGCAGTGGCGCAGGAGACCCCGGTTCCGGCTTCTTCTTCCCAGTATTCAGTCGAGCCCACTCGGATCTCCGCCGCTCCCGCGATCGACGGACGGCTGGACGATGCCGTGTGGCAGGACTCGGCGTCCATCGGGAATTTCATCCAGTACGAGCCGCGGGAAGGGGTGCCGGCGACGGACCAGACCGAGATCCACGTCGCCTACGACGACCATAACCTCTATTTCGCCGTGCGCGCCTGGTCGGCGGAGCCGAACAAGATTGTCGCCAACATCATGCGGCGCGACGGCGACCTCTCGAACGACGAGTCGGTGCAGATCTTCCTCGACACCTTCCTCGACCGCAGGAACGCCTTTTTCTTCGCGATCAACCCGCTGGGCGCCGAGGTGGACGGCCTGGTGCGCAACGAGGGCGAGGAGGTCAACTTCGAGTGGGACGGCCTGTGGGACGCTGTCACCGCCCGCGATGCCAAGGGATGGACGGCCGAGATCGCCATCCCGTTCAAGACGCTGCGCTTCAATCACGCCGACGAGCAGGTCTGGGGCCTGAACGTCCGGCGCTTCATCGCGCACCGGCAGGAAGAGACGCACTGGCGGCCGATCCTGCGGCAGTGGGGGTATTTCGCCCGCTTCAAGGTCTCCGAGTTCGGCGAGCTGCGCGGCCTCCAGGGGGTGGCCCCCGGCGGGCGCTACCAGCTCGAGCCCTATACGGTGGCGCGCAACGAGCGCCAGGACTTTGGCGGCAAAGAGGGGTACACCAGCGGCGACATCGGCGGCGATTTCAAATGGAACATCACCTCGAACCTCGTGGCGGACGTGACGGTCAACACCGATTTCGCCGAGGCCGAGTCCGACCTGCAGCAGATCAACCTGACCCGCTTCAAGCTGTTCTACCCCGAGAAGCGCGAGTTCTTCCTCGAGGGCTCGAACCTCTTCTACTTCGGCGAGCGCATCGAGCCCTATGACGTGCCGGAGCGCTTCATCATGTTCTTCAGCCGCCAGATCGGCATCGCCGAGAACGGCGTCGAGGACATTCCGGTGCTCGGCGGGGCCAAGGTCTCCGGCCGGGTGGGGAAGACCGGCATCGGTTTCCTCAACCTGACGACCGACGACTACCGTTTCGCGGGCTTGAACGGGCAGGCGGTCGAACAGCCGCGGACCAACTTCACGGTCCTGCGGCTCAAGCAGGAGATCTACCCGAAGTCGAGCGTCGGGCTGATCGGTCTCAGCAAGGACCCCTCGGGAGATCATTACAACCGCGGCTACGGCTTCGACTGGGACCTGGCGATCGGCAAGCACCTGCAGTCGATCGGCTTCGTCACCCAGACCGCCACGCCGGGCCTCGAGGGGAATGACACGGCGGCCTCGGCCGACCTCCTCTATCAGAACAAGCACATCCGCGCGCGGACGATGGTCCTCGACATCGGCGAGAACTTCAACAACGAGCTCGGCTTCATCACGCGCACCGGCATCCGCAAGAGCCAGACCGACATCGGCTGGATCTTCAAGCCGCAGAAGCGCCTCGTCCACCGCGGGCTGCTGATCGGCGACTTCAGCCACGTCTCCGACCAGGAGGGCGAGCTCCAGTCGCAGATCTCGAAGCTCGAGCTCAACCTCTCGGCGCGGAGCCGCGACGGCATCGCCTGGCTGTACTTCGACAGCGTCGAGGTCCTGAACGCGCCGCTGGTCCTCGCCCCGGGCGTCGTCGTCCCGCCCGGCCATTACCGGTTCCGCAACCTGTTCACCGGCGTTGCGTCGAGCTACACCCGTCCGCTCGGGTTCACCGCCTGGTACGACCAGGGAGGCTTCTACAACGGCGACCGCCTGCGCACGCTGCTGTCGGTCGTCTACCGGCCGGTCGACGGCCTGCTGGTGGCGGTGACGCACGACCGCCAGGACATCGAGCTGCCCACGGCCGGCTTCGTGTCCGACCTCATGTATTCGGATGTCGTCTACTCGTTCACGCCCACGCTCTTCACCCGCGTCCGCCTGCAGTGGAACAAGGACGACAACGTCCGGGCCAACGTCCTGCTCAACTGGACGTACGGGCCTGGCTCGGACATCTATCTGGTCTACAACGAGATCCAGGATCTGAACGATGTCCGGCGAGCCCGGGAATTCAACCCGCTGGCCCCCGGGAGATCCCTGATCATCAAGGCAAGCAAACGGTTCGACTTTTGACGACGGCCAAGACCGGAGGAGCGGCCATGAGCTCGCAGAATCTGGATCAGGCGATCGCCGTCGTCGGGTTGGCTTGCCGCTTCCCGGGAGCCCGCAACCCGGAGGAGCTGTGGCGCAATCTGCGCGAAGGGGTGGAAGCGATCCGTCTCCTGTCGGACGAGGAGATGGAGGCGCTCGGCGTGCCGGAAGCGGTGCGCCGCGACCCCGCGTGGGTGCCGGCGGTCTCCCTGCCCGACGGGATCGAGGAATTCGACGCATCATTTTTCGGCGTCAGCCATCGCGAGGCCGAGATCATCGACCCGCAGCAGCGGCTGTTCCTGGAGTGCTGCTGGGAGGCGCTGGAGGACGCCGGCCATCCGCCGGAGCAGGGCTCCAGCCTGGTCGGCGTCTTCGCCGGGGCGACGACGAGCACCTACCTTCTCTTCAACCTGACGCGCAACCGCCAGGTGATGGCCTCGGTCGACCCGTTGCAGCTCGTGGTCGGCAACGCGGTCGACTCGCTGGCGACGCGTGTCTCCTACAAGCTCGACCTCAAGGGGCCGAGCCAGGCGGTGCAGTGCGCCTGCTCGAGCTCGCTGGTGGCGGTCCACCAGGCCTGCCAGAGCCTCCTCAACCACGAGTGCGACATGGTCCTGGCGGGCGGCGTGTCGGTCAACGTCGCGCAGCGCGCCGGTTACACCTACCAGGAGGACTCGATCCTGTCGCCCGACGGCCACTGCCGCGCCTTCGACGCGCGGGCCCGCGGTACGGTCTTCGGTGGCGGCGTGGGCGTAGTGGCGCTCAAGCGGCTGGCGGACGCTCTCGCCGACGGCGACACGGTGCGCGCGGTGATCCTCGGCTCGGCGATCAACAACGACGGCGCGGTCAAGGTGGGCTATGCCGCGCCGAGTGTCGAGGGGCAGGCCGGGGTGATCACCGAGGCGCTGGAGGTCGCGGGCGTCGAAGCCGACTCGATCTCCTACATCGAGGCGCATGGCACGGGCACCAGCCTCGGCGATCCGATCGAGATCCAGGCCTTGACCAAGGCGTTCCGCGCCTTCACCGATCGCAAGGGTTTTTGCGCTCTCGGATCGATCAAGGCCAATATCGGCCATCTGGACATCGCATCGGGTATCGCCGGCCTGATCAAGACGGTGCTGGCCCTGGAGCACCGGGAGATCCCGCCGAGCCTGCACTTCACGGAGCCCAGCCCGCGGATCGACTTCGACGCGAGCCCGGTCTATGTCAACGACCGGTTGCGGCCCTGGAAGAGCGCGGATGCGCCGCGGCGGGCCGGCGTCAGCTCGTTCGGCTTCGGCGGCACGAACGCGCACGCGATCCTGGAGGAGGCGCCCGAGCGTCCGGCTCCGGCGGCGGAGCGGCCCTGGAAGCTGCTGGTGCTCTCCGCGCGCACGCCGACGGCCCTGGACGCCGCCACCCGCCGCTTGGCCGGGCATCTCCGCCGCCATCCTGAGGGGAGCCTTGACGATGTTTCGTTCACGCTTCTCGCCGGCCGGCGGACCTTCCCGTTCCGGCGTGCCTTGATTTGCCGCAATGCCGCGAATAACGCGGACGCGGTGGCCTGCCTGGAGGGGAGAGATCCCGAGCGGGTGCTCCTGGGGACGGGCGACGAGCCGCGGCAGCGGAAGATTGCCTTTCTGTTCCCGGGGCAAGGTGCGCAGCACGCCGGCATGGGACGCGGCCTGTACGACAACGAGCCGGTCTATCGGGCGGAGGTCGACCGCAGCTGCGAGCTGCTGCGGCCCCTGCTCGGCCTCGATTTGCGGGAGGTCCTGTTCCCGCGGGCGGGGGAGGAGAGCGAGGCGGACGAGAAGCTCGCCCGCACGCGGCTGACACAGCCGGCGCTCTTCGTCGTCGAATACTCCCTGGCGCGGCTCTGGATGTCGTGGGGGATCGAGCCGCAGGCGATGCTCGGCCACAGCGTGGGCGAGTACGTGGCGGCCTGCGTGGCAGGCGTCTTCTCGCTGGAGGACGCCCTGGCCGTGGTGGCCGAGCGCGGCCGGCTGATCGATGCCCTGCCCGAAGGGGCGATGCTCGGCATCCCCCTCGACGCCTGGGCGGTCTGGGAGCTGGCGTCGGACCTCGTGTGCGGCATGGACCGTCCGGGGATTGCGGAGGAGCGGCGCAACGGCGGGCGGACCCGCTGGGAGGGAGGGTCTCTCTCCCTCGCCGCGATCAACGAGCCGGGACGGTCGGTGATGGCCGGCCCCGAGGAGGCTGTCGCGGAGCTGGAGCGCCGCCTGGCGGAGAAGGGGATCGCGGCGCGGCGGCTCCACACGTCGCACGCCTTCCACTCGGCCATGATGGAGCCCGCGGTGGCGCCGCTCCTCGATCTCCTGCGCCGGGTGCGCCTCGCGCCGCCGCGCATCCCGTTCGTCTCGAACCTCACCGGCACCTGGATCCGGCCCGAGGATGCCATCGACCCCGCGTACTGGGCGCGCCACCTGCGCGAGCCGGTGCGCTTCGCCGACGGCCTGCGCGAGCTGCTCGCCGAGCGCGACCGGGTCCTCCTGGAGGTCGGGCCGGGCCGCACGCTGACCACGCTCGCGGCACGGCAGGCCGCGGGCCGGCCGGCGATCGCCTCGATGCGCCACCCGAAGGACGCGGGAGCGGATCAGGCCCGCCTGCTGGAGGCCTTGGGGCGGCTGTGGCTCGCCGGCCACCGGCTCGACCCGGCACGGGTGTTCGCCGGCCAGGAGCGGCGCCGCGTGCCGCTCCCGACCTACCCCTTCGAACGCCTTCGCTACTGGATCGAGCCGACGCCGGGCGACGAGCTGACGCCGGGCCTCGCCGCACAGCCCCGATCCTCGGTGGACGAGGAGCGGACCGTCGAAGACCGGCGGACGGGGGAGAGGACGGAGTCCGAGCAGAAGCTCCATCCGCGTCCGCCGCTCGCCGTGGCCTACGTGGCGCCGCGCAGCGAGGTGGAGAAGCGGGTGGCCGGCGTGTGGCGCGAGATCCTGGGGCTCGACGAGGTGGGCCTCCACGACAGCTTCCTCGAGCTGGGCGGGGACTCTCTCCTCGCCACCCGCCTCATGTCCCGCCTGCGCGAAGAGCTCTCGGTGGAGCTGGCCGTCGAACGGCTCTTCGAAGCTCCCACCGTGGCCGGCGTCTCCTTTGCCGTCATGGAGAGCCGCGCCGAGCGGGTGCACACCCAGCAGCTCGACTGGCTGCTGTCCCAGATCCAGGGACTATCCGAGCAGGAGCTGGAGACCGCCTGGGCCGAAGAGGTCGGCTCCGGGCCGGAGGAGCAACAGCATGCGTGATTTGAAGAGCGCTTTCGAGGGCCTGACGCCCAAGCAAAGGGACCTCCTGCTGCGCCGCCTGGAAAAGACCGCCCAGCCGGCGGCAGCCGCGCAGCGGATCCCCCGCCAGCGCCGTCGTCCCGACGCCGAGAACGCTTTTCCCCTCTCCTACGCCCAGCAGCGGCTCTGGTTCATGGACCGCATGGAGCCGGGAACGCCGCTCTACAACATCCCGGCGGCCATCGAGGTGAGCGGCCGGCTCGACGTGGCGGCCCTGGCGGCCAGCCTGGGCGAGATCGTCCGCCGCCACGAAGCGCTGCGCACCACGTTCACGCTGCGCGGCAGTGGCCATCCCATGCAGGTGATCCAGGCGCCGGCCCTCCGCGACGGTGCCTCCATGCCGCTGGACATTCCGGTCGTCGACCTGCGCGAGGTGCAGGAGGCCCGCCGCCACGGCGAGGCTTCCCGCCTGGCCACGATCGAGGCGCGGCGCTCCTTCGAGCTGCAATGGGGACCGCTGCTCCGTGCCCTGGTCGTGCGCACCGCCGAGGAGGAGCACCTGGTGGTCCTGACGATCCATCACATCGTCAGCGACGGCTGGTCCATGGGCGTCCTGGTGCGCGAGATCGCGGCGCTCTATCCCGCGTTCGCCAGGAGAGAGCATCCCTCGCTCCCCGAGCTGCCGCTCCAGTACGCGGACTTCGCGGTCTGGCAGCGCGAATGGCTCCAGGGCGACGTGCTGGAGTCACAGCTCTCCTACTGGCGGCGGCGCCTGGCGGGCGCGCCCATGTCCCTCGACCTGCCGGTCGACCATCCGCGCCCGCAGCTCGAGACCGTGTCCGGCGCCCAGATCCCGGTGCGGCTGCCGGCCCGCCTCACCGCGGCGTTGCGCGAGCTGTCGCGGCGCGAGGGGGGCACCCTCTTCATGACCCTCCTGACCGTCTTCGCGGCGTTCCTCCAGCGCTGGACCGGCCAGGACGAGCTGCTCCTCGGCACGCCGATCGCCAACCGCAACCGCGGCGAGATCGAAGGGTTGATCGGCTTCTTCGTCAACACGCTGGCACTGCGGGTCGACCTCAGGGGCGAGCCCTCGGTGCGCGAGCTGCTGACCCGGGTGCGCGACGCGGCCCTCTCGGCCTATGCAAACCAGGACCTGCCGTTCGAGAAGCTGGTGGAAGAGCTGCAGCCACAGCGCGACCTGTCCCGGTCTCCGATCTTCCAGGTGATGTTCACCCTGCAGCCGGCGCAGGCTGAGTCGCTGGAGCTGCCGGGCCTGCGGCTCACACCGCGCGACCTCGACGCGGGCACGGCGAAGTTCGAGCTGCTCCTCCACCTGGCCGAGGGCGCGGAGACCGTGAGCGGCTGGCTCGAATACAACACCGACCTCTTCGACACGGTGACCGTGCAGCGCATGGCCGAGCAGATGGACACGCTGCTCGTCAGCCTGTCCGGCGACCCCTCCCGCCTGGGCCTGTGCGTGGACGAGCTGCGGATGAGCTCCGCGGCGCAGCGCCATGCGCTGCTGTGGGAGTGGAACGACCCGTTTGTCGAGCGGCTGCCGGCCGAGTGCCTGCACGGGCTGGTGGAGCTCCAGGCGCGGCTGCGGCCGGAGACGCTGGCGATCGTCCAGGGGGACGCGGGGCTGACCTATGGCGAGCTGGACCGCCGGGCAGGCCTCCTTGCGGGCCGCCTGCGCGCCCTGGGGGTGAGGCCGGAGTCGCGGGTGGCCCTCTGCATGGACCGGGTGCCTGACCGGGTGGCGGCCCTGCTCGGCGTGCTCAAGGCCGGCGGCGCCTATGTGCCGCTCGACGCCGGCTATCCGGTGGACCGGCTGGCCTTCATGCTGGAGGACACGGGCGCGCGGGTCCTGGTGACCCAGGAGAAGCTGCTGCCGCTGCTGCCGGTGCAGTCGCTCCAGCAGACCGCGGTGATCTGCCTGGACGGCGATTGGGCGGACAAGCTGGCGGCCGAGCCCTCCCTGCCCGCCACACCCGAGACCCTGCCGGACGGCGACAACCTGGCCTACATCATCTACACCTCGGGATCGACCGGCCGGCCGAAGGGGGTGATGGTGCGGCACCGGGGCGCCTGCCGGGTGATCCTGCACTCGGTGGAGACCTTCGGCCTCGGGCTGGACGCCCGCGTGCCGCACCTCGCCTCGCTGAGCTTCGACGCCTCGGTCCTGGAGATCTTCTCGGCGCTGGCCGGCGGCGGCACGGTGGCGATGCTGCCGGCGGACGCGCCGCTGGTGGGCGGCGCGCTGGCCGAAGAGCTGCGCCGGTACGCGATCACCTTCATGGCGATCACGCCGTCGCTGCTCGACACCATGCCGGCAGGCTCGATCCCGTCGCTCCGCGGCCTCGCCCTGGGCGGCGAAAGCTCGTCGCTGGAGACCGTATTGCGCTGGGAGCGGGCCGGCACCAAGGTGCTCAACTGCTACGCCCCGACCGAGACCACGATCTACTCGACCACCGGGCGCTGCCTGCCGCCGTACCGCCAGAGCCCGCCGATGGGCCGCCCGATCGCCGAGGCGCGCGTCTACCTGCTGGACCGGCGCTTCCGGCGCGTGCCGGCCGGCGCGCTGGGCGAGCTGTTCATCGGCGGCACGGGTGTGGCGCGGGGTTACCTCAACCGCCCGCGGATGAGCGCGGAGCGGTTCGTCCCCGACCCGTGGAGCGGCGTGCCGGGGGCGCGGCTTTACCGCACGGGCGACATGGCGCGCCAGCTCCCGGACGGCCGTTTGGAATTCGCCGGGCGCTTCGATTCGCAGGTCAAGATCCGCGGCTTCCGCATCGAGCTGGGGGAGATCGAGTCGGCGCTCGCGGCCCATCCCGCGGTGGAGCGGGCGGAAATCCTGGTACGCGAGGACACGCCGGGCGACAAGCGCTTGGTGGCCTACGTAGTGCCGCGCCGAGGGGAGAGGACGGCCAAGCCGCCGAGCCTGGCGAGCCTGCGCTCCTTCCTGCGCGACCGCCTGCCCGGCTACATGGTGCCGGGCGCCTTCGTGGTGCTCGACAAGCTGCCCATGACACCCACCGGCAAGGTGGACCGCAAGGCTCTTCCGGTGCCGGGCGCTGCGGCCGAGTCCGGAGCGGTGCTGCCGCGCAACGAGGCCGAGCGCGCCATCGCGGCGGTCTGGCGCGAGGTGCTGAGCCTCGAGCGGGTGGGGGTCGACGACAATTTCTTCGACCTGGGCGGCCATTCGCTGCTGATGGCGCAGGTCCACGCCCGGCTCTGCGAGGTCTTCGACCGCGACCTGACCCTGATCGACCTCTTCCGGCACCCCACGATCGCCGCGCTTGCCGCCTTCCTGAGCCCCGGCGACGAGCTGGCCGCGCGGCCGGGCGAGGAGCGGGCCCTGGCGCGGCTGGAGGGCCGGGCGGCCGCGGCCGGCGACCGCGCCGTCGCGGTGGTCGGCCTGGCCGGCCGCTTCCCCGGCGCCAACGGCATCGAGGCCTTCTGGGAGAGCCTGGCGGCGGGCGCCGAATCGATCACGTTCTTCACCGACGAGCAGCTCGCGGCGGCGGGCGTGCCGCGCCGGGTCTTCACCGCGCCCGGCTACATCCGCGCACGCGGCATCGTCGACGGCGTCGAGCTCTTCGACGCCGGCTTCTTCGGCTACAACCCGCGCGAGGCAGAGCTGATGGACCCGCAGCAGCGGGTCTTTTTGGAATGCGCCTGGGAGGCGTTCGAGGACGCGGGCTACGACCCGGCGCGCTACCCGGGCGACGTCGGCGTCTACGCGGGCGTGGGGCAGAACACCTACATGTTCAACCTGCTGGGCGATCCGGCGATGCTCGACTCGGTGGGGAGCTTCCAGGCGACGATCAGCAATGACAAGGATTTCCTTGCGCCGCGCGTCTCCTACAAGCTGGGCTTGAAAGGCCCGAGCGTCGTGGTGCAGACCGCCTGCTCGACGTCGCTGGTGGCGGTCCACATGGCCTGCCAGGCGATCCTCGACGGCGAGTGCGACGCGGCGCTGGCCGGCGGCGTCTCGATCCGCGTGCCGCAGCAGATGGGCTACCAGTACCGCGACGGCGCGGTCTTCTCGCCGGACGGCCACTGCCGCGCCTTCGACGCCGCCGCGGGCGGCTTCGTGGGCGGCAACGGCGCCGGCGTGGTGCTCCTGAAGCGCCTCGCCGATGCGCTGCGCGACGGCGACCGCGTCCATGCGGTCATCCGCGGCTCGGCGATCAACAACGACGGCTCGCACAAGGTGGGCTTCACAGCGCCGAGCGTCGAGGGGCAGGCGCAGGTGATCGCGCAGGCCCTGACCGTAGCCGGGGTCGAGCCCTCGACGATCGGCTACGTCGAGGCGCACGGGACCGGGACCGACCTCGGTGACCCCATCGAGATCGCGGCGCTGACCGAGGCGTTCGGACCGGACGTGCCGCGCGGCGCCTGCCTGATCGGCTCGGTCAAGACGAATATTGGCCATCTGGACAGCGCCGCCGGGGTGACCGGACTGATCAAGGCCGTGCTCGCCCTGGAGCACCGGCAGGTGCCGCCCACGCTGCACTTCGAGGCGCCGAACCCCAAGCTCGGCCTGGAAACGAGCCCATTCCGGATCAACGCCGACCTGACCCATTGGCCGGCCGGACCGGCGCCGCGGCGGGCCGGCGTCAGCTCCATGGGGATCGGCGGCACCAATGCCCATGTGATCCTAGAGGAGGCCCCGGAGGCCGAGACCGCTCCGGCGGCTCGGTTCTGGCAGCTCCTATGCCTCTCGGCCCGCTCGGAAGGGGCTCTGGCCTCTTCCGTGGAGCGCCTTGCGCAACACCTGCGGAGCCAGCGCGCGGATCTGGCGAATGCCGCCGATATTGCCTATACGCTGCACGTGGGCCGGCGCCGCTTCGCACAGAGGGCCGCGGTCCTCGCCCGCGATCTCGACGAGGCCGCGACGGCGCTGGAGACTGGCGACCCTGAACGGCTCCTCGTGGGCGCGGGCGAAGCCGATTCGGTCGCCTTCCTGCTCAGCGGCCAGGGGTCGCAGCACCCTGGCATGGCGGCGGGGCTCTACGAAGCCGAGGACACCTTCCGCGAGCAGGTGGACCTCGCCTGCGACCTGCTCCTGCCGCGGATCGGCCTGGATCTGCGGTCGCTCCTGTTCCCGGCTCCCGGCAGCGAGGAGGAGGCGCGCCGGCGCCTGGCGCGCACCGAGCTGACCCAGCCGGCGCTCTTCGTGGTCGAGCACGCGCTGGCGCGGCAGTGGATGGCGTGGGGCGTCCGTCCGGCGGCCCTGCTTGGCCACAGCGTCGGCGAGTACGTGGCCGCCTGCCTGGCGGGTGTCTTCTCGCTGGAGGACGCCCTCACCCTGGTCGCCGAGCGCGGCCGGCTGATGGGAGAGATGGCGCCGGGCGCCATGCTCGCCGTGTCGCTGTCGGAAGAGCAGGTCACGCCATACCTCGGGCCGGACCTGTCGCTCGCCGCGGTCAATGGTCCGGCCCGCAGCGTGGTCTCCGGGCCTGAGGAGGCAGTCGCCGCGCTGGAGGTCACCCTGGCGGAGCACGGCGTCCAGCGACGGCGGCTGCACACCTCGCACGCCTACCACTCGGCGATGATGGAGCCGGCGCTGGAGCCGTACCTGGAGCAGCTCCGCCGCGTCCGCCTCCAGGCGCCGCGCATCCCATTCGTCTCGAACGTCACCGGCCGCTGGATCACCGCGGAGGAAGCGACCGATCCCGGCTACTGGGTGCGCCAGCTCCGCGGCACGGTGCGCTTCGCCGATGGCGTGGCCGAGCTGCTGCGCGAGCCCGGCCGGGCGCTTGTGGAGGTCGGGCCGGGCAACGCGCTGACCACCCTGGCACGCGAGATCGGCGCTCCGGTCGCGGTCGCCTCGCTGCCGCACCCGCACGACCGCCGGCCGGACCACCCGTTCGCCTTGACCGCGCTCGCCCGCCTCTGGCTCGCCGGCGTCGAGGTCGACTGGCAGGCGTTCCATGGCGGGGAGCACCGGCGCCGGGTGTCGCTGCCGGGCTATCCCTTCGAGCGCCAGCGCTACTGGGTCGAAGGCACCGGATTGTTCGGCCTGGGAGCGGCGCGCAAGCCGGACCTCTCGAAGCGGCCCGACACGGCGGACTGGCTCCACGCGCCGGTGTGGAAGCGGATGTTGGCACAACGTCGGAGCCGCATCGATGGAACCCCGGGTGATGTAGGGGCGGGGCTTGTCCCCGCCCAGGCGGAGACGGACACGGGGACGAGGGCGGGGACAAGCCCCGCCCCTACATTGGCGCGTTGGCTGGTGTTCCAGGACGGCTCGGCCTTGGGTGCGGAGCTGGTCGAGGGCCTGCGCGCAGCCGGAGCCGAGGTCACCGCGGTGCGCGAGAGCGACCTCGATCCTGGCTGCCGCGACGGATATGTCTCGCTGCTGCGCGCGATGAAGGACGAGGGTGGCCTGCCGTCGTCGATCGTCCACTTGTGGAGCCTGGAATCGAGCGCCAACGGCCACGCCTTCGAGCACGCGCAGGCGCGCGGACTCCACAGCCTGCTGTTTCTCGCCCAGGCGCTCGGCGAGGTCGGGGCCTCCGCGCCGGTCGGGCTGACCGTGGTCTCGCGCGGCCTCTTCGACGTCACCGGCGACGAGGCGCTGCGGCCCGAGGCCTCGACCCTGCTCGGCGCCGCGCGGACGATCCCCTGGGAGTACCCGAACGTGACCTGCCGCGTGGTGGACGTCGTGCTCGCGCCGGGCCTGGCGGGCCGGCTCCTCGCGGAGGTGACGGCTCCTGGCGAGAGCCTGATTGCGCTGCGTGGCCCGCACCGCTGGATGCAGACCTGGGAGCAGGTCTGCATCGACGCTCAGGATGGCGAGCCGGCGGGGCAGAGACGGCTGCGCGACAAGGGGGTCTACCTGGTCACCGGCGGCCTCGGCGGCGTGGGCCTGGAGATCGCCGAGCAGCTCTACCGGAGCTGCCAGGCGCGTCTCGTGCTCGTCGGGCGCACGGCCCTGCCGGACCGCGAGGCCTGGGCGCGGTTCGCGGCGGGTGACAGCCCGCTGGCGCGCCGCATCCGCCGTATCCGGGCGCTGGAGGCGCGGGGCGCCGAGGTGCTCGTCCTCGCCGCCGACGTCGCCGACCGCGACGAGATGGCGCGCGCGCTCGACCGGGCGCGCGAACGGTTCGGCACGATCCACGGCGTCGTCCATGCGGCCGGCGTCAGCGGCGGCGGCCCGATCCAGCGCAAGCGGCTGGAGGACGTCGAAAGGGTGCTCGCGCCGCGCGTCGTCGGCCTCCAGGTGCTCGAAGAGCTGCTCCAGGGCGAGCCGCTCGACCTCCTGGTCCTGGTGGCGGGCCTGGGCGGCCTCACCGGCGAGCCCGGCCAGGCGGACCTCTGCGCCGCCCACGCCTACTTCGACGCCTGGGCGCAGGCGCGCGGCCGGAATGTTTGCAGCGAGTGCGAGAAAACACCGTATACTGTCGCCATTGACTGGGATACATGGCGCGAGGTGGGGATGGCCGCCTCGGCGGAGCTGCCCGAAGAGCTCCGGCGCCTGCGTGACCAGGCGCTCGCCACCGGCATCGCGCCGGCCGAGGGCAGGGAGGTCTTCGGCCGCATCGTGAGCCGGGCGGACCTGCCGCAGATCGTGGTCTCCACCCGGGACCTCGGCGCGGTGATGGAGCACCTGGCCAGCAGGTTCCGCGAAGGGATCCGTGCAGGGTCCGAGACGTCGGCGGCCACCAAGGCCGCGTACGCCCGTCCCGAGCTGCGCAGCGCCTTCGTCGAGCCGCGCGACGAGACCGAAGAGGCGATTGCAGCGGTCTGGCGGGAGCTGCTCGGCCTCGACCGGGTGGGCGTGCACGACAACTTCTTCGACCTGGGCGGCCATTCGCTGCTCGCCACCCAGGTCATGACGCGGGTGCGCGAGACGCTCGGCGTGGAGCTGCCGCTGGATGTCCTGTTCGAACGCGCCGACCGTGGCGGGGCTGGCCGAGGAGGTTGCCCGCCGCAGTGAGAGGAACGGGGGAGGCGGGCAGCTCGACGAGCTGCTCAAGGAGATCGAGGCGCTGTCCGCCGCCGAGGCCGACGCCGCCTTCCGCCAGGAATCGCAGGGAACGACTTGACGTCGTGATGTCTTGAGGGCCGGGCCTGTCGTTTTGCAGGTTTGCTGTTTTTGCAGGGTCTGTGGTGAGGGGATGCCGTTATGAGCGTGTCTGATCAGGAATTCCAGAAGCGGATTGCCGCGCTGACGCCGGAGCAGCGCCGGCTCCTCGAGCTGCGCCTCCAGAAACAGCAGGCCCAGCCGGTCGAAGCCGTTCGGCCCCAGGCGCCGCAGCTCATCGTGCGGCTCGCCGAGCGCGGCCGCTATCCGCTCTCCTTCGCACAGCAGCGCCTCTGGTTCCTGGAGCAGCTCGAGCCGGGCGGCTCGGCCTACAGCCTGTTCGAGGCGGTCCGCCTGGAAGGCCCTCTCGACATCGAGCTGCTCGGCCGCGTCTTCACCGAGATCGTGCGCCGCCAGGAGTCGCTGCGCACCCGCTTCGCCGAGGAGGATGGTCAGGAGGGTGGGGAGGCGGTGCAGATCGTTGACCCAGCGCGGCCGGCGCGGCCCTTCGCCCCGCGGCAGGTCGACCTGCGGGCCCTCCCCGTAAGGCAGCGCGAGCCCGAGGCCCTGCGCCGCGCCGCCGCGGAGGCACGCGTCCCTTTTGACCTGACCCGCGGCGACCTGCTGCGGGTCACCCTCTATCGCACGGACGACGAGCAGCACGTGATGCTGCTCGCCGTGCACCACATCGTCTCCGACGGCTGGTCCATGGGCGTGCTGGTCGCCGAGGTCACCGCCCTCTACACGGCCTTCGCCCAGGGACAACCGTCGCCGTTGCCCGAGCTGCCGGTCCAGTACGGCGACTTCGCGGTCTGGCAACGCGGCTGGCTCGCGGGCGAGGTGCTCGACCAGCAGGTGGGCTATTGGAAGCGGCAGCTCGCCGGCGCGCCGCCGGTGCTGGAGCTGCCCACCGACCGGCCGCGGCCGGCCGAGCAGACCTTCCGTGGCACGCGCCGGCCGGTCGTGGTCTCCGGCGAACTGGTGCGCTCCCTCCGCCTGGAGGGCGCCACCCCGTTCATGACTCTGCTCGCGGCCTTCCAGGCCGTGCTCGGGCGCTATACGGGCACGAGCGACGTCGTCATCGGCAGCCCGATCGCCAACCGGCGCCAGAGCGAAGTCGAAAAACTGATCGGTTTCTTCGTCAACACCCTCGTGCTGCGCACCGACCTCAACGGCGATCCGCCGTTCCTCGAGCTGGTGCGGCGGGTGCGGCAGGTGGCGCTGGGGGCCTTCGCGCACCAGGACCTGCCGTTCGAAAAGCTTGTGGATGAGCTGCGGCCGGAGCGGGCGCTGAGCCACTCGCCGCTCTTCCAGGTGCTGTTCAACCTGCAGAACGCGCCTGCGCCGAAGATCGAGCTGGCGGACCTGACCCTGACGCCGCTCGACGTCGAGCACGCCGAGGTACCGTTCAACCTGACGCTGATGCTGTGGGAGGGAGCGGAAGGGCTCACCGGCTGGCTCGAATACAGCACCGACCTCTTCGACGCTTCCACCATGGATCGCCTGGTGGAGCACTGGCGGACGTTCCTCACGTCCGGTCTTGCCGATCCGGGCGTCCCCATCTCCGATCTGCCGCTGCTGAGCGGGCCGGAGAGGCGCCAGCTCCTGGAGGAGCCCAATAACACACGGGTCGAGCACCCGCGCGACACGCTGATCCACGAGCTGTTCGCGGCGCAGGCGGCCCGGACGCCCCAGGCTCCGGCCGTCAGCTTCGGCGGCCAGACCCTGACCTACCGCGAGCTGGACGAGCGCGCCAACCGGCTGGCGCACCACCTGCGCCGGCTCGGCGTGGGACCGGAGGCCCTGGTCGGCCTGCGTGTCGAACGTTCCGAGCGGATGGTGGTCGGCCTGCTGGGCATTCTCAAGTCCGGCGGCGCCTACGTGCCGCTCGATCCGTCGCATCCGGAAGAACGGCTGGCGATGGTGTTGGAGGACGCGGAGGTCAAGGTCCTGGTGACGGACGACTTCCTGGACCAGGAGGCGATCGCCGCCGAGAGCGCTGTTGCGCCGGTGCGCTGGACGGACGAGGAGAGCCTCGCTTACGTGATCTACACGTCCGGCTCGACCGGACGGCCCAAGGGCGTTCAGCTCCCGCACCGGGCGGTTGTCAACTTCCTGCGCTCCATGGCCGTACGGCCCGGCATGACGGCGGGAGACGTCCTCCCGGCCGTGACGACGCTGTCGTTCAACATCGCGGGTCTCGAGATCTACCTGCCGCTGATGGTAGGCGGCCGGATCGAAGTGGTGAGCCGCGAGGAGACCGCGGACGGCCGCCGCCTGGCCGAACGGATGGCGGACTCGGGAGCGACCGTGATGCAGGCCACGCCGGCCACGTGGCGGCTGCTCGTCGAGTCCGGCTGGGAGGGCCTGCCCGGATTGAAAGGTTTGTGCGGCGGCGAGGCCTTGCCGCGCGAGCTGGCTGAGGCGCTGCTGGTGCGCGGCGTCGAGCTGTGGAACGTCTACGGCCCGACCGAGACCGCGATCTGGTCCGCGGCCGGCGAGGTGCTCTCCGAAGAGGCGCCAGTCCGGCTGGGCCAGCCGCTCGACAACACCCGTTTCTACGTGGTGGACCGGAGCTTCCATCTCGTACCCGTGGGCGTGCCGGGAGAGCTGTTGATTGCTGGCGATGGCGTGGCCCGCGGCTACTTCAAGAAGGCCGATCTCACAGCAGAAAAGTTTGTGGCCGACTCCTTCTCGGGCGAGCCCGGTGCGCGTCTCTATCGCACGGGCGACCTCGTCCGCTGGCGGCGGGGCGAGTTGGAGTTCCTGGGCCGCATCGATCACCAGGTGAAAGTCCGCGGCTTCCGGATCGAGCTGGGCGAGATCGAGGCCTGCCTGGGACGGCATCCGACGATTGCCCAGGCAGTGGTCACAGCACGCGGCGAAGGCGGCGAGAAGCGGCTCGCCGCCTATCTGGTGGCAAGGCAGGGCGAAGCCGTGCCCGGCATCTCGGAGCTGCGCGCCTTCCTGCAAGAAACCCTGCCCGACTACATGGTCCCTGCCGTCTTCGTCGTCCTGGACGTCCTGCCGCTGAACCCCAGCGGCAAGGTCGACCGCAAAGCCCTCCCGGAGCCCAATGCCGCCGCCTCCGCCGAGTACGTGGCGCCGCGGGGAGCGACCGAGGAGCGGCTCGCGGCGATCTGGGCCGAGGTGCTGCGAGTGGAGCGGGTCGGCGCCGAGGACGTCTTCTTCGATCTGGGCGGCCATTCGCTGCTCGCCACCCGGGTCATGTCCAGGGTGCGCCAAGCCTTTTCCGTGGATCTGCCGCTGCGGCGGCTCTTCGAGGCGCCCACCGTGGCCGGCCTCGCCCGCGCCATCGACCAGGCGCTGGGGGAGGGGAGCGAGGATGCGGAGATTCCGCCGCTCGTCCGCCTGCGGCGCGACCGCGAGCGGCTCTCCTTCGCCCAGGAGCGGCTCTGGTTCTTCGAGCGCCTCCACCCGGGGACAGCCACCTACAACCTGGCGAGCGCTCTGCGCGTGGCCGGCGCTCTCGACGTCCAGGCCCTGACCCGCAGCGTGAACGAAGTCGTCCGCCGCCACGAGTCGCTGCGTACGACGTTCGATGCCACCGGGGAGGAGACGGTCCAGGTCGTCGCCCCGGAGCTCGTCCTGGGCCTGCCGGTGACCGACCTCCGTCCTCTCCCCGAGGACGAGCGGGAAGCCGCGGCCGAAGCCCGTGCGCGCGGAGAAGCCTCGCGGCCGTTCGATCTGGGCAAGCCAGGGGGGTCCGCTGCTCCGCGTCGCGCTGCTGCGGCTCGCCGACGCCGAGCACGTCCTGCTCGTCACCGTCCACCACATCGTCAGCGACGCCTGGTCGGTCGACGTGCTGATCCAGGACATGGCGACGCTGTACGTAGCCTTCTCCCAGCGGCGGACCTCGCCCCTTCCGGAGCTGCCGGTGCAGTACGCCGACTATGCGTCCTGGCAGCGGAGCTGGCTCCACGGCGAGGCGCTGGAGCGCCAGCTCGCCTA
Source organism: uncultured Holophagales bacterium (assembly GCA_963842525.1). Lineage (GTDB taxonomy): Bacteria > Acidobacteriota > Thermoanaerobaculia > Multivoradales > UBA5704 > UBA5704. The sequence goes on from CAWJGT010000009.1 coordinate 1,377,558, forward strand.
TTGGCGCGGCCGTCTCGCCGGCGCGCCGGCCGTCTCCGAGCTGCCCGCCGACCGGCCGCGGCCGGCGGTCCAAACCTTCGCGGGAAGCGATCACGCGTTCACCGTCCCGGGCGCCGAGAGCCGGGCCCTGCTCGACCTCGTCCGCCGCGAGGGGGTGACTCCCTGGATCGCCCTGCTCGGCCTGTTCCAGACCCTGCTGCACCGGTATACCGGCCAGGAGGACCTGGTGGTCGGCTCGACCATCGCCGGCCGCGACCGCCGTGAGCTGGAGCCGATGATCGGCTTCTTCGTCAACACCCTGGCGATGCGGGCCGACTTCGCCGGCGCGCCCAGCTTCCGCGGCCTGCTGGGGCGGACGCGCGAGGCAGCGTTGGGTGCCTTCTCGCACCAGCACCTCCCGTTCGAACAGAGTGGTGGAAGAGCTGCGGCCGGCGCGCGACCTGTCGCGGACACCGGTCTTCCAGGCGGTCTTCCAGCTCCAGAACACCGCGCCGCTGCCTGCAGCTCCCGGGGCTCGACCTGAGCCCGGTGCGCACCGGCACGCGGACCGCCAAATTCGATGCGGTGCTCAACCTGTTTGCCAGCGAGCTGGGCCTCTCGGGCTTCTGGATCTACAACACCGACCTGTTCGACCGCGCCACCCTGGAGCGGCTCACCGGCCATCTCCGGATGCTGATCGCGGGCGCGGCGGCCGAGCCCGACCGGCCGCTGGCCGAGGTGCCGCTCCTCTCCGCGGCCGAGCTGCGCCAGCTTCTGGTGGAGTGGAACCCAGGCCCGTCGCTGACCGCGGAGCCCGAACGGTTCACCCTCCACGAGCATTTCGCCGCCTGGGCCGCGGCCACGCCGGGCGCGCCCGCCGTCAGCTTCGACGGCGTGACGCTGACCTACGCCGAGCTGAGCCTGCGGGCCAACCGTATCGCGCATTTCCTGATCAACGCGGGTGTGCGCCCGGGTGACCTCGTGGGCCTCTACCTCGACCGTTCGCCGGCGCTGGTGGCCGCGATCCTCGGCGTGCTCAAGGCCGGGGCCAGTTACCTGCCGCTCGATCCGGTCTATCCGGCCGAGCGGGTCGCCTTCGCGCTCGCAGACAGCCGGGTCGCGGTCCTCCTCACCCAGGAGAGCCTGGCCGGCAACCTGCCGAGGGACGGCGCCTGGGTGCTGCGGCTCGACGCCGATGCCCACCTGTTCGCCCTGGAGAGCGGCGACGACCCGCGCGTCGAGGTCCCGCCGGGCTTCCCGGCCTATGTCATCTACACCTCGGGCTCGACGGGTAAGCCCAAGGGCGTGATGGTGACGCACGAGAACGTCGCCCGCCTCTTCACGGCGACGGACGGGTGGTACGGCTTCGGCCCCGACGACGTCTGGACGCTGTTCCACTCGTACGCCTTCGACTTCTCGGTCTGGGAGCTGTGGGGTGCGCTCCTCTACGGCGGCCGGCTGGTGGTGGTGCCGTACTGGGTGAGCCGCTCGCCCGAGGCGTTCTGCGAGTTGCTGCGCAGCGAGCAGGTGACGGTGCTCAGCCAGACGCCGTCGGCATTCCGGCAGGTGATCTGGGCCGAAGAAGCCACGCGAGGACAGAAGCTGGCGTTGCGTTTCGTGGTCTTCGGCGGCGAGGCGCTGGAGCTGGCGAGCCTGCGGCCGTGGCTCGACCGGCACGGCGACGAGAAGCCGCGGCTGGTCAACATGTACGGCATCACCGAGACCACGGTGCACGTCACCTATCGGGAGATCCGGCGGGCCGACGTGGAGGCGGGCACCGGGAGCGTCATCGGCCGCCCGATCCCGGACCTCTCGGTCCACCTGCTCGACGCCGCGGGCCAGCTCGTGCCGGTCGGGGTCCCTGGCGAGATCCATGTCGGCGGCGCCGGCGTGACGGCCGGTTACCTGGGCCGGCCGGAGCTGACGGCGCAACGCTTTGTGCCCGATCCGTTCGCGGGAAAGCCGGGAGCACGGCTCTATCGCAGCGGCGACCTGGCGCGGCGGCTGTCAGACGGAGATCTGGAGTACCTGGGCCGCATCGATCACCAGGTGAAAATCCGCGGTTTCCGCATCGAGCTGGGGGAGATCGAGACGGCGGTCGCTTCCTTCCCGGGCGTGCGCGAGACCGTCGTGCTCGTGCGCGACCAACGATTGCTCGCCTACGTCGTAGCTGATCCCGCTCCGTCTCTCCACGACGTGCGCGAGGCGCTCGGCCGCGGCCTGCCCGACTACATGCTGCCCTCCGCCCTGGTCGTGCTGGACGCGCTGCCGCTCACCGCCAACGGCAAGGTGGACCGCCGCGCCTTGCCCGATCTGGAGGTGGACCGTGCGGACCGCGGGTTCGTCGAGCCTTCGACCGTGGTGGAGAAGCTGCTGGCGCGCCTCTTCCGCGAGGTTCTGAAGGTCGACCGCGCCGGCATCCACGACGACTTCTTCGAGCTGGGCGGCAGCTCGATCACCGGCGCCGTGCTGATCAACCGGCTCCAGCAGGAGCTGGGCGAGATCGTCCAGGTGGTGGTGATCTTCGACGCGCCGACCGTCGCGCAGCTCGCCGGCTATCTGAAGGCGGAGCACCCGGCGGCGCTGGTGCGGCTGTTCGGCGCCGAGGCGGGCGTCGATCTGCCTGCCGCGGGCTCGGAGTCGCGCGTGGACGCGGTCCGGGTGGCCGAGATGTGCGCCCTGATCCAGCCGCTGCCAGCCGCGCCCATCGCAGAGAAAAACCCGCCCGCGGTCTTCGTGCTCTCGGCGCCGCGCTCGGGCTCGACCCTGCTGCGGGTCATGCTGGGCGGCCATCCCGGCCTCTTCGCGCCGCCCGAGCTGGAGCTGCTCTCCTTCAACACCATGGCGGAGCGGCGGGCCGAGTTCTCCGGCCGCGACAGCTTCTGGCTGGAGGGGCTGATCCGCGGCGTCATGGAGGTCCGCGGCTGGGGGCCGGATGAAGCGCGCGAGCACCTGGAGGCCTGGGAGCGCGACGGCCTGTCCACCCACGAGGCCTATGGCCGCCTCCAGGAGTGGCTCGACGGGCGCATCCTCGTGGACAAGACGCCGTCCTACGCCCTCGATCCGGCGATCCTGCGGCGGGCCGAGGAGAGCTTCGACGGTGCGAAGTACGTCCACCTCCTGCGCCATCCCCACGGCATGATCCGCTCCTTCGAGGAGGCGAAGCTCGACCAGATCTTCTTCCGCCGCGAGCATCCATTTTCGCGGCGCGAGCTGGCCGAGCTGATCTGGCTGGTCAGCGAGCAGAACATCGTCGAGTTCCTGCGCGGCATCCCGGCGGAGCGCCAGCACCTCGTCCGTTTCGAGGAGCTGGTGGCCGATCCCGAAAGGGTTCTGCGCGGCCTCTGCGCCTTCCTTGGCATCTTCTACCACGCCGACATGGCGGCGCCGTACAAGGACAAGTCGTCACGCATGACCGACGGCCCGCACGCGCAGTCGCGCATGCTCGGCGATGTCAAGTTCCACGAGCACAAGGGCGTCGATGCGAAGGTGGCCGAGCGGTGGAAGCAGGACGTTGCCGAAGACTTCCTGGGCGGCATCACCCGCGGTCTCGCGGAGGCACTCGGGTACCGCTTCCAGGCTGCCAAGGAAGAGTGGACACCCATCCTGCGCCGGCAGGATGCGGCGGGGACTCCGCTGCCTCTGTCCTTCTCGCAGGAGCGGCTCTGGTTCCTCGACCAGCTCGATCCGGGGCAGTCGACCTACAACATCCCGGGCGCGCTGCGCCTCGCCGGCCGGCTCGATGTCCAGGCCCTGGAGAGCGCCCTGGCCGGTGTGATGCGCCGGCATGATGCATTGCGCACCACCTTCGCTGCCGGGCCGGTGCAGATCGTGTCTGAGCTCGATCCCGCGGCGGTGCTCCTGCCCGTCGTCGACCTGTCCGGCCTGCCGGAGAGCGATGGGGAAGCACATCGCGTCGTGATCGAGGAAGCGATGCGGCCGTTCGATCTGGCCCGCGGGCCTCTCCTGCGGGCGACCCTGCTGCGGCTCGCTGCCGAGGATCACGTCGCGCTGCTCGACATGCATCACATCGTCAGCGACGGCTGGTCGATGGGCATCCTGATCCGCGAGATCGCAGCCCTCTACCAGGCATCGCCTCTGCCGGAGCTGTCGATCCAGTACACCGATTTCGCTGTCTGGCAGCGCGGCAGCCTGCAAGGCCCGAAGCTGGAGGCGGAGATCGGCTGGTGGCGCGAGCGTCTCGCCCATGTGCCGCCGCTCGACCTGCCCACCGACCGGCCGCATCCGCCGGTGCAGACCTTCCACGGCGCGAGCGTGCCGTTCGCGATCGCGCCCGAGCTGGCGCAGGCTACCCACGACCTCGGCCGCCGCGAGGACGCGACGCTCTTCATGACCGCGCTGGCCGCGTTCGTGGTCCTGCTGCGCCGCTATTCCGGCCAGGGGGACATCGCGGTCGGCACGCCCAACGCGAACCGCAACCGGCGTGAGGTCGAGGACCTGATCGGGTTCTTCGTGAACACCCTGGTGCTGCGGGCTGATGCGTCGGGCGATCCGGCGCTTCGCACACTGCTGGCGCGGGTGCGCGAGGCCGCCGTGGGTGCCTTCGCGCACCAGGACGTGCCGTTCGAAAAAGTGGTGGAGGAGCTGCGGCCGGAGCGTGACCTTTCCCGCTCGCCGCTCTTCCAGGTGATGTTCGTCCTCCAGAACCTGCAGACCCGGCCGCTCCAGCTCCCGGGCCTGACGATCTCGCTCGAAGCCTTCGAGGCCGCGACTGCCAAGTTCGAGCTGACCCTGACCCTGTGGGAAGGAGAGGCCGGGCTGACCGCCGCGATTGAGTACAACACCGACCTCTTCGACCGGCCGACGATCGAGCGCATGGGGCGGCATTTCCAGATGCTGCTCGCCGGTGCCGCGGCCGAGCCGGACGCGAGGATCTCGGACCTGCCGCTGCTGACCACGGCGGAGGAACGGCAGCTCCTCGAAGAGTGGAACGCCACCGGCATCGAGCATCCGCGCGGCGTGCTGGTCCATGAGCTGTTCGTGGCGCAGGCTGCGCGGACGCCCGAGCGCCCCGCCGTGTCCTTCGGCGGCAAGGTCCTCACCTATCGCGATCTCGACCAGCAGTCGAACCGGCTGGCGAACCATCTGCGGCGGCTGGGCGTGGGGCCGGAGACCTTGGTGGGGCTCTGTGTCGAGCGGTCGGAGCGAATGGTGGTGGGGCTCCTCGGCATTCTCAAGTCCGGTGGTGCGTATGTGCCGCTCGATCCCACGCACCCGGCCGAACGGATCGCCATGGTGCTGGAGGACGCCGGCGTGGCGGTCCTTCTGTCCGACGATTTCCCGGACCTGGAGACGGAGAGTTCCGACGCCCCGGCACCATGGACCGACGAGGAAAGTCTGGCTTATGTGATCTATACGTCCGGCTCGACGGGCCGGCCGAAAGGCGTGCAGCTCCCGCATCGCACGGTGGTCAATTTCCTGCGCGCCATGGCCATGCGGCCCGGCTTCGGGGCGGACGATGTAATCCCGGCGCTCACGACCCTGTCGTTCGAACATCGCGGGTCTGGAGGTCTACCTGCCGCTGATGCTGGGCGGCCAGATCGAGGTCGTCTCCCGCGAAGAGGCTTCCGACGGCCGGCGTCTGGCCGAGCGGATCGCCGCGTCGGGCGTGACCGTGATGCAGGCGACCCCTGCGACCTGGAGGTTGCTGATCGAGTCGGGCTGGCAGGGGCAGGCCGGATTGAAAGGTTTGTGCGGCGGCGAGGCGCTGCCGCGCGAGCTGGCGGATGCGCTCCTCGCTCGCGGCGTCGAGCTGTGGAACGTCTATGGCCCGACCGAGACCGCGATCTGGTCGGCCACCGGCGAGGTCGCTCCAGACGGCCCGGTTCGGATCGGCAGTCCCATCGACAACACCCGCTTCTACGTCGTCGATGCGGCCTGCCGGCTCGTGCCCGTCGGAGTCCCTGGCGAGCTGTGGATTGCAGGTGACGGCGTGGCTCGCGGTTACTTCAAGAGGGCCGACCTCACAGCAGAAAAGTTCGTCGCCGATCCGTTCTCGACCGAGCGCGGCGCGAGGCTCTATCGCACCGGCGACCTGGTCCGCTATCGCGACGGCGGAGCGATCGAATTCCTGGGTCGCATCGACCACCAGGTCAAGGTCCGCGGCTTCCGTATCGAGTTGGGTGAGATTGAAGCCGCCCTGGGCCGGCACCCGGCCGTGGCGCAGGCCGTGGTCGTAGCTCGCGGCGAGGGTGGGGACAAGCGGCTCGTGGCCTACCTCGTAGCTCGCGAAGAAGCTCCAGGGCTCGCCGAGCTGCGCAGTCATCTCCAAGCCAGTCTGCCCGACTACATGGTCCCCGCCGTCTTTGTCGTCCTTGACGCCCTCCCGCTGAATCCCAGCGGCAAGGTCGACCGCAAAGCGCTGCCTGCACCCGAAGAGGCAACCACCTCCACAACCGACTTCGTGGCGCCGCGGAGCCCGGTCGAGGAGCTGTTGGCCGGGATCTGGGCCGAGGTGCTGCGAGTCGAGCGGGTCGGGGTCACGCAGACCTTCTTCGAGCTGGGCGGGCATTCGCTGCTGGCCACGCGGGTCGTTTCGCGGGTGCGCCAGGTCTTCGGCGTCGAGCTGCCGCTGCGCCGCCTCTTCGAGGCGCCCACCGTGGCCCGCTTGGCCCGCGAGATCGAAGCGGCTGGCGCTTCGGCCCTGCCGCCGCTCCCGCGCCGTGCTCATACGGAGCCGCCGCGCCTGTCGTTCGGCCAGGAGAGGCTCTGGTTCCTCGATCGGCTCAATCCCGGCTCGACCGCCTACAACATCGCCGCGGCTTTCCGTATCACGGGCGAGATCGACCTCGCGGCCATGGAGCGGGCACTGAACAGCCTCGTCCGCCGGCACGAGACTCTGCGCACCACCTTCACGCAGATCGGCGGCGAGGCGCGCCAGCTCATCGCGCCGGAGCTGGAGCTGACGATCCCGGTCGTGGACCTCCGCTCGTCCGGAGAGGCCGAGGCGCTACGCACCCTCTCGACCGCGGCCCGCCGGCCGTTCGACCTCGAGCACGGCCCGCTGCTGCGAGCCTTGCTGGTCCGCCTCGGAGACCGCGACTGGCGCGCCCTCTTCGAAATGCATCACATCGTCAGCGACGGCTGGTCCATGGACGTGCTGATCCGCGAGGTCGGTGCGCTCTATGCCGGTGCCTCGGAGCTGCCCGAGCTGCCCATCCAGTACGCCGACTATGCCGAATGGCAGCGCGACGGGCTTCAGGGCGACGCGTTGGCCGGCCAGATGGCGTACTGGCGCGAGCGGCTGGCCGGTGCGCCGCCGGTCCTCGACCTGCCGGCCGATCGGCCGCGCCCGGCTGTCCAGCGCTACAGCGGACGCGACCTGCGGCGGGCCTACAGCCAGGAGATCTTGCGAGGCCTCATGGGTCTCGGCCGCGCCGAAGGGGCCACGGTCTTCATGGGCCTCCTGTCCGGCTTCGAAACTCTGCTTCACAGATACACCGGCCGCACCGATGTCCTGGTGGGCACGCCGGTGGCGGGCCGCACCCGAGTCGAGGTCGAGGGCCTGATCGGTCTGTTCCTCAACAGCCTGGTGCTGCGGACCGATCTCGGCGGCGATCCGAGCTTCCGGGATCTCCTGGCGCGGGCCCGCGAGGCGACCCTCGGCGCCTTCGCGCACCAGGACCTGCCCTTCGAGAAGCTGGTCGAGGAGCTGTCGCCGCAGCGCAACCTGAGCCACGCACCGATCTTCCAGGTGTTGCTCGTGCTCCAGAACCCCGGCGCCGAGAGCCTGGAGCTGCCGGGCGCGACTCTGCAATCGATCGAGTTGGCGGGAACGACGGCGAAATTCGATCTGACGCTCAACGCGCAGGAGCGGGACGGCCGGCTCCTCGTCCGCTGGCTCTACAACAGCGACCTCTTCGACGAAAACACGATCGATCGCCTGTCCGGTCACCTGGAGCGGCTGCTCGCATCCGCCGTCGCCGATCCTGACCGGAAGATCTCGGATCTGGCTCTCCTGACTCCGACGGAGGAGAGGCAGATCCTCGACTGGAACGCCACGGAGGTTGCCTATCCCACCGGTTTGTGCCTGCACGAGCTGATCGAAGCCCAGGTCGAGCGCACACCGGATGTGCCGGCCGTGACCTTCGGTGGCCAGGATCTGAGCTACCGTGAGCTCGATGCCGCGGCCAACGCTCTGGCAGGACGGCTCACCGCGCAGGGCGTGGGGCCGGAGGTGCCGGTGGGCGTCTTCGCCGAGCGGTCGCTGGAGATGGTCGTGGCGCTTCTGGCGATCCTCAAGGCCGGCGGCGCGTACCTGCCGATCGATCCGGACTATCCGGCGGACCGCGTAGCCTACATGCTGGCGGACTCGGGTGTGCCGGTGCTGCTGGTGCAGGATCATTTGATCGAGCGGCTACCCGAACATGGGGCCGCGGTGGTGCGCCTGAGGCCCTCACCCCCCTGGCCCCCCTCTCCCATCCTCACACCCGACCCACCGGGAGAGGGGGGAAGGAATACAGAACAAGCAGGAGACGACGCTTGGGATCTCGAGACCCCCCTCTCCCGGTGGGTCGGGTGTGAGGATGGGAGAGGGGCCGGGGGTGAGGGCTCCCTCGCCTACATCATCTACACCTCGGGCTCCACCGGCCGGCCCAAAGGCACCATGAACAGCCACCGGGGCATCGTCAACCGGCTGCTCTGGATGCAGGCGCAGTACGGCCTCACAGCCGACGATCGGGTGCTCCAGAAGACTCCGTTCAGCTTCGACGTGTCCGTGTGGGAATTCTTCTGGCCGCTGCTCACCGGCGCGCGGCTGGTGGTGGCGCGGCCGGGTGGGCATCAGGACCCAGCCTATCTGGTCGAGACGATCGTGTCGGAAGGGATCACGACTCTGCATTTTGTCCCCTCGATGCTCCAGGTCTTCATCGAGGCGCCGGGAGTGGAGAAGTGTGCTTCGCTTCAGCGTGTCATCTGCTCCGGCGAGGCGTTGCCGCTCGATCTCGAAAAACGTTTCGATTCCCGGCTCGGTGCGGGGCTGCACAATCTCTACGGTCCCACCGAAGCCGCTGTCGATGTTACGTACTGGGCCTGCGAGCGCGAGGCGGGACGCACGTCGGTGCCCATCGGCCGGCCGGTCGCGAACACGCAGATCCGGCTGCTCGATCCGCACCTGCGCTCGGTCCCGGTCGGCGTCCCTGGTGAGCTGCACATTGGCGGCGTCCAACTCGGCCGCGGATATCTGAAGAGGCCCGAGCTGACCGCGGAGAAGTTCATTCCCGATCCCTTCGGCGAGCCGGGCTCGCGGCTCTATAAGAGCGGCGACCTCGCGCGCTATCTCCCGGACGGCGCCGTCGACTTCCTGGGCCGTATCGATCACCAGGTCAAGGTGCGCGGGCTGCGCATCGAGCTGGGTGAGATCGAGGCTGCGCTGGCGAAGCACCCGGCGATCCGCGAAGCCGTGGTGCTTGCCCGCGCGGGCGGCAGCGCGGTGGGCGATGTCAACCTCGTGGCCTACATCACGGTCCGTGAAGGCCAGCCCGAGCCCTCCCTGGCCGAGCTGAGGTCGCTGCTGGGCAAAGATCTGCCCGACTACATGGTCCCTGTTGTCCTTGTGGTCCTTGATGTCCTTCCGCTCTCCCCCAACGGCAAGGCCGACCGCAAAGCCCTGGCGCAGCTCGCGCCCGAGCGGACCACCGCCCCCGAGGAGCAGGTGGCGCCGCGCAGCGAAGTGGAGCGCTTCCTCGCCCGCCTCTGGAGCGAGGTGCTGCGCAGCGAAGGCTTCGGCGTCCACGACAGGTTCTTCGAGCTTGGCGGCAACTCGATCACCGGCGCAATCTTCATCAACCGCCTCCAGCAGGAGCTGGGAGAGATCGTCCATGTGGTCACGATCTTCGACCAGCCGACGATCGCCGGTCTGGCCGCCTTCCTGACTGCCGAGTATCCGCGGGCCCTGGAACGGCTCTTCGGTGCCTTGGGAGAGACCCGGGCGGAGGCCGTGAAGAGGGTCGACGAGGCCGTGATCGCGGAGGTCGACCGGCTCGTCCGCAAGCTCGGCCCGCTGCCGCAGGAGATCGCGGCGCAGCCGAAGGGCTCCACGGCGGTCTTCGTGCTCTCGCCGCCGCGCTCGGGCTCGACTCTGCTGCGCGTCATGCTCGCCGGCCATCCACTGCTCTTCGCGCCGCCCGAGCTGGAGCTGCTCAATTTCGACACGCTCGCGGAACGCCGCGACGCCTTCCCGGGCCGCGACGCTTTCCGCCTGGAAGGCCTGCTGCGTGCCGTCATGGAAGCCCGCCGTTGCAGCCCCGACGAGGCCCGCACTCTGGTCGATGCGATGGAGGCCGAGGGCGCTTCGACGCGTGCGATGTACCGCCTGCTCGGGGAACAGATCGGCGAGCGGACCCTGGTGGACAAGACGCCGACCTATGCCTGGGACCCGCAGACGCTCGCTCGCGCCGAGGCCGGGTTTGCCAACGCGCGCTATCTGCACCTGGTCCGCCATCCGCTCGGGATGGTCAAGTCCTTCGAAGAGGCGCGGATCGATCAGATTTTCTTCCATGAGGACCATACCTTCAGCCGCCGCGAGGTGGCCGAAGCGCTGTGGGTGCTGGCGCAACGCAATACGCTCGATTTCCTGGCGGCCGTGCCGGCCGCGCGCAAGCACACGGTCGTGTTCGAGGAGCTGCTGGGCGATCCGGAGCGGGTGCTGCGCGGGATCTGCGACTTCCTTGGGATCACGTACCACCCGGACATGGCCGAGCCGTACCAGAAGAAGTCGTCGCGGATGACGGACGGCCTGCACGACGAGTCCCGCATGCTGGGTGACGTCAAGTTCCACCAGCACGGCCGCGTCGAGTCCACGGTCGCGGAGAAGTGGCGCGAGGCGTACAGCGAGGAGAGCCTGGGCGAGCCGGCGCGCACGATGGCGGTCCGGCTCGGGTACGAGCTGCAAGGCTTCGTCCCGATCCCGCGGCTCGGCACGACGCCGGGGACTCCGTTGCCGGTGGCCTTCTCGCAGGAGCGGCTCTGGTTCCTCGACCAGCTCGATCCCGGGCAGTCGACCTACAACGTCCCGGCTGCTCTGCGTCTGCTCGGCCGGCTCGACGTGACTGCTCTCGCCGGCGCCCTGGGCGAGGTGGTGCGCCGGCACGGCTCGCTGCGCACGACGTTCGCCGAGGGGGATGGCCGGCCGGTGCAGATCGTGGCGGCGGCGGTTCCGCGCCTCCTGCCGGTCGTCGATCTGTCAGGTTTGCCGGAGGAGCTGCGCGGCGACGAGGCGCACCGCCGGATCTCCTTGGAGATTGGCCGGCCGTTCAACCTCGGCCGTGGACCGCTGATCCGCGCTCTGCTCCTCAAGCTCTCCGGCGACGAGCATGCCGCGGCCCTGACGATGCATCACATTGCCAGCGACGGCTGGTCGATGTCGCTGCTGATCCGCGAAGTGGAAGCGCTCTACGAGGCCTTTGCGCAGGGGCGGCCTTCGCCTTTGGCCGAGCTGCCGATCCAGTACGCCGACTTCGCGGTCTGGCAGCGCGGCTGGCTGCAAGGCGCGCGGCTGGAGCAGGAGATCGCCTGGTGGCGGCAGCGCCTCGCGGGCGTGGCACCTCTCGACCTGCCGACCGACCGGCCGCGTCCGCCGGCACAGACGTTCCGCGGCGCCAATGTGCCGTTCCCGATCGACGGTGGTTTGAGCGATGCGGTGGCCGGGCTCGCACGGCGCGAGGGTGCCACCCTCTTCATGACGGCCATGGCGGCCTTCGTCGTCCTGCTGCGCCGCTATGCCGGCCAGGATGACGTGTCGGTGGGAACGCCGAGCGCCAACCGCACGCGGCGCGAGATCGAGGATCTGATCGGGTTCTTCGTCAATACGCTGGTCGTCCGCACGGACGCTGCGGGCGATCCGGGCTTCCGGGGTCTGCTCGGCCGTGTGCGCGAGGCTTCGGTGGGGGCCTTCGCGCACCAGGAGGTGCCGTTCGAAAAGGTGGTGGAGGAGCTGCGGCCGGAGCGTGATCTTTCCCGTCCGCCGCTGTTCCAGGTGATGTTCATCCTGCAGAATGCCCGCTTCGAGCCGCTGGAGCTGCCGGGCCTGACGCTGGCACCGCAGGACTTCGAAACCACCACGGCCAAGCTCGATCTGACGCTGTTCCTCTTCGAGAATCCGCAGGGGCTCTCCGGTGCCATCGAGCTCAACACCGACCTCTTCGACCGCTCGACGATCGAGCGCATGGCCCGGCACTTCCAGGTGCTGCTCGCCGGTGCCACGGCCGATCCCGCGGCGCGGATCTCCGAGCTGCCGCTGCTGACCGGACCGGAGCGCGCGCAGCTCCTGGAGGGCTGGAACGCCACGGAGGTCGAGCGCCCGCACGGCCTGCTGGTCCATGAGCTGTTCGAGGCGCGGGCGGCGCGGACGCCCGAGCGGCAGGCCGTTGCGTTCGGGGGCAAGACCCTGACCTATCGCGATCTCGACGAGCAGGCGAACCGGCTGGCGCATCACCTGCGCGGGCTCGGCGTTGGGCCGGAGACTCTGGTCGGGCTCTGCGTGGAGCGTTCGGAGCGGATGGTGGTGGGCCTGCTCGGTATCCTCAAGGCCGGCGGTGCCTATGTGCCGCTCGATCCCACGCATCCGGCGGAACGCATCTCCATGGTCCTGGAGGATGCGCAGGTACAGATCCTGGTGACGGACGACTTCCTGGACCAGATCGCGGCCGAGCGGATCGACCGGCCGGAGCGGTGGACGGACGAGGAGAGCCTCGCTTATGTGATCTATACGTCGGGCTCGACCGGCCGGCCCAAGGGTGTACAGCTTCCGCATCGCGCGGTCGTCAACTTCCTGCGCGCCATGGCCGCGCGGCCGGGCTTCGGACCCGATGACGTGATCCCGGCGCTGACGACCCTGTCATTCGACATCGCGGGATTGGAGATCTATCTGCCGCTGATGCTGGGCGGCCGGATCGAGGTGATCTCGCGCGAGGAGTCCGCGGACGGCCGGCGTCTGGCGGAGCGGATCGCTTCGTCGGGCGTGACGGTGATGCAGGCCACGCCTGCGACCTGGCGGCTGCTGATCGATTCCGGCTGGGAGGGCCTCGCAGGTTTGAAAGTTTTGTGCGGCGGCGAGGCCTTGCCGCGGGATCTGGCCGATGCGATCCAGGCCCGCGGTGCGGACCTGTGGAACGTCTATGGCCCCACCGAGACCGCCATCTGGTCGGCGACCGGGCCGGTGGGGGAGGGGCCGGTCCGGATCGGCTCTCCGATCGACAACACGCGTTTCTACGTGGTAGACCCGGCCTGCCAGCTTGTGCCCGTGGGCGTGCCTGGCGAGCTGTGGATTGCCGGCGACGGCGTGGCCCGCGGCTACTTCCGGCGGCCGGATCTGACGTCTGAGAAATTCATCGCCAATCCCTTCTCGGGTGAGCCTGGAACGCGGCTCTACCGGACCGGCGACCTCGTCCGCTATCGCGAGGATGGGTCGATCGAGTTCCTCGGCCGCATCGATCACCAGGTGAAGGTCCGCGGCTTCCGCATCGAGCTGGGTGAGATCGAGGCGGCGTTGGGACGGCATCCCCCGGTGGCCCAGGCCGTTGTTGGGACCCGCGGCGAGGGTGGCGACAAGCAGCTCGTCGCCTGGCTGGTGGGCCGCGAAGATCTTTCCCTTTCGGCGCTGCGCTCCTTCCTGCACACTGTCCTGCCGGACTACATGGTCCCTGCCGTCTTTGTCGTCCTTGACGTTCTTCCGCTGAACCCCAGCGGCAAGGTCGACCGCAAGGCCCTGCCAGCTCCCGAGGCTGCCTCCGCAACCACAGGTGAGCATGTGGCGCCGCGCGGGCCGGTCGAAGAGCTTGTGGCGCAGATCTGGGCCGAGGTGCTGCGCGCCGAGCGGGTCGGGGCGACGGACAATTTCTTCGACCTGGGCGGCCATTCGCTTCTCGCCACCCAGGTGGTCTCGCGCGTTCGTGTCGCGCTCGGCATCGAGCTGCCCTTGCAGCGCCTGTTCGAGGCGCCCACTGTCGCCGGTCTGGCGCGCGCCATCGAGGCCGCGCGCAGAGCAGGCGAGGGGACGCAGCTTCCGCCGCTGGTGCCGGTTTCGCGTGCAGGCTCTCTACCGCTTTCCTTCGCGCAGGAGCGGATGTGGTTCCTCCACCAGATCGACTCCGGCGCCACGGCCTACAACCTGGCGAGCGCGGTGCGGCTGCGCGGCAAGCTCGATGCCGCGGTGCTGGAGCACTGCTTCGCCGAGCTGATCCGCCGCCACGAGTCGCTGCGCACGGTCTTCCCGGAAGGTAATCCGGTCCAGTTCATCCAGGAGCCCGGTCTCTTCGCCCTGCCGCGAGTCGACCTGCGAGGCCTGCCCGCCGAGAAGATCGAGGCCGAGGCGCACCGGCTCCTCGCTGAAGAAGGGGGCCGCCGCTACGACCTGGCCGCCGGTCCGCTGGTGCGCGCTCTCCTGGTGCCGGTCGGCGACGAGGAGCACCTCCTCTTCCTCGGTATGCACCACATCGTCTCGGACGCCTGGTCGATGGGCGTGCTGGTTCGCGAGATCGCCGCCCTCTACCGGCAATCGCCGCTGCCCGAGCTGCCGGTCCAGTATGCGGACTACGCGGCCTGGCAGCGCTCGTGGCTCGCGGGCGAGGTCCTCGACCGCCAGCTCGCCTGGTGGAAGCGTCAGCTTGCCGGCCTGCCGCCACTGCTGGAGCTGCCCACCGACCGGCCGCGGCCGGCGGTCCAGACCTTCCGCGGCGCGCGCCGTACCGTGGCGTTGCCGATCGAGACGGAGATTGCGGCGTTCAGCCGGAGTCGCGGCCTGACGCCGTTCATGACCTTGCTGGCTGCCTTCGAGGCGCTGCTCGGCCGCTATACGACCTCCGAGAGCCTCGCGGTCGGCGCGCCGATCGCCGGCCGCAACCAGGCCGAGACCGAGGGACTGATCGGGTTCTTTGTGAACACTCTCGTGCTGCGCGCGGACCTCGGCGGTGATCCGGTTTTTGCCGATCTGACACGGCGGGTCCGGGAGACGGCGCTCGGCGCCTTCGCGCATCAGGACGTGCCTTTCGAGAAGCTGGTCGACGAGCTGCGGCCGGAGCGCAGCTTGAGCTATTCACCGCTCTTCCAGGTGATGTTCAACCTGCAGAACCAGCCGGTGGAAACAATCGACATTACCGGATCTCACCCTCACCCCGGTCGAGGTGGAGCGGCGGCAGGCACAGCTCGATCTGACGCTGACAGTTGCTGGGACAACGTGCCTCTTCGAATACAACACCGATCTGTTCGACGGCGCGACGATCGACCGTCTGGCTGAGCATTTCCGGGTCTTCCTCCAGGCCGCGTTGATCGACCCTGGCCAGCAGGTCTCCATGCTGCCTCTGCTGACCGGGAGCGAGCGTCTCCAGCTCCTGGAGGGCTGGAACACAACAGAGGTCGAGCGTCCGCACGGCGTGCTGATCCACGAGCTGTTCGAGGCACAGGCCGCGCGGACACCGGAGGCGCCGGCCGTGACTTGCGGCGGCGAAGTGCTCACCTATCGCGATCTGGACGAGCGGTTCGAACCGGCTGGCGAACCATCTGCGCCGGCTCGGCGTGGGACCAGAGACGCTGGTCGGGCTCTGCGTGGAGCGCTCCGCGAAGATGGTGGTCGGCTTGCTCGGGATCCTCAAGGCAGGCGGTGCCTATGTGCCGTTCGATCCGACTCATCCGGCGGAACGGATCGCCATGGTGCTGGAGGATGCCGGGGTGGCGGTCCTGATCGACGACGATTTTCTGGACCAGATCGCGTCGGATCGGGCCGATCGGCCAGAGCGCTGGACGGACGACGAGAGCCTCGCCTATGTGATCTACACGTCGGGCTCGACGGGCCGGCCCAAGGGCGTCCAGCTCCCGCACCGGGCCGTCGTCAACTTCCTGCGCGCCATGGCCGTGCGGCCCGGTTTCCGACCGCAGGACGCGATTCCTGCTTTGACGACCCTGTCGTTCGACATCGCCGGCCTGGAGATCTACCTCCCCCTGATGACCGGCGGCCGGATCGAGGTGATGACCCGCGAAGAGGCGTCCGACGGCCGGCTCCTGGGCGAGCGGCTCGCTGCGTCGGGCGTCACCGTGATGCAGGCCACGCCCGCGACCTGGCGGCTGCTGATCGATGCGGGCTGGGAGGGTCTGCTTGGCCTCAAGGGCCTGTGCGGCGGCGAGGCGCTGCCGCGCGAGCTGGCCATGGAGCTGCTCGCCCACGGCGTGGAGCTATGGAACGTCTATGGCCCCACCGAGACGGCGATCTGGTCCGCGGCCGGCAAGATCCTGCCGGGCGAGGACGGGCCGGTCCGCCTGGGGCAGCCGATCGACAACACCCGTTTCTACGTGGTGGACCCGGCCTGCGAGCCTGTGCCCGTGGGTGTGCCGGGTGAGCTGTGGATCGCCGGTGACGGCGTGGCCCGTGGCTACTTCCGCCGGGCCGACCTGACGGCGGAGAAGTTCATCGCCGATCCGTTCTCGGCGACGCCCGGCGCACGCCTCTACCGAACGGGCGATCTGGTCCGGTATCGCGAAGGAGGAGCGATCGAGTTCCTCGGCCGCATCGACCACCAGGTCAAGGTCCGTGGTTTCCGTATCGAGCTGGGCGAGATCGAAGCGGCTCTGAGCCGGCATCCGGCGGTCGCCCAGGCGGTAGTAGAGGCGCGTGGCGAAGGCGGGGAAAAGCGCCTCGTGGCCTACCTGGTGCCGCACGAGAACGCCGCTGTGCCCGAGCTGCGCGCTCATCTCCAGGCAAGCCTGCCGGACTACATGGTCCCTGCCGTCTTTGTCGTCCTTGATGTCCTCCCGCTGAACCCCAGCGGCAAGGTCGACCGCAAAGCCCTCCCGGAGCCCGACGCGCCAGCCACCACCGCCGAGCATGTGGCCCCGCAAGGGCCGGTCGAAGAGCTGGTGGCCGGGATCTGGGCCGAGGTGCTGCGCGCCGAGCGGATCGGAGCGACCGACAGCTTCTTCGACCTCGGCGGACACTCGCTGCTCGCCACCCAGGTCATCTCCCGTTTGCGTGCCGCGCTCGGCGTCGAGCTGCCGCTTCAGCGGCTGTTCGAGGCGCCCACGGTGGCCGACCTGGCGCGGGCGGTCGAGGCCGCGCGGGGCGAGGGGATGGCACTCCAGCTCCCGCCGCTCGTGCCCGTGGCCAGGGACGGTGGTCTGCCGCTCTCCTTCGCCCAGGAGCGGATGTGGTTCCTCCAGCAGCTCGAGCCCAGCTCCGCGGCCTACAACATCGCCGCCGCGGTCCGGCTCGTGGGTGATCTCGACACGGCCGTGCTGGAGCGCTGCTTCACCGAGCTGGTGCGGCGGCACGAGGCCCTGCGTACGGTCTTCGCCGCGGTGGAGGGCCGGCCCGTGCAGGTCGTCCAGGCCCCGGCCGCGTTCCGTCTCGCGCAGGTCGACCTTCGGGTGCTCCCGGCGGAGCAGCGCGAGGCCGCGGCCCGGCGTCTGGCGGCGGCCGAGGCGGACCGGCCGTTCGACCTTGCCGCGGGGCCTCTGGTGCGTGCGCTGCTGCTGCCGGTGGACGAGGGCGAGCACCTGTTGCTCCTGGGGATGCACCACATCGTGTCGGATGGCTGGTCCATGCGGCTGCTGGTGCGAGAGCTGGGCGCGCTCTATCAGGGCTCGCCGCTGGCCGACCTGCCGCTCCAGTACGCCGACTTCGCGGCCTGGCAGCGCTCGTGGCTCGACGGCGAGATCCTGGACCGGCAGCTCGGCTTCTGGAAGTGCCAGCTTGCCGGGGCGCCGGCCCTTCTGGAGCTGCCCACGGACAGGCCGCGGCCGGCGATGCAAACCGCGAACGGTGCACGGCTCCCGCTGGCTCTCATGGGAGAGGCTGTCCGCGAGCTCTCCGCCTTCGGCCGCCGCCAGGGCCTGACCCCCTTCATGTGGCTCCTGGCCGCGTTCGACGCTCTGCTCGGCCGTTATGCCGGTACGGCCGATGTCGTGGTCGGTGTGCCGATCGCCGGCCGCCAGCGGTCTGAGGTCGAGAGGATCGTCGGCTCGTTCGTGAACATGCTCGTGCTGCGCACCCGGCTCGACGGTGGACCGTCGTTCGCCGAGCTGGCGCGGCAGGTGCGCGGTGTCTCTTTGGATGCCTTCGCCCACCAGGACCTGCCGTTCGAGAAGCTGGTCGACGAGCTGCGGCCGGAGCGGAGCCTCAGCCACGCGCCGCTCTTCCAGGTGATGTTCAACCTGCAGAACCAGCCGGCGGGTGCGCTCGAGACCGCGGGCCTGTCGCTCGTTCCAGTCGAGATCGAGCGGAGCCAGGCACAGCTCGAGCTGTCGCTGATCCTCACCGAGACGCCGGACGGATTTGCGGGACAGGTCGAATACAACACCGATCTCTTCGACCGCTCGACGATCGAGCGTTTTGTCGGGCATCTGGCGACCCTGCTCGCCGCGGCGGCGGCCGATCCGGGCCGCAAGATCGAAGATCTGCCGCTGCTCACCGAGGGCGAGCGCCGGCAGCTCCTGGAGGACTGGAACGCCACGGCTGTGGACCATCCGCGCGGCGTGCTGATCCACGAGCTGTTCGAAGCCCAGGCCGCGCAGTCGCCGGAGCGGCCGGCCGTGTCCTGCGGCGGCGAGGTTCTGACCTATCGCGACCTCGACGAGCGGTCGAACCGGCTGGCGAACCATCTGCGCCGGCTTGGAGTCGGCCCCGAGGTTCTGGTCGGGCTGTGTGTGGAGCGGTCGGCTGAAATGGTGGTTGGCCTGCTCGGCATCCTCAAGGCCGGCGGCGCCTACGTGCCGCTCGATCCCTCGCATCCGGCCGAACGGCGGTCGCTGGTGCTCGAAGACGCCGGAGTGGCGCTGCTGATCACGGACGACTTCGAGATCTCTGCCGAGAGCACGGAGAGGCCGGCGCGCTGGACGGACGATGAGAGCCTCGCCTATGTGATCTACACCTCGGGCTCCACCGGACGGCCCAAGGGCGTGCAGCTCCCGCACCGGGCAGTCGTCAACTTCCTGCGCGCCATGGCCGTGCGGCCCGGCTTCGGTCCTGACGATGTCATCCCGGCGCTGACCACCCTGACGTTCGATATCGCGGGCCTGGAGATCTGGCTGCCGCTGATGGTTGGAGGCCGGATCGAGGTGATGACCCGCGAGGAGGCCTCGGACGGCCGGCTCCTGGCCGAGCGGATCAGCGCCGCGGGCGCGACTGTCGTCCAGGCCACGCCGGCGACCTGGCGCATGCTGCTCGATGCGGGCTGGGAAGGCGGCTTGAAGGCCCTCTGCGGCGGCGAGGCGCTGCCGCGCGAGCTGGCCGACGCGTTGCTGGCCCGTGGCGTCGAGCTGTGGAACGTCTACGGCCCCACCGAGACCGCGGTCTGGTCCTCGGTCGGCGAGGTCACGCCCGAAGGCCCGGTCTGGATCGGCGCGCCGATCGACAACACCCGCTTCTACGTGGTCGACCCGAGCTGCCAGCCCACGCCCCTGGGCGTGCCCGGAGAGCTGTGGATCGCCGGCGACGGCGTGGCGCGCGGCTATCTCGGCCGACCCGACCTGACCGCCGAGAAGTTCATCGCCGACCCGTTCTCACAGGAGCCGGGTGGCCGGCTCTACCGCACGGGAGACCTCGTCCGCTATCGCGAAAACGGCGCCTTGGAGATGCTCGGCCGCATCGACCACCAAGTCAAGGTCCGCGGCTTCCGCATCGAGCTGGGCGAGATCGAAGCGGCCCTCGGCCGGCATCCCGCAATTGCGCAGGCCGTGGCCGTGGCGCGCGGCGAAGCCAGTGACAAGCGCCTCATCGCCTACCTGGTAGGCCGCGAGGACTACTGCCGAGCGTCTGGCGACCTCCGCACCTTCCTGCAAACCAGCCTGCCCGACTACATGGTCCCTGGCGTCTTTGTCGTCCTTGACGTCCTGCCGCTGACTCCCAGCGGCAAGGTCGACCGCAAAGCCCTCCCGGAGCCCACCGCCGCCGCAACCGCGAGCCATGTGGCGCCGCGTGGCCCGGTGGAGGAGCTGCTGGCCGGGATCTGGGCCGAGGTGCTGCGGGTCGAGCGGGTGGGAGCCGCGGACAACTTCTTCGAGCTGGGCGGCCACTCGCTGCTCGCCACCCAGGTCGTCTCGCGCATCCGGGCCGCACTGGGCGTCGAGCTGCCGCTCCAGCGGTTGTTCGAGGCGCCCACGGTCGCCGGGCTGGCCCGGGCCGTCGAAGCGGCGCGGCGGGAGGAGGAGGGGAGCGCGCTACCGCCACTCGTCCGGGTGCCCAGAGACGGCGAGCTTCCCGCTGTCCTTCTCCCAGGAGCGGATGTGGTTCCTCCAGCAACTGGATGGTCGGCGGAGCGGCCTACAACCTCGCCGGGGCGATCCGCCTGCGCGGACCGCTCGACACGCCGGTGCTGGAGCAGGCCATCGGCGAGCTGGTCCGCCGCCACGAGATGCTGCGCACGGCGTTCCCTCTGGTCGACGGCCGGCCGGTCCAGGTGGTGCGCGAGCCGGAGCCGTTCCCGCTGGGCAGGATGGACCTCCGCCCGCTGGCGCCTGCCGAGCGGGAGCCGGAGGCCCGCCGCCTCGCGGGCCAGGAGGAGCGCCGCTCCTTCGACCTTGCCGTGGGGCCGCTGTTCCGCGCCACGCTGCTCCGGCTGGACGAGGAGGAGCACGTGCTGGTGCTCGTCCTGCACCATCTCGCCGCGGATGGCTGGTCGATGCAGATCCTCGTCCGCGACCTCGCCGAGCTCTACCGTGCGCAGGCGGCGGACGAGACGCCGCTCCTCCCCGAGCTGCCGGTCCAGTACGCCGACTATGCCGCCTGGCAACGGCGGACGCTTTCAGGGGAGGTGCTCGAGGCCGAGGTGGGCTGGTGGCGCGGCCGTCTCGCGGGCACCCTGCCGCCGCTGCTGCTGCCGGCCGACCGCCGCCGCGCATCGGTCCACGGCTTCCAGGTCGCGGCCTCGGCCGTCACCCTGCCGGCCGAGCTGCTCGCGTCGCTCAAGGTCCTGTCGCGGCGCAGCTCGGCTTCCCTGTACATGACGCTCCTCGCCGCGTGGAAGACGCTCCTCCTGCGCATCACCGGCCAGGAGGACGTGCTGCTCGGCGCACCGATCGCCAACCGCACCCGTGTCGAGGTCGAGGACCTGATCGGGTTCTTCCTGAACACCCTGCTGCTGCGCACCGACCTGGCGGGCGATCCGGCCTTCGGAGACCTCTTGGGCCGGGTGCGCGAGACCACGCTCGGCGCCTTCGCGCACCAGGAGCTGCCGCTGGAGCAGGTGCTCCAGGCGCTCGGCCTCCAGCGCGAGCCGGGGCGCGACTCGCCGTTCCAGGTCATGTTCCTGCTCCAGAACGTGCCGGCCCGGGAGGTGGAGGTCAGCGGCCTGACCTTCTCCGGCTTCGGCGCCGACCACGAGGGCGCCGGCGACCTCGGCGCCGCGGTCTTCGAGGCCGGCCTGACCCTGGGCGAGCGGCTGGACGGCGGCCTGTACGCCTCGATCACCTACAACGCCCTGCTGTTCGACGAGGTCACGATCGAACGCCTGCTGGAGCTCTACGGCACCCTCCTCGCCGGCGTCGTGGCCGACCCCGGGCGGGCGCTGTGGGACTACGAGATGCTGCGCGAGGAGGAGCGCCGCGAGCTGCTCGCCTGGAGCGCCGAGGGGCCGGCTCCGACAGCGTTCCTCCCGTTCCGCCGCCTCGTCGAGGCTCAGGCGGACAGTGATCCGCAGGCGCTCGCGGTCATCCAGGAAGGACCGGCGGCTCACCTATGGCGAGCTCGACCGGCGGGCCAACAGGCTGGCTCGTCACCTGGCATCGATAGGCATCGGCCCCGAGGCGGTGGTCGGCATCGCCCTGGAGCGTTCGCCCGAGCTGATCGTGGCCCTGCTCGGCATCCACAAGGCAGGCGCCGCCTACCTGCCCCTCGACCCGTCGTATCCGGTGGAGCGGCTGGCCTATATCGTCGAGGACGCGCGGGCCGCGGTCCTCGTCACCACCAGCACCCTGTTGGCCCGGCTGCCTGGCCTCGTCGTGGATCTGCCGACCGTCCGGCTCGATGCGGACGCCGCGGTCCTGGACGCCTGCTCGCCCGAGAGGCCCGCGGTCGCCGTCGATCCGGAGGGGTTGGCGTACGTCATCTACACCTCGGGCTCGACGGGCAAGCCCAAGGGCGTCATGGTCCGCCACGGCTCGATCGCCGGCTACGTGGCGGCGTTCCGCGACGAGCACCATCTCGGCCCCGCGGACCGGGTGCTGCAGTTCGCGTCGATCAGCTTCGACACCAGCGGCGAGGAGATCTGGCCCTGCCTGACGAGCGGCGCCGCCCTCGTCCTGCGCACCGAGGCGATGCTCGGCTCCACGGCCGAGCTGCTCGGCCGCTGCCAGGAGCACGCGGTCTCGATGCTCGACCTGCCGACCGCCTTCTGGCACGAGATGGTGGCGCGGCTCGACGAGGAGCGGATGGAGCTGCCGCCGTCGCTGCGCCTGATCATCCTCGGCGGCGAGCGCACCCTGCCCGAGCGCCTGGCGGCCTGGCATGCGCAGGGGCATCGGAACGCGCGCCTGGTCAACACCTATGGTCCGACGGAGACGACGATCGTGGCCACGCGGTGCGACCTGACTGGCATCGCCCAGGTGGCGAACGAGGTGCCGATCGGCCGCGCGGTGGCGGGCGCCCATGCCTATGTCCTCGACCCGCGGCTCCGGCTGGCTCCGGCCGGGGTCCCCGGCGAGCTGGTGATCGGCGGCAGTGGTTTGGCGCGCGGGTACCTCGGCCGGCCCGACCTGACGGCGGGCCGCTTCCTGCCCGACCCGTGGAGCGCGGAGCCCGGGGCCCGCATGTACCGCACGGGCGACCTCGTCCGGCTGCTCCTCTCGGGCGATCTGGAGTTCGTCGGGCGCGTCGACGACCAGGTGAAGATCCGCGGCTTCCGGGTGGAGCTGCGGGAGATCGAGGCGGCCCTGGGAGCGCATCCGGAGGTGGCGGAGGCGGTCGTGGTGGCCTACGAGCCGGCGGCCGGGGACCGGCGCCTGGCCGCCTACCTGGTGGCGCGGCAGCCCGGGGAAACGGTATCTGCGGGACTGTCGGCCCAGGACCTGCGCGCCTTCTTGCGCGAGCGCCTGCCGGACTATATGGTGCCGGCCAGCTTCACGACCCTGGAGGCCTTGCCCCTCACGCCGAGCGGCAAGGTGGACCGCCGCGCCCTGCCGGCTCCCGATCGTGCCCGGTCCGAGGTGTCCGCCAGCTATGTGGCGCCGCGCACGGCGTCGGAGGAGACCATCGCAGCCATCTGGGCCGAGGTGCTCGGGCTGGAGCAGGTGGGCGCCACCGACGACTTCTTCGCGCTGGGCGGCCATTCGCTGCTGCTGCCGCAGGTGCTGCACCGGCTGCGCAACGCCTTCCAGGTCGAGGTGCCGCTGCGCGCGCTGTTCGACGAGCCGACCGTCGAGGGGCTTGCCCTGACCATCGAGGAGATCCTGCTCGAAGAGATCGAGAGGCAGCTCGCGGAAGAGGAAGAGGAGGACCGCCTTGCTGGCTAGAGTTGCAGAGGATGAGGCCCTGGAGGAGAGGGCGGAGGTCGAGAGCCAGCGGCTGTTGCATGCGCTTTTCGAGGAGCGCTGCGACGAAGACCCCCAGGCGGTCGCGCTGGTCGACGGCCGGGACCGTCTGACCCGCGCCGAGCTGGAGGGCCGCGCCAACCAGCTCGCCCGGCATCTGCAATCCCTCGGCGTCGGCCCCGAGGTGAGGGTCGCGATCTGTGCCGAGCGCACAGCCGAGATGATCGTCGCCCTGTTCGCCGTGCTCAAGGCGGGCGGCGCTTACGTGCCGGTCGATCCGACCTATCCGCGCGAGCGGCAGGCGATCATCCTGGAGGACAGCCAGGCGCCGCTCCTCCTCACGCAGGAGCGCCTGCTCGACCGGCTGCCGGCGACGTCGGCCGCGATCGTCTGCCTCGACCGTGACTGGCCCAGCGTGGAGCGGTGGAGCGCGGCGCGGTTGGGCCAGCCGGCGCCGCTGGGGCTCGCGCGGCTGCCGCTGGACCTCGCGCGGCAGCCGCCCGACCTCGTGGACCCTCACCCCCGGCCCCTCTCCCATCCGCACTCCCGACCCCCGGGAGAGGGGAGCCCCCCACCCGAGAGCTTCGTGCCTGTGCATCTTCCCCCCTCTCCCGGTGGGATGGGAGTGCGGATGGGAGAGGGGGGCCAGGGGGGTGAGGGTCCTGCTCCCGGCAACCTCGCCTATCTGATCTACACCTCCGGCTCGACCGGCCGGCCCAAGGGCGTCGCCATCGAGCACCGCTCGGCCGTGGCCCTGATCCGCTGGGCGAGCGAGGTCTTCCCTCCCGACGAGCTTGCCTGCGTCCTGGCCTCGACGTCCATCTGCTTCGACCTGTCGATCTTCGAAATCTTCCTTCCGCTGGCCCTGGGCGGCCGGATCGTCCTGGCCGAGAACGCCCTCGCTCTGCCCAGGCTGCCGGCCGCGGAGGAGGTGACGCTCGTCAACACCGTCCCCTCGGCGATTTCCGAGCTGGCGCGGATGGGCGGCATCCCGCCGTCCGTGCGGGTGATCAACCTGGCGGGAGAGCCGCTGCGCAAAGCCCTGGTCGAACGGCTCTACCAGGTGCCGACGGTGGAGAAGGTCTACAACCTCTACGGTCCCTCGGAGGACACGACCTACTCGACCTGGGCGTTGATGCGGCGCCAGGACCCCTTTGCTCCGTCCATCGGCCGGCCGCTCGACGGCACCCGGGTCCACCTGCTCGACGCCGAAATGCAGCCGGTGCCGGCGGAGGAGGCGGGCCAGCTCTATCTGGCCGGAGCCGGCCTCGCCCGCGGCTATCTCGGCCGGCCGGACCTGACCGCGGAGAAGTTCGTCCCCGACCCCTTCGCCGGGCAGCCGGGCGAGCGCCTCTATGCCACCGGCGACCTGTCGCGCTACCGGCCGGACGGGGAGATCGATTTCCTCGGCCGCATCGACCACCAGGTCAAGATCCGCGGCTTCCGCATCGAGCTGGGCGAGATCGAGGCGGCCCTGGAGCGCCATCCCGCAATCGCCGACACCGTGGTGGTGGCCCGCGAGTCCGAGGCGGCCGAGATCTCCGAAAGGGTCCTGGTCGCCTATGTCGTGGCCGTCGGGGGCGCTCCGCTGGCGCCCGTCGAGCTGCGCGCCTGGCTCCAGCGCAGCCTGGCCGAGTACATGATCCCTTCCCACTTCGTCCTGCTCTCCGCGCTGCCGCTGACGCCCAACGGCAAGGTGGACCGCAAGGCGCTGCCGGCGCCCGAGCGCGCGGTGGCGGATGGGTACATGGCGCCGCGCACGCCTCTGGAGACGAAGCTGGCCGGGATCTGGGCCGAGGTGCTGGAGCTGCCGCGGGTCGGCGCCGGGGACGACTTCTTCGCCCTGGGCGGTCATTCCATTGTGGCCACACGCATCCTGGCGCGGGTGCGCGAGAGCCTCGGCGTCGAGCTGCCGGCTCGCACCCTGTTCGATGCGCCGACCGTGGCCCTGCTGGCCGCGCGGGTGGCGGCGGCGAGCCGGAAAACCGCGCCGGACGCGGTGGGCCTGCCGCCCGTCGAGCCGGTCTCCCGCGAGCTGCCGCTCGACGCCTCCACCTCCCAGGAAGGGATGTGGCTCGCCGATCGCCTGAGCCCGGCCTTCCCGCTGTTCAACATCCCCCTGCAGCTCACCTTGCGCGGACCGCTCGACGCCGCGGCGCTGCAGCGCGCCCTGTCCGAGATCGTGCGCCGCCACGAGGCGTTGCGGGCCGTGTTCGGGGAGCGTGACGGACACCTGCGGCCGGCGCTCTCCGCCGCGGCCACGGTGGAGCTGCCCGCGATCGATCTGCGGCTGCTGCCCGATCCCGCGGCGTCCGCAGAGGCCCTGGCCGCCACGGCCGCACGCCAGCGCATCGACCTCGCCTGCGGGCCGCTGCTGCGGGCTCTCCTCCTGCGCGTCACCGATCGCGAGCACCGGCTCGTCGTCGTCGTCCACCATATGGCCGGGGACGACTGGTCGACCTGGGTCCTGGTGCGCGAGCTGGCGGCCCTGTATGCCGCGTTCGCCGCCGGCCGCCCGTCGCCGCTCCCCGAGCTGCCGGTCCAGTACACCGACTTCGCGTCCTGGCAGCGGGCCTGGCTCGAAAGCCCAGCGGCCGAGGCCCAGCTCCGCTTCTGGGTGGAACGCCTGGCGGGGGTTCCGGAGCTGCTGGAGCTGCCGGCCGACCGGCCGCGCCCCGCGGTCCGCAGCTTCGAGGGCGGGCGCCTCACCGCCATGGTCCCGGCGACGGCCGTGCGCGCGCTTGCCGGCCTCGCCCGGCGCCGCGGGGCCACGCCCTTCATGGCCCTGCTCGCGGTGTTCGAGACGCTGGTCCACCGCGTCACCGGCCGGGAGGACGTCGTCGTCGGCTCGCCGATCGCCGGACGGCGCGTGCCGCAGGTCCAGGACCTGATCGGCCTGTTCACCAACAACCTGGCCTGGCGCGGCGACCTCGCGGGCGATCCGACCTTCCTCGAGCACCTGGCGCGCGTCCGCGAGACGGTGCTGGAGGGCGCCGACCGGCAGGAGATCCCGTTCGACCGCCTGCTGCGCGAGATCCAGCCGGAGCGGACCCAGCGCTACAGCCCGGTGGCCCAGGTCGCCATCGCCCTTCAGAACACGCCGCCGCCGCCGCGCGAGCTCGGCCCGGGGCTCGGCCTCGAAGTGCGCGAGCTGGGCAACGGCACGGCCAAGCTCGACCTCATCGTCTATCTGCACGAGACCGAGCAGGGCGGCCTGGCAGGGGACTGGGAGTATGCGAGCCCGCTCTTCGATGCCACGACGATCGCCCGTCTGGCCAGGCATTTCCGCGCCTTGATCGCGGCGGCCCCGGCTCACGCCGAGGCACGGCTCGCGGACCTGCCGATCCTCGACGCGCCGGAGCGCCACCAGACGCTGGTGGAATGGAACGACACGGCCGTGCCGTTCCCGCGCGACGCCTGCGTCCACGAGCTGTTCGCGGCGCGCGCCGCGGAGGCGCCCGGCGCCGTGGCCCTGGTGGCCCCGGGCCGCAGCCTCACCCGCGGCGAGCTGTACGACCGTGCGCAGGAGCTGGCGCGGCACCTCCGGCACCTGGGAGTCGGGCCGGAGGCGCGGGTGGCGGTCGCGGCCGAGCGCTCTCCCGAGATGGTCGTGGCGCTGCTGGCCGTCCTCCAGGCCGGCGGGGCGTATGTGCCGCTCGATCCCGGCTATCCGGTTGAGCGGCTCGCCTGGATGCTGGAGGACTCCGGGGCTGCGGTGCTGCTCACGCAGGGGCATCTGGTTTCGCGGCTGCCGGCGTTCGGGGGGATGGTCATCGACCTCGACGTCTCCCTTCTCCCCGAATCCAACCCCGCAGGGGTGGCCGGAATTAGCCCGGGATTTCAATCCCGGGAATCGGACGCATCCCCAGACCTCCTGAGCCCCGCCAGGGGCGACAGGAATCCGACCGGCGAGCCCCTGCCGCCCCTGCCGGGGCTGATGGAGAGAGATGGCCTCCCGTTCCCGGGCCTGAAGGCCCGGGCTAATTCCGGCCGCCCCTGCGGGGCTGATGTCCAGACGCTGGTGGACCCCGTAAACGCCGCCTACGTCATCTATACCTCCGGCTCCACCGGCCGGCCCAAGGGCGTCGTCGTCTCTCACCGCTCCCTGGTCAACCTGGCCGAGGCCCAGGTCCGGCTCTTCGAGCTGGGGCCGGGGAGCCGCCAGCTCCAGTTCGCCTCCTTCAGCTTCGACGCCTCGGTCTCGGAGATCTTCACAGCCCTGCTGTCGGGAGCCGAGCTGCATCTCGCCTCGCGTGACGAGCTGCTCCCCGGGCCGGCCCTGGCGCGCACCGTGCGCGAGCGCGGCATCACGGTGCTGACCCTGGCGCCCTCGGCCCTGGCCGCGCTGGAGGCCGCGGACGGCGGGCGGCTGCCTTCGGTCCGCACCCTGGTCGTGGCCGGCGAGGCGTGCCCGGCCGGCCTGGCCGCCCGCTGGTCGCGCGGACGGCGCTTCCTCGACGCCTACGGGCCGACCGAGGCCACCGTCTGCGCCACCGCCGCGGTGCTCGGCGACGGAGAGACCCTCTCGATCGGGCGCCCGATCGGCAATGCCCGGATCGCCGTGCTCGGGCCGGGAGGCACGCCCGCGCCCATTGGCGTCGTGGGCGAGATCGGGATCGGCGGCACGGGCGTGGCGCGCGGCTACCTCGGCCGGCCGGAGCTGACCGCCGAGCGCTTCGTGCCTGACCCGGTGACCGGCGAGCCCGGCGCGCGCATGTATCGGAGCGGCGACCTCGGACGGCTCCTGCCGGACGGCCGGATCGAGCTGTACGGCCGGCGGGACGACCAGGTCAAGGTCCGCGGCTTCCGCATCGAGCTCGGCGAGGTCGAGGCCGCGCTTGCCCGCCAGCCTGAGGTGCGCGAGGCCGTCGTCGTCGTGCGGGACGAGCCCGGTGCCGCCGGCGCCCCGGCCGACCGGCGGCTGGTCGCCTGCCTGGTCCCGGCCGTCGAAACCGATCCGGCCGATCTGATCTCCGAGCTGCGGAGCCGGCTGGCGGCGGAGCTGCCGGACTACATGGTCCCCAACGGCTGGAGTGTGCTGCCCGCGCTCCCCCTCACCCCGAACGGCAAGGTGGACCGGCGCGCGCTTGCTCTGCTGGAGACCGTCGCCGCCGCGGCGGACGCCTACGTGCCGCCGGCCGGCCCCGTCGAGGAGCTGCTGGCCGGGATCTGGGCCGAGGTGCTGGGCGTCGAACGTGTGGGGGCACACGATCGCTTCTTCGACCTCGGCGGGCATTCGCTCCTCGCCACCCAGGTGCTGTCGCGGGTCCGGAAGGCGTTCGACATCGAGCTGCCGATGCACCTCTTCTTTGCCGAGCCCACGGTGGCCAGCCTGGCACGGCAGGTGGAGCAGGCGCGCCGCGAAGGCCCTGGCGGCCGCGCCTCGGCTCCGCCCATCGAGCGGGCACCGCACGACGCGGCCCTGCCGCTCTCCTTCTCCCAGAGCCGGCTCTGGCTGCTCGACCGGCTGGAGCCCGGCTCGCCGCTCTACAACGTCGCGCAGGTCCTGGCGCTCCGCGGCAGCCTGCGGATCCCCGCGCTGCGCTTCGCCCTGGGCGAGGTCGTGCGGCGCCACGAGGTGCTGCGCTCCCGCATCGAGTCGGTGGAGGGCAGGCCGCTCCAGGTCGTCCTGCCGGCGTCGCCCCTCGACCTGCCCGTGATCGACCTGGCGGCGCTCCCCGCGGCTGTGCGGGCGGCGGTGGCGGACCGGCTTGCCGGGGAGGAAGCGCGCCGTCCGTTCGACCTCGTGCATCCGCCGCTGCTGCGCGCCGCGGTCTACCGCCTGGGGGAGGAGGAGCACCACCTCGTCCTGGTGGCCCATCACATCGCCTCGGACGGATGGTCCCAGGGGATCCTCGCCCGCGAGGTCTCGGCCTTTTATACGGCTTGCGTCGAGGGCCGGCCGTCGCCGCTGCCGGAGCTGCCCCTCCAGTACGCCGACTTCGCGCGCTGGCAGCAGCGCTGGCTGAGCGGCGAGCGGCTCGCGGAGCACCTCGCCTCTTGGCGGCGGCGGCTCGAAGGGGCGCCGACCGTGCTCGAGCTGCCGCTCGACCGGCCGCGTCCCGCCTCGCGAGGCACCCAGGGCGGCGAGTTGGATGCCGAGTATCCGCGTGAGCTTTCCCAGGGCGTCCGCCGTCTCGCCCGCCGCCAGGGCGGGACGCCGTTCATGGTCCTGCTCGCGGCCTTTGAGACCCTCCTGCACCGCTACACCGGAGCGGATTGCCTGCTGGTCGGTACGCCGATCGCCGGGCGCACCCGGTCCGAGCTCGAAGCGCTGATCGGCTTCTTCGTCAACACCCTGGTGCTGCGCGCCGACTTCGCCGGAGACCCGCCCTTCGGGGAGCTTCTCGGCCGGACGCGCAAGGTGACCCTCGAAGCGCACGCCCACCAGGACCTCCCGTTCGAGAAGCTCGTCGAGGAGCTGCGGCCGGAGAGGGACCTTGCCCATACGCCGCTGTTCCAGGTGATGCTGGCCGTCCAGAACGTGCCGCTCGCCGCGCCCTCCCTGCCCGGTCTGGAGGTCGCCATCCTGCCGGTCGACCGCGGGACCGCGAAGTTCGATCTTTCTCTGTTCCTGCTCGACCACGACGACGGGATCAGCGCTTCTTTCGAGTACGCGACCGAGGTCTTCGACCGCGCGACGATCACGCGCTGGGCGGGGCACTTCGAGACCCTTCTCGCGGGCGCGGTTGCCGATCCGGAAGTGCCGGTCTCGGCGCTCCCGCTCCTCGGCGGCGCCGAGCGGGCGCAGCTCCTGGCCGAGTGGAACGATGTTGGAGACCTCGCGGACGCGCCGCTCTGCCTGCACCAGCTCTTCGAATTGCAGGCGGCGCGGACGCCCGACGCCGAGGCCCTGGTCCATCCGCGCGAGCGCCTGACCTACGCCGGGCTGAATCGCCGGGCGGACCTGCTGGCCGCCCATCTGCGCGAGCTCGGAGTCGGGCCCGAGGTGCTCTGCGGCGTGCTGCTGGACCGCACGCCGGAGCTGCTGATCGCCCTCCTGGCCATCCTCAAGGCCGGCGGCGCCTACGTGCCGCTCGACCCCAACTATCCCGCCTCCCGCGTCCGCCTCATGCTGGAGATTTCCCGCGCCGCGGTCCTTCTCACGAAGCGCGAGCTGGCTGCTGACCTCGATGGAGAAGCCGGCACCAGGATGGTCTTCCTGGACGAAGGCTGGGAGGGCGCGCCCGCTCGCCCCGGGTTGACACCCGGGGCTACCCAGTTCCGCCCTCCGGGCTCTCAAAACCTCGGCTCTCCAGAGCCCGGAGGGCGACATCCGGTAGCCCAGGGTGTGAACCCTGGGCGAGCGCCAGGGGGTGAGGACCCAACCCCCGGCAACCTTGCCTACCTGATCTTCACCTCCGGCTCGACCGGCCTGCCCAAGGGAGTGGCGCTGGAGCATCGCAACGCGGTCGCCTTCGTCCGCTGGGCCTGGGAGGTCTTCCCGCCCGAGGACCTGGCCGGCGTGCTGGCCGCGACCTCGATCTGCTTCGACCTCTCGGTCTTCGAGCTGTTCGTGCCGCTGTCGCGAGGCGGCAAGGTCATCCTGGCCGACAACGCCCTGCACCTCGCGCACCTCCCGGCCGCGGGCGAGGTCACGCTGATCAACACGGTCCCCTCGGCCATGGCCGAGCTGGTCCTCGATGCGGCCGTGCCGCCTTCGGTGCGCACCGTCAACCTCGCGGGCGAGCCGCTCAAGAACGCCCTCGCGCAGGAGATCTACGGCCGGACGTCGATCGGCCGCCTGCTCAACCTCTATGGGCCGTCGGAGGACACGACCTATTCGACCTTCGCGCCGGTGCGGCGAGGGAGCGAGCGCGCGCCGACCATCGGCCGGCCGATCGCGGGGAGCCGCGCCTATGTGCTCGACGCGGCGCTGCGGCCGGTGCCGCTCGGCATCCCGGGAGCGCTCTACCTGGCCGGCGCCGGCCTCGCCCGCGGCTATTACGGCAGGCCGGAGCTGACCGCCGACCGCTTCCTCCCCGATCCGTTCGCCGCGCGGCCGGGCGAGCGCCTCTACAGGACCGGCGACCTGGTGCGCACCAGGACCGACGGCGAGATGGACTTCCTGGGCCGCATCGACCACCAGGTCAAAGTGCGTGGGTTCCGCATCGAGCTGGGCGAGGTCGAAGGCGCGCTCGCCGCCCATCCGCAGGTGCGCGAGGCCGTGGTCCTCGCCCTGGCGGAAGGAGCTGGGGCCGAGGAGCGGCTGCGGCTGGTCGCCTTCCTGACCGTCGTCGAGCCGGCCCCGGCTCCCGTGGCCCTGCGCGAGGCCCTCAAACAGCGGCTGCCCGAGTACATGGTGCCGACCGCCTTCGTGGAGCTGCCGGCGCTGCCTCTCACGCCGAACGGCAAGATCGACCGCAAGGCGCTCGCCCGGCTCGGTGCCGAAACCGGGGCGCGGTCCGGCGAGCAGGAGCTGGTCCTGCCCCGGACCCCGGTCGAGGAGGCCCTGGCGGAGGTCTGGGCCGGCGTGTTCGGCGTCGAGCGCGTCGGTGTGCACGAGAATTTCTTCGACCTGGGCGGCCACTCGCTCCTCGCCGCCCAGGTGCTCGCCCAGGTCCGCAAGCGGCTGGGCGCCGACCTGCCGCTGCGGCGCCTGTTCGAAGCCCCGACCGTGGCAAAGCTGGCCGAGGCCGTCGAGGCTGCCGCGGAGGAAGCGGCCGAGGAGTCGCTCGCCGGGGCCGGGGAGAGTGGGGGAGAGGCGAGTGCCCCGCTCTCCTTTGCCCAGCGCCGTCTCTGGTTCCTCGACCGCATGACGCCCGGCCTCGCGGTCTACAACCTGCCGCATCCGGTGCGCATCGAAGGGGTGCTCGACGCCGCGGTCCTGGAGCGCGCCCTGGGCGAGGTGGTGCGGCGGCACGATGCCCTGCGCACCACGATCCAGATCGTTGGAGGACGGCCCGTCCAGGTCGTTGCGCCGGCCGGCCTCTTCTCCCTGCCGCGGGTCGATCTCTCCATGTTGACCGACGTGCCGCGGCGCGCCGAGCCTCGACCGCCTGGTCCGCGAGGAGTCGTCGCGGCCCTTCGACCTGGCAGCCGGCCCGCTCCAGCGCTCGCTCCTGGTGCGCATGGCCGGGCGCGAGCATGCGCTGCTGCTCACTCTCCATCACATCGTCTCCGACGGATGGTCGGTGGGTGTCCTGTTGACCGAGCTGGGGGAGCTGTACGAAGCGTTCGCGCTGGGCCGCCCTTCGCCGCTGGCCGCCCTGCCGGTCCAGTACGCGGACTACGCCCGCTGGCAGCGCCGGCACCTCCGCAATGTTCCTGGTGGGCCTGGCGGGCCTGGCGGGGGGCTGGAGACGCAGCTCGCCTTCTGGCGCGAGCGGCTCGCCGGCGCGCCAACGGTCCTGGAGCTGCCCACCGACCGGCCGCGGCCGGCGGTGCAGAGCTTCCGCGGCAGCCGGCGTGACGCCGCGCTGCCGCCGCGGCTCGCCGCAGCGCTCCGCGAGCTCGCCCGCGGCGAAGGTGCCACCCTCTTCATGCTGCTGCTCGTGGCCTTCGACATCCTCCTCTTCCGGATCACCGGCCAGGAGGACCTGCTGGTCGGCGCGCCGGTGGCCAACCGCAGCCGGCCGGAGTTCGACGGACTGATCGGCTTTTTCGCCAACACCCTGGTGCTGCGCGCGGAGGTCTCCGCCAACCCGTCCTTCCGCGAGCTTCTCGGCACCGTCCGCGAGACCGCCCTTGCCGCCTATGCCCACCAGGACCTCCCCTTCGACACGCTGGTCGAGGAGCTGCGGCCGGAGCGCGATCCCTCGCGTTCGCCCCTGTTCCAGGTGGCGCTGACGGTCGAGGGCGCTGCCCGGCGCGAGCTGCGGCCGGCCGGCCTCCGCTTCCAGTCACTGCCCGTGGACACGGGCACGGCCAAGTTCAACCTGACGCTCCAGGTGTCCGACACCGGCGCCGGCTTTGCCCTCTCGCTGGAATTCGCCTCCGACCTCTTCGAGCGCGCGACGGCCGACCGGCTGCTCGGCCATCTCACCCGCCTGCTGGAAGGGATCGCGGCCGATCCCGCCGCACGCCTGCTCGACCTGCCGCTGCTCTCCGCGGCCGAGCAGCACCAGACGGTCGTCGAGTGGAACGACAACCGCTCCGAAATCCCGCGCGAGGCCGTCGTCCTCGATCCGGCCCTGCGGCCGGTCCCGATCGGCGTCCCGGGCCGGCTCTTCGCGGGCGGCGACGGGCTCGCCCGCGGCGACCTCGGCCGGCCGGACCTCACGGCCGAGCGCTTCGTGCCGGACCCCTTTGCCGGCGAGCCGGGCGGTCGCCTCTACGCCACCGGCGACCTCGTGCGCTGGCTGCCCGACGGCCGGCTCGACTTCCTCGGCCGCACCGACCGGCAGGTCACGATCGGCGGCTTCCGCATCGAGCTGCCGGAGATCGAATCGGTGCTCGCCTCCCACCCCTCGGTGGCCGCGGCGGCCGTCCTCCTGCGTGTGCTCTCCGAGGCGGACAAGCGGCTCGTGGCCTACATCGTGCCGCGGGAAGGAGAGGCGCGGCCGGAGCCCGCCACGCTGCGCGCCCTGGTCCAGGAACGGCTCTCCGAGCCGATGGTGCCCGCGGCCTGGGTCTTCCTGGACGACCTGCCACTGACGCCGAAAGGCAAGGTCGACCGCCGGGCGCTCGCTCGCATCGAGCCGTCTCTCGAGCGGGCGAGCCGGCGCGGCGGCTTCGTTGCGCCGCGGACGGCGGCCGAGGACAAGGTGGCCCGGGTCTGGGCGGAGGTGCTGAGGACGGCCAGGGTGGGCATCCACGACAACTTCTTCGACCTGGGCGGGCATTCGCTGCTCGCCACCCGGGTGGTGTCGCGCCTGCGTGACGTCCTCGGTGTCGAGCTGCCGCTGCGCCGCCTCTGGGAGACGCCGACCGTCGCCGGCCTCGCCGCGGGCCTCGACGTGTCGACGGAGACCGGTGCGGACCGCCTGCCACCGATCCTGCCCATGCTGCGCCAGGAGCGGATGCCTCGGATACCGCTCTCCTTCGCCCAGCGCCGGCTCTGGTTCCTCGAGAACCTCACCCCGGGGCTCGCGCTCTACAACATCCCCTCGCCGCTGCGCATCGAAGGAGACCTCGATCCGGGCGTCCTGGCGCGCGCCCTCACCGAGGTGGTCCGGCGCCATGAGTCGCTGCGCACCACCTTCGGCGCCGACGAGGGCGAGCCGTACCAGGTCGTGACGCCGCCCGGCCCGGTGCCGCTGCCGGCGGTCGACCTCTCCGGCCTGGGTCCGGCGGAGCGGGCCGCGGAGCTCGACCGGAAGATCCGGGAGGAGGCGCTGCGCCCCTTCGCCCTGGAGACCGGCCCGCTGTTCCGCGCCTTCCTGCTGCGGCTGGAGAGCCCTCACCCCCGGCCCCTCTCCCATCCGCACTCCCAACCCCCGGGAGAGGGGAGCCCCCAACCCGAAAGCTCTCTTGGGGCGTCTTTTCCCCCCTCTCCCGGGGGGCCGGGAGTGCGGATGGGAGAGGGGGGCCAGGGGGGTGAGGGCCAGCACGTGCTGATGCTCTCGATGCACCACATCGTGTCCGACGGCTGGTCCATGGACGTCCTGTTCGACGAGATCGTGGAGATCTACGACGCGTTCGCCGCCGGCCGGCCCTCGCCGCGGCCCGAGCTGCCGATCCAGTACGCCGACTTCGCCTGGTGGCAGCTCCAGCACCTGAAGAACGAGGTCTTCGCGGACCAGCTCGCCTGGTGGCGCGAGCGGCTGGCCGGCGCGCCCGCGGCCCTGGAGCTGCCCGCCGACCGGCCCCGGCCGCCGGTGCAGACCTCCCGCGGCGCGAGCCTCTCGATCCCCTTGTCGCCGCGCGTTTCGGCCGCGGTCCAGGACGCCTGCCAACGCGAAGGGGTGACGCTCTTCATGGCGATGCTCGCGGCCTTCGACGCCCTGCTCGCCCGCCATGCCGGACAGGAGGACCTCGTGGTCGGCTCGCCGATCGCCAACCGCAACCGCGGCGAGGTCGAAGGATTGATCGGGTTCTTCGTCAACACCCTGGCCATGCGCACCGACCTCGCGGGCAATCCGCCGTTCCGCGAGCTGCTGCGCCGGTCCCGTGAAACGGCCCTCGGCGCCTACGCCCATCAGGACCTGCCGTTCGAGACGCTCGTGGAAGAGCTGCGGCCCGAGCGCGACCTCTCCCGGTCGCCGGTGTTCCAGGTGATGCTCTCCGTCCACAGCGTCCGGCGTCAGCCGCCGCATGCGGCCGGCCTCCGCCTCCAGCCCCTGGACATCGAGAGCTGGATCTCCAAGTTCAACCTCTCGCTGGTGGCGGTGGAGGAGGACGCATCCCTCCAGATCGGCATCGAATACAACACCGATCTCTTCGACGCCACGACGGTCCACCGCCTGCTGGGGCGCTTCGCCCTGCTCCTGGACAGCGCGGCGGCGGACCCCGGCCTGCGGCTCGCCGACCTGCCGCAATCGACTCCGGCCGAACGGCACCAGATGCTCGTCGAGTGGAACGACACGCGGCCGGACCGCGGCGAGGAGGCGACCGTAATCGACCTCTTCGCGGCCCGCGCCGAGGCGTCGCCGGAAGCTCCGGCGCTGCTCTTCCAGGACCGGCGGATGACGTTCGCCGAGCTCGACCGCGCCGCGGACCGGGTGGCGCACCGGCTGGCCTCCCTCGGAGTCGGGCCGGGCAGCGTGGTCGGCCTCTTCGTGGAGCGCTCGCCCGAGATGGTGGCCGCCCTCCTCGGCGTCTGGAAGGCCGGCGGTGCCTATCTCCCGCTCGACCCGGCCTATCCGGACACGCGCCTCTCCTTCCTGATGGAGGACGCCTTCGGCAAGCTCACGTCGCCGGTGCTCCTGGTGGAGGAGTCCCTCGACGAGCGCGCGGCCGGTCTGACTCCGGCCGGAGTCTCCCAGCTCGCCCTCGGCGAAGCGCTGGCGGGAACCGACGGAGAGGAGGCGGCCTTCGTACCACGCGCGCGGCCCGGCGATCCCGCCTATCTGATCTACACCTCCGGCACCACGGGCAATCCCAAGGCGGTCGTGGTGGAGCACCGCAACCTGGCGGCCACGATGGCCGCTTCGCGGCACGCCTTCGCCTTCTCGGCGGATGACCGCATGCCCTGCCTGGCGCCGTTCTCGTTCGATATCTTCCTCTTCGAGCTGCTCGGGCCGCTGCTCGCCGGCGGGACCTCGGTCCTCTTCGGGCTGCGCCCCACCCTGGACCTGGACGGCCTGGTGGCGCGCCTCGGCGAGCTGACGATGATCCACGCCGTGCCCGCTCTCATGCGCCAGATCCTGGAGACGGCGCACGTGCACGGCACCTGCCCCGGCGTCCGGGCCGTCTTCGTGGGAGGCGACGCGGTCCCGCACGACCTCCTGGTCGACCTGCCGTCGGTCTTCCCGCGGGCGCGGGTGCACGTCCTCTACGGCCCCACCGAGGCCACGATCATCTGCTGCTCGCAAGGCGTGAGCGCCACGGATGTCCCGTCGGTGGGGACGCCGATCGGCCGGCCGCTCGACCAGTCGGAGATCCGTCTGCTCGACCGCTGGGGCCGGCCCGCGCCGCTCGGGGTTGCCGGCGAGATCTGCATCGGCGGTGCCGGGGTTACGCGCGGCTACCTCGGCCGGCCCGACCTCGACGCCGAGAAGTTCCCGGTCTTCCACGACGGCCGGCGCTGGTACCGCAGCGGCGATCTTGCCCGCTACCGGCCGGACGGGCAGCTCGAGTTCCTCGGCCGTATCGACCACCAGGTGAAGATCCGCGGCTTCCGCATCGAGCTGGGAGAGATCGAGACCGCCCTCTCCGGCCATCCGGACGTGCGCGAGGCGCTCGTCCTGGCCCTGCGGGAGCCGGGAGGGGCCGAGCGGTCACTGCGCCTGGTGGCCTTCGTGGTGTCTGAGGAGGGCGAGGAGGGCACGTCTCCGGAAGCAGCCGGGCTGCGCGAGCTGCTCCGCGGACGGCTCCCCGAGTACATGATCCCCGCGGTCTTCCACACGCTCGATGCCCTGCCGGTCACGGCCAATGGCAAAGTGGACCGCCAGGCGCTGGCGCGTCTGGATGCGCAGGCGGAAGCCCCTGCCGCCGCGGTCTCCACCGTGCCTTCGACGCCGATCGAGAAGGAGCTTGCCCGCATCTGGCGCGAGGTCTTCCGGATCGCCGAGGTCGGGCTGGAGGACAACTTCTTCGACCTGGGCGGACACTCCCTGCTCGCCATGCGGGTCGTCGCCCGCATCCGCTCGGAGCTCGGCGTCGAGCTGCCGGTGCAGCGCCTGTTCGAGGACCCCACCCTCGGCAGCCTCGCGGCCCGGGTCGAACGCGAGAGGGAGGCCCGGCGCGCCGCGCCGCCGCCGATCGTGCGGGTCCCGCGAGGCGATGGCGAGGCTCGCATCCCGCTCTCCTTCGCCCAGCGCCGGCTCTGGCTGCTCGACCAGGTCGATCCCGGCTCGACCGTTTTCAACGTGCCTTCGACCCTGGCGCTCGACGGTCCCCTCGATACCGCGGCGCTGGCCGCGGCCCTGTCCGAGGTCGCCCGCCGCCACGAGGCGCTGCGCACTGTCTTCCCGAGCCACGCGGGGGAGCCTTGGCAGCACGTCCTCCCGGCCGTCCCCCTGGGCTTGCCGCAGGTCGACCTGAGCGGCCTGCCGTCCGGGAGGCGCGACGACGAGGCCGAGCGGCTGGCCTGGAGCGAAGGGAAGCGCCCGTTCGACCTGGCACGGGGCCCCCTGATGCGCACGACCCTGCTGCGGCTCGACCGCGAGCGGCACGTGCTCCTCCTTTCCCTGCATCACATCGTCACCGACGGCTGGTCGACCGATGTCCTTCACCGCGAGCTGCTGGTCCTCCACGAGGCCTACGCCGCGGGCCGTCCGTCGCCGCTCTCCGAGCTGGAGGTCCAGTATCCCGACTTCGCGGCCTGGCAGCGGCGCTGGCAGGACCGCGCCGCTCTCACCATCCTGCTGGCGGACTGGAAGTGGCGCTTCGGGTCCGACCTGCCGGTGCTCCAACTGCCGACCGACCGGCCCCGGCCGCCGCTCCAGTCCCCGGCCGGCGCCTTCTGCTCGCGCGCCCTTCCCGCCGACCTGGAGCAGCGGCTCCGCACCCTGAGCCAGCGCGCGGGCGCAACCCCGTTCATGACCCTCCTCGCGGGCTTCCAGGCGCTTCTCCAGCGGTATACCGGGCAGGACCGGATCGTCGTCGGCACCCCTGTAGCCGGCCGCGACCGCGCCGAGCTCGAAGGGATGGTCGGGTTCTTCGTCAACACCCTCGTTCTGCCCGGCGACCTCGCGGGCGATCCCACCTTCCTGCAGGTCGTGGAGCGCGCGCGGCAGACGACCGTCGGCGCCTTCGCCTGCCAGGACCTCCCCTTCGAGAAGCTGGTGGAGGACCTGCAGCCGGAGCGCGACCGCAGCCGCAGCCCGCTGTTCCAGGTGATGTTCGCGCTGCAGAGCCTGCCGCCGGCTTCCCCCAACCTCGGCAGGCTTTCCGCGACGCCGCTCGGCATCGGTACCGGGACCGCGCAGTTCAACCTCACCCTCTACATGGTCGAGATGCCCGACGGGCTGGTGGCCGGAGCAGAGTACTCCACCGCCCTGTTCGAGGCCGGCACGATCGAGCGCCTGCTGGAGCACTACCAGGCCGTGCTGGAGGCCGTCACCGCCCGGCCCGAGACCCGCCTGTCCGAGCTCGTCGTGCCGCCTCTCGTCGAGCAGGCCCGGCCGGTGGAGGAGCCGGCACCCGTCGTCGCCGCCAATACGGCGGAGGCGCGCCGCGCCAAGCTGCTCGAACGGCAGAGCCGCCTCTCGGACGAGCAGCGGCGCAAGCTCGATCAGAGGCTGCGCGGCCAGGCGCCGACCGCACCTGCCGCGTCGAGCGCCCAGCCGCCTGCCGCCGCCGGGCTCCTGGTCGAGATCACTCCCGGCACCCCGGAGCGTCGTCCGTTCTTCTGCATCCACCCCGCGGGCGGTGATGTCCTCTGCTTCTTCCCGCTGGCCCGATACGTAGGGGCGGACCAGCCGTTCTGGGGCATCCAGGCACGCGGCCTGGACAGCGGTGAGCCGTTCGCGACCCTCGAAGAGATGGCGGCCTGCTATGTCGAACAGATCCGGAAGATCCAGCCGTCCGGCCCCTACGGGCTCGGCGGCTGGTCCTTCGGCGGGCTCGCCGCGTTCGAGGTGGCCCGCCAGCTCGAGAGCCAGGGCGAGCGCGTGGAGCTGCTCGCCGTGATCGACACCGCACCGGGCCTGCCCGAAGGGACCCCGGCCATCACACCTGCGCTGGCGGACGAGAGCGACCATACGACCTGGCTGCTGGACATCGTCGCCTACGTCCGGGGACTGCGCGGCAAGGACCTCGGCATTTCTGTTGTCGACCTGGCAGGGAAGACCGGCGAGGAGCAGATCGGCCTCGTGGTCGAGCGGCTCCAGGCCGCGGGCATCCTCCACGCGGGCGACAGCTTCGACCAGGTCCGGCGCCTGCTGCGCGTATACCGCACCAACGTCCGCGCCTACCGCATGTATCGTCCCCGCCCCTACCCGGGTCCCCTCACCCTCTTGCTCTCCTCTGAGCTGCCGCGCGATCCTTCCGCTCCGGACCTCGGATGGGGGACGCTTACGCCGCGGCCCGTCGAGGTCCACGAGCTGCCGGGCGGCCACATTACACTGCTCGCCGAGCCCCACGTCCGTGGTCTGGCCGAACGGCTGCGGGCCTGTCTGGAGAAAGAACTGTGAAACGCCTTCGCAAGATCCTGAAAGTCCTGGGCCTGCTTGTCCTGGCCCTGCTCGTCGTCCTGGCCATCGCCGCGTTCTGGTTCGTGCGCCGCGGCTGGTCGCAGACCGAAGGGGAGATCACCGTCGCCGGCCTCACCGCGCCCGTCGAGGTGGTCCGCGACGCCTGGGGCGTGCCCCACATCTATGCGGCCAACGAGGCCGACCTCTTCTTTGCCCAGGGGTACGTCCATGCCCAGGACCGGCTCTGGCAGATGGAGCTCAACCGGCACCTGAGCGGCGGCCGCATGGCCGAGCTGTTCGGCCGTCCGGCCCTGGAGACCGACCGCTATCTCCGCACCCTCGGCATGCGTCGCAACGCCGAACGGAGCTGGCAGCTCCTGGAGCCCGAGACCCGCTCCTTCCTGGAGTCCTACGCGCGCGGCGTCAACGCCTACCTGGAGTCCCACCGCGGCGCCCTGCCGGTCGAGTTCACGATCCTCGGCGCGCGTCCGCAGCCCTGGACTCCGATCGACTGCCTGGCCTGGGCGGAGACGATGGGCCTTTCCCTCGGGCAGAACCATGCCGTCGAGCTGAAGCGCGTCGCCCTCGCCGCCAAGCTGGGGGAGCAGCGCGCCCGGCAGCTCCTGCCGCCCTATCCCGCGGAAGGCGCGGTCATCGTCCCGCCTGGAGAAGGCGGCTATCCGGCGGTCGAGCCCGGCCCGGAGACGCCCGGCGGCCCCCTGCTGGCCTCCCTGCTCGGCCCGCCCGCCTTCTCCCGCGGCAGCAACAACTGGGTCGTCCACGGCAGCCGCACCACCACCGGCAAGCCGATCCTCGCCAACGACACCCACCTGGGCCTCAACATGCCGTCCGAATGGTACGAGAACGGCCTGCACGCCGGCCGCTTCGACGTGGTGGGCTTCTCGATGGCCGGCCTCCCCTTCGTCGTCATCGGCCACAATCAGCGCGTCGCCTGGGGCATCACGGCCATGAACGGCGACACCCAGGACCTCTACGTCGAGACCTTCGACGCCCAGAAGCGGCGCTATCAGGCTGGCGACCAGTGGCAGGAGCCGCAGCGGATCCACGAGCAGATCCCGCTCAAGAGCGGCCAGAAGGTCGACCTCGAGATCGTGGTCACCCGGCACGGACCGATCATCAACGACGTCTCGGGCCTGACGCAGAGCCCGCCCATGGCTCTGCGCTGGGCCGCGGCGGACGGCAACCGCTTCCTCGATGCCCTGCCGCGGATGAACCTCGCCAAGGACTGGCCGTCCTTCCGCGAGGCCCTCTCGCTCTGGGGCTCGCCGACTCTCAACTTCGTCTATGCGGACGTGGACGGCAACATCGGCTATCAGGCGGCAGGCAACATCCCGCTGCGCGCCCCGGGAGACGAGGGGCTCGTACCCATGCCCGGCGCCGGCGGCGAGCACGACTGGCGGGGCTACGTCCCCTTCGCCGAGATGCCGAGCGTGCTCAACCCGAAAGCGGGCTTCGTGGCGAGCGCCAACAACAAGGTCGTGGCGGACAGCTATCCCCACTTCATCGCCCACGACTACGCCGACCCCTACCGTGCCACCCGGATCACCGAGGTCCTGGCAGCCGGCCGGAAAGTGAGCGTGGACGACATGAAAAGGCTCCAGGCGGACACGGTATCGCCGACCGCGCCGAAGCTGCGTCCCTACCTGAAGGCTGTCAAGCCCGAGAACGATCTCCAGAAGCGCGCGCTGGAGCAGGTCGAACGCTGGGACGGGCACATGAACGCCGACAGCCCCGGCGCCACGATCTTCTACACCTGGTACTTCCACCTGCTGCCCGACATCGGCAGCGACGAGCTCGGGGAGGAGCTGGCGCGCGTTTCCCGTGCCATGTTCTTCGGCCAGACGCCTCTCTACATCCGCCTGATGGAGACGCCGGACGCCCCGTGGTTCGAACGACGTGCGGACCCCCGCCAGGGAGACCCGGGACGACATCGTCCGCCGCAGCTTCGGCGCGGCGGTCCGCTGGCTCGGCGAGCGCCTGGGAGACGATCCGGCCGCCTGGCAGTGGGGGAAGATGCACCGTTCGACCTTCAACCATCAGCCCTTCGGCCAGAGCGGCATCGCGCCGCTCATGCGCCTGTTCAACGGCAAGTCGCTGCCGCTCGCGGGCGAGGCCTTTACGGTCAACGCCGCAACGCCGGCCATCAATCCGAACCGCCCCTTCCTGGTGAATTACGGCCCCTCGCAGCGTCTGATCGTCGACCTGAGCAACCTGAGCGAATCGCCGGCCATCAACAGCACCGGCCAGAACCAGCAGCTCTTCCACCGCCACCGCGAGGACCAGATCCCCCTCTGGGCCCGCAACGAGTACCGGCCGATGCTCTACAGCCGCGAAGCGGTGGAGGGGGGGGCCGAGGAGAAGTTGACGCTGAAGCCGAGGTAAGGGAGCGAGCCACCGCCGCACCAGCCTCAAGCGGCCGGAGCCATCGGCCGGATCTCCCGGTCGATCGCCGAGGCGAGGCTACGCTTCGCCTCTTCGAGGTCGAAGTCTATCTGCAGCCCGAGCCAGAAGCGCTCGGACGTCCCGAAGTAGCGGGCCAGC
Organism: uncultured Holophagales bacterium; assembly: GCA_963842525.1. Lineage (GTDB taxonomy): Bacteria > Acidobacteriota > Thermoanaerobaculia > Multivoradales > UBA5704 > UBA5704. Next base: position 1,420,247 of record CAWJGT010000009.1, read on the forward strand.
CGGAGCGCCGTTTCGCCCGCTCTTCCTCCCGGGACGCCCCAGTCCGTCGGCACCGCGCTACCGGGTGCACACGGTCGGGGGCGTCTCTTGGGCCCCATCCACCACCAACGCTGGCAGCACCCCATAGTCACCTCGCAGGTGTCGCCGGAAGCTGCGCCGCTGACAAAATTGCGAGCTTGCACAGGATGGTGTAATATGCAACAGGAAGCACATAGAGATGTAAGCACAGAAATGGATTTGTGCGTCTCGCCACGTACGCTCAGGAGCTATGAAGTGCGAGGGAATCAAGCGGCTGGAGGAGGCCTCACCATGAACGTCTTTCCCGGGAGTCGGAGTCGGTCGCGGCGCATCGTCCCAGGTTTGCTGATCCTCCTGTGCGGGCTGCTCGCCAGCCAGCCCGGCGTCGCCCAGCCCGTCCCGGCGGGTGTGGCCTACCTGACCGGAAGCCAGCAGGCGGACGGGAGTTGGGAGAGCGCCGAGGTGCGGCGGGTGCATGCCACCGGCGAAGCGCTGCGGGCGCTCCAGGCCGTGGGGCAGGCGCCTGCGGTCCGCTCCGCGGCTGCCGGCTACCTTGAGACCGCGACAGTCGAGGACAGCGACGACCGCGCCCGCCGTATCGCCGGGCTCGTCGCCGAGGGCCTCGCCGTCGCTCCTTTCGTGACTGTGCTCCTGGCCGACGCCGACCCTGAGGGCGGCTGGGGCCTCACCTCCGCCTTCCTTGCCGATCCGCTGGACACCTCTCTCGGCCTCTCCGCCGTGGCCGCACAGCCGGGCCCGGACGACAACTTCCTGCGCATGGCGCTCATCGCGCTGCTGAGCACCCAGAAGGCCGACGGCGGCTGGCCCTGTGTCGCGACCCGGGACGGCGACGCCGACAGCGAGATCTTCTGCACCAGCCAGGCGCTCCTAGCGCTCACCGCCTACCGCAGCCGGTTCTACCTCGATCCCCAGATCGACGCCGCCGTCGGCTTTCTGCGCGGCAGGCTCAACCCCGACGGCAGCTTCGGCTCGGCCGGAGCGAACGACGTGATCCACACGGCCCTGGCCTCCACAGCCCTCGCCGCGGTCCCGGCCTTCGGCAACGAGGTGGCCACGGTGAACGCCTGGCTCCGGGGCCGGCAGCAGCCGGACGGGAGCTGGGGCGGCGATCCCTATCCCACGGCGCTCGCCCTGCGGGCGCTCCAGGCGCTTGCGGGCGTCCCGTTCTGCGGCGACGGCGCGGTCAACCGGCCAGGGGAGGCGTGCGACGGCAGCGTGCCGGCGGGCCTGACCTGCGAAGGGGTGGGCATGGGCTCGGGCACGCTCGCGTGCAGCCCGCAGTGCACTCTCGACACCTCGGGCTGCTCGGCGTCCCCGGTCTGCGGCGACAACCTGCGCAACCAGCCGTTCGAGATCTGCGACGGCACCGACCTGGCCTCCCAGACCTGCCAGACGCAGGGCTTCGCCACCGGCACCCTGACCTGCGCCCCCGACTGCCTGAGCTTCAACGTCGGCGGCTGCAACGCCGCCCCGACCTGCGGCGACGGCGTGGTCAACCAGCCCGGCGAGTCGTGCGACCTGAACGACTTCCACGGCACGACTTGCGAGTCGCTCGGCCTCGGCGGCGGCCAGTTGGGCTGCACGTCCGACTGCAACATGGACACGAGCCAGTGCGACTCGGCGAGCTTCGTCATCGACAACAAGGGGCGTGAGTTCTTTGTCGGCTTCCTGGCCAACCCCCTGGTCCCGGCCACGGCCTCGGTGCACCTCACCAGCGACGTTCCCACGAGCGTCACGGTCCAGTACCCGGTGAATTCTCCGAGCTTCTCCCAGACCGTGGCCTTGACGCCGGGGCAGGTCCATGTGGTCAACCTGCCCACGAGCTCGCACACGGGCTGGACCGCCGGGCGTGTGCTGAACAACGCCGCTCGCGTGTCGGGCCCGGATGAGTTCGTCGCCTACCTGGTGAACCGCGCCGCCGCCACCTCGGACGCGGCCTTGGCCCTGCCGGTCGACGCGCTTGGCACGTCCTATATCGTGACGACCTACCGGGGGTCCACCGCCCACTCGGGCGACCGCGCCGAGTTCCTGGTGGTCGCTCCTTTTGATAGCACCACGGTGACCATCACACCCACCGCAACCCTGCGGATGCCGGCGCCCACTCCGAACGCTCCGCCCAACGTGCCGTTCCAGATCACGCTCACCCGGGGCCAGGGGTTCCGCGCCGAGGCGCTCCTCTCCACTGCCGACCTCACCGGCACTCTAATCGAGGCGGACCGTCCGGTGGCCGTGCTCAACGGCAATCTCTGCACCAACATCCCGAGCAACACCGTGGCCTGCGACCACGTCTTCGAGGTGGCGCACCCGCTGCGGAGCTGGGGCACCTCGGCCCTGGTGGCGAACTTGCCGAACCGTACCGGCGGCACGATCTACCGCGTCGTGGCCTCGGTCGACGGCACCGAGGTCTTCCGCAACGGCGTCCTGCAGGCGGCCCTCGACAAGGGCGACTTCTTCGAGACCGGCCCGCTCACCGGGAGCCATCTCTTCTCGGCCGATCAGCCGATCTTCGTCACCCAGTTCATGACCGGGGACGGCGCTCCGGGGGCGACCAACGGCGACCCCGCCATGGCCAACATGATCCCGCCGGATCAATATCTCAGCTCGTACACCTTCTCCACGGTGGGCGGCTCGCAGTTCGCGCAGAACTTCCTCACGCTGATCGCGCCGGATACCGCGGTGGGCTCGGTCACGCTCGATGGTTCGCCGATCCCCCCGGCCCAGTTCACGCCGATCGGCTCGACCGGCTTCTCCTCGACGCTGCTCCCGCTCGCGCAGGGATCGCACTCGACCGCGTCGCCACAGCCGCACGGCATCACGGTCGAAGGCTTCAACGCGTTCGACTCGTACATCTATCCGGGCGGCGCGCAGCTCGAGTTCATCAACCAGTTCTGCGGCGACGGCAGCGCCAACCGCGAGGCTGAGGCCTGCGATGGCAGCGACTTCCGCGGCTCGACCTGCTCGTCGTTCGGCTTCGCCTCGGGCTTCCTGCAGTGCACCGCCGACTGCCGCATCGACACCTCGCAGTGCGCCGGCTTCACGATCGAGGACGAGGACGACGACGGCTATCCGGCCACCGAGGATTGCGACGACACCGATCCCGAGGTGAACCCCGGCATGCCGGAGATCCCGGGCAACGGCATCGACGACGACTGCAACCCGGCCACGCCGGACGCGATCCCGCAGACGGTGAGCTGCGAGATCTTCCCTGACAGGCTGAGCTATGCCGTGACCGATCTGATCACTCTCGCGTCCGCGGTCCGGAACGACCACGATACGTTCTCGATCACCGGCGTGAGCCTGGCCCTCGCGGTGAGGAGCGGCGGTCCCGGCGGCATGGGCATCTACGCCGAGTCGCGCGACCTCGCGCCGCTGCCGCCGGGCGCCCGATCGCAGCAGAGCTGGGTGCTCTCCGCATCGCAGCAGGCGGGCAGCTACACGGCGGACCTCACCGTGTCTGCGGCCGGCCAGACGCTGGCCACCTGCTCGGCGAGCTTCACCATCGAAAGCTCGGGCGCCGCCGGCCTCGCCGGCACGCTGACCCTGAATCCCGAGAAGGTCAACGCCGGCGACTCGAGCAACGCCACCTACACGGTGGAGAACCGGGGCAACGAGGCCCTGACGGACCTTGCCGTCCGCGTGATCCTGGTCCATCCCGTCACGGGCAGCGTCGTGGCTGAGCTGACCGACACGGCGACGCTCCAGCCGGGCCAGAGCTTCACGAACACGCAGCCGTTCTCCAGCGTCGGCCTCGACACCAACACGGTCTACCTGGCGGTGCTGCTCGCGCAGCCCGCCGGGGCCGACTCCGAGCAGACGCTGGACAGCGCCACCTTGACCGTGGTCAACGCGCCGCCCGTTTGCGCGACCGCGGTGGTCACGCCGGGCCGGATCTGGCCGCCAAACCACAAGCTCAAGCTGGTGAGCATCGGCGGCGTGACCGATCCGGACGGCGATCCGGTGACCGTCAAGGTGACGAGCGTGTTCCAGGACGAGAGGACGGACCACACGGGCGACGGCAAGACCTGCCCCGATGCGACGGGATTGGGGACCGCCGGCGTGATCCTGCGGGCGGAGCGCTCGGGCCAGTTGGACGGCCGCGTCTACCACCTGTTCTTCCAGGCCGAGGACGGCCGCGGCGGCCTGTGCGCGAGCCAGGTCACGGTCTGCGTGCCGCACGACAACAACCGCGCCTGCATGGATCAGGGGGCGCTGTTCGACTCGACGGTCTGCGAATGATCAGGGCTTTGAATCACAGGAGAGTTGTCATGGCGAGATTCAGGAAGTTGACGCTGACCGCGGTTTTGGTGGCCGCCGGATTGGTGATCGCGAGCGACGGTGCCCAGGCGCAATGCTCGGAGAGCAATCCGGAGATGGTGTGCCCCTTGGCCGTCTGCCAGGCGCTCCAGAGCGTTGTGGTGGCAAACTGCAAGACTCCTCCTCCGCTCGCGTGCCGGCGAATCTCGGGCTGCGCAGCTCTGCAAGCGATGCGTGCGCGCTGGGCGAGCTGCCGCGACGCGAGGAACAACATCAACATCACCTGCTTCAGCGGCGGGAACCCCGGGCACAAGACGGCGGCCGACCTGGCCGATCTGAACGTCCGAAATTGTGACGCCAGGATTGCCCTGCCGGAGCCGACGGGGTGTGCCGACCCCTGTCCCTAGGAGGAGCTTCATGGCCGAGGAAGCCGACGAGCTCCAAAACGAGATCCGGGCCGCTTTCGCCGGGCGGCCGTATCCGGGAGACGACCGCCTGGCCCTCGGCGGGCCGGGCTCCCCCGGGGACGACAGCGAGGACGTGGCGCGGTTCTTTCGGAGCAAGGACTGGCGGGAGATCACGTTGAATTCGATCCTCGACGGGGGCGAGCTGGATCCGAACGCCTTTCTTTACTTCATGAGCGCCGAGGGTTTCGTGTACTACCTGCCGGCTTTCCTGATCGAGTCGTTGGACGTCGACGGTCGTTTCGATCTCGGGGAGCCGCTGGCGTTCCGGCTCACGCCGCCCCAGGGAGATCCGGGAGATCCCGGACTGGCCGCGTCGAGGGATCTCTTCTCCCGGATCCTCTCGGCCCTGACGCCGGAGGAGAAGCGAGCCGTGGCACACGTTCTGGAACATCTGGCCCGGGAGTACGAGAAGCGCAGCTACAACTTGAATCTGGCCCAGGCAGCCCTGGACAGCTATTGGGCCGAGCCGGTGGGTTCGCGGTAAACATCAGGTTTCGACGACGAGAGCGAGGATCCTCATGTTCTTCAGGAAAAACGGGACGCTCCAGGCAAGCACCGCCGTCGGCGTGCTTGTCACTTTCGGTTGGATGGCGTCGGGTGGCAACGCCTGGGCGGAGAGCCGGGCCGCGCGGTGCAACCCCGCGGCGACTCTCGCGCGGCTGGCCGACGATCCCCGGCTCGCCCTGTCGGGGGAGGAGAGGGAATCGATGCGGACGGTGGCGAGCAGCATGACGCCGCGGCGGGAGCCCCTGCGCACGTCCGCGCCCCCTGCCCAACCGGATCCGGCGGCCGAGATGCGCGAGATCGCCCGGGAAGCGGCGCTCGCCGTCGACGCCGGCTTGGCGGTCCGCCTCAAGGACCGGCTGGAGGTCGCCCACCGGCAGGTCCTCCGGGAGTTCGGGGAGACCGAGTCGCTGCTGCGCAAGAACGATCTGCCGAAGGTCATCTGGGAGCGCCACGAGGTCGCCCGCGCCGAGTACATGACGAAGATCCAGGCGGTGTTCCAGGGCCTCGAGGCCGCGGGCAGGAGCCGCGAATCCCGGGAGGTCCGCTCGGCCATGGCTGCCGCGGCGGAGCTCCTGAGCACCTCGACGGACGAGCGTCCGCACCAGCCGTTCGATCCCACCCGCATGCCCTTCCGCCAGGCGGAACCTACGCAGCGGAGACCCACCGGGCAGGAGTCCGGCACCCTGGGCAAGATGGCCGCACCCGCCGTGATCGCCGAGCCCTTTACGGCTCCGACGCCCGGCGATCTCGCGGCGACCGAGGACGCGCAGATCACTCCCGAGGTCCAGGCCCTGGCGGCTTCGCTGGGCAATCAGCCGCTGAGGATCTATGACTGGGTCCGCAACAACGTCGAGCTCGTCCCCACCTATGGCTCCGTGCAGGGCTCGCAGATGACGGTGGACGCGAAGCGGGGCAACGCGTTCGACACTGCCAGCCTGCTGATCGCCCTGCTACGGGCCGCGGGAGTTCCCGCGCGATACGTCACCGGAACCATCGAGATCCCGGTCGCCGAGGTGATGAACTGGGTGGGTGGAGTCGCCAGCCCCGGGGTGGCACAGCAGCTCCTCGGGCAGGGCGGCGTCCCGAACGTCGGCCTCATCTCCGGCGGCGAGGTCACCCACATCCGGATCGAGCACGTCTGGGTCGAGGCCTTCGTCGACAACATCCCGAGCCGCGGCGCGGTTAACCGCGAAGGGGACACCTGGGTGCCGATGGACGCCTCCTTCAAGCTCCACACGTTCACGGCCCGGTCGGAGCTGTTCGCGTTGAACCCGATCAGCGCGGTCGTCGATCCCAACGATCATCTCTTCGACGTGGACGAGTCCCTCGGCCAGGTCACCAACGTCGATTCCCAGCCGATGGAAGACCGGCTGATCGCTTGGTCCGAGCAGAACGACGAGTACTTCATCTCCAACGGCTACCCGGCGGCGATCGGAGACCTGGTGGGGAAGAAGGTTATCGTCCCGGAGACGAGCGCCGTCTTTCCTGCCTCTCTCCCTTACGAGGTCCTCAACCGCAAGGCGGCGGCGAGTGCGCTGCCCGACAACCTGCGTCACTACGTCACCCTCAAGGGCTTCGGCTCAGAGCTCGACCGCGCCTTCGGCTCGCCCTCCTTCAGCGTGAGGTTGAGCCTGCCGGAGCTGAACAGCCGCCGGTTGAGCTTCCAGTTCGATCCGGCCACCCAGGCCGACGCCGACACGCTGGCGGCGGCGCGCAACAGCGGGGCCGATACGCTCCCCGTCTACCTCATCAACGTCGTCCCGGTCGTCCGGCTCGACGGCGTCGAGCGGGCGCGGGGCGCCAGCGTGCGGATGGGCAGCTCCTACTTCGCGGACGTAGTGTTCCAGGGGCCTGACGGGCCGACGACAGTGCCCTATCAGATCGTGGCGGGAGACGAGATCGCGGTGGGCGTCACGGGCAACGGCGTCACCCAGGAGGTGCTCGCGAAGCGCTTCGCCGCCCATCCGGTCGACAACGCGCCGGAGTTCTTCCACCAGGTGCAGCTGCACTACTGGATGGAGTGCGACGTCCTGGGCGAAGCCGCCGCCGGCGCGCGCGGCGTCCACATGCTGCGGCTGCCGTCGGTCGGGTTCTTCAGCTCGCCACTGAACGTAACCTACTTCTTCGGTTCGCCCAGGACAGGCTTCTACCAGGGCCGGGCCATGGACGTGAGGCAGTCCCTGCTCGGCGCGACGGGCGAAGACCCGGCGAAGGTCGTCGAGTTCATGAAGCAGTCGGGCTTCCAGGGGTCGTATCTCGAGGGCGCGATCTTCGATCAGCTCAAGGACCCGTCGGATCTGAAGGTCAAGGGGATTTCCGCGGCCCACCTGCTCAACGACGCGATGTCGCAAGGAATCCCGGTCTACCGCATCACGTCCGCGAACTCGGCTTCGGTGTTGCCGCTGCTCGCGCTCAGCTCCGCGGTCGAGAGGGACATCAGCACGGCCGTGAGCCAGGGCAAGACGGTGCTCGCCCCGGAACGGAACCTCGATCTCGGTCCGTGGGCCGGCGTCGGCTACATCATCCAGGACGAGACGACGGGGGCGGGCGCCTACATGATCTCCGGCGGGCTCGCCGGCGGTGGGTGGCTCGACTGCCTTCGCATCCCGGTCCCGAGCTGGGAAACGGTCTTCGCCATCATCTTCTTTCTGCTCCTGATCGCTCTCATCATCGCGGCCATCCTGTCAGCGCCGGTGGGAAGCTCCGGCCTACGCGGCGATTGTGCTGGTCCTGCTCCTGGTAGGAGCGATGAGCGGATCAGGGAGCCCGCCGACCTCGGCGTAGAGCCCGAGAGGTCACTGCTTCCACCCCGGCCCGCGCACCACGCGGACCGGGGTGGCGGGAGCAGGAGGCCGCCGCGATCCCATGGGATCGACAGAGATTGAAGAACCGCGCTGCCAGGACGTGGTCGCCCGGAAGAGTCTTGAGGTAGCGGAAGGACGAGCTTCTCGTGGAGAGCCTCGAAGACCTTGTCACTGCGGATGCCCGACAGGACTTCCTGGCGTACTCGCTACACTCTCCGGAGTCAGCTCTCTCTCTGGCCCGCAACGAGTACGGCCCATGCTCTACAGCCGCGAGGCGGTGGAGCAGGGGGCCGAGGAGAGGTTGACGCTGAAGCCTGCGCCGTAGCCGGATGGACCCGGTCTGGGGATGGACGACGAAGCGGTGGGGCCGTGTGGACCTGGCGCGTCGCCTGTCGGACCTGCGAGGTGGTCCGGCGGCCCTGCGGATTGGTCGGTCGGACCTCCAGTGTGGCCCAGGTGACCTGCGAGTTGGTCGGTCGGCCCTCCGGGGTGGTCCAGGTGACCTCCGGGTCGGTCGGTCTACGGTGCGGGTCGGACAGTCGGCCCCGCGGGTTGGTCAATCTGAGCTCCAGGTCGGTCAGTAGGTCCTGCGGGGTCGTGTCCTTACTCAGTGTAGGTGGTAGAGGGGCGTAAGATGACGGGTCCCCATCATACCACTCCCGTCCCCCTGGAGGAGCCCCATCTCGAACGGCTCCGGCGCTTGATCGAAGAGCAGTATGAATCCTGCCGCACCGGGACAGGCGCCTCTTTCGGAGAGATCCTCTGCCACGAGATCCACGAGAACGGGATGACCTTCGTCTGGCTCGCAGAGAAGTGGGGGCTGAGCCTGCCCACTCTCGGCGAGCTGATCTGGGATCACTGCAAGCGGCTGGAGGCAGAGCCGGTCGTGCGCCACGGCTACCGCCGCTAGCACCCGCCTTTCTGTATCAAGCCGCTACAGCGCGAGCACATGGGAAGACCGCCCGTGCCATCCGTCTTGTACTTGGATTCGATGTTATTTCCTTCGGTGCAGTTAGAGCAGACGTGGTGAACGTCCTTCTTCAGGCTGCTGTAGAACGGCGCGACTCTTGCCATGGGTCACCTCCTGTCCCGGCGGGAATGCCGGGCTCTACAGGAGCAGACACGGAAGCCCGTGAATGGTTTAGGCAGAGGAGTGGATAAGCCGGACGGCAGGGCGTGAGGTTAGGCTCCGTTTCCTGCCGTCCGGGTGCTGCGGCTCCCACAGCCACCATCCAGCCATACAGAGGCCCGGGACTACCCGTCTAAGGCTGTGACTGGCGGCGCTACATCCACTTTGAGCCCCTAACGGCTCACCGGGGGACTGTGGTTATCCTTCCGTCACCAGCTCGCGCGCACTGCGCGAATCCCGTACTGGGAGTCGCCGGTTACGGCTCGGTGTTTCCGGCTTACCTTCAGAACGTTGCCGATTAGCTCGGCCATGGGCAGTCCTCCTTTCGGGCAGGGCCGTCCACCATCGGAAGGCACCTACATTGTACGCCCTGTGCGGCTGAGAGTTTCAGAGACTACGTGGCGAAGGAGGTCCCCATCGGGCTTCCTCTACTCTCCTCCCGTAGAATCCCATCAAGCGCGAGGTTGACCCGAATACCGGGTGCCACAGACCACGGCCACCGGCATTTTGTCATACGATCGCATTGCGCTCTGTGCCAATTTACTGGCACAAACCGTATGACGAGCGCAATACAATCCGAGATCCGTCGCGTCTGTCAAAGGAACGGCTTGACACGGAGTATGGTTTGAAGTGTAGGCTTGTCGAGTGTTGAAGGAGGACGAACCGACCTAGAAAGCGAAAACCCCGCCAGGGGCGGGGCTCTCTAACCGATCCTGAAGGCCGTCACGGCCGGTAGGAATGGCTCCTAAGCAAGGCTATCCTACCGCCGTGGCGCCTCTGGGTCAAGACCCAAAGGAGGTGCCATGCACCACTTCTACAGGGGACCTCTACCCCGACATCGTTTCATCTGGGGCCTCAACCTGAAGTCCCTCCCGCGGGCCTGGATACCGCCTAGCGGCTCCGCTTCTTCGCGGCGGGCGGCTCGATCGCCTCCACTTCCGCGCGAGCGGCTCGGTTAAGGCGGTCCCTGATCCAGTTGGACAGGGGCCGCCCGTCCTGATCTGCCGCCCGCTGATACAGCTCCTTCTCTGCCGGGGAGACACGCATGTCCAGACGGATGCTCTTCGCTTCGCCAGTCATACAGACAGTGTACAGCAAACTTCCCGACATTCCTAGTCGGAAACCCCTTGACGCGTGCAGACGTTGTCTGTACAATGTCCCCTGTAAGTCAGAGAACGAGCCATGGACGCCCCCGACACCCTGCCCACGCCTGCCCCCGAGGGGATCGCCTGCCGGCCCTGCGGCGGTCGCACCATCGGATGGGGCAAGGACAAGGGCGGCAACCCGCGCCGGAAGTGCAAGGCGTGCGGGGCGACGTTCGGAATCATCCCGGAGCGTCCTCTCGGTCGGATGCGGATCGACATGGACAAGGCCGTTCTCTGCATCTCCATGCTGACAGAAGGTTCGTCGATTCGTTCAACGGAACGGGTGAGCGGCATCCATCGGGACACGATCATGCGGCTCCTCCGGGTTGCCGGCCGGAAGTGCGAGAGCCTGTTGGGCAGGCATCTCCGGGCGGTCCCCGTGAAGGACGCCCAAGGGGACGAGCTGTGGTGCTACGTCGGCATGAAAGAGAAGACTAAAGTACGCAAGGGCGAGACGAATCCCGAGCTAGGCGATGCTTATACGTTCGTCGCGCACGACAGGGAATCGAAGCTGGTGCTCGCTTGGCACATGGGCCACCGGACGGCAGAGGATACGTCGATCTTCATCGCCAAGCTTGCGACGGCCGCCGCACCCAAGGACGGAGCGGAGCGTTATCAGCTTACGACCGATGGATGGCCCGCCTACCCGGCCGCGATCGAGCAGCATCTCGGCGGCTCGGTCGATTACGCACAATTGGTCAAGACGTACTCGGGAGAGGGAATGGACAGCGAGCGGCGGTATTCACCGCCCTCGATAATATCGAGCGAGAAGATCGTCGTTCACGGGACCCCGGACGAGCACCGGATCTGCACCAGCCACGTTGAACGAAACAATCTGCACATCAGAATGCAGATGCGGCGGTTTACCCGGTTGACGAACGCATTCTCGCGGAAGCGGGAGAACCTGCGGGCGGCTCTGGCGCTTCATTTCGCCGCCTATAACTTCGCTTGGATGCACTCCTCGATCCGCATGACCCCCGCCATGAAGGCCGGGCTCGTCCGGAAGCCTTGGACGGTGCGGGACCTGCTAATGGCTTAGTTGACGGACTTGTCCAACGGCGCTCCGCAGCGCCGATGAATAGACCACACGATGAACAGAAGACCGTTCCTCACCAAGCGAGCCGCCGAAAGAAGAGAGGCCCTACTCAGCGAATCGGCATACAGATCCTTCACCACAACAACTTCCCTTAATGGATGGTCAACTCCTTGAAAGTCCAAATCCATCCCAAGGAGCCGGAAACGTAAACCCCAGAGAAACTCTTCTCGTTCGTCCTGAGTAAGGGCGTTAATCTTTGAGTCCTGCCAGTCAGCGACTACCATTGAGCCGCTGAGGATGATTTTCTCTGGTTCGAACGATCTTCTGACCTACCCCAAAACCTATTGCATTCTGATGTGCTACCACGCACCAAAGGGCATCCGATTCCGGCGCGTTAACGACCTCATAGCCTTCCGTCCTCAGCCAGTCAGTTACTTGCTCCTTGGTTTTTTCATAGCGTCTCTCTCCGCTATTCGCTGCCATTGGCACCTCCCAAGTTAATAGAGGCAAGCCTAACATATGGAGAGGGCGTGACATTGCAGCCTATGATGTGGCAAAATGTCGCGCTTGTCAAGCTATTGTGCGACAAAAAGGGCCGGCCTCTCTCGGAAACCGGCCCCGGAGTCCTACGTGGCTTCTCTGAGATGCCGCGCCGTGACGGCCGCTGCCGCTTGCTCGTCCCGCAGGAGGAGCGGGGCGAGGTCTGCCGCCAAACTGCGGCAGTGTCGTGCGTAGCGGAACGTCGCGAGCAACTTGCGCTCCGGCAGGAACACGAGCGAGTAGGTGTGGGTCGAGCCGGTTGGGATCGGCCCTGCGGACGAGCCGTGGAAGATCCCGAACGGCCTGGAGAGCCACCCGCGCAACTCGGGCTCCATGCCGTCCTCCAGGAGGACACGGAAGCGCCCAAGGTGCCAAGCCAAAGGAAGAGGATGGCCGGCCGTTCTACGGTGCTCCAGATAGGCGTCTAGGGCCGATGCCGCCCATTGTCCTACGCTACGATAGCCTTCCGCCTCGGAAGCTTGCTTCCATCTGGCGCTCTGCCGTGGATCGGCGCGAACGTTGAACGAGGCAACTTTCACCGCAGCTCCTCCGCCCGCCAACGGCGATGGACCTCGGCAGCTCGCCCGAAGTCGGGGCCGGTGACTTCGTCCGGGACGCCTGACTCCCAAGCGAGATCGAGGCCGGCGAGCCTTGCCGCCGCTTCCTTGCATATGGCCTGCTTTGAAAGAGTGAAAAGCGCCGCCTGGGATGGCAAGTGGTAGAGGGTAAAGCACCGGGAATCCAGACCGTAGCGGCTCCCGCGGACAATGCCGAAAGGGCCGGCTACCAGGGTCGAGGCGATCTCAGCGTAAGGGGTCCGAGGATCGCCGACGTGCCACAGGCGCACGGCGAGAGTACGACGGCGCCACTTGAGTGGGACGGGGATCGTCACTTCCGGCCCTCCTTCTCTGCCTGCCTGCTTTGCCAGTACACGTACAGCTCTTCGGGGGTGAGGTCTGCGGCCTCCTCAAGCGCCTTGAGAGCCGGCTCCAGGTCGTCGGCGAGGACGCACTCCAGGGTGCCGCGGAGGGCGAACGCTACGGACTGCGGGACGCGTCCCTCTCCCATGTCCTCGCTGTCCTCGGGATAGCCTAGACCCTCCTCCAGGGCTTGAAGGGTGGAAATCATGGTCTGGAGGAAGGCCGCGCAGGTTTTGACGACCATCTGCGCTGCGGTCTCTTCGGCGGTGTGCTCGGGAACGGGGGGAAGGGTAGACTTCTCGGACCTGGGCATGGGGCTAGCTCCTGTGCTCGGGTAGGTCCGGGCGGGTGGTGACTCACCCGTTCGGGCCGCTACCAGATTGTCAGTGGAGAGGCGTATTCCTCCCTACGGGAGGGAAGCTACAGCAGGTAGGTACCCCCGCCCCCTATCTAGGGGGCACCTACACTGAGTTAGGACACGACCTCCTGCGGGTCGGCCAGCAGGACCCGCAGGGCCTACTGACCACTTGCAGGGCCGCTCGGCGACGGGCCAGGCTTTTCCGTACCTGGACGAGGTCCTCCCTGCGCCGCAACAGGGCCTTCCGACCATATCGAGAGGCGGACTCGAGACATGCCGGGGCACCTGTCCCACGGACCTGTGTGAACTGTCCCTCCCACAGCCCCGACTGCCCATTGCGCAGGGCGCATCAGGGCAGTAGGCTCTCCTGCGGACATGACGCAGAACGAATACGAACGGCGGCGGCGCCTTTTGGAGGAGCAGCTCCAAGCGGCTCTTGAAATGGTGCGCTCCGGGTGTGAGATCGCCTTCCAGGCTCTGGAAGCGCTACGTGCCGAGAGCGCCAAGGATGAGCCGGCCGGCGCCTCGATCGCGAAACCGGCTCCATCGACAAGCCGTTCCGCTCCGGATCCGCCGCTCCGCTCCCGCATACCGACCAACCAGTGGCCGGACGACCTCGAGGAAGCACTGCCCATGCTGCCGGAGGTCTTCACCAAGGCCGACCTGGTGCGCGCCCTCGGCTACCAGCCGACCCGAGGCACCCTGCTGCGCATCGTCGACAAGCTCATCCAAGAAGGCAGGATCGCAGTTCTCAAGGCGAGCGACGGCGGAAAGCCGACGACGTATCGGAAGGTTCCCACGCCATAGGAGCGTGAGAGCCTCCGACATCCGCTGTACACGGCGGGGTCCTTCCTGCCCCCGCCACTCAGTAGAATCAAGGACATCCGACGGCCACGGCGCCCGGCACCCCGGCGTTGCTCACGGTCATACGGAAGCAGGTCCCGTTGGGCGATCGGAGGATCGGGGCAGCACCAGGGGAGCAAGGTTCTGATAGTCGCGATCGACGATCAGCATCCCCCCTTCGCCCGCGGCGTCGATCGCGTCCTGCAGCGTTGCGTGATGGCTCGCGATCTGGATGTTGGCGGTGAACGGCTGTGCTCCGGCCGCCGGTGCCAGGCAGGCCGCGGCGAGCGCCAGGGTGAGCGCGGTGCGCCAGGTCGTTGTCAGGGTGGGACTCATCGCTTTCCTCCTTGGTCAGAGGCGACGGCGAATGATTCGGCCTCTGCTCTTCAACACGGAAAACGGGGGGCGATCCCGCCAGGCGTTCTGGGCGGCACGACCGGCATGCCTTGTACGCTCTCCTGTACCTGTACCGGCTGTGTGGACGAGGACCCCACCAAGACGGAAGGGACCAACTGCTGCCAATAGGCGCTCCGGTCTGATCGAGCTGAACGAGGACGGGCTCCTCTGCTGCCCCGAGCAGCCTAGGAACCCGAGGCCGGCACGCGGTCACGGATCCTTTTGAAGCCGAGCCGGTCGAAAAGCTTCTGCACAACCTCTTCGTCGGCGCCCCGGTATTCCAGATCGCGCAGGCCGGCGCGCACCGGGGCGTCGGTTGCAACCGTGGCGAGGCGCTTTGAGAGCAGGGCGATGTCGCGGTGCTTGGCGAGCCTGGCGGCGAGCTTCTGGGCGCCGCGGAGCTTCGACCGGCCCAACTCGTCGAGCCGTGCGTAGGCGTCCTCGACATGGTCAAAGGCGCCGAGGATCTCGGCCGCGGTTTTTCTCCCGATCCCGGGCACCCCTGGGATGTTGTCCACCGGATCGCCCGCCAGCGCCAGGAGGTCGGCGATCTGGTCTGGGCGGACCCCGAACTTCTCTCGCACCTCTGCGGGCGTATAGCGCTCCCCCTTGGCGAAATCGAGGAGGTTCACCTGGTCGCTCACGAGCTGCGTCAGGTCCTTGTCGGAGGTCACGATCACGGCCCGGTGACCGCTTGGGAGCAGCTTCGCGCAGATCGTGGCGATCAGGTCGTCGGCCTCGTAGCGGTCGTCGATGAAGGTGGCGGCCCCCAGCGCTGCCGCGACCTCCAGGCTCGGGTCGATCTGGGCCACGATCTCCGGCGGCGGCTCGTCCCGATGGGCCTTGTAGGCGGGGAAGTACTCGTTGCGGAAGCTGCCGTTCAGGTTGCGGTCGAAGGCCACCCCGAGATGGGTGGGCTTCTCGTCCGCGATCAGCTTGAGCAGGAAGCTCGCGAAGCCATAGGTCGCGCCGGTGCGCTGGCCGTCCGGGCTCTTGATCGAGTCGGGCAGGGAGAAGTGGGCCCGGAACAGGTAGGGGCTGGCGTCGACGAGATAGATGGTCTGCGCGGCCGGCTCGGGCATCGTTTCGGGGCTCCTCCGGTCAGGCCCAGGACTGTTGCGAGACTAGCATGCGTCCCGACTTCCTGAAATTTCTCGGGTGAGTTATGCAAGATTCGCGACCCGTTTTACGTCTTTTTAAGGGGCATGAGAGACAGAACCGCTCCCATGCTCCTCCCCGCCGCGGCTTTCGCCTGCGGTTCCCTCGTCGCCCTCCGTCTCCCGCACCTCTCGATTCCGCTCTGGGTGGCGCTCGCCGTCCTCGGCCTGGCGCTCCGGAAGCCCGCCGGGATCTTCCTCGCCGCGCTGTCGGTCGGGGTGCTCGCCGCGGCCGTGCGGCTCGACCTCCCCGCGAGGCCCTTCGAAGGGATCGACCTCGCGCGTCCGGTCGAGGCCGTGGTCCGGGTGACCGGCCACTGGACCCCTGAGCCGGGTGAGGACCCGGGATGGGCCGCTTCCGCCCGGATGGTCCGGCTGCAACAGGACGCCCGCATGATCGAGCCGCCCGTCGAAGTCACCCTCCACGTACCCGGGGAGGAGGAGCCCCCAGCCTACGGCTCTTCGGTCCGGGTGAAAGGCTACGTTTCGCGCTCGGCCGGCTTCGCCAACCGGGTCGCGGTGCCGCCGGGGCCATGGCGGCTGCGTGCGAAGAGCCGCCTCCTGATGGAGGTTGCGGCCCCGCCGGGACCGGTGGCCGCACTGTCGAGCGCTCTCCGCCGCCGGATGGACCGGGCCTTCCAGGCCGCGGGACCGGAGAGCGGAGGAGACCGCCAGGGCAAGGCGCTGGCGCGAGCCCTCGTGCTGGGCGATGCCTCGGGGTTCCCCCTGGCCTGGAAGCGCGGCCTGCGCCTGACCGGCCTCTATCACCTGCTATCGGTCTCCGGCGTCCATGTGGCCCTGGTGGCGGGAGCCGTCTGGCTGCTCGGCGGCTGGCTGCCGCGTAGCCTCCGCCTGCTGCTGATGCTCGCCGCGATCGCGCTCTACCTCCTGCTGGTCGGGCCGCTCCCGGCGCTGGTCCGCTCGGCGGTCATGGGCCTGCTGGCCGTCCTCGCTCTGCTCTTCGAAAGGCCTCCCGCCGCCGCCAACGCGCTCGGCTGGGCGGTGGTGCTGCTGGTGCTGGAGGACCCGGCCGTGGTGGAGGTGCCGGCCTTTCAGCTCACCGTATCGGCCACGGCCGGGCTGCTCCTGGCCGCTCCGCCTCTCGCCGAGCGCTGGAGGCGGTTCCTGCCGGGCTGGCTCGCCGGTGCATTGGCGGCCAGCGTCGCGGCCCAGCTCCTCACCCTGCCCTGGGCGCTGCCCCGGTTTCACACCCTCTCCCTGCTGGCGCCGCTCCTCAACCTGCCAGCCGTCCCATGGACGGGCCTGGCGCTTGGAGCCTCCCTGGTGTGGGCCACACTCGCGCTCATCGCGCCTGGTTGGGCCGGAGCCCTGCTCCCGGTCCTCGATGCTCTCGCGGCACCCTTCTCCTGGCCCTCCAGCACCCCTCCGGAGATCTGGCTCGCGATGCCGGTCCTCATGCCGCCGATGGCCGCCTGGGCTCTGACGGCAGGTCTCGGCCTCCTTCTCTTCGCGAGGCCGCGCCGGCTCCCGCTGCGACTCGCAGTGCTGGCCGCCGGCCTGGTGGGCATCTTGGGTTGTCTCTGGGAGCCTGCCACGGCGGCCCGAGGACGCGGGCCGGAGCTGGCGATGCTCGACGTGGGACAGGGCGATGCAATCCTCCTCCGCGACGGCGGGCATGCGATCCTGGTGGATGGTGGAGGGTGGGATTACGGTGACCTGGGTGGGCGCGTCCTGCTGCCGGCCCTGCTCGCCGAAGGGGTCCGCTCCCTCGACGCGGTCGTCATGACCCACCCTGATCGAGACCACTGTCGGGGCCTGGTGGACATCTCTGGTTACCTCCCGGTGCGCGAGGTCTGGATGGGACCCGGCTGGGAGCCCGAAGGGTGCGCCGGTGAGCTCGCCACCTTGCCGGGCGCGCGGCTGCGGCTCCTCTGGGCTGGGAAGGAGGCGACCGTAGGCCGCTGGCGTCTGAAAGTCCTCCATCCACAGCCGGATGAGGAAAGAGGGATCAATGAGCGCTCGCTCGTCCTGCGCGCGGAAGTCCACGGCCGCAGCTTGCTCCTGACCGGCGACATCGAGAGCTGGGCGGAATTCCGGCTGCTGTCCTGCTGCGAGAGGGAGGTCCGCACCGACGTCCTCAAGCTGGCCCACCACGGCAGCAAGACGTCCTCGACCGCATCGTTCCTCGACACGGCCCGGCCGCGCCTGGCCCTGGCCTCTGCGGGCTACAAGAACCTGTACCGCCACCCGTCGGAGGTCGTCCGCGAGCGGCTCGAAGAGCGCCGGATCCCTCTCCTGCGGACCGACCGGGACGGCATGGTCCTGCTGCGGATCGGCGAGGACGGTCGCTTACGGATCGAGCTGCCAGGTTCGCCGACCGGGCGAGCGCCGTTGCGCTGAGGAGGGGTCATGGGAAAGCACGACAGCAGCTACCGGCGCTTCTTCTCCCAGCCGCGCATGGTGGAAGGCCTCCTGCGCGGCTTCGTGGCCGAGCCCTGGGTCGAACACCTCGATTTCTCCACGCTGCGCAAGGCAAGCGGCTCGTTCGTCTCCCGGCAGATGGAGCAGCGGGAGGCCGATCTCGTCTGGATGGTGGATTTCGCAGGCGACGACACCCCGGCCTGTATCTGCATCCTTATAGAGCTCCAATCCCGGACCGAGCGGTTCATGGCCGTGCGCTTCATGGCCTATGTGGCTCTCCTCTACGAGGCCCTGATCGCGGGAAGGCACCTCACTCCGGCGCGGAAGTTGCCGCTCGTGGTGCCGATTGGCTTCTATAATGGAGTGAGGCCATGGCGCGCGGCCCGCGACATGGCGGAACTGGTCGAGGTCGCCGATCCGTCGGCGGAGCTCTACCGGCCCCGGCTGCGCTACCGGCTGATCGACGTTTCGCGTTATTCAGCCGAGGAGCTCGCACTGCGGCAGAGCCCCGTCGCCGCGTTGTTCCGTCTTGAAAAGAGCCGCGACTGGCTGGAGATCCACCGCGGCGTGGAGCAACTCTATGGCCTGCTGCGCAGCCCGGGCGACGAGGAGTTGCGGCAGATCTTCGCCGCCTGGTTGAAGGACGTCGTTTTTCCACGAATGCAGGGCGCCCCGAGCGAGGAGCTCGGGTCGCTGAGCCTGGAGGGTCTCAAGGGTATGCTGGCAGAAAGAGTGGCAGCCATGTACCGGTTGGAGCGCATGAGGGGCCGCAGGGACGGCCGCATGGAAGGTTTGGAGGAGGGCCGACAAGTGGGTTGGCAGGAGGGGCGCCAGGAAGGTCGGCAGGAGGGTGAGGCGGACCTGCTTCTTCGGCAGCTTCAGCGCAAGTTCGGACCTTTGCAGGAGACAGCTCTCGCCCGCGTCCGCGCGGCCGATTCCGAGGCCCTGCTGGAGTGGGGAGAGCGGATCCTCACCGCCGAACGGCTGGAAGACGTCTTCGGCGATTGAAAGAGCGCGGCGGTCCCGGCTCTTGACAGAGCGCCCCGCCGCCGTCTACCGTTTGCCACCATGAAGGCGCGCCGCACGACCACCGCCCCTTGTCACCTGCGAATGTCCATGGGCATGCGCAGGCCGGGCGCTGGCCGTCTCGCTGTGCCGAACGCCGTCTCGTAGCAACACATCCCGGCGTTCTCCCCCTCGAAAGACCACCGCCCGGCCTCCCGCCGCGGTGGTCTTTTCGCTTCCGGTTCACTTCCGGACAGCCGACTTCGGGGAGAACACGATGACTGCGATTTCGTTCGAGACGGAGACTGATCCCCATCTTTCGTTGGCGACGCTGGCACTTCATGCGGGTGCGACGCCTGACCCGACGACCGGCGCGATCCTTACACCCATCTATCAGTCCACCACCTTCGTGCAGGAGGCGGTGGGCGTTCACAAGGGGTACACCTACAGCCGCTCAGGCAACCCAACCGTCACGGCTTTGGAAAGCCGTCTCGCCGCCCTCGAAGGCGCCGAGCACGCTACCTGCTACGCCACCGGGCTCGCGGCCACCACGGCTCTCGCGCTGGCTCTGCTGCGGTCCGGCGACCGGATCGTCCTCTCCGACGTGACCTATGGCGGCACAGTGCGCCTGTTCCGTCAGGTGCTCGCGCCGTTCGGAGTCGAGGCCGAGTTCGTGGACGCCGCCGATCCCGAGCGTCTGGCCGAGGCGCTCCGTACCCCAACGCGTCTCGTCTTTCTGGAGACGCCGGCCAACCCCACTCTCAAGCTCGCCGACATCGCCGAAGCGGTCCGCCTCGCCCGCGCCGCGGGTGCTCTGGTCGCGGTGGACAACACGCTGCTGACCCCGGTCCTCCAGCGGCCTCTCGACCTCGGCGCCGACATCGTTCTCCACTCCACGACCAAGTTCATTGAGGGACACAACGCCACCGTGGGCGGCGCGCTCCTCACCCGCAGCGCCGAGCTCCACGAGCGCCTGTCGTTCCTTCGCAACGCCGTTGGCGTCATCCAGTCGCCTTTCCAGGCCTGGCTGACGCTCCAGGGGGTGAAAACGCTGCCGGCGCGCATGGAGGTCCACACGCGGAACGCGTTGTGTGTGGCCCTCTTCCTGGAGGAGCACCCGCGGGTGACGCGCATCCTCTATCCGGGCCTCGATTCGTTCCCGCAGCGCGATCTCGCACAGAGGCAACAGCGCGGCGGCGGCGCTCTCCTTGCCTTCGAGGTCGAGGGCGGAGCGGAGGCCGGCGTGCGGGTTCTCAACAACGTTCGCCTCTGCGCCCTGGCCGAGAACCTGGGCGCGACGGAGACCCTCATCACGCACCCGGCCACCATGACCCATGCGGCCGTGCCGGTCGAGCAGCGGCAGGCGACCGGGATCACGGACGGCTTGATCCGGCTCTCGGTGGGTCTGGAGAGCCCCGACGACATCATCGACGACCTGCGCCGCGCTCTCGCGGCCTGAAAGGGAGAAAAGACATGCAACAGCCACAGCAGATCCGCGTCCTCGAATTCGGCAGCTCGGTGCTCCGCTCGGAAGTCGACCTGCCTTGTGCCGTGCAGCAGATCTATCGGGAGTGGCGGGACGGCCATGCCGTCGTGGCGGTCGCCTCGGACGGCGCGACCACGGACGAGCTCCTGCAACGAGCGCAGCAACTGGGCCTGCCACCGCAACCCGGCGCGGTCGCCTCGCTCTTCGTCACGGGTGAGACGGCCGCTTCCTCTCTCTTGACCCGCGCTCTCCGTCGCTCCGGCCTTCCTGCCACTTTTCTCGATCCCATCGACATCGAAGGCTTTCGCGGCATCAACGTGGCCTCTGCCGCACCCGCCTTTTCGCGAGAGCCCTTGCGCGTCGCCCTCCTCGGCTGCGGCACGGTCGGCGGTGGCGTCCTCGCGCGGCTCCTGGCCCTGCCCGACATCTTCCGCGTCGTCGGAGTCGCCGTTCGCGACCTGGCGAAGGCCGAACGCTCCGGTGTCCCGCGCTCGCTGCTGACGCGTGATGTGCCGGGGCTTGTCGAAAGCGATGCCGATGTCGTCGTCGAGCTGATGGGAGGGCGTGAGCCGGCCCGGCGGGCGATCGTGCGGGCTCTCGATCTGGGACGGTCGGTGGTGACCGCCAACAAGCTCCTGCTCGCCGAGGAGATCGATGCGCTGTCGGATCTCGCACAGCGGAGCGGCGCCTCGCTGCGATACAGCGCGAGCGTCGGCGGAGCCATGCCTGCCCTGGAGGCTGTCCGGCGCCTGAAAGGCCGGATCCGTGCGCTCTCGGGCGTGCTCAACGGCACCTGCAACTACGTCCTCGACCGCTGCGCGGCGGGTGTGCCGTTCAACGCGGCGGTTGCCGCGGCTCAGGCTGCCGGCTTCGCGGAGGCCGATCCTGCGCTCGACCTCGACGGCTCGGATACGGCCCAGAAGCTTGCCCTCCTGGCACGAGAGGCCTTCGGAATAGCGCTGCCGTGGAACCGCATCCCCCGCCAGGGGATCGTGGATCTCGATGCCCGTCACGGCCGCGTTGTGCGCCTCGTGGCGAGCTGTGAGCGCTCCGGCTCCGGATTGCGGGCGAGCGTCCAGCCCGTGGAGCTTCCCTCGTGTCACCCGTTTGCGCGGACCACGGGAGCGGACAATGCGTTGCGGATCGAGACCCTGGACGGCGAGGTCTTCGATCTCGCGGCCCAGGGTGCCGGACGTTGGCCGACCTGCGAGGCGGTGCTTGCCGACCTCTACGACCTGATCGCGGAGGTGACGCCATGAAGATCTCCACCCAATGTGCGCGTCCGATCTCGGACCGCGATCCGTACGGTGCCGTGGCACCGCCGATCTATCAGACCGCGACCTTCCGCCAACCGTCTGCCGTCGAATTCGGCGAGTACGACTACACGCGGACGGCCAATCCCACCCGGTCCCTCGTCGAAGAGCAGGTCGCAGCGCTGGAGGGAGGCCGCTTCGCCTGCGCCTTCGCCAGCGGCATGGCGGCGATCACCGCCGTCACGCGGCTTGTGGCGGCGGGGGAGGAGATCCTGGCCGGCGACGACCTCTACGGCGGCACCTGCCGGCTGCTGTCCCGGGTCGCACCACGGCTGGGCGTGTGTGTCCGCTTCGTCGATACGACCGACCCCGCGGCGGTCGAGGCGGCGGTCGGCCCGGCCACCCGTCTCCTGCTGGTCGAGACGCCGACCAACCCGCTGCTGCGCATCGTCGATCTCGAGCACGTCGCCGCGATCGCCCGCCGGCGCGGCGTGCTCTTCGCGGTCGACAACTCGCTGCTCTCGCCCTGCCTGCAACGGCCGCTGTCCCTGGGCGCCGACCTGGTGGTGCATTCGGCCACCAAGGCGCTCTGCGGCCACGGCGACGTCTGCGCCGGCGCCGTGGTGACAAACGACCCCGAGCTGCACCGCGAAATCGCCTTCCACCTGAACGCGGAAGGCGCGGGTCTTGCGCCGTTCAACAGTTGGCTCCTGCTGCGCGGCATGAAGACGCTCGCTCTGCGCATCGAGCGGCAGTGCGCCTCAGCCCTGCGGATCGCCGAGCATCTTGCCGGCCGTCCGGAGGTGCGCAAGGTTTTCTTCCCTGAAGGCGAGATCCACCGGCGCCAGGCCTCGGGCCCGGGCCCGGTCGTCAGCTTCACCACCGGCGATCCCGAGCTGTCGCGGCGGATTGTCGAAGCCGCGCGCCTCTTCACGATCGCCGTCAGCTTCGGCTCGGTCGCCTCCTCGATCAGCCTGCCCTGCCGGATGTCCCACGCGAGCATCCCGGCGGAGCTGCGCGACCGGCTCGCGCCGCCGCCCGACCTCGTCCGCCTGTCGGTCGGCATCGAGGATGTCGAAGATCTCCTGGGCGATCTCGACCAGGCGTTTGCGGTGGCGGCCGGGCTGCGTTGAACCTTCGCGGTGCTCATGACTGCGCACCCGCTCCATCGACCACGGCGGGACGACATTCCCGTGCCGACCTGACGCCTGGCTTCCGTCTCTTGCCGAGCTTCTGCTCCAAGAGATCGCCAAGCACGCCCAGGAGGGCGCCTGTGTCCTCCACATGACCGAGCAGGCTTTCGTCTCGCCTTGTCTCGGCGCCGCAGTAGGCAGCGATCACGGCACAGAAACCCTCGATGTGCCTGATCTCCGCGACCAGGCCCTCGGCAAATTCTTGAAGGCTTGGAGAGCGACAATGGTCGGTGGATGCCAGCAGAAGCTGGGATAGAAGCTCTCCAAACTGGCGCGCGCCGTTCTGCTGGTCAGGCGGCAGATGAAGCAGGAAATACTCGTGCAACGGGGCATATTCGTTGAAATTTCCGGGGCCGGTACGCACGACGTGATCTGCAAGAGCTGTGCTCTGGTGAAGCTCGATGCGCGAACGGATGGTGTCCAAAAGCCTGCCGGTCGAGTCGCGGAGCTCAGGAAGGTATTGGAATCGGGAATCCTCGACCGACTGTTCCTTCACGGCAAGATCTCCTCTCAGCGACGATTTGCGCGACGCGCCGTGATCCGCTCACAAGCATAAATTTCGTCGTCGGCTAAATGTCGCTCAAGGGTTGCGAGCCGAGCTCTGAGGAGATCGATGGAGACGACTCCCGCGCGGACCAGTCGCCATGCGGTGCTCCTTTTGATTCCATGACGATGCCATTGCTCAACATGGGAGCACAGCGGACGTCCGAGCAACTCCTCACAAAGCTGGAGGCCGCGGCTCCCCAGCCCAGGGATGCGGAGTAGATCCTCGCGAGACAGCGCTGCCAAGGCCTTGACCGATTCGATGCCGGCCCGAAGGAGAGCATTGGCGAACGGCAGAGGCAAACCCTTCTCCCGCCAGTAGGCGGTGATTGAGCGCAGAGGACGGCCCAGAAGCTCCTCACATTTTTCTAGCGTTCTCTCATCGATTCCGCGGATTGCAAGGAGGTCCTCCCGCGAAGCATGCGCCAAGGCCGTAGTGCTCGTGACCCCAGCTTTTACCAGTCTGGCTGCGCAGCACGGTATGATTCCAGCCTCCACCCAGATCCGGGCTTGTGGCATTCTTTCCAAGAAGGTGCGGGGAGTTGGCTTTGAAGGCTTGCCGGGCGAGCCGAATAGGCTCAATAACATCTCCGCCGCATGGAGGCCGATCCCTTCGATTCCCAGGAGGTCATCCCTCTGCATACCTCTAAGCTGCTCGTCCGTCCGAATGCCGGCGGCTGCGAGCGCCACTGCGACCGTGGCTGGGATTCCGCGGGCGATCCAGTAGGGAGCGCAGGTTTCGAAGGATCGGCCCCGAAACCGTTCGATCTGCCTGACTGTCCATGGCCCGACACGTGGAAGAGCCAGGACAGCTTCCCGTGTGAGCCCCTCAAGCTCGGGGATGGTAACGCCTGCCCGCTTGAGAGTCTTTGCGACTTGTGCCGGCACGCGTCTCCGCGAGCGAAGCGCTGGAGCATGTCTTTCGCCGGATGCGTTGACAACATGGCTTAATTCCGCCTTCGAGCCCACGCCCAGGAACATAGGGCAGGGCCCTTCGCGCTCCAAGCACAATTTTGCGAAACGCTCCCAATGGGCGAGCGAATCACTCCTTTTTCCTTTGTCCCTTTTGGTGCCTCTGCGGCAACTTATGTCTAGGAGAGGTCAAGGGGAGGAGGCCCATGCCGAAGCGAATACCGACCGCCGAAGGTGCCGTGCTGCGTCATTTCCGCCACCGCAAGGGAGCGACCCAGGAAGAGCTCGCCGAAAAAGCCGGAGTCTCCCCACGGACGATCGAGGGCTGGGAGACAGGGCGCTTTGAGCTGGAGCGCCAGCGGCTGGTGGAGATCCTCTCCCACCTGAAGGTCCCACCCGAAGCGATCGACGCCGCCCTGTGGTCGGATGACCTGGGGAACCCGCCCGAAGGAGGCTCCTTGTCCCCGGAGGGTGGGCTCGTCGAGCGGGCCGCCGTGGCCGCGGGCTCGGCGGCGACCAGGACCGCCCGCGCCGCCCTCAAGGCGGACCTGCTGCTCCGGCAGGCTCCCCGGCACCGCCAATGGGCGCAGGCGAGGTGGTCGCGGATGAAGAAGCTCACCGCCGCGCAGCAGGAGAAGGCAGTTGAAGTACTGCTGGGCGACGAGCGGAGCTGGGCCCTGGCGGAGCGGCTCTGCCTGGCCTCCGAAGCCGCTGCCGCCAACCGTGCCGACGAGGCCCTGCGACTGGCGCGGCTGGCGGTCCGCATCGCCGAGCACGTGCCGGATTCGGGTTTGCGCCCGCGCCTGCTCGGCTGGGTGGAGCCCTTTGCCGCCAACGCCCTGCGAGTGGGGGGAGACCTTGCGGCTTCCTCGGAAGCGCTGGCCCATGCCGATGAGCTTTGGGAGCAGGAAGCGGCCGGCGCTCCCGCCGGTCTGTTGGATGAGACACGACGGCTCGATCTTAAGGCGTCCCTCCTGATGTACTACGGAAGATTCGAGGAGGTCCATTCCCTGCTCGCGGATGCCATGAAGGGTGTGCGGTCGGAACACACACGGGCGCGTCTTCTCATCAAACAGTCCAACGCCTTGATCTTTGCCGGCCGATACGAGGCTGCCCTCGAAGTGCTGAAGGAGGCGAAGCCGCTGACCGACGCCAAGGAAGATCCCCGGCTGATTCTGGTCCACGACTTCAACAAGACGGTTGGCCTGCTGCACCTGGACCGTTTCCAAGAAGCCGCGCGCCTGCTGCCGTTGGTGGAAGCGCTGACCGATCCAGGCAACGAGCTGGACGTTGTTCGCCTGCGCTGGCTGAAGGGGCGCACCTGGGCGGGGCTCGGGCGCAGGGCGGAGGCTCTGGCAGCCCTGTCTGAGGTGCGCGGCTACTTCTTTTCCAAGACGATCGCCTACGACTTTGCCGTGGTGAGCGTGGAGCTGGGGACGCTGTACCTGGAGCAGGGGCGACCCCGCCTGGTCCGCGAGCTGGCCGACCAGATGAAGTGGATTTTCATGGGGCAAGGAATCCATGAGAAAGTCCTGGAGGCCCTGGCTCTCTTCTGCCATGCGGCTCAGGCAGAAGAGGCCGAGGCGGAGTGGACCCGGCGACTCGTCAAATACCTCTACCGCGCCCAGCACAATCCGAGCCTGAAGTTCGAGCTGTGAGATGCGAAGAGGAAACAACAGGGCGCAGCGGGGCTGCGCCCATTGCCGCGGCTCAACTGCCGCAGCGGCCGCTCGGGTCAAGAATGCACCCATTGTCGGCTACGGCCGTCGCTCTGGGCAGGCAGCGGCCGTTCGGGTCAATGTCACACCCGTTGTCGGTGCCCGCTGACGTGCTTTCCGGCGGCAGGCAGCGGCCGCTCGGGTCAATCCCGCACCCGTTGGAGGCCCAGGCCCTGTTAAGGTGTGTCCACGCCCGGGCGAAGACTTCCCATAGGGCCGAGCCCGGAGAGACGTGGGGGGTGTGCAGCCCGGGCTCGGCGGCCTGGAGGGACGGCACCGCCAGGACCAGGCAGAGCACCAACAGCAGGACGGCTTTGGGCAGAAAGGCACGAACCATGACCGGCTCCTTTCGGAGCGCGCTCCGCAGCGGCCTCCCTGGCCGGCCGGGGCGCCTCCGGCCTATAGAGTGACAGGAGTCTGCGTGGAAAACGCACCGGAAACCACCCCAATGGGGGCTCCAACCGAAGGACGGCGAGGACATGCGGAGAATGGAATACGACCCGAGGGACCTGGGGCTCACCATCCTGTTGCTGTGCGAGCTTCAGGATATGAGCCTGCGCGAGCTGGGCCGGCGGTCCGGCATTGACAAGGGATCGATCAACGGCTATGTGAAGGGGACGGTGCGGCCGGTCCCGAGGAATCTGGCCCGGCTTGTGGCGACCTTTCGGATCACCCCTCTTCGCCTCGAGCGGCTCATCTCCCGGAGCAGAGCTTTCCGCCTCACCTATGAGGACGCCGGCCAGCAGGGTGAAGGCGAGGCCGTGCGGGCACCGGCCGAAGCACCGAGGGCGCTGGAGGGGAAGATCGGTGGCTCCGCCCTCGACGCAATGGCGCCGTTTCTTCAGGAACTGGCCCGGCTCGACCGCGGCCCCACGCCCCGCGCCGAGGACCGCCACTGGGCGGAGTCGGTCTGGTCGAGACTAGAGCCGCTCCGCGCCGAGGACCAAAGCGTCGCCGTCGACGTGCTGTTGGGAGACGAGCGAAGCTGGGCCCTGGCGGAGCGGATCTGCCTTGCGTCTGAAACCGCTGCCGCCAACCGCGCTGACGAAGCCCTGCGCCTGGCGCGGCTCGCCGTGCGTCTTGCCGAGCACGTGCCCGATGCGGATTTCCGCCCGAGCCTGCTGGCTGGGTAGAGCCCTTTGCCGCCAACGCCCTGCGGGTCGGGGGCGATCTCGCGGCTTCCGCGGAGGAGCTGGCCCATGCCGATAAGCTGTGGGAGCAGGGGGCGGCCGGCGCTGCCTCCGGTCTTCTGGATGACACCCGCCGGCTCGATCTGAAAGCGTCCCTCCTGATGTACTACGGCAGATTCGAGGAGGTCCACGCCTTGCTCGCGGATGCCATGCAGGCTGCACGGTCGGAGCACGAGCGGGCGCGTCTTCTCATCAAAAAGGCCAACACCTTGATCTTCGCCGGCCGGTACGAGGCTGCCCTCAAAATGTTGGCCGAGGCAAAGCCCCTGATCGACGCCAAGGACGATCCTCGCCTACACTTGGTCCACGACTTCAACAAGACAGTGAGCCTGCTGCACCTGGACGGTTTCCGGGAAGCCGAGCGCCTGCTGCCGAAGGTGGAGGCGTTGACCGATCCGGGCAACGAGCTGGACGGCGTGCGCCTGCGCTGGCTCCAAGGGCGCACCTGGGCGGGGCTCGGCCGCCGGGCGGAGGCCCTGGCAGCCCTGGCCGCAGTGCGGGAATACTTTCTGACCGAAGAGATCGCCTACGACTTTGCCGTGGTGAGCGTCGAGCTGGGCACCCTCTACCTGGAACAGGGCCGCTCCGGGCCGGTCCGCGAGCTGGCCGACCAGATGAAGTGGATTTTCGTGGGGCAAGGAATCCATCACGAAGCCCTGGCGGCGCTGGCGCTCTTCTGCCATGCGGCCCAGGCCGAAGAGGCCCAGGCGACATGGACCCGGCGGCTCGTCAAGTACCTTTACCGGGCGGAGCACGATCCGCGGCTGCAGTTCGAGCCGTGAGCCTCGGAGAGGTGCGAGCAGGAGGAGTCGGAACGAAACACAATCCGCCCCACCCTCGTATTGCCCTTCGAATCCAAGGAGGGCTCTCTCTCATGACCCATCTGTTGCACGATCTTCCCTGGCCGTGCGCACGCACGGTGGGCAGGCCGGCCTCCTGGAGGCGGTGCAGAAGCAGGTCTGGGCGGTCGACCCCCAGCAGCCAATCACCGATGTGGTGACCATGGAGCGGATCGTGGCGCGTTCGGTCGGCGCCTACCGCTTCAATATGGCCCTGATGGGCGGCCTGGCTTTCCTGGCACTGGTGCTCGCGGCCGTGGGGATCTACGGCGTGCTGTCCTACCTGGTGCACCAGAGGACGCGCGAGATCGGGGTCCGCATGGCTCTCGGCGCCACGGCCGGGCACGTGCTGCGGATGGTGGTGCGCCAGGGACTGATCGCGGTCGGCATCGGCGTGGCGATCGGCCTGGGGGCCGCTTTCGGGCTGACGCGCCTGATGGCGAGCCTGCTGGTCGGCGTCAGCGCGACCGATCCGCTGACCTTCGTGGCTCGCGCCGCTGGTCCTGGCTGCCGTGGCCCTCTTCGCCACCAGCCTCCCGGCCCGCCGCGCCAGCCATCTCAGCCCGGTTCTGGCGTTGCGGCGGGATTGAGGCTCCGGCGGCGGGCATTGGTCCCGCGGTGGCGCGCAGCGGTCCCGCAGGACCGGCAGTGTCCGCCGCGGTACCATGGACGTTGCCCGCGGTGGCTGGCAGTGGTCCCGCGGGACCGGCAGTATTCGCTGCGGCACCATGGAGGTTCCCCGCGATGGTTGGCAGTGGTCCCACGGGACCGTCAGTGCTCGCCGCGGGACCATGGACGTTGGCCGCGGTGGCAGGCAGTGGTCCCGCAGGACCAGCAGTGTTCGCCGCGGCATCATGGGCATTCGCCGCGGTGGCAGGCAGTGGTCCCACGGGACCACCGGTGCTCGCCGCGGGACCATGGTCGTTGGCGGCGGTGACGCGCAGTGGTCCCGCGGGCCGTGATCTTGCGGCGGCTGTCAGTGGGTGGGATCGCCTGTCCGATGGTCTCCGATCTGCGCTTGCAGGAACTCGTGGACTGCGGCCCGGGCTTCCGGGCTCTCGGTCGTGATGCGGACCCGAGCCCCCTTCCCGATCTCCTCGTAGCGGTAACGGATCGCGTCCTTGAGGCGGATCATCTCCGGCACGCCGGGGAGGACGCGACTGTGGATCTCGGCCGGCATGGAGAAGTCGCCCTTGGCGAAGCTCTCGGCCATCTGGGCGAGGTGCTGCCGGATCTGCCCGAGGCTCGCCGCATCGGCCGCATTGCCCGCATCGGTGGCCTCGACCTGGATCACGCCGCCATCGGGCTCGACCAGGAAGTGGTGGGTCGTCCGCGTGTGCTCGAAGCCCATGACCTTGTCACCGCGTTGGTCGAGAGCCTGCGCCGCCTCGGCCTGGTGTTGAGCATGGAGCGGACAAGCCGGTTCCTGGGCGGCAAGGGCCGCCATCGGCAGGACGAGGGACATCAGGAAGACGGCGACAGACTTTTTCGTCATCACACTCTCTCCTTTCGAAGTTTCGGTCGATGCGGATTCTCCGGAAGCTCCGTTGCGCCGGCGGCCAGCGCGTCGAGCAACCCGGCGCGCCGGTCCGGCCCAGCCTCGGCGAGCCGCCGGTCCCAGTCCGCGAGCAGCACGCGCAACGCATCGCGCAGCACGGCGAGCTCGCGGAGCTGGTTCTCGACCGCGGCAAGCTTGTCGGTCCCGAGCTCCCGCACCTTGCGGCACGGCACGCCGCCGCGGTCGCGCTCGGCAAGGATGCGAGACAGCTCGTCCACCGTGAAGCCGGCCGCCAGCACGCGCCGGATCCAGAGGACACGCTCGACAGCTTTCGGGGGATAGACGCGGTAGCCGTTGGACAGCCGCTCCGGGCGGGGGAGGAGGCCCTTGCGCTCATAGAAGCGAAGGGTGTCCTTGCTCACACCGATGCGGCGCGCGAGCTCGCCTGCCTTCAGGGGTTGGCCAGGGGTCTCGTCCGCCATGGAGAGAGGGTAAACCATGGAGCTGGTTCCAGGGTCAAGAGGGGGGACGCTACTCGAATTTCGCAGTATCATCCAACTGGGGCGAGGGGTTCGGCTCTCTTGTGTATCTGAGCAGTAGCGGGTGACCGGGAAACGCCTTGGCAGCCTCATCCCAGGCCGATGCAGTGCCCTCCTCGAGGAGGCTGCGCAAGAACTCGTCGATAGAGAGATCCGAGAAAGGTGAGACAGTTCTGTGGGCAGGCTCGGTCAGGAACCAGAGGGTCATGTTGCCTGCCAGGCTCTCTATCGATGGTGAGCCTAGGGCGCGACGGAGATCCTTGCGCCGTGGGACTGGATCGGTGACGGGAACTGGCCTGTTCTCCTCGGTTATCTCATAGCCTCCAAGAAATTCTGCGAGCCCTGCCAGTTTTTCAGCTTCCCGGGTGGAGAAGACGGGAACGGGCGCAGCCCATATGCCATCGGCGGCGGCGACCCAGATGACCCGACCGTCAGAGCTGAAGAGAACATTCTTGAAGGTCGGGAAATCAAAGTTAGCAAGCACCTGTCCCGTGGCAAGGTCCCAGAGCTGCATTGGTGCGGCAAGAAGAACACGGCGGCCATCTGGACTAAAAAATCCGCCCTGGGAACCATCCACCTGGAACGGCTCAGCGATGGGCTTCACCGTCTCCATGTCCCAGGCGGTCAGGGCCGTGGTGGTCAGCGTTGACAAGTGGCGGAGCTTTGGATCGAATTCGACTTGGACGACGGAGGCCGGATGCAGCATCGCCCCGGCAACCTTCTTACCATTGGTACTATCCCAGATCATCACAGCACCTTCCGTAGTGCCGGTAGCAACCCAGAGTCCATCTGGACTCACGGATATTGCTGGCGGATCCGGGTTGTATTGTCGCCGCTCGGAACCGAACCGAAGTGGAGGTCCCAGTGGCTTTCCGGTCCGAGTCTCCCAGATGCGGGCCGTATCTTCCGACGCCGTCAAGAGACGCGTCCCATCGGAACTGAGCTGCATCCTCAAGATAGAAGGGGCGTGGTGGATTGTCACAGGAAGCGGTCGGCCGCTAACAACCTCCCAGCTCTGTACCTGATCGTCGGTCGCAACGGCGAGGATGCCTCCTGTGCAAGCGAAGGCGCTTCCTTCCCG
The DNA here is from genome assembly GCA_963842525.1 of uncultured Holophagales bacterium. Lineage (GTDB taxonomy): Bacteria > Acidobacteriota > Thermoanaerobaculia > Multivoradales > UBA5704 > UBA5704. Next base: position 1,451,481 of record CAWJGT010000009.1, read on the forward strand.
GTCGAGCGCTACAAGAGGTCCCTGGATGTCTCCTCGTCGGAGATCAAAGAAACCTACGCTTCTGCCGGATGTTGCTACAACAGTTTTGCCATCATTACAGAACGCAACCGGCCTCGCCGCTGTGGCGCTGTTTCCAAAGGCTGCTCTGAATTTGGGGAATGAGAATAGAAAGAGCCTCCTCTGGGGGCGGACGGGCTCGGCATCCCAGGTACGAATCGTACCGTCCTCAGACACCGTCACGACACGTCGGCTCCTGCCAATGAATTTCGCTTGCTCCACTTCGTGCCATGGCTCGGCAATGGGTGTACCAGTGCGAGTATCCCACAGAAGGACATTGCCATGGGAGCGCGCCAGCAGGAGCTGGCCATCGGCGCTCCATTCTGTGGATGTAGAAGAAAGCAGGGATGCGATCATCTCCATGGCAAGAGAAGAACTACGGAACTGCGAGTTTAGGGGAGAGACTTTTAAATCTCTGAAGAGGAGACGAAAGCCGGCCGGGCTGAGCTGTGGCGGTGGAAAGGAAAAGTCAAGATCAGAGGCTTTTGCCGCGAAGTCGCCGCCTGGAGTCGGAAGCTGGAACTGCCCGCGACTGGTAGGAGCCCACCAGCCATGTTCCGGCTCCTCGCGGGTCGCCGTCTGCGTAGTGAGATCGAAGATCAGCGTGCTGTTATTCCCCAGCAACAGAATTCTGCGGCTGTCCGGGCTAAACCGAAGGACATGGGCCTCGGCGGCAATGCGCATGCCCTCACGTCGATCCCCGGCGGTTGAAACGAAGTACACGCGACGAGCTGCTGCAATCGAGAGCCACTGCTCGTCAGGGCTGAAGTCAGCCATCAGGGCTAAGTCCTCGGCTCGAAAGGACGGTTTTACCGGGCGACCCGTTCGAGCATCCAGAATACGCACCAAGTCGTTCCTGTAGGTTTCAGATGTAGCTACGGCAAGGAGGCGGCCTTGACCGCCAATCGCAAGGATTCGAGCTCGGGCGCCTAGAGTGATTTCGCTCCCCACCGCCCGAAGCGACCAGGTTTCATATACGCGAGCTGTACCAAAGCGAGAGATCATTACAAAAAATCGCCCGTTCTCACTGAATTGTACAGTCCTGTCTTCATCGTTGTGCAGCAATGCAATGGGGAAGGGCCAGGTTCGCTGAAGGAGCTGAGTGGTGAGAAGGCTTTGAGCTTCCAGGCTCTCCGGATTTCGCCGCAGGGCTCGAGCCAGATAGGCAAGTGCTTGGTCGGCTCGATCCTTTTGTAGTAGGATTCGCGCTTCCCTGAGGTCGGCATCTGCGAGGAAGTGCCGGTTCTCGCTCTGGGCTTGGAAACCCCAGACGAGCAGCCCAGCAATGGCGAGAACAAGGACAGCTGCCGTCGCATAGCCCCACAGCGTGCGTTTCCGGCTCTTTTGAGCCACCGCCATTGACCTTTCGATGAACCGCACGAGGATCGGGCGTAGCGAGGCATGATCGAGAGAAAGAAGGCGAGCGGCTTGGTCGAGCGCCTTGCCGGGAGGGATCAGCAGACTGTCATCCTGTCCCTCCTGCGCCCACCGGGCTGCATTCTGATCCAGCCAAGCTCGGAATTTCAGGAACGCCCGGTCCTCTGCGAGCCAGGCGCGGGTCCGAGGCCAATGGGTGAGCAATGCCTCGTGAGTAATACCTACGAGCGGATTTCCATCGTCTGTGGAGCCGGTGACAAAGATCCGTGCTTCTACGAAGGCTTTGACTAGCTTTCGCATTTCATTCGTGGTAAGTGACTCGAACGACACCTGCTGTGAGACCGGCGCGAACTCGGCCTCTGGCCGCACGGTGACCAGAAGGCGGAGAACGTAGAATAGTGCCGCCTGGACCTCGAGTGGCTGCTGGAGGAAAATCTCCTCCGCCCGGTTCCCGATTGCTCCTTCAAGCCCTCCGAGATTTTCATAGGCCGACAACGTTAGAAGTTGCTCGGGTGTTCGCCGTTGGTAGAGCTGTTCGAGCAAGAACTCCAACAGAGGCAGGCTTTCGGGCCGCCCTACCGCCGCATCACGCAGGACATCATCTAGCCTCTCACCCTTGTCACGGCGGTCCTCGAATTTCAGGCCTGCGGCTTCGGCTGGACGGCGGATGATCTGGCCGATGCCAGCCGCATCCGGTGGTGGCAGATGATAGAGGCCAGAGCCGGCCATGAGATCGCGGAGCCCGGAGACCTCGTCACAATGAGCATAGAAGTCACTGCGCAGGGTCGCGATCACCCAGACCCGTCCACTTGAGACGAGGGAACTCAGCGCAATGACGAGTCCCCGGCGGGCCTCCGGCGTCACCTCGGCGAGAGTAAAGATCTCCTCCATCTGGTCAACGAACAAGGCGAGTTGCGCCTCCGGTTGTCGGTCCAGACGTTGTTTGCTCTGCTCCTTGGCCGCGGCCTGCGAGAGGGCTCCCTTGACGAGGAGGTCGGCGGCAGACGGCTCCTCCTGCAGGCGACACGCGATCCCCGCGGCTGGCGTTCCGTCTGCCGCGAGCTCGGGCAACGCGCCGGGTTGGAGCAGAGAGGCGGCCAGCCCCTCGGAGAGGTTGCCGGACGACTGGTGGGGGACGAAGAGTGCGGTCCTCCAGAGGCCTACGCCCTCAATCACTCCTGGCTCGGTGAGCAGCGGGAGGACTCCGGCCCGTACCAGCGACGATTTGCCGCTGCCGCTTGCACCGAGGACGAGCACGAACGGGTTTCCTGCGACCGCCTGGGCACGCCATGCGTCCAGGACGTGGCTGATCTCGCGCGTCCGCCCAAAGAACACAGCGGCGTGGGCACGCTCGAAAACTTCAAGCCCGCGGAAGGGAGAGTCGCCCGTCCAGGTCGGCTGGGAAACCCGCCGGTCTTCCAGGTCCGCCGGAGGGGCACGCCGATCGAGCAACCGCCGGAGGTGCACTTCCAGGACCGCTTCGAATTCCACCGGGCTTGCGAAGGGGTGGAAGGCGGCGCGCAGGGAGCCGTCCTCGTTTTCGCACCAGCCCTCAAGAAAGTGATCGAGAGCCTTCTTCTGCGCAAGCCGCCGCTCCGCTGCTTCAGTGTCAGCGAGGCTCACCATGGCTTCTGTAGTTTTACGGTAGACGAGGAGGTCCGGGCGACCCTGGGTTAAGCGCCAAGCCTCTGCGGCGGTCTCAAGCTCGTATTGGGTGCCGGAGTCGTACCGGCTGCCGTCCGGGCGGGTGATGTTGGGCGGCAATCGAGTGCCGAGGCGCGCCCACAGGATGCAGACGACGATGTCCGCCTCGGCCGGAGAGGGCAACTGCGACTGGAAGTCCTGCGTTGCACTGAGCGGCTCGTGCTCCCAGAAGATGCCGGCCAGATCCGCCCGTGGTGCGAATTCGTTCTTGAGCCGCTCGATGACCCGCTCCGCGAGCACGCGCTCCTCGGCCACGTCCCCGGGTGACGAGACGAAGATCTTCAGGATGGGTTGCCGCGGGTCGAATATCTGTTCGGAATCTATGGGCTGAGGCTACGCGGGAGTCGCTACGTCTGTCAATAGGCGGATGCGCACAGCGAGACCTCTACCGCCGCCGCATGACCACAGCCTCCGCGTCGCTCCCTTCCATCGCACCGAACAGGCTCTGAAGAGCAACATAAAACTCCTTGCCATTGGCGCGGGACAGCACATCGAAGCGGCGTCGGTAGGTGAGGGAGCGCTTGGCTTCATCGAGCTCCACGGTCACGACAGCCGCGCCCAACGGGCTCTCGTGACGGAGGCTCCCGCGTGAGCGTCTCGGGCTTCCAGCCTTCCGGCCAGCGGAGGGTGAGCTCCACTTCGTCGCGATCGGGGAAGGGGAAGACGATCGGCAGAACGCGGCGGTCTGCCGGGACCTGGAAGGGCTGGGTCGCAGGCCCCAGGGGACATAGCGCTTCCCCTCCTCGGTGAGGATCTTGCGGCGCACCGTGACCGTGAAGGTGGGGCGATAGGCCCGGGTCACTGGGTCGACCATGGAGAAGTTGCCTTTCCGGAACAACACCACGGCCGGCGCATTGGGATGGCCCTCGACCTGTGTCAAGGACCGCTCCTGATCGGTGATCGGTGGCAGCTCGGGCGGTGCTCCCGCGGCCTGGCCGGCGAGCAGGAGAAAGAGGGCAGCAAGAACAAGCGGTGCGCAGGTGGAGCCCATGAAGCCTCCTTCGTCGGGCACGGAAGATGTCTCAACGTCCTTCTGGAAAGTCCTGCGCAAGCCCTGGCCCCTCACCCCCGGCCCCTCTCCCATCCGCCCTCCCGACCTCCGGGAGAGGGGAGCCCCCGCCCAAAAGCTTCCTGGGCAGTGCCTTTTCCCCCCTCTCCCGGGGGCTGGGGGGGCGGATGGGAGAGGGGGAGGCTAGGGGGGTGAGGGGCTCCCGGGGCCGCGATGCACTTTCCAGACACCCTCTCAACGTCCTTCTGGAATGATGAGAAATCTTATTTCATTTCTCCCGTCCTCCTAGGTTCCGTCGCCGAGCACCGGCTCGCCGATCAGGTGCTGGACGACCGGCCGCCCATCCCCCACATGGAATGCCCGCGCACGCTCCTCAATGTCCCGGTCCGCCACGGTGACCCTCTCGTGCTGCCGGAGGTGCTCGGCCCAGGAGCTCACCAGGAAGATCTCCGTGTATCGATCAGGTGCCGCCGCGTCGTTGAAGAGCCCCCATTGCAAGGCGCCGTCGCGCAGGCGGATGCGGCGGACCTCGCGCATGGCCGCTGCGAACTCGCGGGCGCGCTGCGGATCGATCTGATACTCGACGGTGACCAGGACAGGACCGCGGTCCGGCTCGGGGTCGTGGTGGACGATGGGAGCGGGCCACTGGCGGGACGGAGCGAGGTTGAGGCCTTCTCCGGAGCGCAGGTGGACCTTCCAGGTGAGCACCAGGCCCACGATCATGCCGGCGGCCGAAATCCATAGAGCCTGCGAGACGCCGGTACGGTCGGCGACCAGGCCCCAGAGAGTGCTGCCGCCGGCAAGGCCGCCGAAGAAGATCAGCATGTAGACCGAGAGCGCCCGGCCGCGCACCCAGGAGGGGACGAGGGTCTGGATCGCGACGTTGAGGCTGGAGAGCAGAGCTAGCCAGGCGCCGCCGGCGAGCAGGAGGGCGACGCAGACCACCCAGAAGAGTGGGACCCAGGCCAGCACCAGCGTGGCCGCCGCGAAGACCAGGGTGGCCACGGCCACAACGCCGTCCATGGAGCTGCCACGCCGCAGGTGGGGGAGGGCGAAGGCTCCGGCTACCGCTCCGATGCCCAGACAGCCGAGGAGGAGCCCGTATCCGGCCGGTCCCTGGCGGAGCACTTCACGCGCCACCACCGGCAGCAGGGCCCAGAGCGAGCTGGCGCAGAACACGAATGAGCTGCCCCGCACGATGACCGCGATCACCTCCGGGGCATGGCGGACATAGCGGAGCCCGGTGCGCATAGCCCCCAGGAAGCGCTCGCCGGGCAGGACCGACTCGCGCGCCGGCCGCCGCCAGAAGAAGAGGACCAGCAGGACTCCCAGAAAAGACGCAGCGTTCAGGAGGAATGTGACTGCCGGTCCGGTCGCGGCTACAAGGAGGCCGCCGAGAGCCGGGCCGGCCGCGCGGGCGATATTGAAGCCGACGCTCTGAACGGTGATGGCGGCGGGCAGGTCCTCGCGCGGCACGATCTCCGGGACGATCGCCTGCCAGGCCGGCCCGTTGAGCGCCGCGCCGAGACCGAGCAGGAACGTGAAGGTCAGGAGCCCCCAGGGAGTTACGGCTCCAAACAGCGTGACCAGCCCGAGCCCGGTTGCGCAGGCAAGCATCCAGCTCTGGGTGACGAGCAGCAGCCGGCGGCGGTCCAGCACGTCGGCCAGCGCCCCGGCTGGCAGAGACAGCAGGAACATCGGCAACGACGTGGCCGCCTGGACCAGGGCCACCAGGATGTTGGACGTCGCCAGGGAGGTCATCAGCCACGCGGCGCCGACGCTCTGGAGCCAGGTGCCGACATTCGACGCCAGATTGGCGGTCCATAGCGCCCGGAACAGCGGATGTTGTAGGGGGTGCCAGGGGGAGTGGGGGCGAGCGGGCTCGCTCACGGGAGTTCCGTCGGAGGTAGGGGCCGCGGGTGCTTGCGGAGCAGCGGGTGACCGGGGAAGGCGGCGGCGGCCTCGTCCCAGGCTTCGGGGGTGCCTTCCTCCAAGCGGCTGCGGAGGAATTCTTCCACCGTTTGTTTCAGGGCTGGCGAGATCGTCCGTTGATCGGGATCGGCGAAAAACCACCGGATCAGGGCGGCGGCGGTGGGCTCGTCTCGCGGCGCGCCGTCCGTCTGCTGCCGCAGGGCCTCCCGGCTTGCAATGAGGTCGGCCAGCGGCACCGGCCTTGCGTCCTCGTCAAGGGTGTAGCCCCCCACGGCCTCGGCCCAGCGGGCGAGCAGCTCTCCGTCCCGGGCCGGCAGGATCGGGACGGGAAGGACGTGGATCCCATACTGGGTCGCGATCCAGAGAAGCTGGCCATTTGGGCTCAGCCGCGCGATGGACGACTCGTGCTCAACAGGAGCCCGGAGCAGCCGGCCTGTGCGGGCGTCCATCAGCCAGACCAGATCGCCAGTTTGGATCAGCAGGCGGGCGCCATCGGGGCTCGCATGGACGGAATCGACCTCCTGCTCCAGCTCGATCTCACTGAGCGGGCGCCCCGTCCGCGGATCCCTCACCAGGACCTTCTTGTCGCTCCAGGTCAGGAGGCGGCCCGCTTCGAATCGGACCCGGACTCGCTGCGGGTGATGGAAAGGGCCGGCGATGCTGGCACCCGATCGAGCATCCCAGATCCGCAGATCCCCACTCTCGGTGACCGTCGCGATCCGCTCACCGTCCTCGCTGAAATCGACCAGGTCCACGGTGCTGTCGTGGGGCATGGGCGACCCGAGAGGGTCCCCGCCGGGAACGCTCCAGAGGCGGGCTGTGCCGTCCTCGGAGCTCGTGACGAAGCGGTCGCTTCGCGGGCTGAACTCGAGAGCCGGAGTCGAGCCCTGTGGGCCTGCCTTCAAGACGCCGGTCCGGTGGCCCGTTTCGAGATTCCAGAGATCGATCGAGCCCGTCGTGTCCTCCAACAAGGCGAGGACCTTGCCGTCAGGACTGAGCGAGGACGCTTCCGCCTCTCGCAGCACTGCGAGCATTCCGGCGGGAGAGACCCGAGGCCAGGCAGGCAGGCCGCTGCCGGTATCCCAGACCTGCGGCCCGGCCGGGCTCGTCCGCGAGCCGCTGACCAGGCGGCGCCCATCGTGCGTGAGGAGGAGGAGACCCGTGTCCTTCTCCCCCAAAGGAATCGGGGCCCCCACCTGCCGGCCTGAGTCGGTATCCAGAAAGCGCATGCTCTCTCCGCTCCAGAGGCCCAGCCGGCTCCCATCCCGGCTGAAGAAGGCAGTCACCAGGCCCGTGCTCGCCAGCAGCTCCGTGCGGGCCGGCGCCGGCGCGAACGTCCAGAGGCGCACCACGCCGTGCTCGTCTACGGTCACGATCCGCCGAGCGCCCGCGACGAACCGGGCCGCAGCGCAATTGCAAGGGACTTCGCCGGCAAGGCTCCCGGCGAATGGGCTTACGAGAGCAATCCGCTTCGGGGACATGGCCAGGGCGAGCTGGCCGTCGCGGCTCAGCGAGACCTCGGAGACATCGTCCCCGATGTTGACCTCGGCAAGGCGCTCAAGATGGCTGAGACGCCAAACATCGATCTTGTCCAGGAGGGAGCGGGCTGTCAGGAGCCGGTCGTTCTCAGAGGTGAGCCAGAGCCGAAGCTGGGCCCTTTCGGCGCTCACGCCCGGGAGATCGCGAAGGAACCGGCCCGTGGCCGCATCCCAGAGCTTTGCTCCGAGGCCAACCGTCACGACCCGACGGCCGTCCGCGCTGAGCGCAGCCGCATCGATGAGAACGGGTTGCTGCTCGAGGGCGGCCTGGTGACCGCTCACGAGGTCCAGGACGGTCAGGGAGTTCTCGTTGTACGCCAGGAGCTTCCGGCTGTCGGGGCTGAATTCCAGGGGTTGCTCCCTGAACCAGGCCAGTGGGATCTTGTGGGTCTTCCCTGTGTCGACCTCACGCACGGCGAGGGGCTCGAGAGGCGGACCGACAACCAGCCAGCGTCCGTCCGGGCTCAGGGCGCCTTGGGCGTCGGCGGATTCGAGGAGCCGAGGGGTCCCTGTATCCCAGAGCTGAAGCTCTACCTTCCCCAGGATGGTGCGAATCAGGATTCTCTGACCGCCCTGACCGATGTCCACCGAGGTAATATCCTCTTTTCGCGGGATCGCGCGTCCAATCTGCCGGAACGTCTGGGAGTCCCAGACGCGGACCCGGTCGCTCTCGAACGTGACAAACTGCAGACCATCGTCGCCAAGAAAGATTTCCGTGCCTTCGGGGAACCGTTTCTCTGCGACCAACTGCAACCACCTCCTGCCGAGGAGGAGGTCGGTCAGGAGGCTCTGGGCTGGGATGCTGCCCCGGTCTGAACGCAGAGCACGGGCCAGGTAGGCGAGAGCATGAGCGGGCGAGGTGCTCTGGAGGTTCCATGCCCTCTCGACGTCTGAGCTTGCCAATGCCTTCTGCGCCTCTTTCTCCGAGGACTGGACGCGCAAGGTCAGGACGGTCACGCCGAGGAGGAGGACGGCCATCAAGGCGGTGACGACCCGGCTCCGTCGCAGCTTCCGCCGCGACTCCCGCGCCCATTCTACCGCCTCCCGCCGCGCCGTCTCCGCCCGTTCCCGGGCCTCCCGTTCGCGCCGGCTGTCGCGGCTCTTGCGGATCACGCCGGCCAGCACGTCATGGGTCAGCTCGACGCGCTGCGCGCCGCCGCGGTCCTCGATGCGCAGCAGGCGGCGATCGGTCAGTTTGTGCAGAACCTCGCAGATCGCGGGATCGTCCTGCGCGCTCTCCAGGGCCACGGAGTCGCGGAGGCCCTTGGGGGTGAGCAGCCGCTCCTCAATGAACGTGCGTACTTCCGAGGCAAGATCGACGAGGCTGCGCTCGTAAAAGTCGGACAGGATCTCTTCCCGGTTTCCTTCGAGCAGCTCGGCGGTGATCTTCGGCAGGCTGCGATTCCGCCGTTTGTGGTTCAGCTCGCGGCAGATCACGCTCAGGAGAGCGGGCTCGACCTCCAGCTCCACCAGCGGCACATCGCCGCTTTCCCTTCCAGCCACGAAACGGACGATCTTCTCGGGGACATCCGGCTCGACCAGGTGACCGCCCGCCTCGGTCACCACCCGCAAAGCGTTGCTACCGTGCATCGTCTGCAGGCGCAGGCGGTTGTGGACGATGCCGCGGATGCGGCCGCGCAAACCTTCGAGCTCGGGGAGGAAGTCCTCGCGCAGGCTGAGGAGGATCTTGTAGGGGTGCCGGTTGAACGAGTAGTCCCGCGCGCTCGCCGGGTCTTGCGCGAGCCGTGACCGAACGCTCTCCGGCGCCGAGCCCTCGCACAGGTCCGCCAGCTCGGTGAGAAAGGCCTCATCGAGCCGGCCGATGGTGAAGATCTCTTCGAACTGATCGAAGACGAGGAGGGGCGTGACGGGATCGTTGCGCGGGCTCCAGAAATCCGAGCCCTGGCGATGGAAGGACTCCCAGAGCGTCTCCGTCGCGGAGAAGGCTGGAGCCTCGACACCGGCCGCATCGGCCGCAAGGAGGAGAGACTGCCGCACCTGGTCGATCAGGTCTCGTGAGAAGTCCAGCCGGATATAGACCGGGAGGACGTTCTCGGGACGCAGGCGGGGGAAGAGACCGGCCTGGAGGAGCGAGGTCTTACCGAGGCCGGAGAGACCGAAAAGGACGGTCAGCCGCTTGCGCAGGACCAGGCGCAGCAGCTCTTCTGTCTCGGTCTCCCGGCCATAGAAGAGCTCCTGGTCTGCCTCGCGGAAGGCCGCGAGACCCGGCCAGGGGTTCTCGGCATCGACCGTGCCGGGATCTGACGAGCGGGAGACCGGCTCCGCCGTCATGGTCTCTCGGCCTGGGACTTGCGATAGTCCCGGAAATACTGCCGCAGGATCGCCACAATCTCTGGGTTGGAAGCGTCCGGCGCGAGCCGTTCCCATTGGAGGCGGCAGAACCGCTCGGGCAGGGCCGGATCGTTCGGCGCCACCTCGCCGACGACCAGCGGCACGATGAAGCGCCGGTTCGGAGGGAGCTGCGCTGCGACCCTCTCGGCCCAGCCCCATTCGAGACGGAAGTACCGCGGCTTCTCGGTGAGCGTCTGCGGCGAGAGGATGGGCACGAAGTAGGAGCAGGACTCGATGTTGCGCCGGATCTTGGCCTCGTAGTCGTCGCCTCCCTGAAGCTCCTTGCGATCGAACCAGACGTCCACGCCGGCGCTTTCGAGCTCCTCCTTGAGCCTCGCGACGACCGGACGGTCCTCGCTGGCGTAGCTCAGGAAGACCGAGCCGGCCTTCATGTCGAGCGGGCCGGACGCCGGGGCCTGGGTGGGCTCGGGAGCGGCCTCCTGGGGAGGGTGCCTTTCGGTCCAGCGCCGGGAGAGCTCCTGCACGAAGTCCACCGCTCCGCCCGAGTAGATGCGGGTGCGCGAGCTGAAGTGCTTGAGGAAGGCCACCAGGGCGGGGTCGTCGCGCATGCGGGCGTCGGCCACTACATCGGTCCGGCCGCGGACGAGCCACAGGCGGTCGCGCCGGGGGGTGCGCAGGATGAAGCGGGCGAGCCAGTCCGGATAGCCGCCACCGAGAAGGAGGAGCTGCCGGCGGTCGAGCTCGTCGAAGAGGAGGTTGGGCCGGCGGCTCTCCGACTGCAGGGCGTGAACGAATTCGAGGGTGTCCTCCTCGGTGACAGCATAGTCGGGCACGGGCAGGAGGCGGCCGAAGAGGTGGAACACGGCCGGCGGGTCGCCAGGCCTGAGCGGCGCGTCGAGGTCCTTGACCGCGCTGGGCGCGTAGGCATGGACGCGGGTCCCGGGCCGACCGCCGAAGCGAACCTCGTCCAGGGCCTGCTGGAGAAGAGGATCGAAGGTCGTGGTGACGAAGAGCTGAAGCGGCCGGATGCGGGCAAGCTGGACGAGCGGCTCGGGGATGGGGAAGCGCTCCCGGTCCGGAAAGACCTGGGTGAGGCCCGAATAGATGTCCTCGATCTGGCCGTTCCGGCTGAGGAAGCGGCAGGCCACCTCATGCAGCGCCCCGGTCGCCGGAAGGTCGTCGCCCGGCACCTCCAGATATTCGGCCAGGCGCTCCGCCAGGAAGGCATAGAGCGAAACGGGCTTGCCGTCGACCGCCGCGACGAGCAGGTCCGGGCCGACAATGGGGACGACGAGCCCTGCCTCGATGAACTGGAGGAGCTGGTCCCAGAAGCGGGGGCTCTCGGCGGCCGGAGGCGTCATGATGGCCGGACCCGATCAGAGCTCGATCCCAAGGGAGGGTTGAGATCTCCCGGTACCAGATGCGCCCGCAGCCAATCCGCAAGATCAGACTCGGAGCACCGGTGATCGGCCACGGCGAGCATGGTCTGGACCACTTCGGCTTCCGGGGCGTCCAGGTCCCATCCGTTGAGCCCCAGGAAGATCACCATGGCCAGGAAGGAGATCCGCTTGTTCCCATCGCGATAGGGATGGCTGGTGGCGAGCCCATAGCCGTATGCCGCAGCCAGGGTCGCGAGATCCTCGATGCCATCGCAGGCCCATTTGTTGCGGGCGCGCGCCAGGGCTGATTCGAGGGCATTCTCGTCGCGGATTCCGGGCAGGCCGCCATGCTCTCGGAGCTGATCGAGATGGACTGCATCGACGACGATGCGTTCCACCCAGACCGGTTCGCCCATGGCCTATTTCGCCAATTCGCGAAGGGCGTTCCGGTACCGTTTGGCCGCGCGCGCGGCGATCTCGAGAGACCGCTCGATCGCAGGGTCATAAGGGGTCAGGAGAATCCCTTTCTCCGTCTCGATCGCGAGCACTCGGTCGCCGGCCGCGAGGTGCAGGCGCTCGGCCATGTCCTTGGGGAGCGTTGCGCTCACGGAGCCTCCCGCCTGACGGAGCTTCACGTCCTTGACCATCGGCGTTCCTCCCACCGGCAAGGTAGCACTTCTGTGCTTTTTTGCCAAACGCGCGCGGTCAATTTCAGGGAGTCCCCCGGTGACGCATAGTCGGGCACGGGCAGGGCAGGAGGCGGCCGAAGAGGTGGAACACGGCCGGCGGGTCGCCAAGCTTGACCGTTCCGGCTGAAGGTAGCGGCAGGCAACTCTTATATAGCGCGCCGGTCGCCGGGAGGTCGTCGCCCGGTACCTCCAGGTATTCGCTAGGCGCTCCGCGAGGAAGGCCTAGAGCGAAACCGGCTTGCCGTCGATGGTCGCGACGACCAGCCTTGCCTCGATGAATTGGAGGAGCTGGCCTCTGAAGCGGGGGCTTTCACCGCCGGAGAGCACTGGGTTGGACTTTAGCAGGGGGTCAAGCAGGATAGAGAGTGCTTGGCGGCTTCTTTCCGATGTAGCCGACGAAGTTTTTCCGAGTTTCTGGATGAGGGAAGAAATAGATCCTCCAGGCTCCTGGAGTCAGCCGCGTATGCAGCACGAAGAGGCGGTATTCACCGTCAGGGCAGAGGAAAGTGCGGTCTTCGGAGTACCTGTCGAGTGTGCTTGGGCTCTCGCCGGTGATCTTCATAGGCAGCACAGACGGGTCGAAGTGGCTACCATCCCAACCCCGGAAAGACCGGTCGAGCTCATGGAGGCGTTTCCAGATCTGGCGAAACAGAGGGTGGCCCTCGCGAGCATCAGCAAGCTGATGAGCCACCGACTCACAGAAGACAAGCGAGGGAAAGAGCTGCTCTCGGCGCTCCCATAGCTCACGGCCGCTACGTACCGGCAGATCGCGCCCAGCGAGCCAGTCTAAGTGGACGGAGACGTGGTTCGTGCGGCAGGCGTGGGAAACTTCGGCACTCTCTTCTTCCAGGTTGCCCTGGTCGCTTAAAAAGAGGCATCTCAGTGATAGCCGCGTGCTCTCCCAACAGGCCTCAGAAGAAAGGCTGACCGCAAGCGCTTCAAGCAGGAAGGCTGCTCCCAGCCCCAGGGCCTTTCGTTTTCCGAAGTACAGTTCAATCCGATCTGCACGGTCAACGAGCTCTATACCGTCTTCGGGCCTGAGATAGGGGGCCTTGCTTTGAATGGATCGAAAGTAGGACCGCTCTTCTTGCCCGGCCTGAGGATCGTTGCGCCACTGGGCAAGAAGATATCCAGGCGCAAGCAGAGTGGAATTGAAGTCTTCAGTGGTTCGTAGGGCCCTGGCAGCACCTGCCTGCACAGCGGCAACCAGGGTAGCGATCAAGAGGCTCATCCGCTCGCGTGCTACCAAAGCGCTCTCGGCTGGCTGCTCGAGGGACAGCTCGTTGAGCACCAGCTCCCGATTCACGTGCCAGCTCCTGGCGGCAGAAGCAGAGCCTCCAAGCTCTTATCCCACTGGTCAAAGAAATCCTCGGGCCAGATGTCGATCCGGCCGTGGCGATCGAGGCGGGGCGAGATCACCTGGTGCCGCGACCCTTCATCCGATCTCATGAAGAAGTGGATCTGCACAAGATCAGGATCTAGCCGCCCGGCATGAACCGCCGTCCGGACACCATTCAAGACGTGATCGCTGTGAGACTCGACAACGAGCTGGATTCCCGCGCTTGCCGCCCGCGCCAGGAAGTCACCGAGGGCGACCTGGCCCCGCGGATGAAGATGAGCCTCCGGGTTTTCGATGAGCAAGAGGGAACCTGGCTCTGCCGCCAGCACCGCGACGAGGATTGGTAATGTGTATGTTATTCCAAATCCGACGTTGGTAGGCCGGTATGGGCTGCTCACGTCGTTGCCACGGACGAAAGAGTACTCCAGTTGAACCAGGTCCATGCCGGAATAGGGCGTGACCTGGAGGCGGGCTCCTGGGCTGACGACTCCAAGCCACGCCTCCGCCTGGTCCTTCAGTGAAGGGGACACAGTGGAGATTCGTAGTGCCTCCACGGGAACCTTCTGGCTGCCATACACCGCCAGAAAATGAGCAGTGAGCTCACCGTGGCTGCCGAGCTGCCGGTGCTGGCGAACCGCGAAGTCTGAAATCGCAAAGGAGGTTCGCGGACCGATCCGCTCAGCGCCGAGATACTGGAATGAGTCGCTGAAGAGCGCACACAGAAAGACTTCCCCCTGGACCTCCGTCAAGCCTGCGGCCAGCACGTCTGCTTCGGAATCATAGGCAAGCTCCCAAGTCGCCGCCCGACCATCTCCCCAGGTGAGAGCGAAACGGATCTTTTCTTCCTGAGCACCCTCGTACAAGGCGTCCCGTGCCGTGCCAACCCATACAAGGTCTCCATTGAGAGCAAGCCTTCCCTCAGGGAGAAGACCTTGCTGGAATGACTGGCGCAACAAAAGCAGCGCCTGCAGCACAGTCGACTTGCCGGTGCCGTTCAATCCGGCTAGAAGGGTTAGAGGGCTCAAGTCGAGGGTTTGCCCTGCAAAGCATTTGAAATTGTCCAGCCGGAAGGAGCCAATCATCGGAGGACCCTCTGGATGAGATCGCGAATTGCCTCGAAGCGGAGGCGCACTTTGTTGACATCGCCTGTGCCTTGTGTCACGGCTGCGTTGAACTGCCGACTTCCCATCAGCTCGATGAAGCCATCCATCAATTTTTCCTTGCGTTCGAGGAGCCGCTCAATGTCTTTGTCGCTCAGGGCGTCGAGATTCACCGACCAGGCTTCTAGCAGAGCCTTGTTGATCGGCTTCCGGGGAGTACGGTGTTGGTAGCGCTTGCGGAACGAATCTTTGCCGAAGAGTGCGTAAGCAGAAGCTCATGGCGCGGAGAAAACGTCGAGCCAGATCCTCTCGCTCCAAGTCGCTCATCTGGTTGAGCAACCGCATCTGCCGGTGCAGGAAACCATCGAGATCCTGCGACCGGTATTGATCGTAAGGAGTGAGCACGAAAGCGAGAAACCGTAAGGCGCACTCGCGGTCGGTCATCCGGCGATCGCGGATACCGCCAGACGTGGCATGGACGAACTCTTCCGACTCCGACAGCCTTTTGAGCAGCGTCGTGGCAGGCCCTTGATTGAGAGCGTGCCGGATCTCCTGCGACGACAGTGGCAGGCCACCGGTGTTGATTCTACGGAAGATGGTATACTTAACCTCAGGAGGAGTTCCGGGCTGGACCAAGTAGATGATGAGCTGGGTTTCCTCGATGCGACGACGCATGGGACGAGGGAGGCCGGAGAAGCGGAGCCCTTCGTATTGTCTCCAGAACTCGAGGTTCTCAAGCGCGAACGACTGGTCAACTACAAATCTCTGTAAAACCGTGAGTCGCTGGAGACCGTCCACGACGAGCCAGCGTTCCTCGTTAGTTGCATCCATGTAGAAGGCGGGTATAGGGATGCGGATCAGGAACGACTCGATCAGGCGACTCTGCTCACGCGGCTTCCAGAGGCCACCCGCGCGCTGAAATTCCGGGACCAGATCAATCTCTCCCGCCTTTAACCTCTTGATGAGCAGATCGACAGTTGAAGGTCTGGTCTCTATACGGATGTCGGCGGGATTGAATGGTTCGAGGATCTCACCACCTCCAGTGTCTTCCTCCTCGACTCCCCAATCCACAGGCTCGAAGCCTTCCGCGACGGTCAAATCCACAGTCATGCCTTGACTCCTTCTTCGAGCTTCGGTTGGCGATCCGAACTCGGATTGAGGCCTGAACGCGGCCATGGTAGCACCATGAAGGGCACAGGAGCAGGAGGCGCGAGCGGAGAAGTGGAGGAGCCCGGCCAGCCTGTGCTCTCCGACCGCGGGAGCAGTTTCTGGCAGGGCCGGTGTGGAGAGCAACTCTGACCAGCGCCACTCTACCGCTGCCCTCCGGGCGGAGCGGCCTCTTCCGCGAGCTCCGGCAGGTAGGGCCGCAGCAGGTCGCGCACGGTGACCGGCCGGTCGGCTGGGAGGCTGCCACGGAGCTGGTCGAGGCGCTGGAGCTGGCCTTCGAGGGGGACGATGCGGTCCTGGTCGTCGACGCGATAGCCGCCTACGGCTTCGGCGAGACGGGCGACGTTGCGGGCGTCGCTCGCCGCGGCGTTGGGGGCGCTCCAGGCGAGGAGGCCGCGCGAGGAGGTGATCCAGACGAGCTGGCCGTCGTCGCGGTAGCGCACGTTGAAGACAGTGCCCCCGATGTCGACCGGCGTGCAGAGGGGACGGCCGGTCGTGGGGTTCCACAGGGAGACGGCGGTGTCGCTGGCGATCAGGAGCTCCTCCGCCTCCACCGGGTTGAAGCGGACGTTGGTGATCCGGCTGGCTCCCGGGAAGCTCCATGGGCTCGCTGGCCGGCAGCCAGTCGCCGCGCTCTTCCCGCCAGGAGCGGACGGTGTCGTCCGACCAGGCGAGGAGGAGGCGCCCGGCCGGATGGAAGGTGACGCCGGAGAGGGAGCTGCGGTCGCGCGAGGTGTTGCCCAGGCTGCGGCCGGTGTCCGCGTCCCAGACGAAGGCCACGCCGTCCATGCTGCCGCTCGCCAGCCGCCGTCCGTCGGCGCTGAAGGCCACGTCCATCACTTCGTTGCGGTGCTGGATCGGGTGGACTGCGCCCTTGCGGAAGTCCCAGAGCCGGACGATGCGGTCCCGCGAGGCCGTGGCGATGCGCCGGCCGTCGGGCCGGAAGGCGGCTGCGTTGACCCTGGCCGGGTGGGTGAGGCGCCAGCCCGGATGGCCGGGAGCGTTCAGGTCCCAGACGCTGACGGCGCGCTCTGTGAAGGCCAGGAGCGCGCTCCCGTCGTCGGAGAAAAGGGCGTCCTGGATCGCGCCGCCGGCCTGGAAGCGGCCGATCTCGCGCTCTCCCGCCGCCAGGTCGAGGACGTGGACCGCGCGGGAGGTGACGAGGGCGAGCCGCTTGCCGCCTGGGCCGAGGCGCAGGAAGCGGACCGGGTCGGGGAGGGAGACGGTACGCCGCACGGAGCCGTCCATCCCGTGGAAGTGGACCTGCCTGCCGGCGGCCATGGCGACGGTCTCGCCGAGCAGGTGTCCTTGCGTGGCCTGGGCAGGGACCAGGAGCCGCAGCATCGGCTCGGTCCGCCGCACCTGCCAGACCCGGACGGCGCCGTCGAAGCCGGCGGTGAGCACGCCGTCGGCCTCGGGGGTGAAACGGAGGTCGAGGGCGTCGAGGATGGGCATGGCCAGCGGCTCGCCGGCCGCGACGTCCCAGACCTGGACGGAGTCGTCCTGTGCCAGGGTCAGGAGGAGGCGTCCGTCGCGGCTCGGCTCGTGCCAGGTGAGCCCTTTGGGAGAGGTCGCGGTCCCCGCGACCTCTCCCGTTTCCACATCCCAGACGCGGGCCGTGAGAGGGTCGATCAGCGCGGCGACTCGCTTGCCGTCCAGGCTGAGCCGCAGATGCGAGAGGCTCGGGCTCCCCTCGATGTCGGGTCCTACCTGCGAGACCGAGGCGGCATCCCAGACGTGCAGGCGGCCGGTGCGAGATGCGGTGGCGACGCGTCCGCCGTCGCGGCTCGCGTCCGCGGCAACGACGGGGCTGACGCCGCCGAAGGGTCCCGCCGCGGTGCGGCCCTCCCGGATGTCCCAGATCCGCGCCTCGCCACGGGCGACTACCAGAGCCCGGCCGTCCGGCAGGAGCTTCGAAAACTTCGTCGGCCCGGGGAGAGGCGGCCCGGCGGGCTTGCCGGTCCGGGCGTCGAGGAAGGAGACCCGATCGCCCTGATCACCCTCCTCGACCGCGTTCCGCACCAGCAGCAGCTTGCCGTCGGCGGAGAGCTCTGTACAGACGAGGTCGGCGTCCGTCGTGCACAGCAGGCGGCCCAGCTCGTAGTGGCCGAGCTCCTTGCCGGCGGGCACGTCCCAGAGCCGTGCCCGGCCGGCGGACGAGACGGTCACCGCCACGCGCCCGCCGGCGCTGATGTGGACCTCGTCCACCAGCTCGCGGGCCTGCACCTTTCCCAGCGGCTGCAGGCCATCGGTCTGGTGGAAAAGAACCGTTCCGTCTTTGAGCACGATGGCGACGTGCCGCGCATCGGCGCTGAAGACGACCCAATCCTCGTCCGGGTGGCGCAGCTCGTCCATGGGGAGCGGCCAGCTCTTCCCGAGGAGGACGTAGATCAGCAATGTGCGGTAGTCGAAAACCTCCGGCTCGCGGTCCACGGCCCGGGCCAGATAGGCGAGCGCATGCGCCGGGCTGCTGTCCTGGAGGTTGACTGCCCGTTCCATGTCGGAGCTCGCCAGGGCGCGGCGCGCCACCTCTTCGATCCGCCAGGCATAGAGGACGAGGCCGACGACCGCGAGCAGCAGGACGCCGAGCAGGGCGAGCGCCTGCCGGCTGCGCCGCAGCTTGCGGCGGGTCTGGCGCATGCGCTCCTCGGCCTCGCGCTGTGCCGCCCCGGCCTGCTCCTGCGCCTCGCGCTGACGGCGGGTGTCGCGGCTGTTGCGCGCCACCCGGGTGAGCACGTCGTGCGTCAGCTCGACGCGTTGCACGCCGCCGCGGTCCTCGATACGCAGCAGCCGGCGGTCAACCAGCCGGCTCAGGGTTTCGCGATCGACGCCGGGCTCTTCCAGCGCGCTCTCCAGGGCCACCGAGTCGCGGAAGCCCGAGCGGGTGAGCAGCCTCTCCTCAACGAAGGTGCGCACCTCCCGCGGGAGGTCGGTGAGGCTGCGCTCGTAGAGATCCGTGAGGATCTCCTCCCGGTTTCCTTCGAGCAGGCCGGCGGTAATCCGCGGCAGGCCGCGGCGGCGGCGGCGGTTGTTGAGCTCGCGGCAGACGACGCCCAGCAAGGCGGGCTCGATCTCCAGACGCCCGAGCGGAGCCTCGCCGTCCTCCGTCTCCTCCTGCCGGCCGGCGCAGAAGCGGACCACCTGCTCGGCGACCCCGGGCTCCAGCAGGTGGCTGCCCGCGTCCAGCACGAGCAGGGCGTTGCCGCCGTGCATCCGTTGCAGGCGCAGGCGGTTCTGGCCGATCGAGCGGAGGCGCCCGCGCAGCCCCTCGAGGTCGGGGAGGAAGTCCTCGCGCAGGCTGAGCAGGACCTTGTAGCCATGGCGGCCGAAGGCGAAGCCGCGGGCTTCTTCCGGATTCTCGTCCAGGCGCGCCCGCACCGCTTCGGGCGGATGCCCCTCGGTGAGCGCGGCCAGCTCGACGAGGAAAGCCTCGGCCGCCTGCGGACGGCGCTTGCCGAGGGTGAAGACCTCCTCGAATTGATCGAAGACCAGGAGCGGCGTGACCGGCCGGTTGCGCGGGCTCCAGAAGGCGCAGCCCTGGCGGTGGAAATACTCCCAGAGCGTCTCGCCCGGCGTGGCCGCGGGCGCTTCGACCTGCGCTGCCGCGGCCTCCCGGGCGAGGGCCGCGAGCACCTGCTCCGGGAAGGGAAGCGCGCGCTCGCTGAAGTCGAGACGGATGGTCACGGGCAGCACGTTCTGCTCACGCAGACGAGGGAAGAGGCCGGCCTGCAGGAGAGAGGACTTGCCCAGGCCCGAAAGGCCGAAGAGGATGGTCAGCCGCTCGCGCATCACGAGGCGGAAGAGCGCCTCAACCTCCTCGTCGCGGCCGCGGAAGAGCGCTTGGTCGGCCTCGCGGAAGGACGCCAGGCCGGGCCAGGGGTTGTCGTGATCGACCGTTCCGGTATCTGGCGGCGCGGAAGGCGGCGGGGGGAGGGGCTCCGTGGTCATGGCGTTCCGGCGAGCGCCCGGTGATATTCGCGGAAGCCTTGCTTCAGCGCGGCGACGATCTCGGGGTTGGGCTTGCCCGGCTCCAGGCGCAGCCAATGGACCTTGCGGAACCGCTCCGGCAGGGAGGGATCATTGGGCGGCACCTCGTCGGCCACGATGGGCATGAGGTAGCGCAAGGTGGGCGGCACCTGCACCGCCACCCGCTCGGCCCAGTCCCACTCGATGCGGAAGAAGCGCCGCCGCGAGGTCAGGGTATGGCGCGACAGGATGGGGACGAACAGCGAGCAGCTCTCGATGTTGCGCTTGATCTTGGCCTCGTAGTCGTCGCCGCCCTGGAGCGCGTCGCGGTCGAACCAGACGTCCACCCCGGCGCTCTCCAGCTCCTGCCGGAGGGCCTCGACCAGCGGCCGGTCCTCGCTGGCATAGCTCAGGAAGACCGCGCCCGGCTCCATCTCCAGGGGGCCGCGCACCTGTTCCGCCGGGGCTGGCTCTGGCGCCGCCTCGGTGGCCGGATGCTTTTCGCTCCACCGCCGGGACAGCTCGGCCACCAGGTCCGCGGCACCGCCGCCCTGGTAGACCTTGGTGCGCGAGCTGAACCGCTGCAGGAACGCCACCAGGCCGGGGTCTTCCCGCAGGCGCTCGTCGGCCACGATGTCGGTCTTGCCGCGGGCGAGCCAGAGGCGCTCCCGTTTGGCGACGCGCAGGAAGAAGCGGGCGAGCCAGCTCGGCAGGCGGACGCCCAGGAACAGGAGCTGATGGCTGCCGAGCTCGTCGAGGAGCAGGTCCGGCCGCCGGTTCTCCGACTGGAGCGAATGGATGATCTCGAGGATGTCCTCCTCGGTCACCGCATAGTCGGGCACCGCCGAGATGCGGCCGAAGAGGTGGAAGACGAGCGGCCCGTCCAGCTCCTTGATCGGCCGGTCGAGATCCTGCACGGCCGTGGGCGCATAGGCCAGCACCCGCGTCCGCGGCTGGCCGCCGAAGCGGACCTCGTCGAGGGCGCGCTGGAGCAGCGGATCGAAGGTCGTGGTGACGAACAGCTTGAGCGGCCGGATGCGCGCGAGCTGGAGGAGCGCCTCGGGAGGACGGACCTCCTCCGGCCCCGGCATCACCGACTTCAGGGCCGGATAGATGTCCTCCAGCTCACCCCCCTGGGTGAGGAAGCGGGAAGCGACCTCGTGGAGCGAGCCCGTGGCGGGCAACCCGTCGACGGGCACCTCCAGATACGCCGCCAGGCGCTCCGCCAGCAGGGACTCGAGCGGCAGCCGGCGTCCCTCCGCCTCGACGATCAGCAGGTCCGGCCCGATGACGGGCACGACCCGTCCCTCCTCGATGACTTGTAGGAGCTGATCCCAGAAACGCGGGCCTTCACCTGCTGGAGGCGGCATGGCGAGTTTCAGAGAGGCTATGCAACGGGGGAGTGGTTGTCAACGCGGGCCGAGGGTGCGCTGGTACTCCCGGAAAAGCTCCCGCAGCGCCCCGACGAGGCCGGGGTTGGGCTGGCCCGGCTGCAGCCGCTCCCAGTGCAGGCGCCGGAAGCGCTCCGGCAGGGCCGGGTCGGCCGGCGAAGTGTCGTCGAGGACGACCGGGACGATGAAGCGCAGGGTCGGCGGCACCTGGACCGCCACCTTCTCGGCGTGATCCCACTCCACCCGGAAGAAGCGGCGCCGCGAGGTCAAGGTGCTGCGGGAGAGGATGGGGACGAAGAGGGAGCAGCTCTCGATGTTGCGCCTGATCTTGGCCTCGTAGTCGTCCCCCCCAATGAGCTCGTTCCGGTCGAACCAGACGTCCACGCCGGCGCGTTCGAGCTCCTCCTTGAAGGTCTCGACCTGCGGACGATCCTCGCTGGCGTAGCTCAGGAAGACGGCGCCGGGCTCCATCTCCAGGGGGCCTCTGGGGGGCACCGGCGTGGGCTCCGGAGTCTCGGTGTGCGGGTGCCGTTCGTGCCAGCGGCGGTGCAGCTCGGCGACGAAGTCGGCGGCACCGCCCCCCTGGAAAATCTTGGTGCGCGAGCTGAAGCGCTGGAGGAAGGCGACGAGCGCCGGATCGCCCCGCGTGTGCTCGTCGGCGACGACGTCGGTCTTGCCGCGGGCGAGCCCCAGGCGCTCGCGCCGGGCGAGGCGCAGGAAGAAGCGGGCCAGCCAGTCGGGGAAGGAGCTGCCGAGGAGCAGGAGCTGGCGGCGGCCGAGCTCGTCGAGGAGGCGTTCGGGCTGCCGGTCCTTGGATTGCAGCGAATGGACGAACTCCAGCGTGTCCTCTTCGGTGACGGCGTAGTCGGGCACGGCGGAGAGCCGGCCGAAGAGGTGGAACACGGCCGGCCGGTCCATGGCGTCGAGCGGCTGGTCGAGGTCCTCCACGGCGTTGGGGGAGTAGGAGAACACCCGCGTCCGCGGCTGGCCGTCGAAGCGCACCTCGTCGAGGGCCTGCTGGAGCAGCGGATCGAAGGTGGTGGTGACGAACAGCCCGAGCGGGCGGATGCCGGCGAGCTGGAGGAGGGGCTCCGGAAGCGGCAGCCGCTCGCGCGGCGGGAAGATCGACTTGAGCGCGGAGTAGATGTCCTCCAGCTCACCCCCCTGGGCCAGGTAGCGGCAGGCGACCTCGTGGAGAGGCCGCTCCTCAGGGAGCCCATCGGCGGACGTGTCGAGATACTTTGCCAGGCGCTCTGCCAGATAGGAGTCGAGGCGCGTCCGTTGCCCGTCCACCTCGACGACCAGGAGGTCCTGCCCGACGATGGGGATCACCCGCCGTTCCTCGATGAACTGGAGGAGCTGGTCCCAGAAGCGGGGGCCTTCTGTGCCCGGAACGGCCATCACCGGGGCTCCTCTTCCGGGTCGGGCAGCAGCGGATGGCCGGGAAAGGCTCTGGCGGCCTCGCGCCGGGCCTCGTCGGTGCCGTTCGCCAGGATCTCCTGAAGGTACTGCCGCACAGTGACTTTCGACAGCGGCGCGATGGTGCGCTCCCACGGGTCGGCCAGGAACCAGCGGAGGAAGGGCGAGAAGGAGGTCGTGCGGGCCTGCCGCGCCAGCTCCGTACGCCGGGCGATCGGGTCCGGCACGGTGGCCAGGGAGCCGCGGTCACGGACCGTGAACCCACCCACCGCCTCGGCCAGCGACGCGAGCTCTGCAGCGTCCTCCAGGGACCCGGTTGGCACGTCCCAGACGCGCGCGGTCTTGTCCGCGGAGGCGGTCACGATGCGCTGACCGTCCGGGCTGAAGGAGGCGGACTTGACGGGGCCGCCGTGCCGCATGGGCTCGCCGAGAGGCTGGCCGGTCTCGGCATCCCAGACCTGGCAGGTCGCACCGGAGGCCGTCACCACCCTCCGGCCGTCCGGACTGAGCTCGGCCCAAGAGATGGTTTCCTCGTGGCGCATGGGCTCGCCGAGGGGCTCTCCGGTCTCGACGTCCCAGAGGCGCGCCGTGTCGTCCGATACCACCAGCAGATGCCGGCCATGCTCGTCGAGCTGGGCCGAGCTCATGATCTTGCGCTCGGGCTGCAGCGGCCCGGCGATGCGGCGGCCGGTGCGGGCCTCCCAGACCCAGGCTTTGTCTTGGGAGACAGTGAGGACGCGTTGGTCGTCCGGGCTGAACGATGCGAAGAGGACTGTCTGCTCGTGGCGCATCGGCGCACCCAGGCCGCGGCCGGTGCGAGCGTCCCACACCCGCACCGTCGTGCCACCCGAGATCGTAACGAGATACTGGCTGTCCCGGCTGAAGTCGAACTCGCGGATCGAACCGCCGTGGAGGAGGTTGCGCTCCGCGGTCCTCCCCTCGCGGTCCGAGATGTCCACCGAGCTCCCCCTCACGGTAGCAAGGAGACGGCCGTCCGGGCTGAGCAGAGGCTGGAGCAGAGCGCGCGTCAGGGGCGGGGGCTCGCCGAGGGGCTTGCCGGTCCGGGCATTCCAGGCCAGCCGGTCGCTCACCACGCGCTCGCCGTCCGAGCTGAACCAGGCGCCGAATGCGACAGAGGGGAGGCGCAGGGCCTCGTCCCGCACCTCTCCGGTGTGGGCATTCCAAATGCGTGCAAGCTGATCTCCGGCCGTCGTGACGATCTCGCGGCCGTCTGGGCTGAACCTGGCCGAGAGCACCTCGTCCTCATGGCGCAAGATCTGCCCCTGAGCCTGCGCGGTCCGCATGGTCCAGGTGCGCACCGTTCCGTCCCGCGTCGCGGTCATCACGCCCCGGCCGTCCGGGCTGAACCACGCACGGACCAGGGGCTCGTCATGGACCATGGGCTCGCCCAGGGCATGGCCGGTACGGGCATCCCAGAGGCGCGCTGTTTTGTCCGCCAAGACCGTGACCAGGAGAGCGCCGTCCTGGCTGAAGGAGGTGGAGTCAACGTCTCCCTCGTGGCGTAGGGGCTCGCCGAGCCGTTGTCCAGTGCGGGCATCCCAGAGCCGCACCGTCTCATCCGCGGAGGCCGTGACCACGCGGGTACCATCCGGGCTGAAGGCGGCGGAGTCAACCCATGCCTCGTGGCGCAAGGGCTCGCCGAGGGGTTGTCCAGTGCGGGCATCCCAGAGCCGCACTGTGTGGTCAGAGGAGGTCGTGACCACGCGAGTGCCGTCCCGGCTGAAGGAGGCGGAGAGAACCGGCGACTCATGTCGCAGGGACTCGCCGAGGGGCTCGCCGGTCGTGGCGTCCCAGAGCCGCGCTGTCTTGTCAGAGGAGGTCGTGACCACGCTTTGTCCATCCGGGCTGAAGGAAGCGGAGATCACCCCACTCTCGTGTCGCAGGGGATCGCCGAGGGGCTTTCCGGTCTGGGCATCCCAGAGCCGTGCTGTCTTGTCGAGGGAGCCTGTGGCCACGCGCTCGCCATCCGGGCTGAAGCTGGCGACGCTGATGGGCTTCTCGTGCGCCAGGGGCTGGCCGATCGGCTCGCCGGTCCGGGCGTTCCAGAGGTGGACCGGGTTGTTTGATTCATCGGGTTTTTTTGCCAGGGTCGCCAGAACGCGTTCGCCAGCCGGACTGAGCTGAAAGGAGCTCGCTTTGTCGTCGTCCTGTGTCAGCGCGCGGAGCAGCTCGCCGGTGCGCGCATCCCAGAGGAGAACCGTGCCGGAGGAACGCGTCACCGCACGCGTACGGTCTTCGCTGATCCGGATGTCGTTCACCGGCTCCCCGTCGCGGCTGTAGCGCGCCATGGTCAGCGGGAGAGGCCAGCCGCGGCGGAGCAGGAGGTCGAACGTTGCACCTCTGGCCGCCAGATTGTCCGGATCCGAGCGCAGGGCGCGGGCGAGGTAGGCGAGCGCCTGGGCGGTGTGCCCGGCGTCGGCGAGGCTGGCCGCCGTCCGGAGGTCGAGGCGGCCTCGGGCGGCGCGAGTCTCCCGGTTCGCCTGCTGCTCGCCGGCCAAGGCCTGCCGGGCTGAGAGCTCGGACTGCTCTGCCTGGCGCTTGGCCTGCTCCTCCCGCGTCAGAGATCGCTGCAGGTTCGCGTTGGCCATCCTCTCCTGATCGCGGGCGACGTTTGCCTCCTTCTCCCTAGCCGTCGCAAGGTCCTTCGCGTCCTTCACCTTCTTGGCAGCCTTCTTCTCCTTCTTGGCAGCCTCCTCCGCCTCCTGCTTGGCCACCCAGGCGACGCCGGCCATAGCCACGGCCCCGAGCGCCAGGATTGCGCAGAGGGCCGCGACCAGGAAGCTGCGCCGCAGGTCGCGGCGGACCGTCCTCTCCCGCTCCGCCGCCTCGCGCGCGGCCGCTTCGGCCCGCTCCTGGGACTCGCGCTGCCGGCGGCTGTCGCGGCTGGCGCGCACCACGCCGGTGAGCACGTCGTGCGTCAGCTCGACGCGTTGCACGCCGCCCTGGTCCTCGATGCGCAGCAGGCGGCGCTCGACCAGCCTGTCGATTGCGTCCCGGGTGAGGCCCGGGACCTCCAGCGCGTCGTCGAGCGCCACGCGGTCCCGGTATCCCTTGCCGGTCAGCAGCCGGTCCTCGATGAAGGTGCGCACGGCGGGGTCCAGGTCCGCCACGCTCCGCGCATAGAAGTCGTTGAGGATCTCCGTGCGGTTCCCCTGCAGCAGATCGGCGGTGATCCGCGGCTCGCCGCGCGCGCGGCGCCGGTTGTTCAGCTCCCGGCAGACCACGGAGAGCAGGGCCGGCTCCACCGTCAGCTCGGCAAGGGGCACCCTCTCGCGGCGGCTTTCCTCGCCGGCGATGAAGCGGATCACCTGCTCGGCCACGTCGGGCTCGATCAGGCGCCCGCCGGCGAGGAGCACGACGCGCAGCGCGTCCTCGCCGTCCATGCCGCGCAGGCGCAGGCGGTTGTGGACGATGGCGCGGATGCGCTCGCGCAGCCCCTCCAAATCGGGGAGGAAGTCCTCGCGCAGGCTGAGGAGGACCTTGTAGGGATGGCGGTTGAAGGCGAAGCTCCGGGCCTCCGCCGGGTCCGCGTCGAGGCGGGCCTTGACCGCAGCGGGCGGGCGTCCTTCGATCAGGTCCGCCAGCTCGTTGAGGAGCGCCTCGGTCGCCTCCGGGCTGCCGCGGCCGAGGGTGAAGACCTCCTCGAACTGGTCGAAGACCAGGAGGGGCGTCACGAGCCGGTTGCGCGAGCTCCAGAAGCTCGAACCCCTGACGGTGGAAGTGCTCCCACAGGGTTGCCGCAGGAACCGGCGCGGGAGCCTCGATCCCGGCCGCGGCCGCCTCGCGGGTAAGCGCGTCCAGGACTTGGGTGGTCAGCGAGCGGCGGCCCCCCGCGCCGGACGAGTAGTCGAGTCGGATGTAGACAGGGAAGATGCCTTCCGGCCGCAGGCGCGGGAAGAGGCCGGCACGCAGCAGCGAGGTCTTGCCGAGGCCGGAGAGGCCGAAGAGGATGGTCAGCCGCTCGCGCAGGACCAGGCGCAGCAGCTCCTCGGTCTCGGGCTCCCGCCCGTGGAAGAATTCCTGGTCGGCCTCGCGAAAGGCGGCCAGCCCTGGCCATGGGTTTTCGGCGTCGACCATGCCGGTGTCTGCGGCGCGGAGGACAGGGACGACCCGCTCGGTCTCGGCTCTGGAAGGTGCAATCATGGCTCGGACCGGCTGCGCGAGAACCAGAGGTCCCCGCCTTGGAGGAGGCGCGCGGACACCCTCTCTCGTTACACCGGGGCTCCCCGAAGCTACGCCCGGGTCATCTGCCTGTCAATTGGCTGCTATCCAGGCAACCTACCCCAAAGGATGGAAAGGATGGCTTGGGGCTGGACATCCGCGGCAAAGTGGACTAAGCTACTCACAAATGTACCGCTTCCCACAGTCCCGGCCCGGCGTTCTCGCCCAACTCCCTTCCTGCTGCACCTGTAGCTAGCGGGTGGGGGCGGCTCAGCCGCTCGCATCCGCCGATTCCGACCCACAAGCATCCGCCGGAGCCCGCGATCGCTGATCGCCGCTCCTGACGACGGAACAGGACGCCGACGGCCCCGCATGGCCCCGTCCGGGCGCCGTGGGGCCGCTGTGTCTTCACGAGAGAGGCGGCTACATGGGCAGCATCCGAGGAGTCCCGGAATCCGAGATCAACTGGGACCTCGTGCGCAAACGCAACTCGGTCGAGCGGCTGAAGCACGAGAAGGGCGGGCTCGAGGTGATCCACGACCTGCCGGCCATGATCGCGGCCGGGTACGAGGCCGTGCCGGAAGAGGATTTCGTGCGGATGCAGTGGTATGGCCTCTACCACGACAAGCCCAAGCTCGGCCATTTCATGATGCGGGTGAAGATCCCGGGCGGCTTCCTGACTCCTCACAAGCTGCGGGTGATCGGCGAGATTTCGGAGCAGTACGGCCGCGGCCACGGCGAGCTGACGACGCGCCAGAACATCCAGCTCCACTGGCTGGAGCTGGCGAAGCTGCCCGCGGTGCTGGAGACGCTGGAGAGGGCCGGCCTGACCACGGCCGGCGGCTGCGGCGACAACGTGCGCAACATCACGAGCTGCCCGGTCGCCGGGATCGCCCGCGACGAGCTGTTCAACGTGCGGCCGCTCCTCGCCGAGGCGGCCGATTTCTTCATCCAGAACCGCGAGTACACCGACCTCCCGCGCAAGCACAAGATCACGGTCGCGGCCTGCCCCGGGCAGTGCAACGCGCCGGAAATCCACTGCATCGCTCTCATCGGAGACCTCCGTGAAGGCCGGCCGGGGTTCGCGGTGCGCGTCGGCGGCGGGCTCGCCACCTGGCCGCGGCTGGCCGACGACCTTGGTGTGTGGGTGCCTCTCGACGAGGCGCTGCAGGTGCTGCGGGCGATCGTGGACGTCTGGCGCGAGGACCTCCGGTACCGCCTCTCGCGTACCCGGGCGCGGCTCAAGTTCATGGTCCACGACACCGGGGCCGAGGCCTTCCGGGCCAAGGTGGAGGAGCGGCTCGGCCGGCGCCTGCCCGACGGAGTGGTCCCCGCGCCTCCCGCCGAGGAGCACGACCACACCGGCGTCCATCCGCAGTCCCAGGACGGGCTCTTCTATGCAGGCTTTCCGGTCTACCTCGGCCTGATGAGCGGCGACCGGATGCGCGCGGTCGCCAACCTCGCGGAGTCCTTCGGCGGCGAGATCCGCCTGACGCGGCGGCAGAACTTCCTGCTGAGCGGCATCCCGGGCGAGCGCGTGGACGAGGTGGTCCGCCGGGTGGGCGATCTCGGGTTTCCGATCGACGCCGGCCGCCTGCGGAGCACGAGCATCGCCTGCACGGGCGACCCCTTCTGCAACTTCACGGTCGCCGAGACCAAGGGGCGGCTCCAGGACATCGTGGAGCACCTGGAGCGGACCTTCGGAGAGGCGGCGGCTTCGCTGCGCCTCAACCTGGACGGCTGCCCCCACGCCTGCGCCCACCACTGGATCGGCGACATCGGCCTCCAGGGCACGACCCTGCGCGAGCGCGGCGTTGACGGCGAGCGGGTGCAGGGCTACGACCTCTTCCTGCGCGGCGGCCTGGCTCGCGATGCAGCCATCGGCCGGCCGGTCCTCAAGCGTGTGGCGGGGACGGAGGTCCACGAAGTCATCGAACGGCTCGTCGGAGCCTGGCTGGACGGCCGGAGCAACGGCGAATCGATCCAACAGTTTTTTACCCGCCATACCGACGAGGAGCTCAACGCGATCGGTCTGGGCCAGGGATTTCCTGTCAGAGAGGTCGAACAGCATGCTTGACGCAATTTCCTATCACCGGGATGAACGCGACCTGCTGGACGAATTCGAGGCCGGCCAGATCGCGGTGGAGCTCGACTTCGCCACGCCCCAGGAGGTCCTCGAATGGACCCTCGACCGCTGGGGAGGGAAGGCGGCGCTCTGCACCAGCTTCCAGGCCGAGGGCATGGCCCTCCTCGACATGGCCTGGCGGATCGATCCCAACGTCCGCGTCTTCACCGTCGACACCGGCCGGCTGCCGCAGGAGACCTACGAGGTGATGGAGACGGTCCGTGCGCGGTACGGGCTCGCCGTGGAGGTCTTCTTCCCCGACGCGCGGCAGGTGGAGACGATGGTGAACCGCCAGGGGCCGGACCTCTTCCGGCGCTCGGTGCCGGCGCGCCTCCTCTGCTGCAAGGTGCGCAAGGTCGAGCCGATCCGCCGAGCTCTTGAAGGGCTCGATGCCTGGGTCACCGGTCTGCGCCGTGAGCAGTGGGCGAGCCGGGCCAACATCCGCAAGGTGGAGATCGATCACGAGCACGGCGGCCTCGCCAAGATCAATCCGCTGGCGGACTGGACGCAGGAGGAAGTCTGGGACTACATCCGCGACAATGAGGTCCCGGTCCATCCGCTGTATGAGAAAGGTTTTACGAGCATCGGCTGCGCCCCCTGCACGCGGGCCACGGCTCCTGGGGAGGATGCACGGGCCGGCCGCTGGTGGTGGGAAACCAACGCGCCCAAGGAGTGCGGCATCCACTGCCCGCTGGAGACCGGCGGCTTCGAGCACGAGGTCGAAGCGATCCTCCACCGCGGAGCGCTCCATGTGGTGGGAGGAAAGCCGTGAGTGCCGCTGTCGAAATCGATCAGGACCTGGGCGAGGTCCTGCTGGCCGAGATCGAAGGGGTTCTGGCGACGGTGCGCGAGCCGCAGGTGCGGGCTTCCTATGAGGAGCTTGCCGGCGCCGTGGCCGGGGGGACGGTGGAAGAAGGTCTGTTTGGGCCGCTGGAGCTCCTCGTCGAGATGTCGCTCCAGACCGGCCGTGCGCGCCGGCTCCATGGCGCCGACAGCGAGCGGGCCCTGTTGCGGTTGTTCCATCGCACTCCGCGGGGGGCTGCGGCGCGGCGGGCCACCGAGGCGGTCAATGAGGCTCTGCGGACGCTCGCGGGCCAGTCCCTGGAGGAAGCGCTCTTCACGGTCCAGGCGCCCGGCGTCTTCCGGCTGGGGCTGTGCACCGATCATGTCCGGTTGGCGTTGGAGATCGATCGCCACGGGGTCTCAGTAGAAAGCCTGGAGGTCTGACGTGCAGCCCTATCCGGTGTTTCTTGACCTCCGGCAGCGCTCCTGCGTGGTGATTGGTGGCGGTGCCCTGGCAGAGGAGAAGGTGCGGGGGTTGCTCGCGGCCGGGGCGGAGGTGATTGTCATCGCTCCCGGGCTGCCGCAGGGTTTGGCGGAGCTGGTGGGGGAGGGGCGGATCCTCCACAGGCCGCGCTCCTACAAGCCGGGCGATCTGGCGAATGCGGTCCTTGTTGTCGTCTGCGGTGAGCCGGCCGCGATCGTCGAGGCGGTCTGGCAGGAGGCGCAGCGCCGCAACGTCCTGGTGAACACGGTGGACGACCTGGCTCACTGCGGCTTCCTGGCTCCCTCGGTGGTACGGCGCGGGGACCTGTCCGTCGCCATCTCGACGAACGGCAAGGCTCCGGCCCTGGCGGTGCGGCTGCGGCAGCGTCTCGAGCGCGAGTTGGGGGAGGAATACGGCCGCTTCCTGGCGCTCGCGGGATCGGTGCGGTCCCGGCTGGCCGCGCGCAAGCCGGATTTCGGCGAACGGCGGGAGCTCTGGTACCGGCTGGTGGACTCGGACGTGCTCGATCTGCTGCGAGAAGGGGAGGATGAGGCGGCGCGGGTCCGTTTCGCCGAGATCCTGGGAGTCGCGCCATGAAGGGCATCGTCTACCTGGTCGGCGCCGGGCCTGGCGATCCGGATCTGATGACGGTGCGCGGCATGGCCTGCCTGCGGCGGGCCGAGGTGGTGGTCTACGACCGGCTGGTGAGCCCCGAGCTGCTGGCCGAGGCGCCGGAGGATGCCGAGCTGGTCTATGCCGGCAAGGCACCGGGGTGCCATTCCTGCCAGCAGGAGGAGATCAACGACCTCCTGGTACATCATGCGCGGCAGGGCAAGGTCGTGGTGCGCCTCAAGGGAGGCGATCCGTTCCTCTTCGGGCGCGGCGCCGAGGAAGTGCTCGCCTGCGCCGAGGCCGGTGTCCGCTGCGAGGTTGTTCCCGGCGTCACCAGCGCCACGAGCGTGCCCGCCCTCGCCGGCATCCCGGTGACGCACCGGGGGATCGCCGCGAGCGTCGCAGTGGTCACCGGGCACTGCAATGGCCTCGACCGGGTCGACTGGGAGGCCATGGCGCGGGTCGACACCCTGGTCGTCCTGATGGGGCTATCCCGGCTCGCCGAAATCGCGGCTCTCCTCCAACGGCACGGCCGGGCATCGGACACCCCGGCAGCCGTGATCTCGCAGGGCAGCCTCCCCGGCGAACGGGTGGTTGTCTCCATCCTAGAGGACATCGCGGAGCGAACGGCCGAAGCCGGTCTCGCAGCGCCGGCCCTCCTGGTGGTCGGAGAGGTGGTGCGCCTGCGGGAAGATCTCGCGCCTCCGGCGCCGCGGTGGGCCCGCTGGGACCGGGTGGAGGGATATGGTGTGGGAGCGCCTCTTGCCTGGGGCGGGTGGGTGGATGTGGTGGAAGAGGGGTGGGGGTGAGGCGCCCGCTCGCCCAGGGTTCACACCCTGGGCTACCCAGTTCCGCCCTCCGGGCTCTGGAAACCTCGGCTGTTGCGAGCCCGGAGGGCGACATTCGGTAGCCCAGGGTGTGAACCCTGGGCGAGCCCGGTCGATTACAATCAAGCCGTGTTGTCCTTCATGCTTTTCCTGCTCCAGGCCGTTCTCCTCGCCCAGTCACCGCAGTCTCCGCAGTCACCCCCTCCGCCCCCCGTCGCCTCCGAGGCGAGGCTCGCGGTCGAGGTCCTCGACCCCAAGGGAGTCCCGAAGACCGATCTGAAACCGGGGGACCTCTCGGTCTCCGAGGGCGGCGAGTCCCGGCGCGTGCTCGCTGTCGAGCCGATCGGCCAGGACCGTCCCTGGCGAGTCGTGGTCTACGTCGACCGCATGCTCTCCAGCACGCGGACCATGCGCGGCGCTGGCGGTGCTCTGGCCGCGCAGGCCCGCGAGCTGGTGGCCCTGGGACCGGTCGAGCTGGTCGTTGCCGAGCCGGAGCCGCGCGTCGTCCTCGGGGCGACACGGGATGCTGCGGCGGTCGACGAGGCGCTCTCGCGGCTCTTCCTGATGGGGGAGGGACGCGACGATCTCCGAGCCCTGCGGCAGAAATTCACGGAAGAGGCCGGGTCGCCGGCCCCGGACGATCTGCAGGAGCGGATCGGCGAGGCTGTCACCGAGGAGGTCCGGCTCGCCGGCCGGCAGCAGGACTTCCTGCTGGAATGGTTGGCAGAGGGGGCCGCGGAAGGTCCCCGGGTCCTCTTCCTGGTGAGCGACGGCTTCGAGCCGGCCCCGGCGGAGTTCTACCTCGGCCGCGTGGCGAACGATGGAGCCCGCGCCGAGCTGGCCCGGGCTCTCGAGGCCGAGACCCTCCAGGGCACCGCGGAGGAGACCGCGCGAGCCGCCGCAGAGCTGGGATGGACCGTCCTGCCGCTGCCGGTCGGCGACGAGAGGCTCCCCGAGCTCAACCGGTGGCGGCCGACTCCCAGCGAGCAGGTGCCGGTCCAGATCACCGTGACCCCGGGGCGGCGCAAGAAGCCGGACGAGCCGGAGAGACCCGCTCCGCCCGTCCTGCTGCGGGCCAAGGAGCCGCTCGCCTGGCTGGCGCAGGCGACGGGCGGCGAGGTCGTGACCTCATCGCCCATGATCGCGCCCGCCGTGGCGCGGCTGCGCTCGCGCCTGTGGCTTCGTTACGAGAGCCCGGCTCCCGCGTCCGGCGCCCAGGTGGAGGTACGGGCCGGAAACCGGGAGCTGTCGGTCCGGGCTCCCCGCTGGGCCGGGTCCGCGGCTCCGGAAGGGGTCTCGGCCATGCGCGCACGGCGGCTCCTGGAGGGGGAGGAGCTGGAGGGCGAGCTGAAAGTCGCCGCGGTCCTCCATGTCGAGGAACCCGCGGAAGGGACGCGAACGGCGCGGCTGGAGCTGCGGCTGGCGGAGCCGTCTGCGGCTCCGGGTCCGCTGCGACTCACCCTGGCGATGCCGGCGGGGGAGTCCCGGGCCACGATCGTGCACCGCGAGCTTCCGGCCGCGGAGCGCTCCGAGGACGGGGCCTGGCGGATCGACCTTCCTCTCCCCGCGGACACCGAGCGGCTCGCTCTGCTGGTCGACGACACGGGACGGCACCTCTGGGGCGGCGAGGTCCTGGACGTGCGCCCGGAGGACGAGGCCGCCGGCGAGGACGAGATCGCGGGCGAGCACGGCGAAGCCGTCTTGCGGCCCGAGCCCCGGCGCTGGACCGGCCGCGGGGTGCGGATCGTCCGTCCGGAAGGAGGACGGGCCGTGGGGCCGGTCGACGTCGAGGTGGAGGTGCGCCTCCCGCCGGACCGCCGTCTCGAACGGCTGGAGATCTTCTGGAACGAGGAGCTGGCCGCGACCCTCTACGGTCCGCCGTTCCGCGAGCGGGTCACGATCCCGCCGAGCCGGCAGGTGGGCTATCTGCGGGCCGCGGCGCGGCTGGACGACGGCTCCACGGCCGAGGACGCCGTTCTCCTCAACGCCTCGGTCATGGGCGAGCGGCTGGAGGTGCGGCTCGTAGAGCTCTACGTCGTGGTGACGGACCGCGACGGCCGGCCGGTAACCGGGCTGTCGCGCAACGACTTCCGCCTCCTCCAGGACGGCCGCGAGCAGGAGATCTCGGGCTTCGACGACGCCGGGGAGTCGCCGCTGCTCCTCGGGCTCGCCTTCGACTCGTCGGCGAGCATGTTCCTCAAGCTGCCGGACGTGCAGAAGGCGGCTCGCGGGCTGCTGGCGGGCAGCCTGTCGCGCAAGGACCGCGCCCTGCTGGTGGACTTCGACACCGAGCCGCGGCTGGTGGTCGGGGCGACCGGGAACCTCTCCCAGGTCTCGGCCGGGCTGCGGGCGCTCCACGCGGACGGCGGCTCCAACCTCTTCGAGGCCGTCCTCTTCTCGCTGGAGCAGCTCGGCCGGCTCTCCGGGCGGCGCGCCCTGATCGTCTACTCGGACGGCATCGGCGAGGGGGAGAAGGGGTACCGGAGCTGCCTGCGGGCGGCTCGCAAGAGCGGCCTCCCGGTCTATCTCATCGTCACGAACACAAGGGCTGCGCGCAATGCCGGCGGCGGGCTGCTGGCCGATTTCGATTCCTATGCCGCGAAGCTGGAGCGCCTCGCCGCAGCCTCGGGAGGCCGGGCCTATTTCGTCCAGCCCAGCCAGGACCTCGGAGGGGTCTACCAGGAGATCCTCCGCGAGCTGCGCAGCCAGTACCTCCTGACCTACTACCCCCGCGACGCCTCGCCAGAGGTCTGGAGGAAGGTGGGCGTCGAGCTCAAGAAGCGCGGCCTGCGGGCGCGGACCGTCAGCGGGTACTACGGGAAGTAGGCCTCACCAACTGGAGCAGCGCGTGATCGGGACCGCGGTCCGCGTGACGGGGACCACGAGGCGCGGACTGCGGACCCCGGTCCCTGTGACCGGACTCGCCGATCCGGACCGAGCTTCGCGGTCCGCGCTGCTGGCATCACGATGCCTGTCACAGCGATCCTGGTCCGCGTCACAGGCACCGGGCTCCGGGTCACGCCCTTCGCGGTGCCCGCAACACGGACCGCGAGATCCAGACGCGCTTCGCGGTCCCAGCGACAGGGAGCACGGAGCCGGTGACAGGGGCCGCGATGCCCGGGTCCCCCTGTGATCAGCCGGATCGGGAATAAACGATCCTGCCAAGGGCTTCCCCTCACGCTTAATTTTCTTTTTTCAAATTGGCGGGTTTCCGAGAGATTTCGCGTATGGCGTCGTTGAGGAGGACGGATGCCGGCGGTGGGCCGGTTTCCCGTGCTCCGGGACCTTGAACCAGAGTGGCGCCGGTTGGTCCGGCGCCTGGAGGTACCGACGTCATGTTGTTCAGAAAGTCTTTTGTCATCCTGATCCCGATTCTCTCCTTCTTCATACTGACCGGGCGGGCGGCGGCTGTTGCGCCGTCCACCCAGAGTGCTGATCTTGTCGCGTGGACCACTACGACCGTGGCGAACCTGCCCGGCGAGAATTCCAACGGCTTCGACGACCCGACCACCCAGGAGATCTCCGACTTCCAGGACGCCGTCGAGGCTCTCCTCGACGAGGACTGGTCCAATGCCAACGACCTGGCGGCCGTGGTGGGCTACGAGGTGGTTGCATTCACCGATACCGGCAATGGCAATGAGGTCCTCTATGGCCTCTTCCCCAACAGCACCAACGACGACGGCCGGGGCTACTTCGTCGTGCGTCCCAACAGCCAGGTCCTGCGCCATCTGGTTCTCCAGGCGCCTCATCCGATCAACGACCAGCGCTCGGCCGTGCTGGCCAGCGAGATCTTTCGCGCCAGCGGCGCCCGCGCATTCTTCTTCGCCGGTGCCCACCGTTGCGCCAACCTGGGCACGCCCAGCGGCTGCCCGGGCACGAGCGACGCCTGCGACGGGGTGACAACCTATCGCATTTCCGACATGGCCCACTCCGTGGTCACCTTCTTCGAGGCGTTCAACGAGCTGGTCAGCCAGGAGGACGACGACACCGTTTCCCTCCAGCTTCACGGCTTCAGCGCCGACGAGACGGGCGACCCCGAGTTCTCCATCAGCGACGGCACCACAACCGACACATCCTCTCCGTTCTCTCTTTCGAACGCCTTCGCCGCCGAGCTCGAAGACCGGATGGAGGCTGCCGTGGGCGGCACTCCCGCGCGGCCCGGCAACTCCTGCAACCGCTCGGGGGATGATAATTTCAAGTGCGGCACCAACAGCATCCAGGGCCGGTTCATCAACGGCTCGACCAATCTGTGCAACAACGACGCTCCGTCGGCGAGCACGGATCAGCGCTTTCTCCATCTGGAGATGAGCTCCGACCTGCGTCACCCGGGCGGCGTCTATTCCCAGATGCTCCTCGTCGAGACGGTCAACGCCGTCATCCCTGTCCAGGCCGAGATCGGCGACCGGGTGTGGGCCGACCTCGACCAGGACGGCCTCCAGGACGCCGGGGAGCCCGGTGTGGACGGGGTGACCGTGGAGCTCTACGACGACAGCAACAACCTCCTTGCTTCCCGTACGACCAGCGTCGGCAGCTACCTCTTCAGCAACCTGGACGAGGGCGACTACCGGGTGAAGGTCGTAACGCCCTCGGGCTACAGCATCACAACCCAGAACGCCGGGGGCGACGATGCCGCGGACAGCGACATCGCCACCTCGGACGGCCGCACGGCCTCGCTCAGCTTGGACCAGGGCGAGAGCCGCCTCGACGTGGACGCCGGACTGGTCCCGCCGGGAGTGGGGCAGATCGGTGACCTGGTCTGGGAGGATGAGAACGAGAACGGCCTGCAGGATGGGGGCGAGCCCGGCATCGGCGGCGTCACCCTCCGCCTGCTGACGGCGAGCAGTGTCGAGGTGGCGTCCACCACCACCGCCAGCAACGGCTCCTGCTCCTTCACCAACGTCCTGCCAGGCAGCTACAAGCTGCGGCTGGAGGCTCCGGGCTGGAACGCTACGGAGCAGGTCGGGGGCTTCCCGAATCTCGACAGCGACATCGTGCCGCTGACCGGCGAGACGGCCGCCTTCAGCGTGACCGCCAGCTCCACGGACTCGTCGCGGGACGTCGGCCTCGTGGCCCAGTGCCTCGACGTTTCCCTGGTTCCTTTCAATTCCGTCTGGAGGTTCCTCGGCACTGGAGACACCTGGACCAGCCAGTGGAACCAGGCGAGCTTCAACGACACGGGCTGGGACACCGGCTTCGGGCCTTTCGGCTATGGCACCAGCTCCGTCTACACCACGGTCCCCCAACCTGTCTCGCCGAGCGTCACGATGTACTTCCGCCTGGCCTTCCAGGTGGACGACCCGACCCTCTTCGAGGGGCTGGCCCTGGAGCTCGTCCGGGACGACGGTGCGGTGGTCTACCTGAACGGCACCGAGGTGTACCGCAACAACATGCCGGCGGGCGCCGTCACCAACAGCACCAAGGCCAGCGGCAGCTCCAGCGCCACGGTGACAGCCACGATCGCGGCCACCCATCTGGTCAGCGGCACCAACATCCTGGCCGTGGAGGTCCACGACCGCGGCAACGACTCGTCGCCGGACGGCAAATTCGAGCTGCGGCTCCGGGCCACCGTGTGCAACCCCTGCCGGGTGCGCCAGGTGGACCTCACCCAGGCGAGGGTTGCCGACATCCGCCAGGCGGACCCGGACGATCAGCACGGGGCACGCAGCACCTTCTGGATCGACGGCGACAACGGGGCGGTGCGCAACGCCCTCCTGGCCTGGCAGCTCGGGGCCATCCCGGCCAACGCCGAGGTGCTCCATGCGGAGATCCGCGTCCAGGTGGACGATGACAGCTCGGCCTATGTGCCGCTGTACCAGGTGACCCGGGAGTGGGTGGAGTACGAAGCGACCTGGAACCGGGCCTCGGACGACGAGGCGTGGGGCGCGGCTGGCACCGGCACTTCCGACCGCGGCAGCGACATCATGGGGCTCCTCCTCCTGCAGTCGACCGGCGCGGGCTCGATCGTCCTGAACCCCGCCGGCCGCGAGCTGATCGAGGACTGGCGGACCGGGACCGTCGACAACAACGGCTTGGTCGCCACCCGGCCGGGCCAGACCAACGGCCTGGAGATGGAGTCCAATGAAGGCGTCAACCCGCCGGTGCTGCGGGTGATCTACGCGACGCCCTCCTGCCAGCAGTAGGGCAGGTCGGGCCTGCGAGGCGGTCCGGAGGGAAGCTCCCTGCGGACCGCCTCGCCCCTTTTCACGAATGAACAGCCGGCAGCCGAACTTCCAGCCTCGCTCCGCCTCCGGCCCGCTCGCCGGCCGTCACCACGCCGCCATAGCCTTCGGCAATCGCCTTGACAATGGCGAGGCCCAACCCCATGTGGCCGTTGCGCACCTGACGCCCTCCTGGGCCGGGGCGCCAACTGAAGAAGCGGTCGAAGATGCGCTCGCGGTGCTCCGGCGGGATGCCGGGGCCTTCGTCCTCGACCGTCACGACCGCGAGGTCCGCATCGGCGGGTTGAAGGGCGACCGTCACCCGTCCACCCGGCGGTGAGAAATCGATCGCATTGTTCAAAAGGTTTTCGAAGACCTGGGTGAGCCGCTCGGGCGAGGCGGTCACGCGGATCGGATGGGCGGGGGCCTGCAGCTCGATCCGGACCCGATCGCCGGTGCGCAGCCGGACGCTGTCGATCACCCGCGGCAGGAGGTCGCGCAGGTCCACCGGGACCACCCCCTCGGACTCGATCGCGGCATCGATCTCCGTAACCTCGCGAACGCCTGAGAGGAGCCGCTCCATGCGCGCCACCTCGCGCTGGACGATCTCCAGGAAGCGGCGGCGGTCCGCGGGGTCTTCGACCTCGGCGAGCATCTCGGTCGCGCTCCGCACCGAGGCGAGAGGGTTCTTGAGCTCGTGCGAGAGGTCGGAGGCGAACGACTCGATGAAGCGCAGATGCCCCTGGAGCCGCGCCGTGAGCTGCTCCAGGGCCCGCGACAGATCACCGATCTCGTCGAGCTTCGCCGAGCCTCGGAACCGGCCCTTCAGCCGGCCGCGGCGGTCGAGCAGGGCGTTGGCCTCGTCGCGCAGCCGGTGCAGCGGCCGGGCGATGGTTGCCGAGACGAGCAGGCTGAGGATGGAGGCCACGGCGACCGAGGCCACGACCACGCGGAAGATGTCGAGGCGTACCTCGTGGAGCGCCCGCAGGATGCGCACGGTCGACTGCGAGACCAGGACCGCGCCCACGACCTGGCCGCCGTTGCGGACCGGGATCGCGCTGTAGAGGGTCATCGACTGCTCGCCGCTGCCGGTGACGCGGGTGGTGGCGCCGTACCGGCCGGCCAGGGCCGCTCGCACCTCCGGACGGCCGCCGAGGCCCGCCCCTCCGGGCTCGTCGGGGACCGGCTCGTCTGATCTTACGGAGATGGTTTCGTCGGTGAAGAAACCGAACTTCCGGGCGGTCCGGTAGAGCCACGCCCCCACCCGATAGAGCGGGTTCTCGCGGGCCTCGGGGAGAGCGCTCCGGACGCGGTCGTAGGAACTGGAACGGGACACATCCGGCGGCAGGACGGGCCGCGGCGGGACCTGGCGCGCCGAGTCGGCGAGCACGGCACCGCGGCGGTCGACGATCCGCAGCCGCGACTCCGACCGTCCTTCGAGCCGGCGCAGGAGGTCCTTGGCCGCGCCGGCTTCGAGCTCGCCCTGTTCGCCCAGGGCCGCGGCCGCGAGCCGGCCCTGCTGCACCATGGCCCGCTCCTGCGCTTCCAGGAGCTCCCCTCATAGACCTCCAGATAGAGGAAGGCGGCAGCCGGCAGGAAGACCAGCAGCACGTTGAAGAGGAGCAGCCGGATCGAGATGCGGGCGAGGAAGCGCATGGCCGTCAGTCCCGCCGGTAGCGGTAGCCGAGGCCGTAGACGGTCTCGATCCCCGAGAAGCCGGGATCGGTCTCCGCGAGCTTCTTGCGCAGCCGCTTGATGTGGCTGTCGATCGTGCGGTCGCTGACGTAGGCGTCGTTGGGGTAGCCCTCCTCCAGGAGCTGGGCGCGGGTCTTGACGTGGCCGGGGTGGCGGACCAGGGCATGGAGGAGGGTGAATTCGGTCACGGTCAACGGCACGGCGGCCCCTTTCCACGAGGCCTGGTAGCGCCGGAGGTCGAGGCGCAGGCTGCCGGCTTCCAGGATCTGCTCGTCCTCGCCGCCCGCGGGCTCCCGGAGCAGGGCAGCGCGGCGCAGCAGCACCTTGACCCGGGCGGCCAGCTCGCGCATCGAGAACGGCTTGCAGAGGTAGTCGTCGGCCCCCAGCTCCAGGCCCAGGACGCGGTCGAGCTCCTCGTCGCGCGAGGTGAGGAAGAGGATCGGCAGCCGCTCGGACAGGGCGCGCAGCCGCCGGCAGAGCTCCAGACCGTCCATCCGCGGCATCAGGATGTCGAGGATCACCAGGTCGGGGAGCACCCGCTCGAAGCTCCGCCAGGCCTCGAGGCCGTCGGCGAACAGCTCGACGCGATAGCCGTCGCGGCGCAGGGCGAAGCCGACGGTCTCCCGCAGGCTCTCCTCGTCGTCCACGAGCGCCACCCGGGCGCCGGAAGAGGTCGTCATGCCCGCAATGTAACGCAAATCCGCGCGGCCGGTGGGAATGCCACGATCTCGCCACAATCCCGTGCCGCTTTGCCCCGCATCCGCCCTCTTCGCGTCCGGCCCGCGGCGTCTACTGGTGCCCGAAGGAGAGAACTACGATGAAGCCGGCAATCGCCGAGAGGCGCCCCCTGAGGAATTCCGTGGTCCTGAAGATGGTGGTGGTGGGAGTGCTGGTCCTCCTGCTCCTGATCCCCCTTGCCATGGTGCGGGGCCTGATCTCCGAGCGCCAGGCGAGGCGCGAGCAGGTCGCCACCGAGATCGCGTCGATCTGGGGACAAGCCCAGACCCTCGGCGGGCCTGTCCTGATCGTGCCCTTCCGAGCCCGCCGCACGGACGAGAACGGAAAGAGCGTCATCTACAGGGAGCTCGCCTACTTCCTTCCTGAGACGCTGAAGATCGATGGAGAGATCCGGCCTGAGCGCCGGCGCCGGGGGATCTTCGAGGTCGCTGTCTACCAGTCGGACCTGCGGGGCACGGCAACCTTCCGGCGCCCGAGCTTCGCCTCGTGGTACGTCTCCGACGGGGAGGTCCTGTGGGATGAAGCGGCCCTGGCCATCGGCGTGCCGGACCTGCGGGGTATCCGTAGCGCCGTGCAAATCGCCTGGGCGGGACGGACCCTGCCTCTCACACCCGGGGGAGCGGTCGATGGCCTCTGGGCGACCGGGCTGAGGACTCCAATCCCCGAGCTGGAGGTGGGGAAGGCGGGAGACATCTACCACCTCGCTTTCGATCTGGCGATCAACGGCAGCAGCGAGCTGAAGATCCTTCCCTTCGGCCAGCAGACCACGGCGACCCTGCGCTCGAGCTGGCCCGACCCGAGCTTCATCGGAGCCTTCCTACCCAAGTCCCGCGAGGTCGCGGCGAACGGCTTCGAGGCAGCTTGGAGCGTCCCCTACTTCGGTCGGGGGTACCCGTCGCAGTGGCGGGAGAGCGAGCGGCAGGAGGCGATCAGTGGCAACGCGGTCGCCGAGTCCGCCTTCGGCGTCGGCCTCTTCCTGCCGGTCGACGCCTACCAGAAGACCGAGCGGTCGGTGAAGTATGGAGCCCTTTTCCTGCTGCTGACCCTCCTGACCTTCTTCCTCTATGAGGTCTTCAATCCCTTCTCGCTGCATCCGATGCAGTACCTGCTGGTGGGGGCGGCGCTCTGCCTCTTCTACCTGCTGCTCCTCTCGATTTCGGAGCATGTGGCCTTCGGCCTCTCGTACGCGATCGCCTCGGCCGCCACCATCGGCCTGATCGCCGGCTACTCGGCGGCGATCCTGCACGGGCGCCTGCGGGCCCTGGGTACGGCCGGAGCCCTGGCCGCGCTCTACGGCTATCTCTATGTCCTGCTCCAGGCCGAGGACTATGCCCTCCTGCTCGGCACGCTGGGCCTCTTCGCGATCCTCGCGCTGGTCATGTACGCCACGCGCCGCATCGACTGGTACGCCCCGCGGCCGGGAGCCCGGGAGGGTGGGGGAGAGGCGGTGCTGTCGCCGGAGGGGTGAGCGGAAGGATCGGGTGGCGGGGCGGCGCTCCGTAGCGCCACCCCTGAATCGAAACCGGCGAGCCTACTACTCGCCCTCGGTCTCCTCTTCGCACGCGAGGAGGTCATCGTTGGAGATGACCCAGCCTTCCTGGCCGCTGCAGATGTCGACGTCGGCGACGACGCACTCGTCGCCGTCCTCGTCGACCAGCTTGATGTCGTAGCTGTCGCAGGGGATGCTGTGGAGCTCAAAGGTGCCGCCGGGCTCGATGACGTCGTCGCCGAGCTGGTCCGCACCCCACTTCTCGTTCTCCGTGGGCGACAGGAAGAGATGGTGGATCTCCCAGTCGGACTTGTTCTTGAGGACCACCTTGTTGCCAGCGGCCTCGGCAACGGATGCGAGCAGAGCAGCGGCGCAGACGAGCGCGGTGCAGGCCGAGGCCATGCCAATCTTCTTCATTGATTTCTCCTTTTGAAAACCTGGGGACGAGCGGATCGTACCATAGGGGCGTTCTGCCCGCGGTATAGTGCGCCCCAGCTTCCGAAGGAGAGCCCTGTAATGCGTCAAAACCGTTTCCGCCGCGCCACGCCTGCCCTGATGATCCTTCTGCTCGCCATGCTCCTCGTCCCGGTTCCGGGGGCCGCCGCCCCTCCCGAAGGAGGGGACGAGGGAGGAAAGACCCTCGCGGACACCGTCCGCGGGGCCGAGAAGCTCCCCGGCCTCGTGACCTTCTACCGTGCCCCGGGCAAGCTCTGGCTCGAGGTGCCGCAGGACCTTCTCGGCGACCAGCTCGGCCTGGCCGTGATCCTGGTCGACGCCGCCGGGGACTGGATGCCGCGCGGGCAGACGTTCGACAACTCCGTGGTCACCTGGGAACGCCAGGGAGACCGGCTGGTCCTGAAGAAGGACAACCTCGACTTCCGGACTGCCGAGGGCTCGCTCCTGCGTCCGACCGTCGAGGCGACCTTTCCGGCGTCGCCGGTCTTCCTGGGCGATCTGACGCCGCTGACCGACCGGCCCGCGCCGAACCTGGTGGACGCGAAGAAGCTCTTCAGCCAGGACCTGGCCGCCCTGCTGCCGCCCGAATCCGGATTCGCGGCCTCGCCCGAGGACTCCACCCTGGTCTCGCTCTCGGCCCTCCCGGACAACGTGGTCGCCCGGGTCTCGTACCGTTTCCGCCGCCAGGAGCGGGGCGGCGGCGAACAGGGACGCGGGTTCCGCAACGCCCGGGCCAGCCGGCTCGCGGATCCCCGCTTCCTCGAAGCGCTGGTCGAATACCACTTCTTCCGCCTGCCCGACGACGGCTACCGGCCGCGCAAGGCGGACGAGCGGATCGGTACCTTCGTCGAGTCTTACAAGGACTACACGGACATCGACCGGCGGGACTCCGCCTTCCGCCATATCTCCGAGCGCTGGGACATCCGCCCGTCGGACCCCTCCAAGCCGGTCTCCCCGGCCGTCGAGCCTGTCACCTTCTACGTCGACCACGGCGTTCCGGCGGAGTGGCGGCCTCTGGTCCACGAGGCGACGCTCTGGTGGAACCGGGCCTTCGAGAAAGTCGGCATCAGCAACGCCATCCGGGTCCTCGACCGGCCGGACGACCCCAAATGGGACCCGGCAGACCTCCATCACTCGGTCATCTGGTGGAACCTGACCGACGACCTGAACTTCTCCGGCATGGCCGGCCCGAGCATCAGCGACCCGCGCACCGGCAAGGTCCTCAAGGCCAACGTCTGGATCAACGGCGAGTTCCCCTCCTTCGCCCTGCACCGCTACCTGGTCTATGCCTGGTGGCGGGCGCCGGAGCCGGGGGCCGAGGCGGGCTTTGCCGCCGGGCTGGCCGCGGAGCGCACCGAGGCGCTGCGGCACCTGCGGCGGGACCGGCAGTTCTGCGACCGTGCGGCCTCGTTCTCCAGCCAGATGGCCTTCGCCCGGCTGGTGCTCCAGTCGCGGGGCATCCTGAAGCCGGGCACGCCGGAGGCTGACCGCTTCGCCCGCGAGGCCTTCAAGGAGCTGATCGCCCACGAGGTGGGCCACGCCCTCGGCTTCCCGCACAACTGGAAGGCGAGCCTGCTCGCCAGCCGCGAGGCGGTCGCGTCCGGCAAGCTGACCGGCCGGGCTTCGAGCGGGCTCTTCGCCACCTCGGTGATGGACTACAACCCGATCTATCTCGCCCCCAAGGGCGCTCCGCAGGGCGACTACTTCCTCCAGGAGGTCGGGCCCTACGACGATCTCGCCATCGAGTACCTCTACCGGCCGTTTCCCAGCCTGTCGCCGGAGCAGGAGGCTCGCGAGCTCGACAAGATCGCTGCGCGGGCCGAGACCCAGCCCGGCCTGATCTACGACAGCGGCGAGCTCAACGACATCGATCCGACGACGAACTCCGACGACTTCGGAGACGACCCGCTCGCCTTCGCCGAAACGCGCCTGAGCATCCTGCGCCACGAGGTGCTGCCGCGCCTGCCCGAGCTGGTCCTGGAG
This sequence comes from uncultured Holophagales bacterium, assembly GCA_963842525.1. Classification (GTDB taxonomy): domain Bacteria; phylum Acidobacteriota; class Thermoanaerobaculia; order Multivoradales; family UBA5704; genus UBA5704. The sequence goes on from CAWJGT010000009.1 coordinate 1,495,393, forward strand.
GAGGGGCATGACTACAACATCCTCCGGCAGGCCCTCGACTCGGCCATCTTTTCGGTGGCCATGGATTACATCGACATGAGCGCCCGCCAGGTCGGCGGCCAGATCGTCCTGCGGCGTGTCGCAACCTCCCCGGCCGCGGCAAAGGGCGGACCGCTGCCGGTCACCCCGGTGACCCCGGATATCCAGCGGCGGGCTCTGAAGGTGCTCGACGAGCAGGTCTTCGCCGACGGTGCCTTCGCCTTCCCTCCGGAGACGCTGGCCGCGCTCAAGGCCGACCTCCTCTTCGACTGGAACTACCCCTGGCGGTATGCGAGCGACTACAACGTCGCGACCCGCATCGCCGGGCTGTACGACTCGGCGATCGGCACCCTGCTCCAGCCGGCCCGCCTGGCCCGGGTGCTCGACAACGAGCGCCGCACCCAGGGCAAACCCTTCACCATCCCCGAGCTGTTCGGACACCTGGAGGCCACAGCCTTCGGCGACCTCGGCCCGTCAGCGAAGCTCTCCCAGGACCGCCGCTCGCTGCAAAGGCTGCTGGTGACGCATCTCACGAAGCTGGCCCTGACTCCCGAGCAGGGCACACCCGCCGAGGCCTCGCAGGTCGCGGCCTCGACCCTGCGCTCCATCAACCGCAGGATCGGCAAGGCCCTGCCCAAGACCGCGACCAGCGCGATGGACGGCTACACCCGGGCGCATCTGGAGGATCTGGACGCGCGCATCCGGAGGACGCTGGAAGCGGGGACGGAGGTGCCGGCGGGGAGCTGAGCGGGAAAGCCGCAGCCGGCAGCCTTGCGGCCGGACACGTTGCGGCAGAAGGCTGCGAAGTCCTTTTGATTCACTGCTGACCGCTCACCTCCTGCGAGGGGCAGATGATGAGGTGATTGAGAAGAGCAGAATGGATGTCGAGGCCTGGGTTGGTCTGGTTGCAATCAATGGATCCGCCGCCGCAGTTCTCGGCGTATTGCCAGAGGAGCACGTTGCAGGGCAGCTTGACGGCGGGCATCACGACGGAGTCATCCCAGTCGGTCATCTCGCAACTGTTATAGTAGTAGCGCGCGACCCACACACCATTGCACTGGACGCCCGCGTCGGCGGCGGCCACGAGGGCGTTCCAGGTCTGGTCATCTCCCTGCCGTGCGTAAATGCACGGGAGGATGGTCACGGCGTTGTTCGAAGAGCTACGGCTGTAGCTCACGAGCGTCTGCGCCCAGCCGGTGTAATAGCTTTGCGAAAGCGAGGGGCTGCCGGCCGAGGGGCTCCCCTCCACGTCGAGAAAGAGAAAGATCTCTCCGCCCTGTGCGGCGAGGCATTGCGTACCGAACGTGTCGAAGATGTCGTCCACGTTCGCCTGCGCGTCGGAGGTGCCCTGCTGCGCGCTGCCGGCGACGTTTGTCGTCTGACGGGCGATGGGTAGCAGGCGGATACCTGCCTGCGCAAGCACCGGGTTTTCCTCGGCGTGGCGGTACTCGGTGGAGCCAGGCGTCGTGGGGCTTGTGAAATAGCGCCCCCAGAGAATGGGTGTCTCGCCAAACAACTGTGTCGCTGCCTGGATCAAGCTCGCCGTTACAGGTGTCGAGCTGTCGGCGCCGGCTGAACCTCGTGCCATCGCTTCTCCTCCTTTATCGGACGTGGGGGGGCCAGGTCTCATCGTCTTGAACGTCTCATGGTCACAGATCGTGAATTTTGAGCGGCGGTGCAGTAGAGATTCCCGGCGATTTCACAATCGCCAATTCGGCAGCGTCACTTTGGGAAAAATCTGACGCGCCCCTGCCAAATGGCTCCGTGGTGCATTGAAGGAGCTCTCGTGCACACCACCGATATTGCATCCGCTCCCTGGACCGCTCTGGCCGAGCTCGAGTGGGCCTCCGGCCGTCCAACCGAAACGGTCGCGGCGCTGGAGAAAGCTCTCGCCCTCCATCCCACGGATGTCGCGGCGCTGACGCTCGGCTTCGAAGCCTTGCGGCTCCTGGGCCGTTCGTCCGAAGCCTGGCGGCGTAACGCCATGGCCCTGGAGGTGGACAACTCGAATCCTCCAGCCCTGGAACGCCAATTTGCTGCGCGCGCCCGCCACGCCGGAGGCCGGCTTGTGCCGGAAGACAGCGCGTGGCGCGCGGTCGAGCATCTGGCTCGGACTCGTGCGTCGGCACGAAGTCTCCTGAGCTTTTTCCGTGTCTGTAGCGGCGATCTCGCGGGAACTGGAGAGATGGCCGCCTTTGTGGCGGAGCGGCCGCGGAATCCCCAGGCCCGGATCGAGCGCGCCCGGCTGCGGGATGCTCTCGACCGTCCCCTCGCCGCGCTCCAGGACATTGACGCAGGCCGGGCTCTCCTGCCTTGGTGTCGTGAGTTGGACCTGCTCGCCTGCCGCATCTCGCTCCGTGGCGGTCTGCCTGGGCGCGCACTCCAGGAATGCGAAAACCTGCTGGCCCGCTACGGCGACGCCTGGGACACCACTTCGACCGCGGCCTGGGCCCTGGCCAACCTTGGCCGGACAGGCCGTGCGGCCGAGCTGTCGCAAGCGACAGTGGAGCGACAGGCCGCCGCCCTGCCGGCAGCCTGGCTCGAGCACGGCCGGGTGCTCGCCCGCTGCGATCGCCTGCGGGAAGCCGTTGCAGCGACAGAAGTGGGCTGGTGTCTCCTCCCAGAAGGCGACGGCTTCGACCTGGCCGCTCCTGCCGCGCTCGATCTGCTCGTGCTCCATCGGCGCCTCAAATCCCCCGGGCAGGCCCGCTATTGGGCTCTCCAGGGCCTGGACATGTGTGCCGCGCTGGGCGAGCTCGATCCGGTGCGGGCGCACATCTTCCGGGGCTGGATCCAGGCGGAGCCGGCTCGGCGGCCGTGCCGCCCAGCGCCGACCCCGCGGATACTATGCCGTCTTTCCTGCGAATCGAAAAACGGCGACTTCTCACAACTCAACTGTCTGAAGCGTCTTTTGGATGACACACCGGTTCCGCAGATCGCACGAATTGCGACTGGAGGGCGTTTCGAGAGCGGCCTGATCAATGGCTGAGATCCAGACCGCTCGCCCTCCAGTCCTAATCACCGACTCAGCCGTGAAAGGAAGCGAAACGTTCATGTCGCAGCTCACGATCATCAATGACAGCACCGATCTCGTCCGCATCGCCATCTACAAGAAGCCCGTGCTCCAGCCCACCCTGCAAACCATCGCCTGGCAGATCGTGGCTCCGCCGCCGGGAGGGCAGACAGTCGTTCCAATCCCCGAAGACTACCAGGCCTTCGCCCAGTACTCGTTGGACCTCAACAATCCCAATCCCACCAATCCCAACATCACCGTGTATCAGACCAACGTCCTTCCCTTCAATGAGACGTCGGCCCGCTTTATCATCAGCTCGGTGCTCTCGCAGGACACACAATCATCGGGAGCGGTCCTCGCCCAGGTCTTCACCGACCTCGTCCTCAACGAAGTGCGTATGGAAAACAACTTCGGGATTGGCGTGTTGAGCCATATCCAGAAGGCTGGCCAGGATATCTATGCACCGCAAGTGCTGTGGCCCGGCGGCGTGAGGATGGAGGACCTCCGGACGACCTTCTATCTTGCCGTGGTCGGCCAGTTCCAGTACCAGGGAAGCAACTTGGTGGACGAGGAGACCCAGATGACGGAGACCCCCATTCTGGAGGGCGGCACGGCAACGGTGACCGGCTCGATGTGGAAGGGCTATTCCATCACCACCACGTAATGACGCAATCACACCCGGGCCACCCACGGGCTCGCCCGGGACGCATCGGCACGTACGGGCACGGCGCATTCGATTCTTCGGGATCCTGGCGCCGTGCCATTTTTTGAAAGGAGAAACACTCCCATGGCAAGCGATCCCACCACTCCTCCGAATTCCTCTGCTGACAGCGATGCGACGCAGGCCTCTCCCACGCCCACGCTGCCTGTCAGTCTCCCCGATCCCATTTCATGGAATCCCTTCCAGTCCTCCCCCTCACCTCCGTCTGTCACTGCTCCGGACCCGGCTGGAGCCGATTCTTCTTCGCAGGCCTCGACCGACGCCGGCACGGCATCAGCTTCCCCCACGGACACCTCACCCAGCCTTCCAGATCCCTTTGCATCCGATCCATTCCAAACCTCGCCCAGTACCACACCTGCTTCCGGCACTATGAGCACCCCGCAGACCGGAGTCTGGTTCAACAACCTCGACCCACAGTTCCTCATCCAATGGTCGCTCCAGGAGGTGCACGATCCGCAGCTCGCGGCCCAAGCCTCTTCCCAGGCAGCGCCTCCCGCCACCTGCAAGGCTTGCGTTCGCATTTTCCAGGAGGTTTTCCAGACGACTCTTGCGGCAACTCGCCCCGTAGTCCCGTTCAGCCTCCGTGATGCCGTCTCCCCATTTCCCTACCTCCAGGGCAGCCTGGTTCTGCTCCAGCAGCCGTCCAATCCACCTGTGCTGCTGGTGAAGAATTTGAAATTCTCCGGATTTCAACAGGCTCAGGTCGTGCTCTTCCCCTCGCTTATGGACACACCGGGAGGGGAGAGCGGCGCAAAGGGTGGGGCCGGAGTTCCTGCCGGGAGTGGCAACGAGAGCGGCGGGTGAGCGGCTAGAAAACAGCGTGGAAAGATGGCTCGCTTCAGCCGAGGAGGGGAAACATGAAGCTCGAGATCGCCAACGAGACGAGTGGAATCGTACACATCGCGCTCTACAAGAGATCGCCGCTCCGGCCATCGGAGCCTGTCGTGGCCTGGACCATCGTGTCTCCACCTCCCCGGGGGCGTGCCATCTTTTCGATTCCCAGGGATTATCGGGTCCTTGCTCGCTACTCCTTTTCTCCTGAAGATTCCCAGCAACCGATCTACCAGACTAATATCCTCTCCCTGCGACGGAACCATGACAGCCTTGCCATCCGAGAGATCAGACTGGGCCGTTCGGCTTGGGGGGCCATCTTGGCTCGCAACGTACGGGAGCCAGGATTGGGAGAGCTCCGGATCGAAAACGATTTCTCGACCGGCATATGGTGCTACGTCCAACTCGGCGAGCACGATATCTACCTTCCTCGCCCCCTTCCTCCCCACGGAGTGCTGATAGACTCCTTGGCCGCCCCCTTCTTCCTCGCTGTTGTCAGCCCGCTGGTCCATGTGGGAGTGCCTCTAGCAGAGGAGGAGATCCGCGCGACCGAGGTCGCGGCTGGCGAGGGTGGAGTTTTTACCATTCACAGCACCACCACTCAAAGATACCGGATCAATCCAGGTGCTCCGCACCATGCGGAGCGGGTCACGCGACCGAAAAAGGAAGCTGCTTCAGTACGTACGAAGCGAACCAAGACGCTCCAAAAGGCCAGTATGCCATTTCCGGCCCAAACCAAGAAAACGCTGCAAGCTTCGAAAGAAAAAAGGGGACGAACCACGCCGAAAGCGGAAGTCAAGGAGCAAGCGACGGAGAAGGAGCAGGTAAGGAAGCCGGCGAGTCGTCGACGCAGGCGCGAGAAGACCAAGGAAGCCTCATAGAATCGGCATGAACTGCTAGCAAGCTTCTGAGGACAGGCACTGGCAAAAGGAGAGGAGCCAGACAGCCTCAACTGCGCTTTCTTCGTAGTAGCGTCGCGGTTAGCCGGGTCCTTGGCAGGCATCTTCGTTTCGTTCTAAGAAAGAACTATCCTTCTTTTGGCCTTGCCTACATGAGAGACATTCAATTATCGGCCCGTACAAGAAGCTACCGGAGGTGGAGGTCGCCGCGATTCTGGCCTGGGGGAGAATCCTTCAGACGGAGTCGAGTCGATCCAATGACAGTGGTGGCGAGCCGCCTTTAGGCGGCTCGCAGCCAAGCCGCTTTGAGCGGCTCCTATATTTCAAGCCTCCGGCTCTGCTGGAGGTCTCTGACTCGAAGCTTTAAACCCCGGCTTTGCTGGGGAAAATCCCATGGGACGTCGCTAGAACTTCACGGCCATTAATTCTGGGTCTGCTCTCCTTCTGCCATCCAGCATGGCCGGCAGAAGGAAAGCAGATTGGGGAGTTCCTAATCGACAGGTGACGTGGCGACTAAAATAAGCCTATTTGTGGTACTCGTGGTGTCAACAGAAATGAGTTTCTGCGGCATTTTGCACATGGTATCCCATGCAAATGTATCAATATCCATCATCGTCTTGCCAACGGCAGTGCGGATCTGCTCTTGTATGTTACCTACGCCTTCCTTGGTGAAATAACCGTATACCGCCAGCAGGGCAATGCTTGTCGGGATTCCAATTTGGATAATTTTTCGAATATCTTGCGTAAAAGAAGCCCAACTATTGTCAAGTGCTTTCTGCGCACTTACCTTGTAAGGATTCATGCATTTAAGCTCAACATATGTTAGATCTTTGTCAGCGCGGTTCAGACATAAGTCACATCTATAATTGGAGTTCGGTGGAGGATAGGGCTGTTCACGTTGGCAGGAGGTTCCTACCCCCTCAGAAAAGAAGCATAGGGCAGTCTCTGCTTGGAGCCATCCTTCCCAACCACCTCCAATACCATTTTCGCTGGCGAGGAAGGTGGCTTTCTGTATAACCTCCGGGGTAAACTCTCTGCTGAGCAGATCGAGCAGGCTTGAGGCGCGCATTACGTTAGAACCTCCATTTGGTTGCAGAGTCTTATTCTCTATAGCGAAAAACGCTGGAAGACGTATGGCCGTGAAACTCAAAGATTTGCGCACTGGCAATCCCGCGCACTCGCGCCGGATGCCAGGCTGTTGCTCAATTTCTCTCTGGCCTGCGGTGGCTTTAAGGCATCAAGGAATCTCGCAGTCGGCGCGACATGCCTTACAGGAAGCTCTGTCGCAGGGCGTCTCGAATACACGTCCGCTTGATTACTAGGTTGATTTCACAAACCAGTCCGGATCTGCGTTTCCAAGGCACAACTTCGTGAGGAGCCTTTTCCATGACTCGACGTAAGCAGTCTTGCCGCCTCGTCCTCTGTAGCAGCCTGGTCTTGGCGACTCTGGCGGGTTGCGAGGAGAACTCATCTTCAACCTCGCCCCCACCCGTGCCCTCACCCACAGAAATCGTGAGCATCTTCGTCGGAGGGCAGTGCCGTGTTGCGGCGAACACGATCGTGTGCCGGGACGCGTCGCGGTCCGAACCCCAGAATCGCCTGACGGCTATCGATTGGGAACTGTTCAACTCTTCTGGGATCTCCCAGGGGGCCTCGCCGACCGCGCCCGGCGGCGAAGTTTCCTTTACGGGGCTCACCGACGGCAGCTATCAGGTCAATCAAAGAGTTTCCGCCCGGGACGGTTCGGCGCAGGCAAGGACCTATGGGCCGTTGATCATCAGCCTGTAAGGCCGGGCCTTCGGCCCACTGTCTCGATGATGCCAGCGAGACGCCGGCGCTTCCTGCGCCGCGCGTCCTCACTTTTGGTGCAGTTGCCCTCCGGGTGACTCTCAACACTGAGCAAGCAGATCCAGCAGCCGGGCGCGGCTCACCTCATCCCGAGCCCGGCCCAGCGCTGTCTCGAAAGCCTCGCGAGCCTCTTCGCTGCGGCCCAGCAGAAGGAGCGCCGTGCCCAGATCGGACCAGAGCTCCATGCGGCGCGGTTGGCGGCTCACCGCTTCGCGGAAATGAAAAGCTGCCTTTTCTAAGGAGCCTGCGTCGCGTAGCCGGAGGGCAAGCTCCCAGCGCCTTTTCCAGCTCCGGGGGTGGAGCTGGACATATTCTTCGAGGGATTCCAGAGACCAGCCCGAGATCGGGACCCGCAGCGGCTCGGGCTGGTCGATCGCCGGGCTGTCTCCGCTTTCGTTCGGCTTGCGTGGAACCTGGATGCTCCCATCTCCAGCCAGATAGGCGTGGAGGTGCTCGCGCAATAGAGTTCGAGCTTCTTGCATCCGCTTGCGGACGTTGACCTCCGTAAGGGACAGGAGGTCAGCGATCTCTGAGTACGGGATGTCCCGCAGGAGGTGCAACTCCGCGACGGATCGCAGCCGTGCCGGAAGAGCCTGGATGCGGTCCTGGATCACGGCGATCAGCTCACCCGCCAGCAGCAGCGACTCGAGGCCGGGACCTGTGGCCTCGATCTCTTCCTCGGGAGAGGAGTCGTCGGTGTCCCTGGTTACGGAACGGGAGCGCTTGCGATGGCGATGGATGTCCATGCATTTGCTGTAGACCAGGCGCAGCAGCCAGCGGCGCGCCTCGTCGGGCTGTAGCTCGTGCGGCATCTTTTCCAGGGCGACGAGCGCGGCCTGGCCGAGCGCATCGTCGGCGTCCTCTTGGCGGCCGCTGGTCCAGTGCAGGCTCCGTCGATAGAGCTCGGAAACGTTCTGGCGCCAAGCCATCTCGAAACGGGTTCTCCGCAACTTGTCCGTGTCTTCATCGCTCACCTCCCTCTCCTCAACCTCGGTTCCAGCTTCCCGCAAAACTACAGATCGGCATCCCGTCGAATACATCAGGGCTCCTCGGTCGGCGGCCCAACAGACCCGGAGCAAGGCGGGACTTTCGATCACCAGAAGCATGCAGACACACGGCTTCCTATGCTCGAAAGACGAGCCCGCACGGAGCCTGGATAAAGAGGAGGACCAGGGACCGGCAAAAGATCCCAGAAGGTTGCCCCCTCCCAAATTGCCGCTATCTACCGTAGGAACGGCTCGAGCTCGTGAGATTGTGAAACTTGAAGACAATGCGCAGGTAGTTACACGGTGGAGGCGGTACTACGTCACCAACGCGGCTGCAGTGTCCCGGGACACTGGTTTTGCGGATCTTGCGCAGGCTTGTTGCCCCGGGGCACTGGCTCAATGCCCCGGGACGCCGGAGCAGTGTCCCGGGGCGCTGGTTCTGCGGAAGTCGCGCTGGCTCGTCACACGAGCAGCGACGCCTGCCAGCGATCACCGCCGGCGGCCGCGGTCGCGCTCTCCGACAGCTCCCGGTCCCGGCCGTCGTACAGGGTGCGTAGTTGGAAAGCGCTCCGCTTGCCTCCCAGGTAGTCGGCCGGATCCTTGGTGACCACCGAGACGACGCCGCCCAGGGCGTCGCTGCCGTAGAGGGAGGAGGCGGCGCTTCTGACGATGTCGACCGAATCGACGGCATCGAGATCGAGGAAGGACTGGGTCACGGAGAGTGGGCCGAAGTTGAACTGCTCGGAGGTGGGCACGCCGTCGATCAACGTTAACACCCGGTTGCCGCCGATCCCCCGGATGTTGAAGCCCGAGAGCCCCAGACGGTTGGGGTCACCTTCGACATAGAGGCCCGGCTCGTAGCGTACGAGGTCGCGGACATCGGTCGACACCTCGCGCTCGATGCGGTCGGCACCGAGCACGGACACCGATCCGGGTGCGTCCTTGAGGCTGTTCGGCGTCCGTATTGCGGTGACGGTAAGCGTGTCGAGGAATGTGGTCTGCGGCGGCGCCTCGTCCTGCGCAGGTTGCGTAGCATCGACCTGGGCTTCGGATGTTGAGGGTTCCGTCTGGGCAGGTGCGCCACGCACGCGCCGCGTCCCGGTTACCAGGTGGCCCGGTGCAGCTCCCCCGAGTGAGACCGGGCCACCTCTCTTTATGCCGGTCCCCGCGGGCCGGCTTTCTGTTATTGAGATAATGTCAGCAACAAGAAGATTCTGTACCGGATCGGTACGGATTGTCAAGGGACGTGTTACCCCCTGTCTCGCTGGCAGCGACACAGGGGGTAGGTTTTTTTGTAGAGAGGAAGCGGAGCAGCTCAGCCGGCCGGCTTCGAATCGGCCTTGGGCTGCCGCAGGTCGGCGCGCAGCAGGTCGAGCTCCTGATAGGGGATGACCTCGATCGGACCGTGCTTCTTCTCGAGGTCGGCCCGGAACGCCGAGGCATTACCGGCCAGCACGATCAGCGGCGGGGTGTCCTGAATGCGCCGGCCGGCGAAGCTCTTCACCTGGTCGGCGGTCACGGCATCGAGCCGGTCCCGATAGCTCTCCAGGTACTCCCGGCCGAGGCCGTACTTCATCGCCTCGAGCACCTTGGCCGCGATTCCCTCGGCGGTCTCGATCTCCAGGGGGAAGACGCCGGTGAGATAGGTCTTGCGCGTCGCCAGCTCCTCCTGAGGCACGGGCTGCTCCTTCAGGCCGCGGATGACCGCCAGTACCGTATCCAGCGCCTCTAGAGTGGACTCGGTCTTGGTGAACGTATTGGCCGTGAACGACCCCGGCTGGAGCATGTAGAGGAACGCGCTGCCGGCGCCGTAGGAGAGCCCGCGCTTGCGGCGGATCTCTTCGTACAGGCGGGCGCTCGCGCCGCCCCCGAGGACCGCGTTGTAGACCTGGGAGACGAAGTAGTCCGGGTCGGTGTAGGCGAGCCCGATCTGGCCCGTCCGGATCTCGGTCTGGACCGCGTCCGGCTTGTCGATCACCACGATCCGGGGCTTCCCGGCGGCGGGAGCCTGGATCTTCGGGATCTCGTGCGCCTGTCCCTTGGGCCAGGCGCCGAAGGCGCGCTCGACCTTGGCGAAGGCCTCCGCGGGCTTGACGTCGCCGACCACCGCGAGGATCGCCTCATTGGGCACGTAGTGCTCGCGGTGGAAGGCGACCAGGTCTTCGCGCGTGAGGCTCTGCACCGAGGCGGGCGTCCCGGCATCGGGCAGCCCATAGGGGTGATCGCCGAACACCGCGCGGTCGAGGCTGGCGTCGGCGAGATAGCCGGCGTCCTCGACCTGCACGCGCAGGCCGTTCAGCGTCTGTCCCCGCCAGCGCTCGATCTCGTCGGCCGGGAAGCTGGGGCGGAGGATCACGTCGGAGAGCAGATCCAGCCCGAGGTCGAGCTGGTCGGAGGTCGTCTGCGCGATGGCGCCGGCTGAATCCCAGCTCCCGTAGGTGGCCAGGTTGCCGCCCACCGCGTCGATGGCCTCCGCGATCTGCTGCGCCGAGCGGCTCTGGGTACCCTGGCGGAGGAGCTCGGCCGTGGCATTGGCGACGCCCGCCTTGCCGGCCGGGGTGAAGACCTTGCCGGCCAGGATCTGGAGCTGCAGGCTCACGGTCGGCGTCTCATGGTGCTCGACCACCACGACCCGCAGCCCGTTGGGCAGAGTCTTCTGCTCGAAGGCGGGGAAGTGGATCTTCTTCTCGGGCTGCGGCGGCGGAGGGGTCTGCTTCGGCTTCGCGGCCGGTTGCTGGGCGCTCGCCGCGGCGGCCGCGGCCCACAGGGACAGCGCCAGCACGGCGCTCCTGCGCGAAATCTTCGTCTTCATGGCTTCACCTCGTTCTGGCCGCTCTTCGCCTCACCCCCCTGGGCCGGCCGCATGGCTTCGGGCAGCATGTGGACCACGGTGCGGTTCTCGGGACGGAAGTACTTCTTCGCCACCGCCTGCACGTCGGCCGCGGTGACCTTCTGGAAGCGCGCGAGCTCGTCGTTGACGAGGCGCCAGTCGCCCAGGATCACCTCCGCATGGCCGAGCGCGTCCGCCTTGGCGTCGTCGGTCTGGCGTTGGAAGACCAGGTTGGCGATGAGCTGGTTCTTGGCTTTCTCCAGCTCCGCGCTCGTGACCGGCTCGCTCTTGAGCTTTTCAATGGCCGCTTCCAAAGTCTTCTGCCCCTCCTCGGCGGCGTGCCCCTGCTGCAGGATGGCGAAGAACCAGAAGACTCCGGGGTCCTCCAGGGTGATCGTCTGGCCGCCGGCCTGCAGGGCCATCTGCTTCTCGTAGACCATCTCGCGATAGAGGCGGGAGCTCTGGCCGTCGGAGAGGATGCGGCTCGCCACCTCCAGCGCATAGAGGTCGGAATGCCCCTCCTCCGGCACGTGATAGGTGAAGATCACCGCCGGCAGTGGTGTGCGGGAGTCGTAGTCCACCAGCCGCCGCTCGGCCGTCTGCTCCGGCTCCACCGGGACATCGCGGGGGATGTCCTTTCCCTTCGCAATCGGACCGAAGTACTTCTCGACCCACGTCAGGGTTTGGGCGGGATCGAAGTCGCCCGAGATCACCAGGGTGGCGTTGTTCGGCACGTAGTAGACGCGGTGGAACTCGCGCACGTCCTCGATGGTCGCGGCATTCAAGTCTGCCATGCTGCCGATGGGCAGGATCTTGTAGGGATGCGTGGTGAACGTGTTGTCCAGGACGACCTCGAAAAGGCGGCCGAACGGCGGATTCTCCACCCGCAGCCTGCGCTCCTCCTTGACCACGTCGCGCTCGGAGAGAAAGTTCGCCTCCGAGACGTCGAGGGTGCGCATGCGGTCGGCTTCCATCCAGAGCACCCGCTCCAGGTAGTTGCTGGGGAACACCTGGAAATAGAGGGTCCGGTCGAAGTCGGTCGTAGCGTTGTAGCGCCCGCCGATCGACGCGAGGAAGTTCTTGTGCTCCTCGGGGCCGACGTTCTCCGAGCCCTTGAACATCAGGTGCTCGAACAGATGGGCGAAGCCGCTCCGCCCCTTGCGCTCGTCCTTCGAGCCGACGTGATACCAGACCTGGGTCGATACCACTGGAACGGAGTGGTCCTCGTGGAGCAGGACCTTGAGGCCGTTGGTGAGCTGGTGCTCCTGCGCCTCGATCTTCGGCGGTGCGACCTTGAGCGTGGCCGCCGCGGCGAACGCCGGGAGGGCCAGAGCCAGCCCGAGGGCCAGACAGAAGGTGGTTCGTTTGGGCATCCCTTCTCCTTTCACAGGGACCACAACACCAGGCGCCAAGTGTACGATTCCTTGCAGAGGAAAGTTTAGATGAACCTTCAGAAAATACGCAACCTCCTTCGACCGGCGTTTCTCGTCCCGCTCATGGTGCTCCTCGCGGCCCCCCTCGCCGCCAAGGAGCCGTCCCTCCATCTCGCGATCGGCGATCCGGCCCGCAAGGACCGGGAGGTGCCGGTGGTCCTCGACGGGATCACCGACGCCCGCACCGGCGACCTGCTGGGGCCTGGGGACCTGCCCGCGCGGCTGGCGGACGTCCGGCTGCTCCTGGTGGGCGAGAGCCATACCGACGCCGACTTCCATCAGGTCCAGCTCCGCGTGCTGGAGGAGCTCCAGCGGGCCGGACGGCCGGTTCTGATCGGCCTCGAGATGTACCCCTACACCGAGCAGCCGTCCCTCGACCAGTGGATCGACGGCCTGCTGACCGAGCACGGCTTCGTCCGGCTCTCGCGCTGGTACAAGAGCTGGGGCTACAACTGGGGCTACTACCGCGACATCTTCCTCTTCGCCCGCGACCACGGCATCCGGATGTTCGCCGTCAACGCGCCGCGGGAGATCGTCACGGCGGTGCGCGAGAAGGGCATCGACCATCTGAGCCCCGAGGGGGCGGCCCACCTGCCGCGCCAGATCGACACATCGAGCACCGAGCACCGCGCCCTGATCCGCTCCTTCTTCGGCGCCGACGATCCGCTCCACGGCGGCATGACCCCCGAGCAGTCCGACGCCATGTACGCGGCCCAGTGCACCTGGGACGCCACCATGGGGCACAACGCGGTGAAGGCTCTGCGCGAGCACGGCAGCCCCGGCGCGGTGATGGTGGTGCTCGTCGGCTCCGGCCACGTGGCCTACGGCCTGGGCATCCAGCGCCAGGTAGCCGCCGGCTTCGAGAAGGAATTCGGCGGGCGGATCGCGTCCCTGATCCCGGTCACGGTGCGCGACGACGACGGCGATCCGGTGGACACCGTCCGCGCCTCCTATGCCGACTTCGTCTGGGGCCTACCCCCGGAGTCCGATCCGGTCTGGCCCGGGCTGGGCTTGTCGACCGGCAGCGGAGAAGGGGAGAAGGCGCGCAAAGTCCTCTTCGTGACCAAGGGCACGCCGGCCGCACAGGCCGGCTTCGAGGCCGGCGACCTCCTGCTGACGATCGACGGCGCGCCCATCCCGGACAAGGAGGCCTTCAACCGGGCCCTGGCCGGCAAGCGCTGGGGGGACTCCGCTGTGTTCACCATCAAGCGGGGGGAGGAGACGCGGACGCTGACGGTTGCGTTCCGCAGACAGCGCAGCGGGTAAAATGGTGCTCCAGGCCGGAGTGGCGAAATGGCAGACGCAGGAGACTTAAAATCTTCCGCCCTTACGGGCATGCGGGTTCGAGTCCCGCCTCCGGCATCACAGTAAAGATCTATAGAATCAGTAGCTTAGAAGGATTGTCTGTGTTGGGCCTTCCCTCGGCAGGGGCCGCTCGTGTACCATTTTTGTACCAGTGCCTGAGGGAGGATCTGCATGGCGACGATTCGGAAGCGCAAGGGCAAGAACGGACGGATGACTTACGTAGCACAAATCAGACTGGCGGGGAGACCCAGCATTGCCAAGACCTTCGAGCGCTTGACCGACGCCAGGGAGTGGGCTGCCAAGGCAGAGACTGAGATGCGGCGGAACCGCGTGCTCGGTGGACGCCGGACAGTGGCCCAAGCCATCGATCACTATCGCGCTCAGCAGATTGGGACCCTTTCACCGGCCCACATCGTCCACCGAGAACGCCAAGTCGCTTGGTGGAAGGAACGGGTTGGACGGGTCCTTCTCGAAGATATCGGCCCGAGCCACGTCAACGAGCACCTTCGAACTCTTGAGGGTCGCAAGGTGGCGACGCGGAATCGCTATCGCGCGGCTATCTCGGCAGTGCTCTCCTTTGTGGTGGAGGAGGAGTGGCTAAGCGCGAACCCTCTTCACGGGCGCCGTCGGCGACACCGCTCCCTCGGAGAGCGGGAAGAGGAGAGAGACCGTGAGGTGACTCCGCAGGAATGGGAGCGTCTCCAAGATGCGTGCCGGCGCTGCAGGGACCCAAGGCTCTACGCGCTCGTCTTGTGTGCTCATGCAAGCGGGGCTCGGCAGGGTGAGCTGCTGGGGATGGAGTGGCGGAGGCTTGAGCTTAAGCCTTGGGTTTTAGACCCTGAGACTGGGAACCGTCGTCAGGGTGTTCCCCGTTGCGAGGTGATGGCTACGAAGAACGGCACGAGCCGAATCTTGTACTTCCCGGGCGAGGCGGGGGAGCTTCTTGGCGCGATGCGAGCAAAGGCAGTGCTGTCGCGTTACGTCTTCGCTCGTCCAGGAGATGCCGCGAATCTTGAACCTAGGTTTCCGGGGTTTCCGGATCACGCCTGGCGGCACTGGCGGGACAAAGCCGGACTTTCTGATGTCCGGTTCCATGATTTGAGGCATACCTGGGCCTGCGAGATGTTAGACAGCGGGGCTACCTTGGCCCAGCTGATGATTCTGGGGGGCTGGAAGACGGCGAGCATGGTTCGCAGGTATGCAGCACGGGCGCAGAGGCACGGGTCAGACGCGGTAGAAGTGCGGCATGCAAGAATGCAGGGAGGTCGGCTCGTTTAATGTTCACCGGCTGACATGACGTCGGTCGGGCGGTGCTGTATCTCGTAGCCAGCGCAGGAAGGGCTTCTCGTAAAGATACAGTCGGCGCCCCTTGGTCACCACGGCGCCGCATTGCTCGAGTCCATTTGAGGCACGGTGAAAGAGCCAATCGCGCACTGTCCCGGGCTTGAACCCGTGACGCGTACACATCTTGGCTGGTGTTAGAGGGGTCTCGACGGGTTCCAGCTTTTCAAGGCGCTCTCTAAGATCCGCGATCTCCCGCTCCTGAATCTCCACACGCTTTACCAGCTCATTAATTCTACTTTGTCAGACTGTGGGGTAGCGGGTAGGAGCCCGTCAAGATCGGTCCAGCCGTCCCGTCGCGTCCGCTCTTCCATGGCTCATCCGGCGGTCTTAAGGTCTTGATTCCAGACACCTCGGCGGTGTAGAGTTCCGGCAAGGCGCCATTGTGGCGCCGCCGGAAGATACCGAGATGCCAAACTCCCCACCTGAAGGGACGTAAGTCCAAGGAGAAAGCCGATGCCCCAACCCCACTTGAAGACATGGGGCAACGGTTCCAGAGCTTTACAGAGCGCTACGAGGGTCACTTTCAGCGCTGGATGCGCTCTGTTGTCCGTCAGGCCCAGAATTATCTACAGGGCTTGATGCAGGCCAGCCGCAAAAACATGGAGCGCATGGAGGAAGTCGTGCCGGATTGCGACTATCAGTCGCTCCAGCACTTTGTCTCTGTTTCAGAGTGGGATTTTCGTGCGGTGCTGGACCAGGTGGCGGTGGAAGCGGACCGCCATCTTGGCGGGTCTGAAGACTCCTGTCTGATCCTTGACGAGAGCTCCTTCGAGAAAAAGGGAGAGATGTCCGTGGGTGTGGCGCGGCAATAGTCAGGCCGCCTGGGGAAGGTGGAGAACTGTCAAGTGGCGGTCTTTGCCGCCTTGTCTGAAGGGCTGCATGCGATCTTGATCGACACCCGCTTGTACCTTCCCGAAGCATGGATTCGGGATCAAGAGAGATGCCGGGCGGCCGGCATTCCCGAGTCCGAGATGGTTTTGAAAAGCAAGACAGACCTGGCCTTCGAGATCGTTGTGCATGCTCACGACAACGGTGTACGTTTCAGTTGGGTGTGTGTCGATGGTGGGTATGGCAAGGAGCCTGGCTTTCTGCGCCGTTTGGAGAATCACGGGGAGGTGTTTGTCGCCGAAGTCCACAGAGATCAGCGGATCTACGTAGAAGATCCCGACCCCCGCGTACCCGAGCCGAAGCCGCGCGGCAAGAAGCCGACGCAGTTGCAGGCACAGAGTGCGAGCCAGCGCGTGGATGAATGGGTGAAAGCTCAACCCGCCGAGTCCTGGCAGCCGGTGACGGTTCGTCCGGGTAGCCAAGGGGAGTTGCGGGTGGAGGCGTTGCATGCGCGCGTGTGGCTGTGGGACGGCAGTGAAGAGAAGGGCCACTTGTGGCATGTTGTGGCGACGCGGGAGGTGGGTTCGCCAGAAACGATCAAGTACGCGCTGAGCAACGCCCCTGCGGAGACCTCTGTGGAGCGGTTGGTGCAGATGCAGCGGCGGCGTTTTTGGATCGAGCGTTGCTTCGAGGACGGCAAGAGCGAGTGTGGAATGGCAGACTACCAGGTGCGTGGTTGGCTCGCCTGGCACCATCATATGGCGTTGGTGATGATGGCGATGCTTTTTATGTTGGAGGAGAAGCTCGCACAAAAGAAAAGCTACCCGCTGTTGAGCTGTTCTGACATCGAGGTCTTGTTGGCTCACTTTTTGCCGCGGCGTGACACTACGGTTGCGGAGGTGGTTCGTCAGATGGAGGCTCGGCACAGGGCACGCCAAAACGCCATTGAATCAGCCTATCGACGACAACAACGTGCTGATGAATTGGAAGCGATCACCCGGCGCCTGAACGGCCAGTAGAGACCGAAGACGGACTGCGGTCATCGAGGCGGAGGTGAAGCTTCTCACCTCCGGGTGTAATCCTCTTTGTCTCCGGCAGACCTAAAGAGGCGCTTCTGGGTAACCCGGTACGCCGAAAGGTATGGTTGGAGGTGGTGGAGCGCGGGCATCGCGGCCGGGTTATGCCGAACTTCCGCTGCCACCCTTCAGGCTGCGCTTATACCCGCACTCAGTCTGACAAAGTAGAATTAGGAATCGGATTCGGCTGCACCTTGGTTGTCCTCGCCCTGCATGGGATCCGTGTGTTGGGAGGTCATCTCATCGATATTGCCCTTCCTCTCGGTACTCGCGTTGCCCCTTCTATCTCGGATGTCTGGGAGACCCTGGTTTACGGGGTCCGGCTCTTCGAAACTATCGTATTCGAGACGCTACTCATATTACCCATTGTCGGAATAATCGTGCTGCCCCGATTCCTGCGCCGCCGCCTGGGCCGCCGGCTCCGGTCGGGAGGACGGCCATGGGCGCACTGCTCTCGAGAGCCGACCGGATTGCTCGCGGAGTCCTGCTTCATTACACCGATCTGCCGAAACTGGTGGGGCCGGAGTGGCCTCGGCTGTATTGGTCTCTTCTCGACCGCCTCGACGAGTTCCACGCCGCCACCGACGAGGACTCCCGAGAGCGGATCACTCTCGCCTTGCTGGACTTACTGCTGCAGCGTCCCCTTTTCGACAGAGAGCTGGCTCACCGTTGGCCTCACCGTACCTCGATGGCGAGCCATCGCGAGGCCCGGTCGACCGTTTTCAGGCCAGTGCCCTTATCGAGCTTCTAGATCGCCTGCTTCGGCCCTCCCGCTTCCGCGGCTAGGTCGAGCTGACTCATCCCCAGGTGATCCGTATCGGAACCCGGGCTCTTGTATCGCTCGCCTTCCTGCCTGCGGGGGCAGTGGAAGGTGCGGCTGGCGCCTTGGAGCTGAAGGAGACGATTCCGGTTCAGGTGCGGGCGTGGGGCGAAGGTGTTTTCCTGTACTCCGGGCGAACAGCTCATTCACCTAGACCGGAGTTCTCTGCCACGCCAACTGACCTATGAGATCACGGGTCTCACTCCCTGCCCGGGGCTTCTCGTCATTGAGATCCGGCAGGAGAGACGATTGCTCAAGGTCCTCCATGGCCGTATCCATATCGAGGAGAATCCTGCTGTCAAAAGCCCTCCACCGACGGCTTTCAGCCGCGACCCTGAGGCATAAAACTGCCGCCCGACTACCGCCGCAGTTTTATCAGAGGATCTCAGGGGTCCGGTCGATTCCCCTTCGAAGCAGGGGGGCGGGCAGCACCCGTCCCGACGCTCTCATTCATTTCGACCTGTCGGAGAGTGGACGTTTTCGGATCTCTCTGGAGTTCGACAACTCCCGTGGATTGGCGACTCAGGCAAAACGCCGCCTGGAGTCCGATCCAATCGTCTACTGGCGCAGCCTGCGGGCCGAGTTGGAACGACTCCCGACCGGCGATCCCCTCCGTGAACTCGAGCGGATCAGTGGGCGCCTCTACCAGGAAGGGTGGCCAGCCGCACTCATCCCCGCCATGGAGGAGTTACTTGCCAGCGACGCCCGAACCGTTCAAGTGTGCTTCTCGCATCGGTGGCTGATCCCCTGGGAGCTCCTCCGCCCCTACGGCCTATCAGCAGCTCCACGGTCCAGGAAAGCTTTCTCTGCGAGCGCTTCGACATGGCCCTCTGGCACTTTTCGGAGACGGCCATTCGGCCCTCCGTGCGTCTCGTCTCGCGGGCTCCGGAGGTTGCGGCCGGGTGCAGGGACGGTGCCCGTGATCCTGGAGGTGCGGCGGGGGTGGATCTGCTGCTCCTGGGGAGCCGTGTCGAGGCTGAGGTACGGCTGACCGGCGAGCTCGCCGGGATCGTGATCCCCGCTTTGGCGCTGGTAGACGACCACGGGGGCGAGGTGGCCTATGTCCAGCTCGGCGGGGAGAGCTTCGACCGGGAGGTCCAGGTCGAGGCCCGCCAGGGAACCGCTAGCGCAGGTGCGGGGCATCACGCCCGTCGACGAATTAGCAGCGCAGGCGGCTACCATAGCTCGATTCTTCCGGTGCGGTACGCGGCGGCCCCGGCTTCGGAGAGTCCGGGCTTGTTCCTCGTACTCCACGGCTGCCTCGTGGTTCTTTTGCCTGCGAGCCTCTCTTGCCGCCTGGGACCATTCTGAGGCGCGACTCTCGAGAGCGCGGTGTCGAGTCCCGCGTAATTCCGTGGCCACCTTTTCGAAATATTTCGTGGCGGACAGAAGGGGGAAGAGAGCAGTCCCGGATTGGGCCGGGTGGCGGTGGAATCCGGGACTGTTTTTGACCGAAGGGGCCGAGTTTTCAGCAGTTGCTTTGATTCATTCTGGTCTTCGCGCCCAGGAGTTGGCAATCCAGCGCCGCAGGCCGACACGGACGTTCTTGAAACGGGCGGCCGGCCGGTTGTTGTGATACCACCTGAAGGTCTTGGTCTCCTCGAGAATGTTGAGATCCTGGAAGTCTGCGATCAGCTCGTCGACAAACTCTTCGTCGAGCTTGCGATCGAACGGGTACTCGGGGACCTGGTTTTGCAGGTAGTCGAGGATGGGTTCGGGTGTGTTCATGAGCGCATCTCCTCGGCGGCTTGCAGGACGTGCTCGGGCTCGACGAGCTTGGCTCTGGAAGTGGCTGCGGCGGCCAGGGCGTGGTGGGCCAGGGTGTCGATTCTGCGCATGATGCCCTGGGAGGCTTCAAAGAGGGCTTCCTGGGCGGGGGCGGTGAAGAGGGGTCGATCCAGGCCGGCGATCTTGAGGCGATGTTCGAGGTAGCAGCAGGTGGTGTCTCGGTCGAAGCCGCGCAGGGTGAAGCGGATGGTGATGCGCTGAGCGAGGGCCTCCAGATGCGACAGGCGCAGGATCTGTCGCAATCCGGATTGACCGGCCAGGAGAAAGGCAAGCCGTCCTTCTGCGTCCCATTCAAAGTTGGCGAGCAGGGGGAAGAGGGCGAGGACGTCGGGCCTGAGGTTGTGGGCTTCGTCGACGATGAGCAGGACGGTTATGTGGCGGTCTTTGACGAGGCGTTGGATCTCTTGCTGGACGAGGCGGAAGGTCATGGCGCGAGACCATTCGGGCTGGAGGCCGAGTGCAAGGGCGAGTTGGCGGCAGAAGTCGGCGGGGTTGACCAGGGTGTCGTGCAGGTACACAGCGCGCACCTGGTCGGGGTGGAGATCGTCGCGCAGTCGCCTCAGGGCGGTGGTTTTGCCGCTGCCCGGCTCGCCGGTGAGCAGGCCGATGGCCCTGGAGTCGACCAGGTAGCGCAGACGGCTGTGGAGCTCTTCGAGCCCCTGAGGCCGAAACAGAGAGTCGGCGGTGAGGGGGCCGTGGAAGGGCGGCCGGGTGAAGCCGAAGGCGGTGGTATAGAGGTTCACTGGGGCTCCCCCTGATAGAACTTCTTGGCGATGAGCTCGAGGTAGCTGATGCCGGTGGTGGGCGCTTCTCTGGCCGGCTCGCTGTTTCTTTCGAGTCGGCGCAGGGTGGCGTTGGTGGCGAGGTCGAGCCGGCGCAGAGGCAGCTCGGCGCTCTGGCCTTTGCGGCAAAAGTGGACGGGCCGGGCGGGGTCATAGGGATCGTAGAGGACGTCGACGGTCTCACCGGCATAGCCATCGGGAGCCTCATAGAGACGGCCGTCGAGGTGGACGGTGCGGTCGCGGCCGACCCGGCGGGTGACCTTCATGCGCAGCCAGGCCTCCAGGTGCTCGGGGGCCGGGCGGATCAGGGCCTGGTCCTTCAGAAAGCGGTCCAGAGGCGTTTGCCCGTCCAGGCCGCCGTGGGCAGTCTGGTGATACTCGCCCTCCAGCCAGGCCCAGAAGACGCGGTTGAGCTGGGCCAGATCGGCGAGGACCTCGCTGGTGAGGTGGGGGACAAAGGCGGTGCGGACGTGGCGGAAGAAGCGCTCGATCTTGCCGCGACCGCGCGGCTTGTGGGGCCGGGAGTGGACCAGGGAGATGTTCAGCGTGGCGCAGATGACCTGCAGGTGGTGGGTGCGGAAGGTGGCGCCGTTGTCGCAGTAGAGCCGTCGCGGCAGGCCGCGGCGCAGCAGAGCCTGCTTCAGAGCGTCCTGGAAGCAGGCGGCGTTTTCGGCCAGGTAGAAGGCGGCAAACGGCACCATGCGCGAGGCGTCATCGAGGAAGGCGTAGAGGTAGGTCTTGCCGCCGTCCTTGCGCCCCGGCACCAGCAGGCGGGGCCCGTGCATCAGGTCGGAGGTCCACAGGTCGTTGACATGCGGAAAGGTGAAAGCCAAAGCGTCCGGCTCGGCGCTGGACCCTTGGCGGGCCGGCACCGCCTGGGCGGCGAAGAAGCGGTGCACGCTGCTGCGCGACAGCCGCAGATTGGGCGCAAAGCGGCCGCACAGATGCACGGCGCGGATCAGGCTGTCGAGCGAAGCACCGGGCCGCTCGGCCCGCAGCGCCAGCAGCAGATCCTGCACCTCCTCCGGGATCGCCCGCGAGCGCCCGGCATCGGTACGCGGGCCCGGCTTGAGCCCCTCAAACCCATGGATCTGGTACAGCTCGAGCCAATCTCGCACCGTCGAACGGCCGACGTGGCTGCGCGCGCTGCCCGGGATCGTCCACGTCTTTTCCGCGATCGCACACAACAGCTTCTCTTTTTCGCGTGGCGCCAACGGCCGGCTGATCAGCTCGGCAATGACGCTGTGGCGAAACAACGCAATCTGCTCTCTTTGGCTCTCATCCATCGCACGAAGTCTCCGCAATCGGGCTCTGGGACCATCCCACAGCCCCCGCCAGTAGCTTCGTGGCAGAACCCTGCGATGGGTAGTTACCAACCTATGGAGAGGCCTCCCCTGACCGCCAGGACGGCCGGCCGTGGCGGAACAGTCCGCTCACTCCGCCGAAAAAGCAGCCCCAGGACGACCACAGAAAGTGCCGCAGCCGCGTCAACCAACCCGCCGCCTGGCCCACCACCTCCTGCGCCCCCCGCCACCACGGAGCCGGCACTGGCCCCAGCAGCGCCTGCAGCTTGGCGGCAAAGGGCTCGTGCGCGCTGCGCAGCCAACCCCGCACCCGCCGCACCCCCGAACTGCCGCACTGCCCTGAAACCTCGGCGCCTTCGCTCGGACTCCCCGCAGCCAGACCCGCCTCCACGGCCGCCAAGGTCAAATCGCGATAGGCGCACGTCCTCCGGCAACACCGCATGGCTGACCCTGCAACGCGGGCACCGCACCCGCCGCAAGGCCTGAAGCACTCCTGCGAGGAAGCGCTTGTAGGAGCCGTGGCCCCGCAGACGGGTCCTCTGACAATCCGGATCCGGGCAGCTCAGCTCGGGAACCGCCCCGCCGTCCATCTGCTCTCGATACTGCTTGCAGCCCACGCCCTTCAGACTTAACATGGCCTCCTCTCGGAAGCCCGTCGGGTCATCCCCGGTCCGCCAAAAGACACAAGGAGAGCCCGGCGGGCTTCGCTTGCCTTGCCCGACCTCTCCACAGGCAAAATCGTCCCGCACTCCTGCGCCGACGAATCTACCTGACCACGCTGAAAACTGGGAAAAACTCAGGCGGCGGTCACGAAATAAGGCGGGCGTCTACAGCGCGGACAAGTGCTTCGAGGTCAGGGTCGAGCGTCATGCTGCCTCCAATGGATAGAGGTCCCGTCAAGAGGTGTGTAAAAGATCAGGCGGCTTTCTCCTCCTCGAACCGGTTTTGGACTCGTACTCCATCGACGAACTGAGCTTCCCAGAAAGACCTCTTTGAGCTGCTCGGGAGCGTTGAGCCGACGGAATGTCTTCTCCGCGACCAAGAGCAATTTCCAGAGGACCGCGGTGGCGTTGGCCACCTTCTTATAGCGGCGTGCGGCGTCGGTGCGTAGCCGCAAGGCCGCAAACGGCGACTCGATCGGATTGGTGGTGCGCAGGTGCCGCCAATGAGCCTCCGGAAAGCGATAAAATGTGATTAGTCGCTCCCAGTCTCGATCCAAACACTCGGCGGCGGCCTCCTGGGACTGCTGACGGCACCAGCGCTGAAACTCCCGTTTGGCCGCCTCGGCTTGCTCTTGCCCGGGCGCATAGACGATCCGGCTCAGCAGCGGTTTGGCTGCGCTCTGAAGCCGTTTCGGCAGCTTGTCGAGAATGTTCAGCATCTTGTGGTTCCAGCAGCGCTGCTGCTCGGCCTCGGGGTAGACGTTGCCAAGCGCCCCCCAGATGCCCAGGTGGCCGTCACCGGCGACCAGCCGCGGGCACCTCAGGCCGCGACTTTTCAGGTCCCGCAGCACCGCAGACCAGCTCTGGCTGGATTCCCGGTGGCCGGGCGCCACCGTCAAGATCACCTTTTTGCCGTCCGACAGCGCCCCCAGCACCACCAACACCGCGGCCCGGTCCTTTTCCAGGCCCGCCTTGACATAGATCCCGTCCACCCACAGGTAGACCACCTCCAGATCGGCCAGCGACCGCTGGCTCCACTGCACCATCTCGGCTTGCCACTTTTCCTTCAGCCGCGCCACTGTGCTGGCCGACAACGGGGCCTCTTGCCCGAGCAGGCCCCTGAGGGCCAAGTCGAAGTCCCCTTCCGCCAAACCATGCAGGTAAAGCTCCGGCAGGAGCTCGCCGACCTGCCGGCTGCGACGAGAAAACATCGGCAGCAGACGGCTTTCAAACGGCTCCTCCGTGTTGCGCACGCGCGGTCGCCGTAGCCGGATCGTGCCGTTGCTCAGCGTCAGACGGCGAGGCTTGCCGTAGCCGTTGCGGTAGCCCGAAGGGGCGTCCACGGCAGCGCGCCGCTGTGATCTCAGGCGACCCAAGAACTCCGTAACCTCTTCTTCGAGAAGAGCTTGCAGGGTCTCTTGCATCTTTCCTCGTAGCCACTCCTCGAGATTCTCAAAGCATGGGCTTGACACGGTCGTAGCTTCGGTGGTCCTCTCTGTCATGGGCGGTGCCCTCCCTTTCCCCGGGCCCTCACCCGGGATTTTGGTTGACGATAGGGAGTCTACACCGCCTTCTCTGTTTCCACACCTTCTGAGGGTACCTCCCAATGCGCGCTGAATCGCCTTAGGTGGCGGCACGGGAACGCCGCCGGCAACGATCCGAACCGCTACCCCGGTCCGGACCGAACCCCAGGAGATTGTGCCCGGCCGGGGGTGGTGGAATGGAGCAGCACATCTTTGACTCGCCACTTGGGAACCATACGCGAGGTGTAGCGATCCTGCGGCCCTACCCCCTTCGGAGCAGGTCTCTCGCGAATGGTGGATGGCTCAGGAGCGGAACGAAACCCAAGCACGGACCTGCCAACCGGCCGCGCGTAGTATCTCCTCGCTTGGATGGTATCTATATGGTATCTACAGAGGCGCCTTGGCGCCCTGGTTGCCACCTGCAAGCTATTGAAAGTAGTTGAATTACGCTGGAGCCGACGATCGGGATTGAACCGATGACCTGCTGATTACGAAGCAGCGCATAGCCGAGCCGCTGTCCGATCCGCCAGCAGGGCATGGCTTTGAGGCGGCCCTCTGTGAGCTGCTGGTCCGCAGGAGCTGCGAGAGCGCGGCCGAGCAGGCCTCGGAAGCCATCGACCTGGCCGACCTCGCGGTCCACTTGGCCGACAGGATCTCGGAACAAGACCTCTTCGAGGCGCACTTGGTCTACCAGCTCCGAGTCTCACCTGGGCAAAGTCTCGGCAACGCCACCAAAGTCCAGAGAGATCTCCCCGGCGCCGAGCGGTGCATCGGCATGGCGGATACCTGGTGGGCGGGAGGAAGGCGAGGGCTGGAGGGATGGTACGGGAATAGCGAGCTGCGGCAATCCTGGCCAGGACCGTGGGGTGGTCCAAGGGGGCACGGCCCGGGCTCAGGTCTCCCGGGCCAGCGGTAGGGCGCCCTGTTACCGTGTACCAGTTCTGTACCAGTGCCGGCCAATACTCACCTGATCTCGGGAGATCATGGGCGATTGGGCGACCAACCGAAAGCGTTGCGTTTGTTGAGTTTACCGTCTGGCGACGTCTGGGGAGTGTTGGCGGGAAGCCGACTTGTTCTCTCATTCGGGCATCCCGTGCGCGCATAGAGAGAATCCTCGGAGTTTTAAGGTCCCACCCGCTGGACGCACTAGACTAAGACTAGGTCCTGACCGATGAGGTGCATGAGGAGGTTGGCGCCCGCGCCAGAAGCGTCGGACCGTCTCGATCTGCTCCAGCATGATCTCGTGCCGGTGGGTATAGCGGTCCGGGAAGAAGAGGAATGTCGTCGACGTTCCAGCCCGAGCCGAAGGAGACCGCGACGCGGGCTCCCAGAGAGGTTGTCGACTTCGACCTGGATTGGGCGGGCGTCGATACCCCAGGGTGTGGTGGAGATGGCTCTCCCCGGAGCACCAGGAGGAAGCCGGGCCGGCCCTCAAGAGCGGCGGCCAGCCGCTCCTCCAGCGGCGGAAGAGCGCCGCGGGCGAGGCTGGGGCGACGCAGGCCAGGGAGGGGACGCGGAAGCGTCTGCTTCTGGGTGTAGTTCCGCCTACATTAGCCAGTGGAAGAAGCGCTATGGAGAGTCAGAACTGGCCGGCTTCAGGGCCGTCAAATGCACCAGTTCGCTACCTCTGCAAACTAGAGAAACATTCGAAATTGTGACATTCTAGGGGAAACGCGCCCGTGGCCGGCGGTCGGGAGTCCTCCGCGAACGAATGGCTACGGGCCCTCCTTCAAGACCATAAGGTTGAGGTGCGGCGCTATAAGCACACCCTTACTCAACGACATCCAGGCCTGTAGCGAGATCCCGCGGGCCAGGGGGCGTCACTGGTTTGGCCTCCTTGATGCCGGGATTGGCTGCCCGACGCCTGCTCCCGCTTCGCCTCTCAGGTACCAGTGAGAATGAGAAAAGGTGCAACTTGCCTGCAGGTCTAGTTCCGAGCGATGCTTTCCAGGAGGGCCTTCCGTGGTTGAACATCGACAGTTCCGCTTGAAAGCATTTGAGGTGATTGGATCCGAGTCCATTGCCAGCGTGATCGAGCGCATGGTGGGCCACGAGGCCTTGCGCTGGTACATCTCCCGGATTACTGATCAGGAGATCATAGTCGAGGCTACACTCGCGGAAGGGGAGATGTTCGCGCCCGAGACGGTGGCCGATCGTGCGTGGTATCCTGGCAGGGCGGTGGTGGTGAACCTTGTCCCCACCGGCATCGGTTGCGACTTGGGTGGATACGCGGGCGATGCGGCTCCGGCTACCAATCTGATGGCCGCCACGGCGGACTACCTTGTCACCAATCCGAACGCCGTCAACGCCTCCAACTTCATCAGTATGACCGACAACGTGCTCTACACCGAAGGCCTCTGCATCGACCTGCTAATGAAGGGAGCCGTGGACCTTCAGGTACCCTATGCGAACAAGGTCGGCCTGATTATAGAGAAGACCAGTCCTGAGGACCTGGACCTAGTGTTCAACGTGATCAATACAGTCCGAGCTGTGTTCGGCATCGACGTGGTGGAGTACGTCGTCACTGACCAGTCTATCGGCAGCCACTGCCTCGAGAACGGCTCCGGAGCGTTTGTAGGTACGGTGGACCGGCCAGATGTGCTCTTCGATGCCTGTGAGCAACTGATCCGCAAGGGCGTCAACGCGATCTCCGTGACCACCAACATCCAGGACCTCCCGTCGGAAGAGTACGTCAAGCACTTCGAAGGCGATTATCCGAACCCGCTGGGCGGAGTCGAGGCGATCATCTCGCACCTGATCGTCAACCGGTTCCAGGTGCCAGCGGCCCATGCGCCGATGCTGAACAAGAAGGATCTTGAGCTGAACGACCCGATCGTTGACGCGCGCGGGGCCGGCGAGATGGCGTCTGCCAGCGGCCTCGCCTGCACCTTGATTGGCCTGCGGCGGGCGCCGCACATCAGCCGGCATCGCTGCTTCAACCCGGCGGACCTGGTGAATGTCCACAACGTGCTGGCAGTGGTCTGCCCGGCGAGTTCGTTGGGAGGCATCCCGGCGAGCTATGCCCATAAGCACGGCATTCCAATCCTGGCGGTGAAGGAGAATGGCACAGTGATGAAAGTGCCGGGTAGCAGGCTCGGTTTCGAAAACGTGATCGAAGTCGGCAACTATCTCGAGGCCACGGGTGTGCTGCTCGCGCTGCGTAAGGGGATCAGCCTCTCCTCGGTGCGGCGCCCGCTCCCGACGCTCCGGCATGGGATGGGCTCCACCGCGGAGAAGGCGAAGCCGCGAGCCCGATTCGAGGTGGTCTGAAGCAAGTGCAGCGGAGGCGCACGAGCACCTCTGTCGCTGAACACGACATCCGCGGGCAAGGCGATGAGATCGCGGAAGATCTGGCGCCTGAGGGTCCGCATAGCCCGCATCCGATTAGCCAGCAGGTGATACAAGCCGCTGGCGATCACCAAGAGGGTGTCTGAAAAAGTCGGAGCGCCATCCAGGGATTTGTTCCAAACTCCCGGTTTCCAAGGCGACAGAACGACCTCGGCCTCCACGACCGACTTTTCCCGAGCGCTCAGACCTCGACGACGATTCCCTCAGTGGCGTAGAGGCTGAGGTTCACCGCCCCGCCGCTGGCCTTCGGCTGCATACGCAGGACCACCCCGGCGTACGACCCGGCGAAGACGAAGGGACCCCAGATGACATCGTGGACCTCGCACCCCTGGTCGCCGCTCTGGTAGAGGTAGGGGAGCGATTCGAGCTGCTCCTGGACAACCCAGGCGCCATCCTGCGCCAGCGCCTTGTCGACTGTCGCCCGCCACTCCTCGGCCGTGGCGAAGCGGCCGAGCACGACCCCCTTGCCACCTCTGGACGATGCCTCCTTGAGCACCAGGCGCTCCTGGCGCGCGATCAGCAGATCCTCCAGGGAGGAGGACCGCTCCCCTTCGAAGTCGACCGGACCGGGGACCACCAGGCGGGTCCAGGGCACGTGCCGGGCGATGAAGGCCCGCTCCTCGGCGTCGAAGATCTCCGCGGACTCGGCGTGCTGGGAGAGCAGCGCGACGTTGCGCTTGGTCGACAGCACCGACTCCAGGGGGCCATTGAGAATAGAGAGCTGGCCGGCCTTGAAAGCACGGTAGACCGGCTCCGGCGCGAGCTGCGACGCGAATTCGAGGACCGCCTGCACCCGACGTCCCTCATGAAACACGCCCTCCGGCGTGCCGGTCAGGTCCGCGTACCGGCAGACCACGGCGCGCCCCCGCAGGTCGCCGCGACCCGCGGCGGCGAACGCGCGCGCGATCTCGCCGTTGAGGAAGACAACCTCCGGATCCGTCGGGCCGAGCGGCTGGTTGCGGGTGGTAAAGGCGAGCGTCAGCTCGCCGCTGTCGAGGAGCCCCTTGCGCTCGAGGTCGGCGAGCAGGTGCAGGAAGAACTGGAGCACCGTGTCCGTGTAGCGCACCTCGATGCCCAGCTCGCGCAGGGCAGCGGAGGTTGCCGGTACCGACAGGTGCATGCCCACCAGCAGCGACGTCTCCCAGCCGCCGAGGTTGGGGGTGAAGTTGAACTCGATGCACTTGAAGCCGTCCGCGGTCTCGATCAGGTCGCCGCGGGAGACGGCGGTCTCGATGCCGCTCGGCGGGCTGAAGAGCAGCTCGGCGATCCGCGGCGGGCCCAGGCGGTAGAACTCGGCCAGGCGCGCCGGGTCGCCGCCGAAGATGCGCTGCGGCACGCTGGCCAGCAGGTTGAAGACGCCCAGGCTCACGCGCTGCAGCTCCGCGAGCTTCTCGGCCCCGAGGAAGGTCGGCCAGGGCTGCAGCCGGTACATCAGCAGGTCCTTGTTCTGCTCCAGCGCCTGGAAGGACGAGCGGGAGAGCAGCTCGGGGGAGCCGAGCGCCATCTCACGGAAGCGGAGATCCTGCTCGGACAGGGCCTGGTGCGTCGCACGCCAGTCTGCGCTCTGGGTCATGGAGATCTCCTGATACCGCACCAGCTTATAGCCGATCCGCCATGGCTGGAAGGGCCCCGGTGCGCGACCTGGGTTAGACTCGGGTCTTTCAACGGAGCCTCCATGGATTTCGGCTTGATGTTCTTCTCCAGCTCCGGCGCGGCTGCGGCGAACGGCCGCTACAGCCTGCTCCTCGAGGCGGCCCGCTACGCGGATGAGCACGGTTTCCGCGCCGTCTGGACGCCGGAGCGGCACTTCCACGAGTTCGGCGGCCTGTTCCCCAGCCCGGCGGTGGTCAGCGCCGCCCTCGCCATGATCACCCGCCAGCTCGAGATCCGGGCCGGCAGCCTGATCTCGCCCCTGCACCAGGCGATCCGCATCGCCGAGGAGTGGTCGATCGTCGACAACCTCTCCGGCGGCCGGGTGGCGGTCTCCTTCGGCTCCGGCTGGAACGTCGACGACTTCCTGTTCTTCCCGGAACGCTATGCCTCGCGCCACGCGGTCATGTACGGGCAGATCGACACCGTGCGGCGCCTGTGGCGCGGGGAAGAGCTGGAGCTGGCCAACAGCTTGGGCAAGCCGGTCCGGGTCGCGCTCTACCCGAAGCCGGTGCAGCCGGAGCTGCCGGTCTGGATCACCTCCTCGGGCAACGTCGAGACCTTCGTCAGAGCCGGTGTCCACGGCGCCAACGTGTTGACCCACCTGATCGGGCAGACCGCCGACCAGCTCGCCGGCAAGATCGAGCGCTATCGCGCCGCGCTGGCCGAGCACCAGGGGCCGCAGGCCCGGGGCAAGGTCACGTTGATGCTCCACACCTGCCTGGGCGCCGACCGCGAGGAGGTCAAGGCGCGAGTGCGGACGCCGTTGCGCGAATACCTGCGCTCCGCGGTCAGCCTGGAGCAGCTCGCGGCCCTGGGCGGCGGGACGATCAGCGGCGGGCACCAGATCCAGGCGCAGGAGATCCCGCCGGCGGTCCTCGAGGAGCTGCTCGACGTCACCTTCGAGCGCTACGTCGAGACCGCCTCCCTGATCGGCACGCCGGCCAGCTGCGAGCCTCTCCTCTGGCGCTGCGAGGAGATCGGCGTTGACGAGATCGCCTGCCTGGTGGACTTCCTCGACGACCCGGCCGCGGTGATGGCGGGCCTGCCGTACCTCGCGGAGCTGCGCGAGACCTTCGCCGACCCGGCAGGGCCCGGAGGCCTCGATCCCGTCCGTGCGCTGCTCGAGGGCTTCGAAGGATGACGCCGCCGGACGCCTCTGCGCACCGGGTCGCCCTCCCCGGCTCCGGCGGGCAATGGGCCGTCTGGCGCCGCCTCTGCGTGCGCGGCGCCGGCTTCCCCGTGGCCGGCGTGCTGCGCCTCGCCTCGCCGCTCGCCGCCGCCGCGGCCGACCGTCTCAACGCCGCCGAGGCCGAGGCCGAGCGCCGCCGCCTCGCCGCGGTGGAGGCGGTCGGCGCCGCCATGGAGGGTGTCCTGGAGAGCGCCGGCCGCGACGCCTTCAAAGGTCTGCTCAAGGCGATCCAGAAGCTCAACAAGGGGAAGGTCCCCCCGGGCGACGGCCTGCCGGCCGCGGCCGCCGCCGCCGTGGCGGCCTACGGCGCTGCGAGCGGGGAGGCCGGGAGGCTTCAGGAGGAGTACCTCGCCGTTGCGGCGGCCGAAGAGCGGCGGCTCGCGGGCGAGCTGCGCGCGGTCGCCCGCGAGCCGCGGTTCCGCGAAGCCGTCCTCTGGCAGAACCGCCACGTGCTCAAGGCCGGGATCGACAGCTTCCTGCGGCAGGAGGCGAGCGGGCGGCGATCGTCGAAGGAGCGCCAGAATGAGCTGGCGGTCACCTCCTACCTCCAGCGCTTCTGCACCAAGAACGACACCATTGGATTCTTCGGCCCGGTCGGCTGGGGGACGCTGGGAGAGGAGGACGAGCCGCTCGCGGTCACCCACGGCCCCGGCTTCCTCGCCGCGCGCAGAGTCTTCTTCGAGGGGTGGAGCGTCGACGCCCTGGCCGAGCTGCTGGCGCGCGATCCGGAGCTGCGCCCCGGCCTCCCGCCGCGCCGGGGCATCTTCGTGCGCTCCGACGGCGAGGTGATGGGCCGGGGGGCCCGGCCGCTGCCGGCGCCCGCGCGCGCCCTGCTCGCCCTCTGCGACGGCGGCACCCCCGCCCGCGAGGTAGCGCGCCGCCTGGTCGCGGCGGGGACCTTCCCGGACGCCGAGGCGGTCTACGGTGCGCTCGACCAGCTGTGCGCCGCCGGCCTCGTCCGCTGGGGCTTCGAGCTCCCCCTGGTGCTGGAGCCCGAGCGCGTCCTGCGGGAGCAGATCGAGGCCCTGGAGCCCGGAGAAGCGCGCGACCGGGCGCTCGCTACCCTCGGGGAGATGGAGGCGGCCCGCCGCGCGGTGGCACATGCCGCCGGCGACGAGCGGGCGCTGGACGCGGCGCTGCACGAGCTGGAGGATCGCTTCACCCGCCTGAGCGGCCTGGGCGCGACCCGCGGCCATGGCGAGACCTACGCCGGCAGGACCCTGGTCTACGAGGACTGCCGCCGCGGTTCCGAAGTCGCCCTGGGCCGGGAGGTCCTCGACGCCCTGGGGCCGCCGCTGGCGCTGGTGCTGGCCAGCGCCCGCTGGCTGACCCACGCCGCGGCCGAGCTCCACCGCGCCTACTTCGACGAGGTCTA
Source organism: uncultured Holophagales bacterium (assembly GCA_963842525.1). GTDB lineage: Bacteria > Acidobacteriota > Thermoanaerobaculia > Multivoradales > UBA5704 > UBA5704. The sequence goes on from CAWJGT010000009.1 coordinate 1,526,969, forward strand.
CCAGCGGCTGCGCCAGGAGACCGGCGGTGCCCGGGTGGACCTGGCGACCTTCTGCCGCCGGGCGCTGCCGGCCATGGTCGGGCCGCAGAACCTGGTCGTCCGGCAGCTCCTGCCGGAATTCCGGCGTCGTTGGACGGAGGCGCTCGCGCTGCCCGACGACGGCCGCCGGCGGGTGAGCTACACCGCCGAGGAGCTGCGCCCGCGCCTGCTGCGCGCCTTCGACGCGCCGGGGCCGGGCTGGACCATCGCGCGGCACCACAGCCCGGACGTGCTGCTCGCCGCCCGCGGGCCCGAGGCGGTCCGGCGCGGCGACTTCCAGTTCGTCCTCGGCGAGCTGCACCTCGGCACCAACACTCTCAGCACCAACCTCTTCGTCGGCCAGCACCCATCCCCGGCGGACCTCTTCGCCGCCATGGAACGGGACCTGCCGGAGCCGTGCGTGTTCCCCACCCTGCCCAAGGTCTGGCAGCAGCAGCAGTCCGACGCGCTCCTCGGTGTCCCCTTGCAGGGGCTGACCGGCCGGCTGTACTTCGGCCTCGCGACCGGCAAGGACCTCTTCATCGAGGTCACCCCGGCGCCCCCGGGGCTGCCGAGCTCGCAGGTGCTGTCGGTCGCGGAGCTCGCGGTCGAGCCCGGCGCCCGCGGCCTGCAGGTGGTGAGCCGGACGGGCCGTTGCTTCGACCTGCTCGACTTCCTGCAGACCGCGATCACCTCCCAGATCGTGGGCGCCTTCCGGCTCTTCCCGGCGCGGTCCCATCTGCCGCGGGTCACCGTCGACCGTCTGGTCCTGTCGCGGGAGTCCTGGGCCTTGCGCGCCGGCGACCTGGAGTTCGCCCAGGCAGCGACGGAAGCCGCCCGCTTCGCGGGGGCGCGCCGCTGGGCCGCCCGCCTCGACCTGCCACGCTTCCTGTTCGTCAAGACACCCTATGAAACAAAGCCGTTCTATCTCGATCTCGAGAGCCCCCCGTCTGTCGAGATCTCCGCCCGCGAGGTGCGGCGGGCGTCGGACAAGAGCGAAGGGAAGGGGGCGGTCCGTCTGAGCGAGATGCTGCCCGCGCCCGACGAGGCCTGGCTGCCCGACGCCCAGGGGGACCTCTACGCGAGCGAGCTGCGGATGGTGGCGGTGGACCTCGCCGGGAGGGGCTGAGCCGGCCGCTGCTGCGGAGCTGGAAACCGGCTATAAGCTATAATCAGTTTTCCTTTCCGGAAGGATGTGGAGTGGCCGGATCCTCGCAGCCCGTCGTGCCTTCTGTTGGCGCACTTTTGCGCTGGCGGGCAGAGTCTCCCTCCGGTGCCGGGTACACCTTCCTGAGCGAGGGAGAGGTAGAGTCCCGCCTGACCTACCGGGAGCTCGACCGGCGGGCGCGGGCGATCGCCGCCCAACTGCTGCGGACGGCCGCTCCGGGGGACCGGGCGGTGCTGCTGTTCCCCCCGGGTCTGGACTTCGTCGCCGCCTTCTTCGGCTGCCTCTACAGCGGCGTGATCGCCGTCCCCGCCTATCCGCCGAGCTTCCGCAAGGACCTGTCGCGGCTGCGGGCGATCCTGGGCGACGCCGACCCGCGGGTGGTCCTCGCCCCGGCCGAGACGGTGGCGAAGGCCGAGGCCGCGCCGGACCTGCCGCCGGTCCCCTGGATGGCCCTGGCCGAGGAGGGCGCCGACGAGGCGGGCGACCGCCGCCTGCCGGAGATCGGCCCTGACACCGTCGCTTTTCTCCAGTACACCTCCGGGTCGACCGGCGATCCCAAGGGGGTGGTGGTCACCCAGGGCAACCTGCTGGCGAACGAGGCTGTGATCCAGCGGGTCTTCGACCTGGGGGCGGACTCGGTGGTGGTGAGCTGGTTGCCGCTCTACCACGACATGGGCCTGATCGGCGGCATGCTGCAGCCGCTCTATGCCGGCGGCTCCTGCGTGCTGATGTCGCCGGTCTCCTTCCTGCAGCGCCCGCGGCGCTGGCTGGAGGCGATCTCGCGCTACCGCGGGACCGTCAGCGGAGCCCCTGACTTCGCGTACGACCTCTGCGTCCGCCGCATCCCGCCCGCGCAGCGCGAGGGGCTGGACCTCAGTTCCTGGAGCGTGGCCTTCAACGGCGCCGAGCCGGTCCGCGCCGCCACCCTGGAGCGGTTCGCCGACGCCTTCGCACCCTGCGGTTTCCGGCGCACCGCCTTCTCCCCCTGTTACGGTCTGGCCGAGGCCACCCTGATGGTGGCCGGGGTCGCCGCCGCCGAGCCTCCCGCGGTCCTGGCCGTGGACGCCGCCGCTCTGGCGGCGCGCCGGGCGGTACCGGAGACCGGCGCCGCGGCGGCCGTCCCGCTCGCCGGCAGCGGCGCTCCCGCCCTCGGTCAGGAGGTGGCGGTGGTCGATCCCGAGGCCGGGGTCCCCTGCGCGGCCGGCGAGGTGGGGGAGATCTGGGTACGGGGCCCCAGCGTGGCGCGCGGCTACTGGCGGCGCCCCGAGGAGACGGAACGCACGTTCGCGGCGCACCTCGCGACCGGGGAGGGGCCATACCTGCGCACCGGCGACCTCGGTTTCCTTCACGGCGGCCAGCTCTACGTCACCGGCCGCCTCAAGGACCTGATCATCCTGCGCGGCCGCAACCTCTACCCGCAGGACATCGAGGCGACCGTCGAGCGCAGCGCTCCCGCCTTCCGGGCCGGCGGCGGCGCCGCCTTCGCCATGGACCTCGACGGCCAGGAGCGGCTGGTGGTGGTCCAGGAGGTGGAGCGCGCGGCGGCGGCCGGCGGCGGGGACGGCCTGCGCCCGGTGGCCGACGCCCTCCGCGCCGCGGTGGCGGAGGAGCACGAGGCCGAGGTCTTCGTGGTGGTCCTGGTCCGCGCCGGCGGCGTGCCCAGGACCACCAGCGGCAAGGTGCGGCGCCGGGATTGCCGGGCGGCGTGGCTGGCCGGGGAGCTCCCCGTGCTCTTCGAGGCGCGTGCCGGGGTCGGCGGTGGGGAAGGGGAGGGGCAGAGGGACGTCGAGGGAGCGCTTCAGGCCTTGCGGGCCGCCGGCCCGGAGGAGCGGCCGGAGACGGCCCGGGCCTACGTGGCCGCCGCGCTTGCCCGGGCGTTGCGGATCGATCCCGCCGGCCTGGAGCCGGACCGCCCCGTCGCGGCCCTGGGTCTCGATTCCCTGGCCGCCATCGAGCTCTGCCACCGCCTGGAGGCCGACCTGGGGCTCGCCCTGCAGCCCGGCGCCCTGCTGGAAGGGGCGACTCCCGCGGGGCTCGCGGCGGACGTCCTGCGGCTGGCCGGCGCGGTCATGCCGCCGGCCGGGCCGGCCCGGCCCGATGCCGATCCCGGCGGCGAGGCCCCTCTCTCGTACGGCCAGCGGGCGCTCTGGTACCTCCACCGCCTGGCGCCCGAGAGCGGGGCCTACAACCTCGCGGTGGCGTTGCGGATCCGCGGCCCTCTCGACGCCGACCGCCTGCGCGCGGCGCTGCAGGGGCTGGTCGACCGCCACCCCGCCCTGCGCACGGCCTTCCCGGTGGAGGGCGGCGGCGAGCCGGTCCGGCGGGTCTTCGCAGAGGCTCTCCTGGCGTTCGCCGGCCGGCGGGTGGAGAGCCTGGAAGAGGTCGACCTGCAGGCCGCCGCGGACGCCCCGTTCGATCTGGAACGGGGGCCGCTGGTGCGCGCCCATCTCTGGTCGGCCGGCGATGCGGAGCACGCCCTGCTGCTCGGCGCCCACCACATCGCGGCCGACTTCTGGTCGCTGTCGCTGCTCGCCCGCCAGCTCGGGGAGCTGTACGCCGGCAACCCTGTGCCGGCCACGGCGGCGACCCCGGCGACCCCGGCAGATACTGTCCTTCATCACGCCCGCCGGCAGCAGCGGCTGGTGGCCTCGCCGGAGGGGGAGCGCCTCTGGGAGTACTGGCGGCGGCAGCTGGCAGGCGAGCCCGCGCCGCTCGACCTGCCGGTCGACCGGCCGCGACCGCCGGTGCAGAGCCACCGCGGCGGCGTCTGCCGCCGGGTGATCCCCGGGCTCGCTGAACTCCTGCGCGACCTCGCCCGCCCGGCGGGCGCCACGCTGTCCATGACGGTGCTCGCCGGCTGGCAGGCGCAGCTCCACCGCCTGTCCGGCCAGACCGATTTCCTGGTGGGCGTTCCCACCGCCGGGCGCGGCCGCGCCGAGCTGGCGGGGGCCGTGGGCTACTTCGTCAACCCGTTGCCGCTGCGCGCCGACCTGAGCGGAGACCCAGGCTTCGCCGAGCACCTGGGACGCGTGCGGCGCGCCAGCCTGGAGGCGCTGGAGCACGCGGAGCTGCCGCTCGCCGTGATCGTCGAGCGCTCGCGGCCCGGCCGCGACCTCAGCCGCTCGCCGCTGTTCCAGGTCCTCTTCACCTTCCAGTCCGTGCCTCCCGGTGACGAGCACCTGGCCGCGCTCGCCCTGGGGCAGGGCGGTGTGGCCTTCGAGCTGGGGGGGCTGCGCTGCGAGTCTATGACCCTGGACACGGCTTGGGCGCAGATGGACCTGGAGCTGATGGCCGCCGAGGTCGGCGGCGACCTGGCTCTGGCCCTGCGCCACGACTGCGACCTGTTCGACTCCGCCACGGCGGAGCGGCTCCTCGCTCAGCTCGAGCGCCTGGCGGCGGCCGCTACGGACAGCCCGGAGAGCCGGATCGCGGACCTGCCCCTCCTCGGCGACGCCGAGCGGCATCAGATGCTGGTGGAGTGGAACCGGACCCTTCCGGCAGCGGCACCGGCCTGTTGTCACGACCTGGTCGCGGAGCAGGCGCGGCGGACCCCCGACGCCCTGGCCCTGGCCGCCGCGGGGCTGGAGCTCACCTACCGCGAGCTGCTCGCGCGGGCGGAGAGCCTGGCCGCCCACCTGCGGGAGCTCGGCGTCGGGCCGGAGGTTCCGGTCGGCGTCTGCTCGCGGCGCACGCCGGAGATGGTGGTGGGGATCCTCGGCACGCTGCAGGCCGGGGGAGCCTACGTCCCCCTCGACCCGGGCTATCCGGTGGAGCGGCTGGGCTGGATCCTGGAGGAGTCCGGCGCGCCCGTCCTGCTGGCGGACCGCGGCGCTCCGGCGGAGCTGCTCCGCCGCGGCACCAGGATCGTCGACCTGGAGGCCGCGATGCCCCCGGCCGGTGCGGCGCCGCGCCGGCCGGGGGATCCCGACCCGGAGAACCTGGCGTGCATCCTGTACACCTCGGGCTCGACCGGCAGGCCCAAGGGGGTGGGCGTGCGGCACTCCGCGGTCGCCGCGCTGCTGCGCTGGGCGGCCGCGGCCTACTCGCTGGCGGACCTCGCCCGTACGCTGTTCTCCACCTCGATCTCCTTCGACCTCTCGCTGTTCGAGATGCTCGCTCCGCTGGCTTCCGGCGGCCGGGTCGTCCTGGTGCCGGACGCCCTCGCCCTCACCGCGGCGGACGGGGTGACGCTGCTGAACACGGTGCCCTCGGCGGCCCTGGACCTGCTCGAAAGAGGGCCGCTGCCAGGCACCCTGCGGGTGGTCAACCTGGCCGGCGAGCCGCTGCCGCGGGCGCTGGTGGACCGCCTGCACGCCGCCCTGCCGGGCGTGCGGGTGTACAACCTCTACGGCCCCTCCGAGGACACCACCTACTCGACCGGCGCCTTGCAGGAGCCGGGCGCCGCCGGCCCGCCGCCGATCGGCAAGCCGGTCGCGGGGAGCCGGGCCTACGTGCTGGACCGCCAGATGCGCCCGGTGCTCCCGGGAGCCCCGGGCGAGCTCTACGTCGGCGGCGACGGCCTCGCCCGGGGCTACGTCGGCCGTCCGGACCTCACCGCGGAGCGCTTCGGCCCGGACCCCTTCGGGCCGGCCGGCGCGCGGTTGTACCGCACCGGCGACCGGGCGCGCTGGCGGCCGGACGGGGAGCTGGAGTTCCTCGGCCGGATCGATCATCAGGTCAAGCTGCGGGGCTTCCGCATCGAGCTGGGGGAGGTGGAGGAGGCGCTCCGGCGCCACTCTGGGGTCCGTGACGCCGCCGTGCTGGCCGTGGGCGGGGAGGGGAGCGAGCGCCGGCTGGTGGCCTGCCTGGTGGCGGAGCGGGAGCCGGCACCCGGCGCGCGTGAGCTGCGCGGCTTCCTGGCGGAGCGGCTGCCCCCCTTCATGGTTCCGGCCGCCTTCGTCCCCCTGCCGGCCTTTCCCCTCACGCCCAACGGCAAGGTGGACCGGCGCGCCCTGGCGAGCCTGGCGGCGGGAGCCCCGGCGGCCGCCCGGCCGGACGTCCCCTTCGTGGCGCCGCGGACCACCGTGGAGGGCGTGGTGGCGGCGCTCTGGGCCGACCTGCTGGGGCTCGACCGGGTAGGGGTCCACGACAGCTTCTTCGAGCTCGGGGGGCACTCGCTGCTCGCCGCCCGCGCCGCCGCCCGGCTACGCGAGCTGCTCGGGGTGGAGGTCCCCCTGAGGGTCCTGCTGGAGCGCCCGACCGCGGCCGGGGTGGCGGCGGCCGTGGAGGATCTGCGCGGCTCCGGACTGGATTCGGCGGCGGACGAGGGGGAAGCGGCACCCCGGCCCGGCGCGCCGCGGCGGGACCTCCCGCTCTCCTTCGCGCAGGAGCGGCTCTGGCTCGTCGAGCAGCTCGGCGGCACCGGGGCCGCCTACACGCTGGCCCTCGGCCACCGGCTGCGCGGCCCCCTGGACCCGGCGGCACTGGAGCAGGCGCTGGCGGACGTGCTCGCGCGCCAGGAGGCGCTGCGCGCCACCTTCCCGTCGCGCGACGGCCGCCCGGCGCAGCAGATCGCCGCCGCGTCGGCCTTCCCGCTGCGGCGGGTCGACCTCACGGCCCTGCCCGCCGCCGAGCGCGAGGCGGCGGTTCTGCGACGCGCCCGCGGTCTCGCGATCCTGCCGTTCGATCTGGAGAGGGGCCCGCTGGTCCGCACCGCCCTCCTGGAGCTGGGTCCGGAGGACCGGGTGCTGGTCCTCGCCGTCCACCACATCGTGGCCGACGGCGCCTCGGTAGGGGTGTTCACCCGCGAGCTGGGGGCCCTCTACGACGCCGCCCGCGAGGGGCGCCCCTCGCCGCTCACGCCGCTCCCCCTGGGATACGCCGATTACGTGCTCTGGCAGCGGCGCCGGCTGACCGGCGAGCGCCAGGAACGCCTCGCCCAGGCCTGGCGGGAGCGGCTCGCCGGGGTCCCCGGCGGACTGGAGCTGCCCACCGACCGTACCCGCCCGCCGGCGCAGACGTTCCGCGGGGGGGTGGTGCCGGTGGCCTTCGACGCCGGCTTTGCGGCATCCCTGCGGCGCCTGGCGCACGGACGCGGAGCCACCCTGTTCATGGGCCTGCTCGCGGCCTTCCAGGCGCTGCTCCACCGCCACACCGGACAGGCCGACCTGGTGGTCGGCGTGCCCGCCGCGGGGCGCCAACGCGAGGAGTGGGAGTCGGTGGTCGGGCTGTTCGTCAACATGCTCCCGCTGCGCGGCGACCTCTCCGGCGACCCGGTGTTCGGCGAGCTGCTGGCGCGGGCGCGCCGGACCGCCCTGGACGGCTTCGCGGGCGAGGAGCTCCCCTTCGAGCGCATCGTGGAGGCCGCGGCCCTGCGCCGCGACCCGGCCCGCAATCCCCTGTTCCAGGCGGTTCTCGCCTTCCAGGACGCCGGGGCCGGCGGGCTGCGCCTCGCGGGTGTCGCCGCGGAGCCGTTCGAGATCCACACCGGCACCGCCAAATTCGAGCTGTCGCTCTCCATTGCGGTAGTGGACGAAGGGATCGCCGGCAGCCTCGAATACAACGCCGACCTGTTCGACGCCGCCACCGCCGGTCGCCTGGCCCGCCATCTGGACAACCTGCTGCGCGGCGCCGTGGAGCGGCCCGCCGCGCGCATGTCGGAGCTGCCGCTGCTGTCGGCCGCGGAGTCGTGGCAGCTGCGCGGGGAGTGGAACGACACGGCCGCCGCCACGGCCCCCGATTTCCTCGCCCGCCTCGCTGCGGTGGCGGCGCGGTACCCGGATGCCGTCGCGTTGGAGTCGGAGGCCGGGAGCTGGACCTATGCCGAGCTGGCGGCGCGGTCGACCCGCCTCGCCGGGCGCCTCCGCCGGTTGGGGGTAGGACCCGAAGCAGTGGTGGGGCTCTGCGGCCAGGGCTCCCTGGAGCTGATCGCCGGCCTGGTGGCCGTGCTCACGGCCGGCGGCGCCTTTCTCCCCCTCGATCCGGCGTATCCCGCGGAGCGCCTGGCGTTCATGCTGGCGGACTCCGGCGCCCGCCTGGTGCTGGCGGGGCGGCAGGCCCTGGCGGAAGTGCCGCCGGGCGACCACGGCGTGCTCCTCCTGGAGGACGCCCTCGATGATCTCGGGGGGCCCGGAGAGCCGGGAGAGCCGTCGCCGCTCGCCGCGGCCGATCCGGCGGGGCTGGCCTATGTGATCTACACCTCGGGCTCGACCGGCCGTCCCAAGGGTGTTCAGATCTCCCGCGGCGGGCTCGCCAATCTGGCGGCGGCCCAGGAGGCGGTCTTCGGCCTCGGCCCCGGCCGCCGGGTGCTGCAGCTCTCGTCCACCAGCTTCGACGCCTTCGTGTGGGAGGTCGCCATGGCCCTGGGCGCCGGGGCCACCCTCTGCCTGGCCCCCCGCCCGGCGCTGCTCCCCGGCGCTGACCTCGCGCGTACCCTGGTGGAGCGGCGGGTGAGCCACATGACCCTGCCGCCGTCGGCGCTCGCGGCGCTCCCGTCCCCGTCGGCGAGCCCGCTGCCCGGCCTGGAGGCGATCGTGGTGGCGGGGGAGGCGTGCCCGCCGGAGCTGGCGGCCCGCTGGGCGGCCGGCCGCCAGTTCTTCGACGCCTACGGGCCGACGGAGAGCACGGTCTGCGCCACGGTGGAGCGGTTCGCCGGCGGCCGGCTCACCATCGGCCGGCCGCTCGCGGGCCTCGCGGCCCACGTGCCGGACTGCGGGCTGCGCTCCGTGCCGGTGGGGGTCCCCGGCGAGCTCTGCGTGGGCGGCGCCGGTCTCGCCCGCGGCTACCGGTCGCGCCCCGACCTGACCGCCGCGGCGTTCATCCCCGATCCTTTCGCCGGCGCGCCCGGGGTGCGCCTGTACCGCACCGGCGACCTCGCGCGCCGGCTGCCCGACGGCCGCCTGGAGTTCCTCGGCCGCCTCGACGACCAGGTCAAGGTGCGCGGTTTCCGCGTCGAGCCCGGCGAGGTCGAGGCGGCGCTGGCGGCCCACCCCGCAGTCGCCACCTGCGCCGTGGTGGCGCGGCCGGACGGCGCGGGCGGCGCCTTCCTCGTCGGGTACGTCGTGCCGGCCGGGGCCAGCGGCCTGGCCGCGGAGGAGATTCTGCGGTTCCTGCGCGAGCGGCTCCCTTCCTGGCTCGTCCCCTCCCGCCTCGTCGCCGTGCCGGAGCTGCCGCGGACCTCCAGCGGCAAGGTGGACCGCCGCGCTCTGCCCGAGCCGTCCGCCGCGCCGGCGGACCCGGGAGCCGCGCCTCGCACTCCGGCCGAGGAGCTGATCGCCAGCATCTGGGAGAACCTCCTCGGCCTCTCCGGCATCGGTGCCCAGGACGACTTCTTCGCCGTGGGCGGCCACTCGTTGCTCGCCGCCCAGGCGGCGGCGCGCCTGCGCGAAGCCTTCGGGGTCGAGGTGCCGGTCGCCACCCTGTTCACCAATCCCACCCTCACCTCCCTGGCCCTCGCCCTGGACGAGGCCCGGCGGGGGAGCGCCCGGGAAGAGATCCCCCTGGAACGCCGGCCTGCGGGGCTGGAGACGGCCGAGGCGGGTGGCCCGCCGCTCTCCTTCGCCCAGGAGCGGCTCTGGTTCCTCCAGGAGCTGTCCCCGGGGACCGCGGCCTACAACGTCTTCACCGCCACCCGCCTGGAGGGCCCGCTGGACGTGCCGGCCCTCCACTGGAGCCTGGGCCGGGTCACGGCGCGGCACGAGTCGCTGCGCACGGTCTTCCCGCGCGGCGGCACGCGGCCGGTCCAGCGGGTCACCGCCTGGCCGGGGCCGGCGCTGCCGGTCGTCGATCTCACCGCGCTGCCGCCGGCGGCTCGCGAGGCGGCGGCGCGGCGCCACCTGCGCGAGGAGGCCGCCCGCCCGTTCGACCTGGAGGCGGGGCCGCTCTTCCGCGCCCTGCTGCTGCGCCAAGGCGAAGCCACGCACGACCTGCTCCTCACCCTGCACCACATCGTGGCCGACGGCTGGTCGATGGACGTCCTGGCGCGGGAGCTGGCAGCCTTCTACGGCGCCGCGGCGCCGGCTCTTCCCGCTCTCCCGCCCCTGGACATCCAGCCCGCCGACGTCGCGCGCTGGCAGCGCGCGGCGCTGAGCGGCGGCGCCCTGGCGCCGCAGGTCGCCTACTGGCGCAGCGCCCTCGCCGGAGCCTCCGGCACCCTCGATCTGCCGATCGACCGGCCGCGGCCGGCGGTGCAGACCGACCGCGGCGGCGCGGTCCCGCTCACCCTGCCGGCCGAGGTGGCGCGCGACCTGCGCGCCGCCGCCCACCGCGAGGGGGCGACCGTGTTCATGGCCCTGCTCGCCGGCCTGGCGGCGGTCCTCCACCGCTACACCGGCGAGGAGGACCTGGTGATCGGCACCCCGGTGGCGCACCGCACGCGCAAGGAGCTGGAGGGCCTCGTCGGCCTGTTCGTCAACACGCTGCCGCTGCGCTGCGATCTGACGGGGGACCCCACCTGGCGCGAGCTGCTGGGCCGCGTCCGCGGCACCGCTCTGGGCGCCTACGTCCACCAGGACGTCCCCTTCGAATGGCTGGTCGAGGAGCTGCACCTGCGGCGCGACCTGTCCCGCGGCCCCCTGTTCCAGGTGATGCTCTTCCTCCAGGAGGGTATCGGCGCCGGCCTGGCGCTGCCTGGCCTGCGTTGCGCGCCGGTGCCGCTGCACAACGGCACCGCCAAGCTCGACCTCACCATCTCCCTCACAGCGATGGACGGTGCGCTCGACGGCGGCATCGAGCTGAACGCCGCCCTCTTCGACCTCCCCACGATCGAGCGCCTCGCCGGGCACTTCGGCTGCCTGCTGCGGGGCGGCCTCGCCGACTCCGGCTGCCACCTGTCGGCGCTCCCCCTCCTCGACGAGGCGGAGCGCCACCAGCTCCTGGCCGGCTGGAACGGCACCGCCGCCGCGGGTGGCGCCACGGCGAGCCTCTACGATCTATTCGCCGCCCAGGCGTCCCGTACCCCGGAGGCGGCCGCGGTCCACTTCCGCGACCGGTGGCTGTCCTACCGGGAGCTCGCGGAGAAGGCGGAGGTCCTCGCGCGGCGGCTACGCGCCCTCGGGGTGGCCGCGGGCGACCGGGTGGGTATCTGCCTCGAGCGTTCGGCGGAGCTGCCGGCCGCCCTGCTCGGGGTGCTCGCGGCCGGGGCCGCCTACCTGCCGCTCGACCCCGCCCTGCCGGAGGCGCGGATCGCCGGAATGGTCGAAGAAGCCGCGCCGGCCGCCCTGATCGTGCGCCGCGGCTCCCGGAGAGGGTCGGCGGCCTGCCCGCTCGTCTTCGTGGACGAGGACGGCGAGGGCGCACAGCTGCCCGGGGCCGGACCCGGAGCCGAGGCTCCGGCGTACCTGATGTACACCTCCGGCTCGACGGGCCGGCCCAAGGGGGTGGTGGTCACTCACCGCAACGTCCTCAACTTCTTCGCCGCCATGGACGAGGTCCTGGCGGCCGACGCGACGGGGGTCTGGCTCGCCGTCACCGGCATCTCCTTCGACATCTCCGTCCTCGAGCTGCTGTGGACGCTTTGCCGCGGCTACACGGTGGTGGTGCAGGAGGAGCTGCGCGCCACCCCCCGGCCGGCGGCCGGCGCGGGCCGCCCGGCGCGCCCGCTGGACTTCAGCCTCTTCTACTTCGCCGACGCCGGCGGGGACGCCGACCGCTACCGTCTGCTGCTCGACGGCGCGCGCTTCGCGGACGAGCACGGCTTCGCGGCGGTCTGGACCCCGGAGCGCCACTTCCACTCCTTCGGCGGGCTCTACCCCAGCCCGGCGGTGACCGGCGCGGCGGTGGCCGCGGTGACCCGGCGGGTCGGCGTCCGCGCCGGCAGCGTGGTGCTCCCCCTCCACGATCCGCTGCGGGTGGCCGAGGAGTGGTCGGTGGTGGACAACCTCTCCCGCGGCCGGGCCGGCGTCTCCTTCGCCTCCGGGTGGCACGCCGACGACTTCGTGCTCGCGCCGGACAGCTACGCCGCGCGCAAGGAGGTGATGCTGCGCGGCATTGACGAGGTCCGCCGCCTCTGGCGCGGCGAGCCGGTGCGGCGCCGCGGCGGCGCCGGGCAGGAGATCGACGTGCGGATCTATCCGCCGCCCGTCCAGGCCGAGCTGCCGTTCTGGCTCACCGCCGCCGGCAACGCCGAGACCTTCCGCGAGGCGGGCCGGCTGGGCGCCAACCTCCTCACCCATCTGCTGGGGCAGAGCGTCGAGGAGCTGGCGGAAAAGATCGCGGTCTACCGGGCGGCGCGGCGCGAGGCGGGGCACGACCCCGAGAGCGGCGTCGTCACCCTGATGCTCCACACCTTCGTCGGCCGCGACCAGCAGGAGGTGCGGGCGCGGGTCCGCGGCCCGCTCACCGAGTACCTGCGCAGCTCCGTGGGCCTGGTGGACAACCTGGCGCGCAGCCTGGGCCTGGGCGCCGACGCCGGCAGCCTCTCGCCCGCGGACCTGGAGGCCCTGCTCGACCATGCCTTCGAGCGCTACTTCGCCACCAGCTCGCTGCTCGGCACCCGTGAGGAGTGCCGCGGCCGGGTGGCGCGTTTCCAGTCGCTCGGCGTCGACGAGATCGGCTGCCTGATCGACTTCGGGGTCGAGGTCGACGCGGTCCTCGCCAGCCTCGCCGACCTGGCCGCCTTGCGCGAGGACGTCCAGGCCGCCGCGCACCGGCAGGCGGGCGAGGACGATTACACCCTCGCCGTCCAGGCCGCGCGGCACGGCGCCACCCACCTCCAGTGCACCCCCTCGCTCGCCGCCCTCCTGGTGGCGGACCCGGCCTCCCGGGAGGCGCTGCGCCCGCTGCGCAAGCTCCTGGTGGGAGGCGAGGCGCTGCCCGCGCCCCTGGCCGAGCAGCTCACCGCGGCGGTGGGCGGGGAGGTCCTCAACATGTACGGCCCCACCGAGACCACGGTCTGGTCGCTGTACGACCGGGTGCTGCCGGGCGAGCGGGTGACCCTCGGGCGGCCGCTGCGCAACACCGGGGTCCATGTGCTCGATCCGCGGCTGCAGCCGGTGCCCGTCGGCGTGCCCGGCGAGGTCTGGCTCTCCGGCGACGGCGTCACGGCCGGCTACTGGCGCCGTCCCGACCTGACCGCCGAGCGGTTCCTCCCCGACCCCTTCGGCGAGAGCCCGGGCGGCCGCCTCTACCGCACCGGCGACCGCGCCCGCCGCCTACCGGACGGCCGCCTGCACTTCCTCGGGCGCGCCGACCACCAGGTCAAGATCCGCGGCCACCGCATCGAGCCGGGGGAGGTGGAGGAGGCCCTGCGCCGCCACCCCGGAGTGGCCGAGGCGGTGGTCATGGCCCGCGAGGAGGCTTCCGGCGACCGCTGCCTCCTCGCCTGGGTGGTCCCCGAAGGGGGCGGCGGCGTGGCGCCGTCGCGCCTGGAGCCCAAGGGGGAGCTGCCGCCCGACCGCCCCCGCTTCCGGCTGCCCAACGGCATGGTGGTCACCTACCTGCGGGACTTCCAGGCCCGCACCGGCTACGAGGAGGTCTTCGAGGACGAGATCTACCTGCGCCACGGCATCGAGCTGCCCGACAACGCGTGCGTCTTCGACGTCGGCGCCAACATCGGCTTCTTCAGCCTGTGGCTGCACGGCCGCTGCCGCAACCCGCGGGTCTTCGCCTTCGAGCCGATCCCGCCGACCTTCGCCACGCTCGCGGCCAACATGGCCCTGTACGGCCTGGACGTGCGCCTGTTCAACCAGGGCGTGGGCGACCGCCCGGGGCGCGCCGACTTCGGCTTCTACCCCAACGCTCCCGGCCTCTCCGGCCGCTTCGCCGGCACCGCCGAGGACCGCGCCGAGAACCGCGCCATCATCCTTGACTGGCTGCGCAAGGTGGCCAATCCCGACGGCGCCGCCGCCTTCTCGCCCGAGGAACTGGAGAAGACCCTCGACGAGCAGCTCCGTGTCGAGACCTGCTCGTGCGAGATCGTCACCCTCTCCGACGTCATCCGCGAGCACGGGGTCGAGCGCATTGACCTGCTCAAGGTGGACGTCGAGAAGAGCGAGCTCGACGTGCTGCGTGGCCTGCGTGACGAGGACTGGGGCAGGATCGACCAGGTGGTGCTGGAGATCCACACCCGCGAGCTGCTGGAGAGCATCACCGCGCTCCTTACCGCCAGGGGCTACCGGCTCGGCGTGGAGGAGGTCGCGGTGGTCGACGGCGCGGCGGCGGAGCACGGCCAGAGCGCGCACGTCTACATGCTCTACGCGGTGTCCGAGCGGCGGCGAGGGGGGGCGGCGGCCGGCACCCGGCCGGCGCTGTCGCCGGGCGAGCTGCGCCGCCATCTCGCCGCCCGCCTGCCCGAGCCGATGATCCCGGCGGCCTTCGTGATCCTGGAGACGCTGCCCCGCACCAGCAACGGCAAGATCGACCGGCGTGCGCTGCCGGCGCCCAGCGCCGAGCGGCCGCAGGTGGAGAGCGTCTTCGTGGCGCCGGCCACCCAGCTCGAGCGGTCGATCGCCGTCGTCTGGCAGGAGGTCCTGCGGCGCGACCGCATCGGCATCCACGACAACTTCTTCGAGGTGGGCGGCACCTCCCTGCTGCTCGTCCAGGTGCAGACCCGGATGCGGCAGGCGCTGAGACGGGAGGTGGCGATGGTGCAGATGTTCCGCCACCCGACCGTCCACACCCTGGCCCAGGCGCTGGCGCGCGACGAGGACACCCTCGATCTGGCGGAGGCCGGTGAGCGCGGGCGCCTGCAGTCCGGCGTCGCGGAGCAGACCAGCGCCTTCCGCCGCCAGCGGCAGTTCCTGGAAGACCGCAAACGCCAGAAGGCCTCCCTCGGACGGCCCGAGAGATGGGAGCCGCGATGAGCGAGCCGGTGCGGGACGAGCGCAGCGAGAGCGTGGCGGTGGTCGGCATGGCCGGCCGCTTCCCGGGCGCGGGAGACCTGGACGCCTACTGGCGCAACCTGCGCGACGGCGTGGAGTCGATCACCGCCTTCTCGCCCGAGGAGCTGGCGGCGGCAGGGGTGGCGCCGGAGCTGCTGGCCGACCCTCGCTACGTGCGCGCCGGCGCCGTCCTCCAGGAGGTCGACCTCTTCGACGCCGGGCTGTTCGGCTTCGCGCCGCGCGAGGCCGAGCTGACGGACCCCCAGCACCGGATCTTCCTCGAGCAGGCCTGGGAGGCGTTGGAGAACGCTGGCTACGACCCTGCCCGCTACCCGGGCTCGATCGGCATCTTCGGCGGCATGGGAATGAGCAAGTACCTCCTGTACCACCTGCTCTCCCGCCCCGAGGTCGCCGCGGCGGCCGGCCCGCTCCAGCTGCGGCTGCTCAACGACAAGGACTTCCTGGTCTCGACGGTCGCCTTCAAGCTCGGCCTGACCGGCCCCAGCGTCACCGTGCAGACCGCCTGCTCGACCTCCCTGGTGGCGGTCTGCTTCGCCTGCCAGAGCCTGCTCAACTACCAGTGCGACATGGCCCTCGCGGGCGGCATCACCGTCGCCCTGCCGCAGAAGACCGGCTACCTGGCGCAGGACAACTTCCTCTCCCCGGACGGCCACTGCCGCACCTTCGACGCCGCCGCCCAGGGGACGGTCGAGGGAAGCGGCGCCGGCCTGGTGGTGCTCAAGCGCCTCTCCGACGCCCTGGCCGACGGCGACACCATCCACGCCGTGATCACCGGCTACGCCACCAACAACGACGGCTCGCTCAAGGTCGGCTACACCGCGCCCAACCCCGAGGCGCAGGCCGAGGTGGTGGCGATGGCCCAGGCGATGGCCGGGATCGCGCCGGAGACGGTGAGCTACGTGGAGGCGCACGGCACTGGCACCCCCCTGGGCGACCCCATCGAGGTTTCCGCCCTCACCCGCGCCTTCGCCGGCGCCGAGCGCCACGGGTTCTGCGCCCTGGGCTCGGTGAAGACGAACATCGGCCACCTCGACGCCGCGGCCGGCATCGCGGGTCTGATCAAGACGGTGCTCGCGCTGGATCACGAGGAGCTGCCGCCGAGCCTCCACTTCCGGACACCGAACCCGCAGATCGACTTCGCCGGCAGCCCGTTCTTCGTCAACGCGGTGCTGCGGCCCTGGCGGCGGGACGCCGCGGCGCCTCGGCGGGCCGGCGTCAGCTCGTTCAGCATGGGCGGGGTCAACGCCCATGTGGTGGTGGAGGAGGCGCCGGTCCCGCCGCCACCCCCGCCGGCCCGTCCTTGGGACCTCCTGGTCCTCTCCGCGCGGTCGGAGGCGGCGCTCGACACACTGACCGAACGGCTCGCCGGCCACCTGGAGCGCCGCGCCGACCTCGAGCTGGCCGACGTGGCCCACACTCTCCAGCAGGGGCGCCGGGCGCTGGCGTGGCGGCGCGTGGTCGCCGCCCGCGACCACGCCGACGCCGTGGCCGCCCTGCGCGACCCGCAGCGGCGGCTGACGGCGGTCGCCCCCGAGCCCGCCGAGCGGCCGGTGGTCTTCCTGCTGAGCGGCCAGGGCTCCCAGTACCCCGGCATGGGGCGCGACCTCTATCGCGAGGAGCCGGTCTTCCGCCGCGAGATCGACCGCTGCGCGGCGTTCCTCGGACCCGGCCTGGGCACTTCCCTGCGCCAGGCCGTGGACCCGCCGGAGGAGACCGTCGCGCTGGGGGAGCGGCTCGCCCGCACCGATCTGGCGCAGCCCGTGCTGTTCGCCGTGGAATACGCCCTGGCCCGGCTGTGGATGGAGCAGGGGATCGCCCCCGCGGCGTTGATGGGCCATTCGCTGGGCGAGTACGTGGCGGCCTGCCTGGCGGGCGTGATGACCCTGGAGGAGGGGCTCGCCCTGGTGGTGGAGCGCGGCCGGCTGATGCAGGAGCTCCCCGGCGGCGCGATGCTCGCCGTCGCCCTGCCGGAGGCGGAGATCGGGGGCTGGCTGGACGGCGGTCTATCGGTGGCGGCGGTCAACGAGCCGTCCCGCTGCGTTGTCTCCGGGCCGGAGGCGGCGGTCGACGACCTCGCCCGGCGCCTGGCGGAGCGCGGGGTGGAGAGCCGGCGCCTCGCCGCCTCCCACGCCTTTCACTCCGCGATGATGGACCCCGTGCTGGACCGCTTCCGCGCGGCGGTCGCCCGGGTGAGCCTGCGGCCGCCGCGGCTCCCCTTCGTGTCCAACCGCAGCGGCACCTGGATCCGGGACGAGGAGGCCACCGGCCCGTACTACTGGGCCGCCCATCTGCGGGAGCCCGTGCGCTTCGCCGACGGCCTCGCGACCCTGTTTCGGGAGGGCGGGGAGCCGATCCTGCTGGAGGTGGGGCCCGGCAACGCCCTGAGCGCGCTGGCGCGGCGGCAGGTGCCGGGCTGCCGGGCCTTCTCCTCCCTGCGCCACCCCAAGGAGGAGGTCTCCGATGTCGCCTTCTTCCTGACCACCCTGGGCCGGTTCTGGCTCGCCGGAAGCGAGCTGGCGTTTCCATCGCGGCACCCCGGCCAGCGCCGCCGCATCCCGTTGCCCGCCTACCCCTTCGAGCGCCAGCGCTACTGGATCGAGGCGCGGCCGCTGTGGGCCGGAGCGGCCGCGGCCGCCGCGGCGACCGCCGGGGAGCCCGCGCCGCGCCACGAGCGCCCGGCGCTGGCGACCGACTACGCGGCGCCCCGCAATCCCGTGGAGGAGCGGCTGGCGGCCCTCTGGCAGGAGGTCCTGGGCCTCTCGCGCGTCGGCGTCCACGATGACCTGTTCGAGCTTGGCGGCCACTCCCTGCTGGGCACCCAGCTCCTGGCGCGCATCCGCGGCGCCTTCGGCGTCGAGCTCCCGTCCGACGCGTTCTTCACCGCGCCGACGGTGGCGCGACTGGCGGAGGTGGTGGCCCGGGAGCAGGCTGGCGGGAAGGCGGACGGTGCTCCGGCCACGCTGCCCCGGCGGGTCCCCGGCGCCGGTCCGGCGCGCCTGTCTTTCGCCCAGGAGCGGCTCTGGTTCATCGCTCAGCTCGACCCCACCAGCCCGGCCTACAACCTGCCGGC
This sequence comes from uncultured Holophagales bacterium, assembly GCA_963842525.1. Classification (GTDB taxonomy): domain Bacteria; phylum Acidobacteriota; class Thermoanaerobaculia; order Multivoradales; family UBA5704; genus UBA5704. The sequence goes on from CAWJGT010000009.1 coordinate 1,545,003, forward strand.
CACCCTGCGGCTGCGCGGCGAGCTCGACGCCGCGGCCCTGGCCCGCAGCCTCGCCGAGCTGGTGCGGCGCCACGAAGCGCTGCGCACCACCTTCGCGCTGGTGGACGGCCGGCCCGTCCAACGCGTGGGCGCCGCCGGGCCGGTCTCCCTGCCCTATGTGGACCTTGCGACCGTGCCTGCGGACCTCCGCCGGACCGAGGCGCGGGCGCTGTCGCTGCGCGACGCCGCCACCCCCCTCGACCTGCAGGCCGGCCCGCTGCTGCGCGCTACGCTGGTGCGGCTGGCCCCGGCGGAGCACCTGGCGCTGCTCAACATCCATCACCTGGTCTCCGATGCCTGGTCCGCGGGTCTCCTGGTCCGCGACACCGCCGAGATCTACGCCGCGCTGCGCGAGGGGAGGCCCTGTCGGCTGCCGGAGCTGCCGGTCCAGTACGCCGATTTCGCGGAGTGGCAGCGCGAGCGCCTCGAGGGCGCCCTGCTGGCCGAGCTGCTCGGCTTCTGGAAGCAGCACCTGGCCGGGGAGCTGCCGGTGCTGGAGCTGCCGGTGGACGGCCCCCGCCCGGCGGCGGGCGGCGACCGCGGCGGCAGCTGCACCTTGACCCTGCCGGCCTCCCTCGCCCAGGCGCTCGCCGAGCTCGGGCGCCAGGAGGGGGCGACCCTCTTCATGCTTCTCCTCACCCTTCTGCAGGTCCTGCTGGGCCGCTACTCCGGCCAGGAGGACGTGATCGTCGGCGCCCCGGTCGCCGGACGCGACCGGGAGGAGACCGAGGGCCTGGTGGGCCTCTTCCTCAACACCCTCCCGCTGCGCGGCGACCTGCGCGGGGATCCGTCTTTTCGGGAGCTGTTGGGACGGGTACGGACCGCAGCCCTGGAGGCCTTCGCGCACCGCGAGCTCCCTTTCGAGAAGTTGGTCGAGGAGCTGCGGCCGGAGCGCGGCCTCGGGCGCCATCCGCTCTTCGACGTCACCCTCAACGTGCTCAACACGCCGCGCGCCGCGGCGCGGGTGCCCGGCCTGGAGATCGAGATGGAGCCCCTGCTGGACGGCAGCGCCCAACTTGCGCTGACGCTCTACGTCACCGAGGCGGCGGACGGCGGCCTCGACCTGCGGCTCGTCTACAAGCGCGACCTTTTCACCCCCAGACGGGTGGCGGCGATCCTCGACCAGCTCGCCGGCCTCGCGGAGCAGGCGGTGGCCGACCCAGAACGGCCGGTCGGCTCCTTCTCGCTGGTCACCGCCGCGGCGCGGGCCCTGCTGCCGGACCCCGCCTTGCCGCTGGAGCAGGACTTTCACGAGCCGGTGGCGCTCCAAGTGGCGGAGCGGGCCCGCCGGGCTCCCGCGGACCCCGCCGTGCGGCAGGGGGAGCGCACCTGGAGCTATGCCGAGATGGCGGCGGCCGTGCGCGACCTCGCGGAGCTGTTGGCCCTTCGCACCGGCGGCCCGCGGCAGGTGGTGGCGGTCGGCGGTGGCGCACCGAGCTTCGGCCTGGTGGCGAGCCTCCTCGGCGTGCTGGCGAGCGGCTCCGTGCTGCTCACGCTGGACCCCGCCCTGCCGCCGGCGCGGCGGCGCCTGATGGCCCGCCGGGCGGGCGCCCGTTTCCTGCTCCACGTCGACGGCGCGCCGCCGGACGCCGAGCTGCGGCAGCTCCTGCCCTGGCTGGAGATCCTCCACGTCGACCCGGAGTCGGGGCGGCCGCTGGAGGAAGGCGGCGGTCGGCGGGAGCCCCCCGTGGTGGGGCCGGACGACCCCGCCTACATCTTCTTCACCTCCGGCAGCACCGGCGTGCCGAAGGGGGTCCTCGGCAGCCACAAGGGCGTGAGCCACTTCGTCGACTGGCAGCGGGACCGCTTCGCCGTGGGGCCGGGAGACCGCTGCGCCCAGCTCATCGGCCTGTCCTTCGACGCCCTGCTGCGGGACGTCTTCCTGCCCCTGACCAGCGGCGCCACCCTGTGCCTGCCGGCAGCGGACGGCGTGGCCTCCCCGCCGCGGCTCGTCGACTGGCTGCGGCGCGAGGGGATCACCCTGCTCCATACCCTGCCGGCCGTGGCCCAGAGCTGGATCGCCAGCCTCGACGGCCCGCGGCCGTTGCCCGCTCTGCGCCGGGTTTTCTTCTCGGGAGAGCCGCTCACCGGCGTCCTGGTGGAGCGCTGGCGGCGCGCCTTCCCCGGGGAGGCCCTGCTGGTCAACCTCTACGGGCCGACCGAGACCACGATGGTGAAGTGCTGCTACGTGGTGCCGGAGGACCCGGCGTCCGGCGTCCAGCCGCTCGGGCATCCGCTGCCCGCCACCCAGGCCCTGGTCCTCAACGGCGCCGGCGCCCTCTGCGGCGTGAGCGAGCCGGGGGAGATCGCCATCCGCACGCCGTTCCGCACCCTGGGATACATCAACGCGCCGGAGGAGAACCGCGCCCGCTTCGTGCCGAACCCGGCGCGCCAGGACCCCCACGACCGCATCTACCGGACCGGCGACCGCGGCCGCTACCGCCCCGACGGCTTCCTGGAGCTCCTCGGCCGCCTCGACGAGCAGGTGAAGATCCGCGGCGTACGCGTCGAGCCCTCCGAGGTGGAGGCCGCCCTCGCCACGCATCCGGCGGTACGCGAGGTGGCGGTGGCGGCCCATGACGACCGCGGCGAGCGGCGGCTGGTCGCCTACCTGGTGCTGGAGCCCGGAGCGCAGGTCGCCGACCGGGAGCTGCGGGCGGGCCTGCGCGAGCGCCTCCCGGAGGCGATGGTGCCCGGCGCGTTCGTCCGCCTCGACCGCTTGCCGTTGACGGCGAGCGGCAAGGTGGACCGGCGCGCCCTGCCGGCCCCGGAGGAGGGGGCGGCGGAGGACGGGTACGCCCGGCCCACGGACCCGCTGGAAGAGATCCTGGCCGGCATCTGGGCTGACGTCCTGGGGATCGGCCGCGTCGGCGTCGACGACGACTTCTTCGCTCTCGGCGGCCACTCCCTGGTGGCGACCCAGGTCGTCTCCCGCATCCAGGGGACCCTCGGCGTGACGGCGTCGGTGCGCTGGTTGTTCGAGCACCCCACCGTGCGCGGTCTGGCCCCCCTGGTGGCGGCGGCGCGCCCCCGCGGCGGCGTCCCGGCTCCGGCCCTGGCCCCCGTGCCGCGCGGGGGAGATCTCCCGCTCTCCTTCGCCCAGCAGCGGCTCTGGTTCCTCGACCGCCTGGAGGTGGGCGCGGGGTACGTCATGCCCGCCGCCCTGCACCTCGCAGGCCGGTTGGACCGGGAGGCCCTCGCCCGCAGCCTGGCGGAGATCGTGCGGCGCCACGAGAGCCTGCGCACCTCCTTCCCGACCGTCGAGGGCGAGCCCGAGCAGGTCGTCGAGCCGTTCGCCGGCGATCCGCTGGCAATGGTGAATCTCGGCGGGCTCGCCGGCATCGAGGAGCGGCGCGCGGCCGCCGGACGAGTGGTCCGCGCGCTCGCGGCCCGGCCGTTCGATCTCACGCGCGGGCCGCTGCACCGTTTCCTCCTCGTGCGCCTCGCGCCGGAGGAGCACGTGCTCGCCCTGGCGGTCCACCACATTGTCTCGGACGCCTGGTCCATCGGCGTGCTCGTCCGCGAGCTGACCGCTCTCTATGCCGCGTTCGCCCGCGGCGAGGCGTCGCCGCTCCCCGAGCTGCCGCTCCAGTACGCCGACTACGCCGTCTGGCAGCGCCGCTGGCTGACCGGGGAGGCCCTCGGCGAGCTCGTGGACGGCTGGCGCTCGCGGCTCGGCGGCATGCCCACGTCCATCGAGCTGCCGGCCGACCGTCCCTACCCGCCGGAGCAGACCTTCCGCGGCGGCCGCGTGCCGTTCCGCCTCGACCGCGGCGCCACCGCCGCCCTGCTGACCCTGGCGCGCGGCGAGGGGGCCAGCCTGTTCATGGCCCTCCTCGCCGCGTTCCAGGTCGTCTTGCAGCGCTACAGCGGGCAGGACGACCTCGCCGTGGGCACGCCCGTGGCGGGGCGCACCCGCCGCGAGCTCGAAGGGTTGATCGGGCTGTTCGTCAACACCCTCGTCCTGCGCGGGGACCTCGCCGGCGACTCCAGCTTCCGGGAGCTGCTCGGGCGCGGCCGCGAGATGGCCTTGAACGCCTTCTCCCTCCAGGACCTGCCCTTCGAGAAGCTGGTCGAGGAGCTGCGGCCGGCCCGCGACCTGGCACGCCCGCCGCTGTTCCAGATCATGCTGGTCCTGCAGAACGCGCCGCTCTCCCGGCTCGCGCTCGGCGAGGCCGCCTTGACGCCGCTGCCGGTGGACACGGGCACCGCCAAGCTCGAGCTCCTCCTCATGGCCGCCGAGGAGGAGGGCGAGATCGCGGGCCACCTGGAGTACAACGCCGACCTGTTCGACCGCAGCACCGCCGGGCGCCTGGTGCGCCACCTCGAAGGCGTGATCGCCGGCGCGACGGCCGATCCGGCCCTCCCGGTCTCGCGGCTGCGCCTGCTCGCCGCCGGGGAGCGGCACCAGCTCCTGGTGGGGTGGAATGACACCGCCGTGGCCTACGCCTGGCCGCCCGAGCGCGGCGGCCTCCACCACCTCGTCGAGGCGCAGGCGGCGCGCACTCCGGCCGCGGTCGCCGTCAGCTGCGCGGGAGAGAGCCTGACCTACGCCGAGCTCGACGCCCGCGCCAACGGCCTGGCGCGCCACCTGCGGTCCCTGGGCTGCGGGCCGGAGACGCGGGTGGGCCTGTTCCTCGAACGTTCGCTGGAGATGCTCGTAGCGCTGCTGGGGACGCTCAAGAGCGGCGCCGCGTACGTGCCGATCGATCCGGACGCGCCGCGGGAGCGCCTCGCCTTTCTGCTCGCGGACGCGCGCCCGGCCGTGCTGCTCACCCAGGAACGGCTGCAGCCGGCGCTGCCCGCGACCGCCGGTCCCGTCCTCACCCTCCACCCCGACGGCCGCGAGTCCCGCGACTACAGCGATGCCCCTCTCGGAGAGAGCGTCGAAGACGGCCAGCTCGCCTACGTCCTCTACACCTCGGGCTCGACCGGGCGCCCCAAGGGGGCCATGGTGCACCACGCCGGCATCCGCAACCGCCTGCTGTGGATGCAGGAGGCCTACGGCCTTGGCGCCGCCGACACGGTGCTGCAGAAAACCCCCTACAGCTTCGACGTGTCGGTGTGGGAATTCTTCTGGCCGCTGCTCGCCGGCGCCCGGCTCGCCTTCGCCCTGCCCGGCGAGCACCGCGCCGCCGCCGCCCTCGCCGCCCGCATCGCCATCGAGGGGGCGACCGTGCTCCACTTCGTACCGTCCATGCTCCAGGCCTTCCTGGAGGAGCCGGGGGCCGGCGGCTGCCGCTCGGTCCGCCGGGCGGTGGCGAGCGGCGAGGCGTTGACGCCGGAGCTGGTGCGCCGGTGCCACGAGCGGCTGCCCGGCGTTGCCCTGGAGAACCTCTACGGCCCTACCGAGTGCTCCGTCGACGTCACCTTCCAGCCCTGCCCGCCGGGCATGGCGGACGGCATCGTGCCGATCGGCCGGCCGATCGCCAACACCCGCATCCATGTGCTCGACCGCGGCCAGGACCTAGTGCCGGTAGGCGTGGCGGGGGAGATCTACATCGGCGGCGTGGGGCTGGCACGGGGCTATCTCGGCCGGCCGGACCTCACGGCGGAGCGCTTCGTCCCCGACCCGTTCCCGGAGGGCGGTCCCGGTGCCCGGCTCTACCGGTCGGGCGACCGCGCCCGCCGCCGGGCGCAGGGGGAGATCGAGTTCCTCGGCCGGCTCGACCACCAGGTGAAGCTGCGCGGCCATCGCATCGAGCTAGGGGAGATCGAAGCGGCCCTCGCGGCTCAGCCGGCGGTGCGCGCCGCCGCGGTTGTCCTGCGCGAGTGCCGGGGGGAGCCGCGGCTGGTCGCCTACGTCGTGCCGGCCGGCGGGGAGCTGGAGGCCGTCGCGCTCCGGCAGGCCCTGCGCGAGCGCCTGCCGGAGGTGATGATCCCCACCGTCTGGATGGCGCTCGCGGACCTCCCCCTGTCGTCGAGCGGCAAGGTGGACCGCCGCGCCCTCCCCGAGCCGGAGGACGAGCCCGGGCGGCGCTCGCTGGTGGCTCCCCGCAACCCGCTGGAGGAGGAGCTGGCCGCGATCTGGCGCGAGGTGCTCGGCCACGAGCAGGTCAGCGTGCAGGACGATTTCTTCGCGCTCGGCGGCCATTCGCTGCTGGCGACCCGCGTGGTGTCCCGCGTGCGCGACCGCTTCCAGGTGGAGCTGGCGCTGCCCGACCTGTTCCGGGAGCCGACGGTCGAACGCCTGGCGGCCCTGGTCGAGGCGGGCAGGGCCCGGCCGGCCGCCCGGCCGCTGCCGCGGATCGGCCGGGTCAGACGCGGCGGCGGCGACCTGGAGGCGTTGCGTGCCCGGCTCGACGCGCTCTCCGCGGCAGACGGCAGCGACCTGCTGCCCGGGGAGGGGGCGCCGGGCTCGCGCGAGGGGACCGCATGATCAACCTGTCGCGCCTTCTCGATTCGCTTCCTGCCGAGAAGCGCGAGGCATTCGAGGCCGCCCTCCTGGCAGGCGGCGGCGAGTTCAACGTCCTGCCGCTGTCGTTCGCGCAGCAGCGCCTCTGGTTCCTCGACCGGCTGCAGCCGAGAAGCGCGATGTACAACGTCGCCGCGGCGGTGCGGCTGGAGGGGCGCCTCGACCTGCCGGCGCTGGCGGCGAGCCTCGGCGAGATCGTCCGCCGCCACGAGTCGCTGCGTACGACCTTCGGCACGCTACGCGGCAAGGCCGTCCAGGTCATCTCGCCGGAGCTGGTTCCGGACCGCCCTCTGGTGGACCTCACCGCTCTGGCCGCGTCGGACCGGGCGGCCGAGAGCCGCCGGCTGGGCGCCTCCGAGGCCGCGCAACCCTTCGATCTCGAGGAGGGATCGCTGCTGCGCCTGCGTCTGCTGCGCTTGGCCGCCAGCGAGCATCTCGCGCTGCTGACCGTCCATCACATCGTCGCGGACGGCTGGTCTCTGGCGATCTTCGTCCGCGAGCTCGCCGCCCTCTACAGCGCCTTCTCCTCCGGCCGGCCGAGCCCGCTGGAGGAGCTGGCCATCCAGTACGCCGACTACGCCGTGTGGCAGCGCGAGCACCTCGCCGGAGAGGCACTGGAGGAGCGGCTCGCCTCCTGGCGCTGGCTCCTGGCCGGCGCACCCCCCATGCTGGAGCTGCCGACCGACCGGCCGCGGCCGCCGGTTCAGCGCTTCCAGGGGGGGCGCCGCCGGGCCCTGCTGGCCGACCCGTTGCCGGCGCGGCTGCGGCAGCTCGGTCAGCCGGCGGGCGCCACCCTGTTCATGGTCCTGCTGGCCGGCCTGGACGCGCTGCTCGCCCGCGCCACCGGCAGCCTCGACGTGGTCGTCGGTTCTCCGGTCGCCGGCCGGTCGCTGGTCGAGACCGAAGGGCTGATCGGCTTCTTCGTCAACATGCTGCCGCTGCGCGTGAAGATGGGGGGCGACCCCACCTTCGGCGAGTTGTTGCGGCGGGTCCGGGAGACGGCCCTTGTGGCCTTCCAGCACCAGGATCTGCCCTTTGAGAAGCTGGTGGAGGAGCTGGCGCCGGAACGCGACCTCTCGCGAGCGCCGCTGTTCCAGGTGATGTTGATCCTGCAGGAGGACGCGCCGGCGGCCCTGGAGCTGCCGGGGCTGAGGATGACGCCGGCCCCGGTGGACGGCGCCATGGCCCGCCTCGACCTGACGTTGATGGCCACCCTGACAGCCGAGGGCCTGAGCCTGGTGGCCGAGTTCGACCGCGCGCTGTTCGACGGCTCGACGGTGCAGCGCCTGCTGGGCCACTTCGAGACGCTGCTTGCCGGTGCGGTGGCGGCCCCGGCGAGCCGGTTGTCCGAGCTGCCGCTGCTCGGCCCGGCCGAGCAGGCGCAGCTCCTGCGCGAGTGGAACGACACCGCCGCGGAGATTCCCGCCGCCGGCGTGCACCGCTGGATCGCCGTGCAGGCGGCGCGCCGGCCGGACTCGCCCGCGGTGGTCTGCGGCGAGGAGCGGCTGACCTACGCCGAGCTGGTCCGCCGGGCCGCCGCCCTGGCGAGCCACCTGCGCCGCCTCGGCGTGGCGGCGGAGAGCCGGGTCGGCGTCGCCCTGGAGCGTTCGGCCGGCATGGTGGTGGGGCTGCTGGCGGTGTTGGAGGCCGGCGGCGCCTACGTGCCGCTCGATCCCGCCTATCCGCCGGAGCGGCTGTCGATGGTGCTGGAGGACGCGGCCGTGGACGTGGTCCTGACCGAGGGGGCGCTGGCGCGGGAGCTGTTCCCGCGGCTGCGGGTCCGGCCCGGACGCCTAGTGCTGCTCGACGAGCTGGCGCCAGACGTATGGGAGGCGAAGCCCGCGCCCGCGCGGGACCTGCCGGAGGAGGCGCTGGCCTACGTCCTGTTCACCTCGGGCTCGACCGGGCGTCCCAAGGGGGTGCAGATCTCTCACCGTGCCCTGGCCAACTTCCTCGCCTCCCTGCGGCGGGCCCCCGGCCTGGGCGAGGAGGACCGCCTCCTCGCTGTCACCTCCCTCTCCTTCGACATTGCGGCCCTGGAGCTGTGGCTGCCGCTGGTGGTGGGGGCGACGGTGGAGGTGGCGCGGCGCGAGGAGACCCTGGACGGCGGCCGGCTCGCCGCGCGGCTGGCGGACTCGCGCGCGACGGTCCTCCAGGCGACGCCGGCCACCTGGTGTCTGCTCCTCGCCGCCGGTTGGCAGGGGCAGCCGGGCCTCAAGGCGCTGTGCGGTGGCGAGGCCTTGCCGGCCGAGCTGGCGGCCCGCCTGCTGCCGCGGGTGTGCGAGCTGTGGAACCTCTACGGACCGACCGAGACCACGGTGTGGTCGAGCGCCGAGCGGATCGTGCCGGAGGGCGGGTTGTCGCTCGGCCACCCCCTGGCCAACACCCGGGTCTACGTGCTCGACGAAACCCTGCGGCCAGTGCCGGCGGGGGTGGCGGGGGAGCTGTACATCGGCGGGCTCGGGCTGGCGCGGGGCTACCAGGGGCGGCCGGACCTCACAGCCGACCGCTTCGTGCCGGACCCGGGATCCGCGGCGGGGGAGCGCCTCTACCGCACCGGGGACCGGGTCCGCCACCTGGGGCGGGTAGGCGTGGAGTTCCTCGGCCGGAACGACCTGCAGGTCAAGGTCCGCGGGTTCCGCGTCGAGCTGGCGGAGATCGAGGCAGCCCTGGCGTCCCACCCTACGGTGGCCCAGGCGGTGGTCTCCCTGCGCCAGGACGTCGTCGGCGGCTCCTTCCTCGCGGCCTACCTGGTCCCGCGGGAGGGCGCCGAGCCGGGCCTGCCAGGCCCTGCGGAGCTGCGGGCGTTCCTCTCGCGGTCGCTGCCCGAGTACATGGTGCCCTCGGCCTACGTGCCACTCGCGGCGCTGCCGCTCACGCCGAACCGCAAGGTCGACCGCCGGGCGCTCCCCGATCCGGGCGGCCCCTCCCGGCCGGCCGCCGGGGCCGCCGGGGTGGCGCCTCCAGGCACGGCGCTGGAGCGCGCCATCGCCGGGGTCTGGCGGGAGGTGCTCGGCCACCAGGTGTTCGGCGTCGAGGACAACTTCTTCGACGTCGGCGGACACTCCCTGCGCCTCGTCGAGGTTCAGGCCGGCCTGCGCCGGGCCCTCGGTCGGGAGGTGCCGGTAGTCGACCTGTTTCAGCAGACCACCATTTGCCGGCTCGCCGACCACCTGAGCGGCCCCGCGTCCGTCCCGCTGAAGGCCCCCGGGACGCCTCCGCCGGCGGCTCCGGCGGTCCTCGCGGACCGGGCAGGAGCCACGGACCTGGCGGTGATCGGCCTCGCCTGCCGCTTCCCCGGGGCGCCGGACGCACAGCGGTTCTGGCGCAACCTGCGCGACGGCGTCGAATCCATCCGGCGCCTGAGCGACGAGGAGCTGCGGGCCGTGGGGCGGGACCCCGGCACGCCGTCCCTGGTCCCCGCCGAGGCGGTCCTCGACGGGATGGACCTCTTCGACGCCCATTTCTTCGGCTACAGCGCGCGCGAGGCCGAGCTGCTCGACCCGCAGCAGCGGCTGTTCCTGGAGTGCGCCTGGGAGTGCCTCGACGAGGCAGGTTACGACTCCTCCCGTTACCCCCGGCGCATCGGCATCTTCGCCGGCGCGCGCGCCGCCGCCTACGCCCTGAACCTGCTGTCGAACCGGGCGGTGCTGGAGGCGGCCGACGGGCTCTCGATCCTCGCCGCGCTCGACAAGGACCACCTCTCGACCCGGGTCTCCTACGAGCTGAACCTGCGCGGGCCGAGCATCACCGTGCAGACCGCCTGCTCCACCTCGCTGGTGGCGGTGCACATGGCGCGGCAGGCCCTGCTCGCCGGCGAGTGCGAGATGGCGCTCGCGGGCGGCGTCGCAGTGCGCTTGCCGCAGACCTGGGGTCACGTCTATCAGGAGGGCGGGATCCATTCGCCCGACGGCCACTGCCGCGCCTTCGACGCCGCGGCCCGCGGCACGGTCAGCGGGAGCGGCCTGGGGGTGGTGCTGCTGAAGCGCCTCGACGACGCCCTGCGCGACGGCGATCATATCCACGCCGTGCTCAAGGGCTCGGCGGTGAACAACGACGGCTCCCATAAGGTGGGCTACACCGCCCCCAGCATCGAAGGGCAGGCAGAGGTCATCGCCGCCGCCCACGCCGCGGCGAGGATTTCGCCGGAGAGCGTCACCCTCGTCGAGGCCCACGGCACCGGGACGCCGCTCGGCGATCCGGTGGAGATCACTGCCCTGCGCCGCGCCTTCGGCGATGGGGCGCGGACCGGGTCCTGCGCGATCGGTTCGGTGAAGACCAACATCGGCCATCTGGACACCGCGGCGGGGATCGCCGGCTTCCTCAAGGCCGTGCTCGCCCTCAAACACCGCCAGATCCCGCCCAGCCTGCACTTCGAACGGCCCAATCCTGCCGCGGAGCTCGCGATGAGCCCCTTCTTCGTCAACGCTCACCTGGCAGACTGGCCGGCCGACGGCGTGCCGCGCCGGGCCGGCGTCAGCTCCTTCGGCATCGGCGGGACCAACGCCCATGTCGTCCTGGAGGAGGCCCCGCCGCCCGAGCCCTCCGGGCCTTCGCGGCCGTGGCAGCTCCTGCTCCTGTCGGCCCGGACGCCGGCCGCCCTGGACCTCACGACCGCCAGCCTCGCCACGTTCCTGGCCGGGAGCCCGGAAGCGAATCTCGCCGATGTCGCCTACACCCTCCAGGTCGGTCGCCGCGCCTTCGAGCACCGGCGCATCCTGGTCTGCCGGGACGCCGAGGACGCCCGCGCCACCCTCGCCGCCGCCGATCCCGAGCGCCTGCCGACTCGCCAGCGCCCGGCCGTGCGCCCGGCCGTAGCCCTTCTCTTCCCCGGCCAGGGATCCCAGCGCCCAGGCATGGGGCGGGAGCTCTACCGCTCGGAGCCCGTGTTCCGCCAGCACGTCGATGCCGCCGCCGAGCTGCTGCGCCCCCGGCTGGGGCGCGACCTCCGGGACCTCCTGAACGGGGAGGTCGGCGAGGAGGCGGCGCGGGAGCTGCGCCAGACCCGCCTCGCGCAGCCGGCTCTGTTCGTGGTCGAGCACGCCCTGGCCCGCCTCTGGCTCTCGTGGGGAGTGACCCCCTGGGCTCTGATCGGCCACAGCGTGGGCGAGTACGTAGCAGCCCACCTGGCCGGGGTAATCGGCCTCGAGGATGCCCTGGGCCTGGTGGCTCTACGCGGCGAGCTAGTGCAAGCCCTGCCGCCCGGCGCCATGCTCTCCGTCGACCTGCCGGAAGGGGAGCTCCTGCCCCTGCTCGGCGCCGGCTTGTCGCTTGCGGCGGTGAACGGGCCCTCCCTCTGCGTGGCGGCCGGCGACGAGGAGGAGATCGCCGGCGTGGAGCGGCGGCTCTCCGCACAGGGCACCCCTCACCGGCGCCTCCGTACCTCGCACGCCTTCCACTCCCGGATGATCGAGGCTGCCGTGGAGCCGTTCGTCGCCGCTGTCCGCCGGACGCCACTCCACCCGCCGTCGATCCCGTTCCTTTCGAACGTCACCGGCACCTGGATCACCGCCGCCGAGGCGACCGATCCCGCCTATTGGGGGGAGCACCTGCGGCGCACCGTCCGCTTCGGTGAGGGGGTGGCCCGCCTGCTGGAGGAGCCCGGCGCAGTGCTCCTGGAGGTGGGGCCTGGGCGGGCCTTGACGAGCCTGGCCCGGGCTCAGGCCGGCGCCGGCCGTGCGGTAGTCGCCTCGCTGCCGCGCCTCGGTGAGGAGGGCTCCGAGGCCGTTTCCCTTCTCGACGCCCTCGGACGGCTCTGGCTGGCGGGGGTCGAGATCGACTGGCCGGCCTTCAGCCGCGGCGAGCGGCGCCGGCGGCTGTCCCTCCCTTCCTACCCCTTCCAGCGCCAGCGCTACTGGATCGAACCCGGCTCCGGGCTGGCCGGCCTGGAGACCGCGTCCGCTGTCAGCGCGCCCCGGCCCGAGGCCGCGAGTGCAGCACTCTCCGGGTACTCCCGCCCGGAGCTGTCCACCCCTTATGCGGCGCCGCGCGACGAGGTGGAGGAGCGCCTCACGGCGATCTGGCAGGAGCTGCTGGGCTTCGCGCCCGTGGGAGTCCACGACGATTTCTTCGAGCTGGGCGGGCATTCGCTCCTCGCCACCCGCCTCGCCTCCCGCGTCCGCGAAGCCTTCGGCCGGGAGCTGGCGCTGAAAACGTTCTTCGGCGCGCCCACCATCGCCCGGCTCGCGGGGCGCGTGCGCGCGGCGGCTGCCACCACCGCCGCGGTGCAGCCCCTCGCGCGCCGGCGTCGTGGCGACGCTATCCCCCTCTCCTTCGCCCAGGAGCGCCTGTGGTTCCTCGACCAGCTCGAGCCGGACAGCTCCGCCTACCACCTCCCGGCCGCCGTCCGCCTGAGCGGCGCGGTCCACCCCGCGGCCCTGGACGCGAGCTTGAACGCCTTGACCGCACGCCACGAGGCCCTGCGCACCACCTTTGACGAGGTCGACGGCACCCCGGCGCAGAGGGTCGCGCCTCCCGGCCGCCGCGACCTCCCCTGGGTCGACCTCGGCGGGCTGCCGCCCGGCGTGCGCGAGGTCGAAGCCCTCCGCGTCGCGCGAGCCGAGGTGCTGCGGCCCTTTGACTTGCGGCGGGGGCCGCTGTTGCGCAGCCTCGCGCTGCGGCTCGCCGCCGAGGAGCACGTCCTTCTCCTGACGCATCACCACATCGTCTCCGATGGCTGGTCGGTGGGGGTGATGGTGCGCGACCTGTCCGCCTTCTATCGCGCCATCCTGGAGGGCGGAGAGCCGCAGCTACGGCCGCTGCCGGTCCAGTACCCCGATTTCGCCCTCTGGCAGCGCGGCTGGCTGCAGGGGGAGGCCCTCGCCGCGCAGCTCCGCTTCTGGCGGGACCACCTGGCGGGCGCGCCTCCCCTCTTGGAGCTGCCGACCGACCGGCCGCGCACCGCCGCGGCGGTGCGCAAGGGAGCCGCCTTGCCGGTGCGCCTCGACGCGGCCCTGGCCGCCGGCCTCGTGGCGCTCGGGCGCGGCGAGGGAGCGAGCCTGTTCATGGTCCTGCTAGCAGCCTGGAAGACCCTGCTGTTCCGCTACTCCGGGCAGGGCGACGTGGTCGTGGGAACCCCCATCGCCAACCGCTCCCGCAGTGAGCTTGAGGATCTGGTGGGCCTCTTCGTCAACACGCTGGTCCTGCGCAGCCACCTCTCGGGTGCGCTGACCTTCCGGGGCCTGGTGGGCCGGCTGCGCGAGGCAACCCTTGCGGCCTATGCGCACCAGGACCTGCCGTTCGAGAAGCTCGTCGAGGAGCTGGCGCCCGAACGCAGCCTGGCCTATTCGCCGGTGTTCCAGGTGGCCTTCGCACTGCAGAACACGCCGGTAGAGCCCATCGAGCTTCCCGGCCTCGCCCTGGCGCCTTACGCGCTTGGGGAGACGGCGGCCAAATTCGACCTGATGCTCTCGCTCTTCGAGGAAGAGGCGGGTCTCCGGGGCACCCTGGAGCTCGACCTCGGTCTGTTCAAGCCGGCGACCGGGGGTCGCCTGCTTGGGCACCTCGCGCGTCTGGCGGAGGCGGCCGTCGGCGCTCCGGACCTCCCCCTGACGGACCTGCCCGTGCTCTCCGCGGCGGAGCGGCACCAGCTGCTGCTCGAATGGAACCACGGCGGCGAGCCGGAGGGCCGGCCTGCCTGCCTCCACGAGCTGTTCGAGCGGCGGGCTGCGCTCGTCCCGAAGGCCGTGGCCCTGGTGTGCGGCGGCCAGGAGCTGACCTACGGCGAGCTGGAGCGGCGCTCGGCAGGGTTGGCGGCGGCGCTGCGCCGGTGGGGGGCGGGACCGGAGGTGCGGGTCGGGGTGTTCCTGGAGCGTTCGCCGGAGATGGTGGTGGCGCTGCTGGGAATCCTGCGGGCCGGGAGCGCCTACGTGCCGCTCGACCCGGCCTATCCCGCGGAGCGCCTGGCCCTGATGCTGGAGGACTCGGGGACCCAGGTGGTGGTAACGCGCCCCGAGATGGTGGAACGCCTCGGCGGCGCGCCGGTCGCCGCCCTCTTCGTCGGAGCCGGCGAGCTCGAATCCCCGCCTGCGCGGCTCGCGCCAAAGGCGAGTCCCACAAATCTGGCCTATGTGATCTACACCTCGGGGTCCACGGGCCGGCCCAAAGGGGTGGCCATCGAGCACCGCAGCGCGGTGTCGCTGGTGCGCTGGGCGCGCGAGGTCTACGCCGACGAGGATCTCGAGGGGGTGCTGGCCGCGACCTCCATCTGTTTCGACCTGTCGATCTTCGAGCTGTTCGTGCCGTTGGCCTGGGGAGGCCGGGTGGTGCTGGTGGACAACGCCCTGGAGCTGGCGCGGCTCGACGCCGGTGCCGGCGTGCGCCTGGTCAACACGGTGCCTTCGGCAGCAGCCGAGTTGGCGCACCTGGCGGGCTGGCCGTCCACCGTGCGGGTGGTGAACCTCGCCGGCGAGCCGCTGCGCCGCGCGCTGGTCGACCGGCTCGCCGCGGAGCCGGGCATCGCGAGGATCTACAACCTCTACGGCCCGTCGGAGGACACCACCTATTCCACCTTCGCCCGCGTGCCGGGCCCGGGTGAGGAGGAGCCGACGATCGGTGGCTCGCTGAGTGGCCGGCGGGCCTACGTCGCCGTTCCCGGACCGGGCCTGTCGCCGGTCGGGGCAATGGGCGAGCTCCTGCTGGGGGGAGAGGGCCTGGCGCGGGGCTACCTGGGGCGTCCGGAGCTGACGGCGGAGCGATTCCTCCCGGACCCGTTCGGTGGCGGCGCCGGAGAGCGGCTGTACCGTACTGGGGACTTGGCTCGGCGCCGGCCAGACGGGGAGCTGGAGTTCCTCGGCCGGACCGACCACCAGGTCAAGGTGCGCGGCTTCCGCGTCGAGCTGGGGGAGGTCGAGGCCGTGCTCGGTCGGTACCCCGAGGTCCGCGAAGCTGTCGTGGTGGTGCGGGAGGACACGCCGGGGGACCGCCGGCTCGTGGCGTACGTGGTCGGCTCCGGAGAGGCGTCGCCGGTCCCGGCCGAGCTGCGACGGTTCGTGGCCGCCCGCCTGCCGGACTACATGGTCCCGGCGGTGATCATGCCCCTCGCCGAGTTGCCCCTGACGCCGAACGGCAAGGTGAACAGGCAGGCCCTGCCGGCGCCGGATCGCGGCGGGCCTCAGGAGGTCGAGACCGCTCCGCGCACGCCGGTGGAGGAGCTGGTGGCCTGCATCTTCACGCAGCTGCTGGGGGTCGAGAGGGTGGGCGCGCAGGACGACTTCTTCGCCCTTGGCGGGCATTCCCTCCTGGCGACCCGGCTGACGTCGCGCCTGCGGGAGGCCCTCGGGGTGGAGCTCTCGCTGCGCAACGTCTTCGAGCGCCCCACCGTGGAGGGGCTGGCGGCGCGGGTGGAGGCCGTGCTTCGCTCGGGCGACGGGCGGGCGGCTCCGCCGCCGATGGTCCCGGCGGACTGCGGCCAGGCGCCGCCGCTGTCCTTCGCCCAGCAGCGCCTGTGGTTCCTCGCCCAGCTCGAGCCGGGCAGCGCGGCGTACAACATGCCGGCCCGCCTGCGGCTGCGCGGCCGGCTGGCGGTGCCGGTCCTGGCCGCGGCGCTGGGCGAGGTCGTGTGCCGGCACGAGGTGCTCCGCACCACCTTCGCGATCGCCGCGGGAGAGCCGGTGCAGATCGTCGCCCCGGCGCCACGGGCCGCCCTGCCGTACGTCGACCTGCGTGCCCTGCCCGCGGCGGTTCGCGAGCGGGAAGCCGCGAGGCTGGCGCGGGACGAGGCCCTGGCACCGTTCGACCTCTCCCGCGCGCCGCTGCTGAGGGCCTCGTTGCTGGCGCTGGAGGACGAGGAGCACGCGGCGCTGGTGACCCTGCACCACATTGCGAGCGACGGCTGGTCCTTGGGCATCCTGGTGCGCGAGCTCAAGGCGCTGTACGAGGCCTTCCTGGCGGGGCGCCCCTCGCCCCTGCCAGAGCTGACCGTACAGTACGCGGACTTCGCCCGCTGGCAGCGGCGCTGGCTCGCCGGCGACGTGCTCGCCGCCGAGCTGGAGCACTGGCGCCGGAAGCTCGCGGGCAGCCCGGCCACCACCGAGCTCCCGCTCGACCGCCCGCGCCCAGCCGTGCGCACCTGGCGCGGCGGGCACCGCGCGGCCGAGCTGCCAGCCGAGCTGGCGGGAGCGCTCCAGCGGTTGGCGCGCGCCTCGGGAGCGACGCCGTTCATGACGCTGCTGGCGGCCTGGAAGGGCCTGCTGCACCGCTACACCGGACAGCTCGATCTCGCGATCGGTACGCCGATCGCCGGCCGCAACCACCTGCAGGTGGAGGGTCTGATCGGCTTCTTCGTCAATACCCTGGTGCTGCGCGGGGACCTGACGGGGGACCCGGGCTTCCGGGAGCTGCTGGGTCGGGTGCGCCAGGTCGTCCTGGACGCCTATGCCCACCAGGACCTGCCGTTCGAGAAACTGGTCGAGGAGCTGCGGCCGGACCGTAGCCTGAGCCACTCGGCGTTGTTCCAGGTGCTGTTCACGCTGGACAACACGCCGCAGGAGCGGCTGGAGCTGACCGGGCTGGAGCTGACGGCGCTCCCGGGCTCCAGCGGCGAGGCCAAGTTCAACCTCTCCCTGGCCCTAGGAGAGGAGGGGGGGCGGCTCAGGGCCGTCCTCAGCTATGCCGCTGAGATTTTAGACGCCACCACGGCCGAGCGGCTGTTGGCTCACTTCACCGAGCTGCTCGCCGCCGTCGCCCGCGATCCGGCGGCGCGCCTCTCGGAGCTGCCGCTGTTGCGCGAGGCGGAGCGGCACGAGCTGCTGGTCGAGTGGAACGACACGCGCCGCGCCTTGGCCGGGGGATGCGTTCACCAGCTCTTCGAAGCGCAGGCCGAGTGCACCCCTGAGGCCCTCGCGGTGGTCTGCGACGGGGCGGCCCTGCGCTACGGCGAGCTCAACCGTGCGGCGAACCGGCTGGCGCACGAGCTGCGCGGGATGGGGGTGGGGCCTGAGAGCAAGGTGGTGCTGTGCGCCCGCAGGTCGCTTGCCATGGTGGTGGGGGTGTTGGGCGTCCTGAAGGCCGGAGGAGCGTACGTGCCGGTGGAGGCGGAGGCGCCGCGGGAGCGGCTGGCCGCCATTCTGGAAGACCTCGCGCAGGGGGGACAGCCGCCGATCGTCGTGGCTCCGGCGGAGCTGGCCGATCGCCTGTCGGGTCAGCGTGCCCGCCTGGTTTGGCTCGACGAGGCCTGGAAAGAGTCCGGTGGACGGCGAGAAGAGAACCCGCCCAGTGGCGTTGATCTCCGCCATGCGGTGTACCTGATCTATACCTCGGGATCGACGGGCCGGCCGAAGGCGGTGGAGGTGGAGCATCGCCATCTCCTCAACTACCTCCGGGGGATCGAGGACCGCCTGCGCCTGGGGCCGGGCAGCCGCTACGTCCTGATGCAGCCGCTGAGCGTGGACGCCTGCAAGACGGCGCTGTATCCGCCGCTGATCAGCGGTGGGACGCTGCACGTGGTGCCGGAGGAGAGGATCCTCGACGGCCCCTGGTTGGCGGACTACCTGAGCCGGCACGAGATGGACGTGCTGAAGCTCGCTCCCTCCCACCTGATCGCCGTGCAGGATGCGGTGCCGCAGGCCGATCTGCTGCCGCGCCAGTGGCTGATCCTGGGCGGCGAGGCGTCGCGGCGCGACTGGCTCCTGGGCCTCCAGGCGACGGGCCGCTGCCGGATCCTCAACCAGTACGGTCCCACCGAGACGACGGTGGCGGTGCTGGCCTGCGAGGTCCGCGCGGACCTCGCAGGCGGCCCCTCGCAGATGGTGCCGCTGGGACGCCCGCTGGCCAACAGCCGGGTCTACGTGCTCGACGCGGCGCAACGGCCGGTGCCGCCGGGGGTTGCTGGCGAGCTCTGCATCGCCGGCGATGGGGTGGCGCGCGGCTACTTCGGCCGGCCCGCGCTGACGGCGGAGAAGTTCATCCCCGACCTCTTCGCCGGAGTCGCTGAGCCGGGCTCCCGGCTCTACCGCAGCGGCGACTTGGCGCGGTACCTGGCGAATGGCGAGTTGGAGTTCCTAGGGCGGATCGATCACCAGATCAAGATCCACGGCTTCCGCGTCGAGCCGGGGGAAATCGAGGCCGCCCTGTGCCGCCATCCCGCGGTCGCGGAGGCGGTGGTCACCGGCTGGGAGGAGCGGCCCGGAGAGCTGCGGCTGGCGGCCTATTTCACGGGCGCGCAACGGCCTTCCGAGGAGGAACTGCGGGGGTATCTCGCGGAGCGGCTCCCAGCGTCGATGGTGCCGTCGTCTTTCGTCTTCCTGGACACGCTGCCGCGCACCGCGCACGGCAAGGTGGACCGCCGCTCCCTGCCGCGACCCGAGGCGTCGCGGGAAGAGCCGGCGCAGGTTCCTCGCACCCCGGTCGAGGAGGTGCTGGCGGCGGTGTGGGGTGACGTGCTGGGCCTGGCGCGGGTGGGTGTGGAAGACGATTTCTTTGCGCTGGGAGGTCATTCGCTCCTCGCCGTCCGGGTGATCTCGCGCATCCGCGCCGTGCTCGGGGTGGAGCTGCCGCTGCGCGCGCTGTTCGAGTCGCCGACGCTGGAAGGGGTGGCGGCGGCCGTCGAGGAGCTGCGGCGCGGCGGGGAGCGGCCGGTGTTGCCGCCGATCGTCCGGGTGCCGCGCGAGGGCCCGCTGCCGTTGTCGTTCGCCCAGCAGCGGCTGTGGTTCCTCGACCAGTTGGAGCCGGGCAGCGCGGCATACAACATCCCGGCGGGCCTGCGGCTGCGCGGCCGGCTGGAGGTGCCGGTGCTGGCGGCGGCATTGCGGGAGATCGCGTGCCGGCACGAGGTCTTGCGCACCACCTTCGTGGCCGTCGATGGAGATCCGGTCCAGGCCATCGGCGCCGAGCCGCCGGCGTCATTGCCGGTGATCGACCTGCGCGCGCTGCCGGAGTCGGCCCGTGCGGAGGAGGTCCGGCACCTGGCACGGCAGGAGGCGCTGGCGCCGTTTGACCTCTCCCGGGGCCCGCTGCTGCGCAGCTCGTTGCTGGCGCTCGCGGCCGAGGAGCACGTGGCTCTGGTGACGATGCACCACATCGCGAGCGACGGCTGGTCGACGGGCGTGCTGGTACGCGAGATCAAGGCGCTGTACGAAGCGTTCCTGGAGGGCCGCCCGTCGCCTCTGCCGGAGCTGGCGGTCCAGTACGCCGATTTCGCCGTCTGGCAGCGGGGCTGGCTGACCGGGGAGGGCCTGGACTCCCAACTCGGCTTCTGGCGCGAGCATCTGGCCGGCGCCCCGCCGGTGCTGGATCTGCCGGCCGACCGGCCGCGCCCGGCGGTGTTCAGCGGTCGCGGCGGGCTGCGCGAGGGGCGGCAGCCGGCGGAAATCGCGGCCGCCCTGGCGGCGTGGGTGCGGCGCGCCCACGCCACGCCGTTCATGGCCCTGCTGGCGGTCTGGAAGGTGCTGCTCCACCGCCTGACGGGCGCCGTCGACCTCCTGGTCGGCACGCCGATCGCCAACCGCGGTCGCATCGAGCTGGAGGGCCTGATCGGCTTCTTCGTCAACACCCTGGCGCTGCGCACGCGCGTCGCGCCGGAGCTCTCCCTGCGGGAGGTGACGGCACGGGTCCGCGAGGGAGCGCTGGCCGCCTACTCCCACCAGGAGATGCCGTTCGAGCGGCTGGTCGAGGAGTTGGCTCCGGAGCGCAGCCTCGCCCGATCACCGCTGTTCCAGGTGATGTTCGTGCTGCACAACAACCCCCGAGAGGAGCTGGCGCTGCCGGGGCTCGCCCTGGACCTCCTGGCGTCGCGGGCAGCGACCTCCAAATTCGACCTCACGCTGTTCCTGGCGGAGCGCGGCGACGGTCTCGTGGATCAGTTGGAGTACGCCTCCGACCTCTTCGACACCGCGACGATCGATCGCTGGCTGGCCTACTTCGGAGTCCTGTTGGAGGCGGGCCTGGCGGCCCCGGACCTGCCGCTCGGCGACCTGCCGCTGCTCTCCGCGGCCGAGCGCCACCAGCTCCGCTGCGAGTGGAACGCCGCGGCGGCGGTGGGGCCGCTCACCCCGGTCCATCTCCAGGTGGCGGAGCAGGCGTCCCGGGCGCCGGAACGGACCGCCCTGATCGACGGCGCGCGGCATCTCTCCTACGCCGAGGTGGACCGCTTGGCGGAGGCGCTCGCCTCTCGCCTGGGCGCCCGAGGTGTAGCCACCGACGCACCGGTGGGTATCTTCCTAGAGCGGGGCTGGGAGATGGCGGTGAGCCTGCTCGCGGTGCTCAAGGCGGGCGGCGGCTGCCTGCCGCTCGATCCCACCTATCCGCCCGACCGCTTGACCTTCATGCTGGCGGACTCCGGAGCGCTGGTGCTGATCACCCAAGATCGCCTGATGTCCGCACTGCCGGCCTTCGGCGGGCAGGTGGTGCGGGTCGAGGACACCAAAGAGGAGAGCGCCGCCTGGCTGGATGCGCGGGCCGACGCCGAGTCGCTGGCCTATGTGGTCTACACGTCGGGCTCCACGGGCCGGCCCAAGGGGGTCGGAGTGCCGCACCGTGTGCTGTCGAACCTGATCGCCTGGCAGCTCGCGGATGCCCGGGTGCCGCAAGCCCGGACGCTGCAGTTCGCCTCGCCGAGCTTCGACATCTCCTTCCATGAGGTCTTCGCCACCCTGGCGGCGGGGGGTACGCTGGTTGTCGCGACCGCCGAGCACCGGCGGGATCCCAACGTGCTGCTGGCCTGGCTGCGGGAAGCGGCGGTGGAGCGCCTGTTCCTGCCCTATGTCGCCCTGCAGCAACTCGCCGAAGCCTGGAGCCGGGCTGGCGGCGAGGTGCCGCTCCTCCTGCGCGAGGTGATGACGGCCGGGGAGCAGCTCCGCGTCACCCCGGAGATCGCCGCCTTCTTCCGGTCCTTGCCGGGCGCGGTGCTGTACAACCACTACGGGCCCTCCGAAACCCACGTGGTGACCTCGTGGCGGCTTTCCGGAGATCCCGGCACATGGCCGGTCCTGCCGCTGATCGGCCGGCCGCTGGCGAGCACCTCGGCCCACGTGCTGGACCGCAGTTGGCGACCCGTGCCGCTCGGGGTGCCGGGCGAGCTGTACCTGGGCGGGATCATGGTGGCACGAGGCTATCTGGGGAGGCCGGACCTAACCGCCGAGCGTTTCCTGCCAGACCCCTGGAGCGAGCAGCCCGGAGGGCGCCTGTACCGGACCGGGGACCTGGCGCGCTGGCGTCCCGCCGGAGCGGTCGACTTCCTCGGCCGGATGGATTTCCAGGTGAAGATCCGGGGCTTCCGGGTGGAGCCGGCGGAAATCGAGTCGGTGCTGCTGGCGCACCCGGTGGTGACCGAGGCCGCGGTGGTGGTGCGGGGTACCGGCGCGGAGCGCCGGCTGGTGGCTTTCGTGCAGCCCTCCATGCCGGCCGCGGCGTCGGAGCTGCGCGAATCGCTGCGGTCCTATCTGCGGGAGCGCCTGCCGGACTACATGGTGCCGTCGGCGATCGTGACCCTGGAAACCTTCCCGTTGACCCCCAGCGGCAAGGTGGACCGCCGGTCGCTGCCGGAGGTCGAGGCGGCGGAAGCCGCCCTGCCGACCGGTCCGCTCACGCCGATGGAAGAGCTGGTGGCGGGGATCTGGTCGGAGCTCCTGGGAGTGGGGGAGGTGGGGCCGGAGCAGGACTTCTTCGCTCTCGGCGGGCATTCGCTGCTAGCCACCCGGGTGGTGGCCCGGGTGCGCTCCACCTTGGGGGTGGAGCTGCCGGTGCGGGCGCTGTTCGAAAGCCCGACCCTGGCCGGCTTCGCCGGCGTGGTGGCCGCGGGCCTGCGCTCGGGCACGGGGCTGGCGGCGCCGCCGCCGATCGAGAGGGCCGACCGTCGGCAGCCGCTGCCGCTGTCGTTCGCCCAGCAGCGTCTGTGGTTCCTCGCCCAGCTCGAGTCGGGCAGCGCGGCGTACAATCTCCCGGCGAGCCTGCGGCTGCGCGGCCGCCTGGAGGTGCCGGCCCTGGCGGCGGCCCTGGCCGGGATCGCGCGCCGGCACGAGGTCCTGCGCACCACGTTCGGCACCGTCGGCGGAGAGCCGGTGCAGGTGATCGCGCCCGAGCCGCAGGGAGGCCTGCCGGTCGTCGACCTGCGGAGCCTGTCGGAGGCGGCCCGGGCGGCGGAGGTCCGGCGCTTGGCGCGGCGAGAGGCATTGGCGCCGTTCAACCTCTCCCGGGGCCCACTGCTGCGTAGCTCGCTGCTGGCGCTCGCGGCTGAGGAGCATGTGGCACTGGTGACGATGCACCACATCGCGAGCGACGGCTGGTCGATGGGCGTGCTGGTGCGCGAGCTCAAAGCCCTGTACGCAGCCTTCCTGGGGGGCCGCCCGTCGCCGCTGCCGGAGCTGGTCGTGCAGTACGCGGACTTCGCCTGCTGGCAGCGTCGCTGGCTCTCGGGCGAGGTGCTCGCGGCGGAGCTGGAGCACTGGCGCCAGAAGCTCGCGGGTGCCCCGGCGGCCACGGACTTGCCTCTCGACCGGCCGCGGCCGGCGGTGCGGAGCTGGCGCGGCGGGCTGCGCACGCTGGCGTTGCCGGCCGCCACGTCGGCTGCGCTCCACAAGCTCGCGCGTTCGTCGGGAGCGACGCTCTTCATGACCCTGCTCGCGGCCTGGAAGGGCCTGCTCCACCGCTACACCGGGCAGCTCGACCTCACGGTGGGCACTCCGATCGCGGGCCGCACCCACCTGCAGGTGGAGGGATTGATCGGCTTCTTCGTCAACACCCTCGTGCTGCGCGCGGACCTGGCGGGGGACCCCGGTTTCCAGGAGCTGCTGGGGCGGGTGCGCCAAATCGTCCTCGATGCCTACACCCACCAGGATCTGCCGTTCGAGAGGCTGGTGGAGGAGCTGCAGCCCGACCGGAGCCTGAGCCATTCGGCGCTCTTCCAGGTGCTCTTCACCTTGCAGAACACGCCGCAGGAGCGGCTGGAGCTACCTGGGCTGGAGCTGACGGCGCTCCCGGGTTCCAGTGGCGAGGCCAAGTTCGACCTCTCCCTGGCGCTGGGAGAAGAGGGGGGGCGGCTGAGGGCGGTCCTCAGCTATGCCGCGGAGATCTTCGACGCCCCCACGGCCGAGCGGTTGGTGGCTCACTTCACGGAGCTGTTGGCGGCGGTCACCCGGGATCCGGCGGCGCGCCTTTCCGATCTGCCGCTGCTGCGGGAGGCAGAGCGCCACGAGCTTCTGGTCGAGTGGAACGACACGCGCCGTTCCTTAACGGAGGGGGTGTGCGTTCACCAGCTCTTCGAGGCGCAGGTTGAGCGCAGCCCAGAGGCGCTCGCGGTGGTCTGCGCCGGGGAGGCTTTGAGCTTCGGCGAGCTCAACCGGCAGGCCAACCGACTAGCGCACGAGCTGCGCGGGATGGGGGTGGGGCCAGAGTCCAGGGTGGTCCTGTGGGTTCGCAGGTCGCCGGCGATGCTGGTGGGAGTGCTGGGGATCCTCAAGGCTGGAGGGGCCTATGTGCCGATGGAGGCGGAACCGCCGCGGGAGCGGCTGACCGCCATCCTGGAGGATCTCGCACGGGAAGGAGAGCCGCCGATCGTCGTGGCTCCGGCGGAGCTGGCTGGACGCCTGGCGAAACAGCGCGCCCGGCTGGTGCCCCTCGAGGGAGCTGGCAGCCGTTCGGGAGAGGAGAATCCGGCCAGCGGTGTTGGGCTCCACCATGCGGTGTACTTGATCTACACCTCGGGATCGACGGGCCGGCCGAAGGCGGTGGAGGTGGAGCACGGCCATCTGCTCAACTACCTGCAGGGGATCGAGGACCGCCTGCGCCTGGGGCCGGGTAGCCACTGGGCCCTGATGCAGCCGCTGAGCGTGGATGCCTGCAAGACGGCGCTGTATCCGCCGCTGATCAGCGGCGGGACGCTGCACGTGGTGCCGGAGGAGAGAATCCTGGACGGCCCCTGGCTGGCGGACTACCTGAGCCGGCACGAGATGGACGTGCTGAAGCTCGCGCCGTCCCATCTGATCGCCTTGCAGGATGCGGTGCCGGAGGCTGATCTGCTGCCGCGTCAGTGGTTGATCCTGGGCGGCGAGGCTTCGCGGCGCGACTGGCTTCTGGGCCTGCGGGCGAAGGGCGGCTGCCGGATCCTCAACCAGTACGGTCCCACCGAGACCACGGTGGCGGTGCTGGCCTGCGAGGTCCGGGCGGACTTGGCGGGCGGCCCCTCGCAGACCGTGCCGCTGGGGCGCCCGCTGGCCAACAGCCGGGTCTACGTGCTGGATGCGGCGCTACGGCCGATGCCCCCGGGGGTGGCCGGCGAACTCTGTATCGCCGGCCATGGGTTGGCGCGCGGCTACTTCGGTCGGCCCGCGCTCACAGCGGAGAAGTTCATCCCCGACCTCTTCGCCAAGGCCGCAGAGCCGGGCTCCCGGCTCTACCGCAGCGGCGACCTAGCGCGGTACCTGGCGAACGGCGAGCTGGAGTTCCTGGGGCGGATCGATCACCAGATCAAGATCCGCGGCTTCCGTATCGAGCCGGGGGAGATCGAGGCTGTCCTGTGCCGCCATCCGGCGGTCGCCGAAGCAGTGGTCACCGGCTGGGAGGAGCGGCCGGGCGCGCTGCGGCTGGCGGCCTATCTGGCAGGCACGCAGCGGCCTTCCACGGAGGAGCTGCGAGGCTTCCTCGCGGAGCGGCTCCCTGCGGCCATGGTGCCGTCGGCCTTTGTCTTTCTGGACACGCTACCGCGCACCGCCCACGGCAAGGTGGACCGCCGTTCGCTGCCGCTCCCCGAGGCGCTGCGGGAAGAGTCTGCTCAGGCTCCGCGTACCCCGGTCGAGGAGGTGCTGGCGGCGGTGTGGGGTGACGTGCTGGGCCTGGCGCGGGTGGGTGTGGAAGACGATTTCTTCGCGCTCGGAGGCCATTCGCTCCTCGCCGTCCGGGTGGTCTCTCGCCTGCGCGAGGCGCTCGGGGTGGAGCTGCCGCTGCGCGCGCTGTTCGAGTCGCCGACGCTGGAAGGGGTGGCGGCGGCCGTCGAGGAGCTGCGGCGCGGCGGGGAGCGGCCGGTGTTGCCGCCGATCGTCCGGGTGCCGCGCGAGGGCCCGCTGCCGTTGTCGTTCGCCCAGCAGCGGCTGTGGTTCCTCGACCAGTTGGAGCCGGGCAGCGCGGCATACAACATCCCGGCGGGCCTGCGGCTGCGCGGCCGGCTGGAGGTGCCGGTGCTGGCGGCGGCATTGCGGGAGATCGCGTGCCGGCACGAGGTCTTGCGCACCACCTTCGTGGCCGTCGATGGAGATCCGGTCCAGGCCATCGGCGCCGAGCCGCCGGCGTCATTGCCGGTGATCGACCTGCGCGCGCTGCCGGAGTCGGCCCGTGCGGAGGAGGTCCGGCACCTGGCACGGCAGGAGGCGCTGGCGCCGTTTGACCTCTCCCGGGGCCCGCTGCTGCGCAGCTCGTTGCTGGCGCTCGCGGCCGAGGAGCACGTGGCTCTGGTGACGATGCACCACATCGCGAGCGACGGCTGGTCGACGGGCGTGCTGGTACGCGAGATCAAGGCGCTGTACGAAGCGTTCCTGGAGGGCCGCCCGTCGCCTCTGCCGGAGCTGGCGGTCCAGTACGCCGATTTCGCCGTCTGGCAGCGGGGCTGGCTCACGGGCGAGGCGCTCGCCCAGGAGCTGGAATACTGGCGCCGGCAGCTCGCGGGATCACCGGCCGCCACGGCGCTGCCTCTCGACCGGCCGCGGCCGGCGGTGCGGAGCTGGCGCGGAGGCTGCCGGACCGCCGCGCTGGCGGGGCCCCTGACCACCGCACTCCGTCAGCTCGCGCGCTCGTCGGGGACGACGCTGTTCATGACGCTGCTCGCGCTGTGGAAGAGCCTGCTCCATCGCTATACCGGTCAGCCCGTCCTCACGGTGGGCATCCCGATGGCGGGCCGCAACCACCTGCACCTGGAAGCGCTGATCGGCTGCTTCGTGAACACCCTGGCGCTGCGCGCGGATCTCGGCGGCGACCCCGGCTTCCTGGACCTGCTGGGCCGGGTGCGCCAGGTTACTCTGGACGCCTACGCGCACCAGAATCTGCCGTTCGAAAAGCTGGTGGAGGAGTTGCAGCCGGACCGCAGCCTGCGTCACACGGCGCTGTTCCAGGTGATGTTCACCTTGCAGAACGCCCCCCAGGAGCGATTCGAGCTGCCGGGGCTGGAGCTGACCGCGCTGGAGGGCTCCAACCCCGAGGCCAAGTTCGACCTGGTGCTGGCGCTGCGGGAGACCGCCGACGGTCTTGCGGCGACGCTGGTGTACGGGGCCGAGCTGTTCGACGGCTCGACGGCCGGGCGGATGCTGGAGCACCTCCAGCAGCTGGCGGAGAGCGCCGCGGCCGAGCCGGGTACCGCGATCTCGCGGCTGTCGCTGCTGCCCGCGGCGCAACGACACCAGCTGGTCGCGGAGTGGAACGGGCCGGGGCCCGCGGCCGAGGACGCGCCGATCCACCGGCAGGTCGAACGGCAAGCGGCGGCCGCGCCGGAGAGGATGGCGGTCCGCGATGAGCGGTCTAGTTATGCCTATGGCGAGCTGAACGCCCACGCCAACCGGCTGGCCCGTCACCTGCTCGCCATGGGGCTCGCCGCGGAAGACCGGGTCTGCGTGCTCCTGGAGCGGTCCGCTGACCTGGTGATGGCTCTCCTGGCCGTGCTCAAGGCGGGGGGCGCCTACGTTCCGCTCGACCCTTCCTATCCAGAAGAGCGCCTCGCGTTCCTGATCGCCGACTCCCAGGCGGGAGTGGATCGTCCGCTCGTAATCACCCGGGAAGGAGCGCTCGCCGCCTTGCCGGCCGATCGGGTGGGACGTGCCCGGGTGGTGCGCCTCGACGCCGATGCGGCCGCGTTCGCGGATGAAAGCGGCGAGAACCTGCCGCACGAAGGGCTCCCCGGTCAGCTCGCCTATGTGATTTACACCTCGGGCTCGACCGGAAGGCCCAAGGGAGTGGCGGTGACCCAGGGCTCCCTGAGCGGCCTCGTTGCCTGGCACGGTGAAGTGTTCGCGGTGGTTCCCGGCGATCGTGCCAGCCAGATCGCCAGCCCGGCGTTCAACGCCGCCACCTGGGAGATTTGGCCATACCTGGCCCAAGGTGCCTCCCTGGCGATCCCCAAGGCGGAAACCCGTTCGAGCCCGGATTTGCTGGTCCGATGGCTGGTGGAGCAGGCTGTCAGCCTGTGCTTCCTGCCGACCCCGCTGGCCGAAGCGCTGCTGGCGGAGGAGAGGCTCGATCGGCTGCCGCTGCGGGCCCTCCTGACCGGAGGCGACCGCCTGCACCTGGGGCCGCCTCCCGGGCTGCCGTTCGCTCTGTACAACCACTACGGCCCGACAGAGTGCACTGTGGTGGCGACCTGGCAGCGGGTGGAGTCGGGAGCGGAAGGGCCGCCGCCGATCGGGCGGCCGATCGCGGGCACCGAGGCCTACATCGTGGACGCCGCCGGCAACCTGGTGCCTTTGGGAGCCCCCGGGGAGCTGTGGATCGGAGGGGGCAGCCTGGCGCGTGGCTATCTGGGCCGCCCCGGCCTCACCGCCGAGCGGTTTACTCCGCATCCGTGGGGCGGGCCCGGCCTACGGCTCTACCGGACCGGGGACCTAGTGCGCCGACTGTCGGGTGGAGAGCTGGCGTTCCTGGGCCGCATCGACCGCCAAGTCAAGGTGCGCGGCTTCCGCATCGAGCTCGGCGAGGTGGAGGCCGCCCTGTACGCGCATCCGGTGGTCCAGAGCTGTGCCGTGGTGGTGCGGGGCAATCCGGCAGAGGACCTCCATCTCGCCGCCTACGTCGTGGCGGCCGCGATGGGCCCGGCCGGCGGCGCCGAGCTGCGCGCCTTCCTCCAGGACCGGCTGCCCGGTCCCATGGTTCCGGCCACCTTCACCTTCCTGGCGGAGCTGCCGCTCACTCCCAACGGCAAGATCGATCTGCGCAGCCTGCCGGATGAAATCCCTGACAAGATCCTGAGCACCGCCCCGCGCACCCCGATCGAGGAGCTGCTGGCCGAGGTCTGGAGCGACGTGCTGGGCCTGCCCCGGGTGGGGGTGGAGGACGACTTCTTCGCGCTGGGAGGCCATTCACTCCCAGCCGTCCGGGTGGTCTCTCGCCTGCGCGAGGCGCTCGGGGTGGAGCTGCCGCTGCGGGCGCTGTTCGAGGCGCCGACGTTGGGGGGATTGGCGGCGGCCGTCGAGGAGCTGCGGCGTGGCAGTGAGAGACCGGCATTGCCGCCAATCGTGCGGGTGGCGCGCGACGGCCCTCTGCCGCTGTCGTTTGCCCAGCAGCGCCTGTGGTTCCTCGCTCAGCTGGAGCCGGGCAGCGCGGCGTACAACATCCCAGCAGGCCTGCGGCTGCGGGGCCGGCTGGAGGTGCCGGTGCTGGCGGCGGCTCTGGCCGAGATCGCGCGCCGGCACGAGGTCCTGCGCACCACCTTCGGCGTCGCCGGCGGCGAAGCAGTCCAGGTGATCGCGCCGGAGCCGCTGGGGGGCTTGCCAGTGATCGACCTGCGGAGCCTGCCGGAGGCGGTGCGGGCGGAGGAGGTTCGGCGCCTGGCGCGGCGGGAGGGGCTGGCGCCGTTCGACCTATCCCGGGACCCGCTGCTACGCAGCTCGTTGCTGGCGCTCGCTGCCGAGGAGCACGTGGCCCTGGTGACGATGCACCACATCGCGAGCGACGGCTGGTCCATGGGCGTGCTGGTGCGGGAGCTCACGGCGCTGTACACGGCCTTCCTGGAGGGGAGGCCGTCGCCGCTGCCAGAGCTGCCGGTGCAGTACGCCGATTTCGCCGCCTGGCAGCGGGCCTGGCTGACCGGGGAGGTCCTGGATTCCCAACTCGGCTTCTGGCGCGAGCATCTGGCCGGCGCCTCGCCGGTGCTGGACCTGCCGGCCGACCGGCCGCGCCCGGCGGTCTTCAGCGAGCGCGGCGGGCTGCGCGAGCGGCGGCAGCCGGCGGAGGTCGCGGCCGCCCTGGCGGCGTGGGGCCGGCGCGCCCACGCCACGCCGTTCATGGCCCTGCTGACGGTCTGGAAGGTGCTGCTCCACCGCCTGACGGGCGCCGTCGACCTCCCGGTCGGCACGCCGATCGCCAACCGCGGCCGCCTGGAGCTGGAGGGCCTGATCGGCTTCTTCGTCAACACCTTGACGCTACGCACGCGCGTCGCGCCGGAGCTGTCCCTGCGCGAGATGACCGCCCGGGTCCGCGAGGGAGCCCTCTCCGCCTATGGGCACCAGGAGATGCCGTTCGAGCGGCTGGTAGAGGAGCTGACGCCGGAGCGCAGCCTCGCCCAGTCGCCCCTGTTCCAGGTGATGTTCGTGCTGCACAACAACCCCCGCGAGGACCTGGCGCTGCCGGGGCTCACCCTGGATCGCCTGCCGTCGCGGGCGGTGACCTCCAAGTTCGACCTCACGCTGTTCCTGACGCAGCGGGGCGACGGTCTCGCGGAGCAGATGGAGTACGCCTCCGACCTCTTCGACGCGGTGACGATCGACCGCTGGCTGGACCATTTCGGAGTCCTGCTGGAGGCGGGCTTGGCGGCGCCGGACCTGCCGCTCGGCGACCTGCCGCTGCTTTGCGCGGCCGAGCGCCACCAGCTGCGCTGCGAGTGGAACACCGCCGCCGAGGTGGGACCTCTCCTCCCGGTCCATATCCAAGTGGCGGAGCAGGCGTCGCTGGCACCGGAACGCACCGCCGTGATCGACGGCGCGCGGCATCTCTCCTATGTCGAGGTGGACCGCCTGGCGGAGGCGCTCGCCTCTCGCCTGGACGCCCGCGGCGTGGCCACCGACGCACCGGTGGGTATCTTCCTAGAGCGGGGCTGGGAGATGGCGGTGAGCCTGCTCGCGGTGCTCAAGGCGGGCGGCGGTTGTCTACCGCTCGATCCTGGCTATCCGCCCGACCGCCTGGCCTTCATGCTGGCGGACTCCGGAGCCCCTGTGCTGATCACCAAGGAGCGCCTGATGTCCCAGCTGCCGGCGTTCGCCGGGCAGGTGGTGCGGGTCGAGGACGCCGAGGAGGAAACGAGCACTGTCTGGGTGGAAGCGCAGGCCGACGCCGAGTCGTTGGCCTATGTGGTCTACACCTCGGGCTCCACGGGCCGGCCCAAGGGGGTCGAAGTGCCGCACCGTGTGCTGTCGAACCTGATCGCCTGGCAGCTCGCGGATGCCCGGGTGCCGCAGGCCCGGACGCTGCAGTTCGCCTCGCCGAGCTTCGACGCCTCCCTCCACGAGGTCTTCGCCACCCTGGCGGCGGGCGGCACGCTGGTGGTCGCCACCTCCGAGCACCGGCGGGATCCCGACGCGCTGCTGGCCTGGCTGCGGGAAGCGGCGGTGGAGCGCCTGTTTCTGCCCTATGTCGCCCTGCAGCAGCTCGCCGAAGCCTGGAGCCGGGCGGGCGGTGGGGAGCCGCTCCATCTGCGCGAGGTGATGACGGCCGGCGAGCAGCTCCGGGTCACCCCGGAGATCACCGCCTTTTTCCGCTCCTTGCCGGGCGCGGTGCTGTACAACGACTACGGGCCTTCCGAAACCCACGTCGTGACCTCGTGGGCGCTGGCTGGAGACCCTGGCGCGTGGCCGGCCCTGCCGCCGATCGGCCGGCCGCTGGCGAGCACCTCGGTCCACGTGCTTGACCGCCAGTCGCAACCCGTGCCGCTCGGCGTGCCCGGCGAGCTGTACCTGGGCGGGATCATGGTGGCGCGCGGCTATCTGGGCCGGCCGGACCTCACCGCCGAGCGCTTCCTGCCGGACCCGTGGAGCGAGCAGCCGGGAGGCCGCCTGTACAAGACCGGCGACCTGGCGCGCTGGCGCCCCGCCGGAGCGGTCGACTTCCTAGGCCGCGTCGACTTCCAGGTGAAGATCCGCGGCTTCCGGGTGGAGCCGGCGGAGATCGAGGCGGTGCTCCTGGCGCACCCGGCGGTGAGCGAGGCCGCCGTGGTGGTCCGCGGCGCCGGCGCGCGGCGCCGGCTGGTGGCGTTCGTGCAGCCCGCCGGGGCAGTCGAGGCCGGGGACGGTCTGCACGAGGCGCTGTGGGCCTACCTCCGGGAGCGCCTGCCGGACTACATGGTGCCGGCGGCGATCGTGGCCCTGGAGGCCTTCCCGCTGACCCCCAGCGGCAAGGTGGACCGCCGGTCGCTGCCGGAGATCGAGGCGATGGAGGCCGGTGTGCCGGCCGGCCCGCGCACGCCGGTCGAGGAGATGGTGGCGGGGATCTGGTCGGAGCTCCTGAGCGTGGGGGAGGTGGGGCCGGAGCAGGACTTCTTCGCTCTCGGCGGGCATTCGCTGCTAGCCACGCGGGTGGTGGCCCGGGTGCGCTCCACCTTCGGGGTGGAGCTGCCGGTGCGGGCGATCTTCGAAAGCCCGACCCTGGCCGGCTTCGCCGCCGTGGTGGCCGCGGGCCTGCGCTCGGGCACGGGGCTGGTGGCGCCGCCGACGATCGAGCGGGCCGACCGGCGGCAGCCGTTGCCGCTCTCCTTTGCCCAGCAGCGCCTCTGGTTCCTCGCCCAGTTGGAGCCGGGCAGCGCGGCGTACAACCTGCCGGCGGGCCTGCGGCTGACCGGCCGCCTGGTGGTGCCGGCCTTAGCGGCGGCCCTGGCCGAGATCGCGCGCCGGCACGAGGTGCTGCGCACCACCATCGCGACAGTCGGCGGCGAGGCGGTGCAGGTGGTCGCGCCGGAGCCACCGGGGAGCCTGCCCTGCGTCGACCTGCGGGGCCTGCCGGCGGCGGCCCGGGAGGAGGAGGTCCGGCGCCTGGCGCGGCAGGAAGCCCTGGCGCCGTTCGACCTCTCCCGGGGCCCGCTGCTGCGCAACTCGCTGCTGTCGCTAGCGGCCGACGAGCACGTCGTGCTCGTGACGATGCACCACATCGCGAGCGACGGATGGTCGATGGGCGTGCTGACCCGCGAGCTGAAGGCGCTGTACGAGGCCTTCGTGGGCGGCCAGCCGTCGCCGTTGCCCGAGCTGTCCGTGCAGTATGCGGACTTCGCCGTCTGGCAGCGCGGCTGGCTCTCGGGCACGGTGCTCGCGGCGGAGCTGGAACACTGGCGCCGGCAACTCGCAGGGGCTCCGGCGGCCACCGAGCTGCCGCTCGACCGGCCGCGGCCGGCGGTGCGGAGCTGGCGCGGCGGCCTGAGGACATTGGCGCTGCCGGCCGCGACCTCGGCCGCGCTGGTCTCGCTCGCGCGCTCGTCCGGGGCGACACTGTTCATGACGCTGCTCGCGGCCTGGCAGAGCCTGCTCCACCGCTACACCGGGCAGCTCGACCTCACCGCGGGCACGCCGATCGCGGGCCGTAACCACCTGCAGCTGGAAGGGCTGATCGGCTGTTTCGTCAACACCCTCGTACTGCGCACAGACCTCGGCGGCGACCCCGGTTTCCTGGAGCTGGTGGGCCGGTTGCGCCAGGTCACCCTGGACGCTTACGCGCACCAGGACCTGCCGTTCGAGAAGCTGGTGGAGGAGC
The DNA here is from genome assembly GCA_963842525.1 of uncultured Holophagales bacterium. GTDB lineage: Bacteria > Acidobacteriota > Thermoanaerobaculia > Multivoradales > UBA5704 > UBA5704. The sequence continues at coordinate 1,577,815 of CAWJGT010000009.1, forward strand.
TGCAGCCGGACCGGAACCTCAGCCACTCGGCACTGTTCCAGGTGATGTTCATCCTGCAGAACACGCCGCAGGAGCGCCTGGAGCTGCCGGGGCTGGAGATGGCGGCGCTCGGCGGCCAGGGCCTCGAGGCCAAGTTCGACCTCACCGTCGCGGTGACCGAGGAAGGGGGGCGGCTGCGCGCGGCTCTCGGCTACGCGGCCGAGCTGTTCGACGGCGCCACGGCCGAGCGGCTGCTCGGCCACTTCGCGGAGCTGCTCGGCGCCGCCGTGCTGGAGCCGTCGGCGCGGCTCTCGGAGCTGCCGCTGCTGCCGGCGGAGCAAAGGTGGCAGCTCCTGGGCGAGTGGAACGACCGGCCGGGCGAGGCGCCGCCGCGGGCCTGCCTGCACGAGCTGTTTGCCACCCAGGCGCGGCGGACCCCGAACGCGGTGGCCCTGGTCGACGGCACCCGGCGGGTGAGCTTCGGCGAGCTCGACGAGTGGTCGGACGCCCTGGCCTCGGCGCTACTGGAGCGCGGGCTCGGCGACGGCGCCCAGGTGGGTTTCTTCGTGGAGCGCGGCGCCGCCATGGTGGCCGCCCTGCTGGGGGTGCTCAAGGCCGGGAGCGCCTACGTGCCGCTCGACCCCGCCTATCCGCGCGAGCGCCTGTGTCGCATGCTGGAGGGCTCGGGAGTGGCGGCGGTGCTGACCCAGGAGGCCCTGCGCGAGCTGCTGCCGGCCGGCGCGCCATCCTTGACTCTGGAGGAGCTGGGGGTGGGCGGACGGGGCCGGAAGCGGGGAATCGTGGCGCCGGAGTCGTTGGCCTACGTCATCTACACCTCGGGCTCGACTGGCCGCCCGAAGGGGGTGGGCATCGAGCACCGCAGCGCGGCCGAGCTGCTGGCCTGGGCGGCGAGCGCCTACAGCCGGGAGGAGATCGCCGGGGTCCTCGCCGTCACCTCGATCTGCTTCGACCTGTCGGTGTTCGAGCTGTTCGTGCCGCTGTCGCTCGGCGGCACGGTGATCCTGGCGCGCGACGCCCTGGCGTTGCCCGAGCTGCCGGCCTGGGGCGAGGTGACGCTGATCAACACGGTGCCGTCGGCGATGGCGGAGCTGGTGCGTCAGGGCGCCGTGCCGTCGTCGGTGAGGACGGTGAACCTGGCGGGCGAGCCGCTGCGCAACGACCTCGCCCAGGCGATCCATGCCGCCGGCGGCGCGGGCGTGCGGCGGGTGCTCAACCTGTACGGCCCGTCGGAGGACACCACCTACTCCACCGGTGCCGAGGTGGTGCCGGGCAGCCGGCGCGAGCCCTCGATCGGCCGCCCCTTGCTGCGCACGCAGGCGTACCTGGTGGACCCGTCGGGCGGGGCGGTGCCGCTGGGGGGGGCCGGAGAGCTGTGGCTCGGCAGCGCCAGCCTGGCCCGGGGCTATCTCGGGCATCCGGAGCTGACCGCGGAGCGGTTCGTGCCCGATCCCTTCGGCGTGCAGCCGGGCAGACGGCTTTATCGCACCGGCGACCTCGCCCGCTTCCGCACCGACGGCGAGCTCGAGTACCTGGGCCGGGTGGACCAGCAGGTCAAGGTGCGCGGCTTCCGGATCGAGCTGGGGGAGGTAGAGGTCGCCCTCGGGCAGCACCCGGACGTGCGCGAGGCCATTGCCGGGATCGTGGAGAGCGCCCCGGGGGAGAAGCGCCTGGTCGCCTGGGTGGCGGCGGGCGTGCCGGGAGAGCCGCTGGCGCCGCGGCTGCGGAGCCACCTTCGCGCCCTGCTGCCCGAGCCCATGGTGCCCTCGCTCTTCGTCGAGGTGGACGCCCTGCCGCGGCTACCCAACGGCAAGGTGGACCGGCGCGCGCTGGCCTCTCTGGCAGCGCGGGAGGAGGCGCGGCCGGCCGGCGACGGCCGGGCGCCGCGCACCGCCGAGGAAGAGCTGCTCGCCACCCTGTGGGCCGGGGTGCTGGGACGCGAGGCCGTCGGCCTCCACGACAACTTCTTCGACCTCGGCGGGCACTCCTTGCTGGCGATGCGCATCGTCACCCGGGCGAGCGAGGCGTTCGGGATCGAGGTCCCGCTGCGCTGGCTGTTCGAGCAGCCGACCGTGGCGGATCTCGCGCGGCGGGTCGCGGCCGCCCGCAGCGAGGAGCGCGGGCTGCTGCTCCCCTGCATCGCGCCGGTGCCGAGGACCGGCCCCCTGCCGCTGTCCTTCGCCCAGGAGCGGCTGTGGCTCGTCGATCAGCTCGATCCCGGCAACCCGGCCTACAACATGCCGCTGGCGCTGCGCCTCCAGGGCCACCTGGACGCCGGAGCGCTCGCCGTGGCGCTCGGCCAGGTGGTGGCCCGGCACGAGGTGCTGCGCACCACCTTCGGGATCGCCGGGGGCCAGCCGGTGCAGGTCGTGCACCCGGTCGGTTCGCCGCTCGTGCCGGGCGTCGACCTGGGCGCCCTGGAGCCGGGGGAGCGCGAGGAGGAGCTGGCGCGGCTCCTGCGCGAAGGCGCCGCGGCCCCCTTCGACTTGGCGCGCGGGCCGCTCTGGCGCGTCGTCCTGTTCCGCCTGGCGCCGCGGGAGCACGCCCTGTTCTGCAACCTCCACCACATCGTCCATGACGAATGGTCGACGGGGATCCTGGTGCGGGAGCTGGAGGCCCTCTACGCCGCCATCCGGAGCGGCCGGCCCTCGCCCCTGCCGCCGCTGCCGGTGCAGTACGCCGACTTTGCCGTCTGGCAGCGGCAGTGGCTCACCGACGAGTTGCTGGAGGGCCGGATCGATGAGCAGCGGCGGCGGCTGGGGGGCGGCCTGCCGGTCCTGCGGCTGCCGACCGACCGCCCGCGCCCGCGGCGGCCGAGCTTCCGCGGCGGCACGATCCCGTTGCGCGTGCCGGCCAGCCCGGCCAGCGCCCTCGCCCGCCTGGGGCGCGAGGAGACCGCCAGCCCGTTCATGGTCCTGCTGGCGGCGCTCAAGGCCTTCCTCTACCCGTACAGCGACCGCTCGTCCGTGGCGGTGGGGACCGACTTCGCGGGGCGGGGGCGGCTTGAGGTCGAAGGCCTGCTCGGCTTCTTCGTCAACGTCCTGCTGCTCCACACCGATCTCGGCGGGGACCCCAGCTTCCGGGAGGTGGTGCGCCGGGTGCGCTCCTCCACCCTGGAGGCCTACGCGGACCAGGACCTGCCTTTCGAGCGCGTGATCGCGGGCCTCCAGCCGCAGCGGGAGTCGGGGGTCCCCGGCGTCCAGGTCCTGTTCGTCCTCAGGAGCCCCGAGAGCGCCAGGCTGCGGCTGCCCGAGGTGGACGCCGCCCAGATCCCCCTGCTGCGGGACACCTGCAAGTTCGACCTGGTGCTGGTCGTCGACGCCGGCGAGGAGGAGATCACCGGCGCCCTGTCCTACAGCACCGATCTGTTCGACGGCGGCACCGCGGACCGTATCGCCCGGCAGCTCGAGGGCTTCCTGGTCGCGGTCGCCGCCGGCCCCGAGATCCGTCTCGGTCCATTGCACGAAAGACAGCAGATCTTCACCCAGGAAAGGGGGTCCGGCATGTCCGGCGAGATGGAGGAGAGGGACGGCAGCCCGCGTCCCAAGACCACGTTCAAGAGGCGCAGCGGCAGCCGCAGAGGGGGGGTCGACCTCTCCCGGATGGACCTCGTGCGGCTGGGGGAGATGAGCCCCGGGCAAACCCTGCCTCTCCTCGTCGAGCCTAACGGCCTGGAACTCGACCTCGCCGAATGGCTGGCGGCCAATCGCGAGCTTCTGGAGAGCCGGCTGGCGTCCCACGGCGCCGTGCTGTTCCGCGGCTTCGGCATCCGCTCCGCCGCGGCCTTCGAGCGCTGCGCCCAGGTGCTCTGCCCCGAGCTCTACGGCGAATACGGGGACCTCCCCCGCGAGCAGTTCGGCGAGAAGATCTACTCCTCGACGCCCTATCCGCCGGATCAGCCGATCCTGTTCCACAACGAGAGCTCGCAGATGCACCTCTGGCCGCTGCGGCAGTTCTTCTGCTGCCTGACGGCGGCCCGGGAAGGTGGGGAGACGCCGCTCGCCGACGGCCGCGAGGTCTACCGCCGGCTGGATCCGGCGCTGGCGCGCCGGTTCGCGGAGAAGGGCCTGCTCTACGTGCGCAACTTCTCCGACGGCCTCGACATCGACTGGCGGGAGTTCTTCCGCAGCTCCGATCCGGACACGGTTGAGGCGTACTGCCAGAGCGCCTGCATCTCCTGCGAGTGGGGCGACGGGTTCCTGCGCACCCGCAAGCTCGCCCCCGCCGTGGCGGCCCATCCGAGGACCGGCGAGACGGTGTTCTTCAACCAGATCCTGGCTCACCACATCTCGTGCCTGCCGCACGAGGTGCAGGAGTCGCTGCGCTCGCTGTTCCGCGAGGACCTCCTGCCGCGCAACGTCTACTACGGCGACGGCTCGCCGATCGAGGACGGGGTGGTCGATGAGATCCGCGCCCTCTATGAAGAGGTGGCGGTCCAGTTCCGCTGGCAGGAGGGCGACATGATCGTGGTCGACAACATGCTGACCTCGCACGGCCGCCGGCCCTTCGCCGGCCCGCGGCAGATCCTGGTGGCGATGGGCGATATGGTGCGGTCCGAGGACGTCTGGCCCGGGCCCGCCAGCGACTGAAGCAGCTTGCAACGAGATCGGGTAGCAATCGATATCAAGGAGACAGCGATGAATCAAGCACCGGCAGCCGGATTCCCCCTCACCACCGCGCCGCGCCACGTGTTCGACCGCGCCATACACGAGTCGGGGGCGTGCTCCCCGAGCAGATCGACGAGGCAGGTGATCCAGCCCCTGCTGGGCGAGGGTCCAGAGGCACCGCTGGCTGACGCCCGACTCCCCGTGAGGATGTGGTCAATGTCGTTCGCAATGGAGTCCAATCCCGGCGGAGAGATCTCCGTCTTGCGAAGACTCTAGACAATGGTTATACTTGCTCGCTTGCTAGTGATTGGAGTTGCCCTCATGTTGTATCTACTGGCTGTCCTCCTCTCTTGTCGAGCTTCTTCGAACGGCGGGGGGATCGGGCGGCGCTTGGTGGCCTGCATCCTCGCCGGGCGATCCTTCTCGGGTTCCCGGCGGATCCTGGTAGTGATGGGGGACGGTGCGTTCCGAAGATGTTTGGAATTCTCGTCCTCTTTTGAGTTCTCAAAACAATTTGACGGCGCAGCCGTTCAGGAGATCCGACTGTGAATGATCAGATTTCTCTGGACTGCATGGTCATAGGCTATAACGAGACCCCCTTCGAGCGATATGAGCAACTGCTGATGCAGTACGGGAGGGATACCGAAGCGTACCGCGACCTGCAACTCAGCTTTGTCGAGGTAGACGGACGGAAGCTGACTTATGCGGGGCTCCTGAGCTCGCTGTGGCACCAGGCCCGGGGCGCGTCCGACCCATGCCGGCAGGGGCCGTTCAAATCCGGTGACATTCCCAACCTTGCCGCAGTCTATCTCACTATCTATCTGCGGCGGCAGGGATTCACGGCGGACTACCTCAATCTTTTCCAAGACGAGAAGGATCGTTTGGCCGATATCCTCGCGCACGGAGTGCGTACAGTAGCGATTACCACAACGTTCTATGTTCTTAACTTCCCCGTGACCGAGATGGTCCAGTTCATCCGCAGCATCGATAGTGGAGTGAAGATCGTGGTGGGGGGGCCCCTCGTTGCAAACCATCTCCGCAATTACCATAACCAGGGCGATCTGATTACGGCATTGGACGACATCGGTGCTGACATCTATGTCCATGACTCGCAGGGTGAATGGACGCTCTGCCAAGTCCTGGCTGCTTTGAAGGGCAAGGGGGACCTCGGGCAGGTCCCCAACCTGATCTACCGAGAAAACGGAACTTATCACCGCACGGCTGCACATGGGGAGAACAACTCGTTGGACGAGAACGCCATTGACTGGCGGATGCTGTCGGATCACGACCTCGGGCCAACACTGCAGACCCGGACAGCGCGCAGCTGCGCCTTCTCCTGCTCGTTTTGCAACTACCCAACCCGTGCTGGTCGTCTGACTCTCGCCGGTCTCGACACATTGGAGCGGGAATTCAATTCGATGCGCGACTTGGGGAATATCGAGAATGTGATCTTCATCGATGATACCTTCAACGTGCCGCTGCCGCGGTTCAAGGAGATTTGCCGGCTTCTCATCGATCGTCAGTACGGTTTCAACTGGTACTCATATTTCCGGTGCAGTAACGCCGATGAGGAAACCTTCGATCTCATGGCCGCGAGCGGATGCAAAGGTGTGTTTTTAGGTATTGAATCGGGCTCGCCGCGCATTCTCAAGAATATGAACAAGGCGGCAACAGTCGAGAAGTACGCAAATGGAATACGCAACCTCAAAGAGCGTGACATCCTCACCTTCGCATCCTTCATCGTCGGCTTCCCCGGGGAGACGCCGGAGACAGTGGGGGAGACGGCCGAGTTCCTCACCAGCCACCGTCCGGACTATTATCGGGTCCAGCTCTGGTACAACGAACCAGGAACTCCGATCCATGACCAGGCCGATACCTACGGCATCATGGGAGACGGCTTCGTCTGGAATCACAAGACGATGGATAGCATGGAGGCGATGGATCACATCGAGCGACTGTTCCTGACCATCGATGGCCCCATCTGGTTGCCGCAATGGTCGTTTGATTTCTGGATCATTCCCTATTTTATGGGAATGGGGATCAGCCGCAAACAGTTCGATCATCAAATGCGGCTCGCACAGCAGCTTCTCAGCCTCGAGATCGCGTCCGTTGGACGGAGTACGCGTGAGAAGTTGCAGAACGAAATTCTGGGCGCCATGAAACGGGACATCGCCGGCTGGAACCCCGCAGTCTCCAGCGCGTAATTGTGCCCTCGGCGAAGACTTAGAGGGTGTTTATGGATAACCAACCGGCAGCGGGTTTCCCGCTCACCGAAAGCCAGCGGAGGCTCTGGTCCCTACGTCAGCAGGGGCTGGCGCCGCGAATTGCCTGCCTCGTTGATCTGATCGGAGAGTTCGAGCCCCAACTGGTGCGTAGAGCGATAGAGCAGGTGGTACTGCGCCACGAGATGCTACGCACTGGTTTTCTGCGCAGGCCTGGGATGAGATTCCCGCTCCAAGTGCCGCGGGAGGCAGTGGCGGCTGGTTGGCTGGAGGTAGATCTTACAGAGGCGACAACTCCGGCGGCTGGCGACCGCTTCGAGGAACTCTGGCACCGCGAGCTGGTCTATGCGGCGGATCGCGAGGACGACCTCCTGAGGGCCGTGTTGATCACAAGGACGGGGAGCTGCTCCCTCTTGATCAGTGTGCCTTCCCTCTGCGCCGATGTTTTCTCACTGCGGCGGATCGTTGAGGAGGTGGCCCAAGTCTGCGCCGGCGGCGTGGAGGGCCTCGAAGACCCCGTGCCCTATCTCGACGTCGTTGAATGGCAGGGGAAACTGCTCACTGGGAACGATGAGGAAGCTACCCGTGGGCGCGCCTTCTGGCGTCGGCAGGACCTCGGGGCGCTTCAGGCGCCATCTCTGCCATTCGAGGGCGGCTCCGGCCCTGCGCTCCGCGAGGACCGTGATGTGGTCCCCGCGCGAGTCAGCGTAGACACCGCATACGAGCTCCGTGCGGAGCTGTATACGGCTGCCGAGCGGCATGGCGTCTCCCGCGTGGAGATCTTGCGTCTGGCTTGGCGGGTTCTGCTGGCACGCCTGTCAGGAGAGTCTACGTTCCTCCTCCACGAGCTCTTTGACGGTCGTAGCGACGAGCAACTCCTGTCCATGGTCGGCCCCTTATCACGCTGGATCCCACAGCGCGTTGAGGAGGTGGAAGACCACACTCTGGAGGAGGCTCTCCGCCGGGTCGGACGGCTCCATGTCGACTCCGAGGTCTGGCAACACCACCTGGAGTGGCCTGCGGAGGCCAATCCCGCGGTGGATGAGGCCATGGTGGGGTTCGTGGTTGAGTCCTGGCCCAGGTTCTCCGCCGGTGCGGGCCGGGCTCTCGCGGTGCGCCGTCGGCAGTCGTGGAGTGAGCCCTTTAAGCTCGTGCTCTGTTGTCTCGAGCTCGGAGAAGATCTGGCGGTCGAGCTGCATTATGACGCGAGTCGCCTGTCCCGGCCGGACGTGGAGCACACGGCGGCGCAGCTCGCCGTGCTTCTTGCGGGACTGAGCTCCGTCGAGCCTCGCTTGCGGCGGCTCTCTCTCACCGGCGAATCCGAAAGCCGAGTCCTGGCGCAGCTCTGCCGCGGAGAAGCGCTTCGGATCCCTGGGCAGCCGGTCCATCGTCTGATCGAGGCCCAGGCGGCGCTGATTCCGTTGGCGCCGGCGGTGATCTATGAAGATCTGGTCCTGTCCTACGGTGACCTTAATACCCGAGCCAACCAGCTCGGTCGTGTCCTTCGGCGCTTGGGCGTTACGCCCGACACTCCGGTGGCACTTTTTGTCGGACGCTCGCCCGAGCTGATGGTCGGGATGCTTGCGATCCTGAAGGCCGGCGGGGCCTACGTCCCCCTCGACGCTGCGCAGCCGAACCGCCGGCTTTCGATGGAGTTGGACGACTTGGGGGTGCGGGTCATTGTTACGGAGAACGGTCTAGCCTCTCGGCTGTCCGATTTCCCCGGCGCGGTGGTCCGCATCGATGGCGACCAGGAGGAGATCTCATGCGAGCCGAGGGTGGATCTCGAAAGGGGAAGCCTGCCGGAGAACCTCGCTTACATCATCTTCACCTCGGGGTCGACAGGCCGCTCCAAGGGGGTGGCCGTGGAGCACCGGCAGCTCCTCAATTACATTGAAGGGATCCGGACCCGGCTCAGCCTGGGGACGGGTTGGAGCTACGCCAACGTGTCCACGTTCGCGGCGGACCTTGGGAACACCACGGTATTCCCTGCGCTGACGAGCGGTGGCTGCCTGCACCTCGTCGCGCAGGAGAGGACTGCGGACCCCGCAGGCATGGTCGAGTATTTCGAACGGCACCCGGTGGACTGCCTGAAGATCGTGCCGACCCACCTGGAGGCCCTACACGCGATGGCCGAGCCGGAGCGCCTGCTGCCGCGCCGTCGCCTGGTACTGGGAGGGGAGGCCTCAAAGGTCCGGCATAGCGAGGAGCTGTCGCGGATTGCGGGGGAATGCCGGGTCTTCAACCACTACGGCCCGTCGGAAACCACCGTCGGCGTGCTCACGTACCCAGTGCCCACAGCCCTTGACAGCCGCTGCCGAACGCTCCCCATCGGCAGCCCGCTCCCCAACACCAGCGTCTATCTCCTCGACCGTGAAGGCAAGCGAGTGTCGGTCTGGGAGCCGGGAGAGATCCACATAGGCGGTGCCAGCGTGTCGCGCGGGTACTTCGGGCGTCCGGAGCTGACCGCCGAGAGCTTCGTGCCAGACCCCTTCGCGACGGAGCTGGGAATGCGGATGTACCGGACGGGGGACCTCGCCCGACTCCTGCCGGAAGGGAGTATCGAGTTCCTCGGTCGTCGCGACCACCAAGTCAAGTTCCATGGCTTCCGGGTGGAGCTCAACGAGATCCGGACACTGCTGAACACGCACCCGCAAATCCGCGACAGTGTGGTGCAGGCGATACGCGACCGGAATGGCCGCGACGCCCTGATCGCCTACTACGTCTCCCGCCAAGAGCTGGAGTTCGGCTCGCTGCGCGCCTGGCTCGCCCAGAGACTCGCCGAGGTGATCCTCCCCAACTTCTTCGTCCATCTGCGCAAGCTCCCTCTCACTCTGAACGGCAAGATCAACTATCAGGCGCTTCCCGGCATCGAAGAGGCCAAGCAGCAGGCGCGGAGCTCCTTCATCGCGCCGCGCACCGAGACCGAAGAGGAGGTGGCGAGAATCTGGTCCGAGGTTCTGGGTATCCATCCTGTAGGTGTAGGGGCCAATTTCTTCGAGCTCGGCGGGCACTCGCTCCTGGCCACCCGCATTATCTCCCGGCTGCGTGAGAGGTATCAGATCGACCTGCCGCTACGCGCGATCTTCGACACGCCAACCGTGGCGGCCCTTTCACGGTCCGTTGAGGCGCGGGCGGCGTCGGCCGCGGTGCCGCTGGCCGGCATGGGAGCGGAGCGGAGCATTGAGGACGATCTGGCCGAGTTGGAAGGGATCACGGATGAGCAAGCGCAAATCCTTCTTGAAGGCGCCGCTGATCACCCCCAAGCGATCCCCGCGATGAAGGAGGCGATTCATCGACTTGCAGCGCTATCGTCCGGAGAAGCTTGCGCTTCCGCCACCGGAGAGATCCAGGATGAGTGAGCTCCAGCGGCGAATTGCAAAGCTTTCCCGAGATAAGAAAGCATTGTTGGTTTTGCGAAACCCGCTGTCATTTGCCCAGCGGCGTCTTTGGTTCCTCGAGCAGCTCGAGCCTGGCAACGCGTCTTACAACGTGCCGGCCGCGTTGCGCTTTTCGGGTCCGCTGGATGTCGGCGTGCTGCGGCGCAGCATGGCCGCAGTCGTAGCGCGTCACGCGATCCTTCGCACCTCGTTTCCTTCTTTTGACGGGCAGCCCTTCCAGATGGTCTCTCCTCCGTCGGAGATCCTTCTGCCGCTCGTGAGCCTGGAGATGCTTCCACCCGACTTGCAGGAGAGCGAAGCCCGGTGCATCGCTGAGCGGGAGGCCAGGCGCACCTTCGATCTCTCCGAAGGACCTCTGCTGCGAGCTAGCCTACTTCGTTTGGCAACAGAAGAGCACATCTTCCTTCTCAACCTGCACCACATCATCTGCGACGGCTGGTCGCGGGAGGTCCTGGTGCGGGAGGTGGCGGAGCTGTACGACGCTTCGTCGGCCGGGCGGCAACCGCACCTGCCTGAAGTGCCGATCCAGTATGTAGACTACGCCCGCTGGCAATATTCATGGCTCAAGGGTGAGCAGGCGCGGATTCAACTCGCCTACTGGCGTCATCGCCTTGAGGGCTGCCCACCGCTGCTTGACTTGCCGACGAACCGCCCGCGGAAAGCCACGCCAAGCCATCAAGGGCGCGAGACGCACCGCCGGTTGCCTGAGTGCATTAGGGATGACCTCGACCGTTTGAAGAGAGAAGAACGAGCGACCATCTTCATAGCCTGCCTGGCGGTCTTCAAGATATTGCTCTACCGGCTCTCTGGACAGCGTGATATAGCGGTAGGCACCCCAGTGACCAATCGTACCTGGTTGGAGACTGAGGGGCTGGTCGGCCTCTTCCTCAACATGCTGGTGCTGAGAACCGAAATACAGACTTCCTGCACGTTCCGACAGCTGCTTGCGCGAGTCCGGGAAGAGACCCTAGAGGCTTATGATCACCAGGACCTGCCATTCGAGTTGCTCGTGGACGAGCTACGACCGGAACGGAACTTGGGGGCTCACCCGTTGTTCCAGGTGATGTTCACCGAGGTGGAATTCCGGCCTGCACAGGCTTCACGGATAGGACTTCGAATCGAGCCCCTGGTCTTGGAGCGGCGGGCAGCCAAGTACGACCTGAGCCTCGGCATCGGTGTCTGGAGCGACGGTATAGGTATCAATGCGGAGTGGCGGACTGAGCTGTTCGATGTGGCGACTGTGATACGGCTGCTAGGCCACTTCGAAACATTGCTGACCTCGGCGGTGGCAAACCCCGATCGCCTCGTCAATGAGCTGCCGATCTTGACTGAGGGAGAGCGCTGGCACCTCATAGGAGAGTGGAACGATACGATTATCGATCAACCCTCCAAATGTATTCACCATCTGTTCGAGCAGAGTGCAGCCGAGGCCGGTGACCGCATTGCGCTCCTGTTCGAAAATCACTGCCTTACCTTCTCCCAGCTCGATTGCCTGGCGAACTGCGTCGCCGCACGGCTATTGGAGCTCGGACTAGGGACCGAAGCACCGGTGGGACTCTATCTGGAGCGATCGCCGGAAATGGTGATCGGCATGCTCGGTGTCCTCAAGGCCGGAGGCTCCTATGTACCGCTCGATCCAAGTTTTCCGGAGGATCGGCTTGCCTTCATGGCCCAAGACGCCGGAGTCGAGATTCTGATGACGGGGCCTGAGCCTCCTGGAGGCCTCAAGCAGTGGGCAGTGCATACGATACACATCTGTGCCGAGGAGATATTGACGGCGCAAGCCCCCTTTCGTGCACGGGCCGAGCGGGTTCTGCCAGAGAACGTGGCTTACGTCCTCTACACCTCCGGCTCGACAGGACGTCCGAAGGGAGTGCGGATCACCCATCGCGCGGTCGTGAATTTCCTGTCTGCGATGGCGCGGCGCCCCGGATTAACGGAGCGGGACGTCCTCCTCGGCGTCACTACCCTGTCCTTCGACATCGCTGTCTTGGAGATCTTCCTGCCTCTTGTCATCGGAGCGCGACTGGTGCTCACCGGCCGCCGTACCTTGGCTGACGGTCCGGCCCTGCTGCGCGCTCTTGAACGCTCGCAGGCGACGGTGATGCAGGGTACGCCCGCCACTTGGCGCCTGCTCCTCGCATCCGGCTGGCAGGGCGATGGGCGGTTGAAGGTTTTGTGTGGAGGTGAAGCGCTGTCGCCGGATCTGGCGGATGCGCTGTTGCACGCCGGCGGCTCGCTGTGGAATCTTTATGGCCCCACTGAAACCACCGTGTGGTCGGTCACCGGAGAAGTGACGGCGGCAGGCGCGCCAATACCGATTGGTCGCCCGATCGCCAACACCAAGATCTATGTCCTTGCAAGCAGGCTCGCGCCGGCAGCGTTGGGCGCAGCGGGTGATCTTTATATCGGCGGCGACGGCCTGGCTCGGGACTACATCGGGCGCGCCGACCTCACCGCGGACAGCCTGATCCCCGATCCCTGGAGTGCCTCGCCAGGTGCTCGCCTCTACCGAACCGGTGATCGCGTGCGCTACTTCTCCGATGGTCGCCTTGAGTTTCTCGGCCGCAACGACCAGCAGATCAAGCTGCGGGGTCATCGCATCGAGTTAGGAGAAGTGGAGACCATTCTGGCACGCCATCCAGCCGTAGCGCAGACAGCGGTGGCGTTGCGCAGGGATGCTTCCGGGGAGAGCTGCCTCGTGGCCTATGTAGTGGCCTCTGGAGGTGACTCACCGGCGGCAGGTGAGCTGCAGCGATTTCTGAGAGCGAAGCTGCCGCTCTATATGGTTCCAGCCGTCTTCATGATTCTAGATCGCCTTCCGTTGACACCCAATGGCAAGGTGAACCGCCGTGCTCTGCCCGACCCTGATGAACTGCGCAAAGCGGGCAGGCAGTTCGCTCCGGCGCAGACCCTGGTCCAGCAGAAAATCGTCGACGTCTGGGAGGAGGTGCTCAAGCTGCCGGGGATCGGCATTGCGGACAACTTCTTTGAGCTGGGGGGGCACTCCATACTTGCCACGCAGGTCATGGCCCGCCTGCGCAGCTCATTCGGGATTGAGGTACCCCTGCGAGATCTGTTCGAAGCTCCGACAGTAGCCGAAGTGAGCGAGCGGATCGAGGCCGCGCTGCGAGGGAGGATCGGTCTCCAGGTCCCCACCATCGTAAAGCTTCCCAACCGAGATCGCATACCTCTATCGTTCGCGCAGCAACGGCTCTGGTTCCTAGATCAATTGGAGCCCGGAAGTTCCGTCTACAATATGTCCGTGGCTGTTCAGCTCCAGGGGAGTCTCGATGTCAGCGTCTTGGAGCGTACACTGGCCGAGATCATGCGGCGCCATGAGACGCTGCGGACCACCTTCTCTCTCGCGGGACAGGAACCGGTGCAGGTGATTGCTCTACAGGCTAGGCCAGCCGTGTCAGTGATCGACCTGCGCAACCTTGAGAGCGCGCGGTGCCAGGCTTTGACACAGCGGATCGTGCGTAGCTCGGCGACCGCGCCGTTCGACCTTTCGCGCCTGCCGCTGCTGCGGGTTTCGCTCCTCCTGCTGGCCGAGCACGATCACATTATCCTCCTCACGCTGCACCATATCATCAGCGACGGCTGGTCGCTCGGCCTATTGATCCGCGAAATGGCAGCGATCTATGGAGCCTTTTCGCGACAGGCCCCCTCGCCGCTCCCCGAGCTGCCTGTGCAGTATGCCGATTACACTTTCTGGCAACGGGGTTGGTTGCAGGGTGAAACACTCGAGGTGCTTCTCAACTACTGGCGCAACCAGCTCAGTACAGGCATCTCGCCGATCGAGCTTCCGACCGATCGGCCTCGGCCACAGATCCAGAGCTACCGGGGTGCGCGGCGGTCCTTCAACATTGCGGTCCCCCAATCCCTCAGGAGCCTGATCCGCAAGAGCGAGGTAACCCTTTTCGCTCTGCTGATGGCGGTCTTGCATGTGCTCCTGCGCCGCTACTGCGGTCGCACTACCGTGACCGTCGGTTTCCCGGTCGCGAATCGCTCGCATGTAGAGATCGAGAAGCTGATCGGGTTCTTCGCCAACACCCTCGCGCTCCGCACGGAAATCACAGATCATCTGAAGTTTTCTGAGTTCCTGCAGCGGGTTAGCGAGACGGTTCTGGGAGCACTCGCCCATCAAGATATGCCGTTCGAGAAGCTGGTCGATGCCCTGGGGCCCGAGCGGGCGCTGGATCAGAACCCGATCTTCCAGGTCATGCTTGCACTCCAGAACGTCCCGTTGCCGACTCTTGAAATTTCGAAGCTGAGCGTGAGGCCTGTGGGCCTGGAGAGCGGAGTGTCCCGGTTTGATTGGCTTCTCTTCATGGAAGAGAGGGAGGGAAGCCTGCTCGGCAGCTTCGAATATTGCACTGACCTCTTCGATGCGGTGACGATCGCGCGGACTGTCGGCCACATCGAGTCGTTGCTGGGGAGGGTCGCCGTCGATCCAGAACAGCGGATCGACGACATCCCTATGCTGACCAGGAACGAATCGCACCAGACCCTGCTCGAGTGGAATGACCCGGGGTTCTCGAGATCTCCTTGGCAGGACATCCCACAGCTCTTCGAGAGCCAGACCGAGATGAGCCCCGACACGGTTGCTGTCCGGTGGGAGGGCGACACTCTGACTTATCGGGAGCTGAATGCCCGGTCAAATGCCCTGGCCCGGCGCCTGCGGGCGCTGGGTGTCGGCCCGGATGTATTGGTCGCGGTCCACCTGGAGAGTTGTCTCGCACTATCCGTTGCGCTCCTGGCCATTTTGAAAGCGGGAGGTGCCTATCTTCCTCTCGACCCCTCTCATCCCAAGCAGCGGTTGGCCTTCTTGCTGGAGGACGCCGGCGTAGGGCTGATCATCGCTGCAAGGGGGCCGGCCGAGGAGCCCAGGGTCCAGGGTATACCGGCCCTGTACATGGCGGAGAATGGGCAGGACGGCTGGGAAAGTGAACGCAATCTCACACCCGTAGCGGAAAGTCAAAATCTGGCTTACGTGATCTATACGTCAGGATCGACGGGGAGGCCCAAGGGGGTGGCCATGACTCGCGGGGCTCTGGGCAACCTGCTGTCCTGGCAGCTCCGACAGTCCCGGCCGGCACCTGGAGCCGGCACCTTGCAGTTCGCTGCAACGACGTTCGACGTCTCCGCCCAGGAGATCTTCTCGACCTGGTGTGCGGGCGGCACGCTGGTCCTGATTCCGGAGGCTCTGCGCCGGGACAGCTCCGCCCTCCTCGGTTTCCTCGCAGAATTACGGATTGCGCGATTGTTCCTGCCCGTCGTGGCGCTCCAGCAACTTGCCGAGACCGCGCTCCGGGAAGAGCGCCGGCTCTTGCATCTGCGTGAGGTGGCTGTGGCGGGCGAGCAACTGCGGATCAGCGCGGAAATCCGTGACTTCTTCGAGCAGATCCCCAACTGTCAACTGCAGAACCATTATGGCCCGACCGAGAGCCATGTGGCAAGCGCCTTTACGCTCCTGGGTCCGCCTGCGACCTGGAGCACACTGCCGTACATCGGAAGACCGATCACCGGCGCAGCGATACACCTGCTGAGCCCATGTCTGCAGGCAGTACCCGCCGGAGTGGCAGGGGAGTTGTACATCGGCGGCGCAGGCTTGGCCCGGGGTTATATCAGCCGCGTCCAGCTGACGGCGGAGAGGTTTATCCCCGATGCCTTCAGCGGCGAGCCAGGATCACGCCTATACAGGACCGGAGACCTCGCTCGTCATCTGCCGGACGGCAACATCGAATTTCTCGGACGCATGGATGACCAGATCAAGGTGAGAGGCTTCCGCGTCGAGCCGGGTGAGATCGAAGCTGTGCTCTGCCGCCACCCAGACGTCCGGCAGGCCGTGTCCATGGCGCGGCAGAGGGCGCGCTACGGGACGGCGATCGTGGCCTACGTGGTCGCTGCCGAAGGGCGCAGCCCCACCGGACACGAGCTGCGACGTTGGCTGAAAGAGGAATTGCCGGAGCCGATGATCCCTGCAGCCTTCGTGGTTGTGGAGAGTCTCCCGCTGACGCGCAGCGGCAAGATCGATCGCCGGGCGCTGCCAGCACCCTCTTGGGATCGATCCGGTATTGGAGAGGAGCTCACAGCGCCTCTCACCCCCGCAGAGGAGATCATCACCGGCATCTGGAGCGAGGTCCTGGGGATCGAGCGGCTGGGTGTCAACGACAACTTCTTTGACCTCGGAGGGCATTCCCTGCTGGCAACGAGGGTGATCTCCAGAATCCAGGATGTCTTTGGCGTCCCAGTGCCGCTGCGACTGCTTTTCGAGCGTCCAACGATCGCGGGGCTCGCGGTGGGAGTAGAAGCGGCGAAGCTGGCCGGCCTGGGATTGCAGGGTTCCCGGATCGAGCGCGCTCCCCGCACGGGTGCTCTGCCTCTCTCGTTCGCCCAGCAACGGCTTTGGTTCATAGATCAACTGGATCCCGGCAGCACTGCCTACAACCTCGCTGCGGCCGTGCGGCTGACCGGCATTCTTTCCCACCCAGCGCTGGAGAGAAGCTTCAAGGAGGTCCTGCGCCGGCACGAGGCCCTGCGGACGACTTTCGCGGAGAAGGAGGGCCGTCCGGTGCAGGTCATCGCGCCGCCTTCCCCGCGGACCCTGTCGGTCGTCGATCTGGAGAGCCTCTCTGGGATACAGCGAGATAGGGAGGTCCTTCGGATCGCCGAGGAAGCAGCCCGAGCGCCGTTCAACTTGAGCCGCGGTCCGCTCTTGAGGATCCTGCTGGTGAGGTCGACTGCACAGACGCACGTCCTGACGCTGATTCTGCATCACATCGTCGCCGACGCCTGGTCGATGGGCATCCTCGTGCGCGAGATCGACACTCTTTATAGGGCCTTCCTCCACGGCCGCCCATCACCCTTGAACGAGCTCCCGATCCAGTACGCAGACTTTTCCTGCTGGCAAAGGGACTGGCTCCAGGGAGAGGTCCTGGAGACACATCTCGCGTACTGGCGGCTGCGGCTAACCGGTGCGCCGTTGCTTCTGCTACCGACGGACCGTCCACGGCCGGCTGCCGACCCGCAGAAGGGGGGGCGCCGTTCTTTCTTTATGGAAGCGGAGCTGACCAGGTCCCTCAAACAGATCAGTCGCGCCGAAGGCGTAACGTTGTTCATGACCTTGCTTGCAGCATTCCAAAGCCTGCTCTGCTTCGCCGCAGGACAGGATGACGTGGTCGTTGGAGCAGACATCGCGAACCGCAACCGCCGTGAGACGGAAGGCCTGATCGGGTTTTTCGTCAACATGTTGGTGATGCGGGCCGATCTCGCGGGGAACCCCACTTTTCGCCAGCTGCTGCGGCGAGTGCGAGAGACGGCGCTTGGCGCTTTTGCGCACCAGGATCTACCGTTTGAGCGGGTGGTCGAGGAGCTGCGGCGAGAACGAACAGCACCGCAGCCATTTCAAGTTGTATTCAACTTCGACAACACCGCCGCGATCGCGGCGGCGGACGATCGGCCCGTGGGTGATCTATCGATAGAGACGATAGACCTGGGAGGGACAGCCGTCAGGTTCGAGCTGGCTTTGGCGATGAGAGAGCACGCCAGCGGCCTGCGGGCCAGCTGGCTGTACAGTACAGATCTATTCGACGAGCTGACCGTCGACCGGATGCAGGCGCGGTTCGAGTCGATGCTCCGCTGCGTCGTCGCCAATCCGGAAGTGCGCCTCAAGCAGCTCGAGCTGTCGAGCAGGTTGGAGCACGACGGCCGGGACCTGCAAGGTCGCGAGCGTGAGGAGCGTAAAAAAATGTTGCGGAGCGTAAAACCGAGAGCGATGCAGGTTGGACTCGATCTGGCATGACCGAGGCTACTCAAAATGTCTGAAAAATTGAGCGACAGATTCAATCGGACCATTGGTGCTAAACCCAAGTCCCTGTGGCTTTCCAGTGAGGACCCCGTACGATTCGAGCGACTCCTGCCGGAGCGCGATTTGCCTTTGCTGGCCAAGCCCAACATGAGTGACATCGATCTGGCCGCCTGGGCAGCGGCCAGCCGCGGACCCGTCGCCGAGCGGCTCACGCGGGCGGGTGGCATCCTATTTCGTGGTTTCAGTATCCGCTCTGTCGAAGAATTCGAGCGGTTGTGCAGGGCCGTGTCCCCCGTGCTAATGGACTATAGCGAGAGATCGACGCCGCGCAGTGAGGTCAGCGGCAAGATCTATACCTCGACCGAGTACCCGGCCGACCAGAACATCCCATTTCACAACGAGCTCTCCTATGCGCAGCGCTGGCCCTTGAAGATCTGGTTTTTCTCGCTCAAGCCCGCCGCTCAGGGAGGCGAGACCCCGATCGCTGACAGCCGCGCCGTCTTTCGCCGGATTCCCCCCGCGATCAGGGATCGGTTTATCGAGAAAAATGTGATGTATGTGCGCAACTTTGGCTCGGGACTGGGCTTGAGCTGGCGAGAGGTTTTCCAAACCGAGGAGAAAGCCGTGGTGGAAGATCATTGCCGGAGAGCTGACATCGAGTTCGAATGGGGGCCAGGAGAGCGGTTGCGAACGAAGGCGATCCGGCCGGCCGTCGCCCAGCATCCTCAGACGGGAGACATCGTGTGGTTCAACCAGGCGCATTTGCATCATATATCGAGCCTGCCTGCTGCAGAGCGTACCTCCTTGTTGGAGGTCATTTCGCAAGATGAGCTTCCCTTCAATACCTTTTATGGCGACGGTACGGAGATCGCAGACGAAGACCTGGACGAGATCCGGCAAGCCTACCAGGAGGCCGCGGTGTATTTCCCCTGGGAGGAGGGTGACGTCTTGATGTTGGACAACATGCTCGTGGCCCACGGCCGGACCTCCTATACGGGACCACGCAAGATCGTGGTGGCGATGGCGGAGGCCTGAGGAAAAGGTTCCTGTTCGGAGGCCCCAGCAGATGGAACTACCGCGTCAGCCTCTCGAAGGATTCCGGCTGTCACCGCACCAGAGAGATCTTTGGCTGTGGCAGAGCAGCAGCCCTGCTACCTTCCGTTCCCAGTGCGCCATCCTGATCGAGGGTGCCGTCGACGTTGTCCGCTTGCGGGCGGCCCTGGGGCAGATCCTGGAGCGGCACGAAGCCTTACACACCACCTTTCAGCAACCCGTCTGGATGAAAGTTCCGGTACAGGTGATCAACAGAGCTGCGTCGCTCCGACCGGATCTTCAGTGGGGCAATGGGTCTCTCGACGAAGTGCAGGAGCTTCTCGCTGCGCAACGACGGATCACTTTCGACCTTGCCAGCGGCCCTCTGGTCCGTGTCTCGCTCGTGAGGCTTGGCAGCCTCGATCACCTGCTGATCCTCTCTCTGCCTTCCCTGTGCGCGGACTCCTGGTCGCTTGCGATCCTGGCCGATGGGATCGTCGACGCCTACCTCGGGCTGGAAAGGAGCACGGAAGATCCGATCCAGTACCTTCAGTACTCGGAATGGCAGAACAATCTGCTGGAGGAGAATGACAAAGAGTATGAGGAGGGGCGGGAGTTCTGGCGCCGGAAGATGGCACTGCCGGCTCTGGATCTACCGCTTGAACGAGTGGCGGTATCCGAGCACTGCCCATTGTCGTTGCGCAGGGTCACCGCGAGGGTGGAGCCGATTCTGACCGAAGCTCTCGCCGGGCTCTGCCGCCGCTCTGACATCACGTTTTCCGAATGTCTGCTCGCCTGCTGGGAGCTGCTGCTGTTCCGGCTCACCGGACAGTCCAGCATCGTTGTACGTTGCCGGTTCGACGGTAGAGACCTGGAGGAGCTGCACAAGACGGTCGGCCTCTTCTCCAAGTACCTCCCCGTAGCGGTCGACATCGGTGCCGAGTTTACGCTGCCGGAGCTGTGGCAAGACGTCAAGAGCGCAGTATCGGAGGCCCGGGACCGCCAGGAGTACTTCACGGAAGGTGGGGCGGAAGAGGAGGGTGATGCCCAGGTCTGGCCCAGCCATCCGATCCTCTTCGAATACGAGAGACGAGAACCGCCCCGAAGGATCGGCGATTTGCGGCTGTCGGTTTACGAACGATACGACTGCACTTTGCCGTTCCAGTTGAAGCTTGCGGCAATCCACTACGGTGACTGGATTGACCTGGAGTTCCATTTTGATTCAGCAGTGTTTGCGCAGGCCACGGTCCAGCGTCTTGCTGCCTCGTTTAGAGCTGCTCTTGATGGTGTGGTCCGCGCTCCCGATCAGCTCGTCCACGACATCGAGATCCTGAGCGAGGCGGAGCGGCATCTGGTACTCTGCGAGTGGAGCCAGACGGTGAGTGCGTGTTCCCAGGGCTTCTTCCATCATTGCTTTGAAACACGCGTGCGACAGCACCCGGAAAGGTTCGCCGTCGTATCTGAAACCGCGCAACTCACCTATCGCCAGCTCGATCGACGTGCGAACCAACTCGCTCAGCATCTGCTGGCGCTCGGAAGCTCGGCCGGACCGACCGGTGGCGCTCTGCCTCGAACGCTCGGTCGAGTTGCTCGTCGCCATCCTGGGCATTCTCAAGGCTGGTGGGGCATATGTCCCATTGGATCCGTTGCAGCCGGAACGGCGCCTGCGCCTGGTCGTGGAGGATGCGCGCGCGCCGATAGTCGTGACCCAGGAGAAGCTGCGCGGAAAGTTTGCTGCAATGGACGTGGTCGCTGTTTGCTTGGACACCGACTGGCCGCAGATCGCCACCCGTAGCGCCGAGAAAGCCGAGATCGAGCTCTTCCCTGAGAACCTCGCCTATATTATTTACACCTCCGGGTCCACGGGAAGGCCGAAGGGAGTCATGATCCGTCACGAGTCCTTGTCGAGCCTGGGAGAAGCGCTAGAGCAGGCATTGGGCTGCGGGACGGAGTTGCGGCGAGTTGGGGTCAACGCCCCCGTCGTCTTTGATGCGTCGGTCAAGCAACTCCTTCAGCTCTCGCGAGGCCATACGCTCCATATCGTCCCGGACCAGGTGCGCGGGGACGGTCAGGAGCTGCGGTCCTATCTCGGCGAGCACCGGCTGGATCTCTTCGACTGCACGCCGTCGCAGCTCCGGCTCATCCTGGACTCCGCCAGCGACCTGGCCGATCTCGCACAGACTTTGTTCCTGATTGGTGGAGAACCGGTCGACAAATCCCTCTGGAACCGGCTTTCGATCCCGGGCTCTCCCCCAGCGTTCAACGTCTATGGTCCCACGGAGTGCACGGTCGATGTCACCGTGTGCCGTATTCAGCCGGAGCTGATGGAGCCTGCGATCGGTCGGCCACTCGCGAATGTCGAAGTCTATGTCCTCGATGAGAATCTGAGGCCCGTACCCATCGGAATCCCGGGCCAGCTCGCCGTCGGTGGGCGAGGCTTGGCACGCGGTTACCTCAGCAGCCCGGAGCTGACGGCCGAGAGGTTTCTACCGCATCCGTTCAGTCCAGGTGTGGGAGAGCGGCTCTATAAAACCGGCGATCTGGTCCGTCACCTTTCGCACGGGGGAATCGAATTCCTGGGGCGCATCGATCAACAGGTCAAGGTGCGCGGCTACCGGGTCGAGCTTGGGGAGATCGAGTCTGTCTTAACCAATCATCCCGGAGTCCAGATGGGGGCGGTGCTTCTGGCGCAGCTTGCCCCGGAAGATCGACGCCTCGTGGCATATTGGGTTGCTGTGCGCGGCCAAGCCCCTGCTCCCGATGAGCTGCGGGAGCATATGCGCCGGCAGTTGCCCGAGTACATGGTACCGGGCTTGTTCGTCCAGTTGCCGGGACTGCCCCTGACCCGCAACGGCAAGGTCGACCGGCATGCGCTACCCGCTCCGGTCCTCCAGCAGCAGGAGCGCCACTTTGTCGCACCCCGGACTCAGACGGAGCAAATGCTGGCGGAGATCTGGGGCGAGGTCCTGAAGCTCGAGCGGGTTGGGGTCGAGGATGATTTCTTCGACCTCGGCGGACACTCGCTGCTGGCTACGCAACTGATATCGCGGGTGCGCAAGGTCTTCCGCATAGATCTCCCTCTGCGCGCTCTGTTCGAGGCGCCTCAACTGGACCATCTCGCTGGGCGGATTGAGGAGTCGATACGCAGTGGTGCCACGTTGCAGGCACCGCCCATCGAGCCGATCGCGCGCGACGGGGAGCTGCCCCTGTCTTTCGCCCAACAGCGACTATGGTTTCTGGATCAGCTCCAGCCGGGCAATCCATTCTACAACGTGCCTTTCGTCGTCCGTTTGGCCGGACGGTTGGAGGTGCGCGCTCTGGAGAGGACGTTGAGTGAGGTCGTGCGCCGGCACGAGGTGCTGCGGACCTGCTTCCCCAGCCAAGGAGGCGAGCCGGTGCAGCGGATTCAAGCTGCGGAGGCCTGGCGGATCCCGCTGATTGATCTCTCGGGCCTGCCCGCTGCGGTACGGAAAGCCGAAGAGAGGCTCCATGCGTCGGCCGAAGCCAAACGGGCGTTCGATCTAGCGCGGGGCCCTTTGCTGCGGATGAATCTGCTGCGGTTGGGGGAGGAAGATCATACCGCGATCTTCCTTCAGCACCATATTGTTAGCGACGCCTGGTCGACAGGCCTGTTGCTCCGCGAGGTGACGAGCCTCTACGGAGCCTTCAAGGGAGGCTCGATGTCTCCCCTCCCCGAGCTGGACGTTCAATACGCCGATTTCGCTCGCTGGCAGAGGCAGTGGTTACAGGGGGAGACCATCGCGGAGCAGCTCGCCTACTGGACGAGGCAGTTGGCCGACGCTCCTCCGCGGCTCGAGCTTCCTACCGATTTCCCGCGGCCTGCCATGCCGAGCTTTCGAGGTGCTACGGAGCGCTTCGAGCTGGCAGAGGATCTGACTGTCGCTCTCCGGCGGCTCAGCCGCGGCGAAGGAGCGACCTTGTTCATGACGCTGCTGGCGGCTTTCCAGATTTTGCTCTCTCGCTATGCGGGACAGCAAGACGTCAGCGTGGGTACTCCGATCGCCGGCCGCAACCGGCTAGAAACGGAGAACCTGATTGGATTCTTCGTCAATACGCTGGTGCTGCGGAGCAATCTTGCGGGCGATCCCGCCTTCCGCGACTTCCTGGTCCGTGTGAGAGAGGTGGCTCTGGAGGCGCACGCGCATCAAGACCTTCCTTTCGAGAGGCTGGTCGAGGAGCTGCAGCCGGAGCGCAGCCTGAGCCACATGCCATTGTTCCAGGTGTCGTTCACGCTCCTCAACGCACGTCGGGAAACCTTCAGGCTTGAGGGGCTGGAGATCCTCGGAGAGGAGACTGGAAGCGAGACCGCGAAATTCGACCTCAATCTTTCCATGGCCGAGAGCGAGGAAAGGCTGTACGGGCGCTTCGAGTACAGTACCGACCTGTTCAGAGGCTCCTCGATCCGGCTCATGATCGAGCACCTCCAGAAACTGCTCGGCTCCATCACCGTGGAGCCTGGAGCGCGCATCGGCAGCCTCTCCCTCCTGACCGAGTCCGAGCGGAGGCAACTCCTCGTCGAACGCAATGCGACTCGCGCCGAGTACCCGAGGGATCGGTGCGTCCATCAGCTCTTCGAGGCCAGGGTGGACATGTGTGGAGAGGCTACAGCGGTCAGCGCCGGAGACCGGCATCTCAGCTATCTCGAGCTCGACCGTCGAGCCAATCGATTGACGAGCTTCCTACGTGCCAGGGGAACGCGGCCGGGGATCCGGGTCGGCCTCTACCTCGGGAACTCTCTCGAGACGATCGTCGCCATACTCGGGGTCCTGAAAGCGGGAGCGGCATACGTACCGCTCGATCCGGCTCATCCGGTCCAACAGACGGGTTTCATGCTGCGAGACTCCGAAGTGCTCCTCCTGCTCACCCAGCAGCGCTGGCTGGACAGGCTCGCGGCGAGCGGAATCGAGAGCTTCTGCCTGGATACGGAGTGGGAACGGATCGAGCAGGAGAGCCCCGAGAAGCTTACGGTCGACGTCCAGCCCGAATCGCCGGCTTACGTGATCTACACGTCAGGTTCTACCGGGCAGCCGAAAGGGGTGGAGATCCCGCACCGCGCCTTGACAAATTACGCGTGGTGGGCGAGCGAGGTCTATGTTCGGGGCGAGGAGGTAGCTTTTCCCCTCTACTCTTCGCTGTCCTTCGACCTTACTGTCACCTCGGTTTACGCGCCGTTGATCACCGGCAACCGTATCGTCGTCTGCGGCGGCACGTCTTATGAATCCACAGTCCGCGAGATTCTGCGCGACGGCCAAGTGGATGTGCTCAAGCTGACCCCAAGCCACCTGGCGCTGATCAAGGACTTGGACAACCGCGGATCGAGGGTCCGGCGTCTCATCGTAGGTGGGGAAGCGCTGACGACGGAGCTGGCGCGGCGTATCCTGGAGAGCTTCGGAGGAGAAGTCGAGATCCTGAACGAGTACGGTCCCACCGAGGCGACGGTAGGCTGCATGCTGCACCGCTTCGATCTTCTACGGGACCGGAGGAGCTCGGTGCCGATCGGCGGACCGGGCGCAAATGTCTACGTCTACATCCTGGATGAGTCACTGTGTCCGGTTGCCGGGAACGTGACAGGCGAGCTGTACATCGCGGGCGACGGCCTGGCGCACCGATACTTGAACCGCGAGGAGCTGACGGCGGAGAGGTTCGTCGACAATCCCTTCATCATCGGTGAGAAGATGTACCGCAGCGGCGATCTGGCCCGCTGGTTGCCAGAGGGAGGGATCGAGTTCGTCGGCCGCCGTGATCAACAGGTCAAGTTCCATGGCTACCGGATAGAGCTCGACGGCATACGCTGCGCGCTGAACGAGCATCCTCTGGTCCGGGACAGCGTGGTGACGATCCGGCGTGACGAGGCCGGCCAGGAGTTGCTGGTGGCCTTCTATGTTGCGCGGCAAGCATTGCGTGCGGAGGAGCTGCGCAGCTTTCTCGCCGAACACCTCATCGCGGAGACGGTGCCCAATCTCTTCGTCTATCTGCGTCGGCTGCCACTCACTCTCAACGGCAAGGTCAACTATGCCGCTCTGCCCTCGATCCAGGAGGCGCGCAGTCATCTGGAGCGAACCTTCATCATGCCGAGTACGCCAAGCGAAGAGGTCCTGGCGGGGATCTGGGCTAGGGTGCTCGGGCTCGAGAAGATCGGAAGCACGGAGAATTTTTTCGGCTTGGGGGGGCACTCTCTGCTGGCGACCCAAATCGCTTCCCGTGCGCAGGAAGCTTTTGGCATTGAGCTGCCGCTACGTAGCATCTTCGAGGAACCGACCATTGCCGGTCTGGCGAGGAAGATCGAATCACTGATGCGGCAAGGGAGGGCGCGGGAGACACCGCGGATCGAACCTGTGCCTCGTGGTCTCCCGCTTTCCCTCTCCTTCGCTCAGCAGCGGCTTTGGTTCCTCCAGCAGTTCGAGCCAGGTTCCGCGAGCTATAACCTGCGGATCGGAGTGAGGCTTCAAGGGAAGTTGGATGTCAGGGCTCTGGGATCGAGCTTCAACGAGATCGTTCGCCGCCATGAGGTCCTGCGCACGACCTTCCCGACGGTCGACGGCGAGCCGCGGCAAGTCATCGCGCCCGCAGCACCGCTTGCCGTACCACTGATCGATCTGACACAGTCAGGAGGGGCCGAAGCGGAGGCCCGGAGAATCGCAGGGTTGGAAGGGCAGCGTCCCTTTGAGCTGAGCCGCAGTCCTGCCTTGCGGTGTCAGCTATTGCGTCTGACCTCCGAGGACCACGTCGTACTCGTTACCATGCACCACATAGTGAGTGATGCAGGGTCGATGGGGATCATGGTACGGGAGCTGATGACCCTGTATGAGGCGTTTCGCACGGGGGCCCAGTCACCTCTTCCTGAGCCACTGGTGCAGTATGCGGACTTCGCCGTCTGGCAGCGGCATTGGCTTGTCAGAGAGACTCTGGAGGGAGAGCTGGAATACTGGCGCGATCGGCTCCGTGGCCTGCCTCCGCTGCTACAACTGCCGATCGACCGTCCGCGCCCCGCAGTCCAGACGACCACGGGGGCTGTCCACGCCTTCTTGTTGCCCAAAGACCTTACCGAAAGCTTGCGAAGGCTGGCCCTGCAAGAGGGAGCGACGCTTTTCATGGCATCGGCCGCCCTCTTCCAGGCCCTGCTGGGACGTATGGCGGGCCGGGAGGATATCTGTGTCGGCGTCCCTGTCAGCGGACGTGACCGGCTAGAAGTCGAAGGGCTGATCGGATTCTTCGTCAACGTTCTGGTCCTGCGGGGAGACCTCGCGGGCGATCCGAGCTTTCCGGAGTGGCTGAAGCGGGTCCGTACGGACATACTGGAGGTTTACAGCCACCGCAACTTGCCCTTCGAAAAGCTGGTCGAGGAGTTAGTGCCGGAACGCAATCTGGCCTACTCGCCCCTATTCCAGGTGATGCTCACTTTCCAGAACAACCCGATCGAAGGGGTGGAAGCTTTCAGGCTGCCAGATCTTGCGGTGACGCCGTTCGGGGTGGCGAGGAGCACGGCCAAGTTCGATCTCACACTGTCGCTGGTCTTGACCGCCGGTGGTTTGTCTGGAGTGTGGGAGTACAACAGGGACCTGTTCGATGCTGCGACCATCATCCGGACCGCCGGGCACTTTCAGACCCTTGCCGCGGAAGCCGTCGCCAGCCCAACCAAGAGCCTGTCGCAACTCGCAATCCTAACGCGGGCGGAGCGCCATCAGGTCTATATGGAATGGAGCGGCGGCTGCGATGAATGGCCGCGGGTTCGAACCGACGAGCTGTTCGAGGCGCAGGTCCGCCGCAGGCCGGCAGCAGCGGCGGTGGTCTGGGAACAGGAGTCGTGGAGTTACCGTGAGCTCGATACCCGGGCAGAGAAGTGGGCCCGTTTCCTCCGGGGAGTCGGCGTCGGTCCGGAGGTGCGGGTCGGCCTTTGCACCCAGAGATCGCCCTGCCTGATCACGGGTATGCTGGGGATCTTGAAAGCCGGCGGTGCATTCGTGCCGCTGGATCCGGCTCATCCGCGCGAGCGGCTGGAAATGCTTCTGAAGGACTCGGGAGCGGCGATGGTGCTGACGCAAAGGCACTTGGCCGGAGCCTTCTCCGCGGCGGATCTTCCGATCCACCTTCTTGATGTGGACCCAGAGGTGCCGGATGGCGCCATCCTCGCCCCGGGCGCGCCCGTCGATTCTCTAGCCTATGTGATCTATACCTCGGGCTCGACGGGAAAGCCGAAAGGGGTGATGGTCTCCCATGCGAGCCTCTCCCCGATGCTTCTATGGAGCCGCGGGTATCTCGGTCTGAGCGAGCGGACTCGGGTCTTGCAAAACCTCTCTTTCGGCTTCGATTTCGGTATCTTCGAGCTCCTCACCACCCTCGTCTCCGGGGCGACGCTGTACATTCCAGGAGAGGATGACCGGGGAGATCCAGCGCGCTGGGCCGCCTTGGTACGGGAACATGGCATCAACACGGTTCATACGACTCCATCGTTCTTTCGTGAAGTGATGAAGACGGGAATCCGGCTCGAGGAATTGGAGGTCCTCCACCTTGGAGGTGAAACGCTCTATCGAGGTGACGTGAAGTCGTTGACAGAGGTGACGGGAGAGGCGTGTGCTCTCTACAACGGCTACGGACCGACCGAGGCGACGATCAACAGTCTCATTTTCAAAATCGACAAAGAGGGGACCGAAGGTCTGAGCGTACCGATCGGCCGTCCGTCGGCGAACAACTTGGCCTATGTACTGGACCGAGAGGGGGAGCCCGCGCCGATCGGAATTCCAGGTGAGCTGTACGTGGGAGGGGGAGGGGTGGCGCGCGGTTATCTCGAGCGACCCCGGCTGACCGCCGAGAGGTTCATCCCCGATCGGTGGGGAGCCGAGGCCGGCGGGCGTCTCTATCGGACCGGTGATCTGGTTCGCTGGCTGCCCGGTGGCAACATCGAGTTCCTGGGGCGGACGGACGACCAGGTCAAGGTGCGCGGAGTGCGCATCGAACCGGGTGAGATCGAAGCCGTGCTCACGGCTCATTCTCAGGTACGGCAGGCGTTGGTGACCGTGCGTGAGGACGCCGTCAAGGGGAGTCAGCTCGTCGCCTACGTGGTCGTGACGGAGGGCCAGGACATGTCGGGTCGCCTGCGGGAATGGCTGCGTCAGCAGCTCCCGTACTACATGGTGCCCGCGGCCTTCGTCATATTGTCGGAGCTGAAGCTCACGGCAAGTGGCAAGATCGACCGCCGGGCTCTGCCGGAGCCTGTACAGGACGCAGCGGAGGGAGGCTCATCGCCACGCAACGCGATCGAGGAGGCTGTGGTATCGATCTGGGACGAAGTCCTGCACCGCGATCAGATCGGGATCCGCGACAATTTCTTCGCGCTGGGCGGGCACTCCCTACTCGCCACCAGGGTCATGTCCAGGGTGCGGCACACCTTCGGGATCGAGCTGCCATTGCGCAACCTGTTCGAGGCTCCAACCGTGGTGGAGCTCGCGCAGCGAATCCGGCACGAGATGGGGCGTACGCCCAGACTGCAAGCTCCCTCT
The DNA here is from genome assembly GCA_963842525.1 of uncultured Holophagales bacterium. GTDB lineage: Bacteria > Acidobacteriota > Thermoanaerobaculia > Multivoradales > UBA5704 > UBA5704. The sequence continues at coordinate 1,606,405 of CAWJGT010000009.1, forward strand.
CTGGTTCCCGGCGCATTGGCGGAAAGGACTGGGCCGGCGCCGCTGTCGTTCTCTCAGCAGCGCCTCTGGTTCCTGCACCAGCTCGATCCCAGGTCTACGGCCGAGAACCTGGTGCTGGCGGTGCGCCTCGCGGGCCGTCTGGATGCTGCGGCTCTCGACGGAGCGATGAGCGAGATGGTCTGCCGCCACGAGTCGCTCCGTACCGTGTTCTGGGTCGCGGACGGCGAGCCCGTCCAAGTCGTACAACCCGCGCAGGACTTCGTGTTCCCGTCCGTCGACCTCAGCGGCTTGGGGGGGCTCGCCGAACCGACGGCCCGGCGGCTCGCCTTGGAGCAGGCTGGGCAGCCATTCGACCTCGCCCGTGGGCCTCTCTTCCGGCCCTTGCTGCTGCGGCTGCGTGCCGAAGACCACCTGGTGCTGATGATGATGCACCACATCATCTGCGACGGCTGGTCGATGGGGATCCTGGCCCGGGAGTTGGGCGCGCTCTACAGAGCCTTCCATGAAGGCCAGCCTCCGGCTCTCCCCGCATTGGCCGTGCAGTATCCGGATTACGCCCGCTGGCAACGCCAGTGGTTGACCGGAGACGCCTTGGAGAGTGCTCTGGCGTATTGGCGCGGGCAGCTCGAAGGCGTGCCGGCGCTGCTCCAACTGCCGACCGATCGGCCGCGGCCGGAGATCCAGTCGTTCCGAGGAGATGCCCGGGTATTCGTCCTGGAGGAAGACCTGACAGAAGGGCTCCGCACGCTCGCACAGGAGGAGAGAGCAACTCTCTTCATGGTGCTGCTGGCGGGATTCCAGGTATTGCTCGCCCGTCTTTCGGGACAGGAAGACCTGGCGGTCGGGACACCGATCGCGGGCCGCGATCACCTGGAGATCGAAGGCTTGATCGGCTTCTTCGTCAATACCCTGGTGCTACGCGCGGAGTTGTCGGCCGATCCCAGCTATGTAGATTTCCTGAGCCGGACGCGGAGCCGGGCCTTGGACGCCTACGCTCAGCAGGAGCTACCTTTCGAGAAGTTGGTCGAGGAGCTCGCGGTTGAACGCAGTCTCATGCATAGCCCGCTCTTCCAGGCGATGTTCGTACTTCAGAACACGCCGGCAAGCTCCCTTGATCTACCAGGATTGAGCTGGACGTCGATCCCGACCGAAGAGACGACGGCGAGGTTCGATCTCGTCCTCTCGCTGAGCCAACAGGCGAATCGACTCAACGGAGCCCTTAGATATAACACCGACATCTTTGATGCAACCACCGCGCAGCGGATGGTGGAGCATTTCCAGGCTCTGCTCGGCGCGGTGATGGCTGATCGGCGGCAGCCTGTCTGGGCGCTGCCTCTCCTCACCTCCGAGCAGAGACACCAATTGCTCCTCGAATGGAACGACACCCGAGCTCGTGATCGCGACATCCCGCTCCTCCGCCTCCTCGAAGCTCCTCTTGAGGAGCGCCCTGGTTCACTCGCCGTGGTCTGTGGAGAGGAGGAGCTGACCTATGCGGATCTCCATCGTCGTGCCGGCAGGCTCGCGCGCCGCCTGTGCCGGCTCGGGGCGGGGCCGGATGTCGTGGTGGGGCTTCACCTCGACCGCTCTCCCGGAATGGTCGTCGCGATCCTTGCTGTCCTGAAAGCGGGAGGAGCTTACTTGCCTCTCGATCCCCTTCAGCCCGCGCAGCGGCTGACCTCCATTCTTGCGGAGGCAGGGGTACAGGTGCTGCTGACGCAGCGGGGCTTGGCCGCCGGATTGCCGTCGTTCAAAGGCGAAGTGGTGCTGCTCGATGACAAGGAGCTCGATGACAAGGAGAAAGATGAGATCAATCCCGCGGCCGGGCAGGATCGCGATCGGACCGGCACCGCGCTGCCTGAAAACCTGGCGTATCTGATCTATACCTCAGGTTCGACAGGAGGAGCGAAAGGGGTTGCCGTGACCCGGCGCGGCCTCGTCAACCTGATCCAAGCGAGTGCCGCGTGCCATGGGCAGGTCGGTTCCCTGTTGCTGCTGTCGTCATTTTCGTTCGACATGTCGGTGGTGAGTCTCTTCTGGACCCTCGGTCAGGGCGGGACGCTCGTGCTGCCGGTACCATCGCCGGTCGTAGACCTGCCCATGATTCATAGGTTGATAGTCGAGCGGCAGGTGTCGCACCTGATCTGTATTCCGTCGCTTTACTCCATCTTGATCGAGATGTCGGCACCCGGGGCCCTGGCATCCCTGCACAGCGTCAGGGTGGCCGGAGAGATCTGTCCTACCGGACTGGTCGCGAGTCATCGGAGAGCGCTCCCTCACGCCGATCTGTTCAACGAGTACGGCCCTACGGAAGGCACGGTGTGGAGCAGCGTCCATCGGGCCGACGTCGCGCAGCCGGAGCTCCAGATCCCCATTGGACGCCCGATCGCCAACACCCGGATTTACCTTCTCGACCGTCGCCTCCGGCCTGTGCCATTGGGCAGCTCGGGAGAGATGTTCCTCGGCGGCATGGGCTTGGTGCGCGGCTATCACCGGCGGCCCGGTCTTACTGCGGAGACGTTCATTCCGAATCCGTGGGCCGAAGAGCCCGGGGAGCGGCTGTACCGGACAGGAGATGTCGCCCGCTTCCGAGCCGATGGAGAAATTGACTTCCTGGGACGAGTCGACCAGCAGTTGAAGATCCGCGGATTCCGCGTCGAGCCCGGTGAGATCGAGACTGCCTTGCTGACCCACCCCTCCGTAAGGAACGCCGCGGTGATCGCCTATCACAACGGCCGAGGCGGCTTGGCCCTGGCGGCCTATCTGGAGCTCAAGGCGAGCCACGAGGTGGCGATCGACGAGTTGCGGGGATTTCTCCGTGCAAGCCTCCCGGAGCCGATGATTCCGCCGAGCTTCCGGATCTTGGATTCGCTGCCTTTGACCACCGCTGGCAAAATCGATCGACGAACCCTCGCCAAGATTTCGAAGGCTCAAGAAGAGACGGAGTATGCGGCTCCGAGCACGGATCTGGAACAGGAGATCGCCGCGATCTGGAAAGAGATGCTCGGGGTCGCGAGGGTCGGTACAAATGACAACTTTTTCGACCTGGGCGGGCACTCACTGCTCCTGGTGCGCTTGCAGCGAAGATTACTCGATCGCTTCGGCCGGGAGATCTCGATGATCGATCTGTTCCGATTCCCCACCGTCGCCTCCTTGGCGCGACGTCTCGTCAGCGGTGGACAGGCGGAGACTTCGTTCCAGGATGAAGGGGAGCGTAGTGCTGCCCGGAGATCGGCGGTCCGCAGGAGTGGACAACGCCGCCAGGAGGCGCGCGCTGCCGAGGAGCGTCTAGAGGAGCGCACATGAGCGGAGTCGACGAGCTCACATGCGCCGAAGGGATCGCCGTCATCGGCATGGCCGGCCGTTTTCCGAAGGCGAGGAATTTTGAGGAGCTCTGGGACCTGCTTGCGGCCGGCGAGGAAGCCATTTCATTATTCTCGGCGGAAGAGCTGATGGCTGCCGGTATCGATCCCGCTCTCGTGGCGAACCCGAACTACGTCAGGGCGGGAGGCGTTCTCGCAGACATCGACCGGTTTGATGCAGAGTTTTTCGGCTTCACGCCGCGTGAGGCTGAGATCACCGATCCACAGGTGCGGGTGTTCCTGGAATGCGCCTGGGAGGCTCTGGAAAGTGCCGGATATGACAGCGATCGCTACTCTGGATCGGTGGGTGTTTTCGCGGGTAGCAGCTTGAGCCGCTATCTCTCGATGCTCCTCGCCAACCCCGAAGTCATGGATCTGGTGGGGAGCTTCCGGGTGCAGATGGGCAATGATAAGGACTTCCTGCCCACCTGGGTCTCGTATAAGTTGAATCTGCGCGGGCCGAGCTTCGGTATCCAGACCGCCTGTTCAACCTCGCTGGTGGCCGTGCACGTAGCTTGCCAGAGTCTCCTCAATTACGAGTGCGACATGGCCTTGGCCGGCGGTGTTTCGATCCGGTTTCTTCGCAAATCGGGTTACCTGTATAAGGAAGGCGGGATCAACTCGTCCGATGGCCACTGCCGGGCTTTCGACGCTGCGGCGAGCGGCACGGTCAGCGGGGATGGGGCCGGTGTGGTCGTCCTGAAGCGCCTCGGCGACGCCCTGGCGGACCGTGATTCCATTCACGCCGTCATCCGCGGATCCGCCGTCAACAACGACGGCGGCTTGAAATCCGGTTTTACAGCGCCCAGTGTGGACGGCCAGGCCCGCGTCATCGCGGAGGCCCTCGCCCTGGCCGGAATCGCGCCCGAAGAGATCCGCTATGTCGAGGCGCACGGCACCGGCACCAGCCTTGGCGATCCCATCGAAGTTGCAGCGTTGTCGAAGGCTTTCAGGTCCGCAGGACGGGGCTATTGTGCCATCGGTTCCTTAAAAGCGAATATCGGGCATCTGGATACCGCTGCGGGTATCGCGGGCCTTCTCAAGGCAATCGGGATCCTGAAGCGCCGACAGCTCCCTCCCAGCCTGCATTTCCAGCGCCCGAACCCGGCAATCGATTTCTCCAACAGCCCATTTTATGTCAACACACAGCTCGCCGACTGTGAGCTGGAAGGACCGCCCCTGTACGTTGGGGTCAGCTCCTTTGGGATCGGTGGTACGAACGCCCACGTCGTGCTGTCCGAGGGCCCAACGGCTCCCGCGTCCGAAGATGGGGAGGGCTGGTGCCTCTTGCCCCTGTCAGCCAGGACCACGGAGGCGCTCGACACCGCCACGGCGGATCTGGCCTGCCATCTACGTCAGCACCCCGCGCTCGACCTTCGGGACGTGGCCTACACGCTGCAGGTCGGTCGGCGAGCTTTTCGGCATCGGCGTACCCTCGTCTGCCGATCCGTTCGCGAGGCCTGGCAAGCGTTGGAGGGCCGCGATGTCCAGACGGCGGAGGGGGAAATGCGGGAGCGTCCGATCGTCTTCCTGTTCTCGGGCCAGGGCGCGCAGCATGTCGGTATGGCAGGCGATCTCTATGCCACGCAACCAGGTTTCCGTGAACAGGTCGACCTCTGCGCGGAGCTTTTCCGGCCCCATCTTGGCCTCGACTTGCGCGAGATCCTGTACCCGAAGGCGGCGGAGCGCGAGCAGGCAAAGCGGCTCATCGATCGCACCTCTCTCACCCAGCCGACGCTATTCACGATCGAGTACGCTCTCGCGCGCCTATGGATGCAGTGGGGGCTCGCACCTGGGACGATGCTCGGCCACAGTATCGGCGAATATGTCGCCGCCTGTCTCGCGGGTGTGTTTTCGCTCGCGGACGCAGCGGCTCTGGTGGCGGTGCGCGGCCGCCTCATGGAAGGGACCCCCGCGGGCGCTATGCTATCGATACCCCTGCCGCCGGAGGAGATCGAGCCGCTGCTCTTGCAGGACCTCTGGCTGGCCGCGATCAATGGTCCGTCCCTGACAGTGGTTTCGGGTACCACGGAGGCGATCGCTGCGCTCGAAGGGGAGCTGAGCGGCCGGGGGCTCCGATGCCGGAGACTGAAGACGTCCAATGCCTTCCACTCCGGCCTTATGGAGGCAGTGCGAGAACCTTTTCTCGCACTGCTGAAGACGGTGGAGCTGCAACCGCCCGCGATCCGGTTCGTGTCGAATCTAACGGGAACCTGGATCACGCCGCAGGATGCAATGCGGCCGGGCTACTGGGTCGAGCACCTGCGCCGTCCAGTCCTCTTCGCACAGGGTCTGCAGACGATTTTGGGGGACTCCGGGGGGATCCTCCTCGAAGTCGGCCCCGGCTCGACGTTGGTGACCCTGGCGCAGCGACACCCCGATTGTGCTGCGGATCGAGTGATTCTGCCGTCTCTCCCTCACCCGCGAGACGAGGTATCGGAGACCGGCTTTCTCCTCGGTACCTTGGGAAGGCTCTGGCTAGCGGGCAGGTCGATCGACTGGCCGGTGATCCATCGCGGGCAGCGACGGCGTCTGCCTCTGCCGACCTACCCCTTCCAGCGGAAGCGCTACTGGGTGGAGAGCGTGCCGCGAGGCCGGTCCACCTCCACCTCGGCTGCCGAGGTGCGGCAACGCAGGAAGGAGGTGGCCGAATGGCTCTACCGGCCGTCCTGGAATAGATCCGTGTCTCCGGCCCGCCTCAAGGCCGCGGACGGCATAGGCGCAGAGCGCTGGCTGCTCCTGCTCGACGAGACGGGCCTCGGGGCAAGGCTGGCCGGGCGCCTCGAAGCCTTGCGGCAAGAGGTGGTGACCATCGTCCTGGGGGATCGCTTCGCGCAGATCGGTGAAAGCTCCTACGTTCTGGATCGCTCCCAAAGCGCGGCCTACGAGGCCTTGCTGCGCGACCTGCACGCCACGGGCCGGAGCCCGCAAGCGATCGTCCACCTGGCAAGCCTTTCCCCTGCAGGCGAGCTCCTGACGAGCGCTGAGGCCTTTTCGCAGCGCCAGGAGTCCGGCTTCTTCAGCCTGCTGTGGCTTGTACAAGCTTTGGAGTCGCTGAACCACGCCGATCCCCTGCGAATCATTGTGGTGTCGAACGGTCTTCACCACGTGATCGGCCAGGAGTGCCTGTGCCCTGAAAAAGCGACCCTGCTTGGGCCCTGCCGGGTGATCCCGCAGGAATATCCCTACCTCTCGTGCCGGAATGTCGACCTCATCGTTCCCGAGCCCGGCAGTCCGCAAGAAGAGGAGCTCCTCGATCGCTTGATCGGGGAGTGTGGACGGGGTGCGGTGGAGCCCACAGTTGCCTATCGCGGTCGTTATCGCTGGGTCGAGGAATGGGTACCCTGGCGCGGCTCCCGGGGGTCTGCACGCCTCCGGGAAAAAGGTGTTTATCTGATCACGGGTGGCCTCGGAGAGGTCGGACTGGTGATCGCGGAGCATCTGGCCCGCACCGTGCAAGCGCGGCTCGTCCTCACCCGTTTATCCGCCTTCCCGCCTCGTGATCGATGGGACGCCTGGCTCGCAGAATACGGGGAGGGAGACTTGGTGAGCCGAAAGATTCGCAAGCTGCGGGCGATCGAGCAGTTGGGGGCGGAGGTAGAGGTCGCCAGCCTGGACGTGGCTGATCTCCCCGCGATGCGCGGTCTGCTGACAAGGATCGAGACGCGCTTCGGCACGCTGCACGGAGTTGTGCATGCCGCAGGCACCGTCGGGGGCCGGGTCTTTCGATCGATCGCAGAGACCGGGCAGGAGCAGGCGGACCTGCAGTTTCGTGCCAAGGTGCGGGGAGTGTATGTCCTTGAGGAGGTGCTGCGCGACCGATCGCTTGATTTTTGTCTGCTGATGTCCTCTCTGTCCTCTGTTCTCGGTGGCCTGGGCTTCGCCGCTTACGCAGGCGCGAACCTGTTCATGGACGCTTTCGCTGAGCTCCAGCAGCAGAAGGGAGTAGGGAGCTGGATCAGCGTGAACTGGGATGGTTGGCAGGTGAGCGAACGCCGAGAAGCGGAAGCTGAGGAACCGACCTACTCCGCCATCCGGCCGGCCGAGGGGCGGGAAGCCCTCGATCTGATCTTGGGGCTGGAGGACCTGGCCCGGGTCGCTGTCTCGACGACGGATCTCGAGGCCAGGAGCGCGCGGTGGGCCCGTCGCGAGCCGCAGGACGAGACCGGCGGCTCCCGGGAACCGGTCCCTGAGAGAGCTCCCCACCGCGGCGTTGCGGATACCATTCGAGGGATTTGGCAGGACCTGCTCGGTCTCGATCAGGTTGAGCTCGAAGACAACTTCTTCAAGCTCGGCGGAGACTCCTTGCTAGCGACCCAGTTGATCGCCAAGCTGCGACAGGCGACCGGAGTCGCCATCCGTCTGCGGATGGTCTTCGAGACGCCGACGCTGGCCGCCCTCGCCGCGGTGATCGCCGCAGCCAGGACAGACCAGACGCTGGAGCGGCCCCCCATCAAGCCCGCGCCGCACGACCGCGAGCGTCCCCTCTCTTTCTCGCAGCAGCGTCTCTGGTTCCTGGAGCAGCTGGAGTTCGAAGTGCCTCCCTACAATACGTTTTCCGCCTTCCGACTGGCGGGTCAGCTCGACTTCGGCGCGCTCGCGGGCAGCCTCACCGAGATCGTGCGGCGGCACAGTGCCCTTCGCACCGTCTTCCTCGCTGCGGAGGGCCGGCCGTTCCAGGTCGTCGCTCCGGCCGAGGAGGTCAACCTGCCTCAGGTGGATCTGCAGGGCCTGCCCCGGGCCGAGCGTGAAGGCGAAGCCGAACGGCTGGCCGCCGCCGCCGCTGTCCAGCGTTTTGATCTCGTCAACGGACCGCTGCTCAAGGCCACGCTGCTGCGGCTGGAAGGAGCGGAATCCGTGATCCTGCTGGCGGTTCACCACATCGTCTGTGATGGCTGGTCCGTGGGGATCTTCACCCGCGAGCCTCCAGGTCCTCTACGAAGCTCTCTCGCAAGGTCGCCTCTCCCCCTTGCCTGAGCTGCCGGTGCAATACGTGGACTACGCCGCCTGGCAGCGCGAGTGGTTGCAGGGCGAGGTGCTCGATCGACAGCTCGCTTACTGGCGGCGCCAACTAGCCAGTCTGGCCGATCTCGAGCTGCCGCTCGACCACCCTCGCCCGCGGCGCCAGACCTTCCGTGGCGCGCTGGAATTCCTGCGCCTGAGCGAATCGCTGAGCCGGGCGTTGAACGAACTGAGCCAACGGCTGGAGGTGACGCTCTTCATGGTCCTCCTCGCAGCGTTCAAGGTCCTTCTCTATCGTTACACCGGGCAGGAAGACATCGCAGTCGGTACCAATGTGGCAAACCGCAGCTGCGCTGAAATTGAAGGGCTGATCGGATTCTTCGTCAACAACCTCGTGCTGAGGACGGATCTGTCGGGTGCCCCGTCCTTTGTGGAGGTCGTCCACCGGGTCGCCAAGACTTCTCTCGCCGCTTACGAGCACCAGGATCTCCCTTTCGAGAGGGTCGTTGAGGAGCTGCGGCCGGAGCGGAACCCCGGCCGGCCACCCCTGTGTCAGATCCTGTTCGTTCTCCAGGTCGCCGCACAGCAGGAGCTGCGCCTGCCTGGACTGTCCATCGCGCCTTTCAGGACCCCAAGGAGGAGCGCGGCTTTCGATCTGCTGCTGAACATGAGAGAGGACGAGCAGTCCTTGAGTGGCACTCTGGAATACAACGTCGATCTTTTTGAACCTTCGACGATACAGGAGATGTTGCGTCGTTTCACCAAGCTCCTGGAAAGCGTGGTTGCCGATCCGTGGCAGCGGATCTCCTCTCTGGCGCTGCTGGAGTCTGGGGAGGAAGCCGTCCTGACCAACGGTTTTGCCGACGATCTCTGCGAGATGATGTAGCGGCGTCTAGAAGGAAGGAAGCCCGATCCATGTGCGGTATTACTGGCCTTTTCGATCTGCGTCAACAGTCCAGGATCGATCAAGGCACTCTTGGCAGAATGGCGCGGAGTATCGTCCACCGGGGGCCGGACTCGGAGGGATATTTCGTCGAAGGCAATGTGGCGCTCGCCTCGCAGCGGCTCAGCATTATCGATCTTGAAGGCGGCCATCAGCCCTTATACAACGAGGACAGTTCCCTGGTCCTGGTCTGCAACGCCGAGATCTTCAACTATCGCGAGCTGCGACAGGACCTCATCCGGCGCGGTCACAGCTTTCGCACCCGTTGTGACATAGAAGTCTTGCTGCACCTCTACGAGGAGGAGGGGAGCGGTTTCCTCGCCGGCCTCAACGCCCAGTTCGCTTTCGCGCTCTACGACCGGAACCAAAGGACGCTCTTGCTCGCTCGCGACCACTTTGGGATCAACCCGCTTTACTTCGGAGTGTTCGATGGATTCTTCATCTTCGGTTCGGAGATCAAGGCGATCCTGCAGCATCCGGCGGCGCGCAGAGAGGTCGATCTCACCGGGCTCGATCAGATCTTTTCCTTTCCCGGTCTGGTGAGCCCGCGGACGATGTTCAAAGGGATCTCCAGCCTCAAGAGCGGTCACTACATGATCGTCAAGGACGGCTGTGTGACAGTACGGGAGTACTGGGATCTCGAATATCCGAAGGTCGGTGAGGAGCCGGAGGAGCGCACGGAGGAATACTATGTGGAACGACTGCGGGAGTTGTTTTTCGATTCCGTGCTCCGGCGCCTCCAGGCTGATGTACCGGTCGGCTTTTATCTGAGTGGCGGCCTGGACTCGTCGCTGATCGCCGCCGCCATCGGCTCTGTATGCCCCGGGAGCGCCCGGCGTTCCTTTTCGATCGACTTCGCCGATCGCAATATGTCTGAGGCACAGAGCCAGGACCTGATGGCCATGCACGTCGGGTCGGTGCATGAACGGATCGTGTTTGACTGGCGCGCGACCAGTGAACGGCTGCCGCGGATGATCTACCACAGTGAGTGTCCGGTCAAGGAGACCTATAACACCTGTACCCTGGCGCTCTCGGAGGCAGCGCGGCGGGCCGGCGTCCCGGTCGTGCTGACGGGGGAAGGAGCGGATGAGCTCTTCGCCGGCTATGTCGGCTATCGCTTCGATTCCTTTCGGCAGCACAAGGAGAAGCGGTACGACCTTGAGACCATCTTGGAGGATGAGATCCGGGAGCGGATCTGGGGCAGCAAAGAGATCTTCTACGAGATCGATCACCACGCTTTCTGCGAGACCAAGGGAGCGCTTTACAGTTGTGGTGTCAACGAGACCTTTCCGGAGTTCGACTGCCTGCGCCACGAGCTGGTCGACAAGGAGCGGCTGCGAGACCGGCACCCCATCAACAGGCGTTCGTATCTGGACTTCCACCTGCGGCTTGCGGACCATCTGCTCGCCGATCATGGTGACCGGATGGCACTCGCGCACTCTGTTGAGGGACGCCATCCCTTCCTCGACCTGCAGCTCGTCGAGTTCTGCCGGGAGCTCCTCCCCATTTCAAGATCAATAACATGCAGGAGAAATATATTCTCCGTAAGGTCGCGGCGGGGCTCATACCGGAACAGATCGCCAGCCGTGAGAAGTTCGGCTGGTTCTCCTCGGGCAGTTGCGATCTTCTGCAGGAGAACGATGCGTGGGCTCTGGACATGCTCTCTTATGAGCGCATCCGACGCCAGGGCTATTTCAACCCTGACACTGTGGAGAGGCTCAAGCGGCAGTATGCGCGGCGGGGCTTCAAGCTCAACTTCCCGTTCGAGAGCGACCTGCTGATGATTGTCCTGACCTTCGGTTTGTTGCTCGATCTCTTCGAGTTGCCCGCTTTTGGCTAAGAGCGATCAGGAGGCCTGCAATGAAAGAGTACGTCTTCGATCCGGAACAGGGCCTGCCCCTGATCATCGAGGCCGCGGTTTCAGCCAGCGGCCCGCCGAGCCTCGACCTCCTCTCCACCCGGGTACAGCAGAACGCAGAGCGTGTCGAGACGATGCTTCTGCACCATGGCGCCTTGCTCTGGCGCGGCTTCGGAGTCAAGACTCCGGCAGGCTTCCGGCGGTTCGTCCGCTCCGTTGCCGGAGATCTCCTTGACTATGTGGACGGCAATTCGCCGCGGACCAAGCTGGCAAGCGGTGTCTATACGTCGACGGAGTACCCCCCGGAGTACTTCATCTCGCTGCACAATGAGCTGTCCTATTCTCACCGCTGGCCGGGGAGGCTCTTCTTCTGCTGCATCACGGCACCAGAGGCCCAGGGAGAGACGGTGATCGCCGACAGCCGCGCCATCCTCGCAGCGCTCAGCCCGGATCTGGTTGAGGAGTTCAAGCGGAAAAAGGTCAAGTACATCCGCAACCTGCATGGCGGGGAGGGGTTCGGGCCCTCGTGGCAAGAGACTTTCGAGACCCGCGACCGCGCGACGGTGGAGAGTTACTGCCAGGAGGCAGGGATGAGCTACGAGTGGAAAGAGGGCGGTGTGCTCAAGGTCAGTCACACGCGCCCTGCGGTCGCGCAGCATCCCAAGACCGGCGAGTGGGTCTGGTTCAATCAGGCGGACCAGTTCCATCCTTCGACCCATCCCCAAGGGATCTATGAGGCTCTCATGTCGCTGTACCGGAATCGCGAGGAGAACCTGCCGCAGAACGTCTGCTTTGGAGACGACACGCAGATCGATATCGCGATGCTGGAGGAGGTCCGCGCCGTGACCCGTCGCCTTGCCGTGTATTTTCCTTGGTGCGAAGGGGACGTCCTGATGCTGGACAACATGCTCGTCTGCCACGGCAGGGCGCCGTTCTCGGGCCCGCGCAAGATTCTTGTCTCCATGGCGGACGTCCAAGGCGGTGAGAGTTGAATAGCAGGAGGAGCCATGAGCTTTGAGAGCATCCAGGATCTCTTTTCTCGTGCTGCCGAGAGGAACCTCGATCGGATCGCGATCGATCAGGATGGCAACCCCTTCACCTATCGCGAGCTCGAGGCGAAGTCGAACCGGCTGGGCAACCTCCTGATCGGGCGCGGTGCGGCGCGAGGCAGTGTCGTCGGTCTGCTCGCGGACCAGCGTTCTACCGTCATCATCGGAACCTTGGGTATTCTGAAAGCGGGATGCACTTTCGTGCCGCTCGACCCCAGCGTACCCAAGGCTCGCCTCAGGCAGATGGTCACGGAGGCTGCGCCGGACTGGTTCGTGTGCGAAACGGAGGAGCTTCTCCTGCTGGCGCAGATCGCACCTGCCGGAGTGCCTGCGATCTGTTTGGACAGCACGGGGGAAGAGGACGGAGCGGGCGGCGCACACCTCGGCGCCGACACCGCCAGACCCGCCGTGGCCTCCGATCCCGACGACATGGCCTACATCTATTTCACCTCCGGCTCGACCGGCCGGCCGAAAGGGATCGCGGGACGGCTCAAGGCGATCGATCATTTCATCCGTTGGGAGATCGAGACGCTCGGCCTCCAGCCCGGATGCCGGGTGAGCCAGCTCACCACGCCAGCCTTCGACGCCTTCCTGCGCGACGTCTTCGTCCCGCTCTGCGCCGGTGGCGCCGTTTGCGTCCCCGAGAGCCGCGGCATTGTGCTGGACGCACAGCGGCTCGTGGACTGGATCGACCTTGCAGAGATTGAGCTGATCCATTGTGTACCTTCGCTCTTCCGGTCGATCCTCAACGCGGACCTGAATCCCGATTACTTCGCGGCCTTGCGGTACATCCTGCTGGCGGGTGAGCCCCTGCTGCCGGCCGATGTCGCCCGATGGATGAAGGTCTTCGGCGAGCGCGTCCAGTTGGTGAACCTGTACGGACCGACTGAGACCACAATGACGAAGCTCTTCCATTTCGTCACGGCTGCTGACTGCGAGCACAAGTCGGTTCCCATCGGCAAGCCCATGCCCGGCGCGCGAGCCCAGGTCATCGGCCCGGATGGCAAGGCCTGTGCGCCGGGTACCGTGGGTGAGATCTATATCCGGACCCCTTTCCGCTCACTGGGTTATTATCGCCAGCCGGAGATGACCGCGGAGGTCTTTGTCAAGAATCCCTTCACCCAGGATCCCTCCGACCTTCTGTACCGTACGGGAGACCTTGGACGGGTCCTGCCGGACGGGAGCTTCGAATTCCTCGGGCGCAAGGACAACCAGGTGAAGATCCGCGGCGTTCGGGTGGAGCTGGGTGAGATCGAGAACCTCTTGCGCACGCATGAGATGGTCGAGGACGTCGCAGTTGTGGACCGTGAAGACAACAACGGGATGAAGTCGCTCTGCGCATACCTGGTTCTGAAGCACCCGATCGAACCCGGCGCTCTGCGAGAGCTCCTGCTCGCTTCCTTGCCGGACGTGCTCGTGCCTTCCCGTTTCGTTGTCTTGGAGGAGCTGCCGCGCACGCTCACGGGCAAGGTGGACCGCAAGGCCCTGCCTGCGCCGGAGTCTCAGCTCTCCAACTCGGCGGGCTTCGTAGAACCTCGCTCGCTCGCCGAGCAGCTGCTGGCCGGGATCTGGTGTGATCTGCTCGGAATCCAGAGGGTCGGGATCCACCACAGCTTTTTCGAGGTCGGAGGCCACTCGCTGCTGGCCACCCAGCTCCTCTCGCGGATCCGCTCTACCTTTGAGGTCGAGCTGCCGCTGGGCCAGATGTTTGAGGCCCCTACCATCGCCGGGCTGGCAGCGAGCATCGAGGCGGCCCGCCAGAAAGTGGGGGCGGTGCAGGCACCGCCGCTGCGGCCCGTGCCGCGCGACAGGAGATTGCCTCTGTCCTTCGCCCAACAGCGGCTCTGGTTTCTCGACCGGCTGGAGCCGGCAAACCCAGCCTACAACATCCCGCACGCCGTGCTGCTCGTCGGGCCCCTGGACCTTGCCGCGATGCAGCGGGGGCTCGAGGCGATCTTCCGGTGCCACGAAGCCCTCCGTACGATCTTTCCTCTGACAGACGGGGAGCCAGCCCAGGTCGTCTGTGCTGCCGGAGCCGTGCCGCTGCCGGTTGTGGATCTCCGCGGATTGTCCGGGGTGCCGCTCGCGGCCGAGCGAGCGCGCCTGACTGCGGAGGAGGCCGTCCGCCCGTTTCTTCTCTCCCGCGACCGGATGTTACGTGCCCTGTTGCTGCGCACAGGTGAGGCGGAGCACGTGCTGCTGTTGACCATGCACCATATCGCTTCCGACGCATGGTCGATGTCCCTGCTGGTCCGGGAGTGGATGAGCTTCTATCTGGCATTCGCAGCCGGACTCTCCCCATCCTTGAGCCCTCTCCTGATCCAGTACGCGGATTTCTCCTGCTGGCAACGTGAGTGGCTGCAGGGAGAGACCAAGGAGGCGCTGGTCCACTACTGGAAACGTCAACTGGCCGGCTGCCCGCCTTTCCTGGATCTGCCGACGGATCGTCCCCGGCCCGCCGTCCAGAGCTTCCCGCGGGTCGTTCGTGGGATTCCGCCTGAGCCGCCGCCTGCGAGAGGACCTCGAAAGGTTGAGCCGCAGCAAGAATACAACCCTGTTCATGACGTTGCTGGCGTCTTTCCAGATCCTGCTGTCCCGCTGTACGGGGCGGGAAGACATCGTCGTCGGGACCCCGACCGCCGGGCGCAACCGGGCAGAGCTCGAGCAGATCATCGGTTTCTTCATCAATCCGGTCGTGCTGCGGCTCGATCTCGGCGGGAGACCGACTTTGACCGAGCTCCTCGGCCGGACGCGCCGTGTGGTCCTCGGTGCCTTGGCTCATCAGGATCTTCCTTTCGAGATCCTGGTCGAGGAGCTGCGGCCGTTGCGGGACCGCAGCCGCGCACCGGTCTACCAGGTGGCGTTCGGCCTCCAGAACGTCCCTGCGGCCCAGGTGAGCATGCGCGACGTCGACCTGCGGAGCCTCGGGCAGACGACGACGACGGCGAAGCTCGATCTCGATCTGAACATGGGCGACGCGGAGGACGGGCTCGGCGGATCCCTGGAATACAACACGGACCTGTTCGACCGCACCACGGCCCAGCGCTTCCTCCAGCATTTCTCCCGCCTGCTCGAAGACATCGTCGGCGACCCGGACCAGAGGATCTCGGACCTGCGGCTGTTGGGTGATCCCGAGGTCCAGCAGCTGCTGGTCGAGTGGAACGACACGGCTGCCAGGGGAGGGGAGGGTGGGATCCACGAGATCATCGCGGCACAGGCCGAGCGCCAGCCGAATGCGCTCGTCGTCGTCTTCGGCGAGGAGCGCCTGACGTACCTTGATCTGGATCGCCGCGCCAATCAGGTGGCCCGGTATCTCTCTTCTCTCGGAGTCGGGCCTGAGGTCCTGGTCGGGCTCTGCCTGGAGCGCTCTCTCGACATGGTGGTAGGGCTGCTGGGGGTCATGAAGGCCGGCGCCGCCTATCTCCCGTTGGATCCTTCCTACCCGGCCGGAAGGCTGGCGTTCATGTTGGAGGATGCTCAGCCCTCGGTGTTGCTGACGAACGAGCAAGCCGCCCAACGCCTGCCGGTCTACTGGGGGCTCACCGTGAGCCTGGATGGGGAACGTGCAGCGATCGCCGCGGCGGGCGAAGGGCGGCTGGACGGCGGCGCAGGACCGGAGAACACCGTTTACGTGATCTACACTTCCGGCTCGACGGGCTCGCCGAAGGGGGTGGCGGTGTCGCACCGCGGGTTGCACAACCTGGCCGAGGCGCAGATGCGAGGTTTCGGCTTGACCAGGGAGAGCCGGGTCCTCCAATTCGCCTCGTTGAGCTTCGATGCTTCGATCTCGGAGATCGCGATGACCTTGTGCGCCGGGGCGGCTTTGCATCTGGCGCCACGCGAGGTCCTGATGTCGGCGCAGAGCCTTGCCCGGCTTATCGAGGACAGCGGGATCACGCATGTCACTCTCCCCGCTTCGCTGCTGTCGTCGCTCGATCCTGGCGATCTCCCTTCCGCGATCACGGTCATCGCCGCGGGTGAAGCCTGTCCTGCTGAGCTGGTGGAGCGTTGGACGTCGAGGCACCGGCTCTTCAATGCCTACGGGCCCACCGAGAGCACCGTATGCGCCAGCTTCGACCGTTGTGCGGAAGGCGACCAGCCATCGATCGGCCGCCCGATCGACAACCTCCAGACCTATCTTCTCGATGATTGCTCCCGGCCCGTGCCGGTCGGGGTGGTGGGTGAGCTCCACATCGGGGGACTGGGGCTGGCGCAAGGTTACCTGCGCCGGCCTGACCTGACGGCGGAGAGGTTCATCCCCGGGCCGCTCGGGCAGCCAGGGGCGCGGCTGTACCGGACGGGCGACCTGGCCCGCTATCGCGCCGACGGCCGCCTCGACTTCGTCGGCCGCCGCGATCAGCAGGTCAAGGTCAGGGGCTTTCGGATCGAGCTCGGCGAGGTCGAGGCAGCGCTGCTGCAATATCCTGGGGTGCGGGAAGCCGCGGCTCTCGCGCGCGGCAAATCCTTGGCGGAGCGCCGCCTCGTGGCCTATCTGAGCTGCCGCCAGCCGGAGAGGCCCGCAGCGCTGGAGGTGCGCCGCTTCCTCCAGGGCCGCCTGCCCGACTACATGATCCCTTCGGTGTTCGTATTCCTGGATGCGCTGCCGCTGCGCCCGAACGGCAAGATCGACCGCGACGCCCTCCCTGAGCCTGGGATCCAGGTGGCCCAGGAGAACAATGGTCACGCGGTGCCTCGCAACCCGGTCGAGGAGACGCTCGCCGACATCTGGGCGGAGGTGCTCGGGATCGACCGGGTGGGGATTCACGAGAGCTTCTTCGATCTCGGCGGCTACTCGCTGTCCGCGACCCAGGTGCTGGCCAGGGTGCGCGAGTCCTTCGGGGTGGAATTGAGCCTCGGTCGCTTTTTCGAACGGCCGACGATCGCGGCGTTCGGGGCGGACGTGGAGCAGGCGATCCGCTCCGGGAACGTTCAGATCCCGCGACGGCCGGCCTCCCGCACCGGCGACCTGCCGCTCTCCTTCGCTCAGGAGGTGGTCTGGCTCGCCGAGCAACGGGAGCCCGGTCGGTATGCGGCCCACGTCCCCTTCGCCTTCCGCTTGAGCGGGGACCTCGACGTGGCGGCTCTCGAAGCGAGCCTCAACGAGATCGTGCGGCGCCATGAGGTTTTGCGCACGACGTTCCCTGTCGCCGCTGGCGTGCCGTGCCAGAGAGTCCACCCGTTCCAACGCCTGCCGCTGCGCACGATCGACTTCGAGGCTGTGCCGCAGAGCGGGCAACTGGCTGCGGTGACCGATCTGGCACGGCAGGAGGCGAGGCGGCTTTTCGACCTGGAGCGGGGCCCTCTCACCCGCTGGCTGCTCTTTCGTCTGGATTCTCGGGAGCATGTGCTCCTGCTGGTGTGCCACCACATCGTCATCGATCAATGGTCCGGCGGCATCTTCTCCCAGGAGATCAAGGAGCTTTATCAAGCCTTCCTGGAAGGCCAGGCCGTACCCCTGGCGGAGCTGCCCGTCCAGTATGCGGACTTCGCCTCCTGGCAGAGACAGTGGTTGCAGGGAGAGGTCCTCGAGGCCCAACTGGCCTACTGGCGCCACCGACTGGCGGGCGCCGCGGCGCTCGCGCTGCCCACGGACGCTCCGCGGTCAGCAGCCCTCTCTGCCCACAGCGCCGACGTTTCCGTGCTCCTCTCGCCGACGGTCACTGCGGCCCTCCATGCGCTGAGCCGGCGGCAGGGCGCCACCTTGTTCATGACCTTGCTGGCGGCTTACAAGCTCCTGCTCCATCATTTCACGGGTCAGAGCGACATCGTCGTCAGCTCTCCGATCGCCAACCGCAGATGGCGCGAGATCGAACCTCTGATCGGCTTCTTCCCGAACATGCTGCTCCTCCGCACCGATGTCGGACGGGCTGCCAGCTACCTGGACCTGCTGCGCAGGGTGAGAGAGGTTACGCTCGAGGCCTACACCCACCAGGACCTCTCCTTCGAAGTCCTGGCGGAGAAGATCGGCGAGGTCGCGTCGCGAGAATTCCTGCGCGTTTCTTGCAATTTCTATAATGCGCCCGCGCCGCCGCTGCAGCTCAAGGGGCTCAGCCTGACGCGTGTCGACGTGGGACTGGAGTTGACGGAGACCGACCTGGTGCTCCTCCTTCAGGAGTCTCCGCTAGGCCTCCGGTGCGGATTCTTCTATCGGCGAGACCTCTTTAAGCCGGGGACGATGGTCCGGTTGAAGGAACGGTTTCAGGCACTGCTGGAAAGCGTCGCCGCCGATCCCGAGCAGACGCTTGCGGATCTGATGCAGGAGATGGACAAGGTCGGAGGCGAGGTCGGCGCGGTGGGCGCGAGGTTCTTCCCCCTGACGCAACCTGGATCGCGAGAGCAGTGGGACCTGTGGTGATGAGGGTGTGCCGTCGGCAAGTGATCTGATAATGGGAGCAGGAGGGCATGAGTCAACAAGCCGGAGGGGTACGATGAAAGACATGCTGTGGCAGAGCCTGCGCTATTCCGCCCGCACGCTGATCAAGAGTCCCTCGTTCAGCGTTGTCGCCATCCTGGCGCTCGCCCTTGGGATCAGCGGCAATACGGTGATCTTCAGTGCCCTGAGCGCCATCCTCATGCGGCCTCTCCCCTATGAGGACGCAGATCGACTGGTCTTGATCTGGGAGACGGACGCCGGGCAGGCGATGACGGATAGCGTGGTCCCTGAGAACTTCTTCACCTGGCGCCAGGAGAGCCGTTCCTTCGAGCAGATGGCCGGCTACTTCCCCTTCTTCCGCTTGACCCTCCTCGGAACGGACCGGCCTGAAGAGGCGATGGGGGCCAGCGTGACGGGCAACTTCTTCAGCACTTTAGGTGCTCAGGCCGCCTTCGGCAGGACGTTCTCCACGGCGGCCGGCCCGGATCCCGGCGTCGTCCTCAGCGACGGGCTCTGGCATCGGCTGTTCGCCGCGGACCCGAAGGTCATCGGCAAGGCGCTTCATCTGAGCGGTGAAGTCTACCAGGTCCTCGGTGTGATGCCGAAGGGGTTCCAGTTCCCCGAAGGTGCCGAGTTGTGGGTACGGGCGCCGGAGGACCTCCCTCGACTGCCCATGGAGATCGACCCGGGAGAGTTGAGGCAGATCCGCTACATGCGGGTCCTCGCACGCATGCGGCAGGGGACGACCGTGCCGCAGGCGAGGGAAGAGCTCGCCGCCATCCACTCCCGGCTGGACCGCGGCCGTAGCGTCAATCTGGTGCCGCTGCGAAACCATTTGCTGGGCAACGTCCGCCCCGTCCTCATGGTCCTGATGGGGGCCGTCGCGCTGGTGCTGCTCATCGCCTGCATCAATGTCGCCAATCTGCTCTCCGCCCGGGCCACCGGGCGGCACCGGGAGATGGCCGTCCGATTGTCCCTGGGTGCCGGCCGGAACCATCTGGTCAGGCAATTGCTGGCCGAAAGCGTTCTGCTCGCTCTGGTGGCAGGGGCCCTCGGATTGCTCCTGGCTCGTTGGGAGCTGAGTCTCCTCCTGAAGTTCATTCCCGTGGACGTCCCTCGCCTCGACGAGATCGGTCTCAACGGTTGGGTGCTGGTTTTTACCGCGGGGATCTCGGTGCTCACCGGAATCCTCTTCGGTCTGTTGCCGGCCCTGCAGAGCTCGAGCCCCGATCTCGTCGAATCCTTGAAGGACGGGGCAAAGGGAAGCAAGGGACCGCGCCGTCAGCGGACCCAGACTTCCCTTCTGGTCTGGGAAGTCGCGATGACCCTGGTGCTGCTGATCGGAACGGCTCTGCTTTTACAAAGCTTCTTGGGGCTTCAGCGGGTCGATCCTGGTTTCAACAGCTCGCGGCTCCTTACCTTCAAGGTTACCCTGCCGGCTTCCAAGTATTCTGAGCCGGCTCAGATGGCGAGCTTTTTCGATCGCCTTCTCGGTCGCCTGGAGGCCATGCCGGACCTGGAGGCCGCTGTTGCCTCGCTGACTCCCCCTCCTGTCAGTAACGACATCAAGAGCGCCTTCCTGATCGAGGGCAGGCCGGCTCCGCCTCCCGACCAGGAGCGCGCGGAAGGGACGGAGTTCGTCAGCCCGCACTACTTCCGAGCCCTCGGCATCCCGCTGCTCAAAGGACGCGAGTTCACGCCGCAAGACACTGCCGAGGCGCCGGGGGTCGCTGTCGTCAGCGCTGCGATCGCACAGCAGTATTGGGGAGAACAGGACCCGATCGGGCAGCGGATCACCTATGACAACCCAGCCGATCCGGAGGCGAGGTGGTTCACGATCGTCGGAGTTGTCGGGGACGTGCGGGCGGTGGGATTCCAGCAGGCCGTCCGCCCCATGGTCTACAGGCCCTACAAGCAGCAGCCCTGGCCCTTCATGACCTTGATGCTGCGGACCCGGAGCAACCCCGAGGATGCGGTGCCCCTGGTACGGCGGGCTGTGGCGGAGATCGATCCGGAGCAACCGATCGCAAACGTCAGTCCCATGGATCAAACCATCGCGCAAGCCGTGGCCCAGCCTCGGTTTACCTTGCTGGTCGTCGCTGTCTTCGCCGTCATGGCCACCCTGCTCGCGGCGTTAGGAATCTACGGCGTCGCCGCCTATTCTGTGACCCAACGCCAGCACGAGATCGGGCTGCGGATAGCGCTCGGAGCTGAGCGGAGGGCTATCATGGGGCAGTTCCTCCGGCAAGGGCTCTGGTGGACCTTGCTCGGCATTCTCCTCGGCCTGGGCGGAGCGCTGGCTCTCACTCGGGTTCTGCGCAGCCTGCTCTTCGGGGTCAGCGCCATGGACGTGGGAACCTACGCCGGGGTATCCGTGCTGTTCATCATCATTTCACTCCTAGCGAACCTGATCCCAGCCTATCGCGCTTCCAGGGTAGAGCCTGGGGTCACCTTAAAAGCGGAGTAGGGCCGACAGTCAGGGAGAGACCCCATGCTGATACTCGGTATTCATGGCGGCCACAAGCGCGATTTCGAGGACAACGGCGCGGGTTACGGTCTGCACGACGGCGCAGCCGTCCTGCTCAGAGACTCCGAGGTGGTGGCGGGAATCGAGGAGGAGCGCCTGAACCGGATCAAGCACTCCAACTTTTTTCCTTACGAGTCTCTCAAGTTCTGCCTCGGACAAGCCCGCGTCGAGCTGGAGGAAGTGGATCGGATCGCCCTCAACCACAACCAGCAGACTTTTGACATGATCGCCCGCAACCGGTTGCTGGTGGACCTCAACGAGTCATTTCTGGATGGCCGCTCCATGATGGGAGCCATGTTCCGAGACGCTTTCGGCGTCGACATCGCGAGCAAGATTCGCTTCTGTCATCACCACATCGCTCATGCTGCGAGCGCCTTCTTCGCCTCCGGCTTTCAAGACTCACTGATCGTGACGCTGGACGGCGACGGAGACGGCCTCTGTGGCCTGGTTCTGGTCAACGAGGGTGGTAGCTTCCGGCCCTTGCGCGAGTACCCCATGAAGCATTCGCTGGGGGATTGGTATTCGCTCGTGATCAAGATCCTCGGCTACGACCGCTTCGACGAATATAAGGTCATGGGGCTTGCCCCACACGGCGATCCGGAGGTTTATCGCGGTCTGTTCCGGCAGCTTTACCGGCTGATGCCGCAGGGCGTGTATGAGCTTGCGACGCGCGAGCAGCACCTGGGACTTTTCCTGCAGGCAGGACTCCTACAGAAGATTCGCCGCAAGGGGGAACCCTTCTCGCAGGTGCACAAGGACTTCGCGGCCGCTCTCCAGGCCTCGCTCGAAGAGATCGTGCTTCACATTGTAAGTCATTACCAGAGAGAAACCCGGCAGAAGAGGCTTTGCCTCGCCGGCGGGGTGGTCCACAACTGCAGCATGAACGGCCGTATTCTGGAGACCGGGCTCTTCGAGGAGGTGTTCGCTCAGCCGGCGGCCCACGACGCCGGCACGGCTCTGGGCGCGGCTTGGACAGTGCTGTACGAAGAGACCGGAGTCCGGTGCTCGCCGATGACTCACGTCTTCTGGGGGAGCGATGTCGGGGAGGCGGAGGCCATCCGGCGCGAGTTGGAGGTGTGGAGCGACTTCCTCGAGGTCGAGCAGGTGGACGACATCATGGCGCGTGCAGCCCAATTGATCGCGGAAGGGGCCGTGCTCGGGTGGGTCCAAGGCCGCTCTGAGTTTGGTCCTCGCGCGCTAGGCAACCGCAGCATCCTGGCCGACCCTCGGCCGGCGCGGAACAAGGACCGTGTCAATCAGATGGTGAAGAAGAGGGAGGGTTATCGGCCTTTTGCACCTTCGGTGCGGGAGGAAGACGCGGCCGACTTCTTCGAGCTGCCAGCGGGAGGCACGCAATACCAGTTCATGATCTTTGTGGTCAAGGTCAAGGAGGAGATGAGGGAGAGGCTTGCGGCCATCACCCACGTCGATGGTACCGCGCGCATCCAGACCGTTTCACGGCATACCAACCCGCGCTTCTGGCAGCTTCTGGGCGAATTCAAGAAGCTGACAGGGATCCCGATTCTTCTCAACACCTCGTTTAACAACAATGCAGAGCCGATTGTAGATTCGGTCGACGATGCCGTGGCCTGCTTCCTGACCACTGGCCTCGACTACCTTGTGGTGGGAGACTACCTGGCCAGCAAGAGGGAGAAGGAGCTGCCGGTTCCGCTCTGCCTGGGTCTGGTGCCGACCTTGCGGCCTAGCCGCAAACTGGTCAAGAGGCTTGGGCAGCGCGGTGGGGGCGAGAAATACTTCATCGAGAGCACTGCGAGTCGATATTTCGGTGAGGACCGGATCGAAGTTTCGCTATCGCTGTTCCAAGCCTTGACCAATGTCGATGGGAGGCGGTCGCTGCTGGAGCTGCTGCGGGAGCAGGGCGTCGCAGATGACTCGATCCAAAGCGCTGGTCACGAGGCCGTGGACCTGTGGATGCGGCGTGTTCTCGTGCTACGCCCCGCCGCGCCCTGAGCACCCAACGAGAGGTGGCGCGTGCTCCTACGGAAACCGACCCTCGCACTACGCTATCTGCGCCTCAAGGTGAACCAGAAACTCGTCCGTATGAAGGGCCCGGCGGGCGTCATCCCCCTCGAACAGGCGAAGGAGCACGCCGCGCGTTGCGTGCGGGCCTACGAGCGCGAGCCCGACGCGATCCGCAAGCAGCTGAGCGTGCTGGAGTCGCTGTGCGAGGTCGGCGTCACCCGTCCGAGCGACATGTCGCGGCAGTGCAACTTCTACGACCCCTCGGTCCTCGCCATTCTCAAGCCGTTGCCGCTGTTCCGCTCCGGCGACGAGCTGATCGATAGCGCGACGAGCAGGGTGTACGACGAGCTCTCCGAATCTATGCAGGGGGAGCAGTGGTTCGTCTTCATGAATCACGGCTACCTGCCGGCTTCCGGAGCCGTCCCGCCGCTCGAGAGGGACGACGACCGATGGAGGCACCAAGTCCTCCTGTACAAGTACCTGCTGGACACCGCGGAGGGGCTCGGGCTGTCCCGCCCGCTGAGCGAGTCGAGCCTGCTGGACGTCGGCTGCGGACGCGGGGGCGGGCTCTCCGCGATGGAGCGGCTCTTCGGGCTGAAGCGCGCCGTCGGGCTCGACCAGAGCGAGAGGCAGATCGAGTTCTGCCGGGAGCGACACGGCCGCCTCGGGATCGAGTTCCATCAGGGCAGCGCGTTGGCTTTGCCGTTCGCAGATCAGACCTTCGATCTCGTCTCCAACGTCGAGTCGTCGCACCTCTATCCCAACGTGGAGAAGTTCCTCTCCGAGGTCCGTCGCGTCCTGAAGGACTCCGGAATGCTTCTCTTCACGGACGCGCGCGACGCCTGGTTCGGAACGCACCTCCTCGAAAGGCAGATGCGCGATTCGGGCCTCACCATCCTTCGCAGGGAGGACATCACCGACCGGGTGCTGGCCGCTTGCCGCGAGGACGCGACCCGCTTCGAGACGGTGTTTCGTGACGTCGCGGCGGCCGACAAATGGAAGCACCCCCAAGCCGTCGCGCGCTCGAAGGCGCGCCAGTATCGCCTCGGTGTGTCTCGCTACGAGGTGTACATCTTGAGGAAGGACGCCCGCCCCACCGGCCACATAGTATAGTACAGCGCCAATTCCGGGGCTCCATCGGGAGCAGAGACAGGTCATGACCGCCGAGAAGCTCTACCTCAAGCCGAATGTCGTCGCCGAGCCTCTGGTCGATCACTGGTACGCGTGGTCGCACCTGATTCCTCCCGCGACGGCCGCCATGAACATCGTGGGCCGTCACCTCAAGATCATGGAGTCCTACGTCAAGGCGCCGCAGGTCCACAGTGCCGCGGTGAAAAACCCGGCCATGCTTGGCGGCCCCTTTATCGATTACAAGGTGCCGCGGGTTGCCGAGATCCAGGCCCTGATCGACAGGACGAAGCGGGAACGGGCCCACCTCATCGAGCTCGCCAGGGCCATCCAGCAACTCGACGACCTGCTCCGGCAGGAGGCCAGAGGCCACTCGCTGGAGCCGCTATACGCCCGCGTCCCGGAACCGCTACGCGGTTACGTGGAGCTCGTCTACGATCTCAATAACCAGCCCTCGTTCCGTCTCATCGAGCCGCTCCTCTACCGGAGCCCCTACTATGTGCCCTCGGCGCAGAGCCTGGTGCTGGCGCTGATCAACCAGGACGACCGGCCGTTCGTGCTCAGCACGCCGCGGCTGCCGAACGCGGGGGACGTGCACCTGCGGCGTCCGTTCCGTCATCCCGGCATCGACGAGCTCTTCAAGATGAAGGCCGTGCCGCAGACCTTCGCCTACATCAAGGAAGCGCTGGAGTTGGAGGATGAGCACGATGAGGCGTTCGCCCGCTTCCTGACCCCCGAGCCGCAGCCCGCCTATGAGCCCTACCGGGGGAGCAGCGTGCGGTGGCGCTACTTCGGCCACGCCTGCATCCTGGTAGAGACGGCGGAGGTGCGCATCCTGCTCGATCCGGTGCTGAGCTACACCTACGAGAGCGACATCTCCCGGTATACGTACAAGGATCTGCCCGACTGGATCGACTTCGCCCTGATCACCCACAACCACCAGGATCACATCCTGTTCGAGACGATGCTCCAGCTCCGCCACAAGATCGGCAGCGTGGTGGTTCCACGCAGCGGCAGCGGGGAGTTGCAGGATCCCTCCCTCAAGCTGCTGCTCCGGCAGATCGGCTTCACGAACGTCTACGAGATGGACGAGATGGAGACTCTCGAGCTGGGGGGAGCGAAGATCACCGGGCTCCCGTTCCTGGGTGAGCACGCCGATCTCGACATCCGGAGCAAGCTCGCCTATCACTGCCGGCTCGGCCAGCGCTCCATGCTCTTCGCGGCGGACTCCTGCAACATCGAGCCGCGGCTCTATGAGCGCCTGCAGGAGGCCGTGGGCAACATCGATGTCGCCTTCATCGGGATGGAGTGCGATGGCGCGCCGCTGTCGTGGGTTTATGGACCTCTGCTGACGCGGCCGCTCGACCGCAAGATGGACCAGGGCCGCCGGCTGGCGGGCTCGAACTACGAGCGGGCCATCGATATCGTCAACCGTTTCCACTGCCGCGACGCTTACGTGTATGCGATGGGGCAGGAGCCCTGGCTCAACTACATTATGAGCGTGAAGTACACGGAGCAGTCGAACCCCATCATCGCGTCAAACAAGCTGATCGAGGACTGCCGCAGCCGTGGCATCCAGGCCGAGCGGCTCTTCGGAGAGAAGGAGATCCTGCTTTCCTAGCCTGCTGCGGCGACAGGGTCTGGTGAGACAGGGAGACAGCGCGAGCCTGCTTCGAATGATACCTCGGAGGCGGAGGTCCGCAGCACGGGCGGCAGATCCGCCACGGACGTTCTCCTCGCCCGGCAGGGGCTGGAGAGCGACCCGCGGCTGGATCTCCTGGGCTGCACCGCACACCTCTACGAGATCACTCCTTGGATGACGGCAGACCGGGAGGGCTCACCGCCTCGGCCTTATGGCGGCAGCCCGGCGCTGCGACGCCGCAGGGATCCGTTCCTGCGTAGCTTCCGCCTTCCGCTTCCTCGACCGGCGGAGCCACCGAAGGGAAGCCTTGACGCGTGCCCACCCGAGCCGTGGGAAAGGCTAGGAGCCTGTCGGGAAACCCCTCCCCAGTGTCGAGAGGTGGTAAAATTGTCGGCATGGAAACAACCCGGTTCCGCAGCTACGCACTCGGCCAGCTGTTGCTTCTACCTCCGGACCTGCGGGATTGGTTGCCCGAGGACCACTTGGCGTACTTCCTGCTCGATGTGGTCAGCGAATTGGATCTTTCCGAGATCTACTCCTCCTACGACGGCTCGCGTGGGGGGCGGCCAGGATTTGACCCACGGCTGATGGTGGGATTGCTGCTGTACGGCTACTGCCTGGGAATCAGTAGTTCTCGCAGAATTGAGAAGGCTACCTACGAGAGCGTGCCATTCCGAGTTATGGCGGCCAACCAGCATCCCGATCACGACACCATTGCGGATTTCCGGCGGCGCCACCTGAAGGCTCTATCCCGTTTGTTCGTTCAGGTCCTGCGTCTGTGCCAGCAAGCAGGTTTGGTGAAGTTGGGCCATGTGGCTCTGGACGGTACGAAGATGCGAGCCAATGCTTCTGTAGACGCCCGCCTTATTTCGTGACCGCCGCCTGAGTTTTTCCCAGTTTTCAGCGTGGTCAGGTAGATTCGTCGGCGCAGGAGTGCGGGACGATTTTGCCTGTGGAGAGGTCGGGCAAGGCAAG
The DNA here is from genome assembly GCA_963842525.1 of uncultured Holophagales bacterium. Classification (GTDB taxonomy): domain Bacteria; phylum Acidobacteriota; class Thermoanaerobaculia; order Multivoradales; family UBA5704; genus UBA5704. The sequence goes on from CAWJGT010000009.1 coordinate 1,633,204, forward strand.
CGAAGCCCGCCGGGCTCTCCTTGTGTCTTTTGGCGGACCGGGGATGACCCGACGGGCTTCCGAGAGGAGGCCATGTTAAGTCTGAAGGGCGTGGGCTGCAAGCAGTATCGAGAGCAGATGGACGGCGGGGCGGTTCCCGAGCTGAGCTGCCCGGATCCGGATTGTCAGAGGACCCGTCTGCGGGGCCACGGCTCCTACAAGCGCTTCCTCGCAGGAGTGCTTCAGGCCTTGCGGCGGGTGCGGTGCCCGCGTTGCAGGGTCAGCCATGCGGTGTTGCCGGAGGACGTGTGCGCCTATCGCGATTTGACCTTGGCGGCCGTGGAGGCGGGTCTGGCTGCGGGGAGTCCGAGCGAAGGCGCCGAGGTTTCAGGGCAGTGCGGCAGTTCGGGGGTGCGGCGGGTGCGGGGTTGGCTGCGCAGCGCGCACGAGCCCTTTGCCGCCAAGCTGCAGGCGCTGCTGGGGCCAGTGCCGGCTCCGTGGTGGCGGGGGGCGCAGGAGGTGGTGGGCCAGGCGGCGGGTTGGTTGACGCGGCTGCGGCACTTTCTGTGGTCGTCCTGGGGCTGCTTTTTCGGCGGAGTGAGCGGACTGTTCCGCCACGGCCGGCCGTCCTGGCGGTCAGGGGAGGCCTCTCCATAGGTTGGTAACTACCCATCGCAGGGTTCTGCCACGAAGCTACTGGCGGGGGCTGTGGGATGGTCCCAGAGCCCGATTGCGGAGACTTCGTGCGATGGATGAGAGCCAAAGAGAGCAGATTGCGTTGTTTCGCCACAGCGTCATTGCCGAGCTGATCAGCCGGCCGTTGGCGCCACGCGAAAAAGAGAAGCTGTTGTGTGCGATCGCGGAAAAGACGTGGACGATCCCGGGCAGCGCGCGCAGCCACGTCGGCCGTTCAACGGTGCGAGATTGGCTCGAGCTGTACCAGATCCATGGGTTTGAGGGGCTCAAGCCGGGCCCGCGTACCGATGCCGGGCGCTCGCGGGCGATCCCGGAGGAGGTGCAGGATCTGCTGCTGGCGCTGCGGGCCGAGCGGCCCGGTGCTTCGCTCGACAGCCTGATCCGCGCCGTGCATCTGTGCGGCCGCTTTGCGCCCAATCTGCGGCTGTCGCGCAGCAGCGTGCACCGCTTCTTCGCCGCCCAGGCGGTGCCGGCCCGCCAAGGGTCCAGCGCCGAGCCGGACGCTTTGGCTTTCACCTTTCCGCATGTCAACGACCTGTGGACCTCCGACCTGATGCACGGGCCCCGCCTGCTGGTGCCGGGGCGCAAGGACGGCGGCAAGACCTACCTCTACGCCTTCCTCGATGACGCCTCGCGCATGGTGCCGTTTGCCGCCTTCTACCTGGCCGAAAACGCCGCCTGCTTCCAGGACGCTCTGAAGCAGGCTCTGCTGCGCCGCGGCCTGCCGCGACGGCTCTACTGCGACAACGGCGCCACCTTCCGCACCCACCACCTGCAGGTCATCTGCGCCACGCTGAACATCTCCCTGGTCCACTCCCGGCCCCACAAGCCGCGCGGTCGCGGCAAGATCGAGCGCTTCTTCCGCCACGTCCGCACCGCCTTTGTCCCCCACCTCACCAGCGAGGTCCTCGCCGATCTGGCCCAGCTCAACCGCGTCTTCTGGGCCTGGCTGGAGGGCGAGTATCACCAGACTGCCCACGGCGGCCTGGACGGGCAAACGCCTCTGGACCGCTTTCTGAAGGACCAGGCCCTGATCCGCCCGGCCCCCGAGCACCTGGAGGCCTGGCTGCGCATGAAGGTCACCCGCCGGGTCGGCCGCGACCGCACCGTCCACCTCGACGGCCGTCTCTATGAGGCTCCCGATGGCTATGCCGGTGAGACCGTCGACGTCCTCTACGATCCCTATGACCCCGCCCGGCCCGTCCACTTTTGCCGCAAAGGCCAGAGCGCCGAGCTGCCTCTGCGCCGGCTCGACCTCGCCACCAACGCCACCCTGCGCCGACTCGAAAGAAACAGCGAGCCGGCCAGAGAAGCGCCCACCACCGGCATCAGCTACCTCGAGCTCATCGCCAAGAAGTTCTATCAGGGGGAGCCCCAGTGAACCTCTATACCACCGCCTTCGGCTTCACCCGGCCGCCCTTCCACGGCCCCCTCACCGCCGACTCTCTGTTTCGGCCTCAGGGGCTCGAAGAGCCCACAGCCGTCTGCGCTACCTGGTCGACTCCAGGGCCATCGGCCTGCTCACCGGCGAGCCGGGCAGCGGCAAAACCACCGCCCTGAGGCGACTGCGCGACGATCTCCACCCCGACCAGGTGCGCGCTGTGTACCTGCACGACACCCTGGTCAACCCCGCCGACTTCTGCCGCCAACTCGCCCTTGCACTCGGCCTCCAGCCCGAATGGTCTCGCGCCATGACCTTCCGCCTCGTCCAGCAAGAGATCCAACGCCTCGTCAAAGACCGCCACATAACCGTCCTGCTCATCGTCGACGAAGCCCACAACCTCAGGCCCGACGTCCTCGCCCTCTTCCCCCTGCTCGCCAACTTTGAATGGGACGCAGAAGGACGGCTTGCCTTTCTCCTGGCCGGTCAATCCGGATTGCGACAGATCCTGCGCCTGTCGCATCTGGAGGCCCTCGCTCAGCGCATCACCATCCGCTTCACCCTGCGCGGCTTCGACCGAGACACCACCTGCTGCTACCTCGAACATCGCCTCAAGATCGCCGGCCTGGATCGACCCCTCTTCACCGCCCCCGCCCAGGAAGCCCTCTTTGAAGCCTCCCAGGGCATCATGCGCAGAATCGACACCCTGGCCCACCACGCCCTGGCCGCCGCAGCCACTTCCAGAGCCAAGCTCGTCGAGCCCGAGCACGTCCTGCAAGCCGCCGAGGAGATGCGCTCATGAACACACCCGAACCCATCCTCGACTACCTGCAAAACCAGGTCCCCGAGTACCCGTTCGATCGCAAGCTCGACGAAGAGTTTGTCGACGAGCTGATCGCAGACTTCCAGGATCTCAACATTCTCGAGGAGACCAAGACCTTCAGGTGGTATCACAACAACCGGCCGGCCGCCCGTTTCAAGAACGTCCGTGTCGGCCTGCGGCGCTGGATTGCCAACTCCTGGGCGCGAAGACCAGAATGAATCAAAGCAACTGCTGAAAACTCGGCCCCTTCGGTCAAAAACAGTCCCGGATTCCACCGCCACCCGGCCCAATCCGGGACTGCTCTCTTCCCCCTTCTGTCCGCCACGAAATATTTCGAAAAGGTGGCCACGGAATTACGCGGGACTCGACAGCTTCAAAACACAAGGCGATGAATTACGGACGGATGGAAGAGAAGATCGCCGAGTTGGAGGCGCAGGTGAAGGAGCTTCTGGACGAGGCTGAAGCGGTGGATACAGCCGAAGACGCTCGTCACGGCAAGGGGCGTCGAGGCGAAGAGTTGCCGGAGGAGCTTCGTTGGCGTCAGCAGCGGTTGGAGAAAATCCGGCAAGCCAAGGCGGCGCTGGAGGCTCAGGCGCAGGCGCAAGCCGAGGCACAGCGGCCGAAAGAGCTTGAGCAGAAGCCGTCTGCCCCAGAGTCTGGAGGCGAAAATGAGGAAGCTCCCTCGCCGGCTCCAGTTGCGCGGCCTGCTGAGAAGGCGCAACGCAACTTCACCGATCCAGATTGATTCGCGGATCATGAAGGATGGGGCGACGAAGTCGTTCGAGCAGTGTTACAACTGCCAGGCGGCGGTCGATAACGAGGCTCAGGTCATTGTGGCGGCGCAGGTGACCCAGCAAGCCAACGACAAGCAGCAGGTTGAATCGCTGATCGAGCAGATGAAGACCAATCTGGAAGGTGAAAAGCCGCGTGTCGTGAGCGCAGACACGGGCTACTACAGTGAAGACAACGTAAAGTATTTGGAAGGCGAGCAGATCGAGCCATATGTGGCGACGGGACGTCAAAAGCACGGAGCCGACACCCCCGCACCGCGAGGCCGGATTCCTTCGCGTGCGACGCCGAAGGAGCGAATGGCTCGCAAGCTGCGGACTGTGAAAGGCAAGCGGGAGTATTCGAAGCGCAAAGAGACGGTGGAGCCGGTGTTTGGCCAGATCAAAGAGGCTCGTGGCCTGCGGCGGTTCCTCTTGCGAGGCTTTGCAGCCGTCCAGGCAGAATGGAGCTTGATCTGCCTGACACACAACCTGTTGAAGTTGTTCCGGAGCGGGTGGAGTCTGCCGGTGGCCTCCTGAGGCAAGCTCCCACCCAGGCAACTCAAGGCCATGTCCTCCGGCGAGCTCGCAACTCTCGCTTCTGCTACGGTCGGATTCTCCCCAAAGTTCCTCGGGGCCCGGGATCCCGGGAAATTTGCCTTCCTCTAGCCGGTAACCCGACAGGCTCCTAGGGTGGAGGGGTGGGACGGAATGGCGAGCTGCGGCAAACCCTGGCCAGAGACTGTGGGCACTTCAGGGGGGCCAAGGTGGCCTGCAACTTCATCGACGCCCCGGGCTCGGATTCAGGTCTCCCGGGCCAGCTGTAGGCGCCTCTCTTGCCCTGTACCAATTTTGTACCAGTGCCGGCCAATACTCACCGGGTCTCGGTAGAGCCTGGGCGCTCCGGAGACCGGCCGAACTCGTTGTGCTCGTTGAGGTTACCGTCTGGTGACATCTGGGGAGTGTCGGCGGGAAGCCGACTTAAAATCTCCCGCCGCAAGGCGTGCGGGTTCGAGTCCCGCCTCCGGCACTACACCTTGCGTCGATTGGACCTCCTCGGCGGCTCGTCTTCGCAACCGGGAGCCGCCCGGACCTTTTCCTTCCTAGAAGGTCATCCGCAACGCCAGGCTGAGGTCACGGCCGGTAGCAGACCCGCGGTGTCCTCACTCCCGGAAGACCACCGGCACTCCCACCTCGATCTGTCGCGCCAGGAACACGGCGTCCCAGTTGGTCAGCCGGACGCAGCCGTGGGACGAGGTGTAGCCGATGGTCTCGGGCTCGGACGTGCCGTGGATACCGTAGTGCGGCTTCGAGAGTGCCATCCAGACCAGGCCGACAGGAGAGCTCGGGCCGGGGGGTAGGTGGGCCTCCGGCTCGGTGTCGGGCACCTCGTGGAAGAGCGACGGCTGGTAGTGGAAGGGCGGGTCGAAGTGGATGCCCGTCACCCGGTACTGGCCATCCGGCGAAGGGTCGTACCCGGCCCCCAGGGTCGAGGGGAAGTGGTAGAGGACCGCCCCACCGGCGTCCAGGGCCTGGACGTAGTAGCCCTTTTTCGAGACCATGATCCGCGCCACCTGGAGGGACGCGGGTGCGGGCTGTGTCCCGTCCTCGAGGCTTGTCAGGATGTCGGGGACATCCGGCGCCCAGAGGGTTGTGCCGGGCTCCAGGTGCTCGAAGTCGAGGTCCGGGTTGAGCTGCTCCAGCAGCTCCGGAGCCGCGTGGGTGCGCTCGGCGTACATCTCGAGCGGCGTCTCGTAGCAGAGGCATTCGAGCTTCTCCTGCTGGTAGACGTCCTCCGGGGTCTTTACGAAGGGGCCGCGCAGGTCTTCCTCGGTCACCTGGATCTGCCGCACGACCGGTTGCGCGCCGCCGGCCTGGGAGAGCGCCTGCCAGGTGGCGGCGTCGACCTCGCCGGTGGCGGGCAGCGCGTGCGCGAACTGGAACCAGTAGACCGCCTTCGCGGTGTTCTTGCCCCAGTGCCCGTCGATGAAGCCCGGCGAGAAGCGGGCACGATCGAGGAGCACCTGCGCCCGCAGGGTCGTCGGCCCGCCGCCTTCCTGCGCCAGCGGCAGGGCCGGCCGGCCCTGGAGGGTATCCGGAGTGATCTGCTCGAATTTTTCGGTGGGGCGGTTGTGCGGCGCGGGTATTGGATCTTCCTGGGGGACCGGCTGCGGGGCGGCGGGTTGGCCCGTGGTGCCGGGCTGCCCATAGGGTGCGCTCGCGGCGCGTCCGCGCCGGTCGAGCTCGGCGTACTGCCGCCAGGAGGGATCGAGGCGCAGGCTTTCGAGCTTCGCGGCATCGTACTCGCGCGCGCGGCTCCGCGGCACCGAGACGGCCGGTCGCGAGGCAGGAGCGGTGGCCGGTGTCTCCTGGGCCTTGGGTGTAGTTTCGTCGGTAGCGTCTTCGTAGGTGCAGGCGGTCAGGCTCAGTAGATACGCGAGAAACAGCAGGCGTCGCACAACAGGTCTCCCTCTTTTCAGGCGCGGCAGGAGGCCGCGGCGGAGGTCCCTGCAACCTGCGTTCCGGCGGGAGCCGCTAGGCCCCGAGCCTGCGGGCCAGCTCGGTCATGCGGGTGAGGTGGTGGTCGTCGTGCTCGGCGGTGAAGAGGATCAGGTCGAGGACCCGCATGGGCTGCTTGAGCCGCGGGTGAATTGCCGTGAGCGAGACCAGGTCGGGGTCCCAGCCGTCGAGGCGCTCGACGAAACGCCGGCGCTCGCGGCGGAAGGCCTCCAGGAGCTCGCCGGTCTCCCGCTCGTTGTGGCCGGCTTCCCAGGTCTTCTTGTTCTCCATGTCGGCGGGGCGGAGCACCGCGGTTCCGGCGAGGTAGTCGTCGAGCCGACCCTCCTGGAGCTCCTCCAGGTCCAGGAGGTGCCCGATGTGCTCCTGGATCGACCAGGCCGCGCCGTCCCGCCGGGTGAGGACCTCGCGCGATAGGCCCCACACCTTGTCCTCGATGCGCGCCGGCGTGCCGCGCAAACGCTCGACGACCACAGGGAACAGCGCGTCGGGCAGGGTGAAGTTGAAGGTGCGGTCCACCCAGCGGTAGCTCGTGGGGTGCATGGAAGGATTCTACCTCTACCGGTCGAAGTAGCCGCTCTTCGTGCGCACCTGATGCCCGCCGCCGCGGACGTCGACCTGGACCTTGTGCCAGGCGCCGTCGTTCTTGTCCACCGAGGGGTAGTAGCCGAGGACGTACTGCTCGCGCAGCTCGCGCAGGATCTTCCGGAAAGCCGGGCCCACCTCGGCCACCGAGGAGATGGTCTCGATCCGGCCGCCGCTCTCGGCCGCGGTCTTTTCGAGGAGGGCGAGCTGGCGGTCGTGGTCCTCGTGGGTCCGCCAGGACGAGGAGTACCGGAGGCGCCGCCGGTCCCCCTCCTGGAGCCGGATCCAGTAAAGCAGGACGCCGCTGCGCTGCGCCGCCCAGCGGACGTCGTCCATGCCGAGCATGCTCTCGATGTCGACGCCGTCGGAGAGCAGCACCACGGCGCGCCGCCCCTGTCGCTCTTCGAGCTGCTTCAACGCCATGTACAGGTGGTCATGGATCGCCGACCCGCCGCGGGCCCGCACGCCCGTGAGGGAGGAGAGCAGGGACGCCGCGTCCGTGGAGAACGGGGTGCGGTGGAGGAGCTCGTCGGAGAAGAGCATTACCTGGATCTCGTCCAGGGGGGCTATGTCGGAGACGAATGCCCGCACCCCCTCGACGGCGGTCTTCAGGCGGTCGCCTTCCATGCTGGCGCTGGCGTCGACCAGCAGGGCTGCCGAGACCGGCATGTCTCCGCGCCCGAAGGTGACGATCTGTTGGGGGATGCCGTCATCCTGGATCTCGAAGTCGTCCGCGCCGAGGTTGAGGACCGGCCTGCCGTCCCGCGTGACCGTGGCGTAGAGCTGCTGGAGCTCGACGCGGATCTCCTCGTCGACGTGGATCTCGGGGGGCTGGGAGCCCTCACCCCCCTGACCCCCCTCTCCCATCCGCACTCCCATCCCCCCGGGAGAGGGGGGAAAAGACGCTGCCAGGAAGTTCTTGGGTGGGGGCTCCCCTCTCCCGGGGGTGGGGAGTGCGGATGGGAGAGGGGTCGGGGGTGAGGGTCCCAGGGCGAGCAACGCCGCCACGGCGAGCCAGCGCTGGCGGACGGGCATTCAGCGCGGCTCCCGGAGGGCTCCGGCGGCGAGCGCGCGGGTCAGGGCGGGGAGGCAGAGGAGGGCGTGCTGCGCCAGTGTGCGGCCGGCCTCGTCCAGCGCGTCGGCAGGCCAGAGGGTGTAGCGATGGCGGGGCGAGCCGCCGGTACCCTGGTCCCGGGGATGAATGAGAGCGAGAGCCTCCCGCGCCGCCGGATCGCCCTGGCGGTCGAGGAGGTGGGCGAGCTGGACGGCGAGCTGCGGCTGCTCCGGAAAGCGGGTCAGCCCGTCCCTCGCAAGCTCCAGGGCCTCTTCCGTCCGCCCTTCGCGCAGGCTGAGCCGGACGAGCTCCTGGCCGGCCACCTCCTCGATCCAGGAAGGGTTGGGAGAGGCGAGGAGACGGAGCAGCCCTTCGCGGGCCTCGACCGTGCGGCCGGTCCGGGCGAGGTTGACCGCGAGCCGCAGCCGGGCCTCGTCGCTCTCGGGGCGGATCTCCAGGAGCCGCGCCAGCAGAGCCGCCGCCTGCGCGTACTCGCCGCTCTTTTCGAAATGGGCCGCGAGGATCAGGCGGGCCGCCTCGCTGCGCGGGTCGAGAGTCAAGGCCCGGTCCAGCAGATCGCGGCTGGCGGTCTCGACGCCACCGGCCAGGAGGTCGGCCGCCAAACGGACCAGCAGCCGGGCCGCGAGCGAGCCGGCGAGGTCGGTCCCGGCGCTCTTCGCGTACCTCTCGGCCAGACCCGCCGCGGTGCGCAGGGAGCTCTCGGCCAGCAGATACTGCCGGCGGTCCCGCAGCACGCGGTAGAGCTCGGCATGAAAGAGGGCGAGAGGCAACAGGCTCTCGGGCTCGCCGCGGCCGAGGCGTTCGGCCGCCCGGGTCTCGGCCTCGCGCACGTCCGCGACCGCTCCCAGGGAATCCGCCGCACCCTGCCCGACCGCCGCGGTCTCGACGTCCGCCAGGCGCGCCGCGGTCTCTCCGAGCGGTGCCCCGGAGGCAAGCTTCTGTAAGGTCTCGCGATAGCCGTCGAGCGCCCGTGCAGCGATCTGCGCGTTGCGCCGGCGGCCGGCCAACGGCGGCGCCGGCACGGGCTGCGGGGCCGTTTCCGGAAGGTTCATGCGGCGCAGCTCGCTCCAGGCGATCTCGCGGCCGGCCGGGCTCTCCGCCAGGACGGCGGCGGTCAGCTCGGCGCTCTCCAGGCCGTCGGCCGTGGCGGCGATCCGCCAGGTCCCTGTCGCGAGCGGCGGCAGCTCGAAGAAGCAGACCAGGCGCTCCAGGCCGCTGCCCGGCAGGACCGAGTGCTCCTCGACCTTCACCGGGACCGTCACGGGCGCGCCACCCTTCTCGTCGCGGAAGCGCAGCGCGAAGCCCTCTCCCGGCATGCCGCGCCCCAGGAGCACGGTGCGGAGCGGCCGGCCGCCGGCCAGCACGGGAAGGGCCGCAGGCAGGCTCCGCTCCGCGCCGGCGAGAGGAGCGAAGAGCGGCTCGAGGGCTGGATCGAGAGGAACGCTGCCCGGCCGCGCCAGGATCCAGAGGTCGCGCGGCTCCGGGAAGAGGGGGGCAGGAGGACAGGCCGGCTGTCGCCTGTCGCCGGCTGGGTCACCGGCAGGACCCGCAGGCTGTAGCGCAGGGTGTCCGGATCGAGGACCAGGATGCGGACGGACCCTTCGCCGGGCGGCAGGTCGACCGTGCCGGCGAATTTGATGCCGCCCGCGAGGAGCGCTTCGCCCCAGGCCTTCAGGTCGAGGCGCAGGCTCTGCGCCAGGAAGCCGTGCACACCTCCGGACGGGCCGACGGCATAGGCGTAGATCTCGATCCGCCGGACGTCGGCCGGGCCGGCAGCGAGGAGGCCGGCGCCCTCGATCTCGACGAGGAACGGCACGGGGCCCGGTTGGCGGGCGCTCCCTGTGCCGGTCGGGAGCGCCACCGCGGCCATCGGAAGGCTGCCTCCCTCACTGCCGGTGGTCAGCAGCGCGGCCACGGGACCCTGGAGGCCGCGCAGCGAGTGGGTCTCCACGGCGAAGGGCTGGGGTTGCTGGGCTGTGGCTGCGCTTGCGAAAAGGACACCAAGAACAGCAAGGACACCAAGGACTCCAAGGACTCCAGCGCGTGTCTTTGTCGTCCTTGGTGTCCTTGTTGTCCTTTTCATTGCCTCTGCCCCTTGTTCACGGCGGGGCCGAGGGGAATAGCCAGCGCGGAGTCGACGGCGCCCACCTCGTCGCGGACCGCCACGGCGATCCGCTGCTCGCCGCCGCGCAGGCGCAGCGAGGTGTCGAAGGTGCCGATCTGCGCCATGGACTCGACGATCTGGGCGTTGGGGATGTGGATGGGGATGGCGAGCTTCGGTGCCGCGGCGAGCATCCCGCCGGCGTCCTGGAGCAGGAGGAGGATCGAGAGCTGCCCCTGGTGGACGTCGCCGCGGGGGAGGAGGGCGAGCCGGGCGAGCGGGATCTTCACCCGGACCGGGATTGTGGAGCCCTTCCCCTTCTCGCCTTTCGCGCGTGCGCCGAGCTCGAGCTGGACGTCCAGCGGGTTCGCGGCCATGCCGAGCAGCAGGGCGGAACCGGCGCGGTCGCGCAGGCGCTGGTCCGGCGTCTCGTCTCGGTATCTCGTGGCGTGCCGCACCCGGACCCCGGGACGCCGCACCCGGACCTCCAGGTTGTGCTGGGCTCCGTCGCCCCCATGCGGCGATTCGAACGCCAGCCGGTAGGAGAGCTTGAGGTCCGCCCCGATCCGCTCGGCGAGCCGGCCGAGCCCCTCGGGGAGCGGCGAAAAGGCCCCGCCGGTCTCCTCCGCGATCCGTTGCAGCGATTCTTCGACCGTCGTCCTGGACACCAGGGCGGAGGTGCCGCGGGACCGGCGCTCGCCGGACGGAACAAGGGCCTCGCCGCCCGACGGGTCGAGCGTGTAGAAGGCGACCCGGTCGGCCCCTGCGTCCGCGATGAGGTCCTGCAGCTCCCGGTCGGTCCGGTAGGCCGGCATATCGAGCGCGACCGATCCCCCTCCCGTGGCCGCCGAGACCGCGCGGTACCGGTCGATCCACGCCTGGAACAGGGGCTCGCCCGGGTTGAGGTCGATCCCGCCGCTCACCAGGAGGATGGCCTTGTGTCCCGGCAGCTCCGCGAGGGCACCCGTCAGCTCTCCCAGGGACGCGAGGGTGCGCAGGCTCCGCGTCTTCTCCTGTCCCGCTAGCTGGCGGACGGCGGCGAGCGTGGAGGCTCCTGCGCTCTCCGCGGCCAGCCGGGTGTCTTCCGCTTCGCCGCGCCCCGGGCCGGCGGCCTTCTCGGCAGGAGCCTCGCCGAACCGGATCTCCGCCAGGAGCGCCCGCTGCGCCGACATCTCCGAGCCCACGCCGGACGGTGTCTTCTCCAGGCGTTCGAGCGCGCTCGCCACCTGCGCCCGGTCCGAGGTGAGCTCCTGCTCGATCCGGATCTCCCGGTTCTGCCGCGCTACCAGGATCCGGTCGGCGGCCGAGGTCAGGGTCGGGAGCTGGCGCCGCAGCTCGGCGAAGATCGCGGTCCGGTGGGTCGGCGCCAGCCGCGTCTCGTCCACGATCAGGACGAGGTGGGTCGGCGCCGGCGCGGCGAGGCGCGGGCCCGGGACAGGCTCGCCGTCGTCATACACCTCGAAGTCCTCGGCCGTGAGACCGGGGAGCGGGCTGCCGTCCTCGCCGGTGGCCACGACGTCGAGGACCACTACGTTGGGCTCTGGAGGCGGCAGGAGACCCGCGACACTCTCGCTCTCCGGCGCTTGAGCCGGAGCCTGGAGCGCGGTCAGCGACAGCGCCAGGACCGCCGCCGGGAGATGCCATGTCCGCACCATTGTGCGGAAGAGTATAGGGCCTACGGCAGGAAGCCGTGGCCCCTCTGTTCCGTCTCCTGCGCATCCCCCTATGACGCCGTACCGCCCGCGACGGGCGGCGGCTTGATTGGCCCCGAGGGGCAAGGAGACGAGCAATGCGTGCGAAGAAGGAGATCTTTCACCGGATCGGCCGCGTGATTTGCGGGCTGCGGATGCCCTCTCCAATGCAAAACGCTCGGAAGAGCCGCTTCCCCTCACAGAGAGGTCGCCTTTTCTGTGTCCCACCGTAGAATCCCGCCATGCTTCTTCGCCTTGCCGAGCCCGCCGACGCGGCCGGGATGCTCGCCATCTACGCTCCGATTGTCCGCGACACGCCGATCTCGTTCGAGCTGGAGCCGCCGTCCAAGGAAGAGCTTCGACGGCGGATCTCTGTCACCCTTGAACGCAGGCCCTGGCTCGTCTGCGAGATCGGTGGGGGAGTGGCGGGATACGCCTATGGAGCCGCGTACCGTGACCGCGCCGCCTACCAGTGGTCGGTGGAGACGAGCGTGTATGTCCATCCGGACCACCGCCGCCGCGGCGTGGCCGGCGCGCTGTATGCGGCGCTCCTCGCCGCGCTGTCCGCCCAGGGCTATCGCACGGCGCTGGCGGGGATCACCCTCCCGAACCCGGCGAGCGTCGGTTTTCACGAGTCGTTCGGATTCTCATGGATCGGCGTCTACCGGTCGGTGGGCTTCAAGCTCGGAGCCTGGCACGACGTGGGCTGGCTGCAGCGTCCGCTGCGGGAAGACCGGAGCGCGCCCGTGGGTCCGCCCTGCCTGCTGGAGGAGCTGTTGGAGAAGCCCGCCTGGCAGGAGGCGCTCTTGGCCGGCCGCTCCCGGCTCTGGTAAGAGGGCGGAGACTCTGTGACACGTGCCAATGAAGCTCCGGCTAAAGCCTCTGGCGCTCCGGTCGTGGCGGAGAGCCAAAGGCAGTGACGGAGAGCCAAAGTCACGACCTGTGGCTCTGCGGCAGTGACGGAGCCCCAAAGGCACGGTTCAGTGAAGCTCCGGCTAAAGCCTCTGGCCCTCCGGTCGTGACCGAGAGACAAAGGTCGTGACGGAGAGCCAAAGTCACGACCTTTGGCTCTGTGGCAGTGACGGAGCCGCAAAGGCACGGTTCAATGAAGCTGCGGCTAAAACCTCAGGCGCTCCGGTCGTGACGGAGAGCCAAAGGCAGTGACGGAGAGCCAAAGACACGTACCGTTGGCTCTGCGGCCATGACGGGGCCACCGAGGCGGTGACGCAGAGACAGCGCCATATGTCTTTGCAGGCAATCCTCAGGTCTGATTGTTGCGTAGAATGTCGGCAACGCGCTGTTCACCCTGACCGGATATGGAAATCACCCGCATCGACCCCTTTCTGGACTATTTCGAGCGTGTACACGAGAGGACGCGCCGCGTCATCCTCTGCATTCCGCCCGAGAGCCTGGAGTGGTCGCACCGGCCGGGGGCCTTCACGCTCGGCGACCTCGTCCGCCACCTGGGAGCGATCGAGCGCCACATGTTCGCCGAGAACGCGCAGGGCAGGACCAGCCGCTATCCCGGCCATGGGCCGGAGCTCGCCGAGGGCTGGGACGAGGTGGTCTCGTTCTTCGACCGGATGCATCGCGAGTCGATGGAAATCTTCCGGGGTCTGACCGCGGACGACCTCGCCCGCCGCTGCGAGACCCCCGGCGGCACTCAGCTCGCGGTCTGGAAATGGTTGCGCTCCATGGTGGAGCACGAGATCCACCACCGCGGCCAGATCTACCTCATGCTGGGCATCCTGGGAGTCCCGACGCCTCCGCTCTATGGCCTCACCTCCGAAGAGGTCAGGGAGCGGTCGGTTCCGCCGGATTCGCGATAAGATCTAGTGCACCCGTCATGGACCAGCTTGCGACCTCTTCGACGCTGCCGGGCGCGCCTTCCGACGCGACCCTGGCTCTCCTGGCCGCGATCCAGGAGCTTCAGGCTGCTCCGGACCTGCGGACCGGCCTCGCCGGGATCGCCGAGCATCTGCGCGGCGGTCTGCGGTTTGACAATCTGAGCGTCCTGCTGCTCGACGAGCTGGGCCGGGAGCTGCACTTCGAGCTTGCCGTGGGACTGCCGCAGGAGGTCGCGGACCACTGGCGCTTCGGCTTGGGGCAGGGGATCGTGGGTACCGTGGCCCGCGAGGGCCGGCCGCTGCGTGTGGGCGACGTCCTGGAGGATCCCCGCTACATCCGGGCGACCGACGGCGTCCGCTCCGAGATGGCGGTCCCTCTCGTGGTCCGCGGGCGCACCATCGGCGTGCTGGACGCCGGCAGCTCCCACCCCCACTGCTTCACCGAAGAGCAAGAGCGGCTGATGACGTTTGTCGCCGGGTTCCTGGCCAGCGCCATCGAGAACGCCCAGATCCATCGCAACCTCCTCGACCAGGCTCAAACGCTGTCGGTCCTCCACGAGGTCGGCCGCGAGCTCAACGCCATCCTCGACCGCCGCCGGCTCCTCGAAAAGGTCGCCGAGCTGCTCCAGCGGCTGATCGACTACGACCTTTTCAGCGTCATGCTGTGGAACGAGGACCGCCGGCTCCTCGAGCCCTCGATGTCCTACCTGCGCGACGGCCGGGAGCTGGCGGGGATCTTGAGCATCCCCCTCGGCAAGGGGCTCACCGGCACAGCCGCGGCCCTGCGCCAGCCGATCCGGGTGCCGAACGTCCATCTCGACCCGCGCTACGCCCGCTGCAGCACCGGCCTCGAGGTGAATTCCGAGCTGGTCGTCCCCCTGATCCTCAAGGACCGCCTGCTGGGCGTCCTCGACCTCGAGAGCTCGCGTTACGACGCCTTCAGCGCCCGCCACGAGCAGCTCCTCTCGACGCTCGCCTCCACCCTGGCCATTGCTTTGGAGAACGCCCGTCTCTACGAGCGTCTGCGCGAGGACGACCAGACGATCCGCAGCGACCTCGCCACGGCGCGCGAGATCCAGGCGCAGCTCATGCCCAAGGCCTCGCCGTGGATCCCCGGCCTCCAGGTCGGCTTCGCCTACGAGCCGGCACGCGACCTGGGGGGCGACTTCTACGACTTCCTGACCTATGGCGAGGGCCGGCTGGCCGTGGCAGTCGGGGACGTGGCCGGCAAGTCCACGGCCGCCGCCCTCTACGGCTCTTTCGCCGTGGGCACCCTGCGCGAATATGCGACCCAGGGCGTCTACCGGCCGGCGCAGGTGTTGGCGGACATGAGCTGCAAGCTCAAGGAGCTGCGGATCGATCACCGCTTCGTGGCCATGACCTTCGCCGTCTGGGACGGCGCCGCCCGCACGCTGACCATCGCCAATTCGGGCCTTCCGCATCCCTATCATCTCGTCGCAGGCGAGGTGCGCGAGATCGCCGTCCACGGTGTGCCCCTCGGCGTCCTGGCGTGCCACACCTATGACGAGGTCACGCTCACCCTGCAGCCGGGCGAGGCCGTCGTCTTCTGCTCGGACGGCATCGAAGAGTGCCGCAACGGACAATCCGAGGAGCTGGGGAGCGAGCGCGTCCGCGAGGTCCTGCGCAGCCTCGCCGGCGCCACCGCCTCCGAGATCGCCCAGGGGCTCCTCGACACCACCCGGCGTCACTCCGGACCTGCCGAGATCTACGACGACCGGACGATCGTGGTGCTCAAGGCGAGTTGAGGCATGGATAAGATTTTCTTCGAAAACATCCGCTGCTTCGCATCCAGGCAGGAAGCCCGTCTGGCTCCGCTGACGGTGCTAGTGGGGGAGAACAGCTCGGGGAAGTCCACGTTCCTTGCGCTGGTGCGGCTTGCATGGGACGTGGCGATGCTGCAGCCGCTCGACTTCAACGAGGAGCCGTTTCTTCTTGGCTCTTTCGATCAGATTGCAAATGTGTCTCGCCAGAGAGAAGAAAAAAAGTTCCTGCTCGGTCTTGATGTGGTGCTCCTGTCGGGCCCGAACGTGACCGTCAGCGGAACGTTCGAGCCTCAGGCCGGACTTCCCTCGCTCTTCCAATGGAGCCTGGAAATCCCGCCATTCCGCTTGGATCTAGGTGGTGCCGGAAAGGCTCAGCCTTCTCCAGCAGACGTTTCAACCGGATCAAGGGAGAGGATCGTGACGCTTTCTTTGCTGCTCTGGACCTCTTGGGGCCGCGCCGGCCTTATGCTTTTGCTCCGATCCGAACCCGACCTCAGCGAACCTATGATCCGATCCGGAGCACCGCAGATCCCGAGGGCTCTCATGTGCCGATGTTGCTGGCCACCGTGCCTCTCCGGGAGCCCGAAAAATCAGAGTCCCTCTTCTCGGCTCTGACCGCCTTTGGCCGCCACTCGGGCCTTTTCGAGCAGATCAACGTCCGCCGGCTGGGAGAAGCCATAGGCGATCCTTTTCAAGTCCAGGTCCAGCTTGGCGGCAATCCGGTCAACCTCATCGATGTCGGCTATGGTGTGAGCCAGATCCTTCCGATTGTCGTGGAGTGCCTGCGCGGCGAACCGGGTAGGACGTTTCTCCTCCAACAGCCGGAGGTCCACCTGCACCCGCGAGCGCAGGCGGAACTGGGGTCCTTCCTGGGCGTCCTCGCCAAAGAGCAGGAGAAGCGGTTCGTCATCGAGACGCACAGCGATTACCTGGTAGACCGCATCCGGATGGATATCCGCGACCGGAAGGGGATCACCCCCGAAGACGTCTCCCTACTGTACTTCGAGCGTCGCAACGGCGAGGCGCAGATCCATGCCTTGACCCTCGACGAGCAGGGAAACATCCTCGACCCTCCTCCCGGGTATCGGAGCTTCTTCCTCCAGGAAGAGAGAAGGTTCCTGGGAGGCTGACGCGTCGTCCACGACCTGCGGCCGTCTCCGCCGGCGCCGCAAGGAATGACCGACGGTGCTGCCTGGCGCGGGCTCACGCTTGCCGCAACCCAAGCCTTCCAGGCCGGCCCAACGGGCCGAGAGACTCCAGCCCAGGGCTGCGGCCGAAGGCCAATGCCCTGGGTCAACAGGTCCCACGTTCAGGCGGCCTGAAAGGGCCGCGAGACCTCTTGGCTGAACCGGGAGCTGAGCCGACTCCGGCAGAAAACTCTCGCGGGCCTTTCAGGCCGCGGGGTTTGATCACCTCTCTGCCCAGGGCATCGGCCTTCGGCCTCAACCCTGGGCTCCGTTCTCCCGGCCCGTTGGGCCGGGTGGAGACGAAATCTGAACGCCGTACGGACTCTCGGATGTGGTAGATCAGGGCCTCGGATGGGCCGTGTGGAGAGCAACCAACGCAGCGATCGCAAGGAGCGCCACAAGAGCGAGCAGGCCGAGGTCCGAAAGCGACGGAACCTGAATGACACCGGCGGCGGTGCAGAGCTGAGGTGAGGTCAGGAAGGGGATGAAGACGACGCGGTCGTCCACGACGTCCCCCGTGCCTCCCGGGTTGGCAGGATTCGTCGGCCCGGTCGGGCTGCCCCACCAGTTGAGCGTCGCATCGGCGTCACTTCCCTCGTAGTAGGAGCGGGTGAAGAGAGCGGCTCCCGTGGGGGGCACGTTGGTGTTGCCTTCGAAGGCGTTGCCGCGGATCACCCCTGTGTCGTTGTCGATCACCAGGCCGGTGGCGTTGTTGCGGATCTGGTTGCAGCGGAATTCGTTGCGCAGGTTCTCCTGCGCTCGCGGGGTGCAGGAGATGTCGCCGATGTTCACGATCCCGAAGTCGGAGTCCGCGGCCAGATTGTTGACCACCTGGTTGTCCCGCGCCGAGACCACGATGATGGCCGAACCAAGGCCGAGGCTGGGGTCTCCCGTAAATCGCATTCCGGACACGACGTTGTCTTCCACCACGACGCCGCGTGCGCCGCGGGAGACCTGGATTCCATTGCGGGCGACCAGGTTGCTTGGCGTCGAGGTGATGACGCTCTCTCGCACGCTCCCGCTCGGCCCGAAGTCGGCGGCGCAGTTGCAGCCGGTGATGAAGATGCCGGTCTTCTGGAAATCCGTGATCGAAACCCCGATGATGTCGACCCTGGGGGGTGGATCGACAGCCTGAGGCTCCGTCTGCACCACGATGCCCAGCCCGGCGACCTGGTTGCCGGAGGCGGGCTCGGTCCGCAGGTGCGTCACGCCTCCGCCACGGATCACGCCGGACGAGCTTCCGGTAGAAGATGCCGATCCAGCGTGCCGGCTCGGTGGGTGCCATGAGGGCGTCGCTGCCGTCGATCGTGAGGCCGTTCAGCACGATGCCGGTGCTATCCCGCACGAGCACGACGGACCGGCCGGGCAACCCCGAGCAAGGGCTTCCCTGCTCGACGTCCGGGCTCCCCACGACCGCGAGATCCGGCCGGAGAGTGACGCCGGCGGCGTTGACGGTCAGATCCTGCCGGCCGATGATCCGGACCCGCTGGTTGTACGAGCCGGGAGCGATCTCGATCGTGTCGCCGGAGACGGCCTGGTCCACGGCGTGCTGGAAGGTGGCGCAAGGAGCAGCAGGGTTCGAGCAGTTGTTCCCGGCGTCGCTGCCTCCCGCCGCAACATGCCGGGCCACCCCTTCTGCCGGAACGGCGAAGGCCAGGAGCAGAACCAGTGGCAACCAGGGCTTGCAACGCCAGGGCACGCGAATCCTCCCGACGAACGGAGCCATTCTATATCACTAAAGGACTCGGATGGAGCAATTCCGCGGCGTATTTCGCGAACGCGGGTTACTCCAAAGCATGTTGGCAATAAGGTTATGCGTGCTTCGCCGGCCGGCTCAGTGCTCGTGGACGTGGATGGGCGTCGCGTCCCGGAAGACCCGCCCTGCCTGCGTGCGCAGCACGTAGACCAGGGAGAGCTGGTCGCCCGGGTGCATGGCGCTTTCGAGGCCGAGGATGCCCAGGGCCGGCAAGGTCCCGTTTTCAAAGGACTCGAGGAGCGGCGCATCGTAGGAGCGGTCCAGCTCGTAGACTGTGTCGCCGACCTGGAGGAAGAGCCCTTCGACCGCGAACGGCAGCGGCTCCGAACGCTCCATGTCGACGACGAGGGGGCGGCGCGGGATCTCCAACGGATCGCCGCCACCGCCGTGGCAGGGGATGCAGGGGTGATAGCCGGGCTGCGAGCTGTTGAGCTCTTGGGCCAGCTTCGGCAGCGTCGTCTCCGGCAGGCCCACCGCCGGCCCCGCAACGACGACGGGCGCTGCCTCCGGGGGATGCGCCGCGCAGACGACGGGGCGGTCGCCGAGGGCCCGCTCGAGGAGCGTTGTGGGGGTTTCGAGGCCGGAGCCGGGCAGGATCTGGCCGTTGCGCGCCAGGCAGAAGCGCCGGCCGCAGGGGACCGGGACCCAGCGGTCCGGCCCGGACGAGGTCCCCGGCCCCGCACCCGGAGCCGCGGTCCGGGCTCCGGCGATCCAGCCGGTCGTTACGGCGCTCGCGTAGGAGCTGCCGGCGGGCATGGCCCAGTATTCCTTCCCTTGGGGCGGTGGCTGCAGGGCAAGGTAGATCCCATATCCCGGGACGAGGGCCTCGGCGCCGGCCGGCGTCTCCGAGGAGGGCAGCACCTGCCCGGTCCTCTGGTACCAGGCGAGGTCCATGGCGCCGGCGGCCAGCACCTGGGACGAGGAGGCAGGGAAGAGGAGGAGGCCGTTGTTGCCGGCCGCGGCCACCGGGACCGTGCCGAACCGGGTGCGCAGGTGGGCGAGCACGCCTTCGATCTCGCAGCCGAGCGACGCAGCCTGGGAGGAGCATCCGGTGCCGTCCGCCAGCCGCCCCAGGCTCAGGTTGACGGCGAGCGGCGGGTTCTCGGGATGGGTGGCGGCGCGGTCCGCCACCGCGCAGAGTTGCGCCAGGACGTGGGCGTCCCCCGCGGACGTGAGCCAGGAGGGGAGCGAGCCGGCGCTGTTCGCGAGATCGAACAGCTCCACCTGCACGCGCTCATCCGAGGCCGCGCGGATTATTTCGGCCACGTTCCATCCGTGCGGGGTGTTCCAGTCGACCACGGCCACCCAGGGGTCGGCTCCGGCGCCACTGTCCAGATCCGAGCTGAGGTCGGGCTCGTCCGGGCTGATCTCGACGGGGTAGACCGCCGGTGTCCCGGCGCCGGTCCCGTACGGGCAGCCGCCTCCGTACGTCAGGCCCCGCTGGCCGAAGACGAACCGGCCGTGCTCTCCGCAGGCCAGCGTGGTCGTTTCCGGCGACTCGGCGAGCTCGCTGTTGTTGATCTCGCAGGTCGAAGCGAAGCGATACCAGCGTACGTCCTGGGCTTCCGCCGCGCCTGGGGTGACCGCGAGAGCCACGGCGAGGAGAGCGGCGCACGGCAAGGTTGTCCTGGAGGTCTTCATGACGAGATCGGTCCTTTCTACTCCCGGTCCCGGCCCTCCTCCGGGGTGTGCGGGAGAATGCGCAGGGTTTGTGGATAGACGAGCCGCCGGCCGCCTTCTCCGGCGAGCACCCTCCGGGGATCTTCCTCCGGCTCGAGGAGGCGGCCTTCCGGCAGATCCCCCTCCCGGGCGGCCACGAGGTAGAGGACACGGGCTCCGGGCCGGCTGCCGACCAGGTCGCGCGCCAGGCCGCGGAACCGCACGGCGCCCCGCTCGCTCTCGACGCCGAGCGCGGGCCCGGGGACGATCCTCTCCAGGCGGCCCTCCAGCACCCGGTAGAGGCCGAAGTCGACCTCTGCCTCGGCGGCGCCGCGGGGGCTGACCTCCAGCCGCACCGGGGTGTCCGGATAGGCGCGGATCCCGGCGGCGGGCTCTTCCCGCGGACCGGTCGAGCGTTCGCTCGCCAGGCCGCGGACGGTCACGTCGTAGGCGAGCCTGGACGGCAGCCCCGCGGGGGAGCGCAGCGTCCAGACGGCGATCAGCAGACCGGCGGCCAGGGCGGCGACGGCAGGGAGCCAGCGGGAAAGCCGCCGCGGACGCGGACGGACCTCCCGCGTGCCGAAGCCGGCGAGGACCCGCTCGCGCAGCCCCGCCGGGGGAGCCCCGGCCGCTGCCAGGCCCGCGAGCTCCCGCAGGCGCGACCGCGCAGCCGGGCTCCGCGCCAGCAGGGCTGCGACCCGCTCGGTCTCGGCCTCGGACAGGCGTCCCTCCCGGAAGGCGCGGAGGAGGTCGTCCGGCGGCATGCCCGCCGGGTCCCTCGGCGCCTCGGCGAGGCGGGACAGCTCCCAGAGCAGGTCTTCAGGGTCGTGTGGTTCCATCTGCCGGTCCTCGCTGTGGAAGGAGTGGAGAGGAGGTCGTTCTGCCCCCCGTGTCAGAAGGTGTCCGGAAAGTGCTGGTGGCAGGGCCTCCGCTGTGAGCCCTCTCCCCCAACCCCTCTCCCGCGCGTCCGCCACCCGCCACCCCGAGCGGGAGAGGGGCGCCCCCACCCAGCCCTTTCCCGTTCCCCCTCTCCCGTTCGGGGTGGGGGACCGGGGGACGCACGGGAGAGGGGGCCAGGGGGTGAGGGCTCTGCTTCTCAGCCTCGGCCTCGGCACGAGCGCCGCGGAGAAGGAGGAGCCCGGCCCAGGACACCGCCGGATGGCGGCGGCGCGCCACGGCCAGGGCCTCGCGATAGGCGGCCGGCACCGGCCGGCCGGACCGGATCGCGCGATAGAAGGGCTCGTTGAAGTCGCGCGCCAGCCGGTCCTCCAGATCGGTGCGGCTGGCGACCACCCAGGCGACACCCAGCCGGGCGAGCAGGCCGCCCAGGCCGTAGCGGCCGCTGTCCGCGGTGAAGGGCCAGCGGCCGGTCTCGCAGCCGCTCAAGTTGGCGAAACGGCCCGAGACCGGGAGGCCGGCGAGCTCGACCAGCCGCAGCGGACCGTCCGCCAGCTCCACGCTCGACAGCTCCGGGAAGGCCGGATCGAAGGTGCCGTGGGTGTCGAGGTGCAGCCAGGCGGCGCCAGGGAGGGCGCGGTGGAGAGCGTCGCGGCGGGCCTCCTCGCGGTGCAGGATCCGGGCGCCGGGGAAGAGCTCGCGGACCAGGGGGACCAGCTCGCTGCCGCCCGGCAGGTCGCCCAGCGGATCGACGACGAACAGGGGCTTCGCTCCGGGCTTCCTTCCTGCAGCCTCGCGGGCCCCGGCCGGCTGGAGGGCCACGGCTGTGACCTCGCTCAGCCAGCGCGGCGCGCCGCCGCCGGGCGGCAGGGGGAGGGCGGCCAGGGGCGCTCCCTGGAGCATGCCGTGGAGGGCGAACGTCGTGACGGCCGCGAGCTGCGCAGGGTCGCGCGGCAGGAGAGCCGCGGCGAGCGGAGCCGCCAGCCGTCGCCAGGCGTCGTCGTCGAGGTCGCGCCGGTCGAGCGCTGCGCCGAGCCGCGCCACCAGCTCCCGCACCTGGTCGCGCGGCATCCTCGTCCGGCGCTCGACCTGCACCCGGCCGGCGTTGTCGCGGCCGAGGAGCAGGACCTCGTCGGCCAACGCCACGGCACGGAAGCGTACCCCCTCGTCGCCCGGGTCCGCAGCGGCCTCCGGGCAGCCGGGCCACTCCCGCCAGAGGGACTGGAGACGCATCTGGAGGCCGCGGCGAACGCCTTCGAGCTGCCGCCGCCGCTCTCCCGAGGCGGGCCGGTCGAGAGCCGCCAGTTCCCGCTGCAGGGCCGCGGACTCGGCGTCGATCGCCTGCCAACGGTCCTTTACGGCCGGGTCCGTCGCCCGCTCCCGGCACTGCCGCCGCGCCGCCTCGTTGGCGGAGAGCCGGTCGAGGCCGGCCAGCAGCTCCCAGGCGCGGCGGGGGTCGCCGCGCTCCACCGCGACCCGGGCGGCCTGCGCATAGTCGTCGGCCCGCTGCCCCGGACCGAGCGGGATGCGCAGCCCGAGGCTCCCGGCATCGCCCTGCTCGTGGCGGGCCAGGGACTGCGCGAACGCGAGGTCGGCTCCCGCCAGGTCCCCCTGCCGGCGCCGCGCCTCCGCCGTGCACGAGAGAGCCCGCGCCGCGAGAGCGGGATCGCCGGCCGTGGCCAGCCGGCCGCAGCGCGAGAGCGCGCCCGCGCTGTCGCCCCGGCGCACGGCCGCGAGCCCCTCGACCAGGTCGGCCCAGCCGAGCAGCAGGCTCCTGCCCTCGCCGCCGGACCCGGCACCGGCGAGCAGGCTGCGGGCCTGGGCCAGGTGCGGCGCCGGATCGTGCCCCCGGCGGACCTGGAGATAGGCGAGGTTGATCCTGTGGTTGGCGTGCTGCAGCGGATCGCCGTCCGCCGCGATGGCCGGCAGTGCCCGGGCCAGGCCCCGACCCGCCTCGTCGAGCTCTCCCGGTGTGGCATCAGGGTCGAGCAGGATCAGCCAGGCGAGCTGCGCCTGGCCATAGGCGAAAAGGGGCTCCTCGCAGGGCAGGCGGGCGCACTCCGCGAGGTCCGCCCGCAGCCGCTCCACGGCCTCGCGCGCCGCGCCGGCCTGCGACAGGAGATCGGCCTGCTGCATGGTCACGGTGAAGCGCGCCGGGTCGGCGATGCGCTCGTAGCGCCGCTCGGCCTCGGCATAGGCCTGCCAGGCGGCGGCCGGATTACCGCGCGCCAGAGCGAGCTCGGCGCGGCTGTAGGCCGCCTGGGCCCCATGCCGGCTCACCTCCGGGCGGTCCAGCCAGGCGGGCAGCCGGTCGAGGCGGCGGCCGGCCTCGGCGAGCGCCTCCAGAGTGCCCTCGCGAGTGAGGAAATGGCTGGCGACCAGGGAGACGCGGACCGCGAGCTGCGGCAGCCCGCGGTCCCGGGCGCGCGCGGCCAGGGCGTCGAGCCTGGCCAGGAACGGGCCGAGCGGCCCGCCGGCCCGGCTCGCGAGGAGGCCGGCGAGCTCCTGCGTCAGCGCCGCGTGCGCCGCACGATCGCCCCCGATCCGCACCGCGCGGCAGGGGAGGCGGCGCTCGGTGTCGTCGAAGCGATCGACCAGCCGGCCGCAGAGCGGCAGCGCGGCTCCCGCCCGCAGGCCCCGCGGGAGCTTCCCCTCGAAGCAGACCGTCCTCTCCATGCGCGCTGCGGCGGGCGCGAATCCCGTGGGCGACGGCTCGCCGTCGAGCGTCAGCAGCGCCTCCCAGCGGCTGGAGTCCATGGCTGGCGGGACCTCCAGGCAGAGGCCGAGAGGTTTGCCCTGGTCGAGCACCCGCGGTACCGGCGAGCCGTCCGGCCGCACCTCCACCTCGGCGTGCCCGCGCACGACCGCGGGCAGGGCGAGAGGCTCGGCCCCGCAGCCGGCGAGAAGCAGGGCTGCGAGCCCGGCCGCCGCCGTCAGCCGGCGCTCAGGCCCAGCCTCTCGGCGCATCGTCGGACCGCTTCGTTGAGCGACTGGCGGAGCTTGTAGGTGGCCTTCATCGACCAGCCGGTCGCGGCCGCCACCTCCTCGGCGGAGAGGGCGTCCACGTAGCGCAGCTTGTAATAGAGATAAGTCCGGCCGCGGCTCTCCTGGAGGCAGCGTTCCAGCCGGACCAGCGTGTCGCGGGCGACGGCGCGGGTCTCGGCCCCAGGGTCGGCCGCCGGCCGCTCTGGATCGGCGAGGGGCACCACCTTGCGCGACCAGGCCGAGCGGCGCCGGTTCGCCGCCACGCCGCAGGCCAGGTCCCAGAGATGGCGTCCGAGCGCCTCGCGGGTGGCCTCCCCCTCCGGATGGCGGTCGAGGAAGTCGCGGAGCACTTTGCCATCGCGCTGGAAATAGAAAGCGAAGGCATCCTGCAGAAGGTCTTCCGGGTCCGGGCCGCCCGGATGGCCGTACCGCTGCCGGAGCCGGCGGAAGAGGTCCTCCGCGAAGGTGTCGTACAGCCAGGCCGCCGCCTGCCGGTCGCCCTCGACGATCCTCCGGAGCTGCTGGCGGACGGCGTCGCTCATGGGGGATGGCACAGGGTGCTTCCCACAGTCTAGCAGAGGAGAAGCCCCCGGCGGCGAGAGCCGCCAGGGGCGCGCCGGCAGCGCCGAGCGAGAGCCTTCAGCAGGAGACCTTGGTGTTGCCCGTGTTGTAGGTGGTGCAGGAGAGCGGGTTCGTGACGTCCGAGAAGTTGATCGAGGTCGAGGCTGCATTGAGGCCGCTGGTCCCCTGCCGCTGGAAGTGCAGGTGATCGCCGCAGCCGTTCTTCGTGCAGCAGGTATTGCCCGTATGGCCCTCCATCGCCATCTTGCACCCCACGGTGACCGACTTGCCGTTCCAGACCGAAATCGAGGTATGGCGCAGATGGGTGTACTTGGTGTAGGTGCCGTCGGCGTGCGAGAGGATGATGACGTTGCCCCAGCCGCCGTTGCTGGCGCAGGAGGCCGAGTAGTCGACGCAGCCGGTCTTGTCGATCGCGTTGCAAGTGCAGGAGGTGTGCACATACACCACCGATCCCGCCGCCGCGGCCAGGATCGCCTCGTTGCCCACCACCGCCTGGAAGTCGTAGGCATAGGACAGGTTGCCGGTATGGCTCGAGACGTTGCACTTGGTGGAGTAGCTCGCGCCTACTTGGGTGCATGTCAGGTCGGGGCTGAACGACTTGCCCATCGGCAGCTTGTAGCTCACAGGTGCCGCCTCGACCAGGGTCGAGACCTCGCCGCGCTTCGACAGATAGCGCAGCAGCACGCCGTTTTCGGTCAGCTCCTTGTAGGCCACGCCCGTCGGGAGGACCGCGACCAGGCGCTGGGCCTCCACCGCGGTCACCTGGGTCCCGTCCGGCCCGAGCAGCGCCAACCGGGACGCTCCCAGGACGTTGTCGCCCTCGACGGCATAGCCGCCGGCCATCTCGCTGCGGAACGGCTGGGCATCGGCATTGGGCGACCAGTGCGCGAGCCGGCTGATGAGCCGGGGCAGTTGGAAGGCTGCGGCCTGCCGGACCGCCGCAGCGGGACCCACCGGCAGCCTGTGCTCCTCGACCTGCGGTACCGGGTACTTCTGCTCCGTCATGAGGGGAGCGCCCTCGAAATAGACGTCCAGCCCGCCGCCGGCGGGAGCCCAGCTCAGATAGTCCGCCACGACGCCGGACGGGCGGACGACCTCGACCTCGCCGCTCACCACATCGGCCAGCGCGACACCGAACGCGTCGCCCGACGAGAAGGTGTAGGCGATCCGGCTGTCCCCTGTGGGCGACCAGGCGGCAGTGATCACGAAATGGCCGTCGCGATTGATCCTGCGGGTCTTGCCGCGCCGTTCGACGATCAGATCTCCGCTGGGGACGAGGTCCGCCACGGCCTTGCTGTCCGCCTCGGCCCTGGTGACGCTCCGGCGGCCGCTCGACGCGCTCGCATCCACGGCAGCCAGAGTGGTATAGGCCAGCCACCGTCCCTCTGCGGACCTGCCGGTGTAGGACAGGACCGGGAACACGGTGTTCACCTCCACCGCCTCCGGAGTGCCGCGGCGGAGCCGCAGCTCGTAGGCCGTGCCGCCGATGCCGACCGGCCACCGCTCCGTCCGCCGGGCTTCTTCGCACCGAGCGACGGAGGGGGCGAGAATCCCTGACGCGACGATAGCAAGAAGAAGACCTTTCCTGAGAGATCGATGCGCAAGCATGATTCCACTCCTCGGATGTGCTCGGATCGGAATTGATCCGAAGCCTGTCACAGCGAAAGGAGTGGACCGCGCGGGATTTTGCCCCCCTACGCGACCAGACGAATCCCGGAAGCCGGCTTACCGAGCGAGATGAGCCTCAAAACGCCCGCGCCGCGGGGCCTTCAAGGCCACGGTTGTTATTGCGAAAGAGGGTGTTTCGAAAGTAGTCTCTGGATGCTGCTCAGCCCTTCCCTGCATCCTCCGCGGCTCGGCGGAGACGGTCCAGCTCCATGTCCAGGACCCGGAGACGCTCCTCGGCAGCCCGCCGTGCTGCGGCCTCGGCCCGCAAGGCCTCCTCGATCTCCTCGCGCCAGGGCAGCCGCTCGCCGGTGACGGTATCCACCAGGCGCAGGCGCAAACCCTCGGGCCGCAACACCAGGCCCGTGGTGCGGCTAACGAGCGAGCCATCCTTCTCCAGGCGCATTGGCCGGTACCGCCCATTCTCGAGACGGTAGCCCTTGAGCCGGTTCGGCCGCAGATACTCGCCATAGGGATCGAAGAGCACCATCTCCTCCACCCCGATGCGCTGATACTTGCGCTTCTTCGTCCCCTCGTCCTCGTCCTTGGTGCTCCGGGAGGTCACCTCAATCACCAGGCAGGGCGGCACCCCCTCCTCCCACAGCATGTAGGTGTCGCGGTTCCACTTGGCGACGCCCCGGGCCATCAGGACATCCGGAGCGACGGCGGCGGAGCGGTTTCCCTTCTCGTAGTAGAGGAAGAGGTTGCCTCCCACCCAGACGTCGGGGACCGCGGCGTAGCGGCTCTCCAGACCTTCGATGAGGTCGGACATGACCTTCCGGTGGAGGGTGGTCTCGGCCATGGGCTGGCCGTCGGAGGTGGGATAGTCGATCTCCTGTTCGAGCGGAATCGCAGCCATGGATGCCTGCCTTTCCCCGACGGATCGCGCTATCAGAGCACGAACACCCGCCGGGACGCAACTCTTGCCGCTCCATGGTACCACGGGCCGCCTCCCTGTTGCGGCACCGCATCCCGAGCGCTACTTCGGCCGTCGGGGACGCTGCTTGGCCGAGATCGACTTGATGACGAGCCGACCAGGGCCCGTGCCATCCAGCGGCTTGGCGGCCCGTTCGAGCGCGCAGGCGATGAGCGCCTCGACCGCCGGCTTGTCCAGGTCCGACGCATCCTTGAGGACGATGTGACGGGCGATGTTACCGCTGCCCTGGAGCAGCTTCTCCGGATCGGGCAGGCTCGACGCATTTTGCAGGAAGCAGAGGTCGACCCAGCGCGGCATCACCGCGATCGAAAGGATCGCTTCGGATGCGCGCTCCGTCGGGCCGAAGCCGATGACGAGAGCATTGTAGTTGTCGTACACCATCTGGACGGCGCCGGGCAGACGAGCCCGCATCTTCGCGAGCGCCGCTTCGGCCTGAGCACCGATCTCGGGTGTGTACTTGGCGATGAACCCGGCGAGCTGGGTTTCGGGGGATTCGTCTTTCATGGTGGTGGCCTGGGGAAGAAGCTGCTCTGCCATTATCATAGGCCATGCCGGCGCACCTTTTGGGCTTCTCTTCACACCCCTGCGCCAGAAATCTTCTCCCCCTCTTTCAGCCGCTCCTGGGCTGCCCTGCGTACCCCCTCCGCGATATCGAGGAACGCCTCGTCACGATTGGGCCAAGTTGTCACAGGCCTACCGTCTTTAGGCAGCACCTGCACCTCAGCCAGTGGTGTTACCTTCCACTCCGAAGGACGCAGAATCACCGGAATGACTCTGGCTTGTCCCTTCTCGTGCAGTGACAGAGCAAGTTTCCATTCATCCTGACAATGATCCGAAGTTATGGAATCAGGGCTTACCAACAAAAGAACGATATCGGAGTTATCCAACTGTCTACTGATCTCCTTCGACCAAGAGTCTCCCGGAATCATGCTCTCATCATACCAAATCTTGATCAGACCTTCCCTTTCAAGCTGTGTCAGAAACGCCCTCATCTCCTTCTGTAGCAATTTGTCCTCACGGCTGTAGGAAATAAAGAGCCTGAGGGCTTCCTCGCCGCTTTTGGTTTCGCGCGACCAGCCAACTCCACCTGCAGCGAGTATCATCAAAAGCGTTGCCACACTTACTCCTAGGGTGCCCTGCAACCAGCTAGGGCTTTGCAAAGAGAATACGGCGAGCGGCAGAAGTATGGAGACAAGAGAAGCCACCAGGGCTGCGAGAATGCCTTGCCGCCAAATGGTTTGAGCCAGGACATATGCCACGGGCACTGCAGAGATGAAACCGAAATAGGATGGCGCCCAAGGTGAAATCAAAGAAATGAGAAGAGCGGCAAGGATGACAGTCGCCAGATGGCTCCGTACGGCGGGAATTGACCTCTTTATGCCGTCTGCCAGGACCACACAGGCGAGTGGCAGTAGGACATCGATGAAGGCGGTCCGGTTATCGGTCCAGTTATAAAGGGATACGCTTAGACTTTCTGGATGGGCTCCAGGTGTTGTCACTGCGATTGTCGCAAGGATTAGTCTCACTCCTCCGAGGCCTGCACCTATCGCAAAACCCACCAGGCATTGTCTGGCTTCAGGATGATGAAAACGGCCTTGCCGCAGAGAGTCTAGCCTATAAAAGAATCCGCTCGCCGAGCGCCGCATGAGAGATTCCCCGCTCGCCCAGAAAAAGAAAAGAAGAGCAGCAAAGTAGATGGCGCTGACGGAAGCCGCAATGACGTGAACTAAGTTCCCTCCTCTCTCGCTTGTCATGAAGAAGCTGACTATGACGCTTAAGACCCCGAGGATGAGCCCATTCGCAGTCGACAATCGCCCCCGTATAGCCAAGAGCAAGAACAAGCTAGCTGAGGCGAAGATGGAAAGGGATGGTATAATCCACAATCGAAGAAAGTTTCCCGACGAGATGGCGTCGATCTCGCCGCGGGCATTTTGTACCGTCCCGACGCTTCTTACACAAGACGACGCAGGGCCTGCTGCGAGAGAATAGGTAAACTGAGGAAGCTGACCGCCGCCTATCGAAGAGGCATCGATTCGGGTAGTAACGAGCCGTGCACCGGGTATTGGATGAAGAATGTCACCTTTCCAAATACATAGTTCCTTGACCATTTGGGAGATGGGGCGACGAAGCCCACCGGAAGTCTCGTCAGTACCTGGTCCTAGCAACTGCCTTGGGGCCCAAATTGCGGACCATGGTCTCCCATCCAGGGAAAATGTGACTGACAGCCAGGCTTCCCTGTCGGTGCCTTGGTCCACCAATTGGGAAATGTCCACCATCAAGGGGCGTTGCTGCTTGACGATCCAGTCGCTCGCCTCTCCTCCCAAAAGCGAACGAATATAGTTATAGTCCTTCATACGGGAACCGAGGCCAGCTCTCGCACTTTGGGGGACCGGCACGAATCCTGCCTGAGTCACGAGATCTCGATATCGGTCGAGAAAGAACTCCCTTTCGGGTATTTTCTCGATACGCCATTCCGGAACCCACATGCGAACACACGGAAGTGCCAGAAAGAAGAGTGCCAGCCCGCCGATGATCCATAGGAGGACAGTATGCAACTCACTACGCGAGTCCGGCGAAGGCTTAGTGGTCACGCAAGGAGCCTCATGGTGGTGGTCGGGCGACAAACCTGCTCTGACCATTATAATAGACTATGCCCATACGGCCCCGGCTCACCCGGCGTACCTTTGCACTGGGTCTCCTTTCGCTGGCGTGCCCCCTGGGCTTCGTCCTGTTTGCTGGCAGCCTGCTCGCCCGGCCGGTCCCGGCCCGGATCGGGAACCCTCCACCGGACCTGCGGGCCGAGGCTGTGACCATCCCCAGCCGCTCCGGCAGTGTGCTCGCGGGTTGGCTGTGCCACGCGGAGCGGCCGCGAGGTGCGGTGATCCTGATGCACGGCGTGCGGGCGAACCGGCTCAGCCTGGTGGAGCGCGCGCGCCTGTTCCGTGCAGCGGGATACGACGTCCTGGCCTTCGATTTCCAGGCGCACGGCGAGAGCCCGGGGGAACGGATCACCTTCGGCCATCTTGAAAGCCATGACGCCGAAGCAGCTATCCACTTTGTCCGCTCCCGTTTCCCGGGCCGGCCCGTGGCCGCCGTCGGCAGCTCCCTGGGCGGCGCCGCCCTTCTCCTGGCGCCTCACCCTCTGCCGCTGGACGCGGTCGTGCTCGAGGCGGTCTATCCAACGATCGAAGAGGCGACGGCGAATCGTCTGGCCCTCGTTTTCGGACCCTTGGGGCCGCCTCTGACGCCGCTGCTGACTCTTCAAATGGAGCCGCGGCTGGGCATTCCTACGGCGGCTCTGCGCCCGGTCGACCACGTTGGGGACCTGGGCTGTCCGGTCTTCATCCTGTCGGGTATGGAAGATAGCCGCACTCCGCCCGAGGAGACCCGCCGCCTCTTCGCGAATGCCCGCTCACCCAAGGAGCTCTGGCTTGTGCCCGGCGCCGCCCACGTCGACCTCGCCACCTTCGCCCCGGCCGAGTACCGGCGACGTGTGCTGGGATTTCTGGACCGCGCCTTGAGACATCGATCGCAGGCTGTTCGCTGAGCCGCCGGTTTCCCCTTCGCAACTGAAAACGCTGTATGCTGGACGTGGCTCCCCGGCGGCCTGGGGGAGGCCTGGTGCCGGCTGGTGGGAGCGCGCCGAAAGGAGGCGGGTATGGGCACCAGACACTTCGGCAGATCCTCAGCAACGCTTCGTTGGCTGGTCATGGCCGGTTTCGCTGTGCTGGCAGTGGCTCCGGCGGCGGCCCAGGACAGGGTGAGGGAACACTTCACCGCAACCCTGGCCGTCCCGGCGTCCGCGCCCGGGCAGCCGACCACGGCCCCTGTGCACATCTACATCTACGGCTACTCCACGGACCAGGAGGTCCAGAACCTGGCCAAGATCCTGGCGGACAAGGGACCGGACGCCCTGCAGGAGGCCCTGTTTGACCTGGAGAAGGGATGGATCCGTATCGGCAACAGCCTCGGCTATCCGATCGCGGTCGCCCGCTCCAAGCCCACCGAGCAGGGCCGGCGCATCATCCTGGTGGCCGATCGGCCGATCGATTTCCTGGAGGCATGGCACGGAGCGCGGTCCCTGGACTATCCCTTCGCCTACCTCGAGCTCCGCCTCGGCAAGGACGGCAAGGGCGAGGGCGACATGATCCCCGCGGCTAAGATCCGGATGTCAGGGAGTGCTATTGACGTCGAAAACTACAGCTTCCAGCCGGGCAAGCTCCTCGGCGTCTCGGTGCGATAAAGTCGTCGGGTGAGAGCCCTGGTCTTCGACGGAGTCCGGCAGGTGCGGCACGCGGACGTGCCTGATCCCGGCCTCCGGGAGCCAGGAGACGTCATCGTACGGGTCCGGGCAGCCGCGATCTGCGGCTCGGACCTGCACGTCTTTCGCGGCAATGAGACCGGCCTCGACGCCGGCACCGTGATGGGCCACGAATTCGCCGGCGAGGTGGTCGCGGCCGGCCCGGGGGTGGCGGCGTTCCGTCCCGGCGACCTCGTGGTCAGCCCTTTCACCACGAGCTGTGGATCCTGCTTCTACTGCCGGTCGGGGCTCACCGCCCGCTGCGCCCGGGGCCAGCTCTTCGGCTGGGTGGAGCAGGGAAGGGGCCTCCACGGGGTCCAGGCCGAGCTGGCCCGGGTCCCCATGGCCGACACGACCCTGGTGGCGGTCCCGCAGGACACTCCCCTGGAGCAGGCGCTCTTCGCGGGTGACAACCTTGCGACCGGCTGGTTCGGCGCCGAGAGCGCCGGCATCGGCCCCGGCACGACGGCGGCGGTCGTGGGCTGCGGCCCGGTCGGCCTGATGGCCGTGATCGCCGCCCGCGAGCTCGGGGCCGGGCGGATCTTCGCTCTGGATACGGTCCCCGAGCGGCTCTCTCTCGCCGAGCGGTTCGGAGCTGAGCCGGTCGACATCGGGAGGGACGATCCCATCCAAACCCTCCGGGAGGCGACGGAAGGGCGGGGGGCCGACGCCGTGGTGGAGGCCGTTGGGAGCCCGGACGCCAGCCGGCTCGCCTTTGGCCTCGTCCGCCCCGGGGGTGCGATCGCCGCCGTCGGCGTCCACACTGAGCACCACTTCGCCATCTCTCCGGGAGAGGCCTACGACAAGAATCTCACCTACCGGACCGGCCGCGCCCCGGCGCGTGCTTATATGGAGAGGCTGCTCCCCCTGGTTCGATCCGGGAAGTACGACCTCGGCGCCTTGATCTCGCACCGCCTCCCCCTCGCCGAAGGCGCGCGCGGCTACGACCTCTTCGACCGGCGGCTGGAGGGGTGTACGAAGGTGGTGCTGATACTGTAGGAAGCGATCGGCCACAAACCCCGGAGATTCGCCCCATGCCCAACGACCTCTGTTTCGTCCTCATGCCCTTCGGCCAGAAACCCGACGTTTCCGGGAAGGTCATCGATTTCGATGTGGTCTATCGAGACCTCATCGCGCCGGCGATTTCGGAGGCCGGCCTCGTACCTCTGCGTGCTGACGAGGAGATGTCGGGAGGCATCATCCACAAGCCGATGTTCGAGCGGTTGATTTTCTGCGAGTACGCGGTCGGCGACCTGACCACCGCCAACGCCAATGTCTTCTACGAGTTGGGTGTCCGCCACGCCGTGCGGCCTTGCAGCACCGTTCTCCTTTTCGCGGAAGGCGGAGGCCGGCTCCCGTTCGATGTCGCGCCGCTCCGTGCCATGTCGTATGCCCTGACGCCGGAAGGGGGGCCAGGAAATGTGGATGCCGCGCGCGCGGCTCTGGTAAAACGGCTGCAGAGCGCGCAGAAAGACGTCCGAAAATATCCACCCGAAAGGGAGAGCCCTCTTTTCCAGCTTGTCGAGGGCTATACAGGCGTGGCGATCGATCATGCCAAGACGGACGAATTTCGCGAAGCCGTCCGCTATTCAACCGAGCAGAAGGAGAAGCTTGCGTCGGCGCGCAAAGAGGGGGCGGAAGCTCTGCATGCGGTCGAAGCGAACCTCGGTGATTTCACGAGGATCGAAACGGGCGTCCTCATCGATCTTCTCCTGTCCTATCGAGCGGTCAAGGCGTGGGATCGCATGATCGACCTGGTCAAGAAAATGCCCGAGCCGCTCGGGACGACGACGATGGTCCAGGAGCAGCTCGGCTTTGCGCTCAACCGGGCAGGCCGGGGAGAGGACGCCGAGAAGGTGTTGCTGGAGCTCATCGAGAAGCGCGGCCCGAGCAGCGAGACCTACGGCCTCCTGGGCCGCGTCTACAAGGACCGCTGGGAGGCGGCGGCAAAGGCTGGCAAGACCATGCAGGCGCGCGGCGTCCTCGACAAGGCGATCGACGCCTATTTGAAAGGTTTCGAGGCTGACTGGCGCGATGCCTACCCGGGCATCAATGCCGTCACCCTCATGGAGCTCAAAGAGCCGCCGGACCCGCGCCGTCTGGAGATCCTCCCCGTCGTCTCGTATGCGGTCGAGCGCAAGATCGCCGCCGGCAAGCCCGACTATTGGGATTACGCCACCCGCCTCGAGTTGGCCACCCTGGCAAAGGACAAGGAGAAGGCGGAAAAGGCTCTCTCCGATGCTCTGGCCGTGGTGCGCGAGACCTGGGAGCCCGAGACCACCTTGCGCAATCTCCGCCTCATCCGCGAGGCGCGAGAACGGCGGGGCGAGGACGTTCCGTGGGCCAAGGATGTCGAGCAAGAGCTCGCGCAGGCGACCCCTCAGGGCTGATCCGCCGGCTTTTTATAGACGTCCGGCCGTGAGATCTCCATGTGGTACTCCCAGACGGGAGGGGCGCGGTGCTGACCATGAAGCCGCGCGGCAGCGATCGCAAGCCGTATGGGCATGATCACGAAGGCAAAGGCATGGAAGTGCAACGCGAAGGTGAGATGGTCCAGATAGCGATACCCATGGCGCAGGTACAACAGCGTGAGCAGCAGAGCGAAGATGGGAAGGAGGAGGAAGAACGCCCGGGGCAGGTTCGCCGCGAACATTTTGCCGAATCCCGTCTGGTCTGCCTCGGCTTTCGAGAGCCTCCGACCGACCCACGACGAGGGGCTCTCGGCCTGAGCGGAGACCGGCTTCGCCGTGTTGCTTTCCGCGGGCCGGTCTGACGAACGGAACAACAGATTGAGGGCCGCTGTAGGCCAGATCGCCATCACACCGAAACAGACAAGCGCCGCCAGCATGTAGAGCCGCAGCGGCCGTACATACGGGGCGCGACGTCCGACCAGATACTCGCGGGTGAGCCGGCCGGGCCGGAAGAGCAGGGGACCGATCGTCCGCAGCAGCCGGGTGTCCAGGCTGAGGACGTCGTCCAGGTAGTCCGAGGCCATGCGCCGCAGGGGGCGCTTGAGGTCGACCGCCTCCTGGCCGCACCGCGAGCAGAAGTCTCTCAGGAGCTTCTCGCCGCAGTTGAGGCAGGCGGGCTCGGGTCTAGCGTCCGGCACGGTGAGATGATCGCACGACTGGGAGAGCCTGGGCGTCTAGATCTAGAAGAAATACAACGTGACCGGGATCATTGCCAGCATGGCGACGATGAAGGCGATGAAATAGAAGAAGACCAGGCCTCCCGGGGGTTCGCCTTCGCCTTCTCGCTGGCTCGATTCAGGCGCTGTGCCAGGGCCGATTCACCCCGCAGCTTTGGCAGCACGATTCTGGTGCCTCCTCCGGGAGGAGGCGCCTTGCTGACGTCCTGAACCACGGCAACCTCGACCTTCCCACGTGCCGGCAACAGTGCCGTCAGGCCGACGAAGAGCAGGGTGGAGAGGAGGAAGAGGCGCAACGGCGGCGCATAGCGGGCGCGACGCCCTGCGAGGTACTCACGGGTCAGCAACCCCGGCCGCAGGAGGAGCGGCCGGATCGAGCGCAGCAGTCGGGTGTCCAGATCGAGGACGTCGTCGAAGAAGTCGCCGACGATCTGCCGCAAGGGACGGTGGAGGTCGACCACCTGCTGGCCGCACCGCCAGCAGTAGCCGCCGAGAAGCGTCTCGTCGCAGTTGAGGCAGACGGGGCCCGCCTTTTGGAGCTTCTGGATCGGCCACCGTCCGAGCTTACCACTCCGGCAGGCCCTTGAGCTTCTGGAGCCCGGCGTCACCTCCCAGACTCATTTTTCGGCGTCGATCTTCCAACTCCCCTCTTCCTTGATGAGCTTGACCTTTTCGGTATCGATCGAGCCGTTGCCGAACACCAGCTTCACTTGGGCATCGGCGATTTCACCGGTGACGTTGACCTCCGTCACCTCGAGCGATTTGACGCCTCCCTTTTGCTGCATGTCGCGCGCTACCTCGGCCAACCCACTCTTCATCTTCTCCTCCCCGAGCGTCTTGGTGATCCGGCTGGAAAGCAGCGACATTGCCTCTTCGAGGTTCCCCTTTTCGATGGCGCGATAGAACTTCTTGACGACGGCCTCAGGCCCCCCCAGCTGACAGCCGGCAACGAGCCACAGGACCGACAGAGCGAAACAGACCGTCCGACAGAGCCTCTTCATGGATTCTCCTCGTTCCGATCGACGTAGCGGTGATAGTGAACCTGGCTGAGATGGGGGCTTTCGGCCAGGGTGCTTGGGAGGATGAAGACCCCCTTCTTCAGAGGGAGTGAAAGATGCTTGAACCTGCCGTCCACGAGATCCGTTCCCGCGGCGAGAAAAGCGCGCCAGACGAGCTCGGTGCAATACAGGCGAGCCGGTGTTTCGAGGCTGAAGCCATCGTCGAAAGGCCTCTCCTCCCGGAAATAGGCAACAGCGATTCGGCTCGCCGCCGTGGGAATGCGTGAAGCCGGATCGGCGAAACGGTAGATGGCAAGCTCGGAGGCATTCGCCGGGGAGGTGAATTCGGAGAATGGCTCGACCATCACCTTCCCGCTTCCCGGAGAGGAGTCGTGGGGGAGCACATGGATGACGGCGGGCACTCCCCCGATCCGTACGACGATGCCGGCATGTGAGAACCGGCTTGCCGGATCCGATGCGAGAACGACGGCGCTTGCCAGATCGCGGCCACGCCGCAGGACGATGTCGCCGGGCCGGAGGTCTCTCGGGGCCGCTTCCCCGAAGGCAGGAGGAGCTTCCGCGTGCAGCCATCCGCGGGCTCCCCAGGCGAGAACGATCAGAAAGGCGCCTGCCGCAGCCAGGCGCAGCTCTCGGAGCCCTGCGGCTCCGCCAGGGAAGAGTGGCCGTCCCATGGTCACGCCTGGCGGCCGACGAACACGAGCGCCTCGGGATCGGCACGGGTTGCGAACAGGCGAGGCTCTCCATGGGAGCCGGAGCCGGCGAGCTTTGACTGCACACAGGCCAGGCCGAACGCCTTGCGGACGCTCTCGCCTTGACCGAGCGCATGGTAAAAGGACCATGCGAAGCCGATGGCCGCCGTGTCGTCGATGGCGGTCGACATTCCCACCGTACATTCGATGTGCTCGGCGAGAGCCTTTGCTTGAGCCTCCGAGTGGCACGCGTTCAGCACGACGCACCGGATGCTGCCACGGGCCAGTGCGAAGGCTCTGCCAGGGAGCCGACCGAATCGTGCGCGGGGGGAGCAGGGGAATCGGTGTTCTCGACCGTGAGATGGCGCAAGCCGGACGAGGGCTCGAAGACCAGCCCCTCCTCTTCCCCATGCCCGCTGAAGTGGACGATGTCCGGTCGATAGCGGAGCAGAGAATCCTGGATCTCCGCGGGTCCGACGGCCCAGCTCTGCTGGAGCTCGAAGCGGTCGTGCAGCCCGCTCGCCTGTAAGGCCCGCCCGATCGCCTGGATTTCACGATCCAGCCGGAGCCGGGTGGTGTCGGCAGGGTTGGCCGCTAGGAAAAGCACCCGGACACCACGGCGCTGGTCGGTGGTTTCTCCCCCGGTCAGGATGTGCTGCTCGACCGAGCCGCCGATTGAGATTGTGCCCGAGCCGGTGGCCGTGATGTTGTTGTTGTGGCTCATTGGACTACGCCGCCTGAGGCGCCGGCGCACTCGCAGTCTGGGCGACCGCCCCCCCGACAGTCACGTTCCCTCCATGGGAGGCGCTGATGGTGTTCTGGACGTTGTTGTTCGTGATCTGGTTGAAAATCATCTGCCGCAACTCTTCGGTGAGGACCTCCTCCTCCTTCAGGACCTCCTGCAGCTCGCCCAGCACGAGGGCATGGCTCGTGGAATAGATGGTCTGCAGGTCCATATAGTCATAGGAGCTCTCGCAGAAGTGGCTCATGCGGCTGATGATGCTGTGTCCGTTGTTCGCCCAGGGCCAGATCCAGAACCAGAACGACAGGGGGCTTGCCAGGACGAACTTGACGATGTCGAACGTGGTGTGGGTTCCACGAACGAAGCTGCGGTAATGAAGTGTGATGGATCGACCGAAAGAGGCGAAGTGCAGGAAGTGGACAATGAAGCTGCCGAGCTCTGTCTTGGCCCAGACCCTGATGAATTCTTTACCAAGGCCCCGGTTCTTCTCGCGGATCACCACGGCGTCCTTAACCTGGACGGAATCGTCGGGCAGGTGACGGTCTATCCTCTCGGCCAATTTGCGCCGCAGGGTCTCTGCGAAGCGTCGGGTCTCCTCAGCGTTCCACTCGGGTTTCACAGGAACGACCCACCTGACACTTTCGACCTCTTTGCCATAGCGGAAGAAGAGCCCTCCGCCCGTGAAGTCGTCCAGAGATTGCTTCTCCCGCTCGAGGTCGCCCTGATAGGCCAAAGCTCCGATCACCATGAAGAGAGCCAGGTAGCACATGGTGGGAACCGGCTTCCACGAGAACATCGTGAAGTAGAAGAGGAGGATCAGAGGCCATTTCAGCCGCCGGAGAATGCTCAGCACGATTTTCAGATCCTGGTCCCAACTCGCGATCGAGAACATGTTCGGCCTCCTGGGCGTAGATGAAGGGTCGGTCCGCATCAGTTAGAGTTAGACACCAACGCGGCCAAGAGGGTTGGGTCGGGGGAGAAGATCCAGAGCCCTGGGGAGGCTATTCGGTGCGCAGCGCCACGACGGGCTCCACGGCCGTGGCCCGGACGGCCGGCAGGAGCGTGGCGGTGAGGGCCACCAGCGCCAGGATGACGGAGGTGGTGCCGAAGGCCAGGGGATCGCGCGGGCTCACGCCGAAGAGCAGGCTCGCGGCGAGGCGCGTCACGCCGTAGGACAACGCCAGCCCGGCCGCCAGCCCGGCCGCCACGACGGTCAGCCCCTGCCGCAGCACCAGGCCGAGCACGTCCGCCGGCTGCGCTCCCAGGGCCATGCGCACGCCGATCTCCCGCGACCGTCGTGCCACCGCGAACGACATCACGCCGTAGAGCCCCACCGTGGCCAGGAGCAGCGCCAGCAGGCCGAGGAGAGTGAGCAGCCAGACTCCGGCCTGCTGCTCCCAGAGCGTGCGGTCTCTCAGGTCGAGCACAGCCACCGCTTCCCCCTGCGGCAGGGTTGGGGCCATCGCCCGTAGCTCCCGCTGGATCACCGGCAACAGCCTCGCCGGGTCGCTTTCGGCGCGCACGATCAGGGTCACGCCGCAGACGTAGCGCTGGGCCAGCGGCTCGTAGACGTACGGTTGGCGGGTTTCCCGCGGGTCCTGGTACTTGGCGTCCCGAGCGACTCCGACGACCTCGACGGGAGGGTTGTCGAAGAAATGGAAGCGCTTGCCGATCGGGTCCTGGCCGGGCCAGAGCCTCGCGGCCAGGGTCTGGTTGACGATCACCACGCGCGGCGCCCCTTCGCGGTCCGCCTCGGTGAAGACCCGGCCGCGGACGAGCGGCAGGCCCAGGGTGGAGAAATAATCCGGGCCCACTGCGTTGACCTGGACCAGGACGCGGTTTCTCGCGTCATCGTCCCTTTCCAGGAAGACCGAGCGTGAGAACGCGCGGTGGAAGGGGCGGGTCTGCGCCAGGGTGGCGGCGACCGCTCCCGGCAGAGAGGCGGCGCGCTCCTGCACATCGCGGAAGAACTGCTCGCCCTCCGCCCGGTTCCAGCCCTGATGGCTGACGTTCGAACGAGAGCGCGGCCAGGCGGTCGGCCGCGAAGCCCGGATCGACACGCTGCATCTCGCCCAGGCTGCGCAGGAAGAGACCGGCGGCCACCAGCGACACCAGGGAAAGGGCCACTTGGCCGGCCACCAGTACGCCGCGCAACCCGAAGCCCCGCGACGCGGCCTCCGCCTCGGCGTGGTTGCGGAGTGCCGGAAGGACCTCGGGCCGCGTCCCCTGGAGCGCCGGCACCAGGCCGAAAAGGAGGCCGGTCAGCAGCGAGACCCCCAGGGTGAAGGCGAGCACCCGGCCGTCCATGGGAAGGTCGATGAATGCGAGGGCCGGCGCGTTGGGAAGGAGGGTCGGCACAGCCTTCAGGATGCACGCGCCGAGGAGCAGGCCGAGGGTGCCGCCGAGCACCGCCAGGAGGCCGCTCTCGGTCAGGAGCTGGCGGACCAGGCGGCCCCGCGAGGCCCCCTGCGACAAGCGGACCGCGATCTCCCGCCGCCGCGCCGCCGCCTGCGCCAGCAGGAGGTTCGACACGTTGGCGCAGGCGATGAGCAGCACCAGTCCGGTGACCGCGAGGAGGAAGTGCGTGCCCGTCAACAGGCTCTGGCGGTCGACCTGCCAACCGAGGGTGGCCCTGGCCAGGGGCACCATCTCGATGCCGCGCCCCTTGTTGTAGTCCGGATACTCCCGCTCGAGCTGCTGGGTAATCGCGCCGAGATCGTCCCGCGCCTGCTCGAGGGTGACTCCGGGCTTCAGGCGTCCTATGGCCGTGACGAAGAGGCCCCGCCGATTGCCGTACCAGTTGAAGTCCGGGATGGTGCGGATCTGCCGGTTCATCGCCATCGGGATCCAGAGCTGCGCCTGCGCGTCGAGGCTCGCCCCGCGGAAGCCTTCGGGGGCGACGCCGACCACGGTGTAACCGCTGCCGTTGATCGTGATTGTCCGGCCGGCTGCTGCGGGATCGGCACCCAGATGCTCCTTCCAGAAGGCATGGGAGACCACGGTCACGCAATGGGTGCCCGGCTCGCGGTCCTCCACGGGCAGGAAGGTGCGGCCGAGCGCCGCACGCACCCCCAGGACGTCGAAGTAGTTGCCGGAGACGAGCTGGCCCATGGCGAGGACGGGCTCCGGGCCCGTCCAGACGCTGAGCTCGATCTCCCGATCGTACCCGAGGATGCCGGAGAAGCTCCGGCTCCTTGCGCGGTAGTCCTGCCAGTTGGGGTGGGAGAGCGGCGTGCGGCCGACCTGCGGGTTCCTGACGTCCCTCGCGTAGAGGGTGACCAGGCGGCCGGGGTCCGCAACCTGCGGCATCCGCCACATCAGAGCATTGAGGACGCTGAAGATGGCGGTATTTGCGCCGATCCCCAGGGCCAGCGACAGCACGGCCACGCCGGCAAAGATGGGCCTCCTGGACAGGATCCTCACGCCGTAGCGCAGATCCCGGATCAGATCCTCCATGCGGAAGGGCTCCTCCTGCTCCGCATTACGCCACGCGCGCCGGCAGGATGCAAGCCCCCATGCCGGCCGAAACGAACCTCACCCCCTGTCCCCCTCTCCCATCGCCCCACCCCCAACCGGGTCTGGGGGGACGTTGTTGAGGCGATCTGCGCGAGGTCGTAGCTGACCTGCCATGTCATCCTGAGCGCAGCGAAGGATCTGGGGTTGGAAAGCTCCGCCCGCCCAGATTTCTTCGCTGCGCTCAGAATGGCTTTGATGGGCGTCAAGCCCCGACCTCGCCTTTCAGCCTCAGCCGCGTTCCCCCTCTCCCGGTCGGGGGGAGGGCGATGGGAGAGGGGGCCAGGGGGTGAGGTCCTCAGTTCGCCACCACCGGGAGCTCCAGCGCGCTCGGATGCTCGGCGTCGTGATAGAGGGTGACCTCCGCGGTGCGGGCGTCTTCGCCGGACTCGTCGGCCACCGCTCCTCCCGAGTTGTAGTTCTTCTGGTAGTGGATGGAATTGGGGGAGGAGACCAGCAGCCGCAGGCGGCTCCCCTTCGCGATCCGCCGGGAGAACCAGGTGAAGGTGGTGAAGTCGTAGCGCAGGACCTCCCCGGGCGGGACCAGGACCGCATGGTCCCGCGATTCGCGGTACCGGGCGCGGAGCTGGCAGTTGGTCAGCGACACGGCCGATCCGTCGGGCAGGACCTCCCAGAGCTCGGCCTGGAAATCCGTATCCGGCACATTCAGCGCGATCCAGAGGCTGAGCTTGACCGCTCCCGAGACCTCGGCCGGCTCCGTAAACGGCTCGCTGTGGTACACGAGACCGTTGCCGAACAGGTGGAGGCTCCTGGTCTGGTCGGTGTGGCGGTTCCTGGAGTCCTGCATCTCGAACTGGGCCGGGCGGACGTCCAGCGGGTCGTAGACGTAGCGGTCCGGCTCGGACCGCGGCGGCGGCGCCTCGCCGAGCGTCCCGGAGCGAAACACCTCGTTGGCCCGGCCGTTCTCGGAGGCGAGATAGAGCGTGCGCGTCTCGCTCGCGA
Organism: uncultured Holophagales bacterium; assembly: GCA_963842525.1. Lineage (GTDB taxonomy): Bacteria > Acidobacteriota > Thermoanaerobaculia > Multivoradales > UBA5704 > UBA5704. The sequence continues at coordinate 1,674,492 of CAWJGT010000009.1, forward strand.
CCTCGTCGAGGCTGTCGGCGTACTTCCAGGCCTCCCCGCCGTTCCCCGCAACGTAATAGGCGATGCGCTTTTTCAGGAAGGCGGGTTTGGATCCCCCTTTCATCGTCCAGTCGTACCACTGCAGATGGAGCTCGTCGAGGTTGACCAGGCTCGCCGGCCCGAAGGTCAGGCCGCCGACCTCCCGCTTCGGGGCTCGCGTCCCCGAGTGGTCCCAGGGGCCGAGGATCAGGTAGTGCTGCGCCCGCCCTTCGGGGCTGCCGTACTGCATGTGCTCGTGGTAGAACTTCAGAGCCCCGGGCTGGTCCTCGTCGTAGTGGCCGGTGATGGTCAGGATGGGGACGTTCATCCGCCGGTACTGCTCGGGTGTCGGCACCATGGCCTTCCAATACGGCGACCCCGGCGTCGGGTGGTCGAACCAGGTCTGGAAGACCGGGTCGGTCTTGCCGGTGGCGATCTGATCGAGCTCGCGGTAGGGACGGTGGCTGAGGTACAGCTCGCGGAACTTCTGGGTCCAGAACGATATGTCCGTGAAGAGCGAGCGGTTGGAGAGCAGACCGTTCGTGAAAGTGAGCCACTGGACGTTGTACGAGTAGAAGATGTTGTCCGAGATTGGGAAGTCCACCCCGGGGTAGGCCGCCGCCGCCGGCACGATTGTGATCAGATGCGGCGGGAGCTCCATCAGCGCGGCCCATTGGACATAGCCCGTGTACGAGCCGCCCCACAGGGAGATCTTGCCGTTGGACCATGGCTGGCGGGCCAGCCATTCGATCGTATCGGCGGAGTCGCGCGCGTCGTCGAGGAAGGGCACGAACTTGCCACTGGAGTTGCCGCGCCCGCGGACGTCGATCAGCGCGAACACATAGCCGCGGCGCGCGAAGTACATGGCCTTGTCATGGTAGGTGTCGGCGCTGTAGGGAGTCGGCATGAAGATGACCGGCAGCGGCTCCTTCTGCCCGGCCGGGCGGTAGACCGTGGCATTGAGCGTCACGCCGTCCCGCATGGGGATCTTCACGCCCATTCCAAGGTCGATGGGCGCTTCTGGAGGGGGCTGGGACTGAGATGGGACAGACCACAAGACAAGCACGACAAGGGCGACAACCAGAGAGACCAAACGGGGAAACCGTTCCTTCAAGGAGCAAAATCTTCGGAGCACAGGTCTCATACACCTTTCCTCAGCCGGCCGCAGGCCGGGCTCCAACGACAACCCGGAGACACACCATGTGCCTCGGTACGAACACCTCTGTGTAGGAATGACGATTCCGACGAGATGTTTCGGATCGCGGTTCCCTCGACGGACTCAGATTAACGACATCACATCTCCGGAGAGATTATCATGAAGTGGCTATTCCTCCCTATGTTTCTCCTGGCTCTTCTCCCGGCCCTCGGGTCGGCTGCCGAGCCCACCGCCCAACCCTCTGCCCGTGGACCGGAGGAGGTCTGCGTCCTCAAGACCAGCCTGGGGACCATGGTGTTCCGCTTCTTCGAGGAGGACGCCCCGTTGACGACGGCGCACATCAAGAAGCTGGTCCGGGAGGGCTTCTATGACGGCAAGCCGTTCTATCGCCTCGTCCAGGGGCACGTGATCCAGGCCGGCGACGGCGGCGAGAACGACAAGCCCAAGGTGAAAGGGGAATTCGGCACGAAGCACCTGCACATCCCCGGCGCCGTGGGCCTCGCCCGCGACACCGACCCCGACAGCGGCAACACGGAGATCTACATCTGCCTCGCGCCACGGCCCCACCTCGATGGCAAATACGCCCTCTTCGGCCAGCTCGTCGAGGGCTATGACGTCCTCGAGAAGATCGGCGGCGTCGAAGTCGAGGAGAAGTACGAGGAGTCGGGCGGCAACCGGATCGCCTTCCACAAGCCGAAGACGCCGGTGCTGATCGAGAAGGCGTGGATCGAGAAGCGGGTCCTCACCCCCTAGCCCCCTCTCCCATCGCCCTCCCACCGACCGGGAGAGGGGGAACGTGGCGGGGCGGAGGCGGCGAGTCCGAAGCGAGGACCGACATGTCGGCGACATGTCGGTCCCGCGGTCTGACAGAGCTGACACAGGCTTGGGGGGCGTTTTCGGGCCTTTTGGCCTGGCACAGCCCTTGCCCTTATGAGGAAGTGCGGAATACGACGACAGTCACCGCATCTCCAGCAACGCCGGCGACGCGATACCGAGGTTGGGCGCGCGCCGGCCTTTTTTTATTCTGGGTCGCTATTTCGGGTCCAGGCTACCGAAGATCTTCTCGCGCAGGGCTTTTTCGGCCTTGAGGTCGCCGAGGAGGAAGTGGACGTCCGCAAGCTTCAGGAGCACACGGGATAGGGCCGGTGTCTCGGCAAGGGCTTCCTGGTAGCTCCGCTTCGCCGCGGCCAGATCGCGCTGCCGCAGCGCCTCGTCGCCCGCGCGCTCGAGCCGGACCGCGGGATCTTCCTCCTGGCCCGCAGCCGATGCCGGGGCGGGCAGCGTCTCGACGAAGAGCTTGCGGCGTCCTGGAGCGACGAGCGGGGAGAGGGCGACGTCGCGGTTGATCGCCACGACGATGTCGTCGACGTAGTAGGCGACGTTCGACGTGTCTTTTCCCGGGTCTCCGATGAACGAGAACATGCTGACCACCGATCCAGGCTGCCGGGTGGCGTTCGGCTGGTCTTTCCGGGAGACGACCGGCTCTTCGATCCCCTCCTCATAGATCCGCAGGTCGTACCGCCCGCGGCGCACGTCATAGTCCACCTCGACCCCGTACCAGGTGAAGTTCTTGAGGCGCAGCAGCCGCTTCGGGTTGCGGTCCGAGGTATGGAACAGGTAGCCGCGGCGGGTGGAGAGCCAGAAGGCAATGCCGTTCTTGCTCATGGAGAAGCAGGCTGGCCCGGCGAGGGCCATGTTCAGCTCCTCGTTCGTATCCGTCGTCAGGAAGGCGAAGTAGACGACCAGCCAGCCGTCCCGGCGCGCGGGAAAATAGCCCTGGAGCTCGGGAAAGTCGCCGTCGCCGGCCACGTCGCGGATCTCGACGGAGGAGTAGCCGCTCTGGCGGAACGAGTTGGAGAGCCGGACGTCCCCGCGCGCGTTGCGAAACACCGAGAACGTATCGGGGCCGGTGTCGGTCCAGCCGTCATCGAAGCTGTAGCTGGCCAGGATGGAGGAGGGCTCGGCCCCCGCGGCCGGCAGAGCGGCAAGCGTGAGGAGCAGAGCCCCCGCGACCATCCGGAGGAGCCTCACAGGTTTTGCCTGTACTCCGCCAGCCAGCGCTCCCACATGTCGATGCTGCGCTGCCTGCGCTCGGGCGCGAGCTGGGGGTGGAAGCCCTTGGTCTGTCCGGTGAGGATGCTCAGGGCCTGGATGGAGACCGCCTGCACCTGCGGCTCGGGGTTCGAAAGGGCCTGGATGAGCCCCTGGTAGATGCGCACCTTCTCGGGCTCCTTCAGATGGATCTGGTCGTAGGCCAGGGCGCAGGCCGCCTTGTCCCGGAAGAGCGGGATCGGATCGTTCTGCAGGGTGTCGAGCAGGGCCTCGACCACCTGCGGGCCGCTGCTGACCCGGCCCAGGGCATACTGCACGGCGAGGCGAAGCTCGACGTTGTGGGTACGGACGTCCCGCATCAGCGAGCGCTCGGCCTCGGGGGAGGTCCACTCGAGGGCATAGAAAAGGTTGGCGATCCGGGTCCGCCGGGCCTCGTCGCCCGTGTCGTAGAGGAAGATCAGCGCGGGCAGGGTCTGCGGCCCGAGCGCGCGGAGGGCCTCGACGTCGTTGCGCTCCACGAGGTCCGCCACGCGCAGGCTGAGGCTGGGCTCCTCGCCGGCGATGCCCGGGACCGCCGCGGTTGCCGTACTCTCGGCGCGCGCCGCCACATTGAAGATCCTGAGGGTGAGAAGGACGAGAGACATCGACACGACCAGCGGGGTCCGGCTCATACTGCACCTCCGAAGCGGGTAATTCTATAGATAGGATAGCAGACTGCAGGCCGGCCGGGGTAGCATGCGGGCCACCATGCCTCTGTTGAAGACTCCGCTCACCGAGCAGCTCGGCATCGAGGTGCCGCTCATCTGCGGCGCCATGTATCCCTGCAGCAACCCGGAGCTGGTCGCGACGGCATCCGAGGCCGGCGCGATAGGGGTGATCCAGCCTTTGTCGCTGGTCTATGTTCATGGCCACGAGTTTCGCGAGGGGCTGCGGCTCATCCGCCGGCTCACTTCGAAACCGGTAGGGATGAATGTGATCGTCGAGAAGTCCTCCAAGACCTACCTGGAGCGGATGCGGCGGTACATGGACGTGGCGCTGGAGGATGGGATCCGCTTCTTCGTCACCTCCCTGGGCAACCCGCGCTGGGTGGTGGAGAAGGCCCATGCGGTGGGCGGCGTCGTCTATCACGACGTCACGGACCGGCGCTGGGCTCTGAAGGGGCTGGAGGCCGGGGTGGACGGATTGATCGCCGTCAACGACCGGGCCGGGGGGCATGCCGGCCCGCAGAGCGCCGAGCGGCTCTGGGAGGAGCTGCACGACCTCGGCGTGCCGCTGGTGTGTGCCGGCGGCGTGGGCGACGAGGCGGCCTTCGTCCATGCCCTGCGACTGGGCTACGCCGGCGTCCAGTTGGGGACCCGCTTCATCGCCACGATCGAGTGCACGGCGCCGGCCGAGTACAAGCAGGCGATCCTGGCGGCGCGGGAGGAGGACATCGTCCTGACCGAACGCCTGACCGGGGTGCCGGTCTCGGTCATCCGCACTCCCTATATCGAGAAGATGGGGACCAGGGCCGGTCCGATCGGCCGCTTCCTGCTGCGCGGCCGCAAGACCAAGCACTGGATGCGGATGATCTATTCGGTGCAGTCGCTCTGGAAGCTCAAGCGCTCGGTCCGCGGCGGTTTTTCCTATCGGGACTACCTCCAGGCCGGCAAGAGCGTGGCCGGGATTCATGCGGTCGAGCCGGCCGGGGAGACCGTGCGGCGGTTCCGGGACACGGCGGAGAAGGCAGAGCAAGGTGCCGCGTAGGACTCCTTGGATGCGAGCGGCAACGGTTCTGATCCTTGCCTGGGTCGCGATCGGCGCGGCACCCCCGTCGCCCGTCCCCTTCGTCGACCGCGCCGCCGAATGGGGGTTGGTCTTCCAGTACTCGAACGGAGGCACGGGGCAGCTCTACTATCCGGAGATCGTCGGCGGGGGCGGGGCGCTCTTCGATTATGACAACGACGGCGACCTCGACGCCTTCCTGGTCCAGGGCACGGTGCTCGAGCCCGGCAAGCAGGACACCACCTCCCCCCGGGGCGGACGCCTGTTCCGCAGCGACCTGATCGCGGGCGGGACGCGCAACCCGCAGCCCCGCTTCGTCGATGTGACCGAGGCGAGCGGCATCCGGGCGCTCGGCTATGGCATGGGGACCGCCACCGGCGACTTCGACAACGACGGATGGGTCGACCTCTACGTCCTGAACTTCGGCCCCAACCAGCTCTGGAGAAACCAAGGTGACGGCACTTTCGCAGAGGTGGGCAAGGCCGCCGGGGCCGACGATCCGCGCATGAGCCTCTCCGCTTCGTTCGCCGACCTCGACCGCGATGGCTGGCTCGACCTCTTCGTCGCCAACTACGTCGAGTTCTCGGTGGACCGCAACCTGCGCTGTTCCGCGCCGAGCAGCCGGCGGGATTACTGCGGCCCGTCCGCCTTCCCGCCTGCGCCCGACCGCCTGCTGCGCAACCGCGGCAACGGCACGTTCGAGGACGTGTCTCTACGCTCCGGCATCGCCGGCGCGGCCGGCCGCGGCATGGGGGTCGTGGCCGCCGACCTCGACGGCGACGGCTGGCAGGACCTGTTCGTCACCAACGACGGCATGTACAACTACCTCTGGCACAACCGGCGGGACTTCACGTTCGAAGAGATCGGGCTTCCCGCCGGGGTGGCGGTCAACGCGGACGGCCGGGCCGAGGCCAATATGGGAATCGCCGTGGCCGACTTGGACGAGGATGGCGACGTGGACCTGTTCGTCACCCATCTGACGGGGGAGACCAACACGCTCTGGGTCAACGACGGCGCCGGCCTGTTCGAGGACCGCACGGCCCTGTCGGGCCTCGGCGCGCCGAGCCTGCCGTTCACCGGCTTCGGCACAGGCGCGCTCGACGTGGACCGCGACGGCCGCCTCGACCTGCTGGCGGTCAACGGCGCGGTCCACGTGATCGAGGAGCAGGCACGGCGGGGCGACCCGTTCCCCTATGCCGAGACCCACCAGCTCTTCCGCAACCTGGGCGGCGGGCGCTTCGCCGACATCAGCCGCGAGGCGGGGCCGCCGTTCTCGGTCCCCGAGGTCGGCCGGGGAGCGGCTTTCGGCGACGTGGACAACGACGGAGATACGGACGTTCTGGTGATCAACTGCAACGGTCCGGCCCGTCTCCTCGTCAACCAGCTCGCGGACAGCAAGGCCTGGCTCGGGCTGCGGCTCGTCGGACGTCCGCCGGGGGCGCCGGGGGCGAAGAAAGAGCACGACCTGCTGGGGGCGCGGGTGGAGGTGGTCCGGCGCGGCGCGGGCTCTCTCTGGCGGCAGTCGGGCACGGGCGGCAGCTATGCCACCGGGAGCGATCCGCGGGTGCTGGTCGGGCTCGACGGGTCGCCGGAGGTGACGGAGGTGCTGGTCCGCTGGCCCGACGGCAAGGCCGAGTCCTTCCCACCGCCGCCGCTCCGGACGTACACGACGCTGGTGCAGGGGAGCGGGAAGACCCTCACCCCCGGCCCCTCTCCCATCCGCACTCCCGCACACCCGGGAGAGGGGAGCCCACCATGAGCTTCATTCGTATTTTTTCGCATTTTCCCCCCTCTCCCGGGGGTCGGGAGTGCGGATGGGAGAGGGGGGCCAGGGGGGTGAGGGCCCCACTCGTCGCCGTCCTCCTTCTCCTCGCCGCGCGGCTCCTCTCCGCACAGCCAACGGGCAAGGCCATGGACCCGACCGTGCCGTTCCCGGACCTCGATGCGCTGGACCCGGAGGTGGCGGAGCAGCTCGGTGCGGGGCAGCGTCAGCTTTTCCAAATTCTGGCGACACCCGCGGCGGATGCACGTGCCCGCGCCAGGGCCTTCGGCGACCTGGGCAAGCTCTATCAAACCTATGCGCTGCTGGAGCCGGCGGAGGCCTGCTATCGCAACGCGGCGCGGCTCGATGGCACGGACTTCCGCTGGCCGCACTATCTGGGGTCGGTCCTCCAGCAGGCCAGCCGCCTCGACGAGGCGACTGCGGCCTATGAGAAGGCCCTGGCGCTCTCGCCCAATGACGTGCCGGCCCTCGTCTATCTGGCGGAAATTGCGCGCCTCCAGGGCCGTACCGGGGAGGCCGAGGAACGCCTGCGGCGCGCGCTCGCCGCCGATCCCGCCTCGACCGCCGCCAAGGCCCTGCTCGGGCAGGCGGCGCTCGACCGGCGGGACTATGCCGCGGCGGTGAAGCTCCTCGAGACGGCCCTCGCCGAGGCGCCCACGGCCGGCCGCCTTCACTTCCTGCTCTCCCGCGCCTACCAGGGACTGGGCGACAAAGCCAGGGCCGACGAGCACCTCGCGAAGGTCGGCCCGGTGGGAGTCCGCCCGGCCGATCCTCTCCTGGACGAGCTCGACAAGCTGCGGTCGGGCGAGAAGGCGCACCTGATCCGCGGCAAGACCGCTTTCGACAACGGGCGCTTCGCCGAGGCGGCAGACGAGTACCGCCGTGCCCTGGCGGCGCGACCGGAGAGCGTCGAGGCACGGGTCAACCTCGCCGCGGCCCTGGTGCAGACAGGAGATCTCCCTGCGGCCGTCGCCGCGCTGCGGGAGGCCCTGCAGCGGGACTCCGCGAACGCCACCGCGCATTTCAACCTCGGCACGCTGCTCGCCCTGCAGGGCCCTTCGGAAGAGGCCCGCGAGCACCTCGCCGCGGCCGTGGCGGCCCTGCCGAAGGATGCCGAGGCGCGCCGCTCCCTGGCGCGTGTCCTGCGGGACGCCGGCCGCCTCGAGGAGGCGCTGGCGGAGTACGGGAAATCCTTGGAGCTCGATCCGGCCAGCGAAGCGGCCCGCCTGGGCGAGGCCGAGACCCTGGTCCGCATGGGGCGGTACGGTCCGGCGCGGGAGCGTCTGGAGGAGGGGCTGCGGTTGCTGCCCCGGAGCGGGCTCCTGGCGCTCGGCCTGGCCCGGCTCCTGGCGGCGTGCCCGGACCGCGCGCAGCGGGACGGCGCCCGCGCTCTCGAGCTGGCCATGGCCGTCTGGCAGGCGCAGCCGTCCGCCGTCCACGCCGCGGTGGTCGCGATGGCCAGCGCGGAGAAGGGAGACTGCGGCGAGGCCGCCCGCTGGCAGCGGATCGCGATCGAGGAGGCCGGACGCACCGGCCCCGCGGACGCGCTCCCCGGCATGAAGGAGGCTCTCGCCGTTTACGAGCGCGGCGCGCCCTGCCGCCCCTGAATACCCCTTTAGAGGGTGTTTCGAAAGTCCCTGGACGAACAGCCTTTCCCTGGGACCGCGGGCGTCCCGCCCGCTCTCTACGAACTTGGGCCGACAGCGGGTTTGTGGCAGCTCTCTGGTCGCTGGGAGTCTGGGCGGGCGAGACGCCCGCGGTCCGTGCGCCCACAAGCGCACTTGTCCAGAGAGGTGAAAGTCCTCTTCAGGCATACGTTCTCCGGCCTGTAACTGAAGGTAACTGCGTCGCCGTGAGGCGGGGTGGGGAGCAACTGGAGGTGAGAGACCAGTCCGTAGGATGACGAACTCGATTCGGCCGTGCGCATCGGCGAGCCAGCGGACTAATGGTGAAGCCCAGACCCGCAAGGGAAGCCCATCGAGCCGAGGGGTAGCGTGCAAAGGCGACGATGGGGGTGTGTGGGGTGGTTGGAGACAGAATGGTCTCAAAGGACGAGTGACGTGAAGTGGGGAGACCTCGGGAGAGGCCAAAGGAGGGTCCCCGAGGAGTCACAGGCCCCGTAGTAGCGAAGAAGCGCCGTAACGGGCGTGGAGCCAAGGGGGACAGGAAGGTGGATACATGAGCCTCAGACAGGAGGAGAAGACACCGGCTGCAGTGCCCTTCGGGGCTAGCCTGGCCGGAGAGACTCGGGGCCGCTGGTCCTGGGTGGAACCGAGCGTCTGGAGCGCACGTATGTTGACGGCCCTCGATGAGGGGGTCCAAGGAGGAACGTGGTACAGCCTGATCGACAAGGTCAGCTCGCTGGCGAATCTGCGGTCGTCCTTCGCGAAGGTGAAGAGCAACCGAGGCAGCGCCGGCGTGGACCGAGTGACGATCGGGATGTTTGAGGCGACTCTGGAGGAGAACCTGGAGCGCCTGTCGAGGAGCCTGCGGGAGGGGAGTTACCGAGCGCAAGCGATCCGTCGGGTGTGGATTCCGAAGCCAGGGAGCCGGGAGAAACGGCCCCTGGGGATTCCGACGGTTCGAGACCGAGTGGTTCAGACCGCGTTGCGCAACGTGCTGGAGCCGATCTATGAACGGGACTTCGCAGCACAGAGCTACGGATTCCGTCCGCAGAGAGGCACCAAGGATGCTCTGCGTCGGGTCGCCGAGTTGTTGGCGGCCGGGTATGTGCACGTGGTGGATGCGGATCTGAAGAGCTACTACGACACAATTCCTCGCGAGCCCCTGATGGGGTTGGTGAGGGGCAAGGTGTCCGACGGCAAGGTCCTGGGCCTGCTGCAAGGGTATTTGGAGCAGGAGGTGATGGAGAGTGCCGACCACTGGACTCCAGAGGGGGGAACCCCGCAAGGAGCCGTGATCAGCCCCCTGTTGTCCAACATCTACCTGGACCCGCTGGACCATCACATGGCTCGGTTTGGCTATGAGATGGTGCGGTATGCGGACGACTTTGTGATCTTGTGCCAGAGTCAGCTCGAGGCCCAATGGGCCCTGATCATGGTCGAGGAGTGGGTGACTGCGGCAGGTTTGCAGCTCCACCCTGACAAGACGCGGATCGTCGATGCCAGCCAGCGTGGGGGCTTCGACTTCCTGGGGTATCACTTCGAGCGGGGCCTTCGTTGGCCCAGCGCGAAGAGCCGCCGTAAGTTCCAGGACAAGATTCGCAGCAAGACCGGGCGCACCAACGGGCACAGCCTCCAGCGGATCATCGCGGACCTGGTATCGATCCAGCGCGGCTGGTTTGAATACTTCAACACAGCCACTGGTCGACCTTTGAGCAACTGGACAAGTGGATCCGGATGCGGCTTCGCAGCATCCTGCGCCACCGCCAGAAGCGCAAGGGGAGATCCCGGGGCCGCGATCACAACCGCTGGCCGAAGACCTTCTTTGCTGAGCTTGGGCTGTACTCCTTCTACGCAGCCTACGCCCAGACCCGTCAACCCTCTCGGAGGTAAGACCACCAACCGGAGAGCCGGATGCGGGAGATCCGCACGTCCGGTTCGGAGGGAGGGGGGACCGGGTAAACAACCGGTCCTCCCTACCCCTATCAGGGGCCCCCACCACGCCCCAATGGCCCCCCGGTGCCGCCAGCAGCGGGGCTTTTGAGACACCCTCTTAGAGACCATCTTGAGTTAATATTCCTCGAACTGCTTGTGCAGGGTAAATTCAGATGGCCTTGCTCCTCGTCAGGAATCCGTGGCGCGCGGTTCTGGGCGTCTGCCTGCTCGCTGTCTTCGGTGGCGTCGCGGACGGGGAGCAGCTCCCTGTCCGCAGCTTCGGAATCGAGGACGGCCTCGCGGGCGATTCCATCACCCGGATCCTCCAGGACCCCCGCGGCTATCTCTGGATCGGCACGACGGACGGCCTGAGCCGCTTCGACGGGGAGCGGTTTCTCAGCTATGGCACGGCCGAGGGGCTCCCCCATACACGGGTCTACGACCTGCTGGTGACCCGCGAGGGCACCTACTGGATCGCGACCCGTGATGGGCTTGCCCGGCTCGTGCCCGACCCGCTGCCGGACGGCAAGGTTTTCGAGCCGGTAGGCCTGGGCTCGGCCGGCCCGGAGCCGGTCTATGCCCTCTATGAGGATCACGCCGGCCGTCTCTGGATTGGGGGCGAGGCGCGGCTCTTCGTCCTCGAAGGGGGGGCCGAGGCCATCCGGGAGATCGAGCTGGGACGCCAGGGGCTCCCTTCGGGGCGAGTGGAGGCGTTTGCAGAGACCGCCGACGGCAGCCTCTGGGTCGGGACCGAGGGGGGGCTGCTGCGGTTGGCGCCGGGCGGCGGCTGGACGAGCTATCCCGTCAAGCCGCACCACGGCAACGACTCGGTCCACGACCTCGAGGTGGACCGGCAGGACAGGCTGTGGATCGCGCACGAGCAGCACGCGGTCGTCCTCTGGCCCGCGCCGGCGGACCGGGCCGTGGACGGACGGCGCGCCCCGCTGGCGCAGCAGGCCGAGAAGGCCGGATGCCTCGTCAGCGCCGGAGGAGCCGGCCGCCTGCCGGCAATCCCGGGAGAGGTCTGCCTCCTGGGCGGGCCTGGGGAGGCCGGCTGGCGGCAGGTCCATATCGCGAGCAAGGAGGGCCTGGTCTGGATGGCGACGGCGCGAGGGCTCTTCGTCTGGCACCAGGGCCGGCTTCGCCTGGCGACCGAGCAGAACGGCCTCGCCGAGCGCTCCCTCACCGCCGTTCTGGAGGACCGGGACACCAACATCTGGCTGGGTACGGAGAGCCGCGGGCTGCAGCGCCTGGCGGACAACGGCTTCGTGGGGTTCACCCAGGAGGACGGCCTGGCCCACCCGCGGATCACCGCCATCATCCCGGGCCGGGACGGTGCTCTCTACGTGCAGTCGGGCGACACCTTCGAGGGTGCGCTCTGGCTCCACCGGCTGAGCAGCTCCGGCCTCGAGGCGATCCGCCCGAAGCTCCCGCCCGAGGTGACCTATCTTGGCTGGAGCATGCGCCAGACGGCCGTGCTCGACCAGGAGGGACGGTGGTGGCTCGCCACGGGCCAGGGGCTGCTGCGGTATCCGGCCGTCTCCCGCTTCGCGGACCTCGCGTCGACCGAGCCGCACCGTTACACGGCCCGCGACGGGCTGGGCGGCAACAGCATCCTGCGGCTCCTCGAAGACCGCCATGGCGACCTCTGGATCGGCACCTACGGAGAGCGCCCGCTGACGCGGTGGCTCCGCGCGACCGGCGAGATGCGGACGTACGGGCGCGACGACGGCCTTCCTGACGGGCTGCCATCCGCCCTTGCGGAGGACCGGGCGGGCCAGATCTGGATCGGCTTCGCGGACAAGGGTCTGGTCCGCCTCCACGCCGGGCGGTTCGAGCGGCTCGGCGCCGGAGACGGCCTCCCGGAGGGAGCCATCCAGGATCTTTTCGTCGACCGCTCGGGCCGCCTCTGGATCGCGACCGAGGACGGCGGCGCCGGCCGGCTGGACGTGCCCGCGGCCCCGCGGCAGCGGCTCCGCATCACCCGGGTCCACGGGCTCTCCTCGAACGAGGTCCGCTGTGTGGCCGAGGACCGGTGGGGGCGGATCTATCTCGGAGGCCGCAAAGGGGTCGACCGGCTCGACCCCCGCTCCGGCCGGATCGATCATTTCACCACGGTCGACGGCCTGACGAGCAACGCCGTGGACGTACTGCGCCGGGACGGCATGGGCCTGATCTGGGCCGGCACCAACGGTGGCCTGTCGCGGCTGGTGCCCATCGCCACCGGCAAGGCGGCCGCCGTCCCGTCGTCCTGGATCACCGAGATCCGGGTCGACGGCGTCCCCAAGCCTGTCTCCACGCTGGGAGCGTCCACGGTCCCGGAGCTCGAGCTGGAAGCGGGCCGCAACCGGCTCGAGATCGAGTTCCTCGCCGTGAGCTTCGTCCCGGGGAGGCGCATCCAGTACGAGCACAAGCTGGTGGGGATCCATCGGACCTGGAGCCGCGCGACCATGTCGCGTTCCGTGCTGCTCGCCCACCTGGCCCCCGGCAGCTTCCGGTTCCTGGTCCGCGCCGTGGCTCCCGAGGAGGGGAAGGAGAGCGGCAAGTACGCCGAGCTCCACCTGGTCGTCCTCCCTCCGCTCTGGCGCCGGCCCTGGTTCCTGGGGCTCGCCGTGCTCGTCCTGGCCGGCGGCGCCGCGGCTCTCTACCGCTACCGCGTGGCCCACCTGCTGGCCCTCGAGCGGATGCGCACCCGCATCGCCACCGACCTCCACGACGACCTCGGATCGAGCCTGTCGCGCATTTCCATCCTGAGCGAGGTGGCCCGCCGGCGAGCCGAGGCGGACCCGGAGAGCGGGCGGCTCCTCACCGAGATCGGCGAGACCGCACGCGAGATGATGGAGGCCCTGAGCGAGAGCATCTGGTCGATCGACCCCCGGCGGGACGACCTGCGCAGCCTCGCCACGCGCATCCGCCGTTTCGCCGGCGACCTTTTGGAAGGGCGTGGAATCGCCTGGCACCTCCAGGCGCCGCCCGACGGCGAGCTGGTCCGGCTCTCGCCCGGGGAGCGCCGCCAGCTCTACCTGATCGTCAAGGAGGCGCTCCACAACGCGGCCCGGCACTCGGGCGCGCATGCAGTCTCCATGGACCTCGGCCTCTCGGGCCGGCGGCTGGCCGCGGAGATCCGCGACGACGGGAAGGGCTTCATGCCGCCGGAGGAGAGCGACGACGTGGGGCGGCACGGCCTGTCCAGCATGAAGGCGCGGGCCATCGCCCTGGGCGGCCGGTTGACGATCGATTCGATCCCCGGACAGGGGACGCGGATCCGCCTCGACGTGCCCCTTTCCGGCAGAAGCGCATGACCATGTCTTGGCCGGACCGGCAGCGGCATGGTACTCAATCACACCGAGCCGTATTCCAGAATGACGACTGCAGACACGATTCGAATCGCCATCGTCGAGGACGATCCGTCGACTCAGCAGGGGCTGAAGCTTCTCATCGACGGCACCCCGGGGTTCCGTTGCGCGGGCGTATTCGGCAGCGCTGAGCACGCCTTGCGCGGCCTGGGCTCGCTGTCGACCGACGTCCTCCTGCTCGACATCAGCCTCCCGGGCATGCCGGGCTCCGAGGCCGTCCGCCTCTTCCACGAGCGCCATCCGGCGATGTCGGTCCTCATGCTGACCCTCCACGACGACGAAGAGCGGATCTTCGAGTCGCTGTGCAACGGCGCGAGCGGCTACCTGCTCAAGAAGACGCCGCCCGACCGGCTGCTCCAGGCGATCCGCGAGGCGCGCGACGATGGGGCTCCGCTGTCGCCCGAGATCGCCCACAAGGTGGTCCGCCTGTTCCGCGAGCTGCCGCCGCGGCCGAAGGTCGGCGGCGACCTCACGCGCCTGGAAGTCCGGCTGCTCTCCCTGCTCGCCGACGGCTACAGCTACCAGTCGGCGGCCGACGAGATGCGGGTGAGCATCAATACGGTCCGCAACTACATCCGCTCGATCTACGACAAGCTCCACGTCCATTCCAAGTCCGAAGCCGTGAGCAAGGCCATCAAAGCGCGCTTGATCTGAAATTCACGCATGCTCATGCGCTTCCCTAAGGCATCCTGACCGTCTAACCTCTCGATCGGAGGGAATTGAGGAGTAGTCGGAGGGCACGCTCCCTGGAACATTCATCCAGGGGCCATGTTTCGGAGGAGCCGGCTGGAGGGAGCCATTTTTTCAGTACCCTGAGGATTGCGCGCCGCCAGCGGTTGCGCGTCGATCTCGATTCCATTTCTCTATGGGGGAGCGGTGAGGGCCGCTCCCCTCCTTGTTTTTGGGGCACTGTGCCAGACTACCGCCCCGTGTCCCAGCCCGCATCGATCCTCGACGATCCAGACCGCGCTCTTCCCGAGCGTCGATCGTGGATGCGTCCTCTGCTTCTCGGCCTTGGGTTCACCGCCGTGCTGCTCGGGCTGGCCTTCGGCCATCTCCGGCTTCTGAGCCAGCCGGTGCCCCGGCTGCTCGGCATCGTGCCGGACGATGCCTTCTACTATTTCCAGATCGCCCGCCATCTCGTGGCGGGCCACGGCTCGACCTTCGACGGCGTGCACCCCACCAGCGGCTACCACCCGGGCTGGATGGCGCTCCTCCTGCCGCTCGCCGCGGTCCTGAAAGACCCGGCCTCGCTGATGCGCGGCGCCCTCGTGCTCGAATTCCTCCTGCACGCGGCAACGGCCATCGCTCTCATCGGCCTCTTCCGGCGCCACACCTCCCCGGGCCTGGCGCTGGCCGGCAGCCTCTGCTGGCTCGCCAACCCCCTGGCCATTTCTCTTGCGCTGCAAGGCGTGGAGTCGGCCCTGTATGCCTTCAGCCTCGTCCTCGTCCTGCGGGCCATGGCCAGCTTCATTGCGGCGCCCGGCGAGGCTCTCCTGCCGCACGTCCAGCTCGGCGGCGCCCTCGCGTTGTGCTTCCTGGCACGGACCGAGGCCGGTATTTTCGCCGCCTTGACCTTCGCCATGGTGCCGGCGCTCCGCGGGTGGCGGCCCTGGGACCGGCGCACGCTGCGCTCCGTGCTCCTCCTCGCCGCCGTCTTCACCCTGTGCGTCGCGCCCTGGTTCGTCTATTGCTGGGTGGCCACGGGATCGCCCTGGCAGACCAGCGGCGTCGTCAAGGCCTTATGGGCCGATCACTTCCTCGGCCACCTCAGCGCCGGCGAGCGGCTGGGGCGTGCCGCCGCCTTCACCGGAGTGTATTGGCTGGCCGCTCCGTGGGTGCGCACGCTGGCCTCGCCCCTCCAGGGGATCAGCACGTTCGCCTGGGCGGCGATGATTCCGGCTGCAATAGGGTTGTTGTTGGCCGTCCGCCGCGCGGAAGACCGGCCTCTGATCGTCTGGTCCGCCTGGCTCCTGGCGACGGCGACCCTGACCGGCCTGATTTATGGCCTGTTCTATTGGGACGTCCAGCTCTGGTATCGCGCGCAGCCGGCGGTCCTGCTCTTCGTCCTGACCTTCGTCTGGATCGCCCGCGCAGGCACCGCAGCGTCCGCCGGCCCGGCGCGCGTGCTCTTCCGCACCGTGGTGCCGCTCGTGCTGCTGGCGCTGTCGTTGCGCGAGGCTTGGTCCCTCTACGGCAACCCTCCCGTCCTCTATCCCTGGCAGGCCGACTTCTATGCCTCCCAGCCGGAATTCGAGAAGCTCGTGCCGCTCGGCGAAGCCATCGGCTGCTTCAACGCCGGCATCCCGGCCTTCTTCAGCCAGCGCCGGATCGTGAACCTGGACGGCCTGGTCAACTCGTCGGTGGTGCCCTATTACCGGCAGCGCAATTTCGAGCGCTATTTCAGCGACCAGGGAATCCACTACATCGCCGACGTGAGCAATGCGCTGGAGCGCACTCAGGCCTTCATGAGCCGCCCGCTACGACTGCGCGTGCTGGCGGCGGCGCCTCTGCGCGGCTGGTTCGCTCCCCACCGCATGCTCTGGCAGGTTGAGCCGGAACCGCCCGCCAGCCCCTGAGGCTCACCCCTCCTCTCCCAGGCTCCGCCGCAGCTCGGTAAGCTCGGCGAGCTCGCGCCGGACGCGCCGGCCGTACCAGGAAGACCAGGCGAGCACGGCCGCCACGGCCAGCACGACCCAGCCGAAGGCGGAGAGCCAGACGCCGGGCGACGCCGGCTCGGGCTTGGACAGCAGGGCCCAGACCGCCCAGGGGATCAGGAACAGCAGCTCCGCCGCCAGCAGCCACGGGCAGAAGCGCAACGTCCGGAGCTTGCGCTGGCATCGCAGGTAGGAGATCTCGACGAAGTCGCGCGTCGTTTCGGTCGCCGTCCACCAGGTGCCGCGGCGGTTCCAGAAGACGAAAACCAGAGCGACCGCGAAAAAGAAGACCGTCCCCGCGAAGCCCACGATTTGCACCGGGCTCGGATCGTCCGACACCTCGCGGAAGAAAAATGCGAGGGTCGCGAGGCAGCCCAGGACTTCGCCGGCGGCCAGGGCGATCAGGCCGTAGCCATGGCGCTTTGCCTTGCGCCGGATGCGGCTCCGGACAGCGGCAGAGAGGGCGGGCGGGGACGCGGGCTCCTCTGCCTGCCAGTCTTCCATCAGGTCCCGCCATTCGGGATCGAGCGCGGTTTTCATCTCCTGCCTCCTGCCGAATCCAGGGCTTGCCGGAGCAGCTTGCGCGCCCGGCTCAGGCGTACTGCGACGTTGTTCTCCGAGAGGCCCAGGACCTCGCCGATCTCCTTGTGACCGAGACCTTCCAGGCTGAGCACCACCACCTGCCGGGCCACCGGGGGCAGGCCGCGGACCGCGGCGCGCAGGCGGCTCCGGCGCTCCTCCTCCTGGACCTCGGCCTCGGGGTCCCGCCGCGGGTCGGCCACGGCTTCGGCCTCGGCGAGCTCCGCCGCGGGCGTCCGTGACCGCCAGCCGTGGGAGAGCCCGCGGTTGTGGGCGATGCGGAAGGCGAAGGTGCGCTCCGAGCACGCGCCGCGGAAGCGGGGGAGCGCCTGCCAGAGGGCGAGGCAGACCTCCTGGAAGAGGTCCTCGCGCCGGCTGGGGTCCGCCTCGTAGCTGGCCGCAACACGCCGCAGAGCGGCCCCCTGCTCGCGCAGGATCCGATCGTATTGCTCCTCCAGGGCTTCACGCACAGATCGCTCCTCCGTCCCCGGTTGACCGTAGACGGTGGTGCCGATCCTACCTGCCGAGGACGATTCGCTCATTGCGCAGGAGGCGGGCGATCGCGGCGATCGAGAGCACGGTGGCGGCCAGGGTCGCGACGGCGAGGAGCGCGTGGAGCGCCGGATCGGTCGCCTCGCCGCGCAGGATCTTCAAGACCAGGATCTGCTGCCCGAGAAGGGGCACTGCCTCCATCCAGGGCTGCGTCTCGGTCTGCCCCAGGGTGAGCACGAACCCGGGGAGCATCGGGACCAGGAGGAGCAGCGAGAGGTAGGTCTGCGCTTCCTTGAAGCTGCGCGAGAAGATGGAGATCAGCATCTGGAGCGCCGGAGCGAGCAGGGCCAGCGGGATCAGGACGGCCAGGATCATCAGCGCCTCCCCCGTCCCGATGCCGACCGGGACGTCGAGCCGCTGCATCCGGTCCGAGCGCAGCACGACGATCATGAGCCCCAGCGTGAGCACCACGCCCAGGAGGTTGAAGACGGTCGCCGACATCCACTTGCCCAGGGCGAGGGCTCCGCGCGGGATTGGGTGGACCAGAAGGGATTCGAGCGAGCCCCGCTCGCGCTCACCGGCCGTCGTGTCGATCGCCACGTTCATGCCGGCGACGAAAGCCGCCATCAGCAGGAAGATTGGGAGAGAAGCCAGGGCAAAGGCGGCGCGCGACGCCGCGGTGGATAGGTCGACCTGGTCGACGCGCACCGGCTGTGCCACCTGCGGGCTGATCCCCCGCGCCATGAGGCGAAGATTGGCGACCTGCCGGCTGTAGGTTGCGAGCAGCGTCTCGACCCGTCGCACGTCGGCCCGGCGCTTGGTGCGCGATGCATCGTAGACCAGCTCGACACGGGCCGGCCGGGACTGCCGGAAATCGGCGGCATAGTCCTCCGGGACCACCAGCGCCAGCTCCAGGTCCCGCCGGCGCACCGCGGCTTTTGGATCGGCGGGTGAGGGCCGGACCGTGACGTCGTTCTGCTCCAGGAACCGCACCAGCGAGGGGGCGCGGTCCGCGCCCGCCACGGCCAGCTCGACCGTCCGGTCGTCCGGGCGCAGCACGAGGGAGAGCGCCATCGCGGTGAGGAGCGGCCCGAAGAGCGAAAAGGTGAGAGCCGAGGTGAGCGACCGGCGGTCACGCCAACTGTCGAGGAGCTCCTTGCGGAAGACGGTCAGTGCCTTGACACGCATCAGCTTAATCCCTCCTCGGTCCCGATGAGCTGCACGAAGGCGTTCTCCAGGTCGTCCTGTCCGGTCGCGGCGAGCAGATCGGCCGGCGTGCCGTCCGCCACCACCCGGCCGCGGGACAGGATGACGACCCGGTCGCAGACCGCCGAGACCTCCTGCATGATGTGGCTGGAGAAGAGGACGCACTTGCCGCTCCCGGCCAGCTCACGGATGGCCCGCCGCATGGCGCGGGTGCTCGGCACGTCCAGGCCGTTCGTGGGCTCGTCGAGGACGACGTTCTGCGGATCGTGGACGAGAGCCCGCGCCAGCGCCACCTTGCGCCGTTCGCCCTGCGAGAATCCGGCCGCCCGGCGGTCGGCGATCCCGCCCATGTCGAGCCGTTCGAGCAGGCGGTCGATGGTCTCCTCGGCCGCCGCGCTGCGCAGTCCCTGGAGCCCCGCGGCATACCGCAGGTGCTCGCGGGCCGTGAGACGGGCATAGAGGCCCGGAGCGTCCGGCAGCACGCCCAGGCGCCGCTGCGCCTCCGTGGCCTGCGCCGCCGGGTCGCGGCCGTCGATCCGGGCCTGCCCGCCATCCGGCCGCAGCAGCCCATAGAGCATGCGCAGCGACGTGGTCTTGCCGGCGCCGTTGGGACCGAGCAGACCGGTCACGAAGCCGTCCCGCGCCGTGAACGTGACGTCCTGGACCGCGGCCACTTTGCCGAAATGTTTCTGAAGACTCTGCGCTTCGATCATGACAGGCTTTCTCCTCTCCTCTCCTCTCCTCACGGCGCGGTGCCCGAGGCATCGATGACGAACGGCGGCCGGCGGACGGTCCGCACGCACGAGGCGTCGAGCTTCTCGGCGCTGTCCGCCTCCAGGAACCGGGCGATCAGCTTCGGCACGCATCCAGTCGTGGACGTGTTGTGACCCGTCCCGGGCACGACCACGTGCCGGCTCCTGGGGAAGTGGGCGGCCATGGCCTCACCCCAGCGCGGCGGCGTGACCGGGTCGAGGTCGCCGGACAGGATCAGCGCCGGAGTGTCGAGAGGGACCACACGGTCGACCTCGGCGGGCAGGGGGCCGCGCGGCCAGGAGGAGCACATCTGCCGCCAGGCCTCGATCTCCGATCCGCCGAGATAGGTGCCGCGTGTCGCCGCTTCCTCCTCGGCACGGGCGAGCCGCTGCACGTCCTCCGCACAGAGCACCGACAAGGTGAGGCCGAGGCTCATCGTCTCGGGTGCCCAGGCGGCCGTCTCGAGAGTCAGAGCGGCGAACGGCGTGAAGTTGCCGGCCGCGGCCTCGTGGACCATGTAGGGGACGAGGCTGGCGTGGGCCGGCACGTAGAGGAGGCCGCGGAGCCCCGAGGCGAACCCGGACCGCGAGACTTCCATCGTCATCGGCCGGCCGGTCCGCGGGTGGGGGAGCGTGAGCCGCACCGGAGAGGCGTCCAACTTCGAAAGCAGCTCCGTCAGCTCCTCGCGGAAGCGGGGAAAGGCGGTCCGGCAGTTGCGGTCCGCCCGGCAGTCGGCCGCCATGCGGTCGAGCGCCCGCTGGGCTCCCCAGGCATTCCAGAGCGGGAGCTTGATCTCGAACGGCGCCGCGCCATCCAGGACGACGCCGCGCACCCGGTCCGGATGGCGGCGGGCATAGACGAGCGCCGCGCGGGTGCCATAGGAGCCGCCCCAGAGGTTGACCCGCTCATAGCCGAGGGCGGCGCGGACCTCGTCGAGATCGTCCACTGCCGGCTCGGTCGTATAGAGGCGGGGATCCGCCTTCGACCTCAGAGACTGGAGACAGGGCCGGGTATCGAACGCCTCAGTGGCCCCGCCCAGAGAGGCCAGCGGATCGCCGAATTCACAATCGAGAGGGTGCGAGCCGCCCGTCCCCCGCAGGTCGACGAGCACGATGTCGCGCTGCCGGTGCACCTCCCGGAAGGCGATAGGGATGAGAGCGCCGTAATCCGTCGCCCCCTGGCCGGGTCCCCCGGCGAGCAGGAACAGCGGATCGGGCTCGTGCTCGCGCCGCAATGCAGGCACCACCGCCACCCGCAGATCAATCTTCCGCCCCGACTGCGCCGCCCGGTCCTCCCACACCTGGTAGGTGCCGCAGAGCACCTCCTCCTCCAGGCCCTCCAGGTGACAGGGAGACAGCCGCAACCGCTCCGGCCGGGGGGCCTCCGCGAGGCCCGCGAGCGCCAGGAAGAGCGCCGCCGTGGACGCGGCCCGGAGGGCTCGTATCGAGGGGATGCTGGTTTCCGCAGAGGACATCATCCTGGACCTCCCGGGCTTGGTTGATTGCCCGTCCTGATCCAGGTAGTCTCGGGAGCGGGAGAAACCTTACAGACACCAGCCCGTCAAGCTCCTTCTCCGGTTGTGTTCACCCCAAAGGTCTATTGCCTGCAGGAAAAGGCCTTTCCCTCCGGCATTGCCCAATGGCCCCGAGGAATAGGCGCTTACCTCGGAGGAAGGGCCCTTTTGCTCCGAGATTTGCCCTTTTTGTCGGAGGAAAAGGCCTTTAGGGTCCAGGAAAAGGGCAATAGGCTCCGCCTAAAGCCCTTTTGCTTCGAGGTAAAGGTCAATTCCAGGAGCAAAGCCCTTTATCTCGGGAAATTGCCCTGAAACTCCGACCAATAGGCCTTTCCTCCGAAGAAAAGCCCTTTTGCTGCGATCCGGCGAGCTAATCTGGAACCAATAGGGCTTTTGGTGGAGCCTATTGCCCTTTTGCTGGCGCCAAAAGCCTTTTCCTGGAAGGCGGCGACCTTTACCCGCTGCTCATTGGCCTTCACTGTCCTCGGCCGGCCGTGGGCGCGGCGCCGCGGCGGCGACGTGGTCGAGGAGACGCCGGCGGTGAATGCCCTCATCGACATCCGCTCGCAAGGGGTCGCCGTCGTAGACCGTGAGCTGGCTATCCAGGGCACCCATGGCGCCGTGGCGAGCGAGTACTATTCGATTGCCAAGAGAGTCCCGTTGTGGTTGTGGCCGGCCCGGCGCCGCCTGTTCCGCCAAGCCCTGGACAGCGTGGACCTCGCTCTGAGGCTGAACCAGCCGGACCCCTCCGGCCTGCGGGGCATCCGCGGCAGCATCCTGCTGCACCTCGGCGCCCCGGCCGCGGCGGTCCGCGACTACGAGGAGATGCTCCGTCTGCGCATCGAGAGTGGAGAAGGGATCAGCGAGGCTGAGGTCGAGCTCGGCATGGGCTACCTCTGGGCCGGCCGTGTCCGCAAGGCCGAACAGCTCCTGGAATCCGGCGTCGAGCGGCTCCAGCAGGAGCGCCCCTCCGGCTTCACTGTGAGGGCGCTACGCAAGCTGAGCCTCTTCTACAGAGTCACACTCCGCTGGCCGCGGAGCCGGCAGGTGCTCGCCGAGGCTCATGGGCTCGCCACCAGGCTGGGGTTGCAGGTACCAGATCGACCAGATCGGGCGGTTGGGGTGGGCGGGGGGTGGAAGAGCTAAACTAAGCGGAAGTGTGCCGTGTCTCATCTTTATGGGAGACTCTCAACATTGCCAGCGCAACTGAGGTGGCGGTGGGGGAAATACAGGACGTGAGGCCGAAGCACATCTCCATCGAGCTTGACGAGGAGCCGGAGCCCGAAATGCCTAGACGTGCGCTGCTGATCGGAATCGACGAGTATGATCACCTGGAACCTCTCAAGGCCTGCGTCGCTGACGCCAAGGCGATGGGGGACCTTCTCGCGCGGAACGAGGACGACAGTCCGAATTACGATTGCCGAGTGGTCACCTCGAAGGAGACAAAGATCAACCGCAAGGCTCTGCGTCAGGAGTGGCGCCGCCTCTTCAACAACTTTCGGGGAGACATTCTCTTCTACTTCTCGGGGCATGGAGCACCGACCGAAGTGGGTGGGTTTCTGGTCACCCAGGAAGGAGAGACTGACGATCCCGGCCTGTCGATGAACGACCTGCTGGTGATGGCCAATAGCTCTCGCGCGGAGCACGTGCTCCTGATCCTGGACTGCTGCCACAGCGGGGACCTCGGGAATCCGCCCAGCCTGCAGGGGCAAGGAGGCGTTCACCAGGCTCAGCTTCGCGAAGGGTTGACGATTCTCGCCGCATCTCGCGCGACCGAGGCGGCCCTCGAAGTCGAGGGCCATGGCGTATTTACATGGCTTCTCCTGGGAGGGCTCCGGGGAGGGGCGGCGGACGTACGGGGGTATGTCTCAGCGGCATCCCTCTATGCCTATGTAGATCAGGCTCTTGGTCCCTGGGAGCAGCGACCGATGTACAAGTCCCATGCGGAACAGCTTCCTCCGGTCCGCCGCTGCGACGCCGCCGTGCCGGACTCGCTCCTTCGTACTCTCTCTACAGTCTTTGCTGCTGCCGATCGGCCGGTCCAACTCAATCCATCCTACGAGCCGACCCATAAGTCGGCGAAACCCGAAAATGTGGCTCTGTTCAAGAGTTTTAAGAAGCTTCGGGACGCACGTCTCCTCCTGACCGAGGACGGCAATGATCTTTACTACACGGCGCTGCACTCGGGCCGTGTCAGGCTGACTCCCCTCGGGCGATACTACTGGCATCTCGCCAGCCAGAGGCGAATCTAGCGGTGGAGGCCTCGCTGTGCATCCGGGGGAATCTTTGATCTAACCAAAAATATCCCAGGTCTTGATCGTGCCCCATTCCGCTCCTGGTGAGTAAGGCATGCTGCGCCATTCGATGCGAACAAAATTGGCACTATCCCTTCGGGGGATGCGCGCCACTTCGACAATTTCGTAGTGGTCCGATTCTCCAGGCTCAAGATAAAAATGACTGCAGCTGACGCTACCTGCTCCGCATACGATGAGTGGGCGAGGCTCCTGTTTTAGAGGTTCGCGGTCATGCATCACGGTTTCTCGTAGCTGCGGCTTGTGCTTGTGCCCATGCAGTACAAGATCGAAACCGAGTTTTTCGAGGAACCCATCTCTACGTATCGGCTCTGGCCTGTGCCGTGCTGCCGGTGGCTCTCCCATGTCCGGACCGGATGGTGCGCCTACCTCGCTGCCCGCGTGCTCGGCTCCATCACCCGTGTAAACATCATCCCATCTATCACCTGCGTCCAATCGGCCTTCATCTCGGCATAGCCGAGCGGGCGGCTGATCAGCGGCTGGCGCAGCCACTCGCCGCCCCGGGGCGGGTGGCGGAAGTCCACGATCGCGTTCTCCAAGCCGGCGCGGAACATCAGGTCTTCCAACGAGCCGGCGCTGGGCTTGTCGAGCGGCTCGGGTGGGGTGGTCCGGAACGCAGTGCCCACGTTGCCTTCGTAGGCTGTGAAGCCGAGGGTGTACATCTGGTCTCCCAGGGCCTTCCAGGCCACCTCGCCCATGACTTCCATGTCCTGGTAGGTCTTGATCAGCTCCGGCTGCCCCAGGCCGGGGTCGATCCGGCCGAGGTTGCGGGCGGCGTGGTAGGTGGCGGCCCAGACGATGATCTTTCGGCCCGGATAGCGCTCGTTCGCCAGCCAGATCAGGTTGCGCCCCATCTGGCGGTCCCGGAGCTGGCGCGTCCGCAGCCGGCCCTCGCCTGTGCTGGAGTCCGGGTCCCAGGCCATCCGCGCGAGGGAGCCTGTGCTCTCCAGGAGCTGGCGCCAGAAAGACGCTTCGGGATCCTGCCGGCCAGCGGTCTTCCCCGAGATCTCCGCGCGGAGGGCCTCGATCCCGGTCAGGAAGGTTTCCTGCTCGAGTGCGGACGGGACCGGGACCTCTCCGATCTCCCAGTCCCCCTCGGCCAGCGTCTGGAGCTTTGCTGTAAAAGCGGGCCAGTCCGCCCCATCCGTCGCTTTAGGGCCGAGGCTCTTCAGATAGGAGGTCAGATCGGCGACCAGGTGGTTGACGGACGCGGTGCCGGTGAATTGATTGTCGAAGCCTGCCAGCTCGAGAGGGCGTTGCGACCGGGCCCTGGCGCCCAGGTACTCCATCAGCGGTACGACCTGCTCGCTGCGGGTCCAGATTGTGAAGACCCCGCTCCGCACGGCCTTGATCGGATCTTCCCCGCTACGCAGAGCCTCATCGGCCTTCCAACAGTCGTAGAGGCCGCTCTCGAAGGCCAGCACGTCGAAACCCATCTCCTCGTGCAGGAATTGGATCAACCGCGCCTTGGCCAGGAAGGTCGTGCCGTCGCCATGGCTCTGCTCGCCGAGGAGGACGATCCTCCGGTTCTGGAGGATCTTTTTGAGCGGCCGGAGGTCCGAGAAATCCCGGTCCGCCGGAGACACCGAACGAAGGGGAATGGCGTTCTTCCGCAGCCATTCGATCCGGGGGTCGGCGGCCTCGCCGGCAGGGCTGGGCGCGGACACGGCGGCGGAGCACCCGGCCAGCGACGCGGCGAGGAGCAGGGCGCTGAGGAACTTTCTTCTGACGGAGCGTTCTAAGGGGAAGAAAAGGAGGGCCGTCATGGAGAACAGGGGCATTCCACGCATTCTATGGCAGGCCCCTACACCTTCGCCTACAATCCCTCTCGGCCCTGAATCCGTTCCGGGTTCCGGGAATTCGGACGCGAGGTCCGAGACCAGGGAGGGTCCATGCAGATCGCGCAGATCTCCGTGACGGTCCACGACGTCGACCGCGCAGTCGCCTTCTATCGCGACACGCTCGGTCTGAAGCTCCTCTTCCAGGCGCCTCCGAACATGGCGTTCTTCGACAGCGCCGGGATCCGCCTCATGCTGTCCATTCCCGAGCCGGAATTCGATCATCCCTCCTCGGTCCTCTATTTCAAGGTGGCCGACATCCGGGCTCGGCACGCCGAGCTGTCCGCCCGCGGCGTGACGTTTCGCGACGGGCCGCACCTCGTTGCCAAGATGCCGGACCACGACCTCTGGATGGCGTTCTTCCAGGACTCGGAAGGCAACATCCTGGCGCTGATGAGCGAGGTGCGGGACGAGTAGCATGAGCCCGCACCGGCCGACGAAGGAGGCAGCTCCTCGCCGCGGCGGGGAAGACGGTCCCGGATGTCATTGCGCCCGGGCTGCGGGTGCTCTTCTGCGGGATCAACCCCGGCCTCTACACGGCGGCCATCGGACACCACTTCGGCCGGCCGGGCAACCGCTTCTGGCCGGCGCTCCACGCCGCCGGCTTCACGGACCGGCTGCTCACCCCGTACGAAGAAAGCGAGCTACTCCCCCTCGGCTATGGCATCACCAATGTGGTCGAACGCGCCACGGCGACGGCGGCCGAGCTGAGCCGGGACGAGCTGATCGAGGGTGGCCGGCGGCTTGTCGCAAAGCTAGAGAGCTACAGGCCTCGGTGTCTGGCGGTCCTTGGAGTCGGCGCCTACCGGACCGCCTTTGGCTGCCCCGACGCGGCCTTGGGCCGGCAGGACACCACCCTCGGCGGTGCCGCGGTCTGGGTCCTGCCCAATCCGAGCGGCTTGAACGCCCACTACACTCTGGATGGGCTGGCGGAGAAGCTCCGGGAGCTTCGGACCGCGGTCGGATCCTAGCCCGAGGCCGTGGTGCGGTCAGGAAGGCGCTGCAGTGGTAGCATGTCCGACATGAAGCTGAAGGTTGTGGTGCACGAAGCCGAAGAGGGTGGCTACTGGGCCGAGGTTCCAGCCATCCCGGGTTGCGCAACCCAGGGCGAGAGCTTCGAAGAGCTTCTGAAAAATCTCTACGAGGCAGTCGAGGGTTGCCTGGCCGTGGATCTCGAGGCGGCGGAGCCCACAGGCGGGCGGATTATCGAAATCGCCGTATGAAGAGCATAACCGGGCGAGAGCTCGCCAAAGCTCTCGAGCAGCGAGGTTGGTCCCTCCTCCGGATGCAAGGTAGCCATCACATCTACGGAAAGTCAGGCAGCAACGCCAGACTTTCGGTCCCGATCCATGGAAACAAGCCGCTGAAGATTGGCCTCCTGCGCCACCTGCTCAAAGCCGCGTCGCTCTCCGAAGAGGACGTCTGAGCGGCGGTAGGCGACAGTCCAGCGCTCTCATCTAACTAAGCCTAGCCTGGAACATCCCAGGCCCCAGGGATCGTTCCTCTCTCAGAGACCGCGTCCGCACGGCATGGCAGTGCGCCGTTGACCCCTGAGGCCGTAGGCTCTAAACTATTGTTGGACAAGCACATCCACCGCTGACTCTGGAGGCTGCCATTCCCGATTCCCGCCCCACCGCCTTGCTTGCCGGATTCGACGCCGGCAGCGTCGAGGCCTGCCAGCGGCTGCTCGGTGGGGAGATGCTCGTCCTGGCGGCGGACTCGGAGGCGGAGGCGCTTGGCATCCTTGCGGACCTTCCTGTGGCGGTGCTCTGCCTCGGGGCTGGTTTTCCGGGGGAGCGTGCCCTGGCCTTCCTGGCAGCGGCTGACGAGCTCGCAGGTGCAGACACGCGGATCAACCTTGTGCTCGCCGGCGGGTCCGATCTCTCCCGGTTCCAGGACTGGATCGACCGCGACCGGCTCTTCTATCTGACGCCTGAGCCGATCCCGGCCGCGGATCTGGTCCCCCTTTTGCGCAGCGCGGTCGAGCGCCGCCGTGGCGCCGTCGTGGCTCCCTCGGTCAGCGAGGAGGCCCAGGCGGCGAGCCGGGTCGCGGCGGCCGTGGCTGCTGTTGCAGGCGCACGCACGGCTGCCGAGGCGGGGTGGTCTCTGGCCTCGGCGGCGGGCGACCTGGTCGCGGCCGAGCGGGCCTGGTGCCTGCTGCACGACCCGGAGAGCGACACGCTGTGGGAGGGGGAGCCGGGGGCTCCGGACGAGCGGCGGGAGAGCGCGGCCGTCGGGCTGGTCAGCTTCGTGGCGCGCACCGGCGCTCCGGTGGTCCTCGAACGGGTCGGGCGCGATCCGCGGTTCGACCGCGACGCCGACGATCCGCACGGAGGCGGCGACGAGCGCTTCGTCGCCGTGCCGGTGACCGCACCTGGCTCGCCGCGGGTGCTCGCCGTGCTGGCCACGGTACGCCCGCCGGGCCGGCCACCCTTCTCGGAGCGGGACCTCGAGCTGTTGCAGCGGCTCGCCGAGCAGACGGGCCCGGGGCTCGCGCGCCACCTCGAGGTCGGCCTCGCCCTGTCGGCCGCGTCCCCGCTCTTCCGCGAGGAGGCGCTCGCCTTCCACCAGGAGGGGCTGCGGGTCGAGGGGGATCTCCTGCGGGCGGATCCGCGGTGGATGCAATGGACTTACCGCCTGCTCGTCATCGTGCTGGCGGCCGGGCTCCTCTTCAGCCTGCTGGGACGGGTCCGCGAGTTCTCCTCCGGGCCTGCCGTGGTGCGCCTCGGCGGACGGACCGACCTGCGTGCCACCGCGGCGGGGACGGTGGCCGAGGTGGAGGTCACGCGCGGCGAGCAGGTCGCGCCCGGCCGGCTCCTGGTCCGGCTCCACGACGCCCAGGAAGCCGCCGAGCTGGAGCGGATCGAGCGCGAGATCGAGCTGCAGCTCATCGACCGCCTGCGCAATCCGGCCGACCTTGCGGCCGAACGGTCGTTGATCTCGCTACGCGCCCAGCGCGAGCTGGCGCAGGCCCGCGTGGCCGAGCGCGAGGTGCGCGCTCCCGCGGCCGGCGTGGTGAGCGATCTGCGGATCCGGCCGGGCCAGCTCGTGCAGCCCGGGCAGGTCCTCGTCTCGCTGGTCGGCGAGGGCGGCGAGCCCCGGGTGCTCGCCCTGCTGCCCGGCGAGCACCGGCCGCTGCTCAAGCCCGGCATGCCGCTCCGCCTGGAGCTCCAGGGCTATCCTTATCTCTATCAACAGCTCACGGTCGAGGAGGTGGGGGACGAGGTGGTCGGCCCCGCCGAGGCGAAGCGCTATCTCGGAGAGGACATTGCCGACGCCGTGCCGCTCGAGGGGCCGGTCGTCCTGGTCACCGCCCGCCTTCCCTCCCTGACGTTCGAATTCGAGAGGCGCCAGCGGCGCTATCACGACGGCATGTGGGCGCAGGCCGAGGTGCGCGTCCGCTCGGAGCGCATCCTGGTTGCCCTGGTGCCGGCCCTGCGGGCGCTGTTCGAGAAGCGGGAGGCCGGCGGTGCCTGAGGTGTCCGGAGGGCGCGAGCTGTTGCAGCGCCGGTTCCCGGCGCTCGAGAAGCTGGTCTTCTCCCCCCGCCGCAAGCGCGTCCCCTATCTGCCGCAGACGGCGGCCAGCGACTGCGGCGCCGCCTGCCTGACCATGGTGCTCGCCTTCCACGGCAAGCACCTCCGGCTCGACGACGTGCGCAAGGTCACCGGCTTCGGCCGCGACGGCGCCGACGCCCTGGCCCTGCTCAACGCCGGCCGCGTCTTCGGCCTGCGCGGACGCGGCGTCAAGGTCGACGAGATCGACGACCTCCGGTTCCTCGATCCGGGGACGATCCTGCACTGGCACTTCAACCACTTCGTGGTCTTCGAGCGGCTCACCCGCGACGGGGCGGACATTGTGGACCCCGCCGGCGGGCGGCGCCGGGTCTCGCGCGAGGAGCTGAACGAGGCGTTCACCGGTGTGGCCCTGACGTTCGAGCAGGGCGAGGACTTCGTGCCCGAGGAGGCGCGCAAGCGCAGCATCGGCCGCTATCTGCGGCTGTTCCTGGAGCAGGCCGGCGCCCTGAAGCGCATCCTGGTCGTCTCGGCGCTCGTCCAGCTCTTCGCCCTCGCCGTGCCGCTGCTGATCGGCGTCCTGGTGGACCGGGTGATCCCGCGCGGCGACGTCCACCTGCTGACCGTGATGTCGGTCGGCCTCGCCACGATCGTGGGCTTCAGCTTCGTGTCCGCCATGCTGCGCTCCTATCTGCTGCTCTATCTGCGCACGCGGATGGACGCGCGGATGACGCTCGACTTCCTCGACCATATGGTCGACCTGCCGTATGCGTTTTTCCAGCAGCGCTCGGCCGGCGACCTCATCATGCGCATGTCGAGCAACGCGACGGTGCGCGAGATCCTCACCTCCAGCGCGCTGTCGACGGTGCTCGACGGCCTCCTGGTCACCCTCTATCTGATCCTGCTCTTCGTCGCCAGCCCGGGCCTCGGTCTGCTGGTGCTGGTGCTCGGCCTGCTGCGGGTGGGCCTCTTCTTGTTCACCCGCCGCCGCCACCGTGACCTGATGTCGCGCTCGCTGCAGACCGAGGCGCGGTCGCAGAGCTATCAGGTGAGCCTGCTGGCGGGCATCGAGACGCTCAAGGCCTCGGGCGCCGAGCACCGCGCGGTGGAGCAGTGGTCGCATCTCTTCGTCGACGTGCTCAACGTGTCGCTCTCCCGCGGCCGGCTGAGCGCCGCGGTGGACTCCACGCTGGCGGCCCTGGGCACCGCCTCGCCGCTCGTCATCCTGGTCTTCGGCGCGATGCAGGTGCTGCAAGGGAACCTCTCCCTCGGCACCATGCTGGCGCTCAACGCGCTCGCCGCCGGGTTCCTGACGCCGCTGTCACAGCTCGTCTCCACCGCCTTCCAGCTCCAGCTCCTCGGCAGCTACCTCGACCGCATCGACGACGTGCTGGAGACCCCCCGCGAGCAGGACCGCACCCAGGTCTCGGCCGCCGGCCGGCTCAAGGGCGGGATCCGCCTCGAGGGGGTGAGCTTCCGCTACGCCCTGGCCGCTCCCTATGCGGTGCACGAGGTGACGCTCGACGTCCCGCCGGGGCGCTTCGTCGCTCTGGTCGGCCCGTCGGGGGCCGGCAAGTCAACCCTGGCGAGCCTGCTGGTGGGGCTCTATCCGCCGACCGAGGGCCGGATCCTCTTCGACGGCTCCGACCTCGCCGAGCTCGACCTGCGCTCGGTGCGCTCGCAGGTCGGCATCGTGCCGCAGCATCCGTATCTGTTCGGCGCCAGCATCCGGGCCAACATCACGTTGTCCGATCCCAGCCTGCCGCTGGCGCGGGTGGTCGAGGCGGCGCAGCGCGCCCACATCCACGAGGACATCCGGGCCATGCCGATGGGCTACGACACCCTGATGGCCGATGGCGGGGCGTCGCTCTCGGGCGGCCAGCGGCAGCGGATGGCGCTCGCCCGTGCCCTGGTGCACCGGCCGGCGATCCTGCTGCTCGACGAGGCGACCAGCTCGCTCGACACGGTGACCGAGGTCAAGGTGCAGCGCGAGCTGGCGGCCCTGCGCTCGACGCGCATCGTCATCGCCCATCGCCTGAGCACGGTGCGCGACGCCGACCTGATCCTGGTGATGGAGGAAGGACGGATCGTCGAGCAGGGCCGCCACGAGGAGCTCCTCGCCCGCGGCGGCTCCTATGCCCGGCTGGTGGCCGCCCAGGTGGAGAAGGAGCGCCGGCAGGCGACGGAGGTCCAGCCCGGCCCGGCCGTAGGTTAGAATGCCCCGCGATCATGCGAAACATCGGCCGCCTGCTCTCGTTCCTTTTCCGTTTCTCCAAGGACATCCCCTATTCGCGGCTGACGATCGTGATGATCGCGCTGACCGGCGCGATCGGCGGCATCGCCAGCACCAGCATGATCGCCCTGCTCACGCGCATCCTGACCCGGCAGGACCAGCCGGTGCAGCATCTGATCTGGCTTTTCGCCGCCCTCTGCCTGCTGCTCCCCGTCGTCCGCTTCGTGTCACAGATCCTGCTGATCAACCTGACGCAGAAGGCCCTGCTGCGTCTGCGGCTGATCCTCGTGCGGCGCGTCCTGGCCTCACCGCTACGGAACCTGGAGCAGCTCGGGCCGCACCGGCTGCTGGCCACGCTGACCGGCGACATCGGCATGATCGTCGACGCGCTCGGGGCTCTCCCGATCATGGTGATGCATTTCGCCATAGTGGTGAGCTGCCTCGTCTACCTGGGTATGCTCTCCGGGTTGGTGCTGCTCCAGATCGCGGCCTTCATCATCATCGGAGTGATCTCCTACCAGCTCCCGATCGTCCGGGCGATCGGTCACTTCACCCAGGCGCGCCAGACCTTCGACGAGCTCACGCGGCAGATCCGCGCTCTCGTCGAGGGGACCAAGGACCTCAAGATGAACCGGGCTCGCCGCCACGCCTTCGTGGACGAGGTGGACGACGCGACGCAACGGCAGCTCCGCCAGGCGCGGGCGGGCCAGGTGGTCTTCACTGCGGCCTCGAGCTGGGGACAGTCGCTGTTCTTCTTCGTCCTCGGCTTGCTGGTCCTGGTGCTCCCGCGGTTCCAGCCGATGCCCTCGCAGGTCCTGATCGGCTTCACGGTCCTTCTCTTCCAGTTGATGGGCCCGCTGGAGGTGCTGATGAACGTGCTGCCGGGCCTGGGGCGGGCCTGGGTCGCGGCGTCCAATGTCGAGCAGCTCGGCCTCTCGCTGCAGTCCGAGGGTGAGGAGCCGGAGGCCCCGCAGGGTACGCCCCTGGAGAGCCGGTGGGGCCGGCTGGAGCTGGCCGCAGTCACCCACAGCTACCACCGGGAGAACGAAGAGGAGACCTTCGAGCTCGGCCCGATCGACATTGACTTCCGGCCGGGCGAGCTGGTCTTCCTCGTGGGCGGCAACGGCAGCGGCAAGACGACGCTCGCCAAGCTCATCCTCGGCCTCTACGCGCCGGAGTCCGGCGAGGTCCGCTTCGCCGGCAGGACCGTCGACGACGCGGGCCGGGAGCAATACCGCGAGCACTTCTCGGCCGTCTTCTCCGACTTCTTCGTCTTTGAAAGGCTTCTCGGGATCGAGGCCTCGACGCTCGACGAGAAGGCCCGCGGCTATCTGCGCAAGCTTCATCTTGAGAAGAAGGTCGAGGTCCGGGACGGCGTCCTCTCGACGATCGACCTGTCCCAGGGCCAGCGCAAGAGGCTCGCCCTGCTCACCGCCTACCTGGAGGACCGGCCCATCTACCTCTTCGACGAGTGGGCCGCGGACCAGGACCCCTTCTTCAAGGAGATCTTCTACCTGGAGCTCCTCCCCGAGCTGAAGGCGCGCGGCAAGACGGTGATCGTCATCAGCCACGACGACCACTACTACCACGTGGCCGACCGCATCCTGAAGCTCGACTATGGGAAGATCGAAGCGGACCTCCCCGCCGCCGAGTACCTCGAAGGCAAGAGCCTGGCGCGGGCGGCCTCGTAGGGGAACCAGCTCAGGGCTGCGGATCGCCGAAGAGCCCCAGCTTCCAACGCAAACGCGCCAGCTCTGCTTCGGCGGGTGCCCGGATGAGCGTCTCCCGGAAGCCAATGCGGAGGCAGGCCTCCTCGTATTCGTCCCACTCGAGGTCCGACAGCGGCAAGGACGGCTTGTTCTGAGCCATGACAAGAGTCTAGAGGATACGGGCAAGTCAAAGCTTCTCGAAAAAGGATACCGGAAAAGACGGAAAGTCACCCCCCTGGGACCGCGGGCGTCCCGCCCGCATAGACTCCCAGCGGCCGGTGCGTTGCCGGAAAGCCCTACGCCGGCCCGAGTCCCGTGGAGAGCGGGCGAGACGCCCGCGGTCCCAGGGGAGAACCGAGTCATGCACCTGTGGCGTCTTTCTCATCCAGGAGCGCCTCCACCCCGCGGCCATTCCGCCGCCGCTTCGGGGCTCGGGGACCCGCGGCGTGGCACAGTGGACCTGCGGCGGATGCCGACGGACCTGCGTCGGCTGGCGACGGACCTGCGTCGGCTGGGAACCTGCTGCGTCTGCCGGTGAACCTGCGGCTGGCGCTGCGCAGGCTTCGACCTCGCCGTGGACGCCCGAGCTACGTCCCCGCTCCCCAGAGGGTGAGATTTTCCCTCCTGCCGCGACAAGGCCGTCCATTCGTCGTGTCGCGCAGAAACCCATCCCGCCGACACATTCATCTGTCTGCATAGGGTTGCCTCGCACCGGCATTGTGGTACAGTGCGGTCATCTGATCGTTTGTAACTGTCGTAGACCCGGCCTCGGGAGTGTTGTTTGTCGTTCTGGATTCGTAAGAGCACCGTAGCGTCGCTCCGCAGCAAGGCTCGCCTCTTCGCACTGTTCGCCGGCTTGGCGCTGCTTGCGGCCTGCGGAGGCAATCGCCGTTCCTTCTTCGGCGGTGACGTCACGGTGGCGACGAGGATCGATCCGCGGGCCAATCAGGACAACCCGATTGCGGTCGAATTGGTCGTCGTCTACGACAAGAAGCTCCTCGAGCAGCTCCTCGCGCTCCCGGCCCGGGATTGGTTCAAGCGGCGCGAGCAGATCCGGCGGGACTATCCCGACGACAAGGGGTTCCTGTCCTGGAAGTGGGAGTGGGTCCCGGGTCAGGAGGTGCCGGCGCGGGACCTCTCGTTCGGCGTCGGGGTGCGCGGTGGGATCGTCTATGCGGACTATCTGACCGAGGGCGATCATCGCGCCCGCATCGATCCACACCAGAGCTTCACGATCGTGCTTGGCGAGAAGGAGTTCACGACGGAGCCCCTGCCATGAGCGTCCGCCAGGTCCCCGACGCGATCCAGTGGCACGAGGGCATGCTCCTCGCGCCGCAGCATTTCCAGCAGCTCGCGCTACGGCAGGACAACCTCCTCCATTACCACGCGACCGCCATCTCCCCGTACCACTGGGGCATCCGGCACCTGAAGATCGACCCCGTCCTCCTGGTCGAGGGGACGCTGCGGGTGACCGAGCTCGAAGCCGTGATGCCCGACGGCCTCGCCGTCTCCTGGTACGGCAGCGGAGGAGACGACCTCGAAGCGAGCCTGGCGCCTTTTGCGGACGCCTTGAAGACGGCGCCGCTCCGGGTGCACCTCGCCGTGCCGGCGCGCCGCTCCGGCCTGTCGCCGGTCAAGGGGGAGCTGCCGCGCTACGACTCGATCGAGGGCGATCCGGTGGCCGACGAGAGCTCGGGCGACGGCGACCTGCGCATCCCGCGGCTGCGCCCGCGCCTCTCCCTGCTGGCCGCGGACACGCCGCCTCAGAAGTACGTCTCGTTCCCCCTGGCCGAGGTGGCCTACAGCAACGAGACGTTCGTGCTCACCGAGTTCCTGCCGCCCATGCTGCGGGTGACGCTGGGCTCGCCGCTCGGGCAGCTCTGCTCGACGATCGCGCGGCGGCTGCGCGAGAAGGCCGTGTTTCTCTCCGACCGCGCGCGGACGCCGTCAGTGGCGTCGCGTCCGCCGCAGCTCCTGGAGACCCGCGCCATGGTGCACAGCCTGGTGGCGGCGCTGCCGAACTTCGAGGCGGTGCTCAGCACCGGCCTGTCGCACCCCTACGCGCTCTACCTCGCCCTGACCTGGCTGGTCGGCCATGTGGCGTCGGTGGGGCGCGGCCTCCTGCCGCCGGTCCTCGATCCCTACGACCACGACGACCTCTGGGCCAGCTTCGATCAGGCGCGGCAGTTCGTCTTCCGGGTGATCGAAGAAGGGATCCTCGAGAGCTTCACGGCGTTCCCCTTCTACCTGGAGCGCGATGCCTTCCAGATCTCGTTCGACGAGGACTGGCGGACGCGCCGCCTGGTGCTCGGCGTACGGGCGCAGCAGGGGGTCTCGGAGACCGAGGTGGCCAAGTGGGTGGAGCAGTGCCTGATCGGCTCGAAGACGGTGATGCCGGGCCTGCGCGACCGGCGCATCCTCGGCGCCCGGCGCGAGCGGATCGAGAGCGAGGGGGACCTGGTGCCGGCGAGCGGCGTCGTGCTGTACGCCCTGGAGGCCGACGCGCAGCTCATCGAGCCCAACCAGATGCTGCAGGTGTGGAACGCCGCGGACCGGGGTGATCCGCCGCGCGCCTCCGAGATCGTCCTCTACGTGAAGAACCGGCGTTGACGGGAGCCTCGGTGGTGCAGCGATGAGCAACGGCGATTCTTTCCTTGTCAACCAGTTCCGCGATTTCTACCGCGAGGTGATCCGCTGGAAGGAGCGGGCTGTCCGCGATCCGCTGGCTTTCCGGCCGCCGGTCGCCGTCACCATCCCTCCCTCTCCTGTCCCCGTCTCCTCCGTCTCCAATACCGAGGAGGCCGTGGCCGCCACCATCTGGCAGAGCCTGGTCGAGCAGCTCGAGCGGCAGGCCGTCGCGGTGCGGCGCAGCGGCGGCGAGTTCGCCGCCGAGGTCTTCCGCGAGGCCCAGTACGCCATGGCCGCGCTCGCCGACGAGGTCTTCCTCCATCTCGACTGGCGCGGCCGGGACGAGTGGCAGGGGAACCTGCTGGAGCAGCGGCTCTTCGCCACCCATCGCGCCGGCGACGTGATATTCGAGCGGATCGAGCGCATCCTGCGCGCCCGCGACCCGCTGGACGTCGACCTGGCCAAGATCTACCTCATGGTCCTGGCGCTCGGCTTCCAGGGGCGCTACCGCGGGTCGGCCGACGGGCAAGCGCGCATCGACACCTACCGCCGCCAGCTCTACGCCTTCATCACCAACGAGGACCCCGACGCGCCGCGCGAGGCCAAGCCGCTCTTCTCCGAGGCCTACACCAGCACGCTGGAGATGGGGGAGGGGAGGCGTGTCGCGCCGGCGAGCCGCTGGTTCCTGGGGGTCTTCCTGCTCCTGATCCTCTGGGTGCTCGTCTCCCACCAGCTCTGGAGAGGGCTCATCACGGACATGGAACCGATCGTCCAGCGCATCCTGGTGGACGACGTGAGCGCGGGGAGGCCGCCATCGACGCGCTGACGCAGCTCTCGCGCTACCTGCCGCAGGTGCTGGTCGCCATCGGCCTGCTGGTGCTGGCGATCGTCCTCCTGCTGGTGCTCCTGGTGCGCAAGCGCCGGGTGCAGGCGGCGCAGGCCGCGGCCGCAGAGGAGGCCGCCGCACCCGCAGCGGCGCCGGCGGAGGTCGTCACCGTCGACTTCACCCGCCCCGGCCAGGCGCTGCGTCTGCGCGGCTCGTTCTCGCGCGGCCTGCGCGACCTGCGCCGGCATCTCGGCCGGGGCGCCCGCTACCGGCTGCCCTGGTACCTGATGGTGGGGGAGACGAGCTCCGGCAAGTCCGAGCTTCTCGGCCGCGCCGGCCTCAACCTCCCCCTGGGGGAGCCGCCGGAGACCACGCCCGACGAGGGGGCCGGGTGCAACTTCTGGTTCCTGGACGGCGGCGTGGTGCTCGACGTGGCGGGCGACTTCCTGCTGCGCTCCGGCAGCCGCGGCAACGACGCCGGGTGGAAGCAGCTCCTCCATCTCCTGCGGGCGGAACGCCCGGAGCGCCCGCTGGACGGACTGTTGCTCGCCGTCTCGGCCGCCGGCCTGCTCGCCGACGGCCAGGCCGCGGTCACCGGCAAGGCCGACGAGATCTGCCGCAAGCTGCGCGACGCCCAGCGCGAGCTCGGCATGAATTTTCCGATCTACGTCCTGGTCACCGGCTGTGACCGCGTCCCGGGCTTCGCCAGCCTCTTCCGCGAAGTGCCGGAGTCGGCGGAGGGGGAGATCTTCGGCTGGTCGAGCCCCTACGGCCTCGAGGCCCCCTTCCGGACCGAGTGGGTGGACGAGGCCTTCCAGACCGTCGGAGCGAGCCTCAAGAAGATCCAGCTCAACATCCTCGGCGAGCGGATCCAGATCGACGAGCCCGACGGCGTATTCCTCTTCCCCGCCGAGGTCCAGGGCCTGCGCGATCCGCTGCGGGTCCTGCTGAGCCAGATCTTCCGGGCGAGCACGTTCACCGAGCCGCTCGTCCTGCGCGGCCTCTACTTCTGCGGCGAGCTGCGCGGCGAGGCGATCGAGTCGAAGGCGGCTCCGGACCTCCTGGCGATGGGCTGGCAGTCGGCCTGGCGGGACGCGTCGAGGCGCGTCCTCTTCCTGCGCGACCTGCTGGAGCGCAAGGTCTTCCCCGAGCGCGGCCTGGCGCGCTTCGCCTCGCGCAACCTGACGGGGCGCAGCCGGCTCGTGCGCATCGCGCAGGTCGCCCTGGTGGTGCTGGCGCTCGTCACGGGCCTCGGCATCTGGTGGGCCCATTCGCGGCTCGCCAAGCGCGAGCCGAGCCTCCGGGCCTTCCTGCTCCAGACCTCGCGGGACCTGGCGGAGACCCGGGAGCGGCGGGCGGCCGGAGAGGACCTCACCGAAGCCTATCTGGAAGAGAGGACCCTCCGCTTCCTGGGCCGGACCGGGCTGGCGGGGATCGACGCCAGTGCCTACCGCTCGATCTTCCTGCCAAGCTCCTGGTTCAGCGCCTTCAACCGCGGCTTCAAGCAGTCGATCACCATCGGCTACAACGAGGTCGTCTTCAATGCCCTCTCGATGGAGCTCCAGCACCGGGCGTCCGACCTCATCCACAAAGGCCGCCCCGTCCGGCTCCAGGAGGCGCTGCCGCTGACCGACGACCTCGCGGACCTCGCCGGTGTCGGGTCCGCCGTCGGGGGTGGGGCCGAAGCCGGTCAGCCCGGGGTGTTTGAGGGGGTCGAGGAGGGCGAGGACGAGCGCTTTGTCAACGAGGACGTCGACGACACCGCCGCGATCACGTTCGCGGCCCCCGAGATCCTGGCGGTCGAGGGGACGCCCGAGGTCCTCGCGCTACGCGAGTACACGGCCCGGCTCACCGAGCTGTCGCGAAAGGCCCGCAGCTACAACAACCTGCGGGAGACCCGCGACCTCCACGAGCTGGCGGACCTCGTCCAGTACCTCTTCGGCGCCGCCATGCCGCCGGGGTTCTTCGAGCACGCGGGGACCTACCAGAAGGCGCTACGCTCGGTCGTCTACAAGCCGTTCGACTCCAATGTGTACCAGGCCGACGCGAGCCTCACGGCCACCCTCCTGGCGGACCAGATCTTCGAGCGCCTTTACCACGGCAACGCCCTCGTCTTCTACCTGAAGACGCTGCAGGACGAGCTCGACCAGATCGGGACGGCCGCGGCAGGGAACATTTCCAAGTCACGGCTGCTGCGCGAGCTCTCGGTGGCGGCGGAGCAGACCGAGCAGGTGCTGGCCCGCTCCGAGCTCGCCTGGACGGCCAGTCCGACCTTCGCCCTCGGGAAGCCCTTCGAGAAGGACCTCGAAGCGGTCCATGGCTGCGAGCTGCTGGGTCCCACCGTGGAGCAGGAGATCCGCCAGAAGGGCGAGGCCGCGACCCTGGCGCTCCAGCAGGAGCTCGCCGCCTACCAGACCGTCTACACCGGGCCGTTGCTGCGCCGCGACGCCCCGGGCAAGCCGTGGAAGCTCTCGCCCAACGTGCTGGAGCTGCGCAATGCGCTGCTCGGTCTGCTCAACGAGAGCTTCATGCACCTGCGCAGCCGCCGTACGCTCCAGGTGGACGTCGCCCGCGGCACCCGGTTGACCTGGGACACCCGCCAGCTCCAGGAGGCGGTCCAGCTCTACGAGCCCTACAAGGCCTTTGTCGAGGGAGGGCTGCGCCGCTTCCCGCCCAGCCTGCGCGACCCGCTCCAGCAGTCCGCCCGCAACCGCCTGAGCGCCCGCCTCATGGAGCAGGTCGCCGAGGCCCAGCGCTTCAGCGCCGTCGTGGGAAGCGACACCTTCCTCGAGCGCGAGATCCAGGCCGAGGTGGACAACTTCCGGGCCGCCGGCCAGCCGCTCTCCGACCTGATCAGCATCTTCGATCGCATCGACTCTCCCGCGGACCACGAGTTGCTGCAGCGGGTCACGCTCGCCCAGGCCCAGGGCCTGCTGCGCTCGGTCGACCGCCTGCTGGAGTCGGAGTCGCTGTACGTGCCCAAGGGGGGAGACTTCGACTGGTGGGACGGCGGCAGGACGGTCGCCTTCGAGGCCTTCGGAGTGGACGACGCCGAGGAGCTCGCCGCCTACCTGGAAGCCCAGCGCGCACGGCTGGCCCAGATCGCCGAGCAGTACGCCGACCCGGCCCTGCGCGTGCTGGCGGGCTCGTCGCGCGACAGCGAGCTGCGCAAGCTGGTCAACAAGTGGAACGCCATCGTCGCCGAGCTCCGTAAGCACGACGCCAAGAAGCCGGGCAACTCGGTCGCCGCCCTGGAAGAGTGGATCGGCCAGCTCCCGCAGCTCGACACCCGGAGCTGCATGAAGACCCTGGCGCCGAAGCGGCTGGACGAACGGCCGCCCGACTGGTTCCTCCAGGTGCGCGCCGGGCTGCGCCGCGAGCTTTTCGTGCGCTGCCAGGAGCTCGCCGGAGGGCAGGCCCGCAGCGGCTACCAGGAGATCGCGAGCGTTTTCAACCAGCGCCTCGCCGGCCGCTTCCCCTTCTCCCGCGAGCTGCCCGGCCCCCACGACCGCGAGGCCGATCCGGCCGACCTGCGCGCCTTCTTCAAGGTCTTCGACGCCCAGGCCCCGGCCCTCGAGGCCCTCGCCGAAGGCGATCCCCGCTTCGGCGACCAGGAGGACGAGATCCGCCTCTTCCTCGAACGCATGCGCAAGGTGCGCGCCCTGTTCGGCCCGTTCCTCGAAGATCCGAAACGGCCGGAGGTCCCGTCCTTCGACTTCGAGGTCGACTTCCGGACCAACACCAAGACCGGGCATGAGAAGGGGGGCAACCAGATCATCCGCTGGGAGCTGACCGCCGGCGACGACCGGCTGGTCCGCTGGAGCGCTCCCGTGCTGGGCGCCCGCTGGAGCCTGGGCGAGCCGGTCCGCCTGGCCCTGCAATGGGCCAAGGACGCCGAGGACATGCCGCTGCCGCCCCCCGGCAAGGCCGCCGAGCCGCGCATGAAGGTGGAGGGCCGGACCGTCTCCTACACCTATACCGGCCGCTGGTCGCTCTTCTCCTTCCTGCGCGAGCGCGCCGGCGAGGAGACCGACTTCGAAGGCGGCGACGACCCGCACCCGCAGACGCTCCGCTTCGCGATCGACACCGGCCCGGCCCCGGCCGCCGGTCAGGACGAGGACGAGGAGAACGACAAGAATAAGCCCGCGACTCCGGAGAGGACGGGCCAGGTCAAGGTCTTCGTCCGCGTCACGCTGATGGCGATCGAGAAAAAGGACAAGGAAGAGACGCGCAAGGAGATCGAGCTGCCGGACTTCCCGGCCCGCGCTCCCGTGCCGAGCGCCCAGATGGCGGGGGGCGAAGAGGCCGGCGCGCAGGGGAAAACGCGATGAAGGTCGACCTGGAGAGGCTTCTCACCCCCATCTCGGGCACCCGGCCGTCGGGCGAGCCGCTGCGCTATGCGGGGCTCTACGACCAGGTCCAGGAGGCGCGGCGGGAGGACGACCCGACGCTGCCGCAGGGGGTCTGGAAAACCGAGCTCAAGAAGGCCGACTGGCCCGAGGTCGAGCGGCTCTGCCAGGAGGCGCTGGAGACCCGCACCAAGGACCTGCAGCTCGCCGTGTGGCTGCTGGAGGCCTGGCTCCATCTCGACGGCGCGGCGGGCGTGGCCCAGGGTCTGCACCTCCTCGGCGGCCTCTGCGAGAGCTTCTGGGACACCCTTCATCCTGCCAGCGAAGAGGGCGGTGACTCGGAGGGGGATGGCCTGGAGGCGCGCATCGCGCCGCTCTGGTGGCTGGAGGAGAGGCTCTCCGAGCAGGTCCGGCAGCAGATCCCGGTCACCGACCCGGGGACGAACGAGGCGCCGGTCTACACGCTCGCCGACTGGGAGAGCGCCTGCCATCTGGAGAACCTGGCGCGCACCAACCCGGCCGTGCTGCATGCCGCCGAAGGCGACCCCGTCAAGGTGACGCCGCCGAAATTCCTGACCAGCGTCAGCCTGACGCCGGCCTCGTTCTATGCCGTGCTGGTGTCGAACCTGCGCCAGGCCCTGGAGGCCGTGGGCGGGCTCGCCGCCCTGCTGGAGAGCCGTTGCGGCGCCCAGGCGCCCGGGTTCCGCCGCTTCACCGCGAGCCTGGCCGCCATCCAGCAGATGGGACAGCGGATCCTGGAGGAGAAGCCGCGGGAGACCGCCGAGCCGGAGGAGGGAGACGACATGGCCATGCCGCTCTGGGCCGACGACAGCGGAGAGGAGCTGGAGCCCGGCTCCGCGGGAGGGCCGATCCGCAGCCGCAGCGAGGCGTACCGGCGCCTGGCGGATGCGGCGGACTTCCTGATGCGCACCGAGCCGCACAGCCCGGTGCCCTATCTGGTCAAGCGCGCTGTCGGCTGGGGGAGCCTGAGCCTCTCCGAGCTGCTCCAGGAGCTGCTGCGGGACGGCTCGGAGCTGAATGCCTTGTACAGCCTGCTGGGGATCAAGGGAGTGGGAATCGAACGGTGAAAACGCGCTTCGGCGATCGAGATCGAAGCGAACAGGAGGACATATGCCCGAGAGCACGCAGAAGAAGTTGAGCCGGATCCGGCCGCCGCGGGTGCAGATCACCTACGACGTCGAGACCGGCGGCGCCATCATCATGAAGGAGCTTCCGTTCGTGGCCGGCATCCTTGCCGACCTCTCCGGCAAGCCCGCCGAGGCGCTCCCCAAGATGAAGGACCGGAAGTTCGTCGAGATCGACCGCGACAACTTCAACGACGTCCTGGCTTCCTGCAAGCCGCGCCTGGCCTTCCGGGTCCAGAACCGGCTGTCGGAGGAGGACAGCAAACTGTCGGTCGAGCTGGGCTTCAAGCACATGGACGAATTCAACCCCGCCGAGGTGGTCAAGCAGATCGAGCCGTTGCGCAAGCTGTTCGAAGCGCGCCAGCGTCTGATGGACCTCCTCGCCAAGCTCGACGGCAACGACAAGCTGGAAGAGCTGCTGCGCGAGGTTGCCGAGAAACCCGAGAGCCAGCAGGCTCTCAAGGCTCTGACCAACGGCGGCGCCGAAACCGCTCCGGCCACCACCTAGGAGGGAATGAACCATGGCTGACGAGACCAACGCCGGCGCCGCCCCAGAGGCGGGAGCCGCTACGACGCAAGAGCAGACCCTGCTCGACAAGATCATCCAGGAAGGCAAGATGGCGCGCGACGAGTCGCAGCAGGCCTATGCCAAGGACCTGATCAGCGAGTTCGTCAATCAGATCCTCGAAGGCGGGATGACGGTGTCCTCCGACACCGTGGCCTCCATCGAGGCACAGGTGGCGCGCATCGACGAGCTGCTGACCGCGCAGCTGAACGAGATCCTCCACGACGACGACTTCCAGCACCTGGAGGCCTCCTGGCGCGGCCTGCACTACCTGGTGTTCAACTCCGAGACCGGCACGCGCTGAAGCTGCGCGTCCTCAACGCCACCAAGAAGGAGCTCCTCAACGACCTGGAGAAGGCCACCGAGTTCGACCAGAGCCAGCTCTTCAAGAAGGTCTACGAGGAGGAGTACGGCACCTTCGGCGGCAACCCCTACGGCATGCTGGTCGGCGACTACGAGTTCGGCCGCCACGCGCAGGACATGGCCCTGCTCGAAAAGATCTCGAACGTCGCCGCCGCGGCGCACGCGCCGTTCATCGCCGCCGCCAGCCCCAAGCTGTTCGACATGGGACGGCTTCACCGAGCTCGGCGTGCCGCGCGACCTGGCGAAGATCTTCGAGAGCGCCGAGCTGATCAAGTGGCGTTCCTTCCGCGACAGCGAGGATTCGCGCTACGTCGCCCTCGTGCTGCCGCACATCCTGCTGCGCCTGCCCTACGGGTCCAACACCATCTCGGTGGAGGCTTCAACTTCGAGGAGGACGTCGACGGCCGCGACCACAAGAAGTACCTGTGGGGCAACGCCGCCTAGGCCCTCGGCGCAGCGCATCACCAACGCCTTCGCCCTCTATTCATGGTCCGCGGCGATCCGCGGCGTCGAGGGCGGCGGCATGGTCGAGGGGCTGCCGACCCACACCTTCAAGACCGACGAAGGGGACATCGCCCTGAAGTGCCCGACCGAGATCGCCATCACCGACCGCCGCGAGAAGGAGCTCGACGACCTCGGCTTCATCTCCCTGGTCCACTGCAAGGGCACCGACTACGCGGCCTTCTTCGGCGGCGCAGACCACGCAGAAGCCGAAGGTCTACGACACGGCCGAGGCCAACGCCAACGCGCGCATCTCGGCGCAGCTGCCCTACATCCTGGCGGCCTCGCGCTTCGCCCACTACCTCAAGGCGATGATGCGCGACAAGATCGGCAGCTTCATGACCGCCGACAACGTGTCGACCTTCCTCAACCGCTGGATCAACAACTACGTGATGGGCCGCGACGACGCCGGCCAGGACCTCAAGGCCCAGTACCCGCTGCGCGAGGCCCGCGTCGACGTCTCCGAAGTGCCCGGCAAGCCGGGCGTCTACAAGGCCGTCGCGTTCCTCCGGCCCCACTTCCAGCTCGAGGAGCTGACCACCTCGATCCGGCTGGTGGCCGCCCTGCCGCCTCCCGCGGCCTAACGGCATGACAGGACTCTGATCCCAGGAGAAATACGATGGCGACCAATATGTATCTCAAGTTTGAGACCCCCGCGGTCACCGGCGGCAGCACGTCCGCCGAGCACGCGGGAGAGATCGAGATCATGTCCTGGAGCCACGGCTTCAGCCAGCCGACCTCGCCGGTGCGCAGCACCGCCGGCGCCGGCTCCGTGGAGCAGGCGAACCACTCGAATTTCACGTTCACCAAATACATCGACTCCGCGACGGACGATCTCCTCAAAAACTGCTGGTCGGGCAAGCAGTTCGCCAAGGCCACGGTGACCTGCTACCGCGCGGACGGCGCCGCCGACAACAAGCCGGTCGAATACCTGAAGATCATCATGGAGCACGTGGTCATCTCCAACTTCAGCATTTCGGGCGGCGCCGGCGACGTCCCGGTGGAAAACGTCTCCCTCGACTACGGCATCGTGCAGTACAACTATAAGCCGCAGAAGAAGGCGGACGGCAGCGGCGGCACGGCCGTGCCCATCAAGCACGACCTGGAGACGAGGGTGATTTCGTAAGGCATGAGCGATCATGTCAGGGCGCCTCTCTTCGACCGGCTCGTGGACCTCGATCCACGGTCGCCCGGAGAGCCGCGTCCCCTGCGGACGCTGGACCGTGCCGGGCTGCGCGAGTCGGTCCGCCGGGAGCTGGAGCGGCTGCTCAACACCCGCTCCTCACTTCCGGTGGACCGGCTCGAAGAGCGCCCGGACCTGACGGTCCTGGAGTACGGGATCCCGGACTTCTCGGCCTTTTCGGCCGGCAGGCCCGAGGACCAGCAGCGCATGGCCCGGATCCTCGCCCGCGCCATCGCCGCTTTCGAGCCGCGCCTGCACGAGGTGCGGGCCGTCTTCGAGGAGCTCTACGACTCGGGCCGGGCCGCGGCCTGGCGCTTCGACGCGGTCCTGATCTTCGACGAGGTGCGCGAGCCGGTGTCGTTCCCCACCCTCCTCACGGTGCAGAGCGGCGAGGCCCAGGTGAGCCTGACGAGCCTGCGGAATGGGTGAGCGCGAAGACCTGCTGCGCGCCTACTGGCGCGAGCTCTCCTACCTGCGCCGCATGGGGCAGGACTTCGCCCAGACCTACCCCAAGGTGGCCGGCCGGCTGGAGCTGGGGTCCGAAATGCCGGCGGACCCGCACGTCGAGCGCCTCATCGAGTCGTTCGCTTTCCTCACCGCGCGCATCCAGCACAACCTCGACAGCGACTTCCCCGAGATCGCCGTCGAGCTGCTCAACCTCCTGCATCCTCATTATCTGAACCCCGTGCCGTCGATGTCGATCGCCCGCTTCGACGTCGACCCCGAGCGCGGCAAGATCCTCAGCGGCTTCGCGGTCCCCAAGCACACGCAGCTCTTCGCCCATGCCCACGACGGGCCGGTCTGCCGCTTCCGCACCTGCTACCCCGTCACCCTCTGGCCGATCGAAGTGACCCACGCCGGCTTCGAGGCGACCGACCAGTACAACGTCCTCGACGCCCGATCCGACGTGGCCACCGTGCTGCGCCTGCGCC
The DNA here is from genome assembly GCA_963842525.1 of uncultured Holophagales bacterium. Lineage (GTDB taxonomy): Bacteria > Acidobacteriota > Thermoanaerobaculia > Multivoradales > UBA5704 > UBA5704. Next base: position 1,719,475 of record CAWJGT010000009.1, read on the forward strand.
TGGAGGCCCGCGGCGGCTCGCTCGCCGAGCTCGAGCTGGACCGCCTGCGCTTCTTCCTCGACGGCGACCGCATGATGGTCCACAAGCTCTACGAGCTGCTCTTCTGCAACTGCCGCGGCGTGCTGCTGCTGCCGGAGGGGGACCGCGGCCGCGTACCGCGCGCCCTGCCGGCGGATGCCATCCAGCCGGTCGGCTTCGGGCGGGACGAGGAGGTGATCCCCGCGCCGCCTTTCAGCCAGCCCGCCTACCGGCTGCTGCAGGAGTACTTCACCTTCCCGGACAAGCTCCTCTTCTTCGACCTTGCCGGCCTCTCCGCCCACGCCTCGCAGCAGGCCGTCGACGTCCTGATCCTGCTCGACCGCATGCCGAAGGACCGTCTGGCGGTCAACCGCCAGACCTTCGCCCTGGGGTGCACGCCGATCATCAACCTTTTCCAGCGGACGACCGAGCCGATCCGGCTCGACCACCGCCGGACCGAGTATTCGCTGGTGCCGGACGCGCGGCGCGAGCGACATACCGAGATCCATTCGATCCTCGCGGTCACCGGCTCCGCCGACCCGCGCCACCGCACGCGGGTGTACGAGCCCTTCTACTCGTTCAACCACCACATGGCCGAGCGCGGGCACAAGGCGTTCTGGCATGCGCGGCGGCTGGCCAGCCTGCGCAAGGAGGTGCCCGGCAGCGAGATGGTCCTGTCGCTCGTCGACCTCGACTTCCGGCCCTACCTGCCGCCCGTCGAGACCATCTACGCCCATACGCTGTGCACCAACCGGCGCCTCGCCGAGCAGCTCCTGGCCGGAGCCGTGCTGCAGACCGACGTCTCGGTGCCGGTCTCGCGCATCGTCTGCCTGACCAAGCCGACGCCGCAGATCGATCCGCCGAGCGACGGCTCGACCCTCTGGCGCCTGGTCTCGCACCTGTCGCTCAACTATCTTTCGTTGTCGGACGGCGAGGAGAGCCTGAAAGCGCTGCGCGAGATCCTCAAGCTCTACAGCTTCTCCGAGCACGCGCCGGTCCAGCAGCAGATCCAGGGCATCCGCGACATGTCGCTGCGCAAGATCGTGCAGCGGGTCGGCCGCGACGCCTGGCGCGGCTTCTGCCGCGGCACCGAGGTGACGCTGGTCTTCGACGAGAGCGCCTACGTGGGCGGCGGGGCGTTCCTGCTTTCCGCGGTGCTCAACCGGTTCTTCGCCCTCTACACCTCGATCAATTCATTCACGCAGCTCGTCGTCCAGAGCCGGCAGCGCGAAGGAGTCTGGAAGCGGTGGCCTTCCGTGGCTGGGGAACAGACGGTTCTGTAGCGCAGCTCCTCTTCGACGAGGGCTGGCGGTTCGAGCTCTACCAGGCCGTCCGCCTGCTGGAGAAGATGGCGCCTGAAAGGGTCTCGGTGGGGGAGGGGAGCGAGCCCGACAGCGAGGCGGTGCGCTTCGTCTCCCGCGTCGGCTTCGACTTCCCTGCCTCCGAGGTCCAGGAGGTCGCGCTCCAGAACGACGGCAAGCCCGTCCGCCTGACGGTCAACGTCATGGGCCTCGCCGGCGCGCTCGGGCCTCTGCCGGCGCCGTTTTCGGAGATGCTGCTGCAGCGGGTCGCGGCGAAGGACACTGCCTTCCGCGACTTCCTGGACATCTTCAACCACCGCCTGGTATCCCTCCTCTATCGCGCGCGAAAACGCACCCGGCCCGGCCTCGCCTGGGAGCGCCCGGACAACGAGCCCAGCGCCCGCACCGCCTTCGCCCTCCTCGGCCTGGGCACCGACGGCCTGCGCGGTCGGATGGACATCGAGGACCGCGCGCTCCTCCAGTACACCGGCCTCGTGGCCCGGCGGGCCCGCTCGGCCGTGGGTCTCGAGGTGGTGCTCGCCGACTATTTCGGTGTCGGCATCCGCTGCACGCAGCTCCTCGGCCGCTGGCTGGAGGTGTCCGAAGACCAGCGCACCGCGATCGGAACCCTCGGAGGCCGCAACCATGCATTGACCGCCGTGGGAAGCGGCGCCGTGCTGGGCGGTCGCGTCTGGGACCAGCGAGGCCGCTTCGAAGTGCGAGTCGGACCGCTCACCCTGGGCCAGTTCCTCGACTTCCTGCCGATCGGCCGCGGCTATCGCTCGCTCGCCCAGCTCATCCGCCTCTACGCCGGCAACGAGCACGACGTCGACGTCCGCCTGACCCTCCAAGCCGCCGAAGTCCCCCCCTGCCGCCTCGGCGCCGGACCGCGTCTGGGGTGGAGTCTTGGCTACGCACGAAGCCGTTCGAAGGGGATGACTCGCAGGTACGGCTGCGGCCAGGGTGAACGCCTCTGTGAGGAAGGTGGTTATAATAACCACCGTGAGGAGCGCGGAGGTGATCAGAAAGCTGGAGGCTGATGGCTGGGTGCTCGATCGCATCAAGGGCTCGCACCACCAGTTCTCTCATTCCGACAAGCCTGGGATCGTCACGGTTCCCCATCCGCGCAAAGACATACCGCTGCCGACCCTGCGCAGTATCTATCGGCAGGCCGGCTGGTCCTGGAGGTGAGTCATGCGTTTCGCGTTGGCACTGCATACGGATGACGGCGTCAGGTACGGCGTCACAATCCCCGACCTCCCGGGTTGCTTCTCCGCCGGTGACTCCTTCGATGAGGCGGTCGAGATGGCCCGGGAGGCTATCGACGCCCACTGTGAGCTGCTCGCGGAGAAGGGCCTGGATATCCCAGCTCCTCGGCCGCTGGCTGAGCATCAGGCGGACCCGGATCTTGCGGGAGCCGTCTGGGTGGTGATCGAGGTGGCCGTGGAACAGTATCTCGGGCGCGCCGAGAAGATCAACATCACAGTCCCTGCCCGCCTGCTCCGTCGCATTGACGAATACGCCAAGAGCCACGGTGAAAGCCGCTCAGGGTTCCTCACGCGCGCCGCGGTCCAGGCGATGGGAGACGCTCCGGGCTCTCGTTCCCGAGAAACCTGAAGGGTGCTGGTAAAATCAGCCCCGACAGGGGCGGTCGGAATTAGCCCGGGATTTCAATCACGGGAACCGAGCATCCCATCCTCCGAGAGCCCCGCCAGGGGCGACAGGAATCCGACCCTTCGGAGCGTGCGCTGGGCCAGCGTAAGGAGACGCTGGCTTTGCGGAGCGTACGCTGGTCCATTGTCCCGGGACGCTGCTCCAGTGTGAAGGGACACTGGAAATGCGGAGCGTACGCTGGTCCGTTGTCCCGGGACACTGGTCCAGTGTGAGGAGACACTGGAAATGCGGAGCGTACACTGGTCCATTGTCCCGGTACACTGCTCCAGTGTGAGGAGACACTGGAAATGCGGAGCGTACACTGGTCCATTGTCCCGGGACACTGGTCCAGTGTGAGGGGACGCTGGAAATGCGGGGCGTACGCTGAGCCAGTGTCCCGGACGCTACTCCAGCGTGAGAGGACGCTGGCAATGCGGCGTCGGTCAGTCATTCGGAGAAGCCCGGATCACGAGCCTCTCCATCAGGGCAACAGGCGCCTCTCCGGTGTTCGGGCCGCGAGCTCGCGGGCTATGGCGTCGGCGAGCCGCCGGGCAGAACGGCGGATGTGACGGAGCGCGGGAGCGGTTCCGCACAGCCAGAGACCGGGTCGGCCGGGGACCGGTCCGTCGAGCAACCGGGCTGGCAGGTCGCCGGCGAGCCGGAAGCCGCCTTTCTCCAAGCCAATTGCCAGGAGGATGTCGTCGAACTGCTCGCGCCGCCCGTCAGCGAAAACCGCCCCCTCGGGCGTGAGCTCGATGATGTCCGGTGTGACGAGGACCTCGCCGTGCCGCACCAGGTCAACCCAGGGACCTCCGATCAGCGGAGGACGCCCGGCGCGCTGGTCGAGGAGGATTTGCTCGGGTGTCTTGAGAGCGAGGCCGCGCTCGCGCAGATCGCCGAACCAGCGCTCCTGAACGCGGAACCAGAGCTGTGCCGCCACGCCCTCCGCCAAGGCGCCGGCCCTGGCGCCGAGAAGCCGGCCCACCGCAGACGCCCGCTCCGGCAGCCACTGCAACCACCGGAAGCAGTTGACGCGCAGGACTTCCAGGGGGACGACATGCAAGGGGCCGCGGACCGACACGGCGACCCGGGTGCCGCGCCGCCAGAGCTCCGGGATCATGTCCGCCGCGGTGTTGCCCAGCCCCACGATGAGCACGCGCCGGCCGGACTGCGTCCCGCTGTTCCTGAGGCCTTCAGGCCGTAACCAGCGGCCCAGGAAGAGGTTCTGGCCAGGCCAGTCCGGCGTGCGGGGCCCGGCAAAGAAGCCGGTCGCGAGGACGACGTGCCGGGCCTGGCAGCAGCCGTGCGGTGTCTCGATCCGCCAGCGGGCGCCGTCGCGCTCCACGGCCGTGACCTCGCGGCCGTATTCGATGTCCAGAGCGAACCTCCGGGCATAGGCGGCGAGATATGCCGCCAGCTCTGCCCGGTCGGGATACGGTGTGGTCGACCGGAGGCTGAGCCCGGGCAAGGCCGAGAGCGAGCGGGATGTGTGCAGGCGCAGCGGCTCGTAATGTTGCACCCACGCCCATCCGGGCGCCGCACCGCGCTCGAGCAGGCGTGCACGGAGGCCGCGCCGGGCAAGGCACGCTCCCACCGCGAGGCCGGCCGGCCCCGCACCGACGATCACGACCTCTGGAGCACTCTGCAACGTGCTGTCTTCTTCGCTGTCGCTGGGCTCATCGCCCCGATTCCATGATGCAGACTTTATCAGGAACGAGGAGATCAAGAGGCTCGATCATCCGTCTGAAACACCGAGAGCCTGCCCATCCAGACACGACAAGAGCTCTCCTTTTTGCCGCGATTCTTCGGTTCCCGGCGGGTAGCGCGGGAAGGTCGCCGGCACGCACCCAATCTTCTGAGGACCTTCTTCCTGAAAGGAGAGACCAGATGAATTTTGCGAAGAGATCGACCCTCAAGGCCGGAGTGCTGGCCGTCGCGCTCCTTCTCGCCGTGCTCGCCGTCTCCTTCCCTGCCCCGGCTCGTGCGTACTGTCTGTGGGGAGTTCAGATCACCGATTACTACACGACCGGCGGCGTCTGTGTCACGGGCTGCGACAACCGTACGAATTGCTGGGGAGACACGTCGGGCGACATCTACGACTCCCAGATGGGCGAGTGCTGGTACTGCGTGTAGCACCCAGGAGCTGCGGAGAGGTGCCCGCTGGAGAGGTGCCAGGCGACTCTTCCGGGCGCGACGCTGGGAGAGCCGGCGTCTCGCCGGCATCATCAAGACAGCGGGCCGAAAGCCCGGACTTCTGGGAAGAACGGCGCCCAGTGGGCGATGGCTCGGCCCTTGCGCCGAAGACAGCTGCATGGACGTTCCCCGCGGTGACACGAAGTGGTCCCGCGGGACCAGCAAGATGTCCCGCGGGACCAGCTCCATCCACCGCGGGGAGTCGAACCGCTGCCGCGGCGGCGACAACGCCCACCGCGGGACCAGCTACAGCCACCGCGGGGAGTCGAACCGCTGCCGCGGCGGCGACAACGCCCACTGCGGGACCAGCTCCATCCACCGCGGGGAGTCGAACCGCTGCCGCGGCGGCGACAACGCCCACTGCGGGACCAGCTACAGCCACCGCGGGGAGTCGAACCGCTGCCGCGGCGGCGACAACGCCCACCGCGGGACCAGCTACAGCCACCGCGGGAAGTCGAACCGCTGCCGTGGCAGCGGCAACGCCCACCGCGGCAGCAGCTCCATCCACCGCGGGGAGTCGAACCAGTCCGCGGGACCAGCAGGACTGCCGGCTTCCCGCCCTAGATCCTACACTCCCGCTCAGCATGACACGGTGCGCTGACCGCCGTTTGCAGCAGCGCGGTGCTGGGGAGCCGCCACGAAACCGTTCGTTCGCAGGTGCGGCTGAAACTCGCGTCAGAGGTCTCGCGTTCCCGTGAAACCTGAGAGTCTGTTTAAAGTCAGCCCCGGTAGGGGCGGTCGGAATTAGCCCGGGATTTCAATCCCGGGAACCAAGCATCCAACCCTCCAGAGCCCCGCCAGGGGCGACAGGAAACCCGACCGGCGAGTTTGCCGATGTAGTAGTATTTCTCCAGGCCATGAAAGGCGAACGTCGCATGGAGAACACCCCTATCCGTATCCTCGAAAAGGACAACAACCGCCGCGGTGATCTCTTCGGGCGGCTCATGGCTGACCTGTTCGTCGCCCTTGGCTACGAGCAGCCGCGTCTCAACGTTCACAAGCCCGGCCGCGAGCTGGACCTGTGGGCCGACCACCGTCTCGAACCGCGCCGCGCCGTCGCCGAGTGCAAGGCCACGGCCCAGCCGATTGGCGGCGCCGACGTGAACAAGTTCGTCGGCGTCCTCGACGCCGAGCGCGGGGATAAGAAGAAGCACCCGGTCACGGGCTATTTCATCTCTCTCGCTGGCTTCAAGGAAACTGCGATCGAGCAAGACAGGCAAGGGCGCCGCACCAAGATCATTATGTTGACGGGTCCCCAGGTCGTCAGCGAGCCCCCGTGTGCACCCACGCCACGCTTTCGCCGTTTGACGCAGACGACATCCGCCGTCTCAGTGTCGCATGGCACCGGGAGGTTGTGGGCGACACGGAGAAAGTCCGCGCCGACGCCGAGGAGCTCGCCGCGACCATCATGAGGAACGATCGCATCCAGCGCCTCGCCGTGAACCCGCTCCTCCTCACCACGCTTTTGCTGGTGAAGCGCTGGGTCGGCTCACTCCCTACCCGCAGGGCAATCCTCTACGGCAAGGCCGTCGAGGTCCTCCTCATGACGTGGAACACCGAGGGCCACGAGCCGATCCCTGACGAAGAGGCCCTGCCGCAGCTTTGTTATGTGGCCTCAGCGATGATGCTTGAGGGCACCCAAAAGATCAGCCGTCCTCGTTTGGCTGCGCTACTTCAAGAGGCTCGCGAAGCCCTCCCCACAGAGCTCGGCTACGTCAAGGGCTCGGTGGAAGAATTCATTCACCGCGTCGAAGACCGCAGCAGTCTGCTGATGATGACGGGACACGACGTGGAGGACGGTCGGCTGGTCGAGTTCTTCGAATTTCGCCATCTCACCTTTCAGGAATTGCTCACCGCGCGGGCGATGGTCGAAGGCTGGCATCCCGGTCGCAAGGAAGAGGATACGCTCGTAAGTGTCCTCGAACCGCATTTCGAGAAGGAGGAATGGCGTGAGGTTATACCGCTTGCCGCCGTCTTAGGAGGAAAAAAAGCGGAAGCGCTCATTCAGCGACTGACGGAGAGGATTAAAGAGTTTGAAAGCGATCGAGTTGGCAGTGACCACCCACTGCTTCTCAACGTTGGCAACTGCCTGGCCGACGAGGCGGCGGCGCGACCGGAAACTATCCGTGCGGCGGTCCACGAACTGGTACGACTGGGCCGGGCTGCGACCTCGGCGCCTTTCGCCCGGCTGCTTGCACGAGGCCGCTACGGGGCAGATTTGCGCGAAGAAGGAAGGAAGGCACTGGGTGCAGCAGCGCCGGAGCGGGTTAATGCCACCATGGTTTTGTCTCAGATCATTTGGTGGCAGACCTTAGAGACCGAAGGTGCAGACAGATATGCGAACGCGGTTGCCCGGTTTATTGAGTGGTTGCGCCACCCCGAAAGGCTTATTCGGTGCGAGGGCGCACTCGGTTGTGTGCAGTTGTGCCTTCGGCTCAAGAGGGATGACTTTCGGACTGAGCGCGAGGCGTGTACCGATTTGCTTCGGCAGGTAGGTGCGGCGCTGTTGCCAATGCTGTTCACAGAAGCGGTCTCGGAGCAGGATGCCTCAGCTTGGGCACTGGCTGAACTAGGCGCGTGCCGGGTCTGGACACCTCCGGCGGAACCGGATTTGCTCGGCCGGCTCTTCACGTTGTGGCGGTGCGGCCCTGACGCTAAAATTCGAAGTATTGCCGTGGAAGCGCTGGTTGCCCAGCCTCTCACGCCGCGTGACTATGGGCGACACTGCGTCTACATTCAGGATACGGAGCTTGAGGATCTGCTCCAGGACTATGCCGAACTGAAAGGTGGGTTCGAGAAACCCGCTGCCCTTATCCTGGCTTGGTATCTGCGTGCACTCAGTAACGAGGAAATCGCCCAACGCATCCACGAGCATCTCAAGGAGCGCCACACTGTACACGAGGACACCTCTGGCCGCACGCTTCGTGAACTCCTGGAGCATCTCAGCGAAACGGGAGGCCCTACATGATCATCGCCCTGGCATCCCCTTCCGTCGCCTCATCTCTTGACGACGGCTTGGACAAGATCAAGCATCTCCTGTCCGAAGCCTCGTCCCAAGGAGCAGAGATCGTATGTTTCCCGGAAGCCTACATACCGGGTTTGCGGGGACAGGATTTTGAAGTCTTGCCCTTTGATCAGGCGCAGCAGGAGCGGGTGCTCCAGACCGTGGCGCAGTGGGCGCGGACGTATGCGGTGGCCACGATCCTCGGGATGGAAAGGCTCACGGAGGCGGGCCGGCAGATTGCCGCTTTTGTCTTTGACGCCCAGGGGCAGATCCAGGGATACCAGAGCAAGAACCAGATCGACCCGACCGAAGATCGGTTCTATGTGCCTGGACATACCCGGCAGCTCTTCGAGGTCGACGGGGTCAAGTTTGGGGTGGCGATCTGCCATGAGGGCTGGCGCTATCCGGAGACGGTGCGGTGGGCGGCGGTGCGGGGCGCCAAGATCGTTTTTCATCTTCAACATACGGGAAACAAGCAAGAGGGCGTGCGTCTGACACAGTGGGGCTCGGCCGACGCGCCCTACTACGAGAAGGCGATGATGATGCGCAGCATCGAAAACACGATCTACTTTGCCAGCGTCAACTATGCTTTGCCCTTCCAGGAATCGGCGACAAGCCTCAGCGACCCGTCAGGCCGGTGCCAAGCGTACCTGCCCTATGGCCAGGAAGGCGTGCTGGTGCAGGCCATCAATGTCGAGGAAGCGACCGGTCTGCTCGCCACCCGATACGCACCCGAGCGGTATCAGGAAGCCCCGGTCGGCTATGATGGTGCGAAATGAGAACACGACTCTCGTCCACCCTGTGCGGAGCTTTTTTCATCCCACTCTTGCTGGCCGGCTGCTCGTTGCGCGCGGAGCCGGCGCCGGTGAAGCCCACGGTGTATGCCGCGTATGTTCTGCTGGCGGAGTCTCCCGCGGGAAGCACCGTCGCCTTTGCGCGCGTCATCGTCGATCCCGGCCTGAGCTGCCCTGCGCTCGTCGGCGCTGGAGCGGAGCGGATCGCGATGACGCCGCGCCGCAATCCGCACGGGTTTGCGGTCAAGGTCTGTGAGGCCCGCTATCCGTTCGGGCGCTCGCTCACGGTCGAGGGCGGCCCGGTGCTCCCGCGGGTGGTCGAAGCGCCTTCGCGCATCGCGGTGCTTGGCGATTCGGGCTGCAAGCCGAAGGATCAGGCAGGGTGCGGGCTCGACGATCCGGAGTGGCCTTTGCCGGTTCTGGCCCGAGCCGCGGCGATGAGCCGGCCCGATCTCGTCCTCCATGTGGGCGACTACAACTATCGCGGCACGCCGAGCGGCTTCAAGACCGCGGTCGACGGCAAAGAGGTCCAGCAGTGGTATTACGATGCCGGCGATGGTGCGACCCCGGCGGAGCAGTGCGGGCTCCCGGGTCCTTACTTCAGCCAGAACAGCACGGGCAATCCGGACGCGGACAACTGGCAGGCCTGGTGGCTGGATTTCTTTCAGCCGGCCGGTGACCTCCTGACCGCGGCCCCTTGGGTCTTCGCGCGCGGCAATCATGAGCTGTGCAGCCACGCGGGCCCGGGCTGGTTCTACTTCCTCGACGCAAGCTCCGAGCTGCCCGAGGGGGGAGGCCGGCAGCTCGCCTGCCCTTCGCAGGACGGGGCGGCGGGGCCGGCTCTGCCTCATCTGCAGCTCGTCGAGCCCCAGGTGATCCACCTCGGTGACCTCGATCTGCTGGTGCTCGATTCCGCCAACGCCTGCGACCAGTTGCCCGGGCTGGTCGATGTCTACCGGCGCCAGCTCATGGCGGCGGCGGGGAGGCTCCGCGGCCACAAGGCATGGCTGGTGACCCACCGGCCGATCTGGGGGATCGAGGACGCGGGCTCCACGCTCTACGGCTGTGACGGCCAGCCGGAGAGCGGTCCCACGCTTCCCTATGGAGAGCTCAACCAGACCCTCCAATGCGCTCTGCGAGGCGAAGCCGGAAAGGCTCTGCTTCCCGTGCTCGACCAGATCATCGCCGGCCACATGCACCGGTTCGAGGCCCTCTCCTTCGCCGCCCCGTCCGGCCGTCCGCCATCGCTCATCGTGGGCAACAGCGGGGTCGCAGAAGACACCGGACCGCCGGCCGGTGCTTTTGCTCAGGCGATCGACGGCGCGGCGGCCTCGGGCTTCTCGGTCGCACAGTTCGGATACCTCGAGCTGGCGAAGGACGGCAGCGGCGCATGGCGCGGAGCGATGGTGGCTGTGGACCCCGCGGCGTGGTCGCCCTTCCTGGCTCCCTGCACGCCAGGAGCCGTGGACCAGGCGTTCTGCGTCAAGCCAGCCACCACGCCAGATCCGGGCACGAAGGCCCGGACTGGCGGCCGCTGAGCTATTCGCCGTCATGGATTGCCGGCCGCCACCTGCCGGCCATCCTCGGCCTTGGCCCGGAGCAGCGGGGCGATGCGTTCGATCTCGCCCTGGAGATGGCCGACGATCTCTTCCATCCCTGACCATTCCACCCTGCGTCCTCGCGTCTCGAGGTCGTGGCAGATCTTCGCCAGCCGGCGGGCGCCGAGCTGCGCGCCGCTCCCCATGAAGGCGTGGGCGACGAAGACGAAATTGAGGTTGTCCTTGGCGGCCAGGGCGAGCCGCAGCTCCGCGAGCCGGCGCGGCGCCTCGGCCAGGAAGCGGTCGATGATCGGCGACACCAGCTCCTGGCCGGTCCTGGCCTGGAGCTGCCGCAACTGATCGATGTATTTCGGATCGAACGACTCGACGTCGCCGTTGGCACCGGCGGCGGGAGGCGGCGCCGGCACAGCGGTTCCCTCCCCGCGGCACAACGCCGCGCGCAGATCCTCCAGAAGCACCGGCTTGCTCAGGTAGTCGTCCATCCCGGCGGCCAGACAGGTCTCGCGGTCCTCGCGCAGGGCGTTGGCGGTCACCGCGATGATCCGCGGGCGCTCTCTGGGCGGACATTCGCTCCGGATGCGCCGCGTCGCCTCGAGCCCGTCCATCCGGGGCATCTGGACGTCCATGAGGATGACGTCGTAGTGCTGCCGGCGCAGCGCGGTCAGGGTCTCCTCGCCGTTGGCGGCCACGTCCGCTGCATAGCCCAGCCGTTGCAGCAGGAGAAGCGCCACCTTCTGGTTGACCACGTTGTCCTCGGCGACCAGGATGCGCAGCGGCGGGAGCCCGGATCCGGCGATCCTGCCCGCATCTTTGCTCTCGCGCGGGCCGGCTCACTCTCCACCCACATCCGCCCTCCCAGCCCCTGGGCGAGCCGGTGGCTGATGGCCAGGCCCAGCCCGGTTCCGCCATACAGCCGGCTGGTCGAGGAGTCCGCCTGGCTGAACGGGCGGAACAGGCGATCCATACGGTCTGCGGAGATGCCGATCCCGGTGTCGCGCACGGCGAAGCGGAAGCTCCGCCAGCTCGCCCCCCGAGCCTTCCGGCGGCGGTGAACAGGCCTCGACCCGGACGAGGACCTCTCCCGAGGAGGTGAACTTGACCGCGTTGCCCAGGAGGTTGACCAGGATCTGGCGCAGCCGGGTGGCGTCGCTCTCGATCAGGGCCGGCACCGCGGGATCGATCAGGCAGCCGATCTCCAGCCCCAGCCGGTCCGCCAGGGTGAAAGAGGGATCACGAAGGAGACCTCGACCGGCCCGGACTCGAATCCCCTGGCATCGCGCCCCCAGACGCGAAACCGGTAGGAGCCTGCCGTGCAGACGGGCGAGGCCGATGCCCGTGGCGAACCACATCGAGCCGTCCGCGCCGGCCAGGATGTCGCGGATGCTGTTTGACTCCTCCCGGTTCGGCATGTCGACCGTCTTCCAGGAGCGGCCGTTGTAGACCGCCGCGCCATCCTGGGTGCCGGTCCAGAGGTAGCCTCGCGCGTCGAGGGCGAAGGCTTGGGGCGAGCTTTGGGGCAGACCTTGCTCAGAGGCGAAAAAACGGACGGACGGACGGCCTTCGGGGAGGCGGGGGACGTCGGAGAACCCGATGGCAAGGGCGGGGGCCGCGGCGAGCAGAGTCAGAGCCGCTCCCGCAAGGAGGCGGAGAAAGATCCGGCCCAGGGCCGCATAGCTCCGCGCAGAAACATCCATCGACGAGATCCGCCCTCTCACACAGGGAGGGGCCTATTGTGCCATGCCGGCAGCACAGCTTCTCATTGCAGACGAGATGAGCTGGATCGTCACCGCACCCTTGCTCTATAGAGTGCCTTTGCGAGCGGCCATCCGCGCCGCAGTCTCCAGCGGGGAAGAGGTGCCAGGCGATTCTTCGGATTCTTCGGGTGGATCGCTGGGGTGGGAAGCGACCCGCAGCAGTGGCGTGATGTGTTCGATCTCGCTCTGCAGATGTCCGACGATCTCCTCCATCCCCGACCATTCCACCCTGCGCCCCCGCATCTCGAGGTCGTGACAGATCTTCGCCAGCCGGCGGGCGCCGAGCTGCGCGCCGCTCGCCTTGAAGTTGTGGGCGACGAAGACGAAATTGAGGGTGTCCTTGGCGGCCAGAGTCAACCGCAGCTCCGCGAGCTTGCGCGGCGCCTCGGCCAGGAAGCGGTCGATGATCGGCGACACCAGCTCCTGGCCGGCCATGGCCTGGAGCTGCCGCAACTGCTCGATGTACTTCGGATCGAACGATTCCACGTCGCCGTTGGTATTGGAGGCATCGGCAGCGGGAGGCGGCACCGGCACGGCGGTTTCCACCCCGCGGCACAACGCCCCGCGCAGATCCTCCAGAAGCACCGGCTTGCTCAGGTAGTCGTCCATCCCGGCGGACAGACAGGTCTCGCGGTCCTCGCGCAGGGCGTTGGCGGTCACCCCGATGATCCGCGGGCGCTCTGCGGCCGGCCATTCGTCCCGGATGCGCCGTGCCGCCTCGAGCCCGTCCATTCCGGGCATCTGGACGTCCATGAGGATGACGTCGTAGCGCTGGCGGCGCAGCGCGGCCAGAGTCTCCTCCCCGTCGGCGGCCACATCCGCTGCGTAGCCCAGCCGCTGCAGCAGGAGAAGCGCCACCTTCTGGTTGACCACGTTGTCCTCGGCGACCAGGATGCGCAGCGGCGGGAGCCCGGATCCGGCGATCCTGCCCGCGTTTTCACTCTCGCGCGGGCTTCCCGTCGGTGCCTTGCCGAAGGCCTGCAGCAGCAACTGGTCGTCGACGACCCGGCAGCGGATCGTAAACCAGAACGTGGAGCCCTTCTCCGGCTGGCTCTCCACCCACATCCGTCCCCCCAGTCCCTGGGCGAGCCGGTGGCTGATCGCAAGGCCCAGTCCGGTTCCGCCGTACAGCCGGCTGGTCGAGGAGTCCGCCTGGCTGAACGATTGGAACAGGCGATCCATATGGTCTGCAGAGATGCCGATCCCGGTGTCGCGCACGGCGAAGCGGAGCTCTACCAGCTCACCCGGCGAGCGTTCCGGCGATGGAGGGGAACAGGCCTCGACCAGGATGAGGACCTCGCCCGAGGAGGTGAATTTGACCGCATTGGCCAGGAGGTTGACCAGGATCTGGCGCAGCCGCGTGGCGTCGATCTCGATCAGGGCCGGCACCGCGGGATCGATCAGGCAGCCGATCTCCAGCCCCTTGCGCGCCGCCTGGGCGGCGAGCAGGTCGACCGCCTCCTCCACGCATTGGCGGAGGGAGAACGGGGACGCCTCGATGGTCAGCTTCCCGGCCTCGATCTTCGAGAAGTCCAGGATGTCGTTCAACAGGGCGAGCAGCGACTCGCCGCTGCTGCGGATCGTGCCCACGTAGTCGCGCTGCTCGGGGGTGAGCCGGGAGCTGGCGAGGATGCTGGTCATGCCGATGACCGCGTTCATCGGCGTGCGGATCTCGTGGCTCATGTTGGCCAGGAACTCGCTCTTGAACCGGTTGGCGCGGTCCGCCGCCTCCTTGGCCGTGCGCGCCTCCTTCTCCGACCGCTCGAGCTCGATCGGGCCCTCTCCCGGGATTTGGCTTCTGAGTGCGCGAGGCTCTCGGTGCGCTCTCGGACGAGCTCCTCCAGCCGGTGGGTGCGCTGCTTCAAGGCGACGATCCGCCAGCGCACGCCCCCGCCGATCACGAGCCCGGCGATGACGGCGTAGAGCAGATAGGCCCATGCCGTCCGCCAAGGCGAGCGCGGGATCACAAAGGGGATCTCCACCGGCCCGGACACCACGCCCGCGGCGTCGCGCCCCCAGACACGGAACCGGTAGGGACCGGGCGGCAGTTGCAAATACCTCTGCAGCGGCTCGGAGATCCAGTCCGACGGGGCGTCCTGCCACCCCTCGAGCTGGACGCGGTAGCGGGTCTCCGGCTCGCGGAAGAAGCTGAGGAGCGTATATTCCAGGACCAGCTCGGCCGGGCGGCCTTCCAGCCACAACGGCACGCCGGTCCATGGGATCTCCCGGCCGTCCACGGTGATGCGCTGCACGAGCAGCGGACTGGGGCTCAGTTGCGGCTCCGGCGCGGACGGGTCGAACGAGGCCACGGCGGTGCTCGACCCCACCCAGAGCCGGCCGGCGCGGTCGACCAGGGAGGCCGCCTGGTTGCACTCGCCGAACGGCAGGCCGTCGCGGACCGTGAACGTGTAGACGTCGTACTCGTTCGGATTGCCCGGCCGGGGGGTCAGGCGCGCGATCCCCTGGCCGCTGGCGAGATAGATCCGTCCGCGCGCGTCGTCGAGGATCTGATAGATGACGTTGCTGGGCAGGCGGGCCGGGCTGCTCTTCTCATCGAACACCAGCCAGCGGGGCTCTCCGCCGGAGAGATTGAGACGGACCGCTCCGCCGTTCGTGCCGATCCAGAGAAACCGCTCTCCTCCGGACCGGACCTCGCGCAGGGCGTTGATCCAGTTGTGCCGCAACGGCGAGGTCCGGGTGTTGTAGATCGTCGTCCGGCCGGCGCCAATCGTCTTCTGGCTGGCGCCCCAGCGCACCAGCCCGCCGCTCCAGGTGCCGACCCAGAGAACGGGACCTTCGGCCTCCTGGGTCTCCAGGAGGGTGTAGATCCGGTGGTCCGGCAGCTTGGAATTCTCGGGAGTGAAGACTTCGCATCGGCCCGCGGCGCAGCGCACCAGGCCGGAGTTGGTGCCGGCCCAGAGGACCAGGCCGGACGTCCGGCTTTCGACCATCGCGAGCACGCTCGCATCCTCCGGAAAACCCGAGGCGATCTCGCGGATGGGCGTCCACCGCCCCCCCTCCCAGTGCCACAGGCCGCGGTTCGTCCCGACCCACAGAGCCGGGCCGTGAGGCCCGGGTGTCGGGAGTGCCAGGTTGACCTCGAGATTTTCCAGAGGAGTCCCCGCCCGGAAGACGCTCCAGGCCCCCGCCTCCCAGCGGGCGAGCCCCCCGGTCTCCGTGGAGAACCAGTAAGTGGGCCGTTCGGGGGGACCGCTCTCGGCGACATGGTAGACCCAGGCCTGCGGCAGGCCGGAGTTGCGGAAGTCGAGCGCCTTCCACCCGCCCGGATGGAGGACGGCCATCCCCCCCGCGTTCATCCCGATCCACAGGAGAGGCCTCCCGCCGCTCCGGCTGGCGAACAGGCGCCGGATCTGCTCGGATGGCAGGCCGGCATTCTGGGAGTTGTAGACGGTCCAGGTTCCGCCGGCCCGGTGGGCCAGCCCCTCGGCGGTGCCCACCCAGAGCTCGTCCCCGGCTCCGCCGTCCAGGAGGGCGAGGCTGAGCACACGGTTGCTGGGGAGCCCCTCCTCCGCCGTCCATTCCTTTCCGTCGTACCGCACGAGGCCGCCGCCGTCCGTCGCGACCCACAGGAACGAGCGCCCGCCGGAGTGCCCTTCGGCCAAAGCCGAGACTCTCGCCTCCGGGAGTCCGCCGCCGGCAGGAAATGCCGTCCAGCGGCCTCCCGCCAGGCGTGCGAGCCCGAGGTCGGTCCCGACCCAGAGGACCGTGCCCTGCTCCGTCCGGAGAGCGAGGAGGGATGTGATCCGTTCGTGCGGAAGACCGGTCGCTCGGACGTCGAACACGCTCCAGGTCGAGCCGTCCCACCGCGCGAGCCCCTTGTCCGTTCCCACCCAGAGCACGCTCCGGGAGCCGTGCCTCTCCTCGGCCAGACAGAGGATCCGGTTGGAGGGCAGGCCTGCGTTCACGCCGAGCAGGGTCCATTGGCCGTCGTGGAGACGGGCGAGGCCGATGGTCGTCGCAAACCACATCGAGCCGTCCGCGTCGGCCACGATGTCGCGGATGACGTTCGACTCCTCCCGGTTGGGCATGTCGACCGTCTTCCAGACGCGGCCGTCGTAGACCGCCGCGCCGTCATAGGTCCCGGTCCAGAGGAAGCCCCGTGCGTCGACAGCGAAGGCCTGAGGGGTGATCTGGGGAAGGCCCTGCTCGGAGCCGAAGAAGCGGAACGCCGGGCGGCCTTCGAGGATGCCGGGGATGCCGGAGAACCCGGCGGCGAGCGCGGGAGCCGCGGCGAGCAGGGTCAGGGCCGCTCCCGCCAGGAGGCGGAGAAAGACCCGGTCCAGGGCCGCATGGCGCCGCGCAGAAGCAAACATCGACAAGATCGCCCTCTCACACAGGGAAAGGCCTATTCTGCCATGCTGCCGGCACAGCGACTAGTTACGGACGGCGGGCGGTCATCCGCGCCACGATCTCCAGGAACTGTGCGTCCTTCCGCAGCTCCGCGAAAGCCGGCTCCGCCTCCAGGGCCTTCGCATCAGAAAAGCCCTTGTCCACGGCCATGCTCAGGGATTCCAGTGCCTTCTTGTGGCCGGGCTTTCCCTTGAGGGCGTACAGGGTCGCGATTTCCACCCACGGGCCGGGATCTTCTGGACGGATTTCGGCTCCGACGGACAGCATGAAGATGGCGCGGTCGTACTGCTTTTTCGCGACGAGCGCCTGCGGCTGGTAAAACCGTAGCTGGCCCAGGTACATGTTGAGGACCCGCTTGGCGGCGAGGCTCTCCTCGGTATCGGCGGCATGGGCCGACTCCATGCGCTTCTTGAGCTCCGGGATCTTGAGCGCGGCGGCGACCTGCGCCACGGTCACCGGCTCGTTGCCCGGACTGGTGCGCATCAGGATGCCGGGCGCGTTGGCGAGGATCTCCTTGTCCCGGCGGTCCCGGGCTTCGCGGTCGCGCAGCTCCTGCTGGCAGGCCGGCGAGGCGGCCAGGGCCGCCGCCTCGCGTTCGGCCTCCGACACATCCCGTAGACCGGCATAGTCGACGGCCATGGCCGACCAGGTGTGGAGGGCGTCCCCTGGATGGACCGCGGCCTGCGCCCGTGCCCGCTCGCGGTCCGCGGCCCATTCCGCCTCGATCAGCGCGGGGCTCTTCTCCCGCAGCCCCTTTTTCATCGCCTGAAGCTCCATCCAGCCGACCGCTCTGCTGGCGAGCTCCACCGGCGGCCAGTCATGCGTGCCGGCGAAGCCCTCGATGCGGTGCGGGACGGCGAGCGCCGCGAGCGCCTGATCGAGGTCCCGCATCTCGTAGTAGTTGAAATCGCGGTCGCCATACGTGCCGTAGAAGACGAAGGGGTTGTCCCGCTTGGGCTGCGATCCGATGGGGAAGCCGGCGCTGGCTCCGATGACCCCGGCGATCGACCCGGGCGCCGTGAGAGCCAGGACGCAGGCGAAGCGCACCGTGCCCGAGTAGCCTGCCGCGTACACGCGCCGGTCGTCGATCGAAAAGCGGGCATGGGTGTCCGCCCACAACGCCTTCATGGCCGCGAAGTTACCCTCCATCGGCCGGTCGCCCCCCACGTCGCTCGCCGTGCTCCAGGAGCTGACCACGATCCAGCCGTAGGTCTCGGCAGCCCGCTGAAACAGCTCAGCCACTCTCTTGCCGTCCCCGCGCGCGTCGAAGGCATAGAGGACCGGCCACTGGCGCTCCGGGGTGTACGTGGAAGGAAGATAGAGGGCGTATGCCTGGTCCGGCTGTTTCTCGCAGACCACCCGCTCGATCACCGTCCCCCGTGGCAGCTCGGCCGCGGTGGCGCCGGACGCGAAGAGGTGGAGGAGGGCCAGGAGGAAGGTCAGGGTGCGGGGCATCGGAGCATGATAGCGGGTGGTCGCCTGACAGTGGAACAGCGTGAGCTGTTCTCGCCTTGCAAGACGGCTCGACTCCTTGCGAGGGGCCTTCCGCTCCTTGCTAGAATTCACCCGAGGAGGATGCGATGGAAACCGCTGTTACCAAGAAAGGCCAGACGAATATTCCGGCGGCGATCCGCAAGCGGTATCAAGATCCTCTTTCGCGCGCCCCGCCTCCAGCCAGAGCACCGCCAAGTCCAAGCCCGAAAGGGCTGCGTCGTAGGGCAGCTCCTCGGCGGTGAAGACCCGTTGCACCTGCTCCAGCCGCTCCATGGCTTCCCGCTTCTGCCCCAACCCGGCCAGGGTCTTCGCTTCCAGCCGGTCGAGGCGGGTGAGGTCCAGCGCGTTGCGCTGCTGTTCCGCGAGCTCGCGTACCTTCGGCAGCAGCTCTGCCGCTTCCGCGTAGCGTTCCATGTAACAGAAGTTTCTCGCAGTCTTAAACCGCAGCGAAAGAAGCAGGTGCGGATCGCACGACGCTTCAACAGGAGCTTCAGCTTCATCCAAGACGGCCAGCGCAGCTTCAAATTCCCCCATCTGATCGAAGACGCGCTCTTTTTCAAGCAGGATCATAGCGGCCGCCGATCTGTCGTCGCCACGGCTCGCAAAAGCCTGGTCGAAGAGGACCAAGGCTTTTGAAAACTGCCGTTGCTCCCGCCGCAGGGCAGCTTCAAAAAGGTGCAACCCCCATTCGGGGAGCAACCCTTCGGGGTCGGTTCCGGACTTCCAGAGGTCCCTGGCCATGGTGAAGGCCTGATCGGCCCCCTCGAAGTCATTCGCGACGCGGCGTGCGTTGCCGATGTGAAGCCAGCAAAAGCCTAGGAGCCGGCGTTGGAAGCTTCCCTCCTCTGCCACCCGCTCGGCGATGAAGAGGGCCAGATCCGCGAGATCTAGCGCCTCGTCGGTCTTGTGGGCGGCCGCCCGCACGCTTGCCGTGCACACCCGCACGGCCAACGCCCAGCTCCGCGAAGCCCGCAGTGCAAATCCGAGCAACCGACGCCGCTTGCGCATCGGCAAGGGATCCAGCGCCGCCCAGACCTCCTCGGCTTCCCGCAACGCCACTATAGAAGACTTGCGGCCCGGTGCCGCAACTCCCTCTTCGATCCCATCAGAGGCTACCGAAAGCTGCGCGATGTCGAGGGTCACCTGCGCAGGATCCGCGGCGGCAACTCTGTGGCGAGCGGCGGAAATCAGCGCAGTGTAGAAGCGCCGGACGTGCACAACCAGGGACCACTCAAGGCCCGCGGTCCTCGCCATCCGCCGGAGGGCAGCTTCCGGCGGAGCCTTCTTGCCTGCCTCATAGTCCGAGAGGTCGCTCTGCGACACCCCGGCCTTCTCCCCGAAATCGTTCTGCGACTTCCTGCCGGCGTGGAAGCGCAGGAAACGGACCACATACTTCAGAACCTCGGGATCACCCCTCTTCGCCATGCCTCTCACCCCTCTGTGCTGGACATGAGCTATGGTCGTTTGGTGCACTTTTGTCCAAAGAGGCGCCCGCACGGCCATGGGGGCCGCGCCGGAGCGCTCTCCCGGGAGCCATCATGCTCAGCACCTCTCTGCGTCGCAAGGTCATCCTTCTCCTGTTAGTCGCGGTCCTTGCCGTTCCCTGGGCTGCTCTGGCCGGGCCACCGACCGGGCACCTTCGGGCGGTGGAAGCCAACGTCCCCGTACACCCCGATTTCTTCGGCGGGCTCTGGAGTTGGCTCACGAGGCTGTGGAGCGAAACGGGCTGCAGCATCGACCCGCTCGGCCACTGCATCCCCGGCACTAGAATAGGACGCGCCAAGACCCGCTTCCAATGACCGATCAAGAACGCTCCTCCCCTGGCAAGGACCGGCCGGCTTATCTCGGCGCCTACCGGTTGGAGCGCCCGCTGGGGCAGGGTGGAATGGGGGAGGTGTTCCTTGCTTGGGACGACCGGCTGGGACGGCGGGTGGCGATCAAACGGCTCCGTCCTGGCTCCGGGGATCCGGAGGGACGGGAGCGACTCCGCCGCGAGGCCCGCGCAGCGGCGGGCGTCTCCCATCCGGCCCTGGTGCAGGTCTACGACGTCGTCCTCGATCCGGCGGGCGATGCGGTGGTCCTCGAGTATGTCGAGGGGCGGACCTTCGCCGAGCTGCTGGCCGGCGGGACCTGCCCACCGGGGCTTGCTGTCCGCCTGGGGAGGGAGATCGCCGAGGGCCTCGCGGCCGCCCACGCGGCCGGCCTGGTCCACCGCGACCTCAAGGCCGAGAATGTGATCCTCACCCCTTCCAGCCACGCCAAGGTCCTCGACTTCGGCCTTGCCCGCCCGGTGGGGCCGGAGGCGCAGCGGCTCACCGATCACGGGATGCTCCTCGGGACCTATCACGCCATGTCGCCCGAGCAGGCCCGCGGCGCCGAGCTGGACGGGCGCTCCGATCTCTTCTCGCTGGGCGTCCTGCTCTACGAGCTTCTGACCGGCCGCTCGCCGTTCCGGGGCAGCGACCCCGTGGATACCCTGCAGCGGGTGACCTCGGCCGAGCCGATCCCGCTTGCGCAGCTACGGCCGGACCTCCCCCCTGAGATCGGTGCGCTCGTCAGCCGCCTCCTCGCCAAGGACCCTGGAGCACGGCCGGCGAATGCGGGCATTGTTGCGCGCGAGCTTGCGGCGATCAGCGAGCTTCCTGCCCTTGCCGGCTGTGGCGATGAGGCGTGGGGTGGAGGCCTGTGGAGCGACCTGCCGACGGCTGGGCCTGGACCGGGATTGCCGGCGATGTCTGCGATGGGGGCGACGCCGGCGACCGCCCCAGCCCTTGCCCCTGCCGCGGGTCCCAGGATCTCCGGAAGCTCGTTCGCACCGCCGCGCTTCCGTCTTCGCCGGCCGGCTGTCTGGGTGGCGATGGTCCTCGTGGGGCTCGGCCTCCTGGGCAGCCTCGCCCTGCACTATCGCGCCCGGCCGCCGCGGCGCGTGGTGGTGCTGCGGCCGGTCGTGACTTCCGGATCTCCAGAGACCCCGGAAATCACCGAACGGCTGTCCCTCGCTGCCTCCGGGGTCCTCGTCGCCAGCCTGGCCGGGCTCACGTCGTTTGAGGGCCTGGCTCCTCTCGATCCGTCCCAGGCTGGAACGGCTGGAGACGCCGCCGGCTCGCTGGCCGGCGCGGCGCGGGCGGCAGCGGCGGACGAGGTGCTCTCGGCGACTCTCGAACGAACGGAAGGCGAGCTTGCCCGCCTCACTCTCCGCCGGGTTGCCGCGGATGGGCAAGTCTTGTGGGCCGAAGGCTTCGAGATCCCCACGGCGCCGGCCGATCTCCACCTGCTGGCCGACGCCGTCTACGTCCATCTCCGGAGGGCCTGGCCGCAAGCGCGACGGCGCGACGGCACTCCCGACCTCGACGCGCGCGACGAGGACTACGCGGCCTTCCTCGATATCCGCCGCCGGATCGATTCGGGTCGGTCGCCGCTGGCGCCGGAGCTCGTCCGCCTGGAGGAGATCCTTCGCCGCTCGCCGCGCTTCCTCGAAGCCCAGCTCCAGGCGGCGCGCTGCGCTGAAAGCCTCTATCAATCGAAGCGCGATCCCGATTTCCTGGTCCGTGGCAACCGCTTCGTGGCCGCGGCGCGGGAGATTGCTCCCAACGATCCCCGGCCGCTCGCCGAGCTTTTCCGCCTCTCCGTCGCCTCCGGCCAGACAGCAGAGGCTCGAGAAGGCCCTGGCGGAGCTTGCGCGGCTCCAGCCGGCAGACCCCGAGCTTGCGGTCCTGCGTGCGAGCCTCGCCGAGAGCCGCGGCCGGACGGACGACGCGCTCGCCGAGCTGCGCGCCGCGGTGACCCAGGTGCCGTCCTGGAGGAACCTCTATCGTCTGGCCGACCTCGCCGCCCGGAGCGGGCGCGTTGCCGAGGCACGCGGGCATTTCCAGGCGCTCCTCGCCCGCTCGCCCGGCAATCTCTGGGCGCGCGAGAAGCTTGCCGAGATGGAGCTGCTCTACGGCGATCTGCCCCGCGCCGAGCAGCTTTACTCGGACCTCCTCGCCACCTCGGACCAGCGTAGCTACTGGACCAACCTCGGCCTCACCCGATTCCTCCTTGGCCGGCCGGCGGCGGCGGTCGAGGCCTATCGCAAGGCGCTCGGCTTCGATCCCGAGCACGTCTACGTCCGCTTGAACCTGGCCGATGCCCTTCTCGCCCTGGGCCGGGAAGGGGAGGCGAAGGACCTCTATGCCCGGGTCCTCGGCGCGCTGGAGGCGAACCGGAAGGCGGCGCCTCCGAGCGCGGTCGACGAGATGACCCGCGCTCAGTGTCTGGTCCAGCTCGGCCGCGCCCGCGAGGCGGTCGAGCTCACCCAGCAGACGCTGCAGGCGAACCCCGGCGATCCTCAGGTGGTCTATCTGGCGTCGCTCGTCTACGCCCTGGCCGGCGACCGCGCCTCCGCGCTCGTCAACGCCGAAGCCGCGCTCGACAAGGGCGTCCAGCCGCGCTGGTTCCGGCTCGCCGCCTTTGCTCCGCTCGCGGGCGACTCCGAGCTTCTCGGCGCGGCTCGCCGGCCACGATCAACGGCACTAACCCGCCCTAACCAGGAGGGCCACCGTTGTCGATCACCGGGTCGCCGGTCGCCAGCGTCTCGCCGCCCGCGCCCACGAGCCTCATGTGGTAGGTGTACTTGCCTAGCGGGGCCCGCCACTGGCCCGCTCCGACGATGAACTGGCTCGCCCCGGAGTCGCTGCCCGCAGAGCGCAGGCTGGTGAGGCTCTGGAAGGGGCCGATCAGCGGGTGCCGGGCACCCTGCGGGCCTTCGGAAACGTACAGGTAGACCGACCCTTCGGGTGGAAGATCATAGAAGGTCCAGAACGGAGAGTCGCCGTCGTTCAGCCGCAGGGTGAAGGGCTCGGCGATCAGGAGCCCTTGCTCCCCATCGTAGCGGACCCTCACCTCGGGGGTGGTGTCGACGCGGGTGGCGTGGTTGTCGAGCGTGGCAGCCGAGCGGGTGGAGACGGTCTGCGGGGCCTCCTGCGAGCCGAAAACGAGCGCGGCATGGTAGGTGTGAACGCCACCATGCTCTGGACCGGCATTGCCCTTGCCCACCAGGGTGAGGAGGTCCGGGGAGGTCTGCAGGACGTGGAAGGGGCCGAGTCGGCGGTCGAAGCGCAGGGCCGGGACGGCTTGGAGATCCGCGGGAACGTCGAGGAACTTCCAGACCACCCGTTGATCGTCCTGCAGCTCGAAGCCGGGCGGGTCGATGACCAGAAACGGTCCTTCGGCATCCTCCTGATAGGAGACCTCGACGACGAGCTTCTGAGGCATTTCCTGATTTGTCATGTTTCCATCCCTCTCCCTTGGTAACTCGAAAGTCATGCGCGAGCCCTGGTCCCTCACCCCCGGCCCCTCTCCCATCCGCACTCCCGACCACCGGGAGAGGGGAGCCCACCGCCCAAGCCCATGCCCAGGGTTTACACCCTGGGCTACCGAATGTCGCCCTCCGGGCTCGCGAGAGCCCGGGATTCCAGAGCCCGGAGGGCGAAACTGGGTAGCCCCGGGTGTCAACCCGGGGCGAGCAGGGCGTCCCGGTCTGGCAAGCTTGCCATCGCATAGACTCTAGCGCAGGGGGGCTCACGACCAGCCATGCCGGACACAGAGACGCCGCGCCCGCGGCTGATCGCGGTTGCCGGGCCGCGGGCCGGATCGGTCTTCAAGCTTGGGGACACGGAGCTGGTCATCGGCCGGCAGGCCGGCTGCTATGTCCAGCTTCGGGACCTCGAGGTGTCGCGCCGCCACTGCTCGGTCACGAGGATCGCAGGAAGTGCCGCAGGAAGTGCCGCAGGAAGTGCCAGCCGTTTCGTCGTGCGCGATCTGGGCAGCCGCCATGGCACCTTCGTCAACGGCTTGGCCGTGACCGAACGCGAGCTGGTGGAAGGGGATGGGATCGGCGCCGGCAGCTCGCTGCTCATCTTTGCAACCGGCGAGGAGCCGGCCGGCGAGCGTTGCGCGGTCCAGCTCGACGAGGGCGCGTGGACCGCCGACACCTCGGTCCAGCTCGCGCCGCGCGAGAGCGCCTACCTGCGGCCGGCGCCTTCAGGGTCTCCAGTGCCGGCGATATTGCCAGAGGCCGGCTCGCGCCTGCTGCGTGACCTCTCGCTGCTGGTGCGGGTCAGCGCGGTCCTCCAGTCCTTGCCGGCGGTCGAGCCGCTCTGCCGCCGCCTCCTCGGCCTGCTCTTCGAGGCGATACCTGCCGAGCGCGCCGCCTTTCTCCTCCTCGACCGGGAGGACGGCGAACCGGCTCTCGCCTACACCCTCGAACGCCGCAGCGGCTCCGCCCGGCCCTTCAAGGTGAGCCGCACGGTGGTTGCGCGGGTGCTCGGGGAGCGGACCGGCCTGCTCGCCAGCGATTCGCTGCGGACCTCCGACCTGGGAGAGGCCGCGAGCGTGCGGGCGGCGCGCCTGCGCTCACTCCTCGCCGTCCCCGTGCTCCACCTGGACCGCGCTCTGGGGCTCATCTATCTCGATACGCCCGAGAGCGGAGACGCGGTGCGCTTCGACCGCGGCCACCTGGAGCTGGCGACCGCGGTGGCCGGCCTTACCGCGCCGGCCCTCGCCAACGCCCGCCGCATCGAGCGGCTGGAGGCGGAGCGGCGAGCCGCTGCCGCGGGAGCCCTTGGCCGCGGGCTGGTGGGGAAGAGCCCGCGCCTCTTCGCCGTCCGCGGCTTCCTCGCCCGGGTGGCGCCCACCGACTCGACCGTCCTCCTCCGCGGCGAGAGCGGCACGGGCAAAGAGCTTGCGGCGCGGGCGATCCATGAGGGGAGCCCGCGCGCCGGCGGCCCCTTCGTCGCCATCAACTGCGCCACCCTGTCCGAAACCCTGCTCGAAAGCGAGCTCTTCGGCCACGAGAAAGGGGCCTTCACCGGCGCCGTGGCGCAAAAGATCGGCAAGCTCGAAGCAGCGGAAGGCGGCACCCTCTTCCTGGACGAGGTGGGGGAGATCCCGGTCCACCTTCAGGCCAAGCTCCTCCGCGCCCTGGAAGAACGCGAGCTGGTGCGGGTGGGGAGCACGCGCGCTATCAGAGTCGACGTGCGGGTGATCGCCGCCACCCACCGCGACCTCGAAAAAGGGATCGCCACCGGGACCTTCCGCGCCGACCTCTACTATCGCCTGAACGTCCTCGCCTTGGAGCTGCCGCCGCTGCGCGACCGGCGCGAGGACATCCCACTCCTGGCCCGGCATTTCGTCGCCCGCCTGGGACCGCGGCTCGGCCGCCCTGCCGCCGCCTTCACCCCGGAGGCCCTGGACTGCCTGTTGCGCTACCCCTGGCCGGGCAACGTGCGCGAGCTCGCCAACGCCATCGAGCGTGCCCTGGTGCTGGGGGACGGGGACTGGCTGCGGCCCGAAGACCTCCCCGAAGCAGTGGTCGAGGCCGGCGGCCGGAGCGCAGGGCGCGAAGCCGGCCCCGTCGCCCCCTACCACGAGGCGCTCCTGCGTCTGAAGGAAGACCTGGTGCTCACAGCGATCGAGCAGGCCGCCGGCAACGTCACCCGGGCCGCCGAGCTCCTGGGCATCCACCCAAACTACCTCCACCGCCTGATCCGTAACCTCGGCCTGCGGCCCCGTCTCGGGCTCTCCTGACAGCTCGTTGACCGCCGCCATCCGATCTCTTCACCCAAGCCGATCGGCTCGTGGCGTCTATCCGATCGGCTAGACCGGGCGCTTCCCGGTCTCTTAGCCGATCCTGCAATCCCTTTGTTTGCAGGCGGATAGGAAAACAACATCCCTTCTCTCCCGGCTGGCACCGAACCTGCCTTGGACAGGGTGCGAAGTGAACAAACCGCGCTACCGCGCGCCAACCCAGGAGGAAGACACATGGCCAGCACCGTCATCGATTGATTCCGCCCGCGCTCACCCGAAAGGCCTTGAAACATAACGGGTAGGAACTCTGAGAGGAGAATGATGATGAACCGCTGCAAAAAGATCATGTTTCCATGCCTGCTTGCCTTCGCCGCCTCCCTGCCCATGCTTCCAGGGGCAGCCGCAGCAAGGACTCCATGCCTGGCGCTCGTCTCCGATCAGGAGGCGAAGACGCCGAAGCCTCTCGAGCCGAGCGGCATGGTCTGGGACGGGAAGAGCACCCTCTACATCGTCAGCGACAACGGCCAGATCGTATCCATTCCCGTCGCGGCTCCGTACACGACGGATCCGACCCAGTGGACGATCCTCTACCAATGGGACAAGAAGGGCTCGGGAGACAAGGAGAAGGCGGCCAACGATTTCGAGAGCGTCGCCAGAGTGCCGGGACGGGACGACTTTCTCTACGTCGGCATCGAAGGCGACAACTGCTCGAAGTGCGACGGGTCCACGATCAAGGAGCTCTCCATCTCCGGCAAGAAGTTCACGGGCAATGCATGGCTGCTCGGGGGCACCAAGATGGAATCCATGACGTTCATCCCCGACGCCGCGGTCGACCCGGAGGGCTTCAAAGGGTATTTCCTGACCGCGGCTCAAAACAGCGGCACGGTCCACCGCTACGACCTCGAGTTGGGAGGCAAGAAGACCGTCACGGAGAACACGAACGTCCCGACTTTCACCCCTGCGATCGAGCCCAAGAATTCCGATTTCCAGTTCTCTCCGGGCAACTCCGTGTTCTATGCCGCCTATGACGACGACAGCGAACACGACCCGGCCAAGCCAGGGAAACAGCGGGTCGTGCAGTACACCAGGTCGGGCAACACTTTCGTCAACGGCATCACCACGTATCTTCCCTACAGTCGTGGCGTCGAAGCGGTTGCCGATGTCTTGAAGGGAGGGACGGTCAGTCTCTACATCGGCATCGATCTGAGCTCCAAGCAAAGGCCGTCGGCCAATGCCCCCAATCGGGTCGACCTGTATGCGCCATTTCCGAATTACGACGACTGCCCCTGTGCGGCCCAGACGTCGTGCGGTCTCATCAAGGGTACGAATTGCGGCTGGTGCGCCTCCCTTCATCGGGCCCTGCCGGGTACGGAGGACGGGGGGCCGAGCGTCGGGACGTGCGTCAATTGGATCTGGAAGTCCTCGAGCTGCAAGAACAACTGAGCCGGGCTTCCCTACCGTGCGACTGGAGGAGCGGCTCCCCGGGGCCCCAAGCCGGACCGCTCCCCTCGTCGTAAGGACGACCGCACAGGTCAGGCCGTCGAGGTCGCCGCGGGTGACGAGAAGCATAAGGCTGGCTCCCGGTTCGAAGGCAGTCGTGGAGCCGGCAGAGTGCTTCCCAAGCACTCTACTCCGTTGTAGCATTGGAGCGGCGCTGCCGCTTACCGGCATCCCCGTGACTGCCGCATGACAACCACAGCCTCGCGGGCACGATTCGAAGTAACCGACCACTTTGAGCTCAGCGGTCGCGGCGGCTTCGTCATAGGGCATATCAAAGACGGTGTGATTCGCCCAGGAATGCTCGCCCAAACGGGCACAGACCCATCGACGTTGACGATCAGCGGAGTTGAGTTCCTGGACAACCTTGCCGAGAAGAGGTTCTGGAATGCGCTAGTGTTTGCGGAGCGCCCCGCCCTAGACTTTGTCAAGAGGGTGTTCCCACTCGGTAGCATTATCGAATTGGGGGCCGCGTATGAAGACGGAAACTGACGACGCGCGTGGAGTCCTGAGTGGTCGATTGGAACCTGCTGCGGAGAACGTGGTGAGATTCCTTGGTGCACTGGTCTTGATTCTGTCGATCGCTCTGCTTGGCTTCTCGATATACGCCCTCGGAGCCGCCAAGGCCATGGCCGGTCGTTTGACTGTGGTCGGCGACGCATTCGGCCAACAACTCGATGCGAGGGATTGGCAGCGCCACTGGGTCGCGGCGTCGATCATCAACGGCCTCCTGGCAGCGATAGGCGTTGCCGCCGGCTTCGGCCTGCTAACTCGGCGCTCCGCGGTCTCGACGAGAGTACAGGCGAGCCCCTGCCAACTCACGTACGCACGCCGGCCGGAACGCACGTGGAGCTTCGCAGCGTAGAGCTCCAGAGCGAGGTCGCCGAACGCTTTGGGAGCAGCGTGGAACTGATGATGCTCAAGCACGGGATCTTCGATGATGCCTCCGTATCGGTGATTAGCCTGGCGACCATTGCTGGCATTGGTGGCGAGGCGGGAGTGAACCTCGATCGCGGGCGCTTCCGAGCCAACATTGTGCTCGAGACTCGCCACTGCGAGCCGTTTCTCGAGGATGCGTGGGTAGGCGGGACACTGGTGTTCGGCAACACCGAGCCAAAGCCAGCCGTGAGCGTGACGGCCCGTGACGTGCGATGCATGATGCTCAACCTCGATCCGGACACGGCCACACAAGACAAGCGGGTGCTGAAGACAGTCGTACGTCTGAACAAGAACAACGCGGGCGTCTATGGCACGGTGGTGCAAAGCGGTACAATCCGCGTTGGTGAGCCAGTGAGCCTCATATTGGACGCGCGGCGCTGAAGACGCGCAACACGCTCAACAACTCCTGCAAGGGGACTTGCTTCCCCTGTGCGACGTTGCTGACCTGTACCGGTCAAAGCTGCGTCAGTTGCCCAAACTGCCCAAGCGGGGTCGAGTGCTGACACGAATGCGATGAATTGGAAATTGGAGGGCTTCAGATTTTTCCGAAGCCCTTCAGAACCTTCCTAAGCCTTCGAGAACCGACGAATCAGCCGCCACGCCGAGGAGCTTGCTGCGGGAGGGGCGTCCTAGATCAGCCGTTCGCCTTCAGCTCGTTGATCACCATCTGGATCTGCTGGTCCGGATCGTCCATCAGCGGGATGCTGCCCGCGCCGCGGTGGCCGCCGCCGCCGTAGCGGGCGGCGAGCTCGCCGACGTTGGTCTTGCAGGTCCGGTTGAAGATGCTGTGGCCGATGAGCAGCACCGGGAAGGAGCGGTTCGGCCCCCAGTGGACGCGCGTCGAGACGTTGACCTCCGGAAAGAGCGCATAGACCAGGAAGCGGTTGCCGATCGGCGGGTAGTCGAGGTCCCGGAAGTCGGTGATGACCACGTTGCCGTCGACCCGGCTGTGGCTGCGCAGCTCGGTGCGGAAGCTCTCGTCCTGGCTGTCGAGGATCTCGCAGCGCTTGCGCACGCTGGGGTCCGCCAGGACCTCCTCGACCGGAGGGCCGGACTTGAGCAGGTCGACGAGGTGCATGAAATAGCTCTCGAAGGTGCCGAGCCCGGTGCGGCCGTCGATGGTGAAGCCGAGCTTGATGTAGCCCTGGGGAGCGAGGACGTCCTCGGGCCTGAGGTTTGCCGAATCGAGGCGATCGGTCTCCTCGACGAGGTCCATGAGCTGGGCATCGCATCCTCGCCGCCGTAATACTCGTAGACCAGCCGCGCCGCCGACGGGGCCTCGCCGAAGGCGCCCTTGAACCCACCCATGGGCACGTTGGGGGTCGCCGTGTGCAGGTGGTGGTCGAACCACATCGAGCATGCGGGGTGGTAGGGGAGGTTGGCGATGATGTCGCCTGACCGGATCTCGGCCCGTCCGTCGGAGATGTCCTGGGGATGGATGAGCTCGATCTTCTCGATCGGCTCGTTGAGCGTAAGGACGACCGCACAGGTCAGGCCGTCGAGGTCGCCGCGGGTGACGAGACGCATAAGGCTGGCTCCCGGTTCGAAGTTCCCGGGAAGGGTACCAGATTCCGGGGCGGGAGCGCCGAGGCGCTCGCTCCGCAGCGCGTTTCCTTGCCAGGGTTCACACCCTGGGCTACCGAATGGCGCCCTCCGGGCTCAAAAGCCTGGGATTCCAGAGCCCGGAGGGCGGAACTGGGTAGCCCCGGGTGTCAACCCGGGGCGAGTGGGCCGGGGGTGAGGTTTCTTCGCCACGGATCGCATACTCTCTCTCCGTCAAGCCGTTCGGATCTCAGGAGACCGTCCTTGCCCTTCACCCTCCCCGCCCTCCGCCCCCTCGCCCGCCTCGATTCTCCGGAGTCCGGGGTTCGTCGTTGTGCCGGTGTTGACGCTCGCCGTCGGCATCGGGGCCAATGCGGCGATCTTCAGCGTGGTCGATGCGGTGCTGATCCGTCCCCTGCCGTATCCGGAGCCGGAGCGGCTCGTGTCGATCGGACACACGGCGCCGGGGCTGGGGATGGAGAACGTGCCGCTCTCGGATGCGTCGTATGTCCTCTACCGCAAGAACAACCGGGTCGCTCGAAGAGCTGGGGATGTATTGGGCGACCTCCGCCACGCTGACCGGCGCAGCGGGACCCGGAGCGGTTGAGCGCCACGCATGCCACGGGCTCCCTGTTCACGGTGCTGCGGGTTCCGGCCGCCTTGGGGCATGTGATCCAGGAGGCCGACGAGCGGCCCGGGGCGGACAAGGTGGTGCTTCTGTCCCATGCTCTCTGGCAGCGCTGGTTCGGCGGCGACCCCGGGGTGCTGGGCTCGTCGCTGCGGGTCGACGGCGAGGTGCGGCGCGTGATCGGCGTCATGCCCGAAGGGTTCCACTTCCCGGATGCCGAGACGGAGCTGTGGATCCCGGTGACGCTCGACCTGGCGGGCCTCCAGATGGGGAACTTCAACTTCGGAGGGCTGGGCCGGATGCGCTCCGGGACCACGGCCGGGCAGGCCGACCGCGAGCTCTCGGCTCTGGTCCAGCGCATCCCGGAGGCCGGCGGCGAGGAGCAGGGGATCACCCGCGGCATGCTCGAGCAGGCGAAGCTCTCCGTCGTCGTCGAGCCGCTGCGGGACGCGGTCGTGGGGGATCTCGAAAACATCCTCTGGACGCTGCTGGGCGGCGTCGGGCTCGTCCTCCTGATCGCCTGCGCCAACGTGGCCAACCTCTTCCTGGTGCGGGCGGAGTCGCGGCAGCGGGAGATGGCGGTGCGCTCCGCCCTGGGAGCCTCGCGGCGCGAGATCGCCCGTCTCTTCCTGGCCGAGAGCCTCGCGCTCGCTTTGGCCGGCGGCGCCGTCGGGATCCTCCTGGCCGCCGCGGGCGTACGCCTCCTGGTGAGACTGCGGCCCCAGGGCATCCCGCGCCTGGAGGAGATCGGCGTCGACGGCTCGGTGCTCGCCTTCACGGTCCTGCTGAGCCTGCTCGCGGGTGTTCTGGTCGGCGTGCTGGCGGCGTTCCGCTTCAATGCGCCGGACCTGATGCCTTCCCTCAAGGAAGGAGGCCGCGGCGGCGGTATGGCGGGGGTGGGCCGTGCGCGCCATCTCGCCCGCC
The DNA here is from genome assembly GCA_963842525.1 of uncultured Holophagales bacterium. Classification (GTDB taxonomy): domain Bacteria; phylum Acidobacteriota; class Thermoanaerobaculia; order Multivoradales; family UBA5704; genus UBA5704. The sequence continues at coordinate 1,750,712 of CAWJGT010000009.1, forward strand.
ACGTCCTGGTGGCCTTCCAGGTGGCCTTCGCCCTCATGCTCCTGGTGGGAGCGGTCCTCATGGTGCAGAGCTTCTGGCGGCTGCGCGATGTGGACCCGGGGCTGCGGCCGGAGGGAGTCCTCACCCTGCGCCTCGACCTGCCCGCGGCCAAGTATCAGGACCCGCCGTCCGCCGCCCGGTTCGTGACGCAGCTCCTGGAGCAGGTGCGAGCCCTTCCCGGCGTCGCGTCGGCGGGCACGGTGTCGGAGCTGCCGCTGACCGGCCGGCTGACGGGCGGCGGCCATGTGATCGAGGACCACCCTCTGCCTCCCGACACCCTGCCAACCCTCATCGGCTACCGCACCGTCAGCCCCGGCTACTTCGAGACCATGGGGATCCCCTTGATCGCGGGGAGGACCTTCGACCGCCTCGATCCGGACCGGCCGGCCGACGGGGTGGTGGTCAGCGAGGCTGTGGCGAAGCGCTTCTGGCCCCAGGGGAGCGCCCTGGGGAAGCGGCTGTCCCCCGGTGATCCGGAGGAGCCGAGGTGGTTCACCATCGCCGGCGTGGTCGGGAGTGTCCGGGAGCAGAGGCTCGAGGAGCCGCCGACCGAGGTGGTCTACTACCCGGTGCGCGCGCGTGCCGCCGGAGCACCGGCCGATGCGGAGGCGGTATCGCGGAGCTTCAGCCTCGTCGTCCACAGCACGTCCGGCAGGCCCGAGTCGCACGTCCAGCCCATCCAGAAGGTGATCCGGTCGCTCGACCCGAGCCTGCCGCTCTTCGAGGTCCGCACCATGCAGGAGGTCGTGGACCGGTCCATGGCGCGCACCTCCTTCACCATGCTGCTGCTGGTGATCGCCGCCGCCATGGCCCTCCTGCTGGCCTCGGTAGGGCTCTACGGCGTCATCTCCTACGTCATGAGCCAGCGCACGCAGGAGATCGGTGTGCGAATGGCTCTCGGGGCGCGCCGGCTGGACATCGTCCGGATGGTGCTGCGGGAGGGGCTGGTTGTCACGCTCGCCGGCATCGCCCTGGGTCTGGCCGGCGCGTTGGGCGTCACGCGGCTGATGCGCGGCCTGCTCTACGGCGTGGAACCGGCCGATCCTGTGACCTTCTCCCTGGTGCCCATTCTCCTCGCCGCCATCGCGCTCTTCGCGAGTTGGCTGCCCGCCCAGAGGGCTGCCGAGGTCGAGCCGCTGGAAGCGATCCGCTACGAATAGCATCCGCCTGTAACGTTCACCCTGTTCCCTTCGTAGTGGCATCCGAGGAGGGACTCTCATGCTGTCAGCCATTCCAGTGCTCCGCCCGCTGGCCCGGGCGTTCGGCCGCAATCCGGGTTTCGTGTTGATCGCCGTGCTCACCCTGGCCGCCGGGATCGGCGCCAATGCGGCGATCTTCAGCGTGGTCAATGCCGTGCTGATCCGCCCGCTGCCGTATCCGGAGCCGGACCGGGTCGTGGCGGTCTGGCATACGGCGCCGGGGCTCGAAATGCCGCAGTTCGAGCTGTCGGATGCGAGCTACCTCCTCTATCGCCAGCGCAACCGGGTGCTCGAAGACCTGGGGATCTATTGGGATGGAGCGCAGACCCTGACCGGCGACGGCGAGCCCAAGCGGGTCGGCGCTTCGGGCCTGACGGCCTCGGTCTTCTCGGTGCTGCGGGCGCAGGCCGCGCTCGGACGGACCCTTCAGGCCGCCGACGAGCGCCGGGGTGCTCCGAAGGTCGCCGTTCTCTCCCACGCGTTGTGGCAGAGCCGGTTCGGCGGCGATCCCGAGGTCCTCGGCAAGACGCTGCGCCTCGACGGTGAGCTCTATCGGGTCGTGGGCGTCATGCCCGAGATCTTCCACTTCCCGGTGGCGGAGACCGAGCTCTGGGTGCCCATGACCCTCGATCCCACACGGCTCGCTTCCGGCAACTTCAACTACAACGCGGTCGGGCGGCTGCGGCCCGGGGTCTCTGCCGAGCGGGCCGCCGGCGAGCTGTCGCAGCTCGTCTGGGCCCTGCCTGAGGTCACTACCGATGAGGGCATCACCCGCGGCATGATCGAGCACGCGAAGCTCGCGTTGCTCGTCCGGCCGCTGCGCGACGACGTCGTCGGGGAGGTCGAGCGCGTGCTCTGGCTCCTCCTGGGCAGCGTCGGCTGCATCCTCCTGATCGCCTGCGCCAACGTGGCCAACCTCCTGCTGGTGCGGGCCGAGAGCCGGCAGCGCGAGGTGGCGGTGCGCACGGCCCTGGGAGCCTCGCGCGGCCAGATCGCCCGGCTGTTCCTGAGCGAGAGCCTGGCTCTTTCGCTGCTTGGCGGGGCGCTGGGCCTGGCCCTGGCCGCCGCGGGCGTGCGCCTGCTGGTGAGCCTGCGGCCCGAGGGCATCCCCCGCCTGGAGGAGATCGGCATCGGCGGCTCGGTGCTCGCCTTCACCCTCGCGGTGTCCCTCCTGGCCGGCCTGCTGATCGGCGCCCTGGCCGCGCTGTTCTATGGTTCCCCGAACCTGATTCCTGCGCTCAAGGAAGGGGGCCGCGGCGGCACGGCCGGCCGCGAGCGCCACCTCGTGCGCAACACCCTGGTGGTCGCCGAGACGGCCCTCGCCCTGGTCCTCCTGGTGGGAGCGGGCCTCATGGTTAAGAGCTTCTGGCGATTGCGCAGCGTCGATCCGGGCTTCGACCCGCGGGGCGTGCTCACCGTGCGCCTGGATCTCCCGGAGGCGGAGTACCGGGACGCCTTCGCCAATGCCCGGTTCGTCCAGCAGCTCCTCGAACGGGTGCGGGCGATCCCCGGGGTGGCCACGGGGGGGACGATCAGCAACCTCCCGCTGTCCGGCAACAACTCGAACAGCACTTACACCTTCGAGGACTTCCCCCTGCCGCCCGACACCGTGCCGCCGGTCCTCAGCACCCGCTTCGCGAGCCCCGGTTATTTCGAGGCCATGGGCATCCCCCTGATCGAGGGGACGGCCTTCGAGCGTCTGGATCCGGCCAAGCGCGCCAATGGAATCGTGATCAGCGAGGCCCTGGCAAAACATTACTATCCGCAAGGGGGAGCCCTCGGCCGCCGCATCACCGCGGGGCTGCGGGACAAACAGCCAGCCTGGTACACCATCGTCGGCGTGGTGGGGAGCGTCCGCGACCAGGGCTTGCACACCGCTCTCACCGAGGCGATCTACTTCCCCGTGCTGCGGCTCGGCACGAAAGACGTCGAGGAGGAGGAGTGGGTGCCGCGCAATTTCACCCTCGTGGTGCGCAGCCGGGGCGCGGCTCCGGAGGCGCTGGCGCGGCAGGTGCGCGAAGCCATCTGGTCGCTCGACCGGAACCTGCCCCTCTCCCGGATCGCGACCATGGACGAGCTCGTGGAGCGCTCCATGGTGCGCACGTCGTTCACCATGCTGCTTCTGGTGATCGCCGCGTCCGTGGCGCTCCTGCTCGGCGCCGTGGGGCTCTACGGCGTCATCTCGTATGTGGTCAGCCAGCGGACGCAGGAAATCGGAGTGCGCATGGCCCTCGGTGCAGGCCGGCGGGACATCGCCCGCATGGTGCTGCGCGAAGGGCTCGGCCTTTCCCTTTTGGGCATCGTCCTCGGCCTCGCCGGCGCCTTTGCCGTCACGCGGCTGATGTATGCCTTGCTCTTCGAGGTGAGCGCCACGGACCTGGCGACCTTCGCGGTCGTCCCGATGCTCCTCGCCGCAGTGGCCCTCCTCGCCAGCTACATCCCAGCCCGCAAGGCTGCCGGGGTCGATCCGCTGGAAGCGATCCGCTATGAGTGAGGCGCGAGAAGGAACCCGACCAGGCCCATCAGCAGGAAGAGCACGGCGAACCCGGCCCTGAGCAGGGCCAGGCCCCATAGAACTGCGAACGAGTCGACCTCCGCGGGGTCGTACCGGACCGCGACCGCCTCGCCGACCTCGAAGCCCTGGAAGCCGCGGTGGCCGAGGAGCCGGAGCAGAAGCTGGCAACGGTGACGATCCAGCAGCCCGGCTCTTGGAACGAACAGGGCGTCGTCGCCTTCGGAGAGCTGGACCCGGTGGTCTTCAGCGAGCTGGTGCGGGACGTGGAGTCTCTGCGGGGCTGACCCCCTCACCCCCGACCCCTTTTCTATCGCCCCCGAGGGCAATCCGCAAGTCGCAGAGCCGCGGCCGCGTTTCCCAGCGCATGTGAGGGTCAAGGGGCAATACCGTTCGATTAGTTTGTCAGATTGCCGCAGAGAGACTGAGCCCCCGGAGGGGGCGACGGCGTGTAGCCCAGGGCGTGAGCCCTGGGTAAAAGGCCCGAATAATTTCTCCGAGCCCCGGTAGGGGCGACAGCGCGGGCGAGGGGCGCAAGCCCCGAAGGGCGTGGAGGAAGGTGCCGTCGCCCCGCTGGGGCTGGGGGTCAATCGGGGACCGCAGACCCAGGGCTGACGCCCTGGGCTACACGCCGTCGCCCCCCTCCGGGGGCTCAGAATCTCCTCTACCCAGCAATCTGACAAAGTAGAATTAGGGCTCGTCACGAAATAAGGCCTTCTAGCGAGCTGACAAGGTCTGTCCTGGGACCCCAGACCCGTCGTGTCATCCTGAGCATAGCGAAGGATCTGGGGGCAGGGAGGCTGCACGCCGCGGGACCACTGCGAGCCACCGCAGTGAGCGTCCATGGTCCCGCGGTGGCTCCCGCCGGTGCCGCGGGACCACAGCGAGCCACCGCAGTGAGCGTCGATGGTCCCGTGGTGGCTCCTGCCGGTGCCGCGGGACCACAGCGAGCCACCGCAGGGAACGTCGATGGTCCCGTGGTGAATCCTGCCGGTTCCGCGGGACCACTGACGCGAGTCTCCACGGGGACCACTCGCGTGCCGAACAGCATTGGGTCAAGGGGGGAGGCTCTTGCGATAGAATCATTGCAATTTTCCACGTGAGCCGCCGCCTCGGAGGACGGAATGCCGAGATACGAGTACGTCGAGGGGACGTCTGCGAAGTTCTGGGAGATCGAGGTCGATGGCGCCTCGGTCACCACGCGCTGGGGGCGTCTCGGCACCGCGGGGCAGGAGAAGACCAAGGCCTTCGCGAGCCCCGACAAGGCGCGGGCCGAATACGACGGCCTGATCCGGGAGAAGGTGGGGAAGGGCTACCAGCAGGCCGGCGAGGTCGAGGGGAGAAGTCCTCACCCCCTGTCCCCCTCTCCCATCTCCCTTCCACCCCCCGCCGGGAGAGGGGGAACGCATCCGGAGCCTTCCAGCGAGCTCGCCACAGCGGCATCAACAACGTCCCCCCTCTCCCGGGGCAGGGAGGGTGGGAGATGGGAGAGGGGGACAGGGGGTGAGGACCAGCCTCCGCTACCACGCGACTACGTCATCGCCTGGACCGACGCCCTGCGCCGCAAGCTCCACCCGCGCCGGGGCTCGGGCATGCGGACGGTCCCCCTCTCGCCCAAGGCAGCCTTCGCGCGCATGCGGGCGCACTGGGATTTGCACGCCGGGCTGTGGAAGAAGGCACCCCAGGACCGGGAGCCGTCGCTGGTCCTCGCCCTGGAGGCGGTCCGCCGGCGCTTCAGCGGGCCTCCGGACGCCGTGCCGCCTCCCGCCGGGGCCGAGGTGGAAGCGGCCACCTTCGCCGTGTTGAGGCATTCCAGCCAAGTCCGTTTGCGTCAGGCCGGGGACGTGCACGACGAGGTGGTGGACTTCTGGGCCGGCACGTCCGGACTGGCCGGCGCGGTCCGCTTCCTGCTGGCATCCCTTGACGTCGCCCCTGTGTCTCTCGGCATCCCTCCGGCGGTCTGGCTGGTCCGCCCGGACGCGGGGGTGTCGGAATCGTGGTTGTTGCAGGCGTTCCCCGGCTCCATGCCCGCCCTGGCGGCCGCACAGGGAAAACCCCCGGCCATGGTGAGCGCTCTCGTGGCCGCCCTGGCGAGCGGGGTGGAACGGGACCTCCATGCCCGCCTTGGCGGTTTCGCCCAGGCACGGCTGGAAGGATGGCTGCGCCTGCGGCGGCTCCTGGCCTCGGCGGACGAAGCGGCATGGCAGGAGGCGCGCGAAGAGGCGTCCCGGCTGCGGGAGGGAGCGCCGCTGCTGCGGCGCGCGGCGCTCTCCTATCTCTTCCCCGATGTCCTGGAGTGGGCCGAGGAGGATGTGCGAGGGGCCCTGGGCATGAGCCTCTTCCCCAAGTATGCGGGGTGTCTCGCCACCTGCCTGCGCGATGCCGACCTGATCGACCGGATGATGGCGAACAATCCTTTCTATATCCTGCCCTGGACCGGCAGAGGTTGGGACGTGACGGGCGTGGCGCTCTCCCTGGTGGAGGGATTGGGGGAGGCGGCGGTACCGCGCATCGTGCGCTTCTTCGATCCCCGCTTTCCGGCGGAGGATCGGAAGGCGGCCGCGGAGGCGCTGGCCATCGTCCCTGCCGCGGAGGCCGCCACGGCGCTGGCTGTGCGGCTCGACGACAAGGCTGTGACCGGCGCGGCGCAGACCTTCGCCGCGAGCTTTCCCCGGCTGGCCCTGCCAGCTTTCGCCGCTCAGCTCGGCCGCGGCCCGGGCGGCCGGACGGCCGAGTCGCTGCTGGCGGGGATCGCCGGTGGAGACCCGGAGCTCGCCGCGGAGCTGCTGCCCTCCCTGCCCGAGCCGTCGCGCCGCACCCTGGAGGCTTTGCTGGCGCGGACCGCCGCTCCCGAGAGGGAGGCCGGCCCCGGCGAGCTGCCGCGGGTTCTGGCCCATCCCCCCTGGACGGAGAAACGGACGCGCAAGCCGCCGCGGATCCTGACCCTCGAGCCGCTGCCGGACCAGGAGTCGATGGCCTGGAAACCGGGGCAGCGGGAGCGGTGGCTCGCCATCCGTTCGTCCTGGGACCTGGGGCCTGATCTCTCGTCGTACGACCGGGACGCCCACGTGGTGTCCTCGATCCTCGGCCCGCAGGCGATCATCCCGGTGCCGCAGGCGATGAGCGACGAGGTGCTGCGGCGGCGCATCGCGTGGGAGCTGTCCTCCGGCCGGAAGCCGTTCTGCGCCTATGTGGGCCTCCTCGCCTCGGCCTCGCCCGGGCTGGCGCTCGCGCTGTGGGAGATGATCCCCCCGGAGTTTTGGTCCCTCAGCCAGCAGCGGCTGGAGCGGTTCGTGGCGCAGCACGGGCTGGCGGCCTTGCCCGGGCTCCTGCGGTTCGCCCAGGCGCACCTGACGGCGGCTCTGGAGGTCTGCCTGCCCTTCCGCTCGGCGAGGATCGCGCCTCTGGCGGCCGACGCACTTGTCCGTCTCAAGGCGGCTCGCCCGGCCGCGCAACGCTGGCTCCTCGCCCACGCCGAGACCGCCGCCTTCGCCCTGATCCCGCCGGCGGTCGGGCCGGCAGGCCCGGCGCGGCAGGGCGCAGAGGCCGCGCTCCGCATCCTCGCCGCCGAGGGCCACGAAGAGGTCGTCCTTGCCGCGGCGGCGCGCTATGGCGGCGAGGCGCGGGAGGCCGTGGGAGAGCTGCTGGCCTTCGACCCTCTCGACCTGTTCCCGGCCAAGCTGCCGAAGAGGCCCGCCTTCTGGCAGCCGCCGGCCTTCGCCCGGCCGCTGCTGCGCGACCGCGCGACCGCCCTGCCCCTCGGCGCCATCGAGCATCTGGGTGCGATGCTCGCCTTTTCACGGCCGGACGAGCCCTACTCCGGAATCGCTCAGGTCAGGGAGGCGTGCGATCCGGAGTCGCTCGCGGCCTTCGCCTGGGACCTCTTCTCCTCTTGGCTGAACGCCGGCTCGCCCGCCAAGGAGGGGTGGGCCTTGCAGGCGCTCGGCCTCCTGGGCGACGACGGGTGCGCGCGGCGGCTCGCGGCCCTGATCCGGCAGTGGCCGGGCGAAGGGGGCCACGCCCGCGCTGTCGCCGGCCTCGACGTCCTGCGGGCCATCGGCACCGATGTTGCCCTGATGCACCTCCACGGCATCGCCCAGAAGGTGAAGTTCAAGGCGCTCCAGGAGAAGGCACAGGAGAAGGTCGGCGAGGTCGCGGAGCAGCGGGGCCTCACTCCCGAGGAGCTGGCCGACCGCCTGGTGCCCGACCTCGGCCTCGGCCCGGACGGCTCCATGGCCCTCGATTTTGGAGGGGGGGCCCCCGCGCTTTCCGCGTCGGCTTCGACGAGCATCTGAAGCCCTTCGTGCGGGACGCCGCGGGCAAGCGGATCTCCGATCTGCCGAAGCCTGGCAAGGGGGATAATCCGGAGCTGGCGGCGCGGGCGCAAGAGGCCTGGAAGGCGCTCAAGAAGGACGCGAAGACCGTCGCCTCGCAGCAGATCCTGCGCCTGGAGCGGGCGATGTGCGACCGCCGGCGCTGGCCCGAGGAGGTGTTCCGGCCGTTCCTCGCCGAGCACCCGCTGGTCCAGCACCTCGCCCGCCGGCTCGTCTGGGCAACGTGGGATGCAGACGGAAAGCTCGAAAGCACGTTCCGGATCTCCGAGGACGGCAGCTTTGCCAGCGCCGCCGACGAGGCCTGGGAGCTGCCTTCCGGCTCGACCCTGGGTCTGGTTCACACCCTCGACCTGACGGACGACCTCGCGGCACGCTGGGGCCAGGTGCTGGGCGATTACGAGATCCTCCAACCGTTCCGCCAGATCGGCCGCGAGGTCTACGCCATCTCCTGGGCGGAAAAGGAGGCCCTGGAGCTGCACCGCTTCGACGGAATGAAGGTGCCCACGGGGAAGATCCTGGGGCTGGTGGCGCGGGGCTGGGTGCGTGGCGACCCGCAGGACGCCGGCCTCGTTTTCTGGGTCGAGAAGCCCCTGCCCGGCACCGGCCGCGTGGCCCGCCTGGAATTCCTGCCGGGGTTCCCCGTCATGGACCTCACGGACTTCGAGGAGCAGGAGATCCATCGCCTCACCCTGGAGGAGCCGGGCGGTTGGACGGAGGGAGGGGCGCTCGCCTTCGGCGCGCTGGAGCCGATCCTCTTCAGCGAGCTGGTGCGGGAGCTGGAGATGCTGCGCGCCTGAGGCCGGCGAGGGTACACCATGGAAATCGACACCTTCTGGACCGACGCGCTACGCCGCAAGCTCCATCCGCGCCGGGGCTCGGGGGTGCGGACCCGGCCGCGCAAGCCGGCGGAGGCCTTCGCCCGCATGCAAGCGGCCTGGAAGAGCCGCGCCGAGGCCTGGGCCGAAACAGCGCAGTGGAAAGACCCCGGGACGCGGCCTCTCTTTGCGGCGGCTCGCGACAAGCTGGCCGGGAGCGCCGAGGCCGTTCCGCCGCCCGGAAGCCCCGAAGAGGAAGCGGCGGTCCTGGCGGTCCTCTCCATCAAGGAGGGCTGGGACCCTCCCATCGGAAGCGAAGTCGTCGATTACTGGCTCGGGACGGCCGGCCCGGCATTCGCGGTGGAGGCGCTGGCCGCTTCCCTGGAGATCCATGTGGAGCACGGCAGCCTGTCGGACCGCTGGCTTCGGAGATCTCCGGTGCCGCCGGCCACCTCGGAGGGCCGCGGCCTCGCCTACGGCATCCTCGGCCCCTGGCTGCGTCTGCGCCGGCTCCTGGCCTCGGTGGGCGAGGCCGAGTGGGAGCGCGCCCGCGAGGCTGCGGAACGGCTGCGGGGGGGCTCCGACCACCTCGTCCTCCGCGCCGGCCTTGCCTATCTCTTCCCCGACGTCCCGGAGTGGGCCGAGGAAGAGGCGCGGACGACCCTGGAGCTGGGCCACGCGCTGGCCCATGCCGGTTGCCTCCTCACTTCTGTGCGCGACGGCGATCTCCTGGAACGCCTGATGGGCCTCCACCGCCATCCCCACACCCTCGTGCCCCGGGTGGACACGGCCCAGGACGAGCCGGACGTGGCCGGCGTGGCGCTCTCCATGGCGGAGGGGGCGGGGCCCGCGGCGGTGCCGGCCCTGGAGAAGCTCCTTATCCTGTGCCCGAACGCGCCGCAGCGCCGGGCCTGCGCCGAGGCCCTGGCCCTCCTGCCGGACGCGCGGGCCGTCGCCGCCCTGACCAGACGCAGCGACCTCAAGGAGGTGGTCCCGTCGGCGACCGAGGCCGCCCAGCGCTTCCCGCGGCTGGCCCTGCCGGCGCTCGCCGCGGAGGTGGCGCGCGGCGGCAAGACGGGCAAGGCGTGCGACCCGGTGCTGCGCCAGCTCGTCCTCCAGGACCCCGGCCTCGGCCGGGAGCTGCTCCCGGCGCTGCCCGAGGCCGCCCGCCGCCTCCTCGAGCCCCTGCTGGGACGGGTTGCGCTCGCGGTCGTGGACGCTCCCCCCGAGGCCCTGCCGCCGATCCTGGTCCAGCCGCCGTGGATCGAGCCGACGCCTCGCAGCACCGCAGTGCAGGAGCTCCGCCTCGATCCCCTGTCCCTTCCGGACACCATGGCCTGGAGAGAGGGGCAGCGGGAGGAGTGGCTCGCGGCGCCGATCCAGACCGGCGACATGCTCGCGACCGTCGTCGGAGGTTCCATCGCCCGGGAGCTGCGCGGCATGACCGACGAGGCGGCGCTGCGGGAAAAGATCCGGAGCCTCGCTCCCACTGTGCAGTCGCGGCGCTATTGCAGCCCGGGGCCCCTTGCCCGGCTGCCTGCGCCGATCGGCGTGATGCTGTGGAACGAGATGCCGTCCGAAATCTGGTCGTTGACGGACTGGGACCGGATCGAGCGTTTCCTCGCGAGGCGAGAAATGGAGGCGCTTCCGGGGCTGCTCCGCTTTGCCGCCATCAAGCCGGTCCAGGGTTTTCCCCTGCTCCAGCCCTTCCGTGCGCAGACGATCGCGCCCGTGGCGGCGCGGGCCCTCTCCGGCAAGCAGGGACGGCTGGCGGCGCTGCGCTGGTTGCGGCTGCACGCCGAGCACGCGGCTGCGGCTCTGATCCCGCCGGCGGTCGGACCCGCGGGCGAGGAGCGGGACGCGGCTTCCGTCGCTCTGCAGCTCCTGGCCGGCCAGGGGAAGCGGGAGGTGGTCCTGGAGGTGGCGGCGCGCTATGGCGAGGAGGCGCCGGCCGCCGTGCGCGAGGTGCTCGACGACGAGCCCCTGTCCCGGTTCCCCCGCAAGCTGCCGCAGATGCCGGGCCTCTGGCAGCCGGAAGGCCTGACGCGGCCCCGGCTGCGCGGAGGTGACGCGGCTCTCCCCCTCGCGGCCGTCGGGCATCTCGGCACCATGCTCGCCTTCTCGCGCCTGGACGAGCCCTACGCCGGGCTGCGGCTCGTGCGGGAGGCCTGCGAGCCCTCCTCGCTGGCGGCCTTCGCCTGGGATCTGTTCCAATCGTGGCTGGCCGCGGGAGCGCCGGCCCAGGAGGCCTGGGCTTTCTACGCTCTGGGGCACCTCGGCGACGACGCCTGCGCGCGCCGGCTCGCGCCGCTGATCCGCCAATGGCCGGCCGAGGGAGGGCACACCCGCGCGGTCATGGGCCTGGACGTGTTGCAGGCGATCGGCACCGACGTCGCCCTCATGCTCCTGCACGGCATCGCCGAAAAGGCCCGCCATCAGGGGATTCAGAAGGCCGCCGCGGAGAGGATCCAGGATCTCGCCGACCAGCGCGGCCTGACCGCCGAAGAGCTGGCCGACCGCCTGGTGCCCGACCTCGGGCTGGGGGCGGACGGCTCGCTGGTCCTGGACTTCGGCCCGCGCTCGTTCCGCGTCGGTTTCGACGAGCACCTGCGGCCCTTCGTCCGCAATACCGAAGGCAAGCGGCTGCCGGACCTGCCGAAGCCGAACAAGGAAGACGATGCGGGCAAGGCCGCGCAAGCCCAGGAGGCCTGGAAGGCGCTCAAGAAGGACGTGAAGGCATTGGCCGCTCTCCAGCTCCTGCGGCTGGAGCTGGCCTTGGCCGGACGCCGGCGCTGGGAGCCGGAGGTGTTCCGCGTCTTCCTCGCCGGGCACCCCCTCGTCCAGCACCTGGTGCGGCGCCTGGTCTGGGGCGCCTATGACGCGACAGGGGGCCTCCTGGGCACCTTCCGGGTCGCCGAAGACGGCAGCCTGGCCGATACGGCGGACGACCCCTGGAACCTTCCCGCCGGTCTGAGCGTGGGCGTGGCCCATCCTCTCGAAATGGAAGCCAGCCTCGTGCAGCGCTGGGGCGAGGTCCTCGCCGACTACGAGATCCTCCAGCCCTTCCCGCAGCTCGGCCGCGACGTGTACCAGCCCACCGACGAGGAGCGCACGGCGAAGAAGCTGCTGCGCTTCGAGGGGCTGGAGGCCTCGACGGGCAGGGTGCTCAAGCTGGTCGACCAGCGGGGGTGGCGCCGCGGCCCGACCGGCAACAAGGGCTACATCTGGTACTTCGAAAAACCGCTGCCGGACAGGATGCACCTGGTGCGCCTGGAGCTCCAGCCCGGAATCAGCGTCGGCTCGCCGATGGAGGAGCCGGAGCAGACCCTCGGCCCGGTGATCGTCAACCGGCCGGGCGCCTGGGTGGACGAGGGCACGCTCGCCTTCGGGGAGCTGGACCCTGTAGCCTTCAGCGAGCTGGTGCGCGACCTGGAGATGCTGCGGGGGTGATGTAATCATCGGAGAAGCCCATGCCCAAACCGAAGCCCGCCCCCACACCCGCGATCCCGGACATCCAGCGGCCTCCCGCGGAGATCCTCTATGCCGACGAGCTGGAGCGCCTGAGGGCGGCCGACGAGGGACCCCGGCCGCCGGGATGGCAGCTTTCGCTCCACGGGGTGCGCCGGTTCGTGCTCGGCGACGAGAAGCTCCGGATACGCCGCAAGCTCGTGGGCAACCCGTCGCTCGTCGACCGCGCCATGGTCACCCTCGCCACCAACCGCGGCCTGATGCTGGTGGGGGAGCCGGGCACGGCCAAATCGCTCCTTTCCGAGCTGCTCGCCGCGGCCGTCTCGGGGTGCTCGACCCTGACCATCCAGGGCGGGGCGTCGGTCACCGAGGACCAGATCAAATATTCGTGGAACTACGCCCTCCTCGTAGCTGAGGGACCGAGCCAGCGCGCCCTGGTGCCGGCTCCGCTCTACCTGGGCCTCAAGCTGGGCCGGATCGTCCGCTTCGAGGAGATCACCCGCTGCCCGCTGGAGGTCCAGGACTCGCTGCTGGCCGTCCTCTCGGACCGCGTCCTCGCCGTGCCCGAGCTGGAGGGGGCGGACGGCATGCTCTTCGCCCGCGACGGATTCAATCTGGTGGCCACGGCCAACACGCGCGACCGCGGGGTCAACGAGATGTCGAGCGCCCTCAAACGGCGCTTCAACTTCGAGACGGTCTTTCCGATCGCGGACTACGAGACCGAGCTGGCGCTGGTGCGGGAGGAGACGGAGCGGCTGCTCCAGCGCTCGGGCGTGCCCGTGGCGCCGGACGACAAGATCCTCGAGGTCCTGGTGACCACCTTCCGCGAGCTGCGCTCCGGCGAGACGCAGGACGGGCAGGCCATGGAGCGGCTGAGCACGGTCCTGTCCACGGCCGAAGCGGTATCGGTGGCCCATGCGGTCGGTGTGCGCGGCTGGTTCCTGCGCGGCGGCCCGGGGGAGCCCGCCGACGTGGTCGAGTGCCTCGCCGGCGCGGCGGCCAAGGACAACCTGGAGGACCTGAAGCGCCTGCGCCGCTATCTGGAGCAGCAGGCCAACCGGCGCCAGGGTGACCACTGGCGCCAGTTCTACGAGGCGAGGCACCTGCTGCCGGGGTGAGGCCTCGATGGCCCTCCACATCATCGGCGTCCGCCACCACAGCCCGGCCTGCGCGCGCCTCGTGGCGCACGCGATCCGCACCCTGCGGCCCCGCCATGTCCTGATCGAAGGCCCGGCCGACATGAACGGCCGGCTGGACGAGCTCCTCCTCGGCCACGAGCTGCCGGTCGCCCTGTTCACCTTCTACCAGAGCGAAGGGCGCAACCACGCCTCCTGGACCCCGTTCTGCCGGCACTCGCCCGAATGGATCGCGCTGGACGCCGCCCGGGAGGTGGGAGCCCAGGCCTGGTTCATGGACCTGCCGGCCTGGTCCGAGGCCTTCGCCGGAATCCGCAACCGCTACGGCGACCACCCCCTGGACGTCCGCGCCGAGCAGTACATCCGCGCCCTCTGCCGGCGGTTCCAGGTCGACGACTTCGACACCCTCTGGGACCATCTCTTCGAGCAGCCGATGCCTCTTTCCGAGCTGGCGGCGCGGCTGGAGGAATTCTTCGAAGGCGAGCGGGGCGAGGGGGAGGCGGACGAGCGCGACAGTCCGCGGGAGGCCTTCATGGCGCGCTGCCTGAGCTGGGCCCTGGCCGACACGGAGCGGCACGGGGGCGACGTGGTGGCTGTCTGCGGCGGCTTCCATGCGCCGGCATTGCGGAGCCCTCACCCCCGGCCCCTCTCCCACCCGCACTCCCATCCCCCGGGAGAGGGGAGCCCCCACCCAGGAGTATCCGAGGAGGTGCATTTTCCCCCCTCTCCCGGGGGGCTGGGAGGGCGGGTGGGAGAGGGGGGCCAGGGGGGTGAGGTTTTCCCTGCCCCGCCCGCCCCCGAAGTAGCCGCCCGGCACGGCACCTACCTCGTGCCCTACTCGTTCCAGCGCCTCGACAGCTTCGCCGGCTACGAGTCGGGCATGCCGTCTCCCGCCTTCTACGACGCGGTCTGGGAGCGGGGACCCGAGGACGGGGCTGCGCTGCTGCTGCGGCGCTCCGTGGAGCGGCTGCGGGCGAAGCGCCAGCCTGTCTCGGCGGCCGACCTGATCGCCTGCTCGACCCTGGCTGCCGGCCTTGCCCGGATGCGCGGCCACGGCTCGCCGGCCCGCACCGACCTGCTGGACGGTGTGGCCGGCGCGCTCGTCAAGGACAGCCTGGAGGCGCCGCTGCCTTGGAGCTACCGGGGGACGCTCCGGCCGCGGACCGACCCGCTCCTGGTCGAGGTCATGGCCGCCTTTTCGGGCGAGAAGGCCGGCCGGCTGGCCCTCGCGACCCCGCGCCCGCCGCTGGTGGACGACGCCGTGCGCCAGCTCGCCGAGCACGGCCTGACCCCCGAGCGCGTGCCCCGCACCGTGGAGGTCGATCTCACGGACGAGGCCGGCCGCACACGCAGCCGCATCCTCCACCGGCTGCGCGTCCTCGGCATCCCCGGCTTCACCCGCCTCAGCGGGCCGGAGCCGGCGACCGGCGCCGAACTGAAGGAAACGTGGATGATCGAGGACGTTTTCGAGCGCGAGTCCGCCCTCATCGAGGCCGGCGCCTGGGGGGCCACCCTGGAGTCGGCCGCGACGGCGCGCCTGGAGGAGGCACTGCTGGACGCCGGCGGACAACTCGCCGTGCTCGCCCGGTTGCTGACCGAGGCCGTCTTCGTGGGGATCGCCGGCCTCGGCCTGCGCGTCCTGGAACAGGTAGCCAAGGCGGTCCACCAGGAGCCCTCCTTTGCCATCCTGGGCCAAGCGGCCGGCCTCCTCCTGGCCCTCTGGCGTCATGACGTCCTCCTGGGAGCCCGTGGCGCCCGACAGCTCGGCCTGATCCTCGAAGCGTCCTTTGACCGCGGCCTCTGGCTGGTCGAAGGCCTCCAGGGACCCACCGCGCCGGCCGACCCGGAGGAGCTGAAGGGTGTGGCCGCCCTGCGCGACCTGGTCCGGTTCGGCGCCGGCCGGCTGGCCGTGGACGGTGGCCGGGCCGCGGCGGTGATGGAGCGCCGTGCGGCCGACTCCGAAGCGCCTCCTGCGCTACGCGGTGCGGCCATCGGCTTCCTCTGGAGCCTCGGGCTCTTCGCCGACGAGGCCGAGGCGCAGGCCCAGGCCGAGCGGGCCGTCCGCAGCGCAGCGCGGCCGGAATCGTTCGGCGACTTCCTGGCCGGGCTCTTCGTCCTGGCGCGGGAAGAGGTTCTGCACGCCGAGAGGCTCCTGGCGGCTGTGGACGCCGCCCTGTGCGGCTTCGGACAGGAGGGCTTCCTGATCGCTCTGCCCGCCCTGCGCCTGGCCTTCTCCTTCTTCCCACCCCTGGAGCGCGAAGCGATCGCCCAACTCGTCCTGACCCTCCATGGCAGCGATCCCGCCCGGGCCGCCGGGATGCTGAAGCTCGACATACCCGCCGAGGAGGTCGCACGTGGCCTGGCCCTGGAATCCGAGGTCGCGCGCATTGCGGCGCGGTATGGGTTGGAGGAGGAGGCGTGAGGGACCTCACCCCCTGTCCCCCTCTCCCATCGCCCCCCCACCGGCCGGGAGAGGGGGGACGTGGTTGGTGCTCTGAGAGAATAGCTGGCAGTTGCTTCTCCGCGCGGGCTCGCGCTTGCCCACAACCCAAGCCTTCCAGGCCGGCCCAACGGGCCGGGAGACTCCAGCCCAGGGCTGAGGCCGAAGGCCGATGCCCTGGGTCACAGGGCCCACGTTCAGGCGGCCTGAAAGGCCGCGAGACCTCTGGGCTGAGCCGACTCCGGCAGCCACTCTCGCGGGCCTTTCAGGCCGCTGGGTTTGATCACCTCTCTGCCCAGGGCATCGGCCTTCGGCCTCAGCCCTGGGCTCCGTTCTCCCGGCCCGTTGGGCCGGTGGAGAAGAAATTTGCGCGCCGCACGAGGATTCCCGGATGTAGTAGCTCAGAGGCTCTCCGTTTAGAGAGATCCTCGACCTCGCCTCAGAGCACCAACCACGTCCCCCCTCTCCCGGTGGAAGGGGGGGCGATGGGAGAGGGGGACAGGGGGTGAGGTCTATTCCACCCCCCCTCGAGCGCTGGCGCCTCGTCCTCGGCGCACCCGCCGATCCGGCGCTCGGCTGCCCGGCCGGCGACCTCCAGGCCATGGACTCCGCTCTCGGCTGGCTCTACGGCCGGGAGAAGGGCCTCGCGGCGCGCGACGTCGACGAACGGTCCGGCGGGCGCGAGCCTTCGGCCCTCTCCGTGCCGGAGTGGATCGACGAGGTCCACCGCCTCTTCCCCAAGGAGACCATCGAACGCCTGGAGCGCGACGCCATCGAGCGCTATGGCATCGACGAGGTGGTCACCAACCTGGAGGTCCTCGAAAGGGTCGTGCCCAACGAGACCCTGCTCGCCGCTGTCCTGCGCACCAAGCACCTGATGAACCCGGACGTCCTCGCCCAGGCGCGCCGGCTGGTGGCCGAGGTCGTGCGCCGGCTCCTGGAGGCGCTGGCGCGCGAGGTGCGCCAGGCCTTCGCGGGCGCCATCGACCGCCGACGCCGCTCGGCCCAGCGCTCGGCACGGAACTTCGACGTCCGGCGCACCCTGCGGGCCAACCTCCAGCACTGGTCCCCCGAGGAGCGCAAGCTCTACCTGGAGAAGATCTGGTTCTTTGCCCGCATCCGCCGCTTCACCGAGCCCTGGCAGATCGTCCTGCTGGTGGACCAGAGCGGCAGCATGGCCATGTCGGTGATCCATTCCGCGGTGACCGCGGCCTGCCTCTGGGGCCTGCCGGGCATGAAGACCCACCTCGTGGCCTTCGACACGTCCGTGGTGGACCTCACCCACGACGTGAGCGACCCCGTGGAGCTGCTGATGAAGGTCCAGCTCGGCGGCGGCACCGACATCGGCCAGGCGGTCGCCTATGCCGAAGGCCTCCTCGAAACGCCGCGGCGCTCGATCGTCGTGCTGATCACCGACTTCTACGAAGGGGGTCATCCCGACCTGCTGATCCGGCGGGTCAAGGCTCTCTGCGAGCAGGGCACGAAGGTGCTCGGCCTGGCCGCGCTCGACCCGGACGCGAACCCGGTCTACGACCGCGACTTGGCGGAGCAGCTCGTCCAGGTGGGCGCACAGGTGGGCGCCATGACCCCGGGCGAGCTCGCCGGCTGGATCGCGGAAAAGGTGCGGGCATGACTCCTGGCCGTACCGACCTGCTCGCCCTCACGCCCGAGAGCCTGGCCGCCCTGGCCAACGTCGGCCTCGTCAAGCGCGCCCAGAAGGAGCTGGAGCAGGGGAGGGGGCCGCAACTCTCCGAAGCGCCCAACGGCACCGTCGTCGGGACCTTTGCGGACGGCGTCGATCGCCCGCCTGCCGCCGGGGGTCCCTCTGCGCGAGGCCCCCTGCACGTGCGGCGCCGTCACCGTCTGCCGCCACCGGATCGCGGTCGCCCTGGCCTACCGGGCACAGCACGGCGGAGAGCCGCCGCCGGCCGAGGAGAACGCCGCGCCTCCCTGGTCTCCCGGAGAGATCGACGACGCCACGCTCCTCGCCCGGCTCGGCCGGCGGACGCTCGAACGGTCGCGGTCGCTGCGGCGGTCCGGCTGCATTGTCGAGGTCCGCCGTCCGGGATTGCTCGACCCGGTCGCCACCGCGGTCCTCCCGACCTGCACGGTGCGTTTCCTGGTCCCCCGCGACCTCGCCTACGCCCGCTGCGACTGCCAGGCGCAGCAGGACTGCGAGCACGTGGCCGTTGCGGTCTGGGCCTTCCGCGCCGCCGATGCGCGGGACCGCGAGGCGCAGCAGCTCCTCGTGCAGGTCGCCGACGAAGCCAGGGGTCGATCCGTCCGAAGGCGACCCCGGCCGACCCCGCGCTGGAAGCGTTGGACAGCGCCATCCGCCTGGGCGAGGAGATTCTCCTGGAAGGGGTCGTCCATGCCCGCGACTCGCTGGCCCAGACCTTCGCCCTCGGCCGTCAGGGGCTGCTCCGCGCCGGCCTGACCTGGCCGCTGACCTTATTGGAAGACCTGGAGGAGGCCCTGGCCGCCTACCGCGCCCGCAGCGCCCGCTATCGCGCCGGCCGGGTGACCGAGCTGCTCGCGGAGCTGACCGCCCGCAGAAGAGCCGTCCGCGGGACCGGCGAGCTGCCCGTCCCCTTCGTGCTGGGACAGGGAGAGGCGCTGGAGACCCGGCTCGACCACCTGCGGCTCGTGTCCCTGGGCGCCCGCATCGAGGCCGACGGCCGGGACCGGGAAGCCGAGGTCGTCCTGGCGGACCCGGACACCGCGATGGTCCTCGTGCTGCGCAAGCGTTGGACCTTTCCGGAGACGGAAGAGCCGCCGGACGCGACCGGCCTTGCCGCGCGCCGCGTGGCCTCCGGAGCCGCCCTGGGAGCCCTCGCCCAGGGCCAGATGGTCACCCGAGCCGCCCGGCGCCGCGCCAACCGCAGCCTTGTGTTTGGAGATGCGCGTGGCGGAGCCACCTCGGTCACCCCGCAGACCGGCGCCTGGGACGTGCTGCCCGCGCCGCTCCGCGTGACCCGCATCGCCGACCTCGCCGCGGCCTGGAAGACGCGTCCGCCGCGGCTGCTCCGTCCCCGCGTGCTCGCCGAAAACGTCCACGTCTTCGCCATCGAAAGCATAGCCGCCCTCGCCTACGCCCCCGGCGAGCAGACGCTGCTCGCAACCCTCCTCGACGCCGACGGTGAGCCGCTCCGCCTCGCCCGCCCCTACCGCTCCGTAGCACCGCACGCCCTGGACCATCTGGCCGCGGCCCTCATCGGCGCCTGGGGCTCCGTCCGCTTCATCAGCGGCGAGGTTCGCCGCCACCTCGGCGGCTTCGTCATCGATCCCCTGGCCGTGGTCTGCGACCGTCTCGTGGTCCCGGACCTGGAGAAGGGGACTGCCGAACGGCCGCGCCTGCCGCTCGCCGGACCAAGCGCCGACCTGCCAGTCGAAGCCGCCGCAGCCGAAGCGTCAGGGCTTATCGAAGAGGGCGTCCACCAAGGCCTGCGCCGCGCCGCCCCCAGCTATCCCGACCGCCTCCGAGCCGGCGCCGCAAAGCTGGAAAAGGCCGGCCTGGCCACCGCCGCCACCCGCCTCCGCCGCCTCGAAGAAAGCCTCCGTCGCGCAAGGGCCGCGACCGAGGAGCAGGAAGAGAAGTGGAGGCAGGTGTCGACCGCCTGGAGCGACGCCGCCCTCCACCTCGATCTCGTGCGGGAGGTGGGGTAGAGATGGGATGAGAAGGCCACCCTCCCGGTGCGCAGTGCCTTAAAATGGCCCTGCAAACTGGGAATATTTAAGCGCTGGAAAGCGCAAGAAAGGAGGGTGGCCATGAAGAATGCTATCAGAGTGGAGGTGGAGGCGGTGGTGGGCGTAGACCTTGGGGACCGTTCGAGTCAGATCTGTCGTCTGGATCGAGAAACGGGAGCGATCTTGGAAGAGAAGCGTCTGTCGACGACCTCGGCGAGCTTTCAGCGCTACTTTGAAGGGGCAAGCCCGTGTTTGGTCATCCTGGAGAGCGGGACGCACACACCCTGGGTGCGGCGGTTGTTGGAATCTTTGGGCCACCAGGTGATCACCGCCAATCCCAGCAAGGTTCGGGCGATCGCATCGAGCCTGCGCAAAAGCGACGAGCGGGATGCCCGGTGCCTGGCGCAGTTGGGCCGAGTGGACCCAGAGTTGCTCAGTCCGGTGCACGCGCGAAGCCCGGAGTCGCAGCAAGCCTTGGCAGTGGTGCGCGCCCGGGAGGGTCTGGTCAAGGTCCGGACGATGCTGGTCAACCAGGTCCGCGGGATGGTGAAGTCGTTCGGCTTTCGCCTGCCGGGGTGCTCGGCGAAGAGCTTCGCCCGAAGTGCGTCGCAGGCCTTGCCGCAGACGCTGAAGGCTTCTCTGGAGCCGCTGTTGGCGGTGATCGCTGATCTGAGTGAGCGGATCGGGGGCTTTGATCGAGACATTGAGGCGTGGGCGCAGCGTTTTGCCGTGACGCAGCGGTTGCGCCAGATCAAGGGAGTGGGAGCGCTGACGTCTCTGGTCTTCGTGTTGACGCTGGACGATCCGCATCGTTTTGCTCGCTCGCGTTCGGTGGGGGCCTACCTGGGATTGGTGCCAGCAAGTCGAAGCTCGGGCAGCTCGACGCCGCAGTTGCCGATCACCAAGCAGGGCGACCGGCTGTTGCGCTGGCTGCTGGTGCAGGCCGCGCACTACATCCTCGGTCCTTTCGGCCAGGACAGCGATCTACGCAGGTTCGGACTGGAACTGGCGCGGCGTGGAGGCAAAAACGGCAAGAAGCGAGCGGTGGTGGCCGTGGCCCGGAAACTGGCGGTGCTGCTGCACCGGCTCTGGATCAGCGGCGAGGATTACGAGCTGTGCCGCCAGCCGGTAGCAGCGTAAAAAAGCTCAGGTAGGGGGAAATCTCAGGTAGGAGAAACCACGGTCGATAGGAGCTCGCGTCGAACCCCCGCTGCCGGCGACTGCGCTGGGCGTCTTCAGCCTACGAGGCCGCTGTAGAGATAGCAGCGCCGCTGCGGTGGAACCCCATCATGCACCGAGTCCAAGCGACGGACTCCTCGAGAGTGCGGATAGAAGACTCGGGGACAGACGCAGCTCTGAAGCCAGATAGGGAAGGCCGCCAAGGGCGGCCTTGACATTCGGGGCCTTCTCATAGAAGACGCCCTACCCCGCGACCACTGCCCTTGTGGCCACCACATCCGCCAGGGCGTCTCCAAGGCCCCCGCCACCACCGATGCCCCGCCCACGCCATGGTAGGATTCGATCGAGTTGTGGAGGCTCCAGCAATGCAAGCACACAGGATGCGCGTCGTGGTTCCGGAAGATCATCGAGCGGTGATCGAGTTCCCGAAGACCATTCGCTCCGGCCCGGTGGAGCTCATCGTGCTCGTGCCACCGGAGAGCGAAATGGAACCGGACCGCAAGCCTGAAGGGCAGGGTCGTATGGCGGCTCTGGTCGATGACCTCGCCAAGGATCCGCGGCCGTTTCGCGAGCTCTCACCCGACGAACGCAGTGCTCGGCTCGAAAAAGTGATGGGCGTGGGCCGCGGACTGATGTCGACGAGCGAAGAATTCGCCAGACAGAAGCGCGAGGAAATCGAGCTCGAGGAACAGAAGTTTGCCCGCTGACGGGCTGTACGTCTTCGATTCGTGTGCCGTCATCGCTTTTCTGCAGCGCGAGCCCGGCGCCGAGGTCGTAGCGGAAATCCTGAAAGATTCCAGGAACCGCTGTTTCATCCACGCCATCAATGCCTGCGAGGTCTACCACGACATCTACCGCCGTGGAGGTGAGGAGGACGCCTCAGCTCTCGAAGAGATCCTGGCAACTACCGGCATCGAACTGGTAGAAACGATTCCCTCCACCCTCTGGCGGACCGCTGGAAAGCTCAAAGCCGAATGGCGACGGATATCGCTGGCCGACTGTCTCGCCATTGCCCTCGCCCTCTTGGAGAATGCCACCCTCCTGACCAGCGATCACCACGAGCTCGATCCGATCGCGCAAGCGGCGATCTGTCCGATCCGTTTCATCCGGTGACGCGACGCCGCCCTCCTCCTCGATCTCGTGCGGGAGGTGGGGTAGAGACGCCCTAGTCCGCGACCACAACCCTTGTGGCTACCACATCCGCCAGGGCGTCTCCAAGGCTCCGCCACCACGAACGCCCGGGACTGGCCTCCACAGCCTGCGGGCACCCCCCCTGGGAGCGCCGGCGTCCCGCCGGCATCATCAAGACAGTTGGGCCGTAGGCCCGGCCTTCTTGGACTGCGGCGGGAGGCAAGGCGCGAACTCATCGCTGGGATTGCGGTGCCTATGGCCGGCCGCCGTGGTCGCGGGGGGCGCGGGCCGGCGAGACGCCAGCGCTCCCAGGAAAAAACTGTTCGTCCGGTTCCCAGGCGTTCGTGGTCGCGGAGGCCGGAGACGCCCTGACGGTGGTGGTCGCCGCGAGGATGGTGGGAACGGACTAGGGCGTCTCTACGAAGATTCGCTGGCCGTACCTGTTTCAAGCCGTTTTCCGGGGCTTCCTTTTTCTCTTCGTGTCCTTGGCCGCTGGGGCTGGTTGCACCCCGAATTCCCGATCCAGCAATTCCATCAAATCGGGCCGCTTGATACTCGTCCATGCCTCCCGTGCTGCCGCAACGTGTCCTTGGCGCTCCTCGGGAGTCGCGGCAACGCGGGCCAGCCTGAGGTGGCTCCCGCCGATCGAGTAGCGATTCTGAATGCGGCGGTAGAGGACGAGGGATTCCTCGAACGATCGTTGTGCATCCTCCGATCGCCCCTCCCGGACCGTGATGTCGCCGAGGCCCTGGATGCAGTTGGCCTCGCCGCGGAGGTCGCCGACTTTTCTGTAGAGAGGTAGTGCCTGCTCGTAGCGCTCGCGAGCGTTGTCGTGGTCGGACCTTTCGAGGGCGATGTCGCCGAGGCTCTGGATGCAGTTGGCCTCGCCGAGGAGGTCGCCGACTTTTCGGTAGAAAGGTAGTGCCTGCTCGTAGCGCTCGCGAGCGGTGTCGTGGTCGAACCTTCGAAGGGCGATGTCGCCGAGGCTCTGGATGCAGTTGGCCTCGCCGAGGAGGGAGCCGACTTTTCGGAAGAGAGGTAGTGCCTGCTCGTAGCGCTCGCGAGCGGTGTCGTGGTCGGACCTGTCGAGGGCGATGTCGCCGAGTCTCTGGATGCAGTTGGCCTCGCCGAGAAGGTCGCCGACTTTTCGGAAGAGAGGTAGTGCCTGCTCGTAGCGCTCGCGAGCGGAGTCGTGGTCGGACCTTCGAAGGGCGATGTCGCCGAGTCTCTGGATACAGTTGGCCTCGCCGAGGAGGTCGCCGATTTTGCGGAAGATGGGGAGTGCCTGCTCGTAGCGCTGTCGGGCGTCGGCATGGTCGGATCTGTTGAGGGCGATCTCGCCTAGGCGTGCAATGCAGTTGGCCTCGCCGAGGAGCTTGCCGACTTTTCGGTAGAGGGCTAGTGCCTGCTCGTAGCGCTCGCGAGCGGAGTCGTGGTCGGACCTGTAGAGGGCGATTTGGCCGAGTTTCTCCAGGCAGCGCGCCTCCTGCTGTTGGTTTTCCAAGGCGCGAGCCGCGTCCGATGCTCGGGTCAGCGGGCCGACTGAGCCCAAGCCGGAGACGGTAGAGAATTTCCCCCAGGAGAGTGCGCCCTCAATTGCAGGTTCGGGATTTGGCTGCTCGAGCCGGGAGAGGATCATAGCTTCTACATTTCCCGTCTCGGGCGCGAGCCGCTCGACGGCAGCCGCACCTCCTTCCCGCCCCACTTCCTCCCCTCGCAGTGCCAAATCCACATAGAACGCCACGGTCCGGTCGAAATCCTCCTGCTGCGGAGGATACCGACGCCGAGTGTGCTCCCGTACCGGCGCAAGAACCCTCAGAGGCTGTGAAGGAATCGCGGGTCCGAGATTGGAAGGCGGAGGGCGGTAACAAGGCGCATAATAGATGTGAGGATCCTAAAGCGTGCGCGGTCAGGGGCCACATCGTATCCGACGCGAGCTAAGGCAGCGACAAGCGGTCGAAAACAGACTTGGACAGGGGAATTACCCTCCTTTTCGCCGCGAGGCCCTGACCTTTATGCCGATGCGACGCAGCCCGCGCCCAGCGAGAGGGTGCGCATCAGGTTGTGGGCAATGGCGAACCAAAGCAGCACCGCTCGGGCCTTGTGCAGGCCTCGCACTAACAGACGTTGCAGCCCGCGGTTGCGAGCCAGAGCGTTGACACATTCCACGCTCGACGCCCGCTGCTTGTAGATCTCTTTGGCCTCCGGTGTGCCCATGCGTTGGCGCCACTGCGCGATTGCCGGTGAATCGGTCGACAGAGGCACATACGGATCGCGCGTCTTGTCCTTCGGCTTGGCGACCGGCGCATAGACCGTGGTGCCCAACTCGCTGGCCTTCTCGATATCTTTCAAACCGGCAAAACCACCATCGACCAAGCTCTCTGGCGGAATCACTTCATAGCGCTCTTCCAGTTGCTCCAGCATCGGCACCAACTGACCCTGATCGCTGCCGCTGTTGCTGACATCCACTCCCACCACGATCTGCGTCTCGGCGTCGACCGAAAACTGACCGTTGTACGCTGGACGAAATCCTCCATCCCCCATCTTCATCACCCGTGCCTCGGCATCCGTCGTCGACACCCGCGCCTGGTCTTTCTTCTCCGCTGGCTTCTTGGCCGCAACCTCTGCCATCTGCGCCAACGCCGCCTTGACCCGATGCTGGCGGTCCTCCGCCGCGCGCTGCCGGGCTGCCGTCTGACGACGATTCGTCGCCTCCGGGTCTTTCTCCAGCTCCTCGCGCAGGCGTTCAACCTGCTCCTGTGCCTCTTGTAGACAGCGCTCCAGACTCGATTGACGCCGAAACGAGGCCGCACCGGCACTGGCACGCACACGGATGCCGTCCTGCGACACACGGTTCAGTGTCACCAGCTTCTGCTCCATCAACACCGCCACGCTCTGCGTCAGCACCTGATCGAGAAATTCCTCGTGCTGCACCCGAAAGTCCGACAAAGAGTGGTGGTTCACCGATACACCCCCCAAGATCCACCGATACGCATCGTGTTGAAGCGTCAGACGCTCCAGGGCTCGCGCGCTGCCCACGCCCTCAATCGTGGCGTACAACCATAAGGCCATGTAGATCCGCGGGTCGATGGCTGGACGGCCGGCACCCCCCTCCACCGATTGCACCTCCGCGTACAGAGGGCTCAGATCCAGGGACTCCACGAACTCCCAGACGGCACGCGCAACGTGATCCGGCGGCAGAAGACTTTCCAGGTCCACGGGGCGCAGTTCCATCTGCGACCGGTTAGGAACCACCAAACGAGGAACCCCTTTCGCTTTGGCGGGCTCAGCACTCACTTCCGGCGCAGGGATAGGGAACAGAGTGTCGCTCATGCAGTAAGTATCTCATGGATACGCTCCGCTACGAACCGCTTACCGGGATTTTTTCACAGGCTCTCAGTCGAGGCCCATCAGGGAGCGCCAACCCGATCTTGCGCAGAGTGGCCGCCGCCGCATCGCTTCCTTTAGGAAGAAGGGCTGGGAGATCCCCGCGGGCGATGCCGTCCGGCAGCACGCCCAAAAGCGAAAGCAGGCGACGGGCGGGCTCCGTCATCCGGGGGCCCTGGATCGAAAGCTCCAAGGAGATCTCAAGATCGGTCAGTCGCTGCCCGCCTTCGTCTCTTCGGAGCAAGTTCGTTCGTTCTTCGGTCCACCGCCGCCTGAGTCCCGCGAGGTCCGGCTCCCCCTCGGCCTGGTAGGCCAGCAGCGTGACCGCAAGCGGCAGACGGTCGACGGCTTCGAGGAGCCACTCGAGGTCCGGATCGTTCCGGTACCGCTCGCCAGCGACAGCCAGGAAGGCTTCTCGCGCTGCCGGCAGATCCAGCGGCCCGACCCGAATCGCCTCGCGCCAAGGCGTCCCCAAGGGGCGTTGCTCTCCCCGGATCGAGGCCACCAAAGCCAGCTTTGGCACGGCGGCGAGTTGGGCGAGCAATTCTTCTGTGGGCAACCGATCGCCATCCCATGGAGTTTCGGTGTTGTCGAGGACGAGCAACGCTGGCCCGCGTTCGAGGCTCACGAAAAATCCGGCTTTCGAGGTCGGGTCCGGGCTCCAGCGCCAAGGAGAGGCCGATCTCGCCCACCAGGGCATCGCGGCTCTTTGCACCTTCGCATCGCACGAAGTATCTACGACTGCCGAACTTCTCGACGACTTGTCGATGGTGCAGGGCCGCCTGGGTGATCGTCGTCTTTCCGGCCCCTGGGCCGCCGAGGACCGGCACGGGCGGGGGCGGATCGGAGCAGATGGCGTCCACCAAGATTCCGACCTCGTCCTCCCGGCCGAAGTATCGGGGCGGGGGAGGGAGGCGGTGGACGGCTTGCTGAGAACTGGTGGGAGGGGATCCCGGAGTTTTTTCTTGAAGGAGCCCTCGCACCTCGCGCGCAATCGTGGCAAGCTGCTCTTCCCGTTGGTTCCCCCGAAAGCCTGCCAGCGGCTTGGCGCCCGAGGGCCTGATCTGCATGGCGGCCAGCCAGGGGACGACCTGCCAGTCGCAGGAGCGCACGATGATCGGGAACACGCGCAGGCCCTGCTCGCTACGGCGTGTTAGAAGCCGGGGAACCTCCTCTCCGCGAATGAAAGGCGAGGTCAGGAAATCGGCCGAGATGAGGAGCAGGGCGATGTCCGCCGATTCGATCTCCCTGGTGATCTCTTCGAACCAGCCGGAGCCCGCCTCGATCCGTTGGTCGTCCCAGATTTCGAGCAGGCCCTCCTCGGCGGAAATGCCGAGGTGCTTCACAAGACGGTCTTTCCAGACCTCGTCCTCATGGCTGTAGCTGATGAAGACCTTGGGAGGGGGCACACGAAAATTCTAACCTGTTCGGCCCCTGCTCAGGACGCCTGCGGACGTACATTGTCGACGAGGCCTTGTGCGTCACCCACAAGCTGTCGTACCTGACGCACGACGCCTAGTACGCCACGTACGAGGCCTCGTACGTCACTCACGAGCCGTCGTACGTGACGTACCAGGCCTCGTCGGTGACAAACGAGGCCATGGCGGCGGGGTACCCGCCCGTTTCGCTCACTCTATTTCTGCTTGCCCTTCGCCCCCGTTCTGGCTTTCGCCAGCAGCTCCTCGGCTTCCTGGCGTTGGCCGGCGTCGAGGGTGGTGGAGATGAGCTCTTCGAGGAGCTCGACGGCGGCCTTCTGATTGCCGGCGCCGATGTATTCGATGGCGCGGTTGTAGCTGTCACCGAACTGGTTGTAGTTGAGGACGTAGCGGATCTCGTCGAGCCGGCGCTGGAGCTCGTCGCGGCGGCGGTCGGTGTGGGCGCGGGGGATCAGGGCTTCGAGCTGCGGAACGGCTTCCGCCAGCTTGCCCTGGCCGATCAGCCTCTCGACCTGCTTGCGCTCCGCGAGGAGGATGGCATCGCGCGCCCGCTCGACCATGTCGGGAGCGCGCGGCACGAGGACCTTTTCGATCAGCTCTTCGGCTTGGGCGCGCTCGCCGGCCTGGGCGTAGGCCAGCGCGAGGTTGAAGGCGAGATCGATCCGGTCGGGCAGCAGGCGGTGGGCGGTCTCGAAGACCTGGGTTATCTCGGTGGGCGAGGGGTCCATCAGGCTCAAGGTCTGGGCGAGGCGGCCCCAGGCCTCGGCGTAGCCGGGCTGCAGGGCGACGACCCGCTCCAGGGCGGCCCGGGCCTGCGGCAGTCGGATGCCGTCGGTGTCGGGCTCCAGGAGGTTCACGGCGAGGCGGAAGTGGACGGCGTAGTCGTCCGGGGCGACGCGGGCGGCTTTTTCGTAGAGGGTGTGCGCCTCGTCCCGGTGGCCGGACAGCTCTTCGATCCGGCCGAGGCCGGCGAGGGCCCGCGGGTGGTCCGATTTCTGCGCCAGGGCCGCACGGAAGTGCTCGGCCGCCTCGCCTGTCTGCTGCTCGTTGCTGGCGCGCAGCAGCAGCTCTCCCAGGCGGACGAGGGCGTCGGCGTGCTCCAGGGGGCTCACCTGGATCGCGAAGTCCGACTCCGCGCGGACCGGCTCGGCGCGGACCAGGAAAACGGCGCGGCGCACGTAGGCCCGCAGCCTCGTCTCCAGCACGTGCTCGTCCGTGCCGAGGAGGCGGCGGAGAGAGTCCGGCCCGGCCTTGCCGCGCGCCACGTCCTGGAGATAGCCGAGCATCCGCTGCCGCTCGTCCGAGTCCCCGTTCAACAGGTAATGGACCAGCGCCCAGGACTGGGCGTAGAAGACTCCCCGCCGGTCCCCTTCGTTGTAGTCCGGCGAGCTCTGGTCCACGGCGAACAGCTCGCGCAGCGGGATCATCGCGTGGCGCCGCAGCCAGAGGACGTGCTCCCGGATCGCCGTGCCGATATGCGCTTCGGTCGCCCTGACCTGGAAGGTGCTGTAGTACTCGGACAGCCCCTCGTTGAGCCAGAGCGGCAGGTCCACATAGTTGGCGCGGAGCACGGAGTGCAGGTATTCGTGATAGGTGATGGCCGTCTCGTCCCCCTTGGGATCGCCGTTGATGACCATGTAGTTGACTTCCGGGTGGGAGATGAAATAGCCCTGGCCGGCCAGCGGCTTGCCCTGGTAGAGCAGCTTGTAGGAACGGAAGGACGCGTCGTTGCGGAAGACGTAGATATAGGTGGGCTGGGGCGAGCTGCAGCTCGAGGTCCGGGTTGATCTGCCCCAGGGCCGACCGCAGCCGCTCGAGGTCGGCCGCGATGCGGCGGGTGTTCTTTTCCCCGGAATTGCTGAACAGCAGGAAGCTCGGGCTGCGGACCTGGATCCAGGGCTCGTCCGGCGACGGCAGGGCGAGGGCTGGGCAGGAGAGGAGGGGAAGGAGGAGGGCCGCGGCGCGCAGAAATCGTGAAGCTGACATCGATCGGCTCCGGATGAGAAGAGAGATTCGTAACTCCCATGAGGGACGGAAAGGACAGCAAGGACTCCAGGGTCAGCAAGGACATGCCGGAGGCTCGCTCTTCGGTTGTTGTCGTTGCAGTCCTTGGTGTCCTTGCTGTCCTTTCCCCGATGCTACAGTCCCCCTCATGCTCCGCAGAGTCCTCGACGCCTACCGGCAGGCCTATGCCGGCCTGCCCGGGCCGGTGTGGCGGCTTGCCGTGGCCACGCTGGTCAACCGGAGCGGCACGATGGTGCTGCCGTTCCTGGCCCTCTATCTGACCCGCGAGCAGGGATTCACCACGATCCAGGCGGGACAGGCTCTTGCGGCCTACGGCCTTGGCGGAGCGGCGGGCTCGTTTCTGGGCGGCTGGCTGTCGGACCGTCTCGCGCCCTGGCGGGTGATGGTGGGGAGCCTGACGCTGCACGGGATCGGCTTCCTGGTGCTGGAGCACGTGCAGGGCCACGCGGCGATCCTTTTCATGGTCCTGGGCCTCAGCCTCGTCGGCGAAGCCTTCCGGCCGGCCATGTCGTCGGCCATCGCCGCGGTCACCGCGCCGGACGAGCGGCCTCGCAGCTTCGCCCTCTACCGGCTGGCGATCAACCTCGGCATGACGTTCGGTCCGACGGTGGGCGGCTTCCTGGCGGTCCATGACTATGCCTGGCTGTTCCGCGCCGACGGCGTCACCTGCCTGCTGGCCGCCGCTTTCCTCCTGCTCTCGTTCCGCCGCGGTGGGATGGCGGCGCGGGTCGTGCCCGAGGCGCAGAGGGTGGTGGGGATCTCGCCCTGGCAGGACCGTCCCTTCCTGGCCATGCTCGGCCTGCTGTTCCTGCTGGCGGCCATGACCTTCCAGATCGCCAGCACCTTCCCGCTGACGCTGCGCGATCACTATGGAATGTCGGAGGCGTGGATCGGGCTGGTGTTCGGGATCAACACCCTGGTGATCGTCCTCTTCGAGATGGTACTGGTCCACCGCCTCGAGCAACGGGATCCGCTGGCGATCGTGGGGTTCGGCGCCTTCCTGTTCGGCCTCGGGTTCGCGCTCCTCCCGCTGGGCTCGACCTTCGCCTTCGCCGCCTTCACGGTGCTGGTCTGGACGGTGGGGGAGATGCTGAGCTTTCCCATCGTCTCGGGCGTGGTCGCCAACCGGGCCGGAGAGGCGAACATGGGGCTCTACATGGGTCTGTTCAACCTCTCGTTCGAGGGGGCCTATGTGGTGGCGCCGCTCGCCGGCACCTGGATCTACCAGCGCTTCGGGCCGCTGGCGCTCGGGCTCGGCTGCGGCGTCCTCGGCCTGGTGCTCTGGGTGGGATTCCAGGCCCTCTCGAAGCCGATGCGGCGGAGGCCCTCACTCCCCGGCCCCCTCTCCCAACCGCCCTCCCTTCCGCCGGGAGAGGGGGAGGACAGAGTCAACCGATCTGGGGAGGCGGAGGCGGCTCCTCGTGCAGATGCAGCTTCCGGTAGCCCCGGTTCCAGTAGATGAGCGGCGGCGCGCCTTCCTTGGGGACCGCGCTGGCCTCGACCGCGCCGACGTAGATGGTGTGCGAGCCGGCGGGGTAGCGCGCATGGATGCGGCAGTCGAGCCAGGCCAGCGCATCGACCAGGACCGGAGCGCCGGTGACCCCCGTCGACCAGGTCCCCTGGGCGAAGCGGTCCTCGTCCTTGACCCAGGCGAAGCGGTTCGACAGCTCCGACTGACCTTCGCCCAGGATGTTGACCGCGAACACGGCGTCCTCCTCCTGCAGCAGCGGATAGGCCTTGTGACGGTTTTCGATGATGATCATGATGAGCGGCGGCTCGGCCGAGACCGAGGCGAACGCCGAAACGGTGAGGCCGTGGATGCGCTCGCCGGCCCGGATCGTCACGATGGTGACGCCCGCCGGGAAGTGGCGCAGGGCATTGCGGAATTCTTCGGACGAGATCACGCGCGGCTCCCTCCCCGGGCATGGACGTTTGACTGCGCGGGCGATTCTCCCATACTCTCCGGCCCCCGCGATTTCACGGCCTTCTCAAGTGCCGGCCCGGCTTTACTGCCGGTCTCTCTCCGTCTAAGCTAGACCCGGTCTTCGGAGGGCTTCTAGGGAGATCGACCGCATGGCCGCTAAGGGCAGGACGCGCGAGGGGTGTGCCGTTTGGCTGCTGGCTCTGGCTCTGGCTTCGTCCGGGCTCACTGCTGCTCAGGAACCGCAGGAGCCGGAGCAGCCGTCCGAGGAAGAACCCGCGTCCCTGCGGCCCGGGCTGAGCTTCGGCCTCGAGGTGAAGGCGAATTTCCGCCACAGCGAGCTCAACCGCTTCCCCGTCCCCTTTCCCTTCGAGCCGTCGCAGCTCCCGCCCGGTGAGACCCGGGGCTTCGAAGAGACGGTGAACGAGGGGTCGCATCTTGAAGTCTCGACCGTGACCCTGCTCCTGGACGCGGTCTGGGGAGACGGGCTCGTGGCCCACGGCAAGGTGGATTTCATCGACCTCTATGACCGCAATCCCACCTCCGCCGACAGGAAGGTCGACGTGGACGAGGCGTGGTTCCGGTTCGGCGTCGAGGCCGAACCCGCCACCCTGCCGGCGCGCAGCGGCGTCTATCTGAAGGTGGGGAAGCTTCCCAAATTCGAGCGGCAGGACGACCGGCACCTGGAGAGCTATGGGCTGGTCTCGACCGCCTTCAACCGCTTCGAGGACATCGGGCTCGAGCTGGGCGCGAGCTTCGGCCGCCATCTCTACCTCAAGGCCTCGGCCACCCAGGGCAACCCGGTGTTCATCCGCGACCCGAACGCCCTGGCCGGCGACAACGGCACCGACGACCTCATCCGGTTCCCGAACCCGGACCCGGAGCTCGAAGACGGGCGTGGTGATCCTCTACGACGCCGAGGTGGAGGACGTCGACACCGACGGCGACCTGGAGCTGGGCGGCGGCCTGGGAGTGCGTTTCGCCGACGAGGCGGGGCAGCGCGGCTTCGACGTGCTGGCCTGGGCCTACCAGCGCAAGCTGGCGGAGACGGTGGAGCTGGAAGGCACCTTCTACGGCGGCGACATCGACCTGCTCAACGGGCCTTTCGACCTGCCCAGCACCCGCTTCCCCCAGCTCTCGGGCGACGAGAAGCGGGAGCTTGGCGCCAACCTCTGGCTCTATTGGGGCGGGCTCACATTCTTTTCCCAGTACGTGGACCAGGAGATCGCGGGCCTGCCGCGGACCGGGATCGAAGGGGAGCTCGCCTGGAGCTTCGACCTGCCGCTGGTCTGGTCGATCGGCGAGCACCAGCTCTTCACCTTCGTCGCCCCCGCGCTACGGTATTCCAAGCTGGACAACGACTTCCGCAACCCTGCGCAGACGCCGTCCCCGAGCCTCAACTGGGACTGGGAGAAGCTCGACGCGGGCGTGCGGCTGGGAATCGTCCCCGGGGTGGAGCTGACGATGGAGTACGCGGACAACCGCTTCATCCTCGGCTCGGGGGCCAAGAGGGAGAACAACGAGTTTCTGGCCACGCTGAGGTGGAAGACGTGAGGCCTCACCCCCTGTCCCCCTCTCCCATCTCCCTTCCACCCCCCGCCGGGAGAGGGGGGACGTGGTTGAAGCCGATTGCCGATCTCCCCAGACTCGTAGAAGCACAGCATGCTGCGCCCGAAACGCCCCACCAGACCGCGACGGACCGGAACCGCCACATCCACCCGCATGCGTCCCCCCTCTCCCGGGGAAGGGAGGGTGGGAGATGGGAGAGGGGGACAGGGGGTGAGGTCCTTCTCGCCGCCCTCCTCCTCGTTCTCTGCCTTCCAGGTCTGGCCGCCGCCGAGGATCTCCGTGGCACCGTGCAGCTCCTGGCCAAGGGAGGCAAGGGACCGGCCCGTGGGGTGGACGTGCGGCAGGCGATCGTCTATTTCGAGCCGGCCGGAGGGGCGACGGTGCGGGCGCCGGCGGCTCCCTTCACCATGGCGACGCGCAAGAAGCAGTTCGCGCCGCGGGTGCTGACCGTGCCGCGCGGCAGCAAGGTGCGCTTCCCCAACGAGGACCCGATCCTCCACAACGTGTTCTCGGTCTCCCCGGGCAACGCCTTCGACCTCGGCCTCTACAGGCAGGGCGCCGGCAAGGAGAAGGAGCTGGACGAGCCCGGGCTGGTGCGGGTCTTCTGTAACGTGCACCACGATATGGTCGCCTATGTCCTTGTGCTCAATACGCCCTATTTCGCCTCTCCGGGAGCGGATGGGACGTTCATCCTCACCGGGCTGCCCAGGGGGCCGGGCCGTCTGACCGTCTGGCACGAGCAGGCAGATTTCATGACTCTCGATGTCCAGGTTCCGGCATCCCAGCCGACGGTCGCCCGGCTGGAAATCGTCCGGCCGCGGGTTCCTCCACATCTGAACAAGATCGGTCTGTCGTATTCCAAGCGTGACCGCTACAACCAGCCCTGACCGCAGGTCCGGCCTGTCCCTCGGGACGCGGATCTTCCTGATCACCTCGCTGCTGATCGCGCTCTCCGTCGGCTCGGCGGTCGCGGTCACCTCTCTCCTGATCCGGCGGATCGCACGCGACACGGCCCTCGAGGCCTTGAAGAGCAGCGCTGCCGTGCAGGCCACCTTCCAGGACCAGCGATACGAGCGGCTGCAGCTCATCTCTCGCCTCTTTGCCGCGGACCCCGCGCTGGTCGCCTACTTCGTCGAGGCCGCGGAGGGACAGGACATCGAGTCGCTGCGGGACCTGCTGAACCAAGGGCAAGCAGGATCTCGGATTCGACTTCGCCATCCTGCTCGATCCCGCCGGCAAGGCGGTCGTCCGTACAGACCGTCTGAATGTGACCGGGCAGGATCTGTCCCAGAGGCCGCTGGTGGCCAAGGCTCTGACCGAGTTCGAGGCCCAGGGGGTCTGGACGGAGGGGGATCGCCTTTATTACGCCGTGGCCGTGCCTCTCCTGAAGGACTCCACGCTCCAGGGCTTCCTGGTGACGGGCTTCGCCATCATCAAGCCCGATGCCCTGGAGGTCAACGAGATCAGCGGCGCCGACGTAGCGTTCGTGGCCGGCAGCGAGGCGATGCCGCGTGTGGTGGCGACCAATCTGTCCCCTTCCATGGAGCGCAGCCTGATGACGGCCCTGGGCTCCAGCCAGCAGATGATGGACCGGGCGATGGAGGGAGGCGAGAAGCCTGCCGAGAGGGAGCTGGACCTGGACGGGGAGCCCTGGCTGGCCTACGAGACCCCGTTGCTCGACGCCGCGGGCCGCCCGGTGGGAGGGACCGTTGCGCTCGCGTCGGTCGAGCGGGAAATGGCGGCCTACCGGCAGATCCAGACGGCTCTCCTCGTAGCCGGCCTCGCCTCGGCCCTCGTGGGCGGCCTGCTCGCCTTCGCCATCGCGCGACGCACGCTCGGCCCGGTGCGCCGGCTGGTTGCCGCTGCCGAGGCCGCCCGTCAGGGCGACTACGGCCAGAAGATCGCCACCGGCCGCAACGACGAGGTGGGCCGTCTCGCCCAATCCTTCGACGAGCTCCTCGGGGACCTGCGGGAAAAGCGGGACATGGAGGCCTACGTCACCGAGCTGTCGCGCAACCTGCCGGAGCCGGCGGGGACGCGGGCCGTGGTGGGCGGCCCGCAGAGCCGGGAGTCGCTGCTCCTGGGCATCGAGCTGCGCGGCTACGCCCGCCCGGCGTCCAACCCCCAGGACACCCTGGAGCGCCTCGGCGCCGACCTCAAACGGGCGACCTCGGCGGTCGGGGCCCAGCGGGGCATGGTCGACGCCATTGCAGGCCACCGTCTCCTCGCGCGGTTCGAAGGGGAAGGCAGGGCGCGGCGGGCCCTGACCGCCGCGGCGCAGGTGCTGGGAGCGTACCCCGAAGGCGAGGCGGATGGCGCTCCCGACGCTCCTGCCATCGCCCTGGCCTCCGGCAAGACGGTCACCGGGCCGGTCTCCGTCGGGGAGCAGCTCGAGCGCGCCCTGGTCGGCCTGCCGGTGCAGCAGATCGACAGCCTCCTGCGCGAGGCCGCGCCGGGCGAGCTGCTGTTGTCGCGCGACGTCTACGAGGAGCTGCGCGGCGCCTTCGAGGCCGCTGGCTACCAGCTCGCGGAGCGCCGCGGCATCCTGAGCCCGCAGCCCTTGTATGCCGTGAGCTCTTCGATGGCCGTGCGCCTGACCGGCCTGCGTGGTGTAGGAGGCATGTCCGCAGTCGGCGAGGCCGCGGCGACGCCGGTGCCGGCCGGCGTGCCGACGATCTCCGGCATCGCGCCGGGAGCGCTGATGGGGCAGCGGTTCGAGATCCTCTCGGTGCTCGGCGCCGGCGGCATGGGCGTGGTCTACAAGGCCCGGGACCGCGAGCTCGACGACCTGGTGGCGCTCAAGATGCTCAAGCGCGAGGTCATGGGAGACCGCGGCCAGCTCGAACGGCTGAAGAGCGAGCTCAAGCTGGCGCGCAAGATCACCCATCCCAACGTGCTGCGCACCTTCGACTTCGGCGAGATCGACGGCCTCGCCTACATCTCCATGGAGTACGTGCGCGGGGTCACCCTGCGCTACCTGCTCGACCAGACCAACCGGCTGCCGTACTCGGCCGGCCTGCGCCTGGCCAAGCAGCTCTGCGCCGGCCTGGGGGCCGCTCATGCCGTGGGAGTCCTCCACCGTGACATCAAGCCGGAGAACCTGATCCTGGAGCCCACGGGCAACGCCAAGCTGATGGACTTCGGCATCGCCCGGCCGATCAACCGCCTGACGCCGGGGCAGACCGAGGCGGGCTTCATCGTGGGGACGCCGCTCTACCTCTCGCCCGAGCAGCTCCAAGGGCGCGAGGTGGATGCCCGGGCGGATATCTATTCGACGGGCGTCGTGCTCTACGAGATCTTTTCCGGTGCGCTGCCCTTCGACGGCGACGATCCGATGGAGATCCTGTTCAAGCACCTGCGGGAGACGCCGCCGCCGCCGAGCGGCCACTGGCCCGAGATCCCGCCCCGGCTGGAGGCGATGGTTCTGCGCTGCCTCGCCAAGGAGCCGGACGAGCGGTACCGCTCGGTGGACGAGCTGCTGCACGACCTCGAAGGACTGAGCGCTTGACCGAGATGAGGGCATTGCCATGATTGCGCCCGACAGAAGGCCTTCCATTCCTGAACCTGCATTCGACCTCGAACGGAGGCTCGTCGAGCTGGAGATGCTGCTGGAGATCGGCGCCAGCCTGTCCAGCACGCTCGATTTCCCCACCGTGCTCGAAATGGCCCTGGAGACCGCCGAGCAGGTCTGCAGCGTCGAGACCAGCTCCATCTGGGAGCTCGACGAGGAGAAGCAGGAGCTCTTCTTCCGCGTCGTCCGCGGCCGGGCGGCCGGCGAGATCCGCAACCTGCGGGTGCCGGTGGGGCAGGGGATCGTGGGCAGCGTCGCCCAGACCGGCATCGCCGAGGTGGTCGACGACGTGACCTCCGACGGCCGCTGGCACGGCGACGCCAAGGGCTTCCGGACCCGCTCGATCCTGACCGTGCCGCTCGCCGTCCAGGGAAGCGTGATCGGCGTGCTCCAGCTCCTGAACCCTGTCGGCCGGGAGCACTTCTCCGAGGGGGACCTGCGGCGCATGAAGCTGTTCGCCGGCGTCCTCGCGCCGGCGCTCCAGAACGCCCGGCTGCACGCGGCGCAGCAGCGGCAGTTCCTGAGCATGGTCACCGCCCTGGCCGAGACCCTGGACAAGAAGGACCCCTACACCGGCGGCCACGTGCGGCGGGTGGTGAGCTACTCGATGCTCCTGGGGGCCGAGATGGGGCTCTCGCGCGGCGAGCTGCAAGGACCTGTGGCTCGCGGCGACACTCCACGACATCGGCAAGATCGGCGTCCCCGACCGCATCCTCGGCAAGCCGGCCCCGCTCGACTTCGACGAGGCCGAAATCATGAAGCGGCACACGGTGGACGGCTCCGAGATCGTCTCCCACCTCTCCAACCGGAGCATCTTGGCCGGAGTGCGCAACCACCACGAGAGGCTGGACGGCCGCGGCTATCCCGACGGCCTGAAAGACCCGGAGCTTCCCGCTGGTGGCGCGCATCATCGCCGTGGCCGACACCTACGACGCGATGACCACCAGCCGCCCGTACCGGGCCGGCCTGCCGCCGGAGAAGGCGGCCGTCGAGATCATCGCCGCGGCCGGCACCCAGCTCTGCCCGAGGGTGGTCGCGGCCTTCCGCTCCCTCTGGGAGAGCGGCCGTTTCGACCTCGCCAACAGCGAGCCGGTCCTGCGCTCGGTCTACGAACCCGTGCCGGCTAGGTAGGCGTCGCGTCGTCAAGGGGTGACGACGATCGTCTCCTCTCCCTCGATCGTGGTGCTGCCCACCTTGACGGTGGCTTTGATCGTCACTGCGCCCGGGGTGGTGCCAACAGGGGCGATCATGTTCGCCGTCGCCACCTGTCGAGCCGGTGTTGTGGTCGTCGTGGTGCTCGGCTTGACGTCGCGGAACAGCAGACTCTTGCCATCTTTGTCGACGGCAGTGAACTCAACCACGGTGCCCTCCGTCACGGTGCCCACATCGCGGCGCAGGTCGGCGGTGATCGCAACCTGTGTGGTGCCGTCGGCCTTGATCGTGCTCGCGGCCGGATTGACGATGATGGATTCGGGCAGTGCCCGTACGAAGGGCAGCGTCGTCTGAGCGGTCGAACCCCCGGCCGTGGCGCGCAGCACGGCTGTGACGATCCGGGAGTCGGCCCGGAGGTCGACAATGGCCCGGTTGCTGGCGTCCGCCGTGGCGGTAGCCTGCAGCAGAGTGCCTGCGGTGGTCGTGAAGGTGACGGTACGGTCCGCCTGCGGCAGCTCGGGCGGCACGGTGGCGGTGACCTGAACCACAGTTGCGCCGTCCGCCGGAGCCTGTGATATCGAGGTCGAAATCTGGATGAGGCTCGAAGGGCCCGGAGCCTCGAATCGTATCGTGACGCGGTCTACGGCCTCGGCCACGCCGTCGAGGGTCGCCGTCACGATCGACGTCTCCAGGGTCCTTGAGCTGACCAGGTCGGCCCGTGCGGTGTTGTCGCGTCCCGCGATCACCTCCAGCGTCGAGGGCGGCCCGGCGCTGCCGTTGACCAGTGTCCCCTTGGTCGCGGAAAAGATGACCTTGCGGCGGTCCGACGGTGTGTCAGCACTGATCGTCGCCACCAGGGTCGTCCGGGAGAATCCGTCGGCGGGAATGCTTGCCGAGCTGGCGGTGAGCTGGATCGTGGTCGGGCCGGCGGTCACGAACTGGACTTCTGTGTGCGCGGTGACAAGAGTGCGGGTCCCCTCTTTGACCTTGGCGTCGATCGACGCCGTCTCCGCCTTAGTGGAGCTCTTGAGAGTAACCTTTGCTTCGGCACGGAAAACCCCCTGAGCATCGCGCACCGTAGTGGCCTCCACCGTCATCGCGGTGGACGTGCCCGTTGGGGCGCCGACGAAGGTGCCGGTCGAGGTGGTGAACTCCACCGTCCGTCGGCCCTCGGCGGCAACAGGGCTGAGCGTAGCCGTGATCACGGTCGTGGACGAGCCATCAGCGGTGATGGAGGATTTGTCCGGCTTCAATGTGAGTGTGTCGAACACGCCAGGTGCAGTGGGGGAGAAGGCGTCGGGATCGTACCGGCGCTCGTTGCATCTATTTCCAAGCGACACGACGGCCAGGAGCGACAAGCCGGCCAGGATGGAAAATCTCCTGTTCCATCTCATTTCTTGGACATCTCCGAAAGCAGTTTTTCGACGGTTTCGTCGGACGGATTTCCGCCCTGCTCGAGGCGGGAGATCGTCGAGCGTGCCACACCGATTCTGTTCGCGAGATCGGACTGGCTCATATTGTTGGTGGCGCGGAAGGCGGCGACAGCGGCGTGGAGGATCAAGACCTGACAAGAACCTCTTTCGGGAGCGCCTTTCGGGTTACCTGCCGCATCCAGCTCCTGGAGCGCCACATTGATCTGTAAGTTGAATGTGTTCGCCGGATTTCCCGTCGCACTCAGCGAGAGAGAGTCCGCATAATTATTTCCTGCTGGGGTAACCGGCCTTGGTCCAATCTGCATTTGCAGGCCCCCGCCGGCAAATCGGTACGGCCCATTCAAGGGAAGGGAATAGAGGGTGGTGAAACGGGAGGGCGCGTCGCTACTACAGCCGAAAAAAAATTGGACGACCCCTCCCGCTTGGGGAATACTTTCGGGAGTGCACGTGATCGAATTGCGATCCAGGTCCATCACTTCCTCCTTACTAGCACGTGTTACTGGGGAAAGACCCCTTGGAACGCCTTTTTGAATGTCCCTGCGATGTTCCAATCGATGGAGAGACCGACGAAAGGAGACCATACGAGACGATCGTTGTCCACGAGAGGGTTAGGGTCACGTTCCTTGAAAACCAAGGTGGCCACAGAAAAACGGAGAAAGTCGCTAAGTCGAAGACCTACTCCTGCGATAGCTGGACGCCTCCGAATCAGCGGTTCGGCGTCCTCCAGATCGATCTCCTGCTGGGGTAGACCTATCGTCACCGAGAACCGCTTGCGAAATTCCGTCCAACCCTGTTGTCTGAAATCGGCCCAGCGTAGCTGGGCCTTTTTGTTGACCGGGCGAAAGTAGATGTTGGCGCCCACATAGGCGAAGGCTTCCTCGATGTCCCAAGCCAACCCCGAGCCAAGGTCGGCGCCCACGTACCAGGTGGCCCGGGTCTCGTATTTGGCCACGGTCGTGGCCCTCAGGTTGAGAGTTTCGAGAAGCAGCGCCCGAGGCTTGCGGCAAGCTTTTGCAGCTCCGTAGAGCTGTTCGGAGCAAGCCCTTGAGGTTGTCGGCTGGGCCTGGAGGTCGTTGTTGAACGTCGCGGAGGCGGCGTTCGCCAGATTCTCGATCGTGGAAGAAAACGGGGGTAACCGCCGCGAGCCCCGCCTCGTTGCGGAGGCCTGCGTCGGTACGCAGGGCGTCGGCGAGCTCTTGGAGATCCCCGAGTTGTGCGGACCGCCACAAGTTTGATTGCCCGGCGTCCCAAATCTGGTCGAGCGTCCCTGTGTGCTTTCTGAGCGGGCGAGGATTGCGGACCGAGAGAGACCGATCAGATCCAGCGCTCCTGGCGCCCGGCGAGGAGCTGCGCAACGCGCGGCTGATTGACGTTGGCCAGGAGAGCGGCGGCGGTGATCTCCAGAGCGGGCTGTCGCTGAGAGGTCGTCAGGTCTCCCGAGACGGCCCAGGCCCGGTTCTGCAGGTTCGTGCGAGTACCAGCCAGGTTTACTTGGAAGCCCAAGAAGGTGGAGACCTGATTCCCCACCGTCACGCCGAATTGCGATCGATCACGGCAGGAGGCCGTGTCAAAAAAGGAACCCGGCTCCAGCACCAGGACTCTTGCCCGGTCCGACGTCGCCTGAGCAGCAGCGAGCAGGCTCGCGCGCAATTACCTGGGCGCGCATCGGCCGGCATGAACTGGCCGGGTCATCGGAGTCCAGAAGTTCTGGTTCATCACCATGGTGATGGCCGTATCCGGCGGCCTCGATCGTGGGCTTTTCCGTCGGGTCCGTGATGTCCGAGAGGTGGTGAACTCGAAGCAGTAGTACCTGTTAGGCTGAAGTGCCGGCACCAACAGCTCGAAGGAGCGATTGCCCGGATCCCCCTTCGCGGCCCCCTTTTCGGGAGGATTGCAGTTGACCACACTCAGGCTTTTTGTTTGGGCAATCTCGTGATATTCGCCAGGACTTGGTCGCAACTCGGGCTTCTTGAAGCCGAGGGCTCCGTCCTTCGATAGAAGTCACCGGGTCGCTACCGTGTCGGTCAGGAAGAAGTGGACGTCGAAGGGGAGAGGGTCCAGCGATCTTGATTCGAGGTCGATCTCGACCGTGTCCGGTTCCACTCCGTCGAACCCCGAGGCCCGAGGGTGTACTCTCCCACCCTGGAATCCCCCGGGCGCTTTGACGCGGCCAGGCTCGCAACGAGTGGAGCAGAGACTGCAGAGGCTTGAACGAGGAGGACCCGCGCACAACGAGAGCTTCCAACGGCAGGCAGCGAAAGGAATCCGGGTTCAAGGAGTCTCCTTTTTTCGAAGGATTCGCTGGCACACTATCATCGAGATCCTGATAGAGGTCAATCGCTCGCCTTCCCGAGACTGAGGGTGCCGCCCGCCTCGCACCGTTCCAGCAGGTATGCCCGCTGCTATGATGGTCCTCCGAAAGGCCAATCGCACCATGCTGCGCCTCCGTTACACCTTAGACGGCCAGAGCCGCTACTTTCCCCTCTCCGGCCCCCGGGTCCGCCTGGGACGCGGGAGCGACAACGACGTCGTTCTCTCGGACGTCTCGGTCTCCCGCTACCACGCCGAGATCCGCCGCGACGGGGATGGCTGGTCGATCTTCGACCTGAAGAGCACCAACGGCGTGGAGCTGAACCGCGCGGCCGTGCAGCGGGCTCCCCTCCAGGCGGGCGACCGGCTGAGCATCGGCGTCTTCGAGCTGGTGGTCGAGCCGCACGCGGACGTCCGGACGCAGCAGGACGTGGTGGTCACCGCCCACCCCGAGAGCGGCACGGTCGACCTCGCGGCCCTCACCAATGCGACCATCGTCCGTCCGCTTGCCGATTTCTCCGAGTCCTTCGGCCTCCTCGGCAAGCTGGACGCCCCGCTGCCGGCGGAGGCGCCGGCCGACCTCGCCTACACCAACCGGATGTTCGGGTTCCTCACCCGGCTGGCGAAGGTCCTGATCAACGTGGAGTCGGTGGACGACGTGCTCGCCCGGGTGCTGGACATCGCCTTCGATGCGCTCCCGGTGGACCGCGGGTTCGTCCTGCTCTCGGATGCCGGTGGGGAGCTCGTCTGCGAGCTCTCCCGCATCAAGGACCGGGTCGAGCTGCGGCCGGCGGAGGTCCCGGTCTCACGCACCATGCTGCGCGCGGTCATGCAGGAGCGGGTGGCGCTGGTCACCTTCGACGCCCAGTCCGACCAGCGGCTCTCGGGCGGCGAGTCGATCCGCCTGCACCAGATCCGCGCCGCGATGTGCGCCCCGCTCTGGTCGGGAGAGCGGATCATCGGCGTCATGCAGGTGGACTCGCCGTTCCAGGTGGGCGCCTTCACCGAGCGCGACCTCGACTTCCTGAGCACGCTGGCCAACTACGTGGCGGTGGCGGTCGAACGCATCCGCTATGCCCGGCAGGCCGAGCACGAGCGCCAGATGCGGTCGCAGCTCGAGAGGTACCACTCGCCGGCGGTCATCGAGCAGGTCCTCCACGAGGGGGGCGACGGGTCGCGGCCGCGGCTCGCGCAGGCGACGGTCCTCTTCGCCGACCTAGTGGGGTTCACCTCCTTTCGCGAGAGCTCGGGGCCTGAGGAGGTGGCGGAGCTGCTCGGCGCCTTCCTGAACCTGTCGGTCGAGGCGATCTTCCGCGCCGGCGGCACCCTGGACAAGTTCATCGGCGACTGCGTGATGGCCTTCTTCGGCGCGCCGGTGCCGCAGGAGGATCATGCCCTGCGGGCCGCACGGGCGGCGGTCGAGATCCAGCGCGAGCTCAAGGCGTGGAGCGCGGCGCGGGAGGCCCGTGGGCTGCCCGGTTTCGCCGCCAGGGTCGCCCTGAACAGCGGTCCGGTAGTGGTGGGGGACATCGGCAGCGCCCGCCGCGTCGACTACACGGTGCTGGGAAACACCGTGAACGTGGCCGCCCGCCTCGAAGCCCTCGTCGCCCGTCCCGGCGACGTCGTCCTCGGCCCCGAGACCTGGCGCCTCCTCGGCGGCCAGATCCCCGCCGAGCCCCTCGGCGAGCACCAGCTGAAGGGCCTCCAGCAGAAGATCATGGCGTACCGGGTGGCGGCGGGGTGAGAGAATAGCCGGATGATTCAGGTCATCGAGGCCCTCCACTTCCGAAGCCTGCGGAAAATCCGCCAGGAGATCGATTCATTTCAGGTCCTCGTCGGACCCAACGGCAGCGGCAAGTCCTCTTTTCTGGATGTGATCCGGATGATCGGAGA
This sequence comes from uncultured Holophagales bacterium, assembly GCA_963842525.1. Taxonomy (GTDB): domain Bacteria; phylum Acidobacteriota; class Thermoanaerobaculia; order Multivoradales; family UBA5704; genus UBA5704. The sequence goes on from CAWJGT010000009.1 coordinate 1,793,349, forward strand.
TCTCCTTACGGACGGGCTTGCCCCCGCAATCCGCAAGCGGTCTCCGAACTTTTCGGATTTGGTATGGATGTCGGACCCGAAGGGCAGCTTCGAGGTCACGATAGAGCTCCAAGATGACAGAGATCGGCGAGCCAAGTACGAGATCACGATTGGTCCGGCCGAGAAAGGAGAGATCTCGATCCTGCACGAGGCGCTCTGGACTGCATCGCCTGGGGGAGGGTTGGGCCTGAAAGGTTGGAGAAAGATCATTGAAAAGGATCCGGAGTCAGGCATTGATCGGTTCTTCTCCGAGACTGACGATTGGACGAGCCCCTTCCGATTCGGCCCCCAAAGATCGGCCCTCTCCAATCTGCCAGAAGACGAAGATCTCTTCCCAGTGGCCACTTGGGTCAAGCGATTCCTCCGTGAAGGCGTGCACTTGCTGGCCCTCAACAGCGAGGTCATGAGGAGACCCTCACCACCAGGCAGCCCGACCGAGTTCCAGCCCGACGGCTCGAATCTGCCATGGGCGATCGAGGAGCTTCGGACAACGAATGGGCCGGTCTTCCAGCGCTGGATTGACCACGTGCGAACGGCTCTTCCGGATATCGAAACCGTCGAAACGGTGGAGCGCGAGGAGGACCGGCACCGGTATCTCCGGATCATCTACAAGACCGGTCTGCGGGCCCCCTCCTGGACCGTGTCTGACGGGACTCTTCGCCTGCTCGCCCTGACCCTGGTTGGATATCTGGAGAAGCTCCGGGCGCATCTACCTGATTGAGGAGCCTGAGAACGGAATCCATCCGCAGGCCGTGGAGACGGTGTTTCAGTCGCTCTCGTCAGCCTATGGCAGCCAGATCCTCTGCGCGACCCACTCGCCGGTCTTCTTGGCCATGGCCGAGCCCGAGCAGGTCCTCTGCTTTGCTCGCACGCCGGATGGCGCCACGGCCGTTGTGCGCGGGTCCGAGCATCCGAACCTGAAGGACTGGAAGCGCTCCACGGACCTCGGGACGCTCTTCGCCACGGGAATTCTCGGATGAGCGCGGGCGAGCCGCTCGACTTGGTCGTGCTCGTTCCGGGCAAGGATGACCGGGAGACCGTCGACGGATTGCTGTCCGTCCGTTCCGAGAGCCTCGGAATCCTGCGCATCCGCTACGAGATCCTGGTGCATCCGCGGCGAGATGCCGGCTGCTTCCACGAGGCCCCCGCCGTGCTTCAGCCGTTCCACCGGCGAGCCCGTCATGCGCTTGTCCTGTTCGATCGCGAAGGGTGCGGGCAGGAAAACCGCACGGCACAAGAGATTGCCGGGGATGTCCAGGGCCGGCTCGCCGAGGCAGGCTGGGGAGATCGCGCCGAGGCCGTCGTCATCGATCCGGAGCTGGAGGTCTGGATCTGGACTGATTCTCCTCGGATCGAGGGCGAGCTCGGGTGGAGCCATCGTGATCGACGGCTCCGGGACTGGCTCCAGGAGAACGGATGGTGGGGCGAGGAGGAACGCAAGCCGGCCCGTCCCAAAGAGGCGTTCGAACGGGTGCTGCGGGAACTGCGCCTGCAGCGCTCCTCCTCGATCTACGGCAGGCTTGCCAGGACGGTTGGGCTCCGCCGTTGCGAGGACCTCAGCTTCCGGAGATTCTGTGATCTGCTCCGGTCCTGGTTTCCCGCCGAGCCTCCGGCCTGATCCTACCGTGCCGTCGGGATCTGCAGCATCTGGCCGGGCTTCAGGCGGCTGGAGCGGACGCCGTTGGCGCTCTTGATCCTGGAGACGCTCGTGCCGTGGCGCTGGGCGATGCTCCAGAGGCTGTCACCGGACCGGACCTTGTATTTGCGGTTGGAGGCCTTGGCCACCGTGCCCCGGCTCGAACCGCCCGTGCCCTTGGCCGCGACCTGGACGCCGGAATCCACGCCGCGGCTGGCCAGGTAGCGCATGTAGGGCTGCGGGTAGAGCGTGACGTGGTAGTGCGGGGGATGGTTCTCGCGCGTGGCCTCCAGGACCCCTTTCCCCTCCAGGGCGAGCAGGTTCTTCTCCAGCCAGGCGCGGCAGGCCGGACGGCTGCTGCGGCGCAGGTCGACCGCCATGCCGGTGGGGTGGACCGAAAGCGGCGAGGCGTTGCGGGGTTGGCGCGTCGTGGGCCGGGTGAGGCTGGTCACCACCAGCCGCTCCCGGCAGGCGCTCTTGTACTGCTGCGCCAGGCGCTCGATGAAGGTCTTGACCTCGGACCGCGCATAGGGGAAGGAGACGTCGACCACCCGGAAATTGGAATTTCCCGTCACGCGGACAAGCAGGCCGCGGCTCGCGAACTCGCGGACCTCGCTGGAGGTGCGCAGGTAGGTGTAGTCGTGCTCCCGGGCCATCCGGTTCTGGCGGACCATCGAGACCTTCGAGCCGGCGAGGCTCTGGGCCTCGGGGGCCGGCACGGCGGCGAGAAGGAGCAGACCGGAGGCGACGGCGACGCGGGACAGGGGCCGGAGGCGGGAGGATCTCTCGAGCTTCATTCTTGCGACAACTCCGTCATCAGTGAAGGTCCGCTGGCGTAAGCGGCTCTCCCTGAGACAAAATGCAGAACAGAAAGTTCATCCAAGCGTATTCAGGGTACCACAGACGCCGTGAATTCGTGCCCTGGTTTTTTCCGGGATTTACGCCGGCGAAGACGTAGGCGCCACCTTGGCGGGCGCTGACGGCGTCGTCGTCCAGACCTCCGCCAGCGCCCGCTGGAAGTTGCCTCCCAGGATGAGCTCGATGTTCCGGTCGCTGTACCCTCGCCGGATCAGGCCTTCGGCGAGGTCGAAGATCCGCCGCGGGTGGCGGAGGCCGCGCACGACGTACCGCGGCCGGACCTGCCGGGTACGAGGATCGATCGCGTCCACGTCGGTGTCGCTTCCCACCCCGACGTGCTCGACGCCGACCAGGCGGATGACGTGGTCGAAGTGGTCGAGCACGTCGTTGAAGGACGCGGCCTTCCCCTGCTTCAGGAACGCGGGGAGGACCGTGATGCCCATCACGCCGCCGCGCGCGGCCATCTTCTGGATCACCGCGTCGGACTTGCAGCGCGGGTGCGGCACCAGTGCGCGGCAGTTCGCGTGCGTGACCAGCACCGGCTTGCGGGAGGCGGCGATCGCCTGGAGCGTCGTCTGGTCCGAGCAGTGCGAGACGTCGACCACCATGCCGACCCGGTTCATGGCCTGGACGACCTTCACCCCGTACTCGGTCAGGCCGGTGTCGCGGAGCTCCTTGCAGCCGGCGCCGAGCCGGTTGCACTCGTTGTAGGTGAGCTGCGACACCCTCTGCCCCAGGCCATGGAAGAGCGCCACGTCGTCGACGCTCTGGAAGTGGTCGGAGTTCTGGAAGCCGATCAGGAGGCCGACCTTCCCCTCGTCGCGCGCCCGCTTCAGGTCGGCGGCGTTGTCGATGCGCACGAAGTAGCCGGGCTGGGCGCCGAGGAAGTGGTTCCAGCGCCAGGTCCAGCGGAGCGCCGCCTCGCGCGGCTTCTCCGCGTTGGGCTCGACGGCGGGGTGGTAGACACCGATGCCGGTGCTGCGCAGCTTCTGGAAGTCGGCCTGGGTGAAGCTGTCCGGCTGGCCCTGCCAGCGGTAGAGCTTCTGCCAGTCCAGGGTCAGCAGCCCGAGCATGTCGATCACCATGGAGCGGCCGACCAGCTCGAGGGCGCGGGCCGAGGTGTCGGGCCCCTGGTCCGCGAAGAGGCTGAACCGGCCGCGGTTGATCATCGGGGCGCACAGCACCCCCGCGCCGGCGAGCAGGCCCGTCCTGAGGAATTGCCTTCGGTTCAACTTCAAATGTACATCCGCCGAATCAGTTGGCAGGATTCTACACGTCTCCCCGAGCCTCCGCTAGGGGGGAGCGAAAAAAAGCTGTTGTAATTTTTGGATAGAGAGGGGCGCGGAGGCCGGCCCACCGGGTGGTGGGCCGGCTGCTACTTGCGCTTCATGTTCTTGAAGAAGTCCGCCATCGAGCCGAAGCCGCTCGCGGGCGACGGCGCCGCCGAAGACGACGACGAAGAAGAAGAGGACGATGAGCCGCGGCCGCCGGAGTAGCTGCCGGCCATGGCCTCGTCGCGGTCGTCCTCCATGCCCACGCCCCGCGTGCCCATGGTCAGGGAGATGCGGCGCTTGGCCGAGTCGACCCCGAGCACCCGCACCCGCACGTCCTGGCCGAGCTGGGCCGCCTCGCGGGAATGGGTCAGGCGGCGGCCGGAGCCCATCTCGCTGATGTGGACCAGCCCTTCGATGCCGGGCGCGATCTCCACGAAGGCGCCGAACGACTCCAGGCGCATGATCCGCCCGGACAGCTCGGTCCCTTCGGGGAAGCGATCGGCCACGTCTCTCCAGGGGTCGCGCTCCATGCTCTTGCGGGACAGCGAGATGCGCGGCCGCTTGTCATCCTTGCCCTTCTCGATCTTGATGACCTGGACCTCGACCTCCTGCCCGACCTGGAGCACCTCGTTCGGGTGCGCGAGCCGCGAGTGGCCGATCTCGCTGACGTGCAGCATGCCCTCGAGGCCGCCGAGGTCGACGAACGCGCCGTAGCTGGTCAGCGACGTGATCCGGCCGTTGAGGATGGCCCCGACCTGGAGCCTCTCGCGGGTCTCGGCCGCCTTGGACTGGGCCTCCTCTTCGAGGAGCGCCCGGCGCGACAGCACGATGTTCGGACGGGTCCGGCCGGCCTCGATGCCGGCTGACCTTGAACGACAGCCGCTGGCCGATGAACTGCTGCGGGCTCTCGACGTAGCGCAGGTCGAGCTGCGAGAGGGGGCAGAAGGCCCGCATCCCGGAGACCTGCACCTCGGCGCCGCCCTTGTTGATGGCCGTCACCAGCCCCTCGACCGGGATGCCCGTCTCGAGGGCCTGGCGCAGCTCGTTGGAGACGTCCTGGCCGCGGGCGGCCTTGCGCCGCAGCACCAGGCTGCCGGTCTCAGGGTCGGTGCCGGTGACCGTGGCCTCGAGCTCGTCCCCGACATTGACGGTGAGAGCGCCGGCCGCGTCCTTGAGCTGGGCGATGTCGATCACCCCTTCGGACTTGCCGCCGAGGTCGACGAAGGCCGTCGTCTCGCCGATCGAGAGGATGCGGCCCTTGACCTTCCCGCCCACCGCGGGCTCCGGCGCCGCGGTCTCGCTGCCCTTCTCCTCGCTGTCCTTCTCCTCGAACTCCGCCAGGATCTGGCCGAAGTCCTTGCCTTCCTCGATTTCCTGCTCCTTCATTCCTTGGCTCCTGCGTACCGTTCGTGTGCCCGACTGCCCGGCCCGCGCATTGTAAACCGACCGAAGGTATCATGCCGAGGCGCAGAAGGTTTCAACCCGCGCGGGACCCGTTTCGATTCCCACCCGGCGAGATCGGGGCTCGGGAATGGCTTCCGCGTGGCGGCTCGTTCTGCTTCTCGACGTGAGGGGACTTCATGAGATCAGGCATTTTGTACGCATTGGCGCTGCTGTTGTTTCCGTTCCTCGCCGGTTCCGCCGCCGCGCAGGCGGGGGAGGCCCACCTCGCCGACCTCCGGCAGCTCACCCGGGGCGGCGAGAACGCCGAGGCCTACTGGTCTCCCGACGGCAAGCAGCTCGTCTTCCAGTCGACCCGCCCGCCGTTCGCCTGCGACCAGATCCTGCGGATGCCGGCCGACGGCACGGGGCAGCCGGCCCGGGTCTCGACAGGCAAGGGGCGGACCACCTGCTCCTATTTCACCGCGGACGGCGCGAGGATCCTCTACTCCTCGACCCACCACGCCCGCGAGGCCTGCCCGCCGCCGCCGGACCGCTCCCACGGCTACGTCTGGCCGATCGACCCGGACTATGAGATCTGGAGCGTGCGGCCGGACGGCTCGGACCCCGAGCGGCTGACGAACAACCGGGCCTACGACGCCGAGATCCACGGTCTGCCCGCGGGGTGACCAGAAGGGTGCGGTCATCTTCACCTCGACCCGCGACGGCGACCTGGACCTCTACCGGATGGACGCCGACGGCTCGCACGTCCGGCGCCTGACGAGCACCCCCGGCTATGACGGCGGCGCCTTCTTCTCGCCGGACTGCCGGCAGATCGTCTGGCGGGCCTCCCGGCCGGCCGCGGGCGAGGAGCTGGACGACTACCGGCGCCTGCTCTCCCAGGGCCTGGTGCGGCCGACCCGGCTCGAGCTCTGGGTGGCGGACGCCGACGGCCGCAACGCCCGTCAGGTGACGAGCCTCGGCGCGGCCTCGTTCGCCCCCGCGTTCTTCCCCTCGGGCAAGAGGATCATCTTCTCCTCCAACCACAGCGACCCGAAGGGGCGCGAGTTCGACCTCTGGGCGATCGACACCGACGGCACGGACCTCGAACGCATCACCACGAGCCCGGGCTTCGACGGGTTCCCGATGTTCTCCCCGGACGGCACCCGCCTCGCCTTCGCCTCCAACCGCAACCAGGGTGCGCCCGGAGAGACGAACGTCTTCGTGGCGCGCTGGGTGGACAGGAGGGAGGCCGAGCCCGGGGCCAGCGTCCCGGCGCGGGCACAGCGGTTCCTGGACGACGTGCGCTGGCTGGCCGATGACGCACGGGAGGGCCGGGGCATCGGCACCAAGGGGCTCGACGAGGCCCGGCGCTGGCTCGAAACCCGCTTCCGCGAGGTGGGGCTCGCGCCGGCGGGGGAGAACGGGACGTACTTCGAGAGCTTCGAGGTGCCGGTCGCCGTGGAGGTGCTGCCGGGCACGACCGTGACCGTCGACGGCCGGCCGGTGCCGCGCGACGCCTTCCAGCCGGCGAGCTTTTCGGGCGCCGGCGCCACCGGGACGGTCGACGGCGAGGTGGTGGCCGCCGGCTACGGCATCACCGCGGCCGACCTGGGGGTGGACGACTACAAGGGCCTCGACGTCCAGGGCAGGATCGTCGCCGTCCGTCGCTACACGCCCAAGGGCGCCCCGTTCGACAAGGAGGAGCTGGAGCGCCGCTACGGCGATCTGCGCTACAAGGCCTTCAACGCGCGCGAGCACGGAGCCAGCGGCCTGATCGTGGTCGACCTCCCGGCCGGGGAAGACCCTGGCTCCGAGCCGCCGCTGCCGGTGCCGGTCGTCGAGACCAGCATGGCGGCGTCCACGGGTGACGTGGGCATCCCGGTGGTCGTCCTGACCCGCGCCGCCGGCGCCGGGCTGTTCGAAGGGGCGCAGGCCGGCCATCGGGCCGCGCTCGCCATCGAGCTGAAGTTCCGCCAGGAGCCGGCCGCGAACGTGATCGGCGTGCTGCGCGCCGGAGCGGCGGAGCGCCTGCCGGGCTCGGTCCTGGTCGGCGCCCACTACGACCACATCGGCTACGGCGGAGGCGCCTCCATGGCGCCCGGCGTCCGCGAGGTCCACAACGGCGCGGACGACAACGCCTCCGGGACCGCCGCGCTGCTGGAGGCGGCTCGCCAGCTCGCGGCGCGGCGCTCCGAGCTGCGGCGGGACGTCTACTTCGTAGCCTTCTCCGCCGAGGAGTCGGGCGTCCTCGGCTCGACGGCCATGACCCGCCGTCCGCCGCCCGGGTTCGCCATCGCCGACCTGGTGGCGATGCTCAACATGGACATGGTGGGGCGGCTGCGCGACGGCAAGCTCTCGGTCCTGGGGGGCGACACGTCCGAAGGCTGGCCCGACCTGGTCAATCCGGCCTGCAAGCGGGCGCAGCTCAACTGCACCCTGGGCGGCGACGGCTACGGCGCCTCGGACCAGACCCCGTTCTACGCCTCCGGCGTTCCGGTGCTCCATTTCTTCACCGGCACCCACGAGGACTACCACAAACCGTCGGACGACACCGGCAAGGTCAACGCCCAGGGAGGCGAGCAGGTGGCCGGCGTGGTCGCCGAGGTCGCGCTCGGGCTGGCCGGCCGGCCGGAGCGCCTGGCCTACAAGAGCGCGCCGGCACCGGCGCCGCAGGGGGACATGCGCTCCTTCGGCGCCTCCCTGGGCACGGTCCCTGACTACGCAGGTGACGGCCGGCCCGGGGTGCTCCTGGCCGGCGTCCGCCCCGGCAGCCCGGCTGAGAAGGGCGGGCTGCAGCGCGGCGACCTCCTGGTCGAGCTCGCCGGCACGCCGGTCCGCGGCATCCACGACTTGATGTTCGTACTGCGCAGCGCGAAACCGGGCCAGGCAGCGAAGGCGGTGGTCGACCGCGAGGGGCAGAAGGTCGAGCTCGACGTGACCTTTGAAGCCAGCAGCCGGGCCGTCCGGTGATTCTTTGAGGGAGCCTGTTCCATGAAATCCACACTTACTGTCCTTGTTGTCCTTGCCGTCCTTTTCGTCCTTCCACCCGCGGCCACCGCAGCGCCTGCGGAGACCGACTACGCCGCCGCCTTCGAGAAATTCGCCTCCGAGCGCGGAGACGGCAGCGAGAGCGAGCGCCTGAAGAAGCTCTTTGATCTCGACTGGGCCTACTCCCTCCAGGAGTCCAAGGAGATGGGGGTCTATCTCGGGCTGCCGGGCCGCTACCCCGACTGGTCGGACACCTCGTTCGCCGCCCAGGAGAAAGGCGAGGAGATCACCCGCAAGCTCCTCAAGGCGATCCGTTCGATCGACCGCTCGCAGCTCACCCCCTCCGAGCAGGTCCTCTACGACCTCTACCGCCGCCGCCTGCAGCGGTCGATCGAAGGCCTCCCGTTCCCCGCCGAATACATGATGGTCAACCAGATGGGCGGCCCGCAGCAGTGGATCCCCCAATTCCTTGCCATCATGCCGGCGCGGACCGTCGAGCAGTACGAGGACATCGTCGCCCGGCTGCGCGGCCTGCCGCGGGTCATCGACGACACTATCGCGCTACCTCCAAAAGGGGCTCGAAATGGGCGTGACGCCGCCGCGCGTGACCCTGCGCGACGTGCCCGACCAGGTGAAAAACCTGATCGTCGACGATCCGCTGAAGAGCCCGATGCTCACCGCCTTCACCAAGCTCCCGGACAACATCGGCCCGGACGAGCGGGAGCGGCTGACCCGCGAGGCCGTGCGCGCCTACGACGAGCAGGCCGCACCGGCCTTCCGCAAGCTCCACCGCTTCCTGACCGAGACCTATATCCCGGGCGCCCGCGAGTCGATCGCCATGAGCGACCTGCCGGACGGCAAGGCCTGGTACGCCTTCAACGTGCGCGGGGAGCACCACCACCGACCTGACGCCGGAGCAGATCCACCAGATCGGCCTCTCCGAGGTGAAGCGCATCCGCGCGGAGATGGACAAGGTCATCGCCAGCACCGGCTTCAAGGGGAGCTTCGAGGAGTTCCTCACCTTCCTGCGCACCGATCCGCGGTTCTACTTCGACAAGCCGGAGGACCTCGCTCACCGCCTACCGCGACATCGCCAAGCGGGTGGACCCGCAGCTCGTCAAGCTTTTCGGCCGGCTGCCGCGGCTGCCCTACGGCGTCGAGCCGGTCCCGTCCTACGCCGAGAAGTCGCAGACCACCGCCTACTACGAGGACGGCAACTTCGCCGCGGGCCGGCCGGGGACTCTACCGGTCAACACCTACGACCTCAAGTCGCGGCCGAAGTGGGAGATGGAGGCCCTGACCCTGCACGAAGCCGTGCCGGGGCACCACCTCCAGATCTCCCTCGCCCAGGAGATCGAAGGCGTGCCTGAGTGGCGCAAGTACGACGGCTACGGCGTCTTCGTCGAGGGCTGGGCGCTCTACGCCGAGAGCCTGGGCGACGAGATGGGCTTCTACCAGGACCCCTATGCCAAGTTCGGCCAGCTCACCTACGAGATCTGGCGCGCCATCCGCCTGGTGGTCGACACCGGCATGCACACCATGGGCTGGACCCGCGAGCAGGCGATCGACTACTTCAGGGAAAACGCCGGCAAGACCGACCACGACATCATCGTCGAGGTCGACCGCTACATCGTCTGGCCCGGCCAGGCCCTCTCCTACAAGATCGGCGAGCTGAAGATCCAGGAGCTGCGAGCCCTGGCCGAGAAGGAGCTGGGCCCGAAGTTCGACCTGCGCGCCTTCCACGATGCGGTGCTGTTGAACGGCGCGCTGCCGCTCGACCTGCTGGAGAAGAACGTCAAGACCTGGCTCGCCGACAAGAAAGCGGAGATCGCGAAGGAGAAGGACGAGCGGGTGGGGTCGTAGGCGGGATGCGGATCGGGCCCGTACGTCTCGAAGGCAGGATCATTCGCCTGGAGCCGCTCTCCCTGGAGCACGCTCCGGGGCTCTACCCGCACGCGGACCCTGAGGTCTTCCGGTGGACGCTGGAGTTCCCGCGCGACGAAAGCTTCGAGGCTTTCGCGGACTGGCTGCGCAGCACCACGATCGAGGCGCCCGCTTCCCTCCCCTTCGCGATCGTCCTTGCGGCCACCGGAGAGTCGATCGGCTCGACCAGCTTCCTGGAGATCCGGCCGCAGCACCATGGGCTGGAGATCGGCCGCACCTGGATCGGCAAGGCCTTCCAGGGCACGGCGGTCAACCCCGAGAGCAAGTACCTCCTCCTGCGCCACGCCTTCGAGACCCTGGGCGCCGCGCGGGTCCAGTTCAAAACCGACCTCAACAACCTCCACAGCCAGCGGGCCATCGAAAAGCTCGGCGCCCAGCGCGAGGGCGTGCTCCGCCGCTACCAGGTGCGCTCCAACGGCCTGCACCGCGACACGGTCATGTACAGCCTGATCGCCGAAGAATGGCCCGAGGTCAAGGAGCGGCTGGAGGCTCGGCTGGCGGCACACTGAAGACGAACGCCTCCAGGAACGCCTGCGCGAAGGGAGCCTTCTCGACCTCGGCCTTGTCGAGCGGGTTGTCCCACCAGATCCCTTCGCCGTTGGACAGCAGGATCAGCGTCAGCGACTTCGCCGGGACCTTGAGGTAGAGCGCCGAGAACCCGCGGTCCGGATCCCAGCCGGAGTGCCAGTAGAGCTTTTCGTCCCGATAGTCCTGCACGTACCAGCCGAAGGCGTAGGGGAGCACGGTTCCGTCCGGCGCCTTGGCCGGTGTGAACAGCTTCTCCATGACGGCTTTGGACGCCAGAGCCCCGCTGTCGAGCGCGATGTCGTACCGGGCCAGGTCCTCGACGGTCGAGACGATGCCCGCGCCGCCGGCGAGATGGCGGTCCGGCCGCGGACGCTTGAGGAATTCCCCTTCGGTGCTGATCCCGAAGCCCTCCGCCACGTCGAAGTAGACCAGGGCCTTGTCGCGTTGCCACTGGCTCGCCATGGTGCGGCGCATGCCGGCAGGTTCCAGGATCCGAGCCTCCACGAGCTGCGCCATGGTGTTGTGCCGGCCCTCGACCGTGTCCACCGAGCGGCCGTTCTTGTGCTCGATGTAGCGCGACAGCCGCGAGTAGAGGACGGGGTTATAGAGGAAGCGGGTCCCCGGTTGTCCGTTGGCTGTATGGTTGAGGATGTTCCGGATCGTGATCGGCGCCGTGCAGCGCAAGTCCTTTCCGAAGGGGAGGCCGGAGCCGGCGAGCCATTCGCAGAGGTCCATCCATTTCGGGACGTCGTTGATGCTGTCGTCGAGGCTGATCTTGCCATCCGCTTCGAGCTGCAGGAAGAGGAGGCCGAGGAAGGTTTTGGTCACCGAGGCGATCCAGAAGGGAGTGTCCGGCGTGACCGGCACCTCCCGGTCCGCATCCGCGAACCCGTAGCCCTTGGACCAGGCCAGCTTGCGGTCCTTGACGATCGCCGCCGCGAGGCCCGGGAGCTTGTGCTCGCGGCGCAACGCGTCGAGACGGGCCTCGAAGGCCGGTAGGCTCTTTTCGAACGCCACGGGCTCGGCGCCCGCGGGCAGGACTGACGCCAGGAGGAGCAATGGCAGCAGAACGGAGACGTGTTTCATGAACGCTATTCTAATGCCGGCCCCGCTCTCGAGCAGCCCTCGCCCCGGGTGTCAACCCGGGGTGAGGGCTCCGATATAGAATCTCCGCCTCTCCGAGTCCGGTGACGCCATGAAAGCTCCACGCCCGCGCAAGTCTTCCTTCGACGCCTCCTACTACAGGAAGTACTACGAGAACGCGCGCACCCGCGTCGCCGACCCGGCGAGCTGCGCGTCCCTTGCCGGCTTCGTCTTCGCTTATCTGGAGTACCTGCGCGTGCCGGTCGAGCGGGTGCTGGACATCGGCTGCGGGGTCGGCTTCTGGCGCCAGGAGGTGCTGCGGCGCTATCCCGCGGCGCAGTACGTCGGCGTCGAGAAGAGCAACTATGCCTGCCGCAAGTACGGCTGGGAGCAGGGGAGCCTCATCGACTACGAGCCGGCCGAGCCCTTCGACCTGGTCATCTGCCAGGGCGTGTTCCAGTACCTGGACGACGCCGAGGCGCAGGCCGCGATCCGCCGGCTGCCGCGCCTCACCCGGTCCGCCCTCTACCTCGAGATCCTCACCCACGGCGACTGGGAGCGCAACTGCAACCAGAGCCTCACCGACGGGTCGGTCCACCTGCGCAGCGTCTCCTGGTACCGGCGGCGCCTGCGGCGCCGCTTCCTGGAATGCGGCGGCGGCCTGTTTCTCAACAGGAACACGCCGCCTGTACTTTTCGAGCTGGAATACCTCGGGTGACGGCTTAGATACCGCAGGCGCGGCAGTCGGACGGGGTCGTCGTGGGGCAGACGCTCTGATCCGACCAGCCTTCAGCGCCTGCGACCTTCCCCAGATCCCGGCCGCTCAACTGGATGAGCGTTTCTTTCGTCAGCAAGAGCTTTTTCACACTCTTCTTTTGCATGACCCCTCTCTCTTTCATGGCCGAATTCGCCTTGTTGGGGCCGTTTCCCCGGCCCGGTGGTTGCCTACAAGGAGATACGTACCGCAGCCTGATTATGTTTGGATTCCCAACGAATTCATAGCCACATCCGTATAACTCTCGAGGACTGGCTCCTCATTCGCTGCAGAACAGCCCACCTCCCTCGCCCCCTCTCCCCTGTCTGGGAAGGGGGCCCCTCCTTGGCACGCAAGTTGCCGTCCTCCAGGGTGGACGCGTTGTGGTCGCCGCGGAAAGGAGGAGCAGATGGATCCGAGCCGAGCCTGGAACCTGGTCGCCCGCAAGCTCGCGGGGTGGGTGCGGGACTTCATCCTCCTGCTCCCCAATCTGGCTCTGGCTGTGGTCATCCTGGTTGCCTTCTGGGCCGGCGCGCGGCTGGTGCGCAACCTCCTGCTGCGGCTGCTTCGCCGCATCTCGCACAGCGACGAGGTCAACCGCTTCGTCGCCCAGGCGGTCTACATCGCGATCCTGGGGGGAGGCGTATTCGTCTCCCTGGGCATCCTGGGGCTCCAGAAGACGGTCGCCTCGCTGCTGGCCGGAGCCGGCATCCTTGGCATCGCCCTGGGCTTCGCCTTCCAGGACATCGCCGCCAACTTCATGGCCGGCATCTACATGTCGGTCCAACGGCCGTTCCGCCCCGGCGACCTCATCAAGACCAAGGACTTCTTCGGCGTCGTCCAGGAGATCAACCTGCGCTGGACCGAGATCCTCACCCCGCAGGGCCAGCTCGTCCTCCTCCCCAACAAGGAGGTCTTCGAGAACCCGCTCATGAACTACTCCATCCGGGGTACACGGCGGGTCGACCTCTCGGTCGGAGTGTCGTACGGCGACGACCTCGAAAAGGCGCGGCGCGTGGCGATCGAGGCCGTCGAAGCGATCGCGTCCCGCGTCCCGGACCGCGACGTCGAGCTCTTCTACGAGGAATTCGGTGACAGCTCCATCAATTTCACCCTCCGCTTCTGGATCCCCTTCCGCAATCAGGCCGACTATCTGGCGGCCCGCAGCGAAGCCATCGAGCGCCTGAGGACGGCGTTCAACGCCAACGGCATCACCATTCCGTTCCCGACCCGCTCGATCGACTTCAACGTCAAGGGTGGACGGACTCTCGACGAGGTCCTGGAGGAAGCCGTGATCGCGCGGGTGGAGGTGGGGGAGCCGTCGCGTCGCTGAAGGTGCCCTGGCCCCCATAGGCGCTAACTTACCCACCCCGCCGTGGGCGCCACCCACTGTAGAGACGCCCCGTGGGGCGTCTCCGAGGCGGCAAAGACGGACCGAATTGAAAGGCGTTGGATCGAGCGCGGTGTCGACGGCCGGGTGACCGCGCACCTGCGCTGGTCTCTGGAACGATGGCGCCGCTACGGAGACGCCCCACGGGGCGTCTCTACAGTGACCGGCAAGCGCCGAGGCAACGGTAGGTTAGAGTCTAGCTGCCAGACCGCAGGCCCAGCTACGGGACAAGGATTGCCTCTGCCTCGACCAGAGGCTTCGCCCAGGGCTTCAACGCCTTCTTCATGACGAGATCCACCCGCCGCCCCAGAAGGTCTTCGAGCAAGAACTTGAGACTCATATAGTCGGTCAGCCCCGGCGTTTCACGAAACTCAACCAAGACGTCCTACATCGCTTTCCGGTCCGGCTTCGTCCCGAACCATCGATCCAAAGAGAGCGAGAGAGCAGACGCCAAAGCGCTCCTCCAACTCCTGCCGGTGTAAGGAGAGAAAGCTGATCACCTCATCGCGTTTCATGACCTGGAGATCTTATCAAGGGTGGAGCACCGGTCGCAGGTGGCGCCCGAGAAGGGCCGGGGGTAAGGTAAGCTCAGCACAAATTGCCGCCTGCTCGCCCATGCCGAGCCCGAGGAGCTGCTGCGCGGCGTCGAAGGCAAGGTCTGGGAGTGGGTGCTCCCCAGCGCCGAGCTGCCGGCCGCGCGCGAGCGGTGGAAGATCAGCGGCACCCTCCGCCGGGCCGACGGGGTCCACGCCCGGGTGGTCTCGGCCGTGCCACCGTCGCCGGCCGCTACACCGCTCCCGCCGAGCCTGGAGGACGCCTACCTGGACGTGCTCGAGGGGCACCGCGAAGGCCGCCCGATGCAGCCGATGGAGAAGACGGAGAAGGTGGCATGAGCCGGGCGCGCGTTCTCTGGCATCTCCTGCGCGCCGACTTCCTCGAGCGTGTGCGGCGCTACAGCTTCCTCTTCACCCTGGCGCTCGCCGCGTGGCTCGGCTGGCTGGTCGCCACCGGCACGATCGGGCTGTGGATCGGCGACGCCCGCGGCGTCTACAACTCGGCCTGGATCGGCACCGCGCCATGCAGTCGCCCAACATCCCGGACTTCGTCGGGATCGGGCCGGTCAACAAGGCTTTGCAGCAGGTGGTCGATGCGGCCTTCGGCAAGGCCGACCGCGGCTTCACCCTCGGCGGGATCAAGATCGACAAGCCGAGGACCTTCCATTGGGATGGGATGGACTGGACGGGAGACGTCCTCTTCGGCCGGCTGTTCTGGGTGGCGGTCGCCTTCGGCGTGTCCCTCCTTGCCGCCCTCTTCTTCGACCGCTTCGATCCGGCGCGCCACCGGCTCCGCCCCGAGCGGCGACGCAAGACCGCGGCGGCCGTCGAGCCGGTGGACGCTTCCGGACCCAAGGAGGCGCTGCCGGCCGTTCACCTGACCCCGCTGCCCGCGGGAGCCTTCCGGTTGGGATGCCGCTGGTCTATCTGGGAGTCACCGCGCTGCTGGCCGCCGCAGCGGTGGCCGGGCGGCGGCGGCAGATCCTGGCCGGCTAGGTGAAACACCCCCGTGTTTCGTCACGGTTTGACGCGAAACACGGCCGTGTTTATGATTTCGGCTCTGGAGCGCTGTGCCATGTACCTGCCCCGCAGCATCGACGCAATCTTGCTTGCATGGACCCAGGAGGTTGACCGCAAGCCTCTCGTGCTTCGCGGTGCACGCCAGACCGGCAAGACCGAGGCGGTGCGCCGACTGGCTGAGCATTTCGAGCTGTTCCTCGAGCTCAACCTCGAACGCTTCGAAGACCTCTCGCTGGTCCGCTCCTGCCGCTCGGCCGGCGAGCTCCTCACCGCGCTCGCGGCGCGCCACAATGTGGAGCGTTTCCCGGTCCGCACGTTGCTGTTTCTCGACGAGATCCAGGAAAGCCCTGAAGCGGTGGCCTGGCTGCGCTTTCTGCGCGAGGATCACCCGGACCTGTACGTCATAGCGGCCGGGTCATTGCTCGAGGTACGCCTTCAGGAGCGGGGATTCTCGTTTCCCGTCGGCCGGGTCACGTTCCGCGTGCTGCGGCCCTTCACCTTCTTCGAGTTCCTGACGGCGAGCGAGCGAGGAGTGCTCGCTCAGCACCTGGCCGCAGCGGTCAGCGAGGGACGGCCGGTCCCTCCGGCGCTCGACGAGCAGGCGCGCGAGCTGCTGCGCGACTACTTGCTGGTCGGCGGCATGCCCGAGGCGGTTGCACGCTGGGTCGCCGAGCACAACCCGGCCGCCGTACGTAGCGTCCACCGCGACCTTGTCCAGGCGCTTGCCGAAGACCTCCAGCGCTTCGGCAACCTGCGCGAGGCCGGCTATCTCGAGGCGGCCTTCGAGAATCTCCGCCACCACTATGGGCTGCGCTTCCGTTACGAAAACTTCGCTCCGGGCTACCGCAGTCAACTGATGAAGAATGCCCTCGGCAAGCTCGAAGCGGCGCTCCTCATCCATCGCGCCTTGCCGACGAGCTCCATGGAGCTGCCCTTGCGCGAGAAGCCGCGCTCGGCTGCCAAGCTGCTTCCGCTCGACGTGGGGCTGGCACTCCATACCATGGGCTCGGGGTTCGAGACCGTGCGCAGCCTGCCCCTCGGCCAGCTCCTGGACGGGCGCATCGCTGAGGTCTTCGCCGGCCAGCAGTTGCTGGCCGCAGCCCCTGGTTTTCCGGGCGAGCTCTTCTTCTGGGTCAGCGAGTCGCCGCGCAGCAATGCCGAAGTCGACTACTTGGTGCCGATCGAGGGCCGGCCGGTGCCGGTCGAGGTCAAGTCGGCGGCGGCCGGCTCGCTCAAGTCCCTCCACCAGTTTCTCTGGCGCGCCGGCCAGTCGACCGGCATCCGCCTCTACGCTGGACCTTTCGCCGACGAGCGGCTCAAGGTGCAAATGCCCGAAGGCGAGCTCGCTTACCGGCTCCTCTCGCTGCCTGTCTATCTTGCCGAGAAGCTGCCGGCTTTGAATCTTCATGCCTCAGGTTGACGCGAGACGCTACGTCCTCTCTGGGGCGTTGAGACGGCCCGACGACTGTGGACCCGCGGGTTGGATGGTATGGCCGTGACATCTCGGTCTACCTGCGCCGCCTGCACGCCGAAGGCCGCCTCCGCCGCCTACGCTGTGGGGCTACCGGGCTCGAGGCGCGGCAGATCGTCCTCGACATGCTCGGCGAGCGCTTCGGAGCGGTTCCCGATCGGGTTCTGCGCCAAGTTGAAGAGATCGAGTCCCTGGATCGCCTGCGCTTCCTCGTGAGAAAGGTGATGAAGGCACAGTCCCTCGCCGAGATCGGGCTCGGCTGAAGTGACTCAAGATCGTTGCGGACGCGGTCATCTCGACTAGAATCACCGCGAAACCCCGTACCCGGGAGGCCCGCATGCCCCGTAGCTTTCGGTCGATTTGTGTTCTGTCGCTTCTCCTGCTGACCCTGCCTTGGCTGGCGGTCGCCAAGCCGGCGGCCAAAGCGCCGAAGCCCGACCCCGACAAGGATGTGGCCGTCGGCTCAGTCGAGCGGCAACGCCCGGAGCTCGTCCGCCTCTCCGACCAGATCTGGACCTATGCCGAGACGGCGTTGCGCGAGACCCGGTCGTCCAAGGCGCTCGCCGAGCATGCGGAGCAGCAGGGGTTCCGGGTCGAGCGCGGCGTGGCCGGCATGCCGACGGCTTTCGTGGCCAGCTATGGCGAGGGGCGGCCGGTGATCGGCATCCTGGGCGAGTACGACGCCCTGCCGGGGATCTCGCAGAAGGCGCAGCCGACCAAGGAGCCGCTGGAGGCTGGCGCGGGCGGGCACGGCTGCGGGCACAACCTGTTCGGCGTCGCCAGCCTGGGCGCGGCCACCGCGATCAAGGAGCTGATCGCCGCCGGCAAGCTCAAGGGGACCATCCGCTTCTATGGCACCCCGGCGGAGGAGTCGGTCGGCGGCAAGCTCTACATGGTCCGCGACGGGCTCTTCAAGGACGTCGACGTCATCCTTGCCTGGCATCCGTCCGTCGAGATCCGCGCCGACACCCAGAGCACCCAGGCGCTGGTCGACTTCGTCGTGGAGTTCAAGGGCAGGGCGGCCCACGCCGCCTTCGACCCCTGGAACGGCCGCAGCGCGCTCGACGCCGCCGAGCTCTTCACGCATGGCCTCAACCTGATGCGCGAGCACGTCCAGCCCAGCGTCCGCATGCACTACGTCATCCAGAACGGCGGCGACGTACCCAACGTGATCCCCGAGCACGCCCGGATCTGGTGCTGGGTGCGGGACTCGAAACACGCCTCGGTCGATACGCTGTTGGAGAGGGTGCGCAAGATCGTCCAGGGCGCGGCCCTCGCCGCCGAGGTCGAAGGGACGCTCACGGTGCAGTCGGGCGACTACGAGATGCTGCCCAACATGGCCGGCGCGAAGCTCCTCCAGGCCAACCTGGATTGGCTCGGGCCGATTCAGTTCACGCCGGAGGAGCAGGAGTTCGCGAAGACGCTCCAGCGCGAGACCGGCGTCGTAGCCAAGGGGCTCGACGGCGAGGTCAAGCCCCTCGACGAGCATCCCGGACCCCCGGACGGCGGCTCGACCGACGTGGCCGACGTGAGCTGGAACGTGCCGGTCATCCACCTCTCGGTCACCACCGGGGCCACGGGCGCGCCCTGGCACGCCTGGCCGGAGGTGGCCTGCGCCGGCATGTCCATCGGCCACAAGGGAATGACCTACGCCGCCAAGGCGCTGGCCGCCACGGCGATCGACCTTTTCAAGAGCCCGAACCACCGCAACGCCATCCGCCAGGAGCTCGAGGAGAAGACGAAGGGTCAGATCTACAAGGGTTATATCCCCGACGGTCCGCCGCCGATCCCGAAGGATTGACCGTCTTGAGCTCCTACCGGAAGACCTTCGAGGTCCGCTGGGCGGGCCTCGACCGCTCCTCTCGCCTCGAGCCTGCACAACTGTCATAATCCAGATGTGCCCCACTTTGTGGGCACAACAGGAGTGGTAATGATGGAACCCCTTGATGTCTTCACCGTGCGGGACCTGCGTCAGCGGTCGGGGGACCTGCTTCGCGACGCCGAGCAAGGCAGGCTGTCCCTGATCACCAAACACGGCCGTCCGGCCATCCTGGCTGTGCCCTTCGACGAGCGTCTGCTGAGGTACGGAATTCATCGCGCTTTGGCCCTCCACCTGTTCGAAGCCGGACAGGTGACGCTCGCCCAGGGAGCCAGGCTGGCCGGCTTGCCGCTCGAAGCTTTCATCGAGCTCTTGGGCCAGACCGACATTCCAGCCGTGAGCTACCCTCCGGAGGATCTGGAGGACGAAGTCGAGGCCGCGCGTTGACCGACCTCCCCGTCGTGGCAGATGCCGGTCCTCTCATTGGCTTGGCGAGAGTCGGCCTCCTGGATCTGCTGCGCCAGCTCTATGGAAAGGTCCTGGTCCCGGCCCAGGTTTTCGAAGAGCTCCAGACCTCCGAGGACCGGCCGGGGTCACGAGCGCTCCGTGCGGCCGTGGAAGAAGGTTGGCTCGAAGCGGCTCCCCGGGCCAGAGGCGAGGAGTTGGAGTTTCTGAGCCTTGCCCTCGGTCCTGGCGAGGCAGGTGCGATTCTGCTCTCGGGGCAACGCCCCTGCCGTTTTCTCCTGCTCGACGAGCGGCGCGGAAGGACAGTCGCGAAGAGGCGTGGGCTCAGGGTTGTCGGGACTGGCGGGGTCCTTCTCGCGGCCAAGCAGCAGGGGCTGATAGACCGAGTCTCGGAGGTGCTCGATCAGCTCGCCAAGAGCGGGTATCGGCTCTCCCCTGAGCTCCGGAACCAGATCCTGAACCTTGCCGGAGAGGCCGAGAACGCATAGGAGAGCCGGCGCCAATTCTCCCCCGATCTGGAGGACCCGTGGGATTGCGTTTACTACGATTCGCCAAGACTTTTTGGAATACCTGTCGCCCTCCACTAGTCTCTCAGCGATCATTCACATGAGGATCAACCCATGATCACGAATGGCCCAATCTACTCGACGCTTCTTGCTGAAGCCGAACAGACTAGACCCTACGGGCCCGAGTCATTGAAGGTCATCTTCTCGACTGTCGAGAATCTTCAGAAGCACCCAACCTCCAGCGATCGCCCTGGAATGCTTTTGGGCATGATTCAGAGCGGCAAGACGCGCACTTTCGTGGGCGTCATCGCTCTTGCTGCGGACAATGGCTTTGACTTGTTCATCGTCCTCACCAAGGGAACAAAAGCGTTGACCACCCAAACCTACGAGCGTCTCAAGAAGGCGTATGACACGGCAATCGAGAGTGACGACCTGCGGGTCTTCGACATCATTGACGCTGCCGAAGCTGACTTCCCGCGAACAGCGCATCCCTGTGATCATCGTCGCCAAGAAGGAGAAACGGAATCTAGACCGCCTGAAGTCCGCTTTATTCAAGACCTATCCGTTCGAAAACCGGCGAGCCTTGATTATCGATGACGAGGCCGACTTCGCCTCGGTCGGATTCCGCCGTCCCAAGGGTGAACAGGCGGAGTTGCAGGCCATCATGCGCCTTATCTCCGAAGTGCGCAATGGTCTGCCGAACTCCAGCTTCCTACAGGTCACCGCGACGCCATATTCGCTATACCTTCAGCCGTCGGCACCGACTCCCGGGCAGGGTCCTGAGTTTCAGCCTGTCCGACCGGCCTTCACCGAACTCGTTCCCATCCATGACGAGTACGTCGGAGGCAAGGTGTACTTCGAGGAGTCAGGTGAACCCGGCTCAGTGGCCTCCGCCCTCTTCACCCCCGTGCTGCCCGAAGAGATCAACCTTCTCCACCACGCTGATCGCAGACGATTCAAAGTTGAAGAGGCGCTGAATCATAGCGGGATCAACACTCTGCGGCACGCCATCATAACGTTTATCGTCGGCGGGGTAGTCCGGCGGCTTCAAGCCAAGAATTCCAGGGAGAAGCCTAGCAAATATAGCTTCATTATTCACACCGAATCGAGTCGAGGCTCTCATGCTTGGCAGGAAAAGATCGTCGATACACTCATCGACACCGTCCGGACTGCGGCCGAGTCGCCCACGGCCCGCTTCGGCGAGCTCGCCAGAGCGGCGTACGACGACATCGCTCTATCAATCGGCTTTGCAGGCGGATGGCTGCCTCCATTTGACGAAGTTCTTACGGAGGTCATCGAGCATCTTGCGGCAGTCCAGGTTGAGAAGGTCAATACTGACAACGACGTCAAGAACCTCTTGGACCGCGACGGTCAACTCGAGCTGCGCAACCGTCTCAACATCTTCATCGGTGGCCAGATTCTTGATCGTGGCCTCACGATTCGCAACCTAATTGGGTTCTACTACGGAAGGCGAGCGAATCGATTCCAACAGGATACCGTTCTTCAGCATGCCCGGATGTACGGCGCTCGTCCGAAGGCAGATCTTGCCGTCACCCGCTTTTACACGTCTGTTGACCTCCATCGCGTACTGAGCACAATTCACGAGTTCGATGCCGGATTGCGAGAGGCTTTCACGGCTGGCGGGAACGCCGCGGGCGTTGCGTTCATCCGCAGAGAGGGAGCCAACATAATTCCTTGCTCACCCAACAAGATCCTGATTTCAACCCTCACCACTCTTCGTGCGGGAAAGAGACTGCTTCCTGTAGCATTTCAAACCGGGTACAAGAGCCACGTGCTCAAGCACGTGAAGACCATTGACGGGTTCATCGCCTCCACGCTCAAGGCGGATGCTGTGGGCGCGCCCGTTCTGGTGAGCTTGACTGATGCCGAGGGCCTTGTCGATCTCGTCCATGCGACATTTGAGGATCAGAACGAGTTTGGCTACGAGTGGGACGTAGAGGCCTTCAAGGCAAGTATGGAGTACGTCAGCAAGCTCAACCCGGACCCAACGGAGCGAGGGAGCATTTATTTGCTAGCTCGTCGCGATCGCGATAATGTCCGCATTCGCGACAGCGGTCGGCCGTTTGATGCGCCGGATACCTCGCACGTCGAGGGCGCTATTGCCAAATCTGTCGCGAAAACCGCCCCAATGCTCATGATGTTTCGGCAGAACGGGAGGAAAGAACGCGGGTGGCGTGACTGCCCGTTCTGGTGGCCTGTTCTGTATATGCCTCAGCGCATGGGCACGGTGGTCTTCGCAAGCGATGTGAATGACTACGACGAGGATGCGCCAATTCCGTCCGTGCCCTGAGTTCGAACCGAACATCGGCTAACTCAAAGAGTAAGCCCCCGGCTCTGCCTGGGGACTCCCAGAGTTTGACAGTTCCGGGATCGTGGAAGTGTGGGCGGGCTTCACTGTTCGGAGTCGATCGGAGCTGAAAAGGAGAAAGGAGGTGGCGGAGGGGCGGGCGGTGGCACCATCTATCGCAGAAACTGCGGCGAAGACCTGCGCTCCAAGTGGAGGATCCGGCGCCTGGCCGGAGGTCGCCTGCGCCGGCATGTCCATCGGCCACAAGGGAATGACCTACGCTGCCAAGGCCCTGGCCGCCACGGCGATCGACCTCTTCAAGAGCCCGGACCACCGCAACGCCATCCGCCAGGAGCTCGAGGAGAAGACGAAGGGGCAGATCTACAAGGGTTACATCCCCGACGGCCCGCCGCCGATCCCGAAGGACTGACGGCGGCGCTGGAGAGGCACGGCGGTCAGCTCGCTCCGCCGAGATCCCGCCAGCCCAGGATCTCGTCGATGGTCTGCCGCGAGACGGAGTGGTAGCCGGGCCGGGCCTTCTCGTAGATGCGCAGGGCCAGCTCGGCGCCTTCGGGAGTCTTCGCCAACTCGGTGTAGAGGGGCCGCAGGAACTTCCTTCTCCCCATGCCCGTCAGGAACCGCTCCAGCGCCGGCCAGGCCGCGTCGTAGCGGCTGTCGATGGCCCGCAGGAACCAGGCGTTCAGGATCTCGGAGTTGCCCGAGTCGGTGAAGTGGAAGGCCGCGTCGAGCTCGGCCATCCGGTCCCGGCTGAGCGGCGCCGGCAGGTTGGGCAGGAAGTGTTGCCACTGGAACGCATTCCACCCCTGGGTCTGGAGCTGGCCGGCAGGAGTCCCCCGGGCGAAAGCCTGGAGCTGGCGGTCCACCTCGGCGAAGGCCGTGGAGCGGATCTCCGGCGCGTTCAACGGCAGCCCCGGTCCGTAGACCCACTGCTGGATCTGCAAGCGCTCGGCGAGCGCTGCGTCGCCGGCGAGCAGGCTCTGCTGCAGGATGGCGAGGAACCCAGCGGTATCCGTGGACTGAAAGGCGTGCGAGTCGAAATACTCGCGCAGGAAGCGGTCGAGCTTCTCGCGCCCCACGGCTTCCTCGATCGTCCGCAGGAACAGAGACCCCTTCTCGTAGGCGATGTCGTTCATCCCTTCGTCGGGGTCGCGGCCGGCGAGGCTCAGGAAGAGGTGGGTATCCGGCTTGTCGGCCCCGAGGTCCTCGAGCGTCGTTTGCAGATCCTGCCGGCCGAGCACCCAGAGCATGTCCACGTAGTCCTTGCCGTGGAGCGACTCCATGATCCGGCGCTCGAAGTAGTTGGTGAAACCTTCGTTGAGCCAGAAGTCGTTCCAGGTAGCGTTCGTCACCAGGTTGCCCGACCAGGAGTGGGCGGAGCTCATGGGCGATCAGCGACACCAGGGAGCGGTCGCGGGCGAGCAGGGTGGGGGTCACGAAGGTCAGGCGCGGGTTCTCCATGCCTCCATAGGGGAAGCTCGGCGGCAGCACGAGCAGGTCGTAGCGGCCCCATCGATAGGGGCCGTAGAGGCGCTCGGCCGCGTCGATCATCTTCGGAGTGTCCGCGAATTCCCAGGCCGCGAGGTCGATCACCGTGGGCTCGGCGTAGACGCCGCTGCGCTCCCCGAGCGGCCGGAAGACGATGTCGCCCACCGCGACCGCTAGGAGGTAGGAGGGGATCGCCTGCGGCATCCGGAACTGGTAGACGCCGTCGGCGCTCTTCTGGGTCGGGTTCTCGGCGCTCATCAGGGCCAGCAGACCGCGCGGCACGCGCAGGGTGGCCTCGTAGGTCATGCGTACGCCGGGCGAATCCTGGCAGGGCACCCAGGTGCGGGCCAGGATCGCCTGCGACTGGCTGAGCAGGAAGGGAGCCGTTTTGGAAGCTGTCTGCTGCGGGTCGAGCCACTGGAGAGCCGCCGCCTCCGGCCGGGTGGAGTAGTCGACGTGGACCCACTGGGTCGCGGGAGTGATCTCGATCTCCAGGGCCCGTCCGAGGAACTCCACCGGCTCGCCCAGGGTGAACCGCGTGGCCGTGCCGTTGTCCAGGGTCACCCTCTGGACGTCCAGGTCGCGGGTGTCGAGGACGAGCCGCTCAGCGCCGGTCTTGTTCTTGATGCGCAGGCTGGCGCGACCGGCGAGCCGGCGCTTCTCGAAGTCGACGCCGAGGTCGAGCTTCAGGTGCTCGACCGCGACCTCGTCGGGCCGGGCAAAGGAGTGCGGGTCCTGCGACGTCTCCTGGACGACGCGCACGGCCGGCGCCGCGGTCACGGGCGGCGGAGCCGGGGTGGCGCAGGCGAGCAGCCAGGGTCCGAGAACGAGCAGGGCGAGGGACGAGCGGTGGAGGAGCTTCGGCATGGCCATAAGGAGGCGATTATACGAGGGAGTGCAGGATCAAACCGGGATCAGATCGCCGGCTCGCCCTGATCCAACGCCTTGTGCAGGCGCTGCAGGATCGCGAAGACCTCGGGCCGCGTCAGCTTGGCGCCGGGGCCGCGGGCCTCGATCCGGTCCAGGGTGGCCTGGGCGAGGTGGACCGGCAGGGCGTTGAAGGCCACCAGCCCCTGTTCCGCCCCGGCGCGCTGGAGAGCGAGCACGTACTCGGCTGCCTGATCCAGGTCCCGCCGCGCCAGGGCCATCACCTCGGCCCGGTCCACCCCCTCGGGCAGGTACCGCCGGCCCTGGGTGGCGTCGGAGGCGGAGTCCTTCAGGATGTTGACGAGCTGCAGGCCCTCGCCGAAGGGACGCGAACGCGACCGTAGCAGGGAGGAGGCGTCCGCCAGCCCGGGCCGTTCGCGCAGGAACAGCTCGGTCAGGAGCTCGCCGACGATGCCCGCGACCACGTAGCAATAATCTTGAAGATCCGCCAGGTCCCGCAGGCGCAGCTCCCCCTGATCCGAGGTCCGAGCCACAAAACCCGCCATGCCGTCGGCGGTGCGCACCGTGTGCTCGCGGATCAGGTCGACCGCGCCGGGGGAGAGAGCAAAGAATGCGTCCAGCACCGCCGGCAGCCCAGCCAGCAGATCGCGGTAGGCCGGGTGCTCGCAAGGGACCTCGGTGGCCCAGCGACGCGCGGTCGCCGCGATCTCGTCCGTGTCCGGCGCGTGGAGCAGGCGGCCGAAGTCTTCCAGGGCCTCGATCCGCTGCGCCTGCGGCCAGCTCGTCGCGTCCTCGAAGGTGTCGGCGATCCGGAAGAGCAGGTAGGTGATGGTCACCTCCCGCCGGGTCGGCTCGGGAAGCAGGGGGATGGCCAGCGCGAAGGTGCGGCTGGTGGTGATGAGGAGCTGCTCCAGGTCCACCGCGCTCTCCGCCGCCTGGAGGTTCGAGTCCGCAAGCATTCGCAGAGGATAACAGGTCCGGGCCCCTCACCCCCGGCCCTCCAGCGGCGGGCGACCGGTAATCCTTTTCGAGAAGCTTTGACCCGCCTGTCCGTATCGTCTAGACTTTTTTCATGGCTCAGCCGGTGCGGAACAACCCGGCCCTGTCGCCGTGGGATCTCGACTGGGACGAGAACGAGGAGGCTTGCCTCGTCTTCGGCTTCCGCGAGGGACTCTTCCGCGCACCCGATGGCGGCGTCGAATACCGCCAGATCCCCCTGACCGCCGAGGACTACATCAATCCGCGCGTCGGTGACCACTTGACCCAAGGCAACCGCCACGCCATCGTCAGCATGAACCTGTACGACATGCTCGAACAGCGGTATGAGACCGCAGCGGATGTGATGGTGTCCTTCGACATGAAGATCCGCTGGGGAATGCGCCGGCTTCCAAGCCCGTCGCCGGACGTGGCGGTGATCCCGGACGTACGCGACAGGGAGAAAAGTCGCAAAAGCTTCCATGTGGGCGCGGAAAAAGCACGCCCCTGCCTGGTCATCGAGGTGGTCTCGGCCGACGAGGAGGGGGACGAGCGGTGGCTTGCGGATTATAAGACGAAGGTCGACATCTACCGGCGAGCCGGGGTGCCGGAATACCTGATCGTGGACCCCCAGCACTACCTGAAGGAGCCGCACCTGCGGCTCACCGGCTACCGCCTGGACGCGAGAGGCCGCTACCGGCCGATCGAGCCGGACGCCCAAGGGCGACTGCTCTCGGAGACGACCGGCGTGTGGTTCGCCATCGCGCCGGACCGCCAGGACCCCTGGCTGATCGACGCCGCCACCGGGGAGCGGCTGTTGACCGGACGCGAGACGCGGGCCGCCCGGCGGGAGGCGGAGCAAGCTCGGCAGACAGCCGAAGAGCGAGCCGCGGCAGCCGAAGAGCGAGCCGCAGCGGCCGAAGCAGAGCTGGCGCGATTGCGTCAGAAGCTGGGGCTCGGCGATCCACAGCCCTGAGCCGGTTTCCCGTCTCCCGTCATTTGAGATCACTTCCCGGCTTCCCCCTCTCCCGGTCGGGGGGAGAGCGATGGGAAAGGGGCCAGGGGGGGTGAGGTGTCTACGTCACCTCTGTCCCTGGCACCTCCTCCCCGCGCAGCGCCCGTTCCAGTGCGCCGGGGGCAAGGCCGTTGAGGATCGCCTCCTGGGTGCCAGAGGATCCTCCTGAGGCTTCCTCCCTCGCCGGCGGAAACGTCTACTGCCCGTGCTCTCACGGAAGAAGACCGCGATCCTTCCACCTTCGAAGCACCATCCCTCCCCGCACCCGGCCCTCGGACCCCCAAGATACCGCGACGCGATCGAACTGCACGGTTTCCGACCGGGAGCTTTCCACCGCACCTGCCGTTCGTCAGCGACCAGCCGCCGCATGGTCTCATTCCCGTGCCCGGGTAGCCGCGCTGGTCCCGCCAGTTGCAAAAGCTCCCTCGCCTGGCTGCCGGGCAGAGCTGTACCCGGTCTAGTGCTGGTCGTCGGCAGATCTCAAAGAATGCGGGGAAAATCCCTCTCAATCTTCTCCGGGGCGCAGCCCAAGGGCGCGTTCAGGTGCCCCGTGAGGGTAAATGCAGGCCGGCCCGCAAGCCTCGCGGGGCTCCATGCTCAAGATTCCCCAAGAATCCTCAGGCACCTATTCTAGACCGCAACGAGGGGTTAGGCGGCCAGTCGCCGCCGTAGCGACGCGATTCTTAGAGGACTTCAAGACGGAACCGAGGATTTACCGCGCCGGATTCGACGTAGCCGCCCCCCGAGAGAATCAGCCGCCATTCGATGCCTTTGCCGCGAGTAGCGGTACGTTGAGCCCTGGCTCGTCGAGTGATTCCAGGAGTGGCGCGACCGCCAGAAAGTGACGTGGCCGGACCACAATTTCTTTGGGAATAGTGCCGTCACCCGGGAGCACATCGATCGCCTCGATGTGTTGGAGCCCTCCCTGATCCGCGAGGATACTGCCCTTGCTGTCGAACACGATCGCGTGAGGCCGGAGGCCGATGCCCTGGGAGAAAGGCAATACGCCAAGGCGGCCTGAAAGGCCCGCGAGAGATCTGGTCCGAGTCGGCGCGTTCCGCTCCGGCTCTCGCGGACCTTTCAGGCCGCGTGACCGTGGGGCCTGTTGACCCAGGGCATCGGCCTTCGGTCTCAGCCCTGGGCTGCGCTCTCGCGACCCCTTGGGTCGCCAAGGCCGCGTGCCGGCCAAGCCCGGCTAAGTAAGGTTAGCGCGTATGCCCGGTCGGGGGGAGGGCGATCACGCCCACCGGCGGGCGCGAACCCGATTCACGGTGAAACGGCTCTGGTTTGCCATGAACGCGGGCCGATTCATGGTGAAACGGCTCTGGTTTGCCGTGAACGCGGGCCGATTCATGGTGAAACGGCTCTGGTTTGCCGTGAACGCGGGCCGATTCATGGTGAACCGGCCCTCATCGCGGCGATCCGGCCGCGGTTCGTCATGATCTCGGCCCGATTCG
Organism: uncultured Holophagales bacterium; assembly: GCA_963842525.1. Lineage (GTDB taxonomy): Bacteria > Acidobacteriota > Thermoanaerobaculia > Multivoradales > UBA5704 > UBA5704. Next base: position 1,821,210 of record CAWJGT010000009.1, read on the forward strand.
CCATGACCGCGAAGCCGTTTCCCGCGAATCGGCCCTCGTTCGTCATGAATCGGTTGCGTTCGCGGCGATCTCGTCTCCGTTCACGGCGAACCACGACCGGTTCACCACGATCCGCCCCACCCAGAGCAAAGTTAGCGCGCATGGGGTCAGGGGGTGAGGGACACCTCGGTCCCCGGCACCTCCTCGCCGCGCAGCGCCCGCTCCAGAGCGCCGGGGGTGAGACCGTTGAGGATCAGCGACGGGATGCCCAACCGGGCGAGCGCGAGCGCCGTCTCCACCCGGTGGCGCATGCCGCCGGTCACGTCGGTCCCGGCGGCGGAGCCGATCGCGCTGATGGCCTTACCGGCCCCATCTGCTGAGATCCGCGGGATCGTCCGGCCCGCCTCGTCCCAGACACCGTCGGTCTCTCCCAGCCAGAGGGCGCGGCGAATGGAGATCCCCATCCCGGGCAGCGTGCGGGCGAGCAGCTCGAACAGCCGCTCGGTCGAGCAGATCGAAGCGCCCCAGGCGCGGTCCATCACCACATCGCCGTAGAGCACCGGCAGGAGCCCCTGCGCCAGGGCGAGGCGCAGAGGCTCGGCGTCGAGGGAGACCGGCCGGCCGGCCTCGGCGACCACGCAGCTCGACGGAGCGATGGAGAAGGGGAGCGCGCCGGCTTCGACGAGACCAGCCACCATCAGCCGGTGGAGCACCGCGGCACGCTCCTGGGTCACGGAGATTCCGGGGACCTGGTCCGGCGAGAGGGCCCCTTTGGCGAGGCCGTAGCGGTGGGCCGCGACGTGACCGTACGAGCCGCTGCCATGGGCCACGATCAGGAGCTCCGCGAGGCCCGGCGCGGTGCGCGCGATCTCGTTGGCCAGCCGGGCGATCACCTCCGACCGCGGCGTCTCCGGCCGCGTTTTGTCGGTGATCAGGCTGCCGCCGAGCTTGACGAGGATGGCGTCTGGCATCAGAACAGGTGCTGGGTCTCGACCTCCGGGCCGTCGCCGACGCCGTCGCGGATGACGAAGCCGACGGCGGGGAGGTCTTCCAGCCGTTCGGCGACCTGGTCTTCGGAGTCGGGGTCGCAGAGGACGTGGATGTTGGCGCCCGCGTCCATGGTCGCCCAGGCGGCGAGCCCCTCCTGGCGCAGCTCGCGGACGGCGCGCAGGACCGCGACCGTGCCGGGGCTCCAGTAGAAGATCGGCGGCCGCGAGGACATGGCGATCAGATGGAGGTCGATCGCCTCCTCTTCGAGGACCGGGCCCAGCATCTCGAGGTCGGCGTGCTCGATGGCCCGCCGGACCCGCTCCAGGCGCTCGGGCAGGAGCTCCAGGCGTTTGGTGTAGTAGGGACTGGTGTGGGCGCGCTGGTGCCCATCGTGCGACGAGACCACCTTGGGTCCGATCTCGACGACGGCGATCACGTCGCGGAGGTCCCAGTGGGCGGCGTCGGCGAGCTGGACCGCATAGCTCTCCTCCTCCGTCTCGTTGCCGTTGGTCCTGTCGACCGGCCATTCGACGTAGCCGCCGAAGATCGAGCGGGCCGCCGAGCCGGAGCCGCTGCTGCGGGCGAGGCGCGACAGCTCCTCGGGCGGGACGTCCCCCTTGCCGAGGACCTTGGCGACCGCGAGCGTCAGGGCGGCGAACCCGGAGGCCGACGAGGCGAGACCGGCGGCGGTGGGGAAGCTGTTGCGCGTCGCCACCCGGAACCGCTCATCGCGGCCGGCCCACTGCCGAATGCGGTCGAGGTGCTGGTCGACCCGCCGGCCGAACTCCGGATCGGGCGAGCCGAAGCCGTCCGGCTCCTTGATCCAGACCTCGTCGCGTCCCGAGTCGAGGATCTCGACGGTGCACTTGCTCACGCACTCTTCCAGGGTCATGGAGATCGACGGGTTCATGGGGAGCGCCTTTTCGAGGTCGCGAGCCCCCCAGTACTTGATGAAGGCGATGTTTGCCGGTGCGGAGACGGTGACCTTGCTCATCCGAAAGCCTCCTCCTGAAGGAACCCCGGGGCTCCCAGGTGGACAGAGTAAAAACGAAAAAATCGCAAAAACTTCCACTCCGCGATCCGCTCGGGATCGGGATGATAAACCAACAGAGAGCCCGCCCCCGGGCCCGCGAGCGAGCCGGCGCCGGAGATTTTTGCCGCTCCTCCCTCGGCTTCCACCCGGCGGACGGCGCCGCGAACGGCCTCGGGGACGACACCGATCTCCTCGAGGCAGGCCTCGTAGGCCCGAATCTGATGCAAGGTCCGGTCCGGGTCCTCCGTCTCCCGTTCGAGCTCGGCGCGGAAGGCCCGGGTCGCCGCCTCCATCCTCTCGAGCAGGCGCTCGTGCCGATCCGGCTCCCGGTCGCGGCGGTCGCGCACCGCGGCGACCACGGCGCCGGTGGGCTCGGCGGGCGTCCCTGTGTCATAGACCCGCAAACGAGACAGCAGGGGTGAGCCCGCGGCGACCGGCTCGGTCTCGACCCCCCCTTCGGCCCGGCGGCGCGCCCAGATCACCCCCCCATGGAGCACTGTGGCGCCGTCGACACCCGAAGGCTGGCCGTGCTGCCGGCGCTCGACCTCCAGGGCCAGCCGCTCGATCCGAGAAAGGTCAGGTGTGGTGGAGAAGAAAGCGAGCGTGGCTGCAGTCACCGCCACGGCGGTCGCCGCCGAGCTGCCGAACCCGGAGCCGATGGGCAGGTCGGACTCGACCCTGAGGTCGATGCCGTCTCCGACCTCTCCCGCCAGCTCCTCGGCAGTCTCGCCCAGCGCCACCTTGACCACGTGCGCCGGGTCCTCGCCGCGCACCCGGCGGAACGCCTCGGCGCCAGGCTTTTCCGCGTACTCCGTCCAGGTTGTGCGGGCGGCTCGGGCATAAGCGCGGACAGCGTCCCAGGAGAGATCCTCCTGGTGGCTCAAGCCGGGAAGGTCGAGATGGATGGCGTTGCCGAAACGGGGTGAGATCCGGGCGGTGAGGCGGAGGTCGATCGCGGCGACGAGGGCGGGCCGGCCGTAGACGGCGGCGTGCTCGCCCATCAGGATGAGCTTGCCGGGGGCGGAGACGGCGACGGGACCCCTCACCCCCGGCCCCTCTCCCATCGCCCCCCCTGCCCCCGGGAGAGGGGAGAAAAGCGATCTGTTCCCCCCTCTCCCGGTCGGTGGGGGGGCGATGGGAGAGGGGGGTCAGGGGGGTGAGGTCTCAAACGTCGCCGTGATCAGGTCCGGTGCGGCCCGAGCGGCATCTGGCCGGCGGTTTGGACGGACGCCTGGCCGCGCGCCAGCTTCTCGTGCGCCCGCGCCAGGTCCTGGGACGTGAAGGCGGCCATCAGCGACAGCTCGCCGGCGAGGACCACCGCGCCCACGATCTCGGCGAGCCGCATGACGGCATCACCGCGCCGCTCCGGATCGGGGGAGACACCGAGCATGGCCAGAGCCTCCCGCTGCGTGTCGAGCTGCGTGCCGCCTCCGACCGCGCCCAGGGGGACGTCGGGCAGGAACACCGAGGCGAAGACCGACTCCGGGCCTCGCGGCTCGATGCAGGTGATCCCCATGGAGCCCTCGACCACGTGCGCCGGATCCTGTCCGGTGGCGATGAAGAAGGCCGACAGCACGTTGGCGTAGTGGGCGTTGAAGCCCAGCGAGCCGGCCGCGATCGAGCCGAGGAGGTTCTTGCGGTACTGCACTTCGACCAGGTCGCGGGCGTTGGTCTTGAGCTGGTGGTGGAGGATCGGCGCCTCCAGCAGCACCTCGGCGTAGATCCGCTTGCCGCGCCCCTCCTGGAAGTTGATGTGGGAGGGCTTCTTGTCCACGCAGTAGTTGCCCGAGAGGCCGATGCAGGGGACGCCGGTCGCCGGCTCGATCAAGTCGTTGACCACGCGGTCGCAGGCGATGGTCACCATGTTCATCCCCATGGCGTCGCCCGAGTCGAAGCGGAAGCGCAGGAAGACCGTGGTGCCGAAGGCGTAGGGCCGCACCTCGAGCAGGCGCAGGTGGCTGCTGGTGGCCTCGGTGGCCCGCCGGATGTCCTCGTCGTTGTCCTTGATCCACTGCAGGAACTGCTGCGTCTGCACGATCCCCGAGGTGCGGAAGACGGGCGCCCGGGTCATGCCCACGTCCTCGACCCGCACCACGGCGCCGCCGGCCTCGCGCAAGGCCGAGCAGCCGCGGTTGGTGCTCGCCACCAGCGCCGCCTCGGTGGTCGCCAGCGGCACCCAGACGTCGCCGTCCACGTGCTTGCCGCGGACGCGCAACGGCCCGACCACGCCCATGGGTACCTGGGCCACGCCGATGAAGTTCTCGCAGTTGCGCTTGGAGGCCCGCTGCACGTCGAGCGAGTGGTGCGCGATGTGGTCGAGCGGCGTCTGCGTCATGCGCTCCAGCGCCAGCCGCCGGATCTCCGCCGCATCTTCCGCGGAGAGGTCCTTGGGCAGCTCGTGGAAGCGGCGCTCGCCACGGGCCAGCGCGTCGACCAGGTCGTCGCGGGTCGGTGGGGCGGGGATGGGATCGATATTGGTCATGCTCATTCTCGCGGCCCTTTGCGGAGATCGACGTTCTTCAGCTCCGCGACTGTTTTCACGCCGAGGCAGAACATACAGATGCGCAGCTCCTGGACCACGCGCCGCACCTTGTCGGCGACCCGTTCGGCGGACTCGGTGGCCGCCGCCAGGAAGGGATAGGCCATTCCTACCAGGTCAGCCCCCAGGGCGATGGCCTTAGCGGCATCGATGCCGTTGCGGATGCCCCCGCTCGCGATCACCGTGGCCCCGGGCACCTGCCGGAGGGCTTGCCGGACCTCGCGGATCGACTGCGGGGTCGGGATGCCCCAGCCGGCGAAGATCTCGCCGATCTCGACGTCCCCGGCCCGTTGCGCCTCGATCCGCGCCCAGCTCGTGCCGCCCACGCCGGCCGTGTCGAGGATGTGGACCCCCTGGCCGGCGAGGTCCTGCGCGGTCCGCCCCGAGATGCCGCAGCCGATCTCCTTGACCACCACCGGCACGCCGAGCCCGCGGACCACCTCGCCGATCTTGGGCAGGAGGCCGGCGAAGTTGCACTGGCCCTCGGGCTGGATGGCCTCCTGCAGCGGGTTGAGGTGAAGGATCAGGGCGTCCGCCTGGATCATCTCCACCACCTGCCGGCACTCGCGCACGCCCATGCCGTAGTTGAGCTGGACGGCGCCGAGGTTGGCCAGCAGGGGGACCGACGGCGCGAGATCCCGGACGCGAAAGGTATCAGCTTTCGCCGGGTCTTCCAATGCCTTGCGCTGCGAACCGACCGCCACGGCGATGCCCGTCCGCTCGGCCCCGGCCGCAAGATTACGGTTGATGACGCCGGCGGCCTCGGTGCCGCCCGTCATCGAGGAGATCAGCAGGGGCGCCGCGAGGCGACGGCCGAGGAGCTCGACAGAGGTGTCCACCTCCGCCATGTCGATCTCCGGCAGCGCGGCATGGTCGAATCGGTAGTCGTCGAAATAGTTGGCGCCGAGCTGCATCCGCTCGTCCAGGGCGAGCCGGATGTGCTCGGCCTTGCGGTCGCGCTCGAGGTCCACCGGGCTCTCCAGGAGGGCGCTCACTGCTCGCGCTCCCACAGGAAGTCGATCAGCCCTTCGAGGAAGAGCCGCCCCTCCGGCTGCAGCTCGAATCCGCGCTCGGAGCCCTGGAGCTCCTCGAGGGCCTGGTGCGCCGCCCGCAGCCGCTCGGCCACCATGGCGGTGACCTTGGCGCGGGCGCCGGTCTCTTCGAGGATCCGTTGCACGCGGGTCACCTCGGCGACCTCCAGGCCGGGATTGCCGAGCGCGGCGTCGAGGGCCTGCCTCTGCTCCGGGGTGGCCGCGGCGAGGGCGTGATGGATGAGGAACGTGAACTTCCCCTCGCGCAGGTCCTCGCCGACCGGCTTGCCCACGGTCCGGGCGTCGCCGAACATGCCGAGGAGGTCGTCCTGGAGCTGGAAGGCCTCGCCGATCGCCGCGCCGTAGCGCGAGAGGCCTGCGACGACCTCGTCCGGCGCACCGGTGAGCAGGGCGCCGAGCTGGATCGGCCGCTCGGCCGTGTAGCAGCCCGACTTCAGCCGCAGCACGCGGAGCAGCTCCTCCTCGCGGCCGGCCGCGGAGGCGTCCGGCGCCTGAAGGGAGAGGGCCCCGCGGCGCTGTGCCAGCAGCAGCTCCAGGTACTGGCCGCCGATGACCTCCTCGCTCATCGCCGAGAAGCAGCGCGCCAGGCGCCGGCGCCGCTCGCCGTCCAGGTCCAGGCCGGTGAACAGCTCCACCGCCCAGGTGTGCGCCAGGTCGCCGAGCAGGATGGCCACCGAGCGGCCGAAGTCCTGCGGGTCGCCGTGGAAGCCGCGCTGCTGGTGCGCCTGGCGGAAGCGGACGTGCGCGGCCGGCTGGCCGCGGCGGACCTCCGCGTGGTCCATGATGTCGTCGTGGATCAGCAGGTAGGTGTGGATCAGCTCGCACGCCAGGGCGAGGGGGAGGACCTCCTGGTCCGACGGGCCGCCGCAGGCGCGGTAGGTGTAATAGACCAGGGCCGGCCGCAGGCGCTTGCCCCCCTGGGTGGTGAGCTGGCCGACGCCGTCGATCAGCTCGCTCATCTCGCGCCAGCCGGCCGCCGCCTGCCGCTTGCTCGCCAGCCAGGCCGCCAGCTCGCGGTCGAGCTTCTCGCGCAAGGCGTCCAGGAGGTCGTGGAACCCGGCGGGCACGTCCTGGTGCCAGGCTGACGGAGCGGCTGTAGGTCGTCCCATGGGTTCGTTCGAGAAAAGTCCGAATGTGCCGGTCTTTGAGAGTTTATCCGGAAACTCCGTCCGCCGGATGTGGATCATAGCGGAAGAGCACTTTGCAATGCAAAGTCGAGGGGTGGTGCGGGCTGGAGTCCTCACCCCCTGTCCCCTCTCCCATCTCCCTTCCACCCCCCGCCGGGAGAGGGGGACAGGGGGTGAGGTTTTGCCCAAGCGACCACTGACTTTGACGGAGTCGTCGGTGGTGTAGAGTTTTTGCCATGAGCTATGACCTCTATCAGGTGGACGCCTTCACCGACCGCGCCTTCGCCGGCAATCCGGCGGCGGTCTGCCTGCTGCCCGGACCGCGCGAGCCGGAGTGGATGCAGGAGGTCGCGTGCGAGATGAACCTGTCGGAGACGGCCTTCCTCCATGCCGACGAGCACGGTGGTTACCGTCTGCGCTGGTTCACCCCGGCCATCGAGGTTGAGCTCTGCGGCCACGCCACCCTGGCGAGCGCCCATGTGCTCTGGGAGTCCGGCCGGCTGGCGGCCGGGGAGACCGCCCGCTTCCACACCCTGAGTGGCCTGCTGACCGCAGAACGGAATGGGGATGACATCGAGCTCGACTTCCCGGCCCGGCCGATGGAGGAGGTCGCGCCTCCGCCGGGCCTGGCCGAGGCGTTCGGGGCGGTGCCCCGCTTCGTCGGCCGCAGCCGGTACGATTACCTCCTGGAGCTGCCCACCGAGGACGCCGTGCGCACCGCGGCCCCCGATTACGCCCTGCTGCGGACTCTGCCCGTGCGCGGCATCATCATCACCGCGGCGGGGGAGCAGGGTCCGCACGACTTCGTCTCGCGTTTCTTCGCGCCCGGCTCGGGCGTCGACGAGGACCCCGTGACCGGCTCGGCCCACTGCACCCTCGGCCCCTACTGGGCATCGCGCCTGGGCAAGACGTCGTTCCTCGCCTGGCAGGCCTCGGCGCGCGGCGGCGAGCTCCGGGTGCGCCTCGAAGGCGACCGGGTCCGGCTCGGCGGTCGGGCCGTGACCATTTTCCATGGCCGCCTTCTGGTCTGAGCCCCAGAACTACCGCCTTACTGCCGATTTATTCACCTGTTTGCAAGAAAGAAACGCCCCCGTCTCCCGAGGAAAGTAGAATTTCCTCGTCGTTGTCCCGCTTTGACCCTCCTGTCGCACTCCAACAACGGGCCAAGTCAAACGGCCCGCCGCAGCCGAACGCGGCCTTAAATTGATGTATTTAATTGATTGGGGGGAACAATGGTCAACGCTCTCAGAGACAGTCTGTCTGACGTCGCACTCCTGGATCATCCGATCACGCAGGTCAAGGAAGAGCTTCGGCTTGCCCGGTCCATGCGGTCGATGTCCCAATCGGGGCTGCGCGAGGTCATGGACCTGGTGAACCGGCCGGGCGTCCTCTCGCTGGCCGTGGGATTGCCGGCCGCCGAGATGTTTCCCACCGAGGCGATCGCCGATGCCACCGCCCGCCTCCTGACCTCCGATCCGGTCTCCCTTCAGTACGGCGTCCCCTCCAAGTCTCTCAAAGCGCAGATCGTCGAGCTGATGGCCCTGCGCGGCGTCCGCTGCCGGGCGGAGCAGGTCTTCCTCACCTCGGGCGCGCAGCAGGCGCTGGACCTCATGGCGTGCCTGCTCCTCGACCCGCACGGCGAGGTAATGATCGAGCGCACGGTCTACGACGGCATCCAGATGGCCGTCAAGCGTTTCGAGCCCGAGATCCTGACCGTGTCGACCGACCCGGAGACCGGGATCGAAGTCGATGAGATCGAAGCCCTCCTCCTCGCCGGCCACCGCCCTGCCTTCATTTACGTGATCACCGACGGCCACAACCCCCTGGGCGTCAGCGTCAGCCAGGAGAAGCGCTACCGCCTGGTCGAGCTCGCCCGCGAGTTCGGCGTGCCGATCATCGAGGACGACGCCTACGGGCTGCTCTACTACGAGCAGGCTCCCGCCGCGCCGCTGCGCGCCCTGGACGACGAATGGGTCCTCTATGTCGGCTCGTTCTCGAAGATCCTGGCCCCGGCGCTGCGCGCGGGCTGGGCGGTCGTCCCCGAGCATCTGGTGCCGCGCCTGTCGGCCCTCAAGCACGCCGCCGACATCGACACCCCGTCTTTCAGCCACCGCGCCATCTCCGTCTATCTCGAATCCGGCCATCACTACGGGCACCTCGTCGCGCTGCGCAACGAGTACCGGCGCCGCCGCAACGCGCTGCTCGGCGCGCTGGAGGCCTACCTGCCGCCCTACGTGAAATGGAACTATCCCACCAGCGGGATGTTCGTCTGGGTCGAGCTGCCGCGGAACCTGGACGCCACCACGCTCCTGCGCACCGCGGTCGAGCGCGAGAGCGTCGCCTTCAGCCCGGGCGCCATCTTCTGCGGCGCCGACGACTCCCACGCCCGCCACTGCCTGCGGCTGACCTTCGCGAGCTGCACCCCCGAAAAGATCGAAGAAGGCATCCGCCGGCTCGCCCGCGCCATCGAAGCCGCGATGCGCTAGGCACGACCACGGAAGGGACCACGGAAGAAAGTTGGGGCGGCCCCCTGAGGGACCGCCCGCATCGAGAGAGGGCGCCCCGAAGGGCGCCCTTGCTCTTTACGTCTTGTCTTCCGGGGTGTCTTCCGGGACTTCCGGGGTGTCTTTGGACGGCTCGCTCTCGCCCTGCGACGGACGCTGCACGGACAGCACGATGTGCCGGATGAGGCGATGGAAGCCGCCGAGGAGCTGCTCGAGGGCCCTCTCCTCCTCCGGCGGCAGGGTGCTGGGCAGGCCCAGGATGCGATAGACGTCCAGCCCCCCGGAGCCCCCGCCGCCGCCCCAACTCGCCGCCGGTCCGGGGCTCGCCGCCGGCCGGCCGTTGACGATCTGCAGGGCGTTGTGAAGGTCTTGCAGATCGCAGCCCAGAGTCCCCAGGATCTTCTCCAGCGTGTCGAGCGAAGGCCGCTGCCGGCCCGTCTCGTACGCCGAGAGCATCCCCTTGGTGATGCCGGCGGCATCCGCCACCTGGTACTGCTTCCTCCCGTGCCGGTCCCGTATCCAGCGAATCGCCGGACCGAGGCCGGTCAGAACCGTTGTACGCACGGCTTTTCTCTCCTGATGAGTCCGTCGCCGCCTGTCAGCTCGCGCCGGAATGGTTCGAGGGGGGCGAAGGCGTCTTGGTTCCACATGTTCCAGAGTATAGGCGTAACATGGGCGTAAATCAAGCGTCAATGGCGTAATTCTTCTGTCTGGTACGATCAGCCGCCATGCTCGACCTTGCGGACCTCCGGACAGCCTCCGAAAGGCTGCGCCCGTACGTCCGCAGGACACCCCTGCTGCGCGCCGAGCCGCTGCTGCGGCAGGTGACCGCCGCGGAGCTCTGGCTCAAGCTGGAGTCGCTCCAGGTGACCGGTTCCTTCAAGCCCCGGGGAGCCACGCACAAGGTGCTGACGCTGCCACCCGAACAGGCACGCCGCGGCCTGGTGACCGCCTCCGGAGGCAACCATGGCCTCGGCGTGGCGTACGCTGGAAGCCGGCTGGGCGCGCCGGCGGTGATCTACCTGCCGGCCAACGCGCCGCCGAGCAAAGCCGAGAAGCTCGAGCGCTGGGGCGCCCGGGTCGTGTGGGAGGGCGACGTCTGGGATGACGCCGACCGGGCGGCCCGCGACGCGGCGGAGAGCGAGGGCTGGACCTACGTCCACTCGTTCGCCGATCCGGCAGTCATTGCCGGCCAGGCGACGATCGGCCTCGAGATCCTCGAGGAGGTGCCGGAGATCGATCTGCTGCTGGTGTCGATCGGCGGCGGCGGGCTCATCTCCGGAGTGGCCACCGCCGCCAAGGCGATCCGCCCGTCGGTGCGCGTCGTCGGCGTCGAGCCCGTGGGGGCGCCCACGCTCTACGAGAGCGTCCGCGCCGGGGCCGTGATCGAGCTGCCACGCGTCACCACGGCCGCCAACACCCTGGCCCCGCGCCGCAGCGCCGAGCTCAACCTCGCGATCATCCGCGAGAAGGTCGACGAGATCGTGCTGGTGAACGACGAGGAGATGCGCGAAGCCGCGCGCTGGCTCTGGTTCGAGACCGGCGTGGCCGTCGAGCTTCTCCGGCGCCGCGGCCGTCGCGGCCCTCCTCACGGGGCGCGTCACGGCGGAGGGGCTGCGAGCCTGCGCCGTCATCTGCGGCGCCGGGACCGACGGGTTGACCTCCTGAAATGGCGGCGATGGCCCCCTCCGTGGCGAGGCGTCAGGAAGCGGGAACTTACCACTTCCGCCTTCAGGAAGCTGCCCCTTGGGAGGGTCCAACGATTCGGGAGTGGTTTTGTTGATCCGGAGGAGCACGGATGTCGCAGTCTCTCTTGCCTGGCCCTCGGCCCGCAGATTTCCTCTGGGCGAGCGGCATCGAAGACACCTTCGTCCCCCAGACCCGGCAGGGCCAGCGCGCCCTCGACGAATACCAGCTCATGGGCCATTACGACCACTGGCGCGAGGACCTCGCGCTGGCGCGGGACCTCGGCCTCCAGGCCCTGCGATGGGGCGTCCCCTGGTACCGTGTCGAGCCGCTGCCCGGCGAATTCGACTGGAGCTGGACCGACCAGGTCATCCCCTACATGGTCGAGGTGCTGGGGATCACGCCGATCCTCGACCTCATGCACTACGGCTGCCCCTTCTGGCTGCGCCGCGAGTTTGCCAGCGACGACTATCCCGAGCGGGTCGCCGCGTACGCCGCCGCGGTGGCGCGCCGTTACAAGGGGCGCGTGCGGTGGTACACGCCGCTCAACGAGCCGCTGGTCAACGCCCTGATGTGCGGCAAGCGCGGCCTCTGGCCACCTTACCTGCGCGGCGACAACGGCTACATCCGGATCATGCTGCAGCTCGTCAAGGGCATCCTGCGCACGGTCGACGCTCTCAAGTCGGTCGACCCCGACGCGGTCATGGTGCACGTCGAAGCCGCGGGCCTGGCGCGCGCCGCCCGCGCCGACCTCGAAGCCCTCGCCGTCGAGGACCAGCGGCGGGGATACCTCTCCTTCGACCTGCTGACCGGCCGGGTGACGCCCGAGCATCCGCTCTTCACCTGGCTTCTCCGCCACGGCGCGGGCCCCGACGACCTGGCGGAGATCGCCAGGTCGCCCATCCCGCTGGAGGTGATGGGCCTCAACTTCTATCCGCAGTGGTCCACGCAGCAGATCTCCGTCGACCGCCGGGGCCGCATCGCCTATCAGGCCACGGAGCAGGACGGGGCGGGCTTCGGGGCCCTGATCGAAGCCTACTGGCGTCACTACGGCGCCCCGATCATGGTCACCGAGACCAGCGCCCGCGGCCGCGTCGAAGTCCGGTCCCATTGGCTGGAGACCTCCCTGGCAGCCATCCGCCGCCTGCGCGAGAAAGGTGTGCCCGTGCTCGGCTACACCTGGTTCCCGCTGTTCACCATGATCGACTGGAAATACCGCTTCGGCCGCCAGCCCCTGGAGCACTACCGACTGGAGCTGGGGCTCTACACCCTCTCCGAGCACGGCGCGGACCGCTGGAGCCCGACGCCGCTGGTCGACCAGCTCCGCGGCTACATCGCCGATCCGGCCGCCTCGATCGGCGAGCTCGTGGAGGCCGGGGAGCTGCTCGCCAGGTGAGCGCCGGACAGACCTATCAGAACCCGGTCTGGCCCGGGTCGTTCCCCGACCCGTTCGTCCTCAAGTTCCGGGGCGAGTACTGGGCCTACTGCACCGGCTTCTGGACGGACGGCCGCTGCTTCGGGGTCCTCCACTCGCGCGACCTGGTGCGCTGGGAGCCCCGGGCCGGCGCCCTGGAGACCCTTCCCGGCGGACATCCTTGCTACTGGGCTCCGGAAGTCACCTACGACAACGGCCGCTTCTACCTTTATTACAGTGTCGGCAACGAAGAGCGCATGGAGATCAGGGTGGCGGTGGCGGACCGGCCGGAAGGGCCGTTCGTCGACAGCGGCCGGCGGCTGACCTCCGAGCCCTTCGCCATCGACGCCCACGTCTTCGCCGCGCCGGACGGCTCGCGCTGGCTGTTCTATGCCACGGACTTCCTGGAGCACAGCCACATCGGCACCGGCACGGTGCGCGACCGGATGCTCGACCCATACACCCTGGCCGGCGTTCCGCAGCCGGTCTCCCTGCCGCGCCACGACTGGCACGTCTATCACCCGAACCGGCCGGAGAAGGGGGGAGTGCGCTGGCACACCGTCGAGGGCCCCTTCGTCCTGGAGCGCAAGGGGCTCCTCTACCAGATGTTCAGCGGCGGCAACTGGCAGAACCCGACCTACGGCGTGAGCTATGCCGTGAGCCCCAGGGTCGACAGCCCGGGCGAGTGGAAGCAGGCGGCCGACGGCGTGCGGGTCCTGCCGGTCCTGCGCACCCTCCGCGGCGGAGAGGCGGAAGTGATCGGACCCGGCCACAACTCGGTCGTGCGCGGCCCTGACAACCGGGAGCTCTGGTGCATCTACCACCGCTGGTCCGCCGATTCCAGCGCCCGCGTGCTTTCGATCGATCCGCTCGACTGGGCCGGCGAACGCCTGCTGGTGCTCGGCCCCTCGACAGCCCCGCAGCCCGCGCCTCGTCCTCCGGTCTTCGTGGACTTCTTTGACGAGCCAGGAGGCCTCGGGCCGGGATGGGAGACGCTGGGCGGGGCATGGTCCTCGGGAAACCACGCAGCCGTCCAGAGCGAGCCCCAGGGGACCGGTGCAGCCAGCCGGCGGACCAACACGCCGAGCTTCCTCGTCGAGGTCAGCGCGCGGGCGCTGGACCGCTCCAGGGGCAGCTTCGGCCTTGGCCTGCGGGGACGGGGAGGCCGGTGGCTCCGCCTTCTGGCCTCCGACCTGCCGTTGCCGCCAGGCTTCGATCCCACCGCCTTCCACCTGCTCCGCCTGGAGGTGGACGGTCTACGCCTCCGCCTCGAGATCGACGGCGGCGCCGCCCGCTGGCAGGGTCGGCTGGAGCAGCCCGCGGACGAGATCGCCCTCCTCGTCGAAAGGACCGCCGCCGAATTCTCCGGCTTTTCCCTGTCCGCCGGCTGGGAAGACCTGTTCGAACGACGAGACGTCTCCGGCCGATCTGGGCTGGGACACCGGAGGCGCCGAAGCGTGGGTGGGGGAGGGCCGGCTCTGGCTCGCCTCCGGCGTGATCACCAAGGGTCCGCCCTTCGAAAGCTACGAGGTGCGGATCAACGCACGTCTGCACGAAGGAGACGGCGGCTACGTCCTGTTCCCGGCCTGGGGCGAGATGGGGCCGGGACCCGCAATCGAGCTTGTCCTTGCAGACAGGGCCTTGGATGTCGGAGAAGCTGGAGAGGAGCGCCAATTCCTCCTGCCCTCCGGCTTCGATCCGCGGACCGACCAGCATCTCCGCTTCCGCAAGCACGGCGGTAAGCTGGAGATCTCCTGGGAAGGCACCATCCTGGGCACCGTCGCCGCTCCGACCCACCCCACCCGGCTGGCGCTGGGAGCCCGGGGAGGCCGGGTCTCCTTCGAGGCGGTGCGGGTCACGGCCCTGATCGACGCTTGAAGGCCTGAGAGGGTGTCTGGAAAACTCTGCTGGGGGCGTCGCCTTGGCCCCTCACCCCCAGCCCCTCTCCCATCCGCACTCCCTTCCCCCGGGAGGGGGGAGAAATGCATGATCAGGAAGCTCCTGGGTGGGGGCTCCCCTCTCCCGGGCGGGTGTGAGTGCGGATGGGAGAGGGGTCGGGGGTGAGGGCCCGCGGCGGGACTCGCGCAGGACTTCCAGACACCCTCTGATCTACTACGTCCGAGAGTCCTCGTACGGCGCGCAAATTTCTTTTCCATCCGGCCCAACGGGCTGGGAGAGCGGAGCCCAGGGCTTCTATGTGGGCCACCGGTGTCAAGCGTCTCGGGGTGGTGGTTCGTCGTTTTCCCTTTCCTGGCCCCCCTCCTGTCACCGGTTTTCTCGCTTCTTGGTTCTCAGTCCGTCTGGCGCTTGCCCGGAGTGTGCAGGGACCTGGGGAGTCGTCCTTTCCAGCTTCTATCCGTGCTGACCTCTTTGGGTCAGGACACCAAATGCAGCATGCGCTGTCGAGCGACTCAGGCAAGCTCTCGGAGCGGCCCCATCTGAGAGAACGGTTCGGAAGCCGAACCAAGCCCTGGGCCGGGCACGCTCCACCAGTCGTTTCTCTCCGAGCTTTTTCCTCCCAGATTACTTCGTCTTCAGCTCAGCACCCTCAGGAATCACACCGTAGTCCAGATAGCGCCACAGCGCGATCAGCAGCTTGCGGGCGAGGGCCACGATCCCCACCCGCCGAGATCGGCGGCTCCCAGGACCATAACGCTCCTGAAACCACAAGCTCAGGCGACTCTGCGGTTGGAAGCGCAACCAGCCCCAAGCGATCTCGATCGCCATCGCCCGGACCCGACGATTCCCCGCCTTGCTGATCCCTTGTTCGTGGTTGACCGTGTCACCGCTCTGATAAGGCATCGGCGTCAGACCCGCCAAACCGGCCACCTCACGGCGGTTGCGGAACTGCCGCCAGCCGAAGAACTCCACCACGAACAGCCAACCACTGTTGCCTCCGATCCCCTTGAGCTCTTGCAGCCGCTGCACCTTCTCCGTCGCTTCCACGCTGGCCGTCCGGCGAAACCGCTCGAGCTCGGCAATCTGACTCTCCAGCACAGCCAGACGCTCGCCCTCTCGCCTCAAACGCTCTCTCCGCTCCGATTCGAACCTGCCCCGCCCGCGAACCGCCTCACCAAGGCCGAAATTTGCGCCGAAAGCTCCGAGCTGGCAGCTTCTACGAGTGCGGCTTGGAATATCCGCGCCGGATTCCGCCGCGCTCCGCTTGGAAGCTCCTGCACACCTGTCGAGAGCGGCCGGACCACTGCCCCTTCGGACGCCGCAACCAGCGCGGCCTGCATCACTACGGCGGCGGCCTGCATCACTCGCACCCTGGCCTGCGACACTGCTCGGGTGAAGCGAATCATTCCGAAGGTGAAGCACATCACTCCTGTTGTGACCTGATACGCTCCAAAGGTGGCAGGAGTGATTCGTGTGATGTTCGGAGTGTCTCGCGGATCGGCGTGTGTGATGCGCGATCCGGCGGGAGTGTTGCGCTTCGAAGGCGAGGTGATGCAGATCACGGCAGGAGTGATGTCAGTCGTGATGCACGAGAGCGCGGAGTGTTCGGGTGCATTGCGGCGCAGGATCGCTATGCCCAAGGAGCTGAAGCGCCTGGTGCCGAGACCGCGCCGTGTGTCCTCCAGGCTCAGCCGTATGCAGCGCGCCGATCTTGTCGTAGGCCGAGGCGACTTGGCCGGTCCTCAGAAGCGGCTCGAAAGTCCTCGCCAGCGAACAGACTCGACCCGCTGGTGATCCAGGTCCGTCGTGTCATCCTGTGAGCGTAGCGAAGGATCTGGGCGGTGGGAACGGCCCCCACCAGCGTCATGTGGCACGACCTTTATTTCTCCGTGCGTTGATTCATTTTTTCACCGGTTCAATTCTCCACTGCGCCAATTCCTCACCCGCGGCGGTACCGGGCCGGTGCGCCGCCCGCCCGTTCCACCGCCCCTGAAGGGGCTCGAAAACGAAATCGGAGCCACCTGATCCCCGGGTTGAAACCCGGGTCTACGTGCCGGCGCCCACAAGGGGCGCTCCCCCCGGTCCCCCGGAGCTTTGCGGGCGAGGGCTGGGCGATTGAGGCACCGCAAGCACACGCAGAGCCATATAGCCGAGTAGCAGGCCAATGCCGAAGATCAGCGTGACTCCGTACGTGCGGGGATGCGAAGCGGGATTCAACAACCGGACCGTGATGTCACCGAAGATTCCCGCCGGATCCGTCAGGACTTCCCAACTGTTCCAGCGCAGGAACCGTCCGAGATAGATCCCGAATCCGGACAAGAAGAGCGAGCCGGCGGCGACGATCCAGCCTGCCACGCGACCGTGCCGCTCCTCCACGGCGCCTTGGACTTCGAGGAGAGAGATGTACCCGAGCAGGAGCCCCGTGCCGGCACAGGAGAGCAGGAGAGCGAGGTCATACCACAGCGGGACCAGCGGCCGTGGTGCGAGGTGGAGCAGGTCCGTCAGGATGTAAGGTGCGTTCGGGAGGAAGAGAAGCCAGAGGGTGAACCATCCGAGCCGGAGCAGCCTGGGACCACGGCGCTGACTCGAAGCCCGGAAGGCCTGAGCCGCCAGCCACGGAATCCAGGCGAGAAAGAGATTCCACCACAGGAATACGTAGGAGAGGGAACCCGAGCGCTCCACCCGCAGCATGAGGAGAGCGATGCACCAGAGAGTCAGCACACCGGGGATGGTCCATCGCGTGGCATCAGTTCTCATGATCAGAATAGATGCTTCAGGAACGGCGCGCAGAAGGCCGGATTATGGCAAGCCGGTGGGAGATCGTGGCGAAATCGTGGCTTTACTCATCTGATCGACTACCTCCGAGAATCCTCGTGCGGCGCGCAGATTTCGTCTCCATCCGGCCCAACGCGCCGGCAGAACGGAGCCCAAGGCATCTGAGGCCGAAGGCCGATGCCCTGGGCAGAGAGGTGATCAAACCCCGCGGCCTGAAAGGCTCGCGAGAGATTTCTGCCGGAGTCGGCTCAGCGCTCGGTTCAGCCAGAGGTCTCGCGGCCTTTCAGGCCGCCTGAACGTGGGGCCTGTTGACCCAGGGCATCGGCCTTCGGCCTCAGCCCTGGGCTGGAGTCTCCCGGCCCGTTGGGCCGGCCTGGAAGGCTTGGGTTGCGGGCAAGCGTGAGCCGCTCTGAGAGGGTCTGGAATCAGCCCCGCAGGGGCGGTCGGAATTAGCCCGGGATTTCAATCCCGGGAACCGAGCACATTTCAACCCACCGGAGCCCCGGCAGGGGCGACAGGAATTCACGTGGCGAGGCTCATTCCGTCCGGATCTGCGGGGCTCGATTTTAAACTGTGATCATGGCGTCGTCAGGACATGATAGCCCAGGAGGGCGGCGAAGACCAGGAAGAGGATGCCTGGGTAGACGAAGAGGTGTGCCCGCTCGTGCGAGGGGATCTGGAGCTTGCGAAGACCGAATGCGGGAAAAGCGAAGTAGATGGCGGCGATCTGCGCCAGCTCGGCGAGGGTGTAGGTGGCTGGCGATCGGAGGATGGTCACTTCCGCTTGCATCGTCATGATGATAGCAGCTTCACGCCCCTCGCGTTCCATGACACCCTCCTTCTAGCCTCACCCCGACAGACCCTAGCGATCCACAAGCCGTGCTTCCTTTGGAACCAAGGTCACCCACCCTTCATGGAGATGGAGGATCTCCATGAGCCGCAGGGCGCGTAGCGCGCTGGTCGAAACCGCATTGGTGAGGCAGTCGAAACTACCGACAGAGCACGGATAACAGCGGCAACCGCTCGCGCACTCGGATTCGCATACCTTCCCGTTCTGCACAGTGCGTGCATCCTTCATGAGCAATACGGCAAGGCGGGACATGATGCCCGCCTCGATTGTGTAAGATTCGGCCTCGGCGAGGCTGCTCACCGAGATTAGATCTATGCTGCACGGCGCCGGTCCATGGTCAGGACATAGCTCTGAGGGGGCAGGCGCGAGACGCTTTACTTCCCTTCCGTCCGGGCCAGTGACGCGGAAGAAATAGTTTATTATCATCCTATCGTTTGCATCGCGGCCTGTGAGGAATGAAACACCGAGGACCATCTGGCCATCCGGATTGCGTGTTACGGTGCGCAGTACGTTTCTCATGACCACGTCCGCCTCGGCGACAGCGGAGCCGAGGCTAAGAGCTGCTTCCTTCTCTGTAGAGTCTTCTCGAGCCGCAGCCGCACTGCTGGCAAGAGGCAGGCCAAGGATTCCTGCAACCAAGAATGCCACGAGCATGATGCGTCTCATTGCCTTCTCCTCTTTGTGGAAAGTTAACATCCCTCATTTGGGCCAGGCGAGCGCGTACGGTGCCGAGCTCCTCGAACGCTGCGCGGCAGCTCTGCCAGTGACGACCTGATGAGATACTACACCAAGCACCCTACCGAAGTGGCTCACGTTCCCTGGTAGACTACACGTCCCATGAAGCGTCCGCGGCAGAGATCGTCGACCCGTTTGAGGAGGGTCGGAATGCGGTAGGGCCCGTGCATCTCGGCAATGTGGTGAGCGGCCTCGGAGAGGTCCATTCCGGCAGCGGTGATGTAGAGAGGAGAGCGGCTGGCCCCACGCAGGAGCTCCTGCACGGCGGTGGCCCCGGCGTAGCGCGTCTTGGCCACGCCGATGACCGCCGCCTTCTCGTCCAGCGTCCGGTAGAGATGCGCACCGAGGCCAGGCCGTTGCTCGTCTCCCAGCCAGACGTAGCCGTCGACCACGATGATGTCTGCCGGAGGCCCCTTCTCCAGCACCGCGAGCAGGCACGGCAGCTCTCGAAGATAGAACTGCCCGGATTGATAAGGCGCGACCCGCTCGATGGGCACGACGGCCTCGGCTGCGCTGGTGCTGTCAGACCACTGGCGGAACCAAAGACCGGCAGCGACCGCGCCAGGCTCCTGGTAGTGGACGTCGAGACAGATAATCACGTGAGATTCATTGCACAAAGCACAGATGTGAGCGAGGTCTCAAGGATGCGAGCCGGGTGGAACGTTGTCAAGAGGCCCTTTTGGGCTATCCTTCAATGCGCGATGAGACGGCTCGGTTGGAGGCTTCTCTTGGCCGTAGCTCTAGCGGGCGCTACGTCCGTTGACGCTGCGACGGCGGACGTGCAGGCGGCCGCGAGCTACGAAGGCCGTCCCTTGGCCGAGGTGCTCCAGTCCCTGCAAAGGCAAGGACTGACGATCGTCTTCACCAGCCAGCTTGTGCGACCGGACATGACGGTCGCCGCCGAGCCCGCCGCCCGCGAGCCGCGGCAGCTCCTGGAAGAGGTCCTGGCGCCGCACGGGCTGGGAGTCGAGGCCGGGCCCGAGGGCATCCTGGTGGTCGTTGCGAAAGCGGCGGCCGGCGACATTGGCAAGGCCTCGATCGAGGGGAGGGTGTTCGCTCGCGAAGGCCGCCGGGGCTTGGCGGGTGCCGTCGTCCGAGTGGTCGAACGCGCGCAAGAGGCTGCGGTCCTCGACGATGGGAGCTTCTCCGTGGCCGCTCTGGACCCCGGAAGCTACACCCTGGAGGTGAGCGCGGCGGGGTACCTGGAGCAGCGGATCGAGGGGATCTCGGTTGCCGCGGGCGAGGCGCGCCAGGTCGTGTTCTACCTGCGCCTGCAGCCTGTCTTCCACGACGAGATCGTCGTGCAGCCGAGCCGCCTGTCACTGCTCCAGGAGCCCTCGGACTCGTCTTTGTCCTTCGGCCGGGAGGAGATCGAGAGGCTTCCCCATCTGGGCGGGGACATTTTCCGCGCGGCCTCCTTGCTGCCCGGCGTGGCGGCCAACGACGTCACCGCCCGACTCAGCGTCCACGGCGGACGTTCCGACGAGGTGAAGATCCTCCTGGACGGACAGGAGCTGTACGACGCCTACCACCTCCAGGACTACGACGGCGCGCTGAGCCTGATCCCCGCTCGCGCCCTCGCCAGCGCCAGCCTGACGACGGGAGCCTACCCGGTCAGCCACGGCGATCGCATGAGCGGTGTGCTCGACCTGCGGACCACGGATCCGCCGGCCGGACGCCAGCTCGTCCTCGGGCTCAGCGTGCTCGACGCGCTGGCATCCGGCTCCGGCAGGCTTGCAGACGACCGCGGGGCCTGGCTCGTCACCATGCGCCGCGGCTCCCTGGACCTCGCCCGGGACGCGATCGGCGGCGAGCACCCGCAGTTCTGGGATGTCCTCGGCAAGGCCGAGCTGCACGACGGACCTCGGCCTGGTGGGAGCCCGGGTCCTCGCGGCCGGCGATGACCTCGAGCTGGACAGGATCGACAACGACAGCGTCGAGCGCTTCGAGAACGGCTACCGCAGCACCTATGGATGGCTCACGCACCAGGCGATGCCGGGCCGGCAGCTTCTCGTCGAGACGGTCGGATCGTGGGCGGAGATCGAGAGGCGGCGCGGAGGGACAGGAGAAGACGAGGAAGGCGAGTTCGAGCTGCGGGACCGGCGCCACCTCCAGGTCCTGGCGCTTACCCAGGCCTGGAGCCGGCAGCTCGAGCCCCGGCACGTGCTCATGGCGGGGTGGGAGGCACGGCGCTACGACGCCTTTTTCGACTACTTCAAGGAGATGGAGCCCGAAATCGTGATTCTCGCACCCTTCGCGCCTCCCCGGTTGATCGAGCACCAGCTCGAGGAATCGTTGCGCGACGAGCACGTCGGCCTCTGGGCCAGCGACCTGGTCTCCTGGAGCAACCGATTCACGGCCGAGCTCGGGCTGCGCTACGACCGTCACACCGCCACCCACGACAACCTTTTGAGTCCCAGAATCAATCTCGCCTGGCGCCGGGGAGAGCGCAGTGTCATCCGCGCAGCCTGGGGGAGGTTTTACCAGAGCCAGCGCCCCTACGAGCTGCAGGTCGAGGATGGCGAGACCGCCCTCCGGCGGGCGGAGCTTTCAGAGCATCGGGTCCTGGGCTACGAGACCGTCCTGCGGCCCAACCGCCTGGGCTTCGAGGCCGTTCGCGTCGAGTTGTTCCACCGCGAGATCGACGACCCGAGGCCGCGCTATGAGAGCCTCCTCGAGCCGCTGAACATTTTTCCCGAGATCGAGCCCGACCGGGCGCGCATCGCTCCCGTGCGGAGCACGGCGGAAGGCCTGGAGCTCCTGGTGCGCGGCAGCCGCGGCGCCCGCTTCGACTGGTGGATCGCCTATTCCTACGCCCGGGCCGAGGACCGGCTCGCCGGCGAGGACGTGCCGCGTCCCCTCGACCAGCCGCACACGCTGGCTCTCGACCTCAACGTCCGCCTCCCCAGGTCGTGGAACCTCAACCTCGCCGGGCGGTATCACACCGGCTGGCCGACCACTCCGGTCGACACCCGCGAAGTCATCGACCCGGAAGACCCGGAGGAGTCTGAGCTCGTGGCAGTCTTCGGGCCGCTGCGCAGCAAGCGCTTCCCGCCGTATCATCGCCTCGACCTGCGGGCCAGCCGCCGCTGGGACCTGCGCGCGGGGGCGCTGACGTTCTTCGTCGACATCCAAAACGTTTACAATCGGCACAACCTCGCGGGGTTCGACGCACAACCGGACGAGGACGCCGGTGTCGTGGTTCTCGAAAAGGAGCGCTGGGCGGGCATCTTCCCCTCCCTTGGTGTGACCTGGGAGCTCTGAGCCGAGCGAAGGTGCCAGCTCTCGGCGCCGTCGCAAAGCGAGCGACCAGGTCAACGCCGACGCCGGATGACCAGCGTACCGCCTTCCAGCGTCCCCTCCAGCCCGGCTCCCGGGAGGACGGCGAACGGCGCGCGGTCCGGCCGCAGGTTGCCGATGCTGCCGTGCAGCACGATTCCTCTCGCCGAGGCCGCGAGCGCTTCGTCCGCAAAGCGGATCTGCCAGCCGGTCTCGCGCGACACCCAGGCGAGGAATTCCTGCAAGCTGCGGCCCTCGATGTCGAAGCGGGCAGAGGTCTCCAGGACCCATTCCCAGCCGGGACCGTAGGTGGCTGCCTGGTGGCGCTCCGCCGTTCCATCGGGGTGGAGGACCAGCTCCTGCCCGGCCGGTGTGCGAAAGGTGTGACCACGGTGCTCCGTGAGGACCTCGCCGTCGCGGACCCTCACGAGCAGGGCGCTTCTTTCAGACCCTACCCGGACCATGAACTGCGTGCCGATGTCCCGTGCCGTGCCCAGCGGGGTCCGGATTTCGATCGCGGGAATCGCCGAGCCCGATCGGCCCGTGTCGATGTACAGCGCTCCGCGCTCGAGCTCTACGGCGGTGGCGGAGGCGAAGCGCAGCCGGGTTCCCGCGTCAAGGCGCACGGTCGCGCCGTACGCCAGGCGTAGCAAGGCCCGTCCAGGGCTCTCGTCGCCGCCGCTCGCGAGCGTTGCACCGCTTGGAATCGGCTCGCCGGCCGAGAGCAGGCGCATCGCACCAGTTCCTTCAAGCTGGACGGAGCCGGTGGCCGCCTCCACCCAGGCGACCGTCGGTGGCACGCTGTCGCTCTGCAGAGCCCACCACACAGCGAGACCGACGGCGACGGCCAAGGCAGCCGCCAGAGGCAGCAGGAGCGCGCGGAGCGGCCGGCGCCTGATCTGCACCGGGGCCGGGGCCCTGCGCTGGACCTGCTGCCGCCACGCGGACCGGGCTGCCGAGGAGATTGCCGCGAGGTCCTCTTCCGGGATCTGTGGGCGTGGCCCGGCGCTCTCCAGCAGCCGGCGGACGATCTCCTCCTCTTCGGGAGGGAAAGCGCCTGCGGTCTTCTGATCTCGTTCATCCATGGTGCGGTCCTTCGAGGCTCTCGTAAATCGTCCGGAACGCCTGTCTCGCTCGTGTGAGCAGCGACTCTGCCGCCTTGGGACGTACATCCATCCGTGCGGCGATATCCTCGACGGAGAGGCGGTCCAGGTATTTCCATTCCAGCGCGCGGGCGTAGTGCTCGGGCAGGCCGTCGAGCGCCATATGTACCAGGTGCGCTCCTTCCTGCCTCAGGAGCGCGGACTCGGGATCGCGAAGGTGTTGCGAGCCGAAGCCGGGAGCAGCTTCCACGGCTTCGTCGAGCTCGACGTCGAGCGGTACGGTCCGCTGGTGGCGAAAGTGCATGAGGATCTCGTTGCGGCAACAGGCGCACAGCCAGGTCAGAAGCGATGCCTTGCCCCGATAGGTGTCGAGCTTGGCGAGAGCTTTGGTCATGGCGATCTGCACGATCTCCCGGGTCACGTCGCGGTCGCCGCGCAGCCGGGCAAAGACGAACCGGTAGAGGGCCTTGAAGTAACGCTCGCCGAAGGCGTCGAAGGCTCTCTCCTCGCCCGCGAGCATGCGTTCGACGAGCTGTAGGTCCTCCGTGTGATCCGTCACTGGCTGCCCGAGAAGCATCGGTGATTCGCTCATGGCCGGCAGGGGCGATGATAGAGCCATGCCGGGGTGCGGACAACGGGCTCTCAGTCCCGCCGGAAATCGCTCAAGGTGATGTCGTTGTCCTGCACCAGCCCGACACCGGGGCAATAGACCTTGATGCTTTCGTGTCCCGGCTCGAGAGGTGAGGTTTCGACGACCTCGCCGCAGTCTTCGAAGGTCTCGCCCGCGGCGGTCACCGAGAATCCCATGCGGGCATGCCTGGCGCGGTCGAGGGCCACCCCGGGAGCGATCTCCTGGTAATAGCGCGAGCCGATCAGGAAACGGGCGGGAACGATGATGCCGGGCTGGGCGCCGGCCACTCCTGCCTGCCAGGCGCCGTCGTGGCTGACCACCTCCCCATCCTCATAGATGTCGACCGCCTCTCCGAAGTAGAAGATGTCGTTGGTTTGCACACAGCGGGCGAACCAGTTGCGCGAGATCTCGACGATCTCCCCGTCGACCCATTCCCTTTCGACGACCACCCGGGCCTGGACCGACATCGGCGCGCCGCCGGCCGGCGTAAACTTGATCAGCTTGGTGTTGTTGGTGACGGTGATCTGGACCTTGACCTCTTCGCCGTCGTCCTCGCCCTCGAGCGTGATTTGATCGCCTGGGTGGAGGCTGAAGTACGGGTTCTGACGGCCATCCGCGGCGAACGTGCAGCTCTCGATCGCGAAATCGGTGGTGAACTGGGCGGTGAGCGTTGCCGGAACGAGCGCCATGCTTGCCAATGCCAGACTCAGTGCAATTTTCATGAAGAGCTCCTTTCTCCCGAAGCGTCGTTGATTCTGCCGCCGCCGTAAAGCCGGGGCGGCTGCCGTGCCTGCCCCTCTTGGATGCACGGCGGACCAGAATCCTTCGCAAGGAGCTGTCGAGGCGATGGAACCCCCTCTCCAGGCAGCGGAGAGGGGGGCTTGAAACAGAGAGCTTTTTACGGGCAGGTTGCGAACGCGGAGACGTCCTGCACGGGCGCGAAGGGCTTGCCCTGCGGGTTGAAATACTGCCGCACACGGCCGGTCTCGGTGTCGGTCACGTTGATCAGGACCTCTACATTGGTCAGGCCGCTGGCGAAGACCCAGAACCGGTCATTGAAGCTGCAGGCGTCCACCAGCTTCACGGTCAGCTCCGTGTTGTCGGAGTCGAAGAAGTAGAACTGCCCGGAGCTGTCGGTGTGCGAGCCGACCTGGGCCGGCCCCGAGGAGGTACCGGTCTTCCACTGTGCCTGGACCTTGAAACGCCCGCCGTCGAGGCAGAGCGTCGTCGCATCGGCCGTGCAGGTGCCGGGCGCGGACACCGGCGTCAGGAAGCCGAAGAAGACGTGCTCCGCCAGGGTGCGGCCGCTCGTGAGCCCCGCCTGGTTGTCGTACTGCCAGTGGATGCCGCCGTAGACCCGGCTCTGCCCCGCCTCTTCGGCGGCTTGCGAGAAGCTGGTGAACGAGCGCGTCACGCCGGGGAGCCCGTCCGTGGTGGTCGAGAAAGAGAAGGCGTCGGTCCCGAAGAACAGCTCGAGCAGCCTGGACGACGAGCCGCTGAACGTGCTGTGGCCCGAGGTGTAGGAGGGGAACGGCGGCGTCGCGATGAGCGGCTCCCAGGCCGGGTCGGCAATCGTGTCCGGATTGCCGTCGGTGTCGGCGTGCTGAATGCCGGTGACCGGGCGCCAGTCGTTGTAGGCATATTTGGCGTCCCAGGAAACGATCGCCGCGTCGGCCACGGTGATGCCCAGCAGGGCGAACAGCCGGGCGTTTTCGAGCAGCGAGAGATGCTCCTGCTGCGAGACTCCCTGGGCGACGAGGAGCCAGTGGCCGGGCGGTGTGGCAGTGCCCGCGCCGTCGGCCCAGAACAGGGCGATCTGCGTCTGATCGGCGGTGCGACTGGTGCTGTTCTTCTCGCCGAGCCTTTTGACCTCGCGGAAGGCCGCTGTATACGCGCCGCTGGCCGACGAGGGCTTCGGCCCTACGCGGAATTGTGACCCCTTGGTCATGCACCACGGCGTCACGAGGGGCCAGTTGGGCAGCAGGGCCGGGGCCAGGGCCGGCGGTGTCGGAATCCACCAATGGGCGCCGGTGGGAGACTCATAGCTCAGCACCTGCCCTGCATGGTCGTCGGCCCGCAGGTCGAGGATCTCATCCGCCACCGCTTTGCCCCAGGAGACACCGGCGATCTTGGCCGCACCGTCGGGGAGGGCGGCGAGCGAGGTGACCAGCGCGGCATCGAAGGTGGCCTGCTGGGCCGGGAAGAGCGCCACCAGGGCCTGATGGGCCGCCGCCGCAGCAGCGGCCTCGGGCAACGCGCCGCCCGGAGGGCTCGTCGTCACGTGGAAGGGCGTGTAGCCGCCCAGGATGCCGTTGACGGCATCGAAGATGGCCACGTGGACGAGGGCCATGGCCCGGCTCGCCTTGGGCGGCGGCGTCCTGTCGGCTCGGATGGCGTTGAGCAGAACGATGTCCCAGTCGATCACCACGTCGGCGCGAGCCTGCACGGCGAGGCCGAGCAGGGCGGCGATGCAGAGTCCTACTCCGGTCAGCTTGCGCAGCATGAGTCCTCCCTTTGTCAGACGGTGGCAACCCCGTGAGGAAGTTACATTTCAGGCGTATCTTAATGAATGCCGATTGTACTAGTCCGGGACCAAGTGAAGACCCGAATCCGTAGACCCAAAATAGATCTAGACTCCCTCCAGATCCAGGACAAGTCCATAAAATAGAAGAGTAGCAGCCTTAGACCTGAGAGGAGGAATGGGATGAGAAGGAAGAGCCTAGAGGGAAAGTCTCACGTCGCGTTACGCGCTGTGCTGGTCGTCGCCGTCGCCGTCGCCGGGCTCGGGGCGCCTCTTCACGCCATGGACATCAACGGCTTCCTGCCGAGCCGCGGACACGGGGACCTCGCCGTGTCGTATACCGCCGAGGGCTACGATGAGTTCTGGGTCGGCACGACCAAGGTCTCCGATCCCGGGGTCGGCGAGGTGGACATCAACAGCTTCAGCGTCTGGCTGCAATGGGGCCTGACGGACCGCCTGGCGATCGTGGCTAACCTTCCGTATGTCGACGCCAGCTCGGACGGTCTGGGCGGGTTCGAGGACAGCGGCCTTCAGGACCTCTCGGTCCTTCTCAAGCTCCGCTTCCTCTCGTCCGGCCCGCACAACCTGGTCGGCGCGGTGGGCGTGCGCACCGCCGCCCAGGACTACGAGGCCAACCTGCCGGTGGACCTGGGAGACAACACCACGGACGTCCTCTTGCGGCTGGTCTACCAGTTCCAGACGCAGACCTTCTACATCTCCCAGCAGGTGGGCTACGACCTGCGGAGCGACGAGGCGCCCGACGGGTTCCCTCTGTACACGGAGCTCGGTTTCACGGCGGGTCGCGTCACCTTCGGCGGCTTCTACTCCTACCTGAGCGCCGACGATGGCACCGACATCGGCGACCCGGGCTTCACCTTCCCCAGCAACAAGGAGGAGTACTCCAGGGCGGGCGTCAAGCTCTACGCCCGCGTCACCGAAATGGTCGGCCTCTCCGCGGCCTACTTCACCACCCTGGACGGCCGCAATACGGGAGACACCGACGGCCTCTCGGCGGGGGCGGTCTTCAGCTTCTGAAAATGTTTTTTGTCATTCTTACAGCAGAAACCGCGGTCTCAAGGCGCGGACCGCGGTTCCTCGGAGAATGGTCTGGAAGACGGAGTGCTACGGCCGCAGCCAGCTCGTGCCCTTGAGGCGCTCGGCAAAGGAGAAGCTCACCTCGCTCGGGCAGCTCGCGGGGCCTTTCCAGCAGACCGTCGTGCCAGGCTCGGCGGTCCACTTCTGCTGGCCGGAGATCGGGTGGATGATCGAGACCGACACCTCGGAGGTCACGGACGTGCAGTCGCGGTCTCCCGCGGCGGCGCAGGCCGGCAGCACCCGCAGCGTGGCGTCACCGAGCGCCCCGTCCGGCCCGAGGTCGATCAGCAGCTCCAGCGAGACGCGGTTCGTCTTCCCCTTGGCCAGCGGGAAGAGGTCGATCCGGTAGCTCGTGCGCGCTCCCGCCGACAGGGGAGAGGACTCCTCGCCGCGGTAGATGGTCGCCAGCTTGTGGAGCCGCTCGGCCTTCCTGTCCGTCCGGCGGGTGCTCCAGGCCGTGGCGCGCAGCATCCGGGAGACGACGTTGAAGACGTGCAGGTCGGCCTTCGTGAAGGTGGTGGTCCGGCAGCGTTCCAGGAGCAACTGGAGGCCTCGTCCCGTCTTGCCGTCGGAGGTCAGCCCGCCGTCCTCAAAGCCGAGGTTGTCGATCGCCAGCAGGGTGGAGAAGTCCTCGTTTTTCAGGGGTTCCATCGTGGGATCGAGGATCACGGCCATGGCGAACGGGTCTTCGAGGCGGCTGGGGTCGGAGCTCGCCATGTCGCGGATGAGGTTGAAGGAGCTGAGCTGCGGCTTCGCCGGGTTGCGCCGCAAGCGGGTGCGGCTCGGGATCACGCTGAAGAGGAGCTGGCGGTCGGCGCCGACCACCCGGCCGGTCGTGTCCTCCTGCTCCATCAGGGCGAGCCCGGAGAGCTCGTTCGAGCCCCCCGCGTAGGTGAAGAGGAAGGTCGCCGTCTGCTCGCTGTACCCGGGTCCGAAGAGGACCGCCGAACGGCCGAAGAGGGCGTGGAGCTGGTCGGCGCTGCAATTCACCTGCTCCGCCGTAAGTGGTTGAGTCACCTGGGCTTGCGACCCAATGGGAAGAAGGAAGAGGGCGAGGCCGACGAGAAGAAGGGTTCCCGTCGAAGAACTGCGTAGGGTGGGCTGCAAGAGAACCTCCTTGGCTGTCAGGCCGGTTGCCGGCCTCGCCGCTGCCACCGGCCCTCAGCAAGGATCGCGCCACCCCACCCGAAACCTCACCCCCTGTCCCCCCTCTCCCATCGCCCTCCCACCGACCGGGAGAGGGGGGACGCGTTCATTTGAGTAAGCTGAAATGGAGGCGTTGTCCCCTCCGTCCCGCGATGCCACACCCTAAGTAGTGACCGTTGCCGCGAGGCCGCGAGGCCCGGGATCTGCCCATGGCCCGGCCCGCACGGTAGAATCCCGCCTCCGCGGGCGCCCCGGGGGGCGCCGCAGGCAGATTCCCAGGAGAGAGGAGCGAACATGGAGATACAGACGGTCGGCGTCGTCGGCGCCGGCGTGATGGGGTCGGGTGTGGGGCAGAACCTCGCCCAGACGGGCCACCAGGTGGTGCTGGTCGACATCTCGGACGAGATCCTCGACCATGCGCGTGAGGAGATCCGCAAGAGCCTGCGTTTCCAGGGTATGTTCCAGAAGGGCGCCCAGGGGACCAAACCGGAGAGCGCGGACGTCGTGCTCGGCCGCATCCGCTTCACCCAGAGCCTGGACGACCTGGCCGGCGTCGATTTCGTGGTCGAGAACGTGCCGGAGAAGTGGGACATCAAGAGCAAGGTCTATCCGCGGATCGACGAGATCTGCCCCCAGCACGCCGTCTTCGCAGTCAATACATCGTGTATTTCGATCACCCGCGTCGGCGGCATCACCAAGCGCCCGGACCGCGTGATCGGCATGCACTTCATGAACCCGGTACCCTTGAAGCCCATGGTCGAGGTCATCCGCGGCTACCACACCACCGAGGAGACCATCGAGACCGCCCGCCGGTTCCTGCGCCAGATGGGCAAGGACTGCATCGTGGTCAACGACTATCCGGGCTTCGTCTCCAACCGGGTGCTCATGCTGACCATCAACGAGGCCGTGTTCGTGGTGCAGGACGGCGTCGCGACGGCCGAGCAGGTCGACCAGCTCTTCAAGACCTGCTTCGGCCACAAGATGGGCCCCCTCGAAACCGCGGACCTGATCGGGCTGGACACCATCCTGTTTTCGATCGAGGTCCTCCACGAATCCTATAGCGACAGCAAATACCGTCCCGCTCCGCTGCTCAAGAAGATGGTCGACGCCGGCCTCCACGGGCGAAAGAACGGAAAAGGTTTTTACGACTACAGCGTCTCGCTGTGAACATGGACGGACCGATCCCCATGGATGATCAGACGCAGGGCAAGATCAAGGAGTTTCTCTCCCGTTTCTTCAAGAACCACGACCTGCAGCCGGACGAGGACATCTTCGCCCTCGGCTTCGTGAACTCACTGCTCGCCATGCAGCTCGTGGCGTTCGTGGAGAAGGAGTTCGGCATCCGCGTCGAGGACGAGGACCTCGACCTCGACAACTTCCGCTCGATCCGGGCGATCTCGAACCTGATCGCCCGCAAGACCGGCGCGGCGGCGCCCGCGGCCTCGGCGTGAACCTGGAGCTTACCCCCGAGCAGCGGCGGTTCCGCGACGACGTCCGCGCCTTCGTGGCCGCGGAGATCGCACCGCACGCCGGCCGCTGGGACCGGGAGGAGAAGATCCCGTCCGAGCTGGTCGGCAAGCTCCGCGAGCGGGGGTGGCTCGGCTCGCTCCTGTCCGCGGAGCATGGCGGCGGCCGCACGGACATGATCACCTACGGCCTGCTGACCGAAGAGATCGCCCGCGGCTGCTCCTCCGTCCGCTCGCTCCTGACCGTGCACGACATGGTGGCCCATGCCATCGAGAAGCGGGGGAGCCGGGCGCAGAAGGAGCGCTACCTGCCGCGCATGGCCTCCGGCGAGCTGCTCGGCGCCCTGGCGCTTTCCGAGCCCAACATCGGCAGCGATGCCAAGAGCGTCGAAACCATCGCGACCGCGACCGAGGACGGCGACTCCTGGGTGCTCGACGGCCGGAAGAAGTGGACCACCTTCGGCCAGATCGCCGGCCTCTACCTGGTCCTTGCCCAAGTCCAAGGCAAGGGAAAGCCGGCGGCCTTCCTGGTCGAGCGGGAGACGCCGGGGCTCCGCGTCGAGCCTCTCGCAGGCATCACCGGCACCCGCGCCTCGATGCTCGCCGAGCTGTTTTTCGAAGGCTGCCGCGTCCCCCGCGGGCAGCTCATCGGCGGCGTCGACTTCGGCATGCTCGTGGTCTCGAACGCCCTAGAGCAGGGCCGCTACAGCGTGGCGTGGGGCTCGGTCGGCATCGCCCAGGCCTGCCTCGACGCCTGCCTGCGCTACACCCACGAGCGCCGGCAGTTCGGCGTGCCCCTGTTCGAGCACCAGCTCATCCGCGCCCTGCTCACCGACATGATCGTCGGCGTGCGTGCCGCGCGCCTGCTCTGCCTGCGGGCCGGGCACATGCGCGCGCAGGGCGGCACCGCCGGCAACGCCGAGACCATGGCCGCCAAGTACTTCGCCTCGCGGCTCGCCACCCGCGCGGCCAACGATGCCGTGCAGATCCACGGCGCCAACGGATGCAGCGAGGACTACCCGGTGTCGCGCTACCTGCGCGATTCCAAGGTCATGGAAATCATCGAGGGGAGCACGCAGATCCAACAGATCCACATCCCCACGTTCGACTTCCCCGAATTCTGAGACGGAGACACGCCATGATCGATACGGCTCCAACCCTGGCCGAGCTGGACAAGAAAAAGAAAGAGAAACAGTCCATCAAGTGCGTGGTCTGGGACCTCGACAACACCGTGTGGGACGGCATCCTTCTGGAGGATGACGAGGTCACGCTCCGCCCGCACGTCGTCGAGATCCTGAAGACCCTGGACGAGCGCGGCATCCTGCATTCGATCGCCAGCCGCAACGATCACAAGACGGCGATGGCGAAGCTGGAGGAATTCGGAATCGACGAGTACTTCCTCTACCCGCAGATCAACTGGAATTCCAAGGCTGCCTCGATCACCCAGATCGCCCAGGACATCAACATCGGCCTCGACACCATTGCCTTCGTCGACGACCAGCCGTTCGAACGCGAGGAGGTGGCCTTCACCCACGAGAAGGTCCTCTGCATCGACTCGGCATTGCTCGACGACATGCTCGACCGGCTGGAGCTGAAACCCCGTTTCATCACCGAGGACTCGAAGATCCGCCGCAGGATGTACATGGCGGACATCGCGCGCAACCGTGAAGAAGCCGAGTTCGTCGGCCCGACCGAGGAGTTCCTCGCCACGCTCAACATGATCTTCACCATCGAGCCGGCGAAGGAAGAGGACCTGAAGCGCGCCGAGGAGCTGACCGTCCGCACCCACCAGCTCAACACCACGGGCTACACCTACTCGTACGAAGAGCTGGACGAGCTGCGCAAATCGCCAAGCCACCGGCTGCTGATCTCCAGCCTGGAAGACCGGCACGGCACCTACGGCAAGATCGGCCTGACGCTGGTCGAATGCGAGCCGGACGTCTGGAACGTCAAGCTCCTCCTGATGTCCTGCCGCGTGATGTCGAAAGGCGTGGGGATGATCATGATCCACCACATCCTGCGCGAGGCCCAGAAAGCCGGAGTCAAGCTCCGCGCCGAATTCGTCTCCACCGACCGCAACCGCCAGATGCTGATCACCTACAAGTTCGCCGGCTTCAAAGAGATCGAGAGAAACGGCGACATCATCCTTTTCGAGAACAACTACGCGGCCGTGCAGCCTCCGCCGCCCTACGTGGATCTGCGGGTGGAGGGGTAAGAAAAACGCGGTTCCTCAGCCTTTGAAGGCGAGGACCCGTTGCGCATCCTCTTCGCGCTGGCGATTGCGCAGCAGCCATGCCAGGGTCTCGAGCTGGTGGTCCTTGAAGACCCAGCCGATCCGGCCCAGAGACTCCATGCTGGCGATCAGACGATCGATTTGTGCCTCGGACGGGGTCGTATCGGCTCCCGCTTTCCGATAGATCTCTTCGAGGCGGCCAAGCATCCCGTCGAGGGCCGTCCGGTCGAGCCAGATCCCCCGCACCATGACCCCGGCCGGATGGCGGAGGTTTGCTGTGGAGGCGAGAGGATCGGCGTCCAGCAAGACCAGGTCCGCCCGCTTGCCGGCCTCGATCGTGCCAAGCTCGCCCTCGTGCTCCAGAGCCCGCGCTGCATTGATCGTGGCGGCCCGGAGCGTCTCCAGGGGCGGCAACCCGAGCTCTTCCAGGATGCGGAGCTCCTCGTGCAGCGCGAAGCCGGGGACCATGTTCGCATAGCCGCCGCCCGAGTCGGTTCCGGCGAGAAAGCGGGCATGGATCGGCAGCAGGTCGGCGAAGATCTTCTTCGACAGGGTGAAAACCTTTTCTTCGCTGTCGCCCGTGTAGGTGTCCGCCCGCTCCAGCCAGCGGCGGCGCGTCCGGGCCGGGATATAGCGCATTTCCTCGGCCGTCTGGACGAGCCTCTTGGCCTCGTCTCCCTTGAGGCCGCCTCGATAGTTGTAGAACGTCGGGCAGTTCCAGACCTCGGCGCCCCGGGTGGCCGCGACGTAGTCCTCACTGGTGATGGTCAGGCCGCGGTCGAGGATGTAGCCCTTGAAGTGCTCCAGGGTGAGCTGCCCTCCCTGAATGGCCTCGGCTACGGTGATGCCGTGCGGGATGTGGCCCACGACCCGGACGTCGAGCTTTTTCGCCTCATCCAGAATGGCCTGGTACACCTCCTTGGGCAGGACGTTATGGACCTTGATGAATTCGTACCCGGCCGCTTTTTGCTCGCGGACGGTGCGGCGGGCCTCCTCCGGAGTCTTTACGACCGTCGCGTAGATCTCCATGGGCATGGCGTTGAGGATGTGCCCGGCCACGTAGCGGTTGGGCATCAGGACGCGGCCCGTCCGGATCCGCTCGCGCAGCCGCAGCGTCCAGGGAAAGCCGCACATCTCCCGCACCGAGGTCACGCCGTTGGCGAGGTGGAGCAGGGTATCGGCATCGGTCTGCGTCGAGTGGACGTGCATGTCGACCAGGCCCGGGATCAGATACCGCCCACGGCCGTCGACCTTCACATAGCCGCGCGGTACCAGGGCTGATCCCGCCGGGACCACCGCCTCGATGCGTCCTCCACTCACCAACACCGTCCGGTCCGGCAGCCGTTCGCCCGAGGCCACATCGACCACCGTCACACCGACGAATGCGAAGCGGCCCGGCTGGTAGCGAGCCGTCAGATCCTCGATCAGGCGGTGGACATCGTTTTCCTCGAAGTAGAAGGCCCAGGGGCCACCGCCTCCAGCCGGAACCTTCGCGGCGGCCTGCGGCGACGGAGAGCTGTCGGCCGCGGTCCGTCCGGGCGGGGCGCCACAGGCGGTGAGGAGAGGGAGGAGGAGCAGGAGAATGTGGGAGCGTTTTGCGGCCATTGGTACAGGTACGTGCGTAGAGGGCTCCAGGTTATGAGCTGGAGAACCGGCGCGAACGCCGGGATCGAGGTAGGAGGCCCGGCTGGAAAGATCTATGGCGAGGGAGGCCCGGCCCTCGCCCGGGGTGACGATCCCGAAGGGCGTCCCCCGGCGCTGCTCCTGTTCGAAAAGCGAGCACAGCGGGGCGAGAGGATAGGACTTTGGGAGCTCCTCTGCCGGGTAATTCATATAGATGGTGAATGGCTGCCCGTCGTCGCGGCGGGCCTCGAAGAGCATCTCGAAGGTTTTCAGCTTCGGGTTGTTGACACCTCCAACAAACCCTTCTCATCGACGTATCCGGCCTGTGCCAGGGCCTGCAGGAGGACATCGCTGCGACTGTCCGCGGGCAGCAGCATGCGCCTGCCCTCCAGCTCCAGCATCAGCACGATGCTGGCGAGGTTGTAGACGGATTGTTCCTGCCCCTGGGGTATGGGGATGTCGACGATCTCGATCGGAGACGGCAGGAGCTCGATGCGGCGGCTTGCGAAAGTCTCGAGGATCTCGACATCGCGCAGCGCCGCTGTCACAGCCTCCGCGGTCTCCGGAGCCTCGCCCTCGAGGTCCACCGACTTTGCAATGTCGCGCAACCAGAAGTCGGCGAAGCGCCGGACCCACTCGACCGGCGGTCCCAGCACCGTCAT
This sequence comes from uncultured Holophagales bacterium, assembly GCA_963842525.1. GTDB lineage: Bacteria > Acidobacteriota > Thermoanaerobaculia > Multivoradales > UBA5704 > UBA5704. Next base: position 1,855,552 of record CAWJGT010000009.1, read on the forward strand.
CGAGAGTCCGTGCTCCCAGTGAACGCGGGCGGCGCCGGCCTCGGGAAGCGTGATGAGGCGGGAGAAGGGCTCGTTGACTGGAATGCCCGCGGCCGCTGCCCCCGACACCAGTTGAGTCTTCCAGCGCGATCGGGAGATCACCTCCGCGGCCCTGCCAGTGCCGGGCAGGAAGGCGTTGGACCAGATCGTCCCGAGCCGACAGGGCGCGCTCCCGTTCGATGGCCGCCTCGCGGCGCGCTCCTCCGCCGCCAGGGCCTGCTTTACGGTAGCCTCCAGCCGGGCGCGCTCGGCTTGCTCCGCGGCCTGGACGAATTTCTCGAGCAGTGGATGGACCAGCGGCGGGAGGCTGTCCCGCCGCGCCGGCTGCCGCGCGTAGCGCCCCTCCTCAGTGACCCGCACCATCCGCAGGAAGGCTTGGCGGAGCCGGTCTTCCTCGGCCGGCGTGAGGCGTTCCATCCGCAGCCGGTCGTCGGCGGCCCGGGCCACTGCACCGTCCAGTCCCCCGAGATCCTCTCGATAGACCTTGATCGCGAGACGGCCTTTCTCGTCGCGGCGCTCGTGGAGCTCGCGCAGCGTGAAGGCCAGGAGCGGCAGGGCGTCGCCTACCGCCGCGTCGTCGACGAGGATCTGGACCAGGCCGGGCTCCAAGTCGAAGCCGGCCCTGTCGGCCGGCCCCTGGATGACCGCTACGATGTCTTCCCGGGACATGGGCCCCAGCGAGAGGCTCTCGAACCGGAGGTCTAGCAAGGCCGGGCTCTTCTGGAAGGAGCCGAGGAAATCGGAGCGCAACGTGGCGAGCACGAGCAACGGGCTGCCGGGTTGTTCGACAGCCGTCCGGAGGAGGGTCAGGAAGCGGCTCGCCGGGTGGTCCTCCGGCTGGCCCAGGAGCTCCTCGAACTGATCGACGACCAGCAGGACCCGCGCCTCGGCGTGCTCACTCTGCAACCGCAGATCGTGAGCCAATTCGACCAGAGGGTTGTTCGCGATACGACCTGCCACCAGACCCGCAGCGTCAGGCTGGAGGGCATCGCGCAGATCCTGCCAGGGCAAGTCTCGCCCCATCCGTCCATAGGTGCGGCTCAGAGCGCCCGATAGCTCCCGTGTCGGGTGGTCGCGCGGTCGGAACGGGTCGACGACGAGCCAGCTCTCCGCGTCGCGCCGCAGCCGGGGCACAATGCCGGCACGCACGAGGGAGGACTTCCCTGTCCCCGAGGCGCCGAGGACCACCACCCAGCAGACCCCACCCAGACGTCGCACCCGATTCAGCAGGTCCAGCCCCTCGCCGACCTCGTCGCCACGGCCGAAGAAGACGGCCGCGTCCTCTTCCTGGAAGGCCAGGAGGCCAGGGTAGGGAGGCCGTTTCCCGTCCCAGTCGAAAGCATCGGCGGGATCGAGGCCGGCGGCGAGGAGACCCCGCTCGAGCCGCTGATACGCTTCATCCTGATTGTTTGTCAGATCGATCGCTTGCCGATCGCTCACGACGCCGTCGAGATTGCAATCTTCAATCTTGATCGGGAACAGGTGCTTCCCGAGAGCACGCGCGTAGGTGATCTCCATGAAGCACCATCGGGACTCCATCGAGCGCTTGCTGCACAGGACGATGACCGCCCGGCAGGCGCGAAGGTTGTGGTACAGCTCCTGCTCCCAGTTGCGCCCGGCCGGGATGCCGTCGGCCGGGTCGAAATCGAGGAAGACGGATTGGTGCCGCATGTCCTCGAGATGCCGGCGGACCTCGGCAGCAATCGCTGCATCGGCGCTGCTGTGGCTTATGAAGATCAGGCTCATACCAGACGATTGCGCTCCTGGATCATGCACCGGCTCCCGGCTCGTACCAGATCTCGACCTCGTACCCGTCCGGGTCGGCGAAAAACACATAGGGCTCGCCGGGGCAGAATTCACCCTGGCTGAGGATTTTTCCTCCGGCCTCTTCGACGGCCTGAACCGCCGCGCCGATGTCCGCTGGATCGACGAGGCGGAAGCCGAAGTGCTGGATGCCGCCGGTCTTGCCGGCCTGCGGCGCTCCCTCGACGAAGACGATCACGTCGTGAGTCCCCGGCGTCTCGATCTGGACGAAGCCGTCCTCGCGGAAGGTCTCGACGGCTCCCAGGATCGCTCGATAGAAGCGGGACGAGCGGTCGGCGTCCTTGACGGCGAGGCTGATGTGGGTCAGACCATGGGTCTTGATCATCGGGCGCGGGCCTCCCTGACGGCAGTGCAGGCGAAGTATGACGCATGGACAGTTTTTTGAGCTATCATGAAGAAGCTTCCATGCTGCCCTCCATGGAGCGCCGGGTCCATGCCTCGTTCCCCTCCTCGCAGAGCAGCCCCTCGATTTCAGCTCGACGTGTGTCCACCCCAGATTTCCCATTCCACAGACCCAGGAGGTGGTTCATGAACCGTCGATGTTCGAGAATTCTGTTCCTCATCCTCTGCCTCGCCGCGGTGCCCGTCGGGAGATGGGCGCTGGCGGCCGGGGTGCCCGCCCAGGGAGCCGCTCCGGCGGCGGCCCAGGTGAAGAAGCCCAAGCCCGGACCCGCCTGCAAGGACAACGGCCAGTGCAGCCGCAACCAGTACTGCCAGAAGCGCGCGGGCAAGTGCGGCGGTCAGGGGCAGTGCGTGGTCCGGCCCCAGGTCTGTCCGCTCTTCTTCGACCCGGTGTGCGGCTGTGACGGCGTGACATACGGTAATTTCTGCTTCGCCGCCATGGCAGGCGCCAACGTGAAGCACGCCGGTGCCTGCGAGCGGACCTGCACCAAGAACGCCGAATGCGCCAAGAACCAGTACTGCGCCAAGGCCACAGGCGATTGCAAGGGCCGCGGGCAGTGCACGCCGAAGCCCGAGGTCTGCCCGGAGATCTTCGACCCGGTCTGCGGCTGCGACGGCAAGGTCTATGGCAACGCCTGCGAGGCCGCCGCCGCCGGCGTCAACGTGTCCAAGCTCGGAGAGGAGTGCAAGAAGCCGTAGCCGCTGGCATGCCCCTCATGCCGCGACGGACGGGCTCGCGGCCCTCCCGAGCCCGTCCGCTGTTCCAGCGATGTTCAGACCTCCTCGGAGAGTTTCCTCAGGATGCCGAGGATCTCTGCGCGGACGATCGCCTGCTGCTGCTCGCGCGAGATCGTGGCGCTTTCGTCCCCGAGCTGCTTGCCGTACCAGCCGAACTGGCCGTGATTGCCTCCCTCGATGCGGACCCAGCGTGTCTCGGCGGGCAGCAGCGCTCTGTTGGCTTCGACGCGGTCCAGAGGTGCAACGCCGTCGTTGGTCGCGTAGAGCTTGAGCACCGGAAAGAGCGACTGCGAAAGGTCGAAGTCCTTCGGGTGGGTGGTCCCCATCAGGATCAGGGCTGACGGGGAGGAGGGATGGCGGGCGGCGAAGCGGCAGGCCAGGGCGCCTCCCCGGGAGTGGCCGGCCACGGCCCACCGCCGTTCGGGATCGTGGGTGATCCGGTCGCGCACGCGCTTGAAAACCGCCTCCTCCTGCGACTCGAATGGAGCCGAGCGGAGAGGGAGCTTCACGATCACGGCCTCGAAGCCGTCGAGCGCCAGGCTGTGCGCCAGCGGGGCGTACGCCCGCGGGTCCACCATGCCGCCTGGAAAGAACATCAGGCCCGCGCTTTTGGGCGCTCCCACGGGCGTGAAGGAGAGCCACTCTGAGGTGGACTCCACCGCGACGCGCGCATCGGAGCGGAGGATGCCTTTGTCGAAGCCCTGTGCCCGCCGGCCCATGAACATCCAGCCATTGAAGACGATCGTGACCAGGATGCCCGAGATGATCCAGATGCGGCGGATGGTCGACCAGAGGGAGCGTTTCCTCGAAGGTTCCGTCATGGCCGGCACTCTAACATCTGCGTTCGAACCCTTTTGCCCGGGGCGGCCTCTTTGAGGATGAGCACGAGAAAGGAGGCTCAGATGAAAGTCGACAGAATGACCAGATGGCTGATCTTCGGATTCGCCGGGATCGAGGCCGTCTTGCTGACGTGGTCCGTCCTTCACATACTGGGGAGGGTATGACGATGGCCAGAGAAGCCCAGAACCTCGATGAGATCCGCCGCCGGACCCTCGATCGGGTCGATCAGGCGCAGGGACGATTCCGGATGGTGGTGATGGCCACGGCCGTCGTGGAGCTGCTGCTTCTCCTGTTCGTCTTCTACGTGACCGATTTCTCGGACCCGGTCCATCGCGTGGTGTTCGCCTGTACCATGCTGGTCTACCTCATGCTGTGCATGGCGGTCTTCGCGCTCGGGGCCTGGTTCGCCAAAGTCGAGGCCCGTATCCTGAAAGCCATCGAGCTAGCCGAATAGAACGCCCGCATGGCCGACGAACGCAGGCAGGCGCTCCTGGTCCTCCGCTCCCAGGCGGGGGATCAGGACGCTTTCGACGAGCTGCTGGCCGGCCTCCAGGAGCCGCTGTTCGGCTATCTGCGGCGGCTGACCGGCGATCCGGAGCTTGCGAAGGACATCCTGCAGGAGGTCTTCCTGCTCATCTGGCGCAAGCTGCGCTGGCTGCGCGAGCCGGAAGCTCTTCCGGCCCTGGTGCTACCGCATCGCGTCGCGCGCCGCCTTTCGTGTCCTGCGCCGGGAGCGGCGGTGGTCAAGTCTGGCCGACCTGCCTCTGCCGGAGCTCTCGGAGGCCCCGGAAGAGGCGGCTTCCTCTGATCTCCTGGGACGCCTGCCGGATCTCCTCGATCGCGTATCGCCGGCGAGCCGGGCGGTTCTGGTGCTGCACTATCTGCAGGAGATGTCCCTGCAAGAGGTGGCGGACGTCCTGGGTCTCTCACTCGGCACGGCGAAATCCCGTCTGGCCTATGGGCTGGCCTCCCTCCGCAAGAACGTTCGATCTCTGATCAATTGAGCGACCCGCGATAGAATTACGCCATGGATTTCGACACGGCCGTCAAACTGAACATCTACCAGGCGATCGCCGAGACGACGCAAGCGCCCACCTCGGCGGATGTGGCGAGGGCGCTCGACACCTCGGTCGAGGAGGTAGAAGCCGCCTTCCGGAGGCTCCATCAGAAGCGCCTCCTGGTCCCGGAGCCGGGCGACCCGTCGAGGATCCGGATGGCTCCGCCATTCTCGGGGATCGAGACACCCTTTCCCGTAAAAATCGGGGACAAGGTGTACTACGCCAACTGTGTCTGGGACGCTCTCGGGGTGGCGGCAGCTCTGCACGAGGATGCCGTTGTCGATGCGTCGGACGGTCAAACCGGCGAGCCCATGATCCTGGAAGTGAGAGGCGGAAAGCCGGTTCCGCAGCCGTGCGCCATCCACTTCGGCGTCCCGGCAGCGAAGTGGTGGAACGACATCGTCTACACCTGAGCGACCATGCTCCTCTTCCGGTCGGAAGAGACGGTGCGCGACTGGTGCAGGGCAAACGGAGTCCCGCAGCGCCCCATCATCAACCTCGACCAGCTCTGGGTTCTCGCGATGACCTGGTACGAAAACCGGCTGACCGTCGACTCCCGGCGACCCGGCCCGGACGAGATGGTGGAGATCTTTGGGCGCGTTGGGTTGGACGGGCCGTTCTGGGATCCGAAGGCGGAGCGGTGGTAGACAGGGGCGGTCAAGCGTGGGGAGGACCTGGTGGAGGGGCGACGACTGCCACGAAGCCGCCCTGCAAACCGAGAAACATATTTCCAGGTAGAATGCTCGCCCATGAGAGCTCCCAAGAGGCGACGGCCTCTCTTACGCGTCGTGGCTCCTCCACCAGGGAAAGACCTGGAAGCCGTGGCTCAAAAGGCGAGTTACATCGGAAGTCCCGAGCACAAGGACACGCCCTCCTTTGCTGGGCAACCAAGGCCCAGGGCAGACGCCGCCATCTGCGATCGCAGCTTGGCAGAAGAGCAGCCGCAGGTCACAAGATGGCTCAAGGAGGCGATCCGCACCGGGTATGTCAGCGCCCACTGGGAAGGTGGCTTCCCACGTTACGTCTGGCACAGGGAGGACGACATCGTGTACGAAGCTCGCCTCGTTAACCAAGGGAACGGCCAGTACAAGGGATATCCCCTGAATCCCGCGGCGGTCCTCAAACGTCTGCAAGAGATAGGCGTAGAGGGCACTTTTCTCGAGAAGGAGTGGAGGAGTATTCAGGCGGTCGACTCTGAGGAGCGAGACTTCTGTGCCGCCGCCGCCTCTCTCGGCCTCGATCCCTACACATTGGACGAAAGCCAGCAGCAAACAATTCTCGAAGCCAGTGAATCCATTCCACCGAGCCTCTTGGAGGATTTCTTCGCGGTTGCGGATTTTGCTACTCTACCGGTCCAGACCTCTCAGGTCCTTGACGCGCTGGAGTCCAGCCGCAACAACGGTGCGAACCTCGCGCCCCTGATATCACTGAAGGAAGAAATGGCTCCCACGGCAACGTTGACAGGGCCGCCCTGGCGTCAGGGTTACCGTTTCGCCCAGGAGCTTCGCCAACGGTTGAATCTGAATGGCGAGAAGTTGAGATCTCTCCCGGCACTGGCCAAGGCACTTGGAATTCCCTCTCGAGAGTTGGATGCGGCGATCCTCAAGTTCCCCTTCCTGCCCGGCTCTCTCGATGCTCTCGGTGCGACGAACTCACGCCAGAGCCCCGGATTTGCCGTATCCGAGCGCCGCGCGGAGTCCATTCGTTTTGCTTTCTGCCGGGCGCTTTTTGAATATTTCACGATCCCGGCAGACCAGCCACTGATCGTAACGCGCGCCCGGTCCGAACGGCAGAAGCGGAATCGCGCGTTCGCCGCCGAGCTCCTCGTTCCCGCGGATCTTCTCCGAGAGATTCTGCCTGGGCGTGTTGTCGCAGATGAAGACGTCGATGATCTCGCGGCCGATTTCGGAGTGTCAGCGAGCGTGATCCGGCATCAGATCGAGAACCACGGGCTGGCCCGTTCTCTCCCGGACTAGCCTGGGCCGGTCGAGCACAAGGCAATACCACTCCATCCGAAAAAAGGGCTTGCACCTCACGTAACGTGAGGTTGTACCGTTCTCTCCGTGGCCACCTCCTCGGGAGAGGAAAGGCCGAAGGAGCCGGAGCGATGAAGAGTTGGAAAGTGGGCGAGCTTGCCCGGCAGACAGGGTTGACCGTCCGGACGCTGCATCACTACGACGAGATCGGTCTGCTGTCGCCTTCGCACCGGACCGGTGCGGGGCACCGGCTGTACGCGGCCGAGGACCTCGCCTGCCTGCTCCAGATCCTGTCGCTGCGGCAGCTCGGCTTCTCTCTGGAGGAGATCCGGGAGTGCGTGGCGCGCCCGGACTTCTCGCTGCAGCGCACTCTCGACCTGCACGTCGCCCGTCTGGACGCGCAGATCGAGATGCAGCGGAAACTGCGCGACCGGCTCATGACCGTCGCGCTGCGTCTGAAGTCGGCGGAGGAGGTCTCCGTCGAGGACTTCTTGAAAACCATGGAGGAAATCACCATGTTTGAAAAGTACTACACCCCCGAGCAGCTCCAGGAGATCCAGGAGCGGGGCAAGCAGATCGGCGACGAGCGGATCCGCCAGGGCGAGGCCGAGTGGCCGAAGCTCATCGCAGAGGTCCGCGCAGAGATGGAGAAAGGGACCGACCCGGCGAGCGAGACCGTCCAGGAGCTCGCCCGCCGCTGGAAGGCCCTGCTCGCCGAGTTCACCGGCGGCAACCCGGACATCCAGAAGGGCCTCAACAAGATGTACAGCCAGGAGCCCGAGGTCCGCCAGAAGACCGGCATCGATCAGAAGCTGATGGAGTACGTCGGCCGGGCCATGGCCGCCGGCAACAAACCGCAATGACCCCACCGCCCGGAGGGCGATCCCGTCCGGGCGGTTTTCCCCTTGCATCCAGAATCACTGGTCTTGATTGCCGCGGAGGATGTCCTGCGCCCGGCTGCCGACCTCGGCGTCGGAGGATTGCGCCGCCTGGCGCAGGGCCTGGAAGATGCAGGATTCGTCTTCCAGCTCGCGCGTCCGGATCACGCCTTCGGGCTCGACGCCGAGGGCGAAGACGGCGAAGGCGAGAGGACCGAGCTCGGAATTGACCTGATCGCGAAGGCGCTGGCGTTCCCGATCAAAGGCCGCCCGCGCAGCGGCGCTCGCCTGATCGCGGGTGTCGATGTCGTCCGCTTTCCAGGCTTCGAGGGCGGCGAGGACGGTCAGGCAGTCCTTGGATAAGGGCGGCGGCGGCCAGCCGGGTCCGCCCACCGAGGCGGTGATGTTGTAGCTCCCGGCACGGACGGCGCGCAGAGGCTGCTGGAATTGGAAGGTGCCGTCCGGACCGACCGCGGCGTGCTCGATGGACCCCGTCAGCAGGTTGCCCTGGAGACCGGAAAAGGAGACGACCTCCGGCGCGAGGTTCTCCATGTGATAGGCGAGAGGGAAGACGTCCGGCGGCAGGCCCTGGAGGCCGGTGACCTTGGCGACCACAGCTTCGCTCTCGCCGCGGACCAGGGAGGTGCGTGCGGCTGCCAGCTCGATCCCCACGTTGGTGAAGGTGCCGCTCATCTCCGTCCCCTGCTCCCGGACTGTGATGGTCGCCGGTCCCACGAGATCGGTTGGACACTCGAAGACCGCCTGGCCCGGCGACTCGGCGAGGATGCGGACCGGCTGGCCGCCGATCTCGATCACCGTCGTGGCGGAACGGCCGTCGAAGGGCCCTTGCACGGCATTCGGCCTGCCGGTCTGCCCCAGTGTGGGCAGCTCGAAGAGGCCGGGCGGCGGCGGGTCCGGAACGATCACCGTCCGCGGAGGCGCGACGTTCACCGTCGACGCGCCAACCTTCTTGCCCTTGGGGTCGAGGAGGGTGACCACCAGCGGCAAGCCGGAGGCAACCTTCGTCTCGAAGCGTCCGCCGGAGACCGGCTGCCGGTCGCCGCCGACCTCGACGACGTAGCCCTGGAGCGTGCCGGTGTTTTTAGCCTGCTGCGCCGGGCTCGCCCCCGCCGGAGAGGCCGAGACCGTGCCGCTCAAGGTATCCCCGGCGGCGAGGTCGGCCGGCAGGTAGACCTGGACCTTGCCGGCGGGCGTGTCGAATGTGCGGGTGTCCAACACTTCACCGTGGAGCACACCGATTGCCTTGACCGGCTTCTTCTCCTTCTTGGCGGCGTTCCGCGAGGAGCGGGCTGGGGTTGCGGCTTGTCCGGCTCAGCTTTCTGCCAACGGCCTTTGTCCAGGTAGTCCTTGTTCTCCCCGGCAGTGACGGCGTCGATCGGACCATGCACCGTGGCGCCCAGGACATCGGCCAGCTCCTTGAGCTTGGCGGCGCCCGTTTCTCCTGCGCCGACGTTGCATCCAAGCAGGTACACATTGGCTCCCTTGCAGAGCTTGGGCTTGAGCTTCTTCAGCAGATCCTCCCAGTCGGCGCGGTTGCCATTGATGTATTGACACTTGACGGACTTGGTGCCGCTCCCGAGGCTGATGTCTCCCGGTGCACCGTGGCCGTACAGATAGAGGTTCTGCAAGCACTTGCCGTCCCCAACTGCGCCCAGGACCTTGTCGACCATATCCTGCTTGCTTTTGCAGCGCAGCGGTTTCAGGCCCCGTTTTTCGAGCTCGGCAACATCGTGGGCCGCGGCGCCGTCGGCGTCCGCCGGCGGATCCTCGACCACGTGAACGTCCACCGGAGTCTGGGCAGCGAGACGGAAGGGCGGCGCACCAGGTGCAACCCAGAGCAGGATGGCAATCAGGGCTGGCAGGGCGCGGAAAGGTGGGCGGCGGCAGGGCATGGCTCATTGAGCGAGGGTGGCGAACAGCGTCTGTCCTTCAGGGCTCACGGGATATGAACGCTCGCGCCGGCCACGATGGGAAAAGGACTGCCAGGCAAGATAGACCTCGTAGGCCTGGACTTCGCCCGCGCGGGATTTGAGATAGACGAATGCGTTGATCTTCGACTTCAGCAGCTTGCCGTTTCTGGGATCGGCAAAGGCGATGCTCGACAAGAGCCGCCCGATCGTCTCGGGATCGGTGACGTTGAAGCGGATCTCGGATGCGGGGAGGTCCCCCTGGAACGACTCTGTCGAGCGATAGATGGCGACGGCGACGATGTCGGAGGGCCCTTCCGCGCGCAAATTTTCGGTGAAGAGGGCCAGGGCGGCCCCGAGGGAGACGGCGAGCCCACAGACCAGAACGGTATTCCGGAGCATGCGCCCCCGAACCTCCTTGGAGGAGTGGTCGTGACTTCTCTGAATTGAGTGTCCCACGACGGCGCCCGGCTGTCAAGGCGCAGGGCTCGGCTGTTCGGCTAGAGTAGAGGCATGGAGCGGTACCTGGTCAACGAGATCTTCTACAGCCTGCAGGGCGAAGGCGTCCGCGCCGGGACGCCCAACTTCTTTCTCCGCCTGTCGCGCTGCAATCTGGCCTGCAAGGTGGAGACGCACGGGTTCGACTGCGACACGGAGTTCGAGTCCGGCCGGTGGATGACGATCGATGAGGTTCTGACCGAGCTGCGCCAGCTCTCGGAGGCCTGCGGCTGGGTGATCCTGACCGGCGGCGAGCCGGCTCTCCAGGTGGACCGCGAGCTGATCGACCGGCTGCATGCGGCCGGCTACAAGCTGGCCATCGAGACGAACGGCTCGGTCGAGCTGCCGGAGGGGATCGACTGGATTACGGTCAGTCCCAAGGTCGCCGAGCACGCCATCCGCCAGCGCTCGGCCCACGAGGTCAAGTACGTCCGCGGCCACGGCCAGGCGATCCCGCGGACCGTGGTCCAGGCCGAGCACTACCTCGTCTCGCCCGCCTTCGAAGGCGACCGGGTCGATCCCCGCGCCCTTGACTGGTGCATCCGCCTCTGCAAGGAGAACCCGCCGTGGCGGCTCTCCGTGCAGCAGCACAAGCTCTGGAAGGTGCGATAAGAAGGTCCCGCACAGGGGGCGCGCGCCTCCTGTGCGGGATCCGATCCTGCCTCAGGCTTCGAACGACCAGAAGCCGTTCGGACCCGCCTTCAGCGTCTCCTCCAGGGACACCTCGTGCTCGATGACCTGCTCGTCGCCGCCTTCGACCTTGAGGCCCAGGGCCGCGACAGCCTTCTCCAGGGAGCCGTGCTCGCGCAGGGCCTTGTCGAGCCGGGCCTGGAGGTCCTGCTCACCTCCTTTGCGGGTGGTCTCGGCCGTGACGAAGCCCAGCGGCCGATCAGGCGGATCGATGATCAACCGGGGCCGCCGGAGCTCCACCTTCGGGAAGCGGGCGATGATCTCGCTGTAGGCGTTGCCGCCGCCAAAGAAGTAGATGAAGATCCTCCCGTTCATCGTGAACGAGTACTGCTGGCCCGCGGACAGGTCGTCGCCGATGGTCAGCTCATAGTGCTGCGGAGCGTTGGCGGGGATGCGGGACAACGGCGGAGTGGGCACCAGGCCGCCGGCCTGGCTTCGGACCTCGAGATAGGCGTAGGCCGCGCCGGTGCCGGAGTTGACAGTGACCGGACCGGCGTCGATGAAAGCCTTGAATTCGTGGTATCCGTCGCGCGCGGCGGTGAAGCGGTAGGTGAAGCCGAGGCGGTATTCTCCGCCATAGAGGACGCCGTTGGACGGGGTGGGCTTGGTGCCGAGCTGCATGACGATCTCGCCGCGGGTCGGATTCCAGCCCTTGGCATACCAGAACACGTCGGTCCGCGGGAGCGCGCGGTACTCGGACCATGCGGGAGCCTGGAAAGGCGGCTGGAGCGTGACCGGAATGGGGATCGCCGTGGTGGCGTCAGCGGTTGCGTTGGCGGGTTGAGCGGTCTGCGTTGCCATGGATCATCCCTCCTTGGGGAAAGACCCCTGCCTGCGGGCGGGGGGGCTGGGTTCGAGGGACCCAGATCCACGAATCGGAAAAAGGTTTAGCCCGCTGGCTCAGGACGACTCAGCGGACGGCGGTGTAGTCGGAGAGCATGCCTTTCTCGACACGCCGATCCACCTGGGAGAAGCCGGCGTCCGCGAGCGCCGCGAGGATGACGGACGGCTCGACGCAGCTCTCGATCGTCTCCCAGTAATAGCGCATCAGGGCCTGGGAGCTCCGGCCATGGCGGCCCAGGCGGGCGAGGAGGGGCACGAGGGTGCCGAGGTAGAGGGACAGGGCGCGGTGCGACAGCCGCGAGCGGGGCGGCGTGATCTCGAGGATCAGCAGCTTGCCTCCGGGCTTGAGCACCCGGTGGTACTCGCGGAAGGTGGCCTTCAGGTCGGCGACGTGCCGTAGCGCATAGCCCATGGTCAGCATGTCGAACCGGCCGTCGGGGAACGGCAGCGCCTCGGCGACGGCGCGCACCAGCCGCCGAACGCCGCGTCCCCGGGCCTGGCGGAGCATGCCGGTGCTGGGATCGAGGCCGAGCACCAGGCCGTCCGGCCCGGCGATCTCCTGGGCGTGCGCGGCGAGGACGCCCGTACCGCAAGCCACGTCCAGGGCGCTCATGCCGGAGGTGAAGCCGGCCCGTTGCAGTGCCTGCCTGCGGTACCGGCTCCCGGAGCCGAAGCTCATCGCCTGGTTGATCCAGTCGTAGTCCGGGGCCGATTCGTTGAACCAGGCCAGGACCTGCCGTCGCCGCTCCTCCTCGTCGGAGTAATAGCGCGTCAGCGGTGGATGCGGGCGGAGGGGACCGGGATCTGTCGCCATGACCTGGCGGAAGCCTACCGCACACGGCGCCGTTCTCCGGGATTTCTACTTGAAATAGCCCGCGACATCCAGCACGAAGTGCGCCGTCCCCGTCGTGGCGAGGGTACAGCGGACGCTGACCTCACCCTGGACGCCGAGGGGGAGGACCGCGTTATTCGCCCGCACCTTGCCGGCGGAGAAGTTGACCGTGCTCGTGCCCGGCATGGCGCCTCCCGTGGGATAGAGCGCCAGGTTTCCAGTCGCGGCCGGGCTCACGACCGTGACGTTGGCCGCGACGGCGACGGCGTCCGCGGGGATGCCGCAGGTGCCGGCCACGGGGAAGCTCCGGGTGCTGCCCGCGGCGAGGGCGGGGCCGCCCTGGGGGCCGGCGGCCTGGCGGGTGTCGGCGACCCGGCAGGGAGGAAGGGTATGGAAGCTGGTGGCCTGGGAAGGCAGGGCGCTGTGGCAGAGGCCGGCTCCGGCGTCGGCGACGACTCCCTCCTCGGTCACGAACTGCCAGGTGTAGCCGCTGGGATGGAGCGTCAGCTTCAGGACGCCGAAGGCCGCTGCGTTCCGGACCTCGCTGTTGGCCCGTATCAGAGGAAAGCCGGTGTGGTTGCGGCCTCCCGTGCCGACCGTGATCTGGCGGAGGCCCTGGGCCGGGTCGGCGGCGCCGGCGGGGTCCTGCGGGGCGAAGCGCTCGTAGACGTGGTCATGCCCGTTCAGGATGAGGTCCGCTCCGGCTGCATGGAGGTCCGTCCAGAACGCCTGGAAGGTGACGTCGTTGCCGTGCGGCCCCGAAGAGAACCGCGGATGGTGCCAATAGGCGAGGGTGCAGACGCCGGGGTGCGCCGCGAGGTCGGCCGCGAGCCACTGCTCCTGCGGCGAGCCGGGGCCGCAGCCTCCGACCGGCGCGCAGTTGGAATTGAGGGCGATGAGGTGCCAACCGCCCAGGTCGAAGCTGTAATACCCCTTCGCCGGATCGCCCGCCGCCGCGCCGAAATAGGAGAAGTAGCCGGCCGCTCCTGTGGTCCCGTAGTCGTGGTTGCCCGGGGCCGGACGGGTGACGGCCTTCAGGCGTCCCCAGGTCGGGTCGTAGGACGCCTGGTATTTCGCCAGGGCCCCGTCCTCATACTGGTTGTCTCCCAGGAGGAGGACGGCGTCCGGATCGAGAGCCAGCGCCAGATCCGAGGTGGCCTTCATGCGGCAGGCGGTGGCGGTGCCGTTCCCGCCGTTGAAGCTCGCATCGGCGGGATCGCAGGCGATGTCTCCGGCCGCGACCACGACAGGCGGGCTCTGCCCATGGGCCGCCAGGGCCGGGGCGAGGAGGAACAGGGTGCAGAGACGGAGCGCTGGACGAGTCATGGGTTGCGATCTCCGGGCCATGGTAGAATAGATCCGTCTCAAGACCCTATCGATCCGGGAGTCGGCCTGCTCGACGGAGCCGGCCTGCTGTGGTTCCTTGTGCCGAAGGAGGAGGCTGGATGAGCGGTCAGGTCTGTGCGCAGCACCCCGAGGTCCCCGCGTCGTTCCGTTGTGACGGATGCGGCAAGCTCCTCTGTGGCGACTGTATCAAGAAGGGGCACGCCCTCCTCTTCTGCTCGCAGTGCGGCGAGCGGGCGCTGCCGCTCCACGAGGGCCAGCCGGCCACGGTGCGCGAGGCGCGCCGCAAGGAGGTCGTGTCCAAGCCGTACAGCTTCAAGGAGGCGCTCTTCTATCCCTTTCGCGGCATGGGGCTCTACCTCTACATCGCCGCGCTGGTCTCGATGGCGGTCGTCGAGATCCTGCTGCGCTTCGGCTTCGGCTGCTGGCCGATCGTCCTAGCGCTCGGTTTCTGGTCGCTGATGATCGGGATCCAGTTCTCGATCGTGCGCACCACGGCGGAGGGGGAGAACGAGCTGCCCGAATGGCCGGACTATTCGGACTTCGGCGAGCGCGTCTTTGACGTTCTGACCTACATCTACATCTTCAGCCTGCAGATCGGGCCGGCGGCAGCCTATGTGCTGCTGCAGATGGAGACCCTGCTCACCAAGGAGCCGAGCTTCGTGTTCTGGGCCGGCTTCGCGGTCTGCCTCTGGCTCGGCTTCGCGCTGGCGACCATGGCCTATGGCGCGGCCGGCCGCTTCAGCCGGGTGAGCGCCATGCGGCTCGACCTGCACATCAAGGGATTCCTGGCCGGCGGAGCGGACGCGGTGACGGCGACGAATATGGCGTTCGCGCTCGGGATCGGCTTCCTGGTGCTGCGCGCGCTGCTGAGCCAGATCCCGTTCGTCGGCGAGGCGGCGAGCGGCATCGTGGGCGCCTATTGGTTCTTCACCAGCGCCCACCTGCCCGGCGTGCTCTTCCGGCGCCACATCTTCGAATACGAGAAGCTGTACGACTAGGCGGGACGCTCCGAGTAGTAACATCTGCACGGCCACTCCGGCGGCGGCCATCGACCCGTTCGGCCGCTGCATCGGGTGACCTGAGATCCAGTTCGTTCTGGATGGAGGCTTACGCCCTCGCCCGTCGCAAGTCGTCCAAAAACCCCTGCGCAACTTCCACGGTGATGGTCTCCTTTTCCACAGCCTCGCAGAACAGCTTGACGGTGGCGAAGGCCTCACGGGAGACCTGCTGGGCCTTGAAGACCGGGAGGAGCTGGCGGGTCAGCTCCTGGACCTCGGCAAAACGTCCTTCCCTGAGATAGAGGACGGCCAGCTCGAAGGTGACCAGGGCGGTGTCGTAGGCGATCCGGCGCGCCAGGAACGCCTGGCGCACCTGCTCGAAGGCGGCTTCGGCCTCCTGGGCCTGCCCGCGCAGGGCCGCAATCCTCGCGCCTAACCACGTCAGCCGGACCAGGTCCAGCTCGTTGCCGAGCCGGATCGTCAGCTCGCGCACTTCCTCGATCCTCTTCTCGGCCTCGGCGTGGCGGCCGACCTGGAACAGGTAGTCCAAGAGATTGAAGCGCAGGGTGAGCCCCACCCGGGGCTCGCGCTCGTTGTCAACCCGGGGCAGGGCCCGCTCTAAAGTCTCGATCGCTTCCTCATAGCGGCCAAGCTCTTCGAGGGTCTTGGCACGAATGATGAGAATGCGTCCGGCGCGGGTGCCGGTGCGGTCGGCGGCCAGGGCCCGGTCGAGCAGGTCGAGGGCCTCGGGCAGACGGCGCTGCGCACGCCGCAGGGAAGCTTCGAGGTCGAGGACGCGGGCCTCGTCGAGCAGGCGCTCGGGATCGCCTGGGGCGCCGTCTTCCCAGAGCCGGAGGGCCTCCTGGAAGGTCTCGCCGGCCCTGGGCAGTTGACCCTGGACGCGGTGGGCATTGCCGAGGGCGATGCCCGCTTCTGCCTGGACGCGCCAGCGCCAGGTCCTGCTGCCGGGCACGAGACTGGCGACCAGGACGGCCAGTTCGGCCAGCTCCACGGCCTCGTCGGCGCTGTGGGCCGCCGCATCCACGCTGAGGCGGCCCAGCAGCTCGCTCAGCCCCCAACTGTGGAAGTCCGAGTTATCCCGCACCAGCGCCCGCCGCCGCTCCGGTGCAAGGGGCTTCAGCCGCTCCCACAGCAAGGGGGCAAGACGCCGTTCCTCCCTGGCCGGTTTGGGAAAGGCGAGGAGAGGATCCTGGGGCAGGGCTTCGAGCCGCTTCGCCAGCGAGGAGCCAATGGCCAGAGTGAGCCGCACCCCTGACCGAATTGCGCTGGTCGCTGTCGCGCCGCGGCGGGACGAGAGATCTCTGAAGGGTGCCAGGAGATCGGCGAGCGCCTCAAGGTCAGGGATCGTCACGTCCAGGGCGCCGGCGATCCGTTGCAGGGTCGCGGGCTGCGGGGTGACCAGGCCCTGCTCGTAGGCCAGCACCATGTGCGGCTTCAGCCGGGCGGCCCGGGCCACGTCCTCCGGGCTCCGCCCTCGCAACGCCCGGAACGCGGCCAGCGCCGCGTTGAGACCGGGCCTGTTACGGAAGGTTGTCATCGGCTCTCCTCTCTATAGATTCTACAGCGGCGAAAATCAGGGTTGTCCCGGCTTCCAGGAGCCGGAACGCACCATACTTTTCGGAACGCCGCCATCGCGGCCGATGGCTGGCGGTCCTGAAAGGAGCTGCACATGACCTCTTCCTCGTTCCGTCGCAAGATCTTCATCTTCCTGCTTGCCGGAGTCCTGGCCGCCTCATGGGGCTTGGCCGAGGAGCCGCGGAACCTGCCTGGGCCAGACCGCGCAGGGACCTTCGCCTGGGCTCCCCTCGACCTCCTCTCCCGTTTCTGGAGCGCCCTTACCGCCCTCTGGGGCGAGAGCGGGTGCACCCTCGACCCGAGCGGCGCCTGCATCACCAGCCCGGGCGACGGCACCAGCTCCGGCACGGCGGGCGACGAGGGCTGCACCCTCGACCCTAATGGTCGGTGCCTGGGCGGGAGCTAGAGCCCCTCACCGCCTTGACCCCCTCTCCCAACCACCCTCCCGATCCGCCGGGAGAGGGGGAAGCTCACGACCCTGCCCGCCGCAAGTCGTCCAAAAAGCTCTGCGCAAGCTCCACGGTGATGGTCTCCTTCTCCACGGCCTCGCAGAACAGCTTGACGGTGGCGAAGGCCTCGCGGGAGACCTTCTGGGCCTTGAAGACCGGGAGGAGCTGACGAGCTCAGCTCCTGGACCTCGGCAAAACGTCCTTCCCGGAGATGGAGGACGGCCAGCTCGAAGGTGATCAGGGCGGTGTCAAAGGCGATCCTGCGCGCCAGGAACGCTTGGCGCACCTGCTCGAAGGCGGCTTCGGCCTCCTGGGCCTGCCCGCGCAGGGCCGCGATCCTCCCGCCTAGCCACGTCAGGCGCACCAGGTCCAGCTCGTTGCCGAGCCGGATCGTCAGCTCGCGCACTTCCTCGATCATCGTCTCGGCCTCGGCGTGGCGGCCGACCTGGAACAAGTAGTCCAAGAGATTGAAGCGCAGTAGCCCCACCCGGGGCTCGCGCTCGTTGTCAACCCGGGGCAGGGCCCGCTCCAGGGTCTCGATCGCTTCCTCATAGCGGCCAAGCTCTTCCAGGGTCTTGGCACGAATGATGAGAATGCGTCCGGCGCGGGTGCCGGTGCGGTCGGCGGCCAGGGCCCGGTCGAGCAGGTCGAGCGCCTCGGGCAGGCGGCGCTGAGCCCGGCGCAGGGAAGCCTCGAGGTCGAGGACGCGGGCCTCGTCGAGCAGCCGCTCGGGATCGCCCGGGGCGCCGTCTTCCCAGAGCCGGAGGGCCTCCTGGAAGGTCTCGCCGGCCTTGGGCAGTTGGCCCTGGACGCGATGGGCATTGCCGAGGGCGATGCCGGCTTCTCCCTGGACGCGCCAGCGCCAGGTCTTGCTGCCGGGCACGAGGCTGGCGACCAGCACGGCCAGATCGGCCAGCTCCACGGCCTCGTCGGCGCTGTGGGCCGCCGCGTCCACGCTGAGACGGCCCAGCAGCTCGCTCAGCCCCCAACTATGGAAGTCCGGGTTCTCCCGCACCAGCGCCCGCCGCCGCTCCGGCGCAAGCGGCTTCAGCCGCTCCCAGAGCCACGGCGCCAGCCGCCTCTCGATGAAGGCTCCGAGCCGCGTCTCGATGCGCAGCGTGGTCGCGACGACGAATTCCTCGACCTCCAGGCCGGTCTGGGCGGCGGCCAGCCGGATCTCCCGGTGTGCCGCGCCGGCTGTGGCCGCGCCCAGGTCCCGCTCCGCGTCCGCCAGCCGCAGGTAGGAAAAGGTGCGGTCCACCATCGAGGGCGGGTAGCCCATCTTCCCCGCCGCCCCCTCCAGCAACTCCCGGGACGGTGTCAGCTTCCCGCTCTCGTAGTCGTAGAGCGACGGCTCGGTCAGGCCGAGCGCCCGGGCCAACCGGTTCTTCTTCCACCCGCGGGCCTCACGCATCTGGGAAAGGACCCGCGACTCCACCGGCTTCCGTTTTTCCATTCTCCCTCCTTGTCGTGCTTTCTAAAGACAGAGAGTGTCCCACGGCGGGAAATCGTGACACGGAAGGGGAAACTGGCCGGCCTCTCTCTCCGGAACGGGTGAGGCCGGGAAATTTTGGGGTGTCCACTCGACCACCAGACAATCTTCTTCTCGATTGCCGTTGCGCTGTTGGACCCGGGTACAGACCACCGTAGCCTCACTCCAGTGAAGTGGCTTCGCCCCTGAGGAGGAGACGGCGCGATGTTCAAGGAGAGAGCCGCCGCGCAGGCGGGCCGGTCCACCGGCCATCCCGGAGAGGAGCAGCTCGAACGCTTCCTCCGCGGGGAGTCCGACCGTCCTGAGCGGCGTGCCGTCTTGCGTCATCTCTTGACCGGCTGCCGTGAGTGTGTGGCGGTCACCGGGCCCATCTGGAGCCAGGCCGACCGCCCTCGCAGCCACCAGCTCGATCCGGAGGCTGCTCTGCGTGGCTGAGATGAGGGAGGGGAAACATCCCAGGGCAGGCGATCTGCGGGAGATGCTCCGCGATCTGCCGATCCCCGACGCCGGTTTCGTCCTCCACCTGCTGGACTGTCCACGCTGCGCCCAGATCGCCCGCAAGGTGTTGGCGCCCAAGCCGATCCGCCGGCGTCGGCCGCAAGCGCAGGAGGGCACGTAGGGTTGAGGAACCCCTTGCACAACGACGAGTTGCGGCGACTCGTGGCGAGCCTGTTTAGTCTCTGAGGTGCGCGGTTCGGACCCGGCTCAGTCTCCCTCCGGTCCTTCCGAGAAATCCTCCGCGCCACCCGGACTTCCCATCTGCCGCATGTCTTTCTCGATCTGCTGGATGTCCCGGTCGGCCGGGCTCTCGAGGGCGGCGCCGGCCGGGCCTCGCATGCTCTTGAAAGAGCGGACGAGCTGCAGGTGCAGCGTGTGACAGACGAACGCGGTCAGCGCGAGGAGCAGGAGCGTCACGCCGAGCGCCGGCCCGATGGCGCCTTTCGGCTGGCTCGCCGCGGCAGCGGCCCCGGCTCCGGCCGGCGGGGCCTCCCCGGCCTCGCGCCGGCAGCGGATGCAGCCTGAATACTTCGCGGAATCGTAGTGCAGCCCGTGCTTCTCGCACTGGACGACGGTCGCCGGCTTCGCTTGGCCTTCCACGTGGGGGACCTCCTCGACTCAGATTTCCCCAATTCTATCATCAGTCTGCCCCATCAGTCGGCAAAGTCCACGGCCGAGAAGCCGAGCAGGGGAGGCGGGAGTGGGCATGGGAACGCCTATTGTAGCTGAATCGAAATGCTTATCCCTAGGAGGACACCCTCTTCAGGGAGTTTCCTTCGGTTGTTCGGGGAAAAACGCCCAAAGTGCCGTCCAATTCCAGAGGAGAGCCGACGGAGGGGAAGCCCCTCGGGAGTAGTCACCATGAGATCTTTTTCTCAACTCGTCCGCAGGTGGACCTTCCCCGCCATGACCGTCCTGGCCCTGCTGGTGCTCGCCGGCGGGTATTACCTCTTCTACAAAAGCAGTCGGGAGGACTACTTCCGCCATCGCCACCTACGGCGGCTCGCCTTCGAGAGCGCCCGGCTCGGCGATACGGTAGAGGCGTATCGACGCCTGTTGAAAAACTTTAGAAATGACCGTGATGGCGGCTACCGGCCCGATGACCTGCTGGAGCTCGCGCGTGGGCTTGAGCGGGTGGACCTGCCGGAAGGATTCCCTTCCTCATCCGCCGGAGTGGCCCTCCAGGAGCGCGTCGAGGAGGGTAGGCTCTGGATCTACGCCGGGTCGATCGGGGGTTTCGCCTATCGTTTTCAACCTTTCGAGCTGTTTCAGCCCACTGAGGACGGGGATCTGGACGTTTTCTTCGTTGCTCGCCGAGACGGCACGGTCCTTTTCCAGCGGGGCCCCAGCGGTCTCCGGCTCGCCAACCTCAGCAAGCTGAGCGGCGCCGACGGCAAGGAGTTGGATCTTACGCCGTTTGCCAACAGCAGCTCGCAGATCGATGTCCGATTCGCTGGCGAGGGCTACAAATTGTTTCTGCAGCCCTGTTGTCGTGGGATTCGGCAAGTGCCCAAGAAGGCCCAGAGTCCGGCCGCGGTTCCGGAGGTGAAGGTGACTCTGACGCTCGACCCTGCTCTGGAGGCGGTGCTTGCGCGTCAGGACGGCGCGCTCGGAGATGGGGAGAACGCCGGTGAAGAGTCATGGTCCCCCGACTGGGTTGTGGGCGGACTCGTCAGCACCTCCCGGTTCACTCTGGAGAGTCTGCGGATCTCGTTCACCGTGGCGATCCTCCTAGTGGCCCTCTTGGTGCTCGTCATCCTGTCCGCCCCTTTCCTGCGTTTGTTTTACGTTGGCGCTGAAGAGAAAGTGCGTGTCCGGGATGCTCTCGCAGTCGGGGCCACGGTCGTCGTGGGGGTCGGGCTGCTCACGATGCTCCTGCTGGACCTCCATGCCTATCAGCACCTCGCCGACCAGGGAGACGAGGGGCTCTCGCAGCTTGCCAGCCATATCGTCGGCAATGTCGAGGAGGAGCTCAAAGAGGCGGCCGGCCAGCTCAATGCGCTAAACGGGCTAGTGAGACGATCGGTAGAAGCCCGGCTGGGCGGCCCTCCGAAGCGCTGCGAAGACCTCTTCGATGAGAACAACTCCAAGGCGATCCTTCGCCCGCGAGTCGATCTCGTGGCAACTCGGCTGCAGCCCTCCTTTTTCCAAAATTCCGGATTCGAGTTCCAATATCCCGGATTCGAGCGCTTCGCGTGGATGGATCCCAGCGGCTGGCAGTGTTTCAACTGGGGAATCGCAAAGGGTCGCGAACCGCGCATCAACGTCGGGGAGCGCCGGTACTTCCGGGATGTCCGGGAGGACAGGCTGTGGTCGATGCCGGCGGTCCAAGGACCGGACGGGGGGATCTTCCGGTTCACACTTGAGCCGGTCGTGTCATGGGCTAGCGGACAGCGGGTGGTTGTCCTTGCCACCTCGGTCTACGAGCGCCAATTCGTGGGGGCCCTCGGCATCGAGCTGAGTTCTGTCAACCGCCCAATCCTTCCCGCCGGCTATGGCTTCGCTGTGATTGATGCGAAGGGGGACGTCCTTTTCCACTCCGACCCGGCGCGGAGCGGACAAGAAAATTTCTTCGACGAAATCGATGGAGCCCGGCGGGTACGCGCCGCGGTCTTCGCCCGGCGTAGCGGGCCTGAGTCCGCCCCTTACATGGGGCGCGGGCATCGGCTCTATCTACGGCCGATGGGCAATCTGCTGCCAGATTGGACCCTCATCGTCTTCAGCGACAAGCGCGAGTTGCGGGGCTTCAACGTTGACCTGATGACAACGGCCATGCTTCTGTTGATACTCTATCTGCTGGTCTTCCTGATCGTCTGCTGGCTGGTCCGCCTCTTCTATCGTCCGTATCGGGGTGCCTGGCTGTGGCCGGACCTCACGCTGGGAGAAGGTTACTCACGGCTGGTCTTTCTCCATTTTTTTGGTTTCGTCGCATTCCTAGTTGCAGCAGGGGTGCTCGAAGGAGTGCACCTGCTCTGGTTCGCGTTCGCGTTCCCCTGGGCCATCCTGCTGCTTTCCTATCGGGTCCGCACCTCTGCCTGGATCAAGCCGCTGTCTCTGCTCAAGGTCACTGCCGGGCTCGCCCTCGTCCTGCTCCTGATCTTCGTGGCACCGGGCAGCGGCGTGGACCTGTGGCCCTTCGATCTGGAAGCGGCGCTCGCGCGCAGCATTTTTCTCGTAATTGTCTCCCTCGGGCTGGTTCTGGTCCTCTGCTTCCCTTCCCTGCTCGGCCCCTGGCAAGCCGCTGGCACCCTCGTCCAGGGGGCCCGGAGTCTTGGCAACCGGCTCTTCCCGGAAATCGAGCTCTGGCCCCACGGGTGGAGGCGGACGGAGAAGTGGATATATTTGCTCGCCGCTGCACTCCTGCTGACCGTGGTTGCGGTGATGCCGGCGGTCAGTTTTTTCGCCGTCGCCCACCGTGCGCATCAGGAGACGAGAATCCGGCACAAGCAGCTCCACTTGGGGCTCGGAATCGAGGAGAGGGAGTTGCGGCTCGGCAGGGGCTTGGCTTCGTTGGGCATAACGGAGAAACTTCTGAAAAAGCGGCTGGACCGCAAGTATTGGGATGTCTACCGGTGTAATATCGACTTCGATGAAGAGCGGCCCCAGCCCGCGCACAAGACGGGAAAAGGGCCCTTCCTGCTGCCTACCTTTCTGGTACGTATTCTTCCGCTGTATACGGACGACTTCGCCAAGGTGCGCCGTCTCCTGGAAAACGACGATCCCAGTGGGGATCGAACCTTCGTCTGGCACTGGCCTATCGCGCGGAGAGTTCAGCTTACCCTCGAGCGGCCGGCAAAAGAGCCAGTTCGAACTTGGGGCATCCGTGCCTCGTGTCTCGCCATCAGGGTTTGCGCTCCTGCTTCCTGTCAGCCTCTTCCTCCTGACGGGGACTGTGCTCCTACTGCCCGGGCTCATCGCCCGCAAGATCTTCTTCCTCGGCCTCCCTGCTCCTGATCCCGATCCGCCGGCCGGAGCCGTTGGGGCCTCCGAGAACGGAATCCTGGTGGGGCCGAGGACTGAAAAGCAGGCTAAAGACCTTGCTGACCGAAGCCATATGGCGCTGATCGATCTTTCGCAGCACACCTCACGGCACGAGCTTTTCGAAGCCCTGCCGAAAACTCAGCTGCAACGGCCGGTCTGTCTCTTCCGCTTCGAGCACCGACTGCACGACGAGGAGCACAACCTATGGAAGCTGGAGCTGCTGGAGGAGCTGATCTACGGCCGAAATACGGCAGTGGTGGTCTTGTCGCAGGTTGTCCCGGTCTGGTATCTGCTGGACCGGGAGCCGCCGCCCTGCCCACCGGCCCAGGAAATGGCGGCCGACCCCGAGAAGGCGGCCAAGGCGGCGGCCCTGCGGGAAGAGCAGGTGGAGAAGGCGCGGGAGGAAGTGAGGTCGCGATGGCGCAAGCTGCTGCGGAAATTCACTCTTTCCATATCAGATTTGTCTGCCGATCCGAGCGGATTTGAGACGCAGCTGGAACGCCTGCGCAAGGCGGGAATGGTGAGATTCCTGGAGCGAGTGAAGCGCGAGTGTGGCAGCATCCAAGTCCAGGAGATCGCCACGGACATGCTGCGTGTCTGGTCTCCCAGACGTGATCGACAAGGGGGATCCGACACGCACCTTGACCCCGCAGAGATCGATCATGCCTGGGTGTCGGAGTGGGACGGGTTCGTCGACGAGCTGCGGCAGAGGGCGGAGCCGCACTACCAGATGTTGTGGACCCTCTGCAGCGAGCGCGAGAAGATCGTGCTGGTGCACCTCGCGGAAGGCGGGCTTGTCAATGCCCGGAATGAAAGAGCCTTGAAAAGGCTTCTGGCGCGCGGTCTCGTCGTGCGTTTGCCCCACTTTCGGCTGATGAACGAGAGCTTCCAGAGATTTGTCAGCACAAGCCTCTGCTGCGAAGAGGTTCGGGCGCTCGAGCAGGTCGCGGAGGCAAGTACCTGGACCAAGATCCGGGCCCCTCTCGTGACGGTACTGATCGGCGCTGCCGGATTCCTCTTCATCACCCAACGAGAGGTCTTCGACACCTCCGTCGCCTTTGTCGGGGCGATCGCGGCGGCCCTGCCTGCACTCTTCCGGATGATCGGCTTGGGCGGAAGCTCGTCTCCGCCACAGATCAAGGGCGCGAGTTGAGGTGACTCTATTGCAAATATGTGAGAGGCGCTGGAGACGCCCTACCATCAGTCGGCAAAATCCACGGCCGAGCAGGGGGCCGCTTCGCCGGTGCAATAGATCTGGAACTGCAGGTCCTGGCCGGCCGCGATCCTGCCCGAGCAGGTGGTCTCGGAGCCTCCGGCGGACGCGCAACGCACCCCCTGCCAGTGCCGCCGCTGGTTCTCCGCTACGGTCCGGGCCACGTCCAGCCGGCCCGCCGGGGCCTGGATCCCCAGGGTCAGGTTGTGCCGGCCGCCGGCGGTCTCGAGATAGGTTTCCCGCACCGAGATCGGCGGCGGTTTTTCCGGCCTGGGCGGCGGCTCGGCCGCGGCATAGCTGAAGGCCACCGGCCTTCCTGCCAGGTCGGCCGCGTTGCGCGGCGTGAGGAGGAGGAAGACGGAGCGCACGTCCGGCTCTCCGAGGTCCACGGCGTAGAGGTTCTCCGCGCCGAGCTCGCGGGCGATCTGCGCCGCCCGGGCCGGCCGGCCGTTGACCAGCAGGAGGCCGGTCGTGCGCGTCAAACGCTCGAGGGGTGGGATCGGGCTGCCGGTGCCCGGATCGAGCTTCACGATGAGGTAGCGGGGCGCGCCCTTCTCGTCCTTGACCAGGTGGACCTCGGCCCGCGGGCGGAGCGAGGCGAGCTGCTCTTCGGACGGGAAGACGGCCCCCAGCCGCGAGCCGGGGGCCAGGCCGGCCGACGGCAGCTCCACCGCATACGGTTGGAAGCCGCCCTGGCACTCGGGATCGACGCTGTAGACGATGCCGCGCTGCCGGACCTCGGGGATGAGCTGGCCGGCCGGCTTGCCGGCGCGGTAGACGCGGACGCCCGCGGCCAGGGCCGCCAGCGACTGCAGGCTGCCGCGGTCCGCCGTCACCTCGATCTGCCGCACGACCTCGGGCTGCGCGGGGCAGGTGCGGAAGAGGACCGCGTCCACGCGCACGATCTCCTCGGGCGACGCGGGATTGAGCTGGACCTTTTCGAGGCGCGGCGCCGAGCCGGGCCCGGACTCGGCGGTGACGATCCTGTAGAGGCCCGGAGCGAGGCCCCCGGCCTGGAGGAGCTCGCTGAGCTGCAGGTCGGCCATTTCCGGGTAGGGCGCGGCGGGCTCCGGGTCCTGCGCTCCGGGCGCGATGACGCGGCGGGCCTTGAAGCGGCCGGAGACCTCGCGCAGGAGCCCGGCCTCGTCCAGGGTGACGCGGTACCGGCCCTTGCGCCCGCGCGGCTCGAGCACGATCTCCCGGCTCGCATCGGGCAGATAGATCACCTGGACGTCGACGCCTCCTCCCTCCGGCCGGCTCTGGACCAGCAGGTAGGGCTGCGGCGTGGGCAGGCGAAGACCCGCGGCGGTCGACCGGCTGCCGGAGCGCGGCGGCTCCGCGCGGCGGACCACCTGGGGCCGGGAGCCGCAGAAGAACCGCCCGCCGAGGCACAGGCAGCCTTCCAGGGTGAGGAGCAGGACGGCGCCGGCCAGGAGAGTGGCCCAGCGGGCCCTCTCCCCCGACCCCTCTCCCGCGCGGCCACCACCCCCCACCCCGAGCGGGAGAGGGGCGCCTCCACCCAGCCCTCTTCCCTTCTCCCTCTCCAGGGGGTGAGGGCTCTCAGCCATCCGATCCCCCCTGCTTGCCGCGCAGATCGGAGAGGAACTGCATGAGTGCCGCGATGCCGCCGCCGAGGACACCGACCATGGCGATGGCGTTGTCGAACATCTCCCGCTGCGTCAGGAAGAGGAACCCCAACAGGAGGACGACGGCGACGGCCAGCGGCGTCTTGAGGCGCTGCCAGGGGCTCTGCAGGTCCAGGTCGCGCAACGCCTCCTCGCCTTCGCGCGCGGTCTGCTCGCGGATGAAGATCGCGTGGCTGCGGCTGACGATCCGCAGCTTCGGGTCCTGGGTGACGAAGCCGTAGTCGGCGAGGCGCTTCAGACGGCGGCCGGCCTTGGCGGTGATCCACTTGCCGCGCACCAGGGCCGAGAGCAGGATCTTCTCCTCCTGGCTCCAGTCCTTCCCTTTTTCGCCGGGCCGGTCGAGCGAGGCCCACTTCAGCTCGAAGACCGGCCGCATCAGCTCGCCCAGGAGGTCGAGGACGCGGCGCTGATCGGCCCCGCTGTGGACGAGCCACCGCTCGAGGATCTCGATGTCGGCCACCAGGGTCGCGTCCTTGCGCAGCCGGTGGTCGAGCTCGTCACGTGTGCGCACGAGCCGGATCTGGTCGCCCTGGCGGAAAGCGAGCGGCGCCGGGAGAGCCTCCTCCGCCATCGCGCCCGGATCGGGCATCAGGTACCGGTTGGGCAGGCGGTCGCAGAGCAGCACCAGACGCATGCTGCGCGCCGCCCGGAGCAGCGCCGTCCGCGCCTCGTCCGCTCCGGCGTCGTCGAAGTGGTCGACAACCACGACGCGGTCTTCGTCGGACAGGGAGATATGAGGAGAAGCCTCCATCTCCCGCAGGTCGAAGAGCCGCCAGCCGGAGCCCTCGGGCGGGATGTCGAGGATCGGGAGATCGGAACGGTCGATCGCCAGGTGGAGGAGGTCCTCGCTCGCGGCCGGCTCGGGCCCGCCCTCGCGGAGGCCCAGGAAGAACAGCATGTCGGTCGCGAAGCGGAGCACGGAGAAGAAGACGGCCCCGGCGGCGGCGATCGCCAGCGCGAAGAGCAGGGCCTGGCCGAGGCTCGACGGTGCCAGGCTGCCCAGCGGGACGCGGGTCAGGATGGCGAGCGGTGCCCGCTCGCCGGAGCCGCCCGGACCTTCAGCTCATAGCAGGCGCCGCCGGCCTCGCTCACCTTGCGGACACGCCAGAGCGGGCCCATCGGCGGCATGGTCCCGCGGCCCGGCTCCGGGAGGCTCGCGCTCGCCGTGCCGGCCTGCCCTTGCATCCACGGCGCGGCGGCCCGCGCCTGGCAGCCGCCGGACTGGGTGGCCGCGATCGTCCGGGACGGCTCGCGGCAGAAGCAGGTGCGGGCCATGCCCGGCGCCAGCTCGTCCACTTCGTGGCAGACGCAGGTGTCGAAGAGGAGATGCCCGTACTCGTACCGCCGGTCGAAGGCGAGCCGCTCGTCCAGCCAGCGGGACAGGAGGCTCCGCCGGACCAGCGGGGGGACCGCCACGGCCGGCTCGTCCGGTCCCGCTGTCGATCCCACAGCCGATCCCACGGTCGATCCCGCGGTTGGGAGCCGGGGGTCGGGGTAGATCGAGCTCGTCCCCTCACAACGGTCCTCGACGGGTGGGCCGAACGCTGCCGCGGGCGCCGCGGTCTCCCGCACCGGGCCTCCCGGGACGGCCGTGCTTCCGGTGTCCGGCTGGAGAGCAAAGCGCTCGCCCAGGTCCCGGCCGAGGCGTTTCTCCTTTTCCGCAAGGCGGTTTGCGAGGACCGACTGGGAGTTGCGCACGAGGACGTCCAACTGGCTGTCGAGCGCAAGATTGAAGAACGAGACCGTGGGCGGCACCGCGAGGAGGACCGCGCCGAGCGCAATGCAGACCAGGTGCCGCCGTCGCGGCCGCTCGAACCCCCACCGCCAGGCCGTCTCGTGCTCCGTGCGCCGGCGGGCCGCCCGGGGATCGAACCGGTCGATCTTCTCGCCGATCCATGCGTGGATTTCCGGGGCTGCCGCGGCGAGGATGGCGATCGCCACCACGACCAGCAACCCGGCGACCGCGTCGGTGGTGCTCTTCTCGCCCTGGAGCACCGCGAGGCCGCCGAGGAAGAGGATCACCAGCGAGATCACGATGCGCAGGCTCGTCCGCGACTCCTCCCGGCGGCCGAGCGCCTCGTGCAGGCCGGCGAGGAGCGCCACCGGGAACAGCGCGGCATAGAGCAGCCACTGGGACGGGCCGAGCCGCACCAGCACGTACAGGTAGACCAGGAGCAGCGCGATCAGGAAGGCGATCAGCGCCGCGTAGGCCGGGAGCCGGCCGGTGCGCGGCCAGAGCCAGTCGAAGCCTCCCGGCCCGCGGACCAGCGAATAGGCGAGGAACAGCAGCCCGACCAGGAAGCCGTAGACCGCCGTGAACGCGAGCGCCACCGAGGAGACCCGCAGAGAGAAGCTGGACAGGACTTCGGAATCGGCGAGGAGGATCAGCGACCAGGGGCGGTTCGCCACCGAGAGCGGACGCGTATAGATCCGCCGGTCCTTGCCCTGGTAGACGATGGTGTCGAAGGCGGGCTTCTGCGCTGTCACCAGGGCGGCCAGCCGGGAGGGATCGGCCGTCTCCTGGAGGAAGTTTTCGCGCAGGTTGCGCCGCTTGTCCGCGTGGAGGATCACCTCGCCGACCTCGACCCGCCGCAGGTCTTCGCGGCGGCCCTGGACCTCCGGGCTGTTCTGGACCACCGCGTACTCGAAGCCGGGCGGCAGGACCGTATCGATGAGCGACACGAGCGGAACGGCCATGGCCACGACCGGGACCTCGGGATCGAAGGGGCGGTCGAGGGCGATCACCAGCTCGGGCTCGCCGGTCGTCCAGGAGTTGATCGATTCGATGAAAGCGGTCCGGCGGGCGCCGGAGGCCGGGCGGGCCGGGCGAACGTCGCGGGCGAGGGAGCTGAAGTACTCGCGGTCCTGCACGTTGATGAGGATCTTTGCCGTGCCGAAGTTGATCTTGTGCGCCTGGCAGCCGTTGCGCCGGATCCACGAGACGTCGAGGAACGGCAGCCGGCCGAGCTGGTCGTCGACGGCCATCCCCTGGGTGAAGGCCCGGTCCACCTGCACGAGGAGCTCTTCGTAGGCCCGCACCTCGGCGGCGAGGTTACGGTCGATCTCGCCGGCGATCTCCTCGAGCGACCCGTCCCACATGCGGTCGAAGCTCTGGAAGCGCCAGCGGCCCCAGAGGCCCAGGGTCAGCAGGGCCGGAATGAGGAACATCGAGGTCGCGAGCCAGACCAGGTCGGGCCGCGAGAGGTGCTCCCATCCCTGCATGGACTTGAGCTTGAGCAGCGGCCAGGCGAGGAGGAGGACGGTCAGGAGGGCCATGAAGCCGAGGAGCGGCTGGCGCGGCAGGGCGAGGCTCTCGTCGCGGAAGCGGTCGGAGCGCACCAGCCCGCAGACCAGCCAGGGGCCGGTCCCTTCCTCCTCTTTGGCCCGCGCCACGGGGACCCGCAGCGGCGTGATGAAGATGTCGTAGAGGGTGCCGGAGAGGTCCACCTCGTGGATCCGGGTCGTCGCCTGCCGGCCGCGCAGCCAGCCCTCGTTCCCGCCTTCCTTCGGGCCACTGGCCTCGCCGCCCAGGCCGTCGAGGCCGGCCAGGCGGATCTCGCGGTTCTCCTTCTCGAACAGGACCTTGCCGCTGGCGTCCGCGACCACGATGTGATCGAAGACGTCGCGCGCCAGGAGCGGATTGAGCAGCGGCTCAAGAGCAAGCTTGCGCGGGTTCTTCGGATGCGCCGTCTCCAGATAGGCGCCCTCGGGATAGGCCTCGAAACCGAGCACCGGCTTCAGGGGCTCGCCGGGGGCTTGTGAGGGTGCTGGCGGCGCGCCGCTGCGGCTGGCCAGGCGGACGCGGTGCGTCTGCATCTCGTCCGAGGAGTCGTCGCGGTACGAGATGCTCAGCTCCGCCTGCTGCCGGACCTCCTCCTCGACCGTCTCGCCCAGGGCCCCGTAGCGCAGGCCCTCGCTCTGCACCTCGACGATCGATTCGATCTGCTTGCTGAGGCCGGCGAGGATGCGGAAGTTGCGTGCCGTGAAGTAGGCATCCCGGGAGTGCACCCAGGCCACCAGGTAGGCCGCGAAGACGCCGGCCCCCACGGCCAGGAGCGCCAGGATCCTCAGCAGCGCCGGCGTGAAGACGGCCTTGCGCCAGCGGCGGGCGCTCGGAGCCGCCCCGGATTCGCCCGGGCTCGTTGTCGGGTCGGACATCGACCGCCTCAACCTCTCCGAAAAAACTCCAGCCGCACAAACAGGGGCATCAGATTTAAAAGCAGGCCTGAATAGTACCACACGCCAGCAGAACCTCACCCCTGGTCCATGCTGTTGCACACATCTCGCGTCCTGCTGCAACAGATTCCGGATCTCCAGGTGCCAGTGGGAGTGCACCCGGTAGGTTCGTGGTAACGGACTGGGGCGTCTCTACTGCGCCCTGCCGTTTGGATGTTGCAGAATGATCCCCTCCAACCACCGCACCTCCCGCGCCCGCCGTCCATACCCGGTCTCCTTCACCAGCTCCCGCGCCCGCGCCACATGCCGCCGCGCCGCGGCGAGATCCCCCTGGTCCCGGCATAGGCGCGCCCACTCCAGGTGAGCGTCGCACTCGTGAAGACGCATCGGCCCGCGCTCGGCGATCTCCAGGGCCTCGGTGAGGTCCGCGGCGGCACCGGCGAAGTCGGAACGGAAGCGCCGGAGGGCGGCGCGGGCCAGGAGGCCGCGGGGCAGGGCGTCCTCCTGGCCGGCCCGCCGGAGGCCGTCCACTGCCCGGTCCAATTGCTCGGCGGCTTGGGCGAACCCGGCGGCGCGGTTCTCTCCAGGGGCAGCCGGCTGAGGGGCCGTCAGGGCCAGGCCGAGGTGGGCGCGGCCCAGGGTGAGGTGGTCGAGGGCGATGTCGAGGAGCCAGTGATTCCTTTCTGCAACCCGCAGGGCTTCGTTCCCCCGCTCCAGCACCTCACGGCAGGCCTGCCGGAACCGCTCCGCCTCCTCCGGTCGGGAGCCCAGCCCGGCGAGCCCGTCCAGCCCGGACCCGGCCTCCGGCTCCGCCCGGCCCAGCAGCAGATCGCAGTACCGAAAACCCGGGAGCGAGTAGAGCCGGGGGTACTCCGGCTGCCACTCCGCCTGCATCGCCTCGGCCTCGCGGAAGGCCGCCGCGCTCTCCTCCCACCGGCCCGCCTGGTGCAGGGCGTCGGCCCACCTCGTCCGGCTGGCCATCCGCTAGAAGGCATCGCCGCTGCGGTCGGCCAGCTCGACGCTCTGCTCGCCGAACGCCACGGCGCGCGGCACATCCCCCAGGGTCAGGGTCAGCTCGCTGAGGTTGCTGGCGTCGGCCGCGGCGTTCTTCCAATCCTCCCTGCGGCGAGTGCGCCTCCAGCCCCGCCTGCATCGGCTCGACCGCCTCCGCCAGGCGGCCCAGGGCGCGCAGGTCGAAGGCGGCCTGGCTCAGGACGAACGCCTGATCCGCCGCGGTGAGGCGGGCGGAGGGCTGGGACCAGGGGCGATCGAAGAAGCCCGCCAGCGCCGTCAGCTCCGAGCCGAAGGCCCCGAGCTTCCTCGGGCTGTAGAACTCGTTCCCCCGCTGGATCCGCCGCCAGTAGACCTCGTCCATCGCCTCCTGCTGCCGCCCTGCCTGGCAGCCGTGGACGACGGCGGCGTAGAGAGGCTGCATCGCTTCCAGGGTGTCGGGGAGGTCCGGCGCTGCCTGGCGCAGGTGCTCGTAGAGGCGCCGGTTGCCTTCCTGCCAGGCGTCGGGGCGGTGGCTCTCGAGCTCTTCCGCGAAGCAGGCGCGCACCAGGGGATGGGCGTCGAGGGTCTCCGGCTCCTGCGGATCGGCCGCCGCCAGCAGGCTGTGGTCCCGCAGGGTGGTGACGGCGAGCCGCCAGTCCTCGTCCGAGAGGTCCACCAGGGGCTCCGTGAGACCCGGGATCGGCGGCGCGGCGCGCAGGGCCTTCAGGGCGCCGGCCTCCGCCGGCCGGTCGAAGAGGCCGAGGAGGCGGAGGATCGCCAGCTCCGGACCCTCTCCCAGCCAGCGGGCGTAGGCGGCGATCACGCGGAACGCGTGGCCGCCCTGTGTCTCGTTGGCGCGGTGGAGGTCGATCTCGCGCCGCTTGCGGACATCGCCGCCATGGGCCCGGCGCAGGAAGTTGCCGAGGAGGGTCAGGGTGAGGGCGTGCCGTTGGAAGTCCTCGGCCGCGGCGCGCAGCTCGCTCTCCCGGCCGGCCACTCCGAGCTGGCGGAGCAAGGCCACAGCCGCATCCAGCTCCAGATCCTCCAGAGCGATCTGCGGCGCCGTGCTCGGAGAGCCGGCGAGGTCGGCGATCCGTTCCCGGGTGGTGACCACGCAGAGGCCCGGGTTGCCCGCGGCCAGGCCCTTGAGCAGGGCGGCGAGGCCGGGGTCCTTGAGGCGGCCTTCGATCTCCGGCCGGCCCGGCGGGTATTGCAGGGGCTCGATGCCGTCGAGGACGAGCAGGGAGCGCTCCTTCCTTATTAGATAGGCGAGACGGGCGCCGCGGTCGTGCAGGGAGCCGGCCTTGGGGTCGGGATCGCCGAAGAAGCGGAGGGCGTAGTCGATGAACGGCTCGGCGGAGGTGACTCGGTCTTTGCTGCCCTGGCTGTAGAACGACCAGTCGAGCACCCGCGCGGCACCGCGCCAGCCGTCGGCCGCCATGCGGTCCATCCAGCGGGCGACCAGCGCGGACTTGCCGACGCCTCCGAAGGCCACCAGGGTGAGGACATGGATGGCCGGGTCGTCCCAGGCGGCATCGAGACGGGCGATCTCCGCCTCCCGGCCGACGAAGTGCAGGCCGGGGATGGGCAGGCGGCCGAGGTCGAGAGAGGGGGTGGTTTCTTCCCCTGGGACCGCGGGCGTCCCGCCCGCTCTCCACGAACTTGGGCCGGCGTTGAGCTGGCGGTAGCGCCTCGGTCGCTGGGAGTCTGAGCGGGCGAGACGCCCGCGGTTCCAGGGTCCCCCGCCCTCCCGACTTCGAGCGCGTCCTGCTGCAACAGGTCCGCGATCTCTTCGGCAAGAGCGGAGAGGTCCTCCTCGACCTCCGCCTTCCGGCTTTTCGAGAGAGGCCGGCCGTCGGTGGGTCGGCCTTGGATCTCTGCCAACCACGGGACCCGGCGCCACGGGCAGGGGCGGACGATGAGCGGGATGATCCGCAGCCCATCCTTCGCGCGGCGCTGCAGGAGGCGAGGAACCTCCGTGCCGCGAATGAATTCCGAATTCAGGAAGTCGGCCGAAATCAGCAGCACGGCGGCCTGGGCGTGCTCTATAGCCGTCTCGATCTCAGCGCGCCAGCCTTCGCCCGCGGCGATCCTCCGGTCGTCCCAGAGGTCGAAGGCGCCCTCCCGCGCCAGGACGCGCAACTGGCTGACGACCTTGTCCTTCCAGGTCTCGTCGCGATGGCTGTAGCTGATGAAGACCTGGTCTCGCATGGGGCTCTCGCTGGCTGAACAGGCAACTCCTTCATTATGCGCCAAACCGGGCGGCGGGTAGAGATGCCCCCGTCCGTGACCACGAAACGGCCGGGTGCAAACCGTCGGGGCGTCTCACGGCCCCAGATTCCACCAACGCCGGCAGCACGCCGACGGCGATATGGTGCCTGCCAGGGGCGAATGGCTGGTAGGTGGCCGTCCCTGCACACAGCGGCCCGGGGGATGGTTTGGTTGTTTCCTGCGCGAGAGCGAATCCGTTTTCGCCGGCGAGGCCTTGAGACGCCCCGACCAGGTGCACCCGGTAGATTTGTGGTTGCGGACTGGGGGCGTCTCTACCGCAGCGTCACAATCCTTCGCCGCAGCGCGCGTGTCCATGCCGCAGAGGCAGGGTACTTGCCGCGCCGCACGCGACTTTGCCGCAACGTTCTCGTCTCTGCCGCAGAGCCAAGGTACTTTGCCCGCGTCGTACGTGTCTCTGCCGCAATGCACAGGTTGCCGCCGCAGCGTGCGTGGCTCTACCGCAGGGGAGTCTCCTCTGCCGCAATGTGCTCGTCTTCTACCGCAGAGGTCTGGTACCGTGCCGCGCAGTACACGTCCCTGCCGCAATGTAACCTGCCCCCGCAGGGCGGGATAGGGGTGAGGTTCCTCGGCACCTTGTAGAATAGGCGGTGACTTTGGGAGGGATCGGGATGCGAAAGAGGATCTGGCTGCTGGGCGGGATGACACTGTTGGTGCTGGCAGGAGGCCCCGCGGTTGTCGCGGCACAGCCCTCCGCGGAGCTGATCGAGCGGGCGCGGCGGCTGCTGCGCGAGACGCCGCTCGTCGACGGGCACAACGACCTCCCGTGGGAGCTGCGCCAGCGGGTGCAGAACCACCTGGACAAGCTCGACCTGAACGCGGACACCAGCCGGCTCGAGAGGCCGATGCACACCGATATCCCGCGCCTGCGCCAGGGCGGCGTGGGGGCGCAGTTCTGGTCGGTCTACATCCCCGCCGACGTGGCCGGGCCGGCGGCGATCCGCACGGTCCTCGAGCAGATCGACGTCGTCCACCGTCTGGCCGAGCGCTATCCGGACGCCTTCGAGATCGCTCTCACCGCCGACGACGCCGTACGCATCCACAAGGCGGGCCGGATCGCCTCCCTGATCGGCATGGAAGGAGGGCACTCGATCGACAACTCGCTGGCCACCCTCCGCCAGCTCTACGCGGCCGGCGCCCGCTACATGACGCTGACGCACTCCAAGAACAACGACTGGGCCGACTCCGGGACCGATGCACCCAAGCACGGCGGCCTGAGCCGCTTCGGCGAGGAGGTGGTGCGGGAGATGAACCGCCTCGGCATGCTGGTGGACCTCTCGCACGTCTCCCCCGAGACGATGAAGGACGCGATGGCGGTCTCCTCAGCACCGGCCATTTTTTCCCACTCTTCAGCGCGCGCCGTGGATGCCCATCCGCGCAATGTGCCCGACGACGTGCTGCGGATGCTCCCGCAGGAGGGTGGAGTGGTCATGGTGACCTTCGTGCCGTCGTTCGTCTCCGAGGAGGTCCGGGCCTGGAGCGCCGCGGACGACGCCGAGGAGGCACGGCTCAAGGCGCTCCATCCGGACGATCCGGACCGGGTCAAGAGCGGGCTCGAAACCTGGCGCCAGGCTCATCCAACACCGAGGGCGACGCTCGCGCAGGTGGCCGATCACATCGAGCACGTGCGCAAGATCGCGGGCATCGACCACGTGGGCATCGGCTCGGACTTCGACGGCATCACCAGCGTGCCCGTGGGGCTTGAGGGGGTGGACGACTATCCCGTCCTGCTCGCCGAGCTGATGCGCCGCGGCTGGAGCGACGAAGAGATCGGCAAGCTCGCCGGGCAGAACCTGCTGCGCACCCTGCGCGAGACCGAACGGGTCGCGGCCCGGCTGCGCAAGGAGAGGGCTGCCTCGGATGCGCTGATCGAGGAGCTGGACCAAAAGGCGCCGCCGCCATAAATCAATCCCCCTCTCCCGGTCGGGGTGAGGACGGCACGCCCTTTGCTTGAACGCCCACATTGAGCGCGGGGGTCGGGAGAGTGCATTCCGCGATCGCTCGGCCCCGCCGGAGGGATTCGAGCGATGCGCACGCGTTGGATTTCCCGATCGATCTGCGCTGCCAGCCTGCTCTGTCTCCTCTCTCCCGGACACACCTTTGCCGATGCGGGAGGTATCCCGGCGGATCGCATCGCGGCCTGGACCGAGGAAGAGGTGGAGTTCCTTGCCACGGCCCGCGAACGCGAAAAGCTCCGCGAGCTGACGGGTGAGAGCGAGCGTGAGATGTTCATGCAGGGCTTCTGGCAGGCCCGCGACCCCTATCCCCAGACCCCCCGCAACGAATTGCGCGAAGAGTGGGAGAGCCGGATGCAGACCATGCATCAACGGTGGGGGAGCCTGCAGGACGACCGTTCGCGGGTCTTCCTGCTGCAAGGCGAGCCCACGACGGCCTTTGCGGCGAGCTGCCCGGGCTCCGGGACCTTCGAGGTCTGGGTCTACGAGCCCCGGTTCCGGGCCAAGTACCGGACCGTGCTGATCTTCCAGGGGGATGGAGCGGGAGCTCCCGCCCGGCTGTGGCAGCCCGGGCCGGGTGCAATCGACCTCGCGGCGATCGCAGCCACCGCAGCCATCGCGACCGACGCGACCGATGCCTGCACCAACCGGGACAAGCTCGCCGAGGAGGCCAAGATGGGTCCGCTGGGCAGGGACGGAGCACTACAAAGCCACGATGGAGCGGGCCCTCGCCAAGCCGCGCCCCCGCGAATGGATCTCCTCCTTCCAGCCCATCACGGTGGACGCTCCGCAACAAGGAGCGACCTTGGACGCCGGACTGTACGTCGAGTTTGCCGGCCGGCTCCAGGACAAGGTGGTCGTGCGCGTGCTGCTGGCCGTAGCGCCGGAATCGCTGCCGCAGGGACAGACGGTGCCAGTCCGCAACGAGCACGAATTTCTCCTCGCGGGCCGGGTCCTCTCGAGCGCCGGATCGCCTGAAAGCTTCCTCTACCGCTTCCGCGCCAAGCCGCGTGTGGCGACAGCGGGCCGGCAGGCGATCCCGTTGACGTTCGAGCGCTATCTCTCCCCGGGCCGCTATCAGTTGCGGGTGAAGCTGCAGCACCTGCCGACGAAGAGCTACTTCGTGAGAGAGCGGGAGATCGAGGTGCCGGAGGTCCAGGTGGCGAAGGCCCATCCTGTCAGCCCGCCGCCCGCGGCGCCCGCAGCGCCCGCAGCGCCCGTAGCGATCATCCCGCTCGCGACGTCCACCGTCGCTCCAGCGGCGCTCCATGCCCAGACCGCCCCGGCCGCGTCGCCGGTGCCCGCCGTAGAGCCGCCCGAGCTTCTCCCGGCTCTATGCCGAGGCCGACTCCTCGCTCTCGGCGAGCCGTCCAGGCCTGCGGCTCCTGGTGCCGCCCGGCGCCCTGCTCACCGGCAATGTGCGCTTCGCGGCGCGGGTGGACTACGCTCCCGGCCTGGCACCGGAGCAGCAGATCCACAAGGTCGCCTTCTCCCTGGACGGCAAGCGGCTCCTCGTCCGCAACAACCCGCCCTACGAGATGGCGGTGGACCTCGGGCCGCTGCCGCGCCCGCAGCGGCTCCGGGTCGAGGGGCTGGGCGCCGGGGGTGAGGTGCTGGTCACCGACGAGGTCCCGATCAACACCGGCGCGCAGCAGTTCCGGGTCCGCCTGCTGGAGCCTCGCCAGGGAGTCGCCTACCGCGAAAGCCTGCGCGCCCGGGCCGCCGTCGAGGCGCCGGACGGCGCCAAGGTCGAGCGGCTGGAGCTCTATCTCGGCGAGGATCTGATCGCGACGCTCTACCAGCCGCCGTACGCGCTGCCGATCGCGCTGTCGCAAGCGGGCGAGGTGGGCTATGTGCGCGCCGTGGCCTACCTGGCCGGCGGCGGGGCCGCCGAGGACATCGTGCTGCTCAACGTGCCCGACCCTCCGGACCAGATGGACGTCCACATGGTCGAGCTGTACACGACCATCGTCGACAAAACGGGGCGGCCGGTCACGGCCGGCTTCGGGCCGGACAAGCTCACGGTCCTCGAAGACGGGGTCCGGCAGTCGATCCGGCAGGTCGACCAGGTTGGGGACACGCCGGTCCGCCTGGTGACCCTGATCGACACCTCGGGCTCGATGCGCGGCCAGATGGACGCCACCCGGCAGGCGGCGCTCGGCTTCCTGCGCCGAACGCTGCGGCCGCGCGACCAGGCGGCGGTGATCACCTTCAACACCTCGCCCCAAGTGTCGGTCCCGCTGACCAACGACCTCGCGATGCTGGAGGAGGGGCTCACCGGCCTGCTCGCGGAGGAGGACACCTCGCTCTACGACAGCCTCGTCTACTCCCTCTACTACCTGACCGGAGCCCGGGGGCAGCGGGCGGTCCTGCTGCTTTCCGACGGCCTCGACCGTTCGAGCCGCTACACCTTCGAGCAGGCCGTGGAGTGTGCCCGGCGGGCAGGCATCACCGTCTACGCCGTCGGCCTGGGCCTGCCGGACGGCCCTGACGGTGAGCCGGCAAGGAAGCTGAAGCAGCTCACCGAGGTGACCGGAGGGCAGAGCTTCTTCGCCGCCAATACCGGGGAGCTCGACGGCATCTACGAGGCGATCGAGAAGGATCTGCGCTCCCAGTACCGGATCGCCTACCAGTCCACCAACACGGCGCCGAAGGGCCCCTTCCGCACCGTCCAGGTCAAAGTGGCCCAGAACGGCCTCGACGCGCGGACGATCAGCGGGTATTACCCGTAAGCCCTCTCCCCCTGACCCCCTCTCCCGCGGGTGCGGGAGAGGGGGAACGCTTCACGCCCCCACATGCACTAGCACATTGCGCTGGCTGCGGAAGCGGCGGTGCTCCCAGAGATAGATTCCCTGCCAGGTGCCGAGGCCGAGGCGGCTGTCGAGGACGGGAATCGAAAGCGAGCTGGCGGTGAGGGCTGCCTTGACGTGCGACGGCATGTCGTCCGGCCCTTCCGCCGTGTGGGTATAGAGCGGATCGTTCTCCGGCACCAGCCGGTTCAGCCACCGTTCGAGGTCGCGCCGCGCCGACGGATCGGCGTTCTCCTGGATCACCAGGCTGGCCGACGTGTGCTGGAGGAACACCGTGCAGAGCCCCTCCTGCACGCCGCTCTCGCGCACCACCTCCGCGATCTCGCGGGTGATCTCGTGCAGGCCCTGGCCGGCGATGGTCACGGAAAGCTTTTTCACCATGGGTGACTCCCAGAGGCCGTGACCTTAGGGGACTTCCGGGTTCGCGTCAATCCTCACCCTCCGCCCCCGCAGAACGTCGGCGGGTGGGGCTCCGAGGCGCGGCTGAGCTGGAAGCTGTAGTCGGCCGCGAACGTCGGATTGGGCCCGGACAGGCTGCTGCAGGCGATCGGCGCGCTCTGGTGGCAGTCCAGACACGAATGGGTCTGGACGTAGGTCTCGGCTGTCAGATTGGACAGCCCGGTCGTCGGCGCCGCGGCTCCCTGACTCAAAGGTGTAATGCCTCCCACCGGAAACCCTTCGCCGGATTGTGGCCACAGGGCGTTCACCAGCCGGTAGTTGAGGAAGACCGACTTCGGATTGGCCTTGCGGATGGCAGCGTGGACGCCGTCGTTGAGGGTTTTTACATAGCCCGGGATGGGCACCTCGCGGACCACCTGGATGGGGACATCGCGCTTGTCGCCCGGCTGGGGCTTGCGGTTCGGTTGGCACTGCGGGCTTCCCGCAGGCTCACAGCGTGGATTGTAAAAGTGATAGGGCGGGCTCAGATGGCTCGTCGCCACCTCGACACGGTCCGGCGCGTTCTTGATGTGCTCGAAGGTGGCCCAGGTCCAGTTGGGCATGGTCGACGTTTTGTGAATGATGTGCAGGCCCACGAGCCCCATCTTCGCAGGCCGGCAGCGCCCATTTGGCTCGACGAGCACCGCGTCCATCA
Organism: uncultured Holophagales bacterium; assembly: GCA_963842525.1. Taxonomy (GTDB): domain Bacteria; phylum Acidobacteriota; class Thermoanaerobaculia; order Multivoradales; family UBA5704; genus UBA5704. The sequence continues at coordinate 1,894,634 of CAWJGT010000009.1, forward strand.
TCAGGAACTGGTCCCATTGCGAGCGGTCCACCTCCAGCCAGGCCGCTTTGATCTCGATGGCACCTGTCGGACCATAGCGCGTCGCGCTGGCAGGCAGGTCGATCCCCTGGCCGCCGGACTGGACGGCGGCGTACTGGTTGCGGGCGTCATAGAACTGGTTCTGCGGATCGACGATGTAGTTGAAGAAGTCCTGGTTGAGCCGGACCTCGTAATAGACGTTTTTGCGGTTCTGCGCCGTCAGCCAGGCCGGGGGCCGGACGCCCGCCTCCTGGACCTCGTCCAGCACCTGCCGGCCGATCAGGTCCTCGGAGAACTTCGAGGTCATGGACAGCGTGTGATAGCCCACGCTTTTGGTGAGCACCAGCCCGTTGGTGGGGCAGCCGGCCGGCGCGTCCTGCGGATCACCCCAGGGCGTGGGGACCGCGCCGCCGGGAGGAAACACCTCCGAGGCCTCCTTGAAGGTCTCCCACACTACGGGATCGAAGCCGGTCGAACCGAAGGTACCCGGCCCGGCCGTCCGGTCCGGCTGGCCGGGGGCGCCGGCTTTCCAGTTGAGAGCGATGAACTCCTGCCAGGCGAAGCAGTTGACGTCCGGTTGCTCGGTCAGGGTCGCGTCGGCCGGCAGGTCGGGAGCGATCTTCGGAAAGGTGATGCAGGTGTTGGCGGAGGCGCCGCCGGGCGTGCCCGCGGGGGTGTTGGCAGAACCGGCGGACCGCAGCCCGAGAGCGGCGAAGGGGACGAGGGTCGCGAGGAGCAGCAGCTTTCTGATCATGTTTTCGTCTCCCAGGCTTACTCGATCACAGTGACGAAGGCGGGCGCCGCCGCGTTATAGGTCGTACCCAGCAGGAGGCTGCGCTGCCCCGTGGGCGCATCGGACGCGACTTCGAGGTCGAGGACGAAAATGTTGTACGTGCCGCCGTTGGTGTTGCCCGGCACGTGATAGCGCTCGTTCTCCAGGAACTGCCGCACTTTGACCTGGATGCCGCCGCCGGGAAAGGTGATGGCCGTATCGGAGCTCGTCCCGGTGGTCACCAACGCCATGTTTTTCAGGCTCTGTCCCCGCTTGATCACGGGCGCCGCCATGCTGCTGTCGCCGCTGATGTTTGCGGCCAGGTACGCCCGCATCACATCGAAGGCGATGAGCTGGGCTGGCGCCGGCCGGTTCGGGGCCGGGTCCTCGGCAGTGGGGCAGCCAAGCGGCGTCTGCGGCGACGGCACGTTGCACGGCGGGATGAGCGTGCCATAGAGCCCGACCTGGAACGTCTGGGCGATCTGCGAGCCCCATTGCAGCGGCCTGCCGTTGATCCGGATGCGGCTGAGGTCCAGGTCCTTGCGGCCGTCCGGCGCACGGAAGACCGCGTGCAGCCCCATGCCGGGTACGCCCCTCTCGAGGTGCCAGAACTGCTGTGCCGTGAGTCCCGCGCGGAGCCACTCGGCCGGCAGCTCGACGTTCTCGAAGTCGGGCTCCTGGATGTAGAGGCCCACCGGGTTGGCGATCGAGATCTGCATGTTGAGAGCGCCGACCGCCTCGTTGATCGTGTAGCCGATGTGGGGATCGCTGTGGCGGAACGACTGGCCGTAGGGAGTGCAGCAGATCACGTCCTGGGGATTCGCGTTCTCCGTGCGCTGGATCGTCGCCGCGGCCCCGAGTCCGATCTCCGCCGGCAGGCTGTTGGGCGGGCTGGTCAGATGGACCGCGCCGCCCGAGTCTGGCAGCAGCCGCGTCGAATTGTTCCATTTGTTGAGCGGGTTGTAAGCGATCTGGCCGATGGTCGGATCGTGGACCGGTTTGCCTGCGGTATCGAGGAGGTAGAGGTCCTCCATCGTCACCTTCGGGCTGACGAGCGTCTTGTATAGCTCCAGGACTTTTCCCGGGCTCACCGTCCAGAGCGCGAACCAGTATTCGGCGTTCTCGCAGGTGAACATCACGCGCACGATCTTGCCGCCCGCGTCCCGTTCGACCGCCCATTCGCAGTACTCGTCCATCCAGCCCCGCGCGCCCGCCGGCCCATAGGGCATCGTGGGTTGCGGCGTCGAGCTGATGTAGGGGCAGACGTTCTGGGGGATCGGCGGGAGAAAGGTTTTTGCGGCGTCGGGGATCGGCGACGGCAGCGTGCCCGGGTCGAAGACGAAGCCGTTGTCCGCGAACGCGAAGAGCTGGTCCTGTGTGAAGTAATACTGCGGCGGCCCGAGATAGGTGGTGATCCGGTTGGGAAAGGCGATCCACTCCACCAACCTGGTGATCGACTGCGGCGGAGGAGGGATGGGCGTCGTCAGCGGGTTGTAGTAATAGCTTCGTGGCGAGTCGAGGTTGGAGGTCCAGGGGTTGCCGGTGATGGCCTGCTCGGTCCACCCATTGACGTTCAGGTTCCAGCGCCAATGGAGCGCATCGCGCTGCGGGCCGGGAGGGAAGTCCTCCCAATTCGCCGGCGTGTTGAAGGCCGCGAGCGTCTTGCCCGGACACTTCGTGCCTTGTGAGGCCGCCTGGGCGGCGGCGAAGGCGATGCGCGGCAACGCCCCTCCTGCGCCGGCCGCCAGCGCCGCTCCGCCCGCCAGCCGTAGCAGGCTGCGGCGCGTCAAGTGATTCGACATGACGAGGTCTCCTTTTCAGTCCCTCACAGTAGAGCCTGCCGACAGGGCATCTCCAAAGACCGTGCCCGCGCCGGCGAGCCGGGGAAGAATCGCTGAAAGCCTTGCGGTCTCAGAGTTTACGAGGAATCGAGCCGGGCCGAGGCTGGAGTGTCTGAGCCGTGTCATCCGTGTCCCGACGTGTCGGTGTCATGTCGGGGCCGTCGTTGGGCAGGCCGCGGAGATGGGTCGGATGGTATCATCTGGATGTACGAGTTGCGCCGCAGCGCGTCCCTGTGATCTGATTCGAGACCATCGGGGAGAGGATGGCACGCATGACCGCATTTCCCCTCGAGCAACCGATCCACTATCCGGAATCCGACGGCCAGCCCATGGCGGAAAGCGACCTCCATCGCGACGAGATGGTGTATTTCATCGACGCGCTGAAGGACCATTTTGGCGACGATCCCCTCGTCTACATAGCCGGCAACCTGTTCCTCTACTACGAGAAGGGGAGGCCCAGGTCGGTGGTGGCTCCGGATGTCTTCGTCGTGCGAGGGGTCCCGAAAAGACAGCGCAGGGTCTACAAGCTATGGGAGGAGGGCGTGCCTCCGTGCCTGGTCGTGGAGGTGACCTCCGAAAGCACCCGCAACGAGGATCTCGGGACCAAGAGGGATCGCTATGAGCAGCTCGGGGTGGAGGAGTACTTCCTGTACGACCCCACGGCAGACTACCTCCCGACCCGGCTCGAAGGTCTGCGTCTCGTCAAAGGCCGGTACCGGGAGCTGCCCCACGAGCCGGACGGATCGCTCCTCAGCCGGACGACCGGCGTACGGCTCGTCCTCGAAGAGCCGCTCGTCCGGCTCGTGGACGCTGTGACTGGAAAACGCCTCCTCAGGTCCGAAGAGAAAAACGCCGCAATCCAGGCAGCAGAGGCCCGCGCCCGGTCTGCGGAAGCCCGCGCGGAGGAGGAGACGGCGGCCCGCCGCGTCCTGGAACAGGAGCTAGAGCGCCTCCGGCGCCAGCTCCGCAGGGTGTAGAAAGCGAAAACACCTCAGGTCTCCGAGCCGGGCTTCGGCTGCCGGATATAGAGGGATTCGTGGAAGGCTGTTCCCTTGCGGACCTGCCGGATCTTCCCGGCGAGGGAGAGCCGGCTGAGGTTCACGCCCACCGAGCGGACGTCCACCCGGCGCTTGAGCGCTTTGCCGAAGCGCCGTTCCACCTCGCGGGCGATGACGGTGCCCGTAAAGGCCTCTCCCGGCGGGCGTTCCTCCACCACCCGGGCGACAAGGCGGCTGAGCATCGGCCGACCCGGGCCGAAATCCTCCTCCTGCCGGACCGGCGCCGTCTCCGGCTTGCGGAGAGCGGGAACGCGTCCCACGACCTCGCCGGCCGCGTCGACGGCCCCCTTGAACGCCTCGTAACGCTCCAGGACATTGGCGAGCCCCTGTGCCGCAACGGCCCGTTGCTCGCGGTGGAAGGCCTCCCGCTCTGCATGGAGGGCTTCTTCCTTCCGATAGTGCTCGATCTGCGCCTCGAGCTCGGCGATCCACTCTGCGACTGACTGGCTGCGGCTCATATCTCCTCCCTGAAAATTGTCGTAACGTCGCCGTGCTCGCACCCCGGGGCAACCCACAGTGTCGCAGCGGGCAGAAACCACGTCGCCGCGAAGCTCACTCTGTCGCAGGAAACCCTACGCTGCGACAGTGTCCCTTTGGACGGAAAGCCGGCTTGCAGCCGTCCGCGAGCCGTGCTCCGACTCTGTCGCGCCGTCAGCCATTGAACACCCATATCGCGAGAAGGGTGCGACATTGCCCTGAAGCGACGCGACAATGCTACCATGCGGCCTGACAGAGTACCAAGACGGTGCAACAGAGGCTGCCCAGACGCGACAAGGCGAGGATGCTCTGCAGCATGTCTCAACAACTTGGTTGCATTGTTCGAGGACTCTGCGACGAAGCATCGAGGCGATGCGACAATGAGACTAGGCGCTGAAGCAGAAGCCAGAGCCCCCACGATAGAGAGTCGACACTCTGCGACAGCGCCCGCAATCTCCCGCCTTCGCGAAGAGACGTTGCGACGGCGCACGTTCGCTCTGTCGCAGAGGAAGGTGACGCTGCGACAGTGTATGCGTGCAATGCGACAGAGTGAGGTGACGCTGCAACAGTGCCCCTAGATCTGCAACGCGTCACCGAGGCGACGCGACAAGAAGAGCAGCGCTGCGACAGGCGGGAGCGCCGGTGTACCGCCCGGGAGCGGCCGGCATCTCAAAGCAGCCTGTCTTCGTCACGGGGGCCGAGCATCGCCCCCTGGGAGCGCCGGCGTCTCGCCGGCCCACACTCCCCGCGGACCGCGGTGGCCGACCACCTCAATCCCACAGGCCGGGCCTTCGGTCCACTGTCTTGATGATGCCGGCGAGACGCCGGCGCTCCCAGGAGCGCAACTTCCGCGTCCGTTGCCGCGAATCGAGGCGGAGTGCCGCCTCGAGCCTGGGCACGTCGGGAGTGCATATCGCGACGTAGAACACACCGTAGATCCTCCGCCCAGATGCTCCCATCGCACAGAAAGAAATAGAGATAAACTCCCTCTTGTGTGAGGGCGTTCGGAACCTTATCTGATCGCCAGAGACGTCTAAGCGCGATCCGGGATGCCTTATCGTCCTTCGCAGGTCGCGTTGACTCCTGCCGGAGGGAAGGGGTATGCTCTCTAAGTTGAGGAACAAGAACACGTTGCAGGCAACACGAGAGGAACGGTACTCCGTCTTATACGGTGCGTAGAAGCCCCTAGACAGGATCGCTGAGTAAGGCGTTGAACTAAACCGCTACGCGGCGGTGCCCTCCGAGCCGAATTTCGCTTTTTTTAGCCGATTTCTTCTCCAAGACGACAAACGTTTCTGATCGGTCTACCTTTCGGGCTGTACTTTCCCGAAAGGAGGACCCCATGACAGAGATGCGTCGACGGATGGAAGAGGAGTTGAAGCTGCGGGGCTACAGCCCGCGCACACATGAGGCGTACATCCACTGGGTACGCCAGTTTGCCGCGCACTATCGTCGGCCGCCCGAGCAGATGGGAGCTGAAGAGGTTCGCGCCTACCTGGTCGATCTTCTCGAAAATCGTAAGCTGGCGCGGTCGTCGTTGGTTCAGGCCTTGTGCGCTTTGAAGTTTTTCTACAGCCAGGTGCTGCATCGGCCCTGCGAGGTGGAGAATCTACGCTTTCCCCGGCAAAAGAGGAAGTTGCCAACGGTTTTGAGCGAGCCGGAGGTGAGGCGGTTGTTGGAGGCGGCCGAGGACCTGCGGGAGCAGGCGATCCTGATGACGCTGTATTCGGCGGGCCTGCGCCTGGGCGAATTGCTGCACCTGCAGGTTAAAGACATCGACAGCACGAAGATGCAGATTCGAGTTCGTCAGGGCAAGGGTTCCAAGGATCGCAACGTCGTGCTGTCGCGGACTCTGCTGGAAGTACTGCGACGCTACTTCCTGCAGTACAGGCCCGAGGTTTGGCTGTTTTATGGCGAGACGCCGCAGCGGCCACTCAATGAACGGACTGTCCAGCGGATGGTGCGTCGGCTCAGTGAAAAAGCTGGCCTGCGCCAGGGAGTCAGCACCCACACGCTGAGGCATAGCTTCGCCACCCATCTTTTGGAGCGTGGCACGGAGGTACCGTATATCCAGGAGCTTCTCGGGCATCGCAGCGTGCGCACCACGATGCTGTATACGCGGGTCAGTCCGCGAGCGCTGAGCAAGGTGATCAGTCCCTTGGACCGGCTGGACTGGAGACCTCGCGAGTTGACATAGGACGGTGCCGTGTCGGGCACCTCCCGCTTGGAGGTGGCCCACATCTTCCGTCTCTATGGTGAGGAGTATCGGCAAGGACACCGACTCTCCCGGCCGCAGTTGCGGGCCATGCGGGCCATCGAGATCTGCCGCACCGCCTCTCTGGGCGGGCATGTGGACGAGTGTGACCAGTGCGGTGTACGCACAATCAGCTACAACTCCTGTCGCAACCGACACTGCCCGAAATGCCAGGGCCTGGACAGGGATCTCTGGTTGGAGCAGCGCTGTGGCGAGTTGCTGCCGGTGCCGTACTTCCATGTCGTATTCACAGTTCCAGAAGAGCTCAACCCCCTGGCGCTTGCCAACCCCAAGTGGTTTTACGACCTGCTCTTCGACTGTGCCGCCAAGGCGCTGCTGGAGATCGCTGCCGATGCCAAGCACCTCGGAGCGCGCATCGGGGTGCTGGCAGTGCTGCACACCTGGAGCCAGACGCTGCTGCTGCATCCGCATCTGCATTGCATCGTACCGGGAGGAGGCCTGTCGCCGGACGGGCAGAGGTGGATCGCCAGCCGGCCCAACTACTTCCTGCCGGTCCAGGTGTTGTCGCGGCTGTTCCGCGGCAAGTTTCTGGCCCAGGTCAAGGCGGCCTGGAAGTCCGGCCAGTTGCGCCTACCAGAGACTCTGCGCGATCCGTTCACCTTCCAGAACCTGCTCGACCGGCTCTACCGCAAGACCTGGGTGGTTTACAGCAAACCCCCCTTCGCAGGCCCGGAGCAGGTGCTGGCCTATCTGGCCCGCTACACTCACCGGGTGGCGATCTCCAATCATCGCCTCCTCCGTCTGAAAGATGACCAAGTCACCTTCACCTACAAGGACTATACCCAGGGCGGCCGGGTGCGAGAAATGACGCTGCCGGTGGATGAGTTCATCCGCCGCTTCCTGCTGCACGTGCTTCCTGAGCGCTTCGTGCGCATCCGCTACTACGGCCTGTTGTCCAACCGCCAACGTGCGGGCAACCTGGCCCGGTGCCGCGAGTTGCTCGGTGCCCCTCCGTCGGAGCTGTCAGTTGCCGAGCCACCGGCCGGCGAGGGCTGGCAAGCCAGGCTGGTCCGGCTGACAGGCAAGGATCCGACCCTTTGTCCACAGTGCGGGCGGGGCCACCTGCGGCGGGTCGAGGAATTGCCTCCCGCTTGCTCGGCGGCCCGGCCTGGGAGGTCGCCGCCGTGAGACCTGCGCAGGTCCCTGTGGCGTTGCGACTCTCCCAGAGAGTATTGGAGGAGGTGTATCCTCCCGCGATTCTGCGGTACAATGGTGCAAACGAAATCGCTGTGGGAGGAGCCCTTGGCCGGCCACCAACTCCAGGACGAGGCATTCCGGTACCGCCAGCATCGCATCGCGGGGCTTTCCCGGAGGTGTGGGCGGTCGAGGCGCGGCTTTCGCCTGCGAATTGATTTGCCATAGCCCGGCAGGTCGGACTCCCCCGCGGTTTCGCTCAACCGGCGTCTATCCGCGGTCCTCCCCTGAGCAGGCGGTGGACTCCGGAGCTGTGTTGTGGGAGGACCCCGGATAGACGCTTACACGTTGGCCGGCACATGCGAGATCTTGGCTAAGCTGGTCACCTCCACGAGAGGGCGCTGAGTACTAGGCCATGGCTCAGTTAGCGTTTATAAGCCACAACAGCCGTGACACGGAAGTCGCCAGGGAGGTTGCTCTCTTCTTGACTACCGAGGGCGTTAATGTGTGGTTCGACGAATGGAACATCGCTGCAGGAGACTCTATCGTTCGGGAGGTCAACTTCGCGCTGGAGCGCTGTACTCATTTCATCCTCATCTGGTCGACCAACGCCGCACGCTCACCCTGGGTCGGCCAAGAGGCCGAAGCTACAGTAAAGCGCGGCATAGAAGGCGGCGTACCTCGTATCATTCCGGTAGTACTTGATACGACTCCTTTGCCTCCTTTGGTTTCCGCTATCAGGTACATTCGCTTCGGGGGCGGAACAGAGCAGGACAGGCGAAACATAGTCAGGGCAGTAGTAGAGAGAGATCCTTCTTCAAACTACACACGCGCAGTCGTGAAGAAGTACAAGGAACTGGTCCGCGGCGTTGATGAGTCTGATCTGATTGCTTGCCCTGAGTGTGGAAGCCCCAGGGTAAAGATCCAGCAGATAGATGACTATGAGAGAGACCGGTCCGGTGCAGTTGCTACTTGTGAGGAGTGTGGTTGGGGTGACCTACTAGCGTATGGGTGACTTACAATGCGGGTGCGTTGACCGCCCAACCCCGGCCTCAACCGGACGGCACCGCTTCGCGGCGCCGCGCGGTTAGGCCCAAAGGCGTTGGCCGGACGAACGGATGAGCCAATTGGAGAGCCAACTCCCATCGAGACGGCGGCAGCTAATGGCAGACGTTTTCTTATCATATTCGAGGCAAGACCTGCCTCTCGTACGGAAACTGGTGATGGCTCTAGAGACAAGGGGCCTAGCGGTCTGGTGGGATCTGTCGATCCCGGCAGGAGCAGTTTGGGCCAGTGTTATCGAAGATGCCCTGGAATCGTCTCGGGTCATCGTAGTCTTGTGGTCAAGCCATTCGGTCAAGTCAGAATGGGTCCGCGCGGAGGCCGCGCGTGCAGCCGATCTCGGCAAGTTGATACCGGCTGTCCTTGAGGATGTGCAACTCCCGCTCGGATTCTCGCAATACCAATATGTTGACCTATCGACGTGGGATGGTTCGTCCAACGCTCCTCCCTTTTTAGCACTCATCCGCGGAATAGCTTCCTTCACGGAAAGGGACCACGCAGAGCGACCGCCGCAACCTGACTCACCGGGTGATCGAGTTCTCGTGGATACGGCTCGTCCATACAAGGCTCTCCATCGGGCCTCACGCATTAAGCTTTTCATCGCGCATGCGAGTGCCGACAAGCCCAAGCTACGGCCGACGGTGAAAGTGCTAATCGACCAAGGCTTCCAGCTGTGGGTTGACAAACCTCAGGAGATCGGCTTAGGAAGAGCCTATGAGAATCGATTGTCGCGAGATCGGATTCAATATGGGCACGACTGGAGAGAGTCTATTCGCGTCGCTGTCAAACGGGCCAGCGTGGTCCTCGCATTCTGGTCTGAAGATGCGGTCCGGGGGAGACGTGAGCAGTTTCACTATGAGGTGTACATGGGCATGATGCAAAACAAACTCAACCAGTGCCGGATAGATAAAGTTCCGCTCGACGAGATCGGTATGCCCTATACTTTCGACCAGATCGCGGATTTGGCTGAAATAGAGGAGGGAAAGTACTATCCCGAACTTGATTATCTGATGCAGGACATCGTAGCCCGGCACCGTTCGTGGTGGTTTGTGTAATGCAAAGGTCGCAAAACGAATGGGCATATCGAACAGTCGCGAAAGAGAAGCGGCCAACCAGAGCGGTCGAGCGGACGGATACCGCGCAGAAAGCGCGCGCGGTCCCGCCGCTCACCGCCAGAGCCGTTCGGCGCTAGGTCAGCGCACGTTAGAGAGTGAGGTAAAATCGTATGTCGGGAAGTCAAGAGGAAATGAGCCAGCCTCCTATACAAACTACAAAGATCTTCAGCTGCGGAGGCCCAGATCTGATTTTCAAGTTCGAAACTCATAGAGGCTTGATTGGAAGATATTCTCGACCTACCAAAGGGGCTGTCCGGTTAATGCTTCCCAGTGGGAGTGCAAAGCCGGCCCAGGTGCTCGGCGCTCTGCGTGAAGCCTGGAACAGGCAATAGCAGGGGAGTCACCCAATGCCAGATTTCATCTACTGTGGAATAGACCCACCGGTCGGTGCTGATGGCACGCAAGAACTACTACTGAGTCACTATAAGGCGATTTGGTATCCACCGCCGATTTTGGAGCAAAGCCGCCGATCATCGGCATTTCGTCTTGGAGGCACGACCGAATGGAGGCGAAGGACATTGCGGCCGCAGTTATTGCAGGACTTAGTGTCTTGGTCGCCGCGTTCACGCTGGCGAAGGGGCTTATCGAGTATCGAAAGCAAGGTGTGACGAAGCGCGTAGAGTTGTTCCTTCAACTGCGCACTCGACTGAGGCATGACCCGGTGTTCGTAAAGATCTGTGATTTGCTGGAGGTAGATTCCAAAGAGCTGCAAGACATTCCACTCGTGGAGCGAGACAGGTTCATTGGCTTCTTTGAGGAGCTCGCCCTCATACGCAACTCCGGCCTCATTAACGATCAGGTGTCGCTTTACATGTTTGGCTACTTCGCCATTCGGTGTTATCAGAGCAGCAACTTCTGGCATGGCTTAAATCGCAACCAACCGTTTTGGTCGCTGTTTATGGATTTTGCCCAACAGATGGAATCTGCACAAAGGACATTCCAATATGACCGTCGCGACTTCTACCTATAGAGCGGAATCTGACAGGACGCCCAACCCGGCGCTGCAGGACGCGCCGCGCCCCTGAGCTTTGTCGTTGGCGATTGACATGAAGCTGCTACAACAATCCCGATTGCTCTTTACGCTGGTGCTGTCTTTTGGTCTCGGGGAGCGCAACTTCCGCGTTCTACGCGCGTAGAAAGCCCTAGACGGCATCGCTGAGTAAGGCGGTCCAGACGCAATCAAGTCACAGGACTGAGGAGAAGACAATGTTTGCGTGGCTCATGGGTCTCAAGGCCATCTCCCCTGCCGGGCTGCATCAACTGATGCAGGACAAACCAGTAACGGCCGTGGATGTCAACTCTCACCAGAGCTGGGTACAGGCTCGCGTCTCCGGCGCGCTGAACCTTGATCCGGCCGGCTACGACGAAAACAGTCTTCCGGCGGACAAAGACTCGCTTCTGGTGTTCTATTGCTCCAACCCGCTGTGCAGAAAAGCGCCCAATGCAGCTCGTCGAGCCAAACAAATGGGCTACCGCAATGTTCATGTCATGTCAGCAGGCATCAGCGGCTGGCTCAATGCAAAGCTCCCAACGGAGTCTGGCGACTGAGCTTGCGCCGTCAAAAGACCAAGCATGATGCGGCTCCACGTCAGGGGAGCTGCGGGAGGACGGGTAGTAGTGCTAAACTAGAGGCGGAAGCGTCATCGAGAGGAGAGACCACGATGATCCGTCCTTTGCTGCTTGCCCTTCTTTTCGCCACTGTCAATGAGCCAGGTGTGTCGCCGGACCGGCCTTCGCTGCCCGAGGATCCGTGCAGGCTGGCGAGGCGCATCGCCGAGGCGCCTCCGTGCCTTGAGCCGTCCGATTGCCAAGCGGTCGAGCTGTGGCGCCAGGCCTTCGGAGCTCCCCGAGGTCCTGCTGGTGCGGCCCGAGGTGCCCGGGACGCTCCCGCGTGCCCTGGAGTCCCGTCTGCCGGACCGGCAGATTGCTCTCGGGGAGGGCAAGGAGCCCCTCGTTGCCGTCCTCCGCCGGCTGGCCGAGGCGTCCGGGCTCGATGTCCTCGTGGACCGGAGCGTCACCGGCGATTTCCGCGGGGAGTCCGGAACGGTCCCGCTCGACGAGGCCTGGCGCAGGGTCCTGACCTCCGGGCGGCTGTCCGTCGCTGTCGAAGGCAAGGTCGTGATGGTCGGGAGCTCGCGCGGCCTGCCTGGGCGTCCCAGAGGGAGCCTGTTCAACTGCCCCGCCCGCTGAGTCCCGGAGGCGCGACGACTGCGGTCGTTGAGATCCGCGACGCGGCGATGGGGGACGCGGAGCAGGTTGCTCAGCTCATCACCGAGCTGGGATACCCGACCACCTTTGAGGCCATGAGGGATCGGCTTTCGACGATCCTGGCCGATCCGAGCTATGCGACGTTCGTGGCGGACGCAGGCGGTGACGTTGTCGGCGTGGCTGGAGCTGCTTTTTCCTGGTACTATGAAAAAGATGGCATGTATTCCCGATTGCTCGTCCTTGCCGTGTCGTCAACAACACGAGGGTTGGGCATCGGCGGTGAGCTCGTTCAGGCCGTCGAACGTTGGGCCATTGCCAAGGGCGCGCGTGAAGTAGTTGTCAACAGCGGGCTGCACCGCAGCGATGCCCATCGCTTTTACGAACGATGCGGATATTCCCGCACCGGTTTCCGCTTTGTCAAACAGCTTGGAGCGCAGAGATGACCGAGAATAAAAAAACGGTGGAGCAGTACATGGATGGCTTCCGGCAAAGCGACCATGAGCTGATCCTGTCCTGCCTGACGGATGACGTCGAATGGGAGATGCCCGGCGCGTTTCACCTGGTTGGCAAGGAAGCCTTCGACAAGGAAATCGAGAACGATGCGTTCGTCGGCCGCCCCATCATCACCATCACGCGAATGACGGAAGAAAACGATGTCGTCGTCGCGGAAGGCTCAGTGCGCGCAGAGAAGAAGGCCGGCGGCTTCCTCAGCGCGGTGTTCTGCGATGTATTCATGATGCAACGTGGCAAGATCAAGAAATTGATCACCTATCTCGTGGTGGTGGAGTGAGGCATGATGGACAATCTTCAGCTCAAGCACGTGCCGATGATGAAGACCGGAATGCTGATCCGCAAGCCGGTCGCCGATGTGTTCGAGGCCTTTGTCAACCCGGACATCACCACCAAATTCTGGTTCACCAAAGGCAGCGGAAGGCTCGAGGCTGGCAAGCAGGTCCAATGGGAGTGGGAAATGTACGGCATCTCGATCCCGGTGACTGCGAAAGCCAACGAGCTGAACAAGCGCCTTGTCATCGAGTGGCCGGGATACAGTGGTCCCATCACCGTGGAATGGACGTTCGCGCCGCAAGAGGATGGCACGACATTCGTCAGCATCACGGAGGAGGGCTTCATTGGCGACGGGGACGAGCTTGTGAAGCAGGTGACCGACTCGACGCAAGGGTTTTCTCTGGTGCTCGCGGGCGTCAAAGCGCTCCTCGAGCACAACGTCAGACTGAATCTGGTGGCGGATCGTTTTCCCAAGGGGATCGAGGAACACTAGCGGAATCAGCCCAGGTCGCTCGCGTCCCCTTCCCCCAGCGCGATCTCGGCGTCGAGCTGGTGGCGCAGCTCCTGGGGTGAGATGACGGTGCCCTCGCCTTCGGGGGTAGGGAAGATGGCGACGGACATGCGCTCCTCTTCGAGGAGGGGGAGGAGATCTTCGAGCAGCTCGCCGAGGGCGATCGCCTCCGGAGTTGCGCCCTCCCACTCCCCGTGCGCACAGGGCTCGGCGAACCTCGGGTGCGGCCAGAGGGGGAAGGAGTCGCCGCCGTCGGGCGTGCTCCCTACCACCCAGCCGGCCTCGCCGCGGAGCCCCCAGGCTTCTTCCCAATCCACGACGATCTGGAGGAAGAGGCTGTAGCGGTCCCGCGGCGGCAGGCCGAGGACCTGCCGCCGCTCGGTCTCGCTCAGGTCCCAGCTCATGAGCGCGCGGCCCCCCGCACGATCCAGGGCCGCTCGAAAAAGGTGGCGCCGCCTCGACGCCCTGCCCCGGGTTGACACCCGGGGCTACCCAGTTTCGCCCTCCGGGCTCTCGAATCAAGGGCTCTTTGAGCCCGGAGGGCGCTATTCGGTAGCCCAGGGTGTGAACCCTGGGCGAGGGCTCGCTCAGGCATGTGCCTCCTCTTCGACCTCCACCGCCTCGGCCTCGCCTGCTTCCTCCCCCTCTTCCAGGGAGGGGGGCGGTGTGGCCGGAGGTTGAGGTTCGGCGAGGGAGGCCGATGTTGCCTCGGTAGTCGCCTCGGTGGTGGCCTCGGTGGTTGGGGCCGGCTTCTCATCACCGCGCAGCTCCCCGAGGATCCACCCGGCAAGCATCTCCCTCTCCTGCTCGTCCAGCTCCAGGCCGGCGCTCTCGCAGAGGCCGAGGACGTTCCGGTAGAAGCACTTGCCGAGCGTCTCGGCGTCATCGCCGCCGTTCTGGCCGAAGCGGTGCCCGCCGAAGGTGATGCCCGCGCAGGATGAAGTTGACGCTGGCCCGGGCGATCGTGGCCCCCTCCTCGATACAGCGGTCGCGGACCGCCTTCGAGGTGCGGGTGAGGAAATACCCGTGGCCGCGGACCTCCTCGGCGATGTGGCGGAAGACCTGGGCGTACTCGACCGGGGTCAGGTACGGAGTGTCGGTGAGCTGGTGCACGCGGTAGGCGAGCGGGCCGAGCGCCGGGTCGAGCGCCGCCAGCTCGTCGGGGCGGCCGTCCGAGGGGACCTGGTGCTGCTCGGGGTCGTAGAGATAGCCGGGCTTGAGCGACGAGATCGCGAAGCTTGGGTTGGCCCGCCCGTCGAGCAGGTCGCGGAAGGTGCCGGCGCCGGCCCAGCGCGAGGAGAGCACCTCGTCGCCGAAGCGGCTGATCACCATCTGCGCGGCCCGCGCCATGGGCACCGCCGAATCGGCGCTCGCCACCACGGAGCGCACGTACTCCAGGATCTCCTCGGTGAGGCGGCTATGATCCACCGGGGCCGGGCGCACCAGGTACGAGGGCCGCTCGCGGCCGGTGGCCTCCTCGATCTCGGAGCGCTCCCCGATCCGCACCTTCCAGGGATCGCCGTCGACCATCAGGAGGTCCGGACGCGCCTGGGTGACCGCGGTGGCCATGTTGCGCAGGCTGTTGAAGCCGAGCCAGTTGGTGCTGGACGTGAACTCCGGGAACTCGCGGAAGATCCCGGGCAGGTCGGTCGCCACCAGCTCGCCGACGGCGCTCGCCTTTTCGTAGACCTTGTCGGAGATGCGCCGGAGGAGCTCCTGCATCGCCGTGGTGGCGGGCCCCTCGGTGCGGGTCGACTGGGTCGGGGTGACTCCGATCGCGTCTTCCAGGAACGTGTCCTGGTCGATCAGCAGGTCGCAGGCCGCCTTGTAGGCCACCGAGGCAGGACCGACGGCCAGGACGGCGCTGCGGCGGTCGTGCTTGGAGAGACGCAGGAGCACCGGCGTGAAGTCGGCGTCGCCGGAGAGGATGATGAACTCCTCGAAGCGTGTCGTGTGGTTCAGCGCATCGAGGATGTCCATGACCATCTGGATGTCGGCGCTGGTCTTGCCGCCGCTGGTCAGCGGCGGACAGTCCACCGCCTCGAAGGCGGAGCGGGTGAAGTAGGGCCGGAAACGGCCGAACTGGGAGGGGTTCAGGTAACAGCGCCGGAAGAGGATCTTCCTCTTCTGCCGCCCTTCCGTGTCTCCGGCGTCCGTGGGCAGGCGTTCCTGCAGCCACTGGAGCCAGAGAGAGGGATTCGTCGCGAACTGCTCCGCCGCGGTCGGGTCTTCCCGCTGTAGGCCCAGGTAGATGTTGTCGAAGTCGACGAACAGGGCCGTGCGGATGTGCGGCGGGTGATTGTTGTCTGCCATTGGGCCTCCAAGGGAAAAGAACAGGGGCGCCAGCCCATCGGACGAGGTGATTCTACGTGAACCGGGAGAGAAAGGCTGCGCAGGCGAAGCCGAAGCCGTCGTGGAGGCTCAGAGGGTGTTTTGGAAAACTCTGCTGGGGGCGTCGCCTTGGTCCCTCACCCCCGGCCCCTCTCCCATCCGCACTCCCTTCCCCCGGGAGAGGGGAGAAAAGCATGATCAGGAAGCTCCTGTGTGGGGGCTCCCCTCTCCCGGGCGGGTGTGAGTGCGGATGGGAGAGGGGTCGGGGGTGAGGGACCAGGGCTCGCGCAGGAATTTTCAGACACCCTCTCTGCGCGCCACACGAGGACTCTCGGATGTAGTAGCTCAGAGTGCCAGCCCGGGGTCGCCTTCGAGGACGCGCTGCTCGAGGCGTGGCCGCTCGCCCGGGCGCCACATCGGCACGCGGTGGACGACGCGATAGCGCAGCGGCCCTCCGTCCGCGCCCGGGCTGCGTTCGAGGGGCCGCGGGATGCAGACGAACTCGCATTCGACGGCATCCGCCGTCAGTTGCAACGTGGCGTAGCCGTGGCCGCCCATGTCGAGGAAGGACAGGTGCGGCGCCAGGTCCGGGTTCGACGCGCGGCGCGCGCGCTCGGCATCCCCGCTGCGCTGGTACTCCAGGCAGGCCCGCACGCCATGGTGCATCAGCAGGTTCACCATGGGCTGCATCTTGCCGCCGACCTCGGTCATGTAGAGGGCGCGTCAGCGGGTGGTCCTTGGGGAAGCGATGCTCATAGGCCTCCACGAGGCCGGGCGCGGAGATGGAGCCGGTGATGAATGCGGCGCCGACCGGCTCGAAGGCGGCGGGCGGCAACGCCTTGGCAGCCAAACCCGCCCAGAAGCTGTGCCGGTCGCCCGAGACGGTCACGAACCCGGTGATGCCCGCGTCGCGCACCGTCTCGTAGATCTGGCCGCGTTCGGTGTAGGCCGTGCTCCAGTCGCCCCCGCCGCCGAAGCAGGCGTAGCCGGCGCCCGGCCAGGGCTTGGCCAGACCAGGAGGCAGGTTCTGCGGATCCGCGCGCCAGTCCAGGGTGCCCAGCGAGTTGCCCCAGACCTTCCAGGTCGCCCGTGACGCGCGCAGCCGGTCGAGGAACCATGCCTTCTGCTCGGCACCAAGGATGGTTTGCGGCGCCTCGTCCTTGCGGAAGTTCGGCACCTGGACGTCGCCGTACCGGATCGTCTCCGGCGGCCGTCCGGCCGCATAGGTCCGCCCGGCGTCGAGGATCTCCATCATTTCCTGCGGGACGAGCCCGGGGAAGTCATTGCTCTGGAGAGGCTGTGCCTCGGGGCGGTTGTCCGGCACCTCGGAACGATAGGTGCGCTGATCGGTGATGAGGAGCTCCAGGTAGCGCCCCCAGCGCAGGGTCCGATAGGCCGTGAGGCTGCCGATCGCCGCGAGGTTGTTCGGTTCCTGGCCGAGGCCGTGCTCGTCGAGCTTCTCGATGGGCGCGTTCTGCACCTGTGGTGGATCGAAGCGCTCGAGCGACGGCCCGCCCGCGTGGCGCACGCGCGCCGGCTGATACTCGAACCATGCCTGATTGGCCGCGACCTTGACCGTCTGGGCCGGGCGCGACTTGCCTTCGAAAAGCTGGAACGACTGCCAGCCCATCCACGAGAACTCGTGGTTGTCCCACATCGGAACGAAAGGAAACCGCGCCCGCGCATCCTGCAGGTCCGGGTCCTGGAGATAGGCGCGATAGAGCACGCGATAGTCGGCGAGAGTCGTCGGCACCCGGAACCCTGCGATCTGCTCGCCGTGAGGGTAGCGAACGACATCGCGCACCCGGCGATCGTAGCGGTGCCCGCCGGGGACATCCTCCGGGTAGTCCACGACCTCGTAGACGAAGTCGCCGAGGTGCAGCACGAACGCGAGCTGGTCGTCGGCCGCGGCGCGTTCGTCCTCGAAGATCATGCGCCGGTAGGCGTTCTGCGCTCCCTCGCAGACGTTCTGGCAACTGACGAAGGCGAAGCGCACAGGCAGGCGATCGTCGTCGGCCGGCGCGGTCCGGGCGCGTCCGATCCGGCTGCCACGGCCGTTCTCGTCCGTGAATCGATACCAGTACGTGCGGGCCGGCCGCAGCCCGCCCACCAGAACGCGGCAGGTGTGGTCGGCGGCCAGGAGGGCGACCGTGGGCGCCGTGGCGACCACCTGCTCGAAGGCCGGGTCCTCGGCCACTTCCACGGTCAGCCGGACGGCCTCTTCGGAGCCGCCCGCGGAGGCGCGCGTCCAGAGCAGGACGCTGTCAGGACCGGGATCTCCCGAGGCGACGCCTTCGGCAAACAGGTCGCGGCGCTCGACCCAGCGTGAGCGCGAGCGCAGGGCCCGGGGCCCTGCACAAGCCCACGTTGCCCCCATCGCGGCTGCGGCGAGGATGAGCTCTCTGCGTGTCAGACGGGCCATGGTGCTGTTGAGTGTAGCGGGCTGGCACCGGTCTCGCCAGCCTCGCCCAGGGTTCACACCCTGGGCTACCCAGTTCCGCCCTCCGGGCTCGAATACCTGCGCTCGCTCCGATAAGGAGATCTTCGCGAGCCCGGAGGGCGCCATTCGGTAGCCCAGGGTGTGAACCCTGGGCGAGGGCGCGAGGCCCATCAGCACGGCCAACCTACTCGTACCGCAGCGCCTCGATCGGATCGAGCCGCGATGCCTTCCGCGCCGGGTAGAAGCCGAAGAAGATCCCGATCGCGGCGGCGAAGCCGAAGGCCAGGAGGACGGAGCTCAGGCTCACCTGCGTGGGCATGCCGGCGAATTTCGAGACCAGGCGCGGGATGAGGAAGCCCACGGCCACGCCGATCGCGCCGCCGACGATCGAAAGGGCCATCGCCTCGAGCAGGAACTGCAGGAGGACGTGCTTCCCCTTGGCGCCGATCGCCAGGCGGATGCCGATCTCCCGGGTGCGCTCGGTGACCGAGACGAGCATGATGTTCATGATGCCGATGCCGCCCACCAGGAGCGAGATCGCGGCGGCCGAGCCGAGCAGGATCGACAGGGTCTTCGACATCTGGGCCGAGGTCGAGGCGATCTCCTCCTGCGAGCGCATGTTGAAGTCGGCCTCCTGGCCGGGCCCGATGCGGTGGCGCTGGCGCAGCAGGGCGTCGATCTCGGTCTGCGCCTGGATCACCTCGGAGGCGGACCGCGCGGAAATCAAGACCTGGCCGATCCGCTGCCGGCCCTGGAGCTGCTTCATCACCGTCGTGTAGGGGGCGATGATCTGGTCGTCCTGGTCCTGCCCCATCATGTTGCCCCCCTTGCGGTCGAGCACGCCCACGACCCGGAAGGGGACGTTCTTGATGCGGATCGAGGAGCCCACCGCATCGCCGGCCGGGAAGAGGCTGTCGGCCACCGTGGCGCCGAGGACAGCCACCCTGGCGGAGGTGCGGACGTCGACGTCGGTGAAGAAGTCTCCGTCCGCCACGTTCCAGGCGCGGATGAACGGCCAGTCGACTCCCGCGCCGTAGACGGTGGTCCCCCAGTTGAGCTCGCCTGCCACGACCTGCGCTCCTTCGCGCACCGACGGCGAGACATAGGCGACTGATGGGGCCTCGTCCCGGATCGCATTGACGTCCTCCTCCGTGATCCTGGATTCGCCGGTGAAGAGGCGCGCGCCGCTCTGCGTCGAGGCGCCGGGGAAGAGCATGATGAAGTTGGTGCCGAGCGAGTTGATGGTCGCCTGGATCTGGCTGGAGGCGCCGTTGCCGACCGCCAGCATGGTGATGACGCAGCCGACCCCGATGATGATCCCCAGCATGGTGAGCAGCGAGCGCATCTTGTTGCGGGCGATCGCCATCAGGCCGACCTTGGCGATGTTCCACAGGCGCAGGATTGTGATCTTCATTGCAGCACCTCTTCCAGCTCTTCTGCCGTGGGCGAGGCGATGGTGAAGGGAAAGGCGATGGCCAGCTCGGCTTCCGTGGCGGTGCTGCCGGGATGGGCCCGCGTCTGGACGATCTTCTCGTCGCGCCAGATCAGGCCGTCGCGCACGTAGACCACGCGCTTGGCGTGCGCCGCGATGTCCGGCTCGTGGGTGATCAGGATGACGGTCTTGCCGGCTTCGTTGAGCTCCTGGAAGATGCCCATGATCTCCTCGGAGGTGCTCGTGTCGAGGTTGCCGGTCGGCTCGTCGGCGAGGAGGATCGCCGGATCGGTGACCAGGGCGCGGGCGATCGCCACCCGCTGCTGCTGGCCGCCGGAGAGCTGCGAGGGGTAGTGGTCCTCGCGGCCGGCGAGGCCGACCCGGGCAAGGGCCTGCCGGGCGCGGCGGGACGCGCTCTTCGGAGGAGATGCCCAGGTCGCTGTAGAGCAGCGGCAGCTCGACGTTCTCCGTGGCCCGCGTCCGCGCCAGCAGGTTGAAGCTCTGGAAGACGAAGCCGATCTTGGCGTTGCGGATCTCGGCCCGCTGGTCGCGGTCGAGGCGCGAGACGTCGATGCCGTCCAGCAGGTAGGTGCCCGAGGTCGGCCGGTCGAGGCAGCCCAGGATGTTCATCAGCGTCGACTTGCCGGAGCCCGACGGCCCCATGATCGCCACGAATTCGCCGGGCTCGACCGTCAGGTCGACCCCATTCAGGGCCCGGACCTCCATCTCGCCCATGCGGTAGACCTTCACGAGGCCGCGGATCTCGATGACGGGATTGCCCATGGCTCAGAACCTTCCGAATCCGCCCGGCCGTCCGCCACGCGCGGTGCCGCTGCTCTCGGGGGCCTTGAGGGTCGCCAGCCCGGTGACCACCGGGTCGCCGGGCTTCAGCTCGCCGGAGAGCACCGAGGTCACCTGGGTGTAGCGGCCGTCGGTGATGCCGGTGCGGATGCGGACCTCGCGCAGCTCATCGGTCTTTCCGTTCTCGCTCTTTTCGAGGACGTAGACGGTCTGCCCGGCCTGCCGGCGTTGCCGCCCTCCGCCTTCACTGCCTCCCGCCCGGGACGCCCCGTCGCTGCCGTTCCGCCGTGCCTGGCCCTGCTCCTGCCCCTCCGCCGTCTCCGGCCGGAAGCGCAGGGCGGAGTTGGGCACGCGCAGCACGTTGTTGGCCGTGTCGACCTGGATGGTGACGTCGGCGGTCATGCTGGGGCGCAGCTTGAGGTCGGGGTTCGGCACCTCGACGATCACCGGGTAGGTGATGACGTTCTGGTTGACGGTGGCGTTCAGGCGCACCTGCGAGATCTGCCCGCGGAACTGCTGGTCCGGGTAGGCGTCGACCGTGAAGCGAGCGGGCTGGCCGGCCTGGATCCGCCCGATGTCGGACTGGTCGATGTCGGCCTTGACCTGCATCTTGGTCAGGTCCTGGGCGATGGTGAACAGGGTCGGCGCCTGAGAACGAGGCGGCGACCGTCTGGCCGATGTCGTACTGGCGGTCCACCACCTGGCCGTCGATCGGCGAAAAGATCTTGGTGAAGCCGAGATTGGTCTGCGCCTGCTTGAGCGAGGCTTGCGACTGCGCGAGCTGGGCGCGCGCAGAGTCGTAGCCCGCCTTGGCGGCGTCGACCTCGGACTGCGCGACCAGGCCGGCGTCGAAGAGCCGCTTCTGGCGGTTGTAGGTGAGCAGGGTGTTGGCCATGTCGATCTGCGACTTGGTCACGTCCGCCTGGCGCTGCTCGACCGGTCTGGAGGAACGGCGTCGGATCGAGCTCGGCCAGGACCTGGCCCTTCTGGACCTGGCTGTTGAAGTCGGCATAGAGTTTGGAGATGATGCCGGAGACCTGGCTGCCGACCTGGACGGTGGTCACCGCCGACAGGGTCCCCGTGGCGCTCGCGGTCGCGGTGATGTTGCCGCGGCTCACCGCGTCCGTGCGGTACTGTTCGCCCTCGTCGTCCCTGCCGCGCCGCAGGAAGAACAGGCCGACCAGAACCACAGCGACCACAGCGATGGCGGTGAGGAGAAAGCGGCGTTGCTTGTGGTTGTTCTCGAGTGGTTCCATATCTGGTCCGAACGCTTGATCCCTGTTGAGGCTTCCCGGATCGCGTCCGATCTCCTTGGTCTTTACATTTTCCGTACAAATCGCTCCCCGGAAGAGGGTTCTGCAGGACGGGTGCCAGGACCAGACGTGCAGGCGCACGACCTCTCGACGCAACCCACTCCCGAATGGCGTATGATCCGCACCTACCGGAGCCGGAGGCTGGACTCGGTCAAAGCCCCCCGCCGGCTATCGGGCCATCCCGTTCCAGTCCGGCAGATGGGTTGACGGAGCCGCTCGTGGATTTGCTGGGAGCGCCGGCATCCCTGCCGGCCGACAAACCAAAAGATGGAATAAGGATGGAATAAGAAGGCCGGCAAGGATGCCGGCGCTCCCAGCGGTGTGTTCGCGAAGTCCAGGACCTCGACGTTGTCGAAGATGAGAATGCCGACGCTCCAGCGCTCTTGCATGCTCACGTGCCTCCCGCCCGAGATGGCCTTGCCTCTTCTCGGCCAAAATTTGCCGGACTGCTTCGCAGTGCTCTCCAGAGGGGGGCAAGCCCCCCTCTGGACTCCCCCCGAAAAGAAGTCCAGAGTTTCAGAGACCAGAGAAATCAGAGGCCAGAGGAGAATGGGAGCACGACGACACGGAACCCAATGAAGTCGCCGCGGTTGACCGGCTCGCCCCAGCGGCGGCACGCACAACGGGCGAGCCTGGAGTCGAAGAAGCAAGAGCCGCCGCGGACAACCCGGAGGGATTGCGAAGGTGCTTCGAGATCCTCACGGCCATCCGTGCTCACGTAGGGATACGCCTTATCGACGCTTCTCGTCCACTCCCAGACATTGCCGCTCATCTCTTCGCATCCGGAGGGGCTGGCTCCTCCAGGGAAACAACCGACGGCACTGACCTCTCCGACTCCGCTCTCACCAACGTTCGCCCGGTCCGCATCGAAGCCGTCACCCCAGGGGTACCTCCGCCCATCGGTCCCGCGGGCCGCCTTCTCCCACTCCGCTTCGGACGGCAGGGTGACCACCAGGCGTCCGCTCGCGAGACCTTCCCAGAGGCTCCCCGCGGCTCCGCTCGTTTTCCTCCTTGGGCCAGGCGCTCCGCCGCCTCGCCTTTCAGCTTCTCTCCCAACCAACGGCAGTAGGCCAGGGCCTCGAACCAGGTGACGAAGATCGCCGGATGGTTGGGGTGGCCTTCCAGAGCCCTGCGGTCCCCGAGCTTCCAGAGAGGTGTCCGCCACGAAGGTGGAGAGCTGCTGGACCGTCACCGGGTACCGCGCCATATAAAGGGCCGGCAGGACCACTTCATGCTGCGGTCGCTCGTCTCCATAGCTTTCAGGATCGTCCTTCGCGCTCCCCATCCGGAACGGCCCGGCGGGGACCGCGACGAAACCCAGGAGCGGATCGCACGGCAGGAACCAGCGGTCCGGGTCGAAACGCGGATCGCCCAGCTTCGCCAGGGTACGGCCGGCCAGGGCCCGCTCGGTGGCGGGAAACCGGCCGTCGCCGAGGAGGCGGACCAGCCAGCGTCGCAGCCGCTCCAGCTTGGGCCGGTTGGCAGGGCTGACCTGGGAAAGGTTCGCCGATTCGGCTACCGCCTGGCCGGCGAGCTGGGCTCCCCAGGCGTCGGCCAGGTCGTTCTCCGGCGCGTCCGGCTCCCGCCAGCAGAGGGCCTCGGCAAGCTGCCAGACGCTCGGCACCGCCCCCCGCGCCGCCTTGGCCCCGGCGAGCAGCACCACCTCCCGCCAGCGCGCCGGATCCTTGCGCGCGAGCTCCGCCACCCGGTCCGGCCACGTGCGCTCTCCAGTAAGATGGCAGGCCGCCAGGTACTCCTGGAACGTGCGGTGCGGGAACGTGTACACCCCCACCCCGCGAGGCTCCAGCAGGCCCGCCCGGTCCCGCAGGAATTCGACGAGGAGACCGGGCCTCGTGTCGGGATTCCGGCTCACCCGCAGCAGGCTTGCCACCAATTCCTTCTCTTCAAGGTCGGCGGTGCCGGTGGTGTCGCCCTGGGCGCCGTGGCATTCGCAGGCCAGCTCTTCGAGCACGGCGCGGACCTTCTCCCGCCCCACGTTCAGGAACTCGCTCAGGCTCGGCTGCGGCAGCACCGGCTCGCCGCGGGCGTCGAACCGCACCCGCTGCTTCTCCCAGACGTCGAGCAGGAGGTCGACGGCGTTCGCGTAAAGCTCCTCCCGCCGTTCCGGCAGGCTGCCCCCGCGCCACGCATGGAGGCTTGCCATCAGGGTCAACAGCAACGGCCGCCGGGCGAGGCCCAGCAGGCGGTCCCCGGTAAAGACCGCGCGTTCGAGCAGCACTGCGCGGCCCTGTGCATCTTCCTCCGGGAGCCGGCCGAGTGTGGCCATCTGGGCATACCACCGCGAGATGAACCAATGGATCTGCCCGCGGCTGAACGGCGCCAGCTCTCCTTCCGCAAAGCCCGGCAGCTTCCACTCCTGGTTGCGGTAGGCGTAGGTGCGGCTGGTCAGCAGGACCCGGCACTTCCCCAGGCTCTGGCAGAAGCTCACCACCGCTTGGCGGATCTGCTGGCGGCGCGTCTCCGCCTCCGGTACTTCGTCGAGCCCGTCGAACAGCACCAGGCCGCCCTGCGTGAGCAGCTCCTCCTTGAGGTGCGGCAGGTACTCGCCGAGCCCGCACGCCTGCAGGTCGCGTCCGAGGAAGGCCCAGAGGTGCTGCGCCGTGGCCTCCTTGCCACGCTCCGGCAGCCCTGAGGCCGCGAAATCCCGCAGCACGACCCGCACCGGCAGGAGCGCCTTATGCCGCCAGGGCTGGGGTTTCTTCTCCCCTTCTTCTTCCTCTCGCGGCAGAGGAGAGCGCAACACCTCCAGGTTCACATCCTTCCGGCCGAAGGCTTCCCCGGCCAGGCAGAGGGCGACGAAGCTCACGAAGGTGCTCTTGCCGCTTCCCGGGTCCCCTAACAGGACGAGGCGGGGATGCCGGTCGAGCAGCGCCAGGGCGGAGAGGGGGCGCGGCCGATCCTCAGGGATCCCGGCAGGCCGTCCCTTGGAAAGCTTCTCCTCCACGCTCGTGGTGAGCAAGGCGGTGTAGACGGCATCGAGCCGCAGCCGCGCCTCACGGTCGTTGGCCAGAGCCGGATCGACTCCCGAGAGGGCCAGGGCCTCGGTCTGGCAGACGAGACGATGCAAGTATGCCGAGCGGAGCGTGGCTGCGTCCGCCCCCGGACCGGGCCGGACATAGGTGGTGACAATGTCGCGCCCAGCCGCCTGCCCACCCGCCCCGGCTGCCACGCCGCCGGACTGGACGATGGCGCCCGAGCCCAGGAGCTTGGCCTCCAGGGCGGCCACCTGGGCACGAAGGCGTTCGAGCTCGCTCGCGGAGTCAGGAACGGTCATCGCCCCGGGTCCCTCGCCCCGTCCGGCCTGCCGAAATGTCGCCTGTTACACTGCCGCCTACCGCGACGCCTCCTTCACCCACCGCCACCGCGCCAGGACCCTGGGCAATGGCGCCCGAGCCGTGGAGAGTCGCCTGATAAGACGTGCCCCGGCCAGCGGAGTCGAGGAGCTTCGCCACCTCGGAAGCCAGATCGGGATCGGCTTCGAGGATCTTCCCAAGCTGGCGGCGCAGCCCCGCACGAGCGTCGTCGTCGTCCGGGGCCTCGGCGACCTCCTCCGCCGCTCCGAGGGCGCGGGGGCTCTCTTCCACCGGCTTGCGAAGCTTCGTCCAAAGCTTGCGGCCGAGCTCGAACGCCTCCTCTCCCACCTTCTTCCCTGCCGCCTTGACGGCCTCCGTGCCGCCGGTGATCAAGTGAGGCAGAACCGGCGCGAGAGCGATTACCAAGGCATCCGCGAGCAGCTTCAGGTCCATGCGGGCCTCCTTTCGGGCTCGTGCGGCTCCAATCCTATCGCGCTGTAGGCGGCGCCCCCCACTGTAGAGACGCCCCGTGGGGCGTCTCCGGGGCGTAGAAGACGGTTCGATCTGAAATGTACAGACCGGACGGCAAGGTGCCGATGGCCCAATCAGAAGACATCAGGCGTCGGCGGACGGTGACCGGCCCTGTCAGAAAAAACATCGACGTGCCGGCGCACGGCTGTTGCAACCGGGAGGGTGTCGCCGCTGCGGAGACGCCCCACGGGGCGTCTCTACAGTGGGGGTGATGGTCACGGTTGCCTTGGCGGTGAATATCAACGATAATGCGCTGGAATGAGCGACACCTTGTACCGAAACCGGTTCCGGATTCCGTCTACCCGGTTGCCCGGCTGGGACTACGGCCAGGGCGGTACCTATTGTGTGACGATCTGCACCCGGGGCCGGGTCTGTTGGCTGGGCGAGATCGTAGAAGGCAAGATGGTTCCTTCAGATCTCGGGGATATCGTCGCCGAGGAATGGGTGGAGATGGCACGTCGCCGTCCCCACGTGGACCTCGACGCTTGGATCGTGATGCCCAATCATGTCCATGGGATCCTCTGTCTCCAGCCGCCACATCTCAATGGGCGTCCGACGCCTTTAGGAGAGGCCATCGGACATTTCAAGGGGGCCTGCACCCAACGGATCTGGGACAGTGGACGACGAGATTTCGCCTGGCAGACGAGATTCTTTGACCAGATCATCCGAAGCGACGACACCCTTCTGCGATTCCGGCGGTACATCATGGAGAATCCGCTCCGCTGGGAGGAGGATCGGCATCATCCAAAGATCGCTCCAGAAGAGCATCGTTGCTCCGGCCAACGATAAGGTTTCCTCCCACTGTAGAGACGCCCCGTGGGGCGTCTCCGGGGCGGAGAAGACGGTCCGATTTGAAATGCACAGACCGGCGGGACTCCCACCGCGATGCCATGTTCGCCCCTTCGAATTTCGAGCATCCAGAGGGGGCAAGCCCCCTCTGGACTCCCCCCCAAGAAGAAGTCCAGAGTTTCAGAGTCCAGAGGATTCAGAGTCCAGAGGAGAATGGGAGCACGACGACACGGAATCCGATGACGCCGACGCGGAAGACCGGCTCGCCCCAGGGGCGGCACGCACAACGGGCGAGCCTGGTGACGAAGAAGCAAGAGCCACCGCGCACAACCCGGAGGCTTTGCGAAGGTGCTTTGATATCTTCTCGGCCGTCCGTTCTCACGTAGGGATAGGCTTTATCGACGCTCCGCGTCCACTCCCAAACATTGCCGCTCATCTCCTCGCATCCAAAGGGGCTGGCTCCTCCGGGAAAACACCCGACGGTGCTGAGCTCCGCCGACTCCGGTCTCACGCACGTTCGCCCGGTCCGCGTCGAAGCTGCCTTCCCACGGGTATTGCCTGCCATCGGTCCCTCGCGCCGCCTTCTCCCACTCCGCTTCGGAAGGCAGGCTGACGCTCCATCCGTCCGGCAGGCGGCCTCCCTGGCGCCAGCGGCCTTCCAGCCAGCAGCAGAAGGCCAGGGCCTCGGACCAGCTCACCAAGACCACTGGATGGTTGGCAGGGCCGCGCAGGCTGTCCGGGTCTTGCGGCGGTTTGCCGGTCTCCTTTACATACTCCCGGAACTGAGCCACCGTCACCGGATAGCGACCGATCCGGTATTCGTACGCCAGATCGCAGTCGTGCGCCGGCCTCTCATCATCGAAGCCCTGCGGATCATCCTCCTCGCTCCCCATGCGGAACGGCCCGGCGGGTACGGTGCGGAGCTCCATGGCGTCCACGGTATTGACCTCGGGCCGGGGGTCTCCGACCGCGGCGAGGGCCTTGCCGGCGGCAGCCCGCCGCGCGGGCTCGACCCGGCCGGCGGCCTGCAGGGCGTCGAGGAGGGCGGCGACGACCTTCTTCCGGCAGGCAGCCGACACGGCGCCGGGGCCGGCATCCGCCGCGGCCTGTCCCATCCAGACCGCGGCCTCGCCCGGTGGACCCGGCGCCCGGCCCAGCGGGCCCTCGACGACCTCGCTCGCCGCCTGCTCCCACTGGTCGATGATCGCCAGGTGCCCGACGGTGAGGACGACCACCTCGTGCCACGGGGCCTCGCCCACGTGCGGCGCCAGGGCCTCGATCAGGGCGGCGGTCCCCTCCCGGGCCTTGCGCGCCAGGGCCACCGCCGCCAGGTACTCCTGGAAGGTCAGGTGGATGAAGCCGTAGTGGTGCTCGCCGCGGCTCAGGAGGAGCGACGAGTAATCCCGGACGTCTTTCAGGAAGCCTTCGGCGGCGCGGGCCGGGTCCGCGTGCCCGCGGCCGGCGCAGAGGGACTCCAGCTTGCGCAGCAACTCACCCTCCTTGACCAAGCCGACGCCGGGCGAGACTTCGTGCATCCAGAGGGCGAGGGGCTCCAGGACCTTCATGGTCTCGACCAGGTCCACCTCCCGGCCCGACCGGCCCGCCAGGCTGCGGGCCAGGTTCCAGTGCTTGAGGAGCGTCTCGACGTAGTTCTTGTAGAGCTCCACCCGGCGGTCCGGAAGGGCGATTCCGCCGCGCTTCATCAGCGCCAGGATGGTGAGGAGCAGCGGGTTCGCGGCCAGCGACCGCACTCCGGGGTTGACGCGGACCGCCGCCAGGAGCTCCCCCGCGCTCCTGCTCGGCCTGGGCGCGGGCCACGTCGGTTGCGCCGCTCACGGCCTTTTCGATGGACGCCGTCCACTTTCCGAGGAAGGCCTCGATCTCCCCGTCGTCGAAATCCACCAGGGTGGCTTCCGCCAGGCCCTCCGCGGCCAGCCGGACCTCGCGGTAGCCCACGATCCGGCTGGTCAGGACGAAGCGGTTGCCTCCCTTGCCGGCCTTGCGGTGCCGGGAGTAGAAATCCCGCACCCGGTCGACCACAAGATGGCGGCGCCCCGCGTCTCGCACCTCGTCGAGGCCGTCCAGGAGAAGGAGGGCGCTCCCTTCCCGGAGGGCCTCGCTCGAGCAGGGCTCCGAGAGGGACCTGGATCTTCCGCTCGTCCTCGTAATAGCGGGCGATGAAGGCGTCGAGAGAGACGTCCCTGTCGGCAAGGGCGTTGGCATAGGCGGCCAGGGGGAGGAGGATGGGCAGCCTCCCACCCAATCCGAGGGTCTCTCCCTGGCCGGAGGCGAGGGCCAGAGCCAGAACCTTGAGGAAGGTGGTCTTGCCCGCACCGGGGTCCCCGAGGAGGACCAGGCCGTCGTGCTTCTGAAGGAGATCCAGAACCGGCACGGGCGCGGACAGGCGCTCTCCCATGTCCGCTCCCTCTTCCGTGCCGGGCGGCCGGCCGGCCACGCGGGGCTGGCGCGCCCAGGTCTCTCCTTCCGGCGTGTGCAGGCGGGCTTTGAGAGGGACGTACATCTCCAGGAGCGGCAGCTTGAGGGCGACGCGGTCCGAGATGCCCATGCCCCGGAGGTCGAGGTACTGGTAGGCAGCCACCAGAAATTGGAGGTAGGCGCGGGCGGCCTCCTCCAGATCCGGAGCCGGCGGCCCCAACCCGAGACCGCGCAGGAAGTCCCTGGCATCGGGGGCCTCGACATTGACCTCCAGGCGCTCGATCGCGTTGACGTTTCCATGGACGTCGCCGCCCACCGCCGCCTGCCCGGAGGCGACGCCTCCATCCACTGCGACCGAGGAGCGGCCGCGAGCTGTCAAGGAGCGGCGCGCCGGGAACTCGGCTGCCTGAGGTTTGCGGCGGAGCCAGAAGCGGACCACAGCCACCACCGCAGCACCGAGCCAGAGGATGATCTGCACCAGTCCGGCCAGCCCCTCGATCCGCGCCGAGTGGGTGCCGGCCAGATCCAGCAGGCGCGGCCACCACCACGGGGCCAGCCAACCCAGGAGGGCCAGGGCCAGCACCAGCGCGCCGGGGAGGAGCCACTTTTTCAGCATGATCCGCACAGATCGTACCGCAGGAAAGCCTGGTCTTCCTACCGCAACCTGGCGCGCCTCCCGCTCGTAGAGCTTCTGGATGGAACATTCCGCTGGATCGATCGACGCCCCCAGGCGTTCCCGGGCAGACGGCGGGACGAGCCTGCGCCGGCTCCGGCTGGTCGCCGCGCTCGACCTCGGCGAGAGCCTGCGCCGACCCCTGTTCCTGATCTTCGCGGCGCTGATGGCGTGGAACGGGTGGCTGATGTCCCGCGGGGACTGGATCTTCCGCTCCAACAGCACCTCGCTGGGCGGACAGAAGGCCTGGGTCGACTCCGAGTTCCAGATCGCCTATGTCTTTGCGCTGATCACCTGGTTCATGGTGTCGTTCTTCGTGGCGGTGGCGGCGGGCATGCCGCTGATCCGCGATGCCGAGCACAAGGTGGGGGAGCTGCTGCATGCGACGCCCCTGCGCCCTGGCGAGTACGTCTGGGGCAAGCTCCTTGCCGCATTCCTCGCCTGCCTCGCCGCGGTGGCGGTGCTCCCGCTCGCCGTCGGGGTGTTCAGCCATTTCCTACAGGACGTCGCCAACCCGGACATGTACGGGCCGTTCGTCCTCCTCAACTACGTGCGGCCGTTCCTGGTCTTCCTGGTCCCCGCGGTGCTCTTCGCGGCCGGCATGGCTTTCGCGATCGGGGCCTTCACCGGCCGGCCGATCCTCGTTTTCCTGTTTCCGATCGGCGCCTTCCTCCTGTGCGAGAACCTCTTCTGGCGCTGGCGTCCCCCGGACCTCAATCCAGCCGTGGATGCCTTCCTCCGCGCCATCGACCCTTCGGGCTTCCGGTGGCTGCGGCAGACCTGGCTCACGGTCGACCGCGGGCTCGCCGTCTACAACGACCAGCCCGTGGGTTACAGCACGTCCGTTCCTGCTCTCCCGCCTGGGGTTCGCGCTGGCGGGGCTCCTCCTGGTGGACCTGGCGCGGCGCCGATTGGCAGGGGGGCTCCGCCGGTCGCCGCGGGTCCGCCGTACAACGGCTCCTGTCGTGCGGGAAGCTCCGGCGGCCTCGTCCCCCCTGTCGACCCTCGCGATGCGGTCGCGCCCGCCGGGCTTCCTCGCGGGCGCCTGGTCCGTGCTCCGCTTCGAGCTCCGGGAGCTGCAGGTCGCAGCCGGGCCTCTACATCTTCATCCCGGCGGTCCTGCTCTTCCTTTTCGTCCTCTACCGCGAGACCTATGGATACTTCTTCAGCCCTCTCCTGCTGACGCCGGGCGTGGCGGCGATGCGAGGGGATGTCCTTTCTGGTGGTGGCCCTGGGGCTCCTCTTCCTCTTCTACACGGTCGAGTCGCTGGAGCGCGAGCGGACGACGCGGATCGCTCCGCTCGTCCATGCCAGCCCGGTCCCCAGCGGCGCGCTCGTGGCCGGCAAGGTGATGGCGAGCCTCGTGGTGCTCGTCATCGCCCTGGTGGGAGCGTTCCTCGTGGCGGCCCTGTCCATCGGGGGGCAGGGGCAGGTCGCGGTGGAGGTCCGGCCGTTCCTGGTGGTCTGGGGCCTCCTGCTGACGCCCACCCTGATCGTCTGGATCGCCTTCGTGGCCGCGGTCCTGGCCTTGACCAAGAGCCGCTCCGCCACCTACGGCGTGAGCTTCGGGGTCCTGCTCGTGACCGTCTTCCTCTTCCTGCGCGGCCACATGAATTGGGTGGGGAACTGGGTCCTCCTCGGAGCCACCAACTCCGGCACGGCCGTGCCGTGGACCGACATGGGCGGATTCGAGGTCGACCGGACGGCGCTGGTGCTCAACCGGCTGTTCGTCCTGGCCCTGGCGGCCCTGTTCGGCTGGACGGCCGGCCGCTTCCTGCACCGCCGGGACCGCGACCGCCTGCACCCCGTGCTCCCTCCGGCCGCGCGGCGGCGCACCGGCCTCACGGCGGCCGGCTCTGGCGCTCCCGCCCCTGGTGCTCGGATTCACGCTCTGGGCCCAGGTGAACCGGGGATTCCAGGGCGCGGCGGTGGAGGAGGAGCGCAAGGAATACTGGCGGAAGAACCTCGCCACCTGGACGGGCCAGCCGCTTCCATACATCACCCGGGTCGAGATGGACATCGCCTTCCAGCCCGCCGCGCGGAGCTTCGAGGTGAGCGGCTTCTACGACCTCCAGAACCAGAGGGACAGGAATCTCTATTGGTTCCCGGTCACCGGCGGCACCGCGTGGGACGGGCTCTCCTGGACCCTGGACGGCCGCCCGTGGACGCCCGAAGAGCGCTCCCTCCTCCACGTCTTCCGGCTGCCGAAGCCCCTGGCACCCGGAGCGTCGGTCCGTCTCGGGTTCCGCTATCGCGGCACGATGCTCCCCGGCATCTCGAAAAATGGCGGCGAGGTGGCCCTGGGCGAATTCGTCCTCCCCGCGGGGATCCTCCTCACCGGGCGCAACCCCGACTTCGTGCCGGTGATCGGTTTCAATCCCAGGATCGGCGTGGACGAGGACAACCGCTCCGAGCCGCAGATCTATCCGCCGCGCCACTACGAGGGGATCACCGACACCGACCTCGACCGCTCCGCCTTCACCCAGCGCCTGCGGATCACGGCGCCGGCCGAATACACGGTCAATTCAACGGGCGTCCTGACCAGCGACGTGGTGCAGGACGGCCGGCGCACCGTGGTGTGGGAGAGCGACTATCCGCTGCGGGTGTTCAACGTGGCGGCCGGCCGCTGGGCGGTCAAGCGGGGGCCGGGCACCGCGGTCTTCTATCATCCGGGGCACCCCTACAACGTGGACAGCCTCCTGGAGGCCCTCGACGGAGCACGCCGGTTCTATGCCTCGTGGTATGCGCCCTATCCATGGCGCGAGCTGCGCCTGAACGAGTTTCCCGCCTTCGCCGAATACGCCCGGGGCAACGCCACGAACATTTTCTTTTCTGAAGGGTCCGGCTTCCTCGTCCAGCGCATGCCGGGCAATGACATGGCTTTCACGATCGCGGCTCACGAGGCGGCCCACCAGTGGTGGGGGCACGTCATGGCGCCCGGGGAAGGGCCGGGCGGCATCGTCCTGGCCGAGGGCGCGGCCAATTTCGCGACCCTGATGCTCCTGGAGGAGATGCGGGGTCCCCAGGCGCGCATCTTCTATGCCGCGCGGATCGAGGAGGCGTACGGCGAAAACCGTATGCCCTCGACCGAAAAGCCGCTGGCCGAGACCCTGGAGCTCGACGGCCGGCCCGGGGACGTGACGGTCATCTACGACAAGGGCGCCTGGGCCCTCTGGATGCTCTACCGGCAGATGGGGAAGGACGCCTTCCTCGCCGGCGTGCAGGCAGCTCTTCCGGATCTATCACGGCAACCCCGACCATCCGGTGATCGAAGACTTCGTGGCCGTGATGCGTCCCCATGCCGGGGACAAGAAAGGTTTTGACGACCTCGTCCAGCAGTGGTTCTTCGCGACCGTCATCCCGGAGTACCGCCTGGACGGCCTCCGCAAGCAGCGGTTGGCAAACGGCCAATGGGAGGCCATCGCTCGGGTGACGAACGCCGGAACGGGCCGGATGCCCGTCGAGGTGGCCGCCACCCAGGGCGAGCGCTTCGACGACAAGGGAAATCTCGCCCGACTATCGGGACGCCCGGACGACTGTGGTCCTTGGAGCGGGCGAGTCCCGGGAGGTCCGCATCCGTTGCTCCTTCGAGCCCGAGCAGGTGGTGGTCGATCCGGACGCCCATGTCCTGCAACTGCAAAGGAAGGCTGCGGCGGCGAAGCTGTGACTCGGAGGGTGTCTGGAAATTCCTGCGCGAGCCCTGGTCCCTCACCCCCGGCCCCTCTCCCATCCGCCCTCCCTTCCCCCGGGAGAGGGGAGAAATGCATGATCAGGAAGCTTCTGGGTGGGGGCTCCCCTCTCCCGGGCGGGCGTGAGTGCGGATGGGAGAGGGGCCGGGGGTGAGGGACCAGGGCGACGCGGCTGTAGCTGGTCCCGCGGTGGGCGTTGTCGCCGCCGCGGCAGCGGTTCGACTCCCCGCGGCGGCTGTAGCTGGTCCCGCGGTGGGCGTTGCCACTGCCGCGGGAGCGGTTCGAACTCCCCGCGGTGGATGGAGTTGGTCCCGCGGGACATCTTGCTGGTCCCGCGGGACCACTTCGTGTCACCGCGGGGAACGTCCATGCAGTTGTCTTCGGCGCAAGGGCCGAGCCATCGCCCACTGGGAGCGCCGGCGTCCCGCCGGCCCACACTCCCCGCGGCCACGGCGGCCGGCGATGGGCCTCCGCAGCCAGCCCGAACCCCCACCTCGCTTCCCGCCGTTCTTCCCAGAAGGCCGGGCCTTCGGCCCACTCTCTTGAGGATGCCGGCGAGACGCCAGCGCTCCCAGAGGGCTGGCCGCGACCGCCTTTTCCACTTCCGCTTGGGCGGTCGTCCGCGCACCGCCTAAGTACTGGCCAACATAAGTGCGAGTACCTATCCGTGGCTGTTCATCCGGCCCAACGGGCCGGCAGAACCCAGCCCAGGGCAGAGGCCGGAGGCCGATGCCCTGGGTCAACAGGCCCCACAGCCCTGCGGTCTGAAGGACCGCGAGAACCTCGCTGGCAACAGCTACGGAAGCGACTCTCGCGGCCTGTCAGGCCGCACCGGTTTGTCCTCCCCCCCAGGGCATCGGCCTTCGGCCTCTGCCCTGGGCTTTGCTCTGCCGGCCCGTTGGGCCGGGTCATCGAGCCCACCTCAACGAATACGTGGCCGTACCTCTGTGCTGACAAGACGCGCCATAGGGTGGCTGGTCGCAGCGCGCGAGGTTCCTGTCTCGCCCTCAACAGGCGAATCGCGAGACGCCTTGGATCCGCGACGCGCGCGCGAGGCAGTAGCCTTGATGATCTACGAAACCCCCGAGAACTCGCCTATCAGAATAGTCTCGACCACAAGCCCAGTGAAGGGCCTGAGTGCTGCTGCGATCGAGCCACCCTACCGTGAATTCCCCAATGTCCTTCTCTTCCAGTTCAACGATGGAGCAGAGCGCTGGATACGGGTCCTGGAGGGACCTTCTTTGGGCCTACAAACAGACGTGTCGCGAGTATTTGACTTGCATAGAAGAGGCGACGCGATAGATATCGACACAGATGAGTCTTACACTGCCGAGATGCGTGAGTGGTTTTCGCCAAACGCTTGCAGCGGGTGGGTTCCTGTTCAGTGCACATGCACCCCTCGGGTCACGAATCCTACTACCTCGACAAGCGCCACTATACACAGTTCGCCAAGGATCTTCTCATCTGGAGAGCTTTCCACCCAGACACAGAATGCACCCTCTTCGATGTGCCTGAACTATACCAGATTTCTCTCGCCTATGACGCTGGCAGGGGGCACGTGATAGGATCTTTTGACCGAAGGCTGGCGAGTAAATGCTTGAGGCAATAGGGAAATTTTTGTCGGCAAAGTTGCGAATGAAATGCACGCGGGTACGGCAACCATGAATCCCGATCACGTCCGCACGCTCCTAGACGGAGTAGACCGCTGGAACGCGTGGCGCCGGCAGGAACCCGGCGTGCGGCCGGACCTCAGCGGCTACGCGTTCAACTCGCAGGCCCCGGAGCGCACGCCGAGCATTCGCGCGCCGAAGACGTTCCTCCAGATGTTCCAGACGCGGACGTTCAGCGGGATCGACCTGCACGGCACGGATCTGCGCGGGGCAAAGATCTGGTCCACGACGCTGGAGGGATGCGACCTCTCCGGCGCGGATCTCACCGGGGCCGACGTGCGGAGCTGCAAGCTCCAGAATTCTGATCTGCGCGGGGCGGACCTGCGCGGCGCCTACCTGGAGCGCAGCGACCTCACCGGTGTGCGGGTGGACGAGGCGCACCTGGGCGGAACACGCTTCGGGTTCACCGCGCTGGCGGGCGCGCAAGGGCTGGCGCAGCTACGGCACCACGAGCCCAGCCACCTGGACATGTTCACCCTGCTCGCTTCCATACCGCTGCCGCCGGAGTTCCTCGCGGCGTGCCGGGTGCCGGACCACGCCAGCCGCGCGGCCGAATGGTGGCACGAGCAGAACCGCCCGTACTACACCTGCTTCATCAGCTACTCGCGACGGGACGAGACCTTTGTCGGCTACCTTCGCGAGGCGCTTACCTGGGCGGGGGCGCCCAGCTGGTTCGCCCCGCTGGACCTTCGTGAGCGCACCGCGGCTGACAGCGACGCGGAGCTGGCGCGCGACCTGTTTGGCTACGTGCGCAGCGCCGAGCGGGTGCTGCTGGTGGTGAGCCCCAACGTGATCCCCAGCGAGTGGGTGCCGCGCGAGCTGGACCAGGCGCAGGCCGTGGTGCCGCTGTTGATCGAAGGAATGCCCGCGCCGGACAGCGCGGAGTGGCAGGACGTGGTCGCGCGGCAGAAAGCGCGGTTCGACACCCAGTACGGGCAGAACATCATCTACGCGCCCTTCAACCCGCAGAGGTACGCGGACCGGCTGGTCCAGCTTCTGAAGGGCCCCGCCGTGAACTTCCTGGCGTGGCGGGATCCGTTCGCGTTCGGCAACGCGTTTGTGAGCCTGCTCGCCATGCTGCGGCGGGTGCCGGACGCCGCGCCGGAACCCAGCACCGCCAGCCAGGCCGGAATAGGTTTCCACTAGAGTGGAACCGAAAGGGTTTCGAGAAGTGGGTCAAGGAACATCCCAGGACTGAGGATACGGACGAAGGCCATGACTTTGGAGGAAGGCCATGACCCTTGCCGATTGCCTGCGGGGCTGGCAATGTACCACCGAGGCGATCTGACAAAGTAGGGCTAAGCCACGCCGCACTATCCCCGGGGGCGGTTTAGGCGGTCAGGGCTTCCCCGCCTCGGACGAAGATCTTCTTCATCTTTCTGGTGGTGGCTCCCCTCCGACTGGCATCCCCTAATCCCCTATGCCGCAGCCGGTGAGATAACTCACCAGCCTGCGGCAGCAGGAAGGGGGAAGCCAATTTGTGAAAGGGGAAACCAGATGAGCGAGCACGACGGCACAAACGCCATCCACCGCGGCAGCCGTATCGATTCGAACGGGACCCACCCGATGGTCGCGCGCCTTCGACGCGCCCGCACGGCCATGCTGGCCGGCGGGGCGTTGGTGATCGGGTTGGGGGTGATCGCACTCCCGGCCGCGGGCCAGGAGGGCGGCGGCAAGAACGGCAAGCACTTCACCCTGTTCAACCACGACACCCACCAGGGCTTTCTCGACCTCGGCGATCCCGGTCCCAGCGTTGGCGACCAGTACGTCTTCGGTGGCGACGTGTCCGAGCAACAGGGCGGCACGCCGATCGGGCGGATGTCCGGGCAGTGCGTGACCATCAGCGACACCGAGTTGCTCTGCACATCGAGCTTCACCTTCAACGGAGGTCAGATCAGCTTCCAGGCCCTCGTGGATGTGACAGTGTTCTTCGCCGGGCAACCGTTCGAATTCGCCGTGACTGGTGGGACGGGGCCCTACCGCAAGGCGCGCGGAACGGTGACCGGCCAGATCCTGCCCGAGCCGCCGAGCGGCAGCGACGCGCGCTTCACCGTCGACCTGGACTAGGGCGTGCTCCAGCCCGGTCACGCGGTCCACCGAACCGCATCGGACGGTTCGCCACGGTCCCGCCGGTTCCAGCAGGCCGCAACGGACGGTTCGCTCCATGGGCAGCGGTCGGTCCACCCCTTGGAGCCAACCGTCCACCCCTCTGCCCTCGAGGCGCAGCGTCAGGCGGATCTCGAGCTCTGGTGCAGGCCGGCTATGAGGCCAGGCTGCGGGCGCTCGAGGCGCTCCGGCACGCGGCGGCATCGGAGACTACCACGATGCCGGCCGTCTATATAATGAGACCCCAATGACCGGCTGGGCTCTCGATCTGGGGACGACGAACTCTGGAGTTGCGCGCTGGGACGAGGCTCTCGGCAAGCCCCGTCTTGTCGAGCTGCCCGAGATCTGCCGGAAGCTGGAGGCCACGGACCCGCTGGAGGCGCCGCGCCTGGTGCCTTCCGCCGTCCACTTCCTCGAGAGGCTCGGGATGGTCGACCGCCTGGGGAGCTGGCCGCCGCTGGCGCGGCGGTTCTTCATCGGCCGGCGGGCGCTGATCGGGCGGCAGGCGCTGGAGCGCAACGACGGTGTGGTGCATCCCTCGTTCGTGCCCACGTTCAAGCCCGGCTTGAGCACCGAGGCGCTGCGGCCGCTGGCGCGGGTGGGGCGGGAGAGCCTCACGGCCCGCGATGCCGCCCAGGCGTTCCTGCGCGAGCTGCTGCGCGAGATCAAGCGGACGACGGGGCAGCGGGTGCGCGACCTTGTCGTCACGTCGCCCGTGAGCGCGTTCGAGACCTATCGCGCGGAGGTGCAGCAGGCGTTGCGCCAACTGGGTGTGAGCCGGGTCCGCTTCGTCGACGAGCCGGTGGCGGCGGCGCTCGGCTACGGGATCAGCCTCAGCCACGAGCGGACGGTCCTGGTTGTGGACGTCGGGGGCGGCACGATGCACGTGGTCCTCGTCCGCCTCTCGCCGCAGGGGGCGGTCAGCGGCCAGGCGACGGTGCTGGCCAAACGGGGACGCCCCGTGGGCGGCAACGCCGTCGACGGCTGGGTGCTGCAGGACCTCTGCCGCCAGATGGGCCATGACCTGACGGTCGAAGACGACGAGGTCACCCGCCTGTGGCGGCGGCTGATGCTTGCCGAGGCCTGCCGGGTGAAGGAAGCCGTGTTCTTCGAGGAAGAGGCGGCGTTCCTGATGAGCCCGGGAGAGACCTCCCGCGGGGCGCCGCGGCCGGGCAGCGGGGTCGTCATGCTCACCCGCGACCGCCTGCGGGAGGTCCTGGACGAGCACGGGTTCTATCGCAGCCTGAACGCCTCGGTGGAGGAGGTTCTGGAGCAGGCGCGCATGACCGTGAACGACGTGGAGGACGTGCTGCTGGTGGGCGGCTCGACGCTCCTGCCCGGCTTCTTCTCATGGTTCGAGGAGCGCTTCGAGCGTCGCCGGGTGCGCGCGTGGCAGCCCTTCGAGGCGGTGGCCTACGGCGCCGCCTGTTTCGCCGGCGACCGGATGGATGCCCTGGACTTCATCGTGCATGACTACGCGTTCGTCACCCACGACCCGAAGACCGGCGAGGCCGAGCACACGGTCATCGTGCCGCGGGGGACGCGGTTCCCGACCCCTCCCGAGCTGTGGAAACGGCAGCTCGTCCCGACGTGTGCTCTCGGCGAGCCGGAAAGCCTGTTCAAGCTCCTCATCTGCGAGGTCTCGCGCGGTCATGCTGATGGGGATGGCGGCGAGCGGCGCTTCGTCTGGGACGCGGCCGGCGACGTGCACAAGGTGGGCGGCGCGGACGGCGATGCGCAGATCGTCGTACCTCTCAACGCGGCGAGCCCCACGCTCGGCTATCTCGATCCGCCGCACTCTCCGCGCGACCGTCGTCCCCGTCTCGAAATCGCGTTCAGCGTGAGCGCTGAGCGCTGGTTGACCGCCACCGTCCGGGACCTCCTCACGCAGAAGGACCTGATGCTTGAGGAGCCCGTCGTCCGGCTGGTCTGAGGTAGGTGCGGCATGTTGGAACAGATCCTGGTCTACGGGGGGTTGATGGCGGGCCTCGCGATCCTGGACCACCTCCGCCGCAACAACTGGAACCGCGTGAGGGGCTGGCGGAGAGCGGCTATGGCGTGCGACTTGCGGATCGAGGAGACCGCGAGCTCGTCGGTGTCGCGCAGGGGGCTCGTGACGCACTCGGGAGGGCTGACGGTGCGGTTCGAGGACGCCGAAGCCCGGGAAATCCTGACCCGGATCGCCATCCCTTTTCTGGGACCGCCGGGGTTCGCCACCGTGGCGATCCGGCGCGAGCAGGAAAAGCCCCGAGAGAGCCGCGAGATCGAGTTGGGAGCCGAGCTGTTTGACCGCGCGTTCTATATCGTGGGACCGGCGCGGCTCGTCTTTGGGTTGCTCACTGCGAAGATGCGCCGTCTGCTGATCCGCATCAACAATGCCGCCAAGCGGATGGAGATCGCCGCCGGCGAGCTGCGCGTGTACGTGCCCGACAAGGAGATTGCAGTCGTCCTTCCCCTTGTGCTCGACGCCGGCCGGTTGTTCGCCCGGCCGATGGATGTCGTGCAACGTCTGGCCGAGAACGCCCGCGAGGACCCTGAGCCCAGGGTCCGGCTCCACAACCTGTATGTCCTGCTCCGTGAGTTTCCTGGGGATCCGCGGGCGGCTGAGGCTCTCCGCACCGCCTGCTCGGATGCCAGCCCGCTGGTCCGGCTGCGCGCGGCCCAGCAACTGGGCGCCGAGGGCCGCGGCATCGTCATCGAGGTTGCCGAGAGCACGGCGGACGATGCCGCGAGCGCGGAGGCCGTTTTGATCCTGAGCCGGGAGCTGCCGTTCGAGCACACGAAGACTATCCTCTTCCAGTCGTTGCGCCGGCGCCTCCTCCTCACAGCCCGCGCCTGTCTGGAGATCCTCGGTACCGGCGGCGACGAGGCCGTCGAGGTGCTGGCCAAGGTGATGGAGCGCGAAAAGGGCGAGCTCGCCGCTGCCGTGGCCGTGGCCCTGGGAGCGACCGGAAGCGCTGCCGCCGAGCCGCCGTTGATCCTGGCTCTCCAGCGTGACCAGAGGGACGCTCAGGTGGCGGCCGCGAACGCCTTGGGCCGCATCGGCTCGGCGGCGGCCGTGCTGCCGCTCAAGGAAGCGGCCGAGCGCTCCCCGGGCGACCCGGAGGTCCTCCGCGCCACACGCCAGGCGATCGCCGAGGTCCAGTCGCGCCTTCCGGGCGCCTCGCCGGGCCAGCTCTCGTTGGCCGGGGCGGAGGCCGGTCGATTGTCGTTGGCGCAGGGCGAGGCGGGCCAACTGTCGCTGGCGACCGAAGCAGCCGGACAGCTCTCGCTCTCGTCGGCGGAGCCGGGCCAGCTTTCGGTCGTTGGCACCGAGAAACATGACCGCACTGGTCTGAGGTGACCCGGCATGTGGGAGTTGGCCTTGATCCCGGTTGTCGCAGGCGGAATCGGTTTTGTGACAGCTCTCCATCAGTGCCTCGGGCGCCTCCAGGTCTGGAAGGATGCCGCGTCGTCGTGCCGCTTGCAGGGGGTGGAGGTCTCCAGCCCCCTGGCCTGGCGGTTGAAGCTCCACGGACGAGCGGGGCCTTTGGAGGTGCAGATCGAGGAGTACGGACGCCACCGGTACACCCGGGTCTCCGTCACGGTGCCGGGACCGCCGGGTTTCCCCGGCGTCAAGATCCGCCGCGAGGAGCACAAGCCGTTCGGGGCACGCGAGATCGAGGTCGGCGACGAGTCTTTCGATCGCGCGTTCTACATCATGGGGCCGATGCGGCTCCTGCACGCGCTGCTCGATGCGGAGGCGCGCCGTCTGCTGCTCCAGGTGAACGACGGCGGCGATCTGGTGATCTCCGGCGGCAAGCTGCAGGCGGAGAAGCTGTACACGATGCAGGTCTCTGACTTCCTTCCCCTCCTCCTCGACGTCGGCCGGCGGTTTGCCCAGCCCATGGATGCCCTGCTGCGCCTGGCGGAGAACGCCCAGAGCGATCCCGAGGACGGGGTGCGGCTCCAGAACCTCCTTCTCCTGGTGCGTGAGCTTCCCGGAGATCCGGCGACGATCGAGGCCCTCCGCATCGCCTGCTCGGACGTGAGCCCCCGGGTCCGTCTGCGTGCAGCCAAGGAGCTGGGCGCCGAAGGCCGCAACGTCCTCGTGGACCTCGCGGAAAGCCTGGTGGACGACGCCTGTAGCGCGCAGGCGATTTCGATCCTGGGCGGGGATCTGCCGTTCGAGCGCATCGCAGGCCATCCTCGTCCAGGCCTTGCGCCGGCGCCTCCTCCAGACGGCCCGCTCCTGCCTGGAGGCGCTCGGCCGCAGCGGTGCCACGGCCGTCGACACGCTGGCAAAGGTGCTGGCGCGTGAAAAGGGCGAGCTGGCCGTTGCCGCGGCCGCAGCTCTCGGAGCGACCGGAAGCCCGGCCGCCGAGCCGCCGCTGATCCTGGCCCTCCAGCGTGAGCAGAAGGACGTGCAGGTGGCCGCGGCGAACGCGCTGGCCCGCGTCGGCTCGGCGGCGGCCGTGCTGCCTCTCAAGGAAGCGGCCGAGCGCGCCTCGCGCGATCCGGAGGTCCTCCGGGCCACGCGCCAGGCGATCGCCGAGATCCAGTCGCGCGTCCAGGGCGCTTCGCCGGGCCAGCTCTCGCTGGCGGGAGTGGAGGTCGGCCAGTTGTCGCTGGCGCAAGCCGAGGCAGGGCAACTGTCGATCGCCACGGAAGCGGCTGGCCAGCTCTCGCTCCGACGGCGGAGCCGGGACAGCTTTCGCTCGGCGGTGACGGGGAAACCTGACCGCGCCGGTGGTGCGGCTGGTCTGAGAGGTTGTTTGGAAAACTCTGCTGGGGGCGTTGCCTTGGTCCCTCACCCCCGGCCCCTCTCCCATCCGCACTCCCTTCCCCCGGGAGAGGGGAGAAAAGCATGATCAGGAAGCTCCTGGGTGGGGGCTCCCCTCTCCCGGGCGGGTGTGAGTGCGGATGGGAGAGGGGCCGGGGGTGAGGGACCAGGGCTCGCGCAGGAATTTCCAGACACCCTCTGAGGGGGGAGCAGCATGTGGGAAGCAGTCTTCATAGCCGTTGCAGCGGGCGTCGGGCTGTTGATCGACTTCCGGCGCCACCACTGGCGCCTGAAGGCCTGGCAGAATGCCTTCTCATCGTGCGGGTTGAAGGTGGTGGAGGCCTTCGGCGCGAGGGGGTGGTCCTTGAGGCTCCATGGACGAGCGGGACCTGTTGAGGTGTGGATCGAGGAGTCTGGAGCTGGAGCCCAGAGAGAGACCCGGATCGTGGTCACGGCTCCGGTACCGCCGGGTTTTGCCGATGTGAGGCTCCGCCGCGAGCAGCCCGAGCCCGCGGCGCGCGAGATCGAGATCGGAGACGAAGCGTTCGACAGCACGTTTTCCCTCGAGGGGCCGGCGCGGCTCGTCTGCGCG
The DNA here is from genome assembly GCA_963842525.1 of uncultured Holophagales bacterium. Classification (GTDB taxonomy): domain Bacteria; phylum Acidobacteriota; class Thermoanaerobaculia; order Multivoradales; family UBA5704; genus UBA5704. Next base: position 1,936,770 of record CAWJGT010000009.1, read on the forward strand.
CTGCTCGATGCGGAGACGCGCCGCCTGCTGGTCAGCGCGAGCTCCGGGAGCGAGGTGGACATCGCCAACGGCAGGATGCAGGCTTCACGGGTCTCGAATGTCTCCGTCTCCCTGCCCCTCCTCCTCGCCATCGGCCGCCGGTTCACCAGGCTCATGGAGGCCCCGCGGCTCCTGGCCGACAACGTCCGGGAGGACCCTGAGCCCGGGGTACGGCTCCGCAACCTGCTCCTCCTGATCCGTGAGCTGCCCGGAGACCCGGTGACGCTGGAGGCGCTCCGCACCGCCTGCGCGGACCCAACCCCCCGGGTCCAATTGCGAGCGGCCCAGGAGCTGGGCAGTGAACGCATCAGCGTCCTCGCGGAGCTCGCCGAGAACACGGAGGACGACGCCACGAGCGCGCAGGCGATCTCGCTCCTGGGGCAGGAGCTGCCGGTCGAACGCGCGCGGGCAATCCTCATCCATGCCTTGCGGAGGCGCCGCCTGCGGACGGCCCGCGCCTGCCTGGAGTCCCTGGGCCGCAGCGGAGGCGCCACGGCGATCGACACTCTGGCGAAGGTGACAGCGCGCGAAAAAGGCGAGCTCGCCGTGGCCGCGGCCCTGGCCCTGGGAGAGACCGCAAGCCCGGCCGCCGAGACGCCGCTGCTCGCGGCCCTCCAGCGTGACAAGGCCGACCTCCGGGTGGCCGCGGCCAACGCACTGGGCCGCGCCGGCACGGCTGCTGCCGTGCTGCCGCTCAAGGAAGCGGCCGAGCGCTTCTCGCGCGACCCGGACCTCCGCCGGGCCACACGTCAGGCGATCGCCGAGATCCAGTCGCGCGTCCAGGATGCCTCGCCGGGACAGCTCTCGCTGGCCGGAGTGGAGGTCGGCCAGTTGTCGTTGGCGCAAGCCGAAGCGGGCCAACTGTCGCTCGCCACGGGCGCGGCCGGACAGCTCTCGCTGCCGTCGGTGAAGCCGGGGCAGCTGTCGTTCAGCGACGGAGAGGAGGACTGAAGCCGGCTCCCGGAGGAGCTGCTCAGCCCGATATGTGGGCAATAGGCCTCTTGGTCGTCGTGGCAGGTGGCGTTGCGATTTTGGGCGCCCTCATGCAAGGCGTGCAAGGCCAGCGGCAGCTGCCGCAGCTGCCGGCCTGGCATGATGCCGTGGTTTCGTGCGGCTTGCAGAACGTGAAGATCCTTGACGGAGAAGCGAGGCTCTCGGCACGAGCGGGACTGCTGGAGGTGCGGATCGAGGGCTCTAGAGAGAAACAACAAGGCATCCGGGTCGTTGTCAGGATTCCGGGGCCACCAGAGTTCCAAAATGTGAGGATCGTCCCCGAAGTACCGAAGCGGTTTCGGTCGTCGCGGGAGATCGAGATCGGACACGAGCTTTTCGACAACACTTTCTCCGTCGAGGGACCGGTGCAATTGGTTTGCGCGTTGCTCGATGCAGGGACGCGCCAACAGTTGGTCCGCATGAACGCCGAGACCCGGCTGACGATCGTCCACGGTGCGCTCGAGGCGGAAATGTCCGAGGAGGCGATCCCTCACATTCTGCCTCGCCTTCTCGACATCGGTCAGCGGCTCGCCCAGCCCATGAACATTCCGCGACGCCTGGCCGAGAACGCCAACCGGGACCCTGAGGCCGGGGTGCGGCTGCGGAATCTGCTTCTCCTGATCCGTGAGCTCTCTAAAGATCCGGGGACCTCCGAGGCTCTCCGCAAGGCCTGCTCGGACCCGAGCCCCGAAATCCGGCTGCGGGCAGCCAAGGAGTTGGGTGCCGAAGGTCGCGACGTTCTCTTGGAGCTTGGGGAGAGCCCGGTGGACGACGCCTTGAGCGCCGAGGCCCTGTCGATCCTGGATCGAGAGCTGCCGTTCGAGCGCACGAGAGCCATCCTCGACTATGCCTTGAAGAGGGGCCGTACCCGGACGGCCCGTGCCTGCCTGGAGGCGTTCGGCAGCAGCGGAGGTGCCGCGGCCGTCGAGACGCTGGAGAAGGTGATGGCGCGCGGGGGCGAGATGGCCACCGTCGCAGCCCGGTCTCTGGGAATGACCGGCAGCGCCTGCGCCGAGCCGTCGCTGATCCTGGCTCTTCAATGGGGGCAGGCGGATCTCCAGGTGGCCGCAGCGACCGCGCTGGGCCGCGTCGGCTCGGCAGCAGCCGTGCTGCCGCTGAAGGAAGCGGCCGAGCGCACCTGGCTCGATCGCGAGCTCCACCGAGCGGTGCGCCAGGCGATTGCCGAGATCCAATCCCGCCTCCAGGGCGCCTCGCCCGGCCAGCTCTCGCTTGCCGGGGCCGAAGCAGGCCAGTTGTCGTTGGCGCAAGCCGGGGCGGGCGAGCTTTCGCTCGCCCCCGACCCGGCCGGGCAGCTCTCGCTGGGAGCGCCGGCATCCTTGCCGGCCGGCAAACCGAAGACGGAGTAAGAAGGCCGGCAAGGATGCCGGCGCTCCCAGCAAAGCTACGAGTCGTGCATCGCCAGCAGCACCGCTGGCGGCGCGCCTCTTGCAGGTTGCGGAAAGCTGAAATCATCGGTCTGGCTCTCGCGGTGGTGGCGCGGTGCTCGCCGGGAGAACCGGCCCAGGGAAGGGGGAGACGACGATGCCGAAGATCACCGAGCTGTTGTTGGCTGAGCTGGAACGGGAAGCAGCGGGGACTCGCCGCGCGCTGGAGCGCGTCCCGGAAGGACGCAACGACTGGAAGCCGCACGAGAAGTCAATGGCTCTCGGGTACCTGGCCGGCCTGGTCGCCACGATGCTGTCCTGGGTTGAGGCCATCGTCACCCAGGACGAGCTCGACCTCGCTGCTCCGGGCGAGTACAAGACTGGAGCCTTCGATACGAACCGTGAGCTCCTGGATGCGTTCGACCATGCCGTTGCGCAGGCGCGCAAGGCCCTCGTAACTGCGACCGACGAGCACCTCTTGACGACGAATTGGCGGCTGCTCGCCCAAGGCCGGCTGATGACGGAGCAGACGCGCTACGTCGCGATTCGCGACCTCACCTTGAACCATCTTGCGCATCACCGGGGCCAGCTCACCGTCTACCTGCGGCTCAACGACGTTCCCGTCCCGTCGCTTTACGGACCGACGGCGGATGAGAATCCATATTCCGGAGCCCCACCCTCATAGACCTTGTTCGCGTTGTCCGGGCCCTGAGCGGGCGTCTCGAAACCCGAGCCCTCTCCCCCGACCCCTCTCCCGCGCGACCACCGCCCTTCCACCCCGAGCGGGAGAGGAGAGCCTCCACCCGGTTCCTCTGGTTTCCCCCCTCTCCCGTTCGGGGTGGAAGGGTGCGGGACGCACGGGAGAGGGGGGCCAGGGGGGTGAGGGCTTCGCGCATGTTGTGCTGCAGACCTGTGCGTCGCCTTATTCTCCGGGAGGTCTAAATGAACCTCATCCTCTGACGAGCCCCGCCGGCGTCGGAGCCCAGGGTCTCGAGAAATGTTCGCCCGCCGGCCGTCACTTCCTGAGGAGAGGAGCTCTCCATGAATCTGCGCGTCTTCATCTCTTCTCCTGGAGACGTCGGCGAGGAGCGACGGCTCACCGCCCGCGTCATCGAACGCCTGCAGTACGAGCTCGGACCCAGGGTCGACCTCGAGCCGATCTTCTGGGAGCACGAGCCGTTGCGCGCCACCGGCAGCTTCCAGGACGAAATCCCGCTTCCCTCCCAGGCCGACATCGTCGTCTCCATCCTCTGGTCGCGACTTGGAACGCGCCTGCCCGCGCACCTCACGCGTCCGGACGGCAGCCGCTACGCCTCCGGCACCGAGTTCGAGCTCGAGAACGCGATGCATTCCTTCCGGGAAAAGGGGACCCCCGACCTCCTCGTCTACCGCAAGACGACCCGGCCGCTCACCGAATTGGATTCGGAGGAGCGCGTGATGGAGCGGTTGGGGCAGAAGAGGGCCCTCGACGGCTTTCTCAAGACGTGGTTCCAGGACGCCGAGGGCTCGTTCACAGCCGCGTTCCATGCCTTCGATACGTCCGCCCGGTTCGAGGAGCTGCTGGAGGAGCACCTCCGCCGTCTGATCGACGCCCGCCTGCGCCGGCAGCCGTCCGGCGAGCCGGCCCCCGTCCGGCCGCGGTGGCAGCGCGGCTCGCCGTTCCGCGGTCTGCAGAGCTTCGAGATGGAGCACGCTCCTGTCTTTTGCGGCCGCACCTCCCAGGTCGGCGACGTGCTGAACGCCCTGCGCCGGCAAGCGGCGGTCGGCAAGCCGTTCCTCCTCGTCACGGGCATGAGCGGCTGCGGCAAATCGTCCCTCGTGCGCGCCGGTGTGCTGCCGGAGCTGACCTATCCCAACGTCATCGAGGGGATCGGCTTCTGGCGCTACGCGAGCTTCGTGCCGGGCAACAGCTCCAGTGACCTGTTCAACGGCCTCGCCCAGGCGCTGCTCGAAGACCATGCCCTCAAAGAGCTGCGCCAGAGCGGGACCGGCATCCACGAGCTGGCCATGCTGCTGCGGGAGCGTCCGGCCACGGCCGTGCCGCTCCTGCGTTCGGGCCTGTCCCAGGCAGCGCGCGAGGCCCAGCGTCTCGAGCGCCTCGAGCAGGAGCCCGCGGCCCGCCTGGCGCTGCTCGTGGACCAGATGGAGGAGATCTTCACCATCGAACGCTTCACCGCCGCGGAGCGGCAGAGGTTCGAACGCCGCCCTCGGCGCGCTGGTGCGGAGCGGAACGGTCTGGGTGCTCTGCACGCTGCGCAGCGACTTCTACCACCGCTGCGCCGAGCTTCCCGAGCTGATGTTTCTCAAGGAGGGCGCCGGCCAGTACGACCTCCGCTCGCCGGGCGCCGCCGAGATCGGGCAGATCATCCGCCAGCCGGCGCGGGTCGCAGGCCTCTGTTTCGAGGAGGACCCGCAGACCGGAGAGCGCCTGGACGACGTGCTGCGCGATGCCGCCGTCAAGGATCCCGCGGCGCTGCCGCTTCTCGAATTCACCCTCGACGAGCTGTACAAGCGGCGGACGGACGACGGGCTGTTGACCTTCGCGGCCTACCGCGAGCTCGAAGGGGTCGAGGGCGCTCTGGCCCACCGGGCCGAGGAGGTCTTCGCCGGCCTGCCGGCCCCCGCGCAGGCCGCGCTGCCTTCGGTCCTCTCCGCTCTAGTGACCCTGAGCACCGAGGAGGAGCGCGCCGTGGCTCGCCGGCGGGTGCCGCTCGCGGCCTTTGCGGTGTTTGCGGCATCGCGAGAGGCGAAGACCCTGGTCGACGCCTTCATCGAGCACCGGCTCCTGGTCACCGACCGGGCGCACGACGGGACGCCGGTGGTGAGCGTCGCCCATGAGGCGTTGCTCCACCGCTGGCCGCGTGCCCGCAAGTGGCTCGCGGACAACGAGGAGCTGCTGCGCACCCGCGCCCGGATCCAATCCGCGGCCGCCCTGTGGCGCCAGGAGGGGGAAGGGACCGGGTTCCTCATCCCCGAAGGCAAGCTGTTGCGCGCCGCCGAGACGCTCCTCGCGGACTCCGGCGGCCATCTCGGGGAGGGCGAGGCGGAGCTGGTGCGCGCCTCGCTGGCGGCCGTGCAGACCGGGCGCCGCCGGCAGACGCTCTGGCGCGCCGCGGCCGTCGCGGCCGTCCTGCTCGTGGTCGTGGCGGCCTGGGCCGTCTGGTATCTCTACTTCCGCGACTACCTCACCTATTACAACAGCTTCACCAAGCGCTTCGGCAAGCCTGCCGGCGTCGGCGAGGTGGCAGGGAGAGACGTCCGCCACCGGCAGTGGGTCCTCCGCTTCACCCAGGAGGGGCGCCGCGGTCCGGTGATGCGGGTCGAGGCGGTCAACGGCTCGGGATACCGGACGCCCCTCCACATGGTCAACCGGTACATCTCTGGCGTGGAGTCGGACATCCTCAATCTGGGTGAGCGGGAGTGCGCGTGGCTCTTCGACTACGACGCCCAGGGGGACCTCCTGCGGGAGCGAGGTGAGAGCTGCGCCGGCCGGAGGGTCTACGAGTTCCAGTACAAGGGCGGGCCGACGAAGGACAACATCATCATTGCGGAGTTCACCAGGGACGGCATCGCCGCGCCCCAGGCGGAGTCGGGAGCCGCGCTGGTCCAGTTCGCGCGGGACAAGGAAGGGTTCGACAGGAAGGTCTGGTACCTGGACAGCGCCGGCCAGCGCAAGCCGGGGCGCGACAGGTCCTATGGCATGAGCTTCGAAGAGCTCGACGACACCGGCCTGCCACGGCGCATCGTCAATCTCGGACCTGACGGCTATGCGGCCCTCCATCAGGATGGCTGGGTCGAACAGACCGCGGACTATGACGAAGCCGGCAGGATCGTCGAGGTGACCTATTCCAGCCGCCAGGGAACGCGGGTGCTGAACCGGGAGGGATTCGCGAGGGCAACCCTGAAATATGACCGGTCTGGAAACGTCGAAGAGATCCGCAGGTTCAACGAGCGCAACCTGCCGGTCCCCGGAACTGCGCTCCTGAGAAACACCTATGACGAGAAGGGGAACCTGCTCCGCGTCACTTACCTCGACGGCGAAGGACGGCACACCTACGATTCCAACGGCAGCTTCGGCATCTCGCTGGAGTATGACGGGCGCGGGCGTGTCAAGGCGGAGACGGCCCTCGACGAGCGCGGGCAGCCGATCCTCACCACCCTCGGGATCGCCCGGCTCGCGCTCGAATACGACGACCATGGCAACATCGCCCTGGCCTCGTTCTTCGACGAGAAGCAGCGGCCGACCCGCCGCGTCGGAGGGATCGCGCGCATGGCGTGGAAGTATGACGAAGAAGGCAATCGGATCGAGGAATCCTACCTGGACGCTGGCGGCCAGCCGTTGCGCGCCCAGAACGGATTCGCCAGGAAGCAGCTTAGGTACGACCCGCGCCGCGACGTGGTCGTCGAAGAAGCCTATTTCGACGAGAGAGGCCACCCCGCATACAACGACGAGGGGATCGCGAGGTGGCGGTCGGAGCACGACCCGGGGAAGCGGGTGGAGAAGCTGCTCTATCTCGACCAGGCAGGCGAGCCGATGTTGAGCCTGCGGGGAGCGGCCCAGAAGTGGGCCCGGTCCGACGAGCTCGGCAACGTCGTCGAAGAGTCCTATCACGGTTTCCAGGCCGAGCCTGTGGCCATCTCGGCGGGCTACGCGACACTCGCGACAACCTACAACGAGCGGGGGACTCCGACCCGCGTCTCCTACTTTGATCCCAATGGACAGCCGGCGTGGGTCCGGCACGACGAGAAGGATCAACGGGGGCAGACGATTCTGGAGATCTCGGGTTGCGCAGGCGTCGAGAAGACCTACGACACCCGCGGGTACCTGTCCGAGCTGACGTGCCTGGATGATCAAGGGCGGCCGACGAGGTCCGCCGAGGGCCATACGACGGTGAAGCTCCATCACGACGAGCGTGGATATCGGATCGGTAAGAGCTTCCTCGATGCGGACCGGAATCCTTTTGCGGGACCCGACGGCATCGCCCGGATCCGCTGGCGTTGCGACCGGTTCGGCAACCCGATCGAGGAGACCTACTTCGATCCCTCCGGCCGGCCGACCCTGCACGCCGGTGGATACGCGAAGGTGGCCCGGAAGTACGATTCCTGGGGCTCTCCCGTGGAAGAGCGCCACCTTGATGGAGAAGGCCGGCTGGCCCACGGCTATGCACGGGCCGTGACGCGCTACGGCATCCGGGGAGAGCCCCTGGAGATCGCCTTCTTTGACGAGAAGGGCCTGCCCACCCGGGCCCAGGACGGCTCCGGAAAGATCACCTTCCGTTATGACGGCAAGGGCAGGATGGCGGAAGTCGCCTTCTTCGACGAGCACAAGGAACCTGTCGCTGCGGGCGTGGCGAGGAAGACTTTCGAGTACGACCTGAGCGGACGACAGGAGCAGGTCGTCTCCTACGATCGCTGGGGCAACATCCTTGGAAGGGAGACCAGCCAGCCGCTCCGCACCGCCTCCATGCCGCAACCAGCCGCGGCGCGGCCGTTGGAACCGCCGGCCCAGCCTCAGCCAGAGATCGCAAGGGCCCCATCCCGGCCGGCCGCCAAGGAGCCCGCGCCTGCTGCGAGACCGGACCGCGGCGTTCAGTTGGCCGCCGCCGATCCGGCCCCTGCCGTCGCGCCGGCTGCTGCCCCGGCCCCGCCAGCCGAACCGCCGGCTGGCGATCTGGAGGCCACCATCTCCGCTCTGGTCTCCGGGAGCGAGAGGATCCTAGAGAGCTACGAGGAGTTCCTGGACCGTGAAGAACGCGATCCGGAGGGAGACGAGGCAACGCTCGCCGAGCGGCTGGAGGAGCTCGTCGAGGCGGCCGAGGAGCTGCAGAAGGCCTTCCGCCGGGCCACGGGCCAGGGGGGCGGGATCCGCAACAGGCTCGGTCTGAACCGGCCCGGCAGCTCGGAGGCAGCCGGCCTGCTCCAGCAACGGAAGTCGGAGCTGATCCGGCTCGGCTCGGTCATCGACGGCCTCGCCAGGACCTATCCCTTGGGGCCGCAAGCCGCCGCGCAGTGGCAAGAGATCCAGCGCCACCTCCGGCGACTCTAGGGGGGTGAATACGGAGCAAGCCAGCCCGAATGAACTGGCTGAGCCCATCAGGGGCGAGTTAAAGCCCGGCGATTCATCGCCGGGCTTTCTCGCCGGCTCACAGCAATGGGCTAGCCTCCAGAATTTGCTTGACGCCGGTTCCCTGGCCTTATAACCTGTACCCATCACACGAGGGAGGTCTATGCCGCAGGCTGCCGAGGGTTCGCTCCTTCCTGCCGCGCCGGAATCGGGGGACCGTCCGGACCTGATCCGGTCGTTGCCGTTCATCCTGGTCCATGTGGCTGCGCTGAGCGCCTTCCTGATCCCTTTCGAAGCCTGGTACGTGGGGCTCGCGGTCGGCCTCTACTACGTGCGCATGTTCGGCGTCACGGCGGGATACCACCGTTACTTCTCGCATCGCTCCTACAAGACGAGCCGGGCCTTCCAATTCGTGCTCGCCTGCCTGGCCATGTCGAGCGCGGAGAAGGGCGTCCTCTGGTGGGCGGCCCATCACCGCGAGCACCACCGCTGGTCGGATCAGCCGCCGGACGTCCATTCGCCGGTTCAGCGCGGCTTCTTCTGGGCGCACATGGGCTGGATCCTCGCGCCGCGCAACAAAGGCGTGGACCTCGCCCGCATCTGCGGATTTCGCGCGCTACCCGGAGCTGCGCTGGCTCGACAGGTGGTACTTCGTGCCGCCCGCCGTGCTCGCCGTCGGGCTCTTTCTCTGGGACGGGTGGCCGGCGCTGATCTGGGGCTTCTTCGTGTCCACGGTGCTCCTGTGGCACGGCACCTTCACGATCAACTCGCTCGCCCACGTCTTCGGAAGCCGGCGGTATCCGACGCGCGACGACAGCCGCAACAACTGGTTTCTGGCGCTCCTCACCCTGGGCGAGGGCTGGCACAACAACCACCACCACTACCAGGCCGGCCGCCAACCAGGGGTTCTTCTGGTGGGAATTCGACCCGACCTTCTACGCGCTGAAGGTGCTCTCCTGGGTGCATCTGATCTGGGACGTCAGGACACCGCCCAGGCACGTGCTGGAGATGAAGGCCGGGGCAGCGCCGGGGCTGTCCGAGCCCTGACGAGCTTCCGCCGTCTCCGACCTCGACGTTGTCCTTGACCTCGGCACGCTTGCGCGTCGTGCCGAGGTAGTTGTCGTTCTCCTCTGTCACTCCTGCGATTCCTCGCGAGATCGTCCCACTACAGGACCAGGAGCTCGGCTCCGTTTCAACAAGGAGGAAGACATGAGAACAGCTCTGTGTATGGCCCTGTTCGTTCTGTTCCTTGCCGGACCGCTGACCGCAGCCGATGACCCGCTGGCGCAGGCGGCCAAACTGTCGAAGTCCGCCACCGAGGCGACGAAGGCGGCGAACGCCGCAGTCCTCAAAGAGCTGCCGTTCCAGAACCGCGAAGACTTCGCGGAGGCGCAGCGCGGGCTGATCGCCCCGCTTTCACCGACCGTCGTCAAAGGCTCCACCCCTGTACCAGTCTGGAACCTGGATGCCTATACACGGTTCGTCAGCGTCGACACCCCCGCGCCCGACACCGTCAACCCCAGCCTCTGGCGGCAGCTCCAGTTGCTGACCATCGCGGGCCTGTTTCAAGTCACCGACCGGGTGTACCAGGTCCGCGGCTATGACCTCTCCAATATCAGCATCATCGAAGGGGACACGGGCCTGATCATCATCGATCCGCTGATCAGCGAAGAGACCGCGCGGGCGGCCCTCGACCTCTACTACAAGAACCGGCCGAGGAAGCCCGTCGTGGCGGTGATCTTCACCCACAGCCATGTCGATCACTACGCCGGCGTCATGGGGGTCGTCTCGGAAGAGGATCTCAAGGCCGGCAAGGTGAAGATCATCGCCCCTGAAGGCTTCCTGGACGAGGCGGTGAGCGAAAACGTGATGGCCGGCAATGCGATGGGCCGCCGCGCCACCTATATGTACGGGGCCTTCCTGCCCAAGGGGCCGAAGGGCCAGACGAGCGCCGGCCTCGGGCTCACCAACTCGCTCGGAACCCAATCGCTCCTCGATCCGACCGACACCATCACCGAGACGGGGCAGGAGATGGCGATCGACGGAGTGCGCATCGTCTTCCAGCTCACCCCGGGCACCGAGGCGCCCGCGGAGATGAACTTCCATTTCCCTCAATTCAAGGCCCTGTGCATGGCCGAGAACATGGCCGCCACCTTTCACAATGTTTTGACCCTGCGCGGCGCCAAGGTGCGCGATCCGCTGCGGTGGAGCAAGTACATCCAGGAGGCGATCGATCTTTTCGGAGATGAGGCGCAGGTGGTCTTCACCAGCCATCACTGGCCGAAGTGGGGCCGCGACCAGATCCTCAACTACATGTCGAAACAGCGTGACCTCTATAAATACATCAACGACCAGGCGGTGCGGCTGTTCAACCAGGGCTACACCATCATCGAGCTGGCGGAGATGATCGAATTGCCCCCGAGCCTTGCGCAGGAGTGGTTCAACCGCGGCTACTACGGAACCGTCAACCACAATGCCAAGGCGGTCTACCAGCGCTTTATCGGCTGGTTCGACGGCAACCCGGCGCACCTCTACACCTACCCGCCGTCCGAGGGGGGGAGGCGTTACGTCGAATTTATGGGAGGTGCCGACGCGGTCCTCGCGAAAGCGGAGGAGTCGTTCGCCAAAGGAGACTACCGCTGGGTGGCCGAGGTGGTGAGCCACGTGGTCTTCTCCGACCCGGAGAACCGGCGGGCGCGGAACCTGGAAGCCGACGCCCTCGAGCAACTCGGCTATCAGGCCGAGAGCGGCCCCTGGCGCGACTTCTTCCTGATGGGGGCGCAGGAGCTCCGCGTCGGAGTCTTCAAGCCGGGCGGCACGAGCGGCGGCGTGAGCTCCGACATCATCCAGGCCATGGACGCCGACCTGCTGCTCGACTACGTCGCCATCCACCTGAACGGCCCCCGCGCGGCCGGCAAGACCGGCAGCTATGACTTCGTCTTCACCGACCTCGGCCAGACCTGGCGGGTGACCCTGCAGAACGCGGTGCTCCAATACGCACAGGTGCGCCCGGGCACGGCGGCGGACGCCACGCTCACGCTCACCCGTGTCACGCTGAACTCGGTCATCGGCGGCGAGACGACCTTCGATCAGGCGGTCCGCTCGGGCTCCATCCAGGTGAGCGGCAGCATCGCCAAGGCGACCGAGCTGTTCTCGCTGATGGACACCTTCGACTCCTGGTTCAATATCGTGACGCCGTGACATAGAATCCTCGGGAACGACCAAACCGACAGGGGATTCAGGGAATGAGCAACCTCGATGGACTGGCAGCCTGCGCGGGGAGCTGGAGCGGCACGAACCGGCTCGAGGATCCGCACAACAACCTGGCTGAGGACTCGCCGGGGACCGCGACCGTGACCCCCGTGCTGGGCGGCAGGTTCGTCCGGCTCGACTACACCTGGGCTACCAGGGCAAGCCGCAGGAGGGATCTATTCTGTTGGGCTGCGACCCGAAGGAAGGCACCGTCTCCGCGAATTGGGTCGATTCCTGGCACATGGGCAGGAAGATGATGACGTGCCAGGGTAAGGTGTCAGACGACGGCGCCCTCTCGGTGCGCGGTTCCTATGCCGCGCCTCCGGGTCCTGATTGGGGTTGGCGGATCGACGTCACCCCTGGTGGCTCTGAGGGCCGAGGCGCTCCGGATGGTGATGTATAACATCTGGCCGGAGGGGAAGGAAGAGCTCGCGGTCGACGCGTCGTACACCAGGGCTTGAGGCGCTTCAGACATCGCCTGGGCACGATAGTTGGGCAAAGGAATTCAGGGCAGGCGTGTGTAGGGGCAACCCTTGTGGTTGCCCTCGGTCTCTCCGACCGTCCTCTTCGGAGTCGGCGACCGCGCGGAAGGTCGAGTCCTGGAAACGGGTGATATAGAGGTCGTCGGGCAGCCAGGCACGGACGCTCCGGCCGTCGCGGATCGCCCTGATGGGCCATTCGCGCGGCGGCGACGAGGTAGACTGAAAGCTAGCGAGGAGAAGCCGGAATGTTGGAACCAGTCCTCGTCAGCGCGTTGCTCGGCGCTGGTATCTTGCTCGGCGTGGTCAGGACGCGCCAACGCCTGCGGGCCTGGCAGAATGCTGTGGAATCGTGCGGCTTGCAGGATGTGGAGGTCTCTGGCTGGAAGCCGCGGCTCACGGCACAAGCGGGATCGATAAGGGTTCGCATTGAGGCTTGTCGAGGCAAAGGGCGATCCGCTCGAATTGTGGCCCTGGTTCCAGGCCCGCCGGGTTTCCACAACATAAGGATCCGCCCTGAGTTACCCTTGCGGTGGACGCCGGAGATCTAGATCGGAGCCCCGTTTTTCGACGACTCATTTTTCATTGAGGGACCGGCGAAGCTTGTATGTGCGCTGCTCGACGCAGAGACTCGCCGTCTGCTGACCAGCATCCATGCCGACAGCCGCTGGCTGGAGGTCGTCAATGGCGAGCCTCCGAGCAGAGAGGTTCCGCAACGGCATCTCGTCCGTCTTGCCACTCCTCCTCGACCTCGCCCGGAGGCTCGCTCAGCCTCTGGACATCCCGCAACGCCTGGCCGAGAACGCCCGCCGGGACCCCGAGGCCGGGGTACGGCTTCAGAACCTGTTCGTTCTGGTTCGTGAGCTCCCTGAGGATGATCCGGTGACCGCCGAGGCGCTTCGCACGGCCTGCTCGGACCCAAGCCCGGCGATCCGGCTGCGCGCGGCCAGAAAGCTGGGGGCCGAAGGCCGCAGCGTCCTCGTGGAGCTTGTGGAGAGCCTGGAGGATGACACCTCGAGCGCGCAGGCCATCTCGATCTTGGAGCGCGAGCTGCCGTCCGAGCGTACGATCGCCATCCTCGACCAGGCCTTGCAGAGGCGCCGCCTCCAGACGGCCCACGCCTGCCTGGTGTTGCTCGGCCGCTATGAGTTCACCCCAGTGGACACGCTCGCGAACGTGATGGCGCGCGAAAGCGGTGAGTTGGCGGTGACCGCGGCACTGGCCCTGGGAGAGACTGGAAACGCCGCGGCAGAGCAACCGCTGATCCTGGCCCTCCAGCGTGGGCAGGCAGATCTTCGGGTCGCCGCAGCCAACGCGCTGGCTCGCATCGGCTCGGTTGCAGCCGTGCTGCCGCTGAAAGAAGCGGCCGAACGCTTCCCGCGCAACTCCGCGCTCCTCTCGGCCACGCGGCAGGCGATTGCCGAGATCCAGTCCCGCATCCAGGGCGCCTCGCCCGGTCAGCTCTCGCTGGCTGCAACCGAAGCCGGCCAGTTGTCATTGGCAGAGGCCGAGGCAGGCCGGCTTTCGCTCGCCACGGACACGGGCGGGCGGCTTTCGTTTCAAGGCTCCGAAGAAGGGGTGACAGATTGACTCCGCTGGGAGCGCCGGCTCCCTTGCCGCCTTCGGCGGCTCGGACACCGTGATGTTTCTCGGCGGCTCGGAACTCCCAGGGTCGGCCAGAAGCCGCCGTCGCAAAGCCGAAACTGAGACACTTATTTCGTGACGAGCCCTAACCAAAGAAAGGCCGGCCCTTAGCCGGCCGGCAGGATGCCGGCAAGGCTTCACGCCGGGCTCTCCTCTGGGGTTGGGGCGGCCAGCCTATAACAGGCGCCGGGAGGGATGAAGAAGGGGGGGCGGCGTGTTAGTCTGGTTATGACGCAAGGCGGCCGGACCTTGGCTAGAATGAAGGCCTGCCGCTCTTCCGCGCGGCTAAGGGGAACACCGTGAGCTTGAGCACCGCCCATTACGCCCGCTGCATAGAGACCTTGGAGAGCTCCCTCTCTTATTTGCGGCAAGCGGAAGCCGAAAGCATCGACTACGAGATCTTCCGTAACGCCGTGATCAAAGGATTCGAGCTCACTCTAGAGACTGCGGGAAAGCTGCTGCGAAGAGCCCTCCAGGCTTTTGTTGGCAGCCCGCGTGCAGTTGCTGCGCTGAGCTACAAGGATGTTTTACGCCACGCTGCCAGTCATGGACTGATGAGCACCGAGACCGTAGCCAGGTGGTTCACTTATCGTGACAACCGGAACAATACAGCCCATGACTACGGAGTGGGTTTCGCCGAGGAGACTCTGAAGCTGTTGCCAGCCTTCATCGAGGATGCACGCACGTTGGAAGCCACCTTGCGGGAGAAGTTGGGCGATGCCGAAACTTGACCTTGGGCGGGAGAGTCTCGAGATGGTACGGCGTCTGCTCGCCTCCCATGTCCCCGCGACCGAAGTCTGGGCGTACGGAAGCCGCGTGACCGGCCAGGCGCACGACGGCAGCGACCTCGACCTCGTGGTCCGCGATCCGATTGAACCGGCACATCCCCAGAAGGGATTGGCTGAGCTGCGAGAAGCCCTTTCGGAGAGCGATCTTCCGATTCTGGTCGACGTCTTCGACTGGGCGCGCCTCCCGGATCACTTTCGCCGGGAGATCGAGCGGGCGCATGTGGTGGTGTGGAGCGGGGCTCCTGCCTGACCCTCTGCGGGGCTCCGGATGCACCTATAGAGGAGAAAGGGGGAGTCATGACCCGAAACGCCTGGTTGTCTCTGATTGCCGCCGCTGTTCTCGGGGGCGTGCTTCGCCGGCGCCCTCTGTCATCCTGCTAACACCGGCCGAGAAAGCCCGTCGTAGCGGTGATCTTCACGCACAGCCACGTCGATCACTACGGCGGTGCGGCTGTTCAACGCAGACGCAGCGGGATGCGTCCGCGGATGCCACGCTCACGCTCACACATCGTGACGCCGTGACATAGGATCCCTGGGGACGACCGAGCTGACAGGGAGGGTTGCGATAGCATCCTGCCGACGGGAGGGTCCACATGGCGGACGACGCATCGATCTACGAAAAGCTGGGGGTCTTCTATCTCGGAAGGCCTTATGACCTGGCGCGGGGGGAGGCTTCCGCCGAGCCGCTGCTCTACGATTCGCGCGACCTGGTGACCCACGCGGTCTGCGTGGGCATGACCGGCAGCGGCAAGACCGGGCTGCTGATCTCGCTCCTCGAAGAGGCGGCGATCGACAAGGTCCCTGCCCTGGTGATCGACCCCAAGGGCGACCTGGCCAACATCCTGCTGACTTTCCCGGAGCTGCGGCCGGAGGACTTCGCGCCGTGGATCGATCCCGACGCGGCGGCCCGGGCCGGGCTGACGCCCGAGGCCTTCGCGGCCAAGGAGGCCACGACCTGGCGCGAGGGGCTGGCGCGCTGGGGGCAGACCGGCGAACGGATCGCCCGTCTGCGGGAGGCCGCGGACCTCGCGATCTATACACCCGGGAGCGAGGCGGGGCTGCCGGTCTCCATCCTCTCGTCGCTCTCCGCGCCGCCTACTGAGGTGATCGCCGACGGCGACCTGCTGCGCGAGCGGGTGCAGACCCTGGTGTCCAGCCTCCTGTCGCTCCTCGACGTCGACTCCGACCCGGTGCGCGGGCGCGAGCACATCCTCCTCGCCAACATCTTCGATGCGGCCTGGCGGGCGGGGAAGAGCCTCGATCTGGCGGCCCTGATCCAGCAGATCCAGAAGCCGCCGGTGGACCGCATCGGCGTGCTCGACCTGGAGTCCTTCTATCCCGCCAAGGAGCGGTTCGAGCTGGCCATGGCCTGCAACAGCCTGCTCGGCTCTCCGGGCTTCGCGGCCTGGCTCCAGGGCGAGCCGCTGGACGTCGACCGGCTGCTCTACACGGCCTCCGGCAAGCCGCGGATCGCAATCCTGTCCATCGCCCATCTGTCGGACCGGGAGCGGATGTTCTTCGTCTCCCTGCTGCTCAACCAGACCCTGGGCTGGATGCGCAGCAGGCCGGGCACGAGCAGCCTGCGGGCGATCCTCGCCATGGACGAGGTCTTCGGCTACATGCCGCCGGTGGCCGAGCCGCCGTCGAAGCGCCCGCTCCTGACCCTGCTCAAGCAGGCGCGCGCCTATGGCCTCGGGCTCGTCCTCGCCACCCAGAACCCGGTCGACCTCGACTACAAGGGGCTCTCGAACGTCGGCACCTGGTTCCTGGGACGCCTGCAGACCGAGCGCGACAAGCAGCGTCTGATGGACGGCCTCGAGGGGGCGGCGGCCGGCGGCACGTTCGACCGCGGCCGGATGCAGCAGGTCCTCGCCGGGCTCGGCAACCGGGTCTTCCTTTTGCACAACGTGCACGAGGACGCACCTGTGGTCTTCCAGACCCGCTGGGCCCTCTCCTATCTGCGCGGCCCGCTCACCCGGCCCGAGATCAAGCGCCTCATGGACCCCAGGAAGCAGGGCACGGCTGCGCCGCAGCCGGCGGCGAGCCCCGCCCCGGCCGCGTCTCCAGCACCGGTCCCGGCTGCGTCTGCGACATCCGGAACGTCTGCAGCCCCGGTGCTGCCGCCGGAGGTCTCCCAACGCTTCCTGCCGGTCCGGGCGCGCCCCGAAGGGATCGTCTACGAGCCGCACCTCTACGCCGCGGCCACGGTCCACTTCGTGGAGGAGAAGCAGGGGATCGACTTCGCGGACGAGGCAGCGCTCCTGGCACTGCTGCCGGACGGCGATGCGGACGTGGACTGGTATAAGGCCCAGGCTGTGGACCTCGAGCGCGAGGATCTGGAGGCCGAGGCGGTCCCACAGGCCCGCTTCGGCCGCCTGCCGGACGAGGCGGTGCGGGCGAAGAGCTACGACGCCTGGAAGAAGGACCTCGAAGAGTGCCTCTACCGGACCCGCCGCTGCGAGCTGTTTCGCAGCCCCTCCCTCGACGTGCTCTCCCAGCCTGGTGAGACCGACCGGGACTTCCGCATCCGGCTTGGCGATCTCGCCCGCCAGGGGCGCGACGAGCAGGTGGAGGCCCTGCGGCGGAAGCACGAGCCGCGGGTGCGGCAGATCGAGGACCGGATGCGCCGTGCCGAGCAGACCGTCAACAAGCAGGCGGATCAGGCGCGGACGCAGACCTGGAGCACGGTGCTCTCCGCCGGGACGACCGTCCTCGGCGCTCTGTTCGGCCGCAAGGCCATGAGCCGCTCGAACCTCGGAGGCGCCGCGAGCGCGGCCCGCGGCTTCGGCCGGACCCTCCAGGAGAGGAAGGACGTCGCGCGCGCCGAGGAGAACGTGGACGCCTTGAAGAAGCAGCTCGCCGATCTCAACGCCGAGTTGGAGGCCGAGGTCGAGCGCATCGAGGCACGGCTCGATCCGCAGACCGAGGAGCTGGAGGCGCTGTCTCTCAAACCCCGGCGCAAGGACGTGGAGGTGCGGTACCTCGTCCTGGCCTGGGCCCCGAAGCAAGGCTCCGGCGAGCCGGCGTGGTGACCTCACCCCCTGTCCCCCTCTCCCATCGCCCCCCCTTCCTCCGGGAGAGGGGGGACGTGGTTGGTGCTCTGAGGGAATAGTTTGCCGGAGTTTCCTCAGGGACTCCCTTACAACAAAGCTTCGACCTCGCCTGCAAGCCTGAGCGACGTCCCCCCTCTCCCGGTCGGTGGGGGGGCGATGGGAGAGGGGGACAGGGGGTGAGGCCCCATGGAACCACATAGGCCTCCTCCCGCTCTAAGAGGGCATGAGGGCTGGGTGGTACCATAGCCGGGGCGGGCTGATTCCGCCCCCGTGAGGCGAAAAGGAGCCGGCAATTGGAGATCCTCTTCAGCATCCTCATCGGCCTGGGTCTGAGCGCGGCGTGCGGGTTCCGGGTCTTCGTCCCGCTGTTCACCATGTCGCTGGCCTCCCGCGCCGGCCTCGGGCATCTGGTCCTCGGCGAGAATTTCGACTGGATCGGCTCGACGCCGGCGCTGATCGCCTTCGGGGCCGCCACGGTCCTGGAGATCGCCGGCTACTACATCCCCTGGGTTGACAACCTGCTCGACGCCGTGGCGACGCCGACAGCGGTGATCGCCGGCGTCATCGTCATGGCGTCGTCGGTCACCGACGTGAGCCCGTTCCTCAAGTGGACGCTGGCGATCCTGGCGGGCGGCGGCACGTCGGCGGTTTTCCAGGGGATCACCGCCACGGTGCGGCAGGTCTCGTCGTTCACCACGGGAGGGCTCGGCAACCCGGTGGTGGCCACGGTGGAGGCGGGCGGGTCGGCCCTGCTTGCCGTGCTCGCCATCACGCTGCCGGTCCTCGCGGTGCTGATCGTCCTCGGCCTGTTGTTCTTCGGGGTGCGGAAGCTGCTCTTCCGGCGTCCTCGCATGGCCTGAGGAGGCTCGTCGCCAGGAGGTGGCTCATGCTGAACGGAAGACCATCCTCGGTGCTCGGGAAGCTGGCGGGGGGCTTCGCGCTCCTGGCCGCGTTCCTCGGACCGATCGGTTGTGCCTCGGCGGGGTCCAGCGGCTCGCCGGACCTCGCACGGGCGTTGCGCGCCCGCGGCCTCGATCCTGCGTCCGTGATCGTCCCGTTCGAGCTCACCGACGAAATGCGCGCCTGGGCCCACCAGCAGGTGCCGGATTCGACGCCGTACGAGAAACGCCTCGACGTCCTGTTGGCCGGGCTGCTCGACCCCGCCCGCCTGTGGATCGAGTATGAAGGCCGCCACACCGCAACCGCCGCGGAGGTGTTCCGGAACCACCGCGCCAACTGCCTTGCCTTCGCCAGCCTCTTCGTGGGCCTGGGACGTGAGCTGGGCGTGCCGGTCGTCTACCTGGACGTCGACGACATCGAGAAGTTCGAGAAGGAAGGGGACCTCATCGTCGTCTCGGGGCACGTCAGCGCCGGGTACGACACAGGACCGTCGCTCAGAGTCCTCGACTTCTCGGCCGCACCCGTGGCGGAGTACCGCAAGGTGCGGCCCATCTCGGACCTCACGGCGATCGGCCTGTTCTACTCGAACCGCGGGGCCGAGCTGCTGCGCGCCAATGAAAACCGGGAGGCGCTCGAGTGGCTGCGCAAGGCGGTGGCGATCGAGCCGGAGCTCGGCGGCTCCTGGATCAACTACGGCGTCGCCCTGCGCCGCGCCGGCGATATCGCGGGCGCCGCGGGCGCATACCGCAAGGCCCTGGAGGTCGATCCCACCGCCCTCTCCGCCTACCAGAACCTGGCCGGCCTCCTGCACCTCCGCGGCCAGGGCAAGGAGGCCGAGGAGCTGCTGGAGGTCTCGCGGCGGCTGGGCAGCCGCAACCCGTTCATCTATCTGACGCTCGGCGACCTGAGCTTGTCGCACGGCCGCGTCGACGAGGCGCGGCGGTTCTACCGCAAGGCGCTACGCCTCTACCGCGAGAGCGCCGAGCCTTATGCCGCCATGGGGCTCCTGGCCCTCAGCGCCGGCGATACCAGGGACGCCCGGAAGTGGCTGCGCAAGGCGGCGGCCATCGACCAGGAAAACCAGCGGGTCCGCCGGCTCTCGGCACGCCTCGACCGGCGGGCCGGAGGCGGGGGCTAGGGCGCGCACCCGTCTTGACCGACCCCATCTGGCGGATCTGGGCCGACACCGGCGGGACGTTCACCGACTGCCTGGCGGTCGACCCCGCGGGCCGGCTCCACCGCGCCAAGGTCCTCTCGACGAGCGCGCTGCGCGGCCGGATCGTGGAGCGGACCGGTCCGGCCGGCGTCCGCATCGGTCCCGGGATGGCGGGTCCCGTCGGGCTTCTTCCGCGGCTTCGCCTTCCAGGTCCTCGGTGCTGTGGATGCCGGAAGGACGGTCCTGGAGCACGATGCTGCCGAGGGGCGCCTGGAGCTCGACGCTCCGCTCGACGAGGGTCCTCTGGAAGGAGCCGCCTTCGAGCTGCGCTCGCCCGAGGAGGCGCCGGTGCTCGCCGCGCGGCTGGTCACCGGGACGCCGCTCGGCGCGCCGCTCCCGCCCATGGCCCTGCGCCTTGCCACAACCCGGGGGACCAATGCGCTGCTGGAGCGCAAGGGAGCGGCCACCGCGCTCTTCATCACCCGGGGGTTCGGCGATCTGCTGCGCATCGGCACGCAGCAGCGGCCCGACCTTTTCGCGCTGGCGATCGAGAAGCCCGAGCCGCTCTACCGCGAAGTCGTCGAGGTTCCCGAGCGCCTGGCCGCGGACGGCTCCGTCCTGCTGCCGCTGGATGCGGAGGCGGTGAGGGAGGCCGGCCGGCGCCTGCGTGCGGCGGGGATCGAGACGGCCGCGGTGGCGCTGATGCACAGCTTCCGCAACCCCGCGCACGAGGAGGAGCTGGGCGAGATCCTGCGGGGCTGCGGCTTCCGGTATGTCTCGCTGTCGTCGCAGCTCGCGCCGCTCATCAAGCTGCTGCCGCGGGCCGAGACGGCGGTGGTGGACGCCTATCTCGCGCCGATCCTGGACCGCTATCTGTCCGGGGTGGCCGGCGCGCTGGCGGAGGGGTCTCTCCACGTCATGACCAGCGCCGGCGGGCTGGTGCGGGCGGGCTCGTTCCAGGCCAAGGACGCCCTCCTCTCCGGTCCTGCCGGCGGGGTGGTGGGGGCCGCGCTCTCGGGCCGGCGCTCCGGGCTCGACCGGGTCATCGCCTTCGACATGGGCGGAACGAGCACGGACGTCGCGCGCTACGACGGCGACTTCGAATACCTCTTCGAGCACCGGGTCGGCGACGCGCATCTGGTCGCGCCGGCGCTGGCAATCGAGAGCGTGGCGGCCGGAGGCGGCTCGATCTGCTCCTATGACGGCATCCAGCTCCGGGTCGGCCCCGAGAGCGCGGGCGCCTGGCCCGGGCCGGCCTGCTACGGGGCCGGGGGGCCGCTCACGCTCACCGATGTCAACCTGCTCCTCGGCCGGCTCGATCCCGGCCGCTTCGAGATCCCGACTCGATCCGACCGCGGCGGAGCGGGCCCTGGAGCAAGCTGCTGGCGCATATGGCTGCGGAGGAGACCGCGGCGCCCGCTCGCGAGGCGGTCCTCGGCGGGTTCCTCGAAATCGCCGACGAGCGGATGGCCGAGGCGATCCGCGGCATCTCGGTCCGCCGCGGCTGCGATCCTGCGGGCTATGCTCTGGTGGCCTTCGGCGGCGCCGGGGGCCAGCACGCCTGTGCGGTGGCCAGCCTTCTAGGGATCGGCCGCGTCGTGGTACCGCGCGATGCCGGCCTGCTCTCCGCCCTCGGCCTCGGCGCCGCGGTGGTAGAGCGCTTTGCCCACCGGCAGGTCCTTGAGCCTCTGGACCGGGTGGGCGGGCAGGTCGCGGAGTGGATCGGCGAGCTTGGGCGCCAGGCCGCCGAGGCGGTCGCGGTCGAGGGGGTACCCGTGGAGGAGGTCCAGGTCCGCCGGCGGATCCTCAACCTCCGGTTCGTGGGACAGGAGGAGGCGTTGCCGATCGAGATGGAGGAGGGGGAGCCTCCGGAGAGGGCCTTCGCGGCGGCCTACCTGGACATCTACGGCTATGCTCCAGAGGACAGAGCGATCGAGCTGGAGTCGATCCGCGTGGTCGCGTCCTCCCTTCCCGCGGAGCCTGCGGGCGACGTGACCGCCGAGGAGCCGCACGAGGCCTCACCTGCCGGCACCCGTCGCGCCTGGCTTGGTGGAGGCTGGCGGGAGGTGCCGCTCTTCGACCGTGCTGTCCTCCAGCCTGGCGCGACCTTCCACGGCCCGGCGCTGGTCTTCGAGAGCCACGCCGCGACCGTGGTGGCCGAGAGATGGGAGGGAAGGGCGGACGGCGCCGGGAATCTGGTGCTCTCGCGGCCGGCTCTCATAGACTGAGGCCCGATCGGGAGGAATCTTGTTCAACCGGGAACCGAGCGAACGTGACAGGCTGATCGCGGCCCGCCTCCGCCCACTGCGCCGGATCTGCGGCGTGCTGGCCGGGTTCGTGGCGGCTTACGCAGTGGCCACCTGGTTCCTGGTGGAGGGGCTGAGCATCCGCTGGGGCACCACGGTGCCGCGCGAGTTGCCGGTCGTGCTGACGGTCCTCGCCATGATCCTGATCCTCCTCTCATCCCGCCTGCGCACGTCCCTCCTCCGGGGTGGATTCAACCGCGATCCGTCGGTGTCGATCCAACTGGAGAGCGTGCTGGCGGCCTACAGCAGGGCGACCCTGGCGAGCTTTGCGGCTCTGGAGGCCGCAGCCCTGGTCGGCATCCTGATCGCGCTGCTCTCCGGCACGGTCTTCTACGGCATCTTCCTCTGCATCGCCGCCGGCTTCGCCATGTTCACCCGCTGGCCCCGGGAGAGGGACGCCGACCGCCTC
This sequence comes from uncultured Holophagales bacterium, assembly GCA_963842525.1. Taxonomy (GTDB): domain Bacteria; phylum Acidobacteriota; class Thermoanaerobaculia; order Multivoradales; family UBA5704; genus UBA5704. The sequence goes on from CAWJGT010000009.1 coordinate 1,959,238, forward strand.
GCCAGCGGCCGCCGGTCGCCATGAGCTACTACGAGCCGAAGTAGAAATCGTTCCGCTGGGGATCGAGCGCGAAACGGATGGAGTCGAGCAGACCGGAGTAGCCGAGGAAGGTCAGGCCGTCAGGCCAGTCTTCGGAGATGAAGAAGGTGCCTTCGGTCAGAAGGCACTCGCCTTGCTCTGCGACGAAATCCAGAGAAGCCCGTACCAGATACCCCTTCTTGATTCCCATCCGGGTGCTCATGAGCACAGGCCTGTCGGAGCTCAACGGAACTCCTGCATCCCGTGCGACATTGGGAGGCAGGACCGACCAGGCTGCACCTGTGTCGAGCTGTGCCTGCACGGGCCGACTCGATCGGCCAAAAAGAACTGTCACATAGACCTTTGCCGTAGGATCTGCGAACCCGAGGGCATGATCAGAAAACTTCGAACAGCCTTGGGTGAAAGAGGTTCCAGCGAGCTCGAGCACGTGGCTTCCTATTCGATGTGCTCGACGACGGGGAGGCGTTTCGAAGCAAGCTTCTTGAGCGTGGCGATCAGCTCCTGCTGAGTCGGGGCATAGGCCAGCAACTCTTCGCCCAGAACAGCAACCCACTGCCCCTTGTACTCTGCTGAGTGCGCGACGAGCCAACCATGCTCAGGGGTGCCCTCGAACTTGACGGGGCGTCTCCCATACACGAAGGCTGGAGCCAAGACCTCCTTCCACTTGAGAAGCTCTAGATCATCGGGGCACACAAGCAGGGCCTCATCGACAAGCTTGCGTGCCGCCCCGACATGATCCTTCTCGACGAGCTCCCGGATCTGGGACACATAGTCCGGACCCATATCTTCGCGTGCAACTTTGGCTGGTTGTCCCATGATCTCCTCCCGCCTCCGATCGCGCCCTCATGATACAGCAGGGGATGTCGGTACGGAAGAGAGTCGTCATCTCACCGGCACCAGCAACGCCCCTGGCCGCTCCGTCCGGCTCCTGTACTCCTCGACGAGGCGCTCGCCGACCTCCCGGCCCTTGCCGGCGCGGGCGAGGACCACGACCGCACCTCCGAAGCCGCCGCCGGTGATGCGGGCGCCGTAGACGTCCGGCTCCTTGCCGGCGAGGTCGACGAGGAGGTCGATCTCGGGGACGGAGACCTCGAAGTCGTCCCGCAGCGACTGGTGCGAGAGGTAGAGCAGCTTGCCCAGGCGCTCGAGGTCGTTCTCCTGCATTGCAGAGACGGCGGCGCGGACGCGGGCGTTCTCGGTGATGACGTGGCGGGCCCGGCGGTCCAGAGGCTCGGGCAGGGCGGCGAGCCGCCAGAGGTCCTGGATCTCCAGGTCCCGGAGCTGTGGAAAACTCAGCAGCTCGGCTGCCTTCTCGCACTCCTGCCGGCGGATCCGGTACTCGCCCCCGGCATGGCGGTGCGAGATCCCCGAGTCGATCACCACCAGGTCGATCCCTTCCGGCAGCGGCACCCGCTCGAAACGGAGATGCCGGGTGTCGAGGAAAAGCGCACGGCGCTCGTCTGCCAGGCTCGCCGCCATCTGGTCCATGATCCCGACCGGCGCGCCCACGAAGTCGTTTTCCGCCTTCTGTCCGGCCAGGGCGAGCGCCACGTCGTCGATCTGCAGCCCGAAGGCCTCGCGCAGAGCCCGCAGCAGCGCCACCTCCAGGGCGGCGCTGGAGGACAGACCGCCGCCGAGCGGGATGTCCGACTCGATCCGCAGGTCGAACCCGCCGATATGGAAGCCGCTGATCCGCAGCACCCAGGTGATGCCCTGGACGTAGTCGATCCAGCGGTGCTGCTCCTCCTCGTCGCCCAGCTCGTACTCCTCGATCTGCTTGTGTTTGACGTTCGCGCTCCAGGCGCGGACCCGCTGGTCGTCGCGCGGCGCCAGCTCCACCCGGGTGCGTTGCGGGATGGCGACGGGCAGCACGAAGCCCCCGCTGTAATCGGTGTGCTCGCCGATCAGGTTCACGCGGCCGGGCGCGTCCGCGGTGACGAGCGGCGGCCGGCCGAACAAATGGATGAAATCCTGGTCGAGGGCGTCGCGGTCGGTCTGTGTTTCGAGGACGGGTTCAGTCAAGTTGCACCTCCACTGCACGGAGCTCGGCGGCCTTCATTGCTTCAATCGTCGTCGAAAGGCGGCGCCTCGGGCTCGTGCCGTGTGCCCGCCGGGGCGTTGTGCCGCAGGAATCTCGCCTTCTTGCGCCGCCGTTGCAAAGGCTCTCCGCGGGTGGCTGCCGCGATCTCTTCGAGCGGAAACTTGGGCGTGCGGTCGGCGCAGAGCAGGCCGTTGGCCTCCTGGTAGGTGTCGGCGAACTGCGTGTAGCAGAACCCGGCGAGCAGGGTCAGCGAGCGCACCGCGGCCAGCAGGGCCCGGTAGCGCTCGGCGAGGTCCGCTTCGCTCGAGGCCCGCGAGTAGCCCCAGGTCCCCTCCGTATCGTCGGACGCAGCAGATGCCGCCGAACTCGGTCAGCATGATCGGCAGGTCCTGGTGGTTCCCCTCTTCCAGCACCAGCAGCCGGCCGCCCGGGCGCTCACGCTTGAACAGGCGTCGGCAGGCAGCTCGGCCGCGCCGTAGCGGCGGACGATGCGCTCGGGGATCGGGTCGTAGTCGTGGATGCCGATGATGTCGGTCGCGACGCTCTCCCAGCCGTCGTTGCCGATCACCGGCCGGGTGGGATCGAGCGTCTGCGTGAGGTGATAGAGCGCCTGCACGCAGTGGCGCTCGGGCTGCGTTGTCCGGCAGGTTCGGCACGCCCCAGGACTCGTTGAACGGCACCCAGGCGATGATGCAGGGATGGCTGAAGTCGCGGCTCGATCGCGTCCATCCACTCGCGGGTCAGCCGCTGGATCGAGACGCTTGGTGAAGCGGTAGGCGCTGGGCATCTCCTCCCAGACCAGCAGGCCCAGCCGGTCGGCCCAGTAGAGATAGCGCGGGTCCTCGATCTTCTGGTGCTTGCGCACGCCGTTGAAGCCCATCGCCTTGGCCAGCTCGACGTCGCGGCGCAGGGCGTCGTCGCTCGGGCGCGGTCAGCCCGCTCTCCGGCCAGTAGCCCTGGTCGAGCACCATGCGCAGATGGTAGGGCCGGCCGTTGAGCACGAAGCGGTCGCCCTGCACGCCGATCGAGCGGAGGGCGGTGTAGCTGCGCACCTCGTCGAGCAGCTCGCCGCGCTCGGCCCAGAGCTGGAGCTCGGCCTCGATCAGCGTCGGGCTCGCGGGGCTCCAGAGCAGCTCGTTGCGGAAGTCGTCGATCCCCGGGTCGGAGAGCGCGATCCGGCGATGGACCTCGCCGGCGACGACCGTGTAGGTGTCGTCGGCCAGGAGCTGGTCGCCGGCCCGGAGCTTGCACGCCCAGCCGCAGCCGTTCGCGCGGCTCGCCGTCCAGCACAGGCCTCGAAGCCGATCTCCCAGCGCTCGAGGCTGGGCGTCCAGCGAATGCTGCCGATCCAGGTGGCCGGCACGCGCTCGAGCCAGACCGTCTGCCAGATGCCGGTGGTGCGCGGATACCAGATCGAGTGCGGCTCGAGCTGCCAGTCCTGCTTGCCGCGCGGCTTGGCGAGGTCGTGCGGGATCGTCGTCGGCGCGCACGACGATCTCCTGCCCGGTCTGCCCCTCGGAAGGGGCCGGAGCAGGTCGGTGATGTCGATGTGAACGGCGTGTAGCCGCCCTCGTGGCGGGCGGCCAGCGAGCCGTTGACCCAGACCGTCGCCTCGTAGTCGACCGCGCCGAAGTGGAGCAGCAGGCGCTCGCCCGAGCCGGGCAGCGGGGCCTCGAAGGCTTTCGCGGTACCAGCAGCGGCGGTAGAAGCCGGTATCGCCGATGCCGCTGAGCAGGGTCTCGGGCGAGAAGGGAACGAGGATGGTGGCGTCCCAGGCGACCTGCACGGGAGTGCGCCACCGCGCTTCCGGGTCGAGGGCGAACTGCCACGGCCCGTTGAGCGAGATCCAGCCGTCGCGCTCGAGCTGCGGGCGGGGATAGCCATGCTCTGGTGGAGCAGGGGGATTACGAGATTCCAGGATGGTTCTCTTCTTCACCATTTCTGATCGTCCATGGGGCTGCAAACCGCGAGCCATGCCCTCCTATAATCGCCAGCCATGCCCTCCCGTCCCGAAGCCGTCCAGCTCGAGCTGTTCACCCATCGCTTCGCGGCGATCGCTCTCCAGATGGGCGAGATGCTCCGCCGCGTTGCCGTGTCGACCAACGTCAAGGAGCGGCTGGACTTCTCCTGCGCCCTGCTCGACGCCGGGGGCGAGCTGGTGGTCAACGCCCCGCACATCCCGGTCCACCTCGGGGCCCTCGGGCTTTGCGTACGACGGCTGCGTGAGGCCATTGCAATGGAGCCAGGCGATGTGATCGTGACCAACCATCCCGGGTTCGGCGGCTCCCACCTGCCCGATGTGACGGTGGTGACGCCGGTCTTCGAGGACCAGGGAGCGCTCCTCGGCTATGTGGCCAGCCGGGCGCATCATGCCGAAATTGGAGGGATCCGGCCAGGCTCGATGCCCCCGGGTGCGCGCTGCCTGCTCGAAGAGGGGGTGGTGATCCCTCCGGCCTGGCTGGTGCGCGCCGGCGAGCCCCTCTGGGACGAGATGCGGCAACGGCTCCTCAACGCCCCCTTCCCGACCCGGGCCGTGGAGGAGAACCTGGCGGACCTGCGCGCCGCCGTGGCGGCCAACCATCAGGGGGCCGAGGCGTTGCGAGCACTGGCCCGCGAGCATGGACGCGAGACGGTCGAGCGCTACATGGGGGCGCTCAAGAGCCGGGCCGAGGAGCGGCTGCGCGCCGCCCTCGCGCGCCTGCCGGCAGGACGGTACGCCGCGGCGGAGCGCCTGGACGACGGCTCGCCGATTCACGTTTCGATCGAGGTGTCGGGCACCCGCGCGGTCGTCGACTTCGCCGGCTCGGCCGGCGTCCATCCCGGCAACCTGAACGCGCCGCCGGCCGTGGTGCGGAGTGCCGTCCTCTATGTCCTGCGGCTGCTCATCGCCGAGCCGCTGCCGCTCAACGAGGGCATCCTCCGGCCGGTCGAGATCCGCGTGCCGCCCGGGATGCTGAACCCACCTTTCCCGGACGACCCGGCCGAGGCGCCGGCCGTGGTGGGCGGCAACGTCGAGACGAGCCAGCGGCTCGTCGACACCCTGCTCAAGGCCCTGCAACTCGCCGCCTGCAGCCAGGGGACGATGAACAACGTCCTCTTCGGCAACCCGCGTTTCGGCTACTACGAGACGGTCTGCGGCGGCTCGGGCGCCATCCCCGGTTCTCCGGGAGCGAGCGCTGTCCATACCCACATGACCAACACACGGATCACCGATCCGGAGGTCCTGGAGCACCGCTATCCGGTCCGGCTGGAGCGCTTCGCGATCCGGCCCGGCTCGGGCGGCTCCGGCCGCTGGCGCGGCGGGGACGGCGTGGTCCGCGAGCTGACCTTCCTGGAGCCTGTCTCCCTCTCGGTCCTCACACAGCACCGGGTCGAGGCCCCCTATGGGATGGAAGGCGGCGAGCCCGGTCTTCAGGGCCGGCAGCGGCTGGTGCGTGCCTCGGGCGAAATCGTCGAGCTGGCGCCGGTGGACGGCTGCGAGGCTGGACCGGGTGACCGGCTGATTCTCGAGACCCCAGGCGGGGGAGGGTGGGGGGGCCCGCTGGCGCAGCACCTCGTAGAGGGCCAGAGCCACCGACGTCGAAAGGTTGAGCGACCGGATCTCCGGGTCCAGCACGGGGATCCGGACGAGCCGATCTCGCCAGGTCTCCCGGATCTCGGGAGCCAGCCCGACGCTCTCGCGGCCGAAGACCAGCACAGCCCGCTCAGGATACTGGACGCTCCAGTAGTCGCGCGACGCCTCGGCGCTGAAGAAGAACGGCTCGCCCAGCCCGGGGAGCTCGTCTTCGATTGCCGCCCAGGAGGGCCAGATCCGTGGATCGACGCGCGGCCAGTAGTCGAGCCCGGCGCGTCGCACCTCCCGCTCGTCGAGCGAGAAGCCGAGCGGCTCGACCAGGTGGAGGCGGGCGCCCGCGGCGAGGCAGGTGCGGCCGGCGTTACCGGTGTTCCAATGGATCTCCGGCTCGACCAGGACGACGTGGAGCGATCCGCTGTCGGAGAGGGGCATGTGCCCCCGATTCTACCCGGGGGCGCCGCCTGCGTTCCTACTGCAGCTTGACAGTGATCTCGCCGACGCCGACGTCGGCCTTGACCTTCGAGCTGCCGGTTCCCTTGGTCCAGTGGATCGTCTTGGCGACCAGGCCGGAGCTTTCGTAGCGGCGGCCGTTGGCGGAGAGGTTGGTCTCACCCACCCCGGTATCGGCGTTGACCGAGGCCACGGCCGAGGCCGGCATGGTGATGTCGAGCTCGCCCACCCCTACGTCGGCGGTGAGGTTGCCCGCGATTCCGGTGATGTCCATCTCGCCGACGCCGAGGTCCGCCTTGAGGTCGAGCTGCCGCGGGACCTGGATGCGCACGTGGGCCTCGAGCCCTTTGCCGCCCCGCTTCGGCCAGTCCTTCATCTCGATGCGGAGCCGGCCGTCTTCCTGCGCATAGACGACGCGGATCTTCTGGGCCGCCTCGCGGCACGCTTTGCGCCCACGGTCGCATTCGAGCTTCACGTCGACATGGACCTGCGGCTGGTCCCATCCCTCGATGTCGACCTCTCCGACGGGGATGTCGAGGTCTACCTGTTGGATACCGCTCGCGGGGATCAGCTTTTCGAGATGGCGCACGGTCTCGTCCGCGCTCGCGGGCAGGGCCCACAGCAACGCGACGGCCAGGGTCAGGGCAAGCTTCTTCATGATCATCGTCCCTCCGGTGTCGGGAGCCCCTTCCGGGAGGCTCTTCTCTTCCTTACGAGAGAGAACGTCTCCGGGTTCCAGCTCAGCGGCACCGATCTTGCCTTTCCCTCGTAGGATGGTGACTGTCATGGAGCCGATCTTCCAGGAAGCCAACCTGTCGACCCATCGTTTACGCTTGCGCGATCTGTTCGCCGCGGCCCTGAAGAATACGCAACTCGCCACCGAGAACGGCGTCTACTTCCACGAGTATCTGACCGACTCGCTCGCCGCCGGCGACGCGCCTAACGCGATCAAAGCGATTCTGTCGTGGAGCAAGCACGCCTCGACGGGCGTGCGGCGCGCGCTCGATCTGCATGGCGACGTCGCCTCGCAGCGCGACGAGCTGCGGCCGGGCGGTATCGTCGAAGACCTGTCGGTGGCCGTGGCCAAAGAGCAGGACAGCTTGGCGGGCGACGTCGACGCGCTCGTCATGGCGCTCGATGCGCGCGCGGCGCTCGAGATCGGCATCACGCAATCGCTCGGGTCAGCGCTCTCGATCGAAGCGGAGCGCGACGCGCTCGTGGCGCGTCTGCGCGCCTTCACGCCGCTCGTGCGCGGTACGTCGGCGGCGCACGTCGCGCGCTACATTCGCGCCGACGACGCGTTCCACCGCATCTTCTTGAGCTTGCTGCGCAACCAACCGCTGTTCGACATCTACAACGCGATGGACGTACCGGAGCTCATGCGCCGCGTGCTGCTCGTCGCGCCGATCTCGATCCGCGAGATCTTCGACGATCACAAGGCGCTGACGAATGCCCTGCGCGCCGGCAGCGCCGACGAGACGAGCGCCGCCATCACCCAGCACGCCAACCGCGTCCGCACGGCTTTGGCGACCTTCCTGGCCGACGCCGCCAAAGCCGCCAACCCGGCCGCCAACCAGCAGGTCGCGTAGCTCGGCGCACCCGACGCGACCTGCGAGTGCTTGACATGCGTTGCACATGCGTTGCATACTACGCACGTGTCGAAGCGAAACCCCCCGTAAGACCAGGAGCAAGCAATGTCGAATTATGTGAAGCTGGCGACCGACGCCGGCGATCAGTACCTGACCTCTCTCGCCGACATGCAAGAGAACTTTCTGAAGACGACGACCGCGTTGGCAGCGAAACTCCCGCCGATGCCGCCGGTCGAGACGCCGCCCGCGTTCGCCGCTGCCGCCGCGTCTTTCCCGACGGCGCAGGAAGTGACGGAGGCGAACTTCGCCTTCGCGCAAAAGCTGCTGAAGCAGCAGAAGAGCTTCGCGGAGAAGCTGCTGGCTGCCAGCACGCCGGCGCTAGCGCCGCCAAGTAAACGAGTCACGCGCGCCGCGGCGGCGGCCCTTTCCCCCCCGGGGCCGTCGCTGCGGCTTTTCCCGCTTGACCGAACTTCAGTACCATACCGAGCGAACGGACGCGCTCGGTTACTCGAGCCGCGACGCCAGAACAAAACATAGGCCCGCGTGGCTGACGACAAGACCACCAACGACCCGCCGCTGATCGAACGCTGGCTCGCCGAGCAGCAACAGTGGCAGAAGACGCTCTTGACCTACATGGATTCCATGGTCAAGAACGAAGATTTCCTCGTTCATCTGGGCAACGCGATGCGCGGCTCGCTGCTGGCGGGCAAGGCGTATCCAACGTCGCCCGCGCCAGGGGCCGCCGAGCCCGAAACGCCGGCCGACGACAAGCTCGATCAAATCCTGTTCGCGTTGCGCCAGCTCGAGGGACAGGTGCAGGATCTGCGCTTGACACTCGACGAGCTGCGCGCCGAAAAGAAACCGAGGGCAAAAAGGCAGCGCGCGGGAAACCCAAGGACCCGCAGTGAACGAAGCGGAGCCCGAGCCGGAGCGCGACCAGGAGCGCGAGCTCGAAGCCCTGCTCGACCTGTCCCGCCGCGGCCGCAGCAAGCTCGAGCGCCTGCATGAATTTTGACGACGCCGGGCCACTACGGCACCGGGGCGACGCCCGCCACCGTCGTCTACCGCGAGAACAAGCTGCGCCTGCTGCGGTTGCTCGACGAAACCGGCGGCCGCGCGTCCGGCGCCGCCCGTGCTGTTCGTGCCGGCGCCCGTCAGCCGCTACTTCATCATGGATCTCCTGCCCGGCCGCTCGTTCGCCGGCCACGTCGCCGCGGCGGGCTTCGACGTCTACATCGCCGACTTCGGCACGCCGAGCCGCGAGGACCGCTTCGCGGATCTCGCCTACTACGTCGAGGGTCTCGTGCGCCGCTCCGTGCGCACCGTGGCCGCGATGACCGGCAAAGACCGCATCAACATCGTCGGCTACTGCCTCGGCGGCACGCTGTCGCTGCTCTATGCGGCGCTGTATCCCGAGACCGTGCGGCGGCTCGTGCTGTTGACGACGACCGTCGACGGCGACGTCGAGGGCGGAATTCCGTGGGTCGCTCACCGGATGGGGCTTGCGGGCGAGAGCTACGACAACCCGCGGCTCGTGCCTGCCGCCGAGGTCAAGAGCTGGTTCGAGATGCTCGCGCCCGGGCTCGAACAGCGTCATGGGCCGCGTCAGCGATCTCTGGGATCGGCTCGACGATGCACCCGAGCGGCTGCGCGAGGTGCGCACGATGGCGAGCTGGGTCGACGACGTCGTGCCGGCGCCGGGACGCCTGCTGGCCGAGCTCTATCGCAAGCTCGGCCCCGGCGCGAACGGCTTGATGAAGGGCACGGCCACGGTCGGCGACCGGTTAGTGGACTTCGCAGGCGGTCGCGATGCCCGTGCTGTCGGTATCGGCCGAGAAGGACACGATCGCGCCGCCTGCCGGCGTCGATGCGGTTCGCTCGATCGTGCCGCAGGCCGAGATTCTGCGACTGCCGGGCGGGCACGTCGGCATCGTCGCCGGCCGCGCCGCCGCGGAGCTGTGGCAACGGACCGTGGAGTTCCTGGGCTCTGGGGAGGATCGGCGTGGAGCGTGAGTTTCATCCATTGGCGCGGCCACCGGATCTGCGTCTCGGAGCGCGGCGAGGGCAGGCCGCTGTTCCTGGTTCCCGGCATCGGCTGCAGCGCCGACATGTGGGAGCCGTTCATGCACGTACTTCCCGAATCGGCGGCTCATCAGCTTCGACTGCGCCGGGCGCCGGGCGCTCGAGCACGCCGCTGTTTCCCGTGCCCGTCTCTGCGCTGGCGGCGCTCGCGGCGGCCGTGCTCGACGACCGCGGCGTCGACTGCACGGACGTCATCGGCTTCTCGTATGGCGGCGCCGTCGCGCAGCAGCTCGCCTACGACTATCCCGAGCGCGTCCGCCGCCTCGTCTTGGCCGCCACCAATTGCGGCTTGGGCTCGTTCTGGGGCTCGCCGGCGGTGATGGCCGTGATGGCGACGCCGCTGCGGTTCTACTCCGCCGAGCTATTTCGAGCGCGTCGCGGCCGGTCGTCTACGGCGGCGTCACGGGACGCGACGCGGCGAAGCGGCAGGGCGCCAGCGGTGCGCGTCGCCGTTTGCCGCCGAGCCAGTACGGCTACGCGATGCAGCTGCTCGGGCGGCGTGGGCTGGTCGAGCTGGAGCTTCCTGCCGGACATTCCGCATGAGACGCTCGTGGTCTGCGGCGACGACGATCCGCTGGTGCCGCTCGCGAACGCCAAGATGCTCGCCGAGCGGATACCGCGCGCGAAGCTCGCCGTCGTCGAGCGCGCCGGGCACTTGCTGCTGTGGGACGAGCCGGAGCGCGTCGCGCCGCAGATCGGGAAGTTCGTCGGCTGGGATTGAGCAGCTCGGCAGCGAGGGTCTCCGAGCATGCGTGGCTCGCAATGCGTTCGTCTCTGTCGCCGTCGTCGCAGTTAGTACCGCCGCCGCGGCCGGGATCTCGTTCGGCCAGGCCGACAACTGGTATCCGTCGCGCTGGGGCGCCGCCGATCAGCGCGGCGCCGCCAACCGCATCACGCCGGCCAAGGTGCTCGAGGCGAAGAACCTGATCACGCGCGGCACGGTCTACCAGCTCGGCCGCGTCTACGAGGCGGCGATGCCGATGTTCGGCACGCGCCACTTCAGCCTGCGATTCCGCAGACCTTCGGGCCGATGGGCACGAATCGCACGATGTATCACGACGAGATCGTCAGCGCCGAGATCGGCCAGGTCGGCACGCAGTTCGACGGCCTCGGCCACATCGGCGTCGGCGACCTGTTCTACAACGGCAACGACCGGCGCGAGTTCTCGAAGGCCGACGGGCTCACGAAGCTCGGCGTCGAGAACGTCGGCGCGCTCGTGACGCGCGGCGTGCTCGTCGACGTCGCGGCGTTCAAAGGCGTCGCGCGGCTCGAGGGCGGCTACGAGATCACGCTCGCCGATCTGCGCGGCGCGCTCGAGCGGCAGCGCACGGAAGTTCGCGCCGGCGACGTCGTGCTCGTGCACACGGGCTGGGGCTCGCTCTGGGGCACCGACAACGCCGCGTTCGCCGCCAACGCGCCCGGCGTCGGCTTGGAGCGCGGCGCAGTACCTGGTCGAGCGCGAGGTCGTGCTCGTCGGCTCCGACACGTGGGCGACGGAGGTCGTGCCGAATCCGAATCCCGATCTGCAGTTCCCCGTGCACCAGCTGCTGATCCCGCGCAACGGGATCTACATCTTCGAGAATCTGCTGACCGAGGAGCTGGCGCGCGATCGCGTCTACGAGTTCGCGTTCTTCTTCGCGCCGCTCAGGCTCAAGGGCGCGACCGGCTCGCCGGGCAATCCGCTCGCGATTCGCTGAGCGGCGGTCGCCGCTGACGGGCTAGACCAGCACCTTCCGATCCGGGAAGGCTTTCTGCCAGCGGTTGATCCGCACGCTCGCCCGCATGCCGTTCGTCCAGAACGGATCGTCCTTGAAGATATCGCGGACCTCGGCTTCGTCCTTCGCCTCGATGATCCACAAGCCGCCGAGCGGCTTGTCGCTCGGCACCTCGCGCATCGAGCCCGGCACGAGCACGCGATCTTTGACGCGATCGAGGAACTCGAAGTGCGACTTCAAGAGCTTGTCCCGCAGCTCGCCCATGTTGGGTTTGTCCTCGAACTGCACGATATAGAGCGCCATGGGTTCCTCGTCCGTAGCGGCAACGTGAAGAGCGCGTAGCCTAGCGTGCCGGCGCGCGGCGCACCAAGGCTAGATGTCGATCTCCGTCGCGAGCACGACGACACGTTTCGTCGGCATGCGGAAGAATTCCGCGGCTTGCGCGCTGCGGCGCTGCAGATAGGCGAATACCTGCGACTTGATCCCTGCGAGCCCGGAGCGCGGCCGCGCGCGCACGAGATGCCAGCCGAGGAAGTAGGTGCAGTTCACGTCGTCGATGCGCAGGCCGCGTTGGCGCGCGCCGCGCAGCGCCTCGGCGACGTCGGGCGTCTCCATGAAGCCGAAGCGCGCGTGCACGGCGTGGACCTCGGGCGTCAGCTCCTCGACCCACGCGCGCGCCGCGCGGTCCTGCCGCGGCATGCGCAAGATCTCGAGGTGCAAGATCACGATGCGCTCGTGGCACACGTGGTTGTGCTCGAGGTTGCGCAGCAGCGCCGTCGGCACGAAGCCGCTCTGGCTCACGAGGAATACCGCCGTGCCCGGCACGCGCGTGGCCTGCGCCAACAGATTCGGCAGCGCAGTCCACGGCACGGCGCGCTCGCGCAGCTCGTGGCGCAGCTTCGCGCGGCCGTCGCGCCACGTGATGAAGCCGGCGAACATCACGGCGGCCAGCGTCAGCGGAACCCAGCCGCCGTGCGCGATCTTCGTAACGTTGCCCGCGAGGAAAGCGACGTCTACGCCGAGGAACAAGCCGAAAACGAGCCACGACGCGCAGCAGCGGCCACTCCCATCGCGTGCGCGCGACGACGGCGCCGAGCACGGTGGTGATGATCATCGCGCCGATGACCGATGCGCCGTACGCGGCCGACAGCGCGCTCGACGAGCCGAACGCCAGCACGAAGCCGACGACGGCGAGAAACATGATCGCGTTGGCCGCGGGCACGTAGATCTGCCCGCGCTCGTCGGCCGACGTTTGCAGGATTGCGACGCGCGGCAGCAGGTCGAGCTGCACGGCCTGGCGCGTTACGGAGAAGGCGCCCGAAATCGTGGCCTGCGAAGCGATGATCGTCGGCGGCCGTCGCGAGGAACACGAGCGCCGGCAGCCACGCCGGCGGACGCGAGCGCGAAAAACGGATTCGCGATCGGGCCCGTCGGCCGTCAGCAGCAACGCGCCCTGACCGAAGTAGTTCAGCAGCAGCGCGGGCCAGACCAGCCCGAGCCACGCGATCCGCACGGGCTGCTTGCCGAAGTGCCCCATGTCGGCGTACAGCGCTTCGGCGCCCGTCAGCACCAGAAATACGGCGCCCAAGATCGCCAGCGCGACGCCGGATGCGTGGCGAGCAGCGCGACGGCGTAGCTCGGCGACACCGCGACGAGCACTTCGCGGCGCGTCGACGATGCTCGCGAACGCCGAGCGCGGCCAACGTCCCGAACCACAGCACCATGATCGGGCCGAACAAGCCGCCGACGCGCGCCGTGCCGCGGCGCTGGATCGCGAACAACGCGACGAGGATGCCGAGCGTGATCGGCAGCACCATGCCGGCGAACGCCGGGGTCGAGCAGCTCGAGGCCCTCGACGGCGCGAAAGCACAGAGATCGCCGGCGTGATCAGCGCTTCGCAGTAGAACAGCGCCGTGCCGAGCGCCGCGAGCGCGACGAACCGCGCGGCCCACGCGCCCGGCGGTCCCGAACTTCTGCTGCACGAGCGCGAGCAGCGACGAGCATGCCGCCTTCGCCTGCGTTGTCGGCGCGCAGGATCACGACGACGTACTTCAGCGTGACGACCGACAGCAGGCTCCAGAAGATCAGCGAGAGCACGCCGAGCACGGCGGCCGGATCGCCGAGCCGCCCGTGGTCGCAACGTCGCTTCCTTCAGCGCGTACAGCGGGCTCGTGCCGATGTCGCCATACACGACGCCGAGCGCGCCGAGCGTCGCTCGGCCGAGGGGGCGTTGCTCATTCATGGATGCAAAGTGACTGTGGAGAGAGGAAGGCGGCGATGGGCGAGTAGATGCCGATGCTCTCGGGGCGGTGTGCGAAGCCGCGACAATTCTACGCCCGCACAGGCGCGAACGTCAGGCCGCGAGCTCGATTCTGCCGACGTAAATACTCTTCTTGAGCTCGACGTCGAGCCGCTTCGCCACGCGGCCGGCGACCTCGATGACGACCCCGATAACGTCCGCTGTCGGGTTTGAGACCGTCGATCTTGAACTCGCCGTAGGCATCCGTGACCGCTTCGCCGACGACGGCTCCCGAGCTCTCGAGCCTGACCCTCGCATCGGCGACGCAGTCGGTTACGCCGTTGACGGTCTTGATGACCGTGCCGCCGACGAACTCGTGCGTGTAGCGATCGAGATTCTTGTAATGGACTCTCGGCTTGGTGGCCAACTCCGGCTGCAGCTCGCGGAGGCCCTCCTGGGACTTGATCGCGGCCATCTCCTCGTCGGTTACCTTGACCGACTTGAGCGCGCCGGTGGCGCACACTTGTAGCGCAGCGGGGCTCCTTCCAGCCGCGGTCGATCAAGTGCGCGTCGAAGAACCAGTGCTGGGGAAGTTGTAGCTCCTCGTTCCAGCGCACGGCGCCATAAGGGCAAGCGTCGGCGATCGCCTTCTGGCCCTTGGCCTTGACGGGATGGATGTGCACGATGCCGTCGGCGCGCTTCGTGACGGCGCCGTTCTTCGCCGCCTTCATGCAAGGCGCGTCGTCGCAGTGCTGGCACATGACGGGTAAGTAGGCGACGTCCATGACGGGACCCGATCCGCGCTCGTTGGATCGAATGTCGATCCATCTAGACCCATGCCTCGGCATCGGCGCGGAATAGCCTTCGAACTCGTTGCCGACGTGCTCGTCCTGATTGGCCAGCGTGCACAGATTGCAGTTCGTGCACTTGGCGACGTCGACGATCAGATTCCATTTCTTCATGCGCTTCGTTCCGTATGCGTCTGTTCGGTCGTCACGCGACCGCGACTCGCTTTTCTTTAGGGGTTTCTCCGGGTTTCTCTTCGCGAGCCGGCGCCGACATCTCGGCGGCGTTCCATCGCTCGACTTCGATCAGACAGCAGCTCGCGCCCATCGAGTGCGCCTTGCTGATTTGCGACTTGCTCGAGGACAGCAGGTTCACGCAGCCGCCGCGGTCGGCCGACTTCCCGGGCTCGCCGACGGGATCGTAGACGCCCGAAGAGCTGTACGCATGCACGACGCCCTGGAGCATCCGATGCGTGACTTTGGCGGCGCAGACCACGGAGCCGCGCGCGTTGTGCAAGCGAACGAGATCGTTGTCGCGAATCCCGCGCGCCTTCGCATCGTCCGGATGGATGCGCAGCACCCAATAGTAGTAACCGTCGACGAGCACGCGATGGTCCGGGATGTCGTTCAGGAAGCTGTCCTTGCCGTCCATCTGCGTGTGGAACGAGAACCGCGGATGCGGCGAGATGAGCTGCAACGGAAAGTCCTCGTAGCCCTTACCGCTCGGAAACTCCGCCGGACGTTCGATACTTCGCGATCGGCGGCCGGTCCTCGCTCAACGGATCGAAGCGCTTCAAGCTCTCGCAATCGAACTCGATCTTGCCGGTCTGCGTTTGCAGACCCTTCAAGTAGCCTTGCGAATAGTCCGACGGCAGCGGCATCGGCTCCGGCACGTCTTTCTTGCGGCCCTCGTAGAACCAGTTCCACGAGAGGGGAGCGCGCTGCTCCTCTTTCTCCGTCGGGACCACGAAGTAGCCCTTGCGAACGAACTCCTTCCACGAAATGTATTTCGGCAGGTCCGATCCATCGAATTGCCTTTTGACCCAGCCGAGCTCGCCGACGCCTTCCGTGAAATAGGCCGCGAGCCCGAGCCGCTCGCAGATCTTCTGGAAGATCCAGAAATCCGACTTCGATTCGCCGAGCGGCTCGATGCACTTGTGCTGGAAGGTGATGACGCGATGGTTCAACTGCTGCTCGCCGTGGTGTGCGTAGCCGCCGAGTCCCGCCCATTCGCTGATGTCGTAGCGCTCGAAGTTCGTGCAGGCCGGCAGAATGATGTCCGCGAACTCGGTGTCGCCGTGCAGCCAGATGTTCTGGCTCACCACACACTCGAGATTCGTGTGGCGGAACATGTTGATGTAGCGGCTGCTGTCCGGCATCGACGCGATCAGCGAGCCGCCGTACTTCCAGAGCATGTGCACCGGTGAGAACCCGGGCTTCGGGTACGTGATCTTCTGGAACTGCGCTTCGATGCTCGAGCCGTTCCACACGTAGCCTTCCGCCTTGCCGTCGATGATGGCCTCGGGCAGCTGCATGCGCGGAATGACCTGCGTGTTCGTGTTGATCGACGGCAATTGCGGCATGCGCTGGTAGAGCGTCACACCCATGGCGGTGTGGCTGTAGTCGCCCGACATTCCGCCTTCGGCGTAGCCCGGGAAATAGAAGTTGAAATCGAGCGGCGTGCCCCACTGCAGGTTGCCCATGTTGACGCCGGGCTTGCCGAGCCCTTGCATCGCGATCAGGCACACCATCGTGCGCGCCCACTGAATGCCGGTCGCGTTGCGGCACGCGCCGCCGTGGCCGTTACCCCAGGCGCCCGCGCCGAGGTAGGTTTTCTTGCTCGCCCATTCGCGCGCGAGCGCGCGCACGTCGCTCGCCGGCACGCCGGTCTCGGCTTCCTGCCACTCGGGTGACTTCGGGATACCGTCGTCTTTGCCGAGCACGTAGTCGGCCCATTTCTCGAAGCCATGCGTGTGCGTCGAGACGTAGGCCTTGTCGTAGGTGCCTTCGGTGATCCAGACATACGCGATCGCAATCGCAAGCGCCGGGCTCGACGTGGGACGCGGCGCGATCCATTTGC